>NZ_JAJKLK010000009.1 GCF_020982545.1 Streptomyces sp. MNU76 | reverse complement strand
CCTCGCACCAGGCGGCCCGGCTGATGCCGGTGGCCCATCAGTTGCAGACGGAGATCGGGAAGCTGCTAGGGACGCTCGCGATCTCTATCAGCATCTGAAAAATCACTCCTTGTGATCTCTCGTGTACTTTCAGCAAACTTCCAGGGGTGTCAGGCGGATGATTCCTGGCCAGTCGACGAACACGGCGGGGTAGGCGATGCACGAGTCGGTACAGGCAGAGGTCATGATGAGCTTCCTCGTCTCGGAAGAACTCTCCTTCCGCATTCCGGTGGAGCTGCGTTACGAGACCTGTGATCCCTACGCCGTGCGGCTGACCTTTCACCTGCCCGGAGATGCCCCGGTGACCTGGGCGTTCGGGCGGGAGCTGCTCATCGACGGAGTCGGGCGGCCGTGCGGGGACGGGGACGTCCACATCGCGCCCGCCGATCCGGAGACGTTCGGCGAGGTCCTGATCCGCTTGCACGTGGGGAGCGACCAGGCGATGTTCCGAGTCGGCGCGGCGCCGCTGGTGGCCTTCCTGGACCGCACGGACAAGCTCGTGCCGCTGGGGCAGGAGCGTTCCCTCGCCGACTTCGACGCACTGCTCGACGAGGCTCTGGACCGCATCCTGGCGGAGGAGCAGAGCGCGGGCTGAACGTTACGGCGCCGGGGTGCCGTAACGCTTCAGCGCTTGCGTCGGCGCCCCCTTCCACCACGAGCCGGAGCGGGCACGGACGCCGCTTCGGCGCTGTTCGGACGGTCGGCGGCGACGACCAGGGCGGCCAGCGCGGTAGTCACCGGCACCGATGCCACCAGGCCGATCGAGCCGACGAGCGTGCGCACGATCTCCTCCGCGACGAGCTCACTGTTGGCGACCGTTCCGACACTGCTCTGCGCGATCGAGAAGAGCAGCAGGAGCGGCAGCGCGGCACCGGCATAGGCGAGAACGAGGGTGTTGACCACCGACGCGATGTGGTCGCGGCCGATCCGGATGCCCGCGCGGTACAGGTTCCGCCAGCCCATCGTCGGATTGGCCTCGTGCAGCTCCCACACCGCCGACGTCTGGGTGACCGTCACGTCGTCGAGCACGCCGAGCGAGCCGATGATGACGCCCGCGAGCAACAGGCCACTCATGTCGATCGTGGGATACAGCCCATGGATCAGACCGGTGTTGTCGTCCGTGTTGCCGGTCAGGTAGGCCGAGCCGATGAAACCCGAACCCAGCAGCCCGATCAGCAGCAGCGAGATCAGGGTGCCGATCACCGCCACGGAGGTCCGGGCCGAGAGCCCATGGCACATGTAGAGAGCGATGAGCATGATGGCGCTCGCCCCGACCACCGCCACCACCAGCGGGTTCGAGCCCTGCAGGATGGCCGGCAGGATGAAGAGGGTCAGCACCAGGAAGCTGATGGCCAGTGCCACCAGGGCCATGAGGCCGCGCATCCGGCCCACGACCACCACGGCGAGTGCGAAGATCCCGGCGAGCAGCACCATCGGGAACTTCCGGTTCACATCGGTCACCGAGTACTGCAGGTCCTTGGGCGCGGCGGGTTCGTAGGCGACCACGACCTCCTGGCCCTGCTCCAACTGCCGTGACTGGTCGGGCTGAACGATCTCGGTGAAGGTACGCCCCTTGTCGTCACCGGTGTCGACCCGGACCGTGGCCTTCTTGCAGGTGCCGTTCGCCTGCTGCTGGGCCGACGAGCCCTCGGCGGTGGACGTGTCGCCGGTCGGGGTCCCGCCCGAGGCGTTCACCGAAGAACAGCTGACCTCTTCGACCTTGGTGACGGTGGCCTGCTGTGTCTGTCGGTCGAAGCCCACCCCGGTGCGTTCGTGCGCGGGGGCGCCGCCGGGCCAGAGCACGACGAGACCCACGACGACCGCGGTCGCGAAGGGGATCAGCACCGCCGCGATGACCTTGCGCAGGTGCTGCGACACGGGCGCGGCAGGGCCGTGGCTATGGCTGTGCGAATGGCCGTGGCCGCCGCCGGAGGACGGGCCTTGGCCGTGCCCGCCACCGGAGCCGTGGCCGCCTCCGGAGCCCTGGCCGCCTCCGGAGCCGTGGCCGCCTCCGGAGCCGTATCCATGGCCACCGTCGGAGCCATGCCCATGGCCGTTTCCAGGGCCATGGCCGTGGGGCGGCTCGGGGGCGGAGGCGGGGGCTGCTGCGTCGTGGTCACCGACCGATCATCGCAAGAACGAGCGATGCCCACTGTTCACCGCGCCACATCTGCCGCTAGCGTGGAGGCACCTTTGCACACGCGGGAGCTCGGAGCACCGGGCTGAGAGGGCGCTGACCTCCGCAGACGCGATGTTTCACGTGGAACATCGTCGGGCGGAAATTGCTGCGTCGACCGCTGAACCTGTTACCGGGTAATGCCGGCGTAGGGAGTAGGTCTCATGACCATCGAGGACACACGCACGCCTGCCTCCAGCCAGACGGACGGGGCATCCGCCGCGCCCCAGGGCGAGAACAGCCAGAGTGAACAGCCCCTGGAGGCCGGGAAGTCCATCGGCTGGCACAAGGCGTACATCGAGGGCTCACGCCCCGATCTGCGCGTGCCGGTCCGCCAGGTGCATCTCACCAACGGACAGTCCGTCACCCTGTACGACACCTCCGGTCCGTATACCGATCCGACCGTGGAGACCGACGTCAGGCGGGGGCTGCTCCCCCTGCGCGAGAACTGGATCATCGCCAGGGGAGACACGGAGGAGTACGCGGGCCGTCCCGTCCGCCCCGAGGACGACGGGATCAAGCACACCTCGCCGCGTGGCGGGCTGCGCAACCTCGACGCGGTGTTCCCGGGGCGGCCGCGCCAGCCACGCCGGAGCCGCGACGGCCAGGCCGTGACCCAACTCGCGTACGCACGACGCGGGGAGATCACACCCGAGATGGAGTACGTGGCCGTTCGGGAGAACGTCTCGCCGGAGGTCGTCCGCGAGGAGATCGCCGCCGGCCGGGCCGTACTGCCCGCGAACGTCAATCACCCCGAGATCGAGCCGATGATCATCGGGAAGCGGTTCCTGGTGAAGGTCAACGCCAACATCGGCAACTCCGCGGTCACCTCCTCCATCGAGGAGGAGGTCGAGAAGATGACCTGGGCGACCCGCTGGGGTGCCGACACGGTCATGGACCTGTCCACCGGCCGGAACATCCACACCACCCGCGAGTGGGTGCTGCGCAACTCCCCCGTCCCCATCGGCACGGTGCCGCTGTACCAGGCGCTGGAGAAGGTCGACGGCAAGGCCGAGGAGCTCACCTGGGAGATCTACAAGGACACCGTCATCGAGCAGGCCGAACAGGGCGTGGACTACATGACGGTCCACGCGGGTGTGCGCCTCGCGTATGTGCCGCTCACCGCGAACCGCAAGACCGGCATCGTCTCGCGCGGCGGCTCGATCATGGCGGCCTGGTGCCTCGCCCACCACAAGGAGTCGTTCCTCTACGAGAACTTCGAGGAACTGTGCGAGATCCTCGCCGCCTATGACGTCACCTACTCCCTCGGTGACGGCCTGCGGCCCGGCTCCATCGCCGACGCCAACGACGAGGCCCAGTTCGCGGAGTTGCGCACGCTCGGGGAACTCAACCGGATCGCGAAGCGTTTTCACGTACAGACCATGATCGAGGGCCCGGGACACGTCCCGATGCACAAGATCAAGGAGAACATCGACCTGCAGCAGGAGATCTGCGATGAGGCTCCGTTCTATACGCTCGGCCCGCTGACGACGGACGTCGCACCGGCGTACGACCACATCACCTCGGGCATAGGTGCCGCGATGATCGCGTGGTGGGGCACGGCGATGCTCTGCTACGTCACGCCCAAGGAGCACTTGGGACTGCCCAATCGCGACGACGTGAAGACCGGCGTCATCACCTACAAGATCGCGGCCCACGCGGCGGACCTCGCCAAGGGGCACCCGGGCGCACAGGAGTGGGACGACGCGTTGTCGGACGCCCGCTTCGAGTTCCGCTGGGAGGACCAGTTCAACCTGGCCCTCGACCCCGACACGGCCCGCGAGTTCCACGACGAGACCCTCCCGGCGGAGCCGGCCAAGACGGCGCACTTCTGCTCCATGTGCGGTCCGAAGTTCTGCTCGATGAAGATCTCCCAGGACATCCGTCGTGAGCACGGTGGTTCCCGGGCCGAGATCGAGGCGGGTATGGCCCAGAAGTCCAAGGAGTTCGCCGAGGCGGGGAACCGGGTCTATCTGCCGATGGCGGACTGAGGGGCGATACGAGGGGATCGAGGCACGGTGGCGGGAGCGTTCACGTCCGGTCGAGGGGCGGGGGTTCGTTCGTGGCTCCCGCTGTCCGGGCGCGGAGCCACGAGCCTTCGCGTGGACCGCGTGCCCCGGGCGACGAGCGGTGCTCTTCCGGCCGTTGCCGGGAGAGCCCGCTGCCGCGGGGTGGGCGGTGGACGGGGGCCGGTTGTCAGTCCGGCTGGTGCTCCGGGCCGCCGAAGTCCGGGCTGGAGAAGTCCGGACTGCTGTAGCTGGGCCGGGAGCCGGAGCTGCCGCTGTCCGGGCTGCTGAAGCTCGGACGGTTGTAGCCGAGGTGCGGCATACGGCTGGGTGGGGCCGGACGGTCCGGCTCCGGCAGCAGCGCTGGACCCGGGTTCGCGAGGGCGTCGCGGAGGAACGGCAGGATGCCGCGCTCCAGGAGGGCCTCGCGCCAGGCTTCCCTGGCCCGGGTCAGCTCCTCGTTCAGCTCGCTGCGCGCTCCGTCGTCGAGGAGCGCGGTGGCGTTGTTGCGCAGGGCGGTGAGCAGGAGGCCGACCGCGGCCACCAGGATCGCCGCCGCGGTGACCGCACCGAAGACCCAGCCCGTGGTGAGGAGGGTGTCGGCGATCGCCCGCTCGGGGTCGAGCGCCTTCATGACGTACCCCACGAGCAGGAAGAGCACCGCCGCGGTTCCGGCGAGCACCGGAGCGAGTACCGCGGCGACGGCACCGGCGCCCGCCCCCACCGCCTCCGTGACCTCGCCCACGGTGGCGGCGAGGCTCACCGTGGAGCCGTCCGGCTCGCTGGAGCCGGACGCCGTCCCCTCGGAGGCGGGCGTGGTGGCCGACGGAGGGCTGCGGAACTCGTCGCGGACCTTGACGTAGTACTGGTATTCGGTCGCCGCGGCGGCCGTGATGATCGCCGAGGCGTTGAGGGCCATCGTGCGCAGCTGTTCGGTGTTGAGCCGCTGGAGACCGGCGGCGAATTCCGGGCGGTGTGGTGCGGAGCGCAGCGCCTCGCCGAGGATCCGCTCGTATTCCTGGCGGTCCTCACTGAGCAGGTGCTGCGGAACGCTGTTCATCTGCATCCCCCGATGCTCCGTAGGGCTTGTGGCTCGGCATGCTGACGAGCCGTCGGGCAGAAACGGAGGGGAGCCTGCTACGGATAAGCCGATGGTAGAGCGGTGACGGCAGGCGGTGACAGGGGGTTTGAAGAAATTGGCCCCTGGCCAGCGAAGTCTTCCGACGGTGAACGCCTGCCCGTTGACGACTCAGGTAGGCAGGGGAAGTTCCTGGACCAGCAGCTTTCCGGCCATGGTCACCCCGCCGTCCATGGCGACGGCCAGACCGTCCGCATAGGTGTACGGTCCGTCGACCGAGGGGCCGGTGCCGTCCTCGCCGTCCTCCGAGCCGACCTCTCCCAGGAGGTAGGGAATCGGGCTGTGACCATGGACGATGCGGGTGCCGCCATACGTTTCGAGCAGCGAGCGCACGGCGTCGGCGCCGCCCTCGTCCCGGAAGGCGAAGCGCCGGGTGAACTTGCGGAAGAGGTCCCAGACCTCGTCCGCGTCGTTGCGCGTGATCGTCTCGCGGATGGTGTCGTTGACCGCCTCGATGGAGTCGCCGTAGTCGCGGTAGGCGGTGGTGTCGGAGTGCACCAGGAGGTGGCCGTCGACCTCCTCCATGGCGTCCAGACGGGCCATCCACTGGAGGTGATGGTCCTGCAGGCGGTCCATGTCGGTCTTCTGGCCGCCGTTGAGGAGCCAGGCGGCCTGGAAGGTGGCCGTGCCCGCGCCGGAGTTGACGGGGGTGTCGCCGAACCGCTTGGCGCCCAGCAGCAGCAGCTCGTGGTTGCCCATGAGTGCCTTGCAGTAGCCGCCGGCCGCGGCGGCCTCGGCGGACAGACGCATCACGAGGTCGATGACGCCGATGCCGTCCGGGCCCCGATCGGTGAAGTCGCCCAGGAACCAGAGGCGGGCGGTGCCCGCCGACCAGTTGCCCGCGGCGTCGACGAGGCCCTTCTCGCGGAGCGCGGCGAGGAGCTCGTCCAGGTAGCCGTGGACGTCCCCGACGACGAAGAGCGGGCTCGGCCGGGCGGAGGACGGCTCGGCCGCCGCGGCCTCCGGGTCGATCACGACCTGGAGGGTGTCGCCCCGGTTGATCACCGGAAGGTCTCGCTGGGTCGGGGTGTATCCCTCGGGGTAACCCTCGGGATCCTCGGCTGGCCCGGTGGCTTCGCCGGGGTCCGCGGAGTGTCCGTACGGACCGGCCTCGTGGACGTACGCGGGCACGCGGAAATCGCGCACCGTCGGCGTCCGCACCTCGGGTCCCTGACCGGCCCCCTGCGTCATCGACCCCTCCACCACCATCGCCCGCATCTGCACCGCATCGGACTGCCTGGTCGCGACGGTCCGCGGTGTGTGCGCCCATCATAGGAATGCGGATCGCGCCGTGTGATGACCCAGGGGTGGTGAAATGGCGCAGGGCCACAGTTCACCGCGGTTTTCTCCCGAATTGGGCGGGGCTCTCCCCGCCCAATTCCCGTCCGGATCCTCAAGTGGGACGTCAACCCGCTTCAGGTGATCGTGGCGGGCTGACCGTCGTGCGCGGTGGACGCCGCTCGGACGAGGTCCGCACGATCAGTTCCGTCGGTATCACCTGCTCGACCGGTTGGTCCGATTCGACTCCCTCGATCGCGTCGATGAGGAGCTGGACCACGGCCGTGCCGATCCGACGCGGCTTCAGCGAGAGCGTGGTGATCGGAGGCTCGGTGGACGCGTACACGGCGGACTCGCTGCAGCAGACGAGCAGCAGGTCGTCGGGGACGCGCAGGCCGTAACGCCGGGCCGCGGCGAGCAGATCGGTGCCGTTCGGGTCGAAGAGGCCGTAGACCGCGTCCGGGCGGTCCGGGCGGGCCAGCAGCCGGTCGGCCGCGACGGCCCCGGCGCACGGATCGTGCGCCGGATAGGACTCGTAGACGGGATCCTGGCCCACGCGCTCGCACCAGCGCAGGTACGCGGTGGTGGAGAGATGGGTGTACGTGTCCGTCGAGGTGCCGGTGAGAAGTCCGATCCGGCGGGCGCCCGCGTCGGCCAAGTGGTCGAGGATGCCGAGGACGGCGGCCTCGTGGTCGTTGTCGACCCAAGCGGTGACCGGCAGCGAGCCGGCCGGCCGGCCGTCGGAGACCACCGGTAATCCCTGGCGGACCAGTTCGCTGACGACCGGGTCGTGGTCGGAGGGGTCGATGACCACGGTGCCGTCCAGGGCGACATTCGACCACACGTCGTGCCGCGAGGTCGCGGGGAGGATCACCAGGGCGTAGCCCCGGGCCAGCGCGGCCGAGGTGGCTGCCCGTGCCATTTCCGCGAAGTACGCGAACTCGGTGAAGGTGAAAGGTTCATCCCCGTATGTGGTCACGGTCAGGCCGATGAGGCCCGACTTGCCGGTTCTGAGAGTTCGGGCGGCCGCCGAGGGGCGGTAGCCAAGTCGGTCGGCGACCTCGCGTACATGGCGTCGGGTGGCGTCCGGGAGCCGGCCCTTGCCGTTGAGGGCGTCGGAAACGGTCGTGATGGAGACTCCGGCGGCGGCGGCCACGTCCCGGATGCCCGCCCGGCCAGACCGGCTGCCTCGGCGGGGAGTTTCCGCGCGGCTCACCTGGTGCTTCCCTGCTGCTGTCATGGCGAGCCGATAGTAGGGCTCATGCGGTGGGGTAGTGCGGACGCATATGCACTCGTTGACAGGCACGTTTCTGCAAGGTCAGAAAGGGGCAATTCCCTTGCATTGCAAGGGAGTTGAGGGCTCATATGTCAGGACGTGACGTGTCGACGCGCATGGGCCTGCCAAGTAGCTGATGTTTCGAAGAGGTCTCAACTCACCTGGACGGGTGATGCGCGCTACGGCGTGAGCCACCGGCGCGCGCTTCCACGAGCGACGCGCCCCCTGATTCGTACACCTTCGTGCGCTGATGCCCCTGGGGCCGGTGTGACAGCGGAGGCGTGGACACGGTGTGGATGCCGGTACGGACGCGGTTGTCCACAGGCCATTCGCAGGGGCGCCGAATCCTCATAAGGTGAGAAGCATTGAGTCGACGAGGAGGACTGCGGTGAGCGAGACAAGCCCCAAGCTGCGAGCCGAGCTGGAGGGGATTCCCACCTACAAGCCCGGCAAGCCGGCCGCGGCGGGCGGCCCGGTGGCGTACAAGCTGTCCTCCAACGAGAACCCGTATCCACCGCTGCCCGGCGTGCTGGAGAGCGTGACGGGGTCGGCCGCGTCCTTCAACCGGTACCCGGACATGGCGTGCACAGGGCTCATGAGTGAGCTCGCGAACCGCTTCGGGGTGCCGGTCACGGATCTCGCCACGGGCACCGGCTCGGTCGGTGTGGCCCAGCAGCTGGTGCAGGCGACCTCGGGGCCGGGTGACGAGGTGATCTACGCCTGGCGGTCGTTCGAGGCGTATCCGATCATCGCCCAGATCAGCGGGGCCACGTCCGTGCAGGTGCCCCTGACGCCGGGCGATGTGCACGACCTGGACGCGATGGCGGACGCGATCACCGACCGGACCCGGCTGATTTTCGTCTGCAACCCGAACAATCCGACGGGCACGGCGGTCCGCCGTGCCGAGCTGGAGCGGTTCCTCGACCGGGTGCCCGGTGATGTGCTGGTGGTGCTGGACGAGGCGTACCGCGAGTTCGTGCGGGATGTCGAAGTGCCGGACGGCGTCGAGTTCTACCGTGAGCGGCCGAACGTCTGTGTGCTGCGTACCTTCTCGAAGGCGTACGGGCTCGCGGGGCTCCGGGTGGGATTCGCGATCGCTCACGAGCCGGTGGCGGCCGCGCTGCGGAAGACGGCCGTGCCGTTCGGTGTGAGTCAACTCGCACAGGACGCCGCGGTCGCCTCACTGCGCGCCGAGGACGAGCTGCTCGGCCGCGTCGGTTCGCTGGTCTGCGAGCGGAACCGGGTCGTCGAGGCGCTGCGCGGCCAGGGGTGGACGGTGCCGGAGACACAGGCGAACTTCGTGTGGCTGCGGCTGGGGGAGCGCACCGTCGAGTTCGCCGGTGCGTGCGAGCAGGCCGGCGTCGTCGTGCGGCCGTTCCCGGGCGAGGGCGTGCGCGTGACGATCGGCGAGACCGAGGCCAACGACATCTTTCTCAAGGTGACGGAAGAGTTCCGCAAGGAGCTCTAGATCCGCTCGACATCTTCGATGCTCTTCCGTGGCGAGGGGCCGGGTCTTCCCGGCCCCTCGTTCTGTACGGGCTGACGTGCCTGATCGCGCCATAGCTCGGTCGGTCCAGGCTTAGGGACCCCCCCGCCCGTCGATGCCCGAACGAGTATGCGTCATAATTGCTTGTGAATGTGAACGCGTTCACAAGCGCGTCCTGGTTGTCCTGAGATGCGCGTGTCATCGGGACAGGCTGCCGCAGTGCCACGGCATGTAAGGAGAAGACGTGGACCTCGCTCTGGCGCCGGAGACTCTGGCGCGATGGCAGTTCGGCATCACGACCGTCTACCACTTCCTCTTCGTTCCCCTGACGATCTCGCTCGCCGCGCTGACCGCGGGCCTGCAGACCGCCTGGGTGCGCTCAGGGAAGGAGAAGTACCTCCAGGCCACCAAGTTCTGGGGCAAGCTCTTCCTGATCAACATCGCGATGGGTGTCGTCACCGGCATCGTCCAGGAGTTCCAGTTCGGCATGAACTGGTCCGACTACTCCCGCTTCGTCGGTGATGTCTTCGGGGCTCCGCTCGCCTTCGAGGCGCTGATCGCCTTCTTCTTCGAGTCCACCTTCATCGGCCTGTGGATCTTCGGCTGGGACAAGCTCCCGCAGAAGATCCATCTGGCGTGCATCTGGATGGTCTCCATAGGCACGATCCTGTCGGCGTACTTCATCCTCGCGGCCAACTCCTGGATGCAGCACCCGGTCGGCTATCGGATCAACGAGGCGAAGGGCCGGGCCGAGCTCACCGACTTCTGGCTCGTCCTGACCCAGAACACCGCGCTGACCCAGGTCTTCCACACCCTCGCGGCGGCCTTCCTCGCCGGCGGAGCCTTCATGGTCGGCATCGCCGCCTTCCATCTGGCCCGCAAGAAGCACATCCCGATGATGAAGACCTCGCTGCGCCTTGGTCTGGTCACCGTGGTGATCGCCGGCATGCTCACCGCGATCAGCGGCGACCTCCTCGGCAAGGTCATGTTCAAGCAGCAGCCGATGAAGATGGCGGCCGCCGAGGCCCTGTGGGACGGCGAGGCGCCCGCGCCGTTCTCCGTCTTCGCCTACGGAGACGTCGACGAGGGCCACAACAAGGTGGCCATCGAGATCCCCGGCCTGCTGTCCTTCCTCGCCAACGACGACTTCGACTCGTACGTCCCCGGCATCAACGACGTCAACAAGTCCGAGCAGGAGAAGTTCGGGCCCGGTGACTATCGGCCCAACATCCCCGTCGCCTACTGGGGCTTCCGCTGGATGATCGGCTTCGGCATGGCGTCCGTCGCGATCGGCGCGGTCGGCCTCTGGCTCACCCGGCGCAAGTTCCTGCTGCCGCAGCATCTGCGGGTCGGCGACGACGAGGTGCCGCATCTCGTACTGCTGCCGAAGAAGGCCCTCGGTCCGACGCTCACCAAGTGGTACTGGCGCATCGCGGTCCTCACCCTGGGCTTCCCGCTGATCGCCAGCTCCTGGGGCTGGATCTTCACCGAGATGGGCCGTCAGCCCTGGGTCGTCTACGGCGTGCTGCGCACCGAGGACGCGGTCTCCCCCGGTGTCTCCCAGGGTGAGGTCATCACCTCGATGATCGTCTTCACCGCGCTGTACGCGATCCTCGCCGTGGTCGAGGTCAAGCTGCTCGTCAAGTACGTCAAGGCGGGACCGCCCGAGCTGACGGAGGCCGACCTCAACCCGCCCACGAAGATCGGCGGCGACTCCCGTGACGCCGACAAGCCGATGGCCTTCTCGTACTAGGCCGCACCGGGCCAAGGGAGCACAGTCATGGAACTTCACGACGTCTGGTTCGTCCTCATCGCCGTCCTGTGGATCGGCTACTTCTTCCTCGAGGGCTTCGACTTCGGGGTCGGTGTCCTCACCAAACTGCTGGCCCGGAACCGTCCGGAGAAGCGGGTCCTCATCAACACCATCGGGCCCGTCTGGGACGGCAACGAGGTCTGGCTGCTCTCGGCGGGCGGCGCTACCTTCGCCGCCTTCCCCGAGTGGTACGCCACCCTCTTCTCCGGCTTCTATCTGCCGCTGCTGCTCATCCTGGTCTGCCTGATCGTCCGCGGTGTGGCGTTCGAGTACCGGGTGAAGCGGCCGGAGGAGAAGTGGCAGCGCAACTGGGAGACAGCGATCTTCTGGACCTCGCTGCTCCCCGCCTTCCTGTGGGGTGTGGCCTTCGCCAACATCGTGCGCGGGGTGAAGATCGACCGTGACTTCGAGTACGTGGGCGGCCTCACCGATCTGCTCAACCCGTACGCCCTGCTGGGCGGACTGGTCACGCTGACCCTGTTCACCTTCCACGGAACGGTGTTCGTCGGCCTCAAGACCGTCGGGGACATCCGTGAGCGGGCGCGCACGCTGGCACTGCGGGTGGGTGCCGTGACGGCCGGAGTGGCGCTGCTCTTCATGCTCTGGACTCAGATCGAGAAGGGCGACGGCGCTTCACTGGTCGCTGCGGTCGTGGCCGTGACCGCACTGGTGGTGGCGCTGGCGGCGGTTCGGGCGGGGCGCGAGGGCTGGGCGTTCGCCCTGTCGGGGGTCACCATCGTGGCCGCCGTCGCGATGCTCTTCCTGACGCTCTTCCCGAACGTCATGCCCTCCTCGCTGAACGAGGACTGGAGCCTCACCGTCACCAACGCCTCGTCCAGCCCTTACACCCTGAAGATCATGACCTGGTGCGCGGCCATCGCCACACCGGTGGTCATGCTCTATCAGGGGTGGACCTACTGGGTGTTCCGCAAGCGGATCGGTACGCAGCACATTGCCGAGTCGGTGCACTGAGTCTCGGTGAGGGGTGTGTTGGGCGATGTTTCACGTGAAACACACCCCTCCAGGCCGAAGAGGCATGTTTCACGTGAAACATGCCTGCTGAGAAGAGGGTGTTTCACGTGAAACCGATCGACCCACGACTGCTGCGGTACGCGCATGCCACTCGCTTCTTCCTGGTGGTCGTCGTCGGACTGGGTGTTGCGGGAGCCGCGCTCGTCATCGCGCAGGCCATGCTCGTCGCCGAGGTGGTGGTCGGGGCCTTCCAGCACGGGATGCCGGTCTCCGCACTCCGCACTCCCCTGCTGCTCCTGGTCGCGGTCGCGCTCGGCCGGGCCCTGGTCTCCTGGCTGACCGAACTGGCCGCTCACCGTGCGAGTGCGGCGGTGAAGTCGGAGCTGCGGGGGCGGCTGCTGCAACGGGCGACCGCACTGGGGCCCGGCTGGCTGAGCGGACAGCGCACCGGCTCGCTGGTCGCCCTCGCCACCCGTGGGGTCGACGCGCTTGACGACTACTTCTCGCGCTATCTGCCGCAGTTGGGCCTCGCGGTCGTCGTGCCCGTCGCGGTCCTCGCGCGGATCGTCACCGAGGACTGGGTGTCGGCGGCGATCATCGTCGGGACCTTGCCGCTGATCCCCGTCTTCATGGTGCTCATCGGCTGGGCCACCCGCTCGCAGATGGACCGTCAGTGGCGGCTGCTGTCACAGCTGTCAGGGCACTTCCTGGATGTCGTGGCCGGGCTGCCGACGCTGAAGGTGTTCGGCCGGGCCAAGGCCCAGGCCGAGTCGATCAAGCGGATCACCGGTGAGTACCGTCAGGCCACCATGCGGACGCTGCGGATCGCCTTCCTGTCGTCCTTCGCGCTGGAACTGCTCGCGACGATCTCGGTGGCCCTGGTCGCGGTCACCATCGGCATGCGGCTCGTGCACGGCGAGATGGACCTGTACATCGGTCTGGTCATCCTCGTCCTGGCTCCCGAGGCGTATCTGCCCGTCCGGCAGGTGGGCGCCCAGTTCCATGCGGCCTCCGAGGGGCTCGCGGCCGCCGAGGAGATCTTCGAGATCCTGGAGACCCCGGTGCCGGCGTCCGGGACCGGGACAGTGCCGCCCGTGAGTGAACTCCGCTTCGACGGAGTGACCGTCCGCTACCCCGGCCGGTCGTACGACGCCGTCTCCGACGTCTCGTTCACCGTGGCCCCCGGTGAGACGGTGGCCCTCGTCGGACCGAGTGGCGTGGGCAAGTCGACCCTGCTGAGCGTCCTGTTGGGGTTCACGGCAGCCACCTCCGGCGGGGTGAGGGTCGGGGGAGCCGACCTCGCCTCGCTCGACCTGGACGCGTGGAGATCGCAGGTGGCCTGGGTGCCGCAGCGGCCGCATCTGTACGCCGGGTCGATCGCGGAGAACGTACGGCTGGCCCGTGCGGACGCGGACGAGGCGGCGATAAGGCGGGCGCTCGCCGACGCGGGAGCGCTCGATTTCGTGGACGCCCTGCCCGCCGGGGCCGACACGGTCCTCGGTGAGGACGGCGTCGGACTCTCCGCCGGACAGCGACAACGCCTCGCTCTCGCCCGGGCGTTCCTCGCCGACCGCCCCGTGCTGCTTCTCGACGAGCCGACGGCCTCGTTGGACGGGGAGACCGAGGCGGAGATCGTGGAGGCGGTACGGCGGCTGGCCGTGGGCCGGACCGTGCTGTTGGTGGTTCACCGTCCAGCCCTGCTGGGGGTGGCGGACCGGGTGGTGCGGCTGGAGGAAGCCACCGGGCGCGGGGCGGCACCGGCCGCCGAGCGGGACCGGGTGCTCGCCGCCTCCCCTCGGTCGGAACATCAGGAGGCACCGGAGCCGACGCCCGGGGAAGACCTGCCGCTGGAGTGGCGCGGAGGCGTGCTGAGCCGGGTCCGTCGGATGGCCGGACCGCGACGGGGCCGGCTCACCCTCGCGCTGCTGCTCGGCAGCCTCGCGCTGGGCAGCGCGGTCGGGCTGATGGCGACCTCCGGATGGCTGATCTCGCGGGCCTCGCAGCAACCCCCGGTGCTGTATCTGATGGTCGCGGTGACGGCGACGAGGGCGTTCGGGATCGGGCGAGCCGTGTTCCGGTACACCGAGCGGCTGGTGTCGCATGACGCCGTGCTGCGGATGCTGGCTGACACACGGGTGGCCGTCTACCGGCGGCTCGAACGACTGTCACCCGCAGGACTGCGCACGATCCGCCGGGGCGACCTGCTCTCACGGCTGGTCGCCGACGTCGACGCGCTGCAGGACTACTGGGTGCGCTGGCTGCTGCCCGCCGGGGCGGCGGTCACGGTCTCCGCCGCCTCCGTCGGGTTCACTGCCTGGCTGCTGCCCGAGGCGGGAGCCGCGCTGGCCGTCGGTCTGCTCGCGGCCGGTGCCGGGGTCCCCCTCGTGACCGGGGCTGTGGCGCGGCGGGCGGAGTACCGGCTGGCGCCGGCCCGCGGTGTACTGGCCACGCGCGTGGCCGATCTGCTCACCGGCACCGCCGAGTTGGCGGTCGCGGGCGCCCTGCCCGCGCGTACGGCGGAGGCACGCCGGGCCGACCGGGCGCTCACCAGGATCGCCTCCCGGGCCGCCACGGCCACCGCGCTCGGCGACGGGCTCACCGCGCTCGTCTCCGGACTCACCGTCGCCGCCACCGCGCTCTTCGGCGCCCAGGCGGTCGTCGACGGACGGCTGAGCGGTGTGGCCATGGCCGTCGTCGTGCTCACCCCGCTGGCCGCGTTCGAGGCGGTGCTGGGAATGCCGCTGGCCGTCCAGTTCCGCCAGCGGGTGCGCAGGAGCGCGGAGCGCGTGTACGAGGTGCTGGACACCCCCGAACCCGTCCGCGAACCGGAGGAGTCGGCCGAGGCGCCGGTGTCGCCGTTCCCGCTGCGGCTCGAAGGGCTCGGCGCGCGGTACGCCGGGCAGGACCGGAACGCGCTCACCGCGCTGGACCTCACCCTCGAGGAGGGCCGCAGGATCGCCGTGGTCGGCGTCTCGGGGGCGGGCAAGACGACGCTCGCGCAGGTGCTGTTGCGGTTCCTGGACGCGCGCGAGGGGGCCTACACGCTGGGCGGCGTGGACGCGAGCACGCTCGACGGGGACGCCGTGCGGCGGCTCGTGGGGCTGTGCGCCCAGGACGCGCACCTCTTCGACAGTTCGGTGCGGGAGAACCTGCTGCTCGCCCGGAAGGACGCCGGTGAGGCGGAGTTGCGGGACGCGCTCGCGCGGGCACGGCTGCTCGACTGGGCGGACGAACTGCCGGACGGGCTCGACACCTTGATCGGCGAGCACGGGGCGCGGCTGTCGGGCGGCCAGCGTCAGCGACTCGCGCTCGCCCGCGCGCTGCTGGCCGATTTCCCGGTCCTCGTTCTCGACGAGCCGGCGGAGCACCTGGACCTGCCGACGGCCGACGCGCTCACCGCGGATCTGCTGGCCGCGACCGAGGGCCGTACGACCCTGCTGATCACCCATCGGCTGGCCGGCCTCGACGCGGTGGACGAAGTCGTCGTACTGACGGAGGGGCGCGTCGCGCAGCGCGGGACCTACGCGGAACTGGCCCTGGCGGAAGGCCCCTTGCGGGAGATGGTGGAACGGGAGGCGGCGGGGGAGCTGCTGGCCGCGGTCTGAGCGCCTCGCGGGTGCCCCTGGCCGCCGGTCCCTGCCGGCCGATCCTTGGCCACAGGGCCGGTGTCGCCGGTCGTGCCGCCGCCCCGCCGGGTCCTGATGACCTGCTGATCAGGCCCGCGTTCCGCACGGGACTGCCCCGGTTGCAAGGGGCCGCGCCGAACGCCCCGCTGTCCGGCCCCTGTTCGGCTCATTCGCTTGGCCCGTACGGGGCAGAGTGTCCCCCGGCCGTACGACTCGAACAGGACTGCGGCGCGGGGCAGGTCCACGATCGCTGCTATGCGCTTCTCTCGCCGACACTCGCTGTTCGTCGCCGTGGTGCTGTGCGCCTCGGCCACCGTCGCGGCACGGCCGACGGCGGCCGACAGCGATCGCGGCGAGGTCGGCGGGGCCTCGGGAGCGTCCGTGGAGGAGGGCACCAGCGCCCGGGTGGCGAGGCTGTTCGAGGAAGCGGCGGTGGCCACCCAGCGGTACGAGGCGGGTCGGCAGGCGGCGGAGGCACAGAAGGCGCGGACGGAGCGACTGGAGAAGCTGCTCACCCGGGAGCGGAAGCAGATCGCCGTGCTCAACGCCGATCTCGGCCGGATCGCGCGCGCCCAGTACCGCGAGGGCGGCGGGGTGCCGTACACCGCGCAGATGTTGTTCGCGAAGGACACCGAAGAGCTGATGCGAGGTCAGCGGGCGGTCTGGCAGGCCGATCTGGCCGTCAACAACGCTGTGGCCAGGAGCCGTCGCGCGGAGACGCGGCTGGCCGCGGACGAGGCCGAGGCGACCAATGCGTGGCGAGCGCTGGAGGAGTGGAGGACCGGGCTCTCCGGGATCAAGAAGGCGATCGAGCAGAAGCTCGAAGAGGCGCAGTGGACGCTTCAGGGCCAGGCCGACGAGGCGGTCGCGGCCGGTGCCTGCCGGGGAGCCGTCCGCCTGGAGCAACCGGACGGCAAGCGGTCGAGCAGGTGGGTGGCTCCGGTGGCCACGTACGAACTCTCCGCGGGCTACGGCAGCGGTGGTGAGCGCTGGGCCAGTCGGCACACCGGGCAGGATTTCGCGGTACCGATCGGCACGCCGGTACGGGCGGTCGGTGCGGGCCGCGTGGTGAAGGTGTCGTGCGGGGGTGCCTTCGGCATCGAGATCGTCGTCGAGCACGCGGGCGGCTACTTCACGCAGTACGCACACCTCGCCGCCGTCACCGTCGATCAGGGGGACCGTGTGGGCCCGGGCCAGTGGATCGGCCAGTCGGGCACCACCGGCAACTCCACGGGACCCCACCTGCACTTCGAGGTACGGGTCACCCCGGAGCTGGGCTCGGGGGTGGACCCCGTGCCGTGGCTGCGGAAGCGCGGGGTGACGTTGTAGGCGGGCGCTGCGCCGGGTCCGGGCTAAAGACGCTCCGCCAGCAGTCGCTCGATCACGACGGCCACCCCGTCCTCGTTGTTGGCCACGGTCCGGCCGGAGGCCGCCGCGAGGACGTCCGGGTGCGCGTTGCCCATGGCGTACGACTGGCCGGCCCAGGTGAGCATCTCGACGTCGTTCGGCATGTCCCCGAAGGCGACGACCTCCTCGTGGGAGATACCGCGCTCGGCGCAGCACAGTGCGAGGGTGCTGGCCTTGGAGACGCCCGGACCGCTGATCTCCAGCAGGGCACTGGGGCTGGAGCGGGTGATGGTGGCGCGGTCTCCGACGGCGATGCGCGCGGTGGCGAGGAAGTGGTCGGGGTCGATCGACGGGTGGTAGGCGAGGATCTTCAGCACCGGCTCATGATCGGCCACACCACCCGGGGCCAGCAGTTTCTCGGCGGGCGCCAGGGTGTCGGGGATCTCCATGTGGAGCTTCGGGTAGTCGGGCTCCTGGTTGAAGCCGTACGTCTGCTCGACCGCGTACACCGTGCCCGGCGCGGCCTCGCGCAGCAGCCGTACGGCGTCGAGCGCGTTCTCGCGCGCCAGGTCGCGGACCTTGACGAAGCTGTGGGTGCCGGGGCCGCCGTGCAGGTCGACCACGGCGGCGCCGTTTCCGCAGATCGCCAGGCCGTGGCCGTGGACGTGCTCGCTGACGACGTCCATCCAGCGGGCCGGGCGTCCGGTGACGAAGAAGACCTCGACGCCCGCCTCCTCGGCGGCCGCAAGGGCGGCGACGGTGCGGGGGGAGACCGACTTGTCGTCGCGGAGCAGGGTGCCGTCGAGGTCCGTGGCTATCAGCCGGAGCGGGACGGTCGGGGCCGGGGTCTCGGGCTGTCTCGTCGCTGAGGTCACGGACCCCATTGTCGCGCATATGCGCGCACGGCCGTGCGGGCACCCGCACAAGTGAGTGATCAAGGGCCCTGGCCGTCCCGCTGCCCGACCTGTTACCGACGCCGTTCTCGCGGGCGTACGAGCCGCGGTACGCGGCGCGTACGCGACGGCTCCGGGAGAGCGGTCACGCCAGCTGGGCCGGGGCCTCCATGGCGATCCGCGCGAAGACCTTCTCGTCGGCGGCGAAGTCCGAGTCCGGGATCGGCCAGTGGAGCACGAGGTCGGTGAAGCCCAGCTCGGCGTGGCGGCCCGCGAAGTCCACGAAGGCGTCGAGCGACTCCAGGGGGCGGCCTCGGTCCGGGGTGAACCCGGTGAGGAGGATCTTGTCGAGGCGTCACGCGTGCGGCCGACCGCGGCGGCCGTGTCGGCCAGCTTCTCGACCTGCCCGCGAATGGCCTGAACCGACTGTCCGGGCGTGCCCGTCTCGAACAGCTTCGGGTCGCCGGTGGTCACCCAGGCCTGCCCGTACCGGGCGGCCAGTCGCATTTCCGCGCGGCCCGGTGGCGGCCACCGCGAAGGGCAGCCGGGGCCGCTGGACGCAGCCGGGGATGTTGCGGGCCTCGTGCGCGGAGTAGTAGTCGGCCTCGTACGAGACCGAGTCCTCGGTGAGCAGGCGGTCGAGCAGGGGACGAACTCGGCGAGGCGGTCGGCGCGCTCTCGCGGCGTCCACGGTTCCTGGCCGAGCGCGGTGGCGTCGAAGCCGGTTCCGCCCGCGCCGACGCCCAGGGTGATCCGGCCGCCGGAGAGGTCGTCGAGGGAGACGAGTTCCTTGGCGAGGGTGACCGGGTGCCGGAAGTTCGGCGACGTGAACTTGTGCCTTCCGGCTTCCTGGTCTGGGTGGTTCACCTGGGACTTGAGGTGGTGGTCCTGTCTCCTCCAAATCGGTGGCTGAAGGGTTGGGCCCAGACCGTCATGGATGCCGCGAGAGGGGCGGTGTCGGCCGGTGTCGCGGGCCACCGATCCGTTCTCGTCGTCCCGGAGGTGGGATACCAGCAGTGTCATGGCCGCCCGGTGTCACCCTGAGGGTCGCTAGTGTTGCCCCATGGGCGGGTTGGACACGGTCGAGCTTGAGGCCATGATCGAAGAGGCGACTGTAGACGCCTACAACGAGGATGAGCAGCTGACGGGTCTGTTCACCATGCTTGAGGAGCACCTTGGCCTGCCCTTCACCACCGCGGTTCTCGGCGTCGAGGTAACCGTGGACGGCATTGACCTCATGCCGGACGGACGGATCGTCGCTCTGTGCTCTCGCGGCGGCGTGCGGCAGTCGATCGGAATCCTGGAGCTGCCGTTGTCCGGTCCGGCGCCCGAGGGCGCGGAGTGGATCGAGGCGTACCGTCACTGGGCCGGTTGAAGTCGGGCACTTCACACTCCACGCGGAACCGGCTGGTCTGGGAGAGCTGAACGTGGCTGACGCCGTACAGGGCACGCATCAGGGCGGCGGCGAACCGTCGCTGACGGATCTCATCGAGCGCAGTGCCGAGTTGAAGGGGCAGTTGGTGACCTTCGGGCGGAGCGCCCGCTTCGACCGGTGGTTGACGCCCCTCCTGCTGGAGGCCGCTGGGCCTGAGCGGCAGCTGGACGAGGGCGAGGCGATCCGGGTCATCGACCACTTCCTGCTGCGGTACCGCCTGCTGGACGGTTCGACCGTGGTGGACCGATTCGTCGCCAGGCGGAAGGACTTGACCGCGGTCGACCGGGAGATGCTGCTCGGCTGGCGGGACGCGGTGGAGGGCATCTTTGAGATCCAGCGTAAGGAAGGGGATGCCGTCGTCCTGCTGAACCTGGTCGACGACCTGGAGTACCGCACGTACTCCAATGTGGGGCGGGTGGCGTTCCGTGGAATGTCCAAGGGGAGCTTCCTGCACACCTGCCTGGTACCCGTCCACTCGGCTGGCGGGGCGTGGCTGGTGTCCGGGGCGATGTCGAGCTACCCCAAGTCCAGTGCCACCGACATCGCCCAGGCCGCTCTCCGTCTGGCCACCAGCCGGCCCGAACTGGTCTTCCGCAACCCCGTGAAGATCGAGCAGGGCTGGCAGCAGATGCGGGAGGACCGGGCCGCGTTCGTCGACTACTGCGGCAGCGACGAACTGGTCCTTCCGCCTACCGCAGCCGAGGACCTCCTCAACGCCTACTACCGTCACCGTCAAGAGGCTGCCGCCGCCCGACAGCCCGGCCGGGCCCGAGGCAGGCGGCTACCCGGCTTGGACCTGCCCCTCTTCGAGCTGCCGCAAGAATTGGCGGATTCTGACAGCATCGGCGTCATCTACGACGAGGTCGACGGGCTCAACTTCTACGCGGACTACGGAATGCTGCGGGAGCTCTTCGCGAACCCGGTGCTCGCTGGCCGCAGGCAGCATCAGGACCTGTTGCGTACGTACCTGCGCGAGGAGTCGATCGCGCCACTCCCGATCCGCCGACTGGCCGCCGCGAACCCGGAGACAGTCGACGTGGTCTTCCGGAAGCTGCTGCGGAAGCCCGAATTCATCTGGAGTGAGCACGGCGAGGCGCTGCTGCGCCGACGCAAGTCCTGGTACTACGCGAACGAGCCCCGCCCTGGTGTCTCCGTGATCGGCGACCGCCTCAGGGTGCTCCTCACCGGCCGTCGGTAGTCACCATTCACGGCAGCGACTGCTCGCAACACTGCGCAGCTGCCCCGGGGCCGCGTCAGCGACGATCCGGCAGTGGCATCGGCAACGATCAGCGCTCGCTACAGCGTGCGAAGACGCGAGCACGCTCCCGCTCCCAGGACCAGTTCGCCCGTTCGATGGAGCGGTGCCCCTTTGGCCAGCCCGAAGACCCGGTCGGCGGGCTTGCCGGTTGCCTTGAGGATCACGAGGGACGAGAGCGTGGGCCCAAGACCCTGGCTGTCCCGGCGGCAGGTGTCATCCAGCAGGAGGCTGGTGATCGGGCCGCGGTAGTGGATCTTGTGCCCACGGAGCAATGGGTCAACTTGCGACTTCTATCCTGTATCCGGGAGGCTTGACGCAAGATGTGTTCTGATGGATTCTGGTTGCGTCTTCTCTCCTGATTTCGGGAGGGAAGGCGCAGGAGGAATGATGGAACTGCTCTCGGTGAAACAGGCCGCAACCATTCTCGGCATCGACGACTCCCGTGTTCGTCAGCTCCTGCGAGCCGGGGTTCTGGAGGGTCAGCAGGTCGGGGGGCGATGGCTGGTCGACGGTCACAGTGCTCGGCAGCGGAATGAGCGCGGCAGTGCAGGGGGTCGTTCGCTTTCTGCGCGCAACGCGTGGGGTCTGCTGGCCGCACTGAGCGGACAGCGAACCTCGGGGCTGTCGGATGCCGAATGGTCAAGAATCACGAGGCGGCTGAGGAACATGACCGCGCACGACGCGCTTTCTGTCGTACGCCTTGGTGAATTGGTGCGCGCCAGAGCCGTGTGCCGACGGTACCGGGTACACGGCGGCTTGTTGCCTACCCTGCTGGCTGATCCGGACGTGGTCCGTGGCGGGACAAGCGCAGCCACACACGTAGGAGCCGACTACGTAGCACCAGGCAGGGCTGAGATCTATGTCCATCCTGATCGAGTCGGAAAGCTGGAGGCAGGGTTCGGACTGGTGCGCGACAGCACGCGGGGCAACCTGCTGGTACGCATCCCCCCGAGTGAGGTCTGGCCGTTCCTTAGATCCGGCCCTGACACGTCGGCCGAAGGCCGCGATGCGCCAGTCTCTGTGGTGGCGGCCGACCTGTTGGATATTCAGGAAGATCGTGCTGACACCGCCGCCGCCGACCTGCTACGGCACCTCGGAGCCGCTCTCCTGCACAAGCGGCGGGAGGCCGAATGACCAGCTCAAGAGCGGCTGTCGTGATCGAGTCCGACCTCATGACCAAGCCGCTGGTGGACCTTTGGAATGTCCTGCTGGACTTGTCGGAAAGAGTAGGGACGGCGTGGTCCCTCATTGGCGGCCAGATGGTCTTGCTGCATGGCCTGGAGCACGGTCGAACCCCACCTGCGGCCAGCGTCGATCTGGATGTTCTGGCGGATGTGCTGTCCGATCAGCAGAGCCTGCGCCGTTTGGTAGCCGCCCTGGGCGAGTTGGGGTTCGTCCCTGCGGGCATGTCACCGCAGGGAAACCTGTTGCACCGATACCAGCGAGATACCGCCGAGGGGACACTGAAGGTGGATGTGCTGGCCCCTGACAATATGGGACCGCGTGCAGACCTCACGACCACCCCTCCAGGACGGACCCTGGAGGTTCCCGGCGGTCGGCAGGCCGCACAGCGAACCGAATCCATTCCGGTGAGACTCGGCGAGCGCATCGGGACTATCCGCCGGCCGAGCCTGCTTGGAGCGATCGTTGCCAAGTCTGCTGCGCTGAGCATCAAGATCACCCCACCCGATCGGCACTATCGGGACCTGGCTTTCCTTCTGTCCCTGCCGATGAACCCACTCGAGTTGCGAGACCAGCTGGAGAAGTCGGACAGAAAGAAGCTGGCTCTGGCCGAGGCACTGCATGATCCACAACACCCTGCCTGGCGCGCGCTGCGAGAGGACACCGCCATGGCTGACGGCCAGTCCGCCTACGCGTTCCTCTCGCCGCCATGACGATCACCCTGCGCGGGAACCTGCAGGTCACGTCGCGATAGGTGAAAAAGCCTTGACTGACGTGAACTTGTGCCTTTCCGGCTTCCTGTTCTGGATGGTCACTCTGAAGGCTCAGGGTCGCGGTCATGTCTCGGTCAGGTCGGTGAGCGCTGCTCCCAGACCGTCATGGATGCCGCGAGAGGGGCGGTGTCGGCCGGTGTCGCGGGCCACCGATCCGTTCTCGTCGTCCCGGAGGTGGGATACCAGCAGTGTCATGGCCGCCCGGTGTCACCCTGAGGGTCGCTAGTGTTGCCCCATGGGCGGGTTGGACACGGTCGAGCTTGAGGCCATGATCGAAGAGGCGACTGTAGACGCCTACAACGAGGATGAGCAGCTGACGGGTCTGTTCACCATGCTTGAGGAGCACCTTGGCCTGCCCTTCACCACCGCGGTTCTCGGCGTCGAGGTAACCGTGGACGGCATTGACCTCATGCCGGACGGACGGATCGTCGCTCTGTGCTCTCGCGGCGGCGTGCGGCAGTCGATCGGAATCCTGGAGCTGCCGTTGTCCGGTCCGGCGCCCGAGGGCGCGGAGTGGATCGAGGCGTACCGTCACTGGGCCGGTTGAAGTCGGGCACTTCACACTCCACGCGGAACCGGCTGGTCTGGGAGAGCTGAACGTGGCTGACGCCGTACAGGGCACGCATCAGGGCGGCGGCGAACCGTCGCTGACGGATCTCATCGAGCGCAGTGCCGAGTTGAAGGGGCAGTTGGTGACCTTCGGGCGGAGCGCCCGCTTCGACCGGTGGTTGACGCCCCTCCTGCTGGAGGCCGCTGGGCCTGAGCGGCAGCTGGACGAGGGCGAGGCGATCCGGGTCATCGACCACTTCCTGCTGCGGTACCGCCTGCTGGACGGTTCGACCGTGGTGGACCGATTCGTCGCCAGGCGGAAGGACTTGACCGCGGTCGACCGGGAGATGCTGCTCGGCTGGCGGGACGCGGTGGAGGGCATCTTTGAGATCCAGCGTAAGGAAGGGGATGCCGTCGTCCTGCTGAACCTGGTCGACGACCTGGAGTACCGCACGTACTCCAATGTGGGGCGGGTGGCGTTCCGTGGAATGTCCAAGGGGAGCTTCCTGCACACCTGCCTGGTACCCGTCCACTCGGCTGGCGGGGCGTGGCTGGTGTCCGGGGCGATGTCGAGCTACCCCAAGTCCAGTGCCACCGACATCGCCCAGGCCGCTCTCCGTCTGGCCACCAGCCGGCCCGAACTGGTCTTCCGCAACCCCGTGAAGATCGAGCAGGGCTGGCAGCAGATGCGGGAGGACCGGGCCGCGTTCGTCGACTACTGCGGCAGCGACGAACTGGTCCTTCCGCCTACCGCAGCCGAGGACCTCCTCAACGCCTACTACCGTCACCGTCAAGAGAATGCGGCGAAGGCGGCCGTGGAACTGCTCAAGGTCGCGGGACTGCATGGCCACAAGTACGCGATCGACGCGACTGTTGCTGAGGTGGCACTGCGCCAGCCCGGACCGGTGGCCGTCCTGACGTCCGACGTGGACGATATGGCGCGGCTGTGCGGCGACCGCGTCCGGCTCATCGGCATCTGAGCGGGGAAGCGTGTCGTCAGCAGTACGTGGGACCGCAGCCGCTGTCGCACATGTACGCAGCGGAACTGACGGATCGGGCGTGATGGGGAAACCATGCCGTGAGAACCTGGCGGTGATCGCCCCCATCGACGGCATGACGACCGCTGCGGGGCTGCGTGGTTCCCGGTTGGGCGTCCCTGATGCAGAGCCGGCAGGCCGGATGCAGGAGCCACACAGAGTGACAGGCGTCCAGCGGACATCGAGTACCGCCGTAGGCTCTGAGGCATGAAACTGCGCCTGAGTACCGTGATCCTTCCGTACCGCCGATGGCACGAGGGGGGGCGTGCGGCCTGGCAGCGCGCAGAGGAACTCGGCTTCCACACCGCGTACACCTACGACCACCTGTCCTGGCGGAGCTTCCGTGACGGGCCCTGGTTCGGGGCCGTCCCGACCCTGACTGCCGCAGCGGCCGTCACCCGGCGCATGCGTATGGGGACCCTCGTCACATCGCCTAATTTCCGGCATCCAGTGCCGTACGCCAAGGAGCTCATCTCCCTTGATGACATCTCCGGCGGCCGGTTCACGCTGGGTGTCGGTGCGGGCGGCTCCGGGTTCGACGCCACCGTGCTCGGGCAGGAGCCGTGGTCGCCGCGCGAGCGTGCCGACCGGTTCGCCGAGTTCGTCCAGCTTCTGGACCGGCTACTGACCGAGGACTCGGTGTCGTACGACGGCGACTTCTACTCGGCGCACGAGGCGCGCAACATCCCGGGCTGTGTGCAGCGCCCCCGGTTGCCCTTCATGGTGGCCGCGACCGGGCCGCGCGGGCTCCGCCTCGCCGCGCGGTACGGGCAGGCGTGGGTGACCACCGGCGACCCCAAGCTGTTCGAGTCGGGCACCCCCGAGCAGTCGGTTCGGGCTATTCGCGGACAGGTCGAGAAACTGGCCGACGCGTGCGCCGAGATCGGCCGCGATGTGGCCGAGCTCGGCAAGGTCCTGCTCACCGGTTTCACACCGGACCGTGGCCGTCCGCTGGAGTCCCTGGACGCGTTCGTGGACTTCGCGGGCCGACACCGGGAGCTGGGGTTCACCGAGATCGTGCTGCACTGGCCGATCCCCGACTCGGACTTCGCCGCGGATGAGAAGGTCTTCGAGCAGATCGCTATGGAAGCGCAGGCCCAGCTGCGCTGAGTGGTCATTGGCCTTCTACAAGGGCCGAGGGGCTGGGGGCCGAGGGGAGTCTGCCCATCTGCTCACCACAGCGTTTGCCAGGTGGTCAGCCCTGCGAACATGTCCTCAGCATCCCGGCCGCGTTGTCGCAGGTCAGGACGTGATGCGTGAAAAAGCCTTGGCTGAGGTCACGAGCGTGCCGAGGCGGATGCGCGGTCGGTGACGGCGGCCGCCGCGGTCAGGGTGGGCACGGCAGGATCACGGTGTTCAGACGCAGACTCATACCCCCGAGCGTAAAGGCCCCCGTGGTGTGGTTGCGCTCAGTGCGACTCGGGAAACCGCAGGTACCGGGGCGGAACCGTCTCGGTCAGCCACACCCCGTTGTCGCTGACACGGAAGACGTGGCCGTCGCGGTGCATGGCGCCCGCGTCCACCGACAGCACGACGGGGCGGCCCCGGCGGGCGCCGACACGGGTGGCGGTCTCGCGGTCGGGTGAGAGGTGCACGTCGTGCCGGTTCATGGCGCGCAGTCCCTCGGCGCGGATCGCGCCCAGGTAGGCCGCGACGGTCCCGTGGTAGAGGTACGCGGGCGGGGTGGCCGGGGACAGGCCCAGGTCGACCTCGACGGTGTGGCCCTGGTTGGCGCGGATCCGGTCGCCGTCGACCGCGAAGCGTCGCTTGTCGTTGACCTCGACCACATGGTCGAGCTCGGCCCTGGTGAAGGGGAAGCCGTGGGCGGCGGCCGCCGCCATGAGGGTGTCGATCCCGACCCAGCCGCCCTCGTCGAGCGTGAGCCCGATCCGCTCCGGCTGGTGTCTCAGGTGCTTCGAGAGGTACTTCGACACTCTCACGGTACGTCGTTCGTTCATCTCGCCAGCGTGCCCGGCGAGATGCGCGTCACGCACTTGATTTTGCCGCGGATGTTTGATCCACAGCCAAGTGTAGTTATCCACAGGGGAATTGAAGATTCTGTGGACAACGACCTGTCAGATTCATGGTTATTGATCAATTTATCTAATTTCTTCCGTATTTGCGGCAAGAGCGTCCAAAGCGCGCGACTGCACCTCGCGTTCGGCGGCGGCTGTGACGAAGGTGGACACCTGCTCCGGACCAACCAGCTTCTCCACCGCTCGTATCGTGGACGCCGCGATGAGCACGGAACGCGACTCTTCCTCGGGTTCGGCCCGCGCGTCGGAGCCGAGATGACGGCGCAGTCGGCGGGTGGCGAACAGCCGCATCGCGCGTGCGAGTTCGGCGTCCACCGTCTGCCGCGCGAGCGGCCTCAGCCGCCGCACGAGCGCGGCCGCCTCGACCGCGTCGGCCTCGGTCGGTGGCCGGTGCTGCCCGAGAGAGAGGGCGAACACATGCTCGGTGGTGAACTCCAGGAAACGCGTGGCGATGTGCTCGACCTGACCCCTCAACTCCCGTAGATGACCGGCGATCGCGGACAGCGGCACCCCGGCCGCGTGCAACTCGGCAGCCACGGACAGCTCTTGGGGGCTCGGCACGAGGAACAGGTCCTCGTCGTCCGGAACCGGCACCAGTACACCCAGGTCGACGGCGTCCGCCACCGCCGTCTCGTCGGGAGTGCCGCCGAACCGTTCGATCAACTCGGTCCGCGAGATCCGTACGGCCCTCTCGTCGGTCCACGCTCCCTCGACCTCCGCGGCCAGGCCGAGGACCCCGCCGAGACCGCGGCCCGTGTCCCCCGCCTCCAGGAGCTCCTTGATGGAGGCGAGGGTGTAGCCGCGGTCGAGGAGGTCGGCGATCTGGCGCAGCCTGGTCAGGTGCGCGTCGGAGTACACGTTGGCGCGGCCGCGCCGCTCGGGGCTCGGGAGGAGTCCGCGGTCCTGGTAGGCGCGGATCGTGCGGACCGTGACGCCGCTGTGGTGTGCCAGGTCGTCGATGCGGTACATGGCGCCCGCCGGTGCGTCGTCCCGCTCGTCCCGCTCGTCCCGACGGCTCACAGTGGCGGCTCCATACGGGCGAGCGCACGCAGTGCCCGGGGAGTGAACCGGGACATGAAGCGTCCGCCGCGGGCCTCCGGGGTGACGGGGACGACCGCCTGGTCGCGGACGACGGCGCGCAGGACGGCTTCCGCGACCTTCTCCGGCGGGTAGTTCCGCAGCCCGTAGAGCTTCGCGGCCCTCCGCTGCCGGCGCTTCTCCTCTGCGGCGTCGACACCGGCGAAGCGCGCGGTCGACGTGATGGAGGTGTTGACGATGCCGGGACAGATCGCCGACACCCCGATGTCCCGCCCGGCCAGTTCCGCGCGCAGACACTCGCTGAGCATCAGGACCGCCGCCTTGGAGGTGCTGTACGCGGGCAGCGAGCGGGAGGGCAGATACGCGGCGGCCGAGGCGATGTTGACGATGTGGCCGCCCTGGCCGCGCTCGGCCATCTGCCTGCCGAAGAGCCGGCAGCCGTGGATCACGCCCCAGAGGTTGACGTCGAGGACCTTGCGCCAGTCCTCGACAGAGGTGTCCAGGAAGGACCCGGACAGCCCGATCCCCGCGTTGTTCACCAGCACGTCGACCACGCCGTACTCGGTGGCGACCTTCTCGGCGAGCTTCGCCATGGCCTGCTCGTCCGAGACGTCGACCGCCTCCGCCCAGGCTTCGGGGGCGCCGCGCTGCCGGGACGACTCGGCGGTGCGGGCCGCCCCTTCGGCGTTCACGTCGACGGCGACGACGCGTGCCCCCGACTCGGCGAACGCGAGGGCCGTGGCCCGGCCGATGCCGTCGGCCGCGCCGGTGACCAGCACCAACTGCCCGCCGAATCGGTCCGTGTGCTTCCCGGTGGCCGTCGGGGCCTCGCGCCCGCCCTCGGTCGCCGTGACGAAGTCGGCTATCCAGACGGCCAGTTGATCGGGCCGGGTGCGTGGGATCCAGTGCTTGGCCGGCAGCGTGCGGCGGGTGAGGCGCGGAACCCATGACTCCAGGTCGTCGTAGAGCCGTTCGGAGAGGAACTGGTCGCCCAGGGTCGTGATGAGCTGCACGGGCACATGGGCGTACGCGTCGTCCCGGGGGCGGGACAGACGGGCGCGCATGTTGTCCCGGTACAGCCAGGCCCCGTGCGCGGCGTCGGTGGGCAACGACGCGCTCGGGTAGTCGCCCGGGGGCAGCTTCTCGGCTCTACGGACCACGCCGGGCCACCACTTGCCGAGAGGGCCGCGCCAGGCGAGCTCGGGCAGTACGGGGGTGTGCAGCACGTAGATGTACCAGGACCGGGCTCCCTGGCCCAGGAGCTGGCCGATCCGGGACGGGGTCGGGCGTCGCACCCGCCGTTTGATCCAGTGCCCCATGTGGTCGAGGGAGGGGCCGGACATCGACGTGAAGGACGCGACGCGCCCCTCGGTGCGCACGACCGTCGCGAACTCCCAGCCCTGGACCGATCCCCAGTCGTGTCCCACCAGGTGCACGGGGCGGTCCGGGCTGACGGCGTCCGCGACGGCCAGGAAGTCGTCCGTCAGCTTCTCCAGCGTGAATCCGCCCTGCAGCGGCTTCGGCGCCGTGGAGCCGCCGTGGCCGCGCACGTCGTAGAGCACCACGTGGAAGCGCTCCGCGAGCCGTACGGCCACCTCGGACCAGACCTCCTTGGAGTCGGGATAGCCGTGCACGAACAGAATGGTCGGGCGCTCGGGGTCGCCCAGTTCGGCGACGCTCAGCTCGACCCCGTCCGCACGCACCCTGCGCTCCCGCGCGCCTTCGAGCGTTCCCGCATCCGCCATGTCTCCCCCTTCGGCCGAGGCCACCACCCCGCCCGCCTACGTCGACTACGGTCCGTGCTCGCGCCGTGACATCAACGACTGTGCCAGTGAGCGGTGGCCGCGTCAACGGGCGCGTACGGGCTGTGGAAAACCGCCGGGCGTGACGACAGGAACGCCGAGAAAACAGGCCCGCAGACCGAGAAAACAGGCCCGCAGAACAACCCGAAGTACAACCCGAAGAACCGAGCGAACGCGGGCACGAAACGGCGGCGCCGGACGTTCCCTCTCATGACGGCCCCTCATGGCCGCACCCGGCCGCCCAAGGACGGCGGCTCGGAGCCGTCCCGTCACTCGACCTTCAGGGTGACCCCTAGGGGGACCGGCGGTGGAGGCCCCCTAGGAGCCCGTACGACTCGAGGGTGAGGAAGAAGCAACCCCGCGGGCTGACGACCGCGGCGTCCCGCGCCCCTAATGTCTAAATCGTGACTGTGATCGCGACCGAAAGCCTGAGCAAGCGGTTCCCGAGGGTGACCGCTCTTGACCGGCTCTCCGTGGACATCGGACCCGGTGTGACCGGACTCGTCGGTGCCAATGGCGCCGGCAAGTCCACACTGATCAAAATCCTGCTGGGTCTGTCCCCCGCCTCGGAGGGCCGTGCGGAAGTGCTCGGCCTCGACGTCGCCACCAAGGGCGGCGCCATCCGCGAGCGCGTGGGGTACATGCCGGAGCACGACTGCCTGCCCCCCGACGTCTCGGCCACCGAGTTCGTCGTGCACATGGCCCGCATGTCCGGACTCCCGCCGACCGCCGCGCGCGAGCGCACCGCGGACACCCTGCGTCATGTCGGCCTGTACGAGGAGCGGTACCGCCCCATCGGCGGCTACTCCACGGGCATGAAGCAGCGGGTGAAGCTCGCCCAGGCCCTGGTGCACGATCCGCAGCTGGTCTTCCTGGACGAGCCGACCAACGGCCTGGACCCGGTCGGCCGGGACGAGATGCTCGGCCTCATCCGCCGCATCCACACCGACTTCGGCATCTCCGTCCTCGTCACCTCCCATCTCCTCGGCGAGCTGGAGCGCACCTGCGACCACGTGGTCGTCGTCGACGGCGGCAAGCTTCTGCGGTCCAGCTCCACCAGGGACTTCACCCAGAGCACCGCGACCCTCGCGATCGAGGTCACCGACAGCGACGAGCACCCGGACGGCACGGGCGCGCTGCGGCAGGCACTCCACGCACGCGGCGTCACCGTCTCCGACGGCAGCGGCCTCCCCGGCGCCGGGCACATCCTGTTGCTCACCGCCCAGGGCGAGGAGACCTACGACCTGGTCCGGGACGTCGTCGCCGACCTGGGCCTCGGTCTGGTCCGTATGGAGCAGCGCAGGCACCAGATCGCCGAGGTCTTCCAGGACCACGACGCGCAGACCGGCACCCTCAGCGCCCAGGACGCAGGAAAGGAGGCGGTCGGCCATGGCGGTTGAGCAGCACGGTGCGCCGGCACCGTCCCTCAGCGGCGGACAGCCCGCCCGCACGGGCGAGCAGAGCCGTATCCACAACATCGGATACCGCTCCTACGACGGCCCCCGCCTCGGCCGCGCCTACGCCCGGCGCTCGCTGTACTCGCAGTCGCTGCGCGGCGCCTACGGACTGGGCCGCTCGGCCAAGTCGAAGGTGCTGCCCATGCTGCTGTTCGCGGTCATGTGCGTGCCGGCGGCCATCATGGTGGCGGTGGCGGTCGCCACCCAGGCCAACGACCTGCCCGTGAAGTACACCGACTACGCGGTGATCATGCAGGCCGTCATCGGCCTGTACGTGGCCTCCCAGGCACCGCAGGCCGTCTCGCGCGACCTGCGGTTCAAGACCGTCCCGCTGTACTTCTCGCGCCCGATCGAGACCGCCGACTACGTCCGCGCGAAGTTCGCGGCGCTGACCTCGGCGCTGTTCATCCTCACCGCGGTGCCCCTGCTCGTGCTCTACATCGGCGCGCTGCTGGCCAAGCTCGACTTCACCGACCAGACCAAGGGACTGGCACAGGGACTGGTGTCCGTGGCGTTGCTGTCGCTCCTCTTCGCCGGTATCGGCCTGGTGATCTCGGCGGTCACCCCGCGGCGGGGCTTCGGCATCGCGGCCGTCATCGCCGTCCTGACCATCTCCTACGGCGCGGTCTCCGTCGTCCAGGCCATCGCCACCGAGCAGAACAGCTCGGACACGGTGCCCTGGCTCGGCTTCTTCTCGCCCATCACCCTCATCGACGGCGTACAGACCGCCTTCCTGGGCGCCACCTCCGCCTTCCCCGGCGGGCACGGGCCCTCCGACGGGCAGGGAGCCCTCTACGTCCTCGTCGTCCTGGGTCTCATCGCCGGCTCCTACGGCCTGCTGATGCGCCGCTACCGAAAGGTCGGGCTGTGACCACGCTCAACATCGACCACGTCTCCCGCTGGTTCGGCAACGTGGTGGCGGTCAACGACGTCACGATGACGATCGGCCCCGGAGTCACCGGCCTGCTCGGCCCGAACGGCGCCGGCAAGTCCACCCTCATCAACATGATGGGCGGCTTCCTCGCCCCCTCCACGGGCTCCGTCACCCTCGACGGGACGCCGGTGTGGCGCAACGAGCAGATCTACAAGCACATCGGCATCGTGCCCGAGCGCGAGGCGATGTACGACTTCCTCACGGGCCGCGAATTCGTCGTCGCCAACGCCGAGTTGCACGGCCTCGGGGCGACGGCCGCCCAGCGGGCGCTCGCCACGGTGGAGATGGAGTACGCGCAGGACCGCAAGATCTCGACGTACTCCAAGGGCATGCGCCAGCGCGTGAAGATGGCGTCGGCGCTGGTCCACGAACCGTCGCTGCTCCTCCTCGACGAGCCGTTCAACGGCATGGACCCGCGTCAGCGCATGCAGCTCATGGACCTGCTGCGGCGGATGGGCGACGAGGGCCGCACCGTGCTGTTCTCGTCCCACATCCTCGAGGAGGTCGAGCAGTTGGCGGCCCACATCGAGGTGATCGTCGCCGGACGGCACGCGGCGAGCGGCGACTTCCGGCGCATCCGCCGGCTGATGACCGACCGCCCTCACCGCTATCTGGTGCGCTCCAGCGACGACCGGGCCCTGGCCGCCGCGCTGATCGCCGACCCGTCGACCGCCGGGATCGAAGTGGATCTGGCCGAGGGTGCGTTGCGCATCCAGGCCGTCGACTTCGGGCGGTTCACGACCCTGCTGCCGAGGGTGGCCCGGGACCACGGCATCCGTCTGCTCACGGTCTCGCCGTCGGACGAGTCCCTCGAGTCCGTCTTCTCGTATCTCGTCGCGGCGTAGGAGGCCGAAGATGTACGACCCCACAGTCGCCCGGCTCACCTACCGGGCCCTGCTCGGCCGCCGTCGGGCCCTCATTCTCAGTGCGCTGCCCGCCCTGTTGATCGTGCTCTCCGTGGCCGTACGCGCCCTGAGCGGCGCCGACGACCAGGTGGCGGCGGATCTGCTGGGCGGATTCGCGCTCGCCACGATGGTGCCGATCATCGGCGTCATCGCGGGAACGGGCGCGATCGGACCGGAGATCGACGACGGCTCGGTGGTGTATCTGCTCGCCAAGCCGGTGAAACGGCCGACGATCATCTTCACCAAGCTGGTCGTGGCGATCGCGGTGACCATGGCCTTCTCGGCCGTACCGACGCTGATCGCGGGCCTGATCCTCAACGGCAACGGGCAGCAGATCGCCGTCGCCTACACCGTGGCGGCGCTGGTCGCCTCGATCGCGTACGCCGCGATGTTCCTGCTCCTCGGGACGGTCACCCGGCACGCGGTCGTCTTCGGGCTCGTGTACGCCCTCGTCTGGGAGACCCTCTTCGGTTCCCTGGTGGACGGGGCACGCACCCTCAGCGTCCAGCAGTGGGCGCTCGCCGTCGCCCAGAAGGTCACCGACGGCAACCTGGTGACCTCCGACGTGGGGCTGCCGACCGCGGTGATCCTGCTGACGGTCGTCACGGCGGGCGCGACCTGGTACGCGGGACAGAAGCTGCGGACGCTGAAGCTCGCCGGCGAGGAGTGACGGGACCCTCCGGGGCGAGCCGCCGCCCCGGAGGCCCCGCTCTCGCGGTCTTGACGGAGGCTTCACGCCCGCCCGGGCAGACTGGGCGGACGGATACACGGGACACACCGGCCAGGAAGGGCGGCCAGAGGGCGGGAGGAACGGGGATGACGGCGGAGCATCCGTCCGACGGAGGCGAGACGCGGGGCGCGGGCGAGGACGTCTGGGACGACCTCGTGCTGGACGAGGACTTCATACGGTCCGCCGAGACGGCCGAACCGTCGGCGCGGGCCCGGATGTTGGCGGCGCGGTGGCGGGGGCAGGCTCCGGATCCCCAGCCCTGGCGCTCGGACGAGCCGCCCGCCGGGTGGTTCTTCAGCAAGGCGCGACGTCGCAAGTGGCGCCGCCGCTGACCGTTCGGAGTGGCCGGGGGTGCGCGGCCGATATTCGGTGGCGGGCAACTCGGCCGCCGGGCACAGTGGTTGGTGTCCAGGTCGCCGGATCGGATCGGCGTCACGTACTGGGAGAGGAGCCCGGCGATGCTGTCCTTCAGGCGCAGTACGTCGAGTTCCCCGCAGGGCGGCCCACGACGGACTCCGGAGTAGTTACCCCTCCGTCGAGTCCGTCCCCCCAGTGGGGGGCTGCCCGGGGCGGCCGCTTCGAGCACGCGAATCGCTTCGCGTGGGCCGCCCACCCGGAGGATTGGCCGAGTGGTAAGGCACCGGCTTGCTAAGCCGTGGTCGGGTTCTGCCCGCGCACGTTCGATCCGTGCATCCTCCGCCGTTTCGCTGTCGCTGTGACTTGGCCGGGTTCGTTGGGCGAGGGCGTGTGTGTAGAGAGGCCCCCGGGCGCTGTGCCGGGCTCGTTGGGCCAGGGGGTGTGTAGACAGGCTCAACTGGGCTGTGCCGGGTTCGTCGGGCGAGGGCGTGTGTGTAGAGAGGCCCCCGGGCGCTGTGCCGGGTTCGTTGGGCCAAGGGGTGTGGGCGGAGAGGCTTCTCGGGGCTGTGCCGGGTCTCGCGGCGGCGGTCGGGGAGCCGAGGGGCGGCGCCGGGTGGGCCGGGTGTCCTTGCCGGGCGCACACGTCTGGTCCGAGGCGCCGTCAGGATGTTGCCGCGTCAGCGCACGTGGGGCGGTGAGGTCGCCCGGCCAGAGGTCCCTCGTCCCTCCGGCACTGTCGCCCCGCTTCCCCAGGCCCCCGCCGCGGCGGGGGCCTTCGGTTCGGTCAAGGCAGCAGGCGTTCCAGTACCTCGGCGATGCCGTCGTCCTCGTTCGAGGAGGTCACTTCGTCGGCGACGACCTTGAGGTCGGGGTGGGCGTTGGCCATGGCCACGCCGTGGGTGGACCAGGTGAACATCGGGATGTCGTTGGGCATGTCGCCGAAGGCGATGGTGTCCGTGCGCTTCACCCCGAGGCGGCGGGCGGCGATGGAGAGCCCGGTGGCCTTGGTGAGGCCGAGGGGGAGCAGCTCGACGATGCCCTCACCGGCCATGGCGACCGTGACGAAGCCGCCGGCAGCCTGACGGGCGGCCTCGGTGAGTTCGTCCGAGGTCAGGGTGGGGTGCTGTATGTAGATCTTGTTGAGCGGGGACGTCCAGAGGTCGGAGACGTCCGCGAGCGGGATCGTGGGGAGCGAGCCGTGCAGGGAGTACCCGCTGCCGACCAGGATCTCGCCGTCCAGGCCCGCGCGGCTGGCGGCCAGGTGCAGGGGGCCGACCTCCGCCTCGATCTTCGCGAGGGCGACCGCGGCGAGCTGTCGGTCCAGGGTGACGGCCGTGAGCAGCCGGTGCTCTCCGGCGTCGTAGACCTGTGCGCCCTGGCCGCAGACGGCCAGTCCCCGGTAGCCGAGGTCGTCGAGGATGTGGCGGGTCCAGGGGACGGCCCGGCCGGTGACGACGATGTGGGCGGCGCCCGCCGCGGTGGCCGCGGCGAGCGCTTCCCGGGTGCGCCGGGAGACCGTGTCGTCGGACTGGAGAAGCGTTCCGTCGAGGTCGGTCGCGATCAGCTTGTAGGGGAAGCCCGGGGGCGTCACGGACCGTTCGGAGACCGTGGTCGTTCCGGAGGCCGTGGCCGCGTCGGACGCGACGGGCGCCTCCGACACCGCGCTCTCGCCTGGGTCCGTGGATCCCCCGGTGGCTGCCGCTTCGCTCACTTGGCTACCGGCTCCAGCACCTCGCGGCCGCCCAGGTACGGACGCAGGATCTCGGGGACGCGGACCGAGCCGTCGGCCTGCTGATGGTTCTCGAGGATCGCCACGATGGTGCGCGGGACGGCGCAGAGCGTGCCGTTGAGCGTGGCCAGCGGCTTGACCTGCTTGCCGTCACGGACACGGATCTGCAGGCGGCGCGACTGGAACTCCGTGCAGTCGGACGTCGAGGTCAGCTCGCGGTACTTGCCCTGGGTCGGGATCCACGCCTCGCAGTCGAACTTGCGCGAGGCCGAGGAGCCGAGGTCGGCGGAGGCGACGTCGATGACGCGGAAGGGCAGTTCGAGCGACGTCAGCCACTGCTTCTCCCAGTCCAGCAGACGCTGGTGCTCCGCCTGCGAGTCCTCCGGCGCGACGTACGAGAACATCTCGACCTTGTCGAACTGGTGGACGCGGAAGATGCCCCGGGTGTCCTTGCCGTGCGAACCGGCCTCACGGCGGAAGCAGGGGGAGAAGCCCGCGTACCGCAGGGGGAGGCGGTCGGCGTCGATGATCTCGTCCATGTGGTACGCCGCGAGCGCGACCTCGGAGGTGCCGACCAGGTACAGGTCGTCCTTGTCGAGGTGGTAGACGTCCTGGGCGGCCTGGCCGAGGAAGCCGGTGCCGGCCATCGACTGCGGGCGGACCAGCGCCGGAGTCAGCATCGGGGTGAAGCCGGCCGCGGTGGCCTGGGCGATCGCCGCGTTGACCAGGGCGAGTTCCAGCAGGGCACCGACGCCCGTCAGGAAGTAGAAGCGCGAGCCGGAGACCTTGGCGCCGCGCTCGGTGTCGATGGCGCCGAGGATCGTGCCGAGTTCGAGGTGGTCCTTCGGCTCGAAGCCCTCGGCCGCGAAGTCACGGATCTCGCCGTGCGTCTCCAGCGTGACGAAGTCCTCCTCGCCGCCGACGGGGACATCGGGGTGGACGAGGTTGCCGAGCTGGAGGAGGAGCTCCTGGGTCTCGGTGTCGGCCGCGTCACGCTCGGCGTCGGCGGCCTTGACGTCGGCCTTGAGCTGTTCCGCGCGCTTGAGCAGCTCGGCCTTCTCCTGGGCGGAGGCCTTGGGGATCAGCTTGCCGAGCGACTTCTGCTCGGCACGGAGCTCGTCGAAGCGGACGCCGGACGACCTGCGCCGCTCGTCGGCGGACAGGAGGGAGTCGACGAGCGCGACGTCCTCTCCACGGGCGCGCTGGGACGCGCGCACACGGTCGGGGTCCTCACGGAGCAGGCGAAGGTCAATCACCCCTCAAGGCTACCGGTGCGTGGTTCCGACCCACGACTTGAATTCGCGGTACGCCCTTTATGAGGCACTTTAAGCGGAATGTCGATCGCCTGGGCCCGCCATGGCAGGCGCTGGTGAAAGTCAATGAACTGAAAGGCGACCCCCTGAAAGGGGGTGGGGGTGCGGCGCCTGGTTGACTCGACTTCCTTGTGCGGCAAGGGACTTGGGGATCGTTCGTCCACAGGACTCCACAGTGCCGCAGAGTTATCCACAGGCTGTGCGAAAGATCTGTGGACGTCCGAGAAGATCGCCGGGGAAGTCGGGCGCCGTCCTGAGGATTCCCGGCCCAAACCGCCTTCACGCCCACTTTCGAGTGGATTGACGTGGGAATGGGTCGCTCTAAAGGATTGACGGGAGGAAACACATGGGCGAAGGGTGACCCATGGGGTTGTGGACGCAGCACGGCTCACGAAGGGGATTTGTCGACTGAGTGGGGCTGTGTTGTCGACTTGTCCCCAGGTCGAGAAGGTGCCCTGTGGATAACTTCTGTGGACAAAGAAAATAAGCAGGTAGCACCGACGGCGGGCCGGGTCAGAACCGGCCGTCCTGGCAGCGCGCCACCCAGTCCGCCGCGGCCACGAACTCGGTGTCGGAGGTGCCCGGCAGCGTGGGCCGGACCTTCGCGGTGGCGGCGTCCGCACGCGGGTACGAACCGAGGAAGCGGACCTGGAGGCAGACCCGCTTGAGGCCCATCAGCGCCTCCGCCACCCGCCGGTCGGCGATATGGCCCTCGGCATCGATGGCGAAGCAGTAGTTGCCGATGCCCTCGCCGGTCGGGCGGGACTGCAGAAGCATGAGGTTCACGCCGCGGACGGCGAACTCGCCGAGCAGGTCGCGCAGTCCACCGGGGTGGTCGTCGCGCTGCCAGATGACGACGGACGTCTTGTCGGAGCCGGTCGGGGCGGCCGGCCGGGCGGGACGGCCGACCAGGACGAACCGGGTCTGGGCGTTCTCCGCGTCGTGGATCTCGGTCTGCAGGGCCTCCAGGCCGTAGCGCGAGGCCGCGAACTCTCCGGCGAAGGCGGCGTCGTAACGGCCTTCCTGCACGAGACGGGCACCGTCGGCGTTCGAGGCGGCGGACTCCCAGACCACGTCGGGCGGGAGGTTGGCCTTCATCCACTTGCGGACCTGCGGCTGGGCGGCCGGGTGTGCGGTGACCGTCTTGATGTCCGAGAGCTGGGTGCCCGGCCGGACCAGGAGCGCGAAGGTGATCGAGAGGAGCACCTCGCGGTAGATCATCAGGGGGGCCCCGGCCACCAGCTCGTCGAGCGTGGTCGTGATGCCGCCCTCCACGGAGTTCTCGATCGGGACGAACGCGGCCTCGGCCTCACCGTTGCGGACGGCGTCGAGCGCGGCGGGCACGGACACCATCGGGACGAGCTCGCGGGTCGCGGCCTCCGGCAGCGTGCGCAGGGCGACCTCGGTGAAGGTGCCCTCGGGGCCGAGGTACACGTAGCTGGCTGACATGGACTCACCCTAATGGGCCCCGGTGCAGCCGTACGACTCTCGGCCCGGCCCCGCGGCCGTCAGCCCTCCAGCAGACCCTGCCCCACGTACTCCCCCTCCGACGCGCCTCCCGGCACCGCGAAGAGGCCGCTCGACTCGTGGCGGATGAACTTCGACAGGGCGTCGCCGCGGTCGAGTTTGCGCTGGACGGTGACGAAGCCGCGGAGCGGGTCGGCCTGCCAGCAGACGAAGAGGAGACCGGCATCAGGGACGCCCTTCGCGTCGATGCCGTCGTGGAAGGAGAACGGGCGGCGGAGCATGGCCGCGCCGCCGTTCTGGTCGGGGCGGGAGATACGGGCGTGCGCGTTGATCGGGACCAGGAGACTGCCCTCGGCGTCCGTCTTCTCCAGATCCATCGCGGTCGTCTCCGTGGCCTTCGAGCCCCCGCTCAGCGGGGCGCCGTCGGACTTGCGGCGCCCGATGACGTCCTCCTGCTCCTTGAGTGAGAGCTGCTCCCAGTCGTCGAGGAGCATGCGGATACGGCGTACGACGGCGTAGGACCCGTTCGCCATCCAGGCGGGATCGCCGGAGGTGCTCGGTGAGGCGGACCCGGGCACGAAGATCCGCTCGTCGAAGTCGGACTCGGTCGGCTTGGGGTTGCGGGTGCCGTCGACCTGCCCCATCAGGTTGCGGGCGGTCATGGGGTGGGCCGTGGCGCCCGGCGAGCGGTTGAAGCCGTTCATCTGCCACCGCACCCGGGCCGCGCCGCCCGCGTCCTTCTGGATCGCGCGCAGGGCGTGGAAGGCGACGAGCGCGTCGTCCGCGCCGATCTGCACCCACAGATCGCCGTCGCTGCGCGACCTGTCGAGCTGGTCCGAGGAGAAGTCCGGCAGTGGGTCCAGGGACTCCGGGCGCTGCTTCTCGAGGCCGGTACGGGCGAAGAAGCTGTGTCCGAAGCCGAAGGTGACCGTCAACGACGAGGGCCCGGCGTCCAGGGCGATCGCGGTGTCGTCCTGAGCCGCGGGCTCGCCCGCCATCAGCCGCCGGGCCGTGTCCGACCAGCGGCGCAGCAGGGCGGCGGCCTCCTTGCGCCCGGCCCCGGCAGCCAGGTCGAAGGCGACGAGATGGCCACGCGCCTGGAGCGGGGTGGTGATCCCCGGCTGATGTTTCACGTGAAACATGACCTCCCCCGCGCCGAGGGAGGACAGCGGGGTGACCTTCTCGGCGGAGGACGAGGAGGCGGAGCCCGCCGCGTAGCCTGCGGCGGCGCCCGCCGCACCCAGCGCGAGACCGGTGACGCCGGCCGTGCCGAGCAGGCGGCGGCGGGAGATGGGTCCGCTCGCGGGGCTCCCGTGCGGTCGGTCCCCTTCCCGTTTCTGTTCCGCACCGACGGACGACGACGGTGAGTCGTCCGTGGTCGCCCGCACCCGTGCGGCGGCGGTGTGGTCACCGCCGCCCCGTGCTCCTCTCCGGGCGGGGCCGTCTTCGACGAGGTCCTGGTCAGCCATGGTGTGTTTCAGCCGATCTTCGCGTTCTTGCTGACGGTCGCCTGGTCGATGTCGGATGTCCGTACGGTCATCTCGATCTTCCAGTCGCCCGCCATGGGGACCTGTACGCCACTCGCCGTCCAGTGGCCGGTGGTGACGCGTTCGGGGACCACGGGCAGCGGGCCGATCTTCTTGGCCTCCAGGGTGAAGGCGACCTTCACCTCGGGGACGTCGATGGGTTTGCCGTCGGGCCCCTGGACGTAGACGTGCATCTCGTTGGCACCCACCCGTGCGGGGTCGATCTGCAGCCGGGCGACGCCCTGGCCGTTCTTGCCACCGGTGTCGAACGACATGTCCAACGCCAGCGCGCCCGACGTCTCGTCCTGCTGCGTCACGGCCGCCTTGGCCGCCTCGGCCTCCTCCACCGTGCGCCCCGGCTCGGTGGCCGTCAGCACCGTGGTGACGGCGAGCAGGACGACGGCGACGCCCGCCTCCGCCAGCACGGACCGACGCAGACCGGGACGGCCCGGATCCGCGTCCCGCAGCCGTTTCTCGCGCGCGCTCGCCACCGCCGCCCGCTGCCGGGCGAGCTGGGCGGCCCGCTCCGCGCCCTCGCCGGTCGCCTTCGTGGAACCGACCGCCGCGTGCGCGACCACCGGCTCCTTCTCCTCGGCGGCCCCCTTCTCCTGAGCGGCTTGCGTCTCCCGAGCAGCTTGCGTCTCCAGCGCGGCAGGCGCCTCCGCCAGCTGCGAGGTCCACCGGCGCGAGATCCACGCGATCCCGACCAGGACGGCCACCAGGCCGATCTTCACGAGGAGGAGTTGCCCGTACGACGTGCCGGTCAGCGCGGACCAGCTGCCGACCTGGCGCCACGACTGGTAGATCCCGGTCGCGGCCAGCACGAGCACGCTGCCGAACGCGAGCCGCGAGAACCGCCGTACGGCCCCGGTCTCGATCTGCGCGCCCACGGGTGCTCGGAAGAGTGCCACGAGGAGCGTCGCCAGGCCGCCCAGCCAGGCGGCGACGGCCAGCAGGTGCACGACGTCCAGGGGCATCGAGATGCCGGTCTGGATACCGGTCGAGGCGTGCTCGGCCATCGCCCAGCTCGCGGCGAGGCCGGCCGCGACCACGCCCCCGCCGACGGCCAGCCCGAAGGTGAGGTCCCGCTGGAGGGACGGGTCGTGGTGCTCGGAGTCCGCGTCGGTGTCCGTGTCGGCGTCGTCCCGGGAGTCCGCATCGTCGGCGACGCGCGCGGTGCCGGCGGCCGCCGTGGCTGCGTCCCCGGCGTCCCCGGCGTCCCCGGCTTCCTCGGTCTCCTCGTACCGCCGTGCGTACGCGCCGAACAGCACCGCGATGAACAGGGCCGCGGCGGCGAGGAGCAGCAGACGGGAGACCAGGGCGGCGCCGGTCTTCGTCTGGAGGACCTGGCTGAGGAGGTCCAGGTCCAAGACGTCGCCGAACTTGCCGGAGCCGGTGTAGGCACCGCGCAGCAGCAGCATCGTGAGGGTGGCGATGGTCAGCGTGAGCCACCCGGCCACCACGAGCCGCTGCACGGGCCGTACCCCGGCGCCGCGCTGCCAGCAGGCCAGTACGAAGGTCGCGCCGCCGACCAGCAGGATGAAACCGGCGTACGACAGATAGCGCGCGACGCCGTAGAGGCCGCCGACGAGCCCGCCGCCCGCGCCCTGCTCGGGTACCGCGACCGTCGTCTTGGACGGCGCCCCCACCGAGAAGGTGAAGGCACCGGAGACAGGGTGGCTGTCCGCCGAGACGACCTGGTAGGTGACGGTGAACGTCCCGTCGGGCAGGCCCGAGTGCAGCCCGACGGCATAGCTGTTCCCGCCCAGATCGGTGACCTCGCCGGTGTCGGCCTCCTTGCCCTTGGGGTCGTACACGCGCACCGAACCGTCGGACACCGCGACCTTCTCGGAGAAGGTGAGCGACACCTGGTCCGGTGCCTCCTGGACCACCGAGCCCTGTTGCGGGTCGCTGCCGGTCAGCGCGGCGTGCGCGGAGACGGGCACGGCACCGGCGAGCAGAGCTCCGACGGTGGCGAACAACAGCAACAGCAAGGGCCTCAACCGGCTCACCGGTGCTACCTCCCTCAGTGACCGCTGGTCGGCTGGTACGTCGCCGACTTCACGGGCATCTCGACCGTGATGGCCTCGGACGTGGTGAAGGTCAACCGCAGGGACACCGTCTCGCCTTCCTTCGGCTTGCGCTTCAGGTTCTCGAACATCAGGTGGTTTCCACCGGTCTCCAGGACGAGTTCGCCGTCGGCGGGGACCTTCAGGCCCGCGACCTCCCGCATCGACTGCCCGGTCGTCTCGTGGACGGTGACGTCCTGGGCGAGGTCGCTGGTGACGGAGGTCAGCTCGTCCGCCGTACCGCCGTCGTTCTCGATGACGAGGTATCCGGCGGCCATGGAGTCCGTGACGGGCTGCGGCATGTAGGCCGCCTTCACGGACAGCTTCGCGGCGGAGCCGGAGGAAGAGGAGTCGGTGGAGCCGCAGCCCGTCAGGGCGACGAGCGCGGCGGCGGTGATCAGGACGGGGCCGGCCGGTGCTCTCACGGGTTCTCGCCCTTGAGCAGCTTCGGCAGGCCCTTCTCGTAGTCCTGCACGGTGGCATTGTCGTCGTACAGCACATAGCCGTCGTCGGTCTTCGGCGAGAACGCGATGACCTGGGTGCCGTGCTCGGAGACGGTCTTGCCGTTCTCGTCCTTGGTCGGCGGGGCGATGGAGATGTGGAGGGTGCGGGCGCCGGCCTGGATGTCGTCGAAGTCGCCGGTCAGGCCGACGATCTCGGAGTCGATGCCCTTGAGCCACTTGCCCAGTTCGGCCGAGGTGTCGCGCTCCGGGTCGGTGGTGACGAAGACGAGCCGGAGGTCCGCCAGCTCCGCCTTCGGCACCTTCTTCGCGATCTCCTTCTTGGCGACCGCGAGGTTGTTCATGGTGAGCGGGCAGACGTCGGGGCAGTTGGTGTACCCGAAGTAGATCAGCGTCGGCTTGCCCGCGGTCTCCTTGCGGAGGTCGTACGACTTGCCGTTGGTGTCGGTGAGGACCAGGTCCGGCTTGGTGAACGGCCGGTCGAGGACCGTGAAGTGCCTCTGGGGGCCGGTGTCGGAGACCTCGGCGACCGACGTGGTGGAGTTGTCGCCCGTGCCGCAGGCCGAGAGGCCGAGGACGGCCGCGGCCAGCAGGGCACCGGCCGCGAGCGTCTTCTTCTTGGTGTTCGTGCGCATGAGGGATGTCCAGTTGGTTCGAGCCCCGGCGCGCACGGGGCGTACCCGCGCGCGCCGAGGGAGAGGCCGGGAAGCCGGAGGCTCAGGCGTTCGTGCGCCGGCGGCCGGCGAGGACGCCGTACGCCACGCCCGCCGCGCCGACGACGATGCCGACGACGCCGAGGACGCGGGCGGTGGTGTCGCTGCTGCCGGCGGGTGCGGCGGTGGTCTTGTTCGACGCGGCCTCGGCGTCGTCGGCGTCCTTCGACTCGTCGGAGGCGTTCGAGGCGCCGGACGCGCCGTGGTGGTCGTCGGACGCGGCGGACAGCGCGAGCACGGGCGCCGGGTTCTCGGGCTCCTCCTGGCCGTCCTGCGGCACCTCGATCCAGCGGACGACCTCCTTGTTGGAGTACGTCTGGAGCGCCTTGAAGACCAGTTCGTCGGTGTTCTCGGGGAGTTGACCGATGGAGACCGGGAACTTCTGGAAGAAGCCCGCCGCGATGCCGTCGCCGGTGGCGGTCCAGGTGATCTTGGAGACGGCCTCGTCGATCTGCTCGCCGTGCAGTTCGAGCGGCTTGTCGAGCTTGGCCTTGGTGACCTGGATCTTCCAGCCGGGGACGGCCTCCGGCTGGGCCGAGGCCAGCGGGTGGTCGGTCGGGAAGTTCACCTCGACCTTGGTGGTCGTGGCGTCGTCGCGCTCGTTGGGGACCTTGAAGTTGACGGTCGCGTACCCGCCCTTGGCCGCCGTGCCCTCCGCCGCGACGCTGACGTGCGCGAACGCGGGGCCGGACAGGAGGAACACGGCCGAGCCGACGAGGGCGCCGACGGCGGCGATACGAGAAGCCTTCATGACTGGTGACACTCCACAGTGAGTGAGGGAGAAGAGAGGACGAGGGACCGCGCACCCCGCGAGCCGACAGCCGGGCTGTGGCCCGGGCCGGCATCCACGGCCGGGACCGGGAGCACGGCTGGGAGCCGGTGCTTCGGGTCCGGGAGCCTGCGCCTGGGGATCCGAGCCTGTCGGTCCGAGCCGTGAGGTCCGAGCCCGGGGTCCAGGTCCCGGGCCGGCTCAACAGGCGCCCGAGTTCTGAATCCGCAGAATCGGAAGCCGCAGAGCCGGAGCCCGTGAGGCTGGAGCCGTGGAGCCGTGGAGCCGTGGAGCCGTGGAGCCGTGGAGCCGTGGAGCCGTGGGGCCGGGGTCGGCAGCAGGTGCGCGGGGCTCGGCGCCGGGCGACGGACGCCCTCTCCCTGGTGCGGAGTGAGTGTGCGTCGGGTCAGGCGGCGAGCATGAAGGCGGGGGCGGCGGCCGGCGGGCCGCGGCGGACGACGGTGTGCTGCAGCACGGTCGTCCGCAGGGCGGCGGGCGCCACGTGCACGGTGTGCAAGGCGCGCGAAACCGCCTCCGGCGTGCTCGGCAGCCCGGACCGCAGGACCCGCGCCAGCGCGAGCGCGCCACGCAGCGACCGTACGAGCGGCTCCTCGGTCGCCAGCCGGGTCAGACGGAGCAGCGCGAGGTCGCCGTGGCGCAGTACCCACCCGGCGGCCACGGCCGCGAGCACATGGCCGAGCAGCATGGGCAGGGACGGCAGGAGGGCGGCGGACGAGCCCGGCGCGGTCGTCATCGCGTCCGCCGGGTCGTGCGTGACGTGCGTACCGCCGACTCCCGCGTCGATGAGGATGCGGCGGGCCCGCTCGGGGCTCAGGGCCGCCGCGGTCGTGCCGCACACGAAGCGGGCCGCGCGCTCGATGAGCGCCGCGTCCATCACCTCCGTCGTGCGGGACGCGCCGGTCGCCCCGTGCTGGTTCAGGCCGAACAGGACGTGCAGCACGGTCTGGCCCACCGCCAGCAGTGCCGCGATGCCCGGGAGCGAGCGTTGCCGGCCGGCCAGTGCGGCGGCGACGCAGAAGGTGCCGACGAACCCGACGCCCAGACTCCACAGCGGGACCGTCGCGCACGAGGCGAGTGCGTGTCCGGCCCCGGCCAGCACGACACAGACCGCGGCGAACACCGCGGCCCGCAGGACCCGGAGGTCGCCTCCGGCGCGGGTCCGGCGTGGCGCGGCCGGGCGGTCTGGGTGGGGGACAGTCATGGCGGGCCCATCATCGCACCGGGGCGCCCCGCCGGGTTCGGCGGGTTCATGGGTTGAGGTACGGGGAGGGAGAGCGCGGTGTTCAGGGGCGTGCGGTGGAGGTGGGTGCGCGCGGAAGGGGCGGGTGATTCGGAAGGGTTCGGTCCGCATACACCGAATGTGCGGGGGACGCATCCGCCGTATGGGCGGAGAGACGGGTCCCGGGCGATTGCGGGCGGGCCTCGGTGGCAATACGTAACGGTATGTCGAGCCGCGGCCAGGAGGCTGGAGCATGAGCATCTGGTGGTCACTCCATCTGCGGCGCGAGGCTGCGAGCGTGCCGCTCGCCCGACGGCTGCTGATCGGCACGATGGAGACCGCGGGCGTCGATCCCGACGTCTCCTACGACCTCTCCATCGCCCTCAGCGAGGCCTGTGCCAACGCTGTCGAGCACGGCGGCGCGATCCCGGCCGGCACCAGCAGCGAGGCGTACCGGGTGACGGCCTACCTCGACGGTGAGAAGTGCCGGATCGAGGTCGCCGACTCCGGCCCGGGCTTCCCGCACCGCCGCCCGGTCCGTCCGGCCCCCGCCGACGCCGAGGACGGCCGTGGCCTCTGCCTCATCCGGGAACTCGCCGACCACGTCCACATCGGCAACAAGCCGGGCCGCGGCGGCGCGATCGTCAGCTTCGACAAGATCCTCAAGTGGCGCGACGACGCACCGCTGGTGGCCGTCTAGAGCGCACCCGTTCCTCGTGACCCTTGTCCCGCAGGGTGATCGTCAGGTTGCCCATGCCGACCAGCACATCGGGGTGGTCCGCGCCGAACCGTCGGCGCAGCCCCTCCACGGCCTGGTGTTCCGAGCGCTCGGCGTGGTCGTACAGGCCCCGGTCCCCGTAGGCGTTGGCCAGGTTGAGGCCCGCGGAGCAGACGGCCGGGTGGTCGTCCCCGAGCGTCGCCGCCAGACAGTCGCGGGCGTGCCGGCTCAGCTCCTCCGCCTTCTCGGTGTTGCCGAGGGCCCGGTGGTACATGGCGAGGTTGTTGAAGCAGTACATGGTGAACGGGTGTTCGGCGCCGAACGAGTCCTGGTACTCGTCCAGCACCTCCTCGACCTGGCGGACAGCCCGCGCGGGACCGTCCTCGGGATCGGTGGCGAAGTAGTCCGCGGCGAGGTTGAGCCCGCAGGCCAGGATCTCGGGGAGGGTGCTGCCGTGGCGGTCGTGGTAGCGGGCGTACGTCTTCCAGGTCTCCTCGGTGATCCGCAGCGCCTCGGCGGTACGGCCCGCCTTGCGCAGGGAGACCGCGAGGCTCTTGTCGGCCTGCAACACCTCCGGCACGCCCGGGTTGAACACCTGCTCGAAGCCTTCGCGGACCTCGCGCAGGAGCTCGGCGGAGGTCCGGTAGTCCCCGAGGTCGCGCAGGTCACGCGCGTGGTGGCCCTTGGTGGCGAGCGTGTAGGGATGGGTCGGGCCGAGCAGCGCGGTGCGGCGGCGGACGATGTCCTCGGTGAGCCGGCGGGCGGCCTCGCTGTCGCCGGCCAGCCGTAGGTCGATGGCCAGGTTGTTGGCGGCCGAGAGCGTCCGCGCGTGGTCCTCGCCGAAGGTCTCGCGGAAGCCCAGATGGATGCGCAGGTCCAGTTCCAGGGCCTCCTTGTAGCGGCCCAGGGCCCGGAGGGCGAGTCGCTGCCCAGCGCGTTCGGCGCCACGGGCCACCCCCCGGAGGCCGCAGGTGCTGCACGGTCTGGGCGGGGTGGGCAAGTCCCAGCTCGCCCGCGAGTACGCCCACCGGTTCAAGGCGGACTACGACCTGGTGTGGTGGATCGACGCCGAACAGCCGGACCCCGTGCTGCCGAAGGTGGCCGCCCTCGCGCAGGAACTGGACCTGCCGGTCGGCGACGACGTCTCCGAGGCGGCCGAGGCCGCGATGCGGGCCCCGCGGCAGGGTGACCCGTGCGCCCGCTGGCTGCTGATCTTCGACAATGTGCCGGACCTCAACCGGGCGTTGCCGCTCTTCCCGGGCCAGACGGCTCCGCTGCGGGACCACGTGTACGGCCACATCCTGGTCACCACCCGCGACCGGCCCGGCTCGACGGTGGTGCAGTCGCTGGAGATGGAGGTCTTCACCCGCGAGGAGAGCGTGGAGCACCTGTGCCGCCGGGTCCCCGGACTGCGCGACGCCGACGCGGACCGGGCCGCCGACGCGCTGGGCGACCTGCCGCTGGCCGTGGAGGTCGCGGCGGCCTGGCTGGAGGCGACGGCCACACCGGTGGAGGAGTACATCGACCAGCTGCGGGAGCAGTCCACCCGGGTGCTGTCGGTGCAGGAGGCGGTGAACGCGGTCGAGTACCCGTCCTCCGTCGGCGCCAAGAGGGGGACGAAGACCTTTGGGCGTCGCGCCCCTCGCTCTCCTACGGCCGGACCGTCCGCCGGTGCTGCTCCGCCGCCCGCCGGGCCGCTCGCAGAGCCTCCGCGCCGACCTCGTCCGTGGCCAGCGCCTCCCGGAGGCCCGCCACGAACCGCTGCCCGGTCTCCGTCAGCGCCCCGGAGTCCGCCAGCGTCCCCACCGCCTCCGCCGTCTGGTCCCGCCACCGGGAGAACCGCGTCTCGGCATCCGGCCCGCCCCCGCCGCGCCACCGGGCCCGCCAGAAGTCGACGACCGCCAGATGCGCGTACGTCCCCTGCAACAGCCCCTCCAGCGGGCGCGGGTCGGGACGCCAGGGCGCGTAGAACAACGTCGCGCAGGTCGGGTCGTACAGGTCGACCAGATCCAGTACGGCCCCCAGCTTCACGTGCTGGAACTCGTGGACGAGGAGCAGCGCCAGGGTCTCCGGCGCGGACGGTCGGGCGACGGCCACCGCGCCGAAGGCGTCGCGGGCCGCGGAACTGATGTCGGCGCCCTCGGGGGAGGGCGTGAGGGGGGTGATCGTCCGGAGCCCGGCGGCGATCCCCGGCGCGTACTCGGGCAGTTCGCGCCGGATCCAGGCCCAGGCCGCGGTCAGGTCGGACCGCCACGCCTCGGCCTCGTCCTCGCCGACCTGGGGGTGCGCCGGGTGACCGTGGCAGTCCCGCCAGGGGTCGGTGTCCTCCAGGGTCACGGCCCAGCCGTCCAGTTCGAACCGCCGACTGCCCCGCCAGGCGGGGTCCGCGCGGCCGCTCCGGGGGATCGCGTACGTCCGGTCACCCGCCCGGACCGTGCAGCCGTCGACGTCCGTGCGCACCAGGGCCCTCTCGGTGCCTGCCTCCACTGTGAGGGTCCCGAGCGTGGGCAGCCGCAGCAGCCCGGCGTGCACCGGGACGACCACCGAGGCCCGGCGGCCGGACCGGAACGCGGCGGCGGCCGCGATCTCCGCCGTCCCGCGTACGGCCGTCGCCGCGGCGCCCGTGACGCCCGCGGTCGGTCCCGGCGACGGGCGGGCCCCGAGGGCGCTCAGCGCCCAGGACCGCACATAGGGGTGGGCCAGGACCCGGTCCACCGCTTCGGGGGCCTCGGCGTCGAGGGCGGTCAGCGTGTCCCACGCCTCCTGGCCGTCCTGCTGGCCGCCCTCGGCGGCCGGCGCGAGCGTCGTCTCGTGCCGGACGAGGCCCAGCAGCTCACGGGCCAGGGCGAGTTGGCGGCGGGCCAGCAGGTCGACGGTGGCGCCCGAGCCGCGTCCGGTGGCCAGTTCGGCCAGGTGGTGGTCGGCGAGCGCCGGCCGCGCGGACTGGTCGGTCATATGACGGTCCCGGAGGTCGGTGATGAGGGCCAGCGGATCGGAGCAGTACACGGACGGGTTGCGGAAGCCGCTGCCGTCGGAGCGGTACCGGTGGGTGTGGAGACCGCCGCCGCACGAGCGCACCACCGGGCAGGACCGGCACTGCTCGGCCAGCCCCGTCGAGGCCCCGCTGACGGGCCACGATGCCCGGACGCCCGGCGACCTCGTCCAGGGAGTTGCGGAACACGTCCAGTCCGGTGGCGGGCGCCCCGTCGTGCGCGGTCGTGAGGGAGTCCGCCTGTTCGAAGGTCCCGTCGGTCTCGATCACGGCGAGATCGGCGGGCGCCGGCCCCGGCGACTCGGTCAGGTTGCTCTCGCCGCGCAGGGTCCGCAGCACCGAGTCGAAGTTCCGGACGTCCATGGCGCGACCGGTCGCGGTCCACCGGTCGTGGACGGCCGGCAGCCGACGCGCGTACGCCGTGCCGTCGGTGTCCTCGGCCGGACGCGTGGGCGGCTCGTCCCAGGTGGCGTGCGGGAGGAGGAAGTCGACGCGGGGTGGGGGCGAGGGTCGCCGGCGCGTCATGGACGGCGACCGGGTCGTTGCGCAGGTCGACGGTGCACAGGAGGCCGGCGAAGAGAGGGCGGTGGCGCGGCCGGTTGAGCAGGGCGATGCCCTTGAGGACGCGGTCGTGGCTGCTGCGCCCGTCGGCGTAGCGGCGGTGCAGGTCGTTGGCTGCCCGGTCGCCGTCCAGCGAGACGCCGACCTTGATGCCGAACTCGTCGCACAGGTCCAGGAACCGTCCGTCCAGCGTGACAGCGTTGGTGTGGATCCGCAGGTCCGGCTCGCGCACACCGCTCAGGGCGGCCGTCAGTTCCGTGGCGGCCCTGCGCAGCCGGGCCCGGCCCGCGAGGAGGGGCTCACCGCCGTGCAGGACCACGTGGACGGCGGGCAGCCCGTGCGCCCCGGCGTGCTCGGCGATCCGCTCCGCCGTGGCGCGCGGGACCCCGTCCGAGACCACCACGGGCCGACGGCTCCAGCTCTGGTCGGCGTGCTCGTACACATAGCAGTGGTCGCACGCGAGATCGCAGCGACTGTGCATCTTCAGCACGAACTGACGCAGCGGCAGGAGCGGTCGGCCCATGACGGTCTCGACGGTCATGTGGTCTCAACGGTCATGTGGTCTTGACGGTCATGTGATGTCGGTCGTCTCGGTCGTCATGTGACGTCGGTGGTCTCGGCGGGATCGGGTGGGTGCGGGCGGTGTCACAGGGAGGACTGGAAGGCCGCCACCGCGACCCTTGCCGGGCCCCGGCGTTCGGCGCCGTTCGCCACGGCACGGGTCAGGGCGGGCGACAGCGCGCCGCCGCTCCGCGCCGCCAACTGCACCAAGGACACCCGCTCCGGAGCGACGGCGGCCGTGGCGTGCGACTCGTCGGCCGTGGGGTCGAGGGATGCGTTCATGGGGACCTCATCAATCTGTGCGGGGAAACTGACGGGGTTGCGGAGTCTTGCGGCTCGATGAAGCAGATGCCGACAGAAATTTCTCACTCAAGCATCAGCCGCAGAAGAAGTTAGCGGCCGACCGGGCGAACAGAGCCGAATATCCGGTCGGCTGCCGGTTGCGACCAGAAGATAGCCGACGCCGAGGAGTGGTTCGGACGGCACCACAAGCCTCGTCCGTATTCGGGGCGGCAAACGTGAGAACCGTCTCACCGCCCGGCGCAAGCACGGCAGTTGAGCGGAGGACCGCCCATTCCGGCCGACTCCGGGGCTCCTTCGACTCTCAGCCCCCGCACAGCCACGTCCCAGGCCGCTGACGGACTGCGTCCCTAACTTCACCCGTATGACGGGAAAGCACACAAGCAAAACGATCACGCGGCGTCGCGCCCTCGCGGTGACCGGGGGGAACGGTCGCCGCCGGCGGTCTGGCGGTCGCCGGCTATCAGTCGGCGTTCGCGGACGGAACGACGAGCACCGCCGAGGCGACGGCCACCGCCTCCGTGACGAGCACCTCCGACGCGTGCATGACGCTGATGTCGAGCGTCACCGAGGGCCCGTACTATCTGGACGGCGCCCTGGTCCGCAAGGACATCACCGAAGGCAAGAGCGGTGTTCCCCTGACGCTCCGGCTCACGGTCGTGGACGCCACCGACGGCTGCACCCCGGTTCCCGGCGCGGCCGTGGAGATCTGGCACTGCGACGCCTGGGGCTACTACTCCGGCTACACCACCGCGAATCCCGGCGGCTCGGCGCCCGCCGAGAGCGAGGACGGTTCGACGGCCGACGACGCGACCTACCTCCGCGGTTACCAGATCGCGAACGCGAACGGCGTGGTCAAGTTCGAGACCGTCTTCCCCGGTTGGTACACCCCGCGCACCTGCCACATCCACGTGAAGGTCCACACCGGCGGCGAGAAGGAGGACGGCACGTACGAGGGCGGCAAGGTCAACCACACCGAGCACTCGATGCGGCTCGCCGGGGGCGGCCACCGGGGCGCCACCTGGGTGCTCGGGCTGCTGGTCGCCGCGGCGGCCATGGATCCCGGGGCGCGGGGGCGTGAACTGGCCGCCACCGCGAAGAAGATCGCCGCGCATCCCGACCGGCGGGCGCCGCGGCGGCCGTCCCGGGGGTCGTCGGTGTCCGCCAAGTACGGGGCGGCCGGGGCGCGGGGAGGCGCGCGCCGGATTCCCGCATGTGCGGCGGGCGTTGGACGTGCTGGCGAAGGCGCGTGCGGCGGGGACACCGGAGGCGGACGCCCGGCTCGACGCGTTGCTCACGGTCATGTCGACGTTGCAGGACACCGAGTTGCTGTACACCGCCGGGCCGCATGGGTTGCGGCATGTGCAGGGGCGGCGCGGGGGTGATCGACGTGGGGGTACGGGGACGTCGGAGGGGAGGGCGGCGCTGGCCGCCTTCGACGTGGATCTTCAGGAGCGGGGTGGAGTCCTCGGGGAGCGGGGCGTCGCTGGCGGGGCGCTGTTCGTGGACGCGCTGCCGGTGGCTGCCGCCGCGAAGGCACCCGTCCAGGGTTTCGCCCCCGCCGCCCCTACCCGTCCCGTCCCGTCCCAGGGGCTGCGCCCTTCGACCCCCGTCCGCGGGTCCGGTGGGGGTTGCTCGCGCAGTTCCCCGCGCCCCTCAAAGAGCAGGGGCTGCGCCCCGTGCTCTTTGACGAAGGGCCGAAGGCACCTTCAGGGGCGCGGGGAACTGCGCGACCAGCCCCCACTCACCCGCAGACGACGAACCGGCCCCTCAGCCCCGCGCATCACCCTTCAGCGAGGCCATCCACAGCTCGACCTCGTCCGAACGACGCGGCAGCGCACCGCTGAGGTTGCGGTTGCCGTCGGCCGTCACCAGGATGTCGTCCTCGATGCGGACACCGATGCCCCGGTACTCCTCGGGGACGGTGAGGTCGTCGGCCTGGAAGTAGAGGCCGGGCTCTACGGTCAGTACCATGCCCGGCTCCAGCGTCCCGTCGACGTACGACTCGACGCGCGCGGCGGCGCAGTCGTGGACGTCCATGCCGAGCATGTGCCCGGTGCCGTGGAGCGTCCAGCGACGCTGGAGCCCCAGTTCCAGGACCCGCTCCACGGGGCCCTCGACGAGCCCCCACGCGACCAGCCGTTCGGCCAGGACGTGCTGCGCGGCGTCGTGGAAGTCGCGGTACTTGCCGCCCGGCCGCACGGCGGCGATACCGGCCTCCTGGGCGTCGTACACGGCGTCGTAGATCTTCTTCTGGAGCTCGCTGAACGTGCCGTTGACCGGCAGTGTCCGGGTGACGTCGGCCGTGTAGTACGTGTGCGTCTCGACGCCCGCGTCCAGCAGGAGCAGGTCGCCGGAGCGGACCGGGCCGTCGTTGCGGACCCAGTGCAGGGTGGTGGCGTGCGGGCCGGCGGCGCAGATGGAGCCGTAGCCGACGTCGTTGCCCTCGACCCGGGCGCGCAGGAAGAACGTTCCCTCGATGTAGCGCTCCGACGTGGCCTCGGCCTTGTCCAGCACGCGTACGACGTCCTCGAAGCCGCGCACGGTCGAGTCGACCGCCTTCTGCAGCTCGCCGATCTCGAACTCGTCCTTGATCAGCCGGGCCTCGGAGAGGAAGACCCGCAGCTCCTCGTCGCGTTCGGCGGTGACCTTGTCGGTGAGGGCCGCCTCGATGCCGGCGTCGTAGCCGCGGACGACGCGGACCGGGCCGGTGGCCTCGCGCAGCTTGTCGGCGAGTTCGCGCACGTCGGCGGCGGGGATGCCGTACAGCTTCGCGGACTCGGTCAGCGAGTGGCGTCGGCCGACCCACAGCTCGCCCTGGCCGGAGAGCCAGAACTCGCCGTTCTCCCGGTCGGAGCGCGGCAGCAGGTAGATCGTCGCGTCGTGGCCCTCGCCCGAGGCGGAGGGCTCCAGGACGAGGACGCCGTCCTCCGTCTGGTTGCCGGTGAGGTACGCGTACTCGACCGACGCGCGGAAGGGGTACTCGGTGTCGTTCGAGCGGGTCTTGAGGTTGCCCGAGGGGATCACCAGGCGGTCGCCCGGGAAGCGCGCGGAGAGCGCGGCGCGGCGGGCGGCGGTCTCGGCGGCCTGGGCGATCGGCTCCAGGCCCTGCAGCTCGGTGTCGGCCCAGCCCGACTTCATGCTCTCGGCCAGCTCGTCGGACACGCCCGGGTACAGGCCGTTCTTGCGCTGCTTGATGGGCTCCTCGGCTTCGGTCGCCTCGGTCTCCGGGGTCGCCGGCTCGAGCTCGTCCGCCACGGTCATCCTCCTAGGTACGGCACTGGACCCCGTCCATCGTACGGTCGTACCGAGCAGCCCGAAGGGCGTGTGACCCCCGCTCACGACCGGTCACCACCCCCTCACGACAAGCAGCCACGGGGTCTGTCCGAAACCGGACGCGCACGTCCCGGCCTCGCCCGGCGACCGGTGCCGACGCAGCGTGTCCGACGCCCCGCGTCCGCCCAGCAGCGGCCGAACCGGCTGCCCCATGAGGCCGGAGTACGGCGGTCGGCGTCGCACGGCGCCCACCACCTCGCACCTCGTCCCGCGCATGGCCCGGCTCACGGCGCGTGTCCCCCAGTAAGCGGTCATAGCCGGTCGCGCTCGCACGGCCCGTCGCGGGGACGCGCGGCACCGAACTCGGCCGCGTGGAACGTCACCCGGCACGGGATCCCTCCCATGGCGGGGGATCCCCAACCGCCCACGCCACGCGGTGTCCGGGCCTCAGCGCGCGAGTCACCAGCCCCGCGCTTCTGCTTCCGCCCCGTCACAGACCCCTGCAGCCTCCACCACGCGGCGACCGGCATCGCGCACGCACGTGGCCGAGGTCCGCGACCCGGAGCCGGACAAGCCCCGGTCGGCCAGGCCGGCCCTACTCGAACCGCGCCGCCAAGAGCACCACGTCCTCCGTGTCGTCCGCTTCGTCGAGGCCGTTCGGGAGCATCGTGCGCAGGACGTGGTCGGCCAGGGCGCCGGGGTCGGTGCGCAGGGCCCGGGGGACGCCGGTGGCGGCCGCGTGCAGGCGGGTGAAGGCGCGGTCGATGGACTCGCCCGTGCGCTGGAGGAGGCCGTCGGTGTAGAGCAAAACGGTTTCTCCTGGCTCGGCGGTCAGCTCCACGCTGGGCGCCTCCCAGCAGGCGAGCATGCCGAGCGGCGCCGACAGGGACGTCTCCACGTACTCCGTGCGCCGCTCGCCGATCACCAGCGGCGGACTGTGTCCGGCCCCGGCCAGGGTGATCTTGCGCAGCGCGGGCTCGACGTAGGCGAAGAGCGCGGTGGCGGAGCGGGCCGGTTCGGTGAGCCGCAGGAGCAGCTCCAGGTCGGAGAGGACGGCGACGGGGTCCTCCCCCTCCATCACGGCGTAGGCGCGCAGCGAGGCCCGCAGTCGTCCCATCGCGGCGACCGCGCTGGGCCCCGCCCCCGTGACCGAGCCGACCGCGAGGCCGAGCGCGGCGTCCGGCAGCGGCAGCGCGTCGTACCAGTCGCCGCCGCCGCGCGGCCCGGTGCGGTGCCGGGCGGCGAGCTGGACACCGGAGACGCGGGGCAACCGGGAGGGCAGCAGCTCCTCGGCGATGGTCGCCATGGACGCGCGCGTGCGCTCGACCTCGACGAGCCGTGCCAGGTGCTCGGCGGCGTACCGCGTGTACAGCCCGACGAGGTGCCGCTGCCGCTCGACCGGCTCCGCGGGCTCGTCGTACAGCCACACGGCGGCGCCGAGCCGGCCGGCTCTGTCCGTGGACAGGGGGAGCGCGTAGCTCGCCGCGTATCCGAGCCGGGCGGCGACCTCGCGGTGGCGGGGGTCGAGCCCGTCCTCGGCGAACAGGTCGGGCTGGGCGATCTCACCGTCGCCGCCGGGCAGTCCGTCCAGGATGCGGCCGTACGGCAGGGAGCTGCGGGGCACGGTCTCGATGTGCCCGAGGTCGGCGCGGCCGAGACCGAGGCCGATCGTGGTGTCCGGACCCAGCCCGTCGGCCGGTTCCAGGACGACGAGACCCCGACGGGCGCCGACGAGGACGGCTCCGGCGTGCAGGAGTTCAGTCAGGGCGCTGTCCAGTGAGTCCGTGCGGATCAGACGTTCGGTGAGTTCGTGCAGCGTCGTGAGGTCCGAGACCCAGCCCGCGAGCCGGTCCTGCAGCACGGCCCCGGGGGCGGTGCCCGGTCCTGTGGCGGGAGGGGCCGCCGGGGTGCTCGGGGTGGCGGGCGCGGGCGCGACAGTGTGTGCGGGGGAGGGAACCGTTGAATCGATTCCAGCCACTTTCGGAGGGTGAGGGGCGTTCATGGTGTCCGGCTTTCCGACCGGTGCGTATTGCTCAAAAGCATCGCAAACCCCCATGTCATTCTGCGCCGCTAGCAGTCTCTCCACATGTACACGCACTCGTGAGGGGATGTCCAGCATTGTCCTGCTGGGATATCTGGTGTCCGTGAGGCGTCGTTGGACTGCCGCCGACTTCTTGTCCAGTCCTTAGGAGAAAGCTAAGTTGGCCTAAAAGTGTTGTGGTGAACGGTGTATTGAGGTCGACTGGCCTTGTTCAACAGAGCGTCACAGCGGTCGTGATGGGTACGTACCCGGTGAAGGCCAGGGGCGGCGGATGCCACCCGGAACCTGGCGACGGACCCGGGCGTCCTATCCACCGACGACCGAGCCCCATCCTCCCGTGGCGGAGGCGGCGAGCACATGCGGGACAGTAAAACGCCAGGCGCCGCCACCCCTACGCCATGCCCATGCTTTTGACAGACGCAAGTCGATGCAAGCGATGGACGCGGACGTAACCGAGCTCGGCCCGCAGGGGTTCCCCTTGTCCGCGGCAAGGGTGTGATGCGCCAGCAGGTACGCACAGTGCAGTGAACGACACATGTTGTGATGTGACCCACGGTGTTGCCATGCGTGCAACGGAAAGGACGAGCGCTCATGCGCGAGATCCCCGGAAAGCGACGCAGGCTCCTGTCCAAGCGCAACGGCGGGAGGCCCGAGCTTCTTGAGCAGGTCCTGACGTTCGCGACGCAATGGCAGTGGCCCGTACTCCCGGGGGTGGCGCCGGACCCGCAGGGGCGTGCCCGCTGCGGCTGCCCGGACCCGGAGTGCGTGGTGCCCGGCGCTCACCCCTTCGACCCCGGCCTGCTGGCCGCCACCACCGACGAGCGCATGGTCCGCTGGTGGTGGACCAACCGGCCCACCGCGCCGATCGTGCTGGCCACCGGAGGCACCGCCCCCTGCGCGGTGAGCCTGCCGGCGTCGGCCGCCTCGCGCGCCCTCGCCGCCCTCGACCGCACCGGCATGCGCCTCGGCCCCGTGGTCGCCGCCCCGCACCGCTGGGCGATCCTCGTCGCGCCGTACTCCATGGAGCAGTTGGGCGAGCTCCTCTACGCCAAGGACTTCGTCCCCGGCTCGCTGCGGTTCCACAGCCAGGGCGGCTATCTCGCCCTGCCCCCCTCCGAGACCGGGCACGGCCTGATCCGCTGGGAGCGCGCGCCGCTGCCCGGTTCGGCCGCGCCCTGGGTGCCCGACGTCGAGGCGGTCGTGGACGCGGTCGTCGACGCCCTCACTCGTACGGGTGTGAGCGCGCCCGAGTTCTGAGCCCGCCCGGCGCGCGCGGGCCGGGCGCCCCCGGCCGGTCGTTATCTTCCGGACATGCAGCGTCTTCCCGGGGGCCACGGGGCCCCGTCGCGCGGCCGTCACAGCGCTCCCCCACCCCGGAGCCGTAGAGCACCCGCGTCGGCGCGCGGCGGGCCGGATCCGCGCCGCATCCGCCTCGCGGGACTGACCGCCGCGGTCGCGGTCGCCCTCGGTCTCCCCCTCGTCGCCTCCGCCGGCCCGCTCGGCGACGTCCCCGCGTCCGACCGCGCCTCCACTCCCGAGCGGGCTTCCACTCCCGAGCGGGCTCTCGCCGCCGAACTCGACGGTGCCGCCGAACTTGACGGTGCCGCCGGGCGCGTCGGTGCCGCCGCCGGCCTCGGGGCCGGCGGTGACAGCGGCGGTGGCGTCGGTGGCGCGGACGAATCCGGCGGTGACGTCGAGAAGTCCGCCGACCGCGCCGATCAGAAGGCGGGTGGCGCCGACGGGCCGGACACGAGGGCCGCGGACGACGCCGACGCGTCGGACCAGGCAGGGGGTTCCTCGCAGCTGCTCGGCCTCGGACTCGCCACCGCCGCCCGCTGCGGCCCCGACCTCACCTCCCCCGACGGCATCGAGGCCCAGACGTGTGTCCTCACCCAAGGCGACCGGACCTGGGCCCGCACGTACTACCGCAACGCCACCGGACGTGAACTCAGCTCGGTCCTCAGCATGATGGCGCCGGGCGGGCACACCGTACGGATCCACTGCGCCGTGGGCGGGCACGACGAGCCGGGGGTGTGCGAGACGCCGAGGGAGCGCACGCGGGGCGGGACGGGGGCGTACACGGCCGTCGCGGAGTTCGCCGCACCGGAGGGCGAGGGGCCGCTGTTGCTGCGCTCAGGGAGCAACTCAGGCAGCTCGTAAGGGCGTTGACGCCCGAGGGGTTTCCGTCCAGTGGAGCCGCCGCGGAACCCGGGCATGAAAGGACCCGGTTGCTGGCGACGGGGGATGCACCAGCAACCGGGCTAATGGAACCGTAACAAGAGATCGGCGCTTCGCAAATTCGATCTCGGCTATTCGGACACGAATTTGCCTGTCACGTAGGGGAGTTGTGACAGGAGTCACCACACGTCGAACGCGCTCGGTCGTCCGGCGTCCCCTTCGGCTCGGGAGCGAACGTCAGCTCAGCGTGACCTGTCGGTTGGTGAGACCACCGCGTGCCCGGCGCTCCTCCGGCGTGAGCGGGGACTCGTCGGCCAGGGCGCCGGCGAGCCGCTCGGCGAACTCGGCCGCCGGCTTCTCGATGTCGTCCGCGCCGACCCCGCTGGGGAGGTCCCAGACCGGCACGGTGAGGCCGTGAGCACGGAAGGAGCCCACCAGACGGGTGCCCTCGCCGAGACTCGAACGCCCGGCCGCGTGCAGTCGGGCCAGCGCGTCCAGAAGCCGCTCCTCGGCGTGCGGCATGACCCAGCGCAGGTGGTTCTTCTCCGGGGTCTCGCACCAGTAGGCCGCGTCGACGCCCGCGAGCTTCACCGTGGGGATCGCCGCGGAGTTGGCGCGCTCCAGGGAGGCGGTCACCTCCGGCGTGGAGTTCTCCGTGTCCGGGACCCAGAACTCGAAGCCCGTGTGCACAACTGGCTCGAACTCACCTTCGGGGTCGATCAGGTCCTGCAACCGCGGACCGTCGGCCGGGGCGCGCCGCCCCTGAACCGGAGTGCCCGGCGCGGCGACCAGTGCGCGCTGCAGGGTGTCGGCGAGGTCGCGGCTGATGTCACCGGAGGCCGTGTCGTTCTGCAGGCCGAGCAGGACCGAGCCGTCGTCGCGGCGCAGCGCGGGCCACGCCATGGGCAGCACGGTGGCGAGCGTCACCGACGGGACCCCTTCGGGGAGCGCGTCCTTCAGCTTCAGCTCGACGGTGGCGGCGGGCACCAGCTCGCGCAGCGCGATCCAGTCGGCCTCGCCGGGCAGGCCCTCGAAGGGGCGCTGCACCAGCTCGGTCACGGCCTGGGCGGCGGCCCGGCCGTGGCAGGCCTTGTAGCGGCGGCCGCTGCCGCAGGGGCATTGCTCGCGCGCGCCGACAACCGGAACCTGCCCATCGGCGCCTGCGGCGCCGACTCCGCCGGTGCCCTGCGGGCGCTTGGCCTTCGTGTGGGGTCGCTTCTTGGCCATCGTGGGTGTCTCCCGATCACGGCTCGTCTCGTACTCGCGCGAGCCTAGCCGCTCGTACGACGCCCGACGGGACCCTGTGGACAACGCACCGAGTCGTCCCGGAACCGGTGGTTCGGGCCGGGATGCGCACCGGTGCCGTGGCCGGATGTGTCCGGGCCTGCCGGTCCGGCCTGCCGTTCCGGGCCTGCCGGTCCGGCCCGTCAGTCCGGCCCGTCAGTCCGGCCCGTCAGTCCAGGTCGTCGAACGCGTCCGCGAAGTCCAGGTCGGGGAGGGCGGAGACCGAGGGGGCGACGACGCGGGAGGCGAAGTCGTCCCGGCGGTGGGCCCGGTAGACGTCGTCCTGGACGACGACCCACACCGTGACCTCGCCGCGGGCGTCGTCCCGCACGCCCCAGTCGTCCGCCAGCGCCGTGACGATGTTCAGCCCGCGGCCGCCGTGTGCGGTGACCGAGGGCGTGGACGGAACAGGGCGGGTCGGACCACCGCCGTCCGTCACCTCGACCGTGAGCCGCCCCGTGGGATCCATTCGCCAGGCGCAGCGCACGTCGCCGTCGCCGGCCAGCGCGTCACCGAGCGGCCTGCCGTGTTTGCAGGCATTGCTGAGCAGTTCGGAAAGGATCAGTAGGGCATCGTCGATGACCGATTCCGCCACACCTCCCGTGCGCAACTGATCACGCATCCGGTGCCTTGCTTTCCCCACGCCCGCAGGGCCATGGGGTACGGCCATGCTCGACGACGTGGGCACCTCCTGTGCCACCACCAACGCCACCCCCGAGACCTCCTTCGCCCCACGCCACGGTGTGAATGCCCCATGGGACTGGACTGGAAACCGGCCAAACCACGTGCTCTGACGCACTCCTCACGCTCGAATACAGAACGAACGCGCCGGTGCACACCCCGTAGTCGGATGGCTGAATTTCGTCCCCAATATGGCGACTTGTCCCTGTCCGCAGGTTGGTCGTCTTGGCGGAATTCTTACCTCCGTCAAGCGCCGCGCGGGGGCGCCGCCGGGGGCGGACGGGGTCGTCGCAGATGTGAACCGAGGCGTGTTCGGAGCTGTCGCCGAGGTGTGTGTGCGGAGTTGTCGAGAACCGTGTGTTCGGAGTTGTGGGAACGCGTGCGCTCAGCGGCCGAGTTGGTGCAGAACCGCGTGCGGGCGGTTGGTGATGATGGCGTCGACACCCAACCCGACACAGAGGTCGACGTCCTGGGGTTCGTTCACGGTCCACACATGCACCTGGTGCCCGGCGCTCTTCAGGCGCTCGATGTAGGTGGGGTGGTTGCGCACGATCCGGATCGAGGGACCCGCGATCCGGACACCGACGGGCAGTCGGCCGTCGCGCAGCCGGGGCGAGACGAACTGCGTCAGATAGACCGTGGGCAGAGTCGGGGACGCGGCCCGGACGCGGTGCAGCGAGCGCGCCGAGAAGCTCATGATCCTCACCGGCGAGTCGGCGGCGGACTCGGGGGCGTCCAGGCCGAACCGCTTCAGCAGTTCCAGCAGCCGCTCCTCGACCTGTCCGGCCCAACGCGTGGGGTGCTTGGTCTCGATCGCCAGCTCCACCCGGCGCCCGGCGTCGGCCACGAGTTGGAGCAGCCGTTCGAGGGTGAGGACGGAGGTGTCCGCCCGGTCCTCGGGGGTGACCTCCCAGTCGGGCGCCTCGTCGCCGGTCTTCCAGGAGCCGAAGTCCAGGGCTGCCAGGTCGGCGAGCTCCAGGGCGGAGACCGCGCCGCGGCCGTTCGACGTACGGTTGACGCGTCGGTCGTGGACACAGACGAGGTGGCCGTCCGCCGTCAGCCGGACATCGCACTCGAGGGCGTCCGCGCCGTCCTCGATCGCCTTCTTGTACGCGGCCAGGGTGTGCTCGGGGGCCGCCTCGGATGCGCCCCGGTGGGCGACGACCTGAATCGGGAGCTGTCGTGCGTGGGTCACCGCGTCATGGTGCCACCGTGACGGGGTACGCGTGGTGGTGGTGACCGTGGACGACCGGGTTCGTACGCACAGTACGCGCCGTTAGTCTGATAGGTCCTATATAAAGGATGGTCCCGGACCCACAGGCACCGCTTATGGTGCCCTGACGGCTCGTGGGAAAAGCTGACCGCAGACAAAACTCTCGCACAGCCCTCTGTGCGAACAAGAACACGCGACGCGCAAGCACGCGGCGCAAGAGCACGCAAGCAAGAACAGTCGACCGCCTACCAGGTGAAGCCGTGGACCGAGGAGAAAAGCTGTGAGCACCGAGAACGAGGGCACCGCGGTACCCCCGGCCCCGTCCGCACCTCCCGTGCCGGTGGATGCTCCCGCTGCCTCCGCGCCGGCCCCGACGCACGAGCCGAGCGCGGCACCGGCGGAGCCCACCGCCCCGCCCCGGCCCCTCGGCCGGAACCGCCGCCGACAACGCGCCGACGACGCAGCTCCCGCCGGTCCCGCCGACGGAGCAGCTCCCGCCCGTCCCGCCGACGACCCAGCAGCCGCAGCCCGAGCTGGTGTCCACGGGCGCACCCGGATACGCGGCGAGCCACGGCCAGGTGCCCGGCGGTGGATACGGCCAGGCGCCCGGTGGCGGCGGCTACGCACAGGCACCCGGCGGTCCGGTTTACCCGGCCGGACCCGGCGGGTCCTCGGCGCCCGACGCCTCCTGGCCTCCCCGCCGCCGCCCGCCGTCCCGTCGTACGCGGACAACGGCGCCGCCGCCGGCGCGTACGGCAACGCGGGCGCGGCCTCAGGCGCCGGTGGCGCGGGCGGTCACGGCGGACCGGGCGACGGCGGCTGGGGCTCTTCCTGGCAGCAGACGCAGCAGCCGGCCCCCAAGCCGGCCGGCAACAAGCGCGGCGGTCTGATCGCCGCGATCCTCGTGGCCGCGCTGGTCGCGGGCGGTGTCGGCGGTGGCCTCGGTTACACGCTGGCCGAACGCAACGACAACTCCACCGGCTCCACGACCGTCTCGGCCTCCCAGAACGGCGGTGACGTCAAGCGCGCGGCCGGTACGGTCGCCGCCGTGGCCTCCGCCGCGCTGCCGAGCACGGTCACCATCGAGGCGTCCGGCAACGACGGCGAGGGCGGCACGGGCACCGGGTTCGTGTTCGACAAGGAAGGCCACATCGTCACCAACAACCACGTGGTGGCGGAGGCCGTCGACGGCGGCAAGGTGTCGGTCACCTTCCCGAACGGCAAGAAGTACGCCGCCGAGGTCGTCGGGCACGCGCAGGGCTACGACGTGGCGGTCATCAAGCTGAAGAACGCCCCGTCGAACCTGCAGCCGCTGACGCTCGGCGACTCCGACAAGGTCGCGGTGGGCGACTCGACGATCGCGATCGGCGCGCCCTTCGGGCTCTCCAACACGGTCACGACCGGCATCATCAGCGCCAAGAACCGTCCGGTGGCCTCCAGCGACGGCTCCTCCAGCAGCAAGGCCTCCTACATGAGCGCCCTGCAGACCGACGCGTCGATCAACCCGGGCAACTCCGGCGGCCCGCTGCTCGACGCGCGGGGCAACGTCATCGGCATCAACTCGGCGATCCAGTCCGCCAGCAACGGCAGCTTCGGCTCCGGCCAGGCGGGCTCCATCGGCCTCGGCTTCGCCATCCCGATCAACCAGGCCAAGAACGTGGCCCAGCAGCTGATCAGGACGGGCGAGCCGGTGTACCCGGTGATCGGTGCGTCGGTCTCCCTGGATGAGGGCACGGGCGGAGCGAAGATCACGAACGCGGGTGACGGCGGGTCGGACTCCATCACCGCGGGCGGCCCCGCCGACAAGGCCGGCCTGAAGCCCGGTGACGTCATCACCAAGCTCGACGACCACGTCATCGACAGCGGCCCCACCCTCATCGGCGAGATCTGGACCCACCTCCCCGGCGACAAGGTGACCCTCACGTACACCCGCGACGGCAAGACCCACACGGCGGACGTCACTCTGGGCGAACGCGAGGGCGACAGCTGACCGACGCCGCCACCGCCCGGCTTCGCCTTCCCCGTGCCCTCAGCTGTCCGCTGTGGGGCGGGCGGGGCGGAGCGGGCGTGGGCGTTGGCCGGGCTGTGACGGGGCGGCTCGGCCTCAGGCGGGCATCAGGCAGGGGGTTCCCACGGCGGGACCAGCACGGCCCTGAAGTTCTCACCGCCGTACAGCGACTCGTAGAAGATCTCGACCATCAGACGCTCGCTGACAAGCCTCCAGAACCACGCGTGCTCGTCCCCGTCGAAGTCGTCGAGGAACAGCAGGTGCACGACTTGTCCGGTGAGGACGGGAACACCTGGTTGCAAGCGTCGACACCTTCGGGGAGACCGAGTGCCCTCGCGTGAGCTGCCTGTACGTCTGCGGGTCCCACCCACCGACCACCTCGCCGTCCACCCGCACGACGCTCGTGGTGACCATGGTCGGTCCCAGACCGGCGTTGACGAGCTGGATGCCCGTCCTCGTCCCTTCGAAGTTCAGCACCCGCCGGATCTGCAGGAGCGGTCTCACCGACTGACGGTTGTGGGACCGGATGCTTCTCGATTCGGTGAAACTCACCCAGAGCGAAGCGAGTGCGATCACGGTCGCCGACACGGAGATCAGCATCTCCGGCTTCATGGGGCCCCTCCCTCGCTCACCGTCGTAGCCGGTCGCCCTTCGCCATATGCCCGTTGTGGGCCGCCTTCTCGTGATCATGAACGCAGCCGGTACGCTGTACCCGCTCCGCCCCAGGTGGGCCGGGGCGTAGGTGGGTTGCCCGAGCGGCCTAAGGGAACGGTCTTGAAAAACGTGAGGACGTGAAAGCGTCCCCGTGAGCCCGGATCCCGCCCACTCCGCACGTCATAGACATGCTGGTCAGAAGGGGTGCCTCTCATTGAGGGGCACCCCTTCTGCGTGCGGCTGTCTCACCTTGATCCGGCGCTGTCGCGGTGTGGATCAGTGCGTGTGGACCAGGCGTGGACCAAGTGGGGCGCCTTGGCGAGACCAGTGGCATGCCGGCTGACCAGGCTCATCCGGTGGTCTGAGCTAACCCGCCTTTTCATCCGGCCACCCCCGTGATGTGGACGCGACATGTGGCAGACCCTGCCTAGGGTTGGTGTGCCTTGCAGCCCTCGGCGATTTTGAGATGCGGAGAGACGATGCGCCACGAAGCGGCCACTGACCACGGTCCCATCACAGGGCCTGATCCAGGCTCCAACGACAGCAGAGCACGCAAGCACCGGTTACGGCTCCTGGCGATCGGAGTTGTGGCCGGGGCCGCACTCGCTGTTGGTGGCATTCTCGCCTTCACGTCGATCATCGGCGGGAACACCCAACCGCAGACGGACGCGAAGCCGTCCCCGAGTTCGGATGGTGACAAGAGCTCTGCACCACCGGGCCGGGGGCAGGAGTACACGCCAGCCACTGCCCGCCCTGTCTCATTGTTCAAGCCAAAGTCGAGCGCCAAGGGCATCGGGACCGGGTTCGAGCACTCCTCGCTTGGCGCGGAATCCGCTGCGGTCTCCTACTGGCAGGACTTCGACCTGACAGACGAGGTGATCGCTCGCGAACAGTGGACCGCGGTCACTTCCGAGGACTCCCCCGAAACCATCGACAGAGGTGTCAGCGGAACGGTCGGAGAGCCGTTTCTGATCGCAGTGCCGAAGGATGGGAAAACCGTCGTGAAGGCGCTCCTCTCCCGCAGCCTTGACGACAGCGGCGAAGTCATCGCCGTTTGGATGTTCTACGACCGCCTCGTCCCCAGTGGCGAAGAGAGTGCCGACAACAAGTCGCTGAAGGGTGAGACCACCTACCTGATCGTCAAGTGGGAGAACGGTGACTGGAAGGTGACCGAGGAGCCGCAGTACAAGACCAAGGTGCGCGGCCCGCGTTCGTACCACCCGGACAGCAAGTGGGCTTTCGCTGCCGGATGGCGACGGGTTGCCCTTGGCTAGACCGTGTCGGATGGATGCGTGACGAGCACAAGCGCGATTCTTCGGACAGCGACAAGGCGGCCCGCCTACGGCGTGCGGCGCGCTGGCGGCCACGGGCCGCCGCCGCTCCATGTCTCCGCCACCGCTGCGGCGGCCCCGCCCACTCAGCGCGCAACACCGCCAGGGTGGGCAGCCAGAACAGGAAGCAACCCGACCAGTCCGAGCGCCAGGACCAGACCCAAGCGCGCTGGTGACGACCGCACCGTGCCATTGGCCGCCGTTTCGCTCCGAGAGCTCCGAAGCCGACCTGAGCACCGTCCCGACGTACACAACGCCCAGGCCGGAGGGGGTGCGGGCCGTGACGCATTCGGGCAGCGTGGCTGAGGCCCGTACGGGGTTGCTGGAGGCACACGTGACGGGTGCTCGTTCGGCGCACCCGCCGCCGTAGCTGACTTTCGGTGGCTGAGGCCAGAACTGCGTTCCTCGACGGGACTTCACCAGTGACCCTCTCCAACTCGACAAGAAGAAGCCGAGGTTGTGGCCGCACCCGCATTCGGGCATGGCGACCACCCCGGTACCATCGGCACCGGGGTCCTGATCAGGGCTTCCACGACCGGACCACCCGGAATGCTGTCCAGGCTGAGGGGTGGTCCGGTCTGTTGTTGTCGGCCGCCACCGCACGAGCAACGCGCGGCGCACGGGCTTCGGGTCAGCTCAGGGCTTTGCCCACCTCGTAGATCGTCGGCCGGTCTTCGGGGGCGTGGCTGAGCATGGCGTCGATCAGTTCGCCCAGCTCACCGGGCGCCTTCACGGGGCGACGCCGACCGTTCGCCACGGCTTGTCTCTGTACGGGTCGAGGAGCGTCGTCCGGGTACTCGACCGCCCGCCAGCCGGTGGCGGAGATGAGCAGAGACGCGCCGAGGGCGTAGATATCGGCTTCCGGTGTCGGCTCGGCTTCGCCGGTGGCGAGCACACTGCGGGAGATCTCGGGTGCTTCGTAGTGGACGAGACAGCCGCGGAACGGGAAGTCGTACCCCTCGGGCACGCTTCCGCCACGGGCGAGGGCGAGGTCGATCAGGTGCGTCCGTTCGGGCCCGATGATGAAGTGGGCGGGTTGCACATCACCGTGCGCCCAGCCCTTCGCGTGCAGTTCGACCAGTGCCTCGACACACCCCAGGGCAACATCCGTGTGGGGCGCGATGGGTGAGTCCGGTCGACGGCAGGGTTCCCACAGCCGGTACAGGTCCGGGCCTTCGTGCCACGGCTGGAAGTTCCAGGTACCGCGCTCCCACTCGCCGTAGGCGATCTCGTCGAGGCCGAGACGATGCAGTACGGCACCCTCGCGCGCCGGCGCGAGCGCGGTCCAGGGCTGGGCGGCCCAGTCAGGCGTGGCCTCGATGGGGTGGCCGAGCTTCACGGCGTAGTGACCCCGTGGGCTCTCCACCTCCCAGACCGTGGAGCCCCGGCGGTTGACGACCAGGTGGTGAGCCGTGGGCATGAGCGCGTCGAGCACCACGATCGGCAGTTCAGGGGTTGGGCCGGACAACGTCTCTTCTCCTTCCGGGCGCACGCGACCGGCCACGAGTCGTGGCCGGTCGCGTCGCTGTTGGGTGGGGTTAGTCCTGACCGTAGGGTCGGCCGCAGTCCGAGTCGCACTGCGCGAGGTTCGTGCCGTCCACGGTCCACAGGTCGTCGAAGACCATGAACCCGGCCGCCTTCATGGCGTGAGCCGAGGCAGCGACCCGCTCAGGGTCACGCGCTCCCCCGCCCGGCTTCGGGTTGTGGTGGAGGAAGCGCCCCGCGTACTGCTCGCACAGCCCGGCGTACTCCTTCGTGTGCAGGATGAGCGCGTGGAGGCCGAGGTCCACGTCATCCGACGGGACCATGGGGACCGTCGCGGTGGCCGCCGTGACCACGAACGCGAGCGCTTGGTCCGCGATCCGCTCGGCATGCTCGGGCGACTGGTCGTTGTGGGTGATCACGAAGTGGGCGAGGCTCTGGAACAGTTCCTCACCCGCCACCGCGCGGCCGGTCCTCTGATCGTTCGCTGTTGCCGTCATCTGCATTCTCCTGGTGTGAGGTGGTGCAGGGCACTTACCTGCCGCCCTGATCGCCGAGCACGGCTCGAAGACGATCGCGAGCGGGCTTGGAGGCCGGCCCCGAACGGGGACGGGGGAGCCGTAACGGCACCCGTTCGGGGCGGCCGGTCTACTGGCCGAGGCCGAGGGCCACACCGATCACCAAGCCGCACGAACCGCTAATGCAGATGATGAACAGGACCCCGGCGTACCGACCGACGGCGCGCATCACATCCCAGCCCGACTGTTGCCGTTCTTCATGGCCAGACGTGCGCTCAGTTCTTCCCGAGCGCTGAGCGCCACGACGTTGCCCGGCATTGCATCCCACTCCCGGCCGCCACAGACCGGCCGTATCTGCACACGACCGCCGATCTGACCCATGACGACGCCGATGCGTCCGTTGGCACTGTCCTTCGCCAGTTCACCGATGCCTGGCCTGGTCTGCTGATTGCTCGCCATGCCGACGAGCTTCCCGCCGCCCGTCAGGACGTAGGAACCACCGACAAACCCCACTTTGGGACGTCCCGCGTGGGGTAGAACGTCCCTAGTGCCGTCCCCGGATGTTGGGAGAGATTGAGATGCCGAACGAGAGATTACGTGCTGCCATGGCGGCCGGCGGCTGGACGTACAACGCCCTCGCGGACAAGGTCGAAGTCGATCCCAAGTCCGTCGAACGTTGGGTCAATCTGGGGCGGACGCCGCGTCGAGCCACGGCCATGGTGGCAGCAGAAACGCTAGGAGAAGACGTGCACGCTCTATGGCCAGCGCTCAGGCAGGCACGCCCGGCCCGCGCTGTCAGCCCGGAACTTGTGGCTCTCTACGACCAGCGGGCGGACGTCCCTGTGTCCGCCTTCGTGGACATGCTGACCCAGGCCCGAGAGCGGATTGACGTGTTGGTGTACGCCGCCGTCTTCCTGCATGAGGCGTATCCGAGACTCAACGAGCTCTTGAAGGAGCGAGCGGACGAGGGGTGCGCAGTCCGCATCGCACTTGGCGACGCGGACAGCTCCAACGTCCAAGAGCGTGGCGAGGAAGAGAAGTTCGGACACGGGATTCAGTCCCGCTGCCGCCTCGCACTGATGCACTATCGCCCCCTCGTCGGGGTACCTGGCATCGAGGTGCGAACCCATGCCACAACGCTCTACAACTCGATCTACCGGGCCGACGATCAGGCCCTGGTCAACGCTCATGTCTGGGGCGTGAACGCCTTCGGGGCCCCTGTCTGGCACCTGCGTCGAAGTAGGGCAGGCGGCATGTTCGACACCTACGCCGACAGCTTCGACGCGGTGTGGGCGACCGCCACGCCAGTACGAGAAGGGTGAGCATGGCACGGACCGAGTACTACGACGACCCAGACGCCCCCAAGCCCAACAGTTTGGTTGTCGCGGCGTCCGCGGTGGTCACCGACGATGAAGGACGCATCCTCCTGCAGCGTCGGCGAGACAACGATCTCTGGGCTCTGCCTGGCGGCGGCATGGAGATGACCGACTCTCTACCGGGAACCGCCGTCCGTGAGGTGAAGGAGGAAACGGGCCTAGACGTGGAGATCACCGGGCTCGTCGGGACATACACCGACCCGCGCCACGTCATCGCTTACACGGACGGTGAGGTGCGCCGACAGTTCAATGTCTGCTTCACCGCCCGCGTGGTCGGCGGTCGACTCGTGATCTCGGACGAGTCCACGGAGCTCCGGTTCGTCCACCCAAGGGAGATTGATCGGCTGCCAATGCACCACACGCAGCGGCTCCGGATCGGTCATTTTCTGGAGCTCCGTGAACGTCCCTACCTCGGCTGACTTGGAGCACCGTGACGCTGCTGGGTCCGCCGAGCGTTGACAGGCGCGAGCCGTGGCGGACAACGGCTGAGGTGCTGTCTCCGTGAGCCGAAACGGACAGCTGAGAGCGTGGGCGTCGGCCTTGTTGCCCGGTGCCGGCCGGGCCGAGGCGATGACCAGGCGGGTGCCAGCGTCGATGATGACCTGCATGTTCGCCGAGAACCGGTAGTTGCGGCTCGAGGCGCCCACGGTGCGGTCACGGACCGGGATCAGCGTGCCGTCCACGATCCACAGCCGGTCCGACTCGGCGACCGGCCTCGGGGCAGGCTCCAGCGCGAGCAACGGCCGCAGCCGGTGGATGACCCGGCAGACAGTTGCCGGGGACATGTCGAAGAGCGGGGCGAGTTGCCGCATGGTGCGGTAGTAGACGGCCACCAGCAGGACCCGGTCCGCCAGCGGCAGGCACCACGGAGGGCCACCACCGGGCCCGTCACCGCCCTGCTCCCGCATCACCTTCACCAGCTTCACGAACCGGTCCATACGCAAGCCTGTGAACGTCTCCACCCACACCGGCTCAGCCCGCAACACCCCACCCATACAGGCAAAATGCCCTGAACCAAGCCTTCTGCAACACCCTTTAGCACAGCCCGCCGCATGAAGTGCTCTGTCAGACGATCATCCAAGATCTTCGATGGAGTCCGTCAGGCCGTTGAGACGTGGAAGCTCATGACATCGATGCTGTTGATCGCTCGCCACTGGTCCTGGCTGTAACCGTCCCAGTTCTTGGCTTTGCGGTCGGCCGGGAACTCGGCGGCTTGGTCACGGCCTACCAGCACGAGCATGTAGATCTGCCCGATCCCCTTGGCGCCCGGGTAGCCGACCGGCCGGTTGTTGTCTTCCCAGCAGCCGGCGGATGTGGGTGTTACGGGTGTGGCGGGGTAGTACCGGTTATTTCCTGGGTTCCCGAACGTGTCTTTGGTGTTGGCGTCAGGTCGCCTGATCAGATACAGGACCTGGCCGGCAGGCACATCGAGGTTGAGCTGCCCCTTGACGCTCACTTCCGGATTGCTGTCCGGGCTCACTTGTGAGTAGATCCTGGGTCGGATTCGATCGGCGAAGAGAGCCTGGTTGTAGCGCTGAGACGGTGGCTGGACCCAGTAGTCGCCGAGCCGGTCGAGGTCGCACGGTTCCCCTGGTGGCTCGTCAGCACGATTCAGGAGGACGGGAATTACCGCTGCGGCCACGACGGCCAGGCTGCCGATGACGGCAATGAGGATCCTGATCCTTCCGCTGTTGCCTTCCTCGCCTTCACCTTGCGGACCAGGTGTCGCGGTGTCATCAGCGGACCCCGTATTGGTGTTTGTCACTTACATCCCCCTCGCTCAGAAGTCCGTATTAGCGGATTTCTGGAATTTCAGGAAGAGGCGTACAGGCGCGCAGAGGTAGTGCGCCGACTTCCCGATGCGCCCATTACCCCCCGCGGAACGAGTCCTGTGGCCCCGATTAGCGATCTTCGCTCCAGGTCCGGGCCCGCGGCCCGGCGGACCCGGTCGCGCAGCCGGTCGTGGCACTCGGCGGTCAGGCCCTTGTCCTGCTAGCGCCGGAAGAAGGCGTAGACGCGGTCCCACGCGGGGAAGTCCGCAGGCATCGCCCGCCAGGTGATACCGCCCGCGACCAGATAGCGCACCGCATCGACCATCTGCCGGTGGCAATAGCTCTCCGGTTGCCCGCCGCGGCCCTCGAGCCAGCCGGGAACCGGCATCGCGTCACGTACGACGGCCCACTCCGCGTCGCTCATCGGACGGATACTTCGGTCGCCTGTACGGCCGGTCCGCAGCGTTCCCGAACTGGTGAGCGAGGCAATCACACGACAGAGACGCCGAGTTGCACGCCATCGACGCCAGCACGGAAGACTGCAGCACCAGGGGCGTCCTGTTGCTCGTTTGGATTCGACACCCTCGAGCTGTGCGGGAGGCCCCGCTTTCATGCCCGGTCGGCCACGAGATCACCCGACCGAGTCGACGACCTCGAACTCACGCCCACCAAGATCGATAGAGCAACAGCTTCTTACCTTGGTGTTTAACCTCGGCCGTTCACCTGACCTGCTGATCTTGGCTCGTTCCCGAGACAGCAGGGCGGCCGTTCTTCACGCTTCGAGGTGTCGAGCAACGTCGCGTGAAGGAACGGCCGCTGGTGAAGAGTCTCGCCGCTGAACAGTCCGCTGACGCCGCGTTGGGTGTCCTGTCCCACTTTCGTGTCGAGTTCTACGACTGCCTCTACACCCGGGCGGATGCGCTCTTCGAGCTCACCGACGCGGTGCTGTGCTCGGACGGCCCGGTCACCTCGCTGGTCGAGTTGACGCTCACGGCCGAGCACCGGCGCGGGCACGGAGCAATGTACGACGCCGTCAACCACGGCTGGCTGGAACCGCGCCGCCTGCGCAGGCTGCTGGCCTCCACGCCGCTGCCGCGAGCCGCCGACGGGCGGATCGTGCTCGCGGTGGACGTGAGCAACTGGCTGCGACCCGACGCCCCCACCAGCCCGGAGTTGCTGTTCTGCCACGTCTACGGGCGGGGTCGCAGTGCGGATCAGTTCATCCCCGGCTGGCCCTACTCCTTCGTCGCCGCACTGGAGACGGGACGCACGTCCTGGACTGCCGTGCTGGACGCGATGCGGCTCGGGCCGGCCGACGATGCCACCGCGGTGACCGCCACCCAGCTGCGGGAGGTGGTCACCCGGCTGGTGCATGCCGGGCAGTGGCGGCCGGGCGACGCGGACATCCTCGTCGTCATGGACACCGGCTACGACGTCACCCGCCTCGCCTACGTCCTGGCCGACCTGCCCGTCGAGCTGATCGGCCGGCTCCGCTCGGACCGCGTCATGCTCCGGGACGCCGGCCCACGCCGCTCCACCCCACGCGGCGGACAGCCCCGCAAGCACGGCGGCGTCCTCACCTTCTCCAAGCCGGAGTCCTGGCACACCCCTGAACAGGCCACGACGTGCGACACCACCCGCTACGGCCAGGCCGAAGCCCTCGCCTGGGACCGGATGCACCCCCGCTTGCAGGCCCGTGGCCCCTGGCTCGACCACTGCGGTGAACTCCCTTTAATCCACGGCACGTTGATCCGGCTGAAGGTCGGGCACCTGCCCGGCGACCGCGACCCCAAGCCGGTGTGGCTGTGGTCCTCACGCACCGGAATGACCGGACAGGACGTCGACCTGCGGTGGCAGGCGTTCCTCCGCAGATTCGATCTTGAACACACCTTCCGGCTGTTCAAACAGACCCTGGGCTGGACCGTCCCCAAGGTCCGCGATCCACACACGGCCGACCTGTGGACCTGGCTGATCATCGCCGCCCACACCCAACTCCGCCTCGCCCGGCCCCTCGCCGAGGACCTCCGCCGACCCTGGGAACGGCCTGCCGAGCCGCGCCGACTTACCCCCGCCCGGGTCCGCCGGGGGTTTCGCCACCTCCGCGTGAAGACAGCCCGTCCCGCCGACGTGCCCAGACCCTCCAAGCCCGGCCCCGGACGCCCACCCGGCTCGAAGAACCGCAGGCCAGCCCCGCGTCACGAGCCGGGGAAGACCGTGAAACGAATCGAAACCCTCACCGAACACGTCCGCCTGAAACAGCAGCGAGGTTAATGATCAAGCTTACACCAGAGAAGGTGTCGTCTGGCATCGACGCACTCGCCGCTGTTGGGGGGGAACGGAGGGCGACAAGTGCGGCTGACCCAGCCGTAGGTTTCCTCGTATGGCGTGGCCTCGGCCATACGCTGGATCAGGAGGGGACCCTGGGTCGAGTCGGAGCCAGTGGACCCCGCGTGGACCGAGAGCCCCGCGCGAGGCTGGCGGCCGGTACGCTGTACCTGCTCCGTCCCAGGTGGGCGGGGCGCAGGTGGGTTGCCCGAGCGGCCTAAGGGAACGGTCTTGAAAACCGTCGTGGCGCGAGTCACCGTGGGTTCAAATCCCACACCCACCGCATCGCAGGTCAGAAGCTTGCAGGTCAGAAGGGGTGCCACTCTCCGGAGCGGCACCCCTTCCGCGTGCACCCTGTCTCACCCTGATTCGGTGGTATCCCACTTCTGACCAGCGCGTGCGGCCAACCTGCGGCCAGGATTCAGGGCCCTTCGTCCTCGCCCTCGTGCTCCGCCAAGCCCTGCTCGATCAGGGCGTTCATCTTCGCTTCCTCGCCGTCCAGAACCTTGGCGTAGTAGCGCTGAAGAACGGCGACGCTCTGTCCCGCGCGCCGGGCGGTCTCGGCGAGGCTCACCCCGGAGCGGAGCCAGAACGACACGCACGCGTGCCGCAGGTCGTACGGGATCGCGGCCAGCGGAGAGGCGACCTGCGCGGGCGTGAGCACCTTCCGGCGGGCTTCCTTCCACGCGGCGCTGTACTCCTGCGAGCGGATCGGTCCGCCCCGTACGGCACTGAAGAGCTGCCCTTCACCCGTGGTCCCGAACGCGTCGACGTGGGCCCGCAGTATGGCGACCAGAACCGGCGGGATGGGGACGGGCCGGACCGCGCGGCGGGCCCGGTGCTTCAACTGCCGTTCCTCGTACGGCTTGCCGTTGTCCGTCCAGGCGGACCCCACCTGCGGCCGGGCGCCGGCGAGCATGAGCCGCCCCCACCCTTCCGTGGGGAGGTCGCACTGGTCGGCGCTCAGCATGGATACCTCCTCCGGGCGCATCGCCGCGTAGTAGATGCACGCGAAGAACGCGACTAGGTGAGCACCGCGCGGCCCCTGAGCGCGGACCGCGTCCAGCAGCGCCCGCGCCTGTACGGGCGTAGCGACGCTGCGCACGTCCAGTTCCTCCACCGCTTTGGGGGTCTCCCAGTGCACGCGGAGCAGGGGATTGCCGGGCAGCAACTCGTGTTCCACGGCCAGGCGCAGGCAGTTGCTCAGCACCGCGCGCCGGCGCCGGAACGTGTTGGCAGCCGCGGGCTTCCCGTCCTGCCGCTTGGCCAGGTGCTCCAGCACCGTGCGCACACGCTTGGCGCTGTCCAGGTCGACCACGGCCGGCGCATTGCGTTCCACCCACGCCAGGGCCTTGGCTTCCGCTTCGGGCGGTTCCTGGTCGTGACGCCCGGCGTTGAAGCCCCATTGGTAGAGAGCACGGCGCAAGAGGTCGTCTTCCGGGCGCCCCCTGCCCGCCGGACACAGAGCCATGGTGGCGATGGTGAGGCTTTCCGCGATGCTGGCTCGGTGCTTCGCCGCAGCAGTTGGCCACTTCCGGGCAGCGTGTGCACGGGCATGGGCGTACCAACTCGTACGGTTTCGCTCGCGCACCTCCGAGACGGGAAGCCCCGTCTCCGTGTCGAACGGCTCACCCTTGCGCGTCGCTGTCAGCAGCTCTGCCCGGCGGGCGTCCGCGAGAGTCTTGGTCGCGAACTTCTCGTGGAACTCCGTTCCGCCGACCAGCCAGCGCAGTTGGAACGGGGCGGCCTTGCTGGCGCGCTTGCGAACGCTCCAAAGGCGTACGTCGTAGCTGTGCATTGTTCCCCTTCATCCCAATGGGGCCCTGCCGTTTGGCAGGGCCCCATTGGTCGGTCAACGGTCAGGCTGCGGTCTCGTGCTCGGCCCACCACGCGTCCAAGTCGCTGCGACGGCAACGGATCTGTCCGTTCGGCAGCTTGATGAGCTTCGGCGCCTTGCCGCGTGCGCGCATTCGGTAAAAGGCGGCGCGGCTCATCTTGATCTCTGTGAGGACTTCGGCGAGCTTGAGCTTTTCGGGGCGGGACATGGCACTCCTCAGCGCGGGGTGACGCGGTGATGGGGTTCGGAGCACATTGCTCTGAGTCGCGACTCATCGCGACTCAGAGCCGATGCGAGGGGCTTGAGCCGCGATGAGTCACGACTCAGGCAGATGTGGTTCGGACGTGTTCAGCGTGATTCCGGTGTAGGTGGCGACCTGTTGGCCGTAGGCGTCGCGGGGGCGGGTGCGGTTGAGCTGGGGGACGACGGAGAGCAGGTTGCGGCCGAACACCTGCTTCGTTCCGGGCTTGACGCCGTTGTCCTCGGCCCAGTCCCGCCAGACGGCCCACAGCGCTTCCACGGGCACGCTGCACGTGGGGCCGGTGGTGCAGCGTTCGCGGACGAATGCGCTGGTGGGGCTTGCGGTGTCGCGCATGGTGGTGACGGCTTCGCGGCTGGATGCCGGTTCGGTGATCCGTCCGGTGCGCTGGAGTCGGGCGAGTCCTTCCAGGGCCCAGTTGATGATGCCGGGGACTTCGGCGATGAGCCGGTCGGTGAGGGTGGGATCTTCCTTGCCCAGCCAGGACAGGCGGGTGTTGAGCAGGATGAACCGGTTGGCGATGACGCCGGAGGAGTCGCCGAAGTGAGGCAGTTCGTTGGACAGAATGACCAGCCGGGTGGGGAGCTTGCCCGTCCACGGTTGGCGGTACTTGCGGTCGATGTCGATGGTGTCCTCGCCGGAGATGGTGAGGAGCCGTTCGACGACCTGGGTGTTGTCGTTGCCGGACAATCGGGCGTCGGAGATGACCCCCAGGGGCTTGCCGATCAGGGTGGACAGGCCGAAGTTCGTACCGAGTCCGGCGAGGGTGGGGCCGGCAAGGTTCTCCTTGCCGACCAGCGCTTTGAGGACACGCGCGATGGTGCCCTTGCCGGATCGGGTCGGGCCGACCATGAGGAGGATCTTCTGTTGGTCGGTGCGGCCGGAGATGACGTAGCCGAACCACTCCTGGAGGGCGGAGACGGAGTCGGGGTCGTCGGGCCAGAGCTGGGCGAGGAAGTTGTCCCACGTCGGTGCGCTCGCGCTGGGGTCGTAGGCGTAGGGGATGGAGACGTTGTTGAAGAACTCCGGTGTGTGCGGCATGAGCGCCCGGTCGCGGATGCGCAGCAACCCGTTCTGACAGGCCACGATGGGGCCGTGATCCTGTCCGGTGTCGCCCTGGTCGTCGATCCATGCGGGGGTGTCGGTGTCGGTGGGCAGGAGAACGATCGAGCCCAGGGCATCGAGCAGGTTGCTGATCTTCGGTTTGGTCGGTGCCCAGTCGCGTTCCTCGGTCTCGCCGTCCTTGGCGGGGACCTGGTAGACGGCGTGCTCAAGGCGCTCGTACATGGCTTTGCGGACCTGGTCGTCGTCGACCTCGCGCCAGCAGGTGCCGTTCCAGCGCATCCAGGACGCGCGCCAGCGGCGGTAGACGAGCTTGCCGTCCTCGCCCTGCCAGTCGGGCAGCAGACGCCGGGCGACGGCCATGGGGTGGGACGGTGCGGGCAGTTCCTCGCTCGGGGCGGTGCGGGTGTCCGTCATGCTGCCGTCCTCCCTTCGGCGGTGGTGTGGTGGCAGATGCCGACGATGACGCGGGCGGCCAGCCGGAGGACGGCGGTACGGCCCCGGGCGCGTTCGTGCTGCCCGCAGGTACACAGCCAGTCCGCGACCGGCACGCCGGCGCACTGGATCTGCAAGCCCGGGGTGATGCCGGTGACGCTGACCGTCTGCGGGTGAGAGCCAACGGCAGAAAGGACGCCCTTGCGGGCGACGTCCTTTGGTTCGCCCACGGTCGGCCGTGGCGGGCCCTGTACGGCGCCCTGAGGCTCGTTTTCGGGGTTTCGGGGTGCTTTGTTCATGCCGCACGCCCGGAAGTCGTCTCAAGGCCGTTGGTGACCGCGCGGCGGGCGTAGGTCTCGGGGACGCCCACGGCGACGGCGGCGGCCACGATCTCCTCCCCGAGGACGTCCAGCGCGCACGGGCCGGGGCAGGCGGTGTGTTGGACGGCGAGGAACCGGGCGACACCGAACGTCTGTGATCCGGCGCCGGATTGGGTGCGGGCCCGTACGAGGGCGAGGCCGCGTTCGAGACCGGTGCGGACGTAGCGCTCGGTATGGCGGCACCCGGTGGCCACGCTGCGGTCCCACGGGGCGCGGATGGAAGACACCACCCCTGCGCGCGCGAGGGTGGTGTCTTCCTTCACGACCAGCGCGCGCACGGCCGCCGGGAGCACGGTCGTGTGGCCGGTGCCGTGGCCTAGCCAACGGGCGTACTGCATGTGGGACTTCACGTCGACGCCGGGGCGGACGTTGTTGGCCGAACGCATCACGCCCCGGTAGATCCAGTGCTCACCGCGCGTGGTGGGCACGGTGAGCGTGGTGGGCAGAGTGGCGCGGGCCCAGTCGACGGCGTCGGCGTTGTCGAGGTCGACCACGGTCAGTTCGGCGCCGCCGGGGTGGTAGGCGACGGCGGCGGCCCGACGCCACGCCGTGGCCCATGGCAGGGAGGCGAGGACGACCGGGTCGGTGGTCGCGGCGGCCCAGCCGTGGCACGGGCGCGGGCAGGCGCAGGCTCCGGGGGTCTTCATGTTCGGCCGGCCGCCGCACGCGTTGTCGACGCAGTCGGGGCAGTTGCCGAACGGCACCTTCCCTGCCCGCAGGGGCAGCACGGGCACGCCGTGCGTGGCGAGGGCGAGCGCTCGCCGGAGGGGGGTCGGTTGCGTCATGCTGGGAGACCTCCAACAGGTCTGTTGAGGACGGGTTGGACAAGGGCGGCCCCGGCTTTGGCGAGACGGGGGCCGCCCTTGGCGTAGCTAGGCGCCCTTGGAGCGGGCGAGGCGGAAGGTGATGCCGCCGACGCCGATGGGTCCTGCGGCGGTGGCGATGGCGGTGACAGCGTCGGCGGTGGCGTCGAGCAGCGTGCACAGCGCGACGACCAGGCCCCACGTGCCGACCGCTGCGGCCCCGGCGACGCCGAACGCGATCAGGACGCGGCGCCACGGGATGCTGGTGCTGTCGGTGGCCTGGACGACGATGACGAGCGGGGCCCCGGTGGCTTCGGCGCGGCGCCAGTCGTCGGCGGGTATGTGCGGGGCGATGATCCCCGGCGGGTCACGGTGCGACATGCGGAATCCCTTCTCCGAGTCGTTCAGGGAGGCGGAACCACCCCCTTGCGGGAGGCGTGTGGAGGGGGTTTCAGGGGTGCTGACCTGCGGCCCTCCCTGCCTCCCTGACTGATCATTCGCGCAGGTCAGGTGCAGGGAGGCGGGTCAGGGAGGGGTTCAGGGAGTTCTCCCTGCCTCCCTGACCCGGACGGGGTGCGCCCCCTGTCATTCGGCGGTGGAAGCGGAACCCGTCTCGTCGTGGTTGGCGAGGGCGCGGGTGAGGCGGTCGCGGCCGATGACCATGACGCCGTCGGACTTGTACGGCTCCGCGCCGGTGCCGTCCAGGACGCGCTTCAGATCGATGAACGACCACTTGCCGTAGGCGTCCTCGTTCAGCAGCGCGAGCCGCTTGAGGACGTCCTGCGTGCGCACCCGCGCAGCGTCGCCGACCACGCCGGCGATGTCGGCGAGCGGGTCACGGTCCTCGCCCCGCTCGATCACGTGCAGGGTGGTGACGCCGTCCCGGAGTGCCTTGGCCCGGTCGGTGAGGGCTTCGGCCGCGTCGTCGTCGATGTAGTGCGTGCGCACCGTGATCGACGCCTGTCCGGCCGGAATGGCGATGCCGTCGGAGGCGACGACCAGCGTTCCCCGGTCCAGGCCCGGACGCAGCATGTTCGGAGCCGCGCCGCCGTCGACGGCCTTGTCTCCGAGAGCCATGCGGGCCTGCGACTCGGTGCCGAGCGCGAGGGATGCGCGGGTGTGGGCGCCCTCGCGGACCAGCTTGGGGAGGTTCTGGTCGGTGGGGTCCTGGGTGCCCTGCCACATCAGCACGTTCACCGCACGGCCCTGGTTGTGGATCTTGCGGACGGCCATGAAGTACCGGGACTTGGCCTTGGAACCGCCGTAGGGCCGCTTGTCCTCGTCCACGGCCGGGCACATGAACGCCACCTGCGCCTCGTCCACCAGCACGATCAGCGGCGGGAACACCGTGCCGGGCGGCGCCTGGATACGGCGGTTCATCTCCTCCACCGCGCCCTCCACCATCTCCGTCACCTGGATCACGTGCTCATCCGTCGGGCCCTGGATCAAGGTGGTGGCCAGACCATCGAACATGGCCCAGTCACCCACGCCCTTGAGGTCACCCATGAGGAACTGCACCGACTTGTCCAGCGCGACCCACAGAGCGAGGGAGCGCAGGGCCACGGTCTTGCCCTGGTTGGACAGACCGGTGATCAGGAGGTGGCGCTGGTACAGGCTCAGGCTCGCAGCGTCGCCGCGCAGGTCCTGACCCCACGGGGCGCGGCCCTTGGCGTAGTCGGCGGTCATCGTCTCGTCGGTGACCAGCGGGGACGGGCCGATCGGCTCGTCCAGCGCACCCGAGTCGGCCACCCACAGCCGCACCGTGCGCGCGGCCTGCGGGATCGTGATGAACACTTCGTGCTCGTGCCGGGTCAGGTTCTCCGCTAGCTTGCGCCGCCGGTTCTGTACCTCGATCGTCGACACCCCGGACGGAAGCGTGACGTCGACCTCGATGCCGCATCCGGCGATCCGGATCGGACCGAGCATGGACGCCCCGGCATCCCCCATCTCCTTGATGGCGTTGCGCAGCGCGGGAACCCCGAGGTCGCGCAGCGCCTTGACCACGATGGACGGGGTGATCGGCTCACCTTCGCCCGTCCGGACATTCGCGGGCAGCGCCCATGCGGGTGCGGCCTGCTGCTTGCTGCCGACGGCCCACAGGGCGAGCAGGGCGAGGAACGGTCCGATGGTGAGCGCCGGGCCCCACACGACCTGGACGATCCGGATGAGCAGGGCGATGAAGTCGATGGTCGCCGACAACGGGGTGATCACGTCCGCGATGTCGCCGTTGTTGACGGCCATCACGACCCCGAGCGCGACCAGGACACCGATGCTCATCCCGGCACCGACGGCCACGCCCTTGGCCGCTTCCATGGGGGAGTGCAGCAGGTCCATGCGGCGATGGTGGCGGGCGGCGCGGAAGCGCTGCAGGCGCTCCTCCCACTCCTCCGCCGCTTCCAGGTTCCCCGCGGCTTCCGCCGCACGGATCATCCGCTCGTACCGGGCGCCGGTCTTGCCGTCCCAGGTGCGGCGGGCCACGATCCGCCCGCCATTGAACGTATAGGCGCCGTGCCGGGCCACCGCCCGCACCGTGGCACCGGTCCGCTCGTGCGTGACGGCCGATTTCACCGCGCGGCCGGAGCGCACCCACAGAGGCATCGGCCGCGCCGGCGGGACGTCGGGGACCACGGTGAGCACGGTCGGCGCTGTGCCGTCGAGGGTCGGGGTGTCGGTGGGCTTGTGGAGGTGAACGACGTTCTCAGACATGCTGGAACTGCTCCTGACTGCCCCGATACGGGGCGGGAGTTGAGGGAGAGAGGCCGGGGTGGCCGTGTCCGTGGCGGGGGCGGCCACCCCGGCGTGCGCGGGTTGGGGCTGGTCAGAACCAGCCGGAGGACTTCTTGGCGGCCTTGGCGCGGGCGGCCTCGGTGATCAGGCGCTGACGCTCGCCGTGCAGTGCGGCCAGCTCGGCGTTCAGCCGCGTCTCGGCGGCGGAGCCGATGGAGTCCATGCGGTCCTCGGCACCGGCCGTGCTGCGGCCCTTGTGGACGCTGCGCGCGCCGCCAGCCATGGCGCGGGTCATCGACAGTCGTTCGCGGCTGGTCAGCGGCCACCACTCGCCCCGGCGGACCGCTTCCAGCTTCTTCGTGGTCCGCCCGATCTCGCGGTCGAGGCGGCGGATGTCGGCGTTACCCATCAGAGGTTTCTCCTTGGGGTGTGATGGACGGGCGAGCTTGCGTGGGTTCCTGCATCCGTTGCCGCAGCTCAGGCGGCAACGCGGGAGGGCAGGGCGGCGCGTGTGAGGAAGTGGAGTGCGGCCACGGCCTGTTGGGGGACCACGCCGTTGCCCAGTGCTTTGAGCTGTGCGGAGCGGGACAGGCCGGGGACGTCGGTGACGTGGCCGGGTTCCAGGCCCATGAGCCATTCGACGAAGGGCGGGTTCAGCCGTCCCACAGCGTCAGTTGGCCGGGGAGCGGGGCGCCCGAGGACCCTTTCCCAGCGCGCGATGGCCGGGCCGTACTCGCCGAAGTCGGCGCCGGGTCCGGCAGGCTCGCCACTTCCGCAGCCAGGCACTTGCCGTGCGTCCCGGCTTCCTGCGACGGGGTGCGCTTCGTCTGCCGGTTCTCGTTCTCCGACGCGCGCGGGGTCGGCAGCAGTGCCCCGCTGAACGTCAGGTCCGTCAGCGTCGGTGAGCTGCTGCGGGGGTTGGGCGCCGTCGCCTGACGGGCGCCCTTGGAGTCCCCGACCAGCGGGGTGGGCAGCAGGGAGACGACGTGCCGCAGGTTCATGCCGCCCTGTGCCGCGTGCCCGGGACCGGTGTTCTCCGAGGTCGACGGGGTCGGCAGCAGCGAGGCCACGGCGGTGGGAAGCTGCCCCCTCTGTCCGCCTCCCCGCCAGTCCCTCGCTGCCGGAGTCGGCAGGCCAGGCGAGGACGAAGAGCCGGTTTCGCTGGTGAGCCGCGCCCACGTCAGATGCGCGAAGAGTGCACCACCGCGCATCGAACCCGAGGGCGGCAAGGTCAGCGAGGACGGCGTCGAATCCGAGAGAAAGGTGCCCTGCGACGTTCTCAAAGACCGCGTAGCGGGGTCGTAGAACGCCAAGGGCACGGGCGATGTGGGGCCAGATGTGCCGGGCATCGGCGGTTCCCTTCCGTTTGCCGGCGGAGCTGAACGGCTGGCACGGATACCCGCCGCAGACCACATCGACCGGCCCGACGCCGCGCCAGTCGACAGCCGTGATGTCCCCGAGGTTGGGCACCCCGGGGTGCCGGTGGGCCAGGATGCGGCTCGCGCCCGGGTCGACGTCCGCGACCCACGCCAGCTCACCGCCGAACACGGACTGCACGGCCATGTCCAGCCCGCCGTAACCGGTGCACAGCGAGCCGATCCGCAGCGCCCCCGTCACGCGACCCTCTTCCAGGCGGCCCGAAGCCGGACCTCGGATGCGGAGTGACCGGCCGCGCGGAACCGGGCGGACATCTCCCGGTAGGACAGCGCGGGCGTCTGGCTGTGGCGGACCTCGTCGACCAGCGCGTCGAGCTGAGCGTCGGTGAGCGCGGGTGCCGACTCCAGCGCGAGGGGTTCGGTGGGGCCCCACACGGGCAGTTCCCACCGGGGCGTGACGCCGGGTGTGACGCGGGTCGTCACGCTGGTCAGCGCCCTGCCGGTGTCCTCGCCGTCCCGCGCCGCTTCCAGCGTCGACCACGCCCCGGCGAGGGTGGCGGCGGTCTTGGCCTGGACGCGTGCGACGCGGGCACCGGCCTGCGTCACGGCCGTCAGCCGGGTCTCCTCGGTGGCCGCTTCCGCCCGCAGCCGGGCGCGGGCAACGGCCGCTTCGTCGCGGGCCTCTTGCTGGATTCCCCGGATCGCACCGAGCGCGGAAGGGGTGAGCGCAGTGCGCTCCCACAGCCCGTGAACCAGCCACAAGGCTTTGGCCGCGACCGGCAGCCAGGCCACGGCCAGCCACGCGCCGACGGAAGTCTCGGCGGTGAGCGCGTGCGCGACGAGAACACCGGTGGCGACCAGACCGAACGACCAGCCGACGGCGGTCACCGTGCGGTTGTGGTCGCCCTGCGCGGCCAACCTGCGCTCGTAGGCGAGGGTGGCCAGCCATCCGCCGTCGATCCCCAGACCGACGACCAGCGCGACCGGCCACGGCATCGCCGTGCCCAGCCACATCAGCACCACGGCCAGGGTCAGGACCATGGACACCGCCGTCATCGCGACGGCGGGAAGAACGGTCTTTCCCCTCATGCCGCACCCCCGAGGGGAGTGGGGCCGTCGCTGTAGCCGTACAGGTGGACCTCGGCGCCCGCGTACACGGCCGACGCCTCCAGCACGCGCGTCGTGCCTTGCCCCTGTACCCGGTGCGTCACGTCCTCGGCCGGTATGGCCAGGGCCTCGCGCCACGTCTCGAACGCGTGCAGCCCGTCGTGGAAGCGCAGCGTCAGCCGCTCCGGGTAGACGTTGGACAGGTCCAGGCTCGGCGCGGGCAGGTGACCAAAGTCGACCGCCAGCAGCCGCAGCACCCGCAACGGCGCGGCCATGCCGTCCAGCGTGAGCATCCCGTTCATGCCGCACCCCCCACCACAGCGACCACGACGGCGAGGACGAGCAGCGTGCCGCCCGCGCAGGTCAGGTCGACCGCGCGGCGCAGACCGGTGAACTTGGCGACCGCCAGCCGGGACAGACCCGCGATGTCCGCACTGAGGGTGTCCTCGGCGAGGGTGGCCGTGATCTCCTCGGCGGTCAGCGTCGCCCACAGCGGGAAGCCATGGCGTCCCTTGATGTTGGGGCGCACCGACCGCAGCAGCAGACCCGCCGCCGCGACCAGCACCACCATGCCGCCCCCGCCCACGATGTACGCGGGCAGGTTCAGCGGGGCGTCCTTGGCCACCGTCCACGCACCGGCCAGCACCGCGCCGATGAAAGCCAGCAGAAGCCCGGTCTTGGTGTCGGTCCGCGCGATCTCCGCCTTCACCTCGGCGTGCGCGGCGGTCAGGTTCCGTTCGGCGGCACTCACGCGGCACCGCCGGGAAGGCTCGCGCCGGCCGCGCGGTTGAGCAGCGCGACGCGGGCGGCCAGCGCCCGGCGGCGGGCCCGGCGGATACGGCGGATGTCCAGCTCGGTCGGCGTGCGGTCGAGGGTGACGATTTGCGCGTCCAACAGGTCGACGTCCGCCAGGATGACGGGCATCTCCCGCTCGATCGCGTCCAACTCAGCCGCCGTCGGCTCCATGAAGTCGGCGAACGCGGTAACAGCGTCCTGAACAGTCACGATGGATTCCATGGGTCGTGTTCTCCCTGCAAGGTGGCAACGGCCCGAACCGCGCCCCCGGTGTTCGAGCACCGGGGGCGCTTGCCGTTGGGGTCGGAATATCCGGCTCCCCGCGCCCCGCCCGTACGGCTTCCGCACCGAGCGCGGGACCGGACGGCCGGGGGAGGCAACCGACGCGGCCAGAGCCGCCGCGAAGGCTGGAAGAGAAGCGGACCGAGTTACCGCACAGGCGCCGTCGGCTGGTCCATCACGGCGACGCCCAAAGCTGTCGTTGACGCATCGGAACTCCCGAAGATCGAAGGAACAAGGAACCGCACTGCAAGGGGGAGCACGTCCCCACACTCCGGCCGTTGCTCGCGGTCACCGGGCCACCTCGCCAGTACAGGCCGAAACCCTGTTCCACCTGGCCTTTAGCGGGATTGCAGCGTCCCCGCCCTCTGCGTTGGAGCAGCCCAAAGAAGGCCCTCCCGTGCTCGCTGTCCTAGGACTGCGAGGCACTGGTAAGACCATGGCGCACAGTCCCAGGACTGTCAACAGTCCTGGGACTGTGTTTCACTGGGACGCATCGAAGGGAGTTCGGCTGTGGCACCCAAGTGGCGCGAACTGGCGGATCGGATCGCGCAGGAGATCAAGAACGGAGAGCGAGAACCCGGCGATCAGTTGCCCCAGATCAGGGAGCTGGTTGAGGCCGGGGAAGGCTCGAAGTCCACTGTTCATCAGGCGTACAAGGCTCTTGAGGCCGAAGGGCTCGTGACGTCGTCACGCGGGCACGGCACAGTCGTGCGCGCTCGTACCCCTCTCAAGCGGCTCGGCATTGCCCGCTACGACAAGGCGAAGTGGCGCGATGGCGATGAGGTCGCGTTCATCGCTGACCGTGTGGCGTCGGGGCGGGCGTACAAGCGGGATGAGCAGACGCAGACGGTTAGCCGCGTCGAAGCGACTGCCCTTGTAGCCGAAGGGCTCGGCGTCCCGGTTGGGTCGCGGGTGTACGCGCGGGCCCGGCTGGTGAAGGAAGGGACACAGCCGACTCACACTCTGACCAGCTACTACCGCCCGGAGCACGTTGAGGGGACCCGTATCGTCGATCCCACGCCCGGCCCCGCCGGCCGGGGCGGGGGGTATCGCGTCCTCTATGACGCCGGATACGAGATCGACCACATGAAAGAGGCGCTTTTCGCCCGCGTCCCGACGGCGGACGAGGTGCGACTTCTCCAGCTCCCGGTCGGCGAGCCTGTGGTCGAACTGCACCGCACTACCTACACGGCGGACGGTACGGTCGTCGAGTTTGCCGTCGGCGTCCACTCGGCCTCGCGTTTCGCGTGGGAATACGAGTTCAAGGTGCCCGACTCCGCCAGTGACACGGGCACGAAAGGCTCAGCGTGATCTCCGTACAGGACTGGGAAGACGCCAACACGGTGTGGAACTACCAGCACATGCACCACGAGCTGCACCCTTGCTCGGTCGGCATCGGTCTGGGCAGTCACGACCTGGGCGTCGCCGACACGACCGTCGACTTGTTCAAGCGCGGCATGATGCCGCTGATCGTCTTCACGGGGGCAACCAGCCGGACGACGCAGGACCGCATGCCGCGTGGTGAGGCGGAACATTACCGGGGTCGCGCGCTTGAGCTAGGCGTTCCGACGGAATCCATCCTTGTCGAGCCTCTAGCCCGGAACACCGGACAGAACATCACGTTGTCTCGCGCCCTTCTCGAAGAGCGCGGGATCGATGTTTCCTCCGTACTCCTCATTAGCAAGCCGTACGAAGAGCGGCGGGCGTATGCAACGGCACGGAAGCTTTGGCCCGAAGTGGATCTAATTAGCGCATCCACGCCCATGCCGCTCCATGAGTATGTGGACTTTATCCAGGACGCACGTCTCGTGATTGACATGATGGTTGGGTCGTTGCAGCGCCTGATCATCTATCCTGCACGGGGATTCATGATCGAACAGGACGTTCCATGTGAAGTTATGCGCGCCTTTGAGCGACTCGTGGCGCACGGTTTCACAAGCCGCCTTTCCGCTGATCCCTCCGAGGGCTCTACGAGGGTGGCAATGCCGTAATTCGCGTGGCGGACAGTGAATGTCCTATGGGACCATGAGGTATGAGCACAGTTCAGCCATCCGGGGTGGGGCAGTCTCAGCATCCCCTTCTGCAGCACGACTATCAGGGACTCTGCTGGTGGTGCGGTAGCACGGCCGACTCTCGCGAGCATCGCCACAAGAAGGCCGACGTGGTGCGCTCGTTCGGGTCCGGCCCCTGGCCGGACCCCGTGGTGCGCGTCCGTGGCGGCAGCAGCTACGAGGAACGGATTCAGGGACCCAACTCGGACAAGCTCAAGTTCGCCAAGGTGTTGTGCGCCAACTGCAACAATGCCAGGAGCCAGCCCTTCGACCTCGCTTACGATGCCTTCGCAAGCTTCCTCCATCAGAATGCTGAGTCTGTCGTGAAGACAGGCGGCTTCCAGTTCTCTCGGATTTACGGAAAGAACTGGAGGGATGAGCGAAGGGCTCTGGCGAAGTACTTCACAAAAAGCATCTGTTGTCGCTTGGCCGAAGACAGAGTTCGCGTCCCTCAATCACTGATTCACTATATGGACGGGTCGCTGCGAGATCTCCCAAGTTTGACCCTCGAAATGAACGTCAATATGGCGAAGTACGAGTTGGGGGTTCATATGAGGGATGCGCATGGTGACGGAGACGGAAGTCTGTGGCTAGGGGATCACCGGATCATCTATGACCAGCAGGGCGACCCTGTGGGCACGCTCAGTCATCTAGGGTTCGACTGGTTCAACTTGGACTACCAATTCATGTTCACCCGCAGAAGGGGGCGAGCAAACTTCTTCGCTGGAGACTCCGTGCGGCTTGAGCGCTTCTGGCCGGATGGCTTTTCTGCTGGTGACGTCGCCCGCGCGTGCCAAGACTGCAACTCCACCTCCACCTGAGAGCGCGTCCAAGCCATCAAGCCGAGCCATCGGTTCGTCAACCCGTACGACGGTAGTGCAAAGCCCGGCGGCGGGCGGCCTACGTGTCTTCTGGCCATCCTCTGGCCAAGCGTAGGCGGACAGTGCAGGTGCGATAAGGAAATCTGCTGGTCAGAGGTGGTGTGATCGCAGACTGTAGGTCGGTCTTGAAAACCGTCGTGGCAGCGATGTCACCGTGGGTTCAAATCCCACACCCACCGCAGATGAACGGCCCCCGACCAGCTAAGTCAGTCGGGGGCCGTCGCCGTTGCCGGTGTCCGTGAGCGACCGCTGTTCCCCGCGGTTTCCCGCTCGTTCGGGCACGCGAGGGGCACGCCGATGGGATGATCCGACGCACCGGTGACTGTCTGAGACGGAGGCGTTCTGTTGCAGGAAGCGTTGTACGTGCGATTCCAGGGGACCACTCGAAGCGAGCGGGGTCATTTCCCCGGGGTCTTCGCCCTCGTCAACGGTCTGGCTCGTGAGGGCAGACTGACCGATGAGCAGGAGCGATTTCGGCGGACCAACAACGACTGGTATGACGCGAACTACATCAACCCGTCAGACACCGATCCGACCGTCTATGACCCTCATCTCAACCCCGGCGCTGTCGCGTGGTTCAAGATGTCATCTGCCGACCTCATCAAGCGCGTGGATGGGTACCTGGAGATCCTTGCAGCACACGGTGTTGGCTGCGAGCGAGCTGAGTCGTCGGAGCCTGGAACGATCATCTACGAAGATCAGTACCAAGTTGTCGTGGTGCCTCACCGGAAGACCCTTGGCGAGACCTAAGCACGACATCGATGTGAGGTGGCGGAGTCTCAATGTACTTCGCTGCTGTACTGCTCAGCCGCCGGAGGCCTGTGACCCCTACCTGTTCTGTCTCTCTGCCTTCCTGGTCCGGTGAAGGAGCATGGCTCCGGCAATCCAGCTTGCGAACAGCAGGCCAAAAGCGGACTCGAGCATGGCGACCCAGCGGTCCCCGTCCGCGATGAACTCGGCAACGTAAATTCCTGCGCAAAGGCTCCCCTGCGTGAAGAGGGAGATCGAGGCCCAACCAAGCGATCCACGTGTCTTGCCGGTTCTTGCTCCCCCCTGGACACTCTGCATGTTGCTCATGATGGGTGCGATCAGGCCACATGGCTATATCCCTGCAGCCCTTGTGATCGTGGGACGACGCCACCAGCCGACCGCCCCAGCCACAGCGGGTTTCTCCCTCGTCAGCCCGCAGCACGTAGTGCGCCGCCGGGCGCGGCCAGCCGGGGCGCAGACAGGAGGCAGGCCGCGCCGCAGAGGCGGCGCGCGCCCGCGCCGTGCGCGGGCACTTGAACCAGTAGAGAAAGTTTGAATCACGGGCTACTGGCAGCTAGTTGATCTTGGTCGTGGCTCCTGCTGGATGCTGGGCCCTCGTGGTGTAGAACCCTTGGTATGGGGAGTGAGCGGCGGGAGCGGATGAATGCGCTTGGGGCGCGTCTTCGTGCTCTGCGGGCGGATGCCGGTCTGACGGGTGCTGTTCTGGCGCAGCGAGCCGGTGTGGGGCAGCCGACCGTGTCCAAGGTTGAGACGGGGCGGATGGTCCCCAGCTCCGATGTCCTTGACAGGCTTTCCCGGGCCCTGGGGCTCGATGAGCCGACCTCGGGTGAGGTGCGGGAGCTCCTGGCCGCTGTGGAAGCGGCAGTTGACACCGCTCCGCAGTCCGAGCCGGATGCACTTCCCGGTGCCGTCCTGGATGGTGCGATCCGGGCCCGGGTCTGTAAAGGCTTCCGTGGAACTCGGTTTGGTGGTGGTCAGTCGCGGGCTGCGGTGACGCCGGGCTCAGACTCGTTCTTGTCCATCACGGTAGGCATCAACTCTCCCAGTAGGAACGGGAGTTACACGGCTCACCGTACAGACCCCCCCTTTGTGGTGTGTGGTGGGGTTGCTGGACGTGGGTCCGGGGAGTGCTGCGGGCCGGGTGGGCCGACGGGGCGGGGCTCAGGTCGTGTCGGTGTCGGGGCCGGGCTCTTCCGGTGGGGTCGATTCGCGGGCCGCGATGATTTCTGTCTCGTACTGGTCGATGACCTGTTCCGCCGTGCGGCCCGTGTACTTCGCCACCTCGTCGACGGCGACGACCGCCCAGTTCGCCAAGGAGAGTGCGAAGGCCAGGAGTTGGTCGTCGCCGTAGGCTCGCTTGACCGTCAGGAGATACATGAGGTTCAGGTAGGGCACGAGATCGGGTTCCGAGACCTGGCCCGTGCTCGTGCGCATCAGTTCGATCGTGGCCTCCGTCGCCTCCGCGCGGAGGGGGAGCAGGCGGTCCCGTTCCCGGTGGACCTCGGCGAGCATTTCCTGGCGGTGTTCCCTGTCGGAGTCCAAGAAGTCCAAAGCGTGCCTCCGGAGCGGCGGTTCGTCGCGCGGGGCCGTGCCCCGACGGAGCACGTCGGACCACGGCATCTTCAGCACCTCAGTTCTTCCAACCACCGGTCCCCCGAAACGCCCGCTCCCGTCCCCGCTTCCGTCCGCTCCCGTCCCCGGTCTGATCACCGGCCGCCCCTCGACATCCGCGCCGCCGACGCGATCGTCGACCTCGCCTCGCGTTCCGTGAGGCCCGTGCGGACGGCCGCCTCGATCAGGGCGCCCGCGAGTTCGGGGCCGAGGCCGTTCTCGTAGGCGCGGCAAGCCGCCCAGAAGAGGCGGGTGTTGCGTTGTCCCTCCTGCGCGGTCAGGACGAAGTGGACGAGGCCGTGGCCGTTGCCCTGGCCGCCCGTCGTCCGGGCGGAGTCCGTGCGCGGGGCGGCAGCAGGAGGTGGAGCAGCGCGGGCGGGCAGGGGGCCGGGAGGAGGTGGGACGTGCCGGGGCCGCGGCGTAGGCGCCGTGTTCGGTGCGGGAGCCGGGGCCGACGAGGTAGCCGCCGGCGCCGCGGATGTCGATGCCGGGGGCGAGACGGCCGGCCGAGTTGGGGACGGCCACGTCGGGCGGGCCGGTGAGCCAGATGTGGCGGCCGCCGCTGGGGGTCAGCACGACCACCGTCTCGGGGATCGTGAAGAGGTGGCGCAGGGCCAGCTCACGCAGGGCCGCCGAGGAGTCCGTACCGGACTTCGTGTCGAGGTCGACCCCGATCAGGTGGTGGGGGCCGACACCGCAGGCGATGCCGTAGCCGGTGGCCCACGGGGCCGCGGCGAAGAGTTCGCGGATGCGTCGGGGGTCGGTGGAGGCGTCGTACACCCCGTGACCGAAGCGCCCGCACTCCCCATGGCATGGGGCTGGGCGGGGCCGGTGTGGTGGAGGCGGGAGCGGCGGGGCGGTGGGGAGCGTAGGGCCGGGAGCTTGGTGCGGGACAGGGGGATCACCGCCAGTCCGCGTTCGGCGGCGGAGAGCGCGTGTGCCAGGGCCAGGGTGCTGGCCTGCCGGTCCGTGGTGGCCATAACTCCATGTTCGTACGAGTGTTCGATAAAGGGAAGAGAGTTCGGGGTGTGCTTTCGGCCGTCGCGGACCTGTTCGCGGGCTGGCCGGAAATGTGCCCGAACGCTTCACCCCTTGTCTCGCTTGATCTTGCGGTCGCTTCTCGCCGCCATCCCGTCTGAACTGGGAGTTCCTTGATTCAAGGGGGTTTATCGACTTGTCATCACGCTTCAGGGGGAATGGGAGCTTCCGGGGTGGTTCGCCGGGGATTCGGTGGGCAACTCTTGATTCGCGACGTCGAAGAAAGTCCCGAAGTCCCGAAGTCCCGAAGTCCCGAAGTCCCGAAGACCCGCACCGAGGCGGTCGGCCAACTGCCCTGGCGCAACCCGTACTTGTGTGAAAGGCCCTGGAGGAAATGCACATGGCAAGCATCCGTACCGCCCGCGTTCTCGCCGCCGTCTCGGCTCTCCCGCTCGCCGCCGCCCTGTTCACCGGCGTCGCGACGGCCGACAACGGTGCCATCGCGGACAACGGATCGAACGCCGGCGTGGCGAACATCGTCGGCAGCGGTGTCGGCCACGACAACAACGGCAACTCGTCGACCTCGCAGCAGCAGGCGAACGGCTCGGGTGCCTCGAACCAGAACAACACCGCCCAGGTCAACGGCTCCGGCTTCACGGCCATCGACCAGGACAACGCGGTCGTCAGCTTCACCAACCTCTGGTGAGCCGAGCGAGGGCGGCCGGCCGGGCCGGGGGTGGACGGATGAGGTCGCCCCGGCCTCGGGGCCACCGCCCTCGGACCACGTAGGACGAGTGGGGCATGTTTTGTGGGGTGTGACACGCCTGTGCGGCGGTGCTGCGGCATCGCCGCACAGGCGTTTCCCGTCCCACGGCGACCTTGACAGTCGTGGCGGCAGGCCCTCAATCTGACGGACAGTCAGAAAAGTCGGAGGGGGCTGCGCCACCATGGTCGAGGACCTGTCCGTACGGCTCAAGGCCTACGAGGGGCGCGCGGCCGTCCTCGGCGGCCGTGGCAAGGATCCCGTCAACTCGCCCATGATCCGGCACTGGTGCGAGGCCATGGGGGACACCAACCCCGCGTACACCGGACCGGACGCCGTCGCGCCGCCGACCATGCTCCAGGTGTGGACGATGGGCGGACTGAGCGGCCACGAGACCCGCGCACCGGCGTACGACGAACTCCTCGCGCTGCTCGACGACGCGGGATGCACCTCCGTCGTCGCCACGGACTGCGAGCAGGAGTACCTGCGGGCGCTGCGGCCGGGGGACGAGGTCACGTTCGACTCGGTCATCGAGTCGGTGTCGGAGCGGAAGACCACCAGGCTCGGCACCGGGTACTTCGTCACGACCCGGATGGATGTGCGCGTGGGCGACGAACTCGTGGGCACCCATCGCTTCCGGATCCTCAAGTACGCCCCGGCCCACGCGCCCTGGCCGTCCCCAGAACGTCCCCACCCCAGGAACGGCCCCGTCGTCCCCGCCCTGTCGTCAACCGCGACAACGCGGGCTTCTGGGAAGGCGTTTCACGGCACCGGCTGCTCATCCAGCGCTGTGCCGACTGTGCCACGCTCCGCCTCCCCTGGCTGCCCGGCTGCAACGCGTGCGGTTCGGCCGCGTGGGACACGGTCGAGGCGAGCGGCGAGGGGGTCGTGTACTCGTACGTCGTCATGCACCACCCGCCCTTCCCGGCCTTCGATCCGCCGTACGCCGTTGCGCTGATCGAGTTGGTGGAGGGGGTGCGGACGGTCAGCGACGTCGTCGGGGTGCCGTACGACAAGGTGCGGATCGGGATGCCCGTCCGGCTCGAATTCGAGCGCTACGACGAGGAGTTGGAGCTTCCGGTGTTCCGCGCGGGTCCCGAGGGGGCCGCGGAGCCGGCGGGGCCTGCGGAGCCGGCGAGTCCCGCGGAGGTGGCGGGGCCCGCGGAGCCGACGGATCCCGCGGAGGCGCAGGAGGGGGCGGTGTCGGCGTGAGGGTCGAGGCAGGGGACGTGATCCCGCCGTCGGAGATCGAGATCACCCGCACGCTCGTCGTCGCGGGGGCGATCGCCTCGCGCGACTACCAGGACGTGCACCACGATCCGGAGCTGGCGCGGCGGCGTGGGTCGCCCGATGTGTTCATGAACATCCTGACGACGAACGGGCTGGTGGGGCGGTACGTGACCGACCACTTCGGACCGGACGCCGTCCTGCGCAAGGTGGCGATCCGGCTCGGAGCGCCCAACTATCCGGGCGACACGATGGTGTTGACCGGCACGGTAGAGACGGCCGACGGACCGACGGTCACGGTCAAGGTGATCGGCGACAACGGCGTCGGGCGGCACGTCACCGGCACGGTGACCCTGACCCTGCCCCGACCCCTGCCCCCGAGGGAGGCGGTGTGAGCGTACGGACCAAGGACCGGCTCGGCGGGCGGGCCGCGATCGTCGGCATCGGCGCGACCGACTTCTCCAAGGACTCGGGGCGCAGCGAGCTGCGGCTGGCCGTGGAGGCGGTGCGCGCGGCGCTGGACGACGCGGGGCTGGCGCCGGCGGACGTGGACGGCATGGTGACGTTCACGATGGACACGAGCCCGGAGATCACGGTCGCGCAGGCGGCCGGCATCGGCGAGCTGTCCTTCTTCTCCCGTGTCCACTACGGCGGCGGCGCCGCGTGCGCGACCGTGCAGCAGGCGGCGCTCGCGGTCGCGACGGGCGTGGCGGAGGTCGTGGTCTGCTACCGGGCCTTCAACGAGCGCTCGGGGCGCCGGTTCGGGTCCGGGGTACGGCACCGGGAGCCGTCGGCGGAGGGCGTGGCCCTGGGCTGGACGCTGCCGTTCGGGCTGCTCACGCCCGCCTCGTGGGTCGCGATGGCGGCGCAGCGCTACCTGCACGCGTACGGGCTGACCCCGGAGGCGTTCGGGCACGTGGCCGTGGTCGACCGCAGACACGCGGCGACGAACCCGGCGGCGTACTTCCACGGCCGCCCCATCACCCTCGACGAGCATGCCGCCTCGCGCTGGATCGTCGAGCCGCTGCGGCTGCTCGACTGCTGCCAGGAGACGGACGGCGGTCAGGCGCTCGTCGTCACCTCGGTGGAGCGCGCGCGGGACCTGCCGAGACCGCCCGCCGTGGTCGTCGCCGCCGCCCAGGGCGCGGGCCGGGCGCAACAGCAGATGACCGGCTTCTACGACAGCGATCTCACCGGGCTGCCGGAGATGGGCGTCGTCGCCCGACAGCTCCGGCGTACCTCGGGGCTGGGCCCCGACGACGTCGACGTGGGCATCCTGTACGACCACTTCACGCCGTTCGTGCTGATGCAGCTGGAGGAGTTCGGGTTCTGCGGGCCGGGGGAGGCGGCGGACTTCGTCGCCGAGAACCGGCTGCCGCTCAACACGCACGGCGGGCAGCTCGGCGAGGCGTATCTGCACGGGATGAACGGCATCGCGGAGGCCGTACGACAGCTGCGGGGCACCTCCGTGAACCAGGTCGCCGGTGCCGAGCGGGTGCTGGTCACCGCGGGGACGGGGGTGCCCACCTCGGGGTTGGTGCTGGGGACGGACGGGTGAGCGGTGCGGGCGGGGCGGCTGAGGGGGCTTCGGGCACTCGGGGGTCCGGTGGGACGGGCGCCGTACACCCTGGGCAGGTGGTTCTCAGGGCTACACCCTCAGTACCTGGGGGCTGTTCATCCACCTCCAGTAGGTGGGGTCCGCCCCACTCCTACAACCTGAGGGGGATTCGTCTTCGGGACCTGCGGCCGATCCGCCGGGCGGGGCCCGCTCCTAGCGTGGAGCCATGACCACACCCGTCTGCACCAGCGCTTCGCAGGCCGCTGCACCAGTGCCGCGGACCCTGTCGACCTCGGCTCGTTCGACCACGGCTCGTTCGACCTCGGCTCGTTCGACCTCGGCCCGCTCGCACTCCGCCCGGTCGACCCGCCAGACCCTGCCGGGCCTGGCGGAGCTGTCGTACCCGTCGTTCTCGGCGTACGTGAAGGCCCGCCAGCCGGTGCTGCTGCGGACCGCCCGCTCGCTGACCGCGAACCCGTGCGACGCCGAGGACCTGCTGCAGACCGCGCTGGCCAAGACGTACGTCGCCTGGGAGCGCATCGAGGACCACCGGGCCCTCGACGGCTATGTCCGCCGGGCGCTGCTGAACACCCGGACGTCCCAGTGGCGCAAGCGCAAGGTGGACGAGTTCGCGTGCGACGAGCTGCCGGAGCCCGACGGGGTCCAGGCCGCCGACCCGGCCGAGCAGCAGGCGCTGCACGACGCGATGTGGCGGGCGATCATGAAGCTGCCGGCACGGCAGCGGGCCATGGTCGTCCTCAGGTACTACGAGGACCTGAGCGAGGTCCAGACGGCGGAGGTGCTCGGCGTCTCGGTCGGCACGGTGAAGTCGGCGGTGTCCCGCGCGCTGGGCAAGCTGCGCGAGGACCCGGAGCTGGAACCCGTCCGCTAGCCCGATCGTTGGCCTGACATGCGGCTGCGATCAAGCTTCTCCAAGCTCCTCGGGCAACGTTCTCTGATCGATCATCCCGACACCTAGTGACATACCGCGCGGTATGTGAGCAGAATCAGCGCAACCGTTACCACCGCGTAGGCAGAGCCGCCCCGGGAGGACGCCGTGCTGAGCACCATGCAGGACGTACCGCTGTTGATCTCCAGGATCCTGGCCCATGGGTCGAGCATCCACGGGACGTCGCAGGTGATCACCTGGACCGGCGAGGGTGAGCCCGACCGCCGCTCCTACGCCGAGATCGGCGCCCGCGCCGCGCAGCTGGCCCACGCCCTGCGCGAGGACCTCGGCGTCGACGGCGACGAACGGGTCGCCACCCTCATGTGGAACAACGCGGAACACGTCGAGGCGTACTTCGCGATCCCCTCCATGGGCGCCGTCCTCCACACCCTCAACCTGCGGCTGCCCCCCGAGCAGCTCGCCTGGATCGTCAACCACGCCGCCGACCGCGTGATCATCGCCAACGGTTCGCTGCTCCCCCTCCTCGCGCCGCTCCTCCCGCACCTCAAGCCGGTGGAGCACGTCGTCGTGGCCGGGCCCGGCGACCGGTCGCTGCTCGCCGGAGCGAGCGTCCAGGTGCACGAGTACGAGGACCTGATCGCCGGCAAGCCGACCACCTACGACTGGCCCGAGCTGGACGAACGCACCGCCGCGGCCATGTGTTACACCTCCGGCACCACCGGCGACCCCAAGGGCGTCGTCTACTCCCACCGCTCGATCTACCTGCACTCCATGCAGGTCAACATGGCCCAGTCCATGGGCCTGACGGACGAGGACCTCTCGCTCGTCGTCGTCCCGCAGTTCCACGTCAACGCCTGGGGTCTGCCGCACGCGACCTTCATGACCGGCGTCAACATGCTGATGCCGGACCGCTTCCTGCAGCCCGGGCCGCTCGCCGAGATGATCGAGACGCTGAAGCCGTCGCACGCCGCCGCTGTGCCCACCATCTGGCAGGGCCTGCTCGCGGAGCTGTCCGCCCGCCCGCGCGAGGTCGCCTCGCTCACCCAGGTGACCATCGGCGGCTCGGCCTGCCCGCCCGCCCTCATGCAGGCCTTCGACAAGCTGGGCATGCGCGTCTGCCACGCCTGGGGCATGACGGAGACCTCCCCGCTCGGCACGATCGCCCGGCCGCCGGCCGGTGTGGAGCCGGGCTCGGAGGAGGAGTTCGCCTACCGCCTCACCCAGGGCCGCTTCCCCGCTTCCGTCGAGGCCCGCCTCACCGGCCCCGGTGGCGAACGCCTCCCCTGGGACGGCGAGTCCGCCGGTGAGCTGGAGGTCCGGGGTCCCTGGATCGCGGGTGCCTACTTCGGCGGCCAGGGTGCCGAGCCCATCCGCCCCGACGACAAGTTCAGCGAGGACGGCTGGCTGAAGACGGGCGACGTCGGCACGATCAGCCCCGACGGCTTCCTCACCCTCACCGACCGGGCCAAGGACGTCATCAAGTCCGGTGGTGAGTGGATCTCCTCGGTCGAGCTGGAGAACGCGCTCATGGCCCACCCGGACGTCGCCGAGGCCGCCGTCGTCGCCGTGCCGGACGAGAAGTGGGGCGAGCGCCCCCTCGCCACGGTCGTGCTGAAGGAGGGCTCCACCGCCGACTTCGCCGCCCTGCGGTCCTTCCTCGCCGACGAGGGCCACATCGCCAAGTGGCAGCTCCCCGAGCGCTGGACGATCATCGAGTCGGTGCCGAAGACGAGCGTGGGCAAGTTCGACAAGAAGGTGCTGCGGAGGCAGTACGCGGAGGGCTCGCTGGACGTGACGCAGATCTGACGCAGATCCAGCACGCGCACGTAAGGCAGTTGGGGCGGTGTTTCACGTGAAACACCGCCCCAACTGTTGCTGTCCGTGGGCTCAGTTCTGGTTCAGTTCGTGCCGACTCGTGCCAACAGGTCCACGATCCGGGTCTGTACCTCGGGGCTCGTCGAGCGTTCCGCGAGGAAGAGGACCGTCTCCCCCGAGGCCAGGCGCGGGAGTTCGGACTGGTCGACGGCGGCCGTGTAGACGACGAGCGGGGTGCGGTTCAACTGGCCGTTCGCCCGCAGCCAGTCGATGATGCCGGCCTGACGGCGGTGCACCTGGAGCAGGTCCATCACCACGAGGTTGGGCCGCATCTGCGCGGCCAGGGTGACGGCGTCCGCGTCCGACGCCGCCCGCGCGACCTGCATGCCACGCCGTTCCAGCGTCGCGGTCAGGGCGAGCGCGATCTCCGCGTGCTCCTCGATGAGCAGCACACGCGGCGGATGCTGCTCGGAGTCACGCGGCGCGAGCGCCTTCAGCAAGATGGCCGGGTCGGCTCCGTACGCCGCCTCACGCGTCGCCTGACCGAGGCCCGCCGTGACGAGGACGGGGACCTCGGCGGCCACGGCGGCCTGCCGCAGCGACTGAAGGGCCGTGCGGGTGATGGGACCGGTCAGCGGGTCCACGAACAGGGCGGCCGGGTACGCGGCGATCTGGGCGTCCACGTCCTCGCGGGAGTTCACGATGACGGGCCGGTAGCCCCGGTCGCTCAGCGCCTGGTGGGTGGTCACGTCCGGCGCGGGCCACACCAGCAGCCGACGCGGATTGTCGAGCGGCTCCGGCGGCAACTCGTCGTCCATCGGCTGCGGATGCGGCCGGTCGGGGACCTCCACCGCGCCGCCGGGCCCGTCGAGAGGCTCGGGACCTTCGTCCGCGTTCTCGTCGGGCGCCCCTATGGCGTACGACCGCCCGGCACCCTCCGTACGGCCCGTCAGCCGGGACTGTCCCGCGAGGGACGGCTGCGGCGGAAGCGGAACCTGGCCGGCGAGCGAGGGCTGCGGCGGGAGCGGGACCTGCCCGGCGAGAGAGGGCTGCGACACCTGCGCGGCCGTCTGTGGCTGGGCCGCGGCCTGGCCGGCGGGCGGAGTCTGACCGGTGCCGACCCGCAGACCCGTGCCATTGCTCGGGGTGGACTGCGGGTGAGGGCGCGCGGCCGTCTCGGGGCGGTCGCCGGTCGGCTGGGGCGGTGTGCCCAGCTTGCGGCGCCTGCCGGAACCGCCGGGCTGGTTCGGGGCGGGCGTGGACCCGGCCTGGGGCTGCGCCTGCGCGGCGGCCTGTACGCCGGACCGTGCTGCCTGCGCCTGCGCCTGCGCCTGCGCCTGTGCCTGCGCTTGGGCCTGTGCCTGCGCTTGGGCCTGGGGGCCGCCCTGACGGGAGAAGGGGACACCCTGGCCGAGCGTCCGCACGCTGATCGACCGTCCCTGGGTGGAGTTGGGGTCGACAGGGGCGGCGGCGGGGGCGGCGGTTCCTGCGGCGTGCGCGGTCGGCGTCGGTGCGGCCTGCGCCTTCACCTGGGCCTGGGCCTGAGGTTGGGCTTGGGTCTGAGCTCGGGCCGGGGCTGCGGCTTCGGCCGGCAACGGCTGTGCGGCGCGCGGCTGCTGGACGGCGACCTCAGGCGGCAGCGGGGTGCCCGAGGACGGGGTCGACTGCGGGGGCAGCGGTGCCTGAGGAGCCGGTCCGGGGATGCCGGCGCCGGAGATCTCGTGGCGCGGGTCCGGCCAGGACTGCGGCGGCTGTTGCGGCTGGGCCGTTCCGGGGGCGGCGACCTGAGCGGGAGCGGACTGGGCAGGGGAGGGCTGAGCGCCGGGTACGCCCTGCATACCGGGCATGGCCTGGATCCCCGGTACGCCCTGTGCGCCCGGTACGACGACGGAGTGCCCGAGGGCTCCGGCCTGCGCGGGCACCTGCTGCCGGTCACCGGGCGCCCCTTGCGGCGGGACGACTCCCTGGACGGCACCGGGCTGTCCGACGACAGGCTGTCCGACGACGGGCTGTCCGACGGTTGGCTGTCCGACGACGGGCTGTCCGACGGTTGGCTGTCCCGGGGCGTTCTGAACAGCGGCGGCCTGCGCGGCGAGAGGCTGCCCCATGGCCGCCTGCCCGGGGAGGGCCTGACCAGGAAGAGCTTGTCCGGGGGCTGACTGAGCGGCGACGCCGGGGACCCCTTGCGGAGCGACGGACTGCGCGGCCGCGATCCCCGCGGGGACGGGTTGACCGGGAACCACCCCGGCGCCCTGGGCGGGTACGGGCTGCGGGCCGCCGGGGACACCCTGTACGGGTACGGCCTGTGGAGAGCCTGGGATCCCCTGCGCGGGAACGGACTGCGCGGCGGCCATCGGCCCGCCCTGGGCGGGGACCGGCTGAGCAGGGCCCCCCTGCGAGGGAATGCCCTGCGGGGCGGCGCCCTGCGGCGTCGCCCCTTGCCCCGGTGCCGTCATGCCCGCGCCGTCGCCCTGCTGGGGGGCGGGCTGCCGTACCGCGCGGCGTCGGCCCGTGGGCGTGGGCACCGGGTGCGGCTGCGGCGGGGTGTGGTCGTCACCGGCGTCGTGGAACGCGGCGTCATGGCGACCGTCGTCGGCACCGCCGACCGGGGCTCCCGGCAGCGCCCCCGCGGCGGCCACTTGGCCACCTCCGGGTGCCGGCCCGGCACCGGCCACCTGCCCCGAGCCCGGCCCGGCAACGCCACCCGGCGCCCCCGGACCGCTCTGCGGAAGCGGCTGTCCGACACCGACACCGCCACCGCCACCGACACCGACGCCGACGCCGGCTCCGGTGAACTGCTGCCCCGCACCGGCGGCGGGCACCGGCCCTCCGGCAGGCACCGCCCCTGCGCCCGGCACGACTCCCCCGGGCGGCACGGGCCCACCGACGAGGACCTGTCCACCGGCGGCGGGCACCCCGGCAGCGGCAGCCGCCGCACCCTGGTCACCCTCGCCGTCATACCCCTCCCCGGCCTGGACGGGAACAGCCGTCCCGGCGGCTCCGGCGGGCAACGGCATCGGCATCGGCATCGGCATCGGTCCGCCGGGGGCGCCGGGCGCCCCCGGCAGCGCAACCGGGCCGAGGCCGGTGGCCTCCGTGTACTCGGGACCCCGGTCGGCCTCGGCCGGTGGCAGGGCGAAGACCGCTCGCGGGCCCGGCTCGGGCGCGGCGGCACGCTCCTCGACGCCCCCGAGGGCACGACGACGGCGACCGGTGGGCTGCTGGGCACCGCCTGCCTCGGCGGCGGTGGCGTCGGCGGTCGCCTCGTTGGCCGCGCCCGGCCCGGCCGGCAGCGCCGGCGGCAACGCGTTCTGTGGCGCGTTCGCGTTCTGTGCACCGTTCTGCGCCGCGGGCTCCCGGCGCGCACGCCGTCCGCCGGGCGCGGGCACACCCTGCGGCGGTACGGTCCCGCCCAATCCGGTGGCGTTGGCAGCCGCACCCGCCGCGTGCTCGGCCGCCGTGACGACCGCGCCCTCGGTGGCCACGCCCTCACCGGCCGCCTCGGCAGCGGCGGCACGTCCACGGCGCCGTCCGGTACCCCCGGAGCCCTCGCCCTCGGCGCCCTCACCGGAACCGGTCGCGCCGACGGCCGCGCCCGGCACACCCGCCGCGTCCTCCGCCCTGCGCCGGCGCCGACCGGTCGGGGCGACCGCGGCCTCGGCGTCCGGGCCCTCGGGAGCGTCCTCGCTCTCCAGGAACGCGTCCACCGATGAACGCCGCGCCCGCCGCCGCCCGCCACCGACGGGGGCCTGCTCGGGCAGGGCGATCTCCGCACCGGTGGCCACGGCCCCGGGATCGGCCTCGACGCCCATCGCGGCGGGCAGCTGCGCGACCGGCATCGCCCCGGCGCCACCGCCGAGCGGTACCTCCAGCACATACGCGCTGCCGCTCATCCCCGGAACCTCGACCGTCTGGAGCACACCGCCGTGCGCCCGCACGATCCCCTGGACGATGGGCTGGTGCACCGGGTCTCCCCCGGCGTACGGCCCGCGCACCTCGATGCGCACGACCTCACCACGCTGCGCGGCCGCCACGACGACGGTGTTGTCCATGTAGCCGCCGGCGGACATGGGCGCGTTGCCCGTCGCGTCGACACCGGCGACATCGGCGACGAGATGCGCGAGGGCGGTCGCGAGCCGCGCCTGGTCCACCTCGGCCTCGATGGGCGGCGCGTGCACGGCGAACTGCACCCGCCCCGGCCCGACCAGCTCCACGGCCCCGTCGACACCGGCCGCGACGACCGCGTCGAGCATCACCGCCGTACGTACGAGGTCGTCCTCGCCCGCGTCGATGCGCTGGTAGCCGAGCACGTTGTCGATGAGTGTCGTGATCCGCGAGTACCCGGCGGTCAGATGGTGCAGGACCTGGTTCGCCTCGGGCCACAGCTGCCCGGCGTCGTCGGCGGCGAGCGTGCCCAGCTCGCTGCGGAGCTGGTCGAGCGGACCGCGCAGCGAGGTGCCCAGCACGGCGAGCAGCTGCTCGTGCCGCGCGGCCAGCGCCTCGTATCGGTCCTTCTCGCGCTCCCCGAGCGCCGCGTACCGCTCGTCCCCGGCGGCGAGTTCCTCGGCGTGCTGCTCGCCCAACTCGGCCAGCTCGGCGGCGTGCTCCTCGCGCACACTCGCGAGTTCCTCAGCGTGCTCCTTGGCGAGCCGCTCCAGCTCCTCCGCGTGCGTCTCGGCCTCGGCGTCCTTCTCCTCGGCGAGCTTGTCGTACGGCCGCCGGTCGGTGAACGTCATCACGGCACCGACGAGCTGGTCCCCGTCGCGCACCGGCGCGGTCGTCAGGTCGACCGACACCTTCTCGCCGTTCTTCGCCCACACCACCTGCCCGCGCACCCGGTGCTTGCGCCCGGACTTCAAGGTGTCCGCGAGCGGCGACTCGGTGTACGGGAAGGGGGCGCCGTCCTCGCGGGAGTGCAGCACGAGGGTGTGCAGCTCGCGTCCGCCGAGGTCACTGGCCCGATAACCCAGTATCTGAGCGGCGGCCGGATTGACGAGGACGATCCGACCGTCGGTGTCGGTCCCGACCACGCCCTCGGACGCGGCCCGCAGGATCATCTCGGTCTGCCGTTGCGAACGCGCGAGTTCGGCCTCGGTGTCGACAGTGCCCGAAAGATCCCGTACGACCAGCATGAGCAGCTCGTCATTGGCGTAGCCGTAACCGTCGTACGCCTGCTGCCCGTTCTCCAGATTCGCGCTTGTGACCTCGACCGGGAACTCGCTGCCGTCGGTCCGGCGGGCGATCATCCGGGTCGGCTTGGTCCGCCCCGTCGGGTCCATGGTGTCGGGCCGCCGCATGGAGCCCGGGATGAGCCGGGAGTCGAACTCGGGCAGCAGGTCCAGCAGGCCGCGTCCGACCAGGGCGGTGCCGGGGGCCTCGAAGGCCTCCAGCGCGATGGTGTTGGCGTTGACGACGGTCCCATTGGCGTTGACCAGCACCAACGCATCGGGCAGTGCGTCCAGTATGGCTGCGAGGCGAGCAGCGCCTCGGGATGGCCTGCTGCTCACGAGACGCTTCCTCCCTGTTACCGCACCTTGCCGACCGCTGGGCCCATGGCCATCTTGCCAACGGGCCCGCAACGTGTCACGCGAGGGAGTCTACGGGCAGAGGTTGCGCTCGCGACGCCGGATGAGAGGGAGGTCGCACACCGAACATACGGAGATGCCGTGACCGCACGGACGGGGATGCCGTGACCGTGTGTTTTGCCGGAGGACCTTGGCGGAGGCACATATGTACGGTCTGGGCGCGGGCACCGGGACGGGTGTATGTGCCGCCCGAGGCATGGCCGATTTCGCGCCCCTCCTCTCTCCTCTCCTCTCCTCCCTCTTACGTCCCTCTCCCTCCCTCCCTCCTCCCTCCCTCCCTCCTCTTACGCGCGGAGGTCGGGCAGGACGGGAACCATGTCGTCCCATCGGGCGATCTCGCAGCCGTCGCCGCGGTCGAAACGGGCGTCGACGCGGCGTCCGGCCCAGGTCCCGGTCACGTGCGCGGTGGCCGGTCCGCCGTACTGCATCGTGCACACGGTGCCGGACCGGACCGGTGCGAAGGGATCCGTCCCCCAGGTCGTCCGGCGATCGAGCCGCCCGCATGCCTCCCGTACGTCCGGGTGCGTGCCCCCTTCCGGATGGCACCGCAGCTCGAAGGTCCCGTCCGCGCCGCCGCCGGCCTGGCGCACGGTGACGGTCAGCCGGTCCCCGGGCCTGGCGGCCGGGCTGGGCATGGGCGGCGCGGGACGCGACACGGCCTCGGCGGCGTACGCGCCCGGCGCCGCCGGCGCGAGGGTGCCGGCGGCACCCGCGGCGACCGAGGCGACGACCCGAGGAGGACCCGGCCCAGGGTGGGGGCGGGGCGGGTGGGGTTTGGGGTGGGGGTGTGGCGGTGGGGAGCGCGGAGGGAGACGTGGCGGCGAGGGGGTGGATGAACCTGTGGGGGCTTCCGGCGCGCGCCGGGAAGGCTCTGCAACATGACCTGACTAACGCCATGCCCGCCCTACGGTTGCGGCGCCGTCGTGCGCCGTGTCCGCCCCGCGCGGCCGGTGCGCCGCACCGCTCCCGACGTGCCATACGGCTTTGCTCTGCGGCCTCTCCGCCTAGTACCGTGGGAGGCGATTGGTGACAGCCCACCAGGCTGTGTCATCATCTGCACGCACCACTCGCGCTCGCGCGGGCGGTTGTGCTGGAGGCGTCGCCTAGTCCGGTCTATGGCGCCGCACTGCTAATGCGGTTTGGGACTTCAATCCCATCGAGGGTTCAAATCCCTCCGCCTCCGCGCTTGATCACCGAAGCCCCGGTCCACGCGACCGGGGCTTCGTCGTTCCCGCACTCGTCCCAAGACCACCCTCACAAGGCGTTTTCCCAGGTCACAAGGGGTGTGGCAAACGGATTTCACATGCCGACGGCAGTCATGTAATGTTCTTCCTGTCGCCGCGAACGGGCCGAAAGGACCGGGACCGGCGAAAAACAGAACAAGCACTCGTAGCTTAACGGATAGAGCATCTGACTACGGATCAGAAGGTTGCAGGTTCGAATCCTGCCGAGTGCACAGCAGACCAGAGGCCCTGTGGAGTGATCCACGGGGCCTCTGGCTTTTGCCGTGTCTGCGGAGTGGGGAGAGAGGCGTACACACCACCCCGGGTCTGGTCGGTGGCGAGGCTCGATCACCGCTGACCCGGGCCCGGAACCAGCGTGGTTCACCTGCCGCGAGCGACCGGAGACTCCCGCTTTCGGCTGAGTGGGGCTGCAGTGTTGACGCTGGCAGAGCTGTTGGAGCGCTGTGCGGCGCTCTGCGGATGAAGATCAAGTGGCTCTTGGCCGGTCGGGGGTCCCGGTGGTTGGCGCATACTGGTCGCAATGACAAAGCCAGGTGCACCGAAGCGTTATCTGCCCACCAGTCCCTTCAAGGCCCCGGTCGCCCCGCCTCCCAAGCACTTCGCGGTGGGCGACCAGGTCACGCATGACATGTACGGTCTCGGCCGGGTGATCGGTATCGAGGACGGGATCGCGGCGCTCGTCGATTTCGGTTCGGCGCGGCAGCGGATCCTCAGCCCGTACAGCAAGATGAGCAAGCTGTAGGACGACGCACGGCCGGACGGCCGGACGGCCGGACGTCCGCATCGCGGTCGGGTTTCGATCGGGAGGGGCGCGCCCCTCGGTTCCGCCATGCCCCGAGTCCGCCATGACCGCAAGAGCCCGGCCGAGTCCGTCGTGCCGCTCCGAGGTCGCCGTACCCGACGTCCGCGTCCCGCTCACCGGGCGGACGCGTTGTCAGTCGTGCCCTCTACTGTCGTGAGGGATGGCACGCGTGTGGAGATGTACGGGGCTGCGCTGGGGCGAGGACGGGGCGCCGTCCTTGCGGTGGGCGGGTGGACGGGGCAGTCCGCTGCCACGGGGGAAAGCGGTGGCCTTCGAGGTCGTGAGCGACGGGCGTACGTGCGTCGGCGCTCGCGGGAACCCGTGTCCGGTGCGGGCCGAGGTGCCCGGGCGTAGTACGGGCGCCCGGTGCGAGGAGTGTGCGCGGCTCGACCGGGCGCACTCCGTGGCCGCCGACACGATCGCCGACGACCCGCGGCCGTATCACGTGTACCTCGCGTGGTTCGGGCCCGGCATGGTGAAGGTCGGGATCACCGCCGTCGAGCGGGGGCCGGCGCGGTTGTTGGAGCAGGGCGCGGTCTGCTTCGGGTGGCTCGGGCGCGGGCCGTTGATGGCCGCCCGGCGGTCGGAGGAGATGCTGCGGGCCGCTCTCGGCGTGCCTGATCGGATTCCGTACGCCGAGAAGCGGGTCGTGCGGGCCGGGCTGCCGACGGTCGAGGAGCGTGTCGGGGAGTTGGCCGAGCTGCACGGGCGCGCCCAGGGGCTCGCGGCGTGGCCCGAGTCGTTGGAGCGCCTTCCCTTCCAAGCCGTCGACCACTTCGGGGCGTTCGGGCTCGACGGGTTGCCGGCCGCCGACGGTGTGGTGACCGAGCTGGCCCCGGGCGGGGCCGTGGGCGGTGAGATCCTCGCCGTCGCCGGACCCGATCTTCATCTGGCGACCGGGCGCGGAGTCGTCGTGCTCGACACACGGCTCATGACCGGCTGGGAACTGACCGCACCCGTGGGCGAGGGCTCCCGGGACGTCCTCACCCTGCCCGTACGGGAGTTGCGGAGCCGAGGGGACGGGAGCGTGCAGGACGGGTTGTTCTAAGACGACGACGGCGTTGTTCTGAGACGACTGGTTGTCGTGAGACGACTGGCTGTTCTGAGACGACGGGTGCGGGAGCGTCGCTCTCGTGGGGCGGGGGCATCATGACGGCGCTTTCGTAAAAGTGGGGTGAGTGAGGGGCCGTGCCGGGGGCGTCCCTGAGGTCGCGGGGCTGTGGGGCCCCAGTGAGGCAGCCTGGGGAACGCCGTGCGGACGATCAGAAAACTGCTGGTCGGAGGGGTCAGTGTCCCAGAAGTCGGGGATCTTCCCAGGGGGTTCCTGAGAGGCGCCTGTGCGTTTCTCAGAAAAATCACAGGTTCCGGAAAGGGTGTTCTCAGGGGGCCTCGACAAGGTGTTCAGCATGACCACGACCTCGCCCCAGGGGCGCACCGAACTGCTGAGGCCGGACGGGAGCCCCGTCCGAGTGCTTGTGGTGGACGACGAGCTGTCGATCACCGAACTTCTGTCCATGGCCCTGCGCTATGAGGGATGGCAGATCCGGAGTGCGGGGGACGGCACGGGTGCCCTCCAGACCGCCCGGGACTTCCGGCCCGACGCCGTCGTCCTCGACATGATGCTGCCCGACATGGACGGGCTGACCGTCCTCGGTCGGCTGCGGCGTGAGCTGCCGGACGTGCCGGTGCTCTTCCTGACGGCGAAGGACGCGGTCGAGGACCGGATCGCCGGGCTCACCGCCGGTGGCGACGACTACGTCACCAAGCCGTTCAGCCTCGAAGAGGTCGTGGCGAGACTGCGCGGGCTGATCCGCCGGTCCGGTGCCGCCGACCGTCGTTCCGACTCCGTGCTCGTCGTCGGTGACCTCATGCTCGACGAGGACAGCCACGAGGTGTCGCGCGGCGGGGCGAACATCCACCTCACCGCCACCGAGTTCGAACTGCTGCGGTTCCTCATGCGGAATCCGCGGCGCGTGCTCAGCAAGGCGCAGATCCTCGACCGCGTGTGGTCGTACGACTTCGGTGGCCAGGCCAATGTGGTCGAGCTCTACATCTCGTATCTGCGGCGCAAGATCGACGCCGGGCGTGAGCCGATGATCCACACCCGGCGTGGAGCCGGCTATCTGATCAAGCCCGCCTCGTCATGAGCGGGCGACGACGGACGCGTACGCAGAGACAGCCGCGGCCGTGGCTGAGGCGAGGACGGCCGCGCACGCTGCGTACGCGGCTCGTCGTCTCCGCGGTGGCGTTGATCGCGGTGGTGGCCTCCGTCATCGGAACCGTGACGACGTTCGCGCTGAGTGAGCATCTGTACCAGCAGCTGGCGTCCGAGGTGAAGGACATCGCCAAGCGCACCGACGGGCCCAAGGGGCCCGGGGGCGTGAGGATCGTCACGCCGGGCGACTTCGACACCAGCACCTTGACGACGGACGAGAAGCTCCAGTTCGTCACGAGGGGCGGTTCGCCGGAGTACACCATCGGCGCCGTCGTGCAGAACGGGACCATCGTCAAGGGCGTCGTCGGCGAGCTGGCGAACTCCAGCACCACCGGCCTGCCGGACATGAGGGCCATCACGCTGAGCGACGCGGACCTCGCCGCGCTCGCCACGGTCGCCAAGGACGGCGACACGCACAAGGTCAGCCTGCCCGACCAGGGCGATTACCTGGTCAAGTACGAGCCCAACCAAGACGGTGACGCGTTCTACGTGGGCCTGCCCACCAAGTCCGTCACCAATACCCTCAGCACCCTCATCGCCGTTGAACTCAGCATCACCGGCGCCGGGCTCGTCGCCGCCGGTATCGCCGGGTCCGTGCTCGTCGGGGTCGCGCTGCGGCCCTTGCGGAAGGTGGCGGCCACCGCGACCCGGGTCTCCGAGCTGCCGTTGCACACCGGTGAGGTGACCCTCAACGAGCGGGTGCCGGCGTCCGAGACCGATCCGCACACCGAGGTCGGCCAGGTCGGCGCCGCGCTCAACCGCATGCTCGACCACATCCACGGCGCCCTGCACTCACGCCAGGAGAGCGAGACGCGCGTACGGCAGTTCGTGGCCGACGCCAGTCACGAGCTGCGGACGCCGCTCGCGTCGATCCGCGGGTACGCCGAGCTGACCCGGCGCGGCCGGGAGGAGATCGGGCCCGACACCCGGCACGCGCTCGGGCGGATCGAGTCCGAGTCCGGGCGGATGACCATGCTCGTCGAGGACCTGCTGCTGCTCGCGCGGCTCGACGCGGGACGCCCGTTGCAGTTCGAGCAGACCGACCTCATCCCCCTCGTCGTGGACACCGTCAGCGACGCGCGCGTCGCCGGGCGGAGCCACAGCTGGCGGCTCGACCTGCCGGACGTGCCCGCCCTCGTGTCGGCGGACGCGGCCCGGCTCCAGCAGGTGCTCGTCAACCTGCTCGCCAACGCCCGGACGCACACGCCACCCGGCACCACCGTCACCGCACGCGTGCAGCGGCGCGGGCCGTGGATGTGCGTCGACGTCGAGGACGACGGACAGGGCATCCCGGAGGAGTTGCTGCCGCACGTGTTCGAGCGGTTCGCGCGCGGGGACTCGTCGCGGTCCAGGGCCTCCGGCTCGACCGGACTCGGGCTCGCCATCGTGCAGGCCGTCGCCGACGCGCACGGCGGCGCCGTGACCGTCGACAGCGGGCCCGGCAGGACCGTGTTCACCGTGCATCTGCCGGCCCTCGGCCGGGACGTACCGCTGCTCGACGACGCCGCGAACTGGGAGCTCGACGGCGTCCAGTACGACGGTGAGCACCACAGTGAGCACCACGGTCAGCACGACGGTCGGGACGACGGCGTGTTCGACGACGCCTTCGACCGTGCCGTCGACCGCGCCTTCGACGACAACGGGCTGGTGACCGGCGCGACACCTGACGATCGGACTCACAGGCGCACCACAGTGTGAGCACACGGGCATAACAGAGCGGCTCGCGAATGTGGTTGGCATGCGAACCGACTCTTCTCCCGACACCCTGCCGGCGCGGGAGCACCTCCCGGCCGGAAACGCCGGTACGCCTGTCCTGGACGTAGTGATCCCCGTCTACAACGAGGAGAAGGACCTCCAGCCGTGTGTCCTCAGACTGCACGAGCACCTCGCGCGCACGTTCCCTTACACGTTCCGCATCACGATCGCGGACAACGCGTCGACGGACACCACCCCGCGGGTGGCGGCACGGCTGGCGGCGGAGCTCCCCGAGGTGACGTCCTTCCGCCTGGAGCAGAAGGGACGCGGGCGGGCGCTTCGGACGGTGTGGTCCGGGTCCGACGCGCCGGTCCTCGCCTATATGGACGTGGACCTGTCGACGGACCTCAACGCCCTGCTCCCGCTCGTCGCCCCGTTGATCTCCGGCCACTCGGACCTCGCGATCGGCTCCCGGCTCGCCCGCTCCTCGCGGGTGGTGCGCGGCACCAAGCGGGAGTTCATCAGCCGCGCGTACAACCTGATCCTGCGCGGCTCGCTGCAGGCCCGGTTCTCCGACGCGCAGTGCGGGTTCAAGGCGATACGCCGGGACGTCGCCCAGGCGTTGCTGCCCCTGGTCGAGGACACCGGGTGGTTCTTCGACACCGAGATGCTGGTGCTCGCGGAGCGGGCCGGGCTCAGGATCCATGAGGTCCCGGTGGACTGGGTCGACGACCCGAACTCGACCGTCCACATCGTGAAGACGGCCACCGACGACCTCAAGGGTGTCTGGCGGGTGGGCAAGGCGCTGGCCACGGGATCCCTCGCGCTCGACCGGCTCGCACGGCCGTTCGGGGACGATCCCCGGGACCGCGAGATCCAGGACGTGCCGCGCGGCCTCGCCCGCCAACTCCTCGGTTTCTGTGTGGTGGGTGGCCTCTCCACCCTGTTCTACCTGCTTCTCTACAGCGGCTTCCGGGCCTTCTCCGGCGCGCAGATCGCCAACGCGCTCGCCCTGCTGGTCTCGGCGATCGCCAACACCGCTGCCAACCGACGGCTCACCTTCGGCGTCCGGGGCCGCGGCGGTGTCATCAAGCACCAGGCGCAGGGGCTGGTGGTGTTCGGCATCGGACTGGCCCTCACCAGCGGCTCGCTCGCCGCGCTGCACGCGGCGACCTCCGCCCCCGCGCACTCCACGGAACTGGCGGTCCTCGTCGCGGCCAACCTCGCGGCGACGGTGCTGCGGTTCCTGCTCTTCCGGGCGTGGGTGTTCCCGGACCGGCGTGACGGTTCGTTCGTCGACGGCTCGTTCGTCGACGGCTCCCTTGCCACGGGCTCGACCGTCGTCGCCCCGCACCGCCCGGCTCCGCACCGCCCGGCCCCGCACCAGCTGGTTTCGCACCGCCCGGCTCCGCCGGTCCACGTGACCGCGGCGACGGTGACGGTACGCCCGCACGATCAGGATTCGAGGAACGCACGATGACCACGCACTTCGAGACGACGAGTAGGCCGGGCGATCCCGCCCCGGTCCTGCCCCGCCCCGCCCCCGCCCCCGGTCCCGGTCCCGGTCCCGACTGGGGACCCCCGCCCTCCGCGACCGCCGTACAGGAACCGGTCGTTCCGGAGGCGCCCGCCGAGCCCTCGGCCCCGAGCGCGGGCGAGCCCGGGCAGCCCTTCGCCAGGCGCCTGTGGAGAGGCAGGCCCGAGGACCACCGCTGGATCCGCCCCGTCTTCCTCCTCGCCCTCCTGCTCATCGGCGGGCTCTACACCTGGAACCTCACAGCCTCCGGATACGCCAACTCCTTCTACTCGGCGGCCGTACAGGCGGGCAGCCAGTCATGGAAGGCCTTCTTCTTCGGCTCGCTGGACTCCGCCAACGCGATCACCGTCGACAAGCCCCCGGCCTCCCTCTGGCCGATGGCCCTGTCGGTACGGCTCTTCGGCCTCAACTCCTCCGCGATCCTGTTCCCGCAGGTCCTGATGGCCGTCGCCACCGCCGGGGTGCTGTGGGCGGCCGTGCGCCGGCGCTTCAACGCCACGGCCGGCTTCGTCACCATGGCGGTGTTCGCGCTCACGCCGGTCGCCGCGCTGATGTTCCGCTTCAACAACCCGGACGCGGCGCTCGCGCTGCTGATGGCCGCGGCGGTCTACTGCACGCTGCGCGCGATGGAGAAGGCGCAGACGACGTGGCTGGTCTGGGCGGGTGTCGCCATCGGCCTCGCCTTCCTGGTCAAGACGCTGCAGGCGTTCCTGATCCTGCCGGTCCTCGCGCTCGTGTACGTCGTCTTCGCACCGGCCTCGGTGAGGAAGCGGGTCAGCCAGGTGCTGCTCGCCGGGCTCGCGATGGTCGTGGCCGGCGGCTGGTGGGTCGCCATCGTCGAGCTGTGGCCCGCGTCCTCCCGCCCGTACATCGGCGGCTCGCAGAACAACTCCTTCCTCGAACTGACCTTCGGCTACAACGGTCTCGGCCGTCTCAACGGCGAGGAGACCGGCAGCGTCGGCGGTGGCGGTGGCGGCGGTGGCGGCGGTGGCGGCAACTGGGGTGAGACCGGCTGGGACCGGATGTTCAGCTCCTCCGTCGGCGGTCAGATCTCCTGGCTGATCCCGGCCGCGCTGATCCTCCTCGGCGCCGCGATCTGGGCCACGCGGAAGCTGAAGCGCACGGACGCCACCCGTGCGGCCTTCCTCCTCTGGGGCGGCTCGCTGCTGATCACCATGGTGGTCTTCAGCTTCATGCAGGGCATCTTCCACGAGTACTACACGGTGGCCCTCGCCCCCTACATCGCTCCGCTGATCGGCATAGGCGCGGCGCTGCTCTGGGACCAGCGGGACAAGTTCTGGGCGTCGATCACGCTGGCCGCCGCCCTGACGGCCACGGCCGTCTGGGGTTACGTCCTCCTCAACCGCTCCTCCGACTATCTGCCCTGGCTGAAGTGGGTCGTGCTCGTCGGTGGTCTGGTCGCCGCGCTCGGGCTGGTCTTCGTGGCCAAGCTGGGGCGGCGGCTGGCCCTGGCGGTCGTCGGACTGAGCCTCGTCACGGCGGTGGCAGGCCCGACGGCGTACACCCTCACCACCCTCAACGAGGGGCACACCGGTTCGATCGTGACGGCCGGTCCGTCGACCCGCGGCGGCATGGGCGGTGGCCCCGGCGGCGGTGGCGGCATGGGCGGTGGCCCCGGTGGTGGCGGTGGCGGAATGCCGGGTCAGAACAACCAACAGGGCAACGGTCGGATGGGCCAGCCCCCGGCCGGCGGCTTCGGCGGCGGCCAGAACAACCAGCAGGGCCAGGGTCAGCAGCAGCAGGGTCAGGGCAACGGCCAGGCGCAGAACGGTGACGGCGGTCGTACGGCCGGCGGCGGCGGTGACGGCATGGGCGGCCTGATCAACGGCAGCTCCGTCAGCGACGAGGCCAAGGAACTGCTGGAGAAGAACGCGGGGGACTACACCTGGGCGGCCGCCGCCATCGGCGCCCAGAACGCGGCGAGCTACCAGCTCTCCACCGGCGACCCCGTCATGGCGATCGGAGGCTTCAACGGCACCGACCCGTCCCCGACCCTCGCGGAGTTCAAGAAGTACGTGGAGGACGGCAAGATCCACTACTTCATCGCCGGTGGCTCGGGCGGCCGCATGGGCGGCGGCGGCAGCGACGGCACCGCCTCGCAGATCAGCTCCTGGGTCCAGGAGAACTTCGAGTCGGTGACGGTCGACGGCACGACGTTCTACGACCTGACGCAGGCGAAGTAGACCAAGGCCGCGACGTGAGCGGGGCGGTGGCCCGGGATGCGGACGAACTCCCGGGCCACCGCCCCTTTCGTATGCCGGGAGGGCTGGGAGGGTCGGGAGGGCTGGGAGGGCTGGGAGGGCTGGGAAACCGCGTTGTACGCCGTATAAGAGCTGTTCTACGGTGTACAACATGTCGACCCCCGCCGTCCCCGCCGCCCCTCCACCCAGGGGCACCCACAGCGCTGGCTCATCCTCGGTGTCATCTGTCTCGCGCAGCTGACCGTGTTGCTGGACAACACCGTGCTGAACGTGGCGATCCCGTCCCTCACCGAGGAGTTGGGGGCGGCCACCTCGGACATCCAGTGGATGATCAACGCGTACTCGCTGGTGCAGTCGGGCCTGCTGCTCACCGCCGGCAGCGCGGCCGACCGCTACGGCCGCAAGAAGATGCTGATCGCGGGGCTGGTGTTGTTCGGTATCGGCTCGCTCGTGGCCGGACTCGCCCAGTCCACGGGGCAGTTGATCGCCGCGCGGGCCGGGATGGGTGTCGGCGGCGCGCTGCTGTTGACCACGACCCTCGCCGTCGCCATGCAGATCTTCACGCCCGAGGAGCAGCCGAGGGCGATCGGCATCTGGGCGGCGGTCAACGCGCTCGGCTTCGCGGCCGGCCCCCTCCTCGGCGGCTTCATGCTCGGTCACTTCTGGTGGGGCGCCATCTTCCTGATCAACCTGCCGGTCGCCGCGCTCGGCGTGGTGGCCGTGATCGCACTGGTCCCCGAGTCGAAGAATTCACAGGGCGACCGGCCGGACCTGCTGGGTGCGCTGCTGTCGACCGTCGGTATGACCGCCCTCGTCTACGCGATCATCTCGGGCCCCGAACACGGCTGGACCTCGGGCCGCGTGCTCGCCACGGCCGCCGTCGCCGCGGTCGTCCTCACGGCGTTCGCGTACTGGGAGAGCCGTGTCCCGTACCCCATGCTGGACCTCCAGTTCTTCCGCGACCGCCGTTTCACCGGTGCCGTCGCCGGGGCCGTCCTCATCACGTTCGGCATGGGAGGCGCGCTCTTCCTCCTCACCCAGCATCTGCAGTTCGTGCTCGGCTACGACGCGTTGGAGGCGGGGCTGCGGACCGCGCCGCTCGCCCTGGTCGTCGTCGTCCTCAACTTCTCGGGCCTGTCGGCGAAGTGGACGGCGAAGCTCGGGACGCCGGTGTCCATCGCGCTGGGGATGGTGCTGATGGCGGGCGGTCTGGTCTCCATCGCCACGATGGCCTCCGGCGGCTACGCCGGGACACTGCTCGGGCTGGTGCTGATCGGGGTGGGCTGCGCGGTCGCCAACCCGGCGATGGCGCACGCGATCATGAGCGCGATCCCGCCGGCCAAGGCGGGGGTGGGCGCCGGGATCAACGGCACGCTCGCGGAGTTCGGCACAGGGCTGGGCGTGGCGGTGCTGGGGGCCGTGCTCAACTCGCGGTTCGCAGCGCTGGTCTCGGTGGCGGCGGCGTCGCTGCCGGCGGCGTTGGCGGGGGCGGACACGGCTGCTGAGCGGGCCGCGGTGGTGTCGGCGTTCTCCTCCGGAGTGGAGACGGAGTCTGCTGGTGGGGGCGGTGGCTGTGCTGCTCGGGGGTTGGTGGCGGCGGGCTGCTGCACCGGGCGGAGAAGGGGAGCGGAGTTGGTGGGCGCCTCATAGGGTGGGGGTCTGTTGTCGGGCGGCTGCGGGTCGTTCGTGGTTGCTCGCGCCCACGCGGCGGAGCCGCACATCGATACAGCCCCGCGCCCCTGGAGGGCGCGCTGCGCGCGGCCCTTCCAGCCGGTGGTCTCCGCCTAGCATCGTCACCGGCGGAGAAACAGAGGAAGCCGTTCTCGGAAGGTGCGTCATGGTGAAGGGAGCCGGTCGGTCCGGAGGTTCCGCGCGGGCCAGTGTGTGGCTGGACGAGAAGGCGCGGGGCGGGCGGGGCGGACAGCCCTCGGGGCTGGACCGGGAGCGGATCACCGTGACGGCCGTACGGCTGCTGGACGCCGAGGGGCTCGCCAAGTTCTCGATGCGGCGGCTGGCGGCCGAGCTGCACGTGACGGCGATGTCGGTCTACTGGTACGTGGACACCAAGGACGACCTGCTGGAACTGGCCCTCGACCAGGCCTTCGACGAGATGCGGCTGCCCCCGCCCGACTCCGACGAGGACTGGCGGGACCAACTGCGCACGCTGGCCGGGGAGTACCGGGCGGTCCTGGTCCGCCACCCCTGGGTGTCACCTCTCGCGGGCACCTTCCTCAACATCGGCCCGCGCGCGCTGGACTTCTCGCTCGCCGTGCAGCGCGTGATCCGCCGCACCGGGCTGCCGACGCGCGGCCAGGCCGGTGCCATCGCGGCGGTCTTCCAGTTCGTGTACGGCTTCGGCACCATCGAGGGCCACTTCGCGCAACGCTCCGCCACGGCCGGGATGACCCAGGAGGAGTACTTCCGCAACGCCATGAGCGCGGTGTCCGACTCCCTCGCACCCCATGAGGTCATCCAGCACTCCGCCGACCTCATGGAGGCCCGCGGCGGCGAGACCGTCGAGGCGATGCGTGAACGCGACTTCGTCTACGCCCTGGACACCCTCGTCGCCGGCATCGAGGTGATGGCGACGAGGGGTTGAGGAGCGCTCGACGGGGACGGCGACGAGGGGTTGAGGAGCGCGCAACGAGGGCGGCCACGAGAGGTCGAGGCGCCCTCGTCGCGGACGGCGACGAGGGTTCTACTGGGCCAGCCGTGCCGGGAAGCCGCCGGTGGCCACCGGTCCCCACCTCACCGGGGTGATCCGGATGATCGACTTGCCCTGCTTGATCATCGCCTCGCGGTACTCGTCCCAGTCCGGGTGCTCGCCCGAGATGTTGCGGAAGTACTCCACCAGGGGCTCGACCGAGTCCGGCGAGTCGATGACCTCGGCCGTGCCGTCGATCTGCACCCAGGGGCCGTCCCAGTCGTCGCTCAGCACGACGACGCTCACGCGCTCGTCCCGCTTGGCGTTCCGGGTCTTGGCCCGCTCGGGGTACGTGGAGACCACGATCCGGCCCGAGTCGTCGACACCGCAGGTCAGCGGGGAGGCCTGAGGACCTCCGTCGGACCGCCGGGTGAGCAGGAGCGCCCGGTGCCGGGGGCGTACGAAGTCGAGCAGTTCTTCGAGGGAGACCGAGGTGTTGGTCGCGATGTTCCGTGCCATGCGCTCAGCGTAGGGCCGGGGGCGCCTCATGGCTCGGGGGGTCCTGTTGTCGGGCGGCCGCGGGTCGTTCGTGGTTGGCCGCGCGGTTCCCCGCGCCCCTGGCGGAGCGCTACGCGCCCCGCCCCCGCCCATCCCGCACAGCCTGCACGTCCAGTTCGACCCTCAGTGTCGTGCCGATCGCCGCGATCCCCGCCTGCACCACCTGGTTGTAGTTCATGGCGAAGTCCTCACGGCGGAGTTCGGCAGTGGCCAGGAACGCGGCGCGGGTGCCGCCCCACGGGTCCGCGCCGGTGCCCAGGTACGCCAGGTCCAGGTCGACCGGCCGTACGACCCCGCGCATGCCCAGCTCGCCGTGGACGGTCCACCGGTCCGGGCCGACGGGCGTGAGGCCGGTCGAGACATAGGTGATCTCGGGGTGCCGTTCGACGTCGAGGAAGTCCGGGGAGCGCAGGTGCTGGTCCCGGGTCGCGTTCCCCGTGTCGATCGAGGCGGCCCGGATCACCGCCTCCACCCGGGACTTGGTTCCCTCGTCGGAGGTCGGGGCGATCTCGACGGAGGCCGAGAATTCGGTGAAGCGGCCGTGCACGCTGGAGATCCCGAGATGCTGTGCCACGGCGGCGACGGAGGAGTGGGCGGGATCGACGGTCCAAAGCCCGGGCGGCGGCAGTTCCGTACCGCCCAGCCGGGTCAGCGTGACCGTGCCGACCTCCGCCCCTCCGGTCGCGGTCACCAGGACGCTGGCGGCCATCGGCGTGTAGCCGACCGCCGTCACGATCACCGTGTACGCGCCCGGCGCGAGAGGCGCGGGGTCGTGCGCGACCCCCTCGGCGTCCGCCTCGGCCCGCAGCACCTGCGTACCGGTCATGTCCGTCACGGTGACGACCGCGTGCGACACGGCCCAGCCGTCCCGCGTACGAATCCTCGCGGTAAGCCCGGCCCGCCCGATGGGTCCTGCCTGTCCTGTCGGTCCCATGTTCGTCAACTCCTCAGCATGCGACCGGCCGGTGGAGCGGGGGAGGCTCCACCGGCCGGTGGTTCAACTGTCATCTGCCCGAAGGCCCGAGAGCCCGAAGGCCCGAGAACTCGTAGGCCCGGAGGTCCGAAGATCCGAACTACTCGCCGGGGTGCGCGAGTTCGATGTCGTGGCCGTCGATGCCGGGGCCGCTGACCGTCAGGGCCGTGGCCACGGGCGGGTAACCGGTCGCGATGACCGTGTACTCGCCGCCGTCCAGGTCGGCGAAGGCGTACGCCCCGTCCGCGCCGGTGGTGGCCGTGCCGACCACGTTGCCCGCCGCGTCGACGAGGGTCACGCTGGCGTCGGCCAGCACCCCGCCCGGCGCCCGTACGACCCCCTGGAGCCGGGCCCCGGCCTCCAGGTCGATCTCGATCCGGGTGATCCCGGTGCCGCCGACCTTGACGGGCAGGGCACGCGGGCGGAACCCGGCGGCGTTCACCGCGACGGTCACCTCACCCGGCACCAGCTCGCCGAAGCCGAACTCGCCCTGCTCACCGGTGACTCCACTGGCCAGCACGTCGCCACGCACATCGGTCACGACGACCATGGCGTCCTTCACGCCCTGTCCGGCCCCGGCGGCCCGCACCACACCGCTCAGCCCGCTGGTCCCGCTGAGCAGGATGTCGTACGCGACCGGCTCGTCGTTCACGACGACCGTGGACGCCTGGGGCTGGAACCCGTCGGCGGCCGCGATCAGGACGTACGACCCGGCGGCGGGCGCGTCCACCGCGTAGGCCCCGTCGGCCCCCGCGACCGAACGGCCGAGCTGCCGCCCGCCGAGCGAGATCAGGGTGACGGCGGCCCGCGGCACGGGCACGCCCTCGGCCCCGCGGACCTGCCCCCGTACGGGGATGCCGCCGCTACCGCTACCGCTACCGCTGCCGGCGCCCGTGACCGGGGCGGCCTCGGCCGAGGCCGTTGCCGCTGCCCGGGGCGCGTCGGCCGCGGCGGAGCCGGTGGACACCGTGGTCGGAGTCCCGGCCGGGACCGCCTCGGTCGGCCGGGTCGCGTCGGTCGCCCGAGGCGCGTCGGTCGCCTGGGCCGCCTGGGCGAGCGCTCCGGTGGTCCTCAGCGGGACCTCCTTGATGAAGAGGGAGAAGACGAGCGCGAGGACGGCGAAGGGGGCGGCGTAGAGGAAGACGTCTCCGATGCCGTGTCCGTAGGCGCTCTCCATGACCGTGCGGATCGGCGCGGGCAGCGCGTCCAGGTCGGGGATCTCACCGTGGCCCGAGCCCGAGCCGGAGACCCCGAGCCTGGCGAGGCCCTCCTCGGCGTAGTGCGTGATCCGGTGGCTCAGCACCGCGCCCAGCGCCGAGACGCCGATCGCGCCGCCGAGGGAGCGGAAGAAGGTGACGACCGAGCTGGCGGCGCCGAGGTCGCCCGGGGCGACCTGGTTCTGGGTGCACAGCACCAGGTTCTGCATCATCATGCCGACGCCGAGCCCGAGCAGCGCCATGAAGATCGCCACGTGCCAGTATGGGGTGTCGTGGCGGAGGGTGCCCAGCAGGCCGAGGCCCGCGGTGACCAGCACACTGCCGGCGAGCAGCCAAGCCCTCCAGTGGCCGGTGCGGGTGATGACCTGTCCGGAGACGGTCGAGGAGACGAACAGACCGGCGATCATGGGGATGGTCAGGACGCCGGACATGGTCGGGGACTTGCCACGGGCCAGCTGGAAGTACTGGCTGAAGAAGATGGTGCCGGAGAACATCGCGACGCCGACGAAGAGCGAGGCCAGCGAGGCCAGGGTGATCGTCCGGTTGCGGAAGAGCCGCAGCGGGATGATCGGCTCGCTCGCCTTCGCCTCGACGAGGAGGAAGAGCCCCAGCAGCAGAACCGTGCCGCCGACCATCGCGTACGTCTGCCACGACACCCAGTCGTACTTGTCACCGGCGAACGTCACCCAGATCAGCAGCAGGCAGACCGCGGCGGTGATGAGGAACGCGCCGGCCCAGTCGACCTTGACCTTGCGCTTGACCACCGGCAGGTGCAGCGTCCGCTGCAGCACGACCAGCGCGATGACGGCGAAGGGGACGCCGACGTAGAAGCACCAGCGCCAGCCGAGCCAGCTGGTGTCGGTGATGACACCGCCGACCAGCGGACCGCCGACCATGGCGGTGGCGAAGGTGGCGCCGAGGTAGCCGTTGTACCGGCCGCGCTCACGCGGGGAGATCATCGCCGCGAGGATGATCTGGGCCAGCGAGGAGAGCCCGCCCATGCCGATGCCCTGGACCGCGCGGAACCCGATGAGCATCCCGGCGTTCTGTGAGAGTCCGGCGGCGGCCGATCCCAGCACGAAGATCACGAGCGCGAGCTGGATCAGCAGCTTCTTGGAGAACAGGTCGGCGAGCTTGCCCCACAGCGGGGTGGACGCGGTCATCGCCAGCAGCGACGCGGTCACCACCCAGGTGTACGCGCTCTGGCCGCCGCCGAGGTCCTTGATGATGTCCGGCAGCGCGTTCGACACGATCGTCGACGACAGGATCGCCACGAACATGCCGAGCAGCAGCCCGGTCAGCGCTTCCATGATCTGCCGGTGGGTCATCGGGGCGTGGTCGCCACCGCCGTGGGGGGCACCCTTGGCGGGTCCTCCACCGTGCTTGGCGTGAGCCCGCACACCGGTTGGTGTGGTCGTTGCCATGGGGCTTCCTTTTCCTACGGGTCTTTGCGGGTGTACGGGTTGTGGTGGTGGCCGCCGCGACGCGGACGTACGGGTCGGCCGTGCCCTCGGCCGAACTCGGCGCGCTCGGCGAACCAGGTCGCGCTCGGCGAACCAGGTCGCTATACGGACGTGCGGGTCGACGGGGTCGGCGGGGTCGGCGAGGCCGTTGTCCGGGCCGGCGCGGGGGCGTCGAAGCTCTCCCGCAGTCGGCCCAGGAGTCGGGCCAGCTGTCCGACCTCGTCGTCGGACCAGTCGCTCAGCCGGGCGGCCATCAGCCGGCTGGTGCGCCGGTACAGCTCGGTGACCACGGCCCGGCCCTCGGGGGTCAGGCGCAGGATGCGTGAGCGTTTGTCCGCCGGGTCGGGGAGGCGTTCGATCCAGCCCCGCTCGGCGACGTGCGCGACGTGTCGGCTGGTCACCGACATGTCGACGGAGAGCAGTTCCGCGAGCCTGCTCATCCGCATCTCGCCGTGCCGGCCGAGCAGCGACAGGACTCCCGCCGATCCGCCGGGGCACTCGTACGGCAGCGTCCGTGCGATCTCCCGTTTGACGGCCCCGACGGCGCTGAGCTGACGGGCCAGCTCCTCGTAGTGCGCTTGCCCGGCCATCGAGCCCCTCCCGGTTTGTTGCTTAGGGCAACCATAGGACTGGATGGTTGCTGCAGGCAAATGAAATCGGGGTTCGCGTGGCTCAAGTCTTGGCAAAGGGCAACGCTCGGAGTCTCCCGGGCGGACAACCCCGCTTGGGCCCGTCCTGCCGGATTCGCTAAGGTCTCGGGCCATGGCCGACAACCAGAACCCCCAGGGCAACTACGACCCCGCGGGGAGCACGCAGATGTTCCGCGCCTTCGTCGACGAGACGCCGGCGGGGGGTCGACAGGCCGCCGCGACGGGGTCCTCCGGGCCGCGGGTCGGTGTGATCGTCGGGGTGATCGCGGCGGTGGCGGTGGTGGCCACGGTGGTGTGGCTCGCGGTGGCGTGAGGCCGTAGGTGGGCTGCCGGTGCCTACTCGGTGGCCGGGTGAGGTGCGTTGGCGGCCGCGGGCCCGGTGGGGCTTCTCGCGCAGTTCCCCGCGCCCCTGAAAAGCAGGGGCTGCGCCCCATGCTTTTCATCGGCCGCAGCTCCGCCGTCTTCAGGCCCGCGGGGCCTGGTCTTTGTCTTTTAGGGGCGCGGGGAACTGCGCGAGCAACCACGAACCACCCGCACCCGCCAACGCACCGCACCGCACCCGGCAGGCAACCAGGCGCACCCGGCAGCCGAGTACGCACCGGCAGCTGAATTAGGCGCCCGCAGCCGCGTGCGCTCACACGCCGACCGCCGGGCTGCCCTGGAACTCGGCAACCCGGCGGTCACGCGTCAACGCGTGGCGGACGCGGCCTCAGTCGGAGATCAGGCCCTCGCGGAGCTGCGCCAAGGTCCGGGTCAGGAGCCGGGAGACGTGCATCTGGGAGATGCCGACCTCTTCGCCGATCTGGGACTGCGTCATGTTCGCGAAGAACCGGAGCATGATGATCCGGCGCTCGCGCGGCGGCAGCTTGGCCAGCAGCGGCTTCAGGGACTCCCGGTACTCCACGCCCTCCAGCGCCGTGTCCTCGTAGCCGAGGCGGTCCGCGAGGGAGCCCTCGCCGCCGTCGTCCTCGGGCGCCGGGGAGTCGAGCGAGGACGCCGTGTACGCGTTGCCGACGGCGAGGCCGTCGACCACGTCCTCCTCCGAGACGCCCAGCACCGCGGCGAGTTCGGTGACCGTCGGCGAGCGGTCGAGCTTCTGCGAGAGCTCGTCACTGGCCTTGGTGAGCGCCAGCCGCAGTTCCTGCAGCCGCCGCGGCACCCGGACCGACCATGACGTGTCGCGGAAGAAGCGCTTGATCTCGCCCACGACCGTCGGCATCGCGAACGTCGGGAACTCCACGCCCCGTTCGCAGTCGAAGCGGTCGATCGCCTTGATCAGGCCGATCGTGCCGACCTGGACGATGTCCTCCATCGGTTCGTTGCGCGACCGGAAACGTGCGGCGGCGTAACGCACCAGCGGGAGGTTGAGCTCGATCAGGGTGTCCCGGACGTAGGCGCGCTCGGGGCTGTTCTCGTCCAACGCGGCGAGCCGCAGGAACAGGGAGCGGGACAGGGTGCGGGTGTCGATGTTCGCCGAGGCCGACAAGGCCGGGAACTCAGACGCCGGCGGAGCCTGGGGACCGGGAAGGCCCTCGAGCGCCTGAAGGTCCTGAGGGGCCTGGATAGCTTCGGGCGCGGTTTCGCTCTTGGCGAGCGTGAGCACCTTCGAGCTGCCCTGGTCTGCGGACATGCCACCCCCTTTGGGTCGCGGACGGTCGCGGCGGACGCTCCCGTCGTAAGGAACGCAGCCTCCACCTGAATACCGGCGGCGAGGCCACGGCAAACGCGCTGGGGGAAGAATGTCACACGTCGGCAACGCGATGTAGTGACATGTCGACATGGAGAGGGTGAATAGGCCCTGGAAAGAGGTGTTCTGATGGGATTTCAGAGTGGATCGACCTGAAAGAGCGTCAATGTGCGTTTCGCTCTCACCGGTGACATCTCGACAGCGCATTCGGTCACGCCCATGGCCTGCGCACGCGTACCGCTGGCCGATTCTGTGCGCCCCGCCTGCCATCGTGCGCCCCGCGTGCCCCATGGTCCATCCGGGAAGGGGTGGACGGTTCCTTGTTACCGAGGGTCACGCGTGAAGGCCCTGAAGGGGTGCGGGGAACTGCGCGACCGGCCTCGAGTGCACCCGCACCCGCAAAGCGACATAAACCCGGCAGACGCAGAGGCGCCCGGCGGCCGGACGGAGCCCTACACCTCGATCCGGTTGGCCGACCGCAGCCGCGCGAAGCTCCGCGCCAGCAGCCGCGACACATGCATCTGGGAGACCCCCAGCTCGGCACTGATCTGCGACTGCGTGAGGTTGCTGTAGTAACGGAGCAGCAGGATCCGCTGCTCGCGTTCGGGGAGTTGGACGAGGAGGTGCCGCACGAGGTCACGGTGTTCGACCCCGTCGAGTTCGGGATCCTCGTAGCCGAGCCGGTCCAGCAGCCCCGGCAGCCCGTCGCCCTCCTGCGCGGCCTCCAGCGAGGTCGCGTGGTACGAGCGGCCCGCCTCGATGCAGGACAGGACCTCCTCCTCGGTGATGCGCAGCCGCTCGGCGATCTCCGCGGTGGAGGGGGTGCGGCCGAAGGCGGTGGTGAGGTCCTCGGTCGCGCTGTTCACCTGGACCCACAACTCGTGCAGCCGGCGCGGGACGTGGACCGTGCGGACGTTGTCGCGGAAGTACCGCTTGATCTCCCCGACGACGGTCGGCATGGCGAAGGTCGGGAACTGCACGCCGCGGTCGGGGTCGAAACGGTCGATCGCGTTGATCAGTCCGATGGTGCCGACCTGGACCACGTCCTCCATGGGCTCGTTGCGGGAGCGGAAACGGGCGGCCGCGTAGCGCACGAGCGGGAGGTTCGCCTCGATGAGCGCCCCGCGCACGCGGTTGTGCTCCGGAGTGCCCGGCGCGAGATGCTTCAGCTCGCCGAACAGGACCTGGGTGAGGGCCCGGGTGTCGGCGCCGCGGCGTTTTTCCGGGGCGGGGGCCGTGGCCTGGCTGGTGACCTGGGCCGGTGCGGCATCGGGAGCGGGGACGTCTTCCTGGGGAGGCGCAGTACTGGCCGACACGGTCAACGCCACCTCTTCATCCATCAACTCAACCGTCAAAAGCGGTCATAGCATCACAAGACATGTGCACTGTGATCAAGCACCGCATATCGCCGTGTTGAGAAAAAAGCCCCGCGCTGCGGGAGCGGGGGGCGGAGAAGACGTGAGGAACGAACGCCGGAAAGGGGTCGGGGGAGGGCGAAGCCGGACCGCGGAAGCGGGTGCGGCTGAGGCTGAGAACGAGAGGGTGCAGCCCAGCGCGGGCGGGCGCGGCTCAGGGTGCGCGGGCGCGGCTCAGAACTCGTAGTCGGCGATGATCCACGTCGCGAACTCGCGCCACAGCGCCACGCCCGCCTGGTGGTCCGGGTGTTCGACGTACGTCCGCAGCGCGTCCGCGTCGTCGAATGCGGAGTTGATCGCGAAGTCGTAGGCGATGGGGCGGTCGCTGACGTTCCAGCCCAGCTCCCAGAAGCGGATCTCGCCGATCGTGCCGTCCAGCGCGCGGAACGCGTCCACACCCTTCACGACCCGCGGGTCGTCGCGCTCGACGCCCTCGTTGAGCTTGAAGAGGACCAGGTGGCGGATCATGGGAGCTCCGGAGTGGTCGTACGAGGTGCTGGGGCCGACGGCCTACTGGGCCCCGTCGGCGATCCAGGTGAAGAAGTCGCCGATGGCCCCAGCGGCGTTGGAGATGCCCTCGAACCCTATCTGGACGTAGCCGGCGGCCCCTCTCGGGTCCGTGATGATCACGTAGGCCACGAAGACCACGAGCACGTACAGTGCGATCTTCTTCCCCTGCACCGCCACCGCGGCCTCCCCCGCCTCTTGTGCCCTGTGGGCCCCATGGGTCCCTCTTTGTCGGCGGCGAGTGTAACCCGATCATGCGTTCGTAGGAGAGGTGGCGGAGCCGGGGAACGCAGGAAGGGCCCCGTCTGACGACGGGGCCCTTCTCCAGCGGTAGCGGAGGGATTTGAACCCTCGGTGACTTGCGCCACACTCGCTTTCGAGGCGAGCTCCTTCGGCCGCTCGGACACGCTACCGAGGGAGACCTTACAGCAAGGTGGGGCGTGCTTTGAAATCGGTATCGGGCGGGGACGGAGCCCGGTGCCGGCGGGGCTCAGCGGGTGCGGAAGAAGTCGGTGAGGAGACGGGCGCAGTCGTCGGCGAGAACCCCCTCGACGACTTCGGGGCGGTGGTTGAGACGCCGGTCGCGTACTACGTCCCAGAGGGAGCCGGCGGCTCCGGCCTTCTCGTCGCGCGCCCCGTAGACCACGCGGTCGACCCTCGACTGCACCAGGGCGCCCGCGCACATCGTGCAGGGTTCGAGGGTGACGACCAGGGTGCAGCCGGTCAGCCGCCACTCGCCCGCCCGTCTCCCGCCAGCACCCTTGCCGGAGGCGCTGCGCGCCGCTGAATCGCTCAAAGCCGCGGCGGCGCGGCGGACGGCGAGCACCTCCGCGTGCGCGGTGGGGTCGCCGGTCGCCTCGCGTTCGTTGTGTCCGGCGGCCAGTACGGTCGTGCCGTCCGGGGCCAGGACGACCGCGCCGACCGGGACGTCACCGCCCTCGGCGGCCCGCCCGGCCTCGACCAGGGCGAGCCGCATCGCGGCCCGCCACCGGTCGCGCACGGGATCGATCCCGCCCGATGCGTCCGCTCCGGTCGCTCCGGTTGCCTCGGTCACCGGCGGAAGAGCCCCGACGGGTACGGCGGAGTCAGCGGACCGTCTCCAGGACTTCCGACGCTCCGAGGGCCTCGGCGATCGAGCTCAGGGCGTCGGCGTCGAGAGCACGCAGCTCCTTCTCGCTCACCCCCAGGTCGTCGAGGATCTCGGTGTCGCCGACGGGACTGTGCGGAACGGCCTCGGCGCCCGTGTCGTCGTCATCGTCGTCCGGATCGCCGTCCTCCGTCCCGTCCAGGTCGAGGGATTCCAGGTCGGCGTCGTCGTCGCCGGGCTCCTTCCCGAGCAGTTCGTCGGTGAGCAGGATCTCGCCGTAGCTGCTGCGGGCGGCGGCGGCGGCGTCCGACACGTAGATACGAGGGTCGTCCTCGCCATCGATGCGGACGACGCCGAACCACGCGTCCTCCTGCTCGATGAGCACCAGCACCGTGTCGTCGTCGGGCGAGGCTTCACGGGCCAGGTCGGCCAGATCCGACAGGGTTTCCACATCGTCGAGCTCTGTGTCGCTCGCTTCCCACCCGTCTTCGGTGCGCGCGAGCAGTGCGGCGAAGTACACCGTGACTCTCCCACTGGTCATAGGTGTGCCGGTCGGGGGTCCCCCCGGCGGAGGTTGTGGGTGGGGAGGTTTGCGGTCCGAGCCCCACCCACTCGGAATCGTGGCAGAAACAGAGCGCACAGGGGACGTCTTCGGCTCCCTGTGTCCGGCTCTTTTGATCGCCGGTGGGTCCGCCGTTCACCTGCGCACCTGTTGCCGCCACCAGCGGATCGTACGCGCAGTTCCTGGCCGCATATGCACGACCACCCCGTGAACGCCCCACACATACCCCACGAACCCGACGCATGGCCCCCATGGGCGCGTCCGCGGAGGGCCGGGGACGGCGGTGGGGCGGGGCGAGGGCCGGAGGAAGGGCGAGGAAGGGCGAGGAAGGGCGAGGAAGGCCCGGAGGGCGGGGCGCCCCTCGGTCACCAGCGGAACGTGCGCATGCGCATGGCGTGGCGCAGGCGCGCGGCCTTGGCGCGGCGGGGCTGGACGCGGTCGCGCAGCTCCCGCGCCTCCGTCAGCTCCCGCAGGAACTGCGCCCGCCGTCGCCGTCGCGCCGAGTCGCTCTCCGAGCCGGTCTCGCGTGTGCTCTCGGCCGCTCCCGCCATCTCCTCGACCCCCTGGCTCGCACGGTCCGACGCCTGCCTGCCCCTGCGGGGTGCCTCGGCCGGTCCACCCCTGGTCCGCGCGGTCCCGCCCGCCCTTCGTGCTGGCTTGTCGGTCATGTGCCCCCGCTCGGCCGTCGGCTGCTGATCGGCGGCGGTTCCGGAGTGGGCGAACGTCGGGTCTCGGCTCGTTCGGGCGCCGCTCTGTTCATCCCACTTTCCCTCTGATGGCGGGTTTGATGCCATCGGGAAGGGCGGACCGTGCGGGGGCGCTCGCGCGTGCCGCCCCGGTTACTGTTGTGGACATGCGTCTCCATGTCGTCGACCACCCCCTGGTCGCTCACAAGCTCACCACGCTGCGCGACCAGCGCACCGACTCCCCGACCTTCCGTCGTCTCGCCGACGAACTGGTCACCCTGCTCGCCTACGAGGCCACGCGGGACGTGCGCACCGAGCTCGTCGACATCACGACGCCGGTCGCCGCGACCACCGGTGTCAAGCTCTCCCACCCGCGTCCGCTCGTCGTGCCGATCCTGCGGGCCGGCCTCGGCATGCTCGACGGCATGGTCCGGCTGCTGCCGACCGCCGAGGTGGGCTTCCTGGGCATGATCCGCAACGAGGAGACGCTGGAGGCCTCCACGTACGCCACCCGCATGCCGGAGGACCTCTCCGGGCGCCAGGTGTACGTCCTCGACCCCATGCTCGCGACCGGCGGCACCCTCGTCGCCGCGATCCGTGAGCTGATCGCCCGCGGTGCCGACGACGTGACCGCCGTGGTGCTCCTCGCCGCCCCCGAGGGTGTCGAGGTCATGGAGCGCGAGCTGGCCGGCGCCCCCGTGACGGTCGTGACGGCCGCGGTCGACGAGCGCCTCAACGAGCACGGCTACATCGTGCCGGGCTTGGGAGACGCGGGCGACCGGCTGTACGGCGCCGCCGAGTAGCCCGCCGAGCAGCCGGAGCGGGGTTCCGCCTCAGCAGGTCCTCGTCGTGGTGGGCGTCGGCTCGGGGCTGGTCAGGTCGGCCAGTGCCTTGTCGGCGTCCTTCTGCTTGCTGAGGGCCTTGAAGCCGGTACCGATGATCAGGTCCACCTCGGTGGCCTTCGTACGGCCGTCGGTCTTCAGCCGCGCTCCGGTGAGCTGGGTGTTGAGGACCGGTAGCGCCGCGTCCTCGGCGGCCTTCGCGCCGAGCAGGAGCGCGGCGCCCTTGACCTTCTTGTCGTACTCCTTGGTCGCGTTGCCCACGTTGCCGATGCGGAAGCCGCGCTTCTTCAACTCGTCGGCGGTGTCCTTGGCGAGGCCCGCGCGGGGCGTGGCGTTGAGGACGTTGACGGTGATCTTGCCGGGCGCGGGGAAGCCGTTCACGGACGTACCGGGCTTGTCGGCCTTGCCCTTGCCGGACTTCCCGGCTGATCCGCTCGCCTTCGGGGACGGGCTCACCCGGGTCGCGCAGTCGGCCTTGGGGCCGGCCGCCGCAGCCTGGTCCTCGTCGCCGGTGAAGACGTCGATGAGCTGCAGGGTTCCCCAGCCGACGAGGCCGAGTGCGGCCGTGGACGCGACGACCGCGAGGACGAGCCTGCGGCGCCTCCTGGGCCGGCGCAGCCTCGGGTACTTGTCCCCCGTGATCCGGTACTGGCCGCCCATGCCGGGAGGAGTCAGCATGCTCATGGGCGCAGCGTAGTGCCGTTGGGCGGCGATGCCTACTAGATGATCATTCACCGCGCTGCAGTCCAACCCGAAAGGGCCAATGGGTCGGTGGGGCGGGCGGGTGGGGCCCGACGGGCCGGTGGGCTAAACGCCGATGGGCTGACGGGCGTTGGGGCCAAGCGCCCCGATGGGCCGACGGCCGATGGGGCCAAGCGCCCCGATGGGCCGACGGTGGTCAGGCCTACGGCGGTGGGGCGGGCGCGGGGGAGGAACCGCCGAGCGTGGAGGGCTAGTCCAGTTCGAGGACGCGCGCGTGGAGCACCTGGCGTTGTTGGAGGGCGGCGCGGACCGCGCGGTGGAGGCCGTCCTCGAGGTACAGATCGCCCTGCCACTTCACCACGTGCGCGAAGAGGTCGCCGTAGAAGGTGGAGTCCTCGGCGAGGAGGGTCTCCAGGTCCAGCTGCCCCTTGGTCGTCACGAGCTGATCGAGGCGGACCGGGCGCGGAGCGACGTCCGCCCACTGCCGGGTGCTTTCCCGGCCGTGGTCGGGGTACGGCCGGCCGTTTCCGATGCGCTTGAAGATCACACGGAAAGCCTACCGGTCCAGACGTTCCGGGCGCAGCCATGGCGACGGAGTGCGACCCCCGAAAAGGCGCCGTGAAGTGGGGCAAAAGGGTAATTCTGTGGGGGTTCGGTGGTGGTCATGGGTGCTCGGTGGGGCCATTTGGGGCGCGAAGGGGCGCTGTGCGGGGTGTCGTGAATTCTCGGCGCTCGTGGGCAGCCCATCCGCGGTTCTTCCGGCCTTCAACTGGATCGCCCGGATTTCGGCCGGGCTTCCGGTGCGCGTGGAGGGTGAACGCCCTGGAGCTGGTGGGGTACAGGGCGCTTCACCTGGGTGGGTTGACGCATCGGCGTCGGGTCAGCCGCGGTTCGGGTCCCGCCGCGGCTGCTTGTCGGTGTCGCCGGCCCGGGAGTGTTCGGATGTTCGTTCGGATTCTGGCTTGGTGGCGGGGGCGCTGCGATGAGCCTCTGCCTGGAGGAGCGCGCGAAGGACCGTGTAGTGGTCTGCGGGCATGGGGGTCTCCTGTCCTGTGCTTGAGGTGTGGTCTGCGGGTCGAGTGAGCTGGGGCTCGCTCAGCAGCGGAGGACCACGGAGCGCAGGGCGTGCAGGGCGTACGTGTGCCCGGGCCAGGGTGGGACGGGGTGGAGGTGGTGACCGGGCGAGGGCGTCGGCGCGGGGGGGGGGACCCGACCGGGGCCGAGCGAGCTGGGGCGACCGGGCGGGGCGTGGCGCGGTTCTGCGGTCCGGGGGCGCTCCGAGCAGGTCGCACTCGGCCGCGGGGAGTTCGCTCGACAGCGCGAGCGGGAGGGAGGGAGCGGCGTGGGTGGCGGGGACGAGCAGGACGATGGTCAGCGCGAGCACCCTCAGCCAGACCCTGCGCCGGGCGTACCGCCTGACTCGGACACGCGGGTGTCCGTGGGGCGGGAGCGGGCGATGGGGTGCACGGGGGATGTTTTCCAGGGTCGGGTGTACGTGTACCGGGTGAAGCCGGGGAATCGCTCGGTCGGCGTACGGGGAAGGGGTGGGGTGGGGAGAGGGGTGGGGGCAGGCGGGGCCGCGGGCGAGGTGGTCTCGCTGTCGCCCGGTACCGGCGGCCAGGCGGCTCCTCTACGGCCGAGCGGCCACCCCGACGGGCCACCCCGGCGGCCTGGCGACCACCCCTGCGGCTCCCTGACCCCCGGGCTCTTCCCGGCCTCCTAAACTCCCGTGCCTACCGTGCCTCCCGCCTTCGCGTTTCGGCCTTTCGAGCGCCGATTCCCGGGCCTCCCGGCCTCTTGGCTGCAGCCTCCGAGTCCTCCAGGTCTTTGGCCTGTCGGCTTTTGGGGCCCGGCCTTCCGGCCTTCCGCGCTCCCGGGAATTTCGTGGCCTCCAGGCCTTGTGCTCTTCCGAGAGCCCGGGCCTCCCGAGCCCCGGCCTCCTGGCTTCCGAGTTTCCGAGTCCTCCAGGTCTTTGGCCTGTCGGCTTTTGGGCCCCGCCTCCCCGCCTTCCACGCTCCCAGGAACCTCGCGGCCTCCCGGCCTTGTGCTCTTCCGGCGCCCAGGCGCCCGGGCGCTGAGTCCTCAGGTTCTCGGCTTTTCGGGTTTCCGCGCTCCCAAGCCTTCCGGCCTTCCGCTCTTGCAAGCCGCCCCGGGCCTCCCGGCCCCCGCGTTCCTGACCGGCTCCGCTCTATTTCAGGCTGCCGGGGGCGACCGGCGCCCCGTTACTTGCCGGAGGCCTTCGCGGCTTTGGCTGCTGCTTTCATCTCCTGTTTGTACGCGCGCACCTTGGCCAAGGATTCGGGTCCCTTGATGTCGGCCACGGAGCGGAAGGAGTCCGGGTCGCCGTACGAGCCCGCGGCCTCGCGCCAGCCGGTGGGGTGGACGCCGAGTTGTTTTCCGAGAAGGGCCAGGAAGATCTGGGCCTTCTGGTGGCCGAAGCCGGGCAGGGATTCGAGGCGGGCGAGGAGTTCCTTGCCGGTCGTCACGTCCTGCCAGACCGCGCTCGCGTCACCGTCGTAGTGCTCGACGAGGTACTGGCACAGCTGCTGGATCCGTTTCGCCATGGAGCCCGGGTAGCGGTGGACCGCGGGCTTGGTGGACAGCAGTGCGGCGAAGGACTCCGGGTCGGTCGCCGCGATCTCGTGGGCGTACAGGTCGTCGGCGCCGAGGCGTTGGGCGATGGTCCAGGGGCCCTTGAACGCCCACTCCATCGGTACTTGCTGGTCCAGCAGCATGCCGACCAGCGCGGCGAGGGGACTGCGGCCGAGGAGGTCGTCCGCCTCGGGATCCTGGGCGAGGTGAAGGGTGACGTTCATGCCCCGATGATCACCCGTCACCCGCCGGGCCGCAGCCTGGCCCCGGATCGGCTTCACCGGGGCGACGGACTTGGGCGCGGTCGTGTGTGGTGGTGGGGGTGGGGGAGGACGGGGCGTCGGGCGTCGTCAGGGGCGCCAGTAGCCGAGGGCGTGGATGCGTTGCTTCGGCAGGCCCAGTTCCTTGCGGAAGTGTGCTGTCAGGGAACGGGTCGTCGCCGTGTCGCAGGCGATCCAGACGTAGGGGTCGGGGTGTCGGCGAGCAGGGCGGGGGTGTCGGCCTTCACCTGGGCGATCAGGCGTGCGCCGGCGTCCTGACGGGAGATCGGGCGGACGTCGTGGCGTGAGGGATCGACACGGAAGGGGAGGCCGTCGACGCCAGGGACAGCGCCCGTCCCCGAGCCGACTTCCGGCCCAGAGCCGCCCTCCGGCCCAGAGCCGCCCTCCGCCCCCGCGCCGCCCCCGGCCCTGAGCCGGCTTCCCTCCCTGAGCGGACGGCCCTGGATGCCCCCACCGGCCCCGAGGTCCGCGTCTCGCGTGTCGCCCCGCGTCCGTAGGGGTCTCGAACCAGATCGTCGCCGGGGTCGAGGGAGGGCGGTGAGGAGGGAGTTGATGGCGGGGAGGGAGGCCGGGTCCCCGATGACGAGGAGGTGGGAGGGGCCGGGTCGGGGTCGGTGAAGGCGGTGCCCTGGACCGTGGCCTCGATGGTGTCACCCGGCTTCGCGGCGCGAGCCCAGTCGCTGGCGTGACCGTCGTGGAGGGCGAACTCCAGGCTGAGGGTGCCGGCCGCCGGGTCGGGGTCCACGAGGGTGTACGCCCGCTGGTGCGGCTTGCCGGCGGCGTCGAACCAGAGGCGGACCCACATCGTCGGATGGACGCCGGTGACCGCGAGCATGCCGCCGTCGGTGAGGTGGATCCGGCGGTAGTGCTCGGTGACTTGTTCCGCACCGGTCACCGTGAGGACGAAGTCCTTTCCCCGGAGCAGTTTGAGGACCGCCCCCTCCCAGCCGTGCCCCTGCCCCATGGCTTCCGCACCCTTCACGTACGCTTTGATCACAGATTGCTTAGGTGAGGCTAACCTAAATCACAGGCGGGATACAGGGATGCGGGACATCAGCGGTGTGCGGGGGCGAGGTCGGGGGAGCGATTCAAGCCACGCGAACCACGGAAGCAACGCGAGCCATTCGAGCCATGCGGCGTACGGGACTTTCCGTGATGCCTGGGGCATTCCGCATCTGCGCGCCGCTGACGCCCGCGCCCTCGCCCACGCCCAGGGCCGGGTCACGGCCCTCGACCGGGCCTGGCAGCTGGAGGTCGAACGCCACCGCGTCCAGGGCACCTCGGCCGCCTTCCTCGGCGTGGACTCCCTCGGCTGGGACCGGTTCGCGAGACGGGCGCGTCTGGAGGACACGGCCCGAAGATGCTTCGCCCGGCTGGAGCGTACGGACCCGCAGAGCGCCGACTGGGTCCGCGCTTACGTGGAGGGCGTGAACGACGGACTCGCCGAGGGCGCCCGGCGCACGCCCGAGTTCGCTCGTGCCGGGCTCGTGCCCGGGCGCTGGGAGGCCTGGCACCCGCTCGGGGTCTGGATCGCCACGCACATCCTGTTCGCCGGGTTCCCGGCCAAGCTCTGGCGCGAGGAGGCCGTACGGCATCTCGGCGCCGACGCGATCGGACTCTTCGCCACCGACGGGCCCGCCACCTCCGGCAGCAACGGGTGGCTCGTCGACGGGTCCCGGACGGCCACCGGACAGGCCGTCATCGCCGGTGATCCGCACCGGTTCATCGAGGAGCCCGGGGTCTACCAGCAGATCCACCTCTCCTGCCCCGAGTTCGACGTCGTCGGCCTCGCCGTCCCGGGGATGCCGGGCATCGCCCACTTCGGTCACACCGGCGACGTGGCCTGGGCCATCACCAACGCCATGGCCGACTACCAGGATCTGTACCGGGAGCGGCTGCGGGTGAGGGTGCGCGAGCAGGCCGGCCACCGGCCCCGGGCCGGGGAGGGCGGAGATGTCGTCGAGGCGCTGGACCCCGATGGGGTGTGGCGGGCCGTGCACCGGCACGTGGAGGTCATCGAGGTCGCGGGCGGGGAGCCCGTCGAGGTCGAGGTGATCGAGACCGCTCGGGGGCCGGTCGTCATCGGGGGCCTCGGCACCGACCCCGCTCCGGGTGACTCCGAGCCGGTCGGTCCCCTCAGTCTCCGGTATCCGCCGCGGGTCACCGGGGAGCTCGGGATCGAGGCGCTTCTGCCGCTCCTCCGGGCCCGTGAGGTCGCCGACGTGGACCGCGCGTTCGACCGGTGGGCCGAGCCGGTGAACGTCGTGCAGGCCGCGGACACGCGGGGCGGGGTGCTGCACCGGGTGGCGGGCCGGGTGCCGGTGCGGAGCCGGGACAACCGGACGCGGGTGGTCGCGGCCTGGGAGCCGGGGCACGAGTGGGAAGGGTGGCACGAGACGCCGTACGGCACGTTCGAGGACGGTGTCGCGGTGATGGCCAACCAGCGTGGCCCGGCGACCCCGTTGGGCGTCGAGTTCGCTCCGCCGCACCGGGCGGAACGCATTCGCGCGCTGCTGGACGAGAAGCGGGTGTGGTCCGCCGCGGACATGCCCGCGATCCACATGGACACCCATCTGGCCTCCGCAGGGCCCCTGTTGGAGCGTGTGGCCGCCGTCACCACCACCGACGCCGCCGCGGCCGTGCTGCGCGAGCGGCTGCTCCGGTGGGATCGGCGGATGGGGGCCGACAGTGTCGACGCGGCGGCGTACGCGGCCTTGCGGGGGGCCGTCGTACGGCGGCTCGCCGCGGAGCCCGCCTTCGCGGCGCTCGCGGTGCCGCCGACGTACCCCGAGGTCTTTCGCCCGTGGCTGTCGCTGACCGTGCGGATCGGGTTCGCGCTCGAACATCTGCTGAGGGCCGAGGAGTTGTACGGGATCGACCGGGACGCGCTCGTGCGGGAGGCGCTGGAGGAGGTCGCCGGCCTCGGCACGGGGCGCTGGGGCGACAGCCACAGGCTCGTGCCGTGGCGTGCGCTCCCGGACGACGACGCGGACGGGCGTCCTGGCGGCGGCACGGACGAGCGTGCCGGTGCCGGTGCCGACGGCCTTCCCGGCGACGGTGCCGGCGGCCGTCCGCCCGTCGCCCCCGAGCCGGGGCTCGCCGGTGATCACGACTGTGTGCTCTGCACCTCCGCCGTCCCCGGCATCACCGACCTCAGCGCACGTGGGCCCGCCGCCCGGTACGTCTGGGATCTGGCCCGGCGCGAGGACAGCCTCTGGGTGGTGCCGTTCGGGGCGTCCGGCGTCGGCGGATCGCCTCACCACCGCGATCAACTGCCTCTGTGGCTCAGGGGAGATCTCGTACCGGTCGTCACGGACTGGGACCGGTTCACCAAGGACGACGACGTCGACGTCGACCACAGCAGTGAGGAGAAGCGCCATGACCGTTGAGTCCCAGGAGCCCCGTGCGTCGTACGCCGATCGTGCGGCCGTGCACGAGCAGGAGGCGGGCGGGTTCGGGACCGTGCGGATCCTGCCGTTGGACGCGAAGGCCGACGCCGCCGTGGTGCACGGCTGGGTGCGGGAACCGAGGGCCGCGTTCTGGGGCATGAACGGGCTCACGGAGGAGCAGGTCCGGGAGATCTACGAGGGCCTGGAGGCCTTCGACACGCACCACGCCTACCTCGCGGTGCGCGACGGCGAGCCCGTCGGGCTGCTGCAGACGTACGAGCCCGAGGCCGACCGGGTCGGCGAGTGCTACGACGTCCAGCCCGGGGACATCGGCGTCCATGTGCTGCTGGCGCCCGCCGGGGAGGCGGGAGCGCGGCCGGGGTGGTCGTCCGCGGTGCTGGCGGCCTTCACCTCGTACGTGTTCGTCGGGCTGGACCGGCGGCGGGTGGTCGTCGACCCCGACGAGCGGAACGAGAAGGCGATCGCGCGGTTCACCCGGCAGGGGTTCGAGTCCGGGCCGGCCGTCGTACTGCCGGAGATCGATCTGCCGGAGGTGTATCTGCCCGAGAAGCGGGCCCGGTTGGCCTTCCTGCGGCGGGAGACCGTGCTCGGTCAGTAGTTCGGGTGGTGGGCGTAACCTCGGGCGGATGACTCCCGAAGACCTCATAGCGCACTACGAGTTGGAGCCCATACCGCGCGAGGGCGGACGTTTCCGTCAGACGTGGGCCGGGCCCGAGCGGGGTGACGGGCGGCCCGAGGGGACCGCGATCGTCGCCCTGCTCACCACCGAACCCGGCGACTACTCCGCCCTGCATCGGCTGCCCGGCGACGAGATCTGGCACTACCACCTCGGCGATCCGCTGCGGATGCTGCTGCTCGCCCCGGACGGGTCCTCGCGGATCGTCGTCCTCGGGCCGGACGTGCTCGACGGACAGCACGTGCAGTACGTCGTGCCCGCGGGGACCTGGATGGGGGCGCGGGTGCTGGGCGGTGGTGGGGGCTGGACCTTGTTCGGGTGCACGATGGCGCCGGGGTTCACGTACGAGGGGTACGAGCACGGGGACGCCGCGGAGCTGGCTCGGCTGTACCCGGACCGGGCCGCGGAGACAGGGAGCTGGGGCGGGCGTAGGGACGACGGCGGCCAGGGGCGGGACGTGGCGGGACGTGTGGCGGGACGGGGCGTCACGTCGTCGGGGCTGGAGCGGAGGGTGCGGATCGCGTTGAACGCGGCGTTCGCGGTGTGCGTACCTGTTCGAGGAGTCCGAGAGCCGGCGACCGTGGATCCGGAGCACTACGTGGACCGAGGCAGGTACAGCGACCCCGTCGACGACATGGCCAAGGGCTGGGGCTGGGACGAAGGCCGTACCCGAACCCAGGAATGGGAAGGGGACTGGGCGCGGGAACGGCAACGGGAACGGGTCGAGACCGGCGGCGAGGACAGAGGCGTGAGGCGACATGACGGAACCGGCGGGGCCACCGGCGGATCCGGAGGCCGGACGGCGACCTCTCTCGAGGGTCGGGTCGGAGGCCGGGGCTCCGGACGGGGCGGAGGGCCGGTCGGTCGGCGGGACCGAGGCGTTCAGCGCCTGGTGCTGCTGGGCACCGTGCTGGTCCTGTTCCTCCTCGGCGGGGCGGGCACGGCGTCCGCGCACGCCGCTCTCAAGGGAAGCGATCCCGTCGACGGAAGCGTCCTCGACGCCGCTCCCCGCGATATCACCCTCCGCTTCACCGAGTCGGTAAGCCTCCTGGAGGACTCCTTCCGCGTCATCGACCCGGAGAACCGGGCGGTCGACACGGGCAAGCCGGGGCGCGCGGGCGGCCGGGCCGACACGGCTCGGGTCACCCTCCCCACCGGCCTCGGCGACGGCACGTACACGATCGCCTGGCGGGTGATCTCGGCCGACAGTCACCCCATCTCGGGCGCCCTGATCTTCTCCGTCGGCGAGCCCTCCGCGATCGCCGCGGCCCTCCCCGCCGACCTCACCGAGGACCCGCTCACCTCGTCCCTTTACGACATCACCCGCTACTTCGCGTACGGCGCCCTCGCCCTGCTCATCGGCGTGACCTTCTTCCTGGCGGCCGTGCTCGGCGGGCCGAGCGAGGTGCTGCGCAAGCTGCTGCTGTCCGGCTGGCTGGCCCTGCTGCTGGCCTCGGCGGCCCTGCTGCTGCTCCGTGGACCGTACGAGCGGGGCAGCGGGATCGGGGCGGCGCTCGACCTCTCCCTGCTGCGCGACACGCTGGTCAGCCGGCCGGGACTCGCGCTGCTGGCCCGGCTGGGCCTGCTCGCGGTGGCCGCCTTCCTCCTCGTACGCGTACGTCGTCAGGGGGACCGGCAGGAGTGGGGGAAGGGCGCGCTCGTCTGCGGTGCGCTGCTCTGCGTCGGTCTCGCCGGGACCTGGGCGGCCGCGGAGCATGCCTCCGCCGGTATCCAGGTGCCGGTCGCGATGACCTCCTCCGTGCTGCATCTGCTCGCCATGGCCGTCTGGTTGGGCGGGCTGACCGCACTGCTGACCGTCCTGTACCGCGCGCCGAGGACGCTGACGGCCGCCGTGGTCCACCGGTTCTCCCGGCTCGCCTTCGTCTCGGTGGTCGTCCTGGTCGTCACCGGCGTCTACCAGTCCTGGCGCGGCCTCGGCTCCTGGTCCGCCTTCACCTCCACGGCATACGGGGAGGTCCTCGTCGCCAAGCTGGTCGCGGTGCTGCTTCTGCTGGCGGCGGCGGGGTTCTCGCGGCGCTGGACGGGCCGGGTGGGGGCGGCCGAAGGGCGGGAGCGGGGTGAGGTTCGTGAGCAGGGAGAGGTGCGTGAGTCGGGCGAGGTTCCTGAGCAGGCTGGCGCGGCCGTGCCGGCGGCGGTCTCGGCGGCTGTGGCGGTCTCGGCGGCGGTGAAGGTGACGGCAGGGGTGTCCGAGCGGGTGCCTGAGCGGGTGCCCGAGCGGGTGGGGCCGGCAAGGCGGCCGACGCTGCCGATGACGCCGCCGACCGGGCTTCGGGTGGTGCGGGCGATCAGGGGAGGGCGAGGGCTCGTCGGATGCGGCGAGGCCGGTGAGTGCGGCGAACTCTGCCGACACGTCGGTCCCCTCCGGCTCCTCCACCCCACCTCCTCCGACTCCTCCACCTCCTCCGACTCCTCCACCTCCTCCGACTCTTCCACCTCACCGTCTCCCGAGGATTCCCCCGGCGATCTGCCCCGCCAGGGGCTCAGGCGCTCCGTGCTCGCGGAGTTCACCGTCGCGGTCGTCGTGCTGGTGATCACCACCGTGTTGACGGGGACCCTGCCGGGGCGGGCGGCGGCGGAGATCGCCGACGAGAGCGCGGGGCAGGCGGCCGGCGGGGTCACGGCCTCCTCGTCGACGGTCCCCTTCGACGTCGGCACCCCGAACGGCCACGGCAAGGTCCAGATCGACCTCGGTCCGGGGCGGGTGGGCAAGAACTCCGTGCAGGCCGTGGTCTTCGGCCCCGACGACGGCATCGCCACCGTTCCGGAACTGCGTCTCACGTTCACCCTGAAGTCCCAGAAGATCGGCCCGATCGACGCGAAGCTCACCGACCGCGGCGGCTACTGGGCCACGGACACCCTCCAACTCCCCCTGCCCGGCAAGTGGACGATGAAGCTCACGGTCCGCACGACGGACATCGACCAGGTCACGGTGGAGAAGTCGGTACGGGTGAGCTAGAACCTGACCGGTGGGCTCTCCGTGGCCCTTCCGTGGCCCTTCCGCGGCCTCTCGGCGGCCTGTCCGGTTGCGCTCGGTGGGCTTTCCGGTGGCGGTGGGGTCACGTCGTGTCCAGCACCCGGCGCATCGTCTCCGCCGCCCTGACGGCCGCGTCGGCACAGCAGTTGTTGAAGAGGACGTGCAGTTCGTCGACCTGTTCGGCGGCCTCCCGCAACCGGGGTGCCCACACGCGCAGTTCGGCCTCGGAGTACGCGTACCGGAAGCGGTCCTCCTTGCTGCCGGTGCCCCAGGCCGGGCTGCGGCCGTGGAACCGTACGACGGCGAGGTCCCGGGAGGTGACGGGGACGAAGGGCGGCACGGAGGACTCCAGGCCCTGGGCCATGTCGACCCCCACGGCGACGAAGCCGAGCCGGGCGAGTAACGCCGCCGTACGGTCGGCCTGTTCGCCCTGCCACCACGCCGGGTGCCGGAACTCGACCGAGACGGGCCAGCCGGCCGTACGCTGCGCACACTCCTCCAGCGTCTGTTCCGGCGTCCTCTCGGCGAGCCTCCCGGAAGCCCGCACCGACGTGGTCCCGGAAGCCCGGACCGGCGTGGTCCCGGAAGCCCGCGCAGACGTGCTCCGAGAAGTCTTCACCGACGTGCTGAGGGCAGCGGCCCTCCTCGCCCCATGCCCGTTCGCCCCCTCCGGCCCTCGGCCCGGCGCGAACCACGGCGGGAACTGGAACAGCACCGCTCCCACCTTCCCCGCCGCCCGCAACGGCTCGATGGCGTGGGCGAACCGCTCCCAGACCCGGTCCAGTACGGCGGCGGGGGCCCCGCGGCGCAGCTCGGCCCCCAGGGACTCCCGCAGGTCCGCGGGGAGGGCCGCCGGGCGGGTCGGGTGGCCGGTGAGAAGGGAGAACGCCTTGACGTCGAAACGGAATTCGGGCGGGGTCCGCTCGGCCCACAGCAGGCTGTTGCGGCGGCTGGGCAGGGCGTAGTACCCGGAATCCACCTCGACGACCGGGAACCGCTCGGCGTAGTAACGGAGTCGGGGCTCGGGGTCGCGATGGCCGCGTGGGTACCAGCCGCTGGCCAGCAGCGCGCGGTCGGTCCAGGAGCAGGTTCCGACGAGTACATCACCCATGCGGTGCTGGTTACCCGAAATCCGGTCCTGACCACGCCCCGACCGACGACCGCGCGGAACGGGCCGACTCGCCTGCGGCGGGCCACGCGGTCTCCGTCGCTACTCGCTCCGGTCGTGCAGCGGTGCGCCGCAGAGGGACGTGGACGGGGTGCCGTCCACGCCGACCGGCGGGTCCCCGGCGACCATGACCCGGTGCATGATGCGCGGGAAGTCCAGGTGGGCGGTGTCGTTGGGGGCGAGGTGGACGGTGGCGCGGTTGTCCCAGAGGGCCACCGACCCCGGTTCCCAGCGGAAGCGGACCGTGTATTCGGGGCGGGTGATCTGCTCGACGAACAGTTCGAGGAGCAGCCGGCTCTCGGCCCGGGTGACGTCGACGATGTTCTCGACGTAGTACGGGTTGACGTAGAGGATCCGTTCGCCGGTCTCGGGATGGACGCGCACGACCGGGTGGACGGACGCGACCTGGTGGTCCTGGAGGTGGCGGAGATAGGGGTCCGGGCCGGAACGGGCGAGGTAGCCGACGCCGAGCCGGTGCTCGGCGCGCAGCCCGTCGGCGAACCGGCGTACCGGCTCGGACAGGCCCGCGTAGGCGGTCGCGAGGTTCGACCAGGTGGTGTCACCCCCGTACGGGGGCACGCGTTCGGCGCGGAGCAGGGTGAGCGCGGGCGGGTCGACGCGCGCGGTGTGGTCGGCGTGCCAGCCCCGGAGGGTCGAGTGGCGGCGGCGCTCCAGCCATTCGGCCTGGTCCATGCCGTGCTTGCGGCCCAGTTCCTGACGGTCGGCGGTGGTCTCGATCTCGGGGTGCCCGACGGGGGAGACCGAGCCCCGCGACCGCAGCCGGATCGGCTCCCCGAAGCGGCGCGCGAACGCGATCTGCGCGGCGTGGTCCAGCCGCTGCCCCCGGAAGAACACGACCTTCCAGCGGAGCAGCGCCGCGCGGATGCCGGCGACCGTCTCGTCGTCGAGCGGGGCGGCGAGGTCGACGCCGTGGATGTCGGCGCCGATGTACCCGGAGGCCGGTCGTACGTCCAGACCGCCGCCGGTGGGCCCCGTCGGGGACGTGTTCGTGTCGATGCTCACGTGGCCCGGTCTTCCCACGCCACCGCCCGCGCATGCGGCCCGGACGCGAGCTGACCTGATCCCTCAACCCGTCGGGTCCTGACCTGATCCCTCAACCCGTCGGGTTCTGACGTCCCTCGCGTTCAGGTATCCGCCGTGTCCGCCAAGTGACTCCCGCCCGGTGTCGTAGCGGCCTCCATCCCTCCCCGAGCTGCGAAACTGCCAACGCACTGTACGCGGCAGGAAGTTGGCGTCATGACTGACAAGCTCACCGTAAGCGTCCTGGGTACCGGCATCATGGGGGCCGCGATGGCCCGCAACCTGGTCCGCGCCGGTCACACCGTACGGGTGTGGAACCGCACCCCGCAGAAGGCCGAGGCCCTCGCCGCGGACGGTGCGCAGGTCGCCGGAACCCCGGCGGAGGCCGTACGCGGTGCCGACGTGGTGCTCACCGTGCTGTACGACGGGGCAGCTGCCAGGGACGTGATGCGGGAGGCGGGGTCCGCGCTGAGCCCCGGCACGGCCTGGGTCCAGTCCACCACCGCCGGACTGGAGGCCGTCGCCGAGCTGGCCGCACTGGCCGACGAACACGGACTGCTCTTCTACGACGCCCCGGTCCTCGGCACACGGCAGCCGGCCGAGGCGGGGCAGCTGACGGTGCTGGCGGCGGGGCCGGTCGCGGGCCGGGAGACGGTGATCCCGGTGTTCGACGCCGTTGGCGCGCGTACGGTCTGGACCGGCGAGGACGGCGCGGCGGGCACCGCGACCCGGCTCAAACTGGTGACCAACAGCTGGGTGCTGGCCGCCACCAACGCGGCCGGAGAGGTCCTCGCCCTGTCCAAGGCCCTGGATGTCGACCCGCACTCCTTCTTCGCGATCATCGAGGGCGGCCCGCTCGACATGGGATATCTGCGCGCCAAGTCCGCGCTGATCCTCGACGGTGGCCTGTCCCCGGCGTCCTTCGCGGTCGCGACCGCCGCCAAGGACGCCCGCCTGATCGTCGAGGCCGGGGAGCGGTACGGCGTACGCCTCGACGTGGCCGCCGCCGGCGCCGAACGGCTGGCCCGTGCCGCCGCACAGGGCCACGCGGACGAGGACATGGCGGCCGCGTACTTCGCGAGCTTCGCGGAGGGAGAGAGCGAGGGGGAAGGCGAAGGCGAACGTGAAGGCGAGGGAACAGGTGGTTCCGCAGGGGGACGTGGCTGACGCTCCCGCCTCCGGCACCGGAACTCACCTGGGCTGCACTGCACTGCACTGCACTGCACTGCCCCTGGGTGCCCGCCACCGTGGGCGCTGCCGTGCCCGCTGCCGCTGCCCTTACCGATACGGGCCATGCCAGGCCGGGCCGGGCACGCCCTCCTTCCTCAGCCCGCGCGCGGTCACCTGTCGGCCGACACGCCGTCACCTAGTTCGGCCGACACACCGTCACCTGGTTCGGCCGAAGCGCGATCACCTGGACCGGCCGAAGCTGGTTCACCTGGCCCGGTCGGCAGTCCTTGCGCCACGGCCGGCCCGCGCCCACCCCATCGGTCGGTGACCCACATCGCCACCGGCTCCGTCCACCGGGCGGTCAGCGGGCCGACGATCACCAGGATGAGGACGTACGCCGTGGCCAGCGGGCCGAGGGACGGTTCGATGCCGGCGGTGACGGCGAGCCCGGCGATGACGATCGAGAACTCGCCGCGCGCGACGAGCGTGCCGCCCGCCCGCCACCGCCCCTTGGTGGAGATACCGGCCCGGCGCGTGGCCCAGTACCCGGTGGCGATCTTCGTGGCGGCGGTGACGAGGGCGAGGGCGAGCGCGGGCAGCAGTACCGGCGGGATGCTGGCGGGGTCGGTGTGCAACCCGAAGAAGACGAAGAACACGGCGGCGAACAGGTCCCGCAGCGGCGCCAGCAGACTGTGCGCGCCCTCGGCGACCTCACCGGAGAGCGCGATGCCCACCAGGAACGCGCCCACCGCCGCCGACACCTGCAACTGCTGCGCGAGCCCGGCGACGACGAGCGTCACCCCCAGCACGACGAGCAGCAGTTTCTCGGGATCGTCGCTGGAGACGAACCGCGAGATGTGCCGGCCGTAGCGCACGGCCACCACCAGCACGACCCCGGCGGTACCGAGCGCGATGGCCAGGGTCGCGCTGCCCGCCACGAGCCCTGCCCCGGCCAGGAGCGCGGTGAGGATGGGGAGGTAGACGGCCATGGAGAGGTCTTCGAGGACCAGGATGCTGAGGATGACGGGGGTTTCGCGGTTGCCGAGGCGTCCGAGGTCGCCGAGGACCTTGGCGATGACGCCGGAGGAGGAGATCCAGGTGACGCCGGCGAGGACGACGGCGGCGACGGGTCCCCAGCCGAGCAGGAGTGCCATGGCGGCGCCGGGCAGGGCGTTGAGGGCGGCGTCGACGAGTCCGGCGGGGTACTGGGTCTTGAGGTTGGAGACGAGGTCGCTGGCGGTGTATTCCAGGCCGAGCATGAGCAGCAGCAGGATCACGCCGATCTCGGCGCCGATCGCCACGAACTCCTCGCTGGTCCCGAGCGGCAGCAACCCGCCCTTCCCGAAGGCGAGTCCGGCCAGCAGATACAACGGGATCGGCGAGAGCCGGAACCGCCCGGCGAACCGTCCCAGCAGCCCGAGTCCGAGGATGATCGCGCCGAACTCGATCAGGAAGACGGCGGAGGAGTGCCCCGAGGACGACGACTGGGCGAGAAGGAGTGCGGCGGGCTGATCGGTGACGTGGACAGAGAGGTGCATGAGGGGCTCACGTCCGCCCGAGTATCGCGGCGGCGGTGTCCACACCCTCCCGGGTGCCGATCACGATGAGCGTGTCACCGCCGGCCAGCCGGAAGTCCGGCGTCGGCGACGGAATCGCCTCGGCCCGCCGCAGTACGGCCACGATCGACGCGCCCGTTTCGGTCCGCATCCGGGTGTCGCCCAGGACCCGCCCGTTCCAGTGCGAGGTCGACGCCAACTCGATCCGCTCCGCGACGAGCCCCAACTCCGTGGTGGACAGCAGGTTCGGGCTGTGGTGGTCCGGCGCCAGCGCGTCGACGACGGCGGTCGCCTCGCCCGAAGTGAGCCGTACCGACAGCGCGCACGCGTCCGGATCGTCCTGCCGGTACGCGCTCAACGTCCGCGCACCGTCCCGATGAGCGACCACCGAGATCCGCCGCTGCTCCCTCGTCGTGAGGTCGTAACGGACCCCGATCCCCGGCAACGGGGTACTGCTGAGGCGCGGAGCACCCACAGCTGGCCTCCTGTCTGATTCGGATATGTCATCGGACAACCGACGGTGCCACCCTAACGAGACCTCGAACACCGGTCTCCGGCCGCCAGGTCGGCCCTCCGATGGAACAATCCCCCTTCACCCCCGGGACCGGCCCACTCACCCGGTCGCGAGGGCTGACCGAAAGGAACCAGCACCATGACCCCCACGGGTGTCCCCACACCCCGCACAGCGGGCACCCCGACGGCACACGCCACGGCCCCTCGGACCGCCACCCCACGACCGGCGCACGCGAGAAGCCGGACGAGGGGCCCCCACACCGCGCGGATACCCTCCTCTGCCGAAGCTCTCCAGACCCCCGGAGCGTGCCCGTGATCCAGTGGGTGTCCCTGGGGAGCGGCCCGCGCCCCGTCCCCCGACCCGTGGCGACCCCTTTGGTGTGGGCGACGGCCTTCGGGGGCGCGATGGCGCTGGTGGCCCTCCTGAACGCACTGGTCGGCACGGACCGCCCCGGCCTCGCCCTGGCGGCCCTGTCCCTGCTCGCCGCACTGCTCGGCGGCCACGCCCGCTTCATCGCGGCCCCCGGTACGGCCGCCCTGTGCTGGCTCTTCCTCAACGGCTTCGCCATCCCACCCGTAGGTGTCCTGACCTGGGTCAACCCCCGCGACACCTTCTGGCTGGTCTGCCTCCTCACCGCCGCCCTCACCGGCACGACCCTGGCCCGCCTCCTCCAGGCCCGCGCCGCCTACCGCCGCCTCACCACGGCCCACGCCCCACCCACCCCCGAGCCGCCGGACTGGCCGCACACCCACTGACCACGCCCGCGACGGCGACGCCCGCGACCGCGACGCCCGCGACGGCGACCGCGACAACATTCCCTGGTGGACAACGTTCCCTGGTGCGCGGGACGTAGGGACCGGCCCTCCGCTCCTCGTACCCTGTCCCCGTGCCGTCGTCCCCCCGCCTGCACCGCGTCGCCGTCCTGGTGCTCGTGGGTGCGAAGCCGCTCGATGTCGGCATCCCCGCGCAGGTGTTCACGACCCGCGCGAGCATGCCGTACGAGGTGCGCGTGTGCGGGGCGACCCCCGGTCTCGTGACCGGCGGCGACGGCCTGTCGTACTACGTCGCCCACGGCCTCGACGCGCTCGCCTGGGCCGACATCGTCTTCATCCCCGGGTACCGGTTCCCGGCCCGCGACGACCCGCCGCGGGCCGTCGTAGAGGCGCTGATCGAAGCCCACACCCGTGGCACGCGGCTCGCCGCCATCTCGACGGGCGCCTTCGCGCTCGCCGCCACGGGCCTGCTCGACGGCAGACGGGCCACGACGCACTGGCACTACGCACGGGCGCTGGCGGCGAAGCATCCGCTGGTCCGGGTCGACGAGAACGTGCTGTTCGTCGACGAGGGCAGCGTGCTGACGTCGGCGGGCGCCGCCTCGGGCATCGACCTGTGCCTGCACATCCTGCGCGGCGACCTCGGAGTGGCCGCGTCGAACCACGCGGCCCGGCGCCTGGTCGCGGCCCCGTACCGCAGCGGCGGCCAGGCGCAGTACGTACCGCGCAGCGTGCGCGAACCGCTCGGGGAGCGGTTCGCCGCCACCCGTGAATGGGCGCTGCACCGGCTCGGTGAGCCCCTGACCCTGGACATTCTCGCCGGGCACGCGGCGGTCTCGCCACGCACGTTCTCGCGGCGCTTCGTCGAGGACACGGGGTACACGCCGATGCAGTGGGTCATGCGTGCCCGTATCGACGTGGCGCGTGAACTGCTGGAGCGCTCGCAGCGGAGCGTCGAGCAGATCGCCGCCGACGTCGGGTTGGGCACGGGCGCGAATCTGCGGCTGCACTTCCAGCGGGTCCTGGGCACCACACCGAGCGAGTACCGGCGCACCTTCACCCAGGGCGAGTAGCCCGCCCGCCACCATGTGGCGCGATCCGCCGCCCCGCGGCCACGTGGCGCGATCCTTGTGAACCGTGGCGATCACGCCGCTGTCCCGGCGGTGTGCCGCGCGCGACGCTGGAGGCGAATCGAAGGGACAGGACACCACTCATGACTCGCATCGCGATCAACGGATTCGGCCGCATCGGACGCAACGTGCTGCGCGCACTGCTGGAACGCGACAGCACCAGCGGCAACGGCAAGGGCAGTGACCGCGCTCTCGATGGCGATCTCGAAATCGTCGCCGTCAACGACCTCACGGAGCCCGCCACCCTCGCCAGGCTTCTCGCCTACGACAGCACGGCCGGCCGTCTCGGGCGCCCGGTGACCGTCGACGGGAACACGCTGGTCGTCGACGGCCGCCGGATCAAGGTGCTGGCCGAGCGCGAGCCCGCGCAGCTGCCGTGGGGCGAACTCGGCGTCGACATCGTCCTGGAAGCCACCGGCCGCTTCACCTCGGCGAAGGCAGCCCGGGCCCACCTCGACGCGGGTGCGAAGAGGGTGCTCGTCAGCGCACCCTCCGACGGCGCGGACGTCACGCTCGCGTACGGCGTCAACACCGACGCGTACGACCCGGACGTGCACACGATCGTCTCGAACGCGTCGTGCACGACCAACGCGCTCGCGCCGCTGGCCGCGGTCCTCGACGAACTCGCCGGCATCGAGCACGGCTTCATGACGACGGTGCACGCCTACACGCAGGAGCAGAACCTCCAGGACGGCCCGCACCGCGACGCCCGCCGCGCCCGCGCCGCCGCCGTCAACATCGTGCCGACCACGACGGGCGCCGCCAAGGCGATCGGCCTGGTCCTGCCGAACCTGGACGGCAAGCTGTCCGGCGACTCGATCCGGGTCCCGGTCCCGGTCGGCTCGATCGTGGAACTCAACACGACCGTGGCCCGGGACGTGACGCGTGACGAGGTCCTGGCGGCGTACCGCGCGGCGGCGGAGGGCCCGCTCGCCGGCGTCCTCGAGTACTCGGAAGACCCGCTGGTCTCCGCCGACATCACGGGCAACCCGGCTTCGTCGATCTTCGACTCGGCCCTCACCCGCGTCGACGGCCGCCACATCAAGGTGGTCGCCTGGTACGACAACGAGTGGGGCTTCTCGAACCGAGTCATAGACACCCTCACCCTCCTGGCCACCCCCTGACGACACCCGACCCCGAGAACGCGTGATGTGACCCCAGACACGTCACCCACCCGCTGTGGACAAAGACCAGGACAACGAAGGCTGAGACACGTCGAAGGGCCCCACCGCTCGCGGTGGGGCCCTTCGACGTCGTGCCCGGTGAGGCACTGGCGGAGGATACGAGATTCGAACTCGTGAGGGGTTGCCCCCGACACGCTTTCCAACTGTTCGTCTGGGGGTTCGGAGGTGGTTGTGGGTGTTCTGACCTGCCGTGGAGCGGACCGTTCAGCGGAGTCCGGACGCCGCTGAACGTAGGTGAATGAGACCAGAACCGAGACCACGAGGTGACGGGTGGGCGCTCGCGTCCTTCGAGGGGTACTGCACCCAGGCCGAATTCCTACTGGTTTGATAATGTCGGTTCATGAGCGAGATTCCTTACAGCGTCGGCGAAGGGCCAGCCACCAGGGTCAGCCTCTCCCTCCCTGAGGGGACGGCAGAGGCGATCCGCCGACGGGTCGGCAAGCGTGAGTTCTCCGCGTTCATCACCGAAGCGGTGGAGCGCGAGCTGCGCGGTCAGATCCTGGATGAGTACCTGGCCGACTACGAACGCCGTCAGGGGCCGATCTCCGAGCACGAGCAGGAGCGGGCACGCCGGGTCTTCGACGAGGTGTTCGCCGAGGAGGGGCAGTGGCCCGCCGCAAGCTGAGTCACGAAGGCACTCTCGTTCTCGACTGTCAGGGCCTGTCGAAGTTCGTCAGTGATCATGAGCCCGTCGTCGCCCTCATCGCCGAAGCCCGCATGCGGGGCATGGAGGTGGTCATCAGCGCACTCACCATCATCGAAGGGGTGCATCGCCGGACCGACAAGGCGCGGCTCGCCTGGGTCCTGTCCGGCGTGCGGATCGTGCACATCGGCGACGAGGAGGCCAAGGCCGCCTCAGCCATGCTGATCAACGCCGGGCTGCATGGTCACAAATACGCCATCGACGCTGCCGTGGCCGAGATGGCGCTGCGTCAGCGCCGCCCGGTCGTCATGCTCACCTCGGACATCGACGACATGGCGAAGCTCTGCGGCGACAGAGTGCGCCTCGTCGCCGTGTAGTCGACACCGAAGACCCGAACGCGTGGGAGGGGAGGTCGGCCCGTACGTCCTTGTCCAAGCGTGGCGGGGCCGGTGGAGCAGCCGGTAGCACCCAGGGCCGTGAACGATGGCGTGGCCGGACGGCTCGTCTTTCATGGTGCTGTGGGGCTCAGCAGTCGTGCGTTGGCCTCGTCCGGCGTGAAACGGTCAGGGGCGGATTCCGTGGCGGACCGAAGTCCGAGCCAGACCAGCATGGCGTGGTGTTCCTCATGCGCCGGGTCGGCAAGGGTCACTTCGAGGGTCGCTGTAGCCGGGGGCGCCGCCGCAGTCCTCGGGCGGGCACGCCCCGGCGCCGTCCACGCAGTGCGGATGGCGGAGCCCGGCTGAGGCTGTCTGGAACTGCTTGCGGCCGGTGGTCGGCTGCTGGGTCAACGCGGGCTGAGCGCAGGACTGGACATGGCCGAAGCCCTGGCCTGGGCGGCGGCCGACCCCCTCGGTCAGGAGTCGGACCCGGGCACGGGCGGCTTCGCCCAGATTCTGCTGGCCCGCCAGGAACGTGGCAGCAGGGTGACCGTCACCGGGTTCCTGGTGGACGTGTACTGCCTGGGAGTCAAGAACGTCACCGATCCCGAGGTGATGGGGTCCGGATCCCTGACCACGTACGTACCGATGTACTACTCGGCCTTCGACCACCGGCCGCTGCCGATCGGCGTGGAGCAGGCGCAGACGATCGTGCACGATGCGGTCGCCTACGCGCGCGGTCTTGGCTTCGAGCCTGCGGACGGCTTTGCCGACGCCGCAGTGCACCTGGGTGCCCCGCCCGGCGACCGGCCCGTCATCGGTCGGGACGGCAAGCCGTTCTACCTCTCCGGCCCCTACGACAACCCGCGCAAGGTGGTCCAGATCCTTGAGCGCACCTGCGGACCGGACGACTACGACTACGTTGCCCATCCGTAGGAACGGGACGCAAGCGGCACGAGTCGGGAAGGACGGGCAGTGATACCGGTCGAGCAGCAACAGGAGCCCACCGGCACTCCCCGGAGCCGGCACACCGAGCACGCGGCGCAGGCCAGCCTGCTGGCGGTGCTGCGCCTGTGTATGACGGGGAAGCTGCGGTGCAGCGAAAAGACCCGCCGCCCCGGGGCCGCCACCGTCGCGACGGTGGCCGACGTCCTGGACGGCGGCGACTTCTATCCGCACGAGGCCATCGCCGCCTTCGCTTGGCCGATGCTGCTCCAGGCAGGCGGCCTCGCCCAGCTCACCGGCGGTCGGCTGGTGCTGACCGCGCGCGGGAAGACCGCGCTGACCCGGCCTCCGCACCTGACCATTGCCCAGCTATGGCAACGCTGGCTGAACAACAACCTCCTGGACGAGTTCTCCCGCGTCGAGAAGATCAAGGGCCAGCGCTCGGCGAACGTCCTGACCGCCGCCAAACCGCGCCGCAAGCTCGTCGGCCAAGCGCTGGCCGGCCTCACCCCGGGCGAGTGGACGTCCGTCGACGGCCTGTTCACGGACATGCGCGCGGCCGGCCTGAATCCGGTCGTCCACCGCAGTGAACGCGCCCTGTGGAAGCTGTACCTGGAGGATCCGCAATACGGCAGCCTCGGCTACGACGGCTACCACGGCTGGTCCCTCCTCCAGGGTCGGTACACCCTGGCGGTGCTCTTCGAGTACGCCGCCACGCTCGGTCTTGTCGACATCGAGTACGTCCCCCCGGCGGGCGCCCGCGATGACTACCGGGACAACTGGGGTGCCGACTACCTCGACCAGCTCAGCCGCTACGACGGCCTGTCCGCACTCCGCCTCAATCCCCTGGGTGCCCACGCAGTCGGCCTCACGGGCGACTACGCCCCTGCTCAGTCCCCTGTCTCGGCCGCCCTGACGGGCAGGGTCACCGTCCTGGCGAACTTCGACATCGTCGCCCTCGATGGGCTGCCCTCCGCCGCCACACTCCTCCTGGACGCCTTCTGCGACCGGAAAACCGACCGGATCTGGACGCTCACCACCGCTGCTCTTCTGCACGCCCTCGACCGCGGGCACACCCTCGACGAGCTCCGTGGCTACCTGAACCAGGCGGCCTCGCACCCCGTGCCCCAGACCGTCACCACCCTGCTCGACGACGCTGGCCGCCGCACCGGCCGGCTCCGCGATACAGGGCAGACCCATCTCATCGAGTGCGCGGACGAGGCACTGGCAGCCCTCGTCATCAGCGACCGCTGCCTGCGCGTGCTGTGTACCCGAATCGGTGAGCGCCATCTTGCGGTCTCTCCCGACCGTCTGCGATGTCGTTCCGCGGCACGGATTCCCCTCCGGCAGGGCCGCCCTCGGCGGACGCGGTGTACGGACCCTGGGACAGGATGTGCAGCGCGTTGCCGAGATCGCTCAGCCGATCGGCTCTCTGGGGGGTGTCGGCCTGGCTCAGCTCCACGGCCGTGCGGGAGGCCGTCACCGCTTCCAGGATCGCGCTCGTGTCTCCGGTCCGCTTGAACAGCTCCTGGTCGACGGCGCTCAGATTGCCGAGGTACCGGGCGAACCTGGCGTCGTCCGGCGCGGCCTTGGCGACCGCCTCCCGGCTGACCCGCACGGCCTCGTGGAGCGCGTCGAGTTCCCGGGTCTCCTCGAACAGCGTGCGCAGCGCGATCCCGAGGTTGCTCAGGCAGGACGAGCGGGCCGGATGCCCGTCCGGTGCCACCGCGACCGCTTGCCGCCCGTAGGCGATCGACTCACGCAACGTCGCCAGTGACCGGTCCTGCTTGACGAACAGTGCGTGCAGCGAGTTGCCCAGGCTGCTGAGGCAGAACGCGCGGTGCTCGTGCCCGGACGGACATCTCTCGACCGCCCGCAGCCCGATGCCGACGGCCTCCGCCAGATCCTCCGGGGCCCCGTCAGCAGGGCGAACGTGCGCAGGCCCGCGCCCAGGTCGCTGAGGAACGCCCCCACCTCGGGATCGTCGGCCGGGACGGAGGTCACCCTTTCCCGGTCCAGTGCGATGAGCTCCAGAAGCACGGTCGCGTCCTCGGTGCGCTCGTACAGTTCGTCCAGACAGACGATCAGGGCTTCGACGAAGACAGAACGGTGGGCAGGATCGGCTGCGGCTTCCCTGGCGAGGGGAACCGCACGGGCGAGCAGACCGGGCTGACGGGGCCCGGCCACGAGTACCGTCAGGACGTTTCGCAGGTTGTGACGGTGCAGGTTCCGCTGCGGGTGTTCCTCGGAAAGGCTCTGTGTGATCAGCTCGTCGACCTCCATGAGCCGGTCGAGGGCGGCGGAGTCCGACGTCCACTCGTACTGGAGGCGCAGCGCCGTGCTCAGGTTGCTGAGGCACGACGGCCGGTCCGGGTGGTGGGGCGACATGATCTCCAGGACGTCCTCGAACGCATGGCGCGCGGCCTCCAGCTTCCTGACGCTGCGTCTCTTGTGGGCGCGTTGCAGCAACCACAGCGCGCGACGCGCGAGCTGATTGTGCTTCATGAGCTGGTCGACCACCCGATTCCCCTTCCCCACGTGGTGCTTGCCGCCCCTCGCGCGCCATCTTGCGGTGATCCGGCCTTCGGTGCACGCTGACGCGACGGCCCACCGATGGTCACCGATGCGAGGTGAGGATGACAGGCGACGTGTCGAAATCCCCGTGCCCGGCCTGCGGTCACCAGCGAACTGCCGCGCGGTGCTGGAACTGCGACCTGAGCGACAGCGGTGAGCGCATCGGATTCCTGGATCTGGCGACGGCGGTCGTGACCACCGCGGCACTGCAACCCTTCGTCTCCGCCATCGCGACCAAGGCCGGCGAGGAGGTCTGGCCCAAGATCGCCGGCCTGGTACGCCACGGTCGACGCGAGGAGATCGACGCATGCCTCGCCGACACGGAACTTCTTGAAATCGTCGCGCGGGACGGCCGGTTGGTCATCAAGATGCCCAAGCGGCTGCCGGCGCAAGCCGCCCGGGATCTGCGGGACGTGGTGGCCACGCTGGAGAAGGCCGACGGGCGGTTCCGGATCTCCTACGACGCCGCGTCCCGGTCGTGGGACATCACTCCCGCCGACCAAGAAGGCGGGCGGCCCGAGGGCCAGTCGTCGGCCACCTGACCACGTTCCGGCCCCGCACACAAGGTCAGCCGACCCCGCCGACCCGCTGCGCCAGGGCGCCGGCGACCACCGATCCCAGGACGATCCCCAACGCCAGCGCCACAGGGCTGTTCCACAGCGCATACGCAGCCCAGGCCAGCCCGCCCACGACCAGCGGGCCCAGCCAGGCCACGGACCGCTGCCGGAACGGCACCATGCTGAAGGTCGTGGCCAGCAGAGCGAGCGCGAACGCCGCCAGTGCCATACCGAGGAATACACCGCGTGCCTGGCCGAAGCCCTCGCTCCCGAGCGCATAGCCGAGCACGCCCCCCGCGACCGTGCCGACCGCGACCAGCAGCAGGGCCACCGTGTCGTGGATCTCCACATAGTTGCGGGCGCTTCGCGCGTGCACGGCCTGCCACCCACCCATGAACAGATCGGGGAACGTCGACGCGCCCACGAACGCGCCGATCACCGCGCCGTTCCAGCCCGCCAACAGCCACCCGACGAGCAGACCGCTCAGTAGCCCCACGACGATGCCGGGCCCGGTCAAGTGCATGCCACCGTGCTCCCCGGGCCCGACAGGGAACTCAGGAGCCCCTTGCATACGGCTCGTGCACGCCGAGGCCCGTCCCAGGACCGGCCTCGGACGGACTTCCCTGCTCCGAGAGGTGATCGGCCGTGCGCACGATGCGCCGCGCCTCGCGTGGCGGGACCAGCAATGCGGTCAGGACCTTCAGCAGGAACTTGTCCCGCTGATCGTCGGTGTCCCGTCCGGCATGGCTCACGCCGTCGAAGACGGTGACCCCCCTCAGCCGTACGTATCCCAGCGTCCGGAACGCGTTCTTCTCCGGCAGGTAGACGTACTGCAACGGCAGATCGGCGTCACGGTCGATGTGCAGCACCGACACCCGGTGCCGGTTCGTCAGGGACACGTCGCCTCTCCTTCCCCCTCGGCTCCACGCGGCCGTTGTACCTGTCAATGGACCTGCACTACCAAACTGGGGCGCTGGTACGGCAATTGGGGTGGATAGCGGTCGCCGCCAGGTGCGCGCCGAGCCTGTGAGCGGGACACGTCCCGAACCAACGTGGCGGAGATCGTCAAGGCCCTCCAGGGGCACAACGCCAGCCGACGGCTCAGGGCAACCGCCGGGATATCTACTGCCGGGTTCCGCAGGGCATCGGACGCTTGGGTGGATCGGTCGCAGATGCGGAGCGTGCGCCTGTCTGTTGTCAAGATGTTCCGAATGCCGGCTGTGAACGCAACCAGAACTACAACCAGCGGACAGCGGGTTCCCGCTGGTCAGAGGGCTTGTGGTGTCGTCAGCACGATCGCGAGCCAGGAGCCACACGACTTGCTGGGCGCCGAGGCGCACTTCGGTGCCGACCTGGCCGCGTTCGTCACGACCACGCGCTTCAGCGGCCCTCCAAGAGGTTGTGCTGCAGAACGGAATCCTCGCCGGGCGTCGAGGTCGCCTCGGACTGTGGAACAACGGGCCGCCCTGCCGTCCCTGAGCGAGGTGAACGGCCGTGGACAGGGCGACTTCCGTCACCGAGCACGCTGGAAGCGGGCACATGGGAAGACCGGTGGCTCGTTGCATCCGGCCGTACGATGGCGGTACCCCGTGATGGGCATGGAGGCGCGATGAGCACGATGTATCCGGAGTACGCGCAGTGGTTGAGCCAGGTGCGACGTTCGATGAAGTTGCCCAAGGCGGTCAAACTGCTGTTCGACCAGGGGCGCCTGTACGTGTCGCCGGTGACGGAGGCGCACAGTGAGGCGGACGATTCGATCCGCTCCCAGCTGGCGGAGCAGCTGGGCGGGGAGTCCGGGCTGCACGTCACGCGTGACAAGGGAGTACTGCCAGAGCTGGACGGGTACACGCCCGAGCCCGATGTGCTGGTGGTGGACGCGGGCGCGCTCGGCCCCGGAGATGCGTTCGTCGATCAGAAGCATGTGCATTTCGTCGCGGAGAGCGTGTCCCGTTCGACAGTCGGGCAGGACTACGGGCGCAAGCTCAACCAGTACGCGGCGCGCGGGATTTCGACATATCTGATCGTGGACGTGCTGACTGGGGAGTGCGTGCTCTACCAAGTGCCGAAGGGCGACGAATACACCTCGGCCGTGCCTTACCGCTTCGGTGAGGAGATCGGGTTCAGCCTGGCCGGGGTCGAGGTCACGGTGCGCACTGACTTCAAGAAGATCCGCTGAGGCTGCTCCCGCGGTTTTGGCGGCACGGCTCCGTGGCCCTGCCCGTGGTTTCGTATGCCCACCGGGACTGGCTCCATCGCGGCGCACACCCATAAGTACGGCACGGGCGGGCACCCGATTGCGCCGGCCGACGGGCGCACCTTCACCCCCCTGACCTGGATGAGCTTCCTCGGCCTGAACCCGGGGACCACTGACTGTGCTGGTCCGTGTCCGGTGCGTACGAGGGCGTGTGTCAGCCGACGGGGTAGCCCTGGGCGACGGCGGCCTTGCGGAATGCGGGGAGTTTGTCGAGGGGGACGGCGAGGTGGCGTTCGCCGAGGCGGGTGCAGTGGGTGCGGGTGCGGCGGTCGGTGGCGAGGAGAGCCGCGACGGAGGGGTCCGCGCACTCGACGAGGTGCACCGGCCCGGTGTCGCGGACCTGTCCGACGCGGCGGGTGGCGTCGGACAGGAGCGTGGTGACCGTCTGCGGGAGGGGCACGGTGGTGGCGGTGTTCAGGTGGTGGCGGAGTTCGGCGAGGTCGCGGCCCGCGTCGACGGCGGCGAGCAGCGAGGCGGGGGTCAGGGTCCACACGCGGTCGCCGGTGCGCTCGGCGAAGGCGTCGAGGAGGAGGGCCTCGGCGGGGGCGAGTCCGTCGAGGGCCACCACGTCGTGGTTGGGGAGCACCTTCAGGCCGCCAGAACTCTTCGGGGCGGTGTCGGCCGGTGCGGGGGTGGGGAGGTAGGTGGCGGTCTGTCCGGTGGCGTAGGCGCCGAGCGGGTTGAGGCGGAGGGCGAGGAGGCCGTCGTAGCGGCTGATGCAGTCGGTCCAGTCGGCGCCCCAGTTGTCGCGGTAGTCGTCGCGGGCGCCCACCGGCGGCCGGTAGTCCACATCGATCAGGCCGAGGACGGCGGCGTACTCGAAGAGCACGGCGAGGGTGTAGCGGCCCTGGAGGAGTTCCCAGTTGTGGAACCCGTCGTAGCCGAGGCTGCCGTATTCGGGGTCCTCCAGGTAGAGCTTCCACAGGGCGCGCTCGCTGCGGGCGATCCCGGGATCGTGACCGGCCTTGCGCATGATGCGGAAGAGTGTGTCGACGTCGGTCCAGTCACCGGGTGGACAGGCGGCCAGGGCCGCGCCGACCTGGGCCCGGCGCGGCTTGACGGCGGTGAGGACGTTCGCCGCGCGCTGGCCCTTGATCGCTTCGACGCGGGAGAACTCGTCGATCACGCCACGGCTGAGCCAGCGCCGCCACAACAGGGCGAGCGTCTCGTGCGCCGGTTTGGTCAGTGCCGCCCTGCCGCGTGCGGTCAGCGCGAGTCTGCCGGAGGCGAGTTCAGAGAGTCCGCCGGCCTGGAGCAGCAGCGGCCAGGCGAAGGACGCGATGGGTTCCTCGGTGTAGAAGTCGCCGCCGCTGAGCGCTTCCGCGACCGCTTTGACCGTCGCCGCGGAGGGGCGGAGTGTCTTCTCGCTGCACCGCAGCCGGCCCGCCGCGCACAGCTGAAGCACTGCCTTCAGGTTGGCCTGCGCCTCGTGCTCGGTCGTGCGTACCTGATGCTCGTCATGTCCGTCGTGGTCGCTGATCACAGGGCCCCGTCCCCACGACGTAGTGGTAGTTTCCCGCGCCGCAGGTGCGCTCCAGCGTCCGTACGATCTTCTGGGCGTCGTCGCGTGGGCCGTTGATGTAGAACGGCTTCCCCTGGCGGCCGAAGCCGATCCGCGGGGCGGCCGGGCCGGGCTCGCCGAGGTGTACGGCGGCCTGTGCGAAGTCCGGTGCGGGCTCGAAGCCGAGGGTGCGGGCGTAGGCCACGCCACCGTGCACGATGCTCTGCGCCTGCTCCAGACCGATCCGCAGCGGAGGTTGGTCGAACGCCCGGTAGTAGTCGCGGACGTAGGCGTCCAGTGACCCTCCGCCCCTCACCTCTGGGCCGACGGTGTCCTTGACGCCGAGGCAGTAGACGTCGACGAGGAACCCGCAGACGGTCACCCGGCTGGCACGCTCCTGGCGGGCGATCAGGACCTGGGCGAAACCGGCGGCCTCGGGATTCCCGGCGCCTTCGTCGTCCGCGCGCGCCCAGTCGGGGGCCGCGGACAGCTCCAGGTCGGTGCTCCAGCCGGCATTGATCCAGCAGCCCACCACCGGGCGCTCGGTCGGCGTGGCCGTGCTCTGCTGTTCGTGGGCCACCTGGCGCACCAGCGCGCTCGCCCGGGCCGGTTTCAGTCCGAGGGCCCGCGCGATCTGCTTCGGTCCGCTGCCCTTCTCCCGCAACGACCGTACCTGGGACAGCAGTTGCGCATCGTCGTCGTTCACGGGGCCATTGTTCCGCAACGCCGGGGCGTCAGGTGCGGGGGTTGGCGGTTGCCGTTGTCCCCCGGGGGGGGCGACGCGCGGGCCCGAACCGGGTGTCCCGGTCGCCCGTCCGTGCGGAGGAAGGTGTTCCCGTCCCCGTACGGGTGAGACGGCCACCCGCGGTGCCGCTGCTCCATAGAGTCGGGTCGGGGCGACACGGCAGCGGGAACAGGGAGGGCGGAGTGATGGCCAATAGCGCCAGGGAGCGGCTGGGCGTGCTGCTCGGCGGGTCGAAGGCGGCGGAGTTCAGTGCCCGGCTCGAAGCACCGGCGGACGGCGTCGGCCTTGAGGTGGCCGGGGTCGGACCGGTGCGTCTGCCGCTGCGCGCTCCGCAGGTGAAGAAGCTGATCGCGGTGGCGCGTCCGGCACTGTTCGGCAGGGGGGGAGGACACCCTGAGCGACAGCAGTGTGCGCGACACCTGGCAGATCCCGCCGGACCAGGTCACGCTGGGCGGCCCGGCCTGGCCGACGCTGCTCGACGGCGCGCTGGAGTACTTCCGGGACGAACTCGGGCTGCCCGCGTCGACCCGGCTGAGGGCCGAGCCGCACGCCCTCCTCGTGTACGGCAAGGGGCAGTTCTTCCTTCCCCACCAGGACTCGGAGAAGGACGACGCCATGGTGGGCACGCTGGTGCTGTCGCTGCCCTCGGCCCACACCGGCGGCGAGCTGGTCATCGGGCACGCCGGGCAGAGCCGGACCTACCGTGCGTCGAAGACGGAGCTGAGCCTGGTGGCCTTCTACGCCGACTGCCCGCACGAGGTGACACCGGTCAGGAGCGGCTACCGGGTGACCCTCACGTTCAACCTGCTGGCCGAGCGAGGTGCTCCGGTGCGGGAGCCCGGCCCGCTCGACGACATGGCGCACTGCCTGGAGCGGCACTTCAACGCACCGGCCAGGCCGCGCTACGGCGGCCAGGACCTCGATCCGCCCCGTCGTCTTGTCTACCTGCTCGATCACGAATACACCCAGCGGGGTCTCGGCTGGGACCGGCTCAAGGGCGCCGACGCGGAACGTGCCGCGCTGCTGCGCGCCGCGGCCGCCCAGGCGGGGTGCGAGACGGTACTCGCCCTCGCCGAGGTGAAGGAGACCTGGGACGCCACTCCGGCCGGGTACGACCCCTGGGACGACTACGGCTACGACGAGGAGGACGGGGAAGGAGAGGAAGAGAGAGAGGAAGAGAGAGAGGAAGAGGGAGCAGCCGCGGCCGACGGCGCGGGTGCCGACGAGGACTACGAGCTCGGCGAGCTGATCGACGACGAGATCACCCTCGACTGGTGGACCGGTCCGGACGGCGCCGGCGGCGAGCAGATCTCGCTGTACGTCCGCGACTACGAGAGCTGCTCCAGTACCCCGAGTGCGGACCTGAAGCCCTATGACTCCCAGTACGAGGGCTACATGGGTAACTACGGCAACACGCTGGACCGCTGGTACCGGCGGGCCGCCGTCGTGGTGTGGCCACGAGAGCGGGCCTTCGCGGCGCGCGGCGAGGCCGGATCGCGGTGGGCACTGGAGGAACTGCAGGTCCGGGTCACCAAGGGCGACCGGGACGGCGCACGCGCCGCGGCCGAGTCCCTCGCGCCGTTCTGGAAGGACAGTGGTGTACAGCCCGGACAGCTGGGGAACGCGCTGCGGGTGGCCGAGCGACTCCAGACGGCCGGGACCGCCGCGATGCTCCTTCAGCCGTTCCGGATCGACGCACTCACTCCGGAACACACGGACGACCTGGCCGCGGTGGCGAAGCGGTACGGCGTCACGTGGCTGGGCCAGGTCACCGAGGGCTGGTTCGGCGGCGCGCGCAACCGCTTCGAGCAACACCGTTACGACTGGACCGAGCGGCTTCCCCAGCTGTGCGCGGCGCTGCGCTCCGCCCGGAGTCCCGCGGTGGCCGAGCTGCTCCTGACCGGGGCCTGGACCCTGGTGGACGGTGAACTGCGGCTGTGGACCGAAACCGGGCCGGCCGAGATCCGCCGCGCGCGGTTGGAACGGCTGAGCCTGCCGCTGCTGCGCATTCTGGAGGCGGCCGACGAGCAACTGCTCGGCCGGATCATGGCAGCGCTGCGTTCCTGCCCGGACACGGTCCTGGAGCTCCTGCTGCCGATGCTGCGCCACGCGGCGCAGGAACAGACGGAGGACGAGCCCCGGGCGACAGGACTCGGAGCGGTGGCACGGGAGTGCCGGAACCGGCTCGGCGCGCTCGTGCGACGGGCGCCGCGCGCCCCGGATGACTGGTCGGTGGCATGGACAGCAGGGTGCGGCTGCGAGCTGTGCGGCACCCTGGGCGCGTTTCTCGGCTCCCGTTCGCGGCGGACACTGGAGTGGCCGCTGGCGAAGGACGGACGGCGGCACGTGCACAGCAGGATCGACACGGCCGAACTGCCCGTAGACCATCAGACCAGGCGCCAGGGACGCCCTTACACGCTGGTGCTGACGAAGACCGAGGAGCTGTTCTCACGCGAGCGGGCCACCCGCCGCCAGGCCGGAGCCGACCTGACCTGGCTGGCCTCGACATGGAACCTTTCCGACGAGGCCGGAGTCGACCCGAGGCCGTGACACGAGTCCCGGGACGCGGGAGCGCCGCCGACGAAGGCCGCCAGGGCGTCCGGCGAGGCGAACTCCTCCCAGTCGCCGCCGACGACCGAGAGGAACTCCGGGCTCAGGACCGCGCCGATGCCGGGGACTCTCTGGACTGTGCCAGCGAGTTCGTGTTCGCGAAACCGGTCTTCGACGAGCTTGTCCAACTCGGCGATCTGCTCGTTGAGGGCCATCACGTCCCTGGCCGGGGTCGGCGACCACCGCGTTTTCTACACCGTTTTGAGGACGGTCAGCTGTGAACCGCCCCGGGTTCGGTGGAGATCTCAGTTGGTGGCTGTGAGCTGGGTTTTCGTGGTTGCTCGGTAGTAGTTGGCTTCGTATTCGACGGGCGGAATGTGCCCTATCTCACCGTGGAGCCGGCGGTGGTTGTACCAGTCGACCCACTCGGCGGTGGCGAGCTCGACGTGCGAGAGCGTCTTCCACGGCCGCTGCGGTTTGATGACCTCGGTCTTGAACAGACCGATCGTCGACTCCATGAGCGCGTTGTCGTACGCGTCGCCGACCGAGCCGATTGAGGCCGCGATGCGGGCCGCGTCGAGGTGTTCGGCGAGGCGAAATGAGGTGTATTGCGACCCGGCGTCGGAGTGGTGGACCAACTCGCCAGGGGCCGGCGGACGGCCGTCGCGGTCGCGCTGCCACAGCCCCATGTCCAGGGCGTCCAGGACGAGTTGGGTCTCCTTCGACAACGACGCGGACCAGCCGACAATGCGACGCGAGAAGGTGTCCACGACGAACGCGACATAGACGACGCCCGCCCAGGCCGCGACGTGTGTGAAGTCGGCGACCCAGGTGCGGTTCGGAGCCGGGGCGACGAACTCGCGGTCGAGCAGGTCCGGGGCCCGGGCGGCGGCCGGATCCGGCATGGTGGTGATGACCTTCTTGCCGCGGACGGCGCCGGCGATGCCGAGCTCGCGCATGAGGCGCTCGATCGTGCAGCGGGCCACCTCGTGGCCCTGGCGGTTGAGCTGTCGCCAGACCTTCCTGGCGCCGTAGACCCGGTAGTTGGACTGGTAGACCTCCTGGATCAGCTCCTTGAGTTCCTCGTCTCGCACCGCTCGCGGAGAGGGGCTTTCGAGGCGTTTCTTGCAGGCGTAGTAGGTGGAGGGGGCGATCTTGCAGCTGTGCTGGGTCAGTACGCGGCAGATCGGCTCGACGCCGCCGAAGCGGTCCCGGTGCTCGTCGATGAACGTTACGAGCGAGGAAGTGGCCGGTCGAGCTCGGCCGCGAAGAAACTCGCCGCGGCCTTCAAGATCTCGTTCGCGCGCTTGAGTTCGGCGATCTCCTTCTTCATCGCCTTGATCTGCGCGGACTCCTCGCTCGTCGTCCCCGGCAGGGTCCCGGAATCGATCTGGTCCTGGCGGACCCACTTGCGCAACGTCTCGCGCGAGCCGATGCCGAGCTTCGCCATCACCGCGTTGATCGCGGCGGACTCGGTCGGGTAGTCACCGCGGACCTCGGCGACCATGCGCACCGCGCGCTTGCGCAGCTCAGGGGGATAGGAGGAGGGACGTGCCATGACTCTGATCCTTACACGGAATCGAGTCTCCATTCGAACCGGGGCGGTTCACTCGGCCACCAGGCGGCGGGCCTGCAATGTCGTTCGAGGCGCGAGCACCCAGCGCACGAGGGAGAACTGCACGCGGCCGGTGCCAGCGGCCTTTCCTGCTTGCCCGGGCTGATTCTCCGGGGACGGGCCGGCGCCGTCGGGTGCATGCGATGTTGTGTGGGCCACGCCGCGAGTGTTGCGGCGCAGTCGGCCTCTACGGAGTAGATCAACCCTGTAACCACTGGAAAGAGCGGAAGAGACCGCTGCCGTTGACGTCGAGGCAGTCGCGTCGTTCACCGCTACCGCGGCTACACCGCCCCGCATGGCAGTCCAATCCGGCCATGGCCGACTCGCGCCCTTCTGTCGCCGCCTCAGGCTGCTCAGACTGCCGTACACGGACCTGTGGAGGAGGGGCTTCGATCTTGGCTGGGCGTAAACGTGGTGCGGCTGCCCGCAGGAGGCGTGCGGCGAGACTGAAGGCGCTGGCGGCCGGCGGTGGCTTGGTGCTGGTCCTGCTGGTGGTGTTCTGGTCGGCCGTGTGGCCGTACATCTCAGGTGCATTGGTCCTCGGTGGCGTTGGTGCGGCGGGCTGGTGGCTGTGGCGTACGGACCGGCTCGTGCGCGGGCGGGACCGTCTCTGGCGGCAGGAAGAGGCCGTGAAGGCCGGTCACCGGACGCTCGCCGAGGTGGACGCGATGACCGGCACCGAGTTCGAGGACCTGGTCGCAAGTCTGTGCCGACGGGACGGCTGCGCAGAGGTCCGGCGGGTGGGCGGTGCGAACGACAACGGCGCCGACGTCGTCGGCCGCCTCCCGGACGGGCGGACAATGGTGATCCAGTGCAAGCGCTATGCGCCAAGCAGCTCGATCGCGAGTCGCGAGCTACGCGATCTTCTGGGTGCCAAGGTGCACTTCGGGGCCGACCTGGCGGTGTTCGTGACGACCACGCGCTTCAGCCGTCCCTCCGAGCGGTTCGCGGTGCAGCACGGCATCCTCGCGGTGCACCGCGACCACCTCGGCCTGTGGAACAACGGGGCCTCCCTGCTGTCCCTGACCGAGGTGAACGGCCGCGGCCAGGGAGACTCACGGCACCGGGCGCGCTGGAAGCGGGCGTATGGGAGGTGAACCCCTCACGGGTGCGCGAGGCCGGATCCTGCAGGACGCGTGCAGCGCGGGGCTCAGGTCGCGCCGACACCGCTTGTCGACGGCGGCGTGACTATACGCGGGCGGGTACGCCCGCCAGGCCGTCGTCACCGTCCTCGCCGTCTTCGCCGCGCTTCTTGCGGTCGCGCGCTCCGTCTAGGCTGTCGAGGCTTCCGCGCAGGAAATCCGCGAGGGTGCTGGCAGTCTCCGCTCCAGCCGAGACGCCGGGTAGGCCCTCGATGCGCAGGCCGGAGATCGTGTGGGCTACGGAGTAGCCCAGTTCCTGGAGGATGCCGGTGAGCGCGTGGTGCACGTAGGCACGTGCGCTGCGGTGCAGGAGGCCGACGCGTCCGTCGGCCAGTCCTTCGGTCTGTTCGCGGGCCGCGGCGGAGCGCGCGGTGATGGAGACGAACCACTCCAGCGATGCGGCCCTTGTACCGGCTGACGAGATCAGCACGCCGACGGCTTGAGTGCGGTCGTCTGTTCCCGCGACAGGGAGCCCCATGCCTTTGCAGAGGGTCTCCAGTTCGGTAGCGATGTGGTTGCCGTCGTGACGGTGGGTGCCCATGAGGTGGGAAGAGGCTTGTCGGGAATTGCTACGCAGCGACTCCGGCAAGCGGCCTTTTTCCCATGTAGTACTCCAAGGTGACCTGCATCCCGTGGAGTGGCTCCACCATCCGCTCAAGTTGTGTTCTGGTGTCCGCCAGCTCGCTTCGAAGGGACTCCGCGCGCCTCTCGGCCGCAACCCGCCCCTCCTTCTCCTTGGCAACGCGACGGAGAGCCGCCGGCGGGAGCGTGCGGTCTCCCCCATGGGGAGATCCAGGAATCCCAAGCTCCCTCTTACGCTTCTGCACCCAACCGTTCACGGTCTTGCGTGAAACCGCGTATTCAATGCTCAGCTCCAGCACGGTCTTGGTCCCGGCGATCACGAGATCCGCCAGTTCAGTACGCTTCTCCTGTGACAGCTTGGACTGGAACGTCACTGCGCACTCTGCCTTTCGATCAAGGACTGTTCACGCGAAGTAACTCGGCTGCGGCTGAAGGGGTGCGAGCGTAGACGGAATCCCATCCTACTGTGCGACTAATGCAGTTGAAGGTGACGCGGCGTCAACAGGATGAGTACCCTTCGGCCAGTTCGTGGCCACCGGCGCGTCCCGGCCCAGTGTCGCGCTGCGTGCTTCGGTAGTGGGCAGGAGCGGATGGACTGGGTCAGGGTTTCGGGCTCTCACTTGATTGGGTGGCATCAGGCTTCTATCGCGTAGAGGGCATGACTGCACCCGTAGCGTCGGCAATATGACCAACAAGTACGAAAGCCACGGCACGCCACTGGCTGAGTATCGGCTTACACGAGATGATCATCGACGCCAGGAGGAGAAAGAGCGGAGCACGGCGTACGTTCGCCGCGTGGTGGACAGCGCGCCACCATTGTCCGCTGAGGTCGCCAGTAAGCTCCGGGATCTTTTGGGGCCCTTCCCGCGTCGGTCTCCGTCGGACTACATGCGCTGGCGCGTACGCCTCTACTGCGGTCATATCCAGGAGGTCGCGTGTCTCCTGAGCGAGCCCCGACCGGCAAGCGAGGCTCGCTGCAAAGAGTGCGGGAAGAATCCCTCGGTGATCGTGGCGTTCGAGCCTGATGGCCCGTTCGAGGAGTGACGGCGGTAGTGGGCGGACGGTGTCAATCGTTGGTGTGCGGCTACCGGCGTAGGGGGAGCCGTACCGCTGGAGGGGTGGCGTGCGAGTTGGCGCTGGGGTCGGGTCGCAGGAGCAGCGGTGAACGCGCCAGCGGGCGGGATCCGGGTACGACTGAAGGCTTTCTCCGGAGAAGGTTAGAACCCCACGCTCGGGTGCCTCGGCTTCAAGTTGCTCCCAGGCACGTTCGTTGACCGTCGCCTGCTCGATCTCCGGCATGTTCACCTAAAGGCTGCCCTCGCCGTCCGAAATGGGTTGCTTGCGCGCATCGCGGATGGCGACCAGTTCGTGCGTCACGGGTCAGACTTTCGTGTTTCGGTGGTCATGTGGCGTGGATTGCGTGGAGCTGTGGCGATTGGCGATGTCCACGCCGATGAAGGGGGCCGCACGCGAGCACCGTGCCGACCGAAAGGGTCCCGGCTGGCTATTCGTCGGTGCGTGCGGTCGACTTCCACGGTGCCCGAACCCGGCTGCCACACAGGTGCTGGCAAGGCGGACCAGTCGGGAGCCCCCGGCCGCAGTGCCTTGAGAGCCTCCTCTCCCATCCCGTGATTCACGCCGCCGCAGGCGCAGTCGCACGGTGTCTCTGGTGCGGCCAACGCACAGCTCGGTGAGCCACAGAAGGACGGGTCGTCGTCGCCTGAATGCTGCTGGCAGAGCACGGACCAGCAGGGAGTCTGCAGGTACCAGTCGAGACATCCGACGGCACCGGTCAGCTCACGATCGAGGACCGCCAGCATGACGGGAATGGTGTCCTCCACCATGGTGACGGTGCTCCAGTAGGACACCGGTGGCGCGTTTCCGAAGATTGCTTCTCGGTAGCCGGAGGCGAAGGTGCGCGCCATCGCGTGGTCGCTTACTGCGCAGAGGTCTGTACTCAGGCCGAGGGGGCGGAAGTCGCCGATTGCCAAGGAGTCGTCGGAGAGGTGAGCCCACCTACTTCCGGCGGGTCGGCCCTCGAAACTGCCTCCGCGGATCTCCTCCCACTCGGAGACCATGCCGATCAGGACGGTCTTTGTGCTGCGGCCGTCCGCGAGCCGTCTCTGCTCAGCAGGTGCTTTGGCCAGGATCCGGGCAATCGCCTCCTCAGCTTTGTGGGTCTGCTTCGTGCCGGAACGGCCTTTACCGCGTGATGAGTTCAACCAACACCTCCTGCCAATGATGGTGGCATGGGTGGCGAAAGCCAGTGAGGGCTCTTCACGTCACGGCCCGGCATCTGCCTGCTGGCATCGCGCGGGTGCTGCCGAATCCGTTGGGGTAGTTGCAGAAGCGGAGCATGGGCCCGTACCTGCAATCAGGCGCGGAGCCATTTTGCTGTAGCCGATATCCCTTCCTGCAGCGGTGTGAGCGCGACGGTCGGGAAGAGCGCTCGCAGGCGGGTGCCATCGGCCTGCGAGTGGGGGACGTCACCAACGCGGTGGGCTGTGTGCTCCCGCTGAGCGCGGAACCCGGTTGCGGCCTCGATCTCGGGGATCAGGGCCAGGAGGGACGTTCGCGTACCGAAGGCCAGGTTTACTGGCCAGGGTTCGGCGACTCGACGCAGGAGGGCGTCGGTGAGGACCTCGCAGACCGTGCCCACGTACGTGAAGTCGCGTGTCTGTGTGCCGTCACCGTGCACGGTCAGGGGGCGTCTGTTGAGCGTGGCGCTGATCCACTTCGGTATGACCGCGGCGTAGGGGTGGTCGGCGCGCTGGCCGGGCCCGTAGACGTTGAAGAAGCGGAAGGGCAGTACCGGGAGGCCGAAGCTGTAGTGGTACGCGCCCAAGTACGCCTCCGTGGCGAGTTTGGTGACCGCGTACGGGCTCATCGGGGCGGTGGTGAGGTCTTCGTGCTTGGGGAGGTGCGGGTTCGCCCCGTAGACGGATGACGAGGAGGCGGCGATCACGTGCAGGTTGCCGGCTCGGCGGGCTGTTTCGAGGACCTGGAGAGTTCCGGTCGCGTTGGCGTGATGGCTGGCCAGGGGGTCTTTCACGGAGCGAGGAACGGACGGCAGGGCGGCGAGGTGGACGATGGCGTCGGCGCCGTGAAATGCCTGCTTCAGGAGCGCGGCGTCCTGGACGTCGCTCTCGAAGAAGTCGACGTCGAGACCCGCGATGTTCTCCTTGCGGCCGGTGGAGAGGTTGTCGATTAGCCGGACCTGGCTGATCTCGGGGCGCCTCATCAGGTTCCGAGCCAGGTTGCTGCCGATGAACCCGGCACCGCCGGTGATCACGATCTTCACGTGGCTTCCCTTCAGAGAGAGTCGACGTGGGCGCCGGCGAGCCGGCGGCGGCAGTCGAGGATGTACGGGGCGTGGGCGGTGATCAGGTGGTAGTCGAAGGCGTCGTGGTCGGCGAGCAGGACCACGGCGTCGGCATCCGCGAGGCACTCGGGGGTCACCTCGACTCGCTGGAGGTTCTCCAGGTTGGCCGCGCGGGGGTGAGCGTCGTCGCTGACGTGAGGGTCGGCCACCTGAACCTCGGCGCCCATGCCTCTGAGCAGCTCGGCTATGCGTGCCGCCGGGGTCTCGCGGGCATCCCCGGTGTTGGCCTTGTACGCGAGTCCGAGGAGCACAATCCGGGAGCCGTTGAGGGACTTCCTGCGCTGGTTGAGGCCGTCGACGAGGCGCCGGACCACGTAATCGGGCATGTGGTTGTTGACGTCGTTCGCCAGCTCGACGAAGCGGAAGTTGCGGCCCAGGGTGCGCTGGACGCGCCAGGACAGGTACGACGGGTCTATGGGCAGGCAGTGGCCTCCCACGCCCGGTCCGGGGGTGAAGCGCATGAACCCGAAAGGCTTGGTGGAGGCCGCGTCGATCGCTGACCAGACGTCGATGTCCAGTTCGTGGGCGAAGATTGCCAGCTCGTTGGCGAGCGCGATGTTCACGTGCCGGAAGGTGTTCTCCAACAGCTTGGTCAGCTCGGCTTCCTTGCAGTTGCTGACCGGGACGACCGTGTCGATGAGGGACGCGTAGAAGCGGTGGACGGCTTCCTTGGAGGCGGGGTCGATGCCGGAGATGACCTTGGGGGTGTTCTCCAGCTTCCACGTGGAGTTTCCTGGGTCTATGCGTTCGGGGCTGTAGCCGAGGTGGAAGTCGCGGCCGGCGATCAGGCCGGAGGCGTGTTCGAGGAGCGGGCCGAAGACCTCCTCGGTTGTGCCGGGGTACGTGGTGGACTCCAGGACGACGGTCGCTCCGTGTGTGAGGTGGCAACCGAGTATCTGCGCCGCGTCCTCGACGTGGGACAGATCCGGCGCTCCCTCGCGGAGGGGCGTGGGCACCGTGACGATCGCAATGTCGAAGTCCGCGCAGTCGGAGGCGTCGATGGTCGGGCGATAGGCGCCGGTGGCAAGGAGCGGGGCAAGGCGTGAGTCCGGGATATCCTCGATGTATGACTCTCCGCGTACGAGCCGCTTGACGCGCTGTGCGTCGACGTCGAAGCCGACGACCTGGTGCCCGACCTCGGCGGCTCTGACGGCGAGCGGGAGTCCGACGTATCCCTGCCCGACTACGGCGACGCGGAGCTGCTGGAAGGCGCGATTCTTGATCATGCGGTCCACCTCTTGGGATTCGGGCGGGGGCGTGGGCGGTGCATGCGGATCGGCGGCGCGGCGAGCGCTCTAAGATGGGAAGTGCCTCGGCCGTACGAGACTCGCTTGGCCGCCTGTCTCGGACGGCCGAGCGCCTTTTCGGCTCTCTTCAGGTGGGTCGCAAAATCCGCAGGAGGGGCAAAGCGCTGGTTCGATACGATGGCGGTGGCCTGCAGACCCGTACCGTCACAGTGCGTGACATCAAGACGCGAGCTCAATGATCGCAAGGGCTGCAGCTTCCCGACTTGGGCCCGCCGTGGCACCGCCGCCGGCGCCGTACGTACGAAATGGAGCATCCGAGGATGGCTCGACACCTGGTCACCAGCGCGCTTCCCTACATCAACGGGATCAAGCACCTGGGCAACATGGTCGGGTCGATGCTTCCGGCGGATGTGTACTCCCGGTACCTCCGCCAGCGCGGTCACGACGTCCTCTTCATCTGTGCCACCGACGAGCACGGCACGCCGGCCGAGCTGGCAGCCAAGGAAGCCGGGCTCTCTGTCGCGGAGTTCTGCGCTCAGGCCCATGACGCGCAGAAGGCCGTCTATGACGGGTTCCAGCTGGCCTTCGACTACTTCGGGCGCAGCTCGTCGCAGCAGAACGTCGAGATCACCCAGCACTTCGCGCGCAGGCTGAACGAGAACGGTTTCATCGAGGAGCGCGCCATCCGGCAGGTGTATTCGCCGGTCGACGGCCGCTTCCTGCCGGACCGGTACGTCGAGGGCACCTGCCCTCACTGCGGCTACGACAAGGCTCGCGGCGACCAGTGCGAGAACTGCACCCGTGTCCTCGACCCCACCGACCTGATCAACCCCCGTTCGGCGATCAGCGGGTCCACGGAGCTGGAGGTCCGTGAGACCAAGCACCTCTTTCTGCTGCAGTCCAAGCTTCAGCACGAGGTCGAAGGGTGGATCGACGCAGTCGGTGAGGAGTGGCCGCAGCTGTCCTCGTCCATCGCCCGCAAGTGGCTGACCGAGGGCCTGCACGACCGGGCGATCACCCGTGACCTGGACTGGGGCGTCCCGGTCCCGGCCGACACCTGGCCCGATCTCGCGGCCGAGGGCAAGGTCTTCTACGTCTGGTTCGACGCCCCGATCGAGTACATCGGCGCGACGAAGGAGTGGGCGGACGCCGCCGAGGACGGCGAGGCCCGCGACTGGAAGTCGTGGTGGTACGAGGCCGACGACACCGTCCGCTACACCCAGTTCATGGCGAAGGACAACGTCCCCTTCCACACAGTGATGTTCCCGGCCACCGAGCTGGGCGTACGCGAGCCGTGGAAGAAGGTCGACTTCGTCAAGGGCTTCAACTGGCTGACGTACTACGGCGGCAAGTTCTCCACGTCTCAGAAGCGTGGTGTCTTCACGGACGCTGCCCTGGAGACCCTTCCCGGTGACTACTGGCGCTACTTCCTTATCGCCAACGCCCCGGAGTCGGACGACTCGTCGTTCACCTGGGAGCACTTCACCGCCACGGTCAACAAGGACCTGGCCGACACCCTGGGGAACTTCGTCAACCGCGTACTGTCCTTCTCCCGCAAGCGGTTCGGCGATGAGGTGCCAGCGGGCCATTCGGGCGGCGAGGCGGAGGCGAAGCTGGGCGAGGAGATCGCGCGGCTTCTTGCCGAGTACGAGGTGCAGATGGAGGCTCTTCAGTTCCGCAAGGCCGCGGCTGCTCTGCGTGCGCTGTGGTCGGCGGGCAACTCCTACCTGGAGGAGAAGGCTCCCTGGCTGGAGATCAAGACCGACCCGGACGGCGCCGCGTTGACCCTGCGTACCGCGATGAACCTGATTCACCTGTACGCGGTGGTCTCCGAGCCGTTCATTCCGTCCACTGCGGCTGCCATGCGTGGTGCCTTCGCGCTGGAGGGTGACACCGCGACCTGGGTGACCGCGGAGCAGACCAAGGCCCTGGACGCCGTCCCGGCCGGGACGGCGTTCACCGTTCCGCCGGTGCTCTTCACGAAGATCACCGAGGAGGACCTGGAGTCCTACCGGGAGCGTTTCGGCGGCTCCGAGGACGCCTGACCGCCTCTCTCTCACCCGTACCGCCCGCGCTCTCATCGGGCGGGGCGGGTGTTGAGGCGGCCGGACAATTCTGCGGCCGGCACGTTCGTCAGCCGGATTCGCGGGGCCCCGTCGTCGACCTCGACCCAGGTGACGCCGGCGGATCCAGGGACGTGATCCAGGTAGCGGTCGAAGCCGTTCCCCGTCAGACGCAGCAGGAGGCAGGCGATTCCTCCACCATGCCCGATGAGGACGGTGGTGCGGTGCGAACCTGCACAGACTTCCTCCCAGAGCTGCACGTAGCGGCTTTGGACGTCCTCGGACGACTCGCCGCCGGGCGTACGGAGCTGGTGGATCGGGACGCCTCGACGGGTGGCTTCGGCTGCTGCGAGCTCCCTGGGCCGGCCTCCGAGGCAGCCGCTGTTCTTGGCGGCAAGGCGCTCGTCCACTCGCACGTCGGCGGGAGTGAGCGGGGCGGTCAGCAGAGCGGCGGACTCACGGCAGCGGGACATCGGGCTGACGAGCATCTGGTCCACGGTGACGCCGGCTGCTGCGAGGGTGTCGCCGACCTTGCGGATGTCCTCGCTCCCACGCTTGCTGAGCCTGCCGCCGACAGCCTGGCCCTGGTGGATGCCCCGCAGGTTTTCCTCTGTCTCACCGTGCTTGATCAGGTAGATGTGCTTCGCGTGCATAGTGGGGTGTCCTCTTCTCCGGGTCAGTCCCAGTCGCGGACGTCGACGTAGGCGGATACCGCGTTGGCGACCTGGTCGTGGTCGGCCCGGCTCATGGCGGGGAAGCGGTCGTAGTGCCACTCGATGTAGAGGACGGAGATGAGATTGATCGTCCCGTCGCTGAGCAGCTTGCTGAGCACGGGATACTCGGCGCCCTCGATGTCCATCTTCACGACGACGTGATCATCCGCGGTGACCGTCCGGCGCAGCCAGGAACTGAAGTCGGTCGCCGGGACGGGGACCGGCGCGCTGTAGTCGATCTGCTGGTCGTACATCGGCGGCACGCGCTTGCCGGGCATCACGGTTGAGCTCTCGTGGTGGCCGAGGAACAGGTCGATCGTCCCGTCGTGGGTCCATGCCGCGCTGTGGAAGATCTCGACGCGCGGGGAGCGAGGGGCCTGCTCGACTTGCCGGTGGATGGAAGGGATCAGGTCCTTGTTGGGCTCGAACGCGTAGAAGTCGTGGTCCGGAAGCTCGTGAATGAAGCGGTTCAGCACGATTCCGAGGTTCGTGCCGCAGTCGATGAAGACTTTGCGCATGAGGTACTCCCGTGGTTTGCGCTGGGTGGCAGGAGGTCGATCGCCTGCACGGTGCGGTCGGTGAGCAGGAGGAAGTCGCCGGTGGCGGGGCGGTAACAGCGCTCCTCGTAGCGGATCGTGATGCGGCGGACCGGTTCCTCACCGCGAAAGGGAGGAAGGTCGCCCCATCGGTAGAGCTGGCCGCCAGGGGCCTTGAGGCGGCGCAGAGATCGAGGCAAGGGGCTCTTACGGGCACCGGCGTTGAGCTGGGTGAACATCCTGGTGAGGAAGGCGATGTGCTCACGCGCCTGTTGCTCGTCGGCCTGTACATGGCCGTACGTCTGCTTGAGCGCGCGCAGCTGATTCCGGTTGCCGTCCGCCTGGACGAGAAGATCGCGGAGTTCCCGGTCCCAGACGATGCCGAGGTGGCCATGGAGGAAGGGCTCGTCGGTGAGGAAGTAGCCCAGGACACGGCCGTACTCGCGCTCGTACGGGCACATGAAGTCGTTGTAGAGCCCGAGCGTCATCCCAGAGACGGTCTCCACCTGCCAATGGACGCGTGCCGTGAAGGGGGAGTCCCACCAGCCCAGGTGCCAGGGCTGCCACAGCAGGTCGGCGGTGCTGAGCAGAAGCATGGCGAGCGCGATCAGGGCGGTGGGCCAGCCGAAGACCGCGTCGTACTCCGCAGCGGGAAGCAGCGTGATCGTGATGGCGAGGGCGACGTTGGTGACGATGTTCTCCCAGAAGAGGATCCCGGAGGCGAGCGCCACGACAACGTTGAAGAGCGCGGTGGCCAACAGGGCCGCGATGAGCAGCCGGCGATCGAGGAACGCGATGAGGCCGGCAGCCTCGACGGCCATCGCGAGGAAGTTGACCGGACGATCGAGGACGCGCGCACGGCGCAGCACGCGCGACACGCTCTCGACCCGGAGGAAGCGAGCCCAGCCCCAGGAGTATGCGGAAGCCATGAGGTAGTGGGTGCGGTTGTGCCAGGCCCATGACCAGGGGTAGGGACCGAGACGGGCCTTGCTCCATGCTGGTTTGACATAGTGGGAGAGCGAGACGCAGCCGAGGACCATCAGCAGTGCCGCTGTGGAACACGTGGCACCAAAGAGCATCGCCACGAGGAACCAGGCCAGGTACGACTTGAGGAGACGCGTGGGCATCATCGCGTGGTGTTTCCAGCCGCGCAGCTTGCCGCAGTACACGGTCATCCACGGCAGCAGGGCCGCCGGCCACAGGCACGAGGCGGCTGCGAGGAGGAGCAGCAGCCGTTTGTCGCGGCGTTGAGGAGCGATGGGCTCTGTGACGTCGTAGTCGCTGGTCGCGCCCTGCCAGGTGAGCAAAACGATCACGGTGATGACGAACCAGCGCAGCGGGCCGGGCTCCGGTGATGGCCGAAACGCGGCCAGTACCGCGAGCGTAAGCGCGATGACCACGGCCAGCAGGACCCGGCGACGGCGAGCGAGGGCTCGTACCGCCGGAGAGACGGCGAAGCGATAGCAGGCCACGACGGCGGCCACTGACACGCCGACGTTCAGATGGGCGGGGAGCGAGGAAGTCGCCATGGCCGCCTACCGCGCGGATGGTGTGAGGGTCTGCTGACTGGCTACGGGCAGGGTCTCCAGATAGGAGGCGATCCGTTCCCGCGGATCGGCGAGGAGGTGCTCGTCCCGGTGGTGCACGACGTTGCTGCGCAGTTCCTGGCTTCGGTTGAGGAAGTTGAGCACCGCTCCGGGGGTGATCTGCGGTGCTGAAGTGCCCAGTCCGGCTTCGTGGATGACCTTGGCGCACCAGTGCTGGTCGTAGGTGGGCAGGGGAATCAGATGGACCGGTTTGCCGAGGACGAAGGCTTCGCTGATGAGGTTGAAGCCCGCGTTGGAGAAGACCCCCTCGGACCGTGCCATGTCGGCGATGAACGCCTCGCGGTCGAAGGTGCAGATCTCGATCCTGTCGCTGGCGTACTGGCGCAGGTTGCTGGTCTCTGCCGCCTGCGCGTAGATCCGCAGGTCGCGGTCCGGCACATGCTGGCGGAAGACGTCGGCGAGGGCCCGCACGGACTCTTCCGGACCGTGGTCGAAGTAGCGCGAGAAGTAGGCCGTGGCGAGGGGTTCAGTGGTGACCGGGGCGGAGCGGACCACGTCGGGGACGACGGGGGCGATCAACTCCAGCTTGTGGTCATCGGCGTCCAGCGGGACGAAGGAGCAGATGAAGGACCGGTCGACATGAGGCGCGAAGTAGCGCAGCCGCTGCTCGTCAGCGGTTCGGGCGTACCGGCCGACAGTGGGCAGGTCGAGGTGCCGGTATTTGCTCTGCTGGTCGACGGAGACCAGCGGCCTGCCGAAGTGGTAGGCCAGGCGCGGGGTGTTGGGCTCGTAGTCGGTGATGAACACGTCCGGGATGCCGGTGTCCCGAATGATTCGACGTAGACGCAGGTGTTTGGTGACGCCGGCGGGCACCTGCCAGATGTTGGCGCGTATGGCGTCGCTTGCGTGTATGCGGTCGTCTCGGGCCAGGAGCGTCGGCATCCATCCGTCCCATGCGGGAAAGCCGAGGTCGCGGAAGTACTCCACGCGCGAGGAGCCGTTGGTGATGATCCGCACCTGGTGACCGTGGTCGCGGAGGTACTGGGCGATCACGCTCTGCCTGACGGAGTGGCCCATGCCGATGCCGTTGACGCCGATGACCACGCTGAGCGGACGTGTATACCGAGACACGTTGATCCCTTCGTCAGGAGAGTCGAGTGATGACGTTGCGGGTGATGGAGGCGACCTGGGGGTCGGTGGCCAGCAGGCGAGCCCAGTCGGTGGTCGCGGCGGTGAAGACCGTGCCGGCCGCGGTGTAGAGGCCGAGAGTGGCCGCGCGAGGGCTGTTCGCCGGCTCCCTGGCGGCGAAGTTCCAGTCGGAGGGCAGCGGCGCGATGCCGAGGATCTCGAAGTCCTTCGGCGTCCCGTCCTGGCCTGTCGGGCCCGGCCGACCGGCTGCGTCGAGCTCGTACGCCGCCCCGTCGCATTCGTAGCCGATGAGAGCAGCCTCGCGTCCGAGGACGTCGCCGGTCCTCAACCCGGTGCCGGAGAAGATCCAGTGGTCCCCGTCCGTCACGGTGAATCCGAGCGGCGCACGAGGGCCTTCCCAGTGGCCACCGCCGTTGCGGTAGCTCACCCCGAGCAGGACGTTCTCGGGCTCCGACTCCCACCAGTGGTCCGGACAGCCGTACGAGCTGTCCGGATCGGTCCCTGTGGGGGCTCCGGGAGGAAACTTGGCGCAGCTCAGCCCCGCACCGTCGGGGGCGACGTCCACCCGCCACCAGCAGGTGTTGGCGCCGAAGTTGGCGATGTTGCCGCCGGCGTCGCGGAAGGCAGTGATGTTCCGGCGAGCGTCGGTGCTCCAGTACTCGTCATGTCCGGCGGAGACCAAGAGGCGGTATCCGTCGTTGAGGTGCCGGCCTTCGTGGAGATCCAGGTCGGTGCAGAAGTCGCTCTCTATCCGGTTCTCCTGCATCCATGCGATGAAGGGGGCGTCCCAGTGTGCGAACGTCTGCCGGGGAGACGTGGAGTCGTAAGGGTCGGGCAGCCCTTTGGCCGGGCCTCCGACACCACCTCCGGGGCGGCGCATGGTCACCTGAGAGGCGCTGTACAGGCTGCCGCCGCCTGCCGTGTTGTACGCCTGGTACGTGAAGGTCGGGATCTTGTAGAGGATCTTGCGGCCCGAGGGAGCGGCGGGTGTGACGACCAGCAGGATCCGTGCCTCGCGAGAATCCATCGGCGGTGTGCAGGAGTCCGGCTCCGTGCTCAGGACCGCGATGTAGACCCCGGAGCTCCAGCCGGGCGGTACGGGGAACTCGTACGCAGGCCACTGCCAGTCCCTGTCGAATGTGCCGGGATCGGCGGTGCGGCCCGGCCACTCGGTGTGCCCTGCGTGCTGAGGAGTCGCCCCCCAGCGGTAGAAGTCGATGCGGAACCGAGGGGCTGACGTGGCGATGTGCAGCCGGATCACCTCGCCGGCACGGACGCTTGGGCGAGCGGGGTAGCCATTGATACTGGTCATTCGCTCTCCCGGGGGCGTGCGATACCAGTGAGGTGATAGGCGTCGATCGGTTCGATGTGGGCTTCCCAGCCCAGGTCGTTCAGTCGCGATGTGAGACTGGGGGCGTCGTGCAGCACCTTCACGGTGAGGTGCTGGGATCCGTCAGAGAGGCGACGTCGCACGGTCGGTACCTGGGCCTCGGCGACCAGTTCTTCGACCTCGGCTTTCGCGACCGAGTCGTCGAGGAAGACAACGCAGCCACCAGGAGCCAGTGTCCATCTCAGCAGGGCCCAGAAAGCTTCCAGCTCCACGGGCGGAACATGGCTGAGCCAGAAGGCGAAGAAGACGGTGTCGTACTGGCGGCCCGGTTCCCAGCTGAAGATGTCCGCTTCAATGAAGTGAGTCGCCCTGCCTCGCATCCGGGCGCGTGCGATACGGAGCATCTCCGGTGCAGCGTCCAGCGCGGTCAGGCTGCGCGCGCGGTCGGCGAGCAGCTGGGTCCACTGTCCCGTTCCGCACGCGAACTCAAGGACGTCGCCGCTGATGGGCAGCTCATCGAGGACTTTCACGAGCTGAGGCATGGACATGCGTTCGTCGTATGCCCTGTCATACTCCGCGGCCCTTGCGCGGTAGTAGGCGATCTGGCGCTGAGACCAGTCCGATTGGTCCGAAAACTGCTCTGTCGTGTCGTGCAAGGTGGCCTCTCATTTCTTGGCGCGGTGTTGTCACGTGATCAGCCGCTTCGGGCAATGATGTGATCGAGATGCGGAAAGCGCGGTCCGATCTCAAGGGACAATGAGGATCCGAGGCGCCCGGACAATCACCGCTTCGGGGGCGTCCATGACACCGGCAGAGCAGGGCGGGGAGTATCACAAAGCAGTTGTCGTTGCTGGTCATCGGCTGGCGACCTGGCTTTTCAACATCTGCTAGATGGAGTTGGCGCGGCGGCCCAGAGATGGAACGAGGTCAGGGGCGCTTCCCACCTCTCAATCCGGTCCCCCAGCGAGGTGTGGATCTGGTGGTACCGGCTCAGCGCCTCACCGAGTGCTCCGCAACCCCTGCAGCGCCAACCTCGACGCGTCATGCGGAGCGCCGGGACCATCTGCCTGCCGTTCAGGCCCTGGGCCGGACGCGTAGCAAGATGGCGGCCTACTCGCTCAACTCGGCGAGCGGCGGAAACGAACGCGTCCTGCAGCATCGGTCATGGCCCTTCGGCGTGGGGAGTGCAGAACTCCACTCAACCGAGCCAACTCCCCTGCTCCCAGAGCAGAATTGATGCACTGGTGATGCATCCGTGTGGCATCAGCGGGCATGACCTGGGTGTCCTTCGTACGGGGTGGCTAGGAAATTGGGGGTCCGAGTCATGGCACGCAGACGGCAGCGCCTCGCCGAGCGACGCCAAGCCGTGGGCCTGACCCAGGAAGTACTCGCCGAGCGGCTGGGCGTGGACCGTTCTACGATCGTGCGTTGGGAGGCGGGAACGGCATCGCCACAGCCGTGGATGCGCCCACGTCTGGCGACTGAACTCAAGGTGACGGTCGACGAACTGGACGATCTGCTTACGCAGGAGTCAGAGCCGGGAGGCCCGGCAGCGGAAGCCCGGCTACGGGCTCTCGACCCCGCACAGACAGACCTGACCACAGTGGCGGAGCTGCGGAGCGAATTCGAGGAGCTCGCAGCACGGTACGACCGCACGCCGTCGGCCGGCCTCCTTGCCAAGGGCGGAGAACAACTCAGCCTGATCACCTTCATGGCGCAGAAGGCTCCTCGCGGACGAACAGAACGCGAGTTGCTTTCCCTCCAAGGCGACGCCTTCACGCTCATGGGGCAGCTCGTCTGGGACGCCTCACAGCGACGCGACCACGCCACGGCACGCGGCTACTACGACCAGAGTGTTGCGGTCGCCCGACGCCTGCGTGATCACGCTCTCGAAGGCCATGCCCTTCTGCGGATCTGCTATGTCGCGCTCTACGGAGCCCAAGACCCCCGGACGGGACTGGACCTCGCACTCCAGGCAGCGGCCACGGCCCGTTCGATCAGCCCGGCCTTGACTGGCATGGCGCTACTCCACGCCGGCGAAGCTCACGCCATGCTCGGAGAAGCACAGGACTGTGAGCGAGCACTCGACGCAGCCCAACGACATCTGGAGAGGTCCGACGGCGTGGATGCCGCAGCCGATCTCGTGTCCCCCGCCCAGTTCGGCCGCCTCGCCGGATCGTGCTACCTCTCCCTCGGGCAGCACCGACGCGCCCGGCAATTCCTGGAGAGAACGGCCGCGGAACTGCAAGATCGGCGAAAGTCTCGCGCGATCGTGCTGGGCAACCTTACGCTCGCCTATATTCGTCAACGCGAGGTCGACGCCGCGGTGATCACGCTCGCCGAGGCCATCACGGAACTGGAGGAGACCCGGGGCGGGGGAGGATTGAACGTCGTCTTCAGCGCCGCAAAGGAGCTGCGGCCCTGGCGGCAAGAGCCGATCGTCGCCGACGTCCATGACCGGCTGTTCGCGCTCATGGCAACGACGTAAAGCGTAAGGAGAACCTGTTGTGTCCGTGACTCACGATGACGCAAAAAGGCTTGTACGGACGCAGGTCTGGGATGCCCTCGACGCGGCCGGCGCGGTGCACGACGACACGGCTCACGGCCGCATACCCAACTTCAAAGGCTCCGAAGAAGCCGCTGCACGACTCGCCGGGCTTGAGGCTTGGAAGAACGCCACGGTCGTCAAGGCGGTGCCGGACAAGGCCCAACTCCCTGTTCGCGCACGCGCTTTGGAGGATGGCAAACTCCTCTACATGGCCGTTCCGAAGCTGGCCACGCTCAAGCCCTTTTACCTCCTCGACCCGGCTGTCCTGGAAGTACCACCGCATGAGGCCGCGAGCAGCCGCGTCGCGGCAACAATCGCACCGACGGTCGAAGTCGATGCCCTCCGTCCCGTCAGCGTCGTGGTCCTCGGCAGTGTGGCGGTCAACCGCACTGGCGTGCGGATCGGTAAGGGGGCCGGGTATTCCGACCTGGAGTTCGCGCTGCTCACCGAGGCTGGACTCGTCGGGCCCGAGACGCTCGTCGTCACCACCGTGCATTCCCTCCAGGTGATCGAAACCCTCATTCCATCCACGGCGCATGACGTGAACGTCGACGTGATCGTCACGCCCGACGAGGTCATCACGTGCAGTACGCCGCACCGGCCGCCGGGCATCCTTTGGGACCACCTTGAGGCGTCCAAGATCGCCGCGATTCCAGCCTTGCAGTCGAGGATCCAGGTGAACTGATCATGAGCCGCGTACTCCTACGGCAGGGCGGGAAGTGACTGCCCCGGTAGGCGAGCGGAGACAGGCCGTCAGCGCCAGCATCAGCGTCAAGCCGGCGGCCGTCACCAGGTCGTCATGGTGCGGTACTGCATTCCAGCACGCGTGCTGGAACCGGGTTGGCTCAGTTGATCGTTTCTCAACCTATGACGATGGTCGCCCGACTTCACGCCCAGGCTGAGCGAATTCCCCCTCGACGACGACTCTGGTCAGCCGGCGCGGCCGGCACCGCCTACTTCCTCTGCGGCATGGGCGCCGCCGTGCTCACAACGCCGCCAGTGTGGAAATCGACCTTCTTCGTCGGCTGGCTGGTCTTCTTGTTCGTCTTCGCAGTCCTGGGCACCGGCGTGACCGCTCACCTCGATCCGGACGCCAGACGCCGCTTGTTCACCTTGCGTAACGCCGCCTCGGCGGCCCTCTATCTAGGGCTGACCGTCGTCGCGGGAGGAGTGCTCAGCGTTGACCGTACGGGGGGAATGGTGCTCCTCGCCCTGGTGGCCATCACCAACTACTTCCTCACCGGACGGGGAGACGAGGAGCGCATCCCACTGACACGACTGCACGCCCGCATCACCAGAAAGGTCGCCTTCCGGATCATCGCCATCGTCTCGGCGACCATGGCTCTCGTCCTCTTCTTTTCCCTCAGCCGCCCGGAGCCCGACCAGCAGAACGCCAACTTCAGCTTCGCTATGGGCATGTTCCTCGCAGCAGGCGCCGCCTCCTTGAAGGTCCACTCTCGTGCGAGAAAGCTCTGCACACAGATCAACGCTCAAGCACGATCACTCATACAGGCACTGGATTCCCTGACCACCGCCACAGCCGACCAAGTGTCCTCCCACATGAACAGCGCCCGGCACGAATGGCATCAGCTGAGCCAGCTCCTGGAGAACCGCATCGAGACCGGACTTCCCCTCCATGGCACCGCACTTCTTCCGGCCTCGAACAGACGGCGTCTTGAGGGGCTGGTGAACATGGCCCTTGTCGACACCCCACAAGGCACGTTGTTCCTCTCGAAGGCTCGTACGGAGCTGCATCTGCTGGTCCAGGTATGCGCACGGCGAATCGATACGACACTCTGACCCGGTCCTGACGCAATCCAGTTCGCCGGAGGCAGACAGGGAAGATCCCGAAATGACTGGTGCTCTGCATCAGGGTCATGTCAACGTACAACGCCCTGTCGGGTACCACTTTCGAGCCCTTGGAGACGCCCCTGCACCCGCACCACCCCAACGATCCCTCCGCCCCGACCCACCGGACCGTGTGTACTGGGTCACTCCGCGCCATCTCGCCGGTGACGATGGTGTGCTTGCCGAGCGGATCGGCGACACCCTAATTGGCCTCGGCTGGCGGATGTGGCCCACCGCCCGCCACACCCTGCTGTATGTCAGCCAGGACGGGCTGCGGGGTGCCGAGTGGATTCTCGCGGCTTACCCGTTCGAGTTGGGCGGACGTACGTGCCCCGGGTGCGGTGCGTACCGGGACTGGATTGTCTTCTGCCTGCGCGACGACTCGGTATGGCTGCGTTGTCGGGCGGGCCACGAGACGAAGGAGCCCGGCCTGGACGCGGTCTGGTTCAACCGTAACTCCGGTCCCGTCGACCGGTTCCACCCCACTCTCGAAGAGGGCCTGCGCCACCTCGGCCATTGACCTCCCGAAAGCCCCGTTCCCCTTCGGACTGTCGGTGCCGGAGGGCCGACCTGGTCAGACCGTCCGTTTCGCAGGCCACAAAGGGGTTTCCTATGCGCGTTCACACCACGACCGTCCTCAGCCTCAGCGCCCTCGCTGTCCTGGCCCTGGCGGGCTGTACCCATGGCAGCGCTGCTTCCTCGGGCCCGAGGTCGTCCGCGACCGTCCCGGTGCAAGGAGGCGCTCGACAGAGCCCGTGCCGAGCGCTGTGCCGGAGTCCGCTGACGTACAAGAGCCGCTCTGCTCACGCGCCGACGGCGGCCCACAGGGTGGGCCGCCGTCGACGTATGGGCGGTCAGTTCTCGCTGTGCTCGGCGAGGTACTCCAGTGTGTCCTGCGCGGTGACGATCTTGACCAGGCGCTCGTACTCCGTGCGGTCCTCGTCGGTCATGATGGCGACGGCGTCGCTGACCACGGAGACCTTGGGGAGCCTGGCGAAGTACTTCATGAGCAACTCGACGAAGGCGTCCTTCATCGCGTCGAGTTCACGCTCCCATTCGTCCTCAAGCCGCATTTGAGCCTTCGCGGCGGCTATCTCTGCAGGTGTCATGGTGGAGAGCAGCTGGTGCTCGGCGGTGGTGAATGGACGTCCGTCGAGGTGGTAGCAGCGCGGCGGGTCCTCGTGACGGTCGAGGTCCAAGTCGGTGATGAGGAGGACGACTTCGGGGCGAACAGAGGAGGAGGGCATGGGCGGTTCCTTGTGTGGTTTCGGCAGTTCGGCTTGTGCTGGTGAGTGATTCGAGGGCGGGCCGGCAGGCGGCGCTCGGGGCATGGCGTGCCTTGTCTTGGTCGAAGGGGCGGGCTGAAGAGGGCGGAAAGGCTTCGTGCCAGGGCTGTTGGGTGGCCAGCGGTGGGAGTGCGACGCGCTCGGCCGCTGCTTGATGGGTGCTCGGGGTCACCGTGGCCGGTGCGGGCGGGATGACGGTGGCGCGGATGTCGGGGGTGTCGCGGCGGTGGCTCGCGCTGTGGACGGGACGTGGGCGATGCGGGGGCTGCGGGCTTGTGCGGCCCGTGTTTGGCGGCTGGGCACGTGCCGGTTGCCGAGGCGTTGGATGCGCCAGGTGAGGGTCCTGGCCGGGGACGTGGCGTCGTCCAGCGAGCGTCGCCCTGCTGCGTGGTGGAGGAGTTCGGCCGGGTCGTGCCCGGCTGCCTCGGCGGCGGCGAGGGTGGCGGCCAGGGACTCCCAGGCGGGTTCGGCGAGGATCTGCTCGGCGTAGGCCGGAACAGCGTCGCGGACGTGCTGGACGTACTGGCGGACGGTGTTGGCCGGAGGCTTGTGGGCGGCCATGGTGGCCAGGGGTGCGGGGGCTGTCTGGTCGTAGGCGGCCCTGAGGTGGAGCAGGGCTTGGCGGGCGGCGGCGACCTGCCGGTCGTGGTGCCGCAGCGCGTTGTGGCGCTGGACGGCGGTGACGACGAGGATGGCGGCGTCCAGGAGCATCGCCAGGCCGCTGCCGTCGGCGGGGTGGTGGCGCATTGCCTTGATTGCGCCGCGCAGTGCGCGGGCGTGCTGGTGGTCGACGCGGGCTCGGGTGTGGGCGGCGTGCTCGAAGGCGAGGGCGGCCCGGTGGAGTTCGGCCTTCAGGTGGGCGGGGGCGTAGAGGGGCAGGGCGTAGAGGGTTTCGCCGAGGGCGACCAGGTGGGCCTGCGTGACGTCGGCGGGGCTGTGGTCGATGTGGTGGCGGATGTGTTCGGTGGCCATGGCGGCCTGGTGCCACGGGTTGGGTCGGCGCCCGGCCGGTGAGGGTTCGATGGGGGGAGCTTCGGCGGCGGCGAGGCGCTGCCGTATCTGGGGAGGGAGAGGTCGGTGGCGAGGCTGGAGCCGGAGTAGAAGACGGGCTCGCTGTTGTCGTTGGTGTCGCCGGGCAGGGCGACCTTGTAGCCCTGCAGGTCGCCGGAGGGCAGCGTGCGGGTTTCGACCTGGAGGCCGGCGTCGGCGAGCAGGTTGAAGAACTCCTGAAGGTTTTCGGCGCGGGCGAGCGCCGTGCGGACGACGTGGCGGAGTTCTGCGCGTGTGTCCTTGCTGCGGCCGGTGCGCTTGGCCTTCTCCTGCTCGGCGCGGGTGGGGCGCTTGGCGGCCGGGGTGCGGGCGGCGGCCTGGCGTCCGCGGGGGACGCGGGTGAGGTCGAAGTCTTCCTCGATCGTCGTGAGTTCGGTCATGGCGCGGTGGTAGTCGTTCCAGTTGCGGGGCGGTCGCAGGTCCCCGCGCATCTTGGTGGCGACGATGTGGATGTGGTCGTCGGCGTGGCGCACCGCGATCCAGCGGCAGCCGTCCGGGTCGCCGGTGGGGGCGATGCCGGTCGCGTGCACGATGCGGCGCGCGATGTGTTCCCATTCGGCGTCGGTGAGGATGCGGTCATCGGGCGCCGCGCGCAGCGAGCAGTGCCACACGTGCCCGTCCGGGGCCTGGTCGCCGGCCTGTTTGACGCGCAGGTCGAGGGCCTTGACGAGCTGGTCCATCCGCTTCTCGTGGTCGGGGCTGCCTTCGGGGCCGGGGTCGGGTACGAAGCCGTCCCAGGAGGCGACGATGTGCTGGTCGCTGTGCACGGTGGCTTTGCCCCGGCCGAAGAGGTACCTCAGTACGCCGCGGGTGTTGCTGCCCGGTTTGACGATGTTCGCGATCACGCCCGGCTCGCCTTCTGCCCGGCGGCCCGGTGAGCGGCCTCGTCCACGGCCTTCACCGCGTCGCGGGCGGTGGCCAGGAGGCGTTCGGCCCGGTCTAGGACGGCGGTGTCCACAGGGTGGGGATCACCGCCGGAGTTGAGGCGGCGCGCTATCTGGTTGGCGTTGTTGCCGATCCGGGCGATCTCGGTGCGCAGGGCGGCGAATTCGTCGATGGCGTCGTCGTAGACGGTGCGCTGGTCGGGCAGGTGCGTCTCGCCGTTGACGAAGGCCATGACGACCGCGCCGACCAGGTGGGCGCCGGCGATGCCCATCGCCTTGGCCCTGGCCACGATCGCGGCCTTCTCGTCGTCGCTGTAACGGGCATCGACACGGGCCTCGCGACGGCCGTCGTCACAGCGTTCGCGGCGGCGCAGGACACGATAGAGCGCGGCTTCGTCGGTAGCGCGTACGGCAGCTGTCTGCTGCTCGGCAGCGACGTCTTCGCCCGCCCCCGACTCCTGCTCCGGCGCGCCCTCGCGCCGGAGCTGCTCCTCCGCGACCCCCGGCGCGGAGGGGTCCGCGTTGGACCGGCCGATGGACGGTCCAACGCCCTTGCTTGCTGCGCTGTTCAGGCCGGTGGTCATCTCCTGCTGGGGGGTGGCGAGTTCGCGGTGCGGATCGTGCATGGAACGGTTCTCCGTGGGTTGCTGGTGTCGGGTGCTTCGCTTCGCGCGGCCCTGCGTCCCCGTGCTTGTCTGCGCGGGGGCTCGGGGGAGCCGGAAAGGTGGGGCGAAGGTGCGTTTTGTGGGGTCAGGCGGAGCCGACGGGGGCAGTGTCGAGTTCCCTCTGCCGCTGGGAGACGGCTTCGTCGAGCCCGTCGAGAGGTTCGGTCTCGACGCCGTCGTACGCGGTGGGCTCGGCCTGGCTGGTGCGTTCGGCCTGCAGTTGGTCGCGCAGTGCGCGGGCGCGTTTCTGGCCGATTCGTAGTTCGCCGCGCAGGCGCTCGGCGGTGAGCCGGTCGTCGCTCCACTCGGCGGTCAGGAGTCGGGCCTCGTCGAGGATTTCGGCGTCGGTGCGGGTGCGGTCGACGGTCGACTTGGCGGTGGCGCGGACCCGACCGGTCGCCCGACGCGGGGCGGTTCCGGTCGACTCCACGGTGGCGGCCGACCGGGGCGGTCGGGTGGCGGGGGCCGACTCGTCGGCCTGGGTCGGCCTCGTCACGGATGCCTCGGCGACCTCCACGGGGGCCGACTCGGTCAGCTGCTCGGGGGCCGATTCGGCCTGGTCAGACCTCGACCGTGTGGCCTGCTCGTCGGCTTGCCGACTCTGCGACTGGGCAGAGGCTGCTTCGGCGGAGTCAGCCGACTCGGGGGTGTGGTGCAGCACCTTTGCCACGAGGTCCGACCCGAAGTAGATCGACCCGACCGGGAGCGAGGTCGCCAGCAGCACAAGGGCCCAGTTCGCAGGGTCCCAGTCGGCCAGTCGGCCCCACTGGACCGACTCGGTGTGCAGGGCCGGGATGAGGCCGTGCACGTAGTTCAGCAGGAGGCTGGCGATCGTGTAGGTCGCCAGGACCCGCAGCGCGAACTTCCGGTCGTTGCCGGTCAGCACGAGCGTGGCGACCAGCGCGAGGGCCATCAGCCCGTCGATGACGATCGGGTAGAGCAGGGCGGCGGTGGGGTCGGCGCCGATGGCGCGGGCCACGTCGGACAGCGCGTTCCACGAGACCCGGAAGGCCATGAGGACGACGGCCACCAGGCCGGCGACGAGGGTGATGCGTCCGTTGCGGTTCACGCGGCGACCTCCAGCGGGTGCGAGTGCTCGGCGGCCGGGGCGAGCGGGAGCAGGGCGATGCCGACGCGGCTGCCGCGTATGGCTGCCGGGGCTCGGGGCAGGGGAGTGCAAGGGCGTGGGCTCCGGGGGAGTGAGGCTTGCGGGGGTGGGGGTGAGCGGCGTTCACGGAGGGGCGTTCACGCGGGCCCCCTTCTAAAGGGGGGCCCGCGCGTGATCGCCTGGGCACGTGTACGGCGTGGACGCTCGCGTGATCGCTCTACCTGCGGTTTCGCGGTGAGCGTGCGCGCTGTGAACGGTTCACGGCGGGGTGCTCGCGTGAGGGCCGCGTGTACGGTCGCGTGATCGCTCCGCGTTGGCCGGCAGGGGGCTCAGCCGACGGCGGTGAGGTGGCGGGAGGAGGCGTAGTAGCGGGTCTGCTGCCCGCCTCCGGCTCCTCCGGCGGCGCCGTCGGCCCTGGTGGCCAGGCCGCTGTCGACCAGGCGGGCCAGGTGGCGCCGTGCCTTCTCGACGTCGGCGCGTTCGGGGTCGCCTCCACCGATGAGGACGGTCGCCAGGTCGCGGGCGGTCATGCCGCCTGGCGCGTTGCGCAGCAGGACGGCGGGGTCCTTGGTCGGGTCGACCGTGGTGGTGCCGCGCTTGTGGTCGTGGGTGACGTCCAGCGGGCCGACCTCACCGGTGGGGGTCTTGAGGTGGTGCAGGGTGACCGCCGGGTCGCCCGCCCGGCCGGTGACGAACAGGACGCTGCCCGCGCCGGCGGTGATCCAGGTGGAGCCGTAGACCTGGTCCAGGCTGGGGCGCTGGCCGCGTGGTGCGTCGGCGGTGGCCTTGCGCTGGTGGTGCAGCTCCAGGATCTCCACACCGCCTCGCAGGGCGCGCATGCGGGCGTTGTGGAAGGCGACAGCGAGGCTGTCGTCGACCATGGTGCTCACCGCGTCCTTGAGGCTGTCGATCACGATGGTGTCGGCCTGGTGGGCGGCGGCGAGGTCGGCGAGGAGGTCGGGCTCTTTGTCGAGGGTGGCGGGTAGTGGCCCTTCCCAGACGACGAGCCGCTCACGCAGGATCGCCTCGTCGGTGTCGAAGACGCGGCGGGCCATGGCCTTGGCGATCTGCTTGGGCCGGTCCATGGCCAGATAGAGCACCCGCCTGCTGGGGGCGACTGGCATCTCCAGGACCGTCTCCGACAGGCCGAGGCGGGCGAAGATCACCTGGTGGGCCAGAGTGGTCTTGCCGACACCGGGTGCGCCCACGATCATCAGGCTCTCGCCCGGCGCCCAGACGGTCTTGTCCCGGGTGCCCCACAGGGGCGCGGCGTCCGCGCCGGTCTCCTTGACGAAGGACCACCCATCGACGGCGAAGCGATTCAACCGGCCTTGGCCCGAGGCGAGTGCCCGCTCGCGCTCGGCCCGCATCTCCGCCTCGACCTCGCTGCGGATCGCCTCGGGGTCCGCGCCCGGCTCCTGGGCGCGCTGGACGGTGTGGATCGCGGAGGCGAGCAGACGGCGGAGGTTGGCCTTCTCGCGGATGATCTCCGCGTGGTGCTCCGCGCCACCGGTGCCGTAGTGCACGTCGGCGAGTTGATGCAGGTAGGGACGGCCACCGACGCGCTGCAGGTCCCCCTGCTGCTGGAGCAGCTCGGTCAGGACGATCGGGTCGGTCGGCCTGTCCTCGCGGTGCTGGGCGAGGAGCGCGCGCCAGATCGTCTCGTGCGCGGGCCGGTAGAAGGCGCCCTCGCCCAGGATGGGCCGGACCACGTCGATGACGTCGGATTTATGCATGCAGGCGCCGAGGACCGCGCGCTCGGCGTCCACGTTGTACGGAGGCTCCATCGGCGTGGCGCCCTCGTCGAAGCGGGATGGCATCTCGGACGGCAGGGTCGTACCCTGAGGCATAGAGCTCCTCACCCGGCAGGCCACTATGGGGCGGCAACCCCGGCCGGTACCGGTTTCGATCGTTCAGGGATGGATGGTTGTGCGGTGGAGCCTCTACCTCGGCCCCGGTGTTCGTAGCACCGGGGCCGCTCGCGTGTTCGGATCCGTCCACCGCTGTACGGCGGACTATGACCATAGCCCAGATTTTCGGAAGCGCAACGCCTTGCATTTCACTCCGCAATGATGTTTAGTTGTGGACGCTCGCCCCAGTGGGCCCGGTCGTCGCGTGAAGGGAGGTGCGGATGAGCGGCGAGGAAGGTACGGAGCGCGCCGGCCCAGGTCGTCCGATGCCGGAGGATCACGCCGCCGCACGCATCAAGCTGGAACGCGAGGTCCGTGGCTGGAGCACGGTGAAGCTCGCCGAGGAGATGGCCGCCGCCGGCCATCCGATCAACCAGTCGGCGATCTGGCGCATCGAGAGCGGCAAACCCCGTCGCAGGGTCAACCTCGACGAGGCGCTCGGCTTCTGCCAGGTCTTCGGCATCACCATGCAGGACCTGACCGGACCACCAGGAGAGCTGGCCACGCCCCGCATCCGCGAGCTCGCCCAGACGTACGTCCAGATGACGCTGGAGTACCGCCAACTGCGAGCGGCGATCGACCGGAACCAGATGCACCTGCACGAGATCCAAATGGAACTCGACGCCTACGGGGACAAGGGCCCCGAGCAGAGAGGACAGGTCGACGAACTCCTCCGACTCGAAGAACGAGCCGCGATGAGAAACCTGCACCCTTCGCAGGCACGCCGGCGAAACCAGGGGCAGCCACCCGCCGACGAGTAGCCGGCCATTGCCCCACCCACGGCGCTACGAACGCCGAGAACCCCCTCAGCGCGGCGCCCCAGGTGCCGCCGATCACCCAACCATCCATCCCTGAACGACGCCACCGGCCAGGCCGACGGGAGTTGCCGCTCCCGCGACGCCGCGATGCCGGCGGGAGGAGCCCCCATTGTCGCAGCCCGCCCTGCCCATATCCCAGATAGCCCAGCTCCTGGACGTCCCCGAAGACGCCCTGCGCACCCTGATGGCCGAGCGGCGAACTGCCGGCGACACAACCCTGGTCGCCCTCACCGTCGCCGAAGCCGCCCGCCGGATCGGCATCGGCCGCACCAAGCTGTACGAGTACGTCTCCTCCGGGGAGATACGTTCCGTCAAGATCGGTAGCCTGCGCCGCATACCCGCCGAGGCGGTCGGTGAGTTCCTAGCCCGTCGCTTTCGGGCCTCGGACTTCGACGCCGCGGCCTGAGGCGGGCGCGCATGGCAAAGCCCAAGAAGCCCAGCACGTCCCGCCAGCCCAACGGCGCCTCGTCCATCTACCTCGGCAAGGACGGACGCTGGCACGGCCGCGTCACCGTCGGCGTCAAGGACGACGGCACCCCTGACCGCCGCCACGTCAGCCGCAAGACGCGTGCTGAGGTCACGAAGGTTGTGCGCGAACTGGAGAAGCAGCGCGACTCCACCGGCGTTGCCAAGGCCGGCCAGACCTGGACGGTCCAAACATGGCTGACCCACTGGGTCGAGAACATCGCCGCGCCCAGCGTCGGCGAGAACACCATCGACGGCTACCGCGTGGCCGTCTACCACCACCTCATCCCCGGCCTGGGCGCCCACCGCCTGGAGAAGCTGGAAGCGGAGCACCTGGAGCGCTTCTACCGGAAGATGCAGGCGAACGGCAGCGCCGCCGGCACCGCCCACCAGGCGCACCGCACCCTTCGTACCGCGCTCAACGAAGCTGTGCGCCGTGGGCACGCTGTCCGGAATCCGGCGACGACCGCGAAGGCACCGCGTCTGGAAGAGGACGAAGTCGAGCCGTACTCGGTCGAGGAGGTCAAGAGCCTCTTGGCGGAGGCGGGAAAGCACCGCAATGCGGCCCGCTGGGTCATCGCCCTCGCGCTCGGTCTTCGTCAGGGCGAGGCCCTCGGCATGCAGTGGGCCGACATTGACTTCGAGCTCGGAGTCATCCGTGTCCGACGGGGCCGCCTCCGGCCCCGTTACGAGCACGGCTGTGGCAACCGCTGCGGGCGCAAGCCCGGCTACTGCCCGCAGAAGATCAACGTCCGGCGTGAGACCAAGAGCGTGAAATCACGAGCCGGTCAGCGGCCTATCGGCGTTCCGGACGAGCTGATGGCCCTGCTCCGCCGGCACAAGGAGGACCAGGGCCAAGAGCGCGCTCTCGCTCGGGACCTCTGGACGGAGAAGGGGTACGTCTTCACCTCGCCGGTCGGCGAACCCTTGAACCCAAACACCGACTTTCACCGGTGGAAGGACCTTCTGAAGGCGGCGGGGGTGCGCGACGGCCGCCTTCACGACGCCCGCCATACGGCGGCCACGGTCCTGCTCATCCTCGGGATCTCCGACGCCGTCGTCGACAGCATCATGGGCTGGGAGTCCGGGAAGTCCGCTCGGATGCGCCGCCGCTACCAGCACATGACCGGCCCCGTCCTGCAGCAGACCGCCGCCAAGATCGGAGCGTTGCTCTGGGCCGTGCCTGCGGACGTCGCGGAGGAGGCTGGCTCCCGTGCCGCCGTGCGCTCCGGCCCTGCCGCGGTCGACTCAACGGTCTACCTCGCCGACCTCGGCGGCCGACGCTTGGCCTTCGCCGCCCGCCAGCACGCGGAGCGAGTGGTTGCCCAGTGGAGCGAGGACCGGCCCGGCCAGTCTGCACAGGTCGAGGAGATGGGGCGGGAACGCTGGGAGGCGGGAGGCGGAGCCCAGCTCATCCGCCACGAGATTCCCGACCGCCGGATGGTGCACCACGCTCATGCCGTGTTCCTGACGGGAGGTGAACGGCTCAACGTCGGAAGTCCTGCCCGATGGTCGACGTGGGCGTGGGACTTCGAGCCCGATCTGTACACGGACCTGCCGGTGCGCTGGCACACTTCTCGTCGGCCAGGCCAGGAGATCGAGGCCCACGTGCGTGGCACGGACGAGGACGCGGTCTCGTCGGCCTATGGGGAGGCGTGCGCTCAGGCAGTGGACCGGGCGCGGAATTCCGCCACGTACGGCGATGGGCAGAGTTAGCGGCCCGCAGCGCGGAAGAACGCGCCGCGAAGAAGAGCAATGGAGGCCCCACAGCATGAAGTACAAGAACGAAGCCGAGATCATGCGCGCACTCGGTATCGACACCTGGAGACACCTCTCTAAGGAGAAGGCGGTCAGGTTCGCGGCCATGATGCCTGACATGGACACCGAAGTGGCCATGAAGATCGTCGAACAGTTCCCCGAGTTCAGGAAGTTTGCCACGGATGCTTTCGGCGCCATCGAGAAGGCCCACGAGGCCACTCTCGCGGACGGCAGGCATAGCCTGGATCAGGTTTACCAGGCCCTCCGGGAGAACCGGGAGATCTTCGAGCGGGAACTCCACAGGGGCGAGCTGACCTGGGAGCAGCGGAAGCACCTCCTCGAACTCATCCAGGAAACGGCAAGACTTGCTTCTCAGAAGGACACCGAGCACAAGCGCCACGTGGACGGGCTACTGAAGAAGACCATGGTTGGTGTTGGTTCCGCGCTCGCTCTCGGTGTGGTCTTCGTCGGAGGCCGGATCCTGGCCCAAGGCAAGGAAGCACCCGATGACTCCGGGGAGTTGTGAGACCCGGCGGGCGGCTCCGGTCCGTGATCTCGGTGACCGTCTCATCGACCGGGCCGCGCTGGGCTACAACCCCCCCCCCGCTGAGCGCGGGGGCGTTGTCAGTGGTGTGCGTCAGACTCGGAACACGGCACACACCCGTGCCGGCCGTCTGTCCACGCACCTCGCTCCTCTCCACCCGCAAGGAACGGTCATGGCACATCTGCACAAGCAGTTCGACGACCTGCTTACCCTTATCAACGTAGATCCCGACGTCCTCACGGCGACGCGCGAACGTCTCGCGCTGGCCCGCAAGTTGGCCGAGCAGCACCCCGAGGGCCGTACGTCGTACAGTTCGGGTTCGATCCCCGTTGGCACCCACATTCAGCCGCACGCGGGAGCGGTCAGCGACGGGGACGGCGGGATCATCCTGGACCGCGTCCGGCACCCGGAGCTCGGTCCTGACGGCGATTGGGAGGCCCCGCACGCCGTCACCGACGAACTCGTCGCGTTCATCGGTCCGAGGCTCCGCGACCCGGAGCGCACCCCGTCCTACCCCAAGGCGCGGGTGTGCACGTCCCGGCGGGGCCTCAAGATTCACTTCGGCGCTCCGGTCAACGGCACGGGTGTCACGGTCGATCTCATCGTGGCGCTGCGCCGCCGCGAGGGGCGCGGGCTGTGGATCCCCGACCTGGAGCGGGCCCCCGGCTCCAAGAAGGCTTGGAGTGCCAGCGACCCCCAGGGCCACGTGGAACTGCTGACGTCCGGCGCCGACGCCCTGCGGCGCACCCGGCGCCGCGCCATCCGCATCCTCAAGGCGTGGAATGCTCAGGCCACGAAGCCGGGCTTCTCCTCACACCAACTCTCCGTCTGGGCTTACGAGTTCGTCGAGCCGAGAATGGGCCTCGTCAGCGCCGTCCACACGGTGCTGCTGGAGGCCGCCCTGCGCCTTCAGCGCGGCGAGCCGACAAAGGATCCGCGCTCCGTCTCGCCCGACCTCAAGCCGCTGATCCCCGACGCGGATGCCGAGCGGCGGCTACGGGTCGCCGCCGACAGGCTCGCGAAGGCCATCGCCGACCCCGACGACATTGACACGGTGACGGAGGTCCTGGAGCACCTCTTCCCCAAGACGATGCGTGAACGCGAGCACGCCTTCTCCGCCGCCTCCACGCCCCTGAGCACCACCGCCAGCCTCGGTCTCGCGGGAGCGAGCCTGCTCCTGCCCAAGACGCGCTCGTGGCAGGAGGACACGGCCGTTGAGTGGTGACCGGCGTCCCGCACGCCGTCCTTGGTTCGCCCGTCCCATGGCCCGCACCGAGCTGCTGACCGGGATGCGCTCAACGGGGCTCGACGTGCGCGAGGTGGACAGGCCCGCCGACTTCGCGTCCGGGTTCACCATCCAGGTCTACCCGCACGTGCGGATCCTGCCCTTACACAGTCTCCGCATCGTCTTCGCCCCCGGCGATCCGGCAGCCCCCCCGCGTCCACGCACGCGGACCCGACTGCCCCGCCCACCGCAACCCCGACGGTTCCCTGTGCCTCTGGTACCCGAAGGACGCGCCCTCGCGCCGGTGGTCGCCCGGTGACGGCGGGCGGGTCCTCGTCGCGATCATCGTCCGCCATCTGCGATGGGAATCTGCCTATCGTGCCACCAACATCTGGCCGGGCTTCGAAGCACCCCACGGCCACGGTTCGCCGGGCCTCGACGAACAGGACCACATCATTGGCTGACGCGATCAAAGTCTTCGGCCCCTACGCCGCCGTTTTCGCCGCACTCGTGACCGGCCTCGTCCTCGGCGTCCAGGCGCGGATTGGCCGTCGCGCCCAGCTGCAGGAGCGGAAGCAGGAATTGTTCGCGAGCGCGTACCAGGCGAGCATCCAGTACGCGGAGATGGCTTACGCCGTGCGGCGCCGCCGCGCGGACGCTGCCGCCGAGGAGCGGGTCCGCCTGTCGGAGCAGCTGCGAGAGATCCAGTCCAGACTGACCTGGCACGAGGCGTGGGTCCGCTTCGAGGCTCCGGAGGTGGGCGCCGCGTACGACGAACTCGTCGCCCGCACCCGGACAGTGGCCGGGCAGAGCATGAAGGATGCGTGGCAATCGCCCCCTGTGGCGGACGACCCGGCGATGGTGATCCCGACGTCGGTCGTCGACCTGCGGGCGCTGGCGGATGTCCGCGAGCGATACATGGCCGCAGTGGAAGCGCACCTTCGCCCCGGGGCCGGTCCCGCCGCCTCCTCCCGCGCCCGCCCCGCGTCCTGCCGCCTCCTCCCGTGCCCGCTCCCGCGCCCGGTACTGGCCCTGGACCTACGTGATCACCGACGCCCTCGGACGGCTCGATTCAGTGTGTCAATGCGTCGAATACATCGTCCGGCAGCGTCTTGACGTAGGCGATGCGTGCACGGATGGCTGCCTCGAGATTGGCCAACGACAAGCTCACCGACGGCTCGATAAAGTGTTCGCTGCCCGCCTCGGCGGTGAGTAGCGCAGCAGCGTCGTAGTTGCCCTCCTTGACCATGCGTTCGAAGAAGATCTTGTACCGCCCTATGTACGACGCCCCCTCGAAGACTGGGTCCGGCGGGAACGGCATGTTCTTGGGCAACTCGACCTTGGTCAGTGATTTCGGCGCGCGTTCTACGAGCATGATGAAACCGAACCAGGGCTTCAGCTTGCCGAACAGGCCGCGCTCTGCGGCCATCTGGGAGTCGGCCGCGAGCCCGAGGGCTTCCTCCGTCCGGTTGTTGAAGTTGTTGCTGAACGAGGGGCCTCGCTGGGACTTGAACTCCAGCGCCGCGATCAGGGAGCCGCGGTAGAGCACCAGGAGATCCCAGTTCTTCGCCGGTCGAAAGTACGCCGGCAGATGGTTGTGACCGGTCGTGCGCACCTCAAGGCTGATGTCAGGATCGGCGCGCCAAATTTTCGCCACGACTTCCTGCATCGCGTCCATCTGCTTGCCGCCGGTGACGGCTGCGCGATTGCCGGTGTCCTTGACCCCGGTCGCTTGACCCTGCTTCGCGGCCTGTAGGTCCAGGCCCTTCCAGTAACCGAGAACAGCGGCGCGCCAGGTCTCGACAGGTGTCAGATCGCTCATGGCCCCCTCTTCTTCTTTCCGAATATTCAGATGCTGCCGACGGGCAGCCCGTACGCTTCTTCGGCCGCACGCGTCGCAGCCGCCCTGTCGCCGGCGCGGAACGCGTCACGGAGCCTGGAGGCGATGTCGTCAGGGATTGTGTCGGGGCGCGGAACGGCGATCTTCCGTAGGTACTGCGCCTGGAACCGCAGCGTGCCGCCACGCATCTTCACGCCATAGGCGCTCACGAAAGCCTCTGCAATCCGAGACAGCAGCAGCCCGCCGAGCACTTCCATATCCCACGACGACGAGACGATGTAGTACAGGTTGTGGTGCGGGTAATAGCCGCCCGGCTCCAGTACTGGTGTGATCTGGGCTTTCATGTCCTGAAGGAGCAGCTTCGGCCGCTCGGCGAGGCCCGGGTAGACCTTGTCGATGGTGCGGTGCCAGGTGCTCGGGTTCTTCCTTGCGACGAAGCGCTGCTTGACGTTCGGGTGCGACGCGAGCGCGGCCGCGAACTTCGGGTAGTCCGCGGGATCCACGAGCCTGCCCTCGCCGTCCCACGGGTTCAGCAGCATCTTCGAAGGCGTCGTGAGGCGACCTGTACGGATGTCGTCGGCCATGACGATGGGCGTCAGCCGATCTTGCTCGATGTCGTTGCCAGCCTCTGGGCTGATGATGTAAGCCTTGTCAGCTCCAGTCGCGACCCCGATGCTGATCTTCGTCGTGCCGTCTGCTTCAAGCGTCGGGAACGTCTCCTGTAGGTGCTCCAGCACCTTGATGGTGTGAGGAGATCCTGTGGGCCAGAAGTCGTCGGTGTCGAACCAGCTCGGAAGGCGCGCGCCTTCCCAGCCCTGGCCCGAAGCCTCCTCCACCCCGCTCTGCACAAACGACAGAGTTTCGCTCGCGGAGGCCGCTCCAAACGCGCCAGTGGTGTCGATGAACGTGGCGCTGCCCTGCTTGGAGTTGGCCAGTACAGTGATCGCCGGATAGGCCGAGACCTCTGCTTCAAATGCGTCCACGTCGTGCATCTGCCACACCGACTCGACCGCGTAGCGTGAGGTCACGAGACCCCGTAGGTGCTTCCCGTAGGCATTTCGCATCCAACGGTCCGCGCAGATGAACCCGACCTTCCCGTCGCTCGCGAGCATGGACAGCGAACGCTCGTAGAAGCCCACGTAGATGTCCGCCCGCCCACGCATCGTCCGCCATGTCTTGCGATAGGCGGCTTCGGTCTCGTCATCGAGATCTTCGGTGCGGATGTAGGGCGGGTTGCCGATCACGAAATCGACAGCCGTCGGTACGTCGTCGAGAAGGAAGTCGCCGTGACGCAGCCAGCCTGCAGACAGGGCTTGGGCTTGTGCAGGACTTGCCCCAGCGGCTTGGAGCATGTCCGTCGACTTCTTGCGGCAGGCAGTGACGTGCTCGTGCTGCAGATCAAGACCGTACAGACAGTCAGCCAGCTCTGACAGTTCCGTGCCATGGACCTTTGCAGACTCGAGCAGTCGCTCCAGTATGGGGACGAAGAACGCTCCAGATCCGATCGACGGCTCAACGAGCTTCATCTGGGCGAGGTCTCTGTCTACGGTGTAGCCGACCAGATCGAGAATCGTCTCGACGACCCATCGACGGGTGAAGACCTCGCCGTACTCGACCTCGTCGGGGGCGGCTGCAGCCATGCGTTCCTCTCGTCCTGGCTCACTGAACGAGCCTCACCTCAAGGCTATCTGTGGGCACCCCCGCCAGAGGACCTCCCGCAACTGCTCGGATGCGTGGCTCCATGGCGGCCCAGCGGAGTCCAGCCTCCGTGTGCCTCCGGCAACAGGCACGTGGCGCAGGAGAGCCCCCGACTGGGCCTCGGACTCACCCGCACCACAGGCGTGGTCGCGCATGTTCATGACCGTCCAGTAGCCCCAACTGAGACCAAAACTGAGACCACGCACGTCGAAGGGCCCCACCGCGAACGGTGGGGCCCTTCGACATCGTGCCCGGTGAGGCACTGGCGGAGGATACGAGATTCGAACTCGTGAGGGGTTGCCCCCAACACGCTTTCCAAGCGTGCGCCCTAGGCCTCTAGGCGAATCCTCCGTCGGAAACATTACATGACGGCGGAGGGTGCTTGCGAACTCGTTCGAGGGCCGGTGATCAAGGTGCGGGCGATGTGGGGGCGAGGGGTGGGGAGGCGGGTCGGCGGTCCCCGGGGATCGGGTAGGCTGGGGTCAGCCCCTCACGCGGCGCTATCTGACTGAACTCCCCCAGGGCCGGAAGGCAGCAAGGGTAGGTTGGCTCTGGCGGGTGCGTGAGGGGTCTTCGTCGTCTCGGGCGCCGGGTTGTCAGTGGGCGCCTATAACCTCGTATGCGTGTCGTCTCTCGCGCTGTACCGCCGTTATCGCCCGGAGTCGTTCGCCGAGGTCATCGGGCAGGAGCATGTCACCGACCCGCTGCAGCAGGCGTTGCGGAACAACCGGGTCAATCACGCGTACCTGTTCAGCGGGCCGCGCGGGTGCGGGAAGACGACCAGCGCGCGCATCCTGGCCCGCTGTCTGAACTGCGAGCAGGGCCCCACCCCCACGCCGTGCGGTGAGTGCCAGTCCTGCCAGGACCTCGCCCGCAACGGACCGGGGTCGATCGACGTCATCGAGATCGACGCCGCCTCGCACGGTGGCGTGGACGACGCCCGTGAGCTGCGGGAGAAGGCCTTCTTCGGACCCGCGAGCAGCCGGTACAAGATCTACATCATCGACGAGGCCCACATGGTCACGTCGGCCGGTTTCAACGCGCTGCTGAAGGTCGTCGAGGAGCCGCCGGAGCACCTCAAGTTCATCTTCGCGACCACCGAGCCCGAGAAGGTCATCGGGACCATCCGGTCGCGCACCCACCACTATCCGTTCCGGCTCGTCCCGCCCGGCACGCTCCGCGAGTACCTCGGCGAGGTCTGCGGCAAGGAGAAGATCCCGGTCGAGGAGGGTGTCCTCCCCCTGGTCGTGCGCGCCGGAGCCGGCTCCGTGCGTGACTCGATGTCCGTCATGGACCAACTGCTGGCGGGCGCGACGGACGAGGGCGTGACCTACGCCATGGCCACATCGCTGCTCGGCTACACGGACGGGTCGTTGCTCGACTCGGTCGTCGAGGCCTTCGCCGCCGGGGACGGGGCCGCGGCCTTCGAGGTCGTCGACCACGTCATCGAGGGTGGCAACGACCCGCGGCGGTTCGTCGCCGACCTGCTGGAGCGGCTGCGGGACCTGGTGATCCTGGCCGCCGTGCCGGACGCCATCGACAAGGGCCTCATCGATGCTCCGGCCGAGGTCCTGGAGCGGATGCGGGCCCAGGCCGGCGTCTTCGGCGCCGCCGAGCTCAGCCGCGCCGCCGACCTCGTCAACGAGGGCCTCACCGAGATGCGCGGCGCCAACTCGCCCCGCCTCCAGCTCGAACTGATCTGCGCCCGGGTACTCCTCCCCGCCACCTACGGCGACGAACGGTCCGTCATGGCCCGCCTGGACCGCCTGGAACGAGGGGTGAACTTCTCCGGCGGCGGCTCGGCGCCAGCCATGGGTTACGTGCCCGGGCCCGACGCGCACGGGGGAGCGGCCCAGCCCGTGGGCATGGCTGCGCGTCCGCAGGCCCCCTCGGCTCCGCACGGCGCCCAGGCTCCGGCCGTCGCGCAGGTTCCGCCGGGCGGTGGGCCCGCGGCGGCTCGGGCCGCGGTTCGCGGTGCGGGGGCCGGATCCACTCCCGGTTCCGGTCACGGCGGCGGAGCACAGGGCGCGCAGGGTGCCGGCCACGGCCCCGTTCCCGGCTCGGGTTCGAATTCGGGTTCGGGTTCGGGTTCGGACGGGTACGGCTCCGGCGGCGCCGCCGGAGCACCGGCAGCCGGCCCGGCCGCACCCCACGAGGGTGCGCCCGTCGCCCCGGCCGCCGCTGCGAGCGGTGCCCTGCCGGGCCCCACCACTCCCGCGCACGCCCAGCCGAGCGCGGGTTCCACGCCCCCGCCCACCCCAACGCGACGGGCGCCCCGGTGGCGCCGCTCCCGGCTCCTGGCCCACCCGGCCGCCGCGGGCAGCGGCCGCCGACCCGGCGGATGGCCGACCGCCGCGCCCGCCGGTGGCGGCTCCGCGCCCGGCGCCCAGTCCGTGCCCACCCCGGCCCGGCCGCACCCGCGGCCGCGCCCCCGGCGTACGCCCAGCCCGCTCCTCCGCGGCGGGCCCGACCCCGGCCACCTCCTACAACCCGGCCCCGGCGGACCCGACCCCGCACGCTCTGGCCCAACATCCTGGAGACGGTGAAGAACCGCCGCCGCTTCACCTGGATCCTCCTCAGCCAGAACGCCCACGTGGCCGGCTTCGACGGCACCACCCTGCAGATCGGCTTCGTCAACGCGGGCGCCCGCGACAACTTCGCGAGCAGCGGCAGCGAGGACGTCCTGCGCGCGGCCCTGGCCGAGCAGTTCAACGTGCACTGGAAGATCGAGGCCGTCATCGACACCTCGGGCGGCTCGGCCCCACCGGCCACCCCCGGTGGATACGGGTCTCCCGCCCCGGCCGCAGGCGGTTACGGAGGCGGCGGCTACGGCGGTGGCGCGGGCGCCGGTGGCTACGGCGGCTCCCCGGCCCCGTCCTCCCGCCCCGGCCCGCCCCAGGCGTCGGCCCCTCCTCCCGCCCGGCATCCCCGGTACGGCCGCGCCCCACCAGTCGGCCCCGGCTGCTCAGCCCGCCGCCCCGTGGCGCCCCGGCTCCCGAGCCCCGCCCGTCTCCCCGAGGACGACATCCCCGAGGACGACGATCCCGACCTCGACGAGACCGCCCTCTCCGGCCACGACCTGATCGTGCGCGAGCTGGGCGCGACGGTGATCGAGGAGATCGCGAACGAGTAGCGAAACGAGCAGCGAGGGGCGCCGCGCCGCGAGTCGTACGATCCGACAAGCCCTCGCCGTCCCACCCTTCGGAAGCCCCCACAAAGCCCCCCCCCCTCCGGCTAGGCTGACCCCGTGAAGGTCCTCGTCATTGGTACCGGTGCTCGTGAGCACGCGCTGTGCCGTTCGCTGTCCCTCGACCCCGATGTCACCGCACTCCACTGCGCCCCCGGCAACGCGGGCACCGCGGAGGTGGCCGAGTCGCACGCGGTCGACGCCCTGGACGGCGCCGCCGTGGCCGCGCTGGCCACGCGGCTGGAGGCCGACCTGGTGGTCGTGGGCCCGGAGGCCCCGCTGGTCGCGGGTGTCGCCGACGCCGTGCGCGAGGCGGGCATCCCGGTGTTCGGTCCGTCCGGCGAGGCCGCGCAGCTGGAGGGCTCCAAGGCCTTCGCCAAGGAGGTCATGGCAGGGGCCGGCGTGCCCACCGCCCGGTCGTACGTCTGCACGACGGCCGAGGAGATCGACGAGGCGCTGGACGCCTTCGGCGCGCCGTACGTCGTGAAGGACGACGGGCTCGCGGCCGGCAAGGGTGTCGTCGTGACGGCGGACCTCACCCAGGCCCGCGAGCACGCGCTCGCCTGCGGCCGGGTCGTCATCGAGGAGTTCCTGGACGGCCCCGAGGTCTCCCTCTTCGCGATCACCGACGGCGTGACCGTCGTCCCCCTCCAGCCCGCGCAGGACTTCAAGCGCGCGCTCGACGGCGACGAGGGCCCCAACACCGGCGGCATGGGCGCGTACTCGCCGCTCCCGTGGGCCGATCCGAAGCTGGTCGACGAGGTTCTGGAGACCGTGCTCCAGCCGACCGTCGACGAGATGCGGCGCCGTGGCACCCCGTTCTCCGGCCTGCTCTACGCCGGGCTGGCGATCACCAGTCGAGGCGTACGGGTGATCGAGTTCAACGCCCGGTTCGGCGACCCGGAGACCCAGGTCGTCCTCGCCCGTCTCAAGACCCCGCTGGCCGGTGTCCTGCTCGCCGCCGCCAACGGCACCCTCGGCGACATCGAACCCCTGCGGTGGAGCGCCGACGCGGCCGTCACCGTGGTCGTGGCCTCGCACAACTACCCCGGCACGCCGCGCACCGGCGACCCCATCACCGGCCTCGACGAGGTCGCCGCGGTGGACGCCCCGCACGCGTACGTCCTGCACGCCGGCACCAAGCGCGCCGGTGACGACGTCGTCAGCGTCGGCGGTCGCGTCCTCTCCGTCACGGCCACCGGCAAGGACCTCACGCAGGCCCGCGACCGCGCCTACACCGCCGTGGCCCGCATCGGCCTGGAGGGCTCCCAGCACCGCTCGGACATCGCGGCGAAGGCGGCGGCCGAGGCGTGACGGGCGGACGTGTGACGGGCAGAGCGTGACCGGCCGAGGCGTGACCGGCTAGCCATTCCCTTGCCGGGCAAGCCGCTGGCTTGAAGGGCGCGCCGGCGACTTGCGGCGCCCCCCCGCACACACAACCGAACACATCCGCCCCCTTCGCGACATCCGCATGCGAAGCATCACCGACGGGTACGAACCTCAGGCCCCGGCGTCCCTCGGAGACCCCCAGGAACCCCTGGAAAATCCCTCGGAATCCGGGGCCCGATCCTTGCCCGGCGTCACTCACCTCTCCCCAAAGCCATTCCATCGAGTGAGCGATGGTCCATCCGGCTGACGGCGGCCGGGCCCCCAACTAGGGTGCGGCGCAAGCGTTCCGGCACTTGGCCCACCGGCATTGCGATGTCAGTGGTGGGTGCCACAGTGGGGGAGTGAGCAACGTCAGGGCATTCGGCGGCGACCACTTCGACGAGCAGTCGTCGCAGTCGTCGCGGTGTGCGCCACACGGGACAGCAGGGGGTGACGTCGGGTCGTGACCGGTATGGCAGATGGTGAGGAGGCGGGCGCGCAGGCCGCGCGCTCCCGGGCCCTCGCCGTGCTGCGGGTCCGCAGCAGGGCGCTGGCCGTGGCATTGCTGCCCGCGGCGGCCGCCGTCGTCCTGCTGGCCGGCAGATCGACCGGCCGTCTGACCGGCCCGGGCTGGGCCATGGCGAGCTGGATGGTCTCCGGCCTCGCCGTCGTGGTGCTCCTCGCCGCCGTCGGTATCGCGCTCGTCGTCGCCCGCGCCCGGCCCGCCATGAGCCCCACGGTCTCGATCACCGAGCAGGCGGCCCCCGATCTCTACCGCCTGGTCCGGGACCTGGCAGACCGTCTGGACGTCCCGCACCCCTCCGCGATAGCGCTCACCCCGGACTGCGACAGCTGGCTGGAGGACCGCACCCACCCGTCCCACAGCTCGCCCGCGACCCGCGCGGGGACCGCCGGGCCCGAGTCGGCCGAGCGGGGCACCGGCGGCGCGGGCACCGACCGGGCCGACGAGATGACGGACGCCCGCGGATCCGCACCCGGCCTGCGCTCAGGTCTGGACTCGGGTCTGGACTCGGGTCTGAACTCGGGCCCGCGTCCAGGTGTGGAGCCCGGACTCTCCTCTCCCCGCCGACATCGCCCACCCACCGCCCCGGTGCTCGTCATCGGCTCACCCTTCCTGTGGTGGATGCGGGTCGGGGAGCTACGAGCGGTGCTGGCCCCGGTCGTCGCCGGTACGGGACCCTCGGCGCACCCGGACATAGCCGCGGCCCGCCGTTTCGTACGCGGACTGGACGCGGCCGTGGCCGTCACCTTGTCGCCGGCGCACGGCCCGCTCGTACGGTCGGTGCTGGCGGGGGTCGGCTGGGTCACCCGGCTGCTCCTGCGCGGCTGCCGGGGGCACGCGGCGGAGATGGAGCGCGGGGTCGCCGCCGCGGCGGCCGAGCGTGCACAGGCTGTGGACTACGGTCTGCGGATCGTCGCCCAGGAGCAGGTCGGCCTGGCCTACGCGGGCTGGGACCGCCTCCTCACCCGGGTCGCGCTGCCCGCCTGGCGGATGGGGCGCTGGCCGTCCCGTCTGGACGCGGGTGTCGTCGCCGCGCTCACGGAGCTGTCCCGCCGCGACCGCCTGGCCGAGGGCTTCGCCTCCCGGCTCGGTGAGCGCCCCGCCTGCGACCTCCTCGAGGAGCCCGGCACGGTCGACGAGGCCGCGTCCCTCCTCGCGGCCCGCCTCTTCCACGGCGGCCCCGCCGAGTCCGGCGCCGACTGGTCCCCGGTCGACTGGCACGAGTACCCGGACGAGGTCGTGGACCGCAAATGGCGCACCGACGCGGCCCGCCTCCACCGCGTCCTCGACACCCTGGGCGTCAGCCACACCGCGAGCGACCCGAGCCCGGACCCCACCGGCCCGGCCCCGGGCGGTCCCACTCTCTCCCGGGTCCTGAACCACCTGACGACCCTGACGGGCCCCACCCCGACTCAGGCCCCCGACCCGGCGCGCGAACACAACCCCGCCCAGGAACCGAACCGGCACCACATATCCCACCTCGGCGACGACGGCCACGACGGCACAGGCGTCGATGCTGACCACGGCCACGGCCACGGCCACGGCGACCTCGGTGAGGACGACGACGAACCCGGTCTCGCCAACGCCCGGTCCGCAGGCCTCGCCGCCGCGCTGACCGCCGAGTTGGCGCGGGAGGAGGCCACGGCCCCGGCTCCCGCGCCCCCCGCGGGCGGCGGCGCCGAGGCGCAGGGACCGGATCGGGCGCTGTGGGACGACGAACTGCTGCCGCTGTTCCCGATGCAGCCACCCCGCACGGGCCGTGAGCTGTTGGCCGAGCACGTCACCGCGATGGTCTGCTGCGCGGCGATGGACACAGCGGGCGCGACCCCGGGCCTGGACTGGCTGGACGGCCCCTCGCTCCTGGTCGGCGGCGAACGAGCGGCCGACCTCGCCCCCAGGGTGCTGACCCTCGTGGAGGACGGCGACCCCGTCCCCCTCCGCGACTGGCTCCGCCGCCTCGGCGTCCGTCCGGAGAAACCGGTCCGCCTGGTCTGAGGCATGGGACGGCTGATGCGCGGGATGGTCCGCAGCACGGGATGGTCTGGCGAACGGCTGAACCACCCCGGCCGCCCACACCCCCGCCCACCCGAGCCAACTCCCCACCCGGAGCCCTCTGTTCCACTCTCGCCACACTCTCGCCAATTAGCAACGAACGGTGACGGAGCGCGTGCGTAATGTGATGTGCTGGGACCGATCGCGTACATAGCAAGTGCTTGCGAAAGCTCACGGGGGACGAGGGAGGGGACCATTCATGGGCTCGGAGCACCACATCCGCCGTTGGGAGTCGGGCGCACTCGCCCACGCCGTGACGGACCCCTTCGGCCAGGGCCCCGTTCCCTGGCTACGGGGCAATGTGACGTACTTCGACGACACGGGCCAAGTCGTCCCCTGGTACGTGGAGCCGGGCCCGTCGGAGGCCGACGCCCCGGCCAAAGGCGGCCGCACCCGCGCGCCCGCCCGCGTCCCCGCTCCCCGTACCGCACCGGGCGGCCCCCGCTCCGCCGACGACGTGCGCCGCCAGATCAAGGGATTCACCGCGACCGGCGCCGCCGCCCCCGGTGAATCCATCGACTTCCACATCACGGTCGACCCGCCCCAGGAATTCGGCGTCGACATCTACCGCATCGGCCACTACAGCGGCGATGGCGCCGCGAAGATCACCACGAGCCCCCGCCTCTCCGGCATCGTCCAGCCCCCGCCCCTCACGGCCGACCGTACGGTCTCCTGCCATCACTGGTGGCTCTCCTGGCGGCTGCAGATCCCGAGCTACTGGAACACCGGCGCGTACGTGGCGGTGCTGACCACCGCCGACGGCTACCGCTCCCACGTGCCGTTCACCGTCCGCGACGACCGCCCGGCCGACCTGCTGCTCCTGCTCCCGGACATCACCTGGCAGGCGTACAACCTGTATCCGGAGGACGGGCATACGGGCGCCAGCCTCTACCACGCCTGGGACGAGGAAGGCCGGCTGCTCGGTGAGTCCGACGCCGCGACGACCGTCTCCTTCGACCGCCCGTACGCCGGCGCCGGCCTCCCCCTGCACGTCGGCCACGCCTACGACTTCATCCGCTGGGCCGAGCGCTACGGCTACGACCTGGCCTACGCCGACGCCCGCGACCTGCACTCCGGCCGCGTGGACCCGGCCCGCTACCGGGGCCTGGTGTTCCCGGGCCACGACGAGTACTGGTCGCCGCAGATGCGCCGCACCGCCGAACTCGCCCGGGACGGCGGCACCTCGCTCGTTTTCCTCTCCTCCAACACCATGTACTGGCAGGTGGAGCTGGGCCCGTCCCCGTCCGGGGCCCCCGACCGCCTCCTCACCTGCCGAAAACGCCGGGGTCCCGGCAAACCTGTACTGTGGCGCGAAATCGACCGCCCCGAGCAGCAGTTGATGGGCATCCAGTACGAGGGTCGGGTCCCCGAACCCCATCCCCTGGTCGTGCGCAACGCCGACCACTGGCTCTGGGACGCGACCGGCGCCCACGAGAACGACGAGCTGGAGGGCATGGTCGCCGGTGAGGCCGACCGCTACTTCCCGCGCACGCCGCTCCCCGAGCACCAGGGCCGCATCCTCCTCGCCCACTCCCCGTACCGGGACGCCGACGACGTCGTCCGCCACCAGGAGACCTCCCTCTACCGAGCCCCCTCCGGTGCCTGGGTCTTCGCGTCCGGGACGTTCGCGTGGTCCCCCGCCCTGGACCGACCGGGCCACGTCGACACCCGGGTCCAGCGAGCCACCGCGAACCTCCTGGACCGCATCTGCAAACGTGACTGAGTCCCGTACCGGGTGCACTGCCAGGTCCCGTGCCGACTCTCTGCGAGGCAACCCCGGGCAGGACCGGTCGCCCTCATACGGGAGAATCGAGCCACTTGGACATCACCACGGGGAGGAACCGTGTCCGGATTCGTAGAAAAGCCCGAGCCGATCCAGGTTCCGGGCCTGGTGCACCTGCACACCGGCAAGGTGCGCGAGCTGTACCAGAACGAGGCGGGCGACCTCGTGATGGTCGCCAGCGATCGAACGTCCGCGTTCGACTGGGTGCTGCCGACGGAGATCCCCGACAAGGGCCGGGTCCTGACGCGGCTGTCCCTCTGGTGGTTCGACCAGCTCGCCGACCTGGTCCCGAACCACGTCCTGAGCACCGAGCTCCCGCCGGGCGCCCCCGCCGACTGGGCGGGCCGCACCCTCATCTGCAAGTCGCTCACGATGGTCCCGGTCGAGGCCGTCGCCCGCGGCTATCTCACCGGCTCGGGTCTGGTGGAGTACAACGACTCCCGCACGGTCTGCGGTCTCGCCCTCCCCGAGGGCCTGGTCGACGGCTCGGAGCTGCCGGCGCCGATCTTCACCCCGGCCACCAAGGCCGCCGTCGGCGAGCACGACGAGAACGTGTCGTACGAGGAGGTCGCCCGCCAGGTCGGCGCCGAGACCGCCGCACAGCTGCGTCAGACGACGCTCGCCGTATACAGCCGGGCCCGCGACATCGCCCGTGACCGGGGGATCATCCTGGCCGACACCAAGTTCGAGTTCGGCTACGAGGGCGACTCCCTCGTCCTCGCCGACGAGGTGCTCACCCCGGACTCCTCCCGCTTCTGGCCGGCGGACCTCTGGGAGCCGGGCCGTGCCCAGCCGTCCTTCGACAAGCAGTTCGTCCGGGACTGGCTGACCTCGGAGGCCTCGGGCTGGGACCGCAAGAGCGAGCAGCCCCCGCCGCCGCTGCCGGAGGAGATCGTCGCCGCGACCCGAGCCAAGTACGTGGAAGCGTACGAGCGCCTGACGGGCACGAGCTGGAGCTAGGGTCCGTCGTTTGGATCACGCCGGCTTCGGGCGACGGCGACTGACAGCTGCCGGTGAGCCCCGCGGCCCAGGCGTGATCCAAACGACAGGCCCTAGCGCACAGCATGCCGGACACGAAGAAGACCCCGGTCCACTGGACCGGGGTCTTCTCTGCTGAGCGGACGACCAGGTTCGAACTGGCGACCTCAACCTTGGCAAGGTTGCGCTCTACCAACTGAGCTACGTCCGCGCTGCGCCGTGGCGCGAGGCCTACTATACCCAACCTCGCTCGCGGGCGAGCCGCACCGCCGCGTGCCGGTTCTCCACGCCGAGCTTGGAGACGGCCGACGACAGATAGTTCCGGACGGTCCCCTGGGACAGCGCGGCCCGGTCGGCGATCTCCGCGACGGGCGCACCGTCGGCGGCGAATTCGAGCACCTCGGCCTCCCGCGCGGTCAGCGGCGAGTCCCCGGAGGAGATCGCGTCGGCCGCCAACTCCGGGTCCACATAACGGTTCCCCGCGTGCACGGTCCGGATGATCTCCGCCAGCCGCTGCGCGCTGACGGTCTTGGGGACGAAACCGCGCACACCCGCTTCAAGCGCCCGCTTCAGATGACCCGGCCGGCCATGACCGGTCACGATCAGCACGCGGCAGTCCGGCAGTTCAGCCCGCAGCGATGTGGCGACCCTCACACCGTCCGCGCCCGGCATCTGCAGATCCAGCACCGCGACATCCGGTTCGTGGGCCCGCGCCATCGCCAACGCCTCCGGCCCGCTCGCCGCCTCCGCGACCACCACCAGGTCGTCCTCCAACCCCAGCAGCGCGGCCAGCGCCCCCCGGATCAGATGTTCGTCGTCGGCCAGCAGCAGCCGCACCCGCCGCCCCGCCTCCGCCACGTCGGTCATGAAGTGCTCTCCCGTACCGCAGCCGACCCGACGACGGCCCCCGCGCCCCGCGCCGCCGCTCCCGCTTCCTGCGCCTGCGCTTTCGCCGAGCCGGCAGTCTCCGCCGAATCCGTCGAGTACGCCGCCCCAGTAGCCCCAGTAGCCCCAGTAGTCCCAATGACCCCCGTAGCCCTCAGCGGCACCCGGGCCACCACCCGGAACGCCTCGCCGCCCACCGGACCCGCCTCCAGGGTCCCGTCGACGACCGCCAGCCGCTCCCGCAGCCCGGCGAGCCCCGATCCGGCGCCGGAAGTGGACCCCATCTCCTCCTGGCCGCCGCCCACCCGGATCCCGTCGTTCTCCACGGTCAGCACCACTTGCCCCTCTCCCACCCGCAGCGCCACGGCGCACTGACCGGCGTTCCCGTGCCGCAGCACGTTCGTCGTCGCCTCCCGCACCACCCAGGCGAGCGCGGACTGCACCTCGCCGGGCAGCCCGGCGGTGTCCGCCCCGTCGACCGAGCAGTCGATGCCGGCCGCCGCCAACACGCCCTGCGCACCGGAGAGTTCGACGCCGAGGTCGGCCTCCCGATACCCCCGTACGACCTCCCGCACCTCGCGCTGCGACTCATGGGCGATCCGCTGGACCTCGATCATCTGCTCGATGGCCTCGGGCCGTTCCCGGCGGGCCAGTTGGACGGCCAGCTCGCTCTTCAGGGCGATGACCGCGAGGTTGCGGCCTACCACGTCATGCAGATCGCGCCCGAAGCGGAGCCGCTCCTCGGCGACGGCGAGACGGGCGCGGGTGTCGCGGGCGTCGTCGAGTTCGTAGACCGCCCTGAGGAGCCAGACGGAGAAGACGCCGGTGAACGCGAAGAACGAGGTGCTGACCACCACCAGGACCGTCGCGGCCAGCGCCTCGCCCGCGTCCGAGCCCAGAGCGAGGGCCAGTGCTCCGGAGCCGCCGGCGAAGCCCGCGATCAGGTGGAGCACGCGCTTCCGCTCGCGGATGCCGAGCGTGATGAGGCCGATGCCGAACATCACCACCCCGGCGAACATCGAGCCCAGCACGGTGGCCGTGGCGTCGTCCTTCTCACGGTCGCCGAGAGCGAACGCGAGGCCACCGAGCACCACGCTGACCACGCCGAGGGCCCACATGAGCCGCAACGGCTGCTCGCGGGTGCCCCGCACCCAGTCGAGTGCGTGCGCCGCGGTCGCCGCGCCGAGTGCCGCGTGCACGCCGACCAGGACGAACAGCCAGCTCGACTGCGACAGCGGAGCCTTGCTCAGCAAAGGCAGTCCGAACGCGACGATCTCGAGCACCGCGAACGAGTGGAACGACCACCGCGTGTACGTCTCCACCTTGGCCGGTGTGCTCTTCGCCCGCCACCAGGCCCCCGGCCCCCGCATGGCTCAACTCCCCTCATCGGCGCGGTTCCCAGCGGAACCACCGCCGTACAGCAAACACCGCGAGCACGGTCCAGGCCAGTGCGGTGGCGACGGCGCCCAGGGCGTCGTACGCGGACAGGTCGCCGGTCCAGCCGCCGCGCACCAGCGTGATGACGGGGCTGAGCGGCAGCAGTTCGCAGACGGACGCCACACGGTCGGGCAGCACTTCGAGCGGCACGGTGATGCCCGACCCCAGCAGGGAGACGAACATCAGCGGCAGGCTGGTGACCTGGGCGCTCTCTGCGGTACGGCTGATGCTCGCGGTGACCGCCGCCAGCGCCACGCACATCACGACACCGAGCAGCACACCCAGGACGGCCAGGTGCGGCGCGGGCGGCGCTTTGAGGTCGAGCAGGACCGTGCAGCCGATCGCGAGGAGCAGGCACTGCACGAGGGCGATGCCGACGGCGGGCAGTGCGGCCCCGACCAGGATCTCCGGATCGCGCAGCTCACCGGTCCGCAGCCGCTTGAGGACGAGTTCCTCGCGGCGTACGACGTAGATGTTGGTGAGGGCGGTGTAGATCGCGAAGAGCAGCGAGAAGCCGACGGCGGCGGGGAGGATGACCATCCCGACGCTCAGGCCCGCCTCCGCCAGGTCCATCTGGTCGGTCGCCGACCGGACGCTGAGCGGCAGCAGGAGCGGGACGAACAGCGCCGAGATCAGCGTGGCCCGGCTGCGCCCCAGCAGCGTCAGCTCGGCTCGGGCGAGCGCGGTCATCCGGCTCCGCAGGGTCGTGGTCCCGGCGGTGACGACAGCCCCCGCACCCGTCGTGCCCGCGCCCGCACCGGTGGTGCCCGCGGTCGTGGCCTTGCCTGTGGTCGTGCTCATGCCCTCGTCCCGCCCTTGAGCGATCCCATGCCCGAAAGGAGCCCCGAGCCCGTACGCGATCCGGTTCCCGCCCCGGCGCCCGGACCCTCCCCTGTCCCTTGCCGGTCCCGGGCCCACCGCCGGACTCCGCATCCGCGCCCGCACCCGCACGCGCGGCCCCCGCCGCCTCCGCCGTCTCCCGCGCGATCCGCAGGAACGCCTCTTCCAGCGAGGCGGACCGCACCTCCAGCCGGCGCAGTTCGACCCGGGACCGCTCGGCCCACAGCAGCAGCCCGGTGGCCGCCCTCTGGAGTTCGTTCGTGCGCAGCACGACCACGCGATCGTGCTCCTCGTGCCCGGTGACACCGAGTTCGCCGAGCGGTGGCAGGTCGCCGAGGAAGTACCCGGTGGGCAGTTCGAAGGAGATGCGGGACGGCTGGGACGCGGTCACCTCGGCCGGGGTGCCGGTCGCGGCGACGACGCCCTCGTGGAGGATGGCGAGCCGGTCGGCCAGGTCCTCCGCCTCTTCCAGGTAGTGCGTGGTGAGCAGCACGGTCGTCCCCGCGTCGCGCAGCTCCCGCACCAGTTCCCAGGTGTCCTGGCGGCCCTCCGCGTCCAGTCCGGTGGTGGGCTCGTCCAGGAACAGGACCTCGGGGCGCCCGAGGAGCGCGAGCGCCAGGTCGAGGCGCCGCTTCTCACCCCCGGACAACTGCTTGACCCGTACGCCGGCCCGTCGCCCGAGCCCGACGATGTCCAGGGCCTCGCCGACCGGCCGCGCCCCGCTGGTGCAGCCGGCCCACATCCGTACCGTCTCCGCGACGGTCAGCTCCGAGGGGAAGCCGCCTTCCTGGAGCATCACGCCGATCCGGGGGCGCACGGCCGCGCGCTCCCCGTGGGGGTCGTGCCCGAGGACCCGCACCCGGCCGCCGGACGGCGGTGCGAGGCCCTCCAGCAGTTCGACCGTCGAGGTCTTCCCCGCGCCGTTGGTGCCGAGCAGCGCGAAGAGTTCTCCCCGGCCGACGGAGAAGGTGATCCCCCGTACGGCCTCGAAACCGCCCCCGTACACGCGCCGCAGGTCGGTGACCTCGATCACGTTCTCGTGATCGTGAGTGCTCACGTCCTCGTGCCCGTTCGTTTTCATGTCCCCAGCGTCCCGGCGGCACGGGACGGGAGGCAGTGCGCGGTGTCATCACTCGACATGACAAATGTCAGACGAGGAGATCAAGAACGATCGGAGGGGGAGATCGGGAACGGCGGTGGGCGAACACGAAGAAGACCCCGGTCCAGTGGACCGGGGTCTTGCTTTCCAGAGCGGACGACGAGGCTCGAACTCGCGACCTCAACCTTGGCAAGGTTGCGCTCTACCAACTGAGCTACGTCCGCATTGCCTCCGACCGGCTCCCACCGATCGGCGCGAAGACCACGTTACCTGATCCACTGGAGTGGTCGGTAAGCGATCAGAGCGGGTGACAGGAATTGCACACTGCGCCTTCCCCCTGGAAGGGGGATGTTCTACTACTGAACTACACCCGCGTGACTCCGGTGAGCCGGGCCTTTTGGCCTTGCCCCTCGGCGTGCTCCAGACTCTAGCTGATCCGCCGGGGGGCAACGCAAGTCGGTTGTCCCCGGGGTCCAAGTCGGCCGCCCCCGGGGCCCGCTGACGGGCCCTGAGGGCGGCCGACGCCGGGCGGCTACTGCGCCTCGGCGAACGCCTCGTAGACCTTCTTGGGGATCCGGCCGCGCGCGGGGACCTCCAGCTTGTTGGCCTGGGCCCAGGCGCGCACGGCCGCCGGGTCCGGGGCGACCTGGGTCTGCTTGTACGCCTTGCCCGACTTCGACCGCTTGCGGCCGGCCTCGACGTAGGGCGCGAGTGCCTTACGCAGTTTCTTGGCATTGGCTTCGTTCAGGTCGATCTCGTACGACTTGCCGTCGAGTCCGAAGGCGATCGTCTCCGCCGCTTCCGAGCCGTCGATGTCGTCGGAGAGAGTGACCACGACACGCTGCGCCACGAATATCGGTCCCTTCGTGCGACATCCCTCCGGTTGACGTGCCCTGACGTCAGGAAGATGTCGGCTGTCCGGCTGTTAATTGGGCAAAGTATCGGCTATTGCCAATTCATTTGTACAGTGCCCGGCATTGCAATGTGAACACAGACTTAATCCGCCCGCGTGTCCCTCGCGCAATAGGGTTCCGGGATCTTTCCCGGAAGTTTTCGTGAGGGTGATCGTCCGATGCCTGATCGTGACCGCCGTCACCGACAATCCCTGTAGTTTCCTACGAATCTACCCGCGTAGAAATTTTGTACGGGTAGTCTGAAGGCACCTGTAGGAACCTGCTCAGCACCACAACACCGGGAGTGCCAGTGGCACGCGTCGTAGTCGACGTCATGCTCAAGCCGGAGATCCTCGACCCCCAGGGCCAGGCGGTGCAGCGCGCGCTGCCGCGCCTCGGTTTCGAGGGCGTCTCCGACGTACGTCAGGGAAAGCGATTCGAACTGGAAGTTGACGGACCGGTGGACGACGCCGCGCTCGCCCGCATCCATGAACTGGCGGAATCCTTCCTCGCCAACACCGTGATCGAGGACTTCACCGTCAAGGTGGAGGAAGTCGCGGAGGTCGGAAAGTGACCGCACGTATTGGTGTCGTCACTTTTCCCGGCAGCCTCGACGACCGGGACACCCAGCGCGCGATCAGGCTCGCCGGTGCCGAACCCGTCGCTCTCTGGCACAAGGACAAGGACCTCCACCAGGTCGACGCCGTGGTGCTGTGCGGCGGGTTTTCCTACGGTGACTATCTGCGCGCCGGAGCCATCGCGCGCTTCTCGCCGGTGATGGAGACGCTCATCGAGCAGGCGAAGGCCGGACTGCCGGTCCTCGGCATCTGCAACGGCTTCCAGATCCTCACCGAGGCGCACCTCCTGCCGGGCACGATGCTGCGCAACGACCACCTGCACTTCATCTGCCGCGACCAGAAGCTGCGGGTGGAGAACGCCGAGACCGCCTGGACCACCGACTACACGGCCGGCCAGGAGATCCACATCCCGCTGAAGAACAACGACGGGCAGTACGTCGCCGACGCGTACACGCTCGACAAGCTGGAGGCGGAGGGCCGTGTCGCCTTCCGGTATCTCGACTTCAACCCCAACGGCTCCCAGCGGGACATCGCCGGCGTCACCAACGAGGCCGGGAACGTGGTGGGCCTCATGCCGCACCCGGAGCACGCCGTGGAGCCGCTGATCGGCACCGGCCGCACCGACGGCCTCCCCTTCTTCACCTCGATCCTCAAGAAGCTGGTCAACGTATGAGCCGGACGCCTCTGGACACGGTCGAGCACGCGGCCGCGACCCCCGACGTCGAGCTGCCCTGGGCCGAACTGGGCCTGAAGAAGGACGAGTACGAGCGCGTCGTCGAGATCCTCGGCCGCCGGCCCACCGGTGCCGAACTCGCCATGTACTCGGTCATGTGGTCCGAGCACTGCTCGTACAAGTCGTCGAAGGTGCACCTGCGCCAGTTCGGCGAGAAGGCGCCCCAGTCGGACGCCCTGCTCGTCGGCATCGGCGAGAACGCGGGTGTGGTCGACGTCGGCCAAGGCTACGCGGTCACCTTCAAGGTCGAGTCGCACAACCACCCCTCCTACGTCGAGCCCTACCAGGGCGCGGCCACGGGCGTCGGCGGCATCGTGCGCGACATCATCGCGATGGGCGCCCGCCCGGTCGCCGTCGTGGACCCCCTGCGCTTCGGCGCGGCGGACCACCCCGACACCAAGCGCGTCCTCCCGGGTGTCGTCGCCGGCATCGGCGGCTACGGCAACTGCCTGGGCCTGCCGAACATCGGCGGCGAGGTCGTCTTCGACGCCTGCTACCAGGGCAACCCGCTGGTCAACGCCGGTGCCATCGGCGTCATGCGGCACGAGGACATCCACCTCGCGAAGGCCTCCGGCGCCGGCAACAAGGTCATCCTCTACGGGGCCCGCACGGGCGGCGACGGCATCGGCGGCGCCTCGATCCTGGCGAGCGAGACCTTCGACGACGCCAAGCCGTCGAAGCGCCCCGCCGTCCAGGTCGGCGACCCCTTCCAGGAGAAGCTCCTCATCGAGTGCACCCTGGAGGCCTTCCGGGAGAAGCTGGTCGTCGGCATCCAGGACCTCGGCGCGGCGGGCCTGTCCTGCGCGACGAGCGAGCTGGCGTCCAACGGCTCCGGCGGCATGCGCGTCACCCTCGACAACGTGCCCCTGCGCGACTCGACCCTCTCGCCCGAGGAAATCCTCATGAGCGAGTCGCAGGAACGCATGTGCGCGGTCGTGGAGCCCGAGAAGGTCGACCGCTTCCTCGCGATCTGCGACAAGTGGGACGTCATCGCCACGGTCATCGGCGAGGTCACCGACGGCGACCGCCTGGAGATCTACTGGCACGGCGGCAAGATCGTCGACGTCGACCCGCGCACGGTCGCGCACGACGGCCCCGTCTACGAGCGCCCGTACGCCCGCCCGTCCTGGCAGGACGAGCTCCAGGCGGACGACGCGAACAAGCTGCCGCGTCCGGCGACGAGCGAGGAGCTGCGGGAGCAGGTCCTGAAGCTGGTGGCCTCCCCGAACCAGGCCTCCAAGTCCTGGATCACCAGCCAGTACGACCACTTCGTGCAGGGCAACACGGTCCTCGCCCAGCCCGAGGACTCCGGCATGATCCGCGTCGACGAGGAGAGCGGCCTCGGCGTCGCCATCGCGACCGACGGCAACGGCCGCTACGCCAAGCTGGACCCGTACCACGGTGCCCAGCTGGCCCTGGCGGAGGCGTACCGCAATGTCGCCACCACCGGCGCCAAGCCGCTGGCCGTCTCCGACTGCCTGAACTTCGGCTCGCCGGAGGACCCGGCGGTCATGTGGCAGTTCGCCGAGGCCGTACGCGGTCTGGCGGACGCCTGCCAGCAGCTGGGCACCCCGGTGACCGGCGGCAACGTCTCCCTCTACAACCAGACGGGCGAGGTGGCCATCCACCCCACCCCGGTCGTCGCGGTCCTGGGCGTCATCGACGACGTGGCCCGGCGCACGCCGGTCGCCTTCCAGGAGGAGGGCCAGCTGCTCTACCTGCTCGGCGACACCCGTGAGGAGTTCGGCGGCTCGGCCTGGTCCCAGGTCGTCCACGACCACCTCGGCGGACTGCCCCCGCAGGTCGACCTGGAGCGCGAGCGCCTGCTGGCCGAGATCCTGATCTCCGCCTCCCGTGACGGCATGATCGACTCCGCGCACGACCTCTCCGACGGCGGCCTGATCCAGGCGGTCGTGGAGTCGGCGCTGCTCGGCGGCAAGGGCGCGCGCCTGATCGTCCCGGACGGTCTGGACGCGTTCACCTTCCTCCTGTCGGAGTCGGCCGGGCGGGCCCTCGTGGCCGTCCCCCGCTCCGAGGAGGTCCGCTTCAACGACATGTGCGGCGCCCGGGGACTCCCGGTCACCCGCATCGGCGTCGTGGACGGTGACACGGTCGAGATCCAGGGCGAGTTCACCCTCACGCTGGACGAGCTGCGCACGGCCCACGAGGGCACGATCCCGGCGCTGCTGGCGTAGCCGCCGTCGAGGTCGTAGTCGTACCGCCGCTCGTACGGCGTGCGGCCGCCGCCCCAGGTATCCCTCGTGTGCCTGGAGCGGCGGTCTGGCGTCAGCGGTGGTGCCGGGTCAGCTGACGACGGTGAGCTGCGTCGGGAAGCCGACGCTCTTGGCCTTGTTGTAGACGGCCTTGATGTCCGCCGGCTTCAGCTTGATGCAGCCGGCCGACTTGTAGTCGTTGTCGCCGTCCCAGCGGGTGGCCTCCGTGTTGCCGGAACTCCCGTTCTGCTTCATCTCGCTGTGGATGAACAGCTCGGTGCGGGTGGTGGTGCCGTCGGAGCACTTCTTGTCCTCCAGGGCGAAGGCGTAGCCCTTGATGAGCGACCCGTTGTACGTGGTGTAGTACTTCTTGATCTTGTACTTGCCGTTCGGCAGCCACCCCACGTTCTTCTTGCAGCTGTCCGTGCCGTGTCCCGACCCGGCCCGCCAGTTGGCGATGGCCCGCTCCGGCTTCTCCGGCCGCCGCTCGATCAGGTAGAGCCGCGAGTCCGTGTTCTTGTACTTGTCGAACTTGAAGTAGTACGTGGACTTCTCCTGGGCGCCGCTCGGCGCTGCCTGGGCCGGCGTCAGCCCGCCGATGAACCCGCCGAGCGCGAGAACGCTGCCGGCGACGGCAACGCGCTTGGTCATACGCATGGTTGTCCCTCCCGTTTCTGGTCGGCGCGCCGTGTCTGTCCGCGCCGTGCTGATCCCCTCAGCACGCCTCAACGGTCCCAGCGGGCCCCGCCGCGGAGCCACGACTTTCGACGCGCCTCGAAACACGCTGCTCGCACCGGTCACGGCCCAGCAGAGCCGCTCCGGTCGGCGTGAGGGTATGCAGCACCTTGTTGGACCGGCGCAGACTGGTCACGAGGCCCGCGTCGCGCAACACGGTCGTGTGGTGGGTGGCCGTGGCGGGGGAGATGCCTAGGATGCGGGCGAGTTCGCAGGTGGTGGCGCCATGGGCGAGCGTCCGCAGCGCGGCGGCCCGGGTCCGGCCGAGCAGCGTGGCGAGGGAAGCGTCCGTGGGCCGCTCCGGCGCGGACGTCCGCTCGTGGAGGAGGGGGTAGGCCAGGGTCGGCGGCAACTCCGGGTCCGCCAGGGAGGTCGGGGTGCGCCAGCAGAAGTACGACGGCAGCAGTCGCAGCCCGCGCCCGCCGAGGTGCAGATCGCGGTCCTCGCAGTAGTCGACCTCCAGGACCGGCGGACGCCAACGGATCCCGGGTGCCATGCTGGAGAGCAGACCGTCGACCCCGCCGTCCAGGAACGCCCGGGTGCGCAGCGCGCGTTCGCTGTCCACGCGGGACCGCATGACGTCGTGGTGCGGGGCGATCACCGCGTCGTGGTAGGCGCGCAGCACGTCGGTGAACTCACGCAGCCGGTCCGGCTCCGCGAGCCCGGCGGTCCAGGCGGGTGCCCCCACGAGGCGGTGGAGCGTCCGGATCTCGTGCCGTATCCGCTCGCGCGGGGTGTCCAGGATCGCGGCGAGGCCCTGCTCGAAGCCTGCCCCGGCCTCCGGCGGGGTGACGAAGTCGGGAAAGTAGACCGCGCGCGGCAGCACGGGCATGAGCACCTTCCCCACGGCCCTGCCCAGCGCGGTGCCGGCCAGCCCGGCGCGCGCGTCACGGTGCCACTCCGCGTACGCCCAGCGCCCGGCCCTGCTCCGCAGACGGTGCAGGCTGGTGACGAGCTCCCAGAGCGGGTCCGGCCCCGTCGCGACCGTGACCCGCCCCAGGTCCTCCGGTCCGAAGTGAATGCGCAGCATGGTCGACGTCCCCCGTTCGTTCCGTGTGCACGACATTCACCTCGCAGTGGAGGATGCGGACATCGGTACGGGCAAACCGGCGCGACCGGCGGGCACAGGACCTCGACGCCCCCTCCTCGCCGGGCCGCCGCATACGCTCACCCCATGCCCCCGCCAGGAAACGCCCCGCGTCTACGACCCCGTCAAGACCCGCAAGGCCGTCCTGGCCCAGTTCGGGCACGTGCGGGAAGCCGTGGGCGGCCTCTCCGCGGAGCGGCTGGCGGCGCCGACCCGGCTCGGGGAGTGGACGGTCCGGGACCTGGCCGCGCACATCACCATGGCCGTGGAGAGCGTCCCCCGGGCCCTGGCGCGCCCCGAGCCCCCGAAGGCCGAGCTGAACCCCCTCGACTACGCCTCCGTGACCGCCGCCCATGCCGCCGCCATCGCCGAGGGCAGCCACGGTCTGGCCGAGACGAACCCGGACCTGGTCGCCCTCTACGCGGGCGTGGAGCAGCGGATCACCGAAGCCCTGGCCGCCACCCCGCCGGGCCGGATCATCGACACCCGGGCCGGCGGCATGCTGCTCGACGACTACCTGCTCACCCGCACCATCGAGCTCGTCGTCCACACCGACGACCTGAACGCGGCCGTCCCCGGCCTGGACGTCCCGTACGACCGGCACGCCCTCGCCACCTGTGTCCGGTTGCTCGCGGACACCCTCGCCGCGCGGGCGCCCGGCGGCTCGACGGAGGTGCGGATCCCGCCCTACGCCGTGGTGCAGTGCGTGGAGGGGCCCCGGCACACCCGGGGCACGCCGCCGAACGTCGTCGAGACCGATCCGCTGACCTGGATCCGGCTCGCGACCGGACGGGTGGAGTGGGCCGCCGCCCTGGACGCGGCCAAGGTCAGCGCGAGCGGCGAGCGGGCGGACCTGAGCGGGCTGCTGCCCTTGATGCGCTGAGGCCGCCGGACCCGGTGACCTGGGCCCGCCGGACCCATGACCTGGGCCCGCCGGACAACTGGGTGGAACCACCCACGCACCCCACCCGTCCCACCGCCATGGACAAGCGACTGACCCTCACCGCCCTGGCACTGCTCCCGCTCCCGCTGCTCGCGGCCTGCGGCACCGAGTCGGCCGACGACTCCGGCAGCGGCAACGTCGGCTCGGCCGCCACGAAGTCCGCGGTCACCGGAGTCCGCTGGAAGGTCGACAGCCTCACCGTCGGCGACAAGACGGAACAGGCCCCCGACGGCGCCTGGCTCAGGATCGCCGACAACGGCGAGGTCGACGGCAACTACGGCTGCAACACCTTCGGCACCACCGCCGCCTTCGAGGACGACGGCATCGACTTCGAGACCGCCCGGTCCACCGAGATGGCCTGCGGCGACGCCCCGATGAAGTTCGAGAAGAGCTTCGCCCGCACCCTCGACACGGAAAAGTTCACGGCCGAGACCACCGACGCCGGCAAGCTCATCCTCACCACGGGGGACGGCGACACCGTGAAGCTGACCGAGGAGAAGCCCGCGGAGCTGTACGGCACGAAGTGGCGGATCGATTCGCTGCTCGACCACGACGTGGCCACGTCCCTCCCCGAGGCCGCCCAGGGCAAGGCCTGGTTCACCCTCGACAAGAAGGCGGGCACCCTCAGCGGGAGCGTCGGCTGCAACGAGATCTCCGCGAAGGCCACGGTGAGCGAGGACGAGATCACCCTCGGCAATCCGCGGACCACCCGCAAGATGTGCTCCGACTCACTCATGGCCGCCGAAAGCAGCCTCCTGGAGCTCTTCAAGGGCACGGTGAAGTATCGGATCGATCACCGCAGTATCACGCTGACCAGCGAAAACAACGCGGGTGTCGGAGCCGTCGCCGACAAGTGACGTGCGAAGGCCCGCAGTCGGGGACCGGGGCGGGCGAGATCACCGGATTCGGACCGGTGCGCGATCTCGCCTACACTCGGTGGCGTGCCACGTGGTGACGGACGACTCAACCACGACCTTCTCCCCGGCGAGAAAGGCCCCCAGGACGCGTGTGGCGTCTTCGGTGTCTGGGCTCCGGGTGAAGAGGTCGCGAAGCTCACGTACTTCGGGCTCTACGCCCTCCAGCATCGGGGCCAGGAATCCGCGGGTATCGCGGTCAGCAACGGCTCCCAGATCCTCGTCTTCAAGGACATGGGCCTCGTTTCCCAGGTCTTCGACGAGACCTCGCTCGGTTCCCTCCAAGGTCACATCGCGGTCGGTCACGCCCGCTACTCGACCACCGGTGCCTCCGTGTGGGAGAACGCCCAGCCGACGTTCCGTGCCACCGCGCACGGCTCCATCGCGCTCGGCCACAACGGCAACCTGGTCAACACGGCGCAGCTCGCCGAGATGGTCGCCGACCTGCCCAAGCAGGAGGGCCGTACGCCGCGCGTCGCGGCCACCAACGACACCGACCTGCTCACCGCGCTCCTCGCGGCCCAGGTCGACGAGGACGGCAAGCCGCTGACCATCGAGGAGGCCGCCCACACGGTCCTCCCGCAGGTGCGCGGTGCCTTCTCCCTCGTCTTCATGGACGAGCACACCCTCTACGCCGCCCGTGACCCGCAGGGCATCCGCCCGCTGGTCCTCGGCCGGCTGGAGCGCGGCTGGGTGGTCGCCTCCGAGTCCGCCGCCCTCGACATCTGCGGCGCGGCGTACGTCCGCGAGATCGAGCCGGGCGAGTTCATCGCCATCGACGAGAACGGTCTGCGCAGCTCCCGATTCGCGGAAGCGAAGCCCAAGGGCTGTGTCTTCGAGTATGTGTACCTGGCCCGCCCGGACACCGACATCGCCGGCCGGAACGTGTACCTCTCCCGCGTGGAGATGGGCCGCAAGCTGGCCAAGGAAGCCCCGGTCGAGGCCGACCTGGTCATAGCGACCCCGGAGTCCGGCACCCCGGCCGCCATCGGCTACGCGGAGGCCTCGGGCATCCCGTTCGGTGCGGGTCTGGTGAAGAACGCGTACGTCGGACGTACGTTCATCCAGCCCTCCCAGACGATCCGCCAGCTCGGTATCCGGCTGAAGCTGAATCCGCTCAAGGAAGTCATCAAGGGCAAGCGCCTGGTGGTCGTCGACGACTCGATCGTCCGCGGCAACACCCAGCGCGCCCTGGTCCGGATGCTCCGCGAGGCGGGCGCGGCGGAGGTCCACATCCGGATCTCCTCGCCCCCGGTGAAGTGGCCCTGCTTCTTCGGCATCGACTTCGCCACCCGCGCCGAGCTCATCGCCAACGGCATGACGATCGACGAGATCGGCACATCCCTGGGCGCCGACTCCCTGGCCTACATCTCCATCGACGGCATGATCGAGGCGACCACCATCGCCAAGCCGAACCTCTGCCGGGCCTGCTTCGACGGCGAGTACCCGATGGAGCTGCCGGACCCCGAGCTGCTCGGCAAGCAGCTCCTGGAGACCGAGCTGGCGGCAGGTCCCGCCGCCACCGCCGCGGCCGACGCGATCCGTCGCCCGTAAGACTGCCCGTAGACGGCCGGTGACACCTGCTCGCCGGCCGCCGTACGACACGAAAGTTCTCACCGTCATGTCTGAGACAACTGGTGCCAGCTACGCAGCAGCGGGCGTCGACATCGAGGCGGGCGACCGCGCCGTAGAGCTGATGAAGGAGTGGGTGAAGAAGACCCAGCGCCCCGAGGTCCTCGGCGGCCTGGGCGGCTTCGCCGGCCTCTTCGACGCCTCCGCCCTCAAGCGCTACGAGCGCCCGCTGCTCGCCTCCGCCACGGACGGCGTCGGCACGAAGGTCGACATCGCGCGTCAGCTGGGCGTCTACGACACCATCGGCCACGACCTGGTCGCCATGGTGATGGACGACATCGTGGTCTGCGGCGCCGAACCGCTGTTCATGACCGACTACATCTGCGTCGGCAAGGTCCACCCCGAGCGGGTCGCCGCCATCGTCAAGGGCATCGCCGAGGGCTGTGTCCTCGCGGGCTGCGCCCTGGTCGGCGGCGAGACGGCCGAGCACCCGGGTCTGCTCGGCCCGGACGACTTCGACGTCGCCGGCGCCGGTACGGGCGTGGTCGAGGCCGATCGCCTGCTCGGCCCTGATCGCATCCGTACGGGTGACGCCGTGATCGCCATGGCGGCCTCGGGCCTTCACTCGAACGGGTACTCGCTCGTCCGGCACGTCCTGCTCAACCAGGCCGGTCTCTCCCTGGACGCCGAGATCGCCGAACTCGGCCGCCCCCTCGGCGCGGAGCTGCTGGAACCCACCAAGATCTACTCGCTGGACTGCCTGGCGCTCACCCGCACCACCGAGGTCCACGCCTTCAGCCACGTCACCGGCGGCGGCCTCGCCGCCAACCTGGCGCGGGTGATCCCCGACACCCTCCACGCCACGGTCGACCGCTCCACCTGGACCCCGGCCCCGATCTTCGACCTGGTCGGCAGGACGGGTCAGGTCGAGCGCCTGGAGCTGGAGAAGACCCTGAACATGGGCGTGGGCATGATCGCCATCGTCCCCCAGGAGTCGGCGGACGTGGCCCTGACCACCCTGGCGGACCGTGGCGTCGAGGCCTGGGTCGCGGGCGAGATCACCGACCGCGCCGACCGCACCACGGGCGCGGAGCTGGTGGGCGACTACGCACGAGGCTGACCGGCGGCGCGTTCCGGACGCTCTGTCCCGGGCACGTCAAAAGCGCCCCTGATGAGGGCCGAAGGCCCAACCATCAGGGGCGCGGGGAACTGCGCGAGCAACCACACGCGACCCGCAGTCGCCGAAGTGCGGTGGACCCGAGCTATGAGGCGCCCCAGCCCCGAGCGGAGCGGGACCGCACAAAACCCGGTCCGTCGGAGCAATCCGCCCGGACCGGGTGAAGCGCGGCTGAATCGTCAAGCGCCGCGACGATGAGAGGCGGGACCGGACTGCTCGTCCTCGTCGTCCTCATCGTCGACGTTGTAAAGATCCGCGTACTGGGCGTACGGGTCGTCGTCGTCTTCGTCGTCCTCGAACGGTTCGCCGTTCGGAGGTTGGCTCGAAGTCGATGCGCCCAGCTCGCTGGCCAGACGCGACAGGTCAGTCCCGCCGCTGTTGTACTTCAGCTGGCGGGCGACCTTCGTCTGCTTGGCCTTGGCCCGGCCGCGCCCCATGGCTCGACCCCCTCGGTGACGGGGCTCGACGGCCCCAGAGTCTTGACACGCGTTCATGATCTGGAACGGGCTCTCCGTGGAGAGACCGGTCCGTAGGGCTTCCACGGTACCTGAGCCCACGCCCATACGGTACGTCGCCCGCAGGACGTGCCCGTGCCCAGAACCTGCGAGGAGCCCTTTCCCCGCTGGTCAACGGTGATTTTAACCGTTTCTGGACGGGCGACCCGCCGACGGAAGTGAGAGTTGTCTCTAAAGCCGCCGACGGGTACCGCCGACGCCGCGCGCAAGCCGCCCGGCGTCGGCCCGTCAGGCTCAGCGACCGCGTGCCGCGGCCGCCTCGTGCATCCGCTGCTCGGCGATCCGGTCGGCCGCGGCGGCCGGCGGAATACCGTCCAGCTTCGCACGTGCGAAGATCGCCAGAGTGGTGTCGAAGATCTGTGCGGCCTTCGCCCTGCACCGCTCGAAGTCGAACCCGTGGAGCTCGTCGGCGACCTGGATGACTCCGCCGGCGTTCACCACGTAGTCCGGCGCGTAGAGGATCCCGCGGTCCGCGAGGTCCTTCTCGACGCCGGGGTGCGCGAGCTGGTTGTTGGCAGCGCCGCACACCACCTTGGCGGTCAGGACCGGCACGGAGTCGTCGTTCAGGGCCCCGCCGAGCGCGCAGGGCGCGTAGATGTCGAGCCCCTCGGTCCGGATGAGCGCGTCGGTGTGCGCGACGGCGCTGACCCCTTCCGGGTGCCGGTCGAGGATCCGCCGTACGGCGTCCTCGCGCACGTCGGTGATCACGACCTCGGCGCCTTCCGCCCGCAGATGCTCCACGAGGTGGTGGCCGACCTTGCCGACGCCCGCGACACCGACCCTGCGGTCGCGCAGCGACGGATCGCCCCACAGGTGCTGGGCGGAGGCCCGCATGCCCTGGTAGACGCCGAAGGCGGTGAGGACGGAGGAGTCCCCGGCGCCGCCGTTCTCGGGGGACCGGCCGGTCGTCCAGCGGCACTCGCGTGCCACGACGTCCATGTCGGCGACGTAGGTGCCGACGTCGCACGCGGTGACGTAGCGGCCGCCGAGGGAGGCCACGAAGCGTCCGTAGGCGAGCAGCAGTTCCTCGCTCTTGATCCGCTCGGGGTCGCCGATGATCACGGCTTTGCCGCCGCCGTGCTCGAGACCGGCCATGGCGTTCTTGTACGACATGCCGCGCGCGAGGTTCAGGGCGTCGGCGACGGCCTCCGCCTCGGTCGCGTACGGGTAGAAGCGCGTCCCGCCGAGAGCGGGGCCGAGCGCGGTGGAGTGAAGGGCGATGACGGCCTTGAGGCCGCTGGCCCGGTCCTGGCAGAGCACGACTTGCTCGTGACCGCCCTGGTCCGAGTGGAACAGGGTGTGCAGGACGCCGTCAGATACTTCGGTCACTGTGGTGACTCCTGGGTAAGAAGCGGCGGTTGGTTACAGGCTCCCGTACGGGTGGCGGGGTCTGTGAGCATGAGATTAGAGCCTTCGTCCGCCGTACAGCGGCGCAGCATCAGGATCACCCCCCGGCCGGAGTACGGACGTGGTGCGACCCGCACAGTTTTCCGGCCCGCCCGTGGGCGGGTTCCGCAGGTTTCCCCGGTGGCAGCCGGGGGAGGGAGCAGGCGTGCCCAAGGTGTCCTCGGTGATCGTCCCGTACGCGTCCTACCTCCGCGTGTACGAGCCGCTGGCGGCCTTCCCCGAGCCCGAGCGCGGCCACTGGGCCCGCTACGCCCGGCGCCCCGACCGCCCCTCGTACCAGGACGAGCTGCGCCGCTCGCTGGCCGACCTGCTGCCGACCCCGCCGGTGCCGGTTCCGGTGCACGAGAGCGACGACGCCTTCGTGCTGGAGGTCGACGGGGTGGTCTGTGTCTGCCCCTGGCGGACCCGGCTGCGGGGCTGGCAGGCGCTCGGCGACCTGGCCGAGGAGCTGCCGGCCCCCGTCCTGGACGCGGTGCTGCCGCCGCTGGTGCGCCACCAGGCGAGCCAGGACTACGAGCGCTGGATGGCCGGCAACCCCGACGCCCGGCCGTGGATCCGCACCGCGACCTGGCAGGTGCCGCTGAGCTGGTTCGTCCTCGTCTCGGACGAGGAGCGGACGTACGAGAAGGGGTCGGGCGAGAAGGAATCCGGCGAGATCTCGCCGGTGCTTCGCTATCGCACTCCCATGGTGCAGGCCCGCCGGCGCGTGGCGCGGGGGCTGCGGACCCTGCGGGACACCATCGACGAGGGCCCGCTCATCGACGGCCTGATCGACGTGGGGCGCTGGCTGGAGGAGTTCCACCCGCGCTCGCTGGTCGAGCTGGACTACGGCGGCCTCGTGCACGTCCTGCCCGCCGCCGAACTGGACGGGGACCACTCCGCCGCCGACGTCGCCGAGGGCATCGAGGCCCTGCGCGGCGGGGACGGCCTCGCCGCCGGGGAGGCCTACGGGCGCCTGGTCGAGCGCTGGCGGGCGGTACGGGACCGGCGCTCGGCGAACTGAACCGGGCCGAACCGGTTGAACCGGCTCAACGTCGCGTCCGTACTTGTGACTTGTGGGGCCGATGGGAAAAGGCTTTCCACGAAAGCCGAACCATGGTGAACTGTCCACCCTTGACCCAAGCTTGACGCAGCGCACTGACCTGCGCGTGTCATCGTGGGACGTAGGTCCCTGTTCCGGGCTTTTGTGTCAAGAAGCCGCCAAGCGTGACGGATTGCACTTACGCGGGCCTTGCCTCTTACGCACCTCCTCGTGTCAAAATAGGACAAGGAGCCCGGGGGAGGCTCCTTCTGCCCACGTATGGGTGGAATCTCAGCATTGCACGCTATTGGGGGGTCTCGTGACTCCTGCACGCCACTGTGACTGATCGTCACAGTGGCGTGACTGTCCGCTATGGCATGGTCCATCGGCATCCGTCGCTGATGAACACCTGGGAGGGCAATTCCATCGGTTTGGCCGACGCGGCTGGACAGATGGTGTAGTTGTAGTGCCGAGGACAAGCCGTTCGTCCTATAACCGACTCGACTCGCGTCCGCCATTTCGGGCAACGCGGGTCAAGGTGCAGAATTTAGAGGAAAGAACCGAGAAGGTTCGGTTCTCCCGAGGAGGCCGCTCATGACCGCTCGCACCCCTGATGCCGAGCCGCTGCTGACCCCGGCTGAGGTCGCCACCATGTTCCGCGTCGACCCCAAGACGGTCACGCGGTGGGCGAAGGCCGGCAAGCTCACGTCCATCCGCACGCTCGGCGGACACCGCCGTTACCGCGAGGCTGAGGTCCGCGCACTGCTCGCGGGCATTCCGCAGCAGCGCAGCGAGGCCTGAATCACCGCATGACAGGGCATTTCGGCTGGTCCCCCAATCGGTCGGAAGCCTGAAAGCACCGCTCAGCAGCTTCAAGCGACGCGGGTTCTGCCCCAACAGTTCCCACGCCCGAGCCACACAGAGCTTTCCGGGAGGCCCAGGCTTCCCGGGTTTTCGTCAGGCAAGCACCAAGGGTGCGTCGTAGATCGCGCTGGACTCCGCCGGGTCCAGCGCGATCTTTTTGTGTGCGGACCAGGGGCCGGGACCAGTCGATCGGGTGGTTCCAGGTCCGGAAGCGGCGGGTTGTGAGCGGGCTTGTCGGACTCTGGGGAGGGGTGTCGGATCTCCTGTGCAGGACTCCGGTGACTGGTGCAATTGCACATATTAAATTGACTAGTTGTAGGGGACTGGTAAGAACCGGCGTTCCGAAAACTCGTTCAGTGACACCCGTCACACACCGGGCTGCTTGTTGCCCGGGCGACATCTGCGGTAGAGGGGGCGGGAGTTGAGCGTGGCAGGCCCCTCGCCGAGTGTGTTCCCTGCGGGACGCGTCTCACGCCTTGGCGGGCGTCTCGACCTCCGTGGGGCTGTCGGTGCCGTCCTCGCCGCCCGTGGGGTGCTCCGTCGCCAGCCGCAGCAGGCGGTGGCAGATCGGGCAGTGGCGGGTGAGGTGACGGTACGAGGAGGCGGCCGACAGGTGAGCACGGAGCAATGCGCGGGTCTCGTGCCGAACGGACGCCGCCATACGCCACCTCCGGGGGTCTCTGGGCCCTGAATTCTGAAGTACCGGCGGAATGTGACGCCGTCAACCCCCACGGCGTCGAGGGTGGGGCCGCAGACTCCCTCCAGGGGCGCGGGGAACTGCGCGACAGCCCCATGGGACCCGCACCCGCCCAACAGCCTCAGTGTCCCGCGCTCTTGGGTGATCGCCCGCCGTCGCACACGGAAGAGGCCCGCATCCTCATCGGATGCGGGCCTCTGGCGATCGTGCGGTCCTGACGGGATTTGAACCCGCGGCCTCCACCTTGACAGGGTGGCGAGCACTCCAAACTGCTCCACAGGACCAGGTTTCGCAGTCCGCGCCTTGTTGCCGCGCTGGCCTGCGAGAAGAGACTGTACAGGAGCGGTGGCCCCGCGGTCGAACTCACCCGGTGTACATGGCCGATTACGGAACCGCCGCGTCGATCGCCTTCACGATCCGCTTGTCGGAGACGGGGTAGGCCGTGCCCAGGGCGTGCGCGAAGTAGCTGACCCGCAGTTCCTCGATCATCCAGCGGATCTCCGTCACCGAGGAGGGCACGGGCCGCCCCTGGGGCAGCTGTTCCAGCAGCCAGGCGTACTCGTCGCGCATCTCGTGGACCTTCTCCATCCGGGAGGTGTCCCGCTGGACGCCGGTCGGCATCTGCTGCAGCCGGCGGTCGGCCGCCACCAGGTAGCGCATCAGGTCCGGCAGCCGCCGCAGCCCCGCCTCCGTGACGAACCCGGGCTTCACGAGGGCGTCCAGCTGCCCCCGTACGTCCGTGAGGTTGGCGAGGAGGGCCGGGCTGCGGGTGGACTTCAGGCGGCGTTCACAGGCCTGCCAGGCGGCCAGCACCTGCTGCACCTGGCCGACCGTGCGGACCGTGGTGTCGACGATCTCCGCGCGCACCTTGTCGTACAGCTTGCGGTACGAGGACTCGTCCCACGCCGGCCCGCCGAAGTCGGCGACCAACTTGTCGGCCGCGGCCATCGCGCAGTCGTCGAAGAGTGCCTGGATCGAACCGTGCGGATTGGCGGACAGTGCCAGCTTCTGTGCGTTGGTGAGCTTTTCGCTCGCGAACTTCGCAGGGTTGACCGGAATGTTTCGGAGGATGAGTCTGCGGGTGCCCTTCCACATCGCCTCCGCCTGCTCCGCCTCCGTGTCGAAGAGGCGTACGGAGACGGTGTTCGCCGTCGGGCCGTCGTCCACCAGTGCGGGATAGGCCTTCACGGGCTGCCCGGCCCTGCGGGTCTCGAAGACCCGGGGGAGCGAGCCGATCGTCCAGTCCGTCAGCCCCGTCCGCTCCACGGACTCGCCGCCCTGGCGCTCGGCGGTGGCGGCGGCCGCCTGGGAGAGGGCCTGACGTGCCTTCGGCTTCAGCCGCAGTCGCAGCGACTCCAGGTCCTTGTCCTCGGCGAGTTTCCGGCGCCGCTCGTCGACGATCCGGAAGGTGATCTTCAGGTGGTCGGGGACCCGGGACCAGTCGAAGTCCTCGGGGGTCAGCGGCACCCCCACCATGCGCTTGAGCTCGCGGGCCATCGTCACCGGCAGCGGCTCCTGGAGCGGGACCGCCTGGTCCAGGAAACGCCGGGCGAAGTTCGGCGCCGGTACGTAGTTCCTGCGGATGGGCTTCGGGAGGGAACGGATCAGCTCCGTCACCACCTCCTCCCGCAGGCCCGGGATCTGCCAGTCGAAGCCCTCGTCGGTGACCTGGTTGAGGACCTGGAGAGGGATGTGGACGGTCACACCGTCCGCGTCGGCGCCCGGCTCGAACTGGTACGTCACCCGGAACTTCAGCTGCCCCTGGCGCCAGGAGTCCGGATAGTCGGCCTTGGTGACCGCCTCGGCGGACTCCCGGATGAGCATCTCGCGCTCGAAGTCCAGGAAGTCCGGCTGCTCGTGGCGTTTGTGCTTCCACCAGGAGTCGAAGTGGGCGCCGGAGACGACATGCTCCGGGACCCGCTGGTCGTAGAAGTCGAAGAGCGTGTCGTCGTCGACCACGATGTCCCGACGCCGCGCCCGGTGCTCCAACTCCTCGACCTCGCTGAGGAGCTTGCGGTTGTCGGCGAAGAACTTGTGGTGCGTCCGCCAGTCGCCCTCGACGAGCGCGTTGCGGATGAACAGCTCGCGACTGGCCTCCGCGTCGATCCGGCCGTAGTTGATCTTCCGTTGGGCGACGATCGGCACGCCGTACAGCGTGACCTTCTCGTACGCCATCACGGCCGCCTGGTCCTTCTCCCAGTGCGGCTCGCTGTACGTGCGCTTGAGGAGGTGCCCGGCGAGGGGTTCGACCCACTCGGGCTCGATCCTCGCGTTGACCCGGGCCCAGAGGCGACTCGTCTCCACCAGCTCCGCGGACATCACGAACCGCGGGGGCTTCTTGAAGAGGGCCGAGCCCGGGAAGATCGCGAACTTGGCGTTCCGGGCGCCCAGATACTCGTTCTTCCCCGTGTTCCGGCCGCCCTCGCTCCCGGCGTCCTTCACGTCCTTCATGCCGATGTGGGAGAGCAGGCCGGCGAGGAGGGAGACATGGATGTGCTGTTCCGGGGCGTCGTCCTCGTTGAGATGGATGTCCATCTGCTTCGCGACCGTCCGCAGCTGGCTGTAGATGTCCTGCCACTCACGGATGCGCAGGAAGTTCAGGTACTCCTGCTTGCACATCCGCCGGAACGACGACGAGCCGCGCTCCTTCTGCTGCTCGCGTACGTACCGCCAGAGGTTGAGGAAGGCGAGGAAGTCGCTGGTCTCGTCCTTGAAGCGGGCGTGCTGCTGGTCCGCCTGGGCCTGCTTGTCGGCAGGGCGTTCGCGCGGGTCCTGGATGGAGAGAGCGGCGGCGATCACCATGACCTCGCGGGCGCAGCCGTTCTTGTCGGCCTCCACGACCATGCGGGCCAGGCGCGGGTCGACGGGCAGCTGGGAGAGCTTGCGGCCCATCGGGGTGAGGCGCTTGCGTACGTCCTTCTGCGCCGGGTCGAGCGCGCCGAGCTCCTGGAGGAGCTGGACGCCGTCGCGGATGTTGCGGTGGTCCGGCGGGTCGATGAAGGGGAACTTCTCGATGTCGCCGAGGCCGGCCGCGGTCATCTGGAGGATGACGGAGGCGAGGTTCGTCCGGAGGATCTCCGCGTCCGTGAACTCGGGGCGGGCCTCGAAGTCCTCCTCGCTGTAGAGCCGGATGCAGACACCGTCGGACGTACGGCCGCAGCGGCCCTTGCGCTGGTTGGCGCTGGCCTGGGAGATCGCCTCGATCGGGAGCCGCTGGACCTTGGTGCGGTGGCTGTAGCGGCTGATGCGGGCGAAGCCGGGGTCGATGACGTACTTGATCCCGGGGACCGTCAGGGAGGTCTCGGCGACGTTGGTGGCCAGAACGATCCTGCGGGCTGTTCCTGCATCGGGCCGCTGGAAGACGCGGTGCTGCTCGGCGTGCGAGAGCCGGGCGTAGAGGGGGAGGACCTCGGTGGCCTGCCCATGAGCGCTTCCGGCGCGGGGGTAGTTCTTCTTGTTCAGGGCGTCGGCCGTGTCCCGGATCTCGCGCTCACCGGAGAGGAAGACCAGGATGTCGCCCTTGCCCTCGCCCTGAAGCTCCTCGACCGCGTCGCAGATGGCGGTGATCTGGTCGCGGTCGGCGTCCTCGGAGTCCTCTTCGAGGAGGGGGCGGTAGCGCACCTCCACGGGGTACGTCCGACCGCTGACCTCGACGATCGGCGCGTCGCCGAAGTGGCGGGAGAAGCGCTCGGGGTCGATGGTCGCGGAGGTGATGACGACCTTGAGGTCGGGGCGCTTGGGCAGCAGCTGGGCGAGATAGCCCAGCAGGAAGTCGATGTTGAGGGACCGCTCGTGGGCCTCGTCGATGATGATCGTGTCGTAGGCGCGCAGCTCGCGGTCCGTCTGGATCTCGGCGAGCAGGATGCCGTCCGTCATCAGCTTGACGAAGGTGGCGTCCGGGTTGACCTGGTCGGTGAACCGCACCTTCCAGCCGACGGCCTCGCCGAGCGGCGTCCGCAGTTCCTCCGCGACGCGCTCGGCCACCGTACGGGCGGCGATACGGCGGGGCTGGGTGTGCCCGATCATGCCGCGTACGCCACGCCCCAGCTCCATGCAGATCTTCGGGATCTGGGTCGTCTTGCCGGAGCCGGTCTCGCCCGCGACGATGACGACCTGGTGGTCGCGGATGGCGGCCGCGATCTCGTCCTTCTTCTGGCTGACGGGCAGCTGCTCGGGGTACGAGACGGCCGGCACGCGTGCGGCGCGCTCAGCCATGCGGGACTCGCCCTTGGCGACCTCCGCCTCGATCTCGGCGAGAACGGCGGCCCGGGCCTCGGGCTTACGGATCTTGCGCGCGCCTTCGAGTCTGCGGCCGAGCCGGTGCGCGTCGCGCAGGGACAGCTCGGCCAGACGGGGGGCGAGGGCGCCGAAGGCGGGGGCGGGGTGAGTGGACATACGCGACCCAGGATCTCACCTCCGGGAAACGAGGGGCGAACGCTTTTGCGTGGGGCCGTCACGGCGCACCGCGCACACGTCCGCTGCCGTACACGCGAAGACCCCCTCCGGTTGCCCGGAGGGGGTCTTCGTTCGCTGTGGCTGGGGCCGGGGTCGAACCGGCGACCTATCGCTTTTCAGGCGATCGCTCGTACCAACTGAGCTACCCAGCCGCGATGTTTCACGTGAAACACCAGCGGTCCTGACGGGATTTGAACCCGCGGCCTCCACCTTGACAGGGTGGCGAGCACTCCAAACTGCTCCACAGGACCAAGCTTGTGCGGGACTAGTCTCGCACAGTGTGTTGCGTGCCCCCAACGGGATTCGAACCCGTGCTACCGCCTTGAAAGGGCGGCGTCCTAGGCCGCTAGACGATGAGGGCTATCGGCCCGCCTGGGCGCTTCTCAGCGCGTCGGGGACGTGAGAAGCATATGGGATGGCGGGAGGTATCGCCAAAACGGTTTACGGGCCGCCGGGGGCCCCGTCCGTCGACGTGGTCCCGGTGGGTGACGGGGACCGCTCGTCCCCGGGTTCGGCCCCCGGCTGGTTCTCCTTCGGCAGGTGGCGACTGACCTCGGCCGTCGTCAGGCCCAGCCCGCCGAGCTTGATCTCGTCCCAGGCCTGCAGGCGCCGGTTGTCGCGGTCGAGGTACAGGACCGAGGCCTGGATGGGATCGGGGTACTTGCCCTCCACGGCGCGCAGACCGCTGCCGCCGGTCGAGCCCTCGATGCGCAGGCGGGTGCCCCGGTCGAGGACCTCCATCTCCGGGTGGTGCACATGCCCGGCGAGCACGAGCGGGACCTGGCCGTCCGTCTCCCGGGCCGCGTCCGGGTTGTGGGCGATCGCGATGTCCACGGGACTGCCCGCCGCCCGCTGGGCGCGCAGCGCGTCCGCCAGCTGCCGTCCGGCCACCTCCTCCGAGGGCAGGCCCGCCTTGTCGGTCGAGCGGTCCGGGGTGAACTGCGGGTCCCCGATCCCCGCGAAGCGCAGCCCGCCGACGGTCACCGCCCTGCCCTCGTCGAGGACGTGCGTGTTGTCGATGCCCTCCAGATAGCGCTGTGTCTCGCGCGAGTCGTGGTTGCCGCGCACCCAGACGTACGGCGCGCCGAGGTCGGCGATCGGGTCCAGGAACGCGTTCTCGGCGGCGCTGCCGTGGTCCATGGTGTCGCCGGAGTCGACGATGACATTGATCTCGTACTGCTCCACCAGCGAGGCGATGATCTTCCAGCTCGCGGGGTTCAGATGGATGTCGGAGACGTGCAGGACGCGGATGGTCGTGGGGTCCGGCTGGTACGCGGGGAGCGTGGACGTGACGTCGTACAGCTTGGTCACGTTCGTCACCAGGCGGGCCAACTCCTTCTGGTAGATGTCGAACTCCGTGACGATGCTGCGCGCGTTGCCGACCAGGGAGGGCGCGGAGGAGAGCAGGCCCGAGAACTTGGGTTCCAGGACGGAGTTGGGGTTCCAGGTGGCGGCGGCCGTACCACCGGCGCCGGCCAGCAGGGCGAGCGCGAGGCCGCCCGCGGCGAGGGCGCGGCGGGGGCGGCGGAACACGGCGAGGCCGAGCGTGGTGGCCCCGACGACGACGGCGACGCCCGACCGTACGGCCAGGTCGACGGTGCCGTGCTGCACGTCCGAGGCGATCTCCTCCTGCAGTCCGGAGATCCGCTCGGGGTGGTCGACCAGGGCCTGAGCGCGTTCCGGGTCGAGCTGGTCGACGTTCACGTCCAGGCGTACGGGGGCGTTGTGGCTGGCCAGTTCCAGGGCGCCGAGCGGGGAGACGTTGATCTTCGTGCCGCCGGTGAGGGACGGGCGCAGGGTCATCGTCGTGTTCATGGGGCCGACGGGGGTGCGGACGTTCCCGACGATCAGCAGGCCCAGCCAGGCGCCGAGCAGCACGACCGCGACGAGGCCCAGCGCGCGTCCCCAGGGATGGGGGTGGTGGACCAGTTCGAGGGTCGGCTGGGTGCGGCGGGAGCGGTAGTGCCGGGCCAGAGCGCGAGGGGCACGTGGCATGGCCCGGGAGACGCGGCGCAGAGCGGTCCGCACAACGGTCCTCATGGCGGTGTCGGGGGTGTCGGGGTGTCGGCGTCGGTGGTGCGGTGGGCCGGGGCGGCGGGGACGCGTGCCATTGGTCCCGTATGCCCAGGGGTGAGGACGGATATGCGGGGGCGGGTGGCGGGGTCGTGCATGACAATGGCCGTGTGCTGGAGATGACGCGCGAGGAGTTCGAGGAACTGGTCGCCGAGGCGTTGGACCGGATTCCGCCGGAGCTGACACGGCTGATGGACAACGTGGCGGTGTTCGTGGAGGACGAGCCGCCCGCCGACGATCCCGAGCTGCTCGGGCTGTACGAGGGGACTCCGCTCACGGATCGGGGGGAGTGGTACGCCGGGGTGCTGCCGGACCGGATCACGATCTACCGGGGGCCGACGCTGCGGATGTGCGACTCGCGGGAGGAGGTGGTCGCGGAGACCGAGGTGACCGTGGTGCACGAGATCGCGCACCACTTCGGGATCGATGACGCGCGGTTGCATGCGCTGGGGTACGGATAGTCGCGGTCGCCGAGACGCTTTCGGGGCGGGCTGCCGTCTCGGGTGTGCCGGCTGCGTGGGTGCGTCGGCTGCGCGGGTGGGTGGGTCGGCGCCGTAGGTCCGTACGGGTGGGTGGGGCTGGTCGCGCGGTCCCCGTGCCCCTTCGGGGCGCTGCCGGTGTGCGCGTGTCCTCTTGTCGGCGGCGGGAGTTGGGCAGGGGGACTCCTCACTCGCCCCCCTCGGAGGTGGCCGCCGTGCGCGCCTTGAACGTATCCGTCCGTCTGGCCGCCACGGTCCTGGCCGTCGCGGCAGCCGGCGGCTGTATGAGCGTGGGGGACGACGGGCGGAAGCCCGGGCCGTCGCCGTCCGTGGGGCAACCAGGTGGGGAGAAGCCGGACGGGGGCTCCGCGGTGACGGGCGGAGGCGGCACGGGGTACCAGTCCGGGCAGGGCAAGCGCCGGGGTTCCGCCTCGCCCGACCCCTCCGCCGCCGAGTCCGCGTCCGCCTCCGCGTCGGCGTCCGGGGCGGCGAAGCCGTCCGGCAAGGCGGCGCCGCCCAAGGGGGGCAAGGACGAGGGGAAGGGGGAGCGGCCGGAGAAGCCCGAGCCGACTAAGGGCGAGCCGACTCCCACGCCGACGGTGGTGCCGCCCGAGCCGGAGCCGACGAAGCCGACGAAGCCGGTGGAGCCCTCGCCGTCGCCGGAACCCTCGGCCGAGCCGTCCTCGTCCGCGCACGAACAGGGAGCACAACTGATGGAACGCGAGCCGGCACCCCAGGCGGGCAACACGGCCTAGCCCTCCGGCGGTTGGGCGGAGGGCGTGTCGTGTGTGGGCGGGGAGGGGAGCGCGCAGGCGGGCTCGGCCGGATTGCCGGGGCGGGCGCGGGGCGGGTGCGGCCGGTTGGGGGCGCGGATGAGGGCGCGGGTGGGGACGGTGCTGTCCGGTCGGCGGGCGTGTGGACGGTGGTGGTCGGATGGCGGGCGTGTGGGCGGTGGTGGTCGGATGGCGGGCGTGTGGGCGGTGGTGGTCGGATGGCGCCGGTGGGGTCCGGTCGGGGCTGGGGCTGCGCCACGCCCTGGCGGGCCTCGGTGCGGCCCGCGGCGGGAGCCCGCGCTTTGGGGCCGCCGGTTCTGCGCCGTCCCACCGGCCACACGGTTGGTCCCGTCGCGCCCGCTGAAGGCGCTGCCTCGGGCCGCGCCGGTCTTGTCGCGTCGCCACCATCCGGACGGGTGGTACGGGTGGTACGGGTGGTACGTCCGCCGGAGGCGCCGCGCTTGAGGCCGCCGCTTCTGAGGGCCCCTGCCTCGCGTCCGCCGCAGACGCTGCGCTCCGGCCCCGCTGGTTTCGTGGCGTTGTTCACTGCGCACACGGGTCTCGCCGCAGCCCCGTCGGCGGCCCTCCCCGCGCCCCGTGCCCCGCTGATCGGCCGCACATCCCTGACCTGCGGCTATCTGCTCAGTTTGCCTTGGGGGGTGGTGGGTGCGTATGGTGGTAGATCGTTTGATCCCATTTGCCCGGCGCCACCGCAGAGCGCGCCGTGTGGCGCGTACTCTCCCTTGCCGTGGCGGACCGCATAGAGGCGGTCGTGTGCGAATCACGGAGTTGACGGGCGCGTGCCGACGAGACTCCGGAAGGTTTCGCATACGCATGTCCATTTCCAGTACTGATCACGTTGTCGTGCCCGAGAACGGCGAGAACGACTCCGTCGAGACGGCGGCCCCCGAGGTCACCTTCGCGACCCTCGGTCTCCCCGAGGGCGTCGTGCGCAAGCTCGCGCAGAACGGCGTGACCACCCCCTTCCCGATCCAGGCCGCGACCATCCCGGACGCCCTGGCCGGCAAGGACATCCTCGGCCGAGGCCGCACCGGCTCCGGCAAGACCCTCTCCTTCGGCCTGCCGACCCTGGCCACGCTGGCCGGCGGCCGCACCGAGAAGCACAAGCCCCGCGCCGTCATCCTCACCCCGACCCGTGAGCTCGCGATGCAGGTCGCGGACGCGCTCCAGCCGTACGGCGACGTCCTCGGCCTGAAGATGAAGGTCGTCTGCGGCGGTACGTCGATGGGCAACCAGATCTACGCCCTGGAGCGCGGCGTCGACGTCCTCGTCGCCACCCCCGGCCGTCTCCGCGACATCATCAACCGCGGTGCCTGCTCGCTGGAGAACGTCCAGATCGCCGTCCTCGACGAGGCCGACCAGATGTCGGACCTGGGCTTCCTGCCCGAGGTCACCGAGCTGCTCGACCAGGTCCCGGCCGGCGGCCAGCGGATGCTGTTCTCCGCGACCATGGAGAACGAGATCTCCACCCTGGTCAAGCGCTACCTGGTCAACCCGGTCTCGCACGAGGTCGACAGCGCCCAGGGCAACGTCACGACCATGTCGCACCACATCCTCATCGTGAAGCCGAAGGACAAGGCGCCGGTCACGGCCGCCATCGCCTCCCGCAAGGGCCGCACGATCATCTTCGTCCGCACCCAGCTGGGCGCCGACCGCATCGCCGAGCAGCTGCGCGACGCCGGTGTGAAGGCCGACGCGCTGCACGGCGGCATGACCCAGGGCGCGCGGACCCGCACGCTGGCCGACTTCAAGGACGGTTACGTCAACGCGCTCGTCGCGACCGACGTCGCCGCCCGAGGCATCCACGTCGACGGCATCGACCTCGTCCTCAACGTGGACCCGGCCGGCGACCACAAGGACTACCTGCACCGGGCCGGCCGTACGGCACGTGCCGGGCGTACGGGCACGGTCGTGTCCCTCTCCCTGCCGCACCAGCGCCGCCAGATCTTCCGGCTGATGGAGGACGCGGGCGTCGACGCCGGGCGTCACATCATCCAGGGCGGCACGACGTTCGACCCCGAGGTGGCCGACATCACGGGCGCCCGGTCGATGACCGAGGTCCAGGCCGAGTCCGCCGGCAACGCCGCGCAGCAGGCCGAGCGTGAAGTCGCTCACCTCACCAAGGAGTTGGAGCGGGCCACGCGCCGCGCCGGCGAACTGCGCGAGGAGGCCGACCGGCTGACCGCGCGTGCGGCCCGGGAGCGGGGCGAGGACCCGGAGGCCGCTGTCGCGGCCGCGGCCGCCGCGGCCGCCGAGGCCGCGGAGTCCGCCGTCGCCCTCGTCGAGGCGGACGGTGCCTCGTCGGTCGAGGCCCCGGCCGCGATCGTCGAGCAGCCCGTGCACGAGCGTCCGGCGTACGACCAGCCGCGCCAGCGCCGCGAGGAGCGGGGCAACGGCTACGAGCGTCGTGACAACGACCGCGGCGAGCGCGGCGACCGTGGCGGGTTCCGCCGCGACGGCGAGCGCGGTGGCTTCGACCGCCGTGACGACCGTCGGGACGGCGACCGTGGCGGGCGTTCCTTCGAGCGTCGTGACAACGACCGTGGTGGCTTCCGCCGGGACAACGACCGTGGCGGCCGTTCCTTCGAGCGCCGCGACGACCGTGGCGGGTTCCGTCGGGACAACGAGCGCGGTGGGTTCGAGCGTCGTGACGGTGAGCGCGGTGGGCGTTCCTTCGAGCGCCGCGACGACCGTGGCGGGTTCCGCCGGGACAACGAACGCGGTGGGTTCGAGCGCCGTGACGGTGAGCGCGGTGGGCGTTCCTTCGACCGTGACCGCAACGACCGTGGCGGGGTCCGCCGGGACAACGACCGTGGCGGTCGTTCCTTCGAGCGTCGTGACGAGCGCGGTGGGCACCGGGGCAGCGACCGTCCCTTCAACCGCGACCGCCAGGGCGACCGTCCGGGCTTCCGCTCCGGCGGCCACGAGCGCCCGTACGGCCGTCGTGACGACCACCGCGGCAGCGGCAGCGGCACCGGCTCCTCCTTCGGCCGTCGTGACGACAAGCCGCGCTGGAAGCGCAACGGCTGACGCCAACTGAAACAGAGAAGGGCCCGTACGACTTCGGTCGTACGGGCCCTTCGGTTTCCCCTCCCCCCGCCGGTTTTCGGCCACGGTGTGGCGCATGTCACGTCCCCGGAAAGGGGCAGAGACGCCTTCTCGCGCGACGGGGCGCTCCCGTTCTCGCACGTCTGGCACACGGTCAGCCCCCGCACACGGTCAGCCCCCGCACGCGCTACCCCCGTGGCGGCGGTCTGGCTGGCGGCGGGCGGCGCGCTGCTCCTCGGCCTCCCGTATCTGATCAATGTGACGGCGTACGCCGCCGTCACCTCCATCGCGGTGATCGGCCTCTACATCGCGTACGTCATCCCGACCCTGCTGAGGCTGCGCAAGGGCGACGCGTTCGAGCGCGGGCCCCGGCACCTGGGCCGCTGGTCGCGGGTGATCGGCATCGTCGCGGTGGTCTGGGTCCTCTTCATCACCGTCCTGTTCATGCTCCCGCAGCTCTCCCCGGTCACCTGGGAGAACTTCAACTACGCCCCCGTCGCCGTGCTCGTGGTGCCGGGCTTCGCGGCGCTGTGGTGGGCCGTATCCGCCCGCCATTGTTTCCTCAACCCCGAGCACGAGCGGAGCGTGGCTCGTGAGGCGGCACGGAAGGCGACGCCGGAGCCGATCGTCGATCCGCGATCCGCGATCCGCGATCCGCGATCCGTGATCCGTCGATTCCGTCGATCCGTGATCCCGCGTGATCCGTTGATTTGTGATCCGTCGTGACGTCGTGAGTTCGTGAGTTCGTGAGTTCGTGGCCGGGCTCGGTCCCCTGCCGTTCGGTCGGTGCGACGCGCCGCCGTTCCGTGGCGACGGGAGGGGGCCCGGCCCGGCCAACTCGCCCGACTTCCGCCGATCTTCCGCCCGTTCTGTTCTGCGGCGGACCTTTTTGCGGCCCTCCGACGCGGCCGGGTACCGATACCCGATCGGACTCCCGGCCACGTCCGGCTATGCTCGGGGAGGCAACATCGCCTGGGCCCTTAGCTCAATTGGCAGAGCAGTGGACTTTTAATCCATTGGTTGTGGGTTCGAGTCCCACAGGGCCTACGGTTCGCGGGTGGGGGACATCCCTCCGACCTGCGGTGCAGCGCCCGAGTCGACTTCGGTCGGGTCGGGCGCTGTGGCGTTCCCGGGGCGACTGGCTCGATCTATAGAGCTCGATCTACGGAGGCTGACGCGCTCTGTCGCCAACCGGTGCTGTGCCCTACCGTCAGCGCATGGGGGACAGTGGCGGTGGGAAGCCCATGAAAGGGCCAGGCGTCGAGAACGATCTTGCAAAGGGGGTTCGGTGGAAGCTGAGTTGATGGCACTCGCTGCCGCGGGAGCCACGGCATTCGTTCAGCAGATGGCGACGGACTCCTGGACACAGGCCCGTGACCGCATGGTCTCGTTCTTCTCGCGTCACCGTGGTGGTGAAGAGGACGTGATCGAGGGGGAGCTGGAGACGTCGCGGGACGAGCTGACGGCGGCGCTGGAGGCTGGTGACGAGCAGACGGCCCTGGATGTGGAGTCGGAGTGGCGAACGCGGTTGCGTCGCACTCTGCAGTCCAACCCGGCCGCCGCGTCCGAACCGCGGTCGATACTCGATGACTTGATGCCCGGCGGGGAGAGGCAACAGGCCGCGGATGTGCACAACACGATCAGTGGTGGCGTTCAGCATGGCCCGGTGATTCAGGCCGGCAACGTCGGTTCGCTCCATTTCTCGGGTCGCGAGCCGCCCCTGTCCTGAACACCGGGCCCACGGTTCGAGGGCGGGCGGGGGCATCCGTCCGATCTGCCGTACGCGCTACCAGGCGAGGGCGTCCGCCGCGTTGCCCTGCCAGTAGGTGACGGTGGCGGCGCTGTTGAAGAAGACGCCGCCCTTGGACAGCTTCAGGGTCTTCTCCGCGCCCGTCGCGTCGCCCTTCCTGTCGGCGAAGATCACGCCCAGGGTCTTGATGCTGCTGCCGCCCTCACCGTCGGGGGAGTACGTCGTGATGCCGGCGTACGCGGACTTGCCGGGCTCGAGCATCAGCACGGACTGCGGCGTCGTCTCCTCGGCCCACGCCACCGGGGCCTGGGCGTCCGCGCCGGCCCTGAGGAACGGGGCGCTGTAGACGTAGCAGGGCTTCGAGCCGGTGTTGGTGGCCTTGAGCAGCAGGTGGTTGATCGGGCGGGTCGGCGTGGAGACGGTCACCTCGGTGTTCGCCGCGGTGCACGTGACGATCGAGGGCGCCTTCTTCTGCGGGGCGGCGGAGGCGGCCTGCCCGGCGCCCTGGAAACCGATCACCGCGAGGGCGGCCGCGACGACCATGGAGGAGGCGGCTGCTCGGGCGGCGAAACGAGCGGCGGTACGAGGGGCGGTACGAGTGGTGATACGCATGAGGGACTGCTTTCTCTGAGCATTCGGAAGAGGGCCGTCGTACGGCGAACGGGCGCAGGGGCGCCCTGTTCGCTCGTGCCGATCACGGAGTCCCCGCTCGTTCCGGTGGGACGCCGTGGTGGCGATGACCCAAGACTGTGCCCGGCCCCGTCCCAGCCGCCATTCCTCCGGGATCTTCGGGACGCTGGAACGCTCAGACTTCCGCTGACCTGCGCATACGCGGCACTTGTGGAACGCCGGACGGAACGGCGGCAGGGTGCCGAACGGCGCTGCCAGGGTGCGGGACGCCCGCGGTGGCGGCGCGGACGCCGATGCGGACCTCCCCGACGGCGTAAAGGTCGAGCCGGTTCTGTCCAGCGATCCCCACGGGCCCCGCGTCTTCCTCTTCGACAGCGGACACGGCTGGATGATCTACACCTTCATCCGGCGCGTCGAGGACCCGCGGATCATCGTGGAAGAGGTGTTCTGGCAGTGAACCGAGGCCGGTCGCGGCGGTGAACCCGGTCCCGCCGCCGCGACCGGCATGAGGCCGCCACCCGCTTCCGGATCCTCGGGTTGCCCGGCCCTGTTCTGGGCGGGCAGAAAATCCTCCTGGCTGATGTCGGTGGGGTGCGTCGAGGAACCAGGCGACGGCATACGGCGCCCCGGCACCGGATGCTGCGGTCGGCGTTGGTGGTGGCGGCCCGTCCTGCCCGGTGCTGCTGCTCAGCGGCCGGCGGGAACATCGGGCAACGGTGTCAGCCTCACCGTGGCGACGTACGCGACCACCACCGCGACGATCACCAGCGGCATGACGGTGATGCCCTGGGCCCCGAGCAGCAGGGTGGCCAGCAGGACGGAGACCAGCGGAAGCCGCAGCATGGCCGCGCTCATCGCCCCGATGCCCATCGCGAACCCCGCGACCAGGCTCAGTCCCGGCAGATGGGAGCAGAGGATGCCGCCCGCCGCCCCCACGAACATCGCGGGGAAGATCGGGCCTCCCCTGAACGCGCTGAGCGACACGCAATAGGCGAGGCCCTTGCACAGCACCAGCAGCGCCAGCGCGCCCACCGAGTACGCGGCGCTGTGGGTGAGGAAGGGGTCCAGCGCCGTCTGCCCCGAGTACAGCACGTCGGTCGCCGGTTTGTCGGTGCCCTCCGCGTAGCCGATCGCCAGTGCCGCCACGACCAGGCCCATGACCACGGTGGTGGTCACCCGCCGCCGCTCGACGCGCTCGCGGAGCCGCACGGCGAGCCGCCGGATGCCCGCACCCACGAGCGCGGCCGGCAGCCCGATGACCAGGGCCCAGCCGAACTCCGCCGCTGTCGGGCGCATGGCCTCGGGTACGTCGTGCAGGGCAAGCGAGTAGGTGCCCAGCCCGGTCCAGGAGCCGAGCCCGACGAAGACGAGCGCGCCGATACCCGCGGCCAGCAGGCCGGGCACCAGCACCATCGTCATCATCGGCCCGCCCAGCCCGGAGGCCTCCATCAGGAGGAACGCCCCCAGCAGCGGCGACCCCAGCAGCGAGCTGACGGCCGCGAAACTCCCCGCCGCGCCCAACACCGCGCTCATCTGCTCCGGCGGGTCGCGTCTGGCCATCCGTACGGCACCGGCGGCGAGCCCGCTGCCGAGTGCCAGGAGGGGTGCCTCGGGCCCGAGGACGGCGGCGAAGCAGAGCGTCGCCAGGGCGGCGAGGAAGATGCCGGGCAGTTCGACGGGTGGGGGCGCGCCGGTGGCCTGGAACCCGGCGGTCGGTTCATGACCGCCGTGCCCCGGGAGGTACCGGACCGTCAGTCCCACCAGCAGTCCGCCGACGGCGAGCAACGGCAGCGGCCACCAGGCCGGTGTTCCGTCGAACCCCAGTGCTTCGGGCAGATCGGAGTACATCAAGGGCTGGACCTCGCCGACCAGGGCGAGAAACCCGAACGCCGCCGCGGACACGGGTACGCCGATCAGCGCGGCCATGGCCAGAAGCACCAGGTACGCGCGACTCCGGAGAAGCGCCACCGGATCCGGCGGCGACACGGCCCCGGATCCGGTCCTCTCCACCGACACGCGTACTGCCTCCTCGCATCGCCACCGCCGCACCGAACCCGGAAGGCCTCCGTGACCGAGGTGCCTGCCACGATTCCGAGCCTCACACGCCGTCCTGAGGCAGGCATGCCGACACGGCCCATGTGTGTCACGTCGACGGCGTCACCCCGACTGGTCGGGGCAGAGCCGAAGGCCCGTGTCCGTGTGCCGGAGGTGGTCGCGCGGGCACTCGACGAATCGGGGGCTGGTAGGTCCGGGACCTACCAGGACACGTATCAGGGGGAAAGATAACGGGGCGAAAGGACATGCGGCATCACAGCATGCACAGACACAAACATCTGAGGCCGGAATCCTTTTCGGATTCCGGCCTCAGGTTTTCAGTAGCGGGGACAGGATTTGAACCTGCGACCTCTGGGTTATGAGCCCAGCGAGCTACCGAGCTGCTCCACCCCGCGTCGTTGAAACCAGTGTACGCCATCTGCGGGACCCCTGAGCACACGGTTGAACGGCGGCCCCCGTCCGGCCCGCCGTCACGGCGGTCGCGCTCACCCCACCAGATGCCGGTTGGGCTCCTTCGCCCGCTCCTCGTACTCCGGCACCACGACCACCTCGGCGCCCTCCGCCGACAGCACCGCGTTGCTCGCGGCCGCGTCCTTGACGAACGTGTCCGGCTCGCGCCAGGCCGTGACGACGCGGCGTACGCCCGCGTCGAGGACCAGCCGGGCGCAGGGCGCGGGCCGGGAGGCGCGGCGGGCGCACGGTTCGAGGCTGCTGTAGACCGTGGCGGAGGCGAGGCGCGGGTCGGCGGGGTCGAGCTTGGCGAGGGCGGCCTCCTCGGCGTGGACCACGGGGTCGTCACCCTCGCGGGAGTGGCCGCGGGCCAGTTCCGTCCCGTCGGCCGCGACCACGACCGCCCCCACGCTGAACGCGGTCCGCGAGGGTGGGCACGCGGCGGCCAGGGTGCAGGCGAGGTCGAGCCAGTGCCGGTCGGCGGGGAGACGGCCGGGCCGGTGCCGGGGACGGTGGGGGCGTAGCGGATGAGGACGACGTCGCCGACGGGCCGGGTCTCCAGCAGCCGCAGCCTGCTCTTCGGCCCTCCGGGGTAGGGGCCTGTCCCGAACAGCCGGGGCGCGTCCGCCTCCCCCACGAAGAGCGGTGCGACGGCCAGCTGCACCTCGTCCGCGAGCCCCTGCTGCAGGAGCTGGGTGTGGACCCGGCCGCCGCCCTCCACCATGAGCCGGCGCACACCGCGTACGTCTCCGAGGTGGTCGAGGACGGCCGTCCACTCCAGCTCGGGGCCGACGGAGACCACGGCCACGCCGTTCGGCCCCGTCGGCAGGCCCAGCCCGTGCAGCCGTGCCGCGCCCTTGTCGGTCGTGTACACGACCTTCTCGCCGCCGGTGTGCCAGAACCGGGCCGCCGGATCGAGTTCGCCGGAGGCACTGACCGTGACCTTCAACGGGTACTCGGGGAGCCCCGCGGCGATCCGGGCCGCGCGTCGCTCGGGGGAGTTGACCAGCAGCCGGGGGTTGTCGGTGCGCAGGGTGCCGGCCCCGATCAGGATGGCATCGCTGGCCGCGCGCACCTCGTCGACCCGGTCGAAGTCGGCCGGGCCGGAGAGCAGCAGCCGCTCGGGTCCGGTGTCGTCCAGGAAGCCGTCGAGGGAGACGGCAGCGGACAACAGGACGTAGGGCTGGGGCATGGACGCGCTCCCTTGGTTCAAGTTTTAAGCAATAACTACACTGTACGTATGACGACCCGCTGGCTCACCCCCGACGAACAGCGTGCCTGGCGCGCCTACGTCGCCGCGAGTTCCCTCCTGGAGGACGCGCTCGATCGGCAGCTCCAGCAGGAGGCCGGCCTGCCGCACCTCTACTACTCGGTGCTGTCCGCACTCTCCGAGGCGCCGGAGCGCCGGATGCGGATGACCGAGCTCGCCGAGCGGCTGAAGATCACGCGCAGTCGGCTGACGTACGTCGTGACCAGGCTGGAGAAGGACGGCGTGGTGCGGCGCGAGGACTGTCCGTGGGACAAGCGCGGCAGTGTCGCCGTGCTCACCGACGAGGGCATGGTCCTGCTGGAGCGCACGGCGCCGGGCCATGTCGAGACGGTGCGGCGTGCCGTCTTCGACCATCTCAGCCCCGAGCAGATCGGCCAGTTCGAGGAGATCTGCGCGGCCATCGCGACGGCGATCCAGGGCGGGGATCCCCGGACGGCCCCCGGCTCGGACGACCTCCCCTGGCGCCGCCGCGCCTGCTCGTCGGGCCAGCAGGACGAGGGCAATCGTGTGTGACGGCCGAGCGATGGCGTGTGACGGCCGAGGGGATCGCGTGTCCCCGGTCGGGCAGGGCCTCGCGTGTGACGGCCGAGCCGGCCTCGCGTGACGGGAATGTGACGTGCCCCCAATCCTGTTGCTTGAAATTTGAAGCACGGGTTAGAGTCGCTGCGAGCGCTGTGCTTCAAAACTGAAGCACAGCGATGCCCGCACCAGGACCGGAGAACCCGCATGCCCGACTTTCCCGCTGCCACCCCGCGTGCCCGCGTCCGGGTACCGCTGCGCTTCCACGACGGCTACGGCGTCGACGCCGAACTGGTCACCTTCCACGACCTCGTCGACGGCCGGGAGCACCTGGCGATCGTCCTCGGCGACCCCGCCCCCGGCACGGCCCCGCTGGTCCGGCTGCACTCCGAGTGCCTGACCGGCGACGTGTTCGGCTCGGCCCGCTGCGACTGCGGTCCGCAGCTGCGCGAGGCGGTGGAGCGGATCGCCGACCGCGGCGGCGTCCTCCTCTACCTCCGCCAGGAGGGCCGGGGCATCGGCCTCTACAACAAGCTGGACGCATACGCCCTCCAGGACCAGGGCCTCGACACCTACGAGGCGAACGCGGCGCTCGGGCTGCCGGAGGACGCCCGTGACTACACGGCGGCGGCCCAGATGCTGGGCGCCCTCGGTATCGACGAGCTGGACCTGCTCTCCAACAACCCCGACAAGGCGCAGCAGCTGCGCGGCCTCGGCGTGGCCGTGCGCGACCGCGTGCCCACGGGCGTCTTCACCACCGCCCACAACGTCCGCTACCTGCGCGCCAAGGTCCTCCAGACCCAGCACACCCTCCCCCTCCACGAGCTGACGGGCGCGACAGGACTGACCGGCCTTTCGGCGGGCTGAGCCCCGCCCGGCTTCCCGATGGCCTCAACCCGCCCGCCCTCCGCGTCCCTCCCCGTCCCCCGCTAACCCACTCGGCCCCGTCGGCTCGCCCCACCGCCCACCCCGGAAACCCTGTATCCGTGGGGCAGCGAGAGGGTGCGGAGGTCATGCGGGAGCCGGGTGGGCGGCGGTTCTCGTACGCCCGCAGGCTCGCCTGCGTCCTTCCCGCGCTGCTGATCGCCGTCGGACTCTTCTACGACCACTTCACCCCGCGCGAGTTCACCGCGCTCCCCTTCTTCATCGCCGCGCCCCTGGTGGCGGCCCCGCTCTTCTCGTTGCTCGGCACGGTGGTCACCGGCGCCGCGTCGGGGGTCGGCATCACCGGCGTCCGCCTCTACTACGACGACGCGGGCCATGAGGACGCGATCACCGAGATCGCCACGGTGGCCACCGTCGCCGTACTGGCCGTACTGATCAACCGCCTCGTCCGTCGCAGCGACGCCCGGCTCGCCACCGCCCGGGAGATCGCCGAGGCGGCGCAGCGGGCCGTGCTCCCGGTGCCGCAGGAGCGGATCGGCGGGCTGGAGATCGCCGCGCGGTACGAGGCCGCGCAGGCCGGGGCGTCGATCGGCGGCGATCTGTACGCGGTGCAGGACTCGCCCCACGGCGTACGGCTCATCGTCGGCGACGTACGCGGCAAGGGGCTGGGAGCGGTGTCGGCGGTGGCGGTGCTGATCGGGGCGTTCCGGGAGGCGGCCGAGCAGGAGGCGACGCTCGAAGCGGTGGCCCAGCGACTGGAACGGGCGCTGGCCCGGGAGGGGACGCGGCGGGAGGCGGCGCGGAGGGACGCGGCGGTGGAGTACGAGGGGTTCGTGACGGCCGTGCTCGCGGAGTTCCCGCACGGCGAGGGCCGCGCCCGGATCGTCAACCGGGGCCACCCCTCTCCCCTGTTGCTGCACGCCGACGGCACGCTGTGCACCTTGGACGCCCCGCAGCCCGCGCTGCCGCTCGGCATGGACGACCTGGCCACCTGGCCCGACCGCGCGGAGGAGACCGGGTTCCCGTCCGGCGCCACGCTGCTCTTCTACACCGACGGCCTGTCCGAGGCGCGCGACGCACACGGTGTCTTCTACGACCCGGCCGCGCGCCTCTCGGGCCGTGGGTTCGCCGCCCCGGGCGCCCTGCTGACGACGCTCGCGGAGGAGGTGCGCCGGCACACGGGCGACCGCACCACGGACGACATGGCCCTCCTGGCGGTCCGCCGCCCGTGAAGTGCGGCCGTCCGCCGCCCGTGGAGTATGGCCGTCGGGCGTCCGTGACGTGTGGCCGTCCGACGTCCGCGAGGTGGAGATGTCACCGAGCGTCTCCGCTCCGCCGTTCTCCGTATAAGAACTGACGCCACGTCAGGCCGACTGTTACTCGCGAGTCCAGGTCAACTCGCCCGTTTTCGGCCCTTCATGACCCGTAAAGTCCCGCGCGAAAAGCGGAACGATCATTCAGAACAGCTTGGAATGGAGTGCTCGCGTCTATTAACGTTCGATAACGCAGCGCGGTCGTCCCAGCCGTCACAAGAGACGGCTCCGTGCTCACGCGCCGAATCCCGCAAGGGAACCGGGGAACCACCAACCCTGGGGTGAATCGCACGGAAACCGCCGTGGCAGTACGCACGACCGGTTTACGCGCGTAGGAGACCTTCCTGCTCCGAACCCGTCAGCTAACCCGGTAGGCGAGAAGGAAGGAAGGAGTACGCCCACGTGGCGTCGAACCGGTCCGCGACCGAAGCCCCGTTCGTGCCGGCCCAGCGTGACGGCGAGAGCCAGACGTTCGGCTACGGCAGCTACAACAGCGACAACGAGGGCCCCTGGCAGGAGTGGAACCCCAGCGAGGATTCCCTTCGCCCCGTTCGCGGTCGGCACCGCGTGGCCAAGAAGACCGGCGTACTCGCCCGTAACGGTCTCGCCCGCAGCTCCACGGTCCTCGGCGTCGGTGTCATAGCCGCCGTCAGCGGTGCCGGGATGGCGAGCGCGCAGTCCGGCAAGGCCCCCGTCTCCATATCGCTGCCCGACCTGCCGAACGTCGGCTCGGTCTTCGAGGACGAGGCCGACGAGCCGGAGCCCCAGGGCTCCGCCTCCCCCCTCAGCAACGCGGGTCTGATCGCCGCCGACACCGAGCAGGGCACCGCGGACGCCGGCGAGGCGCTGCGCGCCCGCATCATGGCGCAGGCCGAGTCCCAGCAGGACGCCTTCGACAAGGCCGCCGCCGAGGCCGCGCAGACCGCCGCCGCGGAGAAGGCCGCCGAGCAGGCCGCCAAGGAGAAGAAGGAAGCCGAGGCCAAGGAGGCCGCCGCCAAGAAGAAGGCGGAGGAAGAGGCCGCGGCGAAGAAGGAGGCCGAGCGTCTCGCCGCCCTGGCCAAGCAGTTCACGCTGCCCACCTCCTCGTACACCCTCACCTCCAGCTTCGGTCAGGCCGGCCCTTACTGGTCCTCCGGCTACCACACCGGCCTCGACTTCGCGGCCCCCACCGGCACCCTGATCAAGGCCGTCGGCAGCGGCACCATCACGCAGGCCGGCTACGAGGGCTCCTACGGCTACAAGACCGTCCTCACCCTCGATGACGGCACCGAGATCTGGTACGCCCACCAGTCCTCCATCGGCGTGAGCGTCGGCCAGAAGGTCGCCACCGGCGACGTCATCGGCCGCGTCGGCGCCACCGGCAACGTCACGGGCGCCCACCTCCACATGGAGGTCCACCCCGGCGGCTCCACCACCGGCATCGACCCGGCGGCCTGGCTCCGCAGCAAGGGCCTCAACCCGTAACGGTCGGCCTCACCCCGAAGCAACGACGCCGCGTACGCCCCGCCCTGCGTGGCGTCGACGTCGATCTCGATCTCGATGGGAATGTGGGCGTCCGGTCCGCTCGTTGACGTCGGACATGACTTCTCTTCGCAAGCTGGGCGCATCCGACATCGAGGTCTTCCCGCTCGCCCTCGGTGGCAACGTCTTCGGCTGGACCGCGGACGAGGCGCGGTCCTTCGCCGTCCTCGACGCGTACGCGGCCGCGGGTGGCAACTTCGTCGACACCGCCGACTCCTACTCGGCCTGGGTCGAGGGCAACGAGGGCGGTGAGTCCGAGCGGATCATCGGCAAGTGGGTCAAGTCCCGCGGCAACCGCGACGACGTGGTCATCGCGACCAAGGTGAGCCAGCACCCCGAGTACCGGGGCCTGACGGCGGCCAACATCAAGGCCGCCGCCGACGCGTCCCTGGCCCGCCTCGGCACGGACCACATCGACCTCTACTACACCCACTTCGACCAGCCCGAGGTCCCCGTCGAGGAGATCATCACCGCCCTCGACGACCTGGTGAAGGCCGGCAAGGTCCGCGCGATAGCCGCGTCCAACATCACCCCCGAACGACTGAAGGCCTCCCTGGACTTCTCGGCCGCCGAGGGCCTGGCGCGCTACGTGGCGCTGCAGCCCCACTACAACCTGGTCTCCCGGGACACCTACGAGAGCGCCCTCCAGTCCGTCGCCGTCGACTCAGGCCTCTCCGCCGTCCCGTACTTCGCCCTCGCCAAGGGCTTCCTCACGGGCAAGTACCGCCCCGGCACGACGGTCGACAGCCCCCGGGCGGCAGGCGCCGGCGCCTATCTCGACACCCCGGCCGGCCCGCGCGTCCTCGCGGCCCTGGACGACATCGCCACGTCCCGAGGCGCAGCCCACGCCACGGTCGCCCTGGCCTGGCTGGCCGCCCAGCCGACCGTCACGGCCCCCATCGCCTCCGCCCGCTCCCTGGACCAACTCCCCGCCCTGCTGGCCGTAGCGGACCTCACCCTCACCCCCGAGGAACTGAACCACCTGACGGAGGCTTCGGCGTAGTCCTGGTAGTCCTCACAGTCCCAGGTACGCCAACGGGCGGCGCGATGGGCTGCCGGAAGCGACTGGGGGCTTTGGCGGGGAGGAGGAGGCGGGTCGTAGGCGGGCGAAGGCAGAGCCGAGGGACGGAGCGGGAGGCGCGGTCGGGGCGCCGGCAGGTCGGGAGCGGTTCTGTTCCGCGACATCGGGGCCGCACATGGAGACGCGCGCCCGCGCGAAACGGCCCCGACCCGCACCGACGGCACGCGAAACACGCCCTAGTTCCGATAGGGGTTGTACGCGGGTACGCCGCCACCCCATATGCCCCGTACACCCCACACCCCACAGGCTGCCCGTACGCCCCGCATTCATGGCCGTACCCGTACCCGTACCCGTGCCCGTATCCGTACTTCGCCCCCACCTCCCGCCCGCATACCCCATGGTACCGGGCCAACTCCCGCCTGCGCCACAGCTCGAACAGCAACTCCCGCTCCCGCAGCGCGAAGTCACCCCGGCCCGCCCCGCAACCCCCGATACCGATGGAGGCCAGCTTCGTCGCGTAGACCTCGTACTCCGCGATCGACCGAGCCCCCGCCTTCCCGAAGTGGTGCGCCGCATACTCCCGCGCCACCCGCCGCCCCGCATCGACCCCAGCACATACGGCTCGACCGGCGTCAGCCACCCCGCGCCCGCATACGCCGGCAACGCCTCCCGCACGGTCCGCAGCTCCCGCTGCCGGGCCCAGATCACCCACCACGTCAGCAGCCCGAACGTCGGCACCATGAACCCGGCGTACACGGCGAAGAACCCGTACTCCCCGAACGTCGCCGACCCGTTCCAGACCGAGTGCATCCCCATGGCGAGCAGCAGCCCGCCCGCCGGTACGAGCACCCGCCGCGCCCGCTGCCACTCCGCGGAGAACGCCGCCACCCCGAACCCGATCCCCGTCAGCACGGTGAACAGGGGATGCGCGAACGGCGACATGATCACCCGCACGAAGAACGTGGCCGCGGTGACCGACGCGAGACCGCTCCCCCCGCTGAGCTGGTCCGTCCCGAACGCGGTCCCCAGGTACAGGATGTTCTCGGTGAAGGCGAACCCCGTCGCGGTGAAGCCCGCGATCACCACCCCGTCCACGACCCCGGTGAAGTCCCGTCTCCTGAACAGGAACACGAGTAGGACGGCGGCGGCCTTGGCGGTCTCCTCGACCACGGGGGCTATGACGGTGGCGCCCAGGGTGTCGGCGTGCGAGGGATCGGCCGTGGCCGTCGCTATCCACCGCGTCGCGAAACTGTTCGCCACGATGGCTATCAGCGCCGCCGCGCACGCCCCCCAGGCGAACGCGAACACCAGGTTCCGCCACGGCCCGGGCTCCACCCGGTCCAGCCACCGGAACGCCGCCATCAGCAGAGGTACGGGCAGCACCGCGAGCCCGAGTCCGACGAGGAACCCCTCCGTGCCGGTCTGTTCCCGGACGAGCGCGAGGATGACGAGCCCGGAGACCGCGAGCAGTGCTATCAGCGCCCCGTATCTGACGCTCTTCCGCTGCCACCAGCGAGTGGGCCTGAACGCATACCCATCGGGGGAGCCGCTGGGGTGCGTCGGGTAGGGGGAACCGGTGGCCATTGCATTGACCCTAACGAGGGACGGGCGCCGCTCGCGACGGCGCGTGGTACGCCCCGCCGGGCGGTGAAGGCAAGTCGTCAGGCGCCTGTGGGGGGCTGTTCGGACTGCTGCTTCTGCTCCTGGTCCTGCTTCCGCTCCTGCTCCCGCTTCGGATTCCGCTCCTGCTCACGCTGCTGTACGCGGCGGAAGAGCAGATCGTTCACCACATGACCCTTGTCCAGTCCCTGCCCCTCGAAACGGGTGAGCGGGCGGAAGCCGGGACGTGGCGCGAACCCGCCGTCCGCCCGGGTGTTCTCGAAATCGGGGTGTGCGGTGAGCACTTCCAGCATCTGCTCGGCGTACGGCTCCCAGTCCGTCGCGCAGTGCACGATCGCCCCCGGCCTGAGCCGGGACGCGACGAGGGTGAGGAACTCCGGTTGGATGAGGCGCCGCTTGTGGTGACGCTTCTTGGGCCAGGGGTCGGGGAAGTAGACCCGCAGCCCGTCGAGCGAGTCCGGTGGGAGCATCTCGCGCAGCAGGATGATCGCGTCGCCGTTGGCGACCCGGACGTTGGACAGACCATCCTGGTCCGCGAGGTTCAGCAGGTTGCCTTGGCCCGGCGTGTGCACGTCCACGGCGAGGACATTGGTCTCGGGGTCGGCGGCGGCCATCTGCGCGGTCGCCTCGCCCATGCCGAAGCCGATCTCCAGGACGACGGGCCGGTCGTTCCCGAACAGCTCGACGAGATCCAGGGACCGTCCGTCGATGTCGAGCCCCCACTTGGGCCACAGCCGCTGCAGGGCGTCCGCCTGCCCGGCGGTGACCCGGCTCCGCCGCGGCTGGAAACTCCGGATCCGCCGCTCGAAGTGCGACCCGGCGGGATCCGCCTTGGGTCCGTCGGGGAAACGGGGCGCCCCCTTGGCACGGGTATGCCGAAGGGAGGCACCGGTGGTGCGAGGTTCGGGAGAATCGACGGAGTCAGACACAGTGCCCCAATTTTACGGTGCCGAGCAGCCCCCGGACGCGCCCGGTGCCCCACGGCCGAGACCGAAGGGACAGCGCCGCTGAAGGACGGGACGGCTAAAGGCCGACGGTGATCCGTCGGGACGGGCGAGGGCGATCTGTCAGGGCGGGCGAGGGCGATCTGTACGGACGGGCGGCGGCGGATCCGTCAGGACCGGCGGCGGCGATCCACCAGCACCTGCGGTGGTGCCCCCCCCAAGACGGCGGCGGCGATCCCCCAAGACGGCGAGGGTCATCCACAAACCCGGCGAAGGCACCCCCTCACACCCGAGCCAACGCCTCCAGCGCTCTCCTGCCCACCTCGCGCCCGATCGGCAGTGAAGCCGTGGCCGCCGGTGACGGCGCGTTCAGTACGTGGACCGCCCGTGCTCCCTCCCGGATCAGGAAGTCGTCCACCAGCGTCCCGTCCCGCAGCACGGCCTGGGCCCGTACCCCGGCCGCGGCCGGCACGAGATCCCCCTCCGAGACCCCGGGCAGCAGCCGCCGCACCGCCCCGGTGAACGCCTTCTTCGACACCGACCGCCGAAGCTCCCCCGCCCCGTACCGCCAGTGCCGCCGCGCTATCCGCCAGGAGCCGGGCCACGCCAGCGTCGCTGCCAGCTCCCGCGGCCGTACGGTCCCCCACCCGTACCCCTCGCGGGCCAGCGCGGGTACGGCGTTGGGCCCGATGTGGACGCCCCCGTCGATCCCCCGGGTCAGATGAACCCCGAGGAACGGGAACGCGGGGTCGGGCACCGGATACACGAGTCCGCGCACCAGCTCGGGCCGCGCCAGCTCGTAGTACTCCCCCCGGAACGGCACGATCCGCATCCCGGGGTCGTCCCCGGTCAGCCGGGCCACCTCGTCGCAGTGCAGCCCGGCGCAGTTCACCAGCACCCGCCCCCGTACGACGTCGCCGCCCCGCACCCGTACGGCGACGCCCAGGGCCGCCCGCCGGTCGATCCGCTCGACCTCGGCGCCGTAGCGGATCTCGGCGCCGGAGGCACGGGAGAGCTGCCGGGCGACGCCCACGAAGTCACAGATCCCGGTGGTGCCGACGTGTATGGCCGCGAGACCGCGCACCTCCGGCTCGTACTCGGAGATCTGCGCGGCGCCCAGCTCCCGCACCGGAATCCCGTTCTCCCGGCCGCGCTGCACCAGGGCGTGCAGCCGGGGCAGCTCGGAGCGCTCGGTGGCGACGATCAGTTTCCCGGTGACGGCGTGGTCGATGCCGTACTCGGCGCAGAACTTCACCATCTCGGCGGCGCCCTTGACCGCGTACCGCGCCTTCAGCGAGCCCGGCCGGTAGTAGATCCCGCTGTGGATGACGCCGCTGTTCCGCCCGGTCTGGTGCCGGGCCGGTCCCGGTTCCTTCTCCAGCACGGTGACCCGCGTGCCCGGCGCCGCCCGCGTGATCGCGTACGCCGTCGACAGCCCGACGATCCCGCCGCCGACGACGAGCACATCACAGTCGTAAGCGCCCTGCCTCCGCACGCGCCCCACCTCCCGACTCCGATAGTGCACTGCACCACTGACAATGCCCTCAAACCCGGAAGCCGCCTACATGGCGCTGGTCACGTTCTCCGATGCCGTTCTCCGATGCCGGGCGCCCAAGGCCGCGCCCCAAAGGGGGCGCGGGGAACTGCGCGACCAGCCACAACCCGCCCGCACCCGCAAAATCCTCACAAACCCGACAGGCGAGCAGGCGTCGACAGCCAAGCGGAGCGCTCACGCCGGCGTCATCAAAAGAGGCCGCGCCCTCTCCCGCAGCTCGATGACCCGCGGCTCGTCCCCGTACGGCTCCAGCCGGTGCAGCAGATCCTTCACGTACTCGGTCGTGCGCGCCGAGGAGATGCGCCCCGCGACCTCCACCGCCCGCACCCCCTGCTCGCACGCCGCATCGAGGTTGCCGGACTCCAGCTCCGCGACCGCCGAGACGACCAGCCGCAGCCCGTGCGAGCGTACGAACTCCTCCGTCGGCCGCGACAGCGCCTGCTCGGTGAAGCGGCGCACCTGACGCGGTGCCTTGAGGTCGCGGTAGCACTCGGCCGCGTCAGCGGCGAACCGGTCGTACCCGTAGAACCCGAGCCAGCTCGGGTCGTGGTCGCCGTCCCGGGCCCGCTCCAGCCACCCCTCGGCGGCCTTCAGGGCCGCCCCGGCGGCCGCCGCGTCGCCCGCACGGGCGTGCGCCCGCGCCTCGACGAGCCGGAAGAAGCTCATCGTGCGCGCGGTGGCGAGCCCCCGGTTGCGTTCCAGCGCGGCCTGCGCGAGGTCGACGCCCTCGTCCCCGAAGCCCCGGTAGGTCGCCTGCAGCGACATCGTCGCCAGGACGTACCCGCCGAGCGGCACGTCGGCCGCGGCCCGCGCCAGCCGCAGCGCCTGGATGTAGTACCGCTGCGCGGCCTCCTGTTGACCCGTGTCAAAGGCCATCCAACCGGCGAGGCGGGTGAGTTCGGCGGACGCTCCGAAGAGGGCGCGGCCGACTTCGTCGGAGTACGAGCCGAGCAGCAGCGGTGCCGCCTCGACCCGCAGGCACTCCGGCACCATCGACGAACGCCAGTCGCCGCCTCCGTACTTGGAGTCCCAGCGCCTGGCGTCCTCGGCGGCCTCCCGCAGCTTCTGCACATCGCTGTGGCCGACCTTCAGCGGCGACCCGGAGCCCTCCACGGAGCCCGCTTCGCGCGCCACCGAACTGTCGGCCGGGGTTATGAGCCAGCGTGACGCGGGCGTCGCGTACGCGCTCACCGCGAACGACCCGGCGAGGGACTGCCAGATGCCGCCGGTGCCCGCGCGGCGGCCGGCGAGGTCGAGGCGGTAGAGCTCCGTCGCCGCGCGCACCGCCTGTCCGACGTCACGGGGGAAGGCGAGGCCCACTTCGGGGGCGGGATCCGCGTCCGCCAGGCCGATCTCGTGCAGCGGTACCGGGCGGCCGAGCTTCTGCCCGATCGCGGCCGCGATGAGATGCGGCGCGGCACCCTGGGGGACCATGCCCTTGGAGACCCACCGCGCCACCGAGGTCTTGTCGTAGCGAAGTGTCAACCCGCGTTGAGCGCCAAGATCGTTGACGCGACGCGCGAGTCCTGCGTTGCTGATTCCCGCGAGGGCGAGAACGGCGCCGAGCTTTTCGTTCGGCCCGCGTTGCTCCCTGGACATTGCGCCACCCCTCGAACAGACGGCTGCCGCGGCGGCATAGGCACGCGGCATTCGTAAACCCAGCGTAGTTCGCCGCATCCCAAGCGTTAAGGGGCCCAAATCCGGATGGCGGGAATGTGGTCCGTACGAAAGTGCGGACGAAGTACGGAGTGTTGTCACGTGCTCCCGCTGTGTGGCCGTGCGCCCGTCCGTGCGCTCTTCTCCGGCCACCGGGGGAGCGGTTCCATGGTCGTGCGTGGGTCGGCCCGCTGTACTGGATCCAGTGGGCTGGGGGACACCGCCGCCTACATCCCCGCGGGCGGCGGACCGGTCCGGGGGGCGAACTCCGCCTCCCGGACTGTGCGTTGACGCTGTGTCGTCATCGGGGGCGGTACGGAGGGCGGGCCAACTTCGCCCTTCGCGGACGATTTGGCCGAAAATCGACGGTGGTCGTCGAACGTGAATACCGCTCCGACCACGTCTGTTGAGGGCGCGTTAGGTGTTTTGGGGGAGCGTACCGGGGGCGCATTCACGTCGTAGACCCGGGGTCCGCCTTTGTCGACCGCCCCTCCTCCAGGGCGACATGAGGGTGTGACGGGGGAGCGCTCAAGGCTCCCCAGGGGCGCACTTGCCGGTGTGCAAGCCGTGCCGCGCGCCCTCCGAGGGGCCTCCTTCGTGGCAGCATGGGACCCGTTCGTACGGTGCACCGGTTGTCCACAGCCCGTGGAGGCGTCGATGCGGTGGTTGGTGGGATGGAGCAGTACCGCCGCTGGCGCGCCCGCCCACGGCTCCGCCGGCACCACCGGACGCGACGGCGAGACCGTGCACCCGGTCGGCTCGCACCTGCTCTGGGGCGACCCCGACCCGCTGTGGGCCGTCGGCGACTGGCGCCCCGACGAGGTGCGGGTGGTGCAGGCCGACGACCGGACGCGGATCGCCGTCCTCGGTATCTGCGGAGCCTCCGACGAGCAGCTGCGCGTGGGCCTGTTCGCCGCCCGCGGCGGCGCCCTGCGCCATCTCACCGCCTGGCCCGGCAGCTACACCGCCGTCGTCCAGGTCGGCCGCCGGGTGACCGTCTGCGGCGACCTCGCGGGCGCGCGCCCGGTCTTCCACACCCCCTGGGCGGGCGGCACGGCGTACGCGACCGCGGCCCTGCCGCTGGCCGACCTCGTCGAGGCCAACCTCGACTTCGGGCACCTGGCCGCCCTGCTGGCCGCCCCCGACGTGCCGGACGCCCTCCAGGACTCCACACCGTACGACGGCGTGCGCCGCATTCCTCCGGGGCACGCACTGATCCTGCGCGCCGGGGCGCGTGAGATCGCGGGCTACGAGCCGGTCGCCTCCCTCGCCGTGGCAGCCCCCTCCGCCGACCCGGCCAGCGCGGTGGACGCCGTCCGCGACGCTCTGGTGGAGTCCGTACGGGTCCGCCTCGCCGCTCCCCGGCACGTGCCGGACGTCGATCCCGGCCCGGTCCCCGGCATGGGCCCGGCCGAGCGCCGCGCCGCCCGGGGCATGCCCGTGCCGGGCATAGGAGCCGACGTCTCCGGCGGCCCCGCCTCCGGCACCCTGGCCCTGCTCGCCGCCGGCCTGCCCGGCGCCCCCGGCACGGTCCTCGGCCACGGCACCGGCGCCGGCGAGCGCCTCCTTGCCGTCACCTTCAACGACCTGGTCACCTCCGGCCGCGAGACCGAACTGGAACGCGCGGGCACCCTGGCCGCCAACCCCCGCCTCCACCACGTCGTCGTGACCGGCGGTGAGGAGGTCCTCCCGTACGCCGACCTCGACGTCCCCCTCACCGACGAGCCGGGCCCCTCCCTGGTGACGGCCGCCCGGCACCGCGCCCGCCTGGCCTCCGGCAGCGCTGACCACTTCACCGGCTACGGCGCCCGTCAGGTCCTGGACGCCCACCCAGCCCGGCTGGCCGACCTCCTGATGGACCGCAAACGCCGCCACCTGGTCCGCCCGGTCGCCGCCCTCGCCAAGGCCGACGGCTCGGTGATGGTCCCCGCGCGCGTCTACAGCGCCGCCCGCAAGCTGTCCCGCACCCCGTACCGCTCCGGCGTCGAAGGCCTCGCCACCCGTCTGATGCAGCGCCGCTTCGAGGAGCCCGGAGGCGCGGTGGGCGCCTCCCTGGCGGCGCTCACCTGGGCCAGACCCGGGCCCGCCGCCCGCTGGCTGACCGGTGAGGCCCTGGCAGAAGTATCGATTCGCCTGGGTGCGACGACCGGCCGCCCCACCGTCGGCCCCGGCCAGCGCCCCGGCGACTTCCGCGCCCGCGCGGCCCTCGCCCGCCACGCGGCCGACCTCAGAGTCCTCGAACAGGCGGCGGAGATCCGCTCCCAGCGCCTCCACACCCCCTTCCTCGACAACCAGGTCGTCCGCGCCTGCCGCGCCCTCCCCGAGGCCCTCCGCGTCCAGCCGGGCGCCCGCGCCGCGATCCTGCGTACGGTCCTGGAGGGCGCCGGCGTCACCGACCTCCCGCCCGGCTGGGGCGCCCCGTCGCACGCGACCTCCACCGCGGCCGCCCGTACCGGCCTGCGGATGGCCGCCGACACCCTGATCACCCTCTTCGACACCCCGCTCCTCGCCCAGGCGGGACTGGTGGAGGCCCGGGTGGTCCGCAAGGCCCTGCGCGCCGCCGCCGAAGGCGAACCCCTTCCGCTCGACGGCCTCGCCGACCTCGTCGCCCTCGAACTGTGGCTCCGCCGCCTCCTCTCCCGCCGAGGCACCTGCTGGACCGGCACCCCGGCCAGACAGCGCGCGGTCCCGGCCGGGATCACCCCCCAGCGGGGCGCCCTGGGCGCGGGGGCGACGGCCCGCCGGGCGTAGCGGATCTGCCCGACCGGTGCAGCGGAATCTCGGCATCCGGATGCGTACAACCAACGGGGTCCGCCGATGGTCTCCTCTGGATCGGACAGACGTCCGACTCCCCAGCACCTCACGTGCATGTGAGCGCCCCCACGCATGGCGCACCGAGGTGCCGTAGCTCTTGCGCCAGGAGAACCATGCGTACACGTACGGCCGCCGCCGCCACCCTCGGCACCTCGGTGCTGCTCTCGCTGCTCGTGCCCGCCGCCGCCCACGCGGACACCGCGAAGGGCGACACGGTCTTCACCTCGGTGAACTTCAACAAGAAGACCTTCAACGTGGGCGTCAGCGCCGCGCAGACGGTCAGCGTCGCCGCCACGGCCAAGGACGGGTCGGGCATCAAGGGCATCCTCGGCGCCAAGCTCGTCAGCTCCGACGACCGGATCATCCACGCCCACGCCGCCGACTGCACCAGACCCTCGTCCACCACCATGAAGTGCGTCTTCAGGTTCACCTTGGACGCGAACCGCTCCGACTACTACGACCTCAGGAACAGCTCGGCGGGCACCTGGCGCTTCACCGCCGAGGCCGTCGCCAACGACAGCGACTTCTACGACCTGGAGACCAGCGCCAAGATCCAGGTGAAGCGCCTCGCCAGGCTCGCCACCACCCAGGCCGGCCCCGAGCCGGTCGCCAAGGGCACCAAGCTCACCGTCACCGGCACGCTGACCCGAGCCGACTGGAACACCAACACCTACACCCCGCACGCCGGGCGCTCCGTGGCCCTCCAGTTCAAACGGTCCGGCACCTCGACGTACACGACGGTCAAGACGGTCACGACCGACTCGGCCGGCAAGCTGCGCACCACCGTCACCGCCAACGCCTCGGGCACCTGGCGCTGGAAGGCCGCCTCGACCTCCACGACGAGCGGAGCGACTGCGTACGGCGACTCGGTGACGGCGAAGTAGGCGCCGGGGCCGAGCCGTCACTCACACCTGAACGACGACTCGGCCCAGTCCGCCGGCACCGCCAGGTCGTGGGGGCCGTGCGGCTCGACGACCAGTCGTACGGTCTCCCGCCCGCTCAGGTTCACCCGGACCGGGACCGCCGGATCCCCGCCCCGCACCAGCCCGGACTTCCACAGCCGGACACCGTCGCCGTAGACGGAGAAGTAGACCCGGCCGAGGCCGTGCGACAGTCGTCGACACCGAGGAACGCGCTGTACGAGGCGCACCGGCGGTTGAGGTCGATGGCCACGGAGGAGCGGCCGTGCACGGTCACCCCGTTCGCGTACCGCTTCCCGGCGATCGCCATCCCGTACCGCTGCCACACCCAGCTGCTCTCGCCGAGGCGCATCTCGGGCTCGGTGCCGTCGCCGAGGACGCCGTACCGCAGCTCGTTCCACCGGTAGACGGCCGAGGGCGGCGGGGGCGGGGAGCGGGCGTCGAGGGGTGTGGGGACGGCTTCGGCGGCGCGGGGACGGAGTGGGGTCGGCGTGGGCGTGGGGTCGGGGCGGGCGTCGGCTTCGCGGAGGGAGCCGGAGTCGGGGCCCGCGACGGCGAGGACTTCGGTGTCGGCAACGGCTTGGACACCGGGACCATCTGCGCGGGCGCGTCCGGCGCGGGCCGCGACTTCGGCGGCGTCGGGGAGCCGGCTCCGGGCGGCCTCGACGGGCTGCGAGGCGGGCGGCCTGGCCAACGGCTCCCGGGGTTCCACCTCGTCGTTGGCCAGCGCGAGCGCCACCGCCGCGGCGACCATCCCGGCCACACTCACCGCGATCCCGGCCTTGGCCGGCGCGCCGAGCCCTTCCGCGGCGGCCCCGCCACCGGCACCGGCGCCCGCGCCGCTGGACCCACCACTCGCCGCGCCCGCCGCGGCCGCGGCCCCGGCCGCACCGGCCCCCGCGCCGCCGGCGACGAGCGCGGCCACCTTCGCGTATCCGGCCGCGCCGAACCACCCGATGACCGCCACGGGTACGACGGCGGGGATCCCGCTCGCGACTTCCTTGATCTGTCCGGCCGCCAGCCGGCACGCCGCGCACTCCTCCAGATGGGCGCGCAGCCCCCGCTCTGCGCGGGTCCGCAGGCTGCCGCGAGCGTACGCGCCGAGCCGGTCGGCGTAGCGCCCGCACTCCGCCGAGCTCCCGGCGAGCGCGGCGCTCACATGGGCCTGCAGATACGCCTGTTTGAGACCCTCCCGCGCCCGGCTGGCCAGCACCCGGGTGCCGTTGGCGTCCAGCCCGAAGAGCGTGGCGACCTCGCTCGGCGACTCGTCCTCGACCTCCGTGTGCCAGAGCACGGCCTGCCACCGCTCCGGCAGCGAACGGAACGCCCGCATCGCCAGCAACTGCTCGGCCTCGTGCATCGCCCGCACATCGGCCCCCAGGTCCAGCGTGTCGCTGTCCGACCCATGGCCCCCGCGCGACGCCTGCGCCGCGAACACCGCGAAGTCGTCGACCAGCTGCTCCCGCTTGGCGGAACTCGTCCATGTCGCGGCGACCCGGCGCACCGACGTCAGCAGATAGGCCCGTACGGCGTGCTCCGGTCCGGAGCCGCCCCGTACCGCCTGCAGCATCCGGGCGAAGACCTCGGCCGTCAGGTCGTCGGCGGTGTGGGTGTCCCGGCAGCAGGTCCGGGCGTAGCGGCGCACGGCCTGCGCGTGCCGCCGGTACAGCTCCTCGTACGCCGAGTCGTCCCCCGACCGCATCCACTCGATCAGATCGGCGCCCGCGGCGGCAGCACACCGGAGTCGGAACGGTCCCACTGCGCGGGAACGCCGCGCCCCCCTTGCCTCGGAACCTGCGGCTCCGCCTCGGCCTCCGCCCCCTCCGCCGACTTGGACTCGTCCCGCCCGTCAACACCCATCGCGGAAGCCCCCGCCGCCAGCCGACCCAGTCCCCAACACCAGGGCAGCGTGCCATATTGGCTTTTGTTCAGTCCCTGGCACTACGGGCATACCACTCGTCCGAGGTCACTTCCCAGACCGCGGTACGCGGCTTCACTCATATGAGTAACGCGCATAGGGCGGCGCTCCCGTCGGAACGGTCCCGTCGGTCCGCCGGTCAGAAGCGCCCGTAAGGGGCGCGGGGAACTGCGCGAGAACCCCCACCGACCCCGCACCCGACAACCCACCCCACGCACCCCACCCACCCCACCCACCCCACGGGGTCGAGGGGAAGCGCCCCTGGGGATGGGAACGGGTAGGGGCGGCGGGGCGAAAACCCACCCCACACCGCCCCTGAGCAGACCGCTAACCGGCTGACCGCTAACCGCGACCGCCTCTCACCCGCCCACGATCAGGCAGGCCGAGACCGCAACCCCTCCAACAGAATGTCGAGCAACCGAGCAGACGCGGCCGCCTGCTGCGCCGCGTCCGGCAGCGAAGGCGCCCCCGTGGCGATCACAAGCAACACATCCGCCACAGTCACGTCCTCCCTCAACTCACCTGCGGCCCGAGCCCGCTCCACCAACTGCCCCACGACCTCGAGCAGCGCGGAAGCCCCGGCGTCGTCCACCGGCCCACCAAGGCCACCGGCGGAGCCATCCGCACCGGAATCCGCCGACACCAGCCGAAGCTCGGCCGTCGGCTGTATCCGCTGCTGCGGCACCCGCGCCTCGTCGAGGCCGATCCCGCCGATCCCGCCGACCGTGTCGGCCTCGTCCTCGGCGACGCCGACCCGCAGGACCTGCGGCGGCAGCAACCGTCCGGCACCCGACGCCACCGACGTCCGCAGGAACCGCGACAGCGCCTGCCACGGGTCCTCCTCCTGCCCGAGCGCCACCCGGGCCTGTTCGGTGAGCCGGGACGTCTCCTCCTCGGCTATCCGGCGGACCAGGACGTCCTTGCTCGGGAAGCGCCGGTACACCGTGCCGACACCGACCCGCGCGCGGCGGGCCACGTCCTCCATCGGCGCGCCGTACCCCAGCTCGCCGAAGACCTCGCGCGCCGCGCGCAGCACGTGCTCGAGGTTGCGCTGTGCGTCTACGCGGAGCGGAGTGGAACGCACTCCGTCACCGCGTCCGTTGCCGCCCGCCGAGCCGATCGCACCGCCGGGTGCGATGGTGGACGCGGACGACCAATGGGACTCCTGAATATGCATACGTGTTCCCCCGGTAATGACGTCTCCCCCCGGAGACTCTCCCCGTCATCGGAAGCCGGAGCGGCGGAACGAGCGTCCAAGGTCCTCGGCGGTCACCGATCACCTTCGCCGGAGACCCGACCCGGCCCCCGGGCCGATCCGCCCGTCGCGGACCACCCGGAATCCGGACCCGAACCCGAAACCCACAACCCCGATCCCGGACCCGACCGAACCTCTTGAACGCATCCCCCTACACCCCGTCGACACACGAACATAGTTGAGAGGGAGTCAATTCAGAAGGGGCACGTTCCGCGCAGAGCGCCCCTCGATCGGAGTACGGGCGGTTTACGTCCGTTTTGCGCCCCCTCCCGCAACCGGTCTCACGCCACCTGACCTGCGCACCTGCCGCACGCGCCGGTGAATCGGCCAACCCCGCGCCCTCATGGAGACCGGTCACACAAATTGCCGGGCCTGTGGACAAACCAGCGAGCAAGGTGCGTCATGGGATGGTGAAGGAACCGATGCGCATCCTTATCGTCGGCGGCGGATACGTCGGGCTGTACACAGCGCTGCGCCTGCAGCGACAGCTGAAACCGGAACTCGGACGCGGAGACGTCGAGATCGTCGTCGTGTCCCCCGACCCCTATATGACGTATCAACCCTTCCTTCCGGAGGCGGCCGCGGGCTCGATCTCGCCCCGCCACGTCGTCGTGCCGCTGCGCCGGGTCCTCGACAAGTGCAAGGTCGTCATCGGCGAGGCCACCGCGATCAACCACGCCAAACGCGTCGCGACCCTCACCACCCTCGCCACCGAGGAGGAGGGCTCGGCCGCCGAGCAGCTGACGTACGACGAACTGGTCCTCGCCCCCGGCTCGATCGCGCGCACCCTGCCCATCCCCGGGCTCGCGGACCACGCCATCGGCTTCAAGACCGTCGAAGAGGCCATCGGCCTGCGCAACCACGTCATCGAACAGATGGACATCGCCTCCTCCACGCGCGATCCCGCGATCCGCGACGCGGCCCTGACCTTCGTCTTCGTGGGCGGCGGCTACGCCGGCGTGGAGGCGCTCGGCGAGCTGGAGGACATGGCCCGCTACACCGCGCGGTACTACCACAACGTCAAGCCCGAGGACATGAAGTGGATCCTCGTGGAGGCCTCCGACCGCATCCTCCCGGAGGTCGGCGAGGAGATGGGCCGCTACACGGTCACCGAGCTGCGCCGCCGCAACATCGACGTACGGCTGCACACCCGCCTCGAATCGTGCGCCGACCGCGTCGCCGTCCTCAGCGACGGAGCCCGCTTCCCGACCCGTACGGTCGTGTGGACGGCCGGGGTGAAACCGCACCCGGTCCTCGCCGCCACCGATCTGCCGCTGAACGAACGCGGGCGGCTGAAGTGCACCGCCGAGCTGTCGGTGGAGGGCGTCGCGCACGCCTGGGCGGCCGGTGACGCGGCCGCCGTCCCGGACGTCACGGCCGAGGCCGGCAAGGAGACCGCGCCCAACGCCCAGCACGCCGTCCGCCAGGCCCGCGCCCTCGGCGACAACATCGCCCGCTCCCTGCGCGGCGAACCGCTGGAGACGTACTCCCACAAGTACGTCGGCTCGGTCGCCTCCCTGGGCCTGCACAAAGGCGTCGCCCATGTGTACGGGCGGAAGCTGAAGGGCTACCCGGCCTGGTTCATGCACCGCGTGTACCACCTCAGCAGGGTCCCCACCTTCAACCGCAAGGCCCGCGTCCTCGCCGAATGGACCCTCTCCGGACTCTTCAAACGGGAGATCGTCTCGCTCGGATCACTCGAACATCCCCGTGCGGAGTTCGAACTCGCGGCCGGTGGAAAGCCTCCTGAGAACCCGAAGGGGTCGTCCTGACCGGATCCAGGAACTCCATCGGTCGGGCCGACGTCTGACGGATGTCGGTCCGGTCGGCCAGACTGGTCCGCGACGGGATCCATGATCCCGGGCGGGGCCACCCCCTCGCCCACACGTACCCACGACCAGGCGCCCCCACCGCCGCACCCGGGGCAACCCCTCGGGCCACCGGCCGGATCCGGAGCCGGCCACAGACAACCACACGAGGCACGAGGCAAGGATTCGGTGAACTTCACGCGCTGGAGCGCCCGGCTCCCCGGTACGCAGCGCCGCGCCGCAGCGCGGACCGAACACACGGTCACCCCGGACCGGCGCGGCGAAGGCTCCGTGCCCGCGGCCCGCGTCGAACGGCAGAGCGACGACCCTCCGGACGGCCACCCGACCGTGCCCGCCGTCGACGACCTCCCCACCCGTGAGATCCTCGACCGCATTCCGGCCCTCGTCGCCCTCGTCCACGGCCCCGACCACCGCACGGCCTACGTCAACGACGCCTACACCAAGGCCTTCGGCGCCCGCCCCCTCGGCGAACCGGCCCGCGCGTCCCTGCCCGAGCTGGACGCCCTCGGCCTCCTCCCGCTCCTCGACCAGGTCCTGCGCAGCTCCAGACCCCGCACGGTCAAGTCCCGCAAGGCACCCGGTGGCCGCAGCTACACGATCACCTGCACCCCCGTCGCCGTACCGAGCGGTGCCGAGCGGAGCGAGGGCGGCGTACTGATCTTCGCCGCCGACGTCACCGACCACGCCGAGGCCGGCGAACGCCTGCGCGCCAGTGAACGCCGCCAGCGCGAGACCGCCGTCACCCTCCAGCGCTCCCTCCTCCCGCAGGAACTGGAACAGCCCGACGACCTGCGCATCGCGGCCGTCTACCACCCCGGCGGCACCGAGACCGCCGTCGGCGGCGACTGGTACGACGTCATCACCCTCGGCGGCGGCCGCACCGCCCTCGTCATCGGCGACGTCATGGGCCGGGGCGTGCGCGCCGCCGCCGTCATGGGCCAGCTCCGTACGGCCGTCCGCGCCTACGCCCGCCTGGACCTGCCGCCCCACGAGGTCCTGCAACTGCTCGACGGCCTGGCCACGGAGATCGACCCCAACCAGATCGCCACCTGCGCCTACGCCGTCCACGACCCCAACGAGGGCCGTCTCGTCTACGCCTCCGCGGGCCACCTCCCCATCCTCGTCCGCGACGAGAGCGGCACGGTCCTGCGCGCCGACGAACCGACCGGCCCGCCGCTCGGCACCGGCGGCTGGACCCACTCCTCCGGTTCGATCCCCCTCGGCCCCGGTTCCACGGCCGTCTTCTACACGGACGGCCTCGTGGAGCGCCGCAACGAGGACCTGGACGAGGGCATCGCCGCCCTCGAGCGCGCCCTGTCCGGCGCCACGGGCACCCCGCAGGTCGTCTGCGACCGCCTGGTGCGCTCCACCGGCGTCACCGCCGACCACGACGACGACGTCGCCGTCCTCGTCCTTCAGCACCCCGCCCGCACCGGTCCCGACAGCGAACTCTTCCGCAACGCCGCGCTGGAACTCCTCGGCGGTGTCGAAGCGGCGCCCCGCGCCCGCGCGTTCGCCTCCGGCGTCCTCACCAGCTGGCGCTTCCCGCCGGAACTCCACGACCTGGGCGTCCTGGCCGCCAGCGAACTCGTCGCCAACTCCCTCCAGCACGGCACCCCGCCCATGCGGCTGAGGCTGCGCCGCACCGACCGCCGCCTCATCGTCGAGGTCACCGACGGGAACGACCACCTCCCCCGGCGCCGCCGCGCCGACCCCGCCGACGAGTCCGGCCGCGGCATCGCCATCGTCGCCACCATCGCCTCCAACTGGGGCAGCCGCCGGGCACCGGGCGGCGGCAAGGCGGTGTGGTGCGAGTTCGCCCTGCCCGGGACGCCCTGCCCGGGACGGCCTGAGCGGCGGCCGGGGACGGCCTGACAGAGCTGGGCCGCGGCTGAGCCGCGGCCCTCACACGGACTCGGGCACCTGCGCGTCCGCCCGGCGGGCGGTGTCGATCTCGGCGCGCCAGGCGACACGGGCCGCGTGCAGGCGGGTCTCGACGCCGAGTTTGGTGTAGATGCGCCGGAGGTGGTCCTTGACGGTGTCGGGGCTCAGTCTGAGCCGGTCGGCGATCTCCCGGTTGGGGAGCCCGTCGCCGACGAGCGCGAGGATCTCCCTCTCGCGCGGTGTGAGCGCGGACACCAGCGCCGCCGCCGGGGCGCGTTCCCGGTCGGGCGGGGCGGGTCTGGCGTAGGCGCTCTTCACGGTCTCCGTCAGACAGGGGTCCAGCGCGAGACCGCCGTGGGCGACGGCCGCCACCGCCCAGGGCAGGTGCAGGGCGGCCGTGGCACGGCGCAGGATGCCCGTCGCGCCGTGCCGGAGCAGTTGGCGCGTGCCGTGGCCGGTGAGCTGCTCGCAGAGGACGACACCGGCGGGTCCGCCGAGCCGGAGAAGCGTGTGCAGGGCCTCGCTCTCCGCCGCGTGGCTGATCACCACGACGTCGGGCCGGGACCAGCGAACGATGTCGGCCAGAGTGCCGGGAGCGCCCTCGGCGACGAGAGTGAACTGCTGTACTTCCTCCAATACCGTGCGAACCGCGATGCGTGCGGAGAGCATGGGAGCCACCAACGCGACACGAACCATCTGTTCCCCCGTCAGGTCAGGCTGGTTGGACACGAAAGACGCGCTGTGGTCAAGAGCGCATTGTCAAGACCTCAACAACCGCGTGCAGCTTCACACTTGGGATGGGGCCGGTCAAGCGCAAAGGGCCCCTACGGGGAGGCGGCCCCGGTGTCAACTCCCCGGCCGGGTGGTAGACGACGAGGATTCCCCCGACAGTGGGGTACAGCGGTGACGGGTGATGCCCCCAGGGTTGTGAGTCGAACAGACCGCACACGATGGGGGAACGAAAGCGATGCGAATCAAGACAGCCATAGCGGCGACGATGTTCGTGGGGGCGAGCCTGCTCACCACAGGGGGCGTGGCCCACGCGGCGCTGAGCGACTGCAACTCCAACAACATGTGCATGTGGGGCAACAACGACTTCCGCTGGATGATCGGCGAGCGTGCCCACGGCTCCACCACGTGGACCAACCTGACCGGTGACCGCAACGACGAGATGGACTCGTGGGCCAACCGCTCGGCCACCCACACCGGTTGTATGGCCGAGCACTCCAACGGCTCGGGCGACAAGCAGGACATGCACAGGAACGACAACGACAACAATGTAGCCCCCTGGAACAGCGACGAGATCACGTCATGGCGTACGAGGAACGGGTGCTGAGTTGACGACAGCCGCTGGCGCACCGCTCGTCCGGACGAGCGGAGTGTGCAAGGCCTACCACTCCGCGGCCGAGACGGTCTGGGCCGCGAGAGACGTGGACTTCACCGCCCGGGCGGGGGAGTTCGTGTGCATCTACGGCGCCAGCGGCTCCGGCAAGTCGACGCTGCTCAATCTGCTCGCCGGCCTGGATCTCGCCGACTCAGGCGAGATCCGGGTCGGCGGTGTGGACGTGAGCACGGCCGACGAGGCCCGGCGCGCGGAGCTCCGGCTGCGCACCGTCGGGGTGGTCTTCCAGGAGCACAACCTGATCGAGGAGTTCAGTGCGGTGGAGAACGTCGCGCTGCCCCTGGAGGCATGCGGTGTCCCGGTCGCCGAAGCGCGTGAGCAGGCGCTGGCCCAACTGGCCCGCGTCGGCCTGGCCGGGCTGGAGGACCGCATGCCGTGGCAGATGTCCGGCGGGCAGCGTCAGCGGGTCGGCGTCGCCCGGGCGCTCACCGGACAGCGTTCCGTCCTGCTCGCGGACGAGCCGACCGGTGCCCTGGACTCGACGACCACACGCGAACTGTTCGAGCTGTTCCGGACCCTGTGCGACGACGGCGTACTCGCCGTGATCTGCTCGCACGACCCCCGCTGCCGCGACTTCGCCGACACCGTCTACGAGGTCGTCGACGGCCGACTGGAACCCCGCTCGTGACCACCACGGAGACGACACGGGGGCCCGGCGCCGCATGACCCACGACAGCACGACCCATGACCGCTCGGCCGACGACAGCACGACCGACGACCGCTCGGCCGCCGGCCCTTCCGGTGACGACGCGGTCGGCGATCGCCCGGCTCGGGACCGTACGGCGTCCGCCCGTACCGCGCCCGGCCCCGCGGCGTACGGGCGCATGGCGTTCGCCGACCGGGCCCGGCTGACCGCACGGCTGGCCCGGCGGCTGGCCCGCTCGCGTGCGCTGGCCCGGTCGGTGGCGATCGTGTTCGTCGCCGGACTGCTGGTGATGGGCATGTTCGTCACCCTGCGGACCCTGTCCCTGTCCGGCGAGCAGGTCGCGCAGAACGAACTGGGCCGCTTCGGCGCCAAGGTCGGCTACGGCAGCGGCGTGTCCCTGCCACCGGGCGACGACACCTTCCTCACCGACCTCCGCTCCCGGATGCGCGACGCCGACGCCACGGACGCCGAGATCGTGCTCAGCGCCACCGACGTCCAGCTGAACACCACACCGGCCCGCAATGTGACGGCGCTGGAGAGCGACTGGCCCGCACGGCCCTACCCCGAGCGGTACGAGCTGCTGTCCGGCGCGTGGCCGAGCCGCCCCGGCGAGGTGGCCGTCACCGAGCCGGACGACGTACGCACCCCGGTGGGCACGACGCTCACCGTGCTGGGCGACGTACGGCTCAAGGTCGTGGCCACTGTCGACGACCGGGCCGCCGACACCACCAACCTGCTGCTGGGACCGGGCACCTGGGCCGGACTGGACCCCGCGCTCAGCGAGGGATTCCCCGTGCTGACCGCCCAGATGGACGTGATGTGGGCGGGGGACAGGCAGCAGGAGGTCGTCGACACCTTCACGGCCGCGGCCCGCACCTGGGCCGAGAACGGCGACAGCCCCGAGGCCGCCGCGATCCGGGAGGACGGGCAGAACGCCGTGGCCGCCACCCTGGTGACCAGGGACCAACTGGTGGCCCATCCGCAGAAGACCTGGATCGAGAAGACCCCCGCCGGCTACACCGTCCCGTCGATCCTGGTACCCGCCGCGGCCGTCCTCCTCGTGTTCGGCCTCAACAGCCGCCGCTTCCGCCGCACCACCGCCTCCCTGACCTCCGTGGGCGTCTCCCGTACGACGGCGGCGCTGGCCCCCGCGCTGGCCGCACTGGCCTGGTCCCTGGCCGCGGCCGCGTGCGGAGCCGTGGCCGGTGTCTTCGTGGGCCTCGGCGCCCGTCTGCTCATCTCCCACCTGAGGGACAGCCCGGCGGGCCCGCTCGACGACCTCGCCTCGCCCGCACTGCGCCTCCTCGCCGTGGTCCTCGTGACCGGCCTGATCGCCGGCGCCGTACTCGCCCGCACCCGGCGCGACGCACCCGCCCGCCCGCACACCGACGACGACGCCGCTCGGGCCGAGGAGCGCCCCGGCGCCCGCCGTGCCCGTGACGCCCGGCATCTGCTGGCCGTCGCCGCCTGGTGCGCCACGGTCGTGTACGCCACCTGGGTCGACTCGCCCCCACAGGCCATGATTCTCACCGGCATCCTGATCGCCGCCGTGCTGCTGATCATCCCCGAGGTGTTCTCCGGGGTGCTCCGACTCCTCCCGGAAGGCGGGCCCCGCCGCCGGCTTGTCCGCCGCCAGCTCGCCGCCGACCGGTCCCGGGCCTGTGCCGCCCTGGCCGTCCTCACCGTGCTCTTCGGCGCGTCCCTCGGGTACGTCACCCTTCTGGACACCCTGATCCGCACGGCCGAGAAGCAGTCCTACCCGTCGGTGCTGCCGGGCCAGGTCCTGCTGGCCGGCCACGAGAGCGACACCTTCCCACCCGGCAAGGCCCTGCTCCGCACCGTCGAAGCCTCCGGGGTACTCGACGGGCTGCGCCGCACGGAACCGCGCTATCTGATGGACGGCGACGCCGACAACCCCCGCATGGCCGGCCGGGAAGGCGGCGACGGCAGCCTGCTCGCTGCGGACACACCCGCTGACGTCGAACGGCTGATCGATCGTCGACTCGACCCGGCCCAGACCTCCGTCCTGCGGAACGGCGGCCTGCTCGTCTGGGCCCACACCCCCGATGCCCCCACCGGCCCGGACGCGCGCACCTCCCTCGTCGTCCGCCAGGGCGACGAGGTCCTCGGCAGCACCGCCGAACTGCCCGAGGCCGCCGTCGAGGTCAGCCCGGCCGAGTGGCGCACCGGCTCCGACGGCATCATGCTGCGCGCCACCGCCGACGCCCTCGACCTGCCGATCCAGGCCCATGGCCCGATCATGGTCACCGGCGTCCCCGACACCGAGGCGCGAGCCCTGCAACAGGCCGTCGTCGACGCCGGCATGGACGCCGGAGCCGTCCTGATCCACGTGGAACCCGACGACCCGGTGCCCCCGGCCGCGCTCCTGGCCACCGCCGTGGGTCTGGTGCTGCTGGCCCTCGCCGCCGTACTGGCCGCGACCCGCAGCCAGACCCGCATCCTGCGCCGCTATCTCGCCCGACTGATCGCCGTGGGCATTCCGCCGAGCTGGGCCCGTCAGGTGCTGCTCTGCCAGCACGGCATCCTCATCGCGGTGAGCACCCTCCTCGGTCTGCTCATCGCCGTGATCCCCACCGTGGTGCTCGCCTCCCGGATCTCCGGATTCGTCCTCAGCGTCCCCTGGTGGCAACTGGGCGTACTCGCCGCGGCGACCTACACCGCGGCACTGCTCGCCGCCGTCCTCTCCGCCCACAAGCTCCGCGTGACCGAAGCCCGGGGCACCTGAGGGCGCCGCGCACGACACCCTCGCCGGCCGGGCACCCGGCCCGGGTCATCGGGCCCGGGCCGCCATCGACTCGGCAGCACCGGCACCAGTACCGGCATCGGCCCCGCTTCCGGCGACCACGCGGCTGCTCGCGAGCGCGGGCTGATCCTGCACGGCCGTGAGCTGCCGCCCGAGCCGCAGCGCCAGCACACTGATGCCCAGCGAACACAGCAGGAACGCCACGATGTACGGCGCGTGCAGCGAGGCGCCCATCGGTCCGCCCACCGCCGGACCGACCGCCAGCGCAAGCTGCTTCACCAGCGCGAAGGCCGAGTTGTACTGCCCCGCCAGCCCGGCCGGAGCGAGATCCGCGACCAACGGGGCGACCGTCGGCGACAGCATCGCCTCCCCCAGCCCGAACAGCGCGTACGTCGACACGAACGCGGCCACGGCCATCTCCTGGCTCCCGTGCCCGAGGCCCGCGAAGCCCGCGACAGCCCAGGCCACGGCCCAGATCAGCCCCACGGCCGCGATCACCCGCGACCGCCTGCGCCGCGTCACGAACCGCAGCACGGCGAACTGCGCGATCACGATCACCGCCGTGTTGGCCGCCAGCGCCGTACCGAGCGCGGAGGTCGATATGCCGACCGCCTCCACCCCGTACGCGCTGAGCCCCGACTCGAACTGCCCGTAACAGGCGAAGAACAGTACGAAGCCCAGCACACACAGCTGGACCATGGCCCGGTTGCCGAGCAGCTGCTTCCAGCTCCCCTTGGCCGACGGGCCCGCGGGCACGTTTTCGACCTTGGGCGCCCGCGGCATCCGCACGGTCGCCATCACACCCACGAGCAGCAGGAACATCACCGCCTGTATGGAGAACAGCAGGACGAAGGAGCTCGCCCGAGTGGCGTCGACGAGGTGCCCGCCTATCAGTCCGCCGACCCCGAGCCCGAGGTTCTGCAGGAAGAACTGGGTGGCGAAGGCCCGCGACCGGTTCTCCGGACCGGAACAGTCGACGATCATCGTCGCGAGCGCCGGCTGCATCACGGCCTGCCCCGCTCCGAGCACCGCCGCGCACGACAACACAGTCGTCGCACTGGCGGCCAGGCCGAGGCCCAGCGACCCGACGGCGGCGGTGACCAGGGCGGTGAGCAGCACCGGAAGCGGCCCGCGCCGGACTATGGCCCGCCCCGCGAAGGGCAGCACCACCAGCGCGGCGACGGCGAAGACCGCCAGCACCAGCCCCGCCGTCATCGCGCCGAGGTCCCGCACCTGCGCCACATAGACGTACAGATACGGGACGGTGAAGCCGAGTCCGAACGCGCCGAGCGCGTTGCCCACATGAATCCGGCGCATCGCTGCGCCCATCCCCCTGGTCACGTTCACCTGCCTAGGTAAGGGAAGCCCTCCGCCCGCCCACTCAGCAGGCGTTAGCAGTGAAGACTTCGAAGCTAAAACTTAGAACCTAAACACTACACTCCGAAGGACTTCGATGCCAAGCGACGGCGTGCCATACTGCGGTCCCATGGGCGACACCCCAGGCACCTCCGGCAGCGCCGAGCCGACCCTCGAAGAGCAGATCGCCGCCTACCAGCGCGAGTTCCAGGACCTCGACCCCCAGGTCGAGAAGATCGTCTCGGCCCTCTCCCGGCTCCACCGCCGTATGAACGTCGCCTACGGCCGCCAGACCTCGGAGCTCGGGATCAGCAACGCCGAGTGGGAGGTCCTCAAGGCTCTCGTCCTCTCCGGCGCCCCGTACCGGATGGGCCCGAGCGAGCTGGCCAAGCGACTCGGTCTGACGCCGGCCGCCATGACCCACCGCATCGACCGCATGGTCGCGGAGGGCCTGGTGACGAGGGAACGCGACGAGAACAACCGCGTCCGCGTCATCGTCGAGCTCACCCCCGTCGGTCGAGAGAAGTGGCTGGCGGCCATGCGCCTCGCCTCGGTCTTCGAGGAGGACCTCCTCCAGGACCTCTCACCGCTGGAACGCACCGTCCTCGGCGAGGTCCTGACCCGACTCCTCCGCCGCGTCGAGCACGCCCAGCCGGACGCCGGCGGACGTCTCACCGACCTCGACTGAGGCCGTACGCTCGGGGCGGCCGAGGTTTGGCCGCGGCTCACCAGGGGGAGGCTTGACAGTCCACCCCGCGATCCGTAGAGTTCTTCGGGTTGCCGCGGAGCCGTAACGGTTCTGCGACAGCACCTCCGCCGCTTCGAGCGGCACCCAAACCAACCAGCTCGATCTCCCAACCGGGGTGAATTCGGTGTGCCCGAATTCAATTCGATTTGGGTTCGGACGAGTTCGACAGGCCCGATTGGGAACTGCCGGACAGATCCGCTAAGGTTTGGGACGTCGGAACGGCCCAACAGCCGCGAAGACAACTCCCGCTGACTGGGAATCAGGCCCGAAAGGATCTGATAGAGTCGGAACCGCCGGAAAGGGAAACGCGGAAGCGGAAACCTGGAAAGCGCCGAGGAAATCGGATCGGAAAACGATCTGATAGAGTCGGAAACGCAAGACAGCAAGACCGAAGGGAAACTGCCCGGAGGAAAGCCCGAGAACAGCTTGGGTGAGTACAAAGGAAGCGTCCGTTCCTTGAGAACTCAACAGCGTGCCAAAAATCAACGCCAGATATGTTGATACCCCGTTCCCAGCCGATTCCGGTTGGGGCGAGGTTCCTTTGAAACAAACACAGCGAGGATGCTGTGAACCATCGGACTATTCCTCCGGTGGTTCCGCTCTCGTGTGTGTGTACCGGATTACCGGTAAACATTCACGGAGAGTTTGATCCTGGCTCAGGACGAACGCTGGCGGCGTGCTTAACACATGCAAGTCGAACGATGAACCACTTCGGTGGGGATTAGTGGCGAACGGGTGAGTAACACGTGGGCAATCTGCCCTTCACTCTGGGACAAGCCCTGGAAACGGGGTCTAATACCGGATACAACCACTAGGGGCATCTCTTGGTGGTGGAAAGCTCCGGCGGTGAAGGATGAGCCCGCGGCCTATCAGCTTGTTGGTGAGGTAACGGCTCACCAAGGCGACGACGGGTAGCCACCTGAGAGGGCGACCGGCCACACTGGGACTGAGACACGGCCCAGACTCCTACGGGAGGCAGCAGTGGGGAATATTGCACAATGGGCGAAAGCCTGATGCAGCGACGCCGCGTGAGGGATGACGGCCTTCGGGTTGTAAACCTCTTTCAGCAGGGAAGAAGCGAAAGTGACGGTACCTGCAGAAGAAGCGCCGGCTAACTACGTGCCAGCAGCCGCGGTAATACGTAGGGCGCGAGCGTTGTCCGGAATTATTGGGCGTAAAGAGCTCGTAGGCGGTCTGTCGCGTCGGATGTGAAAGCCCGGGGCTTAACCCCGGGTCTGCATTCGATACGGGCAGACTAGAGTGTGGTAGGGGAGATCGGAATTCCTGGTGTAGCGGTGAAATGCGCAGATATCAGGAGGAACACCGGTGGCGAAGGCGGATCTCTGGGCCATTACTGACGCTGAGGAGCGAAAGCGTGGGGAGCGAACAGGATTAGATACCCTGGTAGTCCACGCCGTAAACGGTGGGAACTAGGTGTTGGCGACATTCCACGTCGTCGGTGCCGCAGCTAACGCATTAAGTTCCCCGCCTGGGGAGTACGGCCGCAAGGCTAAAACTCAAAGGAATTGACGGGGGCCCGCACAAGCAGCGGAGCATGTGGCTTAATTCGACGCAACGCGAAGAACCTTACCAAGGCTTGACATACACCGGAAACGGCCAGAGATGGTCGCCCCCTTGTGGTCGGTGTACAGGTGGTGCATGGCTGTCGTCAGCTCGTGTCGTGAGATGTTGGGTTAAGTCCCGCAACGAGCGCAACCCTTGTTCTGTGTTGCCAGCATGCCCTTCGGGGTGATGGGGACTCACAGGAGACTGCCGGGGTCAACTCGGAGGAAGGTGGGGACGACGTCAAGTCATCATGCCCCTTATGTCTTGGGCTGCACACGTGCTACAATGGCAGGTACAATGAGCTGCGAAGCCGTGAGGCGGAGCGAATCTCAAAAAGCCTGTCTCAGTTCGGATTGGGGTCTGCAACTCGACCCCATGAAGTCGGAGTTGCTAGTAATCGCAGATCAGCAGTGCTGCGGTGAATACGTTCCCGGGCCTTGTACACACCGCCCGTCACGTCACGAAAGTCGGTAACACCCGAAGCCGGTGGCCCAACCCGTAAGGGAGGGAGCTGTCGAAGGTGGGACTGGCGATTGGGACGAAGTCGTAACAAGGTAGCCGTACCGGAAGGTGCGGCTGGATCACCTCCTTTCTAAGGAGCATCTAGCTGCCGCAAGGCAGCCAGGGCCACAACGTCGGCGAACGTCCGACGGTGGTTGCTCATGGGTGGAACGTTGATTATTCGGCACTCTCAGTCATCTCGGGCTGCCAGTACTGCTCTTCGGAGCGTGGAACGCTGATCACGAGTGGCGGGGGTGCCGGGCACGCTGTTGGGTGTCTGAGGGCACGGCCGTATGGCTGCCTTCAGTGCCGGCCCCAGTGCACTCGAATCTACTGGTTCGGGGTGATGGGTGGTTGGTCGTTGTTTGAGAACTGCACAGTGGACGCGAGCATCTGTGGCCAAGTTTTTAAGGGCGCACGGTGGATGCCTTGGCACCAGGAACCGATGAAGGACGTGGGAGGCCACGATAGTCCCCGGGGAGTCGTCAACCAGGCTTTGATCCGGGGGTTTCCGAATGGGGAAACCCGGCAGTCGTCATGGGCTGTCACCCGCTGCTGAACACATAGGCAGTGTGGAGGGAACGCGGGGAAGTGAAACATCTCAGTACCCGCAGGAAGAGAAAACAACCGTGATTCCGGGAGTAGTGGCGAGCGAAACTGGATGAGGCCAAACCGTATGCGTGTGAGACCCGGCAGGGGTTGCGTATACGGGGTTGTGGGATCTCTTTTTCACAGTCTGCCGGCTGTGAGACGAGTCAGAAACCGTTGATGTAGGCGAAGGACATGCGAAAGGTCCGGCGTAGAGGGTAAGACCCCCGTAGCTGAAACATCAGCGGCTCGTTTGAGAGACACCCAAGTAGCACGGGGCCCGAGAAATCCCGTGTGAATCTGGCGGGACCACCCGCTAAGCCTAAATATTCCCTGGTGACCGATAGCGGATAGTACCGTGAGGGAATGGTGAAAAGTACCGCGGGAGCGGAGTGAAATAGTACCTGAAACCGTGTGCCTACAAGCCGTGGGAGCGTCGGAACGAGGTTTGCCTTGTTCTCGTGACTGCGTGCCTTTTGAAGAATGAGCCTGCGAGTTTGCGGTGTGTTGCGAGGTTAACCCGGGTGGGGTAGCCGTAGCGAAAGCGAGTCCGAACAGGGCGATTCAGTAGCACGCTCAAGACCCGAAGCGGAGTGATCTAGCCATGGGCAGGTTGAAGCGGAGGTAAGACTTCGTGGAGGACCGAACCCACCAGGGTTGAAAACCTGGGGGGATGACCTGTGGTTAGGGGTGAAAGGCCAATCAAACTCCGTGATAGCTGGTTCTCCCCGAAATGCATTTAGGTGCAGCGTCGTGTGTTTCTTGCCGGAGGTAGAGCACTGGATAGGCGATGGGCCCTACCGGGTTACTGACCTTAGCCAAACTCCGAATGCCGGTAAGTGAGAGCGCGGCAGTGAGACTGTGGGGGATAAGCTCCATGGTCGAGAGGGAAACAGCCCAGAGCATCGACTAAGGCCCCTAAGCGTACGCTAAGTGGGAAAGGATGTGGAGTCGCAGAGACAACCAGGAGGTTGGCTTAGAAGCAGCCACCCTTGAAAGAGTGCGTAATAGCTCACTGGTCTAGTGATTCCGCGCCGACAATGTAGCGGGGCTCAAGCGTACCGCCGAAGTCGTGTCATTCCAGCATGAGGGCCAACGCCCGCTGGGATGGGTAGGGGAGCGTCGTGTGCCGGGTGAAGCAGCCGCGGAAGCGAGTTGTGGACGGTTCACGAGTGAGAATGCAGGCATGAGTAGCGATACAAACGTGAGAAACGTTTGCGCCGATTGACCAAGGGTTCCTGGGTCAAGCTGATCTGCCCAGGGTAAGTCGGGACCTAAGGCGAGGCCGACAGGCGTAGTCGATGGATAACCGGTTGATATTCCGGTACCCGCTGTGAAGCGTCAAACATTGAACCAGGCGATGCTAAGTCCGTGAAGCCGTCCCGGATCCTTCGGGTGAAGGGGAGTGGTGGAGCCGACGAACCAGACTTGCAGTAGGTGAGTGATGGGGTGACGCAGGAAGGTAGTCCATCCCGGGCGGTGGTTGTCCCGGGGTAAGGGTGTAGGACGGTGTGCAGGTAAATCCGCACATCATTAAGTCTGAGACCTGATGCCGAGCCGATTGTGGTGAAGTGGATGATCCTATGCTGTCGAGAAAAGCCTCTAGCGAGTTTCATGGCGGCCCGTACCCTAAACCGACTCAGGTGGTCTGGTAGAGAATACCGAGGCGTTCGGGTGAACTATGGTTAAGGAACTCGGCAAAATGCCCCCGTAACTTCGGGAGAAGGGGGGCCACGCCTGGTGATCCGATTTACTCGGTGAGCTGGGGGTGGCCGCAGAGACCAGCGAGAAGCGACTGTTTACTAAAAACACAGGTCCGTGCGAAGCCGTAAGGCGATGTATACGGACTGACGCCTGCCCGGTGCTGGAACGTTAAGGGGACCGGTTAGTCATTCTTCGGGGTGGCGAAGCTGAGAACTTAAGCGCCAGTAAACGGCGGTGGTAACTATAACCATCCTAAGGTAGCGAAATTCCTTGTCGGGTAAGTTCCGACCTGCACGAATGGCGTAACGACTTCTCGACTGTCTCAACCATAGGCCCGGTGAAATTGCACTACGAGTAAAGATGCTCGTTTCGCGCAGCAGGACGGAAAGACCCCGGGGACCTTTACTACAGTTTGATATTGGTGTTCGGTTCGGCTTGTGTAGGATAGCTGGGAGACTGTGAAGCTCGGACGCCAGTTCGGGTGGAGTCGTCGTTGAAATACCAGTCTGGTCGTGCTGGATGTCTAACCCGGGTCCGTGATCCGGATCGGGGACAGTGTCTGATGGGTAGTTTAACTGGGGCGGTTGCCTCCCAAAGGGTAACGGAGGCGCCCAAAGGTTCCCTCAGCCTGGTTGGCAATCAGGTGGTGAGTGTAAGTGCACAAGGGAGCTTGACTGTGAGACCGACGGGTCGAGCAGGGACGAAAGTCGGGACTAGTGATCCGGCGGTGGCTTGTGGAAGCGCCGTCGCTCAACGGATAAAAGGTACCCCGGGGATAACAGGCTGATCTTCCCCAAGAGTCCATATCGACGGGATGGTTTGGCACCTCGATGTCGGCTCGTCGCATCCTGGGGCTGGAGTCGGTCCCAAGGGTTGGGCTGTTCGCCCATTAAAGCGGTACGCGAGCTGGGTTTAGAACGTCGTGAGACAGTTCGGTCCCTATCCGCTGTGCGCGTAGGAGTCTTGAGAAGGGCTGTCCCTAGTACGAGAGGACCGGGACGGACGAACCTCTGGTGTGCCAGTTGTTCTGCCAAGGGCATGGCTGGTTGGCTACGTTCGGGAGGGATAACCGCTGAAAGCATCTAAGCGGGAAGCCTGCTTCGAGATGAGGACTCCCACCCCCATGAGGGGTTAAGGCTCCCAGTAGACGACTGGGTTGATAGGCCAGATATGGAAGCCTGGTAACGGGTGGAGTTGACTGGTACTAATAGGCCGAGGGCTTGTCCTCAGTTGCTCGCGTCCACTGTGTTGGTTCTGAAACCACGAACAACCCCATTTCTCATGGTCACGAGGGATGGTGCGGTATTCATAGTTTCATAGTGTTTCGGTGGTCATAGCGTGAGGGAAACGCCCGGTTACATTCCGAACCCGGAAGCTAAGCCTTACAGCGCCGATGGTACTGCAGGGGGGACCCTGTGGGAGAGTAGGACGCCGCCGAACAATTTTTGAGAAAGCCCCTGCCGGGTTACCGGCGGGGGCTTTCTGCATTTACGGGTCGGCCGTCTTCCGGGAATCAACAGGAATCAGGACGGCTCCACCAATTTCGTGTCGTACGCCAGGATCACCGCCTGGATGCGGTCCCGTGAACCGGTTTTCGCGAGGATGCGGCCGACGTGGGTTTTGACCGTCGACTCCGCGAGATGGAGCCGGGCGGCTATCTCGGTGTTCGTCCAGCCCTTGCCGATGACCGTGAGGATCTCCCGTTCGCGGTCGGTGAGAGGTGAGAGACGGGGGTCCATGGGGGCGGGGGCGATGGCGTCGTCAGGAGGGCCGCGAAGGGGTGGGTGCGGCGCTGGAGGAGCGGGAGGGTGAAACCGAGGGAGAGGGTGACGATCAGCCAGCCGGGGAGGGTGGGGTTGTCGGTGATGTTCCGCCAGCCGCCGCTGGTGTAGTCGATGAGGGCGGCGGTGGTCGAGATCCCGGGCTCGCTGGGTGAGGCGGCGGAAGTGCTGGGTGAGGGGTTGCGGGCCGGTCGGCTGCCAGGTGCTGTCGGTGGTGTCGGTGTCGCGTTCGGTGCCGTCGCTCGTCACGTGGGCATCCTCGTACGTGGGGTGGGCTCGGGGCGTGCGACCGGGGCCGGAAATCCGGTGAAGGGTGTAGTACCCCGATACTACCGTGACCCCCATGAAGCTGCCTACGCGTGCTGAGGGCCCCGTTCTTCCCGAGGGGTACCGGATCCGGTCCGTCCGCGCCGAGGAATGGCGTGAGGTGCGGGAGTTGAGGCTGGTCGCGCTCCGGGACCCGGTGGCTCATCTCGCGTTCCTGGAGACGTACGAGGAGGCCGCGGCACGTCCGGACGGATTCTGGAAGGAGCGGGCGGAGGGGGCCGCGGAGGGTTCGGGAGCGGCGGCAGTTCGTGGTGGAGAGCGCGGCCGGTGAGTGGGTCGGGACGGTGACCGTGCTCGTGGAGGAGGCCGGGGCTCAGGACTTCTTCGGTGGGGTCGTCGAGCGGCGGCAGGCGCACCTGGTGGGCGTGTTCCTGCAGGACGGGCATCGGGGCAAGGGCGTGGGCGAGGCGCTGTTCGCGGTCGCGGTGGGGTGGGCCCGGTCGGCCGGGGTGGAGCAGGTGCGGTTGTTCGTGAACAGGGGAACGGGCGGGCCGCCGCCTTCTACCGGCAGGTCGGGTTCGTGGGCAGTGGGGTGACTGTCGAGGGGACGAGGGGCGGGAGTTGGAGTACGCGCTGGAGTGGGCGCGGGTGTAGGGCGTGGGGCGTAGGGCCTGAGGCTCGGGTGTTAGCGTTCGGCGGCATGGACGACAGCGTGTATGTGGGCAATGCGGGCAAGGACGCGGCGCTGGACCGGGGTTGGCTGCTCGGACACTTCAAGGCGGAGGGGGATCCGCGGCGGAGTGAGGCGGTGGAGATCAAGTGGGGTGTCCATCCGCGGGGTGACACACGCGCTCAGTGGGTCCGGGGTGAGGAACGGACCGCTCTGCAGGTGCTGATCAGCGGTCGTTTCCGGGTCGACTTCCCCGGCCGTAGCGTCGTGTTGGAGCGGCAGGGCGACTATGTCGTCTGGGGGCGCGGAGTGGACCACTCCTGGGTCGCCGAGGAGGAGTCGGTGGTGCTGACCGTGCGGTGGCCGTCCGTGGCCGGGTACGCGGTGCCGGACGAGGGCGCTTCCTGATTGTGTGACTGTCTTACTGTCTGGGCGCCTGGCGTGGTCAGGGCAGCGGGAGTTCGGCGTTCGGCCAGCGGGAGCGGGCCTGTTCGCGGGAGCGGAGGAGGGCCAGGGTGGGGAGGCCCTGGTCGGCGCCGCCGGTCAGGAGCGCGGGGAGCTGGGGGAGCGGGGCCACGGCCGCCACGTCGTCCAGGACCAGGGTGAGTGGTGGGTCGAGGCGGCCGGAGGATGACCGTTCGGCCATGCGCCGGCCGCGCTCGACCACGCTTGAGACGAGGGCCGTCAGGAGAGGCATGGCGGAGGGGTTCGCCTTGGGGTCCTCGATGGGGTCGCCGACCACATAGAGCGTTCCCCCCTCGTGCACGAAGGAATCCAGCGCCAGGGAGTCGGCTCGGTTCGGGGCGCATGCCTCCCGGACGTTGACCGTGGACAGCGCGGAGAGGGCGCGGGCCGTCAACTGCTGTGCGATGTCCCGGCGTTCGGGGTGCGAGGTGAGCGCCGACTCCAGCTCACCCGCCGCGCCGGGGGCCGCCTTCGGGTTCGTCCGCAGGGTGCGGACCGCTTCCTGGACGTTGCTGCCCTGGGCCCAGCGGTGCAGGTGGCGGATGGTGCGGGTGTCTATGGCGGCGGCGTGGAGGTAGCTGCGCAGGAGGGTCTCGGCGGTGTCCGCCACCGCTTGGTCGATCCTGGCGGTGGGGCGGATGGGGGCGAGCAGGGCGATGGCCCTGGCCAGCGCCGTCGGCTTGTCCTCGCAGCCGGAGATGGGCGACCAGTGGAGGCGGGCCGGGGTGTCGCAGCGGTGGGCGGGGTCGTAGAGGAGGACCGGGCCCAGTTTGGCGCGGGCGTCCTTCGTGTCCGACCAGAGGGTGGGGTCGGAGGTGACGACGAGGGCCGGGCCTTCGGCGTCCCGTACGGCCTGCGCGGCGACCGGGCGACGGGACTCGGCGGGGCCGAGGACGACCGTGGGGGCCGGGTTCGCCCAGGTGGCGCCGGTGTCGAGTGCCGCGCCGGCCTCGGCTGCCGGGGCGGTGGCGATGGGGGCAGGGCGACCGCGGTCGGCGTCGGGTTCGGGCCGGTGAAGCCGGCGGGTGGGGCGAGGCCGCCGCCGCTGAGGGTGGTGGTGTTCGGCGTGGTGGGAACGGCGGGCTGCGCGGACGCGTCGGCGTGTGGGGGCCCGTGCTGGGTGGTGGGGTCTCCCGTGTGCGGCTGGACCGGGGATGCCTGTTCCACGGGGACGGCGGTCGGGGCCGCGCTCTGGGCGTGCCCCGGGGCGTGTGGTGCGGCGTGCCCCGGGGCGTGTGGTGCGGCGTGCCCCGGGGCGTGTGGTGCGGCGTGCCCCGGGGCGTGCGGTGCGGCGTGACCAGGGGCGTGCGGTGCGGCGTGGCCGGGGTGCTGGGGCGGTGCTCCCGCCGTCGGGGTGCCCTGCCCCTGGGCCCGTGCTGCCTTGTCCCTCGCTCGTACGGCTCGCCAGCGGGCCAGGGTGCCCATGGTGAAGACGGTCAGGACGAGCAGGACCATGAGCTGGCTGATGAGGAGGCCCCAGAAGAGGCCGTAGCCGGACAGCTGGGCGGCGGGGGTGTCCGGCCAGGCGGCGGAGAGGTCCTGGGGGGCTGAGATCAGACTGCGTACGGCCAGGGGGGTGCGGGTGAAGGTGACTGCGTCCGGCCAGGCGCCGTGGGCGAAGAGGCCGGCCAGACCGGTGGCCGACCAGACCAGCAGGGTCACGCTCACCAGGAAGCCCAGGAGGGCGATCAGCAGCCCGTCGGGGATGCCGCCACCGCCCTGCTGAGGGTGCCGCTCGTTTGGTCTCACCGCACGCCGCCGTGCACGCGCTTGCCCCGGCCGCCGTACCCGCCGTGGGCCCGGCCGCCGTACGCCCGGCCGTTGCCCACGCCGTACGCCCGGCCGCCGTACACCCGGGCATTGTTCGCGCCGTACGCTCCGCCACCGTACGCTCGGCCGTCGTTCGCGCCGTACGCCCCGCCGTCGTTCACGCCGTTTCCTCGTCCTGACCCTGCTCGTTCCGGCTCATCGCTGCTGTCCCGCTCAGGCCACCGTCGACTCGGAGGAGCCGTATCCGTCGACCTCGCTCAGTTGCTGTTCGACGAAGGCGGCCGCTCGTTCCTCCGCTTCCAGTTCGGCGGCGTGCAGGGCGTCGTCGTCCAGCAGGTGGTCGACGGACGATTCGGTCATCGCGCGGTCGGTGAAGACGAGGGGGCGTTCGGTCTCGGTGATCAGGTGTTTGACCACCTGTACGTTGCCGTTGACGTCCCAGACGGCGATGCCGGGAGTGAGGGTGGGGATGATCTCCACCGCCCAGCGGGGCAGGCCCAGGACGCGGCCCGTCGCCCGGGCCTCGTCCGCTTTCTGGGCGTAGATCGTCCGTGTGGACGCCATCTTCAGGATGGCGGCGGCCTCCTTGGCCGCCGCGCCGTCGATGACGTCGGACAGGTGGTGGACGACCGCGACGAAGGACAGACCGAGCCGCCGGCCGAACTTCAGCAGGCGCTGGAAGAGCTGGGCGACGAACGGGCTGTTGATGATGTGCCAGGCCTCCTCGACCAGGAAGATGCGCTTCTTCCGGTCGGGGCGGATCCAGGTGTGCTCCAGCCACACGCCGACGATCGCCATGAGGATCGGCATGGCGATGGAGTTGCGGTCGATGTGGGAGAGGTCGAAGACGATCAGGGGCGCGTCGAGGTCGATGCCCACGGTGGTGGGGCCGTCGAACATGCCGCGGAGGTCACCGTCGACCAGGCGGTCCAGGACCAGTGCCACGTCCAGGCCCCAGGCCCGGACGTCGTCCAGGGCGACGTTCATCGCCTCCGCGGACTCCGGCTCGGGGTGGCGGAGTTGCTCGACGATGTCGGTGAGCACCGGTTGGCGTTCGACGATCGTCTCGTTGACGTAGGCGTGCGCGACCTTGAGGGCGAAGCCGGAGCGTTCGTCCAGGCCGTGGCCCATCGCCACCTCGATGATCGTCCGCAGGAGGGCCAACTGGCCCGTCGTGGTGATCGAGGGGTCGAGGGGGTTGAGGCGGATGCCCATGTCGAGGGCGGCCGTCGGATCGAGGCGGATGGGAGTTATTCCCAGCTCCTCCGCGATGAGGTTCCACTCGCCGACGCCGTCCTCGCCCTGGGCGTCGAGGACGACGACCTGGCGGTCGCGGAAGCGCAGTTGCCGCAGGACGTACGTCTTCTCCAGGGCCGACTTGCCGTTGCCGGACTCGCCGAGGACGAGCCAGTGCGGGGCCGGGAGCTGCTGGCCGTAGAGCTGGAAGGGGTCGTAGATGTAGCCCTTCCCGGAGTAGACCTCGCGGCCGATGATCACGCCGGAGTCGCCGAGGCCGGGGGCGGCGGTCGGGAGGTAGACCGCCTGGGCCTGTCCGGTGGAGGTGCGGACCGGCAGGCGGGTCGTCTCGACCTTGCCGAAGAGGAAGGACGTGAAGGCGTCGGTGAGGGCGGAGATCGGGTCCCTCATCAGCGCTTCACCTCCAGGTGCGGTTGGATCGGATGGTCCCGCATCGCGATGGCCCTACCTTCGGATTCCGGTGGCGAACGGGAGCGTGTTGACGAAGGCCCGGTGGTGTTCGCGGTCGCACCACTCCAGCTTGAGGTACGACTTGCCGGCCGAGGCCCTTATCGTCCGCTTGTCGCGGGCCAGTGCCTCCGGAGAGCGGGAGGAGACGGTGATGTAGCCGACGAGGTTGACGCCGGCGGCGCCGCTCGCGAGGTCCTCGCCGCGCTGGTCGAGGCGGGAGTGGGAGGCCACGTCACGCGGGTCGACCGTGCGGTTCATCTTGGCGGCGCGGGACGCCTCCGCCTCGTCGTTGGTCTTCTCCGTCAGCATGCGTTCGATGGCGACCTCGGTGGGTTCGAGGTCCATCGTGACGGCGACGGTGCGGATGACGTCCGGGGTGTGGACCAGGAGGGGCGCCAGGAAGTTGACGCCGACCGGGGTCATCGGCCACTCCTTGACCCAGGCCGTGGCGTGGCACCAGGGGGCGCGGGTGGAGGACTCGCGGGTCTTGGCCTGGAGGTAGTCCGGCTCCATCGCGTCCAGTTCGGCCGGCCAGGCGTTGCGCTTGGTCATGGCCTGGATGTGGTCGATGGGGTGGTCCGGGTCGTACATGGAGTGGATGAGGGAGGCGAGGCGGCCCTGGCCGAGCGGCTGCCGTACGCGGATGTCGGCCTCCTGGAGGCGCGAGCAGATGTCCGTCAGCTCGCGGGCCATGACGACGGCGAGGCCGGCGTCCTTGTCCAGCTTGCGGCCGTGGGGGCGGGCGGCGCGGGCCATGGCGTGGCCCTCGGCGGCCAGTTCGCGGGTGTAGTGCATACAGGCGACGAGGTACGCGCGGTGCTGCTCGCTGCTGGTGGAGACCATGGACTGCAGCTGGTCGTACGACTGCTGGAGCCAGCCGGGGGCGCGGTCGTCGCCGCGCTGGGCGACGTCCTTGGCGTGGGCGTCCGGGTCGGCGGGGAGCGTGCGGGCGAGCATCTGCAGGCGGGTGACGAAGCCGTCGCCGTTGGCCACGTGCTTGAGGAGGGTGCCGAAGCGGTCGACGAGGGCTTCCTGGTCCTCGGAGTCGCGCAGGCCGACGCCGGGGCCCTCGATCTCGATGGCGGCGGTGACGGTCCGGCGGTCGGCGTGCAGCAGGACGGCGATCTCGTCGGGGCCGAAGGGGGCGGCGAGCCAGGTGATGCGGCCGATGCCGGGCGGGGGGCCGACCTCGACCTCACGGCCGTCGAGGCGGGTGCCGGCCTCCATGTTGGCGGAGCGGTACGTCGTGCCCTTGCGCAGGCTGCGCTTGTAACTGCGGTTGATCTCGAACCACTTGTAGAAGGTGCGCCGCTTGTACGGCACGTACACCGCGGCCAGCGCCAGCATCGGGAAGCCCGTCAGCAGGGCGATGCGCGGGACGAGCACCGGGACGAGGAGGCCGCACATCATGCCGAGGAACGCGCCCGCGATGATCAGCGCGATCTCGCCGGACTCGCGGTTGCGGCCGATGATCGCGTTCGGCCGGGCGCGGCCGATCAGATAGGTACGGCGGGGCGTGATCGCGTGGGACAGGTGGGAATCGGTCGTCAACGCCCTTCACCTCCGGTGCGGTTGTTGCTGCTGTTGCGGGTGTTGCCGGCGTGCGGGGTGTTGATGGGGCTCGAACGGGGCGGGGGTGCGGCGGAGGGGACAGTTCCGCCGCCGCCGCCTCGAGCTGCGCGAGCTGTGGGCGGCCACGCCGCCGGATGCGGGTTGGACGGGCGGGGGGTGCTGCTGCCACCGCCTCCGCCGTTGTTGTCGGCCCGGGAGCTGTGGGTCTTGATGCCCTGGGCGACGAGGGTGGCGGGGGAGCTGATGACGGCGGCGGCCTTGCCCTCGGCGCCGCGCATGATGCGGTTGTTGCGGGAGTTGGCGATCTCGTCGCCGAAGCCCGGGACGAAGCGGTAGATCATCGCCGAGGCGAAGATGGCGAGCAGGATGATGGCGAGGCCGGAGACGACCGCGGCGAGGGAGTCGGGGCCGTCCTCGGTGGTCAGGGCGCCGGCGAGGCCGAGCACGATGACGATGACGGGCTTGACCAGGATGATCGCGATCATGATGCCCGCCCAGCGGCGGACGTGGCCCCACAGGTCCTTGTCGACGAGGCCGGCGTAGACGACGACGCCGAGGAGGGCGCCGACGTAGAGCAGGACGGCCCTCAGGTACAGCTCCAGGTACAGCACGCCGGCGGCGACGATGGAGACCAGCGACACCAGGATCAGCATGATGGGGCCGCCGCCGATGTCGTTGCCCTTCTTCAGGGCCTCGGAGAACGTGCCGAAGAAAGTGTCCGTCTGGTTGCCGGTGGTGCGGGCGATGATGTCGCTGACGCCGTCGGTGGCCGAGACGATGGTGTAGAGGATGAGCGGGGTGAAGGCGGAGGCCAGCACGGTCAGCCAGAGGAAGCCGATGGCCTCCGAGATGGCCGTCGTGAACGGCACGCCGCGGACGGCTCGCTTGGTGACGGCGAGGAGCCACAGCACGAGCGTGAGGATCGCGGAGGCGGCGAACACGACCGCGTAGTGCTTCAGGAACGTCATGTTCGTGAAGTCGACGTTCGCGGTCTCGTTGACGGCTTCGGAGAGCTTGTCGACGGTCCAGGAGGCGGCGTCGGCGCAGCCTTGGGCGAGGGAGGAGAGGGGGTCGAGGGTGGTGGTTACGTCGTTGGGGAGGGTGTTGGTGTCGGCTTTTTGGCCGGCGCCTCGTTCGCAGTAGTCCTTGGCGGGGCCCGAGATCAGCGAGCAGGGGTCGTCACTGGTCGTGGGCGACGGTGTCGGAGTGGGGGCGGCGAAGGCTCGGGTCGCCAGCAGGACGGCTCCGACCTGAACGGCTGCCACCGCACCGGTGACCGTGAGTGCGCGACGCGGGCTACCGGGCATACGTGAACCCTCCGAACTCCTCGACCGCCTTGCCGATCTCGTCGGCTCCGGAGACCGGATCGTCTGCGTTGACGGGGGTTGGGCCGGTCCTCTGGCTGGTCTCGAGGACCTTCCAGTCGCCATCGGTCCAGCGCAGCTTCAAGGTCACGGTGAACCAACCGTTGGTCACCGGGTTGGTCGTGCTTTCCCCGGTGAGCCCGAAGAGGCTGTTGCACCAGACCTCGACGGTTGCCGCCTCGGAGCTGTAGGCCGTGGCCTTGGTGCCGACCGGCAGTGTGCGGTTGACGAACGTGCTGCCCGAGGGCGCGCTGCCGTCCTCCCCGAGGCCCAGTGACTTCAAGAACTCGGCGGAGTAGTCGGCGTCGAAGCCGTCCTGGAGGCGGTCCATGGCGCTGGGATCGGCGATGGTTTCGACGATCTGATGGCGTGTGGCGGTGTTGAACATGCCGTCCGAACCCAAGGCGGCCGTGTAGTTGGTTGCCGCGCTCTGGGCCCCTGCCTCGCTCCGCGCGAACCCCGTAGGGATCCCCGCCGTCTTCGACTTCACCGGCCGCTCCCCCGAAGCCGCCGTAGGCGCCGTTTCCGGTTTGTCGGCGGTGGATCCTCCGGACGTGTCGGAGCCCCCGCCGCCCCGGTTCGCGAAGGCGATCGCGGCGATGAGGAGGACCACCACGCCGACGACGGTGACGAGGCTTCTGGAGGAGGAGCGGGGTCGGCGGGGGGCGCCGCCGTAGGGGTCGCCGCCGCCCTCGGGGAGGCGTGTCCGGGTCTGTCCGGTGCCGGCGTACCCCCCGTACGCCCCGTCGTCCCCGGAGCGCGAGGACTCGCGGTACCCGTGCTCGTCGCCGAGACTCATGCCGCGGTCGCCCCTTCAACTTCGACGTCGTACCGAAAGGCGTAGCAGTACGACGGTAGCCGCGCTGGTTCCCGCGCGGGCGCGGTGTGGAGACTCGACATCAGGGAAACGCAACCTCAGCCGGTGGGCACGACGGACGGGTGGGGTGGAGGGGAACCGGGCGAGGCCGGTGGTCCGGCCGGGGCGGGTGCCGGCGGCCGCGCTACACGGCCATGCCGTACACGATGGTGAAGAGCGTGCCCAGTGAGCCGATGATGAAGACGCCGGTGAGGCCGGCGATGATGAGGCCCTTGCCCTGTTCGGCGCTGAAGGTGTCGCGCAGGGCGGTCGCGCCGATGCGCTGTTTGGCCGCACCCCAGATCGCGATGCCGAGGCAGAGGAGGATGGCGACCGCCATCACGACCTCGATCATCACGCGTGCCTCGTTGCCCAGGTCGCCGAAAGGCCCCCAGTCCGGGGCGATTCCGCCGATGATGGTGGTGATGTCGCCCTTGTCGGCCGCAACGAACATGTAAGTCACCGCCCCTAGTGGGTAGTTCTGTGTGTCTGTGTGTCTGTGCTGGTTGTGTGCTTGCTGTGCGGCACGTACGCCTCGGCGTCCGCTCCGCACGCCTCCGTGCGGTTGCGCAGAGGTCGGGCCCATTCTCGCCGACAATGACGCTGTCGTATGTCGACTTGGCGTCATTGATTGGCGGGTTTCGTACGGATCCCTTGCCGCCGGCCCGCGAGGGACCCTAACGGGGGGCGCGGAACGGTAAACGAAGGGTCGTATCGTCACTCTGTGTATCACAGCAGGTCACGCCGGGCGATGAGGGTCAAGCGGAACCTGTGGTGTGGTTCCGTCGTTATTCCTCTTCTGTGACCTCAGGAGGCCGGGCCTGTCCCGCTTCTGACGGGATGTCGACCCTGGCTCGCCCCTTCTTCGTGGGTTCGAGTGTGCCTGATGGGGACGTAAGGGTCGTGTGTGAGGGCTGCGAAGCCCCTGAACGGCGAGCTTTGGCCAGAAGTGCATGGGATCGCGATCGCAACTTTGGTACAAATGATCGACTGGGTGTTCCGGTGCCCCCGGTGTCGCGACGTCAGGTGTGCGGGCGGAGGGCCGGGTTGAGGGAACGTATCTGCTGCTAAGGCGTCCACGGGGGTAGACGTGAGCGAGGACAGGCCCGTTGTCTCGGCCGAGATACCGGAGTTCACGGGAAATCTGGAGCAACTGGAGAAGGACGCCGGTGACATCGCGTTCGACGGGATGGCGGTCGGCGCGGCGGGGCTGCTGATCGACGCCAACTTCAATCTGCTGGAACCTTTCTACAAGGCTCCCGAGGCCGACCAGCTCTTCGCGACGACCGCGCCGGTCGCGGCGGCCGGCCAGGACCTGCAGACCGAACTGGGCACCGTGTCCAAGGCGTTGCTCGACTACGCGGCCGAGGTCCGGCCGCTGGTGGACCGGCTGAACTCGCTGCGCGAGGAGGCGGCGGCGTTCGAACGGCGCGTCGCGGACGACGAGGACTGGGTCGCTGACGGCGACCTCATCGACGAGAACACCGCCCGCCGCAACGCGGTCTACGCGGCCTGGACCGCCTTCCAGGCCGCCGAGCGGGCCTGCTACAACAAGATCGTCGCGCTGGTCGGCGGCGAGCCGCTCGCCGTCGGCGACGGGACGGACAAAGAGAACACTTACGGCTACCGCGCCGAGGACCTCAACAACGCCGCCGGCCTGCCCTGGGGCGACGTCGTCGAGGAGTCCAACCCCTGGTACTACTTCCACGAGCACGCCTGGGACTTCACCGTCGGCTTCGTCGTCGACGGCGTGTGGGGCACGATCAAGGGCCTGGGAACGCTGGTCGGCTTCAACGGCTGGGACGCTGCGGGCCAGGCCTGGGTCGGCCTCGGCAAACTCGCGACCGGCATCCTGATCACGGGAACGCCGCTGGGCGCCGCGTACTGGCTGACCCCGGCCGACAAACTCCCCTCCTGGCTGCGCGACTCCCGCACCGCCGTCGTGGAGACCGGCAAGGCGCTGATCGCTTACGACGAGTGGGGCAAGAACCCCTCGCGGGCGGCGGGAGCGGTCACCTTCAACGTACTGACGACCGTCTTCACGGGCGGGGCGGGTGGAGCGGTCGCGGCGACCGGTAAGGCCGGTGCGATCGCGAAGGCCATCTCCTTCGCGGGCAAGGCGGGGCGGATCGTCGACCCGATGACGTACATCGCCAAGGGCATCGGCGGAACGGCCGTCAAGATCAGTGACGTCATGGCCGGGCTGCGCGGCATCACTGACGGCACGCACATCCGGCTCGGCGAAGGCACGTACCAGATCGCCGACCCGCCGAACATCGCCGACGACCTCCCGGCCGGCCTCACTCCCGAGAACTCCGTCCGCATGACCACCCCCGAGGGCGAGGTCGTCTACCTCGACACCAAGACCCTGGTCATGCACAACGCGGACGGGACGGTACGGGAGTCTCTGGACGCCGTCCGACATGAGCGGACGGCGGAGCAGCGGGCGGGGAGGCCGGGGCTCGGGGAACGGACGCCGGGGACGTCGGGTGTACGGGAGACAGCGGGTGCCGGGGTGGGTACGCGTGTGGGAGACGGCGCCGGGGTCGTCGGGCGAGGGGTGACAGCGTCACCGCGGGCGGTGGCCGGGGCGGTGGAGGTCTGCCGCCCGGGCAGGTGGCGTGGGCGGGTCGGGCTTTCTGGACGATCTGGGCCGGTCCGGTGACGACGCGGTCGGTGACGCGGGTGGGCTTGGTGACGAGTCGGCCGGTCCGGGCGGCCGTACGGGCAAAGGAGCCGGCGACGGAGACGTGCCGGAGGCGGGGCCTTCCGGCCCGTCGGACGCGCGGGCCGTCATGCAACGACATGTGGATCTCGCCAACAGCGATCCGCGCTGGTTCAAGGAGCATTACCGGTCGAACGGCTACCGCAGGTCGGCCTCGGCAGAGGTGTTCGGGCAGCGTCTGCCCATTCTGGTGCGGGACCCGGCGGATCCCACCAAGTGGATATCCAAGAGCGACCTGCCGCCCGCTATCCAGGCGAAATACTTGGATCCAAACCCACATGGAACCGGGGTTCGGGCGAACGTCGAAAGCGGTGTGCTGAAGCGACTCGATGAATGGGCGGTGACGCGTCGTGATGCCATCACGGCCGACAAGGCGGCGGAGAAGGCGCTGACCCGGGCCGAGAAGGAGTACATGGCGAACAGGACGGCCGAGGCGGAGGCGGCGATGGACGCCGCCGAAGCCGCGCACTCCCCGCTGCATGGCGACATGCTCAAGCAGAGCGAGTTGTTCGGCGAGCGGGTCGCGGAGCACCACGCCATACCGGAGCGTTATTCGGGAGCGCGGCGCGTGGACGACGGGGCCTTCGGCAACAATCGGTTCGACCAGATCTATGAGAAGCCGGGTGGCGGGTACGTCGTCGTCGAGGCCAAGGGGTCTCTCAAGGCTCAGGTGGGCGAACGCACGAGCCATCTGGGAAACCGGGTCCAGCAGGGCACCCGGGAATACTTCGAAACGATTCTGAAGGAAATGGACAAGCGAGCCGACAGGGTGAAGGACAGCGCCGAGGCGGACCTCGCGAGCAAGCTGCGCATGGCTCTCGCCACAGGGAAGGTCGACTACGTCCTGATCAAGGCGGATGCCACGCCGGACGGCAAATATGCTGGTTATGAGATGCGGCAGTTCAACATCGGCAAACCCGGGAGCAACTGATGATCGTACGTGTGCCACGGGTCGAGGAGCCTTCGCCCGGGGATCCGACGGACTTCATCGAGTCGGCTGACCGGCGCTTGCTTGAAGAGATCGAGGTTCTCTCGGAACATCCCGAGATGTTCGGCCTGATCTTTAGCAGCGCCTTGAGCAAGGCTGCGCTGCACTGCCTGCATGATGCCACCGCCGACAAGTCCGAGACGTGGGAAGCCTGGGTGACGGCGATGCAGGTCGGATCCGCCCTGTTCGCGGCGGCCACCACGGACCAGGATTCGGTTGAGTGCCGGATCGCGCACAAGGCCCGTACGATCCCGGCCATCGGTGCTCAGCATTTCACTGACGCGGGCAACTGGATCACCGCGTTCTGGCTGGCGATCATCTGCCGCGATCAGGATCGCATGACACAGCTGTCAGACGTGCCGGTCGATCTGCTGCGTGGTTCTGGGGCGGTCTACGACGAATACATCTACGACTGGGTCGACGCTTTGCAGGTGTACTGGATGGAACGTCCGGGACTCGGCGAGAAGTTCACCGCGGCCTTTCAGGGCACCGACCCAGACCGTCTCCGGGTCGCCGACCGTGAGCTGATGCTGAAGGTCCTGTACCCGCCGCTCAACCTGTTCCTGCAGTTCCTCAAGCGGGATGAGGGGCAGTTCAACACCGGGCTCGCCGAGGCACTCCGACTCCACAAGGAGTACTGGACCGCGGACGAGGACCGCGAACAGAGCACCGACGGCGCCGTCGCTCTCGGCCCCCTCTCCGTAGCCTGCCTCGCCTACGACGTGGGAATGCCCATCCAGGTCGAGTCCGAGTACCTGCCCAAGCATCTCCTGGAGCGGTCCTGGGTGGGCGAGTTCGAGACGTGAGCTGGTGCGGCAGGTGGTGCATCTCGACCAGTTCCACCGGTCTGGACGCACGAGGACGGGCGGGTCGTCGTCATCGAGACCAAGAGCAGTCCGAGAACAGTTTCGGCAGACGTACGCGTCCAAACGGAAAGCATGTCTCCTGCTGAGGGAGTGTCAGTGGCTGCGGTTACGTTGAGGGCATGAGTTCTTCTCTGAGTGTGTATCTGCTGGATGTGGCTGCCACCCGGGCGCTCGTCGGGTCGGGTGACCAGCAGTTGTTGGATGTCGTGCGGAGCGAGTTCGGGGACGATCTGGCGCGGGACGACGAGTGGTTCGCGTCCGAGATCGAGGACGGGGCTCCGACGGCGTACGAGGCGTTGCGGGCCGTCGTGCACGCGGGGCCGTTCGGTGAGAACAAGGAGCATGCCTTTCAGTACGGGTACGCGTACAAGCGGCTGTGTTCTCTCACGGGGGCGTTCCTGGACAACAGTTGCTTCACGCCGCACCGGGGCGACTGGCTGTCGGTGGTCGACGAGGGGTTGAGCGCACTCGGGATCACCGCGGTGTCCGTGGAGGAGTTCGGGTACAGCGATCTGCCGGCTCCGATTCCCTCCACGTACATACCGGGGTGCGGTGAGTGGACGCACGAGCAGTGTCTGCGGGCGTTGGAGCAGTTCGAGGCGACCAAGGCGAAGGACGGGGCTCCGCCGCCGCTGGAGCCGGAGGTCGTGGAGGCGGTCATGCAGGTTCTGCAGTGGCTGCGCCATGCCGAGTCGCGACCCGGGTTCGGGGTGATCGGGTTCAAGTCCTGAGGGCGCTTCCCATGGGCCCGGCGACCTGACCGACCAGGGCCATCAGCATCCCCGTGTCGTACACGACCACGTTCACGCGTCGGCCTCGTTGCGCGGTGTGCGGCCGAGGATCGTGTCGATCTCAGCCTGCTCCTCCTTGGTCGGCTCGATGTCGTCACCTGCCCAGATACCCGTACCAGCCTCCTCCTCGGCCTCCAGGCGGGCCTTCTCGAGGGGCTCGAAGATCTTCCTGACCCGGTCCTGCTGATCCATCTGCGCCTGCGCGGCGATGGTCAGGAAGGTGGAGACGTCGAGTCCGGCGTCTGCGGCGTGCTCCCTGATTCGGTCGCGCATGGTGGCAGGCATGCTGATCGAGAAACGTACGGTTGCCATGCCACCACGGTGACACCGAGTGCTACCGGGGTTGCGCTCTTCAGGGCCATGGGGACGGCGTCACTCGGGCCGAACCTGGGCCTCCGGCTGTCGTACCGTCGGCTCGAAGCCCTCGGCCCCCTCCACGAAGTGGTCGAACTCGCCTGCCTGGACTCCCAGTACGAACGCGTCCCACTTCCGGCGGTTCGTTGTCACGACGTTGTCCGGGTCGCTCGTCTCGCGGATGTAGACGGGGGCTTCGGGGTCGTCCTCGCCGTTCCCCTCGCCGAAGGCGAGCTCGATCCAGGGGCCGGGGCCGGTGGCGTCGTCGGGGGCGGCGCGGATCCAGTCGAGGTCCGGGGGATGTCAGACACGGGAGGGGGCCTTGTCGAGTTTGAGTGTGTGGAGGAGGGCTCGAAAGCCTTGCGGGGTGGCGTTGAGTATGGCTCGGGTGGGGTCGGCGGATTCGGTGAGGTGGATGGTGGCGGGGCCGTTGGATATGTGGACGCAGGAGGCGCCCTCGGAGCAGTACGAGGATTTTTGCCAGCGCGGGTTCATGGGCGTTCCCTTCACAGCTCTCGCATCACGTTGTGGATGAGGTCTCGGGTCTTCTCGGGGGCGAGTGTGACGGCTTCGATCCTGTCGAACAGTGTTCGGTACTTGTGCAACTGTGCCTCGGCGTCGAGGAACGCGAGGCCGTGGGACTGGTCGAGATAGACGGTGTCCAGCTGTGGCACGTGGGCGAAGGCGTAGTGGATCGACTGTCCGGACCCCGGGTAGGCACCGGCGTCGAAGGAGATCGCTCGCAGGGTGATGTGGGACAGGTCGCTCATGTCGAGCAGGTGCTGCAACTGCTGTCGGGCAACCGTGGAACCGCCGACGCGCATGCGCAGAGCGGCCTCGTGGATGACGGCCTCGTAGGGAGTCGGGTCGTCCTCGTGGAAGAGAATGGCCTGTCGCTTGATGCGGAACGAGAGCCGGTGCTCGATGTCGGGCGGTGAGAGTTCGGTGACCGCCTGGCGGAAGATCTCCAGGGCGTACTCGCGGGTCTGGAGCAGACCGGGGATACGGGCTGTGATGGCGTCGCGCAACGACTTGGCGTAGTGCTCCAGTTCGGCCAGGTCGAGCAGCGGCGTCGGCAGTAGCTCGCGGTACTCCTCCCACCAGCCGCGCTGCCGGGTGCGCGTCATCCGCGTCAGGGCTTCGACGAGAACCTTGTCCGGGCACTCGTAGTGGCAGGCCAGCATGCGGACTCGGTCGGGGCTCACGCCCAAGCGGCCAGCTTCCATGTTGCTGACCTGGTGCTGCTTGATACCCAGCAGTTGGGCTGCTTCGGTCGATGACAGTCCCGCGCGTTCGCGCAGTTTGCGCAGCTCCGAACCCAGTCTGGCCTCCCGCCCGGTGGGCGTGCTCTTCATGGGCACGTTCGTTCTCCCGCCATGTCACCCACACGGGTGGTTGAGTCAGGTATTTAGCTTGCTGGGACTAATAACTTATTCGGTAACGCTATCTTGCTGCTCACAGCTTTCATTCAACTCCCCTCAGTAACCGGAGACTTCCATGGCCACCGTATCCCCGTCCTGGAACTACACGCTGCGCCTCCCCCGCGATCCCCGGTCTCCCGGCGTCGGGCGCGCCACTCTGCGGGCCGTGCTCTCCGCGCGCGACATCTCTGAACTGGCCCCCACCGCAGAGCTGTTGGCCGCCGAGCTGCTCAGCAACGCCCACCGGCACACCGTGGGCGAGTACGCCCTGCGGGTGCTGGAGATCGGCGGGAGGCTGCGCGTGGGGGTGTGGGACCGGGACTGGCGGGTGCCGGTGGGGTTCGGAGGGGGTGACGTCCGGCCCGTCGACCTCGACGCCGAGTGCGGGCGTGGGTTGCGGCTCGTGCGCGCCTGCTCCGAGGGGCGGGGTGTGTCCGTGTGGAGCGACCTCGGTGTCTCGCACGGCGGAAAACTGTTGTGGGTCGACTGCGGCGCCGTCGAGTGATCATTCCTAAGAAAGCGGGCCGCCTCTACACTTGCTGGCGGTGGACTGGCGCGCGGTGAGGGGCGGTTGACGGTGCGTAAGGCATGGATCGTGGTGATCGCTGCCGGCAGCGCCGGGCTCGCCTTCGTGATGGTGTTGGTCGTGGGTGTCTATCTGGTCGCCGGGAACCTCGCCGCCGGGATCGGCGGAAAGTCGGTCGGACTGGCCAAGGGGGCCGTTCCCGCCGCTTATCAGGCGCTCGTGCAGAAATGGGGCAATCTGTGCGACGCCATCAATCCCGCACTGCTCGCCGCGCAGCTGTACCAGGAGAGCGGGTTCAATCCGAAGGCGCAGAGCCCCGCCGCCGCGCAGGGGATCGCGCAATTCATTCCGGGGACCTGGGCCGCGCACGGGCTGGACGGTGACGGGGACGGCGACCGTGACGTCTGGGACCCGAATGACGCGATTCCATCGGCCGCCTCGTACGACTGCTCGCTCGCGAAGTACGTGAAGGACGTACCCGGCGATCCGACGGCGAACATGCTCGCTTCCTACAACGCGGGGGCGTACGCCGTGATCAAGTACGGGGGTGTTCCGCCGTACAAGGAGACCCAGAACTATGTGAAGACGATCACGACGCTGTCGAAGAGCTTCGCCGCTCCGACGAGCAGGGTCGACCCGAGCGAGCAGGCGGCCGGGGCCATCGCGTACGCGCAGAAGAAGCTCGGGACGCTGTATCTGTGGGGCGGCACCGGTACCGCTGAGCAGGGCGGACGCTTCGACTGCTCCGGGCTGACGCAGGCGGCGTACGACAGTGTGGGGATCACTCTGCCGCGCGTCGCGAACGATCAGTACAACGCCGGGCCGCACCCCTCGCGCGACGAGCTGCTGCCCGGGGATCTGGTGTTCTTCTCCGACGACCTCACCAACTCGCGGGCCATTCGGCACGTCGGGATTTATGTGGGAGGCGGATACATGATCGACGCGCCGCGGACGGGAGCCGTCATCCGATTCGACCCGATTGACACCCCCGACTACTTCGGTGCGACCCGGGTCACCGAAGATGGCGCGAAAGCGTTGCCCACGACGGTCTGACAGCGCCGTAATTCTCTGTGAACCACTGCCCTGAGCTGCGCAGACGTGTCTCTCTTCGATAACGTCTGAGTGATCATTCAGTGGAGGGTGGAACGTATTGAGAAGGAGTGTGCGTTCCTATCTGACGTAGCGCGTTGACGCTCATGCGGAAGCACTACGGACACCACGGGGGTGGCAAAGCGCGGCGCACGTACGGGTGCGGTCGCGAGAACGATGACGAAAGGGCCGCAGCACGATGGCTGGACTCGCCGCGCATGCCGCTACCTCACTGGCCGCTGAATCCGGATCGAATCCCGACGTCGAGCTGCTGTACGACATCAATGGTCTGGCCAAGGACGCGCCGCACTGGCTGGACCGGGTGATGGAGTTCGTGGGGGAGTACGGGCTCCTCTTCGCGATGGTGCTGCTGATCCTGGGGTGCTGGTGGGGCGTACGGAAGCGGGGCGGCGAGGACGCCGCCTCCTCCGTGGCCGCGTTGGTGTGGGCGCCGCTCGCCGCCGGGGTCGCCGTGCTGGTGAACGTGCCGATACGCGGGTTCGTGGAGCGGCCCCGGCCCTTCCTCGATCACGAGGGGCTGGAGGTGCTGGTCTCCGGCAAGACCGACTACTCGTTCGTGAGCGATCACGCGACGCTGATCATGGCGATGGCGGTGGCGCTGTTCGTCGCCAACCGGAAGTTCGGGCTGGTCGGGCTGGTCATCGGGCTGCTGGGCGGGTTCATCCGGGTCTACATGGGTGTGCACTACCCGACCGATGTGATCGGGGGGTTCGCGCTCGGGACCGCGGTCGCGTTGCTGCTGTCGCCACTGGCCATGGCTCTGCTGACGCCGTTGATGAAGGCGGTGGAACGGTCGGGGCGTGTGGGGTGGATCGTGCGGGCTCGGGGGCGTGATGGGGGCGTGCGGTGATTCCGGGGGCGCGGGTCGAGTCGGCGTCCGCGGAGGAGCGGGATCTGGCGGCCTGAGGGTTCCCCGATCTTTTCGCCCCCGCCGCCCCTACCCGTCCCATCCCTCAAGGGGCTGTGCCCCTATGACCCCCAACTGGCGGTCCGGTGGGGGTTCTCGCGCAGTTCCCCGCGCCCCTGAGGCCTGCGGCCTCAGCAGGGCCTGTGGGCCTTACAGCGCCTGGGGGAACGTGAAGAAGCGGGTCGGGTCGTACTTCTTCTTCACGGTGGTCAGGCGGGGGGTTGCTTCGCCGTAGTACGCCTTTTTCCAGTTGGTCAGGGTCGCGTCGGTGTAGTTCTGGTACGCGGCGCCCGAGGCGTGGCGGGTCATGGACGTGTGGGCCTTGTCGAGCCAGGACTGGGCCGTCGTGCCGGTGGTGCCGGGCTTCCAGGAGGCGAGGTACTGGGCCAGCATCCGGGAGCGGCGGTGCACGAACGCCGTGGCCGTGGGCGAGACCCGGTTGACCTGGCCGCCGAGTGCCGTGAGGGTGATGCTGCCTGCCCCGCCCTTCACCCCGGTGATCTGGGTCAGGAGGGTCTGGACGCCCGCCGACGAGATCGAGCGGTCGAAGAAGTCCGAGCGGGCCGCGTACGTCTCCCTGCGCAGTGCGCCCTGCGGGGAGCGGCCCGGCGTCGAGCCGGGCAGGTGGCACTTGGCGTCGGTCGAGAACGAGCCGCAGCCGGCGTAGCCCTCCATGGCGTCCTCGTACGAGCGGCGCTTGAGGGAGACGCTGCGGGCCGGGGTGCCGACGCGGTCGGCGAGGCGGTCGAGAGCGTTCTCCAGGTCGCCGTAGCTGCCGAGGGAGAAGGCGGCGACGGCGACGGTCGGGGTGCCGCCGTTCTCCAGGTGGCAGGAGGACCAGATCTCGTCGGCCTGGGTGGGGCCCCACTCCTGCCAGGCCTTCAGTACGGCGGCGGCCTTGGACCACGGCCAGGTGAGGTACGCGGTGACGCCCTGGCGGGCGGGGTGGGTCTTGAAGCGGAGTTCCGTGACCACGCCGAAGTTGCCGTTGCCCGCGCCTCGTAGGGCCCAGAAGAGGTCCTTGTCGGTGGTGGCGTTCGCGATCAGTTGCCTGCCGTCCGCGGTGATCAGGGTGGCCTGGGTGAGGCTGTCGCAGGTCAGGCCGTAGGCGCGGGAGGTGACGCCGTGGCCGCCGCCGAGGGTGAGGCCGGAGACGCCCACGGTGGGGCACGAGCCGGCGGGGATGGTGACGCCCTTCGCGGCCAAGGCCCGGTAGACGTCGATCAGTTTCGAGCCCGCGCCGACCACGGCCTCGTTCTGGGAGGCGCGGATCTTGTTCAGTTTCGAGACGTCTATGACCAGGCGGCCGTTGCCGGAGGACCAGCCGGCGTAGGAGTGGCCGCCGTTGCGGATCGAGACCTTCAGGGCGTGGGCCTTGGCGTAGGCGAGGGTCGTGCGGATGTCGTCGGGGTGGGCGACGTAGGCGACGGCGGTGGGTTTCAGGGTGTCGAAGCGGGTGTTGTAGAGCTGGCGGGCTGTGGACCAGGACTTGTCACCGGGGCGGATGAGGGGACCGTCCAGGTCTCGGGCCAGGGCGGACCAGTTGGCGGTGGCGCCGGTGACTGTGGTTGTGGTGGTGCGCAGGGAGGTGTTTGTGGCGTCTGTGGCGCGGGGGTTGGGGTGGGGGTGGTGCAGGCGGAGGCCGTGGTCAGGGTGGTGGTGAGTGCGGCGGCTGCTCCGCCGAGGAATGTGCGCCGTTCCATGTGGGTCTCCCGGTGCGCCGTTCGTGGGTTCGTGGAACGAGACGGGGTTGGTGGGGTGCGGGTTCCCAGGATCTCCGCCCCCGCCGCCCCTACCCGTCCCTCCCCCACTCTCGGCTTCGCTCGAGCGGGAGGTGCCCCATCCAGGGGCTGTGCCCCTTCGTCCCCCCGCCCCGCGCCCCTCTCGCTACACCCCGCGCCCCTGACCGCTGAACGAACGTTCCCCGGCCCTCGCGCAGCCCCCAGCCCCGCACCCCGCAGCCCTCCTCTTTCGTCGGTTCGGTGGGCGTGGAGTTGAGGGGAAGTGGGGATGGTTTCTCTCTGTAGCCAGATGGGTGCGGAGAGTTATCAGGTGGAGAGGGGTGGCGCGGTGTCGGGATCCTCGCGTGTTCTGGCCGTAAGCGTTCCGTGACCTCACCGCACTGTCGGCAGGGGTTCACTCGCCGTTCACTTCCGTCCATTGGCGGCTTCACCTGATCTGCCTAATTTCAGCCTTACCCGGTGCGGGATGTGGACCGAAATGCGGCCTCACAACCCGTGACGACAGCAGTCTGAGGGACCGAAGGCATCCGTGGAACGGGTCCCGAGGCTGATACGACGACTTCGCACGCCGCCATGTGGACGGCGGCTCCTGGAAGGAACTCCCGAAAGTGAAGCTTCAGCGCAAGAACCGACTGCGCGCCCTTTCTCTCGGTGCTGTCGCCCTCACCGGCGCCCTGGCTCTGACGGCGTGCGGGTCCGACGACACCTCCACCGGTACCGACGCCTCGGGCGACGGCACGAAGGCGGCGAGCGACATCGACTGCGGCGATGCCAAGGGGCAGTTGCTGTCCGACGGTTCGTCCGCGCAGAAGAACGCCGTCGACGCCTGGGTCAAGCAGTTCTCCGCCGCCTGTGGCGTGGAGATCAACTACAAGGCCGGCGGCTCCGGCGCCGGTGTCACCGCGTTCACCCAGGGTCAGGTCTCCTGGGCCGGTTCCGACTCCGCGCTGGACTCCGAGGAGGTCAAGGCTTCCCAGGAGGTTTGCGAGGGCGGCCAGGGCATCAACCTGCCGATGGTCGGCGGTGCGATCGCCGTGGGCTTCAACGTCGAGGGTGTCGACAACCTCGTCCTGGACGCCCCGACCCTCGCCAAGATCTTCGACAGCAAGATCACCAACTGGAACGACGAGGCGATCAAGAAGCTGAACCCGGACGTCGAGCTGCCGGACCTCAAGATCCAGGCGTTCCACCGCTCGGACGACTCCGGCACCACGGACAACTTCACCGCCTACCTCAAGGCCGCGGCCGCCGCCGACTGGAAGTACGAGGGCGGCAAGACCTGGCAGGCCAAGGGTGGCCAGTCCGCCCCGCAGTCCTCCGGCGTCGCCCAGCAGGTGAAGCAGACCAACGGCGCCATCGGCTACTTCGAACTGTCGTACGCCAAGGACGGCATCAAGACCGTCGCCCTCGACACGGGTGCCGGTGAGCCGGTCGCGGCCACCACCGACGGCGCCACCGCCTTCATCGGCTCCGGCAAGGTCGTCGGCACCGGCAACGACATGGCGATGGACCTGGACTACGCGACCAAGGCCGAGGGCGCCTACCCGATCACCCTGGTCACGTACGAGATCGTCTGCGACAAGGGTGGCGACGCGGAGACCCTGCCGACCGTCAAGGCGTTCCTGAAGTACGCCGCCAGCGAGGACGGCCAGAAGCTCCTGCCCAGCGTCGACTACGCCCCGATGCCCGAGGAGATCATCACCAAGGTCCGCACCATCATCGATGGCCTGAGCTGACCCGAGTGCGGTCCGGTCCGGAGCCTCGAACTCCGGTCCGGACCGCATCGTCCGGTGCACCGCCGCCCGGAGCCGTCGCGGATCGCGTACGGCTCCATGGGGCCGTACGCACACCGCGTGTGGCTCCGCAGACCGGAGAACCCGATGAACACCACACAGATAACAGACGCGCCTCCCCCTGCCTCCCAGCCCACAGAGGTCGAGCAGAAGCGCGCGGCACGCGCCGCCACCCGACCCGGTGACCGGATCTTCCTCGGTCTCTCCCGCGGTTCGGGCATTCTGCTGCTCACGATCATGGCCGCGATCGCGGTCTTCCTCACCTGGCGGGCCGTCCTCGCCATCGGCGAGGACGAGGGCAACTTCCTCACCACCTTCGAGTGGAACACCAACACCGACCCGCCGGTCTTCGGTATCGCCGTCCTGGCGTTCGGCACGGTCGTCTCCTCGATCATCGCCATGGCCCTCGCGGTCCCGGTCGCCGTCGCGATCGCGCTCTTCCTCACGCACTACGCCCCGCGCAGACTGAGCGGTCCCATCGCCTACGTGATCGACCTGCTCGCCGCCGTGCCCTCCATCGTGTACGGCCTGTGGGGCGCGCTGGTCCTCGTACCGAACCTGACCGGTCTCTACAGCTGGCTGGACACGTACTTCGGCTGGACCGGCATCCTGGAGTGGTCGGGCGGTGCCCCCCGCTCGATGCTCACCGTCGGCATCCTGCTCGCGATCATGATTCTGCCGATCATCACGAACGTGAGCCGGGAGGTCTTCAAGCAGGTGCCGCAGGCGCACGAGGAGGCGGCTCTGGCCCTCGGCGCCACGCGCTGGGAGGTCGTCCGCATGGCCGTTCTGCCGTTCGGCCGCTCCGGAGTGATCTCCGCGTCGATGCTCGGTCTCGGCCGTGCGCTCGGCGAGACCATGGCCGTCGCGACCGTGCTCTCCCCGACCTTCACCATCAACGCCAGCCTGCTCGACCCGGGTGGCGGCACCTTCGCCCAGAACATCGCCAGCAAGTTCGGTGAGGCGACGGAGTTCGGCCGTGACGCGCTCATCGCCTCCGGTCTGGTCCTGTTCGTCATCACCCTGCTGGTCAACGGAGCGGCCCGCGCGATCATCGCCCGCCGCAAGGAGTACTCGGGGGCCAACGCATGAGCACCGAAGCCGTCGTGAAGCACCCCGAGACCCTGCAGGGTGCCCGTCTGCCGAAGTGGTTCCCGTGGGCGAACGCCGGGGGCTCCGTCGCCGTCGCCGTCGGTATCGGCCTCGTCGCCGGTCTGGACAGCAAGGTCCAGTGGGGTCTGATCGCCGCGATCCTCTACGTCCTCGGCACCTACGCCATCGCCACCCTCGTCGAGGGCAAGCGCCAGGCCAAGGACCGTATCGCGACCTCCTTCGTCTGGGTCGCGTTCCTGCTGGCCGTCGTGCCGCTCGCCTCACTTGTCTGGGTGACCGTGGCGCGTGGTGTGAAGGTCCTCGACGGCTACTTCCTCACCCACTCGATGGGCGTGGTCGCCGACTCGGAGCCGGGCGGTGGCATCTACCACGCCATCCTCGGCACGCTGGAGCAGGTTGGCCTCGCCACGCTGATCGCCGCGCCGATCGGCGTGCTCACCGCGATCTACCTGGTGGAGTACGGGCGCGGCAACCTCGCCCGGGCCGTCACCTTCTTCGTCGACGTCATGACCGGTATCCCGTCGATCGTCGCGGGCCTGTTCATCCTCAGCATCATGCTGATGTTCGACATGCAGCCCTTCGGCTTCGCCGGCGCACTGGCCCTCGCGATCCTGATGATGCCGGTCGTCGTCCGCTCCACGGAGGAGATGCTCAAGCTCGTACCGAACGAGCTGCGCGAGGCCTCCCTGGCACTGGGCGTGCCCAAGTGGCTCACTATCCTGAAGGTGGTTCTGCCGACCTCGATCGGCGGCATCACGACCGGCATCATGCTGGCGGTCGCCCGTATCGCCGGTGAGACCGCGCCCGTGCTGCTGCTGGTGTTCGGTAGTAAGTTCATCAACGCCAATCCCTTCGACGGGGCACAGGCGTCGCTGCCGCTGTACATCTACCAGCAGTACGGTTCGGGCGAGATCCCGGCGTACGACCGGGCGTGGGCGGCGTCGTTGACGCTGATCGCCTTTGTGATGATCCTCAACCTCGGCGCCCGCGGCATCGCCCGCTGGAAGGCCCCGAAGGCGGGCCGCTGACGCGGCCATGGACGAACAGTCAGCGACTCGAAAGAAGCAGTGATTCACATGGCCAAGCGCATCGATGTCAGCGGCCTCAACGCCTACTACGGCTCCTTCCTGGCCGTCGAGGACATCTCGATGACCGTCGAACCCCGCACCGTGACGGCCTTCATCGGCCCCTCCGGCTGCGGCAAGTCCACCTTCCTGCGCACCCTGAACCGGATGCACGAGGTCACGCCCGGTGGCCGCGTCGAGGGCAAGGTCATGCTCGACGAAGAGAACCTGTACGGCGCCGGGGTCGACCCGGTCTCCGTGCGGCGTGAGGTCGGCATGGTCTTCCAGCGCCCGAACCCGTTCCCCACGATGTCGATCTACGACAACGTGGCGGCGGGCCTGAAGCTGGTCGGCAACAAGAAGAAGTCCGAGATGGACAACGTGGTCGAGAAGTCCCTCAAGGGCGCGAACCTCTGGAACGAGGTCAAGGACCGGCTCAACAAGCCGGGCTCCGGGCTCTCCGGTGGTCAGCAGCAGCGGCTGTGCATCGCCCGCGCGATCGCGGTCGAGCCGAAGGTGCTGCTCATGGACGAGCCGTGCTCCGCGCTGGACCCGATCTCGACGCTCGCCATCGAGGACCTCATCGGTGAGCTGAAGGAGCGCTTCACGATCGTCATCGTGACGCACAACATGCAGCAGGCGGCGCGTGTCTCCGACCGCACGGCGTTCTTCAACCTCGCGGCCGTCGGACAGCCGGGCAAGCTGATCGAGATAGACGACACGGAGCGGATCTTCTCCAACCCGTCCGTCCAGGCCACCGAGGACTACATCTCCGGCCGCTTCGGCTGAGCCGACGCCGGGGCCTCCCCGGCCGCCGACTCCCAAGACCCCTCGCGGCGCTGCATGGCGGTGCCGCCGCGAGGTAGATAAAGGGCCCGCCCCCGGCTCCCGGGGGCGGGCCCGTCGGCTTTCGCGCTGCGGAGGGATTGCCATCCGAGGGCGCTCGCCGGGGAGCCAACGGCGGTCGCGGGGGCGGTGGAGCGGGCCGGGGCGCCGGGGCCAGCCCGCGCGAGGTGGTCGACGATCGGTTCGGTCGCGGCCGGTTCGGGGCGCCATGGCGGGGCCGGTCCGGGGCGCCAGGGGGCCGATGCCACCGGCAGGACCCGGTCGTGGCGTCAGGCCCGCGGCACCTGGTCGGTGTCCGGAGCTCTGCCTCGGCCCGGTGTTCGCCTGATCGCTTGCGCCCTACGACCTGGCAACAGGCCGGCGTGGCGCAGGTCCGTGTGCCCCGGGACTCCGCCTCACCCCGTGAGGCCGGGGCGGGGCGGACGCCGTGCGGTCAGAGGAACGCCAGGTTCACGATCCAGAAGCTGGTCGCGGCGACCAGGGCCGCCGCCGGCATCGTGATGAACCAGCCGAGGATGATGTTCTTGGCGACGCCCCAGCGGACCGCGTTGATGCGCTTGGTGGCGCCGACGCCCATGATCGCCGAGGTGATGATGTGCGTCGTGGAGATGGGGGCCTTGAAGATGAAGGCCGTGATGAACATGATCGACGCGCCGGTGGTCTCGGCGGCGAAACCCTGCGGCGGGTCGAGTTCGATGATCTTCCGGCCCAGGGTGCGCATGATGCGCCAGCCGCCCGCGTAGGTGCCGAGGGAGAGCATGACCGCGCAGGCGATCTTCACCCAGATCGGGATCGGGTCGCCGTAGTCCTCGACGTCCGCGATGACCAGGGCCATCACCACGATGCCCATCGTCTTCTGGGCGTCCTGGAGACCGTGGCCGAGCGCCATGCCGGCCGCCGACACGGTCTGCGCGATCCGGAAACCGCGCTTCGCCTTGTGCGGGTTGGCGCGGCGGAAGATCCACATGATGCCCGCCATCACCAGGTAGCCGACGACCAGGCCGACCACCGGGGAGACGAACATCGGGATGACGACCTTCTCCAGCACGCCGGACCAGTAGACCGTCGTACCGCCGGCGAGGGCCGCGCCGACCATGCCGCCGAAGAGGGCGTGGGAGGAGGAGGACGGGAGACCGAAGTACCAGGTGATGAGGTTCCAGGTGATCGCGCCGACCAGGGCCGCGAAGAGGATGCCCATCCCCTTGGAGCCCTCGGGCGTGGAGATCAGGCCCTCACTGACCGTCTTGGCGACACCGCTGCCGAGGAAGGCCCCTATCAGGTTCATGACCGCGGCCATCGCGAGGGCCGCGCGGGGCGTCAGCGCGCGCGTCGACACCGAGGTCGCGATCGCGTTCGCGGAGTCGTGGAAGCCGTTGGTGTACGTGAAGAAGAGCGCGACGCCGATGGTCACGACCAGAGCGAAGGTGTCCATGAAGGGTTCAGGACTCCTTGACCGCGATGGTCTCCACCGTGTTCGCCACGTGCTCGAAGGCGTCCGCCGCCTCCTCCAACACATCCACGATCTGCTTGAGCTTGAGGACCTCGATGGCGTCGTACTTGCCGTTGAAGAGGTGGGCCAGGAGCTTGCGGTGGATCTGGTCCGCCTGGTTCTCCAGTCGGTTCACCTCGATCCAGTACTCCGTGAGGTTGTCCATGGTGCGGAGGTTGGGCATTGCCTCGGCCGTCAGTTCGGCGGCGCGCGCCAGGACCTCGATCTGCTGCTCGACGCCCTTGGGGAGTTCCTCGACGTTGTAGAGGACGACCAGGTCGACGGCCTCCTCCATGAAGTCCATGATGTCGTCGAGGGAGGACGCGAGGGAGTAGATGTCCTCGCGGTCGAAGGGCGTGATGAACGAGGAGTTCAGCTGGTGGAAGATCGCGTGTGTGGCGTCGTCACCGGCGTGTTCCGCTGCCCGCATCCGCTCCGCGATCTCGGCCCGGGCGGAGGCGTCCGCCCCGAGCAGTTCCATCAGGAGCTTCGAGCCCGTGACGATGTTGTCCGCGGAGGCGGCGAACATGTCGTAGAAGCTCGTCTCCCTGGGGGTCAGACGAAAGCGCACGTGGGGTCCTCGGTATGCATGGGTTTCGGTCAGGCTGATGCTAGGCGCACCATCCGGCCACGGCTAATGGGCCGTCCCCCAGTGTCGCCCATCAGGGAGACGGGCCGACATGGGGGCTGCCCGCAGGGCGTATACCCGCCAAAGTTCGATACGATATACCCGGTAGGGGTATATGTCTGGAGGCTGCGATGACGACCACAGGGGCCGGAGCCGAGGTGCCCTCCGTCGTGGACGGTCCGGGACCGGGCGCGGAGTCGGGTGTGAAGCCGGATGCCCAGTCGGGTGTGGTGACCGACCACGACCGTGGAATCCACGGGTATCACAAACAGAAGGACGAACACCTCAAGCGCCTCAGGCGTATCGAGGGGCAGATTCGTGGGCTCCAGCGGATGGTCGACGAGGATGTCTACTGCATCGACATACTCACCCAGGTCTCCGCCTCGACCAAGGCGTTGCAGTCCTTCGCGCTGCAACTGCTGGAGGAACACCTGCGGCACTGCGTCGCCGACGCGGCGCTCAAGGGCGGCGCCGAGGTCGACGCGAAGGTGGAGGAGGCCACGAAGGCGATCGGGCGGCTGCTGCGGACCTGAGGGGCCGGGGCCCGGGGCCCGTCGACAGGGGCGTTTTTCGGCCACCGGGTGCGGGCTTCCGGCGGGGAGGACGGGGAGGGCAGGGAGGTGCGGAGCGGTCGGGCGTCCGCGGACAGGCCTCAGCGGGGCGGGTCGCCCTCGTGGGCGCGTTCTTCCCAGACGCGCAGGACCTCGTCGATGCGGTCGGGGCTGAGGCGGTCGCCGTCGGTGGCGGAGGCCGCGATGATGAGGTCGCCACAGAGCTCGATCTCGGCGAGGGCCACGTGGTCCTGAACCGCCGTACCGCCTGCCGGAGCCACGCGCATCACCTCTTCTCCGCCGTCACCGACTCCTAGGGTAGGCAGCGGCCCACAGCCCGCGCATGGCACCAACGGACCATTTCCGGCCCGGCGCCCTCCGCCCCGTCCGGGGCGGCCCGGGGCTGCCACGGGTGCCGGGTTGCCCGGGCTACTGCTCTGCGATCTTCCCGGCGTAGATGTCCTCCGGCCGCGGCAGGCGTACGGCGACGGGGACACCGAAGTCGAACAGCAGGGTCGTCGAGGCGACCGCCACGGTGCCCCGGCCGCCGCCGTTGACGAAGCTGAACCGGTGGCGGATCTTGCGGATGCGGCCCTCGTCGTCGAGGTAGGCGTCGAAGGGGACGCGGGCCGTGGCGAAGCCCTTGGCGGCGGCGCGCAGCGGAGCCCTGTTGCCCTCGGAGGCCGCGCGGGAGGCCGTCGTGAGGTCGGCGGTGCCGCGGTAGTGGCGGACCCGGGTGCCGTCGACCTCGGTCTCCCCGACGAACTCCGCCGTACGCGCCCCGCGCAGCACCTCGGCTGCGGCGAACGGGTCGGTGGCGCCGCCGGTGACCAGATTGCCGTCGGAGAGGGCGGCCGTGTCGACGCGGACCCATTTGTCGGCGGGGACGCCCGCGCCCCGGTTCTTCATGAACAGGGCGCCGGGGGCGAGGAGTTCGGTGATCGGGCGGTGCTCGCTGCGGCCGGCGGGGTCGTGCGGCAGCAGCACCTTGAGGCGGCCGAGCTGTCTGCCGTAGTCGTAGACGCCCTCGCCGTGGATGGTCACCCGGGTGCCGCCGGTCGCCATCTCCATCTCCGTACGGGCCTTGGAGCTGCCCGCGCGGACGAGGGTGGGGGCGGCGCGGTGCATGAGGTCGACGGGGTCCGTGGGAGGGGGTCGTCGGTGACGCCGCCCAGGGCGCAGCCGGTGACGCCGGTCGCGCCGGCGATGAGTCCCACCGCGACGAGTGCCGCGCCCGTCCTGCTGTGCCGCCGCGTCACCATCGCCTGCCGATCCCCTGCCGGGTTTGCCGGGTTCCTGTGGTCGTTTCGGATAACGACGGCCGGGGTGGTCGTCACGCGGGGAGGAGGAGGGGCGCCTTATAGCTCGGGGCGGGGAGGGAGGGGCGCCTTGGAGCTCGGGGTGGGGGTTGTGTGGCGGGTGCGGGTGGGTGGGGCTTCTCGCGCAGTTCCCCGCGCCCCTTTGCGGCTGCGCCGCTTCACGGGCTTCGTCCGTTCAAGGGGCTTCAAGGGGCTTCGGTGCTGGGGGCGTGGGGGTGTTTCGCTTGGGTAGCTTTGTCGGTGTGGTGCATCAGGACGAGTCGGAGACGCCGCAGCAGCACCGTACGACCACCGTCGATCAGGGGCGCTTCTGCGTGGCGTGCTGCACCTGCGGCTGGCGTGGGCCGGCCCGGCGGGCGCGGAGTCTGGCCCGGACCGACGCGGAGGGGCACGCGTTGAGCGGGGTGTAGCCGGGCGTTCGGCGATGGGGGCACGGAACGGCATCGGCCCGTCCTACGCGTGGCGGAGGGTCGTCAGGAACTCGTCGATCGGTTCCCGGTCGCGGGGCTGGGTCAGCCGGTCGTGGGCGGTGGCCGGGGGCAGCCACGCGATCCGGTCCACCTCGGCGGCGGGCGCGAAGTGGCCGTCGGTCGCCTCGGCGGCCCAGTAACTCACCGTCTTGGCACGGCCGTTGACGAAGTAGCGGGCCTTGGGCAGCCGGGGGCCCGGCGCGCACCGGTGGCCGGTCTCCTCCTCGACCTCGCGCAGCGCGCCCGTGAGGGCGTCCTTGGCGCGCTTCAACTTGCCCTTCGGATGCGACCAGTCGTCATGGCATCCCTGGAGGACGGCTCACGTGGTGAGCTTCGCGAGCTTCTTGCGGCAGGTGAGGGCCGACGGCGAGGCCGAGCAAGGCGAGGGAGGGGGAGCCCTTTCGCTCGTACCGGAATGTGAGCCGACGGTAGCCGGACAGTCAGGCGATCGACCGCCCGTTCTTCCAGCGGTGGAGTCGAGCCCGGAACGACCGGTTCGAGCCGGTCGGCAGCTCCGTGATCCGGCTGGTGACCCCGCCCTCCCCGAGAACGGGCCGATGGTCGGAATCAAGCACCGACACGACCGGCAGGGTGAATAACGCACACCTTGCACCTCGTTCGGCCTCATGCGCATATGTACTTTATTGGGCTATTGATAGCTTTTGACTGGTTGATGACGGCTCATCATCATCGGCAGGGTTCCGCCCCGGCGGTCCTCTGCTCGCGGCCGGCGCCGCGGAACCTCGACACGAGACGCGGCTTCCGGCCCGACCGGAACTCGCCGCGGGAGTTCGGGATGCCCTTGTGCCGGTGCGGCTGAGTTCAATGACGACAAGAAAGGCCCGTCCCATGACAGTGGTAGACACACCACCTTCGCCGCGAGGCAGACCCCGTATATACCGCCGTCTCAAGGCGCGTCTCGCAGTGCTGCCCGGAGTGGTACTGCTGGCCACGGCCACTCTGGCCTGGAACACCACCGCGCAGGCAGCAGAAGCCCCCGTTCCGCTGGGGACCGCCGAGAGTTACGCGATCCTGGCCGGTTCGACGATCACCAACACCGGCGACTCCGACATCATCGGCGACGTGGGGCTCAGTCCGGGCACCTCCGTGACGGGCTTCCCGCCCGGAGAGATCTTCGGCACCCTGAACATCGCCAACGGGGCGGCCGGTACGGCGAAGTCGGATCTGACCACGGCCTACAACAACGCGGCCGGCCGAACCGGGACTTCCGTCGCGGTCGAACTCGGCGGACGGGTGCTGGGGCCCGGCGTCTACTCGAACCCGACGTTGGGAATCACCGGAGAACTCACGCTCAATGCCCAGGGTGATCCCAACGCCGTCTTCATCTTCCAGACCACAGAGACGCTGATCACCGCTTCGAACAGCAGCGTCAGGCTCATCAACGGTGCGCAGGCCTGCAACGTGTTCTGGAAGGTGGGCAGTTCCGCCACTCTCGGGACGAATTCAGACTTCGTGGGCACCATCATGGCCCTGGCGTCCATCACGCTGAATACCGGCGCCGACGTCCAGGGCCGAGTACTTGCGCAGACCGCCGCGGTGACGCTGGACAACAACGACATCACGAGGCCGTTCTGCGTGACCGGGCCCGCCGGCCCCAGTGGTCCTCCTGGACCCACGGGACCTGCCGGTCCCAGCGGACCTGCCGGTCCCACCGGGCCTGCCGGTCCTACCGGGCCTGAGGGCCCCCCGGGAGAGACCGGTCCCACCGGGCCTCCCGGATCAGTAGGACCGACCGGGCCTGCCGGTCCCAGCGGGCCTGCCGGACCAGTCGGACCCACGGGACCTGCCGGACCGACCGGTCCTGTCGGGCCCACCGGGCCTGTCGGACCTGAGGGCCCCAAGGGAGACACCGGACCTCAAGGTCCTGAAGGGCCTCAAGGTCCTGAAGGTCCGCAGGGTCCTGCGGGACCCGGCGGTGGCCACGGGGCCACGGGGCCACGGGGACCACGGGGCCACGGGGACCACGGCGGTCACAAGCACCACTGCTCCAAGCACGAGGGTCCTCCCCCCTGGGAGGAGCACGGGAAGGACTGGCTGTGGAAGTCCAAGTCCAATGCAAAGTGTGAGGACTGAGCGAGACCGCGGCCTCATCTTCTTGAGGAGGCATGCGAAATGAGCGAGGGGCGCCCTCCCTGGGGGCGCCCCTTGGCATTGAGCATGGACGGCTCACCCGGTCATCCGTACTGGCCCTGCCCGGGGCGGGAGTTCACGTGTTTCCGGGCCGCCGAGGCCGAGGTGCCGAAGCCCGTGACGAGGATCGGCCGGGGCATCCCTTGCCGCAACACGGGCGGGCAAAGGACTGGGAGAGCGCGCCTTCACGCGCGAGCCCGCCCTCTAACGGACCGTTCCTGTCTTGTGCAGCGCTTCGAGGAGCGAGGACACCACGGTTCGGTCCCTCTCGTGCGTGAGCCGCTGTGTCGCGGCCTCAGGAGGCAGCCAGAGGAGGTCGGAGACTTCGCTGTTCGGGGTGAATGTGCCGTGTGTGGCTCCGGCCGCCCAGTAGCGCACTTGCTTGGGGCGCCCCTGGTGGTCGGTGTAGTGGACGGTCGGGAGTTCCGGGCCGAGGGCGCAGTGCATGCCGGTTTCCTCAAGGACTTCGCGGAGAGCGCCGTCACGGGCCTCTTCGTGGCGCTTGAGCTTGCCCTTCGGCAGAGACCAGTCTGACCACTTCGGCCGGTAGACCAAGGCCAGCTCGATACCCCCGCCTGAGGGTGCCCGACGCCACAGGGCGCAGCCTGCGGCACGTACCAGTGGTGTGACGTCCATCACTACCTCGATCTCGTCATGCCTCTGACCTGCTGGTTTCTGCGCCGTTCTTAGCGATGACACGACTCGTCGTACTTCGGGCGGTGGACCAGGCAGATCTCCAGCTCTCCGCCCTCGGGGGAGTGGCGCCACAGGACGCAGCCGGCCGCCCGGACCACGGTGTCGGTGTTCTCGGTCACGACGTGCTCACCGCCTCCTTCTGCCAGCACTGCTGGAACGCGAACCGGGACGCCTCCACTTCGTGGCGCTGGTCGGCGTGCAGGACGCCGAGGGCGTAGGCGGTGGCCGGGGCGATCCGCGGGGTGCGGGCGGCGGAGGCCGCCGCGGAGGCCGCCTCGCTGGCGTCCCGGTGGCGGTTGAGCGCCTCACCGGCGGCGAGGAGGCGCAGGTCGACGGGGACGGCGTCGGGGTGCAGGACCTCCAGGGCGTAGCGGTGCAGGCGGAGCAGCAGCCGTACCTGGTGCCAGGGTGCGTCCTGGGGGTGGGGCGCGGTGTCCGGGGAGAGGCCGTGGATGAGGGCCTCGGCGTTGTAGGGCTGGCCGGCGGTGTGCAGGGGGAGGCCGGTGACCGCGTCGCGGAGGCGGTCGTGGGCGGCGGCGGCGAGCGGGCCGAGGTCCATGGCGGCGGCGGACGGGGTGAGGGGCACCTCGCTGGCGAGGACGGCGACGCTGTCGGCGACTGCGTGGAAGCGGGACGAGCCGAGGGCCTGGAGGGCGGCCGAGTGGGCCCGGGTGCGGGCGAGGGTGAGCTGGCGGTCCAGGAGGGCGCCCGCCTTCGCGGCGCCGACGGTGAGGTTGCCGCGGTCGGGGGTGGCCGGGGACGCGGGGCGGCACCGGCGGTGCCGGGTGCCGCCGCACCCACCCGAGCCGCCCCGGCGGCGGTACGACCGCCCGAGGCGGCGCCGGCCTGAGACGTACCGGTGCCGGGCTGAGACGTACCGGCGGCGCCTGGAGAGGTACCGGCGCCGGCCTGAGCCGGGCCGGCGTTGCCCGGGGCGGCGCCGATCGGGGACGTACCGGTGTCGGGGCGGGCCGCGACCGCCGTCTGCGTCGGGAGGTGTGTCGCGCCCGACAGGCGGTTCAGGGCGTTGACCAGGCGGTCCAGGCGGGCCGCGTAGGCGTGTTCGCGGCCCAACGTGCCGGAGAGCCAGGCCAGTTCGGGGCGGAGGGACTCCGACCACTCGGCGTCCAGCAGGGGCCGGAAGGTGTGCAGCGTGCCGCTGATGCGGCGGGCCGAGCGGCGCAGGGCGAGCGCCGCGTCGGTGGACTCCTCGGCTCCGGACGCCGCGCCCCCACCGGTCTCCCGGTGGGTGCGCAGCGCGCGGAGGAACTCCGTGGCCCGCTCCCGCAGATAGCCGGCGACGGCGTCCGCGGGAGCTGCCGTGGTGTTCGTGGGGTCAAGGTGTCGCTGTGCCACGCCGGCGCCTCCGGGCGTCAATGAGCATCTCCTGGACGTTGCGCAGGGGCTGTCCGTCGGCGTCGGTCGAGTGCCGGGTCCACTCGCCGTCGGGACCGAGGTGCCAGGAGGAGGTCGTGTCGGACATACCGGTCTCCAGCAGGCGGTTGAGCGCCGCCCGGTGGGCCGGGTCGGTGATCCGGATCAAAGCCTCGATCCGGCGGTCGAGGTTGCGGTGCATCATGTCGGCGCTGCCGAACCACACCTCCGGCTCGCCGCCGTTGCCGAAGCCGAAGATCCGGGAGTGTTCGAGGAAGCGGCCGAGGACGGAGCGGACGCGGATGTTCTCCGACAGCCCCGGGACGCCGGGCCGTATGGCGCAGATGCCGCGCACCCACACGTCGACCGGCACACCCGCCTGCGAAGCCCGGTACAGGGCGTCGATGAGCGCCTCGTCCACGATCGAGTTGACCTTGATGCGGACGTGGGCGGGACGTCCGGCACGGTGGTGCTGGACCTCCTTGTTGACGCGGGCGATCAGCCCGTCGCGCAGGGACTTGGGCGCGACGAGGAGACGACGGTAGGTCTCGCGGCGCGAGTAGCCGGAGAGCCGGTTGAAGAGGTCGGAGAGGTCCGCGCCGACCTGGGCGTCGGACGTGAGCACGCCCAGGTCCTCGTACAGCCGTGCCGTCTTCGGGTGGTAGTTGCCCGTGCCGACGTGGCTGTAGCGGCGGAGCGTGTCGCCCTCCTGACGGACCACCAGGGACAGCTTGCAGTGGGTCTTCAGGCCGACCAGGCCGTAGACGACGTGGCAGCCGGCCTCCTCCAGCTTGCGGGCCCACTTGATGTTGGCGTGTTCGTCGAAGCGCGCCTTGATCTCGACCAGGACGAGGACCTGCTTGCCGGCCTCGGCGGCGTCGATGAGCGCGTTGACTATGGGGGAGTCGCCGGACGTCCGGTACAGGGTCTGCTTGATCGCGAGGACGTCCGGGTCCTCGGCCGCCTGCTCCAGGAACGCCTGCACCGACGTCGAGAACGAGTCGTACGGGTGGTGCAGCAGCACGTCGCGGTTGCGCAGGGCGGCGAAGATGTCGGGCGCGGACGCCGACTCGACCTCGGCCAGGTCGCGGTGGACGCCGGCGACGAACTTGCGGTACTTCAGCTCCGGCCGGTCCAGGGAGGCGATGCGGAAGAGGCCCGTGAGGTCCAGGGGCCCGGTCAGCGGGTAGACCTCGGACTCCTTGATCTTCAGCTCGCGCACCAGCAGGTCCAGGACCTCCTGGTTGATGTTCTCCTCGACCTCCAGGCGCACCGGCGGCCCGAAGCGGCGCCGCATGAGCTCCTTCTCCAGGGCCTGGAGGAGGTTCTCGGCGTCGTCCTCCTCGACCTCCAGGTCCTCGTTGCGGGTGACCCGGAAGGCGTGGTGCTCCAGCACCTCCATGCCCGGGAACAGCTCCTCCAGATGGGCACCGATCACGTCCTCCAGCGGGACGTACCGGCCGGGGGAGGCCTCCAGGAAGCGGGAGAGCAGCGGCGGCACCTTGACGCGGGCGAAGTGCGAGGTGCCGGTGACCGGGTTCTGGACGCGGACGGCCAGGTTCAGGGAGAGACCCGAGATGTACGGGAAGGGGTGCGCCGGGTCGACGGCCAGCGGGGTCAGCACCGGGAAGATCTGGTGGCGGAAGAGCGTGAAGAGTCGGGCCTGCTCCTTCTCCGCCAGCTCGCTCCAGCGCACCAGGTGCACGCCCTCCTCGGCCAGTGCCGGGGCGACGTCCTCGTGGAAGCAGGCGGCGTGCCGGGCCATCAGTTCGCGGGAGCGTGCCCAGATCATCTCCAGCACCTCGCGGGGCTGGAGGCCGGAGGCGGACCTGGTGGCGACACCCGTGGCGATGCGGCGCTTCAGGCCGGCCACCCGGACCATGAAGAACTCGTCGAGGTTGCTGGCGAAGATGGCCAGGAAGTTCGCTCGTTCGAGCAGGGGGGTGGCCGGGTCCTCGGCCAGTTCCAGAACGCGCTCGTTGAACGCCAGCCAGCTGCGCTCCCGGTCGAGGAAGCGGCCCTGGGGCAGCCTCTCGCCGCCCTGTTCGTCCTCGTCGTACGCGTCGAGGTCGGCGTCGATGTCGGGTTCCAGGTCGGACACCACGGCCGACACCGTGTGGGGGCGGTGGCCGGTTATGGAGCCGACTGACGGCTGCGCGTGCTGGACCTGGGCTGCCTGGGCGTTGGACTGGCTCATGCCACCATTGTTCCGCGCCGCGAGCATCACGGGCGCGTCGGACAGGGCCGGTGGGAGTGCGGGGACGCGCGAGGAGGCGTTCGCGGCGGCGTTCTCGGCGATGTCGGCGTCGATGCGCGCCACGACGTCGATGATGTCCACGGCCTCGGCGGTGTGGTGCGGGGTGACGGGCGCGGGCGTGCTGGGGTCGTCCCCCGGGCTGTTCCCGCTGCTTGGGCCGCTGCGTGGGGGAGGCGCGGGCTCGGGCACGACGGGGTTCATTGCGGAAGCGTCGCAAGGTCGTCTGAATCGCCGGTTACGGAGACCTTACGTGCGGGATAGCGCGGGGAGGACCGCCGGTTCCGCGGGGACGTGTGGGGCGGCCCGGCGCACGCCTTCTCCGGAACGAGCGCCGCCTTCCCGCGGTTACGCGCCGTTCACCGACCGCACGCCGTCGGCACGCCCCTCCCCCCGTAGGAGGGGCGTGCCTGGTCCGGGGGCCCGAGTCGTGGCTCGGGCGGTGTGCGCCGTCAGCGGGTGCGGCGGCGCAGGAGCCAGAAGGCGGCGAGGGTGGCGAGGACGGCGACGGCGAGAATGACGCCGGTCGTCATGAGGTGCAGCGGCCAGAAGTGGGACGCCGGGTGCACCTCGGCGTACAGATCGGTGAAGCCCTTCCCGCTCATGCACCTGGTGTAGTCGAGGTCGGCATCGGCGTCGAAGCAGTCCAGGTCCTCGACGCGCGCACCCGAGCCGGTGACGGCGCCCAGCTCCAGCTGGTCCGCCGACATCGGCAGCCGGCTGGCGGCGGTACCGGTGAGCGTCGTGGCGGGCCACAGCTCGTGGTACCGCACGTCGAGCCACGCGTGGAACACGATCATGAAGCCGAGGGCCACGGCGAGCGCGGGCAGCGCCCGCCTGAGAACGATGCCCGCCAGGGCGCCGACGGCCAGCGCGCACAGGGCGTACGCCAGGACCGCGGGGCCGCGGTTCAGGAAGGGGTCGGTGTAGTACCACTCGTCGCCGCGCAGGTCCCGGTTCGTGGACCAGGTCCAGCGGTACACCAGCACCAGGACGGTCGTGCCGACGGTCAGCGCGACGGCGGGCAGCGCGAGCTTGGCGGTGAGCCATCGGACCGGGGTGACGGACTGGGTCCAGCTCAGCTGGGCCGTGCCCCGTTCCAACTCGACGCCGGTCAGCGCGGCCCCCGCCCAGGCGGCCACGCCGTAGGAGAAGTAGGCGATCAAGGTACCGATCCAGCTCATGGCCGAGGAGTAGTCGAAGGCGGACCCGAGGTCGATGCACCCGTCCGCCAGCCTCCGGCAGGCGTCCCGCTCCGCGCGTATCTCCGCGCCCGTGACGTACTGCAGCCACAGCATCCACCCGACCATGAGCAGGACGTACGCGCTCCACACCAGCAGTGCCGAGCGGTGCAGGCGCAGCACGGTCCAGGTCAGGCCGCCGCGGGCGGCGGTGTCCGCCGGGGGCGCGGTGGTGAGGGTCTCGGTGCTCATACGGCCCCTCCCGCAAGGCGGCGCAGCAGGCGGAACGACGTCCAGATCAGCAGGGCTGTGGCGGTCAGGACGATGGCCGTCTCGACCAGGTGCAGGGGCCAGAAGTGGGACGAGGGGTGGAAGTCGGCGTAGAAGCTGACGGCGTCGGTCCGGCCGCAGGAGTCGTCCGTGCACGCCATGTCCGAGACGCGTTCACCGGTGCCGGTGATGAAGCCGCGGTCGACCAACTCGCCGTTCCAGTCCCGGTCCGCGGTCTGGGAGACGAGGGTCTCCACGGGCCACAGCAGGTGCCGGGTCGACTGCAGCGTGCCCGCCAGGAGGCCGGTGCCGACCAGGCCGACGGCCAGCCCGGGGAGCGAGCGGCGCAGCAGCAGGCCGACGAGAGCGCCGACCGCGAGGCCCAGCAGGGCGTACGCCGTGCCGACGGTGCCGTGACCGGCGAAGACGGCGGACTCGAACCAGTCCCGGGTCCCCAGCGCCTCCCGCAGCCGCTCCTCGCGCCACCACACCAGACGGTTCAGCAGCGTCAGCAGGACCGTCCCGGAGACGATCACGGCGGCCGGGACCGCGAGTTTGGCGGCGAGCCAGTGGGCCGGGGTGACGGACTGGGTCCAGGCCAGCCGCGCCGTACCGCTCTCCAGCTCGCGGGCGATCAGGGCACCGCCCGCCCAGGCGCCGATCAGGGCCGGGGCGATGCTGAGGACCGCGGGGCCGAGGGTGGCGGCCAGTCCGTAGAGGGAGTACGCGGGGCCCGTCGAGCAGTAGTCGGCCGGCGCGCAGCCGCTCTTGAGCTGCTCGGTCCAGGCCGCGTCGAGCCCCGGTCCGGCGGCCCACACCAGTCCGGCGGAGACGAGGCCCACCAGCAGCCCCCAGAACCACAGGGCCGACTGGTGCACCCGGAACGTCGCCCGGATCAGCCCCCGGGTCGGGGTCAGGGCCGGGCGGGGGCGGGGCGGGTCGCCGGAGCGGGCGGTCCCGATGGTCTCCGTGGTCCCGGTGGTCGTGGTGCTCATACGGCCGCCCCCCGGGTCTCGGCGCCGTTGGTGTCGTCCGACCCGTCGGTGTGGTCAGTGTGGTCCGAGTCCGCGTCCGCTTCGTCGTTGTCGTCGATCGTGAGCGCCGGGGCCTCCGGCGCCCGCAGATGGGCGAGGACCAGCTCCTCCAGGGTCGGCTCGGCTGTCTGCCAGCCCCCGCCGACCGGGCCCTGCGGGCGGATCAGCGCGGTGAGCTGGCGGCCCTTCGTGCGGGACTCGACCACGGTGTGCGGGGTGAGGTCGCCTGCCGGGCCGGTGACCAGGGCGTGCGCGGCGAGGACCTCGTCCAGCGGGCCCGCGAGCCGGACGCGTCCGGAGCCCAGCAGGAGCAAGTGGTCGCAGGAGCCCTCCAGTTCGGCTACCACGTGCGAGGACATGACAACCGTGGTGCCGTGTTCGGCGGAGTCCGCGAGCAGTGTGCCCATCAGCTGGTGCCGGGCGAGCGGGTCGAGGTCGGCCATCGGCTCGTCCAGGAGCAGCAGTTCGGGCCGCTTGCCGAGGGCGAGGGCGAGCGCGACCCGGGTGCGCTGACCGCCCGAGAGGGAACGGATCTTCGCGTTCCTGTTCAGGCCGCCCTCGTCCACCACCCGCTCGGCGGCGGCCGCGTCCCAGCGCCGGGTGTTGAGCGCGTGGCCCAGCCGCAGGGTCTCGGCCACGGTCAGCTGGGGATAGAGGGGCTTGTCCTGGGCGACGTAGGCGATGCGCTCGCGGGCCGCGGCCGGGGTCGTGCCCAGCACGCTGATCGTGCCCTCGGTGGGGGCGAGCAGTCCGGCCGCGTGGGCCAGGAGGGTCGACTTGCCCGCACCGTTCGGTCCGACGAGCGCGCACACCCGCCCCGACGGCAGCCGCAGCGTGCACTCGCGCAGCGCCCAGCTCGTCCGCCGCCACCCGAACTGCTTGCCGAGCGCGGCCGCTTCCAACGCGGTCCCCGTCATGCCTGGTCCCCCTGATCTCGCTTGTCGATCGTGAAGTGTTCGTCGAGTACGGACGTGAAGAGGGCCTCCACGTCGTCCCGTTCGAGCCCGGTCTCCCGGGCCTGTACGGCCCATCTGTCCAACTCGGCCCGCAGCGGGGAGTCGACGGGCGCGGTGCCCAGTGACCTCCGTACGAACGTGCCGAGGCCGCGGCGGGCCTCGACCAGGCCCTCGCGCTCCAGTTCGCGGTAGGCCTTCAACACCGTGTTCGGGTTGATCGCGGTGGCTTCCACGACCTCGCGGGCCGTGGGGAGCTTGTCGCCCGGTTCCAGCAGCCCCATCCGCAGGGCCTGTTTGGTCTGCTGGACGATCTGGACGTAGGTGGCGACACCGCTGCGCCGGTCGATGCGGTACTCGACCACTCGGACAACCACCCTTTCACTAATTGAGTAGTGAAAGGGTGGCGCAAGAGAGGGGGCGGTGTCAACAACACCGCCCCCGCCTGTGGAAAACTCCGGGTGCTCCGGGTGCTCCGGGTGCGTCAGATTCCGCTGCGGTACATCAGGTTTCGCTGCGGTACATCAGGTCCGTCTCGTACGTCACGAAGCCGAGGCGCTCGTACACGGTCACGGCCGCCTTGTTGTCCGCGTCGACGTAGAGCATCGCGGTGGGCAGGCCCTGGGCGGCGAGATGGCGCAGGCCGATCGTGGTGAGGGCCTTGCCGAGGCCGCCGCCCTGCGCGCCGGGGCGTACGCCGACGACGTAGACCTCGCCGAGCTGTTCCGCCGCGTGCGCCTTCGTCCAGTGGAAGCCGACCAGTTCCTCTCCCCTGAAGGCCAGGAAGAAGCCCGCCGGGTCGAACCAGGGCTCGGCCTTGCGGTCGTCGAGGTCGCGCTGGGTCAGGGAGCCCTGCTCGGGGTGGTGGGCGAACGCCTCCGCGTTCGCGGCGAGCCAGGCCGCGTCGTCCTCGCCGGGGACGAAGGCGCGGACGGTGACGCCGTCCGGGAGCACCGGCTCGGGTGGGTCGAAATCGGCCAGGGAGCGGCGCATCTGGCGGAGTTCGCGGAAGAGGGTGAGGCCGAGCACCTGGGCCAGATGGCGCGCGGCGCTGTGGCCGCCGTGCGCCCAGACCCGCAGCCGCTTGCCGGACTCGGCCAGCAGGGCGGAGCCGAGGGCGCGGCCGTGCCCGTGACCGCGGTGGGAGGGGTGGACGACGAGTTCGGCGGCCGGGGCCTCGACGGGGTCGTTGTCCTCCAGCTGGGCGTACCCGACGAGGGTGTCGCCGACGGTGAGCAGGAGGTGGGCCACGCCTTCGCGGGGGCCGCCGCGGAGCTGGAGGCGGCCCTGCTCGGACACCGCCTGTTGGCCGTCCACCTGGGCCGCCTCGTCGAGAAGGGCGAGGACGGTGGCCTTCTGGTCGGGGGTGAGTTCCAGACGGGTTTCGATACTGCGGGCGGCTGCGCCGGCCGCTGCGCTCGGCCGGGCGGTGTCGTCGCTGGTCATGGGTTCGAGGTTAACCGGGGGGTGCGGTGGGGGAGCGCCTATGGACTCGGTTGGTTCCGTGGTCGGGCGGGAGCGGCCGGAATGTGGCTGGTCGCGCCCCGCGGCGGAGCCGCTGATTTCACTGCCCCGCGCCCCTATTGGCCCTGTTTCGTGCCCAGTTCGCCTTGATGGCAACCAGGTCGTAACCAAGAACCCTCTCCCGCGCTACGCGCGTTGACCCTAGGCTTCGGCCGGACGGGGCCTGTCTCACGTTTCTCTTACTTCCAAACGAACCAGGGGGGCACATGTCAGCCACACCCCATGCCCAGCACCGCAGAAACCGCCGTAACCGGATCCTCGCCGCCGCGGCCGGGCTGGCGACCGTCGGTGCGCTGGCCGCCGCGATCCCGGCGAGCGCCGGTGAGACGCAGACCGGCAAGGGCAAGCCGAACCGCTACCAGGACGTGCAGCTGCTGTCGTTCAACGACCTGCACGGCAACCTGGAGCCGCCGGCCGGTTCCTCGGGCCGGGTCACGCACGTCCACGAGGACGGCCACACCGAGACGATCAACGCCGGTGGCGTCGAGTACCTCGCCACGCACCTGCGCGAGGCCCGCCGGGCCGACGACTACACGATCACGGCCGCCGCCGGCGACATGGTCGGTGCCTCCCCCCTGATCTCGGGCCTGTTCCACGACGAGCCCACCATCGAGGCGCTCAACGGCCTCGACCTCGACGTCACGAGCGTCGGCAACCACGAGTTCGACGAGGGCGCGAAGGAACTGGCCCGCCTGCAGAAGGGCGGCTGCCACCCGACGGACGGCTGCTACGTCAAGGGCAAGAAGTTCAAGGGCGCCGACTTCCCGTACCTCGCCGCCAACGTCATCGAGAACAAGACCAAGAAGCCGCTCCTGAAGCCCTACTGGGTGTGGAAGAAGAACGGCGTCAAGATCGGCTTCATCGGTGTGACGCTGGAGAACACCCCGGGCGTCGTCTCCGCCGAGGGCGTCAAGGGCCTCACGTTCAAGGACGAGGTCAAGACGATCAACAAGTACGCCAAGGAGCTGGAGCGCCAGGGCGTCAAGTCGGTCGTCGCGCTGATCCACGAGGGCGGTGCCCCCGCCTCCACGTCGTACAACTACGACTGCGACTCGCCCGGCGCCGGTGACGGCATCTCCGGTCCGATCGTCGACATCGCCAAGAACATCACGGCCAAGGTCGACGCCGTGGTCACGGGTCACACGCACGCCGCGTACGCCTGCACCATCAACGACCCGGCGGGCAAGCCGCGCATGGTCACCTCGGCCGCGTCCTTCGGCCGCCTCTACACCGACACCACGCTGACGTACGACCGCAAGACCGGCGACATCAGCCGTACGGCCGTGGACTCCGCGAACCACGTGGTCACCCGTGACGTCGAGAAGGCCGCCGACATGACGGCCCTCATCAGCAGGTGGAACACCCTCGCCGCGCCCATCGGCAACCGCGCCATCGGCTACATATCCGCCGACGTGCCCAACGCCGGCACCGAGTCCCCCATGGGTGACCTGATCGCCGACGCGCAGTACTGGTACGGCAAGACGCTCGACCCCGAGGTCGACCTCGCGCTGATGAACCCCGGTGGTGTGCGCGCGCCGCTCACCTACGCGGCCAAGGGCACCGAGGGCGACGGCGTGGTGACCTACGCCGAGGGCTTCACCGTCCAGCCGTTCTCCAACACGGTCAACCTGCAGAGCTTCACGGGCACGCAGCTCCTCTCGATCCTCAAGGACCAGGTGAGCGGCACGAACGCGGCCTCGCCGAAGGTGCTGCTGCCGTCCTCGAACCTGAAGTACACGCTCGACCTGACGAAGACCGGCGCGGACCGGATCGTCGTCGACAGCGTCAAGCTCAACGGTGCGGCGATCGACCCGGCCGCCACGTACCGCATCGCGACCAACAGCTTCCTCGCGGGCGGCGGCGACGGCTTCCCGACGCTGGGCGAGGGCACGAACGACCTGGTCGGCGGGGACGACCTGGCCGCCCTTGAGCAGTACCTGCTGGCCAACTCCTCGGCCACGAGCCCGCTCGCGCCGCCGGCGGCCGACCGGATCACGATCATCAACTAAGTCGCACTGGATCACCGGGCGGGTCGGTCGACCGACCCGGGCGGTGCGTGACTGGTCACGCGGTTCTCCGCGCCCTTTCCGGGGCGCGGGGAACCGCTTTTTCGTGCCCTGTCCGGGACGCGGGGAACCGTCGCTTCTTCGTGCCCCGCGGCGTGTGGCCCGGGTGCTCCCAGATACCGGCTGAGGTGGGCCGACGCGTCCAGCATGGCCACGCCTCGTGCGGTCAGGCGTCGTCGCCAGTCGGACAGAGCGGCGGAGAGGGCGTCCGTGCCGCCGGCCGTACGGATCTGGCGGACCGCGGTGGCGATGTGGTCCACGGGGTAGTCCCCGCGACGGAGCAGATGGGCGAGTTCGGCGTCACGGACGTCGGCCGGGCGGTAGATCCGGTAGCCGGTGAGCGGGTCTCGCGCGGGGGTGAGGATCCCGGCGTCCTCCCAGTTGCGCAGGGTCGCGGGGGTGACGTCGAGGCGGTGGGCGAGTTCGCCGACGGTGAGGGTGTCGGAGCCCGCCGCTTCCACCGTGGGCTCCGCCCCCTCCGACGTGGCCGTCAGGTGATCCACCGCGTCGCGTACCGCGTCGAGGGTCTCCCGGTCGCGAAGCAACTGGGTGTGCCCACGGTCGACGACGGTCAGCGCGTCGTCGAGGGCGCCCTCGTGCACGGCACGCATGATGCGGCCCGCGGCGGAGTGGCCGAACGCCGGAACGAGGGCGAGAAACGCGCGGAGGGCCGCCGCGTGCACCTCGGTGTAGATCCGGTAGCCGCTGGCCGTCCGCTCGGCGGTCGGGAGGAACCCGTCGCGCTCGTAGTTGCGGACGGCCTGGGTCGAGAGGCCGTGCTCGCGGGCCAGTTCGGAAGGTCGCATGCTGATCACCAGTTTGAGACTTTACGCGACGGCTGCGAAGCAACTGTCTTTCCGGACAGCACAGGGGCGAGACCCATCCGCCCCAAGTCTCAACCGATCTTTCAAGGATACGATTGAGGCTCATGAGTCAGGACATTCGAGACTTCGTGACCCCGTCGTGCGAGCTGCTGGCGCTCGGTGAACCGACCCACCTGGAACCGGCCCACGGGCACGCCCGCAACGAACTCTTCGCCCACCTCGTCGACTTGGGCTTCCGTTCGATCGCCCTGGAGACCGACCGCATCCCGGCGTTCGCCCTGGACGACCATGTACGGGAAGGGGCCGGTGACTTCGACGAGGCGATGCGCGAGGGCATCGCGTTCGGCCGGGGTGAGATGGCCTCCAACAGGGAGCTGATCACTTGGATGCGCGAGTACAACCGGACCCGCCCGCTGGAGGAACGCCTCGCCTTCCACGGCTTCGACGCCGAGATGGAGAACATGAGCGCGCCCAGCCCGCGCCGCTGTCTCGAAGCCGCGCGTGCGTACCTGGCGCGTGAGGAGAACCTGCCCTCGTCCCTCGCCCTCACCGACGACCCCGCCCTCGACATCGCGCGCCTCGCCGGGGACGACGAACAGTGGAGCCGCACGGAGGCGGTCCTGGACCCGGCCCGGTCGATCGGCGCCACGCCGGAGGCCCAGGCGCTGCGCTGTCTCGCCGACGACATGCTCACCGAGTTCCACACCCGCGCGCCGCAGTTGATCGCGGCGACCTCACGCGCCGCGTGGTTCAGGGCGAAGGCCCACCTTGGCGCGGCCATCGGGCTTCTGCGCTATCACCGGCAACTGGCGCGCCCCGCCGCGGAGAACGTCCGGATCTCCCGCATGCTCGCCACCCGGGACGCCCTGATGGTCGAGAACCTGCTCGACATCAGAGCCGTCGAGGCCGGCCGCGGTCCGACCCTGGTCTTCGGCCACAACCTCCACCTCCAGGGCGCCCCCAGCCACATGCGCATGCGCGACCTGGACCTCCACTGGTACGGCGCCGGCGCGATCCTGGGTCCGCTGGTGGGCGAACGGTACGGGTTCCTCGCGGGGAGGCCGGGCGTCGACGGGTTCCTGCACACCGACGCCGACACCGACGCGGGTGCCGGCGCCTAGAGGCGGTTGTCGGGGGCGTCGGCGGTGCGCTGGATCCGCCACCCCCTGCTGACCGCGATCCGCACCACGTCCTCCAGGGACTCCACCGCCCGCGTCAGCGCGAACCGCACGGCCCGCTCACCGGCCGCCCCGTCCCCGAGTACGGCCTTGCTCCCGGCCAACACCTTCTCGGCCGACCCCAGTTGGGAGGCCTCCACGCTGTCGGCGAGCAGGGAGAGGGCTCCGGGGTGCGCGGTGTCCGGGTCGAGGTAGCAGGGCTTGCCGTCGGGGGTGGTCCACGGCAGCAGGCGCAGGCCGTCCATCATGCGAGCACCTCTTCCACGACGCCGTACACGTACAGCTCCTCTGGGCTCAGGACGTAGGGCCGTACGAGGTTGTCGTACGACTCGAAGGGCCAGATGTCGTCGGGCTTGCGAGGTGGCGGAGGGGGCGGGGCGGGTTGCGACGGCTCCGCCGCCCCGGACGGCGACGGCCCGCGCGCGGCCCAGCGGAGCAGGACCTCACAGAGCTGTTCGATGAATGCGCGCATGCCGGTGCCTCGACTTTCGTCTCAGGGTTTTTTCAGGGTGGGTCTGACGAGCGGTGATTACCGTTCGTGTCCTGATCGTCACCGGTGCGACCTATGCTGCGGAAGGGGGGCGCCGTTGCCTGGCGGCCCAGACAACGGCGAGGGGTGACATGGGCGAAGTCGTTGACGCGAAGGGCGAGTCGGGGCGTGTTGTGCTTGGCCGGACGCTTCGGTTTCTGCGCGAGAAGGCGGGTAAATCGCTGGGGCAGCTGGCCGACGAGACGGGGTACGACAAGAGCTACTTGAGCCGCCTGGAGTCGGGTGAGCGACTGTCCAAGGTGACGGTCATGGAGGACTTGGACGCGTACTACGAGGCCGGTGACCTGCTGGTAAGCCACTGGAGGGCGGCACGGCTCGACGCGTTCAAGGACCAATACAAGCGGTTCATGGAGCTGGAGGCGACGGCCCGCATCATGCGGGTGTTCACGCCGGCGGTGCCAGGCCTTCTGCAAACGGAGGATTTCTGTCGTGAGGTGTTGTCTGGGGCCCAGACAACGGCCGACGGCGACGTCTGGGTCGAGGAGCAAGTCGCGGCCCGGCTGGGACGCCAGTACCTGCTGAGGCGGAAGCCGGAGCCCAGCGTCCGCATCGTCATCGACGAGATCGCACTTCGGCGCACCGCGGCCACCCCCGAGACATGGCACGACCAACTCGTTCACTTGGAGACCGCCGCGACGCGGCCCAACATCGTGCTCCAGGTGCTGCCGATCTCCGCAGGTGTTCATCACCACATGACCGGGTCGCTGACGCTGCTCTGGCAGGAAGATGGAAGCGCCGTCGCCTACAAAGAAGGCAACGGTTGCAGCCAGTTGGACGAGGATCCGAACGAGGTTCTGCGGCGCCGACTGTCCTACGATCGGCTCCGCGATATGGCACTGTCACCGACCGACTCGCTTGCGTTCATCAGGGCCGTACTGAAGGAGCAGACCCACCATGACGCACACCCCTGATCTCGGCACTGCTGTCTGGCGCAAGTCGAGCTACAGCGAGGGGGGCGCCAACGATTGCCTCGAAGTCGCCGACGAAGTCCCCGGCATAGTCCCCGTCCGGGACAGCAAGGCCCCGGACCGGCGTCCTCTCCTGTTCTCACCCAGGGCCTGGTCGGCCTTCGTCAAGGTCGTCGCGGCTGACTGAGTACCTTCGAGTGAAGGCGGGCTCCGAGGCGGGACACCCGTGTCATGGTGTGGCTATGGTGAGTCCATGGCAGACAGTACGACCATCCAGGTCTCCAAGCAGGCCCGTGATCACCTCGCCCAGGTCGCCAAGGAACGTGGCATGACCCTCGGCCAGCTGATCG
>NZ_JAJKLK010000008.1 GCF_020982545.1 Streptomyces sp. MNU76 | reverse complement strand
CCGGACACGGTCATCCTCGCGGAGGCGAACCAGTGGCCCGAGGACGTCGTCGACTACTTCGGTGACTTCGCCAGCGGCGGCGACGAATGCCACATGGCGTTCCACTTCCCCGTCATGCCCGCATCTTCATGGCCGTACGACGGGAATCGCGCTACCCGGTCTCGGAAATCCTCGCCAAGACCCCCGCCATCCCCTCCAACTGCCAATGGGGCATCTTCCTGCGCAACCACGACGAGCTCACCCTCGAAATGGTCACCGACGAGGAACGCGACTACATGTACGCGGAGTACGCCAAGGACCCGCGCATGCGCGCCAACATCGGCATCCGCCGCCGCCTGGCCCCCCTCCTGGACAACGACCGCAACCAGATCGAACTCTTCACCGCCCTGCTGCTCTCCCTGCCCGGCTCCCCGATCCTCTACTACGGCGACGAGATCGGCATGGGCGACAACATCTGGCTCGGCGACCGCGACGCCGTCCGCACCCCCATGCAGTGGACCCCCGACCGCAACGCCGGCTTCTCCTCCTGCGATCCCGGCCGCCTCTATCTGCCCACGATCATGGACCCGGTCTACGGCTACCAGGTCACCAACGTCGAGGCGTCCATGTCCTCGCCGTCGTCGCTGCTGCACTGGACCCGCCGGATGATCGAGATCCGCAAGCAGAACCCGGCGTTCGGCCTGGGCACCTACACCGAACTGCCCTCCTCCAACCCGTCCGTGCTCGCCTACCTCCGCGAGTACAAGGACGACCTGGTGCTGTGCGTGAACAACTTCTCACGCTTCGCCCAGCCCACCGAGCTCGATCTGCGCACCTACGAAGGACGCCATCCCGTCGAACTCATCGGCGGAGTCCGTTTCCCCGCCATCGGTGAACTGCCCTACCTCCTCACCCTCGCGGGCCACGGCTTCTACTGGTTCCGGCTCTCCCGAGTCCTCTCCCGCGCTGCCCGAGGGCGCTGAAGCGCGGGCCGGCGAAAGGACGCGTCACCATGTCGAAGACCGCATCCGCACTGCTCCGGCCGAGTGGTGAAGAGGTCGCCGCCGGCCTCATCACCTCGCTGGCGGGACTGCTGCGCGAGTGGCTGCCGCGGCAGCGCTGGTTCGCCGGCAAGGACCGGCCGGTCACGGAGCTCGCCCTGCTGTCGATGACCGAGCTGTATCCGGGCTGCCTGCATCTGCTCGTGCACACCGGTCAGCCGAGCCACCCCGCGCACGGCGGGGTGCCCGCGCCGGGCGGACCGCCCCCGGCCGGCGACTGCTACCAGCTCCTGCTCGGGGTGCGTGAGCATCCGGTGCCGCGCCTGGCCCGGGCGCTCATCGGACAGGCGCACGAGGGACCGCTCGCCGGTCTGACGGTGTACGACGCGCTGTACGACCCCCGGTCGGCCGAGCTGCTCCTCGAACGGCTGCGGCATCCCGGCTCGGCGGGCCCGCTGCGTTTCGAGGCGGACCCCGGCGCACGGGTACCGGCCGGGTTGGCGCCCAGGCTGCTGGACGCCGAACAGTCCAACTCCTCGCTGGTGTACGGGGACGCGTACATCCTGAAGGTCTTCCGGCGCGTCCAGCCGGGGGTGAACCCCGATCTGGAGGTGCCGGGCGCGCTGGCCGGGCAGGGGTGCGGCCGGGTGCCGGCGCCGGTGGCCTGGTTCCGGACGACCGATCCGTTCCCGGCGACGCTCGGTGTGCTGCAGCCGTTCCTGCCCGACGCGTCGGACGGCTGGACGCTGGCACTCGGCGCGCTCGCCGCCGGACAGGACTTCACGGCACAGGCCCGTGAGCTGGGCCGGGCCACGGCGGAGGTGCATCTGGCGCTGGCCTCGGCCTTCCCCACCGGGGCCCACGACGAGACCGGGCGGACGGCGGCCGCGATGACCGAACGGCTGGACGCCGCCGCACGCTCCGTACCGGCCCTGCGGCCGTACGTCCCCGGGCTGCGCACGGCCTTCCGCGCGCTGCTCGCCTGCGACCCGGGGCCGCCCGCGCAGCGCGTCCACGGCGACCTGCACCTGGGGCAGGTGCTGCGGGCCGGTCCCGACTGGTTCGTCATCGACTTCGAGGGCGAGCCGTCCCGTCCGCTCGCCGAGCGGTGCGGCACGCAGTCGCCGGTGCGGGACATCGCCGGGATGCTGCGCTCCTTCGACTACGCCGCCCGGCAGCGCCGGCCCTGGCGCCCGGAGTGGGCGCGCCGCTGCCGGGAGGAGTACTGCGCGGGCTACGCCGCCCGCGCCGGCTGGGACCCGCGCGAGAAGCACGGTCTGCTGCGCGCCTACGAGACGGACCGGGCGGTGTACGAGGTCCTCTACGAGGCCCGCCACCGTCCCGACTGGCTCCCCGTACCGATGGCGGCGATCGAGCGTCTCGCCGTGAGAGGAGACTGAAGCCGTGGCTCTGCGTGACACCACGCCCCCGAGTCCGCCGGCCCGCCCCGGCGCCGCCCCCGGCTGACCGTGGCCGCCCCTCCCCTGCCCCCGAGGAGCGCGCACGGCTGCTCTCCGGCGCACACCACGATCCGCACTCCGTGCTGGGCGCCCATCCGGTGCCGGGCGGCGGGGTCGCCGTGCGGGCCCTGCGCCCGTACGCCCACGCCGTGAGCGTCGTGATCGCGGGTGAGCGCACCTATCTCGCCTCGGAGGGCGACGGTCTCTTCTCCGTGCTCCTGCCGCTCGACGCCGTGCCCGCGTACACGCTGTTCGTGTCGTACGAGGACGCCGATCACGAGGTGGAGGACCCGTACCGGTTCCTGCCCGCGCTCGGTGAGCTGGACCTGCATCTGATCCGGGAGGGGCGGCACGAGCAGCTGTGGAAGGCGCTCGGGGCCGAGCCCATGACCCACCAGGGCGTCACCGGCACCCGCTTCACCGTCTGGGCACCGAACGCCCGGGGGGTACGGGTGGTCGGGGACTTCGCCTGCTGGGACGGGACGGCGTTCCCGATGAGGTCCCTGGGCTCCTCCGGGGTCTGGGAGCTGTTCCTGCCCGGGGTGGACGAGGACGCCCTCTACAAGTTCGAGATCACCGCGCGCGACGGCCGGCGTCTGCTGAAGGCCGACCCGATGGCCCGCCGCGCGGAGGTGCCCCCCGCGACGGCGTCCGTCGTCCACGCCTCGCGCTACGAGTGGAGTGACGCGGAGTGGATGGCCCGGCGCGGTGACGTCCCGGTGCACGAGGCGCCGTTCTCCGTGTACGAGATCCATCTCCCGTCCTGGCGACCGGGTCTGACGTATCGTCAACTCGCCGATGTGCTGCCCGGGTACGTCTCTGATCTCGGGTTCACCCATGTCGAGTTGATGCCGGTCGCCCAGCACCCGTTCAGCGGCTCCTGGGGCTACCAGGTCACCGGCTTCTACGCCCCGACGGCCCGTCTCGGCACCCCGGACGACTTCAAGTACCTGGTCGACGCCCTGCACCGGGCCGGGGTCGGGGTCATCGTGGACTGGGTGCCCGCCCACTTCCCCAAGGACGACTGGGCGCTCGGCCGCTTCGACGGGGAGCCGCTGTACGAGCCCGGGGACAGCAGGCGGGCGGAGCATCCGGACTGGGGGACGTACGAGTTCGACTTCGGCCGCACCGAGGTGCGCAACTTCCTCGTGGCGAACGCCGTGTACTGGTGCGAGGAGTACCACGTCGACGGGCTGCGGGTGGACGCGGTCGCCTCCATGCTCTACCTCGACTACTCGCGGGAGTCCGGACAGTGGTCGCCCAATGTGTTCGGCGGGCGCGAGGATCTGGGCGCGGTGGCGTTCCTCCAGGAGATGAACGCCACCGTGTACCGGCGGGCGCCCGGTGTGGTGACCATCGCGGAGGAGTCCACGGCCTGGGACGGCGTGACCCGCCCGACCGACAGCGGTGGGCTGGGTTTCGGGCTGAAGTGGAACATGGGGTGGATGCACGACTCGCTGGGCTACATGGAGCACGAACCCGTGCACCGCAAGTACCACCACAACGAGATGTCGTTCTCGATGGTGTACGCGTACAGCGAGAACTACGTCCTGCCCATCTCCCACGACGAGGTCGTGCACGGCAAGCGGGCGTTGGTGTCGAAGATGCCGGGCGACTGGTGGCAGCAGCGCGCCAACCACCGCGCGTACCTGGGCTTCATGTGGGCCCACCCCGGCAAGCAACTCCTCTTCATGGGGCAGGAGTTCGCCCAGGGCGGGGAGTGGGTGGAGGCTCAGGGGCCGGACTGGTGGCTGCTCGATCCGGGGTACGGCGCGGAGGCCGACCACCGGGGGGTGCGGGACCTCGTCCGCGACCTGAACATGACCTACCGCCAGACACCGGCCCTCTGGCAGCGGGACACCGACCCGGCCGGCTTCCAGTGGGTGAGTGCGGACGCCGCCGAGGACAACGTCTTCGCGTTCCTGCGGCTCGCCGCGGACGGGACGCCGCTGCTCGCCGTCTCGAACTTCAGCCCGGTGGTGCGGGAGGACTACCGCCTCGGGGTACCGGACGACGTCGCGGTGTGGCACGAGGTGCTGAACACGGACGCGGTCGTCTACGGGGGCGGCGGGGTCACGCATCCCCGCCCCGTCGAGTCCGAGCCGCACGCCTGGCACGGGCGGCCGGCCAGTGTCCGGCTGACGCTGCCCCCGCTGGCCACGGTGTGGCTCCGCCCCGAGCGGTCCTCCGGCCCCGGGGCGACCGATCAGGATCGGAGAAGCCCGGCGGCGCCGGTGCGCCCTAGCGTGGGGCCTGATCCGGGCGACCGGAGATCACCCCGTAGGAGTGCGACATGACTGCCGGACTGAAGACCGTCATCTACCCCGTCAAGAACCTGGCTCGGGCGAAAGCCCTGTTCAGTGCCCTGCTGCAGGTCGAGCCGTACGCGGACTCGGCGTACTACGTCGGCTTCAAGGACGCGGGGCAGGACGTGGGGCTGGACCCGAACGGCCACGCCAAGGGGATGACGGGACCGGTGCCGTACTGGCACGTCACCGACATCCGCACGAGGTTCGCGGCGCTGCTGGAGGCCGGGGCGCAGACGCTGGAGGACGTCCACGACGTGGGCGGCGGCCGGCTGATCGCCTCGGTGAAGGACGCGGACGGCAATCTGATCGGGCTGGTGGAGGACACGGCGGCCGAGTAGCGCGATGGTTGCGTCTGCACTAGTTGCACGGGCAACGAATGCTTCGCCCTCTGTTACCGTGCACATATGGCAGCGAACACGACCGGTGTCCGGCTCGAGGACCAGTGGCGGGACATCCTGTCCGTGCACGCCCGCACGATGTGCGAGATCGACCGCGTGCTGCATCCGCACGGGCTGGGCGCCAGCGACTTCGAGGTGCTCGACATCCTCGCGTCGGGGATGGCCGCCGCGAGCGCGTCCGGGGACCTGTGCCGGGTGCAGAACATCGCCGAGAAGGTCCACCTCAGCCAGAGTGCGCTGTCCCGGCTGATCGGCCGGCTGGAGAAGGACGGCCTGGTGGAGCGGTCCGTGTGCGCGGAGGACCGGCGGGGTGTGTGGGTGGCCCTGACGGACAAGGGCCGCGAGCTGCACACGGAGGTCCAGCCCCTGCAGCGTGAGGTCCTGGCCCGCATGCTGCGGCAGGACTGACCCGCCCGCGGGGCCGCGGGAACGGTCTGCGGGCCGTCCCCTCGTCCGTCGGGCGAGTTTCCCCCGTGCGGATCAGATCCCTTGACCTCCCAGGAGGGTGCCCACGTCGTGGGCGTCGAGGGTGAGGCCGTGCGGGGAGCCGGCGTCGATGGTGAGGGAGAGGTCGGCGTCGGCGGGCCACTGGGAGGCCAGGGCGCCCAGGGGCACCAGCCGGTAGCGCGACACATAGGGCAGGAGCTCGGCCATCGCGGGCTCCGAGGTGAAGACCGGCACGATCTGCTCGCCGCCGGGCTGCTCCAGCACGGGCAGCGCCACGGCCGTCGGATCGTTGACGGCCGCCTCGTCGGCGTCGTCCGGGACCGGGATCAGCACGTCGGTGTCGGCGAGCGTGTGGAGCGCGGCCGTGTCATGGGTGTCGAAGGCGAGCGCGGTCAGCGCCCGCTGGGCCGGCGAGGCGGCCTGGGGCGGGGTGTGGCCATTGGCGGGTATGTCCATCAGAAGATCCCAGCTGGTAGCGGAAAGGCCGCCCGGGGCGGCGTCCGTCCCGGGCGCTGCGCCCTTCGCGTACCCGACGGCGGGGCGGGCATTCCTCTGCCTGGCCGATGCATACGGGACACGAGGGGCCGCCGGGGTCCGAGGGCCCCGGTCACGACGGGGGTGGTCGCCTCGGAGGCACCCCGGATGTCTCTTCGGGCTGCGGATGCCACTCAGGTAGGGCCCGTCCGCGCCGATCTTCCCGGGGCCGTCGAGGACGTACACTCGCAGACTGCTCTTGCCGGGGCGGCGACGCCGTGTGCAGAGGTCGCGCGGCCGGCGCTCCACCGAAGCGCCTCGGGGACTTCGCCGGCGCCCGAGGCAGGTGAGAATGAACCAGTAGTGGTGACCCGCGCCCACGCGCCCGCCGGGGCCCCGGTCCTAGCGTGGCCGCATGACCATGCAACCCTGGTTTCCCGACGCCAAACTGGGCATCTTCATCCACTACGGCATCTACGCCGTGGACGGCGTGCCGGAGTCCTGGTCCTTCTACTGGGGCGAGGTGACGCACGAGCAGTACATGAAACAGCTCGACGGCTTCACCGCGTCCGCGTACGACCCCACGGCCTGGGCCGAGTTGTTCGCCCGGGTCGGCGCGAGGTACGCGGTGCTCACGGCACGCCACCACGACGGTGTCGCCCTCTGGGACACCGCCCACGGCGACCTGGGCGTCGTCCACCGCACGCCGGCGGGCCGGGACCTGATCACCGGCTATGTCGACGCGCTGCGCGAACGGGGCCTGAAGGTCGGCCTCTACTACTCGCACTCCGACTGGAACCACCCCGACTACGCCAGTGCCCGCCACCCCGAGATCGACCGGTGGACGAACGAGCACCCGGGCGGCAACGACGCCAATCCCTACTCCCACGCCGCCCCCGGCGAGGAGGACCCGGCCGCCTGGGACCGCTACCTCGCCTACCGGGACGGCCAGGTGGGCGAGCTGGTCGAGCGGTTCCGGCCCGACCTGCTGTGGTTCGACGGCGAGTGGGAACGCACCGAACAGCAGTGGCGAGTGCGGGAGTTGGCCGAGCTGATCCTCCGCGAGAACCCGGACACCGTGCTCAACGCGCGCATGCTCTCGTACGGCGACTACGCCACCCCGGAACAGGGCGTGCCGCTCGAAGCGCCCGCAGGGCCCTGGGAGTTGTGTCTGACCATCAACGACTCATGGGGTTTCCAGCACGCGGACCACAACCACAAATCCGTGCGGCAGCTGGTGCGTTACTTCGCCGAGACGATCGGTATGGGCGGCAATCTGCTGCTGGGCGTCGGCCCGAGGGCGGACGGGACGATCCCCGCCGAGCAGGTCGAGCGGCTGGAAGGGCTCGGGGCGTGGATCGGGCGGCACTGCGACGCCGTGTACGGCACGGTCGCCGGGCTGCCCGCCGGGCACCACTACGGTCCGAGCACCCTCTCCGCCGACCGGCGCACCCTGTACCTGATGTGCTTCGACGTACCGCGTGAGTCCGTGGCGGTACGGGGGCTGCGCAATCCGGTCAAGAGGGTCACCGTCCTCGGCGCGGGCACCGAGCTGGACCACCGGGTCGTCGGCGGCCTCGACGCGGTGCCCGGCGTGACATGGATCGACGCGCCCGCCCAGGCCGACCTCGATCCGTACGCGACCGTCCTCGCCGTGGAGTTGGAGGGAGAACTGGACCTCTACCGCGGCTCGGGGCGCGACTGACCGGCGGGGACACGTCGGCGGGGGCGTGTCGGCGGCTACGTACAATCCTCGGGAATCGACCGGAGGTTCGCGTTCATGAACCGCCGGGTCGGCCCGGGACGGGCCCGGGCCCGCTTCGGGGGGGAATCGCATTGCCGTGGGACGTGGCTCCTCCGGTGAGCCGGGAGACCGAGCCGGCCCGCCTCGCCGGCGTACTCGACGCACTCACCGGTGACCTCGGCAAGAGCAGGCTGGTCTCCGAGTTCTGCGCACGGGCGCGGGACAGGGGCATGACGGTGCTGCGCGGCCGGGCGACCGGTCCACACCATGGACCGTTTCGCCCTGCAACGCGCGGCGGCGGCCTTCCTGGCCCGGACAGCGCGCGCGGGCGACGGTCTCGTGGTGGCCCTCGACGACGTGCACTGGGCCGACCCGGCCTCCCTGGAACTCCTCGACCACCTCGTCCGGCATCCGCCGCGGCGCGCCCCCGTGGTGATCGTGGTGGCCCGGCGTGAACGGCAGACCGCGCCCCGGCTCGCGGCCTCCCTCACCCGGGGAGTGGAGGGCGGGACGGTGCTCCGGCTCGAACCGGGCCCCCTGGACCGCGACGCCTGCCTCGCGGGCTTGGCCCCGGCCGCCCGGCCGGTCTCGCCGCCGAGCTGTACACCGCCAGCGAGGGCAACCCGCCGTACTTCCTCGCCCTGCTCCAGGCCGGCAGGCCGACGGGGCTCAGCTCTCTGCTGCTGGACAAACTGACACCCTCACCGACGGCCCGCGCCGGACGGTCCAGGCCGTGGCCGTGCTCGGCGGCCACGCCGCACCCGCTCTGGTGGCGGCCGTCACCGGCCGTCCCGAGCACGAACTCGACGCGGACTTCGGTGAGTTGACCACCCGGGATCTCGCGCGGCCGGGGCCCGACGGCCGTTGGCGCTCCAGCAACCGGTGCTGCGGTCCGTAGTCCACGACAGCATCGATCCCACGCTGCGCACCCGGATGCACCACCTCGCCGCCGTCGAACCGGCCCGGATCGGGGCGCCGGTCAGCGAGCGGGCGCACCACGTGGAGCGGGCGCTGACCGGCTTCGACCCGGATGCCATGGCCGTGCTCACGGAGGCCGCCCGGCCCGCGCCCGCGCCATGTGGGAGCGCGCCGTGCGGCTGAGCGAGGGGACCGGCGCCCACCTGCTGACGGGCCTCGCGGAGGTGATCCGCCCGGCGGTCTTCGTGGAGTCGGCGACGTCGCAGGGCACGGGTGGGGACGCCGGCGCGCCAGCGCGCGACGGGGCGTCCGAGGAGCTGGCCGCGCTGTTCGCGCGGGAGCGGGAGGCGGGAGCGGGAGATCGCCGCCCTCGTCGCGAAGGGCCTGACCAGTCCCGCCATCGCCGAGCGGCTCTTCCTCAGTCCGCGCACGGTCGAGACCCACCTGTCCCGCGTCTACCGCAAGACGGGCGTCACGTCCCGGGCGGCACTGGCGGCCCTCCAGACCCGCGACGAGCTGCGCGAGGGCGGCACCTGAGCCGCGTGGCCCAGAGGGAGGGATGCGATCCGCACCCCTCGGTGCATCTCCTCCGAGCGGGGTGGTTAGCATATGAGCGCCGCCTAGCTCGAAAGATAAACCTGTGACTCGTAACGAGGACTCGTTCACCGCCTGGAAGCACCGCGAGGAGATCGCGGAGTCGATGATCCCGATCATCGGGAAGCTGCACCGCGAGCGGGACGTGACGGTTCTGCTGCACAGCCGCTCCCTGGTGAACAAGTCGGTGGTCAGCATCCTGAAGACCCACCGGTTCGCCCGCCAAATCGCCGGCGTGGAGCTCTCGGTCACCGACACCCTGCCGTTCCTCCAGGCCCTCACCACGCTCGACCTCGGCCCCTCGCAGATCGACATCGGCCTGCTCGCCGAGGCCCACCAGGCCGACGACCGGGGACTGTCGGTCGCGGAGTTCACCGCCGAGGCCGTCGCCGGTGCCACCGGCGCCAACAAGATCGAGGGCGGCGAGGGCCGCGACGTCGTCCTCTACGGCTTCGGTCGCATCGGCCGCCTCGTCGCCCGCCTGCTCATCGAGAAGGCCGGCTCCGGCAACGGCCTGCGGCTGCGGGCCATCGTGGTGCGCGGCGGTGGGGGTCGGGCCGCAGAGGATATCGTCAAGCGCGCCTCACTGCTGCGCCGGGACTCCATCCACGGCCAGTTCCAGGGCACGATCACCGTCGACGAGGCCACCAGCACGATCAACGCCAACGGCAACGAGATCAAGGTGATCTACGCCGGCGACCCGTCCGAGGTCGACTACACCGAGTACGGCATCAAGAACGCCATCCTCATCGACAACACGGGCAAGTGGCGCGACCGCGAGGGCCTGTCGAAGCACCTGCGTCCCGGTATCGACAAGGTCGTGCTGACCGCGCCCGGCAAGGGCGACGTCCCGAACATCGTGCACGGCGTCAACCACCACACGATCAAGCCGGACGAGCAGATCCTGTCCTGCGCGTCCTGCACGACCAACGCGATCGTGCCGCCGCTGAAGGCGATGGACGACGAGTTCGGTGTGCTGCGCGGTCACGTGGAGACCGTCCACTCGTTCACCAACGACCAGAACCTGCTGGACAACTACCACAAGTCGGACCGTCGTGGCCGCTCCGCGCCGCTCAACATGGTCATCACCGAGACGGGTGCCGCCTCGGCCGTCGCCAAGGCGCTGCCCGACCTGAAGGCGCCGATCACCGGCAGCTCGATCCGCGTCCCCGTCCCGGACGTCTCGATCGCGATCCTCAGCCTGCGCCTCGGCCGTGAGACGGACCGCGAGGAGGTCCTCGACTACCTCCGGGGCGTCTCGCTGACCTCGCCGCTCAAGCGCCAGATCGACTTCACCAACGCGCCCGACTCTGTATCCAGCGACTTCATCGGCTCCCGCCACGCCTCGATCGTCGACGCCGGTGCCACCAAGGTCGACGGCGACAACGCGATCCTGTACCTCTGGTACGACAACGAGTTCGGCTACTCCTGCCAGGTCATCCGGGTCGTCCAGCACGTCTCCGGGGTGGAGTACCCGACCTACCCGGCACCGGCGGTCTGATCCACCGGGCCGAGCGCCCTCCCATGTGACACCGACCGCCCGCCGGGGCCTTCCGCCCGGCGGGCGGTTCGCGTTCCACGGAACCCTTCGGAACGTCTTGAATCGGGCTTGGGCCCCTGGTCGGCGCAGGGCACGACGAACGGGCCCTGGAGGTCGGCCCCGCGCATCAGCGGCGGGTCCTCGGGGCCGGGCGTTGACCCCTATGGGCGTGGACATCGTGCGCGAGCAGGGCGGTTACCGCATCGCCGTCGAGCCGTAGAGCCGTCGGTGGTCGACGCGCACCGGTTCCGCGAGCTGACGAGCCTGGCCGCGCCGGCGGGCGCGGACGAGCGGGCGGTGGCGTGCGGGGAGGACGCTCTGGGACTGTGGCGAGGAGAGGCGTTCGCCGGAGCCGACACACCGTGGTTCAACAGCCGACGCGCACTGCCGGACGGGGAACGCCTCCCCGCGCGAATGGACCTGACGGACGTACGGCTCCGTTTCGCCGGCCCGGGGACCTTCAGCCGCACCTTCCGCGACATCGTGGCACCTCGCCGCGGGGGGCGTTGTCAGTGGTGGGCGGCAGGATGGGGGCATGACGACATCAGCTGCAGTGATCGTGGATGCCGCCGCCTACGCACAGGCCGTCGAGGACGCGGTGCGGGCCTCGGCCGCCTACTACACCGGGGGTACGTCGGCGCTGGACGACGACACCTACGACCGGCTCGTGCGCGGCATCGCGGCGTGGGAGGCCGAGCATCCCGATCTGGTCCTGCCCGACTCGCCCACCGGCAAGGTCGCCGGTGGCGCGGTCGAGGGGGACGTGCCCCACACGGTGGCGATGCTGAGCCTGGACAACGTGTTCTCGGGCGAGGAGTTCACCGCGTGGACGGCGTCGCTGGCCCGGCGTATCGGGCACGATGTGGAGCGGTTCAGCGTGGAGCCCAAGCTCGACGGGCTCGCGGTCGCCGCACGCTACACACGGGGCCGGCTCACGCGGTTGATCACCCGGGGCGACGGGACCGCCGGGGAGGACGTCTCGCACGCCATCGGCACGATCGAGGGGCTGCCGGACGAGCTCACCGAGCCGGTCACGGTCGAGGTGCGGGGCGAAGTCCTCATGACCACCGCCCAGTTCGAGCACGCCAACGAGATACGCACCGAGCACGGCGGGCAGCCGTTCGCGAACCCGCGCAACGCCGCGGCGGGCACCCTGCGCGCCAAGGAGCGTGCCTACACCGTGCCGATGACGTTCTTCGGGTACGGGCTGCTGGCGCTGCCGGGCACGGACGCCGCCGACGCCGCCCGGCTGACCGAACTCGCCCACAGCGAGCTGATGTCCCGGGCCGCAGAACTGGGCGTCAACACCACCGCGAGCACGGCCGTGCCCGGTGTCACCGCCGCCTCCGTCGAGGAGGTTCTCGCCCGGGTGACGGAGATCGCCGCGCTGCGGGCCGGGCTGCCCTTCGGGATCGACGGGATCGTCGTCAAGGCCGACCTGGCCGCCGACCAGCGGGCCGCCGGGTCCGGTTCCCGAGCCCCGCGCTGGGCGATCGCCTACAAGCTGCCCGCCGTCGAGAAGATCACGCGGCTGCTGGAGGTGCAGTGGAACGTCGGCCGCACCGGCATCATCGCGCCGCGCGGTGTGCTGGAGCCCGTCGAGATCGACGGCTCCACCATCACGTACGCCACCCTGCACAACCCGGCCGACATCACGCGCCGCGATCTGCGGCTGGGCGACCATGTCATGGTGCACCGCGCCGGTGACGTGATCCCCCGCGTGGAGGCGCCCGTCGCCCATCTGCGCACCGGCGAGGAACAGCCCATCGTGTTCCCCGAGGTGTGCCCCAGATGCGGGTCCGGCATCGACACCGGCGAGCAGCGCTGGCGCTGCGAGAACGGCCGCAACTGCCATCTGGTGGCCTCCCTGTCGTACGCCGTCGGCCGCGACCAGCTCGATGTGGAGGGGCTCGGGCACACCCGGGTCGTCCAGCTCGTCGAGGCGGGCCTGGTGGCCGACCTCGCGGACCTGTTCGCCCTCACCCGGGAGCAGCTCCTCGGGCTGGAGCGCATGGGGGAGACCAGCACCGACAATCTCCTCGCCGCGCTGGAGACTGCCAAGGGGCGGCCGTTGTCGCGGGTGCTGTGCGCGCTGGGGGTGCGGGGCACCGGACGTTCCATGTCCCGCCGTATCGCCCGCCACTTCGCCACCATGGAGAACATCCGGGCCGCGGAAGCCGAGGCGATCCAGCGGGTCGAGGGCATCGGCACCGAGAAGGCCCCGTCGATCGTGGCCGAACTCGCCGAGCTCGCCCCGCTCATCGACAAGCTCGTGGCGGCCGGGGTGAACATGACCGAGCCGGGCGCCACACCTCCCGCGCCGGCCGGCGAGGACTCCCCCGACGCCGAGAACTCCGCCGCCGAGGAGGGCGCCGGGGCCGCGGGCGGGCCGCTCGCCGGGATGGCCGTGGTGGTCACGGGCGCGATGACCGGCGTCCTGGAGAAGCTCAGCCGCAACCAGATGAACGAACTCGTCGAACGCGCCGGGGGACGCGCCTCCTCCAGCGTCTCCAAGAGGACGTCCCTGGTCGTCGCGGGAGAGAACGCCGGCTCCAAGCGTGCCAAGGCCGAGGCCCTCGGCATCCGCCTGGCCGGCCCGGACGAGTTCGCCGCGCTGGTGGCCGACTTCCTGGACTGACCGTTCGTGGCGCCGCGGTGAGCGGCGTCGCGCGGCGGGGCCTCGGGGTGGCTCGGCGAGCGGTGCCCGTGGCGGCCACCGGCCGTGCGTCTCACAGCCGAAGGATCACGAGGGCAGTGTCGTCGGTGGCGCGGCCGTGGTGGAGGAGGTCGAGGAGCAGGGCGTCGGCGAGAAGCTCGGGGGCGGAGCGGCGATGGCGGGTGAGCGCCTCGGCGAGGCGGCCGAGGCCGGCGTAGATGTCCTCGTCACGGCGTTCGATCAGACCGTCCGTGTAGAGGACCAGGGTGTCGCCCTCGCTGAAGTCCAGGGTGGCCTCGGGCGGGTGTGCTCGGGCGGGCGCCGAGCGGCGGGTCGGTGGCCCCGTCGAGGAAGACGACCGTGCCGTCACGGCACAGCAGGGCGGGTGGCAGATGGCCCGCGCTGCTGTAGGTGATGGTGTGGGTGTCCCAGTCGACGCAGGTCTGCACGACAGTGGTGTTCTCGGCGCCGTCGACGGAGCGGGCGTACAGGCCGAGCGCGTCCAGCGCCTGGGCGGGACCGTCGGCCACCAGGGACGCGGCGCTCAGCGCGCTGCGGAGCTTGCCCATGACACAGGCGGCGGCCAGACCGTGACCGACCACGTCACCGACGGCGATCCCGACACGGTCGACGCCGGACAGGTCGACCAGGTCGTACCAGTCGCCGCACACGTTCAGGGCGTCCGTCGCCGGCTGGTAGCGGACGGCCGCCCGATGGTTCCCGATCGGGTCGGGCGCGGGCAGCATCGCCTTCTGCAGGGCGAGCGCGACGTCCCGTTCGTGGGCGTGTGCCTCGCGCAGCCGTTCGTTGACCTCCTGCAGCTCCCGCGCGCGGGTGTAGAGCTCGGCCTCCATGACGCGGGCCCGGTCGCCGGGGGCGCGCTCGCGGGCGCGGATCAGCTCGGTGACCTCCTCCACCTTGTGGATCAGCAGCACCACCTTCCCGTCGGAGCCGAGCACCGGCGCGTTCACGGGGCTCCAGTACCGCTCCTCCCACTCCCCCGGCCGCTCCACCGACTCCACGTCGTAGCGCTGCAACGCCATCGAGTCCCTCTCGCCGGTCTCCACCACGCGGTTGAGCGAGGCCGCCAGATTCCGCATCCCGCTCGCGGACGGGTCACGGGGATTGTCGGGGAAGACGTCGAAGAGGTACCGGTTCACCACCTGCTCGCGGGTGCGCCCCGACATCCGCAGAAACTCCTCGTTCGCGTCCGCGTACACCAGCTCGGGTGTCAGCAGCGCCACCATGCCCGGCAATGCCTGGAACACCGCCGCGTAGTCGATCGCCGTATCCGCCATGGTCGCCGCCTCAGCGTCCGTCGCCAGCCTGTGATCTCCACCATAGGAGCCGAGAGCCGCGTGGGCGCGGTTCTCGTTCCAGGAGAACCGCGCGGTCACGCACGGTTGCAGGAGCGACGACACAGTGTCGCGGGCGCGAGAGGGGCCGCCGGAGGTCGTCAGCGGGCGGTGCGCGGGAGGAAGCCGCGCATCGAGCCCATGCCGTACGTGTCCTCGTGGCCGGACAGCTCGGCGGCCTCCCGCAGGAGGGGACCGATGTCGATCCCCACGCGCCGGACCCCCTCGGGGGTGGGCCCGTCGGGCAGGTGCACGCCCCAGCGGAACGCGGTGTGGTGCGGCCGCGGGGCGGCGTCCACCCGGGCGGCCCGCGCTCAGCATGGCTGGCGCCACACCCCCAGCTCCAGTCGTTTGACCATGGACGAGAGCCCGAGCCGGCGGGACTCCGCGCAGAAGCGGCTCCTGGGTTCGGTGTACTCGACGTGGAAAACCGCCTTCCCGGCCTCGATGAAGGGCGAGAGCCGCGCGCATTCGTCGTACTGGGCGCACTCCTCGTTGACCGCGAAGTCGAAGTCGGCCAGCAGCTGGGGTATCTGGGGCAGGTCGTTCTTCAGGCCCACCGCCAGGCCGCGCTCGTGGGCGATGTCGGCGATCATGCGGTTGTAGGTCAGCTGGTCGCGCGCGGTGAGGGGGAAGCCGGTGTCGTCGCCGTAGCCTTCCATCAGGTCGGGCTCCACCGCGTCGAAGCCCTTGTCCCGGCACATGTCGAAGCGGCGTTCCATGAGGGGCCGCAGGACGTCCACCTGCCGTATGTCCAGCCAGCGTTCGCCCGCCCAGCCGTTCTCCTCGCCGAGCAGCGAGCGCGGGAAGGCGTCCTTGTCGGGCCGGAAGTCCTCCCAGGCGCCGACGTTGATGTAGCAGATGACCTTGCGGCCGTCCCGGTGCAGCCGGGCCACGTCGGCGGCGGAGTTCTCGAAGCCGTCGATGTCGTAGACGGGGACGTCCGCCGAGGGGTCGACCCTGCCGTCCAGCTGCCACTGCCAGGCGAGACCGGGGCGGGGTTTCCAGCGCGGCCCGGACGTGGATTCGTTGTCCGGCTCGGAGTCGCCGCAGCCCGCCAGGGTCGAGGCCACCAGGGCGGCCAGCAGCGCCGCGTACGCGAACGTCGGCCTCCTCATCGGTCCGTCCCGGTGAGGGCGGGCGTCAACTGGGCCCAGGGGTTGGGTGGTTCCCCGGTCACCGGGCCGCAGACGGCGGCGCCCCGGTCGTGCGCGGTGCGCACGGCGAGCGGGACGAGGGCCTCGGGTACGCCGTAGACGAGGTGGCAGAGCCGCTCGGGCGGGTGGCGGGCGGCCCAGGCGGGCCGGCTGAACGCCGACACGTACGTCGACCAGTGTCCCTCGAAGGTGACGGTCAGGTCGGCGAGGCGGGCGTAGCCCGGGGCCGGGTGGACGCCGGGGTTGAGGACGACGGTGGTGGCGCCGAGCCGGCGGACGGCCCGGACGAGCCTGCGGCAGGCGGGCAGGCCGTCCGGGGTGGCCGTCACCTGGTCGAGGAAGCAGCCGTCGGCCGCGTACCACTCCCGGTGACGGCGTACGTCGTCGGCGATCTCGGCGCGGTCGCGCACCCCGTAGTCGGTGTCGACGTAGCCGAGCAGCCGGGCCCCGGCCGCGCGCAGCGCCCCGGCCGCCGCGGTGAAGGCGGGGTCGGGGACGTCGCCGGGACCGTTGGCGGGGTTGAGGACGACGGCGTAGGTGCGGGGCGCCGCCGTGATCAGACGGTGCCAGGCACCCGGGTCCTCGGCCGGGTGCACGTAGAGCGGGATCAGCAGACTCACGACGTACGGTCACCTTTCCCGCCGCCGCCGTTGTCTTCCCGTCCGCTCTCCCACAGCGTGGTGAGCGCGTCGTCCAGGCTGTGCAGGGGCCGCCAGCCGAGCGCCGCCTCGGCGGCGGTGATGTCGGAGCACTGCCACGACACGTCCGCCGACCGGAGGGAACCGGCCGTCGACGCCGGGACGGCAGCCCCAGGGACCGTCACCACCCCGGCCTCGGCGGGCGTCGCAGGGGAGGAGGGACCGGCCCCACCCCTACCCGGCCCCGCGGCACCCACCGCCCTCGTGCGGCCGCGCGCCCCGCGCCCGGCGCGTTCTCCTCGATGCGGCCGCGGAAGCCGCCTTGGCCGCCAGGCCCCGGACCACCTCGCGGGCCGGGACGGCCCTGCCTCCGCCGATGTTGAGGATGCGGGGCAGCGGACCGGGAGCCGTGGCCGCGAGGACGACCGCCCGGGTGACGTCGCGTACGTCGACGAAGTCGCGGTACGCGGAGAGGTCGCCCAGGGGCAGGACCGCGTCGGGGTCGGGGCCTACCGTGCGGAGGAGCGTGGCGATGCGGCCGGGGAGGCCGGTCGGGGTGCGCCGGGGCCGACCGGGTTGCCGACGCGCAGCACCACCGCGTCCAGGCCGGAGGCGGTGACGGCGACCGTGCCCGCGAGCTTGGTAGCGCCGTAGGGGGCGACCGGACGGGTGGCCGCCGACTCCGTGACCCGGATGTCCGGGACGCCGGGCCCGTACTCGGCGGCCGAGCCCAGGTGCACCAGCCGGGCGCCCGGGGCGGCTTCGCGGAGCGCGGCGCACAGGACGGCGGGGCCACGGGCGTTGACCTCGGCGAGGGTCACGGGATCGCCGCCGGTCGCACCCGCGCAGTTGACCACGGTGTCGGGTGCGGCCGAGGCCAGGATCTTCGCCAGTTCCGGTGGGCCGATGGTGGCGAGGTCCACGGTGTGGTCGGCGGTGGGCCCACGTCCCCCGCCGAGGACCAGCGCGCCCGGCAGGCCGCGCAGCCCCTCGACGACATGGGTGCCCAGATAGCCGGTGAAACCCAGGACGAGAATGCGCATGTGGTGCTCAGGCTCCCTTGAGCAGAAGCGACTTGCGGGTGGTGAACTCGGCGTTGGCCCGGTCGTAGTCGTCCGGTCGGCCTATGTCCAGCCAGTATCCGTCGAAGTCGTAGGCGTGCGGCTGGTTCTGAGTCCTTATCAGATCCAGGACCAACTCGTCGAAGCCCAGCGGCAGTCCGGGGGTGTAGCCCTCCAGGGTGGAGCGGGAGACGCCGTAGACGCCCATGGAGACGCGGTAGTCCATGCTCGGCTTCTCGGTGAAGGCGACGACCTTGCTGTCGTCGGTGGTCAGGACACCGAAGTCGATGTGGACCTCGCGGGTGTAGGTGGCGATGGTGAGCGGCGCCCCGGAATCCCGGTGCCGGCGCAGGACGTCGGCGTAGTCGAGGTCGGTGAGGATGTCACCGTTCATCACGAGGAACGACTCGGGCAGCTTCTCGCGCAGGTTGAGCAGCGGGCCCATGGTGCCCAGCGGGCTCTCCTCGGGGGCGTAGTCGACGGTCAGGCCCCACTGGGAGCCGTCGCCGACGTAGGCACGGATGATCTCGCCGAGGTGGCCGATGGCGATGGTGACATGGGTGAAGCCGGCCGTGCAGAGCTGGCGAAGCACGATCTCCAGGATGGCGTGCTGGTCGCCGATGGGGACGAGCGGCTTCGGCAGCGCGGTCGTGTAGGGCCGCAGCCGGACGCCCTTGCCTCCCGCCAGGATCACTGCGTGCATGGTGCTCCTCCTTCATGCTTCGTGCCGTGCGTGGACGGGAGTCAGATGTTGTAGATGCCGGTCTTGTAGCGGGCGAGGTTGGTCGGGTCGCGGAAGAACTCCACGGTGTGCGCGAGGCCTTCCTCCAGGGTGTGGGCGGGCTGCCAGCCGGTGGCGGCGGTCAGCCGGGTCGCGTCGGCGACGAGCCGCATGACCTCGGAGTTCGCGGGCCGGATGCGTGCCTCGTCCTCGCGGACGTCGAGTTCGCGGTCCATGACCTTGCCGATCAGCGCGACGAGGTCGCCGACGGAGATCTCGCCCCCGGTGCCGGCGTTGAAGGTGCGGCCCACGACCTTGTCGGCGGGAGCGGTGCCGACGGTCAGGAACGCCTGGGCGGTGTCCTTGACGAAGGTGAAGTCCCGGGTGGGGCGCAGATCGCCGAGGGTGATGGTGCGCTCCCCCGCCGCGACCTGCCCGATCACCGTGGGGATCACCGCGCGCATCGACTGGCGGGGTCCGAAGGTGTTGAAGGGTCTCAGGGTGACGACCGGGGTGTCGAAGCTCGCGTGGTAGCTGTCGGTGAGTCGGTCCCCGCCGGCCTTCGAGGCGGCGTACGGGGACTGGGTGTTGATGGGGTGGTCCTCGGTGATCGGCACGGTCCGCGCGGTGCCGTAGGTCTCGCTGGTGGAGGTGTGCACCAGGCGGGGTGTGCCGAGGGTTCTGACGGCCTCCAGGACGTTGAGGGTGCCGGTGACGTTGGTGTCCACATAGCTGTGCGGCGCCTGGTAGGAGTACGGGATCGCGATGAGGGCGGCCAGGTGGTACGCGGTGTCGGCGCCGTCGAGGAGGCCGCGGACGGAGCCGGGGTCGCGGACGTCGCCGAGGACGATCTCGACCTGGTCGAGGACGTCCGGGTGCAGGGTCTCCAGCCAGCCGTAGGAGGAGAAGGAGTTGTACTGGGCCATGGCCCGGACCCGGTGTCCGGAGGCGACGAGCGCCTCGGTCAGGTGCGAGCCGATGAAGCCCTCGGCTCCGGTGACGGCGGCGAGCGGTGCGGAGGTCAACTGGTGTGTCCTTCCGGTCGGTCGGTTGTGTGGGGGTGGCACGTGAGGGGGGTGCGGTGGTCGTGGTGAGCACGGGGCTCAGGCGTGCGGCGCGGGTCGGCCGAGCAGCCGCAGCGCGCACGCCGACAGACAGAGCGCGGCGGCGGCGCAGCACAGGGGCAGCGCCAGGTCGCCCGGTGGCAGGCGCAGCAGGGTGACCGTCCCGGCGGCGCCGGCCGCCGCGAGACAGATGGCGGCCGACGGCCAGGCCGCCCCGAAGGCCTGCAGCAGCAGCGCGGTCCACAGGACGGCGGCGAGCAGCAGGAGCGGGACGGGGTCGGCGTCGGTGAGCAGGGCCGCGGGCAGCAGCGGCAGCAGGTACGCGAGCAGGCAGAGGCCGAGGATGCCGGCCGAGCGCAGCAGGAACCCGGCGGGGGTCGCGACGGCGCGCAGCGCGGAGACGGACAGTCCCCGGTAGCGGTGGAGCAGCCATTCCGCGGGGCCCATGCTCACCGTCAGCACGATCACCGCGTACGGCTCCTGCCGGCCCTCCAGCAGCACGAGGACACCGGCGGCCAGTCCGAAGAGGCCGTACGGCAGGGACCACAGCGGGCGGGAGCGGCCGGCGTCCGGGACGGCCGGGGCGGCGAGGGTGGTCCGCAGGGTCAGGGCGGTGACGGCGAGGGTGGCGAGCAGCGCGAGGAGCGGCAGTACGCCGCGGAGCCACGGTCCCGGTTCCCACCAGGGCAGGACGGCGGCACCGGCGATCAACGGGCTGAGAGCGGCGAGGAGTTGACGTTCCCGCCCCAGGACCAGCAGGACGCCGGCCGCCGCGAGGTACGCGGACTGCGCGGCGGCCACCAGGGTCACCGGGCCGCCCTCGGCGGGCAGCGCGGCGACCGCCGTGGCGAACAGTGCTCCGACGGGCGCGCCGGTCATGAGCGTACGGCCCGCCTCACGCGGCCCGGTCGCCATCCGCAGATGGGCGCGGTGGCCGAGGGCCTGGCCCCAGGCCCAGGAGACAAGTCCCGCCACGATGAGTGCCGGGGCGTGTGCGCCGGGGTTCCACAGCGGGGCGGTCAGCAGATAGGCGAGGCCGGGCAGGGCGAAGAGGACACCCCGCAGCAGGCAGCGCACGGTGTCCGGGCGCCAGGGGTCGACGCCAGGCGCGGGTTCGGGGAACGTCCTCGGCACCCGTTCGTACAGGGCCGAGGCCAGCGAGAACAGGTTCGGGTGGCCGTAGCGTTCCTTGATGAGGGAGGCGGACAGGCCCTCCGCCTCCAGGATGGCGGCCACCTCGTACGGGTGGACGGCGGGGCCGACGCGGTCGGCCAGTTCGGCGGCGAGCGCGTTGACCGCGTCCTCGTCCGGGCCCTGGTACGGGAGCCGGATGGTGAGGGTGGTGTCGTCGCCGAGGGCCCAGCTGGGGCGGCGGCGCGGGCGGCGCCGGTCGGCCAGCCGGATGGCGAGGGTGTCCTGTTCGACGCCGCCGGGTTCGAGTGACAGGGGGCCGCTCATCCGGCCACCGTGCTGATCGGGGCGGGCGTCGGCGCCGGGATGTCGACGGTCGTCGATCGCCTTTCCAGGGTGGGCAGTTCGAGGTAGATGGAGCGGAAGGTGTCGATGGTCCGGCGGAGGGTGAACTGCTCGATCACCCGGAGCCGGGCCGCCTCCCCCATGGCCCGGCGGCGTGCCGGGTCGCCCAGCAGTTCCAACGCGGCCTTCGCCATCGTCTCCGGGTCGCGCGGTGGCACCACGAGCCCGGTGTCGCCGACGGCCTCGCGCACACCGCCCACGTCGGTGGAGACGGTGGCCCGCCCGCAGGACATGGCCTCGATGAGGGTGAACGGGAAGCCTTCGCTGATGCTGGAGAGCATGACGACGTTGCCTGCGGCGTAGGCGTCCTTGATGTCGTCGACGCGGCCCTCGAAGGTGACGGCGTCGCCGTGGCCCAGCTCGGCGGCGAGGGCCTCGCAGCGCTCCCGGTAGGCCTCGCCGCCGCGTGGTGTCCCGCCGAACAACCGCAGCCGCGCGTCCGGGAGTTCCGCCCTGACGAGGGCGAACGCCCGGATGAGCGTCTCCAGGTCCTTGATGGGGTCGACGCGGCCCGCCCAGCTGAGGGTGAGCGTCTCCGGTTCGGGCCCGGCGGGTGGGAACGCGGCGGGGTCGACGCCGTTGTAGACGGTGCGGATCGAGTCGGGGTCGGCGCCGCCCTGTTCCTCCCAGAGCCGGTTGTAGCGGTTGCCCGGGGTGATCAGGGCCGCCCGCCGGTAGGTCTCCTCGGCGAGGAGGCGGAAGAAGCCCAGGACGACGGCCTTCACGGGCCAGCGGTAGGGGGCGGTGCGGTAGCCGAGGTAGCGCTCGCGCAGATAGACGCCGTGTTCGGTCAGCAGCAGGGGGACGCCGTGCCGTTCGAGGGCGGCGAGGCCCGGCAGGACGGCGACACCACCGCTGACCGCGTGCGCGACGCCGGTCTCGGGAGCCGGTGCGGCGAGCGGGCGCAGGGCGTGTTCGAGCAGGGAGGTCGCGGTGAGCGCGTCGTGCAGCGTGGGGCGGGCCTCGCGGACGGCAAGGCCGGGGCGGTTCCAGACGGCGGTCAGCTGGGCGATGGCCCGGTCCGAGCGCAGGTAGGGGCTGAGTGCGCCGTCCCCGGCTGCCCGGGCCAGCTCGTACAGGGCGGGCGCGAAGCCGTCCTCGGCCCCCGGGTCGAGCAGGGCGGTGAGGAACCGCTCATAGGCGCCGGCGAGCCGGTGACGGGCACGGCCCTGGGGCGCGCGGCCCTCGGGCGGGTCGCCCCACATGGGGACCGACAGCACACGGGCGACGTGTGCGGGCAGGTCCCAGACGAGGGGTTCGCGTCCGGTGCCGGTGACGGCGATGACGTCGAAGTCGAGGTCCGGCATGCCCTGGACCAGTTGGTCGCACCAGACGCTGACGCCGCCGTGGCTGTGGGGATAGGTGCCTTCGGTGAGGAGGGTGACGCGCGCCGCGCCGAGTCGGCGCGCGTCGTGGGGAACGGGCATCGGTGTGCTCCACGGCCGTGGTGTGGGGTGGTTCCTGCCGGTCCCGGCCGGTGCAGTGCGGCCGGGACGGCTCGATGGGCGGGAGCCGCGGGTCAGTCGTCCGCGGTGGTGGAGTCCGAGGTGACGGATTCCGCGGTGTACGGCACTCTCTCGCTCACGCCCGCGGGAACACGGGTGTCCGGTGCGGGGGCCGTGGTCTCGACGGGCCCGGTGGCGTCGGTGGCCGAGGGGCCGACGGAGGCGGGCAGGCCGAGGGAGAGGGGGGCGCCCGTGGAGGGGGTCCAGCCGGAGACGGCGCCCGCGTAGGCGTCGCCGAAGGCGGAACCGGCGAGGGTGGTGCCGGTGGGCGCGGTGACGGTGATCGCCAGGCCGTCCGGGGCCTCGACGGTGACGGTGTCGCCGATGCGATGGGCGGTGACGTCACCGGCCTGCAGCGCGGCCTGCCAGGCGGCCCTGCGGCGGAGTTCGGCGCCGACGTCCTTCATCCGCAGGTTGACCACGGGGGTGTTCTCGGCGAACAGGGCCGCGTAGCCGTCGAGGACGCCGTCGAGCACCGGGTAGGCGATGCGGTCCTCGGCCAGGTTCGACTGGTGGATGAAGTGCGGCTTGGGGTCGCCGGCGAGGACGTGGCCGAGGGCGATCCGCTTCTCCAGCGGCACGATGACCTCTTCGTAGCCGGTGGCCGGGTCCAGCGGTGCGGTGAGGCAGGTGGTGGTGGCGGGGTTGTCCTCACAGATGCCGCTGCCGCCCTGGGCGCGGCCGGTGTAGATCCAGTTGTACTCGTCGACCTGTTCGGCCGCGCGGCCGGCGTTGTAGAAGACGTTCATCGGGTGGCGGGGCACGGTCGTGGCGGGGCCGACCTGCCGCTGGACGGGCTCGCGGGAGTTGTCGGAGCCGAGCCAGGTGATGTCGTTGTCGTCGAGGGCGAGCGCCAGGTTGGGGTTGTCCGCGGGCTGTTGCGGCAGCACCTTCATGCCGGAGTGCTCACCGGTGACCAACTCGTCCTCCTCCAGGGGGAGTCCGGCGGTCTCACCCCAGACGCGGTTGGTGGCGATCTCGTCGGATATGTCGTTGCGGCTCACCCACCGGGTGGAGCCGTCGGCTTCGGTGGCGCATCGCCAGGGGACCACGCTGGTGTCCTGGACGCAGCCGAGGAAGGGGTGCGAGTAGGTGTGGTTGATCCAGCGGAAGCGGTTGCGCTCCGCGACGAACCGGTCGGTGAGGGCGTCGTCGCCGTTGTTGTCCTCGCGGTGGTCGACGCTCCCGGCGCCGTTGTAGGCGAGGTCGAGGGTGAAGCCCTGGGCGGTCTGCCAGGCGGTGGCGTGGTCGACGTCGTCCGGGGTCATACGGATGGGGTCGGGCTCGACGTTCGGGTCGGCACAGTCGACGTCGCCGGGGGTGCAGTTGAGTTCGGTGTTCCAGCGGTCGTCGGCGGCGAACACGTCGTCGACGTGCACGGCGAAGTAGTTCCGCGTGGCGCCCAGGTGCACCCCGCCGGTCATCCACTCGACGATGCCGCGGGCGAGCAGCCGGAACTGCTGCTGGTACTGGTTGTACACGAAGGTGACGACGAGTTCGCGCCGCCCGTCGTGGCGGTACTCGCCCACCAGGCTGCCGCGCGTGGACTGGCCGGGGATCGCCGCGTCGACGTAGGACGTGAAGTCGGCGCCCGCCACCGGTCTCGACAGATAGCCGTAACTCTCGCCGACGGCGGGGTCGTTGTCCTCGAAGGGCACGGCGCCGTCGAGGTAGCCGAAGGGGCCCGCTTTCCCGGCGTCGGTCACCTGGGCCTCGGCGCCGTCGAGGCCGCCGGAGTAGCCGCCGTACACCGGGTACTGCAGACCGGCTTCCGGACGCGCGTAGGTGTAGGCGTCGACCTGGGGGATGGCGTACGTGCGCTCGTACTCCGCGAGCGCCGTCATCTCGGTGGAGCCGGCCGGGAACGGATTGTCGTTGGGCAGTACGACCGCCTGGTACTTGGCGCGCGGGCGGCCGTCGACGGTGTCCGCGAGGAAGCCGGCGTCGATCACGGGCCGGTCGGGGCTCGTCAGGTCGATCTCGGTGTACGGCGTGCCCTCGGTGGTGAGTTCGGCGGCTATCGCGTCGGTGGACGGGCCACCGTCGCTGACCACCAGGACCCGCAGATCGATGCGGGGTGCGGGGTCGTCGGCGTGGGCCGGACCGGCGGGCAGGCCGAGCGCGGCGATGAGCGCGGCCACCGTGAGCACGGTGGTGCGTGAAGTCCGCTTCATGCGGTGAAGTCCCCTCCCCGGGCAGGGGTGAGCACGTCTCTCCTGGAGCGGACGCACCCCCTTGCGTGACGCCGGCGTCCCCCTCTGAACCCGGTCGTCGACGCATCCGTCGCGTCACATAGTGGTGTCTGTGTGTGGCTTTCGTGGTCATGCTGCGAAACATGACGGAAAAGTGCAGGTGTCCAAGTGGGCGCACCTGGAACCGAATTGAACGTTTTCTCATCCACCCCCGAACGGGGCACACGACGACCCGCGAGGGCCCGGCACGCTGGTCCGGGCCCCGCGGGGCAGGTCGACGGACCGCCGGGGTCCGCCAGTTCGTTCGCCAGTGGTCCAGACCATGACGGAAGCCTGATCGCAGATCATTTCAGGTCACTCCCGTCACGACCGCCCACCTCGTCGACGGGCCGTCAGGCGCAGAGCACCCGGGTCTCGGGCGTGAACACCGGGCCGCCGCTGACGTTGGTCCTGTCGCTGAACTCGGCGTAGTAGTACGAGTAGAAGCCGATGTTCCCGTTGCAGCCGGAGTCACCGGCGACCTGGAGCGTCAGCGTGACGGTACGGCTCTGGCCGGGCGGGATCGTGGCGCCGTAGTTGGTGCCGAGGTCGGCGGGGCCGGTGCCGGCGCAGGGGGTGGCACCGGCGGCCGTGGCGAGGCTGCAGCCGGTGAAGGAGTACTTCAGGTCGGGGCGCTGGTCGGTCAGCCAGGTGGGCTCGATGGTCTGGTAGACGAACCAGACGTCGTAGGTGTGGTTGTTCGTGATCGTCATCGACAGGTCGACCGTGCCGCCGGGCGTGGTGGTGGCGCTGTCGGTGGCGAACGTCAGCTCCGCGGGGGCCGGGGCGGCCGCGCTCGCGCCGGGGGCCATGCCGAACACGGCGAGGGCGAGGGCGAGTACGGCGCCGAGGCCGAAGCGTCTCATCAGTGGTGATCGCATGGGCCGGGAGGCTAGGCATCCGCCGGGCGCACCGTCTGCCCCGACGGGCGGCGGCCGACCGCGGCCCGGCCGGAAGTGTGCGCCGGGTGAAGACGGTGCGGCGGAGCCGTGGCGGCCGCCCCGCGAGCCCGCATCAGCGCACGGTAACGGTGGCGTGACAGGGGGTACGGGTGGGGCCGGAGCCGCCCGTTCGGGCCGTGCGGCGGGCGGGACGGCATCCGGATCGCATTGGCGCGTATCGCACGCCGCGCGCCGCTCTCCCGCCACCGCGCCGTGCGCGCGATCTCGGCCATCCGCCGTTTTCCGGCCCCTGTCTGTGGAAACCGCGGCCCCGTTGACGAGTCGGGGCATCGCCTGGCTCGTCGGACGATCGGCGCCCCCGGCACGGCCGTCGGCCGGGGCACGTGTCACTGCGGAGGGTGAGCGCGGCGGACACACGTCGGCCGGGCGACAGCCGCGCGGCGCCGCCTACGGGGACTGGCCGGTAATACGTACTCCGGTTACGTAGGTCTACGGATGCGTCAGCCCTGTTCGCTTCGATTGGCTTGCCGGACGCCGGGGGGATCCTCTCGCGTGCCCCTTTCGCCGTCGGGCTCCCGACGTGCCGCAGGGGGCGTCGTGGGGAGGCGCCGGACGGATTGTCAGTGGCTGCCGCTAGCGTTCCGCACATGGTCGCACTTGGGCCGGGATTCCCCGGCTGAACTGTGCTTTCTTCTTGTGCAATTGACGCTAGGGGCTGGGGTTCGTGGGATGGCTGTCGGCGGGCGACGGGTACGAGGTCGCTCTTGTGGAGGGGCGGGTGGCCGCACGAGCCACCTCGGGCCGTGCGGCGGGACGGCAGTTGAAGTCGCTGCCGAAGGCGCTGAAGGACCATCCCGAGGTGGACCGGCTGCGCCGGTTCGCCGAATGGCTGGATCGGCACGCGACGGCATGTGTCGAACAGGTGGACGCCTGGATGGTGTCGTCACTGCCCGTACCCACCGGCCTGCTGGCCCGGGTGTGGCCGGACGAGGCGTGGCAGGCCGCCCTGCGCGACCTCGCGGTGGTCGGTGACGACCCGGACGAAGTGGGCTTCCTGCGGGGCGCCACCGACTCCGGCGAACTGCGCGTGGTGAACCTGGACGGTGAGACGGTCCGTCTCTCCCCGCGCACGGTGACCCTGCCGCACCCCGTGCTGCTGCCGGACCTCGACGACATCCGGGAGTTCGCGGCGGAGCTCGGCATCGTCCAGCGCGTCGAGCAGATACACCGGGCCACCTGGCGGCGCCCGGACGACCTGGCGGCCAAGGCCACCCAGGTGCGGGAGTTCACCGGCGGCCAGTACCGCTCCCGGTTCGCGCTCGCCGCACGGGCCACGTCCCTGGGGTACCGCGTCTCCGGCGGGTACGCCACCGCCCGCGTCCGGGACGGCGAGCGCACCGTCGAGGCCTCCGTGTGGATCGGGGAGCCGTACTGGGACGACGAGGTGGAGACCGGCAGCCTCACCTGGCAGGACCAGGACGGCCACGCCCTGCCGCTCGGCGAGGTGGGCCCGGTGGCGTGGTCGGAGGGGATGCGGATGGCCGCGGCGCTGTACGCCGGGCGCGTGATCGAGGAGGGCAAGGACGCATGAGCGGGGGGACAGAGGTGTCGTACGAGGATGTGCTGGCCGCGGGCGGGGTGCTGCCGCCGGACACCGAGGGGGCCGGGGAGCGGGCGGTGCCGCTGACGGCGCGGACGTACCGTCATCCGGGCCTGGAGGACCGGGTGGTGGTGCGGCTGGTCGCCGGGGAGCTGGGCGCGGCGGAGGATCTGGCCGCCGGGTTCCTGGGCCTGGAGCCGGACGCGGAGCCGGCGGTCGTCGGGCTGGGGCTGCGGCAGTCGCTGGGCTTCCCCGAGTGGGTGCTGGTGCACCACCCGGCGGACGGGCACCACGCGCTGGGCATCGTGCCGGACCTGGAGAAGGCGGCCCGGCGGGCGAAGTCCAAGCCGAAGACGGCCATGGACGCCTATCTGGAGCTCGGCGAGCGGCTGGCGGCGTCGGTGCCGCACTTCCTGCCGACCTTCTTCGAGCAGGCCGGACGGGTGTTCCTAGCCGAGGAGAACGCCACGTACGCGGCCCAGTTGTTCACCCGCGCCCGCAAGGCCGAGGCGGAACACGGGCTCGTCGTGGAGGAGGAGCGGCTCGACGCCGTGTTCCTGGAGTTCGCGCTGGCCGGCGCGCTCCCGGTGAAGGTGCTGTCGGCGTACGCGAAGGAGCTGGCCGCGCGGGTCCCGGCCGAGGAGGCGCTGCGGCGCTTCACCAAGCTGTGCCTGCGCCGTACGGCCGGTGGTCTGCCGCCCTCGGCCCAGATGGCGAACGACCTGCGCCGGCTGGCCCGGGCCGCCGGACGGGACGCGGACCAGGCCGAGCAGGAGTACCTGGCCGAACTGCTGGTCCTGCCGTCCACGCCGCGCGCGGCGGCGGGCTGGTGGAAGGGGCACCGTACGGCGCTGGTGGCGCTGGCGGAGCGCGAGCCCAAGGTACGGGGCACCCTGCTGGACACTCTCCCCTCGTCTCACGACGACATGCCCGCGATGTGGCTGGACATGTTGGAGGCCTCCGGCGCCACGGCCGGGCTGTGGGACGGCTCCCTGCCCGAGGAGCAGCGTCCGCACGACGGCACGGCGGGCTGGCTGGAGCGGTTCCTGACCTACCGTGAGCGGGCGCGGTCCTGGCGCGGCTCCACCCGGATGCCCGAGCTGTATCCGCTGGTCGAGCGGACGGCGGACCGGCTGCGCGCCGAACTGACCACAGCCGGACGCGAGTTGCGGGTCACACACGACATCGACCTGATGGATCTGCTGCTCTCCCTGGACGTGCCCGTGGCCGCCCCGCCGAAGGACTCGGCGTTGCCGCTGGAGCAGTGGGCCCCGGGTGAGGGACACCGCGAGCTGCTGTCGCTGGCCGCCGACTCCCGCTTCCACAAGGCTTTCCGGCGGGGCGCGGACCGGTTCGGCGACGACGACCAGGGGCGGCGCGCGATCCGGGTGCTGGCCGCGTCGCCGGGCGGGCGGCCCCTGCTGGCCGAGTGGGTGCGCGGGGTCGTCCGGCGGTTCGCCGCCGTGGGTCTGCCCCAGCTTCCCGACGCGCTCGCCCGGCTGAAGTGGCTGCCGGCCGAGGCGCTGGCGCTCGCCGAGGAGGAGGTGCGCGGCGCCGTCTCCACCGACCTGGCACCGGTGCTGTCGCGCACGCTGCGCGCCGGGCTCTTCGACGAACTGGGCTGGCCCGCCTGGGAGGACGCGACGGCCACGCTCGTCCCGAAGGACGATGTCGAGGACATCGTCGTCGCCGACGCCTGGCCGCATCTCGTCGTGGCGGGCGCCGCGCAGGCCCGGGTGATCGGCGCGGAGGGCACGCTCCTCACCCACGACCTGCGGGTATCCGCGGACGGCAGGTGGGGCGACCCGGGCTTCCACCACGTGGACGGCGAGCTGCTCGTCTACTGGCGGTCGCGCGACAACGGCCTGCGCGGCTACTGGCACACCCGGGCCGACAGCCCCCGGCCCATGGAGGGCCCGGGCGGCACCCGGAGCACCGAGATGGACTGGTACAAGGCCGACCTGAAGCTCACCCTGCCCCTGCCGGGCGGCGGCCGGGCCACCGGCGCGGGGGTGCTGCACGCCGGGGACACCACGATCCCCGACGAGCGGTGGCTGCTGTTCGACGGCGCCTCGTACTGGGTCTGGCACGCGGAGGGCGAGCGGGAGACGCACGGGTTCTACGAGTACGACCCGGCGACGCACAGGCGCGGGCGGATGAGCATGCCCGCCTTCCTCGCCGACGCGCTGCGCGACGCCCCCGAGGGCAGCGTGTACGACAGCGGCTGGCTCGGTCCCTCCCCGACCGTCGGCCGCGCGCCGGCCTGCGCACCCGTCGACGGCGTGGTCGGCCTCCGCACGGTCCGGCTGCCCGACGGCGCCTACCGCACGCAGGACCTGGCCGGGCACACCGTCACCCTGCCCGCCGGGAAGGGCCGGCCGTCCGCGCTGGTCGTGTTCCCGGGCGACGACCGGGCCCGTGCCGTCGTCCGCAACGGCTGGCAGCTGCAGATCGTCGACACCGACGGCGTCGTCACCTCCGTCGCGAAGACGGACCGCACCCCGGGCGCCTTCGGAGAGGGCACGCTGCTGCTGCCCCCGGTGCAGTTCTGGGAGTGCATGACGCCCCGCGACCCGGAGGGCTCCGCGGCGCTGCGCCGCATCGACGCGGCCACCTCGACGGCCCTGCTGGCCGCCGCGCAAGGCGCAGCGCAGGAGGACAAGGACACGCTTTCCGACGCGATCCGCGCGCTGCTGCCGGTCACCCATGACGCCCTCGTGGCGGGCATCGCCGGAGTCGTCCGCCACGCCGCCGGGCAGCAGGCCGTCCTCGACGCGGCGGCGGCCCGCCTCACCCGGGCGCTGGACGAGGGAGTGGACGAGCTGGAGGGACCCGCGGGCCCCGCCGACACCGTCCTGCAGAGCGCCCTGAGCGGCCTCGGCGAGCCGCCCCACCACTGGTGGAACCGCGACGAGGAGGCCGACACCGTCTTCCGTTCGCTGCGGGTGATGAGCAGGGCCGCCGGACTCCTCCCCGCCACGACCGCGCCGAGGGGAGCGGCGGTCCGCCTCCACCTCGACGGGACCGAACTGCCGAGCGGACAGCCGGATCTGTGGTCGCTGGCCGACCGCACGAGCGCCATCGTCTTCCGGGCCCTGGCCCTCACCACCCCGGAGGAGCACCGGGAGGCGCTGCGTGCCCTGCTCGACCGGTTCGCGACGCTGGGGCTGGGGATCGGTGCCGCCTCCGAGCGGTGGCGCGCGGTGATCCTGGGCCTGAAGGCCGATCAACTGCGCACCGCCTCGGGCGACTGGCGCACCGGCTCGTGGAACGGCCTGCTGCCGCTGGGCGACGACGCCTTCCTCGCCGTCGTGGGACGCCTCTCCCTCAACGACGACGGCGCCGTCTTCACCGGGTTCTTCCACGACCCGACGGGACGCTTCGAGATCCCGGAGCCGTACACCCTCCGCGAGTCCTGCCGACTGGCCGGGGAAGCGCACGCGGCCCGGCTCGGCGCGTTCCTCACGGAGCTGGCCGAGCGTGGCCCGGCCCCCTGGTTCCCGGAGGCCGCCGAGGAGTTCGCGCGCCGCACCGGTGTCACCGAGACGATGGCCCGGCTGATCGTCGCCGGACTTCCCCAGGCCGACGTCTACCAGCGGGTGTTCCTGTCCAAGGAGGCACGCGACGCCATCGGTGTGAAGCAGGCTCCCGCGGCCGTCGCCAAGGACGAACTGCGCGGCGTCGACGGCGAGATCCGCGCCGCCGTGGTGGCCGCGCTGCTGCCAGCCGACCCGGCCCGGCTGTGGACCGAGGGGCCCGACGTGGCCGCCGCGGCCGAGGTCTGGAACAGCAAGGTGGGCAGGCGGATCGCGATCCCCGAGGAACTGCTCGCCGACGCGACCCGCGCGGTCAAGCACTCCCGGTGGGAGCTCCGCAGCGCCCTGCCCGCGCTGCTCCACCCGGCCGGTGAACCCCGCCTCACCCGGGACCTGGAATGGGCGGTCAGGGGCGACCAGGTCCGGCCCGTCGACGACGACGCGGTCGGGTTCACCGCCGACACCCTCGTCGGCTCGGTGGGCCTCGCCGCCTGGCTCGCCCACCGGCTGCCCGCCGGCGACCCGCTGCGGGCCGCGCTGCCCACCGCGCTCACCGCCGTACGCGAGCGGCTGGCGCACCCCGGGCTCGTCCTGGACGTCGGGCGGTACATCGGCCTCCCCCAGTTCCGGAAGACCGCGGGCACCCCGACCGAGGTCGGCGAGGGCTTCGAGCGGTACGGCGCCGTGATCCTGGCCACCCAGGACGACCAGCCGGCGCCGGGCATCCGGGTCGCGCTGCTCGACGAGGCGGGCGAGGACCCGTACCTGCCCGCGCTGCGCATCGACAACCAGCGGCCCTACGCCGTCGAGGTGGCGCTGCGGCTGGCCCGTTCCACCCCGTACGCCGCCCTGCTGGCCGACCCGGGCGACCCGGTGGCGGGCGAGCGCGGCAAGGACGGCACCTGGTGGCCGCAGGACCCGAGCCGTTCGGTGCCCGAGCTGGTGACCGAGGTGGCGAAGGAGTACGGCATCGGCGAGGACGCGGCCACGCTGTATCTGATGCTGCTCGCCATGCCCGACCCGACGGACCGTATGACGGCCCGCTGGACGGGGTGGAAGCCGGCTCGGCTCAAGGCGGCCCGCGCCGAACTGTCCGGGGGCGAGCTGGTGGTGGAGGCCACCCGTGCCAGGGCCGGGCGTTCGCTCTTCCTGCCCGGCGGCTGGGTCGACCCGAAGTCGCCGCGGCTGCCGCTGGAGCGGTGGAAGCTGCCGCTGTTCGCCGGCCTGATGACCGACGAGGACGCCACGTTCGGCGTGATCGTGCCCTCCGAACCGGCCGCCGCGCTGTACCGCAGGGCCTGGCAACGGATCCAGGACGGCGACGCGCCCCGGTTCGAGGAGCTGAAGGTGCGTCGGGGCCGCCGCCGCTGAACAGGGTCGGGGCGCCCGGCCACCGGGCGCCCCGGCCTGACCCCGCCTCGCACCTTTCCACGCACTTACCGACTCACCTGCTTACCGACTTACCTACTGAGCAAGGACGTTCATGACCCCGACCGACACGGCGACGGCCCTTCCGGCCCGGCAGATCCTGCCCGCCGAGGAGCGCCACGCCACCGAACTCGACTTCCTCGCCGCCCACGACGAGGGTCCGCGGCCGCCCGGCTGGCGCCTGACCCCGCGTTCCGTGGTCACCTTCGTCTGCGGCAGCGGCGGCGAGGCCCTGAAGCCGGCCAAGCCGCACGAGACGCTGCCGGACAAGCTGGTGATCGCGCCCAAGTTCGTCGGCGAACGTGCCCTGGTCGAACGGTGCGTGGTCACCCTCGCCGGTGAGCGCGGCCTGCTGCTCGTCGGCGAGCCCGGCACGGCCAAGTCGATGCTCTCCGAGCTGCTGTCGGCCGCCGTGTGCGGCACCAGCGCGCTCACCGTGCAGGGCACCGCCGGCACGACCGAGGACGCCTTCCGCTACGGCTGGAACTACGCCCTGCTGCTCGCTCAGGGCCCCACCTCGCAGGCGCTGGTCGACTCGCCGGTGCTCGGCGCGATGCGCTCCGGCCGGGTGGCGCGGGTCGAGGAGATCACCCGCTGTCTGCCGGAGGTGCAGGACGCCCTGGTGTCGATCCTGTCCGACCGCCGGGTGAGCGTGCCCGAGCTGTCCGGCACGGACGACGCCCAGGTCGCGGCGGCGCCCGGGTTCACGGTCATCGCCACGGCCAACCTGCGCGACCGGGGTGTCTCGGAGATGTCGGCCGCCCTCAAGCGCCGCTTCAACTTCGAGACCGTGCACCCCATCGCCGACGTCGACGCCGAGACTGCCCTGGTCCGGCGGCAGGCGGAGGCGGCGGTGCAGCGGGCGGGCGCGGCCTTCGGCGTGGACGACGCGGTGCTCGACGTGCTGGTCACCGTCTTCCGCGATCTGCGTGCGGGGCGTTCCGCCGAGGGCTGGGACGTGGAGCGTCCGGGCACGGTGATGTCCACCGCCGAGGCCGTGTCGGTCGCGGCCTCGCTCGGGGTGGCCGCCGCGTACCTGCCCGGCGGGGACGCGCTCGACCTCGTCCCCGGGCACCTGCTGGGCGTGGTCCGCAAGGACGACCCGGCCGACCACGCCCGGCTGCTCGGCTACTGGGACGGCCCGGTGCGCCGTCGCGCCGAGGACGGCTCGGCGATGTGGCGCCGCCTCTGGGACCTGCGGGAGAACCTTCGGTGACGACCACTCAGGACCCGAGGGCCGCCGTCACGGTCCTCGCCGACTCGGCGGTGCCGTACCTGCTGGGGGTACGGCACCACAGCCCGGCCCTCGCCGCGGCCGTGCCCGCCCTGCTGGACGCGTCCGGCGCGGATGTCGTCTGCGTGGAGCTGCCGGCCGACTTCCAGCACTGGCTGCCCCACCTCGCCGCGCCGGGCACCCTCGCGCCGGTCGCCCTTGCCGGGGCGAGCGAGGGAGGCCGCCTCGGCTTCTACCCGTTCGCCGACTTCTCCCCGGAACTCGCCGCCCTCCGCTGGGCCCGGGAGCGGGGGAAGGAAGTGGTGTGCTGCGACCTGCCGATGTCCCATCCGGCGTGGAGCACGGACCGTCCGGGGACGGACACGGGCCGACCGGGGACGGACGCGGGCCGACCGGGGGCGGTGACGGATGAGCTCCTCCCTGCCACGGGCCGACAGGCGGCAGAGACGGGAGAGCCCTTCCCGGACACCGGCCGGCCGGCGACGGACGCGGACGGGCCGAAGGCGTCCCTCGTCTCGCCCACCGCCTTCGCGGCAGCGCTCACCGCCGCCGGAACCGGCCGTGACGGTGACGATCTGTGGGACCGGTGTGTGGAGGTGCTCGCTCCCGGTTGTACGCCCGAGGCGATCCGCCGGGCGGCTCTCGGCGTGGGGTGGGCGTTGCGCAGCGACGCCCAGACCGCGGGCGGCGTGCCGTCGGTCGACCTGGCACGGGAGGCGCACATGCGCGACACGATCGCCCGCGCGGCGGCGGGTGGGCGCCGGGTGGCGGCCGTGATCGGCGCCTTCCACGCCCCGGCGCTGACGGACGCGGCCCTCGTGGACGCCGACCCGGCCGGCGCGCAGGACGGAGGGGTCGGACCCACCGCCGAGGAGACGGCCGGCGCGGGTGGTGCGGGTGGTGCGGTGTCCGCCGCGAGGGCGGACGGCATCGCGGCCGGGGCCCGCGGAGCGGGCCTCGTCGGGGAGCACCCGCCGGTCGTCACCTCGCTCGTGCCGTACGCCTTCGACCTCCTCGACTCCCGCTCCGGGTATCCGGCGGGCATCCGTGACCCGCGCTGGCAGCAGGCGGTGTTCACGGCCGGGGGCGACCCCGAGCTGCTGTACGGCGCCGCCTCGCGGGCCATCACCGATGTGTGCCGGGAGCTGCGCGCTGCCGGGCACACCGCGGGCACGGGCGAGGCGACCGAGACCCTGCGGGTGGCGGGCGACCTGGCCAGTCTCCGGGGGCTCGCGGCCCCCGGCCGGGGTGAGGTCCTGGAGGCCTTGACGACGGTGACGGGCCAGGGCGAGCCGCTCGGCCGGGGCCGGGCCCTCGCCCGGGCGCTCGAAGTGGTGCTGGTCGGCACCGATCGGGGCCGGATCGCACCGGGCACCCCTCGTTCCGGTCTGGGCCCGTCCGTGGAGGCGGAGGTGGCCGCGCTGCGGCTGCCCGGCCCGGAGGACCCCGCCTCGCGCGAACTCCGGCTCGACCCGCTCCGCTCCGCCCTCGACGGCCGCCGCGAGATCCTGCTCCAGCGGCTCGCGGTGTGCGGTGCGGGCTACGGCGAATCCGTGGAGGTGACCGGCACGGGCGACGGCACGGCACTCACCACCCGGTGGCGCGTGTCGTGGACTCCGGCCGTCCCTGTCCGGCTCGACCTGGCCGGGATCCGGGGGGTGACCGCGGCCCTGGCCGCCGAGGGCACCCTGCGGGAGACCTTCCGCCGGGAGTCGGCGCACGGCGGGCCCACCTGTGCTCTGGTCCTCGCCGGGCTTCGGGCGGCGGCCCGCTGCGACCTGCCCGCGCTGGTCGCCGACCGGCTGGCGGACGCGGCCGTCGTGCTCCCGGCCTCGGCCACCCTGCCCGAACTGCTCGAAGGGCTGGACCTGTTGGAGGCGCTGCGGCGGGGCCACCTGCCCGGCACCACGCCCGAGGGCAGGTCGGCGGCGGCCGAGTTGGCCGTCGACCTCCTGGAGGCGGCGGTCCGCGCGCTGCCCGGTCTCGCGGGCAGTGACCAGCCGGAGGACGCGGCCGCGCTCGTCGCGCTCTCGTCCCGGGCCGGTGAACACCGCCTCGGGCTGCGCATGGACGACGCCCTGGGCACGCTCGCGCGCTCCGGCTCCCCGTTGATCCAAGGGGCCGCTCTCGCCGCGCGGGTGCTGCTCGACCTCGACGGCGCCGATACCGTCGGGACGCGCGCGGCAGGCTGGATCGACACGGCCACCGGGCCCGACGGCCGCCGCGCGCTCGCCCTTCGGCTCAGCGGTCTGCTCAGCGGCGCCGCGCCGCTGCTCCAGTCCGCACCGACCGCGCTGGACCCGCTGCTCGACCGGATCGACACGCTCACGGACCAGGGCTTCCTGGATCGGCTGCCCGCCCTGCGCGGCGGCTTCGACACGCTCACCCCGGCCGGCCGCGACCGTCTGCTCGGTACGGTCACCGAACGTCTCGGCGACCGCCTCGACCTGTCCCTCACCGCCTCCCCGGAACTCCTCGCGCTGTGGACGGCGGCGGACACGGCGGGCCTGATGGCGGTCGACTCCCTCCGGCTGCCGATCGGTACGGCCCCGGCGGGGTCTGCCGACAACACCACCGCCGCGCGGACCCCGCCTGACGGCGCGGTGGCAACCGAAGGCACCGTGACGACCGAAGGCACGGTGGGCGCCCGCGCCCCGTACGCGGCCGTCACGGCCGACGCCACCCGCCCTGCCACCGCCGCCGACGCGCCCCACGCCACCGCTCAACCGTCCGTCGCGCCCCTCCACCTCTCCCCCACCGACCGCTGGCGGCTGCTCCTCGGCCGGGAGAGCGAGAAGCTGCCCCAGGACGCCCGGCGTTACGCGCACGCGCTCGACGAGTTGTACGGCGCCGGCCGGGGCGAGGGCTCCTCGGACCTCGGCCGGGGCGGTCCCGGTCAGGGCGGTTCGCAGGAGGCGTCGTTCCCCACGGCCCGGGATTGGGGCGAGGAGTTGGACGCGCTGTTCGGCGCCGAAGTCCGTGAGGAGGTGCTGGCGCGGGCCGCCGACCGGGGCCGTACGGACGTACTGGCCGAGTTGGACCCCAAGGCCGTCCGCCCGTCGGTCGATCTGCTGACCTCCGTGCTGAACCTCGCGGGCGGCATGCCCGAACAGCAACTGGCCAGGCTGCGCCCGCTGGTACGCCGGCTGGTCGACGAACTGGCCAAGGAGCTTGCCACCCGGATGCGCCCCGCGCTCACCGGTCTGGCCACCCCGCGTCCGACCCGGCGCCCCGGTGGCAGGCTCGACCTGCCGCGCACCCTGCGGGCCAACCTGGCGAGCACCCACCGTACGGCGGACGGCCGGACCATGGTCGTACCGGAGCGGCCGGTGTTCAGCACCCGGTCGCGCAAGGAGGCGGACTGGCGGCTGATCCTGGTCGTCGACGTGTCCGGGTCGATGGAGGCCTCCGTCATCTGGTCGGCGCTGACCGCGGCCGTCCTGGGCGGCGTGCCCACGCTGTCGACGCACTTCCTGGCGTTCTCGACCGAGGTGATCGACCTGACCGACCGGGTGGACGACCCGTTGTCGCTGCTGCTGGAGGTCCGGGTCGGCGGCGGCACGCACATCGCGGCGGGGCTCGCGCACGCCCGTTCCCTGGTGACCGTGCCCAGCCGGACCCTCGTGGTCGTGGTGAGCGACTTCGAGGAGGGTTACCCCCTGGGCGGCCTCCTGGGGGAGGTCCGGGCCCTCGCGAGTTCGGGTGTGCACCTGATGGGCTGTGCCGCCCTGGACGACACGGGTACCCCGCGCTACTCGGTGCCCGTCGCCCAGCAACTCGTCGCGGCCGGCATGCCGGTCGCCGCCCTCAGTCCCCTCGCCCTCGCCCGCTGGGTGGGGGACCGCCTCCGCGGAGAGAGCCGATGAACGCCGAAATGCCCCCGGTGGCACCCGAGGTGGTGGCCGCCGCCGTGGAGAGCCTGACCTCCCGGTTGCGCAAGAAACTGGACGCCGCGGTCGAGACGTACGCGGCCCTGCCCGTCGAGGCCGACGGCGGTGTCCTGCGCGTCCGGTGCGGCGAGGACGCCGAGGTCGCACTGACGCCGGGCCCTTCGGGCGCGGTGACCGACGCCGAGCGGGCGGTGTGCAGTTGCCTGCTCGCACCCCGCTGTCTGCACCGTGCCGCCGTCCTGAGCGCATGCCCGGTGGCCGACGCCGAGGACGTGGCCGCGACCGTGTCCGCCGCCAAGCCGGCCGACACGGCCGCGGACGACCTCCACGGAAGTGATGGTGAGGCCCCTGCGGCCGGACCGGCCGTCGGAGCCAACGGCTCTCGTGCAGCGGGCGGATCCTGCGCCACCGTCGCCCCGGCCGAAGCCTCGAGACAGGCCGATCCCACCACCCCCACCGACGCGACGAGACAGGCCGAACCCGGCACCACAGGCACCGGCGTCTGCGCGGGCGTGAGCCCGCCGCTAGCGCCCCCACCGCCCAGGTCGCCGCCGCGGCCGGTCTCTGGGCGGCCACCGCGGCCGTGCTCGCCTCCGGGGTGCCGGCGGCGGGGGCGGTGCCGCAGGCGGAGTTGCTGCGGGCCGCGCACACCGCGCGCCTCGCCGGACTGCACCGTGCCGAGGCGGCGGCCCTGCGGGTCGTCCGGGGACTGCGCGGTGCCCGCGCCCGGCACGACGGCCACCGGCTGGCCGACCTGGTCGCCGCCGTACGCGAACTGCTGCTCACCACCGGCCTGTTGGCGTCGGCCGACACCGACCCCGCCCTCGTCGGCACGGCGCGGCGCGCCTATCGGCCGGGCGGCGGTCTGCGGGTGCACGGTGTGTGCCGGGAACCGGTGATCTCGGCCACCGGATACGGCGGTGTCGTCACCCATCTCGTCTCCGGCGACGGGAGCTGGTACTCGATCGCCGATGTGAAGCCGGGCGGTCCGGCCCGTGCCCGGGGCGCCGCCAAGGCAACCGTCGCCCTCGGCTCCGGGACCCTCGACCACGCCGGCCTCTCCCGGGGCGGACTGCTGATCTCCGGCGCCACGGTCTCTCCGGAGGGCCGCCTCGGCTCCGGCAAGGGCGTGCGGGCCACTCCGCTCGCCGGTCTCTCCTGGACGGCGGGCCCGCTCGCCGCCCTGTTCGCCCGCCCCCTCGCGGAGGCGGTGGCGGAACGCCTCACCGGCGGCCCGGGGGCCGACCCCGAGCAGGCGGAGCAGGAGGCGCGCCGACTGATCGGCTGCGACCTGGTCCTCGTCGGCGCGGCGGGCGACCACCTGTTCGCCCGCGAGGTGTCCGGCTCCGGGGAGTCGGCCGACAGCGGGCTCCTCGTCCGGCTGACCCCGGCCAACGGCCACCCCGATCTCGCGCACACCGCCAACCTCCGTCAGCTGGCCGGCCGTCCAGGGCTGCGCATACGGGTGCTCGGGCGCCTGGAACCCGACCGTGCCGCCACGCTCCGCCCACTCGCGATCGGCCCGGTCCCGGGCACCGAGGCGACGCTGCGGCTGCCGGACGAGTGGCAGGGGCACGCCGACCTGGGCTACGACCGCCTGCAGGGCGCGCACTTCCCGCCGCAGGACGCGCTGCCCGAGGTCGACGGCGCCGCCGGGGCTCCGGCCGACCCGCTCGCCGAGGCTCCGCTGTGGCGGCTGCGCCGACTGGTCGAGGTCGCCGTCTCCGGAGGCCGCCGCGCGGTCGCCGAGCCGGCCCGCGACAGCGACCGGGACGGAGCGGGCGCGGCACTGCGGCGCAGTGGGTTCACGGCGGGCGCGGACCTGGCGACCGCGCTCACCGCGGAGGCGGACCGCCGCTCCCGCGACGTCTTCGGACGCGTCACCGACCCCGACCCGGACCGCTACGCCTGCGCCTGGCTAGCCGCCGCGGTCTATCTGACCGGCACCGAACGCGCCCTGATCCAGTCAACGTGGCGGCTCCCGGCCCCCACCACCTGACCCTCGGCCGATCACGGCCGAGCGCCACCGCACCGCTGCGGGATTTCGGCCCACCGGGACCTCGTTTGCCCCCGGGGCCCAACCCACCGGGATCCCGGCGCCCGGTGGCCCGTCGCCCCACAGGTCGTCGAGCCGTCAGACCGTCCTCGGCTGCAGATAGCGGGCCAGAAGGTCGTCCAGGCTGACGAGGCCGGTGAGGCGCCCCGTGTCGTCGTGGACGACGGCGAGCGTGGCGCGGTGGCGGCGCAGGACGTCGATCGCGTCGGCCACGGTCGTGTCGTCGCCCAGTCGCGGTACGGGCCGGGCGAGGCCGCGGGCCGTGCCCGCGCGGCCCCTCGCCCGGGCGACCAGGGCGTCGCGCGCGTGGACGGATCCGAGGACCGTGGCGTCCGGGGCGCGGACCAGGAGCCGGGTACGGTCGTGCTCGGCGGCGGCGCGGAGGACGGCCTCGGCGTCGGCGTCCGCGTCCGCGTCCACCGAGGTGATCTCGGCGGCCGGCACCGCGAGTTCGCGCACCGGCGTCTCGGGCTCCGTCAGCGAACGCGTGATCAGCTCGGAGTCGGCCTCGCTGATCAGGCCGAGGCGCTGCGACTCCTCGACGAGGTGGGTGAGCTGCTCGCGGTTGTGGACGGAGGCGAGTTCGTCGCGCGGTGTGACCCGGCACAGTCGTACCAGGGCGTTGCTGACGCGGTTGAGCAGTCCGATCAGGGGACGGACGGCCCGGACCACGGCCCGGAAGGCCGGGGACAGCAGCATCGCGGACCGCTCGGGGTGGGCGATGGCCCAGGACTTGGGTGCCATCTCGCCGACGACCATGTGCAGGAAGACCACGACGACCATCGCGACCACGAAGGCCACTCCGTAGCTGACGGCGCTGGGCAGTCCCAGGTCGTGCAGCAGGGGGTCGAGTTCATGGGAGATGGCGGGCTTGGACACGGCGCCCAGGCCCAGGGAGCAGACGGTGATGCCCAGTTGTGCGCCGGCGAGCATCAGGGACAGTTCCCGCATGCCGGCCAGCGCGGCGTGCGCGCCGCGCCGGCCCGAGGCGGCGGCCTGCTCGACACGGTGCCGTCTGGCGGCGACGAGCGCGAACTCGGCGGCGACGAAGAAGCCGCTGCCGATCAGCAGCAGGACGGTGACGAAGAGCGCCATGGGGAAGCTCATGCCTGGGTCTCCTCGTGCTCACGCGCGGGCAGCCGTTCCAGACGGACCGTGTCCGGCACGTGTCGGTCGAGGGTGCGTACGTCGATGACCGCGCTCCCCCCGTCGGGCAGGTCGACGGTGAGCCGGTCGCCGATGGCCGGGAAACGGCCGAGGCGGTCCACGACCAGCCCTGCGACGGTGTCGTAGTCCTCCTCCTCGGGCAGTGCGACACCGGTGGCGTCGGCGACCTCGTCGAGGCGGCGGCCGGCGTCCACCAGCCAGCCGGCGCCGTCGGGGACGGCGAGTGCGACGACGGTGTCGGACTCGTCGGCGATGTCGCCCACGAGTTCCTCGGCGATGTCCTCGTACGTGACGATGCCGGCGACTCCGCCGTGCTCGTCCAGGACGACGGCGAACTCGTCGTCGCGCTCCCGCATCCGGGTCACGGCGTCCGGCAGCGGCAGGGTGTCCGGCAGCAGCAGTGGGCGCCGTGCGAGGGCGCCCGCGGTGGTGGTGAGGGGTCGGCCGGGCAGTCGCATCAGCTCACGGACGCCCAGCACCCCGGCGACGTCGTCGGGGTGGTCGCCGAGCACGGGGTAGTTCGAGTGGCCGTGTTTCGCGATCAGTTCGACCGCCTCGGCTGCGGAGGCGTCCTTTCGGACGAAGACGGCGCCCGCGCGCGGCACCATGACCTCGTCCAGGGTCCGGTCGGAGAACTCCAGGGCGTGGTCGAGAAGTTCGGCGGTGTCCCGGGGCAGTTCGCCCTGCTCGTGGGACTCACCGATGAGGTGGCCGAGCTCCTCCAGGGTCGCTCCGTGGTGCAGTTCCTCGACGGGCTCTACGCCCACCCGGCGCAGCAGCCTGTTCGCGGCACTGTCGAAGATGTGCACGACGGGCCCCACGATCTTCAGGTAGGCAAGCGTGGAGGCGGCCAGGGACTCGGCCAGCCGCTCGGGGACGGCGAGCGCGAGGTTCTTCGGGGCCAGCTCGCTGCGCCAGCCGTCTCGTCAAGTTCGCCGACGGCCGCGTGCGCGGCGAGCACACCCTGGAGCCGTCCGTATGAGGGCCGTGTGGCGGGCCGCGCGCGCGGCGGTACGGCGGCGCAGGCTCCAGACGCTGGTGATCGGGCTGCTCACCCTGACCTCGACGACGGCGATCGTGGTGGCGCTCGGTCTGGTCGACGCGGCCTCGTCCCCGTTCGACAAGGCCTTCGGCGCGCAGCGCGGGCCGCACGTGGTCGCGGCGTTCGATGCCGCGAAGGTCTCGGACGGTCAACTGAGACGGGCGGCCCGGCAGCCCGGGGTCGCGGCGACCGCGGGCCCCTTCCCCCAGGCCACCGTCGAGCTGCCGCGGGAGGCCATGGGCTACGGCCTCGGCAGCGAGCTGACCTTCGTGGGCCGGTCCGGCCCCGGTGGCCCGGTGGACCGGCTGGACCTGTGGGCGGGCCGCTGGGCCACCGGGCCCGGCGAGGTCGTCCTGAACCGGCAGTCGGACTGGACGGCGGACGACCTGGGCAAGAAGCTCCGGTTGCCTTCCGGTCCCACGCTCACGGTCGTCGGCTTCGCCTTCGACCTGAGCCGGACCGCCGACGCCTGGGTCTCCCCCGGGCAGATCGAGGCCCTGCACCCGACAGCCACGCAACTGCTGTTCCGCTTCGACGACGCCTCGTCGGACCGTCGGCTCAGCGCCCAACTGAAAGCGGTGACAGAGGAGTTGCCGACGGGTGCGCTGGCAGGCTCACGGTCGTACCTCACCCTCAAGGACCAGATAGGCAGTGCGGCGCGGGCGTACGCGCCCTATCTGCTGACCTTCGGAGTCCTCGGCGTCGTGGTGTCCGTGCTCATCGTCGCCAACGTGGTCAGCGGCGCGGTGATCTCCGGCTTCCGGCACATCGGCATCCTCAAGGCGCTGGGGTTCACCCCGGGACAGGTGGTGGCCGTCTACCTCGTGATGATCTCCGTCCCGGCGGTGCTGGGCTGTGTCCTCGGGACCGCCGCCGGCAATCTGGCGGCACGGCCCCTGCTCCAGTTCGCGTTCACGGGTCCCGACGCGGGGGTGTTCCACGACAGTGTCTCGCTCGCCCCCTGGGTGAACCTCCTCGCCCTGGCCGGCATGCCGGCCGTGTGTCTCCTCGCCGCGCCCGCGCCCGCGGTGCGCGCCCACCGGCTCTCGCCGCGCGGGCGATCAGTGCGGGCAGCGCGCCGCGCACCGGCCGGGCGCTCGGTGTCCAGCGCCGGCTGGCGGGCAGCCGGCTGCCGCGCTCGGTGAGCCTCGGGCTGGGGCTGCCGTTCGCCCGGCCGGGGCGCAGCGCCCTCACGCTCGCCGCCGTGGTCCTCGGCGTGACGACCGTGACGTTCGCGACCGGCCTGGCCACGACGATGGACAGGCTCGGCAACGCGGGCCGCGACGCCTACCAGGTCACGGTCTACGTGGGGAAATACCGCGACGGCAAGGAGACCAGGCCGGTCCACGACGACCTAGCCCTGCACGCCCTGCTGCGTTCGCTGCCGGACGCGCGTGAGGTCACCGCCCGGGCGGACACCGAGGTCCGGCTGGCGGGTTCCACGGAGAAGCTCTGGCTGGAAGCCCGCCGCGGCGACCGTCCCCTGATGGGCAACGTGCTCACCGAGGGCCGGTGGCTCCGGGGCGCCGGTGAGGTGGTGGCGGGCTCGGCCTTCCTGCGCGGACACGGCCTGGACGTCGGCGACCGCTTCCGGATGGAGAAAGGCGATCGCGGCGCGGACGTGGTCGTCATCGGCGAGTACATGGAGACCAACGCGCGTGTCGTGGTGGCGGACTGGGCGACCATGCGGACCGTGGCCCCGGCGGAGAAACCCATCGCCTACCACGTCAAGCTCCGTGACGGGGCCGATGCGGGCGCCTACGCCCGTGCCGCCGAGGCGGCCGATCCGGGGCTCAGCCCGTCCGCGACCGGCGCCAACTCCGTCACGCGGACCATCATCGGCTCTGCCACCGCGCTCACCCTCCTGCTCGCCGCCGTCGCGTCGCCCGGTGTCTTCAACACCGTCCTCCTCAACACCCGCGACCGCCGCCGCGACCTCGGCATGCTCAAGTCCATCGGGATGACACCGCGCCAGGCCACGGTGATGACAGTGGCCTCGATGGCGCTGCTCGGCGTCCTCGGCTCGCTCCTGGGCATCCCGCTCGGCATGGCGGGCCACCAGGTGGTCGTTCCGCGTATGGCGGACGCGGTGGACCTCACCCTGCCGTCGTACATGACGGACGTCTGGAACGCCCCGGCCCTGGCCGCGCTCGCCGTGGCGGGCGTCGTGATCGCCGTCATGGGCGCGTACGTCCCTGCACGCCGTGCGGCCCGGCTGACGATCGCGCAGGTGCTGCACAACGAGTGACACGGCCCGAGGGACCGCCGGGGCGGCGGGGCGGCGGGCGGCGGGCAAGGGGCGACGGCGCGGCAGGCGAAGGGGCGGCGGCTGTCGGATTCCGACCATCAGCGGTCCCGAACCGACACTGGCCCCGGCCGGTCCCGCCCTGCGTTGGGAGAACGCTCGAAAGGACCCGGCAGATGACCGCCCAGAACGACGCCACGAACCACGCCACGTTCGCCCTCACGGACGACTCCACCGCCTCCGTGACGTCACCCACCGCGCTCCCGGCCGCCGCCGACACCCTCCGCACCTGGCTCGACGAGGCCGACCGCGTCCTGGTCGCCGCCGGCGCGGGGCTGAGCGCGGCCGCCGGCTACGACTACGGCGACAGCGCACGCCTCAAGGAGCTGCTCCCGGCGCTGTACGGGCTCGGCCTGCGCTCCCGCTATCTGCTGGGCGTCCCGCTGCCCGCGGACATGATGTGGGGCTACTGGGCCGTGCACATCGGCGACATCCGCTTCGGTTCCGAGCGCAACCGTTCCTGAAAACTGAGCAGGAGTGAACCTGACTCAGCCGCACGCCCCGAACGGTCTTGAGCGCACTGGTCCCTGGCGTACTCAACCCCGAGGCAGCGACACGCATCCTGCGCGTGGTCCGATCCCGGGAGGCCGGTTCCCTGTGCGACCTGGCCAAGTGGATACGGCCAGTGGCGACGGGCAGGCCCCGAACCATCTCTCCGGTGAAGCAGGGGCCCCGCACGCTGGCGCCATGTCCGGCGTCCCATGATCGCGCGATCACGTCAACCCGGACCGCCCAGGGCGCCGCAAGCCAGGAAGCCGACCATCACACGATCGAGTCAAAGCGGCCTTATGCGCGCTCCTAGGCCAGCAGTTACCAACCCCCTGTACCGGCGGCTGCGTTCCCTGGTCGGCGACCGCGAGCACTGGGTGATGACCTCGAACGTCGACGCGCTGTTCGCCCGCAACGGCTTCGCCCCGGACCGGGTCTTCACTCCCCAGGGCGACTACGGCCACCTGCCGTGCACCGTGCCGTGCGTCCAGGAGACCTGGGCGGCCCGGCCGTTCCTCGACCGTGTCCTCGCCGCCTACGACCGGGAGACGGGCCGGGTGACCGACCCGTCCGCCCTGCCCGTCTGCCCGAACTGCGGGGCGGATCTGTTCCCGAACGTGCGCGTGGGACCGGAGTTCGTCGACGCCGCCCACATGCCGGCGGGCAAGCGGCTGAGCCACTGGCTCGGGGAGGCGCCCGGCGCCGCCCATCTGCTCGTGCTGGAGATCGGGGCCGGCTGCAACACGCCCGGCGTGATCCGGTGGCCCATGGAGAACGTCGTACGGCACACCCCCGGGGCACGCCTGGTACGGGTGAACCCCGACCATCCCGAGGTCCCCGCCGACCTGCGGAACCGGGCCCTGGCCGTACCGTTCGGTGCTGACCTGCTCCTGGACGCACTCGCCGGGTGAGCAGGGACAGGCACACACGGTCGGCCCGTACACGTACACCTCGGCCTGTTGTATCGCCGCGCCCATGACCCAACCTGGGGCCTCGTGCTCTCAGGCCCGGCCCGGCGCCCCCGTGCGCAGGCCGCGCATGACCAGGTCGAAGAGGCGGTCGGCCCGGGGGCGCCAGTCGCCCGTGGGGTCCATCTGCCAGACGCCCGCGATGGCGAGGACGAAGTCGTCCGTGGTCACACCGGGGCGGATGGTGCCGGCCTCGTGGTTGGCGGCCAACAGACGATCGATCGCGGCGAGGAAGAGCGGATAGCCCGGCTTCGCCGCACCGCCCGTCACCGCGGCGGCCCGCCGGAGCGCGTCCGCCAGGCCGGCCTTGGCCATGGCGTAGCGGGCGAGGCCGTTCATCCATTCCCGCAGGGCCCGGTCGGGTTCCCGGGTCCGCAGCAACTCGGCGGCACTGTCGGCGAGTTGCTGCACCTCCTGGCGGTGGATCTCCAGGACGAGCGCCTCGCGGTCGGGGAAGTGGCGGTAGAGGGTGCCCTGTCCGACGCCCGCCTTCTTGGCGATCGCGCTGAGCGGGACGTCGGCGGAGCGCGACAGCTCGGCGAGGGCCACCTCCAGAATGCGCTCACGGTTGCGCTGCGCGTCCGACCGCTGCGGCACCTCACCTCTCGACACCACTCACCATCCCCTCACCTTCATGGACGACGGTCCACTTAGGTGCACCTTACCGCGCGGCACGATTCAGCCAGAACGTCCCCTTCCACAGCATCGGCCTGTACGTGTGCGACATCGCCCGCGCGCTCGGCGCCTCCGACGTGCTGTACGTCGATCCCGACCCCGCGCACCGGCAGCTCGCCGAGGGCTTCGGCGCCCGTACCGCCGAGGCCGTCGAACCCGTCCCGCACGGATTCGACCTCGCCGTCGAGGCCACCGGCCGGGTCGACCAACTCGCCCTCGCCGTCAGGTCCCTCGCCCCTGAGGGCGTCTGCGAGTCCTCGGGCAACCACTTCCGGCCCGGCGAACTGCCCCTGCTCGACATGTACCTCAGCGGGCTCACCCTGCGCGTCGCACGGGACAACGTCCGCGTCCACATCCCCGACGCCCTCGCCCTCGCCGGTTCCCGGAAGGTCGACCCGGCGCGCGTCGTCTCCCACGTCCTCGACTGGGAGCAGCTCCCCGACGCGCTCCCCGAGAACCACCTCAAGCCGGTCTTCGTCCGCGTCGATGGCTGAACCCGCGCAGGTGGCTGCTGCTGGGCGCCTGGGCGGGGCCCGCGGGGGCACCACTCGGTGGCCGGCTGCTCCACCGCGCCGTCGACGTCCTGTTGCTCGCGGTGGTCTGGTGGGCGTTGCGCCTGTTGCCCGGACCGCTCACCCGCGCGACCGTCCCGGCACTGGCGGTCGGCTGGCTCTGCGCGACCGTCCTGGCCCTGCTCACGAGCCAGTTCCTGCGGATGCTGGTGTACGGGACGCAGCTGCGGGTGCCCCGGACGGCAGCACGGGTCACCAGCCGTACGTCAAAGCGTCGTCCAGGGCGGCGACGAAGCCGTCCGCGTCCTCCCGTGTCAGACACAGCGGTGGCTTGATCTTCAGCACGCACTACCGGTCGGATGTCGGCGGCATGATCACGTCGAGTTCGCGCAGCCGCTCGCAGATCGCGGCCGTCTCCTCGGTGGCCGGCTCCGGCGTCGTACGGTCGCGCACGAACTCGACGCCGAGACAGAGGCCGGAGCCGTGCACCGCGCCGATCAGCTCGTGACGGTGGGCGAGTCGCTGGAGCCGGTCCTTCAGATGGCCGCCCACGTCCCGGGCGTTGGTCTGGAGGGTCTCGTCCCGCAGGGCGTCGAGGACGGCGAGGCCGACCACCGAGCCGACCGGGCTGCCGTCGGCGGACGAGAAGAAGTACCCCTGGCTGCGGTAGGTCTCGGCTCTCTCGCGCCGGGTGATCACCGCGCCCAGCGGCTGCCCGTCGCCCATCGCCTTGGCGACGGTCACGACGTCCGCGGGGGATGGCTCATCTCAGGGCTCCACCCCGCGTGCCGGAACGTTCCGGGAACCGTAGGCCGCGTCGTTCGGCCACGTCAACGCCACCGAAGGGAGGAGCCGTCGGGGCCGGTGCCCGCGCGCACGCCCGCGCGGCGTGCGCGTGCACCACGCGCACGGACCGGGCCCCGCCGTCCCGCGCGCGGTCTCAGACCGTGGGGTCGAACCACGTGGCTGTGTCGGACATGGCCTGCTTGATGCGGAACAACGCGAACTCGCACAGATCCGGCGGCAGGGCGTCCAGCGAGAACCAGCCGACGTCCAGGGACTCGTCGTCGTTGACCCGTGCCTCCCCGCCCACGGCACGGCAGGAGAACGTGATGTCCATGTACTGGCAGACGTCCCCGTTGTCGTACCGCACCGGTTCCAACGCCTGTACGAGCACGACCCGTTCGGCCACACACTGCACCGCCGTCTCCTCGTGGACCTCCCGCACGGCACAGGCCGCCGGCTGCTCCCCCGGGTCCGGGATGCCGCCGATCAGCGCCCACCTGCCGGTGTCGGACCGGCGGCCCAGCAGCACTCTGCCCTCGTCGTCGAAGACCAGGGCGGTGACTCCGGGGAGCCAGAGGAGCTGGTTGCCGGCGGAAGCACGGAGTGTGCGGATGAAGTCAGGGGTAGCCATGGAGCCGACCCTAACGGGCCGGTCCCCTCACCCCCGCCGTTCCGGTACGCGCACGCGAGGCGTACGGCTACACGCCACCGGCGCGCCTCCCGCGCACACCGGCCCCGATCGCCCAGCCGAGTCCACCCGCCGCGACCAGCACCAGAAGCATCTCGGGCGCGATGCCGACCCGGGTGGCGGGCGTCTGCGAGGACCGCAGCGGGACCTTCTGCACCAGGGAGTCCGGGACGAACATGCCCGTCCTCTGCGTGATCCGCCCGTCCGGCATGATGATCGCGCTGACTCCGCTGGTCACCGGGACGGTGACGGTGCGGCTGTGCTCGACGGCGCGGACCCGGGACATGGCGAGCTGCTGGTAGGTCATCTCGCTGCGGCCGAAGGTGGCGTTGTTGCTCGGCACCGAGATCAGCTGCGCGCCGTCGGTGACCTCGGAGCGCACGGCCCAGTCGAAGGCCGCCTCGTAACAGGTCACGAGACCGACCTCGGTACCGTCCATGGCGAACACGCCGGGCTTCGTGCCCCGGCTGAAGTCCTGGCGGACCATGGACGTCCACTCGCTGTTGATGGCGCCGACCAGCGACCGCAGCGGCAGATACTCGCCGAACGGCTGGATCTGCCGCTTGTCGTAGGTGTCGACGGGACCCTTCTCGGGGTCCCACAGGATCTGTTCGTTGTAGAGCTTGCCGTCCCGCTCCACGACCCCGCCGACGGAGATCGGGGCGCCGATGGCGGTGGCCGCCCCGTCGATCACCGCGCGGGCGTCGGCGTTGGCGAAGGGGTCGATGTCGGAGGAGTTCTCCGGCCAGAGCACGAAGTCGGGCCGGGCGACCTTGCCGGCCTTGACCTCGGCGGCCAGCCGCTCGGTCTCCCGGGCGTGGTAGTCGAGCACGGCCCGTCGCTGGGCGTTGAAGTCGAGCCCCAGGCGCGGGACGTTGCCCTGGATGACCGCGACGGTCGCGGTCCCGTCCTCCGCCTCGTCGCTCACCAGCGCGCGGGAGGCGAAGGCGCCCACCAGGGGTACGGCCACGGAGAGCGCCGCCACCGCCGCGGTGCCCCGGCGTACGGCCTCGCCGGTGCGCCGGTTCTCCACGACCAGGCGCACCACCTCGTAGAGGCCGAACCCGCACAGGACGACCGCGAAGCCCAGGACAGGAGTGCCGCCGAGCGCGGCCAGCGGCAGGAAGACACCGTCGGCCTGGCCGAAGGCGATCTTGCCCCAGGGGAATCCGTTGAACGGGGCACGCGCGCGTGCCGCCTCACCGGCGATCCACAGGGCGGCGGCCCACACGGGCGAGCCGGGCAGCTTCGAGACGACGGCGACGCCCGCGCCGACGAGCGCCACGAACACCGCCTCGATGGCGACGAGCGCGAGCCACGGGCCGGGGCCGACCTCCACGCCGGTCCACACCAGCAACGGCAGCAGGAATCCGAGACCGAACAGGTAGCCGAGACCGAGGCCCGCCTTCCAGCCGCGTCCGCGCAGCACCCAGCCGAAGCCGGCGAAGGCCGGCAGGGCGAGCCACCACAGGGTGCGGGGCGGGAAGCTGACGTAGAGCAGCACCCCGGAGAGGGCCGCGACGACGGCCGGAAGGAGCCTGCCGACCCATCGGGGCACCCGGGAGACGGGCGCGGCCTGGGGTTCGAGCTGCTCCGGCTCGTCTACGGGAGTGGCGGTGACGGTCACTCGGGGAGTGTACGGCGCGTCACCCCGGCGCCGACAGCGCGGCCCGCACGTCCCGGGTGCGGCATTTGTCGCCCGCAGCCGCATCGTTCCTGCATAACTCGTCCACAAACCGGCGCATCACCCGTTACGGTGTGCGCGAGCCTCTGACGTGCGGCCGGATGTGGTCCGGGCGGTCGAGGCCCTGCACAGTCGGGGGGCGACACGTTGGGGTCCACGGGGACGGAGGCCGCGGCAGGAGCGTCGGCCTCGCACGAGAGACGGAACGTCTCCGACGTCACGGGTGTGCTGCTGCTCGGGGCGTGCGCCGCCTGGTCCTTGATCACCGCGGCGGCGCGGGGCGGCCGTCCGGAGGGTGTGCTGCTGGCGGTGCTCGCCGTGGCGGCCGGTTATGCGGCGGGCCGGATCTGCGGGGCCCTGCTGCCGGTGGTGGCACCGTCCGCGGCCGCGCTGGCCGGTATCGGTCTGGCGGTCACCGACCCGCACACCATGACGGGCTCGCCGCTGGTCTCACCGCTCGGGCACACCGGGGCGACCGCCGCTCTGCTGGTCCTGGCGGCGGGTGCCGCCTGCTGTGCCGCCTGGGCGGCCCGTTCGCCCGCTCTGAGGCTGACGCTGCGGCTGCTGGCCTGCGGGATCGCCGTGACCGCTGCGGTGCTCGGCTCCACCACCGGTTTCGCCGCGTGCGCCGGGGTGCTGCTGTGTTCGCTCGCGGCCGCCCGGATGCGTCGGGGCCCGGGGCTCGTGGGACTCGCCCTCGCCACGGCCCTGGTGACGGCGACGGTCTGGGCCGTCGCCGAGAACGCCCTGCCGGCCGGGCTGACCGACTTGCTGGAGGGCCAGCTCACGCCGCACCGGATCCTGCTGTGGCACGACGCGCTCGTCCTGGTCCACGACGACGCGCTGCTCGGCGCGGGACCGGGCCGCTTCGGGGAGCTCAGCCCGACGGTCGCCGAGTCTCTGTCGGCCGACGACCGGCCCCATTCGGCGCCCCTGCAGCTGGCCGCCGAGCAGGGACTCTTCGGTGTGGCGCTGCTCGCCGCCGTGTTCGGCTGGGTTCTGTACGTCCTGTGGCGGACCCCGCGCCCCACGCCGGTGGTGCTCACCGCGGGCGCTGCCCTGACGGCGGTGGCCGCGATCGCCGCCGTGGGCAACGCGCTGAGCTTCGCCACGGTGACCGCGGGTGCGGGCCTGCTCGCGGGCATGGCGACGGCGCGGCCACTGCCGGAAGGGGAGACTGCGGGGACGCCGGACCTCGACGAACGCCTCGGCGACCGCTAGGGGCTGTCGTCACCTTCCCGCCAGCCTCGCGACGCCACGCACGACAGACTCCGCGCGACCGGCGGAGGGAGAGGGAGTCAGTGCGGGGCGTCGGTCGCCTTGGGGGTGAGCCGGGCGCGGATGACGTCCACGGCCGTCTCCGCGTTGTCCACGGTGATCGTGAACGTGTGGCCGTCCCAGAGGCTCAGCACCACGGCCTCGCCACGTCGTACGACGACGGCGGTGCCCTTCTCGGGCCGCCAGCGGTAGCCCCAGCCACCCCACTGGTGGGGCGTGACGCAGGGGGCGAAGGCGGCGTCGGCGACCTGGGACAGGGGGATGCGACGGCGCGGCACACCGATGTGGCCGCAGCGGACCTCCAGGCAGTCCTGGTCGACCTTCACGGAGACGTGCACGAACGCGAGCGTGCCGAAGAGGACGAGCAGCCCGGCCGCGATGCAGCCGACGACGGACATGACGAGCGGGGCGACACCGGACGCCCACGCGGAGTCGACCGCGAGTTCGATGCCCAGTGCCATGCAGGCGGCGCCGCCGAGTGCCAGCAGCCACTGGCCGCGGTTGGTCGCGCGGCCGGTCCATACCTCGGGGTGCGGGCCCGCGGGGGTGCCCGGCTCGCCGTGGGGGTGGTCCCTCATGGCTTTGAGACTACTCAGGTTCCGCTGCGCGGGCACCTGGTCGCGCAGCGTTACCGCTCGGCGATGACGGCCGTCGCCGCACCGGCGGTCCCGAGGAGCCGGCCCTCCGCGTAGGCCAGTGCGGGGGCGGGCAGCGAGCCCTCGCGGCCGCTGAGGATGACGGTCAGCGTCGACCCGGTCCAGTCGGCCTCGGGCTTGGGCAGTTCACCGATGCGGCGCAGCGTCTGCGCGGCCACGGCGCCGGCGGAGCCGTGCAGGACGAGGGGCGGCAGGCCGGGCTGCTGGACGGCCGCGCGGATGCGTTCGGCGACCAGCTCGTAGTGGGTGCAGCCCAGGACGACGGTCGTCACATCGGTGGGCGTCAGCGCGGCCGCCGCGGCGATGGCGGCGTCGATCGCCGCGTCGTCGGCGTGCTCCACCGCTTCGGCCAGTCCCCAGCAGGGCACCTCGGTGACCGGGACGCCGTCGGCGAACTCCTCGATGAGGCCGCGCTGGTAGGGACTGCCGGTGGTGGCGGGTGTCGCCCAGATGGTGAAGGGGCCGCCGCCGGACGCGGCCGGCTTGATCGCCGGGACGGTGCCGATCACCGGCAGACCGGGTTCGAGGAGGGCGCGCAGGGCGGGCAGGGCGTGCACGGAGGCGGTGTTGCAGCCGACGATCAGCGCGTCGGGCCGATGGGCGGCGGCCGCCTCGGCGACGGCGAGGGCGCGCTCGGTCAGGTCCTGGGGGGTGCGCGGGCCCCAGGGCATGCCGTCGGGGTCGGAGGAGATCACGAGGTCCGCGTCGGGCCGTAGCCGCCGTACCGCCGCGGCGGCGGGCAGCAGACCGATACCGGAGTCCATGAGCGCGATCTTCACCCGGCCACGATAGACGATGGCCTCGGTACGGCCGCTGCCGTGGGGCAGACTGCGGGCGTGAGCGCCATCGCGTGGACCGCCGTCGGATCACTCGCCGCCTGGCTGTGGCTGCTGCTCGGCCAGGGTTTCTTCTGGCGCACGGATGTGCGCCTGCCACCCCGCCGGGACCCCGGCGAATGGCCGGGGGTCTGTGTCGTCGTCCCCGCTCGTGACGAGGCCGCCGTCCTGCCCGAGAGCCTGCCGTCGCTGCTGGGCCAGGACTATCCGGGGCGGGCCAAGGTCTTTCTGGTCGACGACGGCAGTTCGGACGGCACCGGCGAGCTGGCCCGTGAGCTGTCCCGCCGGTTCGGCGGCCTGCCGCTGACCGTGTCCTCGCCCGGGGAGCCGCCCGCGGGCTGGACGGGCAAGCTCTGGGCCGTACGCCACGGCATCACGCTGGCACGCGCGCGGGAACCCGAGTTCCTGCTGCTGACGGACGCGGACATCGCGCATCGCCCGGACAGCCTGCGCGCGCTGGTGGCGGCTGCCCGGACCGGCGGGTTCGACCTGGTCTCCCAGATGGCCCGGCTGCGCACCGAGAGCGTGTGGGAGAGGCTCGTCGTGCCCGCCTTCGTGTACTTCTTCGCCCAGCTCTATCCGTTCCGGCGGATCGCCGTACGGGGCTCGCGGACGGCTGCAGCGGCGGGCGGCTGTGTGCTGCTGAGCGCCGAGGCCGCCGAGCGGGCGCGGATCCCGGACGCGATCCGGCAGTCCGTCATCGACGACGTGGCGCTGGCCGCCGCGGTCAAGAGGAGCGGCGGCCACATCTGGCTCGGGCTGGCGGAGCGCGTGGAGAGCGTGCGGCCCTACCCACGGCTGCGCGACCTGTGGCACATGGTGGCGCGCAGCGCCTACGCCCAGCTGCTGCACAGTCCGCTGCTGCTCACGGGCACGGTCCTCGGCCTGGCCCTGGTCTATCTCGTCCCGCCGGTCGCGCTCGTGACGGGCCTGGTGACGGCGGACCCGGCGACGGCGCTGCCCGGCGGGCTCGCCTGGCTGGTGATGACGGTGACGTACGTACCGATGCTCCGCCATTACGGACAGCCGCCGGGGCTCGCTCTCCTGCTGCCGTTCACCGCGTTCCTGTATCTGCTGATGACGGTCGACTCGGCGGTGCGGCACCACCGGGGGCGCGGCGCGGCCTGGAAGGGCCGCACCTACGCGCGCCCGGACCCGGTGCCGGAGGAGGGTTAGAGGGTTAGGGGTCCGCACCGGAACCTGCCTCGTGTGCGGAACCCTTTCCTCACATGCGGACGGCTACTTCCGGCCGGGTGTCCAGTTCATGCCCCACCCGTAGGCGTAGTCGACCGTGCGCTGCGGGCTCACCCCACGCTCGGGGACGAGGTAGCGGGCCTCGCGCTGGACGATGAGGTCGCCGCCCTGGTTGGTGATGAGGGCGAGGGCGCAGACGGTGGAGGGGACCGTGCACTCGTCGAGCGAGAAGTCGATGGGTGCGCCGTGCTGCGGCTGGAGGGTGACCGTGGCGTGCAGGTCGGCGAAGGAGCGGGCGCCCTCGTAGATGGTGACGAAGATGAGGATGCGCCGGAAGTACTGCTTGTGGTCGAGGTTGACGGTGAGGTTCTCGCCGCTGCTGACGGCACCGGTGCGGTCGTCGCCGTCGAGGTGGATGAAGGGCGGCTGGTGCAGGGAGCCGAAGGCGTTGCCGAGTGCCTGGACGACGCCCTTGCTGCCGTCGGAGAGTTCGAACAGGGCGCACAGGTCGAGGTCGAGGTCCGCGTGCATGGCGACGGCCCGGCCCAGTTTGCTGCCCCATCCCTTGAACTGCTTGCGCACCTCCCAGTTGAGGTTCACGCGCATGGCGCCGGATGTGCCGCCCTGTTTGGTCAGGGAGACCGCCGGGGCTTCCTTGGTGAGCGTCACCTTGGCCAGACGGACCGGGGCCGGGCGCCACGGGCGGGCGGGGGCGGGCGGGCGGTCGTCACTGGCGGCGGCACGGTGACGGAGGGGCGACGGAGCGACGGGCGCGGGCGGGGCGACCGGGACGGGCGTGGGCGTCGGTGCCGCCGCCTGCTGGGGCTCGTCCACCGTGATGCCGTAGTCGGTGGCGAGGCCTTCGAGCCCGGTGCTGTAGCCCTGGCCGACGGCGCGGAACTTCCAGGCGCCCTGGCGACGGTAGAACTCCCCGAGGACGAAAGCGGTTTCGACGCCGGCGTCCGCGCTGTCGTAGCGGGCCACCTCGGTGCCCGCCCGCTCGTCGAGCACGCGGATGTGCAGTCCGGGTACCTGTCCGAAGGTGCCGCCGTCCGCCGAGGCGACCAGCACCACGGTCTCGATGGCGGGCTCCACGCGCGCGAGGTCGACGAGGAGCGCGTCGGTCACCTGCCCCCCGGCGTCGCGCTTGCCCTCGTGCCGGACCGCGCCGGAGGAGTGCGCGGGCTGGTTGTAGAAGACGAAGTCGGCGTCCGAGCGCACCTTCCCGCCGACGAGCAACAGCGCCGAGGCGTCCGCGTCGGGCACGCCCGGTCCGGAGCGCCAGCCCAGTTCCACGCGCAGCGCGGTCGTCGGAACCGCGGTGTTCGATCCTTTCGGCATTGACATGTCCGCCCCCATCAGATGGTCATCCAGAAGGTCGTCACCGGGCCGCGTCCCACGCAGTCCGTCGGATCCGGCCGGATCCGTTGTCGGCCCAACCTATTCCCCCGGGGCCCGGATGCCCCAGAACCCGTACCGAAAGATCCTTGGTCAACCGCCGGTAACCGGCCGGGAACTCGGCCCTTACACGATCAGAACGCGCTTTGCTGCCCTTTTTCGCCGAGTTCGCTCGCATTGGGGATCCGGCGTCACTGCCGACACGGAAAACAACCCTCTTATCGGTCTCCCCAACCAGCACATCGTGGGCTTAACTTATGTGCCATGACCTCCCCCCGCTCCACCTACGGCGGCGGTTACTACTCCGCCTCGTCCTTCGCGGACACCCCGATCTACGACTCTCTCGTCGCCGAGCGGGGAACCCCTCAGATCGCCCCGATCCGGGTACCTGCCGCGTACGACACGCCGGGCAGCAACCTGCCCGCCCTCCCGTCCGCGCTGCCGCCTCTCCCAGCCCGCCTACGGTTATCCGCAGGCCCAGCAGCCTTCGCCGCTCCAGCAGGCGCCGAACGCGTACATCCCGCAGCAGGCCGCCGGCCCGCGCGGCTACCCGGGCGCCCAGCCGCCGCAGCAGCAACGTCCGATGGCGGGCTACGAGGCCATGCGCCCGGCGGCCCCCCGCCCGGCCCCCGCGGTCCCGTACCAGCAGGACCCGTACAACGGCCAGCAGTACCGCGGGTACTGAGGCATCTGGAACCTTTCGCGTGGGGTTGTCACAGCCTGCTGGCAGGATGACCCCATGGGGAATCCGTCACTGCACTCGATTTATGTCCACCCGCTGAAGGCGGCCCGGGGCTTCGCCCCCGACGAGGCCGCCGTGGAGCCTTGGGGGCTGGCGGGCGACCGCCGTTGGGTGCTGGTCGACGACTCGGGCAAGGTCATCACTCAACGTCCGCATCCGCGCATGGCGTTGGCCGCCGCCGGGCAGCAGCCCCGCGGCGGCCTCTTGCTGTCCGCGCCCGGCCGCGAGCCCCTCACCGTCCCGGTACCCTCCCCCGCCGACACGATCACCGTGGAGATCTGGCGGGACAAGGTGGAGGGCGTCCCCGCCGACGCGGCGGCGCACACCTGGTTCAGCGACTACCTGGGCCTCCCGGTCCGGCTCGTGCACCTCGACGACCCGGCGACCCGCCGACCGATCGACCCCGAGTACGCCCGCCCCGGCGAGACCGTCAGCTTCGCCGACGGCTATCCGCTGCTGCTCACCACACTCGCCTCGCTGGACGCGCTCAACGACCTGATCGCCCGGGGCGACCACGCCGAGGAAGGCCCGCTGCCGATGAGCCGCTTCCGGCCGAACGTCGTCGTCGACGGCACGGACGCCTGGGCCGAGGACGGATGGCGGCGGGTCACCATCGGCGAAGTGAGCTTCCGGGTCGCCAAGATGTGCGGCCGGTGCGTGGTGACCACCACCGACCAGGACACCGCCGAACGCGGCCGTGAGCCGCTGCGGACCCTGGCCCGCCACCGCCGCTTCGGCGACAAGCTGGCCTTCGGACAGAACCTCGTCCCGGAATCCCCGGGCACGGTACGGGTCGGCGATCCGGTCCGGGTGCTCGAATAGCGAGTTCGATCCCGATGGGTTCTGGGCGGTCCTGAGAGAACCCCCGAAACCCTCTTGAAAGTTCAATCTCCCCCGATTCGGCCTACGATTCGGTTCGCGCGGGGAACACACGCCGCGGGTCCGGCCGTTGGGTCTTTGTGAGAAGTTCATGAGAAGGCCGGTCGGAGGGTGATTTCCCTCTCTCTTGACCGGGATCGCGCGTGGACGGCTCCGCCCGGGGCTATCACGGACGCGTAAGGGGGTGTGGGGCGAGTGCGGGCAATCGGTGGACTACGGGCGTTCGGCGGGCTGTGGCGCTGGCGTCACAACCCACTGCGACGGCCGACCGATCTGGTCGAGGCCTGGCTGGCGTTCGCCGCCCTCGTACTGATCCTGGTCGCCGCGCCGCTGATCGGCGCCGTCGTCGGCACCAGCGCCCAGAGCGCCCTGCAGCAGTCCGTGCGGGACCAGCAGCTGAGCCGCCACCGGGTCACGGCCACGGTCGTCAAGAAGGTCGACGGCTCCCCCCTGGACCCGGATCCGGAGACCGCGACGACCCGGGACCGGCAGAGCCGGGTCGTCGCCGACTGGACCGGCCCGGACGGCACCGCCCGGCACGGCACGGTCATGGCGAACCTCAAGACCCCTCGGCCCGGCGACCACTTCACGCTGTGGACTGACCGCCAGGGCCGCACGGTGGGCCGCCCCCTGGACACCGCCACCGCGACCACCCACGCGGTGCTGGCCGGATTCGGCTCCACTGTGCTCGCCGCGGGACTGGTCGAGGGGATCCGACGGCTGATCGTCTGGCGCATGATCCGCCATCGCTACACCCGTTGGGACCAGGCATGGGACAAGGCCGGGCCGGACTGGGGCAGGACGGGCACGGGCAGCTGACCGCCTTTCCACTCCGGTCAACTCCCCCTGCCCGCGCACGCTACGGTGGACCGACCAGCCGAACTGTTCGGCATCGACCCGCGTTCCACGAGGTGGGGGCACAGCAACGCCATGGCACAGGGCACGGTCCAGGTGACGCACACCGGTACATCGCGGTGGCGGCGCCGCACGGGTGAGTACTCGTCGCTCGCCGCGGCCCTGGAGGCCGCGAGCGACGGCGACGTGCTCATCGTCGCTCCGGGCACGTACCGGGAGAACCTCGTGGTGCGGCGCGGGGTCACGCTGCGCGGCCCGGAGGGTTCGCCGGGCTCGGTGCGCATCGCGCCCGTGGACGGTGTGCCGCTCACCGTCTGCGCCTCGGCCGTCGTGCAGGACCTGCATGTGGAGGGGCAGGACGCGGCGGCGCCCGCGCTGCTCGTCGAGGACGGCACCCCCGAGCTGCTGGACCTGCGGATCGTCACCCGCTCCGCCGCGGGTATCGAGGTGCGCGGCGGCGCCCGCCCCACGGTCCGGCGCTGCACGGTCGACAACCCGGCCGGCATCGGCATCGCCGTGGTCGACGGCGGCGGGGGCGTGTTCGAGGAGTGCGAGGTCGTCGCGGCCGGCCAGGCCGGAGTCGCGGTGCGCGGCGGCGGCCACCCCCGGCTGGAGCGCTGCCGCATCCACCACACCTCGGGCTCCGGCCTGACGGCGACCGGGGAGAACTCCGCGCTGGAGGCCGTCGGTTGCGAGATCTACGAGGTCCGCGGCAGCGGCGTACAGATCACCGGGCGGGCCACGGCCCATCTCACCGACTGCGATGTGCACCGGACCACGGCCGACGGGGTCACCCTCGACACCGACGCCGTGCTCACCCTCGCGGACTGCCGCATCCACGACATCCCCGAGAACGCGGTGGACCTCCGCTCGCGCTCGGTCCTCACCCTGACCCGTACGTCGGTCCGGCAGTTCGGGCGCAACGGCCTGTCGGTGTGGGACCCGGGCACCCGGGTGGACGCCAACCAGTGCGAGATCTTCGACAGCACCGGCGACTACCCGGCGGTCTGGGTCAGCGACGGCGCGACGGCGGTGCTGGAGTCCTGCCGGGTGCACGACGTGCCGGACGCGCTGTTCGTGCTGGACCGTGGCTCCCGCGCGGACGTCGTCGACAGCGACCTGTCGCAGGTGCGCAACACGGCGGTGTCGGTGAGCGACGGGGCCATCGCGCAGCTCGACGACTGCCGTATCCGGGACGCCGCCACGGGTGCCTGGTTCCGCGACCACGGCAGCGGCGGCACTCTCAACAACTGCACGGTGGACGGCACACAGACCGGTGTGATCGTCACCAAGGGCGCCGACCCGACCATCGAGCGCTGCACGGTGACCTCTCCCGCCGAGGCCGGCTTCTACGTCTCCGCCGAGGGCCGCGGCAGCTTCCTCGACTGCCGGGTGACCGGCAGCGGAGGCTACGGCTTCCACATCATCGACGGCTGCCAGGCGACGCTGCGCAAGTGCCGTACGGAGCGCTGCGCCCGCGGTGGCTACGAGTTCGCTGACGGCGGCCCCGGCACGGCCGGCGGTGGTCCGGTGGTCGAGGACTGCACCAGCGACGAGAGCGCGTCCGTGCGGACCCCCGCCCCGCGGGAGACGGCCACCCAGACCAGCGCTCAGGCGCCCGCTCCACTGGGCTCGATCCCGGGTCAGCGCCCCGCCGAGCAGCCACCGACGGCCGTGCCCGCCGTGGCGCCCGAGCCGTCGGCGCGGACCTCGAAGGCAGTCCTCGGCGAACTCGACGCGCTGGTCGGCCTGGACAGCGTCAAGCGCGAGGTCCGCGCCCTCACCGACATGATCGAGGTGGGCCGCCGCCGCCAGCAGGCCGGCCTCAAGGCTGCCTCGGTCAAACGGCACCTGGTGTTCACGGGCTCCCCCGGCACCGGCAAGACCACGGTCGCCCGTCTCTACGGCGAGATCCTGGCCTCGCTCGGTGTCCTGGAGAAGGGGCATCTCGTCGAGGTGTCCCGGGTGGACCTGGTCGGTGAGCACATCGGCTCCACCGCGATCCGCACCCAGGAGGCGTTCGAACGGGCCCGTGGCGGTGTGCTGTTCATCGACGAGGCGTACGCGCTGTCGCCGGAGGACTCGGGCAGGGACTTCGGCAAGGAGGCCATCGACACCCTGGTGAAGCTGATGGAGGACCACCGCGACGCGGTCGTGGTCATCGTCGCGGGCTACACGGCCGAGATGGAGCGCTTCCTCACCGTCAACCCCGGTGTCGCGTCCCGTTTCTCACGGACCATCACCTTCGACGACTACGTCCCCGACGAGCTGTTGCGGATCGTGGAGCAGCAGGCCGAGGAGCACGAGTACCGGCTGGCGCCGGGCGCGGGCGACGCCCTGCTGAAGTACTTCACCGCCCTCCCCAAGGGCCCGGCCTTCGGCAACGGCCGTACCGCGCGCCAGACCTTCGAGGCGATGGTCGAGCGGCACGCGAGCCGAGTGGCCCAGGTCGACGAACCGAGCACGGACGACCTGACGTTGCTCTACGCGGAGGACCTGCCGGAGCTGCCGTAGGCCGCGGGCCGACGGGTTCGCGGGCCGAGGGCCGGGGGCAGACCCCACCCCCGGGTGACCGGGCTGCCGGATGGGGCGGCAGTGGCCCCTCGGACAGCATGGGGCCATGACAGCTCGCACCCGGAACGCCCTGGTCCACGCTCTCACCGCCTCGGTCGTCGGCACCCTTCTGACGGCCACGACCCCGGCTCTCGCCTCCTCGCCCTCACCGTCACTCGCCTGGTGCCCGTGCGCCCAGCCCGGCGGTCCGGCCGGGCAGGAGTCCGCCGAGCTTGCCGTACCGATCGGGTCACGGCGTCTACCTGGGTACCGGCGATGCCTGCGGCAACCGTGCCGTGACCGCGTTCCTGACCACGGGCGAGCGTCCCGCGCGGGATGTCAGCTGTCGGGACCAGGCGAGGTCCGGGGCCCCGGCAGCTGAGTGCCGAGCCGGTCCAGCAGGTGCTTGCGTTCGGCCACGAAGGCCGGGTCGGCCTGGTAGTCGGAGTGGCCGAGGATCGGGGCGGGCAGCGGGTGGGCGCCGGTGCGGCCGTAGGCGAGCGGGTCCGTGAAGGGCTCGGCGTCGACCTGCGTTCCGTGCCGGCTCGTCAGCCGCACGGGGCCGCCGATGGGGTCGGTGCGGCGGTACAGGTTGCGCCAGCAGTCGACCTCGCGGTGCAGGGCGGCGAGCGACTCCGGGCCGAAGTGGGCCGGGAACCAGCGCCCGTACAGCCGCTCCAGCGGTGATCCGTAGGTGAGCAGCGCGACGCGTCGGCGCACCGACGGGGTGAGCTGCCATGCGGCGGCCGCTGCGAGGACGCTGCCCTGGGAATGGCCGGAGATGACGAGCCGGCCGCCGGTGGAGCGGGTCCAGGTGGCCATGCGCCAGGTCAGGTCGGGTACGGCCCGCTCGGCGTAGCAGGGCGGTGCGAACGGGTGTGCGGCTCGGGGCCAGAAGGTGCCCACGTCCCAGAGGATGCCGATCGTGCGCCGCGCGGAGGCGTCCTTGTAGGCCCGGCGGCCCCAGGTGACGAACAGCAGGAAACCCACGCCGATCAGCCAGGACCCCAGCGCCTGCGCGGTCTCGGCGGCGCCCGCGACGATGTCGTACGAGCCGTGCGCCACCCCCGCCGGTGTCTCGCCCGTCACCAGGGCACCGGTGAGGGCCGCCGCGCCGAGCAGCAGAGTCACGGTGGAGGTGACGGCGACGATGCGGGGCGCCCGGTCGGTGAGGGCCGCCATGGCGCGGGTCCGCGCGATACGACGGGTGCGACCGGCGTCCTGTGCCTCGTGCTCCCCGTTCAGCGCCGGGCCGGAAGCTCCGGGTGCCGAGGGCTGCTGCGGCTCCTGCGGCTCCAGCGGCTCCAGCGGCTCCAACGGCGGTTCTCCCAGCAGGCCGTACTCGCGCTCCACCGCCGCCGTCTCCGCCTCGCGCAGGACCCAGGTGCGGTGGGCCAGCCAGGCCAGGAGGGCGAGGAGGACCAGGAGGAGGGGTGGGATGACGGAGGCCTGCCAGGTCAGGAGGACGGGCGGGCCGGAGAGGGCGTCCTCCGTGCCGCCCAGCCAGTCGGCAACCCGCTGGGCGACACCGGCGGACATCACGCCCCCGAGGGCACAGGCGAGCATCGCGACGGCGGGGCCGGCCAGGCCGTACATGGCGGTGCGCGGGTCGGGGCGGGAGCGGTGGAGGAGGTGGGCGACCACGCCGAGCGCGACGACGAGGAGGCCCTGCACCAGGGTGATCCCGCCGAAGGCCAGGTCGCCCGGCAGTCGGCCCGTCGACCTCCAGCCGGGGCGCGACCACCCGGCGTACACCACGGCGAGGACGAGCACTGCGATCGAGCAGGCCGGGAGGAGACGGACCAGGTTCTCGTCGAGTTCCTTGTCGAGGCGCCGCTCGCTGCGGCCTCTGCGGCAGACCACCCAGAGCACGCTCACCGCCAGCAGCACGAGCGCCGAGTTCAGCAGCCAGCCCAGGAGCTCCAGGAGGGCCGGTCCGCCCGCTCGGCGGTCGTGGCGGGCCGCCGAGGTGCCCACGGCCGCCGCGACGGTGAGGAACCCGGCCGCCGCGTGGGCGGCGCGCAGCCTGGCGACGAGACGGCGCCCGTACCAGAACCCGGGCCGGCCGAGCGCGACACGGGCCGTGTCCTCGACATCGGCTGCGGCTCGGGCCGTGGCATCGGCTGCGGCTGCGGCTGCGGCTGCGATGTGAGTCGCGGCGTCGCCCACGGCTGCGATGTGGGTCGCGGCCTCGCCCTCGGGTGCGTCCGGGGCCGGCTTCTCGTCCTCGGCGCGGACGTCGTCGCGGTCCATGGGGCGCTGGGACTCGTACGCGCTCCAGGTGCGGTGGGAGAGGTACCACAGCAGGCCGGTCAGCGCGGCGGGCACCACGGCCGCCACGGCGAGGCGGCGGCCGGGCCGGCTCCACCAGCCGTCGTCCGAGACGGCGGGAGAGAGGAAGCCGAGCCAGGTGTGTGCCTCCGCGCACGCGCGTGCGCCGGCGCACTGCCAGGCGGTCAGGTCGAGCGCGACCTCACAGGCCGCCGCGACGAGCAGCACGGTCAGGGTGAGGCCGACCAGCCGGACGAGGAGCCCGTAGAGGCGTACCGTGCGTCGGCGACCGCGGCTGCTGGGGCGCATCCAGTGCGCGAGGTTGACGACCATGAACGGCAGCAACAGCAGCCACAGGGCCCGTGAGCTGTTCCCGGAGGTGAGGTTGCACCAGACGTAGGCCTCGGGGACGGGCTTGCCGCGATGGTCGGCGGGATGTTTCTCCGCGTCGGCGTCGTCGATGCGCCGGAAGACCGCGGCCGTGTCGTCGCCGGTGACACGGACCGTGCGCGGATCGTCGAGCATGCGTTCGGGGGTGGTGCCGCCGACGCCGTGGACCAGGAGTTCGAGGGCGGTCCCGTCCGTCGCGGAACGGCCGGAACAGGGGTGTCGGCCCCCGTCCCGCGATGCCGGCTGTTCCCTGGGTTCCGTATGTGCCGTATGTTCCCTCGCACGATCCACTGTTCCGCTTCCCCCGTGACGCGCCACAAGTCGGTGTGATGTGCAGGCACTGATGATCGCCCCAGATCGGACGTCATACACCTGTGATCACCGAATCTCCCCGATCCATGTGATAGTGGCGGGCGCGAGGAACGCAGCGTGACGTGCACGCGACTGTGCGGGGAATGGCGTCACCTGCGGTGGAGCGTGCGAATATGGGACGTCCTCGGGACCGGGGACGGGGGAATGTCCTCGTCGGAGGGGGTAGGGAAGGCGTGTCGGGCGTGATGGGGCGAGAGGACCGGAGCGAACGTGAGTGAGAACCAGAACCTCCTCGCGGAGCAGCGCCGAGCCCTGATCCTCGACGAGGTACGACGGCGGGGCGGGGTCCGGGTCAACGAGCTGACGCGGAAACTCGGTGTCTCGGACATGACCGTCCGCCGCGATCTGGACGCGCTGGCCCGTCAGGGCGCGGTGGAGAAGGTGCACGGCGGCGCCGTGCCGGTGGCCGAGGCGAGCACCCACGAGCCGGGGTTCGAGGCGAAGTCCGGGCTGGAGCTGACCGCCAAGGAGGACATCGCACGGGCGGCCGCGGAGCTGGTGGCGCCGGGCTCGGCGATCGCCCTGTCGGGCGGCACGACGACGTACGCGCTCGCGCACCGGCTCGTGGACGTGCCGGATCTGACCGTGGTCACCAACTCGGTGCGGGTGGCCGACGTCTTCCACGCCGCCCAGCGCACGACCGGCCCCCGGCAGGGTGCGGCGACCGTCGTGCTCACCGGTGGGGTGCGGACGCCGTCCGACTCGCTGGTGGGGCCGGTGGCCGATCAGGCGATCGCTGCGCTCCACTTCGATGTGCTGTTCCTCGGCGTGCACGGGATATCGGTCGAGGCGGGCCTGTCGACGCCGAACCTGGCGGAGGCCGAGACGAACCGGCGTCTGGTGCAGTCGGCGCGGCGGGTCGTGGTGGTGGCCGACCACACCAAGTGGGGGACGGTGGGGTTGAGTTCGTTCGCCGCGTTGGAGCAGGTCGACACGTTGGTGACCGACGCGGGGTTGGCCGCGCAGGCGCGGGCCGAGATCTCCGAGCATCTGCGGCGCCTGGTGGTGGCCGGGGAGGACGAGGACGACGGCGCGGACGTCTGAGCGCGCGGACCTTCTGAGCGCCGCCACGGATGAGGTCGGTTCGAGGCTGCGGGTCGTTCGTAGCTGGTCGCGCAGTTCCCCGCGCCCCTGACGGGGCGCGGACGTGCACGGCGGGGACAAGCGCGCCTCAGTCCGTCCAGACGCCCGTCGTCAGCAGCCTCTCGATCGCCACCGCGTACGGCTCGATGTCCAGGCCCTGCCGCCGGAGCCACTCGTCGGAGTAGTACTTGTCGAGGTAGCGGTCGCCCGGGTCGCACAGGAGGGTGACCACGCTGCCCTGGCGGCCCTCGGCCACCATTTCGGCGACGATCTTGAGGGCGCTCCACAGGCCCGTGCCGGTGGAGCCGCCGGCCTTGCGGCCGATCGCGTTCTCCAGGGCTCTGACGGCGGCGACGCTGGCGGCGTCGGGCACCTTCATCATGCGGTCGACTGCACCGGGGACGAAGCTGGGCTCCATGCGGGGGCGGCCGATGCCCTCGATGCGGGAGCCGCAGTCGCAGGTGACGTCGGGGTCGCCGGTGGTCCAGCCCTCGAAGAAACAGGAGTTCTCCGGGTCGGCGACACAGATGCGGGTGTCGTACTGCATGTAGTGGACGTAGCGGGCGATGGTCGCTGAGGTGCCGCCCGTCCCGGCGGTGGCGACGATCCAGGCGGGCTCGGGGAAGCGCTCCAGACGGAGCTGGCGGAAGACGGATTCGGCGATGTTGTTGTTGCCGCGCCAGTCCGTGGCCCGCTCGGCGTACGTGAACTGGTCCATGTAGTGGCCGCCGGTCTGCACCGCGAGGCGGGCCGACTCCTCGTACATCCTGCGTGAGTCGTCGACGAAGTGGCAGCGTCCGCCGTGGAACTCGATCAGACGGATCTTCTCGGCGCTGGTCGTGCGGGGCATGACGGCGATGAAGGGGATGCCGATCAGTTTGGCGAAGTACGCCTCGGAGACGGCCGTGGAACCGCTGGAGGCCTCGATGACGGGGCGGCCCGGCCGGATCCAGCCGTTGCACAGGCCGTAGAGGAACAGGGAGCGGGCGAGGCGGTGCTTCAGGCTGCCGGTGGGGTGGGTCGACTCGTCCTTGAGATACAGGTCGATCCCCCAGCTCTCGGGCAGCGGGAAGCGCAGCAGATGGGTGTCGGCGGAGCGGTTGGCGTCCGCCTGGACCTTGCGGACGGCCTCTTTGAGCCAGCCGCGGTACTCGGTGTCGCTGTGATCGACGTCGAGGGTGGCGTCAGGACGGGTGGGGTGGGCGGTGCTCACGGAGTGCTCCTCACGCATTGCGCCGACGGCGGATCGCGGCGTCGGACGTCCCGATGATAGACACCTTCCGCACGCTTCTCACCTGCATAAACATGCCTTTGAGTCCCTCAAAGAGACTCCTGTGGCGAGGATGCGCGGGGCGCATGGGGGGCGCATGCCGCGCATGCGCCGGAACCCCGCCCCCGGTCCTCTGTGCGCACTGGTGCTCGACGCGGGGGACGTGCAGACTTCACCGCACGGGCCGAGTCGACGCCGCCGGAGCCGTCCAGGGGGAGGCGACCTCGGGCACACTGGATCACGGTCCGCGACGGATCAGACGACAGGCACAGCCGAAGCGCACTAGGGGGCGGGGTACATGGCCGAGCCGGAGTTCACGGCCACGGGCGTGCGGATCGGGAAGAGGTTGCGGCAGCTCACCCGGGCGGGGCAGGTCCGGATCGAGGACGGCCGACTGCAACTGCTCACCAGTTACGGCAGCGAGATCGACAGCGCGCCGGTGCAGGCGGTGCGGGCCTCGAAGCCCTGGTTCGCCAACGAGGACCGGGCGTTGGCCGATGTGAACGGCACCCGCTACACGCTCACGCTGAACGAGCACGACCCCGCTCCGGGCAAGCCGGGTCCACCGTCCGCGCGCCGGTTCATAGAGGCGGTGCGCAGGGCGGCCGGTCGCAGCGGCTGACGAACCGCGAGTTGCGGGACCGGGCCCCCTGGGTCACTCTGGTCTCACGTCACTCTGGGTTTACCGGCGATAACGCTGCGAACCAGCCCGCCGGCCACGTCAGCGGGCGGCGGTCGTCGACAGCCACCCACGAGCAGGCGGCGGCTCATGCCTCCGCCCCAGGCGGCAGTCGTAGGCGGCCGCACCTCAGCAGGCGGCGTTTTTCGCCCAGCCACCTCGCTGGATCCGTACTCCGATCTTCTTCCGGACTCAATTCGGGGAGTCGCAGCCGTGATCAGCCAGCAAAGCAGGCACTGCACGGTGGAGCTCCAAGCCCTGCCGTCGCGGATCGGCCAGGTCCGCAGAATCGTATCTGCGCAATTGCGCTACTGGCATCTGGATCCCTTGATAGAGCGGGCCGCACTCGGGGTGACCGAGCTGCTGTCCAACGTCCACCGGCACGCGGAACCGGACAAGACGTGCACCGTGGAGATGGAGTTGCTCCTCGGCCGGCTCACGGTCTCGGTGCACGACCACGACCCCCGTCTCCCGGTCGTCCAGGACGCGGACCCCTTCGCCACCTGCGGCCGAGGGCTCGCGATGGTCGCCGCGGTGAGCGAGAGCTGGGGTGTGCGGCCGCACGGCGAGACGGGGAAGGTCGTGTGGTTCACCCTGCCGGCGTCCTCAGCCTCGGTACCGAAGATCTCGCCGTACGACACGGGCCTGACGCTCGACACCGCTCCGCCGTACGACACCGGACGCAGGCCCGCCGCGCGTGGGCACAGGTCCGAACACGCTCCCGCCCGGTCGGCCGTCGCAGGCTGACCGGGCGGTGACCACCCTTCAGGCCCCTTCAGGCCACCGAGATGTCCACCGGCGGCCGGAGCTTCGACGCCGCCGCCAGGGCCTGGTGCACGGGGTGGGCGGCGAAGGACGCCAACAGGCCCTCGTCGGCTGGGTGTTCGGCGGCGGGGTAGGCGATCTGCGTGTAGGCGGCCGCGAAGCGGGGGCCCCAGCGGCGGGCGCCGAGGCGGGCCGTGCGGGAGCAGTTGTCGACCATGTGGGCGACGTCCCGGGCACGCGTGTAGGGCAGGAGGGAGTCGACGGCCTCGATGACGGACTCGTTGACGATCTCCGACCAGGGGTGGCCGCGCTCGACGAACTCGTCGATCTGCGCGGTCATCGTGGCGATGAAAACCCCTGCGGTGAACGGGTCGACGGGCAGGTCGCGTTCTCCCCGGCGGGCGTGTGCCCGGGCGCTCACCGACCACATCGGTGAACCGCCGATCTCGCTCATCGGGCGGGCGCCGAGGCGGCGTTCGGCCAGGACCACGCTGCGCAGCTCGGTGCCGTCGGCCACCTCGTCGTAGATCTCCGCGACGATCTCCCGGGCGGGCCCGTAGGTGGCGGTGTAGGCTCGGTCGAAGACGCCTCGTCCGTCCGTGTCGAGGTTCTCACGGACCGCGCGCAGGCCGGCACGGGAGATGGTGCGGGCGATCGGACCGGTGACGTTCTCGCAGGAACGCTCGTACGCGGTCACCTCGTCGTCGCCGGCGAGCCGGTGACGGGTGTAGAGGCTCTCCACGATGCCGTGCACGGCGCCGAGCAGGATGGCACGCTCGCCGACGATGTCGGAGAGGTACTCGCTCTCCAGGGTCGTGCGGAAGGTGTACGGGGAGCCGAGGGCGACCGACCAGGCGAGGGCACGGTCGGTCGCGTGGCCGTCGGGATCGGCGTGGACGGCGTAACTGCTGCTGATCCCGGCGCCGTTGATCTCGGCCCCCTGCTCGTAGAGGCGACGGACCGAGTCGCCCATCCCCTTCGGGCAGACGGCGATGACACCGTGGCCGGGCGGGAAGTCGCCGCCGGTCGCCCGGAGGTGGCCGAGGAGGAAGCCGTGGGAGAGGCCGATGGTGGCGCCGGGCTTCAGGGCGGCGAAGATCTCCCGGTGGTGGGCGGCGAGCGCCGCGTCGGCGATCAGCAGGATGACGAGGTCGCTCTCGGCGGTGACGGCGAGCCAGTCGCCCAGGGCCTGTCTGACAATCTCCGTCGTCGCCCGAAGGGCGGCCCCGCGGCGTCGTGGGGGTACCTCCCGGTCGAGCGCAGCCGAGACTGGGGGAGCGTGCTCTCGGCGTGCCGGGCGTGGAGCCTCGTACTGGATGTACTTGGCTCTGCGCCCGGTGCGGCGAGAGCGCGTGCATGGCGTCGCGGGGCAGACGGGAATTGTCAGACAGGCCCCAGGGTGCCGTCCGCCTCGGTGAACCCGTGGGCGTGGGCGTCGGCCGCGGAGGCGGAGCCGGGGCGCAGGCCGACGGAGACGGTGATGCCCGTGCCGGAGAGGGAGTCGCGCAGGTTGCGGGCCTGGGCCCGGCCCTGCGGTCCCCAGCCGACGACCCCGATGCGCCGGACCCCGGCGAAGGCCCGCGGCAACAGGGGGAAGAGGTGGCGGCCGCCACGCAGGACGGTCTCGGCACCGCCGGGCACGTCCATGGTTTCGGGGGCGAAGACGGTGGAGGTGGTCATGGTGGAGTTGTAGGGTCCCGGCGAGTGTTGCGACAAGCGCAACCTTCGCAGCGGGGCGTTGCGGAAAACGAAAGGCGCAGGTGGCGGTGTGCGGGACGACCATCGCGAGCTTCGGCTCTTCCTCCATCTGGCCGGGACGGTCAACTACGGGCTGGACGGGCTGCTCTCCTTCAACAACCGTCCGCTGCGTGCCGCCCTCCACCTCGGTCTGTGCCTGCTGGTGTGCGCGGGGCTCCACACGGCCTGGATCGTGGGTGACGCACTCGTCAACGGCGTGGAGACGCCGGGCTATGTCACCATCGTCATGGCCGTGACCGCCCTCGCCGGAGTACAGATGATCATGCTCGGGGTGATCGGGGAGTACACCGGCCGGATCTATTACGAGGTGAAGGGACGCCCGCGCTTCCTGGTGCAGGCGACCAACGCGGAACAGACGGAGGGGCTCGCCGCGTGCGGCACGACGAAGGACCTCATTCGCTGATGGGGACGGCGACGCGTACACCGCCGCACCCCGCGGCCCGCCCGGCACCCGAGCGTCGCACATCGGGACAGATCATGGCCTTCGCCCTGGTCGGAGTCGTCAACACCGGGGTCTATTACGGCCTTTATCTGTTGTTCCTCAATGCGCTTCCCTATCTCGCCGCGCATGTTCTCGCATTCACCCTGAGTATGACGAGCTCGTTTTTCCTCAACGCGCGGTTCACTTATCGCACCCGTCCGACCTGGCGTAAATTCCTGTTGTTCCCGCTGACCTACGCAACGAATTTCCTGCTCACGACGGCGGGTGTGTACGTGATCGTGGACGTGCTGCACGCGGGCAACAGGTTCGCGCCCCTGCTGGCGTCCGGGGCGGCGATCCCGGTGACGTTCCTGGTGTCCCGCACGATCATGCTGCGGGGTTCCGGGCCCGGCTGAGCCCCCTCAGGCCAGCGCTCCCAGCGGGTCGTCGAGCACCGGCTGCCACGCCAACTCGGCCGCTCCGACCAGGCTGTTGTGATCCAGGGTGCAGGCCAGGATCGGGGCGACCCCGCTCTGCCGTCCCCACAGACTGCGCTCGGCGACGACCGCCCGCAGCCGGTCGGGGTCGGCGTCGAGCAGGGCGCGGTGCATGCCGCCGAGGATGATGCGGTCGGGGTTGAGGATGTTGACGAGCCCGGCGAGCCCGAGGCCGAGGCGGTCGATGACGGCCTCGGCGGCCGTACGGACACCGGGGTCGCCGTACTGGGTGCGGATCAGTTCGTTCGCCTGTTGCAGCAGCGAACCCTCGGGGCCCGGATCGCGGCCCACGGCGGACAGGAAGGCACGCGGGTCGGCCTCGACGTCGAGGCAGCCTCGGCTGCCGCAGTGGCAGGGGCGGCCCTCGGGGTTGACGGTGAGGTGACCGACCTCCAGGGCCAGGCCCGAACTGCCCGTGTGCAGACGGCCGTCGAGGACCAGCGCGCCGCCGACGCCCCGGTGCCCGGTCGCCACGCACAGCAGATCGCGGGAACCGCGCCCGGCGCCGTGCCGGTGTTCGGCGAGGGCGGCGAGGTTGACGTCGTTCGCCGCGAACGCGGGTCCAGCGATCCCGGCCGCGCGGACCCGCTCGGCGAAGATCTGCCGGACCGGCGCCCCGGCCGGCCACGCAAGGTGCAGCGGGTTCAGGGCCAGCCCCGCCGGTTCGGCGACGGCCGACGGCACGGCCAGGCCCGACCCCACGCACCGGCGCCCGGTCTCCGCCAGCAGCTCGGCGCCCGCGTCGACGACCGAGCCGAGCACCTTCGCCGGGTCGGCGTCCACGATCTCGCAGGCGGGTGTGGTGGCGACGATCCGCCCGCCGAGCCCGACCAGCGCGGCGCGCCAGCCGTCGGAGTGCACCTGGGCGGCGAGCGCGACGGGTCCCTCCTCGGCGACTTCCAGGCGGTGGGAGGGCCGGCCCTGGGAGCCGGCTGCGGCCCCCGGGTGCGCGTCGACCCGGATCAGCCCCAACGCCTCCAGCTCGGCGGCCACGGCACCGGCGGTGGCCCGGGTGACGCCCAGTTCGGCGGTGAGCACGGCCCTCGTCGGGGCCCGCCCGGTGTGCACCAGCTCCAGCGCCGGACCGAGCGCGCCCCTGCCCCGGTCCAGGCGCGTCCGTGCCGTCGTCCCTTCGCCCGCCGCCTTGGGGGCCGCCTTCCCGTCCATGAGGGCGAGTCTCCCATGATCCGCTCGGCGTCGAACCCCGACCGGCGGGCCTCAGCCGTCGTCTAAGCCGCCGACCCGCAGGGTGATGTTCAGCCGCCCGACCAGCCCCAGCCCGGCCGGCGCGGTCCCCGCATACACCCGGGGCACCCCGTGGTGGGCGGACCGGGCCGGCCCGCCGAACACGAAGAGGTCACCGCTGCGCAGCTCCACGTCCGTGTAGGGCCGGGTCCGTGTCCGCGTGTTGCCGAAGCGGAAGAGACAGCTGTCACCGAGGCTCAGCGACACCACCGGCGCGTCCGACTTCTCGTCGGCGTCGCGGTGCATCCCCATGCGCGCGTCGCCGTCGTAGAAGTTGATCAGGGCGATGTCGTACGCGGCGGTCGCCGCCTCCGCTCCGAGGGTGTCCTCGACGGCGTGCCGGCCCAGCTCCCCCAGCCAGTCGGGGAACGGCTTCACGGGCGCGCCGTCGCCGTCGACGACGGTCCTGGCGTAGGCGTACGGGTACCAGTGCCGGCCGAGGCAGACCTGCCGGGCGGTCATCGTGCCGCCGCCCGGGGTGCGTACGGTGCGGAGCCCGGCGGGCGGGCGGGCCCACACGCGGCAGGCGTCCAGGAGGTGGCGCTGCTGTTCGGCGTCCAGCCAGTCGGGCACATGGACCGCGCCGGGCGCGATCTCCGTCCGGCTCCGGGGGAACAGCTCGGCGTCCATGCAACCATCGTCCCGCACGGCGGCCCGGTGCCGGCGGGGCCCTCGCCCCCACGGCTGCTCGGCGGCCGGGAGCGGGGCCGTGCTCGGTTAGCCTGGGCGCACGATGAGCGACCGTATGACCGTGCCCGAGGGCGAGTACGACCTGGCCCGCTTTCCCGAGGACCCCCGTGACCCGCTGCGCGCCTGGGACGCGTCCGACGCGTATCTGCTGCGCCACCTCGCGGAGAACGGGACGCGGCTGGACGGGACGGTCGTGGTCGTCGGGGACCGCTGGGGCGCGCTGACCACCGCGCTCGCCGCGCACCGGCCCACGCAGATCACCGACTCGTTCCTGGGCCGGCAGGCGACGCGGGCCAACCTGGAACGCAACGGCGTCGAGGCGGACGCCCTGCGGCTGCTCACCACCCGGGACACTCCGCCGGACCGCGTCGACGTGCTCCTCGTACGGGTCCCCAAGAGCCTCGCGCTCCTGGAGGACCAGCTGCACCGGCTCGCGCCCGCCGTGCACGAGGGCACGGTCGTGATCGGCACCGGGATGGTCAAGGAGATCCACACCTCGACGCTGAAGCTCTTCGAGCGGATCCTCGGCCCGACCCGCACCTCGCTCGCCCGGCAGAAGGCGCGGCTGATCCACTGCGCTCCGGACGCGGCGACGCTCAAGGCCCGGGGGGACGATCCGTGGCCGTACACCTACCGGCTGCCGGACGGAATCGGGGTGCTGGCCGGACGCACCGTCGTCAACCACGCGGGCGTGTTCTGTGCCGACCGGCTCGACATCGGCACCCGGTTCTTCCTGCGGCAGCTGCCGAAGGCGCCGAGCGGCGGGCGGGTCGTGGATCTGGGGTGCGGCAACGGGGTGGTCGGTACGGCGGTCGCGCTGGCCGATCCGGGCGCCGAGGTGGTGTTCGTCGACGAGTCCTACCAGGCGGTCGCTTCGGCGGAGGCAACGTACCGGGCGAATCTGCCGGGCGCCGACGGGAAGGGCGGCACAGCGGTGCGCGGTACGGCACCCGGTGCGGCCGAGGGAAGGGCCGGCGGGGCGTCCGAGTTCCTGGTCGGTGACGGCTTGGAGGGGTTCGCGCCGGGCAGTGTCGATCTGGTCCTGAACAACCCGCCGTTCCACTCGCACCAGGCGACGAGCGACGCCACGGCGCGGCGGATGTTCACCGGGGCGCGGCGGGCCCTGCGGCCCGGTGGTGAGCTCTGGGTGGTCGGGAACCGTCATCTGGGCTATCACGTGACGCTGCGGCGGATCTTCGGCAACAGCGAACTCGTCGCGAGCGACGCCAAGTTCGTGGTGCTCAGGGCGGTCAGGCGGACTTAGTACTCCAGCAGTACTTCGTGGCTTGACCTGGGGAAACGTCGAGCGGTGGGAGTGTAGCGGGCGGGGAGTCGTCACGGACGGCTTCTGCCCGCACGCCCCTCGAAGGAGTGCCCCCGATGGCAAGGTCGCCCCGGGCCTGGGAAGCCTCGGGTCGTGATCACCGAACAGGCAGCCGAGACCTGGGACCGCGACCTGGACCACCTCTTCACCACCATCGGGCGCCACTTCGGCCGTGTCGAACCACGCCGCCGCATGCGGGACTACGTGCGCGCACTGCTCGCCCCGGTGGCCCGAAAAAACAGCTGGCAACTTGCCGAACACGCCGGCCACGCCACCCCGGACGGACTGCAGCACCTGCTCTCCCGAGCCCGCTGGAACCCCGACGACATCCGCGACGACCTGCAGACCTACGTCGCCGAACACCTCGGCCGCCCCGACGGCGTGCTGATCATCGACGACACCGGGTTCCTGAAGAAGGGCACTACATCCGCCGGAGTCCAAAGGCAGTACTCCGGCACCGCCGGCCGCACCGAGAACTGCCAGATCGGCGTCTTCGCCGCCTACACCAGCACAGCCGGCCGCGCCCTGGTGGACCGGGAGCTCTACCTGCCCAAGTCCTGGACGGACGACCGTGACCGCTGCCGCGCCGCCAAGGTCCCCGACGAGCGGGAGTTCGCCACCAAGAACACCCTCGCGGCGACGATCGTCCGCAGGGCGCTGGCCTCGCCGCTGCCGGTCGCCTGGGTCACGGCGGACGCCGCCTACGGACAGGACAACCGCTTCCGCCGGATGCTGGAAACATCCGGCGTCGGCTACGTCCTCGCCGTCCCCAAGTCCCAGTTCTCCCTGGCCGGCCCACGCATCGACAAGGCCTTCGAGCAGGCCCCCGACCAGGCATGGGAACGCCGTTCCTGCGGGACGGGCGCGAAGGGACAGCGCGAATACGACTGGGCGGCCGTCCAGTTGCGCCCAGTGTCCGAGTACGACCACCAGGACGGCGTGTTGATCCGTCGACGGTGGGCGCTGGCACGGCGCAGCTTGAGTCGGCCGGACGAGATCGCCTACTACCTCGGCTACGCACCGCTGGATGTCGGCGTGGACGAACTGGTGCGCGTCGCCGGCGCCCGGTGGGCGATCGAAGAGTGTTTCCAGGCAGCGAAGAACGAGTGCGGCCTGGACGAGTACGAAGTCCGCCGCTACGTCGGCTGGTACCGGCACGTCACCTTGGCCATGCTCGCCCACACCTTCCTCGTTGCGATGAGCGCGCGAGCAGCCGAAAAAGGGGATCCACCGGTGAGGATGCCGTGGTCATCGAGCTCACCGTGGCAGAAGTGCGGCGACTCCTGGCAGCTCACACACCCCGAGACGTTCACACCCTCACTCACGTGTTGAGCTGGTCGCACTGGCGCCGACGACGCCAAGCGGTGGCCCGCCGCTGCCACTACCGACGTCGGGGGCACTCCTTCGAGGGGCGTGCGGGCAGAAGCCGTCCGTGACGACTTCCCGCCCGCTACACTCCCACCGCTCGACGTTTCCCCAGGTCAAGCCACGAAGTACTGCTGGAGTATTAGGGCCTGTGTGATGTCGTGATCAATCTTGCCGATCCGGATCCGTCTGGAAGGCGGATCCGGTAGGAAGACGATCGTGACGCGCAGGCAACTCACCGATGAACAGTGGCAGTTGATCGAGCCGTTTCTGCCGATAGGCGAGTACGGCCCGTACCCCGAGCGGCTGCGGGACCAGTTCGAGGGGGTGATCTGGAGCAGACGTCGACGACATCGCCGAGACCTGTCGCACCGCCCGCGGTGAACTGCGCACCACCTTGGAGGTGCTGCGCACACACGACGCCCGCGACGCTCGTGGCCCGCTGCCCGACCTGCACGGACTGGAAGGCCTCGCGCAGGCCGCCCGGATCTCCGGGGCCGAGGTGGATCTGAGGCTCACCACCGACGACGTGCCGCCCGCCGTCGGCGCGGCCGCCTACCGGATTGTGCAGGAGGCCCTCACCAACGCCGTACGGCACGGCGGCCGGCGGGACGTCGGCATCAGGATCGGGGTGTGTGCCGTGGAGGGCGCCCTGCGGGTCACCGTCACCGACGACGGGATCGGCACGGGCGGCGGCCCGCCCGGATTCGGGCTCGTCGGCATGCGCGAGCGGGCGCGCAGTGTGGGCGGAACGCTGGACGCCGGGACGCTTCCCGGTAAGGGTTTCGAGGTCAGTGCCGTACTGCCGCTGGGAGGGAACCCGTGACCATCCGCGTACTGCTCGCCGAGGCGCTGTCACGTTGGCTGAGCGGGTGGGATGATCTTCTGGTTGATCGTGTTGGAGGGGGCTGTTCCGTGGGGGCCGTGGCTCCGTCGTACAAGGGGCACCGATACCCGGTCGAGGTCATCTCCCGCTGCGTGTGGCTGTACCACCGCTTCCCCCTCAGCTTCCGCGAGCTCGAGGAGCTGATGCTCGAGCGCGGGATCGTCCTCTCCTACGAGACGGTGCGCCGCTGGTGCGCCAAGTTCGGGCAGCGGTACGCCGATTCGCTGCGCCGCCGCCGGCCCCGACCTGGTGACAAGTGGCACTTGGACGAGGTCTTCATCAAGATCAATGGAGAACAGAAGTATCTGTGGCGGGCGGTCGACCAGGACGGCAACGTCCTGGACATCCTGGTACAGAACCGCCGGGACAAAGCCGCGGCCAGGCACTTCTTGCGCAGGCTGATGAAGAAGACCCGCACGGTGCCGCGGGTGATCGTCACCGACAAGCTCCGCTCCTACGGCGCGGCCCACCGCGAGGTCATGCCCTCCGTCGAGCACCGCTCCCACAAGGGGCTGAACAACCGGGCGGAGAACAGCCACCAGCCAACAAGGCAGCGCGAACGAGCGATGAAAGGCTTCCGCAGCACCGGCGCAGCCCAGCGGTTCCTGGCCGCGTTCAGCGGCATCTCACCCCACTTCCGACCCCGACGCCACCGGCTGTCCGCACACCACTACCGAGCCGAGATGACCGTCCGCTTCACAATCTGGGAACAGATCACCGGCGCCGCCTACCCCTCCACCACGGCCTGAGCACAGCCCGAAACCGGGCTCCACCACGCCACGACGCACCATCAGACACCTACCCACCCAACAACGTGACAGCGCCAGCGAGCGTCATGGCCTTCCGGGATGCCGTGGTCCGGACGTGGGCGACGGCGCCGGCCGAGCACGTGACGCGGGAGCCGGGTCAGCCCGGCGTACGGATCCGCCTGTACACCGATCTCCGGCAGACGCTCCCCGGGCCCTCGGACGCGGAGGAGTCCGGGATGCAGTGAGGCTGGCTCCGTCGCTACGGGGGAAAGCGACGGAGCCAGCCTGGCTCTACGGTGCCACACCTGAGGACGGCGTGCTCGCCCCTGAGAAGCCGTATCTCTATCGATCACGAGGACGGTTCTGATCGAACGCGGTTCCTGGTCGGGTGATCTCGGTTGGGTAGATGCATGAGGACAGGGTTGAACGGTCGCGGTCGCTGTAAGGACACGGCCGGTCAGTGGTGTCGCAGTCAAGATCACCCTATGGCGTCGTCGTTCGTGGAAGCTCTGCAGCTTGCGACGCCGGGATCCTAGGTTGGGCCCGTGATCAACGCCACCGCCTCTTCGACCTCCGGTGTCCGCCTGCCCGGGCCTGCGAGGACGTCACCGTCCGTCCGCCCTGGTGCGCACGGCACGCCGCATCCTGCTGCCGGCTTGGAGTGGTGGTACCTCAATGGGCACCTGAGCGCGGACGATGGGCGCGCGCACCACTGGGCGGTGCTTCTCGTTCGGCACGAGGCGGTGGACAAAGATGTGCCGGAGCCGGGTTACGGTTACGTCGCCACCTGGGGCGGCGACATGGGGACGGGCGCGGGATCGTGGCTGACGCCTGGCGGGCTTCGAGTAGTCCGCGACTCGATCCTCGGTGACCAGGTGGGTGACCCGCGTGTTCGTGCAGCCTTGGCAGAGGTCCTCTCCGAAGGCGTGCCGCTGCCGGACCGGCTCCTAGAGGGTTCTGTCCGAAGTTCGGCCTCCGAATTGGACATCGTCCTGGGCGACCTCGCGGTGCTGCGTGCCGAGGGGGATGGCAGCTACCGTCTCCGCTTCCGCAGCGAAGGCCACCCGTGTCTTGATCTCCGGCTGGTGCCCTGCAAGCCGGCCGTCCCTCAGGTGAACGTTGACGGGCGGGTGCCCGGCCGGTTTTCCGACGGTGGGGACGAGATCACGACGCACGTCATCTCGCGGCTCGATGTGCAGGGAACGGTGACCACGGGGACAGGCGAGTTGGTCGCCATGCAGGGGCGTGCGTGGTTCGAGCACTCGTGGGGCGGTGCGTGGAATCGGGCCGAACGCTCTGTGGGTGTTGGGGACCGTTCATGGGAATGGGCGGGAATCCAGCTGGACAATGGCTGGGATATCAGCGCCATTCAGTTCCGCATCTGCGACCCCGCTACCAGTGCGCGTCACGGTGATGAGACCTCGACGGCCACGGTGACCGCGCCCGACGGGTCGTGGCGCCTGTCTGAGATGGTGTACGAACCCCTGCGGCACTGGACGTCGGCCGCCACGCTCAACACCTTCCCCACTGCTGCCCGTGTGCGCGTTCCCGAACTCGCGCTTGAGCTCGACGTCATCGGGCCCGCTGCCAGGGGGGAGATCCGCAGCATCGGCAGCCTCCTGAGCTGGTGGGAGAGCCCGGCGACGGTGACCGGGACCATGGACGGAGAACCGGTCCGTGGGCAGGCCTTCTTGGAAACCGTCCCGCCCAACACCATTACCGACTTCGAGCAGTACACGCGCCGCGCCTACGCCCTCGCCCGCGAGGAGGTTTCCGCCGTCTACCCCGCAGGCCCGGACGAGGACCTCGCCCCCCTCACCGGCACGGAATACGGGCCGGCCCTCGACACGTTCACTCGGCGGCGGCTGCACGCCACCCTCGTCCAGCCGGTACGTCACCTCCTGGACGTCCCCGGCCGGGCCTGGCGCCCCTACGCGGGCATCGCGGTCATGTGCCTGTTCGGCGTCGACCCCGAGCCCTACCGTCCGCTGGCGGCGGCCCCTGAACTTCTGCACACCGCCTCGATGATCATCGACGACATCCAGGACAACTCGCCGCTGCGCCGAGGCCGTACCGCCGTCCACGAGCTGATCGGAACGCCTGCCGCGATCACCGTCGGCACCACGGCCTACTTCGCCTTCGACCCGATCCTCGACCGCATCCCGCAGCACGACCCGGCCACGATGCTGCGCGTCCACCGCATCTACCTGCGTGGGCTGCGCGCGGGCCATGCCGGCCAGTCTCTCGACCTCGCCGGTCACCGGGAGGTCTTCGAGCAGGCCGTCGTCAGCGGAGACAACCGCCGTCTCCTTGAGCAGATCCGCATGGCGCACCGGCTCAAGACCGGCGTGCCGGTGGGGTGCGTCGCCGAGGCTGCCGCCGTGCTGGCCGGCGCCGACGAGGAGCAGATCCGCGCCGTCAGCCACTACTTCGCAGCGGTCGGGACTGTCTACCAGATCAGCGACGACGTCGCCGATCTCGATGGTGTCAGCACCGCCGAGGACCTCAGTCGGGGCCGCACGGCGAAGGTCCCCGCTGAGGACCTCCTCAACGGCGAAGTCACCTACCCCGTCGCCCATGCCATCGCCCTGCTCGATCTGCCCGACCGGCGCCGGCTGCGAGACGCCCTGTACCTCCGCACACCCGAGGGTGCCGCCCGCGCTGCCGAGTTCCTCGCCCACAGCGGGGCCCTGGAGGCATGCGCAGCCGAAACCAAGGACATGATCGACCAGGCCTGGACAGCCCTTGGGCCTCTGCTGCCACCCAGTCAGCACAAGGCGATGATCCGTGCCCTGGGCTGGTACGCCGCACAACGCGTCCCTGACCGCCCCGGACCCGCCCCCGAGCAACCGGCACACTGAGACGCCTGCGGGTGCATCCGCGCCCTGTCGAGCGGATCCACCCGACAGGGTCGACCGCGGTGCTCCGCCCTCCGATGCGTTCGGCCCGCCCGTGGAGCAGCGTGCTGGTCCCGTGGCGCTTGCACCGGGGCTGCCGGCTGCCCGGGCACTGAGCGCGGCGATCGCCCCGGCGGACACTCTTGCCGGCGACGGCGAGAGAGCCGCCTGCCGCGGGCCGGGTGGCTGCGACATGCTCGGCCGTGCCGAGGGGCCGCGCCGGGCGGGCTCCGCGAGGGCCTGCCGTGTGGTCCGCTCGGTGCGGGAGGCGGGCGCCGTCAGCGCATGAACTTGATCTTTCCCGCGGCGTGCAGAGTGGCCAGTCCCCTGGTCGCGCAGGAGGTGACGTCGCTGGTGGGGGTGGCGGAGCCGACGACTCTCCTGCCGGTGAGGACGCCGTGGGTGACGGTGCCGCCGAGGAGGGCGTCGCCTGGGTTGTAGCCGCTGATGGAGCGGCGGGTTGAGGTGATCGCCGAGGTGCCGGCCCGGTGGCCGGCACCGTCGCGCCAGGTGATGGTGGCCGTGCCGGTGATGTTCGATGCGCCGCTGCAGCTGGCCTGTCCGGAGCCCTTCATGGTCAGGGTCGCGCTGCGCAGACGCTGCTGGGAGCCGTTGGGGGAGGTGCAGGCCGTGAGCTTGAGGGTGCCGGTGATGTTCACGTGCCGTGGGCGCAAGGTGAGCTTCGGGGAGAACGTCACCGGCCGGTCGGCCGGGGTCGCGGCCCGGCAGGCCAGCGCCGCGGCACGTGGGGCTGCCACAGGAGTGCGGGTGGGAGCGGGAGCGGCGCCGGCCGGGGTGGTCAGGACGGCGGTGGCGACCAGCGAGGTCGCCACGCTTGCCGTCCGACGCATGAGGCGCGTGGTGGTCCAGGCGTTGCTGGGTCGAGGTGTCACAGAGAGGGTCCTTTTCGTGTGCCCGAGAGGGGGTTGGTGGCCGGGTCGGCGCCGCTGCGGGGCGCGGGGATGGGAAGGAGAGGGGAGTGCAGGCGGTGAAGGGCGGGCGGCAGCCACCAGTTGCGGTGGTCGAGCAGGCGCATCAGGGCCGGCACGAGGACGAGGCGGACGAGGGTGGCGTCCAGAAGCACGGCCGTGGCCACGAGGAAGCCCAGTTGCTGAAGGTCCTGCTGACGGGTGGTCATCAGCACGGCGAAGACGCAGGCCAGGGTGGCGGCCGCGGTGGTGATGGGGCGGGCGGTCTCGGCGAGGCCGTCCGCCACGGCCCGACGGCAGTCGCCGTGTGCGCGGTAGTGCTCGGTGATGCGGTGGACCAGAAAGATCTCGTAGTCCATGGACACACCGAACACGATGGTCAACGCCACCAGGGGAATGCCGAGATGAACGCTGTCCGCAGTGTGCCGTGTGGTCCAGGCGAGCAGGCCGAACGCCGCTGCCAGGGACAGCGCGTTCATGAACAGGGCCTTGAGGGGGATCAGCACGCTGCGGAAGGCGAGGAACATGAGCGCGAACGACGTGGCCAGCACGAGGGCGGCGACGTGCCACAAGGCGGCGTTCATCGCTGCCCGGAAGTCGGCCACCATGGCGGCCGGGCCCGTTGCGTAAAACTTCTGGCCGACAGGCAGGAATTGACGGGCAGCCGAGCGGATGGAGGCAGTCAGCTCGGCGGCGGCCGGGGCGTCGACGGGGACGCGGTCGGTGAGGGCCAGGACCGTCAGGTCGTGGCCGTTGTCCAGGGCGGCGACCGTGGAGATACGCGGATCGGCGCGCAGGCGGTCGGACAGTGCGCCGGTGTCCACCGGTCCCTGCTCCACAGTGTGAGGGAAGGCGAGGAAGGTGATGTTGGCCAGGCCGTCGGCTTCGATCTGCCGCATGCCTCGTCCGGCTTCGGTGTCCACCAGCGCGGTGCGGTCGATGCGCACGCCCAGCCTCAGGTCGCTCAGCGGGGTCGCGGCGATCAGCAGCACGGCACCGGCCGCGAGCAGGTAGCGCCAGGGGCGGCCCATCAGATGGTGCGCCCAGCGCACCCAGACCTTGGTGTCGTGGTCCGGGCGGTGCCTTCGGGGCAGGCGGCCGAACTCCAGCATCGGCTCGATGCACGGGAGCACGGCGGGGAGCAGGGTCGTGGCGGTGGCCGTGGCGACCAGGGTGGCCACGGCCACCGCCAGCCCCATCGTGCGGAAGACGTCCACCCCGACGACGAGCAGGGCCGCACTGGCCAGGACGACGGCACCCGCACACCAGGCGATCGCGTGGCCGGCTGTCCCTCTGGCCCGGGAGGAGGCTTCATACGGGCCGGCGCCCTGTTCCCGCGCATGGCGGTAGCGCAACAGGAACAGCAACGCGTAGTCCAAACCAAGGCCGAAGCCCACCGACGTGGCCACAGCCAGGGTCAGCGTGTCCACGTCCGACACCAGCGCGAATGCGAGCAGGGCCCCGGTACTCACCAGGACGGCGAGGCCCGCCGCCAAAAGCGGCACCAAGGCGGCGCCGAGCGATCCCAGGCCGGCCACCAGGAGCACCAACGCGAGGGGGACCGCCAGCACCTCGGCACGCTGCAGGGACCGCAGATCGGTGTGGACCAGGGCGTCGTAGACAGGTGCGGGACCCGTCACCGCGACACTGACGTGCCCCCGGGAGGCGGCAGCCGCAGCCGCATGCGCGGCTTCACGCACCGCCGGGATGCTCTCCTGCGCCGATCCGGGACCGCCGGCAAGCCCGACCAGAAGATAGGCGTGATGCGGATCAAGGCCCGGAAAGTCCGGCACCGCCATGATCCGGCCCACCCCTCCACCGAGGCCACAGCCCCGCCACCGCCTCCACGGACCGCTGGTACGGCTCGTCCACGCGAACACGCAGGGACGGCGAGCTGAAGGCCAGGACGAGACTGCCGTTACCCAACCCGGGCATATCGCGTTCGATCAAGGCGGCAGCCCGGGCCGATTCACTGTCCCCCACCTGCGGAACGCCCCCGCGCACATGGCCGACACCAACAGGCGAAACCAGCAAAGCCGCCACAGCCACAACCGCCCAAACCAGCCCGACCCACGCACGCCACGAAACCCGCACACCCACCTCCCGACCAGCCTCTCTCCCGCACGGCACGCCCGGACGGCCGTCGCACCGCTGCCCCAACTGGCTCATTCACCAAATATTTGAGCAAATCCTTATGAACTGCCCTTAACGGTCCGGCCCGTACACGTGAGGGCGACCGCACCCCCCATAGCCGTGCAGGGCCCGGACGTCGAAGGTCAGCGGCTCCCAGAAGGCGGATCAAGGAGTTCGCCGAGCGTGAAGCCGAGCAGCAAGCTGACCTGCCGCTCAAGTCCGGCAACCTGCGTCTCCACCGGTTCGCCTTTGCCCTGAACCGATCACCACTGGCGATGATGCAGGCGGTGCCATCCGCCATGCCCTGGCACGCCAGATCCACGACCGCATCCAGCCCGTCATCGCTCGCGCGGTCGGCGAAATCCGACAGCGCGGCCCGCACAGCGTCGACGCCCCCGCGTTCGAGGATGCTCCAGAACTCGTAGTCCATCGGGTGGTCAAACGATCAACCCAGTGATCGGGCACGGGGATCAGGTACTCAGAAGCCGTGCCTCTATTGATCATGGGGACACTTCTGATCGTAGAGATTCCACGGCCGGTTGATCTCGACCACCGATCATGGAACGCGCGGGTCGAACAGGTTTCTCGCCGCGCTGATCTCCCGGCGGCACGCGTATGAAGGCGGGGCCTCTCGGTAGCTCGGGGATGCGAATCGAACCGAGCAATGCCAGGAGGCCGTGGTGTCGTTGTCGTACGCGTCCAAGTCCGTCCAGTTCAACTCGGTTGTTCCATCGTGTGATTGCCTCGCGCACAGGTTCGGGAACGCGGCCGACCGCCCGGAGAGGGTGACGGTGTATCCGTCGGACATGACGGACGCAGAGTGGGCAGTGGTGCGGGACGCGATGCCGGTGCCGGCCTGGCTGGAGAGCCGGGGCGGGGCGGGCGGCCGGAGGGCTACTGCCACCGCGTGATGCTGGATGCGATCCGGTACGTCACCGACAACGGCCAATGCCGTTGCTTGAGAGGTGCACGTAGTTCCTCTCCCGGGCACGGTGACCGCCGGGGTGCTGGTTCGTTGACACGGACATGCATCCATGGATCGGGTTATCCGATGAAGTCCGGCTCGGGTTGCTAACCGAGTGGATCCTCCCTGAGCTGGTGGACGGGGTGTTGACCGCGTGTGGTCGGCTGGATGCCAAGCCCCGTCCCCTGTCGAGCCGGTTCATGGTCTACTTCGTGCTTGCTCTGGCGCTGTTCCAGCAGGACTCCTACGACGATGTCGCGGAGAACCTGGTCGGGGCCCTGGGCGAGATGGACCAGTCGGTCCCGAACAAGTCGTCGTTCACCAGGGCCCGGCAGCAGCTTGGGGCTGCACCGTTGGAGGGAGTGTTCCGCCGTGTGGCGGGGGCGATCGCTCCGCCCACCCTCGAGGCCGCGTTCTGGCGCGGGATGAGAGTTGCCGCGGTCGACGGGTTCTTGCTGGACGTGCCGGAGAACGATACGACCCGTGCCGCTTTTGGTGGGCAGGTGGACAGTGCCGGTCGGGCCATCGGGTTCCCGCAGGCCAGGGTGGTGACGCTGACCGAGACCGGTACGCACGCGACGATCGACGCGCGGATAGGCAGCTTCAAGGGCGGTGGTGGCGAGCCCGCGCTGGCGACAGAGATGGCCGGCAGTGCCGCCGGCATGCTGGTGATCATGGACCGGGCCTTCCCCGGTGTCGCACTGTGGAAGGCATATACGCAGGCCGGAGCGCACTTACTGATCAGAGCCCGCACCTTCGTCGCCGCGAAGCCCATGGAGGTCTTGCCTGACGGGACCTATCTGACCCGGATGAATCTCGCCGGGCAGCGGCGCTCCCATCCGGGCGGGGTAACAGTCAGGGTGATCGATTACCAGGTCGACGGGGGCGAGACAACCAGGCTGCTGACCGACTTGCTCGATCCCGAGTCCTGGCCTGCCGAGGAACTGGCAGCCCTGTATCACGAGCGCTGGGAGGTCGAATCCGCCTACCGGCAGCTGAAGACCTTTCAGCGGGGAAAGACCGAGGTGCTGCGGTCGGTGTCGCCGGAACTGGTGCGGCAGGAGATCTGGGCCCACCTGACTGTCCATCACTGCCTGAACCGGATCATCATGCGGCTGGCCGACGGCGAGGGCCTGGACCCCGACCGGATCTCGTTCGTCAAGGTCCTCAAGCACACACGACGCAGCATCGTTCTCCAGGCAGGTCAATCAACCCGCCGTCTACGGCAGTTCATGAAGCGGATGGCCACGAAAGTCGTGCGCAAGCTCGACAACGGGCTACGGCGACTACGCGCAGCGGACCGCTATACCCGCCATCCGGTCTCGCAGTACATCGTGCGCAAGAAAGGCCAGGTCAGGCGAGGTACACGAGGGTTCCGGAGAAAGTCATCACCCTTACGCCCGCGATACTTCAGTAGGTCAAGCAACGGCATTGCGACAACGGCATCAAGTGGCGCTCCATGCCCGCCGACCTCCCTGCCTGGGACCGGGTGTACGCCTTCTTCCGCAGGTGGCGGGAGCACGGCCTGGTCAAGGAGTTCCACGACCGGCTGCGCGGCCGGGCCCGCGAGGCCCGAGGGCCGAGATCAGGAGCCGACCGCTGCGGTCATCGACTCCCAGTCGGTCAAGGGCGCCGCCTCGGTGCCCGCCGCCACGCGCGGTTATGACGGCGGCAAGAAGATCAACGGAAGGCGCCGACACGTCATCACGGACTGCCTGGGCCTGCTGCTGGTGGTGCTGGTGTGTGCCGCCGACGTCACCGACCGCCAGGCCGCCCGCGTCATGCTGCCCCGCCTGCGAACCCGGTTCCGCAAGATCACGCTGGTGTGGGCCGACGGCGGCGCTGTCACGTTGTTGGGTGGGTAGGTGTCTGATGGTGCGTCGTGGCGTGGTGGAGCCCGGTTTCGGGCTGTGCTCGGGCCGTGGTGGAGGGGTAGGCGGCGCTGGTGATCTGTTCCCAGATGGCGAAGCGGACGGTCATCTCGGCTCGGTAGTGGTGTGCGGACAGCCGGTGGCGTCGGGGGCGGAAGTGGGGTGAGATGCCGCTGAACGCGGCCAGGAACCGCTGGGCTGCGCCGGTGCTGCGGAAGCCTTTCATCGCTCGTTCGCGCTGCCTTGTTGGCTGGTGGCTGTTCTCCGCCCGGTTGTTCAGCCCCTTGTGGGAGCGGTGCTCGACGGAGGGCATGACCTCGCGGTGGGCCGCGCCGTAGGAGCGGAGCTTGTCGGTGACGATCACCCGCGGCACCGCACCCGTGTTCTTCAGCAGGCGGCGCAAGAAGTGCCTGGCCGCGGCTTTGTCCCGGCGGCTCTGTACCAGGATGTCCAGGACGTTGCCGTCCTGGTCGACCACCCGCCACAGATACTTCTGTTCCCCATTGATCTTGATGAAGACCTCGTCCAAGTGCCACTTGTCACCAGGTCGGGGCCGGCGGCGGCGCAGCGAATCGGCGTACCGCTGCCCGAACTTGGCGCACCAGCGGCGCACCGTCTCGTACGAGACGACGATCCCCCGCTCGAGCATCAGCTCCTCGACCTCGCGGAAGCTGAGGGGGAAGCGGTGGTACAGCCACACGCAGTGGGAGATGACCTCGACCGGGTATCGGTGCCCCTTGTACGACGGAGCCACGGCCCCCACGGAACAGCCCCCTCCAACACGATCAACCAGAAGATCATCCCACCCGCTCAGCCAACGTGACAGCGCCTGGGATTCAACCTCATACCCGTGATCAGCCTGTGGCTGAACGAGGTCCGAGCGGGCCGTGACGTCAAGAAGGTGACAAGTTTCCTTGACATTCACTGGTGTGACAAGGAAACTTGTCACCGTGCGAAACCATGTGCGGGAGTACCGACTCGAGCGACGGATCTCTCAGGCCGAGCTGGCTGAGGCCGTGGGTGTGTCGCGGCAGACCATCAACGCCATCGAGACCGGGCGCTATCTCCCCTCGCTCCCGCTCGCGTTCGCGCTGGCCGGCTTCTTCGGCACGGTCATCGAGCAGCTGTTCACACCGAGCGAAGGTGACGCGTAATGATGGACGTAGATCCCGTGACGGCGTGGCGGGCCGACATGGCCTGGTACCTGGGCATCGCCGTCGCGTCAGGGCTGGCTTTCGGATTAGGCCAGGGGCTGGTGGCCGGGTTGCTGGCCGGTACGAGCATGCTGGTCTTCGCCCTTGCCCTGGCGCTGGGCCGCCGCCGCATTGACGCCATCCGGGCCGTCGGGGGCGCCGGCGACGAGCGCAACCGCGCTCTGTACATGCGCTCGTTGTCGGTAGCCGGTGGCGTTCTCGGCCTGGTCGTCACCGGGTGGTACCTGGTCAGTGTGGCCCGGGGTGAGCCCGACGGGACACTGCTCGCCCTCACCGTGCTGTTCGCGGGCGTGTTCGTCGGCGCTGGCGTGGTCAGCTCGTGGCGGGGGTGACGCCAGCCGAGGTGCCGCGGGCCGGCACGCCCGACCGCCGACGGCGCCGTCGTCTCGCCTGGGCGCTGGTGGCCACGGCGCCGCTGGTGGCCGAGTTCGCCTCGGGCAACTTGCCAGTCATCTACGTATGGCTGCTGGTGATCTACGCGCCCCTGTACGGCGGCGCCGCCGTGTTCATCCGCGACTTGGGCCGTCGCTCCGCGCGGCCCTGGCCGGTCATCTTCACTCTGGGCTTGGCCTACGGCGTGGTCGAGGAGTCGTTCATCAGCTTCTCGCTGTTCAACCCCGACTATGCTGACCTGCGGCTGCTCGACTTCGGGTGGATCCCGGCGCTCGGTATCGGGTCGTGGTGGACGACGTTCGTCGTACTGCTCCACGCCGTGTGGAGCATCTGCGTGCCCATCGCTCTGGTGGAGGCCCTGGGCGGCGACCTCGCCGATCGGCCCTGGCTCACCCCCCGCGGCCTTGCCTGGGCCGTGCTGGCCATCGGCCTGGGCGGAGCGGCGACGGCCGGTATCACCTTGTCCGAGGACGACTTCGTGCCGTCGTCCGCACACCTGGCCGGCGCCGCGGTGGCGGTGACGGCACTTTTCGCGCTCGCCGGGTGGCTGGCTCGCACGCCGCGCCGTCCGTCCCGAGCCGCAGGTGACGGCGCTGCCCCTCCCGCGGCGCCACCCGAGCTCGCTGCCTCCGGTCGGCCCGTGGTTCCCGCCGGGGCGGCGCCCACGCCTCAACGGGCCGCCGCAGCTGCGGTGAGCGCCACGCTCCTCTTCGTCGCTGGCGCCGCCCAGGTCGGGCCCGCGCCGGCGGTGGTGACGGTCTACCTGGTCCTCGTCGCCTGGGGCGTGACAGCGGTCAGACGATGGTCGGCCCGCCCCGGCTGGTCGCCACGCCACCGCCTCGCCCTGGCCGCCGGCGCACTGGTGCCCCACCTGGCTTTCGCCGTGGCGCAGCGGTCGCTGGTCGAGGTCCCACTGTGGCTGGACCTGCTCGGCAACCTGATCTTCATCTCCGGCACAACCACCCTGGTGATGGCCGGCTGGCGGGCCGTCGGTCGCTCCGCCACCCCTTGACACTGGCCCAAGCGGCCCTGCTGGTGTGGTCAAACACCATCATTGGGGCCCACTCATGGTCGATGTTCCTCTCATGAGAACCATCTGACCCTCTGTCACCATCCTCCGCATCTCGGGGGAACCTCAGGTCAAGAACCGTACGTACACATGAAGGAGTGAAGGCGCTGTCACGTTGGCTGAGCGGGTGGGATGATCTTCTGGTTGATCGTGTTGGAGGGGGCTGTTCCGTGGGGGCCGTGGCTCCGTCGTACAAGGGGCACCGATACCCGGTCGAGGTCATCTCCCACTGCGTGTGGCTGTACCACCGCTTCCCCCTCAGCTTCCGCGAGGTCGAGGAGCTGATGCTCGAGCGGGGGATCGTCGTCTCGTACGAGACGGTGCGCCGCTGGTGCGCCAAGTTCGGGCAGCGGTACGCCGATTCGCTGCGCCGCCGCCGGCCCCGACCTGGTGACAAGTGGCACTTGGACGAGGTCTTCATCAAGATCAATGGGGAACAGAAGTATCTGTGGCGGGCGGTCGACCAGGACGGCAACGTCCTGGACATCCTGGTACAGAGCCGCCGGGACAAAGCCGCGGCCAGGCACTTCTTGCGCAGGCTGATGAAGAAGACCCGCACGGTGCCGCGGGTGATCGTCACCGACAAGCTCCGCTCCTACGGCGCGGCCCACCGCGAGGTCATGCCCTCCGTCGAGCACCGCTCCCACAAGGGGCTGAACAACCGGGCGGAGAACAGCCACCAGCCAACAAGGCAGCGCGAACGAGCGATGAAAGGCTTCCGCAGCACCGGCGCAGCCCAGCGGTTCCTGGCCGCGTTCAGCGGCATCTCACCCCACTTCCGCCCCCGACGCCACCGGCTGTCCGCACACCACTACCGAGCCGAGATGACCGTCCGCTTCGCCATCTGGGAACAGATCACCAGCGCCGCCTACCCCTCCACCACGGCCCGAGCACAGCCCGAAACCGGGCTCCACCACGCCACGACGCACCATCAGACACCTACCCACCCAACAACGTGACAGCGCCCGTGCCTGGACTGGCACGGCCCCCGTGTGGAGGCCGCCACGCGAACGCTCGAAGGCACCCGATTCGCTCACGACGACTCGAGGTGAGAGGCGTCGGCGATTTCACTACTGTCTCAAAACTCTATTGCCCTGTGCTGGCTCCTGTCACCAGACTCGCACGGTTGCACGACAGCACTGCAGCTCAGCACGACAGTTCCTGCCGGACCGGGGCACGAGGAGTAGTAGTTGAGCACTGGCGACGCATGGGCGTACGACGGCCGGCGCTACCGGATGTACAGATTCCCTTCCGATGTCCAGCAAGAACTCAACGAACTCAACCGGGCTGACAACTGGCATGTCTTCGTCGCCTGGGCCGAGGACGCGTTCTGGATGGTGCTCTGTGTCCTTTCCTGCGTCTACGGCTCCTACTGGCTGTATCCGCTCGCCGTCCTCGTCATCGGGGCCCGGCAGCGAGGGCTGTCCACCCTGCTGCACGACTGCGCGCACGGTGTGGGCGTCGCCGACAAGCGGCTCCAGATGTTCGCCGGAACACTGCTGACCGCGTATCCGATCTTCCAGCAGCACTACGCCTACAAGGTCTCCCACGTCTTCACCCACCACCCCAAGCTCGGTAGCCCGGACGGCGACCCCGATCTGCGGTTCTTCATCGAGCAGGGCGCGTATCGGCAGTCGGCCACGGCCGACTACGTGCGGCGGGTCGTCATCTTCCCACTGCTGGGCACGCAGACCTGGGCCTATCTGCGCTATCTCGTGCGCAACCGCTACCGCGTCCTCAAGGGCGTCGAGAAGCGAGCCGAGGTCTCCTCGCCCGTGCAGCGGCGCAAGCGGGCGATGGACCGGGCTGGGTTCTGGCTGTTCTGGGCTCTTGTCGTCGGGCTCGCCTGGTACGGCGGGTGGCTGCTGGGGCTTCTTCTGTTCTGGGTGGTTCCGTACCTCACGAGCTTCCAAATCCTCGGCTGGTACATCGAACTCTCCGAGCACACACCGCTGGTGCGCGACTCGAACATCGATCTGTACATGACGCGCAACCGCAAGAGCCGCAGCTGGGAGAAGTTCCTGACCGGCATTCACAACGACAACTACCACCTGGAGCACCACCTGGACCCCCGCACCCCGTTCTGGAACCTGCACAAGACGCGCAAGATTCGGCTTCGGGACCCGAACTACGCCGCCGTCGACCAGGCGCTCGGCGGGCTGTTCCACCGCGGGCCCGAGGGGCAGCCCAGCACCATGTCGGCGATCGTCCGCTCCATGACGCCCAACCAAGAAGCCACGCCCGAGAACCGGATCCAAGAGGGGCGCGATGTCGCAGCCTGACCACAAGGCTCTCGCAGCCAAGGAGTTCACCAGGCCCGAGTCGGCCGTCGTACACGGCGGCTCGCAGGCACGGCTGGGCATCACCCCACCCATGGTGACCCCGATCTTCCAGACCGCCGCGTACGAGCTGCCCAGCACGGCTGTCGCCGCGGGCATCTTCGACCTGATCCAGGACGGGCAGGCTTACACCCGGCTCAACAACCCGACCTGCGACGTGCTCGAAGAGCGCATGGCCGCGGTCGACGGCGCGGCCGCCGCGCTTGCCGTCGCCTCCGGGCAGGCCGCCGTCAGCCTCGCCCTGCTCAACATCTGCCAGGCCGGCGACAACATCGTCAGCTCCAACGAGCTCTACGGCGGTACCTGGAACCTGCTGGCGAACACCTTCGCCCGCTTCGGGATCGAGACGCGGTTCGTCAGCCCCGAGAACCCGGCGAACTTCGCCGCCGCGACCGACGAGCGCACCCGCTGCTACTTCGGCGAGACCCTGCCCAACCCCCGCCTGCGGCTCTTCCCCATCGAGGAGGTCGCCCAGGTCGCCGAGTCCCACGGCCTGCCGCTGGTCCTCGACAACACGATGCTGCCGTATGTCCTGCGCCCCATCGAGCTCGGCGCGCACATCCTGGCGTACTCCGCCACCAAGTACATCGGAGGACACGGCTCCAGCCTCGGCGGGCTGATCGTCGACGGCGGAACCTTCGACTGGGAGCGGCACGCCGACCGCCATCCGCTGATGACCACGCCCGACCCGGCGCACGGCGACGTCGTGTGGACGCGTACCGGCAAGGAGCTCAGCGGCGCGCTCGGCCGCAGCAGCTATCTGCTGAAGGCCCGCGAGACGCTGCTGCGCGACCTCGGGCCCTGCCTGAGCCCATTCAACGCCTTCCTGCTGCTCCAGGGGCTGGAGACGCTTCCGCTGCGGATGCGGGTGCACGGCGAGAACTCCGCCAAGGTGGCCGCCTTCCTGCACGGCCATCCGCTCGTCGACCAGGTCATCCACCCCGCCCTCGTCGGCGGCGAAGAGGGCGAGCGTGTACGCCGCTATCTCCGCGGCAACACCGGCCCGCTGGTGCAGTTCGAGGTCAAGGGCGGCCGGGAAGCCGGCAGCCGGTTCATCGAGGCGCTCCGGCTGATCTCGCACGTCACCAACATCGGAGACGTGCGGTCCATGGCCACCCACCCCGCCTCCACCACCCACGCCCAACTCCCCGAGGCGGAGCAGATCGCCGCCGGCGTCACACAGGGGTCGATCCGGCTCGCAGTCGGCGTGGAACACATCGACGACCTGCTCGCCGACCTCGACCAAGCGCTGAAGGCGATATGAGCGCACCGGACACGAGCACGCCCTTGGTCGCGCTCGCCTGCGTCACCGAGGACATCGACGGCGTCCCGCACGCGGCGGTCCGTCAGGTCTACGTGTCGGCGCTGGAGGACGTCTCCGGCTGCGCGGTCGCCCTGGTGCAGGGGCCCGCCGCCTGGCTGCCGTCGGTGCTCGACCGCTTCGACGGGATCGTTCTGGGCGGCCACGAGTCCAATGTGGCGCCAGAGCGGTACGGCAGCCCGCCCGAGCCTGGCCCGCGCGCACCCGAGCGGGACGAGCTGGCCCTGGCGCTGCTCCCCCTGGCGATCGGCGCCGGCCTGCCCATCCTCGGCGTCTGCCGCGGGCTCCAGGAGCTGAACGTGGCGTACGGCGGGACTCTGCGGGACATCGGCTCGCTGCCGATCGGCGCGGGGCACCGCGAGGATCTGAGCCTGTCCCGAGACGAGCAGTACCTTCCCGCGCACGACATCGCGGTGACCCCCGGCGGTCTGCTGCGCGAGATCGTCGGGCAGGACACCGTACGGGTCAACTCCTTGCACCAGCAGGCGATCGACCGTCTCGCGCCGGGACTCAGGCTCGAGGCGGCGACCGCCGACGGCGTCGTCGAGGCGGTCTCGGTGGCGGACGCCCCCTCCCTCGCCCTCGCCGTGCAGTGGCATCCCGAGTGGTATGCCTCCTCCGACCCGGTCTCCAAGTCGCTGTTCACCGCGTTCGGAGCGGCCGCCACCCAACGTTCCCGGAGGCGCAGATGACGAATGCTTCTCGGCGCCCGGAGCGCCTGGTGCTCTTCGGCGCGGACCGGCCGCTGCGCCTGGAATCCGGCCGGACCCTCACCGATGTGCCCGTGGCCTTCGAACGGTACGGCCCGCCCGACCCCACAGGCACGGACACGGTCTTCGTCTGTCATGCCCTGACCGGCGACGCGCATGTGACCCGCCACCATCCGGACGACGCTCCGGGCTGGTGGGAGTCGATGGTGGGGCCGGGCCGGCCGATCGACACGGACCGGTTCCAGGTGATCTGCGCCAATGTGCTCGGCGGCTGCTCGGGCACCCTGGGACCGGCTCCGCTCGCCGACCGCGCGACGTGGGCGCCGTTCCCGCAGATCACCGTCGCCGACATGGTCGCCGTCCACCGCGAGCTGCTGCGCCGGCTCGGCGTCGGACGGCTGCACGCGGTCGTCGGCGGCTCCCTGGGCGGCATGCAGGCGCTGGAGTGGCTGCTGCGCCATCCGAGGGATGCTCAGCGGTACGGACTGATCGCCACCTCCGCCCTGCTGTCCACCGACAACCTCGCATTCAACGCCATCGGACGCGCCGCGATCCGCAGCGACCCACGGTTCCAAGGCGGCGCCTATCGAGCCGGCGAGGGGCCGGACGCGGGACTGGGCATCGCCCGCATGATCGGCCATCTCACCTACATGTCCGGGGACTCCTTACAGGCGAAGTTCGACCGCGACCTCGCTCCGCCGCCGCACGGAGCCCGCACGGAGGGGATCGCCGCATGGGGGCCGTTCTCAGTGGAACGCTATCTGGAGCGTCAGGCGGACAAACTCGTCGCGCGCTTCGACGCGAACAGCTACCTCTGTCTGACCAGTGCCATGGACCTGTTCGACGCCTTCGCGACGCCGTACGAGGAGGTCGCCGAGGCGGAGCCCGACGTGTACCTCTTCAGCTTCGAGTCGGACCGGCTGTACGGCGTCGAGCACAGCCGCCACATCATGGAGCAGCTGGACAAGGCGGGCGTCAGCTGTGCGCACTTCCACGAGGAGACCTCGCGGGGAGGTCACGACGCCTTCCTGATGGACGTGCCCGGGTACCTGGACGAGGTGGCACGATGGCTCGCCGCGCCCTCGCGCCGCAGAGCCCCCGCGCCCGGCGCACTCAGCGTTCCCTCCAACACCCGCACCCAGCAGCCCAGGAGCTCCCATGACGTCGATGCGTGACAGCCCCGGCGCCGCGGTAGGCGGCACGTCAGGCCGGACATCACGCGGAATCGGCGCGATCATCCAGCGACCGCTGATTCCCGACCGGCCCACGCGCCGGCTGTCGCAGCTGGTCTTCGGGCTCGTCCTGTACGGCGTCAGCGACGCGATGGTGATCCAGTCCGGGCTAGGTGTCGAGCCGTGGGATGCGCTGAGCCAGGGCCTGTCCCGGACCGTCGGTCTGGGCATCGGCATGTGGACCAACATCATCGGTGCCCTGGTGCTGCTGCTGTGGATCCCGCTCCGCAACAAGCCCGGTCTGGGCACCGTGCTCAATGTGCTGCTGGTCGGCACGGTCATGGACCTCTTCATGGCCTGGACGCCCGTGCCCGAGGCGATATGGCTGCGCTGGACCGTCCTGATCGCCGGCGTCGTACTCAACGGCGTCGCCACCGGTGCGTACATCGGCGCCGGCCTCGGGCCGGGGCCCCGCGACGGGCTGATGACCGGGTGGGCGGCCCGCGGCCACCCCATCCGGGTTGTCCGCTGGGTGATCGAACTGACCGTGCTGGCCATCGGGTTCCTGCTCGGCGCGACGCTCGGCATCGGCACGCTCATCTACGCCGTCGCCATCGGGCCGCTCGCGCAGATCTTCATCCCGATGCTCAATGTGAAGAGCCGGACGCCGGACGGGGACGCCGCAACGTAGGCGCGAGAACATCCGCGAGGTGCAACCCTGGCATGCCGTCACTGCGGTCGACGAGCCGAATCCCATCGCGGATGCCGCACCTTCTTGCGCCCCTTCACCCACGGCCACAACCGCCGACTCTCTCGATGCCGGGCCGCTCGATGAACCAGTGAGTGATGAGCCTCTGTCAATCCCCTCGTTTCGTAGAGACCTCTTCTATGCGGCCTGGCACCTCTGGCCGCTCTGGTTGCGTGCTTCGATGATGATCCGTTCGAACTCTTCCGGCGGCAGGCCGCCGGCCGCGCTGTGCCTGCGCCTGGGGTTGTAGAACCCGGTGATCCAGGTCGCGATCCTCAGCCGCGCCTCGGTGCGGGTCGCGAAGCGATGCCGGTGGATGTACTCCACCTTGATCAGCGAGTTGAACGACTCCGCGGCGGCGTTGTCCAGCGCCGACCCCACCCGCCCCATGGACTGCACCACGCCCAACCGGTCGCACAGGCCGTTGTACGCCTCGGACGTATATTCCGCCCCGCGATCGCTGTGAAAGATCGTCCCGTCCCTGCGACCGCCCCGCGTCGCTGCGGCCATCTGCAAGGACGCGCCGACCAGGGCCGCATCGTGGTGCTCGCCCATCGCGTACCCGAGGCAGCGGCGCGAGAACGCGTCCAGGACCGTGGCCAGGTAGACCTTGCCCTCAGCGGTCTCGATCTCCGTCATGTCGCCGTACCACAGCACATCCGGCGCCACCGCTTCGAACCGGCGGTGCACCAGGTCAGGGGCGGCCTTCCGCTTGCCCTGCCGGGTCAACGACCGCCGCCGCGGGGGCTTGCGACCCTGGAGCCCGAGCTCGGCCATGATCTTGGCGACCGTGTTCTCCGAGACCTGCCAGCCCTCCGCCCACAGATCGAGCGTGATCCTCGGCGAGCCGTAGGTCCGGCCCGACTCCCGGAAGAAGTACACGATCCTCTCCTCCAGCCTCGCGCGTCTGACCTCGCGGTTCGTCGGTTCGTCCGGCCGGCGGCGCCATTTGTAGAACCACGCCTCGCTCACCCCGGCCACCCGGCAGGCCACCCGGTGCGGGACGCCGTACTCGGCCCTCTGGTTACCGATGAAGGCGACCAGCGCCTCCGGAGCGTTCTCGGTCACTTCACCCAGAGGACCATGCATCGCTTGAGGACATCACGCTCCATCTCCAGCTCCCGGATGCGCTTGTTCTTCTCGCTCATCTCACGCCGCAGCCGCTCCAGTTCCACGCGCTCGGCCTCGCGCACCCGCCCGCTGGCCGCGGTCTGCGCGGGCCGGTCCGACGACGCCGTTCCGTTACGGCGCCAGCGCGAGACCCAGCTGTGGAGGGTGCCGGGGTTGATGCCGAGTTCCTCGGCTACCTCCGGGACCGGCTTCCCAGTCTCGATCACGATGCGAACGGCGCCCTCACGGAACTCGGCGTCGTACGGCTGTTTCTTGGACCCCATGAACCCCAACTTCCCCTGCAATCACGGGCTCCACGCTATGAGGGGAGGGCCACCTCAGCAGGGTGTTCCGGCTGACGGGCGCCCCGAAGGCGCCGAACCGGCGGGGTGAGACCGGGTGCCTGCTCGGCAAAGGTCTTGTGCGGACAAGGAGTCTTCCATGCAGACGAACCGGCGCACTCGTAGTGCCACCACAACGAACTCGCCGGCCGTCGGTAGATCACGGCGAAACCGCAGGTAGGAGCCGTGTTTTCCACTCACCCAGCGATCGCATCCCGGACAGACACCTCAGGCGCTTAACGTGTCAAGCCGCGACGGCGAGTTCGACGGGGAACGCAGTCTGTTCGTCGAATAGCTCGTGGCGTTGGAGGCAGTGGTAGAGCTGTCCGAGCATGCGATCGAAGAGGTTTCGCTGAGCCGCTGCGTGCCAGTCACCATGGTCGTCACGGCGCCTGCGGTAGTGCGCCTTGGCGCCAGAAGAGGCGCTGATGGCAGAGAAGGCCCAGAGGTAGCCGGCATGGGTGAGACGGTCATTCTTCACCCAGCGCCTGGTGACGCTGGACTTCTTGCCGGACGCCCTGGTGATAGGTGATGCGCCGGCATAGGCCTTCAACCCACGGGCGTCCGAGAAGCGCTGCCGGTCGTCACCGATCTCGGCCAGCACCCGGACGCCGAGGCCGGGGAAACTGAGGGTGACCTCAGCATCCGGGTGCTGAGGAAATGCTTCTGCCACCGCCTCTTCGAGGTCGGTGGCAGCTTTGCAGGCGGCTTCAAGCTGAATGAGCAGGGCGAGCATCTGCTTGCCGAGAGCGTCTTCGACGAGGGGCAGCTGATGAGCCCAGTCGCCTCGGAGGACCTCGTGGAGGCGGTCGGCTTCCGCTTCGATGCCGCGCTGGCGGCCGGCCCGCTTGAGGGCCGACTGGAGTTGCGCACGGGTCAGCCTTGCGGCTCGCGTCGGCGTGGGAGCGAGGCGGAGGAGTTCGTGTGCCTCAGGCCGGCAAAGGCCCTTCTTCCAGGTCTCCACGACTGCCAGGGCAGCCGGGTAGTACTCACGCAGCAAGGAGCGGAGCTGGTTGGCGATCTGCTGGCGATTCCAGACGGCGTCCTGCTGGGCACGTGCAAGAACTGCGACGGCGCGGGCCAGGTCACTGTCTTGTGGCAGCGGCCGGTGGGCGTGCATGTCGGTGCGCAAGATGTTCGCCAGGACCAGGGCGTCGCCGGGATCGGACTTTTTGCGGGAAACGGAGTGCCGATCGCGGTAGCGGGAAGCGGCCATCGGATTGATGGCGAACACTTGCCGCTTACCGGTCCGCAGCACGGCCACAAGCAGTCCGCGGGAGGTTTCGATCGCGACCGGGATCGGGTTGTCCTCACAGTCGCCGTAGTCGGCGAGCAGGTCCAGAAGGATCTTGTAGCCAGCCGCGTCGTCGGTGATGTGCCGCTTGGCGAGCAGCTGGCCGCTGTCGTCGACCAGGGCGACGTCGTGTGTGCGCTCGGCCCAGTCGATACCGCAGTAGATCAAGTTTGTCCCCTCCGCCATGCTCTTCCTGATCGTTCGCGAGCTCACGCGCGCCACGCAGCGACCTAATCCCAGGACTCAGCCCCTCACGGCCGGTCCGCCACCTCAGTAGCTGTTCGTGGCACCAGCTCGCCCCGCGGGCCTCGGTCTTCGCGGGAGCTCAGTGCTCGGGCGTCGTAAGAGGTCACCGTGGAGTGGGCTCGCATCACCAACACCAACGAGTGATGCTCGAAGTGGTGTTGACGCTCGTTGACGCTGGGCGTCGCCGTTCTTTCGGTAGGCATCGCAGGCCGGGAGGGACGTCAAGCGTCCGCCCAGCGCCAGCGGGCGCCAACACCCTTCGGGCTCGCTTTGAGCTGAGCCTCCGGCGTACGTCCAGCGTTCCGGGGGCTTCCATCGGTTCGTGGTGGCGGCCAATGCGGGCCGAGATGTGCCCCGTCTGTCCGAAGGCCTCATGGGCCGAGCCGCCCGCTTGCATCCACTCGGCACCGCACGGGCCGCCACCACTCGAACGCTCCGTCGCGGATGTCGCCCCCAACGGACCGCTCTTAATTCCGGATTAGGCCGCCCGGTTTGCCGTGGACCGGGCTTCCAGCCGGACAACCGTGTCGGTCACCTCGACCGACTCCACGGACACACCTTCCACCGAGGAGAACATCAACTCTTCGAGCTGCAGCCGTACTCCGTTCGCAGAGCAGCACTGTTGGCCACAGCACACCCGACCCGGACGATTTTCGGGCGACCTCCAACGACCTCACGGGGAGTCAACAGTCACGCTGCGTACCTTGTGCTTGCCCGCCGACGCGTCAACGTCCGGCGGGCCCTCAGCCGTCACCGACGGTGCTACCCGGCCGCACCACCCGCCACCGCAACGGCTTGCGTCACCGCGTCACATCCTCAGTGTCAGGCGTAACGGTTCAGGTCGTGGAAGAAACCGGGGACAGGGGTCACCAGGCCACGGTGGGTCGCCTCGCTGTAGACGTGCGCACCCACGGCCAGGTCGAGCACGCCGAGTCCGAACGGCGAGAAGACCACCGGGCGATCGGCGCGGATCTCGGCCTTGCCCTCCAGCACGTCGTAGAGGGTGCCGTCGATGAACGAACGGTCTCCCGTGGCCTGTTCGGCGAGGTGGGGTGAGGTCTGCGCCTTCAGGCAGTGTTCGACGTCGTCCACGATGTTGGTGGCGGACAGGATGATCTCCGGCGAGAGGTCCCGCAGGGAGATGTGGAGCACTGTCGGATTGTGCGCGAACCAGTCCACGTCCTTGATGTGGGGTTCCGCCGCCGTGGTGGCGAAGATGATCAGCTCGGAGGCGCGGACGGCCGTCTCGGCGTCGTCCAGGACGTTCACGGTGCCGCCGTGTCCCGTGCCCGAGACGTAGTCGGCGAAACTGCGGGCGTATTCCGGGGCGTGGTCGTAGATGTTGATGGTATCGAAGTCCCAGCCGGTGCCGGACAGATACTGGTGGATGTAGCGGGCGATCAGGCCGGTGCCGACGAAGGTGACGCGGCGCGGGCGCTCCCGGCCGGTGTGCAGCCGGTCCGCGGCCAGCGCGGCGGACGCCGCGGTGCGCGTGGCGCTGATGATGGAACTCTCCAGGCACGCGAACGGGTAACCGGTGTCGTGGTCGTTGAGGATCAGGACAGCAGAGGCCCGGGGCAGCCCCGAGGCGATGTTGGCCGGGAAGCTGGAGATCCACTTGATGCCGTCCACTGCGAACTCGGCGCCCAGGGACGCGGGCAGCGCGATGATGCGGGAGTCCGGCCGGTCCGGGAAGCGAAGGAAGTAGCTGGGCGGGTTGACGGTCTGCTCCCGGCCGTGGGCCGTATATGCCCGGGCGATGAGGTCGACGATGTCCTGCTCACGGCCGACGAGGACGTCGTGCACGGTGGCTCCGCTGACGACGGAGAAAGGAGGGACAGTGGACAAGGCGGAGCTCCTCGAATGAACGGAAAACGAATGGGGTGGTCAGGGCCGGTTCTCAGCCGTTGGCGGTCGGCTCCTGCTCGGCGCTCTTGGGTGTGCCGTCCTCGGCCCGCACGCGGCCCTCCCACAGCGCCAGGGCGACGGTTGCTGCCAGCGTGGCGCAGAACAGGCCGCTCTGGTACGGCAGCCGATGCAGGGCCAAGGCCAGCACGCCGCCCATCAGGCCGGCAGCCACGGCGCGCTTGCTGGTGAAGCAGGAGACGACCAGGCCGATGTACGTGGCGTAGATCGCGAAGTCGAGTCCCAGGCCGTCGATGCGTGTGACGTCCTTGCCGAACACGTAGCCGACCAGAGTGCTGGAGAGCCAGCCGACGTACATCAGGACCGACGCGGCCAGGACGTACCAGTGCTGCTGGCCGCGCCGGTCGTCGGTGGCGTTCTCGTACCGCTTGGCGGCCAGCACGTAGATCGCGTCGATCATGCCGTAGGCCAGCACGGCCCGCCACAGCGTCGGCAGATGCCGGACCTTCGCCGACAGGGCCGCCGAGTAGAACACGTGCCGCATGTTCACGACCAGGCAGGTCGCGACGACGAGGAACCAAGCCGTGCCGGACGCCATGAGGCCTGTGGCGATCATCTGGGCGGAGCCGCCGTTGACGAGGGCGCTCAACAGCATGGTGTCGAGCAGACTGAGGTCCGCCTGCTGTCCGACAGCGCCGAACAGCAGCCCGAAGGGCAGGGCACCGAGTGCGAGGGGGGTCGCGTCGCGGAGTCCGGTGCGGATCTCCCGCCCGCGGCTCACCGGCCGGGCGGGTGTGGAGGATGTGCTCATCGTGGACTCCGTCACAGCAGGAACTTGGCCAGGGCGAACGCGGCGACGGCGGAGGCGAAGACGAGGAAGAAGTTGTCCTTCTTGAAGACGCCCACTCCGAACCCGACCAGCGCGCCCACCAGATAGGGCGAGAGCCAGCCGGGGCCGTCGTCCGGGGACGGGGCGAGGATGACGGACGGCACGATGATCGCCATCAGGACGGCGGGCATCACGTAGGGCAGGGCCCGCTCGATGCCGCCCGGCAGCTGCTCCGGCTTGAGCGGTCCGAAGAAGCAGAACCGCAGGGCGAACGTCACGGCGCCCATGAGCACGATGGTCACGGTGGTCACGAGGTCATATCCCCAGACCTGCGCGGAGGGCGGCGGCGATCCGCTCGGGATGGGTCGCGTTGAGGTAGTGGCCGCCGTCGGCGCCGACCTCGACCCGTACGGCGTCACTGAACAGCTCCCAGTTGCGTGCCGTCTCCTTGTGGCCCTGCGCCAGTGGGTCGTCCTCGGCCAGCAGGACGGTGAGCGGGCAATCGAGGCGGCTCGCGGGCAGCGTGGACAGGGCTTGGTGCAAGGCGCGCGTGGCCTGGGCCGTGTCGTACTGGAAGGCGCGGGCCAGGTCCGTTCGCTCCTTGGCCCCGAGGCCGGCGATGTCCTGCAGGCCGGTGTTGTCCACCAGCCAGGTCAGGATCTCCTCCTCCGACATGTCGACCACCTCGTTCGAGGCGTGCGCGGAGGGGTCCACGGACTTGAGTAGCTTGGCGATCACGAGCAGTCCTCGCACGTCCACTCGGCGCTCGCGCAGCCGGGGCACGGTGGCGAGGCCGAGCGCGGATCCGGCGCAGTGGCCCAGCAGCAGGACGGGGGTGTCGACCGAGCGCTGTATCTCCTCGGCGAGTTGCTCCGCGAGCTGTTCCACTGGGACGGGAGCGAAACTGTCGTGTCGGGTACGTCCGGGCAGTTCCACGCCGAGCACGCGGACCGGCATTCCCGCCTGGCCGAATTCCCTGGCGAGGGCGACGTAGCTGACCGCGCTGCCTCCCGCGAAGGGAACACACACCACGGTCGCCCGCGGCCGGTCGCCCGCGCCGCCCGCGGCCGCGGTGAGGTCGACCAGGAGGTCGCGCTGGGTGCCGGTCTGCCGCACGAGCCCTCGTGCCAGATGCCGTGCCGTGGGCTGGGCCAGCAGGTCCCGCAGCGAGATACGGCCTTCGGTGGCCGCCGCGACCTTCATCGCGGCCAGTGAGTGGCCACCGATCTCGAAGAAGTTGTCGGTGACGCCGACGGTCTTCGGGTCATGGCCCAGCACCTCGGCGAACAGGTCCCGTACCAGCCGCTCGTCCTCGTCCGCCGGGGGCACGACGTCGGTGCGGCTGACGGCGGCCAGGTCGTGGCGGGCAAGGGCCTTGCGGTCGACCTTGCCGTTCCCGGTGAGCGGGAACTCCGCCATGCGCACCAGGATCTCGGGGTGCATGTAGGCGGGCAGCGAAGCCGACAGACCGGCGTGGAACGTGGGCAGGTCGGGCTCCGCCGTACCGCAGTAGAACGCCACGAGCCGCTTCTCGCCGCGTAGTTCTCGGGCCAGGGTGACGGCACCGTCCACTCCGGGCAGCCGTTCCAGGGCGCTGTCGATCTCGGACAGCTCGATGCGGTGGCCGCGCACCTTGACCTGGTGGTCGACGCGGCCCGCGCAGTCCAGGTTGCCGTCGGGCAGCCAGCGCCCCACGTCGCCAGTGCGGTACATGACCTGCGACCGGTCATCGAGGGTGTTGGCGACGAAGACCGCGGCGGTGCGCTCCTCGTCGTTGACGTAGCCGAGTCCCACACCCGCGCCGGTTACACAGATCTCGCCGTAACCGCCGATGGGACGCGGCGTGTCATCGGAGCCCACGACATGGATGCCGGTGTTGACGACCGGCCGTCCGACAGGGGTCCGGGTGTCCTGCACCGGGTGCTCGATGACGTGGTGCGTGACGTCGTCGGATGCCTCCGTGGGGCCGTAGGCGTTGACGAGCGGGACGTCGTAGTGCGCGAACCAGCGGCGTGTCAGGCCGGGCGGCAGGGGCTCGCCCGTCACCATGTTGAACCGCAGGTCGGGCAGGCCGGCCGGGCGCTGCTCGACCTCGGTGAGCAGCGCGTCCATGTAGGAGGGAACGACTTCGAGGATGGTGATGCCGTCCTCGCGCAGAGCCGCGAGGAACGCACCCGCCTCGACGATCTCGTCCTGCCCGTAGATCACGGTGCTGCCGCCGCACATCCAGGCGACGAGCAATTGCCACACCGAGATGTCGAAGCACTGGGTGGCGATCTGCGCCACCCGGTCGGACTTGGCGAGCTTGAGGTCGAGTTCCTTGGCCAGCAGGTGGTTCAGCATGCCCGAGTGGCGGATCGTCGCGCCCTTAGGCTCCCCGGTGGAACCGGAGGTGAAGATGATGTACGCGACATCGTCCGGACCCGGCCGGGTGGCGGGCGCGGCCGGAGCGACCGAGGCGGCCTGCTCATAGGCGAGGACCTCGATGCCGTCGAGCCTTTCGTCCAGCACGCTCCGCAGGCGGGCGGCATCCTCGTCGGCTGCGACGACATGGCGGCAGCCACTGCGGCGGAGCACGGAGGCGATGCGGTCGGCGGGGTAGGCGCGCTCCTGCGGCAGGTACACGACGCCGCTCTTCAGCAGGGCGAGGACGGTCACCGCCCAGGCCATGCCACGCGGCAGCATGGTCGTCACCACGTCACCGGCGCGCACACCCCGACTGGCGAGGAAGGCGCAGAATCGGTCTGACTCCTCGTCCAGTTGGGCATACGTCAGGCCCCGCTCACCATGCCGCACGGCGATGGCGTCGGGATGGCGCCGGACCGACGCGGCGAACGCGTCGACGAAGGTGCCCTCGGGCAACTCCATCCGGGGCCCACCACTGAACCCCCGCAGCAGGGCCTGTTCCTCAGCGCTCATCAGCGAGGTCGCGCCGAGCGGCTGGTCAGGCTCGCTCGCCAGCAGGGTGAGGGCCTGGGTGTAGTAGCTTCCCATGCGTGCTGTCTGAGCCGCGTCGAGGACGTCCGGGTGGTAGTGGATGCTCAGCAGCACCTCGTCGGAGACCGCGTCCTGGGAGAACTCGGCACGGAAGGGGAACTCCGTCTGCGCATTGACGACAGAGCGGACCAGAGCAAACCCGTCCCGCTCTCCCAGGCTCTTCAGCACGTGGAAGTGAGTGAAGTTGAAGACCGTCTCGAAAAGCATCTCCCGACTGCCGACCGCGCGCTTGATCTCCGCCATGGGGAAGCGGCGGTGCGGCAGCATGTCGCTCTCCGCCTCGTACGCCGAACGCGCCAGGTCGGCCCAGGTGCCGTCGTCGGGCAGACGCAGCCGAAACGGCACGGTGTTGAGGAACAGGCCGGGGACGGTCTCGCCGCCCTCCGTCTCCGGGCGTCCGGAGTGCTCGTAGCCGGTCAGGACGTCGTTCGTGCCGGCGACGAAACCGAGCACCGCGATGTGCGCGGCGAGCAGCAGCGACTTGACCGGAAGGCGCAGCTGGTGGGCACGCTCGATCAACCGCGCGGACAGCCCCTCGGGGAGGCCGACGTCATGGATGACGACCTCGGGAAGGTCCTCGCCCGGTGGGGTCTGGGCCCGGTGGCGCGGCAGCTGGGTGCTCTGCGCGTCCGTCATCAGGTCCAGCCAGAAGGCGCGCTGCTCGCCGGAGTCCAGTGCCTGTCGCTCCAGAGAGATGAAGTCGCGGTAGGACACGTCGTACGTGGGAGCCTCGGGCTCGCGGCCGTCGAGCAGGGCGAAGTAGGCGGTGAAGAGGTCGCGGTGGATGGTGTTGACGCTCCAGCCGTCGAGGGCGGCGTCGTGGTAGCTGAGTGAGTACTGGAACTCCTCGGGTCCCAGCAGGTGCAGGTGAACGCGGACCAGGTCGGGGGTACCGTCGCCGAAGCCGGCGCGCAACTCCTCCCGCGAGAAGTCTTCCAGGGCTGCCTGGCGTTCGCCGGCGGACAGCGTGCGCAGGTCGTGCACGGTGAGCGGGGACGGGACCTCGGCGTGCACGACCTGAATCGGCTCGCTGAATCCGTGCAGGTGGAACGAGGTGCGGAACACCGCATGACGGCCCGCGACATGCGCGACGGCCCGCTCGAACAGGCCGACGTCGACGCTCTCGCCGACGGGGTAGCTGAGGATGTCGTGGTAGAGGCCTTCGACATCGCTGCGGGCGGCCTCGTAGATCAGGCCGATCTGCAGCTGGGACATCGGGTAGGCGTCGACCGAGCCCGGTGGCAGGGCCGCACGGTCCGCCGGGGTGAGCAGCGCGAACGGCTCGACGGGGACCGGGGCCTCGTTTCCGGCCCCGGAGGCTTCCCCGGTCTCGGCGACGCCGGCGAGTTCACCCACGGTCGGGTGGGCGAACAGGTCCTGGAAGGAGAACCGCAGACCGGCGGCACGAGCCCGGGCCAGGACACCGATGAACTTGATCGAGTCGCCGCCGAGGGCGAAGAAGTTGTCGTGGACGCCGACCGTCTCCACGCCGAGGACCTCGCTCCAGATGACGGCGAGTGCCTGCTCGGTGGAGGTGCGCGGCGCCACGACGGGAGCCGCGGCGTCCGAGCCGGTGGCCGTGGTCGTGGGCCGCGGCAGCGCCTTGAGATCGCGCTTGCCGTTGTGGTTGGTCGGGATGGCGTCGACCTCGACGATGTGCTGCGGAACCATGTAGGACGGCAGTTCCGCGGCGAGGTGCCGGCGCAGCGCGTCAGTGCCGAAGCCGGCTGAGGCGACCACGTAGGCGGCAAGGGACTTTTCCCCTGAGGTGTCCTCCACCGCGGTCACGGCGCAGGTGGTGACTCCCGGGCAGACGCCCGCGACATGCTCGATCTCGCCCAGCTCAATGCGGTATCCGCGAATCTTGACCTGCGTGTCGATGCGGCCGAGGTATTCGATCGTCCCGTCGGACAGCCGACGTGCCAGGTCACCCGTGCGGTAGATACGGCTGGCCGGCTCGAACGGATGGAGTGGGAAACGCTCCTCGGTCAGCTCGGGTGCGTTGAGGTAGCCGCGCGCCAGACCCACTCCGGCGATGCACAGCTCGCCCGGGGTGCCCAGCGGGGCGTGTGCCCCGTCGCGTGTAAGAACGTAGAGGCGGATGTTGTCGATGGGGCGCCCGATGGGAATCGACCGGGTGCTGTCTACCGTGTCGCACGGCTGGTGGGTGACATCGACGGCAGCCTCGGTGGGGCCGTACAGGTTCACCAGCCGGGCATGGGCGCCGATGACCTTCTGGAACAGTTCGGCGTGCGCGACGGCGAGCGCCTCACCGCTGGCGAAGACCCGGCGCACGGTGCTCAGCGGGCCCTCGGTGCCGGTCGCCGAGACGTACTGGAGGAACGCGTTGAGCATGGGAGGCACGAAGTGCAGCGTGGTCACACCGGCCGTGACGATGCGCTCCACGATCCGCTCCGGGTTCTTCTCCTCGCCGCCCGGCAGGGTGACCACGGAGGCGCCCGCGAGGGACCACCAGAAGATCTCCCACACGGAGACGTCGAAGGTGAAGGGCGTCTTGTGCAGGACGACGTCGTCGCCGCCCAACGGGTAGGCCCGCTGCATCCACCAGAGGCGGTTCACGATGGCGCGGTGTTCGACCATGACGCCCTTCGGCCTGCCCGTGGAGCCGGACGTGTAGATGACGTACGCCAAGTCATCGGGCCCGCTCAGAGGTTCGAGATCGCGCGGGTCGAGGGTGTCGTCGTAGGCGGCCGTCACCTCGACCGTCCCGCGGTCGGCGACGACCTCGCGGGTCTCGTCCGTGGTCACCACCAGGGCGGTTCCGCTGTGGTCGAGGATGTAGTCCACGCGGTTGCGCGGCAGGGTGGGATCGACCGGCAGATAGGCGCCGCCGGCCTTGAGGATCGCGTAGATTGCGACCAGCATGTCCTTGGAGCGCGGCAGGCACACGCCCACGACGGTGCCGGCCTGTACGCCGCGAGAGCGCAGCACACGGGCGAGGCGGTTGGCAGCCGCGTTCAGCTCGCCGTAGGTCGTGGCGTCGTCGGCGACGGCGATCGCCGACGGGTCGCCGGAGGACCGTTTCTCCAGGAAGCTGTGCAGCGTCCGGGTGTGAGGGAACGGCGCCTCGGTATCGTTGAACTCGCCGGTGATCGCGGCGATTTCGGCCTCGTCGGCGGCGAGGTGTGCCGCGAGAGGGGCTGCGGGGTCGGCGAGCAACACGGCGTACAGCTGGGCGTAGGTGTCGGCGAGCCGCTGGGCGGTGCCGGAGGTGAACAGCCGGGGGTCGAAGTGGACGGCGACCGTGTCGGCCCGCACATCGAACAGGACCGGGCAACCTGCCTGTTCGGCATGGTCCGGCGTGAGCTGGGAGTCCAGCGTCAGCATCATGTCGCTCGGCTGCTGCTGCTCGTGCCGCAGGAGCGCCTGCACGGGGATGTCGAGGTGCTCGGCCGCCTCCAGGTAGCGCGCCCGAAGCGCGGTGAGCAGGCCGCGGCCGGTCTGATCGGCCGCGACCGGAACCGAGAGCGGAACGGCTGTGCCGGCGACCGGAACGAAGACGGTCACGTCCTGCCGGTCGGTGGCGCGGGCGGCCAGCAGCGCGAGCACTGCGCCGGCCAGCACCCGCTGCAGCATCGGGTCGCCGCTGGTGAGCTTGTCGGCCGCCGCGACCGCCGAAGGGGGGATCGCTGCCTGCACCTGCCGGCCGGCCTCGGGATTCCGGCGCAGATGGTCCCGGACCAGAACGGTCGGCTCGGTCCACGCATGCCGCTGTGCCCGCCAGTACGCAGCCTGCTCGGGGTGGGCGCGCAGCGCCTGCTGAAGTGCAATGACGTTACTCATGTAGCGGTCCCTAGAAAGCGAAGTCGGTGGCAGGTGCGGTGAGCACGGCCGTCGGCGGCTCGGCGGACCTGGTTGCCGGCGGGAATACGGGAAGGCCGGGACGGTGCAGCACCTCGTCGAGGGCGGCCACGATCTGCTCCAGCAGGGACTCCGCCGACTGCCGCGTGAACAGAGCGGTTGAGTACTCGAGTTCGAGGCGCAGCCCCTGCGGGCGCTGGTATGCCTGCAGGTTGAGGTCGAAGCGGCTGGTGCCGGGATGCAACAGCGAGACCGTGACGCGACGCCCGTGCTTGCGGAAGACGTGGAAGTCGATGTTCTGGAGCGCGAAGAAGGCGTCGAAGAGCGCGTTGCGGCTCAGATCCCGCTGGGGCGCCACCTGCTCCACCAGCCGGTCGAACGGATAGGCCTGGTGGGTCAGCCCGCTGCGGTGCTCACGGCCGGCCTGGGCCAGCAGGTCACCCAGTGTCGCGCTGTCGTCGATCTGCAGGCGCAGCGCAACCGTGTTGACGAACATGCCGATCACACGGTCCAGGTCGGGATGCACCCGCCCGCTCATCGGACAACCGACGACAAGTTCCCGTTGCCCGCTGAGCCGGGCCAGTACGGTGGCGTAGGCGATCAGCAGGACGGAGAAGTCGGTGACCGAGTGAGCGGCGGCGCAACGACGCACTGCGTCCTGACACGCCGTCCCCAGCTCGCGTCGCACCACGGCACCCCGGGTGCTGCGGATGGCGGGACGCGGGTGGTCCGTCGGCAGGTCCAGGGGCGGCGGTGCGTCCCGGAACCGCTCCAGCCAGTACGCACCGTCCCGCGCGAACCGACCGGTCTCCAGCTCTCCGTCCAGCCACCGGCCGGCCACGGCGTAGGTGGCGGCCGGTTCCTCGGGCCGGACGCCGACGTAGAGGTCGAGGAGTTCGTCGACCAGGAGCGCGAGCGACACCCCGTCGAAGACGATGTGGTGAACGTCCAGATAAATGCGGTCGTCACCGTCCTCGTCCTGCACGAGCAGAGCCCGTAGCAGCGGGCCGTTCCCCAGGTCGAAGGGGCGGACGAACCGGGCGACGACGTCCTCGTCCGTCCGCGCCCCGGAACGGGACAGGACCTCGAGCGGCACGTTCACCGCGCCCTGGACGACCTGCCGCACCTGGGGCCCGCCCTGAGCGTCCACCTCGGTGACGAAGTGCGTCCGCAGAGCGTCATGACGCCCCGCCAGCTGCCGCAGGGCGGTCCGCAGCCGCTCGGGGTCCAGGTGCCCGCTCACGTCCAGACGCGCCGGGACGTTGTACGCGAGCGACTCCTCGTCGAGCTGCCACAGGGCGTACAGGCCACGCTGCTGAGGATGCAGGGGCAGGTCACCGCCGGCCGGTATCTCCGCGATGGCAGCGAAGGACTGAGGCTCGCCCTCCGCCACGCTGCGCGTCATGCCGCGCAGCGTGCGCGTGGCGAACAGCTCCTGGAAGCTCAGCGCCACACCCAGCACGCGCCCGATCCTGCCGATGAGGGCTCCGGCTGTGATGGATGTCCCGCCCAGCTCGAAGAAGTCGCTGTCCGGGCCGATCAGCTCGGGTTCGCGGTGCAGCACCTCCGCCCAGAGAGCGGCCAGCTTCTCCTCCTCGGGGCTCAGCCGCCCGGTGAAGGGGCGTACGGAGGTAGCCGGAGCGGGCAGCCGGGTGATGTCCACCTTGCCGTTGGCATTGAGCGGCAACCGGGGGATCCGCACGATCCGCTCTGGGCACATGTACGAGGGGAGACGGCGCCGCAGCTCGCTGAGCACGATGTCCTCGTCGCCCTCTTGGTCCGTGACGGCGTAGCTGATCAGCTTCTTTCCCGTTGCGGAGTCCTGGACGGCGGTGTACGCGTCGCGCACGCCCGGGACGTCCAGGAGTGCGCTGTTGACCTCTTTCACCTCAACCCGGTGGCCGCGGATCTTCACCTGGTCGTCGCTGCGGCCGTGGAACGACAGCACGCCCGTGGAGTCCGCGCTGACCAGGTCGCCGGTGCGGTAGTAGCGCTCGCCGTCGAGCGTGAGGAAACTCTTCACCGTCGCCTCGGGGTTGTGCAGGTAGCCGCGCGCGAGCCCCAGGCCCCCGGTGAACAGCTCGCCGATCTGTCCGGTCGGCACCGGACGCAGCTCGCTGTCGAGAACACGAGTGGTGGTCCCGGCGATCGGGCGGCCGATCGGAATGGCCGACTCGTAGGAGCGCTCGACAGGAAAGACGGTCGTGAAGGTGGTGTTCTCGGTGGGGCCGTAGCCGTTGAGCAGCCGCAGGTCCGGGCAGGCCTCGAGCACCCGGTTCACGTGGGGACAGGAAAGGGCGTCGCCCCCCACCAGGAGCGTGCCGAGGCCCTCGAACAGCAGGACGTCCTCGTCGACGAGCTGGTTGAACAGCGGTGCGGTCAGCCAGAGGACCGTCGCCTGCGCCTGCTTCAGGGCCCGCTTCAGACGCTGCGGGACGACCAGTGTCTCCTGGTCGACGATGTGCAGGACGGCCCCGTTCAAGAGCGCGCCCCAGATCTCGAAGGTCGAGGCGTCGAACTCCAGGGCTCCGGTCAGCAGGAAACGCTCGTCCGGTGAGAACCCGAAGTAGTCGGTGTCCTTGACCAGGCGCACCACCCCCCGGTGTTCCACCATGACGCCCTTGGGGCGCCCGGTGCTGCCTGAGGTGTACATCACGTACGCCAGGGCGTCCGCGGGGACGGCCTGCGGCAGTTCGCTGTCCGCCGGCGCGGCGTCGTCGGCGAACAGCTCCGGGAGCGTGCGCAGGACGGTGCCCTCCGGGAGTGCCCGGCGCATGGTCTCGGCGGTCTCGGGGGCACACACCACCAGGGGTGTACGCGCGTCGCCGAGCACACGACTGAGCCGCTCGGCGGGGAAGGCAGGATTCACGGGGAGGTAGGCGCCGCCTGCCAGGACGATCCCGAGCATGCAGACCACAGCGTCCGCGGACCGCGGAAACGCCATGCCGACAAGGGTCTCGGGGCCGACCCCGAGCCCTCGCAGCCGACCGGCCACACGACGTGCCTCTTCGCGCAGTTCCCGGTAGGTCAGCCGGTCGTCGCCGAAGACGACCGCTGTACTGTCCGGCGACTCCTGTGCCTGCTTCTCGAACAGTCCTATGATGTTGTGAGGCTCAGCCATCAGATGACCCCCTGGCCGTCTGCCACCGGTACCGCCACCCGGCGGCGAGTGATCTGCGCGGTACCGCCACCCAGGTCGAACCGGTCCTTGACCCATTCGTCGTCGTAGATGGAATCCAGGTATCGTTCACCGAAATCCGGGGAAATTGCGACGACCGGCATATCGGCCCGTTCCATGGATATTCGATGCATCATTCCCGCGAGTACGGTTCCCGTAGATCCGCCGAAGAGATAACCGCGCGCCGCCATGGTCCGGCACATGCGGATGGTGTCCTCTTCCGGAACCATGATGATCTCGTCTATGACGCTTTCATCGACGATCTCCGGGCGGCGGCCCGTTCCGAGTCCCGGAATATGTCTAGGGCCGGGCGGTCCGCCGAACGTCACGGAACCGGTGCTGTCGACGCCGATGATTTTGGCCGGATGCCCGACCTGCTTGAGATAACGTGCGCACCCGGTGAGCGTGCCGGTCGTGCCCGCTCCGATGAACACCATCTCCGCGTCGGGGCAGGCATTCGCGATCGACGGGCCGGTGGTCTTGTAGTGAGCGAGCCAATTGCTGTCATTGGCGTACTGGTTGAGCCAAAGTACGTCCGGTTCGCGTGCGCAGAGGTCGGCGACATACCGCAGGCGGGCCCCGAGCAGGCCTTCGACAGGATCTGGCTCGTCAATGACGACGACATTGGCCCCGTACACCCGCATGAGGCGGAGGTTGCGTTCGTTGCAGCGGTTGTCGGTGACGCAGGTGAAGTCGTAACCACGATCGGCAGAGATCATGGCGAGTGCCACACCGAGGCTGCCCGAGGACGACTCGACGATGCGGCCGCCCGGCTGCAGAAGTGCGGACCGCTCCGCGGAATCAACCATCTCAGCCGCAGCCTTGACCTTCACGGAACCTGTGAGGTTGAGGCCCTCGCATTTCAGACGCACACGTCGACCAAGGGACTGCGAAAGGTCGAGGTAGATACCGTCCGGAATGTATTCCGACGGGGAAGCTATTAAATGAACGCCAGCGGAAGTTTGGGTAATTCGATCCCTTGGCGCCCCATGGGTTATTCCTGTCATCACTTTCCGATTCAACCGCACTGCGGACGCCACACCGACCTACCGAGAGGTCACGGCCGCACGCGGAACGGAGGGCACTCGTGCGGCAGAGACCAGAAAACTGTAGCCGGGCGATCCTGTGAGGCGCGCACCCGAATGGCTTGAAACATTCATAGGGAACCTATGGTCGACTACCCCATAGGCGTCGCATCAGGAGCATTCAGATGAGAGAAATAAAACCGACATGCCGCCAATGTCCCATCACTGGGCGTGACCAAGGGGGCACGCGAGGTTGGGAACCCCCCTTGGGAATGGGATTCTTTCGAGGATGGGCAGTACTCCTACCCGCGCGCCGCGGGATGCACCCTTACTGAAACCCTGCGCGTTCGCGACGCTCCGACAGCGCGCTTTTCTGACCGGTTTCCGAGGGTAGCGACTGTGCAACCGCGGGTAACGTCCGCTCCCGGCGGACGGGCGAGGTGCTGCCGTCCGGTCGACTCCCTGCTGCGCCAGATCGGGCGGCGGCGGGTTCCCGCCTGCGGGCGAGGATGTCCGTGACCGACTCGGTCACGTGGACCCGGTGCCCGTACGAGCGGGCGACGACGTCCTGCGGTACCCGTCCGGCGCCGGGTCGGCCGGTCCGGGCAGCCCGCCGGGACCGGCTCCTGGAACCGGTTCTCCGAGGGCCGGCTCGGTGCTCTCGCCGAGGAAGCCGCCCGACTGGTGCTGCCACAGCTTTGGCGTAGGAACCGCTCGCCGTGAGCAGCTCCTCGTGGGTGCCCTGCTTGACGACGCTTCCTCGGTCGAGGACGACGAGACGGTCCATGCCGGCGACGGTGCTCAGACGGTGGGCCACCACGAGGGCCGTACGTCCCGGGCATGGCAGGATGGCCTCGAACTGCGGGGAGTTACCGCGCTGCCCGACGGTGACCACAATCCGCCCGCAGCCATCGAGACAGTCCGGGATGTGACGCACCAACAGTCGCCGGACCCACACGCTGTTCCTGTAGCTCCTGGGACTCATCGCTAGTAGGACTCCGTTAGGTTGCTCTGGCTCTTGTGCTTGGGCTGGTGGTGGGCGTTCTGGGCAGGGGGCGGTGGCAGGTGGTGCAGGTGCCGGTCCAGCAGTTCAGCAGGTCCTGGATGGTGTCGAGGATCTGGTAGAGGGTGAGTCCGCTGTATCGGCTTTGGGGGCCAGGCGTTGCTCGGTGAGGAAGGCGTGGGCGGCGGTGACCAGGGTGACGTGGTGATGCCACCCGGTCCAGGAACGTCCCTCGAAGTGGTCCAGGCCGAGGCCGTGCTTGAGTTCCCGGTAGTCGTGCTCGATGCGCCAGCGGATCTTGGCGAGGCGGACCAGTTCGGCCAGGGGGGTGCCGGCGGGAAGGCTGGACAGCCAGTAGTCGGTGGGTGCTTCGGCGTCGGCGGGCCATTCGGCCAGCAGCGTCACCTCGGGCAGGACGCCGTCCCAGTGGCCGTACCCGGCGGTGGCGGCGGCCTGGGCCAGGCGGCGGGAGCGGATGCCGGCCGGCCGCACCCGCAGCGCCAGAAAGCGTGAGCGCATCGGCCCGCGGGAGCCTTCCCGCCAGGTCACCTCGGTGAAAGGCGCTGTCACGTTGGCTGAGCGGGTGGGATGATCTTCTGGTTGATCGTGTTGGAGGGGGCTGTTCCGTGGGGGCCGTGGCTCCGTCGTACAAGGGGCACCGATACCCGGTCGAGGTCATCTCCCGCTGCGTGTGGCTGTACCACCGCTTCCCCCTCAGCTTCCGCGAGCTCGAGGAGCTGATGCTCGAGCGCGGGATCGTCCTCTCCTACGAGACGGTGCGCCGCTGGTGCGCCAAGTTCGGGCAGCGGTACGCCGATTCGCTGCGCCGCCGCCGGCCCCGACCTGGTGACAAGTGGCACTTGGACGAGGTCTTCATCAAGATCAATGGAGAACAGAAGTATCTGTGGCGGGCGGTCGACCAGGACGGCAACGTCCTGGACATCCTGGTACAGAACCGCCGGGACAAAGCCGCGGCCAAATACTTCTTCCGCCGCCTGCTGAAGAACACGGGTGCGGTGCCGCGGGTGATCGTCACCGACAAGCTCCGCTCCTACGGCGCGGCCCACCGCGAGGTCATGCCCTCCGTCGAGCACCGCTCCCACAAGGGGCTGAACAACCGGGCGGAGAACAGCCACCAGCCAACAAGGCAGCGCGAACGAGCGATGAAAGGCTTCCGCAGCACCGGCGCAGCCCAGCGGTTCCTGGCCGCGTTCAGCGGCATCTCACCCCACTTCCGCCCCCGACGCCACCGGCTGTCCGCACACCACTACCGAGCCGAGATGACCGTCCGCTTCGCCATCTGGGAACAGATCACCAGCGCCGCCTACCCCTCCACCACGGCCTGAGCACAGCCCGGAACCGGGCTCCACCACGCCACGACGCACCATCAGACACCTACCCACCCAACAACGTGACAGCGCCCTGGCGGGGCATCGCCACACGCTTCGACAAGACGCCCGAAAGCTATCTCGCCGGTCTCGAACTCCGTGCCTCGATGATCTGGATCGGAGATCTCTTGCAAGCAGCCGATTGATCACAACATCACACAGGCCCTAGCGACACCCGCCGTGAGGGTGGCCCCGCGCAGGGCGCGCGGCGAAGCGCCCAGTTCTCGGCGGCAGGCCTTGTTGAAGGCCTGGAGGTCGGGGATGCCGACGGAGGCGGCCACGGCGGGAATGGAGAGGGTCGTGGCGCGCAGCAGATGGTGGGCGCGTTCGAGTCTGCGGCGGCGGATGTAGGCGACGACGGTGCCGCCGGTCTCGGCGTGGAACAGCCGGGTCAGGTGGTTGTGGGAGACGCCGGCCACGCGTGCCACCTCCGGGATGGTGAGCGGAGCGGCCAGGTGGGCCTCGATGTGGGCGATGGCGGTGGTGACCGCCGGGTGCGGTCCGGGAGCGGCCGCGACGGGCGGGGTCAGCTGGGCCACCCGCCACAGGGCGGTCCACAGTTCGGCCCGGGTGCGGTCCGGCTCGCTCGGCGCGGCGGCCACCGCCTGGAGCAACAGGTCGGTGAGCGCGGGGAGTTCGGCGCCGGCGTCCTGGACGACCGGCACCGTGCGGGGCGGTCCGGACGGGGCGATGCGCAGATGGGCGAAGAGGTGTTCGGAGCGGCCCCGGTAGCGGTAGCGGACGGTGGTGTCGGGCGGGACGAGGCTGACCCGGCCGGGGCGGATGGTGTGGGTGGTGCCGTCGACGGTCAGTTCGGCCTCGTACTGGTAGAGGTGCAGCTGCCACAGCTCCGGCAGCCGGAACACGTCCGTGCGGCTCGCGACGCCGTGCACGCCGACACCGGTGAGGGCGACGTCCGGTGGCTCACCGAGGTGGATCTCCGTCTCCCGCATGACCGGAAACGTATCAGTGACGGGCGTCACACTTCGCTCCCGGGGAGGGGTGCTTCGCGAGACGGTCACATTCCCACGCGGGACGGACGCGTACGGGCCCTGCTATGCGGGCGGAAGCGTCTCCTCCGTCCGCAGGACGCCGATCAGCCGGCCGACCGTGTCCGCCATCGCCGTCCGGCCCGCCGCGAGGTACGTGCGCGGGTCCACCGCGTCGGGGCGGGCGGCGAGGTGGTCCCGGATCGCGCCGGTCAGGGCGATGTTGAGCGCGGTGCCGATGTTGACCTTGGCGATGCCGCCCGCCACGGCCGCGCGCAGTTCGCCGTCCGGGACTCCGGAGGAGCCGTGCAGGACGAGGGGGACGTCGAGGGCGGCGGCCAGCCGTTTCAGCAGGACGTGGTCGAGGGTCGCGGTGCGGGTGGTCATCGCGTGGGAGCTGCCGATGGCGACGGCGAGCGCGTCCACACCGGAGTCCGCCACGAAGGCCCGCGCCTCCTCGGGGTCGGTACGGGCGCCGGGCGCGTGCGCGTCGAGCGGCGGGGCGCCGTTCTTGCCCCCGACCTGCCCCAACTCGGCCTCGATCCAGAGCCCTTGGCCGTGCGCCCACTGAACGGCGGCGTGGGTCGCGGCGAGGTTGTCCAGGTAGGGCAGGCGGGAGGCGTCGTACATCACGGAGCTGAAGCCGGCGTCGGCCACCCGGCGCAGCAGATCCTCGCTCCGGATGTGGTCGAGGTGGAGCGCGACGGGCACGGCCGCCCGCTCGGCGGCCGCGGACGCGGCGCGGGCCAGCGGCAGCAGGTCCCCGTCGTGGTACTTGACGGCGTTCTCGCTGACCTGGAGGACCACGGGCGCGGCGACGGACTCGGCGCCCGCGACGATCGCCTCGACGTGTTCCAGGGTGATGGCGTTGAACGCGGCCACGGCGGAGTGCGCGGCGGCCGCCTCGGTGATCAGCGCACCGGTCGTCGTCAGGGGCACGGCTCCTCCTGGTTCAGCGGTCGTTCGCGTCGAGGATCACCGAACGCGTCAGGTGGCGCGGACGGTCGGGGTCGAGGCCGCGGGCGGCGGCCACGGCGACGGCGAGCCGCTGGGCGCGGACCAGTTCGGCGAGCGGATCCAGCCCGCCGGCCACCCAGGTCGCGCCGGTCTCCCGCACCTGCGTGGCCAGGCCGTCGGGCGCCTCGCCGAACATCCAGGTCACCGTGGAGCGGGTGGTGACGCTGATGGGGCCGTGCCGGTACTCCATCGCCGGGTAGGCCTCGCTCCACGCCAGGGCGGCCTCGCGCATCTTCAGGGCGGCCTCGTGGGCGAGGCCCACGGTCCAGCCCCGGCCGAGGAAGGTGAACTGGGCGCTGTCGACAAGCCCTTCGGGCAGCGGCGCCTCCAGCGCGGCACGCGCGTCGGCGACGGCGGCATCGGGGTGCAGGCCGAGGTGGGCGCGCAGGAGGGTGAGGGTGGTGGTGGCGAAGCGGGTCTGGACCACGGACTTCTCGTCGGCGAAGTCCAGCACGACCAGGTCGTCCGCGGCCGTCATGACGGGGGTGTCCGGGTCGGCGGTGACCGCCGTGGTGCGGGTACGGCCGCGCAGCGCGCCCAGCAGGTCCAGCACCTCGGTGGTGGTGCCCGAGCGGGTGAGGGCGACGACGCGGTCGTAGGCCCGCCCGTGGGGGAACTCCGAGGCCGGAAAGGCGTCGGTCTCGCCCTGCCCGGCCCGCTCGCGCAAGCCGGCGGCGGCCCGCGCCATGAAGTACGAGGTTCCGCAGCCGACGAGCGCCACCCGCTCCCCCGGTGCCGGCAGGGCCCCGGCGTGTCCGGGGGCGTCGGCGGCGACGCGGGCCCAGCACTCGGGCTGACTGTGCAGCTCGTCCTCTACATGGGTCATGCGGGAACCCTCCCCTGGATACGCGGGGCTCATGCTTATTTCTGCACGATAGAGTCATCTTTCGAGCATCTTCAAGCACGAGGAGACGGATGTCCCGCGCCGAACGCTGGCAGACACTGCTCGAACTGCTCGTCGAACGGGGGCGGCTGGACGTCGAGGAGGCGGCCGCCGAGCTGGGGGTGTCCGCCGCGACCATCCGGCGTGACCTCGACGGGCTCGCCGAGCAGCAGATGCTCGTGCGCACCCGGGGCGGGGCGGTCGTGCACGGCGTCTCGTACGAGCTGCCGCTGCGCTACAAGACGGCCCGGCGTGCCACCGAGAAGCAGCGCATCGCGAAGGCGGTGGCGGATCTCGTCGCGCCCGGCGAGGCGGTGGGGCTGACCGGTGGCACGACGACCACGGAGGTGGCGCGGGCCCTGGCCGTGCGGGGCGATCTGGCGTCCGGCGCGCCCGCGCTGACCGTCGTCACGAACGCGCTCAACATCGCCAGCGAGTTGGCGGTGCGCCCCCAGTTCAAGATCGTGGTGACGGGCGGGGTGGCCCGCGCCCAGTCGTACGAGCTCGTGGGCCCGCTCGCCGACGGGGTGCTGGACCGGATCACCCTGGACATGGCCGTGCTCGGTGTCGTCGCCCTCGACGTGTCCCATGGTGCGGCCGCGCACGACGAGGCGGAGGCCGCCGTCAACCGGCTGCTGTGCGAGCGTGCCGAGCGGGTCGTCGTCGCGGCCGACTCCAGCAAGCTGGGCCGGCGGGCCTTCGCCTGGATCTGTGCGACGGAGGCCGTGGACACGCTGGTCACGGACTCGGCCGCCGCGCCCGCGACGGTGCGCCGCTTCGAGGAGGCCGGGATACGGGTCGTCACCGTCTGAGACCCTCACCGTCTGAGACCCTCACCGTCTGAGACCCTCACCGTCTGAGACCGTCACCGTCTGAGGGCCGTCGTGTCCGAGGGCCGCCGCTCTCTCCCCGGCACGGCGTCGGGTCAGTCCTGGAGCCAGGGGGCCGGCATGCCGCCGCGCTTGAGGGTGGTGAGGACCAGGGAGACGTCGATGGACGCCACGTCGGGGAGCCACGGGGAGCGGGTGACGAAGGCGTGGAGGGCGTCCTCGTCGGGGAAGGCGGTGAGGACGAGGAGTTGACGCGCGCCGGTGGCGAAACTCGCGTAGCGGACGTGGGCGGACCCGGCGAGTGCCGTCGTCACGGTGTCGACCCGGGCCGGGGGCGTGCGGACCCAGAGGACGGCCTCGACGGGCAGCCCGAGCACCGCGGGCTCGATCACGGCCCGGATGCGGACCTTGCCCTCGCGCCGCAGCGCGCCGAGGCGTCGTCTCGCGGTGGCCTCCGACACGCCCGAGACGCGCGCGAGTTCGTCGTAGGTGCGGCGCCCGTCGTCGGCGAGGGCATGGAGCAACAGACGGTCGGCGCGGGAGAGTTCGGGGGGTGTCTCACTGGTCGGCAGGGGATCGGTGACCGGCCCTGACGCGCCGTCGGCGCCGGCGTCACCCCTCAGGGCGGCGATCTCGGCCTCGGTGAGCAGGCCCGCGTGCCACTCACGGATGGTGCGGGCATGCCGCAGCACGGCGAGGGTCCGGATCTCCACCACCCCCGGCAGACCGGCGAGTTCGTCGAGCACCAGTCCCGCCAGCCGTTCACGGGGCCACCGTAGTTCCGCGAGGCAGTCCAGGGTTCCGGTGAGCACGTGGGCGAAGACGCAGTCGGACCTGCGGGCCAGCGCGGTGGCGGTGATCCGGGCCCGGCCGGGGGCGCAGCGCACACCGACCACCACACTGCGGCCGCGCATCGGCAGCGCGCCGATCCGTACGAGGCCGGACTCCAGCAGCCGGGTGCCACGGCGGACGACGGTGCGTTCGGGCTCGCCGAGGGCCGCCGCGATGCGGTGCCAGGCTGCCCGGCCGTCGATCTGCAGCGCGCTGATGATGCGCCGGTCCAGTGAATCCGTCACGGGGCCGGTCCGCGGTGCGTCCATCGGCCCCAGACTATGGCGGATTCCGTCAACTCCGCAGGGGTTCTTGTTCCCTTCCGTCGCCGTGGCCCAGCCTGCCAGGAAGTGGAATCGCTCGGTCCCGCGCGGTCTCCCCGCCCCGCGGGCCACGCCCCGTGCCCCTCGGCCCGCACGGGCCACGCGCACCGTGACTCCCGTGACTCCCCGATCTACGGAGATGGTCGACGTGACCGTGCCTCCCGGCAGTCCCCCACGTTCCCCGGCCGCCGACGCCGCCCCGCAGGTGCCGCCGCGTCCCGGCGGCTCCCGCCGGGGTCGGTCGGCGCTCCTGGGTCCCGGGCTGGTGCTGGCGGCCGCCAGTGTGGGCGCCGGGGACATGGTGACCTCGCTCGCGGGCGCGGCCGGGTACGGGATGGCGCTGATGTGGGCCATCGTCATCGGGGTCGTCCTGAAGTACGCGCTCACCGAGGCGGTCGGCCGGCTGTACCTGGCCACCGGGCAGACCGTGATCGCGGGCCTGCGGTCGGCCGCCCGCTGGCTCCCGGCGGCGTTCATGCTCTTCGTCCTGGTCATCGCGCTGCTCTACGGGGCGGCGCTCGGCTCGGTGGCGTCCTTGGCGCTGTCCACGCTGTTCCCCGTGCTGCCCGTCCGGTCCGTGGCCGTCGCCATCGCGCTCTCGGCGGCGGCGCTCGTGTACGTCGGGCGGTACGCGCTGTTCGAGCGGGTGATGAGTGTCTTCCTGCTCGCCAAGTTCCTCGGCATGGCCGTCCTGGCAGTGCTCACCCTCGCGACCGCCGACGATCTGTCCGGCCTGCTCGGCACGCTGCGGCCGAGGCTGCCGGAGGGCGACGTGGTGACGGTGCTGGCGCTCATCGGCGGCGTGGGCGGGACGGCCGGGATCGCCTCGTACAGCTACTGGGTGCGGGAGAAGGGCTGGGCGGACCGGAGCCGACTGCGGCTGATGCGTACGGACTCGGCGGTGAGTTACGGCGTCACCCTGCTGTTCGTGCTGTGCACGACGGTGGTGGGCACGGGCCTGCTGTACGGCACGGGCGGCAGCATCACCGGCAACGACGGGCTGGCCGCGCTCGCCGATCCGCTCGGCGCCGATCTGGGGTCGGTGGCCCGGGTGCTGTTCCTGGGCACGTTCTTCCTGGTGACGCTGAGCGCGCTGGTCGGCGGCTTCAACGGCCTGTGCTATCTGCTCGCCGACTCGCTGCGCACGCTGCGGGGCGTCCCGGACGCCGAGGCGGAACCGCACATCGCGCAGCACGGCCGTCCGTTCCGGCTGTTCGTCCTCTACTGCGCCGTCACCTCGGTCGCCGTCATCTTCCTGGGGCGGCCGGTGCCCCTGGTGCTCACCTACGCCGCGGTCGGCTCGCTGATCCTGCCGCTGCTCTCCGGCGCGCTGCTGGTGCTCCTCAACCGCCGGAGCATGGAGCCGGCGCTGCGCAACCGGACCGTCTCGAACACGCTGCTGGGCGGCTCCTTCGTGCTCTTCGGAGTGCTCGCGGTCGTCCAGCTCAAGGAGTCCCTGGGAGGGGCGTGAACCACCTCGTGCGTCAACTCGTCGACCACCCCGCCAAGTACCCCGTGAACCCGACGGGCGACACGGACCCGTCGGACGACCTGTGCTTCCGGACCGCGTACGAACTCGCCGTCGCGCTGGCGCGCCGGGAGATCTCGGCGCGGGAGGTGGTGACCGCGCATCTGGAACGCGTCGAGCGGGTCGATCCGACGGTGAACGCGATCGTGACACTCGTGGCCGACCGGGCGCTGGAGCAGGCGACCCGGGCGGACGACCGGATGGCGGCCGGAGAGCCGGTCGGCCCGCTGCACGGGCTGCCCGTCGCGCACAAGGACCTGCACGACACGGCGGGCATCCGCACGACGTCCGGTTCGCCGGTCTTCGCCGAGCGGGTGCCCGACCGTGACCACCTGGTCGTCGAGCGGCTGCGGAAGGCGGGCGCGATCACGCTCGGCAAGACCAACGTCCCCGAACTGGGCCTGGGTTCGCACACCGTCAATCCCGTCTTCGGGGCCACCCGCAACCCCTACGACCTCTCCCGCAGCGCGGGCGGCAGCAGTGGTGGGGCGGGCGCGGCCCTGGCGTGCGGGATGCAGCCCATCGCCGACGGCAGCGACACCGGCGGCTCGCTGCGCAATCCCGCCTCCTTCAACAACGTCGTCGGACTGCGCCCGTCGCCGGGGCGGGTGCCGTCCTGGCCCGACAAAGCGCCCTGGGGACAGCTGTCGGTGAAGGGGCCGATGGCCCGGACCGTGGCGGACGTCGCGCTGACCCTGTCCGTGCTGGCGGGCCCGGATCCCCGCGATCCGCGCTCCCTGCAGACGCCGGGCTCCACCTTCGCCTGGCAACTCGACGGGAATCTGCGGGGGTTGCGGATCGCCTTCTCGCCCGATCTCGGTGGGGCCGTGCCCGTCGATCCGGAGGTACGGGAGGCGCTGCGGCCGGCGCCCGAGGTGTTCGCCGCGCTGGGCTGCGAGGTGGAGGAGGCCTGCCCGGACCTGCGCGGCGCGGACGAGGTGTTCCTCACCCAGCGCGCCTGGCAGATGGAGCTCTCCTACGGGAAGCTGCTCGACGAGCACCGCGACCTGCTGGCCCCGGACGTCGTCTGGAACATCGAGGAGGGCCGCAGGCTCGGCGGCCCCGACCTCGGACGGGCCCAGACACTGCACGGCGCGCTCTTCCACCGGGTCCGCGAGTTCTTCGAGCGGTACGACCTGCTGTTGCTGCCGGTCAGCCAGGTCGCGCCCTTCGACATCGGGCTGGCGTACCCGCCGGTCGTGGACGGCACCCCGATGGAGACCTATCTCGACTGGATGCGCTCGGCGTACCTGATCTCCGTGACGGGCTGTCCGGCCCTGTCCGTCCCGGCCGGGTTCACCCCCGGCGGGCTGCCGGTCGGGCTGCAGATCGTGGGCCCGCACCGGCGGGACTGGTCGGTGCTGAAGGCCGGGTACGCCTTCGAGCGGGCGACGCGGGTCGGGGAGCGGCGGCCTCCGGTGGTGACGGCCGCCGACTGAGTGCCGGGCCGCCGCCGTCAGTGCGTGTGCTCGGCCGGAGGTTCCTCGACCGCGTCCGGCGCGGCCGAGGAACCTCCGGCCTCGACCGTGAACGCCGCCGTGTGGACCTTGCCGTCGTGCTTGAAGTCCAGGAAGAGCCGGTAGCTGCCCGTGCTGGGGGCGGTGGCCGTGAAGGAGATGTCCGGGCCGGGTGCGGTCGTGCCGTCGCCGGGCTCGCCGTTCGGGTGGACGTGCAGGTAGGCGAGGTCACCGGAGCGCAGGGCCACCAGGTGGCCGTACGCGCCGAGGTAGGGCTGCAGATCGGTGACGGGCCTGCCGTCGCGGGAGACCTTCAGTTCCAGTTCGCTCGCGGCGCCCGGGCGCAGGCCACCGGCCAGTTCGACCTCGTAGCCGTTGACCTCGGTGGTGTCGGCCGGTGCCGGGAGCTTGCTCGGCTTGTACGTCCCCGAGGCGGCGAGGTCGGCGCCGAGAGTGAGGTTCTCGGCGTCCTCGCCGGCCGGGGTGAAGTCGGCGAAGACACGGTAGTCACCGGCCTCGGGCAGGTCCACGGGGGTGCTCCAGGTGCCGTCGGCGGCACGGGTGGGGTGCAGATGGCGATAGGTGACCAGGTCGCGCGAGGCGAGGATCAGGTGGAGTTCCTTGTCGTGCTCGCGCTGGTACGCGGTGACGGCGCGGCCCTTCGCGTCCCTGATCACGAAGCGCAGGTCGGAGCGGTCTTGGGCGGTGACGCTCGGGGTGCGCAGGTCGAGGCTGTAGCCGCCCTCGGAGATCTGCAGTCCGCCGGCCGGGGCGGCCGCGTGCGGGCCGGCGCCCTCTCCGGGCTCCGGTGACTTCTCGGTGTGGCCGTCGTGACGCGCGGGCTCTTTCCTCGCCGTGTCCGAGACGACGGGTTCGACGCCCTTGCCCACGCCGTAGGCGGCGCCGAACGTCGCGGCCAGCGCGGCGGCGAACGCGGTGATCCTCAGTCCGGTGTTCATGGCCGTCTCCTCCGAGGTCCAGGTCTTCACACAGCTCACCATACCCCTAGGGGGTATAGAGTCAAGTGCCGGGAACCACTTGCCCCCAATACCCCATAGGGGTATACAGGGACAGTGCGCAAGGATACCCCCACCCCGTATCCGAGAAGACCGCCACCCATCACGTACGAGGGAGCAGCCATGACCGTCACCACCACTGGTACCGGGACCGCCGCGGAGGTGGAGCTCACCATCGGCGGCATGACCTGCGCCTCCTGTGCCGCGCGCGTCGAGAAGAAGCTGAACCGGATGGACGGCGTCACCGCGACGGTCAACTACGCCACCGAGAAGGCGAAGGTCAGCTATCCGGACGACATCTCGGTGCGGGACCTGATCGCCACCGTGGAGGCGACCGGCTACACGGCACGGGAACCCGCGCCGCCCGCCCGGGCCGAGCCGGGCCGCACCGACGGCGGGGACGGCACCGGCGAGGCGGCGGACGACGAGCTGCGGCCGCTGCGGCAGCGCCTGGTCACCGCGGTGACCCTGGCCGTCCCCGTGGTCGCGATGGCGATGGTCCCCGCGTGGCAGTTCGAGTACTGGCAGTGGCTGTCCCTGACGCTGGCGGCTCCCGTGGTGACGTACGCCGGGTGGCCCTTCCACCGTGCCGCCTGGAAGAACGCCCGGCACGGGGCCGCCACCATGGACACCCTGATCTCCGTCGGCACCCTGGCCGCCTTCGGCTGGTCGCTGTGGGCGCTGTTCTTCGGAACGGCCGGCACACCGGGCATGACGCATCCCTTCGAGCTGACCATCGTCCGGGGCGACGGCGCCGGCTCGATCTATCTGGAGGCGGCCGCCGGGGTGACCGCCTTCATCCTCGCCGGGCGCTACTTCGAGGCCCGCTCCAAGCGGAAGGCGGGCGCGGCCCTGCGGGCACTGCTGGAGCTGGGCGCGAAGGACGTCACCGTGCTCACTCCCGACGACGGCGAACGGACTGTGCCCGTCGCCGAGTTGCATGTGGGCGACCGCTTCCTGGTACGGCCGGGCGAGAAGATCGCCACCGACGGGACCGTCGTCGAGGGCTCGTCCGCCGTGGACGCCTCCATGCTGACCGGCGAGTCCGTGCCCGTGGAGGTCGCGGTCGGCGACACGGTCACCGGCGCCACCGTGAACGCGGGCGGGCGTCTGGTCGTCGAGGCCACCAGGATCGGCTCCGACACCCAACTGGCCCGGATGGCGAAGCTGGTGGAGGACGCGCAGAACGGGAAGGCCTCGGCCCAGCGGCTCGCGGACCGCATCTCCGCCGTGTTCGTGCCGATCGTGATCGCCCTCGCCCTGGGCACCCTCGGCTTCTGGCTCGGCAACGGCGCCGGACTCACGGCGGCGTTCACCGCGGCGGTCGCCGTCCTGATCATCGCCTGCCCGTGCGCCCTGGGGCTCGCCACACCGACGGCGCTGCTGGTCGGCACCGGGCGCGGGGCGCAGCTGGGCATCCTGATCAAGGGCCCGGAGGTGCTGGAGTCCACCCGCAGGGTCGACACGGTCGTCCTCGACAAGACCGGCACCGTCACCACCGGCCGGATGACCCTGCTGGCCGTGCACCCCGCCGGCGGCACCGACGAGGCCGAGGTACTGCGTCTGGCGGGCGCGTTGGAGCACGCCTCCGAGCACCCGGTCGCCCGTGCCGTCGCCGAGGGCGCCCTGGCCCGCCTCGGCTCGCTGCCCACACCGGAGGACTTCGCCAACGTGCCCGGCCTCGGGGTGCAGGGCGTCGTCGACGGCCACGCGGTGCTCGTCGGCCGTGAACGGCTGCTCGCCGACTGGGCCATGGAACTGCCGACGGACCTGCGGCGGGACAAGGACCGGGCCGAGGCCGCCGGCCGCACCGTCGTCGTGGTCGCCTGGGACGGCGAGGCCCGCGCGGTCCTCGAAGTGGCCGACGCGGTGAAGGAGACCAGCGCCGAGGCCATCGCACGACTGCGCGGCCTCGGCCTCACCCCGATCCTGCTGACCGGGGACAACCGGGCCGTGGCCGAGTCCGTCGCCCGTGAGGTCAAGATCGCGCCCGAGGACGTGATCGCGGAGGTGCTGCCGCAGGACAAGGTCGCGGTCGTCAAGCGCCTTCAGGGCGAGGGCCGTTCGGTCGCCATGGTCGGTGACGGTGTCAACGACGCGGCCGCGCTCGCCCAGGCCGACCTGGGGCTGGCGCTGGGCACGGGCACGGACGCCGCGATCGAGGCCGGCGACCTGACCCTCGTACGGGGCGACCTGCGCGCGGCGGCCGACGCCATCCGCCTCGCCCGCCGGACCCTCGGCACGATCCGGTCCAACCTGTTCTGGGCGTTCGCCTACAACGTGGCGGCCCTGCCGCTCGCGGCGGCCGGTCTCCTCAACCCGATGATCGCGGGGGCGGCCATGGCCTTCTCCTCGGTCTTCGTCGTCGGCAACTCCCTTCGCCTGCGGACCTTCCGGGCGGCCGACTGAATCAACCGGCCCGGGCCGTGGGGCCGTTCCCCGCCGGGCGTGACCTCGCCGAATTCGCGACCTTCGCCAATTCACCGAGGTCACGCCCGGACGGGGTCGCCGAGCGATTCAAGGCGACGCCCGCGCCCCTTCGACGAAATCGCCGCCGAATTGCCGGTTCCGGTTCAACCGGGCGGCAAATCGCGGAACTGTGCCGTGAATCACAACGGTCAGGGCCGGGAGATCGCGCTCGAATGCCACGCCCTTGCCGAATTCCGCTCCGGGGCCGCGAAAAGCCGTCAGGACCGCTGATCGAATTCGACGCTAGCGATCACTGAGGGTGACGACAGCCGAAGCGGGCGAGGGAGGCGTCACGGCCGCGTGTTCGCCCGCACGGCGCACAGCCCACGGCGCACAGCCCACCGCAGCGGCATGCGGCATGCGGCATGCGAGGGCTGCCCCTGATGGGGCGGGCCCCGCCCTCGGAGTCGCGGGACGACCGCCCCGGGTCACCCCGCCCGCGGGCCGTCGGGCGTGGCTCGGTGAGTGAGGGGTTCACGCAGGCCGAGGTGTTCGGGCAGCGTCGTCCCCGTGTACGCGGTGCGGTAGACGCCGCGTTTGGTGGCGTAGCGGTTGGCGGGCCGTTCCAGGCCCAGGTGGGTGCGCAGGGAGACACCGGGCAGCGGTCGGACCGCGTGCCGCCGTTCGAACAGGTGCGGGAGCACGAGCCGGGAGAGTTCGGGCAGGTCCTCGTCCAGTACGAGCGGGTGCAGCCGTACGCCGTCGACGACCCCCCGCAGCCGGTCCAGCAGTGCGGCCAGTCCGGCGGCGGAGCCGATGTGGCGCAGGCGGCCCCGGTCGGTCCAGGGCGCGTGCTGTTCGAGGTCGGTGACGCGCTCCTCGGCCGTGGCGTGAGCGGTGTCCAGGGCGACCTCGATCTCGGCGAAGGTCCGGGGGGTCCCGGCAGCGGCGGCGGCCGTGGCGACGGCGGCGAGGTCGCGGCCCGTGACGAGGGCGACGTCGAGTTGCTCGGCGGGCACCGGGCCGGGGTGGCCGATCACGACGACCTGGCCCTGCGGGGGTCGCGGCACGATCGCGGGTCCCTTGACCGAGAAGGTGCCGCCGGCGGAGTCGACGTAGTGGAGGCGGTCGCGGTCGAGGTAGCGGCTGGCGGCCACGGACCGGATGACCGCGTCGTCCTCCCAGCAGTCCCAGAGCGCCCGCACCACCTCGATGCCGTCGCGTGTCCCCCGGGCCAGGGCGGCGGCCCCGTCGACGAGGGGACGGCCCCAGGCGCGTGCCGCCTCCGGCCGCCGCTCCTCGCTCACGACCCATCCGGCGCGTCCGACGGAGACGTGGTCGAGGGACGCCAACTGGCTGGAAACATGGAACGGTTCGGCGTACGTGAGGGGGGACGACGGGCGCGACGCCTACGACGGCGGTACCAGTTCAGGGCGCCGCCACCTTGTCCACGGGGAACCGCTTCCGGGCGCCGCCCCCCTGCCCACGCCCCACCGACTCAGGGCGCCGCCCCGCCCCGCGGACCACCTTGCCCCGCCCTCGGCCCCCACTTAGCCTGGTTTTGTGCCGCGAATAAACAAAACCCGATCGCACAACGCCGTGCCGGGCCACCACGCCGGACCCTCACACCTGCGAACCCTCCGTATCGCCATCACCGCCTTCTTCGCCCTCGACGGCTTCGTCTTCGCCGGCTGGGTGGTCAGAATCCCCGCGATCAAGGAGCAGACCGGCGCCTCGCCCGGCGCCCTGGGGCTCGCCCTCCTGGGCGTGTCCGCCGGAGCGGTGATCACGATGATGCTCACCGGCCGCCTCTGCCGCCGCTTCGGCAGCCACCCGGTGACGGTCGCCTGCGCCGTACTGCTGTCCCTCAGCGTGGCCCTGCCCCCACTCACCCACTCGGCGGTCGCCCTGGGCACGGTGCTCCTGGTGTTCGGCGCGGCCTTCGGCGGGATCAACGTCGCCTTCAACAGCGCCGCCGTCGACCTGGTGGCCGCGCTGGGGCGGCCCGTCATGCCCGGTTTCCACGCCGCGTTCAGCCTCGGCGGCATGGTCGGGGCCGGGCTCGGCAGCCTCGTCGCGGGCTCGCTCTCCCCCACCCGCCATCTGCTCGGCATCACCGTGATCGGCCTCCTGGTGACCGCCGTCGCCGCGCCCGCCCTGCTGCGCCACGAACCCCCGCACCCCTCGAACACACTCCCGGCCTGCCCGCCCGGGAGACCGGCCCGCGGGTCCCCGGCCGCCTGGACGGCCGTACGCGCGCGCTGGTGGTCGTCCTCGGCCTGGTCGCCGGCTGCACGGCCTACGGCGAGGGGGCGCTGGCCGACTGGGGCGCCCTGCACCTGGAGGCGGACCTGGACGCCTCACCCGGTGTCGCGGCGATCGGTTACTCGTGTTTCGCGCTCGCCATGACCGTCGGCCGACTCACCGGAACCACCCTGCTCGAACGGCTGGGCAGGACCACCGTGCTCGTGGCCGGCGGGGCCACCGCGACGGCCGGCATGCTGCTCGGCTCCCTCGCCCCGTCGGTCTGGGCGACCCTCCTCGGCTTCGCGGTCACCGGTCTCGGCCTCGCCAACATCTTCCCGGTGGCCATCGAACGGGCCGGCGCGCTGGCCGGTCCGGGCGGTGTCGCGACCGCCTCCACGCTCGGCTACCTCGGCATGCTCCTCGGCCCGCCCGCGATCGGTTTCATGGCCGAGTGGTTCTCGCTGCCCACCGCACTCACCAGCGTCGCTGTACTCGCCGCGTTCGCCTCCGTCATCGCCTTCGCCACGCGCCACTCGGCCGCGAATTGACCACTCACCGTTGCCTCTTGACCCCTCGCGGTGCATGAAGTCAGCCCTCCGAGAGGATGAGGCAACCATTCAGTCGTTCGATTCGTATAACTCCCTGGAGACACTGCGACCCGGCCGAACAGAGGGAGGCCGGAGCGTCACCATCCGCTTTCCGGATGGTCCCGAACAAGGAGAAACGATGCGACTGTTCGTGCTCAACTACGCTCGCTCCACTGAGCAGTTGGAGTTCAGCGCTCCGTACACCTACGACTCCGGGCTGCAGTTGAACGTGCTCGCCGATGGGCGGATAGCCGCTCACGACCAGGGTCTTATGCGGGAATTGGGGGCGACGACGTCCACCGCGGGTTCGAAGACCCATTTCGACGACTGAACGCGGACCGGCGACGATGACGGTGCTGATCCTCACCAGCGAACAGGATGTGACGGCGGACCTGGTGGTGGCACAACTGAACAGGACCGGCGTCCCGGTGGTCCGGCTCGACCCCGCCGACCTCCCGGGCGGGGTGGCCCTCTCCGGCGAGTATGTGCACGGCGCCTTCCGCGGACATCTGTCCGCCGGCGGACGCCTGGTGAGCATGAGCGGGCTGCGCTCCATCTGGCTGCGCAGGCCGGGCGTCCCGGCCAGCCGGGTCGGCGAGCCGTCCGCCTGGCTGACCGAGGAGTCCTCGCAGGCCCTGTACGGCATGCTGCGCGGCACGGGGGTCCGCTGGATGAACGACCCGGACGCGGCCCGGCGGGCCCGCCACAAGCCGTGGCAGCTGCGGCACGCCCAGCGCTGCGGCCTCCCCGTCCCGGCCACGCTCATCACCACGTTCCCGCAGGCCGCCCGCGACTTCGCCGAACGCTTCCCGGACCTGGTGGTCAAGCCGGTCTCCGGCACCCACCCGCAGGAGCCGGCCCGCACGGTCCCCACGAGTCGGGTCGCGCCCGGCACCGACTTCACCGCCGTGGCGTTCGGACCGACACTGCTGCAGCGCCGGATCGCCAAGGCGGCGGACATCAGGCTCACCGTCGTCGGCGACCGCATGCTGGCCGCCCGCAAGGCGGTCGCCCCGGACGCGCATCCCGACGAGGTCGACGTCCGCTTCGCGGCCTCCACCGCGCCCTGGCGGCCGGTGGAGGTCCCGGCGCGCACCGCCGCCGCCGCGCGCGCCTATCTGCGGGACGCCGAACTCGCCTACGGTGCCTTCGACTTCGCTGAGGACGCGGACGGGATCTGGTGGTTCCTGGAGTGCAATCAGTCCGGCCAGTTCGGGTTCGTGGAGATGGACACCGGCCAGCCGATCGCCCACAGCGTCGCCGAGTGGCTGGCCGAGGAGGACCCGGGGGCGAGGACACGCCACCAGGGGCGCATCCGCGCGACTCCTTGACCCCACCGGCGACTCAGACGCGCCCCGAGCGCCGGCCCGACCGGGGCTTGCGCTCAGCCCGGTGACGGCCACGCGGGGCCAGGCATGCGCGTCGGCCCGGGCGTGCCATCGGCCGGGCATCGCCTCGGCCCTGTCAGGCACGCAGGCGTGAGCTTTGCGTCGCCCCGGGCCACACACGTCGGCTCGGCAACTGCGTCGCCCCTGGCAGGCACGCAGGCTTGGGCATCGCGTCAGCCAAGGCACACACGTCGGCTCGGCATGTGCGTCGGCCCGGAACAAGCGCTTCGGCCCCGGCGGGCACGTCGGCCCGAGCACGTACATCGGCCCGGAACAGGCGCTGCGCGCGCGGTTCGTCCGCCAGACTCCTCCCATGGAGACCGCTGAGCACATCAGAGCCCTGGACGAGGAAGGCCGACTGCTCGCCACGGCCGCCCGCAAGGCCGGTACGGACGCCGAGGTCCCGACCTGTCCGTCGTGGCGGGTACGGGACCTGGTACGCCACACGGGAGCCGTGCACCGCTGGGCCACGGCCTTCGTCGCCGAGGGACAACCCACGCCCCGCCCCCTCCCCGACGGGCCGGGAGAACTGGACGGTGACGCACTGCTGACCTGGTTCGAGGACGGCCACCGACGTCTCCTCGACACCCTGCGCGCCGCCCCGCCGACCTCGACTGCTGGAGCTTTCTGCCCGCCCCTCCCCCTGGCCTTCTGGCACGCCGCCAGGCCCACGAGACGGCCGTGCACCGCGCCGACGCGGAGTCCGCCCTCGGCGCCCACCTCACCGAGGCCGTCCTGGACCCCGCCCCGAACCCCACCGCGCCCCCTCCGGGAACCCGCCGCCGTCCCCGCGGCGACCGTCGCCGACCCTCACCTCCGACTTCGCCGTCGACTTCGCGGTCGACGGCATCGACGAACTGCTGCTCTGCTTCCACGCCCGCCCCAAGAGCCGGGTGCGCACCGAAACACCACGTGTCCTACGGGTGCGCGCGACCGACACGGACGCCGCCTGGACCGTACGGCTGTCGTCCGAACCACCGGCGGCGGAACGCGTGGACGTCTCACACGCCCCGGACGCCGACTGCGCGATCACGGGCCCGGCGTCCCGGCTCTACCTGGCTCTGTGGAACCGGCTCCCCCTCCCCTCCGTCACCGGCGACCCCGCACTCGCCGAGCTGTGGCGGGAGACCTCGGGCATCGTCTGAAACCGAACCGGCGGCCGCGCCGACCTTCTTGTCCGGTACGCCCGCCGCCCCCACACTCGGTCCATGGGGAGACGGACGCAGGCCGAGCGGGACGCGATGACGACGGAGATCGGCTTCGCCCTCTTCGCGGGGGCGGTGATGGCGGGCGCGGCCTATTTCGGGGTGACCGAGTTCCTGCCGGACGTCGTCGGCTCCCTGCGCGGCCGGGAGGACCTGCTCCGTCACCTCTCGGCCGCCGCCACCGTCGTGGTTTTCGTCGCGGTCGTCACGATCGTGCTGACCCGCTTCAGGCACGCCCTCCGGACGGACCGGCGGGCTCCCGCACCGCCCGACGGACCGGGCGAGGCGCGGCCCAGCCGACCCGGCCGCACCAACCCGAACTCGTAGTCCCCGTAAGCCAGGACGACGATCCGGGCGCGGTCACGGGCGCCCAGTCGCCGCCCGCCCAATCGGTGATCACGTCTGCTCCGGGCGGAGCACACCGGCCAGCCCCACATGGCGGGCGAGCCCGCGCGCCGCGTGCCGGAAGAACACCTCGCGGTCCTCGACCACCTTGTTGAACTGCCCGAACACCTCGAAGTTGACCAGCCCGAACAACTGGGCCCACGCCCCGACCAGCACCGCGAGCGCCTCCGGCGGCAGATCGGGAGCGAAGTCCTCGGCCATCCGCACCGCCTCGGGCCGCAGCTCGGCGGGCAGCTCCCGCAACGCCATCGCGTCGGCCAGATGGGCGTCCCGCAGGATCCGGATGAGCACCTGCCCCGTCCGGGAGGCGGCCGGCACCGTCGTCTCGGGCGCGCTGTACCCGGGCACCGGCGAGCCGTAGATCAACGCGTACTCGTGCGGCCGCGCCAGCGCCCACACCCGCACCCCCTCGCACACGGCGACCCACTGCCCGGCCGGGCTCTCCCCGGCGGCCTTCGCGTGCGCGGCCTCGGCGGCCTCGCCCAGGGACTCGTACGCGTCGATGATCAGCGCGGTGAGCAGCTCGTCACGGCTCGGGAAGTAGCGGTACAACGCGGAGGAGACCATGCCGAGTTCGCGTGCGACGGCCCGCAGCGACAGCTTGGCGGCACCCTCCGCCGCGAGCTGTCTGCGGGCCTCGTCCTTGATGGCGGCGGTTACCTCGATCCGGGCACGGGCGCGAACCCCTCGTGCGGTGCTCATGAAGAGGAGTGTGCCACAGATTCAGAGCACTGCACACAAACAAGAGCAGTGCTCTTGCTACGGAGCACCGATCTCGTGCACACTGCCCTCAAGTGAGAGCAGTGCTCTCCGGACGCATCGCCCGGAGACCCGCTCGCCCGCCCACGGGAGGAACCCCATGTCGTCGTCGCCCCACTACATCAAGGCCAACCGCGTCGACCGCGCGCTCAACGGCTTCATCGGCTGGCTCGCCCGCCACGGCGTCAGCCTCCTCGGCACGGCCGAACTCTCCGTGCGCGGCCGCAGGAGCGGCGAGTGGCGTCGGCTTCCGGTCAACCCGTTGCCGTACGAGGGCGGCCCCTACCTCGTCTCGGCACGCGGCCACTCGGAGTGGGTGCGCAACATGCGGGCGGCGGGCGGCGGACGGCTCCAGGTGGGCCGCCGGGTGCGGGAGTTCACGGCGGTCGAGCTGTCCGACGAGGAGAAGCCCGCCGTGCTGCGCTCCTACCTGAAGAAGTGGGGCTGGGAAGTGGGCCGGTTCTTCGGTGACGTCGACGCCGACTCCACCGACGCGGAACTGCTCGCCGCCGCGCCGAAGCACCCCGTCTTCCGGATCACCGTCCAGCGGTGACCGGCCGGGGTGCCGGTGGCGACACGGGCGACGGCCTGGTCCTACTTGTCGAACGCGGTCAGCGCGCGCTGGGCGATCGGGTGGCTGCGGACGATCTCCCCCAGGGAGGTCGACCCGCGCGTGATGTCGACGAACGCCCGCCACGCGGGCCGGAATCCGGTGAGGGCCGCGTGGAAGAGCCCCGGCCGCCGCTCGAAGGCGATCAGCAGCCGCTTGCCGACGCTCATCTCGACACCGAGCCCGGCCTTCACGGCGAACGCGTAGTTCAGGGCCTGGCGGCGGGTGTCCACCGCGTCGTGGGCCTCGGCGATCCGCACCGCCCACTCACCGGCCAGCCGCCCCGAGCGCAGCGCGAAGGAGATGCCCTCCCGGGTCCACGGCTCCAACAGCCCCGCCGCGTCCCCGCAGACCAGCACCCGGCCCCGCGACAGCGGCGAATCGTCGGCCCGGCAGCGCGTCAAGTGCCCGGAGGAGACGCTCGGTTCGAAGCCGGCGAGGCCGAGCCGCCCGATGAAGTCCTCCAGGTACCGCTTGGTGGCGGCGCCTTCACCGCGCGCGGAGATCACCCCGACGGTCAGGGTGTCGCCCTTGGGAAAGACCCACCCGTAACTGCCGGGCATCGGGCCCCAGTCGATGAGGACTCGCCCCTTCCAGTCCTCGGCGACCGTCTCCGGAACGGGGATCTCCGCCTCCAGGCCGAGGTCGACCTGGTCGAGCTTCACCCCGACATGTGCCCCTATGCGGCTGGCGCTTCCGTCCGCGCCGACGACGGCCCGCGCGAGCAGCGTCTCGCCGCCCTGGAGGACGACGGCGACGGTACGCCGGTCGGGCACCGCCGAGCCGTGCTGCTCGACACGGGTGACCGTGACGCCCGTCCGCAGCTCGGCGCCCGCCTTCTGGGCGTGCTCGACGAGCTGCTGGTCGAACTCGGGCCGGTTGATCAGCCCGAAGAGCATCTGTTTCGACTTGCGTGTGCGGGCGTAGCGGCCGTCGAGGGAGAAGGTGACCGCGTGCACCCGGTCCTTGAAGGGCAGTTCGAAGCCGGGCGGCAGCGCGTCGCGCGAGGGGCCGATGATGCCGCCGCCGCACGTCTTGTAGCGCGGCAGCTCCGCCTTCTCCAGCAACAGGACGCTGCGTCCCCCGACCGCCGCCGCGTAGGCGGCCGAAGCCCCTGCGGGGCCCGCGCCCACCACGACGACGTCCCACACCCGCTGCACGTCGTCCGCCGAAGAGTTCTCGCTGCTCACGATGGTCTACTGCTCCCGATCCAGCCGCCTGCCGCACCTGTCCCCCGCATCCTACGGCGGGTGACGCCCCAGGCCGCTGTGGGAGGATCGGCAGCGCATGCGCCCTACACCGACACACCGGGCAGGAGCGTGTGCGGCCCCGTACCCATAAGGACAACGTCGCACCCACCAGGAGCGTGCCCATGCCGTCGAACCCGGTCGCCGAGACCGTCGCCTCGCTGATTCCCCGGGCGAAGCAGGAGCTCGCCGAACTGGTGGCCTTCAAGTCGGTGGCGGACTTCGACCAGTTCCCGAGGAGCGAGAGCGAGGGCGCCGCGCGCTGGGTCGCCGACGCGCTGCGCGCCGAGGGCTTCCAGGACGTCGCCCTGCTGGACACCCCCGACGGCACCCAGTCCGTGTACGGCTGCCTCCCGGGACCCGAGGGCGCGAGGACGGTGCTCCTCTACGCCCACTACGACGTGCAGCCGCCGCTCGACGAGGCCGCCTGGGTGTCGCCGCCGTTCGAGCTGACCGAGCGCGACGGCCGCTGGTACGGGCGGGGCGCCGCCGACTGCAAGGGCGGTGTGATCATGCACCTGCTGGCACTGCGGGCCCTGAAGGCCGACGGCGGGGTGCCGGTCACGGTCAAGGTGATCGTCGAGGGCTCCGAGGAGATGGGCACCGGCGGCCTCCAGCAGTACGCCGAGGCGCACCCCGAACTGCTCGCCGCCGACACCGTCGTGATCGGGGACGCGGGCAACTTCCGGGTGGGCCTGCCGACGGTCACCACCTCCCTGCGCGGCATGATCCTCATGCGGGTGCGCGTCGACGCCCTCGAAGGCAACCTGCACTCTGGGCAGTTCGGCGGCGCCGCCCCCGACGCGCTGGCCGCGCTGATCCGCGTCCTGGACTCCCTGCGCGCCGAGGACGGCACGACGACCGTCGACGGACTCGCGGGCGACGGGACGTGGGACGGCCTGCAGTACACCGACGCGCAGTTCCGCGAGGACGCCAAGGTGCTCGACGGTGTGGAGCTGGTCGGTACCGACACCGTCGCCGACCGGATCTGGGCCCGCCCCGCCGCCACCGTGCTGGGCATCGACGCCCCGCCCGTGGTCGGCGCGACCCCGTCGATCCAGGCGAGCGCCCGCGCCCTGATCGGGCTGCGCGTCCCGCCGGGCGTGGACGTCCAGCGGGCGATCAAGCTGCTCGAAGCGCATCTGGTGGCCCACACCCCGTGGAGCGCCCGGGTCGCTTGCGAACTCATCGGCCACGGCCAGGCGTTCCGCGCCGACACCGCCAGCCCGGCGTACGAGGCGATGGCGGCGGCGATGGCCGTCGCCCACCCGGGTCAGGAGATGCAGTACGCCGGGCACGGCGGTTCCATCCCCCTCTGCAACGCCCTCGCCGCCCTCTACCCCGACGCCGAGATCCTCCTCATCGGCCTCAGCGAACCGGAGGCCCGGATCCACGCGGTCAACGAGAGCGTGTCCCCTGAGGAGTTGGAGCGCATGTCGGTGACGGAGGCCCTGTTCCTGCGGAACTACGCAGCCAACTGAGCGAGCCCGCGCCCCGAAAGGGGCGCGGGGAACTGCGCGAGCAACCACGATCCACCCGCACCCGCCCGACCACCGACACCCGACCCGAAACGGCGGCGGCGCGAACAGCCCCCTACACCGGAACCCCTGCCTCCAGGTACAGCGCAGCGCCCCGCTCCCGAGCCCGCAACGCCCACCGCAGCCGCTCGTAGCGCACCGGCGGCAGCAGATCCGCGGCCTGTTCCTCCGTGACGAACCGCCAGTCACGCAGCTCGGTCCCCGGCAGCACGGGCCGCTGCGGCCCACTGACGTCCAGCCGCCCGCCGTCGAACAGCAGCCGCAGCCCTCCGTACCTCGGTGCCACCGGCGCCTCCCAGTCGACGACCAGCAGCCGGGGCACCTCGTCGAGCCGTATCCCGGTCTCCTCCAGCACCTCCCGCACCCCCGCCCTGGCCGGTGCCTCCCCCGCCTCCACCACCTCCGGGAACTCCCACCCGGGCTTGTAGGTCGGATCGACGAGCAGCACCCGGTCCTGCTCGTCGAACAACAGAACCCCCGCGGCGACCGTCTCGGCGGTCGGCTCGGGGGTCTGCACGATGTCGCACACGGGTACGCCGTCGGTGGCCACGGCGTCGGCGATGCGCCGCGCGGTCTCGTACGGGGTGAGGGTACCGGTGTCGACGAGATGGGCGTCCGAGGTGAGCCAGCCGCTCAGCGCGGCGCGGTACGGCGCGATGTGGTCGTACGCCCATTGACGCAGCCGCATCTCGCCGTCGGGGAGGTCGGGCGGGATCTCCCGCCCGGCTATTCGCTCCCGCAGTATCGTTTCGGCCGGGGCCAGGAGCAGATGCCGTACGGGGATGCGGCGAGAGGCGAGGCCGCCGAAGATCTCGTCGCGGTACTCCTGGCGGAGCAGGGTCATGGGGACCACGAGGGTGCCGCCCAGCTCGGCGAGCAGTGCGGCGGCGGTCTCGACCACCAGCCGGCGCCAGCTCGGCAGGTCCTGGAAGTCGCCGACCTCGGCGAGGCGTTTGGCCGGCAGCATGTGCGTCAGGGCGCCGCCGATGACCTCGGGGTCGAAGAGCGTGCTGTTCGGGATCAGTTCGATCAGTTCCCGTGCGGTGGTGGTCTTCCCCGCACCGAACGCACCGTTGATCCAGACGATCACGGTTCCCCCTCTTCTGTTGACCCCCTGAGGCTTGCCCTCCACTCCGCCACGGAAACCAGCCGCTGATGAGGAGCCGGAATACGACGACGGCGGGCCCCGCCGAAGCGGGCCCGCCGTGCGCGGTGCGTGGGGAGGCGGACGGAGGATCCGCCTCCCGCCACCAGGACGTCAGCCCTGCTTGCCGTCCTTGCCCTCCTGGCCCAGGCCTCCCAGGGCGTCGTCGTCGACCGCCAGGCTGTCGCTGGAGACCGTCTTGCCGACCTCGCCGAGCGTGTCCTCGACGTCCAGTTTGCTCAGTGCGTCGGTCTTGCCGAGCGTGTCGGCGGCTTCGAGACCGTGCGACGGCGTGACGGCCGCGACGACGAAACCGGTCGCGAGGGAGGCGATGGCGAGCATGCTGCGCTTCTTCATGCCCCGCTCAACTGCGGAAGCCCCCGAGGGGTCACGCCCCGTTTCCGCGTTTCGTTCTCGCCCCGATCACTCCGTCCCGGATCCCGGCCCGCTCCGTCGTCCGGTCAGCGCCGCCGCGGCCGCGCCGACCAGGCCGGCGTCGGTCCCCATCACGGCGGGCGCGATCGTCAGGCCCTGGACGAAGGAGAGGGTGGCGTAGTTCTTGAGAGCGGTGCGGAGAGGGGCGAAGAGGACGTCACCGGCGTTCGCGACGCCGCCGCCGATGACCGCGAGATCGATCTCGACGAGGGTGGCGGTGGCCGCGATCCCGGCGGCGAGGGCCTGCGCGGCCCGTTCGAACGAGGCCACGGCGACCGGGTCGCCGGCCCGCGCCGCGGCGGCGACCGCGGCGGCGGAGGTGTCATCGTCGGGCCCGGGCCGCCAGCCGTTCTCCAGGGCGCGCCGGGCGATGTTGGGCCCGCTGGCGATGCGCTCGACGCAGCCGCGGGCGCCGCACGGGCACACGTCACCGTCGAGGTCGACGCTGATGTGGCCGATGTGGCCGGCGTTCCCGGTGGGGCCCGTGTGCAGTTTCCCGCCGAGGACGAGGCCGCCGCCGACGCCCGTCGACACGACCATGCACAGCGCGTTGTCGTGGCCGCGCGCCGCGCCCTGCCAGTGCTCGGCCGCCGTGATGGCGGCGCCGTCGCCGATCAGTTCGACGGGCAGCCCGCCGGTGACGCCCCGGACCCGCTCGACGAGGGGGAAGCCGCGCCAGCCGTGGATGTTCACGGGGCTCACCGTTCCCGCGGAGGCGTCCACCGGTCCCGCGCTGCCGATCCCCACCACCGTCGCCCCGCTCCACCGCGGATCGGCCGCCAGGTCGCCGAACACCTCCTCGACGGCCCGCATCACGGTGTCGCCGTCCTCCCGCGAGGGAGTCGGGCGCTGCGCGCGCACCAGGATCCGGCCGTGGCCGTCCACCAGCGCCCCGGCGATCTTGGTGCCGCCTATGTCGAGCGCGGCCACGAGGTCGGTCTGCATCAGTGTCAGTTCTCCCGCTGCGAGTCTCCTACCGGGCGCCCGAATCCAGCGACACCCGGATCTCCGGCCGGAAAACCGGCAGCACGACGCTCGCCTGGTGGGGGGCGCCGGCCAGAGAATGCGATAGACAGTCTCCCCCGGCTGTGACAACGTTGTCCAGGCTCTATGCTCGACGGCACATCCACAACAGCCGCACTATTTCGACACGGCACCACCGATCGCACGCACCCCGCACCACCGGCCGCACCCGCAGCAGCACCCGCGACCGCCCCCGTGGACGACAGGACAGGACAAGCACCCCGTGCCCGAGACCGCAGCCGGCATCAGCCGCCGCCCCGAGAACCGCTACGGCAACCGTCCCACGATGAAGGACGTCGCGGCCCGGGCCGGGGTGGGTCTGAAGACGGTCTCCCGGGTGGTGAACGGCGAGCCGGGCGTCACCCCGGACACCGAGCGCAGGGTCCAGGAGGCCATCGAGGCGCTCGGCTTCCGGCGCAACGACAGCGCCCGGGTGCTGCGCAAGGGCCGCACGGCCAGCATCGGCCTGGTTCTGGAGGATCTCGCCGACCCGTTCTACGGCCCGCTCAGCCGGGCGGTGGAGGAGGTGTCCCGCGCCCACGGCTCGCTACTGATCAACGGGTCCAGCGCGGAGGACCCGGGCCGCGAGCAGGAGTTGGCGCTGGCGCTGTGCGCCCGCCGGGTGGACGGGCTCGTGATCATTCCGGCCGGTGACGACCACCGGTACCTGGAACCTGAGATCAGGGCGGGAGTCGCCACGGTGTTCGTGGACCGCCCGGCCGGGCGGATCGACGCCGACGTGGTGCTCTCGGACAGCTTCGGCGGGGCCCGTGACGGGGTCACCCATCTCATCGCCCACGGCCACCGCCGGATCGGCTTCATCGGCGACATGCCCCGCATCCACACCGCCGCCGAGCGGCTGCGCGGCTACCGGGCGGCCATGGAGGACGCCGGCATACCCGTCGAGGACGCGTGGATGTCGCTGGGCGTCACCGATCCCGAGCGGGTCCGCAGGGCGGCCGAGGACATGCTGTCGGGCCCCTCGCCCGTGACGGCGGTCTTCGCGGGCAACAACCGGGTGACGGTCACGGTCGTCCGGGTCCTCGCCGAGCACACCCGTCAGGTCGCCCTCGTGGGCTTCGACGACTTCGAGCTGGCCGATCTGCTCCGGCCGGGCATCACCGTCGTCGCCCAGGATCCCTCCCGGCTCGGCCGCACCGCCGCCGAACGCCTCTTCCAGCAGTTGGACGGCTCCCTCGTCGCCCCCGAGCGCATCGAGCTGCCGACCCGGCTGATCGCCCGCGGCTCGGGCGAACTCCCGCCCGCGGACTGACCCTTGGACGCCCCCGACCCTCGTACGCTCGAAGCGCTCGGCCTCGCCGTGGCGCCGCGCGAGGACCCGCTGAGCTATCCCGGCGCGCGGCCGGCCGAGTCCGCGCTCCTGGACGGCAACCGGATGCTGCCGCTGGACACGCTGGTCTTCGAGGACCGGCTGCCGGTGCTCTGCGTCGGCTCGAACGCCTGTCCGGCGCAGCTCGTCCACAAGATGGCGGAGCGCGGGGTCGCGTGCCGGATCCCCATGGTCAAGGCCCGGGTCACGGGCATCGGGATCGGGGTCTCCGCCCATGTGAGCCTGCTCGGCTACCTCTCGGCATCGCCGTTCCACTCCCCCGGCTCGACCGCCGACCTGTTCCTCACCTGGCTCGACGAGGCCCAGCTCGCCGTCGTCGACGCCAGCGAGGGCGTCGACTCGCCGACCGGCAATTTCCAGCGGGCCGCCCTGCCGACCGCCGACTTCCGGGTCGAGCTGGAGTCGGGCCAGGTCCTCGACCACGCCTGGATCTACGTCAACCGGTGGGGCGTGCTGCGCGACGGCGGCCCGGACCCCCGCCCCCATCCCGGCCGTCAGCGCCCGCTGCTCACCGAACTCCTCGCCGCCTCGGCCGAGTTGCGCGAGCTGTTCGGCACCACACCCGACGAGTTCGCCGCCCGGGCGCGCGGCAACCGGGAACTGTGCGTCCGGGGCAGGGAGTTGTTCGCCGAGCAGAGGTGGACGACGGTGTCGGGCCTGGAACAGTACGTACGGCCGCACCCGGGGGCCCGGGGGCGGCCGTGACGGCGGGTACCGGCCTCAGCAGACCGGGAGGCCGGGCACCGGGGCGTCGTTGTCGCCGCCCTGGATGTAGACGTCGCTGACCCAGACATCGGTGTTGCCGCTGTCGTCGTCGGTCTTGGCCCACCAGACGTTGGTCCACTCGCCGGAGGTCTCGCGGCGGCCCAGGTTCGACTGGCAGTAGAAGTAGTTGGTGCCCTGCCTGAGGATGCCGACCTCGGTTCCGGCGGCCGTGTAGGACTTGGCGGTGGTCCAGACGGTGCAGTTGTACTTGCCGCCGCCGATGGAGTGGCAGACCGGTTCCTCGGTGGTCCCGCCGCCGGTGGTGCCCCCGGTCGTGCCGCCGCCGGTGGTGCCGCCCGAGGTGTCGGAGCCTCCCGTGCCACCGCCCGTGGTGCCGCCGCTCGCGTTCTTCGTCGGCGACGCGGACGCCTCCGGCGCCTTGCCGTCGTCCGTCTCGGCGTCGTCGTTCTTCTCGTCCGGGCTCGCGGACTCCTTGGCGTCCTTCTCCTTCGCGGCCGAGTCGTCGGTGAGGTCGACCGTGGCCCGGCTGCGGCCCGGGGAAGGGGTGCCGCTGCTCGTCGCGTCGACGGACGTCCGGGCGCCTGTCTCCTTGCCGTCGTCCCCGTTCAGCAGGGTGACCGTGACGCCCGTGGCCGCGAGCACCACGGTGACGGCCACGGCGGCGAGCAGGGCGCGGCCCTTGCGCGGACGGCCTCCGGTCGAGGAGACGGTGGTGACGGGGCCCGAGGGGGCGCGGGCGGGCCCACGGCGGGCTCCCGACGGCCGGGGATGCCCCGGTGCCGGGCCCGGCGAGCGGCTGGGGAGGTCCGAAGCCGGGGGTCGGCGCGGGCGCGCCGAATCCCGCGCCCGTCCCGGCCGCCGGGGTCTCCGCCGTCGGCGGCCCGAACCCGGGCGGCACCGAGGGGACACTGTGCTGGGTCTCCGCTCTCGGCTGCGGCGCGGGCCCGGTGGCCCCGGTCGTCGAGGGGTCGAGCGGGCCGCCGGAGGCCACCGCCTCCAGCAGTGCGCGGGCCGCGTCGGCGTCCGGGCGGAACTCCGGCCGCTTGTCCATGAGTTGCCGCAGCACCGGCCCGAGCGGCCCGGCCCGCCGGGGTTCGGGCAGCGCGTCGCTCACGATCGCGGTGAGCGTCGACCAGGTGGACGTACGCCGGAACGGGGAGGAGCCCTCCACGGCCGCGTACAGGGTGGCGCCGAGCGCCCAGACGTCGGAGGCGGGGCCGGGGTCGTTGCCCTGGGCGCGTTCGGGGGCCAGATAGTCGAGGGAGCCGACGAGTTCGCCGCTGCGGGTGAGGTGGGTGGCGGAGCCGTCGCCCGGGTTCTCCATGGTGGCGATGCCGAAGTCGGTGAGGACGACGCGGCCCGAGCGGTCCAGGAGGATGTTGCCGGGTTTGACGTCGCGGTGCAGCACGCCGACCCGGTGGGCGGCGGCGAGGGCGTCCATGACCTTGGCGCCGATGGCGGCGGCCTCGCGTGGGTCGAGCAGGCCCCGGTCGTTCAGGACGTCGTCGAGTGACGGCCCGTCGACCAGTTCCATGACGATCAGCGGGCGGCCGTCGACCTCGGCCACGTCGTGCACGGCGACGACTCCGGGGTGCCGGACGCGGGCGGCGGCCCGGGCCTCGCGCTGCATCCGCAGCCCCAGGTCGGCCAGTTCGGGCGCGCCCGCGTCCGTGTAGGTGCGCAGCTCCTTGAGGGCGACCTCGCGGTGGAGCACCTCGTCCACGGCCCGCCAGACGACGCCCATGCCGCCGCGTCCGAGCTGCTCCACGACCCGGTACCGCCCGGCGAGGATCCGCCCGGCACCGTCCGTCTGTTCGTTCGCCCCCGAAGACACCCGCGCCTCGTTCCTGTGACACACCGATGAATGGCGTAAGCCTAAGCGGTGGTCGGGGGCGCTCCTGACCGTCGGCGGCGGCTGTCACAGGACCGCTACGCACCCCGCCGCCGACCCACCCGTCCGTACCGGCCCGTACCGGTTCCTAGTGCCGCAACAGGCAACGTTCGCCCCGTCGCGACGCCCGGCACGCTCCCCCAGTCTCGGCTGGCGCTCGACCGGGAGGTACCCCACCGCCGCACCGGGCACAAGCCCAAGTACGTCCGGTACGAGGGCGTGCGCCCGGCACGCCGAGAGCACGCACCGGACACCGCGGGCACCGCACAGGACTTTCGAAACACCCCCTAGTGGCCGGAGACGGTCAGGTCCGCCCCCCTCGGCGCGGCGAAGCCCTCAAGGTCGGGGCGGGTCAGGCCGGTCGCGCGGGAGACCTCGTCGAGGTCGAGGGCGCCGCAGTCCAGGCCGCGCAGCAGATAGCCGCTGAGCGCCTTGGCGGTCGCGGGCTCGTCCATCACGTCGCCGCCCGCGCGGTTGGCGTAGCGCGAGAGGCGGGCGGCGGCCTGCGCGTACCCCTCCCGGTAGAAGGCGATGACGGCCGCGTAGCGGGTCGGGATGTGGCCCGGGTGCATGTCCCAGCCCTGGTAGTAGGCGCGGGCCAGGGCGCGGCGGGTGAGGCCGTAGTGCAGTCGCCAGGCGTCGTGGACCTGCGCGGTCGGGCCGACGGGCAGGACGTTCGTCGAGCCGTCCGAGACGCGTACGCCGGTGCCGGCGGCCGCGACCTGCATGATCGCCTTGGCGTGGTCGGCGGCCGGGTGGTCGCTGGCCTGGTGGGCGGCGGAGACGCCGAGGCAGGCGCTGTAGTCGAAGGTGCCGTAGTGCAGCCCGGTGGCGCGGCCCTCGGCGGCTCCGATCATCCGGGCGACGGTGGCGGTGCCGTCGGCGGCGAGGATGGACTGGCTGGTCTCGATCTGGATCTCGAAGCCGATCCGGCCGGGTTCCAGGCCGCGTGCCTTCTCGAAGGCCTCCAGCAGCCGGACCATGGCGGTGACCTGCTCGGCGTACGTCACCTTGGGCAGGGTCAGGACCAGTCCGTCGGGCAGGCCGCCGGCCTCCAGCAGGCCCGTGAGGAAGATGTCGAGGGTGCGGATCCCCCGGTCGCGGACCGGCGCCTCCATGCACTTCATGCGGATGCCCATGTACGGGGCGGCCGTGCCGTCGGCGTACGCGCGGGCGATCAGCCGGGCGGCGCGGGCGGCGGCCTCGTCCTCCTCGGCGTCGGGGCGGGCCCCGTAGCCGTCCTCGAAGTCGACCCGGAGGTCCTCGATCGGTTCGCGCTCCAGCTTGGCGCGGACTCGGTCGTACACGGGTTCGGCGAGGTCGTCGCCGAGGCCGAGGACGGCGGCGAAGGACGCCGCGTCGGGGGCGTGCTCGTCGAGGGCGGCGAGGGCCCGGTCGCCCCAGGTGCGCGGGGTGTCGGCGGCGAAGACGTCGCCGGGGACGTAGACGGTGTGCACGGGCTGGCGGGTGCCGGGGTCGCCCGGGTAGCGGCGCTCCAGCTCCGCGTCGACGGGGGCGAGGGAGGCGCTGATCTCCTCGCTGACGGCGCCCGCGAGACTCGTCGCCACGTTCTCCTGTCGGCCCTGCCCCATTCCACAACCCTCCATTTTTCCGTACTACGGAATAGATAGTCCGCATGACGAAGCTAACTGTCGATCTTCGCCTCGGTCAACACCCTCTCGACGTGGGATTCCCCATGCTCTTCGCCTGGTCACCACCGATCCGGCCTCTTCATCCGTATCCATAGGCAAGCTTCATGGTGACTCGCAAGGGGAGGACATCGCGTGCCGAAAGAGGTCGGAGTGACGCGCCGCCAGGGACTCAGGTCCGCGGCGGCCGCCGCCATCGCCGTGCCACTGCTGACGACGGCGGGCTCGTCACAACCGGCGTCCGCCGGTGAGTACGCGGGGGCGCTGAACGTCATGACGTTCAACGTGCGCTTCGCGACCGTCGTCGACAGCACACCGCGCTGGGCCGTCCGCCGGCCGGTGATGCGGGAGCTGCTGCGTCGCGAGCGACCGCACGTCATCGGCACCCAGGAAGGGCTCTACCAGCAGCTGCGCATGATCGAGAAGGATCTCGGCGGGCCCTACGACTGGATCGGCACCGGCCGAGGGGGCGGCAGCAAGGACGAGTTCATGGCGATCTTCTACGACACCCGCAGACTCGACCCGATCGAGTTCGACCACTTCTGGCTGTCGGACACCCCGTACACGATCGCCTCCAACACCTGGGGCGCGGACTGGCTGCGCATGGTGACCTGGGTGAAATTCGCCGATCTCGCCGACGGAGGCCGGGAGTTCTACGTCCTGAACACCCATCTGGACAGCGTCAGCCAGTACGCCCGGGAGCGTTCGGCGGGGCTGATCGGCGAGACGATGGCCGGGTGGGACCGCTCGGCGCCTGTCGTCGTCACCGGCGATTTCAACGCCGCCGCCCACGACAACCGGGTCTACGACCTGATGCTGGGCAACGGTCTCGTGGACGCCTGGGACGCGGCCGCCTCACGCACCGAGGCGTACGGGACGTACCACGGCTACCGGGAGCCCAGGCCCGGGGGCAGACGCATCGACTGGATCCTCACCTCGCCCGGGGTGACGACGCACTGGGCGGCGATGAACACCTTCTCGAGGGGCGGGACGTACCCGAGCGACCATCTGCCCGTGCAGGCCTCGCTGACCCTGGGATGAGCCGAGGCCCCCACGACCGCGCGAACGGTCGTGGGGGCCTCGGCGAGACCGGTGAGGCTCAGCCCTTGCGGGCCTTGATCTCCTCGGTGAGCTGGGGGACGACGTCGAAGAGGTCGCCGACCACGCCGTAGTCGACGAGGTCGAAGATCGGGGCCTCGGCGTCCTTGTTGACGGCCACGATGGTCTTGGAGGTCTGCATGCCGGCGCGGTGCTGGATGGCACCGGAGATGCCGTTGGCGATGTACAGCTGAGGGGAGACCGACTTGCCGGTCTGGCCGACCTGGTTGGTGTGCGGGTACCAGCCGGCGTCCACCGCGGCGCGGGAGGCGCCGACGGCCGCACCGAGGGAGTCGGCGAGGGCCTCGATGATGGCGAAGTTCTCGGTGCCGTTGACGCCACGGCCGCCGGAGACCACGATCGCGGCCTCGGTCAGCTCCGGGCGGCCGGTCGACTCGCGCGGGGTACGGCCGGTGACCTTGGTGCCGGTGGCCAGCGCGCCGAAGGTGACGTCCAGGGCCTCGACCGCGCCCGCGGCCGGGGCGGCCTCCACGGCGGCGGAGTTGGGCTTGACCGTGATGACCGGGGTGCCCTTGGAGACACGGGACTTGGTGGTGAAGGAGGCGGCGAACACCGACTGCGTGGCCACCGGGCCCTCGTCGGACGCCTCCAGGTCGACGGCGTCGGTGATGATGCCCGAGCCGATACGCAGCGCGAGACGGGCGGCGATCTCCTTGCCCTCGGCGGAGGAGGAGACCAGCACGGCGGCCGGGGAGACGGCGGCGACGGCGGCCTGCAGCGCGTCGACCTTGGGAACGACCAGGTAGTCGGCGTACTCGGCGGCGTCGTGGGTGAGGACCCGAGCCGCGCCGTGCTCGGCGAGGGCGGCGGCGGTGTCGGCGGCACCGGCACCGAGCGCGACGGCGACGGGCTCGCCGATCCGGCGGGCCAGGGTCAGCAGCTCCAGGGTGGGCTTGCGGACGGCACCGTCCACGTGATCGACGTAGACGAGAACTTCAGCCATGGGATTGCTCTCCTGCTTGCGAAAGGGTGAGGGGGCGGTCGGCGACTGCGGGCCTCAGATGAACTTCTGGCCCGCGAGGAACTCGGCGAGCTGCTTGCCGCCCTCGCCCTCGTCCTTGACGATCGTGCCGGCGGTACGCGCCGGGCGTGCGGCCGCGGAGTCGACAGCCGTCCAGGCGCCCTCCAGACCGACTTCCTCGGCCTCGATGTCGAGGTCGGACAGGTCCCAGGACTGAACCGGCTTCTTCTTCGCCGCCATGATGCCCTTGAAGGAGGGGTAACGCGCCTCGCCCGACTGGTCGGTGACCGACACGACCGCCGGCAGGGAGGCCTCCAGCTGCTCGGAGGCGGCGTCGCCGTCACGGCGGCCCTTGACCGTACCGCTGGGGCCACCCTCGACGGAGACCTCGGAGAGCAGTGTGACCTGCGGAACACCCAGACGCTCCGCGAGCAGCGCCGGGACGACACCCATCGTGCCGTCGGTGGAGGCCATGCCGGAGATCACCAGGTCGTAGCCGGCCTTCTCGATCGCCTTCGCCAGCACCAGCGAGGTGCCGATGGCGTCTGTGCCGTGCACATCGTCGTCCTCGACGTGGATCGCCTTGTCCGCACCCATCGACAGCGCCTTGCGCAGCGCGTCCTTGGCGTCCTCCGGACCCACGGTCAGCACGGTGATCTCGGCGTCGTCGGCCTCGTCGGCGATCTGGAGGGCCTGCTCGACCGCGTACTCGTCCAGCTCGGAGAGCAGACCGTCCACGTCGTCACGGTCGACGGTCAGGTCATCGGCGAAGTGCCGGTCGCCAGTGGCGTCGGGCACGTACTTCACAGTGACAACGATCCTCAAGCTCACGCCGGCTCTCCTACTGCATCGTCATTTCTGGGCTGCCTTCTTCCAGGCAGCATAGGCGCCTGAAGCGGCCGATCCCGATCGGGGCGACCTGCGCTCCGGTCGAAATATTACTCGCCAGTACGACGTCTACGTTCCCGCATTGCGTGCCCGCTAAGCAAGCGCTTTGAACTGTGAGTTAGGCAACCCTGCGTAATCGTGTGGGAATCAGTCTCGCAGACCGTTGAAGCGCCCCTGGTGATACAACAGCGGCCGACCGGCTCCCGAGGGGTCCCCCACGACCACCTCGGCGAGGACGATGCGGTGCTCGCCGGCCGGGACCCGCGCCACCACCCGGCAGACCAGCCAGGCGAGCACGTCGTCGAGGACGGGAACTTGCTCCGGGCCGCTACGCCATCCGGTGGGCGCCCCGAACCGGTCGGCGCCGCTGCGGGCGAAGGTCGCCGCCAGCTCCCGCTGGTGCTCCCCGAGTATGTGCACGCCGATGTGCTCCGCCTCGGAGATCACCGGCCAGCTGGAGGCGCCGGTGCCGATCCCGAACGAGAGCAGCGGGGGCTCGGCGGAGACCGAGCTGAGCGAGGTGGCGGTGAAGCCGACGGGTCCGGCGGCACCCTGGGCGGTGATCACCGCCACACCGGCGGCATGGCGCCGGAAGACGGAGCGCAGGAGGTCGGGGGAGGCGAGCCGGGGCGAACCGAGGCCGGAGGTGGCCGTCATGGAGGTGTCCTTCTGCTGGAGTCGACGGGCTGGTCCGCGAAGAGCTCAGGTTCCCGGACAGCGCGAACTCGCCGTGCGGACGAGGTCCACATGGACACGCTCGAAGAGAAGGATTTCCCGTGGCATACGGTCAGGCTGACGAGGGGTGACGCGTACAGTCAAGTACGTTCCGGTGTGCGGTGTCACACGGCCTCGCCCAGCGCGGCGATCACATCCGCCTTGCGCGGCCGCCCGGTCGCCCTGCGCACGATCCGGCCATCGGCGTCGAGCACGAGCACGGTCGGCGTCTTGAGGATGTCGAACCGGCGCACGAGGTCCAGGTGTTCCTCGGCGTCGATCTCCACGTGGGCGACGCCCGGCACCATCGCGGCCACGTCGGCGAGGACCCTGCGGGTCGCCCGGCAGGGGGCGCAGAAGGCGCTGGAGAACTGCACCAGCGTGGCCCGTTCCCCGAGCCCCTCCCCCAACTCCGCCGCGCCGAGCCGCTTGTCGCCGTCCCGCCCGCGCACCCTGACTCTCCCGCTCCGCCGCCGATGCAGCACTCCGTAGGCGCTCGCCGCCGCGAGCACCAGTCCACACACCACAAGTCCGGTCACAGCGTGCTTCAGCGTTCACGAGACTGCAAAGATTCCCACCTCCCCACGGAGATTGGCCTGCGGAATGCTTGACGCATGGACATCGATGCGAGGGGACCCCGCTTCGGGGCCGCCGTGACGACCGTGGTGCTGGCGGTCGTGCTGATCACCGGCAGCGCATGGCTGCTGGCCTGGCAGACGTTCGCGTTCGCACTGGGCGCGGCGGGCGGGGTGGGGCGTTCGCCGTACGGCCAGGTCTTCCGCGCGCTCGTCCGACCACGTCTCGGGCCGCCGACGGAGTTCGAGGCGCCGGAGCCGCCGCGGTTCGCTCAGGGAGTCGGGCTGGTCTTCGCGCTGGTGGGCCTGGTCGGGTTCACGGTCGGGCCCGGGTGGCTGGGACTGGCGGCGACCGGCGCGGCGCTCGCCGCGGCCTTCCTGAACGCGGTGTTCGGGTACTGCCTGGGGTGCGAGATGTACCTGCTGGCCCGACGGGTGACCGTACGCGCGCGGTGACGTCCTGGTGAACGACCGGCGGTCGATCGTGTGTCCGACGTGACGAGAATCTCGCCCGCGGCCGGCACCAGGACTGGCTACTCGTGCGTTCTTGGGGCACGATCTGCGAGATGCCGTAAACCTACGGCTGCGTAACTTCCCGCCGGGAGCCCTCTTCCCAGGCAGAGAGAAGGGTCCACTCCGCCCATGGCAGAGCTCGTCTACCGTCCCGCGGTCGGTCTCGCCCACACCCTGTTCAAGGTCTGGGACCTGAAGATCGACTGCAAGGGGTCGGAGAACATCCCGCGCCAGGGCGGCGCCGTGCTGGTGAGCAATCACATCAGCTACCTGGACTTCATCTTCGACGGCCTGGCGGCGCTCCCGCAGAAGCGTCTGGTGCGCTTCATGGCCAAGGAGTCGGTGTTCCGGCACAAGATCTCCGGTCCGCTGATGCGCAACATGCGGCACATTCCGGTCGACCGCAAGCAGGGTGAGGCGGCCTACGCGCACGCGCTGGACTCGCTGCGCTCCGGCGAGATCATCGGCGTCTTCCCCGAGGCCACCATCTCCCAGTCGTTCACGCTGAAGAGCTTCAAGTCGGGTGCCGCCCGGCTGGCCCAGGAGGCGGGTGTCCCGCTGATCCCCATGGCCGTGTGGGGCACCCAGCGGCTGTGGACCAAGGGCCACCCGCGCAACTTCAAGCGCAGCCACATCCCGATCACCATCCGGGTGGGCGAGGCGATAGAGGCCTCCAAGGACAAGTACGCGGGCGCCATCACCCGCCAACTCCGCGAGCGGGTGCAGGAGTTGCTGGAGGCGGCGCAGCGCGCCTACCCGGTCCGCCCCAAGGGCCCGGACGACACCTGGTGGATGCCCGCCCACCTCGGCGGCACGGCCCCGACCCCGGAGCAGGTCCGCGAGGCCGAGGCCCGCTGACCCGGCCCTACAGGACCACGGGGAGCGTCCTCCACAGGTGCGCCCGGTCCCGGGCCGCCCGGAGGGCGCCGAGCACGGCCGGGTGCGGCGCGGCGTGGAGGATCGGGTCGTCCGACTCGCCCGCCGCCGTATCAGGTACGAAGGCCAGGCGCTCCCCGTCCAGCGAGAACCGCGCGTCCACGCCGGGTTTGTTGCCCCGGGGGTCCTGGCGGTGCCAGGCGCCGTGGAAGCGGACGGCGACCAGGCCGTGGACGACGTGTCCCTCGCCGTCGTCGTGCGCCAGCCGCTGGTAGCAGAGCGCGGTCGGGATGTCCTCGGCACGCAGCAGCGCGGCCAGGGCGTGGGCCTTGGCGTAACAGATCCCGGTGCGCTGGTCGAGGACGTCGGACGCCCGCCAGGTCACACGCGGATCGTCGGCGTCCTGGGAGTGCGGGATGCCGTCGCGGACGTACCCGAACGCGACACGCGCATAGTCATACGAGTCCGTCGCTTCCTTGGCCAGTCGCGCGGCGGTCTGCCGCACCCGTGGATGGTGATGGTCGATGACCTCGTCGGCAGCCAGATAGGCGGAAAGGTCAGGGTTCTGCTGGATCAGCTCCATGCCCGCAGAGCATAGAAAAACGATCACCCGTGAGTCAATGACTTTTCGGGTGACCGTATATCTATGCATTCCCTCATGTGGCCGTCAGCGCGCCATCTCCTCCTTCAGCGCTGCCACGAACCCGTCCACGTCCTCCTCGGTCGTGTCGTAGGAGCACATCCAGCGGACGTCTCCGGCCGCCTCGTCCCAGAAGTAGAAGCGGTGGCGCTTCTGCAGGCGTTCGCTCACGTCGTGCGGAAGGCGGGCGAAGACGGCGTTGGCCTGCACGGGGTACAGGATCTCGACGCCGTGGACCGCGCGGACACCCTCGGCGAGCCGCTGGGCCATCTCGTTGGAGTGGCGGGCGTTGCGCAGCCACAGGTCCTTCGCCAGCAGGGCCTCCAACTGCACCGACACGAAGCGCATCTTGGACGCGAGTTGCATGGAGAGCTTGCGCAGGTGCTTCATCCTGCGGACGGCGTCCTGGTTGATCACGACGACCGCCTCGCCGAACATCGCGCCGTTCTTGGTGCCGCCCAGGGAGAGCAGGTCCACGCCGACCGCGTTGGTGAACGTCCGCATCGGCACGTCCAGGGAGGCGGCGGCGTTCGCTATCCGCGAGCCGTCCAGGTGCACCTTCATGCCGTGCGCGTGGGCGTGGTCGCAGATCGCGCGGATCTCCTCGGGCGTGTAGAGGGTGCCGAGTTCGGTGCTCTGGGTGATCGAGACGACCTGCGGCATGGCGCGGTGCTCGTCGTCCCAGCCGTATGCCTGCCGGTCGATCAGCTCGGGGGTGAGCTTGCCGTCGGGCGTGGGCACGGTGAGCAGTTTCAGGCCGCCGACCCGCTCGGGCGCCCCGCACTCGTCGACGTGGATGTGCGCGCTCTCGGCGCAGATCACCGCGCCCCAGCGGTCGGTGACGGCCTGGAGCGCGACGACGTTGGCGCCGGTGCCGTTGAAGACGGGAAACGCCTCCGCGGTGGCGCCGAAGTGACTGCGGACGATCCGCTGCAGGTTCTCGGTGTAGTCGTCCTCTCCGTAGGAGACCTGGTGCCCGCCGTTGGCCAGGGCCAGGGCGGCGAGCACCTCGGGGTGGACGCCCGCGTAGTTGTCGCTGGCGAAGCCGCGGACCTCCGGGTCGTGATGGCGTCGGGCGTCGGTTTTCGGAGGGTTCACGGCTTGTCGGTCAGCCACAGACGGTTTCCGTTCACTTCGGCGGCGGGCTTGTCCCAGACCCCGGCGATGGCCTCGGCCAGATCCTTGACGTCGGTGAAGCCCGCGAACTTCGCGTTGGGGCGGTCGGCGCGCATCGCGTCGTGCACCAACGCCTTCACGACCAGGATGGCAGCCGCGGAGGTCGGCCCGTCCGGCCCGCCCGCCTTGCGGAAGTAGTCGGCCGTGGCGAGTGTCCACGCCTCGGCGGCGGCCTTGGCGGCGGCGTACGCGGCGTTGCCGGCGGTGGGCTTGCTGGCGCCTGCCGCGCTGATCAGGACGTACCGGCCGCGCTCGCTGCGCTGGAGGGCCTCGTGGAAGGCGAGGGAGGTGTGCTGCACGGTGCGGATCAGCAGCATCTCCAGGAAGTCCCAGTCGTCGAGGCTGGTCCTGGTGAAGGTCTCGCTGCCGCGCCAGCCGCCGACGAGGTGGACGAGGCCGTCGACCCGGCCGAAGTCCTTCTCGATGCGGGTGGCCCAGTCGCGGGTCGACTGCAGGTCGAGGAGATCGACCGTGTCGCCGACGACGGTGGCGCCGCCGTGCGCGTAGCGGGCCGCGTCCACGGCCTCCGAGAGCCGCTCGGGGTCGTTGTCCGAGCCGACGACGATCGCTCCCGCGTCGGCCAGCCGCAGCAGGGCCGCCCGGCCGGCGGGTCCGCCCGCGCCGGCCACCGCGATCACCGCGCCGCTCAGTGCACCGTTACCGTTCTGCATGGTCTTCGCCTCCTGGGCAGCGACTGTGACGCCTGCGAGCCGGGCGGTCACGCGGCGACCCGCTCGGTGTCCGCCGCGGTGATGCCCTTGGTGGAGGCGATCACGGTCTTCAGCTTCTTGGCGAGCGCCTCATAGAACATGCTGAGCGGAAACTCGTCCGGAAGCACGTCGTCGACGAGTTTCCGCGGCGGCTGCGTCACATCCAGGGCGTCCGGGCCCTTGGCCCAGCGGGAGCCGGGGTGCGGGGCGAGGTAGGTGGAGACCAGCTCGTACCCGGCGAACCAGTGGACGAGCTTCGGGCGGTCGATGCCGTCGCGGTAGAGCTGCTCGATGTCGGCGCAGAGCTGGTTGGTGACCTGCGGGGCGCGCTGCCAGTCGATGTGCAGCTTGTTGTCGGTCCAGCGGACGACGTCGTGCTTGTGCAGGTAGGCGAAGAGGAGCTGGCCGCCGAGGCCGTCGTAGTTGCGGACGCGCTCACCGGTGACCGGGAAGCGGAACATCCGGTCGAAGAGGACCGCGAACTGCACGTCACGGGCCTGCGCGACGCCTTCGGCCTCCAGCTTCACGGCCTCCTTGAAGGCGGTCAGGTCGCAGCGCAGCTCCTCCAGGCCGTACATCCAGAACGGCTGGCGCTGCTTGATCATGAACGGGTCGAAGGGCAGGTCGCCGTGGCTGTGGGTGCGGTCGTGGACCATGTCCCACAGGACGAATGCCTCCTCGCAGCGGGTCTGGTCGTGGACCATCGCGGCGATGTCCTCGGGCAGCTCCAGGCCGAGAATGTCGACGGCGGCGTCGGTCACCCGACGGAACCGCGCGGCCTCGCGGTCGCAGAAGATGCCACCCCAGGAGAATCGTTCCGGCGCCTCGCGCACGGCGATGGTCTCCGGGAAGAGCACGGCGGAGTTGGTGTCGTAGCCCGCCGTGAAGTCCTCGAACTTGATGCCACAGAACAGCGGGTTGTCGTACCGGGTGCGCTCCAGCTCGGCCAGCCACTCGGGCCAGACCATGCGCAGCACGACCGCTTCGAGGTTGCGGTCGGGGTTGCCGTTCTGCGTGTACATCGGGAAGACGACCAGGTGCTGGAGGCCGTCCGCACGGTTCGCGGCGGGCTGGAAGGCGAGCAGCGAGTCGAGGAAGTCGGGCACCTCGAAGCCCTGGTCGGCCCAGCGCCGCAGGTCTCCGACGAGGGCCCGGTGGTAGGCGGCGTCGTGCGGCAGCAGCGGGGACAGCGCCTCGACGGCCCCGACGACGTCCCGCACGGCCTGCTCGGCGGCGCCCCGGTCGGGGGCCCGCTCGGCGTCGAAGTCGATCGAACCATCCTTGGACTGCCATGGCCGGATCCGCTCCACGGCATCCTTGAGCACGGGCCAGGCCGGGTGCTTCACCACCCTACCGACCGAAGGAACAACGCCCTCCGCACCCATCTGCACAAGAATTTCCGTCATGACCCATCCTTCACGGGAGAACCTTTCGTAGTGACACCGTACGTAGCGAGGGTTCCTCACCGCAAGACCGATCTTGAGCGTCCCAGCCGGAAATCTTCCCGCCACTCTCGGCACCTAACCGCTGAATCTCCTGTCACACGCGTCGTAGATCACACTTCGTGCGTCCCGACCTCCGGGCCCGCGGCACTCGAGGTCAACGTCCACCGGACTCGCCCACGCAGGGATGACCCGGTCGGTGCGGACCAGGTGCGGAAACGGTCCTGTTCCCCGGCCGACACGGGGTGACACGACCCGAAAGGGCCCGTGCACATGCGGATGCATCGCACGGCGGGAGGACTACGCTGCGCCCCAGCCGCGTGCCGCCCCTCCCCGGTCACGCGGGCCGAGCCGCCGTCGACGGAAGCGAGTCCACCTTGAACTTCCTCACCATCGGTCACCGCGGAGTCATGGGTGTCGAACCCGAGAACACCCTCCGTTCCTTCGTGGCCGCCGATCGCGCGGGCCTCGACGTCATCGAACTCGATCTGCATCTGAGCAAGGACGGCGCCCTCGTCGTCATGCACGACGCGGATGTGGACCGGACGACGGACGGCACGGGCCCGATCGCCGACAAGACCCTCGCCGAGCTGCGCGCCCTGGACGCGGGGCGCGGCGAGCGTGTGCCGACCTTCGAGGAGGTGCTGGACGCGGTGCGGGCGCCGCTCCAGGCCGAGATCAAGGACACGGCGGCGGCCCGCGCCCTCGCCGAGGTCATGCACCGGCGCGACCTGGTGGGACGGGTCGAGGTGCTGTCCTTCCACGACGAGGCGGTCGCCGAGATCGCCCGTCTCGTGCCGGGCGTACGCACCGCGCTGGTCGCCAGCCGCTACGGCACCGACGTCGTGGACCGGGCGGTGGCGGTGGGCGCCGCCACCCTGGTGCTCAACATCCGGCGGCTGACGCTGGAGGTCGTGGAGAAGGCCCGCAAGGCCAACCTGCGGATCATCGGCTGGGTGGTGAACACCCAGGACCATCTGCGCCTGGTCCGCGCCCTCCAGCTGGACGGCGCCACGACCGACTACCCGGACATCAAACGCACGGGCCGCTTCACGGCCTGACCGCTACCGAACACGTCTGCGTTCACGCAGGCGAGGACGTCAGACCAGCTCCTTGACCAGGAGCTCGAACCGCAGGTCGGCGCGGCGCGGAATGCCGAAGCGCTCGTCGCCGTACGGGAACGGGGTCGTCCGTCCCGTGCGGCGGTAGCCCCGCCGCTCGTACCAGGCGATGAGGTCGTCCCGTAGGGAGATCACGGTCATGTGCATCTCGCGCACCCCTCAGGTCTCGCGCGCGATCCGCTCGGCCTCGGCGATGATCACCTTGCCGAGGCCGGCACCCTGGAGGGCCGGGCTCACCGCGAACATCCCGAAGTAGGCGTGCGCGCCGCGGTGTTCGAGCTGGCAGCAGGCGACGACCGTGCCGTCCCGCTCGACGGTGAGCAACCGGCTGTCCGGTGCCTCGACGACCGCCAGGACACCCTCGAGATCGGTCCGCTGCCCGTCGAGGATGTCCGCCTCCGTGGTCCACCCGGCCCGGCTGGAGTCCCCTCGGTACGCCGACTCGATCAGCGCGACGAGGACGTCCACGTCGGCGTCGGTGGCGTCACGGAAGGTCAGGTCGGTGGCGGCGGTGTCCATGGGGTGCTCCTGGTGGACGTCTGCGGGGCTCGAACACGCAAGAGGGTATCGACAGCCGCGCCCCGACAGGGGCGCGGGGAACGGCGCGAGAAGCCCCACCCGCCCGCACCCGAGGACACGGCCACAGCGCCTACGCTCGACTCATGATCCACGTACTCAGCAGCCGCACCCTCCTGCGCCCCACCGACCCCGAACGCTCCCGCGTCTTCTACGGCGAGCAGCTCGGGCTCCCCGTGTACCGAGAGTTCGGTACGGGCGAGCACCGGGGCGTCGTGTACTTCCTCGGCGGCGGTTTCCTGGAGGTGGCGGGCCGCTCGCCGACACCGCCGTCACCCGCGCTGAAGCTGTGGCTGCAGGTCGCGGACGTGACGGCGGCGCACACGGAGCTGCTGGCGGCCGGGGTGGAGGTGCGCCGAGAGCCGGTGAAGGAGCCTTGGGGGCTGATCGAGATGTGGATCGCCGACCCGGACGGGACCGAGATCGTACTGGTGGAGATCCCCGTGGACCATCCGTTGCGCTACCGCCCGGGGATCTGAGGGGGCACACTCCTGTGGCCGGGGCCGGGACGCGGGCATAGCGTGCTGGAGGGGGACGCGCGTGCCGCGCCCGATTCCCTTCGGAGGACACCATGGAGCTCGAGCGGCCGGTGACCGGTGGGCCCTGCTGGACCGAGCTGGGGACCAGCGACCTGGAGGCGGCCGAGCGGTTCTACACCGAGCTGTTCGGCTGGCGCCCCGAGACCGATCCGCGCCAGGAGGCCGGCGGCTACACGGTGGCCCACCTCGGGGACGTGGCGGTGGCCGCCCTCGCGCCGCTGTACCAGGAGCCGCAGCCGGTGGCCTGGAACGTGTCGTTCGCGGTGCGCGACGCGGACGCGGCGGTGGTGGCCGTGCGGGCGGCCGGCGGGGCCGTCGTGCTGGAGCCCATGGACGTCTTCGACCTCGGGCGGTTCGCCGTGGTGTTCGATCCGGGCGGCGCGGCCTTCCAGCTCTGGCAGGCGCGGAGCTTCCCCGGCGCAGGACTGTTCAACGCGCCCGGCGCACTCGGCTGGGTCGAGCTGCTGACCCGTGCGCCGGAGCGCGCGAAGTCCTTCTACGCTGTGGTGTTCGGCTGGAACGTGAGCACCGGCGGGGACTACCCCCGGTGGGACATCGACGGCGCCGGCTTCGGCGGCATGATCACGATGGACGACAAGTTCCCGCCCGAGGTCCCCTCGCACTGGCTGCCGTACTTCACCGTCGAGGACGTCGAGGACACCGCCCGGATCGCCACCGAGGCGGGCGGCACCCTCCTCATGGAGCCCACCACGGTGCCGGAGGGGCCGCGGATCGCGGTGCTGCGGGATCCCCAGGGGGCCGTGTTCGGGGTCCGCAGGGCGGAAGCCGAGGGGTGACCCCGCGTCGGCTCAGGCGCGCGGCAGCCCCAGTCGGCCCTCCAGCTGGATCAGCAACTCACCCAGCAGTACGGCCAGTTCGCGGCGGTCGCCCGTGTCCACCCCCGAGAGCACGGTCTCCTCGTACGCCAGTTGCTCCGGAATGACACTGTCCACGAGGTCCCGGCCGGTGTCGGTGAGACGGACGTGGGCGACGCGCCGGTCACGGGAGTCGCCCCGCCGCTCGACGAGGCCGCGCTCGGTGAGCAGCTTCAGGCGCTTGGTGACGGCGGCGCCGGAGGCGAAGGTCTCGCGGGCGATCTCACTGGGCGTCAGTTCGTGGCCCGTGCGGCGCAGCGTGCCGAGGACGTCGAACTCGGGGCGGGTGAGCCCGGCGTGACGCAGTGGCGCGTCCTCGGCCTGCTGGAGGAGGGCGGCACACCGGTTGACGCGGCCGATGATCTCCATCGGGGCGGTGTCGAGACCGGGGTGCACCGTCTGCCACTGGCGCACCACCTTGGCGACCGTGTCCCCGAGAGCCGCGCCGCTCCCCGCCCCGCCCGCCCGTTGCCTGCCGTCATGCCCGTGCGCCCTCCGCTTCCCGGAACCCGTGCTGTCGTACCGTCGCCGCGAGCGTACGGTGTCCGGCCCGCTCGACGTGTGTCACCCGCTCCGCCGGCAGGGCGCGTTGCCACCATTCGCCGCTCGCGATGTCGGAGACGGCGCGCAGTTCGACCAGGGCCGCGGCCAGGGCGCGGCGTGCGGCGGGCAGGGCGCCGGGGGCGGCGTCCGCGTCGACGGCCGTGCGGAGGGTGTGCGCGCGGGCGCGCTCCACGGCGGCGAGGGCGTGGGCGACCCGGTGGCCGGAGCGCCGGTCGGTGACGACGACCGCCGCGAGGAAGCCGACCGTCACGCCGACGAGGGTGTCCAGGAGCCGGTCGGTGATCAGCTCGCCGGGGTCCGCGAAGCGGACGAACTCGGTGACGAGGAGGGCCATCGGGGTGACGCAGACCGTGCCGAGCCAGTAGTTGCGGCTGATCAGGGCCTCGGCGCCGAAGCCGAGCGCGAGGCAGCACAGGACGAGCGCCGCCGGGCCGAGGTGGGCGAGAGGGACGAGTGCGGCGAAGGCCAGTACCCCGGCGAGGTTGCCGACGACGCGCTGGACGCCCCGGCTCCAGGTGAGGGTGAGGTTCGCCTGGTAGAGCGAGGCGGCGGTGACGAGGGCCCAGTAGGGGCGGCCGACCCCGAGCGCGAGGGAGGCGTACCCGGCGAGGGCGCAACCGAGCGCCGTGCGGACCGCGAGGGGGGCGAGCGGGCCGAGCACGCTCCACGGCGCCGGACGGCGGCCCCGCTGTCCGGGCCGCGTGTCGAGCGGCTCGTCGGCCGCCTCCGCCGGGGCGGCGGCCCGCCCTAGGTGCGCGACAGTGCGAGGTCGCGGCGCGAGTGCGCGCAGCCGGTCGGGGTCTGCCTCGGCGGGCGCGGCGAGTGCGATGTCGGCGCGGGCCAGGAGGGTCGCGAGGGCGCGCCGCGGCTCGGTGCGGGCGCCGGCGGCGAGCAGGGTCTGCCAGGCGGTGTGCACGGCGGCCGCGGCGGCCGTGCGGGACCCGGGTCGCTCGGGTTCCTCGACGTGGGCGGCCACCGCGTTCAGCGCCTGGGCGGTGGCGCGGCACTCCGGGCCGTAGGGGCGCACCAGGCCGGGGGCCATGCACACGAGCCAGGCCCAGGCGCCCGCGACGGAGGCCACGGCGAGGTGGCCGGGGACCTGGGCGAGGCTCTGGGGCGCGAAGAGGGCCGCCGAGGTGACGAAGGTGAAGATGACGTTGGCGGGCGGTCCGATCCGGCTCGCGTCGCACAGGGCCTTCTGCGCGGCGGCGAGAAGCGCGCCCACGGTCACCAGCGCCACCGCGTTCGTGGTGAGCGAGGCGGTGACGAGGGCGACCGCGAGTCCGGCGATCATGCCGAGCACGACCCGGGCGAGGGCCGGGGCGCGGTCCGCGTAGGGGCGGTGGTGGGCGTAGAGCGCGCACAGGGAGCCGGCCATCGCGTACATGGCCAGGTCGAGGCGGCCGAGCGTCAGCAGCGTCAGGTTCGGCGGTGCCATCGCGACGACCACGCTGAGCGCGGGCTTGAACCAGATCTCGGAGGGGCGGTTCAACCGGAGGGCACCGGAGAGCGGGAGCCGGCGGGCACGGGATGGTCGGACGCTGCGCATACCCCCAACCTTAGCTGGTGTTTTACTCGTGAAATATATATCGGGCTGTGGTGCTCGTCTCGCGCTTCTCGGTGGCGCCCGCCTGCCGTGGCGCACTCCCGCGCGCTCCCCCACGTACACCCTTGCGCTCGTATGCGCGCCATCGGGCCCGGGCATGCCCTGACCGACTGTCCGACCTCACTCTCGGCCCGACCTACGTCGTCGAACGGGGAGGTACGTGGTGCACGGACCGGTTTCGGCCGGCTGGCTGCTGGTCGCGCTGTGCGCGGTGACCGGGGGGTACTGCCTGCTGCGGATGCGCAGCGCCGTGGAGGAGCAGCGGCGTGCCGCCGGCGGCGAAGCGCTCATGGGGTTCGGCATGGCGGCGATGGCCGTGCCCGCCGCGGCCCTGACTCCGCCGCGCTGGGCGTGGCTCTGCTACGCACTCGCGTTCGGCGCGGCCGCGGTGCGCGCGCTGTGGGCGGCCCGCGGGAACGCGCACCATCTGCACCATCTGGTGGGCGCGCTGGCGATGGTCTACATGGCGGCGATCATGGCCGCCGCGCCGGGCGGCGGTCACGGTGGCACGGGACCGCCCCTGGTGACGGGGGCACTGTTGGTGTACTTCGCCGGGTACGTGGTGCGGGCGGGGCTCCGGCTCGTGCCCGTACCGGCCGCCCCGGGGGCGCCGATTCGGGCCGGGGCGACCGGCTGGGGCGACCGGCCTGAGCTGGCGCGGGCCTGCCGGCTCTCCATGGGCATCGGGATGTTCGCCATGCTGCTGACGGTCTGAACCGCCGCGAGGCCATGGCCGTCGTGGTCTGCGTCACTTCGACGGCCCGGCCCGTGTCGCCGCGCGCCAGCCCGCTCATGGGCTGCGCCCCATGATGGTCCCCGCGGCGTTGTTGCTGCTCGGCGCCCTGACCGCCGTCGTCGCCCCGCGACTGCTGGCCCGCGCCGACTGGTCGGACCGTGAACCGGTGGTCGCCCTGTGGGTGTGGCTGGGGGTGCCCCCTCTGGGGGAGCGTGGTGGCGGCCGTACTGCTGTGCTGTGCGCTGTCGATGGCGCTGAGCGCGGCGGCGGCCTGGACGGTGGTGCGCGGGCGGGTGTTCGCGCCGGCGCCGCAGGGGGCGTGGAGGCGTACGCGCTGGACAGCGGGGGCTCCTGGGCCGTGGCCACCGCCGTGGTGCTGGCCTGCGGCGGGCTGTGGACGGGCACGATGCTGGTCCGCGAGATCCTGCGGGACCGGCGGCAGCGTCGGCGCCGCCATGCCGAACTCCGCCTGCGCGCCCCGCTGTTGCCCGGCGAGGAGCCGGACGGCGACCGGCTGGTCGAGGGCGAGCGGCCGGACGCCTGGTGGCTGCCCGGCCCCACGCCCCGACTGGTCATCACCACGGCCGCGTTGCGTCGCCTGGAGGGACCGCAGGTGGACGCGGTGGTCGCCCATGAACAGGGGCACGCGCGGGCCCGACACCACTGGCTGCTGCACTGTTCGGCGGCGCTCGCGGGCGGGTTCCCCCGGGTTCCGGTGTTCGCCGCGTTCCGCGACGAGATGCACCGGCTGGTCGAACTCGCCGCCGACGACACCGCCTCCCGTCGCCACGGCCGCCTCACCATCGCCCTCGCTCTCGTGGGCCTGAACGAGGACCGCGGGGTGTTCGGGCCCTGTCCGACCCCCGAGGACCATGTGCCGCAGCGGGTCGACCGGTTGCTCGCGCCCCCGGAGCGGCTCGCCCCGGTGCACCGGCTGCGCCTGACCGCGTCCGCCGCCCTCGTCCCGGTCGTTCCCGTGCCGGTGGCTTTCGTCCCCGCATTGCGGGCACTCGTCAGGTCGTGATTTGGCAAAGAAGGGACCAAGACCGACCCAAGGACAACGCGCGGCGCGACGACTTTGCTCCGGTCGCACGGCGTGACAGTGATCTCACGCCTCGGCCTTGGCCCAGGCCCCCGGGAGTCGGCCAGGATCGCTGTATGCACACCCCCACCGTCGACTCGCCGCCCCACCGGCCGTCGACCCACCGCACCGTCCGCGCCACCGCCGGGTTCGCGGCGTCCTCCGTCGTGCTGCTCGTCCTGGTCGCGATCTCGTGGGCGCCGCTCATGTCGCTGGACGAGAGCGTCGCGAACACCACGCACGGATGGGCCGTCGACGAACCCGGCGTCACCCACGCGTTCCGCATCCTGACGGACTGGGTCTGGGACCCGGTGACGATGCGTCTGCTGGCGGCGGCCGCCGCGATCTGGCTGGTGTGGCGCCACCGGGAGTGGTGGCTCGCCCTCTGGCTGGCGGCCGCCTGCGCGTCGGGCACGGCGCTCCAGCAGGGGCTGAAGGCTGCCGTCGGCCGGGAACGGCCCGCGTGGCCCGACCCCGTCGACTCCGCCCACTACGCCGCGTATCCCTCGGGCCACGCCATGACGGCCGTGGTCGTCCTCGGACTGCTGGTGTGGCTGCTGCATCTGTACGGCGCCGGTCGCGCCGTCGTGCGTACGGCCGTGGTGGTGAGCGTCGTCTCCGTCGTGGGCGTCGGGCTGACCCGGATCTGGCTGGGCGTGCACTGGGCGTCGGACGTGCTGGCCGGCTGGCTGCTGGGCGGCCTGACGATCGCGCTGGCGGTGGTCGCGTACGAGAAGTGGGGCGTGCCGAGGCGTACTTGACCGGGTGCGCACGGTCACGAAGGATCGACGGCATGACGGTCAAGGGAGTGTTGTTCGACTTCTCCGGGACGCTCTTCCGCGTGGAGTCCACCGATTCCTGGCTCCGCGCGGCCCTCGCCGGCTCCTCGCTCACCCTGCCCGAGGCCGAGTTGGTCCGGACGGCACAGGCGCTGGAGCGTGCGGGCGCCCTGCCGGGCGGTGCGGCCCCGGAGGAGGCGCCGACCGGCGACCTGGCCGGCCTGTGGGCGCTGCGGGACCGCAGCGCCGAGGAGCACCGGGCCGCGTACACCGGCCTCTCCCGTCGGGTGGCGCTCCCGGCCCTCGCGCTCCACGACGCGCTGTACGACCGCCATATGACACCGTCGGCGTGGAGCCCCTACCCGGACGCCGCCGAGGTGCTCGCGGCCCTGCGGCGGCGCGGGGTCGCCGTCGGTGTGGTGAGCAACATCGGCTGGGACCTGCGGCCGGTGTTCCGCGCGCACGGCCTCGACGCGTATGTCGACGTCTACGCGCTGTCGTACGAGCACGGTGTGCAGAAGCCGGACCCGAGGCTGTTCGCGCTCGCCTGCGCGGAGCTCGGTGTCGACGCGCGGGACACCCTCATGGTCGGTGACGACCGGCGGGCCGACGGCGGGGCGGCGGCGCTGGGGTGCGGGGTGCACTTCGTGGACCATCTGCCGATCGCCGGGCGGCCGGACGGACTGCGGCCCGTGCTGGAGCTGCTGGACTGAGGTGCCGTCGGTCGGCTCACCGTGAGGGGCCGTCCGCCCGTGTCCGGCGCGCTCCGCACGGGCTGTTCGTCGCCGCCGGACGTCCGTCCCGGACCGTCCCCCGTGCGGCCCGGGACGAACAACGGCCGGGCGGGCGCACACAGGGGCGCCGCCCGGAGGCGCTGAGTATAGTTCGCCGATCGTCCGCCGGCTCGGGAGTTACAGGATGTCCTCGCAGGGCGCCCCGGTCAATGCGGGCGCCGGGAGCGCGGTGTCCCGCCGGTCCCCGAAGGGCCCGGCGGGACGGGTTACTTGACCGCGGTGGCGGTCCCGGTGCCGCTGCCTCCTACCAGTTGAAGCCGAAGTAGTCCGGCTGCGTCTGGACGTTGAGCTCACGCATGGGGACCCACTTCGCCGGGTCCGTGCGCCTGTCGTTGATCTTCAGGACGTCGAAGCCCTTCACCATGTCGTTCGAGTAGATGTAGCCGTTGTAGTAGTACGCCGACCAGGAGCCGCCGCCCACCAGGGTGGTGGTGGAGATCGGACCGCGTTCGAAGTACGCGATCTCCTTGGGCTTGGAGGAGTCGGTGAAGTCCCAGACGGAGACACCGCCCTGGTACCACGCCTGGACCATGATGTCCTTGCCCGGGACCGGGATCAGCGAGCCGTTGTGGGCGACGCAGTTCTCGGTGTCGGCCTGGTGGCGGGGGATCTTGTAGTAGCTCTTGAAGACGAGCTTGCGCTTGTCGCCCTTGCCGACGATGTCGTAGATGCCGTCGGCACCGCGGTTCGGGCCGATCGCCTCGTTGCAGGTGGCCGCGCCGCCGCCGCCCAACTCGTCGGTGAAGACGACCTTGTTCGCCTTCTGGTTGAAGCTGGCCGAGTGCCAGAACGCGAAGTTCACGTTGTCCTGGACCTGGTCGATGACCTTCGGGTTCTCCGGGTCCTTGATGGAGAACAGAATGCCGTCGCCCATGCACGCGCCGGCGGCGAGGTCCTTCGACGGCAGCACCGTGATGTCGTGGCAGCCGGTGGTCTTGGAGACGCCGGGGTTCGTGGGTGAACCCGGGTTGCCGCCGCCGTCCGGGCCCTCACCGGGGAACAGCACCGGGAAGCCCACCACGGCCGCCTTCTCCGGGGACTTGCGCGGCACCTTGATGACGGAGATGCCGTCGTGCGGGGGCTGGCAGTCGGGGAACGCGGCGTTCGGGGAGTACGAGGAGACGTAGACGTAGATGTTCCTGCGCTCGGGCACCAGGGTGTGGGTGTGCGAGCCGCAGGGCGTCTCCACGGCGGCGACGTACTTCGGGTTCGCCTTGTCGCTGATGTCGAAGATCTTCATGCCCTCCCACGACGACTTCTCCGTCGCGGGCTGCGTGGTGCTGTTGCAGGAGTTGTCGCTGCGCGAGGAGTCCGTGGACAGGAACAGCAGGTTCCCGGAGACGGAGATGTCGTTCTGCGCACCCGGGCAGAGGACCTGGGCGACCGTCTTGGGCGCCTTCGGGTTGCTGATGTCTAAGATGCGGAAGCCGTCGTAGTTGCCGGCGTAGGCGTACTTGCCCTGGAAGGCGAGATCCGAGTTGGTGCCCGGCAGCGCGTCCTTGGGGATGTTGGTCAGGTGCTGGATGTTGCTGGAGTGGACGATCTCGTCCTGGCCGGGGATCTCGCCGGCGGCTATCGCCTCCCGCGCCTCGGCGGCATCGCTCTTGGAGACCTTCTCCCGCACGGCGGGCGAGTCCCCGGGGTCAGGGGTCGCGGCCGCCGGACCGGCGGTGAGCAACGCGGCCAGGAGGCCGGCCGCAGTCGCGGCGACTCCCAGACGTCTGCGCCGCGTCCGAAGGTTGTTCAACAGGGTCACTGTGTCCTCCCTTGTGGCCGTTCGCAGTTGAACGGTTCGAGCACCTCCGCAGTATCGTCTTCATCATGCACAGATCAACAGACGGCAATGCATTTGTAACGAACAAATTTGATCACCTGCACGCGAAAGCGTGTTAGGAACGTTCGTCAACACTCACGAGGTGTACGCCCGTTGCTGTGTCCCAGGAGGTCACTGTGCTCGTTCGCCGCACATTCCGCGCGCCGCTGGTCACGGCCTCGCTGACGGTCGCTCTGCTGGTGCTCGCGGGCTGCGACTCGGGGACCGAGGCGGCCCCCGACGGCGGCTCGGGCGGGTCGAGCGGACCGGCGGTGATCGCGCCCGGAAAACCCGGTGAGGCCGCTCGAACCCTCTCGCCGGAAGACGTCGAGAAGCAGCGGGCGGAGGACGACTCCCCGAATTCCGCGGACTTCGACTACGCCCGCATGATGATCCAGCACCATGCCCAGGCGCTGGAGATGACCGAACTCGCCCCCGGCCACGCGAAGTCGACCCAGGTGAAGCGGATCGCCGAGCGCATCTCGGCCGCCCAGAGGCCCGAGATCGAGGCCATGGAGGGGTGGCTGCAGGCCAACGGCGACGACGGGCAGGACACTTCGCACGACCACGACACGATGCCCGGCATGGCGACCGAGGACCAGCTGAAGCAGCTCGGCACGCTCGACGGGAAGAAGTTCGACCAGTTGTTCCTGAAACTGATGATCACCCATCACGAGGGGGCGATCACCATGGCCACGGATGTGAAGGCGCAGGGCAACAACATCCTGATCGAGGAGATGGCCGACGACGTCATCGCCCAGCAGACCACGGAGATCAGCCGGATGCGCGACCTGACGCAGTGACCGGCCGCCCTCCCCCCGGCCCCCGGCCCCACACTCAGCGGCGGGCGTGACGGGGGCCGAGCAGGCCCTCGTCACGCGCCCCGGCGATCAGCCGCAGCGCCCTGCGGCGACTGTGCCCGGTCGCGCACATCACCGCGAGGACCGGGTCGTAGCCGCACCGCTGCGCGGCGAGATACTCCTCGGCCACCAGCCGCCGCCCCTCCACACCGCGCGGCCACGCGGGCCGGGCCCGCCGCCCGGGCCCGTACGGGGTCCGCGGCGGCTCCTCCTCGACGAGGTCCGGCACCGTGCCGCACGCCTCGAACAGCGGACCCTCGATCCAGTCGGCGAGCTCCGCGAGGTCGTCCAGGGACAGCGGTGGCTGGGCGCGTACGTCCTCCAGCGACAGCCGGCCTCCGCAGACCACGGCGAGAACCTCGACCCCGGCACCGTCCGGGAACGAGAGCCGGGCGTTGAACCAGGCCGTGGCGCCGTCGTGCTCCTGCACTTCCCACGCGGGCCGCACGGACACCGCGCCGTCCTGCCAGTGGCGGTCGGAGAGATTCAGAAAGGATGCTTCCAGCACCCACGCAACGTAAACGCATGATCACATTCTCTGCGCACAGCCACGCGTGCCGAGAACGCACGGCACCCCGACGGCGCAGCACCCCGCCCTCGCTTCCCACCCCTCCCCGGCGGGCCCGGCGGTGGGATCCTTGAGGCATCAGCGCATCTCCTCGCGCAAGGAGTTCCGCCGTGCTGCGCGTCGCCGTCGTCGGTTCGGGGCCGAGCGGGTGCTACACCGCCCAGAGCCTCGTCCAGCAGGACCCGGGGGTGCACGTCCATGTGCTGGACCGGCTGCCGTGCCCGTACGGCCTGGTGCGCTACGGGGTGGCCCCGGACCACGAGAAGATCAAGTCGCTGCAGAACAATCTGCGGACCGTGCTGGAGCACGAGCGGGTGCGGTTCCTCGGCGGCGTCCGGGTGGGCGCGGACGGGGTGCCCGTCGCCCGGCTGCGGGAGCTGTACCACGCGGTCGTGTACTGCGTGGGTGCCGCGACGGACAGACGGCTCGGCATCCCGGGCGAGGACCTGCGCGGCTGCTGGTCGGCGACGGAGTTCGTCTCCTGGTACAGCGCGCACCCGGACGCGGTGGCCGACGGCTTCCTCGCCGGGGCACGCACCGCCGTCGTCATCGGGGTGGGCAACGTGGCGGTGGACGTCACGCGGATGCTCGCGCGCGGGGCGACCGAGCTGACGCCCACCGACATGCCGCAGGCCGCCCTGGACTCCCTCGCCGCCGGCACGGTCACCCGCGTGCACATGGTGGGCCGCCGGGGCCCCTCCCAGGCCCGGTTCACCACCAAGGAGCTGCGCGAGCTGAGCACCCTCCCGGACTCCCGGGTGACCGTCGACCCGGCCGAACTGGAGCTGGACCCCGGCTATGTCGACCCCTCCTCCCTGCCCGCCCCGCAGCGCCGCAACGTCGAGGTGCTGCGCGGCTGGGCCACCGCGCCCGCCCCGGCCGGCCGCCACGGCATCCGACTGCGCTTCTTCCTGCGGCCCGTCGAGATCCTCTCCGACGGGGACCGCGTCCGCGGCGTACGCCTGGAGCGCACGGAGCCCGACGGCCACGGCGGGGTGAGCGGCACCGGACGGTACGAGGTGATCGAGGCCCAGCTGGTCCTCCGCTCGGTCGGCTACCGGGGTGTCCCGGTCGACGGCCTCCCCTTCGACCCGGTCCACGGCACGGTCCCGCACGCCGCCGGACGCGTGCTCCGCGACGGGGTGCCCTCACCGGGCGAGTACGTGGCCGGCTGGATCAAGCGCGGCCCCACCGGAGTGATCGGCACCAACCGACCCTGCGCGAAGGAGACGGCGAGCTCACTGCTGGAGGACGCGCCGGAGCTGGCGGCCAGGAGCCTGCCGGACGACCCGGTGGCGCTGCTCCGGGCAGCGGGCCCCGACCCGGTCGAGTGGTCCGGCTGGCAGTCGATAGAGAGGGCCGAGGCGGCCTTGGGGGCCTCCCTGGGCAGAGGCGTGGTGAAGATCCCCGACTGGGAGTCCCTGTTGACGGCAGCGCGTGGTGGTGGCGCCGTGCCCTGAGGGGCGGGTTCGGGCGGCGTCCGTTCGTGGGTTCAGTCGGCCGCGAGGCGGGCAGCCTCCCGGGCGGCGGCGTCGACGAGGGTGTCGAGGAGCCCCGGGAAGAGGCCGTCGAGGTCGTCCCGGCGCAGACCGTTCATCTTGGCCGTGCCCCGGTAGACCTGCCGGATCACCCCGCTCTCGCGCAGCACCCGGAAGTGGTGGGTGGTCGTGGACTTGGTGACGGGCAGGTCGAAGTACGAGCACGAGAGCTCGTCGCCGTCGGCGGCGAGTTCGCGCACGATGCGCAGCCGCATGGGGTCGGAGAGCGCGTGCAGCACGGACTCCAGCCGGATCTCCGCACGAGCCGGGTGCGGGAGGTCGCGGCTGCTGACGGCGGGCGAGGTCACGGCGGCTCCACTGCATCGGGCCTTCAGGTCGAATCTATTGTACGAGACCTGTCGTAGTTTGACATCCGTCGTACTACGATGACTATCGTACGAGCCGTACACCGTCCGTTCCGTGACGGCATCCCGTGACGATTGGAGTCGCCGTGAGCGCGCTCTTCGAGCCCTACCGCCTGCGTGAGCTGACCATCTCGAACCGGGTGTGGATGCCCCCGATGTGCCAGTACTCGGCCGCGCCCGAGGGCCCCCTGGCGGGCGCCCCGAACGACTGGCACTTCGCGCACTACGCGGCGCGCGCCACCGGCGGCGCGGGCCTGATCATCGTCGAGGCGACCGCCGTCTCCCCCGAGGGCCGCATCTCGCCGTACGACCTCGGCCTCTGGAACGACACCCAGGTCGAGGCGTTCCGCCGGATCACCGGGTTCCTGAAGGGGCAGGGTGCGGTGCCGGCCGTGCAGCTCGCGCACGCGGGGCGCAAGGCCTCGACCGATCAGCCGTGGCGGGGCGGGGCACCGGTCGGCGCGGACGCGCACGGCTGGCAGCCGGTCGCGCCCAGCGCGCTGGCCTTCGACGAACGCCACCCGGTGCCGGACGAGTTGACGTTCCATCAGATCCAGGACGTCGTCGGGCAGTTCGCGGAGGCGGCCCGCAGGGCACTGGCCGCCGGGTTCGAGGTCGTCGAGATCCACGGCGCCCACGGCTATCTGATCAACGAGTTCCTCTCCCCGCACTCCAACCGGCGCACCGACTCCTACGGCGGCTCGTGGGAGAACCGGACCCGTCTCGCGCTCGAAGTCGTCGACGCGGTACGGGAGGTGTGGCCGACGGAGAAGCCGCTGTTCTTCCGGGTCTCCGCCACCGAGTGGCTGGAGGAGGGCGGCTGGACCGCCGACGACACGGTCCGGCTGGCCGCCGAGCTGAAGGCGCACGGCGTGGACCTGTTGGACGTCTCCTCGGGCGGCAACGCCCCCGGGGTCCACATCCCCGTCGGCCCCGGCTACCAGGTGCCCTTCGCCGCCCGGGTCAGGAACGAGAGCGCGCTGCCCGTCGCCGCGGTCGGTCTGATCACGGAGGCCGAGCAGGCCGAGAAGATCCTCGCCAACGGCGAGGCCGACGCGGTCCTGCTCGGCCGGGAACTGCTCCGCAGCCCCTCCTGGGCCCGGCAGGCGGCCCGTGAACTCGGGGGCGAGGTGCGTGTCCCCGAGCAGTACCACCGTTCGGTCTAGGCCGGGCACCGGTACGGGTGCGCGCCCGGACCACCGGTGCGGGTGCCTCGCGTGCCGGTCAGCCCCGCCGGAACAGCCGGGCCGGGACCGCCTCGGCCAGGAGCCGGTAGCCCTCCGGGTTGAGGTGCAGCCAGTCGCCGTCGTGCAGGCCGGGCAGGAGGCGGCTCGGCTCGGCGGGGTCGCGGACCGCGCGGTCGAAGTCGAGGACGGCGTCGAAGCGGCCGCTGCCGCGGATCCAGGCGTTGACGGTCTGCCGTGCGGCCTCGCGGTGCCCGGCGGCGTCGTCGTAGGGGGTGTTGCCGCCGAAGGGCAGCAGGGTGGCGCCGTACACACGGATGCCCTGTGCGTGGGCGCGGACGATGATCTGCTCGTAGCCGGCGATGAGGTCGGCGGCGACGCGCTGCTGGGCGGCGGGGGTGGCCTCGGCGGTGCCAAGGTCGTTGACGCCCTCGAAGACGATGAGCTGTCCGACCGCGCTGTGGGCCAGGACGTCGCGGTCCAGGCGGGCGAGGGCGTTTGGCCCGAGCCCGTCGTTGAGGACGCGGTTGCCACCCGCCGCCTGGTTCACCACGGCGATGTGCCGGGTGCCGGGCTGCCGCTGCAGCCGGTCGAAGAGCTGGTCCGGCCAGCGGTTGTTGCCGTTGGTGGTGGAGCCCCGGCCGTCGGTGAGCGAGTCACCGAGGACGGCGACGGCGGTCGCGGCGGGCCGGGACAGCACCTCGACGTCGCTGAGCAGGTACCAGTGGTCGGTCGGGGTCGCGCCGGACAGGTCCGCGTCCTCGGCGTGGTCGCCGTGCACGAGGTACGAGGTGGTGCGGGAGCCGGGGTGCGAGGTGAGGGCGAGAGATGCCTGCCCCTCGGCGAGGTACGCCGTCACGGTGAGATTGGTGCCGGGCCTCAGCGCGAAGTCCAGCGGGTCCGAGACCACTTGGGCGCCGACCGGCACGGTCGTGGACCTCCGCCCGCTGAACGTCACCGGCCGGGAGGTGCCGGGTTCGATGGCGCCGACCCCCGCCCGCCCGTCCAGCGGAAGGGCCACCCGTACGGCGGTCAGGGGCAGCGCGCTGCCGCCGAAGGCGTTGGAGAAGCGCAGCCGGAGGCGGTCACCGCCGGTGGTGACGCGCACGGTCTGCCGCAGGGTGGTGTCGACCAGCACGGCCCGGTCCCCGGTGAACGGCGCGGGCGGCATGTTGTGCGGCTCGGTGAGCTGCGGCATCGCGGACCAGGTGTTCACCCAGTGCCGGGCGCTTGTCGCCGTGTCACCGGTTCCGGTCCCGTCGGCTCGGTGCGGGCTCCTGACCAGGGCGACCACGGCCGACGAGGCCACCACGAGGGCCAGGGCGAGGACACAGACGGCGAGCACGGCGGCGAACGGCGCCCTGCCGGCCGGCCGAACGGGCTGAGGGCTGTCGATCGGGTGCAAGGACGGTGCCTCTCTGCGAAAGGGGCGGAAGCGGGCAGGGGCCGGGGGCCAGGTTGAATCGGGAGGGAACCGGGGCTACCAGGTCGAATCGGGCGGACCGGGGGCCGAAACGTCGGACACGTGGTCCGGGCGCACGCATGGCCGGTGTGCGCCCGGAGGGCGGTGAGGGGTCCGCCCCGGAGCGGGGAGAACCCCGGCCGACGGCGCTTCGGGGCGGGTCCACCCGGTGCGCCACCGCCCCGAGCCGAGCCCTCCCCGCGCGCGTCAACCCGCCACGCCCGCACGCGTCAACCCGTCGTGCACGCCGTCCCGTTGAGCGTGTACGCCGAGGGAACCGCGCTGTTTCCGGTGTGCGTGGCCTGGTAGCCGATGCTGACGCTCGCTCCGGGTGCGATCGCGGCGTTGTACGTGGCGTTCGTCGCCGTCACCGCGCCGCTCGCCGGGCTGTACGTCGCGCCCCAGCCGTTGGTGACGGTCTGTCCGGAGGCCAGGGTGAATCCCAGCTTCCAGCCGTTGACCGCCGTCGTACCGGTGTTGGTGACGGTCACCGAGGCGGTCAGCCCGTTGCTCCACGCGTCGGTGGTGACGGTCACCTTGCAGGGGCCGGCCGGAGGCTGGGGCGCGGGGCCGGAGCCGCCCAGGCCGAAGAAGGTGAGCACGCGCTCGCCCATGCCCCAGGCGTAGACGTTGTGGCCGGCGCCCTGGAGGCTGATGGCCTCGACGGGGGCGCGGTCACCGGTGCCGCCGTAGCGGGTGCGGGTCCAGTTGGACTGGGGCGAGTCGGTGGCGGCCGGTGCCTGGCCGACACCGTGCACATTGGTCCACTGCTTGATCTGCTCGCCGAAGTTGGGGTAGCGCAGCACGTCGTCCGTGGTGCCGTGCCAGACCTGCATACGCGGCCGGGGCCCGGTGTAGCCGGGGTAGGCACCGCGGACGAGGTCGCCCCACGCCTGCGGGGTGCGGACGACGGTGCCGTTCGCGCAGTCGCTGTTCCACTCGGAGCCGTTGGTGGTGGCGAAGCAGGCGAAGGGCACGCCCGCGAAGGCGGCGCCGGCGGCGAACACGTCGGGGTAGTCGCCGAGGAGGACGTTGGTCATCATCGCGCCGGAGGAGATACCGGTGGCGAAGATCCGGTCGGTGTCGGCGCCGTAGGTGCGGACGGTCCAGTCGACCATGGACTTGATGCCCACGGGGTCACTGCCGCCGCCCCGGGTCAGCGCCTGCGGGGAGGCCACGTCGAAGCACTTGCTGCTCCGGGTGACGGACGGGTACACGACGATGAACCCGTAGCGGTCGGCCAGCGAGGCGTACTCGGTGCCGTTGTACATCGCCGGTCCCGAGCCGGTGCAGTAGTGCACGGCGACCACGATCGCCGGCTTCGCGGTCACGTTCTGCGGCACGTACAGGTACATCTGCAGGTTGCTGGGGTTGGTGCCGAAGCCGGTGATCTCGGCGAGTGCGGCCCGGGGGGCGGCCTCGGTTCCCGTGTCCGCGGCGGCGGCCGCGGGGGCGGTCAGGAGCGTGGCGGCGAGCAGCGCCGTCAGCGCTCCCAGCAGCGCGACGAACATCGGACGCCGTGGTCCGCGGGTGCGGTGGCGGGGGGTGGGGGTCACGTCGTTGTGCCTTCCCGTGAGGTCGGCGGGAAGGGCATCGTGACATGGACATGGAAGCCATGGAAGCGCTCCCACCCGTCGAAAGAATTCGCTTCCATCACCCCACGGATCCGCCGGCCGCACCCGTCCGGCCCGGGCGACCGCCTCCCACCTGGGTCGACCCTATGTCTTTTGCGCAAAGCGTTGACCAGAAAGCGCTTGCCCTCTACTTTCCGTTCAGCGATGTGAACCAATCACGGCACAGCTCCCCGGCATTGGCACGTCACGATCAGAGCAGCGAACTTCATTCATGTACATGACCATCAGCTCTCCCCTGAAGGGACGCACCCGCATGCGTACCGTCCCCCCACGTACACACGCGCAAAGATCGGCGCTGGCGGCCGCGGCCGCCGCGCTGGCGACGACCGCCGTGCTCGCCCTGCCGCAGGCGGCGGGCGCGGCGGAGACCTCGCCCATCGGCTTCGGCGCCGGGACCACCGGCGGCGGCGGCGCCTCCGCGGTCACGGTCTCCACGCTCGCCGCGTTCCAGAGCGCCGTCACCGGCAACGCGGCGAAGGTCGTCCGGGTGAACGGCCTGATCTCGCTCAGCGGCCAGGTCGACATCGGCTCCAACACGACGGTGCTGGGCGTGGGTTCGTCCTCCGGGTTCACCGGCGGCGGCCTGCGCATCAAGGAGGAGACCAATGTCGTCGTCCGCAACCTGAACATCAGCAAGCCGGTGGCGCCCGCCGACGGGATCACCGTCCAGGAGTCCACGAGGGTGTGGATCGACCACAACTCCTTCTCGGCGGACCGCAGTCACGACAAGGACCACTACGACGGCCTGCTGGACATCAACCACGGTTCCGACAACGTGACGGTGTCGTGGAACACCTTCAAGGAGCACTTCAAGGGCTCGCTCGTCGGGCACAGCGACAACAACGCCTCCGAGGACACCGGCCGCCTGAGGGTGACGTACCACCACAACCACTTCAGCAACGTGTACTCGCGCATCCCGAGCCTGCGCTTCGGCACCGGGCACTTCTACAACAACTACGTGAACGGCGCCGAGACCGCCTGCCACTCGCGCATGGGTGCCCAGATGCTCGTGGAGAACAACGTCTTCCGCAACACGGGAGTCGCGGTCACCACGAACCGCAGCAGTGACGTGGACGGCTACGCGAATCTGCGCGGCAACGACCTCGGTGGGGCCGCCACCGAGATCTCCCGGGTGGGGAGCTTCACCACCCCGCCCTACGGCTACAGCGCCGAGCCCGCCTCCTCCGTCGTCGCCGCGGTGACGTCGGGAGCGGGCGCCGGAAAACTCTGAGAACCCGCCAACCCCCATCCGCTCGGACCACAGAAGGAATCGGGACATGACTTCTGCAGCACGTCCGCGTGCCCGCACGCGCGCGCTGACCGGCACGTTCGCCGCGTTCAGCCTCTCGTTTGGCATGATCATGACCAGTGGGGCCACTCCGGCGAACGCCGCCACCTGGCCGTCCGCCAACGGCAGTCAGCCGGTGTCCTCCACCATCTCGGTGTCGGGCACCCGGGACGGCGGCATGGTCCGCTACTACGGCAGCGGCGCCCTGGCCGGCGACGGCCAGGAGGAGGGCCAGGACCCGATCTTCAAGCTCGCGGCCGGCGCGACGCTGAAGAATGTCATCATCGGCGCGCCCGGCGCCGACGGCATCCACTGCGAGGGCAACTGCACCCTGCAGAACGTCTGGTGGGAGGACGTCGGCGAGGACGCGGCGACCTTCCGCGGCGGCTCCACCTACACGGTGACCGGAGGCGGCGCCAGGAAGGCGGCCGACAAGGTCTTCCAGCACAACGGGCCCGGCACCCTGAACATCTCCAACTTCGCGGTCAGCGAGTTCAAGACGCTGTACCGCTCCTGCGGCGACTGTTCGACGCAGTACACCCGCCAGGTGAACCTCAGCAACATCGAGGTGACCGGGACGGGCTCCACGGCGCGCCTGGTCGGCATCAACGTCAACCGGGGCGACGTGGCGACCCTGCGGGGCATCACGATCCTCAACGACAGCGGCCGCAAGGTCATCCCCTGCCAGAAGTACAACAACAACACCGCTGTCGGCACCGGCCCCGACAGCACCAACTGCAAGTACTCCACCTCGGACATCACCTACCGGTGACGGCTCTCGTCACCCACCGGTGAGTCCCCCCGGCGGCCGGACGGAGCCACCCCCACGGGCCTCGTCCGGCCGTCGGCCTCGCGCGGGACGATCGCCGTCACGTCCACGCCCCGCCCGCGCTCACGCTCACGCTCACCAGATCTTGCGCTCCCAGAGCGGACCGATCCGCTCCCACTCCACGTCCCACTGGTCCATCCGCCGCCGTTCCATCCAGCCGCGCACCAGTCGGCCGCCCACGAAGGGCAGGGCCGCCACGAACAGACCCGCGAAACCGCCCACCAGCGCGGCGCGGAACCGGGCCTGGGACTCACTGGCGGGCTTGGTGACCAGCAGCCCCTCGGCGTCCGTCCAGACGGTGACCGGCTCTCCCATCAGGCCGGCGGGGTCGACCCGGGCCTGGCCCTCGTGCTCGGAACCGTCCGGCGCGGTCCAGCGGACCTTCGCCCACACCTTCTCCGCGGCCGTGCCGCTCTGGCCGGACGGCTCGGGCGCGTCCTCCGTGAGGACCGCGCCGACCGGGCGCCACTCGGCGCGCTGCCGGGCGAGGCCGGACTCCACGGAGTCGGCGGCCAGGAGGCCCGCGGCCACCCCGCCGAACAGTGTCAGCGCCCAGGCGGTCAGCACGACCCAGGACTCCAGCCGGTCGCTGCGCCGTCTGAGCGGGTTGCGCCGCCATCGCCACAGCCACACCTTCGGACCACGGAATGCCACCATCGGGGGCACCCTCCCTCGCACACGCAGGACTGCCGGACCGCTCTCCCATACGGCGGCGGCTCCCGGCCCGCTCATGCGATGTGGGTCACCCCCGTCGGCCCCGATCGGCGCGGGCCGCCCGTCCGGCCCCTCCCACGCCCGCTGACCTGCGGCGGAGCCATTTCGAGGGGTGACTGTCAGTGGCGGGGTGCAGACTGGCCGATGACTGGGGACGACGATGTCCGGGAGGTGGCCGGGATGGCCGAGGTACTGCTCACCGTGGGCACACGCAAGGGGTTGTTCATCGGACGGCGGCGGGGGGCCGCCTGGGAGTTCGACGAAACGCCGTACTTCAACGCGCAGGCGATCTACGCGGTCGCCATCGACACCCGCTCCCGGACCCCGCGGCTGCTGGTCGGCGGCGACAGCGCCCACTGGGGACCCTCCGTCTTCCACTCCGACGACCTCGGCCGCACCTGGACCGAACCCACCCGGCCCGCGGTCAAGTTCCCCAAGGACACCGGCGCCTCGCTGGAGCGGGTCTGGCAGCTGCACCCCTCGGCGGCCGAACCGGACGTGGTGTACGCGGGCACGGAACCGGCCGCGTTGTACCGCTCGGAGGACAGGGGCGAGACCTTCGAGCTGGTACGGCCGCTGTGGGAGCACCCGACGCGCGACAGGTGGGCCCCGGGCGGCGGGGGCGAGGGACTGCACACGATCCTCACCGACCGGCGCGATCCGCGCGCGCTGACCGTGGCCGTCTCCGCCGCCGGTGTGTTCCGCACCGAGGACGGCGGGGCCAGTTGGTCCCCCTCCAACTCCGGTGTCTCGGCGGTGTTCCTGCCGGACCCGGACCCGGAGTTCGGCCAGTGCGTGCACAAGGTGACCCGGGACGCGGTGACCCCCGACCGGCTGTACCTCCAGAACCACTGGGGCGTGTACCGCAGTGACGACGCGGGTGCGCACTGGGAGGACATCGGCGCGGGTCTGCCCTCCACGTTCGGTTTCGCCGCGGTGGCCCATCCGCACCGCGGGGACACCGCCTACGTCTTCCCGATCAACGCCGACGCGGACCGTGTTCCGGCCGACCACCGCTGCCGGGTCTTCCGCACGGCGGACGCGGGCAAGAGCTGGGAGCCGCTGGCGGCGGGCCTGCCGACGGCGGACCACTACGGCACGGTGCTGCGCGACGCGATGTGCACGGACGACGCCGACCCGGCGGGCGTGTACTTCGGCAACCGCAACGGCGAGGTGTACGCGTCGGCCGACGACGGCGACAGCTGGCTGCAGTTGGCGTCACATCTGCCGGACGTGCTGTGCGTGCGCGCGGCGGTCGTCGGCTGAGCGGCCGGGGAGGGGTGTCGGCGGCGTCCACGAGTAGCCCCTGCCGTCCGTCAAGTCGCCCTGCGGACAGTCTCGTTTGGCACCGTAACGGTCATCTTCGATCGCTCGGCGACCGCCGGTTGATCGTCATGGCCGTTACGGCAGTAGGGTGACGCCGTGGCACCACGACCGTTGAACGAAATCGTCGAAGAGGGCTGGGCGGAGGCCCTGGAACCGGTGGCCGGAAGGATCGCCGGGATGGGCGACTTCCTGCGCGCGGAGATCGCCGCCGGCCGGACCTACCTCCCGGCCGGACCGAACGTCCTGCGGGCCTTCCAACAGCCCTTCGACGACGTCCGCGTCCTCATCGTCGGGCAGGACCCCTATCCGACCCCGGGACACGCGGTGGGGCTCTCCTTCTCGGTCGCGCCGGACGTGCGGCCGCTGCCGGGCAGCCTGCTCAACATCTACCGGGAACTCACCACCGACCTGGGGCACGGGCAGCCGTCCAACGGTGATCTGACGCCCTGGACCCGGCAGGGCGTGCTGCTGCTCAACAGAGCGCTGACCACCGCCCCGCGCAAGCCGGCCGCGCATCGGGGCAAGGGCTGGGAGGAGGTCACCGAGCAGGCGATACGGGCGCTGGCCGCGCGCGGGCGTCCCCTGGTGTCAATCCTCTGGGGTCGTGACGCCCGTAACCTCCGCCCGCTCCTCGGCGACCTCCCGTCCATCGAGTCCGCCCACCCCTCCCCCATGTCCGCCGACCGTGGCTTCTTCGGCTCCCGGCCCTTCAGCCGCGCCAACGACCACCTGGTCCGCCAGGGCGGCGCTCCCGTGGACTGGCGTCTGCCGTGACCGGCGACCCCGCGCCCTCCCGGCCCCCGGAGGACCAGGCACCGGTCGTGCTCGCGGTGGACTCCGGGGGCTCCGGACTGCGGGCGGTGCTGGCCCGGGGCACCGAGATGCTCGGGGAGCCGGCGGTGTGCGGGGAGGCGGTGCGGACCGGCGCGGGCGGTGTCGACGCAGGCCATCTGCTGGAGCTGCTGCTGCCGATGGCGGGGCGGTTGCTCGCCGACGCCGGGTGCGCGCGTCCGGTGGCGGTGGCCGTCGGAGCCACCGGATTCGCGTCGCTCGGCGAGCGGCTGCGCGCCGAGCTGCCGTCGGCGCTGACGCGCGAGTGGGGGGTGCGTCGGGTCGCGCTGATGGCCGACGCGGTCACCGCCTACACCGGCGCCCTCGGGGCACGGCCGGGCGCGGTGATCGCCGCCGGTACGGGACTGATCGCGATCGGTACGGATCTGACCGCGTGGCGTCGGGCGGACGGCTGGGGCCATCTCCTCGGAGACTGCGGCGGCGGCGCGTGGATCGGGCGGGCCGGGCTGGAGGCGGCGATGCGGGCGCACGACGGACGGGACGGCGGTTCGGCCCGGCTGCTGGCGCGCGCGGAGGATGTGTTCGGCCCGCCGGCCGGGATTCCCGGCCGGATCTACCCGAGGGCCGACCGTCCGGCGGTCCTCGCGTCGTTCGCGCCCGAGGTGGCCGCCTGCGCCGGGGACGACCCGGTCGCGGCCGCGGTCCTGCGCGAGGCGGCCCGGCACATGGCCGACGCCGCGGCCGCCGTCTGCCCGGCCTCCGGCGGGCCCCGAGTGGCCCTGACCGGCGGTCTGTTCAAGCTGGGCGCCCCGCTCCTGGTCCCGTTGGAGGCGGAGTTGGCCGCGCGGCTGCCGCACGCGCCGCTGGTGCCGGCGGAGGGGGATCCGCTCCTCGGTGCCGTGCGTATCGCGTCGGCGTTGGCGGTCGACGGGCCCGGGTTGCCGTACGACGAGCGGATGTTGTACGTGATGGCCGAAAAATAGTACCTGAAACAGGGAGTAATTCAGCCTGTCGGACAAGCGTGGTCGGGTCACCCAAGTGCACCGCTCAGCAGATAAATGCGGTATCGATCGGTCCTGATCGGCACGTAACTCATCAGACAAATCAGGACGGATACCGCTCACCTGCACCCTCCCCGAACAGGGGAGCCCAAGAAGCCAGTAACATGCGGCGCCATGAGCTCCCCCACTGGGCCCGCGTCCGGCCTGCCTGTACGAATGCCGCGACCCCGCCAGCCCGGGCGGCACCGCCGTCCCGAGCCGCTGGCGGCTCCCGAGGGCGCGCCCGCGCTCGTCCTCGCGGTGCCGGGCACGCCCAGCGCCGCCACGCGCAGCCTCGCCGAGGAGGTCGTGAGTATCGCGCGCTCCGAGCTGCCCGGCCTCGACGCCCGCATCGGTTACGTCGACGGTGGCGCCGACGAGTTCCCCACGCTGCAGTCGGTGCTCACGCATGCCGCGGAGGAGCGCACCGCCCGCTACGAGCAGGCGCGCGCCGCCGGCCTGGACGTCAAGGAGCCGGACGGCCCCGTCGCCGTCGTCGTGCCCCTGCTGGCCGGTCCGGACAGTGCCACGCTCCGCCAGGTCCGCCAGGCGGTCATGGAGAGCCGTATCGCGGCCGAGCTGACCGACGTCCTCGGCCCGCACCCGCTGCTCGCCGAGGCGCTGCACGTGCGCCTGTCCGAGGCGGGACTGGCACGTGCCGACCGGGCCCGGCTGTTCACCGTCGCCACCGCCGCGGACGGCATCGTCCTCGCCACCGTGGGCGGCGAGGAGGCCGTGCAGGCCGCCGGGATCACGGGCATGCTGCTGGCCGCGCGGCTCGCCGTGCCGGTGATGGCCGCCGCGCTCGACCAGGAGGGCTCCATCACCTCCGTGGCCGAGCAGCTGCGTTCCTCGGGCTCGCAGCAGCTGGCGCTCGCCCCGTACCTGATAGGGCCGGAGATCGACGCCGGTCTGATCGAGGCGGCCGCGAAGGAGGCGGGGTGCTCCGCCGCCGAGGCGCTCGGCCCCTACCCGGCGATCGGCAAGCTGGCGCTCGGCAAGTACACGACGGCGCTCGGCATCGCGCCGCAGCAGCCGCAGGGCATGCCGGTCCGCTGAGTCCGGCGCGCCCGGACCGTGACCCGTACGGCCGAGGGCCCGCTCCTCTCGCAGGAGCGGGCCCTCGGCCGTACGCGTACCGCGCGCGACTTCGCGGAGGACGGCCTCGGTGGGCCGCGGGATCCCGCCGTGCTAGAGGGTTCCCAGGACGACGCAGGAGGCCGCGGGCACCTCGATCGAGCCGGCCCGCACCGGCAGGCCGGTGTGCGGGTCGACCGTGAACCAGGTGACGTCGCCGGAGCGCTCGTTGGCTACGTACAGCGTGCCTGCCGCGTAGGCGAGGGCACGGGGCCAGTGACCGCCGCAGTCCACGGTCGTGACCAGGCGCAGTCCGTCGCCCTCGACCGCGAGCACGGAGAGCACGTCCGTGCCGCGGGTGGCCGTCCACACGAAGCGGCCGTCGGGGGACACGGCGAGTCCCGAGGGGTACGCGTCGCCCTCCGGGGCGTGCGAGAGCACCGAGGTCTCCCCCAGCGGCTCCAGCGGGCCGTCAGGGGCGTTCCAGCGGCACACGGTGACCGTGGGCGACAGTTCGTTCAGCACATAGACGTACGATCCGCCCGGTCCGCCCGGGTGGAGGGCGAGGTGGCGCGGCCCCGAGTCCGGCCGCAGCGCCGTCTCGTGGTGCGCGACGGGGACGCCGTCCCGCAGCGCGCACACCCGCACCGAGTCCGTGCCGAGGTCCACGGCGAGGAACCGGCGGCCGGACGGCTCGGGCACCACCTGGTGGGCGCGCGGCTTCCGTCGGCCGCGGAGTCCGGTGCCGGCCCCGGTGTGCCGGAGGGTCCCGGAGGCGGGGGCCGCGAGGGTGCCGTCGGGGCGCAGCCGGACGGCCGTGACACTGCCGGAGCCGTGGTCGGCGGTCAGGACGTGACCGCCGAACAGGGAGAGATGGGTGGGGCCGTCCCCGACCGCCACCGGGGGCCCGGTCAACTCGGGCTTGTCGCCCGTCACCCGATAGGCGGCCACCGCTCCCTCGGACCGCTCGCTGACCGCGTAGAGAGTGCGCCCGTCCGGGGCGAGGGTGAGGTAGCTCGGGTCGCGGACGTCGTCCGCGCCGCCCACGACGGTGAGCGCGCCGCTGTCGTCGTCGACCTCGGCGACGAGGACGCCGGGGCCTCCCGCCGATGTGAACGACCCGATGTACGCCCGCCGTCGCGGCCCGGTCGCCGGGCCCACGTCCATCGAGCCGCCGTCCGCGCCCACTTCCGTCGTCACTGCCGTCCCCTCCCGCTCGTCCGGTGTGCGGGGTGACCCTAGCAGTAGGTCTAGACCAAAGTCCTCGGGGTGGCGTGCGAGCTGCCGCGTGCGCCCCGGGATCGCCCTCGGCCCCGCCGTGGGCGACGCCCACGGCGCGCGGGGGTCGCCCCTGCCCGTACCCGCCTCGGGGCTGCGCCCCCTTCGGCGTCGCTCGCTTCCGGCGTCGCTCGCTTTCGGTTCGTCCGCGGGCCGGTGGGGCTTCTCGCGCAGTTCCCCGCGCCCCTTTGCAGGGGCGCGGGGGAATTGGTGAAGGTCGGTCGGTCAGGGGGCGGCCGGGCGTGAGGCCGCGGCCGCTCCGAGCGGCATCGCCAGGTCCGACAGTGCCCTCTCCAGGTTGTGCAGGTGCACCAGAGCGGTCCCGGCCTCCGCGGGGGAGAGCGCCGCCTTCGGCCGGTGCGCGGACGCGTGTCCACCGGGGGTGGTCAGGGCCTCCACCGCGGCCTTCACCCTCCAGCAGGCGGCGATCAGGCCCGCCTCGCGCGTACCGGCCGGGTCGGCGGTGGCGGAGACCAGGGCACGCACCTCGCCCACACAGTCGTCGAGGAGCCGGAGGGCCGCGCGGGCGCGCGCCTTGCGGGCGCGGAAGGGGTTCAAGGGATGGACCAGCGGAGCGAGCGCCATCCGCGCCCGACCGAACAGCAGTTCCAGTTCGGCGGCGTGGGGAGCCGGGTCGGCCCCGGGGACGCCCTCCAGCCGTGCGGCGGTGGCGACCGCGGCGGCGTGCACACAGTGCAGGGCCCGCTGGATCCAGGCGTCGTTGGTCGCGTGCGTCGTGACCGGCAGGACGAGGACCACGGCCAGCATGGCGCACACCGCGCCCACCCCCGTCTCGACGAGACGCAGCGCGAGCAGACCCGCGTCCAGCACACCGAGCAGGCCGTAGAGGAGGCTGACCATGACGGTGACGGCCAGCATCATCCAGGAGTACGAGACAGCCGCCGTGTAGAAGATCCCGAAGACGCAGAGCGCGACGAGCGCGGCCGACGGCACGGGCGCCCCGTCCAGCGGGACGGCGACGAGCAGACCGACGGCGACGCCGATCACGGTTCCGAGGACGCGGCGGAAGCCTCGGACCAGGGTCTCGCCGCGGGAGGCGGTGTTGACGAAGATCCACCAGGCGGTGCCGACGGCCCAGTACCAGCGGTCCTCGGAGAGGAACTGTCCGACGAGCAGGGCGCAGCCGCAGGCGACCGCGGCCTGGCACGCCTGCCGGGTGGTCGGGCGCGCCAGCCCCGTTCCGGGCGGCCCGGCGGGGACCGCGACGGGCGGGAGGGCACGCTCGACAGGCCACAGCACGAAGCGCACCACGCCCGCGACGAGCAGCGCGAGGGTCATGGCGGCGTACAGCCCGGGCAGGTCCCCGGGGACGGTGTGCAGGAACTGCGCCACGAAGTAGCTCATGAACGCGAAGATCCCGAGCGCCTGGCCGCGCGGCCCCCAGCGGCGGGCGTAGACACCGCACAGGACGGTGGCCACGAACGCCGCGTCCCGGGCGGCCGTGACGTCGTGCAGGACGGCGGCCAGGGCGAGGACGGGATACCCGGCCGCCGGCAGGAGCGCGGTGGTGATCCGCTGGGCGGGGACGCTCGCGTCGGTGACGGTGAACAGGGCGAGCAGGGCCGCGAGGCCCCCGGTGATCGACGCGGGGAGCGGGAGACCGCACAGTTCGGACGCGGCGACGGCGGCGCCCACGCCGATGACGGCACGCAGTGCGTTCCGCAGCCGCAGGAGCCCCGGATCGGGAGCCGTGAACATCCTCTTCATGACCGTGTGCCGCCCCCTTGCCGTGGTGCCCGCCCCGCCCGCGACAGGGCCGGGGTCTCCGGCGGACGGCGGGCACGGCGAAGGCGCCGCGCTCCGGATCCGGCCTCGTCGCCGCTCCGGCACCGCACGGCGCCCTGAGTTACGTGGATACAGCAGAGGTACCATCCCAGGCCGCCATGGCTCAACAGAGCCTCCCGGGGGTGAGCCATTGGTACAGTCCGGGAGGGGTGTGGTCGGCAGCCGATGGGCCAACGGATCAACCGCATCGAGCCGTGGACCTGCGGGTGTGGTGGTCCGGGCGGGGTCCGGTTCGCTGGGCCATCGGTACAGTTCTCATGATCACCGTACGACCGGGGAGGCTGGCGGGCCATGGCCGTGGACGAACTCGACACCCGCATCCTGCGGCTGCTGCTGGAGCAGCCGCGCACCAGCGTGCGGGAGTACGCCCGCGTCCTCGGCATCGCCCGGGGCACGCTCCAGGCCCGTCTCGACCGGCTGGAACGGGACGGTGTGATCACCGGCACGGGTCCCTCGCTCTCCCCCGCCGCGCTCGGCCACCCGGTGCTGGCCTTCGTGCACATCGAGGTCACCCAGGGGCACCTGGACGACGTGGGTGACGCGCTGGCGGCCGTGCCGGAGATCATCGAGGCGTTCTCGATCACGGGCGGCGGTGATCTCCTGACCCGGGTGGTGGCGCGAGACAACGCGCATCTGGAGGACGTCATCCAGGCACTGATCAGTCTGCCGGGTGTGGTGCGCACCCGTACAGAGGTGGCCCTGCGGGAGCGGGTGCCGTACCGGCTGTCGCCGTTGGTGGAGTCGATCGGCTCGGCGGGGGGCCGGTCGGCCCGCAACTGATCGATGACATCGTGGCGTTCATGAGCACTACCCGTGGCGCTTCGGTCTCGCCGTAGGCCCGGCGACCATCGCGGCGAGCATGCGGGACGCTCTCGCGCTCGGCGCGGGGTCGTTCGTGGTCCCCGGCCTCGGTGTCGAACCCGTAGCCGACGGCCCGGCCGCCGTACGGGAGTTGCACCGGATCGCCGAGGACTTCGCAGCCGCGGTCCTCGTCAGAGTTGGGTGAGGGCCAGGTCGAGCATGTCGGCGAAGTAGTCGGCCGCGGTGGTGTCGATGCACAGCGGTGGCTTGATCTTGAGGATGTTGAGGTGGTCCCCGGTGGGCTGGACGATCACGCCGAGGTCGAGCATGCGGTCGCAGAGTTCGGCGGTCTCCTCCGTGGCGGGTTCCAGGCCGACGCGGTCCCGGACGAGTTCGAGGCCGAGGTAGAGGCCCGAGCCGTGGACGGCGCCGATGATGCCGTGACGGTCGGCCAGTGCCTCGAGCCGGCTCTTCAGATGGCCGCCGACACGCGCCGCGTTGCCCTGGAGGTCCTCGTCGCGCAGGGTGTCCAGAACGGTGAGGCCCACGATGCTGGAGACGGGGCTGCCGCCCGTGGAGGAGAAGAAGTAGCCCTGGTCGCGATAGCGGTCCGCGACCGCCCTGGACGTGATGACGGCGCCGAGGGGGTGCCCGTTGCCCATGGCCTTGGCGACACAGACGATGTCGGGGACGGCCTGCTGCTGCTCGAAGCCCCAGAACCAGTGTCCCAGGCGGCCGTATCCGACCTGCACCTCGTCGGCGACGGCCAGGCCGCCGTGACGGCGTACCGCCGCGTACACCTGGGCGAGATAGCCCTCGGGCAGGGCGACTCCACCGGCGTTGCCGTAGAAGGTCTCGCCGATCAACGCTCCCGCCGGGCGGCCGGCGGCGGCCAGTTCGTCGATCACCGCGACGGCCTCGGGCGCGTAGCGCGCGGCATCCGGTCCGCGGTGGCGGCCGCGGTAGGAGTTGGGCGAGTCCACGGTGTGCACCCAGCTCGGGCGGGTGGCCAGGGCGTTCGGGTTGTCCTGGAGCGAGGTGGAGACCGCGTCGGAGGCGTACGTCCAGCCGTGGTACGCCTCGCGCAGCGCGACGACGTCGGGCCTTCCGGAGGCCCCGATGGCCAGGCGAAGGCCCAGATCCACCGCCTCCGAACCGGAGTTGACGAGGAACACCGTGTCCAGGGGATCGGGGAGGAGGGCGGCGAGGCGCTCGCTGAACTCCACCACGGAGGCGTAGTGGAAGCGCGAGTTGGTGTTGAGCCGCCGCAACTGCCGGGAGACCGCCCGCTCGACGCGGGGGTGGGCGTGGCCGAGCGGGGTGACGTTGTTGACGATGTCGAGGTAGGACCGGCCGTCGGCGGACAGCAGATGGTGGCGCCAACCACGTTCGATACGCGGGGGGTCGGCGTAGTAGTGCTCCTGGACGGTGGCGAACGCGGCGTCACGCCGGTCGAGCAGGTCCCTCTCGCGCGTACGGTCGGATTCGACGGCGAGGCCGAGGAGTGGAGCGGGGTCGGCGGTGAGCGCGAGCCAGGCGGCGGCGTACTCGGGACGGACCAGGCGCGGTGCGGCGGGGCCGTCGGGGTCGCGCAGCGCGATGTGGAGGGAGGCACCGGAGCAGAGGTGGGTGATGTCCTCGCCCGCCCGCACCGTCGCACCGGTGGTGACCACGGGCTGGATCTCGCGGGAGAAGGACAGCGACAGCGCCTGCGCACCGTAGGTGAGTTCCACGTGGCCGGGCGCCGCGGCGAGGACCTTCCCCGCGGCGGGCGCCTGGACCACGGCGTCCCGGCCGAGCCAGAGGTCGATCCCGGTGGGCACCGTGGCGGGGGACTCCGCCGACAGCGCCGGTGTCCCGGTGAGTCGCGCGTGGGCGTACCGGGTGGCGACGGCGTCCGCTCCGTCCGTGAGCGCGGAGGTCACCAGCCGGGCCTCGGTGCCGGGGTCGATCCAGGCTCCGTGGTCCATGGAATCGGCTTCGGCGGACAGGTCGAGGAGGGTGATGTCTTCGGCGGCGAGGTCCCGCAGGAGAGGGTGCGCCGGGACGTCGGCCTGCGCGGGCCGGGCAGGCACGTCGGCCATGCCCGTCGCGTCCCGGATGAGGTGGATCATCACCGGCAGGGGCAGCCGGGTGGCCTGCGCGAATATGCGCCATTCGTGGTCGAGCGCGTCCTTGGCGTAGGAGTTGTCCTCGTCGACGGTGGCCTGGTGCCGCCCGCTGACCACCAGCACGGCGGCGCGCAGGACCACGAGCGGCCACACCGCCTCGGCTTCCTCGGGGGAAAGCGGCCGAACGGCGTGGAAGGCGCGGACGGCCGGCAGCACGTGGTGAGGCTCGATGCCGTCGTGGTGGAGCATCGAGGACAGTGATATGGCGAGTTCGCCGACCGCCCAGCTCGTGGTCACGTCGCCGAAGTCGATGACCCCGTCCGGCACGGTCGGACGGCTGTCGGGGCAGCGGACCAGATTGTCGTCGGTGAGGTCCAGGTGCACGGCCTGCGACGGCAGCGCGGCGGCGAGCCTGTGGACGTGTGCCCAGGCCTCGGCGGTCGCGGTCTGCACGGCGGCGCGCCGGTCGGGTTCGCCGATGTGCCGGGCGAGCTTGGCGACGACGCGATCGGCGTGCTGCGGATCCCACTGGAGCACCCGGTCGAGGCCCGGGTGCCGGAAGGCGCGCAGGGCGGTGCTGACCTTTCCGACGATCGTGCCCATGCCCGCCACGGTGCCGGGTGAGAGGTGCCGTGGTCCCGAGAGCGTGCCGCCGGGCAGGTGGCGCAGCAGGCGTGCGACGGCCGGACCGTTCTCGGTGTCCACCGTCGTGCGCAGCGGGGAGCCGTCGGGGCGGCGCAGGACGGTGGCGACGCGCAGTTCCGGGCGGGCCGAGGCGATCAGGTCGGCTGCCGCGTCCTGGGCATCGATCTCCACCGTGGAGAAGGCGGGGTTGGCGATCTTCAGGATCGTCGCGGGCGTCCCGTCGTCGGCGTGCAGCAGGAAGTTGGCGTCCTGCTGGCTGCCCAGCGCCTGCGCGCGAGCGGTGATGCCGAGGTGTTCGGCGGCGATGAGCTCGGCCTCGGCCGGCGTCGTGCGGGGTGCGGGAAGGGCTTCCTCGGCGAAGAAGTCGATCGTGCGGTAGTCGTCGGGCAGCATGCGGGTTCCTCGGCTGGTGTGGGCGAACAGGGCTCGGACGCTCGGACAGGTGGTGTTCCGCCAGGTGGTGCAGCCGGTCAAGGCGCCGGGATCCGGAGGTCGGGGTCAGCGGCTCCGTCAGGGCGAGTGTTGGACGCGCCCGAGCGGGAGGTCTCCTGGGGTGCCGTCCCTACGGAGAGCGTCGGCGGCCTCGTACCGAAACCCGTGCCCCTCGATCGCTTGCGCCACGACGCGGGACACGGCCCTCGGACGCCTCGGTCGACACCCTCAGTCGACGTGCCACAGGAAGCGGTGCGTGTGAATGCCGAAGTAGGGGAAGTTCGCCACGGATGCGACACCCTCGACGGGCCGCACGACGTCGTTGATGAAGTCCAGAAGATCCCGGGGCTGAGGGCACACCACTTCCGCGAACAGGTCGAAGCCGCCGGCTGTCAGGACCGTGTACACGACTTCGTCGTGCTGGGACAGTTCATCGGCGACCGCCCGGGGATCGCCGTCGATGCGCAGGCCCAGGAGTGCCATCGTCTGCCGGCCCATGGTCATCGGGTCGGTCACTCCGACGACCTGGACCGCCTTGGTGTCGATCAGCCGCTGCAGCCGGAGCCTCGCGGCCGAGGGTGACAACCCCACCTTGGGACCCAGATCGGCGTAGGGGATCCGGCCGTCGACCTGCAACTCCCGCAGGATGGCCCGGTCGATGTCGTCCATGCGATACCTCTCCCCTGCGTGAACGGCAGGCATTGCGCTTGCATCAAGCACAATGACGGATCCATGTGCTCGATTCAAGTGCGACGACGATGGAATCGAGCGAAGCGTGTGTGCGGGCTCCCGTGAGCGCTACACGGTGGATCCGCGGTGCCGCGTACAACCTGCGCGTGCGCCCCGGACGTTTGCTCAGGAGGACGCGAGGAGGCTGTCGTCCAGGAACTCCCTTACGTGGCGGATGACTTGCGCCCGGTCCGTACCCCGCAGCCCGATCGCCACCTGGATGGAGAACCCGTCGAGCAGCGCCCGCAGCCGGGCGCCGAAACGGTCCGGGTCGACCCGTCGGAACTCGCCCCTCGACACGCCCTCCGCCAGCAGTGCCACCAGGTCGCGGTGCCAGACGCCCTCGATCGCGGCCTGTCGGTCGCGGGCCGCGTCGTCGGCGTTCTGCGAGCGGTTCCAGACCTCCAGCCACAGCGTCCAGTGCGGGTCCCGGTGGCCGTCGGGCACGTACAGGTCGACGTACGCGTCGAGCCGCTCACGTGCGGAGGTGGTGCGGGTCAGCAGCCGGCCGCGTTCGGCACCGAGCCGGCCCTCGCTCCATTCCAGGGTCTGGAGCAGCAGTTCGTCCTTGGAGTGGAAGTAGTAGAGGAGATGGCCACTGCTCATCCCGACCTCACGGCCGAGCGCCGCCATGGTGAGCTTCTCCAGACCGCGCTCGGCGATCATCGCCATGGCGGTGGCGAGGACGTCCTCGCGGGCGGGCGGGGTCCGGCGGCGGGTGCTCACTCGGCGTCCTCCGCCCGCACGGCACCGGGGACGAGCCGGGTCTCGTAGCCGCTCGTGCAGTCGGCGGCGACGATCGCGACCTCGGCCCCGCACGCGCAGACGTGGTTGCACCCGGCCTGGCCGTCCGGCCCGCAGCAGCCGATGAGGCGGTGCGGGTCGGGATGCGGGGCGAGGTCCACGACGTCGTCCGGGTGCAGGACGTAGGTGCCGCGCGGCCCGGCGGAGACCAGGAAACCCCGCTCGTCGGACTTCCACATGCCGCCGGGCACGATCCCGTCGTACTCCTCGTCGGGACCGACCGGCTCGAACGGCGCCCCGAACGGGAGCGGGTCGACGACGTACGTCCCGCGCGGAACGCTCGGCGGGTCGTGCCGTCGGCCGTCCGGGCCCGGAAGGCCGTCCCACCCGGGGTACTCGGGCATCTCGTCGAGCTGCAGTACGTTCACCGGTACGTTCTACCTGACCACGGCCCTCGGCTGCTGCTGGGTTATGCAGTGGATGCCGCCGCCGCCCGCGAAGACCGGCCGCGCGTCGACCAGTGTCACCGTCCGCTGCGGGAACAGCCGGCGGAAGATGTCGGCCGCGGTCTCGTCCCGGGGGTCGTCGAAGCCGCACAGGACGACGCCTCCGTTGCAGAGATAGTGGTTGATGTAGGAGTAGTCGGCCCAGTGGCCGTCGGCCTCCAGGACGGTCGGTGCGGGCACCTCGACGACCTCCAGGCGGCGGCCCAGCGCGTCGGTCTGCGCCCTCAACAAGCCGACGACCTCCTGCGTCACCTCGTGGTCGGGGTGGGCCGGGTCCGGCTGCACATGGGCCACGACCACACCGGGACGGGCGAACGCGGCGACGATGTCCACATGGCCGAGGGTGCCGTAGCCGTACGGGGGGTAGTCCGCGGTGAGGCCGCGCGGCAGCCAGATCGCCTTTCGGGTGCCGAGGTGGGCGTGGATCTCGTCCTCCACCTGCTCGCGGGTCCAGTGCGGGTTGCGTTCCGGCCCGAGCTGGACCGTCTCCGTCAGCAGGACCGTGCCCTCGCCGTCCACGTGGAGGGCACCGCCTTCGTTGACGAGCTCCGAGGTGTACGTCTTCGCCGAGCCCGCGAGGTCGGAGACGTACACGGCGATCTTCGCGTCGTGCTCCCAGCGCGCCCAGTGCTGGGCGCCCCAGCCGTTGAACGTCCAGTCGACGGCGGCCAGTTCACCGGCGTCGTTGGTGAGGAACGTGGGCCCGATGTCGCGCATCCAGGCGTCGTCGAGGTCCCGCTCGACCGTGTCTACGCCGGGCCCGAGCAGAGCGCGCGCCTCGGCCGACTGTCCGGGGCCGCACACCACCGTCACCGGCTCGAAGCGACGCACCGCGCGGGCGACCGAGGCCCAGGCGGTGCGCGCGGCGGCGAGGTCCTCGGGGTCGTCGAAGGTCGGGTTCGGGCCCGGCCACGCCATCCAGGTGCGCTCGTGCGGGGCCCACTCGGCGGGCATGCGGAAGCCGTCGGCGGCAGCAGACATGAGTGATCCTCACAGGCTGTGACATTCAGAGGAAATACAGGCGGTTGAGGGAGACGGACTCGGCCGGTTCGGAGCGCAGCGGCTCTCCGTCGAGCGTGACCAGCCCCGTGCGCTGGTCCACGTCGACCGCTCCGGTACGGGAGTTGAGGCGCAGGTCGGCCGGCCCGATGCCGCGCGTGCCCCGTACGGCGACCCTGCGGCGCCGGGTCGGCATCGCGTCGCCTCCCTGGTCGAGTGCCGCCTGGGCGACGAAGGCGACCGAGATGTCGGCGGGCGTGGCGCCCTGGGCCCCGAACTGCGGGCCGAGGACGAGGGGTTCGCAGGCGTCGGTGGCCGCGCCCGGGTCACCGACCACGCCGTACGCCGGGAAGCCGGCCTTGAGCACGAGCTGGGGCTTGGCGCCGAAGTACTCCGGCCGCCACAGCACGATGTCGGCGAGCTTGCCGACCTCGATCGACCCCACCTCGTGGGCGAGGCCGTGCGCGATGGCCGGGTTGATCGTCAGCTTGGCCAGGTAGCGCAGGACGCGCTCGTTGTCGTGGTCGTCGGGCGCCCCGAACTCGGCCTTCATCTTCCCGGCCATCGCGAACGTACGGCGGACGGTCTCGCCGGCCCGCCCCATCCCCTGCGCGTCCGACGACGTGATGCCGATCGCGCCCAGGTCGTGCAGCACGTCCTCGGCGCCCATGGTCCCGGCGCGGATGCGGTCGCGGGCCATGGCGGCGTCGCCGGGCAGGTCCGGCTTGAGGCCGTGGGCGGAGACGATCATGTCGTAGTGCTCGGCGACGGCGTCCCTGCCGAAGGGGAGGGTGGGGTTGGTGGAGGAGCCGATGACGTTCGGGACGCCGGCCATCTTCAGCACGTTCGGGACGTGTCCGCCGCCGCAGCCCTCGATGTGGAAGGCGTGGACGGTCCGGCCCTCCAGCACGCGCAGGGTGTCCTCGACCGAGAGGCATTCGTTCAATCCGTCGCTGTGCAGGGCCACTTGCACGTCGTGTTCCTCGGCGACGCGCAAGGCGGTGTCCAGGGCACGCGTGTGGGCGCCCATGTCCTCGTGCACCTTGAAGCCGGACGCGCCGCCCTCGGTGAGGGCCTCGATCAGGGGTGCCTCATGCGAGGACGAACCCCGGCCGAGGAAGCCAATGTTGACCGGCCAGGCGTCGAAGGCGTTGAACGCGTGCCGCAGCGCCCACGGCGAGTTGACCCCGACGCCCCACACGGGCCCGAACTCCTGCCCGATGATCGTGGTGACGCCGGAGGCGAGCGAGGCTTCCATGATCCGTGGCGACAGCAGGTGGACGTGGGTGTCGACGGCTCCGGCGGTCGCGATGAGCCCCTCGCCGGACACGATCGAGGTCCCGGTGCCCACGACGACGTCGACCCCGTCGAGGGTGTCGGGGTTCCCGGCCCGCCCGACCGAGCAGATGCGGCCTTCCCTGATGCCGATGGAGACCTTATGGATGCCCAGCACCGCGTCGATCACGACGACGTTGCTGATGACCACGTCACAGGTGTCCCGGACGGCCGCCGCCTTGAGGTGCAGTCCGTCCCGGGCCGTCTTGCCGAACCCGGCGAGGAACTCGTCACCGTAGCGCTGCGAGTCGGACCCGACGCGGATCGTCAGGCCGGAGTCGCCCAGCCGGATCCGGTCGCCCGCGCGCGGGCCGTGGGTGGCGGCGTACTCGTACGGGCTGAGGCGGCGGGCCTCGGCGGGGTGGCCTCCTGGGCGGCTCATCGCCCGACCTCCTGATCAGGTGTCTCCGGTACGCCGAGGTATCCGCAGGCGGCGGCGCGGCGCAGTGCCTCCTCGCGGGCGCCGGGCGCGTCCAGTGCCCCGTCGACCAGACCGGCGAACCCGATGGCGATCCGATCGCCCCCGATGGGCACGAGCCCGACCTGGAGGCTCTCCCCCGGCCCGAAGCGCACGGACGACCCGGCGGGTACGGCGAGCCGCATCCCGTAGGCCCTCTCCCGTGCGAAGTCGAGCCGGGGGTTGGCCTCGAAGAAGTGGAAGTGGGAGGTGACGGAGACCGGCACGGCGGCGGTGTTGGTGACCGTCAGCCCGACGGTCGCCTCGGGCTCCGTGTGCTCGGGACCCGGCAGCAGCGCGCCCGGAGCCCGCCCGCCGAGACTCCCGCCGATCGGGTCGCTCACGACGGCGAGCCGCGAACCGTCGTCGAAGACCGCCTCGACCTGCACCTCGGTCACGACGTCCGCGACACCTGGCAACACGTCGTCCGGGCCGAGCACGGATCTGGCGCGCTCGACGGCCTCCGCGAGCCGGGCACCGTCGCGGGCGGCCTCACAGACGGTGTCCGCTATCAGCGCGGTCGCCTCCGGCACGTTGAGCCGCAAGCCCCGGGCACGGCGGGCGCGGGCCAGCTCAGCGGCTCCGAAGAGCAGCAGCCGGTCACGCTCCGTGGGAGTCAGTCTCATGCCGCGGGCATCTCCTCGTCTCGGCCGAATTAGAGCAACACTCTAAGCATGGAATGCCTGGAACTGAAGTCCTTACTCAGTCCTGAGGATCCTCTACATTGAGCAGCACTCTAATCTTTGGGCGCCGCAGGCGGCCGATCAAGGCACGTCATCGGCCCGCTTCCCAGCCCGCCACTACTCCCGCCGGGTCCTGCACGCGGCGTGGCCCGGCCTGGTCCGCCGCCCACCAAGCCCCGGCCACGGCCGCGTCCGTGAACCGGCTCGCCTCGCCGGCGGCGGCGCGGCCACGCGGCAAAGGGGCTGACGACCGGCGAGGTCCAGGCCCACAGCGCCGCGCGGGCCGGAAGCCGCATCGCGTCCGGACGATTCACGCCGTTGCCGGCTCGTCGTCGAGGCGGAACCTCGGGTCGCCCGGGACGGACGCGAGGAGTTGAGCGGTGTACGGGTGGCTCGGCGCGGCGAAGGTGGCCCCGGTCGGGCCGAGTTCGACGAGGTCCCCGTGCAGCAGGACCGCGACCGAGTCGCTCACGTGCCGGACGACGGCCAGGTCGTGCGAGATGAACAGCATCGTCAGCGAGAGCCGGCGGCGCAGATCGGCGAGCAGGTTGAGGATCTCGGCCTGGGTCGTCAGGTCGAGGGCCGAGGTGATCTCGTCGGCGATGACGAACCGGGGACGCGGTGCGAGGGCTCGTGCGATCGCCAGCCGCTGCCGTTGGCCGCCGGAGAACTCGTGCGGGTAGCGGTCCATGGTGTCCGGGTCGAGGCTCACCTGGCCGAGCAGCTCGGCGATCCGGGTACGGACCGGTTTGACCCTGGCCCGGATCGGATCGAGTGCCTCGGCGAGCGACTGCGCGACGGTGCGTCGCGGGTCGAACGAGGAGTACGGGTCCTGCGGGATCATCTGAACCGTCGCGGCTCCCGCCCGTCCGCGCGAGGTGCGCAGCGGGGCGTCGTCCACGAGGATCCGGCCGCTCGACGGCCTGTGGACGCCGACGAGTGTCCGCGCGAGCGTGGTCTTGCCCGACCCGGACTCGCCGACGAGCGCGAGAGTGCTGCCCCGGGGGATGTCGAACGAGACTCCCTTGAGCACCCTGCGGGCCGCGACGCCGTGGCCGAGCTCGACGGTGACATCCTCGACGCGCAGCAGCGGATCGGCCGTTTGCGGGTCCGGTGCGGTGGCGGTGGCGGACATCAACGGCTCCCTTCCGCGGCCGGGGGGCGGTCCGCGGCTTTGTCGAAAAGATCGTCCGACGGCGCCCCGCTCGGCTGCGCCGCGTGCGCGTCGGCCGTCCACCGGACCGCGCTGAGGGTTTCGCCGGCCTCGACCGCGGCGGGCGTCGCCGCGAGCAACGCGCGGGTGTACGGGTGGGTGACCGTCCCCCGGCGCAGGTCGGCGCCCGTCGTCCGGTCGACGACCCGGCCGCCGTGGAGCACCAGGACGGTGTCACAGAGCACGCCGACCACGCCGATGTCGTGCGAGATGAACAGCATCGCCGTGCCGTGCTCGCGGTTGATGCGCCGGAACTGCCGCAGCACCTCCGCCTGGACCGTGACGTCGAGGGCCGTCGTCGGTTCGTCGGCGATGAGCAGCCGCGGGTTCGTCGTCATCGCGGAGGCGATCGAGGCGCGCTGGAGCATGCCGCCGCTCAGCTCGTGCGGGTGCTGGCGCAGCCGCCGGTCCGGCTCGGTGACGTGGATGTCGGCCAGGGCGCGGACCATGTCCCGCGCGGCCTGACGCCGGGGCGTCCGCAGATGCACCCTGGCCACCTCGGTGAGCTGGGTGCCGAGCCTCAGCGCGGGGTTGAACGTGCCGATCGGGTCCTGGTAGACGATGCCGATCTCGGTCGCGAGGCGTCGCTGCGGCGGTGTGCCGAGCAGGTCGAGGTCGCCGAGGGCGAGGCGCGACGCGTTCGCCCGCACGCCCTCGGGGAGCAGACCCGCGACCGCCATGGCGATGGTGGACTTGCCCGAGCCCGACTCCCCGACGAGGCCGACGATCTGGCCGGCCCCGATGGTGAACGACACGTCGTCGACGAGTGTCCGGTCGCCGGCCCGCACGGTCAGCCCGGCGACGGTCAGCAGGCCGTCCGGCTCCGCGCCGGCCGCTGCCCCCGCACCGCCCGACGCCTGAAGCGCCTGAGGCGCCGGTGCCGGGGCGGCCGGTACCGCCGCGTCCGCCGTCCCGGCCGGTGCGGGCGCCGTGCCGCGGGTTCGCGGGTCGACGAGTGAGGCCACGCCGTCCCCGAGGAGCATGGCGCCCACACCGGTGACGATGAGCATGATCGACGGAGCGAGGACGAGCGACGGCTGGGCGAAGATCGACGGCAGCGCCTCGTTGAGCAGCCGTCCCCAGTCGTACTGCGGGCTCTGCACACCGAGGCCGACGAACGACAGACTGCTGATGTCGAGCAGGGACAGGGTGAAGCTCGAACTGAGGAGCACCAGCAGCGGCCCGCTGATGTTCGGCAGGACATGCCGGCCCAGGATGCGCAGGCCGGGGACGCCGAGCAGGCGCGCGGTGAGCACGTAGTCCTTGTCCGCGACGGTCGCGGCGAGATTCGCCGTGAGCCGTGCGAACCCGGGGACGCCGGCGACGGCGATCGCGACGATCGCTGACACCGTGCCCGGACCGAGCACAGCCGCTATGACGAGGGCGAGCACGAGCGAGGGGAAGGCCACCGCCGAGTCGATGAGCCGCAGACAGGTCTCGCGCAGCCATCCGGGGGCCAGGTGGACCAGCGCGCCGATCGCGACGCCGACGACGAACGAGGCGGCGGTGGCGACGGCGGCCATGAGCAGGGTGAGCCGGGTCGCGACGAGCGCCCGGGCGAGGACGTCACGGCCGAAGGCGTCGGTGCCGAGGAGATGCTCGGCACCGGGCCCGAGCCGGGTGTCGTCCGTGAGGGTCTCGGCGGAACCGCTCAGCAGCGGCGGGGCCAGGAGGGCCACGACGAGAAGCAGTCCGAGGATCACGGCGCCGGACAGCAGCGACGGGTTGCGGCGCGGGCGGCGCACGGTCGTGTCAGTGGCCACGACGACCTCCCTCGAGCGTGCGCGGGTCGACGATCCCGAGGACGACGTCCACGAGGAGGTTGACGAGGAGGGCGAGCATGCCGACGACGAGGATGATGCCCTGGATCACCGGGTAGTCCTTGTTGATGATCGCCTGGACGACCTCGGTGCCGAGCCCTGGGTAGGTGAAGACGTTCTCGAGGATGATCGTCCCGCCGAGCAGGGACGTGAGGACGAGACCGCTCAGGGTGAGGACACTCGTCACGAGGTTGGGCAGCGCGTGGCGGAGGTGGAGACGCACGGATCCCAGGCGGTGGCCGCGCGCGGTCCTCATGTAGTCCTGGGCGAGTACCGAGGCCGTCTCCTGCCGAACGACCCGGGCGATGGCGAAGGCCGGGCCGATGCAGAGCGCGGCGATCGGCAGGACGAACGCGCTCGGCGTCTCGGCGCCGCCGGACGGCAGCAGCCCGAGGCTGATCGAGAAGAGGACGATGAGGAGGGTCGCGACGACGTAGACCGGCGCCGACGCGAGGAGTCCGGCGACCGTACCGAAGCCGACGCCGAGCCGGCGGCGGCGTCCGTCACGGGTGAGGACACCGACGGCCATGCCCAGCGGGACGGCGATGACCAGGGAGAGCAGGACGGCCGGGATGACGAGCTGGACGGTGTACGGCAACCGCGTCGCGACGATGTCCGCGACCGGGGTGTCGAACCGGAACGAGGTGCCGAGCCGTCCGGACGCGATGTCACCGAGGTAGTGGACGAACCTCGTCGCCATCGGCTCGTCGAGGCCCAGTCGTTCGCGTATCGACGCGAGCGTGGCCGGGGAGGAGTTGGTGCCGGCGATCGCACGGGCCGGGTCCCCGGGCAGCAGGGGCACGATGAGGAACGTCACGAGGACGAGCAGCAGCATGGACATCAGCAGGCCGCCCGCCCGGCGGACGGCGAACCCGGCCCAGCCACGGCCCAGCCGCAGCCGGGGAACGCGCCGGACGGGTGCGGCCGGCAGCGGCCCGGTCGGGACCGCGGTTTCGGCACTCACAGCGCCCCCGCGAGTGCCGCGTCGTCCGGGTGCCGCTCGTGCCAGCGGAACAGCGGTTCGAGCTGCGCCGACAGGCGCAGCAGTGTCGCCTCGTCGTAGGGCGCACCGATGAGTTGCGCGCCGACCGGCAGTCCGTCCGGGGTCGTGTGGACGGGCAGCGAGATGGCGGGCAGCCCGGCGATGTTGACGAACGCGGTGAACGACACCATCCGGGTCTCGGTGGCCCGCGGGCCGTCCGGGTCGGAGTTCGCCTCGTCGTACACGGGGCCGACCGGTGGCGCCACGACCGCCGTGGTCGGCGTGAGGAGAACGTCGAAGTCCCTGCCCCACTGGGCGAGCACCTCGCGTGACTCGGCCTGCAGGCGTGCCGCCGTACGGGCGTAGTCGCCGGCGGTGACCTCCAGGGCGGTTTCCCGGCGGCGCCGGATGTAGGGGTCCACCGCGTCGGGATCGTCGACCTCGATGGCGTAGGTGGAGGCGCTGATGATCGTCCAGGTGAAGCCCATGATCGCCTCGTACGAGAACATCTTCGGACGGGCCTCGACGACGTCGTGCCCGAGGTCGCGCAGTGCCTGCGCGGCCGTCAGCGCCGCCTTGCGGCACTCCGCGTCGACCGGCAGCCCGGTCGGCGCGTCGAGGAGCAGGCCGATCCGCAGCCGTCCGGGATCGGCGCCGACCTCCTCGATGTACGGGCGCGCCGGTTCGGGCGCGCTGTACCAGGAGAGCCGGTCGGCGCGGCCCATGACGTCGAGCATGAGGGCCGTGTCGCGCACCGTGCGGGTGATCGCGCCTTCGGTCGTCGAGTGTTCCCAGGCCCGGACGAACGAGGGCACGCGTCCCCGGCTCGGCTTGAGGCCCACGAGGCCGGTGACGGACGCCGGTACCCGGATCGATCCGCCGCCGTCGCCGGCATGCGCCACCGGGGCGAGCCCGGCCGCGACGGCCGCCGACGCGCCGCCGCTGGACCCGCCCGAGGTGTGCGCCAAATTCCAGGGGTTGCGTGTCTTGCCGTGCCGGGCGTTCTCGGAGACGGTCAGGGCGCCGAACTCCGGGGAGTTCGTCCGGCCGAGGGGGATCGCCCCGGCGTCGATGAGGAGCTGGACGTCGGGGTCCGTGAGCGTCTGCGGAGTGTCGCGGATCGCCAGCGAGGACATCGTGTTGGGTTGTCCCGCGACGGAGCTGAGGTCCTTGATGGGGACGGGGACGCCGTGCAGCGGGCCGAGCGGATCGCCGCTCAGCACCGCCCGCTCGGCCCGGACGGCCGCCGCGCGTACGGCGTCGGTGTCGAGCCAGACGACGGCGTTGACGGCGGGATTGATCCGTTCGATGCGGTCGAGGTAGGTCTCGGCCACCTCCACCGGGCTGACCTCTTTCGTGCGCACGAGGTCGGCGATCTGCTGGGCGGTGCTGAATGGGTCGATCACCAGGGGACTCCTGTCGGAAAGATGCGAGGGTCTCGGTGCGGGGCGCCGGAACAGCGCGGGGATTCTCCGTGCCGGCCGGTCGCGTCCGGCCGCGTGGGTCTCCGCCGCGTGCCGGCGGCCTGTCCGTCAGCCGGTGACGCGCAGGATGGGGTCGTCGAGCGAGCCGCCGAGCATCTGTGCGCTGAATCCCTTGCGCAGCGCGTAGATGAACGGGTCGTTGACCAGCGGCACCGCGTCCACCTGGGAGATCAGGGCCTTGGCGGCCTTCTGGTAGGCGGCGCAGCGGGCCTCTTCGGTCGTCGCCTCGGCGCCCTGGGCGAAGGCCTTGTTCACCACGGGGTTCTGCACCGCGCCGAGGTTGCCGCCGCCTTCGGGGACGGTCGGGCCCACGAACTTGGCGAGCGGGCTGGCGAGGCTGCCGAGGAAGTTGAGGTCGGCGAAGACCGTGAGGTCCCAGGCGTCGGGCTTGCCGAACACGGTCCCGACCCAGGTCCCGACGTCGACGTTGGCGAGGGTGACGTCCGCGCCCGCGGCCCGCAGCGCCTCCTGGATGTACTGGTTTCCGGCGCCGGCGGGCCCGACGACCTGGGGGCCGACGAGGCGGATCTTCTTGCCCTTGAGCGCGGCCGCTGCCGCGGCTTTGTCCTTCGGTACGAGGAAGGAGGAGCCGGGGTCGTTGCAGGGGATGCCCTTCTGCACGAACATCGTCGACGGCTCGCCCGTGTCCTTCGAGACGACCTTGGTGAAGGCGGCGCGGTCGACGGCCTGGGCGACCGCCCGGCGGGTGGCGACGTCAGCGAAGACGGTGCCGGGTCGTTCGTTGAAGAGCAGGTAGAAGTCGGAGAACCGGCTGATGCTCACGCTGTGGCCGGCCACGCCGTCGAAGCGCGGGATGCCGGAGGCGTCGATCTTGCCGATGTCGAGCTGGCCGCTGGTCACGAGGTTGCCGGTCGCCGTCGGGTCGGGCGAGACCAGGTACTCCATCGTCGCGGCGACCTTGCCGGGGATCTTCGTACGCCAGGCCGGCCATGCCTTGTACTCGGGGCGAAGTTTGTAGGAGTACGAGACGCCGGACTTGGACTTCTCGAGGAGGTAGGGGCCGGACTGGGAGCCCTTGGCCCTACCGGCGGCAAGGGCCTTGAGGTCCTTGAGTCCCGCCGGGCAGACGATGCCCGTGCTCGCGACCGACAGGCCGGTGACCATGTCACCCCACGGCCTGGCGAGCGTGATCCTCACCGTCCGCGCCGCGTCGTCGGCGGTCACTTTCACCGTGTTGCCGGGGCCGAAGACCGTGGGGAGATCGGGCGATGCCGTCTTCGGGTCGATGTAGCGGTCGAGGGAGCCCTTGACGACCGTCGGCGTGATCGGCGTCCCGTCGGCGCAGGTCGCGTCGGTGCGCAGGGTGAACGTGGCCGAGGTCGGCGTGTTCTTCCACTGGGTGGCGAGCCCACCGACGAGCCCGCCGTCGTCCTTGCGCACGAGGGTGTCGTAACTGTTCCGGGCGAGCTGGTAGTCCGGCAGGGAGAGAGCCTTGGCCGGGTCGAAGGAGGCCGGCACATCGATCGTCGTCCGGATCCTCGTCGCCGTGGCGGCATCGCCGCCGCTCGAGTCTCCCGACGTCGATCCCGTGGTGGTACAGCCGGCGAGTACGGCCGTCACGGCGACGGCTGCGGTCACAGGGATCGCGCGGGTACGGGTCTGGCGCATGGGTGCTCCTGGAGAGGGATGTCGCGCTCTGCGCAGGTCGCACGGAATCGGGCGGGACGAGCGCGAGCAGTTCGGGGTGGAGGCGGTGCGCGCGGAGCTCGGCGGACGCTGCTCGGGAGCGAGCCGTGGAGCACTCGGTGTGGAGAGGATGCCGCCAAGTGAACGACGTAGTCAATAGCGTTAACTATCTTTGCGCGCGCCGCTTCGCCGCCGATTTCGGCCATAGACACGCTGCTGGGCGGTGGCCGCGAAGAGTGACGCGTGTCAGTCGCGCGGGAGCGTCGCCGCCTCCGCCACAAGGGCCGCGAGGAGGAGGTCCGTCTGCCGGTGGAAGACTTCGGTCATGTCGATGCTGCGCAGGTGCTCCTTCGCCGCCTCCGCGTAGGGGTACGCGTCAGGATCGGCCGGCTGGTACTCCTGCACCCAGTTCACCTCGGCGCCGAACCGCTGGTTGACGAGCCGCCAGGCGTTGTTGCTCGCCATGGAGAGGATGAAGTTCGAGAACGCCTGATAGTGCAGGACGGCCTCCCGGCCGCGCCAGCCGCCACGGTGGAACGCTTCCAGGACGGCGTCCACGGCGCGCAACTCGTGAACGCCCCGGGTGACTCTCCCCATGCAGAGCGCGGCGGCCGCCGGGTGGTCCAGCGCGGTGTTCCAGGCACGGATCGCCAGGTCACTCAGCGACTCGGCCCACGACTCGTGCGGCTCGTACGCCTCGAGGGAGATCCTGTCGAGCTCCTCCGCGACGGCGATCATGATGTGGTCGCGACTCGCGAAGTGCCGGTACACCGCGGTTGCGGAGGCGGACAGCTCCTTGCCGAGTCGCTGGAAGGTCAGCGCGTCCGGCCCGTCTTCGTCGAGGATCCGCAGCGCGGTCCCGGCGATCAGCCCCTGGGAAAGAGTTCCCCGTTGGAGCCGCTTCCTCGACCGGCCCCCCGCGACTGCCACTCGAACACCTCCGTCGGACGGACGGCGAGCACACGCCGCCGCAGCCTGCGCCTCCTTATCGGCGACAAGGAAACCAGCCTAAGCGACTGAGCGGATCATCTTGAGCCCGGTCACCGGAGTGGCCATCTTCCGCACCGACCACGGTGGCGAATCCACATCCGAGGCGTTCCAGCACCGGGCCCAGGCCGACCACCGCCACCGTCTCGGGTGCGGTCCCGGCGCGCCGCAGTGCGTGCAGGGCGACCGAGGCGGGCTCGAAGAGCGCGGCCTGCTCCAGCGACACGGCCTCGGGGAGGCGATGTGCCATGAACAGGGTGAAGCAGCCGAGCCCGGTGTAGGTGAGCACGATGACCAGGCCCAGCAGCACGGGATCGCTGACATACACGATCGCGAGCGGGCACAGGGCCGCTGTCGCGGAGAAGGCGATCATGGTCGGCTTGCGGCCGATGCGGTCGGAGATGGCCGGGGTGAGGAACCCCCACAGCACCGATCGCCGTGACGGCGACCGAGCGCAGGTGCAGCCCTTCTGGGATGCTGCGCGGGCGAACGGTTCCGATCGCCGTCGCCCACCAATCTCCCGCCGCTGCCTCACCCGATGACGGCGCGGAAGGGACGCGAGCTGAGCGGGGACGGGCGGAGCCCGGGCAGCCGAGGGTGTCGGCGGCCCGGGCTCCGGTCTCGGCCCGTTCGGATCAGGCGGGTGTGCCGTGGCCCGACCTGAGGGCCCGTCGGTGCAGGATCCAGCCGGTCACGGTGAGCGCGGCGGCCGAGGCGGCCACTCCGAGGACGGTCAGGCCGGTGGAGGCGAGGCTCCCGCCGCCGTCCGTCGTGGTGCTTCCCGTGCCGCCGGAGGCACCGGTCGTGCCGTTCGTCCCCGTGCTTCCGGAGGCCGAACTGCCGCCGGAGGTACCGCCGGTGGAGGTACCGTCGTCGGTGTCACCGCCGTCGTCGGTGTCCACCGGGTCCTGACCGACGAAGGCGACCGGGACCTTCACGTCCTGCGAGCGGTCGCCGGAGAGGGTGTGGTCGGCGCGGGTGGCGAGGACGCACCGGGCCTTGAAGCAGTCGGTGTACTCGTCCTTGGCGTCGACGGTCAGCTCGACCTCGAACGCGCCGCCGTCCTCGTACCGGGTGGCCAACTCCTCGCCGTAGTCGGGCGGGTTGGAGGAGATCCACGCGGAGGAGTGCGACTCGCCCGTCATGTCGACGCCGCCGATGCACGGGGACGCCGGGGTGCCCGTGGTGGTCCTCGACCCGGCCGACGAACTCTCCGACGTGAGCACACGGACGACCCGGGTGGCGGAGGCGCTGGGGGTCCCGGCCGCCGGCGAGGCCCTCAACGAGAGGTTCGCCGAGGAGTTGAAGGCCGCGCGGGCCGCCGTGCCCGGGGAGAGTCGGCCGAAGGTCGCGTTCCTGTACATGCGGGGATCGGCCGCCGTCTATCTCATCGGCGGGAAGGGGTCGGGAGCGGACTCCCTCATCGACGCGGCCGGGGCGCAGGACGCGGGGGTGGCGGCCGGGCTGGACAAGCCGTTCACCCCGGTCACGAGCGAGGCCCTGGTCAAGGCCCAGCCCGAGGTGATCCTGATGATGAGCAAGGGACTCGAGTCGGTCGGCGGGGTCGACGGGCTGGTGGATATTCCCGGGATCAGGGAGACGCCGGCCGGGATGGACCGTCGGGTGGCGGATCTGGAGGACGGGGTGCTGCTCGGTTTTGGGCCGCGTACGCCGTTGGTGATCGATAACCGTTCCCCCAGTCAGGTGTCGAAGTCCACCGTCAATCTGTCCGTGACCGCGTAGGACTGGCAGGTCAGCACATATCCCGCCTCCACCTCCGCCGGTTCCAGGGCGAAATTGCGCCGCATCTCGGCCCGGCCGTCCGTGACCAGCGCGCGGCAGGTGCCGCAGACCCCGCCCTTGCAGGCGAACGGCAGGTCGGGGCGGGTGCGTTGCGCGCCGTCGAGCACGCTGCGTTCGCGGGGCAGCGCGGCCGTCGTCGTGCGACCGTCGAGGACGACCGTGACCTCGCTGACGGGCCCCTCGGCGGCAGCCTCCTCGTGCCGCGTCTCGCGGACCGGTTCGTCGTCGGCGTAGAACAGCTCCTGGTGGACGCGGTCGGCGGGGACGCCGAGTCCGTCCAGGACCCGCTGGGCGTCGCGGACCATGCCGTGCGGCCCGCACAGCCACCAATGGTCCGCCGTGTCGACGTCGACCAGGGAGTCGATCAGCGCCGAGAGCCGGTCGGCGTCCAGGCGGCCGGAGAGCACCTCGGCCTCGCGGGGCTCGCGGGAGAGGACGTGGGCGAGCTGGAAGCGCGCCGGGTACAGGTCCTTGAGGTCGGCCAGTTCGTCGGCGAACATCACCGTGCCCGTGCGGCGGTTGCCGTAGAAGAGGGTCACGGTGGAGCGGGGGTCGGCGGCGAGCACGGACTCGGCGATGGAGATCATGGGGGTGATGCCGGAGCCGGCCGCGATCAGCACATGGTGGCCGGGGGCGGTGAGGTCCGGGGTGAAGAAGCCGGTGGGAGCCATGACCTCGACGGTGTCGCCGGGCCGTACGTCGTTGACCAGCCATGACGAGAACAGTCCGCCCGGCACGACCCGTACACCGATGCGCGGTGTCGTCCCGGCCGGGGAGCAGATCGAGTACGACCGCCGCTCGTCGCGCCCGTCGATCTCGCGCCGCAGCGTCAGCGACTGTCCCGGCGCGAACGCGAACTCCTCCGCCAGCTCCGCCGGAACCTCGAACCCGACGGTGACGGCGTCCTCGCAGAGCGGCTGTACGGCGGCGACCCGCAGACTGTGGAAGGCCGGCCGTCGGCGGACCCGGGGGCGTCCCGCACCGTTCTGCAAGGTCGGCGCGTCCAGGAGGCCTCTCGTCGGCTCCTTCTCGAGGCCTTTCATCAGATCTCCTTGACGTGCTCGAACGGCTCGCGGCAGCTGTGGCAGCGCCACAGGGACTTGCAGGACGTGGCGGCGAAGCGGGAGGTCTCCTGCGTGTCGGCCGAGCCGCAGCGGGGGCAGGCCACGGACCGCCGGGTGGGGACAGCTGGAGGGGACCGGGCCCCGGGTGCCGCGCCGGGCGGGGCGATGCCGTGTTCCGTCAGCTTGCGGCGGCCGGTGTCGGTGATCCAGTCGGTGGTCCACGGGGGGTTCAACACCGTGCGGATCTCGACGCGTTCGTAGCCGGCGGCGCGCAGCCGCGCCGCCACGTCGGCGCGCATCTCGGCCATGGCCGGACAGCCGGAGTACGTCGGGGTCAGGCTCGCGACGACCGTGCCGTCGGCCGTCAGCCGCACCTCGCGCAGAACACCCAGGTCGGCCAGGGTGAGCATGGGCAGCTCGGGGTCCGGCACCTGCTCGGCGATGTGCCGGGCGCGCCGCGCGGCGTCGGTCAGTACGGTCACCATGTCGCCCCCGGGTGGGCGCGGGCCACGCTCTGCAACTCGGCCAGCAGCGGCGCCAGATGCTCCGTGTGGTCACCGGCGCGGCCCGCGCCCGACAGCGGCCGGTACACCGGCATCGGTACTCCGGCCGCCTCGGTGACCTGCTTCAGCACCGCTGCGACCTCGTCCTGGACGTCGCACGCGGTGAACAACTCACCGACGTACGGGGCCACTTGTTCCATGGCCTTGCGGATCCGCCGGTGCGACTCCGCCGTGCCGTCGCCGAGGCGCACGGCCCATTCGGCGGCGTACTGCCGGTGATAGCTCAGCTCCTTGACGCCCTTCGCCGCGATCGCCGCGAGGACCGGGTCCGGGTGCGTGACCAGCCGCTCGAAGTGCGCAAGGCGCCAGCTCGACAGAACGAGCAGCCGGACGATGGAGAACGCGAAGTCCCCGCAGGGCAGTTCGGCCAGGCGTACGTTGCGGAAGTCGCCGGCGTCGCGGAAGTAGGCGTAGGCGTCCTCACCACGCCCGGTGCCGTCGACCTGCCCGGCACGGGAGTACAGCAGACGGGCCTGGCCGAGCAGGTCGAGCCCGATGTTCGCCAGCGCCACCTCCTCCTCCAGCTCGGGCGCACGGGTGGTCCACTCGGCAAGCCGCTGGGCACTGACGAGGGCGTCGTCCGCCAACGCCACACAGACGGCGGCCAGTTCACCGGGATCGACGCCGCCGGGCACCGTGGTGTCCACACCGTGCAGGGGGTCCTCGAAGCCGGTGCCGTACGCCCAGCGGGTGTCGTCCTCATGTCCCTCGGCGAGGGCCAGGTAGACGTGGTCGTCACTCATACCCTGCTCCTCAGATGTGCGGGACGTCGTCGGGGATGTCGTAGAACGTGGGATGGCGGTACACCTTGTCGGCACTCGGCTCGAAGAACGGGTCCTTCTCGTCACGGGTGGAAGCCGCGATGTGCCCGGAGCGCACGACCCAGACCGACACACCCTCGTTACGGCGGGTGTACAGGTCACGGGCGTGCGTGAGCGCCATACGGTCGTCGGCGGCATGCAACGAGCCCACATGGACATGGTTCAGACCGCGCTTGCCACGCACGAACACCTCGTACAACGGCCAGTCGCCCTTGTTCGTGCCGGTCATGCCGCCGCTCCCTTCCGGGCTCGCTCGCTCTGCTTCGCCGCGTGGGCGGTGGCCGCCTCACGCACCCAGGCGCCCTCCTCATGGGCAGCCCGGCGCCGGGCGACGCGCTCGGCGTTGCAGGGCCCGTCGCCCTTGATGACCCGCATCAGCTCATCCCAGTCGGGGGTGCCGAAGTCGTGGTGGCCACGCTCGGCGTTCCACTTCAGGTCCGGGTCGGGCAGGGTGACACCGAGCTTCTCCGCCTGCGGAACCGTCATGTCCACGAACCGCTGCCGCAACTCGTCGTTGGAGTGCCGCTTGATCTTCCACGCCATCGACTGCGCCGAATTCGGCGAGGCGTCATCGGGCGGACCGAACATCATCAACGACGGCCACCACCAACGGTCCACCGCGTCCTGCACCATCGCCCGCTGCCCGCCGGTACCACGCATCATCGTCAGCAACAGCTCATAGCCCTGCCGCTGATGGAACGACTCCTCCTTGCAGATCCGCACCATCGCCCGCGCATACGGCCCATACGACGACCGGCACAACGGCACCTGATTGCAGATCGCCGCACCGTCCACGAACCACCCGATCACCCCCACATCGGCAAAGCTCACCGTCGGGTAATTGAAGATCGACGAGTACTTCTGACGCCCCTCGATCAGCCGCTGCGTGAGATCCGCACGATCCGCACCCAGCGTCTCCGCCGCCGAGTACAGATACAGCCCGTGCCCCGCCTCGTCCTGCACCTTGGCGAACAGAATCGCCTTACGGCGCAGCGACGGCGCACGCGTGATCCACTCCCCCTCCGGCTGCATGCCGATGATCTCCGAATGCGCATGCTGCGCGATCTGCCGCACCAACGTCCGGCGATACCCCTCCGGCATCCAGTCACGCGGCTCGATCCGCTGGTCCCGCGCGATCGTCGCCTCGAAATGCTGCTGGAGGGCGTCCTCGGCGTCCCGGGACGGCGCCCCCGCGGAGTCTGTCGTCGTCATCGATACCAGCTTCCCAACCGACCATTCGTTCGGTATCAGTGTGACGTGATTCGAGCGGTCGGGCAAGACCCGCAAGCCCCGCCCCGCCGACTTCCTCAGACTCCCCGCCGACTTCCTCGGTCCCCGCCCCTCCGGCCCCCTCAGAGCCCCCGGTGCACCACATGCCCTCCGGTCACCGTGAGGAGCACGGGCGCGTCGGCGACCTCGTCCGCGGGTGCCTCCACAGGGTCGACTCCCAAGGCCGTCAGATCGGCCCGCAGCCCCGGGCCGACCCGACCGGCGACATCGCCTTCGCCCGCGGCCACGGCCGCGTGACGCGTGCACCCCTCCAGCGCCTGCAGCCCCGTGAGGCCCGCCCCTGAGGACGCCGCCCCCTTCGGCGCCCTCGCCGTCGCCAGTACGGCCCGCGCGTCGTAGTGAGCGATGGGCCAGTCCGACCCCAGCGCGACGATCGCGCCCGCGTCCCGCAGGTCACGCAGGCGCCAGGCCCGGGCGGCACGCTCCTCCCCCAGCCGCAGCGACCACTCGTCGGACAGGTCGGCCCGCGTGTAGTCCGTGTGCGGCGGCTGCATCGAGGCGATGACCCCCACCTCGGCGAACCGCCCGACGAGCTCGTCCGGCACGGACTCGATGTGCTCGATCCGGTGCGCGAGCCGTCCGCCGGGGCCCAACGAGGCGACGGTGTCGAGGACATGGCGTACGGCGGCGTCCCCGATCGCGTGTGTCGCCGTACGCACCCCGGCGCGGTGCAGCTCTCGTACGGCGGCGCTGTACGCCGCCGGGTCGGGCCAGAACGCGTCGGTGCCCTGGCCGTGGCAGTCGGGGTGGTCGAGCCACGCGGTACCGCCCTCGACGGTGCCGTCCATGAAGAACTTCACCCCGCCGACCCTCCAGTGCCGTCCGCCCCGGCTCTGGAGAGCGACGAGTTCGGCGAGGTCGTCCGCGTCGGCGCCGGGCATGCACCAGGGGGCGAAGCGCAGCCGCAGCGGCAGCGGCGACTCCTCGGCGAGCGCGCCCACGAGGTCCAGGTCGCCCAGGTCCATGACATGGGCGCCGGTGAGTCCGGTGGCCGCCATCGCGCGCAGCAACTCGCCCAGTCGGTCGCGGCGTTCGGCGTAGGAAGGCTTCGGCATGAAGGGCTCGACGAGCGCCATCGCGGCATGCTCGACGAGGTGTCCGGTGAGTCGTCCGTCGGCGTCGACGGCGAGGTGCGACCGCTGCGCGAAGGCGCGCGGACCGGTGATGCAGGCGACTTTGAGCGTGGCCTCGCTGACGAGCGCGGAGTGGCCGTCGTAGAGGCGCAGGAAGGCGGGAGCGCCGTCGAGGACGTCCTCGACGAGGGCGCGGTCGACGGTCCGGCCGGCGAAGACGTTGTGGTCGAGGCCGTAGCCGATGACCCAGCCGTCGACGCGTTCGCCGGAGGCGAGCGCGCCCCGCAGGCCGTCGAGGTCCGTCACGGCCGTGAGGTCGATGCCGGTGGCCATGTCCAGGCCCCACACGGGGTGGCTGTGGCTGTCCACCAGGCCGGGCACCAGTCGGCCGCCGCCCAGGTCCACCACTTCCGTGCCGGGTCCGCGCCAGTCCCGTACGTCCGCCTCCTCACCGACGGCGACGATCAGACCGTCGCGTACGGCGACCGCCGTGGCCCGGGGCCGGGCGGGGTCGAGGGTGCGGACACGGGCGCCGGTGACGACGAGGTCGGCGGTGGGCATGGAGAGGTCTCCTCCGGTGGTGGGGTGGGTGCGGCGGTCGGTCGGTGTGGGCCGGTGGTCAGTAGCCGGCGGTGGCAGGCGGTTCGGCGGCGAAGTGCGCGTAGACCCCCGGCCTGGCGCGGCGCAGCCACCCGGCCAGGACCAGACCGACGACGAGGACGGCCGGGACGAGGACGGCGAGGACGGTGTTGACGGTGGTGGAGGCGCCGGTGAACTGGTCGAGGTGGGTGACGACCAGGGCGATGGCGCCGGTCAACAGGACCGCCGCCGCGGTGGGGGCGACGACCGTGCGCAGGGCACCCTCGGTGTGGGTGACGCGCCGGAAGTAGAAGGGCACGGCGAGGGCGGCGAGCAGTTGCAGCAGCATCAGGGCGAGCATTCCGGGGGTGTTCACCCACAGCAGGAGCTGCATGTACGGGTCGGCGCCGGCCGCGGCGAAGGCGAGGACGACGATCGCGCCGAGGACGGTCTGGGCGATGCCCGCGACGTACGGGGAACGATGGCGCGGGTGGACGCGGGCCAGGGCCTTGGGCAGGATCCCCTCCTCGGCGAGGGCGAGGCCGTAGCGGTTGATGGCGTTGTGGAAGGCGAGGAGGGAGGCGAGGACGCTGGTGACGATGAGGATCCGCATCAGGTCGGCCGCCCAGGAGCCGACGTAGGTGGTGATGGCGGTGAAGAACAGGTCGACGGGGTTGGCGCCGGCCGTCGCGATGACCCGGGCGTCACCGAAGGCCTGGATGACGGTCCACACGATGAACGCGTAGAACAGGCCGAGGAAGCCGATGGCGAGGTAGGTGGCGCGTGGCACCGTGCGTGCCGGGTCGCGGGCCTCGCGGCGGTAGATGACGGTCGACTCGAATCCGGTGAACGCGGCGAACGCGAAGGCCAGGACGGCGACCATGCCGGGGACCATGACGTTGCCGGGGGCGAAGGAGGCGAGGGAGAGGCCGTCGGCGCCGCCCTCGACCAGGACTCCCCCGGCGAGCAGGACGAGGATGCCGGTCTCGGCGACCAGCAGGACACCCAGGAGCTTGGCGCCGAAGTCGATGGAGCGGTAGCCCGCCCAGCCGATGAGCAGCAGGCCCACGAGGGAGACGGGCAGCCAGGGGATGTCGGTGCCGAACAGGGCGCGGGCGGTGTCCCGTGTGGCGGTGCCGAGCAGGCCGTAGACGCCGATCTCCATGGCGTTGTAGCCGATCAGCGCGAGCAGGGCGGCGCCGACACCGAGGGGGCGGCCGAGACCACGGGTGATGTACGCGTAGAAGGCTCCGGCGCTGCGGACGTGGCGGCTCATGGTGGTGAAGCCGACGGCGAAGACGGCGAGTGTGAGTCCGGCGAGGAGATAGCCGACGGGAGCGCCGATGCCGCCCATCAGGATGGCGAGCGGGGCGACGCCGGCCATCACGGTGAGCGGGGCGGCGGCGGAGACGACGAAGAAGGCGATGTCGGTGGTGCCGAGCGAGCCGGAGCGCAGGGACGGGGCCGGGGTGGCCGCGTTCCCCGCCGGGTCGGCGGCGGTGGCGTCGGGGGTGACGGTCATGAGGGGAAAGCCCTTCTGACTTCGGGCGAGGGCCCTTCAGCCATGAGAGCGAGGGGCCCTTTCGGCTGCGGGCGCATGCCCTTCTGGCTGTGGACGGGACGGTTGGAGCGGGGCCGTGCGGGATGACCTGGCCCGTAAACCTAAAGGCTTTCGGTTTTCGCAATGTAGCCTTCACCTCGGACTGCTGGGAAGACCCCGGAGGGGACGGACACCATGGGACGGCCGCGCACCCCCCTGCTCGACAGGGAGCGCATCACCACCACCGCGCTGGAACTGCTCGCGGCGCAGGGCGAGTTCAGCGTTCCGCAGATCGCACGGCGGCTCGGGGTGCAGACCGGCTCGGTGTACCACCACGTGGACGGCCGGGACGGCATCGTCGAGCTGCTGCGGGAGCGGGTGACGGAGGGCATCGACATCTCCACCCTCGACCTGCGGCCGTGGGACGCGGCCCTCGCCGCGTGGGCCCGCTCCTACCGCGCCGCCTTCGCGGCGCACCCGCGGGCGATCCCGCTGCTGATGACCTCCCCGGTGCGGGCCCCACGCGTCCTGGAACAGTACGAGCGGGCCGTCGGCCTGCTGCTCGACGCGGGCTTCCCGCTGCCCGACGTGATGCCGGTGCTGGTCGCCCTGGAGAACGTCGTCCTCGGCTCGGCGATGGACCTCGCCGCCCCCGTGGCCATGTGGGAGATCACCGACGAGGCGGCGACCCCGCGCCTGGCCCGGGCGCTGGACGCGGCGGGCGAGGGGCGCGCGGACGCCGCCTTCGAGCTGGCCCTCGACGGCTTCCTCGCGCACGCGCGGCGCAGGCTGGGGACGCACACCCAGGTTTAGCGGGCCGGGCGCGGGGTGGACCGGGGGTGCGTTGTCGGGTGCGGCGGGTGGGGTTGCTCACGCAGTTCCCGCGCCCCTGAAAGCCCAGGGCCCTGCGGGGATGAAAAGCACGGGGCGCAGCCCCTTGCTTTTCATGCCCGGGCCCGGCCGTGTACGGAAAACTCCCGTGCGCCGATTCGTACACCTCTGCGATCATCCCGGAATGGCGCAGAGTCTCGAATCGCTGGTCGTCCGGCACACCCACCGCCTGCCCACCCCCAAGGGGTCCCCCGGTGACGGAACCGCCGCGGCGCGGCAGTTCGACGCTGCGTTGATGGACGTGGGCTTCAAGCTCTCGGCGGAGCTGCTGGAGAGGCTGTCGGGGCTGTCCGAGGCGGCGGTCCTGTACACCGCCCGGCAGACCCTGCGCACGGTGCGCGAGATGGTGGGCGACCACGTCCGGCACAACTCCTACTTCATCGACTTCCCCAGGAACGTCCCGAGCACCGAGGAGTTCTGGACGCGGTGCGTGGCGCACGCCCTCGGCGACAAGAAGGCACGCGAGGGCGTGCTGGCCCAGCTGGCGGGTGGGGTGCTGGACCTGCTCAGCCTCCCCACGTACGGCCGCTACCAGCACACCTACGAGGAGATGCTCGCGGCGCAGGACGAGCTGATCGCCTCGGCCGGTGACCGGATCACCGTGCTGCACCCCGGCCGGGACCTGGACGCCGAACTCACCGACCTGTACCTGGCCCTGGCGGGCAGCACGACCCCGCTGGGCGAGGACGACCTGCGCGACCTCGAGCTCCTCGCCGAGCGGTGCGCCCTCGGCCCCCAGCCGGAGCGGATCCCGGTGCGGGAGAACCGGGCGGTGGTCAACGAGGCACGGCTCGCCGTGGGCGCGGACCTCCTGCTCGACACCGTCACCGATGTGCTGCGGCTGGCCTGCGCGCTGTCGGACGGCGACGTGACGCTCCAGGAGCCGACCCGGTTCCGGTCCTTCTCCCGGCCGGTGCGGCGGGCGCTGCTCGCGGGCCTCGACGCCGTGATCGCGGCGAACCCGGCCAGGCTGGCCGATGTGCACGCGCACCGGGAGCCGTTCAAGCGGCTCGGCGAACGCCTCCACCCGCACGAGTACCCTCGCTGGCCCCACGCCGCCGACGTGTTCGCCGTCGCCCGGGGCGAGAAGGAGGCGCGTTCCTTCGACAGCCGGGTCGAGAAGCTGCTCGACGCGTGCGACATCGCCGGGGCGTCGGCGCTGCTGAAGTCCGCTCCGGGCAAACTGTTCCGCGCCCTGGACCTCCTGCTGCGCGTCGCCGCCGACCAGGAGGAGCGCGACGCGGTCCTGGCCGCGACGGTCGAGGTCGCGCCCGAGGTCTCCGGCCGGGTCGTCCTGTCGGTCCGCGAGCACCTCCACAACCGGGAGCGGGAGAGCGACGCGCCCCGGGTCTTCGTCAACCGCCGGGGCCGCGCCTGGGTCTGCCCCGACGACCGGCCGCCCGTTCCGGCCGCCGACCGGGACCGGCTGATCGCCGCGCTCGACGCCGAACTGCGGCGCCGGCTCCCGGCACCCGGGCGGCTGCTGGTCGACCCCGACGTCCTGGACGTGGCGCTGCCGCTCAGCGGCCGGGCGACGGCGGCCGGGCTCGGCGTACTGCCGCGCGGTTCGGTCTCGGAGGTCTCCGGCGGGCGGCTGCGGTTCTTCGTGTACTGGAAGCAGACCGAGCACCGCACCGACTACGACCTGTCGGCGCTGCTCCTGCACGACGACTACAGCACCGACTCCTGGCTGTCGTACACGTCCCTCACCTCCGTCGGGGGCCGGCACTCGGGCGATGTCACCGAGGCGCCCGAGGGGGCCTCGGAGTTCATCGAGCTGGCCCTGGACCGGGTGCGCAGCACGTTCGTCGTCCCGCAGGTCAATATCTACGCGGGCGAGGGCTTCGAGGAGGTCGAGGAGTCGTTCTTCGGGTTCATGGTGCGCGACCGCGAGCAGAAGGGCCGGCCGTTCGAGCCGCGCACGGTCCGGATGAAGTCGGAACTGCGCGGGGTCGGCCGGGTGGCGCTGCCGCTGGTGTTCCGGCGCGGGGAGGACGGCCGGTGGCGCGCGAAGTGGCTGCACCTGTATCTCAAGGGCATTTCGTCGGCCAACCGGGTCGAGGAGAACCAGGCGTCGGTGTCGAAGCTGGTGCGTGCCGTCGTGGAGCGCGAACAGCTGACGGTGGGGTACCTGATCGACCTCATGACCTGTGAGGACACGGTCATGGACGTGTGGGACAGTTCGTCGGCGCCGGACGAGCCCGTGACGTACATCGGTCTGGAACGGCCCGAGGGGCTGCACCCGGACTCCCGGATCATCACCCTCGAAAATCTGCGCGACCTGATCCCGGGCTGAGTGCTAGCGTGGCCCGTGGCGAGGCCATGAAGGGGCTTCCTTCTCATTCACTCCACATGAAACCGAGTTCCTTCGCTCTCCTCGCCCTCCGCTTCCACCGGGAGGCGCCCGCGCGGCGCCTCCCGGTGTCGTATGTGCGGCCCGCACGATGCGGCGGACCGCCGGTGACTCACCTCCCGAGTGCCGCCCGCGCCACCGCCAGGGTCTGTTCCGCGTAGCCCCGTCCGAACAGCACCGTGTGCACCAGCAGGGGGAAGAGCTGGTGGAGGCCGACGCGGTCCTGCCAGTCGTCGGCGAGGGGTGCCGCCCGCTGGTAGCCGTCCAGGACATGTCCCAGGTGGGGGCAGCCGAAGAGCGCCAGCATCGCCAGGTCGGTCTCACGGTGGCCGCCGTGCGCGGCCGGGTCGATGAGCCGGGCACGGCCGTCGGCGCCCCACAGGACGTTGCCGTTCCAGAGGTCGCCGTGCAGCCGGGCGGGTGGCTCGGCGGGGCCGGCCAGGTCGGGCAGCCGTGCGCAGACCTCCTCGATCAGGCCGGCCTCGGCGGGGCGGATCGTCCGGTCGTCGACCGCCTGGCGCAGATACGGCAGGACCCGGTGCTCGGCGTACCAGGCGGGCCATTCGTCGCCGGGGGTGTTCCGCATGGGGGCGCGTCCGATGTACGCCTCCGTCGGGCCGCCGGGCGGTGGGGCGCCGAAGGCGGGTGCACCGGAGCCGTGCAGGGCGGCCAGTTCGACGCCGAGGCGGACCGCCGCCCCGGCACTCGGTGCCCCCTGGTCCACCAGGTCGATCACCAGGCGGTTCCCCTCGTGGCCGTGGACCGTCGGCACGCGGACCGTGTCCGCCTCGGCGAGCCAGCGCAGTCCGGCCGCCTCGGCCCGGGCGGCGCCGGGGCCGTCGCCCTGCTTGACGAGCACCTTCCGGCCGTCGTCGAGGGTCACCTCGGTCAGGGTGCCGGACAGCCGACGCTCGCCGACCGCCGGGGTGCCGGTGAGCCGGGCCGCGAGGGCACTCGGTGCCGTGCGCTCGCCCACGGCGACCACCTCCGGTTCTCGTCTCCTCAGGCGCTCCACAGGATCCCGCAGCGGCGGAGTGTGGCACCGCCCACATCTCCTACCCATGTCTTGACCTGCAAACGGAACGCTCCGTAGCTCGGCCGATCATTTTGATTCGCGAAGAACGTTCACGGCTGTCAACCGCCGTCACGGCAGCGATCGGCACCGCCCTGCGGCCCACCGTGCCCTTCGCCGCGTATCTCTTCTACGAGTGGGCCGAACACCCCGCCCTCGACGGCCGTCCGGCGGTCGGGGACGACTGTGGTCACTCCGCCTGGGAGAGCGAGACCGCGTCGGGGCCGGCGGGGAATCGCAGTTGGCCGGTCGTGTCGTGCACGGCTCGCCACACTGTCTCGGTGACGTCGCTCTCGTTGGTGAACAGGTCCTGGCCCGTGAAGTCGCCCATGGCCTTCTTCGCCCATGGCGCGTAGGGCGCCGGGACCAGTTCGTCCAGCGCGGCGCCCTTCGTCGCATCGGCCGCGAAGTTCGTCGTCAGGCAGGCGCCCGGCTTGACCGTCTTCGCCCGCACACCGAACGGGGCGAGTTCGAGCGCGAGGGATGCGGTGAACCGTTCCTAGGGCGTGTTTCGGAAGTCCCTTCGTCGCCCGAAGGGCGGCTCTGCGGCGTCCGGTGCGTGCTCTCGGCGCGCCGGACGAAAGGCCTCGTACTGGGTGTACTTGGCCTTTCGTCCGGTGCGGCGGTGGGGGTACCTCCCGGTCGAGCGCCAGCCGAGACTGGGGGAGCGTGCCGGGCGTCGCAGAGCAGAAGGGACTTCCGAAACACGCCCTAGTCAGACAGATCGACATCCCGCCGGAGTGGCTCGACGAGTTCGGCGCCGTCGTGGTCTCCGTCGACTACCGCCTCGCGCCCGAGTCCACCGGCACCGTCCCGGTCGACGACTGTTACCAGGGACTGCTCTGGATCGCCGACCACGCCGCCGAACTGGGCATCGCCCCCGCCCGGATCATCGTCGCAGGCGCCGGCGCGGGCGGCGGCCTCGCCGCCGGCGTCACCCTGCTGGCCCGCGACCTCGGCACCCCGCCGATCGCCGCCCAGGTCCTGATCGGCCCCATGCTCGACCACCGCAACACCACCATCTCCAGCCTCCAGTACGCGAACAGGCCCGGCGTCTGGACCCGCGAGATGAACGGATTCGGATGGCGCTGCCTCCTCGGCGACCTCACCGACGACGAGGTACCCGCATACGTCTCACCCGCCCTGGCCGACGACCTCGCGGGCCGGGCGAGCCAGTCGGTGCGGGTTCGGCGGGCTGTGGCCGAGATGTGTGCCTGCGGGTACAGGGCGTCGAATCCGTGGAAGCCTCCTGCCCAGACGTGGAGTTCGGCCTGGCCGCCGGCCGCCCAGATGCGGGTGGCGTAGTCGGTGTCCTCGTCGCGGAAGACTTCGGCGGAGCCGGTGTCGATTAGGATTCCGCGGCCCTGTCGGCGACCTCCCCGCCCATCGGGCGTTACGTCGCCGGGCTCGCCGCGTGGGGGGCCGGCAACCACGAGTGGCACGCCACCCACACCGAGCGCTACTCCCTGCCCGACTACTGGTAGCGCGCCGAGTCGGCCGACACCCGTCACAGCCTCGGGGCTCCGCCCCGGGGTACGGCCCTCAGGGCCTGAATTGCCGCCGGGTGGTTCCGGGCGCACGCTGGAACGAGGAGGGGCCTTGACGGACAGGGGGCGCGGCAGAAGGGCGCGACGTCATGCCCTCGCTCAAGCATCTCGTCCGGGAGACAGGCCGTGTCGCGTGGTCGTGGCCGCCGGCCGGGGCGCGTCGGGCACGGCGGATCGCCGTGCTCCTCAGGACCGCGCTCACCGCCAACTCGGCCTTCGTGCCGCTGGCCGCCGCGCTGATCGTCCTCGCCGTGACGGGTGTCATCCAGGACGTCTCCGCGCAGTGGTCCACGCTGGAGTGGATCGCGCTCGTCCTGGCCGTCGTGCTCGTGCTGCTGGCGGTCAGCCGCCGGCGTTCCCGACCGGTGCGGATCCTCTCCTTCAAGAACCTCGTCGCCGGGGACGACGTGGGAGAGCTCGACAAGGTCGCGGCGGGTTTCGCCGAACTGCTGCACAGCGAGATCGAGCGGATCTCCGAGCTGGTCAGTCAGGAACCGTTCATCACCCCCGCCGATGTGCTCAACCCGGCGGGCGAGCGGGGCGAGATGGTGCTGCGGTCGTCGGCGCGGGTGCCGTTCAAGTCCGGTGTCGCGACGACCGGACTGCACGGCGACATCAACGCGACCGAGATCGGGACGGTCGCCCTGGGCCCGTTGCAGCTCCAGGTCGGCACGGTGCTCACGCTCGTGGAGCGCGCCTTCGGACGGACCCTGCAGGGTTCGCTGGTGGAGACCGACGGGGTGCTGCGGGTCGTCGCCTCCCAGTCCGGCCACGGCGGCCGGACCTGGTCGGCGCAGACGGACATCCCCGCCGACGCCGACATCCGCCGGGCCAGCGCCGTCCTCGCCCGGGAGTTGGCCCACCGCATCGAACTGGACCGGCCCGGCGCCTCGGAGTCGGGAGCCGACGTCGACAGCTTCCAACGCCTGGTGGACGGTCTGGAGAGCTACCAGCGGTTCCAGCGCGAGGGGCTGCTGCACCATCTCGACGCGGCGGAGGAGCACTTCCGCGCGGCGCTCTCGCACAGCTCCGGCTACGCCGCCGCGTACCACAACCTGGGGCTGGTCTACCGGGAGCAGCGGCGCATCCGCACCGACATCGGGCTCCGGGCCTCGGCCGTGGTGCGCAGCGCGGCCACGCTGATGTGGCAGAAGGCCGTCACCCTCGACCCGACCCTCGCTCCCGCCCGTATCCAGCTCGCCAGAGCCGCGCTCGAACAGGCCGAGCACCCGGACGTCGAGGCACCGAAGCGGGCCGAACTCCTCGACCAGGCGGCCCAGTCGGCCCGCAGCGCCCTGCGCCAGGCCGCCGACGGTCACCGCATGGACGCCGCGCTCGCCTCGTACTGGCTCGGGGTGACCCTGCTGCGCCAGGACGCCGAGCGGAGGCAGCCCGTCGAGTCGGGCGCGGCCCCCGCCGGATCGGAGCCGACCGGGACCGGGACGGGGCCGGCCGACGCCAAGGTGCGCGAGGCGCTGCGGCACTTCCGCCAAACCGAGCAGGACCTGGTCGACGAACGGGCCCGCCGACTGGTCCTGGACGGCGACGAGTTGGCGGTACGGCCGTTGACCGAGCGGATCGCGCACGTCGTCGCGATGCGGTCCGAGTGCTGGTTCCGGCTCGCCGGGGAGGCCTGCAACCGGTCGGGGCGCCGGGCCCGGCGGAAGGCCGACCGGTACATCCGTACGGCCATCCGCTGGGCGCCCGACATGGCCGAACTGCACGCGCTGCGGGGGCGCATGCTGCAGCGGCACAACCGTGAGGGCGCGCTCTTCGCATGTCTGGAGGCGATCCAGCGGGACCCGCAGAACCACCATGTGGCGGTCCGGGACGTCGGGCTGTTCGCGGCCGGATCACCGGAGCCCGGTGGCACGCGGGAACTGGCGAGCTCCCTGTTCACCGTCGCCGCGCACCAGCACCCCGACGACGCCGAGGCCTGGCTGCTGCTCGCCGTCAACCAGATGTTCTGGAGGGGGAACCAGTTCGCCGCCCGGGGCCTCGCGGGCATGGCGTTGGCCCTCGAACCCGGCCGCGAGGACGTACGCCGGATCGTCAACGCGTACTGGCCGTCGCCGTACGGCGCCACCGAGGACGACGACCACGCCGACCCTTCCGATCACAGCGGCGTCGGCCCGGTGGTCGAGGGCGGCGCCGACGGATCCGCGCGGCCGGCCGGTGCGGAGGCTCCGGCCCGGAAGAAGCCCTTCACCCTGCGCTGGGCGCGCGCCTGGGCCCATGCCCGGGAAGCGCAGCAGCACTTCGACGAAGCCGGGCTGCGGGAGGCGCTGGCCGAGATCGAGTCGCTGCGGGCCTCGCCGGGCACGTCCGCGCCCGAGGTCTCCCTGGCCGCACGGGAGATCGGGCTGTTGCAGGGAGCGCTCGCCGGACTGATCCGGCCCTCAGACCGTCAGCGTCGCCACTGGGCGGCGGCGGTCGAGGAGTTGACCCGCGCGGTCCGCGAGGGCCTACCGGCCGGGCTGGAGGCACCGCCGCAGTGGAACGTCGACCTCGGCGACGCGCACGCGGCCCTCGGCGACTCGCTGTCCGACGCCGAGCACGGGGCGTCGGCCGCGGAGAGCTATCGGCGGGCCGTCGCGCAGTACGACGCCGTTCTCGACCGGGCGCCGAAGACCGTGTGCCCGCGCTACCGCTCGGGGCGCCGGGGCCAGGAACGGCTGACGGAGTTGTCCGCCGAGCCGCCGGACCTGCCCACCAGGGCGCGTGCCCTCGCGGGGCGGGCTGCGGTGTACGTACGGCAGGGGCGGGCGAGTGACGCCGTGCGGGACTGCCGGGACGCGCTGAAGCTGGCGCCGCTGTACGCCTATCCACGGTTCACCCTGGCGCGGTTGTACCGCGACCAGCGGGCCCAGTACGACCTGGCGGAGCAGACCCTCCTGCGGCTGATCGAGCTGCTCCCGGCCGGGGAGCAGCGGGACCTGGCGCGCCTCGAACTGGCCGTCACCCATCGGCGACGGGCGCAGACCACGCAGGGCGACAAGCGCGCCGTACTGCTGGAGCGGGCACGGGAGGAGCTGGTCGACGCCACGCTGGAGGCGTCCCTGAGCGCGGACCTGGAGGCCCGGATGCACGAGGAGCTGGCCGACGTCCTCGATCTGCTGGGCCGCTCGGACGACGCGGTCGTCGCGCTGCGCTCGATCGGTGACACCGCGAGCCGGTCGGGGGCGGGCCGGCATCACGAGTTGATCGCCCGTCTGATCGCCGGGCGGGAGCAGCCGTGGGAGGTGGAGCAGGAGCTGATCGAGGCGCAGGACGCCTGCGCGGCCCGGCTGGAGGCGTTCCACGGCACGGACGAGGAACCTCCGCTGCGGGCCGCGCTGGTCACGCTCACCGCGCGGCTCGCGATGTTCTACGCGGAGCAGGGCATCCGGCTGGACGAGGCGCGGCTCCTGGCGGAGGGTGCCCTGAAGAGTGCGCGACAGGTGCTGGAGCCCGGTCGGATGGCCCTGTGCGAGGACGCCTGCGGCTGGGTCGCCTACCGGCAGGGGCGCCTGGAGGAGGCCGTCGACCTCCTCCAGGACGCCGTCGAGCACTCCGGTGGCCATGCCCGTCAGTGGGCGCACCTCGCCCAGGCCCTCGAAGCGCGCGACGACCCCGAGGGCGTCGACCGTGCCCGCGACATCTGGCAGCAGATCTCCGAGCAGTTCCCCCACAGCGACACGGCGGACCAGGCCCGCCGCCACCTCACCACCGCGTCCCCGTGAGGGAGGGGGGTACGGCACGCGGACAGGCGACGGCTCCGGAGGCACGGCTGACGGCACGCGGGTCACGGCCCGCGGCTCACGTGGGACGTGGGGGTCACGGTTCCGTGGTCTCGGATTCGAGGGAGGCGCGGGTGGCCTCGCCGTACACGCCCGACTCGTCCTCCAGGAGGACACGCGTCAGCTGGTAGCCGCGGACCGCGCTCTGGACCTCACGGTCGTAGTCGCCGTCGGCGTCGCCGTTGTACAGGCCGACCTGGCGGAGGCGGAGCTGGAGTTCGGTGACCTCCGCGCCCCGGTCGCCGAGACCGAGGACGGGAGGCGGCCCGTCGGGGGCGGTGGGCGAGGGGCCTCCGTCAGCGTGGCGTCGCCTCCCGAGGGGTCCCTGGTCAGGGTGGCCGACGGGTCGGGCGTCGCCTCGGTCGAGGTCGTGGTCGGGGTCGCCCCGGGCGAGGTGGACGCGGTGCCGGACGGGGACGCCGTGGAGCCCGTGGGGGACGGGGTCGCCGACCGCGACGCCTCCTGGGCGGCCGCCGCGTCCGGGATGCCGGCCCTGATGTCGTCGGGGTCCGAGCCGTCCCGCGACGGTGCGTCGTAGGAGAAGAGGCCGCCGATGATCCCGCCGGTCACCAGGACGGCGGCCGCGGCGGCTCCCACCCCGGCGGCCAGCGCCACCCGACGACGCCGCCGACCACCCGACTCCCGCCCGTCCGAGCGCTGTGCGTCCGCGTCCACGTCCGCATCAGCGTCGTCGACCGGTGTCGGAACGTCGGCCGCGGCCGGCGCGGCCTCACCGGTGGTGGGGGGCAGCTCCTCGACCGACGGCGATGTGCCGTGCGGCTCGCCGTCGTCGTCGCCGACCTGTACGAACGGGCGTATGCGCACCGGGTCGAAGTCCTCGGCGGCCTCGGCCTGTGCCGCGCGCACGTCCCGATGAGCTTCCGACGCGAGGCGGCCGCAGGAACAGGCCGGGGTGCCGTCCGTCGCCCGGGGCGTTCCGCACTGCGGGCAGACAGGGGCTGTCGGTTCACTCACGCGTGGTCTCTCTTCGAACGGGTTTCAGAATTTAAACAGATCTTCTCCACGGAATCGCCAAGACTTGATTGAAACACGAACCAGGAGGCGACGCTGGCTCAAGTCCCGCCACACAACGGCGCGTTCGCGCCCATGAGGACTTCATGCCTCGGGACTGGTGCGCGACCCGCCCCTCGGTGTGTCATGCCTCTGACATCAACCCCGTGTGCCCGCAGCGGAAGGAACCCCGTGAGTCAGACCCGTCCCCGCCCCCGTCGCCGTCCTCGTTCGCGCCCTCGTGTCCGCGCCCGCGCCCTCTGCGCGGTCGCCGTGCTCGCCCTGGGCGTGCCCGTCGCGGTCTCGGGCCCCGCCGCCGCGGCCGTCCCCACGTACGCGGTGTACCTGCAGAACTCCGTCACCGGCCTGAACGCGGCGGCCTCCGGCGGTACGGTCGCCGCGCACAACCCCAAGGGCAACGAGGACCACCAGCAGTGGACGCCCGTCGCGGTCACCGGTGGCCACCAGCTGCGCAGCACCGACCAGTCGGGGATCTGCCTCGGACGCGGCGGCACCTCCGCGGTGACCGCGACCTGCGGCGCGGACGGCACCACGTGGACGGTCACCGAGGCCGCGAACAGCACGTACACCATCGGCGTGCCGGGGACCTCGCAGTACCTGACGGGCGCATCCTCCGACGCCGCCCTCGTGCAGGTCGGGTCGAACGGCTCCTACGCCCGCTGGCACCTCACACCGGTGTCCTACGCGACGTCGCCCGTGCCCTCCGCCGACACCCGCACGCTCGACCAGGTCTCGTTCCTCACCTCGCACAACGCCTACGCGAACGGGGCCGACGGCAACTTCGCGTCGTTCCCCGTCAGTCTGTTCCCGAACCAGGCGCGGGGCGTGAGCCGCCAACTCACCGACGGGGTAAGGGGGTTCATGCTGGACGCGTACACCGTGTCCGGGCAGGCCATGCTCTGCCACAACAGCTGTGCCGGGGTGAGCAACCCGGTGTCGCTCGCCACCGACCTCCAGCGCATGGTCACCTTCCTCAAGGCCAACCCGGGTCAGTTCGTCACCGTCTTCCTGGAGGACTACACCTCCTCGGACGTGCTCAAGTCGTCGCTGGCGTCCGTGAGCGGTCTGTCCGACGTGCTGTACCGGCCGGACCAGGAGGGTGTGGCGACGAGCGGCTGGCCGAGGGTGGCGGACCTCGCGGCCCGGGGCAAGCAGCTGCTGATCTTCAGCGACCGCACCCGGGCGAGCGACACCTCCGCCGGCTACGTCACCCGTGACACGTTCGGGGTGATGTACCAGCGCGAGTGGACCGTAGAGAACTACTGGTCCATGGGCGGCGGGATCGGCGGCTCCGACTGGTCCTGCTACAGCCGCTGGGGCACGGACAGACCGCTCACCACGGACTCCGCCGCCTTCCACCCGCTGTTCGTGATGAACCACTTCCGCGACTACACGATGAGCGGTACGGCGGAGACGGACAACGCCAAACTGGGCAACCGGGCGCAGAACTTCTGCACCCCGGCCGCGCGCAAGAAGCCCAACTACCTCGCCGTGGACCGCTACGAGCTGGGTTCACCGTCCCCGCTGACGACCGTCGGAAACCTCAACACGTACGTCCTCACGGCCGGGCAGTAGCCGCCGCCCCGACGGGCGGACCGGCGGACGGCCCGCCGGACCGTCCGTCGCCGGGCGTCGCCCCGCCCACCGCGCGCCCACCCTGCGGGGCACCGAACGCATGTTCCGCAGGACGGGCAGATGGTTCCGGGAGAGCTTCGCCCGCTCCCCGCCGCCCGCGATCAGGGCGTTGACCGACGCCATCGGGTCGGCGCCGGCCGACCGCGCCACCAACGCGCCGACCACCAGCGGCAGCAGCACCACCGCCAAGGCCGAACCGGTGGCCGTGGCCCTGGCGGTGACCTGGCGGAGGGGGCGCGGGCGCGAGGTGTGCGTGTCCATGACCACAGTGCATCACCGGGACGGGGCGCCCCGTATCGGACCACATACTCAGGTCGCCCCGTCCGACGTACTCAGGCCGCCACCACGGCTCCCCGCTCCCCCGCATCCCGGTGGATCGGTGCGTCCGAACCGGTCAGCGGCACACCCGTGCCACCGCGCCGGGCCGCGACGATCTCCGCCGCGATGGACAGGGCCGTCTCCTCGGGCGTCCGGGCACCGAGGTCGAGCCCGATCGGGGACCGCAGCCGGGCCAACTCCCTCTCGGTGAGCCCGACTTCGCGCAGTCTCCGGTCGCGCTCGGCGTGCGTGCGGCGGGAGCCCATCGCGCCCACGAACGCGACCGGCATCCGCAGGGCCTCCTTGAGCAGGGGGATGTCGAACTTGGCGTCGTGGGTGAGCACGCACAGGACGGTGCGGTGGTCGGTCGCGGTGCGCCGCAGATAGCGGTGCGGCCAGTCCACGACGATCTCGTCCGCCTCGGGGAAGCGGGCCCGGGTGACGAAGACCGGTCGGGCGTCGCACACGGTGACGTGGTACCCGAGGAACTTGCCCGCCCGCACCAGTGCCGACGCGAAGTCGATCGCCCCGAACACGATCATGCGGGGTGGTGGCACCCTCGTCTCCACGAGGAGGGTGAGACCGTCCGGGCAGTACGACCCGTCCGCGGAGAGCTCGATCGTGCCGGTGCGTCCGCCGTCCAGCATGGCCCGCGCCTCGGCGACGGCGGTCCGGTCCAGGTCCAGATGCCCGCCGAGACCACCGTCGTAGGCGTACGCGCCTTCACGTACCCCGCCGGACGCTCCCTCGGCGCGTACGAGCAGGGCCTGTCCGAGGAGTTCCGACGGGCCCCGGACGACGCGGACGACGGCCGTCGGCTCGCCCTCGGCGGCGGCCGAGAGCGCGGAGCGCAGGACCGCTCGGGCGGGTGACCGTGCGGTGACGGGGGTGACCAGGATGTCGATCACCCCGCCGCAGGTCAGGCCGACGGCGAAGGCGTCCTCGTCGCTGTAGCCGAAGCGCTGCAGGACCGTCTCGCCGTCCGTCAGGGCCTGTGTGCACAGCTCGTACACCGCGCCCTCGACGCATCCGCCGGAGACGGAGCCGATGACCGTGCCCTCGGCGTCGACGGCGAGGGCCGCACCGGGACCGCGCGGTGCGCTGCCGCCGACCGCGACGACGGTGGCCACGGCGAAGTCGCGGCCCTCCTCGGCCCAGGCGGTCAGCTCGGTGGCCAGGTCAAGCATCTCGGGCCGCCGTCAGGACGCGGTCGGGCCGGATCGGCAGACGGCGGTGACGGACGCCGGTGGCGTGCCAGACCGCGTTGGCGACGGCGGCCGCCGCGCCGACGATGCCGATCTCGCCGATGCCCTTGATGCCGACGGGGTCCTCGGGGTCGTGGTCGTCCACCCAGTCGGCCTCGACGGCGGGGACGTCGGCGTGCGCGGCCACGTGGTAACCGGCGAGGTCGGCGCCGTAGTGGCCGCCGGACGCCCGGTCGCGTACCGCCTCCTCGTGCAGGGCCATGGACAGGCCCCAGGTCATGCCACCGATGAACTGGCTGCGGGCGGTGAGGGGGTTGACGATCCTTCCGGCCGCGAAGATGCCGAGCATGCGGCGTACGCGTACCTCGCCGGTGGCGGGGTCCACGGCGACCTCGGCGAACTGGGCGCCGTAGGAGTGCCGTTCCTTCTGGGCGAGGGCGCCGATGGCGGCGGTGGTGTCCGAGCGGACAGTGATGCCCTCGGGCGGGACGCCGCCACCGAGGGCGAGCCGTTCCCGCAGTTCGCCCGCCGCGAGGGTGACCGCCCAGGACCAGGAACGGGTGCCCATCGACCCGCCGGCGATCATGGCCGGGCCGAGGTCGCTGTCGCCGAGCCGCACCCGGATCCGGTCCACCGCCACCTCCAGCGCGTCGGCGGCGACCAGGGTGAGCGCGGTGCGGGCGCCCGTCCCGATGTCCGCCGCGTTGACCCGCACGGTGTAGGTGCCGTCGGCCTCGGCCGTCACCGCGGCCGTGGACGGCATGGCTCCCGCGCCGAAGGAGGCCGCCGCCGTCCCCGTGCCGAGCAGCCAGCGGCCGTCGCGGCGCACACCGGGGCGTGGGTCGCGATCGGCCCACCCGAACCGGCGGGCGCCCTCACGGAAGCAGGCCCGCAGGTTGCGGCCGGCGAACGGCAGCCCGGAGACCGGGCCGCGCTCGGGTTCGTTGCGGGCACGCAGTTCGATCGGATCGATGCCCAGCTTCTCGGCGAGTTCGTCGAGCGCCGACTCCAGGGCGAAGGATCCCGGGGCCTCGCCGGGCGCCCGCATGAACGTCGGGGTGGGCACGTCGAGCCGTACGACCCGGTTGACCGTGTGGTGGGCGTCGGCGTCGTACATCACGCGGGCCGGTCCGGCAGCCGGCTCGACGAACTCGTGGACGGTCGAGGTGAGGCTGTGCGAGCGGTGTTCGAGCGCGCGCAGCCGTCCGTCGGCGTCGGCGCCGAGCCGGACCCGCTGGGTGGTGGGGCTGCGGTACCCAGCGAGGGAGAACATCTGACGTCGGGTCATGACCACCCGGACCGGCCGCTGCAGCACGGTCGCGGCCATGACGGCGGCGACCTGGTGCGCGCGCACGCCCTTGCCGCCGAAGCCGCCGCCGACGTGCTCGGAGCGCACCCGCACCGACGCGGGGTCGAGGGAGAACAGACTGGCGAGTTCGCCGGCGACCCACATGGTGCCCTGGTTGGCGTCGACGACATCGAGGCGGCCACCGTCCCAGCGGGCCGTCACGGCGTGCGGCTCCATCGGGTGGTGGTGTTCCTCGGGGGTGGTGTACTCGGCGTCCACGACGACCGCGGACGCGGCGAGTTCGGCCTCCAGGTCGCCCTTCCCGGTCACCGCGGGGCCGAAGCCGCCCGCGTCGTAGGCGTCCGGGTGCTCGGCGGTGAACGTGACGTCGTGCGGTTCCTGGTCGTAGTGCACGACCAGGGCCTCGGCGGCCTCCCTGGCCTGTTCGGAGGTCTCGGCGACCACCAGAGCGACCGGCCAGCCCAGATGGGGGATCCGGTCGTGCTGGAAGACGGCCGTGGTGGGGTCGGGCGTCATCCCCATGAGACTCGTGTAGTCGGTTTCGACGCGCGGGGCGTTCTCGTGGGTCAGGACGGCGAGCACGCCCGGCCGCGCGAGCGCGTCGGCGGTCTCGATCGCACGGATCCGGCCGCGCGCCACGGTCGACAGCGCCAGCCAGCCGTGGACGAGCCCGGCGAACGGGATCTCGCCGGCGTAGCGGGCCGCTCCGGTGACCTTGTCACGGCCCTCGACGCGGGTGTGCGCGGTGCCGACGGCGCCCCGGCGTTCCGTTGGGGTGGTGGTCATCGGGTGGCCTCCTCGGTGGCCGCGGAGGGGTGTTCACGGGTGGCTTCGGAGGTGGGGTCCGAGGCGGTGTCCGAGGTGAGTTCGGACAGGACCGCCACCACCAGGTTGCGCGTCAGCGTCACCTTGTAGGCGTTGTGCCGCAGCGGTCGCGCGGCCGCCAGCTCGGCGTCGGCGGCGGCCGCGAAGGCCTCGGCGTCGGCGGGCGCGCCGGTCAGCGCGCGTTCCGCGGCGTGGGCCCGCCACGGCCTGGACGCGACCGCCCCGAACGCCAGCCGCACGTCGTGGACGACACCGTCCCGGACGTCGAGCGCGGCGGCGATCGAGCCGATGGCGAAGGCGTACGAGGCGCGTTCGCGCACCTTGCGGTAGCGGGAGCGGGCGGCCACCGGGGTGGGCGGCAGGGTGACGCCGGTGATCAGGGCGCCCGGCGGCAGGGCGGTCTCCAGGTGCGGGGTGTCGCCCACCGGGAGGTAGAAGTCGGCGAACGGCAACTCGCCCCGCCCATCGGCCGTTTCGTAGGAGACGACGGCGTCGAGGGCCGCCAGCGCCACTCCCATGTCGGAGGGGTGCGTGGCCACGCAGTGCTCGGACGCGCCCAGGACGGCGTGGTTGTGGTGCTCGCCCTCGATCGCGGGGCAGCCGCTGCCGGGGACCCGCTTGTTGCAGGGCCGGGTGACGTCGGCGAAGTAGCCGCAGCGGGTGCGCTGGAGGAGGTTGCCGCCGACCGTGGCCATGTTGCGCAGCTGTCCGGAGGCGCCGGCCAGTACCGCCTGGGCCAACACCGGGTAGCGGCGACGGACTTCGGGGTGCGCGGCGAGGTCGCTGTTGGTGACGGTCGCGCCGATCCGCAGTCCGCCGTCGTCGGTCGTCTCGATCTCGTCGAGCGGGAGTTCACGGACGTCGACGAGGCGGGCGGGCCGCTCGACGCCGGTCTTCATCAGGTCGACGAGGTTGGTTCCGCCGCCGAGGAAGCGCGCCTCGGGATCGGCGCCGAGCAGGGCGACCGCGCCGGAGACGTCATGGGCGCGCTGGTAGTCGAACTCCCTCACGCCACGGCCTCCTTGGCCTTCGCGGCGCTGTCGGCGGCGGCGCGGGCGACGGCCTCGACGATCGACACGTAGGCGCCGCAGCGGCACAGGTTGCCGCTCATCCGCTCGCGGATCTCCTCGGGCGTCAGCGGTGGCGGTCCTGCCTGTGGGCGTACGTCGTCGGTGGCGGCGCTGGGCCAGCCCGCCGCGTGCTCCTCGATGACCGCGATGGCCGAACAGATCTGGCCCGGCGTGCAGTAGCCGCACTGGAAGCCGTCCAGATCGAGGAACGCCTGCTGCACGGGGTGGAGGTCGTCCCCGTCGGCGACACCCTCGATGGTGGTGATCTCACGCCCCTCGGCGGCCACCGCCAGCTGCAGACAGGACACGCTCCGCCGACCGTCGACGAGGACGGTACAGGCTCCGCACTGCCCCTGGTCGCAGCCCTTCTTGGTGCCCGTCATGTCGAGGCGCTCCCGCAGGGCGTCGAGCAGTGTGGTGCGGTGGTCGACGGAGAGCGTGTGCTTCTCTCCGTTGATGTTCAGGGTGATGGCGCTGTACGTCGATGAGGTGGCTGGGGACATGATCAGCCTTCTTTCGCGTATCCGGGACAGGTCGGGAGGGACTCGCTCCGGCCGACGGTCGAATCAGGAAAACGGTACGGCGCGGCTGTCGGCGCGGATGGCGCCGACGCTACGATGAGGCAACCGGACAGCCGTCCGGTCCGAGAAACGTAACGGACAGTTGTCCGCTTAACAAGCGCGGGTTTCGGTCACGGATTCCTCGGGAGGTCGCGTGCGGCAGAAGAAGGACGCCTCTCTGCGCTCGGACGCCCAGCGGAACCGCGAGCGCATCCTGTCGGTCGCGCTCGTCGAGCTGACCCGTGCCGCCGACACACCGCTGAGCAGGATCGCCAGGGAGGCGGGCGTCGGACAGGGCACCTTCTACCGCCACTTCCCCACCCGGCAGGCCCTCGTCCTGGAGATCTACCGGCACGAGATGCGGCAGGTCACCGACTCCGCCGCCGAACTGCTCGCCACCCGCGAGCCCGACCGGGCGCTGCGCGAGTGGATGGACCACCTCGCCCGGTTCGCCATGGCCAAGGCGGGCCTCGCGGACGCCATCCGGCAGGCCACCTGCGGCCCCGACGCCCCCGGCAAGCCGGACCCCACCCCGGTGTCCGAGGCCGCCGAACTCCTGCTCCGCGCGGGCGAGAAGGCCGGTACCGTCCGCCCCGGGATCACCGCGGACGACTTCTTCCTCGCCATCGCCGGCCTCTGGCAGATCGACCCCGAGGACTGGCAGCCGCGCGCGACCCGCCTCCTCGACCTGGTCATGGACGGCATGCGCTCGGGAGCCCCGGAGAGCTGAGACACCGAGGAAGTCCGCGCGGGTGCGGGACGGTCCTCCCCCGGTTCACCGGGTCAGGACTTCTCGAGCTTGCACGCCTTCTTCACGGCCAGTTCGGAGGTCGACGCCCGGTCGACGCCTTCGACGCTGAGGCTGACCTGGCCGTGGCCGTTGCGGTCGGGGTGCTCGGCGGGCAGCGTGGTGAGCGCCGGATGCGTGATCAGCGCACGGTTCTCGCCACCGGTACCCCCTCGCCGGGTCGCCGCCGTCGAAGGACGCCCCGACGGTCAGCGCCCGGACCTTGCCCCGCGCCCGCTCCCCCGTCCGCTGGATCGTGAACGGCACGGCCGCCGTGCGGCCCTCCGCCGCCCGTGACCACAGGGCGACCGGCGACGCGAAGCGCACCGGCCAGCGGCAGCGCGGCCGTCGGCGACCACGGCTCCACCAACCGACACCGACCGCGTTCACTTTCAACTGGGCCGCCTGCACCAGCGGTTGACGCGCGTCGGCGTGCCGCGCTCAGCCGGGCGGCGCGCCGGCCGCACCACCCTTCAGCCGCTCCAGGTCGGAGGGCCGCACCTGGATGGCCAGGACGGCGATCAGGGCCGCGATCACGGTGAAGATGGCCGCCATGACGAAGGCGGCCGAGACACCCGCCGTGAGCACCTCGTCGGACCAGGGCTTCGGCAGCTGACCGGTCCGCTCGAACTCCAGGCGCTCGGCCGGGGTCGCCGTGGACTCGAAGTCCGAGAGTTGCTCATCCCTCTCGTTGGTGCTGGCCGTGCCGAACATCGTGACGAGGATGGAGAGACCGAGCGAACCGCCGACCTGCTGGGTGGCGTTCAGCAGCCCGGAGGCGGCGCCGGTCTCCGCGGGCGCGACGTCGGAGAGCGCCATCAAGGTCAGTGCGACGAACTCCATGCCCATGCCCAGGCTGAAGACGAGCATCGGGCCGAGCACGCTGCCGGCGTAGGTGGAGTCCACGTCGGTCAGGGTCAGCCACCCCAGGCCGGCCGCCGCGAGGATCGCGCCCACCACCATGAACGGCTTGGGACCGTACACGGGCAGAAACCGTGAGGCCAGCCCGGCGCCGACCGCGATGACCGCGCTGACCGGCAGGAACGCGAAGCCGGTGGCCAGCGGGCTGAAGTCCAGGACGTTCTGGGTGAAGAGCGTCAGGAAGAAGAACATGCCGAAGATCGCCGCGGCCAGGCACAGCATGATGCCGTAGGTGCCCGCGCGGTTGCGGTCGGCGAACATGTGCAGCGGGGTGATCGGCTGCCGGGACCGCCGCTCCACCAGCACGAACACCACGAGCAACACCACGGCCCCGGCGAACGACGCCAGCGTCAGCCCGTCCCGCCAGCCCTCCTGCGCGGCCCGGATGAAGCCGTACACCAGGAGCACCATGCCCAGGGTGGAGGTCAGCGCGCCGGTGATGTCGAAGTGGCCCGGGTGCCGTTCGGACTCCTTGATCCAGCGGGGCGTCGCCAACGCGATCAGCAGTCCGATCGGCACGTTGACGAACAGAACCCACCGCCAGTTCAGCCACTCCACGAGGATGCCGCCGGCGAGCAGTCCGATCGCGCCGCCGCCCGCCGAGACGGCGGCGAACACCCCGAACGCCCGGTTGCGCTCGGGTCCTTCGCGGAACGTCGTACTGATCAGCGCCAGGGACGTCGGGGACGCGATGGCACCGCCGACGCCCTGGAGGGCGCGGGCGGCGAGGAGTTGGCCCTCGTTCTGGGCGAGACCGCCGAGGAGCGAGGCCAGCACGAACAGCAGCACGCCGAAGACGAACACCCGCCGCCCGGCCCGTCCGCCCAGCAGCAGCAGGCCGCCGAACGTGAGCGTGTACGCGTTGACCACCCACGCCAGGCTCGTCGTCGAGAAGTCCAGCGACCGCTGGATGTCCGGCAGCGCGATGTTCACGATGGTGATGTCCAGCACCACCATCAGCTGGCACGAGGCGATGACGAACAGCGCCATCGCACTTCCCCCACCCCCTGTTTCCGAGGTGGTGGTCCGCACTGGGGAGGTCGGCTGCGAATCGCTCATGACGTGTCGCAAAGGCGTCGCTGAAGCAGGGTGCGGTGCGCGAGCGCGTCCACCGCCGCGGTCACTGTTCGACCGTACGCCGGTGCCCTGGCCCGCACCACTCGGGCTCGGTGGCCTCGGGCGCGCACACCCGGGTCGAAAGACAGGTGCGGGAGCGGGAGGTGTGGCGTTACCATCCCCGCGATGACTACTCGTTCCCTCAGCAGATCGGGGGTTCCGTCCGCGCAAGGTGAGTGCTGATGCTCACCGATGCAGCGAACGGGGATCCCCGGCTTTCCTTCTGGTTGCGCGTGCGTGAGTTCGCCGTGCCACCCTCCATGATCGAGACCGCGGCCGCTCGCCGTGCCGTCGGCGACTGGGCCGGCGCATGTGCCGCCGCGGCCGTCGACATCGATCTCGACCTGCGTTCCCTGGCAGCCCGTCACGGCTCGGAGCTGGCGTCCCAAGTCCGTTCGGACCTACGGCACTTGGCACCGGACCTGCTGCGTTGGCACATGCCGAGGATCGCTCCCGACGGGCTGCTGCGACCGGGCCTGACCCTCACCCTCGCCCGGTACCGGACGGCCGGGGGTGCCGGCTCGGGGCCGGTGCATCTGGTGGCCCGTACTCCGCCCGCGTGGGCCGACGCCGGCCAGCGGATCGGTCTCGCGCTGTGGGAGGGGTCCGGGCCCGAGGCCCGTGGCCATCCCCATCCACGGCCCAGCCGTCGCCATCGGTTCGATCTGCACCGCCATCTCTGGGACGCGCGCAGGGCCGGTGAGCTGCGGGGCCGTTCGGGAGCGGATCGACCCACGGGCGAGGGGGCACCACCGGCGGACCACCCCCACTCGCCCTCGCCCTCGCACCCGCCACTGCCTCTTCCGACGGCCTCGGACGAGTTGTGGGCGTGGGCGGCGGAGCAGGGTTGTGCCGTCGAGCGGTGGGCGGCGGAAGCGGCGATCGTGCTGCGCGCCGAGGGGCGGTCCACCGGCTCCGTGCTCGTACGGTGCGGCGCCCGACGGCGGCTCGTCCTGGACCTGGGCCCGGATGCCGGTACGGACCGGGCCCCGGGCGAGGACGCCCACGCGGAGGCGGACGACGACACCCCGCCACCCGCGCCACGGCTCACGGCCGCGTCCGGTGACGGCGGTGCCCTCGGCGCGCTGCCGGTGCTGCCCGACGCCGCGACCTGGGTCCTGCCCGATCTGGAACTGCTCCGTACCGGTGCGCTCGACGCCCATCGGCTGCATCCGCTGGTCGCGTCGGCGCTGGTACCGGACCATGTGCCGTCGGGTCCGGCCGAGGCGCCGGACCGGGCGGGGCAGCCGCGGACCGTGGAGTGCCGGGGAGAGCGGCACCGGATCGGTCTGGTCGACGGCGTGCTGGTGGCACTCGACCACGACCCGGACGAACTCCGGCGTGAGGAACTGCTGGTCGCGCTGACCGGCACTCCGCTCCCCTGCCTGCGGGCCATCGACGAGGCGCATCGCCGTCCGGACTGTCTGTCCGGCGTACGCGAGCGGCTGGACCACGGGGACGTCGCCGGGGCACTGGCCGTCGTCGAAGGGCTGCTGGGCCCCGAGGCGGTCCTGCGCGACGGCCCGCTGCGGGAGGAGCTGGAGTCCGCGGCGCGCCGGCGGATCGCCTACGGCCTGTACCGGGCCGGTCTCGCCGAACCCCTCTCCGGCCGGGTCCGCTCCAACGTCGGCCGTCGACCGTCCCGCCGGCGCCGCCCCCGCGTGGCGACCTTCTTCTGACCGACCACCTCGCACACCCCCCGACCACACATCTCGCGCGCCTCCGACCGTCCACCTCGGACGCTTCTCAGCCCTGAACACCCGTCTCGCACGCTCTGATCAGCCACCTCGCACGCCTGCGACCACACCCCTCGCGCGCCTGCGACCGCGTGCGTTCGGCTTCAGCCCTCTACACCCCAAGGTGATCCCACATGCCCACACGCACTCCGTTCGCCCTGCCCTCCGACGCCGACCCGCTCTCCCAACTCGACGTGGCCGCCGACCTGTTGAGCATGTTGCGCACCACGTCCACCGAACCGCGCCCCGACATCCAGCTGGAGGCGCTGACCCTGGCCGTCGCCGCGGACCTGCCCGTACTGCTGTGGGGTGAACCGGGCATCGGCAAGACCGCGGCGCTGACCCAGCTCGCCGCCTCCCTCGATCTTCCGCTGACGACCGTGATCGCCAGCGTGCACGAGCCGTCCGACTTCTCGGGCCTGCCGATCGTCGGGGACGACCCGGCCGAGCAGGGTGTCCCCATGGCTCCGCCGGACTGGGCGGTGCGCCTGGTGCGCGCCGGCCGGGGGCTGCTCTTCCTGGACGAGCTGTCGACGGCGCCGCCCGCCGTCCAGGCCGCGCTGCTGCGGCTGGTGCTGGAGCGCAGGATCGGCACGCTCCAACTGCCGCCGGACGTAAGGATCGTGGCCGCCGCCAACCCCAGGTCCTCGGCGGCCGACGGCTGGGAGCTGAGCCCGCCGTTGGCCAACCGGTTCGTCCACCTGCAGTGGACGCACGACCACGAGGTCGTCGTACGGGGGCTCGGGGGAACCTGGCCCCGGGCCACCCTGCCGCGGCTGGCACCGGAGCGGCTGGCGGAGGCGGTGGACTTCGCGCGGCGCGCGGTGTGCACGCTGCTGGCCGCGCGCCCCAAGCTCGTGCATCAGCTGCCCAACAGCGAGAGCCGGCGCGGCGGGCCCTGGCCGTCGCCGCGGAGCTGGGAGATGACGCTGCGGCTGATCGCGTTCGCGACCGCCTCCGGTGTCTCGCGCGACGTGCTGTCCCTCCTGGTCAGGGGCACCGTGGGCGACGGGCCGGGGTTGGAGCTGCTGGCCGGACTGGACCGGCTGGACCTCCCCGACCCCGAGGTGCTGCTCGCCGACCCGACGGCGGAGGAACTGCCCCAGCGGGGGGATCTGCGGCAGGCGGTGCTCGACGGGGTGGTGGCGGCGGTCCGGTCGCGACCGGACAAGGCACGGTGGGACGCGGCGTGGGCGCTGCTGGTTCGGGCGCTGGAGACGGGGGCGCCGGATCTGGTGGTCGTCCCCGCCACCACCCTCGCCTCGCTGCGCCGCGACGACTGGGACGTTCCGACGGCGATCGAGAACCTCGCCGGAGTGGTCACCCTCTCCCGCCGGGCGGACGAGGCGGCGGCCCGCGCGAAGGCGGCGACGAAGGTGCGCCGATGAGCACGGCCACCGGGCACGACACCGGCGAAGGCACCCTCGACCTCGACAAGCTCTTCACCGCCCGGCTCCAGGCGGCGCGGGCCCGGCCCTATCTGGCGACCGCCCTGTTCGCGCTGCACACCGTCGAGTCCCGGCGGGTGCCCACGATGGCCGTGGACCGGCACTGGAGGTGCTACGTCTCCCCCGGCTTCGTGGACCGCACGCCGGTGGAGGAGCTGGCCGGGGTGTGGGTGCACGAGGTGTCCCATCTGCTGCGGGACCATCACGGGCGCAGCGACCGGGTCGCCAGGGAACGGGAACTGACCGGCCCCGGGGAGCGGCTGCGGATGAACATCGCCGCCGACTGCGAGATCAACGACGACATCTTCGGCGACGGACTGGTCAAGCCCGCGGGCGTCGTCGAACCGGGGTTCCTGAGACTGCCCACGGGGCAGTTGATGGAGGACTATCTGCGACAGTTCCAACTCGGTGCCGCCACCCTGGAGTTGGCTTGGCTGGACTGCGGCAGCGGCGCCGACGGCCTGGAGCGGGAGTGGGAGCTGGGCCCGGACGGGGCGCATGGCCTGACCCCGCAGGAACGGGACGCGGTCCGCTTCCGGGTGGCCCAGGGCATCAAGGGCCGTCCGGGCTCCGCGCCCGAGGGGTGGCAGCGCTGGGCGGAGGAGGCGTTCCATCCGCCGCAGCCGTGGCGGGCGTTGCTGGGTGCGGCGGTCCGCTCCGCGGCCTCCGCGCCGGGCGCCGGGGAGGACTACAGCTACGGCCGGCCGTCGCGGCGCTCCGCCGGTGTGCCGGGCACGGTGCTTCCGAGCCTGCGGCGCCGCCCGCCCCATGTCTCCGTGATCATCGACACCTCGGGGTCGGTCAGCGACGCGGAACTGGGCAGCGCGCTGCTGGAGGTCGCCGCGATCTCCCGGGCGGTGGGCGGCCGGCGTGACCTCGTCACCGTGGTCCCGTGCGACGCGGCGGCCCGGATCGCCCACCCGCTGTGCCGGGCGGAGGGCATCCCGCTGCTGGGCGGCGGCGGGACGAACCTGTGCGCGGGTTTCGCCAAGGCGCTCCGCAGTCACCCCAAGCCCGATGTCGTCGTGGTCCTCACCGACGGCCAGACGCCCTGGCCCGGCTCCCGGCCGCCGTGCCGGACGGTGGTCGGCCTCTTCCCCCGTCACGACGGACACACCAGGTACAACGAGGACGATCCCGACTATGTGCCGGACAACCCGCCCGAGTGGGCCCGCGTGGTCCAGATCGGCTAGGGCCTGTCGTTTGGATCACGCCGACTTCGGGAGGCGGCGCCTTGATACTGCCGGTGAGCGCGGGCGGACCCCGCCCCTTCTCCACCTCCACCTCCACTCCGCTTCCACCTTCACCCTCCCCCATGACAATGAAAACGATTATCGATAAGGTGCGCATGTCAAGCCGGGCGCCTCCTCGTCGAGGTGCCGTCGGGCTGCCCTGACGCCTGAACGCACCGCACGAAAAGGGGAGCTGTGGCTCATCTGTTGGTGGTCGAGAGCTGGGTCGGATCGATGAGCAGGCTGCTCCCACGGGCCATCCGGGAGGGCGGGCACGAGTTCACGTTCCTCACCCGGGACCTGCACCACTACCTGCGCTCGGCCCCCGAGGGCACGGCCCATCCGCTGCTGGGCGCGCGGAACGTGGTCACGGCCGACACCAACGACCTCGACACCCTGCTGCCGCAGACGGAACGCCTGCACTCGGTGTTCGGCTTCGACGGGGTCATCTCGTCCTGCGACTACTACCTGCCGACGGTGGCCCGAATCGCCGGGCACCTCGGGCTCCCCGGCCCGGGCCCGCAGGCCGTGGCGGACGCCTGCCGCAAGGACGCCACCCGCCGGGTCCTCGCCGACGCCGGTGTGCCGGGCCCCCGCTTCGCCCTCCACGAGGAGTGGGCCGACATCGCCCGCGCGGCACGGGAGATCGGCTATCCGCTGGTCGTCAAACCCGTCGACCTGTGCGCGGGCATGTATGTGCGCAGGGTGGACGACGAGTCCGAACTCGCCGCCGCCGTGCGGTCGTTGGCCGACTTCCCGCTGAACGCGCGCGGGCAGCGCCGGGTGCCCGCCGTCCTCCTCGAAGAGCTGCTGACCGGTCCCGAGGTGAGCGTCGAGACCGTGTCCCACGCGGGAGCGGTGCACGTCGTGGGTGTCACCGACAAGAGCATCGGCGGGGCGCCCGCGTTCATCGAGACCGGGCACATGTTCCCCGCCGCGCTGACGGGCGCCGACACCGAGGCGGCCGAGCAGACCGCGCTGGGGGCGCTCAAGGCGCTCGGGCTGACCGACGGCGTCGTCGCCCACACCGAGATCAAGCTGACCCCGGCCGGTCCGCGGGTGGTCGAGGTGAACCCCCGGCCCGCCGGGAACCGCATCACCGAACTGGTCCGCCATGTCACCGGCATCGACCTCGCCGCGGCCGCCGTGGAGGTCGCCCTCGGCCGCGAACCCGACCTGCGGCGGCGGGAGACCGGCCTGCGCAGCGCGGCCGTCGGCTTCCTGGTACCGGAGACCTCGGGCACGCTCGAAGCCCTGGACGGCGGTGAACTCGCGGGCGCCGAGCACGTGTTGGAGGTCCAGCTCGCCGAGCCGGGCCGACAGGTCAAAGCGGCCGGCAGCAACAACGAGTATCTCGGCCATGTCATGGCGGGCGACCCGGGCGGGCCGGGCGCGCGCGGGCGGGTCGAGGCGCTGTTGGGCGAGCTGCGCGCCGGGCTGGTGATCCGGTGAGCACCGTCGCGCCGGTGGCCGGCACGGTCACGTACGAAGAACTGCTGGAGCGGGCACGGGCCGGTCGGCTCGGCCCGGACCCGGGCACGCTGCGCGTCGCGGTCGCGTTCGTGACCCGGCAGGCCGTCCGGCACGACGGGCGGGGCACCGGCTACCGCAACGAGGTGCTCAGTCTGCGTCTCGCCGGTGCCGTGGGGTCCTGCGCGGTCGAGCCCGGAGCGTTGCCGGACGCGGCGATCGACGACTGTGTCGGCGCCGATGTCGCCCGGCTCCTGGACCATCCGCTGGCGCCGGTGCGGGTGGCCGCGCTGGACGCGTATCTGATGCATATCGGCCCGCACATCCCCGAGAGCGGGGCACGACCGTTCCCCCTCCCGGCCGGTACGTCGCTGGAGAAGTCCCGGGCACGGGCGGGGGCCGTCGTCGAGCTGCTCGACCTGCCGCCGGGCGCGAGCGTGCTCGTGGTGGGGGTCGTCAACTCCCTCCTGGAGGCGTTGCGTTCACGGGGGCTCCACTATGTGCCGTGCGATCTCAAGGGCGGGGTCACGGAGTGGGGCGAGGAGGTCGTCACCGACGCGCTCGGCGCGGCCGGACGCTGTGACGCACTGCTGGTCTCCGGGATGACGCTGAGCAACGGCACCTTCGAGCCGTTGCGACGCCACGCCCTGGCGCACGACAAGCAGCTGGTGATGTTCGCGCAGACGGGCAGCGCGGTGCTGCCGCGGTTCCTCGGGCACGGGGTGAGCGCGGTGTGCGCGGAGCCGTACCCCTTCTTCTGGCTGGACGCGGGCGCGGGCACGCTGCACCGCTACCGCCTGGGCGAGGCCGACCGCGGACCGGGAGGCGGCCGGTGACCTCCTCGACCGTCCTGCGCAGCGTCGCCCGGCCGGAGCTGCTGTCCCTCGTCGGACGCACCCCGCTGGCGCGCATCACCGCGGATCTGCCCGGTCCGCACCCGGGGTTCTGGGCGAAGCTCGAAGGGCTCGCGGCGGGCGGGATGAAGGCACGGGCCGCCGTGTCCATGCTGCTGGGCGCCCGGGACCGCGGTGAACTGCGTCCCGGCGCACCGGTGGTGGAGTCGACGTCCGGCACGCTCGGCATCGGGCTCGCCTTCGCCGGACAGGCCCTCGGCCATCCGGTCGTGCTGGTAGGCGACAGCGAACTGGAGCCGTCCATGCGGCAGTTGCTGCGCTCGCACGGCGTCAGGCTGGAGCTGGTGGACCGTCCGGCGGCTCGGGGCGGCTGGCAGGCGGCGCGTCTCGCGCGGCTGCGGGAGCTGCTCGCCGTACTGCCGGGGGCGTACTGGCCCGACCAGTACAACAACCCCGACAACACGGCTGGATACGCCTCGCTGGCCGCCGAACTCGCCGTGCAGCTGGATCACCTGGATGTCCTGGTGTGCAGTGTCGGCACCGGCGGCCACAGCGCGGGCATCATCGGCCCGCTGCGTCGGCACTGGCCCGCGCTGCGCCTCATCGGCGTCGACTCCACCGGTTCGACGATCTTCGGCCAGCCGGCCCGGCCGAGACTGATGCGCGGCCTCGGCAGCAGCATCCATCCGCGCAACGTCGCCTACGACGCCTTCGACGAGGTCCACTGGGTCGGCCCGGCGGAGGCCGTCGACAGCTGTCGTCGTCTCGCCCGGGGCAGCTTCGTCAGCGGCGGCTGGAGCACCGGCGCGGTCGCGCTCGTCGCCGCCTGGGCGGCCCGCGTCCACCCGGGCGCCGTCGTCGCCACCGTCTTCCCGGACGGCCCGCACCGCTACCTCGGCAGCGTCTTCGACGACGACTTCGCCGCCGCTCACGGCCTCGACCCGGCCTCCGCCGCCGCGCGGCCCATGGAGATCCCCCATCCCGGCGCGGCCGAGGCCGTCGGCTGGGTGCGGTGCGGCAGGGTCGCCGACCCGCTCAAGGTCCCCGCTTCGGAAGAGAGACTGTGAAGGTCACCCAGCGCACCGTACGCCTCGAACTCGCCGAGCCGTTGCGCATCTCCCGCTCCACCATGGCCGCGCGCGACGCGGTGTGGCTCACCGTCCAGGACGACGACGGGATCCAGGGCCACGGTGAGGCCGTCACCAGCGTCTACTACGGCCTCGACGCCGACACCCTGGGCCGGCTCCTCACGGACGCCGCCTCGGACCTGCGCCGGTTCCCCGATCCGGAGAGCGCGCTGGAGGCCCTGCGGGACGGCGAGGTCGCCGGTCCTGAGGAGACTCCCGCGGCCGTGACCGCGGCGGTCGGCGCCGCGCTCCTCGATCTCGTCGGCAAGCGGGCCTCGGCCCCGGTGCACCGTCTGCTGGGCGCGCCCGACGCACCCGCGGCCGCGACCGCCCGGACCATCGGCATCACCTCACCGAGCCGGGCCGAGGCCGAGGCGCGCCGCCTCGCCGCGAGCGGCTTCGAGGTCCTCAAGGTCAAGGCCGGGGCGCCCGACCCCGAGAGCGACGTCGAACGCGTCCGGGTGGTCCGCGACGCCGCACCCGGGATCCGGCTTCTCCTCGACCCCAACGGCGCCTGGACGGTGGCTCAGGCGGAGGCGCTGCTGCCGCGCTTCGCTGAACTGGGCGTGGAGGCGGTCGAGCAGCCCGTCGCCCCGGGTGCCCCGGACGCCCTGGCCGCCCTGGCCGAGCGCTCCCCGCTGCCGGTCATCGCCGACGAGGACGCCGTGGGGCTGGAGGACGTCCGGCGGCTGGCGGGCCGGGTGCACGGGGTCAACGTCAAGCTCGCCAAGTGCGGCGGTGTCCCCGCGGCGTTGCGGATCGCCGCGCTGATCGAGGGCAGCGGGACGGAGCTGATGCTCGGTTGCCTCACCGCCAGCAGTCTCGGTCTCGCCCCGGCCGTCCACCTCGCCGACCGCGCCCGCTGGGTGGACCTCGACGGGCACCTCCTGCTCGCCGACGACCCGTGGACCGGTATCGGCGGCACCGACGGGGTCGTCCGGACGACGGACGCGCCCGGACTGGGAGTTCGGCCGCGCGCGGCCGACGGGACGGGGGAGGCACGCCGTGTGGACGTGGCGGCCGACGGGACGGGGGAGGTACATCGTGCGGACGTGGCATGAGATACGCCGTTTCCCGTTCGCGGTCCGCCTGCTCCTGGTCAACCAGCTCGGCGTCAACATCGGGTTCTATCTGCTGATCCCCTACCTCGCCACGCACCTCACCGAGAACCTGGGCATGTCGGCGGCGGTCGTCGGCGTCGTCCTGGGGGTCCGCAACCTCAGCCAGCAGGGCCTGTTCATCATCGGCGGTTCCGCCTCGGACCGGCTCGGCGCGCGGGGCGTCATCATCGCCGGGTGCGCCCTGCGGACCGTCGGGTTCGGGCTGTTCGCGCTCGGCGACGGACTGACGGTGCTGCTGGCCGCCTCGGTGCTCAGCGGGCTCGCCGGTGCGCTGTTCAACCCGGCGGTGCGGGCGTACCTGGCACAGGAGGCCGGGGAGCGCAAGGCGGAGGCGTTCGCGCTGTTCAACGTCTTCGCGACGACGGGTGCGCTGATCGGGCCCCTGCTGGGCAGCGTCCTGCTGCTGGTGGACTTCCGTACGTCGGCGCTCACCGCCGCCGGGATCTTCGCCGTCCTCACCGTCGCCCAGGCCCTCGTCCTGCCGGCGCGGAAGGTCGAGCCGAGCGGCGGCGGTGTCCTCGGGGACTGGCGGGAGGTGCTCGGCAACCGGGCGTTCCTGGCCTTCGCACTCGCCATGGTCGGCATGTTCACCCTGGAGAACCAGCTGTATCTGCTGCTGCCCGCCGGGGCCCGGGACGCCACCGGCTGGGACGGTGCCGCGGGGCTCGTCTTCCTCGTCGGCACGCTCGCCAACCTCGCGCTCCAGCTGCGCATCACCAAGGCACTCAAGTCACGTGGTGCCAGGGCCCGTTGGATCAGTGGAGGGCTCGCCGTGACCGGTCTGGCGTTCCTGCCGCCGGCCCTGGGGGCCGTCCTCGGCAGCCCGGGGTGGACCGGCGCGGTGCCCGTCCTCCTCGGCGCGCTGCTCCTCTACCTCGGCCTCATGGTGGCCTCGCCGTTCGTGATGGAGCTGATCCCCCGCTTCGGCCGCCCGGAGCTGACAGGCACGTACTTCGGGATCTTCTACGTCGTCTCCGGCGTCGCGGCCGCCGTCGGCAACACCGTCGTCGGCTGGGCCATGGACGCCGGGGAGAGCGGCGGACACACCTGGCTGCCGTGGGTGTGCTGTGCCCTGTTCGGTCTGGTGTCGGCGGCCGGGGTCGGCTGGTTGCACCGGCTGGGGGCGTTGCCCTCGAACCCCGAGGCCGTGGTGCCCGCCCCGGCCGGTGAGCGGAGCAACGCATGACGAACGCCAACCTCCTCACCGACAACCCGGAGCTGTACGAGGCCCGCTTCCCCGATCCGGAGCGGCTGGCCGGGCGCTGGGCCGAGGACTGCCTGCGCCGCCACGGGGCCGGACCACGGGTCCTGGACATGGGCTGCGGCACCGGACGCGACGCCGCCCACCTGCATGGCGCCGGCCGTACGGTGACCGGCGCCGACCTCTCCGAGGCGATGCTGGCCCACGCCCGCGCCCGGTATCCCGGTCCGTCGTACGTACGGGCCGATCTGCACGGCTTCGACCTGGGCCGGGCGGCCTTCGACGCGGTCGTGTGCCTGGACAGCTCCCCGCTGTACTGCCACACCAACGCCCAGCTCGACGGCTTCCTCTCCTCCTGCCGCCGGGCACTGGCGCCCGGCGGGCTGCTGGTCGCCGAGATGCGCAACGGCGCCTACTTCCTGGGCCGCACCGACCTGCTCGACGCCCCGGCCGTGGACTCCTTCACCTGGCGGGGCACCGCCTACCGGTCCACCACCACCCTCACCGTGGACCGCACCGCCCAACTCCTGCGCCGTACCCGCGTCTGGATCTCGGACGACGGCGCGGCACCCGTCGAACAGCGTTCCGCCTGGCGGTTGTTGTTCCCGCAGGAGCTGCGCCACTTGCTGACCGCGCACGGTTTCGACGTGCTCGAACTGCACGACGGGCCGGGACCGCGCACCGAACCGCCGTGGCAGGAGGGCCGATTGCCGGGCCGGACGGCCGACGCGGACCGTCTGCACGTCGTCGCGCGCCTCACCCCACCCCTGATCCCCTCGCCCCACCCCTGGTCGCCCCTCGCTCCCTCCTCCTCTCGACATCCAAGGAACCCTCATGCACGACGAACGTTTCCCCGGTCTGCGCCGACGCGGATTCCTCGCCGCCACGGGCGCCGCCGCACTCGGCACGCTCGCCCTGACCGCGTGCGGCGCGGACGGCACCGACACCGACACCGACTCCGGGACGAAGGGCGACGGCGGCACCCCCAAGCGGGGCGGACGGCTGCGGGCCGCGTTCGCGGGCGGCGGTGCCAGTGAGACCCTCGACCCGCACCTGGCCAACCTGTTCGCCGACGTCGCCCGCGCCAAGGCCCTCTACGACAAGCTCGCCGACTACGGGGCCGACCTGTCCGCGCGGCCGCGCCTGGCCGCCGAGTGGGAGTCGAACAAGACCCTGGACCGCTGGCAGGTCACCCTGCGCGAGGCCACCTTCCACGACGGCAGCCCGGTCACCGCCAAGGACGTCCTCTACAGCTACCGGCGGATCGCCGACCCCGAGAAGGCGTTCCGTGCGAAGGCGTCCCTGGAACCCATCGACCTCGACGCGAGCCGGGCCACCGGTGAGCGGTCCGTCGAGTTCGTGCTGAAGCGGCCGACCGCCGAATTCCCCAACGTGCTGGCGGCGTTCGGCGCGTACATCGTGCCGGAGAACGCAGGGAAGAACGCCGGCGACTTCGACAAGATGCCGATCGGCTCCGGCCCCTTCCGCTTCGTCTCCTTCTCCCCCGGCCGCTCGGCCGTCTTCCGCCGCTATGACGCCTACTGGGAAGGCGCCCCGCACCTCGACGAGCTCGAGTTCGTCGTCGCCAACGAGGAGTCGGCCCGGGTCAACGCGCTCCTCGGCGGGCAGGTCGAGTACGCCCACGAGCTCAACCCCACCACGGCCCGCGCCCACGAGGGCAAGGGGCAGATCGAGATCGTCCGGTTGCGGGGCAGTGCCATGCAGGCGTTCTGCATGAAGACCGACCGGGCTCCCTTCGACGACAAGCGCGTCCGGGAGGCGTTCTTCCTGATCGCCGACCGGCAGGAACTCGTCGACGGGGCCCTGTCCGGCGCGGGCGTCGTCGGCAACGACCTGTTCGGCAAGGGCTACGAGTACTACGCAGCCGATCTCCCGCAGCGCGAGCAGGACCTCGACCGCGCCCGGGCCCTGCTGAAGCAGGCCGGTGCGGAGAAGCTGAAGGTCACCCTCGACACCTCGGCCGTGGCCGCCGGGTTCACGGAGGCGGCCAGCATCTTCAAGGACCAGGCCGCCAAGGCGGGCGTCACCGTCGATGTGCGGATGGGCAGCAAGGACTCGTACTGGAGCGACATCCTCGACTCCGGCACCCTCTCCTGCTACCGGTCCGGTGCCATGCCCATCGAGGCGCACATCTCGCAGCGGCTGCTCAGCGACTCCACCACCAACGCCACCAAGTGGCACCACAAGGACTTCGACGCCCTGTACCAGCAGGCCCAGTCGACACGGGACAAGAAGGAGCGGGCCGCCGTCTACGAGCGGATGCAGCGCCAGCTGTACACCGAGGGCGGCTTCCTGATCTGGGGGTTCGCCGACTGGATCCTCGGAACCGCCAAGACGGTGAAGGGAGTGGAGACCAAGGCCCCGGCCAACACCCTCGACTGGGCACGCTTCGACAAGGTGTGGCTCGCGTGACACCGATGTTCACCCGCGCCCCGAAGGGGCGCGGGGAACCGCGCGACCAGCCACGACGGCGCCGCACCCACAGGACGCCCCCGTCCGGCACCCCCCGCGCAGCGCTACGCTCCTTCGTCGCCCGACGGCTGCTCCTCGGTGTCGCGCAGACCGTGGCCGTCGTACTGCTGGTCTTCGCGCTCACGGAGGCGCTGCCGGGCGACGCGGCGGTCGCACTGGCCGGCGACCAGCCCGACCCGGCGCGCATCGCCGCCATCCGCGAGGCGATGCACCTCGACCGGCCGGCGCACGAACGCTTGGCCGACTGGGCGACGGGGCTGCTGCACGGCGACTTCGGCACCTCGCTGACCTCCGGCCGCCCGGTCACCCAGTACATCGCCGACGGCTTCGGGCCGACGCTGCTGCTCGCCACGCTCACCGTGGCGCTGCTCGTCCCGGTCGGCTTCGGCCTCGGCGTACTGGCCGCCCGTCACGAGGGCGGCTGGGTCGACCGCCTGGTCAGCTCCCTGACGCTCGCCGTGTACGCGGTCCCCGAGTTCGCCCTCGGGGTGCTGCTGGTGACCGTGCTCGCGCTGAAGCTGGGCTGGCTGCCGCCGACCGCCGTCGGCTACGGCACCGATCTCCTCGCCCACCCGGCCGCCCTCGTCCTGCCCGTTCTCGTACTGCTCTCCCGGCCCGTCTGCTCCCTCGTCCGGCTGGTCCGGGCCGGCATGGTCGACGCCCTCGCCTCCCCGTACGTCGCCCACGCCCACCGGTACGGCGTCCCCGGCGCCCGCGTCCGCTACGCCCACGCCCTCCCGAACGCCCTCGCTCCCGCCGCCCAGCAACTCGCCCGTACCGTCGACTGGTTGCTGTGCGGCGTCATCGTCGTGGAGGCCCTCTACGTGATCCCCGGACTCGGCACCGTCCTGCTCAACGCCGTCGCCGAACGCGACGTCCCCGTCGTCCAGGGCCTCGCCGTGGTCTTCGGCGTCCTGACCGTCGTGCTCAACCTGGGCGCGGACGTGGTCGCCCGACGGCTGGCGCCCCGGGCGGGGGTGGCGTCATGACGACGGGCACGGACCTCGACGGGGCCGGCACGGGCGCCGCCCCGCGCACCGGGCGCAGACGGCCCACGGGCCGCTTCGCGCTCGGTGTCACGGTCATCGCCGTACCCCTCGTCCTCGCCCTGCTGGGACCGGTGTTGGCGGGCGAGCCGACCGCACGGGCCGCGTCCTTCACGCTCGGCGACGGGCACTGGCTCGGCACGGACTTCGTGGGCCGGGACGTGTGGCGGCAGGTGCTGCACGGCGGCCGGCCGGTCGTGCTCACCGCGCTCGGCGCCGGAGCTCTGGCCTATCTCGTCGCGCTGCCGGTCGGTCTCGTCGCCGCGCTGACGCACCGGCGCTGGCTGGAGGAACTGCTGATGCGTCCGCTGGACATCCTGATCGCCGTCCCGTCGCTGCTGCTGATCCTGCTGGTCGCCACCGTCCTCACCCCGGGCGCCGTCGGCCTCGCGCTGCTCGTCGCGCTGGTGAACGTGCCCGACGCGGCCCGCCTCGTGCGCGCCGCCGCCACGGAGGCCGCGGCCCGGACGGTCGTCGAGGCGCTGCGGCTCCAGGGCGAGAGCTGGTGGCGCACGGCCGTCGGCTACGTCGGCCGGACGATCCTGCGCACCCTCGGCGCCGACGCCGGCACCCGGTTGACCGGGGTGCTGTACCTGGTCGCCACGGCCGCCTTCCTCGGCGTCGGGGTGACCCCGGACGCCGCCGACTGGGCGGTGATGGTCGACCGCAACCGCACGGGCCTGTTCGTGCAGCCGTGGGCCGTGGTCGTTCCCGCGCTGCTGATCGTCGCCCTCACCACGGGCACGAACCTCCTCTTCGACGCGGCGCTGCAGAGGCCCGCCGGCCGCGTCGGCCTCGGCCGCCTCGGTCGGGGACAGGCACGGAAGGAACGACGCTCGTGAAGCGGTACGACGACGGGAGCGGCGCGGCCGTGCGGCTCCCTGGCCGAGCTCAAGGAGCTCCGGGTCGAGGTGGGCGGGCGGGCGATCGTCGACCGGGTCAGCCTACGGGTGCCACCCGGCAGGGTCACCGCGCTGGTGGGATCCTCGGGCAGCGGGAAGACGACCACCGGGCTGGCACTGCTCGGCGAGTTCCCGGTGGGCGCGCGCGTCACCGGCGAGGTCCGACGGGCGACCGCGGTGCTCGGTGCGGCGGACGGGTCCGGCGGAACCGAGGGCCTGGTCGGTTACGTGCCCCAGCATCCGGCCGCCGTCCTCAACCCCGCCCGCAGGATCAGCGCCCTCCTGACCGACATCGCCCGCCCCCGGGTACGCCATCTGCCACGCCGTCTCCGTCGGGACGCCGCTCGGGCCCAGGTGCTCCAAGCCCTGGCCGACGCGCGACTCCCGGACGCCGAGACCCTGTTGCGCCGCCACCCGCATCAGCTCTCCGGTGGCCAGCAGCAACGCGTCGTGCTCGCCCAGGCGCTCCTGCTCGGTGCCCGGATCATCGTCGCCGATGAGCCGACCACCGGCCAGGACGCCCTGACCAAGGGCCTCGTCGTCGAACAGCTGGCGACGCTCGCGGCGCGCGGCATCGCCGTCGTGCTGCTCAGCCACGACCTCGACGTCGTCCGCTCGCTCGCCGACGAGGTCCATGTCATGCGAGCGGGACGGGTCGTGGAGTCGGGCCCGACACAGCACGTGTGGTCGGCGCCCCGCCACGAATGGACCCGCCGCCTCCTGGCCGCTCGGACCCCGCTCCCCGCCCGCACGGCGGCGACCGCGCCCGTCGAGCGACCCGTCCTGCGCGTACGTGATCTCGTCGCCCGCCACCGCGACGGCTCACGCGGCTCCGCGGTCACCGTGCGCGCCCCCGAACTCGACCTACGCGCAGGGGAGTTTCTGGCAGTCGTCGGCCGTTCGGGCAGCGGCAAGACCACGCTGGCCCGCTGCCTCGCCGGGCTCCACCGCGACCACGAAGGCGAGGTCCTCCTCGACGGCACACCGCTGCCCCGTAGCCTGCGCGACCGCACCCGGGGGCAGTTGGCGGCCGTGCAGTACGTCTTCCAGGACGCCCGCGCCGCGTTCGACGAACACCGCCCGGTCCTGCGGCAGGTCGCCCGCACGGCGGTCCGCCTGCGCGGAGTCGACACGGTCATCGCCGAGACCGAGGCGCAGGCGACCCTGACCCGCCTGGGCCTCCCACCGGAACTGGCCCGGCGCCTCCCCACCCAGCTCTCCGGCGGCGAACTCCAGCGCGCAGCCCTGGCCCGCGCGCTGCTCGCCCACCCCCGCGTCCTGGTCTGCGACGAGATCACCTCGGGCCTGGACACGGTCAGTCGGCGGGGCATCCTCGATGTCCTCATGGGCCTGCTCAGCGCCGACGAGGACCCCGGGCCGGCCTCCGTCGGACCGGCGCTGGTCCTGATCACCCACGACCTGGAGACCGCCTCCGTCGCGGATCGCATCGCCGTCGTGGACGCGGGGGAAATCGTCGAACAGGGCCCGGCCCGCCGGCTCCTCACCGCACCACGGCACGCCTTCACGGCGTCGCTCGTCGCCACGGCGGCCCGGCCGCGCGTCCCGCAGGGATGAGGCCCGCGTCAACGGGTCGTGCCGGCGGCTCCCCCCTCGGGCCACCGCCGCCCCGGTCCGGGACCGCGCACCCCGTATACAGGGACACGTCCCGTGAAACGGGGAGCAACGGGGCATGCGGGCGGACGAGCTGAAGGGCTGACGCATGGGCACGGGCAGGGGCCGGTTCGGCGTCGCGGTGGCGGCGTCCCTGGTGTGGGCGCTCACCGGCTGCGGCGGGGGCGGCGTTCCGGACGGCGACGTGGGCGACGGCGGCAGGGACGGGTCACGGTCGGAGGAACGACAACGGCCGACGACGGCCCCGCCCACGGGCCCGGCCTCCGCCCGCCGACGAGCGCGACCGCGACGCGGGACGAGGCACGGCAGACGACACCAGCACGGGCACCGGCACGGGCCGTGGCACCGACACCGGCATCGGCACCGGCACCTGCTTCGACGGCCGGTGCGTACTCACCGTGTCCGGGCCTCGGGAGCGGGCACCGTCCTCAGCTCCTCGCTCGGCGCGGGCGGCACCGGCGGCCTCGACGGCCTCGGCTTCCGTGTGAAGTCGCTCCAGGGCGGCACAGCGGTGCTGGAGTTCTTCCCCCGCGCCTGAACCGTGCGGCGTCAGGCGATCTCGACGAGCAGGTCGCCGCCCTCCACCTGCTGGATCTTGTTGATGGCAAGGCGGGAGACCCGTCCGGCCTTCGCGACCGTGATGGTGGCCTCCATCTTCATGGCCTCGATGGTGGCGACCGTGGCACCGGCCGCGACCTCGTCGCCCTCGGCGACCGCGAGGGTGACCACCCCGGCGAACGGGGCGGCGACATGGCCGGGGTTGGAGCGGTCGGCCTTCTCCGTGACGGGGATGTCGGTGGAGGCGGCCTTGTCGCGGATCTGGATCGGCCTCAGCTGGCCGTTCAGCGTCGACATCACCGTGCGCATACCGCGTTCGTCCGCCTCGCCGACGGCCTCCAGACCGATGAGCAGCCGCACACCGGGCTCCAGGTCGACGGCGTACTCCTTGCCGGGGCCGAGGCCGTAGAAGAAGTCCTTGCTGTCGAGGACGCTGGTGTCGCCGTAGGTCTGGCGGTGGTTCTCGAACTCGCGCGTCGGGCCGGGGAAGAGCAGCCGGTTGAGGGTGGCGCGGCGGTCCTTCTCCAGTCCGGCGCGGTCCTCGGCGGTCAGGTCCTGGACGGGCTTGGCGTCGGCGCGGCCCTGGAGGGCCTTGCTGCGGAACGGCTCGGGCCAGCCGCCGGGCGGGGTGCCCAGCTCGCCGCGCAGGAAGCCGATGACGGAGTCGGGGATGTCGAACCGGTCGGGCGTGGCCTCGAAGTCGGCGGGTGACACCCCGGCGCCGACGAGGTGCAGCGCGAGGTCGCCGACCACCTTGGAGGAGGGCGTGACCTTCACCAGGTGGCCGAGGATCCGGTCGGCGGCCGTGTACATGGCCTCGATGTCCTCGAAGCGGTCGCCGAGACCGAGTGCGACGGCCTGGGTGCGCAGGTTGGAGAGCTGGCCGCCGGGGATCTCGTGGTCGTAGACGCGGCCGGTCGGGGAGGCGAGGCCCGCCTCGAAGGGGGCGTAGATGCGGCGGACGCTCTCCCAGTAGGGCTCCAGGTCGCCGACGGCCTGGAGGTCGAGGCCGGTGGGGCGGTCGGAGTAGTCGGTCGCGGCGACGATCGCCGACAGCGACGGCTGGGAGGTGGTGCCCGCCATGGAGGCCACGGCCCCGTCGACGGCGTCGGCGCCGGCCTGGATCGCGGCGAGGTAGGTGGCGAGCTGTCCGCCGGCCGTGTCGTGGGTGTGGATGTGCACCGGCAGGTCGAACTCGCGGCGCAGCGCGGTGACCAGCTTGGTGGCGGCGGGGGCGCGGAGCAGTCCCGCCATGTCCTTGACGGCGAGGACGTGGGCGCCGGCCTCGACGATCTGCTCGGCCAGCCGGAGGTAGTAGTCGAGCGTGTAGAGCTGCTCGGCGGGGTTGGACAGGTCGGAGGTGTAGCAGAGGGCGACCTCGGCGACGGCCGTCCCGGTGGCGCGTACGGCGTCGATGGCGGGCCGCATCTGGCCCACGTCGTTGAGCGCGTCGAAGATCCGGAAGATGTCGATGCCGGTGTCGGTGGCCTCCTGGACGAAGGCGTCGGTCACCTCGGTCGGGTACGGCGTGTAGCCGACGGTGTTGCGGCCGCGCAGCAGCATCTGGAGGCAGAGGTTGGGCGCGGCGGCCCGGAAGGCGGCCAGGCGCTCCCAGGGGTCCTCGGCGAGGAAGCGGAGGGCGACGTCGTAGGTGGCGCCGCCCCAGCACTCCAGGGAGAGCAGCTGCGGCAGGGTCCTTGCCACCACGGGCGCGACGGCGAGCATGTCCTTGGTCCGGACCCGGGTGGCGAGCAGCGACTGGTGGGCGTCACGGAAGGTGGTGTCGGTGACGCCGATGGTCGGCGACTCGCGCAGCCAGCGGGCGAAGCCCTCGGGGCCGAGTTCGACGAGCTTCTGCTTGGAGCCGGCCGGGGGTTCGGCCGTGGTGGGCCTCGGCAGCTTGGAGGACGGGTCGATCAGGTCGGGGCGCGGGCCGTTCGGTTTGTTGACCGTCACGTCGGCCAGGTAGGTGAGCAGCTTGGTGCCCCGGTCGGCGGAGTGCCGGGAGGTGAGCAGGTGCGGGCGCTGCTCGATGAACGAGGTGGTGACCTGTCCGGCCTGGAAGTCCGGGTCGTCGAGGACGGCCTGCAGGAACGGGATGTTGGTGGCCACGCCCCGGATGCGGAACTCGGCGACCGCGCGCCGGGCCCGGTTGACGGCGGTGGTGAAGTCCCGGCCCCGGCAGGTCAGTTTGACCAGCATGGAGTCGAAGTGGGCGCTGATCTCCGTACCGGCGTGGGTGGTGCCGCCGTCGAGGCGGATGCCGGAACCGCCGGGCGAACGGTAGGCGCTGATGCGGCCGGTGTCCGGGCGGAAGCCGTTGGCGGGGTCCTCGGTGGTGATACGGCACTGGAGGGCCGCACCGCGCAGGGTGACGCTCTCCTGGGAGAGCCCGAGGTCGGCGAGGGTGGCCCCGGCGGCGATCCGCAGCTGGGACTGGACGAGGTCGACGTCCGTGACCTCCTCGGTGACCGTGTGCTCGACCTGGATGCGGGGGTTCATCTCGATGAAGACGTGGTTGCCGTCGCGGTCGAGGAGGAACTCGACGGTGCCCGCGTTGCGGTAGCCGATCTCACGGGCGAAGCGGACGGCGTCGGCGCAGATGCGGTCGCGCAGGGCCGGGTCTAGGTTCGGGGCCGGGGCCAGCTCGATGACCTTCTGGTGGCGGCGCTGTACCGAACAGTCGCGTTCGAAGAGGTGGATGACGTTGCCGTGGCCGTCGGCGAGGATCTGCACCTCGATGTGGCGGGGCTCGACGACGGCCTTCTCCAGGAAGACGGTCGGGTCACCGAAGGCGGAGGCCGCCTCACGGGACGCCGCCTCGATGGACTCCCGCAGCGCCGCCGGGTCCTCGACGCGCCGCATACCGCGTCCGCCGCCGCCGGCGACGGCCTTGACGAAGACGGGGAAGCCGATCTCGTCGGCGGCGCGCACCAGTGCGTCCACGTCGGTGGAGGGCTCGGAGGAGCCGAGGACCGGTACGCCGGCGGCGCGGGCCGCGGCCACCGCCCGCGCCTTGTTGCCGGTCAGCTCCAGGATGTGCGCGCTGGGGCCGACGAAGGTGATGCCGGCCTCCTCGCACGCGCGGGCCAGCTCGGGGTTCTCGGACAGGAACCCGTAGCCCGGGTAGACGGCGTCGGCGCCCGCCAGCCTGGCGGCGCGCATGATCTCCTCGACGGAGAGGTACGCGCGCACGGGGTGACCGGGTTCGCCGATCTCGTAGGCCTCGTCGGCCTTGAGCCGGTGCAGCGAGTTGCGGTCCTCGTGGGGGAAGACGGCGACCGTCCGCGCGCCCACTTCATAGCCTGCGCGGAACGCGCGGATCGCGATCTCGCCACGGTTGGCGACCAGTACCTTGCGGAGCATCCCTGATCCCTTCGAGCTGCCATGAGGACACCATGGTCCCGGCAATGATGCCGTCGCACCACAGGAATCGTGTCACTCAGTGCCATGTGAGCCCCGTCACTTCCCGACCCGGAGTGCACACCAGCCGGACATTCCACCCGCCCGACGCGCGCATGATCAGCCACTCCCCCAGGCTTCCCGCGACTTGTGTGACCCTCAGTGCCACACGAGCCGCCACGCAGATTCCTGAGATGCCGAGGGGCCGGAAGTGACCGAAACCCGGACCGCGGGCCCGCGCTGAGCTAGCCTCAGCTCCAGGGGGCGAACTGACGTACGCCAAAAGTTATTTCGGGGGTGTTGTGTCAGACCAGCGGCCGGGGCCACCGGGATCAGCGGACAGGGCTCCGGCGCTACGGCAGGCGGGGGCGCTGCCGCTGCGTCCCGGCGACCCGGACCGGATCGGCCCGTACGTGTCGCTCGGGCTGCTCGGCAGCGGCGGTATGGGGCGCGTCTATCTGGCGCGTCCCACCGACGGCGGTCCCGACCTCGTCGCGGTGAAGGTGATCCGGCCCGAGTACGCGGAGGACGAGCGGTTCCGCCGCCGGTTCGAGCGGGAGGCGGCGGTCCACGGCCGCGTGCGCACACCGCGCATGCCGCGACTGGCCGGGACGGGTTTCCGGGACGAACTGCTGTGGATGGCCACCGAGTTCCTGCCGGGCCTCGATCTGGCGGCGGCCGTCCACGAGGACGGTCCGCTGCCCGTGGCCGCCGTCCGACGGCTGGTGGCGGAGCTGGGGCAGGCGCTCGCAGCCCTCTCCGCCGCCGGGATCGTGCACCGTGACCTGAAGCCGTCCAATGTCCTGCTGTCCGAGTGGGGCGCGCACGTCATCGACTTCGGCATCGCGAAGGCCGCCGACGCGAGCGCGATCACCGGCACGGGCAACCGGGTCGGCACCCCGGCCTACATGTCGCCGGAGTATCTGCGTACGGGCGACTGCGACACGGCCTCGGACGTCTTCTCGCTGGCCTGCGCGCTGATCTTCGCGGCGACCGGCAGCGCGCCGTTCGGTGACGGCACCGGCGTCGACGTCATGCACCGGGTGGCGTTCGAGGAGCCCAACCCGAAGGTGCTCGCCGAGATCGCGGCGGCCGACGCCCCGCTCGCCGCCCTCCTCGACGCCTGCCTGGCCAAGGAGCCCGGAGAGCGGCCTGCGCCGGAACAGCTGATCGAGGAGATGGCCTCTGGGGGCAGTGGGGCGCAGCCCTCGCTGCCCCCAGAGGGGCGCGGGGACCTGCGCGACCAGCCCCCACAGGACGCGCCCACGGAGGTCACAGGGGCACAGCCCCTGAGGGATGGGACGGGTAGGGGCGGCGGGGGCGAGAGCGTTCCATGGCCCGAACCACTGGGCGGCAAGACCCTCGCCCGACAGCGGGCCTACGAGACACTGCGCAGCCTCCCCTCGAACAGCCCGGCCCCGAGCGGGCCGGGCGGGCACCGGCCGCCGGCCCGCCCCGAGTCCCGCCCCGAGTCCCGCGGGCGAAGCCTCGGCGCAGCCGTCACCGCCCGCACCGCCCCGGTCCCGGCTCCGCCGCAAGCGGGTGCTGGTCGGGGCCGCCGGTGCGGTCGTCTGCACGGCGACCGCCGGTCTCGTCGTCCTCACTCTGTTGAGCCCCTCCACCACGACCGCCTCGCCGCAGCGGGGGACGACACGGTCCGCCGACGCGCTCCCCGACGACGACGCCACGGTGTCGGCGGACCCGGGCCGAAACGGTGCGGACGCCGCACCCGACGGCGGGTCGAGCGACGCGGAGGTGTCCGGCAAGGACGAGCGGGCCTCGGCCGAGGGCGGTTCCGAGCGCCCCGACTCCGATCCCTCCGGCTCGGGCAAGGACACGGGCACGGACGACGACCCGCACCCCGACGCGTCCGCGCCCGCTCCGGGGAGCAGCGCCCCCACCGAGCCGTCCCAGGAGCCGACCGACACGCCCACCGAGCCCTCGACCCCGGCCTGGCTCACGGACTGCACGTACTACTACGGCAACGGACGCACCCGCCTCGGGGACAGCGGCGACCGCGTGCTCCAGGCGCAGTGCATGCTGAGCAAGCGCGGCTACGGCCTGGCCGTCACCGGCGAGTTCGACGCCGACACGGAGGCCGCGGTGCGCCGCTTCCAGCAGGACAAGGGGCTGTTGGCCGCCGACGGCGTGGTACGGCCGCGCGTGTGGAAGGCGTTGCGCTCCACCGAGTGAGCCGCGCCACCCGGTGAGCCGGGCCCGTCCGTCGGCGCGGCCGGGCCCGTCAGTCGACGAACAGGCCGCGCGTGGCGGCTTGGGCGTCGAAGCCCTCCAGGTGGGCCTGGGCGTCCGGCAGCGCGTCGCACATCGCCTCCAGGAGGACCTGGCCCAGGATGTGGGGGGCGCCGGCGGTGTCGAAGACGAGACCGGTGCCCACGGCGGCGGGGAGCAGCACGTCGCTGTGGGCTGCCACCGGGGCGAAGGTGCCGTCGGCGACGGTCACCACCGTCAGGCCGATGGTGCGGGCCTCGGCGAGCGTGTCGAGGAGTTCACGCGGGTGGCGGGGCAGCGCGAAGCACAGCAGCGCGCTCGCGCCGGCCCGGCGGGCGGCGTCGACGCGGTCGGCGAGCAGGGAACCGCCCTCGTCGAGGAGGCGTACGTCGGGGTGGACCTTCGCCGCGAAGTAGGCGAAGCCGCGCGCCTGGGCCGCGGAGGCACGCAGGCCGAGCACCGGGAGGGGCCGGGAGGCAGCGAGCAGACGCCCGGCGCGTTCGACGGGTTCGGGGTCCGTGAGCAGGGACGCCAGGTGCCGCAGGTTGTCGATCTCGGCCTGTACGGCGCGTTGATAGGGGTTGGCCGAGGGCCCGTCGAAGCCGTGCCCCGTGGCCGCGACCGCCCGCAGGTGGTCGCGCAGGGCCGGGTAGTTGTCGAAGCCGAGGGCGACCGCGAAGCGGGTCACCGACGGCTGGCTGACACCGGCCACCCGGGCGAGTTCCACGCTGGACAGGTAGGGCGCGTCCGCGGCCCGCCGGATCAGCCAGGCCGCGATGCGGCGCTGGGTGGGGGTGAGCCGACGTCCTTCGAAGAGCCCCTGAAGCCGCGCGGCCGCGCCGACGGCGTCCGTCATCCGGTCCTCCAGCCGGTCGTCGTGCTCGGTCCCCTCCCCCCGCCCGGCGGGGTGCGCGGTGCCGGGCGGGGTGGGGTGACCGGTGGTGGAGCAGCCGACCCTGTCGGCGCGGCTCACTTCACCAGGCCGGCCGAACTCAGCCACTCCTCGGCGACGGAGTCGGCGTCCTCCTTGTCGTTGACGAGCTTCTTCATCATCTCCAGCAGGTCCTCGGTGGTGAGCTTGGCGGAGACGGCGTTGAGCGCCTCCTTGGCCTTGTCGTCCACCGCGGCCTTGTAGACGAGCGGGGTGACGTTCTGCGAGGAGAAGAGGTTCTTCGGGTCCTCCAGGACCACCAGCTTGTCCGCGACGATGGCGGGGTCGGTGGTGTACAGGTTGGCGGCCTGCACCTTGTCGTCCTTGAGCAGCTTCACCAGGGTGCTCTGTGCACCCGCGTCGAGCGGCTGGAACTTGCCGAACTTGACGCCGTAGACCTTCTCCAGGCCGACACCGCCCTGCGTACGGGTCTTGAACTCCGATCCGGCACCGAGCGTCATGTCGCCCGCGACGGGCTTGAGGTCGGCGAGGGTCTTGAGCTTGTACTTGGCCGCGATCTCGGCGGTGACGGTCACCGAGTCCTTGTCCTCGGCCGCTGCGGAGTCGAGGATCTCCACCGAGGACGGGAGTTTCTCCTTCAGTTCGGCGTTGATGTCCGCGGTGCTGGTCGCGGTGCTGTTCTTGTCGACCGCCACCGACAGCAGGGCGCCGTTGTACTCGGGGAGGACGCCGATGCCGCCCTTGACGACCTGGTCGTAGTAGACCTCGCGGGCCCCGATGTCGAACTTGCGGGTCACCTTCAGGCCCTTGCTCTCCAGGGCCTGCGCGTAGATCTCGGCGAGCAGCTGGTTCTCGGGGAAGTTCGCCGAACCGACGACGATCGACCGGCCGCCGCCGTCGGCGCCCCCGGCCAGCGGGTTGTCGTCGCTGTCGCCGCCCCCGCCGCAGGCGGTCAGCGTGAGCGCGGTGATGAGGCCGAACGCGGCGCCTCGGTACATGCCTCGCATGGAATGTTCCTCTCTGGTTTCAGGACTTCGACGCCGAGACCCGAAGGCCCGGCGAGACGACGACGCGTCGCAACGCGGTGAACACGAGCTGGACGACGAGCGCGAGGACGACGACGACCGTGGAGCCGCCGATGACCAACTCGTAGTCGTTGCGGGAGAGTCCGTCGACGATGTAGCGGCCCAGACCGCCGAGGCCCGGGTACGCGGCGACGGTCGCGGTGGCCACGACCTGGATCGCGGCGACCCGCAGCCCCAGGAGGATCAGGGGCAGCGCCATCGGCACCTCGACCCGCGTCAGGACCTCCCACTCGGTCATGCCGACGCCGCGCGCGGCGTCCCGGGTGGCGGGGTCCACGCCCCGTACGCCCTCGAAGGTGTTGATGAGGATCGGCGGTACCGCGAGCGCGACGAGGGCGACCAGGACGGGCGCGGTGCTGAGCCCGGCGAGCGTGACGACGAGGACGACCAGGCCGAAGGTGGGGATCGCGCGGGCGAGGTTCGCCACGCTGGCCACGGCGAAGGCGCCCCGGCCGGTGTGTCCGACGAGCAGTCCGAACGTCAGCCCGATGAGGGCGGCGAACAGCAACGACAGTCCGCTGTAGGTGAGATGTTCCAGGAGCCGCCGGGGGATGCCGTCGTCGCCGTGCCACTGCGCCGACGAGGCCAGCCAGTCGCCCACGAGCTGCATCTGGTTCAGGAAGTCGTTCATGCCGACGCCACCTTGTTCCGGGACCACGGGGTGAGCAGGCGCTGCGCCAGGACCAGCAACGCGTCGGTGACGAGGGCGAGCAACATGATCAGGGCGATCGCGGTGACGATCGGGGTGGGGAAGTCGAGTTGGAGGCCGCGGGTGATGTAGTAGCCGAGGCCGCCCTGGCCGATCAGCTGTCCCACGGCGACGAGGCTGATCGAGGAGACCGCGGCGACGCGCACGCCGGCGATGACGACGGGGACGGCGATCGGCAGCTCGACCTGGACGACCCTGCGTACGGCGCCGAAGCCCATGGCGGTCGCCGCGAGCCGGACGTGCTCGGGGACCGAGGCGAGGCCGTCGACGACGTTGGGCACCAGCACGGACAGGGTGTAGAGCGTGAGCGGGATCATCACGGTCTGCTCGGTCAGCCCCGTGTACCGCACGAAGATCATGAACAGGGCGAGCGACGGGATCGAGTAGAGGATGTTGGACACGGTCAGCACCGGCGGGTAGAGCCAGCGCCAGCGGTGGCACAGGATGCCGAGCGGCACGGAGACGATCAGTCCGAACAGCACGGGCAGCAGGCCGAGTCTGAGATGGATGCCGGTGTACTCGGCGAGTTCGCCGGTGTGATCGACGATCCACTGCCACCTGACGAGCGGTTCGTCGCCTGTCATCGGTCCTCACCGCCTCGGGTGTCGACGGCGCCGGGCTTGTCGACGGCGGCTGACTTGTCGATGACACCGGGCTCGTCCACGTCCGGGACTTCCGCCCCCGTCGGTCCCTTCGCCGTGGTCGCCGTGGTCGCCGCGGTGGAGAGTTCATGCGCGTCCACGACTCCGGCGACCGCGCCCCGCGCGTCGACGGCCACGGCGAGGCGGGCGGGTGAGAGGAGGGCCGAGTCGAGGGCGGCTCGCGCGGAGTCACCGGCCAGGCTGAACGAGTGGCCGAGGGGGGTCAGGGTGGCGTCGGCGAGGGTGCCGGCCGTCGGGAGGTCGGCGGTGGCGGCCCAGCCGAGCGGTCGTCGCGCATCGTCCACGACGAGCACCCAGGGCGTCTTCGCCGCCCGCGCCTCGCTGACGGAAACGGCGGACGACAGCACCGGGCCGTCGCGCAGCGGCAGTCGGGTCGCGTCGACGAAGGAGAGCCGGCGGATGCCCCGGTCCTGGCCCACGAAGTCGGCCACGAAGTCGTCGGCAGGGCTGCCGAGGAGCCGCTCGGGGGTGTCGAACTGGGCGAGTCTGCCGCCGGTGCGGAACACGGCGATGTTGTCGCCGAGTCTGATCGCCTCGTCGATGTCGTGGGTGACGAACACGATGGTCTTGTGGAGTTCCTTCTGCAGCCGGACGAACTCGGCCTGCAACTCCGCCCGCACGATCGGGTCGACCGCGCTGAACGGCTCGTCCATGAGCAGTACCGGCGGGTCGGCGCCCAGCGCCCTGGCCACGCCGACGCGCTGCTGCTGCCCGCCGGAGAGCTGGTTGGGGTAGCGCTTGGCCATCTCGGCGGGCAGGCCCACGAGTTCCAGCAGTTCCGCGGCCCGGGCCCGGGCCTTCTTGCGGCCCCAGCCCAGCAGCAGCGGAACCGTGGCTATGTTGTCCAGGATGGTGCGGTGCGGGAACAGTCCCGCGTGCTGGATCACATAGCCGATGCCCCGGCGCAGCTCGGGCGCGTTGACCTCGCGAATGTCCCGGCCGCGCAGGCTCACCGTGCCGGCGGTCGGTTCCACCATGCGGTTGATCATGCGCAGGGTGGTGGTCTTGCCGCAGCCGGAAGGACCGACCAGGACCGTGATGCCGCCCTCGGCCAGCTCCAGGGACAGGTCGTCCACCGCTGTCGTGCCGTTGGGATACTTCTTGCTCACCGCGTCGAATCTGATCAAGACTGCCCCTTACCCGACTGCATATGGCCATTCAGAGTTGTCGGTGCCTGAATGGCAGTCAATGGAATTACGTGAACAGCACGTTACGTTCACACCGAACCGCGCTCGACGCGCCCGATTCACCCGCCTTTCACGCCTCTGCCCCGTTGCGCGAAGGGCCACGACGACACGGCAGGGGAGGTACGGTTCGGGGTGGGAGGAGCGTCATGACCAACTGCGACGTGCACCAGCATCTGTGGCCCCCCTCACTGGTGGCGGCCCTCAGGTCACGCCGCGAGCCGCCGTTCCTGGACGACTGGACCCTCTTCCTCGACGGTGAGCCGCCCTGCGAGCTGCCACCCGCCGACCACGACGTCGCCCGCCGCGCCGCACTCGCCGACAGCGACGGCCTGGGCCGGGCCCTCGTCTCGCTCTCCTCCCCCATCGGTGCCGAGTGGCTGCCGGCGGCCGAGGCACGCCCCCTGCTCGACGCCTACCACGAGGGATCCGCCGCGCTCCCCGAACCGTTCGGCGCGTGGGCCGCGGCCTGCGTACGGGACGTCGACGCGAAGGCCACCGCCGAGGTCCTGGAGCAGGGCTTCGTCGGCCTCCAACTCCCGGCGAACGCCCTGGCCGACGCGGTCGGTTACGCCCGCTGCGCCCCACTCCTCGACCTCCTCGAAGAGCGCGACCTGCCCCTGTTCGTCCATCCCGGTCCCGCACCCGGCGGCGCCGAGGGGCCCGGCTGGTGGCCCGCGATGGTCCCCTACGTCCAGCAGATGCACTCCGCGTGGTTCGCCTTCCGCGCCTTCGGCCGCCCCCGCCACCCCCGGTTGCGGGTCTGCTTCGCCCTGCTGGCCGGACTCGCCCCGCTCCACGGGGAGCGCTTCGCCGCGCGCGGCGACGGCCGTGACGCCGAAGTGGACCCGGGCGTCTTCGTGGAGACGTCCTCCTACGGGCCGACCGCCGTCGAAGCCGTGGTCCGCGCCCTGGGCGTCGACGCCGTCGTCCAGGGCTCCGACCGCCCCTACGCCGAGCCCCCGCAACAGCCCGGCTTCGGCCTGGGCGGGCCGACCGCGTACGCCTTCCGCATCACCAATCCCCGCCGCCTGCTCACGGGCACGGCCGACTGAGGCCGACGAGGGTGCCCCTCCAGCGCGTGCCCTGCCGTCAGGGGCCGGTCGGTGCGGCCCGGCGGGGCGCGGGCGGCGGTCAGCGGCCGGGGCGGATCAGGCCCGTGAGGTAGCGCCACAGCGACGACCGCTGGCGGGCGGACGCGTCCGGCGTCACCGTCTCCGCCGTACTCGTGTCCCCCTCCCCCGTCGGTTCCGCCGCCGCGCCGTCCGCCGGTCGTTCGGCCGTCGGCGCGAGTTCGTACCGTACGGGCAGCGAGCGCAGACCCCGCATGAAGGGCGAGGAACGCCAGGGCAGTTGGTCGACGGGGAGGGCGAGGTCCAGGTTGGCGAACCGTTCGAACAGGCGGCCCACCCCGACCGCCGCGACCGTGGAGGCCAGCTCGCGGGCCGGACACTGGCGCGGGCCGGCGCCCCAGGACAGGTGCGCCCGGGTGCTGACCGCGGTGCTGGGGGCCACATGGTCGGCGAACAGCGGGTCCGCGTGCGCGGCGGCGGAGGAGACCCAGACCGGGTCGCCCGCGCGGATCGTGTAGTTGCCGAGCTTGGTGTCCTCGGCGGCGAACCTCGGCACGAAGTTCACCAGCGGCGGCTTGCGCATGACGACCCGGTTCATGGCCTCCCGGACCATGCCGGCGGAGAGGCTGGCCCGCACGCTGTCCTCGCCGGAGAGCACCTCGACGACCGTGTTGGAGACGAGGATGCCGACGTGGTCGGAGGTCATGCCGAGCAGCATGAAGAGTTCGCGGGCCAGTTCGTCGAGCGAGAGGTCGGGGTGGGCGGCCAGCAGATAGGAGGGGAAGTCCTCCCCCGGCGTCCTCAGCTTCAGCTCGGCCAGTTCCGCCAGCGCGCCGAGCAGCCGGTCCAGGGCGGGCCCCGCGTCGGGACCCGCGTCCAGCACCCGCCACATGTCCATCAGGGCGTCGTCGCCCTGGGAGCCGGGGAAGCCCAGCAGATGGCTGGCCACCATCAGCGGCAGGGGCCGGGAGAACTGGGCGGACAGGTCCGCCAGCCCCGTGCCGCCCGCCTGGCCCATCAGGGTGATCAGCTCGTCGGCGTAGACGGTGACGGCCGTCTTCAGCCGCTTGGCCTGGGGGTTGCGCGGGTCCTGGAAGGGCTTGAGCGCCTGGTCCCACGCGGTCCGCAGGGTCCGGTAGCCGGGGCCGCCCTGGATGAGGACGTGGTTGACCTCCAGGGAGGGGCCGAGCGGCCAGTCGGCCGGGACCCGGCCCTCGGTCCTGGCCCGCCAGTTCTCCAGGCCCTTGGGCCAGCCGGCGCCGTCCTGGAGCACCTGCAGCGCCTCGCGGTAGCCCAGCACCAGCCAGGCGGGGACGCCCAGCAGATCCACCGGCGCCACCGCGCCGTGCCGCTGCCTCAGCCGCTCGTACACCAACGACGGACGCGTCTCGTAGTCCCGGGTCAGCAGCGGTTCGGGAGACATCTCCTCCAACCCCGCCCCGTCCAGCTCCACGGACACACCCTCACCCGACTGGGTTTCCCTCACCATGCCGCCCCTCCGACACTCCCCGTACCGGACCACCTTCAGTCGGTAGCCGGGACCGTGGGGACCTTACCCCAGGGTCACTTCTGGGGGAACGGCGGGCGGCACCACTCAGAGCTCCCGTCTCGTGACGCACAGCCGTCGATGTGGCGCCCTTGCCGCCGTCCGTCACCTCGCGGAGCGGGCCGCCTTGATGAACTCCCTGATCAGAGCGGGGTCCTTGACGCCTCGGCGCTGCTCCACGCCGCTGGAGACGTCGACGCCCCACGGGTCGGTGGCGGCGACGGCGTCGCGCACGTTCTCCGGGGTGAGGCCGCCGGCGAGGAGCCATTTGTCCCCGGAGGCCGCCAGCGGCTTGCTCGCCCAGTCCCAGGCGATGCCCGAGCCCGGGACGGGGGCGTCGAGCAGGAGCATGTCCTCCCCGAACTCGCCGCAGCGCGGTACGGCGTCGTCGAACGCGGCGGCGCGGATCAGTGTCCGGTCGTCGGCCGCCAGCTCGTCGTAGTAGGCGCGGCCGTCGGGACCGTGCAGCTGGATCGCCCGGATCCCGGACTCGGCGGCCAGGGAGCGCACGTCGTCCAGGGGCTCCTGCCGGAAGACGCCCACCGTCAGGACGTGCTCCGGCACGCGGCGGCCCAGCCGTGCGGCGGTCGCGGCGTCGACACGACGCGGGCTGGCCGAGAAGACGAAGCCGATGGCGTCGGCGCCGGCCTCGACCGCGGTGTCGACGTCCTGCTCGGTCCGCAGACCGCAGATCTTGATGAAGAGGGAGTCACTGTTGCTCACGGCCCCAGCCTGCCGTATCGCGGACGGCACCGGGAACGGCGGCTGCGGGGTCGGGTGGGTCCGTGGTCAGCGCCATGCTCCCGACTGGTGCCGGGCGACGGCCGCGCTGAGCGCGCGCACCCCCCGGGTCGAGCCCGGGTCCATGCCGGTGAGCTCCCGCACCCGGCGCAGGCGGTAGTCGAGGGTGCGGGTGTGGACGTTGAGGGCGGTCGCCGTGGCGCCGCGGTGCATGTCGTTGCGGTAGTACATGTCGAGCGTGACCAGCAGGTCCGGGCCGGCGGCCAGCCGGTCGGACAGTGCGCGCAGCCAGGCGTCGACGAACGGCACGTCGGCGACGGCGAGTTCGACGAAGAGGTCCGCCAGGGTGTGCGGCCGCAGACGCGCGGAGGCCCGCCGCAGCGGGGCGGCGTCACTGATCCGCCGGGCCCTGTCGAGCGCGTCGGACAGCTCGGGCAGCGGCGCGTCGGCGGTGCCGACGGCACAGGGGCGGCCGAGGGCCTGGGCCACGTCCCGAACGAGGTCCGCGACATGCTCCGGGGCGAGCTCGGGCAGGAGGTCGGGAACCGTGTGCGGTGGCACATTCTCCGCCCGCGCGGCGTCGGAATTCACGGGGACTAGCGCGATGAGCTCACCGCTCCCGTCGCCGCTCCGCGCACCCCATACGATCGGGGCCCGGTGGCTCTTCACCAGTGTTTCGATCTCGTTTTCCAGGACGCGGTCGACCTGGGGAGGATCAGGCAGCCGGAACACCGTCACCGCATACCGGTCCGGCAGTTCCATGTCGACTGCCTCGGCGAGTTCCGCAGCTATGGGATCCCCGTTCAGCAATGACCGGGCCAGCAGGGCGATCTGTTCGACGTACGGCATTCGGCGGCGCAGCACACGGACGAATCCCTGCCGGTAGGCGCCGATGCCGCGCTCGCCCTGTGGGGCGAACCAGGTCATGATCCGCATGAGTTCGTCCACGCCGGCGGCACGCTGGGCCTCGGTCGCCTCGTTGATCTCGCGCAGCATGAGCGCGGTGTGCACCCGCAACACCTGCTGCCGTGCGTCGAGCGACATGCCCGCACCGGCCCGCAGCTCTCCCATGGACGCGATGTACTCGAGATCGCTGTCGCTCAACTCCTTGTTGTGTGGCGAGAGTTCGACGGTTCGATGGCGGAGCCAGACCGCTTGGTCCAGCGTCTGCGCACGCGCCCGGGGGTCCTTGTCCAGGAACCCGAACTCCGCGATCTCACGTGTGTACGTCTCGACCTCCCGGCGGGCGTTGGTCGGCGCCTGACGGGCCAGTTCGGCGAAGAGGCTCCCCATGGACGCGAGCATGTCATTCCGGACGAACGGACCGACAGTCGAGATCCGGACGGCGTTCATCACTCCGCATAAAACGGCGGCAAGTGGGCCGACCGGGTTTTTGTCACCGTGCGCAAAATTCCTGGATCGGGTCGTTCCCGTCATCGCTTCCGCTTGTGTAGGAGTCGTAAAGCGTCCTTAATGAGAGCCGCGTACCCACCCGTGGGGGAAGAACGCCGCATGCATTCCGGCTCCACTCCGGAACCGTTGCGGCTATCAGTACGGGCAGGGGTACGGAAATTCCTCGACCGAGCACCGGACACGGGCGCACGCCCAAACGGGAGGGAAACTCCGATGAAAGCTGGCACGCGAAAGAGAATCATGGCGGCGATGGCGGTCATGGTCACGTCGACCGCGCTCATGCTCGGGACACCGGGCACCGGTTCCGCCGCCCCCGCCGCCGCCCCCAGCCTGCGCGCCTACGGGATCACCGGTGACGGCACCCTGATGGCCGCGTTCTGGACCGACCGGGCGGACGTGCTCAACTGGGTCAGGGCCGTCACCGGCCTCAGCGGCGACACGGCGCTGATCGGCATCGACTTCCGGGTACAGAACGGCACGCTGTACGGCGTGGGCAACAAGGGCGGCATCTACACGATCAAGATCCCGACGGGCACCCAGGACGTCGTGGTCACCAAGGTGTCCCAGCTCCAGTACGCGCTGCACGGCACGAACTTCGGCGTCGACTTCAACCCGGCGGCCGACCGGCTGCGCGTGATCAGCGACAACGGCCAGAACCTGCGGCACAACGTCAACAACAACACGACCATCCAGGACCTGAACCTCACCACCCCGCCGACCGAGGGCACGACCAAGGGCGTGTCGGCCGCCGCCTACACCAACAACGACCTCGACGGGACCACGGCGACCACGCTGTTCGACATCAACACGACCAGCGACCAGGTCGTCATCCAGTCGCCGGCCAACAACGGCACCCTCGCCGCGACCGGTAACCTCGGCCTCGACGCCCAGATCAACGCCGGGATGGACATCTACAGCACGCTGAGCGGCGGCAAGACGGTGGACAACACGGCCTTCGCCAGCCTCACCGCCTACGGCGCGAGCACGCCCTCCCTCTACACCCTCAACCTCTTCACGGGGCAGGCCACGCTCGTGAACGACGCCGCCAAGTCCAAGTTCCCCCTGAACATCACGGACGTGGCCGTCTCCCTCACCGGCACCTGATCCCCCGTCACGCCTCGCCGCGGCCCGGCCACCACCGGACCGCGGCGAGTCCGCGCGTCACCCCGACCGTGTCACCGCGGCCGTGTCACCGCAGCTTCTCCGGATCGAGATCCGACCCCACCACCAGCGTCACCACTCCAGCCGCCGCCTCCGTGGACCGTGCGGCCTTGACGTCGGGCAGCCGTGAGGCGAGCACCCGCGCCTGCTGGGCGAGTTCGGCCGGATGGGCGACCGTGGTGGTGTCGGTGTTCTCGGGCGCGTTTCCCGTGCCGACGACCGTGAAGCCCGCCTCGCGCAGCTTCTCGGCGACCGCGGCGGCCCGACCGGAGACACCGGTGCCGTTGAGGACCTGGACGCGCACGTCGGAGGCGTAGATCAGATCGTTCTTGGCCTGCGCCTGGAGCTTCTTCTTGTCGACCTCCTTGTCGTTGGCCAGGGAGGTGAACAGGTCGGCGGCCTGCGGGTACTGCCAGACGATGTTGGCCCTGTCGGCGGGGACGTCGGCCTCACGGGGGTAGTTGGGGACGGTCAGGAAGGTCAGCCGGTCGCTCGCGATGTCCTTGAGCTGGGAGGCGAGGTCGTAGAGCGGGTCGATACCGTCGAGATCCTCGTCCGTGGTCAGCGACTTGGTGGCGGACTGCAGGAAGTCGTAGAGCGAAGTGGGGCTGGTCAGGCGGGACTTGGCCTTGGCCGCCAGGGTCTCCATGAACTCCTGCTGCCGGCCGATGCGCCCGATGTCGGAGCCGTCGCCGACGGCGTAGCGGGTACGCACATAGCCGAGGGCGGTCTCGCCGTCGACGGTCTGGCAGCCGGCCTCCATGTCGAGGAGGGCGTTGTCGTCCTTGATGGCCTGCTCGGGGCAGACCTCTATGCCGTCCAGGGCGTCGACCATCCCCTTGAAGCCCTGGAAGTCGACGGACATGAAGTTGTCGATGCGCAGACCGGTGTTGGCCTCGACCGTCCTGATCGAGCAGGCGGCCGCGCCGGCGACCTCACCGCTGGAGCCGCCGATCGCGAACGCCTCGTTGATCTTCGCCAGGTGCCGGCCCGACGTACTGCCGTCGCCCTTCTCGCACGCCGCTATCTCGACCCACGAGTCACGCGGGAACGACACCACGGTGGCCCACTCCCGGTTCGCGGGGAGGTGCAGCACCATGAGCGTGTCGGACTGCATGGTGGTCAGGTCCTTGCCGTACTTCGCGTTGGCCCCGTCGCGGCTGTCCGAGCCGACCACCATGATGTTCTTCGAACCCGGGCTCAGATTGACCGGGCGGTCGCCGCCGAGCTTGCCGTCGACGTCGGCGCCTGTGATGTTGTTGTCGAGGTCCTTGTAGACCCAGGCCCCGACGCCGCCGACACCGAGGACGAGCAGGGCCGCGCCGCCGGCGAGCCAGCTCACCGTCCGGCCCCGCCGCGTCAGCCGCGTCCCCGCCTCCGGCACCCGCGCGCCGCCTACCCGTACCACTCACCGGCCCTCCCCACCTCGGCCGCACCCGGCCGGTCGACTGCCCCCCAACACATCCGGCGGTCGTGATCACCGAACCCGCAGGACTCTACATGCAGGTAGATATACGGATCGGCGTCTCACACGACTCACCACGCCCCGCACCCCGGACGTCACAGAGGCGTCGCAGCGTACAGAGAGACGACCGTCGGCACGCCCGAGTTGCCCGGGGACACGAACGGACCGACGGCAACCGGTGCCGGGCGGTGGTGAGTTGGGAACACCCGTGGGCGAATTCCGTCCGCCGGGCGACGCCTTGGGGGCGGCATACGTCCCTCCTCCGTGACGCGACTGTGGCGGCGCGGCACTGTTCGGCCGCGCCGCTCTGCACGAGCTGTCTCCACCGAGGACCGCTCGCTCAGCGGAGCTCGGAGCCGGAATCGTCCCACCTGGTCACGCACAGAGCCCAGATGATGAAGGCCGAGAAGGCGATCATCACGATGGACCAGACGGGGTAGTACGGCAGGGACAGGAAGTTGGCGATGATGATCAGGCCCGCGATGGCGACGCCGGCGACCCGGGCCCACAGGGACTCCTGGAAGAGGCCCAGACTGACCAGCACGGCCACGGCGCCGAGGGCGAGGTGGACCCAGCCCCAGCCGGTCAGATCGAACTGGAAGACGTAGTCGGGCGTGGAGACGAAGACCTCGTCCTCGGCGATGGCCATGACGCCCCGCAGGATGTCGAGAACGCCCGCGATCATGAGTATGACGGCGGCGAAGACCGTCAGCCCCTCGGCGAAGGGCCGTGACCGCTTGGCCGAGTGCATGTGTCCGGTGTGTGTGGTCATACCGTTGCCTCGATTCGGTGTCGTCGTGCGGTGCGTGTCGGATCGGCCCTCAGTGCCCGGCGGCGGTCGGGCCGACGCCCGTGCCCGCCGAGGCTCCGTGGCCGCTCAGGACCAGTTCCTTCGCGCGGCGGAACTCGTCGTCCGTGATGTCGCCGCGCGAACGGATCTCGGAGAGCCTGGCGAGCTCGTCGACGCTGCTGGACCGTCCGTCGCCGCCCTTGGCCGTCTGCCGGATGTAGTCGTCGAAGGCCGCCTGCTGCGCACGCGCCTGCGCCACCTCGCGGCTGCCCATGTTCTTGCCCCGGGCGATCACATAGACGAACACGCCCAGGAACGGCAGCAGGATCGTGAAGACCAGCCAGCCCGCCTTGGCCCAGCCGCTCATGTCGTCGTCGCGGAAGATGTCGACGACGACCCGGAAGAGCAGCACGAACCACATGATCCACAGGAACAGCAGGAGCATGGACCAGAAGACGCTCAGCAGCGGGTAGTCGTACGCGAGGTACGTCGGACCACTCATGTCTCTCCTCCGTCCCGGGCATTCGCCCGGCAGGTGCCCTGCCGTCCTCGGCGCGCCCGTGGGCGCCACGGTCGGCGCCGATCCCAGCGTGCCCACGACCGGAGCCGCCCGGCCTCACCCCGGGCGGGTGAGACCGGCCGCCTCCTCCGGGACCGGGTCCGCCGCGGCGGCGACCAGGACGACCGCGCCGACCGTGGGGCGGTTCCAGAGCAGCAGGGCCAGCGCGCCCGCCCCGAGGACCACACCGGTGGTCCAGCGGGGGTGGGCCGCCAGGCCTCGCCCGGCGCGCCCGGTGCTCAGTCCCGCGCTCCGCAGCGACCGCCCGGCCGCCGCGGTTCCGCGCCGGGACAGGGCCCGCACCCTGCGGGCGAGCCGCCCGGGACCGTACAGATAGGCGGCGAGGGCCGTGGCCAGGAAGAGGACGAGCAGGGTGCGCGTACTGTCGCGCAGGAAGCGCAGGAAGCGCAGGAAGGTGTCGAAGATGGCCGCGGCCGCGTCGGGCGGCAGGGTCGCCGCAGGTACGGCGTCCAGGTAGACACGGCGGACGACGGCCAGCGCGACGAGCAGCACCCCCATCATCAGGCTGATGCCGAGGGACGCGATCAGCAGCATCACCCGGTGACCCGGGGCGGTCCACACCGCCAGGGCGGCGAGGGCGATCGTGATCACGGGCAGCCAGGTGCCGAGGATGTTCAGCAGCCGCATGGCGTCCTGCGCCTTGCCCAGTTCGTCGGTGTGGAACAGGGTGATCGTCCGGTCGCTGTCGGGGATGGCGGCGGCCTTGTCGAAGCCCGCGTCCACGAGACACTCCCGCACCTGGTCGACGACGGCGCCCACGTCGAGCTGGATCGTGTCGCCGGTGGCGCGCAGCGCGCCCTCCCGCTCGCCGGTGAGCATGTGCACCACGGCCGCGTGCGCCCGCCGGTTCGAGCCCTCCCAGACCTGCTGGAAGAGCTCGCTGGTGATCACGCGGGTGACGTTGCGGTCCACGACGGTCCTGACCACGGAGCGCAGCGGGCCGTCGAGAGCCTCGGCGCCGGCCACCACCTGCGGCGGCGCGCCGTTCTCGGCGAGCACCTTGGTGAGAGCGTCCGTCACCGCTTTGACGTCCACGTTCTTGACGACCTCGTCGGTGAGCCGCTCGATCACGACGTTCTGGATCGCCGGGTCGGACGCCAGCGGAGCGACCGTCTCGACGTACCGGTCGGTGTCGGCGACGGTGTCCTCCACCCAGGCCGCGACGACGGCGAGCGGAGCGAGCAGCAGGGTCACCACGAGCAGAACAGCGGCCCCTGCCTTGCGCAGCCGCCGATGCCGCACGCCGGCGTGCCGCCGCAGCCGCTCGTACTCGGCCCGCTCCTCGGCACTGATCACATACCCACCGCCCCCGGCGCCCGCGGCCGCCGGGCCGACCCACCGGCCGCCCGGCCCCTCGCCCGTGCCGGTCCCACCGTCCCCGGCGCCCGCGCCGATCACGCCGCCCGCCGCGGCCCCTCGCCCGGTTCGGGCTCGTCGACTGCGTCGGGCTCGTCGGCTGATCCGGTCGCTCCGCCCGGGCCGCCCGCCGGGTACGTCATCCGGCCCGACCGACGACACCCGCCCGGGTTCGCCGGCCCGACCGGGCTGTCCGCCCCGCTCGGTCCCCACCCCTGGCGGCGGCCCCGCCACCCGAGCCGGTGTCGTCGGTCGGGCCACTGTCGCCGGGCGGGTCGGTGTCGCCGCTCGGGCCGGTGTTGTCGGCCGGGCCGGTTTCGCCGCTCGGACCGGTGCTGTCGGTCGGCGGGTCTGAGTTCGGTGGTACGGAGTCGTTGCCCGGGAACATGGCCTCTCCTCGGGGTGTGCGGGAGGCTCAGACGGCGCCCGTGGTCGGATGGGCGTGGGAGCCCGTGAGGCCCGCCCGGCGGAGGGCGGCCCGCCAGGCGAGGGCGACCGTCGCCTCGGCCAGGCCGAGCAGGACGAGCCACAGGCCGAGCAGCCGGGTCAGTGCCGTGGCCGACTCGGTCGGCAGGGCCAGCACCACGATCCCCGCGACGATGCCGAGCACCGCCACGCCGAGGACGAAGCCCCGGTGGGGCAGGCTCTTGGCGGCGAGGGCGGTGTAGAGCGTGAGGATGCCGGTCGCCAGCCAGACGATCCCCACGATCAGCGAGAGCGCGGTGATGGTCTGCAGCGGGTTCCGCAGGCACAGGACACCGGCCAGGACGTACAGCAGCGCGAGGAGGAGCCCCGGCAGCCGCTCGCCCGCCTCTTCCCGGGCGAAGACGTCGACGAACCGGAACGCCCCGATCGCGAGCAGGTACAGCCCGAGCAGAACCGCGATGACGTGCAGGGTCCCGTCCGGCCAGACCAGGAGGATGACGCCCGGCACGAGCGTGGCCAGCGCCGAGCCGAGGATCCACTTCCAGGACCGGCCGACCCTCCCCAGCGCCTCCGCCGGATCACCCAGCACCGCGGAGGCGTCCCCGCCCGGTATGCGGCCCGCCTCCCCGGCCTACGGTCCGCCGGACCGGGCGCTTCGCCCGCGCCACCGGGCACACCGCCCCCCGCCCGGGACCGGCCCCGGCCCCACCAGGCCTGTAGTCGTCCGCCCGCTACGCGGTGCCGGGCCAGGGGACTCGGTCATGGCTCCTCCTCGCGTCCTCGCGTCGCGTCCTCGCGGCCGAGCGGGCCGCTTCCGCACCGTCGGCGCACGGCGGTGCGGTGACCTCACCGGGCCAGCGTCCCGCCCCCGCCCCGCCGGTCGGATCACCCCCGCGGGTGATCCCCGGGCACGCACGGCCGAGGAGGGTGGACGGAACGCCGGCCCGGCGGTTCAGGAGGTGTGTGTCATGACCAGCGCGAGCGCATCCAGGACGTCACCGACCGTGGCCGAGAGGGCCGCGCACGGCCGGGAGGCACGCAAACGCGCCTCCCGGTCCTGCCACGGCTGGTTCGAGTCGGACGCGGACGCCGACCGGACCGACCCCATCGAGGTGATCGAGCGTCAGTCGGCCACCCGGGTACCGGAGTTGGTGCCCATCCGCTACGGCCGGATGCTCGAATCCCCGTTCCGCTTCTACCGGGGCGCGGCGGCCCTCATGGCGTCGGACCTCGGCCCCCTCCCCAACACCGGCCTGACCGTGCAGCTCTGCGGTGACGCCCATCTGCTCAACTTCCGGCTGCTGGCCTCGCCCGAACGCCACCTCGTCTTCGACATCAGCGACTTCGACGAGACCCTGCCCGGCCCGTTCGAATGGGACGTGAAACGGCTGGCGGCCAGCTTCGTGATCGCGGGCCGGGCCAACGGCTTCTCGACCGAGGAGCAGGACAGGGCGGTACGGACGTGCGTGAAGACGTACCGGCGCCGCATGCGCGAGTTCGCCGGGATGCCCACCCTGGACATCTGGTACGCCCAGGACGACGCCGACCGGCTGCGGGAACTGCTGGCCTCGTCGATGGACAAGGAGAGCCGACGCCGTACGGCCGAGGCGACCGCGAAGGCCCGTACGCGCACCCATCTCCAGGCCTTCGAGAAGCTGACCCGGGTCACCGCCGAGGGCCGGCTGATCGCCCCCGACCCTCCGCTGATCACCCCGCTCCGGGACCTGCTGGCGGACTCCGCCGTGGAGGGCCAGGAGAAGGAGCTGGGGAAGGTGCTGGACCAGTACGCACGGACCCTTTCATCCGAGCGCCGGCATCTGCTGCGCCGCTACCACGTGGCCGACATGGCCCGGAAGGTGGTGGGTGTCGGCAGCGTCGGCACGCGCTGCTGGATCGTGCTGCTGCTCGGCCGCGACGACACCGACCCGTTGCTGCTCCAGGCCAAGGAGGCGCAGGAGTCCGTGCTCTCCGCCCAGCTCGGCGGCGACAGCTTCGACAACCAGGGCCGCCGGGTGGTGTCGGGGCAGCGGCTGATGCAGACGACCAGCGACATCTTCCTCGGCTGGACCCATGTCCTCGGCCTCGACGGACGCGAACGGGACTTCTACGTACGGCAGTTGCGTGACTGGAAGGGCATCGCGCGCCCGGAGACCTGGGACCCGGGACTGCTGCGGCTCTTCGCCCGGGTGTGCGGCGCCAGCCTGGCGCGGGCCCATGCGCGCTCCGGCGACCCCGTCGCCATCGCCGCCTACCTGGGCGGCAGCGACCGCTTCGACCGGGCGCTCGCCGAGTTCGCGCAGTCCTACGCCGACCGCAACGACCGGGACTTCGAGGCGCTGGGCGTGGCCGCGCACACGGGCCGGGTCCGCGCGGAAAGCCTCTGACGTACCAGCGGCCCTTCGGGGTTCATTCCGGCAGCTGACGCATCTCCAGGACGCGCAGCCCCAGGGACTGGCAACGGGCCAGCAGCCCGTACAGATGCGCCTCGTCCACGACGTGCCCGAACAGGACGGTGTGGCCGGACATCACCACATGGTCCAGTTCGGGGAAGGCACCGGTCAGCGCCTTCGACAGCTTTCCCTCGACGCGGATCTCGTAGCGCATGAGCGGTGTACCCCCATTCGTCGTCTCTTCGATCGTCGGTCCTGCGGCACCGGCCCGGCCTCACCCCGGAGAGGTGAGTCAGTGGGTCGGGGAGTCAATGGGTCAGGGAGTCAATGGGTCAGGTAGAGCTTGAACGCGGTGATCAGGAGGCCGAGCAGCAGGTTCACCGAGGCCGTGACGGCGACCAGGCCCCACGGGGCGTGGACGCGGCGGGCCGCCGCCACCGACCAGCCCACCTGTCCGACCACGGCCACCGCGAGCGCCAGCCAGAGGGCGCCCGGCACATCGAGGCCGAGGAGCGGACTGACCGCGACGGCGGCGGCCGGCGGTACCGCGGCCTTGACGATCGGCCACTCGTCGCGGCACACCTTCAGCACGATCCGGCGGTCCGGATACCGTTGCGCGAGCCGCGCTCCGAACAGTTGGGCGTGCACATGCGCGATCCAGAACGCCAGGCCGGTGAGCAGCAGCAGAAGGACGAGTTCGAGGCGGGGGTACTCCCCCAGGGTCCCGGCGCCGATGATCACGGAGGAGGCGAGCATCGATCCGTAGACGCCGCCGGTGTAGTCGGCCCGGGCCCGTCGCTCCGCGTGGCGCTCGTCCCGGGACGCGGCTCGCCCTGTCGTGGACATCGTCCCCACCTCCTCTCGACGCCGGCCGATTCAGTGTTCCGAGCGGCGCGGGGCGGCCGGGTCGCCCCGGGTGCCGGTGCCACGCGGCTGGGACCGGTCCGGCACCGGTGGCGTCTCCCGGTCCGTTCCCGGAGGTACCGGACGGCCGGTTCCAGGTGCTGCCGGACGGTCCGACCGTCCGCCCGGCAGGCCTGGGGTGACCAGGAACGCGGCTAGGGTGATGCCTCCGGTGGCGAGGATCGCCGCCTTCAGGCCGTCCAGCTGGGCCGAGGCATAGGAGTCGGCCAGGGCGTCGACCTCGGCCGGCGGCAGCCCGGCGCGCTCGGCCGCCGTACGCACCTGGTCGGTGGGGACGAAGCTGATCCCGGCCTCGAGCGCGACACCCGTCTGCTGCCTGGCCTCCTGCGACAGCGCCGGGTCGTCCTCGACCTGTGAGGTGACGGCCTGGGCCAGGGCGCCGACGAGCAGCGATCCGATGAGCGCGGTGCCGAGGGCGGAGCCCAGGTTCTGGGCCGTGAACTGCAGACCGCCGACCTCGCTGCGTTCCTCCTCGCCCGCGCTGGACTGCACCACGTTGCCCAGCTGTGAGGCGAGCAGCCCCATGCCGATGCCGAGCAGTGCCATGGCGAGCGCGAACTGGGTGTCGTCGATGACGGGGTCGATGGTGGACAGCAGCCACACGATGGCCCCGGCCAGGGTCGCCAGCGCCAGCCGTACCACCCGGCGCGGTCCGGCCCGCCGGCCCAGCCGGGAGGCCACCAGGGAGGCGGCGAGCATGGCGACGGACACGGGGAGCAACCGGAGTCCGGTCTGGAAGGCGTCGAAACCCTGCACGACCTGGAGGTAGAGCGGGATGGTGAAGAACAGCCCGAGCAGGATCAGGTTCTGGCCGAGCAGGGCCAGCAGACCCGAGCGCAGCGGGGGCCGGTGCAGGAGGGGCAGGTGGACCAGGGGTTCGCTGCCACGGGCCGTGCGTCGGCGCTCCCAGCGCGCGAAGGCGGCCAGGACCAGCACCCCCGCACCGACGACGAAGAGGGTCGGGGCGAAGCCCATGACGGTGAACGGCGGGTTGCGGGGCTGCACCCAGCCCCAGGTGCTGCTCTGCAGCACAGCGAGCACGCCGAGACCGAGGCCCGCCGCCGACAGCGCGGCGCCGACCCCGTCCATCGAGGGCCGGGGCCCGGTCCGGGGTGCTTCGGTGATCGCCCGGCGGAAGCACAGGACGGCCAGGACGACCACGACCTCGCCGGCGAAGACCAGTCTCCAGGTGAGGTACGTCGTCACCCAGCCGCCGAGCAGCGGGCCGACGGCGATACCGGCCCCGGCCAGTCCGCCGATGACGCCGTAGGCGACAGCCCGGTCCCGGCCCCGGTAGGACTCGGCGACGAGGGCGGCCATGGCCGGCAGCACCATCGCGGCGCCGAGGCCCTCGATGACCGACCAGCCGAGGGCGAGGACCCACAGGGTGGGCGCGACGGCGGTCAGGGCCGAGCCGGTGCCGTAGACCACGAGCCCGAGGAAGAAGAGCCGACGGCGGCCGAAGATGTCGCCCAGTCTCCCTCCGATGATCATGAAGGCAGCCATGACCAGGGCGTACAGCGTGATGACGGCTTGGATGGCGGTGACCTCGGTGTCGAAGTCCTCGACCAGTTGACTGATCGAGACGTTCATGACGGACGTGTCCAGCACCATCAGGAACTGCGCCGTCCCGAGGACGATCAGAGCCCGCCACTGCTTCACGGTGTCCTCCTCGCCGAGACCGAGTGGGTCCGGAACGCCACCGCCGCCCTCGGACGACGACCGTTCCACACTCTCCATCGCAGCTCAGAAGCCGTGGCGGCGCCTCACCCGCCACGGGCGAGGCAGCCATGACACGGCCGACGACCACTATCCACCGGAGCTGCGGGTAGGTCCTGCCAACGGAGCCCGCGCGCCCGGCGCAGCGCCGAGCGGGCGCAGTAACGGAGCGTGCCCCTTGGCGACGAGACGCGGGCCCTTTGGCTCGTGGGCCACTCTCGTGCACTGCCTCAGTAGACGGTTGCCCGTCTCAGGACTGAACGGCCGAGCGCAGCTCGGGCAGGGACAGGACCTCGTCCAGCACGTCGACGTAGAGATCCACGTGCTCGCGACGGAAGGTCATGGGCGGTTTGATCTTCAGTACGTTGTCGTGCACGCCATTGGGGAAGACGATGACGCCTCGCTCCTTCATGAGCTCGGTGACCATGAAGACCTGCTCGGTGGCCGGCATCTTGGTGGTGCGGTTGCGGACCAGTTCGACGCCGAGGTAGAGCCCTTCCGCCCGTACGTCACCGATGAGCGGTTGGCGCTGTTGGAGTTCTCGCAGCGACTGGGCGAAGTACCCGCCCACGCTCACGGCGTTCTCCCTCAGCCCGTCCTGCTCGACGATGTCGAGCACGGCCTCGCCGATCGCGCAGGAGACCGGGTTGCCACCGAAGGTGTTGAAGTACTTCATGCCCGTGTCGAACGCGTCGGCGATCTCCCGGGTCGTGACCACCGCCGCGAGGGGATGCCCGTTCCCGAGCGGCTTGCCCATCGTGACGATGTCCGGGACCACCCCCTGGAGCTCGAAACCCCACCAGGGCCCGAGTCGTCCGACGCCGACCTGGACCTCGTCGGAGATGCACAGGGCGCCCGCCCGCCTGGCAGCGGTGAACACGCCGTCGAGGTAGCCGTCGGGGAACACGATGTTCCCACCCGATCCCATCAGGGACTCGGCGATGAAGGTGGCCGGGGGTCGGCCGTCGGCCGTGATCCGCTCGATGACAGCGGCGGCGTCGCGCGCATACTTGGCTCCGGCGTCCGCGTCGTCGTACCCGTAGGTGCTGCGGTAGCGGTCGGGGATGACGACCTCGTGGGTGGTCGCGGGTGCCCCGGCGCCGCCGGGGCCCTTGTAACGGTTCGGGCTGATCCCGGTCACCACGCCGGTGTTTCCGTGGTACGCGCCGTCGATGTTGACGATGTGCCGGCGCCCTGTCACCTGGCGGGCGATCCGCAGCGCCAGGTCGTTCGCCTCGCTGCCGGTGCACACGAGGAAGACGACCTCGAGCGGGTCGGGCAGGGTGGCTACCAGCTTCTGCACGTAACTGGCGATCTGCGGGTAGACGAAACGGCTGTTGGTGTTGAGCTTGCGCAGCTGTCGGGTGGCGGCGGCCGTCACCCGTGGCTCGGCATGGCCGACGTGGGTGACGTTGTTCAACGAGTCCAGATAAGCCAGGCCGTTCTCGTCGTGGAACCACACGTCCCGCCCACGCACGAGGTTCATCGGGGTGCGGTAGTAGTTGCGCTGGGAACGAGCGATGTGGCGACGGCGCACTGAGACGACGTCGTCAATGGTGGGGACCGCGGTGGGGGATTGGGTGAATCCGAGGAGCCGGGCGGGGTCGGGTGACAGGTGGCTCCACACCTGCCGTGCGGAAGGCGGCACGACACGAGGCGGCGGCCACGTGGCCATCCGCGCGGTGCGGTGGACCTGCACCTGGACGCAGGGCCCGAGCGGGTCCTTCTCGTCGCTCGCGCCGACGCGTCCCAACAGCGCCCCGGCCGGGACCGTCGCCGCGACGGGCGGCGTGTGGTCGAGTCCCCACCAGCACGTCCAGAACTCCAGCCCCTCGACCGCATGTCGCAGCACCAACGGCATCCCGGCGCCACCGCGGGCTTCGACGACTCCGGACAGCGGGCTGGCAACCTCCTCGGCGTCTGCCAGGATCAGCGAGCCGCCGACCTGGACCGTCGCGGGCTCGTCGGCTCCCGGACGGCGTCGGCCCCCCAGGAGCAGCGATGCGCTGAGGTGGGGCACATAGCCCCGTCGCTGTCGCCCGTCGAGGACATCGTCGATGCTCGCCCGCACCACCCTGGCGTCGTGCCAGTCGACTTCGTCGAAGAGATCACTTGCGGGTCGCAGGTCGAGCGGCTGGAGGGCCGGTGCGTACGGGGCACCGTCTCGGGCCGCCTCTGCCAGGACCTCTTCCAGACCCCGCTGCTCCCGCGTCGGGGGGAGCCCGCACGCGACCGGGAACGTCGCCTCGGCGACGTCGGGGCAGACCTCGGCGACCTGCCTGATCGCGGGCCAGGTGTGTTGCATGCGGGTCCGCCCGTACGGCGTGTCGCTCTCGGCGACCCGGCGCGTCCACGTCACGGCGTTCATGCACAGCCGGGCGGCCGCCAACGGATAGACAGCCGCCAGTTCCTCAGCCGTGAGGGGGAGCACCGAGTGGAAGCCGGCCACGACTTCGGCCGCCGCAGCGAGCGGGTCGGCCTTGCGGACCATGGCGTAGCCCGCCGCGATCGCCACCTCCGCCGCGCGCACGCTGTAGAGCGAGTCGCCCAGGTCGACGATGCCCGAGATCCGCAGCGCCCCGTGCGCGTCGGCGTCGGCCAGGACGTTGGCGTCATTGAGATCCTGGTGTACGACGCTCCGCGGCAGTCGGTCCCATGCCGGCAGGAGATCGTCGTACCAGCCCATGATCGTGCACACCGACTCCCGCCGGTCCGCATCCTGTACGGCGTGCAGCGACGCCTCGACGATCTCAGCGGCCCGGCGCATGTCCCAGTCGTGCGGTTCCAGGCCCACCGGTGGCTCCATGCTGGAGAGTCCGAGGCTCAGCCGCCCGGCGGCTTCTCCCAGTTGACGTAGAAGCGCCGCGGGGTGGTCGTCGAGTTCCGCCAGGACCCGGCCCTCGAGCCAGCTCATCACGCGAACCACGTGCGTTCGGCCCTCGTGGACGACGGCGGCAAGGAACTTCCCCTCGCGTGTCGGGACCAGCCGTGGCACCGGAAGGTCGGGAACGGTGGCGGCCAGATGCTGGAAGAGCGAGTTCTGCCAGAGGACGTCGGCCGAGTCCGGCTCCGCGCGGGTGACCCGTACGAAGTAGCGCATGCCGTCGTCGCCGGCGATCCGGACGTTCTGGTCGATCTCCCCTCCCAGTGGATGCTGGACATATCCCTCGAGTCCGAAGGACTGCCGCAGCACGTGATCGATGAGCGAGCCCGGCAGTTGGCCGTTGTGACCGGGGACGGTCGTTCCGTCCTGGCCGGTGGTGGACGCTGAGGTCATCGGTCGTTCTCTCTCTCGTCGTCAGGTCGCGATCGATCGCGGTTCCCGGGAGGGGTGACAGGCAGGGCTGCCGCGGCTGTGTCTCGATCGCTGTACGGGCTGCGCAGACTTCGGCCAAGTCGGCGACCGACAGGCCCAGAGCGAACTCCCCCGTTCGGTCCTTCCCCTCGATGCCCCACTCCGACGGCCGCAGGGGCCCGGGCCAGGACGCGCTTCAGCACCTGGTCGGGCGATCAGGTCCGAGGTGGGCCGTCCGTCAAAGGCGGAGGGCCGCGGCGGGTTCCAACGGTCTCCTCATGGTCATCGGCCCTCGCCTTGAGCTCGGCGTAGTCTCTGGGGGAAGTCCTGGGTGATCGCGATCCCGCTGCGCCTGGCGAACCGCCGACACTGACCCGGGGGACGCGGCGCCCATGTCACGAGCTTTCTTCAGGTGATGCGTCAGATGAAACACCGCGGAGAATCCGGCCACAAGGGACGCGAGGCCGCGAGATCGACCCCGTATTTTGTGCCTGTGCACAATTACTGCCAGGGAGCCCCACCGGCATTGCAGCGCCATCACCCGGAAACGGCCCCGGATCCGTGCGGTGACGGCTGTCGCCGGGAGAGGCGGTCCTCGTGAGCGGGCCGGGACGCCGTCAGGGCCGGGCCCGCCACGACGCCGTGCAGGCGATCGCGCGCCGGCTCCTCGATGAGCGGCTCGACGAACTGACCTCTCGCGCTCTCGAACAGCTGGAAGCCGAGGAGCCTGCCTACGCGTCGGTGGACTGGGACCCGGTCCGGAAAAGGGAGGGGATGCGACGAACCCTCGAACTCGCCCTGACCCGGCTCGCCGGCGATCCCGTGCCCCGGACCGTCTCGCGCGCCACCGAGGACGTGGGACGCGAGCGAGCGGAGCAGGCTTTTCCCCTGACCGCTCTGATGCACTCCTTCCAGCTGGACCTCAGGACCCTGTGGGAGGCCGTGCTCGCAGAGGGGCGAGCACGTGGCATCAGCGCCGATCCCGACTTCCTCGACGGGCTGATCCGCGTCTGGGAGGCGACGGACGCCAACAGCGTCGAGGTCGTCGACGCCTACCGCCGCACCGAGCGCGACCTGGCGAGCCGTCGTACGGAGGTGCGCAACCGAGCCTTCAGCCGCCTGGTCCTGGAAGGGGAGCAGGATCCCTCCACCGTCGCCGAGGCCTCCACGTTGCTGGGCTTCTCCGAGAACGTCGCCCTGACCGTGGTCGTGGTCGAATCCGTTCCTACCGGGGACCCGGCTGTGTCCCAGGTCGACGATGCGCTGCGTCGGGGCGGACTGGTACGTCACTTCGGATGGATGGGCGACGAGCTCCTCGGCATCATCGGTCACGGACGGTGCGATGAAGAGGCCATGCTTGCCATGCTCCGGCCGTTCGCCCCGTGGCGCTGCGGCGTCGCGGAAGTCCCAGGGCTGGCGCTGACGGCGCGGGGCATCCGGTTCGCACGTGCCGCGATCCGCAGCTCCGCGCAGCCCGGAGTACGGCACGTGGAGGGCCACTGGATCGGGGCGATCATGTCGACGCAGGAGGAGCTCACCGGTGCGATGGCCGCCGACGTGCTGCGCCCACTGCTCAGGCTGCGCGACCGCGACAGCATCGTAGAGACCCTGCGCTGGTACCTCGACCTGGGCTCTGTCGCCGAGGTGGCCGCACGCACCTACCGTCACCGGAACACGGTGGGCAATCGCCTGCAGGCCGCGGAAGAGGCGACCGGGCTGAAGCTGTCCCGACCGAACGAGGCCGCCCGGCTGGTCCTCGCCCTGGCCTGGCTGGAGACGGACGCCGGCGCCCGCTTCCGGGCGACGATGTCCTGATCCACCGATCGTTGGACGGGCCGGGGCGACAACCGGGCCGGGGCCGCGACCGAGGGAGCTTGAGCCGAAGCGTGACGGTCAGAGGCGATATGCGTTTCATGAGGACTGCAGCCTTGGCCGCCGAGCAGAACTACATCGGAACCCTGACAGGGAGATTGTGCACAGGCACAAAATACGCGGTCGATCTCGCGGCCTCACGTCCCTTGTTGCCGGATTCTCCACAGTGCTTCACTGACGCATCGCCTCGAGCCGGAGAGAGGCTCATCGCATCAGCATTCGCCGTGACAGGTCGCCGCCCCAACGCCTCGGCAGCTCCTGAACTTCCCATGCGGCCGACCTGGCCGCACTCGACCAGATCGCAACTCCCGTTAAAAAGAATGCCCTTTACGCCCGAAAAGAGGTTGAATATCATGCGTCAGATCGTCACCTTCGATGCCTACGGCACTCTGGTCGACTTCCAGCTCGGCCCCACCACCCTGAAGGTCCTGGCCGACCGGTTGGACCTGGACCGTCTGAACGTCGACGAGTTCCTCGACGACTTCCGCATCATGCGGTTCCACGCCGTCCTGGAGGCATACCGCCCCTTTCGCGAGCTGCTGCCCGCCAGCCTGGAAACAGCGATGCGGCTGCACGGCCTGGAGTACCGGCAGTCCGACGGCGAGGCCCTGGTCGCGGCCGTGCCCACCTTCGGCCCCCACCCCGAGGTCCCGGCCGCCCTGCGGGCGCTGAAGTCCCGGTACGAGATCGCCATCATCTCCAACACGGACGACGACCTCATCGCCCAGAACCTGGCCAACATGGGCGTCGAGTTCGACCATGTCATCACCGCCCAGCAGGCCAAGGCGTACAAGCCGTCCCGGCAGACCTTCGAGTACGCCTTCCAGACGATGGACATCGACCCCGCCCACGTCATCCACGTCGCCCAGGGCTGGGAGTACGACCTCATCCCGACCCGCGACCTCGGCCTCGCTCGCCGCGTGTGGATCAACCGCTACGGCCACAACGGTTCCATGGGCGCCCGCGGCAGCGCCGACTACCAGCCCTTCGACGAGCTGCCCGACCTGTCCGGCCTGCCGGCCCTGCTCGGCTGCTGAGCCGGGCCCCAGACAAGACACCCCAGCATGCGCCCAGGGCATCACCATCAGTCCCGCCGAGGCGCGAAAGCGCTGTGGAGGAGCTGACGGTCAAGGAGCAGATCGACTGCGGCTTCCACCGCGTAGGACGTCTGGGCGTCGCGTTCAAGCCGCAGCACTTCGAGAGCATGCGGGCCAAGCAGAGCGACCTGACCGACTACTTCGGCCACGACACCACGCTGCTGAGCAAGAGCGATCTACGTGCCGAGCTGGGCTCCGACTACTACCACGGAGCCCTGCTCGACGCGCTCAGCGCGCATCTTCACGTCGGCACATACGTCCATGGCCTGGCCGAGGCCGCCGAACTCGCCGGGGCTCAGATCCACGAACGCAACGCCGCCACCGCGCTGCACCGCCTCCCCGAGGGCGGTTTCCTCGTCGAGACCCTGCACGGCACCATCCGCGCCACGCAGGTCATGGCGGCCACCCTCAGGCCAACCCCATGCGCGGCTTCGGCTTCCCCAGGGTTCCGGTGCCGTTCTACAACGGCACCGCCTGGTTCCCGCCCTTCGCCGGGGCGTACTACAAGGCCAAGGACCGGCTGCGCTGGCCCTCAAACAAGAGACAGCCCGATCGTGCGGTACCGCATGCCCGCGGCGCTCGAGCCGGGCGAGTAATCGGGCGAACGGCGAAGTCGGTGTCCCCTGACGGCGTGCGCCAGGAGCCCTGACCTGCTGCGCACCCGTGAGCGGCTGATGTCCGCGTTGGAGAGGTTGACCGGGCTCGCAGCGAGGCCGTACCTCGGTCGAGGGGATCCGCCGAGTCCGGCGCCTGATCGCCCAGGTCAAGGCCTACCTCGGCGACCTGAGTTCCGAGGAACGGGCAGAGATTCAGGAGGCCGTCGCCGTGGTCCGGCGCAGCCGCAGCGTGATGCTCGACGTGCCCCGTATCGGAAGCCCCTGCCCGACGTCCGCCCCGGAAGTACGCATGATGCGCCAAGGCCGCCAGGACAGCACTGACCGCCGACAGCAGCGGATGGTCGGCGCCCTCGAAGCAGCGGCCCAGAATGGCTCACCCGTCAGCGTCTCCGGCGTCGCCCGACAGGCCGGGGTGGACCGCATGGAGAGGCTCGGTATCACTGACCTCGCCACCCGCCAACTCGGAGAACTCTCCGGCGGACAGCGGCAACCCGCCCTGATCGCCCAAGGAATCGCCCAGGAGTCGGACCTGCTCCTCCTGGACGAACCGACCACGGGCCTGGACCCCGAAGCAAGGGACCGGATCGCTGCGCTGCTGACGGAGTTGGTCGCCGACGACAGTACCGTCGTTCAGGCCACCCACGACCTGGAAGCCGCACGCTCGGCGGACGCCTGCCTCCTGCTCCACGACGGTCGGCCGGCGGGGCAGGGACACCCCGAGCAACTCCTCACCGCCTCAACGCTCGCCCATATCTGGCAACCGGTGTGAGACGGCGACCCTCTTCCCCTCTCGTGGCGATGGTGCGCAGCGAGCCGGCGCAGCGGAATGGAGTCCTCTCTGACGCGCCGGTAGGCAGCGGGGCGGGACGCCGCTGCCAGCAGTCCAGCCCGCTCGTGGAGACGACTGCCGATAACGCACGTGAGCTGCTCAACAACAACCAACTGAGCGCGTTCCTGGTCATGAAGCACCTGATGCCGCTTGATGCTCCGGTGACACGGCGTTGACGTTCTGGAGTCTCATGTTCGTTCCCTGTCGGGCCAGCACCTGACCGCGGCCCGCCACGGCCTCCGGCCGCAGCAGGTCGGCGAGTGTCTCGGCGGGCAACAGGCCCTTTTCCAAGACGAGTTCGGCCACGCCCCGGCCGGTGGCGAGGGCCTCCTTGGCGATGTCGGTGGCCGCCGAGTAGCCGATGTGCGGGTTGAGGGCGGTGACCAGGCCGATGGAGTTCTCCACGGTCTGGCGCAGTGCCTCGGTATTGGCGGTGATGCCGTTCACGCAACGCTCGGCCAGCGTCAAGCAGGCGGCCCGCAGGTGGGTGATGGACTCCGAGAGGGAGTGCAGGATGATCGGCTCGAAGGCGTTGAGCTGGAGCTGTCCGGCCTCGGCGGCCATGGTGATGGTGACGTCGTTGCCGATGACCTCGAAGGCGACCTGGTTGACGACCTCGGGGATCACCGGGTTGACCTTGCCCGGCATGATCGACGAACCCGCCTGCACCGGCGGCAGGTTGATCTCACCCAGGCCCGCGCGCGGCCCGGACGACAGCAGCCGCAGGTCGTTGCAGCTCTTGGACAGCTTCACCGCGATCCGCTTGAGCACACCCGACATCTGCACGAACGCACCGCAGTCCTGGGTGGCCTCGACCAGGTTGGCCGCGGTGACCAGCGGCAGCCCGGTGATCTCGGCGAGGTGGCGGCGCACCGACTCCGCGTACCCCGCAGGGGCATTGAGGCCCGTGCCGATGGCCGTCGCACCCAGGTTGATCTCATGGATCAACTCGACCGCCTCGGCAAGACGGGACCGGTCCTCCTCGATCATGACGGCATACGCCGAGAACTCCTGCCCGAGCGTCATCGGCACCGCGTCCTGCAACTGGGTCCGGCCCATCTTCAGCACGTCACGGAACTCGACCGCCTTGCGCGCGAACGCGTCCTGGAGCACCGACATCGCCTTGAGCAGCCCGCGCACCGCGAACACCGTCGCGATCTTCACGGCGGTCGGATAGACGTCATTGGTCGACTGACCGAGGTTGACGTCCTCGTTGGGATGCAGGTACCGGTACTGGCCCTTTTCGAACCCCAGCAACTCCAAAGCCCGGTTGGCGACGACCTCGTTGGCGTTCATGTTCGTCGAGGTGCCGGCGCCGCCCTGGATCACGTCGACGACGAACTGGTCGTGCAGCGAGCTGTCACGGATCTCCCGGCACGCGGCGACGATCGCGGCGGCCTTCTCCGCCGCCAGCAGCCCGAGTTCCTCGTTGGCGAGAGCGGCGGCCTCCTTCACGGCGGCCAGGGCGTCGATCAGATGCGGATAGGCGGAGATGGGAGTGCCGGTGATCGGGAAGTTCTCCGTGGCGCGCAGGGTGTGCACACCCCAGTAGGCGTCGACGGGGACATCCCGGTCGCCGAGCAGGTCGTGCTCGATGCGGGTGACGGCGTTCATGAGGCTGAGGGCTTCTCTCGGGGGGCATGGGGGGCCTTCCGCGCGGCTGCGCGGAAGGCCCCGTGGTGTCGCCGGTGTCGGTACCTGCTCAGAGCAGGCGGTCCTTCGCCTTGTAGTAGGCGCCGCCGAACGGCAGGAACCAGGGAGTGCCGTTGTAGAAGGGGACGGGCACCTTCGGGAAGCCGAAGCCGCGCATCGGGTTGGCCTCCGGATTGCCGTCCATCATCTCGGCGACCGCGCGGCCCATGTACGTGGCCATCTGGACGCCGTGGCCGCAGTAACCCATGGAGTAGTACAGGCCGTTGACCTCGCCCGCGTGCGGGATGCGGTCCCAGGAGAAACCGACCATGCCGCCCCACACGTAGTCGATGCGCACCCCCGCCAGCTGCGGGAAGATCTCCGTCATCTCCCGCTTGAGGATGTCACCGCTCTTGACGTCGGACGCCGGGTTGGACGGGGCGAAGCGGGCCCGGCCGCCGAAGGCGAGGCGGTTGTCCGGCGTGAGACGGATGTAGTTGCCGACGTTCTTGTGGGCGACCAGCAGGCGGCCGTTGGGGATGAGCTCCTTGGCGCGCGCCTCCCCCAGCGGCTCGGTGACGATGATGAAGCTGCCGACGTTGATCAGCCGCTTGCGGAACCACGGCATCGACTGGTCAGTGTAGGCGTCCGTCGCCGCCATGACCTGCTTGGCACGGATGGTGCCGCGCATGGTCTCCACCACGAAGCCGCCGCCAGGGAGGCGGGTGAGGCCGGTGGCGGCGTTGCGCTCGTGGATCTCGGCACCGGCACGCTCGGCGGCGTCCGCCAGGCCGACGACGAACTTGCCCACGTGCAGGGCTGCGCCGAGCGGGTCGAGCAGGGCGCCGTGGTAGTGGTCCGAGCCCAGCTCGGCGCGCAGCTCGCTCTTGCTCAGGACGACCGTCTCGTGGCCGAAGTTCTCTGCCAGGTCGCGCTGCTTGGCGTGCATGCCCTCGAGGTGCTTGGGCTTGCAGGCCAAGCCGAGGCGCCCGGCACGGTGGAAGTCGCAGTCGATCTTCTCCTTGACCGCGATCTCCTCGACGAGGTCCACTGCGACGCGGAACGCGTCGTAGAGCTCGCGAGCACGTTCCTGCCCGTAGCGCTGGCGGGCCTGGGCCGGGCTGATGGTGATGCCGGGGTTGCAGTGGCTGCCGTTGCGCCCGGAGGCTCCCGAACCGACCTGGTCCTTCTCGACCAGGACGACCCGGGCACCCTTGCGGGCGGCGTGGTAAGCGGTGGACAGGCCGGTGAGGCCGCCGCCGATCACCACCACATCCGCCTCGTCGGGCAGGTCCTTCCCGGAACGGTCGGGCAGGGCGGGGGCTGTGTCCATCCAGTAGGGGATCTGCTTCATGGCGTGCGTCCTCTGTGTTCTCGGTCTGTTTCGCCGTTGCGCCGTCGGTCAGCAGCCGAGCAGCTTCGGCAGACCCGACAGGTCGGGCAGCTCGTCGTACGGCTGGTAGTCGGCGCTGCCCTTGCGGCCGTAGCGGTTGATCCACACCCGGCGCTTCAGGCCCAGGTCGCGGGTCGGGATGTGGTCGTACTCCCAGCCCTGGGCGACGTGGATGACCTGCGACGACTCGACACCCATGGTCCGGAAGGCGTGCTTGAAGGTCTGGCGGTCCGGCTTGTAGGCGCCGGCCTGCTGGGCGGTGATGACGTAGTCGAACTCGACGCCGATGTTCTCGACGTTCCGCGCGATCAGGTTGTCGTCGGAGTTGGAGATGATGGCGATCTCGTACTTGGTCTTCAGCTGCCGCAGGGCCTCCGGGACCTCCGGCCAGGGGCCGAAGGTGGGGACGGCGTCCACGAGGGCCTCGCCGTCGGTCTCGCGGTACTCCAGGCCGTGCAGGCGCATGGCGTTGCGCAGGCTGGAGTGCAGGACCTCGTGGTAGGGGCGGTAGGCCTCCAGGACGGCCTGGAAGCGCATGACGCGGAAGTCGTCGAGGAACTCGTCGACATCCAGGTTGTCCAGGTCGAGCCGATCCTCCAGAACCTTCAGGGTGGTGGGACCGAGCTCGAAGTTGATCAGGGTGGCGTAGGCGTCGAAGGTGACGATCTCTCGCATGGTGTCCAGCCTTGCTCTCGCGGTTCTCTCAACAGGGGTGGGGACTTCAGACGACGCGTTCGCCAGGGGCGACGATCGCGTCGAGTACGGCCAGGTCGGCCGGGCTCGGTATCCAGTCGGCCGCCGCCGCGTTGGCGGTGACCTGGTCGGGGGTCATGGCGCCGCAGATGACGGAGCCGACGGCGGGGAGGGCCGCCAGTGCGCCGACCGCGACCTGGAGGAGGGTCAGGCCGCGATCGGCGCCGTACTCGGTGAGCGCCTCGACCTTGCCGAGGGCCGCGTCGGTGAGCCAGCCCTGCCGCCAGGACAGCCGGCTGCCCGGCGGGGGCTCCTCACCGCGCCGGTACTTGCCGCTGAGAAGGCCGTTGGCCAGCGGGTAGTACGGCAGCAGACCTACGCCGTGGCGCAGGCAGGCCGGGATCAGGTCCCGCTCCACGCCGCGGTCGAGCAGGTGGTAGCGGTTCTGAGTGGACACGAAGACGTCCGTGACGTACTCGGCGGGGAGGTTGGAGCAGCCGATGTACCGGATCTTGCCCTCGTGGACCAGCTCCTGGAGCGCGGCTTGCGTCTCCTCCAGCGGCGTGACGCCGTCCGGCTCGTGGTACTGGTACAGGTCGATCCGGTCGGTGCCGAGCCGGCGCAGTGACGCCTCCACCGCGTACCTGATGTAGGCGCGGGATCCACGCGGACCGTACAGGTCGGCGTCCCGGCTCATCTCCATGCCGAACTTGGTGGCCAGCACCACGTGGTCACGGCTGCCCTTGAGCGCGGCACCGAGGAGCCGTTCGCCGTCGCCGCGGAAGCCGCCCCGTTCGCCGGCCCCGCCGTACATGTCGGCGGTGTCGAACAGCGTGATCCCCGCGTCGAGCGCGGCGTGGACGACGGCCTTGGTGCCCTCCTCGTCGAGGCGGGCGCCGAAGTTGTTGCCGCCGACGCCGACCGCGGAGACGATCGGGCCGCGCTCGCCGAGCGTCCGGTATCTCATGACCGGTTCCCGAACCCGATGCAGACGTTCTTGGTCTGCAGGTAGCTGGCCAGGCCTTCCAGACCCTTCTCCCGGCCCCAGCCGCTGTGCTTGTAGCCGCCGAAGGGCAGCTCCACGCCGGTGCCGACGCCGGTGGCGTTGACATAGACCTGGCCTGCGCGGATGCCCTCGGCCAGCCGCATCGCCTTGTCGATGTCGCGGGTCCACACGTACGAGGCCAGGCCGTACGGGCTGTCGTTGGCGATCTCCAGTGCCTCGTCCGCGTCGTCGAACTCGATGACCGTGACGACGGGGCCGAAGATCTCCTCGCGGGCACAACGGGCCTGGTTGTCCAGTCCGGTGAGCACGGTCGGCTGGACGTAGTAGCCGTCGGCCAGTTCGGGGTCGGCGGGGGCACCTCCGCCGACTCGCGCCACGGCGCCCTCCTCCCGCGCCAGCTCCAGGTAGCCAAGGACCCGGTCCCGCTGCCGTGCGGCGACGAGCGGGCCGACGTCCGGGTCGGTGAGCCCCGGGCCGAGGCGCAGGGACGCGACGTGCGCGACGAGCTTGTCCAGGAACTCCTCGGCACCGCGCTGGAGGAGCAGCCGGGTGCCGGCCGAGCAGGTCTGCCCGGCGTTGCCGAACGCGGAGGCGGCTACCGCTCCGAGCGCCAGGTCGAAGTCGGCGTCGGCGAAGACGACGACCGGCGACTTGCCGCCCAGTTCGGTGACGGAGGGCACCACGTTGGCGGCGGCGGCCTGGGCGACCTTGATGCCGGTGGGCACGGACCCGGTGAAGGTGACCTGGTCGATGTCCGGGTGCCCGGCGAGGGCCGCGCCGGTCTCGCCGTCCCCGGGGACCACGTTGAGCACGCCCGGCGGAAGGCCGCACTCCAGGGCGATCCTGCCGATCTCCAGCGGGGTGAGCGGCGCCTCGGGGGACGGCTTGAGCACCACCGTGCAGCCGGCGGCCAGTGCCGGGGCAGAGCCCCTCGCCGTGTTCTGCAGCGGGTAGTTGAACGGGATGATGTGGCCGGAGACGCCGATCGGCTCGCGGACGGTGTAGTCGAGCAGGCCGGGGCCGAGGGGGACCGTCGAGCCGCCGAGCTTGTCGGCGACGCCCGCGTAGAACTCGAAGTAGCGGGCGGCCGCTTCGACGTCGGCCTTCGCCTGGCGCAGCGGCTTGCCGACGTCCTGGCTCTCCAGGCGGGCGAGCCGTTCGCTCTGGTAGCGGATGGCCTCCGCGATGCGGAACAGGATCCGGCCCCGGTCGGCGGCACGCATCCCGGACCACTCGGGAGCGGTGAAGGCCGCACGGGCGGCGGCCACCGCCTGATCCACGTCCGCCTTGCCGGCCAGCGCCACCTGGGCGATGGCCGTGTCGTTCGACGGGTCGAGGACCGTGAAGAAGCGTCCGTCGGCGGCCGGGAGGTGCTTGCCGTCGATCAGCAGCTCGGTCAGTTGCAGTCCGGTCGGTTGCAGTTGGTCGCTCATGGCTGGATCTCTCCCAGCACCTCGCCGAAGATGACGACCTCGTCGCCCGGGCGGACCGTGCGGATCCGGCGGACCCAGAGCACGATGCCCTCCTGCGGGGCAATGACCTCTTCCAGCGTGTTGCCGTAGTGGTCGGTGATGGTGGCGATCAGGTCGCCTTCCTTGCAGGTCTCCCCCGGCTCGGCGCGGGCGACGAAGAAGCCGCCGGCGGCGGAGCGGGCGAAGGTGCCGGAGACCGTCGTGTAGGTGTCCCGCAGCTCCGCCTCGCCGTCGATCATGCCGAGGCTGCGCAGGATGTTGCGGATCGAGTGCATGTGGTGCTCGACGTTGGTCTCGCGGTAGGTGGCGCCGCCGCACTCGATGGTGATGGCGGGCTTGCCTGCTTCGAGGACGGGGTGGCGGACCGTGCCGCCCCACTTGCCGCCCTTCCAGACCAGCTCGTGCCCGGCGGCGAGGGCCAGGTCCGTCGCCAGGTCCTCGTAGCCGCCCTGGAGGATGACCAACGGGGCGATCTCGCCGTAGGCGCCACCGGTGTGCAGGTCGACCACGGCGTCGACGGCGGGGACGACCTGCTCGACGAAGGTGGCGGCCAGACGCTGGGAGTAGGAGCCCTCCGCGTCGCCCGGGAAGATGCGGTTGAGGTTGAGGTGGTCGATGCCGCTGGCACGGGCCGCCGCCTCGAAGGCCGGGGTGTTGAGGCAGGGGATGCCGACGACGGTGCCGCGCAGGGTGGCCGGGTCGATCTCGGCGAGCACGCGGCGGATGGCCTCCTGGCCGTCGTACTCGTCGCCGTGCACGCCCGCGTCCACACACAGGACCGGGCCGTCCTGGACGCCGTTGACGACGATCAGCGGGATGCCGAGCTCCACGCCGTAGCTGCTGGTGCCGACCGGGATCAGGCCCTGGGCGCGCTCGCCGGGGGCGACGGTCAGCGGACCGATGGAGTACATGTGGATCCTTTCCAAGATGTGGATCAGATGCGGGCCGATGCCTCGGCGAGGACGCCCGCGATGATCGCGGCGATACGGTCGAGGACGGCGCGGTCGCTGATCAGCGGGGGCGCGATCTGGACCAGCGGCGCGGAGCGGTTGTAGACGCGGGCCAGCAGGCCGGCCTCGCGCAGCCGACGAGGGATCAGGTCGCCGATGAGTTCGGTTCGGGCCTTGGCGCTGAAAGCGCCGTCGTCGAGGTCGCCGACGAGTTCGCAGGAGTAGAAGAACCCGGTGCCGCGGACGTCGCCGACGATCGGCAGATCCTTGAGCGCCGTCATGCGCCTCGCCAGGTTGCCCTGGAGACCGCGGACGTTGTCCAGGATGCGGTCCCGCTCCATGATCTCCAGGTTGCGCAGGGCGATGGCTGTGCTCAGCGGGTGGCCGGCGAAGGTGTAGCCGTGGTTGAGGACCGCGCCGGGCCGGTTGATGACCTCGGTGACCTTGGTACCGACCAGGGTCGCGCCCAGGGGGGCGTATCCGGCGGTGATGCCCTTGGCGACGGTGACCATGTCCGGGCGGGCGCCGTAGCGGTCACCGCCGAACCACTCGCCGATCCGGCCGAAGGCTGTGATGACCTCGTCGGCGACGAGCAGGAAGCCGTACCGGTCGGCGAGCGCCCGCAAGCCCTGCCAGTAGCCCTGGGGCGGGGTGATGCAGCCGCCCCGGTTCTGCACCGGCTCGGCGATCAGCATCGCGACGGTCTCGGGGCCCTCGGTCAGGATCGCGGCCTCCAACTCCGCGAGCAGCCAGGCCGTGTACACCTCGTCGTCCGCGAACTCCGCTGCAAGTCCCATGCGGTTGGTGTTCGACACGAACCTGGTGTCGATCGCCGGCGGGCCGTACGGCTCCGTCAGCCCGGGGTCGTCGTTGAACGACAGCGTGCCGATGGTCAGTCCGTGGTAGGCGCCGCGCCGGGCGATCGCCTTGACCCGGCCCGGCTCCCCGCGCAGGGCGTGGTAGCGGCGGGCGATCTTCCAGGCGGTCTCGACGGCTTCGGCGCCGCCGCTCGAGAAGAAGGTGTGCTCGATGTCGACGGGGGCGATCCGGGACAGCCGCTCGGCGAGCTCGATGGCCGAGGGGTGCGCGGACCCGGTCCACAGCGGGCTGTAGCACAGCTCGCGCAGTTGCCGCTCGGCGGCCTCGGCGAACTCGGGGCCGTAGGAGTAGCCGAGTTGGCAGCAGTACAGCCCCGACAGGCCGTCGATGTAGCGCCTGCCGTCCGAGTCCTCGACGTACGGGCCCTCCCCTCGCCGGATGACGAGGAGGTCTTCGCCCTCGTCGCCGAGCGATCCGTTGGCGGTCATGTGCAGCAGCAGGTGCCGCTGAGCGGTGGCCGCGGTCAGCTGAGCGGCGGCGGTGGTCATACGGCTTCGCCTCCCGGGTTGGCGACGCCGACGGTGTTCTCGACCGAGAGCAGGGATTCCTGCCGTCCGGAGCCGAGCCAGCGCACCAGGGCGACCAGGCCGAGCGCGAGGATGGCGAAGGCGATGAGGATCGCGCTGACCGCGGTGACGCTCGGGTCGATCTCGAAGGTGAGCGAGTTGTAGACCTGCACCGGCAGAGTGACGGTGTCGACCGAGGAGAGGAACTGGGAGATGTAGAACTCGTCGAAGCTGGTGATGAAGGAGAAGATCGCCGCGGCGATCATGCCGGGTGCGGCGAGGGGGAAGGTGATCTTCCGGGCGATGGTGAGGCGGCCGGCGCCCATGCTGGCGGCGGCGTCTTCGAGGCGTTCGTCGATGCCGCGCAGCGTGGCGATCAGGATCAGCACCGCGATGGGTGAGGCGAGGACGGTGTGCCCGAGGGCGATGGCGATCGGGCTGCCCAGCATCGCGGCCGGTTCGAAGAGGAGGAACAGACCCAGGGCGGTGACGATCTGCGGGATGACCAGCGGGCCGAGGACCAGCGCGAAGACCGCGGAACGCAGCGGGAGTTCACTGCGGACCAGAGCAGTCGCCGCAGTCACCCCGATGATCAGGGAGAACACGGTGCTCAGCGCGGCGACCAGGGCGGACAGCGAGAGCGCGGCGGGCCACTTGCTGCCGTCGGCGAACAGGGCCTTGTACCAGTTCAGCGTCCACGCCTCGGGCGGGAACGCCGCGAAGGCGTTGTTGCTGAAGGAGGTGACGAGGATGACGACGATCGGCAGCGCGAGGAAGAGGAGGATGACGGTGGCCACGGCGGTGAGGGCGATGCGGCCGGTGAGGGACTTGCGCAGTTCCATCATGTGGCGCTCCTCTTCTTACGGCTGGCGCCGAGCGAGGTCACGGCCTTGACCAGGAGCAGTCCGGCCAGGGTGAGGACCAGCAGGATCACGCCCTGCGCGGCGGCCCCGTTCCACTGGTTCTCCTTGGTCACCTGCTGGTTGATGAGGGTGGCGATCATCGTCTGGTTGGGGCCACCCATCAGGGCCGGGGTGATGTAGTAGCCCAGCGAGAGGATGAAGCTGAGCAGTCCGGCACTGGCCAACCCTGGGGCGACCAACGGCAGATACACCCGCCGGAAGATGGTCACCTTGCCCGCGCCCATGCTGGACGCGGCCGCCAGCAGCCGGCGGTCCACCCCGCGCATCACCCCGTACAGCAGCAGCACCGTGTAGGGGAGCATCATCGAGGTGGTACCGATGACCACACCCAACTCGTTGTAGAGCAGCTGGAACGGCGCCCCCGGGACCGACATCGCGGCCAGGGACTCGTTCACCAGGCCCTTGTCACCGAGCATGATGATCCAGCCGTAGGTGCGCACCAGCGCGGACACGAAGTGCGGGACGACCACGACCAGCATGGCCAGACCGGCCAGGATGGGCTTGAGCCGGGTGATCGCCTGGGCCAGGACGAACCCGAAGACCAGGCTCAGCACCGCTGTCTCGGCGGAGATCCGCAGCGTGGTGAACAGCACCGACAGGTTCACGCCGGTCAGTGCGTCGGCGTACCAGTGCAGGGTGAACGAGCCGTCGGCGTCCTTCAGGCTGAGCAGCAGCGTGGAGAAGATCGGGTAGACGAACAGCAGCAGCAGATAGACGACGACCGGCAGCGCGTAGAAGATCCCGACCCGCGTCCGACGCGAAGCCAGCAGCTTGCGCGGACGGGCGGGAGCCCCCGCGGTGAGGGTGGCTGCCATGGCTCACCCCGCCTTTTCGTCGGTGGGGAAGAGGTTGACATCCTCGGGGTCCGCACTGATCCCGACCCGCTCACCGGCCACAGGGCCCCGGCCGGCGGGGACCTCCAGGCGCAGCAGCGGCCCGTCACCACCGTCGATCCGCACCCCGGCGCGCACCAGCGTGCCCACGTAAGTGGCGTTCTCCACCGTGCCGGTACAGAACCCGTCATCACTGGCACAGGCCCGCAGCCGGCCCGGCTGCACCGCAACCTTCACCTCGGTACCGGAGGGCAGCTGGTGGCGGCGCGCCTTCAGCAGAGTGCCGCCGGCATCCAGGCGGACCAGGGTGTGCTCGTCGGTGTGCTGCTCGATGCGGCCGGGCAGGAAGTTGGCCGCGCCGAGGAAGTCGGCCACGAAGGGGGTCCTCGGCCGTTCGAACAGCTCGCGGGGGGTGTCGAACTGCTCGATCAGGCCGTTGCGCATCACCGCGATGCGGTCCGACATGACCAGCGCCTCTTCCTGATCATGCGTCACATAGATGACGGTCAGGCCGAGTTCCTGCTGGATGGTCTTGATCTCCACCTGGAGCTGGTCGCGCAGCTTCTTGTCCAGGGCACCCAGCGGCTCGTCCATGAGAATCACCGGCGGGCGATAGACCAGCGCCCGGCACAACGCCACACGCTGCTGCTGACCACCGGACAGCTCACGCGGCTTGCGGCCGCCGAAACCGGACAGGCCCGCGATCTCCAGCGTCTCCCCCACCCGACGGCGGATCTCATCCTTGCCCACACCACGCAGCGTGAGCGGGAAGGCGACGTTCTCCTGCACGGTCATGTGCGGGAACAGGAGGTACTGCTGGAAGACGAAGCCCAAACCCCGCTTCTGCGGCGCCAGCCGCGTCACATCACGGTCCCCGACGGTGATGGTGCCGGAGTCGGGTTCGCAGAACCCGGCGATCATCATCAGCGTCGTGGTCTTGCCCGACCCCGAAGAGCCCAGGAAAGTGACGAACTCCCCCGCGGCAATGTCCATGGACGCCTCGTCGACGGCCACGACATCGCCGTAGGTCTTGCGCAGGGCCACCACCGACAGCGATTTGCCGGTCGCGGTGGCCGGCTTGTTGCCGGCCACCTTCACCGACGGTACGGCGATACCGAACTCAGCCACGAGCCCACTCCAACCAGCGCTTGGTGACGGCCGATTCGTTCTTCAGCCACCAGTCGATGTCCGCGTCGAAGCCCTTGTCGTAGTACTGCGGCGCACCCGCGAGCGCGTTGCGCTCGTCCTCGGTGAGCTTGGCGTAAGCCAGCGGGGAAGCCGGGTTCGACGGGAACGCCTTGGCCAGAGCGGCCTGGCTCTCCGCCCGCAGCGAGAAGTCCATGAGCTTGTAGGCGTTGTCCACGTTGGCCGCGTCCTTGGCGATGGCATAGCCCTGGAACTGCCGACGCATCCCGTTGAGCTGCCTGGTGACCGGGACACCCTGCTTCTCCAGATCGGCGATACGGCCGTCCCACACGGTGGACATCGTCACTTCCTGGCGGCTGAGCAGCACACCGGGGAGCGGGCCGCTGTCCCAGAACTTCTTGATGTCACCCCGCAGCCGCGTCAGCACCTTGAAGGCACGGTCCACATCCAGCGGGTACAGCTTGTCCATGGGAACGCCGTCGGCCAGCAGCGCGAACTCCAGCTCCGGCAGGTCACCGTCCGGGTTGCACATCGAACGGCCGCCCTGGAACGCCTTGGTGTCCCAGAAGTCCGCCCACGACTCGGGCTTCTTGCCCCCGAAAGCATCCGTGCGGTACGCCATACAGGCGCCGTAGAAGCTGTTCCCGATGGCATGGTCGGTGACCTGGCCCTCGGGGATCTTCGCGCTCTTCACGCTCTTGACCCGGTCGAGGTCCAGCGCCTCCAGCGCGTCCTGCTTGACGTACTTGGTGTGCGACATCATCGAGTTGTTGATCAGGTCGCACTGCGGCCGGCCCTGCTTGATCTGCGCCAGCAGCGGAGCGTCGTCCAGGTTCAGCACCTTCACCTGGATACCGGTCTCCTGCGTGAACGGCGTGTAGATCGCCTTCTGCAGCGCAGCGCCGTAGGAACCGCCGCTGTCACGGACGACCACCGTCTTGCCGCCGCCCTTGCCCCCGCCGGACGACACACGGCTGGTGCCGGTACCGCAGGCGGAGAGGGTGGTCGCGGCGGCGACACCCGCCGTGACCCCTCCTATTCCTCGCAGGAACAGTCTGCGGTCTATTCGGGCATCTTTCATTTGGTGCCTCCTGGTGGTACTGGCCGTGAGAAGGGGCGGCTGGGGACGTGGGAAGGGGCGGCTGAAATGGGGGTCTAGGGGCGGGGATCCGCCTCATCGGATCCGGCACCGAGGCCGGGGGCCCGGAAGGTGTCGGCCCGCGCGGCCGTGTCGGGGTCCCACGGGAGCGCGAGGGCGGCGAGTTCCTTGCCGGGGGCGACGGTGAGGCCGTGCATGCCGTAGAAGATCCGTCCGTCGGCCGGGGCGTGGACGGTGTGTTCCGTGCCGTCGACCGGGTCGATGATGCGGCCGAGGAGGTCGCCTTCGGCGACTTCGCCGATGATGTCGGCGTCGAAGGAGAACTCCGGGTACCACAGGCCGGTGGCCTCGGCGGTGACGCCGGCGGACCAGACCCACTCGCGGATCGGTGCCGGAGCGGAACCGTCCTGGTCGAGGACGCCCAGATGGCGCAGTGCCCTCAGCAGGCCGTCGACGCGGCGGAGGGCGGTGGCCTCGTCCCGCTGGCCGAGCTGGCCCACCTCGACGAGGACCGCCGAGATGCCCCGGCGGGCGGCGGCCGCGTGGCTGTTGCCTCCCTCGGGTGTCAGCCCGAGGATGACGTCCTCGATGCCGAAGGAGCCTGCCAGTTCGGCGGTCGCCTTGTCGAGGTCCGGGTCACCGGTGAGGCGGTAGCCGACGAAGTCCCGCAGGACCTGGTCGATGGCGCCGCAGTGCAGGTCGATGTAGACGTCGGCGCCGTCGAGTAGGTGGGCGAAGAGCCAGGCGGCCAGCCGCTCGGTGGGGCCGCCGGCCGCGTCGCCGGGGAAGACGCGGTTGAGGTTGACGCCGTCGACCGGGGAGATGTTGAGCCGGCCCTGGTAGACGGCGGGCGGGTTGGCGACCGGACAGATGATCACCTGTCCGTGCACCTCGTCGGGTTCCAGCCCGTCCGCGAGTCGCACGGCGGCGTCGATGGGCGGGAACTCGCCGCCGTGCACACCCGCGGTGATGACGACCCGGGGGCCGGGGCGGGTCCCGTTGACGAGGGTCAGCGGAATGTCCGCGGTGAGAGTGCCCAGGTCGGCGCGGACGGTGCCGCGGACCTTGGTTCCCGGCTCGGCCACCAGGGTGCCGACGGAGAGCGTGGTGTCGTTCATGGTCATGCCTCCGTACGGCCGACGGTGGAGAGGAAGTCGATGGGCTGGGGCGAAGCGCCGTCCAGCGCGAGGTCCGCGGCGATGTCGCCGAAGGCGGGCGAGAGTTTGAAGCCGTGGCCGGAGAAGCCGGCGAGGAGGATGACGTTCTCGGCGCCGGGCAGGGGGCCGACCAGGGGGCGGCTGCTCTCGGTGTAGCCCTCCATGTAGACGGAGAGGCGGGTGGGGTCCGGGTGCAGGTCGGGCAGGTATCGCCCGATCAGCTCGGAGAAGATGTCCAGCTCGTCCGGGCGCACGGTGCGATCCAGCTGGTTGGGGTCGTCGGCGAGCCGGTGCAGCGCACGGGACAGTCCGAGCTTGACCGAGATGCCGTCCGGGGAGGGCAGGCCGTAGCAGTGGGTGGGGGCGGTGCGGATGAAGGCCGGGCGCTCCTCGCCGAACCAGGCGTCGGGGTCGGTCGGCACGTACCAGGCGCTGACGAGCCGGCGGACCTCCACCTCCCAGGGCAGGTCGGGCAGGAGGTCGTTGACCCAGGGACCGGGGCTGACGACAGCGGTGTCGAAGCGCTCGCTGCCGGAGTCGGTGCGGATTTCCACGCCGTCGGCGACAGGGACGATCTCGCGGACCGTGCTGTAGCGGTGGATCACGGCGCCCAGCTGTTCGGCGCGGCGCGCTGCGGTCTGGATCGTCAGTTCCGGGCGGATGAACCCGGCGCGGCGGTCGAGTACGGCTGCGTCGCCGTCCTCGATGCGGTACTGCGGGAAGCGCTTGGCGAGCGTGTCGGCGTCCAGTACCTCGTGGTCGAGGTCGTGGTCGGCGATGGACTCGAGGACGGTGGCCATCTGCTGGTGTTCGGTCGGCCCCATGAGCAGGCATCCGGTCAGACGGCGCAGCTCGCGGCCGGTCTCCTGCTGAAGCTGCTCCCAGAGGGCGTCGGCGTGCTTGAGGAGCGGGACGTACCGGGAGTCCTCGAAGTGCGCGCTGCGGAAGATGCGGGTCTCACCGCCGGCAGCGCTGCGGTCGTGGCCGGGAGCGTATCGGTCGTATCCGACGACCTCGGCGCCGCGGGCCGCCAGCCGCCAGGCGGCCTGGCTGCCCATCGTTCCGACGCCGACCACCGCGACGCGCTTCCTGGCAGCTGACACAGGACTTTCCTTTCGTATCGCCGAGGCGCATGCTGGCCCTTCGACGTGAGGATTGTTCGATTCGAGATGGTTTGGCGGGAGCCAGGTCCCCCATGTGGACCCGCGGCTCGCAACCGCCGCGTCTCGCAGTCCGGCTCACTTCCGGGGATCTCTCCGAAGGCCGTGCCACCATGTGGAATGCCGTGCTAGAATCTGGCACAGAGAATGACAGCGGCTTCAGCGAGGAGTCAAGAGGGTGTCCAGCAGAAATTTCGAGGATTAACGGGGGGAAACCGGATGGAAATGAAGAGCGTCACCAGGTCGCTTCGGATCCTGGAGGCGGTCGCCCAGCATCAGCCCGTAACCGTAGGGGAGTTGACGAAGCTCTTCGGGCTGCCGAAGTCCACGGTGCAGCGCACCTTGGTCTCGCTGGCGGAGGCCGGCTGGCTGCGCGCCAACCGCAAGGACACCACTCGCTGGGAGATCGGCGCCCGAGTCCTGGCCGTACGGCCCGCCGCACTACAGGGCTCCAGCCTGTTCGCCGCCGCCCGCGAACCCATGATCCGGCTCCGCGACGCGGTGAACGAGACGATCCACCTGTCGGTGCCGGACGCCCTCCAGTGCATGGTCGTGGTGGACCGCGTCGACTGCGACCACCCGGTACGCACCTTCCACACGATCGGCGACACCTCACCTCTGCACGCCACAGCCGTCGGGCGCGCCGTACTCGCGCACCTTCCGAGGCGGGACGTGGAAGACCTCGTCGCGGCCGGGCTGGAGCGGTTCAGCGACACGACGCCCGGTGACCCCGACGAGCTGCGTGCCGAGCTGGACCGGATCCGCACCGACGGCTACGCGGTCAACCGCAACCAGTTCCGTCCGGGCGTCTGCGCCGTCGCCGCCGCCGTGCTCGACGAGGACGGCACCCCGCTGGCGGCCGTGGCCATCTCCATGCCCGAGGCGCGCTACCACGAGGACCAGGCACCCAAGTGGGGCCGCCTCGTCGCGGACACCGCCGCGGAGATCTCACAGCGCCGCCTGGGCGCCTGAACGGCGGACGACGACCGCACCGCACGCCCCGTCGACCCGAGGGCCGGCCTCGCATACGTCAGCGTGCGAGGCCGGCCCTCGGTTGGGAACCCCGGCACACCCCAGGGCCGGTCCACTGATCCACCAGATCCCAGCCGTGTGCCATATTGTGGCATCCTATGCTGGAGTCCGGCACGGATCATGACCGTGACTCCGTGCTGGAGTCGAGAAGTGAGAATCAGGGATCCACGGGTCCGAGGGGGCATCGCATGGAAATGAAGAGCGTCACCAGGTCACTGCGGGTACTGGAGGCGGTCGCCCGACACCAACCCGTGACCGTCGGGGAGCTGACGAAGATCTTCGGGCTGCCGAAGTCCACCGTGCAGCGCACGCTGGTCACCCTCAACGAGGCGGGCTGGCTGCGGGCGAACCGCAAGGACACCACCCGCTGGGAGATCGGCGCCCGAGTCCTGGCCGTACGACCGACCGCACTACAGGGCTCCAGCCTGTTCGCCGCCGCCCGCGAACCCATGATCCGGCTCCGCGACGCCGTGAACGAGACCATCCACCTGTCGGTGCCCGACGCACTGCAAGGCATGGTCGTCGTCGACCGCGTCGACTGCGACCACGCCGTACGCACCTTCCACGCCATCGGCGACACTTCGCCCCTGCACGCCACCGCCGCCGGAAACGCCGTCCTCGCCCATCTGAGGAAGTCCGAGATAGACGAGGTCACCGCGGGGACGCTGGAGGGCTACGGCGAAGAGACCATCACCGACCCGAAGCAACTACGGGCGGAGCTCCACCGCGTGAGAGAGCGTGGCTACGCCGTCAACCACAACCAGTACCTGCAGGGTGTCTGCGCGATCGCGGCACCCGTGCTCGACGGCGAGGGAACTCCGCTGGCCGCCGTGGCAGTCTCCCTGCCCGACTCCCGCTTCGACCCCGTACGGCTGCCCGAGCTGGGCCGGCTGGTCGCCGAGACGGCCGCGGAGATCACCGCCCGGCACCTGGCCTGACGACGCTACCGGCATCACTTCACGATCACGTAGATCTTGCGCACGGTTTCAACGGTCTTCCAGACACCGACGAAGCCCGGCTTCATGACAAAGCTGTCGCCCGCCTTGTAGACCACCGGCTCGCCGCCTTCCGGCGTGAGTTCCACGACGCCGGCGAGGATGTGGCAGAACTCGAAGGCCTCGCCCTTGATCGAGCGCGTCTCGCCGGGCGTCGCTTCCCAGACGCCCGTATGGATCATCTCCCCGCGGGCGATGTCCTGGGGCCAGGTCATGAACGCGGGGTCTCCGGAAACCAGACGCTCCGGGAGCGGGCCGGACTTGTACGGCGCGAAGGAGGGATTGGTGTCGATGGTCTTCAGGAACGACATGTTCTTTCTTTCCTAGGAGTCGAGAATCTGATGGCCGCCCACCCGTGCCCGGCGGCGTGGAAGGCCGGGCACGGGTGAGGCCCGTCGCGGTGCGTGCTGCGGCGCGGTCAGGGCATGACCGCCGTCAGCTCACGGGCACCGCGAGGTACTGGTACTCCAGGAACTCGTCGATCCCGACCCGGCCGCCCTCGCGGCCCAGCCCGGACTGCTTGACCCCGCCGAAGGGTGCGGCCGGGTTGGACACCAGGCCCGTGTTCAGCCCGACCATGCCCACCTCCAGCCGCTCGCTCACCCGCAGGGCGCGGTCGAGGCCCTCGGTGAAGACGTAGCCGACCAGGCCCCAGGGGGTGTCGTTGGCCCGGCGGATCACCTCGTCCTCGTCGTCGAAGGTGAGGATCGCGGCGACGGGGCCGAAGATCTCCGTGTCCATCAGGCGGCTGCCGGGATCGACGTCGGCCAGCACGGTCGGCGGGTAGAAGCAGCCCGGGCCTTCGGGGGTGCGGCCGCCCACGAGCACCTGCGCCCCGCGCTCCACCGCGTCGGTGACGAGTTCCTCCACCTTGGCGCGTCCCCGCCTGTCGATCAGCGGGCCGACGTCGACGCCGTCCCGGGTGCCCGGACCGACGACCAGCGCGCCCATGCGCTCGGCCAGCCGCCGCCCGAACTCCTCCGCCACCGAGCGGTGCACGAAGAAACGGTTGGCGGCCGTGCAGGCCTCGCCCATGTTGCGCATCTTGGCGACCATCGCGCCGTCCACGGCCTTGTCCAGGTCGGCGTCCTCGAAGACCACGAACGGCGCGTTGCCGCCCAGTTCCATCGACGTCCGGACCACCGCATCCGCACTCTGGGCGAGGAGCAGCTGTCCGACGGCCGTGGAGCCGGTGAAGGAGAGCTTGCGAATCCGCCCGCCGCGCAGGAGCGGTTCGCACACCTCCCCCGCACGGGAGGTGGTGACGACGTTCAGCACGCCGTCCGGCAGCCCGGCCTCCTTGAGGATCGCGGCGAGGGCAAGGCTGGAGAGAGGGGTCTGCGGGGCCGGCTTGAGCACCATCGTGCAGCCGGCGGCGACCGCCGGGCCGATCTTGCGGGTGCCCATGGCCAGCGGGAAGTTCCACGGGGTGATCAGCAGGCAGGGGCCGACCGGGCGGCGGGAGAGCAGCATGCGGTTGCGGCCGTCCGGCAGGGTGGCGAGGCCACCGTCGATGCGCACGGCCTCCTCGGAGAACCAGCGGAAGAACTCCGCCGCGTACGCCACCTCTCCCCTGGCCTCGGCCAGCGGCTTGCCCATCTCGGACGTCATCAGGTGGGCGAGCTCGTCGGTGCGCTCGATGATGATCTCGTAGGCGCGGCGCAGGATCTCGCTGCGCACCCGGGGCGCCGTACGCGCCCAGTCCTCCTGCGCCCGCACGGCCGCTTCCTCGGCGAGCTTCGCGTCCTTGGCACCGGCGTCGGCGACGTGGCAGAGGATCTCGCCGGTGGCGGGGTCGTCGACGGGCATGGTGGCGCCGTCCGAGGCGTCCACCCAGGCACCACCGATGAACAACTGCGTGGGCGTGTCGGTCATGAGTTCTCTCCTGGTTGTCCGGGTCGGTCGGCGGCGGGGTCGAGCAGTTCCGCGAGGTGCAGGGCGCGGATGCCCCGGTCTCCGGCGAGGTGGTCGATCTGGGTGGCGCAGCTGAAGCCGTCGGCCACGACGACGGCCGGTGCGCCCGGGTCGATGTCGTCGAGGCGTGGCTTGAGGGCGAGGTCGGCAACGGCCATCGAGGTGTCGTAGTGCTGCTCCTCGAAGCCGAAGTTGCCGGCGAGTCCGCAGCAGCCCTCGGCCTCGTCGACCTTCGCCACGCCGAGGCGGCCGAGCAGGTCGCGGGGGTGGCGGCCCTTGAAGGTGGCGTACTCGTGGCAGTGGGTCTGCAGCACGACGTTGTCCGGCAGCTCCGGGGGCGTCCAGCCGGGCTCGGCGAGGTCGGTGAGGGCTCCGGTGAGGGTGTGGACGCGGGCCGCGACACGCCGGGCGGCGTCGGTGCCGAGGAGTTCGGGCACGTCACGCTTGAGTGCCGCGGCGCAGCTGGGTTCGGCCACGACGACGGGCCGTTCGTCGCCGTTGTCCAGGCGGGCGACGGTACGGGCCATGATGCGGCGCGCGAGGGACAGCTGTCCGGTGCTCACCCAGGTCAGTCCGCAGCACAGATCGTCCTCGGCCGTGCAGGGGATGCCCGCGTCTGCGAGTACGCGGCTCGCGGCCCCGGCCACCTCGGGGCGGAAGGCGCGGGTGAAGCTGTCCACGAACAGCAGCGTCTTCGCCGGTTCGCCGGTCCTCGACGCCCGCAGGGCCCGGCGCACCGCGCGGCGGGAGGCGAAGGCCGGGATCCGGCGCTTGGTGGTCACCCCGCCGAGGCGCGCGAGCAGCTTCCCGGCGGGTCCGCGCAGCAGCGCGTTCAGCGGGCGGGCCGCGTACCCGACGAGCTTGGACGTCAGGGGCAGCCAGCCGAGGGAGTAGTGGGAGCGGGGTCTGAGCCTGCCCTTGTAGTGCTGGTGCAGGAACTCCGCCTTGTACGTGGCCATGTCGACGCCGACCGGACAGTCGCTGGAGCAGGCCTTGCAGGACAGGCACAGGTCGAGGGCGTCACGCACATCCGTGGAGCGCCAGCCGTCCTGGACGGTGCCGCCCCGCACCATCTCCTGGAGCAGGCGGGCCCGGCCGCGGGTGGAGGCGTTCTCCTCCCCGGTGGCCCGGTAGCTCGGGCACATCACGCCGCCCGCGTCGCTGCGGCAGCGGCCGACGCCGACACAGCGGCGTACCGCGCCCGCGAAACCGTCCTCGTCGTGCGGGAAGGAGAAGAGGGTCTCGACGGGCAGCACGTCGGAGGGGGTGTGCAGCGCCAGATCGGCGTCGAGGGGGGCCGGGGCCACGACGACGCCCGGGTTGAGCAGGCCTTCGGGGTCGAAGATCTCCTTGAAGGCGGCGAAGGTCCGGATCATCCGGTGGCTGTACATGACCTCCAGCAGTTCGCCCCGGGCCCGTCCGTCGCCGTGTTCGCCCGACAGGGTTCCGCCGTGCTCGACGACCAGGGCGGCGGCTTCGGAGAGGAACCGCCGGGTGGCGGCCCGTCCCGCGTCCGTGGCGAGGTCGAAGTCGATGCGTACGTGGACGCAGCCCGCGCCGAAGTGCCCGTACAGCACGCCGGTCAGGCTGTGCGCGGCCAGCAGCTTGCGGAAGCCGCGCAGGTAGGCGGCCAGGTCCTCGGGGGCGACGGCCGCGTCCTCCCAGCCGGGCCATGACTCCCCGCCGTCGACGAGTCGGGCGGCGAGCCCCGCTCCGTCCTCGCGGACCCGCCACAGCGAGCGCCGTTCGGCCGGGCTGTGCACGACCCGCCCGCCGGTCATCCGGCCCTGTGCCTTGAGCACGTCCAGCAGTTCGCCGGCGCGGGCGTCGACGGCCGCCTGGTCGTCGCCGTCGAGTTCGACGTACAGCCAGGCACGGCCCTCGGGGAGACCGGTGACGGAGTCCGGGCCCCGCCGGGCCCGCATGGTGGCGACGATCGCCTCGTCCATGCCCTCCACGGCGGTGGGGTTCCAGCGCAGGATCTCGGGCACGTCCTCGGCGGCGTCGACCACGTCGTCGTAGCCGAGGGTGAGGAGGGTGGAAGCCTGTGCGGTCGCCACCAGGCGGACCGTCGCGGCGGTGATGACCGCACAGGAGCCTTCGGTGCCCACCAGCGCACGGGCCATGTCGAAGCCGTGCTCGGGCAGCAGGTGATGCAGCTGGTAGCCGGAGACCTGGCGCGGGATACGGCCCAGTTCGGTGCGGAGCAACGCAAGGTCGGCGTCGATCAGGCGGCGCAGATCCGCTTCCAGACCTGCGACACGCTGGACGGCCTCCCTGTCCTCCGGGTCGGCGGCCCGCAGTCCGGTCCGGTCGGCGACGGCCCGCACGCCGCCAGCCGTCACGATCTCCAGCGCCTCTACGTGCCCGCTGGTGCGCCCGTGCCGCACGGACCGGTTGCCGCACGCGTCGTTGCCGATCATGCCGCCGATCGTGCAGCGACTGTGCGAGGAGGGGTCGGGGCCGAAGGTGAGCCCGTGCAGGGCGGTCGCGGACCGCAGCACGTCCAGGATCACTCCGGCCTCGACGCGCGCGGTACGCGCCTCGGGGTCGATGTCCAGGATCCGGTTCAGGTACCGGGAGAAGTCCAGTACGACGCCGGGTCCGACGGCGTTGCCCGCCATGCTGGTGCCGCCGCCGCGTGCGGTGACGGGGATGCCGGTCTCACGGCAGGCCCGCAGCACCGCGACGACGTCGTCGGCGCTGCGGGGAAACACCACGGCCCTCGGCGGCACCCGGTAGTTGGAGGCGTCGTAGGCGTAGGGACCGGTGGAGCCGGGGCCGGTCTCCACCCGCAGGCCGGGAGCGGTCTCGGCGAGCCGCGCGACCAGCGGCTCCAGGGCCGTGGCGGTGTCCGTCATCGCTCGGCCGCTCCCGATGTGCCGGCCTCGACCGCGGTCGCCCACGCCTGGAGGCCCTCGTCCACCGCGGTCTCGTCGATGACGAGTGCCGGGATCATGCGGACGACCTGGTTCCAGGCGCCGCACAGCAGCAGGAGCAGGCCCTGGTCGACGGCGGCGCGCTGGACTCGGGCGGCGGTTTCGGGGTCGGGGCTGCCGTCCTCGTTGACGAACTCGGTGGCGAGCATCAAACCGAGGCCGCGCACGTCTCCGATGCCCGGCGTCCGGTCGGCGACCGCCTCAAGGCCCTGCCGCAGCCGCTTGCCCATGGCCTCCGCGTTCTCGACGAGCTTCTCGTCGCGTACGACGTCGAGGGTGGCGCAGGCCGCGGCGCAGGCGACGGCGTTGGCGCCGTACGTCCCACCCTGCGAGCCGGGCCACGCCTTGGTCATCAGCTCCTCGGAGGCGGCGATGCCCGACAGCGGGAAGCCGCTGGCCAGGCCCTTGGCGGTGACGAGGATGTCCGGGGTGACGCCGAAGTGGTCGTGGCCCCAGAAGCGGCCGGTGCGGCCGACGCCGGTCTGCACCTCGTCGTGGATGAGGAGGAAGCCGTGGCGGTCCGCGCGCTCCCGCAGGCCCTCCATGAAGGCGTGGTTGGCGGGGACGTAGCCGCCCTCGCCAAGGACCGGCTCGACGATGATCGCGGCCGTGTCGGCGGGCGAGGAGATCGTCTGGAGCGTGTAGTCGAGCTCCTTCAGGGCGAAGCGGGTGGCCGTCTCCTCGTCCCAGCCGTACCGGTACGCGGACGGGAAGGGGGTGACGACGACGCCGCTCATCAGCGGGGAGAATCCGGAGCGGAAACGAGTACCGGAGGTCGTCATGGAGGCGGCGGCGACGGTACGGCCGTGGAAGCCGCCGTGGCAGACGATGACGTTGGGGCGGCCGGTGGCCTGGCGGGCCAGCCGCAGCGCGGCTTCGACGGCCTCGCTGCCGGAGTTGGTGAAGAACAGGCTGTCCAGGCCGGCCGGCAGCACCTCGCCGAGCTTGTCGACGAGGCGGCGCAGCGGCTCGTGCATGACCGTCGTGTACTGGCCGTGGATCAGCGTGCCCACCTGCTCCTGGGCTGCCGCGACGACCTTGGGGTGGCAGTGCCCGGTGCTGGTGACGCCGATGCCGGCGGTGAAGTCGAGGTAGCGGCGGCCGTCCTGGTCGAAGAGGTGGACGCCCTCGCCCCGGGCCGCCACCACGGGCGTGGCCTGGCGAAGGTGCGGCGACAGTGCGGTCATGTTCGTCTCCCGGCCTCGGTGTTCGGTCTGCTGCGGTTCTGCGTCGGTTCTACTGGGGTTCTGCTGCGGTCTGACGAGCATCTCGGCGGACCGGGGCCGCGCCAACGCGCGATCTGTCCGGCCGGGACGCGGTATCCGGACGTTGTGTCAGGCGGGCCGGGCCCTCACCCCCCGCCCCTGCGCCTCGTAGCTGCCGTCTCCGGGCTCTTGCGCAGGTCAGCGACGCTTGTCAGAGTGACCGGGCACGTCCCCAAACTCCGTGGCTGCACCGGAGCCGGGACCCCCATGGAGGCACCGTGAACGAGAACCACCCCACGGCTCCAGGGCCGGGCGCCGACGGCCCCGAGGCCTGCGTGCCGGGCCGCGAGATGAACACCGTCGGCCGCCCGCTCACCGTGGCCGACGTGCTGGCCCTTCCCGTCCTGGCCGCCGGACAGCCACAGGTGGTCACCGGCTTGTCCCGGCTCGACAGGCCCGTCCGCTGGGTCCACATCACCGAGCTGACCGACCCCGCCTCCTTCCTGAAGGGCGGCGAACTCGTCCTTACCACCGGCATGCCTCTGCCCGAGGAGCCGGCCGGCGTACGTCGTTACGTCGACGAACTCGCCGACATCGGCGCGGCGGCCCTGGTCATCGAACTGGTCCGCCGCTACCACCGCCCGCCCGACGCCCTGGTCCACGCCTGCCAGGCCCGCGGCCTGCCCCTCGTCACCCTGGCCAAGGACGTCAACTTCCTGGAGGTCACCCAGGTCGTCCACGCGTTCATCCTCGGCAACCAGGCCGAGGTGATGCGGCGGACCCAGCGCGTCCACGAGGCGTTCACCGCCCTCACCCTGCGCGGTGCCGGGCCCGAGGACGTCGTACGCGCCGCCGCCGAGATGAGCGGCCGCACCGTTGTACTGGAGAACCTGGTCCATCAGGCCCTCGTCTGCGAGCCTTCCGGTGACACGGCAGAGACTGCACTCGCCTCCTGGGAACAGCGCTCCAGGGCAACACCGCCCGCCGACCACACCACCGTCTCCGGCCCCGAGGGCTGGCTCGTGGCGCCTGTGGAGTACCAGGGCGAACGCTGGGGCAGGGTGGCCATGCTCCCGCCTCCGCCCAGCCCGGCCCCTCACTCGCCCTCCGGCCCGTTCGGCCCGGAAGCCGTCACCGTCCTGGGGAGAACCGCGATGGCTCTCACCATCGCCCGTCTCACCCATCCCACGCCGTGGGAACGCGCCGCTCACCGCAGCGTGCTGCGCGACCTCGTCGAACAACGCCACCGCTCTCCCGACGACGCCGGGACCCGGATCGCCGCGCTGGGCCTGCCCACGGCGGACTCCCGCTTCATCGCGGTACTCGCCGACGTCCCAGGCGAGGACGACACGGTCAAGGCGGAGGAACTCCTCTCCGAGGAGCTGAAGAAGAAGGGAACACAGGCCCTCGTCGGCCTCCTCGGACCGACCCGCGTCGGCATCCTCCTGTCCCTGCGTCCCGAGCAACCGTGGCGACCTGTCGTCGAACACCTGAGCCGCACCACACTCGACCTGGTTCCCGGGACAACGGTGAGCACGGGCAGCGAGGCGACAGACCTCCCCGCCGTCGCCCGCTCCTTCCGTGAGGCGACCCGCGTCGCCGAAGCCACCGAGCCCGGTCAGCCTCTCCCTCCGGAACGCTCTTACCACGAACGATCCGACATCGGCCTGCGCCGCCTCCTCTTCGCCCTCCGCGAAGACACCCGCATCCAGGACTACGCCGAACGCCGACTCGGCCGGCTCGCCGACCACGATGCCCGCCACGGCACGGACCTGCTGACCACCCTGCGCCACTACCTGGACGCGGCAGGCAACAAGACGGTGGCCGCCCGCTCCGGTGGTCTGTCCCGCGAGACCGTCTACCAACGTCTGCGCGCCGTCGAGCGAATCCTCGACTGTGACCTCGAGTCCGGCGAACAGCGCACCGAACTGCACGTGGCACTCACGGCCCTCGACGTCCTACGGGTCCGCTGAGGGGTGTGCCGGCCGGTGGACTCGTACGGGCTGGGGTGAACGAGCCACGATCCTGATCGGTCGGCCTGCCGGAACGCCGCGTGCGCCCCCGCTCACCCGTAGCTGCTGCTGGGCCCTGTCGTCACATTCCCGTTGTCGCCCGAAGGGCGGCCCCGCGGCGTCGTGGGGGTACCTCCCGGTCGAGCGCAGCCGAGACTGGGGGAGCGTGCTCTCGGCGTGCCGGGCACTGACCCGCGTACTGGACGTACTCGGGTCAGTGCCCGGTGCGTCGAGAGCGCGTGCATGGCGTCGCGGGGCAGGCGGGAATTCGACGACAGGGCCTAAGGCGAATCGCCCTACGACACAGCAGATCGGCATGCCGTGTGGTCGTTGTGGCATGGAGCAGGTGACAGGCACAGAAGCGAGGCTCTGAGCAGCCGCACCGTGAAGGCGGCGGACTGTGAAGGAGCGATCTCATGGGCCGATACGATCTCGCCCTCATCGGCTTCGGCGGCGTCAACCGCGCGCTTGCCGAGCTGATATCCCAGAGAGGGGAGCGCCTGGCCGAAGAGCTGGGTTTCGCCCTGCGGGTGGTGGCGATCACCGATCTGCGGGCTGGTTCCCTGGTGGACACCGACGGCATCGATCTGACGCCGCTGCTGGCCGCCGAGCCCGGTGAGCTGAGCTTCGCGGGCCTTGCCGGCGGCAGCGCTGATCCGCGCAACGAGTGGGTGATCCGCGAGGTGCCGGCCGACATCGTCGTGGAGGCGACGTTCACCAACCCCGGCGACGGCGAGCCCGCCCTCTCCCATGTGCGCTGGGCCCTGGAATCGGGCAAGCACGTGTGCACCACCAACAAGGGACCGGTCGCGCTCGCCGGCCGGGCGCTGAAGCGGCTGGCCGCCGAGCGTGGTGTCAACTTCGAGTTCGAGGGCTCGGTACTCAGCGGCACCCCCGTCCTGCGCACCGCCGAGCGCATGCTCGGCGGCCTGGAGATCACCGGCGTCCAGGGCATCATGAACGGCACCTCGAACTACGTCCTGGGCCGCCTCGAAGAGGGCATCGACCTTTCGACGGCCATCGCCGAAGCCCAGGAGCTCGGGTACGCCGAAGCCGATCCCACCGCGGACATCGAGGGCCACGACGTCCAGCTCAAGGTCATGATCCTGGCCAACGAGGTCCTCGGCGCCGACCTGCGCCGCGAGGACGTCTTCCGCGAGGGAATCTCCGCGATCACCCCCCACGAGGTACGGGACGCCGCCGCGAAGGGGCTGCGCTGGAAGCTGGTCGGCTCCGCAACCCGCCACGAGGACGGCAGGGTCGATGCCCGCGTCGCCCCGCTCGCTCTGCCCGCCGATCACCCGCTCGCCGGGATTTCCGGTCCGGTCAACGCGGTCGCCTTCCACACCGACCTCCTCGGCACCGTCACGGTCTGCGGGCCGGGCGCCGGCCGCATCGAGACCGCCTACGCCCTGCTGTCGGACATCATCGCCATCCACCAGCGCCACGCGGACGACGACACCGCCCCCATCCGCCCCGCTCTGAAGGAGACTCACCGTGTCTGACACCGCCGTGCCCCCCAGCCTCGAACTGGGCACTGACACCACGCCCGTGCGCAACCCCTACACCGGCGAGGTCATCGCCTCGGTCCCCACCGCCGACGCAGGCGCCATCGACAGCATCCTGCAGCAGGCCAGGTGCGGGCGCCGCACCGCGGCCGCCCTGTCCCGCGCCTCCCGGGCCTCCTTCCTGGAACGCGCCGCCCGGCTGATCGAGCGGCGCGCCGAGTCCTTCGCCCAGCTGATCGTCAGCGAGGCCGGCAAGACCATCACCCAGGCCCGCAAGGAAGTCGCCCGCGCCGTCAACACCCTGTCCCTGTCCGGAGCAGAGGCACGGCGCAACGCCGGCGAGGTCATCCCCTTCGACTCCCACGAGGGCTCGGAGAAACGGCAGGGCTGGTTCACCCGCGAACCGCTGGGCATCATCGCCGCCGTCACACCCTTCAACGACCCGCTCAACCTGGTCGCCCACAAACTCGGCCCGGCCATCGCCGGAGGCAACGCCGTCATCCTCAAACCCTCCGCGCTCACACCGCTGTCCGCACTGCGGCTGGTCGACACCCTCATCGAGGCCGGCCTGCCCGAGGAGATCGTCACCGTCGTCAACGGCGACACCGACATCGCCGCCGCGATCGTCGCCGCCCCCGACGTGCGCATGGTGTCCTTCACCGGAGGATTCGCCACCGGCGAGGCCATCTCCCGCACCGCCGGCCTGAAGAAACTCGCCATGGACCTCGGCGGCAACGCCCCCGTCATCGTCATGGACGACGCCGACCTCGACGAGGCCGTCGCCTCCTGCGTCTCCGGCGCGTTCTGGGCCGCGGGCCAGAACTGCATCGGCACCCAGCGCATCCTGATCGCGGCCGAGGTCTACGAGCGCTTCCGCGACGCCTTCGTCACCCGCACCAAGCTACTGCGCGTCGGCGACCCCCTCGACGAGCGCACCGACGTCGGACCCATGATCACCCAGCAGGCCGCGGCCGCCACCCGCGCCAAGGTCGACACGGCGGTGGCCGAGGGCGCCGTGCTGCTGTGCGGCAACGACGCCACCGGCGCCCTGTACACGCCGACCGTCCTGGAAGACGTTCCGGCGACCTGCTCGATCTGGCAGGAGGAGGTGTTCGCCCCGGTGGTCGTGCTGCAGCCGTTCACGTCCTTCGAGGACGCCGTCGAGCAGGCCAACGCCATCGACTACAGCCTCCACGCCGGCATCTTCACCTCCCGCCTGGACCGCGCCCTGACCGCGGCCCGGCTGCTGGAAGCCGGCGGAGTCATGATCAACGACTCCTCCGACTACCGCCTCGACGCCATGCCGTTCGGCGGGTTCAAGTACGGCAGCATGGGCCGCGAAGGCGTGCGCTTCGCCTTCGAGGAGATGACCCAGCCCAAGGTCGTCTGCGTCAACCACATCAGCGAAGTGGTTCAATGACCGCCTTCCGCACCCGGACGAACCCCTGGACCGCTGGAGCCGGAAGTCGATCGGCAGAGCGAGCATCGGCTGTCCCGGATGCGTCACTCCGAGGGCGCGGACACGGGTCAGCACCGCGCCCCGTGACGCAAGGCCTGACTGCGTGCACTTAAGCCGCCGAACTCACGCCCCCGCGCAGGCCCCGAGGCGCTGGGGAACGGGTCCGCCGTCGAGCTGCCGCGATACGGCGGCGTCATACAACCGACCGGGGTTCGGTTCGCCCGGCACTGACCTTGTCCTCCTCCCCCTGCACACCTCTCCTACGGGACCGACGGGACGTCCGAACCCGGACTGACGTCGGGCGGCGCATAGCCGCGGCGTCCGTGCCGGAGAGGGCGAGGACGGAGAACAGGACGAGTGCGCAGGCCGGGCCGAGTACGGTCCAGGGCGCCAGTTCCGCGTACTGCTGGTTCTCCGACAGGAGGCGACCCCACTCTGCGGTGGGCGGCTGCTCACCCAGACCGAGGAAGCCGAGGGAGGCCAGTACGAGGACCGTTGTGGGCAGGCGCAGGAGCGCGTTGCGCAGGACGCCGGGCAGTACGGCGGGCAGCAGGTGGTGGCGGAGCAGGTACCGCGGGCCGGCGCCGAAGGAGATGGACGCGAGCATGTGGCCGCTGGCCCGTTCCTGTTCCAGCAGGGCCGCGGTCTGGGCGGCGTACGGGGTCCAGCCGACCAGGCATACCGCGAGGGCGGCACCCGGGGCCGACGGGCCTGTCACCGCCGTGGTCAGCATCCCGGCGAGGACCGCCGGCATCGTCGACACCACTTCCGTGAGCCCCGCGCCGACCTGTGCCGCCATGCCGAGCAGCAGCCCGGTGAGCGCGCACAGCGCGGTCACCACGAGGGCCACACCCACCGTGCGCAGCGCCCCGTGGCCCAGCCGTGCCAGCAGATCGCGGCCGAGGGAGTCCGTACCCAGCGGGTGCGCGGCCGAGGGCGGGAGCAGTCGGGCCGCCGTGTCCACGTGCAGGGGGTCGCGGAGCAGTCCGGCGACGACCAGGATGAGGAGCGCGACGGCACAGACTCCCGCGACCCAGCGGGTGGAGCGCCCTCGCGGGAGGCGCGGTGCGTGCAGGGCGGGCAGAGCCCCGTCCCGCAGAGCCGGGCCGAGCAGCGCGCGTCGCAGGGCATGGATGAGGAGGCCGGCGACGACGCCGAGCAGGATGAGGGCCAGGGTCGCGGTCTGCAGGGGTGGGAGGTCCTGGGCAATGGCGGCGTCCAGGGCGAGGCGGCCGAGTCCGGGAATGTTGAAGATCTTCTCCACGGCGACCGCGCCGCCGACCAGGGCCACGACGGTCGGCAGGAGTTGCGGGAGCACACCGGCCAGCGTGCGCCGCAGCGCGTGCCGGGCGACGTGGTTGGGTGGGAAGCCGTAGGCGTGCCAGGTCCGGGCCCACGGTTCGTTGAAGGCGGCGGGCAGCGACTGGTCGAGCAGGCCGCCGATCATCGCCCCGGACGGGACGCCGAGGGCGAGCGCGGGCAGCACCATCGACGATGGTCCCTCCCACCCACTGGACGGGAACCAGCCCAGCCACACCCCGCACACGGTGGCGAGGAGCGAGGCGAGCAGGAACTTGGGCAGCGCGGCGAGTACGGCGACCCCGATGGCGCCGCTCCCCCGGTGCAGCCGTCGCCGGGAGCCGAGATACAGGGTGCGGGCGCTGACCAGTGCGGAGACGGCGATGGTGACGACAAGCGCTCCGAACATCAGCGTGACGGAGACCGCGAAGGCGCTCGTCACCTGGGGCAGAACCGCCTCACCTGACACCCAGGATGTGCCCGCGTCGCCCCGCGGCAGCCCGCCCAGCCAGTGCACGAGGTGCGTGAACGGTCCCTCGTCCAGACCCAGTTGCTCCCGAACGGAGACCAGCTGGGCGGGCGTGGGATCCTGGTCGGCGGAGCGGGCCCGCAGGACGGTCAGTGCGGGGTCGTTGCCGGACAGCCAGGGCAGCAGGGCCACGGCCGTCAGCAGCGCGGCCCCGGCGGTGAGGCGGCCGAGGCCCGCGCGCCACCGGGACGGGCGGGCCTCGGTACCGGCCGACATGACGCTCATCGGCCGCTACTTCAGGTGGGTGTCGACGTCGATCAGGGAGCGCTCGCGCGGGTCGAGGAGCACGCCCTCGACGTCGGCGGCGATGCCCTGGACGACCCTCTCGTGGACCAGCGGGACGACGGCGTCGGTGCGCAGGATCTGCGCCTCGGCGGCCATGATCTTCTGCCGGCGCTTCGTCGTGTCGCCTTCCTCGGCGGCGGACTTGATGGCTTGGTCCACCTTGGAGTCCTTCAGACGGGCGATGTTGTACACGCCGTCGCTCGTGTAGTCGCTCGCCAGGTAGGCGACCGCGTCGCCGGTGTCGAGGAGTACCACCCGGGACATGACCAGGGCGTCGTACTTGCCGGCGAGGAGGTCGGCTTCCATCTGTGTGTACTCGCGGACGTCCTGCTTGACGGTGAACCCGGCCTTCTCCAGCTGCTGCTGCAGCACGGTGGCGGTCTCGGGCAGTTCCGCCCGGTTGGTGAAGGCGGCCAGACGCAGGACCTTGCCCTTCGTCTTGGACCTGACCTGTGCCGGTGTCGCGGCCTTGGCGCGGCCGGTGACCTCGACACGCTTGTCGGCCGCCCAGGAAACAGCGGGTCCGAACAGGCCCTGAGCGGGGTCGGCGTAGCCGCCGAAGATCGAGTCGACGAACGCGGAGCCGTCGACGGCCTCGCGGGCGGCCGCGCGCAGCGCGGGGTCGGTGAAGATGCCGTTGCCGGTGTTGAGGATGAGGCTGTCGGTCCGTACGGACGGCACCTCATGCCGGGTGTTCGCGTCCAGCAGCTTCGCCTGGGCGGTGGGGATCCACTCGGCGATGTCGACATCGCCGCCGCGCAGGGCGTTGGCGCGGGCGGTGCCGTCGGCTATCCACGTCACGTCGATGCCGGACGCCTTGGCCTTGCCGCCCCAGTAGCCGTCGTAACGGTCGAGCGTGGCCTTGGACTTGCCGATGAGCTTCGTGACCTTGAAGGGGCCCGTTCCGGTGCCGATCGCGCTGGCGGTGCCGTCCTTGGCGTAGGCCTTTTCGGAGAGGATGGCCAGCACCGGGCTGGCCAGTCGCAGCGGGAGCACCGGGTCCGCGGCCTTGGTGGTGACGGTGACGGTGTTGGCGTCCTCGACCTTCGCGGTGAGGGTCACGTCGCTGAGGACACGTGGCTTGGGCGTTGCGGCGTCCGCGTGGTCGAGGGCGCTCACGACCGCGTCGGCGGTGACCGGCGTGCCGTCCTGGAAGGTGGCCTTGCGCAGCTCGAAGGTCCAGGTGGTGGGGCTGTTCTGCTTCCAGGACTTCGCCAGCGCGGGAGCTGCGGCGCCGTTCTTGTCCAGGGCGGTGAGGCCTTCGACCACGGAGAGCTTGCCCAGCAAGGTGGCGTCGTCGCTGTATGTGGACAGCGCCTGCACCGGCGGCCGGGCGAGCGCGACCCTCAGCCGACCGGCCGACCCGTCTCCCGTGTCCGAACCGGATCCTGCTGCGCCGGACACGAAGCAGCCGGCCAGCAGCGGAGTGAGGGCAAGCGTCAAGACGAGACCGCGGGAGGTCGTACGCATGGGAGTCCTGTCATGCGGGAGAGAGTGGTACGAGCCCGTGCGCGCTCAGATGGGCCGGGCTCGATCAGCATATAAGGCAACCCTTACTTGATCTACCTCGATAGGTGAATTCTTAACCAATGAGATTGCCGGGTACGAGGTAACCCACCACAGGACAGGGACGAGGCATCGGCGCTGCTCACCCCGGCGCCGTGGAACTCCGCCCTCCTCGCGGGCGGTTGACGACGCTGGACAGCGTGAGCGCCGTGACCGTGTCCCGTACGCCGGGCATCTTGGCGATGTCCTCCCAGATGCTCCGTACACGTTCAAGCGAGGCGGCCTCCAGGCGCACCATGATGTCGAAGTCGCCGCTGAGGATCTCGCAGAGAACGACCTCCGGAATGCGTTTGAGCGCGGCCAGGACGTCGCCGCCACGCATGCGGTCCTGGCGGTAGACGAGGACCAGCGCCGAGACGACATCGCCGGTGCCCTCGCCCGCGCGGACGATGGTGTACCCGGCGATGTGGCCCTGCCGCTCCAACCGTTCGATGCGCTGGCGCACCGCATTGCGGGACAGCAGCACCTTGCCGGCCAGCTCCGAGTGCGGCATGCGGGCGTTGCGGGTCAGCTCGGCGATGATCTTCTCGTCGACGGCGTCCACAGCGGACCATCTCCTTCGCGATCGGTCGAGGTGGCAGACCTCCACGGCAAGCGGGGGTGGCGGCAGACCATGAGGCGCCACGACCGCGACAACCGCGTGGGCCGGCTCACCCGGGGTGTCGAACTGCTCGATCAGGCCTTTGCGCATGACCGCGATGCGGTCACACATGAACCAGGGCTTCTTCCTGATCAGGTGTCACATAGATGAGGGTCAGGCCGAGTTCCTGCCCAAGGCTCATTTCAATCTCCATGGCTGCTCTTCGACGGCGACAGCGTCCCCGCAGGACAGCGCCTTGCCTGTCGCGGTGGCCGGCTTGACGGCGGCTCACCTCGACAGACGCTGTGGCGACGCCGAGTTGAGCCGCGAGTCCACTCCAACCGGCATTGGTGACGACCGCTTCGTTCGTAAGCCGCCAGTCGATGTCCGTGCGTCGTGCCGGGCGCGCATGAGGCCCGTCAGTGGTGCGGGGTGGCGATGGCGGCGAGCTCCGTGCCGGGGCGCACGGTCAGCCCGTTCATGCCGTAGATGATCTTCCCGGTGGCCGTGGCGGTGATCTTGTGCTCGGTGCCGTCGACCGGGTCGACGATGCGGCCGATGGTCTGGCCCTCGGTCACCTCGTCACCGGTCACCGCGTCGGGGTACCAGAGGCCTGCGGCCGGAGATTCGACCTCGCCCGTCCAGATCCAGTCACGCGGCTGCACGGTCACCGGTGCGAGGTGGTGTGGCGCCTCGATGACGCCGAGGTGGCGCAGGAGCCGGCGCAGGCCGTCGAGGAGCCTGCTCACGGCGGCCGGGTCCCGGTCGCCGAGCTGGCCGGTCTCGACGAGGATCGCGGGGATACCCTGCCGGTTCGCCGCGGCGTGACTGTTGCCGCCGTCCGGGCTGGTGCCGAAGATGACCCGCTCGTATCCGACCGCGTGGGCCATTCCCTTGTTCTTCGCGTCGAGTTCGTCGTCGCCGGTCAGGCGGTAGCCGACGAAGTCGAGCAGGTGTTGGTCGATGCCGCCGCTGTGCAGGTCCACATAGGCGTCGGCGCCGTCGATCAGGTACGCGAACAGCCAGGCCGCCATCCGGTCGGTGGGACCGCCGTCCTTGTCGCCGGGGAAGACGCGGTTGATGTTGACGCCGTCCAGCGGGGAGATGTTGAGCCTGCCCCCGTAAACGGCCGGCGGATTGGACACGGGGCAGATCACCAACTGGCCGGCGACCTCGTCCGGTTGCAGCAGCCCGGCCAGGCGGGTGACGGCATCGACTCCGATGAACTCACCGCCGTGGACACCACCGGTGATCACGACCCTGGGGCCCGGGCGGGAACCGTTGACGAGGACCAGGGGCACCTCCACCGTCGTGGTACCGAGGTCGGCGAGCAGGCTCCCGCGGGTCTTCTGGCCGGGCTCGGCCCTCAGCGCGCCCATGGTCAGGGGCATGTGTTTCCTCGTTCGTGCTCAGGCCGCGGTGCGGCCGTGTGTGGTGATGAAGTCGATCGGCTGGGAGGTACGGCCCTCCAGGGCGAGGTCCGCGGCGATGTCGCCCATGGCGGGCGAGATCTTGAAGCCCTGGCCGGAGAAGCCGGCCAGCAGGACGATGTCGTCGCAGCCCGGCAGGGGACCGACCAGCGGGCGCGTGCTGTCGGTGTAGCCCTCCATGAAGACGGACAGGCGCACCGGGTCGGGGTTCAGGCCGGGCAGGTGGCGTCGCACCGCCATGGTGAAGGTCTCCAGTTCCTCCGGTGCGACGGTCCGGTTCAGCCGGTTGGGGTCGTCCACGGGCTTGTGGTGCGGCTGTGGCAGGCCCAGCTTGACGGCCAGGCCGTCCGGGGACGGGATGCCGTAGAAGGGGGTGTGGCCGCAGCGGATGAAGGCGGGACGCTCGGCGTCTGCCGGGTGGTCCTCGTGGGGCAGGAACCAGGCGCTGATCGTGCGGTAGACGCTCACTTCCCACGGCAGGCCGGGCAGCAGGTCGCCCACCCAGGGGCCCGGCGTGACGACCGCGGCGTCGAAGCGCTCGGTGTCGGTGTCGGTGCGGATCTCCACGCCTCCCCCGACGACGGGAGTGACTTCCCGTACCGGGGTGTAGCGGCGGATCCGGGCGCCCAGCTCCTCGGCACGCCGGGCCGCGGTCTGAACCGTCAGCTCGGGGCGGACGAACCCCGCGTGGGAGTCGAGGACCACCAGGTCGCCGCCGTCGACACGGAACTGCGGGAAACGCTTCGTCATCGCCTCGGTGTCGATCACCTCGTGGTCGAGGCCGTGCTCGGCGATGCCATCCATGACGGTACGCATCTCGGGGTCGTCGGCCGGCCCCATGACCAGGGCTCCCGTCAGACGGCGCAGTTCCCGCCCGGTCTCCGCCTGCAGCTGCTTCCACAGGGCGTCGGCGTGCCGGACCAGCGGCACATAGCGGCCGTCGTGGGTCTGCACACTGCGGAAGACGCGGGTCTCGCCGCCTGCGGCGCTGCGGTCGTGGCCGGGCGCGAACCGGTCATAGCCGACGACCTCGGCACCCCGGGTGGCCAGCCGCCAGGCGGCATGGCTGCCCATCGTTCCCACGCCGACCACCGCGACGCGCTTCCTCGCAGCTGACACAGGATCTTCCTTTCGTATCAGCGGGCCGCAAGCTGGACCCCCGAGCATGCGGATGCTTTTGTGGCGACTTGGAGGGGGCGCCCCCTTGGGCCCCAAGGCTCGCGTTCGCCCGGGTTCGGGGATCCACCCCAGCTCCCGGATGGGTTGTGCCACAATGTGGCATGTTGTGCTATTATCTGGCACAGAGAATGGCAGCGGCTCAGGGGGGAGTCAAGAGGCCCAGTGGATGGCCGCGCACTTCGACCTCGCACAGGCAGAGTCGTCGGCACGAAGAGGCCCCAGCGCAGCAGGGAATCTCGCTTCGACATGAAGCGTGGATTCACTTGGCGGCCGAGTCAGAAGGCGGGCGCGGATCGCTCTGCGGGTTGACCCTGTCGACGCGCCCCGAGCACAGCGTTCCGTAGCCGGTCCTGAGCCAAGGCCAGGCACGTGTACACCGCTCCTTGCGCCGTCGACAGGCCGATCACCTGCGTCACCGCCCTGACCTCTGGCACCGCCGGAAGGATCTGGTCCAGTCGCCTGCGCACCTCGGGAAGCACTTCTTCGACGAGCGGGCGCAATCGACCCACGAAGTAGACCGATTCAGGGTCCAGCATCACGGCGACGACGCCGACAGCGGTGGCGACTGCCATGGTGAACGCTTCCAGCACCTCGGCGCGCGGCATCTCTTCGTGCGGTTCCAGCCAGAGGTCTTCGATGCGTTCCAGGTCGAGTCCACGCCCACGAGCAAAGCGCAGAAGACCTCTTGTGCTCAGCACCTCACCCAGGATCTCATCGTCAACCCCGGAGGAGAGCACACCGATGTCCCCGAAGGCAGGTGTCCGCCCGCGGGCGAGCTCGCGATCTGTGCAGCTGGCGAGGTTCAGGTTGGTGCTGAGGCTGAAGAGCGCGGCGTTCCTGACAGTGGCGTCGTCGGTGAGGATCCCGAGCAAGGACGCATTGGCGTCACTGTCGAGGAGCACGGGAGCATTGACCAGGTCTGCGACGGCTCGCTGAAGATCAGAGCCGGCGAAGATTTTCATCGACTCCGCCGGGCCGAAAATCTCCTTGCCGTTCCGGACCCGGCCTGGCACTGCGGCGACGACCTGGCGCAGTGGCCCCTGTGCGGACTCACTGGCCTTCGCAATCAAGCCGACCAGCCATTCTGCGCCGGCCCTGACCTCGTCGTGGTCCGCGGTGGGAACCATCACGTGGTCGACCTCGCGGCCCCTCAGATCGGTCACGAGGACACAGGTGGTCTGCGCTCCGAAGCCGATACCGACGACGTGCCCGGTCGTGGCGGGCACGTCCAGGTAGGTGGACCGTCGGCCACGGCCGACAACCTCGTCGACTCCGCCGTCGATGACGAAGCCATCCGCCCGAAGCTCCTCTACGGCTCGGGACACCGTGGCCTTGCTCAAGCCCGTGAGCTCGATGAGCTCGTTCCGCGTCAAGGGCGCCCGGGTCAGGACCACATCAAGGACCGAGGCCTTGTTGTAGTCGCGCGATGTGGGGTTGCTGGTCACCTCATGACCATAGCGAGCCCGATACGTCGAGCGAGCCGGATCCGGCTTGGGGACCGTTTTTGTTTCAGGTTGGAACTGGAACTAAAAATGGATAGAGTCTCAGCCACAGCAGCGAGCAACTCCGACGGAACCAGGCCGAAAGGTGTGCCCACGATGACTTCGACGGTGAGTCGAGCCCTCGCCCACTACCCCAACCGGTTCGACCCGGGCGGACTGAGCGAACTCTCCGAACACCTCCAGGAGACGATCCGACGCCGGAACAAGGTGCTCGGTCCTGGCTATACGCTCATCTACAAGGAGCCGGTCGAGTTCGTCTCCGGTCACGGAGCCCACCTGATCGACCGCGACGGCAACGACTACCTCGACGCGTACAACAACGTTCCGTGCGTCGGGCACGCCCACCCGCACGTGGCCGAGGCCGTCTCCCGCCAGATGACGGCAGTCAACACCAACACCCGCTACGTCCAGGAGTCGCTGGTCGACTACGCGGAGCGACTTCTCGCAACCTTCCCCGAGGAGCTGTCGAAGCTGAGCCTCGCGTGCAGCGGGTCGGAGGCGAACGACCTCGCGGTGCGGGTGGCGAGGTTCCACACGGGCGGTGAGGGAATCATCGTGACTCGCTGGGCCTACCACGGCCTCACTCGTGAGGTGGCGAGCTTCTCGCCGACCCTGGGCACAGGATCACCGCTGGGACCGAACGTCCGGCTCATCGATCCTCCCGACCCGCGCCTCGTCGCGCCCGGGTCCACGCTCGCCGAGCACATGCGCAACCAGGTGCGCGGCGCGATCGACGACCTGGAGCGCCACGGTTACCGGCTCGCGGCGCTGATCACCGACTGTGCCTACTCCAGCGATGGGATCTTCACGGACCCGGTCGGTTATATGAAGGCCGTGGTGGAGGAGGTGCACGCGTCCGGCGGTGTCTACATCGCGGACGAGGTGCAGTCGGGATTCGCCCGGCTCGGGGATTCGATGTGGGGCTTCACCCGCCACGCTGTGCTGCCGGACATCGTCACCATGGGTAAGCCGATGGGCAACGGATTGCCGATCTCCGGTGTGGTTTTCCGCCCCGAGGTCTGCGAGGCGTTCGGACAGAACGTTCGCTACTTCAACACCTTTGCCGGCAGCTCGATCCCTGTGGCCGCCGGCGCCGCGGTCCTGGACGTCTTCGAGAACGAGAACGTGCAGCAGCGCGCCCTCCAGAACGGTACTGCTCTGCGTGCCGGGCTCCAGGAGATCACGAAGAATTCCCCTTACGTAGCTGAGGTGCGCGGCAGCGGTCTCTACGTCGGTGTGGAACTCGTCAAGGACCGGAAGACGCTCGAGCCCGACCGCTCACGCACCGAAGATGTCATCAACGACATGCGCGACCGTCGGATCCTCATCAGCGGCACGGGCAGGGCGGCGAACGTTCTGAAGATCCGCCCCCCGCTGGCCTTCACCTCCACCGATGTGACCCGATTCCTGGAGACCTTCTCCGAGGTCGCGAAGGACCGTCTGTAGCAGGCTGGCCAAGGAAATGATCATGAACAACTCACTGGCGATGAGAATCGCTCAACGGCTCTTCGAGGAGAGCGGCCTGGCATCGTCTCACGAGCCCATCGACGTCATGCTGGTGAGCGCCCTCCTCGAGAGCCGATACCACATCGGCGGACGTCTCGAGCGACTGGCGACGGAGAAGGATGACACGTTCAGGCTCAGGACCGACTCGGACGACTGCCTCGTGAAGGTTTCACCTCCTGACGAGGCAGAGATGGCTGTCGCTCTACAGACCGCCGTGATGCGTTTTCTCCAAGGTGCCGCTCCGGAAGTGCCGGTCCAGCGGGTGAAGCTGACCGTGGGCGGAGACGACCGCGTGCCCATCAAGACGGACGACGGCAGGACTCGAGTCCTGCGGGTGTTCGACTTCGTCGAAGGTCCGGTCCTGGCGCGAACGAATCCCACCGCGGAACAGCTCGCCAAGGTGGGCGAGATGCTGGGACGAGTCGACGTGGCGCTCAAAGCATTTGAGCACCCTGCGGACCGACGAGGGCTGGTATGGGACATTCGGCATTTCCACCAGCTGACCGGACTCGTGGAACACACGCCGAATACCGAGCACCGTCAGTTGGCTCAGGAGGTCTTCCGACTTTTCGACGGAGCCATCGTCCCGAGGCTGGATGATCTCGAAACGCAAGTGATCCACGGCGACTACAGCCCTTACAACGTCGTGGTGGATCCGCAGAGCGACGACTTTGTCACCGGCGTCATCGACTTCGGTGACACCATGCGCAGTGCCGTGATCTTCGACCCCGCTGTCTCCCTGGCGAACCTGCTCGGCCGCGCACCGGATCACCCCTGGCTGGATGCCTGCGCCTTCGTCGCCGGCTACGAGCGGGCACGCGCCATCGCGGACTGGGAACTTCCGCTGCTGCCGATTGCCGCGCTCGCACGACTCACGCTGCGCGCGCTGATCACGAACTGGCGCGCGGAGCGCGTACCAGAACGGCGCGACTACCTCCTCGGCCACGCCAAAGACGACTGGATCAACGTCGGGCGGGCCATGGCCGTACCCCTGGACGACGTCATCGCGCAACTCCGGGAAGGCCGTCATGACCTCGCCTGAACGTCTGCGTCGACACCCAGGAGTTCCTCAACACCACACCGGATCAACCGACGGCGCCTGCCTGGGGCCCTCCGCCTACCCATCGATCGCCGCTCGGGGCGCGTGTTCGCCGTGGATCGAAGTTCCCGACGGCCTTGTCGCCGGGGCGACGTCGGCTGGGTGACCGGGTGAGCGGCGATGGGAAGAAGGGGGGCCGGAACAGCAGGTGACCGGCGGAGGGGGTGGTCATCAGCAGAGCCGGAGCATCAGCTCCGGTGAGAGATGAAGCAGATCCTGGCCTGCGGCTGCGCGACGGGCCGAGCGGTCCATCGGCCGCGGCGACGTTGCTCGGCAGGTGGCTTCGCGTGGGCCCAGGAAGTCAATCGGTGCCGGGTATCGCATCACGTCACGGTCACGTAGATCTTGCGCACGGTTTCGATGGTCTTCCAGACGCCGACTTAGCCCGGCTTCATGACGAAGCTGCCGTCGGCCTTCTAGGGGGTGTTTCGGAAGTCCCTTCGTCGCCCGAAGGGTGGCTCTGCGGCGAGAGTGCGTGCCGGGCGTCGCAGAGCAGAAGGGACTTCCGAAACACGCCCTAGGGGGTGTTTCGAAAGTCCTGTGCGGTGCCCGCGGTGTCCGGTGCGTGCTCTCGGCGTGCCGGACGAAAGCCCTCGTACTGGACGTACTTGGGGTTTCGGCCGGTGCGGCGAGAGTGCGTGCCGGGCGCCGTGGGTGCTGTGCGGGACTTTCGAAACACCCCCTAGATCACCGGCTCGCCGCCTTCGGGTATGAGTTCGCCAATACGGGCGAGGATGTGGCAGAACTCGAAGCGCTCGCCCTTGATCGGGCGCATCTTGCCGGGTGTCGCTTCCCAGACGCCCGTATGGATCGACTCCCCACGGGCGACGTCTTCAGGGAACGACGTGTTTTTCCTTTTGGCACTCGGGAAATCGGTGGCCGCGGCCACGGTCGATGAGGTGCCGCCCAGCCGCTTCTGACACACGCTCACGGGTACGGCCCGTTCCTGATGTGCGGAGGCCGACGAGGCATCATGGCTGGCGGGCACGATGGTGCTACCCGGCAGGGGGTTCAGCCGGCGGTGTACCCGCCGTCCACGGTCAGGACCGATCCGGTCACGTACGACGACTCCCGCGAGGCGAAGAAGAGCACCGCGTCAGCAACCTCTTCGGGGGTGGCGAGGCGTTGGAGCGGGATCGTGCTCTCGCGCTGGCGGCGGTAGGCCTCGGGGTCGGGCCTGCGCTGGAACGCCGCTTCGATGATCGGGGTTGCTGTCAGGCCCGGAGCGACGACGTTGACCCGGATGTTGCGCGGGGCCCATTCGATCGCGGCGCCCTTGGCGAGCATGATGAGGCCCCCCTTGGCAGCGGAATACAGGACCTGCCCGGACATGCCGACCATGCCCAGCCGTGAGCTGACGCAGACGAACGAGCCGCCGGTCTCGGGCATCAGCGGGGCGAAGTGCTTCATCACCAGGAACGCGCTGAGCAGGTTGCTCTCGAGCACGTTCCTCGCGTCGTCGCAGGCCATCTCGGTGAGCGGACCGTCGGCCTGCAGGCCGTGGTTGAGGACTACGACGTCAACGGTGCCGAAGGACTCTGCGGCCTGCTCGGCCAGGTGCTCGACGAACGTCTCGTCGTTGAGGTCTCCGGGTACGTACAGATCGTCGGGCTCAGCGCTGTGGAGCCGCTCCCTGCGGCCGGTGAGCAGAAGCCGCCCGCCCTCGCGGCGGAAGTGCGAACTCACCGCCTGCCCTATGCCACTGCTGGCGCCTGTCACCAGGGCCGTGACGTTCTTGAGTCTCATGTCGGGCACTCCTCTTGAGGGGAGGTCGGTCGGGGGTGGGGCTTGGGGAGGACGGGGGTCTGGTCCCGTGCCGGTCAGTTGAGGAAACCGCGGGCGTCGACCGGCCACCGCTGCAGCGACGTGCCCGTGCTGTCGGTGACGACCAGTTCCTCGAAACCGAGGACGACCGGGCATACGTGGTTCGGCACCACGGGGACGACGGTGCCGACGCTGGGGCGGAAGTCGCCGTCCGACAGTGCAAGGAACCCGTGGTACTCGTTGACCTTGGACAGGAGCGCCTTCGTGCCGGCGATGCCGCCGTAGCCGATCTCGGGGCTGCCTTCTTTACTGAGGGCCTTGTTGCCCACATCGACGATGACCTGGCCGGGGACCCAGTCACTGACCACGGTCCCGGCGACGAACAGCGCGATCTGGTCCTCCGTGCAGGCGCCCAGCCGGGCGTTGTTCAGATCTCCGAAGACGTACTCGCCGGGACGGATCTCGGTGATCACGCTGCTGCTGGTGGAGAACTCGACAGTGGGCGTGGAGCCCGCGCTGACCACCTCTGCGGTGACACCGACGCCTTCGAGGCTGCGTACCGCGGTGGTGAGCGCGGCCTCCTGGTCCTGCGCGGCACGCCGGCGAGCGTCCCGGTCGGCGCAGCCGTGACCGGGATAGGTGAAGACGCCCACCGGCACCAGACCGCGCTTGCGGGCGGCGAGCGCGAGGTCGCCCGCGAGCTCGGGCGGCGCCCCGGAACGACGGGCGCCGCAGTCGATCTCGACCACGACCTGCAGCCGGTCGGGTTCGTCTCCCATCGCGTCGGCGAGGGCCTCGATCGCCGCGACGTTGTCGACGCCGACCCGCAGCCGGGCGGACTCGGCGAGCCGACGGATCCGGGCTCGCTTCGTTCCCGCGGCCCAGATCGGGTAGGCGAGGAAGATGTCGTCGAACCCGGCCGCGGCGAAGACCTCGGCCTCACCGACGTTGCCCGCGGTGATCCCGACCGCACCGGCCTCGATCTGGCGCCGACCGATCTCCACGCACTTGTGTGTCTTCACGTGGGGCCTGACCTTGATGTTGTGCTGGTCGGCGAAGCCCTGCATGCGGTCGATGTTGCCCTGCATGACGTCGACCAGCACGATCGGCGCGGGGGTGTCGATCCGCTCGACCAGAGCGTCGAGTGCTCGTTGCAGCTGATTCACGCTGCCCTCCTTGTGGTTCTGCCTGGCACGATCGAGGAGAAATGATCGACGGGCGAGGATACAGACTCCCCTGGATGCCGAGCGCGCGGGGCCTGCCATAGAGCGCGCACTCGGGTACACCGCCGTCGGGGCCGCCCTACGCAGCGGTGCAGATCATCTGGATCTCGACCGGACTGTTGAGGGGCAGCCCGGCGGCTCCGATCGCGGTGCGGGCGTGCCGTCCGTTCTCACCCAGGACTTCGATGAGCAGTTCACTGGCCGCGTTGGCGACCTGGGACTGCTCACCGAAGTCCGGTGTGCTGGCCACGAAGACCAGCATCTGCACGATCCGGACCCGGTCCAGATCGCCCACCGCCTGCACAGCGGCCGCAAGGCAGTTCAGCGCGGCATGGCGCGCGAGCTCCTTCGCGGTCTCCAGCTCCACGTCCCGGCCGACAACGCCCTGCCCCAGCAGCCAACCGTCCTTGTAGGGCAGCTGGCCCGAGATGTAGATGCTGGAGCCCACGGTCCGGTGGTGCACGTAGTACGGGTTGTCACGCAGCTCGGGAAGGGCCAGCGCCGTGGCCTGAAGCCGATCGGAAGCCGAGTCGGTGTTCGCTGCCGAAATCTCATGCGACTTGATCATCTGCACTCGGCGCTCCTCTCGAACAACGGTGGGCGAACAACGGTGGCGACAAAACGCCTTAGGGTGGCTTAAAACCGTTGACTATTGTCGTTTGTCGACCATATAGTTGCCCGTCGAACACTGTCAATACGAGCTTCAACCTCGAACGCGGCCGCGGAATCAGTTCGAGGGTGCGATGTCGCGGTTCAGGGCGGTCCCTTCACCGTGCTGGGACGAAGGCCAAGAACGGGGCGCCCGGACGGCCGGCGCACGTTCGGCCAGCGATGATGCGGTGCGACAAGCGCACCATGCGGGTCAGCGCACCGCCGCTTGCCCCCCTTGACCCGCCGGCCCGTCCGACCTGACCACCAGTCAACGCTTGCCGTTCAACGGCACAGCGAACGCGGTCCGCGCCCCCGAGCCCCGCGACACCGCACCCAGGCAGAGTCGCCCGCAGATACGTCGGCACGGCACGGACGGCGCCGCCGGAACGCATGCCGATCAACGGTTACGCATGCGCCTCACCGGCCGCGACCGGACGCGGCCGCCCCACGCCGAACGGCGTCGGTGGCAGCGGCGCATGACCGGGTCGCGGTACACGATCGAGTCCGCCACCGAACACGGCACAGTCGACGCCGCGGCGAGCGGGCTTGGACGTTTCACGCGGGCGGCACGGTCTCAGACATGTCGGGACGTACGCTCCCCCGGATCTTCCGCCCTGGCCCCCAGCCCCACGGGGAAATGGGCAGCCAGTTCCCGGCGGAACCTGTCGATGTCCCCGTCCAGGGCGACCGCGGCCAACCTCTCGTGCTCGACGACCAGTTGCTGCGGGTCGTCGCTGTAGGTGCGGTGGTCGACGCTGAGGTGGAGGCGCAGTTTGGTCTCCCAGCCGTTCCAGAGACTCTGCAGGACGCCGTGACCCGAGAGATCGTAGAAGAGCCTGTGGAATCTGAGGTGCGCGTCAATGCTGGCCGGGATGTCGTCCTTCTCCATGGCCCGGCGGAGATCCTCGACGGTTTGCAGCAACTGGGGCCGCTCAGGACCGCGCAGGGCTTCGGCCGAGAGCTCGGCGGCGTACGGCTCGACACGCAGCCGGACCGAGTCGATCTCGGCGACCTCCCGAGCGCTCACCTCTACGACGAACGCCCCGCGGTAGGGAAACTTTACGACGAGGCCTTCCTCCTCCAGCTTGGTCAGCGCCTCGCGCAGCGGGGACCGGCTGATCCCGAGATCCGCGGCGATGTGCGCCTCGCGCAGTTGGCCACCAGGAGGCACGGTCCCATCGAGGATGGCGGCCCGCAGTGTGCGGTAGACGCCTTCCGGCGTCGTCGTCCGCTGCTCCTGCCACTCGAACTTGTGCTCCACCCCGTGGCCCTCCCTCAGTGATTGCCGACCACTTGGTCGTTTGTCGACTATACCGCCGCCGGTTGCGTCAACGCCGCCGAAGAGGCTGCGCCGACGGATCACCTCGTGCGCACAGAGCGGGGTCGGCGCCGTCCCGCCCCGGGCATTCCACTGTTGCTGTTGACAGCCGCGAGATATTTGGTCGACAATCGACCAAGCAAATGGTCGACAATCGACCGAAGCGAGCTGCTCCACTTAAGCACCCAGGAGGACCAGTGAGATTCGACATCACGCCCAAGTTCGCGACGTTCGACATGAACGGGACGCTGATCAAGTTCAGCATCAACGACACGATGCGCGAGATCCTGGGCGACCGGCTGCCGGCCGAGGTCGCTGACGAGTACCTGCGGATCTGCAAGGCGTACCGGATCGACGAGTGCACGGGCGCCTACCAGCCGTTCCACCAGGTCGTCGCACGCTCGATGGAGCGCGCCTCGCGCAGCGTCGGCATCGAGTACCGCGAGGACGAGGCGCGGGCGGTGTACGAGCGCATCCCCACCTGGGGCCCGTACCCCGGCGTCACCGAGGCACTGAACCGCCTGGCCGAGGAAGTCCCGCTGGTCATCATCACCAACAGCGACACCGCCCATGCCGTGCGCCTCGCGGAGAACCTCAAGGCCCCCTTCGAGGTCATCATCAGCGCCGAGGAGATGGGCGTCTACAAGCCGCGGCTCCGCGCCTTCGAGTACATGTTTGACAAGCTCGGCGTGACACCCGACGAGATCGTCCACGTCTCCGCGAGCCCGATGTACGACCACCGCTCCGCGGCCATCATGGGCATCGAGAACAAGGTGTACGTCGACCGCGGCTGGGAGCACGACGAGCACTGGCTCGGCTACGAGCGGATCACCGACATCGCCGACCTTCCGGTTCTCTTCGGTCTGCCGCGCCCCTGACGCCCGAGCGGAGAACTGGAGAACTCGAGAACAGGAGAACTGAGGAAATGGTCCACAGCAAGGCGGTGGCGGCATGAGTCTGCCCCTGCCTCAGACCGTCAGTGGCGACTCGGCTTCGGAAAGGCTCCAGAACCTCGGACTGGAGCTGCCCGACCTCCCCGGCAACGCATACTTCGTGCACCACAGGGCGGTGGACTCCAGCATCCACATCTCTGGCCAACTCCCTTACAGGGAAGGTGCGTTGCTGGGGCAGGGCGTTGTCGGCCGGGACGTGGAGCTGGAGACCGCGAAGGAGCTCGCGCGCCATGCCGCGCTGAACTGCCTTGCGGCCGCTGTGCAGGCGGTGGGCGATCTGGACCGGGTCCGGATCGTGCAGATGCTGGTCTTCGTGGCCAGCACACCGGACTTCGGTGAGCAGTCCCAGGTCGCCAACGCGGCCAGTGAACTGCTCATCGAAGTCCTGGGTGAGAACGGACGGCACGCCCGCACCGCGATCGGAGCCGCCGGGCTACCGCTCAACACACCTGTTGAGATCCAGATGATCTGCACCGCGGTGTAGCGGCGCGTACCGAAGCGCCGATGGTGCCGGTCGGCGTGATGCGGGTAGTCACGTGATGCGGGAGTCACGTGATGCGGGAGTCATCAGCCGTGCGCAGAACGCCGGCGCCGAGCACAGCCTCGACTCCGGGCCGTACGTCACAACGCGCATATCAAGGCATCCTTCCAGCGCAGGTCCCGAGCCCCGAGGCCCCCATCCGTGGGCGTGGGAGGCCTCGGCGCCGGCGTCGGCACCCGCTCAGGCACCTCGCCACTCCCCCGAGGAAATCGCCGCCGCCGTCCTCTTCCTCGCGTCGTCCGAGTCCTCGTACATCACCGGGGCAGCCCCGCCCCGTCGACGGCGACCACACCGCCTTCCAGCACCGGCCCACACGGTTCCCAGACACAGAGAAGGACACGCCATGAACGCGCTTGCGGCACCACCCCGAAACGGAGAGCTCGGCTTCTGGGTGGCCCAACTGGCCGACAAGAAGCCCTCGTTCCCCCGGTTCACCGGACAGGACTCCGTCGACGTGGCCATTGTCGGCGGCGGCTACACCGGCCTGTGGGCGGCGTACTTCGCCAAGAAGCTCGAACCGTCCCTCTCGGTCGCCGTCTTCGAGGCCGAACAGGTGGGCTACGGCGCATCAGGACGCAACGGCGGCTGGCTCTCGGCCATGCCGCCGGGAAACCGTGCCACCTTCGCCCGCGCCGGCGGAGGGCTGGAGGCAAGCCGGGCACTGCAGCAGGCGTTCGTCGCCGGCATCGACGCGGTCCTGGACATCCTTGAGGCCGAGGGCATCGAGGCCGACCAGCACAAGGGTGGCGCGCTCGTCGCCGCCCATACTCAGGCGGGGCTGGGCCGGCTGGTGGCCAGACGTGATGCCGAACTGAAGTACGGGCTGACCGACGACGAAGTCCACCTGCTCGACCGGGACGAGTTCCAGTCACAGATCAACATCTCCACCGTCCACGGCGGGCTCTTCTACAAGCACTGCGCACGAATTCACCCCGCGAAGCTCGTCTACGGCCTCGCCGACACCCTGACCTCCATGGGGGTCAGGATCTACGAGGGCAGCCGCGTGGACAGCGTCGCGGACAAGACCCTCACCCTGGCCGACGGGCGTGTCACCGCGGCGAAGACGTTCATCTGCACCGAAGGCTATTCGGGACAGCTGCTGGGCCGCCGGAGCCTGATCCCGGTCAATTCCTCGATGATCGTGACCAAGCCCCTGCCGGAGGAGGCGTGGAAGCAGATCGGCTGGGACGGTCCCCAGTGTCTCAACGACTCCGCGCACACGTTCATCTACGCCCAGCGGACGTCGGACGGCCGTATCGCCATGGGCGGCCGCGGTGTCCCGTACCGCTTCGGGTCCGGCACGGGGGGAGCCGGTGCGACCGCCCAGTCCACCATCGACCTCATCTCGCACAAGCTCAGTACCTTCTTCCCGGCCATCCCCTTCGAGGTGGATCACGCCTGGTCGGGAGTCCTGGGCGTCACGCGGGACTGGAACGGCGGCGTGCACTGGGATCCGGCATCGGGTATCGGGTCGTCCACCGGCTATGCAGGACACGGTGTCACGGCGGCCTATGTCGGCGGCAGGACTCTCGTGGAGCTCGCCTTCGAGAAGGAAACCGAACGGACCGCCCTTCCCTGGGTCGGCTACCGGGCGCGGAAATGGGAACCGGAACCCTTTCGCTGGCTGGGTGTTCACGCCATGTACCGGCTCTTCGGTATCGCCGACCGGTGGGAAGAGCGCAGGGGCTCCAGCACGACCTCACTACTGGCCCGATTCGGCAGCAGGCTCGCCGGACTTCACGAGTAGACGAAAAGGGAACTGCTCTCATGGACGCACAACTCGCAGTCATCGGCCTGGGCAGCATCGGGAGCATGGCCCTGTGGCAGGCCTCCCGGCTGTCCGGCTCGGTGGTGGGCTTCGAGGCAGCCACCCCTGCCCACGGCCGCAGTGCGGTGGGCGGGGACACCCGCCTGTTCCGCATGGTCTACCTCGGCAGGCCGGAGTACTACCGCATCATCGAACGGTCCCGCGGCCTCTGGGCCGAGCTCGAAGCCGAAACCGGGCGGCGGGGCATCCTCACGCCTACCGGGGGCCTGTCCATCGGGACGGCGAACGGCAGCTACATCAACAGCCTCCTCGAGGCAACGCGCGTCACCGGAGCCGAGCACCGCGTCCTCAGCCGGGAGGAGTTGGCCAGGCGCTACCCCCAGCACCACCTCCGCCCGGACGACTGCGCCGTCTACGACCCCCACGGCGGCGTTCTGCGCACCGACCGCGCCGTCAGCGCTGCCGTCGCGGCGGCCCAGGCCAACGGCGCCACCGTTCTTCAGAACACACCCGTGGACAGCATCGCCGAAACCGACCACGGCGTCGTCGTCACCTCGGGCGACAGAACCTGGACGTTCGAGAAGGTCATCGTCGCCTCGGGCGGCTGGTCCCGCAGGCTCATGCCCGACCACCTCAAGGCCGTCACGGAAACCCACCGGATCGTCCTGACCTGGTTCATCGCCCAGGACGGCACACAGTTCTCGCCGGAGAACTTCCCCGCCTTCAGCCGGTGGTACGAGGACCGCTCCATGTACGGCGCACCCGCCGTCGACGGCGTGACGGTCAAGGCATCAATCGACGGACCGCTGGCCGGACGCGCGAGGGCAACCCCCGACCCGGACGCCGTGCCCAGGGAACTCACCCGGGAAGAAATCGAAAAGGTCACCGAGATCGTCACCGAGTTCTTCCCCGGCCTGATCCCCACCATCGCGCGCTCCGATGCCTTCCCCGACCTTTTCACCGAGGACAGGCATCCCCTCGTCGGCTGGCTGAACGAGAACAGCAGGATCTACTGCGCCACCGGATTCTCCGGAAAGGGCTTCAAAATGGCCACCGGCTACGGCCACATCGCCGCACACGAGGCACTCGGCAAGCAGACCGTCGAAGGCCTGGACTTCGTGCGTCCGGACCGGTTCAGGACCAGGTAGCCGCCCACTCCGGCCGCCTCGGCGCGGGGGCCTCGGTATCGCCATCCGGCTGACGGTCGTTGCGGAACTCATCTCCTGATGTCCCGCAACGATGCCGCGAACCAGCCGTATGCCGAACGCGCCCGCTGGGCCGAGCGGGCCCGACGGCCGTCCCGTCCCTGCTCGGAGGCTCGCGGTCACGACGGCCGGTGGAGTACGTATCCCGCAGCCGAGGCGGCGGGCGTCGGCCTCTACACCGGCGCGCTGTCCTGCGTCTCCGGCCTGATCGTCCTCATCGGCAGCTCAGTCACCGGCTCCCGGCTCGACCTCGACCTGATACCTGCCGTGCCCTGGCTGGTCCTCGCCGCAGTGCCGACGCTAGTACTCCAGCAGTACTTCGTGGCTTGACCTGGGGAAACGTCGAGCGGTGGGAGTGTAGCGGGCGGGGAGTCGTCACGGACGGCTTCTGCCCGCACGCCCCTCGAAGGAGTGCCCCCGACGTCGGTAGTGGCAGCGGCGGGCCACCGCTTGGCGTCGTCGGCGCCAGTGCGACCAGCTCAACACGTGAGTGAGGGTGTGAACGTCTCGGGGTGTGTGAGCTGCCAGGAGTCGCCGCACTTCTGCCACGGTGAGCTCGATGACCACGGCATCCTCACCGGTGGATCCCCTTTTTCGGCTGCTCGCGCGCTCATCGCAACGAGGAAGGTGTGGGCGAGCATGGCCAAGGTGACGTGCCGGTACCAGCCGACGTAGCGGCGGACTTCGTACTCGTCCAGGCCGCACTCGTTCTTCGCTGCCTGGAAACACTCTTCGATCGCCCACCGGGCGCCGGCGACGCGCACCAGTTCGTCCACGCCGACATCCAGCGGTGCGTAGCCGAGGTAGTAGGCGATCTCGTCCGGCCGACTCAAGCTGCGCCGTGCCAGCGCCCACCGTCGACGGATCAACACGCCGTCCTGGTGGTCGTACTCGGACACTGGGCGCAACTGGACGGCTGCCCAGTCGTATTCGCGCTGTCCCTTCGCGCCCGTCCCGCAGGAACGGCGTTCCCATGCCTGGTCGGGGGCCTGCTCGAAGGCCTTGTCGATGCGTGGGCCGGCCAGGGAGAACTGGGACTTGGGGACGGCGAGGACGTAGCCGACGCCGGATGTTTCCAGCATCCGGCGGAAGCGGTTGTCCTGTCCGTAGGCGGCGTCCGCCGTGACCCAGGCGACCGGCAGCGGCGAGGCCAGCGCCCTGCGGACGATCGTCGCCGCGAGGGTGTTCTTGGTGGCGAACTCCCGCTCGTCGGGGACCTTGGCGGCGCGGCAGCGGTCACGGTCGTCCGTCCAGGACTTGGGCAGGTAGAGCTCCCGGTCCACCAGGGCGCGGCCGGCTGTGCTGGTGTAGGCGGCGAAGACGCCGATCTGGCAGTTCTCGGTGCGGCCGGCGGTGCCGGAGTACTGCCTTTGGACTCCGGCGGATGTAGTGCCCTTCTTCAGGAACCCGGTGTCGTCGATGATCAGCACGCCGTCGGGGCGGCCGAGGTGTTCGGCGACGTAGGTCTGCAGGTCGTCGCGGATGTCAAGTTGCCAGCTGTTTTTTCGGGCCACCGGGGCGAGCAGTGCGCGCACGTAGTCCCGCATGCGGCGGCGTGGTTCGACACGGCCGAAGTGGCGCCCGATGGTGGTGAAGAGGTGGTCCAGGTCGCGGTCCCAGGTCTCGGCTGCCTGTTCGGTGATCACGACCCGAGGCTTCCCAGGCCCGGGGCGACCTTGCCATCGGGGGCACTCCTTCGAGGGGCGTGCGGGCAGAAGCCGTCCGTGACGACTCCCCGCCCGCTACACTCCCACCGCTCGACGTTTCCCCAGGTCAAGCCACGAAGTACTGCTGGAGTACTAGCCCAGTTGGAGACCCTCGACCGGGGCCAGCCGTGGACATCTCGCGGATGGTGAGCGTCACCTGCTGGACGACTTCATGACGGACGTGTCCAGCACCATCAGGAACTGCGCCGTCCCAAGGACGATCAGAGCCCGCCACTGCTACACGGTGTCCTCCTCGCCGAGGATGCCAGGAACGCCACCGTCACCACTCGCGCGACGGCCGTTCCACCATCTCCATCGCAGCTCAGAAGCCGAGTCGGCGCCTCACCCGCCACAGGCGAGGCAGCCGTCACACGGCCGACGACCACGATCCGCCGAAGCTGCGGGTAACTCCTGGGGCAGGCCATGGACGCAGTCCGTCACAACGCCCGTACCCGGCCCGAGCCCTCGCACCGGCCCACCGCCCACGGCTACTGCTTCACCAATGACGTGGATATGACGTGGACCAGTACGCGTTCGTGCTGCCCGCGTCCTGCCGTGACGCCGACCAGGCCCTGCTGATCGACACCGTCATCCGGCTGCTCACGGCCAAGGGCTGCGGCGTCAGTTTCCACCACGCCGCCCCACCGACCTCCGCCCGGCCGACCCGTCCACCCACGCCCACGCTGCCACCGACGCCCGCGAACCCGCCGCCCACAGCCCGGCGGTGGCCCCGCCGTTGTCCGATCTCGGAGGTGTCGCTGTCCGACCTTGATCAGCGGATGCTGCTGCACTCCATGGCTGACCGGCTCAACACCATCGCCGATCGTCTCCCGCTCCCCGATCAGTTCAGGCCACCCCCTGTATCCGGGGCTGAGCAAGATCCTCGACGACGAGGTCCGCCACCTCGGCCACCTCACCGGCCTGACGGCAGTTGCGGGCCGCCGACAGCCGCATGCCGCCGACCCCGACCGCACCTCCTCGGCCCCCGGCGTCCACGCCTGCCAAGCGGCACCGCTGAACCCGAACTCGTCCCGAAGCACTGGCCCGGCCAACCGCCAACGCCGGGCACACCACACCGGTACGTCGATCCTGATCGGCTACCGATGCCGCAGGACGGATGGCGCCTCGGGGCACGACCACCGCCTCGTGACCATCACCGCCCAGCCCTCGCACCACACGCGGAAACGGCCCGGTCGAGCAGAAGCCTCTGCGGAGCTGGGCGCCGGTGGCGCGGCGAACGAGACAGTCGTGTTCCCCCCTGCCGGTGGGCCTCGGGGTCGCGCTCACCATGCATGCGCGATGGAAGGGCGGGTCATCGGACATGCCTACCGCATCAGACAGGGACGCTTGCCGTCGAACTTCCAGTCGCGGATGAGGTATTGCATGGGGACGGCATCATCGCGTGCCCCCAACGCCTTCTCCCGGTAGAGGTCGTGGGCCGCGAGCAGCCGGTCCATGTCGAGGTGGACGCCCAGCCCCGGGCCGTCCGGGACGGCGATCTCACCGCCGACGATGCGTGGCGGGGCGGTGGTGATCCGTTCCATTCCCTCCTGCCAGATCCAGTGTGTGTCCAGGGCGTTGTACTCACCCGGGGCCGCGGCGCCGCAGTGGGTCACCATGGCCAGGGAGATGTCGAAGTGGTTGTTGGAGTGGCAGCCCCAGGTCAGGCCCATCGCGTTGCACAGCTGCGCTACCCGCACAGAGCCCTGCATGGTCCAGAAGTGCGGGTCGGCCAGCGGAATGGAGACCGACTGAAGGGCCAGGGCGTGGGCCATTTGACGCCAGTCCGTGGCGATCATGTTGGTCGCTGTGGGAAGGCCGGTGGCGCGCCGGAACTCGGCGAGGATCTCCCGTCCGGAGTAGCCGCCTTCGGCTCCGCAGGGGTCCTCGGCGTAGGCGAGCGTGCCGACCAGGGGCCGGCACAGCTCGATCGCCTCGCGCAGGGACCACGCGCCGTTCGGGTCGAGGGTGATCCGCGCCTCGGGGAAGCGGTTCTTGAGCGCGCGTACGGCCATGACCTCCTCGGCCCCCTCCAGGACGCCTCCCTTGAGCTTGAAGTCCCGGAAGCCGTAGAGATCGTAGGCCGCCTCGGCCTGACAGACGATCGCTTCCGGTGTCAGGGCCTCCTCGTGCCGGACCCGGTACCACTCCACAGGGGAGTCGGGTTCGCGAACGTACTCCAGGTCGGTCCGGTCCGGGTCGCCGACGTAGAAGAGATAACCCAGCACTCGCACGGAATCCCGCTGTTGGCCGTCGCCCAGGAGCGCCGCGACGGGCACGTCGAGGTGCTGCCCCAGGAGGTCGAGCAGGGCCGACTCGACGGCGGTGATCGTGTGGACAGTGGTCCGCAGGTCGAAGGTCTGGACGCCCCGTCCACCGGCGTCGCGGTCGGCGAACCGGTCACCGATCTCGCGCAGAACGCGTTTGTAGTCCCCCACCTTCGCCCCGACGACCAGCGACTCGGCGTCACGCAGCGTCTGCGTGATCTTCTCCCCGCCGGGCACCTCCCCCAGCCCGGTACGCCCCTCGGAGTCGGTGAGGACAACGACGTTGCGGGTGAAGTAGGGGCCGTGCGCGCCGGAAAGGTTCAGCTCCATGCTGTCCCGGCCGGCGACCGGGTAGACGGAGAACGCCGTGACGGTCGGTTGTCCGACGCTCATCGGGTGCCTTTCTGCGGTGAGGTGGTGCGGGGAACGAAGATCTCCGGGTCCGGGAGAATGGCGGGCTCGGGAGAATGGCGGGCTCGGGGGATTTGCGAGTCCGGACGCTTGCGAGTTCAGACGTTCAGGACGTCGAGGGCCCACTCGGCCATCAGGACGCCGCCCAGGCCGAGGACGGCGAGCACCGTCGTATAGGTGGTACGGACCTTGATCGCCTCGATGACGGAGAGGTTGAAGTACTCCTTGAACAGCCAGAATCCCGGGTCGTTGACATGGGAGCACGCAATGGAACCGCAGGCGACGGCAAGCACCGTCATCTCCGGGTGGACCCCGCCGCCCGCCAGGAGCGGCAGCACCACGCCGGAGGCCGTGACGACGGCGACCGTCGCCGAGCCGAGCGCTACACGGAGGATGACGGCGACGAGCCAGGCGAGGACGATCGGCGAGATGGACCAGCCCTCCGTGGCGTCCTTGATGTAGTCGGAGATCCCGCCTTCGACGAGGACGTTCTTGAAGGCGCCGCCGACGCCGATGACCAGGAGGATCATCGCCATCGCCCGGGCCGCCGAGGTGCAGGAGGCGCCGACGTCGTTCAGGCTCCGGCCGATCCGCGGTCCGAAGGCCCAGATCGCCAGGCACAGGGTGAGCAGCAGCGCGATCGGTGCCGAACCGATGAAGGTGACGAAGTGCAGGAACGGGCTCTCGGCGGAGGTGGCCATGTCGGTCACGGCGGCGGCCACGATCAGCGCCACGGGGAACAGCGCCACGAACAGCGACCAGCCCAGCCCGGGCATCTCCTCGTCGGTGAACTCGCGCTCGCTGACCAGGCCCTTGGGGATGGACGGGGTCATCGCCCTAAGAACTCTCCGGTCCCGCAGGCCGGGAACACCGCGCCAGGTGCGGTGTCCAACGGGGCGGCGAGGTACGCCCGGTACGCGTCCAGGTCGAGGCCGCCGTCCTCCCGGAAGCTCGTGAGGGGGAAGGACAGCACCCCGCCGGCCATTCCGTCATGGAGCCGCTGGGCGATCCCTGCGACCTGCGCACTGATCCCTGCCATGGATCCCATCCCTGCATGCAGACGTTGTCCATATATGCAGATGGAGGTTAGGGTGGTGAACGGGATGGGTCAATGGGTGTGCAGACACAGGTTGAGGCGGATCTACGATGGGCCCATGTCGGAGGGGAGAGGTGTCCGCGGCGTGAAGTCGGCGTCCCGGACCGTCGCACTGCTGGAACTGCTCGCCGCGCGGGGCGAGCAGCCCTCGCGCCTGGACCAGCTCGCGGAGGACCTGGGCGTGCCACGCAGCAGCATGTACCAGCTGCTCCGGACTCTCGTCGATTGCGGCTGGGTCCGCACCGACGCCACCGGCTCCCTCTACGGCATCGGGATCCGCGCGCTGCTCACCGGGACCAGCTACCTTGACGGCGACCGGCGCATCCGTGCGGTCCGCCCGTACCTCGACGAAGCGTCGGACGCGCTGGGCGAGACGATCCACATGGCACGGCTCGACGGCCCGGACGTCGTCTACCTCGCCACCCGGGAGTCCCACGAGTACCTGCGTACCATCAGCCGAGTCGGCCGCCGCGTCCCGGCCCATGCCGGAGCCCTCGGGAAGGCGCTGCTCGCCGAGCGCGCCGAGGACGAACTACCGGGCGCGGACGGGCCCTTGTCGGCCCTCACGGAGAACACGCACACCCACCGCGCCGCACTGCTCGCCGACCTGGCCCAGGTGCGCGAGCGCGGCTACTCCATCGACCGCGAAGAGACGGTGACCGGTATCGTCGGCTTCGGCTTCGCCCTGAGGTACGACACACCGGCCACCGATGCCATCAGTTGCTCGGTTCCGGTGGCCCGGCTGACCCCGGAACACGAGGCCCACATCGTCTCCGTGATGCGGGAGACACGAGCGAAGATCGAAACTCACCTTCCGCCCGTCTCAGGGGTACCCGACTGGCACTGAGGCTGCGAGCCCGCCCGGTCCTCGCTGCTCGACGCCGCAACCGGCCGCACACGGCGCATCAGCGTTCCGGCCTTCAGAGGTTTGATCTCCGCGGCCTCCTCTGAGGTCACACCGGGCCGTCGGTCTTCATCGACCGGCGCTTTGCGGACCCATGTCCGCACCGTCTCGACGGCACCGATACCCGGCTTCGCCGCGACCGCCCTCATCGCGGCCCACTCGGTCGAGCAGTGGGGACGGATCTCCGCGAACCATGGTTCACGCGTTCAGTGAGAAATCGTCGGCAACCTTTTCGCTTCCCGCGGTCACCGAGTAGTGCGACACCAGCTCGATCTTCCGAAACGGACAGGCAATGAACACACCAAGGCAGGCCGCACGGCAGCGCAGACACAGACGCACGCTCTTCATGGGCACCACGGTGGCGTTGACCGCCGTGAGCGTTCTCGCCTACCTGCTCATGGGATCGTCACCCGACCACACCGCGGATGCGGGACCTGCCGCGGCCTCACCCCGCGTCACCACCCAGAAGAAGACCGCCACCGCCGGCGAGACAGGCGCTCCGAGCGCCACGGCGAGCCCGAGCGGCTCCCCCAGCCCGAAGGCCTCCCCGACCACCACGACAGCCAAGCCCTCGCCCAAGGACACCCCGCGGCCCCAGCGGGAGGCGCCCACCACGCCTCCGTCAGCAGGACGGATCAAGCCCAACACGACCCACCAGGGCGTCGCCACCGCCTACAAGGCCGGAGTCGGGGACGGCGCCTGTCTCTTCGGCCCGAGCCCCGACCTCATGGTCGCGGCCATGAACACCACCGACTACGAGACGTCCAAGGCGTGCGGCGCGTACATTCTCGTCCGCGCCGCCAACGGCAAGTCCGTCACGGTGCGGATCACCAACGAGTGCCCCCTGCCCTGCGCACCCGGACAGATCGACCTCAGCGAACAGGCCTTCGCGAAACTCGCCAACCTCAAGCTCGGCCGACTTGCCATCACCTGGAGCCTGGTGAGCCCCAGCACGGCCGGCACGATCTCCTTCAGGTACAAGACCGGGTCCAGCCAATACTGGTGTGCCATCCAGGCGATCAACCACCGGAATCCGGTCACCGGTCTGGAGGTCCGCACCGCGGGCGGCTGGCGGCAACTGCCCCGCACCGCCTACAACTACTTCATCTCCGCCGACGGCAGCGGGTGCGGCGGAGCGATCAGAATCACCGACATCTACGGCGAACAGCTCACCGTCTCGGGACTCACGGTGCGGCCGAACGTCGTCCAGCCCACCCAGGTCCAGTTCGCCCGGCACTGAACCCAGCGCCCCTGTGCCGCCGCCCGCGGTGCCGGGTGCGGCGGCGACGAACTCCGGGGGCCGCGACCTGAGCGAGGACCAGCGGCACCTGCTGCGCCGTCTCGTGGCCCTCTACACCGGACGGGAGTTCGAGCTGGGCGAAGCGGTCCGTGGCGGCCTGGGGAGCGTAGTCCTGTCCGCACACCGACCACACGGCGCCCATACTCGCGGCGGCGAGGAACGCGACGATCGCGTGCGGGGTGTTGGGCAGGTAGCCCACCACCCGGTCGCCCGTGCCGACACCGAGGTCGCGCAGGGTGGCGGCGACGGAGGCAACCTGGGAGCGCAGGCGTCTGGCGATCACCTCGTAGCACGAGCCGGTCTCGTCGAGGGCCATGATCGCCACGGCGGCCGTCGTCGCCGAGGTCGCTCACGATGATCGCCCGGATGCCGAGTGCGTGGGCGAGGGCGTTCAGCGAGGGCCCGGGTTCGGTGGCGGTCAGGATGGTGAAGGAGTCGCCGAGCACGTCGTCGAGGCGGGCACGCCGTCCGTCGGCGGCGATCCACGGCTGTGGGCAGTGCGTGCCCACGAGGCGGCCCTTGCGGAAGCGGCGGCGGACGAGGGGGCCCGTGGTCAGGGGCGGGCTGAGGTCGCGGCCGGCCGCCGTTGTGAGCCGGGGCATGCGGCAGGCCGCGGCGGATCGCGGCGGCACTGTCCTGGCCGCCGGTCATGGCCCAGCCCATGGCGACCGCGAGGCGGATCACATGCCGGGCGTGCGGCTTGCGCTCACTCTCGTAGGTCTCCAGAATTCGCTCCTCAGCGCCCTGCTGGAGGACGCGGGCGAGCTTCCAGGTGAGGTTGTAGGCGTCCCGCAGCCCGGAACTCAGTCCCTGGCCGATGAACGGCGGGGTGAGGTGGGCGGCGTCGCCGAGGAGGAAGACCCGTCCGCCGCGCCAGCGGTCGGCGAGGCGCGCCCGGAAGGTGTGCACGGCCGGGCCACAACGCGGCCAAGGCGGTGCGACAGGAACCCCGACTTCACCGGCGCGCCGAGTGACATTCCGAATAACATCACGAGCCGACAAAGGTCTTCACACTTTCTCCATGTGAATGTTCAAGTGGCATGGGTAAGTTGCCGCCATGAAAGATCGGAGAGCGTTACCGGGCTCCCGCTCGCGGCCTGCCGTGAGCCTCGCCGACCTCGCACAACTCGTCCGGGCCCCGGCCGCGTTGAGCGTCCCCGGTGACGTCCTCGCGGGCGCCGCCGCCGCGGGGCACCCGCTGGGTGTGCGGACGGTCGGCGTGATGGGTTCGTCCGTCTGCCTCTACTGGGCCGGCATGGCCCTCAACGACTACGCCGACGCCACGGTCGACGCCGTCGAGCGCCCCGAGCGCCCCGTCCCGTCCGGCCGTGTCCCGCGCCGCACCGCCCTCGCCGTCGCCGGCACCCTGACCGCCGGGGGCCTCGCCCTCGCCGCCGCCTCGGGGGGCCGCCGCAGCCTGCTGGGAGCGCTTCCGCTGACCGCCGCCGTCTGGGCCTACGACCTGAAGCTCAAGTCCACGCCGGCCGGCCCGGCCGCCATGGCCTCGGCGCGCGCCCTCGACGTCCTCGCGGGTGCGCTCGCCGCCGGGCGCGGACCGGACCGCACGACCCGGACCGGGACCGCCCTGCTGCGCGGCGCCGTCCCCGCCGCGCTGGTCGGCGCCCACACCTACACCCTGACCGCCCTCAGCCGCCACGAGGTCTCGGGCGCCCCCGCCCGGCTGCCGGCCGCGACCCTCGCCGCCTCCACCACCACCGCCCTCGCCACGGCACTCCGGCCGCCCGCACGGCTCTCGCCTGGCGTGCCGGACGACTCCGGGGCGTCTTAGGCACCACCACCGCCGCCGCCCGGGCCGGCGTGGTGACCGCGGGCGCCCTCGCCTACCTCGGCAGCTACGGAACGGCTCAGGCCCGTGCCGTACGGGAACCGTCGGGCGAGAACGTCCGACGGGCCGTCGGGGCCGGCATCCTCGGCCTCGTGCCCCTGCAGGCGGCGTTGACCGCCCGCAGCGGAGCCACGGCAGCGGCGGCGGCCCTCGGCGTCGTCCACCCCCTCGCGCGGCGGCTCGCCCGGCGCATATCCCCACTGAACAGCGCGGATTTCCGTAGGAGAAAGCCGGAATGACCCCGCCCCCACCCCCTCAGATTCGGCTACGGTACCAACGGCTTCACCAACCATCGGCTGAACGACGTGCTCGCGGTCCTCGCAGACCTCGGCTACGACGGCGTCGCCCTCACCCTCGACCACGGCCACCTCGACCCGTACGCGGACGACCTGTCCCGGCGGGTGGCCGCCGTCGCCCGGGACCTGGCCCGCTACGGACTGGACGTCACCGTGGAGACCGGCGCGCCCTACCTCCTCGACCCCTGGGGCAAGCACCACCCGACCCTCATGGCGGACGGGGCCGAGCGCAGGGTCGACCTGCTGCGGCGGGCCGTGCGCGTCGCGGCCGACCTCGGCTCACCCACCGTCCACCTGTGCAGCGGCCCCGCGCCGGACGAGGGGCTTCCCGAGCGGAACGCGTGGAAGCGGCTCGCGGCGGGCGTCGAGACCGTCCTGGAGACGGCGGAGAAGTACGGCGTCTCGCTGGCCTTCGAACCCGAGCCCTACATGTTCGTCGACACCGTGGAACGGTGCCTCGACCTCGCCGAACTGGTCGGCGGGCACGAGCTGTTCGGGATCACCCTCGACATCGGGCACGCGCACTGCGTGGAGGACCGGACCGTGCTGGAGTGCGTCCGCCTCGCCGCCCCGCGTCTGCTGAACGTGCAGATCGAGGACATGCGGCGGGGCGTCCACCAGCATCTCGAACTCGGCACCGGAGAGATCGACTTCCCACCCGTGCTCGCTGCCCTCCAGGACCTCGACCACCGAGGACTGGTCTCCGTGGAGATCCAGGGCGGTTCCCTCGACGCCCCCGAAGTGGCCCGCCGCTCGCTCGACTTCCTGCGCGCGGCGACGGCCTGACCCGACCACGCCGGAAACCGCCCGACCCCACCTCGCCGCCTCTCACGTCCCTCACCTCCGGCGTTCGTCGCCCCTGGTGTCCCTCACCACTCGCTTCCCTCACCCCCACCCCTCACGTCCTTCACTCCACCGGAGGTTGTTCCGTCATGGTTTCCACCGGTACGTCGTCCTCCGGGACGGCCGAATCCACCGACCCCCGAGCCCTCCTCGCCCGGCACCCGCTGGACCCGGCCGCCCGCGCCTGGCTCGACCAGGCCGTGGCCCGTGTCACCGAGCGCCCCGCGGCGTTACGCGCACTGTTCCCCGCCGCCCGAAGGCACTGCGGACGTGCCCTGCTGGACGCGCGCCGGACCGTCGACGAGGCCGCCCGCGCCGTCCTGCTCACCGCGCTGCCGCTGGGCGGACAGCCGCTCGCCGACGAACTGGCGGGTCTGTACCGCCACGGTGACCCGGCCGAACAACGGGCGATCCTGCGGGCCCTGCCGCTGCTCGCCGCCCCGGACGGCGGTGACGCGAAACGGGAACCCCTCGGTGACCTCGCGCTGCCGCTCGTCCGTGAGGCACTGCGGGGCAACGACAGCGGCATCATCGAGGCCGCCCTCGGCCCGTACGGGGCTGCCCGACTGCCGGATGCGGAGTACCGGCAGGCGGTGTTGAAGTGTGTGTTCCAGGAGATCCCCCTGACCGGGATCGACGGGCTCCCCGCCCGCGCCGACGCCGAACTCGCCCGGATGCTGGCCGACTTCGCGCACGAGCGGGTCGCCGCGGGCCGTGACGTGCCCGCGGACATCTGGCCCGTCGTCCGCCCCTTCCCCGCCGCCGACCGGCTCAGCGAGCGACTCACCGCCGAGACGCGGACCGCGGCCCCGAGCGCCGGGAGGCCGCCGAGCGGGCCCTCGAGGCGCTCCACCGGGACCACGGCGGCGCCACCGCCCGCCCTCCGACCACCCCGCCCTCCCTTGACCGAGCCGTACATCCACACAGCGTCACCGCCCTGGCCACAGCCGGAGCGCCTCACCGGACCGCCCGAGGGAAAGGCCTGCCCGTGCGCATCTTCGACCCCCACATCCACATGACCTCCCGCACCACCGACGACTACGAGGCGATGCACGCGGCCGGGGTGCGCGCCGTCGTCGAGCCGGCGTTCTGGCTGGGCCAGCCCCGCACGTCGCCCGAGAGCTTCTACGACTACTTCGACGGGCTGCTCGGCTGGGAGCCCTACCGGGCCGCCCAGTTCGGCATCCAGCACTTCTGCACGATCGCCCTCAACCCCAAGGAGGCCAACGACCCGCGCTGCCGGCCGGTGCTGGACGAACTGCCGCGCTACCTCGCCAAGGACCGGGTGGTCGCGGTCGGCGAGATCGGCTACGACTCCATGACGCCGGAGGAGGACGAGGCGCTCGCATCCCAGCTCCAGCTCGCGATCGAGCACGAACTGCCGGCCCTCGTGCACACCCCGCACCGCGACAAGGCCACCGGCACCCGCCGGACCCTGGACGTCGTACGCGAGTCGGGCATCGCCCCCGAACTCGTCGTCCTCGACCACCTCAACGAGCTGACCGTCGGCATGGTCCTGGACAGCGGCTGCTGGGCGGGGTTCTCGATCTACCCGAGGACCAAGATGAGCGAGGACCGCATGGTGACCATCCTCCAGGAACACGGCACCGAGCGCGTCCTCGTCAACTCGGCCGCCGACTGGGGTCGTTCGGACCCGCTCAAGACCCGGAAGACCGCCGACGCCATGCTTGCCGCCGGGTTCGACGACGACGCCGTGGACCGGGTGCTGTGGCGCAACCCGGTCGGCTTCTACGGCCAGAGCGGACGGCTGGACCTCGACGAGCCCAAGCCGGACGAGGGGTCGAGCTTCCAGGGCAACTCCGTCCGGCGCGGCGGGGAGTGAGGGAACCCCCGTGCGCTTCCGTCACCCGGACGGCTCCACCGTCCACCTCGGCTACTGCAGCAACGTCCACCAGGCCGAAGACCTCGACGGCGTCCTCACCCAACTCGCCGACCACGCCGAACCGGTCCGGGAGCGCCTGGGCGTGGACCGGCTGGGCATCGGACTCTGGCTCGCCCGTGACGTGGTCACCCGGCTCACCTCCGCACCGGGCGAGGTACGGCGCCTGAAGAGCGAGCTCGACACCCGAGGTCTGGAGACCGTCACCCTCAACGCCTTCCCCTACGCCGGGTTCCACCGCGACGTGGTCAAGAAGGACGTCTACCTCCCCGACTGGGCGGACGAGGCCCGCCTGGCGCACACCCTCGACTGCGCCCGCGTCCTCGCCGCGCTCCTGCCCGACGACGCGGAACGCGGCAGTGTCTCCACCCTGCCGCTGGCCTGGCGCACGCCTTGGCCGCCGGACCGCGCCGACGCCGCCCGCCGCGCCCTGGACCGGCTCGCCGCCGGACTCGCCACGATCGAGTCGGACACCGGCCGCCGTATCCGCGTCGGTTTCGAACCGGAGCCCGGCTGCGTGGTGGAGACCACCGCCCAGGCCGTACGGGAACTGCGCGGCCTCGACCCCGAACGGCTCGGCGTCTGCCTCGACGCCTGCCACCTCGCCGTGCAGTTCGAGGACCCCGGCGCCGCCCTGCGCCGCCTGGCCGAGGCCGGGCTGCCGGTCGTCAAGCTCCAGGCGTCCTGCGCGGTCGAGGCCCCCGACCCGTCCGACCCCGCCGCTCGCACGGCCCTGCACCGCCTCGCGGAACCCCGCTTCCTGCACCAGACCCGCACGGCGGCGGGGTGGGACCAAAAGGCCGAGGAGCTGAGCCGGGCGGGAGAGGTGCCGCGGACGGCGGACCGGCGGGCGGAGCCGGAGGTGCGAGGTGTCGACGATCTGCCGGACGCGCTGGACGGGGGCCTGCCCACCGGCAGCGGCCCCTGGCGCGTCCACTTCCACGCCCCGCTGCACGCCGACCCCGAACCGCCGCTGCGCACCACCGCCGACCAGTTGGGCCAGGTGCTCGCCGGACTCCTCGGCGGGCCCTCGGCCGACTGCGACCACATCGAGGTCGAGACCTACACCTGGTCCGTCCTTCCCGACCCGCCCACCGACCTGCCCGGCGGTATCGCCGCCGAACTCTCCTGGGCCCGCGACCGGTTGACCGGCCTCGGCCTCAAGGACGACCGGCGATGACCCGGACGACGCGGCCCCACCGGGAAGCCCCCGGTCGGCTCCCGGCCCACCATCGAGGAGAACCCGCGATGAACCTCCGGACTAGGGGGTGTTTCGAAAGTCCCGCACAGCACCCACGGCGCCCGGCACGCACTCTCGCCGCACCGGCCGAAACCCCAAGTACGTCCAGTACGAGGGCTTTCGTCCGGCACGCCGAGAGCACGCACCGGACACCGCGGGCACCGCACAGGACTTTCGAAACACCCCCTAGCACCGAGGAGAACCAGCGATGAGTACCCGACCCAACCGGCTCGTCGTTCTCGACATCGTCGGTCTCACCCCCAAGCTGCTCGCGCACATGCCCGCCGTGGCAGCCCTCGGCGAGCGCGGCTTCCGGGCCCGGCTCGACCCCGTCCTGCCCGCCGTGACCTGCACGGTCCAGTCCACCTTCCTCACCGGCGAACCGCCCTCCGGGCACGGCGCGGTCGGCAACGGCTGGTACTTCCGCGACCTCGGCGAGGTGCTGCTGTGGCGCCAGCACAACGCACTGGTCGGCGGGGAGAAGATCTGGGAGACCGCCCGCAGGACCGACCCCGACTACAAGGTCGCCAACATCTGCTGGTGGTACGCGATGGGCGCGGACGTCGACCTCACCGTCACCCCGCGCCCGGTCTACTACTCCGACGGCCGCAAGGAACCCGACTGCTACACCTGGCCGCCGACCCTGCACGACGAACTCACCGACCGCCTCGGCCCGTTCCCCCTGTTCACCTACTGGGGCCCCAACGCCGGCATGCCCTCCACCCAGTGGATCCTGGGCGCCGCCCGCCAGGTCTTCGACGAGCACGACCCGGACCTCACCCTCGTCTACCTCCCCCAACTCGACTACGAGCCCCAGCGATCCGGCCCGGACTCACCCGCCACGATCCGCGCCGCACGCGAACTCGACGACGCGCTGCGCCCGTTGCTCGACCACTTCCTGCGCGAGGGCGCCACGGTGGTCGCGCTCAGCGAGTACGGCATCACGCCCGTCTCCCGCCCCGTGGACATCAACCGCGCCCTGCGCCGGGCCGGACTGCTCCAGGTGCACACCCAGGACGGCATGGAGTACCTCGACCCCTGGACCTCACGGGCCTTCGCCGTCGCCGACCACCAGGTGGCCCACGTGTACGTACGGGACCCGGCCGACACCGCGGAGGTCGCCAAGCTCCTGGCCGAACTCGACGGTGTGGAACAGGTGTTGGACGCCGAGGGCAAGGCCTCGCACGGCTTGGACCACGAACGCTCCGGCGAACTCGTCGCAGTCGCCGACCCGGACGCCTGGTTCACGTACTATTACTGGCTCGACGACGAGCGTGCCCCCGACTTCGCCCGCCAGGTCGAGATCCACCGCAAGCCCGGCTACGACCCCGCCGAGCTGCTCTACGACGAGACCGTCCCCGCGGTGAAGCTGCGCGCCGTCGGCCAGGTCGCCCGCAAGAAGCTGGGCTTCCGCTACCGCATCAGCACGGTGCCGCTGAATCCCGCCGGCGTCAGCGGCAGCCACGGCCGGCTCCCCGCCCACCCCGACGACGGCCCCGTCCTGCTGTGCTCCACGAGCGAGCCGGCCCGGGAGGCGTACGCCGCCACCGAGATCAAGTCCCTGCTGCTGGGCCTCGCGGGCCTGTCGGAAGAGGAGCCTCACGCATGACCACCCACCCGTCTCTCCCCACCCTCCGCCCGCTGCTCGACCCCTCGCCCGAGTACGCCAAGTGGCGTACCGAGGAGCCGATCCGCCGGGTGACTATCTGGGGCGACAACAGCCCCTGGCTGATCACCCGGCACGAGGACGCACGCGCCGTCCTGGCCGACCCCCGCTTCAGCGCCGACGCGACCCTCGACGGCTTCCCCGGCTTCCGCTCGCAGTCGCCGCCCCGGGCGCCGGGCCAGTTCTTCATGATGGAACCGCCCGACCACACCCGTCTGCGCCGCGTCCTGATCCCCGACTTCACCTTCCGCCGCATCGAGCAGCTGAAGCCGGCGATCGCCCGGATCTGCGGCGAACTGCTCGACACGATGACGACGGACGGCGCCACGGCCGCCGACCTGGTCGAGGCCTACTCCCTGCCGCTGCCGTCGCTCGCCATCTGCGAGCTGCTCGGCGTGCCGTACGAGGACCACGACTTCTTCCAGAGGCAGGCCAAAGCGTTCAGCAGTCTGTCGTCGGGGCCGGACGAGATGATGGCCGCCCGCAAGGCCCTCCACACCTACCTGGGCGAGCTGCTGGCCCGGCGCGGCCGGGAGCCCGCCGACGACCTCCTCTCCCGGCTCGCACGGGACCGGGTGGCGACCGGCGAGATCAGCGCGCCCGAGGCCGTCGGCATCGCCTCGCTGCTGCTGGTGGCCGGCCACGAGACGACCGCGAACATGTTCCCGCTGGCGGTCGTGGCCCTGCTGCGCAACCCCGCGCAACTGGCCGCCCTGCGCGCGGACCCCGGCCTGTGGCCCGGTGCCGTGGAGGAACTCCTGCGTCATCTGACCGTCGCGCACTCTGGGCTGCGCCGGGTGGCCACCGAGGACGTGGAGGTGGCCGGTGTCCGCATCCGCGCGGGCGAGGGCGTGGTCGTGGCGCTCCAGGCCGCCAACCGCGACCCGTCCGTCTTCGCCCAGCCCGACACCCTGGACGTGCGCCGCGGTGCCTCCGGCCATCTGGCCTTCGGCCACGGACTGCACCAGTGCATCGGCCAGTCCCTGGCCCGCGCGGAACTCCAGGTCGGCCTGCCCGCGCTCTTCGACCGTCTGCCGGGCCTACGCCTGACCGCACCGCCGGAGGACTTCGCGCTGACGATGACCACGGTGCACGGGGTGCGGTCGCTGCCGGTCGGCTGGTAGCCGGCGCGGTTTCGGCGGAGGCCGGTGAGGCCGGTGAGGCCGGGGCAGGAACGTCGGCCTCACCGGCCAGTTCGCAAGCCGACAGGGGGAGCTGCCCCGGCCGGCCCCGGTGCTGCTGATGGGCACCCGCGTGCTCGGCGAACTGACCATGCGGGCCGAGTGGGCCTCCACCCGGCCCGCGCGGTCACCGGCCTGGAGGCCCGTCACGAGGTCGGGCTCCGCGACCTTTCGCTGCCCGGCTGCCGAGTCCTGCAGGAGCACCTGGTCGGCTGCGGGCCGGGACGAGCGCCTCCGCACTGCTGCGGCCGGCCTGCGGGGTGCTGCTCTTCCCCGCCGCCGATTCCGCGGCGCCGGTCAGCTCCCCTGGGGCTGCACCGCTGGTTCGGCACCCGTGCCGACCCGCCCCCAGGGGATCCCGGCGTCACAGGCTCTCCTCCTTCGAGCGGATCGGCGCCGATCCGCGGTCCGTCATCGACCGGACGACCCCGCGTGGCTGATCCCGTCGGACGCGATGGGTGAACTCGCCGAGACGGCGGAGCTGCTCAAGGCGCGCCAGGCTCTGACCGGGAGCACCGACTTCCTGACGGCCAAGTCCCTGCACGGCGTGGACCCGGACGGCAACGAGTTCGAGGTGCTGTGGCGCACCCCACGCGCCGACTGGCCGATCTCGGACGAGAACCAGAAACCGCTCCCGCTGGACCTCCGGTCGGCGATCGACCGATGGGGCCCCGATCTCAGAACGGGAGCGGCCGCCGGGGCGGTCACGTGACAGCGCGTCGGACCCGGCGGCGCGAGACCGGTCGGCGGGCAGGGTGCCGTGACATGCACCCGTTCAAAGGACTTGCCGGCCGGATGGTCTCTCGACCACCGGCCCAGCGGTGAAGCCTTCTTCCCCACCCAACTCGCACGTCCACGCGGGACTGCGCTGGCCGGCCGCGCGCTGCGAGGACCTCGAACTCCACCTCGACGTCGCCGGTGTCGTGCTCTGGGGACGAGCACCATGCGCCAGCCCGCCCGCGCGCTGTCGTCGCGGACCGTGGTCCCCGGGGTTCGGGGGCCCAGCGCGTCGCCGGCCGGATCGGAGGCCCGCTCGCTCCGGAACAGTCCCAGCCCGTGGAAGGCGAAGGCCGCGATGGCGGTGGAGGTCAGGGTGCCGAGTCCGACGCAGTACCAGAGGCCGCGCCAGTTGCCGGCGCCGACGAACGACGGGACCAGGAGACTGTTGACGAAGACGCCGTAGCTGGTGCCGCTGGAGATCAGGCCCAGCACCTTGCCGCGGTGTTCGTAGTCGATGGTCCTGCCGACGATCTCGACCAGCGGTACATAGACGGAGGCCGCCGTGCCGCCCATGATCGTGAGCAGCACACCGATGACGACGATGCTGTCCGTGAGCGGTATGAGCACCAGGCACAGACCGCACAGGGCGGCCGAGCCGATGGTCACCTGACCGCCGCCCACTCGGGTGGAGAGCCAGGTGCCGAGCAGCGCGAACAGCAGGAATCCGAGCTGTCCCGACGCCGTGACCGTACCGACGACGGTGTAGCCGAAGCCGAGGTCCTTGCGCATGTCGGTGACGATCTGCGCGAAGAGATAGAACCCGAATCCGTAGGTGGCCGCCACGAAGCTGGTCAGCAGCGCCGTGATGACGAACGCGGCGACGACGCGTGAGCGTGGTGTGGGTGGCGAAGTCTCGGTTGCCACAACCGGTGCCTTTCTCTACCTGTCCGACCAACTGGTGTGGGCCGGTCGTGTCAGGGCTTCCTGGCGACGTGGATGATGAAATCGGTGGTGTCGTCGTCGAAGTTCCGGTCGAAGTCACCGAATTCCTCGACCGCCGCGAATCCGGAGTCCACGAGCAGGTCGGACAGTTCGGCGGACAGGATCGGGTACACCTCCAAATGGTGGGTGTCGCCGCCGGGGAAGTCGTAGCGGAAACGGCAGAGCCGGTCGTCGATGTGCGCGACCGAGACCGAGGCCCCCGTCCCGCAGTAGTAGTAGTTGCCACTGCTGCGGTAGCGGTGGCGGCGGATGGCGTCGAAGTTGCGGTGGTCGACGACGAGCACACCGCCGGGGTTCAGCGCCTGATGGAACTCGGCGAGGACCGCTCGGCGCTCGGACTCCTGGAAGAGATGGGGGAAGGAGCTCCCGAGGCAGACGATCGCGTCGTAACGGCCGTCGATGTTCTCCCGCAGCCGTCTCCAGTCCGACTGGACGATAGGAAACGACTGGCCGTGACGGGCGGCGTTGACACGGGTGCGTGCCTGGCAGATCGCCGGGATCGTGGCGGTCGTGCTCGCCTCCATCGGCAACACGCTGGCGTCCGGCCGGAAGTGAGCTCGGCGCCCCCGGCGCGCCGCTCAGTCGTTCCAGTGCGCGGGCGGGGGCGCCGGCCGCAGCCCGTGACGGATCGCGTGGGCCGTGTCGATGCCGTACACCACGTCACGGAAGAAGCGCTTGAAGGCGATACCCGGTGCGTACATTCCGTCTCCACCTCTCTTCATCCCTGCGTCTCTGCGCCGATACGTCTCTGCGTCTCTTCGTCCTGCTGACATCACCAGCCTTCCGTGAGCGCACGACGCGGACCAGTGGCGGCAATGACACCCTTCGATAAGATTCCGCCAGGGACTCCGTCATACCGAGGGAGGAGCGAGCGATGAGAGAGCGGCGGGCAGAGGCCCCTTACCGGGTCGCCGTGCTGGTGACGGACGAGACCTCGGCCTTCGAGGTCGGCATGGCCACGGCCGTCTTCGGCCCGTACCTGGGCGACCTGATCCCCGGACGCTACGAGCTGCGGCTCTGCGCGGAGCGGCCCACCTCCGTCCCCCTGGCGGGCGGTGCCGTGCTGACCACGCGCTATGGGCTGCGGCAGCTGCGCACCGCCCACACCGTCATCGTGCCCAGCAGCGCCGATCTGGACGCACCGCCGTCCGACGCGCTGATCGAGGAGCTGCGCGCCGCGCACCGGGCCGGTGCGCGCGTAGTCTCCACGTGCACGGGCGCCTACAAGCTGGCGGCGGCCGGACTGCTGGACGGCCGGCGCGCCACCACGCACTGGCGGTGGGCCGGTCTGCTGCGCACCCGCCACCCGCTGGTCGAGGTGGATCCGAATCCGCTGTACGTGGACGAGGGCGACGTCCTGACCGGTGCCGGCAGTGCCGCCAGTCTGGATCTGTTCCTGCACCTGGTGCGCAAGGACTTCGGGACGGAGCTGGCCAATACGGTGGCACGCCGCCTGGTGATCCAGCCGCACCGGGACGGCGACCAGGCGCAGTACATCGAGGCGTCGGTGGCGGCCCCGCCGGAGGACGACGGACTCGCGCGGAGCATGGCGTGGGCGCTGAAGAACCTGGGCGGACCGATCACGGTGGGCACGCTGGCCCGCGAGGCGCGGATGTCCGAGCGCAGCTATCTGCGGCACTTCGCGAGGAGCCAGGGGATCTCACCGATCCGCTGGCTGATCTCACAGAGTGGTGTGCATCGTGAAGTCGCAGGTCGTGGGCCTGGTGTGAATGACGACTGGGGTACTCGCGCCGGTCGGCGGCAGATGACCTTGGTGTAGATCATCGGGCGAGTCTGGTTCCGGCGGGATGCCGGGTTCGGCTGCGCCCACGACCTGCCCCCGCCTACGATCCGTCGGCAGGTCGGCACGCCATGAGATCGCGGGAGGGCCCGGGATGCAGGAGCGGCAGTGGATCACCGCTCGCCGGAACGAACCGTACGCTCTCGCCGAGGAGTTGACCAAGCAGCTTCAGGAGGTCTAGGTCGAGCGGGACGAACTGGCGATCGCGGAGCGGGTGTTGAACCGCCTGGCCGAGCAGGCTCAGGCCGACGCCGAGGCTGTCGCTCCGGTATCGGCGAAGGTAGCCGGGCGGGCAGTCCTGCTCATCCCGCACCGCAGCGACGCGGCCGATGAGGGCGCGCTGCCCGGCGACTACCGAAAGATCCTGGCGATCGTGCGGGAGGCCGACGGCCCGGTGCAGGTCAGGGCGGTCGGCGAGCGGCTGGGCCTGGACGCCTCGGTGCGCGGCAAGCTGGAGCCGTTGCGGGCGAAGATGACCAAGCTCGCCGACCGCGGCTGGCTGCACAAGCGTCCCGACGGGCGGTTCACCGCACGTTCGTAGCCGCGCGGGGCTGGCCGTAACTGGCGGGCCTTCGGCGGCAGTTGAGTTTGGTGTGAAGAAAAAACAACAGTCTCGCCGAGAGTCCTGACGGCCTTGTTTACACCGCCCGCCTGCCGTTGTCGAGCGCGACCTTGAACTGGCTCGCCGACCTGATACGCGGTCATCTGAAGAAGATCGGCTCGCGGTGGCGGGCGCTGCCCGCCGGGAAGATCGCCGGCATCGTGCTGGCGGTCCTGCGTTGTGACCAGCGGCCCGGCGACCTGGCCGGTGGCAACGGCATCCACCGCACCACCGTCACCCGGTGGGTGCGGGAAGTCGTCGGCCTGCTGGCCACCCGTGCCCCGCGCCTGGACCGCGCGCTGAAGAAGATCGCCCGAAAGGGTGGCGGAGTCGTACTGCTGGACGGCTCCCTGATACGCACCCGGCGCCGTACCGGCATGGCGAACCGGAAGAACTATTCCGGCAAGCACAAATGCCACGGCCTGCTCGTGATCGCGCTCACCGATGACAAGGGCCGGCTGATCTGGGTCTCCGCCGCACGTCCCGGACGCACCTCGGAGATCACCGCCTGCCGTCACGGCAAGCTCACCGCCCACCTGCGGGCTGCCGGCCTCGGTGCGATCGCCGACCTGGGGTTCGTCGGCCTCGACGACAGCGGTCCGGACGCCGACCCGGCGGTGATCACCGGCTACAAGGCCGCCCGGAACCGGCCTCTGACCCGAGGTCAGAAGCTGTCCAACAAGGCGCTGGCCGCGGTCCGTGCCCCGGTCGAGCACGGCTTCGCCCACCTGAAGAACTGGAGGGTCCTGGGCAAGGTCCGCACCGACCCGAAGTGGGCGACCACGCTGGTCAGGGCTTTGTTGGTACTGACGAACCGTGAAGTTGCCCGCTGACCGGTGATCTACACCGAAGTCATCCGCCCGCGACCAGCACGAGCCTCCCGAGCACAGTGCTCAATGGTCGGCAATGGCCCCGGAAGGCGGAACAGGCTGCCCAGCAAGTCCGCTGGTGCGGGCTGCGGCGCGGGCCCGGTGACCTGCACACGGGCGGGCCAACCGGGTTGCATAGGCGCCTGCGCTCCCGGTTGCAGCGTACTCCACAAACAGGGCTGGGCCTTGGCGGCCGTCCACACAGGCCCTGTCAGCGACGGGCGCGGTCGAGGCCGTCCAGGAGCAGGTCGAGCGTGAACTCGAACTCCGCCTGACTGTCACACCAGCCGAGCGTCGGGTCGTCGGCATCGTGCAACTCGGCCGACACCATGGCCGTGAGGTGCGGAAATGCGTCGGCCATCACGGCGAGGTCCTCCTCGGCGGCGTCGGTGTCGACGTCGCCGTCAGCCGTGGCAGGGCTGAACAGCTCCTGAGCGAACCCGAGCACCATGCTGCCGAGGGCGTGCAGCGCCCGGTGGCCGAGGTGGTAGGAGAACCCGCCACAGATCAGGGTCGCCAGAACCTCCTCGAAGTAGCCGTACAGACTGACCGGGATGACCCGTCGCGAGCCTATGAGCCCCGGAGCCCACGGGTGACGGAGCATCACCTCGCGCGCGGTCAGGCACCGGCTCCGCAGCTCCGAGCGCCAGCCGCCTCCCTCCTGCCCGGCCCGTACGGTCTCGGCCCGGACCTCCGCGACCACTGCCTCCACCAGCCCGTCGAGCAGCCCTTCCTTGCCGGGCAGGTGATGGTAGAGCGACATCGCCTCCACTCCGAGTGAGGACGCGAGGCGGCGCATGGTCACCGCGCTCAGGCCCTCGCTGTCCGCCAGCCGCATAGCCGCCGCCAGCACACGCTCGCGGCTCAGGGACTTCCGCGCCGGTCTCGGGGTCACGCCGTCGTACTCCTCACTCAAGCCTCTTGCCGTCACCTTACAACGTATGGTGTCCTTACACGGTAAGGCTTCTCTCACCTGGAGATACGATGGCTCTTACCGCCACCCCGGATACGAGTACGGCAGCACAGCCCGACCCTGCCACGGCTCGCGTCACCGGCCTGCTCTACCTCGGTCTCGGCATCAGCGGCATGCTTGGCTTCCTGGTCATCCGCCCACAGCTCTTCGACCAGGACGACCCTGCGGGCACACTCACCCAGCTCCTCGAACACGAGACCCTCGCCCGGACCGGCATCGCCCTGGAGCTGGCGATTGTGGTGACCCAGGTGCTGGCCGCGCTGTGGTTCTACCGGCTCTTCCGGCCGGTCGACCCGTTCGCCGCCGGGGCAACCGCCGTCTTCGGCACCGTCAACGCCGTGGCCATACTCGGCAGCGCCGCGTTCCTCGCCACTGCGCTCGACGCGGCACTCGACCCGGTCGGCGAGGACACCAGCCAGCTCATGTACCTCATCAGCGAGAACATATGGGGCGTCGGCAACGTCTTCTTCGGACTCTGGCTCATCCCCATGGGCCTCGCGGCTCTACGCTCCGGCTGGACACCGCGACCGCTGGGCTGGATCCTCGTCGCCGGCGGAGTCGGCTACCTGCTGAGCGTGTTCGTCACCTACCTCGCCCCGTCCGCCGGTCCGATTGCGGAACTCCTCGTTGTGCCCGCCACGGTCGGCGAGTTCTGGATGATCGGCTGGCTCCTGCTCCGCGGTCTACGCCGCCTCACCTGACAGCGCGTACGAACCGTTCCGGTGCGCTGCGTGGTTGCTGGCCGCCGCCTTACTTGACGGCTGTGATGACACGCAGCCCCCGCGGGTCGGTGGTGTCCTGCCCGACACACAGTCGGCCGAGGACAACATCGTCCTCGTGCTCTGCCGCGAACCCTGCTGGTCCTGACGAACCGCGAGGTCGCCCGCTGACGGACGATCTTGTCGGTGGACTGCCGCCCCGGACCTGCCCGAGCCTCCCGATGCCTACGCACACCAGGCCGATTGACGTGCAGTTTTCACGATGCACAGGGCTCACAGCGGGTCCGCGCGAGCCTGCCGCTGCTGGAGACCTCACAGGCCTCCGTGGAGGAGGTCTCGGCCGCTGTCGGCTTCGAGTCACCCGTGACCTACCGACACCACTTCACCAAGATCATGCGCACCTCGCCGTCGGCCTACCGCCGAGGCTTCCGCACGGTCCAGGTGGGCAGGGAGGCGACTGGGCCCGATGCGCTCCGTACGGTAGCGCCATGAGCGATCACTCAGAAGCAACTGTCGCGCCCGTCGAGGCCTACGAACCCCCTTACTACGTGGCTGTGTTCACCACCGTGCGGACCGAGGATCAGGAGGGCTACGCGGAGACGAACGCGCGTATGGAGGAGCTGGTGAAGTCCCTCCCCGGTTACCTCGGGATGGACCATGCGCAGACCCCCGGCGGGCTGGGCATCACCGTCAGCTACTTCCGTGACGCCGACGCGCTGACGCGGTGGCGTACCGACGTCGAGCACCGCACGGCGCAGAAGCGCGGGCGTGCCCAGTGGTACCAGAGCTACTCGCTGCATGTGGCGAAGGTGGAGCGGAGCCACGGGTTCACGCGAGCGGGGGCCCCGCGGAACCCGGCAGTGGACTGACCGGCGGACCGGGGCGGGCGGCGGTGCCGTCGAGCACCGCCGCGAGGTCGTCCGCCGACTCGGGCGCGAGCCGGTAGAACCCCTGGAGGCTGACCGCGCGCTGCAGTCGTCCGTCCGCCACGTACTTCAGGTTCCGGGTCTGTCCTCGGCGGTTGCGCCAGGTCAGGCGTCCGAGGAGGTCGCCGGGTATCGGCAGGTCGAAGCGCACCGGTGTGGCGTCCACGTGCACGGCCTCGGCCCCGCAGCCGCCCGCGCCGAGCGCCGACCATGCGTGGTGTCCGGGGAACCCCGGGTCGCTCCAGGTCGCCGGAGCGGCGCCGCAGCAGTCGCGCCGCTCCCTGTCGACCACGCGCATCCGGCTCACCACCAGTACCTCGCCCCGGTTCACGTGCAGCGCGTACACCTCGTCGTCGGGGCGGGCGCCCGACCAGGCGGGGAGCGAGGAATGGACACCGCTGAAGGCGACGGGCGGGCGCTCGCCCTCGCGCCCCGCCGTGCGCAGGGCACGGCACGTGTCGTGGGTCCACAGGACCGTGAAGGCATCGGACATGCCGAGATCCTACGAACGGGCGCTGACAACGCATGGTCAGCCTTCGGCCGCCTCGCGGGCGATCTGCTCGAACTGTGCGCCCATCGCCTCGGACAGCGCCTGGGCGGCGGAGAGCGGTCGGACCATCACCGTGAACTCGTCGATCTTCCCGTCGTCGTCGAAGTGCAGGAAGTCGCAGCCCTGGAGCCGCTTGCCGGCGACGGTCGCGGTGAAGACGAAGGCGTGGTCGCGCCCGTCGGGGTTGGCGATCTCGCGGACGTACGTGAGGTCCTCGAAGACCCGGGACACACCCCGCAGGATCGCGGCGGTGATCGCCTTGCCCGGATACGGCTTGAACGCGACCGGGCTGGTGAAGACGACATCGTCGGCCAGCAGGGCGGCGACGGCCTCCATGTCGCCGCTCTCCACGGCCTTACGGAAGGCGTGCATGAACCCACCTCTCACAGAGATTCATATTCAACGAGTTGAGTAAGCCATGAGGAGACTAGAGGGGTGCGTCACCCTTGTCCACACGGCGAAAGGGCAGGGAATGGTCACCCCGTTGAGTGATCACCGCGCTGCTAGCGTGTGCCCATGGCTTTGCGGAACGCGGTGATGGCCGCGCTGCTGGAGGGCGAGGCGTCCGGATACGACCTCGCGAAGGCGTTCGACGCGACGGTCGCCAACTTCTGGATGTCGACTCCCCAGCAGCTCTACCGGGAGCTGGAACGCATGGAGGCCGAAGGGCTGGTCACGGCCCGCGTCGTCGAACAGGAACGCCGCCCCAACAAGCGCCTGTTCTCGCTGACCCGGGCCGGGCGCGAGGCCGTGCGCGCCTACACCGCCGAGCCGCCCGGGAAGCCGGAGGTGATCCGGGACGAGCTGATGGTCAAGGTGCAGTGCGTGGACGTCGGCGACAGCGAGGCGGTTCGGGCCGCCATCACCCAGCGCATGGAGTGGGCCACCACCAAGCTCGCCCACTACGAGAGGCTGCGCCAACGCCTCCTCGACGGACGCTCGGAGGAGGCCTACTTCACCGAGGCCGAACGCGTCGGCCCGTACCTCACACTGCTGCGCGGGATGTCCCTGGAGCGGGAGAACCTGCAGTGGGGGGACATGGCCCTGCGCAGACTCGACCAGCGCGCGGCCGCGGCGCGCCCTCGCGTCTAGGCCCTGCCGGACAGGCCCTGGCGGGGGTCCTGGCCGGACGCCTGGTCAGTGGGTGTGGTCAGGGGCGTGAGGGTGGGCCGCTTGGCCTGACGGCCGTCGCCCGAGGACCGGCCGCGCAGACGGCGGCCGAGCCAGGGGCCGAGGAAGGTACCGATCCAGCGCGCCTCGGCACCCACCGCCCGCCAGGCGGCGACGGGAGCCTCCTCGACGGGCAGGGGCAGGGTCCAGGTGTCGTCGCTGCCCGGCAGGTCGAGCGCCTGGGCCACGGCGGCCGCGATGCGCTCGTGCCCCAGCGGGCCCGCGTGCAGCCGGTCGGCGCTCCACAGTCGTGGGTCGGCCGCCGCGGCGTGCACCGCCGTCTCCGCGACCACCACGCCGTGACGGCCTGCGGCCTCCCGGACGCGGTCGTTGAGGGCGAGCACCCGGCGGCCGATCGGGCGGGCCAGCGGGGAGATGCGCCCCACGTCGGGGAAGGTGAGGGTCGCGACCGTGGCGCCCTGGGCGGTGAGGGCGGCGAACATCGCCTCCAGATGGCCCGCCACCTCGTCGAGGTCGACGCGCGGGCGCAGCACGTCGTTGACTCCGGCGACCACGGTGGCGAGGTCGGGGCGCATCGCGAGCGCCGGGGCGAGCTGCTCGGCGCGCACCTCGCCGGCCTTGCGGCCACGGACCGCGAGGTTGGCGTACCTGAGGCCGGGACGGTGCCGGTCGAGCCGCTCGGCGAGCCGGTCCGCCCAGCCCCGCGGACCACGGTCGTCGTCACCGTCCCCGAGCCCCTCGGTCTGACTGTCGCCCAGGGCGACATAGCGCAGATACGCACCGCTCGGCACGGAACGACCGCCTCTCGTCGACGCCGTCGGCACAGCGACGGCCCCTCGTCATAGTCAACGATGAACCTAGGTGCATCGTTGACTATGAAGATAGCAGCAGGCTCACGGCCGCACAGGGGGTGCCGGGACGCGGGGCCCGCGGACGGCGCCGCCCTGCACGCCGTTGCGCGCTTGCTGCTGCCCTGGTTCGTCCGGCACCCCGAGTCGGTCTGCCGGACGGTGAACATGTTCGGCGTCACCGAGACGTGCAGCGGCACAGGTGTCACAGGAGTCGCAGCTCGCGGGCACGGCGTACGGCGTCGTTGCGGCGGTTGACCGCGAGCTTGCGGAAGACGCTCTTGAGGTGCGTCTTGACGGTGTTGACCGACAGGCACAGGTCGGCGGCGATCTCCTCGGTGGACATCATCCGGTCCAGGCGCCGCAGCACATCGCGTTCGCGGCCGCTGAGCTCCTCCACGACCCGCGGGCGTTCCTCCGGTGCGGGCGGGCCGGTGCGCGTGGGCTGTCCGGCGGGCTGGGGGGTGAGCCAGCCGGCCGCGAGGCTCCGCAGCGGGGCGGTGTCGAGCAGCGGCCGGAGCCAGCCGCCGGCCTCGGCGAAGGGCCGGCGCAGCCGCTCGCGCCGGGCCTCCTGGATCGCCTGGGCCACGAGTCGGCGCACGGCGGCCTGGTCGCCCAGGGCGTGCGCGGCCTCGGCACGGACCAGCAAGGCCCGTACGGTCACCGCCGGGCCGGTGGGGTTCTCGGGGCGCAGCCCGTCCAGCAGCTCGATGGCCGCGAGGGGCGCGCCCGCGGCCAGGCGGGCGCGTGCCTCGCCCACCGCGCACACCGGCTGGTGGCCGGGTACGGCGTGCAGCAGTTCGGCGGCCGCCTCGGGCCGGCCTCGGGCGAGGTGGGCGGCGGAGGCGACCAGGGCCGTGTTGCCCTCCGCCCAGGGGGAGGCCACATCGGCGGCCACGGCCGGTTCGGCCGCCGCCAGGGCGGCCCGGGTGTCGCCTCGGGCCAGCAGCAGACGAGCGGTCGCGAGGGCCCGGCCGGCCTCGGTCACCGGGTCCCGCGTCGCGGGTGGGGTGTCGGCCGCCGCGTCGAGATGGGCGCGGGCCAGCCGTAGTTCGCTCCGGTCGACGGCCACGGCCGCGAGGACGAGCCGTGCGACGCCGAACCCGGACGGCTGCGGCAGGCTGTACCGCTCGGAGACGGTCAGTGCCGCCATGGCCTTGCGTTCCGCTCTGCCGAGCCAGCCGTTCAGATAGTCGATGAGGGCCAGTCGGCCGAGGGAGTCCTCCCGCGGGAGCGCGGTCGACACGCCGTCGGAGCCTTCGGCGACCAGCGACAGGACGGTGCGCGCCTCCTCGAAGCGCCCGGCCCACAGCCGTGCGGAGCCCAGATGGGCGAGGAGCAGGGCGGTGAGTTCGGGGTGCCGGTCCAGGAGGTGGGCGGGGACCTGGTCGCGCAGCCGCTCGGCGGTCCCGGCGGCCTGTTCCGCCCTGCCCGGTGAGCCGGTGAGCCGGGCGGCCAGCGTCTCCAGCAGCAGGCAGCTCAGGCGGGCCGCCGCCGGGCCCGGTTCGTCCTGGGCCCGTGCCCGGTCCTCCTCCCCCGCGAGGCTCCGTTCGGCGTGCCGCAGGTGGGTCAGGCCCCGGTCGAGCTCGCACCGGGAGAGCTCACGGGCGGCCCGTACGAGGTCCGCGGCGGGGCTCGTGGCCCCGGGGTCCATGTGGGAGAACAGGTCGGTGAGGTCGTCGGAGCGCAGGCCGGTGAAGAGCTGGCCGATGGCGAGGTCGTCGACGAGGGCTCCGGCGGTGAACTCCCAGTCGCCCGCGTCGGCGCCGTGCCCGAGCGCCTCCGGGAGCATGTCCGAGCGGAGCAGCCACTGGGCGGCCCGGCGGTGGAGCACGGGTTCCAGGCCGGGGTGGCGCATGCGCAGGTGGGCGCGGAGGATCTCCCCGAAGAGGGGGTGCAGGCGATACCAGGCGTGCCCGAGGTCCTCGACGAACGCGTTCCCCCGGTGCAGCCCGGCCAGGATGCCCTCGGCGTCGGCGCGTTCGGTGAGCGCGTCGGCCAGTTCGGGGCGGAAGCGGTCCAGGACGCTGACCCGCAGGAGGAGGTCCTGGGTCTCGGGGGTCTGCCGTTCGAGCACTTCCGCGAGCAGGAAGTCGGCGACGGCCGTGCGTTCCGCCTCGAACCGTTTCAGATAGGTCTCCGGGTCCGGGTTCTCGCTCGCGGCCAGCGCGCACAGCCGCAGACCGGCCGCCCACCCCCGGGTGCGCTCCACGAGCGCCTCCGCGGCGGGTACCGGGTGCCGCAGGCCGTGCTGGTCCAGCAGGACGGCCGCCTCCTCGGGCGTGAAGGCGAGTTCGGCGTTCCTGATCTCCGTGATGTCGCCGGCCGTCCGGTGGCGGTGCAGCGGCAGCAGGGGTTCGGTGCGGGTGACGAGGATCAGGCGGAGACCGGACGCCGCGTGGTGCAGGACGAACTCCAGCTGGTCCGCGATCTCCGGGTCGGTCACCCGGTCGTACTCGTCGAGCACCACGATGACGGGCCGCTCCAGGGCGCCCAGTTCGGCGGCGAGCCGGGTCAGCAGGGTGCGGTCCACGCGGCCGGCGTCGGCCGGGCAGCCGATGTCGGCCGGCAGGGGCACGCCGGCCGCGCGGAGCGCCTGGAGGACGTACGCCCAGAACATGCCGGGGCCCTGGTCGCCGGCCTCGGTGGTGAGCCAGGCGACCGGCCGGTCCCGCCGGGCCGCCCAGTCGGCGACCAGCAGGGTCTTGCCGGCACCGGCGGCCCCGTTGACCACGGTCAGCGGTGTGCTCAGGGCCTGGTCGAGGTGGTCGTCCAGACGTGCGCGCCGCAGGAACGTGGCGGGCCGGGCCGGTACCGCGAAGCGGGTCGGCAGGAACGGGTCGCCCTGGGGATCGGCGCGGGATGCCGACCCCTGCCCCCTCTCCCCGGACCTCACCATGGCGTTCACCACCACCAGCCGTCGGAACTCGGGCAGCGTTCCTCGTTCAGCATCCCAGCGATCCCCCGTGTCCGCCCGTCGCACGGCCGCGGAGGGCGCACGGGGGCTCGGCGGAGCGCCGTCCGGCGTCAGTGGGACTCGCGGCTCACCTCGGAGCCGCTGGAGCCGAGGAGGAAGTCGAGGTCGGCGCCGGTGTCGGCCTGGAGGACGTGGTCGACGTAGAGGCGTTCCCAGCCGCGGCGCGGTGCGGCGAACCCGTCGTGTGTGGCCCGGTCGGGCGTGCGCGCTGCCAGCTCGTCCGCGGGCACGTCGACGTCGATGCGGCGGGCCGCCACGTCCAGGGTGACGACGTCACCGGTCCGGACGAGGGCGAGCGGGCCGCCGGCCGCGGCCTCCGGCGCCACGTGCAGGACGACCGTGCCGTACGCGGTGCCGCTCATCCGGCCGTCGCAGACGCGGACCATGTCACGGACGCCCTGTTCGAGGAGCTTCTTCGGCAGCGGCATGTTGGCGACCTCGGGCATGCCCGGGTAGCCCTTGGGGCCGCAGCCGCGCAGGACGAGGACGGAGTCGGCGTCGACGTCGAGGTCCGGGTCGTCGATACGGGCGCGGAAGTCCTCGATGGAGTCGAAGACGACGGCCCGGCCCCGGTGCCGGAGCAGGTGCGGTGAGGCGGCGGCGGGTTTGATCAGCGCGCCGTCGGGGGCGAGGTTGCCGCGCAGGACGGCGATGCCGCCCTCTGCGACCAGCGGTTCGGAGCGGGTGCGGATGACCTCGGCATCCCAGATGGGGGCGTCGTCGAGGAAGTCGACCAGCGGCCGGCCGGTCACGGTCAGCGCGTCGGGGTCGAGCAGATCGCGGACCTCCCGCAGGACGGCGAGCAGCCCTCCGGCACGGTGCAGGTCCTCCATCAGGAAGCGGCCGGCGGGCTGGAGGTCGACCAGGACCGGCACCCGGGAACCGATGCGGTCGAAGTCGTCCAGCGTCAGGTCGACGCCCGACCGGCCCGCGATCGCCAGGAGGTGGACGACCGCGTTGGTGGAACCGCCGATCGCCGCCAGGGCGACGATCGCGTTGTGGAAGGACGCCTCGGTCAGGAAGGTGCCCGGCCGCCGGTCGGCGCCCACCATGTCCACGGCCAGCCGGCCGGTGTGGTGCGCGGCCTCCAGCAGCCGGCTGTCGGCGGCGGGGGTCCCGGCCAGACCGGGCACCACCGTGCCCAGCGCCTCGGCGACCAGCGCCATCGTCGACGCGGTGCCCATCGTGTTGCAGTGGCCCCGGCTGCGGATCATCGCCGACTCGGAGCGTACGAACTGCTCCTGGGAGAGCGTGCCCGCCCGGACCTCCTCCGAGAGCTGCCACACGCCGGTGCCGCAGCCCAGCAGGGCGCCGCGGAAGGTGCCGTTGAGCATCGGTCCGCCGGGGACCACGACCGCGGGGAGATCCACCGAGGCGGCGGCCATCAGCAGGGAGGGGATGGTCTTGTCGCAGCCGCCGAGGAGCACCACGCCGTCGACGGGGTTGGCCCGCAGCATCTCCTCCGTGGCCATCGCGGCCATGTTCCGCCACAGCATCGCGGTGGGCCGCACGTTCGTCTCGCCGAGCGACACCACCGGCAGGTCCAGCGGGATGCCGCCCGCCTCGTACACGCCGTTGCGCACCGAGGCGGCGACCTCGTCCAGGTGCGCGTTGCAGGGGGTGAGGTCCGAGGCGGTGTTGGCGATGGCGATCTGCGGGCGGCCGGTGAAGGCGTCGCCCGGCACGCCCCGTCGCATCCACGCCCGGTGGATGTAGGCGTTGCGGTCCTGTCCCCCGTACCACTGCGCGCTGCGGAGCGTCACCCGGAGCCCCTTCCGACTATCGGTACGGCGGTCTACAGTCTGGAACGCGATGAAGCATACGCAGGCGTACGGGAGCGCGACAGACCCCGCGGAGGATGGCCCGACGGGTGCCGGGGGCGGCCGTCTCGTGGGGGCGGACCGGGTGTTGGCGGTCCTGAAGGAGCTGGCCGGATATCCGGGCGGGGTGGGTCTGGAGGAGCTGACCCGGGTGGTCGGCAGCCCCAAGCCGACGGTGCACCGGGCGCTGGTCGCGCTGCGCCGGGCCGGGCTCGCCGACCAGGACGCGCGGGGGCGTTACGGGCTCGGCGACGAGTTCCTGCGCATGGCCTTCGCGCACCACGAGGCGCGGCCGGAGCACGTCCGCGTCCGCCCGGTGCTGGAAGCTCTGGCCCACCGTTTCGGGGAGACCGCGCACTACGCGGTGCTCGACGGCCGGGAGGTCGTGTACCGGGCCAAGGTCGACCCGCCCGACGGCGCCGTCCGGTTGACGTCGACGGTCGGCGGGCGCAACCCGGCCCACACCACCGCCGTCGGGAAGCTGCTGCTCGCCGGGCGGTTGGGCACCCCGACGGAGGTGGACGCGTGGGTCGGCGGCTCGTCCCTGGAGCGTCGTACGCCCCGGACGCTGTGCACGGCCGCCGCGCTGCACCGGGAGCTGGCGGCCACCCGCGCCCGGGGCCACGGCGTCGACGACCAGGAGACCGAGACCGGGGTCAACTGCGTGGCGCTGCCGGTGTTCCTGACCTCGCCGACCGTCCCGTCCGGGGCCGTGAGTGTCAGCGCGCTCACCTACCGGACGCCCCTGGCGGCCCTGGTCGGCGCGCTCGACGAGATCCGCGCGCTGCTCGGGCCCCTGGGCGAGCCGCACCGATGAGGTCCCACCCGATACCCCGCTGACGACCCTGCCCACACCCACGCCCACGCCCACGCCTGTCCCCGGCCCCGGCCCCGGCCGCCCGGCATCCGACCAGCCCTGGAGAAAGACCCGTGGACCTCATGCGCGCGTTCGTCCTCACCGCCCCCGGCTCGTACGAGGTCCAGGAGCTCCCGGCGCCGGTGGCCGGGCCCGGGGAGGTCGTCGTCGACGTGGAGCGGGTCGGCGTGTGCGGTACCGACATGGAGTTCTTCACCGGCACGATGGCCTACCTCCACCAGGGGCACGCGGCCTATCCGATGCGCATCGGCCACGAGTGGGCCGGGCGGGTGTCGGCGGCCGGGGACGGTGTCGACCCGGGCTGGGTCGGCCGGCGCGTCATGGGCGACACGATGCTGGGCTGCGGCGGCTGCCGCCGGTGCCTCCGGGGCGACCAGCACGTCTGTGAGCGGCGCCTGGAGGTCGGCATCCGCGGCGGTCTGGCCGGTGCCCTGGCGGAGCGGCTCGCCGTACCGGCCACGTCCCTGCACGGCCTGCCGGACTCGGTGGACGCGGTGCTCGGCGCACTGGTGGAGCCGGGCGGCAACGCGCTGCGCGCGGCGGAGGCGGCCGCGCCCCGGCCGGGGGACCGGGCCCTGGTCCTGGGCCCCGGGACGATCGGGCTGCTGGTCGCGCTGTTCCTCCGGGCCGCGGGTGCGGAGGTCCACCTCATGGGCGAGAACGCCGCCTCCCTCGCCTTTGCCCGCGGTCTGGGATTCGAGCACACCTGGACCGAGGACTCCCTCCCGGACCTCCCCTTCGACGCCGTCGTCGACGCCACGAACGCGGCCCGGCTGCCGCACCGCGCAGTGGAGTGGGTGGAGCCGGGCGGCCGCGTGGTCTACATCGGGCTGGCCGCCGTGCCCAGCCGGATCGACACTCGCGCGCTCGTCCTCAAGGACGTCACCGCCGTCGGTGTCCTGTCCGCCTCCCCCGGACTCGACGCCGCCATCCGCGCGTACGCCACCGGCGTGATCGACCCCCGGCCGCTCGTCGCCGCCACGGTGACCCTCGACGACGTCGGCCAGGTGCTCGCCGGTGAGCGCCCGGCCGGGGCCGGAGCCGGGCCGAAGGTCCATGTCGACCCCCGGCTCCGGCCGCTCCGGCGGGGCGGTTCCCGGCCGTGGGAGGACCCGGCTTAACGTACGGGGAGATCACGATCTGCCCGGGAGTTGGCATGGCCGGTATCCGCCGGAAGAGACCTGTCGAGGCCGTCGACGCCTTCGAGACCATCGAGCCGCCGCGCAACGCCGAACTGATCCTCGGCGTGCTGGCGGTCACCGCCGTGGTGGAGGCGCTCGGGGCGCTGTCCGGGTCCGAGGTGTGGCTGCTCGGTCTGCTGGTGTTCCTGCCGGGCACGGCCTCCGCGCTGTGCACGGTCCGCCAGACGGCGTTCGTCGCCGCGTGGACCACGCTCGTGGTCACCACCACGGCGGTGGTGCGCGACGTCGACGCCGACCGCTGGCTCGACCGGCTCCTCCTCGTGCTGCTCACCCTCGCCCTGGGCGTGGCGTCGGTGTACGCCTGCCACCGGCGGATCCGGCGCGAGCACGAGATGTTCCGGCTGCGTTCCACGGCCGCGGCCATGCAGCGGCACATCCTGCACCCTCTCCCGCTGCTCACCGGCGACGTGCTGGTCAACGGCGTCTACGAGCCCCTCCAGGAGGACCGGCTGGTCGGTGGGGACATCTACGACGTCGTCGACTCGCCCTGGGGGACCCGGGTGCTGATCGGAGACGTCCAGGGCAAGGGACTGGCCGCCGTGGGCGCCGCGTTCGCCGTGATCGGCACCTTCCGTGAGGCCGCCCATCGCGAGCCCACGCTCACCGCCCTCGTCGACGCCCTGGACGCGGCGGTCGTGCGGCACAACTCCTACGCCGAGCACACCGGTGACGACGAGCGCTTCGTCACCGCCCTCGTGATCGGCATCGACGCGCACGGCGACGAGGTGCAGGCCGTCAACTGCGGGCATGTCCCGCCGCATGTGCTGCACGAGGGCACGGTCACCACGGCCGCGCTGGACTCCGGGGTCCCGCTCGGCCTCGCCGAACTGGCGCTGGAACCCACGATCGTGGGCTGGTTCGCGTTCCCGGAGGGCGCGACGCTGCTGCTGAGCACCGACGGCCTCACCGAGACCCGGGCCGCCGACGGCACGTTCTACCCGGTCGACGAACGCCTCGCCGAGCATCTCGACCTCTCCCCCACCGAGCTGCCCCGGGCCCTGTACGAGGACGCCCGCGCGTACGCGGGCGGCGGCGGCCGGCACGACGACGTGGCCGTCCTGACGGTGCGCCGGTCACCACGCCACTGAACCGGACCGAAGCCGACGGCACACCCGACTTCGGCACTCCGGTCGGGACGGGGGTCGGCCTGACGGCGCCGTCGGGCGAGTGGTCGGTTCGGCGGGCGGACGTTTTCTCCGGATCGTCCCAAACCGCTTGCCCGGTGCGGACGCCCTGCTCATCCTTGAGCGGTGACCGATGAGCAGGAGCGGGCCGCCCCCGGTGGCCCGACGGTGTTGCACAGGCTGGTGGACGAACTGGGCCGGGTCCGCGCGCTGGGGCTGCTGCGGCTGCACGAGGCGGAGTTGGAGATGCTGCACGCCTGCGTCGCGGGCCGGACGCCCGGTGCGGAGACAGCGGAGACGGCGGAGACGTCCGCACCGGGCGTCCGGGTGGAACCGGAGGCCGTCGAGCGTCTGCTGCACACCGTGGTCCTGGGCCTCGACGGGGCGCTGCTGCGCGACGCGGCCCTCCACTCGTTCGGTTTCGCCTCCGGCACCCGCGACCTGTCGGGCAAGGAACGCCGGCAGCGGGCGGCCCATGTCTACCGGGTCGGGGCGGAGCGGTTCCGCAAGCATCAGGAGAAGCTGATGCTCCAACAGGTCGCGCGGGCGCTCCTGAACGGGGAGGGCCGAGACGCCGCGGCCGTGCCGGGAACCCGGGAGGGTCCCTCCGAGGGTGTCGGCGCGGCACCGCCGGCGGATGCCGTCCTTCCCGTCCGGGCGGGACGCCACGTGGTGCGGACCGCTTTCTCCCACGGGGACGTCCTGCTCACCGTGCATGTGGCGCCCATCGAACTCGTCACCGGCGTGGACGTCCTGGTCTCCTCGGAGAACATCTACTTCGAGATGTCCAAGACGTTCCGTCGCACGGTCTCCGGCAGTCTGCGACGGGCCGGTGCCACCAAGGACTCCGTCGGCCGTATCACGGACGACGTGATAGCACGCCAACTCGCCGCCTGGATGCGCAAGTTCGGGGTGCCCGGGCTGCCGGTGGCGGCGGGCACGGTGGCCGTCACCTCGCCGGGAGCCCTGTCGGCGCAGGGGGTGCGGCGAATTCTCCACGCGGCGGTCGCCACGCCCTCGGCGACGGGCGACGGGTACGAGACCGCGCCCGATGCCGTCGCGGCCGCCGTCCGGCGCGTGTTCCAACTGGCGGCGGCGGAACGCCGTGCGGGCCGTGTCCCGCTGCGGTCCATCGCCCTGCCCCTGCTCGGGGCGGGCCGGGGCGGTCTCGACGCGCGGACCAGCGCCGAGACGGTCGTCGGAACGCTGGAGCAGGTGCTGGGGGCCGATCCCGACTGGTCGGTGCATCTGGTGACACGCAATCCGGTCAGTGCCCGTGCGGTGTTCGACGTGCTGAGCGACAGGCGGCCCTGAATCCGACGTGCGTTTCGGCCGACGCGAGGGAGCACGGTATTCGAATTCTCTCGCCCGGGAATCTCGAATACCGTGCTCTGTTCCTGCCGCATTCCCCCGACTTTCCCCCGCCATTCCCCCGTGTTCTCACTGCGGCCTTCCGATCAGAAGTATGCACGGACGCCAGGGACGCCGGAACCCCTTTTACCGATCCCCGGGGAAATCCGGAAAGCTACCGGTTCCCGCCCGGAAAGCGCCCGGGAGGGACGGGCGGGGGCGGGGTGAGGGCGGGCGGTGTCAGGAGCCGACGCCCGGCGCGGGTCGGCCGTCCCGATCTCGACGCGGTAGTCCTCCAGGGTCTCGGCCAGCCAGTGCAGACCGTCCGCGTCGTCGAGGATCCTCGGCGGCTCGTCGGTCTCCGTCAGCAGGTCGTTCTCGGCGGCGGGCCCGAAGAGGACCAGGGACTCGTTGGGGCCGTCCAGCCGCGACCGCCAGACGAAGCCGTCCGCCCAGTCCGCCTCGCCGCGCAGCCAGTGCCCCCAGCGCCGGGTGAACGCGTACTCCGTGGGGTCGGACTCCACCAGCCACCAGTCGCTCTGCAGCACCGCGTTGAGATGGACGATGCTGCACAGGGAGACCAGTTCGACGTCCCGGGTGAGCCGCACCTGGGACAGGAGTCTGCCGTCCAGTTCCTTCCGCGGCAGGACGCGGGAGTTGCCCTGGCCGTCGAAGCGCAGGGTGCGCACGAACCTCTCGATGATCGCGGTCTCGGGTTTGGGGGCCGCGTACAGGTACGCGTAGGAATCGTTCGGAGTGCTGTCGAAGCGACCGCCGCCGAAGTGGTGGTCCTGCGGCTCCGGGTTGAAGTGGTGCGCCCTGCGGCGCCGTGAGTGCACCCGGTAGAAGACCTCGCCCGCCCGGCGGACCACCTTCCTGGCGTTCGCCGTGCCCTTCTCGGGCAGTTTCGCTCCACGAGCCATGTCAGTCGTCCTCCCCCACCACGCTCGCGGCGGCGAGCAGTTGATCGTCCAGCCCCGTGCCGAGCAGGGTCGCCGGCACGGCGTCCAGCCACGGATTGGGCCCCAGCCACCAGTCGGCCACCCCCCACGGGTCGGCCGCCGCGCCGAGCATCGCGTTGATGGCGAGCACCAGCGGCCGGGGGCGGCCCTCGCCGTCGAACTGGAACGCGGGCAGTTGCTCGGGCCCCGCCGCCGCGCGGAGCCTGATCAGTCCGGGCTGATCGGCCGCGACGCCGAAGAGTTCCGTCAGGTCCGTCTCCGTCAGGGCGGGTTCGGCCAGCAGCCGCTCGCGCGCCGAAGCCCACCGCACCGCGCCCGGCGGTGCGCCACGGGACCCCCGGGGCCCCTCGGGGCCCCTGGCGGGCAGGTCCGTCCCGCCCGGTGCGAAGCGGTCCAGGAGCACGTCGTGCGGCGGCCGCCGGACGATCGACGAGGAGGTGTAGCGCCGACTCACCGCCCGCCCCTCGTCGCCCGGCAGGGCCGCGCGCAGATGGGCGGCGACGGCGCGGGTGATCCCCCGCAGCCGTTCCTCGCTCCCGCCCTCGGCGACGAGGTCCAGCAGGACGTCGAGTTGTTCCCGGTCCTCCGGGGCGAGTTTTTCCCGGATCGACTGCGGTTCCGACACGAGCGCGGCGATCAGTTGCTGCTCGTACTCGTCCATTCGTTCCCCTCCTGGAATCCGGAATCCGGATGCGGCCGTACGCTAGTGAGCTACGATCCGATTGGCAATTCGAGAGCCGGTGCGGGGAGCATTCCCCGAAGCGGGCAGGGGGATTTCGTGTACACCGGGAATCAGGGAATCGATGATCACGCCGGGGAATCCGGGATGTCGGATCGTTTCGCTCGGATCGATCTCGTCGTACAACTCCTCGAAGCGGCCGAGGACGCTTTGGAGGGGGAAGGCCGGGAGCACGTCGTGGACCTCCTCGACGAGGTGGAGCGGAACCTGACGGAGCTGACCGACTCCGCCAACGGCCCGGCCGAACTCCGGCTGCTGCTCGGGATGTCCGCCGACGCGGCCAGGCTCCGCTACGCGTACGGCCAGGCACCCGCGGACCTGGACGACACGATCGCGCGCCTGGACCTCGTACATTCCCTGGCCACCGAGGCGTACTCCTCCACCGGGCCCGGCACCCCGCCCGACCGCGCCGACCTGGTGCTCGTCCGCCGCGAACTCGCCCTCGACCTCGCGGAACGCTGGCGTACGAACGCGCCCGGCACCCGGCGGTCGGCCGACGCGGACCGGGTCGTCGAACTGCTCGGCCCGATCCTCGGCGGCCCGGACGTGCGCCACCTGCCGGATGCCACCTTGTGCCGGGCGGTGCTGGGTCTCGTCCTCTCGGACCGCTGCCGCTGCCCCGACCACGACAGTCCGGAACGGCTCGCGGACCGCCGCGCCGCCGTCGGACTCCTGCGGTCGGCACACGACTCCGGCGACCTCTACGCGGACCTGCGCCCCGACGTGGCCTTCGACCTCGCGATGCTGTCCTTGCTCGAACTGGGTGACCGCTACGAACAGTCGCCCCCTTCGGACACTCAACCCCCGGATGCATCAGCCGAGTTCGGTGGCGTGCTCGACGTGTTGCGGCCGCTGCTGAGCGACCCCGGCCCCGGGGGCGGCGACGCGGCCGAGCTGGGCGCGGACGCGTGCGACGCGCTCACGCAGTACGACACCGGTCAGCGGGCCCAGGCGATCGCCGTGGACTGGTACCGGACCGCCCTCGCCCATCCCGCGCTGCCCGAGGAGGCCTCCCACCGGATCGCGACCAACCTGGGGCTGGCCCTGGCGGAACGGTCCGAACGCAATCGCGCGGCCCAGCACCCCGACGACCCGGCACCGGCCCATGACCGCGCCGAGGCGGGGGCCCTGTGGGAGGAGGCACTGACCCGCCTCCCCGGGACCGGCGAGGCGAGGGTGGCGTGTCTGGCCGGGATCGTCGACCTGCTCTGGATCGAGCTGTCGAACGGACTGCTGGACGACGACGGCGTCGACCGGCTCACGGCCCGCGCACGTGAACTCGCCTCCCTCGTCGCGCCGGACGACACCGACCGGGCCGAACTCGTCCTCAAGGCCGCGATCACCCTGAATCAGCGGGCGATCGACCGCGGAGCGCCGTACGCGTACGACCTGTCCAACAACGCGCTCACGACCGGCACCGCGGACCCGGCCCTGTCACCCGCCCGGGCCGAGCCCCGCATGGTGGCGGACCTCCGCGAGGCCATCGGTCTGCTGCGCACGGCGACCGGCCTCTACCACCACGAGGACGAACTCCACCTGGCCGCCCAGTGTGTGCTGGGCGTCGCCCTGCTGCTGGACTTCGCCTGCGCGCTGCCGCAGGTCCGGCACGAGTCCCTCCGCGACGCCCTGCGCATCCTGCGCGTCGTCCTGGAACGCGCCCCGGCCGACAGCGAGTTCCGCGACGAGAACCTGCACGCCTCGTTCCGCACCGCGATGCTCTACCGCGTCTGGTACACGGACCCGTTCACCGCGCCCCAGGATTCCGGGAACCGGCCGGTGCCGGACGTCACCGGGTTCCCCACCGTCGAGGACGATCTGCACCTGCTCGCCGGGCTGCTGGACCCGGCCGCCACGGAGCAGGAGCCGTACTTCGTCTTCCTCTCCGTCATGGTGGGCTTCCTGCGCTCACCGGACGGGATGCCGTCGGCGGCGGACTGCCGTGTCTGGGCGGACCGGTTGCGGCGGGCCGCACCGCTGCTCGAACCGGAGGCCTGGGGCCTCAAGGCCATGATGCTGGCCGTGGCGGGCACCCTGGGGCTCGTCCTCGACCGTTCGGGAGAGGCCACGTTCACGGACCGGGCCACCACCACGGCGACGCTCCGTCAGGCCCGAGCCCTGCTGCCGCCGGGAGCCGCGACGCGGGTGATGATCGACGGAGCGCTGCGGCAAGGGGCGGTGGCCGACGTCCGCACACTGCTGGGCACGCTGTTCCCGGCCGCCGCACGCCAGGACCGGGCGGACCCGGCACCGGAGACCCGGCCGGAGAACCCCGCATCCGGCGCCTCCGGCCCGGCGGAGCCGCAGGAGGACGAGGGCGTGCTCACCCCGCCCACGATCGACCCGGCGGCGACCGTACTGCTCGGGGACGGCACGCCCGACCCGTTCGCGCTTCCGTCCGGCCGGGTCGCCGAGATCCTCGGCGGCGACGAGGCCCCGGCGAGCGCGGCCGTGGCAGCCGCACGGGCGCTGCTGCACTATCGCCGCTGGCTCCGCGAGCGCGACGGCCAGGACCTGACGAGCGCGATCGCCCTCGTCCGGCAGGCCCTCTCCGCCCCGGACACGGCGGGGGACGCGACGACGGCCGCGCACGCCACGGCATCGGGCGACGGCAACGGCAACGGCAACGGCAACGGCAACGGCAACGGCAACGGCAACGGCAACGGCAACGGCAACGAGCACGGGGCGCCACCGGCCTCCCCGGCGCTGGCCGACCGGTGTGCCGAGTTCCTGGCCCATCTCCTCCTCGACCGGCATGTCCTGCTGGGCGACCACGCCGATCTCGACGCCGCCGTGCACGAGTACGACGTGCTGCTCGACCGCACGCCCGAGCACCTCGTCCGTCCGCCGCTGCACACCGTGCTGGCCGAGGCCGGGGATCCGCGCGTGCCGCCGCACATCTTCCGCGCCTCGGAGCCGACGAGCGGCCACGCCCCCTTCAGGGGTGAGCTGTTGTCCGCCGCGGGGACGGCGTGGCTGCTGCTCGCGCGGTCCCGTCGGCGGCCCTCCCCGACGCTGGCCGCCGACGCCGTGCGCGCCTGGCAGGAGGCCGGGCGCACCCTGCCCGCGGACCATCCCCGGATGCCGGCGGTCCGTACGGAACTGGCGGCACACGCCCTGCGCGAGGCACGCGAGACGGGGAACACCGAGGCGGTCGAGGCCGCCGTGGGCGCCCTCGTCGAGGCCGCGACGGCCTGTCCGGCCGGGAGCCCGCACCGCCCCGCGCTGCGTCTGCGCGCCGCGGCGGCCCTCGCACGGCGCACGGCCGTCGCGGGGCAGGCGGCGCCGGACCGGCTCGACGCCCTCGGTCGGGGCATCGCCCTGCTGAGGGGTGCGGCGGAGGAGGATCCGCACGAGTTCCACGGGTCACGCGGGCGGTGTCTGTACGGGCTGGGCACCCTGCTGCTCACCCGGCACCTGGAGTCGGGGCGACGCGAGGAGTTGGAGGAGGCGGTCGCCGTCCTGCGCGAGGCGCGGGTGGTGCTCAACGCGAGCCCGGGTGACCCCTTCGCCATCGCGCTGATCCGGACGATCGCCCTCGCCCATCGCGCCTTCGGCCCGCAGGAGGCCGAACACCGGCGGCAGTCCCGCGAGACGGGCAGATCGGCGCTGACCGCGTACGGCCGCTCCGTGCTGCTGCAATCGGGCGCGGACCACGGGCTCGAAGCCGCGCGGGCCATCGCGCCGGACATGCTGCGGCTGGTCCGCTGGAGCCTCGCCGACGGGCTGCCCGAGGCGGCGTTCGAGGCACTCGAACTCGGGCGCGGACTGGTGCTGAACGCGACCACGATGAACGTCACCGTCCCCGACCTGCTGCGCGAAGCCGGTCACGCGGAGCTGGCCGACGCCTGGGGGCGGGCCGCCGTCGGCAGCAGCCGGCTGAACGAGGTGCCCGACGATCTGCGGCGCCGCGTCCTGGAGGCGCTGGCGGGCGGCGCCGCCGAGAAACGGCTGCTGTCCGCGCCCCGTCCGGGGGTGCTCGGGCGCACACTGCGCCGGATGGGGACCGACGCCCTGGTCTATCTCGTGCCCGGCGAGGACGGGGCCTGCGGCCACGCGGTGATCGTCATGGCGACCGGAGTGGTCCGTTCGCTGCGGCTGCCCGGGCTGACCTCGGTGCCCACCGGCCCCGTCGGCGCGTACGACGCCGCTCTGCAGGCCTTTCAGGAGGAGGGTCGTCGGGTGCCGCCCGCGCCGCACCACCCGCTGGTCATGCACGCACGCCGTCGCAAGGCGCTGCTCCTGCTGGAGGGCAGGTGGCGGTCGGCTCTGGGACGGCTGTGCTCATGGGCCGGAGACGTCGCGATGGAACCGCTCCTGGCGGCCGCCGAGGCCTGGTGGCCGGGCCGCGTCCCTCGGATCGTCCTCGCGCCCGTGGGCCCCCTCGGCATCGTCCCCTGGCACGCGGCCCGCCGGCCGGTGTCCACGGCCTCGACCCCGGGTGGGCGGGAGGCGGCGAAGGCCGGCCACGCGTGCGAGCGGGCCGTCATCTCGTACTGCGCCAGCGCCCGTCAGCTCATCGAGGTCTCCGCCCGCCCCACAGCCGTCCTCGGCCGGGGCCACGTGGCCGTCGTGGTCGACCCGGACGGCTCGCCCACCATGCACCGTGAGGCGGCGCTCGTCGCCTCCCTCCATCCGCGGGTCACCGTGATCGGCGGCATGGGCGGGGGCCCGGGCACCGGCGGGGCGGCGCTGCCGCCGGAGCCGCGGTCGCTCGAACCGTTCCTGCCGGGGCGGGGGCCCTCGCCGACCGCGCTGCTGCACGTCAACTGTCACGCGGACACCGGCACGACCTCCAACGACTCCGTCCTCAAACTGGACGCCACGCACACGGTGTCGGTGCAGGACCTGCTGACCGGCGCCGCGGGCCGCGACCCCGCGATGCCCGGTGGCACGGTGCTGCTCGCCAACTGCACGAGCGATCTGACCCTGAGCGACCACGACGAGGCCCTGACCCTGGCGACGGCTTTCCTGGGCGCGGGCGCCACGGCGGTCGTCGGCTCCCGCTGGGCCATCGCGGACGACCCCCGGACGACGCTGCTGGTGCTCCTCGTCCACCACCACATGAAACAGGGCACGCCACCCCGGGACGCGCTGCGGGCGGCCCAGTTGTGGATGCTGGACCCCGACCGGATGCTGCCCGCCGAACTGGGCGCGTGCGAGGCGCTGTTGGCGGACACCACGACCGGGCGACCGGACGAGCTGGAGATCTGGGCGTCGTTCACGCACCACGGTCAGTAGGGGGCGTCAGCCAAGGGTGTCGTCGACGCCCAGATCGCGGCGCATCTCCTGGCGCATGTCCGCCAGGAGTGTCCACGCCTTGCGGACCTCCGGCTCGAACGCGTCCAGCGTCCCGGCGTCCACGGGCACGGCGGCGAGGAACTTCCGGAGCGTGCCGTACCCGCTGTTGAGCTGCCTGCTCGCGGCGCCCGCGGAGACCAGTACGGCGGTCGGCAGGATCAACTGGGCCTCGGCGTAGGCCTCCCGGTGGGCGGCGCGGCGCTCGTCCAGTCGCTGTGCGCAGTCCTCCACCTCGGGGCCGTCCCGCAGGGCGTGCCACAGGTTGACCTGGGCGGTCTGGTACTGCCGGGCGGCAGTGTTGAGGGCGACGCAGCAGGCACGCCGCAGCTCGTGCCGTTCGCGTCCCCGGGCCGCGGCCAGCTCGGCCCGGCGCACCCGCTCGGCGTGCTCGCGCTCCTCGCCCTGCTGCCGGGCCAGCGCCTGGAGTTCCAGTCGCTTGGTGCGGTCGGCCCGGCTCTGCGTCAGCAGGGCGGCGCCCAGTGTGCCGACGACGCCGACCGTGGCGACCGCCAGGGCCACCCACGCGTCCCCCATCTCAGGTGTCGCCGAGGACGACCACCCTGCGCGCGGTGCCCGCTCCGGGGGTGGTGGTGGCCGGGCCGGACCGTCCGGCGGGTACCGCGCGTTCCCGGCCCCAGGCGCGGATCTCCTCGATCTGTTCGGGGTTGCTGCGGCTGAGGGGGGCCGTGTTGGCGAAGGTGTCCTCGACGAACGACGCGTCGAGCCGCTCCACCCCGCCGCCGAGCAGGACCTCGGCGCCCACGTCGTGGAGGGCCGACTCGATGTCGGAGCCGGCGAAGCCCTCGGAGAGGTCGACGAGCCGGTCGAGCTGGTCCGGGTGGGGTTCGGCCTTGACGTAGCGCCGGTAGTAGAGGGCGATGATCTCCCTGCGGTCCTGGTCGTCCGGCAGGTCCACGAAGAACAGTTCGTCGAAGCGTCCCTTGCGCAGCAGTTCGGGCGGCAGGCTGCGCACGTCGTTGGCGGTGGCGACCACGAAGACCCGGGAGTCGGACTCCTGGAGCCAGAACAGGAACTGCCCGATGATGCGCTGCTGGACGCCGGAGCTGTCGTGGCTGCCGGCCAGTCCCTTCTCGATCTCGTCGATCCACAGGATGCAGGGAGCGACCCGGTCGGCGGCGTCCAGCGCCTCGCGCATCCGTCCTTCGGACTCGCCCAGGTAGCGGCCGTGGATGCTGGCCATGTCCAGTCGGTACAGCGGCAGCCGCCACTGCTGGGCGATGGCCTTCGCCGACAGGGACTTCCCGCAGCCGGGGACGCCGACCAGCAGGACACCGCGCGGCGGGCGCAGCTGGGTGCCGCGCAGGTCGGTGTGGATGAGCCGGTGTTTACGCTCCAGCCAGCCGCGCAGGTTGGTGAGGCCGCCGACGGAGTAGTCGACGTCCTTGAGGGCGAGGCGTTCGAGTCCGGCGAGGTTGTTGAAGATGCGGTCCTTGGAGCTGGCGAGGGTCAGCACGTCGGCGGCCTCCACGGACCCCTTGGCGATGAGGGTGGCCATGAGGTTCACCGCCTCGCCCTCGGTGACGCCCTGGAGGAACTCGGCGGCCCGGCGGGCGTCGTGCTCGGTCCAGGCGATGGAGACCACGCCCCGGTGGTCGGTGAGGAAGCCGCTGATGGTGGCGTACATCTCGTCGGCGTTCGGCAGGTCCAACTGCAGGCTCATACCGAGTCGTTGCAGACCGCTCCAGATCGGGTTGTCCGTGATGAGGACGACGCATCCGGCGTGGGTGTCGGCGATCCTGGCCAGTTCGGCGACGTTACGGGTGAAGGGGGTGTCGGACTCCAGCTCGCCGGGGTCGACCAGGACGAGGGTGGCGTGGGGGCGGGCCGCGAACTGGGCGGCGGCGAAGTCCATGGCGCCGGTGAGCGACCGGTCGTCGAGGACGGCCGCTCCCGACCGCAGATCACGCAGTCCGGTGGCTCTGGTGTGGATCCAGAACTGCTGGTTCGCGCGTCTCGGCTGGGTCGCCACCTCTTTGAGCATGCGCAGGGCGCGGGCCTGTTCGATGGTGCGCAGTCCGACGACGGGCACCCGGGCGGTGAGGTAGTTGTCCAGGTCACGCTTGCTGTCGGAGTAGTTCGCCATGGTGGGTCTCCGGGGTGCCGTTGCCGTCAGTCGGGGGTGACGATGCGCCGTCGTCCGGTCGGCTCGTACCAGCCGGCCGGGGGCGGGGCGGAGGGTTCGGACAGGACGGCGGTGAGGGGGTTGTCGCGCAGGGTGCGGCGCCGGGTCTCGACGGCGTGGGGATCGGCGCCGTCCGCGAGCAGGGCCCGCACACCCCGTTCGAGTTCCTCCTGCAGTCGGCGGGTGTGCTCGTCCATGAGGGTCGCCATGCGGGCGCGGAAGTCGGCGGGCAGGCTCGGGTGGGTGACGACGGAGCGGACGGAGCGCAGCACGTCGCGGCCACGGGTGAGGGCGCGGCCCACCGAGAACTCGTCGGCCGCGTCGTTCACCTCACGCACCATCAGGTCCAGTCCGCCCTGGAGGCGGCGGTCGACGGCGGAGGCGATGCGTGCGAGCAGCCGCTGCCAGGTGTCGGCGGGCAGGTCCTCGGGGACAGCGGGGGCAGCTGGAGGGGTCGGGGCGGGTGCCGTCGGCCCATTCGTCCAGGGTGCGGGCCCAGCTCAGGTAGTCGCTGCCGCCTCCCCACCGGGCGCGGTTCACAGGTCCCTCTGGGGTCGGCGTACGAGTTGTTCACCGGGCGGCAGGGGTCCCAGGCCGGGAGGTCGGTCACGGTCCGCCGCAGCCGTCGGGTGACGGGCTCGGGCGTGGGCTGCCCCGGCGGCCGGGCCGGTCCCGAGGCCCAGGGGTGGGTGCGGGGACGGTGCCGCGGGGCCGGGCGGCGGGGTGGCGGGGTCGCGCTGTTCGGGGAGGTCCGGCGGCTGGGCCGGCCTGAGGGGCGCGGCGAGCGGGCGCAGGTGCTCCGGGATCTCCGGTCTGAGCCAGGGCGGCGTCCCGTCCGGCGAGAAGGCGAGATCGTCACTCATGGTCGTTTCCTCTCGGTGGTCTCGGCCACTCCGGGTGGTTCCGGTGGTCTCAGTCGCCGGTTCCGACGACGCGGCCCTCGAACGGGGAGGGCGCGTTGGTCGCGGTGTTCAGGGACGCGATGAAGGTGCGGGCCTCGGCCTCGACGAAGTCGGCCGCCCAGTACTGCTGTTGCCAGTCGGTGAGTTCGGCGTGGGCGCCCCGGAGCCGGCCGAGTGCCTCCGCCATGTGCCAGCTGAGCAGTTCACGGGCCTTCTCCTGCGCGGTGCGCCCGGCTTCGGCGCGGTTGTACAGGACGATCCCCCAGATCCCTCCGACGGCGATCGCCGCGAGGAAGGCGAAGCCGACGTGCACGCCGAGGAAGACCATGAGGATGGCGGCGACCGTGGCACCGAGGAGGGCGAGCTGGGAGGTGTAGTTGTAGGCGAGCGACTTGACGTACAGGTCGACGTAGCCGCTCCAGTGCCGGGTCAACGACGCCTCCAGGTCGGGCAGGTCGTCGGTGAGCGGCTTGGTCCAGGTGGTGAGCTTGAAGCGCTGGGTGCCGTGGCTGACGCCGTAGGTGTTGCGCAGGGAGATCTCGATCTTCGGGGGCATCGCGGCCCGGTAGTCGCGGCTGAATCCGGCGTGCGCCTGGGCGAACCACTCCTGGCACGACGCGACGGCCATGCGCTGCGCCGCCGGCGAGGCGCCCACGGCCGTGGGGTCGAGGGCGGCGACCGACTGCACGCTCAGGTAGTTGCGGGTCTCGTCCAGCGCCTCGGACCGCATGTCCACCTCCTGGCGGGCGGCGTCCTCGTCCCCCGCGTGGCGCACGATGGCCTCGTTGAGCAACAGCTTGCGTTGCAGGGGGAGTTCTTCCTCGTCCGAGTTGCGGACCAGACCGTCGAGGATGTCGTCGACGGTGTCCTCCAGGTGGGAGGCGGGCAGGAGTTCACTCTCCATGAGGGCGCGGAAGCGGGCGAGGAGTGCCTCGTGCGCGCGGGCGCGGGCGAGAAGGTCGTCCAGCACCTGCCACTGCGGGCACACATCGGCCAGGCGCGGGAAGTCTTCGGCGGCCGAGGGGGCGCGCAGGGCGTCGATCTCCTGACGCCAACGCGCCACCTGGGCGGCGCGTACGGCGTCGTCGTCGAGCAGGCGCTGCCGCCACTCCTCCAGGGTCTCGCCGAGCAGTTGACGTCCCCGCGCCCCGAAGGCGCCCTGGGAGACGCACTCCAGGACGACCTGGAACTCCCGGCCGAGCACCCGGGGGTCCTGGCCCTCCAGGTAGTGCCGCAGCCAGCGCACGGACGCGTCCTGCCGCCCCTGTCTGCGCAGGATCAGGGCGAAGAAGAGCGAGGTCTTCGAGGTCGAGCGCCGGAACGCCTCCTCCACGGCCCGCGCGCACAGCGCCTCGTCGTCGCCCGCCCAGGCGGCCAGCCCGACCAGGGCGGGGGCCAGCCAGTAGCGCGGCGTCTGGATCATCAGCTCCTCGCTGACCTGCCGGACCGTCTCCTCCTGGACGAGCCCGGTGTCGAAGGCCTGGAGGATGCCGGTGGCGGAGCGGCGGACGACCTTGTGATGGCCGTAGGTGTGCTCGATCTCGTCGTTGATGCGGACGATCCGGGTCTCGGCGCGCTGGGCGGCGGCGATGCGTTCGGATCTCCCGACGAACTCCAGGAATTTCTCGTAGAGCACGTCCAGGCGGTCCTTCGTCTGCGCCTGTACGGCCTTGACGTCGCGGACCTCTTCGTCCACCTGCTCGATCTGACCGCCGAGCGAGCGGACGGAGCGGTCGAGCTGGCGCTCCAGGTTGTTGAGGCTCCTGACGATCGGGCCGAGGTTGATGTCGCTCACGGGGGTCTCCGTTCCGTGCCGTGTCGTTCTGGTGAAGCGCGGTCCGCCGGTGCGCCGCTCAGGGCCTGACGACGCTGCCGTCGGGCAGCACGGGCAGCACCAGTCCGTCGGCGTACACCTCGACGAACGCGTACGCGCCCGAGCGGGCCAGCATGCGGGCGCCGTCGAACGGGGGCGGCATCACGTCGTGTGCCGCGCAGTGCCCCAGGATCCGCCCGTCGAGGCCGAGCCGATGGTCCACGTAGGGGGAGCCGAGCAGGCAGGGCGCGACGAAGCCCACGGGCACCGGCGCGCCCCGGCTCACGTACTGCTCGTGCAGCCAGGAGGCGATGTCCCGGACCGAGGCGTCGTCCACGGCGGCGTCCAACCGGCGCAGCCGGCCGAGGAGTTCCGGCGTCCGGGTGGCGAACAGTTGCCGGGTCGCGGCCGGTCCGGTCGTGGACGGCGCGGCGATCCGGGCGCCGCTGTGCGGGACGAACGTGCCCGGAGGGACGACGACGCGGCGAGGCCGCTCAACGGAACCCATGAATGCCCCCTGCTGAACATGGACCGACAGGCGTCCCTTCGGTGACGCTCGGTATCCGAAGGGTAGTGACGCCTCGTCAACTGCGCCTAAGTTGAGCGGAATCCATCGACAATGACCGTTTACTACCCGGATAAGTACCGGATAACTACCGGGCGGCCTACCGCGACCGACGCCGGCTCAGTGCGGGACGAGCTGATCGGCCAGGCGGTGGGCCTGGGCCAGCAGCGTCCCGTACGTCACCAGCGCGTCGGGGTCGTCGGCGACGGCGGGCAGCCGGCCGCGGAAGTCGTCGAGGGTGCGGTGGAGTTCCCCGACGGCCTCGCGCAGCTTCTCCGCTCCGGCGTCGTCGTGGCCGCCCGGGGCGAACCGGGTCCGTCCGTAGAGGCTGACGGCGCGGGCGGTGCGGTGCAGGAAGTCCGCGTAGGGCCGGGCGATCGCCTCGGCCGGGCGGGCGGCCTTCCCTCCGCCGTCGGCGGCCTCCCACACCGTCCGGGTCACGCCCGAGGTGTGGACGGCCACATGGTCGAGCACGACCAGTGCGTCGGCGTACGCCTTGCCGGGCGGGGCGACGGCGTGCCTGCGGCGCCCCCACGGGTTGACCCGCATGCTCTCCTTGCTCCAGCCGATGGCCTGCCGCGCCTGGTCGACCAGCCGCCCGAGCCGCAGTGCGCGCTCGTGCCACTCCCCCGCCTGGTGCCCTTCCCACTCCCCGGCGGCCAGCCCTTCCGCCACCGCGTCCAGGATCGCCTCGGCCTCCCGGGCCGCGTCCCGGAGCGCGGCGCGGGTGTCGCGCAGATACACCGGGGGCCTGATCAGCGCGTTGACCGCGACGCCCACCACCGCGCCGAAGACCGCCTCCGCGATGCGGGCGGCCGACGCGGCGACGGTGACCTGGCCGCCGGTCAGCACGAAGAGCGCGCCCGTGGCGGCGTAGACGCCCTGGCTCCCCAGCCGTTGCCACTGGCCCAGCACCAGCACCGTCGGCAGCACCAGGGCCATCGTGACCAGCGCGTGGTCCACTGCCAGGGCCACGCCGGTGGCCACCACCGTGCCCACCGCGATGGCCCCGAGCTGCTGCAACCCGTGGGCGAGCGACCGGAACACCGTGGACTCCACCAGGACGACCGCCACCCAGGGCGCCACGAACGCCATGGGGGCCGCGAGCCACCAGCCCGCGACCGCCCACGCCAACCAGGCGGCCAGCGCCGCCTTGCCGGCCTGCGCCACCAGATCCCGTTCCCGCCCCGGTCCGGCCCACGCCAACCGCACCGTCCGTACGGCCGCCGCGCCACGCCGCCGTGTCGCCCGCATCACCCTGCCGGTCCACTCCATGCCCCACCAAGTGCCACGACAGCGGCGACCCGCACCTCCCGACGCCCCGCATCTGGCCGAGCGCGGCGTCCGCGCCAACGTGGTGGCCCCGGGTCCGACCTGGACCCCGCTCAACGAGGCGGACCAGCACATGCCGCCCGAGGGTCTGGCTCGGATCGGCAGCGAGGCGCCCCTGGGCCGCGCGGCCCAGCCGGAGGAGATCGCGCCGACCTACGTCTACCTGGCCTCCGACGCCGACGCCAGCTACACGGTCGGCGAGGTCATCGCCGTGACCGGCGGCATCGTCGACACCCGGTGACCCGGGCCCACCGTGAAGACGGTGGCGTACCGCGCGCCGCCCCGGGAAGGCGGCTGTCGCAGCCGCCTCTCCACGGGGTCGCGTGCGAGGCTTGGGACGTCGGAATCTCCCAGGCCGGGCGAAACGGAGGACGGTGTGGACTGGGATCGGTTCGCCCAGCAGATGGCGTCGATGGCGCGCGACCTGCTGGCACAGCCTTCGGTCGACTCCACACTGGAGCGGATCACGGCCTCGGCCACCGAACTGGTGGAGGGCTGCGACGCGGCCGGCATCCTCGTGCTGCACGGCACGTCCGCGGAGACTCTCGCTCCCACGGACCAGCTGGTCGTCGACAGCGACCGGCTGCAGGAGCGGCTGCGGGAGGGGCCCTGCTTCGACGCCGCCCGTGATTCGGAGGGCGAGCGGGTCTTCCGTATCTCCGACTTCTCCGCCGAGCAGCCGCGCTGGCGGGCCTACGCCCCGCAGGCCCGCCGTCTCGGGGTGGGCAGCATGATGGGCTTCCTGCTCTTCACCGAGGAGGAGGACCTCGGCGCCCTGAATCTCTACTCGCGCAGGCCCGGCGCGTTCACCGAGAACAGCGAGTTGGCCGGCTGGCTGCTGGCCTCGCACGCGGCGGTCGCCTTCTCCAGCGCGCGCACCCATGCCCAGCTGGAGCGGGCCGTCGCCACCCGCCATGTGATCGGCGAGGCCATGGGCATCCTCATGGGCAGCCACCAGCTGACCGAGGAGCAGGCGTTCGACGTGCTGCGCCGCTTCTCGCAGGAACACAACATCAAGCTCCGCGAGGTCGCCCGCCGGGTCTGCGAGCAGGGCGGCCTCTGATGCCACGGCGCGTGGGCCGGCTCGTGACACCAGGGCGGATGGGCCCCTGACGCGTCCAGGGGACGGCTCCTCCGGCACGTTGTCAGAACCAGAGAAGCCTGACCGGGCCGACCCCCAGGGGAGCGCCGTCGAACCCGGCCTTCCCACCAAGTCCCCCGCCTCGGCTCCCCACACCCCGGAACCGCCGACCAATCCGACGGGTTCGGCCACAGCCCGGGCCGCCGGTCCGCACGGCGTCGAGCAGGCAGGTTCGGGTACCCGGCACGGGCACGCGGGGGCGACCGTCTCCGCCCACCCACCCACCCGACGAAGGGCCGTACCCATGAACGACGACGACGTGCGAAACCCGGTCGAGCGGCATCCCCGGCCGGATCTCCCCCAGCAGGACCAGGACCATCCCGGCTGGACCGGCCCGATGGACCCGCCGCCCGACCACGGGGAGGACTCCTACCGGGGCAGCGGACTGCTCCAGGACCGCAGGACGGTACTGACCGGAGGGGACTCCGGTATCGGCCGCGCGGTCGCCCTGGCGTACGCCCGGGAGGGCGCGGACGTCCTCTTCACCCATCTGCCGGAGGAGGCCGAGGACGCCCGGGAGACGGTCCGGCTCGTCGAGGAGGCCGGGCGGAAGGCGATCGCCGTCCCCTGCGACGTACGCGACGAGGAGCAGTGCCGTCGCCTGATCGAGCGGGCGGTCGACGAGTTCGGCCGGATCGACGTGCTGATCAACAACGCCGCGTACCAGATGGCGCAGTCCGACGGCATCGGCGCGATCACCACCGAGCAGTTCGACCGGGTGGTGCGGACGAACCTCTACGGCATGTTCTGGCTGTGCCGGGAGGCCCTGCCGCACATCCCGGCGGGCGGCTCGATCATCAACACCACGTCCGTGCAGGCGTACAAGCCGAGTCCGCACCTCCTCGACTACGCCATGACCAAGGGCGCGATCGTGACGTTCACCCAGGGGCTGGCGCAGATGGTCGCCGCGGACGGCATCCGGGTGAACGCGGTGGCGCCGGGGCCGGTGTGGACACCGCTGATCCCGGCGACGCTCCCGGACACGAAGGAGTTCGGCAAGCAGGCGCCGCTCGGCAGGCCCGCCCAACCCGCCGAGATGGCACCGGCGTACGTGTTCCTCGCCTCCGACCGGGCGAGCTTCGTCACGGCGGAGATCCTCAACGCCACCGGCGGCACCCCGCTGCCCTGAGGGCCGTTTGGGCACTCCGGCACCGGGCACCCGTGGGCGCGACAGCAGGAAGCGGTTCGCATTCGGGTTCGGAAAGAAGATGAGATGCCGTGAGCACGCACACCGTCGAAAAACTCGTCGTCCGCGAGAGCGGCTGGGCACAGGCCCGGCGCCGCCGCGGGAAGGGTGTGCGCCTGTGCCTGCCGGCCGTGACGGACCGGGAGCGCACGCAGGCGGCGGGGGCCGGGACGGACTCGCACATCGTGAAGGGTGACGACTGACGACGGACGTCGACCCACGTGACGTCGACCGTGACGTCGACCCACATAGCGAGCGCGGCGAGTCCCGAACGAGGTGGACGAGGTAGACGAGGTAGACAAAGGCGGACGGCGGCGGGCCGGTGGCCACCAGGTGATCCTGGTCCCCACCGGCCCGCCGCCGTCCGCCTCGTCGGTCGCGTGGTCAATCGCGTGCCACGTCAGTCGTCCTTGCCCCGGCCGGACAGCGCGTCCCGCATGCGGTCCACAAGGCCCATTCCGGGGGCGAGCAGCTTGTTGGCCGGCGGAGTGTCCGGGGCCGCCGGGTGCGGCCGGGTCGGGGCCGTCTTCTTGGCCGAGCGGACCTTGTCCCCGAGACTGTCCAGGGCGTCCACCGAGCAGGCCGCGCGCAGCTTGGGGAAGAGGTTGTTCTCCTCGTCCTGGATGTGCGACCTGATCTCGGTCATCAGCTGGGTGGCCAACAGGTCGAAGTCCGGGTCGTCGGCCTCGCACCGCTCCAGCGCCTTCATGGTGCGCTCGGCCTCGGCGTGGTCCTCCAGCTCACGGTCGGCGATCGCGTCGCCGTCCGGCAGGTGCTCGCGTACGGCCGGGTAGAGGTACGCCTCCTCGGCGACCGAGTGACGCACCAGCTCGATGGTGACCTGGTCCATGTGCTGCTTGCGCCGGGGATCGCCGGAGGGCAGTGCCTCGATCCGGACGAACATCTCCTCCACTTCCCCGTGGTCCGCGGTCAGTTCGTCGATGACATCTCCGCCGTGTCCCATGTCTCGCGCTCCTCTCCTCGATACGACGCTTGCGCCATCCGTACCCGCGAGCCTCGTCGGGCCCGCGGCGCGACCCCGAGTACCCGCGAACGGCCCAGCCACGCGGCCCTCCTGCAATGTCCCCCGACGGACGTTCGCCGAGCTCAGTGCCGTGGCGGCGGGCGGCCCGCACCGGCACGGCGGTGGCCGGCTGTCGACCGCTACGACCGGGCGGGCTGGTCGGCGATCAGCAGGGTGCAACCGGCGGGGCGGAAGCCCAGTCGGGAGTAGATGCGGGCCACGGCGTCCTCGGCGTAGGCGAGGAAGACGGTGCGCACCCCGTGGTCGCGGGCGTGTGCGACCAGGGCCGCCGTGACGGCTGCGGCCAGGCCCTGCCGGCGGGCGGTGGGCAGGGTGCCGACGCCGCCGATCTCGGTGGTGCCGTCCATCGGATGGAAGTGGCCGACGGCCAGCGGCGTACCGTCCGGGGCGACGGCGGCGACGAGCGCCTTGTGCCCGGCGCGGAGCACGGGGCGGACCGTCTCCACGGTGCCGTCCGCGATCAGTTCCCGGGCCACCGCCGCCAACTCCGCTCGGCCGGCCGCGCCGACGGCGGTGCCCTCCTTCGCGAAGGCCAGCCGCGGCAGGGCGAGGGCCGCGGGCAGCACGGGATCGTCGGCGGTCAGCGCCCGGAGGGTCACACCGTCCGGCACCGGGTGCGGGGCGACTCGGTGGGACGGGTCCAACGCCATCAAGGGGCGTTCCAGCACCGGCAGTCCGGAGTCCTCGATCGCGGCCCGCAGCGTCGGCGCCGACTCGGCCAGCCACTCGAACGCCTCCGGGACACCGAGTTCACGCTGTCGGGCCCGGACCCGTGCGATGTCGGCGGCACCGATCGCCGCGGCCCTTCCCACCGTGGGCTGGGCGTGACCGGGCCCGCCGTAGTAGGGAGCGCCCGGCTCCTTGCGTACGAAGAGCCGCAGCGGCCCGAACTCCTGGACCTCCGCGAACCGCGACGGCACGGTGGTGTAGTACCGCTCGATACGGGCCCGCAACGTTTCGCTCACGGGCCGCATCCCACCACGGGTCGGCGCCGTCCCGCATCCGGATTCGTGGGCGGTGGTGGGCAGTTGGTCGTCGGGGGGCCGTTGGCGTGCGAGACGCACCGGCCCGATGGGACCGAACGCGCGCCCATTACGATCTCCGGAGACGAACGCGCGGGGGGTGCGTGAGCGGGTGCACCACTCCGCGTGAGCGGCGAGGCCATGTTCGTACACACTCTCGAAGGACGCTGTCACCGCGATGCTCCACGGCCCCCGTCCGACGACGGCGTCCCTCGACCGGATCGACCGTCTGCGCCCGTTCGGGTACGTGGGGCGGCCTCTCAGCGACCTGCGCGAACGGCTGGTGCCGCCCTTCCCGGAGCCGGGGACCCGGATCTGGGAGCGGGTCGGGCTCGGGCCCGCGTCCGCGTACCGGATCGCGCGTGCGACGGGGTGGCTGGGGCCGCTGTTCGTGGCCCTGCTGGCGGGGTCGATCCGCTTCTGGCGCCTCGGACAGCCGCACGAACTCGCCTTCGACGAGACGTACTACGCCAAGGACGCGTGGTCGCTGCTGCGACTGGGCTACGAAGGCACCTGGCCGGACCGCAAGGTCGCCGACCCTCAGGTGCTGGCCGACCCTCAGGTGATCCCGCTCTCCGACGCCGGCGCCTTCGTCGCGCACCCGCCGACGGGCAAGTGGGTGATCGCCGTCGGGGAGTGGATGCTCGGTCTCGAACCGTTCGGCTGGCGCTTCATGACGGCCCTCCTCGGCACCCTGTCGGTCCTGATGCTCTGCCGCGTCGGACGCCGCCTGTTCCGTTCCACGTTCCTGGGCTGTCTGGCCGGCGCGCTGATGGCGGTGGACGGTCTGCACTTCGTGATGAGCCGCACCGCGCTGCTCGACCTGATCGTCATGTTCTTCGTCCTGGCGGCGTTCGGTTGCCTGCTGCTCGACCGGGACCACGCCCGGGCCCGGCTCGCGGCGGCGCTGCCGGTGGCCCCGGACGGGCATGTCCGCCCGGACGGGGACACCGGGGACCACGCCGGTACGGGACGGCGCCCTTGGCGGCTCGCGGCGGGTGTGTGTCTGGGGCTCGCCGCCTCGACCAAGTGGAACGGCCTGTACTTCCTGGCCTTCTTCATGGTCCTGACCGTGCTGTGGGACGTCGGCGCCCGCCGCGTCGCGGGGGCACGCCGCCCGTACCGGACGGTGCTGCGCAAGGACCTCGGCCGGTCCGTGCTCTCCCTCGCCCCGGTCGCCGCGGTGACGTATCTGGTGACATGGACCGGCTGGTTCCTGTCCGACGACGGCTACGGCCGGCACTGGGCGGACGGCCGCGGCGGCGTCTGGTCGTGGATCCCGGCGCCGCTGCGCAGCCTGTGGCACTACGAGTCCGCCGTCTACCGGTTCAACGTGGGGCTGGAGACCTACCACAAGTACGAGTCCAACCCGTGGAGTTGGCTGGTCCTCGGCCGCCCCGTGCTGTTCTCGTACCGGTCACCCGAGCCCGGTGAGGCCGGCTGTCACGCGCTGACCGGCTGCTCCCAGGCGATCCTCGCCCTGGGGACGCCGATGCTGTGGTGGACGGCGTGCTGCGCCCTCGGGTACCTGCTGTTCCGGTGGGCGCTGCGCCGGGACTGGCGCGCGGGCGCGGTGCTGTGCGCGGTGGCCGCAGGCTACCTGCCCTGGTTCCTCTACCAGGACCGCACGATCTTCGCCTTCTACGCCGTCGTGTTCGTGCCGTACGTGTGTCTGGCCGTGGCCATGACGCTGGGCGCGCTGCTGGGTCCGCCGGGGGCGGGCGCCGACCGCCGCAACCGGGGGGCGGTGGCGGTCGGGACCCTCGTCCTGCTGATCGTCTGGAACTTCGTCTACTTCTTCCCGATCTACACGGGCCTGACGATCCCGTATCCCGACTGGCAGGTCCGGATGTGGCTCGACACCTGGATATGAGCCCCGACTCCGTGCTCCCGCCGCCGGCCCGGGCGGCTACCGTCGCGGGCCCGCGAGGGCGTACACCGTGGTGCCGGTGACCGCGAGGGCCACGGCCGTCCAGGTGGCCGCGGGCGTGCCGGGCGGCAGCAGCATCCAGGTCGCGATCTCCGTCGGCACGCTCGTCGGGGGCGGGGCGAAGACCGAGAACGACAGCCAGCCGACCGCCGGGGTCCACGCGTACGGTGCCCCGCACACGACCGCTCCGAGGGCGACGAGCCCCGTCAGCCCCGCGCTGTCGCGGACGACGAACGCGGTGGCGGCCAGATCGGTGCCCGTCGCCCCTACCGCGAGGAGCACGGCGGCGACGACCGTGCCGATGAGCAGCACATGGCCCGCCCTGCGGGGCCGCCAGCCGATCGCGGCCGTGCGGTCCAGCGCGAGGTCCTGCCCGCCGAGCCCGATCGAGGCGGCCGTCACCCCGGCGACGAGGACGAACACGGGCGTCCTCGGATCGACCGCTCCCCCGCCGCCGTCCCGGGCGACCAGCGCCCACACCGCGGCCGCGCTGAACAGGACGGCGGCGAGCGACACGGGCACCTGCCGGGAGCGCGCGTACAAGGTCAGCCATCTCATCGGGCCGTACCGCCGTCCAGGATGCTGAGCGGGTCACCCGAGCAGGAGACCGCGGCGGTGTGCGCGGCCTTGACGCGGGCGACCTGCTCGGACCACGGCAGGGCCTTGAGTTCCTTGAACACCGGTCCGGCCGTGGCGAGTTGGGCGCTCTGCGGGTGCATGGCGCCCTCGAAGGGCCGCAGCTCGCCGAGGACCCAGCCCGCGACGACGCCCTGTGCGGCGAGTTCACCGACCGTGCCGCTCTCGCCGGCGCTGCGGGCGAAGCAGACCGGCGCCATGCCCTGCCCGAGGAGGGCCCGTGTCAGCTGCTCGCCCTCGGCGTCGGCGATCACGCTGTCGTCGAAGTCGAAGAGGACGGCCGTGCGTGACCGTTCCGGCGCGTCGAAAATCCCCCGTTGCGCGGTGCTCTCCCGGACGGTGGTCGGTGCCTCGCCGCCGAGAACGTCCCGCAGGTGGCGCAGCGCCTTCTTCCCCGGGTCCGCGAAGTCCGACAGGCGCTCCTGGTGGACGGCGGCCACGCACACCGGTCCGTCGCACACCTGGGCCGCGGCGGCCTCGTCGACGACGTACACCCGGCGGGGGTCGGCGGGCAGGACGAGCAGGGCGATCACGGCGCCCGCCAGGACGGGTGCGAGGGCGAGCAGCCGGGCGCGCGGCGTGGCAGCGGCCAACAGGGCGAAACCGGTCACGGCCATGCCGAGCAGCCAGACCGTCTGGCCCAGGTGCACGGGGGCGGAGAGGGTCAGGAACACGTCGAGCGTCTCGTCCACCGCCGGTGACAGCAGGGTGACGCCGGTCGGCCCCGAGATGGCCGTCGGCACGGCCGTCTCCGTCGACATCCGCAGCAGGTTGACGAAGACGAAGGCGGTCACGGCCAGTGCGGGCGGGGTCAGCGGGGAGGGGAGGTTGCGTCCGATCCCCATGCCGAGCAGGGCCCCCGCGACGAGCGCGAGCACGGCGACCAGCGAGATCGGCAGCCAGCCGAGGTGCGTGTACTCGGTGTTGCCGATCACCTGGACCGCGCCCAGGAGGACGACGAGTGTGAAGGCCGCGGTCAGCGTGATCGCCGTGGCGCCCGCGGTCGTGGCCGCTCGGTGCCGGGCGGGCCGTGAGGTGCTCGTCAGCAGCTCGGTCATGCGGGAGCGGTGGTCGCGCAGCCCCTGCAGGGCGCCGAGCGCCAGCGCGAGCGGCCACAGGACGGCCAGCAGGAACCGGGTCCACAGGGCCAGGGACGTCCACTGGCTCGTCCACAGCGCTGAGCCCTTCCACCACGGTCCGCTCACCAGGTACAGGAACGCCAGGGCGACGCAGAGGGACACGACGCCGGCCCAGGGGGCGACGGAGCGCCTCAGCTCGATGCGCAGGACACGGTCGTTCACCAGGTGCCCCTCTCCTGGCGGGGGTCGAGCAGCAGCGCCGAGTAGCCGCGCTCCAGCGGGCTGTCGCCGACGTGCTCGGGCCCGCCCGCGGCGGCCAGTTCGTCGGGGGTGCCCTGGAAGACCAGGCGGCCCTCGGCGAAGAGGACCACGTCGGTGCAGGCGGCGGCGACGTCCTCCACCAGATGGGTCGAGACGACGACACAGGTGTCCGTGCCCAGCTGCTGCAACAGCTCACGGAAGCGCAGCCGTTGGGCGGGGTCCAGGCCGACGGTCGGCTCGTCGAGGAGCAGGATCGCCGGGTCGTTGACGATGGCCTGGGCGATCCCGACGCGCCGCACCATGCCGCCCGAGAGGGCCTTCATCCGCTCGTCGGCGCGGTCGGCGAGGCCGACCCGCTCGATCGCCCGCTGTACGGCGCCGGGGATGTCCGCCTTCGGGACCTCCTTCAGCCATGCCATGTACTCGATGAACTCGCGCACGGTGAAGCGCTTGTAGTAGCCGAACTCCTGCGGCAGATAGCCGATCCGGCGGCGCAGTGCCCGGTGTTCGCCGAGCCCGCCGGCGAACTCGCCGAGCAGTTCCAGGGTGCCCTCGGCGGGGCGCAGCACGGTGGCCAGCGCCCGGATGAGGGTGGTCTTGCCGGCCCCGTTGGGTCCGAGCAGGCCGTGCACGCCGGTGCCGAGCGACAGGTCGAGCCCATCGACGGCCATCCGTTTCCGCCCGGCCCTCACCTTCAGCCCCGTGGCCCGGATCTCCCAGGCGTAGGGCGTCGGCGCGAGGTCGGCCGCGGTCAGCGCGGTCATCACGTGTGGTTCCTTCCCGCCGGTGGTCGTCTTGGTGGTCATCGATGGGCTCCCAGCACGGAGTAGGCACCCCTGCGGGCGATCACGACGCCGATGCCGAGCGCGAGGATCAGCCCCCACACGGGCATGCCGTCCGTCCGGAGAGCGAGGGGTGTGTGGCCGGTGGCCAGGGTCGGCGCCACGACCACGGCGGCCCACACCGCGACCAGCGCGAGGGCGGCTCGGGTCACGCCGACGAGTCCGCCGAGTGCGAGGGTCGTCGAGGTGAACGCCAGACAGGGCAGCAGCCACTGGGCGGCCGTCACCCCTGTCGCCCATCCGCCCACGAACAGCGCGGGCACGACGAGGACGAGCACGGCCACGGTGCGCCGCAGTACCAGGGGGAGCCCGGCCCGGGGCACGGAGGCCGTCAGCTCGTACGCCGGGTCCAGGCCGCGTGCCCAGGAGGCCGCGACGCCGAGCACGGGCAGGACGGGGGAGAACAGCAGCACCAGCGACACCTCGCCGTGGCCGGAGCCGGGTCCCGCGCCGGGGTCGGCGAGGTCGAACAGCAGCGCGAGCAGGGTCACGCTCATGACCATGGCCAGCCACGGCACCGTCGTGGGCGTCAGCCAGGTCGACAGGCGGGCACCCAGCCGTCGCCGGCGGGGCATGGTGGCCGTGGTGGACAGCCGGGGTTCGAGGTCGGCCCATACGGTGCCGACCAGGGCGGCCACGGCGGGCGCGTTCGCCGTGACGGCGGCCGACAGCCGGTCCCGGCAGGTGCGGCAGGCCTCCAGATGTGCTTCCAGGGCCCAGACCTCGTCGGTGGCGAGGCCGGTGTCCCCGCGCGCGTAACCGTCGATGAGCCGCGTCGACGCGTGTTCCACACTCATGCCAGGGCCTTTCGCATCTCGGTCCGGGCCCTGCGGGCACGGGTCTTGACCGTGCCCTCGGGCACGCCGAGCAGGACCGAGGTCTCCCGGACGGTGAGCCCGTCGAGCACCATGGCCTGCAGTACCGCCCTGAGTTCGGGCGCGAGACGGCGCAGCGCGTCCCCGACGTCGCCGCCGACGGTCGCCGCGAGCGCCTCGTCCTCGGCGGCGGGCGCCACGGGGTGCGCGGCGGCCGCGGGCGGGGGTTCCGCGTGGTGGGCCCTGCGCCGGAAGGCGTCCACGAGCCGGCGGGCGGCGATGGTCCACAGCCAGCCGACGGCGGTCCCTCCGACGGCCGCCCCGGCGAACGCGCCCGCCGCGCGCCACACCGCCAGGTACGTCTCCTGCATGACTTCGGCGACGATCTGCTCGTCGGCGCAGCGGCGCCGCAACCGCACCGCCAGCCATGGCGCCGTGCGCCGGTACAACTCGTCGAACGCCGCGCGGTCGCCCTTGGCCACGAGCCGGACGAGGCGTTCCTCGTCCGGCTCTCCCGCTGCCTTCCTGACTGATCTCACACCCCCTAGACGTGGCGCCCGCGCGACGGGTTTTCCGTCCGGAGTGATCCCCGTCACATACCCCAGGGGGCTTCGAGGTCTCGGTGGCGGGAGCGCTCGTCCGGCAGCCCGATCACCGCACGAAGCGGTACTTCAGGTGGGTGGCGAGCGGGGTGTGGACCACCCCGACCGTCTCGAGGTCGCGCCGTCCGGCGGCCGGATCGTCGAAGAGTCGCAGCCCGTCCCCGAGGAGTGCGGGCACGACGTGCAGGTGCAGTTCGTCGATGAGCCCTTCCCGGAGGTACTGCCGCACGGTGTCCGCTCCGCCCGCGATGTCGACGTTGCGGCCCCCGGCCGCGGCCCGCGCCCGGTCGAGGGCGCCGTGGACACCGTCGGCGACGAAGGTGAAGGTGGTGCCGCCCTCCTTGACCAGGGTGGGCCCCGGGCGGTGGGTCAGCACGAAGACGGGGGTCCGGAACGGCGGGTTGTCGCCCCAGAACTCCTCGCCCAGGTCGTACATCGTGCGGCCCATGATCACCGCCCCGGTGGCATCGAACCATTCGCGCATCAGTTCGGAGTCCCGGTTCTCCTCGCCACCGGTCATGCCCTGGCGCTCGCGCCAGCTCGCCAGGCTGTGGATCCACTCGAAGAGCGGCTCGGCACCGTCGCCGCCCGGGTTGTCGGGTGAGACGCCGGGGCCGGCGAGGTACCCGTCGAGGGAGATGGCCAAATCCGCAGTCACGGTCACGGTCACGGTGAGGTACTCCTGAAGTCCTGGGTCGTACTGCTTTCACTCTCACGTCGATCGGCGAACGCCGCTTTCGACACCGCCCGCCCCATCCGTCGCCAGGACCGGCGGAGCACCGCTGACACATGACGCATTGGCGGCGGACGTGCAGAGATGGGACTATTTGTGCGTTTGTCGGGAACTCGCACCACGCAGCGGTCGTCGAAGGGCCTCGGCCCGGCAGGCGATCTCGGGTACGGATGAGGGAGAAGCCGTGACCGTTCGTGTAGGCGTAGAGGAAGAGTTTCACGTTCTGGACGCGGAGAACGGGCGACTGGTCCCCGGGGCCGGCGCGGTCCTCGGCAGACTGCCCGGCCCCGAGTTCAAGGCCGAGCTCCAACGGTCGGCGGTGGAGTGGAACAGCCCCGTCCACTCCGCGCTCGACTCCCTGCACACGGATCTGAGCGGGGCACGGCGGCGGCTGGACGAGGCGGCCACCGGGCTCGGTCTGGCCGTCGTGGCGGCCGGGACCGTGCCGTTCGCGCGGGTGACGCCCGGTGACGCCACCCCGGACTTCCGCTACCGGGCCCTGGTCGACGAGTACCGGAAGGTGGCCGACGAGCAGCTCGTGTGCAGCGCGCAGGTCCATGTCGACGTGCCCGACCGGGACACGGCCGTGCGGATCATGTGCGCGGTGTCGCCGTGGCTGCCCCCGCTGCTGGCCCTGTCCGCCAGCTCGCCGTTCTGGCTCGGCTCGGACACGGGCTACGCGAGCTGGCGCACCATGCTGTGGCAGCGCTGGCCCACCGCGGGACCGGTCGGCTGCTTCGGCGGGGCCGCCGAGTACGACGCCGCCGTCGAGGACCTGATCCGCTCCGGCGTGATCAAGGACCCGGGCATGGTCTATTACGACCTGCGGCCGAGCGAGCACCAGCGGACCCTGGAGCTGCGCATCTGCGACGCCTGCCCGCGCGTCGAGACGGTCGTCCTGATAGCCGGTCTCTTCCGCGCCCTCGTGGAGGACGCCAGGGCCGGCCTGGAACGGCCCGGCGCGGGCTGCGACGGCAGGCACGAGTGGCTGCGGGCCGCGGTCTGGCGGGCGGCACAGGCGGGCTTGGAGGGCACCCTCGTCGACCCGGTCACGCGCGCCGCCACGCCCGCCCCCGAGGTCGTGCACACCATGGTCCGCAGGCTGCGCCCGGCCCTGGAGGCCCTCGGCGACTGGGACACCGTCCGCACGCTCACCGAGGAGGCCCTGGCCCGGGGCAGCGCCGCCCACCGGCTGCGCCAGGTCGCCGAGCGGGAAGGCCTGCTCGCCTGTGTCAAGGCGGCGGTCGCCGACACCCGGGGCGACCACGGGCAGGGCACCGGCCCCGGAGCCGTCCGCCGGCCCGTCGCCGCGGCCGGTGGGGCCGGACCGGCGGGGACCTCGGCGGCGTACTCGGTCGAGTCCATCGGCGGCTGACCCCGCGGGGCGGTGCGGAGAGACAGGCACCGGCCACCGCCCCGCGACAGGTCACGGCGCGGAGACCCGGACGGAGAACCCGTCGTCCGCCCCGTGGAGCCGGTGCCACCGTGATCAAGGAGTGGCTCGTATGCCCAGCAGCAAGACGGAGACGCACCCGAAACGCACCGGCTCCTGCCCGATCGAGGTACCGCCCCCGGGCCCGGCCGACGGCCACCCCCCGCGAGGAGGTGCGGTCTGATGTGCGGTCTCAGCGGAGAGATCCGCTTCGACGGCGGACGGCCCGACCTGGCCGCCGTCGAGCGCATGACCGACCGACTCTCACCCCGGGGCCCGGACGGCAGGGGCCTGTGGTCGCAGAACGCCGTCGCCCTGGGTCACCGCAGGCTGAAGATCATCGACCTGTCCGAGTGCGGGGCCCAGCCGATGACGGACCCGGCGGGCCGCATCGCCGGTGTCTTCAACGGCTGCGTCTACAACTACAAGGAGTTGCGCGAGGAACTGCGCGGCCTCGGCCACCACTTCTTCTCCGGCTCCGACACCGAGGTGGTGCTCAAGGCCTACCGGCAGTGGGGCACGTCCTGCGTCGACCACTTCTACGGCATGTTCGCCTTCGCCATCGTCGAGCAGGCCACCGGACGCCTGGTGCTGGCCCGCGACCGGCTGGGCATCAAGCCGCTGTACCTGGCCCAGGCGCCGGGACGGCTGCGGTTCGCCTCCTCGCTGCCGGCGCTCCTGGCGGGCGGCGGCGTCGACACCTCCCTCGACCCGGTCGCGCTGCACCAGTACCTGAGCTGGCACGCCACGGTGGCCGCACCGCACACCGTGCTCGCGGGCGTGCGCAAGCTTCCCGCGGCGACCGTGCGGGTGGTGGAGCCCGACGGCAGCCACCGCGACATCCGCTACTGGCAGCCGCCGTACACCCGTCGCCCCGGGGACGCGGGGATGGACGCGGACGACTGGCGGGACGCGGTGCTCGAAGCGCTGCGCACCGCCGTCCGCCGGCGCATGGTCGCCGATGTGCCCGTGGGCGTCCTCCTGTCGGGCGGCCTGGACTCCAGCCTGATCGTGGCGCTGCTGGCCGACGAGGGGCAGCGCGATCTGGCGACGTTCAGCGTGGGCTTCGAGTCCGAGGGCGGCGAGGAGGGCGACGAGTTCCCCTACTCCGACCTGGTCGCCCGGCACTTCGCCACCGACCACCACCAGCTGATGGTGCCCTCGGACCGGGTGTCGACGGCCCTGGACGCGGCGATCGAGGCGATGAGCGAGCCGATGGTCAGCCATGACGTGGTGGCCTTCCACCTGCTCGCCGAACAGGTCGCGAAGGAGGTGAAGGTCGTGCAGAGCGGCCAGGGCGCCGACGAGGTCTTCGCCGGCTACCACTGGTACCCGGACATCGCCCCCGCCCCGAGAGAGCGGGCGTCCGAGGCGTACACCGAGACGTACTTCGACCGCTCGCACTCCGACCTCGCCGGCATGCTGCAACCGCACGTGCTGCCCGATCACGACGTCTCCGGCCGTTTCGTGCGCGCCCACATGGCGAGCCCCGGCGCCGAGACCGCGCTCGACGCGGCGCTGCGGCTCGACGCCGAGGTGATGCTCGTCGACGACCCGGTCAAGCGCGTGGACAACATGACCATGGACTGGGGCCTGGAGGCCCGCGTCCCGTTCCTCGACCATGAGCTGGTGGAGCTGGCCGCCGTCTGCCCACCGGAGCTGAAGCTCGCCGACGGCGGCAAGGGGGTGCTCAAGGCCGCGGGCCGCGAGGTCCTGCCCGCCGAGGTCGTCGACCGGCCGAAGGGGTACTTCCCGGTCCCCGCCGTCAAGCACATGGCGGGACCCGTGCTGGGGCGGGTCCGTGAGGCCCTGTCCGCGCCCGAGGCCAGGTCACGCGGCATCTTCCGGGACGCCTACGTGGCCAGGCTGCTGGCGGCCCCGGACGAACACCGCGCCAGGCGTGGGGCGAACGAGCTGTGGCAGATAGCTTTGCTGGAGATATGGCTGCAAACGCACGGAATCAGGTGACCGGGGCGCACCCCTCACGGGCTCCCCGCCCCTCCCCGTCGGCGAGGACCTCGTCGACGGGACCCCGTGGCGCCCGAGGAGCACGGCCCGACCGCCGCGGCCCCAGGGACACCGGGAACGAACGGACAGGCAGGCACGGCCCTCGTGCCGACGCCGGCCACAGCCACGGCCCCGGTGCCGGTCCCGCTGCCGGACACCGCCGCCCCGCTGGACACGCCACAGCCCTTGCGATCGCACGGCTGCTGGTACCCGTCTGTGGACCCGAGCGGTCAGTACGTCGCGTTCATCTGCGACCGGAGCGGGGTCCCCCAGCTGTGGACCGGGCCGGTCGGCGGGGACGAGGTCCATCTGCTGGACTCCGATCCGCACCCGGTCAAGGAGGTGGCCTGGTCGCCCGACGGTCGCTGGATCGCCTACACCACCGCCCCGGGAGGCGGCGAGCACACCAGGGTGCTGTGCGTACGGCCGGACGGGACCGGTCGGCGCATCCTCGCCGGTGCCGAACCGGGCAGCTCGGCGTATCTGGGCTGCTGGCAGCACGACGGTACGGCCGTCGCCGTCACCGTCGCCGAGCCGGTCCGCACGCCCGGCGGGGCCGAAGGGGAGGAGTGGGCCGCACCCTCGGGCCCCGGCCTCGCCGATCCGGACACCTACACCGCGCCCCGCCCGCCGGGCTGGGCCACCCGCGACGGCCGGGCCGTGCTCCTGGGCGGCCCGTACCACGGCGCGGCCGGCCCCGGGTCCGGCCGCGACACGCGGGGCCCCGAGGACCGGGGCGACGCGGGGACGCCCGGCGCCCACGAGAGGGACGGCGAGACGGCCCGCGAGAGGACGTCGGGCGGAGGGCTGGCCGCCTATCTGGTCGACCCCCTGGGCGTGGCGGCGCCCACCCTGCTGGCGGTGGAACGCGGCGCGGCGACCCTGCGCGTGTGCGACATCAGCAGGGACGGGCGGCTGGCCCTCCTGCGCCGGGGGCCGCGCGGCCGCCGCGAGGCCCTCGTCGTCCGGACCGGCGATCTGCGGACCGCCTTCGCCCTGCACGTCGCCGACGGGGACCCGTGGATCGGCCGGTTCTCCCCGGACGGCAGAACGCTGTGGCTGCGCAGCGACGCGGCCCGTGAGTTCGCCGCGCTGTTCGCCGTCCGCCTCGACGCCGAGGGCACGGCCCTGGGGCGGAGCGTCGCCGCCGAGCGCGCGGACTGCGGACTGGAGCTGCTGGCACTCGGTCATGACGGGTACACCGCTGCCCTCGCCTGGAACGTGCGCGGCGCCACCGAGCTGGAGGTCACCTCCGTGTCGCCGACGTCCGCCGGGGAGGCCCGGGTGGGGCCGTCGCGGAGGGTGTCGCTGCCGCACGAGGTCGTGACGCGCATCCCGCGCGTCGACGGGCGGGCGGGACTCGTGCTGGCCCTGTCCGGCTCGCAGCGCCGCCCCCGGGGTGTGGTGGTTCCCCGACGGCACCGCGCGACGGACCGCGTGGTCGTCCCGGGACGAGGACGCGGTCCCGCCCGGCCGCCCGCCCGTACGGCCCGTGCCGCTGCGGCCCGTCGCGCGGGACGGACTGCCGCTGAGCGGCTGGTACTACCGGGCTCCCGACCGGGGAGCCGGGGAGCCCGCGCCCTGTGTGATCCATCTGCACGGCGGACCGGAGGAGCAGGAGCGGCCGGTGTTCAACCCGCTCTACCACGAGCTGCTGGGCCGGGGCCTCGACATCTTCGCGCCGGACGTGCGCGGCTCGTCGGGGCACGGCCGGTCGTTCGTCGACGCCGACCTCGGGACGGGCCGGTTCGCCGCGATCGAGGACGTCGCCGCCTGCGCGGCCCATGTCGTCGTCGCCGGTCTCGCCGATCCCCGGCGGCTGGCCGTGATGGGGCGCTCCTACGGCGGCTACCTGGTGATGGCGTCCCTCGTGTGGCACCCGGACCTCTTCCGCACCGGCGTCGCGGCCTGCGGCATGTCCGACTTCGCGACCTTCTACGCCGGTACGGAGCCGTGGATCGCGGAGTCGGCCGCGCACAAGTACGGCCACCCGGAGCACGACCGTGAACTGCTGCACGCGCTGTCCCCGATGACCCGCGTGGACGCCCTGCGCGTCCCCGTCCTCACGGTCCACGGGGAGCACGACACCAATGTGCCGCTCGGCGAGTCCGAGCAGTTCGTCCGTGCGGCCCGGGAGCGCGGTCTGCGGGCGGAACTGCTGCTGCTCCGCGACGAGGGCCACGACTTCCTGCGCGCGGACAGCCGCAGGATCTTCCGCCGGACCGCCGCCGACTGGCTCCAGCGCCACATCGCCGAGTAGACCGCCGACCGGTCACACCGGTCATGCACTCCTCGTGATCCGGCACGCCCTTGCGCGTCAGGGCAGTCGGCGGACGGCGAGAAGCAGCAGGCGTGGGAGGCGGCGGGCGCTCCAGGCACCGGCCAGGCCGATCACGGCGCCCGCGGCGACATCGCTCGGGAAGTGGGCGCCGCTCGGCACCCGCTCGACGGCCACGAGCACGGTGGGGACCGCGCACACGGCGCCGACCGCGGGCCAGGTGGGCCAGGCGGCGGCCGTGAACGCGACCGCGCCTGCGGTGTGGCCGGACGGGAGCGACGACGACGCGGGACGCTCGTCGGCCTCGGCGTGCGGGAACCACTCCCTCGGCGGCCTGCGCCGGTCGATCAGCTGCTTGCCGAGCGCGTTGGAGCCGACCTGTGCCACCGTCAGCGCCGCCAGGCCCACCGCCGCCGCTCGCCGGCCGCGCCCACCGCCCCGGCCGCCGCGAACCGCCAGCCGCCTGGCAAGCCACCGATCCCCGCGCGCAGCCCGGCCGACACCTTCATGCTCCGTTGTGCACCGCTCGCCCCGCGGCCGCGACAGGGCCGCGTGCGGAGCGGCGGAGCGGCGGTCGGCACCGAGCCGAGGCGCGGGCCGACGCGCGGGCCGAAGGGTGGGCCGACGCGCGGGCCGAAGGGTGGGCCGAAGGGTGGGCCGATGCGAGTCCTTCAGACCTCCGGCGGGTCCGTCGTGAACAGCGCGTCGTCGGGGACGACGTGCATAGCTGCCTCCTCCGCGCCCGCCGCGCCGCCGTCGATGCCCTCGTCCTCGGCGATCAGTTCCTTGGTGGTGTCCGTCCGGGCGCCCTCGTCGGGTGCGACGAGGCGGCCGGCGCGGTCCGCTCCGACCTCCGGATCAAGGGGTTCGCCCTCTCCGCCAGGGAGGTCTCCGATGCCGTCCCCCGCCGGGACCTCCACATCGGGCACCTCCTGCCGCAGTCTGTCGTCGAGGGACTCGCCCTCGTGCTGCTCGGCGGCCGTGGTCCCGCTCTTGGTGACGCCGAGCGGCCTCTCCGGCGGCGAATAGCCCTCGTCCAGCATGTCGTCGTACGTACGTTCGTCGAGCGCGTCCTGGAGATCCAGGGGAGCGGCGTCCTCCTGCTCCTCATTGCCACCGGTGGGCTGGTAGGCGTCGTCCGCCATGTTCTCGTCGCTCATGCTCGCCTCCGGGGGTGTTCGACCGGTTGGTGGTCTCCGTGCGGAGTACCGAGTTCCGTGGGGTGTAACACCTCTGTGCCGCGACCGCCCTCTCGTCGGGGGCGCGAACGTCCCCTCGTCGGGGTCGCACGAGCCCCTTGTCACGACGGTCTGCGGCGCGCTTTCGACCATCCGTGCGGTGCCCGCGCTCCCCGCGTTACCGGCGGACCGGTGCGGGCACTCGGGTCGGCATGAATCCCAGTCCTCGCACTCCGCTGGTCGACAGTTCACTCGCGGCCCTGCTCAAGGGGTACACCTGGCTCCCCGACCGTCGGCGCCGCACCGCCGGTCCCCTGGTCCGCGCCCGCCTGACGGGACGACACACCGTCGCCCTGTGGGGCCCGGAGGCCGTCCGGTTCTTCTACGACGAGCGGCACGTGGAACGGGCGTCGGCGCTGCCCGGCCCGGTGCTGAGCACCCTCTTCGGCCACGGGGCGGTGCACACCCTGGACGGTCCGGCCCATCGCGTGCGCAAGGAGATGTTCCTTTCGCTGCTCACCGGTCCGAAGGCGGTCGGCGACCTGGTCGAGCAGGTCGCCGACGCCTGGGACACGGCCGTACGGTCATGGCCCGGCTGGAGTACGAGGTGCCCGCGCAGGACCTGCGGATCCCGCTGACCCGGATGCCGGCACGGGTGCGCAGCGGCTTCGTCATGGAGTCCGTCCGGGTACCGGCGCGGCAACCCGCGTCGCGATAGGTCGCGCGGCGCCCGCCGAAGTGGAACCGTCGCGCTGAGAGTCCGCGGCTGAGAGTCCGCGTGGGTGCGGGCCGTTCGCCCGCCCCCACGTCTCGTCCGCTCGGCCGGGCCGAGCAGCCCGGTCGGGTCCGCTCAGGCGGTCAGCCCGTCGGTCAGCCCGGTCAGGCGGCCGTCTCACGGCTGATCCGGCGTCCCGCAGCGACCGCGCCCAGCACCGCGCCGACCGCCCCAGCCGCCGTGCACCGCTCCCTCGCCGGGAGCGGGGACGTGCAGCGTTCCGTGCGTGGCCGGGGCCGCCTCGTCGTGGGACAGATGGGTCTTGTCGGTCTGCTTGGCCATCACCCGCTCCGCCAGGGCCGGGTTCTTCCGCGCCCTGCGCACCAGGGCCCGCCCGGCCGGGCCGACCACCACTTCCCGGTGCGGATGCCGGACCAGGTCGACGACGGCCTTGGCGACCCGCTCAGGGCTGTAGTCGGGCGGCATGGCGACGACCTTGCGCCCGGTGTAGTTGGCCGACTGTTCGAAGTGCGGGGTGTCGATGGTCGCGGGCATCACCGTGCATACCCGCACGCCCTTCACCCCTTCCACCCACGGCCGCAGGTCTGTGTCTCCGACCCGCACCGCCCCTGGCAACGGGGCACCTGACCTGTGGCGTGGCCGACGCATCGAGAGCCGGCCGCGCGGGAGCCGGGCAGGGCGTTACCCTTCGGGCTTGATCCGTCCACGCCAGGCTCCGGACTCACCTCCGCGGCTCTCGATGTACTCCTTGAACCGCTGCATGTCGCCCTTCACACGCCGATCGATCATTCCGAGCATGTCACCGGCCTTCTCCGCGGCGCCGGAGGGCTCGATGTCCATGACAAGCTCCACCCGGGTGCGCGTGTCGTCCAGGCGCTGGAAGCGGACCGTGCCCTTCTGCCTGGTGTCACCGGTAGTGGTGCGCCACGTGATGCGCTCGTCGGGGAGCTGGTCGACGATCTCGGTGTCGAATTCGCGCTTCTTCCCGCCGATCTTGGTCGTCCAGTGGTTGTGACGCTCGTCAAGCTGCCTGACTTCCTCGACTCCTTCCATGAAGTGCGGGAACTGCTCGAACTGGGTCCACTGGTTGTAGGCGGTGCCGACCGGGACCTCGACTTCGACCGCTTCCTTGACCGTGCTCATGAGAGCCTCCGTGTCTGTATGTCGGCGGGCATCCACGTCAGCCGACTTCCTCTGTGCCCGGAGTTCACCGGTTGATACCAGGGCGAAGTACCCAAACTACCTACAGTTAACCAATACGTCCGCCCAGCGTGAAGGGTTCACGCCGAGGGCCCGCGTTGCGAGGCGCAGGCCGCTGACGCGTAAATAGGTGCAGGTCAGGGCGGTGGTGGGCAGGTCTGGGTGCCCGGTGGCCGTGCTGGCCACCGGGTGTCCGGGTTTCTTGTGTCAGGCTGCGTGCTCCCTCGGGTTGAGGGTGACGGTGTAGCCGAGTTGATTGAGCTGGTTGATCGCGCGGCGGGTGGCGCGTTCGGGGTCGCGCTGGGTGAAGTAGGTGCCGCCGAGTTCGTGGTAGGGGAGGTGGTTGGTGAGCATGTGCCAGATCGCGGTGATGATCGAGTGTTCGACGGCGACCAGGGCCCTCAGGGGGCCGCGGCGGGCGGTCAGCCGCTTGTAGCGGGCCTGGAGATAGGTGTCCTTGGTTCTGACCGCGCCGAAGGCGGCCAGGCCGAGGGCGCCCTTGAGGTAGGGGTTGCCGGGCCGGACCTTGGTGTTCTTGGTGCGGCCGGCGGACTCGTGGTGGCCGGGGCAGACGCCGGCCCAGGAGGCGAGGTGTTTGGCGGTGGCGAACCGGGTCATGTCGCCGCCGGTCTCCGCGATGATCACTTCGGCGACGGCCCGGTTGATCCCGGGGATGGTGTCCAGGAGGTCGAGCGCAGGACGAAAGGGGGGCCATCGCCTCCTCGATCCGTGCGTCCAGCTGCCCGATCGCGTCGGTGAGCTGGTCGTAGTGGTCAAGGTGCAGCCGGGTCAGGAACGCGTGGTGGGCGCGGAAGCGTCCGGTCAGGGCTTCGGTGAGTTCGGGGATCTTGTTGCGGAGCTTGCGTTTGGCCAGCTCAGCGAGGGCCTGCGGGTCGCGTTCCCCGGCGATGAGGGCTTCGAGCATGGCCCGGCCGGAGACGCCCATGATGTCGGCGGCGACCGCGGCAAGCTTGATCCCGGTGTCCTCCAGCAGCTTTTCCAGCCGCTGCACGATCTGGCCGCGCTCGCGGGTCATCTGGGTCCGGGCCCGGGTCAGGTCCCGCAACTCGCGCACCGGCTGCGGCGGGACGAACGAGGCACGGACCAGGCCGTGGGCGCCGAGCTGGGCCAGCCAGGCCGCGTCCGAGACGTCGGTCTTGCGGCCGGGCAGGTTCTTGACCTGCCGCGCGTTGACCAGGATCACGTTCAACTCGTCGGCCAGCAGGTAGTAGAAGGGCTTCCAGTAGTCCGAGGTCGCCTCGATCACCACCAGGGTGACCTGGGCGGCGAGCAGGTGATCGCGCAGGGCGAGCACGGCGTTCGTCGTCGCGCCCCAGGTCGTGGTCTGGTTCGTGAACGACCCACGCCGTTTCGTACTCGGGGTGCGGATGCACGCCTTGGCGTCCTTCTTGCTGACGTCCACACCGGCGCAGCGTTCGTGCAGTACGTCCATGTCCAGAGCCCCTCCCTCAACGGCCGAGCGGTACGCCGTTCCGGGAGGGCCAGGGTGAATCAGGAATTCTGACGCACGTGCTCACAGCAACACTCCACGGTTCCCGCGGACGGCCCTCGGCACCATGCTGACCTGCGAGCTCACCGGCATCACAGAGACCTCGGTTTCGGCCGGAACGAACCCCACCAGCCTCCCGGACCGGCATCAGCCCACGTCAGGGCACACAAGGAGCACCTCGGCGCGCGCCACGGCATTTACCACGCCCCCGGCGCGCACCGAAGGCGCGCTGCGCTGCTGACCTGCGGTTTCCAGCTATGAGGCCGCGCACACGGCAAGGCCGGGGCCCTTACCACGCCTGACCTCACTACCGCACCGAGGGCACGCCCACGCTCACCGGTCGGCCCCGGCCGGTGACACCGGCCGGGGCCGCTGCGCCGGACGTTGGGCGGTGACGGCGGGGGGCCTGAGCCACCCAGTACGGCGCGCTGGCTCTCCTCGAGTCGCGCGGTGAGGAGACGGAACGCGGCGGCGGCCTCACGGAACTGGTTGCCCGGGAGATACGCGCGGAAGCGCTGGAACGAGGTGGTTGTCTCCCGGAGTTGGCAGCCGATGTCGAGGCACGGGGGGAACGTCTGGTTGCTCATGCCGGGGGAACTGCTGCCGCAGGCTGGATCCGAAGCCCTGCACGGCGTGTTTGGACATGCTGTACGGGTGGCTGTAGGGCTGGGCGACGGCTCCCACGATCGAGGAGATGTTGACGAGCTTCCCGCGCCCCTGCGCGCGCATCACCGGCAGAGCCGCCCGCGCCCCGTGGACGTAGCCCATCACGTTGACGTCCAGGACCCGCCGGAAGTCCTCCAGCGGTACGTCCTCTAACCGGCCGAAGGCGTTGACGGCCGCGTTGTTGACCCAGACGTCGATCCGGCCGAACTCCTCCACCGCGCGCCTCGCCAGGTCCTCGACGGCCTTGGCGTCGGTCATGTCGGTCGGCACGACCAGCGTCCGCGCCCCGCGGTGCGTCTCGCACTCCCGGGCGTCGCCTCCAGCGCCTCCTCACGGCGGGCCGCCAGTACCACGGCGCACCCCTTGCCGGCGAAGGCCTCGGCCGTGGCCCGGCCGATCCCGCTGGACGCTCCCGTCACCACCACGTGTTCCCGCAGTCGCATCGCGTACCTCCTCAGGTCCGACGTCCCGGACGCGTCGGGTCCGGCTCCGGGCCCCGAGTACCCGAAACCGCCGATTCACCTCGGCGATGGCGGAGTACGACCCTCCGGAAGGCGCCCGGCCGCGGGGATGGCGCCGGAGCGGTCGTGCGGTGACGATGCTCCCTCGCGCCACGCATCCCGCGGTGGGACGAAGGGGGCTGTCCGATGGGTTCGCACGCGGCACCGAAACGTCGTGGACGCGCGGTGTGGCCCTCCGTGGGTCTCCTGCTGCTGGTGGCGCTCGTCGGCGTTCCCCGTGCCGAGGGAGCGCCGGTGTCGGCCGACGCCTGCCGTGTCGCCGACACCGACCTGCCCCGGGGCGACTGCGGGCCGTTCTGGCAGGTCCTCGCGGAGGACTTCGACGGCGACCGGGTGCCGCTGGGCGGGTTCAGCGACTGCGAGCACCGGGTCGACACCTCCGCCGCCCACTGCGGGGGCCTCACCGGCGCGTACCGCGACAACTGGTGGGCGTACCCCACGGGTTGGCGCGACACGGCCAACGACCGGGGCCGGGACGTCGTGGGTGTCTACCACCCGGAGGACACCGTGAGCGTGGGCCCTGCGGAGAACGGCGACGGCCGGATGTTCATCCGGATGTGGCGGCCCGCCGACGGGGGTCCCGTGCACGCTGCGGCGGTGGTACCCCGTGCGGTCATGCAGATGAAGTACGGCAAGTACAGCGCCCGTATCAAGGTGACGAAGCTCGCCCCGGGATACAAGTCGGCCTGGCTGCACTACGGCGGGGGCTGCGAGATGGACCATCCCGAAGGTGAGTGGACCGGCGACCTCACCGCTTTCCACCATCCCTGCGGCGGCGGTGAACAGGGGTACTTCCCGGGGAGCGACGACTGGACCCGGTGGCACACCGTGTCGACGGAGTGGACGCCGGGTCATGTGCGGTTCTTCGTGGACGGGCGGCAGGTGGGCCACGACACCCGGGACGTGCCGGACCGGCCGCTGTCGTGGGTGCTGCAGAACGAGAGCGCCCTGGAGGGACCAGGCGCGGCACCGGGCAGCAGTGCCCAGCTCGACATCACCTGGGTCGCGGCCTACGCGTACGGGTGGAAGTGATCGTCCCGGGTCGAGGAGCCCCCCGGCGCAGTTGCCCGGCCCGGGCGAGCTCGCCCGGGCGGAGCTTGCCCGCGTCGCGTGCCCGGCGCACGCTGGTCGTATGGCTGCGCACGAAGGCCCCGGCCCCACCCTCATCACCTCCGTGCAGCGGGCCTTCCGCCTGCTGGAGGCGGTGAGCGCCCACGAGAACGGCGCGCCCGCGAAACAGCTGGCACGGGAGACCGGGCTGCCCCTGGCCACCGCATACCACCTGCTGCGGACCCTGGTCCACGACGGCTATCTGCGGAAACTGGCCGACGGCGGCTTCGTCCTGGGCGACAAGGTGACGGCCCTGCACAGCACCGGCCGGGGGCAGGCCCTGCTCAGCCGGGTCCGGCCGACGCTCGCCGCGCTGCGGGACGAGCTCACCACCGCCGCGTACCTCACCTTCTACGAGGACGGTGAGATCCGGGTCGCCGAGATCGTCGACAGCGCCCGGGCGCCCCGGGTGGACCTCTGGGTGGGGTTCGAGGACGCCGGGCACGCCACCGCGCTGGGCAAGTCGGTACTGCGTGAGCTGGACGAGGAGTCCCGCCGGGACTATCTCTCCCGGCACCACCTGGCGGACCTCACCCCGCGGACCATCACCGACGCCCCGGAACTGCTCCGCCGACTGGACTCCTCCCCCATCGCACCGGCCGTCACCGATCTGGAGGAGTACTCCCTCGGCACGGTCTGTGTCGCGGTGCCCGTGTACAGCGGGGACACGCTCGGTTCGCTCGGGGTCTCGCTGCGGGCGGACCGGCTCTCCCGGCTCGACGAGGTCCGGGCCAGGCTGCTCCCGACCGCGAGCCGGGTCACCAGGGGCCTGTCGCTCACTATCTGAAAATCGGCTCCTTGTGGCGCCCGCGCCCATCCTTTTTCCTGGATCAAACGGACAATTCTGGAGCGCATGCTCCACGCACAGGTGAGGACTGCGGGCGAAACATGAGTCACACCCGAGAGCTCGGCGGCAACCAGGAGCCCATCCGGCCGTCCCGGGGACGAGCGGCCGCCCCGGGGGCGGCGGCCCGGAACCGGGTCGCCGCGCAGCTCGCCTCCGGTACGCCCGTCCTGCCCGTCGTGCTCGTGCTGATCGTGTCCGTCATCGTGGTCGTCGGCCTGTTCGGCGGGGCCGGACACACCTGGCTGCCGCTGCTCGCGGCCGGGCCGGCGCTGGCCGCCACCACCAGCGGGCCGGGCGGCGTCCTCTGTGTCGGGCTGCTCGCCGGAGTGCTGGGCACGATGCTCGGCGTCCGGGACGGCGCGCGGGGACACGAGCTGGCCGCGGTGCTGTCCGCGCTGGCGGCCGTCACCGTGGCGAGCGGACTGGCCGGTGCGCTGCGCGGGCACCGCGAGCGGGTCCTGGCGGCCGTCCGCTCGGTCGCCGAGGCCGCCCAGCACGCGCTGCTGCAGCCGGTGCCGGCGGTCGTCGGCCCGTTCCAGGTGGCCGTCCGGTACAGCGCGGCCGCCGCCGAGGCCCGTATCGGCGGGGACCTGTACGCGCTCGTGCCCACCCCCTACGGGGTGCGGCTGATCGTGGGCGACGTGCGCGGCAAGGGGCTGCCCGCGGTGGGGGTCGCCGCCCTGGTGGTCGGGGTGTTCCGGGAGGCGGCGTACGAGGAGCCCGACCTGCTCGCCGTGGTCGACCGGATCGAGCGGAGCCTGGCCCGCAATCTGCGCAGCGACGACTTCGTCACCGCCGTGGTCGCCGGGCACCCCGAGCCGGATCGGCTGGAGCTGGTCAACTGCGGACACGCGCCGCCGCTGCTGGTGCGCGGCGCCGACGTGGTCCCCGTGGAGCCGGCCCTGCCGGCGCCGCCCCTCGGGCTGCGCGCTCTCACCGGCGAGACCCCCGCGCTGCAGACACTGCCCTTCGCCGACGGTGATCAGCTGCTGCTCTACACCGACGGCGTCACGGAGGCCCGGGACCGCGACCGCGAGTTCTACCCGCTCCCGGAGCGACTGGCGCACCATCTCTCCGAGGAGCCGGCCCACACCCTCACGGCCCTGCACGACGAACTGCTGAAACACGTGGGCGGCCGCCTGCACGACGACGCGGCCCTCCTGCTGCTCCGCAAACCCGCTGCTGCTGCCCCGGGACCGGGCCAACACCTCCCGGGGCTTCCTCGTCACAGCGGTTCCGGCGAGAAGTCGTACCCGGCGAAGTCGCCGACCGGAACATGACCGAGCGCAGGTAGAGCGCGTTGGCCGTGGCGTTGTCGAGGTTGGTGAACAGCAGGACCTGCCGGGCGCCGGCGGCCGACGCGGCACGGCTCGCCTCGGCGGTCACGGCACCCGCGTATCCGCGCCCGCGCAGGTGCGCCGGGGTGTGGACGGTGGTCACCCGCACATGCCCGGCGATCACCGGGGTGACCCCGGCCAGGGAGACGGGCATACCGTCCGGGTTCCCCCACAGGGTGACACGCCCGTCGGCGAAGCGGGCGGCGGCGGCCTCGGAGGGCACCTCACCGACGTCGGCGGCGAACTCCAGGTACCACCGCACGAGTCGCTCGCGGTCCCGCGGCCCGGCCACCCGGCTCCGGCCCGGCAGCGGCCGTGGTTGCCGGATTCAGCCGGTCGGCCACGACCGCCGCCCTCCTTGGAGCCGGGGATCAGATAGAGCAGGCCGGGTGCGGGGATCGAGGATGTTGTGGAAGCTGCCGCCGCGCCGACTGCCCGGTCGGGCGGTCGGGCGGTCGGGCAGGCGGGCAGGCGGGCAGGCGGGCAGGCGGGCGGGCGGGCAGGCGGGCAGGCGGGCAGGCGGGCAGGCGGGCAGGCGGGCAGGCGGGCAGGCGGGCAGGCGGGCAGGCGGGCAGGCGGGCAGGCGGGCAGGCGGGCAGGCGGGCAGGGCTATCACGCCGGCGTCGACGACATGGGATCTCCACCGGCCAGGGCTCGCCCAGCAGTTCGCGCAACGCCTCGCGCGGCTCCAGCTCGACCCGCCTCCTCACGCCGCCCGTCGGCGGTGAACAGCCCCCGCCCCTCTCCGGTACTGGTCTCGATCGTGCGCGGCAAGGCCGACCCCCGAGGTGTACGCCAGAAGACAGGTGCACCCCGCACGTTGATCGACCGGCACGACCGACCGTTCCGAGCCGCATTCAGTCAGAGAAACGTCGCCCTGCCAGGGCCCTCCTCGACGAAGCTGCGCATCCCCCGCTCGCGGTCCTCCGTCGCGAACAGGCCCGCGAACCAGTTGCGCTCGATGGTGAGACCGGTGTCGAGGTCGGTCTCCAGGCCCCGGTCGATCGACTCCTTGGCGGCCCGCAGCGCGAGTGCGGGGCCCTTCGCCAGCCGGGCGGCCCAGTCCCGCGCGTGCGCGTACACCTCGGCGGCCGGAACCACGAGGTCCACCAGGCCGATCCGAACGGCCTCGTCAGCCTTGATCGTCCGGCCGGTGAGGATGAGGTCCTTGGCCTTGGAGGGGCCCACGAGCCGGGACAGGCGCTGGGTACCGCCCGCGCCGGGGATCAGTCCGAGCAGGATCTCGGGCTGGCCGAGCTTGGCGTTGTCGGCAGCGATCCGATAGTCGGCGCAGAGGGCCAGCTCGCAGCCACCTCCGAGTGCGTAACCGGTGACCGCGGCGACGACCGGCTTGGGGATGCGAGCGACAGCGGTGAAGGCATCCTGGAGCGGCCGCGAGCGCCTGACCATTCCCGCGTGGTCGAGGAGCTTCATCTCCTTGATGTCCGCGCCGGCCGCGAACACCTTTTCGCCGCCGTAAAGGATCACCGCCCTGACGTCGTCTCGCTCGGTCACCTCCGCGGCGAGTTCGCCGAGCCGGTCCTGGGTGGCGATGTCGAGGGCGTTCATCGGCGGGCGGTCGAGGCGGATCGTGCCGACGCCTTCGGCGACTTCCAGGTGGACGGACATGGGCTTCCTCAGCTGTCGAAGTCGACGGTCAGCGTCTCGGAGACGGGGAAGGTCTGGCAGGTCAGCACATAGCCGGCCTCGACCTCTGCGGCTTCGAGGGCGAAGTTGCGGCGCATGTCGCCCTCCCCTTCGGTGACCAGGGCGCGGCAGGTGCCGCACACGCCGCCCTTGCAGGCGAAGGGCAGGTCGGGGCGCGTCTTCTGGGCACCGTCCAGCACCGTCGCCGCGCGGGGCAGCGCGGCGGTGGTGGACCGGCCGTCGAGCGTGACGGTGACCAGGCTGACGGGGCCCTCGGCGACGGCTTCCTCGTGCCGTGTCTGCCGTACCGGTGCGTCGTCCGCGTGGAACAGCTCCTGGTGGATACGGGTGTCGGGCACCCCCAGGTCGGCCAGGACCCGTTGCGCGTCGCGGACCATGCCGTGGGGTCCGCACAGCCACCAGTGGTCCGCCGCGATGACGTCGACGAGGCCGCCGATGAGGGCGGAGAGGCGATCGGCGTCCAGGCGGCCGGAGAGCACCTCGGCCTCGCGCGGCTCGCGGGAGAGGACGTGGGCGAGCTGGAAGCGGGCCGGGTGGAGGTCCTTCAGGTCGGCGAGTTCGTCGGCGAACATGACCGATCCGGTGCGGCGGTTGCCGTAGAACAGCGTGACCCGCGAGCGGTCGTCGGCGGCGAGAACCGACTCGGCGATGGAGAGCATGGGTGTGATGCCGGACCCCGCCGCGACGAGGACGTGGTGGCCGGGCGCGGTGAGTTCGGGGGTGAAGGCACCGGTCGGGGCCATCACCTCCAGGGTGTCGCCGGGCCGTACGTCGTGGACCAGCCAGGAGGAGAACAGCCCGCCGGGCACTTCGCGCACCCCGATGCGGGGCCGTGCGCCCACCGGCGAACAGATCGAGTAGGAGCGACGCTCGTCCCGCCCGTCGACCTCGCGGCGCAGGGTGAGCGACTGGCCCGGGGCGAAGGCGAACTCCTCCGCCAGGTCGTCCGGGATGTCGAAGCCGACCGCGACGGCGTCCTCGCACAGCCGCTGCACGGCGGCCACGCGTAGGGGATGGAAAGCCGGGCGGCGTCGCCGCACGGGCGCGGGGGCGGAGGTGCCGGGTGGCAGCAGGTCCTCCATCAGATCTCCTTGACGTACTCGAAGGGTTCGCGGCAGGCGCGGCAGCGCCACAGTGCCTTGCAGGACGTGGCGCCGAAGCGGGAGGTCTCCTGCGTGTCGGCCGAGCCGCACAAGGGGCACCGCACTGCCGGGCGGATGGGTGACAGCGTCAGCGGCACCGGGCCGGAGGAGGATCGCGGCGCCGGTCCGGGGGGCGCGATGCCGTGCTCGGCGAGGGTGCGGCGGCCGCTCGGCGTGATCCAGTCCGTGGTCCAGGGCGGATCGAGCACCGTGCGCACCTGGACGTGCGCGTATCCGGCGGCTGTGAGGCGCGCGGCCACGTCGGCGCGCATCTCGGCCATGGCCGGGCAGCCGGAGTAGGTCGGGGTGAGGCTGACGACGACCGTCCCGTCCTCACCGGCCTCGACGCCCCGCAGCACGCCGAGGTCGGCCAGGGTCAGCATGGGCAGCTCGGGATCCGGCACGGACGCGGCGATGCGACGGGCACGGCGCACATCCGTCAGTACGGTCACCATGTCGCGTCCGGGTGGGCACGGGCCACGCTCTGCAACTCGGCCAGCAGCGGGGCGAGGTGCGCGCCGTGCTTGCCGTCGCGGCCGGCGCCGGACAGCGGCCGGTAGACCGGCATCGACAGTCCGGCCGCCTCCGTGACCTGCTTCAGCACCGCTCCGACTTCGTCCCGGACGTCATACGCGGTGAACAGCTCTTCCATGTACGGCGCGACCTGCTCCAGCGCGTCCCGCATCCGGTGACGCGACTCGGCGGTGCCGTCGCCCAGCCGTACGGCCCATTCGGCGGCGTACTGCCGGTGGTAGCTCAGCTCCTTGACACCCTTGGCGGCGATCGCGGCGAGCACCGGATCGTCGGAGGCGGTGAGCCGCTCGAAGTGCGCGAGGCGCCAGGCGGAGAGCACCAGCAGCCGGGCGATCGAGAACGCGAAGTCTCCGCAGGGGAGTTCGGCGAGGCGTACGTTGCGGAAGTCGCCGGCGTCGCGGAAGTAGGCGTAGGCGTCCTCGCCACGCCCGGTGCCGTCGACCTGCCCGGCACGGGAGTACAGCAGACGGGCCTGGCCGAGCAGGTCGAGCCCGATGTTCGCCAGCGCCACCTCCTCCTCCAGCTCGGGCGCGCGCGTGGTCCATTCGGCGAGCCGCTGGGCGCAGACCAGGGCGTCGTCCGCCAACGCCACACAGACAGCGGCCAGTTCGCCGCTGTCGACGCCGCCGGGCACCGTGGTGTCCACACCGTGCAGGGGGTCCTCGAAGCCGGTGCCGTACGCCCAGCGGGTGTCGTCCTCATGTCCCTCGGCGAGGGTCAGGTAGACGTGGTCGTCACTCATTCCCTGCTCCTCAGATGTGCGGGACGTCGTCGGGGATGTCATAGAACGTGGGATGGCGATACACCTTGTCGGCGCTCGGCTCGAAGAAGGGGTCCTTCTCGTCACGGGTGGAGGCGGCGATGTACTCGCTGCACACGACCCAGATCGACACGCCCTCGTTACGGCGGGTGTACAGGTCACGGGCGTGCGTGAGCGCCATACGGTCGTCGGCGGCATGCAACGAGCCCACATGGACATGGTTCAGACCGCGCTTGCCGCGCACGAACACCTCGTACAGCGGCCAGTCGTTCTTCTCGGTGGTCATGCCACCGCTCCCTTCTGCGTACGGGCCGCCTGCTTGGCGGCGTGGGCGGTGGCCGCCTCCCTGACCCAGGCGCCCTCCTCATGGGCAGCCCGGCGCCGGGCGACGCGCTCGGCGTTGCAGGGCCCGTCGCCGGAGATCACCCTGGCCAACTCGGCCCAGTCGGGGGTGCCGAAGTCGTGGTGGCCGCGCTCGGCGTTCCAGCACAACTCGGCGTCGGGCAGGGCGACGCCGAGCTTCTCCGCCTGCGGGACCGTCATGTCGACGAACCGCTGCCGCAACTCGTCGTTGGAGTGCCGCTTGATCTTCCACGCCATCGACTGCGCCGAGTTCGGCGAGTTGTCGTCCGGCGGACCGAACATCATCAGCGACGGCCACCACCAGCGGTCCACCGCGTCCTGCACCATCGCCCGCTGCCCGCCGGTACCGCGCATCATCGTCAGCAACAGCTCATAGCCCTGCCGCTGATGGAACGACTCCTCCTTGCAGATCCGCACCATGGCGCGCGCGTACGGCCCGTAGGAACTGCGGCACAGCGGCACCTGGTTGCAGATCGCGGCCCCGTCCACGAACCAGCCGATCACCCCGACGTCGGCGAAGCTCAGGGTCGGGTAGTTGAAGATCGACGAGTACTTCTGGCGGCCCTCGATGAGCCGGTTCGTCAGGTCGGCGCGATCGGCACCCAGCGTCTCCGCCGCCGAGTACAGATACAACCCGTGCCCCGCCTCGTCCTGCACCTTGGCGAAGAGGATCGCCTTACGGCGCAGCGACGGCGCACGCGTGATCCACTCCCCCTCCGGCTGCATGCCGATGATCTCCGAATGCGCGTGCTGCGCGATCTGCCGCACCAAGGTCCGGCGATACCCCTCCGGCATCCAGTCACGCGGCTCGATCCGCTGGTCCCGCGCGATCGTCGCCTCGAAATGCTCCTGGAGCTCCGGCTCTGCGCGGCCCGCCGACGCGTCGGCGTATGTCGCGGACATCTCCCCTACCTTCCCTATCGAACATTCGTTCGACCTGTGTCATGGTTGAGTTCCCCGTGCTACGGCAGGTGCCGCAGTCGGGTCAGCGTCCGGCGAAGGACGGCTGCCGGCCTTCGAGGAAGGCCCGTACGGCAGCCCGGTGGTCCTCGGTGGAACCCAGTCGCTCCTGGGCCGCCGCTTCGCGTTCCAGGACGACGGGCAAGGGCGCTCCGTCGGCCCGGAGGAGCGCCTTGACCTCGGCGTACGCGGCGGTGGGACCGGCGGCGAGGCGCTTGGCCAGAGCCAGGCCCTCCGCAGCGGCGCCGCCGTCCGGCGCGACGCTGTGGATCAGGCCCCACCGCTGCGCCGCTTCCGCGTCGAAGCGGTCGCCGAGCAGCATCAGGGCAGCGGCCCGCGACGGACCGACCGTCTGCGCCAGGGCCCCGCTCAGACCGCTGTCGGCGGCCAGGCCGATCCCGGTGAACGCGGTCGCGAAGCGGGCGCCGGCTCCGGCGACCCGTAGGTCGGCACAGAGCGCGAGCCCCAGTCCCGCTCCGACGCAGGCACCCTCGACGGCCGCGACCACGGGCTGCGGCAGCGTGCGCAGTTCCTCGACGAGCGGGTTGTACTCGTCCCGGACGATGGCGAAGGCGGAGGCGGGTGCGCTTTCCAGCGCCCGTGCGTGCTCCTTGAGGTCCTGTCCGACGCAGAAGTGCCGGCCCTCGGCGGTGAGCAGCACCGCCCGGACGAGGTCGCCGTCCTGGCGCACCCGGCGTACCGCGGCGATCAGTCCGGCGCGCAACGACACGTCCAGGGCGTTTCCCGCGGAGGGCCTTCGGAGTTCGATGACGGCGACGCCGCCGTCCAGGGTGTAGCCGATGCCGTGCCCGGTCTCGTCGGCCGAAGGCCGGTTCGTGGCGCTCATTGCCATGTGTAGAACCCCTTTCCGGTCTTGCGGCCGAGCTCGCCAAGGGCGACCTTCTCCCGCAGCAGCCGGGGCGGGGCGAAGCGTTCGCCGAGCGTGGCGTGCAGGTGCTCGGCGATGGCGAGGCGTACGTCGAGTCCGACCAGGTCGGTCAGGCGCAGCGGCCCCATGGGGTGCTTGTAGCCGAGCCGCATGGCGTCGTCGATGGCGTCCGGTTCCGCGACGCCCTCCTCGACCATGCGGATCGCCTCCAGACCCAGGGCCAGGCCGAGGCGGCTGCTGGCGAAGCCGGGCGAGTCCCGGACGACGACGTCCTTCTTGCCGAGGCAGCGCGTCCAACCCAGGGCCGCCTCCACGGTGTCGGTCCCGGTGTCGGGCGTGACGACGATCTCGACCAGTTCCGAGGCGGGCACCGGATTGAAGAAGTGCATGCCCAGGAAACGGTCGGGCCGGGTGAGGGCGGCGGCGAGATCGGTGACCGAGAGGGAACTGGTGTTGCTGGCCAGTACGGTGCCGGGGCTCACTGCCCGCTCGGCGGCGGCCAGGAGCCGGGCCTTGAGCGCTGCGTCCTCGGGGACGGCCTCGACGACCAGATCGGCGTGCGAGGGCAGGGCGTCGACGGACGGCACCGTCGTCACCCGGGCCAGCACCTCCTCCGCGGGCTCGTCCAGTGCGCCGCGTTCGGCTGCTCTTCTCAGTCCGGCGGCGACTCGGTCCAGTGCCGCGGCCGCGGCCTGTTCGCCACTCTCCACGACGGTCACGGCCGAACCGGCCGTCGCGAAGGACTGTGCGATACCGGCGCCCATACGGCCGCCGCCGATGACCCCGACGACTGCGGGTGCTGAGGTTATGCCCGGCTCCTCTTCTCCAGGAAGCGTGTCATGCGGTCCTTCTTGTCCTCTCCCTCGAACAGCACGGCCTGCGCCAGGTCGTCGACGACGGGATGGGCGCCGGGTGCGTCGACGACGAGCTTCGTCAGCCGCAGCGCGGTGGCGGAGGAGCGGGCCATCCGGTCGAGCAGGGCGTGCGCCCCGTCCAGCAGCTTCTCCGCCGGTACGACGTCGATGACCAGCCCCGCCGCCAGTGCCGCGGCCGCGTCGAGGTTCCGCCCCGCCAGCAGCACGTGCTTGGCCACCGACTCGCCGACCAGCTCGGGCAGCCGCCGGCAGGCCCCGGCCGCGGCGAGGATGCCGAGCCCCGGCTCGGGGTTGCCGAAGACGGCGTCCGGACCCGCGATGCGCAGGTCGCAGGCGTACGCCAGTTCGGCGCCGCCGCCCAGGGCCCAGCCGTCGACGGCCGCGAGCGTGGGCATGGGGAGTCGGCGCACGCGCTCGAACAGGCGGCTGTTGATGCCCTGGAGGGCTTCGTCGCGGCCCCGTCGCAGCAGTTCGGCGATGTCTGCGCCGCCCGCGAAGACACCGCCGTGCCCGGTGAGCAGCAGCAGCTTCGGATCGGCTTCCAGCAGAGCGCACACCTCGTGCAGTTCGGCGATCATGCGGCCGCTGATGGCGTTGCGGGCCTCGGGCCGGTGCAGGGTGACGACGACCCGGTCTTCTCGCTCCTCGACGAGCAGCGTCTCGTAGGCGGTGCTCACACCCGCTCCACGAGCATGGCGACGCCCTGGCCGACTCCCACGCACAGGGTCGCCAGGCCCCGGCGGGCGTCCTCGCGCTCCAGCCGTCCGAGCAGTGTCAGCAGGATGCGGGCACCGGAGCAGCCGAGGGGATGGCCGAGCGCGATGGCGCCGCCGTCGGCGTTGACCCGCTCCTCGTCGAGCCCGAGACGGCGTGCGACGGCCAGCGCCTGGGCGGCGAAGGCCTCGTTCAGCTCGACCGCGTCCAGGTCACCGGCCTGCCATCCGGCGCGGGCCAGGGCCTTCTGCGTGGCGGGCACCGGGCCGAGGCCCATGATGTGGGGCTGGACGCCCGCCGACGCGGACGTGACGATCCGCGCCCGCGGGGTGAGCCCGTACCGCCGTACGGCTTCGGCGCTCGCGACCACCAGGGCGGCGGCGCCGTCCGACAGCGGCGAGGAGGAGCCGGCGGTGACGATGCCGTCCTCGCGGAAGATGGTCCGCAGCGCGCCGAGCCTCTCCAGCGTCGTGCCGGGACGCGGCCCCTCGTCGCGGGTGACCTCGCCGTCCTTCACCGGGACCGGCACGATCTCGCGGTCGAAGCGCCCCGCCTCCTGTGCCGCCACGGCCCGCCGGTGACTGCGCAGGGCGAACGCGTCGGACTCGAGGCGGGTGATGCCGTGCAGGGCCGCGACCTCCTCGGCCGTCTCCCCCATCGTGAGGGTCACCTTGACCGTCTCGGGACCGGCCCCCGCGGGCACGGCCCGGTCGGCGGCGGCGAAGCGCGGGTTGGTGAAACGCCAGCCCAGTGAGGTGTCGTGCACCTCCCCCGGCTTGGCCCAGGGGGTGCCGGGCTTGGCCATCACCCAGGGGGCGCGGGTCATGGACTCCACCCCGCCCGCGACCACCAGGTCCGCTTCCCCGGAGCGGATCGCCTGGGCGGCGCTCGCGAGAGCGGTCAGCCCGGAGGCGCAGAGCCGGTTGACCGTGTAGCCGGGGACGGTGTGCGGCAGCCCCGCCAGCAGTACGGCCATGCGCGCCACGTCCCGGTTGTCCTCACCCGCCTGGTTGGCGGCCCCCAGGACCACCTCGTCCACGGCCTCGGACGGGATCCCCGCGCGGCGCACGGCCTCACCCACCACCAGGGCGGCCAGGTCGTCGGGACGTACGTTGGCCAGTGCGCCGCCGTAGCGGCCCTGGGGGGTGCGCGCGCCGTCGATCAGGAAGACGTCGTCAGACATGGGCGGGCTCCTCGGCGGGGCGTGGCGGCGGGACTGGACCACCGAGAAGCGGCCGGTGACGAAGGCCGGGTCGGTGAGGGCGGCGTTGGCGGCGGGGTTGGCCGCGGTGCCGTGGAAGTCGCTGAAGGCGGCGGACTGGTTGACGAAGACGGCGCCGGTCAGGTTCTCCGACAGGTGCACGCCCGCGTCCAACGCGGCCTCGCGGGTCGCCTCCAGCACGTCTGCGTCGGTGGTGTACACCGAGGCGGTCAGCGCGCCGTGGCGGCGGACTGTCTGGTGCAGGAGCCGCAGGCCGTGCGCGGTGGAGTCGGTACCGATGACGAACGCGACAGGTCCGAACCACTCCCTGGTATACATCTTCTCGTCGGCCCCGGCGTCGAGCCGGGCCACCAGCGGGGTGCGGACGACGGCTTCGGGGTGCTCGGGGTGCACCAGCGTCCGGGAGGGGTGCGCGATACGGCCGTCGAGGACCGTCGCCGCCTCCTCCAGCCCGTTCAGGACGCCCTCGTTCACGATCGCGCCCAGGGTGCCGGCGGCGCGCGCGGGGTCGCCGAGCAGGTTGTCCAGCGCCGTGCCCAGGTCGCCGGCGAACTCGTCGGCCGTGCGCGGCCCCTGGTCGGTGGTGAAGCCCTCGCGCGGGACCAGGATGTTCTGCGGGGTGGTGCACATCTGACCGCTGTAGAGGGCGAGCGAGAAGGCCAGGTTGCGCAGCAGTCCGGCGTAGTCGTCGGTGGAGTCGACGAGGACGGTGTTCAGTCCGGCCTTCTCGGTGTGCACGGCGGCCTGGCGGGCGTTGGTCTCCAGCCAGTCGCCGAACTCGCTGGACCCGGTGAAGTCCACGATGCGCACGTCGGGGTGCGTGGCCAGGGCGGGGGCGGTGCGTTCGCCGGGGCGCTGGGCGGCGAGCAGCACCACGTCGGGGTCGAATCCGGCCTCCGCCAGGACCTCGCGGGCGATGCGCACCGTGATGGCCAGCGGCAGTACGGCCCGCCGGTGCGGCTTGACGATGACCGGGTTGCCGGTGACCAGGCTCGCGAACAGGCCCGGGTAGCCGTTCCAGGTGGGGAAGGTGTTGCAGGCGATCAGCACGGCGACGCCGCGTCCGACCGGGGTGTAGGTCTTGTCCATGGCGAGCGGGCCGCCCCGGCGCTGCGGCTTGCTCCAGCGGGTGGTGGCCGGGTGACGCTTCTGCTCGTACCAGGCGTACGCCACCGCTTCGAGCCCGCGGTCCTGGGCGTGCGGGCCGCCTGCCTGGAAGGCCATCACGAACGGCTGGCCGGTGGTGTGCTGGACGGCGTGCGCGATCTCGAAGCTCGCCGCGTTCAGCCGGGCAAGGATCTCGGCCGCGACCCCGGCCCGGGTGTCGGGGCTCGCGGCGCGCCATGCCGTGGCGGCGGCCTTGGCCGTGGTGACGGCCGTGTCGGGTGCGAGGTAGGGGTAGCTGACGCCGAGCGGGAAGCCGTAGGGCGAGAACTCGGTGGCGGGGACGGTGCCCGCGCCGGGGTGTCCTTGGAGGGGGAAGGGGTTGCCGAGGAGGGCGCGGAAGGCGGCCTCGCCCTGGTGGGGCGCCTCGGTTCCGTAGGCGGAGGTGCTGGGTGTCTCCGGGTACGGCGTCCAGTAGCCGCGGGCGGCGGCGTGCTCCACGGCCTGCTGGAGCAGGTCCGCGTGGCGGGCGTGGAAATCGGTGGGCATCGGGTACTCCTGGCCGAACGTTCGGTAGGTCGGTGGGTGCGGTCCGCCAGGGGGCGGAGGCAGGCGGGGCTGGGAGGAAGGGGCTGCGAGGCGTCGGGCCCGGAGCCGACGACGGACCGGGGTGGGCACCTACGGGTGAGGCCGGCGGATCAGACGTCCGCGAGCAGGATCGCCGGTTGCTCGACGCAGTCGGCCACGAAGCGCAGGAAGCCACCGGCCACGCCGCCGTCACAGACCCTGTGGTCGAAGCTGAAGGAGAGCTGTGTGACCCTGCGGACCGTCAACCGGCCGTCCACGACCCATGGTTTGTCGACGAGGCGGCCGACGCCGAGCAGGGCGGCCTCCGGGTGGTTGATGATCGGTGTGGATCCGTCGACGCCGAACACCCCGTAGTTGTTGAGGGTGAAGGTGCCTCCGGTCAGCGCGTACGGCGGCAGGTTCCCGCCGCGGGCGAGCTCGGTCAACCGGGCGAGTTCGGCGGCCAGTTGGACGGTCGACATGAGGTGGGCGTCGCGGACGACCGGGACGACCAGCCCGCGTTCGGTCTGGGCGGCGAAGCCCAGGTGCACCTGGTCGTGGCGGAGGATCTCCCGGCGCTCGGTGTCGACCGTGGAATTCAGCTCGGGGAAGCGGCGCAGCCCTGCGACACAGATACGGGCGAACAGCGCCAACAGCCCGATGCGCGTGCCGGAACCGGCGAACTCCAGCGCCTTCTTGGCCTCCAGCAGCTCGGTCGCGTCCACGTCGACCCAGGTGGTGGCGTCGGGGATCTCGGTCCGGCTGCGGGAGAGCTTGTCGGCGACGGCGCGGCGGACTCCGCGCAGGGGGATGCGCTCGGGACCGGCCGCCGTGGTCGGCTCCTGCGGTGCGGGGACGGGGGCCGCGGCCTCGTGGGCCGGGCTCGGGCTCGCGGCCTGCCCGGCAGCCCGGGCGACGGCCTGCTCGACGTCCCTTCTGAGGACGACTCCCGCCGGCCCCGACGGTGACAAGCCGCCGAGGTCGACGCCGTGGTCCCGGGCCATCCTCCGCACGAGGGGCGAGATCACCCGGGGGCATGCGCTGGGGCGGCGGTGGGGGTGGCGGTGGCCGAGGTGTCCCGTGCGGCGTGCGACGCGGATACGGAGTTGCTCGCCGGTGCGGCACTGTCGACCGCTCCGGATCGCTGGGCGGCACCGGCAGCACTCCCGGCGGCTCCGGCAGGCGCGGCGCCCAGGGACGGGCCCGCCGCCGCGGCGGCGCGGCGACGGCGGCGCGAGGTCGTCGGGCCGTGGCCGGTGCCGTAGCCGATCAGCACATTGCCGGATCCGGCCTGTTCCTCCTCCCGGTAACGCTCGGCCGCCGCGTCGGCCGCCCTCACCGACTCCGGTGCGCCACCCGCCTCCTCGGGCCGGGGCCCGCCCGCGGACCCGTCGGCCACGGCGGGGACTCCCGCCCCCACGGTGATCAGCGGCTCCCCCACCGGCAGCGCCGTGCCCGCCTCCGCGTGCAGCCGGAGCACCGTGCCCGCGTACGGGACCGGCACCTCGACCGCGGCCTTGGCGGTCTCGACCTCGACCACGACCTGGTCGACGGTCACGGTGTCGCCGACGGCGACCTTCCACTCGACGATCTCCGCCTCGGTCAGCCCTTCGCCGAGGTCGGGCAGCCGGAACAGCTGCTCCGGACGCGTTGCGGTGGTCATGCGACCGCTCCCTTCACAAGATGCAGGGTGTCCGGTTCGTCGCCGAATTGAAGGCGGTCGACGGCGTCGAGGATCCGGTCGACGCCGGGCAGATGTGCGTGCTCCAGCTTCGGCGGCGGATAGGGAATGTCGAAGCCGGCCACGCGCAGGACGGGTGCGGCGAGCGAGTGGAAGCAGCGTTCCTGGACGCGCGCGGCGATCTCCGCCCCGACCCCGGCGAAACCCTGAGCCTCCTGCACGACCAGACAGCGCCCGGTCCGCCGTACGGAGGCCGTCACCGTCTCGTCGTCGAAGGGGACGATCGTGCGCAGGTCGACCACCTCCAGCTCGATGCCCTCGGCCGCCGCGGCCTCGGCCGCGGCCAGGGCCACCGGGACCGACGGCCCGTAGGCGACGACCGTGGCGTCGCGGCCCTCCCGTCGTACGGCCGCCCGCCCGAACGGCAGCGCGCCGCGCCGGGCCAGGTCGGTGTCCTCGCGCGACCAGTAGAGCTTCTTCGGCTCCAGGAAGACCACCGGGTCGGGGTCGGCGATGGCATCCCTCAACAGCCAGTACGCGTCCTCGGCCGTCGCCGGGGTGACGACCTTCAGGCCGGGGGTGTGGGCGTAGTACGCCTCGCTGGAGTCGCAGTGGTGCTCGACCCCGCCGATGCCGCCCGCGTACGGGATGCGGATCACCAGCGGCAGCGAGAGCCGTCCCCGGGTCCGGTTGCGCAGCTTGGCGACGTGGGAGGCGATCTGCTCGAACGCCGGGTAGGCGAAGGCGTCGAACTGCATCTCCACCACGGGCCGGAAGCCGCCCATCGCCATGCCGACGGCGAGCCCGACGATGCCGGCCTCGGCGAGCGGGGTGTCGAAACACCTCTCCTCGCCGAAGTCGCGGGTCAGTCCGTCGGTGATGCGGAAGACGCCGCCCAGCGGGCCGACGTCCTCGCCGAAGACGAGCACACGGTCGTCCTCGCGCAGGGCGTCGCGCAGGGCGGTGTTGAGCGCCTGCGCCATGGTGACCTTGGTGGGCTCGGTGGTGGCGGTGAGCCCGGTGGCCTCGGTGGTCTCGGCCATGGGTCAGTCCTCCTGGGTCAGGGCGGTCTCGGCGAGCTCGGCCGCCAACTGGGCGCGCTGCTCGCGCAGTTGCGGGGTGGGCTCGGCGTAGACGTGGTCGAACAGCTCCAGCGGGTCGGCGGTGGTGTCCGTGTTCATGCGGGTACGCAGGTCCGCGGCCAGGGCTTCCGCCTCCTCCCGTGCGGCCGCCGTGTCGGCGTCGGTGAGGGCGCCACGGGCCCGCAGGTGCGCCTCCAGTCGGCTGAGGGGGTCCGCGGCGCCCCAGCGCTCGACCTCCTCGGCGTCGCGGTAGCGGGTCGCGTCGTCGGCGTTGGTGTGCGCGTCCATGCGGTAGGTGTGCGCCTCGACCAGGACGGGGCCGTGCCCGGCGCGGGCGTGCGCGACGGCGTCGGTGAGCACCGCGAGCACGGCGACCAGGTCGTTGCCGTCGACCTGCTCGGAGCGCACCCCGTAGCCGATGCCCTTGTAGGCGAGGGCGGGTGCCGCGGTCTGCCGGGCCAGGGGGACGGAGATCGCGTACTTGTTGTTCTGGACGAAGAAGACGACCGGCGCGCGGAGGACGGCCGCGAAGTTCAGTGCCTCGTGGAAGTCGCCCTCGCTGGTGGCGCCGTCACCGATCAGGGCCATCGCCACGCCGTCCTCGCCCTTGCGGCGCTGCGCCTCGGCCATGCCGGTGGCGTGCAGCACCTGGGTGGCCAGCGGGGTGCACTGGGGGGCGACGCGGGTGGCGGCCGGGTCGTAGCCGCAGTGCCAGTCGCCGCGCAGCAGGGTGAGTACCTCGACCGGGTCGATGCCACGGGTGACCAGGGCGACGGAGTCCCGGTAGGTCGGGAACACCCAGTCGTCCGGGCGCAGCGCCAGCACGGCACCGACCTGGCAGGCCTCCTGGCCCCGGCTGGAGGGGTAGACGGCGAGGCGCCCCTGCTTGGTGAGCGCGGTGGCCTGGGTGTCGAAGCGGCGCCCCAGGACCATCCGCCGGTAGGCCTCGCGCAGGACCTCCACCGAGGGCTCGCGGTAGCCGGCCGGGGGCTTGGCCACGGCGGTGCCGTCCTCGGCCACGAACCGCACCGGCGTGAGGGACGGCAGGAGACCCTGGACCGTCTGTCGGAGGCTCTTCACGGACATGGAGGGCACTCGCTTTCTCTGGACACTTGACAGGAGAATGGTGACGACAAGGGAATATGTGTTCAAGACTTCGCGTGAACTGCAGATGAAGTGTCGAATCCTCAGGTTCTGGAGAGCAATGTGTCTGAGATGGACTCGCCCGCGGGGCCCGTGCCCGGACGAACTGCCGTCCCGCTCGACGACACCGACCGCCAGATCCTGGCCCGGCTGCTGAAGGACGCCCGCCAGTCGGTCCGCGCCCTGGCCGAACAGGTGCACATCTCGCGTGCCAACGCCTACACACGCATCGGCAGGCTGCTGTCCGAGGGGGTGATCACCGGCTTCACCGCGCAGCTGAACCCCAAGCGGGCCGGCCTCGGCACCAGCGCCTATGTCACCCTGAGCACCGAGCAGGCCGCCTGGCGGGACATCTCGCGCGAGCTGCGCGACATCCCGTACGTGGAGCATGTCTCCCTGGTCACGGGCGACTTCGACGTCCTGGTGCTGGTGCGCGCGCCGGACAACGAGGCGCTGCGCTCGGTCGTGCTGGAGCGGATCCAGGGGGTTTCCGGGGTGCGTTCGACGCGGACCTGGCTGGTGTTCGACGAGGTGCGGGGGCGCGGGGCGGACTGGACGGGCTGACCGGGGGAACCGGCCGGCCCCGACCACGCCGACCGGTCCCCGGGCCGCCCCGACCGTGCCCCAGGTGTCCCGACCGGGCCGACGGAGTGCGGCCGGCCCGTCAGGCGCCGACGAGTTCCCCGGGGTCGCGCCCGGGCGGGCGTACGGCGGTGGCGCTGCGGCCGCGCGAGCGCACCACCCGGAACCGTCCGGTGACGAAGTGCGCCCCGCCGCCCGGCGGTTCGGGCGCGGCCGAGGAGGGATCGGCGGGCAGGTCGTCGGCGAGGTTCTCCACCAGGTGGACGCCGACGTCGAGCGCCGCCGCCTCGGTGGCCGCCAGGACCAGCGGATCGATGGAGTGCACTGCGGCGAACTGCGCACCGTGGCGGCCGACCGTGCGGCGGAAGACCTCCAGGCTGTGCGAGGTCGAGTCGGTGCCCACGAGGAAGGCAACCGGCCCGGGCCACTCCCGGGCGTAGACCCGCTCGTCCCGCACCCCCAGCCGGACCACGAGCGGGCTGCGCAGGTCGGCGTCGGGATGGTCCGGGTGGTGCAGCGCCCCGGAGGCGTGCACCACCGCGCCGTACCGCGCGGCCTGTGTCAGTCCCGTGCGCACCTCGTTGTCGACGATCGCGCCCAGCAGCCTGGCCACGCGGACCGGGTGCCCCAGCAGCCGGTCGACGGCGTCGCCGAGGTCGGCGCCGAGGTCGCGGAGGGTCTTGTGGCCCTCGTCGGTCGCGATGCCCGCCGTCGGCACCAGGATGTTCTGCGGTGTCGTACGGACCGTTCCGCCGCACAGGCACAGGGAGAGCGCGAGGCCGCGCACCAGGCCGCGGTAGTCCTCGGTGGAGTCGACGACCACGGTGTTCAGTCCGGTCCGGTGGGCGAACACGACGGCCTGTCGGGCGTGTTGCTCCAGCCAGTCGGCGAACCGGGCAGGACCGGTGAAGTCGACGATGCGCACCGCCGGGTCCGTGGCCAGCCGCTGCCACAGGGGTTCCCCGGGTGCCGCGACGGCCAGGGTGACGAGGTCGGGGTCGTGCCTGGCCTCCGCCAGCACCTGCCGCGCGACGCGCACGGTGATCGCCAGCGGCAGCACGGATCGGGGATGCGGGGCCACGATCACCGGGTTGCCGGTCACCAGGCTGGCGAACAAGGCCGGCCAGCCGTTCCAGGTGGGATGCTCGGGGCAGCCGACGAGCAGGGACACACCGCGCGGCGCCAGGGCGCAGGTGCCCGCCATCGCCAGCGGTTCCTTCCGGCCGCGCGGACTCTCCCAGCGCAGGTCCGCGGGAACGCGCTCCGATTCGGCGAACGCGCGGGCCACCACCTCCAGTGCGCGGTCCTGGGCGGGCGGCCCGGCGGCCCGGAACGCGGCCGAGAGGGACCGGCCCGTGGTGTGGTGCACCGCGAGCGCCAGCTCGTGGCTGCGGGTGTTCAGCCGGCGCAGTATCTCCACCGCCACCCCGGCCCGCTGGTACGGCCCGGCGGCCCGCCAGCCGGCCATCGCCCGGCCGGCCGCCGCCACCAGCGCCGCGGGGTCGCACCGCGGATAGCCGATGTCCATGACGACCCCGTACGGCGAGGACTCGCTGCTCACCCGGCCGAGTTCACCGGGCTGGCCGAGTTCGAAGGCGCGGCCCGACAGCGAGCCGAACACCTTCTCCGCGGTCCGTGCCGACCTCATGCCCGCGTCGGCGCCGCCCCGCCCCGCGCGAGTGAACGGTGCGCAGCACTCACCGGCCGCCACGGCCCGTACCGCCTGCTGCAGCAGCTCGCGATGCCGCTCGTACGGCCCCACACGCACGGCCGTCAGCCTCTCCAGCTCGCGGCGAGCGCGAGCAGGGCGTCGTTCTCCGCCCGCAGCCCGATGGTGGCCCGGACGCCCTCGCCGACGAACGGGCGCACGACGACATCGCCGCCGAGGCAGTGCAGGGCGAAGTCCGCGCTGTCACCGGCGAGCGGCAGCCAGACGAAGTTGGCCTGGGAGTCGGGGACTTCGAAGCCGAGGTCGCGCAACCGCAGTGTCACCCGCTGCCGTTCGGCGCTCGTGAGGGCGGCCCGCCGGACGACCTCGGCGTGCTCGCCGAGGGCGACCACCGCCGCCTCCTGGGCGAGCGCGCTGACGCTGAAAGGGATCTGGGTCTTGCGGACGTGCTCCGCGATGCCGGACGGGCCCACGCAGTATCCGACCCGCAGCCCGGCCAGGCCGTACGCCTTGGAGAAGGTCCGCAGCACCACCACGTTCGGCCGGTCGCCGAGCAGCGCGAGGGCGTCGGGGACCAGCTCCGGGTCGGCGTACTCCCGGTACGCCTCGTCGACGACGATCAGTACGTCCTGCGGCACCCGGTCCGCGAAGTCGCGCAGCGCCTGCTCGCCGACCGCGGTGGAGGTGGGGTTGTTGGGGTTGCAGACGAACACCAGCCGGGTCCGGTCGCCGACCGCCTCGGCCATGGCGTCGAGGTCCAGCCCGTGCGCACGCAGGGGGACCCGCACCGCCGTGCCGCCCGCCACCGCCGTGAGGATCGGGTACGCCTCGAAGGACCGCCAGCCGAAGACGACCTCGTCGCCGGGCCCGACGACCGAGTGCAGCAGCTGTGCGCAGACCTCCGAGGAACCGGCGCCCACCGCGATCCGCTCGGGGTCGACGTCGTGGTGCTCGGCGAGGGCCCGGACGAGCGCGGCGGCGCTCATGTCGGGATAGCGCGACACCCCCCCGGCCAGTTCCGCGAGCCGCGCCGCGACACCGGGCAGCAGCCCGTACGGGGACTCGTTGCTCGCCAGCGCGACCGCGCCGGGCAATTTGCGGCCGGGGACGTAGGCGGGCAGCTGGGCCAGGGACGAACGGACGCGCACCATGCTCGACTCGCTTCTGCAGCGACGGGGCCGGAAGTCGTGCCTCCGGGCACTGGACAGGAGAATCGTGGACAGCGATCGACAACTGTTCAACCAAATGGGAAATCAGGCGACAAACTGTCGATCGGCCGCGCCTGTACCAGCAAGTAGTCCCGCCGGACCCCCGCCAGAACCGCTCCCGCGAGACGGACGGCCCGGCCCCGCGAGAGCCTGTTGATCACAAGTCGGCCACATGCCCCTTTCCGGCCCCCCGGCCCTCACCGCGCTCCGCGAAGACTGCCTCCACCGAGCGAGGCCGCCGGCGCCTCGCCCCCGCCGATCGAGGGAGACCATGTCCAGGCCCCAGCTCGCCCACGGGTCGTTGGCGTCACTGACGGCGGCTCTTGCGCTGCTGACCAGCGGCTGCGCGGAGAAGGCCCAAAAGGCCGACGGAGTACAGGCGGGCGCCGGCGCCTGCCGGGCGGCCGACGGCTGGTCGGCCGAGAAGCGGGCGGAGTGGCTGCGGGTGTCGTTCCCCGACGAGGCGGCGGCCGAGGACGCGGCGGTGGTGATCGGTCCGCACACCGGCGCGCCCCTGTGCGAACCGATCACGGTGCAGGTCCAGTTCTGGGAGGCCACCGCCACGACGGCGGGGACGAACCTGAGGTCCGTCCTGCGCTTCCGCCTGACCACCGACGGGAGCAGCCCCCGGACCATCGGCTTCCCCGCGGGCCTCTCACCGAGGGAACGCGACGACTGCACCGGCCTCCTCATGGCGGCGTACCCGGGGAGACCTCTGGCGCGGACCGAACTCCCCTCCACCACAAGCCACTTGACGCCCGCCTCCACAACGGCGGACACGGCGTTCCGCACCACCCGAATCGCCGCCCGGCGCCTCCTCCCACCGAAGACCGCGTGCGGCACACCCGGGGGCCCCACCCCGAACCCATGGGGCATCGACCATCCGTGACCGCCTGCACGGGCGATCACGCCGACGGCAGATTGCCGATCCGATGCGCAGACGCTCCGCGCTCATCGACGCATGGACGTGCGCACCCACCTACGCCGGTTCGGTGAACTGGTCGAACACCATCACCGCGGCCCGGGTCGCCAGGGACCAGCGGTCCCGTCCTTCCGGGTCCTCCAGATTGGGATGTCCGGCGATCCAGCGCATATGGAAGCCGTCGAGCAGTGCGGCGATGGTGGTGGCGAGGTGTTCGATCTTGTAGGGCGCGCGCATGCGCAGCCCGTAGGCGTCCAGCAGCGCCTGGTACGCCTCGCAGGCGACCTCGGTGAACGACTCGCCGTAGTGCCCCAGGGCATCGCGGACGCGTGGGTTCGCGGCACTGGCGTAGAAGCCGAGCAGCACACGGTAGACCGGGTCCACACGGTGGTTCTCGTGGTTGTCCGTCAGGACGTCGTTGAGAGCCTCCTGCCAGGTCGTCCCGCTGTCGACCGCCTCCTTGAAACGCCGGATGCTCTCCGGCAGCCCCGGGACCAGTTCGGCCTGCCGGCTGGTGAGGTGGAAGAGGAGATCCGCCTGGAAGTCGGCCTGGGCGGGCCAGATCTGGTAGATGGATCCGGTCGTGATCGCCGGTGCCGTGTCGTCGCCCAGCCTCTCCCGCATGATGCGGGTGGCTTCCTCGGTGACCCGCTTGACGCGGATGTGCGCAAGGGCTGCGGAGACGGCCTCCTCGCTCGTGTCGGAGGCACCGGCGCAGACGAGCTTGGTGGCCGCTTCCAGCATGAGGGCCCGGGTCTCTTCGGGTGAGCGCCGAGGGAGCCTGCGTCTCACGGCGTGCTCCGTCATGTCCTTCCCCTCCCATTGCATGATCGTTAATTCGGTGTGAACCGGGGCGTTGACAGGGCGCCAGCGTACACCTAGATTCCCGATCCGTAAGAAAGTTACGGAACTCGAAAGCGCCGATCACCTGGCCTTTCGAAGTCCCTCGGGCTGGTCCGAGGCACCGGTCATCCCGGTGCGCCCACCTGCCTTCCTCTGCCTTCGTCTGCTTTCCCGCATGCCGTGCCGGGCAACGCCGCCCTGCCGTTTTCCGATCCAGGAGGATCCCGCATGCCCTCGATCTCACGCCCCCTGAGACTCGGCCTCGTCTCCGCCGCCATGGCGCCCCTGCTGGGCGTCGCCGCATGCAGCGGATCGGGTACCGACGCACCCTCGTCGTCCGGCGCCTCCGGAGGTGGCTCCTCCGCGACTTCGGACTCCCGCTCGGCGAGTGACGTCGTGACGGACTACCTCGACTACGTCGACGGAAAGGCGGGCAAGGCCGACGCCGGCCTCGACCCGGTCACGCTGGGCTGGGTGAACGTCGAAGGCGGCCCCGGCGGCAACCCCGAAGCCACCCTGGGCGCCCGGGCCGCCGTGAAGTACGTCAATGACGAGCTGGGCGGCATCGGCGGGCACCCGCTGAAGCTGAACGTCTGCACGGTGGTGTCCGCCGAGGAGGAGGGACAGAAGTGCGGCCAGCAACTGCTGGGCGACAAGGAGGTCTCCGCCATCGGCGTCGGCAATCTCTACCTCGGTGACGCCTCCTTCAACTCCGTGATCGCGGGGAAGAAGCCCGTGCTGGTCGGAGTGGCGACGGGCCCGACCATGCCCACCGCGAAGAACACCTTCAGCACGTTCGGCGACCTGCCGCACATCTTCGGCACCTGGGGCACGTACGCCCGTGACGTGCTGAAGGCGAAGACCGCGGCGGTGATCCACACGAGCACCCCCGGCGACAAGATCGCCTCCGGGGCGGCGGTGAAGGGTCTGAAGGCCGCCGGCCTGAAGGTGAAGTCCGTCGGATTCGACGCGCAGTCCACCGACCTGATCGGCCCGGTCACCGCGGCCGGGGCGAACACCGCGGATGTCGTGGTCCCCATCTCCATCGGTGGCGGATGTGTCGGAATCGCCAAGGCACTGAAGCAGCTCAATGTCACCAAGCCGGTGGTCTCCACGCCGCTGTGCATGTCCCCCGATGTCGCCCAGGGGCTCGGAGGGGACCTGCCCGCCTGGACGTACGGCGTCGCCCAGACACTGCCGATGGACTCCTCGGCCGCCGACTCCAAGGCGTACCTGAAGGCCTCGGCGCAGGCCGGGCTGAGCAAGGACGACCAGTCCAAGGTCTTCGCGCCGCTGGGCTGGAGCACGATCCTGACGTACGCGAAGGTGCTCAACGCCATCGGCCCGGACAAGATCACCCCCGCGTCGGTGACCGAGCAGCTCAAGAAGTTCCCCGGGCCGGTCGTCATGGGCGCCGCAGAGGTCGCGTGCGGCAAGTACCCGGACGCCCCCGCCGTCTGCAACGACCAGGCGAGGTTCTACCAGTACGAGGGCAAGGGCCAGTTCAAGCCCCTGACCGACTGGATTCGCCCGCCCCAGTGAGCCCCGCCCTCCCCGCCGCCACCGCTGAGGCTGCACGCCTCCCCGGACGCAGCCTCAGCGGTGCGGACTCCCGGACTCGCGGACTCATGACAGGAGTCATGAATTGGAACAGATCCTGCTCTTCACCGTGCTCGGCCTCGGCCAGGGGGCACTGATCGCCGGCATCGCGCTCGGCGTGGTGGTCACCTACCGGGGCTCGGGCATCATCAACCTGTCCACCGGCGCGGTCGCCATGGCCTCGGCCTATGCCTTCTGGGCCCTGACCACAGGTTTCTTCGGCTTCACCCTGCCCGTGGGACCCGCTCTCGCCGGGGCGCTCGCAGTCGCGCTGGCCGTCGGAGTCCTGACAGAGGTGGCGGTCTTCAAGCCGCTGCGCACCGTCTCGCCCCTGGCCAAACTCGCGGCCTCCCTCGGCGTCCTGCTCACCCTGCAGGCCACCGTGCTCCTGGTCTTCGGGGTGCAGCCGCAGCAGGCACCGAGCATCCTTCCGACCGGCACCGTCACCATGCTGGGCATCACCACACCCTCCGACCGCTTCGTCCTGGCCGGACTGGTCGTCGTGATCGCCCTGGCCCTCGGGGCCCTGTACCGGTGGAGCCGCTTCGGCCTGGCCACCCGCGCGGCCTCGGAGAACGAACAGGCCGCTCTGCTGGCAGGCCTGTCGCCCAACAGCGTCTCGATGGCCAACACCCTCCTGGCCGCCCTGGTCGCCGGACTGCTCGGTGTCCTGGCCGCGCCCATCGTCCAGGTCGACTCCATGACGCTCCCCCTGCAGGTGGTCCCGGCCCTGGCCGCCGCCCTCTTCGCCGGGTTCACCTCGCTGTGGATCGCCTGCACCGCGGGCATCCTCATCGGAGTGCTCCAGTCGATCGTGTACTACCTGTCCACGCAGAGCTGGTTCCCGACCGACAACGGCAACGCCATGCCCGGCCTCCAGCAGCTCCTCGTCTTCGCCCTGATGGTCGTCGCCCTGTACGTGCGGGGCGCGGGTCTGCCGCGCCGCGGTGAACTCGTCGAACAGCGACTGCCTGCGGTGCCCTTGCCGGAGCGGCTGCTGCGTCCCGCTCTGATATCCGCCACGATCGCCGCCGCCGCACTGATAGTGCTCCCGTTCGACTTCCGCCAGGCACTCACGAACTCCTTGATCGGCATGGTCATCGTCCTGTCCTACGTCGTCATCACCGGCTACGTCGGACAGATCTCCGTGATGCAGCTCGCGCTCTCCGGAACCGCGGGCTTCGTCCTCTCCCACCTCTCGGTCGGGTGGGGGATCCCGTTCCCGTTCTCCGCCCTCGGCGCGATGGTGCTGGCCACCCTGCTCGGAGTGGCCGCGGGCGTCTCCGCCCTGCGGGTGCGGGGTGTGAGCCTGGCCGTCGTCACCCTGGCCGCGGCCCTGGCCATGGAACAGGCGCTGTTCAACAACACCTGGTTCGGCGGAACGGCCGGAGTGACCGTGCCCCCGCCGCGCCTGTTCGGGATCGACCTCGGACCGAAAGCGGACTTCCGCGGCCTGGACGGCAACGAACCCAGCCCCATGTTCGGCTTCCTCGTTCTGGCCGTCACCGTGGCCCTCGGACTGTACGTCGCCCACCTGCGGCGCACCGGACTCGGCCGGCGGATGCTCGCCGTCCGCTCCAACGAGCGCGCCGCCGCGGCAGCCGGTGTCGACGTGCGGGCCGTCAAGATCGCCGCGTTCACGATCAGTTCCTTCATCGCCAGCGCCGCCGGCACCCTCTACGGCTACAACTTCGGCTCGGTCAGCGCCGCCCGGTTCACCGCGCTGGCCGCACTCGGCCTGATCGGCTTCGCCTACATCGGCGGCATCACCATGGTGTCCGGAGCCGTGATCGCGGGGCTGATGTCCACCGAGGCACTGTTGCCCCATGCGCTGGACAAGTGGTTCGGGATCAAGGGGACCTGGGCCCTGCTCTTCGGCGGCGTCTCCCTGATCGTGACGCTGATCGCCAACCCCGACGGCATCGCGGGCGCCGCCCACCGCCGGAGGGCGGCGAAGAGGGCGAGACGCGCGGCGGCCACGACGGGACCACCGGCCGACAAGGCATCCGCCGTCGGCTCCCCGGAGATCCACCTCGGCCGTACCACTGCCGAGGCCAAGGAGGTCGCACCGTGAACGTGCTCTCTGTCCAGCAGTTGGGCGTCAGCTACGGCGGCGTCCACGCGCTCAGCGATGTCTCCCTGGAGGTCGGCGAGGGCCAACTCGTGGGGCTCATCGGCCCCAACGGGGCCGGCAAGACCACCTTCGTGGACGCGGTCACCGGTCTCGTCGCCGCCCGCGGAAGGGTGGAACTGGACGGCAAGGACCTGACCGGACGGCCGCCCCATGTACGGGCCCGACGAGGGCTCGCCCGCACCTTCCAGAGCAGCGAACTCTTCGAAGACCTCACGGTCGCGGAGAACCTCCAGGTGACGGCGGACCCTTCGACGTGGTGGACCACGCTCGGCGAGACCTTCGGGCGCCGCCCGTCCCCGAACCCCGCTGTCCCTCAGGCCCTCGCGGCCCTCGGACTCGAGGACCTGGCCGACGCCTCGGCACACGAGCTGTCCCAGGGCAGACGCAAACTCGTCGGTGTGGCACGGGCCTTGGCAGCCCGCCCCCGCGTCATCTGTCTCGACGAACCCGCGGCCGGCCTGGACACCACGGAGAGCGCCGAACTCGGACGCAGACTGCGCGCGGTCGCCGACGCCGGTACCGCGCTGCTCCTCATCGACCACGACATGAGCCTCGTGATGGGCATCTGCGACCACGTCGTCGTCCTGGAGTTCGGCAAGGTGATCGCCTCCGGTACACCGGCACAGGTCCGGACCGACCCCGCCGTCGTGACCGCCTACCTCGGGGCGTCCGCCGTCCAGCCCGCCACCGCGCCCGGCACTTCGGCCGGTGGCTCCGCCAAGGCCCTCACCAGCACACCGGAGACACCATGAGCACCACAATCCTGAAGGTGGCCGGGCTCACCGCCGGATACGACGGAGCCGCCGTCATCCGCGGGATCGACCTCGAAGTGGGCGCGGGAGAGGTCGTCGCCCTCCTCGGGGCCAACGGAGCGGGGAAGACCACCACGCTCAAGACCGTCTCCGCGCTGCTGCGCCCCCTTGCCGGCACGATCACTTTCGACGGGACGGACCTCGGCAGGATCCCGGCAGCGACCCGCGCCCGCCTCGGCATCGCCCACGTTCCGGAAGGACGAGGCATCTTCTCCGGCCTCACGGTGGCGGAACACCTGCGCCTCGGGCACCGGGGCGAGCGCCTGGACCAGGCGGCCGCCCAGCGTTACTTCCCCGCCCTGTCCCGCCTCCAGGACCGCAAGGCAGGACTGCTCTCCGGCGGCGAGCAACAGATGCTCGCCATGGGGCGAGCGCTGGCCCGCGGCCCCAAGCTGCTCCTGCTCGACGAGCTCAGCCTGGGCCTTGCACCCATCATCGTCGAGGAGCTGCTGCCCATCGTCAGGCGCTACGCCGACGACACCGGCTGCGGGGTGCTGCTCGTCGAACAGCACGTCGGTCTCGCCCTCGACATAGCCGACCGCGGCTACGTCCTCTCCCACGGCGAGATCACCACGCACGCCTCGGCCCGGGAACTCCGCGCCGACCAGTCCCGCATCATCGCCGGCTACCTCGGCGAGCAGCACGCCTGAACCGGCCGGCGGCCACAACCGCCTACACCGCACCCGCCGTGAGCCTGAACCACTCGGGCCGGCCCACCCTCTGCCACTCGGCCGGGCTCTCAGGGCTGCCCGCGTACCCAAGACAAGGAACCCGATGTTCACCTTCGAAAGCGAAGACGGCGTCCAGATCCACGTGCACGAATGGAAGCCGGAGGCGCCCCCGCGAGCCGTCGTCCAGATCGCCCACGGCATGGGAGAGCACGCCGGCCGTTATGCCCCCCTCGCGGCAGCACTGACCGCCCAGGGCTACGCCGTCTATGCCAACGATCACCGCGGACACGGGCTGAGCAGGCATGCCGAGCCCGGTCAGCTCGGGGACGACGGCTGGAACCGACTCGTCGGTGACATGGTCACCCTGTCGGAGACCGTCCGCGAGCAGCACCCCGGCCTGCCCCTGGTGCTGCTCGGACACAGCCTCGGTTCCTTCGCCTCGCAGCAGTACGTCCTGGACCACGCCCACCTGATCGACGCACTCGCCCTCGCCGGCACTACTGCGGTCGACGTCATGCTCGCGGCACAGGCGCAGGAGGCCGCGGCGGGAGAAGACCCGTTGCTCGCGCTCAACAGGGCGTTCGAGCCCGGCCGCACGCCGTTCGACTGGCTCAGCCGGGACGAACCGGCCGTCGACGCCTACCTCGCCGACCCCATGTGCGGCTTCAGCCTCGATGCCCAGGGCATGGCCGACATCACCGTCGCCTCGGCGTCACTCGCCCAGCCCAAGGGCATCCCGGCGGATCTGCCCATCTGCGTCCTGGTCGGGGATCACGACCCGCTGAACGCCGAGCTCTCACGCAGCAACCTGCTCGTCGAACGCTACGGCGAGGCCGGCGTCACCGACGTGACCTACCTCATCTATCCCGCAGCCCGCCACGAGCTGTTCCACGAGACCAACAAGAAGGAGATCGTCAGCGACCTGCTGGCCTGGTTGGACCGCGTCCTCGCCCGCTGACGCCGGCGCTGGAGAAGTGCTGGTCGCGGGCCCTGGTCGGTTGCTGCTTTCCCGGAGAAGCTGCCGTGCCCGTACGGGCGATCGCACCATCCCGAGATCCCGTCACCCCCGCCGAGGGTGAGTTCCACCTCGTGGACGTCCGTTCCGTGCACCACGGCGGTGACCGAGCCCTCCCCCACGTCCAGCGCGCACACCGCATCCGGATACCCCAGCCCCCGCTCCAAGGACCCAGCCCCGGCCAGCACCTTCGGATCGTCCTCGCCGAATTCCACCACTTTCCGTGGCACACCGGCATTCAACCGCGGATCGGCAGCTCTTGGTGACCCGAGCAACCCGGCAGTCCACACGTGTGACCACATGCCACGACTGCGCACCCCATCGAGCAGGGAGGCTTACGGCGCATCAGCGATGACGGGCGGGCCCGAGCGAGGGGATCGTGGACGTCGGCCCTGCGGACGTGGGCGAGCAGTCGCGCATGAGCCCGCGCGATGTCCAGCGGGTTGGCACCCACCGGGCGCTCCCTTGGGCCAACCGGCCGTCGTCGAGAGCAGGTCGGCCGCGAGCGGTCAGGCAACCCGCCGCGGCACCGAGCAGGTCGCCGGGTCGTCTTCGACCCGTCCGCCCACATCGCCCGCGAAGGGGGCACTCTGCTGACCTGCGAACTCCCTTCCCCGGAGCAGCGGAACCACTACGCGGGCAAGGTCGGCCAGGCCGTGCGAGCAGCCGGCTACACCTTCTACGTCGGTCACCGGGCGCTCCGGCGCGTCGAGAGCTACCGGATGAGCACGCGGGTCCTGGCGGTGGCCCGTGCCCGGGCGCGCGGCGTCTACGACCGGTTGCCGGGCCTTCGGATCATTCGGGAGGTCACCCGCGCCGGGCGGGTGCACTGGTCGAGCCGGGACGGCGGGGCGGGCGAGAGCGTGCTGGGTCGGCTGACGGCCGCCACGCGTCTTGGCTCGGCCTGATCACCGGACCGCCCCCACCCGCTGGCCGGCTACGGACCTTCCCGTCCGGCCCGGACCATGGCCGTCACGCGCTGGAGCGCACGACCAGCCGCGCAGGCAGGATCAGCGGCGTGGGGTCCTGGCCGTTGACGAGGGCGACGAGCATGCGTGCCATCTCCCGTCCCAGTGCCTGTACGGGCTGATGGACGGTGGTGAGCGGCGGATCGGCGATCCGGGCGACGGCCAGATCGTCGAAGCCGACGACGGCGACGTCGGCAGGGACGTGCCGGCCTGCCTCCCGCAAGGTGCGCAGGGCGCCCGCCGCCATGTTGTCGTTGGCGGCGAACACGGCTTCCACGTCAGGGTGGTTGGCCAGCAGCACGGCCGTGGCGGCGGCTCCGCCGGGCTCGGTGAAGTCGCCCTCCAACGGAGGGATCGGATCGAGACCTGCGCTCAGCATGGCGTCCCGGTAGCCTCGGTAGCGCGCCCGCCCGACCTCGGTGTCCAGCGGCCCGCAGATCGCGGCCACGCGCCTGCGGCCGCGCGAGAGGAGGTACTCGGTCGCTTCGCGGGCTCCACCGACGTTGTCGACGTCCACGTACCACCGGGGGGCCGATCCGACCGGGCGGCCGCCGAACACGACCGGCATGTGCGCCTCTTCGGCCTTGCGGGCCAGTGGATCGTCCTCGCGCAGCGCCATCAGCATGACCCCGTCCGCGCCTCTGGAGCGGAGGAGCTCCTCGACCCGTTTGCGCCCTCGGTCGGAAGCGGCCAGGCACAGCATCAGATGCAGATCGGCCTCCTCCAAGGCTTCCGCCGCACCCACGATGACCTGGGCGAAGAAGGGATCGGCGAAGATCGACGGGTCCTCTCCGGAGACCACCAGCGCGGCGGCTCCCGTCTGCCGGGTGGCCAGGGCGCGGGCGCTCGGATTGCGTACGTAGCCGAGGTGACGGACGGCGCGTTCGACCGCCTCACGCTTGGCGCGGCTGACGTGCGGAGCGTTGTTGAGGGCCCGGGAGGCCACGGAGCGGGAGACACCGGCGTATTCGGCCACCTCGTCGAGCGTCGGCTGGCGACGCGGCGCATCTTCTGCCATGGGCCGTGAGTCTTCCACAGCCGGGCGGCTGTCGGACGGGTCACTGGTAGCGCTCCCAATTGGGTGACTTCCTTGTCCCTGCATCCCCGTGTGTATTTCTGGTTTCGCGCAGGCTATTGACAGTTAAACCAGCCGACCACACGATTGGGACCGCTTCCAGTGGGAGCGCTCCCAAGCGCCCCTCGTGCCCCCGTCCCTGCCCGGAAGTCGAGGTACTGTCATGCGCCGCAAGGTCCGCGCACTGGTGGCAGCACTCTGTGCCCTGCCGCTGGCGTTCACCCTCGCCCCGTCCGCCCACGCCGCGGACCCGACCACCCTGACCAGCGGGTTCTACGTGGACCCCAACTCCACCCCGAAGCAGTGGGTGGCCGCCAACCCCGGCGACGGCCGCGCCTCCGCGATCAATGCCTCCATCGCCAACACCCCGATGGCCCGCTGGTTCGGCTCCTGGAGCGGCACCATCGGCACCGCCACGGGCGCCTACGTCGGGGCTGCGGACCAGAGCGACAAACTCCCCATCCTTGTCGCCTACAACATCTACCACCGCGATCACTGCGGCGGGCACTCCGGGGGCGGAGCCTCCTCGCCGTCCGCCTACGCCAGCTGGATCGCCCAGTTCGCGGGCGGCATCGCGGGCCGCCCGGCCGTCGTCATCCTCGAACCGGACTCCCTCGGAGACTACGGCTGCATGACCCAGGCGCAGATCAACGAACGCCGGGCCATGCTGACCGGCGCGATCGCGGAGTTCAACCGCCAGGCCCCCAACACCTGGGTCTACATGGACGCGGGCAACCCGGGCTGGGCCGACGCGGCGGCCATGGCCCAGCACCTCCACGAAGCCGGCCTCCGCCAGGCCCGCGGCTTCTCGCTCAACGTCTCCAACTACTTCACCACCTCCGAGAACACCGCCTACGGGAACGCCGTCAACCGCGAGCTCAGCGCGCGCTACGGCTACACCAAGCCGTTCGTCGTGGACACCAGCCGCAACGGCAACGGCTCCAACGGCCAGTGGTGCAACGCCCCGGGCCGCCGCATCGGCCCCGCCAGCCAGACGGGCGGAGGCGCCGAGATGCTGCTGTGGATAAAGACCCCGGGCGAGTCGGACGGCAACTGCGGCACCGGATCGGGCTCCACGGCCGGGCAGTTCCTCCCCGAGACCGCCTACAAGATGATCTACGGCTTCTGATCCCCGAACTCCCGTGGCCCGGCACCACCACGCCCCGCGACCGGGCCACGGGCAACCCTCGCCACACCGTCGAGGGGTTCCACCACGCCCCGCCTCCCACCCGGGCGAACGGCAGTCGACCGGGGCGGCGGGCGCTTGCTCACCCATCTCATCGATCAGGAAGCACTCATGACTCCACCCACCCTACGGCGCCGCACGGCCGCCTGTGTCGCGGCCCTCGCCGCCTGCGCCGCTCTCACCGCGACTCAGGCGCAGGCACAGCCGCAGGCCACCCCCACGCAGGACGCGGTCACCCCGGCCACCAAGTTCTACGTGGACCCGCACAGCAAGGCCGCGAAGCAGGCTGTCGTGGACTTCAAGAACGGCGACTTCGGGAACGCCGCGAACATGGCCAAGATGGCGAGCTGGCCGCAGGCCGAGTGGTTCACCGAGGGCACGCCCGGTCAGGTGCGCGGCAAGGTGAGCAAGCTCGTCCACCGGGCCCGGGCCGTGGGCCGTACGCCCGTCCTGGTCGCCTACAACGTCCCGGGCCGGGACTGCACGCAGTACTCCAGCGGCGGCGCCGCGTCGTCCGCCGCCTACCGGAAGTGGATCGACGCCTTCGCCGCCGGCATCGGCAACAACAAGGCGGTGGTCGTCGTCGAACCCGACGGCACGGCCCTGCTGCCCAACGACTGCGGGCCCGACGTGGACCCGTCCGGCGAACTCACCGCCGAGCGGACCGCCGACCTCGCCTACGCCGTGAAGACCCTGAAGGCCAAGCCCCGCACGGCGGTGTACCTGGACGCGGGGAACGTGCAGTGGCGCCCGGTCGGCGACATGGCACAGCGCCTGCTGGACTCCGGGGTCGAGCACGGCGACGGCTTCGCCCTGAACGTGTCCAACACCCACCCCACCGACCACAACGCCAGGTACGGCACTTGGATAGCGAAGTGCATGTGGTACGCCACCGAGGGGCCCGAGGACGCTCGCGGCCACGCCGAGCGGTGCGCCGGCCAGCACTACTCCCACGCCGCCCCCAACGACGGCACTCCCGGCAACTCCGTCTCCGCCGACGACCCCGCCACCTGGCGGTGGACCGACCTCTGGTTCGACCAGAACGTAGGCTCTCCGTCCTCCGACCGGCTGCACCACTTCGTGATCGACACCAGCCGCAACGGCCTGGGCGCCTGGACCCCCGAGCCGGGCAAGTACACAGGCGACCCGGAGCCCTGGTGCAACGCTCCCGGCCGCGGCCTCGGCCCGCGCCCCACGGCCGACACCGGCGTCCCGCTCGTCGACGCCTACCTGTGGATCAAGATCCCCGGTGAGTCCGACGGCAGCTGCACGCGCAACACCGGTGGCACGATCGATCCGGAGTACGGCATCGTCGACCCGCCCGCCGGTACCTGGTGGCCCGACCAGGCCCACACGCTGGCCCGTAACGCGGCGCCCAGCCTGACGTTCAACCGCTGACCCTTCCGGGCCACACCAACTCCACCCGCCGACCGCGGAATTCGGTCACCGCTCGTCCCGCCGGTGTGCTCACACCGGCGGGGCGGGCGGAGGCGGCAGGGTCGACAGGTCCGGCGACGACTCGGGCCGGACCAGGAGCACGGGGCAGGGGGCGTGGTCGACGACGAAACGGCTGACGGACCCGCGGCCGTGCGGCCCGAGGTGGGTGCGGTCGCCGTCGCGGGCCAGGACGAGCAGATCGCACCCCTCGGCCGCAGCGACGACCTCGCGCTCGACACGCCCGGTGCGCTCGATACGCGTCACAGGGGGCGCTCCAGTCGGTCGGCAGCGGCGCCGAGCAGCTCGCGCGCGGAGGCGGCGGCAAGCCGCTCCACACGTGTGCCCGGGTCGCGTTCGGGGTGCCCGCGCCCCAGCAGTCCGGCGAAGGCGCCGTGCGCGGCGCCGGAGATGTCGGCCGGCCGGCGTGACGTGCAGCAGGACGATGCCGGCGTCCGGGGCGTGGGCGCGGGCGGCGTCCACGCACGCGAGCCAGGTGCCCTCGACGATCCAGACGACCACGTCCATGACATCGGCCTCCTCCGATGACGGTCAGCGAGACCCGCAGTGCCGATGTTCACCCCGAGCAGCACGGCGAGCACGGCCCCGGGCCCCGACGTGGCGATCAGCGGCAGCAACACCGGCACGGCGGAGAGGTTGTTGAGACGCCGGCGAGGACGGCGGCCAGTGTGGCGAGCGCGAGCAGTTCCAGCAGACCGGTGCCGTTGGCGTCCTCGCCGCGCCGGCGAAGTGCAAACGGTTGGGCAGGTCCGCGAACTCGAAGATGCGGAGCGCGGACTGGTTGGCCAGCCCGTCGTAGCAGCCTCCTGATGACCAAACTCCGCCGACCTGACGGTACTTGTCGAAGACCGTGACGTCGAAGCCGTTCTCCAGCAGTACCTTGGCGGTGACGATTCCCCCGGGGCCGGCCCCGACAACACACGCTCTCATCAACTGCCACTCCCCTTGGGCGATCGACGCAGCCAGCTCACTCATCATCCCCGTCGCGGACCCCTGTGCCCAGCGCATGACCAGGTGGACCACGACCCCTTCACTCGGGTCTCGGGGTGCCGCGCCGGCTTCTGCAAGGCGAGGCGGGGCGGGGCGGAAGTCGAAGATCCTCCGGTCCGGAGCCGCACGACCTACCGAAGAACCGATTGCCCGCCGTCTCGCCGTAATCATCCTGGCCCGATGGATCTCACAGAAGCGGCACAGGCGTGGCGTGAAGACGGTTTCGTGATCCTCCCTGGCTCCATTCCTCCGGACGAGTCGAAGCCCGCGGCCGGCGAGCTGAACCTGCTCTTCCCGTCCGCCAAGGGCTTCCATGACGAGACCGATCCGCGGTGCGGGCGGTCGTCGAGCAGACCGACGCACTCGGCCATCCCGGAATGCTCCGCGTCCGCCTCAAGAACCGACAGCACCGGAACCCACAGTCTGGTCCTCCGGCTCGAAATGCGCCCGTGGATCAACCCGAACACCCGCCGATTCCCCGTTAGCGCCGACATCGGCGGCATGTCCAGCACAAGGATGTGCGGGAGCCCACGGCCGCATCTCCCCGACAGGCCGCCACATGCCTCCTGAAGCCATGGGCCCATCGCCGCTCTCCCTTCTTCGACCCGAAGTCCTCCATCAGGCAGGCACGTCCGCTCCGTACGCTCACGACGTTCCTCCTCCGTGAGCGTCGACTCCGTGAACTCCGAGGATGCAACGGCCGCCAGGCTCGCGACCACACAGTCCGGGCCCTTGCACTGAGCGCGATGATCGCCCGACATGCCGCGATCACGCTCTTTGCGTTCTCGGTCGGAGTGCAACGACCGGGCCGTCGCTGCCTCGGACCGTTCCGCAGTGCCGTACAAGACGGGCAGGCACAACGACGGAGTTGTGGTCAGGGACAAGGCGCCATCGGATGGCGGCTGGACGGGCTCGCTCAACGAGAACCGAGCACGCCGTCCAGACCAGTCTTCTCCGCCTCGATGAACGCGTACACCTCGCTCATCGATCGTTCTCCTTCGCGAAGAAGACCGCCGATTTTCGCAGCACCTGGTTCGTCTCCGCATGCTCGGCGGCCGGCCTCCGCAGCCGGCGCAGCTCTTCACGTTCGGCTTCGGCAGCTCCCGGTGCGCCTGCCTACGGTCCGTCACTCAGCGAGCCCGAGAGCCCTCTTGCGGTCGGCGACGGCGAGAAGCAGTCGGGGCAGATCGGCGTCCCACCCACCTCCCCCGCGACGCGGGCAATCCGCTCACCAACCAGCGACGACGAACATCAGGAATCGAGTGGGCAACATCCCACTCGATCAAGACGTCGCGTTACACACGCGATACGCGAGGTTCCTGTCGACTGCCCGTACGGAAGCTGTCGATGTGCTGTCAGTCCAGTCATGTGACTTGTTTTCCCAGTGACGCAGCCCACATTGAACGTTGAAGCTATTGGAGCCGCCACCGCACTCCGGTGTTGCGGCCCTGCACCTCCGCACGATGCTCGACATACCGACGCACGTCAGCGTTCAGTCGCCCGAGGCATCTTCTCCCCACACAGCCAGGAGGTCTGTGAAGCATGCCCCTGAGCCATCTGTCCCTCCGAGACAGGGCCCTGTTCTGGCAGTTCGGCCAAGGTCCTGAAGTCCGCGTCCCCGACCCCCTCGTCCACCACGCCGTCGAACGGCGGGCCACCGCCGCGCCGCACGCAGTCGCCGCCGAGCACCAGGGCACGACGATCACGTACGGCGAGCTGAACCGTCGTGCCGACCGGCTCGCGGCCAGACTCGTACGGGAGGGCGTACGGCCCGGCGATCACGTCGGCCTCTTCGTACGCCGCTCCATCCCGATGCTCGTCGGACTGCTCGGCACGCTGAAGGCCGGCGCCGCGTACGTCCCGCAGGACATCGGCCTCACGCCCACCGACCAACTGCGGCACGTCATCCGCACCGCCGGAACCCGGGTCGTCCTCACTCAGTCGGAGCACATGCTGCGGGTGCCTCCGGCTGACGCCGGACACCGCCTGATCACGCTCGACGACGACGATCTCGCCAGCCTCCCCGCGGAAGGGCCGGTCCGTCTCGAGCGGCCCGTGCGCCCCGATGACGGGTGCTACGTCCTGTTCACCTCCGGCACGACCGGCAAGCCCAACGGGGTGAAGGTCACCCACCGCAACGTCGCGAACATCCTCCTCACCGAACCCGGTGACCTGGGCATTCGCCCCGGCGACCGGGTCGCCCAGCTCCTCAACATCGCCTTCGACATGGCCGCCTGGGAGATCCTCGGCTGTCTGGCCCACGGCGGCACGCTCGTAGTCCGCGGCAAGGACGTCGCGGCGGCGGCCCGTACGGCGGACGTGCTGATCGCGACGCCGACGGTGCTGTCCGGGATCGACCCGGCGGACTGCCCCCGTGTGCGGACGGTGGCGGTCGCGGGCGAGCCGTGCCCGCGCCCGCTCGCGGACACCTGGGCCCGGCGGTCCGCCTTCCACAACTCCTGCGGGCCCACGGAGACGACGATCGTCAACACGATGCGCCACCACCACGTGGACGACACACTGCTCACGATCGGCCGCCCCACCCCCAACAACACGGTGTACGTCCTCGATGAGCACCGGCGTGCGCTGCCCATCGGGGAGGTCGGCGAGATGTGGGCCGGGGGCGACTGCGTATCGGCGGGCTACTTGAACAACGAGGCGCTGAACGCCGAGCGGTACGCCCCCGACCCCTTCCTCGGCGGCGGGCACCGCATGTTCCGTACCCGCGACCTCGGCCGCTGGACGCCGGACGGCGAACTCGAGCATCTGGGCCGTACCGACGACCAGGTCAAGGTCCGCGGCTTCCGCGTGGAACTCGACTCCGTCTCCTCGGTGCTGGAGTCGGTGGCGGGCTGCTCCCGCGCCATCACGCTCAAGCGGGACGCCCGCAGCCTGATCTCCTTCGTCTGCCCGGCCGACGTCGACCCGGACGCGGCCCGGCGCGCGGTGGCCGACGTACTGCCGTACTACTGCGTGCCGGCCACGGTCCTCCCGGTGGCCGCTCTGCCGGAGACGGACCGGGGCAAGGTCGACCGGGCGGCACTGCTTCGGCTGGCGGCGGAGCGGGAGGAGGCCGCGCGGCACTCCGCGCCGGCGGTGACGGTTCATGGCGAGGGAGCACCCCTGCTGCCGGTGTCGGCGGTGCGAGAGGGGGCAGCCTGATGACGTCGTCCGTTGAGACCTCGTCCGCTGAGGCCTCAACCGTGGAGGTGGGAGGCGCCACGCGCGCAGCGCCTCCCACCCCTCCCGCGGCTCTCGCCGAACTCCCTCCGCTCACGTCCGCGCCCCGTCGCCTCCTCAAGCACCCCCGCCTGATGCACTACAACCGCCTGGCGGCCTTGGTGATACTGGCCAACATCGGCTTGCTGGTGGCGAGTTGGACGCCGAACGCCGAAGCCATCGGCTACGCGTCCCTCGTGAACCTCGCGCTCGCCGTGGTAGTACGGCAGCAGTACGTCATCAACCTCTTCTTCCGGCTCGCGACTTGGGCTCCGAACAGCTGGCCGCTGAAGGCGCGGTGGACGCTCGGGAAGGTGTACCACTTCGGCGGACTGCACGTGGGCGGGGCACTGGCCGGAGCCGTGTGGTTCCTCGCGGGGGCGGTCGTGGTGACCGTCGATGGCGCCCCCCTGCCACTCATCACGGTGAGTTGGGTCCTCGTCGTCCTGCTCGTCGTCATCGTCGTCACCGCGCTGCCGCCCTTCCGCTCCCGCTTCCACGACCACTTCGAGAAGATCCACCGCTTCGGCGGCTGGAGCGCCCTCGCACTGTTCTGGACGCACACGCTGCTGGGCGCGCAGGGGCCGGTCGCCCTCGGGGTGCTGGCCGTGGTCACCTTCAGCGTCGCCCTGCCCTGGCTGCGGCTGCGCAAGGTGGACGTACGGATCGAACGGCCCTCCACGCACGTCGCGTTGGCCCGATTCGACCACGGCGTGACCCCCTTCGCGGGGTCCTCCACCGCCATCAGCCGCAGCCCGCTCACCGAGTGGCACTCCTTCGCCAACGTGCCCTCACCCGGCGAACCCGGCTTCCGGCTGACCATCTCCCGTGCGGGCGACTGGACGGGCTCGTTCATCGACGACGCGCCCCCGAAGGTCTGGGTCAAGGGCATCACCACGGCAGGGGTCGCCAATATCGAGACCCTGTTCAGCAAGGTGATCTACGTCGCCACCGGCAGCGGTATCGGTCCCTGCCTGCCGCATCTGCTGGCCGCCGAGGTGCCTTCACGGCTCGTGTGGGCGACGCGTGATCCCCGCAGGACCTACGGCGACGGCCTGGTCGACGAGATCCTCGCCGTCCAGCCGAACGCTCTGGTCTGGGACACCTCGCAGCACGGCAAACCGGACATGGTGCGGCTCGCGTACACCGCGTACCGCGACTTCGGTGCCGAAGCTGTCATCTGCATCTCCAACAAGAAGCTGACCTGGCAGGTCGTTCACGGTCTCGAGCAGCGCGGCATTCCCGCGTACGGCGCGATCTGGGATTCGTAACAGACCGTCAGGAGAGAAGGAGAGAGGGAGAGTCGATGAATACCCTCAAGATCGAACGTCATGACCGCGTCGTCACGGTACGACTCCACCGGCCGCACGTCCTGAACGCTCTCAGCAGCGAGCTGCTGGCCGAACTCCTCGACGCACTGCGTCCGTTGGACCGCGACCCGGATGTCGGCTGCTTCGTCGTCACCGGTTCGGAGAAGGTATTCGCGGCCGGTGCCGACATCAAGGAGATGGCCGGGAAGTCTGCCGTGGACATGGCCGCGGAGGACTACTTCGCGGGCTGGGAGGAGTTCGCCGGATTCCGGACGCCGAAGATCGCGGCGGTCAACGGCTATGCGCTGGGCGGCGGTTGCGAACTCGCGATGATGTGTGACCTGATCATCGCGGGCGAGTCGGCGGTCTTCGGCCAGCCGGAGATCAAGCTCGGCGTGATCCCCGGCATCGGCGGCACCCAGCGGCTCACCCGCCTGGTCGGCCGTGCCAAGGCCATGGACCTGATCCTCACAGGCCGCACGATGAACGCCCGCGAGGCGGAGGCCTCGGGCCTGGTGTCGCGGGTGGTCCCAGACGACCGCGTCCTCGCCGAGAGCACGGAAGCCGCCGCGACAGTTGCCTCCTACGGCAGCCACGCCGTCACGGCCGCCCGCGAGTCGGTCGACCGGGCCCTGGAGACCGGTCTGCGCGACGGGCTTCTTTTCGAACGGCGCGTGTTCCATGCGCTGTTCGCGACGGAGGACCAGAGGGAGGGGATGAGCGCGTTCATGGAGAAGAGGGCGCCTGTTTTCAAGGGGCACTGACGGGGTGAGTTGACCCGGTGAGCGGGGCGGCGGACCGGGTCTCGGTCCGCCGCCCCTCGTCATGTGCGGGTTGTGAGTCCAGGTCCCGTAAGAGGAAGGCCGGGGTCGGATCAGGGCGGTGCCCGGATGTCCGAGGCGCCTTCGGACCGAGATCGTCGAGACATGATGAAATCGAGGACGAGCACGACAGGAGCGGCAGGAACGGTTCCCCTGGGGTACATCGCGGCCGCATGGAGCCGCCACATCCTTCAGTCCCGGCTGACCGGTCTGGCTGCTTCACTGCGGGATGGTCATCGTCGGCCTGGGACGCACTGCCTGCCTAGGGCGTGGCCGAGTCGACCGGTTCACAGGTCATTGCCGGCGTAGGAGAGGTTGAAGCTTTTGTTGGTCAGCGGGAAGTCCGGGACGATCGTGTCGTTCAGGGCGACCGGCAGTGCGGGCCAGTTGAAGAAGGACGGGTCGACCGGCTTGACCCGCTTCAGGGTGCCGTCGGCGGCGAGTTCGGCGCGGGTGGCGATGGTGCCGCGCCAGCCCTCGACAAGGCCCACGCCGCTGCGCGGTCCCTGCCCGGGGACGGCCGTGGGCCCGAGGACCGCGCCGGTGGCGACACAGTCGGACAGTTCCCGGATCAGTGCGAGGGAGGCGTCGATCTCCTCGGCGCGGACCAGGAAGCGGGCCAGGACGTCACCGGTGGTGTGGACGGGGACGTGGGTCGGCCGGCCGTGCGGGGCGAGGGGTGGGCGATGCGGGCGTCCAGGTTCAGGCCGCTGGCGCGGGCGATGTAGCCGAGACAGCCGAGGTCACGGGCGGCCTCGGAGGGGAGAACCGCGGTGCCGGTGAAGCGGTCGTGGACGGTGGAGTGGCCCAGCGCCAGCCGTACGATCTCGCGGATGTCGGCGCCGACGGCGTCCATCTGGTGACGGCTGGGCAGGTGGTGCAGGGCGCTGCCACCGAGAACGACGCCGCCGCGCAGCAGACGGTGCCCGGTCACCGTGTGGTTGAGGCGCAGGAGTTGTTCGCGCACGCGCTGGGCGTGAGCGTTGAGGATGCCGTATCCGACGTCGTTGCAGAGCATGCCGAGGTCGGCGACGTGGTTGTGGAGGCGCTCCAGTTCGAGCAGCAGGGCGCGGGCGCACTGGGCCTGTTCGGGGACGGATGTGCCGGTGGCCTCCTCCACGGCCAGGCAGTACGCGAGGGCGTGGCCGACGGCGGTGTCGCCGCTGATGCGCTCTGCCAGCGGCAGCCCGGCGGCCACCGAACGGCCCTGGAAGAGCTTCTCGATGCCCTTGTGGACGAACCAGAGGCGTGCCTTGAGTTTGAGGATGGTCTCGCCGACGACGGAGAAGCGGAAGTGGCCGGGTTCGATGATCCCGGCGTGCACGGGGCCCACGGGGATCTCGTAGACGCCGTCACCCGTGACCTCCAGGAAGGGGTAGGGGCCTTCCTGCTCGCCGAAGGCGGGTGCCTCCCCGGCATCGGGGTGCATCGGGTACCAGCCGCGCGGCCAGTGGAAGTGGCGGACCAGGCGGCGGGGCAGCGGGTGGTCGAGGGGCACGATGCCGTGCAGGTCGTGCATCTCGCGCTCGAACCGGCCGGCGGGGAAAGAGAGATGGGCCAGGCTGGGCACCTCGGGCCGGGCGGGGTCAAGGCGCATGTGCAGTTCGATGCGGGTGTCGGGCGGCCCGGAGACGAAGAGATACACGACCCGGACGGCGTCTGCGTCGTGGTGGGCGGCGACCAGGGCCAGGCGTCTCCCCTCGCGCAGCAGCGCCTCGGCCCGCTTGGGCAGTTCGACGGCGGGGACGTCGTGCACGGTGCGCATCGGTCAGGGCCTTTCCAGGACGGCGGCGGCCTGAGTGAGCAGGTCGCCCAGCGGGCCGGCGGCGGTACCGAGGGCGGCGCAGGCCACCAGACCCAGGGTGAGCGGCCACAGAGCGGAGGGGATTTCCCCGGTCGGCTCCCCGGGCCCGAGCAGCATGCGTGCGGTGCGGGTGGCCAGTGCCGCGAAGGTGATCAGGACCAGAGCCAAGGCGGTGGCCGTGGCCCAGCCAAGGCCCGCGCCGGCCGCGAATCCGGCGCGGGCGATGCCGAGTTCGGAGGCGAAGAGGCTGAACGGCGGGAAGCCCAGCAGTGCCACCACCGCGAGCCCGAACAGCGCGCCCAGCCAGGGTGATTGGGTGAGCAGTCCGCGCACCCGCCCGATCCGTGAGGTGCCGCGCAACTGCAGGATCTGCCCGGAGCCGCAGAACGCGGTGGCCTTGGCCAGCCCGTGCCCGGCGATGTGCAGCAGGGCGGCGGCCAGGGCCAGCGGGCTGCCGATCGCCGTGGCCAGGGCGACCAGGCTCATGTGTTCCATGCTGGAGTAGGCCAGCATCCGCTTGTAGTCCCGCTGGGCCAGCAGCAGGCCGGCCGCGAGGGCGAGGGTGAGCAGCGCGATGCCGGCGAGCAGGACGCGGGTGAAGTCCGGGCCGAGGGCGGCGTCGGCGATGACGCGGTAGCGCAGGATCGCGGCGAAGGCGACCGACAGCAGCACCCCGGACATCAGCGCCGAGACCGGGGCGGGGGCCTGGCTGTGGGCGTCGGGCAGCCAGGCGTGCAGCGGCACCAGGCCCGCCTTGGCGCCGTAGCCGAGGACGACGAGGGTGATGCCGAGCCGGGTGACCGCCGGGTCGAGGCGGTCGGCGCGGGCGAGCAGCGTGGGCCAGTCCAGGGCCCACGCCTCGGCGATGCCGGCCTGGCGGGCGGCGTAGTAGAGGAGCACGGTGCCGAGGAAGGCGAGCGCGATGCCGGCCGAGCAGATCACCACGTACTTCCACGCGGCCTCGACGGAGGTACGGGTGCGGCGGTGGCCCACCAGGAACGCCGTGACGACGGTGGTCGCCTCGATCGCCACCCACAGCACGCCCAGGTTCGCGCTCACCACGGCCAGGCACATCGCGCCGAGGAACGCCTGGACCAGCATGTGGTAGCGCCACACGGTCCATGCCGTCGCACTGCCGGCGGCCCGTTCCCCCGCCAGATGGGCGGGCGCCGAGGCGCAGGCGACGAGGGCGACGGCGCCGACGACCAGCAGCATCCAGGCCGTCAGGGCGTCGGCACGCAGCAGCCCGGAGTACGCGGACACGGACCCGCCGCCGACGCGGTCCGCGGCCAGCAGCGCCGCGCAGGTGAGAATCACCGCCGGGGAGGCGAGTGCGGCCCAGTCGGCGGTGTGGCGTCTCGGTGCCGGGGACTCGACAAGCGGCTCCCCGGCATCTGCTGCTTTCCCCGTGGGCGACGGGCCCGTAGCCACCCCCACAGCGACAGCCTTCTTGGCAAGCCGCGGTTTCTCCACGAGCTGTGGCTGAGGCACGTCATGCCTGACGAACGCGGTCAGTGCGTACGCGGCGGACGTCACCAGCGGTACGGCGGCGGGCGCGGTGAGCAGGAGCACGGTCGTGGCAGGGGTCATCAGTCGTGCAGCTCCCGCAGGTCGTCGATGTCGGTGGTGCCGAACGCCTCCCGCACCCGCAGGGTGAGCACCTGCAGGACCAGGACGGCGAGCAGCACGTCGAAGGAGACGCCGAGTTCGACGATCAGCGGCACCCCCGAGGCGGCCTGGAACGCGGTCGCGGTGATGCCGTTGTCCAGCAGCAGGAACCCGACCACCTGGGCCAGCGCGCGGCGCCGGGTGACCAGGACGAAGAAGCCGATCAGCACGACGGCCAGGCCGACCGGAAGGGCGCGGGTGGCCGGGGTCGGATCGAGCTCGACGAGGGGGCTGGCGACGGCGTAGGCGAGCAGGGTCAGCGCGGCGGCGGTGAGCAAGGACGCGGCGACGTTGACCAGCGGCTGGGTCTCGCGCGCCTCCTCGCTCCCGCCGTGCCTGCCGAGCCCGCCATCCCCGCCGTCCTGCTCCGCGACGAACGCTCTCAGGGCACGGCGGATCAGGTACGGCAGCAGGCCCGCCCGCAGGGCGCCGATCCCCACGGCCACCGCGATCAGGCCCCATCGGTCCTCGTGCAGCCCGAGCACCAGGGCGATGACCGCGAGCGCGACCCCTTGGAGGGCGAAGATCCGGACGATCGCGGCGAGTTCGCGCCGCCACAGCACCACCACCGCGGCCAGCAGAAACGCCCCGCAGGCCAGATCCAGCAACTGGGTGAACAGACCCTCGCTCATCACTGTCCCCCCTCTCCGCCCAGGAAGTACGAAACGGTCACCGCCAGCAGCGCCAGCAGGAAGGAGCCGGCCAGGAGTTCGGGTACGCGGAAGAGCCGCACCTTGGCCCAGAACACCTCCGCCGCCGCCAGCGCCATGCCCAGGACCATCACCTTGAGCACCACCAGCAGCAGGGCCAGCAGCACGGCCGTGAGGGAGGCGCCGGTGGCGATCCCCCACGGCGCGAACAACGAGGCCAACAGCCCCAGCAGCACGGTCAGCCGCAGCTGGGCACCGAACTCGACCAGCGCCAGGTCCGGGCCCGCGTACTCCAGCACCATGGCCTCGTGGACCATGGTCAGCTCCAGGTGGGTGGCGGGGTTGTCCACCGGCAGCCGGCCGCTCTCGGCCAGCACCGCCACGGCGAGCGCGGCAATCGCCAGCAGCCCGGCCGGGGAAGCCAGCCGGGCCGGCTGGCCCGCGGCCCCGGCGACGATGACCGGCAGGTTGGTCGACCCGGCCGGAATCGACAGCGCGAACACCGCCATCAAGATGGTCGGCTCCACCAGCGCGGCGATGGTCATCTCCCGGGAGGCGCCCATACCGCCGAACGCGGTGCCGGTGTCCAGCCCCCCGAGCGCCAGCGCCAGCGTGCCCAGCGCCAGCAGCGCCACCACCACGATCAGATCCGCCCGTGCACGCACCGGCGTGTTGGTGGAGATCAGCGGCACCAGGACGGCCAGCACCAGTGAGGTGGCGACCAGGAGCAGCGGCGCCCAGCGGAAAGCGGGTCCGGTGCCGACGGGGGTGATCGGTTCCTTGCGCAGCAGCTTGCGCACGTCCCGCCACGGCTGCAGCACCCCGGCCCCGACCCGCCCCTCCAGGCGCGCCCTCGTCTGCCGCATCAATCCGGTCAGCAGGGGCGCACCGGCCACCACCGCGCCCACCTGCAGGGCGATCGCCGTGTATCCGACCGTGTTCACCAGCCCACCACCAACACCAGAAGCAGGGCGACCAGCCCGAAGAAGCCGTAGCCGAGGTAGGCGTGCACACTGCCGCCCGCCAGCCGCCGCGCCCACTGCCCGGCCGCGGCCAGCAGGCCGAGGACCGGCCGGTACAGGCGGTGCTCGATGCGGTCGGGCACCCGGTTGCGGAACTTCACCCGCTCCACCAGGTACGCCGACTCGCGCACCGGAGTGACGTCCACGTCCTGCTCGGGGGCGAGCACATCGTCGAAGACCCGCTGCAGCGGCTCGGCGAACGAGGTGGCCGTATAAGCCATGCGTGGGGTCGGCGCCCCGCCCCCGCAGTCCCACAACCGGTCCTGCGTGCGCCGCTGCCGGCGCCGCGCCGCCCACCCCACCGTCGCCATGACCGCGCCCAGCGCGACCACCAGCGCCGCCACCACCCACAGCGGGGAAAGCGTGGCGGACACCTCCTCCAGCCGCACCCGCAGCCCGCCACCGGACACCGGCCGCGTCCCCGCGAACCCGACCGCCGCGACCGCGCGGTGCAGGCCCTCGCCCAGCAGGCCCGGCACCAGGGCCAGCACCGCGCACAGGGCCGCGAGCAGCCCCATCCCGGCCAGCATCAGCACGGGCGATTCCTTGGCCGCGGCGGCTCCTTCGCCGCGCGGCCGGGCGAAAAAGCCCACGCCAAGCGCCTTGACGAACACCGACGCCGCAAGGCCCGCCGACAAGGCGATCACCGCCACCGCCAGCGGCAGCACGATCGCCGTGGTCACCCCGGGCACGGCCAGCCCGTGGATCATCGACTGCAGCAGCAGCCACTCACTGATGAAGCCGTTGCCGGGTGGCAGCGCCACCGCGCCCAGCGCGCCGACCGCCAGCAGCCCGGCCGTCACGGGCATCTTGGCGCGCAGCCCGCCCAGGAGATCCAGGTTCCGCTCTCCGGTGGCCCGCAGCACCGACCCCGCGCCCGTGAACAGCAGGGCCTTGAACGCGGCGTGGTTGACGACATGCAGCAGCGCCGCCGCCAGCGCCAGCCCGGCCAGCGCCCTGTTCCCGGCGTGGGCGTACAGGCCGGCCGCGCCGACGCCGAGCACGACCAGCCCCATGTTCTCGCAGGTGGAGTAGGCCAGCAGCCGTTTGAGGTCGGAGGCCATGGCGGCCTGCAGGATTCCGTACACCGCCGAGAGGCCGCCCATGGCCATCACCAGCAGCCACCACCAGGCCGGTCCCCCGCCCAGCAGATCGAACCCGACGCGGACGAGGCCGTAGACCCCGAGGTTGACCATGGCCGCGCTCATCAACGCCGACACCGCGCTGGGCGCCTCGGGATGCGCCCGCGGCAGCCAGGCGTGCAGCGGCACCAGACCCGCCTTCGACGTGAATGCCACGGCGGTGAGCACGAACACCAGACCACGGACGGTCGGCGACATGCCGCCGGTCCCCAGGCGCAGGGCGGCGAAGGTCTCGCCGCCCGCCTGGGCGACGTACATCATGAAGCCCACCAGGAGCAGGACGAGCCCCAGGTGGGTCATGACCGCGTACCAGAGGGCCGCCTCCCGCACGGCGGGCCGGGCCCGGTGCTCGGCCAGGACAAGCAGCAGCGAGGTGAGCGCCATCAGCTCCCACAGCAGCAGGAACGTCGACACCGAGGCCGCCGCCGGCACCAGGACCAGGACCAGTGCGAACAGCGGCAGCAGTGCCTGCGCGCCGCGTGAGCCGAGGCCGTGCGCGCCGTGCCCGGCCACATAGCCGACGCCGTAGACCGCCACCGCCGCCACCACGGCTCCGGCCACCGCCATGAACAGCCCGGACAGGGCGTCCACCGCGAAGTGCGCACCGGCCAGCGGCAGCAGCCCGGGTACCTGGTCCGACCAGCGGCTCCCGCCCAGTGCAGCCACACCCGACGCACCACCGGCCACCCCCACGCCCGCCGTCAGCACCCCCACCACTGCGCCGCGCACCCGCTGTGGCAGGACCGGCCCGGCCGCAGCGCCCGCCCCGCCCAGTGCGGTGGCCGTCGCGAGGGCGGCCGGGATCATGCTCACCGCCCGGTCACCCTCCGCAGCGCAGCGATGATCTTCTCCGGCTCCGGCGGGCAGCCAGGCACGGTCAGATCCACCGGTACGACGTCGCAGACGGCGCCCTCGACGCCGTACCCGCCCGCGAACTCCCCGCAGTTGATCGCGCAGTCGCCGACAGCGACCACCAGGCGCGGCTCGCCCATCGCGGCGACCGTGCGGCGCAGCGGCTCGGCCATGTTCTTGGTCACCGGCCCGGTCACCAGGGCCACGTCCGCGTGCCGGGGGGAGGCCACCAGCCGGGCGCCGTAGCGTTCGGCGTCGTAGACCGGGTTGAAGGCACCCACGATCTCGATCTCGCAGCCGTTGCAGGAGCCCGCGTCCACGCAGCGCACCTGCACCGATCCGGCGAACTCCTCGGCCGCGGGCGGCCGTTCGCCCTCCGGCCTGGGCGGGGCGGGTTCGGCCACCCGCCCGGTATCGCGAATCTTGCGCAGCAGACTCATGACCGCCCCTCTCCCGTCGCTGGTGAGGACTTGCTTCGCAGGTGGCTAACAGGCTTTCCCCAGGCCGGAGTTACGCCACTTTCCCACTTTTTGCCGATTTTGCGTCGTTTGCTCAAGTGAGGACGTATCCCATGGACCGGGATCCGCGGGACGAAGGTGGCCGCCTCCCGCACCACGGAGCGCTGTCAACTCCCAGAAGGCGGCCACCGATCGAGGGCCGTCGCTACGACGGTGGTTTCGCCTCCGCCTGGGCCGCCTGCAGGTCGGCCAGCAGTTCGGCCTGCCCCGTGAGCACGCCGGACAGGATGGTGCGGGCGACCCCGAGCAGCTCGGCGATATGCGGGCTGGTCAGCGAGTAGTACACGGTCGAGCCCTCCTTGCGGGTCACCACCAGATTCGCCCGCCGCAGCACCGCGAGCTGCTGCGACAGGTGCGCCGGCTCGATCCCCACCACGGGCAGCATCTCCGCCACCGCGTGCTCGCGCTCGCTCAGCAGCTCCAGCACCCGGATGCGCGCCGGATGCCCCAGCGTCTTGAAGAACTCGGCCTTCAGTTGGTACAGCGGCGTGCTCATCGTGCCGTCGCCTCCCCGGTACTGCAGCGCGGCCGCACCGGCCGATCCTCGGCGCATCGCATCCACCTACACGTCAAACACATGGACCCCATCCTCGCGTGCGGCGACGGCCACGCCGAATCCGCGCACGAGAACGGAGCCGCCCGAAACCAGCGGTGACGACCTCAACAATTGCTAAGATTAGCAAGTCCATACGTTGCGTGAGGAGGGTTGCGTGAGAATCATTCCGCTGCGCGGCGCGAGCGTCGCCTGGTACAAGTGCCCCGCATGCCGCCTCAAGTGCCGGCCCATCGCCGTCGGCCCGGACGGTTCCTGCCCCCGGTGCGGGCACTCCCACATGATGCGGCTGTCCTTCGGCGGCCGGTCCACCGCGTCCACGCCGGACGGCGACAACCGGAGCTGACCCGCGCACGGCACACGGATCCGCGAAAAGGGGAGGGGCATGGGTGACTGAGCCGTCCAGTCCGGCAACGGGACCCGCTTCGAGTGGGGACCTGCCGCAGCGGGCCGCCTCGCCCGGGAGGCTGCCTGCCTGGTCATCGTCGACGTACTGTCCTTCACCACGGCGGTGAGCGTCGCCGTCGCGCAGGGCATCCAGGTCCTCCCGTTCTGGCTGCCGGAAGGTCCCCCGCCCCGTCCGAGCGGACCGCTGCGCAGAAGGCCGCCGCCGTCTGCGCCCGGCAGTCCGGTGCGCGGCGGGCCGTCGCGCGCAGCGCCGTCACGCCCGACACTCCCTGGTCTCTGTCTCCGGCCCATCTGCGCCCCGCCCCGTTCGTCGCGCGTCTGGTGCTGCCGTCCCCGAACGGCGCTGCCATCGCGGCCGCCGCACCACCGGGGGTGCAGGTGGTCGCCGCCTGTCTGCGCAACATCTCCGTGGTCGGCAGCTGGCTCACCACCCACGGCTACGGCACCCCCGAGCGTCCCGTTGCCGTGATCGCGGCGGGCGAGCGATGGCCGGACGGCAGCCTGCGCCCCGCGCTGGAGGACCTGCTCGGCGTCGGCGCCCTCATCTGCGACCTGCACTCCCAGGGCGCGGGACCACTGTCCGCCGAGTCGGCCGCGGCGAAAGCGGCCTACGAGGGCACCGCCGACCTCACGCCCGCGGTCGCCGTCAGTACGTCCGGCCGGGAGCTGGCCGCGACGGGCTTCGCCGACGACGTGGCCATCGCCACGGAGGAGGACATCTGCACCGTCGTACCCGTACGGGGCGGCGACGGCGCCTTCGCCCCCGGCTGAACCCGGTGGGCTCACTCTGCCGCGTGGTCTGCCGTCGGCCACCCGGTCGTGCGCCACTCGTGCCGGCCCTGAGGCGGCTCACCATGCCGGGTGCTGTGGGCCGCGTGCGCGCCGGCCAGGTCGGCGTGCACGGGAATGGGCGGGCAGTCCCCCACGGGCACGAGAGAGCCGTCGGCGGGAATCGCGGCCAGTTCCAGACTCCGGCCCGCCGCCGCGAGACTGCGCGCGGCCTCGGTGATCGCCACCTGCCCCTCGGTCGACCAGCTGCGCAGTTCGGTGAGGTCGACGATGACCGGACCACTCCCACGTCCCACTACCCAGCCGATGGCACCGGCAAAGCGATGGACGGCGTCCGGGCCCAGGTATCCGGAGACGGACAGGACGCCGAGGTCCTGCTCGACGGTGTAGCGCCACTCGATGGTCATCGTCGTCAACTTCCTTGCGCGGTAGGCCTGTGTGCTTCAGAGGGGGAGGGTGATCCAGATGCTCTTGCCCTTGCCGTCGGCGTCGCCGCGGACGATCGCGGTGCCGCTCAGGCCGAGGGTGAGCTCCATGACGGTGGCCAGACCGCCGCCACCACCGACATCGGTGACCGCCCCGTACAGTGCCGGCTGGTAGGGGTGGCGGTCGTGCACGGCGAAGGCAAGGCAGTCCTTGCCCGCCGCGTAGATGACGGTCACCTGCGGGGAGAGGACCGCGGCGTGCCGGACGCTGTTGGTGACCAGCTCGCTGAGGATCAGCAGAGCAGGGCCGATGGTGGGGTGGCGCGGGTTGATGCCCCACTCGACCAGGGCCTGCTCGGCGGTCTCACGGGCCGTGCGGACCGCGGACGGCATGGACGGCAGGGTCAGCACGTGCCGGTGGGGCAGGGCTTCCAGCCGGGTGCTCATCACGTCTCCGCGCGGGCGAGGCGGAACCCGGTCACGGTCTTGGGGTGCAGGCGCAGCAGCGTGTCGTGCGGGCCGTGGCTCCAGCCGGCCAGGGTGCGCTGGTAGTGGGCGGCCTCGTCGGGGTCGGTGATCACGTCGACGGGTCCGGCGACGGTGACCGTCCAGCCGGTGCCGGTCGCCGTGCGGAGCTCGTCCACGTGGTACGTCGCGGTGGACGGCACCGCGGCGGCCGGCGCGGGCGTGCGCACCACCAGGCGGCCGTACTCCCAGGTGTGCCGACCTGGCCGGATGACCGTCTGGTCCCGCTGCGTGTACACCAGCCGCCCCAGCGTGCTGCCCTCCAGCAGCCACAGGGCCTCAGCCCCGGAGACCTCGACCATGCGCAACGATGCGGGCGCGGTGCTCATCCGACGGTTTCCTCGCTGACGGGCCGGGACTTCTGGGCGGGCAGCGGCGGCATCACACCGGCGCACTCCAGGTGGGTGCGGGCGCCCTGGATCGCGTCCGGCGTGGTGGCGAACTCGCGCCCCTCCAGGCACAGCAGCTCCAGCGCGCCGACGGAATCCAGGACCTGGCGCTGGCCGGCCCGTATCCCGGAGGTCATCACGACGACGCCGCGCCGGTTCAGCTTCTCCACCACGTCCTTGAGGACCAGGGCGCCGGTGGCGTCGATGGTCGTCACCCTCGACATGCGCAGGATGATCACGCGGACGTCGGCCACCTCGGCCAGCTCCAGCAGGAAGCGGTGAGCGGCGGCGAAGAACAGCGGACCGTCGATCCGGTACGCCACGATGTGCTCGGCCAGCAGCGCGTGCTCCTCGGCGCTGTGGTCACCGCGGTCGAGGGGGACCTCTTCGAGGCGGGCCTGCTTGGCGACCGCGCGCAGGGCGAGGGCGCCCGCGACCACCAGGCCGATGATCACCGCGTACACGAGGTCGAGGACGAGCGTCGCGACAGCGGTCAGCACGAGGATCAGCGCATCGGAACGGGTCGCCTTCGCCATCGCCTTGAGCGAGCCGACCTCGACCATGCGGATCGCGGTGGCCAGCAGCACGCCGGCCAGCGCCGCCAGCGGAATCCTGGAGACAAGCGGCGCCGCCGCGAAGACGATCACCGCGAGGACCGCGGCGTGGACGAGGGAGGCCAGCCGCGAGCTCCCGCCGGTGCGTACGTTGACCGCGGTCCGGGCGATCGCGCCGGTCGCGGGCACGCCGCCGAACAGCGGGGAGGCAATGTTGGCCAGCCCCTGGCCGAAGAGTTCCCGGTCCGGGTCGTGCTTCTGCCCGACCGTCATGCCATCGGCCACCGAGGCCGACAGCAGCGACTCCAGCGCGGCCAGCGCCGCCACCGCGACCGCCGGGGCCAGCAGCGAACCGGGCGAACCGAGGTCGAGGAAGGCCAGCGACGGGGCGGGCAGGCCGGACGGCAGGTCACCGATCGGCTTGGCCGCATCCAGGCCGGCGACCTGGGCCACGATCGTCGCCGCGATCACGGCGAGGATGGAGAAGGGGATTGTGGGCCGCAGGCGGGCCCCGATGAGCATGATGGCGGCGACCGCCAGGGCGAAGGCGGCGGCGGTCCAGTTCGGATTCTGCGCGGACTCCTCCAGCGCGTGCCAGGTCACCACGAGGACGCGGTCCCCCTCGGGCTTGGGTACACCGAGGGCGTTCGGGATCTGCTGCAGTCCGATGACGCAGGCGATGCCGAGCGTGAAACCCTCCACGACCGGGGCGGGCACGTACTGCATGTACTTGCCGGCCTTGAGCACCGCGAGCGTGACGAGCATGACGCCGGCCATCAGCCCGACGGTCAGCACCCCGCCCGGCCCGTACTCGGCGACGATCGGTACCAGGACCACCGTCATCGCGCCGGTCGGCCCGGACACCTGCAGATTCGAACCGCCGAAGATCGCGGCGAGCGCACCGGCGACGACGGCGGTCGCCAGCCCCGCCTCGGCGCCGAGCCCGGAGGAGACGCCGAAGCCGAGCGCGAGCGGCAGCGCGACGATCGCCACGGTGAGGCCGGCCAGCAGGTCCCGGCGCGGATCCCGGCGTATCTCCGCCAGATCGGTGCGGCTGGGCAGCAGTGCAGTGAACCGGGCAGCGACCCTGCCAAAGGAGATCCTCATCGCGCGACGGCCTCGGTTTCCCGCAGCTCGGCCAGCAGTTCGTTCTGCCCGGTGAGCAACTCGGTCAGGATCCGGCGCGCGGCCCCCATCAGGTCCGCGACGTCCCCGCTCGCCAGCGCGTACACCACCGTCGAGCCGTCACGCCTGGAGCTGACGATGCCCGAGCGGCGCAACACCGCCAGCTGCTGCGAGAGGCTGGAGGGCTCCACCTCGATCTCCGCGAGCAGGTCCCGTACCGGCATCGGCCCGTCCTGCAGCAGCTCCAGCACCCGTATCCGTACGGGATGCCCCAGCATCCGGAAGAACTCTGCCTTGGCCTGATACAGCGGAACGGACACGGATTCCTCGACTTCCCGACAGCGCCACCCGGAGCAGACATAAAGGCTGTGCCCGCGGCTACCGGCGACGGACACAGCCATCACAGCATCTAATGAATTGCATAATTTTGCAATTCAGCATCCCGTTACGGCCTGGGCGATTGTCCTATGGCACACGGCATGCCAGGCGGCGGGGGCGGCTGGCGGTCGGCGAGTGGGGCCGACCCCCTCGCCAGTCAGAGTTCAGGCTTTCTTGACCACGCTGGACTTGAGCTGCATCGCGCCGAACCCGTCGATCTTGCAGTCGATGTCGTGGCCGTCGACCCCGTCGACCAGCCGGATGCTGCGCACCTTGGTGCCGGCCTTGATCCCCGAAGGACTCCCCTTGACCTTGAGCGCCTTGACGACGACCACGCTGTCGCCGTCCTGCAGCACATTGCCCACAGCGTCCTTCACGACCCGCACCCCGGCGGCGCCGCCCTCGGTGCTGCCGTCGGCGGGATCCCATTCGTGGGCGCACTCCGGGCACACCACGAGGGCGTTCATCTCGTAGGTGTACTCGCAGGAGCACTTGGGGCAGGGGGGAAGATTCTCGATCACCCCGTCAGAATATCCGGCCCCGGCGTCTGTCCCGACGGTCGTCGCCGAGGCCGTTCGCCCGGTTCATCCAGCTCTTGTCCGGCGCCACCAGCTCCTCATCCGCTCGGACGAGATCTACGACAAGATCCTCTACGACGGCCGGGTCCACACCTGCACCGCCCCCCCTCTCCCCGGACCTGCTGTGCCTGACGTTCAACGGCCTGTCCAAGGCATATCGGGTGGGCATTTCCGCGCCCAGCGTCTACCGGCACTTCACAAGGCCGAACTGGTGACCACAGCTCGACGTCACCTACCACGCACTGGCCGTCGTGATGAGCGAGGCCGGCGGGTCGGCCGCCGCCGCGGGCTCGGACCCGTGGGAACGCGTGCGGGCCACCGTCACCGCCTATCGCAGATTCGCCATCGACAAGCCCCGCCGCTACCGGCTGATGTTCAGCCTGGAGTACGAGCCCGACCGACCACCGACCACCCCGTCACCACCGTGCTCCAGGCATGGACCGACACGACTGACGCCTACCTCGCCGAAGTGGTCCCCGGGCGTCGGGCGGAAGCGCAGGACTTGGGCGTCCACCTGTGGACCGCCCTGCACGGTCAGTGAATCGCTCCGGGTCTGATGGAGGCTCGATTCCCTGAGAGGATCGAGTCATGGCACGTCCGTCCCCCTATCCTGCTGAGCTTCGTGAGCGTGCGGGGCGCATGGTCGCGGAGGTCCGCCCGAATTACCCGACCGAGTGGGCCGCGATGAAGGCGGTCGCCGCGCCACAGAGGATCGGGCATGGCTCGACGCAGTCGCGAAGGCTCGAAGGCAATCGGCTGACGCTGCCTGCCCCAAAGAGCGCCCCTGCGCTCCCGGTGACGCCGGGTCCGCGCATGAAACCTCCCGAGTGCGGCGGCCTGGCCGCCCCAGACCATCTGGGGCGACCTGTTCCCCGCCCATGCCTCGCGCCCGGGGAGGTTGAGACGCTGGTGGACCAAGCGGGCGAAGTGACTCAAGGCGCGCCCGGTGGCCAAGCCCTCCAAGGCGAGGCGGACGGCGAAAAGATCACGGGCGCTGACAGGTCTGCCGCCAGTTGACGGCACACGGCATCGCCACGTCCTCTCTCGGCCGCCGCCCCAGCACTCTCGTGCCGCACTCGCCCGTACCTCACAGTGCGGATATGCGGACCACCGCTTTCGGCACCGTCCACATCCTGGGGAATGGGCGGCTTCCGGCCGTCCACCGGACCGAGTGAAGGACTATGCTGCTGTGCAGGCGTCCCAGACCCCGGCGGCTTGTCGTTGCTCGACACACATGGCTGCGAGGAACGGACCTATCGTCCGTCACCCGGCGCATCCCTGGAGGGAACTGGGTGGGGCCGCTGTCCTGTCACACAGGCTGTGGGACCTACCGTTGTTCCACCTCCGCCGAACGTACGCCCCTCCCGACAGCACACCGAGAGGCCGGGAATCCCGGCGTCACGCGTGCGCTGCCGCATGGTCTTCCGAACCGAGGCGTCAAATGCCCCTTCCGCAGCTCACCGTCTACCGCCGTGCCCGAAGGCACCGGGCACTGATCACCCTGGCCGGTGAGATCGACCTGGAATCGGCGCCACTGGTGCGCGCGGCACTGGCGCGGTGTCTGGACGACGGTATCCGCGTCATCGACGTCGACCTCACCCCCGTCACCTTCTGCGACTGCAGTGGTCTCAACGCCTTCCTCCACGCCGCGCACAAGACCACCGAGGCCGGCGGGACCCTGGCACTGCACCACCCGCCACCAAGCCTGGGCCGGATACTCAACCTCACCGGCTACGGGTTCCTGCTCCTTGGCCTGCCGTTCGGGCCCCTGCCACCTCCTCTCGCGGGCGCGGGGGCCCCAGACCCGCCCGCCGAAGCTCCGCCGCACCGGCATGATCCGCCTGTGCCTGTCCTCTCGGGCGAGGGGCAGTGACGGCCCGGCCCATGCGGGGGCAGCCGTACGGGCCCAGTGGCGGCGAGTCGCCCGCACTGCACTCGGTGCGGTTGCGTCGGGTGAACCGCTGGCAAGCGCAGGGCCTCGGCGGGGAACTGGCGGATCTGTACGTGGCCTCCCGTGAGACGTCTCCCCGTGAGACCTACCGTGCTCCCGGCCGCGAGGACTTCCTGAACCGTCTCACCGGCGACATCCGCCGGCCGGGGTTCGCCATGGTGATCGCAGAAACGGATGGCCTGGTGGGATGCGCCTTGGGCTTCCCGGTGCGCGGCGACGGCCTCTGGTGGCTGGGGTTCGACGGGGCACTGCCGCGCAGCATCGAGCAACTCACCGCATCGGGCGGAGTCTTCGCGATCACCGACATCCTGGTCCGCCCGCACCCGCAGGACGAGCACGTGGCCCGCCGGTTGCAGGAGCGGCTGCTGACAGATCACCAGGCGTCGCTCGGCGCAACCTTGGTGGACCGGTCTGATCGCCCGACTCTCACTGCGCTCCGTTCCTGGGGATGGCTGGACGTGGGAGAGATCTGGAGGCCGGTCAGCACCACGCTGCTCAGGGTGCTGGTCCTTCCCGTCGGGGAACGTACCGCGGCGAGGCTGGAGGGCCTGGCGCACGATGCCCGGACGCGGCGGCCCGCGTGAGGTCCGACAGCCGCTCGGCCCGTATCCAGGCGCTGGTCGCCGAGCAGGCGGCCCGACGCGGCGCCCGGGTCGGCGTGGTGGACGTGTGCACCGCGGCCGTGGCCGCGCTCCCAGTCGGCGGGGCCGGAGTATCCGCGATGTCCCGGACCACGACGAGCCATCCCCTGTGCAGCACCGACGACATCAGCGAGCAGTTGGAGGAGCTCCAGCTCACCCTGGGCGAGGGACCCTGCGTCGACGCCTTCACACAGGGTTCGGCCATCCTGACACCCGATCTGCTGACACACGCGATGCAGGACCGCTGGCCCGTGTTCGCCGATGCGGCGTTGGAAGCCGGGGCACGCGCGGTGTTCGCACTCCCCCTGCAGCTAGGGGCGATCAGCCCGGGAATCCTGGACCTGTACGCCAACGTGCCGACCGTGCTGGACGCGGAGGAGTTGGCCGACGCGCTGGCCTTCGCCGATCTCGCAACGCTGCTCCTGCTCGATGGCCGGATCGAGGAGACGGGCGCGCCGACCGGCGGACCGTTGCCGGACCGTGGCTTCGAGGACCTGGGCGGATACCGGCCGGAGATCGACCAGGCCACCGGCATCCTCACCGTCCAACTCGGCGTCGGCATCGACGAAGCCTTCGTCAGGCTCCGCGCCTACGCCTATACCCAGGGACGCCGACTCCCCGAGGTGGCCGCCGACGTGGTGGCCCACCGGCTTCGCTTCTCCCCCGACGCGGAACCGAGAGGGACCGACGATGAAACCTGACGCACCCGTGCCGACCTACGAACGTGCTGCACTTCCCGCCCCCTCCCGGCGGGACCAGTCTCCATCAAGGGTGTTCACGATGAATCAGCAGCTTCTGGCCAAGACCTTCGTCGAGCTGGCGGACAACCTGGTCGCCGATTTCGACCTGATCGACTTCCTGCGCCTGCTCACCGACCGCTGCGTGGGCATGCTCGGCGCCAGTGCGGCCGGGGTGCTGCTCGCGGACCGCGACGGCGAACTCCGCGTCATGGCCGCCTCCGACGAACAGGTACGCCTGCTGGAACTCTTCCAACTCCAGAACGACGAGGGCCCCTGCCTCGAGTGCTTCCGCGCCGGCACACAGGTGATCGTCCCCGACCTGACCCGGGAAGTCGACCGCTGGCCACACTTCGTCGCGGCGGCCCACCGCAGCGGATTCGGGGCCGTCCAGGCCCTGCCCATGCGCCTGCGCGACGAGGTCGTCGGCGCCCTGAACCTCTTCCGCGCCGCCCCCGGCCCCTTCGACCCGTCCGCCACCCTCGTCGCCCAGGCCCTCGCCGACGTCGCCACCATCAGCCTCCTGCAACAACGCACAACCCACCGCAGCACCGTCCTCAACGAACAGCTGCAGACCGCACTCAACAGCCGGGTCCTGATCGAACAGGCCAAGGGGAAACTCGCCGAACGCCAGAGCATCGACATGGAGCAGGCCTTCACCGCACTGCGCGGCTACGCCCGCGCCCACAACCGACGCCTGTCCGACGTCGCCCGCGCCTTCATCGACGACTCCGAACCCCTCCCCGGCCTGGTGGTCTGACACCGTCGCCGAGACGGTGACCGTACACAGCCGGCCGAGCACGAACCACGCTCGGATCACGGGCCGTGCGTCTGGAGACGCGGTGCTGCTGGTGCGCCGCTGCCGGCTGACGCCCGCTGTGGTGCGCCGTCGGCTGCGGGGCTGATCCCGGGCTCCGGGCACTCGCCCTCGGCTGTCTCGCCGGACCACACCACCGTCCCCGCTGCTGTCGCTGTCCAAACGCGCAGTACAGCAGCCTGGCCATGAGGTTGATCCACAGCACGATGGCGACCGGCACGGCGAAGGCGCTGTACATGCTCTTCGCCGCAACGCCCTGCCCGGTCAGCAACCACTTGAGCAGTTCGAGGCCCGCCGCACCGGTCATCCCGGCGACTACGACCGCACGTCGGTCGGGATGCATCCGCGGCAGCCGGGTGAGCATGTAGACGAGCAGCATGAAGTCGACAACAGGACGATGGCCAGGCCGGCGAAGAACAGCAGGGCCCGTCCCGCCCGCGATACCCGGCCTTGTCGACGGCCCGGCCGACGGCACTGTTCGCGAGCATCGCACTATCGGTCGCGACCAGCCCGACCGCGCCGAGACCGACCGCGCCGAGACCGACCAGCACAGCGGAGTCCTGGAACTTGAGCAGGAACAGATTGCCCGGGTCCTGCTTTTTTCTCCCCCACCGCACGTAGGCAGCCGCGCACGGCGCCGACCCAGTTGATGCCGATCACAAGCAGCAGCGCGCCCGCGATCAGCCCGGCGGATCCGGCATGTGCGACGAGACCGTCCAGGTCCAGCAGGCCAGAGAGGCCTGGCGCCTGGGCGGCGATCTTGTCCTGGAGTTTCCCCAGCTGGTCGTCGCTCAGCAGCTTGGCACCGATCGCCGCGCCCACGGTGATCAGCGGAAAGAGCGCGACGAAGCTGGTGAAGGTGACGGCCGAGGCAAGCCGGGCCCAGTGGACGGCATCCAGCCGCTCGTACGCCCGCCAAGCGTGCGTACGCATCAGCTTTCCGAGCACAGGCAGCCCTCTCGCTGGAACAGGCACCAAGGCCATCAGCATGCCGCGCGCCTGGTCGATCACCGAACCGCTCGCCAACGCACGGCCCAACTGCTCGTCCCTGGAACGTAGTTCGAAGATCTCGGTCAGTAGAGCCGTTTTCTCCGCCGAAGCCACGGCCGTCAACAGCCGCTGTTCTTCGCGGGGGCGTGGCCAGTTGGCGCATGGTGCGTATTTCACAGGGCAGTCGTTCTGTCCGTAGGTGGTCAGCGGCACGCCAGTTGCCGTTCTCCGGCCGCACCGGGCGCGTAGGCCAGTCCGTAGTGCTTGAAGATCGCTTCCTCCTGCTCGGCGGGCAGCACGTCGTCGGTGCCGATCGAAGGCGCCTGCTTCACCAGCGTTCTGACATAGCCGACCCTGAGATAGCCCGGGCCGACGATCGCGTCCTCGATGGGAACGAAGAGCAGTCGGTGCCGGGTGGGCAGTCCGGTCCGTACCGTGGCCATGGCCGACTCGTCAGTGGTGGTGTCCACATACACCGCCTCAAGGACACCGATCTTGCGCGACTCGGCGTCGACAACATCGCGGTTGCGCCACTCGCGGACGTCGGCTGCGTGAATCATGGCCTTCCCTTTCCGGTCGGCTCGTCTGTCGGTCGTGAGTCGCGGCCCCGGTCTTCCGTGTAGAGCCGCAGCAGCGCATCCCGCAGCGCCCGCTGCATCAGCCGCGAGAGCGGCTCACCCTCCCGGGCGGCGACCACTGCCGCAGCCCACCTCCGGAAGTCTGGTGTCGCACTGCCGTGACACGTCCACCAGCAGGTTCCTGGCCGGCATGGCATCTGCCTCTCCACGATTTCCGCGCGTCCGGTGTGGCTGAAGCCGCCCTGGAATCTCCGGATGTCAGGCAACTTCAGCGCTCACCGCGGCGTTCATGGTCCCGACGGTCCTCGCGCCTCCAGCGCGCCCGGTGCCGACGGCTGTATCGACGGTCCCAGCGGTCCTGACGATCCCGGCGGTGCTCGTAGTCCCGATAGTCCCCGAGATCGGATCCGTCGCCACGGATCCAGCCTCCCCCGCGATCGCGACCGTGGCGGGTGGCGCCGAAGACCAACACTGCTGCGGCCACCCACCAGATGGGGTCGAGAAAGCCGAAGCCGAACAAGACCACGATCAGGATGAGAAGCAGAACGAACACGGCGGGCCTCCCCAGAGCGGAACAAAGCATCACTGCCGGGGGCCGGGGCGTGTACGAACAGACTAGTCCTCCCCAGAGGTTGTGGACAGCGGCCCACGTCAGCGTCTTCCGCCGGGACCGGATGGCCACTTGACGTCTGTCCAGGGAGTGCGGCGAGGGCTAGCCTGTGCGCTACGGCCCGAGCCCCCGGCAGCGTCGATCACCCTTTTCGCGCTCCTTCGAGGGCGCACCTGGCGCATCAGTGCCGGTACCTGCCCCGTTCGCCAACGGGCCGCTCTCGCACTCGCCGTCGCTACGCGATCCCGGCGCAGCCTCGATGCGCCCCATTGCGGGCACCGTCCATCCGCTGCCCGCCATGTCGCACGTATCCACCGACAGGCGATACACATGTACGCACTGATCGTTCCCGCTTCGACCCCCTTCGTCCTGCTCGCCACCGTGATGGCCCTGTCCTGGTGGGAGGACCGCGTCCTGCCTGCGCCGCCGGCCGAGTCGCTCGACGCTCCTGCCGCGGCTCCGTTCACCCCGGCCGCCGCTGCCGAGCACGCAGAATTCCCCGTGCCGACACCGCGTTGGCAAGGTAGGTTGCCAGACGTTGACTGACAACACGGCGTAGGGCCATGCCACCCCAACATCACTCGGGCGAGGATTCTTCTCCTTCTGCTGATCGCGGCAGTGTTCGGGTTCGGCTTCACCATGCAGACCCTTTGGTGGGTCGCCGCCGTCCTGCTGGTCGTCTGGATCGTTGGCTTCGCGATGCGCGGGCGCGGCGGTAGCAGCGCCGGTACAGCCTTGGGTAGTCCGTTCCGGAGCTCGATCCTGCCCGCGGGAACAGCCGCCTGTACGGCGATCACACGCGGGAACCCACTCACCGGACAAGCAGGCGGTCGACCATGAGCGTCGGACGGATAATCAAGCACAAGACACAGGCATTCAAGGGCCGGATCACCGAACCGCATCGGCCGGACCACCCGCAACAGGCGACCGCAGCGGCACGACAGGACCGACCAGGTCGCCGGAAACCTGAAGCAGTCCGGCGACAAGGCCAAGGACGCCTTCAGTCTGTGACCACGATCGCCCCGGGCCGTCTCCACGTTGCGTGGACACCGCCCGGAAGGCTCCAACACTCAATCGGCTGACAAAAATTGACGGCAATGAAACAGACCGACCTGCGCACCGAGAGCCAAAGAAGGCAGCCATGTCACGCCCTCGACGCGGCCGAGCACCACGTCGACGACGAGCAGTACGGAGCCAGTGAGGGCCAGCATCAAGACGCTCATACCCTCCCCCGCGAGCCGTGAAGAGACGCATGACGCTCTCGGGCTTGGCCCCGCGCTGAAACAGAGTGCGATGCAAGACGGCCGGCGCGGTGAACAGAGCCGCCGCGAGCACCGCGAGCAGCACCGGCGTGACGTACATGGTGCGCTGCGTCGTATCGAGCAGGGGAAGCGGGCGGTGAAGGCCAGTGTCAGCAGAAACGCGAACGGGATCTGGGCCCCGGTCTGGATGATCCTCAACTCCGCGAGCAGCTCGCCCGGCCGGGCGAGGTCCTCGTCGGCAGCGAAGACGGTGCGACGGCCCAACGCAACGGCCGCGCGCTGGAAGACGTGATCGATGAAGAGTCACAGACCCTGGACGGAGTCTCGCGGGCTCCCGTGCGGCTGGCGGGCCGGCGTACTGCTCCGGTCGCACGAGTGCGACTGTGGCCGGAGCCTCACGGGGAACCAGAGCGGACCCTGGGGTCGACCCAGCCGGGAAACGCTCGCACGCGCACGAGACTCGGCAGGCCTGGACCCTCTCCCGTCGAAGGTCCGCCTCCGGGAAGTCCGTCACGGCGCCCATCACTTCGACCAGGAACCCTTCACCGCGTACCAGGACGGAATCTCGCCGAACCCGCGGGGATGGTCCGCGTCCTGGCCGGGCGTGGCAGCCCTCGGGCATGCCACCGTCCGCTGTAGAGAATGGGCATGATTCTCAAGCATCCGTCCGACCGCGGAGGTTCGCGGAGCAAGCCATTTGAGAGGCTGGCCGAGAATGCCTCACGGTTCACCAGTTCAGCAACGTTCTTCGGGATCTGCCTGATCCTGGTCGCCGTGGCTGTCACGCTGCACGTGATCGGCCTGCCGATCACGTGGCTCCTGTTCGTGGGCGAGGCAATGTCGGCGGTGACCCTGCTCCTGGTGGCGCTGCTGAAGAACTCCGAACTGCGGGCCGAACGCGCCGTCCAGCGCAAGCTGGACGCCATCGCAGCAGCCCTGCTGGAAGGGCAGGAGGGCGGCGGCCCTGGAGAAGCACACCAGAAACTACGGTCCACCCTCGGCAGGGAAGCGAACTCCTGATGCGCCCGGCTGTCGCGCGCTTGCCCCGTTTCATGACCTGTCCGGTCCGGGTGATGCCGTGCCAGGGCACCGGGATGGGTCCGGCTTGCGAGGCACAGCTGGTGTCACCAGGAACCGCAGCTCACGCTCGGCGAAGGGCCGTGAGTGGACACCTTCATCCGCAGGGGGCGGGGCTGACGGCCGGCGAAGCGGCAGGGTCAGGCGATTCCGGTGCCGCGCAGCAGCAGCAATGCCACGTCCACCACCGCCACGGCGACCGCTGCGGCGAACGCCGCCCGCTCCCGGCGGCGTCCCAGCACCGTCCCAGCCATCGCGACCAGGACGGCCACCGCGAGCGCCGCCACTCCCCACCTGCCGGGTGGTCCGGCGGGCCCCAGCGCCAGAACCGCGGACGCGGCCACCAGCGGCACCGGCAGGAGCAGCCGGGTGCCGTCCGGGCCCAGCCGGTGCGGCCATCCCCGTACGCCCGTCGCCAGATCTCCGCGGATGTCCGGCAGTACGTCTCCCAGATGGGCGCCGACCCCCAGTAGGGCCCCGGCGGTTACCGCCCACCAGGCCGGCCACGGCTGCCCCGGCAGCCCCAGCGCCACGAACGCCGGGAGCGCGGCGAAGCCCACCGCGTACGGTGCCCAGGACCATGCGGTCGCCTTGAGCCGCAGGTCGTAGGCCCACGCCGCCGCGACTCCGGTCAGGTGAACGGCGCCAGCCCACAGGCCACAGGCGAGCGAGAGCGGCACGCACAGCGCCAGCGCGGCATACGCGGCCACCCAGACCTCCGTCACACCGACCGCCCCGTCGGCGACCGGTTTGCCGCGGCGGTCGGCGGCGATGTCCCGGCGCGCGTCGAACGCGTCGTTGCACCAGCCGACGGACAGCTGCCCGGTCAGAACGGCGGCGGCGGTCAGGACACCACGCGCGCCGCTCTGGCCGGCGGTGACGGCCAGAGCGGCCATCAGGGCGGTGACCGCCACGACCGGCCCGGGGTGGCACGATCCGGCCAGGCCGCCCACCCGGACGGCCCAACTCGCGGCCGGGCCGCCGGCCGTCGACTGTTCGGGAGTGCCCACCCGGCCGATCGTAGGCGGCCCCGGCCCCGCCCGGCTGGAGCACGCGCCCCAGGGAGGAACGGCCGGACGGGCGATTCATGGTATCGAAGCCCCGGCCCGGGGAACACGTGGGGAGCGACTCACCCGAGTTGACAACCCGACGGGAACGATATGACGCGGATCGCCGCCGTTCACGGTGCCCTCGCACCGCACCGTCGCACCCAGTCCGAGATCACCGACATGGTGGCCCGCACCTGCCTGCCAGAGGGCGCCGACCGCCGGGTCCTGGACCGGCTGCACCGCAGCGCGAAGGTCCGCTCGCGCCACTTGACGCTGCCGCTCGAACGGTACGGGGAACTGGACGGATTCGGCGCCTCCAACGACGTCTTCATCGCCTCGGCCACCGACCTGGGCGCCAAGGCCGTCCGAGACGCACTGCACCTGGCCGGGCTGTCCGCAGCCGACATGGACCTGCTGATCTTCACCTCCGTCACCGGCATCGCCACCCCCTCGATCGACGCACGGCTGGTCGGCCGCCTCGGACTGCGGCCGGACGTCAAACGGCTGCCCCTGTTCGGCTTGGGCTGTGCCGGCGGCGCCGCCGGCCTGGCCCGTATGCACGACTACCTGCTGGGCCGGCCCGACCACGTCGCGGTGCTGCTGTCGGTCGAACTCTGCTCGCTCACCTTCCAGCGCGACGACGCCTCCATGGCCAACCTGGTCGCCACCGCACTGTTCGGCGACGGCGCCGCCGCGGTCGTCGCCTGCGGCGCGGACCGTCAGGAGGAGACATCCGGCCCGACGATCGTGGACACGCGCAGCCATCTGTATCCGGACACCGGGCGCGTCATGGGCTGGGACATCAAGGACTCCGGCTTCCAGGTCGTCCTCGACCCGCAGGTTCCCGATGTGGTGCGCGGCTACCTCGCCGATGACGTCGGGGGGTTCCTCGGCGACCACGGGATCAAGCCCAACGACGTGACCGCCTGGGTCTGCCACCCGGGTGGCCCCAAAGTCCTGGAAGCCGTCACCGAGGCCCTCGGCCTGCCGGAGGAGGCGCTCGATGTGACCTGGCGTCACCTGGCCGACGTGGGCAACCTGTCCTCGTCGTCGGTGCTCCACGTACTGCGCGACACCCTGGCCGAACGCCGCCCGCCGCCGGGCACGCCGGGTGTGCTGCTGGCGATGGGGCCCGGCTTCGCCTGCGAACTCGTCCTACTGCGCTGGTAGTTCGGACCGTTGAAGGACACGAAGGGCACGAAGGGCACGAAGGGCACATGATCTGGTACGGACTGTTGGTGGCCGCCGTCGCCGGAGAGCGCGTCGCCGAACTCGTCGTCGCCCGCCGCAACGAGCGGTGGAGTACCGCCCGCGGCGCGAGGGTGACCGGGCAGGGCCACTACCCGGCGATGGTCGCCCTCCACACAGGCCTGCTGATCGCCTGCCCGGCCGAGGTGTGGCTGGCCGACCGGCCCTTCGTACCCGCCCTGGCCTGGCCGATGCTGGCCGTGCTGGCGGCCTCCCAGGCACTGCGATGGTGGTGCATCAACGCCCTGGGACCCCGCTGGAACACCCAGGTGATCGTCGTACCCGGCCTGCCGCTGGTGACGAGCGGCCCCTACCGGTGGCGGTGGCTGCGGCATCCGAACTACGTGGCCGTCGTCGCCGAGGGCGTGGCCCTGCCACTCGTCCACACCGCCTGGATCACCGCGGCCGTGTTCACCGTACTCAACGCCGTCCTGCTCACTGTGCGCATCCGCTGCGAGAACCGGACGCTGACCGCCGCGGCCAGACCGACCACACCCGCTCCGGCGTGATCGACGTACTGGTGGCCGGCGGTGGGCCGGCCGGTCTGGCCACTGCCATCCATGCCGCGCTCGCCGGCCTGGAGGCCGTCGTCGTCGAGCCCCGGACCGGGCCCGTGGACAAGGCCTGTGGCGAAGGAGTCATGCCCGGCGGTGTCGCCGCGCTGCGGGCACTGGGCGTCGAGGCCGGTGGCCGCGAACTGCGCGGCATCCGCTACGTGGACGGCGCCGTCCGGGCCGAAGCGCCCTTCCGCGACCACAGCGGGCTGGGGATCCGCCGTACGACGCTGCACTCCGCCTTGTACGAGCGCGCTCTCGGCCTCGGCGTGCGCATGCTGCCGGGCAAAATCGGCGAGGTGCGCCAGAGCGCGTACACGGTCACCGCCGCCGGGATCACGGCCCGTTGGCTGATCGCCGCCGACGGCCTGCACTCCCGGGTGCGCCGCCGCCTGGGGCTGGAACTACCGGGCCGCCCCCACGGCCGCTACGGACTGCGCCGGCACTACCGCGTCGAACCGTGGACGGACTTCGTGGAGGTTCACTGGTCCCGGCACGGCGAGGCCTATGTGACACCGGTCGGCGACGACCTGGTGGGCGTCGCGGTCCTCAGCCGCAGGCGTCGCGGGTACGACGAGCACCTGGCCGCCTTCCCGGCTCTCACCGCGTCGCTGCGCGGCCCGGCCGCGACGGAGGTACGCGGCGCCGGACCACTGCGGCAGCGGGTGCGGCGCAGAACCGCCGGCCGTGTCCTGCTCGTCGGCGACGCCGCAGGGTATCTGGACGCCCTCACGGGCGAGGGCATCGCCCTCGCGCTGGCGACGGCCGGGGCAGCCGTCCGCTGCCTGGCCGCCGGGCGACCGGAGGAGTACGAGCGCGCTTGGGCCCGGTTGACCCGACGCCACCGACTGCTGACCGGAGCCCTGCTGACCGCGAGCCGCCGTCCTGGCACGGCCCGCCTCATCGTCCCCGCAGCGTCCCGCATGCCTCCGGTGTTCTCAGCCGCGGTCCACGCACTGCAGTAGTGGTCCGGCCTTGGACTCACGAGCAGCGGATTCCATCCTCTGAACCGAAGTTGGAGCTCCGACACCCCTCAAGGAACGTTTCCGTAGTTCAGAGCACGTCTAGAGTGCGGCGGGTCGGACGCGAACCCACGGCCGACGGATTATGAGCCGCTGCCCTGCTCCACGCCGAAACTCGCTCCCTCCAGGCTTCCCGGTCGTCGGCATGCAGCCAGCCGACCGTGAAGGCGCTGACAGACCTCCTGCAGGATTCAGCAAGCGCGCCAAGCCCAGGGGGAACAGTTCCCCAGCCCCGCTCCTTGCCCCATTCGGTGCGGCCGGACTTTTCCCCTACAGTCCCACCAGGGCACCTAACCGAGGAAGCTCAACCGAACCAGACGGTCAGGATTGTCCCGGTTCGTGTCCACCAGGCACACCGACTGCCAGGTCCCCAGTTCCAGCCTGCCGTCGATGACCGGCAGTGTCGCGTGGGGCGGGACGATGGCGGGGAGGACGTGGTCGCGGCCGTGGCCGGGGCTGCCGTGGCGGTGCTGCCAGCGGTCGTCGGCGGGCAGCAGGGTGCGCAGAGCGGCGAGGAGGTCGTCGTCGCTGCCGGCGCCCGTCTCGATGATGGCGATGCCGGCCGTGGCATGCGGGACGAAGACGTTGAGGAGGCCGTCCCGGCCGGCCGCGGCCTCGCGGAGGAACGCCTCGCAGTCTCGGGTGAGGTCGACGATCCGCTCGCGAGAGCCGGAGGCGACGTTCAGTACTCGGGTGGTGAAGGCATCGGACATGGTTCCATCCTCGCGCACCGAGTGGGTGTCGGCGGGGACACTCCGACGCGGGAGTGACCAGCCGCCGTGACCAGCCGCCCCGCAAACGGCCCACACCTTGAAACACGGCGCCCACTTCGCGAGACCCCATTGACCATGTGGGGACCGGCTGGCTGACTTCCCCGCATGTCGCGTTCAGCCCTGCTCACTTCGCGCGGTCACATCGACCTGCTGCGGGTGGCCTTCGCCGCGTGTCGTCGCGGCCGCTGACGCCTCTTCATTTCGTTCCCGGCGCCCGGAAGACCTCCCGCGCACCCACGTACCTTCGCCGCCGGCATTGCGCGCAGGGCGCCTCCCTCCCTCCCCAGAGCTGGATTCCCGCCACAGGAGTCCCCCGGAAGGCTGCTGCCATGGCATCCGCGCGCCACGCCGTGCACGTAGAAGGCCTCACCCGTTCCTTCGGCGGCCGAGCCGTCATCGGCGGGCACCGACTCCACGTCCAGTACGGCGAGTTCGTGGCCCTGCTGGGCCGCGACGGCTGCGGCCGGTCCACTCTGCTCCGTGTCCTCGCCGGGCTCGACCGCGACATGACCCGAACTGCTGCTCATCGACGAGCCGTTCGACGGGCTCGACGGCGCGGCCCGTGGCAGGGTGCGGCGTCGGGTGAGCGAGTTGTGGCAGCGGCACGGCTGAGCTGTGCTCCTCGCCACGCAGGACGTCGAGGACGCGTTACTGCTCGCCGACCGTGTCCTGGTGATGGACGCGGGCGTCATCGCGTACGAGACACCGGTCGGCCTGGGGCGACCCCGTGACCTCACCGACCCCCGCTTCGCCGAGCTGCTCGGACAGCTCCTGGAACGGCCGGCCACCACGGCGGCAGGACCCCCGGGAAGATCCGGCACCCTCTCCCCGTTGGTAGAAGCATGAACGACATGCGTGAGGTCGAGGTGGTCGTCATAGGTGCCGGCCAGGGAGGTCTGGCCGGTGCCTATCACCTGCGCCGCACCGGTTTCGAGCCGGAGCGCGACTTCGTGGTGCTGGACCACTCCCCCGCGCCGGGCGGCGCCTGGCAGTTCCGCTGGCCGTCGCTGACGTACGGCAAGGTGCACGGGATGCACGCGCTGCCCGGTATGGAGCTGACGGGAGCCGATCCGGACCGGCCGTCCTCCGAGGTCGTCGGGGAGTACTTCGCCGCCTACGAACGCACCTTCGACCTGCGGGTACGGCGCCCCGTGGACGTCCGCGCGGTGCGGGAGAGCGAGGGCGGGCGGCTGGTCGTCGAGACCTCGGACGGTTCGTGGTCGACACGGGCGCTGGTCAATGCGACGGGGACGTGGGACCGGCCGTTCTGGCCGCGCTACCCGGGACAGGAGACCTTCCGGGGACGGCAGTTGCACACCGCCCAGTACCCCGGACCGGAGGAGTTCGCCGGCCTTCGGGTGATCGTCGTCGGCGGAGGCGCGTCCGGGACCCAGCACCTGCTGGAGATCGCGCCGTACGCCGCCGCGACGACCTGGGTGACGAGGCGTCCGCCCGTGTTCCGCGAGGGACCGTTCGACGAGGGTGCGGGACGGGCCGCGGTCGCCCTGGTGGAGGAGCGGGTGCGGCAGGGGCTGCCGCCGAGGAGTGTCGTGTCGGTGACGGGGCTGCCGCTCAACGACACGATCCGGCAGGGCATCGCGGACGGCGTCCTGGAGCGGTTGGCGATGTTCGACCGGATCACCCCCGACGGCGTGGAGTGGGACGACGGTCGTCGGGTGGACGCCGACGTCATCCTCTGGGCGACCGGTTTCCGCGCCGCCGTCGACCACCTGGCCCCGTTGCGGCTGCGCGAGCCCGGTGGTGGCATCCGCGTCGACGGCACCCAAGCGGTCACCGACCCCCGCATCCACCTGGTCGGCTACGGCCCCTCGGCGAGCACGATCGGCGCCAATCGGGCCGGCCGTGCGGCCGTACGGGACATCCGGCGGCTCCTGGCGAACGAACCGGCCGCCGCCTGACATCCCGACCGGCCGGCCGGGGCTCTCAGCTCGGCCGCCCTCTCGGCTCGGCCGACCTCTCGGTTCAGCCGGTCGCGGGTGAGGTCGAGGCCGAGGGTGATCCGCTGACCGCCCCGGCCCCCGGTGACGCCGCCTTCCTGCGGTTCTGGTTGAACTCGGCGACGTTGCGCAGGTGTTCCTGGTAGTTCGCCGTGAAGCGGGTGTCGCCCGGCTTGACCGTGACGAAGTACAGCCAGTCGCCGGACGTCGGGTTGACAGCCGCACGCATCGCCGCCTCACCCGGGTTGGCGATCGGGGTGGGCGGCAGCCCCATACGCCGGTACGAGTTGTAGGGGCTGTCGAACTTCGTGTCGTCGACGGTGGTGTTCAGCGTGGAGCGGTTCAGGGCGTAGTTGATGGTGGAGTCCATCTGCAGCGGCATCCCGCGCTCCAGCCGGTTGAAGATGACCCGGGCCACCCGGCCCATGTCCTCCTCGGTGGCCGCCTCGGCCTGGATGATGCTCGCGATGGTGACCGCCTGGTAGACGTTCATCGCGTTGCGCTGGGCCCCGGCCGTGACCTGGCCGCCGTTGAACTTCTTGTTCGCGGTCTCGACCATGACCGCCAGCAGGGACTCGGAAGTCGACTTCTCCCGCAGCGGATACGTCGCCGGGAAGAGATAGCCCTCCGGGTTGCCCTCGGCGTCGTCGGGCAGCATCAGGCTGGCCTTGGACAGCGACTTCCGGGTGGATCCGGCGGGCAGCGCGAGGGCCTTGTCGACGGCTTCGTAGACCTGGCCGGAGCGCCAGCCCTCCGGGATCACCAGGGACGTCGGGCGCTCGTCCGCGCCGCCCCCTCCCCCCACGCTCAGCAGCGGCACCGCCACGGCGGTGGCCGCCACGACGGCCCCGGCCGCGATGAGGGCGGTCCGGCCCCGACGCGTCAGTCGAATCGTGCTCCGTGGCGAAGTGTTCATCTGCATGCGGGCACGGTAACCCGCATATCACTTCAAAACCGGCATAACCCGGCATATCTTCATCTTGTCGGCTCCAGTTTCGGCACCTTGGCCACTTCCCGGGCCGGCTTCAGCCGCGCGTCCCTCCGGACCAGCGCCGCGTACCGCCCACCGCTCTCCAGCAGTTCCTCGTGCGTACCGCGCTCGACGGCACGCCCGGAGTCGAGCACGACGATCTGGTCGGCACCGCGGACGGTGGAGAGCCGGTGCGCGATGGTGACGGTGGTGCGGTTGGCGGAGAGGGCGTCGATGGCCTCCTGCACCGCATGCTCGGTACGGGTGTCCAGCGCGCTGGTCGCCTCGTCCAGGATGAGGACCGGCGGGTCGCGCAGGATGGTCCGGGCGATGGCGAGCCGCTGCTTCTCCCCGCCGGAGAAGCGGTGGCCGCGCTCACCGACGACGGTGTCGTAGCCGTCGGGCAGGGCCGCGATGTGGTCGTGGATCTGGGCCGCCCGCGCGGCGGCGTACAGCTCCTCGTCGGTGGCGTCCGGCTTGGCGAAGCGCAGGTTGTCGGCGACCGAGGCATGGAAGAGGTACGTCTCCTGCGAGACGACGCCGATACCTCGGGCCAGCGTGTCGAAGTCCAGGTCGCGGACATCGACGCCGTCGAGGGTGACCCGGCCGCCCGTGACGTCGTACAGCCTCGGCACCAGCGCGCCGAGCGTGGACTTGCCGGCACCGGTCGGCCCGACGACGGCGAGACTGCCGCCTGCCGGAACGGTCAGGTCGATGCCGTCGAGGATGGGGCGCGGCTTCGCTTCGCCGCCGGAGCCGCCGGGACTGCCGGGGCCGCCGTTCTTGCTGAGGCCACCGGGGCTGCCGGGGCCGCCAGGGCCGTCCGCGTCGTAGCGGAACTCGACGTTCTCGAAGCGGAGTTCGCCCTTGATCCGGTCGAGGTGGACCGGGTGCTCGGACTCGGTGATGTCGATCGGCAGGTCGAGGTACTCGAAGATCCGCTGGAAGAGGGCGAGCGAGGCCTGGATCTGGACACCCGTGGACAGCAGGCTGACGGTCGGCCGGAACAGGTTCTGCTGCAGCGAGACGAAGGCGACGAGCGTGCCGACGGAGACGGACGGGCCGCCGAGCTGGAGCGCGATGCCGGCGGTCCAGTAGATGACGGCCGGCATGGCGGCCATGACGACGGTGATGATGGCCATGCGCCAGCGCCCGGCCATGTTGGCCCTGACCTCCAGGTCGACGAGCCCCTCGGACTCCTCGGCGAAGGACTTGGTGAGCGAGTCGGCGCGGCCCATGGTGCGTCCGAGCAGGATGCCGCTGACGGAGAGCGACTCGGTGACCGTCGCGGCCATGGCGGCCATCTGGTTCTGCCGCTGGGTGGTGATCTTCTTGCGCTCGTCTCCGACCCGGCGGCTTATCCACACGAAGAGCGGCAGCAGGAGCAGGGTGACCACCGTGAGCCGCCAGTCCAGGGCGACCATCGCGACTACGGTGGCGACCACACTGGTGGTGTTGGACACCAGGGAGGTGGCCGTGGAGGTGACGGTCGCCTGCATACCGCCGATGTCGTTGGCGATGCGGGACTGGACCTCACCCGTCCGGGTCCGGGTGAAGAAGGCGAGCGACATCCGCTGCAGTCGGCCGTAGACGGCGGTGCGCAGATCGTGCATGACCCGCTGGCCGACGGTCGTGGAGATCAGCGTCTGCAGGACACCGAAGATACTGGTCAGGACGGCGCTCAGGATCATTCCGAGGGCCAGCAGGCTCAGCAGCCCGGTGCGGCCCTCGGGGATCGCGGTGTCGAGGATCTCCTTGAGGAGGAAGGGCGTGGCGACCGACGCGAGCGACGCGGCGCCGACGAGGAGTCCGACGATCGCGAGCCGACCCCGGTAGGGGCGAAAGAGCTTCAGGATGCGGCGCACCTGTCGGGGCTGGTCGCGTGTGTCGGCGGACGGCGCCCGGGTGGGTTCGTGGTCGGGATGCATGGGCTCCTACGGGAGGTGACGCGGATGGGGAGGTGCGAGGTGAGTCGTGATGACGAGGACGACTTCCGAACCTTGCGGAGCCTAGCTCATTGTTACCTATACTCACAATGAACATCGTCCTGATACTGTTCCCGGTATGACCGACCCCGACGGCGACGGACCGCTCGCCGAGCAGTTGCTGCGGCTCACCCGCCGTGTGCACCGCATCCAGAAGCGCCATCTCCAGCAGAGCGGGTTGGAGATCACCCCGGCGCAGTCGCGATTGCTGCGCGCCCTCGCCCACTACGACACGCCGCCGCGGATGGCCGATCTCGCCGAGCGGCTGGAGGTCGTGCCGCGGGCCGTGACGACCCTGGTCGACGCGCTGGAGGAGAGCGGGCGGGTGCGCCGGGCGCCCGATCCCACCAACCGGCGAGTCATCCGGATAGAGGTCACGGACGAGGGCCTCAAGGTCCTGCAGGAGCTGCACCACGCGCGCCGCTCGGCGGCGGAGGAGATCCTGGCGCCGCTGTCGGACGATCAGCGGGGGGTGCTCGAAGGCTTGCTCGACACGCTGGTCGACGGCGCGCCGACGGCGGAGCGGCGCTGCTGAGCGGCAGCGCTGAACAGGCGTACACGAAAGGGCCCGGCACGGAGTTCTGCGGAGTTCTGCGCCGGGCCCTTTCTATGCGGAGTGTGGGGAGTGTGGAGCAGGAGAGATCAAGCCTCCGCTTTGGAGAGAGCGGGAGCCTCGGGCTTCGCGGAAGTGGTCCCGGACGCGTCGCCGTCCTCCACGAACTCGATCTCGTCGTCGTCCTCCTCCACGAACTCGATCTCGCCGTCGAGCATCCTCTTGGCCCGGTCGGTGTCCAGCGCGCCTTCCCACTTCGAGACCGCGAAGACGGCGACACAGTTGCCGAGCAGGTTGGTGGCGACGCGCATCGAGTCCATGATGCGGTCGACCCCCAGGAGGAGGGCGACGGCACCGGCCGGGATGGCGCCGAGCGAGGCGGCGGTCGCCGACAGTGCGAGGAAGGCCGAACCGGGGATGCCCGCCATGCCCTTGCTGGTCAGCATGAGGACCAGGATGACGGTGACCTGCTGGCTCAGACTGAGGTCCACTCCCACGGCCTGCGCGATGAACAGGGTGCCGATGGAGAGGTAGATGGACGCGCCGTCCAGGTTGAAGGAGTACCCGGTGGGCAGCACCAGTCCCACGGCGTCGTCACGGGCTCCGGCCTGCCTCAGCTTCTGCATCATGCGCGGCATGACGGACTCACTGGAGGCCGTACCGAGCGCGAGCAGCATCTCCGCCCGGGTGTAGCGGACGAACTTCCACAGGCTCAGCCCGGTCATCAGCTTCAGCGCGACGCCCAGCA
>NZ_JAJKLK010000007.1 GCF_020982545.1 Streptomyces sp. MNU76 | reverse complement strand
AGGGGCAGGGGGCAGGAGGCAGGGGAAGGGAGTTGTGGCGGAGGCTCATCTTTAATTAAGAGGCGCTCGGGAAAAGTGGCCTCTGACCTGCGGTTTTGTGAAACCTAATGTCGGCGGCCACCGACATTAGGTGTGCTTGGATGTCGGTCCGTACCCACACTCAGCTTAGAAACATGCGTCTATGCACAACTCTCCGATGAGACATGCGAATAGACGCAAGTATTGCCCTGCAGGCTCAGCGGTCCGCAGCGCCGATCTCAAGAAGGCTTCCCTCGCCGGATCACTACCCGGCGAGTTACATACGGACGCCCCGCCGGCAGCTAGCCGCGCGTGCGGACATGCCATCGCACGGGGGCGCGTAGACCAGGCTCTGCGCCGATGTCTGCGACCGCCGACACAAACTTGCGATGAGTAGCAACTCTCCTGCGTGTAACATGCGGATGGTCGCAACTTTTGCCGTACAGTGCGCAGCACCTGTACGGGAAAGGATCATCTACATGGACGCAGCGGCAGAGGGTCTGCGCGCATGGCGCGCGAGCCCTCGACCTCAACCGCCCAAGCCTGTAAGGCCTGTTGAGAAGGATGGTGGCACCGATCTCGCGCGCCGGATTGCGGAGCAGTTCGGGAAGGGCCCCGTCCACGAGGTCAAAACGGTCGTCTACCGGCGCCCTCCTCACGACATGCTCGGCGAGGCCGGCTACTCCCTCGTCAGCAACTACTTCTTGCGGCGCGTCCTGCCGTACTGCCTGATGCACAACATCATCAGCAAGCTGCAGGCCGCCGTGCTGTCGAACATGATCGGCAGGCAGAAGAAGGGCAAGATCGAGTGCACACACGCTGAGATCGCAGCCGAGCTCGGCGTGAAGCGGACCAGCATCGGCCACGCCCTCGACGCGCTCTGCGAGAAGAACCTCATCCGCAAGGTCAAGAGGTCCTCCTACCAGCTCAACCCTCGCGTCGCGTATAACGGAAACGGCCAGGAGCAGCACGACTTCCTCGCCGAGCTGCGAGCACTCGTCCTCGACTCCAAGTTCCCCGACGAACTCGCACCCGAGCTCACGTTGTTCTCCCGAACCGAGCTCGGCTGACCGAAGGGATCCCCTCGCCATGATGACCACCACGGACTTGCTGGGCATGCTGCACCAGCTGCAGCTCACCCCCACGGCGATCGACGTCCTCTCGGTGATGGTCGCGCACCAGGACCCCGGGGGCTCCGTGGGCATGAAGCAATCTGAGATCGACGAGATCCTCGGCGTGGGCCAGGCCTCCATGAGCCGCGCCATGGGACTGCTGGTCGAACGCGGCATCGTGCTGCGCTCCGGCGGCGGCCGCGGCCACCGCTACGCGCTCAACCCGGCCGTGGCCGGCTACGAGTCGCAACACGAGCTGGAGAAAGAGATGACCCAGCAGCTCGCCGTCGGCGGTCCTCCCCCGATCAAGGTCCCGGGCTACGCCAAGCGCCCGCCCAAGCCCGGCAAGGGCGGCCTCCACGCGGTCGCCTGATCGCTCTCAGACGCAGTGATGCCCCGGCCGTACCGCCGGGGCATCACCGCACCTGTACGCGAAAGTGCGTCTCTCCAGTATGCCCGCCGGCCGTGTTGTCCCGCTTCGGGAGACGACGGCAGCAGCGTGAGATAGGCCTCTGAGGTCATCGGCAGCTCCACTCACCGTGGGAGTGCTGCCGGTGGGCGCTGCGCGGCTATGGAGCTGGGGCAGGGCGCAGCAGGTTGGGGTTCTCGCGGCCTCCTGGAATGCGGATGATGACGACGAGGCATGGTTGGGATTCGCCAGGACGTTGGACGGGTTCGATCCAAATACTATCGAAAAGGTTGGCGGCGCCTTCGGCGTCGACGGTCTTGTCCAGGGCGAGCAGGATGGCGAAACCAGCGTTCGCGTTTTGATATTCGGTGGCTTGGGCGACGTATTGGCGTAGTGCGGTTTCGCTGGCGTCGTCTTCTTCGATCTTGCATTCAACGTTGAATTGCACGGCACCGAAGGAGACGAGAATGTCGGTTCTTCCGCCTGCCTTGTCGATCACTTCTGAGTTGATGACGCCGAATAGCGCTGAGAACTGCAGCACTTCCCGGTAGTGCTGGTGGAATAGGGCTTCGTCTACTTTCTGCTTCTTGCCGTCTTTATCCCGTTTGCGGAGGTACTCGGTGTAGGAGCCGCCCATCTTCCGGCCGATGTCGTAGCAGAGGTAGACGTAGCGGATCGTGGTTTCCAGGAGAGCAGTGAACTCGTCGGCGATGCCCGGAAGCCAGTCGCGCGAGCCTTTGAGTCGGCTGAGGAGTCCTGCCCGGAGGCGGCCGTACTTGGGATCGGCGATCGCCGCGAGGACGTCGTCGTGGGTGCGCAGGCCGAGCTCCAGGCGGTCGAGGACGTGCTCCGGCGTCTGGTCAACGAACGCGGCGAAGTCGTCCTCGAGTTGGTGTGCCAGCCGCTGCCAGCGTCGCGCTTTTCCCCGATCACCCGCCCGCTGATCGGTGGAGTTCTCGCTGATCGTGGTGCGTTGGAGGAGAGCGGCGTGGAGTCGCTGAGCCGCGGGATCGTTGCGGAGTTCCTCGTCATGGGTCAGCGCGTGCTGGAGGAAACGCTGCCGGTGCTCGTTCTGGAGGAAGGCGTCCTCGATGACGGGCGCTACCAGGGTCTCCACGGCGGCGGCCGCTGGGGTGTCTGTGAGGACGGCGACCGTGTTCTGCGCGGTGTACGCGCGGAGCAGTGCGGTGAGGATGCCGTGGCCGCGTTCGTACCAGGGGTCACCGTGTGCGAGGTGCGCGGCGGCGCCGTCGAGCAGGACGGTGAGTTCCGACCAGGCGATTACGTCGTCCTGGCGTGGCCGTGCCCAGGCCGGGGTGCGGGTGCGGTAGCGATAGTCCCGATAGAGGTGGAGGGTGTCGCGCAGGGTGGATGCGGCGCTGTGGACGCGTGCGGGGGCGTCGGGGGCGGACAGGCCGAGGACGGCTTCGATGGCGGCGTGGTAGAGCTGAGCGTCCAGGCGGTCGGGGTCGAGGGCGATCAGTTCGGCCAGCCGGTCCTGGGTTTTGCGGAGTTGCTCAGCCATGGGCGTGTACTGATCTTGTTCCAGAGCCTGGCGCAGGTCGCCGAGGGCGAGCTCGAAGGCGGCGTCCCGGCAGGTGTGGTCGAGCATCAGGCAGCGTTCGAGGGCTTCGCGGAGGCCGGCGCCGGGATGGTGGGCGTCGAGGACGCCGAGGAGGCGGGGCAGGCGGGTGGCCATGGCCTCGGGAAGTGCAGCTGGGTCCTCGGTTGCTTCGTCCATGGCACCGAGGAGACGTGCGGCCTTGGTGACGCCGGCCAAGGTGAGCTGGACGAGACAGTCCGCAGCTTCCACCCCGATGAGGGCCGCAGCGAGGTCGTCACCGGCGTCCTGGGCTTGCTGGAGGCGGGCAAGCAGGACGCGTGTCAGTGGAGTGCCGAGTTCACGTGCCAGGGCCGGGCGGCTGGCGAGGGCGTCGGTGGCGCTGGCCAAGGCCGCGTGGTTGTTGTTGGTCCGCAGGCCATCGAGGACGGCATCGTACAGCGGCTTGCACGCTTCCGTGCCGAAGGCGTCGAAGTGATGCGCGGTCGCCTGGATGAGGTGGCGCAGGAAAGGGCCCTGGGCGAGGTGGTCCGCGGCGGCGAGAACGGCGTCGAAGCCTCCGAGGTCCTCCACTGTTGGGCCGGCGCGCAGTTGGGGGCGGGAGGCGTGCGCGGCCCACTGGGCCAGGCGCTCGTCGATGACGTGCACGATGCCCTCCGCCTCCCTCGTCGTTGCTGGTTAGTCCTGGTGGCCTTCCTAGAAGAGATGGCGTTTGTCAGGACCGGTCACGGTACGGTCCTCGGGGTAGAACTCCCAAACCGCGTCGTCGATCGACGTGATTACGATCTGGATGCCGGGGTCGTCTGCCGCGGTCTCGTAGAGGGTCTTGATGCACTGGCGCGCGTTCTCGTGGGAGAGCTCCTCGGCTGTGGGCGCGTCGATGAGCAGCAGAGCGGGGTGGGACATGATGCCCCGTTTGCGTCCGACTTTGATCATGCCGACGATGGCCGCGATACGCATGCGCAGGCGGTCGGTAGGGCTGAATGCTTTGAAGGGGTGCTTTTTGCCGGTCTTGCGGGCGTTGAGGTGTCCCGCAAGGTTGAGGTCGACGCTGGTCAGGTTGGCCACGCCCAGGTCGTGGGCGATGGCGACGATCTCGTCGTTCAGGTCGGTGAACAGGGCCTTGCTGTGGTCGGTGACCACCTCCGACAACGCCTCGGCGGCCGCCTCCAAGATGGCGTCGCTGTCGTCGGAGTCGTTCTCGGTGTCCGACGGGCTCGTCGTTGCGGTGACGTAGTCGCCGACCACCTCCGGCAGTCCGGTCCCGTTGCCGGTGGCGACTGCCAGAGCGCCGCGCAGCTGGTAGACGTCCTCCCGGGCGGATTCGAGTCGGGTGTACCAGTTGCCGGAGCGTGCCGCGGTAAGGCGGGCGTTCACCAGGTCGTAGGCGCCACGGCTGTTGTCGCAGGCGGCGACAGCCGTCTCGACAGCCAGCCGGGCTGTGTCTTCAGCCGTGCGGGAGGCGTTCACCCGATCCTCCAGTCGGCTGAGCAGCGCTGCCCGCGCCTCTGGGTCGTCCTCCACCTCCGGCAGGGGGCTCGCGCACACCGAGCACCGGTGTTCGCTCTCTTCCGCGGTACGCCGGGCGTCGTCGATCTCGTGGTCGCAGCGCGGGCAGGCCTCCGGCTCAAGCGCTCCCAGAAGGGCTTGGGCCGCACGGCTTTGCTGGGCCCGGCGGACGGCTCGTTCGTCCTTGAGACGGGCCTTGCGCGCGAGGTCGTGGCTTTCTTCAGCCTCCTGGAGAGCCGCCTGGTCGTGGGCGAGCCGTCGTGCGGCGGCATCGACGTCGGCGAGCAGGCCCGTCAGGTCAGGCTGGCCTGCTTCCAGGGCCGCTACCTTCTCCTGGGCAGCCCTGAGCGCCTGGCGCAGCGGCTCGGTCTGCTGCTCGCGGGCTTTGGCGTCCTCGCGTGCCCGGCGCTGAACGCGGTTGCTCTCCTGGGTGTCCTTCTTGCGGGCCGTGTTGATCTGGGTCAGCTCGGACGCGTAGGGGACGTCGAGGAAGAGCTGCATCAGCTTCACGGGGAGTTGGTTGTACGACGTGGGGCCCAGCAGGATGCTGGAGTTTCCTGCGTTCAGCGCGATGGCATAGAAGTAGCTTGCCCAGCCGTGCACTTGCTCTGCGCTGTCGCGGTTGCCGTCGGCGTCCTTCGGGGCGCTGGCCTCGGCCGCCCACAGGGACAGTGGTCGAAGGCCCAAGCGATCGAGCATGAAACGGTCGATGAGCTCCTTGACGCCGCCGGGCTCCGCAGTGGCCGCCACGCGTACGCCGGGACCGGTCTCCTGGGAGCCGTCGAGGGCTGTGAGGTGCTCGAGGGTGTCGGCGCTCAGGAGCCGGCAGCTGGGGCGCTCGGGTTTGTCGAAGGTCAGGCGGATGGAGGCGGCGACGCCGGCGACCTCGATATCCGCGCGGACGTAGGAGAACCAGTCCACTGTCTCCGACCGGCGGAAGGCTTCGAAGCCGTCCCCGCGCAGGGCGTAGCTCAGCGCCCACAGAAGGCTCGACTTGCCGGCATTGTTCAGGGTGCTGGCGATCGCCCACGGCCCCGGCCCCAGCGTCATGTCGACGGTGAAGGGGCCGTCGTTGTCGTCCGTATCGGTCTTGATGCCCTCGCAGTACAGCCGGTGCACGACCAGTTGCCGTCGCGCGGGCAGCGGCCTGGTCAGCTGAATGCCGTGGGCATACAGGGCCTCACGGACCCTCTTCACGTCAGCGGACGGCACACGGGCGGCGATCTGCTCATACAGCTCGCCGTCGGACGGCACGGGCAAAGGCTCTGTGGTCACGCGGCGTCCCCCTGCTCTGCTTCGGCGCGCAGCCGGGCCAGGCGCGCGCGGGCCCGGTCGGCAATCGACGGGATGAACTCGTTCAGCGGGGTCTCGGCGTAGTCGCGCTGCAAGTACTGCCGTTTGCGCAGCGCCAGGGCGGAGTGCCCTGTGGCCTCGGCCAGCGCCCGGACGAGGCGGGCGCGCTCGGTGTACCAGGCCAGGACCGGGAACTGCTCCGTTGCCCGTTCGGCGAGATCGCGGCCCTTGGCCGTGAGGTAGTAGTTGTCCTGCAGCACCCGCTTGGCGGTGCGCCTCGGCACGACCACCACCAGCCGCGGGACGGCCAGGATGCTCATCGCCAGGTCGATGTACTCGAACGCCCCGAACAGGTAGCGCAGCATCGGGATGGCGCAGATCTCCGGCTCGTCCGAATCCAGGATGCTGCCGGCCAACTCCAGGTTGATGGCTTCCTTCTCGCGCTCGTAGTCGTTGAGAAGCTCATCTGCCAGGTAGTCCGGGTTACGCAGCCAGAAGTCGAGCTTCTGCAGCCGGCCCTCAGCGCGCAGCACAGCCACCGCATCCTTCGGCGCGGCCTGCTGCTCGGCCTCGTTCAACGGATCGGACACCGCCGCGATGAGCAGCAGAAGCCGAATCGCGTCGGAGAAGCGATCCCCCTCGTCATCATCCACTCACACACCGTAATGACTCGTGATGTGGTTGATCAATGCCTCTGCAAGGACGTTCCGGATCGGTGAGAGGGTTCTTCGGCGACACAACCTAGATGATCGATTCCAACGGCGACTTCATGTTGCAACCCGGCTTGACGATAATCTTTCCGGCTGTGGTCTCCCGCAGATCGGCCTCGGCCATCTCGGTCATGAAACGGGTGGAGCCGCAGATCGCGACGATACGCGGGAGGCTCAACAGCTTCTTCGCGTCGGCGAGCTTCTCACCGGGGGTGAGCAGTTGCGGGTATGACACCAGCTCCTCCTGGTGGTGTCATCCAAGGGGTGCCTGCGGAGACGAGAACGAGGGTGTCCGATTCACTGGGATCACACCGCGATGTGCTTCCACGTCACTTTGGAGGCGCGCCGCAGCATCCATTGGTAGAACTCATAACCGTTGTCGATGTCAACGAAGTCCTCGACGTGCTCCACACCTTCTTGCCTCCACGTCACCCGGTAGATCGTCTTCGGCGCCGGGTACTGGGCAGCCTCCTGCTCGGCCTCGACTGCGGCGACTCGCGGCCGTGCGTTTACGGCCAGCTTCCCGACAGCGCCTACTGCGGCCAATCCCACGGCCCACAGCAACTTGCCACGCATCCGTTCCCCCTAGTGTTCGGTTCCACGTGACGGTATCGGGTGTCACTGGGATGAGTACCTCGCGCGCGTCAGGGATGACCTACGCGCCTGGCTTGACCCATGCCGCGAAGGCATTGTCGGCGTACTGCTCGCGGTCGCGTTCGGGCAGCGGTGTGTCCCTCGGCGGGATCAGCGCCCGCGCAGGCTTCTCGGGCTGCGCCTGCACCACCCTGACCGACGGCGAGCGCCTCGGCTGCGGACGGGGCGGCTGCACCAAGCTCGCCATGATGTGGGCTGCACGCTCGCGGGCCGCAGTCTTCGCCGCGGCCTTCCGGGCCCGCTTCGCTTCCGGCGTCTCCTTCGGCATGGCCACAGGTTACGCGCGCGCGAAGGGTGGTGCGGCAGGCATGAGAAAACCCTCCGGTCGGGTGGCGGCCCGGGGGGTCTCTGCGGTCGGTCAGGCAGCGCCCGGCTCGTGTGCTGCCAGGGCCCTGCACTCTGGTCGATCCCTATTCACGTGTCTCCGCCCTTGACTTAGGTTGCGAATGGGGCAGATCGTGACTGTTCGCTTCTTGCTCCACGGGAAGGGGACTGTATGTCCTTCACCTGGCGATACGTGGTACGTCCGGACGGGTCTTTCAGCCGGATCGGTAACCTCAACGGGAGCCTCGACGACGTCAGTGACAAAGAACTGGCCCGCATGTGCCCTGCTGATCGCGATGACGAACAACCGCAGGCTCGGCCCTGTTCCCGCTGCGGGAGCGATCTCCTGCTGCACTGGCACGGCCCGCTCGGGACCGGTGTGTGGATGGAGCTTTGCGCCGCCTGCGACGTTCACCGCCCCGCAGCCCGTGCCTTCATCCGCTGGCACCGCGACGCCGACCGCGACCCGAAGTCGCTCCCCCAACTGTTCGAGGACTGGGAGAGCGAGACCATGCACGCCCACGGCTGGGCCCGCGCCCAGGAACCCGAGGCTCCCTTCAGTCCCCCCTCCCCGCCCGGCCTCACACCGCGCGGACGAGGTTGAACACGAGGTCGGAGAAGCCTTCGGCCCGCGGGCATCAGCGTGGAGCCGTCGGCGGGAGCCGTGCCATCGTTGCCGTACGTCAGTGGGCCCGGCCGCAGCCACGCAGGGCCCGCACCTAGGAGGCGGCTCTCCCGGCTCATCTGACGGGAGCCGGGGCGGCCGTCAGCACCTTGGGAACACGAGGGCGCGGATGAAATGGACGCCCGTCTCCATGTGGACCAGTTGGAGGGGCTACCCGTCTCGCCTCTGATCGCCAACGCGCCCGGACAACGGGTCCGTCGGCGAAGATCGGGCGGCCGGGCCGTAATGACCGTGATGTGGTTGATCATGCCCTTGCACTGACCGCTCAAGGGCTGTAGACAGCGCCTCGGATGGCCTGGTTGACTCGCCGGTCGTCGGCAAGTTCGACGAGGAGGCGGGCTCCGTCTGGTTGAGCACGCAGTGCGGTGGCGGTGATGCTCGCGGCGTTCCCGGTGAGCTCGCGCATCCAGTCCTTGATGTCGTCTCGTGGTTTCCACCGGTCGTGGCGGCTGTCCCATTCACACATGCCCTGAACGGCTGTGTCGAGCAGAGCCCACTGCTTGTCGCGCGCTGCCAGGCGGGCGACATCGAGCAGCCACCACACGGCCCGGTCGGCCTCTTCCCAGCTGGGCCAGTCGTCGGCTGCGGCATGTTCAGCGAGCGCCTGGACCACGGCGGCCGCCTGCGTGGGGTTGTCGAGCATCGCCTTCCTGGCGGTCGCCACCTTCAGTCTGGTGATCACGTCCAGGTACAACTCATCGGAGCCGGGCTGATCGGCGGCAAGGGCGAGCAGTTGCGCGGCCGCAGCAGTGTCGTTCTTCTTGTCGGCTGCCTTCAGCAGGCGCTGAGCGCGCACAATGGGCAGTTCGCTGGCGGCCCCTGTCTCGCGTTCGACCAGGTTGAGGAAGGCCGTCATGTCCTGGGGCCGGCGGGCGGGATCGAACTGGGTGGCCTGGCGTACGACGCCGTACCACGGGCCCGGCGGGGGAAGGAGGGGCCTGTTGGTCTGGGGCCAGGTCCCGGTGAGAATCCAGCCGATGAGCTGGCCGAGGCTGTAGATGTCGCTGGCGGGAGTCACATCGTGACCGTCGATGAACTGTTCCGGCGCCGCGAAGCCTTCGGTGCCGATGCCTGTGGTGGTCAACAGGCCAGCAGTACTCGTCTGTCCGCGGGGGCGGCGCACGATCCCCCAGTCCGCGACCACCCAACGCCCGTCCAACAGCAGGATGTTGCCAGGGGTGATATCCCGGTGGATCCAGTCGTGCTGGTGCGCGTCGGCCAGGCCGACGGCAACGGCCTCCACCATGGCTCGCAGTTGGCCCGGCTCCTGCAGCTTGATACGTCTGTCCTTGACGTTGTCCTCGGCCTTCGGCATGACGAACCACTCATAGCCGGGATCGAAGTCGAGTACGGGCATGACGTGGGGGTTGGAACCCAGCCGCTGGGCGATCTCCACTTCGCGATGCATACGCCGGATGCCTCGCTGTCTGAACATGCCCTTCCGCCGTTTGAAGGCTACGATCGTGCCCGATTGTTTGTGGGTGGCCGGGAAGACCTCCCCCTGCCCGCCAGGCGGGGCCAGAGGGCGCCGGCCCAGGCTGTAGTCGTCGCGCTCGCCGCGGGCCGACCGGCTCACCACGTCGTAGCGGCTAACCTCCGGCGTCGACGCGGGCTCGGGCGTGGAGGCCTGATCCTCGGGGCGGTGGCCGGTGATGCGTACCAGGACCGGGGCGGGGTTGTCGATGTCGTTCGAGGGCAGCGAGGTAAGCAGGTAGGCGGGCCCGCGGTCAGGGGTCTGGGTGAGGCCGAATACCTCTGCGAGCCGCATGCGTACCAGGGGCTCGCTCGTGCGGCTGGGAATGTCGGTGCGGTGTACGGCGATGCCGCCTTCACTTCGGTCGGGTGATGCGCTCAGCACGCTTCCGATGCCGGCGCGCAGCACGTGTGGCCCTCCCCTCATAGCGTGGAGCCCGTGATTGCAGGGGAAGTTGGGGTTCATGGGGTCCAAGAAACAGCCGTACGACGCCGAGTTCCGTGAGGGCGCCGTTCGCATCGTGATCGAGACTGGGAAGCCGGTCCCGGAGGTAGCCGAGGAACTCGGCATCAACCCCGGCACCCTCCACAGCTGGGTCTCGCGCTGGCGCCGTAACGGAACGGCGTCGTCGGACCGGCCCGCGCAGACCGCGGCCAGCGGGCGGGTGCGCGAGGCCGAGCGCGTGGAACTGGAGCGGCTGCGGCGTGAGATGAGCGAGAAGAACAAGCGCATCCGGGAGCTGGAGATGGAGCGTGATGTCCTCAAGCGATGCATGGTCCTCTGGGTGAAGTGACCGAGAACGCTCCGGAGGCGCTGGTCGCCTTCATCGGTAACCAGAGGGCCGAGTACGGCGTCCCGCACCGGGTGGCCTGCCGGGTGGCCGGGGTGAGCGAGGCGTGGTTCTACAAATGGCGCCGCCGGCCGGACGAACCGACGAACCGCGAGGTCAGACGCGCGAGGCTGGAGGAGAGGATCGTGTACTTCTTCCGGGAGTCGGGCCGGACCTACGGCTCGCCGAGGATCACGCTCGATCTGTGGGCGGAGGGCTGGCAGGTCTCGGAGAACACGGTCGCCAAGATCATGGCCGAGCTCGGGCTCCAGGGTCGCAAGCCCCCGCGGCGGCGGTCGTTGACCCGGCAGGGCAAGCGGAAGGCCGCCCCTGACCTGGTGCACCGCCGGTTCGAAGCGGTGGCGCCGGATGTGCTGTGGTACGGCGACATGACGGAGATCGAGACCGCTGAGGGCAAGGTCTACCTGGCCACGGTCCTGGACGCGTTCTCGCGCCGCTGCCTCGGGTACGCGATGGGCGAGCACCACGATGCGGCCCTGGTCGGCGCGTCCTTGCAGATGGCCGCAGCGACGCGGGGCGGTCGCAGGGACGGGACGATCTTTCACAGCGATCGCGGGGCGGAATATACGTCCGAGGCGTACAACGGCCTGTGCGACCGGTTGGGCGTGGTGCAGTCCATGGGGCGGGTGGGGTCGGCGCTGGACAACGCCGCCGCGGAGTCGTTCAACTCGCTGATCAAGGTGGAGTACATCCACCGGCATCGCTTCGCGACCCGCACCGAGGCGCGGCTGAGGATCGCGACCTGGATCACCGGGTTCTACAACCCCAGGCGCAGGCACAGCGCGGCCGGCGGCCTGCCGCCGGAAGAGTTCGAACGGATCATCATCGAAGCACGCAACCAGAGCGGCCAGAGGTGCCAGGCCGCATAGAAGAGGTCTCTACGAAACGAGGGGATTGACACGTGTGCCGGGTAGTGCACGGGGGTCTCAACGCAGTCCTTGCGCTGTCCGGCGTCCGTCGTGCGCGCCAGATCCACCACGGCGCTGTTCCCCTGCGCGGCGAGGAAGAACTGGCGGCCGTCCAGCCAGAGAGCCGAGCGCACTGCGGCGTTGAAGGTGATCGGGTAGCGCAGCTGGTCGCCGACCGTTTCCCCGGCACGGGTCAGTGCGAGGGTCCCCTCACCGGCGCCGAGGGTGGCACCGTATCCGGTCAATATCCACGGTTCGTCGTCTGGTCCGGGCAAAAGCACCGCACCCTCTTCGAATGCTCCGGCGACAACCCGCAGGTGTCCTTCATGCCAGCGCACCAGCGCGGAGCCGCACATCACCAGCGTGGCGCCGTCCCCGCACACCAGAGCACCTCCGTGGCACCCAGGCAGGAGCAGGCGCCAGCGAGCCTGACCGCTGCCCGCATCAACCTCCAGCAGCCCGTCGGGGCAGGTGATCAACAGATGCTCGTCGGGCAGACACGCCAGACCGGTGGGGTGCGCAGACTGAGCCCGTCCGACGAGCAACACCTCGGCGGTCACCCCCGCCCACGTCTTGGACTCCACCTGCACGGGGGACATCAGGCGAGCCGGCGGCGTCAGATCCAGAGGCTGCGGCGCGGGGGCGCCGACGCCGAGCAACTCGGCCAACGGCGCATGCGGCTTCCGTCGGCGCAGGGCTGTGCGCACCAGGGCGGCCAGCGGAGACAACCCGGCGACCGCCGCTTCCAGATGGGTTCGGTCGAGGACTGCGCCACGGTCACCGATCTTGTGAACGAGTTCTTCGTCCGGCTGTTCCTCGGGCCAGTGCAGCACTGCCCACGAGGCGCCACGCGCCGCTCCCATGGTGTGCACGAGCACGCTGCCCCACGCCGGTTCCTGGCGCCGGGCAAGGACAATGAGGAAGTCCCTGCCCTCGAACTCGTATGCCATCGCCAGCGCGCCTGTGTCACCGAGCGCGGTCAGGTGCATGGAGTCCGCAGGGACGGACCTCGACAACAGCGTAGACACGATGTCGGCCAGCTGCTGCAACTGGTCCTCGGCCGAGGCGGTGTCGTTCCTTCGCCACTGGCCGTACTCGACCAACAGCTCGCGTTCCTGCTCCACCGTGCTGATTCCCCCTCGGTCCCGAGCGTGGTCTGCGCGTTTGCGTTACTGACCGGCTCTGGTCCGTGAGCCTATGACCCGTGATGGTTCCGCCGCTTGGTAATAGCTGACGACCGGTGCCCGCTCAGGGCCTGGGTGTGTGTGGGGCGGCCCGATGAGCCGGGCGACGTCGGGGGGAGCCACCGTCCAGTCGGATTCCCAAGCGTACTTTTGCACCATGCCCACCAGGTGTTGCCGGTCTTTCTCAGGAGGCGACGTCTCTTCCAGGTACACGACGAGGTAGGTATACAGAGTGTCGTAGCTCGCCTCCAAGGTTTCCAGTGTGTTCGCCGCGTCCCGGGCGGACGGCCGACTGAAGACCTTGAACCAGGCGCGGAACCAAGGCGCCAGAGACTCGTCGTCGATCCCGCAGGCTTGCAGGAATGCGACGTACTGCCGGAGGTCTCGGGGGACGCGGCCGGTGGTAATGGCATTGGCGGTGCTGCGCGGCAACCACCGTGAGGCCAGCGCCATCGTCCGCGACTCCGGGCGGCCCCCTTGTGCCCAGGCGTCGCGCAGGGCGTGGCTGAGACTGGCGACGTCTCCGACGCGCTGCAGGTTGGGCCGGACACTGGACCGGCGGAAGTCCCGCTTGGCCTGCGCGACAGCTCTCAGTGGGCGGTTCGTGAGCTGATGTCTGTTTCCGGCTGAGGTTGGTGCGAGGTCGCTGGTGGAGGTTCCGTCGGCTATTGCTTTCTGGCGAAGTTGCCGGTGTCGGCCTCGGTGAGGATGCCGAGTCTGACCAGGCGTTTCAGCTTGGCGCGGGTGCCTTCGACGTGCTTCGGCAGCAGTTCGTGGCCGAGGGCTTCGCAGACGTCCTTGGCCCGTAGCGGTCCGGTCGTGTGGTTGAACGCGGCGAGGATGCGGGGGTAGTCCGGGTGCTCGGGCAGGTCCGGCGGCGATGCGGGGAGCCGGTCGGCGAGGGCGGTGACGGTCGTGCGGGTGATCGCGAGGTGCTCCAGGTGCGTCTCGGCCTCCCGCAACCGGGTCTGTAGGTCGTCGATCTGTGCGCGGAGGTCGTCCGCGTGGGCCCGGGCGGCGTCTTCCTGGAGGCCCAGGGCGTCGAGCAGGGGCTGGATGTTCACGCTGCCGCCGCCTGCGCCTCGCGCCAGGTGGGGGCGTTCGCGCCGGTGAGGCGTCGGGTCATGACGTGGGTCATCGCCCAGTAGACGCGGGAGGCGGAGGAGGAGGGGCGGTGCTCGTAGTCACGGACCAGGCGCCGGTGCAGTATCAGGATCCCGTAGGTCTGCTCGACCCTCCACCGCTTCGGCTGCGGCACGAACCCTTTGACCTGCGGGTCGCGTTCGACGATCTCGACGTCGATCCCCAGGCCGGCGCCGTGCGCGACGACCTGGTTCTTGAAGCCCTGGTCGACCAGGGCCTTGCGGACACTTCCGCCGGCGTGTTCGGCGACCTGGTCCAGCAGGATGCTGCCCGCGGCGTTGTCGTGGGCGTTCGCGGCGAGGACGACGACTGCGATGACCAGGCCGAGGACGTCCACGGCCAGGCCCGCTTGCGGCCCGGCACCCGCTTGGCCGGGTCGTGGCCGGTTGTGGAGGCGGGGACCCCGGCGGCCACGTGGACACTCTGGGTGTCCAGGACCACCAGGGTCGGGTCCTCTAATCGGCGGGCACTCTCCCGGACCTGGCAGCGCAGGAGTTCGTGGATGACCTGGTCGGTTCCGTCGTCCCGCCAGGCGGCGAAGTAGTAGTACGTCGCGCTCTTCTGCGGCAGGTCGTGCGGGAGATAGGCCCACTGGCAGCCGGTCCGGCCCTGGTAGAGGATCGCGTTCACGATCTCCCGCATCGCGTACTTGCCCTGGTGGCCGCTGACCGAGCGGTGCCGGGCCTTCCACGCGGTGATCACCGGTTCGATCAACGACCATTGCTCGTCCGATAAGTCACTCGGGTACGGCTTGCGTTCACTCACCCGGTCACACCACCAGATCAACAGCCGCGGACCGGCAGATTCCGCCCTGCCGCCACACCATCAGGCGACAGCAGATCCGCTCAAAGACTCACGAACCGCCCACTCACAGCTTCCCTGTAGTAGAGCTCGGTGATCAGGTGTCGGCGGTCTCCGAACCTGGACCCCTTTGGGGTCGGTGACTTTTGACCCCGTGTGTGCAGTTGTTCACCCGGTTGCCGCGCTCGGTGTGCGGCCGATGTCGCGGTCCTTGAGCCGGTAGGAGTCTCCCTTCAAGGAGAGCACATCGGCGTGGTGGACGAGGCGGTCGATCATGGCGGCGGCGACGGTGTCGTCGCCGAAGACCTCTCCCCAGCGTCCGAAGGGCTTGTTGCTGGTCACGATGACGGAGGCGCGTTCGTAGCGGCCGGAGATGAGCTGGAAGAACAGGTTCGCTGCTTCCGGTTCGAACGGGATGTAGCCGACCTCGTCGATCACCAGAACGGGGACGCGTGCGAGCCGCAGGAGTTCGTCCTGGAGCTTGCCGGTGGTGTGGGCGGCGGCCAGGCGGTCGACCCACTGGGAGGCGGTGGCGAAGGCGACGCGGTGTCCGGCCTGGCAGGCGCGTATGCCCAGGGCGATGGCCAGGTGGGTCTTGCCGGTGCCGGGCGGGCCGAGGAAGACCACGTTTTCCTTGCCGGTGATGAAGTCCAGGGTGCCCAGGTGGGTCACCGCCTCCCGTTTGAGCCCGCGCAGGTGGGTGAAGTCGAACTCCTCCAGCGTCTTGCGGGCGGGGAAACGGGCCGCGCGGATGCGGCCCTCACCGCCGTGGGCCTCGCGGGCGGCGACCTCGCGCTGCAGGCAGGCGGCCAGATACTCCTGATGTGTCCAGGACTCGGCGGTGGCGCGTTCGGCGAGCCGGTCGGCAGCGTCCAGCAGGGCCGGTGCCTTCAACGCACGGCTGAGGAAGGCCAGTTCAGCGGTAACGTCCCTCGATGTAGTAGTGCGGGTGGCCATGGCTTCACTCCTCTCCTGCGCCGCCCTCGATCAGCTGGAAGAGGCGGTCATAGGCCGGCAGATCCGGCTGTGCCACCTCGATTGCAGCGGCAGCGGCACCGGCACCTCTCTGGCGGTACTGGCTGCGCATCGCCGTGGCGGCATCGGCGTGGTCCGGATCGGTCAGCGTCTGGTGGCGGGCCCAGCAGCGCGCATGCTCGGCGACCAGGCGGCCGTCCAGATGGGCCCGCACTGTTTCGGTGTCTGCCTCGATCCGCACGATCCTTCCGATGGCAGCCGGGTGGACGGAGTAGTCGCAGGTGTCCAGGCGGATGTAGTGGTCCCGGCCGATCCGCACCGAGGTCTGCCACCAGCGCGGCGGCGCGGTCGGCGGCAGCGGCAGCATCGCGGCCCGGTCGGCCTCCCACCGCTCGGCCGGACGGGCATCCAGGGTGCGGTGCACCCGCCTGTTGGCGACCTCAAGCCACGAGCCCAGCTGCATGTTGAAGTCGCCCGGGGAGGCGAACACCCTGCCAGGCAGGAACGACGTCTCCAGATAGCCGTTGGCCCGCTCCACCAGCCCCTTGGCCTCCGGGTCGCGGGGCCGGCACAGGATCACCTTGCAGGCCAGCAGCCCGGCCAGCGCGGCGAACTCATGACCGAGCACGACCCGCCCCTCGCGGCGGCGTCCGATGGCCGCCTCGTTGTCCCAGACCAGTGCCCGGGGCACCGCATCCCAGCCGGACAGCAGGTCCCAGTGCCCGCTCACGAGATCGGCGGCCTGCCTCGACGGCAGCATCCGCGCGGTGATCACCCGCGAGTACCCGGCCACCATCACCAGCACCGGCGGGCGCCCGGTCTGCCCGAAACCCAGCGGGATGTCCACCGGCGGGAACCACAGATCACACTGGGCCAGCTCGCCGGGCTGATACGCCGTCCGGGAGACCGGATCCGCCGGCAGATAGACCGGCCGCAGTTCCCGCACCCGTCGCTTCAGCACCGACAACGACCGTTCCCACCCGATCCGCTCGGCGATCACCGTGGCGGGCATCCGCGGGTACTCCGCCAGCAACTCGCGGATCGCCGGTTCCACCGCATCCACGATCGAGCCCTTCGGCGCCCGCCGGTACTTCGGCGGATCGTCGCTGGCCACAGCCCGCCGCACGGTGTTCCGGGCGATCCCCAGATGCCGCGCGATCCCCTTGATCGACATGCCCTCCGCACGGTGGAGCCGCCGGATCTCAGCCCAGTCCTCCACACCGATCACCTCTTCCACCTGACTCCCATGGAGCCAGACTGATCACTTGATCACGGAAGGGGTCACTTTTCATCGACCGATAGGGGGTCACGGTTCACGGAACGGCGACAATCAGGGGAGGCCTGGATTCCCCCGTGCATCCCCCTACGTACGCGAGCATCACGGGGCGGGCAGGCAGGGTCCTGCCGCTGGCCGCTCGCTTGAGGTGGGCGGCCGAGCAATTGCTTCGTACGGCGAGTTCGCCGTACGAAAGGCCCGCCTCATGTCGCAGTCGCCGCATGTGCTCGGCGAGCATGCCCAGGGCGGGCACGGTGTGGTCAACCGGCGTTTCCGGACGCGCCATCATCACCCCCGTCAATTGCCAGAACCGGGCGTCAGTGCGGCGTCCAACAGGCGCCGCAGCAGACCGTGTTTCCCCCCGCCGCGAGGGAAGCCGACGGCGAGCAGCACTGCGACGCCGACCGCGCCGGCGGCGGCCAGCAGCGTGACGGAGTCGCGCAAACTCATGCCCGCGACCAGGCGCAGCACGACAGAGGCCGCGACGAAGCCTAGGACCACCAGGGCCTGGGGCATACCGAAGCGGGCGGGAGCCGCCGGGTTTTGCGGCTCGGCGTTCTTCTGGGGCATAAGCCCTCCTGAACTCAGGAGGCGGCGGCCACGACGGCCGGCGCCCTTGCTGATGACATGGCGAATCCGGGGACAGCGGAGCGGTTCGGTGTTCTACCCCGGGGCGCGATCGGGATTCGGGCAGTCCGTACAGCTCGGGCTGTTGGCGTACAGACCCGTGCAGTGGCGTGCCGACCGCCTGGAACCAGACTCCCGTAACTGAGAGTTGGCTCCAACTTCGTCCCACTGCACGACGGGTACCTAGGCGTGAAGGCATCATGGACAGCGTCGCTCGGACGGCCGGACGGCCCGCGAGCGCAGCCCCTGAACTGCCGCTGACGTCAAGCAGGGGATCTACCGAGCCTCGATTGGCGTGTGGCCCAGAAGAGAATGGGCTGGTGACCGCCGCCTGGCAGCGGCGCTCGCCTGTCTCCTCTGTCTCCTCATGAACTCACCGCGTGCTGTTATCTGACTTCGATGGAGTACGAGGCGCCGGGGAACTCCCAGCCGTCGGTGCCTTCGCCGATGTCCTCGACGATGACGTCGTCGATGAAGTGGTCCTCGAACTCGTCGTCGGTGAGCTCGCCGGCGAGCCAGAGTTCTTCGATTGCGTCCCAGTTGCCCCGGCTGCCGTCGATGCGCAGGGGGTTGGCGTCCGGGGTGCCGCGCGTACGTACGTCGTCCCCGGTTTTGACGACGCCGCTGATCTCGTACTGGCCCTCCGTGATGTGGTCGGGGAGCGGTTCAGCGGGGACGATCGCGACGTTCTCGTACGCGGTGTGGATGATGTCCAGGTAGCTGCGGCGGACGTTGTACTCCGCGTCGGACAACCAGTTGATGAGGGTCTTGGTCGTGACGTGGAGCCCGGCGTCCGCGAGGGCCTGCTGGCCGCGGTGGGTCGCGGTGAGCTGACTGAGCTGGGCGTGCCAGTGTTTGGCGTTGTACGACGACAGCCGGTGGCGGGGGGTGACCTGGGAGCGCAGGAGGTCGTTGAGGGCGGCACCCAGGGAGCCGCCGCGGCCGGTGGGGCCGGCCATCAGTCATCACCCTCGGGAATCATCTCGCCGGCCGGGACGAACTTGGCCTTCACTTCGCCGAAGCCGGTCCCGATGCGGTACGTGGACGGCGCGGTGCCGTCCGGCGCCCAGAAGACGGCCGCGTCGACGTTGCGCAGCGCGAGGAGCCGGTGGCCTTCCTCGACCGCCCTGAAGGCCACGCTCCAGTGACGGACGGACGCCTCCGCGACCATACTCATGCGCCAGTCCGGCCGCCAGAACGGGGACCGCTGGGAGGGGCGCTTGGGCCACAGCAGACGCAGCGCGATGGACAGCCGGGTCTTGTACGCCTTGTAGGGGTCTCCGCCGACCTGGACGAGCTCGGTCCGTGCCTTGCGGGTGGCCTCGTAGAAGGGCTTGAAGAGGGACTCGTTGTACTTCCCGGTCCAGGAGTCGTAGATGGTCGGCATGGCGCCGAGGTGCTTCTCCCGGACGAGCTTCTCCAACTGCTTGACGTGGGGGGTGGTGACCCACACCCGGCCGTCCTCGTCGGGACGGTCGATGATCCGCCCCAGGGGGTGCGGCATGTCCGTGCGGGTCCACTCCGGGATGCCGATGAGATAGATACCGGCCTTCGTCTTGTCGTACGCGTCGAGCGGGCCGGTGTGCAGGAGCTTGTTCGGGGCGAGGGGGACGCCTGAACAGGCTGAGGGGAAGCTGCCGTTGCGGTCGATCAGGCACAGTACGCCCTCGCCGAACGAGTCGGGCACGTCGATCTGGTCGCGCCGGACGCGCTTTCCGTTCGCCCGGATGTAGGGAACACGGGTGGCGGTGATGTCTGGGTGGACCCAGCGGGGCTCGCCGTCCATGTGCTCGCTGATCAGCGGCCACGGGCCGCTGTCGCGCTCCTCCTTGCGGATGACAGGGATCGGGTGCATCTTCGAGCGGCTGACCGCGTCCTTGAGGATCTTCAGGGCGGGGAAGACGTGCCCCTCGGGCTCGTCCTCCTCGTCGCCCGGCTTCAGCCAGTCTCCGCCGTCTTCCTCGTCCTCCGCTCCGTCGCCCTGGGCCTGTCCGCTGTCCGCCGGGACGTGGACAGGGGCACTGGCCACAGCGGCCTGACCGGCGCTTGCGGCGGTGTCGGCGGGCGCGGGCGTGCCGTAGGGCCGCAGCGCGGCGGCGAGGCGGTGCCCCTCATGAGTGTCTGGCATCGCCGCTACCGTGGCGGCGGCCTGGAGTAGCGACGGCAGGATCTCCTTCAGGGCCTCCTGGTCGCCGCCCGCGACTGCGGTCCGCCATGCCGCGAGCTCGTGGGTGAGGGCGGCTGGAATCCCCTGCTGTCCGCCGGATGTGTAGGGAAGGGCGGCTTCGGCGAGTTCCAGCGCCGCCGTTCCCGTTCCGCCAGTGGCAGGCGAGAGCCCTGGGCCCGCCGGGCTGTGGGCGCGGTCGATGGGTCCGGTTCCAGCGTCGAGGAAGCGTGCGTGGATCAGGTCGGGCTGCAGGTATGCCGAGCCGATCGTGCCGAAGTCGCGTTCGGTGACCGTCACTTGGACGTTGCCCAGGTCGGCGGTCGCGGTGAGCGTCACGACGACGTCGGCGTCCAGGAGTGCCAGGAGCGTGGGGTCGTCGCTGTCCACGACGGCGAGGACCGGTACGTGAAGGGTGCGGGCGAGGCCGGCCAGGACCTGGGAGGCATCGGGGAGACGCTCTCCGGACAGCGGGAGGCGGGCGCTGTGGGCGGCCTGGAGGCGGTCCACGACCACGAGGGCCAGGCCCTCCATGTGCGGCGCGGTTTCCGCGATGTCCTCGGCCCTCAGGTTGGTGCCGTCATCGATCATCAGCAGGTCTCCCGCCTGGACCAGCTGCCGGGCGACCTGCTGCTCCTGCGCGGTGAGGCGGCCCTGCTTCAGGCGCGGGTAGTCGCCCCCGGTCTCGGCGGAGATGATCCGGCGGAAGATGTCGTCCCTGTTGGGTCCGGACGCCGCGTAGAGGACCGTGTGGCGGTCGACGAGCGCGGTCTGCCGTGCGGCGGCAAGACCCAGCAGGCTCCCGCCGACGTTCGGGGCGGCTGCCACGAGCGTCAGCCGGCCCGGCTGCAGACCGCCCGTCGCGGCGTCCAGGCCGGGCAGCCCGAACAGGGCTCCGCCGGCCGGGCCGTCGGTGAGTACGGAACCGATGGCGTCGCCCAGCGTGGCAAGCCTGCGCGGCGCGCTGCTGCGGTCCTGGTTGCCTTGGCTGTTCACCGCACCTCCTGCGGTCGCCGCGCCGGGGTGCGCGGCCGTGTCGGATGAGAGGGCACTTGAGGCGGGGTCGGCGGGGAGCAGTACCGCGACCGGCGTGGTGTTGCGAAGGAGGACCTGCGGTTTGCCCTGCGCTGCCAGCGTCACGAGGTCACCGAGGTCCTTCTGTGCCGAGCTCAGCACGTGGGCCGGGAAGGCATCTGTCTTCCGGGCTGCCGGGAACCGGTCCAGCGGAGCAAGCAGAGCGCGCACCTTGTGCTTGGTGATCACCGTGGTGCGCCCCTCCTCTTCGACGAGCTTCACCAGCGAGTACAGGCTGTTCCGCGCTGCGGTCGCGCTGATCGCCCGCTCTTCCTGCGGCGACGGACTCACTCACCCTCCTAAAATCCTCAACTCCCCAGCATGATAACAGAATCCACTCAGCCGGTTGGTAAAGTCACTATGTTTTTTGAAAATCTCACTCATTATTGGCGGCCTTGTGGTGTGAGTTGACGGGCCGGTTTGCCGCGGGGCGATCAGCAGCCGACAGCACGGAGGCCGGGATCCGGGCCCCGGCCTCCTCTCCACACCTTCCGCAGACGATCACGCCCCACCGCGTGGGGTCGGTCGGCTGAAGGTCCGCGGCCGACGGGCCGCTGTCGTGCTGGTGGAGGGTGCCGGCGGCGCCGGGGCGAGTTCGGGTGAGGAGTGATCGTCGGCGCGTTGCGCCGACGCGACGGGTGGACATTCGGGGCGGGTCCGGGTTGAGACGCACCCCCTCCCCGCGTCGCTTCGCGCCGGTTTGCAAACTAGGAATGCCATGATGAACGCATGGAGAAGCTGGGCAAGCATCAGGCCACCGCGAAGGTCCGTCTGGAGACGCGGGAGCGCCTGACGGAAGAGCTGAAGGCGCAGAAGAAGTACCGGGCGGAGCTTGAGAGCGACGATCGGTGGAGTGTGGCAGGCCTGAGTCGTCAAGATGCGAAGAAGGTGCGGGCCGCGCGGCGGGGTGAGATGGAGCGGCTGCGGAAGGCCGGCGAGCTGCTCGACACGGTCGATGTGCTCGCCATACACGGCATCGAGCTGGAGTTGAGGGCCCGCGGCTGGTGGGACCGGCGGTGGCCGCCGGTTCCGGGAGAGGCGATGGACCCAGGGCGGTGGCCCGGGTCACGGGATGGCGGCTACCCCAAGTCGGTGCCGCTGCGGCTACCTCAGCCGCTGGCGCGGAAGGTGTACGCGGCGTGCTGGCACACGTCGGCGAAGTCGATCGAGGCGCTGCTGGCGTGGCGAGACCGGCACCCGGGGATGGTGCCAGCCCGGTTCTATGACGACCTGGACGACTTGCCGGACCCGCTGAGGGAGTACGCCCGGCTTGCGAGCGAGGTGACCACGGTTGGTGATGTGTGGCGGGGCGGGTTGGATCGCGGGATCGATGCCGCGGCCGCCCTCCGAGCCAAGTTTGCAAACTAGAAAAGCACTGGTCAGAGCCCTGCGCGTGCTTGCGTGGTGGGTGTCGAACGGCTACCGTCCCTCTAGGAGACGGCGATGCCGAGGGCGCCACCCAACCCCCGTAGAGGAGACGCAGCGTGACGGAGCAGCAGCTGATGCCGGAGCAGAAACCGCAGGTGCCGGTCTGGTACGCCCGCTGGAATAAGGTCCCGTGGTCCCTGGCCTCCAAGACCCAGTTGAGCCGGGCCGACCTCCCCCGCGAGCCGGTCGGCCCGGTCCGCGGCTACGTGGCCGGCCGCGACTTCCGCGACAAGGAGACCGAGATCGCGCTGTACGCCGTGAAGGAGTCACGGCCGACGAAGGCCACCGGCGGGCAGCTGGCGGCCGCGGAAGCGCGCCGGTCGGCGACGGTCCGGGTGTGCACGGACTGCGGGGCGAACTGCCAGCTACCGCTGTCGGAGCGGCGCGGCCGCTACCTGTGCCCGATGTGCTGGCGGATCGCGACGGTCGTCGACTACCAGATCGAGCTGCGCGAGCGCCGGGCGGAGAACGCGGCCTGGGCGCGCGGTCTCCTCGAGGGCGGTCCGCTGGCGGTGGTGTGGGTGGAGGTAATGGAAGCCGAGCCCACGCCGTCCGGCCGCAAGAGGCCACCGCTGGCGGCCCGGGTGCACGCCGTGGACGAGAACGGGAAGAAGCTGCTGAACGTGCTGGTCCGGCTGGCCGGACCTCGTACGCAGGGCGCCCCGGCCGACGCGCTGACGCCGGAGGACGGCAGGCGGAAGTTGGAGAAGGCCTTCAAGGGACGACGGCGCGCGGTCTGGGGCCCGCTGGGAGACGTCATCGCGAGGTTGGGCGAGCTCGGTCACCCCGTCCAGTTGGGGTCCGCGCCGTCACAGTCGCCGATCACATGGCACTCCTCCCGGCGTACCTGGGACAACTCGGTAGCCGGTCGATACGCGCAGTGGCGCGGCGAGTTGGACCCGGCCACCGGCGCACTGCGCACGCCGTGGTCTCCGGGCACGGCCGATCGGCTCTGGCTGTGCCTGCGGCGCATGGCGGACACCGTCGACGCGGGCGACGCGGGCCGTCCCGGCACTAGCCACGGCGTCCGCCAGACGCCCTCGCAGGGCCCCAGGGGCGCGTACGCGGTACGAGTGGCGGTGACGGGCCCGGCCGGGGCGGGCGAGGCTCTGGCGCAGCTCCTGGCGGATCAAGAGGCACTGGAACCCGCCTCCGTCGTCGGCCCGGTCCCCAGCCGCGAGGTACCGGACGCGGTCGTGACCTACATGGCGGGCCGCCCGGACGTCTTCACCCCCACCACTGCAGTACAGGAGGGCAGCGATGCCTGAGACCACCATCCGACCCGAGCCGCGCGACACTGCCTTCTCGCTGATCCGGGCGACCGCGCTCGATGTGGCCGCTCACCATGACGGGGAAGGCCAGCCGCTCGCCAACTGGGAGATGTACAACTCCCTGACCGCCGCGCTGAAGTGCTGGCACGCCGCCGACTGTCTGCGGGAGGACTCGCTGCTGCTGACCGAATGGCTGGCATGCGAACTGATCGCCTACGTGTACCAGCAACTCGGCCAGGACCGGGACCGGCTCGACAACTGGCTGCGTGACCACGGTGACCAGGTGAGCCAGGCCCAGCAGCACGCGCACCCGGCCGGCCCCACCACGGTGGAGATCATGTCGGTGGTTGCCGAGGACTTCGCCGCCCGCCCGGCCGGGCCTGGCTCACAGGCGCGCCTTCTCCGGATCGCGGCGCCCTATCTGCTGTACCTGCGCGAGGGCCAGGAGGTGGAGGACGCGCGAGAAGTAGCCCTGACCCTCGCCCTGTGGGCGGGCCAGCAGTTGGCGGTGCTGATGGGCCACGACGGCGAACGGATCAAGTCCTACACGGACACGCGTACTCGCTGAGAGCCGCACGCTTCACCTCGGACTGCTGATGCTGATGCCCCGGTCCCGCTGTCGCGGGCCGGGGCATCAGCATGCGGTGCTCGGGTCAGACGGGAGTCGGGCAGCGTCCGTTCACGGCGTCTCTTCCGTGTCCGCCTCCATGTGCTTGGCAAACTTCTCGTGTGCGCTCTGCTTGCTCATCATGAGCGGGCCGGAGATCTCGTCCCAGGAGAAGCCGCCCTTCCTGGCCGCGCGCACGGCGTCCCTCTGCCACGCCTCGACGTCCATCAGCAGAGAGGTGGCCGCGTAGGCGGCGAGAAGAGGACGCGCGGGCTCGCTGTCGTTGTTGAAGGTGCCGGTCAACTCGTCGAAGGCAACGGCCAGGTCGCTGGTGAGCCGCTGCAGACGTTGCGTCAGCATGCGGGACATGCTGATCTCGCAATGCCGTTCCCACTCCTGCCTCAGCTGTACGTCGCATGCGTCGGGGTCGGCGAAGTCGACCGGGCGACGGGCTCCCCGCCACCCGCAGTAGCAGATGACGCGCAGGCCCTGCGCCTTCCGTCGCCCCTCCTTGCCGTCGTATTTGTAGGACCACGCCCAGTTCACGCGCCGCTTCCATGTCTCTTCGGCGTCGTCGAACGTGTCCTGCTCGGCGTCCGTTCCGTCCGACAGCACGGCCACCACCCATCCCTCGTGGTTGCCGCCTTCGCTCTCGTTCTCGCCCTCCGCGTACAGCCAGCCCATGACCCCTCCTCGGCTCGATGACGACCAGTGGAGCCGTCAGGCAATCCTGACGATACCGAAAACGTCAGGAGTTCATGACGGTTCTGAGGTACGGGGCGCGGCGTTCGAACGGCAGTACCGTTAAGGCGTGGCGCAGAAGGACGAGACGTACGACTTCCCGCAGGACCTCATCGAGGCCCAGGACGAGCTTGACGAGGTACGAAGCGAGCTGAAGCCCCTGCTCAAGAAGCAACCCTGGTCCCTGGAGCCGCTGCCCGGGTGGACCACCCACGAAGGTGCATGGCGCGCCTCCTCCCGCCCCGATTCCCCGGGCTGGGATCCGGCGGACCAGCAGCGCATCGCCGCACTGCGGGCACGTGAACTCGAACTCGTCACCCTGATCCTCTGCCACACCTTCTGGGAGGGGATAGACGGGTACGAACGTACGGCGGCCCGCGACAAGCTCAAGCACCACCGCCAGCAGACGAGGACGGTCGCAGCCTAGCCTCGGATACTGGCGGCCACTTGACCACGCGGGTACGCTCCAGGCCCTCCCTCCTGAGCCGAAGGCGAAGGACTGGAGCGATCTTCGTCAGGTTGTGCGGTGCGGATCACCCGCACCGTTCACCTCCTCGCTGTGCACCTCCGCCATCGCTCGTTCCTGTCTTCCGGTCCGATGTTCAGGACGTCGCTCGTGCGGAGTCCTCGCGGGGGAGGACGGTGTAGATGAACGTAGCGCAGTAGTCGAAGCCGTCCGTCCCGGTGTTGACCCGGTGGTAGGGGCCGCTGCTCTTCATGTAGATGTGGACGTCCCGGCGCGCGGCGACGTCGCCACTGCTGACGCGCCAGACGATGTCGAGATCCCGGCCCGTGTAGTGGGGGTTGTCTGTGTCGCTGGCCGGAAGGACCCACCACGTGAGGTCACTGCCTTGGGGGTCGGTGCCGCGGCACCGGAAGGTGATCGTGTCGCCGGGGTGCAGCACCGCTCCGGTCCGAAGCGAGACCCCGTGCTCCATGGGGTCCGGCGGGAAGCTGTCGATGCAGTTCCCGAGGCTGTCGGTGACGCTGTCGATCCGTGCGAAGTAGTCCCCGGTCGGGTCCTGGCTGCTCATGTAGATGGTCACCCTGTTCCGGATCTCGCCGGCGATGCCGCTCAGGAGTTCCTCTTCGAAAGGAAGCAGATCCCGGCTGTGGGCCACGGAGTTGCGCAGTGCTTCGAAGCGGCTGAGCAGCCCCAACGTCTCGCTCTGATTGCCCAACGCGGGCTTGAAATCCGCCCAGTACTTCTTCAGCAGGGCGAGGATGTCGAAGAACTGGGCGTACGCCAGCTCGCTGCTCGGTACCGAAGCGACCCCGCGTCGTGTGCGGCGGCCAGCCTCTTCATCCCGGACCCCCCGGATCTTGACCAACCGCTCCTCGGGGAACACCTGGGAGACCCAGTCCTTGCCCAGCTTCTTCGCCAACACCGTGGCGATCAGGCTCCGCAACGCCTGCTCACACGTCGCCAGAGCCTCCGCCGGCTGCATCTGTGGCATCGATTCCTCCACCCCGTGTGGCCCCAGGACCATCATCATCCCGAAGGCGCACGCCTCACGTCACCGGGTTATCCCCCTGCCGTGACTCCCAGGCGTTCCGTGCTCTCGTGGCACGAATGGCCTGGTCTGGCGGTCACTTGTGGTGACGACGGCCAGCAGCAGGCCTCGGTGCACAGCGGCACGCCGTGGTTCTCCGGTGTCGTGCCGGGCACGGACGGCCCATTGTCAGACCCTGCCGGTAGCGTCGTGGGTGTCACAGGACTCTGATCACGACGAAAGAGCCCTGGAACTGCGGACTTTGCTTGGCGGCTGCCGCATCCCAGGGCTCTCGGCGCGTCCCGGGTCCCCCACCCCTCGTGAACGGGCAGTAGGAGAAACCCTTGACTGGCACCTTTGAAGCTACAGCACAGGTAGGACAATCCCTCCGACCTGCGGAAACGGACACGAGCGCCGTTGCTGGGCTCAGCGAAACGCTCGATACGGGCGCCGCCGTCGGTCCGGTGGAGATGCCGGCCGCCTGATGACCGTCTTCCCCATCACCACCGGCCTGTTGCTCATCCTCATGGTGGCGGCGTTCGTCGGCGTCGCCGTGTTCCTCTTCACGAAGAAGAGCAGCACGACGGTCCCGCCCACGGGAGACCTGGGCATGGCGATCGGCTCGGCCGCGACCGTTGCCATGTTCCTCGTGGCGATCGGACTGGCGTCGGCGCCCCCGAGTTCCGCAGATCCGCCTGACGGGCGTGCCGTACCCACGTGTTCGTCCCTTTCTCCCGGGTGTTGAAGGGCACCTTGCAGGTCGTTGCCGGGGCCGGCGGTCATCTGACCGTCGGCCCCGGCAACATCCGCCACTCCGCAGGGGACGACATCGACGCGCAGCAAGAAGGTCGCGACCATCGCACCCGAGACGCACGGCCCGGTTCACGTACTGCGGAGCCGGGTCACCGTCACCACGGCGTGCCGGGTCGTCCCGGCCAGAACCTCAACCACCAGACCGGGAGCGGCAGTGGTGTAGGGCTCCCCCGCCCGGCTGCGACGGTCGCGCGGCGGGCCGCTCGCCGCGAGATGTACCGCGACCTGAGCCGCGAGCGGTGCCTTCAGGGACTGGGTGAGCGCCACACGCCCGTCGGGGAGCCGGACCGCGAGTGCCCGCGGCCGCGCGGCCGGCCCGGTGTAGCCGACGATGTCGGCCTCCACGGTCTCGGCATGCCTGATCTTCTTCCAGACCCGGCCTGTGGTCCTGTAAACGGAGGTGGCCTGCTTCGCCACGATGCCCTCGATGCCTTGCTCCGGGAGCTGTTGGTACCAGGTCATGGCCACTGCCGGGTCGTCGGTCATCGGGACCAGTTGGATCGGCGGCTTGACGTCGTACGCCTCCAGCAGATCGACGAGTAGGGCACGGCGGTCGTCGTACCGCCGTCCCCGGACGTCGCCATGTTCGGGGTGGAGAAGGACGTCCCACGCCACGAAATGAGCGGGCAGGTCTTCGGCGAGGCGGCGCGCGCGGGCCGGAGTGGACAGGGCGCGCGACTGCGCGGCCGCGAAATCGATCCTGCCGTGGGCGTAGATCACTGCCTCTCCGTCGAGGACCAGGCCCGGGGGGAGCATGTCGAGCGCAGCAAGGGCCAGGTCCATCCAGACCGGCGTGACGTCCCGCCCGGAGCGGGCCTGGAGCCGGACGGTCTCCGCGTCCCGCCAGATGACGGTCCTGTGGCCGTCGAACTTCATCTCGTACCGCCAGCCCGTCCCGACCGGCAAGGTCGGGACGAGCTCGGCGAGTGCGACGTCGACGGGAAAGTTCACACGATCAGACTCCGGCCGCCGCGGCGCCCGTGCATGTGCAGCGGCGCTACCCGAGGAGGAGCGTCACCGCCTTCACGACCAGTGTGAGCGGCGCGGCCTGGGCGGCCAGGGCGGCGCCGTAGGAGATTGCGACGTGCTCGATGGCCTTTATCGCGGCACACAGGATGCGGGCTTGGTCTGCGGTGAGCTCGTCGCCGGCGTACAGCGCGAACGAGCTGAGGGCGATCACCGCGAGGCTGGCCAGCGCCGCGAGCAGCGCGAGGTTGTGGAAGAGCTGGGGCATGGAGTGCCTCTCCGGGCCGGACGAGCGCCGGCCTCACCCTTCCCGCCCAAGTGACGCCGTTTCCGTAGATCAACTTGGGAAGTGAGAGGCACGTCACATGCGCGCTCCCCGGGGCCCGTGATTCAAGGCCCCTCCCGGTCCTTGCGTCCGCTGTGCGGCGAACGACAGCACCAGTCCACCCGTTCGCACGCTTGTGCGAATTCGGAGTATCGTGGGATACCTGGAGAGGACACAGATCAGGGAGGGACGGCAAGCGAAAGACGGGAGGTGGAAGCCGTGGATTTACTCATCTGCGCGTCGCCTCCGGATACGCCGCCCGCTACGGAGCCTCCCTCCCCGACGCCCTCGTGCAGCGCGCCGCCGAGCGCGGGATGACGACGCTCGCACTGACCGACCGGGACACCGTCGCGGGCACGGTCCGCTTCGCCACCGCCGCCATGGCCGCGGGCGTCCGCCCCGTCTTCGGCGTCGACGTCGCCGTCTCCCCGCTCACCCCGCCGGACCCGGCCGCCGTACGACCTCGTACGCCAGTGCGCGGCGGCGCGCACGTGCTGGAACCGCCGCTGCGGATCACCCTGCTCGCGCAGAACGCGGCCGGGTGGGCGAGGCTGTGCCGCCTGGTGTCCGCCGCGCATGCCGAAGCAGACGGCGCGGCGCCGGTCGTGTCCTGGACGGCCTTGCGCGCGTACGCCGACGAGGACCTGGTGGTGCTGCTCGGACCGTCCTCCGAGCCGGTGCGGGCGCTGTCCGCAGGCCGCCCGGATGTCGCCGAGCAGCTGCTCGCGCCGTGGCGGGAGCTGGCTGGAGAGCGGCTGCGGCTGGAGACCGTGTATCTGGGCCGGGAGGGCACCGGCGCGGGATCGCTGCGGCTGGCCGCGCGCACCGTGGGTCTGGCCGACCAGCTCGGCGTACGCACCGTGTTGACGAACGCGGTCCGCTACGCCGACCCCGGCCAGCACCGGCTGGCCGACGTGCTCGACGCCGCCCGGCTGCTGCGGCCCGTCGACCGCCGGCATCTCGACGGCGGGGAGCGGTGGCTGAAGGGCCCGGCCGCCATGTCCGCGGTCGCCGAGCGGATCGCCCAGGCCGTCGGCGACGAGTCCGCCCGCGCCGTACGCCTGCTGAGCGAGACCGAGGCCACCGGACAGTCCTGCACCCTCACCCCGGCCGACCTCGGCCTGGGCACCCCTCACTTCCCCGAGCCGTCCGTCGTGGGCGCGGGCCCGGAGTCCGGTTCGGGGATGCGGCTGCTGAGGCAGCGGTGCGAGGCCGGGATGGTCGCCCGCGGCCTGGACCGCGACGAACGCGCCGTACGACAGCTCGACTACGAGCTCGAAGTCATCGGCCGGCTCACCGGCTTTGAGGCCTACTTCCTCGCCGTGGCCCAGGTGGTCGCCGATACCCGGGCGCTGGGGATCCGGGTCGCCGCGCGCGGCTCCGGCGCAGGGAGCATGGTCAACCACTCCTTGTTCATCGCCACAGCCAATCCCCTTGATCATCATCTCCTGTTCGAAAGGTTCGTGAACGAGCGCCGTACGTCGCTCCCGGACATCGACCTCGACGTGGAGTCCGAGCGGCGCCTGGAGGTGTACGACGCGATCATCAAGCGGTTCGGCACGGAGCGGACCGCGGTTACCGGCATGCCCGAGACCTACAGGGCAAGGCACGCCTTGAGGGACACCGGGCTTGCCCTCGGGATTCCGCCCCAGGTCGTGGGCGAGATCGCCAAGAGCTTCCCGCACATCAGGGCGCGCGACATCCGCGCCGCACTGGCGGAACTCCCGGAGCTGCGGCAACTCGCCTCCCAGGGAGAGAAGTTCGGACCGCTGTGGGAGCTCGCCGAGGGCCTGGACGCGCTGCCCCGCGGCTACGCCATGCACCCCTGCGGGGTGATCCTGTCCGACGCGTCCCTGCTGGACCGGCTGCCGGTGCAGCCGACCCCGGCCGGCTACCCGATGGTGCAGGCCGACAAGGAGGACATCGAGCTCGGCGGCTACGCCCTTCTGAAGCTGGACGTGCTCGGAATCCGTCTTCAGAGTGCGATGGCGCACGCTGTCGCGGAGATCCGCCGCGTCACCGGGAGAGTCCTCGACCTCGACAATCCCGACCACGTCGACCTCAACGACCGGCTGGCCTTCGAGATGATCCAGGCCTCGGACACCGTGGGCCTGTTCCAATTGGAGTCACCTGGTCAACAAGATCTTTTGTCCAGGCTGCAGCCGAGACACATGCAGGACGTCATCGCCGACATCTCGCTATTCCGTCCGGGCCCAGTGGCCGGAGGCATGCCTGCGCTCTTCATAGCGGCCCGGCACGGCGCGGCCCCGCGGTACGCGCACCCGGACCTGGAGCCGATCCTGTCGGACACGTACGGCGTGACCATCTGGCACGAGCAGATCATCGCGACGTTCACACAGCTGACCGGCTGCGATCGGGCTGCCGGCGAGTACGCCCGCCGCGCCCTTGGCGACCCCGACCGGCTCCCCCGCGTCGAGGAGTGGTTCCGCCGTACGGCCGGTGACCGCGGCTACAGCACGGCCGTGCTGGACGAGGTCTGGGAGACCATCTCCAGCCACGGAGCATATGGATTCTGCAGGGCGCACGCTGTCGCATTCGCTGTTCCTGCACTTCAGAGCGCCTTCCTGAAAGCACGCTTCCCGGCGTTCCTCTACGCCGGGCTCCTGGAGCACGACCCCGGGATGTGGCCGCGACGGCTCGTCGTGTCCGATGCCCGCCGCCACGGCGTGCCGATCCTGCCCGTCGACCTCAACCACTCCCAAGCGACGCACATGGTCGAACAGACCGAGCAGGGCTGGGGCGTGCGCCTCGCCTTCACCAACATCAAAGGGATCAGCGAGGGTGAGGTCACACGACTCGTGGCCGGCCAGCCCTACACCGGCCTGCAGGACCTGTGGCAGCGCGCCCGCCCCTCCCTGCCGATCGCGCAGCGGCTGATCCGGATCGGCGCGCTCGGACCGCTCCGAGGCGACCTCACCCGGCGAGATCTCCTGCTGCAGGCGACCGAGCTCCACCGGCAGTCCCGCGCCCGCACCACCACCGACGGCCAACTGCCGCTCGGCGGCGAGCTGGTGACCTCTACCCCGAGCGGGCTTCCCGAGATGACCAGCCGGGACAAGCTCGGCGCGGAGCTGGACACGCTCCAGATCGACGTCACCCATCACCTGATGGAGCACCACCACCGGCTGCTGAACGAACTCGGCGCGACCACCGCCGCGCACCTGCGGGGCATGATCCCCGGACAGAACGTCCTGGTCGCCGGAGTCCGCGCCTCCACCCAGACCCCGCCGATCGCGTCCGGCAAGAGGATCATCTTCGTGACCCTGGAGGACGGCACCGGCCTGGTCGATCTCGCCTTCTTCGAGAACTCCCACGAAGCCTGCGCGCACACCGTGTTCCACTCCGGCCTGCTGCTCGTGCGCGGCACCGTCGAGTCCCGCGGCGCGCGCCGTACGGTGGTCGGCGAGATGGCGTGGGACCTGGACGAGATGGCCGCCGCCCGCCGCGACCACGGCCCCAAGCCGCCCTCGACCTGCTCGGCCGCACCGACCCGGCCCCCACCCCGGCCCAACCAGCGGCACCGCAGCGCACCCTTGCCGACGGCACCGCGGGAGCCCGCCTCCACCCGTACGCCGACCTCCAGCCCGCCGGCACCCGGTCTGCAGACCTGCGGCGGCTGGGGCACCGGAGTCAGGGAAGTGCGGGGTGATCACGATGAGCGGACGCCACCTCCTCCACCTCCGCTTCGACATTCCGGCCGAGGAGGAAGCCGAACTCCCCGAGGGGCTGCGCCGTTTGCTGGAGAACGTCACGCCCCGCGTGCAGATGATCGGACCGGACTCGGCTGCCCTCGACCTCACGGGAGCGATCCCGTACTGGAAGCGGGACGCCCGCGGCCTGACCGAACTGGTCCAGTTGCGTGCGCTCGCCCACTTCGGCCTGCGCAGCTCGGCGGGGTGCGGCCCCAACCGGATGCTCGCCTCGATGGCCTGCGCCCTCACCCCTCCCGGGCAGCGAACCGTCGTCGACGACTCCCCCGAGGCGATCTCCGCCTTCCTGCGCCCGCGTCCGGTCCACGAGTTGCCCGGTGTGGGAGCGCGGACCGCCGCGACGCTCGGCGAGTACGGTCTGCACACCGTCGGCGACGTCTCCGATGTCCCCCAGCTCACGCTGCAACGTCTGCTCGGCGCCCGGGCCGGCCGCGCCCTCCACGAACACGCCCAGGGCCGCGACACCCAGGTCGTCGACCCCACCCCGACTCCGGCGAGCATCAGCAGCGAGCACCGCTTTGACCGCGACGAGCTCGACCCAGCCGCCCACCGGCGTGTCCTGCTCGCTCTCGCCGACGACCTCGGTGCCCGTCTCCGTGCCTCCGGCCAGATCGCGAGCGGCCTGACCTGCACCATCCACTATGCCGACCGGAGCTCCACCCGCCGCAGCCGTGTCCTGTCCGAGGCGACTCAGCACACCGTGCTCCTGGCCCGCGCGGCGTACACGGTCTACGACTCTCTCGGTCTCCAGCGCGCGCGAGTCCGCACCCTCGCGCTTCGCGCCGAGACCCTTCGGCCGGACGACCTGGCCACCCGGCAGCTCACCCTCGACGCATGCGACGACAAGCCTCTCGCACTCGAAGCCGTCGCAGACCGTGCCCGCGCCCGCTTCGGGCGCCAGGTGCTCTATCCCGCTGTCCTCGCCGTCAACTCCCGTCGCCCCACTGCCTGACGGCAGGTCCGAGACGGCTTCCGTTCGCCTCGATGATCGATCACTCGACCGGGCCGGCCGGGCCCGGGCCCTGGCCCGGATCGTCACCGTCCCGGTGAAGCGGGTACCGGCTGGCGGAGAGAAGACTGGGCCCGCCACCACGGGGGGAGTGACGGGCCCAGCCTGAAGTCAACGGTGCCACATCCGTCCCGGACGCGCGCGGTCTCCGGGTGAAGTGTCTGTAACCGCGGCAGCCGCGACTCCCGGATGACCACGGGTCAGACCGGCACGGACTCCACGAGATCGGGAGAGTCGAGAAGGTAGAGCTCGGGGGAGCTCCGCTCGTCCAGGATCAGGTCCTGCGCGGTGAGCGGCTGCATCGTCTCAGGGTCGCGGTAGCCGATTCCGGCGGCCTGCAGAGCTTCGTCCAGGCCGGTGAGCCGCCGCCGACGCGTGGCCTCGTCCTCGTTGTCCCAACCATGGCGGCGCCGAGGGAGTACATCGCGTCCTGGAAGGCCTTGGCGGCGTTGAAGGTGTGGTTCTGCTGGCCCAGGAGCCGTTTGTCGGCCCGTCGTCGCAGGAAGTTCGCCATGATCCCCTCGCTCATCTTCGCCGTCTTCCTCCCGTCGGCCGCCCGAACTTGACCAAGGCTATCGGCCCTGCCTCACCGGCCGTTCGCGCAGGACGGACAGGTGTTGAGCGCAGGAGCGGGGTGCCGGCGAACTCGGCGAGGGGCGGCATCGGCGGTGTCCGGTCACTGGTAGAGGAAGTCGACGTCGAACTCTGCGAACCCGACGAGGAGTTCGAGCGCCGTCGTTGCCGCCGCGAGCCGTTCCTCGGAGGTACACCCTGCGCAGGCCTCACACACTGCCTCCGTCGCCCCGTTGGCGGTGCCCCAGTTGGCCGCGTATGCCTGGGCCACGTTCCGGAACGCTGCGGTGGGGTGGAAGGGCGCGTCGGCCGGCTCGCTCCCCTCCATGAGCACTTCCGGCAGTTCCCCGTACGTTTCCGCAGTGACCAGGCAGGCCCAGTGAATCAGGATGCCGGTGGTCGCCGGGTCGTCCTTGAGGACGTCCATGAGCTGTTGGCGGCACGGCTGGCAGTCGTCCAAGACCGTGTCGTAGAGCTGCGTCACCAGGCCGACGACCGCGCCCGCCCGCTCCTCTTCGTACTCCATGGGAGGGGCCCAACTCCGTCGGTCATCGCCGCCATGGTCGTGGACGTGGCCGGTGGTGAGCACAACCCTGGACACGAGGACCTCCGTGGGCACCGGTTACCGAAGAACGGAGTCAATCGTCTCGCGGCGGGGCAGGCGGCAGGGGCCGTTTCCGATTCTGTACTGCCCGGGCCTGCTGGCAGGGCTCTGCGCACGACCGGTGGCGATGTTGTCGTGGCAGGGGTGGCAGGAGTTGAACCTGCGGCATCCGGTTTTGGAGACCGGCGCTCTGGCCTCTGAGCTACACCCCTTCGGTGCGTCTCAGCTTGGCAGGATCAACGGGTGGATCTCCAAGGGTTTTCCGGCACCTCAGAGCACGCGCAGGACGCCGACGACCTTGCCGAGGATCTGAGCCTGTTCACCGGGGATCGGCTCGTAGGCGGGGTTGCGGGGCATCAGCCACACCTGACCGTCCTGTCGGCGCAGCACCTTGACGGTGGCCTCGTCGTCCAGGAGTGCGGCGACGATGTCGCCGTGGTCGGCGCTGTCCATCTTCCGCACGGTGACGATGTCGCCGTCGCAGATCGCCGCGTCGATCATGGAGTCGCCGACCACGGTCAGGGCGAACAGCTCGCCGTCGCCCACGATCTGCCGGGGCATCGAGTAGACGTCCTCGACCATCTCCTCGGCGAGCAGCGGTGCGCCCGCTGCGATCCGTCCGACGAGCGGTACGTCGACCGGCGCCTCGCTCCTGCTTCCTAGTTCGGGTGCCCACGAGGGCCTCACCCGGTAGGCGCGGGGCGTGTGCGGATCGCGGTAGAGGACGCCCTTGCGCTCCAGCGCCATCAACTGATGGGCCACCGAGGACGTGCTGGCGAGTTTCACCGCCTGGCCGATCTCCCGCATCGACGGCGGGTAGCCCTGCCGGTCGACCGTCTCCGTGATGTAGCGGACGATGGCCGACTGGCGACTCGTCAGCTCACCCTCGGCGGTCCGAGGGCCCGGGGGGCGGCCCCGGCGGGCGGACGCGCTGCTCTCCATACCGGGCACCTCCGTACAAGATCCTCGCGGAACGAGACCTTAACCTGCCATCCGACGCAAATGGAACACCGATTCGACTCCTGATCGCAGGCTTCTTCAGTCGGGCGGGTCGGCATCCGTCGTGTCAAGTGGTCGCGACTTCCCACTTCACCCCACTTCGGTCTATGCCGTGAGCCCCCAAAAGGGGCGATCTGCGCATCTGTGGCCTCAGCTCCGAGGTGCAAAGCGGTCTAATTCGCCGCTCTGCCAGAACAACCCCACTTCACCCCACTTGCTCGGCATCGCACCGCAAACAGACCGGCAGGTGCTTCGCTCGTTCATCGACGCCGAAATCACGGGTTCTCACGCTTCGAGGGCCAAGTTCACAACGTTCTCGGCCTAGGGGGCTCGTATCCCCAACAGCGCCGGCGTTCCATCGGGAGGCAACGGAAGGAGGGCACGCATGTGCGACTACAAGTCGGCACCGGCCGGACCAGTGCGTACCGCATGGTGATGCGCCGTTTCCAGGGGTAGCGCGTGGCCATGCATCGGCCACTTCCGCTTGCCCCAAGGGCCACAAGTGGAATCCACATCCGGAGGCTCGACGTCCGTCTGCCGTCCGTACGCCATTTCACTGCCACTTCGCCCGACCCCGGCTGATCTGGGATACAGCCGTGCTTCGATGACAGCGCGCCAAAGGATCTTTAACGCCTTTAACGGAGTCCGGTGCCCCAAGAGGGTGTTGGCGCGCTGCGTGCTCGGCTTCGATTCAACCGCACGCACACACCGGTACGGAATCCGCACCACATGAGTTCCCGAGGGGAAGCCGGGCTGGACACGCCCGTCAAGCCGAACCGGCCGGCTTCTCCCCGGGTCACAGAAGACCCCCGCAACTGGAGGAGTACATCACCGTGACTCACACCGACCGTAGTACCTCCGAGCCGTCGTCGGCCATGACGACGGCGCTCACCTGGATCAGCGCCTTATCCGTGCTGGGCGCGATAATCGCGGTCATCGTGCTCACTCTCACCGGGCACAGCGACCTCTTAGCCCCGGTGATCGGGCTCGGAGCCGCAGCGGCCGCGGCCGGCGGCACCGTCCAGGTCCGCATCCACATCCGCCGCTGAGGGGAGCGCGTGGTCCAGCGGCGCCGTCACTGCTGGACCACGCCGACTGTGGGGGCGGGCTCCCCCGCCACCGTGGGCGTGGGGACTACCGCGTGGCGGCACAAGGCCTCGACCGAGCGCGCCAAGGCCTGTGCGTGCTTGATCTCGCTGATGAAGGTGAGGCCGGGGACCGCGTCCAGGCGCCTTCGGGCTTCTCCCACAGTCACCTGAGCGACCAGGCGCGGCTCGGCGGTGCGCGCGAAGGACCGCATCCGGTCCTCGACGTGGGGGACCAGGACCATGAGATGACCGCGTAGCCGCTGGACGAGCTGCGGCAGGACAGTGCTCTCCGGGAGCTCGGCACCGTCCCCGATGAGCTGTGCGGCGTCGGCACGCATCGCGGCAGTGTCGATCCGGAAATGGGGATGCGGGTCCGGACAGCGAAGGGCCGTCTCCAGCGCACGGCGGAGCGTGTCTATCGGAGTCAGCCCGCAGGAGGGCGACAGCAGCCAGTAGGGGCCGGGAGGGCCTTCTCGGTGACCTGGCGGGAGCACCACGTGGGTGGTGCATTCGGTGCTGTTCAGAGCTCTAGTGTCGGGGACGTCCCAGTCGGCGAGGGTGCCCGCGGGGACAAAGAAGTACAGCATCGGCTCCGGCCAATGGGGGTCGACGGCGACGGCGCCCGGCTGCTCGATGTGCTCGATCGCCTGGAGACCGAGGAACCGGCGCACCTTGACGACGTCCCACCTCACTCCGGCTCGTGCGAGCCGCATGCCGGCCGCAGTCGCAACGCTTGCTCGGTCGTCGAACACGGTGAGTCCTTGTCGTCGCGGTGCTGTGCCGCGACCGTAGACCCGTTCCCGTCCGTCAGCCCGAACTGTGAGTTCGGGCGAACCAGCGGTTCGGGTCCGGCAGTCAGTCAAGCTCCAGCCGTTCGATGAGGCCGGAGACCTGCCGGCGGAAGACGGGCCGGATCCGCTGCTGCAGCTGGAGGATCATGTCGCGGGCGAGCGGGCTGCGCACCAGGTCCTCCGGCGCGAGCTCTTCCAGATCGAGCAGGTGGACCAGGACGGCGGCGTCGTCGCGGCGCAGGGCGTGGCAGCTGGCGAGCTCCAACTGGTGCGTGAACTGGCGCTCCCGGCTCAGCAGTTGCCCGATGTCGACCTGGTCGGCCAGGCGCAGCCCCTCGGCGGCATCGCCGGCGAGCATCTCGACGCTGATGGCGTGCAGGGCGACGTTGGTCGGCCCGAAGACCGTCCAGGCGATGTTGCCCTCACCGACCCGCTTGGCGAGCGGGTCGGCGCGCTCGGCCAGGCGCCGGCGGGCGTCCGCCCAACGGCGGCGCCGGGCGTCGGAGACGACCGCGACCAGTTCCAGCGCGCCTTCCATAGCCGCCGCCTCCCGCGACGCGACGGCCGCGCGGCGTAACTCGTCGACCGCCTGGAGCGCGATGTCCTTGGCCTCCTCCACCGCGCCCGGGTCGGTGTGGGAGAGGAGCACATGGCCCAGGTTCCAGGTGCCGACGGCGATGCGCACGGGGTCGTCGGCGTCTTGCGCGGCCCGGATGGCGCGGTCGGCGACCATGAGGGACAGATCGAGGCGGCCCGTTCGGCGGCAGTACGAGCGCAGCAGCCCGTACAGGTCGGCGGCCACCCGCAGGAACTCGCGCCGTGGGGCGGGATCGCCCCCGCCGCGGTGGGCGCGCACTGCGTGCTCGACGTCTGTGATCAGCGCGGGCAGGACGTCGGCGATCTCAGTGAACCGGGTCTTGGAGGACTGCCAGGTCCGCCACGCGCTTTCCACCCGTTCGCGCAGCTGGGCCGGACTGAGGACGGCGGCGCTCGCGGGTGCGGTGTATCCCATGAGTGCGCGGGCGATGGCGGGCGCGGTGCTCACCGGCGCCGCAGGTTCATCGGCTGGTGCCTCGGTGAACAGGGCGGCGACCGGCACGCCGAGCTCGGCGGCGAGCCGGGCCAGCACGTCGGCCGAGGGGACCTTGCTGCCGGCCTCGATCATCTCCAGGTAGCGGTCGGTGATGCCGCACAGCCCGGCGATCGCGGTGATGGTCCGGCCGTCCCGGCGCCGGTAGTGCCGCACGTTGCGGCCGATCGGCAGTTGCGGCGTCGACACCGTCGCCCCCTTCCCCGCGCGGTCCTCGTACCGTCAGCGTAGAACCGGAAGCCCGGGCGCATGCACGCTCCGCACACGTTCGTGTGACCGTTGTAACCCTGTGGCGGCGGGAAGTTGGGGAGGGCACATGGCGAAGCTGGTCCTGTGGGACATCGACCACACGCTGATCGACACCCGAGGCGTGGGACGCGAACTGTCCGCCGCGGCCTTCGAGCAGACTCTCGGGCAGCCCATGCAGCAGCAGGCGAGGATCGACGGCATCACGGAGCCGGTCATCTTTCGCGAGACCGCCAAACTCCACGGCCTGACGACGGGCCGGACCGACTTTGAGCGCTTCGCCCACGCCCTGGCCGACGGGCATCTATGCCGGATAGCCGACCTGCGGGAACGTGGGCATGCCTTGCCCGGCGCGGCCACTGCCCTGGATGCTCTGGACGCCGTCGACGTGGGACAGACCGTGGTGACGGGCAACGTCCGGCCCGTCGCCGAGATCAAGCTCTCCGTCTTCGGGCTCGACCGGCACATCCGCTGGGACATCGGAGCCTTCGGGGAGGACCACGACATGCGCGCCGAACTCGTCCGCCACAGCCTGCAGCGCGCCGGTACGGCGGCCGCGGCCGCCGTACTGATCGGCGACACCCCGGCCGACGTGGAAGGCGCGCACGCCAATGGCGTCCGCGTCATCGCGGTCGCCTCGGGGCGCAGCGACGAGGCGGCGCTCCGGGATGCTGGCGCGGAGACCGTGCTCTCCGACCTTCGCGACACCGAACTCCTCGTCAAACTCGTACGCGGCGACGAGCAGTGAGGCTGCCGACGAGCTGGCAACGGCACTGAATTCGCCTGCTCATCGTCGCCGCCCCCCTGCCCCTCGTACGGAGATCACGGCTCAGTCGGCCCGGGGTCCTGGGTGGTGCCGGCCTGCCGCGCCCTGGACCCACGGGCCCGCACTGCGCTCGCGCTCCATCGAACGATGCCGACCGCGACGGTGGCAGCAATGCTCCCCAAGAACTCCGGCACCGCGTTGGCGAGCAGGCTCACCGCAGCACCCCCTGTGCCCTGGCGGCGGCCGGACGGTGCATGGTGGTCGCCACGTGTGCGGCGGAGCGCTCGGTGTACCGGTCCCCTAGCCGCTTGAGCTTGCGCCGCACCCGCTCCCCCGCCGCCGGGTCCAGGCCCATCGCGGCCGCGCTCTCTGCCCAGCTCCGTCCGGCGTGGCCCAGTCCAGGGCAAGAGCGGCCTCCGTCGGCTGCAAGCCACGCAGCACCGCGGCGATCCGGTGGTCAGAGAATTTGGCGAACTCGGCCTCCAGGTCGTCGTACGAGCGGATGGGCCGACGGAGCCGGGTTCCCTGTGGCGGTAATGCGTTCGGCATGGTGGCGTGTTTCCTCAGGTCGCTGTTGAGCGTTCGCCTGTTAATGGCTGCCTGGGACACCCGAACCGGCAATAAATCTTGAGCGTGTAGCTGTGATGCGCGCCACGTCTTGCTTCGGGGACATTGGTGCCCACCACGCGTGGCCACTGTGTGGTGGACGGCTCTTGGCCGACGGACCGACTTCGCAGGCGGGGCCCTGGGAGGCTCGTCACTGGCGGCCAGGCGCCGAAGGGTCCGGCGACTGGCCTGGTGAGGAGATGCTCGGGCGCGCCCGTTGTCGCGTGTGGGCCCATGCAGCCCTATGGCTGGTCGGTGAGGTCCACGGTGTCGTCGATGCGGAACTCGATGCCAGTGGTCTGACCGGCCGGGGCGTCGGGGTCGACCCGGGCGGCGAAGTCAGCGAACTTGCTGTACAGGGTGCGGCACCGGGCCGCGTGCGGCAGGGACTGCGCGGTCGACGCCCCCTCGCGCAGCGCCTCCAGGATGCGCACCAGGTTGTGCCCGGACAGGACCACCTTCTGCATCCCGGACTGGTCCTTGTCCTTGGTGATGCGTCCCTCGGGCAGATTCGGGTCCACGATCCAGCGGTGCCCGATCCACGCGGTGTTCGGGCCGCGCGTGTCGTTCTGTTCGTGGGTGCTCGTGATCCAGCACGGCTTCCACCGGCCGAACGCCTCGGTGGCGACGAACGTCCAGGTGTCCTCGTGGCTGACCAGGGTCAGATACGAGACGCCGGCAGCGGCCTTCATCGCCGCGCCGTGTTCGTCGGCCCCCACCGCGTTGGTGGCGATCGCCTTCTGGGTGGCCGCGCGGTCTTCCTCGCGCCACCGTTTCTCCTGCTCCCACTTCTCCAGCTCGATGCGCCGTTTGAGTTCCTGATTGGCCTTGAACTCCTCCAGCCATGCCTTGAGCACGAGCGTCCCCTCCTGGTAACACCTGATCAGAGTCCTAGGAGTATGCCGGGCAGGCTCATTGGGCCGACAGGACGCCTTCAGCCGATCACTCAAGCGTGCTCCGGCCATCACGCGACACGGGCCAACCCGCAGCAACGACAGCGCTGGGGGTCGGCAACGGACAGCGCAATGGTTGTTGAAGGAGACGAATCAGCGGGATGCGTCAGAACAGGGCGTCCTGGTCCGTCTTCTCGTGGGGCAGCGACCCGACATCCTCGCCCCTCCACTTCGACTCCAAATGCTTGCGCCAGCCTGGCGGCGGAGGCCAGGGAACCCCCCACTCCGCAAGCTGCTTTCGCGTCCAGCCTCCGTCGGGTGTCTGCGCGGCGGCCACCTCGTCTGGGGAGGGCACAAAGTCGACCATGAGGCGATGCTGCCCCACACGACCAACGGATCGCATCTCCCAAAGGCCACGAGTCCGGCAGGCCGGAGAACTCTGCCGCACCCTCACGCTCTCAGCCAGCCAGAATGACGGGGCGCTCCGGGCGCCGGCCATCCGCCACTGCGGCAATCAGGTCGGCAAGCCCCGCGGGGTAGACGGTTTCGCGCGTACTGCGGAGTTCGCCCAGCGTCCACCAGCGGTGAGTCTGGATGTTGACGCGTTGGGTGGCTTGGTCCACGTGGACGTCAGCCGGGGAGGCGTGGACGAGGAAGTATCTCTCGACCTGTCCGACCTTGCGTTATCCGACCAGGTGTTCCGTGCTGCGTTGAGCGAGTTGCATGCCCAGTTGGACGAGGTCGGGCTGATGCCGAGTTCTTCGTTCAGTTCGCGCAGTGTCGCGGCGGCTTGGGTTTCGCTTTCCTCGAGGGAGCCGCCGGGTGTGGCCCAGTAACCCCCTTGCGCCGCGTAGCGCAGCAGCAGGACGCGATGGTCGGCGTCGAGGAGGACGGCGCGGGCGGCTTCCCGTAGCGGCAGGTACGCATTCACGACTCAAGGCCGCCGATGAAGGCCTCGTACGCGCTGGTGGTGAAGAGCAGCGGTCGCTGGTCGAGGTTCTTGGAGTCGCGGACGCAGACGAGTTGAGGCAGGAAGGCAACCTCCACGCAGTTGGTGCCTCCGCTGCTGGCCGTGACCCAGGTTGCGGCGTTGATCTGCTCCAGGAGCCGTCCGTCGATGGGGATCTTGCCGTTCATGCGAGGTCCTTGGCGATTGAAGTGAGCAGGCTGACGGAGGCTTGTCGGGTCTGGGCTTCGGTTTTCAAAAGGTCGCCCGTGGTGCGGTACTGCTCAACACTGATCGCCTGGTTCATGTGGAGTGAGGCCCGCATGGATTCGATCACGATGACGTCGGGCCCGGCCGGGAAGGTGAGGTGGAGGAACGGGCCATCCATCCCGGCGTGGGCGCCGACGCTGAACGGCAGGACCTGAATGGTGACGTTGGGCTCGTCTGCGGCCAGCGCGGCCAGGTGCTGAAGCTGCTCCCGCATGACAGGCCGGCCCCCGACCTCTTGCCGCAGCACGCCTTCGGGGATGACGGCCCAGAACCTGAGCGGCGGCGTGCGGGCGGCCATCTTCGCCTGGTGCTCCATGCGGAGGTCGACGAAGTGATCGATGTCGTCGGTGGTTTTCCAGGCCCGGCTAGCTTCGACGACTGCTCGGGCGTAGGCCCGGGTCTGCAGCAGCCCGGGGACAGCGTTGGGGTTCCAAGAGAACAGCGCGCTGGCGAGTTCTACCTGCGTCAGGTAGTCGCCAAGAGGATCGTCGACCACCCCTTCGTATCGCTGCCACCAGTCCGGCTCTCTTGCCCGTCGGACGAGGTTGCGGAGGCTGTCCTGCAGGTCCGGGCTCTCGATCCCGTAGACCTGGAAGATGTTGGGCAGCTGCTGGATGGTGACGCCCTGGGTACCTTTTTCGATCTTGCTGACGGTGCCCGCGGACTTGTAGCCGAGCCTGCGGGCCGCTTCCTCCCCGGTCCAGCCCCGCTCTTCGCGGAGCTGCCGCAGGACAACTCCCAGTTGCCGCCGCCTCGGTGTCGGGTCTACCACAGCCCCACCTTCCGTTTCTGGGAATCGTAGCGGTCAAGCCTGTTCGCGAATATGCCAGATCTCCGATCGGAAAACTTTCCTGTAAGAAACCTTGCCTGCGTGCGGAATGACGGGCCATCATCAGGACTCTGATGCACGCACAGCGCGCGAATGATCACAGCATGTGACGGACGTGAGCTGCTGAGGCTGGAGGGCCGGTGACCGTGGTGATGCCTGGATCAGCAGTTCGCCAGGTCAAGACCGTCCTCCCCGACCTGCGTGCTCAGCAGATCGGCGTGTTGCGCCGGATCGTGGCTGCCTATCTCGACCTGTGGCACATGACCGGCCTGGCAGAAGCCGCCGTTGCGAGTGTGACAGAGCTGCTGGCCAACGCGGTCCAGCATGCATCCGGCGAGTGCGAGCTGCTGATGTGGGACTTGGACGACGGCCTGCTGGTCGTCGTCACGGACTTCTCGCCGGAACCGGTGCTCTTCCCGCAGGCGGCACAGGACGACGAAAGCGGGCGCGGCATGAGCCTCGTCCACGCCCTGACGGACGAGATGGGCGTCGAATACACCCCGGTCGGCAAGCAGGTCTGGTTCCGCCTGGCGCGGAGCTCCGGCCCGCTCGCCTGACCCACACCCCCTGGATGACGGGAGCGCACATGCTTCACCAACCCTTATCGGGCGACCAGAGGCTCCGGGACCTGGAGCAAAGCGCCCTGCAGTATGGCGTCCCGGTGGAGGACGCTCTGCTGATCGCGGTGAATCTCTTCGGCATCACCTCCGAGCACCAGGAGCGCCACCGGGCCCGGATCAACCTGCGTCTCGTGCGGCAGCCGGCCGTCGCGTGGCAGGTGATCGTGCCCCTGAACCAGCCCGCCTCGCCGTTCCGGCTGCGCGGCGAGGACCTGGTCCTCGACGGGAAAGTGATCGCTCACGTCGAGCGGATCGATGCTGACGAGGCCGTCGGCGGCTACTTCCGCAACAACGGCCGTGCCGCGACCCTCAACCCCAACGCGCGCAGCCGCTGCGTGGGGTGCGCCTTCTGCCCCAACACGCTGGAGGCGGCTGCCGATCCGCGGATGGGCGAGGACCAGGGGCTGGACGAACTTCTGATCGCCCTCGTCGAGCAGCACCCCCGCCACGACCTTTCCGAACTGACGGAAGTCACTGTCTCGACCGGCTGTTTCGAGCGGGAGGAAGCCGCCCTGTCCCACCTGGTTTCCCTGCGCGCCGCGCTGATCCGCGCTGGCGTCCAGGCCAGGATCGGGTTCCTGACCTCCGTGCTGCGCACGGACGCGGCCTTCGACGCCCTGGCCGAGCACGTCACTCCGTTCGTGCTCCGTCTGACCGCGGAGTGCTTCACCCGCCGCCCGGTGATGCTCAAGGACACCAAGGCCAGCCTGCTGCCGGAGCAGATGCCGGATCTGCTGTCCCGCGCGCTGGCCCGCGGACTGGACACGTCCTACACGTACATCGTCGGCCTGGACCCCATGGACCGCATGGTCGAGGGCGTCGGGGCGATGGCGGAGGTGTCGACCTGCTTCCCGAACTTCCAGGTGTTCCAGGCTCACACCCCGTTGATGGCCGGCCTGCGGGTCGCGGGAGCCGAGACCCTCGACTACTACCTGGCCGCCCGCCAGGCGATTGAGCAGGCCATGGCGCCGACCGGACTGCGGCCGGTGGGCTGGGAGTGCTACCGGCCGCTGTGGTACTTCACCTACGCGGGCCAGGAACTGCTCGATGCACGCGGCTGACGTCGTCATCGACGACGTGCGCGTCGTGTGTCTGCCCGAGGCGGTGACCGGCCCGTTCCAGGAGGGCGACAGTCGGCATGCGGTCGTCGCCAGGGCGGCCGGGATGACCGGCGTCTTCGGGCCGGTGGATGAGCTGCCCGCCGCGCTGGTCGCTGCCGGCCTGGGCCGCACTGTCATCGGTTGCCGGGTGTCGGACCATGCTGAGCTTCTTACCCGGCTGCTGGCCCGGCTCGGCCCGCACGGTGCGGGCCTGGGCCGCTGGGCGGCGGGCGCGGTGGACTGCGCGGTCTGGGACCTGCACGGAAAGCTCTCCGGCTTACCCGTGGCCGCCCTGCTGACCGACACCCCGGCGCCCCGCGTGCCGGTGTACGGGTCATGGCTCTCCCTGGACCTCGCGCGCGACGGTGCCGCCGATGCCGTGCGCGGTACCGCAGCCCAGGGATTCGCGTTCACCAAGTGGTCGATGCGCCGTACCCAGAACGTGCAGCACATGGCTGAGCTGGCCGGCTGCGCCGCTTCCTGGGCCGAGGCCCCGGTAGCCCTGGATGCGCTGGGCACCTGGGGCGTGGAGACTGCGGCCGACCTGGCATCCCTGCTACCGCCTGGCACGGTGCGGTGGGTCGAGGATCCGCTCCCGCGCACCGAGAAGGACGCTTACCGCGAACTGCGCGCGGCGTCCTCGCTTCCGGTCGCCTTCGGTGAACGCCTCAGTGACGCGGCCAGCGCCCGGGAACTGCTGGAGCTGGGGCCGGCCGCGTTCACCTTCGATGTGGCGTGGTGCGGCGGTATCACCGAAGCCTGCACCTGGATGGCGCTGGCCGAGCAGGCCGGCACGCCGGTCCACCTGCACGGCCGGGCGTTCCTGCCCGCCCTGCACCTGGCCGCGGCCTTCCCGCACCTGGCCGGGCCGTTGGAGTACCAGGTGGTCTGGGAACCGAAGCGGCAGCGAGCTCTGTCGGGCACGGTCGTGCCGGAAGACGGCTGGGCCGCGCTGCCCGAGGGCCCGGGGCTGGGGCTGGAGGTGCGCTGCTGATGGCACCGGCGAGCACCGGCGACCTGCCGGTTACCGGCACGCAGCAAGAGCGCCGCGGCCGCACGCCTCTGTTCGTTCTCGACGAGCGGCTGACGGGCCACGCCACCTTCCTCACCGCGACGCTCGTCCTCGGCGACGCCCCGGCGCCGTACCGCCTGCAGGTACGGATCCTCACCTTCGACGACGTCACGGTCCTGTCCCCGCTGCCCGGTCAGGAACTGCCCGCAGCCCACGACGGGCAGGCCTTCGCCGGCACGCTGATGCTGCCGCACGGATGGCGGCCGCCGGTGATCCCCGAGGACTTCGCCCGGGCCGCCGCCGCGGCGGGCATCGACACGGACGCGTGGAGCGAGCCGGAGGCCCGCCAGCTGCTGACCTTCCTCGGGGAAGCCCGAGAGGGCAGCCCGGTGCGAGCGCAGCGGATCACGGCGATCATCACGGCCCTGGAGGGGACGCGGTGAACGCACACCGTGTGCGGCTGGTGAGCCTGGACGTCGGCTACACCCTCGGCGCACCCACCGGGACAACGATCACTCAGCGGCTGGCCGAGCTCTCCCCTCTGCCCCGAGAGCAGGCGAAGCGGCTGATCCAACAACACCTGCACCACGTCCCGCCCGAGGACACCGCCGCGATCCGGGCGCTCTGCCAGGCCCTGAATGTGGATCCGGCCGCTTTCCCGTACGAGCACCGGCCTGAGCCCTTCGCCCTGTGGCCCGGCGCCCGCGAGGCGGTCGCCCGGATCGCACGCCACGTGCCGGTGGTCACCCTGTCGAACGTCACGTACTGGGACGAACACGATTGCGACCTGGCGGGACTACTGGCACCGCATCTGGCCGGCCACTACCCGTCCTGGCGGCTCGGGTTCGCCAAACCCGATCCACAGGCTGTACTGACGGTGGCCGCCCTCCATGGTGTGCCGACGTCCGAAGTCCTGCACGTGGGCGACAACTTCGCCTGTGACGTGCAAGGCGCTCTCGCCGCCGGTGCACAGGCACTGTGGATCACCTCAGCTACGCCAGACCACACGGCCCGGCGGCTGCTGGCCGCCCATCCCGGGCGGGTGAGCATCGTGCCCGACCTGGAAACCGCGGTCACCCACATCGAGCAGGCCACCAAGGCCTCGCCCTCATCACCGCAAGGAGAACCTCATGAGCGAGTTCGCTGACACCGCCCCTTACTACGCCACCTACCGGCCCGGCATCCCCGAGGCCGCCGTCCGCCTGCTCAGCAAGACGGTCGCCGCCAAGCAGCACCCGGTCCTCCTCGACCTCGGATCGGGAACGGGGCAAGTGCCCGCCGCCCTGCACGAGGCATTCGCCGAGATCGACGTCGTCGAACGCGACCCCGGCATGCTCGCGGAAGCCGACAAGGCCCTGGCCAGTCTGCCCGACACGACGGTCCGCCTGCACAACAAGCCTGCCGAGGAGTTCGTCCCGCCCCACGCCGACTGGGCCGCCGACATGGTCACCGTCTGCCGCGCGTTCCACTGGATGGACCAGCCGGCCGTGCTGTCGCTGCTGGAGGGCTGCACAGCCAAGGACGCCGCCGTCGTCGTTATGGGCGACGGCAGCCTCTGGACGGCCCGCTCGACATGGACCGACGCCCTGCGGTCGCTGATCCAGGAATACACCGGCACCGAACGCCGGGCGGGCAAGGACAAGACCTACGCGGCGCACGACCGCCCCTACCGCGAGATCCTCGCCGAGTCCGCCTTCGCCGACGTCGAGGAACACACCATCCCCGTCGAGCGGCCCTGGACCCCCCAGGCGGTGATCGGCTACCTGTACTCGACGTCCTTCGCCTCCCGTCCCCTGTTCGGAGACCGGCTGGAGGAGTTCGAGGAGCGGGCCCTGGCCCTGCTGACCGAACACGCCGACGCGGGCGTCCTGATCGAGCACGCGCGCTTCGACGTCCTGATCGCCCGCCGCCCCTGACCCCTCACGACGCCTACGGGCGGGGACCCCACCGTCCCCGCCCGCCTCGTTTCCCTGCCCGGAGGTCCACCATGCCGTCTCCCGCCCCGCTCTCTCAGAGCGACCTGCACGCCTTCGTCGCCGACGGCGTCCTGATACGCCGCGGCCTGGTCCCCGACCGGCTCCTGCAGCCCGCCGCCCATCTCGTCGACGCCTGGATGCGCGAGCACTACGACCACGCCCGGCTGACCGCGTACACCAACCAGACCTTCGCCCCCGACCTGGCCGGCCATCCGGACCTGCTCGGCCTGTACAACGACAGCGGGCTGCACCAGCTCGTCACCCAGCTCCTGGACCCCGCCCCCACGGTCCCCCTCACCACGGCCCAAATCCAGATCCGGTTACCGGACGGCGCCGAGCAGCCGGTCAAGGCGATGCACGTCGATGGGGTGTCCTGCCCCCACCTGCACCCCGAGGACCTCAACACCTTCACCCTGATCGCCGGCGTCGTCCTGTCCGGCAGCGCCACCGGCGAGGCCGGCGCCCTGCACTATCTGCCCGGCGGGCACGAGCGCATGGCCCGCTACTTCGCCGAGGAATGGACACGCGGGCAGGCCGCTCAGACCCCGGACGACATCGCCCGCCAGGAGGGCACCGCACTGACCGCGCGCCCCGGTGATGTCATCGTGATGCACCACCTCGTGCCGCACCGTGTCGGCCTCAACGCCAGCCCGGTGCCCCGGGTGATGGCGTATTTCCGCATCCGGCACGCCGACCACTCCCGCCTCGCCGAGGCCGCCCTCACCGATCCGTGGCTGGAGTATCCAGGCCTCGCCGCCCTGGCCGCCGACACCCGCCCCCGCTCCTGACGCCGAGAGCCGAGTGGGAGACCTGATGGACGTCCTCACCACCACCCAGCTCGACACGGCCGCTGAACTGCTCGGCGGCGGGGCCGTGGTGGCCGTGCCCACCCCGCGCTGGTACATGCTCATCGCGCGCGCCGCCGATCCGGCAGCGGCCGCGACCATCCTGCGCGTCAAGCAGCGCCCCGAGCACAAGCCGCTGCTCCTCCTTGTCGATGCCCTCTCGACCGCTGAGGACCGCTTCCTGCTCAGCGCGGACGCGTGCACCCTCGCCCGGCGTCTGTGGCCGGGCGACCTGGCACTGCGCCTGCCGTGGCGGACGGACGCGAAGCGGCTGCCCGCCATCGGCGCCCCCGCGCTCGTCGGCTGCCCCGACGGCATCCTCGGACAGCTGCTTCACCTGACCGGTGAGCCACTGTCCGCGGCTGCGTGCAGCATCTCCACCCCGGCCGCGACGGCCGACGACCATCCCGCGTTGACCGCCGACCAGGTCGCCGCATTCGACACTCAGGCCGCGGCGGGTATCGCCGCCGTCGTCGACGGCGGGATCTGCCCGCAGGGCCGGCACATGACGATCGTCGACTGCCCCCATGGCCAGAGCGCCCGCCTGCACCGCGAAGGAACCGTCCATTCCCGGGCCGTCGCCGCGGCCCTGACCGAGGGAGCATCCGATGTGGGCTGACCTGGCCCGTGCCACGGCACAGACCGTGCCCGACGCCTCGGTGGCCGCCGTCGCCGACGCCCTGGACTATCTGTGCCTCGCCCAGCTCTACCTGCAGGACAATCCGCGCCTGGAGCGTCCCCTGACCCGGGCCGACATCAAGCCCCGCCCGACCGGGCACTGGGGCGTGTGCCCGCCCGTCAACCGCGTCCTCGCCGCCCTCGGCCCCCTGCAGAAGGCGGTTCCCGACGTCCGTGACGTTCTGGTCCTGCACGGCGCGGGCCACGCCGGGCCTTCCGCACTGGCCCACGCCTATCTCACCGGCCGCCTCGGCGCCGCCCACCCCGAACTCGCCCACAGCGCCGAAGGCCTGCACACGCTCGTGACCGGCTTCCCAGCTCACTTAGGTGGGGAGATCACCCCGCTCATCCCGGGCCAACCACACACCGGCGGGCAGCTCGGCCCCGCTCTCGCCATCGCTCAGGGCAGCGTCCTGGACGCCCCCCACCGCCTGGCGGTCGCGCTGATCGGCGACGGCGAATGCGAGACCGGCACCACTGCCGCCGCCTGGCTCGCCGCCCGCGCCCTGGCCGGCACCGGCCGCCACGGAACCGTTCTGCCCGTCGTCCTCCTCAACGGCCAGAAGATGGGCGGCCCAAGCCTGCTGTCCACACTCACCCGCCCGGAACTCGACGCCTACTTCACCGGCCTGGGCCACCGGCCCGTGTACAGCGACGGCCACAGCATCGCCCACCTGCGCCGCGCACTCGCCGACGCCCTCGAGGCCGCCCGCCCGCTCGGCACGCCCGGCCCGGGCAGCGTTCTCGTCCTGACGCTCGACAAGGGGCACGGCGCTCCCGGCCGTGTCGCGGGCCGTCCGATCGCCGGGACCCCGGCCGTTCACAAGACGCCGCTGCCGCGACCGGTACAACGCCAGGAGGAGTTCACCGCACTGTCGCGGTGGCTCACCTCATACCGGCCCGGGCGCCTACTGACCCCGACGGCCGCCCGTGCCCCTGCTGCTTCCCGCCCTGCCCACCGATCTTGCCGAGCAGGCGGCGCTCGAGCCGCCGCGCGGCTGCATCGCAGCCAGCGCCCACGTCGCCGAAGCAGCGACGGACAGCACGTTCCCGCAGGCCATCCCGGCGGTGCTCCGCGCCCGCGCCGACCAGGGCCCGTTCCGCGTGTTCAGCCCCGACGAACTCGCCTCCAACCGGATCGACCTGACCGACGAACACGGCCATCCCCTCCCCTGGGTGGTCGAGATCCTCAGCGAGGAAATCTGCCATGCCTGGGCCCAGGGCTACACCGAGACCGGCCGGCACGCCCTCATCGTCGGCTACGAGGCGTTCGCCCCCATCACGGCAAGCCTCATTCAGCAGCAGCTCAAGCACCGGGCCCTGCGCCGCCACGCCCAGCTCGGCCCGCTGCCGAGCATCGTGCACCTGCTCACCAGCCTCGGCTGGCACAACACCTACACCCACCAAAACCCCGCCCTCACCTCCGCCCTGCTGGCCACCGGCGACCCCAGCGTCCATGTCCTCACCCCGCCGACCCCGCCCGCACGGCCGCAGCCCTCACCTTCGCCCTGCGCAAGCTGGAGCGCTGCACCCTCGTCATCGCCGGCAAGCACCCCACATCCCAGCACCCGCTAGACACCCTCGACGAGGAACTGCGCCACGGCATCGCCCGCTGGCCGCACCTGAGCCACCCCGAGCCCGGCGAGCCCGACCTTGTCCTGGCATCCGCCGGCGACCTGCCCGCCGAACGGCTCACCGCCCTCGCCCGCCGCATGCGTGCCGAACACCCTCGCCTGCGGCTGCGCTACGTCCATGTGCACGACCTCACCGCCCTGGCCGAGGCCGGCACCCGCCCCCTCGCCCTGTCCGAGAAGGCGTTCACCACACACTTCGGCAGCCGCGCGCCCGTCATCCTCGCCACCACCGGCTACCCGGCCGATGTCCACGCCCTGCTCGGCGCCCGCCATCCCGGCGCCCGCCTCACCGTGCTCGGCTACCGCGACCCCGGCCGCCCCCGCACCCAGGCACAACTCCTGGCCCACTGCCGCCTCGACGACGACAGCCTGTGGCAGCTCGCCACCCACACCGCCCTGCTTCCGACGGAGGCCACCGCATCATGACCACCACCTTCGCCCCGCCCCGCCAGCCCGACCCGGCCGTCCTCAACGCCTTCGACCGCGACGGCTACGCCGTCATCCGCCAGGCCATCGACCCCGCCCTGCGCAGCACACTGTTGACGGCCGCGGAGCAGCTCCTCGCCAGCGACATCACCTGCGGCCGCGACCGAGGCGGCGACGGCAAGGACGGCTTCCGCGGGTGCCTCAACCTCGATCGCGCCTTCCTGCCCCTGCTGGCCAACCCCCGCACCCTGCCGACCGTCGTCGGCCTGCTGAGCCCCAACCTGCATCTGCTCTCCGCCCACCTGATCGCCCTGCCCTCCGGTCCCCCGCGCACCATTCGCACACCCGAACGCCCCGGATGGCACCGCGACATGTACGGCGTGACCGCCGACCTCGGCTTCGCCCACACGCCGCGCATGGCCATCAAGGTCGCCCACTACCTCACGCCCATCACCGGCGACTGCGGGCTCACCATGTTCCTGCCGGGCAGCCACCTCCTTACCGAGGAACCCGGCATCCCCGCCGGCGCGGCCGATCCCGTCGGAGCGCTCACGCCCGAACTCAAGGACGGCGACGCCGTGATGTTCGAGAACCGCACCTGGCACGCCAGCGGCATTAACCTCTCAGGCCGTCCCCGCATCGCCTTGATGCTCCAGTACGGCTACCGGTGGCTCCAGCCGGTCGACGACCCTGCCACCGACCTGCTGGCCGATCCCGCCCTCAGCCCGATCGAGCGGCAGCTCGTCGGCATGCCCGACCGCAACCCAGACGGTTCCCTCGCCAAAGGCGCAGGCGCCGCACCGCTGCACAGCTGGTGGCACTCCACGGGGTGATCCGCGGCCCCTGGCTCCGGTCCCAGCCGACGCCCCGGCCTCAACCCACAACTCCGCATGCCCTCCGATTGGCGGAACCGGCCCCGAGCAGCTGCAGATTCTGGACGAGCGTCCAGAGAACTGTCCGGGAAGAGGAGGGTCGAACGCTCGTACGCCGAACGGTGCCTCTCTCCCTTGCGGGAAGCGGCGAACGCACCGTTCGGCGTACCGTTCTGAGTGTCTAGTCCAGAACGGAGCCAAGTATGCCTCTCCCCAGTGACGAGCACATCGGGACGCGAGTCCGCATCGCCAGAAACGCAGCAGGACTGACGCAGGTTGAGCTGGCCGATTTTCTTGACCGAACCGACAGTTGGGTGGCGAACGTCGAAGCGGGCCGGCAGTCGCTCGACCGGTACTCGGTGATCACGGAGATCGCTGACCGGTGCGACGTGGATGTGGTCTGGCTGCTCGGCCAGCCCTACCGGCTGCAGCGGAGCGGCGGGAACCTCGCCCACGCCCATATTCCGGCACTGCGCATGGGCTTGCGCAGGTCTGGGCTGATCCTCTCCGGTCATCCGGGGCTGAGTCCGCAGGGCCCGCAGGTGCACCTTGCGACCATGCGGTCTCGCTCCCGCAAGGCCAACGTCGCGCGCCAGGCAGCGGATCTACCGAAGGTCGCCACGCTGCTGCCGAACATGGTCGAGGACCTGAATACAGCGCTCCTGGTCGCTCAGGGGCGGGCCCGTGAGAGCGTGCTGAGTCTCATGGTCGACGCGGCGCGCACGGCTCGCATGGCCTTGAATCAGCTGGGTTACCCCGATCTTGCCTGGATCGCTGCGGAGGTCGCGGCCGGCGCGGCGTCCGAGCTCGGTGATCCGGTGGTCAAGGGCACCGTGGCGTGGGACCGGTGTGGTGCGCTGCTGCATCAGGCGTCGTTGCGCGAGACGGTGGCGGTCGCGGACGCGGCGCTGCAGGACCTGGAGCCGTATGTCACGGGGCACGGCGCCTCGGACAAGGCAGTGTCGATCAGGGGTGCACTGCACCTGCGGTGTGCCATCGCGCACGCGCGTGGCAATCAGAAGGCGGATGCCTGGTCTCGGATCGACGCGGCCTTGGAGGACGCGGACCGGCTCGGTGACGAGTGGTACGACCTGGACGCTCACACAGTGTTCGGCCGGGGCACCGTGGCCGTGCACGCGGCTGAGGCCGGGGTCGAGGTCGACCAGCCGGACAAGGGTCTGAAGAAGGTGCCATCCGTCGACGTCGGCCAGGTGCCCAGCCGCGAGCGGCGCACGCACTACGCGATTGATGAGGCGCGCGCCCTGCATCGGATGGGCAAAGACGCTTCCGCCGTGGTCAAGCTGAAAGCAGCGGCGACGGAAGCGGCGTACTACACCTACGCCGATCCGATGGCGCGGGCACTCGTGTCCGACCTCGCGCGGGTGGGCGTTCCTTCACAGAAGGCAGCGCTGTCCGGGTTGATCCGGCACATGGAACTCGTGAGCTGACCCTCCTCAATTCGGCCCTCAAAAAACGCCCCCTAGTTTTTCTAGGGGGCGCGGTGCTTTCTGGGCTCCATCCTCAGACAGGTAACGATACGTGTCTGAGTGATCACATGGGGGTTCGGCTTATGGGGCCGATCAACACCTACTCCCCTGCTGCTGCGGCTCGCGCCTACGTCCAGCTGGGATGGTCAGTGACCGTAGGGCACCGGCTCCGGCCTCGTGCGGGCTGCACTTGCGGCGACACCAACTGCCCGACTCTGGGCGCGCATCCGCTGATCCCCCCGGGTCCCCGGCTCGTCGAGGACTCGATCGAGGAGGCGCTGCAGGAAGCCCCCGGAGGCTCCCTCATCGCGGCGACGATCCCTTTCGACGCGGTGCTCGTGCCGTACCCGATCGCCATGGCGGTCATGCTGCGGCTCGACCGAATCAGTCCCGTTCCCTGTCTCGTGACCCATGGCGCGACGGCGAATCTGCTCGTGCTGCCGGCCACCGGCCGGTACGCGGCCGTCCACCCGAGGGTCGAGGTACGCACCGGTCCGGATGGCTGGATCGCCCTGCCCCCGAGCAACGGGGCCCGGTGGGACACCCCGCCCTGGGTGGAGTCCACCCATACCCCGCACGAGCTACTGAACGGCCAGGAAGTCGGACGACACCTGGGCGAGGTGTTCAAGATGTCCACCGGAGCCAACACCAAGGGGGCTCCCCGGTGACCACTCGCCGAGCCCCGAAGCGCAAGGCCCCCAAGACCCCTCCCACATGGATGTCGCAGTATGGCGAGCCGCAGGGCAAACACCGTGACGATCTGCTCGCCGCGAGCAGTTGGTCCTCGCGCCTCCTGCAGCACGACGGCGGCCAGGACGTCGTAGTGCTACCGCTCGCGCTCGGACTGGCGGCGCTCGACGCGGTGCAGGTACCGATCGCGGACGGCCACTCGCTCATCGCCGACTACCTGCATGGCAAGCTGCTCGCGGTCGTGGCCAGCGGCTGGGCACAGCTGTGGGAGTTCGTGCCGGACGTCCGTGTCGTGCCGTACGGGGGGTGGGTCGTTGTGCCCGCTCCGGGCCGCGCCGGGTCCTACGCCGCTGCGTGGCTGAGCCTGCCTCCCCCGCAGCTCACCCAGGGCGATGACGAGGGTGAGGACGAGACGACCGCCGGTCTCCGGCCCGATTCCCTCCGCGCGTTGGTGTCCGCCGGCGCCCTCGACCCCCGGCAGCTGTACGAGGGCCTTGTCGGCCGACCCGCGACGTGTGAGGCGGTGGCCTCGTGAGCACGCAGGCCAACACCCACACCGTGCTGTACGACCCCGAGGGCCTCATCGAGGCGGGGCTCCCCCTCGATCGCGAGCCGTACATGTGCCTGGTCAAAGCGGTGCTGGCCTGGGCCGACGACGCGGTCCTGCCCCCGAGCGACTGCGAACAGATCGCCCTGCAGCTGACCGGGCACGCGCGTGCTGTCGCCGCCGACGTCCGGCGCCACTGCGGCAAGCTGCCCATTCTCAACGCGACCCGGATCCTGACGGAGGTGGTCCTCACCGAGGCCCACCTCCGGCTGGCTGAGCCCTACCAGGGCACCGTTCGCTGCGTACGCCAACGGGCCCACATGGTCAAGGCGTTGTACGAGCGCCTGGACCGGCTCGCCCCTCCCGAAGAGGCGTCCCCCACCTGACCACCCCGGAGGGCGTCGCCCAGCGCCATCCCCCGTGCGTTCGGGCCTGGTCGACGCCGGGGCCCCAGCGGTTGCACCTCCGCCCGCAGCCGCCGGGGCCCCTTTTGACTGCCGCGCAGACATCCCATCCCGTTTGACGAAAGGAACTCGCACATGACGTACGACAGCGACACCTACGGCGACCGAACCGCTGACGAGTACGACGAGCTGTACAGCGACTTCGTCCCACCGGCCGCGCAGATCCGATTACTGGCCGAACTGGCAGGCAACACGCCCGCCGTGGAGATCGGCTCCGGCACCGGACGGGTCACCCTGCCGCTGGCCGAGCACGTGCCGGTCCTCGCGGTCGACGCGTCCGAGGAGATGACCCGCCAACTGGCGAAGAAGACCGGCACCCTGCCCATCACCCCGATCACGGCGGACGCCGCCCACTACGTGGCGGGCAGGCGGGTGGACCTCGTGTGCGCCCTGTTCAACACCTTCTTCCTGCTGGCGGCCGAGACCACCCAGCGGGCATTCCTGCGCAACGCCGCCCGCATGCTCACCGACACCGGCACGCTCGTGATCGAGACCTTCGTCCCGCGGCCCGGCCAGCGACTGCCCGACGGGCCCCACCCGGGGGTCTTCCCCGAGGGACGCAGCGTGATCGCGCTCAAGCGGCGGACCGTGGACACCCTGGTCCTGTTCGCCGCCGAGAACCACGACACCGAGCAGGAGTTCCACTACTCCGAGATCGTCCTGCGCGACGGGGCGCCGGTGCGGGTGCTGCCCGGCCAGATGCGCTACTGGCGGCCCGAACAGATCGACGTGCTGGCCGGCGAGGCGGGGCTGCTGCTGCGGGAACGGTGGGAGGACTGGGAGCGCACCCCGTACGACGCGGACACCAGCGGCCGACACATCTCCCTGTACCGCCTCGCCGGACAAGACCAGTAGCACGCACGAAGGCCGCCGCACCCCTCGCCGGGTGCGGCGGCCTTCCTATGTCGTCAGGCAAACAGGCCGTGTCGGTGGGCGGCCTGGGCTGCGAGATCGCGGCAGAAGTGCCCGAAGTCGAGGCCCTCCTCCTCGAGTGCCATGGGGTAGGTGCTGGTTTCCGTCATCCCGGGGGCGACGTTCGTCTCAAGGACGAAGACCTCCCCGGCCTCGGTGACGATCGCGTCCGTACGCGACAGATCCAGCAACCCCAGGGCCTCGTGCGCGGCGACGGCCACCCTGGCGGCCTCCTGCGCCACCTCGGCAGGCAGGCGGGCCGGGCAGTGGAACTCGACCGCGCCGGGGGTGTAGCGGGCGGTGTAGTCGTACAGGCCCGTCCCTGCGTCGATCTCGACTGCGGGCAACGCACGCGGTCCGTCGCCGAGATCGGCCACCCCCACGGCGATCTCCGTGCCCGTCACGCGCCGTTCGATCAGCGCCTCGTCGTGGTACGCGAAGCACGTCATCAGGGCCTGCGGCAGGTCCTCCGGCGACTCCACCCGGCTCACGCCGAACGCGCTGCCGCACGCGCGCGGCTTGACGAACAGATCGGGACCCAGCCGCGCCAGGACCCGGGCTGTCAGCTCCGCGGCGCCCAGGTCGTGGAACGCCTGCTTCGGCAGCGTCACCGACTCAGGGGTCCGCAGTCCTGCCTCCTGCAGGATCGCCTTGGCGGTGGTCTTGTCGAACGCCGAACGGCACGCGTACGGGCGGGCGCCGACGTAGGGCACCCCGGCCAGCTCCAGGACCTCCTTTATGGTCCCGTCCTCCCCGGCGACGCCGTGCAGCACGGGGAAGACCACGCTCGGCGCGTCCGTCGCCAGCGCGGACAGCAGGTCCTTGCCGATGTCGCGGAGCTCCACCTCGACCCCGCCGGCCCGGCGCAGCGCGTCGGCCACCCTCGACCCGGAGCGCAGCGACACCTCGCGCTCCGGTGACAGACCCCCAGCGATGACGATGACGTTCAGGTCGCTCATGCTCATCCGTTCCTCTGCAGTCAGGGGCGTCAGGAGTGGTCCGGGCCCGGGGTCTGCGGCCCTCGGCTGTGCGGGTGCGCGGTGGTGCCGAACGTTTCCCACAGTTCCAGCTCGCCGCGGATCACCCCGGCCAAGGTGCGTACGCCCTCGGCGATGCGTTCCGGGGGTGGATAGCAGTACGACAGGCGCATGGCCCGCTGCCCGGCGCCATCGGCGTAGAAGCCGGTGCCGGGCACGTAGGCCACCCTTGACTGGACCGCCCGGGGCAGCATGGCCTTGGAGTCCAGCCCCTCGGGCAGCGTCACCCACACGAAGAATCCGCCGCCCGGCCGAGTCCACGACACACCCGCCGGCATGTGCTCCTGCAGGGCGTTGAGCATCGCGTCGCGTCGTTCCCGGTACATCTCCCGGAAGGCCTTGAGTTGTTCGGGCCACGGCTGGGTGCGCAGGTACCGGTCCACGGTGAGCTGGGCGAACGCGGAGTGGGACAGCATCGCGCTCTCGGCGGCCAGCACCAGCTTGTCCCGCACCGCAGACGGCGCCAGCGCCCAGCCCACCCGCAATCCCGGGGCCAACGTCTTGGAGAACGACCCCAGGTAGATGACGTCCCCGGGGGCGTCGGCGCGCAGGGCGCGCATCGGTCCGCCCTCCAGATGCAGCAGCCCGTACGGGTTGTCCTCCAGCACCAGCACCCCGGCCCGGCGGCACACCTCCAGGACGCTTAACCGCCGCTCGGCGGCCAGCGTGACCCCGGCCGGGTTCTGGAATGTCGGCACCGTGTAGAACAACTTCGCCTTCCGCCCGGCGCGCTCCAGACGCGCGAACGTCTCTGCCAGTGCCTCGGGCAGCACGCCCCGCTCGTCCATGTCCACGTGGACGGCCCGGGCCTGGTACGCGGCGAAAGTCCCCAGCGCGGTGACGTACGTCGGGCCCTCGGTGACCACCGTGTCACCCGGGTCGAGGAACACGCGCGCCACCAGGTCCAGCGCCTGCTGCGAGCCGACGGTGACCACCACGTCGTCCGGGTATGCATCGATGCCCTCGGCGGCCATCACCGTGCAAATCATCTCTCGCAGGCTCGGATCCCCCTGCGCGGATCCGTACTGCAGCGCCACCGACCCGCGCTCCGTCACCAGGTCGGCCATCATCGCGCCGATGTCCTCCATCGGCAGCGCGGACACGTTCGGCATCCCGCCGGCCAGTGACACGATCTCCGGGCGCGAGGCCACCGCGAACAGCGCCCGCACCTCGCTTGCGACCATCCCCTCGGCGCGCGCTGCGTAGTGGCCGAGCCAGGGATCAACCCGTGACCCCCGGGATGGTTCATCCGACTGCATCCGTCCGCTCCCTGTCCGTCACCACTGGGGCCACCGACACTACTGGCCACACACGCGCCACCGGTGCGCAACGACAGACAGAGCACGCCCGTACGCCCACGCGCGTGTCGACCTGAGCAAGCAGCGCGAATGGGATCTGGGAGCCTACGGGGAGGAACACGACGGGCGCGTCGGCCTCGCCCGCCTGTCCCCGCAGCGCGTCCACGCGACTGCGGAGCCGCCGCGCTGATCGGTGACATCCCGGCGGACATCGAGGGCACCCCCGCAAACGGAATGCGCGTGATCGTTGTTGCCCGGTACGCAGCGACGAAGCCGCGCTCCGCGACGTCGGCGCAGAGGCGGTCCTCCCCGATCTACGGGATGCCGAACTGCTGGGCAAGGTCGTGCGCAACGAAGCCTGCCCAGGTGTGAACTCGCCTCGTTCAGTGGCCGAAGGAACCCAGGAGCACGCCAACGCAAGCCCCAGCGAGCAAGAAGGGGCCCATCGGGTGGGCCGTCTTGCGTCCGGCACGGCGAGCGACGATGAGGCTGAGCCCGTACAACGAAAAGAACAGGAACCAGGCGAAGGTGCCGACGATCAGGATGTCCCACCCGAACCAGCCAGTGACGGCACCGAGGGTCAGGGCGAGTTTCACGTCTCCGAAGCCGAACCCCGTGGGGTTCATCAGGAAGAGCACGAGGCAGAAAGCGCCGAGCGCGAGGGAGCCAAGCAGCGCGGTCCCCCAGCTGCCGCGAGCACCGGGCATCAGCGCCGCCACCCCGAGCAGACTCAGCGTGATCACGACGAGCGGCAGCGTGACGACATCGGGCAACCGCTCCACTGCGAAGTCCACGATGGCGAGCAACACGCCGACCGGGGCTATCAGCAGCCAGACCATCAGTTCGGGGCGGGCACCGGTGCCGGCCGCCAGGACCGCGCAGACCGCGGCAGTGCCGGCGGCGAGGACGGGCGTGCTGGGGCCGTAAGAGGCGCAGTCGGCGCAGCGGGCCCGCCCCAGCCATCCGTTCCCGGCGCCGGCGAAGGGATGTCCGGCGGGACACGCTGCCCGCCACGGTTCCTCGGGCTGCACGGAAAGCCGGTACGCGGCGCGCGGTATGAGCAGGCCGGTGCCGGCACCCCACAGGACCGCCGCCGCAGTGATCCAGAACGTTTCCACCGGATGGAGCTTAAGCTCAGCCCGGTCCGGTGATGCGGACGGCCCGTACCGTGAGGAGCACGTGCATGCTGTTGAGGCCCGGAACGACCTGCTCTGATGCAATCGCGCTGCTGGACCGCCTGACCGACCAGGGGCTCAACGACGTCCAGAATGCAGTACCCCACCACTTCGTCGGCTCCACCAGGGTCGGCCTGCCCGAGAACTGGGAGTTGGACGTCAACCGGGTGGTGGGCGAGTACGACCGGTGGACGCTCCAGGCCGCGACCGATCTGCTGGGCGCGTTTGCCGACCGGTCGGTGGCGGCCCGGCTGCGGGGCGAGCGCTACAACGCGATCGTGCACGGCCAGTTCACCCATCCGGGCCGGTGGACGCTCCTGATCAACACCGAACTGCAGGAGCTGCGGACGCACTTCATGGAGTTGGCCAATGAACTGCGCCGGACGCAGGACCGGTTCACGCGCCATCGGGTGCGGACGGTGGTGCTGGACACCAACGACCTGCTGCATTACATGCGCTTCGACAAGATCCCCTGGCAGCGGCTCTTCGGTCGCGGCACGTCCGTGATGATCCCGCACGTAGTCCTCGACGAGATCGACAAGAAGTCGTACGAGACCTATGACACCGGGGTCCGGAAGCGGGCGCGCGGCGTCTTCGCGCTCCTGGAGCGGACTCTGGCCCAGATCGAGGCCGACGGCCACGCAGTGGTGCACGAGGACACCGTCGTTGACGTCCTCCTGGACGAGCCCGGGCACGTGCGGCTGCCGAACAACGACGATGAGATCGTCGCGCGCGCCTGCTACCTGCAACAGGCCATAGCGCCGGCACCGGTCACGGTGGTCACCGGGGACAACGGGATGCGGGCCCGCGCGCTGTCCTGGGGGCTGAAGGCCCGCGTCCTGGACGAGAAGTACAAGATCGAGCGACTGAGTGCGGCAGAGAAGGCGGCCAACGAGCAGACCATCACGTTCGACGTGCCCGACGACGAGAACGGGTAGCCCGGGCCCGGCCGGCTTCAGCCGGTGGACCAGGCGCGCAGCTGCGCGGCGATCTCCTGCACGCGGGCGCCCTTGTGCTTGGCGCGCATGACGAGCGCGAGAGCTTCCTCCGGCTCGTAGTCCAACGTGACGCCGTTGGTGTTGAGGTACGTCTCCGCGACCAGCCAGGCGAAGAACTCGTTCTTCGCCTCAAGCGGCTCGTGCAACGCGATCGTCTCCAGCATGGCCGCGGCCTTGAGCCAGTCGCTGGCGTACACGTCGCGGCCCATGTAGTGGGCCTGGACCCGGGCGCAGACGGCGTCCAGCACACCCAGGTCGAGACAGGCCGGGTCGCCCGGGAGGGTCTGTGCGATCTGCAGAAGCTCTTGTGGGCTGAGGAACCGCGTCACGCGGCGTGACCGTGCTGCTGGATCTCGCGCAGGTCGCGGCTGCCCATGGGAGCGGGGTCAGGCCAGGCGGCGCTGGTGTCGGCGGCCTGGGTGTCCTGCGTGGCGAAGACCTCGGCGAGCTGCGGAACGCGGTCGCGGGTCTTACCGAGGGCCTTGAGGAACGGGTCGTCGGCGGCCTTGAGCGCCGCGTCGCGGACGAAGTCCTCGGGGGACTTGCCGACGAGGTGGGCGGCCGCCTCGACGCGCGCGTATTCGTCCGGCGCGAAGGGCGGAACCTGGCGTCCGTTCTGGTCCATACGAGCGACGGTACCAGCGGGCCCGGCACCGGCCGAAGGCGTTCAGAAAAGAAGGAAGGGGCAGCGGCCGTCGGAACGGCGGATGCCCCTTTAAGTCTGCGAGGAGCGTACCACGTGATCGTGGACTTACGCGTGGTCTGTGAGCAGCTCGGTAGGGTTCTGTGATGGTCTCTGCTCCTGCGCCCGATCCCTACGCCCGGCACGTGCTGGCTCGCATGTCGGACTTCTTCACCGACGAGGGAACACCGTGGGCGCGTCGTCTGTGGGACATAGGTTCGGTGCTGGCCCTTGAGGAACTGTGGGAGGCCGGTTACTGGCAGGCCTACGGGGTGCTGTCCCCGGCCGCGTGTGACTGGCAGCGTAACCAGCTCAACGCTCTGATCGGCCCTGACCGAGGCCTCGGAGACAGGGACCTGCGCAAGGAGCTCACCGGCCTGCTGAAGAACTCGATGCCGGATCCCAGCCCCGCGCGCCGCCGCCTGAAGGAGATCATCGGACACGTCCGGGTCGGCTATCTGGAGCGGTGGGCGGCGGCGGTCAACGTTCCCGTCGACGAGCGGGTCAAGCCGGAGCGGTTCTCCCGCACGGTGGCCTCCCACCTCCTTGACCTGGGCTACAGCGCCAGTCACCTCAAGGCCTGGGCGAAAGGTCTCCACGACGCGCGCGCCACCGCGGCGGATATAGCGGACAGTGCCGCTGAGCTCGCGCGGACCCCGGCCCGGCCGTACGAGGTACTGGTGGCGCTGGAGAAGGTGCCTCGGCGGGAGCTCGCCGAGCCGCTGGAGCACTGGTATAGCAACAGCAAGGTCATCTCCTGGCTGCGCGAACACGGTCACAGCACCGCTGGCATCCGGCCCGGCGGCGGGTTCGTCTACCGGTTCACGGCGCTGGACCCGTTCAGCGCCGCCGAGCAGGCGCGGCAAATGGTGGAGCGGATGACCGCTCGCTCTCAGTTCCTGCGCCGGGACCGCGGAGGCGTGGCACCTCTCCCCTACATCTGGGTGGCCGGCCACAGTCGGCCCATTCCGCTCGATCCCCCGGCTCGGGGCGCTGACGTCCTGACGCTCGTCAACGAGGGGCACCTCTACCAGGTCGCTGGCACCCGGGGCCGGATCGACGACGCCCTGGAGCTCGCGGCCGCGGTCAACCGCGGACCGATGGCCCCGGCCGTGGCCGGTGCCTGGGCCGCCGTCGAAGCACTGTTGACCCACCCGGACGACCCCAAGGGGGAGCACGAGCGGTCCGGGAAGGCGGTGGCAGCCGATCGGATGGCGGCCATCATCACCTGTTCGTGGCCCCGCGCCGAGCTCACCGCCCTCGCGCACCGTCACAAGCCCAGCACGAAGGACGACCTCGCTCGGGGAATCGCGGCCTGCGCCACGAATCAGGAGCGCGCCCGCCTGGTCGCTGAGGCGCTGAACGCGGGCGGTGCCTCGGCTCTGGACTTCACCGGGGCCTCCACGAAGTACAGCGACCGGCCCGCTGCCCAGCGCATGGCCGACTTGGTGAAGGATCCCCGGCCGGTGCTGGGCGACGTCGCAGGCGCCTTCCGGATCGCGCTGCGCCGGCTGTACCGCACGCGGAACATCATCCTGCACGGCGGCGCCACCCAGGGTGTGGCGCTGGAGGCCTCGTTGCGCACCGCCGCGCCGCTGGTGGGCGCGGGCCTGGACCGCATCGTGCACGCCGCGTACGCCGAAGACCTCGACCCGCTCGATCTCGCGGCCCGGGCCGAAGTCGCCCTTCAACTCGTCAACGGCGAGACCGGGCTTTCCGTTGTCGACCTCCTGGAACCCATCTGACGGTCAGGGGCTTCACTGCAGGAGTAGGCAGTTGACTCATGCGCGTGGTCCGTCCTGCTCCTGCTGCATAACGGCAGAGTCCAGCGCCTGTGCCACGCCCCTCAGGCGCTCCCGCAGTGCACTTCGGTCCGCACCGCGAGTCTTGTTGGCATGGCAGTTGGGACACAACGCGATCATGGCGCCCGGGTGGTCGCGGCCGCCCTGGGCGTGATCGTCGATGTGATCGATCTCCAGCAGAGGCTGTCCTGCTGTCGTGCGGTACGGCAGGACAGCAAGCAGACAGTCGGGGTTCTCGCACCGACCCTGACTGCGCAGGAGGACCGCCTCGCGAGCGGCGCCGCTGCGGACCCGGCGTTCTCCAGAGGTGAAGACCCGGTTTTGGTCCCGGCCGGCCGCCTCCCATGTCTCGGCTCGCCACCGCAGTTCCCCATACCGCGCGCGCCAGGGCACTGTCTTGGCGCGCATCCTCCGGCGCGCAAAGGGCTCCTCGCGCAGGAGGAGTTCACCGGGTGCCGTGGGGTCCTCCACCGGATCCGGTACCTGATTGATCCTCAGCAAGCCCCCTGTGCGGTGCTGCCCGTTCACGATCCAGAGCGCGGGCGGACTCGAGGCCCCACGAACCATGTCCGCGATCAATCGGCCCGCTTCGATCGTCTTGCCCGCGCCGATCCGACTCTGCAGCGCGATCTTGTAGCCCATACCGAATCGTCCGAGGCTGTCCCGAAGTTCCGGTTCACGGGACACCGTGCGCCGTGCCCGCACGCCCTGCAGCCATGCGGGCAGGCCACTTTCGTTCTCACTGTCACTCCCCCGCACAAACTCCCCCTTGGGTGCCGTCCCCGTGCCGTGACGGCATCCTGGCACGCACCACCGACAACTGGGCTGCCGCTGAACAGTCTGTGGCCGCCGTCCCCTGGCTGGGGAGGACGCATCTGGGAAAGCCCCTCTTTGAGTGAGCGGCCACCGTACGACGGACCGGTGCGTGGGCGCGGTTCTACGATGCTCGGATGGCTTCCTACGCGAAGGACCCGCGCTGCCTCGCCATGGCCGAGGCCCTGGTGCCGTTGCTGCGCCGCACCTGCCCCGAGGGCGCCGGCGGCTACGGCGGCTCCTACCAGGTGAACTTGGACGACGAGGAGGCCGTCGGGCTCGGCGGAGTCGAACTGATCAGGGCCGCGATGCGCAAGGCAGCCCGTCAGCTCGACTGGAAGGTCACCACCATCGGGTGGATCGGCACCCGCTTCGGCACCATGGTCGCCATCCAGGACACCCGGGACGTCCCCGAGGAGTTTCGGGCAGTGGTCGACGCGGCGAGGAACGAGCGCATGAGCGCCGCCGTGGCCAGGGTGTGGAGCGAGCCGGGCGAGACGCCTGTCGAGCGGGGGTCGGTCGCCCTGATGACGCAGGAGTTCCGCGCAGCTGTCGCCGCAGCGACCCCCTGATCCGGCACGTCCCGCAGACCTTGCCCGCTGCAGGGGGTACATGTACCGCATGGCGAACGAGCGGGTGCGGTGGCCGGTCGTGGTGGACCGGGCGAGACAGATCGTGGAGGGGTACGCGCCGCTCAAGGTCACCCTGCGGCAGGTGATGTACCGGCTCGCCTCCGAGGGCGTCCTGCCGCACACGCCGCCGATGTACCGCCGCCTGTCGTCGCAGCTGGCCAAGGCCCGCCGGGAGGGCCGCTTCCCCGACCTGATCGACACCCTGCGGGAGGTCCACGTCCCGGCGGCCTGGCCGGACTCGGGCGCGTTCCTGCGCGAGGTCCCCGACTGGTTCCGCCTGGACCGCACCGCCGGCCAGGAGCACGCCCTGTACGTCGCCGCGGAGAAGGACACCCTCCGGCAACTGCTGACCGACTGGCTCGCCCCGCTCGGCGTCCCGGTTCTCGTGGTCCGCGGCTTCGGCTCCCAGTCGTACGTCGACGTCGTCCGTGAGCGCACCGCCGGTGACCCGCGTGAGGCACATCTGGCCTACGTCGGCGACTTCGACTGTTCCGGTGAGGATGTCGAGCGGGACTGGGTGGAGCGCACGGGTTGCTGGAGCCGGGTCACCCGGGTGCTGCTCACCCGTGGCCAAGTCAGCGAGTACGCCCTGCCCGCGACCGCGGGCAAGCGCGACGACCCGCGCTGGCCGGCCTTCGCCCGCCGCTACGGCTTCGACATCGACCACCCCGTGCAGTGGGAGGTCGAAGCCCTCGAGCCCGACGAACTCCAGCGCCTGGTCCTCGCCGCCGTCGACCCGTACGTCGACCGCGAGATCCTCGCCGAACAGATCGCCCGCGAAGAACAGCAACGCCGCGCCCTGACCGACTACCTCGGCCGCTGGGGCTCGGCCGGCGAGTGATCGGCGTAGCGCAGCACGAGTCCCGGAGGAAGCGCAACGCATACTGCGGGACGGTGACTTCATACTCCCCCTCCCTGACACCGGCGAACTCGGTGTGATAGAGGGCCCATCTGCCGCAGAGGGACGTCAACGCACGGCGGGGGACTTGCACTTGCATGCACGTCTACTGTCAGGTGCCCCAGTAGTATGAATGGCGCTTCACCAGACACTCCCTTGAACTCTGCGTTGGGGGACGCGAGTTCACAGACCACCGGGGCCCGAACCGCGGGCGCCGGAGGAGAGGAAGGTGAGGTGGTGCGGTGTCCGGCCTGGACGAGCACGGCAGGAAGAAGTGGACCGGCCCAGAGAAGTGGCAGGTCATCCTGTCGGGGCTGAGCTTCGGGGTGGCGGCCATCGCCCTGGTGGGACAGTTCTCTCAGTACTTCTGAGTGCCCACCCGAGGACCCGGTCGGACCGGCGGCTGCATGCAGCGAGCCCGGTCGGCATCTACTCGACCGGGCTCGTAACTGCGTGAAGGCCTAGTTCTGGTGCCAGCCGGAGCTAGGCCCTTCGTGCGTCTCGCCCCGTCCGGGGCGAGAACAAGAACTCATCGAGCTGAGTTACCTGTAGTTCGCTCTGGTTAGCTCGACTGCAATCTAGGTTCTCACGTCCTCTGATTCATTGCCAACATCCGCGATCGTCGTCGGACTACGTTCTCGCTACGTTCTCCGTACGCTCTCGCCACCTTCTGACTGCACTCTCAGTCCGCGAGCGAAACACGGCTTCGCGCCGCTGGCTCTCCAGCAGCAGCCGTACGTGTCCGCCGAACCGACGCACCGCCGCGATCGTCACCGTGGCCTCGACGCGCTCGCCTTCCCGGATCCGCTTCAGCGGCTTGAAGGAAGCGCCCAGGCTGTTGTGGTGCTCGACGAACAGCTCGCCCGGCATCGGCACGGGCTGGCGCGGACCGGGAAGGATCTTGCCAGCCCGGTAGGCCTCGGCCAAGTGGTCCAGGTGCTCGGGCCGGTAGCCGTCCGGGAGGTAGATGAGAGCGCAGGCACGGTCGAGCCGCCGGTAGAGGATGTTCAGTTCGTCGTCCGCGTCCCACATGGACTGCCACTGCTCGCGAGTCAGCTCGTTGCCCGGGATGTGCCGCAAGGGCTCACTGTCCCGCTTGACCTCCAGGTAGCGGCGGATCGTCGCCTCGACCTCGGAGCGGCTGAGGAACTCGGTCGCGAACTGGCGGGCGTGGTGCTCGTCGTACCAGGCGGGCAGGCAGTACTCCGAGCTGCCGGTACGCCGCATCCGCCCGAGAAGGAGGGGCGTGGGACGGTCCGCGCGGCTGGAACGAACGGGCGTGGTCGAAGGAGTGGTCTGGGTGGTCATCGCGATCGCCTCGCAGAAGCGTGGGGTCGGCCCCGGCCGGACGGCCGGGGCGATTCGTCTCGTGCCTGGAAGTGCGCTGATGAGCTGGGTTTGCCGTGATGGCCTGGCGGCCGCGCGAGGCGTCAGCCGGTCGTCCACTGAAGGTCGGAGACCGCCAGGGCGTCCTTGTTGCACAGGCGCACGAGGTCGGCGGTGGACAGGCCGCGCCGCTGCGCTCCCTCCCAGACGAGCTGAGGCGAGACGGCACCGGCGACGTGCTGCAGGGTGTCCGCGCAGAAGAGCGCCATCAGCTGCGGGTCGTCGGCGTGCCGGGCTCCGGCCTTCCTGGCGGACGCGAGGGTGTTCTCGTACACGCTGCCGTCCGCGCGGCGGGCGGCCGTGCCCTTCCTGGCGGCGGGTTCGCTGGTGGCGGGCTGGTCGGCGGGGGCCGCGTCCGGCTCGTACCAGCGGTACATTCCGCCGCGGGCCGCGCGGAACGACGCCTCCGTGGGGACCTCATGGACCCAGTCGGCATCTGCGGACGGCGAGCGCTGCGCGGTGCTGGGGATGCCGTAGACGGCGACCGAGCCGACATGCGACTTGTACTTGCCGGAGTCGCGGACCGCTTCCAGTTCCTCGCGGCTCTGGGACGGCAGCATCTCGCCGTTCGCACCGCAGCGGGGGCCTCCGTTGACGATGTCGTCGGCAGGGTTGACGAGATGCCATGCCTGCTCCACGGCCGTCAGCGGCGAGACGTAGCGGGCGATGTCGAGGTTGCCGTCGGCGTCGCGGAAGACGGCGACCATGCGCTGGCGGGTGGCTTCGGGGCCGTCACCGAACCACATCTCCAGGACGCTCAGGGCCCATCCTTCCAGGCGGGTGACCAGGCCAGGACCGCCGTAGACGAAGATCCGGTCTCCGGGGGCGAGTGGCGTTGCAGGGGTGGTCTGTTCGGTGCTGACGGTTCCGGTCGGGTTCATGCGATCCCCTCAGGGAGGCGAGTTGGGTTGGCGTGGAACAAGTTGCCGCTTGATCCTTAAAATCAATTATACGCCTTTCCGTGACGGGGTCAATACCCGGACACACAGCCCGCGAAGAGCCCGCGCGAGGTGCACTCCGCGAGATCCGCGGGCAGGCTCCCTCGTCACGCTCACGCTGATCACGGGCGCGCACAGTGTGCGCCCGGTCCGAAGGGAGACACAGGTGGGAATCGTCGCCAGGCTGTTAGGCAAAGAGCCCTCCATCGACTGGCCCCGGAGCTACAACACCTTCCGCAACGAAATGTCCAAGGCGGCCGGCATCGGCGTGGCCAGGATCCGCTGCCACCCCAACACCTGGGCCTATCTGGAAGAGAACGTCCCCCGGGACGAAGACAAGGGCCCCGGCGGCGTCTTCCGCCCTCCGACCGAGGAAGAGATCGTGACCGAGAAAGACGGCATGATCACAGTGCCGCTCTCCGGGACCAGCCTCGCCGCGGTGCTCAGCTGGTGCCGCACTGCCGTGTCGAGCACGCTCAGGGGCCCATGGTCCGCACTGGACGCATCCATCGCCCGCCGCGTCGGCGCTGCCATCTCCCAGGCGCTCCGCAACGTGATCCCCTCCCACGGCCAGGACGGACCCACAGCCGTGATCTACCTCGACGACCGGATCACCGCCAAGGAAGCCAAGCCGTAAACCGTGCGGGTGGACCGCCTCGGCTCGGAGACTGACCCATAGCCGGCACCTCCGGCCGCCCGTTCCGCCAACCGGGTGAATCCCGCTCCATCGATCGGGTGGTGGCGTCCAACGACGTGCGGGCAGCAGGTGCAGGGTGTGCGGGGAACGATCCCGCGGAGAGAGACGGACCCCCCACAGATGACCCTGTTCGGCGTCGAGCACGTCCTCCCCCGCGACCAAGAGACAGACGCCCTGGCCGGGACCGAGTTGCGCGAGCAGGCGGCCAAGGCGGTCGACGCACTGTCCGCGGCCGTCGGTGAGGACCCGCAGACCCTGTCCCGCCGGGTCCTCAAGCTGCTGAACCTGCCGCGGCTTTCCGACGCCGACGACCACGACCTGCGAGAGATCCTCCGGGAGCTCCGCATCTGCGAGCAGGAAGGCAAGCGGGCCTATCGCGCACGTCTGCGGCGCGTCACCCGGGTTCCCCGGCCGGGCGGCATCGGCCGGCTGCCCCGGCCCCGGTCGGTCAAGGGCGCGAGCGCGCCGGGTATTTGCGCGCTGTGCGGCGACGGCTACACCGCGGGCGAGCTGATCGGCCGCCCGCCGTTCACGGAGGAACTCCCTTACCTGCCGATCGGCTGGCTGTGCTGGCACTGTCTGGTCCATCGCCGCCAGCAGCCACGCCGCCGGGACGTCCTGCTGCGCTTCTTCCACGCGCTGTTCGCCGGCATGGAAGGCGTCGGTCTCAACGGCCACGAGTGCGGCGTCCTGCTGGACTGGCTCACCCAGGAGCCGGCCCTCGCCAACAGCAAGCCGTGGACGGCCGACCCGCTGGAGAACACCCTGGTACGGCTGCGGGCCAGCACCGCCGACGCAAACCCGGCCACCTGGCTCAGCGCCCAGACCGCGCACACCATCATCGCCGTACTGCAGGAGGCCCCCGCCTCCCCGAGCACGACGCCCCAGGATGGCGAGACGCTCGATGCCCTGGTCCAGCACCTGGCCGAATGGGAGACCAACCCCGCCGGCGTGCGACGGGCACAGTACGGAACAGGCTGGCGCTACCGTCAGCGCGTACTTGAGCTCACCGCCCACCCCACCGGCCTGTCCGAACGCGGCGGCCCCTTCCACCTCTTCCAGTGCCGGGTCAACCCCTCGGGACAGCTCGTAGAAACCGAATAGACCAGAACCCGAGTGGGCAGCACTGCCGCACACAGGAAGAGGAGGGGACGCGTTGCCCAAGTTCTGGATCGGACCGCGGGAGTACCCGTCGAAGAAGGCGGCGCAGGAAGCCGTCCGCGACGTGCTGTACGGATACAGCGTGGGCAGCATCGTGGACCAGGAGGCGGATCACCTGCTCCTGCTGGACCTTCTCGACATGCACGCCGAGGCCGATGCCAAGATCGGCGTGGGCGTGGAGTCCTTCGCGATCGCGCCACCGCTCAAGGGCCCCTACCCGGGCTTCGAAGTGATCCGCACCGACGGCACCCGGATCGACTCCTCCTACCTGGCCTGCCTGAAGCCCCCGACCTACCGCCAGCAGGTCTGTGCCGCGATGCGCCTCGAAGCCGAGCCGAACACGACCGCCTACTTCACGTCCCGGGCGGCGGCCAACACCCTGGTCTCGGACGAATCCGGCAGAACGCTGGACATCACTGACACCCACGTCAGCCACTACCGCGGCCCCTCGTTCGCGGAACTCGCCGCGGCATTCGCCCACGACGTCGGCGGCTGGGACGCGATCGAGCTGACCACGTCGAGCGACCCGGGCCGCGGCCAGTTCACCGATCGCCAGCTGGCCGAGCGCTGGCGCGAGTACCACCAGGAGCACGCGGTCCTCGCGCTGCTGTCCTCCCAGGAGAACCTGCGCCGCCCCCGCACGTGACTAGGTTCGCTCCCGCGCGTAATCCGGCCCCAGGTTGACCTGCCAGTCCTGCACGTTGGTGATCTGATCAAGAAGAAGGTCCAGCGCGGTGCACGCCTCACCTGCCCTGCGGGCGAGCTCGGGGACGTCGACGTAGAGAGGGTCCGGGCGGGCCGGCACCTGCGTCCCGCCCGGACCCTTGACCACGCTGTACCGCAGCGCCTGGCCACTCGGATCCAGGGCGTGGACCTCGTCGCAGAGCGATGTGACGTCGCCCTGAAGGTGCATCCGGAACATGGGCGCGAGCTGGACGAGATAGTCAGTCAAGACGCTGAGCTGATGGGTGTGGGCGAGCTTCTTGCCGACCTTCTCCACGATCTCGGGCGGCTGATCGCCCGGTGCAACCTCGAACTTGATGCTGTCGACCAGAGCGCGCAGCACCACTTTGAGCCCCAGCTCGAGAGCGTGCCGGTAGTTGTACAACACGACCAGTACCAACGAATCGTCCGCGCGGTCGGCGTGCCAGTGATCGGCCAGATGGTCGGCGGCCGTACGGAACGCGAACGCAAGCTCCGCATCAGTCTCCAGCTCCGGCTCTGCGGCCTCGGAGGGAGAGGCGGCAGACCGTCCGCCGAGGATCGCGTAGTCCTCTGTCCAAGGGCTCGGGTACGAAGAGGAGAACACGGCACGAATCGTCATGAGGAACATCTTGGAGTCCCGGACGACGGAGTGGGAGCGAATAAGGAGCGGAGGCCGCTCCCAGATCGTGGCCAGCGTCCTCTCCTGGTCGGACACGTCAGGTCCGCTGATGCTGCTGTAGCGCATCAATCGCGTCAGGTCCGAAGCGAGATCCGGCGGCCGGACGCTGGGCGTGCCGGATGTGCTGATCTGTGGTGTGGAGCTGAGGGCCCCATGGTTCGTCCCTGGCTCACTGATTCGGCAGTTCGATCACAACTGTGGTGTCCGAGACGTCACCGCCGCTATCTGGACCGGGCATGGTCAGAGTCCCGCCCCGGACCGGTACATCGAACACGATCGCTCCCCTGACGTACTCGCCAGGCAGGTAGCTGGTGCTGATGCTCTCCTTCTCGGGATGGAAGACGCCCGTGCTGAGTACCTGGCCGTCCGGTCCCGTCCAGTGGAACGGATCATGGAAGTGGCCGTTTGTAGTTCCGACGTTGGCCAGCGTCACGTTCACCACAACGTAGGTGCCTCGCTCGCTGTCCGTGGTGTACTCGCTCAGGCGCTTCACGTACTCGACCCCGTGCACGGTGAGCTTGAAGTCGGCCACGTCGTTGCTGACGGCACTGGTGAAGCGGAACTCGCCGCTGTCCCCCACCCTCAGCGTCTGTGTCCGCGTCTTCTCCTGCTGCTCTTGGCGCTGCGGCGACTCCTGCTGCTCCTGTCGCCATGGCGACGCGGGGTCGTCGCCTCCTCCGCAGGCCACCACGCCCCCCAGCGTCAGCGCCCCGGCCAGAGCTGCCGACGCTGCGGCTGTCTTCCGATACCGCATGATGGATCATCTTCTTCGGACTGGTTATAGGTCCAGTGTGGACCCGCACCCGCAGGTCAGAGGTACTTCCGTCGTTGTCGCGGGCGAAGCGTCCTGTACGCCGTGCGTTTCCGCCCGATAGCCCACAGGTGGGGACCATCACACCAGGTCAGGCCCATGCTGAGTGGCTGATAAGCGAACTAATCGGCATGATCGGGGGAATGTTCGACAAGCTCCGCCGCCGCCCCCGCGCAGCAGCTCTGCCCGTTCCGCATCCGGCCCCGGCCCTTCACACAGTGGCCGACGCTGCCCTCCTCGCCCGCGTCGACCGCGTACGCGAAGCCCTTACCGCCGCCGGCGTCAATCTTGAAGGGCTCGGCGCCGCTCCCGAACCTGCGTGGTTCGCTCACCTGCGCAGCGGTCAGCGCCTGTCTCTCGGCCCGACGGAACTGAAGGAGACAGCTGACCATCTCCCCGGGATCGCGGTGGAGGCCGTCCTCTCCGAGGAGGCCTGCGCGAGGCTCTTGAGTCGCATCGAGGTACTCACCACCCTGCGGGAACTCAAGGACCAAGGGCTGGACCTGCGCTTCTGCCACGGCGGGGTCCCCGAAGATGCAGCAACGGTGCGGTCTCTGGCCAACCACGTCCGCAATCAGATCGCAGCGGCGGCCGCAGGCGATGACGACGCGGCTACAGGTCCCGGAAACGCTGCCTGACGGCAGTGGCCAGGCAGGGAACCCGCGTCAGGCGACTGCGAAGCCCGGCAGCAGTTCCTCCTGTGTGTGCTTGCGCAGACGACAGGTCGTGGTGGCGAGCGGGCGCCGTGGCGGGTCGGCGGTGCTTCTCGCTACCGTCGCCAGATGACCTTCAATGATGAGTTCGCCGCCGACTTACGACCGAGCGAGGCACCGACCGGCGTGATTGTCAGCGCGCTGCGCTGGGAGATCCTGAACGAGTGGGTCCGGTACCTGAACGACGACAAGCACCCGGACAAGACGGCCGAGATGTCGTACGTCTGGGGATTCATCAACCGGGATTTCGGCGGCGACGCGCTGCGGTGCCTGTGGGGCAAACACGAGACCAACTACCCCATGTTCGCCGAGGCCGTGTGGCTGCTGCACCGCGAGTTCAGCGAAGGCGCCGGCTCAGAACATCACCCTCTGTTCGCCGACCTGCCGCGGATCCCTGCCGACGTCCTGTTCCGAAAGATCGCGAACTCCTCCGCGGTGGCCTTCCGGAAGCTGACCGCAGACCAGATGGTCGAGATCCTCCGCAAGGCACCGCAGGACTACGCAGCGATGCGGTAAAGGCCCACCCCGAACGCCGACGGCCCCGCCCTGGAGTTCGCCTGATGGGCGGGGCTGTCCATGGCTCTCACCAACCGCGTCAGGGTCCTGACCCGCATCGACCTGCTCTTAGCGCGCCTCGCGCGTGATCTCGTCGATCGTCCGGTGGGTTGCGCCGGAGTGGTTCCAGAGTCAGCGAACAGGCTCGGAAACCAAGTCGAAGAAGCGGGCGCGAGCGAGTTCCACACCCACCTCGACGGACCCAGTCCGGCCGTGGCGGTTGTGCGGGACGAGGAGCTCGGCGCGCTGCACGGCCGGCTCGGGCAGCCCGTACCGCGGGAACAGGACCTCCGGATACAGCTCGGGATCGGGTGAACGTTCGTAGCGGCCCGTGCTGTGCTGCGGGTCGTAGTAGGCGGGACGGTGCAGGAGGATCACCGCCTCCGCGTGGCTGAGCAGGGCCTCGCCGTGGCAGAGGTCGCTGAGCCGGGGCCGGTGATCGTCCCGGAGTTCCGGTGCCTCGGTGAGCTGTTCCACGATCACCACGGCGGCCTTCAAACGGGTCGCTAGCTGTTGGAGATCTGCCACGACACTGGCGACCTCCTTCTGACGGTCCCCCGAGGCACGCTGCTGCAACGCGCCGTCCATCAGGCCGAGATAGTCGACGACCAGCAGGTCCAGATGACCGTGCCGGCCCACTACGGTGGCGCACTGCCGCTCGATCTCGGCGACGGCGGGCGTGGTGCCGTCGCCGCCGAAACTCAACAGCATCTTGCTGTCGGCATCCGCAGCAAACGCGCGAAGGAGGTCAAAGTTGGAGGGATCCAGCGTCCGGCGGCGCATCTTCTCGGTGAGTACGCCGGTTTCTGCGGCGAGCGTCCGCTCGAGGAGCCCCTCGTTCGACATCTCCAGGGAAGCGACCTGAGCCGGACGGGCCTGGCGGAAGGCACAGTTGCGCGCCATGGTCAGGGCGAGCATGGACTTGCCCATCGCGGTACGGGCCGCGACCACGGTGAGACGTCCAGGCCGCAGCCCGCCACCGAGGAGTTCGTCCAGGGCTGTCAGGCCGGTCAGAACGCGGGGCTTGGGCACATGCTGCTTCACGGTGCGCCGGTGGCTGCCCTCGCCGGATTGGGTGCCGCGGCGGGCATCGGTCTTGCGGGCGTGGTTGCGGACCACGGTGTCTTCCGTTCCGACGCTTCAGGCCCGTGGTCCCGTACGCGTCGTCGCTCACAGAGTGACCATGCCGGGGGAGCGCTGGCGTTGATGCGCTGGCACCTGGGGTTCGACGCCCCTTGTGGTCCACGGGACCGTTCAGAGGCTCACACGGGCCGACGCAGCTGCGGCCATCGCCCGGCAGCCTAGCGAAGCAACATCCTCTCCTCGCGCTCCGCCACACCCCGCGTGTCGTTGCCCGCTCGTCGGACATCGTCCAACGGGCGTTGATCTTCGGCGCAAGACCGTCTTTCGTGTCCGAGAACCGCCCGGCAGACTGGGCCGCCGGTGAAGTGACCAGGGGGGATACATGGAGTTGGAGCCCACCGAGCTGTCGGAAGCCATCAAGGCGGTTCGCGCCGGACTGGCTGTAGACAGGGCCCCTCGTCACCGAGAGGGGGTCTCCGTTGCAGGTTGGGGAAGCGGCCCTGGGATCGGTGCGCTGGCTTTTGCCGCGTTCCAGTCCATGAGGAACCGTGCCGGCAGGTCACGCCGTTCGACCACGCGAATCGCGGCGGGGTCGATACAGACACTCTCATCCTCGCCTGCGCGCTCGAGGAAACCTCGTGCTGTAAGCCGCTCGACGGCTTCGAGAACCTCGTCGACGGTCAGGAAGTCGAGCGGCATGAGGATCAGCGCCAGGCCGAAGTTGTTCATCTTCGGGCCGTCAGGCCGGAGCACCTCCGCCTGCTTCAGGGCCAGCCGCAGCAGGGCCGCGGCCTCGTACGGGTAGGCCGCCAGATCCTCCAGGGCATCTTTGTGCCAGGACACCACCAGCGTGCCGGCGTCAGTGGAGTCCAGTTCCATGTACATGCGATCTGCGTGCGGCGGCAGGATCCGGTGGGGCGGCATAGGTTCCAGCGCGCGCCGGGCGTCCGAGATGCGCCCGCCGTGAAGCTGGGAGCGGCCAGCCCGATCGGGCGCGCACTTCTCCCCCGGCGCGGCACGGCAGTCCGGACAACTCCGGGCGCGGGCCCGCTCACGGACGGCCGGCGGCACAGCTCGACTCACCACTACCTCCCGAAAAGCCTCACGGGCACGGTGGACCAACGCGCGTGATACGCCGAGGTCACCAGAGTTACGGCCAACTGGGTGCCACGCCGTCGTCGCCATGTCGGTCATGGCACGAACACCGGACGACACCGCCACACTCGCAGGAGCGGCATTAACCGACGCCCCACGCGCACACGCCGGGCCTCGCGCTCCTTGCCGGGTATCTGCGCCGCTCACCGGACATGCCAAAGGAATGCCGTCGTGACGTCCCGGTCGGCAACGCCACGCCCCTAAAAGTAGTAAATGGGCGGTAAGGGCCTTATGGGTGTGTAGAAGAGGCTCGTGTCAGAGCGCTTTCACTGGGACGGTTCCCACAAGGGTTACGGCGAGCAGCCCGGCTTCGCCGGGGCGCGCACGATGTGGCTGCACCGCAACAACGCATCCACAACGCTGCGGCGGGATGCCCTGACGCGGTGCCGCTACTGCGGCCTGCTGATGGAGTACTTCGACCGATACGACCATCTGCGAATCCCGATGCTGCCCAAGCAGATTCCATCCGCCGCCGTCCCCGCTCGGATGCGGTGGCACGTCATGGGCGGGATCGCGTTTCCCGGCGACAACAGGCAGACGATGTGCCTCGTCCCGCATCCCGCTTTCTGCCCGATGGTTGAGCACGAGGACGACGATCTGTCCCTGGCCGAGGCCCGTGCGGTCTTCCGCAAGAAGTCGGAGGAATTGATCGCGGCCGGGTTCATTCCGGACCTGCGCCCTCCCCGGTGCGAGGAAGAGGTCGCCGAGCAGCACGTCGAGGACGTCGAGGGTGTCCGGCATGTCGTCGCCTACTCGAGCCTGTTGTGGCTGGCGCCGGGCCCAGTGGAGACGATCCAGTGCGTGGCGCACGCGAGTAGCACGGATGAGAGGTGCAAGAAGCTGGTCTGGGAGGGGGAGGGGAGCTGGCAGGAGGTCGAGATCCCCTACGCGCCGGGCCGCGCGGGGCAGCAGGTCCTCTGGGCGGGTACGACGATGTGGGTGTATGGGCTGCACGCGCTGTACACCGCCGAGTTCAACCGGTGGATGCGCCAGCGCTGCGGATCCCATGCCCCGGGCCAGTCCTACGCGCCGGATGCCGTGCCTCCCCAGTGGGTCACGTTCGATGCCCTGCGCCACGACGAGTACATCCTGCGCCAGCGCCCCGCCGGCGCGGAGGTGATGCAGAAATCGCCAGCCACGCTCCCCGGGATCGCCCTGGGACCAAAGCGCACGGCATGCGCCAACACCGGCTGCCGCAACGGCAGCGCCGCCCCGGTCCCGGAAGGGTGGCTGTGCTCGCAGTGCGAACACAGGAGCGCCCGCCGCGAACGGACCCATCAGAAGTGGGTCGCCCCACCAAGTGACCACCATGTGTAACGAGGGCGCTACTCTACGGGTCGTTGCTGGTGTGAGACGAGGAGCGTGCGATGGGTCCTTCTCCCTCGCGCCGCCGCGGTCCTGCCCCCGATGATCAGATGGCGCTGTTCGGGCCCGCCCAGCCGGCTCCGTCCGCTCCACCTGTGCCGCTCTCCCCGCAGGCGGAGCTGCGGCAGCTGATGACCGTGATCACGGCGCGGACGAGGCTGGGATTCCGCGAGGTCAACTACCGGCTCAACCGCAGGCTGGGGGTGGACACCCGCCAGGGGGTGCCCTCCGAGGTGATCGAGCGCGCCGTAGTCCTGGCCCGTGAATGGCTGGCCAGCCTCGACCGGCCCAAGCCGCCTCCCCCACCGCCGCAGCTCCGCATCGGTGCCGTGTTCGATACCCGGAGCCCTCGGCAGCCGTCGCCTGCGTCACCACGCCCGGCGCGGGGGCCGAAGCCGACACCGGAGCAGGAACGGGTGCTGGAGGGCAAGCAGTCCGGGACCCATCTCGTCCTCCAGGCCGGCGCGGGCACCGGGAAGACCACGACGTTGACGATGCTCGCCCGCTCCGACCGGCGGCGCGGCATCTACATGGCCTACAACCGGGCCGTCGTCGACGACGCGGCCCGCAAGTTCCCGTCGAACGTGCCCTGTTTGACCGGGCACGGCCTGGCCATGCGCACGGTCGGCCGCCGGTACTCCGCGCGGCTGAACGCTCCGCGCGAGCCCGGATGGAAGGCAGGCCAGCGGATCGGCATCGCCCCCACGATGAAGGTCGTCCTGGGAAACCGGCTGATCACCCACAAGACCTTGTCGTACACGGTGTTCGAGACGGTGCGGAAGTTCTGCCACTCCGCAGACACCGAACTCATGCGGCGTCACGTGCCGACGCTGCGCGGGCTGCCCGACGAATACCGCTCCGACCTGGCCCGCCTGGTCCTGCCCTATGCCCGGCGCGCCTGGAGTGACCTGCAGAACCCCGAGGGCGGCCTGGTGCGGTTCGTACCCGACCACTACCTGAAGATCTGGGCACTGACCGAGCCGACGATCCGGGCCGACTTCCTGCTCCTGGACGAGGCTCAGGACACCAACCCCGTCCTGGAAGAAGTGTTCAAGGCGCAACGCTCCCACTCCCAACTGATCATGGTGGGGGACTCGGCCCAGGCCATCTACGGCTGGCGAGGAGCCCGCGACGTGATGACCGGCTTCGACGGAACTCAACTGTGTCTGTCGCAGTCCTTCCGGTTCGGTCCCGTCCTCGCAGAGGAGGCGAACCGATGGCTGCGCATCGTCGAATCCCCGCTGCGACTGAAGGGCACTCCCACCCTCGACACGAGCATCGGGCCCGTCGACACCCCCGACGCAGTGCTGTGCCGCTCCAACGCAGGCGCCATCACCGAGGTGCTGCGCCTGCTGGAAGAGGGCACGCGTGTCGCGATGGTGGGCGGCGGCGAGGCCCTGGAAAAACTCGCGCTGGCAGCGGGCGCACTGAAGGCCGGACGCCGTACGAGCCACCCCGAACTGGTCTTGTTCACCTCATGGGACGAGCTGCGCGAATACGCCACGTCCGACCCCTCGGGCGGTGACCTGCTGCCCCTGGTCGACATCATCGACGACTACGGCGTGGACGTCGTCCTGGCCGCAGTCCGCAATCTGCATTCCGAACCCGACGCGGAAGTCGTGGTTTCCACCGCCCACAAGGCCAAGGGACGCGAGTGGCCAGCGGTACGGATCGCCAGTGACTTCGAGCCCAAGCCCGGCAACAGGCAGAAGAACCCGGACCAAAACGACGAAACCCTCCCCGACATCAACCTGGAAGAGGCCCGCCTCGCCTACGTCGCCGTCACGCGCGCCCGCGAACGCCTCGACCTCGGAGGCCTCGCCTGGATCAACAACTACCCCGACCACGCCGCCCCCCACTCCGCAGCCGCCGCACCCGCGCATCTGCCCAGCCCGCCCTCACCGTGGGACCGGTTGGGTCCCACGCCCAGATGACCCCTGAACCGGCCTGTGTGCTCAGACCCGTCCCGGTGCTCACGCCGTCTGCACCAGCCCGCGACAGGCGCCACTCCCCCAGGCTAGCCAGCACGAAGCCCGCTCCGTGCGCCATCAGCAGCCCCCGCCAGTGACGCCTTGGGGTTCGTGAAACCGGCAGTCGTTTGACGACGACTTCGGGTGTACTTGGGGGATGCTGGCACGTACGGTCCGCTCTTCGAACGACGCACAGGGCGGTCCTCGCCCGACACATCCCGGGCCTTGGTGATCCGCACTCGTGTCGACGAGCTGCTCCTCGCCGTCGAGCAGCAGCACAAGTGCATCGTCGCGTTCTGCCGATCCGCGGTCGCTCCGGCGTCCTTGCCCAGCTCGGATCTCGTTCGTGGCCTGGGCGATTTGGATGGCCCGGCAACTCGATTCGGCGACAACGGACTTCGCGATCCACGTCGCCAATCCCGCCAATGATCAATCCCGAACTGCGTGGCTGGCGCGTACCGGTACTGAAGAGGTCGCGGCTACGCGGTCGGAAAGCCGGGAATTCTCCCTGCCTCTAAACCGGTAGCAGTGCGGCTGCAAGTGAATCCATCGAGTTACACAGCGTGGGCTCACTTGAACCTTCTATATTTGACACAGAAAGGCCTTGAGTCACATCCAATGCCGTTTCCTTGACGAAACCCTGAGAGCCACGTTCACTTGCCTTCGGACCCCTATATCGGCGGTCCGTACAAGCCCCGGATGCTCCGGGAGGAGTCCTACATGATCCACACCAAGAAACGACCGATTCGATCCCAAGCCGTGGTCATGGCCTTTTCGGCAATACGAGCCGCCCCGGGCGGCGCGCACCACGTGTGGCCGACGTTTGACAGCGTCGTCCATGGATCGACGGGAGGAGATCCCGAAGTCATGTCCGCCAAAACTCACACCCGAGCCCACGGCATCGTCGTCACGAGCAGCATGGCCCGCGTGCTGTCCGTGTTCATCACCGAACCTCAGATTTCCCGCTATGGCCTGGAACTCATGCATGAGACAGGCCTGTCGGGCGGCACCATCTACCCGGTCCTCATCAGGCTGGAGCGGGCCGGATGGGTCACCTCTTCGGAGGAAGACATCGACCCCCACAAGGAAGGCAGGCCTCGCCGCCGAAACTTCACCATCACTTCCGAAGGCCTCCGCGCAGCTCGGACGTCTTTGGCAGATCTGGACGAACTCAACTACGTCCAGACGCGCGCACCTGCGCCGACCGGCCAGGGCGCCCCACACCGGCTGAAGCCAGCCTAGCTCCTGGGAGCAATCAATGATCAACGTTCGCGCCGAGGCGGTCGAGGCCGCTAATTCAACGGCCCAGAATTCATACTTCCTCGGCGCGAGCGCTGCGGAATGGATAGTGGGAATCGTCATCGCCCTCGTGTTGATGATGGCTTCTGGAGTCTTCCGAATTATCCGATCCAAGACTCGCCAGGATGCCGGTCGCATCCCCGTCGTACTGCTCTACGTGGGACGGATCTTCATGTCGAAGGGTGACTGGCGGTACATGCTCGACAGATACTGGCTTCCCGACCAAATCACCATGATGCAGGTCGAGGAAAATACATGGAAAGGTCGAGCACTTCGATACGGGGAGTGCTGCTCGTATGCGCTCTCTGTTGCGTTGAGCGGGGCACGGAAAGCCCAGAAGGCCCTCACCGAAGAACAAGGTCGCGTTCCTCTCCACGACCTGCGGCGCCTGAAGAAGGTGTTCGCACGCATGAGGACGCCCCTCATCCTGGCCCTGGCGACCGGCATCGGGTGCGGTGTCACCACCATGTTCCAGGATCCCCTGTCCATCGGACGCCTGGCCATCGGCGGCGCGCTGGGCTTCGGAGTCGCCTGGCTCGCGTTGCTGTTCACCGCCGGCATTCAGGCCCGCGCTCAACGGCGCGATTGATCTTCACTTATCTAGCAAGGTGTCGGGAGAGCACGTCTCCCCGGCACCTTTTTCGTTTGGGGGTCTCTCGTTCTCGCGTGTTCCATCGGATACTCGAGCCGGGATTCAAAGGGTGTAGGAGCCCAGGAGCACGCCGGCCAGCGCCCCGGCGAGCAGGAACGGGCCGAACGGGATCCTGCTCGTACGGTCGGCCCGGCCAGCGAGCATCAGGCCGATGCCGTACAGCGCGCCGAGCAGGTACCCGACGAACGTCCCGACCAGGACGATCGCCCAGCCGTACCAGCCCAGGACAGCGCCCAGGGCCAGGGCGAGTTTCACATCGCCGAACCCGAAGCCCTTGCTGAGGAGGAAGAGCACAAAGTAGCAGGCTCCCAGAATGAGGGAACCGAGCAGCGCGGACGTCCAGCTGCCGTCGGCGCCGGGCAGCACCGCGGCGACGCCCAGCAGGACGATCGCGGCCGCGGCGAGCGGCAGGGTGAGCGCGTCGGGCAGCCGGTGCGCCGCGAAGTCGACGGCGGCGAGCAGCACGGCGGCCGGGGCGAGCAGCAGCCAGACCACCAGCTCGGGGCGTGCCCCGGTCGCGGCCGCCAGCAGCGCGCAGACTCCAGCCGTGACGGAGACGACGGAGAGAGTGCTCGGCCCGTAGGAGTCCCCGGCGGCGCAGCGGGCACGCCCCAGCCAGCCGCCTCCGGTACCGGTGAGGGGATGTCCTGCCGGGCACGCCGACCGCCACGGTTCCTCGATCGGTACGGAGAACCGGTAGGCGGGACGGGATATGAGCACGCCCGTGCCGCAGCCCCACAGAGCGGCAGCCGTGATGATCAGCAACGTCTCCACCGGACGGAGCCTATGCTCAGCTGCGCTCGGTCCACTCCTTCAGGGCCGCGGCCAGGGCGCGCACGTCCACGTGTCCGGAGGACACCTGGTCGGCGAGGTCGGCGGCCTCCTTGGCGGTGAACCGTACGGGCAGGCCGCTGGCGTGCAGGTAACCGGCCGCGACCGTCGCGCCGAAGAGTTCGTTGCTGTGCTCCAGGGCCGGGACCCGGGCAAGCGAGTGGAAGAGAGCGGCGGCCCGGTGATGCGGCCGCGGGTATACGGGTTCGTCCAGGACGCGGAAGGCGTGCCGCGCTCGGGCGGCCTCCAGCGCTCCCCAGTCCGTCACGTCAGGGTCGTCCAGCTGGGTGCGGGCGATCTCCATGAGCCACGGAAGATCTACCGTGAGGTCCACTGCGTCGCTGCCCGCCCCTACGCCGCGGACGCGGTGGGCCCGGGTTCCGGGCCGAACCGGCTGGCGAACTCCTCGCGTACCCCGGGAGTGCTGAGGAAGAGGGCGCTGCCCTCGAGGAACCGCGCCTTGTTGAGCTCCTGAGCCAGGACGCGTCCGGCGTACACCGTCGGATCCTCGTGCCGCTCGTGCGCCTCGCGCTCCAGTTGCGCCCACTGCTCGTCATCGATCTCAATGCGAAGTTCCCTGGCCATGCCCCCACGGTAGCCGGACCCGGCGCCCGGTGGGGAGGGCTCTGAGCAGAAGGGGGCTGCGCCGCCGTCGCCACGGCGAACGCCTGACCCAGCCCGCGGTCCGCGGGCTGGGCCGGTGCGAGGGGAACATGTACCGCATGGCGGGTGAGAGGGTGCGGTGGCCAGTCATCGTGGACCGGGCACGGGAGATCGTGGAGGGCTACGAGGGTGGCGTCACGCTGCGCCAGGCGATGTACCGGCTGGTCTCCGAAGGAGTGCTGCCGCACACGCCGTCGATGTACCGGCGGCTGCAGTCCCGGCAGGCGCAGGTCCGTCGGGAGAGGCGCTGGCAATCAGGTGCTGGAACCGCTCCACAAGGCAGGTTCGTAGCTGAAGCCGGGCCTGACCTCGACGTCCAGGCTGGCCGAGGCGCGCTTGGGAAGGTCGAAGACGTAGGTGGCCACTGACTTCTTGCCCGGAAGCAGGGTGCCACTCAGATCGCCGCTGATGCCTTTGGCGCTGTCGAAGATCCGCTCGGCGGAGCGTCCGTCGGCATCCTTGGCGTCGACGGAGACGAGACCGAGATCCAGGTTGTGGTCGGAACCGTTGGTCACTGTGATGTCGAAGGCAACTGCCTTGTCACCCGGGGTGTAGCCGGCCGCCGTGTCGGACGGTGTGAATGGGCGCAGGGAGGCGACGGTGACCTGGACGCCGTCGTCGTAGTGCTGTGTAGTGCCGAACCGAAGGGCTCCGCTGGTGGGCGTCGTGGTCCCTTGCATCGTGGTGGCGGTGCTCTGGCTGGTTGGGGTGGGCGCGGGGGTCTTCTTCGGCCCCTTGGTGACGTCGTGGAAGACATCAGCGAGGATCACGATCCCGATGATCGCCATCACGATCGCGAGACCCCCGAGGATGGCGCCGGCGAGCGACATGCGCCGGTTGGTGGCATACCCCTGTTTTGCGCGGCGGGCCCCGATGATGCCGAAGACGAGGGCCATGATCCCGAGGATGCCCGCCAGCCAGAACAGCAGCGGGATGAATCCTGCGAGGAGGCCGATGATGCCCAGGATGAGAGCGGTGATGCCCAGCCCGTTGCGGGGAGGTGGTCCGCCCGGCTCTCCCGGGCCGCGGGGCCCGTGCGGTCCCGTGGGGCCGGAGCCGGACGGGCCCGGTGGAGACGGCGGTCCCTTTCCGGGACGTGGACCCCACTGCGGTTGGTCCGAACTGGCCACCCAGATCACTCCTCACCGAGATGATCTTTTCTGTAGGTAAGAATGGCCTCGCGAGGTGATCACTGCATGCTGGCGTGGCCGAGGTCACCCGATGGTGCAACGAAGTTGTTTTGGACGGCAGGCCTTGCGGACACCGAGTGATCACAACTGTCTACATCTGCACGATTGGGCCTGGGCCTTTTACTCTCCGCGAGAATCATTCGGCGGTAGCTGTAGCTCCGTCGGTGTCTCGGCCAGACGACTGAGTGCCTGAAGCTGCTCCGGGGTGATGACAGCGAATAGCTCCCCAGGAGAAACAGGCCCACCCCGGGTCTGGTCAACGGCCCACTGCACGAGGTCAGCGTGTGCTTCCATCTGCCGCGCCTGCGCCTCCATCTGGCGGGCCCGGGCGTTCTCCTGGCGAGCTTCGGCTTCCCCTCTGTCCGCCCCCGCCTCGATGTGGCGGGCGCTTGCTTCGTCAGCTCGTCGTTTGTTGCTCCAGTCACGGACAAGCTCGGCGATTTTGATGACCCCGTACGCGAGGAATCCGGAGTTCGCCAGATCAAGGACGAGTGGGCTGCCGTATTCGGCGCGGGCGACTCGCGTTGGAGTCCCGAGCACTTTGCGGACTCGGGCATCTGCGAGAGTTTCGATCAAGCTACCGGAGCCCCCGAGGGGCATGCCTCGCCAGCGCCTCCGCGGCCCAAAGTGCATCCATTCATCGAGGTACCTGAGGTCCCGGGGGGAGTATCCGCGTTCGAGAGCCTCGCCCTCCAAGCTGTGAGCGCCTTCCTGGGCGATGCGCTCCATGAGCTCCTGCTGGGCTGCCGCGCGGGCGAACGTGGTGCCCCACTGTTCGCCGACGCCGATCGCAATATCGACGTCCTGTAGGTAGCTCGCAAGATCGCGAGGCCGCAACGGTGACCCGACACCAGCCTTCCAGGTGACCTTGACCCACTCGCCTCCGGCAGGCGGGCGGAGCCTCGGCGCTCTCGGATCGACCATGTCAGCAGTCCTACCAGCCTTTTTGATCCGGCGTGAGCTGCCCTGCCGACCTGATGTGCCTTGCCAGCCTCATGGGTCAATACGACAGCCATACGGCTGATGGAGCGACTCGAACGGTAGGTCCCGGCCCCCGAAGATTACCCTTCAGACAGCGCCATCAAGATCATCCCTTCGCGCTAAATGGCTGTTCCGTTGTTCCCCGAGGCCGGACCGGCGAAAACAGCGCGCGAACGGCCTGCGTGCGCTGGGACGATTGAGGCGTGGCCGAACAACTGCCCCCTTCGGGGCGCGACGACCTGAAACGCATCGCCCAGCTGGCCCCCGAGGCCGACGCCCGGGTGCACCGCCAACACCTCATCTCCAAGGTGCTGCTCGCCCAGTTCGCCACGCCCATCCGGCACACCGCCGGTCTCCACGTGCAGCCCCACGACTTGCGGAATCCGCAGCGCCTGCCCAAAGCCCGCACTCCACGCGGCGTCGGCTGGATCGAGGACTTCGTCCCGTACGCCTCCGCCTCGCTGGAGCAGATCTGGAATCAGGCCGAACAGCACCTGCCCGAGGTTTTCGCTGCGGTCGCGGCCGGCACGGCGCTGGACGACCCGTCGACGACCAGCCGTCTACGGGACTTGATCGCACTGCACTGGGTTCGCTCCCAGCACTTCCGCGACTTGCACCAGCGTCTCTTCCCGGTCGTCTACCAGGAGCGGCAGCGGCACTTGCTCAACGAAGGCCGGGCCCTGCTGCAGGCCGCCGTGCTGGAGCAGACCGGCCTGTTCATCGACGGCCGTGAGGGCCTTGCCCTGCACGCCGAGCGGCTCCTGGAGCCCATGGCCACCGCGTACAAAACCGGCGCGCTGTTCCGGGTACGCATCGAGGCCTCATTCGCCAGGGCCCGTGGCCTCCTGGACAGCCACTGCGTGCAGATCCTGACTCCCCAGCACGGCGAGTTCCTCATCGGGGACACACCAGCCGTGACGGTGCGCCGTGACGGACCATTGATCTCCCACAGCATGGCCATCGGCGACTCCCACTCGGTGGTCCTGCCGATAGGCCCCAGATACGTACTGTCCACCGGCCCGCACCCGGCCTACCTGCCGGTCCCGCCCGCCCAGGTCGACGAGCTGAACACGCTGCAGATCCGTACGGCACGCCGGTACCTCTACACCCGCCCGGGCAGTCCCCTGCGCCCCTTCATCGCCCGGCAGATCCATGAGCGCGAGGGCACCGGGGGACGGCTTACCAGCGGGTGACTGGGGCGTGCCGACTCATGAGGTTGACGAGACCTCGCCAGTGCCGAGGCCAGTATTTGCCTCGCCGGCTACCGCGCGGTGCGCAGCAGGTCGCGACGAGCGGTGACCAGGGCCCGCCACCGGGCGCGGGTGACTCCTTCGCCGTCCAGCCAGCGCGGCGGGGTGTGGTCGGTGGGCAGCGGCAGGCCGGCCATGAAGTGCGCGATGTCGGCGTAGTAGGCGTATGCGCCGTCGCTGGTCTGCTCGCGGAGCCGGGCGATGGTGGCGTTCAACCCTTGGTGGTCGTCGAGGACGGCCTGGTGGAAGGCGACGGCGACTTCGAGGGTGGGCGTCATGGAGGTGAGGCCCGCGACGTCGAGTTCGGTGCGCAGGGTGCGGGCGCGGTCGTCGATGGCCGGGCTGCCGGCGTCGCGGATGAGGGAGGCGATGGCGGCGTTGATCGTCGAAGCCCGCAGGTCGAGGCTGGCGAGGACCTGCTCGGCGAGGTCGAGTTCGTCGTCGGCCTGGAGGGGGTCGACGAACGCGAGGGCGAGGGCGCGCAGGGCCTGGTTGTGGGCGGCTTCGCCGGCTTTGGCGTGCTGTTCGGCTTCGATGCGCCCGGCCAGGTACGCCTCTGCCGCGCGCTGTGGTTGTCCCTGGATCCAGTACAGGTCACCGAGGACGCGCTGGTGGCGGCCCTCCCACCCGAGGGTCTGTGCGGCGGCGAGCGTGGTCGGGAAGTCGCCGGCCAGCCGGGCGGCCTGCGCCAGCCCGCGGCGGGCGGCCTGGGCCAGGCGGCCCCCTCCGTCGGCCACCTGCTGGTAGCCGCGGCGTGAGTCTTCGATGCGTCCGATGTCACGGAGCGCTTTGGCCCGGTAGTAGACCGGCATCTCCTGCAGCTCGGCGGGCAGCAGGCCGGAGTCGATGACGGCGGTAAGCCGTTCCACGGTGCGGGCTCGGTGTTCGCGTTGACGGCGGGCCAGGGCGCTGAGTGTTTCGACCAGCGCGTCGGCCGGCGTCGACAGCACGGCGCTGTCGTGTCCGTGGGCGGGCGGCGCGAGCGGCTCCCACACGGAGTCTGAGACGTAGGAGAAGGCGGCCTCGGTGAGCCAGCCGAGCTCGGCGAGGTTGAAGTCGCGGGCCAGCCGCAGGCCTTGCCGCAGGACACCGATGAGTACCGCGCGGTCCCTGCGCGGCCCGTGGGCCCACTCCTGTCCGAGGGCGGCGTGCGCGCGCAGGGCGGCCCGGTGCCAGTCATGCTCGGACCACCGGTCGTCAGTCTGGTCGTCGGCGTTGCGGATCGCGGAGCGGACTACCTGATGGAGGTGGAAGGGCCACAGCCCCGTCAGGTCCTCGCGGATGAAGGGACGTTCGGTCAGCCGCAGGGCCGCCGCATCGCGCGTGAGCCCGGCCACCTGGGTGGCCAGCGGCACCGAGAAGGCGTCCAGCAGCGACACCGAGCGCAGTACGTGGCGTTCGTCGCTGGTCAGGTCGCTGAGGGTGCGGGAGATCAGGGCGGGGAAGTCGCCGAAGTCGTCCGGCTGCGGCACGCGGCCGCTGCGCCGGATCTCCAAGAACCGCATGACGGCCAGGTCGAGGTAGAGGGGCAGGCCGTGGGAGCGTTCGGTGATGGCCTGGCGCAGGTCCGGCCCGATCAACGGCTGCCCGTTGTGGGCCAGGCGGCGGGCGAGGTGGTCGTCGCAGTCCTCGGGGGAGAAGTCGCCGACCAGGATCTGCCGTACTGCAGGGCCGCCGCGTGTGCGGGCGCCCGGCACGTGTCCGGCCAGGCCGGGCCACGCGGTGGGGCCGGTCCAGTCGAGCTGTCCGTGCAAACCTTCCTCGGCCCACTGCAGCCGGTCCCTCCCGGTGATCACGAAGAAGGCGTTGGGCATCAGCCACACGATGCGCTGCAGCAGCCGTTCGAAGTCACGGTGGGTGCGGTCCCCGACTTCCTCGAAGCTGTCGAATAAGACCACCGGGGTGGCCCGCTGGACAGCGGGGAGTTGGGCCAGGTCCCAGGCAAGCAGGTGCGTGGCGAAGCTCAGCGTCTCCAGGTCCGGTTCGGCTTCGAGTATGTCGGCCAGGCGGCTGCAGTCGGCCAGCGCGCGTACGGTCTGTCGCCGCTCGCGCAGCGCGCCGACCAGGGCGGTGGTGAGCTGGCCGACGGCGCCCCCGATGGTGCCGGGCATGGCCAGGGCCTGGGCGACATCGGCCAGCGAGGACTGCAGCTGGCTCGGCAGATTGACCGCGTTGCTGAACCGGCTGAGCATCCCGCCGCGCCGCAGGTACTCCTCCAGCGGTTCGCCCGGGTGGTTGCGTTCCCAGTGCCGGCGCAGAGCCAGATCGAAGGCGGGCATCGGCCGTCCCAGGGCGGCGACCGCCAGGCGGATCGACAGCACCACCCGCTCGAAGTCGACGCCACTGGAGCGGGCCAGGTCGATGCGCACCGGTAACAGCCGCTCGATCGGCCACCCGGGCTCGGCCCACTGTTCGGGGCGCCCGCCCGGGTGTGTGAGCGACGCCTCGGTCTTGCGGGAGAACGTCGATTTCCCGATCCCGCCGACTCCGTGGGCGACCAGAACGTTGTGCCGGGGGCTGGCCAAGTCCTCGACGTCGAAGGACGGGTTGGCGACGCGCTGCAGATGGTCGGAGAGCGCTGCGACGACGGCCTGCCACTGGGCCTGGCGGTTCGTGAACGCCTCCTCGGCCGCCACCGACCGGTCATTTGCACCGAACAGCATCCGCAGATCCCGCGCCACGACACCCCCCAGGAAAGATCATCAGCGTAGCAACCTATGCGATCCCCGGTAGTGCCCGGCGGCGGTTTTCCGCACCACGGGCGCCGTGCCGCACTTTCTCGGCCAGGGACAATGACGGGCCATCACCCCCGATACCCGAAGGACATCCCTTGTCTGAACACGTGACCCCCGAGGCCGTCGAGCACCTGATGCAGGAGGTCAGCGCCTGGTACGCCGAGCAGATCATCAAGGAGCGGCGTGCCGGCGCGCCCGACGCCGGCCGCCTCAAGACTCTGCAGGACGAGCTGGCAGCGTGCGCCGCCGACCAGCAGGCCCTGCAGGACGCCGACGAGAAGGAAGTTGCCGAGATCGCCTCCCGTTACGCGGCCCGCGTGAGGGAACTCAAGGGCCAGTGACCGGGCCCCTCACGATGGGGGAGGACGGGCAGCGCCGCCGTGCAGAGCGTGGAGGCGAGGGCGCGCGGCTGCAGGTGGACGGGCATCAGAGGCCAGGCCAGCGCGGCGATCTCGACCAGATCCGGCCGGTACTGCGGCAGCTCACCGTGCACCTGCTGCAGCGTGGCCAGGAACTGCGCCGCTTCGGCCGGGGTGTACCGGCGCTGCTGCTCCGCCTCCACCATGTGCCCGCCCCGGGGCGGCTGCGCCCACGTGCCGCCCGGGGTGCGCTCGTTGCGGTACACCGCGGTCAGGTCCCTGCGGATGACAGAGACGGAGTCGACGATGTCCGGCTCGTCCTCGGCCGTGCGCACGACATCGGCGAGCACGTTGAAGGACACCTGATGGGCGGCCGTTGAGGTGAACCGGGGTGTTCCGCTCATGCGGGCCACCTCGGCGCAGCGGGCCGCGATGCCCAGACGGCTGTCCGCGGCCCGGACCCCCAGCACGATCAACTCCACGCGGCAGCCCGCCGCACGGTTGCGGCGCGCCCCGTCCAGGAAGTGCGCAACGTTGTCCGGGGCGATCTCGATCAGCTGGTCGCCGCGGCGCTCGCGCACGTACGCCTCGGCTTTCTCCTGCCAGGCCCGGTAGTCGTGACGGATCCGGGCTGATGCCGTGCGCGGCTCCTCCTCGAGGAGCCGCCGGTAGTCGGGGTGGACGGCCTTGAACATCCCGCCCTCGATGCGTGTGGGGCGTCGGGCGCGCAGCACGCGGCGCAGCGTTCGCGCCGTATGCGTCTTCCCGGCGCCCTGCGGACCCATCACATACAGCACCACCGGCTGATCGTGGGCGGTGATGCTGCCCAGGTACATCGGAACGATCAACTCGTCGAAGATGAACGCGTGCTCGTCGGCGGACAGGCGGTGGTAGTCGACCCCGGGCGGCACGGTGAGCGGCTGGGCGATGCGGCGTACCGGCTCGGCCAGGGCGAGGGTCCGCTCCAGACCTCCAGCAACCAGGAGGCGCCGCTCCGGCGTGCTCACCGACGGGTGCAACTGCTGTTCCAGGGCCCGTGCCTGGCGGCGGAATCGCCAGGTCTCCGGCGCCGTCCACGGCCGTGCCCGCGCCGCCGTCAGCGCCTGGTGCGCGCCCGCCGGGGAGGGGCCGGCCCCGTCCGTGCCCGGCCCGCTGTCGTACAGCACCTGAAGGTCACGCCGTACCACCATGACCCGGTCGGCCAGCCGTTCGGTCTCGATGACCTCCACGGACCGCAGGAGGCGGCGCATGACTTGGTCCTGGTTGTCCCAGGACACGTACCGGCCGGCGCCGTCCTCGGCGACCTGGGCGAGGTAGCGCTCCAGCACGCTCAGCTGCGTCACGGCCTCCGCCTCGGCCAGCACCACTACCTCGACGCGGTACCCGGCCGCCCGGTAGGCACGGGCCTGCTCCGGGTCGGCGGGGGGCGTTTCCACCAGCGCATCGAACCGCTGGCCTCGCACGTACTCCTCGACCTCGGCCTGCCACCGCAGCACGTCCGGCCGTACCTTGACACCCGCGGTGCGGTCATCGCTGCGCAGGAGACGCCGGTAGGCGGGGTGCGCCGACTTGTAGAGGTCGGGGCCGATCAGCACCGCGCCGCCCCGACGGTCGAGCATCTCCTTCAACACCTGGCAGGCGGTGGACTTTCCGCTGCCCGGCGGTCCGCCCACCAGCACGGCCACGGGCTGCTCCTGCGGGACAGCGCCCTTGGTGCAGGCAGGCAGGATCTGCGACGTCAGGATCTCCTTGTGCTCAGGCTCGGGCAGCACGACCGGGCGGACATCCGCGTCCTTCACCGCAATCCCTTCCTCTTCTCCTGGGGCCGGCGGCCGTCCCGGGGACCCGGGTGGTACGCCTCGGACGAGTAGCTGCGGCTGGTCATCGGGTGCTCTCCGCGTCGGTCAGAACCAGTGGGGACGGTAGGCGCCGCCGACGCGGGTGGGGCAGTCGTCGCCCGGCCGGAGCGGGAGCTCCCCCGCCGTGTACGCCGTGGCGATCGCCTCGACGTCGAGTTCACGGCCGCCGACGGCGGTGAACTCCCATTTGTTCGGCTCGGCCTCGCGCCAGCCGGCCGGGTCGAGTTCGTAGATGCGCCGCACGATGCCATCTACGGCGACGATGGCGTACCTTGCCTCGGCGCGGACCTTCTTGCCGATGGGCCAGACGCCGCGGTCGCTGTCGTACTGTTCGGGACCGCCGACTTCTCCGACACGGACACGTGTGTCATCGGGGTACTCGCGTACACGGTCGCGGCGCGAGATCACCACGGCGACGTTCTCGCCACGCCGCAGGTCGCCGAACCGTTTGGCGACGGCCTGACGGCTGACCTCAAGGGCCTCGGCGACCTCGTCCCAGTTCCCGCCGTGCTCCAGCGCGTGCCCGACATCGACGCGGATGCTGGAGCTGGCCAGCATTTCGAGGTGCTTGTAGATGGCGACCCGAGCCAGCCGGGCGGCCTTGATCTGGTCATCGCTGAGGCCATGGTCGTAGAGGCTGATCGGCGGGTCCTCCGGCCCGAGACCGGCCGCACGCCGGGCGAATGCCCACGCCAAGTCGTCGAGGCTGGCATGCAGTTCAGCACGGACAGCCCTCTCCAGGGGGTGCCGTCCCATCTCTTCACTCATGAGGCAACCCTAGTAATCCCCTCTCTTGATCGCAAAGGGATTACTAGGGTTGCCTCATCTGTCGTTCGGCAGTCACCGCCGCCACCGCCGCGTCCTCAACCAGCCCATCAGCGCAGCGACGACTGACGTTGCGCACGGGTGCAGCCGCGAACACAGCTGGGCCGCCCCCGTGTCCACATCCTTGCCATTTGGGTCGCCCTCAGGGATTCAGGTCCAGGACACGCACCGGCTCCCCCTCCCACCGCTTCGGAACTGTGGTGGCAACGATCGCCCCATCAGGACGGTCGGGCGTGGGCAGCGCCGCGTACTGGCTGTGAGCCGCCGCCCATGTCTCCTGGCGCGCCACGGCTAACGCGGCGGCCAGGTCCAGGTCCAGGACCGTGATGCCCGGCAGAGCCGCCAGGTGTTCGGCTGTTCCGGGCCGGATCCGGTCGGCCTCGACCAGTGCGCATGCCGGGGCGTACAGGAACCAGCCCGGCTCGGCGTGGGCGCGGTGGATCAGGCGGGAAGCAAGGACGTTGCCCTGGCCGGCCGCGGCCATTGCAGAGTCGTCCAGCACGATGTGCATGGCCTCGCTCACCGGCCCTTCACCTCGGCGAGGCGCCGGTCCAGCTCGCTGTCCAGGTCCTCCTGCTCAGCCGCGGTCGGCGCGTAGCCGTTCCACTCCTTCAACGCGGCCAGGGCCTTCTCTGCCCGCTCGGCACGCTCGGCCGGAGTCAGGAGCGTCTCAGCGAGACGGGCGAGATACGCGCGCAGCGACAAGCCCTCAGCGGCGGCTATAGCGGCCAGCCGATCTTTGGCTTCCTCGGGGATGCGGACGTTGGCATCGGACATCATCGTGCTCCTTCCCATCCCCCAAGGGTACGGGTACGTACCCGTACCCGTACCCCCTATGCGACTGATTCCGGTCAAAGCCCTGTCGTGTGGCCGAATCCAGTGCAATGCTGTGACGACGGTGATCCTCCAACCCCCGTGGAGGCCCCACCTTTGGCCCCGCCCGCGTGCTGTCACCTGGGCGGGGCCGCGCCGTCCCTCCCGGCCTCCCCACGGGAGGGCCGACGGCTGCGCAGACGGCGCGCTCTGATCGCCGGCTACGCCAGCCAGCACCTACCCCAGCAGGCCGACCGTTTCTCGAGGGTTGCCGGTTTTCCGTCTGAACACGTGTGCGTGGCACCCCCCGTTGGGGTTCCGTGGCCCGCTATTGTGTGCGTTCGATGTGCGTGAGCTCGGGACCCCGACGTGTCCTGGGCCGGCCGACACCAAGGCGCTCCGAAGTGGGCTTGAGCCTCATCACGCACTCGCTTGCTCTCGACCATTCTGCGGAGCCTTATGGGGCCGGAATCGGGGTCGACATGGAACTGACGGCCTAAGACACCGGGATTGACAGCCTCAGGAGAGCCTTGGCAGGGCAGTAGAGACCAGTGAACGTCGGCACGGCCTCAGCAAGATCCCACGTTGATTACGTGGTGGTCGGGCTGAGTGCCATGCACCCCAGGTCCGGCCACCGGAAAGGTCATCCGGACCCATGTCCAACCCGACGTTCAGCGTCAAGGTTCTACTGGTCGTGATCTGCGCGCTGGTTTCCATAATCGTGGCCACCGGCACCGCCATTCTCACGTACACCACCGGTGTGTCCATGGCTGAAGCGATCCTCTCTGCGGGAGGTGCTTTCGCTGTCTCCATGGGGCTCTCTCTGACCACATTGGCAGCGCTGGGGCTCCTCTGACGGCCCACGGGCCTGCGCCAGGAAGTCTGGCGCAGGCCCACGTCACCGAAGCTACGGGCGACTGATGGTCACGTGCCTTCCTCTGCCAGCCGCGCTATCTCCTCTGCCAGCTGCCGCGAGGCTTCCTCCTGCGCAATGGCGGCTTGCCGCAGGGCTTCCATCACCTCGGGCGACGTCTGCTCGGACATGAACTTCTCCTTCCCCAGCCGGTCGTTGGTTTTGCCGGGTGGTGATCAGTGGTCGCCCAGGTGGCGGCGGCCGGAGTCGTACATCCGTCGGACCGACGACTGCTTCTCCGGGTCATCGAGGATCGCTGCGGCGATTCGCCGCCACGAGAGCTTGTGGTCGTCACGGAGCCGGACGATCTGAACGGCGGAGCGCCGTTCCAACAGTGCCGCCAGTTGGGCCGTGCACGCCGCCGTCTGCAGTGCGCTCTCCGGCGATGCCCCCTCGAGTCCCACGTCGGCGGGGTCACCGAGAGCCTCCAGCGCGTAGGCGAGCTGGTCGCTCTCGATGGCTGTCGCCAGGTAACCCTGGGGGTCGTCGCTCTTCGGGTCCCAAGTGATCTCTGCGGTATGGCCGCTGGTCTTCGTCACGTGCACGGACACGGGCGTTTTCCTTGCTGGGTAGGGGTGCGGCCCCTGCCGTTGATCTGCAGGGGCCAGACCGTGGGCGGAGTCGGCTCAGCGGCCGAAGTGGAGGTCGCCGTGGTGGACGCCGCCGGTGATGCCCTGGTGGTCGCCGTTGATGACGGTGGTGGAGTTCGTCCCGCTGTCGTGGGTCGTGGTGGGCGTGCTCTCCCGGTCGCTGCGGGCCTTCGCGATGATCCGCTCGGTCTCCGGCCGCGTCGCCTCGATGAGGTGGTCGGCCATCCGCAGGGCCTCTTCCTTGTTCTTGAACATCCCCATGGTCAGTCTCCTTGGCAGCGGCGGTGGTTGGGCGGTTCCACGGTCAGTGGGGCCACCCGCAAAGGGTGTGTGCATTGCGCACACCTGGAGAGTGGCACAAGGTGTGCGCATTGCGCAAGGCGAGGGTGGTCCGTCATCTGTGCCCCGGCATCAGCGCTCAGTACGGTGGCAGCCATGGCGGAACACGGCGAGACGCAGAGCGGGTCGGCTCGGGCACGGCTGGGCGGCACCATCGAGCCGCCGCCGGGCTCACCTCCCGGCACGGTGCGGGTGATCACCGGCACGAGGGTCCGGCTGGTGAACGACCAGGAGGCGCAGGACTTCGGCATCTCCACCGAACGGGTCTGCCTGGAGATCGAGCACATCTTCTACGACGCCGACGACGATGTCCTGCGGCACACGGTGACCGTCGACTACAGCGGCCACCCGTACGTGACCCGGTACCAGCCCGCACCCGAGGACCTCGCACGGCGCGAGTAGCCGGCCCGCCGTGGAGCCCCCACGAGCCGAAGGCCAGCGCCTGAACCAACGCCCCCTCAGTCAGTAGCGCGGCGTTCGTCGTCCAGGTGGCCATGGCGTAGCCGCGTTCGTCGGGATGACGGGCCAGGCGTGCCATCACCCACGCGGTCCGGGCATCCATCCCCTCACCGAAGTCGGCAGCCAGCCGCCGCGCCTGCCACGTCGTGCGCGGAGCGAGCACCCACCGCACGAGCGGGAACCGGACCCGGCCGGTGCCGGAAGTCAGCAACTGCCATCCCCCGGCAGCGGGCAGGTGCCCGCACTGGGCGAGAGCGGCGTCAGGGGCTCATCGGGTTGAGCGGGCTCACCCCGGTGCCCGCGTACAGGTCAGGGGCCAGGGACAGCAGGGTGGCGTCTTCCCCGGCCTGCTGGGCCACGATCACCGAGGATGCCGGATGCAGCACCCGCCAGTCCGCCTGCCGCCACGCGCCGGCCACCAGGGCATGGGCACTGGTGAAGTCCGCGGCCGTGGTGAAGCGGCGCCCCAGAATGTGCTGTCCGGCGCCTGGTCGTTCACGCTCGGCGACTGCTGCGGACAGGGCGGGGATCACCATCTCGGCGTAGCCGTAGCTGGCTTCGACGTACAGGCCGTTGAGGAATTCGTCGCCGTCGGCGAGCGCCATGATGCAGGTGTGGTCGAGCAGGACGCGGATCACGCGGCGTGGTGCTCCCGTCCGAGGCCCTGCAGGAAGGATCGCGCCCGGGTACGTGCGTCTTCAGAGACGGTCACGCCCGTCGTCTGCTGAACCTCTTCCAGCGCCTGCTGCGCGCGCAGCTCCTTCTCCTCCTCGGTCAGCTCCCGCGTCACGAGCTCCGTCAGGAGATCGTTCATGGTGGTGCCGCGCTCGCTGGCCAGGATCCGCAGGCGGTCGCGGACGTCCTTCGTGGTCTTGATGCTGGTGTCTTGCTCACCCATAAGGCCACTCTACCGCCAGTAGAACGCCTGCGGGGGGTGCTGTACCCGGAGGACCCGGGTCGTAGACGGCGCGAAGATCTCCGGCATGGACCTGCACGCCGCCACGCCGGGGATGCCGCTACAGTCGCGAGCGGCGCCCGAAGCCACCTCTAATGGCTTCGGGCGCCGTGTGTCGTCGCCGTGCGGGTCAGGCCCGGGTGGGTGCGATGTAGTGCCGGACGACGACCATGAGGCACCCGGCGGCGGCGAATCCGGTCAGGACTCCGCCGACTCGGGCGCCGGCGGCAGCGGAGCCGGTCAGGTGCATGGCGTCGGCCAGGGTGAGAGCGCCGATGAACGCTCCGGCCCACAGGACCGCGCAGCCCAGGACGAGCAGGATGAGGCGGGCTTCGAGGGGCAGCCAGTCCGGGCCCTTGGAGGGACCGATGCGGGTGTTGACGTGGGCGATGTGGGCGGCGAGGGCCTGGCTGCGGGAGCCTGCCGGATGCCTCGGCATCCGGTTGCAGGAGCAGGAGGCCTTGAACCTGGCGTCGCCGGCACGGGTGGACGCGTCCTCGTCGATGACGATCTCCGGCAGGTGCCGGCCGTCGTCGATGGCGAATCGGTCGAACACGGGGTCCTCCTTCTCAGGTGCGGTTGATGGATGTGGTGTGCGGGTCGATGGTCCTGACCGTCGTACGGGCAGTTGTCAGGATGTGCTCTTTCCGGGCCCGAGCCGGTCGAAGTAGTCCTTGAGGACCTCCTCGCTGAGTTCACCGTCCATGTTCAGCGCGCTGCGCAGGGCCTTGACGGTGGCGTCGGCGGGGGTGTCCCAGCGGTTGTGCGCCTCGCGCATGATCTCGCCGATCGTCCAGTGGGCCGCGTCGGGATGGTGCCGGACGAACCAGTCCAGCATCTTCGCCACCGGGATCGTCAGATTGAGGTCCCACCAGTACGGCTTCTCGGCGGCCTTCTTCCTGCTCTTCGCATCGCGGAGCCTGAGCATCTCGGCGAAGTCGTCGAGGACGGCGTGCCGGATCGTCGCGCCGAGGATGTCGGTGGGCAGGATGCGGTCCAGGCTGACCGCGACGCTCCACGCCAGTTTGTCGGCGACCTCCTTGACCGACGCCTCGTTGCGCTGCCGCAGGATCCACCGTTTCCGCACGTCCGGGCGCTCCCACAGGGTGTTGAGGAAGTCGCCTGCGAACCGGTCCCGGACCTCGGCGGCCCCCGGCGACAGCTCGTCGCGGTCGCCGGCGGACATGGCCGCCCGCACCCCGTCGGCGGAGCGCCGGCGTGCTTCCACCCAGTCCTCGGCCACCGGCCGCGACCACTGCGCGCGGCCCCCGACGGTCGCCTGCGGCAGCGGCACGTCGCTCTCGCGGCGCGAGATGTAGGCCCGCAGCGTGGAGGCACTGATCTCCCCCCTCGCGGCCATTTCGGGGACCCCCAGCAGCTGGTCGCCGGAGAGCTCCGGGCTGGCCACGTTGACCACGCACCGGTCCAGTGGCAGGGCGTTCTCCTGCTGCGCGTGCAGTTGTGCCCACATGGCCAGGTGGTCGAGCCAGTTCTCCGGCGTCGGCGCCTCGCGGTCGAAGGTGGCGACCTTCAGCACGTGCGCGCGGGAGGGGTCGGCGCGGCCGTCGAGCATGTCGGACGCGGTGACCGTGACCGCGGCCTGTGCCTTGCGGCGCTCGTAGTCCTGGCTGACCGGGTCCCAGATCTGGCCGGGCCGGTACCAGGTGGTGCCGTCCCACCAGTAGCCGCCCGCCCGGTACAGCAGCGGGTCACCCGCCCAGTCGTTGTGCAGGGAAGAGGTGTGTCCGTCACTCATCAGGATCACGGTCCGGCCGTGCTCGGGGTGGTAGCGGACGGCCCAGGCGAGGTTGTGGTTGATGGGGTCCGTGGTGAAGGCCCGCCACCCGCCGTTGGAGCGCTCGGGGTCGAAGCGCCCCCAGGTGCCCTGGGCCTCGTGGCGGCCGACCGCCTCGATGGCCTCGGGGCCCTCGTCCAGCGGGACATGGGAGTCGTCGACGAACGGCAGGCCTGGGACCGGGTGATCGGTTCGGGTGCCGTTCGCGAGCGGACGGAAGTAGTGCGACAAAGTGTTGCCCTTCTTTTCCCGGTGAGTGCTGTGTATCTAGTACAGCACTTCCATGCCCCCTTCTACAACGAACCAAAACCCTTTAGTGCAGCGGTATTTGGCCAACTTGCACGTTCATGCCGTACGCCGGTCAGACAGGGTCTGTTCCCCAGCTGCGGTGCTGACGCGTTGGGCGCGCTCGGCGCGGGCTCGGCGCAGCGCCTGGGCATGCGTGGCCTTGGCCTCGCGGCGACGCTTGGCCCGGGTGTTCTCGATCGAGTCCGGGTCCGGGTCGGGGAACGCGCGTCGGCTGAGCTCGCGCAGGGCACGGGTCTGTGCCTCGATCGCCTCGGCGATGGCTGGGTCTACGTGTCGCTCTGGCCGGGCTGCTTGGGATGCAGCGAGCGCCTGGTGGTAACCGTCCGAGGCGGTCTCACGGGTGTGCACCAGTCCGGCGGGCACAGGCGGGCGCGGGTCCGGGTCGGCGGCCGCCGTGGCAGGGCTGGCCTTTCCGGATGCGGGCGAAAGGACGTTCAGGATGCGCACGTTCGCGCCCGGCACCGTAGCGTTGGTCGCCTCGATCATCTTCGGCGCGCTCCAGCGCAGCTTCGTGCCGTATGCAGGGGCCTCGGGGACGACGTCCAGGCGGCCGGTGTCCGCGTCGAACCCCACGGCCTGGACGTGACCGGCGAGTTCGGGCACGGCCGCGGCGAGGATGTCGTCGAACTGGGCGAGGACGCTGCCGCCGGCGGCCGGGGCGACCATGCCACGTTCGGTCATCATCATGCCGATGGCGGCACCGAGCCCGAGCGGGTCGCGGCCGTCACGGCGTACGACGGTGCCGGTGCGCCGCTTCGGCTTCTCCTTGCGGGTGCCGCCGTTCTTCTTCGCCGCCTCCCGGGCCGCTGTCAGGGCCTGGCGCGCGAGGTCGATGCCGCTCAGCTCGCTGCTCATGCGATCACCTCACCGGTGACGTCGCTGTTCAGCCGGCGCGCGGCGAGTTCGGGCAGCCGGTCCGTCCACGGCGCGGCGGCGGCCGTCTCCGTGCGGGCCGCTGCCTGCTCGCGCAGCTGTTCCAGCCGCTTCGCCAGCAGGTATCGGGCGGTGCGCTCCCGCGCCCTGTCGGAGGCCTTCGTCGCGGCTGCGATGGCGTCCGCGCCGTTCGGGTGGTGCTGGAACCAGGGGCGGCCCTGCTCGGCCTTGTACGCCCGCCGCGCCTCGGCTTCGGCCTCCTCAGTCCGGCCCAGCATCGCCAGGGCGTTGTCCTGGTACTCCTGGAGGGACTGCTGTGCGGTCTGGAACGCGGCGAACGCGTACGCGTCCTCAGCTGCCTCCGGATTGGCCTCCAGGGCAGCCACGTCGGTGATCTGCAGGAACTCCTGCCATGCGGTGGCGATGCTGTTGCCGATGGCCGTCCGAGCCTTGGCGGTGGCGGCCGCGACGGTGCCCGGGTCGGTCAGGCCGTCGGACCAGGTCGCCGCGATGAGCCCGGCCTCAACGATCAGGGTCTCGGTCTGACGGCGGTGGTCGCACGCCTCGCACAGCCCGGCCGACCGGTCCTGCCCGCAGTCCTCGCATGGCAGGGCCTGGCGCAACGCATCGGCGACGGTCTCGGCCTCACGTTCGCGCTCTGCTCGTTCCTGTGCAGCCGCTCGGGCGGCATCGCGGCGGGCCTGCTCCGCCAGCGCCTGCTCACGGCGCCACACGAAGTCCTCCGCCTCGATCGCGGCGTGCTCGCGCAGCCGGTCCTCGAGGACCTGGCGGCGCTCCGCCTCACCGATGCCGGGCAGCTCCCGGTCGATGTCCGCCGCGATCCGCGCCCGGCGAGCCCGCCGGATGTGGATCACGTTGTCGCAGTTGGCGCAGTCGCCGCCGGTGTCCAGCCGGATCCCGTCGTCGCAGCGCACGTCCGAACAGGCCGGCCGCCGAACCAAGCCGCGCCTGGTGATCCAGCCGAACGCGCTGTTCACCCGGGCCTCGCCACCGACCTCCTCAAGCCGGTCGGTGAGCCGGTCGGCCAGCAGCCGCGGCGCGCCCTCCGGCTGCATCAGCAGGTCCGACAGCCGCTCCAGCTCCGCAGTTGCGGCCGCCACGACCTGGTCCTGCTGCCAGCGGTTCAGCCCCGCCCACAGCCACGAGACCGGCCCCAGAGCCACCCGCAGACCAAGATCCTCCGGAAGGTCCACCCTCCCCTGCTGCCGCGTCTTTCCACCCCCCACGGCCTTCGGCCGGCCACCGGCCCCAGCTCCGGCAGCACGCTGCCCACCCTGCTCATCGACCGCGGACTCTCCGGGCTTTTCCCCGCGGAGCGGGCTGACCTCTGCCACCGGCAACGCTGGCTCGGCAGCGGCGTCCTCGCCGTCGACGGCCTGGTCCTCGCGCAGGCACGCGCGGTCCGGCAGATCGCCGGACCCCCCACGGCATTCGCCGGAAAAACCACCAGAGAGCTGCAGAGGAACTACCGGAGTAACCACAGGAGCGTGGACTGCGTGGAACGCTGCACCATCGGGACGCTCCTGATCTCCCGCACTTTCGCCACCCTCAGCACCGCAGATCCCAGTCGTACCAAAGGCACCTGCCACATCAGCGGGAGCATGATCTCCGCACGCACCATCAGGACGCGCCAAAAACACGGGATCGGAGCTCTGAACACCCTCCACAGAGGCCAAGGTGCGGCCGTACGCGCGGGCCACCGGCAGCAGCATGACCTTGCCCCGGCCGTTCATACGCGTCGACGTCGCCTTGCGCTGCCGCGCCACGACACCGGCCTCCGTCAGCCGCGCCAGCACCTTCCGCGCCCCCGAGGGCGAGCAGCCCAGCAGCCGGGCCAGAGTCGCCGCACCGCGCCCCTCGCGCTTCTTCACCGAGCCGCCGCACAGCTGCAGCCAGCCCGACGCCCGCGTGGACAGCACCATCAGCAGCAGCCCGAGCCGGTCGGTCGCAGCCCCCTTGCCCGTACGGCCAGCCAGCAGCCCCGGCGGCGTCGGCTCCTTGCCCTCCGGAGTCCAGCCGGGCCCGAACAGCGCCTCGATCAGGTGCAGCAGCGTTGCGAGCTCCGCCTTGTCCAGCGCCAGCGGATGCGCCGCTCCCCCGCTCTTACGCGCGTTCCACAGCGGCATCACCACGCAGTTCAGCCCGGTCGGGTGCCCCTTCGCGTCCCTCACCACCTGGGTGTGCAGCGCGTCCGTGCCCCGCAGCGGGGGCAGCACCTTGTGGTGGACCGTGGACTCCGTCATGCCCAGCCAGCGGCCCAGCTCCGCGCCCCAGATCGAGGTCTGGTTGTCGTCCTTCTCGCCCTTGGGCGCCCGCGACTTTGCGTACAGCACGATCGCCGCCAGCTTCGCCGCATCCTTCAGCCCGACGATCGACGGATCCGACAGCAGCGCCTGGACCGCAGCGAGCAACCGCAGCCGCATCTTGCGACCGAGGCGCAGCGGGTCCTCCGGGCCCTTGCTGTCTGGCTTCCCGGAGGTCGGCACCGACCGCAGCGCGGCCCGCTGCCGGGGAAGTACCGGAGCGTCGATCACGGCGTCGTCGGTGAACTTCGGAAGCGTCGTGGCCACTGCCGAAACGGCGCTCACGTCGACATCCCGGAGAGCCACGCTCGGGACGCCGTCCTGGCCCGCTCACATGGCGGAGTGGCCGAGTGATAGGGAAAGTGTGACCGGTAAGACGGCGCAAAATGCGCCAACCGGGCATGGATGGGCTGACAAAGGGCAGCAGCATGCTGCAACATAGGTCGTGCCTTCCTGGATGGTTCTGGAGGCATGAAAAAGGCGCCTTTGGCGCTGGTTCTGGGGAGAACCGAGTTCGACCCGACCGGACAGCTGCTAACTGCCTGGTCGACTCCTTCGGGAGGGCCTGCTAAGCCCGCCCGGTGGAAGATGGGACGCCATAGCCGAGGTGACGGCTAATCACCTGGGTGGCCGGGCGTCCCGGCGGTTGGAAGACCCGCTCAGCGGGCGCCGCCCATCGCACCTACTCCATCTCGCCCCCTTCCGGGGCAGAGGTACGCCCGCAGCCGGATCGGCGCGGGAAGGCAAAGAAGGCACCCGACCGGAGCGACGTACGAGCCGTCGCTGCCACGGCGGGTGCCTTGGTGTGTGCCTGTCGGAGGGTACGGGTACCCTGCATCATGTCGAGACCTTCCCTAGATAGGTCTGCGGCCGTGCCCCGGAGCACCACCTCGCGGGGCTTAACCATGTCCATATGGATCTTATTTAGGGGACACGGTACCCCTCCTAGATCCCGCGGCGACACCCCGGTACCGCTCGTGTCGCTAATGGATGAACGCCCCTTGACGGAGCGCCAGACCACTCGGTCACCTGCCCTGTTCCCCACCCGGGTCACCGTCCGGGCATGATGAGCGGTATGCACGCGACGCAGATGCCAACGCACGACGATCCCCTGGACGTGGAGACCTTCGCCCGTCCTGAGCAGCAGCGCCGCTACACCGCGGCCATGCACCGCATCGCCGCAGAGCGCCGCACCGGGGACCCGGTCCGCGTATACGTCAGCGCCGCCCCCAAGACCACGACCGACGCCAACTGGCAGCGCTGGCTCAAGCGCATCACCGAGGACCTGCCCGACGGCGTCGAGCTCCTCCACTACGGGTCCGCTTTCGAGGGGCAGCCCTACGCCTGGGAAGCGCTCGTAGACCAGCTCGACGGACTCGTCGTCATCGGAAGGCCAAAGCGCCTCGGTAGTCGTGTCCACGTCCTCGGACCCGTTGCCCGCCTCGAGCTTCGCTCGATGGTCGCGCAAAAGCCCGTCCTGCTGTTCACCCACAACCTCGGCCTCGTCCCCGTCATCGACTGCAAGAGCCAGGTCATGGCGCCGTCCGAGGCGCCGAGGCTGAAGCTGATCGCTCCCAAACGCTGGAGCCGCGACTCGGCCACGCTCCAGGCCGCCCTGGACGCTCTCCGGCCGGTCGACGGCAACGGCCAAGGGCCGGAAGCACACCGAGACACGGCGGATCACCTGGTGGCTCCATTCATCGGTCGAAGGGCGGTGTCGTAGTAGTAAGCGAGCACCGCCTCGGCCCCTGACCCCTGGGCGGTTGCAATGCGTTGGAAGCGGGCAGATCGCAGGTCCCCCGCGATTCGGATGCGCCGGTGCTGCTGATCGGACGGGTGATAGCCGTCACCATCAGAGATCAATCCAGCCAGACCAGCTGGCTTGCTCCCGAGGTTGTTGAGTATCGACGTAGCTGCGTAGACGTTCTTGGTCCCGTCCTGGCCCTTCACTTCGACCGTCCAGCCGTCGCCGGACGCGGGCCGGGAAATGGCGGCGTGCGACACAGGGACCAGTCGTACACGACCGTCGTCCTCGACTTCGGCCGCCTTGTATTCGTCGGATGGTGGGCACAGCACGTGCAACGTCGTCGTCGCATCTGGGTGCGCTCGCAGCCAGGTCCCGAGCGGACGATCAGCTCCGAGGACGTACGTTCGGCCTGTTAGCTCCTGCGGAGTGGCGCGCCAGAGTGGAGAAACGGAGAAGTCGGTGGGTGCGCTTACCCACTCCAGTTCGGAGGGAGACAACTCGGTCACACCGGTGGCGACCACGATGGACCCCGCAGTGAACACGCGTCCGTCGGCGAGGACGAGTTCGGCTCGGTCGTCGTGCCCACTGGCCTTCAGTACGTGGCCCCGTACAAGCGTGCACCGGCCGGCCTCCTGCAGGCGCTCAAGGTCCGCAGCCAGGGCCTCGGCAAACTGAGGACCGGTCAACCAGCAGCCCGGTACGTTCTCCAGGGCGCCGATCCTGTGCAGCTTGCCGCCCACCGGGCCGGACTCCACCACGATGGCCCGTAGGTTCAGGCTGGCCGCCATGAGAGAGGCAGCCACCCCGGCCGGGCCGGCGCCGACCACAAGCACGTTTGCGTCGTACGACGATGCGTTCACGGCTGCGCTCCCTCGGTTCCGCTGATTCGGGATAGGACGGTCTCGCTGGTGACGAGCTGGGATGCACCGATGTTCCGCGCGGCGAGCAGCAGCGCGGCGTCGTGGTACTGAGCTCCGCCGCTGGAGGCGCAGGCGTCAGTCACGATCCACGGCCGATAGCCGTTCTGATAGGCGGCCACTGCGGAGTCGTACACGCATGCGTCCGTGTCGATGCCGCACAGCACGAGATCGGTCCATCCCGAACTCCGAATGATCTCGGCGCCCTCGGGTGTGAAGACGGAGGCCTGCGCCTTGTCGATGACAGCGGCCGCGGCATCGACGAAGGGCGCGAGCTCAGTAACGAGAGCCTGCTCCTCAGGTGTGCGCAGCCTCGTCCAGCCAGTGATCGTCTCGTACGGCGAGCCAACTGCGTTGTAGAACCGCGTCAACACCACTGGAGCGCCAGCCGCCCGCCACCCCTCAACGAGCCGCACGATAGTGGGGAGAACGCCACCACTGTGCCGGTTGACAAAGCCCTGCTGTACGTCGATGACCAGCAGCGCCGTCGAACGAGGTTCCACACAGTCCGCCTTCCCATGACCGTCATTGAATGCTGTCCCGAAGGGCATCCTGGGCGGCACGCAGCCGATCAGGAAGTTCGCTCGTGGCGAGGATCGCCTCTCGCATCACGCGGTGCTGTGCCGTCTCCGTCGGCCGGGCGGTGGTAAGCCGGACGTAGGCGCCGCGCAGGAAGCGCCACCCGTACTCGGCCGGCATCACCGGGTCCTTGCCTTCCTCGATCATGTGCAGGACGTGCGAGGACAGGGCCCACAGCGCCTGGACATCCAACTCCAAGGAAACGATCTGGCTCGTTGTCAGGGCACGTTCGTCAGGCTGCGGGTGGTAGGCCACCCCAGACCAGCCAGCCACTCCCCGCGAAGCACCACCGTCGAACGCCACGGCTTCCGGGTGCGCCCAGCCGTCGCGGAACTTGGCGTCCTCGACACCGGTCCCGAGAGGCGTGATGCTCTGCGGGTTTTGGCGGTTGACGAGAACCGACGGTGTCGTCAGTAGCTGCAGAGCGGTGTCGAGTCCGGCCCTGGTCCAGGAGTGGTCACGCAACTCGTACGCCGACAGGACATACTCCGGATCCGGCGAAGGATCAACCGCAGTCCCACCCGGGTTGTACTGCCCCAACAGGTGCGTCATGCGCTGGCCAACCCAGGCACGATCGGTCAGATACGAGCGGTACCGCCACACCGCCAACTCAGTTAGGGAGTCGACACGTTGGTGCTCTTCCAGCAGCACCAACGCGATCCCACATGCGTAGACGTGGATTGTGGATGAGTGTGCCGTTCGATGCCCACCGGGCAGAACTCGCTGTTCGAGGCCTCCAGGACCCGACGGTCGTGGTGCCCCGGCTTCGTAGAGCGAGCCGAGCCGCTCCCCCAGGTAGACCGGCAGGAACTTGTGAGAGACGACGGTGCACGGCGCCGGCTGGGCGTCCTCAATTCCTGCTGCACCAATAGAGTCCCCCCGCAGTGCTGCCAGCCGGAAACGGAATGCCTCCTGCTCGTCTGGAGTGCACTGAGCGAGTGCCGCATCGAGGATCTGTGCCATTGAAGGACGGCACTCCCGATCTTTGTTCTCACGCCAGTGGGAAACAGTCCGGGGGCTGATGCCGAGGTCCTCGGCGAACGCTCGGACCGACTGACGCTTCACTGACCGCAGCAGCAGCGCCTCTTCACCTGTCCATCGGTCCACAGCGATCACTACACACCTCCTAAACGGTCCTTGACCAGGCAGACGAGGCCGTATTGCCACGCTGAGTCCACACCACTGCTACATGGGGGCATCTCTCTGAGCCTCAACGAACCGGAAGCTGGGCGAAGCGGATCCCGCCACTCAGCGCCCCGGTCGGAGGACCCCATGCCGAACCCGCGACGGTCAGGCCGACTCAACGTCGCCCCCGGGCGTTTGGGCTTCGCAGACCTGCCCCTGCATCTCATCGCCTTCGGCCTCCAGGCCAAGAGCGGCCAGGAGCGCATCCGGCTGCCCGTCGTACACGATGTGCGGTTCACCGGCGATCGGCGGGACGAAGCGGCCAGCGAACCTCTTCAAGTCTTCCTCGCTGAACTCGATGGAGTTTGGGTCGACCGTCGCCAGATGGTTGCGTTCCTTGATCCGCGCCCAACGCAGCTCGTGAGGTACAGGCAGGTAGACGAGTACTGGCACGCCACCGGCCTCCGTGACGATTCGTCCCCATTCGGCGCGCTCCTCCGGAGTCCAGAAACCATGGTCGACCACGGTGTCGTGGCCAGCCATCAGGTGGCGTCGGAGCTCAGCGGAGATGTCCTTGAGGACTGGGGCCTCCCGGATGCGGAACTCACCGCGGGGAAAGTCCCGACCGTAGTGGCCGTAGCGGCGAAACATCTCCTCGTCCGGGCAGAGCCTCTTGTAACCAGTCTGCTCAAGGGCCCGGGCCAATGTCGTTTTGCCCGCGCCCGGCATTCCTGTCATGAGGACAGCGCGCGGCGCGCGCCGAGGTCGGCCGGCCAGGGCAGCGTTGATCCGCGTGATCTCGGATCCTCCTTGCGCGGTCAGGGATCCGATGCGTTCGGCCCGCAGCGAATCACCCAGTCGTGTTTCGAGGCAGCTGACAAGCGTGTCGTCGAGTATCTCGACCCTTTGGACTATCACTGCGCCAAGTCCGAGGTGGTCCGTCGTGTTCTGCCGGGAGCGCCCAAGTCGACTCCGTATTCAAGGAGTTCACCGTCGGCGTCCAGAAATCTAGCGGTGAGCACCAGGATCGCCGCGACCACATCGCTCTCCAGTTCAAGGAGTTCCAGGTCTGGCCTGGTGGCGATCCGTGCGGACTCTTCATCCACGCGCATGACGACTTCTCGCCCGGTGGCCTGCGCAATCAGGTCCAGCGACAGTCCGCCCTTGAGGCGCTTGCTCTCCACCAGTTCTGGGAGTACCCGGGCGAATTCGGCTGGGATCCAGGACGTCGAGTGGGCGACGATCCCATGAGCATCGCGGTAAACACGGCTTCGGCGAATGACGTCGTCGCCAACAGCGATGCCGAGCGCCGTCGCAACGTCCTCGGGGGCAGTGACTATGCCGGCGGTGTGGCCGCTCGACTTCTCGCCATCGCCCCAGGACGACTTCGTCTTGCCGCTCCGGTCGTGGCGCTCAGCGCCGGAAGAGATCGACACAGGGCGTGCCATGACTTCCGTTCCGACGCCTGGAATGCCTTTGACGATCTTCTCGTCACGCAGCAGCTTCATGGCCCGATCGGCCGTGGCCGTGCTCACTTCCCACTGATCTGCCAGGACCCTGATGCTTGGGAGCAGATCGCCCGGCGCCAGCGCCCCGGAGCTGATGAGCTCGCGGTAGTGCTCCGCGATGCGCGCATACGGCGGCCGGTTGTCGGCTCGGGGTGGCCCGGGCATATCGCCTCCTTCGCTTCCGTAGGTGCCTCACTATACCGCTTGACACCTGAGGGTACCTGAGGCAACCTGATGTAGGTAAGGCGTTGGTGATCCTCCGGGAACACCGCGTCACCACCGCAGCTGTCGCCACCTTGGTGGCCCGGAGTTGAGAGCACCACCAACTCCTCCGGACCGTGACTGCCTGCGTGAACGTTGCAGCGCAATGCGCTGTCCGTCCTCCAGGACGCCGGTTCGCCGTGCGCCTGGTGGGCGGAGAGAGCACCGCGACGCACTCTGTCCCCTCGTACGTAAGGAGTCCTCGATGCCGGCAACGACCGCGGAGCTGACGGCCAGGAAGCGACCGCGCAGGACGCGGACCCGAACCGTCAGCACCCGACCGGCTATCAAGATCTCCGAGCTTCCGCTCCAGCACGTTGACTTGCGACCCGACTTCGTATCTCTGGTCTGCCCAGAGTGCGAGACGTGGTGCCCCGTCACCGCAGCCCAGAGCCGCACGCCGAAACTGGTCCCGCACCACAGCGACCCGGCGGACGAAGGCGAGGCGGCCCGCTGCGGCAGCAGTAACCGCCGAGTCGACCTGGACGTGCCGGTCGCGGAGTGGGCGAAGCGCCTCACCGATGGGATCGCGGACACCAAGAGCCGCAGGACCAACCGGGTCGTACGAAAGCCGAAGACCCGAGTTGTTCCGGCAGTCATTCAGATCCTGGAGCCCATCCTGGACGCGAAGGGCGCGCTCAAGCTGTACCGGAACCACCGCGACAGCTGCGCCATCTGCCAGCAGTCGGGTTACACCCGCTGTGTCGACGGTGGTCGGCTCGCCCACCTCTACGTCCACAAGCAGCGAACCGAGCCCAGCCGTCGCAAGGCCCTGGCGTTTCAGGAGGAGTTGGCGCGGATGGAAGAGGAGCGTGAAGAGCGAGGCCTTCCGCTGCTTCGCGAGTGGCAGTGGGGCGTAGCCGAGTCGACGGTTCGTCGAGCCGACATCCAGCGTGCCTACGACTCGCTGAAGGCGACGCTCCTGCACTACGGCCCACACCTGGATCGTTTCGAGCGGGCCGACCTCAGCAGCGTGATCACGACGCTGGCAGAGAAGCTGCGGCGCCTGTAACTCCTGCGCTACCTGTGCTCGCCGCCCGCTGAACGAGCGGCGACGGCAGGGGGCAGCAGGATCTTCAACAGGTCAGCAGCCTCGCTGGGTTGGCCTCCGCTAGGGGAGGCCAACCCAGCCCGTGAAGAACCGAAACAACGATGACGGCCCCGGGATTGCGCCCCGGGGCCGTTGTCGGTCGTCATCCATCGCGTGTGAGAGGAAGTCCGACCTTGCTGAAGAACATGATGCCATCCCGCGCACTGCTTGGTGCGGAGGGGGACGAGCAGCCGAGCCAGGCCGACGAGGCGCTGCGCCGAGCCCGCGAGCAGGACCAGAGGGGCGGGAGGCGGTGACGGTCACGGTCTTCGGTACCGGCACCCTGCACGCCGTGCCCGAGGACGGACATCTCACCCTTCCCAACCCGGTGCCAGGCCTGGTGGTGACCGAGCAGCAGCACGGTTTTAGCGCTGAGATGACGGCTTCCCTGGAAGCCTTCAGCGCCGTCCGCGCGCTGACTCGATCAGTGCCGACGGCATACGGATTCGCCCATGAGCTCGGCGACTCCGCAGAGCTCGTGGTGTCCGAGCTGCTCGGCAACGTCGTACGGGCCAGTCCCGAGACCGAGCCCGTGCCGCTGATTGTGGAGGTGCACGTCGTCGGGTTGGGCGTCGAGGTGATCGTCCACGACGCCGTCCCCGGCGCACCGAACCGCCGCGACGTCGCCCTGGACAGTGCCGAGGCGATGTCCGGGCGCGGGCTGCATTTGCTCGACCTGCTGACCACCCGCTGGACGTCCGAGCCGTCCCCGCTCGGCAAGAAGATCCGGTGCTACCTCACGGCTGAGTAGCACCACCGGCCGCACGGAGGGCGGACGGCCGGAAGGTCAGCCCCGCCTGGTGCAGCACCGACGCACCAGGCGGGGCCGGAGATCACCGTTCCCAGCGCCCTCATCCCCAGCAGCCCCAGGAACTCCGAGTTCCTGGGGCTGTCCGTATCTGGATCACAACGGAGGACCCATGCAGGACTTCTACGATCTCGTCAACCTCTCTGCTGCCCACAGGCCCGCCGCTGGGTCCGGCGTGGACTGGCGGCACAACGCGGTGTGCCGCGAGGAGGACCCCGAGCTCTTCTTCCCGATCGGCAACACCGGTCCCGCGCTGCTGCAGATCGAGGAGGCCAAGGCCGTCTGCCGCCTTCTCTGGGGGTAACCGTGTGGCGCGAGGCGAGTGAAGACCACTTTGTGCAGCTCAGCGCCGGTGTGATCGACAGTATCGTGTGCAACACCTGTGGCGCCAGGGCCGCATCAGGCAGGTCCTGGTTCGTTTCGCCGTGCGAGCCGCGCACGAGCAGCCTCGTGAGCGCTGCGCAGTAGCTGCATGACCGTGTCCGTCGTCCTCTCACCGGGATTGATGACGGAGATCCAGCTGAGCGTGCCGTATACCGGATGCGGCATCAAACTGTCGGCGGCCGCGTAGTCACGAGGACGGCTGATGCTGCGCGGCTCCTCTCCAGTGAGCTCCTGGAACATCGCGCGGTCGATGTGGACGTTCACGCGCCAGCGGCCCGGAGGGTCCAGGTCGGAAGCATCGTCGTCGGGGTAGTTCTTGGTGACGATCGTCCCGTAGGGCTGAACGTTCTTGGGCATCTGGCCGTCGGGGGCGTAGTAGAAGAACGCGTCCCCCCAGGCGAGTTCAGGGAAGTCGCTTCCCGGTTCCGGGATAAGCACAAGTGCGCCGTCGAGGCCTCGCACGGTCGCGATGATCTGTTCCATACTCATGGTTCAAGCATTACCTTCAAGTGCTTATGTGGGGTTTGCCGGTGGACGAGACCACGAGCGGTTGGCGACGAGTACCGCTGAGAACAGTCGATGTCGCCAGAGAGTCGGGGTACTCGGTGCAACAGGTTCGCGACCTGGAGCGGCTGGGAGTCATTCCCCCCAGCCGCTCGATCGAGCAACGGTTACCGCTCATACACATCAGCTCACGTGCATGCTCTTCGCGCCTATCGCGGACTCGCCGGTGCTGTTGGGCCTGTCGCAGCCCGGCAGATGCTCGCGGCGCTGCGGACGGAGTCGATCGCGGCGGCAGCCTCGGCGGTCAGCGCGGTGCACGTTCGGCTCGCGCGGGAACGGGACGAGGCTCTGCGTGCTCAACAAGCGTTGCGTGCGATCCAGGGTGAGACGAACACACCCGAGTTCGAGCAGGAGAGCGACGCGATGACGATCACGCAGCTGGCCGCAGCGCTCGACGTCCGTCCCTCAACCCTGCGGTTCTGGGAGCAGGAAGGACTCGTCATCCCCGAGCGAGTGACGTCACTGCGGGCACGTCGTTACGTGCTTTCAGCGATCAGAGCGGCCCGAATCGTCGCGGCCCTCCGCGGCACCGGTTACGGCATTCCCGCAGTACGCGACATCATGGGCTCCCTGCACCAGCTCGACGGCCTGGGAGAGACCCAACGCATCCTGCAACAACGTCTCGACCAGATCGCCATGCGGACCGTGGCACTACTCCGAGCGGGCGCAGACTTGGCAGCCGTTGTCACGTCCGCTCAGGAACCGCCGATCGCCCGAGAGCCCCCGGACCGCCTCGCGTGCTGACGATCGGGTCGGTGACTGACTCAGCCGCGCTGGTTCAGAGCTCTGGTCAGATCCCGGTTGGCCTCCCTCGCGGCACCGAGATCGGACCGGGCCTCCTCCAGCGCGGAGGTCAGTTCGACATTGTGCTGCTCCAGCCTCGTGATCTTCCGCTGGAGCTCGTCGATGTCCGCTGGGGCTCCGAGCCCGGACTCCTGCCATGCCTGAGCTCCCAGCGCCTGCGACAGCCGCTTCTCCAGCTGCTGGACGCGAGCGGCCAGGCGGGTGTTGCGGGCCTGGGCGTTGGCGAGGTCGGCCTGGAGCGAGGCCCGGCTGACCGGTGAGCCGCGGCCGGGTCCTGGGCTGCCGGTTCGAGTTCTGCAGCGTGGACGATTTCGAGCAGGTCGCGATGGCGGTAGAGGAAGCTGCGGTCAACTCCGGCTTGCCGGGCGATGGCCGAGACGCTGATCGGGGTGCCGTTCTTCGCGGCGTTCCTGACCGCTGTGGCCACCCGCTGGCGGCGGCGCTCGGAGTTGGCCTGACGGCCGTCTCGCATGGTGGGGCTCATGGGAGTCTCCAGGGACGGACGTCGGGCATGGGCTGGGCGATTCGCGGCATGCCGAGCATGACAGTGCGGCTGCGGCGTACCACCGCGACGGCTTCCTCGATCTGGGAGCGTTCCTCGGGTGAGAGGTCGTCGAGGTCGGCCTTGACCCGGTTGATCAGGCGGCGGACCCGGCGGATCTCTTCCTCGGAGGGCACCGCTTCACTGCGGGCCCAGTCGTCGGCCTCGAAGGCTGACATCAGCCGTTCTCGGCTGCGGAGCAGGTCATCGAGGTATCGCTCCAGGTCGGGAAGGTAGGAGGCGTCGGTGCGGAAGTGGTCGCAGCCGACGCAGCGGAAGCGGAGCGGGCAGCTCTGTCCGCCGGCCGCGACGTTGTGGGGCTCCAGGCAGATGCCGTAGGCCGTGGCGACCTCTCCGATGGCTCGCCGCACGTGCTCGGAGTCGAGCAGGCCCTGGGCCTTGCGCCAGACACGGGTGCCGTGCCGGTCGAACTGCAGGGCGGTGACGCGGTCGACGGCTTCGCGCCGTCGTTCCTGGTTGACGCGGTAATAGGACTGTGTGGTGGAGAGTTCGCGATGGTCCATCAAATCCTTGAGGACATCGGGTGCGATGCCGGCGTCGGCGTGCCGTTGTGCGTAGCTGTGCCGGTAGGCGTAGGGGAAGATTTTGGACTTGTCGAACGGCAGCAGCCGCGTGACGTGCTTCCCGTCGAGCTCGACGACGACCGGGATCATGATGTCGGGCAGTGCGTCGACCCATGCCCGGTGCTGGTCCCCGATCGTGCCGATGGACTTCTTCCCTTCGGGGTTGGCCACGGGGCTCGGCAGGAGTCTGAGCATGCTGGTCGGGGTGTCGGGGAACCGTTCGCGGACCCGTTTCTGCTGTTCGGTGATGATGGCGGCGGTCGCCTTGGCGATCGGCAGGCGTCGGCCGAGCCGGTAGTTCTTGTGGTTGTCGTAGAGCAGGATGAGGGAGTCGTCGGGGTCCGTGGTCAGGCAGTCCCAGGGGAGCTTGGCGATCTCGTCGGGCCGTCGTCCGGTGTCGATCAGCAGCTCGGTGGCGACACGGATCTCGCGGTAGCTGGTCTTTTCCAACAGGTCCAGGTTGTCGCAGAGTTCGCGCATCACCTCGTCCGGCAGGTCCTTGCCGGCCTCGGTGTCTTCGGGCTCGTCCGGGATGTCCTGCACGGACAGTGCGAAGCCCGCGGGGAGCCCGTCGAGTATCTCGCCGTGGGCGGTCAGGCCCAGGACGCGGATCCTGTTGAGGATCTGCCGGACGGCCCGGATCACGTGGACCCGGTGGTAGGCCCCGAACACGCCGGTCTCGGTGAGGAAGGCGATCCGGGTGCAGAAGTTGTCGATGTCGGTGCGGCTGAGAAGCCGCGGCTGGTGTCCGCCGTCCTCACGCTGCAGCCGCAGGGACTCCGAGAGTCTTTCCATGCCCCGGATCGTGTTCTGCAGGGAGGAGGCGACGTGCTGGCCGCGGCGCCGCGGAAGTTCGTCGTAGGCCCATACCTTGACCGCTTCCCGGAAGGCCTTCTGGTGGATCTTGGTGAAGTTGAGCGTGCCGCTGTGTCCGAAGACAACGAGGTCCCAGATGTCCTTGAGGCGTTCGGTCTCCGGAGTCGTCCCCAGTCGGCGCAGGGCGGTCCGGGCGCCTCGGATGATCATTCCGAGGTCGTCGATCAGGCCCACGCGGTCCAGGTCCGCGTCTTCGAGTGTTTCCAGACTCGGTATCTGGAGTAGGCGTACTCGGTCGCAGATCGTGCGGAACCGGTGGTCGCGCGTCTTCACTTCGCGCGCGGTGCGGACCTGGAGGCTGTAGAGGAGCTCGGCGACGAGCCGGTCGGGCAGGCCGCGCAGGCTGATCTCCCGGTCCACTGCCACCGCGGGCGTCGTGCGGCGCCATTTGTCTTCGTCACCGTCGAAGGTTCCGCGCTTGCGCTCGATGCTGAGTCGTGCGGCGTGCACGTCGCAGTAGAGGTTGCCCTCTCGGCTGCGGGTCCGGTAGCAGGAGGCGACGTGGCAGGGGCCGATGGCCGGCAGCGGATGCAAGTTCGGGCGGCTGAGGAAGTCCTCCATGGTCAGATCGCTCGATCTCGCCCAGTGGTACTGGTGCGCGGGACACAGCCTGGCGGCGACCGAACGGCGTGGACGTTCGCACTGCGGCACTTCGCAGAGCTTCTGGCCGATGCTGCGGAGCCGGCCCGTTCGGCCCTGGGCGGTGAAGTCCTCCAGGGACAGCCCGGACTGCCTCCAGCGGTTCATGCAGCCGACGCATATCGGCTCACCGAGCGGGGTGCCCTTCATGCACCCGGGGATCTCGCAGTCCGGCATCCCCAGCACCGGGTGGCTGTTGGGATAGCGGGCGACTCGCACCTCCCAGTCCCAGCTCAGAAGGCTCAGGAAGGCGGCGTCCAGCGCGTCGATGATCTCGCTGGTCCGCAGGTCCTGCAGTTCACGGGCCAGAGGCAGAGGCGTCGTCATCAGCTCTCCTCCAGGCCGCGGCGGCCTCGCGGTGAGGGGACACGTTCGATCGCCTCACGCAGCCGGGACCGGTCAGGTATCAGATAGGGCCGCGGTGACTCCGGGTGATCCTGTCCGAGCAGGGCCTGCACCTCGTCCAGCGTGCCGCCGGCGTCCGAGACGTTGCTGCCGAACGCACGGCGGGCCATGTGCGGGCCCACCTTCCGCGACAGCTTCGCCCGGTTGCCCAGGCGCTCGAACAGCTCGCCCATCGCGTCGGGCGTCATGGGGGTGCCCAGCGGTTCACGGAACAGGTTCACCAGCAGGAAGTCGCTGCCGCCGGTTCCGAGGATCTGCTGGCGCTCGTCGATGTACTGGTCGAAGGCCTGGACGACGAGGAAGTCCACCGGCTGGGTCCACGCCTTCTTCGACTTCGACCAAGCTCCGTTGTGGTTGTCCCGACGCCGAACGTGCAGGTGAGGGCCTTCGTAGTCACAGCCCAACGCCTTTGAGACCGGCAACAGATGGCAGTCGCTGCGGCGAAGGCCCGCCACCTGGCCGCGGCGTAGTCCGACCCGGCCGTGCAGCAGCACGACCAGCCGGTCCCGTGCGTTGCGGCACTCAAGGAACATTGCCACCAGTTCGTCGTCGGTGGCCCGGTCCACATCCGCCTCCGGCTCCTGCACCCGATGCCGGGCCCGCAGCCGGTAGGAAAGCCCCGCGTCTTCGCCCTGGGCTTCCAGCGGCAGGTCCCGGCTGTCGGCCAGCTCATAGATCTGCCCCAGCACCGACCGGGGCGCCTCACCGACCGACACGGCGTATGACAGCAGCCCGCGCACCGCGGTCAGCACCCCGTTCATCCGCCGTTCCCTCCGGGCCGGATCGGCCCCGGGCCCCAGCACCATCGGGGCCGGTTCGCCGTCCGGCGTCGACGGCGTGTACTTCAGCCAAACCATGAACAGGCCCAAGTCCCGGGCCGCCTGCGGCCACTGCCTCCCGGTCCGTTTGCACCACAACAGGTACAGGGCCACGCCACCGGCGTACGCCTTCGTCGTCAGCTCGGCCCGGCTCCGGCCGAACCGCAAGAACCTCAGCCACTGGTCAGCGACCGGCACCACCTGAAGGTCGTCGTCCACGACCGTCCAGTACCGCACCCCAGACGGCAACTCCACAGGAAAGGCCCTCAATGCAACTCCATGATCCGACGGTTGATGCAACAACCCGCCACAGAGCCACAACCCCCAAGAACGAGTCTCAGAAGATCAACTTAGCCTCCTCCTGCAACAACACACCACGCAGGTCAGCACCCCAGAGAAGATCGCGGTGCTCCTGGACGTTGGCTACAGGTATGAAGATCAGCGAGGCTTCCAGAGTCAGCGGGGTGAGTGCGCGGTCGCTGCGGCACTACGAGGACGAGGGCTTGATCGTCCCTGGTCGTTTCAGCAATGGGTTCCGTGACTACTGCCAGTCCACGATCGATCGGGTGCTCGTCATACGGTCGCTGCTGGAGTCCGGGCTGCCCGTGAGGTTGATCAGGGAAGTCCTGCCCAGCCTCGCTGACGGATCCGATGTCGGCACCGAGGTGGTGTGTGCGGAGTTCCTGCACGAGGTGCAGGGCTATCGCGATCGGATCGCTGCTCGTATCGCCGTTCTCAGCGATCAGCGGACGGCACTCGACGCCTACCTGAGAGAGGCCCGCTGTGCTGCTCTCTGACGGCCGCTTGACCTTGACGTAAGTGTGAGGTTCCTACGGTCGGCTCATGGAGATCAACGAGCAGCACAACGCCGCCGAGCAGACCGCGCGAGCATTGGTCCAGCACTCGCACCGAGGGCCGAAGGACCTGACTCTCACGACGAATCACCGCCACCCTGCCCCCGGGCCCGGCGAGTACCTGATCCGCGTCGGCGCGGCCGGGGTCAACTTCGCCGATGTCATGCAGACCTACGGCACCTACGGAGGAGGTCCGCAGGCACCGTACGTGGCGGGCTTTGAGGCGGCCGGTGAGATCGTGGGGGTCGGCCCGGACGTCGAGAATCCGCTGCCGCTCGGCACCCATGTCGTCGGAGCCGGACCGGGCGCCTTCGCGCAGTACATGACGATGCCGACCATGGGCGTGCTTCCCGTGCCGTCCGGCTGGAACGATGCCCAGGCTCTCGGTCTGGTGCTGAACTGGGCCACCGCGTTGGCGGCACTGAAGCCGTTGGGCGAGATCAAGACGGGTGAGGCGGTGCTCGTTCATGCCGCGGCCGGCGGCGTCGGGCAGGCTGCCGTGCACCTCGCCCGCCACTACGGTGCGCGGGTGATCGCCGCGGCCTCACCGCAGAAGCACGACACCGTCAAAGCCCTCGGCGCCGACGAGGTGCTGGACAGTCGGCGCCCCGATCTGGCTGAGGAGATCACCCGCCTGACCGGCGGGGTCGACCTGGTCCTGGAATCGGTGGGCCAGGCCACGTTCGAGGCCAGCCTGTCCGTCACCAAGCCCTTCACCGGACGCATCGTCGTGTTCGGAGCCGCTTCCGGTGACGCCACTCTGACCACGCACGACCTGGTCTTCACCCACCAGGTTCAGATCAAGGGCCTGCACATCGGTGCGCTGGCGGTCGCGGCCCCGTCCATCTACCAGTCGTTGCTCGTCGAGATCGACGCTCTCATCGCCCACGGCGTCTACCAGCCCGGCACCCCCCATGTGCATCCCCTGGCCGAAGGACCGGCAGTGCTCCAGCAACTCGAAGCGGGCCGGACCCTGGGCAAGCTGGCCCTCGATCCCTGGCGCTAGGAACGCCCTGTGCTTCACCGCAATGCTCCGTTGCCCCTTGAGGGACGACTTCGGCTCGTGCAGCGCTCGCAGTACCGTCCGATCGCTCATGTGGCGGCCGAGATCGGCATCTCCCGTGCCTGCGGCTAGCCATCCGTCCTCTCCGTACGGCTCGCCAGGCGTTCGTAGCGCTGCCTCGCCGCCTGGGGAGTCTGGAGCCCCAGGCCGAAGGCGATCTCCGGCCAGGTCATGCCCCTGCCCCGGGCCATCTCCAGGAGCCCGACCTCCAGTTCGTCCATCTCGCCACGGGCGAGGGGAATGAGGGTGAGGGCGGCGGCGATGTCCGCGCGGTCGACCTCGTCCTCCCCGTCGTCGAGGAGCGCGGCGCCGCTGAGCAGGAACGACACCAGCCGGATCGCCTCGTGGGGCCCGAGCACATGCGGATGGGTCTGGCGCCGGCGCTGCTCGTCCGTGGCCGCGTGGCGCTCCGCGATCCGGAACAGGGAAGCGGGGACGCGCTGAGCCCGCGCCTCGTCAGCGCTCGGTGGTGTGAACGGGTCTGTGGGGTCTGTGGGGTTGGCGGTGTCGGAGGGCTGTTGTGGAGTGTTCGGCGGCGTCATGGGTCCAGCGTCGAAGGCAAACAACCTGTTGTCAACGCCTTGTTGCTTGGAACTTGAAAATAAAACACGTGCGCGAAGGTCCGTGGGTTGATCTGATGGCTGTCGACCAACAAGGCTCAATCAACGGGGAATTACATGCGTATACGTACGACGGCGGCCTCCGCCGCTCTGGCCGGCCTGCTCGCTCTCGGCGCGGCGGTCCCGGCGCATTCCGACGACGACGGCAGCACGCAGGAGACCGCCAACACCTACAGCCTCGAAACCGAGGCCACCGGCGCGGCCGCCGCGGGCGTGGGCGCGTTCGTGACGGGCGGCGACAACGTCCACTTCTCACACACGGTGGCCGGAGCGGTCAACGCGCACGGCTGGTGGAAGCGCATCAGCGGCCCGGCGACCAAGGCCAAGGTCACCGTGGACATCCAGGTGAAGTCGGGGACCGGCTGGCGCACGCTGAACACGGGCACCAAGACGGTGTACTCCGGCGGCGGCAGCGCCAAGCGGGCGTCGGCCGCCTGGAAGTGCACGAACCTGATCCAGCGGAACTCCTTCCGCAGCGTCGTCGACGTCGACCTGGTCGGCTATCCGGACGACTCCAACAAGAAGATCACCGCCACGCAGACGCTGTACTGTGGCACGTGATGAAGAGCTGACAGCGGCGCCGGAGGAGAAATCCCCCGGCGCCGCGTGTTTTCCGGGAGCGCTCGCGATGTCCCCGACGGAGATCCCCCCGACCGGGGTGTTGCCGACCGAGATCCCCCCGACCCTGATCGTGGGTCTGCACGGCACCCTCCAGCGGCATCCCTGGCTGGACCGTGTGGTGGAGCGGGATCCCGAGAGTTCCGTCGAGGAGGACGTCCTCGGTCTCGCGATCGACCGGGCGGGTGCCTACGGCTGGCAGACCGTCAGCCGGTGGCTGAGCGAGGAGGGCCGGGTCACGGCCCACCACGAGCCCACCGCGTGGGCCCACGAGGAGGTCGGCGGCGACTGGACCCACGACGGCCGGGTGCACCAACTGGGCTGGCTCCAGGCCGGAGTTCTCCCCGACGCCGTACGCCCTAGGCTCCCCGTACGGCCGATCGCCCTGCTGCTGTCCGAGACGCTGGCCCGGGTGGGGGAGGTGACGTTCACCGGCCTGCACGCGCTGTTGCCGCTGCGCCCCGGCGAGCGCGACACCGCCTTCCACCAGACCGAGTTGGCACCGTGGTTCGGCCTCGCCGATCCCGACGCCCGCCACGAGGTGGTGGTGACTGTCTCCTGCCGCCCCACCGAGTGCGCGATGACCGAGGACGACGTCGTGGCCGTGCGCGACGCGGTGCGGGACATGGCACAGGACTCCGTGACGGACGTCTCCGTGGCGGACGCATCCGCGACGGCAGGCCGCTTGCAGGGACTGGAACTCGACCTCGACCGTGTCCTGCACACCCAGGGGATGCGTGGGGTGGCGCGGTTCGGCTGCCGTACCCGTGAGTGGTCACCGGACATCGCCGTGTGGCTGGTGGAGATGGTCGCCGACGGGCTGCGCGCGGCCGGGCTGTCGGCTCAGCTGGTGATCACGGTGTCCCTGGAACGAATGACGGTGTAGCTCCGGACTTCGGCGTACCGGAGCCACCTCGTCGTCGGCCTCAGTCCTGGCTGTTCCGCCGGGCCGCCCCCGCCGCCTTCCGGGCCGCGCGGTGACGTTTGGCCAGCCGCATCGAGTGCAGGCACGAGACCCCGTCCCGTCGGCACGCGTCCACGCAGGCCACGGCATGGTCCAGCCACTCGCTGAACGTGGCCAGGACGGGATCGGAGGGCGGGGCGGACCCCTCTGCTCGTTCTGTCGTTCCGTCGGTCATGCCGTACGTCCCTCCCCCAGGTACGCCGTGACATACGCCCGCACGAGGCATCCCTCGTCGGCTTCATCCGCGTGCGGTCCATCCATGAGTACGGCCCGCACGGGCGCCGCTCTCATCGGACGCCTCTCCCAACAGGGTTCGCGCGCCGGGAACGGCAACCACCGGCCGTACGTGGCCCGATACCGTTCCGCGCGGGCCGCCCAACGCCGCCACCGCGCGCGGTACGGGCTCAACACCGCCGCGCTCACCGTACTGCCCGCCCCGGGATCACGAAGTACGCCCACACGCACTTGGTGAAGGGCCGCGCCTCATGGCCCCACCGTTCGGAGAGCGCGTCGACCAGGACGAGTCCACGGCCGCCGTCCCGTTCGGCGTCCCCGCCGCGCTGTGTCGGCACCTTCCCCTTGTCCGGATCCGACACCTCGACCAGTACGCCGCAGCCTCGGACCGACACCACCACCTCGACCTCCGCGAGGGTCACCCGGCAGTGCCGGACCGCGTTGGTCACGAGTTCCGTGGCCACGGTGGTGACGTCATGGGCGAGTTCACCGTCGAGCGCCCAGTCCTTGAGGATCCGCCGCACGCGGGCGCGGGCTTCGGGGACGTGTCTTCCACGCTTGGGGATACGGAAGGAGTCGCGACGTGGGGTGAGAGCGGGCATGGCGAATGGACCCCCTGACGTGCAGGCAAGTTCACGCCCTGTAGCGGTGCGTGCACGAGGAGATTGGATCCTCAATCGCCTACGGCTGCAACTGAAAGAACCTCATGCATGCGAATTTTCCCTCTTGAGGTTGGCGAGGACCCCTAGAGTTGAGGCGGTTCAGACCGAGAGGGGACGCGATGCCCGCAGGGGGACGGCCGACGGTGCGCAGTAGGCGGCTCGGTGCCGCGCTCAGGCGTTACCGACAGGCCGCCAAGCTCGACCAGTTGGCGGCTGCTGAGGTACTCGGGGTGGATCCGGCCCGAGTCAGCCGCATAGAGAGCGGACTCGTGACGGCGCGCATCCTGGAGATCCGCGTGCTGCTGAATGCCTACGGCGAGGACGATCCAGAAGTCCGCAGCAAGCTGGAGGACTTGGCCAAGAGGTCGAAGCATCGTGGTTGGTGGCTCGAACACGCGGCTCACCTGCGGCCGGACTATCTGGACCACATCTCGCTGGAGGATGACGCTACGTACATCCGAGTGTGGGCGCAGGCGCTGGTGCCGGGCTTGCTGCAGACGCCCGCCTACGCGGAGGCCGTCATCACGGCCAGCCCCAGTTACGTTGCGCCGGAACGCGTCGGGCAGATGGTCAAAGTGCGTGCGGCGAGGCAGGCGAAGATCGAGGAGGGTGGAGCGGCGTACACGGCCATCATTTGGGAGCCCGTGGTCATCCACCCCTTGGTGCCCGCCGAAATCCACCGGGAGCAGCTGGAGCAGATTCTTGAGGTCGGGCACAGGAAGAACGTGACTGTTCAGGTCCTCCCGTTGAGCGCGGGCACGCTGGCCGGAGAAGTCTCCGCGTTCGCCTCGTTCAGTTTCGATGAGGCGGCGATGGTGGAGGCGGTGACGCTGGAGAACCTGCGGGGCACGTCGATCCTCGAAGCACCTGAGGATCTCGCCGCTTACACGCTCGCCTTCGACCAACTACGATCGGTGGCGTTGACACCGGATGCGAGCGCGCAGCTCATTCGGCGCGCACTACAGAGAAGCAAGGACGACGCGTCGTGACTCCTGAGCTCATAGGCCCGTTTCGGAAGTCTTCGTACTCCGGAGGACAGGGTGACTGCGTCGAGGTCGCTGTCACTGTCACTGGCGGCCGTGCTGTCCGCGACAGCAAGAACCCCCACGGACCTCTCCTTCACATCTCGCCCACCGGATGGCACGCCTTTATCGGCGGCGTGGCCGGAACGGCCGTCCCGCGCTGACTATCATGGAAAAGGTCATCCCGTAGGGATACCCCCGTGCCGGAACCCCGGCTCGATTACGGCGAGCCGGGGTTTCCGATGCTGCGGGTGGGAGGCTATCCCTATCCGTGGTCGAAATCGGTTGCGTCAGTGGTGCTCGTACGAGTCGATCACGCGGAAGCTGGCCGCAGTGTTGTTTCCGCCGATGTTTGTCCCGGGGATCGAGGAGTTGAAGGTGTGAGCGCCGACCGGGGTGACGATGGGTCCGGTGCAGTCCACCGTGGGAAAGAATTCGACGGTCTTGCGACTGTCGTTTCGGACGCTGAAGGTGGCCGTTTGGGGGGTCTTGAGGACGGTGAAGCAGAACCCCGGCTCGGCAGGGTAGGGGCGGTCGCTGACGAGAATCAGGCCGTCGTCGTCGCGGTTTCTCCGGTTCTCGCCTCGGAAGTCCTCCCGGCCCTCGCCCCCGTTGCCGCCTCGCCCTTCGTGCCCCTTGGACGGCCTCGAACTGTCGCCGCGCCCGGCGTCGGCCGGCGCGTTGGCCGCGTTCGAGCCGGCCTCCGTGCCCGTTCCGTTGCCGCCACGCGGGGCGACGGGTGCGGCGTCCTGGACGATCGAGGCGGACTTGGGGGTCGACTCCAGGGCGGAGCTGGCGTAGGTGACACCGGTGGCGGCCGCGACTGCCACGCCGACGGAGGCGGCGATCACTGTGATCTTACGAGTGCGCAATGCACTTCCCCTTCTCTTCGTTCTCGTCGACAGGACCTGCCGACGAGAACGAACGTAATGACGGCCATTTCCGCTGTCATTTCGAAGAGGGCTGGGGTGGGGCCGGAAAAGAGGCCGAACGGCCGCATGAATGGTCGCCCTGACGGGTGACGATCGGCGTGCCTGACGCACCATCAAAATATGGCGATGAGCTGGTATTTCGAATTCTGGTGCGATCTACACTCGCGCACGCTGACACGTAGTCACCCTCTTGGAGTCGCCGGGACGTACCCCGCTCCCTGATTCCACGTCAGGTCGCGGCCTGAAGCGCACCTGACGGTTCCTCAAAGGTCGGAAATTGCCTGCCCGGAGGGCAATGCGCCCTGCCGCGTGAAATCCGTCGCCGAGAAGTGATCGCGACGGCGTGTCGCACCCTCGTGCGGGCCTCACGGCGCATACCGTCGTCGGCCCTCCGGTGAGGGTCGCGGCGTCGGCAACACGCGCCCCCACGCGCTCGCCGGTACGGGTGGAAACGGGCATATCGGCGTGCGCGGTGGGCAGGTCGCCGTGTCAGCTGTGGCTGGCCCTGTCGACCGAACCACCGTTTCCGGGAACCCCTCCCATGCGCCGACCCGTCATCCCCGCCTCCCTCCGCGTCCCCGTCCAGACCCGCGTCCCCACCTCCATCGCCGTCCCCGCCACGCCCTTCGCCGTGCTCCTCCTCTGTGGGCTGCTCCTTGGCGCCGGTACCGCCTGTTCGCCGGCCCCACCGGCCGCCTCGGCGTCGGCTCCGCCGCCCCGGTTCTCCCCGGACGACGTCATCAAGGCGGCGACCCAGCGGCTGACGGACGACTGCCTGGCCCGGCAGGGGCTCACCCCGCCGCGCCCCGGGCAGGGCGGCTCGCCGGACGTCGGGCGGACGCGTGTCGCGGAGGCCATGTTCGGCGCGGGGCGTACGGAGCTGTCGTTGCGTCTGCCCACGGGGCACGTCGTCCGCGCCCACACCGACGGCTGCCTGGCCGAGGCCCAGCGGCGGCTCTACGGCGACCAGCGCCGCTGGTTCCGTACGTCGACGATCGTCAACAACCTCGCTCCCGAGGCCGCCCACACCGACCGCGCCCTCGCCGAGGTCCGCGCGGACCGGCGTACGGAACTCGCCGAGTGGCGGCGGCTGCGGTCCCGGGCCCTCACCGAAGCCACCTCTCTGATCGGTAGTACCAGCACCACCAACCCCCCACCCCCGAAGGGAAATCCACCACAGTGAAGCGCTTCACCGCCCTCCTCTCCGCCCTGCTCTTCTCCGCCGGACTGGTTCTCGCGTCGTCCGTGCCGGCTCAGGCCGCCGCCTGCGGCACCGGCAACTTCTGTGTCTGGACCGACGCCAATTTCGGCGGCATGAAGGTCGAGTGGCCCGGCGACGACCGCTGGTGGGAGAGCAACATCGCCGACGAGGACTCCTCCTGGGCCAACCACGGCGTCTCCGGACCCGGGGTCAAGGACCACGTCAAGGTGTACTCCCGCGCGCAGCTCGGCGGGCACATGACCATCTGCCTCACCCCCGGCCAGGAGGTCGGCTACAACGGCGCCGCCAACGACAACGGCGACTCCCACACCTGGGCCATGAGCTGCTGACCCGATGACCCGGGACACGGTGGCCCAGTGACCCGCTGACCCAGGGGCGCCCGGCACCCGCCGGGCGCCCCCACGCACGCCCGCCCGGCGCACCCAAACCGTTCTCACCCCGGCAGCGTCAGCCCCCACGCCGCCTCCCGTACCGTCCACGTCCGTGTCCGCACCGGGCCCGCCACCAGGGAGTCCGCCCGGTAGCGGAAGTCCGCGCCGGAGACGGTCACCCGGTGGCCGGTCGCCAGCAGTGGGGCCGCCTCGGCGCCCACCGACACCGGCCGGATCTCGACGTCGGCGCCGCCGTCGGCGCCGGGCACGACGGACACGGCCTCCACGGGCTGGTCCAGATCGACGAGGATCACCCCGTCCACCTCCACCCGCAGCCGCCAGGGCCCGGGCCCGCCCCCGGCGGCGACCCGTATGCGCGAGGGCCGCAGCGGACGGGACATCCGGGCGGGTATCGCCGGACGCGTCGACAACGTACGGGCGAGGGACTGCGGCCAGGCGCGCAGCCAGAAGTGGGAGCCGGCGCCCGACGGCGGTGACGCACAACCTTCGGCCGACCCCTCTCCGGACCGGGTCGCCCCGTCCGGCCCCGCGCCACTGCCCGCCTCCCGGCCCGCCCCCGAAGCCGTACCCGAGGAGCCGGTTCCGGAGGGGCCCGTTCCGGAGGAGCCGGTCCCTGTCCCGGAGGCCGTCCCGGTCCGCCCCGGAGCCGCGCCCCGGTCGGATCCCGGGGCGGCCTTGCCCCTGCCAGGGCCCGGCGGGGCCGCGCCCGCCGGGCCGCCCGCCTCCGGCGTGTCCCGCGGCGGCACGCCCGGCAGGGCCGGGATGCGCAGGGCACCCAGGACCACGCCGTCGCTGTCGTCGACGAGCAGATCCAGCCGCCGTTCGACGCCGTCGAGGGCGGCGCGGGCCGCCGCGACCGCGCCGGGGGGCACACCCAGGGAGTGGGCGAGACCCAGGGCGGTACCCACGGGAACCAGGGAGAGCGCGCACCCCGCCAGCTCCCGCCGCCGATGCAGGTGAGACACCGCCCGCAGCAGCGCGCGGTCGTCGCCGACCAGCACAGGGCGCCGGGAACCGCGTCGCGAGAGTGCCCGCGCGAATTCCTCCGGCCCATCCGGAAGGCACACCTTCGTACTCGCCGCACCCGCGCTGAGCACGTCTTTCGCGATCCGTACGGCCTCGCCGTCCGTGCGACGGGCGACGGGGTCGATGACCACGAGGAGCTGGTCGTCAGTCGCCACCTCGGTCCTGCCTCGCTTCCTCGGGTAGCATCTTTGTGCAAGAGCCCCTTGCGCTATTGCGCCAGGGGCTTCGTCTATTCCGGGGCATCCGGGTCCACAGTGTGCGGCCAACGACGGTCGCGCGGCGCACGCGACGGTAACAAGCCATCGCGTACGCCCCCGACCATGGACATGCCCCGCCCGGAAGGGGTGTACGCGCGTGCCCGCACTTGTGCTGCTCGGTGCTCAGTGGGGTGACGAAGGCAAGGGAAAGGCGACGGACCTGCTAGGCGGATCCGTCGACTACGTGGTGCGCTACCAGGGCGGCAACAACGCCGGCCACACGGTAGTCGTGGGTGATCAGAAGTACGCCCTCCACCTACTCCCTTCCGGGATTCTCTCCCCCGGCTGCACGCCGGTCATCGGCAACGGAGTCGTCGTCGACCCGTCGGTCCTGCTCTCCGAGCTGAGCGGTCTGAACGAGCGCGGCGTCGACACGTCCAAGCTCCTGATCAGCGGCAATGCTCACATCATCACGCCGTACAACGTCACCGTGGACAAGGTCACGGAACGTTTCCTCGGTAAGCGCAAGATCGGTACGACGGGGCGGGGCATCGGCCCGACCTACGCCGACAAGATCAACCGCGTGGGCATCCGGGTCCAGGACCTGTACGACGAGTCGATCCTGACGCAGAAGGTCGAGGCGGCCCTCGACGTCAAGAACCAGCTCCTCACCAAGCTCTACAACCGCCGCGCGATCGCCGTGGACCAGGTCGTCGAGGAGCTGCTGGGCTACGCCGAGAAGCTGGCGCCGTTCGTCGCCGACACCGTCCTGGTGCTGAACCAGGCGCTGGAGGAGGACAAGGTCGTCCTGTTCGAGGGCGGCCAGGGCACGCTCCTCGACATCGACCACGGCACGTACCCCTTCGTGACCTCGTCGAACCCGACGGCCGGCGGTGCCTGCACGGGCGCGGGCGTCGGTCCGACGAAGATCAGCCGGGTCATCGGCATCCTCAAGGCGTACACCACCCGCGTCGGCGCCGGTCCGTTCCCCACGGAGCTGTTCGACGAGGACGGCGAGGCGCTGCGCCGCATCGGCCACGAGCGGGGCGTGACCACCGGCCGTGACCGCCGCTGCGGCTGGTTCGACGCGGTCATCGCCCGCTACGCGACCCGCGTGAACGGTCTGACGGACTTCTTCCTCACCAAGCTCGACGTCCTCACGGGCTGGGAGCAGATCCCGGTCTGCGTCGCCTACGAGATCGACGGCAAGCGCGTCGAGGAACTCCCGTACTCGCAGTCCGACTTCCACCACGCGAAGCCGATCTACGAGACCCTGCCGGGCTGGTCCGAGGACATCACCTCGGCCAAGTCCTTCTCCGACCTGCCCAAGAACGCCCAGGCGTACGTCAAGGCACTGGAGGAGATGTCCGGCGCCCCGATCTCCGCGATCGGCGTGGGCCCGGGCCGCGACGAGACGATCGAGATCAACTCGTTCCTCTAGTCCGCTAGTCCGCGACCCCGCGCGCGAGGCGGCCGACCCGGTGACGGTGTCGGCCGCCGCCGCGTCCCCGGGACGGCGGCCGGATGGGCCCGGGACGGGGAACCCTCCCGTTCGAGTGACGCGCCCTTCAATCGGCCGCTTCGCGGTTGCGGCACTGCTTGCCTGGACGGGCGACGGCGACAGGCGGCAGCGCAGACGTGTGCGCAGCGATTGTGGGAGCAGCAATGATCGAGGACCAGGTCCTCTACGTGATCGAGCTCGAACCAGAGGTACGCGCGTGGCTGCAGACTCTCGCGGTCGCCGACTACCGTGCGGTCGCACACCGGTACCGCCGTCTCCCAACTGCGCGCCGCCGCCCGTCATGTGTCCGCCCAGCCCCTGTCGGCGGCCAACCGGGGCGCCATCACCCTCCTGCTGCACGTGCACATCGGGCATAGAATCGATAAAGCACGCAAGGTGTGCATATCGGGCGACCGGAGGAAGTGACTGAGATGCGCATGATGCTCAAGGCCCGGCTCGACACCGAGAAGTCCAACGAGGCCATTCGGAACGGGACTCTGGGGAAGCTGATGCAGGCCTCCATGGAGCAGGTGAAGCCGGAGGCCGCGTACTTCACCGCCGACAACGGGCACCGCGCCTGTTACCTGGTCTTCGACATGCAGGACAGCTCACAGATGCCCGCCATCGCCGAGCCGTTCTTCCTCGAACTGGGTGCCGAGGTCACGTACACCCCGGTCATGAACGCGGAGGACATGCAGAAGGGCCTCGCGGCCCTGGGGCGCTGAGCGCCGGTCGTCGAGAACCGGGCTCAGCTGAAGACGATCATCGAACCCTGCGCCAGGCTGCGGGTCGTCGCCGCGTGCAGGCCCAGCCAGACGTGCCGTTCACGGGCGAAGGGGCTGGGGTCGTAGGGCGCCGCGACGGCCGGTTCCTCCAACTCCGTGGGCGCGAGCGGCGCCTCGGGCGGTGCCGGGGGATTCGCCGGGTCGATGCCGATGGCCGGGGCCACGAACTCCAGTTCCCGCAGGAGGCCCTGGGAGGAGCCCAGGGGGCCGCCGCCGGCGAGGAGTTCGTCGCTGGAGAGGGGCTGCGGGAAGTCGACGGGGACGTAGGCGCCCGCATGGTCGTAGTGCCACACCAGGTGCGACTGCTGGGCCGTGCCCTCGAACATCTCCAGGAGCTGCTCGTAGTCCCCGCCCAGCGCGTCCACCGGGGTCACCGCGAGCCCGCACACCTGCAAGAGGTAGGCGCGACGCAGGAAATGCAGCGCGTCGTAGTCGAAACCCGCGACGGGGGCGACCTCCCCGGTCAGCCCCGGCATGTACTGGTACACCGGGACCGGTGGCAGCCCGGCCTCGCTCAGCAGCTTGTTGTAGAGCGCGAGTTCCTCGGCGAAGGGGTTGTCGGGCGTGTGGCACAGCACGTCGACGAGCGGGACCAACCAGAGGTCACAGGCCAAAAGAGAACTCCTCGGTCATCCGGCCGCACACGCACGGTAGGCATACGTTCGCGTACGGCACACAGTGGTCAGGGAAGCGTAGTCGCTGAACGCGTCTTCAGTCCCCTTCGTGCAGGTCCCATACCCACACTCCGGCCACCCACCTCCCGGGTCGGCCGACCAGCTCGTCCACGGCCTCCCGCAGCTGCTCGTCGTACGGCTGCGGGCGCAGGACCAGCGCACCCGCGTGCCAGTACGCGAAGTCCCTGCGGGCCTGCGCCTGCCAGTTCTCCCCGATCACCGGGACCTTGCCGGTGTAGCGGACGTCACGCAGCAGGTTGGAGGTGTGGCGGGGGACGGCGCCGTAGATGCCGACCCGGTCCTCACCGAACGGGCCGTTGAAGTAGCCGCCGGGCATCCGGAACCCGAAGTCCGCCGTGGTCTGCCAGTGCAGCGCCTCCGCGTTGCCCGGGTCCGGCAGCGGCACCGGCACCAGGGTCTCGCCGGCCGAGACGTCGACGTACGACCGCCACGTGCCGTCCGCGAAGAACGCCGGGACCTCGGCGCGGTCCACGGACTTCAGGGGGGCCGGGACGATCGGCAGCAGGGCGAGGGTGACGGACAGGAAGCCGACGTAGCGGGTGCCGAGGGAGGGGGCCGCCGCCAGGCGCTCGCAGGCGATCGCCAGCAGCATGCCCAGCACCGGGGCGCAGATCATCGCCACCCGGCCCTCGACGACCGACTCGAAGAGCGGCTTTTCCGCCAGCAGCGCCCATGGGCCGGGCAGGACGAGGTCCGTCTGCGGCAGGCGGAACTCGGGGCCGAGGGAGAGCACGGCGGCGGCGAAGGCGGTGGCGGCGAGCGCCTTCACCAGGGGGCGTTCCCACAGCCGTACGACGATGCCGAGGGCCAGCAGGACCAGGGGCCAGCCGTAGAAGGCGTTCTGTTCGGTGATGTTGAGGGAGAGCGCGTCCGCGCGGTCGCGGTCGCCCGCGAGGAGGGAGCGTTCGGCGAAGGAGAGGAGCGCGAGCGGGCTGTTGCCGGAGTTCGCGCCGTGCGCGATGTTGCCGTAGCTCTGCGGGCCGAAGAACTGCCAGGAGAGCGGGAAGGTGACCAGGGGGAGGGCCACGACGACCGCGATGCCGAGGCCCGTCAGCAGCGGGCGCCAGGACGCGCGGGCCACGTCCCGGCGCACCAGGCCGTACGCGACGGCGAACAGCAGCATGCCCATCGCGGCGAGGAGGAGGGGCTCCTCGCCGAGGAACACCTGGTAGGCCGCCATCAGGCCGAGGACGATCCCGTCCCGCCGGGTCCGGGCGCCCGTGCACAGGCGCAGCGCCCGGTCGACGATCAGCGGGAGCATGAACAGGACGACGAAGTTCGGGTGCGCGTTGGCGTGGCTGACCATCGGCGGCGCGAACGTGGCGAGGGCCGCTCCGGCGAAGGCCGCGCCCCGGTGCCGTACGACCCGTTTGACGATCAGCCAGTACCAGGCGCCTGCCGTGGCGGCGAGGCCCAGGGTCATGACCAGGGCGAGCGAGACCGCCGGGCCGAGGAGGAGCGTGACGGGCGCGAAGGGCACCGACAGGCCGAGCATGACGGTGTTGGCCATCAGGTTCACGCCGTCGGGGAAGCCCTGGAAGGTGGTGAACAGCGGGTTGCGGAAGTGGACGAGGTTGTCGGCCGTGACGGCGAAGAACCACTCCCACTGGTTCTGGTCCTGGAGGGAGTCGGGGAGGTAGCGGCCGTTCGGGTCGGTCCAGCGGCCGATGTAGAGGGTCACCGCCATCAGCAGGAAGCCCAGGACCGCGAGGATGTCGGCCCGGCGGACGGAACGGGCCCGCAGGGCGGCGAGTTCGCCGAGGACCCGGGCGTAGTCGCTCGGGCGGATCTTCGAACCGGGCTGGTGGGACCAGCGGACGGGGACCTCGGCGACGGGCCAGCCGTTGCGGTGGAAGTACCGCAGGATCTCCACGTCGATCCCGAACCCGTCGAGTCGGGAGGCGGCGAAGGCCTCGCGGGCACGGTCGCCGTCGAACAGCTTGAAGCCGCACTGGGTGTCGCGGATGCCGGGCACCGCGACGCCGCGTATCAGGAAGTTGCCGGCCCGGCCGAGCGTCTCGCGCAGCCGGTGCTGGTGGCGCTCGATGCTGGCGCCGGGCGCCTCGCGCGAGCCTATCGCCGCGGTGTGGCCGTCGGAGAGCGCCTTGTCGAGCCGCTCCAACTCGTCGATGGGCGCGGAGAGATCGGCGTCCGTGAGCAGCACCCGGCGGCCGTGCGAGGCGAGGACACCGAGCCGCAGGGCATGCCCCTTGCCCCGGTTGCGGGGCCCGTCGGAGACCAACTGCACCCGTGCGTCGCGGGCGGTGACGGCGGCCACGACCTCGGCCGTCGCGTCGGTCGACCCGTCGTCGACGACGATGATCTCCCAGCGGGCGGCGGCCTCGGTGACCGAGAGACGACCGATGATCGCGTCGAGTGTGGGGGCGAGGCGGTCCTGCTCGTTGTAGGCGGGGACGACCACGGAGAGGTCGACGCTCAGCTGCCCGCCGCCCGTCTTCGGGGTCGGGCTCATCCGTCCGCCAGTCGTTCCACAAGCGTCAGGGACTGCTCGTCGTAACCGGCGATGATCTCCTGCGCGCTCTGCGCGTCCCGGCGGCTGAGGGCGTCGACGAGATCGGTGTGGTCGGCCCACAGCCGGCCCTTGAGGTCGTCCGTTTCGTGGCTGCCCTGCCGCAGGTACTGCACCGCGCACACCCAGGACTGCACGCGCAGCCGGTGCAGGAAGTCGGTGAGGTAGGGGTTGCCGAACAGGGCGCTCAGCTCACGCCAGAACCGCAGGTCGTAGCCGATGAGGATGTCCAGGTCCCCGGCGGTCGCGGCCCGCCGCGCCTCCTCGCCGCGCCGTCGGACCCCGGCGAGCGCGGCCGCCGTACGCGGGTCGACCTTGCGGTCGCCGAGCCGCCGGAACATGCCGTCGGCGATCAGGATGCGGGCCTCGACCATGTTCCGGTAGTCGGCCACCGAGTACGCGCGGACCTCGAAACCCCGGTGCTGCACGGCGTCCAGCAGCCCCTGCGCGGACAGATCCACCAGCGCCTCGCGTACGGGCGTCGCCGAGACGCCGTACTGCTCGGCGATCTCCTTGACGGTGAACTCCTGCCCGGGCTTGAGTCTGCCGGCCAGCACCTCGTCACGGAGCGCGTCCGCGAGCTGCTGCCGCAGGGTGCTGCGGGTCACGGCGCCAGTGCCGCCGCCGGTGCCGGTGCCGGGCATCGTGGTCTGGGTCCCCCATCCGCGTACGCGCACGCGTCCTGTGCGTGCTCTCCGAGCTCTCTTCGGAGTCCTCTTCTGAGTTCTCTTACGAGCACGTCACCTTACGCGTTCGGGTTCGCGGGAGAAGTTTCAGCCCTTCCGCTCGGCACCGCCGCCTGTCACGGCGTCACACGGTGTACTCGTCCGCCACGGACAGCGCCGCGTCCAGGGCGGCCAGCCCCTCCTTGGCCTCGGCCTCGGTGATGGTGCACGGGGGCACGACGTGGGTGCGGTTCATGTTGATGAAGGGCCACAGGCCGCCCGCCTTGGCGGCCGCGCCGAAGGCGAGCATGGGGGAGTTCGCCTCACCGGTCGCGTTGTAGGGGACGAGGGGCTCGCGGGTCTCCTTGTTCCGCACCAGCTCCAGCGCCCAGAACATGCCGGTGCCGCGCACCTCGCCCACGGAGGGGTGCCGGTCGGCCAGTTCGTGGAGGGCGGGCCCGATGAGGGTGGCGCCGAGGGAGGCGGCGTTGGTGACGACGCCCTCCTCCTCCATCACGCCGATCGTCGCGACGGCGGCGGCGCAGGCCAGCGGGTGGCCGGAGTACGTGAGACCACCGGGGTAGGGGCGGCGGGCGAAGGTCTCGGCGATCGCGGGGGAGATGGCGACCCCGCCGAGGGGGACGTAGCCGGAGTTCACGCCCTTGGCGAAGGTCATCAGGTCGGGCACGACGTCGAAGAGGTCCGCCGCGAACCAGGTGCCGGTCCGACCGAAGCCCGCCATGACCTCGTCGAGGACGAACACGATCCCGTACTTGTCGCACAGCTCCCTGACCCCGGCCAGATAGCCCGGCGGCGGGACCATGATCCCGGCGGTGCCCGGGACGGTCTCCAGGATGATCGCGGCGATCGTCGACGGCCCCTCGAAGATGATCGTCGTCTCCAGGTGCTCCAGCGCGCGGGCGCACTCCTGCTCCTCCGTCTCCGCGTGGAAACGGGTGCGGTAGAGGAACGGCGCCCAGAAGTGCACGACGCCCGCCGTGCCGGTGTCGGAGGCCCAGCGGCGGGGGTCGCCCGTGAGGTTCACGGCCTGCTGGGTGCCGCCGTGGTACGAGCGGTACGCGGCGAGGACCTTGGGGCGGCCGGTGTGCAGGCGGGCCATACGGGTGGCGTGCTCGACCGCGTCGGCGCCGCCGTTGGTGAAGAAGATCTTGTCCAGGTCGCCGGGGGTGCGTTCCGCGATGAGCCGGGCGGCCTCGGAGCGGGCCTCGACCGCGAACGCCGGGGCGAAGGTCGTCATCGTGGCGGCCTGCTGCTGGATGGCCGCGACGACCTTGGGGTGCTGGTAGCCGATGTTCGTGTAGACGAGGCCGCTGGTGAAGTCGAGGTAGCGGTTGCCGTCGTAGTCCCAGAAATAGGAGCCCTCCGCGCCGGCGATGGGGAGGGGGTCGATGAGTTCCTGTGCGGACCAGGAGTGGAAGACGTGCGCGCGGTCCGTGGCCTTCACCTGGGCGCCAGCCTGGGGGTTGGGGCGAGGGGTCATGGTGGTGAGGCTAGGGGTGGGTGGTGGGTGGGGACATCGGCTTTGTGTCTGCGTGCGGCTCGGTGAGTGCGACAGTGTGTCGCCCCCGCCGCCCCTACCCGTCCCGTCCTCGCAAGGGGCTGCGCCCCTTCGACCCCCAGGCGTCCGTCCGGTGGGGGCTGGTCGCGCAGTTTCCCGCGCCCCTGAAAGGCGGGGGCTGCGCCCCACGTTTTTCAGGCCCGCAGGGGCCGTTGCTCAATTGACAGCACACTGTCGCTGTGTCAGTATGCTGTCATGACGAATCGGAAGCCCGTTCATCTCGCCGTGTACGACACCTACGCCGACTGGGAGACGGGGCACACCACCGCCTGGCTCGCTCGGGGCGGGTACGAGGTCCGGACGGTCGGGGAGGGGACCGGCGCCGTGCGGACGATCGCGGGGGTGCGGATCCAGCCGGACTCCGCGCTGGAAGGGCTGCGGCCCGAGGACAGCTCCCTGCTCGTCCTCACCGGCGCTGACCTGTGGGACACGGGAGACGCGCTCGCGCCGTTCGCCCGGAAGGCGCGGGAGTTCCTCGCGGCCGGCGTACCCGTCGCCGCGATCTGCGGCGCGACCGCCGGTCTCGCCCGCGAAGGGCTGCTGGACGACCGGGACCACACCAGCGCGGCCCTCTTCTGCCTCGCGGCCACCGGGTACGGCGGCGGTGAGCGGTACGTCGACGCGGACGCCGTCACCGACGGCTCCGGGCTGCTCGTCACCGCCGGCCCCACCGAACCCGTCGCCTTCGCCCGCGAGGTCCTCCGCCTCCTCGGTGTCTACGAGGGCGAGGTCCTCGACGCCTGGTACCGCCTCTTCCACGACTCCGACGCGGAGGCGTACGCCGTGCTGGAGGCGGCGGCCCGGTGAGCCGCGAGCAGCAGGACCTCCTCAGCCGCGCCGCCCTCGGTGTCTTCCGCCTCAACGGCCAGTTTCTCTCCGTGGCAGACGAGTTGGCGGGCCCCGCCGGGCTCACGGCCGCCTGGTGGCAGGTGCTCGGCGCGGTGCTGCCCGAGCCGCTGCCGGTCGCCGGGGTCGCCCGCGCCATGGGCATCACCCGGCAGAGCGTCCAGCGGGTCGCCGATCTCCTCGTCGACCGGGGGCTCGCCGTGTACCTGCCCAACCCGGCCCACCGTCGCGCCAAGCTCCTCACGCCGACGCCCGCCGGCCGCGCGGCGATCGAGCGGATCGACCCGGGCCACGCGGCCCTGGCCGCCCGGCTCGCCCGGGCGCTGGGGGAGGAGGAGTTCGCGGCGACCGTGCGGGCGCTGGAAAGGCTGTCGGCCGTCCTGGACGACCTCGCGGCGCCACCGGACGCTGTTACGGAACCGTAGACACCGCCCCATCCGACTCCCCGCACGGCCGCACTACGATCGGTCCGTTGCGCACGTACGCGACGTAGACGACGTTGATGAGGTTGCCGACGTAGGCGACGTACCCGTACGTACATGCACACGGATGCACGGAGACACGGATACGTGCACGCGTCCACGGACGCGGCGGGGGCGGCACGGGAATCGGGGGGACGGTGGCCATGGAGAAGCTCGGGCCCGGGGATCCGCAACGGATCGGGGCGTACCGGCTGCTCGCCCGGCTGGGGGCCGGCGGCATGGGGAACGTGTACCTGGCCCGGTCCGAGCGCGGCCGTACCGTCGCCGTCAAGCTGGTCCGGCAGGAGCTGGCGGAGCAGGAGGAGTTCCGGGCGCGGTTCCGTCAGGAGGTGCGGGCCGCGCGGCAGGTCGGCGGGTACTGGACCGCGCCGGTGCTGGACGCGGACACCGAGGCGGGGGTCCCGTGGGTCGCCACGGGGTATGTCGCCGGGCCCTCCCTCCAGGCCGTGGTGGGGCGTGACCACGGGGCGCTGCCCGAGCGGTCCGTACGCATCCTCGCGGCCGGGCTCGCGCACGCGCTGGAGGACATCCACGCGGCCGGGCTCATCCATCGCGACCTCAAGCCGTCCAACGTCCTGGTGACCATCGACGGGCCGCGCGTCATCGACTTCGGGATCGCGCGGGCGCTGGAGACCGTGACGGACGGCGGACTGACGCGCACCGGCGCGCTCGTCGGGTCGCCGGGTTTCATGGCGCCCGAACAGGTGCGCGGCGACCGCGTCACCCCTGCCTGCGACATCTTCTGCCTCGGTTCCGTCCTCTCCTACGCCGCCACGGGCAACCTGCCGTTCGGCGCCGCCAACTCCGGTGTCCACGCGCTGATGTACCGCATCGCCCAGGAGGAACCGGACCTGGACGGGCTGCCGGAGGGGCTCTACGACATCGTCCGCGACTGCCTGCGCAAGGACCCCGCCGCCCGCCCCACCCTGGCCCAGATCCTCCAGCGCACCGGCGCCGAGGACACGGTCTTCGCGGGCCGCTCCCGCGACCCGTGGCTGCCGAGCGCCCTGGTCGCCCAACTCGGCCGGCACGCGGTGCGCTTGCTGGAGGCCGAGGACCCGGAGGAGAGCGCGGGACCGGGGCAGCTTGGGGAGCCTGGTCGATCGGGGCAGCCCGGGCGGCCGGGAGCGGGAGGTCCGGGGCTTCGGGGTGCCCGGGGTTCCAGGGGTTCAGGGGCTGTCGGAGGTATCGGCGGGGCGGGAGGCCCGGCGGTTGCGGCGAGCGCGGCGGCTGCGGGTGGGCCGGGTGTGCCGGGTGGTGGCTTCGGCGCGCCGGGAGGTCCGGCGGGAGGCGGTCGGCCTACGGCTTCCGGTGGTTCCGGCCACTCCGGGCAGCCGACCGCAGCGGCTTCCTCGGCCTCGGCCCCGCCCGCCGCGGGCCCGCACCCGGGGCGCCGGGCCAGTCCCCTGACTTCCCCGCTCCGCCGTCGACCCCGCCGTCGACTCCGCCCTCGGGCCGTCGGCGAGCCCGTCGGGGCCGCCGCCGCGAACCTGGCGGGCGGTGCCGCTGCCCAGCAGTCGCCGTCGGCCGGTACACCGTCGGCGGGTGCGCCGTCCGCCGGTCCCGCGTCCGCGCCCCCGGCCGGGGCCGCCGGGCCGCCGTCGGCTCCGCCCGTGTATCCGCTGGGTGACCCGCATTCTCCGTACGGTGGTTCGGGGCCGCGTCGGGCACTTCCCCGTCCCCGCACTCGGGTGGGGCGGCTGGGGCGGCAGCTCCCGGCGCCGCCCCCGGCTCCGGCCGATCACCCCGCCGCCCCGCCCGAGGGTGCCGTGCCGCCTCCGCCGGGGCGCCGGGTGGGGAGCCGTTGGACCGGATGCAGACACGCGTCGCGGGGCGCCCGCCGCACAGCCGCCTCTTCCCGCGGCCCCACCCGGGCCCGCCGCCGCACCCGGTGGTTACAACCCGGGGCCCGCGCCCGTAGGCTATGGCTTCCCGCAGCCGTACACCCAGCAGCCTGCCGGTGGCTACGGTACACCCGCCCCCGGCCCTGCCTACGGCTACCCGCAGAGCGGACCGCAGGCGCCGTACGGGGCGTACGGGCAGCAGCCGTACGGCGGCGGTCAGGGGCACGGAGGCGCCGCCGGGGCGGGGCTGGGCGCGACCCCGCCGTACGGGCCGGAGCCCCTCTACGGATCGGAGCCCCCCTACGGGCCCGGGGCCGGGACGGGCCCCGGCGGGGGTCCCGAACCGGAGCGCGGGAGCCGGGGCGCCTCCGTGCTGCTCGTCGCCGTCGCGTTGGTGGTCGCCCTCGGCGCGGGCGGCTCGGTGTACGCGCTGATGAAGAAGGGGGGCGACGGCGGCGAGAAGGACGACGCGAAGGGCGGTACGACGACGAGCGCGCCCGAGACGCCCGGGCCGACGACCGGCGAGCCCACGGACCCCGCGACCTCGCCGGACCCGACCACCGAGGCGCCCGACGCGGGCACGGTCCCGGAGGACTTCCTCGGCACCTGGGACGCCACGCTCGGCGGCGCGGACACCCGCCGGCTCGTCATCCGGCAGGGCGAGGTCGGCGACACGGTGCTCTCGCTCACGGCGGACGGACCGCTCGAAGGCGGCGGCACGTACCACTGCGTGTTCGAGGCGACGCTGACGGACGAACCGGACGACGACGGTCCGCTCCGGATCGGTCCCTCCACCGTCACCACCGGTGAACCGGCCGAGTCCTGCTCCCCCGGTGCCGCCACCACCGTCACCCTCCTGCCCGACGGACAACTCCGCCGCGTCGACACGGCGGGCAAGTCGGTGACCTACACGAAGACGGGCTGAGAGGTTCGGGGCAGGGGCGCGGGGAACTGCGCGACCAGCCCCCACCGAACCCGCACGTGGGGGTCGAAGGGGCGCAGCCCCTTGCGACGATGGGACGGGTAGGGGCGGCGAGAGAACCCCGCCGCCCCCGGCGGCCCCTACCGAGCCTCTGGCGGCCGCTGCCGAGGCATGTTCGGCCGAGCCGCCGGAGGCAACGGCACCCGCCCGTTCACCACCCTCCGGCCGACCCGCGGATCCCCCACCCGCAACCCCGACGGCGCCGCCCCGCCCGGAACTCCACCATCCAGTCCACCGTCTCGGCCCGCACCAGCTCCGTGATGTCCTCGGAGAACCGCCGCAGCACCCCGAGGCACCGCTCGGCGGCCTCCCCGGCCGTCCCCTCCGCCGGTCCCAGCACCTCCCGCGCGCTCTCCGACGCCCAGTCGAACCGCAACACCTGCAACCGCCGCTGCACCGCCTGGGCCGTGGCGACGTCCCGCATCCACCCGGAGGTGACCCCGAAGAACCGATCCACCGCCACGCACGCCACACAGGACAGCAGCGCGAGATACCCCCAGGGGGCCGCCCCGCCCACCGCCCCGGTGAGGTCGAGCAGCGGCAGCGCGGCCCCGACGAGCGCGCCCGTCGCCGCGCCGACCCGCAGTACCCGCGCCGCGAGGCGCTTCCACACCCGGTCCGCGAGATACCACGACGCGGTCTCCAGCGCCGCCCGCTCGACCCACTGGTACAGCTCCTCCAGCCGCTGCCCCCAGTCCCCCTGCGGGAACGGCCGCCCGGCCAGTTCCCCACCCACGGTCCGGTCGCGGCCGTCCACGGCTCCGCCCACAGCCCGGACCCCTCACCCCGCCCGTCCTGGGGTCCCCCCTCGGGCTGCATCTCCGGCTGGCTCACCCGGCACTCCCTACGTACGTACGGCGCTCACGCACCACCCTGACGCGGCCGGACCCCTTCCTACCGCCCAATGGGTGGCGAAGATGGTGTTTTCGCCGCTTATCCCCTGGAAGATGCCCTTGATCGGATATATGAATCCCCGCCGACTCACTCGAAAGAGTGGCGCGGCAGAGGCCGTGCCGACCACGTAGGCTCGTTGCGACCGCAAGAAGGTCCACGGGGGCGTCCGTAGATCCGTCCCCGCGGACCTCCGCAAGTACTCGTGCGAGGGAGCTGAACGTGATCCCCGGTGGTGGCCAGCCCAACATGCAGCAGCTGCTCCAGCAGGCCCAGAAGATGCAGCAGGACCTGGCGAAGGCACAGGAGGAGCTCGCGCGGACGGAGGTCGACGGTCAGGCGGGCGGCGGTCTGGTGCGGGCCACCGTCAACGGCTCCGGCGAACTGCGCGCCCTGAAGATCGACCCCAAGGCGGTGGACCCGGAGGACACCGAGACCCTCGCCGACCTGATCGTCGCGGCCGTCCAGGCGGCCAACGAGAACGCCCAGACCCTCCAGCAGCAGAAACTGGGCCCCCTCGCCCAGGGCCTCGGCGGCGGTTCGGGCATCCCCGGCCTGCCCTTCTGAACCGGGCCTCTCGGCCGCCCCTCACCCACCCTCTCCGCGCCCCCGGCGCGACTTTTCGCCCGAACACCTCCCGACACCTCCGAACTCCGCAGAACTCGCCCGCAACCCCCCGGCGAGCCCATCCGTGCCCGGTACCGCCTTCCTCGGAGCGGCGGCGGCCGACTACGGTACGTACTGAAAGACACCAGGAAGGACGGCAGTCCGTGTACGAAGGCGTGGTCCAGGACCTCATCGACGAGCTGGGGCGGCTGCCCGGCGTCGGTCCCAAGAGCGCGCAGCGGATCGCCTTCCACATCCTGCAGGCGGAGCCCACGGACGTACGACGGCTCGCGCAGGCCCTCCTCGAGGTGAAGGCGAAGGTCCGTTTCTGCGCGACCTGCGGCAACGTGGCGCAGGAGGAGCTGTGCAACATCTGCCGCGACCCGCGCCGCGACCCGTCCGTCATCTGTGTCGTGGAGGAGCCGAAGGACGTCGTCGCGATCGAGCGCACCCGCGAGTTCCGGGGCAAGTACCACGTCCTCGGCGGCGCGATCAGCCCGATCGAGGGCGTCGGCCCCGACGACCTGCGCATACGGGAGCTGCTGGCCCGCCTGGCCGACGGCACGGTCACCGAGCTGATCCTGGCCACGGACCCGAACCTGGAAGGCGAGGCCACGGCCACGTACCTCGCCCGCATGATCAAACCCATGGGCCTCAAGGTCACCCGCCTGGCCAGCGGCCTCCCGGTGGGCGGCGACCTGGAATACGCGGACGAGGTGACCCTCGGCCGCGCCTTCGAGGGGAGACGATTGCTGGATGTCTGACGCCACGCTGCACGCGACGGACCTGAACCCGGACGACTTCGCGGTCCAGATCGCGGACCAGATCGAGAGCTTCCTGGTCGCCGTCACCGAGGTGGCCAAGGGCGACGAGCCGGACTCGGCCGTCCCGTTCCTGCTGCTGGAGGTCTCCCAGCTGCTGTTGGCCGGCGGTCGCCTCGGCGCGCACGAGGACATCGTGCCCGACGAACGCTACGAGCCCGACCCCGGTTTCGAGCCGGACGTGGACGAGCTGCGCGAACGCCTCGCCCTGATGCTCGACCCGGTCGACGTCTACTCCGAGGTCTTCGACCCCTACGAGCCCCGCAAGGCGCCGGTCCCGGCCCGGATCTCCGACGACCTCGCCGACGTCATCGCCGACCTGCGCCACGGCATGGTCCACTACCGCGCGGGCCGCACCACCGAGGCGCTGTGGTGGTGGCAGTTCTCCTACTTCTCCAACTGGGGCTCCACGGCGTCGGCGACCCTGCGGGCCCTGCAGTCCCTGGTCGCCCACGTCCGCCTCAATCAGCCCCTCGCCGAGCTGGACGGTCTCGACACCGACCAGGAACTGATGGGCGACGAGACGCTGGAGTTCGAGGCGGGCCAGGTCATGGCGGAGGAGATCGCGGGGCCGCTGGGACTGGGCAGGAAGGTCAAGTAGCTCCATCGTCCGTCGTCCGCCTCGAACGCTTGGACGCCGGCCTCGAACGACCGCCTCGTCGCCTGCCGCCTCGCCTGTCTCGTCGCCCGCTTCGGGGCACGCCAAGGGGTGCTGCGGGTGCGGGGACCGGCGGTAGCGTAAGCACCGTCGCCCGCCCCCCGACAGGAACCGGACCCAGTGACGTGACCGTTCTCCTGCTGCTTCTCGTCGCCGTGGCTCTGACCGCCGCCGTGGTGGGTCCCCGTGCGCTGCTGAGGGCCAGGTGGCCCGAGCGGGAACCCGTGGTCGCGCTGTGGACGTGGCAGTGCCTGGTGGCGGCGGCCCTGCTGAGCTGTCTCGCGGCGCTGGTGCTGGGCGCGGCGGCCGTGTTCGAGACGGTTCGGACGCATGCCTTCGCCCCCGCGCCCCCGGCCGTGACCGCCGCGTACGACCTCACGGCCGCGCCGCCCTGGACGGCCGTACTGACGCTGGTGCTGGCCCTGGGGGCGGCCTGGAGCGGTGCGATGCTGGCCCGGGAGCTGGTCGAGGCCCGGCGCCGGCGGCGGTTGCGCCGTGCGCACCTGCGGGAGCGGGCCCCCGATCTCCCGGCGGGCCTGCCGCAGGCGAAGGGGCCGCTGCTGGTGCTGGAGGACGAGTACCCCGACGCGTGGCTCATGCCGGGCGCCCCGCCCCAACTGGTCGTCACCACGGGTGCGTTGGGCAGGCTGAGTGACCGCCAGCTGGACGCCGTGCTCGCCCATGAACTGGGTCACGCCCGCGCCCGCCACGACTGGCTGCTCCATCTCTCGACCGCCCTCGCCACGGGCTTCCCGCGCATCCCCCTCTTCGCCCACTTCGCCGACCAGACCCACCGGCTTGTCGAACTCGCCGCCGACGACACGGCATCGCGCCGCTGCGGTCACCTCACCACCGCCCTCGCCCTCATCCAACTCAACCAGCACCGGGGCGTGTTGAGTTGCTCCACCACCCGCCGCCTGCTGGGCGACCGGGTGGAGCGGCTGCTGGAGCCGCCGCCCCGCCTCGACCGCACCCGCCGCGCGGCCACAACGACGGCCGCCGCGCTCCTGGCCCTGCTCCCGCTGCTCATCGCGTTCGCACCGGCGCTGGGCACGCTCTAGGCAGGACACGACTCGGGAACGTCTCTGGCGGTGGCACTGCACTCACGTCAGGGTTCCTCCCGGTCGGCCTGGGCAGCGCGCACCGCAGTCACTGCCGTGAGCAACAACTCCGGTGCCACGTACGGTGTCTCCGGGGTCGGCTCGGAGTACCAGCGCAGCGGGAACGTGTTGCCGTCGAGGGCCGGGATGCCGACGTAGGTCACCGTCCGCATGTTCCCCGCGTTCAGGCCGAACCGCTGCACACCCGGCAGCCAGGCGTGTCCGTGCACCGTGCCCGGCCTCAGCAGGAAGTACATCCACCGGAACCCGGCCTGTTCGAGGACGACCGGCCCCGCGTCCCCGTCCGTCACCTCGATCAGCCTGTCCGCGACGGTCTCCCCGAGGGCTCCCTCGATCCGTACGGCGTCGAAGTGCACGCCGACCACGCGCAGCCGGTGCCCCGCCACGGGCACCCACGGGGGCCGGTGAATTGCGTCCGTCATGGTCACACGGTGGCGATCGGCGGGCTACGCTCGGTAGTGACTGAGGTGATACACGCGGGTGTGTATCGGTCGGAGGTGCGCGCGGTGTCGGTCCAGTGCAACGCCAACTCCCAACCCCCGGTTGCCTGGCGCTACGGCGGCAACCAGATGAAGCGCTGGCGCACGAAGGCGAACGTGACCCGCGAGGAGCTGGCCGAGGCCGCGAACTACTCGCCGGACACGATCAAGTCCATGGAGCAAGGGGTGCGGATGCCGACCCCGAGGGTGCTTGATGTGGCGGATCAGCTGTGTGGGGCGCAGGGGCTGCTCAGCTCGGCCAAGGAGTATCTCCAGAGGGAGAAGTTTCCGGCGAGGGCTCAGGACTTCATGCTGCGGGAGAGGGAGGCGATCAGCCGTTGGTCGTACGAAGTCGCGCTGGTTCCTGGGTTGTTGCAGACGCCGGGTTACGCGCGGACACTGATCGAGAATCGCTACCCACCTCTGGACGAGGAGACGGTGGAGGAAAGGGTCGCCGCACGTCTGGAGAGGCAGGCCATCCTCACGGAGCGGAAGCCCTCGGTGGCCCTGAGCTTTGTGCTGTACGAGGCGGTCCTGCGCAGTTCCCAGGTGGATGCCGAACAACTGCGGCGCTTGCTGGAGGCGTCCTGCCTTCGGAACGTCCTGTTGCAGGTGCTCCCCTTCGAGCGAGCCATCAGTGCGGCCCTCTTGGGGCCCATGGTGATGCTGGAGACGCGTGATCACGAACGGTTCGTCTTCACGGAAGGGCCGCTTGCCAGCGAGCTTTCGGCTGATCCGGAGGTTGTCAACCGCGTGACCGAGCGGCTTAGCATGATCCGCGCGCAGGCCCTCAGCCCCGCTGAATCGGCCCGTTTCATCGAGCGGATGGTGAACCGTGATGAGTGAGCAGCTGGCGTGGTTCAAGTCGAGCTACAGCGACGACGAGGGCGGCGACTGTGTTGAAGTCGCCCTATCCGAAGCACGGTTGACGGTCCACGTACGCGACTCCAAGGACCCCACCGGCCCCACCCTCACCCTCACCGCCCCCGCTTGGAGGGCCTTCGTTTCCGCAGGTCGGCCCGGGGCTTGAGCCTCGGGACCCGAGCTCTTCCATGGGGTTTTCCAAGATCTCTGGGTTGGGTGAAAACCCAAACCAACCAACCAGGTCTGTACGTGAGTTGAAGGGGCGCAACCCGAAAGGGTGACGTTCCGTGATCGGATTGCTTCGGAACGTAAAGTCGCTCTAGGTTCGCGGCAACCAACCAAATAGATCGGCCCCGGCCGGTGCGCCAACACCGCTGCCAGGGCCTAGACCTACGGATCGAAAGAGACTCGATCGTGGCTTACGCCCACCCTAGTGCTGCCCTGCCTTCCCCGTCTCACCCGATGGCCAAAACGGGCTGCGGAAAACGTTCCGTAGGTGACGAAGACCCGCACGCGGACCCGGATTTCGCACATCTGAGCCCCCGTGACGCCGAGATCGCCGTCTTCATCGACCACCTCGAAGACGGCCACGCCATGGGCCACAAGGTGATCGCGGCGGAGCATCCGCACTACGGCCAGCAGGCGGTGCGTACATCGGCGGGCCGCCTCGTCCACGCCGGGCATCTGCGCTGGATCAATGAGCACATCACCGTCGAGGAAGGCTCCATGCGGTGGGTGACGCGAACGTACTGGTCGCGTACCCGCAGGTCCGTGGAGTGGTGGGCGAACTTCGCGCGGGAGCGCGACGGCAGGGATGTGACGGAGCACCACCGGTCGGGACTGGTCCGGGTCGAGGAGAACGAGCCCGCTGACGAGACGCCCGAAGAACCCACTCCGACCCCCACCCGATCCAGACCCAGGACCCCGGCCCGACGCCCCCTTCGGTGGACCAGCCCAGCACCGCCTACCGGACGCTCGCCGAACTCCGTTCCGTCGATCCCCGGATGCCGCTGTCCGAAGCCGACTGTCACTCCCTCGAATCCCTGGTCACGCAGTGGCTGTCGCGCGGCGCGACGCCACAGGACGTCACCACGGCACTGACCGACGGCTTGCCGTCGGAGGTCACCAACCCGGGCGGATTCGCCCGCAAACGATTGGAGAACAAGATGCCCCCGACCCCGTCGACACGTCCGGCGAAGGCCAAGCTGCGGCAGAAGGCGGCCCGGCGCGCTCGTGTGACCCGCGTGATCATGGTCTGTGGTCTCTGTGACGCGGACGAGCGAGCCGTTGAGCTCGTGAACGGCCTGTGCCCCGAATGCCTCGCGGAGTGTGAGGCGGACGGGCCGATGTACGCCCCGGTGCCGGACACCTTCCTCCCCGCACCACGTGCCGGTGGCCTCCCCGACGCCGACGCCGACGCCGGCGCCGACGAGGTCGTGGACGTCACGGCCCGCGTGGAGGAACTGCGCCGTGCGGCCGGCCTGGCCGGGAGGCGTGTATGAGCGTGCAGGACGTGCCGGTCAGGGCACCATGGAGTCGAGGAGGCGACGCCATGACCACCCCCACGCCCGAACACCGGCCGCAGATGTCCGTCGAGGAGTTCGAGGAGCTGGAACGCCATGCCCCCGAGATGGTGAGGCTGGAGTTCATCAAGGGGAAGGTTCAGGTCAAGCCGGTGACCGATGGCAATCACGACCACATCGTCGCCTGGTTGCAGCGGCTGTGCATGCAACACCGTCCCGAGCTGTGGCTCTACGGGGATCGTGGGATGAAGGTCGAGGAATACCGCAAGGGGCGGGCCCGCCCGGACGGACTGCTCGCGCCGTTCGGCTTCCCGATGGGGCATGGCGACTGGTCGGATGCCAAGGGCGTCCTCATGGTGCTGGAAGTGACCTCGCACGACTCGGACACGCATCAGCGCGACCGGGTGGAGAAGCCCGACGGCTACGCCGCCGCAGGCATCCCGGTCTACCTCCTCATCGACCGCGACGACGGCTCGGTCGTGGTGTTCAACGAGCCGGAAGGTGGGCGCTACCAGCACGAGGAGAAGTTCACCTTCGGGGCCACGGTCAGGCTCCCCGACCCGGTGAACATCATCCTCGACACCGAGCCCCTCAAGGAGTACGTGGACTGACCCGCCCCCGGCCGGGATGTGTCGCACGGGTCGTCCGACCATCCTGTACGAACCTTGCCCGGGGCCTGTACGTCCGTTGCACGGCCCCTAACCGGCGTCACGCGAATCTTGTGTCACTTCCACCGCACAGGAAGCGGCGGCAGTAACACCCCCACCTCGCACGGGAGATCGCGATGACCCGCAAGAACCGGATACGCGCCGCCATCGTCACCGCCACCGCTCTGGTCACCGTCGGCACGGTCACCGCCGGTGTCAGCATGGCCGGGGCCGAGGCCGCGCCGAAGAAGCCCTCCAAGAAGGAGATCGCGGCGCTCTTCGACGGCTGGAACAAGGCGCTGCGGACCGGTGACTCCAAGAAGGTCGCGGACCGCTACGCGAAGGACGCGGTCCTCCTGCCGACCGTCTCCAACAAGATCCGCACCGACCGCGCCGGCATCGTCGACTACTTCGACCACTTCCTGGAGAACAAGCCGGTCGGCAGGAAGACCAAGACGATCATCAACGTCCTGGACGGCAACTCCGCGATCGACACCGGCTCCTACGCCTTCACGCTCACCGACCCGAAGACCGGCAAGAAGCGTGTCGTCGAGGCTCGTTACACCTACGAGTACGAGAAGCGGAACGGCGTGTGGAAGATCGTGAACCACCACTCGTCGGCGATGCCCGAGGGCTGAGCACCCGCCCTCACGAGCGTGGCTGAGAACCCCCCGGCTCAGCCACCCGAGGCCGGCTGAGCTCTCCCGGCTCAGCCACCCCCGTGCCGCGCCGCCCGCAGCGTGAGCGCGACGCACAACCCGCCCCCGGGCGCGTCCTTGAGGGCCACGGTCCCGTTGTCGTCGGTGACGAGTTGCTTGACGACGGCGAGACCTAGGCCCGACCCGGACTTCCCGGTGAGGCCCTGACCGCGCCAGAAACGGTCGAAGGCGCGGGACTTCTCGGCGTCCGACATGCCGGGGCCCTCGTCCAGCACCGACAGCACCACCACGTCGCCCCGGGTCTCCATCGAGACCGTGATCGTCGCACCGTCCGGCGAGACCTCCAGGGCGTTCGAGAGCACGTTGTCCAGGACCTGGTCCAGATGACCGGGGCTGGCCAGCACAAGCGGCCGGCCGTCGGCACTCCCCCTGAGCGTGATGGTGACTCCGCGCTCGTCGGCGGCCGGTCTCCACAAGGCGAGTCGCTCCTGGATGATCTCCCGGAGGGACAGCGGTTCCGCCACCGTCACCTTCGCCTCCGCCCGCGCCAGCACCAGCAGGCCGTTGACCAGGCGACTCATCCGGACCACCTCGGCCGTCGCCTGCTCCACGTCCTCCCGGACGAACTCGTCGTCCACCCCGTCCGCGATGTTGTCCAGCGACAGCCGCAACGCCGTGAGGGGGGTGCGGAGTTGGTGGGAGGCGTCGGCGACGAAGATGCGCTGCGAGGCGATCAGCGTGTCGAGGCGTTCGCCCGCCTGGTTCAGCGTCCGTGCCAGGGTCTGTGTCTCCTGGGGGCCTGTCACGGGGGAGCGGGCCGTCAGGTCGCCGTCGCTCATCTTGCTCGCCATCTCGTTGAGCTGGCGCAGCGGAGCGGTCAGCCGGCGGGCGGCGAACACGCCGATGAACGCGGCGGCCGCGAGGACCAGGACGGCCAGCGCCGCCCGGAAGCCCCAGATGGTCCAGAGGCGGTAGGTGAGGTGGTCGGTCGAGAAGACGATCCGTACGGCGCCGACGACCTCATCCGTCGCCTTCCCGTTCGCCGTGCGCTCATGGGCGGGGACGGTGATCACCAGGTTGTCGCCCCAGATGAAGTCGGCTCCCCAGTCGGTGGTGGCCCTGCCGTCCTCCAGGGCCCTGGTCAGGGCCGCGTCCCGGACCGGTGCCGCCAAGCCCTCGGGCCCGCAGCCGTTCGTGGCGGACACCTGGACCTCGGCGTCGTCGTCGGTGTACGCCTTGGCCATCTGCGTGAGGGCCTCGCACGCGGCGACGTCGTCGGTGCCCAGCAGCTTGGCCATGGTCTCGGCCTCACGCTTGACGGACAGCTCGGTGTCCCCCCGCAGCTGATCCGTGAGCGTGAACGCCACCGGCACGGTGAACAGGGCGATCGCCACAGCCACGAGGAGCACGTAGCTGCGGATGAGCTGACGGATCATGACGCGCCCGCGCCCTCACCGCTGGTGCCGCCCGCGCCTTCACCCCGGCGGCCCCGCGCCCTCACCGCCGGCGGCCCCGCGCCCTCGTCGACGACGAGCCGGAACCCCACGCCCCGCACCGCCTCGATGGTGATCGCCCCGGCGAGCTTGCGCCGCAGCGCGGCCACATGGACGTCGAGCGTCTTCGTCGGGCCGAACCAGTTCGCGTCCCAGACCGCCTCCATGATCTGCTCGCGCGACATCAGGGCACCCGGCTCCTCGGTGAGAAAGGCGAGGAGGTCGTACTCCTTGGGGGCCAGCGCCACCTCCGTGCCGTCCAGGTGGACGCGCGCGGCCTTGCGGTCGACGGTGAGGCGGGGGCCGTAGCGGTCGGGGCCGGCGGCGGGCGTGCCGGCGGCGCGCGGCTGCACCCGGCGCATCACCGCCCTTATCCGGGCGATCACCTCACGCACGCCGAACGGCTTGGAGACGTAGTCGTCGGCGCCGAGCTCCAGCCCGACCACCCGGTCCGTCTCGTCGCTGCGGGCGCTGATCACGATGATCGGCACCTGGCTGCGGTCCCGCAGGGCCTTGCAGACGTCGAGGCCGTCGGTGTCGGGCAGCCCGAGGTCCAGGAGGACGACGTCGTACGGGCCGTCGTACGACAGCGCGGCCCCGCCCGTGCTGACCCACCGCACCTCGAAGCCGTACCGAAGGAGCCCTCGTCGCAGGGACTCGGCGACCGGCTCGTCGTCTTCCACCAGAAGTACGCGCACGGCCACGACCTTAATGCTTGAAAGTTGCGGCTCCCTCGGCGGAAGGGTCCTCGGTGGGCCGGGGTGTGACTCCAGGCACTTTTCCGCGTCCGCGCCGACTGTTCGGCGACGACCTGGGCAGGGACGTTCCCGGAGCGGTCGAGGCTCCGGGCGAGAAGCCGGGTGGAACCGGTGGAAGGCCCGGAGAAAACCCAGGTGATCAAAGGGTGAGCGGGACATCTCACCATGCGGTACCAGGGAAGGGATATTCGACCGCTCGATAGACTGAGCCGACCGCCGCAGCACGTGTGAGTGCGTGTGTATGTGCGGATAAGGGACTGAAACGGAGCGAGGAGCGCACGTGGGCCTTGTCGTGCAGAAGTACGGAGGCTCCTCCGTAGCCGATGCCGAGGGCATCAAGCGCGTCGCCAAGCGGATCGTGGAAGCGAAGAAGAACGGCCACCAGGTGGTCGTCGTCGTTTCCGCGATGGGCGACACGACGGACGAGCTGATCGATCTCGCCGAGCAGGTGTCACCGATGCCTGCCGGGCGTGAGTTCGACATGCTGCTGACCGCCGGAGAGCGTATCTCCATGGCGCTGCTGGCCATGGCGATCAAAAACCTGGGCCACGAGGCCCAGTCGTTCACCGGCAGCCAGGCAGGCGTCATCACCGACTCGGTCCACAACAAAGCCCGGATCATCGACGTCACGCCCGGCCGCATCCGGACCGCGCTGGACGAGGGCAACATCGCCATCGTCGCCGGCTTCCAGGGTGTCAGCGCGGACAAGAAGGACATCACCACCCTCGGCCGCGGCGGGTCGGACACGACCGCCGTCGCGCTGGCCGCCGCGCTGGACGCCGAGGTCTGTGAGATCTACACCGACGTCGACGGCGTCTTCACCGCCGACCCGCGGGTCGTGAAGAAGGCGAAGAAGATCGACTGGATCTCCTCCGAGGACATGCTCGAACTGGCCTCGTCCGGTTCGAAGGTGCTGCTCCACCGCTGTGTCGAGTACGCCCGCCGCTACAACATCCCGATCCACGTCCGCTCGTCCTTCTCCGGACTGCCGGGCACCTGGGTCAGCAACGAGAAGCCAGAGTCGCAAGGGGACCACAAGGTGGAGCACGCCATCATCTCCGGAGTCGCCCACGACGTCTCCGAGGCCAAGGTCACGGTCGTCGGCGTCCCGGACAAGCCGGGCGAGGCCGCCGCGATCTTCCGCGCCATCGCGGACGCCGAGGTCAACATCGACATGGTGGTGCAGAACGTCTCCGCCGTGACGACCGGGCTGACGGACATCTCCTTCACCCTCCCCAAGACCGAGGGCCGCAAGGCCATCGACGCGCTGGAGAAGAACAAGGCCGGCATCGGCTTCGACTCGCTGCGCTACGACGACCAGATCGGCAAGATCTCCCTGGTCGGCGCGGGGATGAAGACCAACCCGGGCGTCACCGCCTCCTTCTTCGAGGCGCTGTCCGACGCGGGTGTGAACATCGAGCTGATCTCGACCTCCGAGATCCGCATCTCGGTCGTCACCCGCGCCGACGACGTGCCGGAGGCCGTGCGCGCCGTGCACACCGCCTTCGGGCTCGACTCCGACAGCGACGAGGCCGTCGTCTACGGAGGCACCGGACGATGACGGTCCGTTCGTACCGGGCGTACGACGGCTCGTACCGCTCGTGCGACGGCTCGTGCCGGGCGCACGGCTGCGGTGTCGGCGTAGGCATCGGTGGCGGTGTCCGTAGCGGTCTCGGCAGCGGTCGCTGATGGCGGTCGATGCCGGGCGCGCCGGCAGGCCGACGCTCGCGGTCGTGGGCGCGACCGGGGCCGTCGGCACCGTCATGCTCCAGATCCTGTCCCACCGCGCGGACATCTGGGGCGAGATCCGTCTGTTCGCCTCCCCGCGCTCGGTCGGCCGCAAGCTGACCGTGCGCGGGGAGCAGGTCGAGGTGTCGGCCTTGTCGGAGGATTCCTTCGACGGGGTCGACATCGCCCTGTTCGACGTCCCCGACGAGGTCGCCGAGCAGTGGGCGCCGGTCGCGGCGGCCCGGGGCGCGGTCGTCGTCGACAACTCGGGCGCCTTCCGGATGGACCCGGAGGTGCCCCTCGTCGTCCCCGAGGTCAACGCGCACGCCGCCCGGAACCGGCCGCGCGGGATCGTCGCCAACCCCAACTGCACGACCCTCTCCATGATCGTGGCGCTCGGCGCGCTGCACGCCGAGTTCGGGCTGCGCGCGCTGGTGGCCTCCTCGTACCAGGCGGTCAGCGGCGCGGGCCGGGCCGGCGTGGACACCCTGCGCCGGCAGATCGCCCTGGTCGCCGGTACGGAGCTGGGGACCGCCCCCGGTGACGTACGGCGGGCCGTGGGCGACAGCACCGGGCCGTTCCCGGAGCCGGTGGCGCTCAACGTGGTGCCGTGGGCCGGGGACCTCCGCGCGGACGGCTGGTCCTCGGAGGAGATGAAGGTGCGGGACGAGTCCCGCAAGATCCTCGGAATGCCGAAGCTGCCGGTCGCCGTGACCTGCGTACGGGTGCCGGTGGTCACCGCGCACTCCCTCACCCTGCACGCCCGCTTCGAGGGCGAGGTCACGGTCGCCAAGGCGCGGGAGATCCTCGCCACGGCCCCCGGGGTCGTCCTCTACGACGATCCGGGCGCGGGGGAGTTCCCCACGCCGGCCGACGTGGTGGGCACGGACCCCACCTGGGTCGGGCGCGTACGCCGGGCCCTGGACGACCCGACGGCCCTGGAACTCTTCGTCTGCGGCGACAACCTGCGCAAGGGCTCCGCCTTGAACGCGGTTCAGGTGGCTGAGCTGGTGGTGAAGGGCGCGTAGTCGCTCGGGGCGCGGGTCGCTTTGGCGGGTGCGGGTGCGGGTGCGGGTGTGGGTGTGGGTGCGGGTGCGTGGTCGGGTGCGGGTGCGTGGGGCTTCTCGCGCAGTTCCCCGCGCCCCTGAAAAGCAGGGGCTGCGCCCCGTGCTTTTCATCCTGCGGCCCCGTCGGCTTTCAGGCCCGCAGGGCCTGATCTTCCTGGGGCGCGGGGAACTGCGCGAGAAGCCCACCGGGCCCGCGGTCGCCGACGAACCCGCACTCCCCGCCCCTACGGCGTCGGCCCCTGTCAGCGGTGGCGTGTAAGTTCTTCGGGTCGGTGGTTCCACGGACGGACGATTTCCGCCCGCACCGCCGCCGGATTTCCGGGTTGATTCAGGCCTCCCGGTGATCGAGGATTTTTCTCCCCGTCCGCCGCAACCGCGCGGCGCACGGGGAGCGTCTTTACCGGGCGCCCTTCGGCGGGGCTGGGCGCCACCACTTGGGGCATAGGGGAAGAGCTGGTACGCATGAGGGCGTTCGACGCGCTGTCCGGTGTTCGGTGGGTCGTACCGATGGCTGCGCGTTGCGTGCCGACGGACGTGGCCGCCATACCGACCAGCGCCCATGCCATACGGACACGTGTGCGGTCTGACGCAAAAGTAATGCCTGTCTCGTACAACCCCGACGGGGGGATGCGGGTCCAACAGGCGTGGCAGAGGTACTCGATTTCACCGCGGTACAGACGAGGGGCACCGCCCTGCGTCCACCCCGCCGTCCCCGCATGCCCGGTTCGGCCGGCGGCATGCCGGTGATCGCGCCGATGCCCGCGGCGCGGCCGACCCGCATCCCCAGCCAGCGCGACGGCGCGGACGACACGTCGACGGTGCCGGCCTCCGGTACGACGGTCGACCACCTCACCGAGACGTACCGCGCTCACTACCGTTCGCTCCTCGGTCTCGCGGCGCTCCTCCTCGACGACACCGCCTCCTGCGAGGACGTCGTCCAGGAGGCGTTCATCCGCGTGCACTCGGCGCGCAAGCGCGTTCGGGACCCGGAGAAGACGCTCGCCTATCTGCGCCAGACGGTCGTGAACCTCTCGCGCTCCGCCCTGCGCCGCCGGATCCTCGGCCTGAAGCTGCTGTCGAAGCCGATGCCCGACATGGCGAGCGCGGAGGAGGGCGCGTACGACCAGCTGGAGCGCGACTCGCTCATCAAGGCGATGAAGGGGCTCCAGCGGCGGCAGCGCGAGGTTCTCGTGCTGCGCTACTTCGCCGACATGACCGAGGCCCAGGTCGCCGAGGCACTCGGTATATCGCTGGGCTCGGTGAAGGCGTACGGCTCCCGGGGCATCGCGGCACTGCGCGTCGCCATGGAGGCGTCCGCATGAGCACGCACGGCAAGGACGACGGACCCGACAGGCACGACGGACCCGACAGGCACGGCGGGCCGGGCGGTCGGGACGAGCTCGGCGCCAGGAGGCGTGCCTCCTGGGGGCGCCGGGACGAGGACGAACGCGCCGAGGAGCGCGAGGACGAACGCGCGGAGCAGCGCGGGCGGGACGGGCGCGTCGGGGGGCGCGGGCTCGAGGAGCACGAAGAAACGCAATCGCACGCTGGGAACGGAACTGTGAATCACGGCCCCGAAGAACAAGGCCCCCACCCCGAGGGCCAGGATCTCGAAGGCCACGCTCCGGACGACTCGCGTGAGGACGACTCGCGTTCGGCCGACCTGAATTCGGCTGACCCGAGTACGGACGACGCGACCCCGGATGGCCCCGCGCCGGACGGCCCCGCGCTCAACGGTGCGGTGCTGAACGGCGCCGTGCTGAACGGCGCGGTGCTGAACGGCTCCGGGGCGAAGGGTCTCGGCGCGTTCGACTCCGACGAACTGGTGCTGCGCAATCTCCTGCACCAGGCGGTGGCGGAGATCGAGCCCAGGGACGGCACCCTGGAGCATCTGCGGCGGGCGGTACCGGCGCGGCGGACCCGCAAGCGTCAGGCCGTCGTCGGCATGGCCGCCGCCGCGCTCCTCATCGGCACGGCGATCCCGGCCCTGGTGCACGTCTCCAACTCCACCGGCTCCGACGTCAACACCTCCATCATGGGCAACGGCTCGCACAAGCAGGAGACCGAGGGCCAGTCCAAGGGCCAGACCGGCGGGAACGGTTCGTCAGGAGGCTCCTCCGGCGGGTCCAAGGAGCCCGGCAGGAGCAAGGACAAGGGCAAGGGCGACAAGGGCAAGGGCCAGAGCAGCGGCTCCACGAGCGGCACGCAGGCGACGCCGACGGCCGCCGCCTCCGCGCTGTGCACGGCGGCCCAGCTCGGTGGGGGCGGGAGCGTGGACGCACCGGACTCCGGCGGAGCCGTCTACGGCTCCTTCCGCATCTCCAACATCTCCGGCACGAGCTGTACGGTCACCGGCGGGGGCTCTGTGAGCGCCCTCCCGCAGGGTGCCGCGGACGGGTCGAAGATCACCGTGGCGACCCATGTCGCCGGTGACGCGGCGGCCGGACTGCCCGACCCGTCGCTGTCCCTGACCCAGCTGGTGCTGCAGCCGGGAGCGGCGTACGAGGTGCGGTTCGCCTGGGTGCCGTCCGAGCCCTGCCCGACCGCCGGCGGGACGACGGGCGGCGGCACCGGCGGTTCGGATCCGTCACCGGACCCGACGCCCACGGGGGAGGCGAGCCCCGGCACCACGACCGACGGCACCAACTCCGTCTCCACCCAGCTCTTCACCGAGGACGGCGTCGGCGACGGCAGCGTCCTCGTCTCCCACACCACCGAGGGCGGCATCGCCACCTTCTCGGCCAACATCGGCAACGCCTGCGCGGGCGTGGTCTACCGGACGGGTTTGATGGCAGCGACCTGACTGGCCTGCCGGGGTGCCTGACGGGGGCGGCAGGGCCACGGGCCCCGGCGTGGCCGTGGGATGCCGTCGATTCTCAGCGGAGCCCGTCGGTCCTACGGGGCCGGCTCGGCCTCGCGGGAGCTGTTCTCGTCGGCTCGGTCGGCGTGCGCCCCGTCTCGGTTCGCTTCGCCGCCGCCCTGCTCGTCGCCGTCTCCGTCACCGTCCGGTGCGGCGGCGCTACGGCCGTCTCCGTTTCCGTCCGGCTCGGCGGTGTCGGGCAGCAGCCCCAGTTCCGTGTCGCGGATGAACTCGACCTCGCGGCGGATCAGGCGGAACCACATGAACACGACGAAGCCGGCGAACACGAACCACTCGCCGGTGTAACCGAGGTTCTGGAAGGCCTTGAGGTCGAGCCCGGTGTCCTGCGGCGCCGTCGCGGGGACGGCCTTCATGCCCGAGTCGCCCTTGTCGAGGGTGATCCAGGCGTCGTACAGGTCGTCCGGCACGAGGTTCACCAGCGCCGCCGCGCTGATCGCCGAGGTCTGACCGGTCGGCAGCCCGCCCTGGACGGGCACGCCGTTCGACCCCGGGGTCTCGGAGGCCTGGAGCGACCCGGTGACGGTGACCTCGCCGGAGGGGGCCGCCGGGGCCCGGTCGGCGTCCGCCGCGCCGGGCAGCCAGCCCCGTACCACCGGCAGGGCTTTGCCCTCGTCGGTGCGCAGCAGAGTCAGCACGTAGAACCCGGTCCGGCCGTCCAGCTCACGGTTGGGCACGAGGAGCTGCTCGCCGTACCGCCCGCTCACGGTGGCCAGTTCGCCCGAGGTCTCCTTGTCCACCGGCAGCAACGACTCCAGCGGGCGTGCCGGGGCCCGGTCCGCCGGGTCGATCCGCTCGGTCGCCGCGCGATGGTCCTGCATCCGGTCCTCGAACCGGCTCAGCTGCCACGACCCCATGAACACGCAGAACGGGATGGCGAGCAGCACGAAGACGTTGATCCCCCACCATCGGGGCGTCAGCAGGAACCGGTACACGCCTTCCACCGTACGGTGCCCGCGCGGGGCCCCCGGCCCCGGGGTCGCCCCGCCGAGCCCGCCGCGACGCCCCCTCAGTACCGCTCGACGAGGTGCTCACGCCCGGCCGGAGGCTCGTACGGTTCGGGCCAGAAGTCCGTGATCGCGGCAATCCGGCCGTCCTCGTCCACCGTGAAGAAGGAGATCGCGTACATTTCCTCCAGCCCCACGGTGACGTGTGTCCGGCTGACGACCTGCCCCGGCGACCCCGGTCGCGGCGGCTCCGCGACGATCCGTTCGATCCGGGCGTGCCAGTCACCGGGGTACTCCCGGTTGAACTCCACGTACCGCTCGCGGCCGCGGATCCGCTCCCGCGTCTGCGGCAGCTCGTACACGACGTCCTCGGCCAGCGTCTCGGCGAACGCGACCCAGTCCCGGCCCTCGGCGGTGGCCCAGAACCGCTCGACCGTCCCGCGCAGATCGGCACGCGCGGTCGTCCCCGCAGCGGTCGCCGTAGTCGGCCCCGCCCGGGGCCCCGTAGTCGTTCCCGTGTCCGTCCTTCGTGTCGTTGAGGTCATGCGGCGAGTCTGCACCCGGGCACTGACAATCGTCCCGGACGACCCCGACCCGGGCACGGGTGATCAGCCCGGCCGACCCCGCGGCGGCCGAAGTTGTCCACAGGCTGGGGACCTCGTCGGCGCGATGTCGTGCGGTCGGGGCAATATGGGGCCATGACTGAGAGCAACGGGGCCACCCCGCAGCAGCAGCACGGGTCCATGCCCGACTGGGAGAAGAGGTTCCGGGCACCGAGGGTGTCCCTGCCGGACTGGGCGGAGGACGCGCCGCACCGCTCGCTGTTCGTCTCCAACGCCACGGGCACGTACGAGCTGTACGCGTGGGACCGCGCCACCGGCGAGCAGCGCCAGGTCACGAACCGGGCCAACGGCACGACGGACGGTGTGCTCTCGCCGGACGGCGAGTGGATCTGGTGGTTCGACGACAAGGACGGGGACGAGTTCGGCGTCTGGCGGCGCCAGCCGTTCCAGGGCGGCCCGGACGAGGAGGGCGCCCCGGGCCTGGAGCCGTCGTATCCGGCGGGCCTGGCCCTCGGCCGGGACGGCCGGACGGCGGTCGTCGGCCGCTCCACCGACGAGGACGGCTCCACGATCCACCTGTCCCGGCAGGGCGAGGCCCTCGTCGAGATCTACCGCCACCGTGAGTCGGCCGGCGTGGGCGACCTCTCGCACGACGGCTCGCTGATCGCGATCGAGCACACCGAGCACGGCGACGCGATGCACTCGGCGCTGCGCGTGGTCCGGCCGGACGGCACGCCGGTCGCCGAGCTCGACGACACCAAGGGCGGCACCATCGAGCTGGGCCTGGAGGTGCTGGGGTTCGCACCCGTCGTCGGCGACACCCGGCTGCTCATCGGCCATCAGCGGGGCGGCCGTTGGGAGCCGCTCGTCTGGGACGTGGTCTCCGGCGAGGAGACCGACCTCGGCCTCGCCGACCGGCTGGAGGGCGACCTGAGCGCCGAGTGGTATCCGGACGGCTCCGCGCTGCTGGTCGCCCACAGCTTCGAGGCCCGCAGCGAGCTGTTCCGCTACGACCTGGCGACCCGCGCCCTGGAGCGGGTGGACACCCCGCGAGGGACCGTGTCGGGGGCCACGGCCCGCCCCGACGGCAGTATCGAGTACCTGTGGTCCTCGGCCGCCGAACCGCCGGTCGTCCGCTCCACGACCGGCGAGGTGGTCCTCGACCCGCCGGGCCTGAAGTCGCCCGGTTCGGTGCCGGTGGAGGACGTCTGGGTGGACACACCCGGGGGGCGCGTCCACGCCCTCGTCCAGCGCCCCGAGGGCGTGTCCGGCCCGTACCCGACGGTCTTCGACATCCACGGCGGCCCGACCTGGCACGACAGCGACGCCTTCGCCGCGGGCCCGGCCGCCTGGCTCGACCACGGGTACGCGGTGATCCGCATCAACTACCGCGGCTCCACCGGGTACGGCCGCGCCTGGACCGACGCCCTCAAGCACCGGGTCGGCCTGATCGAGCTGGAGGACATCGCGGCCGTGCGGGAGTGGGCGGTGGGCTCCGGCTTCGCCGACCCCGACCGGCTCGTCCTCACCGGCGGCTCCTGGGGCGGGTACCTCACCCTCCTGGGTCTCGGCACCGAGCCCGAGGCCTGGACGCTCGGCATCGCCGCGGTCCCCGTCGCGGACTACGTGACCGCCTACCACGACGAGATGGAGGCGCTCAAGGCGATGGACCGCACGCTCCTCGGCGGCACGCCCGAGGAGGTCCCCGAGCGCTTCGAGGCCTCGTCCCCGCTGACCTACGTCGACGCGGTGAAGGCCCCGGTCTACATCTCCGCCGGCGTCAACGACCCCCGCTGCCCCATCCGCCAGATCGACAACTACGTCGACCGCCTCGCCGCCCGCTCCGCCGTCCACGAGGTCTACCGCTACGACGCCGGCCACGGCTCCCTGGTCGTCGACGAACGCATCAAGCAACTCCGCCTGGAACTCGACTTCGCGCAACGCCACTTGGGAGGCCGTGCCTGAGGCCACCAACACCCCCGCGCCCCGTAAGGGGCGCGGGGAACTGCGCGAGAACTCCCACCGAACCCGCGGACGAACGACGACGCAGAACCCCCTCAGGCCGCCACCAGCACGCGCTCGCCCTCCCGCCCCTCCTCCCGACATCCCTCCGCTGCCACCAGCAACCGCACGAGCGTGCTCCGCGCCCGCGACACCCGTGACCGCACCGTCCCGACGGGGCACCCGGTCAGCTCCGCCGCGTCCTCGTAGGACAGCCCCAGCATCTGGGTGAGGACGAACGCCTCACGCCGTTCCTCGGGCAGTGCGCCCAGCAGATCGGCGAGCGCGATCCCGTCGTCGAAGCCGGGCAGCCCGCGCGGCTGGGCGTGCTCGACGGCCAGCCGCCAGTCCGGTACGTCGGACAGCCGGGGCCGGGCCGCCGCGTACCGGAAGCTGTCGGTCACCGCCCGGCGGGCGATGGACAGCAGCCACGTACGGGCGGAGCAGCGGCCCTCGAACCGGTGCAGGCTGCCGAGCGCGCGCAGGAACGTGTCCTGCGCGAGGTCGTCCACCGCCTGCGGGTCCGCGCAGAGGTGGGCGACGAAGCGCCGGACGTCACGGTGGAGCGCGCCGACGAACCGTTCGACGGCCTCCGGGTCCCCGCCGCGCGCGGCGAGCGCCCAGGCGGTTATGGACTCGTCGGTCGCGGACCGGGAGGCGCGCGGGATCGACGCGGGCGGGGGAGTAAGGGGGATCACCTGATGTCCTTCGGGTCGTCCGGGACCCGGACCATCCATCGACACGGGCACGCGAGCACGGGCACACGGGCACGCCGGCACCGCGGGTGGGCAGGCAGGCGTACGGATGCGTGCGGACGTGCGCGACACGTGGGAACGCGTTCGGTGGTCCGGTGGGGAGGGAAGCCGGCCGTACGGCACGCGCGTGGGCGGCGTACGGCCGTAGCCCGGGAGCGAGCCGTGGTGGCTGCCCCGGGGCACCGGCTGTCGTCAGCTGACAGCGGTCCCGGCGGGCGGACCCCGAGAGGTGATCGCGTGGACGAGAAGGAGTCGACGAGGCGAGCGGTCCGTACGGCCGCGCCGTACCCGCAGACGAGGCCGCTCCACCGCGACGGGCAGCGCGAGCACCAGCCGCAGCGGTGCGGCCAGCCGGCCGGCCACGGCCCGCAACAGCGCGAACGCGGCGCGCTCGCCGTGGGCCAGCCACAGACCGCACAGCAGCGCGGCGAGCAGGTGCGCGGCGAACATGCCGGAGGAGGACGTGTATGCGCCGTCCAGGAGGTGACCGGTGGGGTCCACATGGTCCATGTGAGCGTTCGGGCCCATGTGGACGGTGTGACTCATGTGGGCGGAGCCCATGTCCATGGCGTCGACGGACACCGCGCCCGCCTCCGCCGAACCCGACGGCCGCGCCAGCTCGAAGCCCCAGTGAAGGGCCGTCTGCGCGGCGACCACCACGGACGTGATCAGCGGGAGGCCGCGCTCACGTCCGGCCAGGCACCAGCCGGCCGCACCGGTCGCGACGGCTCCGACGGCCAGGGCCCACCAGGGGACCTGAGCCCCCGACATCAACACGTGGCCCAGGGCGGCGAGCAGCACGCAGACGGCCGCGAACATCGCGGCGCGTGTCGTGCGCGTAGCCCACCCTGCGGTCATGGCGCCCCATCCTCGCATCCGGACACCGCCGTCATCCCGTCCCCCTTGAGTACGTTTTTCCACCCGCCGTGGCACTCACACCGGCAACTGTGATCCGGATCACTGGGGAACCGGCCGCGTCGATGAGGCAGTCTTCTGCCTCGTGGGGAGCCCTTCGCAAGCCAACAGCCGTACCGGCCCCGGCCGGCAGCCGGGTCCCGCCGACCCCGGCGCGCACATGGTCGTCTGCGGGGACGACGGGCTGGCGCACCGGCTCGCCGCCGAACTGCGCACCGTGTACCGGGAGCAGGTGACCCTCGTCGTGCCGCCCACCGCGCGGATCGCCCAGCGGCCGGTCGTCGGGCGCGCCCGCACCGCCGCCGCGCTCTTCGACCGGGTGACGGCGGCCGTCAACAGGGCGGCGGGCAACGGCGATCCACCCACCGGCGACCGGACCGGCGACCGTGCCGGGGGCAGTACCGGCGACCGGACCGGCACGGTCGGCGACCGCACCGGCGGCGGCAGGAACAGCCCGCGGGACGGCGGCGAGCGGGTGCTGGAGGCCGCCGAGGCCACCGAGGCGGTGCTCGCCGAGGCCGGGGTGGAGCGGGCCGCCGCGCTGGCCCTGGTGTACGACGACGACGAGACCAACATCCGCGCGGCCCTCACCGCCCGCCGCCTCAACCCGCGCCTGCGGCTCGTCCTCAGGCTCTACAACCGCCGGTTGGGCCAGCACATCGAGGAACTCCTCGACCAGGCATCGGCGTTGGCGACGGGAGGCACCGCCGCCGACGGGGTCGACGGCTTCGGCGCCTCGACGACCGTCCTGTCCGACGCCGACACGGCCGCGCCCGCGCTGGCCGCGACCGCCGTGGCCGGGACCAGCAAGGTCGTCCAGACGGACGGGCTGATGCTGAGGGCCGTGGAACGCCCGCCGGGTCACGCGGGCCAGGGCCCGGGAAGCCAGGGTCAGGGCGGCCAGGGCCAGGGCGGGCAGGGCTCGGGAGGACGGGGCTCGGGTGGCCTCTGCACCCTCGCGCTGCTGTCGGCCACCACCAACGACCCCGCGGGAACCGAGGGTTCCGAGGGCAGTGGGGAACGCGGACCCCAACTCCTGCCCGACGAGCGGGCGGTGGCGGCGGCCACCGGGCGCGGCACCGTCGTGCTCGACACCGTGCGCTACACGGGGCCCGCGCTGCCGCCCGGCCGGTCCGGCGGCGGTCCGCTCGGCGCCGTCGGCTCTCTGCTCTCGCGGCGGCTGCGGTGGTCCCTCGCTGGGATGATCGGGTGCGTGTTCGCCCTCGCCGTGGCCCAGATGGTGATCACCGGGGAGCATCCGCTCCAGGCGACGTACGCGACCCTGCTCGACCTCTTCGGGATCGCCGACCCCGCGACCGACCAGAGCGACTCCCGCCAGATCCTCCAACTCCTCTCCGGCCTCATGGGCTTGCTCCTCCTGCCCGTGCTCCTGGCCGCCGTGCTGGAGGCGCTCGGCACGTTCCGCAGCGGCACCGCCCTGCGCAAGCCGCCGCGCGGCCTGTCCGGACACGTCGTCCTCCTCGGCCTCGGCAAGATCGGCACCCGCGTGCTCGCCCGGCTGCGCGAGCTCCACATTCCGGTGGTCTGCGTCGAGGAGGACCCCGAGGCACGCGGTCTCGCCGAGGCCCGCCGGTTACGGGTGCCGGTCGTCCTGGGCGACGTGACCCAGGAGGGCGTCCTGGAGGCCGCCAAGATCCACCGAGCCCACGCCCTCCTCGCCGTCACCAGCTCCGACACGACGAACCTCGAAGCCGGCCTGTACGCCCGTTCCGTACGCCCCGACCTGCGTGTCGTCCTGCGCCTCTACGACGACGACTTCGCGACGGCCGTCTACCGCACCCTGCGCGCCGCGCACCCCGGCGCCCTCACTCGTAGCCGCAGCGTCACGCACCTGGCCGCGCCCGCGTTCGCGGGCGCGATGATGGGGCGCCAGATCCTGGGCGCGATCCCCGTCGAGCGCCGTGTGCTCCTCTTCGCCGCCGTGGAGGTCCGAGGGCACCGGCACCTGGAGGGGCGGACGGTCGCGGAGGCGTTCCGGGCGGGAGCGTGGCGGGTGCTGGCCCTCGACACGGCGGCGTCCGGGGAGCCGGGAGCGGAGCGGGGCCCGGGGCCGCTGCCGGGTTCGGGGCTGATCTGGGACCTGCCGCCGACGTACGTCCTGCGGGCCGAGGACCGTGTGGTCCTTGCGGCGACGCGACGGGGTTGGCGGAGTTGATGGGGAGACGGGCGGGGAGTAGGTCCGGGGCGAGTGCCGTCTGCGGGTGGGTGGGTGCTTCTCGCGCAGTTCCCCGCGCCCCGAAAAGCCGGGGCTGCGCCCCTTGCTTTCAGGCACGCAGGGGCCGATCTTTCAGGGGCGCGGGGAACTGCGCGACCAGCCCCCACTCACCCGCAGCCGCCCCACAACCGCGACCACACCCCCGTAGGTGCCCTCACCCGCAAGCCACCCCATGCGTCTCCCATGCCGGAAACGGGTCGTCGAAGGCCACCCCGGACCGCACCTCGCCCTCCGTCACCAGACACCCGGCGAGAGCCGTCCGCAGGGCGTCCCCCCGCAACCTCGTCCCGATGAACACCAACTCCTGCGCGAACGGGGCCTCGTCATCCTGCGCGGCCGTCGGTTCGAAGCGGGCCACCGACCCGGCCTGCGACCACAGCCCGACGACCCCCGCCCGCCCGGCGAGCGTGAAGAACCCCTTGGACCGCAGCACCTGCCCGAACGCGCCGCTGTCCAGCCCCTCGGTCACGAAGTCCCACAACCGCCCGGGATGGAAGGGCCGTTCGGCGCGGAAGACGGTCGACGAGATGCCGTACTCCTCGGTCTCCGGCACATGCTCCCCGTTCAGCTCCCGCACCCACCCCGGCGCCTGCTGAGCCCGTTCGAGATCGAACGCCCGCGTGCCGAGCACCTCCTGGACCCGGACCCGCCCATGGCTGACCGGCACGATCCGCGCCGCCGGATTGAGCCGCGCCAGGGTCGCCGCGAGCCGCTCGGCGGTCGCCGTGTCCACCAGGTCGGTCTTGTTGAGGACGATCACGTCGGCGAACTCCACCTGGTCCATGAGCAGATCGCTCACGGTGCGCTCGTCGTCCTCGTACTGGTCGAGCCCCCGCGCCACCAGTTCGTCGCCGCCCGCGAGCTCCGGCAGGAAGTTCACCGCGTCGACGACCGTGACCATGGTGTCGAGCCGGGCGAGATCCCCGAGCGTGGCCCCGTCGTCGCGCGCGAAGGCGAACGTCGCCGCGACGGGCATGGGTTCGCTGATCCCGGAGCTCTCGATCAGCAGATAGTCGAAACGACCCTCCCGCGCCAGCCGGTCCACCTCCTCCAGCAGATCGTCGCGCAGGGTGCAGCAGATGCACCCGTTGGTCATCTCGACGAGCCGCTCCTCGGTGCGGGACAGCGCCGCCTCGCCCCCGCGCACGAGCGCGGCGTCGATGTTGACCTCGCTCATGTCGTTGACGATGACCGCGACGCGGAGTCCCTCGCGGTTGCCGAGGACATGGTTGAGCAGGGTGGTCTTGCCGGCGCCGAGGAACCCGGACAGGACGGTGACGGGCAGCCGCTCCCGGAGCGTCGTCACGGCCTCAGCCCTCGGGGTGGAGCAGCCCGCGCTCGTACGCCTTCAGCAGCCGCTGCGGTACGAGGTGGGTGGTGCCGTCGACCGTGAACGGCACCAGCTGGGGCGTGCTCGCCTTCCACTGGGCGCGACGGTGGCGGGTGTTGCTGCGGGACATCTTCCGCTTGGGTACGGCCATGGGGTCCTCCTCCACAGGGTGATGGACCGGAACGCTACATGAAAATGGATCCCATTACTAAAAAATGCGGTCCGGAGGCCGTGAGCAACCGAGGGCCGGGCGCCGTATGGGAGGAAAGGGTCGAACAGGCCCGCTCAGTGCAGCCGTTCCCTACGGAGGTACCGTCCCCCGTGGCCACAACCAAGGAAGAAGCCCCCCACCGCGGCCGGCATCTCGACCCGCCCCTCCTGCTCACCATGCTGCTGGTCCTCGCGGTGGTGGCACAGGCCCCCCTGCGGGGCCTGCTGTCCGCGCCCGTGACCCAGAGCTGGATGACCGTGTTCGTCGCGGTGGTCGTGCAGGCCCTGCCGTTCCTGGTCATCGGGGTGCTGCTGTCGGCGGCCATCGCGGTGTTCGTGCCGGCGTCGTTCTTCGTCCGCGCGCTGCCGAAGCGGCCCACCCTGGCGGTCCCGGCGGCGGGCGTGGCCGGGGTGGTGCTGCCGGGTTGCGAGTGCGCCTCGGTGCCGGTCGCGGGCGCCCTCGTACGCCGGGGCGTGACGCCCGCGGCGGCGCTCGCCTTCCTCCTCTCCGCCCCCGCGATCAACCCGATCGTGCTGACCGCGACCGCCGTGGCGTTCCCGGGGAACCCCGAGATGGTGCTGGCCAGGCTCGTGGCGAGCCTGCTGGTGGCGTGCGCGATGGGCTGGCTGTGGCAGCGGGTGGGCCGCGGCGAGTGGATGCGCCCGCCGGAGCGGCCGTCCTACGAGGGGCAGAGCAAGGGCGCGGCCTTCTGGGGCTCGGTGCGGCACGACGTGATGCACGCGGGCGGGTTCCTGGTCGTCGGTGCGATGGCGGCGGCCACGCTCAAGGCCGTCGTCCCGGCGAGCTGGCTGAACGCCGCCGCCGACAACCCGGCGATCGCGATCCTCGCCCTCGCCGTCCTGGCCGTGCTGCTGTCGATCTGCTCGGAGGCGGACGCGTTCGTCGCGGCCTCCCTGACCCAGTTCTCCCTGACCTCCCGGCTGGCCTTCCTGGTCGTCGGCCCGATGATCGACCTGAAACTCTTCGCCATGCAGACCGCCACCTTCGGCCGCGCGTTCGCGCTCCGCTTCGCCCCCGCCACCTTCGTCCTCGCGATCCTGGTGTCGGCCCTGGTCGGGGCGGTGCTGCTGTGAACCGCCAGGCCCAGACCGTCGTCCTGTTCCTCACCGGCGGAGCCCTGCTCCACGCCGGCTTCACCGACCTCTACCTCCGCTACGTCAAGGCCGGCCTGCGCCCTCTCCTCATCGGCGCGGGCATCGTCCTGATCGCCGCCGCCGTCGCCACGCTCTGGTACGAACGCCGGGCGCGACGCCAGGGGCCACAGGCCAACGAACCGCACACCCAGGGGACCGAACCGCACGCCCACCGCGAACCCAGGGTCTCCTGGCTCCTCGTCCTCCCGCTCCTCGCCCTCGTCCTGGTCGCCCCGCCCGCAGCCGGTTCCTACACCGCGATGCGCACCGGCACGGCACTCCAGGAGCAGCCCTGGGGCTATCCGACGCTCCCCGCCGACGGCACCCTCCGCCTGAGCGTCGCCGACTACGCGGGCCGCGCGGTCTACGACAAGGGCCGGGCCCTCGCGGGCCGCACGCTCAAGGTCACGGGCTTCCTGGCCTTCGACGACTCCGGCCGGCCGTATCTGGTCCGCATGGCCCTCAACTGCTGTGCCGCGGACGCCCAGCCCGTCAAGATCGCCCTCACCGGCGAGCTCCCCGCCGTCCTCCAGCCCGACACCTGGATCGAGGTCACCGGCACCTACACACCGAAACGGACCGAGGACCCCCTCAACGGCACCGCCGTCCCCTACCTCCAGGTCACGACGACCAAGCCGGTCAAGGCGCCGCAGGACCCGTACGACGAGGCATGGAACGGCTGAGACGGGCGGAGGGGGAGAGCGGGGAGAGCGCGCGGAGGGTGAAGGCCCCGGGCATGAAAGGGCCCGGTCGCTGGCGACGGGGATGCACCAGCGACCGGGCTATGGCCAAGGCTAACAAGGCTGTTCGCGGGACGGGACCCGACTGGTCGATAGCGTTGACAAGTTGTGATCGGGATCACTCGGCCACACAGACCCCTCCACCCTCCCCGGCCCCGCCCAGTAGGCCGGACGGGACCGGCGAGAACCGGGAAAAGAGCTGCTCAGAGGCGGTTCAGGAACCCTCGCACGGTGGCTCGTACGACAGCCGAGGCAGGTACTCGTCCCACTTCTCCCGCGTGAGCACCCCGCGAGTCGACGAGCAGATGTGCCGTACGGCGTCGTCGACGTCCAGATTCCACAGCCGTACGGTGTCGGCGCCGCTGGAGACCCCGAGCATGTCGCTCTTCGGGCTGAAGGACAGGAACTGGCCCGTCTTGGCGTTGGGGCTCATCGCCCGGCCGATGGGGGAGGCGTCGGCGGGGTGGGAGACGTCCCAGAGGTGGACGGTGCTGTCGTTGCCACCGCTGGCCAGGGTCCGCCCGTCCGGGCTGAAGGTCAGCGAGACGATCGCCTCGGTGTGGCCAGCGAGCGGCGCGCCCAGGTGCGTCGCCTCGCGGGGGTCGGAGACGTCCCAGAGCCGGACCTTGTCGTCGCCACCGCCACTGGCCAGCGTCCTGCCGTCCGGGCTGTAGACGAGATCGCTGACCGCGCCGCGGTGGGCGGTCAAAGGTCCGTCGAGCCGTGTGGACCGCGCCGGGTCCGCCACGTCCCACAGCCGAATCGTGCCGTCCGCGCTGCCGCTGGCGAGGGTCCTGCCGTCCGGGCTGAAGACCAGGGCGAGGATGTAACCCTTGTGTCCGGTGAGGGGCTTGCCGAGCGGGACCACGTGCGACGGGTCGCCGACGTCCCACAACTGCACGTCGTGGTCACCGTAGGAGGTGGCCAGGACCCGCCCGTCCGGGCTGTGGGCCTGCGCGTCCGTGTACCGGATCCGCAGCGGGAGCGGCGACCCCCGCAGCACCGGCCGGGCCGGGTCGCCGACGTCCCACAGATACAGCGCCCGGTTCCCGGCCACGATCGAGAGGGTGCGTCCGTCCGGGGAGAACGACAGGGAACGGTTGCCGCTGTCCTTGAGCGTGAACGCCTTCCCCAGCAGCACGGGCCGCCCCGGCTCCGCCACGTTCCACAACCGGATCCGGCCGTCGCGCCCGGCGGTGGCCAGCACCCGACCGTCCGGCCGGAACACGCCGTTGCGGCCGACCATGTCCGAGGTCGGCAGCGCCCACAGCCGGACCTTGCTGTCGCCGCTCCCGGTGGCGAGGGTCCGGCCGTCCGGGCTGAATCCCAGGGCGAACATCTCCCCGCTCGCCCCGGCCAGCGGCTCGCCGACCTGCGACGGGTACGCGGGGTCCTCCACGTTCCACAGACTCGCCGTACTGTCCGCGCTGGCGGCGGCGAGCGTCCTGCCGTCCGGGCTGAAGGCCACGGACCAGATGGGACCGGTGTGCCCGGTGAGCGGCGCGCCGAGCGCGCTCGCCCGCCGTGGCTCGGCCACGTCCCAGAGCCGGACGGTGTTGTCCGAACTGCCGCTGGCCAGCGTCCGCCCGTCGGGACCGAAGGCCAGCGAGTGCACCAGACTCGTATGACCCTTGAGCACGGTGCCCAGCGCGCGCGAAGCACGCGGATCGGCCACGTCCCACAGCCGGATCGTGTTGTCGTCGCCCCCGGTCGCCAGGGTCTTCCCGTCCGGGCCGAACGCCACGGCGCGTACGGGAGCACTGTGCCCGGTGAGGGGCGCGCCGATCTCCTTCGCGTGCGCCGGATCGCTCACGTCCCACAGCCGTACGGTGTGGTCCTCGCCCACGGACGCCAGGGTCTTCCCGTCCGGGCTGAAGACGATCAGGAAGATCGTGCCGTCGTGTCCGGTCAGTGGTGCGCCGAGCGCGCGCGGCGCACGCGGGTCCCGCACGTCCCACATACGGATCGTGCCGTCGTCGCCGGCGCTGGCCAGCGTACGGCCGTCCGGCGCGAAGACCGCGCTGCTCACCCAGCTGGTGTGCCCGGTCAAGGGCTTGGCCAGGGCCTTGGGCCGGGACGGGTCCGCCACGTCCCACAGCCGTACGGACCGGTCGTAGCTGGCGGTGGCCAGGTACTTCCCGTCGGGGCTGAAGGAGGTGAGGTAGACGGCACCGCCGTGGCCGAGGAGAGGGGTGGCGAGGGGCGCGTTGACGATCGAGACGAGCCGGTTGCCGGTGCCCTCGTCGTCGGGCCGCAGCTCGTGCGCCACCAGGTCGAGCTGGGCCGACAGCGACGGATCGGAGAACTGGACCCGATCGGCCTGGGCGACCACCTGTTCGAACACCGCGTCGTTGCGCTGCTGCCAGGCGACCACCGCCGAGCCGACGGCGACCAGGGCGAACGCCACCAGCGCTGCCACGGCACTCCGCCGGATCCGGACGGTACGCCGACGCAGCCGGACCGAGGCGGCCAGGAACTCCACCGCGCTACGGGTCAGGAAGGCGCCCCCGGCGCCCCCGGCGCCCCCGGTGTCGCTGGTGTCGCGGATGTCGCCGGGGTCCCCGGCGCGCCTGCCCCCGCCGCTCCGCTCCTTGCCGCCGGCATGGCCTGTGCCGCCGACACCGCCTGTGTTCCCTGTGCCCCTTGCGTCCCCTGTGCTTCCGGCGCTGCTGGTGGACTGCGCCCAGGTGTGCGCCTGTTCGAGGCGCGAGCCCCGGTAGAGCAGCGAGGAATCCCGCCCGGAGTCCTCCCAGGCGCGGCCGTCCTCCTCCAGCCGCTGCCGCAGCAGATGGTCGTTGCGGCCCTCGTCGATCCACCCCCGCAGGCGCGGCCAGGCGTGCAGCAGCGCCTCATGGGTGATCTCCACGGTCTCCGCGTCCAGCGTCAGCAGCCGGGCGCGGGCCATCGCCTCCAGCGACTCCTCGGTCTTCGCCGGGTCCGCCGAGCCGTCCGCGAGCTGCCGCCGGGTGCCCCGGCGCCGGGTGGCCTGGGTGTCCTCGCCCAGCCGGACCAGCCGCAGCAACAGCAGCCGAGCCGCCGCGCGGGCCGCCGGGTCCAGCCCCGACCAGGCCCGCTCGGCGGTGGCCGCCACCGCGCCCTGGATACCGCCGGCCGCCCGGTAACCGGCCAGCGTCAACCGGCCCGCCTTACGCCGCTGCCACGTCACGAGCAGGGCGTGCGACAGCAGGGGCAGCACGCCCGCGTCGTGCGCCCCGCGCGGCCCGTCCGCGCTCACCTCGCGCACGATCAGCTCGGCCAGCCCCGGTTCCAGCTCCAGCCCCACGGCCTTGGCCGGGCCGGTCACCGCCTCCCGCAGTTCCGCCGTGGTCAACGGCCCCAGCACCATGTGCCGGTGCTGAAGGGCGTCGGCCAGCTCCGGATGGCCGAGGCACTGTTCGTAGAAGTCGGCCCGTACGCCCAGCACCACGACCACGGGCGCCGCCCGGCCCTCCTCCCCGGGCGAGCAGGCCGCACTGAGCACCTGCACGAACGTCCGCCGGTCCGCCTCGTCGGAGGAGAGCGTGAAGGTTTCCTCGAACTGGTCGACGATCAGGACGGGGCGGAGGTGGGGGTGGGGGCGTTCGCCGGTGCCGGTGTTGCCGCTGCCGCTGCTGGTGCCGTGGCCGGTGATGTCGTTGCTGTCCCTGGTCTCGCCGTCGCGGGTCTCGGTCCCGCGTCGCCGTGCCCACGCCGCGACCGCCTCCCGTACCGCCTCGGCGAACATCGGCGTACCGGGCTCGTAGGCGGCGGACACGACCTGCGCCAGCTCCGGTATGTGACGGGTCAACTCCCCGACCGGATCGGCCCCCGGTACGAGCTGGAGCACCTCACCGGCCCTCCGCCCACCGGTGGAGCCTGTGCTCCCGAGGCCCGAGCCCACGCCCGCGTTCCCCCGGCCGTTGCCGCTGTCACCGTCCGACTCCAGGGCCCCGCCGCGCACGGCGGGCACGAGTCCGGCGTTGAGCAGGGAGGACTTCCCGGCGCCCGAGGCACCCACGAGCATGACCAGACCGCCGGTGCGCCCCGCCGCGCGCAACTGCTCCACGAGCGCGTCGGTGCTCCGCTCCCGCCCGAAGAACCAACGGGCGTCCTGCTGCCGGTACGAGGCCAGCCCTCGGTAGGGGCAGACACCACCGGGGAGGGATGTGCCGTCGCCGGGAGGCTGCTCGTCCGAGACGGCACCCGACGCGGCGGTGGCGGCGCCGGACGCGGAGTCCGCGGGGCGCTCCCCGGCGGGATCGGCCAGGGCCCGCTCCCAGAGCCGCTGCCACTGGGCCATGTCGTACAGCCCCTTGGAGACCGGAACGGGCCGCGCCCGTCGTGCCTCGGGGATCAGCACGTGCAGGACGGCGGCGAGGGCGGCGAACTGCGCGGGCACGTTCCGGGCCCGTCGCCAGTCACTGATGCGCTGGGCCGAGACCCGCACGGGGCGCCCGCGCTCGTCGACCCGCTGCAGCCGGACGACCGACTCGGAGACGCTCTTGAGGGGAGGGTTGCCCGCTTCCTTGTACAGCAGCGCGAGACGTTCCGCGAAGGCCGTGCGTGCCTCTGAGTCGTGACTCAAGGCATCTACCCCTTACCTTCCCCCGCTACGTGGACATCCGGACCGGAAAACTCGGCTTGCTGGTCTGACCTGCGGAAATTCCGTCACCGGACACCAGGGCCCTCCTCTTCCACCAGCCCCGACTGGCAGGATCTGGCCCAAGCCGCCCACGCCGGTGCACGCCCCGCAGGGGCCACCGGCGTAGCGCCCGCAAATCCGATCCATCATGCCGCACGCTTCCGGCCACCCTGGGCGACGCCCCCTGGCCACCCCCTCGGTCCACGTCCCCAAGCGTGGATCGACACCCCGCACCGTTCGGCACCGGTCCCCACGTGGGGAGGGACCGGTGCCGAACGAGGCGCCCCGGGCGCCGAAGCGCGTCACGGAGAAGTGACTCAGGATGAGGAAGCGGAACGGCTCCAAGGTGGCCGGGCCCACCCCCGCGGAACCCGGCCACCGGCTGGGAGTTCTCATGGCCCGCGCCGAAGACAGCCGATCGGACCCATGGAACACTCTGGTGTGAGTGACCCCCGTAGAACGTACACCGTAGTTGTGGGCGATCGTCAACTAAAGTTGATGAGAAGCCACCAAGGTCCGCGCTCACGCATACCAGAGTGGACGCAGCGGCGATCAGGACAGGACGAACCGGACGTGACAGACGACGAGCCGCGCACCTTCGCGCAGTTGCTGGACCACCTCTTCCAGGAGGTCCACCCTGCGGGTCGCGGGCCCTACACGTACGCCGAGGTCGCGGAAGGGATCCGAGAGGCTTCCGGGGAGGAGGGCAAGGGGCTCACCGCGAGTGCCATCCAGCAACTGCGCACCGGCACGAAGAAGAACCCCACGAGACACACGATCAAGGCTCTGGCCGACTTCTTCGGCGTGTCCGCGGGCTACTTCGTCGACGAGAAGGCCGCCGAACGCACCCGAGCGGAGATCGCCGTCCTGGCCGCCATGCGGGACCAGAACGTCCGCACGGTCGCCCTACGAGCCAACGGCTTGAGCGCGGAGACCCTCCAAATGGTCACAGCGGTGATCGAACAGGCCCGCATCCTGGAGGGCCTCCCGGGCGACATACCGCCGCCCGACCTCGACCTGGACAATTAGGGACTGCGCCCCTGGGGGGCTCGGTACTGCGGGGCCGGCGATCGACGACCGACGGGTACATGCGGAGATCGGCAAGCGGAGGTGATCCGATCGGCGGTCAGTGGCTGATGGCCAGTGGACTCGCGACCGGCGGGTGGCCGGCTCGCCCACGGTCGGGGTGACCAGCCTCTGCCGCTGATCTTTCCTCCGCCGCAGATATCCCCGAGCCCCGAGCCCCGAGCCCGGAGCCCCAGCCCCGAGCCCCCGCCTCAGCCCAAGCTCCGGCCCCGGGTCTGGTTCCTGCCCCTCCCCCGCTCGGTCCTTGCTCCTTCTCCTGCTCCTGCTCCTTCTCCAACCCTGGCCTCGCCCAGGGCCCTGCCCTCCGTCCCTGCCCGACTGACCCACCACGTTCCCGCCCTCGCACCCCACCTCACCCCAACCCACCTCACCCCACCTCACCTCACCGCCACCCGGCCCCGGCGGCCCGCAGCAGTCGGCCAGCGCCTGGTGCCGGCGCTGGCGTCGACCCCGCCTGCGGCGTCGATCGCGACACCACCCCCTGATCCCCGAACGCGAGATCCGGCCATTCGGCCACAGCCCGGAGATTCACTTGGACCGGCCTACGCGTTCGCCTAAGCTTTCGAACGATTCGGTGCCGGGGATCCCGGATCGCACTCCGGCCTTACGGGGGCACGCCGTCAGCGGCCAGACCCGAGCAACGTCAGGACCGGACATGGACCTTGAGCGGTTACGCCGCGCGTGCGAGGAACGCGTGGACGCGCTTCACCTCCCCCACCGCTTCAACACCCGGGACCTCTGCGACGCCGTGGCGGAGAAGCGCGGCCGTCCGATCATCCTCAGACCCCTGAGCACCCTCGGCGCGATCGACGCCCCCTGCGGGATCCGCCTGGAGACACCTGACGCGGACCTCCTCTTCTACGAGGAGGGAACGTCCGCCCTGCACCAGAACCACATCCTCGCGCACGAGGTCAGCCACATCATCTGCGACCACCCGGGCACGCTGGAGCTGGACCCCGAAGCCTTCCGCGCCCTCGGCTTCAACCCCACCCTCGTCCAGCGGATGAACGGACGCACGAGCTACTCCACGGACGACGAGCGCGAGGCCGAGACGATGGCCACCGTCATCCGACAGCACATCTACCGCGGACGTGAGTTACCTCCCCGCGAGCCCGAGAAGGGCGCCGAACGCTGGGAGGCCCTGTTCGCCAAACCCACCAGAAAGGGCCGTCGGCGCCGATGATCGACCTCTTGTTCGCAGGCGTGGCCCTCGTGCTGCTGCTCGCCGCCGGCTACTGGGTCCGGGGCCGCGGCGGCCACCGGCCGACCGGCACCTGGGCCATGGCCGCGCTGCTCGTCTCCTTCGCCTGCGCCTTCGGCTCGTACGTGTCCGTCGTGGAGAACGCCGTCGAAAGCGTCGTCCCCGACGGCGGGCGGCTGCTCAGCAACTCCTTCACACTGGCCGCCGCGACCGCCGTCCTCGCGTTCATGCTCCAACTCGATCTGGAACCCGACGAGGCCCGGCGGAGCATCCGACGGCGCGTGCTCTTCCTCGGCATCTCCGTGACCGGCATGACGGTGCTGTTCACCGCCAGCCGGCTGAACGGCGACTCGCCCCAGTTGTACGCGCTCTACGTACTGATCTACATCACCTACCTCAGCGTCACCGCGAAGGACTTCGGCAAGCAGACCTGGAAGGTGGCCGGCCACTCCCGCCGCAGGAGCCAGCGCGTCGGACTGCGCATCACCGCCGTCGGCTGCGTCTTCGCGCTGCTGTACGCGGCCTACAAGGTGTTCGGCCTGGTCTCCATCGGTCTCGAACTGAACCTCCTGCCGCACGGCGTCCGGTGCTCGACGCCCATCAGCCCCGTCCGCTGCGTGTTCAGCGTGACGGCCCCGGCGCTGGCCGTACTCCTCATCACCCTGGGGCTCACGCTCCCGGCGGTCGTCTGGCCCTTCAGCCAGTTCCTGCGCCGTCGCTGGGAGACGAGGTCGTTCGCCGCGCTGGCCCCCCTCTGGAAGGACATCACCGACACGACCCCCGAAGTCGTCCTGGCCTCGGAGGGCTCGCAGCAGACGGACGACCCCGACTTCCTCCTCCACCGCCGGGTGATCGAGATCAACGACGGCGTACTCGCCCTCCGCCCCCACCGCTCGTCGCGCGTCCGGGAGAGCGCCGAACGAACCGTCGCCGCACGCGGCCTGACGGGCACCACGGAAGGCGACGCGATCGTGGAGGCCGCGATCCTCCGCGCGGCCGTCCAAGCGAAGCGAACCGGCACCCGATCGGTGACCGGCCCCCCATCGATGACCGGCATCCAGTTGATGACCGGAACCCGACCGGGCGACCTCCGAGCCGAGACCGAATGGCTGCTGCTGGTAGCCCACGCATACACCCAGAACGAAACCCCCACCCCCACCACCGAACCCCTGACCCCGTCCGGAACGGACCCCGAACGTGACCAACCCGCCCCACCCGCCCCACCCGCCCCACCCGCCCCACGCGCCCCACAAGTCCAGCCCGTCCCACCCAACCCCGCCTCACCCGACCCCATCGCGGCCCTCGGCCACCGACCCCCTGCAGGACCCCACCTTCTTCGCCGACCCCTACCCGACCTACGCCCGCCTCCGCGACGCGGCACCGGTACACCAGGTGCCCACCGGTTCAGGGGGAGGAGGCCGCCACAGCTACGTGGTCACGGGCTACGCCGAGGCCCGCGAGGCCTTCACCGACCCCCGCCTCTCGAAGGACACCGCGAGGTTCTTCGCAGGCCGGCCGTCGCAGCGCGATCTCCATCCGGCCGTATCCCGGAACATGCTCGCCACCGACCCTCCGGAGCACGCCCGGCTACGGGCGCTGGTGACGAAGGCGTTCACCACGGGGGCGGTGGCGCGGCTGCGCCCCTCCATCTCCTCCCTGGTCGACGAGTTGCTCGACGCCTGGCCGGCCCACGGAACGGTGGACCTGATCGCCGACCTCGCGATGCCGCTCCCCGTCACGGTCATCTGCGAGCTGCTCGGGGTGCCCGAGTCCGACCGCGCCTCCGTACGCACTTGGTCGGGCGACCTGTTCGCCGCCGGAGACCCGCAGCGGATCGACGCCGCCTCCCACGCCGTCGGCGACTACATGACCGCCCTCGTCGCCGCCAAGCGCGCCGCACCCGGCGACAGCCTGCTCGACGACCTCATCGCCGTACGCGACGGCCAGGACCGCCTGTCCGAGGACGAACTCGTATCGCTCGCCGTACTCCTGCTGGTGGCCGGCCACGAGACCACCACCAACTTCATCGGCAACGCCGCCCTGGCCCTCCTACGGCACCCGGAGTCGCTCGCGCGCCTGAGGGCCGAACCGCAGCTCCTCGGCGGTGCGCTGGACGAGTTGCTGCGCTACGACTCGCCGGTCGGGATCGCGACGTTCCGCTTCAGCACCGAGGCGCTCACGCTCGGCGGCACCGAGATCCCCGAAGGCGTGCCGGTCCTCATCGCACCCGGCGCCGCCAACCGCGACCCCGACCGCTTCCCCGACCCCGACCGCCTGGACCTCACCCGCAGTGCCACCGGTCACCTGGCCTTCGGCCACGGCATCCATCGCTGCCTGGGAGCCCCCTTGGCCCGAGCCGAAGCCGAACTCGCCCTCCACGCCGTCATCACCCGCTACCCCCAAGCCGCCCTGGCGACGCCCACCGAAACCCTCCCTTGGCGCCACACCCGCCTGACCCGAGGCCTGGCGTCCCTGCCCATGACCCTCCGAGATCACTCCACGTGAGCGTGGTCTCAAGCCCTGCTCCATCCTCACAGGCGCCGGACCCAGGGCTGCCCCGCCCTGACGGCTCGGCGGCTCAGCGCCCGGTCTTCGCTGTCTCGGTCCGGTCCGAGCTCGGGCCGATAGCGGGCATTCCGAGGTCGGTGCGGGCCGGGGTCGTGTCAGGCTGCCGTCCGGCGCCGACGGCGGACCGTGAGCACACCGAGACCAGAGGCCACGGCCAGCACCGCGAGGACGGGAAGCCACATTGCCCCGAACGCGGAGGCCAAGCCAACGCCGCCGAGGACGGGGCCCGCACAGCACACCGCGCAGGCGGCCATCGCGGCCGTACCGGCGCCGACGACACCCCAGCCGCGTGACGGTCCGGAGGAGGAGGTCATGCGGTCACTCCGAACAGGTCGGCCGGCATGCCGGCCGTGCTCTGTGGCGCGCGGACATCCAGCTGGAGGGCATCGGGAATCAGGCGCAAGGTGAAGTCGAAGAACGCGCAGCAGTTCTGCTCCGCCGCCGCGAGGGCCGCGACCTGGGCCGCGAGCTCGGCACCGGCCGGGAAGACCAGCCGCAGTCGGGTCACACCTTCTTGACGACGATCGTGTCCGGGACCAGCTTCTCCAGGTCGTCGACGTCCGAGGTGAAGACGGAGACCTGCCCCTTCTGCTGTCGCGCGATGACGGCGAGCACGGCGTCGATCGCGTACTTGTGGCCGTGCGGCTTGGCGTCGGCCAGGAGTCGACGCGCCTGGCGGGCCTCGTCCTTCCCGATGTCGACGACCTGGAGCCGGGACAGTACCCAGTCCCAGCGCCACGTCGAACATGTACGACGGGCCGCACCGAGCGGCCGTGCACGAACCGGCCGGGGCGGGCGTCAACGTGCGGCGGCTTCAGTCCGTGAGTCGGCGGGCGGTGTGGAGGGAGCATCCAGGAACTCACGGATCGCGAAGCCCACCAGGGTGATCACCGCGGTCCACACCACGACCGCCGTGGTCGGGTAGCTCCAGGTGAACAGGACGACGGCCGCGATCACGAGGATGGCCGCCCCGATCCAGCGCTTGAAGCGATGGACGAACCGCCCGACCGCACCGAGGCGAAGTCCCGCCGATGCCGCCACGTCGCGCAGACCGCCGATGCCTCTCCGGCAGCCGGTGCGCGTGAGAACGGCGATCCGCGACGGGCCGCACAGGAAGGCGCCGGCGGCGGTGAAGAGGGCGACCGCGGCGAGCGCCCGCACGCCGGCCCGCAGGAACTTGACCAGCGCGTCGTACACGGAGCCCGCGGCGGCCTGGGAAGCCCCGGGAGGCAGATGGTCGAGATAGACGTCACGGGCGACGGTGAGGCCGATGCCGAGCACCAGCATGGCGCCGAAGACGGCCAGTGCGGCCCCGATCAACGCGTGGCGACGGTTGAACGCCACGTACACCCCGGCGGCCGCGATCAGCAGCGCGATGACGGGCAGCCAGCCGCCGAGGATCTCCAGAACTCTCACGTAGCTCTTGATCTCGCCGACGTCCTCCGACGCGAACACCACGAAGTCCGTGTGGACTGCTGGGATCTTCGAGGCAGCGGAGAAACCGGTGTCGACCAGCTGGTCCTTGACGTTGGCGACAATCGGCCCCAGGTCGATGACGACCTGGTTGTTCTCCAGCTTGACCGTGCTGTCGGACTGGCCCGTCAGGGCCTTGTCCAACGCCGAGTGTGCCCGGCGGTTGGCGTTCACCCAGACCGTCTCGAAGGCGCTGCTGGTGACCACCCGCTCCACGGCGCCGTTGACCAGCTGCTTGAGTCCGTTCTCGATGGGGCCGTCCAGATCGCCCAGCAACTCGGCCACCCGCGGCGGGACCCCCTGCTGCGCAGCCGCGTCCGTCAGCTCCTTGACCAGCGCGTCCACGTCGATCTGTGCCAGCACGGCGGCGGTGACCCGGTTGGTGACCGCCTTCTGCACATCGGGATCGCTCGCCAGCGGTCCGACGGTGGCGACGTAGCGGTCCGTGTCCTGCACGATGCTGTTCGCCCACACCGCGACGACGGACAGCAGCGACAGCAGCGCGGCGAGGAGGATCAGCAGGACCGAGCCGAGCGAGCGGAAGGGGTGATGCCGCGCCGCCCGGGGCGGTCCGGCACTCTCCAGCGCATTCACCCGCTGCCGCAGCTCGTCCAGCTCACTGCGCTCCCGGGCCGAGAGCTCTTCGTCACCACCTTCACTCATGGCCACCAGCAGATCCGTGCGGAGCGCAACGCGCGACCGGGGCGAACCCAGGCGGGTGACCGGCGTACCGAGGTGCGACGGGCACGGCCCGATGCTGCAATTGGAGGAGTGGAAGGGGGGTGTTACAGGGGGGAAGCCACGAGCACCAGAGGTGACGCCGTGAGCGACGAATCCGAAGAAATGGGCGAAGGGGGCCCGATCGACTACCTGGTCGTCGAGTTCCCCGGTAGCCGGATGACGGGCGAGGGCTTCCCCATCCTCGTCGATCTCGTGGACCGCGGCCTCATCCGGATCCTGGACCTGATGTTCGTCCGGAAGGGCGACGACGGATCGGTGACCGGTATGGAGATCGCCGACCTCACCGGCGACGGCGAACTCGACCTGGCCGTCTTCGAGGGCGTGTCGTCAGGGCTCTTGGGCCAGGACGACATCGAAGAGGCGGCCACCGCGCTGGAGCCCGGCAGTTCCGCCGGCATCCTGGTCTACGAGAACCTGTGGGCCGCACCGTTCGCCGCAGCCCTGCGCCGCGGCGGGGCCCGGATGGTCGCTTCCGGGCGGATCCCGGTGCCCGCCCTCGTCGCCGCCCTCGACGCGACCGAGGCCGCTCACTAGGCGGACCTCACCAGGGCAGAAGGGACACAGCCATGCCAGGTCTCATCCGCGGGGTCGCGCGCACCGCCGTCGTGGCCGGAACGGCCACCGCCGTGTCGAACCGGGTGACCCGCCGACAGCAGGGACGATGGGCGGCGCAGCAGAGTTACGAGGCGCCCTCACCGCAACCGGCCTACCAGGCCGAACCGCCCGCGGCTCCGGCGGGCCCCGACATGACCAACAAGATCGAACAACTCAAGCAACTCGGCGAGCTCAAGAACCAAGGCGTGCTCACGGAAGCCGAGTTCGAAGAACAGAAGCGCACGATCCTCGGATCATGACCGGCTCCCGGTGACGGCAGCACAGTGGATCAGCGGCTGCTGGCCCTTGGCCCGGTTGGCGTGGTGGTGGGACCGGTGTCACGAAGCGGTCCCACCACCACGCGCATTCGCTGGCCGGTGAGGTGGATGAGCACAGGTCGCCCAAGCGGTGAAGCGAGCGGCAGAGGGCTGCGTCAGAGGCAGACCTGGACGGCGATGCGGCGACAGGCCCCCTTGAAGGGTGAAGAGGCTGCCGGGTCCTCGTGCAACGGGCCATGGGCGTTGCGGAATTGCGGGGCAGGTTGCCCTGGCGGCGAGCCCAGATCTGGGCCATGCCCGACGCGCCCCACTGGTGCTTGTCGTTCGTGCGGATGTTGCGGGCCGGACCGTGGAAGTGGACTGGTAGCCCATTCCGGCGGCGAAGCCGGCCGTGTCGTCACTGGACCAGGCGCGCGAGGACCTGATCTTTCCGCTCCGCACGCAGAACTCGGCCTGCATGGATATGGTGCCGATCTTCACCCCGGCCTCGTACATCCGGTACGTCCGGGAGACCGTAGTGCACTTGGTCTTCGCCGTACCGGACAGGTCCCGGCTGTTCAGCGGGTCTCCGCAGACGTAGTCGTACGCCCTGCAGCTGCAGCCCTGCACCGGGTCGGTGCTCAGGAATCGGCCCTCGCCCGGGGAGTAGAGCCGGACGCTCATGAGGACCGCCCCGGACGGGGTTTCGGAGGAGCGCTGATAACTAACTGCCCAGATACCCGTAACGGGTGCTGCCGGTCTCACCGTTCTCGGTCGCCAGGACCGCGTCGGCGAGTTCGTTGGCCGTTTTCTCGTGGTGAGTCGGCCGAGGTTGTTGTCGATCCAACGCTGGGCGTGCTCGTAGCCTTGGGCCTAGCCCTCACCTGGGATCACGTCTTCCTGAAAGGACGCCCCGACCTCGACCCGCCGCAGCCTCCGCACATCGCCGTGTGGCGCTCGGTCCGGCGGACCGGGGGCACCAAGACCCGGAAGTCCCGGCGCACGCTCGCCCTGCCGGCGCGCTGCGTCGAAGCCCTCTGGCAGCAATTCGAAGATCAGGGCTGGGACCGGCTCGCCGCTGACGAGAAGAGGAACACGGACTCGTCTTCTCCTCGACTGTCGGCAAGCCGCTCGACGCGGCCAACGTCCGCCGCGCCTTCCGTCAGGCGCTCAAGGACGTCGACGGGGTCAACGCCGACGAGTGGACGCCTCGGGAGCTCCGGCACAGCTTCGTGTCACTGCTCTCCGACCGGGGCGTCCCGCTGGAAGAGATCTCGCGGCTCGTCGGGCACTCCGGGACGGCTGTCACTGAGGAGGTCTACCGTAAGCAGATCCGGCCTGTGATCCAGACTGGCGCCGTCGTCATGGACGGCATCTTTGGAGCCGTGCCGCAGTAGCCGTAGTCCCTCGGCACGCACTCAGAATCGATAGTCACGCAGTTAGACACGCAGCAACGCCAGAGGGCCCTTACCGATTCGGTAAGGGCCCTCTGAACTGCTATCCAGCTGTCGGGGTGGCGGGATTTGAACCCACGACCTCTTCGTCCCGAACGAAGCGCGCTGCCAAGCTGCGCTACACCCCGATTGTCGCTGCTTGTCGCGGCGACGTCGTTTACTTTAGCCCACCGGTGGCCGGAGACGAAATCCGGTTTTCGGGGTGCCGGTCAGGGCGGTCGGGGCGCCCTCGGCGGGGGTGCACCGGGTCGGGGCGGAGGTGGTCGACCACGACGATCAGGAGGGCGGCGGCGCAGAAGGCGAGACCCAGGAGGAGGGCGTTGCCGAGGACGCCCTTGTAGCCGTGGCGGTCGACGTCCAGGAACGGGTAGAGGTACGGGGCCGGCCAGTCGGTGGTCACCAGGGCCGCACGGCCGAGCGTGGACGCCAGATAGGCCAGCGGGTAGAGCAGCCAGGCCGCCGCGTTGATCAGCCGGGGTGGGGACGGGCGCGTCAGCAACAGCCAGTCCGCCACCACCGCGAGGGGGATCACCGTGTGGAAGGCGACGTCCGTCACGGCGAGCCAGCCTGTGGGCGTGACCAGGGTGCCCGTCGGCGACGTGGTCATCGAGAAGGTCGCCGGGCCGTTCGTCAGGAGCAGGTGATACACCGACGCCGTGATCACGGCGTAGAGAACCGTGCCGCCCGTCACCGCGGACGGCAGGGGGCGGCGGGCCGACCACGCGCGGCGGGCCGAGACGGCGAAGACCAGCGCCACCAGGACCGCGCTCTGGACCGCGAAATGGCTGAACGCGCGCAGCGGGCTGCCCAGCACCATCTCGGTCACCACGGCCGCTGCCGCCGCCAGTGCGACCAGGGCGCGGTACGTCCCCGCCAGTGGGCGTCGTGCCGGTGCCACCACCGCCGTCGCGGGCACGACGGATGTCACCGGGGCGGGGATGCCCGAGATCGCGGGCAGATCGGGGATGTCCCTGGGTATCGGTGCGGTCATGCGCTCACGCTAAGCCGACCGGACGGAAGGGGCTATTTAGGGTGATCCGTACGGGTGGGTGTACAGGGGCGGGGGCCCGTCCACGCCGGGCGCGGCCGACATGCCTCGCCGCGAGGCGGTCCCAACTCGAGCGCTGTCGGCCCCAGCCGCCAGGCATTGTCGAAGGTCCTCGCCACGGCCCAGCCCAGCCAGGCCCCGTCGAGCGGGCCCTGCCTCGATCCAGGCCCAGGCCCTGACCCGCCAGTCCTACGCCTCCTCCCGTCCCACCAGCGTCAGCAGGGAAGCCTCCGGCGGGCACGCGAACCGCACCGGGGTGTAGCGGTTCGTGCCGCAGCCGGCGGAGACATGCATGTAGGCGGTGCGGCCGTCGGCCGTGTGCGTGGAGAGCCCCTTGACGCGTTCCGTGTCGAGATCGCAGTTGGTGACGAGGGCGCCGTAGAAGGGGACGCAGAGCTGTCCGCCGTGGGTGTGGCCGGCGAGGATGAGGGGGTATCCGTCGGCGGTGAAGGCGTCGAGGCTGCGGAGGTAGGGGGCGTGGACGACGCCCAGGGAGAGGTCGGCGAAGTCCGACGGACCGCCGGCCACCCGCGCGTACCGGTCCCGCTTGATGTGCGGGTCGTCCAGTCCGGTCAGCTCGACCGCCATGCCCTCGATCTTCAGCGTGCCGCGGTTGTTGGTGAGGTTGAGCCAGCCGGCCCCGTCGAAGCCGTCCCGCAGGTCCTCCCACGGGTTGTGGATGGCGCCCACCACCGGCTTGTTGCCGTTCAGACCGTGCCGGCCCTGGACCTTCTCCAGGAGGTAGCGCGCGGGGTTGCGCAGCTTGGGGCCGTAGTAGTCGTTGGAGCCGAAGACGTACGCGCCGGGGAACTCCATCAGCGGGCCCAGCGCGTCCAGCACTTCGGGGACGCCCTCGGGGTCGGAGAGGTTGTCCCCGGTGTTGATCACGAAGTCGGGACGCAGCCCGGCCAGGGACCGCAGCCAGCGCTGCTTCTTGCGCTGTCCGCTCACCATGTGGATGTCGGACACCTGGAGTATGCGCAGCGGCCGCATGCCCGGTGGCAGCACCGGCACCGTCACCCGCCGCAGCCGGAAGGAGCGGGCCTCGAAACCCGCCGCGTACACCACACCGGCGGCACCGACCGCCGCGATCCCCAGAGGTACTCCGTATCGCGCTCGCATGCGTCCATCGTGTCAGACCTCGCCGAGCCCGAGCGCCCGCCTGTGGACAACCCGCGCTCACCACCGCCGATCGTCACCGGTCATCAACTCGCCCTGTGGACAACCGACTCCGGCCCGCGCAACCGATCCGCACACACCAGCGAAATCAAGGCGCGCTCCGCACGCCACACCTGCGACAATCGACGCCATGACCACGCTCAAGTCGAAGCTGCAGGAAGACCTCAACGCCGCCATCAAGGAGCGCGACGAGCTCCGCTCCTCGACGCTCCGGCTGACGCTCACCGCGATCACCAAGGAAGAGGTCGCGGGCAAGGAGAAGCGTGAGCTCTCCGACGACGAGGTGCTCAAGGTGATCACCAAGGAGGCGAAGAAGCGCCGCGAGGCCGCGGAAGCCTTCGCCCAGGGCGGTCGTACCGAGTCGGCCGAGCGGGAGAAGGCGGAGGGCGAGCTCCTCGCCGAGTACCTGCCCAAGCAGCTCTCCGACGAGGAGCTGCGGCAGATCGTCGTGCAGGCCGTCGAGGAGGTGCGGGCCGCCGGTGCCGAGGGGCCGCGCGCGATGGGCCAGGTCATGAAGATCGTCAACCCGAAGGTGGCCGGGCTCGCCGAGGGCGGCCGAGTCGCCGCCATCGTCAAGCAGCAGCTCGCAGGCGGCTGACGCTCCCGGCTCCGGCAGGCTCCCTGGGCCCCGGTCGGCTGCCGGCCTCCGGCCAGCCACGCTCCTCGGCTCCTGGTCGGCTCCGGCACCCGGTCAGCCAGGCTTTCCGGCTCCCCGGTCGGCTGCCGGCCGGCCAGCCAGGGCTCCCCGGCTCCCGGTCGACTTCCGACTCCGCCCCGCCCTTCCGGCGCCCGCCAAGCTCACCGGCTCCGGCAGCCCGATGCCCGCCCGGCGCCACGCGACCCCCGGCCCCCGGCCCTCCCACTCGGCGGTGGGGCGCCCCCTCCAGGGCGCCCCACCGGCCCGGCTCCACCGGCCGGCCGTCACCGGTCCACGAAGGTCAGCGAACCGCCTCCCGGACCCCGGCCGTGCTCCGGTCCGCCCGGCCGTTCGCCCGGCCGTTCGTCACCCAACCCCGCCGCCGCCGTTGCCGTTCCCGTTGTTCCCGCCGTTCCCGCCGTTCGTCTGGCCCTCGAACCAGTTCTCCGGGATGGTGAAGTCCGGGGTCGGGAAGCTGGTGCCGCCGTCGTTGCCGCCGATGAAGCCGCCGCCGTCGTCACCGTTTCTGTTGTCGTCGCCGTTCCCGTTTCCGTTCCCGTTGTCGTCGTCGTCCCCACGGTCGCGGTCCGGCCGCTCGTCGGGGATGTAGACGCGGTTGAAGTCGGGGCTCGGCTCGCCCGCCAGCGCGCCGGACATCATGTCGCGCCAGATCGGACCGGGAACCCGGCCACCGAAGACCTTGCCGTGCCATTCGCCGCCGATGGTGATGTTCACCATGCGGCGCTTGTGCGCGGGGTCACCGACCCAGACCGCACCGGCCATGTTCGGGGTGTAGCCCACGAACCAGGCCGCGTAACGGAAGTCCGTCGTACCGGTCTTACCGGCGCTGGGGCGGCTGGGGCCGAGGCCGGCCTCCCGGCCCGTACCGTCCTCGACCACGCCCTCCAGCAGGGTGCTGATCGTGTCGGCGGTCTTCTCGGACATGGCGCGCGAACACGTCGACTTCGGGACCTCCAGCGACTTCGACTTCTCGCCGACCCGCTGGGTGATGGACTCGATGGCGACCGGCGTGCAGTACATGCCGCGGGCGGCGAAGGTGGCGTACCCGTTCGCCATGGTCAGCGGGGACATCTCCTGCGTGCCGAGCGCGATCGACGGAGCCTGGTCCATCTTGCGGCCGTCGGCCCGCTCGATGCCCATCTTCTTGGCCATCTTCGTCACCGGGCAGATGCCGATGTCCGCGATCATCTGCACGAAGTAGGTGTTGACCGACAGTGCGGTCGCCTTCTCCATCGAGTACGGGCCGACCTCGCTCGCGCTCTCGTTCTCGAGCTTCGCGGCGCTGGTGCCGGTGCCGTTGCGCCAGGTGCCGCCGCCGCAGGTGGAGATCGGACTCGGGTACGCCATCCGGTACGGCGCGGGGTAGATCTTCCCCGGGGACATGCCGTCCTCTATGGCCGCCGCGGCGACGATCGGCTTGAACGTCGAACCGGGCTGGTAGCCCGCTCCGCCACCCATCGACTCGTCGACCGAGAGGTTGATCGACGTCTCGTTCTTCTTGGTGTCCAGGCCGTACGGCCTGGACTGGCCCATGGCGAGGATCTTGCCCGTGCCCGGCTCCACGATGGTGGCGGCGGTGGCCACCTCGTCCTTCTGCCGGACGTGGGCCTTGACGGAGGCCTGGACCGACTTCTGGGCCTTCGGGTCCATCGTCGTCCGGATCGTCAGACCGCCCTGGTTCCAGATCTTGACCCGCTCTTCCTTCGTCTTGCCGAAGATCGGGTCGTTCAGGAAGATCTTGCGGACGTAGTCGCAGAAGAAGCCCGCGCCCTTGACGGCGGTGATGCAGCCGTTCTTCGGCTTGCTGATGTCGAGGCCGAGCGGCTTCGCCTTGGCCTTGTCCGCGTCCGCCTGGGAGATGTCGCCGACATCGGCCATGCGCTGCAGCACCGTGTTGCGCCGCTTGGTGGCCTCCTGCGGGTCGTTCACCGGGTCGTACCGGCTGGGCGACTGCACGATGCCGGCGAGGAGTGCGGCCTCCTCGACGTCCAGGTCCTTGGCGGACTTGGAGAAGTACCGTTGGGAGGCGGCCTCGACGCCGTAGGCCTGCTGGCCGAAGAACGTGATGTTCAGGTAGTTCTCGAGGATCTTCTTCTTGCTCAGTTCCTCCTCGAGCTGGATCGCCTTCTTCAGCTCGTTGATCTTCCGGCCGAGGGTCTGCTGGGTGGCCTGGGCGACCAGCGTCGGGTCGTCACCGGCCTCCTCCACCGCCACGTTCTTCACCAGCTGCTGCGTCAGCGTGGACGCGCCCTGGGTGACACCGCCGTCCTGCGCGTTCCGGTTGAGCGCGCGCAGGACACCCTTGAGGTCGATCGCGCCGTGCTGGTAGAACCGGGCGTCCTCGATCGCGATGATCGCCTGCTGCATGTACGGCGAGATCTCCTTGAGATCGACCACCGTACGGTCGCGGCTGTACACCGTGGCGATCGAGTCGCCCTTGCTGTCGAGGATCGTGGTGCGCTGGCTCAGCGGCGGCTGCTTGAGGTTGGCGGGGAGTTCGTCGAACCCCTCGACGGAACCCTTGGCCGCGAGCCCCAGGGCGCCGACGGCGGGCAGGGCGATGCCCGCCATGACGGCGCCGGCGAGCACGCTGACACCTAGGAACTTGGCGGCCTGCTGTGTGGGGGACAGACCACCACCCGAGCGCTTGTTTGGCATGAGGGCAGCCTAATCCGTACCGATGACCGTTCCGAAGGAGCAGGTGGGTCCGGAGGGGTACGGGTGCCGGATCGTGACATCCGGGGTCCGGGCCCGCGGCCTGGGGCCCGGGACGCGGTGGGCGTCGGGGCGTGAAGGAAACATGAACGGCTGTCTACGTTCTCATTTTGCCGGACACGCGCGCAGGCCTTGGCCTAAGCTGCTCTCAACTGTCACAGCCGTAGGCCCTTGTATCAAGTACGTCCAGCGAGCCCGAATCGTTCTGACGTTCTTCCGATTTTTTTCCGGTGCCGTGTCCGAATCCACCTCGTGTGTCATTCGGTGTCCGTTGTGACGCATGTCAACTGTCCCGTTCTGACGGGATAGTCATGTATGTCCTCAGGTCACTCCCGCGGGTGATCTGCCGCTTACGCATAGTCCGTTCGGGCCATTCAAGATTGGGCCCGAAGGGGGTGTTGCGCTGTGCCCACCTTCCGTAACGTCCTCAACTGGCGGCGGTGAATATGCCGCTGCCGCCGTGGGGGAGCCTCGATTCGGGAGAGGACGGCGCCGGTATGGGCTGGGTAACCGACTGGAGTGCGCAGGCTGCCTGCCGCACTACCGATCCGGATGAACTGTTCGTTCAAGGAGCAGCGCAGAACAGGGCCAAGGCGGTGTGCACCGGATGCCCGGTGCGGACGGAGTGCCTGGCGGACGCGTTGGACAACCGCGTCGAGTTCGGCGTGTGGGGAGGAATGACGGAGCGAGAGCGCCGCGCACTGCTGCGCAGGCGACCGACCGTCACGTCGTGGCGCAGGCTGCTGGAGACCGCGCGCACGGAGTACGAGCGTGGCGCGGGCATTCTGCCGCTCGACGATGACGAGATGTACGAGAACTACGCGGCGGTGAGCTGAGGACGAGGCCCCTTCCGGGCCACGTCGGTCGAGGGCGCCCTTGAGGTGTCGGCGCGTCGGGCAGGTGTGCCGGCTCTCGGGTGCCCCGAGACGTGGATCGGCCTTGGGGCCGCGGACGGCTCCTCGGCCTTCCGTCACGTCAGTTCAGCAGTTCGGCCGGTCGGTTGCTGGTGGGCCAGTGGACCAGCCGGTCGGTTGTCGATGGGTCGGCCGGTCAGTTGTCGGTGGTGGGCAGCTCCGGCCGTATGGCCGCGAGTCGGTCCCCGATGTCCCGCAGCCCCGCCAGGTCGTGGACATCACCGGGCAGCGCGGCCACCTCGGCCACGGCCACCTCGGGATGCAGCGCGGTGAAGCGGTCACGCGTGCGCTGCTCGCGCGTGAGCAGACGCATCCGCTCGGCGTGCAGCCTGAGCAGGCCCGCCGTGAGTTGTTCCACCGTCAGGTCCGGGGCGGGGGAGCCGTCCTGCGGACCGGTCGTTGCGGAAGATTCTGAACTGGCTGAACTGTCGTACGTGTCGGGAGAGTTACGAACTGCTTTCCCGTCCATCTGATCCACAATGCGGGGCTCGTCAAGATTTTCCGCGGCGGCGAGCGCGCGCTCGGCGGACAGCTGAGCCGCGCCGCTGCCATGGACGCGGTTGAGCACCAGACCGGCCAACGGCATGTCCTCGGCCGCCAGTCGCTCCACGAAGTACGCCGCCTCACGCAGCGCGTCCCGCTCCGGCGCCGCCACCACCAGGAAGGCCGTGCCCGGTGCCTGGAGCAGCTTGTACGTGGCGTCCGCGCGGGTACGGAAGCCGCCGAACATGGAGTCCATCGCGGCCACGAACGTCTGGACGTCCTTGAGCAGTTGACCGCCGAGCAGCTTGCCCAGGACGCCTGTCATCATCGACATGCCGACGTTCAGGAACTTCATCCCCGCCCGCCCGCCGACCTTCGCGGGCGCCAGCAGCACCCGGATCAGCTTGCCGTCGAGGAACGAACCCAGCCGCTTCGGCGCGTCCAGGAAGTCCAGCGCCGAGCGGGACGGCGGGGTGTCGACGACGATCAGGTCCCACTCGTCCCGGGCCCGCAACTGGCCCAGCTTCTCCATCGCCATGTACTCCTGCGTGCCCGCGAAGCCCGCCGAGAGCGACTGGTAGAAGGGGTTGTTCAGGATCGCGGAGGCCCGCTCGGGGTCCGCGTGCGCCTCGACGATCTCGTCGAACGTGCGCTTCATGTCGAGCATCATGGCGTGCAGTTCGCCGTCCCCGTCGATGCCCTTCACCCGGCGCGGGGTGTTGTCCAGCGAGTCGATGCCCATGGACTGGGCGAGCCGCCGGGCGGGGTCGATGGTCAGCACGACCACCTTGCGGCCGCGCTCGGCGGCCCGCAGCCCGAGAGCCGCCGCCGTGGTCGTCTTGCCCACACCGCCGGCGCCGCAGCAGACCACGATGCGGGTCCCTGGGTCGTCCAGCAGGTGATCGACGGCCAGGGGCCGGGTCGGGCTGATCACGCGATGCCCGTCCGGCGCCTGGGACGGGGCGTGGGCGGGGGCATTGTCGCTGTCCTGGTCGTGCGCCGCGTCGCGCTCGGCGGCCGGGTCCGGAGTCATGAGATCCCTTGCTGACGCAGTTCCGTGGCGAGTTCGTACAGGCCCGCGAGGTCCATTCCCTCGGCGAGCAGCGGCAGTTCGTGCAGCGGCAGGTCCAGTTCGCCGAGGGCACCCCGCTGCTCGTGCTCCAGGGTGTACCGCTCGGCGTACTCCTCGGCCTGCGCGAGCAGCGGCTCCACCAGCCGTTCGGCGTTGCCGCCGCGCCGTGCGCCGCCCAGGCCCGCCGTGGACAGGGACTTGGCGACGGCCGTACGCGGCACCGCGCGCGCGAACTCCAGCTCGCCCGCGTCCAGCACCTCGGGCCGCACCATGTTGACGATGATCCGCCCCACCGGCAGCCTCGCGGCCCGCAGCTCGGCGATGCCGTCCGCCGTCTCCTGGACGGGCATCTCCTCCAACAGCGTCACCAGGTGCACGGCCGTCTCGGAGGACTTCAGGACCCGCATGACGGCCTGGGCCTGATTGTGTATCGGGCCGATCTTCGCGAGGCCCGCCACCTCGTCGTTGACGTTCAGGAAGCGGGTGATGCGGCCGGTGGGCGGCGCGTCCATCACCACGTAGTCGTACGTGAACCGCCCGCTCTTCTCCTTGCGCCGCACCGCCTCGCAGGCCTTGCCCGTCAGGAGGACATCCCTGAGGCCGGGCGCGATCGTGGTCGCGAAGTCGATGGCGCCGAGCTTCTTCAGGGCCCGGCCCGCCCCGCCGAGCTTGTAGAACATCTGGAGGTAGTCCAACAGGGCCAGTTCGGGGTCGATGGCCAGTGCGTACACCTCCCCGCCCCCGGGAGCCACCGCGATCTTCCGCTCCTCGTACGGCAGTGCCTCCGCCTCGAAGAGCTGTGCGATGCCCTGTCTGCCCTCGACCTCGACCAGAAGGGTGCGCTTCCCCTCGGTCGCGAGGGCGAGCGCGAGTGCGGCGGCGACCGTGGTCTTTCCGGTCCCGCCCTTGCCGCTGACGACCTGGAGCCTGCTCACGTATTCGAGCCTAACCAGTCCGCGCGCGGCATACGCGGGAGGCTGTGGACAACTTGCGCCCCTCCCGTCTGTCGGCCCCCGCGCGCCCCGTGCCCGGACGGCGGCGGAACCCGTGCCGGGCGGCGGCCGGGCAGCGGATAAAGTCGGCCACATGACCAAGTGGGAATACGCAACCGTGCCGCTGCTCGTCCATGCCACGAAGCAGATTCTGGACACCTGGGGCGAGGACGGCTGGGAGCTCGTCCAGGTCGTGCCCGGGCCGAACAACCCCGAGCAGCTGGTGGCCTACCTGAAGCGGCCCAAGCCGTGAGCGCCGTCGAAGCGAAGCTCGCGGAACTCGGGCTGAGGCTGCCCGAGGTCGTCCCGCCGCTCGCGGCGTACCAGCCGGCCGTGCGCAGCGGGGTGTACGTCTACACCGCCGGGCAGCTGCCCATGGTGGAGGGCAAGCTGCCCGTCACCGGCAAGGTCGGCGCCGAGGTCACCCCCGAGGAGGCCAAGGAGCTCGCCCGTACCTGCGCGCTGAACGCCCTGGCCGCCGTCAAGTCCGTGGCGGGCGACCTGGACCGGGTCGCGCGTGTGGTGAAGGTCGTCGGCTTCGTGGCCTCGGCTTCCGACTTCACGGGCCAGCCCGCCGTACTGAACGGCGCGAGCGAACTCCTGGGCGCCGTCTTCGGCGACAAGGGTGTCCACGCGCGCAGCGCGGTCGGTGTGGCGGTCCTGCCGCTGGACGCGCCGGTCGAGGTGGAGCTCCAGGTGGAGCTGGCCGAGGCCTAGAGCCCGCCGGGTTCGCGGAGGCTCACTCGAACATCAGCCCGTGACGAGTTAGCCTCCGCCCATGGCAAACGGGCAGTGGTATCCCGCCGAGTGGCCGGACCGCATCCGCGCACTCGCGGCCGGCACGCTGACACCGGTGACCCCCCGGCGGGCCGCCACCGTCATGCTGCTCAAGGACACGGCCGACACCCCGGTCGTGCACATGCTGCGCAGACGCGCCTCCATGGCCTTCGCCGGAGGCGCGTACGCGTATCCGGGCGGCGGAGTGGACCCACGCGACGACGACCACCACATCCGCTGGGCGGGCCCCACGCACGCGTGGTGGGCGTCCCGCCTCGGCGTCGACGAGACCGACGCCCAGGCGATCGTCTGCGCGGCCGTCCGGGAGACGTACGAGGAGGCCGGCGTCCTGCTCGCCGGGCCGAGCCCCGACACCGTGATCGACGACACCACGGGCGACGACTGGGAGGCGGACCGGGCCGCGGTGGCCGCCCGGGAGCTGTCCTTCGCCGAGTTCCTGGAGCGCCGGGGACTGGTCCTGCGCTCCGATCTCCTCGGCGCCTGGGCGCGCTGGATCACCCCGGAGTTCGAGGCCCGGCGCTACGACACCTGGTTCTTCGTGGCCGCCCTTCCGCAGGGGCAGCGCACCCGCAACGCCTCCACGGAGGCCGACCGCACGGTGTGGATCCGGCCCCGGGACGCGGCGGACGGCTACGACAAGGGCGAGCTGATGATGATGCCTCCGACCATCGCGACCCTGCGCCGGCTCGCGCAGTACGACTCGGCCGCCGCCGCGCTCGCCGCCGCCCCTGCCCGCGACCTGACACCCGTCCTCGCCCGGGCCCGCCTGGAGAACGACGACGCGATCCTCTCCTGGCCGGGCCACGACGAGTTCACCAAGCGCGTTCCGGCCGCCGGAGACCCGACATGACGGCGACGACGGCCGTTCGGGGCAGGACGGCAGCCCTTCCGGGCGGGATGGCGGCGCTGGCGGGGCGGGTGGCGGTCCTTCCGCGTCGGGTGGCGGCGTCGGCGGGCGGGTGGCAGCCCTTCCAGGTCGGGCGACAGCGTCGGCGGGGCGGGCGACAGCGTTGCCTGACCAAGCGATAGCGCTCCCGGGTTGGGCGGCAGCGTTGCCGCGGCGGGTGGCAGTGCGCACCGGGCGAGTCGCAGCACGCCGGGGGCCGTCGAGTGTTCGGTCCGAGTCCGTGGCCGCGTGCCTCGTACCGCCGTGTGGGGGTCGGGGCGCCGTCCGGGCCCGCTCGCGGCACCGTCCTACTTCTCCCCTCCCGCTGGAAGGCACCTCCGTATGACCGACGCAGCAGCCCTTCCCGGACAGCCCAGGGGCGGTGTCCTGTCCGGCCCGGCCACCGCCCGCGCCGTCAACGTGCTCGCGCCGAACGCCTCCGTGATGACGCTGGACGGCACCAACACCTGGGTCGTCTCCGAACCGGACTCCGACCTTGCTGTCGTGATCGACCCCGGGCCCCTGGACGACGCTCATCTGCGCAACGTCGTCGCCGCGGCGGAGAAGGCCGGCCGTCGTGTCGCGCTGACCCTGCTCACGCACGGGCACCCGGACCACGCGGAAGGCGCCGCCCGCTTCGCCGAGCTGACCGGCACGAACGTACGGGCCCTGGACCCGGCGTTGCGGCTCGGCGACGAAGGACTGGGCGCGGGCGACGTCGTCTCGGTCGGCGGCCTGGAGCTCCGGGTCGTCCCCACCCCCGGCCACACCGCCGACTCGCTCTGCTTCCACATCCCGGCGGACCGGGCCGTCCTGACCGGTGACACCGTCCTGGGCCGCGGTACGACGGTCGTGGCCCACCCCGACGGCCGTCTCGGCGAATATCTCGACTCGCTGCGCCGCCTCAGGTCCCTCACGGTCGACGACGGCGTCCACACCGTCCTCCCCGGTCACGGCCCCGTCCTGGAGGACGCCCAGGGTGCCGTCGAGTTCTATCTGGCCCACCGCGCCCACCGGCTGGCCCAGGTGGAGACGGCCGTCGAGAACGGCTACCGCACTCCCGGCGACGTCGTCGCCCACGTCTACGCGGACGTCGACCGCTCCCTGTGGCCCGCCGCGGACCTCTCGGTACGGGCACAGCTGGAGTACCTGACCGAACACGGCCTGATCTGACCGCTTCGAGTCGGTCCGAGGTCGACCCTGACCGTCTTTGCGCCTGGGTGTCCGTCTCCGGGCTTCCCGGACGCCCGGGGTGGCCACCCGACCTCAGGTCCCTCTCGGGCCCCAGAGGCCCCTTCCAGGCCCGTCCAGGGCGCCACGGAACGATGGGGCCCGCCCCGAGAACGAGACGAACCCCATCGAAAGACGAACCCGATCGAACGAAAGACGAACGGCGCCGCCCGGCCCGTGAAAGCCCGATCGAAGTGAAAACCCGATCGAAAGTCGAGCCCCGCGTCAGCGAGAGCGCTTGGCCAGTCGCTCCACGTCCAGCAGGATCACCGCGCGAGCCTCCAGGCGCAGCCATCCGCGCTGCGCGAAGTCCGCCAGCGCCTTGTTCACCGTCTCGCGGGACGCGCCCACGAGCTGCGCCAGCTCCTCCTGCGTGAGGTCGTGCACCACATGGATGCCTTCCTCCGACTGCACGCCGAACCGGCGGGAGAGGTCCAGCAGCGCGCGAGCGACCCGCCCGGGCACGTCCGAGAACACCAGGTCGGACATCTGGTCGTTGGTCTTGCGCAGTCGCCGGGCGACCGCGCGCAGCAGCGCCGCCGCCACCTCGGGCCGCGCGTTCAGCCAGGGCTGGAGGTCGCCGTGGCCGAGGCCCAGCAGCTTGACCTCGGTCAGCGCGGTGGCCGTCGCCGTCCGCGGACCCGGGTCGAACAGCGACAGCTCGCCGATCAGCTCACCGGGGCCGAGCACGGCCAGCATGTTCTCGCGGCCGTCGGGCGAGGCGCGGTGCAGCTTCACCTTGCCCTCGGTGACCACGTAGAGGCGGTCTCCCGGGTCACCCTCGTGGAAGAGAGCGTCACCGCGCGCGAGGGTCACCTCACTCATGGAGGCGCGGAGCTCCGCGGCCTGCTCGTCATCGAGCGCCGCGAAGAGCGGGGCGCGCCGCAGAACGTCGTCCACGAGTTCTCTCCTTGTCGACCTGCTCAGGGGATCTTGCTCCCCGTACTACCAGGGGACCGTGTTCCCCATCTTGCCGGACGGTCCAAACAGTGTGATCTGTCACAAGGATGCCGCACACATGTCCCGGGGTAAGCGTCAGGGGTCCAATTGGGGGCCGATCTTCTGGGCCCGGGGCGGATGTCGGTGCCGGGCTTTAGGCTGGCCGGGTGTCCAAATCGCCGGTGAGAGCGCAGGCCGAGGGGGCTGGACGCGTGGTTGTACGGCGCGATTCCGCTGTGGGCGAACAGGGCCCCACGGGAGCGAACAAAACGGCAAAGGCGACGAAGGTGTCCGATCCATCAGCGGCGGAGAACTCCGCCCGAGAGACCACGGCCCCGGCGAAAGCAGCCCCGGCGGGCCAACCCGCCCCGGTGGGCAAGCCGGCCCCGGTGAAGAGGGCCACCGCCCGGAAGGCGGCGGCGGTGAAGAAGGCGGCGGTGAAGAAGGCCGCCCCGGCGCAGGGAGCGGCCCCGGCGCAGGGAGCCGCCCCGGCTCGGAGAAAGGCCTCGGCGGCCAAGCCCGAGTCTCGGACCGCCCTCGTCCGCCGTGCCCGCCGCATCAACCGCGAACTCGCCGAGGTGTACCCGTACGCGCACCCCGAGTTGGACTTCGAGAACTCCTTCCAGCTGATCGTGGCGACGGTCCTGTCCGCCCAGACGACCGACCTGCGGGTCAACCAGACGACACCGGCACTGTTCGCGAAGTACCCCACCCCCGAGGACCTGGCCGCGGCCGACCCGCAGGAGGTCGAGGAGATCCTGCGGCCCTGCGGGTTCTTCCGGGCCAAGACGAAGTCGGTGATGGGGCTGTCCAAGGCCCTGGTGGAGAACCACGGCGGTGAGGTCCCCGGCCGTCTCGAAGACCTGGTCAAGCTGCCGGGCGTCGGCCGCAAGACCGCCTTCGTCGTGCTGGGCAACGCGTTCGGCCGACCCGGCATCACCGTCGACACCCACTTCCAACGGCTCGTACGGCGCTGGCGCTGGACCGAGGCGACCGACCCGGACAAGATCGAGGCGGCCATCGGCGCGCTCTTCCCGAAGAGCGAGTGGACGATGCTGTCGCACCACGTGATCTTCCACGGCCGTCGCATCTGCCACGCCCGCAAACCGGCCTGCGGCGCCTGCCCCATCGCTCCGCTCTGCCCGGCGTTCGGTGAGGGGGAGACCGACCCCGAGAAGGCCAGGAAGCTCCTGAAGTACGAGAAGGGCGGCTTCCCGGGGCAGCGCCTCAAGCCCCCGCAGTCCTACCTGGAGGCGGGCGGCATCCCGGCCCCGCCGCTCGGAGCCGCCGGATGACGGCCCACACCGAGCGCCCGGCCATGCCCGCCGGTGGCATCATCGGCGCCCACACCACCACACCCGACATCTCAGCCACGCGCGTCACCACACCCGGCCCCTCGGGCACGCGCGCCGGCGCCCACACCCCTGCACCATGCGCGCCGTTCCGCGCCCCCTCCGGACCGCGCTCTCCCCACCCCGCCTTCCGCCACCCACAAGTGGGATGCGCGGCCCAAGTGGAACGATCAGCGGCCCTCCGGGCGTTGGGACCGGAAGAACGACGGGGGTGGCTATGACACGCGCGAGCCGGACGGACGGCGGCACGGACACCGACAACGGGCACCAGACGGGGCGGCACCCCGCGTGGGCCGGGCCCGTCGCCCTGGACAAGGCGGGCCTGCCCCCCTGGCTGGACCCGGTGGTGCGCGCCGCCGAGACGGTCGAACCGCTGCAGCTCAGCCGCTTCCTCCCGCCGGAGAACGGCTCGGGGCGACAGTCGGCGGTCCTGATCCTGTTCGGCGACGGCCCGGACGGACCCGAGCTGCTGCTCATGGAGCGCGCCGGTTCGCTCAGATCGCACGCGGGCCAGCCGTCCTTCCCGGGCGGTGCCCTCGACCCCGAGGACGGCGACCCGGGGACCGACGGCCCGCTGCGGGCCGCCCTGCGGGAGGCCGAGGAAGAGACCGGTCTCGACCCCGCCGGCGTCCAGCTCTTCGGTGTGCTGCCCAAGCTCTACATCCCGGTCAGCGGCTTCGTGGTGACCCCCGTCCTGGGCTGGTGGTGCCGCCCCACCCCGGTCCGGGTCGTCGATCCGAACGAGACGGCCCGCGTCTTCACCGTTCCCGTGGCGGATCTCACGGATCCCGCCAACAGAGCCACCGCCGTGCACCCCCGTGGCTACGCAGGCCCGGCATTTCTGGTCGAATCAGCCCTGGTGTGGGGTTTCACGGCCGGAGTGATCGACCGTCTGCTGCACTACTCGGGCTGGGAGCGCCCCTGGGACCGCGAGAAGCAGGTCCCGCTCGACTGGCGCTCATGACAGGGTGTCTGCCGTGCTGCGTCTTCTGGGGCCTGTCGCGTCCCCCTGTCGCCGCGCGGCGGACCGGTCCCCCTGGTCGGCCTGTAGTGATCGCGTAGTGACGAGGCGAGGCTTGAAGCGGTGAACGTGCTGGACATCCTGTTGCTGGTCGCCGCCGTCTGGTTCGCGATCGTGGGCTATCGACAGGGCTTCGTCGTCGGCATCCTCTCAGTGATCGGCTTCCTCGGCGGCGGTCTCGTCGCGGTGTACGCCCTGCCCTTCATCTGGGACTGGATGACCGACAACTCCGAGGTCAGCACGGCCGCCGCGGTCGTCGCGGTGGTCATCGTGATCGTCTGCGCCTCCGTCGGCCAGGCCCTGACCACCCACCTCGGCAACAAGCTGCGCCGCTACATCACCTGGTCCCCGGCCCGCGCCCTGGACGCCACCGGCGGCGCCCTCGTCAACGTCGTCGCGATGCTCCTGGTCGCCTGGCTGATCGGTTCCGCACTCGCCGGGACGACCCTGCCCACGCTCGGCAAGGAGGTCCGCAACTCCAAGGTGCTCCAGGGCGTGGCCGGTGCCCTGCCCGCCCAGGCGGACACCTGGTTCGCGGACTTCTCCTCCGTCCTCACACAGAACGGCTTCCCACAGGTCTTCAGCCCGTTCTCGAACGAGCCGATCACCGAGGTCCAGCCCCCCGACCCCGCGCTCGCGAACAGCCCGGCCGCCCAGCGCGCCAAGCGATCCATCGTCAAGGTCATGGGCACCGCCCAGAGTTGCGGCAAGGTCCTGGAGGGCACCGGCTTCGTCTTCGGCGAGCGCCGGGTGATGACCAACGCGCACGTGGTCGGCGGAGTCGACGAACCCACCGTCCAGATCGGCGGCGAGGGCCGCAAGTACGACGCCAAGGTCGTCCTCTACGACTGGGAGCGCGACATCGCCGTCCTGGACGTGCCCGGCCTCAAGGCGCCCGCGCTGCAGTTCACCACCAAGGACGCCGTCAGCAGCGACGACGCGATCGTCGCGGGCTTCCCGGAGAACGGCGCGTACGACATCCGCCCCGCGCGCGTGCGCGGTCGCATCACCGCCAACGGCGCCGACATCTACAAGCGCGGCACCGTCCACCGTGACGTCTACTCGCTCTACGCGACCGTCCGCCAGGGCAACTCCGGCGGTCCGCTGCTCACGACCGACGGCAAGGTCTACGGCGTGGTCTTCGCGAAGTCCCTCGACGACTCGCAGACGGGCTACGCCCTCACCGCGGACGAGGTGGAGGAGGACATCGCCAAGGGCCGTACGGCCAACCAGCAGGTGGACAGCGACAGCTGCGCGCTCTGAGGCCGGGCGGGGCCGGTGGTGGTGTGAGGTCCTGTGCGGGTCGCCCCGGTCGGGATCGCCCGTACAGGTCAGGGACGGGGATGGCGCAGGCGGGCCGAGACCCAGCGGGCCCGGCGGCGCAGGATGCGCGGAATGCCCAGTCGGGGATCGGTGCCCTGCAGTTGCGGGCCGCCCCTCTGGTGCGAGCTCAGGCCCGAGGCCGAGCGGCGGTTGCGTGCTGCGTCACTGTAGTCGTGCGTCCAGCCCATACCCCGACGTGTGCCCCCGCCCCAAGGTCGATAACCGCCCCCACGCCCCCCAATTGGCCTATGCGCCGGGCAAGTGGCTGTTCGTGGAACAGGTGTTCACGTTCGGGTGTTCACGTTCGGATAGCGGGCGACCTGGCCGACTCACCGGTCGGGCTCGGGGTCCTTCAGCCAGTTGATGAGCTCGGTGGAGAACGCCACCGGGTCCTCCTCGTGCGGGAAGTGTCCCAGACCGTCGAACAGCCGCCAACGGTACGGCGCTTCGACGTACTCCCCGGATCCGGCCGCACTGCGCGTGCGCATCACCGGGTCCAGCGAACCGTGCAGATGGAGGGTGGGCACCCGGACCGGTCGCTTCATCCGGCGGTTGAACTGGATGCCGTCCGGGCGGGCCATGGACCGCACCATCCACCGGTACGGCTCGATCGAGCAGTGCGCGGTCGACGGGATGCACATCGCCCGCTGATACGCCTCCACGGCCTCGTCGTCGGGCAGCTTCGGCCCCGACCAGTCACGGATGAGCCGGCCGACCAGGGCGCCGTCGTCGGCGGTGAGCTGCCGCTCGGGGATCCAGGGCCGCTGGAAGCCCCAGATGTAGGAGCCCGCGGAGGTCTGCTTGACGTCGGAGAGCATGGCCGAGCGCCAGCGCCGCGGGTGCGGCATCGAGGAGACCGCGAGCCGCCGTACGAGCTTGGGGCGCATCACGGCCGCCGTCCACGCCAGATAGCCGCCCAGGTCGTGGCCGACCAGCGCGGCGTCGGGCTCGCCGAGGGACCGGACGACGCCGGTGATGTCGAGGGCGAGGTTCGCCGGGTCGTAACCCCGGGGGGTGCGGTCGCTGCCGCCGACTCCGCGCAGGTCCATGGCCACGGCCCGGAACCCGGCCTCGGCGAGGGAGACCATCTGGTGCCGCCAGGTCCACCAGAACTGCGGGAAGCCGTGCAGCAGCAGCACCAGCGGTCCGTCGCCCACCTCGGCGATGTGGAAGCGCGCGCCGTTGGCGGCCACGTCCCGGTGGATCAGCTCCTTGGCGCCGGGCACGTCGAGTCGTACGGGAGACGCGGGCTGATTCCAGGGGGCGGCCGGGGTGGTCGCGGGGTCGGTCATGACGTCGAGCGTGCCACAGCCTCGACGGCTCCGTCCGCCGGGGCGGTCCGACGGGGGTGCGGCTTGGCGTTCTGCAGCACGCCCGCCGTCTCCTTCATGGACGCGGCGACCTTCTGCGGGCCCTGGCTCTTCTTGGCCTTCTTGGAGAAGACGGCACCGACGAGCCCCAGCACGATCGCGACCACCACGTTCGCCAGGAACGACAGCAGGAAGCAGAGCGCGAGGTTCCAGTCGGTCCAGGTGTGGATGCCGTACGCCAGGGCGAAACTCAGCATCGGCAGGGAGAAGACCAGCACCGCGCCGGCCAGGGTGAACAACCCACCTCCGATCGCGCCTCGCTTGACGTCCTGCCTGAGCTGGGCCTTGGCCAGCGCGATCTCGTCGTGCACCAGCGCGGACATCTCGGCCGTCGCCGAGGCGACCAACTGGCCGACGCTGCGTTCGGCTCCGACCGGGCTGCCGTCGGGTGCGCTCATCGGGGTCTCCCTCATATGCGTTTGTACGGTCCTGTCTACGGTCCTGTCAGATCATGCCGGACCGTCGTCGCCGACGCCTGCCCCGCCCGCCACTTCGGCAAGCCTGCGATGTTCCGCGGCCTTGCGTTCGTAGATCTCCGCCATGCGCAGGTGGTACGCAGGGTCGTCCTGTTCGTAGATGTCGGGGATGCCGTCGAGGTCGTCATCGCGCTCCTCGGCGGCCCACAGTGCCTGGTACTTGGCGTTCCGCAGCTTCAGCAGGACGGTCGCCAGGACCGCCGCGACGAGCGAACCGATGAGGACGGCGGCCTTGACGCCGTCGGTGAGCACCTGGTCGCCCTCGAAGGCCAGTTCACCGATGAGCAGCGACACGGTGAAGCCGATCCCGGCGAGGGAGGAGACCGCGAAGACGTCCGGCCAGGACAGGTCGTCGGAGAGCGAGGCCCGGGTGAAGCGGGCGGTCAGCCAGGTCCCGCCGAAGATCCCGACCGCCTTGCCTACCACCAGCCCGAGCACCACCCCGAGCGTCTCCGGCTGCGTGAACACCTTCGCCAGCGCGTCGCCCGACACCGCGACACCCGCGCTGAACAGGGCGAACAGCGGCACCGCCAGACCGGCCGACAGGGGGCGCACCAGATGCTCGATGTGCTCGCCGGGGGAGTGTTCCTCCCCTTCGCGTCGGCTGCAGCGCAGCATCAGACCCATCGCGACCCCGGCGATCGTGGCGTGCACGCCGCTGTTGTACATCAGCGCCCAGACGACGAGCGCGAGCGGGACGTACACGTACCACCCGCGTACGCCCTTGTTCAGCAGCAGCCAGAAGACGGCGAGCGCGGCGACGGCGCCGCCGAGCGCGGCGAAGTTCAGGCCGTCCGTGAAGAACACCGCGATGATCAGGATCGCGAACAGGTCGTCGACGACGGCGAGGGTGAGCAGGAAGGCCCGCAGTGCGTTCGGCAGGGACGTGCCGATGACGGCGAGCACGGCCAGCGCGAAGGCGATGTCGGTGGCCGTGGGCACCGCCCAACCGGCCAGCGAGCCGCCGCCGGAGAGGTTGGTGAGTGTGTAGACGAGCGCCGGTGCGGCCATGCCGCACAGCGCGGCCACCACGGGCAGTGCGGCCGTCCTGGGGTCCTTGAGGTCACCGGCGACCAGTTCGCGCTTGAGTTCGATGCCGGCGACGAAGAAGAAGATCGCGAGGAGCCCGTCAGCCGCCCAGTGCGCCACGGACAGGTCGAGGCCGAGGGCCTCGGGGCCGAAGTGGAACTGGCTCACGCTCTCGTAGCTGTCGCGCAGCGCGGGGACGTTGACCCAGACCAGCGCGGTGACTGCGGCCAGGAGCAGCAGCACACCGCCGACGGTCTCCGTGCGCAGCGCGTCCGCCACGAAGGTCCGTTCCGGCAGGGAGAGCCGGCCGAGGACCTTGCGGGTGGGGGTGGTACGGGACGCGGCCACAGTGGGACCTCCGGTCGGTGGACAGCACGGAACACTCGCCGACCAGACTTCCCGGCACACCTGTTCTTTAGCTTAGCTAAGGGGCACCAGGCGCGCTTGCGGCCGGGTGCCCCTTGAGGCCGTATGTGACGTGTCAGTCCTCGCTGGGCGCCGCCGGCAGCTTGGCCTGGATGAGGTCCATGACCGTGGAGTCGGTCAGCGTCGTGACGTCGCCGAGCTGACGGTTCTCCGCCACGTCACGCAGCAGTCGCCGCATGATCTTCCCGGAGCGGGTCTTCGGCAGCTCCTGCACCGGCAGGATCCGCTTCGGCTTGGCGATCGGGCCGAGGGTGGCGCCGACGTGGTTGCGGAGGTCGGCGACGAGGCTCTCGTCCTCTGCGTTCGCCGTCCCGCGCAGGATCACGAACGCCACGATCGCCTGACCGGTGGTCTCGTCGGCCGCGCCGACCACGGCGGCCTCGGCCACGGACGGGTGCGAGACGAGCGCGGACTCCACCTCGGTCGTCGAGATGTTGTGGCCGGACACGAGCATCACGTCGTCGACGCGGCCGAGGAGCCAGATGTCCCCGTCGTCGTCCTTCTTCGCCCCGTCACCGGCGAAGTACTTGCCCTCGAACCGCGACCAGTACGTGTCGAGGAACCGCTGGTCGTCACCCCAGATGGTGCGCAGCATGGACGGCCACGGCTCGGTGAGGACGAGATAGCCACCGCCGCCGTCGGGCACCTCGTTCGCCTCGTCGTCGACGACCGTCGCGGAGATGCCCGGCAGCGGTGTCTGCGCGGATCCCGGCTTGGTCGACGTCACGCCCGGCAGCGGCGAGATCATCATCGCGCCGGTCTCGGTCTGCCACCAGGTGTCCACGATCGGCGTCGCGTCGGCCCCGATGTGCTTGCGGTACCAGATCCACGCCTCGGGGTTGATGGGCTCGCCGACGGAGCCGAGGACGCGCAGCGAGGACAGGTCGAACTTCGCGGGGATGTCGTCGCCCCACTTCATGAACGTACGGATGGCCGTGGGCGCCGTGTAGAGGATCGTCACCCCGTACTTCTGCACGATCTCCCAGAACCGCCCCTGGTGCGGGGTGTCCGGCGTGCCCTCGTACATGACCTGCGTCGCGCCGTTCGCCAGGGGCCCGTAGACGATGTACGAGTGGCCGGTGACCCAGCCGACGTCGGCCGTGCACCAGTACACGTCCGTCTCCGGCTTGAGGTCGAAGACGGCGTGGTGGGTGTACGACGTCTGCGTGAGGTAGCCGCCGGAGGTGTGCAGGATGCCCTTGGGCTTACCCGTCGTGCCGGACGTGTACAGAATGAACAGCGGGTGCTCGGCGCCGAACGGCTGCGGCGTGTGCTCGCTGCTCTGCCGGTCGACGATCTCGTGCCACCACACGTCACGGGAGTCGTTCCACGCGACGTCCTGGCCGGTGCGGCGGACGACGAGGACGTGCTCGACATTGCCGGCGCGGTCGGCCGCGTCGTCCACGGCGGGCTTCAGCGCGGACGGCTTGCCGCGCCGGTAGCCGCCGTCGGCGGTGATGACCACCTTCGCGTCGGCGTCCTGGATGCGGGTCGCGAGCGCGTCCGCCGAGAAGCCGCCGAACACGACGGAGTGCGCGGCGCCGATCCGGGCGCAGGCGAGCATCGCCACGGCAGTCTCCGGGATCATCGGCATGTAGACCGCGACCCGGTCGCCCGCCTGGACGCCCAGCTCCAGCAGGGCGTTGGCCGCCTTGCTCACCTCGTCCTTGAGCTCGGCGTAGGTGAGGGCCCGGCTGTCACCCGGTTCGCCCTCGAAGTGGATGGCGACCCGGTCGCCGTTGCCGGCCTCGACATGCCGGTCGACGCAGTTGTACGCGACGTTGAGCTCGCCGTCCTCGAACCACTTGGCGAACGGCGGGTTCGACCAGTTCAGCGTCTGGGTCGGCTCCTTGGCCCAGGTCAGCCGCCGGGCCTGAGCCGCCCAGAAGCCGAGCCTGTCAGCCTTGGCCCGTTCGTACGCCTCGGCCGTGACGTTGGCGTTCTCGGCCAGGTCAGCGGGCGGCGCGAAGCGTCGCTCCTCCTTCAAGAGGTTGGCCAGGCTTTCGTTGCTCACGACATCTCCCTTGCGGTGCTTTGCCGGGGGGCGACCGTTGTGTCCCAGGCCACAGCTCATCAGACCCGGACCCTCGATGACAAGGGCCTTCGTCAGATTGGTTTAGACCTGTGGGCGGGTGGCCGTGCGGCCAGGACGCCACCCGTTCCCACGGACCCCGACGGACATCGGTTCACGCGCGAGTGTCGTACAGGACCGTCCCGTTGGGCTCGGCCGGGTCTGCCGCGCCGGTGACCTGATCGAAGACTCCGCTCTCCGGTGCCGCTTCCGTGAGCAGGTAGGCCTGTGCCTCACCCACGTGGAAGTACATCCCGTGCAGTTCGAGCGCCCCCTCACGCAGGGCGCGGGTGACGGAGTCGTGGGCTCTCAGGTGCTCCAGCTGCTGGATGATGTTGGTCAGGCACAGCTGCTCGATGGCGTCGGCGGGTTCGCGGCCCGCGAGCCGGGCCCAGGGGCGGTTCTTGTCGGTCGCGCGCTCCAGGCTGGGCCGGCCGTGCCGCAGCCAGCGCTTGAGCGGGGTCTGGGCGCCGTGCGGATCGGTCTTGAGCAGGGCCTGCATCGCGCCGCAGCCGGAGTGCCCGCAGACCGTGATGGACCGTACCTTCAGCACGTCCACCGCGTACTCGATGGCCGCCGCCACCGAGTCGTCGCCGCTCTCCTCGCCGGGCGGCGGCACGAGGTTGCCGACATTGCGGACGACGAAGAGGTCGCCGGGACCGCTGGAGGTGATCATCGACGTGACGAGCCGGGAATCCGCACAGGTCAGGAAGAGCTGCGAGGGCTGCTGACCCTCGCGCGCCAGCCGGGCCAGCTCCCCGCGGACCAGGGGGGCGGTGTTGCGCTGGAACGCGCTGATGCCGCGCGCCAGTTGATGGCCGTTCGGGCCTTCGGCCGCCTCCTCGAGCGGTGTTCCCGCTGTCGGGGTGACCGGCGCCTCGCACTGGTGGTTGCGCCAGGGCGTCCAGGGCCGGCAGCGGCAACCCGCCGTGCTGCTCGCGGGCTCGGCGATCCGGGTGCCGGCCCGGCCGGTGATCTCCACGGAGCCGCCCCGCGCGTGGTGCGCGTGCTGCCAGTCCTGCAGCGACTCGTACGCCGCGTGGTCCATGAACGAGCCGTCCAGCTCCACCACGGTGGCGGCGCCCGCGGGGACCTGGTGCAGGGCGCGGCTGAGTCGGGGCACCGCGAGGAACGTCAACTGGCCGCGCACATGGACGTGATGGACGCCGTCCCGCTGGTCGTGGGTGATGCGGGTGCGCGTGAGGCGGTGCAGGGCGACGCCGACGGCCACGGCGATACCGAGCGCGACGCCCTCCAGGACACCGAAGACGACGACGCCGAGGGTGGTGACGGCGTAGACCAGCACCTCGCGGTGGCGGGTGACCGTGCGGATGTGGTGCAGGGACACCATCTGGATTCCGACGGCCATCACCAGCGCGGCGAGTGAGGCGAGGGGGATCAGCTCCAGGACGGGCACCAGGAGCAGGGTGGCCGCCATCACCCAGACGCCGTGCAGCATCGTGGAGTTCCGGCTGGTGGCGCCGGCCCGGACATTGGCCGTGCTGCGGACGGCGACGCCGGCGATCGGCAGGCCGCCGAGGACGCCGGAGACGACGTTGGCCGCGCCCTGGCCGCGCAGTTCGCGGTCGAGGTCGGAGCGCCGTACGTCGGTCCGGCCGGCCGCCAGTTTGTCCATGGCGACGGCGCCGAGCAGGGACTGCACGCTGCACACGAGTGTGGTGGTGAGGATGGCCGCGACGAGGCCGAGCACCGGTCCGTCGGGCACGCCGGCCAGGGCGTGGCTGCGCCAGGACGGCAGGTCGACCTTGGGCAGGCTCAACGCGGCGAGCGCGGAGGCGGCCGTGGCGCCGGCGACGGCGACGAGGGCCGCCGGGATCGTGCGCAGTTGCCGCCCGACGGAGCCGGGGAGGCGGGGCCAGGCGAGCAGCAGGGCGAGGGTGAGGACGCTCACGGAGACCGCGGCGGGGTGCAGGTCCGCCAACTGGGCGGGCAGGGCCCCGAGGTTGGCGCTGACGGAGCTCTGCGGGGTGCCGCCGAGCACGATGTGGAGCTGCGCGACCGCGATGGTGACGCCGATGCCGGCGAGCATGCCGTGCACGATCGCGGGGCTGACGGCGAGCGCCGAGCGGGCCACGCGCAGGTGGGCCAGGCCCAGTTGGGCGATGCCCGCGAGGACGGTGAGGGCGCAGGTGGTGCGCCAGCCGTACTGGTGGATGAGGTCGGCGGTGACCACCGTGAGACCGGCCGCGGGGCCGCTGACCTGGAGGGGGGATCCGCCGAGGCGTCCGGCCACGAGGCCGCCGACTGCGGCCGCCACGAGGCCGGCCTGGAGCGGTGCGCCCGTGGCGAGGGCGATGCCCAGGGACAGGGGGAGGGCGATCAGGAAGACCGCGATGGAGGCGGACAGATCGGCGGCCGAGACGTGGAACCGGCGACGCGGGCCCTCCGGCGGGCTGTGCGGTCGGTGGTCACGCTCCGTCCGGTTCGAGTCCGGGTCGGTGGTGGGGGTGGGAACGCAGGCGGACATGTTCTCCCGTCTCCTCCGGGGCTGCGCGGTCGCGTCGGTTCGCGGCCGTGGACACGGCGTACAGTGGCGGGATTTCTCAACGCTCAGTAAACGAATCGTAATGCAGGGTAAAGGCTGCGCAAGAACATAAGCCGCAAATAGGTCATTTGATCACCCATAGGGGTGAATGGAGCATTTCATCGGCTTGTCGTATTAATCATGATCGGAACTCTGTGTGACTTTGGCCGCTCTGCCCCAGAGCGAAGGAAGGTGGGCGGGACATGGCCGTCACCCAGAGGATCGCCGCCGGAGTCACGCTCGCCGCGACCGTCGCCGCGGCGCTCGCCGGATGCGGGATCGGTGAGCCGACGTCGACCGCCGGTTCCCCCGGCGCGAAGAGAACGGAGCAGGAGGGCCGGCCGGGCGGGCCCACGAAGGGGGGTGCCCCGGCGCCGCCCAAGACCGCGGTCCGGCTGATCGGCGACGGCTCCACCGCGTACACCGGTGCGCAGCCGCACCTGCCCAGGCCACAGCGGTTGAAGCCCGGTCAGCGGCCCCCGCAGTTCGTCGTCTTCTCCTGGGACGGCGCGGGGGAGGACAGCCAACGGCTCTTCTCGCACTTCCGCAAGGTCGCCCGGGCCAACGACGCGACCATGACGTACTTCCTGAGCGGCGTGTACATGCTGCCGGAGGAGAAGCGGGACCTGTACCGGCCGCCCCAGCACTCACCGGGCCGTTCCGACATCGGGTTCAACGACGTCCGCGGGATCAAGGACACCGTGGACCAGCTGCGCGGCGCGTGGCTGGAGGGCAACGAGATCGGCACCCATTTCAACGGCCACTTCTGCGGTCCCGACGGCGGGGTCGGCGAGTGGTCGGTCGAGGAGTGGAAGAGGGAGGTGGCCCAGGCCAAGTCGTTCGTGAAGGCATGGAAGACCAACACCGGCACGGAGCGGGCCGAACCCCTGCCCTTCGACTACGACAAGGAACTGATCGGCGCCCGCACGCCCTGCCTCGAAGGGCAGACCAACTTCATGCGGGCCGCCCGGGAACTGGGCTTCCGCTACGACACCAGCGGCGTCCGGAACCAGGTCTGGCCCGAGAAGAAGGACGGGCTGTGGGACCTGTCGCTGCAACTCGTCCCCGTCCCGGGGCGGAACTTCGAGACCCTGACCATGGACTACAACTTCTACGTCAACCAGTCCGGCGCCCGGGCGGGTGCACCCGCCCGGCGGGAGGAGTGGGGCGACCAGTTCCGTGACGGGCTGCTCGCGGGCTTCGAGCGCGCCTATCGGAGCAACCGCGCGCCCCTGATCATCGGCAACCACTTCGAGTCCTGGAACGGCGGCGTCTACATGCGCGCGGTCGAGGAGACCGTCGAGGCGGTCTGCGGCAAGCCCGAGGTGCGCTGTGTCTCCTTCCGGCAACTCGCCGACTGGCTCGACGCCCAGGACCCGAAGGTCCTGGACAGACTGCGCGGCCTGGGCGTCGGTCAGTCCCCGAAGGACGGCTGGACGTCCTTCCTCTCCGCAGGAGCGGCACCGGCCCCGAAGGGGGTTCCGGGAGCACCCGCGGCCAAGCAGTAGCGGGCGTTCACACGGCGGCGGCGACCTGTTCGCCGAGCACGAACCCGGGGTCGATCTGCGCGGCCAGATCGGCCCCGGTCCTCTCGTTGCCCCAACTGGTGGCGTTCTTCAGGTGGAAGTGCTCCATCTGACGGGTGTAGCGCTCCCAGTCGCGCAGCTCGTACGTGACGTCGGCCGCCTCGTGCAGGGTGCGCAGGGAGCGGCGGTTGGCCTCCTCCAGATGCTCGAAGCGAGGCGGGCGGCCCTTCTCCAGGGCGCGCACCCAGTCCGAGTGGCCGAAGGCGACCAGCAGGTCGTCCCCGACCTCGGCGCGGAGGAAGTCGAGGTCGTCCTCGCCGTGCACCTTGTTCCCGACGACCTTCAGGGCGACGCCGTAGTCGGCGGCGTACTCCTTGTACTGGCGATAGACGGAGACCCCCCTCCGCGTCGGTTCGGCGACGAGGAACGTCATGTCGAAACGGGTGAACATGCCGGATGCGAAGGAGTCCGAACCGGCTGTCATGTCGACCACCACGTACTCGTCGCGGCCGTCCACCAGGTGGTTCAGGAACAGCTCCACCGCTCCCGTCTTGGAGTGGTAGCAGGCGACCCCCAGGTCGGCGTCGGTGAAGGGGCCGGTGACCATCAAACGGACGGCCCCGCCGTCGAGTTCCACCGGACGGGCGCAGGCGTCGTAGATCGCGTTGGGGTCGCAGATCCGCACCAGACGCGAGCCGTCGCCCGGCGGGGTCGTCTTGATCATCGTCTCGGCGGAGGTGATCCGCGGGTTGGAGCCCCGCAGATGGTTCTTGATCAGTGCCAGCCGCTCGCCCATCGCGGGCAGTTCGGCGGCCTCCGACTCGTCGAGGCCGAGGGCGGCGCCGAGGTGCTGGTTGATGTCCGCGTCGACGGCTACGACGGGGACCCCTGAGACGGCGAGGTGGCGGATGAACAGGGAGGACAGCGTGGTCTTGCCACTCCCGCCCTTCCCGACGAAAGCAATTTTCATGTTCACTAACGGTAGTGCGGTGGCCGCCCAGGGTGTTCGCGCGGTCGGGAAGACCACTCCTTCGAGGGGTCGGTCGCAGGTGCGCGTAGGGTCGTACTCATGAGTACGACAGGTGCGGCCGCCGATCCGCTCGCGGCCCTGGGAGAGCTTCCCGGTGTGGCCGAATCCGTGGAGTCCGTGCGCAAGTCCGTGGACCGGGTCTACGGCCACCGCGTCATGCGCCGTCGCAGCAACGCGGTTACTTCCGAGGCCGCCCTGCGGGGCGCGCGTGGCTCGGCGGCGCTGTCCGGCGCCGACTGGGCCCTCGAAGAGGTGCGCCGCCGTACGGACTTCAGCGGCCAGGACGGTGACGACGAGGCCCGCGCCGTGGGTGCCGCGCTACGGCTCACCGCCGAGGCGGGGCAGCTGCTGTCGATCTGGCGGCAGTCGCCCCTGCGGGTGCTGGCCCGGCTGCACCTGGTCGCGGCCGGGAGCGACGACGCGCGCGTGGGGCGCCCACGACAGGACGGCGAGCCCGTCGAGGAGCCCCTGGTCGAGCTGCCCCTGCCGGGACCGGCGGAGGTCGCGGGCCGGCTCGACGGGCTCTCCGAGCTGATCATCCAGGGCAGTTCGGCCCCGGCGCTGGTGACGGCCGCCGTCGTCCACGGAGAACTGCTCGCCCTGCGGCCCTTCGGATTCCACAACGGCCTCGTCGCGCGCGCGGCCGAGCGGATCGTGCTGATCGGCAGCGGCCTCGACCCCAAGTCGGTCTGCCCGGCGGAGGTCGGCCACGCGGAGCTGGGCCGCGCCGCCTATCTGGCCGCCCTCGACGGCTACGCCTCCGGCACCCCGGAGGGCATGGCCGCCTGGATCGCCCACTGCGGCAGGGCGATCGAGCTGGGCGCCAGGGAGTCGACAGCCGTGTGCGAGGCGCTGCAACGCGGGGCGGCGTAGAAAGCCGCGAACAGGCGACGGAGAACCCCCGGAAAAGGGTTGCGGCGGTACGAGAATTCGTACCGCCGCTGGCATGTCCACCTGGTTACCAAGCGTCCTCGATATGTGCCCATCAGGCCGGGAACTCAGCCCGTGACCTGGTGCGGCTGGCCCGTAATCGACGGGTCGACGTCGCGTGGGTGCCTGGTGTTCATGCTCGGTCCGTGGGGCCAAAATGAGTTGTTAAAGGTGATCCTCTCGGACGTCCTTTGGTCTCGCGGGCCTTGAATCCTTTCTACTCCAGAACCCGGGCAAGCGGAACCCCTCGCTGCGCTTCTTTACTTTTGGGTTCAAAGAGGGTGAATCCGCTGCCGGGGCGCGGAGAGCGGATCAGGCGGTCGCCACGCGGCGCCGGCTCGCGTACCAGACCAGCCCGGCGGTGGCCGCCGCGGCGCCTATGGCGGCCGCCGCGAGAAGGGCGGGCCGCGGCCGTACGGCCAGGCGCTGCTTGAGCCGCACCGGGCGGTGGAAGTCGAGGATGGGCCACCCGCGCGCGAGGGCCTCCTTGCGCAGCGTCCGGTCCGGGTTCACCGCGTGCGGGTGGCCCACGGCCTCCAGCATCGGCAGGTCCGTCGCCGAGTCGCTGTAGGCGTAGCAGTGCGCGAGGTCGTACTCCTCGGACACGGCCAGCTCCCGGATCGCCTCCGCCTTCGTCGGGCCGTAGGCGTAGTACTCCACCTCGCCGGTGAAGCAGCCGTCGTCGCCGACGACCATACGGGTCGCCACCACCCGGTCCGCGCCGAGGAGCTCGCCGATGGGCTCGACGACCTCGGCGCCCGAGGTGGAGACGATGACGACGTCCCGCCCCGCGACGTGGTGCTCCTCGATGAGGGAGGCGGCCTCGTCGTAGATGATCGGGTCGATCAGGTCGTGCAGGGTCTCGGCGACGATGTCCTTCACCTGTTGGACGTTCCAGCCCCGGCACAGCGCGGACAGATACTTCCGCATCCGTTCCATCTGGTCGTGGTCGGCGCCGCCCGCGAGGAACACGAACTGGGTGTACGCCGTTCGCAGGGCGGCCCTGCGGTTGATCAGGCCGCCTTGGTAGAACGACTTGCTGAACGTGAGCGTGCTCGACTTCGCAATGACCGTCTTGTCCAGGTCAAAGAAGGCCGCTGTGCGGGGCAAGGAGTGGTTTTCCACGGGGCCGAGCATAGGCGCCCGCCATTCGGGCTAGTGTGGGGCGCGTGGGTTTGCCTGAGAGGCCTCTCGGGTACACCATGGAAGTCACGGATCGTTCGCGACCGTGCTAACGCGGTCCGGCTCCTCCCCCCCCGAGTCGGCCGTGGAGACGACCCCCACTCTCCCCCCCGGTGGGGGTCGTCGCATGTCCGGATGCGTTTCCTCTCTTCTTCCCGGCCCGCGAGGCACTCTCAAGCCCTCGTGGACTTTCCTCTGCCCCGACACAGGATCCGTCACCTTCTGTAGTCGTCAGGCTGCGCTGTGGAAGTCGCACGGGAGTCGCCTGTTCGGGTGACGGCGATATTCACAAGGGCCGAGTTGTCCACAGTTTTCGACCAAGATCCACATGATTTCCGAGGCCGTCGCACCGTGATTCCAGCGCGTCCCGACGGCGGCGAGTTCGAGGCCGGTTCCGTTTCGCGGATGCGTAGGGCCGGATTCCGTCGACCGCCTCCGCGGCGGCCGATCTCCGGTGCTTCACACAGGAGTTGAACACGTCGTCCGGAACACCGGGCGAACGCGTTCACGCAGCGAAGGGGGCTGGAGATCGTGGCGGGAGCCATCACCGACGACCGACCGTCCGCCGCCGAGGGGCGGCAGGGCATGCCGTTGATCGTCACCGAGGACGTGGAACTGCTGGACGACCTGCTGCGCCTGTGCGCGGCCGCGGGCGCCCGGCCGGAGGTCCACCACGGAGTGCCGGAAGGCCGGGGCCGATGGGAGACGGCGCCGCTGGTGCTCGTCGGGAACGACGCGGCACGGCGGCTGCGCGGGGCCGCACGCAGACGAGGAGTGGTGCTCGTCGGCAAGGACCAGGACGACTCCGGGGTCTGGCAGCGGGCCGTGGAGATCGGCGCCGACCACGTGCTCATGCTGCCCGACGGCGAGCAGTGGCTCGTCGACCGCATCGCCGACGTGGCGGAAGGCGTCGGCAGGCCGGCGCTCACCGTCGGCGTCGTCGGCGGCCGGGGCGGCGCCGGGGCGTCCACGCTGGCCTGCGCCCTCGCCGTCACCTCCGCGCGCCGGGGCACCCGCACCCTCCTCGTGGACGCCGATCCGCTCGGCGGGGGTCTGGACGTGCTCCTCGGCGGCGAGAGCGCCGACGGACTGCGCTGGCCGGCCTTCGCCGCCTCACGCGGACGGGTCGGCGGCGGCGCGCTGGAGGAGTCGCTGCCCGAAGTGCACGCCCTGCGCGTCCTCAGCTGGGACCGGGGCGACGCCGTGGCCATTCCGCCCCAGGCCGTGCGCGCGGTGCTCGCCGCGGGCCGACGGCGCGGCGGTGCGGTCGTCGTCGACCTGCCGCGCCGCATCGACGAAGGTGTCGCCGAAACGCTCGCCCAACTGGACATGGGGCTCCTGGTCGTCCCCGCCGAACTGCGCGCCGTCGCCGCCGCCTCCCGGGTCGCCTCCGCCTTCGGCATGGTCCTGCGCGACCTGCGCGTCGCGGTCCGCGGCCCGTACGCCCCCGGCCTCGACGACCACGAGGTTGCCCGCCTCCTCCGGCTGCCCCTCGCGGGCGAAGTACCCACCGAGGCCGGGCTGTCCGACGGCGGCGGACCCCCGGGTGCGCCACGCGGACCGCTCGCGCGCTTCTGCGAGGGCTTCTGGGAGCGCGCGGCGGTCCGGGGTGAGGCGGCGTGAACAGGACGCCCGACGACGGTCTGCTGGACGGCGTACGGCAGTGGCTCGTCGAGAGCGGGGCCGAGCCGACGCCCGCGCGCGTGGCGCAGGCGCTGCGCGAGCGGGGGCGGGTGCTCGGGGACGCCGAGGTGCTCGGGGCGGCCGAGCGGCTGCGGTCGGAGCTGGTGGGGAGCGGGCCGCTGGAGCCGCTGCTCGCCGATCCCTCGGTCACCGACGTGCTGGTGTCGGCCCCGGACCGGGTCTGGGTGGACCGGGGCGGCGGTCTGGAGCTCACCGGGATCTCCTTCCCGGACGCGGCGGCCGTACGACGCCTCGCGCAGCGCCTGGCGGCCGTCGCCGGACGCCGGCTGGACGACGCCCGACCGTGGGTGGACGCCCGGCTCCCGGACGGCACCCGGCTGCACGCGGTGCTCCCGCCGGTGGCCGTCGGTTCCACCTGTCTGTCCCTGCGGGTCGTCCGGCCGCGCGCCTTCACCCTCGCCGAACTGGTGGCGGCGGGCACGGTGCCGCCCGGCGGCGACCGGGTCCTGCGGGCGCTGATCCGCTCCCGGTTGTCGTACGTCATCAGCGGCGGGACGGGGACCGGGAAGACCACCCTGCTGAGCGCGCTGCTCGGGCTGGTCGACCCCGGCGAGCGGATCGTGCTGGCCGAGGACTCGGCGGAGCTGCGGCCCGACCATCCTCATGTGGTGCGGCTGGAGGGGAGACCGGCGAACCAGGAGGGCGTGGGCCTCGTCGAGCTCCGGGACCTGGTGCGACAGGCGCTGCGCATGCGCCCGGACCGGCTGGTGGTCGGCGAGGTGCGGGGGCCGGAGGTGGTGGCCCTGCTGGCCGCCCTGAACACGGGCCACGAGGGCGGCAGCGGAACGCTCCACGCCAATGCCGCGGGGCAGGTGCCGGCCCGTCTGGAGGCCCTCGGCACGGCCGCGGGGTTGGACCGCGCCGCACTGCACAGCCAGCTGGCGGCCGCGTTGTCGGTGGTCCTGCATCTCGTACGGGACCGGGACGGCCGACGGCGGATCGACGAGGTGCATGTGCTGGAGCGGGACGGTTCGGGGCTGGTGGTGACCGTGCCGGCCCTCCGCTGGGGCGAGGCGGCGTTCGTGCACGAGCGGGGCTGGGAGCGGCTGCGGGGGCTGCTTCGGGGCGGGGCGCACGGCCGGGGGACGAGATCTCCGGCGGGATGGGAGGCCCGGACGGCGGGCGGATGGATGAGACCTACGGCCGGGCTGGCGGCCTTCTGGAAGGAGTGGGCGGCGGTGACGGGGCTCGGGGAGATCTCGGGGTGGTGGCCGTGATGTGTGCCGGGGCCGCGGCCTGGATGTCGGACGAGGGCAGGGCGCGCGGGTGCGGCGGGCGCGGTCGTTGTTGCCGGGTGGCGCGGCGGTGGGGCCGCCGCGATGGAAACGGGTCGTCGGCCGGGTGCGGACGCTGGGGGCCGAGTGGTGGGCGCCGGTGGCCGGGCTGGTGATCGCGGTGCTCGGGGCGTCGGTGCTGCCGGTCGTCGCGGGAGCGGCCGGGGTGCCGTTGCTGAGGCGGGTGCGGCGGGCGGCGGAGGAACGCCGGGTCCGGGAGCGGCGGTGCGACGCCGTGGTCGCGCTGTGCGCGTCGCTCGCGGGGGAGGTGCGGGCCGGGCGGCAGCCGGGCGAGGCGTTGACGCTGGCCGCGCGGGACTCCGCCGGACTGGGCGAGTCCCATGCCGTGGTGCTGGCGGCGGCCCGCTTCGGCGGGGACGTGCCGGGTGCCCTGGTGGACGCGGCGCGGCAGCCCGGTGCCGAGGGGCTGTCGGGGCTCGCCGCGTGCTGGCGGGTGGCCGTCGACCGAGGCGCGGGCCTGGCCGCCGGGCTCGACCGGCTGGAGGGCGCTCTGCGCGCCGAGCGTGACCAGCGGGCGGACCTGCGTGCCCAGTTGGCCGGCGCGCGCTCGACGGCTGTGATGCTGGCCGGGCTCCCGGTGCTGGGCCTGCTGCTGGGGACCGCGCTCGGCGCCGATCCCCTGCACGTGGTGCTGCACAGCACGGCGGGGATGGGCTGTCTGCTCGTCGGTGCCGTGCTGGAGGGCGCGGGCCTGTGGTGGGCGCTGCGGATCGTGCGGGGAGCTGAGACGGCGTGAGCGGGGAGCTTGTCCACAGGCTGGGGGTGACCGTCGCCGTGATCGTGGGGCTGTGGTGGCTGGTCCGGGCGTTCGACGCCGCGCGACACCGGCGAAGGCTGCGCGCCCGGCTGACCACGGTGCTCGCCCTGGCGGCCGAGCCGCCCCGGCGGAACCTCTGGACGCAGGGGGCTGTACGGCGATGGCTGCCGGTCGTCGGCGCGGTCTGCGCCGGTTGGGTGCTCGTCGGCGGACTCGTCGGCCTGCTGCTGGGGCTGGCCGCCGGGGCCGGGGCCTGGCAGTGGCTGAGGAGGGCGCGGCGCGCGGGCGGCGAACCGGGCGAGGAGCACGACCTCGCCGCGGCGGCACGCCAACTGCCCCTCGCGGCCGACCTGCTGGCCGCCTGCATCACGGCCGGGGCGAGCCCGGTGGCGGCCGCGCAGGCCGTGGGCGAGGCCCTCGGCGGACCGGTGGGCGAACGGCTGGCCAGAGGGGCCGCGGAAGCGCGGCTCGGCGGAGAACCGGCCGAAGCGTGGCGCTCGTTGGCGGCGCTGCCCGGCGCCGGAGCCCTGGCGCGGCTGCTGGAGCGCGCCGACGAGTCAGGGGTACCGGCGGCCTCACCGGTCGCCCGCCTGGCCGCCGAGGCCCGCGCCGAACGGGGCCGCTCGGCGACGGAGCGGGCCCGCCGGGCCGCCGTGATGGTCACCGCACCGGTGGGGCTGTGCTTCCTGCCCGCCTTCATCGCGGTGGGCGTCCTGCCGGTGGTCATCGGGTTGGCGGACGGGCTGTTGGGAGGGGTGGGCCGTGACGGGGTGGACGCCGGCGGGTGTTGCGCGGGGGCCGCCCGGGCGGACCGGAAGCGGGCGACGACGAACCGCGGTGATCAGCGGACGGACGAGACAGACGAGTGGTCAACGGAACAGAGCCTCAAGGGGGTTGAGATGCGCAAGGCAGTACAGGCAGTACAGGCAGTGCAGGTGATGCGGGCTGTGGAAGCGGTGCGGGAAACGGTGCGGGTACGGGTGGTGCCGGCCGTGCTGTGCCGGGTGCGCGCGACGCGGAGGGACGCGGGGATGGTGACCTCCGAGTACGCGGTGGGGATCATCGCGGCCGTGGCCTTCGCCGCGGTGCTGTACAAGGTGGTGACCAGCGGACAGGTCCAGGCGGAGCTGCAGCAGATCGTCGGGCGGGCCCTCAATGACGGGGCGTGAGCCGCGTCGGCTTCGCGCGGCGCTGGGCGCCGACGGCGGGTTCGTGACGGCGGAGGCGGCCATGGCCCTGCCCGTGATGCTGCTGTTCGCGACAGCGCTCGTGTGGGCCCTGCTCGCCGCCTGCGCACAGATCCAGGTCGTGGACGCCGCCCGGGCCGGGGCCCGGGCAGCGGCCCGGCAGGACCCGCCGGGGGCGGTCGAGGCGACGGCGCGGAAGACGGCGCCGGACGGGGCGGAGGTGCGCGTGGGCCGCGAGGGTGATCTCGTACGCGTCGTGGTCTCGGCCCGCGCGCCGGGGCCGGACGGACTGGGCCTCGACCTCAGCCACGCGGCCGTGGCGCTCGCGGAGGAGACGGTGGGGGAGACGGGCGGGTGAGCGCGTTGTCGTGGTTCGGCCGACGGTTCGGGGGCGTCCGTCCGGTCCCGGAGCGGCGGGCTCGCTCGGACAGAGGGTCCGCGACCGTCTGGGCGGTGGGGGCGATCGCGGTGCTGTGCGCGGTGTTCGGTGCCGTACTCGCCTTCGGCCAGGCCGTGGTGATCCGGCATCAGGTGGAGGGGGCGGCCGACCTCGCGGCCCTCGCGGCGGCAGACCACTGGACCAAGGGCGCCGAGGGGGCCTGCACGACCGCGGAACGGGTGGCGGAGGCCCAGGGCAGCCGACTGGTGCGCTGTGAGCTCCAGGGAGAGATCTCGGACGTCACGGCCGCCTCGGCGATGGGCCCACTCACCGCCGAGTCCAGGGCACGTGCGGGGCCACCGAACGCGCTGGACGGTCCCGCGGGTGCGCCCCTCGATGGGCGCGTGGAACCGCGCGACCAGCCACACACGACCGGTAGCCGCCCGATCCCCGACGCCCCCGAGCTCTGAGGCGCTCAGCACCCCGGCTTCCTGGGTGGGCACCCCCGAGCACTAAGGCACCCGGCCCTCCGGCGGAGCCCCCGGCGCGGTGCGCAGCAGCTCGGTCAGGAGGCGTACGGCGCCCCGTTTGTGCAGCGGTTCGTTGCCGTTGCCGCACTTGGGGGACTGGATGCAGGAAGGGCAGCCGGCGTCGCACTCGCAGGAGGCGATGGCCTGGCGGGTGGCGGTGAGCCAGGCACGGGCCGTGTGGAAGGCGCGCTCGGCGAACCCGGCGCCGCCGGGATGGCCGTCGTAGACGAAGACCGTCGGGAGCAGGGTGTCCGGGTGGAGCGGGACCGAGACACCGCCGATGTCCCAGCGGTCGCAGGTCGCGAAGAGGGGAAGCATGCCGATCGAGGCGTGCTCGGCGGCGTGCAGGGCGCCGCCGAGGATCTCGGGGTTGATCCGGGCCGCGTCGAGCTGGTCCTCGGTGACGGTCCACCAGACGGCGCGGGTGCGCAGCGTACGAGGAGGGAGGTCGAGTCTGGATTCGCCGAGCACCTCGCCGGTGATGAGGCGGCGACGGAGGAACGAGACGACCTGGTTGGTGACTTCGACGGAGCCGTAGCACAAGCGGCCGTCGCCCCAAGGGACTTCGGTGTCGGTCTCCAGGACGGAGATGGCGGTGGTGTCGCGGGCGACCGTCGAATAGGGCGGGTCGGCTTGTTGGACGAGGGCGACGGAGTCCTCCAGGTCCAGTTCGCGGACCAGGTAGGTGCGGCCCTGGTGCAGATGGACCGCGCCCTCGTGGACGGTGGTGTGGGCGGCGCCCGCGTCGACCGTGCCGAGGAGCCGGCCGGTGCCGGTCTCGACGACCTGGACGGGGCGACCGCCCTGGCCCCGGATGTCGGCCAGGTCGGCGGCCCGTTCGCGGCGGGTCCAGTGCCAGGCCTTGGCCCGGCGGCGGAGCAGTTTCGCCGCCTCCAGCTGCGGCAGGAGGTCCTCGCAGGCGGGGCCGAACAGGACGAGGTCCTCGTCGGTGAGGGGCAGTTCCGCGGCTGCGGCGCAGAGGTGGGGGGCGAGGACGTACGGGTTGTCGGGGTCGAGGACGGTCGATTCCACCGGTCGGTCGAACAGGGCCTCGGGGTGGTGGACCAGGAAGGTGTCCAGCGGGTCGTCGCGGGCGATCAGGACGGCGAGGGCGCCCTGGCCGGAGCGTCCGGCGCGCCCGGCCTGCTGCCACAGGGAGGCGCGGGTGCCGGGGTAGCCGGCGATGAGGACGGCGTCGAGGCCGGAGATGTCGACGCCGAGTTCGAGGGCGGTGGTGGCGGCGAGGCCGAGGAGCTCGCCGGAGTGGAGGGCGCGTTCGAGGGCGCGGCGTTCCTCGGGGAGGTAGCCGCCGCGGTATGCGGCGACGCGGCGGGAGAGGGAGCGGTCCACCTCGGCGAGGCGTTCCTGGGCGATCACGGAGATCAGCTCCGCGCCGCGCCGGGAGCGGACGAAGGCGACCGAGCGGACGCCCTGGACGGTGAGGTCGGTGAGCAGGTCGGCGGTCTCGGCGGTTGCCGTGCGGCGTACCGGCGCGCCCTTCTCGCCGTGCAGCTCGGTGAGCGGGGGTTCCCAGAGGGCGAACACCAGTTCACCTCGGGGTGAGGCGTCGTCCGCGACCTCGGTGACCGGGACGCCGGTGAGGCGGTGGGCGGCGACCGAGGGCTCTGCGGCGGTGGCGGAGGCGAGGAGGAAGACGGGCTCGGCGCCGTAGCGGGCGCACAGGCGGCGCAGGCGCCGGAGCACCTGGGCGACATGGGAGCCGAAGACGCCCCGGTAGGTGTGGCACTCGTCGATGACGACGTACTTCAGGGCGCGCAGGAAGGAGGACCAGCGGGGGTGGGAGGGGAGGATGCCCCGGTGCAGCATGTCGGGGTTGGTGAGGACGTAGTTGGCGTACTGGCGGACCCACTCGCGTTCCTCGACGGGGGTGTCGCCGTCGTACACGGCGGGGCGTACGGCGTTTCCGAGAGGTTGTGAAAGTTCCTTCACGGCTCGGCACTGATCCGCCGCGAGGGCCTTGGTGGGGGCCAGGTAGAGCGTGGTCGCGCCACGGCCGTTGGGGGCCTCGGAGCCGTCCAGGAGGCGGGAGAGGACCGGGACGAGGTAGGCCAGCGACTTGCCGGAGGCGGTGCCGGTGGCGACCACGACCGATTCGCCGTCCAGCGCGTGCTCGGCGACGCGTGCCTGGTGGGCCCAGGGATGTTCGATTCCGGCGGTCTGTACGGCGGCGACCACTTCCGGCCGGATCCGGTCGGGCCAGACGGCATGGCGACCCGCACGTGGGGGCACATGCTCCGTATGAGTGATGCGCGAAGCCCGGCTCGGCCCCGAGGCGAGCCGGTCCAGGACCGTGCTCGGCGAGGGGCTGGAGGCGGTGTCCGTCGGGGTTCGATCGGATCGGTGATTCTTGGCCATCGGCATCGAGTGTGTCACCGGCGTGACGGACAATGGGGCCAAGGCGTCGTGCACGCCTGCCGGTAAGTGATTGAATGCCATCGCGGCTGGCGAACCGTCCCGGGGGCTTTCAAGCCGAGGTGTCCCGAGGGGCGAACGCTCGATAGCAAGGTGCTGGAGGATCCGTGGACCTGTCCCTGTCGACCCGTACCGTCGGCGATCGTACGGTCGTCGAGGTCGGTGGCGAAATCGACGTTTATACCGCGCCCAAGCTGCGTGAGCAGCTGGTCGAGCTGGTCAACGACGGGAGTTTTCACCTCGTCGTCGACATGGAGGGCGTCGACTTCCTCGACTCCACCGGGCTCGGCGTACTGGTGGGCGGCCTGAAGCGAGTACGGGCCCATGAGGGCTCGCTGCGCCTGGTGTGCAACCAGGAGCGGATTTTGAAGATCTTCCGCATCACCGGTCTGACCAAGGTGTTCCCCATCCACACCTCGGTCGACGAAGCGGTGGCGGCCACTGACTGATCACGTCCGTCCGGGCCCCGTGCCCGGACGGCCACAGACAAGTGAGGAGGACCGGGCCCGTGCGGCCCGGCCTTCCGACAGCACGCCCGTAGTTCCGAGGGGGATGCATGGCCACCGTTGAACTCCGCTTCAGCGCGCTGCCCGAGCACGTCAGGACCGCCCGACTGGTGGCGGCAGCGGTGGCGCGCAGGGCCGGAGTGGACGAGGCCGTCCTCGACGAGGTCAGGCTGGCCGTCGGCGAGGCGTGCACCCGTGCCGTCGGACTGCATCAGAGCAGCGGTATCTCGGCGCCGGTGCGGGTGTCGCTGATCGAGGAGGAGAAGCAGTTCTCCATCGAGGTGGGCGACGAGGCGCCGCACGCCGTCCCCGGTGACCGGTCATCGGGTGCCGGGGAGGCGGACGCCGAAGTCGAGGAGGACGACATGGGCCTCGCGGTCATCAGCGGCCTCGTCGACGACGTGGAGGTGTCCGCCGGCGAGAACGGCGGCCTGATCCGCATGACCTGGCCGACGACACCGTCGGTCGCGGTCGTGCTCTGACCGTGCATCCTCCCAGTTTCAAGTAGTACCGCGAGGGCCCTGCTGAGCAGGGCCCTTCGTGTTTTTCCGGCAATTTATTCCGATCATTGTTCATCGGAACACCGGAATTCGTGAAGGGATTCACGATCATTCGCGTGATAATTGATCAAGTGTCAATGCCTTTGAGGCGTTACTTCTTTCGAGTAGCGTGGTTGGGTCCGGATCATTTGCTGAAGAGCATGTGAAGGCCAATTCCGTTTCCCGCGCACTGTTTTGATCAGGTTCACCTCCCTAGAATCCGTCCACATCTTGAGCTCAGCCCAAGCGTCAAGGAGGACGAATGGCGGGGCTTTCTACCCCTCAAAGGTTTGACCACACCGCGAACTTCGCAGCCGCGGTGCTCACCGACGACAACCGGATCATCGTCATGGTGATCGGCGTCGTGGCCCTGGCAGCACTCGTCGTCGCCGGGATCCTGGTGCGCCAGGTGCTCGCGGCGGGCGAGGGCACCGACAGCATGAAGAAGATCGCGACGGCCATCCAGGAAGGCGCGAACGCCTATCTGGCACGGCAGTTGCGCACGCTCGGCGTATTCGCCGTCGTCGTGTTCTTCCTGCTCATGCTGCTGCCCGCGGACGACTGGAATCAGCGTGCCGGGCGATCGGTGTTCTTCTTGATCGGCGCGGCGTTCTCGGCGGCCACCGGCTATATCGGTATGTGGCTAGCCGTGCGCAGCAATGTGCGCGTCGCCGCGGCGGCCCGGGAAGCGACACCTGCGGCAGGTGAGCCGGAAAAGGATCTCACCGCCGTCTCGCACAAGGCGATGAAGATCGCATTTCGCACCGGCGGCGTCGTCGGCATGTTCACGGTGGGGCTCGGCCTCCTCGGCGCGTCCTGCGTGGTCCTCGTCTACGCGGCCGACGCACCGAAGGTGCTGGAGGGCTTCGGCCTCGGGGCCGCGCTCATCGCCATGTTCATGAGGGTCGGAGGCGGCATCTTCACCAAGGCCGCCGACGTCGGCGCCGACCTGGTCGGCAAGGTCGAGCAGGGCATTCCGGAGGACGATCCGCGCAATGCCGCGACCATCGCCGACAACGTGGGCGACAACGTCGGCGACTGCGCGGGCATGGCGGCCGACCTCTTCGAGTCGTACGCCGTGACGCTCGTCGCCGCGCTGATCCTCGGCAAGGCGGCGTTCGGCGACTCCGGTCTCGCGTTCCCGCTGATCGTGCCCGCGATCGGCGTGATCACCGCGATGATCGGCATCTTCGCGGTGGCACCCCGCCGCACCGACCGCAGCGGCATGTCCGCCATCAACCGCGGGTTCTTCATCTCCGCGGTGATCTCGCTGGTGCTCGTCGCCATCGCCGTCTACGCCTATCTGCCCTCGTCGTACGCCGACCTCGACGGGGTCACGGACACGGCGATCCAGGGCCATGCCGGCGATCCGCGGGTCCTCGCGGTCGTCGCGGTGGCCATCGGCATCGTGCTGGCCGCGCTGATCCAGCAACTGACCGGCTACTTCACCGAGACCACCCGGCGTCCCGTACGGGACATCGGCAAGAGCTCGCTGACCGGCGCGGCCACCGTCGTCCTCGCCGGTATCTCCATCGGTCTCGAATCGGCCGTCTACACCGCCCTGTTGATCGGCCTCGGTGTGTACGGGGCGTTCCTGCTGGGCGGCACGTCGATCATGCTCGCGCTGTTCGCGGTGGCGCTGGCCGGCACCGGCCTGCTCACCACGGTCGGCGTCATCGTCGCCATGGACACGTTCGGGCCGGTCTCCGACAACGCGCAGGGCATCGCCGAGATGTCCGGCGACGTCGAGGGCGCGGGCGCGCAGGTGCTCACCGACCTCGACGCCGTCGGCAACACCACCAAGGCCATCACCAAGGGCATCGCCATCGCCACGGCCGTCCTCGCGGCCGCCGCGCTCTTCGGCTCGTACCGCGACGCGATCCTCACGGCCGCGAACGACGTCGGCGAGAAGGTCTCCGGCGAAGGCGCGCCCATGAACCTGATGATGGACATCTCGCAGCCCAACAACCTGGTCGGGCTCGTCGCGGGCGCCGCGGTCGTCTTCCTCTTCTCGGGGCTGGCGATCAACGCGGTCGCGCGGTCGGCCGGTTCGGTGGTCTACGAGGTGCGGCGGCAGTTCCGCGAGCACCCCGGCATCATGGACTACAGCGAGAAGCCCGAGTACGGCCGGGTCGTCGACATCTGCACCAAGGACGCCCTGCGAGAGCTGGCCACGCCCGGTCTGCTCGCGGTCATGGCGCCCATCGCGATCGGGTTCACGCTCGGGGTCGGCGCGCTCGGCGCGTATCTCGCCGGCGCGATCGGGACCGGGACGCTGATGGCGGTGTTCCTCGCCAACTCCGGTGGCGCGTGGGACAACGCCAAGAAGCTCGTCGAGGACGGCCATCACGGCGGCAAGGGCAGCGAGGCCCATGCCGCGACCGTCATCGGCGACACGGTCGGCGACCCGTTCAAGGACACGGCGGGGCCGGCCATCAACCCGCTGCTGAAGGTGATGAACCTCGTCGCGCTGCTCATCGCGCCCGCGGTCGTCCAGTTCAGCTACGGCGAGGACAAGAGCGTCGCGCTGCGGGTCGCCATCGCGGTGGCCTCCATCGCCGTCATCGTCGGCGCGGTGTACGTGTCCAAGCGGCGCGGGATCGCGGTGGGTGACGAAGGCAGCCCCGAGCGGGTGGCCAAGTCGGCTGATCCAGCGGTGGTTTCGTAGACGGTCCTACGACCGGCTCTGCCAGGGGCCAGCTCAAGGGGCGGGCGGACGGCGCGTGTTGACGCGTCGGCCGTCCGCCCCTTGGCCGTGCCGGGGGTGCCCGTGAGCCTTCTCTCTCTTGGTGCAAATGGTTACAAAAGGGTGCAGCAGGGGTGCTCGGCACACAGGTGGCTCCCCTTCGGCGTGTATGTTCCGGGGCCGAGAGCCATGGAAGGGACCAATCCGGTGAACAAGAAGCTCGCGGCCGCACTGTCCGGCGGTGCGGTACTGGTACTGGCGCTGTCCGGCTGCAGCGGCGACGAGACGAACGACAAGCTGAACTCCTGGGCCAAGGAGGTCTGCGACTCGGTGCAGCCGCAGATCAAGAAGATCGCGGCGGCCAACGCCTCGATCCAGAAGGAGACCTCGGACGACAGCGCGCCGGCGGACGTGCAGAAGGCCGACTCCCAGGGCTTCCAGGACATCTCCGACGCCTACAAGGCGATGGCGACGGCCATTCAGCAGGCTGGGGCGCCGAACGTCGAGGACGGCGAGAAGAAGCAGAAGGCCGCGGTGGCCGAGCTGAACCAGCTGTCCACGGCGTACGGGGAGCTGAAGAAGAAGTCGGACGCCCTGAACATCAAGGACCAGGCGAAGTTCGCGGACGGGCTCGAAGGGGTCGCGACGGAGCTGGAGAAGCTGAGCAAGACCGGGAGCGACGCGTTGAAGGAGCTGGAGAAGGGGGAGGTCGGGCAGGCGATGGCCGAACAGCAGAGCTGCAAGTCCGCGAACACCTCCGGTGAGGCTTCGGTGCCGGCTGTTCCTTCGGAGGGCTGACGGGCGCTCTCGGCCGGTAGGGACGAGCTGGGGCGGGCTTGAACGGGCGTCCGGGGTCGCGGGACTGTGGGTGGGGTGGGCCGGGGCGGATCTGGCGCTCGGCGGTGGCGAGGTGCCGCTGCGCCACCGTGCCGCCCCAGCGGCACGACTGCCCGCAGCGAGGACGGCGGCGGCACGGGTGGGCGCAGCTAGGACGGCGTCGAGGGCCGCAGCTGAGGCCACGCCGAGGGCCGCAGGCGAGGCTGCGTCGAGGGACGTGGGTGAACCGCGCCGAGAGCGGTAGCTGCGACGGGCGGGCGGCTGCGGAAGGGAAAGAACGCGGGGTGCGTGCGGCCGGGGCGGGTCGTGGGGCGCGGTTACGCTGGGCGGTGTGAGTGACTCCAGGCTGTCTTCGCTGCCCTCTGTTGATCGGTCCGATGTCGCCGCTCGGTTGCGGGAGGCCTTGCTCGGGGCCGAGTTCACCGCCGACGGGCTGCTCGAACTGCTCGGTGCGCCCGCGTACGCGGCCCTCGCGCGGAGCGAGGTCGTGCCCGCGCTGAGGGCGACACGGGGGGAGACGGCGCTGGAGGCGCTGGTCCGGCTGTTCCTGTTGCAGGAGCCGGTCGTACGCGCGCGCGTGGAGGGCGTGCTGCCTGTCGACGCGTGCGTCGAGAGCGGCTGGCTCGTCCGCGTCGGTGACGACGGGGACGAGATCGCCGCCACCGTCGACGTCCGGCCGTACGGCGGCCCCGGCGGCGAGGACTGGTTCATCGTCTCCGACCTGGGGTGCGCGGTCGGTGGGGCCGGCGGGATCGGGAGCCGGGACGAGGGCGTCGTGCTGGGGGTCGGCGGAGCGTCCACGACGCTGGCCGGGATCACCGTACGGACGCCCGTCGCCGCCGCCCTCGACCTCGGGACCGGCTCCGGCATCCAGGCCCTGCACGCCGCGCAGCACGCCACGCGCGTGACGGCGACCGATCTCAACCCGCGTGCGCTGCACATCACGGCGCTCACGCTGGCGCTGTCCGGAGCCCGCGCCGCCGAACTGCGGGAGGGTTCGCTCTTCGAGCCGGTCGGGGCGGACGAGACGTACGACCTCATCGTGTCGAATCCGCCGTTCGTGATCTCGCCCGGTGCCCGGCTGACGTACCGCGACGGCGGGATGGGCGGGGACGACCTGTGCCGCACGCTCGTCTCGCAGGCGGGTGAGCGGTTGAACGAGGGCGGGTACGCGCAGTTCCTCGCCAACTGGCAGCACGTGGAGGGGGAGGACTGGCAGGAGCGGCTCAGGTCGTGGGTGCCGCGCGGCTGCGACGCGTGGATCGTGCAGCGCGAGGTCCAGGACGTCACGCAGTACGCGGAGTTGTGGCTGCGGGACGCGGGCGACCACCGCGGTGACGTGGCCGAGTACCAGGCGCGGTACGACGCGTGGCTCGACGAGTTCGAGGCGCGGAAGGTGAAGGGCGTCGGGTTCGGGTGGATCACGCTGCGGAAGTCGGCCGCGGCGGAGTCGGAGCCCTCGATCACCCTGGAGGAGTGGCCGCATCCGGTCGAACAGCCGCTCGGTGAGGCGGTGCGGCAGCACTTCGCGCGCGTCGACTACCTGCGGGCGAACGACGACGCGGCGCTCCTGGAGGCGCACTTCCGGCTCACCGCCGAGGTCGTCCAGGAGCAGGTCGGGCTGCCCGGCGCCGAGGACCCCGAGCATGTGGTGCTGCGTCAGAACCGTGGAATGCGCCGGGCCACGAAGGTGGACACGGTGGGCGCGGGATTCGCTGGTGTGTGCGACGGCACGCTCAGCGCGGGGCGGATTCTGGACGCCATCGCCCAACTCGTCGGCGAAGACCCGGTGGCCCTGCGTGACCGGACGCCGGTCCAGATCCGCCTCCTCGTCGAACAGGGGTTCCTCGAACCGGCTCGGTGATCCGCCCCGCACCGGTCCCGCACCGGCGAGGGAGCCCGTCCGGGCTCCCTCGCACCCGGTGACGGTTTCCGGACCGTCCGATGACGGGACCGGTACCCCGCGCGGCGCCCGTTCCCGTGATGGGCGGGGCTGGTTCGCACCTCTGAGACGCATGTGCCTCCTCTGTCTGGATTGGTCCGTAAAAGGGCTCCTGTCAGTGGTGCGTGCGAAGCTATTTTCAAGAGACGGATTCGACGTGTCCTCGGGGGAGGCACGCGCTGTCTCTGGGGGATCGGGGGATCGCGATGGCGGGGGATACGCCGGAGCAGGGTCGGGGCAGGATCATCAACGACCGGTACCGACTGCTGCGCACCCTGGGCGCGGGCGGTATGGGCCGGGTCTGGCTCGCGCACGACGAGGAGTTGGCCTGCGAGGTCTCCATGAAGGAGATCTCCCTGCCCGACGTCCCGCTGGACGCGACCGAGCCCGCCCAGCGGATCGCCCGGGCCCGCAGCGAGGCCCGGCACGCCGCGCGGCTGCGTGGCCATCCCCATGTGGCCACGGTCCACGACGTGGTGCTCCACGAGGGCCTGCCGTGGATCGTCATGGAGTACGTGCCGGACGCGATCGACCTCCAGGCGGTCGTACGGCAGCGAGGGCCGCTCTCGCCCGAGCAGGTCGCCCGGGTCGGGCTCGCCGTCCTCGACGCGCTCACGGCGGGGCACCGCATCGGCATACTCCACCGGGACGTGAAGCCGGCCAACATCCTGCTCGCGGCCGACGCCTCGGGCGACCCCTACGCGCGCGTGCTGCTCACCGACTACGGCATCGCGCTCCAGCCGGAGTCCCGCGAACCCCGGCTCACCGCCACCGCCGGAATCCTCGGCACGCCCGGGTATCTGGCGCCCGAGCGGGCCCGGGGCGAGCCGCCGACCCCGGCCGCCGACCTGTTCTCGCTCGGCGCCACGCTGTACGCGGCGGTCGAGGGCCGCGGCCCCTTCGACCGGCACGGCGAGTACGCGACGCTGACAGCCCTGCTCGGGGAGGAGCCGGCGCCGCCCGCCCGCGCCGGTGAACTCGCCCCCGTCCTGCACGGGTTGCTCATCAAGGACCCCGTGCGCCGACTCTCGCCGGAGGCCGCGGCACGCGGCCTGGAGCGAGTGGCCGCCTCGGGCGCCGAGCCGACCCCGCCGGGCTGGGGCGCCACCCCGCCTCGGCACCCGGCGCCTTCGGACCCGCTCCCCGCACCCCGGCGCCCCCGGGACGCCGGGGACCCCGCGACCCCGGCACTCCCGGCGCGCCTCCGGGGTACGTCGCGAGCGCGCCCCCGGGTACGTCGCCGCCGGGCAGCACGGCCTCGGGGCACGCCCGACACGCCTGGCCCACCCCACACGCCGTACACCCCGGGGTCCCGCACACCCCCGGCACGCCCTCGTCGCCGAACGCCCCGAACACTCCCGCCGGTGGCCCGTCCACGCCGGGTGCGACACCGGGCGGCCCTTCGCCGTACGACCCGTGGCAGCGGGGACAGCAGCCGCGCAGCCCCTACGACAGCTACAACCCGTACGGGGGCCGCCCGTCCACGCCCTACGCGGGCGCCCCCGGTGGCCCGCCGTCGGCGTACGGAGGCGGAGGCGGAGGCGCTCAGCCACCCGGGTACGGCGGCAGCGTCGGCAACCAGTCGCTGCCGTACGCGGCCAACGCCTCGGCGCCGTACGGCGGTGGCGGCGCCACGCCTCCGGGGAACGCGGGATTCCCGACCCTCACGGCAGGGAGCCCACCGCCGCCCGGCGGACCGCGGCGCAGGACGCCCGCGGGGGCGGTCGTCGCGATCGTGGTCGCCGTGCTGCTCGCGGCGGGCGGCGGCACCTGGGCCGCGGTGAACCTGTCGGGCGGCCCGGACCCCAAGCCCTCCGACAGTCCGGGCCCGTTGTCGTCGCCGACGTCGGAGTACCCGTACGGCAAGCGGGCGGCCCTCAAGAAGGCGCTGGAAGTGGGGGACTGCGTCAAGGCCGTCTGGACGGGGACGGCGTTCGACTCGGTGCCCGACCTCGGCGTGGTGGACTGCGACGAGGACTGGCCGGACGGTCAGGTCGTGGCGATAGCGACGGCGTCGGACCCCGCCGAGGCCAAGGCCAGCGGAGAGCAGCGCTGCGCCGGCCAGGCCGACGCGCTGGCCGAGGCCCTGCCCGACGCGGGCGTCTACGCGCTGATCCCGACGAAGGAGGGCTTCACCGCGGCCAAGGGCGGTACGGCGTGTCTCGTCCTCGGCAAGCACGTCCCGATCGGCGGCGAGGTGGGCCGACTCCGTGACGTGGGCATGAACCTGTGGCCCACGCAGATGGCCGTCGGTGACTGCTGGGACTACGCCATCAGGGAGGACGAGGGGTACGACGCCCCGCTGACCGACTGTGCCGAAGCGCACACCGACCAGGTCGTCGGATCGGTGCAGGCGCCCGACAACATGACCTTCGCCGGTGCCCTCGCCGAAGGCGGAAAGCTGTGCACCAACAGGTTCGAGTCGAGTTGGGCGCCCGGAGCTGACCTGATCGTGTCGGGATGGGTCTCCGCAGAAGAGGAGTGGAAGAAGGGCTTCAACATAGTGGTGTGCACGGTGCGCAACGCCGACATGTCGCAGACGACCGGCAAGATACCCACGCCCGGCTCGGTCTGAGAGTCCGGACGCCTCACGTTCACCTCGGGTTCGTGCGCCCGCTTCCCGTCCGTGCCAGCCTCCCGTCCCTGGGCAGTCGAGGGGTGGGAGGACGGGACATGGAGAGCGGTCCGGCGATCTTCGTAGGAGTGGTGTTCGCCCTGTTCGGGGGCGGACTGATGCTGTGGACCGTGCACCGGTTGCGCCTCGGCGAGCCGGTCGCGCAGGGGGTGCGTCCCGCGATGTCGGCGACCCTCGCGAGCGTCACCGCGGTCACCGCCCTGGTGCTCGCCACGTGGTGCCTCACCCGCGTCTGAGCGGGCGCGGGGAGCCGGGGCCGACGGGCGAGCGGGGTAACCGTGATGTGACCCTCCGCATAGGCCCCGAACGGATCGCTGAGGACGCCGGGCGGCAGGAATGGCGGTAGTCGGGTTACCGTTCGAGTGGCCGTTGCGGGCTTTTCCCGTTTGACACGGGGGCGGGATGTACCGTCACACTCCGCAGCGTCAGCATGACCCGACCCCCGGGCCGACCGCCGAGCCCCGTGCGAGGCGGGCGGCCTCAAGGGGTCGCCCGCCCCGGGACGCAAGCCTGGGGAGACCCAGCGTCGACCGGAGAGAAGAGCGAAGTTGTCCCCGACCAGCGAGACCGCGAAGGGCGGCCGCCGACTCGTCATCGTCGAGTCGCCTGCCAAGGCGAAGACGATCAAGGGCTATCTCGGCCCCGGCTACATCGTCGAGGCGAGCGTGGGGCACATCCGCGACCTTCCCAACGGCGCCGCGGAGGTGCCCGAGCAGTACACCGGCGAGGTGCGCCGCCTCGGCGTCGATGTCGAGCACGACTTCGCGCCCATCTACGTGGTCAACGCGGACAAGAAGGCCCAGGTCAGGAAGCTCAAGGACCTGCTGAAGGAGTCCGACGAACTCTTCCTCGCCACCGATGAGGACCGCGAGGGCGAGGCCATCGCGTGGCACCTCCAGGAGGTGCTCAAGCCCAAGGTCCCGGTCAAGCGGATGGTCTTCCACGAGATCACCAAGGCCGCGATCCAGGCCGCCGTCGCCAACCCGCGCGAGCTGAACCAGCGCCTCGTCGACGCCCAGGAGACCCGCCGCATCCTCGACCGTCTCTACGGCTACGAGGTCTCGCCGGTCCTGTGGAAGAAGGTCATGCCGCGGCTGTCGGCGGGCCGCGTCCAGTCCGTCGCGACCCGGCTCGTCGTGGAGCGGGAGCGGGAGCGGATCGCCTTCCGCTCGGCCGAGTACTGGGACCTGACCGGCACCTTCGCGACCGGCCGCGCCGGTGACGCCTCCGACCCGTCGTCGCTGGTCGCCCGCCTGCAGTCCGTGGACGGCCGCCGCGTCGCCCAGGGTCGCGACTTCGACTCGCTCGGCCAGATCAAGGGCGCCAACGTTCTTCACCTGGACGAGGCAAACGCTCGCGCGCTCGCCGCCGCCCTGGAGAACACCCGCTTCTCGGTCCGCTCCGTCGAGTCCAAGCCGTACCGCCGCTCGCCGTACGCCCCCTTCCGTACGACGACGCTCCAGCAGGAGGCCTCGCGCAAGCTCGGCTTCGGGGCGAAGGCGACCATGCAGGTGGCGCAGAAGCTGTACGAGAACGGCTTCATCACCTATATGCGTACGGACTCCACGACGCTCAGCGAAACCGCCGTGGCCGCCGCCCGTGCCCAGGTCACCCAGCTGTACGGCGCCGACTACCTGCCGGCGCAGCCGCGTACGTACGCCGGGAAGGTCAAGAACGCGCAGGAGGCCCACGAGGCGATCAGGCCCTCGGGTGACCGTTTCCGTACGCCCGCGGAGACCGGGCTGACCGGTGACCAGTTCAAGCTGTACGAGCTGATCTGGAAGCGGACCGTCGCCTCCCAGATGAAGGACGCCACGGGCAACAGCGTCACCGTCAAGATCGGCGGCACCGCCTCCGACGGCCGGGACGCCGAGTTCAGCGCCTCCGGCAAGACGATCACCTTCCACGGCTTCCTCAAGGCCTACGTCGAGGGCGCCGACGACCCGAACGCCGAGCTCGACGACCGTGAGCGCCGGCTGCCGCAGGTGAACCAGGGCGACCCGCTCTCCGCCCAGGAGATCACGGTCGACGGGCACGCCACCAAGCCCCCGGCCCGCTACACCGAGGCGTCGCTGGTCAAGGAGCTCGAAGAGCGCGAGATCGGCCGCCCGTCGACGTACGCGTCGATCATCGGCACCATCCTCGACCGGGGTTATGTGTTCAAGAAGGGCACGGCCCTCGTGCCGTCCTTCCTGAGCTTCGCCGTGGTCAACCTGCTGGAGAAGCACTTCGGGCGGCTCGTCGACTACGACTTCACCGCCAAGATGGAGGACGACCTCGACCGCATCGCGCGCGGCGAGGCCCAGGCGGTGCCGTGGCTGAAGCGGTTCTACTTCGGCGAGGGCACCGACGTCAGCGGCACGACGGCGGCCGAGGCCGGCAACGGCGACGGGGACCACCTCGGCGGCCTGAAGGAACTGGTCACCGACCTCGGCGCGATCGACGCCCGTGAGGTCTCCTCCTTCCCCGTCGGCAACGGCATCGTGCTGCGCGTCGGGCGCTACGGCCCGTACATCGAGCGGGGCGAGAAGGACTCCGAGGGGCACCAGCGCGCCGACATCCCCGAGGACCTGGCGCCGGACGAGCTGAGCGTCGAGCTGGCGGAGGAACTGCTCGCCAAGCCGAGCGGCGACTTCGAGCTGGGCACCGACCCGGCGACCGGTCACCAGATCGTCGCCAAGGACGGGCGCTACGGGCCGTACGTCACGGAGATCCTCCCCGAGGGCACCCCGAAGACGGGCAAGAACGCGGTCAAGCCGCGCACGGCCTCCCTGTTCAAGTCCATGTCCCTGGACACGGTGACCCTCGACGACGCCCTGAAGCTGATGTCGCTGCCGCGGATCGTCGGCGCCGACGCGGAGGGCCAGGAGATCACCGCGCAGAACGGGCGCTACGGGCCGTATCTGAAGAAGGGCACGGACTCGCGTTCGCTCCAGACCGAGGAGCAGCTCTTCACGATCACCCTCGAAGAGGCGCTGGCCATCTACGCGCAGCCCAAGCAGCGCGGGCGGGCCGCCGCCAAGCCGCCGCTGAAGGAGCTGGGCGAGGACCCCGTCAGCGGGAAGCCGGTCGTGGTGAAGGACGGCCGCTTCGGCCCGTACGTCACCGACGGCGAGACCAACGCGACGCTGCGGTCCGGGGACAGCGTGGAGGCGATCACGCCCGAGCGCGGGTTCGAACTGCTGGCGGAGAAGCGGGCGAAGGGGCCCGCCAAGAAGACGGCCAAGAAGGCGCCGGCGAAGAAGACGGCGACCAAGGCTGCCGCCAAGAAGGCCGCGCCGGCGAAGAAGACCGCTGCCGCGAAGAAGGCCGCTTCTTCGAAGACGGCCGCGGCGAAGAAGGCGGCTCCTGCGAAGAAGGCGGCTGCGAAGAAGGCGACGTCGGCCGGGGAGAGCGCCTAGTTGCTCGCGGCTGCGTTCGCGGCTGCGGGTGGAGTGTGGCTTGTCGCGCAGTTCCCCGCGCTCCTCAGGGGCGGTTCCGCGTGCGCGGTGGCTGAATCTTCACTTCTCGAGTGCTGAACCCGCACCCTTTGCGCACCTTGGTGTCGAGGTGTGTGTGCGCTCGGGCGCTGCTTCTGGGTGTCGGTGCGGGCCGATAGGCTGAAAGCATGATGCGAGCCGAGCAGCCGACGGCCCACAACCCGGCCCCCGACGACGCCCTGGCAGCCGACTCCAGGGAGCGCGCCGTCCGGGCGCTGCTGCGCCGGCCCCAGCTGAAACGGTTGTGGAGCGCACAGCTCGTGGGTGGCGTGGGCGATGTGCTCGCGCTGTTCGTGCTGGTGCTCCTGGCCTTCCAGGCGGCGATCGCCGAGGGAGCCTTCGGCGGCGGATACCGGGGCGTGGCTCTGACGGTCGCGGTCGTCTTCGGGACGCGCGCCCTCGCGACCCTGCTCTTCGGTGCCGTACTCCTCGGGCCGCTCACCTCCCTGACCTCGCAGGACGGCCCGCTCGACCGCCGCTGGACCATGGTCGGCGCGGACGGGCTGCGGGTTCTGCTGCTGATCGTCGCGCCCCTGTGGATCGACTGGACGCCGGGCAACGCGCTCGCGGTGCTGTTGGTCACCGTGTTCGTCGCCGGTGTCGCCGAGCGGTTCTGGGCGGTCTGCCGCGAGAGCGCGGCCCCCGCGCTGCTGCCCGCGCCGCCGCTGGAGGGCGCGACCGTACGGCCGCTGCCGGACCACATGGACGCGCTGCGGAGCCTGTCCCTGCGTACCGGATTCGTGGCCGTGCCCCTCGCGGCCGCCGTGCTCGTCGTCGCCTCGCTGCTCAACAACCTGCTGGGCGCGGGCCTCGACTGGTTCGGGCAGCACCAGGCCGCGCTCGCCTCGTACGTCGCCGCCGGGCTCTTCGCCGCCTCGCTGTCGGTCGTGACCTTCCTCGACCTGCCCAAGACGCGCACCCCCCGCGCGCGGTCGCCGCTGGAGGGGCTGCGTCGGCCCAAGACCGGCGCCGGTGTCGACAAGGGCCGCACGGGCGCGATCCCGCTGCTGGTGCCGGCCTGCGGGGCCGTCGCGGGCGCGGTCGCCGCCGCGGTCGCCGTCGCCGTGCTGCACGCCAAGGACCTGGGCGGCGGGCCGGTGATGTACGGGCTGTTCGTCACCGCGCTGACGGGTGGCGTGGTCGTAGGGATCCGTCGGGGCCCGTCCGTGCTGCCCTCGCTGTCCCGGCGCCGGCTGCTCGCTCTCACGATCGCCTTCACCGGGATCGCGCTGCTCGCCGCCGGTCTGACGCCGGACGTCACGAGCGTGGTGCTCATCCTGGGTCTCGCCGGTGCCGGTGCGGGAATCGCCGCCAACACCGGGCACACGCTGCTCGATCAGGAGGCCGAGGACTCCCGCCGGGCCCGGACGACCGAGCATCTGCATGCTGTCGTACGGGTGTTCGTGGCGCTGGCGGTGCTCGTCGCTCCGCTGGTCGCGGCCGTCATCGGACCGCACCGGCTGGAGAGCGGCAAGTTCGTCTTCGCGCACGGCGGTGCGGCGTTCACGCTGATGCTGGTGGGGGCGTTGCTGCTGCCGGTCGCCGCGCTGGTGCTCGCCAAGGTCGACGACCGGTCCGGGGTGCCGCTGCGGCAGGACCTGCGGGACGCGTTGCTCAAGGGCGACGACCCGGTGCAGGCGCCCGCGGCCTCCGGGTTCTTCATCGCCCTGGAGGGCGGGGACGGCGCCGGGAAGTCCACCCAGGTCGAGGCGCTCGCCGAGTGGATCCGGGCCAAGGGGCACGAGGTCGTGGTGACACGCGAGCCGGGGGCGACTCCGGTGGGGAAGCGGCTGCGGTCGATCCTGCTCGATGTGTCGTCGGCCGGTCTGTCCCATCGCGCCGAGGCGCTGCTGTACGCGGCGGACCGTGCCGAGCACGTGGACACCGTGGTGCGGCCCGCGCTGGAGCGGGGCGCGGTGGTCATCTCCGACCGGTACATCGACTCGTCCGTCGCCTATCAGGGGGCCGGGCGGGACCTCTCGCCGACCGAGATCGCCCGGATCTCGCGGTGGGCGACCGACGGACTCGTGCCGCACCTGACGGTGCTGCTGGACGTGTCGCCGGAGGCCGCGCGTGAGCGGTTCACCGAGGCGCCGGACCGGCTGGAGTCCGAGCCGGCCGAGTTCCACGAGCGGGTGCGGGCGGGATTCCTGACGCTGGCCGCCGCCGATGCCGGGCGCTACCTGGTGGTGGACGCCGCGCAGGACCCCGAGGCGGTGACGACCGTGGTCCGGCACCGGCTCGACATGATGCTGCCGCTGTCCGAGGCCGAGGTGAAGGCGCAGGAGGAGGCCCGTCGCAAGGCCGAGGAGGAAGCCCGGCGCAAGGCCGAGGAAGAGGCCGCACGCAAGGCCGAGGAGGAACGGCTGGAGCGCGAGCGCCAGGAGGAGCTCGCGCGGCTGCGGGCCGAGGAGGAGGAGCGCAAGCGGCGCGAGCTGGAAGAGGCTCAGCGGCGCGAGGCGGAGCGGCAGGCGGAGGAGGCCCGGCAGCGGGCCGAGGAAGCGCGTCGCCGAGCCGAGGAGGAGCAGGCGCGGCTCCTCGCGGAGGAGAAGGCCCGGGCCGAGGCGGAGGAACGGCGTCGGGTCGAGGAGGAACGGCGTCGTCAGCAGGCCGCGGAGGAGCAGCGGCTGCGGGCCGAGGCGGAGGCGCGGCGCCTGGAGAAGCAGCGGAAGGCCGAGGAGGCGTTGCTGCGGGCCGAGGAGGCCCGTCGGGTCGCCGCCGCGGCGGAGGCCGAGCGGGCGGCGGCGGTCGCGGCGGAGGCGGAGCGCGCCGCGGCGGAGCGGGCCGAGGCCGACCGGAAGGCTGAGGCGGAGCGGGTCGCGGCCGCGGCGGAGGCTGCGCGGGTTGCGGCTGAGCGGGGGAGTGGGGACGAGGCTGGGTCCGGGTCCGTCGGGTCCGCCGGGTCGGGGTCCGGTGCGGGTACGGGTACTGGCTCCGGGGCCGGCGATGACGCGGTGACTGTGGCTACGCCGTTGGTGACGCCGACGAACGCGTCCGGTGGGCCGGTGGATGAGACGGCTGTGCTGCCGCCCGTGCGGGACGCGTCCGGGGCCGACTCCGAGACGACGGCGAAGTTGCCGAAGCCGTCGGTGCCGCCGGCGCCGCCGGTGCCGACTTCGGGGGCTGCCGCGGAGGATGAGACCGCGGTGTTGCCGTCGGTGCCTTCGGGGGCGGCCGACGAGACGGCTGTGCTGCCGCCGGTCCGGGACGACTTGGCGCCGCCGGGATACTTCCGGGACGAGCGGCCCGCGGCCGGCGGGGCGGACGGGTCGGACGCCGTGGATCGGACGCGGGAGCTGCCGCAGGTCGATGAGCAGGGGGTGCCTCGGCGGCGGCCTCGGTCGGACTGGGCCGAGGAGACGCCGCTGGACGATCTGCCCACGTTGGCGGACGAGTTGCTGGGGTCGCACGACGAGGACGACGCCGATGAGGGGCGGGGCTGGCGGCGGCGCCGCCGCTGAGTCGAGCCGACCCGAGCTGAGCTGAGCGGCTGAGCTTTGGTGGGGCGTGTGCGGCCGGTACGCGTTCCGCTGGTGGTCGGGTGGGGTCGGGGCCGTGCCGGTGCCTCAGCCCGTCGCTCGGTGCCCTACTGCCCGGGGTGGTTCCCCCGGGCTCTCTGGGCCGCCGCATGCGACGGGCTGAGGCACCGGCCCGGCCCCTTCCGTGTGCGCGGCGGACCGGGGGTTGGGTGCGGGTGGCGGTCCGCGTGCGGGGCTGGGTGTCAGTGGGGTCGCGCACAATGGGGCGCGGTGAGGGTTTTGTGTGACGGAGGTGGTGGGGCATGGCTGTGTGGGACGACCTGGTGGGGCAGGAGCGGCTGAGTGCGCAGCTGGACGCTGCCGCTCGGGACGCGGACGGGATCGTCACGGCGGCCGAGAAGGGATCGCGCCTCCGGAGGCGTCGAAGATGACGCACGCGTGGCTCTTCACGGGGCCGCCGGGGTCGGGGCGGGTGACGGCGGCGCGGGCGTTCGCGGCGGCGTTGCAGTGTGTCAGTCCGGACCGGGCGCTCGGCGGGAGCCCGGGCTGCGGGTTCTGCGACGGATGTCATACGGCGCTGGTGGGAACGCACGCGGATGTGAGCACCGTGGCGGCGGTGGGCACACAGATCCTGGCCGACGACATGCGGGACACGGTGCGGAAGTCGTTCACGTCGCCGGCGAACGGCCGCTGGCAGGTGATCCTCGTCGAGGACGCCGAGCGGCTGAACGAGAAGTCGGCGAACGCCGTGCTGAAGGCCGTGGAGGAGCCCGCCCCTCGGACGGTGTGGCTGCTGTGCGCGCCGTCGTTGGAGGACGTGCTGCCGACGATCCGGTCGCGATGCCGCCACGTCGGGCTGCTCACCCCGTCGGTCGACGCGGTGGCGGACATGCTCGTACGGCGGGAGGGCATCGAGCCGGAGGCCGCGGCGACGGCCGCGCGCGCGACCCAGGGGCACATCGAGCGGGCCCGGCGGCTGGCCACCGATCCGCGGGCGCGGGAGCGGCGGGCCGCGGTGCTGAAACTGCCGTTGCGGGTCGAGGACATCGGAGGGTGCCTGAAGGCGGCGCAGGAGCTGGTGGACGCCGCCTCGGAGGAGTCGAAGCAGCTGGCCGAGGAGGTCGACACCAAGGAGACCGAGGAGCTGAAGGCGGCGCTGGGCGCGGTGCAGGGCGGGCGGATGCCGCGCGGTACGGCGGGGGTGATGAAGGACCTGGAGGACAAGCAGAAGCGGCGGCGTACGCGGGCGCAGCGGGACAGCCTGGACCTCGCGCTGACCGAGCTCACCGGGTTCTACCGGGATGTGCTGGCTCTGCAGCTGGGATCCCGGGTGCCGCTCGCCAATGTCGAGGTGCGGGACAGCCTGGAGCGGTTGGCACGGGGAGGCACGCCCGAGGCGACGCTGCGGCGCATCGACGCGATCGCGGCGTGCAGAGAGGCGTTGGACCGCAATGTGGCGCCCCTGCTGGCCGTGGAGGCGATGACGATGGGCCTGCGTGCCGGGTGAGGGGCGGCGGCCTATGGGGTGGGGCGCGGTCTGTTGACTGTGTCACTCGTACGAGGAGCCTTCGTTGCTGTTCGTGATGAATTGAGCGGTTCTGGTTAGGCTCGCGAGATGCACACCAGGCGTACTTCCCGGCCGAACCGGTCCCTGTGGGCCGGCGGCGCGTTGCTCGCGGCCGCCGCGCTGCTCGTCGCGGGCTGCTCCTCCGGTCACTCCAGTGCGGCGGCCACGACCGTCGACGGGGGGCCCGCCCTCGGCCCGCTGCCCCGTACGACTCCGTCGGCGCTGGCCCCGTACTACGAGCAGAAGCTGAGCTGGCGGGGCTGCGAGACCCCCGGTTTCCAGTGCGCCACGATGAAGGCGCCCCTCGACTACGCGAACCCGGCTGAGGGCGACGTCAGGCTGGCCGTGTCGCGGCGGAAGGCGACCGGACCGGGGGAGCGGCTCGGCTCGCTGCTGGTCAATCCGGGTGGTCCCGGCGGCTCGGCGGTCGGCTATGTGCAGAGGTACGCGGGCATCGGCTACCCGGCCGAGGTGCGGGCGCGGTACGACATGGTGGCCGTCGATCCGAGGGGCGTGGCCGGCAGCGAGCCGGTCGAATGTCTCACCGGGCGCCAGATGGACACGTACACGCAGACCGATCTCACCCCGGACGACACGGCGGAGAAGGGTCGGCTGGTCGCCGCGTACAAGCGGTTCGCGGAGGGGTGCGGGGAGCGGTCGCCGAAGCTGCTGAGGCACGTCTCCACGGTCGAGGCCGCGCGGGACATGGACATCCTGCGGGCTCTGCTGGGCGACGAGAAGCTGACGTACGTCGGCGCCTCGTACGGCACGTTCCTCGGTGCGACGTACGCGGGGCTCTTCCCGGAGCGGGTCGGCCGGCTGGTGCTGGACGGCGCGTTGGACCCGTCGCTGCCGGCCCGTCGGCTCAACCAGGAGCAGACGGCGGGGTTCGAGACGGCGTTCCAGGCGTTCGCGAAGGACTGTGTGGGGCGCAAGGACTGTGTGCTGGGGCGTACGCCCGCGCGGGTCGCCAAGAATCTGAGCGGTCTCTTCGCGCGGCTGGACGAGCGCCCGCTGGCGACCGGTGACGCCGACGGGCGCCGGCTCGGCGAGTCCCTGGCCACGACCGGCGTGATCGCCGCGATGTACGACGAGGGCGCGTGGCCGCAGCTGCGCCAGGCGCTCACCGAGGCTGTCAAGAACGACGACGGCGCCGGCCTGCTCGCGCTCTCGGACAGCTACTTCGAACGCGCGCCCGACGGCACCTACTCCAACCTGATGTACGCCAACGCCGCCGTGAACTGCCTGGACCTCCCTGCCGCCTACGACACCCCCGAGGCGGTCGAACGGGCCCTCCCCGAGTTCGAGAAGGCATCCCCGGTGTTCGGCCGGGCTCTGGCGTGGGCCTCCCTGAACTGCGCGTACTGGCCGGTGGGGCCGACGGGCGGGCCGCACCGCATCGAGGCGAAGGGCGCCGCCCCGATCGTCGTCGTCGGCACCACGCGTGACCCCGCCACCCCGTACCGCTGGTCCCAGGCCCTCGCCTCCCAGCTCTCCTCCGCCCGCCTCCTCACCTACGACGGCGACGGCCACACCGCCTACGGCCGCGGCAGCGCGTGCATCGACTCCGCGATCAACACGTACCTGCTCCGCGGCACACCCCCGACCGACGGAAAGCGCTGCTCAGCGTCCTGATCATCGACACCCGGGCCGGTCGGGCCGGGGCGATCCCGGGGTGCTCCGACCTGTGGTTCGGAGCACCCCCGAAACTGTGTAGACTTACCGACGTTGCTGATCGCACCATAGTGCGGACAGCGCGCCGCCTTAGCTCAGATGGCCAGAGCAACGCACTCGTAATGCGTAGGTCTCGGGTTCGAATCCCGAAGGCGGCTCTCTGAAGGCCCAGGACAGATACCCGCTGACCTGGGTCTTTTGCTTGTTCTTGACCCTGCTTCGGTCGCCGGTGAGCCACGGGGTAGTGCCTCGGGATGCAAGGGGTGCGCGAGGGGAGCGCATCAGCGCAGCGACGGTGCAAGGGGTGCGCAACCCCTCTTGAGTCCTTTGCTGTTGCTTGTGTGCGGGGTTTGTCGTCACCCGACAAACGTGCCTCTAGGCTTGGCTTCGTGGCAGATGTGATGGGCACCGTGAAGGGCAAGACGCTGGTTGCGCAGACCAGTGCCGTCCTGCTGACCCGAGGGCTTGAGGTCGAACCTGTGGCGGTGCGGAACGTCATCGCGCACATGGTCGACACGGTCGCCGAACGGGTGGGGATGGATGCCGAGGAGGCGATCCATCTGGTCACGTCGGAGGCTGTGGCCGACGCGATCGTCGCAGCCGCCGACCAGTCCATCGAGGGCTCGGACTCCGTGCACTCGGTGCGCCCGGTCCGAGTGGACGCACGCAAGATCCAGGCGCCGACCCGGATCCTGGGACGTTTGGTGATGGCCGCCTCGCAGGCCGGCAAGTACGCGAGCCTGAACGAAGACGGCCGTTCGGCAGCTCACGCCATGGACCTGGCTACCGAGATCGGGGTGGCCATCGCGGCTGACGGCCCGAGCGCTGAGGAAGCCGAGATTCCCGTCGGGCTCCTCGATGAGCTGGTTGGGCTCGTTGAACTGGTGGCCGGGCGCGTCGAAACAGACGGTTGGAGTATCTGCCCCTGTGGCGAGCAACACGAGCAGGGGGACATTGACCGCAAGGTCGCGGTCGTCATGCGCGGCGACGCCGACCTCGCTCGGGTCCTGCGGTCCCGAGTAGACCTGTAACCGTCGCTCGTAGGCCGAGCCCATTCTCTCGGTGAGGCCGATGCTCACTTCCTAAATGCTTTGATCCGGACCTGCTGGGTGGCCAACTACGGGTGCCGCGGCATCACACGAGCGCAGAGTGTCCAAGGGGTGCACAGTGATGCTCGTCAGCGCACAGGTGCATTCCGGCGCGCTCGATACGTGCGGGTGCTCCGAAATCCGGGGCGCTTAATGTTTGGCGGTCGGAGGGGTAGGGCATCGAATAAAAGTTGAGTTCGCGTGCCAGGGGGAAATGTGGTTGCACCGGTCGCGTGGCTGCTTATTCCAGTCGCGTTGGAGACGCTCGACTACTACCGCGAGTACCTTCTCAGGAAAGAGATCGTAGATCTTCTCAAGGGAAAAGCGCTTGATGAACGGCGGCAGCTCCGCCCTGGCCAGAACCGTTTTGAGTCCTGGCCGTGGAAGGTCGCAGTGACGGAACTGGTGGAGGAGGGTGACAGCCCGGCCAAGCGTTACGCGGTTGAGGTCATCGACCTGCGACGGGCAGGGAGCCGGGCGAACAGGACGCGCAAGTACTGCTACGACTCGCGCTCGGACTCCCTGAAGCAATGGAAGCTGCGCCATGAGTTCGGCTGGAAGTACTGATGCCTGAAAGCGTGCCCGGTGGAGATCCCGGGGGAGAACTTCTCCTTGTGCTCGTGCAGGCCTTCCTTTCCGATCGCTGGGAGCGCCATAAGGCCAGTAAGGCCCTGGACGAGACACTGCGACGATACTTCCTCGATGAGGACTCGCGACCTCGCGCCGACCGAACTCAGCACAAGATCGATTCATTCCTCGTCTCGGTGACGCCCCTCATCACCGGTCACTCAGATGGGCCGGAGGAGTGCTACGTAGAGATCGTTGACACCACTCGCGCCCTTACTGACCCCGATAGGAGTTCGGTGTACTTCTATCGGCTCGGCAGCGGCCGGGCACGCAAGATCACTCGCCGAATCTGACCAGCACGCCTTGGCCGGGCGCCGTGTCTACACCGTCGCGGCCAGGAACTCGGGATCCGTCCCATGTCCGTTCGGATGCCCGTGCGCCAAGTACCTCTTGTCGTAGCGGGCGACGAGTACCCCAACACGGTGGGGCGTCGGCGTGGTGGGGCGCGAGCGACTCAAAAATCAGGCAAGTATTCGAATAGTTCAGTGGCAAATTCGAACGGAAGGGCGAATTATTCCCAAGGTGCTTCTCGCCAGGTGCTTTCGTCCGGAGTGGATTGTCAGAGGCGTCGGTTACCTTTCGAACCATGCGTCCAAACGGGTTACCTGCGGAGGAAGTTGGGGAAGGTCAGAGCCTGTCGGAGGGGGTCGCATCCCGGTCGGCCGGTATCCCGAGGCAGGCTCTGGCATTCCGTTCGGTTCGATCAAGGAACGCGGCCAGCATCTTCGGCCCGGTGATCGGCAGCGCGGCCAGCCTCAACGTCGGTGACGAAGAGATCGAGTGTGCCAAGGCCATCTGCGACATGCTCGCAGCCAGCGAAGATGACCAGGGCTTCCCCATCCGTGAGCTGTACGCCGTGCTGGCCCCGAGGTTCGGTCACAGCACGGTCAGATCGCGGCTCGGCCAGCTCATCGCCGCCGACTCGGTGCGCTTGGCCCGGGGCAAGCTGAACGACACACACGTGGAGCTCACCGAGGCCGGTCACGTGGGCTTGCTGCTCTTCCCCATGGTGACCGACACCCTCAACCACCAAGTGCTGATGGAAGTCCTCACCTACTTCATGAACGGTCTGGATAATCCCGAGGCCGAAGCAGGGGAACTCCGGCAGAAACTGCACGCATTCAGGGGCCTGGTCCAAGGACGATCCCGGGCGATCCGCGAGATCATCACCCAGAACGACATCGCCGCCGCCATCGAGATCGGCAAGCTGGACACGCGTGACCTGGCCGAGCGGATCCGGCTGGTGTGCGACAAGGCCTTCTTCAGTCTTCGTCAGATCCAGGAGCTGGCGACGGACCTGGATCGCATGATCACAGCCGTTAACAAGTACGTGAGCGTCCGCACTGATCTGGTGCAACTCCTGCGCCGAGAAGCACGTCTGGACCGCAAGGCCGAGCTGCACACCGCGAGCCTGGTGCGCGCCGCGCAGACCTCCACCGTCAAAGAACTCGCCGGCCTGTGGGACGGAATCCACTTCGACGGCGCCCGCGCCTGGCTGGATCCCGCCGCAATCGAAGCCGCAGCCGAAGAACTTCTCCTCGAACCCGTCCAGGACATTCTTCCGGACCGGCCCAATCGCCAGGCCGCGCCCCTCCCGGAACCAAAGGACGACGCTCTGCGCGCCATCGCCGATGAACTGCTCGGCGAACTGGACGAGATGGACCTGACCCCCATACTCCTGTCCCGCTCGTGGCGCAGCGGTTCCGAACTGTTCTGCAACCTGCTCGAACTCTCAGCCCTGGACACCCGCTACCGCCTCCATAGCCGGAAGGGGCCACCGCAGCACGGCGACCCCGATCCACGGAAGAGACGCCCGTCATGGGTGACACCGATGAGCCTGCGCCGCGAACCCGACCGGAAGGACGCCCCGTGACCGAGGACGAGACCGCGCGAGCCCTGGCACTGCTGCGCCACTCCGGCGGGGCACTGCCCACCCTCGGACTGCCTCTCACCGGCATGGAACAGGCCGCCACGGCCGCTGGGTTGCGTGTCCACCTCGTCGACGACCCAGCCAGCGGATCGCTTGCGGTACTCGGCTGGTCCGGAGGGGAACCGGCGGCCTCCACCGAGAGCCCCCGCCTTCCCAGGAACCGGCTCAACCCCAAGGAAGTGGTCACCTTCGTCGCCGCCTACGCCCTTCTCACCCAGCGGCAACAACTATCGGTGATCCCTCTCGCCGATGTCGTCGCCCTGCTGCGCGCCTGTACGGACAAGAACGCCCATACCTGGGCCGTACCCGCGCTGGAACGTGCCCTCCCCCAAGCAGGCTTGCTGCGTCTCCAGCCCGATCGCACGGTGCGTCTCGGCCCTGCCGCCAGCACCCTCGACCCGTCCACCCACGCCGCGCTGAACAGCGCCGCAGTGCGGTTGCGGCGCCACCGCGCCTACCCCCACCAAGGAGACGAGAGCCACAGCGCACCGCCAGTGCCTACACCGGAAGTCACCACAGCCAAGGCGTCCTGGTACGAGAACGACGCGGTGGACTGTGTCCGAGCCCTGGAAGCGGCAGATGCACCACTGCCCGCCCGCGACTGGCAACAGTTCGAGGAGCCCGCCACGAGGCGAGAAGCCGAACGTCTCCTGGCCGGCATCGGCCGCACACTCATCGAGGCAACCGCGGTCAGCGACAGCGGGCGCAGGGAAGTGACCGGATACATCAGCGGCTGGCACCCCGCCGTTACGCCAGTCCTCAAGGCGCCTTTGGGCGGGCTGACGGCCACCAACCTCGCGGCGCTCGCCCTGGTCTACCTCTACGACCGACTGATTCCCGAGTCCGGCGGAGCCCCTGAACGCCGAACGATCGAGAGCCGCCTGCGGGACCACAAGGGGCCCGACGGGCGAGACTGCCTCAAGGGGAGGGACATCGCCGAAGCGCTGTCCCGGCTCAAAGCCCTCGGCCTGATCGATTCCCGCAACCGCATCCAGGAATCACTCCTGCAACGCCTCACCCCCGAGCAAGATCAGAGGCTGAGGGAGAACGTCCTCATGCTCGCCGACCCGGGCAGCCTCGTTGCCGACGAGCTACGCCGTCGGCGTGCCAATGAAGCAGGAGCTGCCGCGTGACCGAGGAACCGCAACTCGCCATGCCTCTGGAGGCGTTGGGAGCCGTAGGGGCCAAGCCCTTACGCATGTTCCAGCTCGTCCGCATCGGGCGCCACACCAGCAGCATCATCCCCGTCAGCCACGCTGATGTAACTCTCCTCACCGGCACCGGTCCCGAGGGCGGTTCCAACGGCGCCGGGAAGTCCATGATGGCCAGTGCCATCGCCCTGGCGAACGCGGACGCGGATTGGCTGCGCGGCGGCATCGGACACCACGCCAGGAACCTTCTGTTCAATCAGAACGCCGCCGAGACCAAGCAACTCGTCGATGCGCCCAGCGGCTATATCGCCAGCGTGTACTGGAAGGAGGGCGACCCCCGCACCAGCGCAGTCACCGTATGGATGCGCATCCAGCGAACCGAGCCCTTCGTCCAGGTCAAGTTCGCCCCCGGTATCCGCTTGGCGCTCGGAGCCACGGAGTTGGAGTGCGCCACCCACGCAACGGAAGTGTGGAACGACCTCCCTGGTCCCGCCCTGACCTCCGGCAAATACGCCGAGAAGCTCTTCGGCAACGGCACCCGCTGCCTCGCCTACCTGCGCAAGCGGGGCGAGAAGAACATCGACGACGGCATTCTGTCCTCCGCCGGCAAGCCGCACAGGCCGGATGCCCTAGCGGACATGCTCATCAACCTGGCTGGCAAGAATCGGCTCCTCGCTGACGAGCAGAAGGCACGGAAGGGCATCTACGAACACAAGCTCGGCCTGGAGGCAGACCGGCAGGCCGCGCAGGAACAGTACGAGCGGGACGAGATCACCTTGAAGGCGATCTCCAGGATGCTCCAGGCGCGCGCCGCTCTTATCGATGCCGAGACCGACTGGAACCTGTACCTGGCCGCCCGGATCGTCGAGCAGCAGCGGGTCAGCGCGTCCGCCGCCGGAGCTGCGGAGGAGGCCAAGACACAGCTGGAAGAGATCAGGCAGAACATCGATGTCCTCCAGGAACGGCTCCGGGCTTGCCAGGACACCGAAAGTCTCCGGCTCCTCGCGGTCGAGGCGGCGCAGCGCCTCCGGGAGGCAGAGACCACCAAGCGGGACGTGACACTCAGCCTCGGTCGGCTCCAGTCCGAACACCAGGTGCTCGAAGGGAAGATCGCGGCGCTCGCGGACAAGGCAGCCCGAGGCGATGCCAACGCCCTGGAACAGGCCCAAGCGGATCTCGCAGAGGCACACACCGCGGTCGAGCTGGCCCGTGATGCCGTTCGCGATGCCAGCGCTGAAGAGAAGCGGTGCCGGATTGCCTACGAGCGGGAAGCCAAGGGGCAGGGCGGCAAGGCCGGGGAGATCATCGCAGCTCTCGACAGCGCTGGCCTTCGGGCTGTCCCGCTGGTGGATGCCGTCAGGATCGGAGACCTCGCGGAACGGGATCGTCGCCGCTGGGAGGCCCGGCTCGCCGTCCATGCCCAGACGGTCATCGTCCGTCAGGAGGATCTTCCGGAAGCAGAGCAGGCGCTCAGGGCCGCGCGACTACTCCCGGGCTGCGTGTTGTTCCCGGTGAAGGAACTCTCCACCGAGGGAGCGGGCTTCCCGCCGGTGGAAGCCTTCCTGAGCGCGCTGGAGACGCGGACCCAGGACACGGACGATGCGGACATCGTGCATGATGAAGCGCTCGGCCTGCGGATGTACGGCGGTTTCGAGGTGCCCATCACTGATCGCTTGGCGAGGATCGCGGCGGCCCGGGAACGCATGGAGGGGGCGACGGAACAGCGTGAGGACGCAGAAGGGCGGGCTCGGCAGGCCAACCGGGACCGGGACGACGCCGATGCGTGGCTGGCATGCTGCCAGGCGGCGCTCGATGTCGGTGAGCTGCGCCTTCAGCTGACGGAACTGAACGGTCGGATCGACCGGGCGGAGGGGGAAGCCAAGGCCGCGGAAGGGGCTGAGGCGAAGGCCAGGACCCGCAGCGCCGAAGCCGAGACCGCATACGGGTCGGCGGAGCAGAACGCACAGCGTGTCAAGAGTGAGCTCGCCGCTGCTGGCAGAGAGGCCGCTGGCAAGGACGAAGAACGGAAAACACAACTCGCTGTCGTGCAGGCGTGCACAGAGTCTCTGGCCCTTCTCGCACGAGCCTTCCCCGCAGGTATCGCCGCTGCCGAAGCCCTGGTGATCTCCCAGCCGCAACAGCCGACGCCGCAGACCACGCTGTGGCAGGCGCGGAAACAGATCAGCCGTGGGCTGGAACTGGCCGGGTGCTCATCGACCCAGTGGCGGCACATCGGCTTCCGCGACCACCAGGACGAGGTCACCTCCGACACGGTTGCGCAGATCCGTGTCGCGGTCGCATCCACCCTCGCCTGGCTGGACGAAGAACCCGATCCGAACGAGCAGCCCCGCTCCTTCCAAGAGGTCTCCGAACCCGCCACCCGCTGGATCGACTTCTACAGCGGAGGCGGTGCGGAGGAGCAGCAGGCGATCCTCGCCCGCCGTGAACGAAGCCAGAAGGCCCTGGAAGCCTCCGAGGCCAACGTGGCCGACTCGATCAAGTGGAGTGAAGGCAACAGGGAGACGCTGATCAAGAACATCGAGGCGGTGTTCACCGAAGCCGAAGAGCGGATGAACGCGCTGCTGGAATCGGCCGGCCAGAGCCGGGTACGGCTGAACGTACGGCACCGGGCGGCCACCGACCCGGAAGACCCGCTGCGGTGGGAAGTCCGCCCTCACTGGGTCAAGCCCGGCGCAGACCCCATCCCGTACCACGGAGGGGAACGGAACACCGCCGAGTACGTCATCTTCCACGCTTTCCTCGCCGCCTCCACTCTGGCCTCCGGCGGTACCTCATCAGGGCGCATGCTGATCATCGATGAGGCCGGCAACAACCTCGACTCCCGAAACGTCGGCGAGGTGGCAAAGGCCCTCCGGCGCATCGCCCGCGAGTACGGCATCACCGTGGTCCTCGCAGTGCAGAGCCAGGACATCAACTCGCTACGCCCCCACTGCGCGACGCTGATCAACCTGTCCCGCTACAAGGACGACGTCCTCAACGCCGAGCCACAGGTCATGAACGATTCGGATTCCGATCTCCTCGACGTATGGGACAGCATCCCGATGGAGGACGCCCGGTGAGCAACGCAGCAGCGCCCGGCGACGGCACCCACACCGTCACCAGCAGCAAACCCGCGCCGGTCGAAGGGCTGCCGGTGGGGCTGTGCGCCTATCCGGTCTACCGCGAGCGGTACGAGGAGGGCGTCCAGAAGGGCAGCTCCCGCCTCGTGGCGCTCCGCATCGAACCCGCCCAGCCGCCGGCCCCCGGTTCCGCAGAGCAGACGCTCCAAGCCTTGGACGACAGCAACCAGCGCTTCATCCTCGCATCGTCCACCAGGAGGGGCGGCACGGTCACCCGGAGATACCCCGTGCTGGAGCAGCTCGCCCCACTCATCCTGGCCGGGGTGGTGACGGTTACCACCCAACCACCGGGCGTCGACGGCCAGCCTGGAGCCGTCCTCGGATGGGAGTTGACCGCGGCCACTCTCGCCTATGCCGCCCGGGTGAAGGGCGACGCCCTCGACCGCGGCAGCAAGCTCCAGGCCGAAGCGCTGTCGCTCGCGCAGCGGATCCACTTGAACGTGCCAGAAGCCAAGGCGCTGGCGGCAGCCCTGGAACTTCCACGGGACACGGGAAGGCTCGATGTCTACGTGGCGGTAGCGCAGGCACTGCTGGCCGGGGAGACCTACCTCGGGGTGCGTGACTTCTCCAGCCGCCTGCGCGACGACACCAAGGCCGTAGACGCTGACAAGGCACTGGCCGACATCGGGATGAGCAAGCAGCTTCGGCAACGGCTGGGCGTACTGAAGTATCCGGAGCTGTCGATCTCCGGTCCCGTGGCCATCGGCCAGGGCAGCGGACGGCTGACCATGCAGGGGCTGGGCTCGCTGGTCACCGTGCCTTTCACCGCGATACCCATGACCGTGAGCACCACCGCCAACGAACTGGTGGTCGTGGAGAACAAGGAGGCCGCCGGATACCTGGCCCGGAGCCTGCCAGGACACGCCGTCGTCTGGACCAGCGGCTTCAACGGAGCCGAGTTCCAGCAGGTTCTGAGCGAACTCGGCCCCGTGTGCCCGAGAGCCTGGGTGGTGTGCGACGCAGACACCGACGGCGTACACATCGCCAACCTGGTGGTGCGCTGCGTCCCCCACGCGATCGTCGTGGACGTGGGCTCGATGAGTGGCGCGAAGCCCCGCCGGGAGCGTAACTACGCAGGAACCCGAACGCTTCGGACGATCATCGACAACCCCGCCACGGCGCCACAGGTGAGGCGCTTCGCCGAGCAGGTCGATGCTCGTGGGTACGAGGTGGAGCAGGAGGAGTTCATGCCGCAGGTACTGGGCTTGATCACTCATGGATGAAGCCGAAGGGCCCTCCCGCCAGTGCGGGAGGGCCCGGAGTACCTGGTCAGATACCCGCTGACCGGGACTCGTTCGGTGACAACGGTTGTTAGGCGGTGTGCTCGTCGGCCGGGCCCGCATCCGGCCGCTTGGAGGACGACGGCTCGGCGGCGGAGGGACGGGTAGCCCGCTCACCGGGAACGGCCCGAAGCCGGCGGCCGGAGCGGGGCACGAGCTGGACGACCGCTTCGGCGGCGGCGCGGGCGAGATCGTCGAGGACGGCCTGGTAGATGTCCCGGGTAATACGGGTGTCGGAGTGGCCGAGGGTCTCGGACACGACCTTGATGTCGACCCCGGCGGCAAGCATCAACGTCGCCGCCCCGTGGCGGAGGTCATGCAACCGGACCGGCGGCAGACCGGCCGCCGCCACCAGCCGCTCGAACATGTCGGAGACCTTGCCCGGGTGGAGCCAGGAGCCGTCCTCGTCCGTGAAGATGCGACCGGTCTCCCGCCAGGCCGAGCCCCACTTCTTCCGCGCCTTGTCCTGCTGGCGGCGGTGAGCTTCCAGGTCCCGGTTGGACTCGGCGTCCAGGGCGATGATCCGGATGCCGCTGTCGGTCTTCGGGGCACCTTCGACGATCTCCCAGCCATCCTGGACGAGCTGGGTGGCGACGGAGAGTGCCTGGGTCTTGCCGTTGTGGTCGATCCAGCGGACGCCGCATGCCTCTCCTCGGCGCAGACCCCGGAACGCGATCAGGCGCCACATGGCGTACAGGGGGTGGTCCGCGATGAAGTCGAGGAACGTTCCGGTTTGCTCCGGCGTCCAGACCATCACCGGGGAGGGGCGCTCACCGGTCGCCTCCCAGTGGGCCACCCGCTCCTCGGTCCACACAAGCGCCTTGGGCTTGGTCCCGGGCAGCAGCTCGACGTGCTCGGCCGGGTTGTAGTTCGGGATGATCCGCTGGGCGATGGCGGTGTTCAGTGCCGCGCGCAGGGTGGCCTTGATGTGGTGCTGGGTGTTGATACCGGTGATCCGGCGGAACGGCGGCATCTGGTCGATGGCGGCCTTCAACCACTGGCGGCGGGCGCGGTTCTCCGCGCCCTTCCACGGGATGGTCTTCAGCTCCTCCAGCGCGGCGCGACGCTGGGCGCGCTGCTCCTCGATCTCGATGTTCGACTCGTTGATTGCGTCGAACATCCTGTCCAGGTGCGGCACCTGGAGCTTGTCGAGGCGTATCTGGCCCAGGTGCGGCTTGAGATGAACCCGTATGTCGGTGTCGTACCGCTTGATGCCGTTCACGCGCAGCCGCTTCTTCCCGGCCAGCCACAGGTCGAGCCACTCCCCGACTGTCATCCGGGGATTCAGAGCCTGCCCGGCGGCCAGACGCCTGCGGGTCTCGTCGTAGTCGGGGAGGGGCTCCTTGCTCTTGGCGCAGGTCTCCAGCATGTCGCTCATCGCCAGCTGGGCCGCCGGGTCATCGGCGTCCGGGATGGCGAGGAGCGCGCGGACCTTGCTCAGCTCCTCCGTCGCTTCGGCGGACGTGTCGAAGCCGCTGCGGCGGAATTCGCGGCGGGTGCCGTCCTGCCGGTTCACCAGCTCGTGGCGGACCGCCCACGTGCCGTGACGTTTGTTGGAGAGCTTCGGGCACGCCTTGCCGTAGTTCTTCCCCGTCTCGGGGTTGCGGCAGGAACAGCGCCGGGTGGTGGTTCCGTTCACGCATCGTCCTCGGAGTCGGACTCGGGCTGGTCGACGAAGGCAAGCTGCACGGGAAGGTCGGGAGGGAACAGCCCGCGCTCGCGCATCGCATTGCGGAAGTCGCGCAGCTCTCTGCAGTCATCAAAGGAGAGTTGCTCGTACCCCTGCGCGGCTTCCAGGAGGGTCTGGCGGCGAGCAGGGTCGAGCGTGATGCTCGCCTTCTGCCTGCGTTCCTTGGCGAGCTTGGTGGAGGTCAGGGCCGTGGCGACGGCGTCACTGTGCGCCCGGAAGGTGTCCAGGAACTCGCGAGGCGTTCCCTCCGGGGCGGGCTTGTCCGTCGGAGCCTCGCCGGTGAACCAGGCCACGCCGTCCCAGACGGACATCTGCCGGCCCGGCAACACTGCCACCGTGGGAGCGACGCCGAGTGGGAACAGCAGGCTGATGGGCGGAATCGCGAGCACCTCGGCCAGTACGAGGAACTCGGCGAGGTCGACCGAGTTGCGCCGCCCGTTCTCAAGATTGGTGATCGTCGTCTTCGGCACGGCCAGGCCGAGCGCGGCGCAGGCATCGGCCGTCTCCGCCACGGTGAGGCCGGCTTCCTTGCGGGCCCGGCGCAGCTGCTCGGCCACGCGGGCGGTGAGCTGCGTGGACCAGTCGTCGGTTGTCATAGCTACAACTTACGACGAAAAAAATGGTTGCTGCAACATCCGTGGTACAAGTTCTCCCACTGCAGACCGCTTCACCAGATCGGAGTACGTCATGGCTACACCTGGCGCAGCCCGTGGACCGCAGGCCCTGACCCGCGCGGAGATTCTCGCCCTCCCCGCCGCAATCGACCTCGACACTGCCAACCGTGCGCTGGCCATCGGCCGCAGCACCGGGTACGCACTGGCCAAGCGCGACCAGTACCCGTGCCGGGTCCTGCGCCTCGGCAACGCCTACCGCGTGATCACCACGGACCTGCTGCGCATTCTGGGCATCGAATTCCCTGACGAGCAGGCCGTCCCGACACCAGCTCTTGCCGCGGTCCCCGCCAAGAGCCAAGCCGCATAGGCGATCAGAGAGCCTGTCCCGGAGGGTGTCACCGTCCCGGTGCATCCGCGTTGTGAGCATCGATCGCGGCCAAGAGGTTCAGCAGCGGCTGGTTGGTGGAGCCGAAATCATGTGCCCGGTGAGTGAGCAGCAGAAGCTCGTCCAAGGCGTCGATGTATTCGCGGATGGCCGCAGTGATCCCTTCACGCGTGTACGGAGAGGGCGCCGATGCGAGCCGTACTGCCCACGCGTCCCAGCGGGTGCCCCCGAGGCGGTGGTGGTTGGTCCCCGCTTCTCGATCACGGATCAGCATCGCGACCACGAGGGCATGGCGGGCGAGCTGGAGCGCAAGGTGCGCGCCAATCAGCATGTCCCCGCGAGCAGCCTTGACCGCCGCTAGCACCGCGTCGAACCGGAAAGAGTTGACCAGCTCGGTCACGGTGTCCTCAACGTCCTCGGCCGCAGCGTCGAACTGCGGAACCACCTCACATCCGATGGAAGGCATCACGGTGATGTCGAGGCGACGCAGATCGGGCAGCACGAGGCGGACGACGTACTTGTTGGCAGCGCAGCTGCGCTGGGACGCGAACGAGGGGGCGAAGAAGTCCTCAATGTGCCGCGCGAAGTCTTCCGCCACAAGAATCGGTGCTTCGGAAACCAAAAGCAGATCAAGGTCGGACCACACATCCGTGCCGGACACAAGGTCGTTCGCAGATCCATGAACGCGAAGCTCGCGGATGCGTTCGTCGCCAGCGGCGATCTGGCTCAACTTCGGCAGAATCTGCGCCTGCCAGCCGCGCGGTGGCAGGCCAGGCATGTTGGAGTTCATCTCGCTGCCCAATCCTCGATGTCCAAGAGAACCTTCATGGCGGCGGAACTCCATGATCGCCGCGCTGTCGGCGGCCAGAACCCGCGATACGACCCCCACCGTCGGTCACAGAAACAACCCGACCAGGCAATCCTTCACGCCCAAAGGATGAGCGCAAAGGAATCAATCTGCCGCGCTGACCGCATGCCATGCCTGCATCAACGCATCGACAGAGGCGTACCGATGGGCAGGATCACGTGTCGTCGCCCTGCCGACGACCGCCAGCTGCGAAGGCGAGCCCCGCCATCCCTGCTCCTCATCGCCGGCATCCAGTAGCAGACGGAGAGCTCGGCCGAGCACGAACACGGTCGTTCGGACGTCGATGGTCGAGCCCTTGACGAACTCCTCCGGAGCCATGAAGCGCCTCGAACCCGGCAACCGCTCTGCGTCCAGAAGGAACGGCCCCGGCCGGTACTCGTCCAAGTCACACAAGACCATGCTGTGGGCATCGAAGTCGTACAGCATGCAGCCGTCATAGAAATCGACAGCGAGGAGCCCTGCTCGCTCGACGGCCAGGTGCGCGTCGAGGATCTTATCCAGCGCCTGGAGGACGACAGGGAGAGGGAGTCTGCGGAATCGGGCCATCGGGCTGTCGGGAGCAGCACGGCCGCCGTGGCGGGAGAGGGTGGGGTGGTACAAGACAACGCCATCCACCCACGGGTAGACGAGAGCCAGTCCGCCAGCGATGTCGAAGGCGTGCTGGAGTGGCACAATCACCGAGTGCTGGACCGCGGCATGGATCTTCACCGCACGGCGTAGCGAGACTGCCGCCTCCGACTCGGTCGCGCCCTTCACGAACCACCGCTCGCTCCCGACGGCGACCCCGAACGACACGCAGCCGGAGTCCTGCTCTCGGAAGGCGTGGAAGACGGTGCCTACCTCTTCCAGGTACGGCTCCAGCGCATCGATGAATCCAGCATCCAGCAGCGGGTGCGGTGGCATAGCGCGCCATCCTGGCAGCTCGGACGCACGTTCGCATCCACATCAAGACTGGCGATTACTTGTCCATGCGCCCAGCACCCCAAGGGTCCCCGGGACCTGACTCGACCGTTGGGCCGACCTCGATCTGGTGATCAGCGCGTCGTGAACCCTGGGTGGCTGGTCCTGGAGGCGGATGTGGCTACTAGAGAGGTGGCAAACCATGCCCGCGAGCTCGCGGATCGTAGCAGTATTGATCTAGCGGACGTCGGGAATCGAGTTTGGCCGCAATCGGCCGACTGACTAGAGTCGCTACCCCAGGTGCTTTGAGAGGTACAGGATGATCGACCCGAATTTGTTGCTCCAGGATGTGGACGCTGTAGCGGTGGCGCTGGAGACGAAAGGCACGTCTCCCGAGGCGGTGCGTGCCACATACGACTCTCTCCTGCACCGCAGGTCGGTGATGTCTGAGCTGGAGCAGCTGCGGGCCGAGATGAACCGCCGTTCCAAGCAGGTCGGCCAGCTTATGGCCAAGGGTGACCCGTCGGCGGAAGACGAGCGCAAGCGCCTAGGCGAGCTCAAAGCGCAGATCGCCAAGCAGGAGGCCGAGTACCGGGAGGCCGAGGAGCATTTCCGCTACCAGATGCTGCGTCTCCCCAACCTGCCCGCTCCTGAGGCGCCGGTGGGGCAGACCGAGGATGACAACGTGGTGCTGCGCCATGAAGGCACGCCCGTCCAGGAGTTCGAAGGTAAAGAGTACCGGCCGCACTGGGACATCGCGTCTGACTTGCGCATCTTCGATGCTGAGCGGGCTGCCAAGCTCAGTGGGTCGGGTTTCGCTCTGCTCTACGGCGATGGCGCCCGATTGCTGCGGGCTCTGGTGCAGTTCGGTTTGGACATCAATCGGGACACCTACATCGAGACGGTCGTACCCCACCTCGTGCGCGGGCCGCTCATGGAGGGCACTGGGCACCTGCCCAAGTTTGCGGACGACGCCTACAACACCACGCTCGACGACCTGTGGCTGGTCCCCACTGGCGAGGTACCGCTGACCGGTTTGCATCAGAACGAGATCTTTGACCCCGATGAGCTGCCTAAGCGGTATATGACACACACGTCCTGCTTCCGTCGCGAGGCGGGTGCGGCGGGGAAGGACACCCGGGGCTTCCAGCGGGTTCATGAGTTCCACAAGGTGGAACTGGTCCGGATCTGCACACCTGAGAATGCACAGGAGGAATTCGACGGCCTGCTGGCAGACGCCGAGCGTTCACTCCAACTGCTGGAGCTGCCCTACAGGGTCCTTGATCTGTGCACCGGTGACCTCACGTTTTCCTCGGCGCGGATTTTCGATCTTGAGGTGTACGCGCCTGGAGTCGACCGCTGGCTCGAGTGCTCCTCGGTCGGTCACTTCAGTGACTTCCAGGCCAGGCGCGGTAACATCCGCTACCGCCTCGCGGGCGGCAAGACGGCCCCTGTACACACGCTGAATGGGTCGGCCATCGCGACGCCGCGTTTGTGGGCGGCACTGCTGGAGCACGGGCAGCGGTCGGACGGGACGGTCGAGTTGCCCGAGGTGCTGGTGCCCTACATGGGTAAGCGGATCATCGAACCGCTGGGATGACCTAGCTCGTTCGTGTACGGAATCTGCGCGGGCGAACCTCCCCGCGGGTCCGCCGCTTGCGGATGTCCGCGCTTGGGAAGTTGTCGCCCCGCGGATATCCGCCCGTTCCTGGTTCCGTCTCTTGCGAGCCTGCTCGGAGCGAGCAGGCTCGCAGACATTAGAACAGGGGCATTGCGGTCCTCGCCCAGACTGGGTCGACAAGCCTGGTCCGCACCAGCGTCCGATCCCCTACATCCCCGGGGGGTAGCGGGCCACGGCGGTGCAGGCATCGCCGATTGTCAAACAGCAGAATTTCCCCCTCGGAGAGCCGCCACGCGAGGTGCCCGCGAACCGACCGCAGGGACTGGTGTAGGCGCTCGTCCAGGTCGTGCAGCTCTTGTGCCTGCTCCGGGAAGGATTGCGCGGCGGAGTCGATTTGCTCGCGCAGGTAGCGAAGGCCATCCGGGGCGACGATCGGAGCGAAAACCGTACCCGCCTGGCTGTCGTCGTCCAGTACCCATGGAATGGCCGTCGTCTGCAGTTGCCGCAGCAGCCCATGGTCGCTGGCCAGCGCCTCGCGGAGCACAGTCCATGGCAGGAGTTCGGTGGCACCGCCCCTCTCAGCCGGAGTCGCGCAGAGCAGGCAGGTGAAGACATTCTGTCGGGCCCAGCCGGCGCCGTCGGTGTGCCACCGGGTATCGGCGCCGTCCGCGGAGTGTCTACGTAGGACGTGCAGCGCCTGCCCTGCCGTGTGCGGGACAGTGAGCATGCCAAGCGCGACCGACAGAGCGGCCAGCAGAGGGATCGATGCTGGCTTTCCCGGTCGTGGGGCGACAACTACCGCGTGCGGCGTTGCGTCGAGGCCGGCGCGTACTCTGCGCACGAGCTGACCCCATTGCTCGCCCAGCTCGCTGTGAAGCCGGTGCCGCCATGCTGTCTGCGTGGCTGGTGTCCCGAGTGTGGCGTCGTCGATGGCCAGCTGCCTCCACTGCGTCTCGACGAGGCCAATCAAGTCCGGGCATGCCTCGACTACCGCGCTGTGCGGAAGGCTCACCGGTTGTGTCACTGCCCGTCTCCTTTACGGATCTGGTCACCACTGGCGGTGCTAGTGACCGAAGGGGTGACGCGCCAGCTCTGTAAAGACGTCGACGATTGGTACGAGGGCTTCCTCGTCAAAGTCGAAGAGCGGCGTGTGCAGATCGGCAGGGGATGATCCGTTGCCGCAGCCAACCAGGAGCATGGCTCCTGCACCGTCCTTCAGGTACCAGCCGAAGTCGTCGCTGACTCCCAAGGGCTGGGCGGGATAGGTACGCAGCGCAACGCCTGTTGCGCGACAGGCTGCGGCGGCCAGATCTACGGCGCTGGCGCTGTTGCATAGCGAGGGCCGGATGTCTCGCTCGACCTCGACGTCGATCGCTGCCCCGGTGCGTCTCGCGATCACTGAGGTCAGCTGTCGCAACTGAGCTAAGGCTGCGTTTTCGTCGGCGTCGGACAGCGCCCGCAACGTTCCGTGCAGCTCGCACTGGAGGGGCACGCGATGCGGTTGTTCGCCAGCTGTCAGCCGTCCCACGTGGAGGGCGTGCCGGCGGTTCTCGGTCAGCGTGCGTCCCGCCGCGACAGTGGGTAGTGCGCGGTATAGGTCTACTCCGGCGGAAAGGGCGTCCACGCCTCCGCTTTCGGCTTGGGTCCCGTGGGCCCGGCCTTCTGCGCCGGTGACCCGGACGGTAATACCCGCCACCGAGGCCAGCAGCGGTCCGTCTCGCAGCCCGATCACGCCAGAGGGCAATTCGGGCCACAGGTGGAGGCCGTAGAACATGGGGGGCCTCATCGCCGCGGGTAGACCTTGCAGCACCAGGGGCGCCCCGGATGGATGGGCCTCCTCTCCCTGCTGGAAGACCAGGAGGACAGCGTGGTCGCGCGGCGGGTCGGCGGCAAGCCGGCGAGCCAGCGCCAGCACGGCGGCGGTATGTCCGTCGTGGCCGCAGGCGTGCATAACGCCGAGGACGCGTGATCGGTATGGCGCTGATGTCTCCTCGGCGACAGCGAGAGCGTCGAGGTCTGCGCGGAAGCCCACTGCGGGGCGGATGCCGGGTGGGCCGATGTGGACTGCGACGCTGGTGGGGGCCGGGCGGAAGGGGTGCAAGCCGAAGCGGGTGAGAAGGCGTTCGACGTACGCTGCCGTGCGATGTTCTCGGTGGGCCGTTTCGGGTCGGCGGTGGACTGCGCGGCGCAGTCGGCGCAGCAGTTCGAGGTCGTTACCACCTGCTGTCTGCCGTTCGCTCACTAGGGCGGATGTCACCGGACACCGCCGATCGGCCGACCCGAAGCCGGTTCGGTGCTGTTGCGCAGGGGAAGCGTCCATGGCCGCGGTGCGGGGAAAACGGTATCGATGGCGTTGTCCACTGTCTCGGTCAGGGCTCTGTCGGCGCTGAGGTCGAGTGCCGCAACCGCCGACAGCAACTGTGCTTCCGTGCGGGGGCCGATCACCGCACCGGTCGCTCGCCGGATCACCCATGACAGAGCGACCTGCTCGGGATGGGCACCGGCCTCCGCGCAGATCGCCCAGAAGCGTTCCAGCGCCCTTCGATGGCGGGAGTGCGTGGTGGCGGTGCGTGGGTCGCGTCGGCGAGGCCCCGCATCTGTGAATCCGGCCAGCAGACCCCGATTGAGGGGGCTCCAGGCCAGTGTGCCCAGGCGGTACGCCGCGCAGGCCGGGAGCACGTCGCGTTCGGCTTCGCGCACCATGGCGTTGTACAAGCACTGCTCGACTACTCCGCCTTGGATACCCAGGGTGCGTGCGGTCTCCTGTGCGCGGGCCAAGTGCCAGCCGGCGAAATTGGAGTAGCCGAAGTGCCGGACGAGTCCACGGGAGCGCAGGCTGTGCAGTGCGGAAAGGGTCTCCTCGATTGGCGTGGTGCGGTCGATGTGGTGAAGGTAGAGCACATCGATCGTCTCGACACCGAGGTTGCGCAGGGAGCGTTCGCAGGACTTGCGCAGGCTGAGGGCGGACAGGCCACCGGAGTTGGGCCAGTCGTCGAGGGGCCTGTACACCTTGGTGGCGATCAACACTCGGTCGTGAGTCCTACGGTTGTTTCGCAGCCAGCGGCCGATGATCTGCTCAGTCCAGCCGCCGCCGGGCCGCCACCCGTAGACGTTGGCCGTGTCGACGAGAGTGAGGCCGAGGTCCACGGCGGTGCTAAGGATGCGGTGGGCCTGGGGCTCGGGTGTGTGCGGGCCGAAGTTCATCGTGCCGAGCACCAACGGGTGAATTTCGGGTCCGGTCGGCCCCAGGCGGCGTTGCGGTGGTGTGACGGGCTTCGGAGTTCCCGTGGTGATCGCCATTCCGGTCACAGGAAGAAGCTGTGGGTCGGTCGGGGCAGGACCGCGCGAAGATCTTCGATCCAGGTGGCGACCTCGTCCAGGCGGCCCTGTGTGCGCAGCTGCTCCACCTGGCGGAACAGCTGGTTCAGGAAATAGCCCCGGCCGTTGCGGGGGCAGTAGGTGGTGTAGCAGGAGGTGTCACGGGCGAGCTTCAAGGCTGTGCGCCGACCATCGCCGCTCCATAGCTCCCCTATCGAGGAGGAGGCGACGTTTCCGATGAAGTAGTCCGGATTGCCGTACTGGTCTGAGCACAGCACCATGTCACCGTTCGGGGTGACTTCCCCGAACCAGCCGGCGGCGAGGCACCCCAGGTCGTCTCGGACAGGCAGGTCAGCGGGGGCGACGGTGTTCTCGGGGACGGACTGCTCGGGTATCACCACATCGATGCCTGCCTCGCGCATCCGTCGGTGCCAGGGCGCGTCCGGCCCGATCGCACCCAGGAAGCGCTCGACGGTGTCGGAACGAACATCGAGCTGCGCGGTGTGGAAGGGGAACGCCGGACGGAAGATGGCGTAGCTGACAGCCCCGGGGCCGTATCGTTCTGCGAGGTGACACAGGTGCTCGGCAGTTAGTTCCAGGTCTCCGAGGTTGCGTTCGTCGACCACGATCGATACGCCGACGAGGGTGGACGAGCGCCGCCGCGCTCCTGTCTCGGCCAGAGCGCGCAGATTCTCCAGGACCCGGTCCGCGTACCCACGGCGCGGGTCGTAGTCGTGATGGACTTGGTGGACATCAGGGCTTACCGCATTGAGGCTGACGCGGATGAACACCAGATTGGCGTCGAAGAGCGCGTCGACGCGCCGCGGGCTGAGCAGGCTGCCGTTGGTGAACAGACACTGGGACAGACCGAGCGCGTCGGCACGTAGAGCGGTCGAGTACAGCAACGGGTTCATTGTTGGCTCGCCGCCCACCCACATAATGCCGACACGATGCTCGGCCAGGTGGGAAAGTACGTCGTCGATCTTTTCCTTCCGCATTACCGTCATCGGAGTGGCGCGCGGATGGTTAAAGACGTCGTTGTCCGACCAGTCCTCACGAGCGCTGCGGCAACTGCACCAAGGGCACGCGAAGTTGCACAGATACGTCGGAGACAGCTCGATGTGCAGGGGTATCACTTCGTCATAGCGGCCCTGGAGTACCAGCTCGGCACGGTCCTCCCAGAAGACCCACTGCCCGCTCTCCTTACGAGCGCGTTGGAATGTGCCCAGGTCACCGTAGGTCGCGACCTGATCGGGTAGCGGCCAGCGGGTCCGTATGCCAGGCGGTGCGGTCATGACGTAGTACCTCCGGTCCCTGTGGCGGATCCGCCCGGAGCGCTGCCGCATACAGGCTGGTCGGACGGGTGGTGGGCGGCGGACTGTTGGGTGAAGGCGTCAGACGAAGAACGAGTGCCCCAGCGGGTAGGTGACTTCCCGAAGGTCCTCCATCCAACGCCGGACCTTGTCGATCTCCCCAGCCCGACGTAGCCGCTCGACCTGGTGGAACACCCGATTGTGGTGGTGCCCCCGCGAGTTGTGCGGACACGTGGTCTGGAAGCACTTCTTGGCGTTGATCCGGTCCAGGACCTCGCGCCGCCGATCCGACTGCCATATGTCCTCGAGTGTGTCCTCGAAGAGGTTCCCGATGGTGTACTCGGGATTTCCGTACGAGTCCGAACACAACTGCACGTCACCGTTGTGCCTGAGCTCGCCGTACATTCCATAGGCCAGGCAATCCGTACCCTCGTAGTCGTCCTTGGCCGGCGGCTCCTCGTAGGAGTCCTTGATGAGGATGAGGGGAATGCCGAGGTCGTTGATGATGTTCCATGCCTCCCCGCCCTCGCTGACGAGCTCCCGGGCACGTTCCTTGGTGTCGTCCTGCAGGCGGGCCCACGTGGTGTCGAAGTGCTCGTAGTTCATAACTGGCCGAGCGATGACGTAGTCGATGCCAGGGCCGGCCTCCTCGACGACGGCACGGATCTCCTTTGCAGCGGCGACCGTGTCCTCCATGTTCCGTTCGTCGGTGATCAGGGAGATCCCCACCAGTGTGCGGGCTCCACGCTCCAGCTTGCGGCGGGCTAGTACACGCATGTTCTCTTTGACCCGGTCGAAGTAGTCCCAGCCGCGCGGATAGCCGTGGAACTTGCGGTAGCTCTCCTCTGTACCGCAGTTGAGGCTGATTCGGATCAGGGTCGGATCGGCGTCGAGGCAGTTGTCTACCTCCAGGAACGTGCCGTTGGTGAGAAAGCTTGAGGTGATCCCCTTTTCGCGTGCGTACAGCATCCCGTCATAGGTATACGGATTGGCGGTCGGGTCGCCGCCACCCCAGACGATGCCCATCTGCTCGTCGGTGCGCTGGAGCGCGAGCTGGTCGATGACCCGGCGCAGCCCTGCTGGGTGCATGGTGTTCTTCTTCTCGACTTCGGTGTTGTGCTCCCAGGCGCCCCCTTCGACCCATTTGGTGCGGGTCACCCGGCGGGTGCAGTGCGGGCACATGAAGTTGCAGACGAGAGTGAAGATGCCTTCGAAGTGAGCGGCAGTCAGCTCGTGGTAGCGCCCCTCAAGCACCATCTCGGCGCGCTTCTTCCAGTGAACCCATTGGGCCATGTATTTGGGGGCCTTGCGGAACTCGGTGTAGCTGCCGTACTCGCCGACCCGGTCTGGCAAGGGGTAGGCGGTGCGACCGGGTAGGCGGGGCAACCAAGCACCCGGGTAGGGCTGGAGCGGGCTGACCAACTCCTCGTTGGAGAAGAGCGTCTCGCGGTCGCCGACCCGGAATGCTTGGTGTCCGTCGACGACCCCGACGGGGCGCAGCGGTTCCAGATCGTGATCAGTGATCAGGGGCAGCCTGCGGCGGGAAACCCGCTTTTCCTGGCTGTTGGTCATGTCCAGACTCCGTTCGCCTCGTACCGCCGGTTACGAATGGATCCAGCCGTGCCTGTCGAGCAGTGCGCACACGTCGCACACGCCGGACCACACGGCGTCGGTAACGCTCTGCTGGGCCATCGAGCCGCCGCAGTTCTCGCAGGCAGCGAAGGTCATCGTGTGCTTGGAGGCTTGCAGTGCGTGTGCGGTGAACATCCACGTCTCGATACCGGGCCAAGACCACTGGAGTTGATCGGCCAGGAAGTAGTGGAAGTTCCGGTCGCCAGGATTGAACTCCCACTGGTTGGGAGTCGTTTGCTTCGGCGCGTACCCTGTGAGGTGCGTGTAGTACAGGTGCAACTCGCGCTTGGGTACGAAGGCCAGCGGCAGTATGTACTCATAGGGTCCGACGGTGCGTTGCGGAATCGGTCCCACATCGAAGCCGGTCGTGTACGAGTTCAGGAGCCCGGCCAGCAGGTCGGTGGTGTGCAGCCCAAGCGCGATCTTCCTGGCGCCCAACCGGTCGGCGTACACCTCCAGTACGCGACGGGTGGAGTGATGATCCGCGTACATGGCGAGATGCGCATCCTCCGTCTCCATCAGAAGCATGAGGATCTGTGCCATGGGCCGGTTGAGGTGGAAGACTTCCTCGGCCAAGCTGGCTTCCAGCACGTGGTGGCGAACCTTGTGCTTCTCCGCCAGCCGAGCGGCGGAGTCGAAAGTCTCCGACCACTTGCTGTCGAAGTCCTGGAAGGTGGCCGCCTCGATCTCTACGTTGGGCAGCTCTGCGGCGTCTCTGTAAGCGGCGAGCAGCATGAGCAGAGAGCCGCTGTCCACGCCGCCGGACAGCCCGAGGACGAGGCGATCGCCGCCTTGGACGAGCCCGAACTCGCCGATGGTCTCCCGTACAGTCGCCTCGACGTGAACGGCGGCGGACGGAAGGTCCAGGGGTGTCCGCTCCATGCTCAGCATGCCGGTATCGGCAACCGACAGTCGGCGTCGTACGTAACCGGCGCTACTGTCTCGACTCTCGAATAGCCGGCGGATGCCGACAAGGTCATAGCCCTCGATCAGTCGGGCTTCGTAGCTACGTGCCGGGTCCAGGACGTGGTCATCCGCGACCAGCTGGTCCTGCTCACAGTAGGTGACAACCGACGTGGGCGGGATGAAGTTGCGAAGCATCGCCGACGCTACGGTGTCCCCTGGTTGGGTGATGAGGGTATGTAGGCCCCCTCGCCGGTCGAGCAGTGACAATGCGGGCATGCGGCCTCCCGACGTAGCGGCTGGCAGACAGAGGAGCGGCGACGATGAGACCGGGGTGTAGTTCCCCGGTGTGATAGGGAGCGCGGCGAAACCGCGCTCCCTATCGGCTTACTTGCTGGCTCGGCTTACTTGCTGGCTCGGGGATCAGCGCAGCAGGTCCGGAAGCGGATCAGGTCCGCCTCACGCTTCGCGGTGACCTCCCGTAGCGCAGCCGTGAGGCCCGTGGGCTGGACGACGACACTGCGTGTCGCCTGAAGATCCTTAGTGAGGATGGTCAACGAACTCTCCCTCCGTGGTTTCCAACAGGTTTGACCCCGCGCCATCAAAGTGGCCCTTGTGATCAAAGGAGCCTATTTCTACGGGAGTTGACTCCACAAGATGGCGTTGAATCAAGCGACCAATGACGACGGATCCTATGATCTGTCGCCGATCGGACTCTTGATGCCGGAGCCTGCGGCGACATCCGAGCGAGCTGCGGGGGTCGGTCGTTTCGGATCACAGCCTCAGGCAGCTTGATGCTCCTTCCCAGCAGTTACTGGGAGGAACGACCACCGCGCGTTGGCCGGCGACGCCATGCGGGCCTGACACTCAGTTCGTTGCACGGCAGGTTCACCACCCGCATGGGGTGAGGGCGGTCCCTCCACGGAGTCATTGCCCAAGCCGTCGGTCGACGGCCCCGGGGTGATCTCGAACCATGTCGTCTTGCCCAAGAGCTCCGGCTGCGTCCCCCAGGCATCCGCCAAGGCGTTCACGAGCAGGAGGCCTCGACCGCTCTCGTCGTTCGGCCCGGCCTCAACAACGGTCGGCAACGATGCGTCCATGTCCGTGACTTCGATACGAAGCCGTTCAGCGGCCCGTGTCACAGAGACATCGCATGGAGCATCTGTGTACAGGACAGCGTTGGCGATCACCTCGCCAGCCAACAACTCGACCGTCTCCAGCGTCTGGTCTGACAACCGAAGGCCCAAGTCCTGTGCTAGCGATACAACTTGGCGGCGTGCCGCCGGGACAGCGTCGACAGCAGCCGCAACCGTGAATCCGTGCGTCGGACGTTCGGGATTGCGACGCGCCATGACGACAACCTCACCTTGGTAGTGGCCTTAGTGAAAAGAAGCCTTCCACCCGACAAGAGCTGTGTGAGGACAGTCTGTCCGTAGGCGCGCCCGGCAAGATGCCTTGACACATCGGCGAGTTGTGGTACTGGGGTCGGCTTCTGTCAAGGTCGGAAGCACCGGGTGACGCATGTCGCGTAAACCGTACCCCTCCGCATCTCACATCAGACCTCACCGCTGCCGGTCACGACTTCGCTCGCGGAAAACGCTGCTCGTCGTAGTCCAAGCCTCTGCTCGGCCTGGCCGCGGGCGAGATCCTCCGCAGGGAAGGCGTACGCCGAGCAAATGGGCACCCTGCCCCGTGCGGAGCTGCCCGCGCGGTGATGCCTGGCGACAACTGTCGCCGGGCCCGCGTCATCGCGCTGGCCCCGTCCCAGGCGGCGTCGCGCCCAGGCAGCCTGGCGAGCGGCTGTCCATGCACTCCGCTGTCACGGTCGCCGTATCCGTCGAGCACGCGGGTGGCCTGCCGGAGGAGAGCGGCTCACCATCGCCAGCGCCGACATCGATCACGCCGGCCCCACCGAGAGCAAGACCACCACCACTGTCGCCCTGGACTTCGGCCGGAGCTTCTTCGAGCGTCGTCGGACCCCGTTCGTCGTGGCGGTGAACTGCGTCCATAGCACCCAGCCCTTCGCCGCAGACCATCAGTCCGAACAGCCCGCGACCTGCAAGCCCCGCAGACTGCCGTGCTGATGGTCGACGCTCACAGTAAGGAGTCCGTCCGGACTGTCTTAACACTCACTGCTCGACCAGCTCATACCCCGAGCGGAGACCATCGTCACGCACTGGTATCAAGGCCGCTTTCGGCGCTGGCGGCGCGCGCGGTCCCACGCTTGCCCCCATGCCTCCAGTTCGTGATCGTCGACGCCACAAGCTCGGACAAAAGCCAGGACGAAATCGCGGCTAGGGACAGTCGCACGGGTAAGGAACCTGCCAATGGTCGTGCGAGGCAGTCGCTCGCCAACCGCAACGGCGCGGCTTTCCAGTTCGCGATACGAGCACGATCCATCCAGCTGGTACAGCTCGACCATGCCCGCGTGCAGCTCGGCAAAGTCACGAATCAAGGTGACGTGCACCCGACGCGAGCGCCGACGCTTACCAGCCACCTCGAACCTGTCAACTCGTGCCCATCTCCATAGGTATTCCGCGTGGCGTGGTTCCCCGCCGCACGCTCCCGCGAAGGCGACCACCACTTCCCGCGCGGGGACAGTGCGACCAGATGCAGCACGTGACAGGGTTGCAGCGCTATATGGAGTCCGCTCGGCCAGTTGCGCATAGGTCAACCCAGCCTCCTGGCGCCAAGAGCGAAGCCTCGACGCCAGGAGGGCCAGGGACTGATTTCGCGCGCCGATCGGGTTCTCTCGGCGCCCCATCGCTAGCTCTGCACTGCGGCCGGGACCGGCTGCAGGCTGCGGCGCAGTCGGCGCACCAGTCGAGCACCAAGGCTGCATGCCTCTCCCATGAGGACAAACACCGCCAGCGACGGCATGCCAGCCATGACGAGAGTGACCGACAACACCAAAACGATCACGATGACGACCGCTTCCGGGGCGGTCAGGGGCCGAGGCCCATGCACCAGGCACGGAGTGCGCTGATTCTTGTCGCGCATGACGAATACCTTCCAGATCGACTGCGGGCTCCAACTTCCTGCGTCACAAGGGCGGTTGCCGTCGCCCCTTGCGCGCTGCTTCTGATGTTGACAGCCACGTCGACGGAAGGGCCAATTCTCAGGCCGCGTTGGTGCAGGGATGTCCCGCCAGAGCGCAAAAAACCTGGGCGCTCTCTCAACTGACGCTGCCGCAGGTCAGCGCGGTGCCCAAGGAGCGGTTGATTCAATTTCGTCCCACCGTTGGTTGACCGACGGCCCCACGCCAGCGAACGATGGGCACGACAGTCCAGGGGTGGCTAAGGTCACTTCTGGCCCCCGATCGCTGCGGGCTCCACTCACAGATGCGGGGACATCGAGATACGGCCGCGTTGCCGCGAGGGCCGCTCGGGCTGCGGTGTCGCTCCAGGTTGCTGAAGCGACACCTAGCAGTTCGCCTACGGATTCCGCATGGGAGACGACCGGGCACATCTGTGCACGGTGGACGACAAGCGCTGCGCATCGATCCGCTGGTGGGCCTCGGCGAGGTGCCCGGCCGCCCGGTACCACACTGGGCGGGGCAAGCCTTCTGGACCAGTACGGCCGCCGTTGGGATGGTCATGACGGCAAGTCGCACATAGCCAAGCGGCTGCCCGAGCTCAGCGACGTGGCTGATCTTGTCTTGGTGGGGCGATCGACGGCGAGGCTGAATTTCGTGCTGGTGTAGATGATGTTGCCGCCGCGAGCGTGGAGACGCCATCACCTACACATGAAACTCGACAAGGTCTCGATGAAGCCGGGGTCGGACGTGGCGAAGAGGCGAAACCGTGCGGGCGTCCAGTCTCGGCCACTCTTGCCTCCTTTTTCGCACGAGGCGGCACCGGAGCCGTACTTCACGAGAGTATGGAGCAACATGCTGGTGGTCTCCCCGCTCAGTGCGCGTGGGCACTGTCCGTGATGGAGCGTGGCTTGTTGATCGCGCGGACGGACGAGAGGCGCGGACAATTTGTCCGTAGGCACTTCTCTGTCAGCTCTTGACGACCGAGTCGCAATGACCCTCAAATTCTGGCCTGTTTACAGCTCTATGCCCCTATTTGCTCTAGTTTGAAAGATGGTGCTGAAGGTCCCGGGTGCGGCACCAAAGAGCTTCACATCCTGGTCGCGACGCTGCCAGCTCTGTTAACACTTGGCGACCAGGGGCGCGGGTCAGGGCATTTTCCGTACTCTGATCCGAGTGCTCCAACGCGAAGGGACAGATCCACCGATGAGTGAAAACCTGACGCTGGGAGACCGTCTCCGTACAGCACGTAGGACACGGAAGCTGTCTGCAGCTCAACTGGCACAGAAGGTCGCAGTCTCCCCGAGCTACGTGCAGAAGCTGGAGTCTGGTGCGCGGAAGGCTTCACCGTCGCTGACGCTGGCACTCGCGAAGGCGCTGCGCTTCGGCCCCGAGGTCCTGACCGGCCAGCCCTACTACGGCGAGCCGGAAGCCGAAGACGGCGTCCACGCCGTCATCCCTGAGCTGCGCCGTCTCCTGCTTTGCTACGACAGCCCCGACGACCTGGAAATCGCCCCCCGCGCGCTTCCCGTGCTCGCCTCGGAAGTCGACCAAGTGGCGGCCCTGCGCCGCGACGCGCGCTACGCCCCGATGGGCCCCCTGCTGCCTCCGATCATCACCGAGTTGACGCACGTAGCCCTCGGGGGCGGCAACGGCGACCAGGGCAAGGCGTTCTGGCACCTGGCGCGCGCCTATCGTGCCGTGAACTCCCTGGCTCACAAGATGGGCCACCACGACCTGTCGAACACGGCTCTGGAGCGCGTCCGTTGGGCGGCTGACCGCTCCGGCGATCCCCTAATGCAGTTCACGGCCGGTTACCTCGTCGCGGGAGCGATGCTCCGCCAGGGCGCGTACTCGCCGGCACGTCGCAAGCTCCTCGCGCTGCGGACCGAGCTGGAGCGGTTCCAGCCGGAACGCTCCTTCACGCAGGATGCGCTTGCCGTCGACGGTGCGCTGCTGTTGAAGCTGGCCGTTCTCGAAGCCCGCGAGAACAACTCCGATCGCGCCGACGCGTACCTGCGGGAGGCGGAGCAGGTCGCGGGCATGGCAGGCAACCGTGACTCCCTGGCGTACGAGATGTCGTTCGGCCCGACGAACATCCGCATCCATGAGGTGCACGCGATGATCGACATGGGTGACACCGAGCAGGCTCTCGCCCGCCTCACCGAATGGTCTCCGGTTTCCGGCGGCGAGTGGGCGCCGCCCAGTACGACCGTCGGCGAGCGGTCGAGCCACCACTTCATCGACGTGGCCTCCGCGAAGCTCGCTGGGGGTGACCGGGCCGGCGCCTTCGTGGATCTCAAGCGAGCACGGAAGGTCGCGCCGAACCATACGCGGTTCCACCCGTCCGTTCGCGAGACGGCTGCGGCGCTGCTCAGGATGGACGCCCACCCTTCCAACGAGCTGTCTGCATTTGGCAGTTGGACGGGACTTAGCACAACCTGAGGTTGTGTCAAGGGCTTTGGTGAGCGAACCCCACGGACAGTCTGTCCGCGCACAATAGCTTGCTGAATGGAATGGTCTCCTCACACGCAGTGGTGAGGAGGCCTTTTCCATGTCCGACGACAATCCCGCAGCTCGCGCGGTCCCGCCGCGCTGGATGCCCATCGGCGAAGAGCCGGAGCTGTGCTCGGCAGGCGAGTGGTGGGATGCCGTACGCGCCGTGGAGGCCGTGGGCCGGCGCGCGATCGAGATCCTCCACGAGGGCGACGAGCCGGTCGGCCCGGTGATCCTGGACCACGAAGGTCCGGAGCCCCGGCTGTACTTCCTGGTTCCCGTGGGTACCGCGGCTCGCTGGGAAGAGCCGGGGACCGTTGCCCTGGGACAGAAGTGCCACGTAGTCGTGCCGTCCGCTGAGAACACGACCCCTCCGGGGATGCACTGGCATGTCCTCCCCAGAGGCCCACGATCGCTGACCCAGCCCGAGGTTCTTCGCCGTGCGCTGAGCCAGGCTCGCCGGGAGCGGCGCGGGCCTGCGGAGGAAACGGCCTCCTGATGGCTCTGAGCATCTCGTTCGTGCTGTTGCTCGGCATCGTCGTGGTCGTTCTGATCCGCAGCAAGTCCGTGAAACCCGGGCCCGCGATCGTCTGCGTGCTCTTCGGGTTCTTCCTGTCGAGCACATCGATGGCCCCGAGCATCAGCCGGTTCATGACCAGCATCGCGGACATGATCGGCCAGATTCGCTTCTAGGGTCTGTATGGAGTTGTGATCAAGGCTGTGATCCGAGGTGTCGGATCCAGAGGAGGCCGGCGCATAATTCGAGTCCGGCCTGGTAGCTTTCAGGCTTTTTGTCGTAGCGGACGGCGAGGCCACGCCAGTCCTTGATCTTGTTGATGGTGCGTTCGACGCTGTTGCGGAGCTTGTACAACTGCTTGTCCCAGGTGACGGGCCGTCCGCCGCGTGAGCCACGGTTCTTGCGGTGGGCGGCCTGATCCTTCTTCTCGGGGATGACCGCTTTGATCCCGCGTTTGCGCAGGTGGGAACGGTTCTGGCGGGACGAGTACGCCTTATCGCCCGCGACTGCGTCCGGCCGGGTGCGGGGCCGGCCGACCGGGCCGGGGACGTGGATCTTGTTCAGGACGGGGATGAACTGCGGACTGTCCCCGGCTTGCCCCGCAGTGATCTTCAGTGAGAGGGGCAGGCACTGCGGCACACAGGACAGGTGCGTCTTCGTGGTCAGTCCGCCGCGGGAACGCCCCAGGTCAGCAGCGGCGAGCCGGGCCCTGCGGCGACGCCTCACACGTCGTCGTTCTTCCCGCTCCGGGTCCAGCTGCCCGTCTTGTTCCTGGCGCGGCTAAGGCCCCCGCGGCGGCCTTCTCCAGCACGTCCAGGATCTCGGGCTCCACGATCATCCCGGCAGCATCATGATGGGCCCGGACCGTGGTCGAGTCCACGCTGACCAGCGACAAGTCCACCAGGCCCCGCTTCGCCGCCTCGGCGATCGCACCCTGGAACACCGCGGTGAACACCCCGGCATCCCGCCACTGCCGAAACCGGCCGTAAACGGTGGACCAGCGCCCGAACCGTTCGGGCAACTCCCGCCATTTCGCCCCGTTCCTGAACCGCCACACGATGCCCTCGAAGTGCGCCCGCAGATTCTCCGGGTACGGCCCATACTCACCGACCGGCAGGAACGGGGAGACGAACTCCCACTCGGCATCCGAAAGTTGAGGTCGAGACACCCCACCGTTTTACCCCAGGGCCCCCGGCTTTCCCAGGCCGGGGGCTCACGAGATCACAACTCCATACAGGCCCTAGGGTCTGTATGGAGTTGTGATCAAGGCTGTGATCCGAGGTGTCGGATCCAGAGGAGGCCGGCGCATAATTCGAGTCCGGCCTGGTAGCTTTCAGGCTTTTTGTCGTAGCGGACGGCGAGGCCACGCCAGTCCTTGATCTTGTTGATGGTGCGTTCGACGCTGTTGCGGAGCTTGTACAACTGCTTGTCCCAGGTGACGGGCCGTCCGCCGCGTGAGCCACGGTTCTTGCGGTGGGCGGCCTGATCCTTCTTCTCGGGGATGACCGCTTTGATCCCGCGTTTGCGCAGGTGGGAACGGTTCTGGCGGGACGAGTACGCCTTATCGCCCGCGACTGCGTCCGGCCGGGTGCGGGGCCGGCCGACCGGGCCGGGGACGTGGATCTTGTTCAGGACGGGGATGAACTGCGGACTGTCCCCGGCTTGCCCCGCAGTGATCTTCAGTGAGAGGGGCAGGCACTGCGGCACACAGGACAGGTGCGTCTTCGTGGTCAGTCCGCCGCGGGAACGCCCCAGGTCAGCAGCGGCGAGCCGGGCCCTGCGGCGACGCCTCACACGTCGTCGTTCTTCCCGCCCGGGTCCAGCTGCCCGTCTTGTTCCTGGTACGCCCTTTTTCCGCGGCGGCCTTCTCCAGCACGTCCAGGATCTCGGGCTCCACGATCATCCCGGCAGCATCATGATGGGCCCGGACCGTGGTCGAGTCCACGCTGACCAGCGACAAGTCCACCAGGCCCCGCTTCGCCGCCTCGGCGATCGCACCCTGGAACACCGCGGTGAACACCCCGGCATCCCGCCACTGCCGAAACCGGCCGTAAACGGTGGACCAGCGCCCGAACCGTTCGGGCAACTCCCGCCATTTCGCCCCGTTCCTGAACCGCCACACGATGCCCTCGAAGTGCGCCCGCAGATTCTCCGGGTACGGCCCATACTCACCGACCGGCAGGAACGGGGAGACGAACTCCCACTCGGCATCCGAAAGTTGAGGTCGAGACACCCCACCGTTTTACCCCAGGGCCCCCGGCTTTCCCAGGCCGGGGGCTCACGAGATCACAACTCCATACAGGCCCTAGTACTGCAACGGTCTTTGCCGTGACTGCTGGCCAGCTCTGTCGTTGGTGTGGTCATGGGTGGGGACCTTGCTGATGTCAGGTTGTGGGCGGGTGAACTGGGTGCTCTGCATGAGCGGTTCGTGCACCGGTTCAACCGGGAGGAGCCGCGTCAGTCGGCGCTGGCTTACATGCGTGGGCTGGTTGCGCCGCTGCAGCGCAAGAACGGCTGGACGCTGGCGGAGGAGGCAGGACACGCGGGTCCCGATCGCATCCACCGGCTGCTGAACCGGATTGAGTGGGACGCCGACGAGGTCCTGAACGACGTACGCGACTACGTGGTGGAACACCTCGGAGACAGCGATGCCGTCCTGATCGTCGACGACACCGGCTTTCTGAAGAAGGGCGTCCGTTCGGCCGGGGTGCAAAGGCAGTACTCCGGCACCGCCCGCACGGAGAACTGCCAGATCGGCGTGTTCCTCGCCTACGCCACCGGCCGCGGACGCACGTTGATCGACCGCCGTCTGTATCTGCCCACGTCCTGGACGGACGACCGGGAACGCTGCCGCCGGGCGGGCATCGACGACCACGTCGCCTTCGCCACGAAGGTGGCCATGGCCAAGGCGATGGTCCGCCGGGCCATCGCCGACAAGATCCCGTTCGCCTGGGTCACGGCGGACGCCGCCTACGGCTACAGCAAGGGCTGGCGGTTCGAGCTCGAGCAAGCGGACGTCTTCCACGTCATGGCCACCACCCGGCACGACACCGTCGTCACCCGCTGGTCCATCGACCACCCCGTCCACGACCTGTTCCCCGGCCTGCCCCGGCAGAAATGGAAACGCCGTTCCTGCGGCGAGGGAGCACATGGCCGACGGATCTACGACTGGGCCCGCGTCGAAGTGAGGCCCTGGCACCGCGAGGACCGCCGGCACTGGGTCCTCGCCCGCCGCAGCGTGAGCAGGCCCGAGGAGATCTCCTACTACATCGCCTACTGTCCCGCCGACACGACGCTGGACGAGCTGATCCGCATCGCGGGCAGCCGCTGGGCGGTCGAGGAATGCTTCCAGACCGCCAAGCAGGAATGCGGCCTGGACGACTACCAGGTCCGCCGCTACCCCGGCTGGCACCGCCACATGACTCTGGCCATGGCCGCCCACGCCTGCCTGACCGTCCTGCGGGCCCGACAGCTGGACACGGACAAAGCAGAAACGGATCCTCCCAGCTCATCCACCTCAGCCTCGCCGAAATCCGACGCCTGATAACCCGCCTCACCAACCGCCGACCAGCACCGGTCGACCACATCCTGCACTGGTCCCACTGGCGCCGCCGACGCCAGCACCAAGCCCGCATCAGCCACTACAAACGACGCGGACACAGCCCCTGAACTGCCCAGTACTCAGAACAAGCACCGTTGCAGTACTAGGCCGCCCCACTCGGCGCCTGAGCCGCCCCCGCCTCGCGGCGGCGGTACGGCCCCACCCGCCTCGGCCCCACCCCCAACTCGCCTGAGGCCCCCGATGACATTGACGTTTAACCCAGAGAGCACGACGCCACCTCGCACAGTTCGAACACATCGGACGAGCAGCCTCGATCTAGCATTCCGCCACCGTCCCGTTCATAGCGAGGGACTCTGATGCGCCTGGTGTATCACCCTGCTGGCCGCGACGACGACTTGGGCGTGGCCCTGATTGAGTTGCAGGCGGGCCGCTGGAGAACGGCACGGCAACTGTTGCTGGCTACGGCCACGCATTGGGCACTGCGAACGTCACGTACCCAGCTGCTCGCGGTGGCAGCCGCCCGGTCGGATGTGGTGGGCGTGTGGCTCGGCGAAGAGCCTGGCAGCTATGACGCGCAATTGATGGGTGCCCGTGTGGCTGTCGAGCGGGCGTTGCGCGCGCACAAACAACGGCATCCGCAGACGCTGGAGTTCGAGTTCAGGGCTCGCCGTGATGCGCTGCTGGCGGCTCGTCGCGCACCGCATGATCCCGTGCCGTGGGTATGCCTCCTGGCTCTGGCGCAGATCGACACGCGGCAGCTGCGCCAGGAACACCGCGTGAACCCCGGCGAGCCGATGCTGCCCAGCGGTCCGTGGGGGCTGTTGTACGAGGTCAACCGGCGTGATCCGTACAACCGGGAGGCCTACCACCGGGTGCTGCAGTTCATGCTCTCCCTGGATGGCCCGCCGGGCGCTTCCCTGGCCGCGGTCTTCGACTTCGGTCGGTCCGTAGCCTCGCAGCGGCCTGTCGGATCGTCCCTGCTGCTTCTGCCCGCGTACGCGCAGGTCGAGCAGCGACGGCGATCGCGCGCCGATCCGCTGTGGCGGCGGCAGTGGGCGCAGGAGTCGACGCTCGACTACACGCTGACCGCCTTCCACGACTGGTTCCACAAGACGCACGGCGAGCAGCGCTCAGTGGCTGACCTGAGCCTTCTTGCCTACGCGTTGTGGGCTGGCCACCAGTATCTCGAAGCCGCTGAGGTGTTCGAGGCGATGGGCCCGTACGCGGCCCGCGAGCCGTGGGCGTCTGTGCATGAAGGGGCCGCAGGGCCAGGCCCGGGTGAGGCGCTGCTCCTTCGAGCGCGCGCCGAATCCCTTTCTTACGCCCGTACCCGTAGATCGCGCGCCGGCCCGCACACATGACCGGCATCCGCTGCTCATCCAGTCCGATTTGGCATGAACCTGCCTAGTTCTTTCTCTGAGTTTGGAGGCTGACCCGTGTCTCGCTTGAGTCCGAACCATCGTGCGACGTCCCGGAAGTCCGATGACGCGTACCTGCGGGAGCTGGGCTACGAGCCCGTGCTGACCCGACGCATGGGACCGTTCGGGAACTTCGCAATCTCCTTCAGCGTCATCAGCGTCCTGTCCGGCTGTATGACCTTGTATGGCTTCGGCCTGAACACCGGCGGCCCGGCGGTGATGCTGTGGGGCTGGCTCGTCGTCGGTGCCATGGTGATGTTCATCGGCGCCGCCCTCGCCGAGGTGACCTCCGCCTACCCGACCTCCGGGGCCCTGTACTACCAGGCAGAGCAGCTCGGCGGGCGGAAGTGGGGCTGGTACACAGGCTGGCTGAACCTGCTGGGCCTGCTCGGGGCGATCGCCGGCATCGACTACGGGGCCGCGCTGTTCACGGGCGCCCTGTTCAACCTGCAGTGGGGATTCGTGCCAACGCCGGGGAAGATCATGGTGATCTTCCTGTGCATCCTCGCCCTGCACCTCGCCCTGAACCTGTTCGGGGTCCGGCTGGTCAGCATCCTCAACAGCATCAGCGTCTGGTGGCACCTCGGCGGCGTCACGGTGATCGTCGGCGCTCTGGCGATTGTCCCCTCCCACCACCAGTCCTCGGACTTCGTGTTCGGCGAGTTCGTCAACAACACCGGCTGGAGCCCCCTCTACGCGGCGGCGCTCGGTCTGCTGCTGGCCCAGTACACGTTCTGCGGTTACGACGCCTCCGCGCACCTGTCGGAGGAGACGACCGACGCCCAGGTGTCCGCATCCCGCGGGATCATCCACGCGATCGGCTGGTCGTGGCTGGCCGGGTTCGTCCTGCTGGCCGGGCTCACGTTCGCGATCCAGGACTACGCGGGCACCGTGGGCACGGCGACGGGGGTGCCGCCGGCGCAGATCTTCCTGGATGCCCTGGGTGTGGCGGGGGCGAAGGCACTGCTCCTGGTGGTGATCATCGCGCAGTTGTGCTGTGGCAATGCCGAGACCGCCGCGGCCAGCCGGATGGTGTTCGCGTTCTCGCGTGACGGGGCGCTGCCGGGCTCACACCTGTGGCGGCAGGTCGACCGCCGTACCGGCACTCCGCGCATGGCCGTGCTGCTGGCAGTCGTGTGCGCCGCACTCCTGGCCCTGCCGAGCCTGTACAGCCCGGTCGCGTACGCGGCGATCACCAGTATCAACGTGGTCGGCATCACCCCCGCGTACGCGATCCCGATCTACCTGCGCATCAAGAACCGGGACCGCTTCCAGCCCGGCCCTTGGAACCTCGGCAACTGGGGCGTGGCCGTCGGCACGATCGCCGTTGTCTGGGTGGTGTTCGTGACGGTGCTGTTCTGCCTGCCGCAGACGCGCCCCGCCGGCGGCGGCGTGGTGTCAGTGGAGACCTTCAACTACGCGCCGATAGCTCTGCTCGTCGTCCTCGCGCTGGCATGGGCGTGGTGGCGGAAGCAGGGCAGCTCGTACGAAGTGCCGGCCCAGAACTTCGACCGCTCGGCGGCCACGTACGAAAAAGAGGTCGTCTGATGACGAGAACCACGAGCAGCAACGGCACCGTGCCACGCCTGGCTGCCGCGTCCGCCCTCGAGCAGGGCGGACGCTCCGAGAAGGCCTTCTCCGTGTCCGACCTGCGGAACCTGGTCCAGGCGGGGGCGATCGACACGGTGCTGCTCGCCGTCCCCGATCTGCAGGGGAGGCTGAAGGGGAAGCGTTACGACGCGAACCACTTCCTCAAGCGCGTTGCACATCATGGCGCCGAGGTGTGCGCCTACGTCCTGGCCACCGACGTCGACATGAGCCCGGCGGACGGCTTCGCGCTGACCTCGTGGGAGACCGGCTATCAGGACCTGTCCGTGCAGCCGGCCCTGTCGACCTTGCGGGTGGTGCCGTGGCTGCCACGTACCGCCGTCGTGCTCGGCGACGCCGTGACCCACGACGGAACGTCCATCGAGATCGCACCCCGCCAGATCCTCCACCAGCAGCTGACCCGGCTGTCCAGGCACGGTCTGCACGCCAAGGCGGGGATCGAGACCGAGTTCGTCCTCTACAGGGGCACATACGCGGAAGCGGAACAGGCCGGACATCAGGGCCTGCAGCCGCTGGCCACGGAGAACCTGGACTACGCCCTCGACCATGATCCGGATTCCGACCGGTTCTTCCGCCGCCTTCAGCGCGCGCTCGCGGGTGCCGGAATGCCAGTGGAAGCGATCAAGACCGAGGCGGGTCCCGGCCAGGTCGAGGTGACGTTCCCGTACGGGCCCGCGCTCGCCGCCTGCGACCGGCACCTGCTCTTCAAGCACGCGGTGCGCACTCTCGGCTCGCGTACCGGACTGGCGCCCACCTTCATGGCGGCCCCGGAAACCGGCTGGGCCAACGGTCTGCACCTCCACGTGTCGCTGTGGTCGAAGGCCATCAGCCAGCTGAATGAGCCTGGCGGCGGGCTGTCCCAGATCGGGCAGCACGCCATCGCGGGTCTGCTCGCCGGCCTGCCGGAACTGGTCCCCTTCTACGCACCGAACGTCAACTCCTACAAGCGGTTCACACCTGGATCGTTCGCCCCGACCACGTTCACCTGGGGCTACGACAACCGCACGTGCGCCGTCCGTGTCATCGGTCACGGTGAGGGCCTCCATCTGGAGTTCCGCGTGCCCGGGGCGGATGCCAACCCTTACCTGGCTTTGTCCGCAGCCCTGGCGGCCATCGACCACGGCATCGAACAGAAGCTCGCCCTCGGTCCTGCGGAAACCGGCAACTCCTACAGGGCGGACGGCACCCCCGTGCCGCCCACCCTCGCCGACGCTCTCGCCGCCTTCGAGAACAGCGCGCTCGCGCAAGAGGCCTTCGGTACCGAGGTGGTCGAGCACTACACCCGTCTCGGCCAGCTGGAACTCGACCACGAGCGGAGCCTGGTCACCGATGCCGAGCGGCGCCGGTGGCTGGCTCGCGCCTGACAGCCATTCCTCACCGAAAGGATCCAGAGCTCCCGTGAGTGCCCGACCGGCGCGCCCGTCCCCGACATCGCTCGACCTGACACCCGCACAGATCCGGATCGTCCAGAAGGTCACGGAGGGCAAGAGCACCGACGCGATCGCCTCCGACCTCACGATCACCGCCGGCACGATCAACGTGCAGTTGAAGCACTGCGGACAGAAGCTCGGCGTACGTGGCCGGGCCGCCGTCGTCCATGCCTGCTTCGTCACCGAGCAGCTCCGACACCCCGAGAAAGCCGCTCTCCCCGGAGTCTTCTCGGACGCAGAGATCGAGACGTGGCGGATGGTCGCCATCGGTGCGACGTCAAAGGAGTACGCGGCGAGCGCTCGCATCAGCCGCGACGAAGCTCTGAGACGAATGCGAGCGTTACGGGAGCGGGTCGAGGCGGACAACGACCCGCATCTGGTGACGCTCGGCTGGAGGTACGGAGTTCTCGGCGAGTTCCTCCTCGAGATGGCCTCCGGCACCGTCCTTCGTCTCCTGACGAGCAAATGACCAGCTCAGGCCGCATTGTCAGTGGCTCTTGGCAAGCTACCCACCCACACGTGAATACCCTGCGCGCTCATCCAGTCACATGCTGTGGCTCGGCTGGGCGGCTCAGCCAGCGGAAGGGCGCACCGACGTGACCGACATGCCCAGCGCACTCCACCAGTTGGTGGGATCGGTGACCGACACGTACACCGTCGTAGCCGAACATCCCCGGCCAGGTGACATCCGGCCGTCGGTCTGGGAGGTCAACGGATCTGGCGGTGAGCGGTGGTTCGCCAAGCAGCACGCGGGTTCCCCCAAGCTGCACCGGCGCGAAGTCGACGCCTATCAGAAGTGGACGGTCTCCCTAGGTGAAGACCGTGCGCCCGAGCTGGTCGCTGCTGATGCGGAGACGCGCACCGTCCTGGTTACCGCGGTGCCCGGGCGGAGCCTGGTCACGCTGCGCCTTCCGGCCGAGCAGGAGCGCAAGGCATACGAGCAGGCCGGCGAACTCCTTGCCCGGCACCACGCTGCGGCGGCGGACGGGCCGACCGAGGACGTGACCGAGGAGGCATGGGACGAGACGGTTGAGAAGCTGCTCGACGGTGCTGCGCGGCATGTGCCGGAGCATGAGATCACGTTGGTGCGTGCGCTCCTCAAGGAGGCTCCGCCGCGTCTGCCTCAGGTGGCGGCGCATGGCGACTACATGCCCAAGAACTGGTTGTGGGACGAGACCGAGCAGTGGCTACGGATCATCGACTTTGAGAGGGCCGAACTCCAGCCCGCCGCCCGCCGGGACTTCAGCCGCCTGCGCTACCGGATCTTGATCCACCGTCCTGACCTCAATTCCGCCGTCCACCATGGGTACGGCCGTCAGCTCACCGAGGAGGAACTGGCGGCGTGCCGGACGTACGGGGCTCTGGACGCGCTCGACTCGCTGTCCTGGGGAATCAAGCACCACGACATCGGTCTCGTCGACGAGGCCCACACCATGCTGGAGAACCTGAGCCTGGAGAACCGCACGCGCATGTGGGGCGGGTGGAGTTCGTGAACGCCTTTGCCGGCACCGCCTCCTATTACCGGCGCTTTCGCCCCGGCATCCCGACCGATGTCGCCGCCCTCCTCGACCAAGCGGCTCCCAAGAGTTCTCCGCGGCGCCTTATGGACATCGGTACCGGCCCAGGGCTCGTTGTCTACGCGCTCCTGCCGTACTTCGACGATCTGTTCGCGGTCGATGCCGAGCCGACGATGCTCGCTGAGGCCGAAGCCGTGCTCCGCCCCGTGCTCTCCACCGACCACCGGTTGCAGACCCGGCACGCGCTGGCGGAGGACTTCGTGCCCCCAGAGGGATGGCGGCCGCATCTCGTGACCTGCGGTCGTGTCTTTCACTGGCTTGACCAGCCCCGCTTCCTTGACCGGCTCAGTGAGTACGTCGCACCGGATGGTGTGGTCGCGGTGTTCAGCGATCGCAGCCTGTGGACAGGAAACTGTTCCTGGCAGCAGGCCGCACGAGAAGTCGTCCAGGAGTTCCTCGGCGAACAGCGGCGCGCGGGCGACGGCTTCTTCAGCCCGGTGGGACCGCCCTATGAGGAGGTGCTGCGCGCGTCCGACTTCTGCGATGTCACCTCCACGATCGTTCCCGTGCACCGCAAGTGGAGCGTCGACCAGGTCATCGGCTACCTGTACTCGACGTCGTTCGCAGCCCAGCACCTGTTCGGCGACCGCCTGGATGCCTTCGAGGCGGCACTCGCAGGTGCCCTTGCCCCTTTCGCGGAGGGTGGGCAGCTCCCGGAGGGAAACGCCTTCACCGTGCTCACCGCCAGCCGCCCCTCCGCGCGCAAAGAACGGTGACGGGGATGAGCGAGGCGGACTGGGGCGCGGAGTTGACAGCTGACGTGCTGGAAGACCGGTACGGGTTCGTTGTCGACGTGATCGAGCCGGTACCCATGGGCACGGACACGATCACCCGGCGGGTTCTGACCGCGGACGGATTGCGGCTGTTCGTCAAGGAGTATCGGTCGGTCGCGGATGTGGATGCGGCACGGGCAGCGTTGGACATGTCGGAGTACTGCCGCGCCGCGCGGCTTCCTGTCCCGCGCGTGTGGTCCGACGCGGACGGCAACCTCGTCACGATCTCGGAGGGCAGAGTATGGGCGGTCGTCAACGAGGCGCCCGGTCGCGTGGCCACCTCGGCGATGACGGTTTCCCTTGCCGAACACATCGGTGTCGTGATGGGGCGCATGCACCGCGTCCTGGCCGCGTATCCGCTGCCGAAGCGTGTGCAGCAGTCCCGTTGGCGGGCCGGTGCCGTTGAGGACGCGGTCGCGAAGTGCGACAGCGTGATGGCCACGGGCCTGCGGCAGGGACACGACGATCTCGGGCAACTGCGGGTCGACCTCGATCACCGGCGTGAGGACCTGCACGGTCATGTCCACCGGCTGCGGGAGCAGTTGCCCGACGCGTTGGTGGAACAGGCTCTGCACGCGGACCTCACCCGTACCAACCTGATCGTCCTCGCCGATGCCGTCACCGGGGTCATCGACTTCCGCTGCGCGACCGGAATGCCGGCCTGGGAGTTGGGCCGGGCCGCGCTCGACCCGCGCACCGTCGCCAACAGCCCGGACTGGGCCGCCTGCGCGCTGGCGATGGTGGGGGCCTACTACGCGGAGAACCCCGGCGTCCCCTTGGCGGAAGTGCAGTCCTGCGCCCGGGTCGCGCTCCTGTACATGCTGTTCAGCTTCTACGGCGCCACGACCGCCGAATACGACCTTCCGCAGGAAGCCGAGGCGGACCTGAGGCAGTACTGGAGCGAGAGACAGACCACCATTCGCCGCCTGTTGAACCACATAGGTGACCTCGACGATGCGTTCGCCCGCCTTGGGGCGGACGGAGGTGGCACGTGACATGCCCACTCATTCGGACCATGCCAGCGCGCACAGCAGCCCAGCGGTGGCCCCATCCGCACCTCACCCACAGGGGGACGTCTTGTATCGCACACTGATCGACCGGCAACGGGCGGCCGAGGCAGCCGCGCCGTACGTCGCGACCGCGGTCGACGCTATCCGGGCCAGGCAGCGGATGGCGGCGGAGGGGTGGAGCCGATGACGACCGCCCCGAAAACCGCCCAGAAGGCCACGCCGCCCGAAGACGCGGAGGTGTCAGACGAGGAACTGAGGTTCGCCATCCCCGGCGACCGCCGTATCGAGGCCGCCAACGCCATCACCAGCCGCTCCATGGCTCGCCGCCTACCCCAGTTGATCCGTCGCGCCCTCGCCCTGGGCTGGCAGGTGGACCGCAACGCGGTCATCGCCCTGCTGGTTGTTCAGGTCCTCTCCGGGGTGCTGGAAGCGTTCGGGCTGATGGCCACCACCGGAGCGATCAAGCCGTTGATCGCCTCCCAGCACATCAGCAGCGACCAACTCAGGGATGCCGCACCGTCCTTGGCCGTGCTGACCGGGGCCATCGGTCTGCGCGCTCTCCTGGGCATCGCCTCGTCGTCGTTGTCGGCCCGGCTGGCGCCTCGTATCTCCCGCGAAGCCGAACTCAAGCTCCTCGATGCCGCGACCAAGGCGGAACTGTCCGCGTATGACAACCCCGGATACAACGACCGGTGGGATGCGGCCGACCGCGGCGTGGAGGTCTCCCGGGACCTCCTGACGGAGACCCAGTACATCCTCGCGGCGTCGGCGTCGCTGATCGCCTCTGCGTGTGTCTTGACTGCCGTGCACCCGATCCTTCTGCCGCTGCTCCTCCTTGCCGCGCTGCCGAAGGGTGTGGCCAGCGTGCGAGCGGCCCGCATCAGCTACATCGCCTCACTCGCCACCTCGAAGGATCGCCGACTGCTGGGGATGCTGCGCTGGTACCTGGTCGACAAACAGACCGCCGACCAGGTCCGCTCCGGCACCATGGCCCCGTTCCTGCTCGGCAAGTACCGCACGGCCGGAGCGCGGATCGACAGGACGACCGACCAGGCCACCTGGCGCGCCGCCCGGATCTCCCTGGTCGGCGGAGCCACGGGAGGCCTCGCCCACGCCGTGGTCTGGGCGGCCCTGGCGCTGCTGGTGTCCGCCGGTCAGATCTCGGTCGCCGCCCTCGGTACCGCGTTCCTTGCTCTGGGGCGTGTCAGCGCCGGGCTGGACGGAATCGTCGGCTATGGCGCCCAACTCTTCCGTACCGGCATGTACTTGGACGACTGGGCCGACTTCATCGACGAAGCCGGCGGCCACCGCATCGACCGCGGCACCCAGAAGCCGACCGGACCCACGGTCGTATGCGCCGAGAACGTCACCTTCAGGTATCCGAGCGCCGATCGCCCAGCCGTCAGCGACGTATCCCTGGAAGTCCGGCGGGGCGAGGTCGTCGCCCTCGTGGGCGAGAACGGCTCGGGCAAGACCACCCTCAGCAAGCTCCTGTCCTCGCTGTACCTGCCCGACGACGGAGCGATCACGTGGGACGGCGCCGACGCACGTGAGTTGGACGCGCACGCAGCCTGGGAGCGAGTCGCCGTCGTACCGCAGTCCTACGCGAACTGGCCCTTGTCAGCACGGGAGAACATCACCCTCGGCCAGCCCACCAAGGACGGGGACGCCGCCGTACTCGCCGCAGCCCACGCGGCGGGCGCCGACGAGGTCGTCGACGGTCTGCGCAACGGCCTGAACACCCTGCTCGCCAAGGAATGGTGGGGCGGACAGGAACTCTCGGGCGGGCAGTGGCAGCGCATCGCACTCGCCCGAGCATTCCACCGCCCGGCCGGGCTCTTGGTGCTGGACGAGCCGACGGCCGCCCTCGACCCGCGGGCCGAGCACCGCATCTTTACCGGCCTCCGCCGCCTCGCCGCAGACCGCGCCGTCGTCCTGGTCACCCATCGGCTCACCAATGTGGCGATCGCGGACCGCATCGTTGTCCTGAGTAAAGGAACTGTCATTCAGGACGGTACCTTCGACGAACTCCTCGCCCACCGCGACGGATTGTTCCGTGAACTGTGGGATCTGCAAAACGAGCGCACGGGGCGCGTCCCAGCCCCCACCGCGTCGGCTGAGGTCGTCTCGCCGGACCAGCACGTCCTGTTCTGAAATGGAGCGGATCGTCAAGAGACGTGACGGAGTTCGCCTACAACGATCAGCTGCTGGTCAATCCTTACACCTGAGTCCAGCCGGCAAGCGCCAACCCCCTCTTCCAGTTCCGGCGTACGAGCGGCACCGACTTGTGCGACCGCTACACCGAGAACTTCGAAGCCGTATGGAACACCGCGCGCCCCTGGGCGCCCGACCGTCAGGAGCACCACCAGCGTGGGCAGGACTGAGTACTACAACGCCCCGAAGGCGCCCAAGGCCAACACACTGATCCCGGCCTGCAACCTCCTCGTCGTCAATGACGAGCGCGCGATCCTTCTCCAGCGACGCCGCGACACCGGACAGTGGGCCCTGCCGGGTGGCGCCCAGGACATCGGGGAGAGCCCCGCGCAGTGCGCCGTCCGCGAATGCGAGGAGGAGACCGGCATCGTCGCCGAGGTCACCGGGTTCCTGGGCGTCTACTCGAACCCGGCGCACATCATCGAGTACACCGACGGTGAGATCCGGCAGCAGTACGAAGCCGCCTACATCGGCCGCCCGGTCGGCGGCGCTCCGACGGTGAACGACGAGGCCGACGGCGTGCGCTGGGTTCTTCCCGAGGAACTTGGTGGCCTCGACATCCACGCGAGCATGCGGGAGCAGATCGGCCACTACCTCTCTGGCAATTACCCCTATCTGGGCTGATCAGGGCCTACAGCGTCGGCCCAGCCTTGTCGGCCTGCACCCGCGCCACGCTCTCGTGGTTGGCGGGTGCGGTCCTGCGGTGAATCGCCCGACCACGCTGTCCGTGCCGTAGCGGCCGAGGATCTCCGCCCGCGCTCCTCGGCTTCCAGCAGAGCGAAGGACCGCACGCCCGCTCCTCCACCATAGGCAGTGTCCGCAGGTGGCGAGCCCCCAGCCGGATGGCGGAAGCCCGTCAGCGCCACGGTCGATGAGCTTCGGCGTTGATCTTGTACGAGATGTCGGCACTGACTGCGACCGGCGTGCGGGCACGGCGCGCAGCGGGTAATTCGATTGCTGGAGAAGGCGCTGCCTGCTGCACTTAACGTCATGGTGACGATCACCGCCGAGACGAGGACCGCGTTCCGCCGACAGGGGTTCGTGGTGATCCCCGACGTGCTCAGCGGCGAGCAGATCGCCGAAGGGCGCGAGCTGGTCGCTGCGTTGCTGGAGCAGCAACCTCACGCCGACGATCACGTCGGACCGTATTTCCTGTGGCCGCGCTTCGCCCCGGAGGGGCATCCACTGCTCGACTTCTACCGGGAGACGGGTGTCGGGGAGCTTGCCGGCCAGCTGCTGCGTTCGGATCTCGATGTGCAGGACCCTGATTTCGCGCAGGTGGCGACAACGGTCCCGCCGTGGCCGCAGCGGCCTGGCGGCCCGCACGTTGACGGCCTGACGCCGGGTGAACCGGACGGACGCCCAGGCTCCTTCTCGCTGCTGGCCGGCGTATGGCTCACCGACCATTGCCAGCGGCACCGGGGGAACCTGTGGGTCTGGCCGGGCACCCATCTGCGCTTCGGGCAGTACCTGGCTCAACGTGGCGCAGACGCCCTCGCGCGCGTCGAGGACATGAATCCGGGCCCATACCCCAAGGTCGAACTGGGCGAGTCGACGCAGGCGGTCGGTCCCGCAGGCAGCGTGCTGTTCGCCCACTACTTGCTTGCTCACAACATCGGCAACCACGACGGTGCGGCCGACGAAGGGCGACGCGAGACGGTGTACTACCGGCTCCACGCCAGCGGTCACCGGGAGCGGTGGCGGGAGGCCGTCACCAATCCGCTGTCCGAATTCCGCCGTGGATCGAACACCTAGTCAGCGGCGTTCGCGGCTTTCGGCTTGGGCACGTCCACGTTACCCATGGCTCGCTCGATGGTGATCTCGATGACCACTCGCTCGGGATCCGGCGCGGGCGTCCGACGGTATCGGTTGCCGTAGCGCGCTACGGCATCGTCGACAGCGTCCGGGTGCGTACGGACTTCGGCTGTGCCCTCCAGCGTGGCCCAGCGCCCTCCATCGACTTGGCAGACGGCTGCGCGAGCCTGACCGGGGTGCGCGGCAAGGATGTTGGTGACTTTCTTACTGGATTTGCGGGTGATAACCCGTGCGACGCCAGCGTCAGCGTCAAGAGTGACCCCGACGGGCACAACGTGCGGACTGCCGTCAGGACGCACTGTCGTCAGTGTGCACAGGTGGTACTCACTCCAGAACCCCAAGTAGTCATCGGCTTGGTTGCGTATCTCGATTGACATGGCCGGAAGCGTAATAGCGAGCGATGCCTGAACTGCCCCGAAGTGACCACGCCCACACTCCTCCTGCCCGTAACGGCAGAATTGGATTTGCCCAAATTGCTAACCATATGTCCCGGTCGCTCGACGCCGAATGGTCTCAGATCGATAACAGCCGCATATGCCAAAGGTGTGGATTTGATGCGCGCACGTCAGATTTTGAAGCACCAGTTCAGGGGCGTGATCCATAACCGAGGCGGGCAATTTGGCATGGTTTAGTGCGTCGCTGGCGACGGCGCATGCTGCGGCTTTGGGGGCGATTTCTCGCCACTCCTCACTTCCGGTCTCGCGTAATGTCCAAGCAGGTTCCCGAAGGCTCCGGGGAGACGCTGAGTCACGGTTCGTTGCTCATTTGCGTACGTGATCTTGGCGTGTTGGGGAGGTGTGGATGCATATGCGCGCAACCCTTGCAGCGCTGTTCGGCAGCACATACCGAGGCGTTGTCCTTCGATGCTGATGATCCCTTCCGTTCTCTTTGTGCCGTACGGGAACTGAACGCTGTTGGCTCAGTACGACCGTCGCCCGGCTCCACGCCGGAGCCATCAACGGTCAGTGCGAAGGGGATTACTGATGTGGTCGGAAAGGCGTGACCGCCGCGCGGCAGAATCCGAGGTCCCTGCGCAGGGCAAGGTGAGCCGGCGGTGGTTGGGACGGTGGCGTACGGCTGAGAAGCGGACGGCGGAGAGCGACCTGCACCGTCGACTGCGGCGAGAGCTTCAGGACCTCGGGATACAGCCTCCGCTGGATGTGGAAGAGCTGTGCCGGGCGCTTGGCGAGAGGCGCGGGCGCCCGATCGTTCTTCGACCGTTCCCCTTGGAGAAGCCGGGACCGTCCGGGCTGTGGGTTGATATGCCCCAGATGGACGTGATCCTCTATCAGCAGGAGACGACGCGCCTGCACCAATGGCACATCATCCTGCATGAGGTGTTTCACGTCATCGTGGCCGAAGGCGAACAGGCTGCGGAGGAGCTTGCGGAGGAGCAGGAGGCTCCGGACGACTTCGTCGAGGGCTGGGCGACCCTGATTCCGGTACTGGATCCCGCATTGGTCCGGCGTGTGGCCCGGCGCTGTTCGTACGACGACGGGGAAGAGTGCGAGGTCGAGCTCGCGGCCACGATCGTCCTGGAGTGGTCGTCGGTGCTCGACGAAGTTCCCCCGCTCTCAGAGGATCCCTCGCTCCGCCGCGTTCAGCAGGCCCTCGGTGACCGGCGAGGGTGGCTGTAACCCGTGACTGAGCTGCTCCTTTTGGGCATCGCGGCTGCCGTCATCTGGAAGCTGTACCAGTGGTCGCGAGCCCCCCACGACGCCCCTCTCCGATCCGTCACGTTGTGCCTGCTCAGCGCCGCGCTCTCGTACCCCGTGGCCATGCCCGGCGGCGCCTCGGGCGTCGACACCGTGGCCGGCCACGGCACGGCGAAGCTGATCCAGAACCTGCTGCTCCTGGTGACGGTCTACTTCCTGATGTGCTTCTACCTCTACTCGGCAGACGAGAAGGCCGGGCGGCTCCGGGCGCGGCGGGAAGCCGTCGTCGTCACGCTCGTAGCGGTGTCGATCACCGTGGCCGCCGAGTCCGTTCCGAACGAGGTCTTCGCCGGCTCGTTCAGCACGGCGGACATGACGACCCCGCAGATCGCCTTCTTCTACGGCGGTGCCGGCCTGTACCTCATGTACGCCCTGGGCGCCGCCGGGTGGTGGACTCGCCGGTATGCCCGCATGTCCAGGCGCCCGCACGCCACGGGCCTGTGGATGGCCGCGATCGGCCTCACCGCGATGGCGGTGGCCTGCGCTGTCCGTGCGGTCATCGTCGCGATCCGGTGGAGCGGCGGGGCTGTACCGCAGCCCCTCATGACCGGAGTGGCATTCCTGCTGGTGGTGTCCATCCTGCTCTTCGTCGCAGGCGTCACCTACTCCGGGGCCCGCGCCAGGGTCACGTCCCTGAAGCTCTGGCTCCGCCACCGGCGTGACCACCGTCGGCTCACCCCCTTGTGGCAACTGCTCGCCGAGACATACCCCGAGAACGTGCTGAGGCCCCCTTCCTCGACGCTTCGGGACCGGTGGCGGGCGCGCGGAGTGCACCGGCGCTATCACCGGCGGATAGTGGAGTGTCGTGACGGGCTGGTCGACATCAGTCCCTACCTGGGCTACACGGCCGAGGACACCGAAGTCCTCGGCCTCGCCCCTGCTGAGCTGGCCCAACGCCTCCGCCATGCCGTGACCACGATCGGCAAGGGTGCCCTTGCGCCACGTCAGGCGGTACCGCTGGCCATGCCCCAGGACGACAACCGGGAAGCGGATGTCCGGCAGCTGATCGCGGTGTCGGACGCACTGCGTCTTCCCGTGTAACCACCGAACACCAAGGAGACGAGATGCTGATCACTGCTGACCGAGTCCTGGTCGGCTCCGGCACCTACCTGGACGACGGCGCGATCCTCATCGAAGGCGACTCGATCACCGCGGTGGGGCCGCGTGCGCAGATCGCGGAACGGGCCGGCACGGACGCGGTTCACCTTGCGTTCCCCGGGGGAACGGTCCTGCCTGGCCTCATCGACGCCCACGTACACCTCGCGTTCGACGGTGGCGCGGACCCCGTGGCCACGCTCCACGAGTCGAGCGACGAGACCTTGCTCCAGGACATGCGCAGCCGTGCGGAGCAGCTCCTCCACAGCGGCGTGACGACGGCGCGAGACCTGGGAGACCGCAACGGCCTGGCGCTTCGCCTGGATACGGAGATCACCAGCGGCAGTACGCCGGGACCGCGGATCGTGTCCGCAGGCACGCCCGCGACCTCGCCCGGCGGCCACTGCCACTTCTTGGGGGGCGAGATCTCTGGGGCGGCCGAGGCCCGGGACTTGGTCCGGCGCAACATCGCAGCCGGTGCCGGCGTGATCAAGGCAATGGTGACCGGTGGCGGTCTGACCAAGGACGGGCCGAAGAGCTGGCAGAGCCAGTTCTCCCCGGAGGAACTGCACGCCCTGGTGGACGAGGCCCACAAGGCCGGTGTGCCGGTGGCAGCCCACGCGCATGGAACGGACGGCATCATCGCGGCCGTGGAAGCGGGCGTGGACACGATCGAGCACTGCACGTGGATGACGAGCGACGGCTTCGACCTCCCGCAGAACGTTTTGAAGCAGATCATCGACGAGCGCATCGCCGTCTGCCCGGCCGTCAGCCCGCACTGGCAGATGCTCCCCCGGTTCTTCGGCGAGGAGCGAGCCGCGGTCATGTTCGACCTGGTCCGGCAGATGGCCGAGGCGGGCGCCAAGCTCATCGCCGGTACCGACGCGGGAGTCCAGCGGGCGGGCTTCGACGGACTGGTGCCCACGCTGTCCTTCTATGCCCACCTCGGCCTGCCGAACAGCAAGATCCTCGGCATGGCGACCGCCGACGCGGCCGACGCGCTGGGATTGGGCGAGACGACCGGCCGGGTAGCTCCGGGTTTCCGCGCGGACCTGCTGGCGGTCGACGGCGATCCTCTCGAAGACCTCGGTGCGCTGAAGGCGATCCGGGCGGTGGTCGCCGCTGGCCGACGTTATGAGCCGCTCGAGAAGGCCGCACGGTAGTAGCGGACCAGCCGTCAGCATCCTGTCCGGGCTCTCCAGAGCTGCGGGCAGGGTGCTACTCGTTCGCCTCGGGTTCTCTCTCCTCCAGCTCTGTGACCAAGTCGTTGACGAACTCCATGACGTTCGCCGGAAGACCTCGCGCCGCCATACCGCGCCCCTTGACCTGGCCCACGCTTCCCCGCCTGGACGCCGACAGGAGCCGCAGGCCCTCGTAGACCTGACGGGCCACGGCATCGTCCGGCTGGAAATACAGCGGGGACACGCCGAGGAAGGCAGCCAGCCCCTCAAGCACGACAGGCGGGGCCGTTTCCGCTGCGCCGGTTCGCAGGTCCCGGACACCCTCCTCGGAGATGACCTGTGCCCCGGCATGGGCGTTGACCGCGTCGGCGATCTCCGCATCGGTCGGCGGCCCCTGTGGTCCGGGGTACGAGCGCTCCAGAATCAGAGTGATCTTCTCGGCCAGCGTGCCGGGCGGCCCCACGGAGGTCGGCACGGTCCCCGTGTCCCTCGATTCGCGTTCGCCGCTGTGCGCCTCCTGCGCTTTGGCGATCGACCGATCCTCTGCCCGCCGCAGCTCCTCCTCGGTCACCCCATACGCCGCTGCCAAGTCCGGGACGTATCTGTCCTTAAGTCGCCGCTCCCCGCGTTCGGCCCCCGCCACCGGTCCGGCGCTCTTGGTTCCGATCAGCGCAGCCGTCTCGTACTGGTAGTAGCCGGCATCGCACCGCAGGTCAGTCAGGTCGGGCAGCCCGGTACGCGGAAACAGGTCGTCCAACTCCCGCTTGAGGACACGGGCCAAAGCGGGCAGCTTCTCCGCATCGGGGATCGCTAGCCCGGTCTCCCAGCCGGCAACCGTCGAGTCGGCCACGCCGAGGGCCGCAGCCACCTCGGCCTGCGAGATCTCGGCGGCTCGCCGTACCCCGCGCACACGGCCCCGGTCGAAGTGACGAGCAGACATCCAACCTCGTTTTTCGCTAAACCGAAGGAACCTCGGTCCGTTGACTTTTTCTTTGAATCGGAATAGCTTCAGCTTAGCGAAAGGCGGGGAGCTTTGCACGATTACTCGATCTTCGCTTCCGGCCTCTCCCCGACGCATCGGGCATCGGAGGGAGACGTAGAGGGACGATTCGCTGGTTCCAGCGGCGAAGCGATCCCGAAGCAATTGGCGCCCGCGAGCCCATGCCTCCCGGATGCCGGTAAGTACGTCGCCCCGTTCCGACTGCGGGCGCGGAGATCATCTCTAGACCGCCACTCGGTGCCCTGACGCGGCACTGGTTCAGTGGCAACCGAAAGGTACGTGCATGTCTCCTGCTGCGGACAGCGATCCGACCACCGTCGCACCCGCGTCCGCCGGCGAACTGCAGCACTCGCCCTCCAGCACAGGGGCGGCCCTCCAGGCCGGGCAGCGGTACTTACCGCGCCTTGTAGAGAGTTCTTCAGCCAGGTCTGGATTGTGACGCGACCTCTGCATATGTTCGTCGTCGCTCGCCGGGCAGCCCGCCCGGAGAGGACGGCCACAAGGCGGTCATCTGGCGCTGGTCGCTCGCGGGCCGCACCGCAGTGACCTGCGAGAACGTGAGGAGAGACTGCCATGAAGACGGTGCGCGTCCGCAGCCCGTAAGTGCACCTGGACCCAAAGGCGACGGCGCCCGGGAGCGGGAACTCCCAGGCGCCGAATGGCCGCCCCCAAGGGGTGCGGATCCACAACCAAGCAGGCTCGGCTGGACCTTTTCCACGAGAGACAGCCGGGCCGCTCACTACCAGCGAAGGATACTCGCATGCCCGAGCACCGGAGCGGAAGCCGAAGCGTCACGGAGCCTGACGACCGGCAGCGTCGCCTGGCTGACCTCCTGGCCGACATGGTCCCTGGCGCGGCCACCTTCCGCGTGACCCTCCACGACCCCGCCACCGCGTGGCCGCAGCCCCACGCCCGCGCCTACGGCACGGCGGGCGGTCCGATCAACCTCAACCGTACGCAAGCGGTCACTGCCGCCCGCTGGATCATCCGTATGCACCCCGAGGCGGTCTGGGGCGAGGCATACGTCTTCGACCTCGCCACTGCTCGCCTCCATCCCGCCGTCGCGGTCGCCGCAGGCCGGGGGCGCTGAGCATGGCGAGGATCCGCACCATCAAGCCGGAGGCGTTCTTCTCCGAGTCGCTCGCCGAGGTGAGCGTGAACGCTGAGCGGACCTTCTTCGGCCTGCTCACCCAGGCCGACGACCAGGGTCGCTTCCGCGACAACGCGGCGATCATCAACGGTCTGCTCTGGCCGCTGCGCGCCGAGCACACCGCTGTCCACGCCGAGGACGACCTCCAGCAGCTCACCGACGCCGGACTGATCTGCCGGTACACCGGCTGCGACGGCCGCCGGTACCTGCACGTGGCCACCTGGGGTGAGCACCAGAAGATCGACAAGCCCTCCCAGTCCCGACTGCCGTCCTGCCCGATCCATCACGCCGCCGATCGGTGCGGGGCCTGCAAGGCCGTCTGCGCCGGTGGCTCGGCCAAGTCCGGCGAGGTCTCGCCGAGCCCTGCCCGAACCCTCCCCGACGCCTCGCTGAACACTCCCCGAACCCTCGATCGGCCCGCCCCCGCTTCGGTACTGCCTGCTCCAGTGCGGCCTGACCACGGTGCCAAGGACTCCGACGGCCAGCGGGACACCTCGGACGGGGCCGTCGGCAACTCTGCCTCCGTTAATGTTGAAACGGCAGGTCAGACGGCGCTCGCCGAGGCTTCCCCGAACCTTCCCCGAAGCCTCCGGGAGCCCTCGGCGCCTGGATCTAGGATCTTGGATCCTGGATCTTCTAATCCTTCGGGGCGCACAGCGCCCGCACCATCGCCATCGACGCGAGCGCTGATCGGCGAGTACGCCGCCGCCTGTGCCGAGCGCCCACCGAACGACGTGCTCGGACACCTCGGGCGGAAGGTCCGACAGCTGCTCGACGAGGGCATCGACCCGCAGCACATCCGGGCCGGGCTGGAGCGCTTCCGCGCCAAGCCGATGCACCCCTCGGTGCTGCCGAGCCTGGTGAACGAGGCGATGAACGCCGGAGGCGGTCGCTTGGTGCGGCCGGAAATCCGGCCTACCGTGCCCGGTCACACGGCGTGGACCAACCCGGTCGACGCTGCCGCCGCCTACGCCGAGGAGCTGTGATGCGCGACCGCAACCGCGAACCCCAGCGGCTCGGTGGCGAGGGCGCCATAGCCCGCATCGCCCGGATCCTGGCCGCCCGGGGCGTCGACCCAGCCACCGCCCAGGTCCACGACGCCCCAGAACCAATCGCCGCGCTGGAGGCGGCCGAGGCCCGGATCCCGCTGCGCTACCGCAGCGCGGTCGGCGATCACCCGCAGGTCGAAGCCTGGGTCCGCAGCGTCGCCCTGGCGGCCGTCGCCCAGAACAAGGGCGCCCGGAGGCAGGTCCGCACCGGACCCTCGCTCCTGCTCGTCGGTACCACCGGCACGGGCAAGACCCACCTGGCGTACGGCGCCGTCCGCAGCCTCGTCGGCGCCGGGATCGGCGTGAACTGGCACGCCACCACCGTCGCCGACATGTACGCGAACCTGCGCCCCCGGCCCGGCATCGACACCGAGAGGCAGCTGCTGACGCTGTTCCGCTGTCCACTGCTGCTCCTGGACGACCTCGGCGCGGCCAAGAACTCGGAGTGGACCGAGGAGATCACGTACCGGCTGGTCAATCACCGCTACAACCAGATGCTGCCGACGCTGATCACCACCAACCTCGCCATCCGAGACCTGCGCGTCGCCGTCGGCGACCGGGTCGCCTCCCGGCTGGCCGAGATGACCGAGCGCGTCGTGCTGACCGGCTCCGACCGCAGACGCGGCAACACCGCCTGACCGCCACCCGGCCAGCCCACCGAGCGGCACCACCCGCTCGCCCCATCACCTCGCCGACCACGCACCATCCTCCGCCGACGTCCACCGGGCGCGCGGAGGGCGATCGGAGACACCCCGCGCATGCCCAAGACCTCGATGCCCCCTGCCCGCCACCGGACGCTGGGCGACCACACCTGGCAGGACCGCGCCGCCTGCCGATCCACCGAGCACCACCAGGTCGACCTCGAGCTGTTCTTCCCCGAGCCGGACGAGACCGACAAGATCGCCGCAGCCAAGGCGCTGTGCGCCCAGTGCCCGGTACGCCGCACCTGCCTGGACGCCGCCCTGGAAAACCGCGACCGCGACGGCATCCGGGGCGGTCTGACCGAGGAGGAGCGCGAGTCGCTGCACAAGAAGCTCCCGCGCCGCCTGGACTACGCCCGCGTCAATGCCGTACTCGCCGGACGCGACATCCACCTCACCGAACGGGAACGCGAAGCCGTCGCACTGATCGCCCACCGGGACGGCATGCCGGCAGCACGCCTCGCCTGGCTGCTGAAGGTCACCGAGGAGCACGCCGAGAAGCTCTACCGGCGGACCCGGCGCAAGCTTCGGAACCGGAACCTCGCCACGGCGAAGCCGAAGAAGCGCGGACGACCGAGGAAGAACACCACGGTGTCCCGCGACGACCTCCGGGCGGCGGCGTGACCACCGCCGCACCGATACCGGCGCGCATGACGGGCTGGGACCGCGCCGCCATCGTGGCCCTGGGGACGGCGGGCTGCGCCCTGTCGTACGACGCGCTCCAGCAAATGGCCGTCGCCATCCACGTCCGCGGCTTCCTCACCTACCTCTTCCCGCTGGTGATCGACGGGTTCATCGCCTACGGAGTTCGCGCCCTGGTGGTCCTTCGTGCCGCGCCGCTCGGTGCCCGCGCGTATGTGTGGACGCTCTTCGGCACCGCCACCGCCGCCAGCATCTGGGCCAACGCCCTGCATGCCGTCCGCCTCAACGAGCAGCAGACCACCACCGGCAGGCTTCGCCTCGGGGACACCACGGTCGGTGTCCTGTCCACCCTCGCCCCACTCGCCCTGGCCGGAGCCGTCCACCTGTACATCCTCATCGCCCGCCGGGTCACCGAGGAGACTGTCCCCGCTCACCCCGGACACCTGACCTCCGCCGGCCACCCCGCTGACCGAATCGAGGTCGAGCGAGCGGCGGCCACCGGACACCCCAAGGCCACCAGCGCCGGTCAGGTCACTCCCGGTCACCAGCCCGCCGCCTTGACCAGGACACCCGGACAGGACACCGACCGCGAGCCGGTCACCTCGGACAAGCTCGGTCAGGACGCCCGGACAGCAGTTGGCCAGGGCACCTCCGGTCAGCTGATCGGAGGTGAGATTGGCCCGGTGACCGAGCCGGTGGCCGGGCCAACTCCCCCGGGGGCCCGGACACCTCTCCGGAGTGGTGATCAGGGCGGACACCCCGGTGCCAGAGCGGCCGGGGATGCCCGCCCGCACGGTGACCGGCCGGTGTCCGCGACTACGGACACTAACCCGGTCAGTCGTCCGCAGCCTCCGGCCGGAGGTGACCGGGTGTCCGATCCGGTCACCGACCAACTGCTCCCCATCGCCCGGAAGGCGGTCACCGAGACCGGCCGGACCACCCGCGCGGTGGTCGCCGAGGCCATCCGGGGACAAGGTCTCCCGCTGTCCAACGACCGGCTGACCGAGCTGATGCGCACTCTCCGGGACGACCCCGGACAGCCCACCGAGGACCGCGGTGCCTGACCGGTCCCCAGCGTGGGACGGGTGGTCTCACCGACTCCGCGGTCACACCACCCGCCCCGCGCCCACACCCAGACTTCCGTCCGTTCCCGGAGATGCCGCTCATGCGCACCACGCCCGCCACCGCCGCCGAAGCCGACGCTTGGCTGACCGTTCTGCACCGTCGAGGGCACCTGCACCGCGTCGAAGCCGGGCCCGACGGGGACTGGATCGTGCGCCGTACGCCGGATTCGCAGCCGTGGACCCTGCACCATCCGGTCCTGGCGTTGGACTACGTCGCGGACATCCTGCGCGATGTCCGCCGCCGCAGCCCTGAGTCGAGCCGATGACGACCGCCGACTCGGCGGGCACCACTTCCTCAGCGGAGCCGGAGGCTCCGACGGCCACCGGCCGAGCAAGCTGTTGCCGTGGATATCCCAATGGGATATCCACGGCGCATGCCCTCGCCCAGGAGGGCGAGGGAGGTCTGGTTGGTTCCCGAGCGGGGGCGCACGGGAACCAACCGGATCTGCGGCACCAGGGGGTGCCGCAGGGAGAAGGGGAAGCTGAAGAACGCGCCGCCGACGCTGTCCCGAGCGCAAGCGATGCCGCGCTTCCCGAGCGCCGTCCACGCCGCCGCGCCTACCAGCCCACGCACCGCGAAGACGTGATCGCCGTCCGCTTTACCGCCGAAGAGAAAGCCGAGATCATTGCCGCCGCTGCCCACAGGCGCGTCTACCCCTCCGGCTTCCTCGCCACCGCCGGGCTGACCGCTGCCCGCGGTTCCGCCACCCCGCTCGACTCCAACGACCAGCTCGACGCCGCCATCGACGAGCTGGCCACCCTCCGCGCCCAAATCTCCCGCGTCGGCAACAACATCAACCAGATCGCTTACATCTTCAACGCCGGCGGCCAACCCCACCCCGGCCAACTCGACCACGCCCTCAAGACATTGGTCCGCACCCTCGCCCTGGTCGACGCTGCCGCGCACGCCCTCGTACGGAAGCGCGTGTAGATGGTCCCGGACATCAGCCGGGGCTCACGCACGCACGGGCTACTCGCCTACCTCTACGGACCCGGCAAACGCGACGAACACATCGACCCGCACCAGGTCGCCTCCTTCGACGGCTTCGCCCCCGACCCTGGCCGCGACCACGACGCCACCCTTACCGACCTGACCCGCGTCCTGGACCTGCGCGTCAACCAACTTGGCGACCGTGCCCCCAAGCAACACGTATGGCACTGCTCAGTACGCACCGACCCAGGCGACCGCTACCTCACCGACGCCGAATGGGGCGAGGTCGCCCGCCGCGTCGTCCACGCCACCGGTATCGCGGAGGAGGGAGATCCGGACGGATGCCGGTGGGTGGCCGTACGCCACGCCGACGACCACATCCACATCCTCGCCACCATCGTGCGGGGCGACCTGCGCCAGCCCCGCAACGCGTACGACCAGAAGCGCTCCCAGGCCGAATGCCGCCGCATCGAGAAGGAATTCGGCCTGCGCGAACTCAAGGCCGGCGACGGCACCGCCGCCCCGAACCCCACCAGCGCAGAACGCTTCAAGGCCGAGCGCACCGGCCACGACCGCACCCCGCGCGAGATCCTGCGCGAGACGGTCCGTCAGGCGGTCGCCGGAGCCGCCGACGAGGCGGAGTTCTTCACCCGCTTGACCGAAGCCGGACTACGCGTCAACAAGCGCCTCGCCCCGTCCGGCGACACCCTCGGCTACACCGTCGCCCTGCCCGGCGACCGCAACCGCGACGGCCAACCCGTCTGGTTCCCCGGCTCCAAGCTCGCCCCGGACCTCTCCCTCCCCAAGATCCGCAAGCGTCTTGCCGCCGGACCCGTCGACCAGGACCACCAGCCCGGCGACGAACCGCGCTCCGCCCACCTGAACACACCGTCCTTCAGCCGGTCGCAGCCCTCGCAGGCCCGTCGCCGAGCCGCACTTGTTGCCGAACGCGCCACCACCGCCCTCGGCCAGGACGACGACGAAGAAGCTGCCGCCCAGCTCGTCGGCGCCGGCGAAATCCTCGACGCCCTCGCCCAGACCTCACCCGCCGCCACCCGCGGTGAACTCCGCGAGGCGGCCCGCGCCTTCGAACGCGCCACCCGCTCCCACATCCGAGCCGAACGCGCCGACAACCGCGCCGTACGCGCCGCTGCCCGGGGCATTGTCCGCGCCGGAGACGCCCTCGGCCGAGGAGAAGACGGCGGCGCCACCGCCATGGTCCTGTCCACCCTCGTCCTGCTCGCCATCGCTGCCGCCCGCTGGCACTCCGCCCGAGGCCACGCCCAACAGGCCGCCGCATCCGCCCAGGCCGCCCAACACCTGCGCGCCGCCTACCGCGCCGCCGCCCGCACCCCGATACGCGCGATGCGCGAGCAGGGCCGCCGTCTCCCGCAGCCGGTCCGCCAGCGCCACGCCGACACCATCAACGCCGCCCTGCCCAACCACCAACTCGCCGGCGAGCCCGGCTGGGACGCCCTGGCCGCAACACTTGACCAGGCCGAGCGTGCCGGACACGACCCGGCCGCGTTGTTGAAGGAGGCCATCGAGTGGCGAGAGCTGGACACCGCCGACAGCGTCACCGACGTACTCGTCTGGCGAATGCGACGCCTGGGCAAACTCCCCGCCATCGCCGACGCCCCGCGCCGGCGCAGCGCGAGCACCGCCAAAGACAACAAGAGCAGCACGGCCAGCCGCACCGGGGTGCGTACCACTCCTGCGCCGACCGGCACGAGCCCTGATCACGTTGCGTCGGCGGACCCTCTCTCACGCGGGCCGAGGCGCTGAGCCGCAGCTCAACACGCTGGACACGGGCAGGCTGCCCTGTTATGGCTGGAGAGGACGATGAGGGAGCTGATGCTGGTGTTGCACGACGACGCCGTACGTACGAGAACCAACGCGCTGACGCCGACGCCGGCACCCGCCGACGACCCGATCCTGCGGCTCCAGCAGGAGACGCAACCGCACGACGGCGAATTCCGGGTGCAGTGCACCACCCACCCCGGAGAGCTGGCGATCACCGGCATCATCCAGATGTGCTCGGCCTGCGGAGCTCGCCGAGACTGGCTGCTCATCTGTGACCGCAACCAGGTCAGCATCCGGTGCCGCTGCGCCCACCAATGGGTCGAGCGTGAACTGGGCCGCGCCGACTTCGAGTCGATGGCCGGCCCCGGCGGCGAGGTGTACGACAGCCCGCAGACAGCCATTCAGGCTGCGGGATTTGGAGGGGAGCTGCGCGGAGCCTATTGGGTCTGAACCGTGCCATGAACGCCTTGAGCGATTGCGCCGTGGATAGTCGGCGCAGGTCCTTCGGGATGCTCATTCGCTGGAGTGGTGTGCGGATGATCGGGCAACCTCTGCTGTCGGCTGATCGGAAGCCGATAGTGTGGAGCGAGCCGGAGTCGGGCCGTTCAAGGGGGCTGAGTGGAAGCGGAGTTGATGCGGCTGGTCGCATCCTTTGCGACGACCGTGGCAGGGATGGTCGGTACCGACGTATACACCGCGTTCAAGACCCGGCTGGGGTCACTCTTCAGACGGGGCGGGCCGGAACAGGAGGACACCTTCCTCAGCGCACTGGAGGAGCGGCGTAACGATCTGACCCTGGCTCGTGACAGGGGCGATGAGGCCCGCGTGGCGGAACTCGTGCCGGAGATCGAGGAGCTGCTGCGCAGCGAACTGCGCCAGTTACTGGAGGAGCAGCCGTCTCTGGCAGGTGAGTTGAGGGATCTGCACAACGAGGTGAGGAACGTTGTCACCAACGGCACCTTGGTGATGGGCAGTCACACGCACGTGTCGAATGTCTACAACCACTACTACGGCGGGGGTCCGGCGATCCCACGACAGGCCGTTCCGGGCACTGCGGCCCCGTTGCCGCGGATCGTTCTGTGGCCGATGGACCACTACGAGAACAATGTCGACCTGCTGCGCGGAATGGACGCCGTGTGGGCGAAAAGACAGGCCGCCGGGGTTGCGACCACGATGTATGTGCAGGGTGTGCCGGGTAGCGGGACGTCCGCCGTGGCGCGCGAGTGGCTGCGCAGACACCAGGAGGAACTGACTGGGCCTCAACTCGAAGCGTCGCTGGGCAGAGATACCTGGGGAAACCTGCCGGAGCCCACGGCGATCCTTGAGCGTTGGTTCCGTGAGCTGGGAGTCCCGGCAGAAGACGTGCCTGCTGACCCCGGGGAACGGTCGAAATACTTCCGCAGTGTCGCTGCTGACCGTGGTCCGATCGTCGTGCTGCTTGAGGATGTCGTACTCGCCTCCCAGGTCGAGCCGCTGTTGCCGGGCACTCCGGGCAGCGTGGCTCTCATCACCAGCCACTCCCGCCTGCCCCGACTCATCCGCACCGTCGGCGCGGAGCCCTTCGAGATGAAGCCGCTGGAGCGGGCGCACAGCCGGAAGCTGCTCGTCAACGTCGGCGGGATCAGAGGCAACGCGACGACGTACGAGAAGGAACTGGACCTGATCGCCGACGGCTGCGGCGATCTTCCTCTCGCGTTGTGCATCGCCGGGGCGCAGCTGGCACTCGGGCACGTCGGCAGGGTGCGTGAGCTGGCGACGGAACTGTCAGACCGCACGACCAGATTGGAAGCGCTCGACATGGACGACGAGATCTCCGCAGCTCTGGGCCCCGGCTATCGCGGTCTCGCCCCGGATGCAGCGCGTCTCTACCGTTGCATCGGTCTCCACCCCGCCGGAAGGTTCGAGGCGGATGTCGTACGGGCTATGCTTCCGGACCTGGACACTGCCGCCCGGAACAAGGCCCTTCGACAGCTCACCGCCGCGAACCTGATAGAGCCGGACGGGGACGGCTACCGGGTGCGTCACCACCTCATCCACGACCACGCGCTCGCGTGTGCTCTCGCCGACGAACCGGCCGAGATCCGGGAAGCGGTGCTGGACCGGATCATCGCGCACTACCTGGAGTTCGCCGAACGCGCGGAGGCGGCTCTGTCCTCCCGCCACCGGCATGATCCGTCGGGTGCGTACGCGGCGTACGCACCCACGGGGAGCGTTGACGCGCCAGGGGTGATCGCGAGTCTGGAGCGACGCCGGGAGAGCCTGGAGAACGTGGTGCGCCTGGCTCACGAGCAGGGCCGGCACGACCAGACCTGGCGGCTGGCCCAGGGGCAGCACACGTTCCACCTCAAATGCGGCCTGCACAATCCCTGGATCACGATGCACGAACTGGCCCTCGAATCGGCGCACGAGTGCCGTGATCAGATGGCCATCGCCCGTATGCACTTCGAACTCGGCTTCGCTCATCTCGACCGGTGGAGCGCACGCCAGGGTGACCCGCAGACGGCCCGCGAGCACTTTGAGAGTGCCCTTGAACTCGTACGCCCGGCCGACGGCAACGCCACCGAAGGACAGCGGCGGACGGAGTCCAGCGCGCTGGAGGGCCTCGGCCTGCTGGAACGCAAGCTGGGCCGTCCCGCCGCCGCTCTGGAGTACTACGACTTGGGGCTGCGCGCACTGGACGGCATCGGCCACAAGCGTGGCCGAGCCCTGTTCGCCCTCCACCGGGGGGTGGCTTTCACTGATCTGCGACGTCATGACGAGGCGGCCCGGGAACTGCGCTCCGCCCGCGAACAGTTCGCGGCTCTGTCGGTGCCCGACCCCTACAACGAGGCTCGTGCCCTGACCCGGTACGCCGAGGACCGGCGCGCTGCCGAGCAGCCGGGTGAGGCCGTGCGGGCGCTCGACGAGGCGATCGAGATCATGACCGTGAATGGCCCGCCTTACCAGCGGGCCGGGATCCTCCTGCTCAGGGGGGACATGCTGAGCGCACAGGGCGACCATGCACGGGCGACGCTGGACTGGGTCACGGCGGGCGATCTGTTCCGCGAGGCGAACAGCCTTCGGGCGCAGGAGGCGGACCGGCGCCTCACGGATGCCTCGGGGGCGGGTGACGAGGACGGCTCACAGGACGGTGACGTCGAGTAGGCCGGTCTCGCCCTCTGCCCCGATCGCAACTTGAAGGCACACCGGGCCGGGGCTGCTCATTGTGGACATCGTGTGGTCGTGGACCACCGAGGCCGCGATGGCGGCCGACGTCCACGAGGGGCGCCTGCCATGCCAGCGGGCGCGCAGGCGCATGCCGTCCCGCAGCAGCGCCAGGCAGCCGTCCTCGGATTCCTCGACGGCGAGCAGGGCGCAGCCGGGGTAGCGTGCGGCGATGTCTTCCCAGCTCACCATCCCGGCCGCGTGGTGCGGTCGGCCGAGCGGCAGAAGCAGTACGTCCGCGGAGCGGGGCCAGCGGGCGTCCGGATCGTCGATGTCGGCCACCAGGTGCGTTGCCGCCAGATGCAGTTCCATGGTGCGGCGCTGCACGGGCGCCGGATAGCGGCGTACCGTGGCCCGGCGCTCTTCGGAGGCAGCCGACACGTACACCGGCCGCTGGACGGGGGAGGAATATCCGACTGGCACGGTGGAGGGAACCGGCACCAATCGTGGCCTGGCGGGTGTCACGGGCTCTGGAAGTTCGAGCCATTGATAGAACAGGCGCCGCAGCAGGACGGCCGATTCCCCGGGCCGTGAGGTCACAGTGGCACGCAGCTGCCGCAGTTCGGCGCTGCCTCGTTGGGCTGCGGCTGCTTCCTCGATCTGCGGCAGGAAAGGCCGGTGAGCAGAAAACCGGGGAAGTACCTTACCGAGACGAGCCATGGGGGACTCGGGGGCCACCTTCGATTCCGCGAAAGAACCCAAAACTGTGGGGATTCCCAATGAGATTCCGTACATCGTCAAAGAGCCATGGTCGCCAAGAATTCCATCCGCTGCCAGAAGCGCGGCTTTCCAGGTCTCCGTGTCCGGCACCGGAAGCAGGAGCCCGTGCTCCGTAAGCGGTGCCAACCAGCTCTGCAACTGCCAGGCGCCATGGCCGTACCAGGCGTTGCAATGGACGGCCGCCAGAACACGGTATTCATCGACCGGTAGCTCCGCCAGGACACGGCGAAGCAAATCCGTATCACTCTCGTCCGACGCCAGAATGGACCCGCGCCCCCACGTCGACGAGAGCACAATGAGCTTCTGGTCCGGACGGATACCCAGAGCCCGCCGGTAGTTCTCTCGGAATGGAGCGCTCACCTGTAGCTGATCGAAGCAGGGGTCCCCCGCCACCACGCTCACGGGGACAGCTTCGGGGCAACTAAGTGCGAGCCGTTCGCGTTGCTCATCATGAGAGAGAATGATCGCTGACGGAACAACCCGTCCTTCATGCGTCAACCATTCTGGCGACAAGCCAAAGGCTTCCCGCTTCCCGCTTCCCGCTTCCCGCTTCCCGCTTCCCGCTTCCCGCTTCCCGCTTCCCGCTTCCCGCTTCCCGCTTCCCGCTTCCCGCTTCCCGCTTCCCGCTTCCCGCTTCCCGCTTCCCGCTTCCCGCTTCCCGCTTCAATAGCTTATTGTACCCGGCGCCATGCGGTGCGCCGATCAATGGAGTTCGCAAATTGTGAAGGTCGCCGCCACGGCTTGTAGCAATCGCCATGTCGAATTTGTGAACAGTTGCTTCTTCCCACGGTATGTGCAGCATTCCCCGGGAAGTGAAGAATTCAAGGGTTCCCTCGTCCAGAGCCGACGATTCAGTACAGGTGAACACCGTCTGGACACGCCGGTCGCCCTCGAACACGGTGAGTAGGTCGAGTAGGCGTGTCGCGGATGTGATGTTGTGGACCACGCCGAGAACTGTCCGCTCCGCCGCCACACTCACCCAGCGCCCGCTGTCCGCCGCTATAGGCAACGGCAGCCGCCCTGCACCGCGCACGTTTCGCTCCCCACTATCCCCTGCGTGACCTTGCCAGACGATAACGTGCCGCCGGACTGCGGGACCTCGCTTGTGGGTCACGGCTACTCATACTTGATCACTGCGTACCGTCCCAGCGCCCCCAAAACGATCACCTGAGCCTGATGCTTTCGCGCACTCGCGGAAGCAGCGCCAGGGAACACGGAGCGCTGCTCGAAGAGATGGATTGGGAGCCTGAGTCGCCAGGCTGACGAGCCGCGGTCGACTCAAACCCGCTGGAGCGGCAGGCAGCCGAAGATCCCCGCACCGGCTTCAGTCGGTGAGGAGTTCCAGGACGGTGGTGGCGAGGGTGAGAGCGGAGTGCAGGCCCATGACCTCGACGACGGTGGGATGGACGGTGCGGCTCCAGTCGCCGGCCAGCTGGGGCCAGGTGGCCAGCAGGACCTCGGCGCCAGGCAGGCCGAGGCGGGCCGTGACGTCCATGCCGCTGTCGGGTGCGGGGTTCCAGCTCAGCAGGATTCTGCCGGGCGGTACGCGGTTGGGGTGATCAGCGGCCATCCAGCAGGTCAGGAAAGGGCCGTCGGGGGTGGCGGATACGTGGTGGACGAGGGCGCCGCGTACGCCGTCGGGCATCGGGCGAGTGGTCAGGGACGACAGAGCGGCGAGGGGCGGTCGGGCGGAGACGTACGTGGAAATGGGTTCCTCCAGCAGCAGATCGGTCCGGAAAGCGACGACCTCGTTTCGGGCGGACTTAGGAGTCCGCCCGAAACGAGGCATGAGATGACATCAGACAGTGGGCTCCGGGCCGAGGAGCACGGTGGCGAACGCCTTGATGGCAGTGGGTGGGACGGCGGCGTCGAAGTCGGCGTGCCAGACCTCCTCGCCGCCGGGGGTACGGCGGGCTTCGAAGGACCAGCCGTTGTCGGCACAACGGGCCGTCAGATGGCCGCCGGGACCGGTGTACACCCCCTCAACATCGTTGTCGTACGCGGTCCAGCGGGGGCGGTGAAAGAGTTCGGTGACGACGTACGCGGCGTCCTGCCCGTCGAGGTACCAGGGCGCCGGGTCGTCGCCCTCGGCAGCGGGGTGGAGGCCGGGGGCCCAGCTTTCCTCGTGCCATCCCAGGGTGTCGCAGACGGGGCGCGGGAGATAGCCGTGCTGTCCGTCCTCGGCAATGTACACAGTCGGGCCGTTGTCGCCCTCACCCTCGACGATGCGGCCGATGAAGTGGGCGAACGGCCAGTCAGGGTTGATCGCGAGGAGTGCCGGTCGGTCGGGGGCGAGAGTTTGGAGCTGGTGGATGAGCTGGCCAACGGTCGGCAGCCGGGACATGGATGACCTCCTACAGGGTGGGGTGAGCAGGGGTAAGAGAGAACGGCGTGGGTATCAACTGGCGTCGAGGCGCAGGAGCCTGCGCAGCGCGGCTGGCCCCTGGGGGAGCTCGTCGGCGGTGCGGTGGGTGGCGAGATGCCGTTTGCGCTCGTCGTTGATGTAGCTCTTGATGCCTCCGGAGAGTTTCCAGGTGCCGCACGTGCAGACCGACTCGAAGAGGTAGCGGCCGGGGCAGTCGGGGTGGAGCGGCTTGCCGGAGGTCGTGTGCTTGTGGGACGGCGGGCACTGCGAGCCGTCCTTGTGATGGGCAATCAGGGGTGCGCGGTGCCGGGCCACGACTGGTCCTCCGTGAGTGGAGAGGGCATGGGTGAGGGGCGGTCGGCCCGAAGACGTCCGGGCCGACCGGATGGAGGGGGATCAGGCGGAGAGCCGGAACGATTGCAGGGAGCGGGTCTCGTTCTCGGTTTCCCGGACGATCAGGCCCGCCTTCGTCAGGCGCGTGAGGCTTCTCGCGGCAGTGGCGTCGCGGATGCCGAGGGCGTTGCCGACGTGGCGGGTGCGGGCGCCGGGGTGTCTGGCGAGGTGGGCGACGATCGCGGCGTCGCGCCGCAGGGACGTCTCGTAGATGTCGGCGGCGCCGAGCAGGATGCCGCAGAGGGCCAGGGCCAGGCTGAGCCCGAGAGCGGCGGGGTTGTCGTTGGAATGGGCGGCCACGGCGTTGGCGAGGCCGAGGGCCGTAATGCCGACGGGGAGGAGCTGGTGGACGGGTTGGATCACGGTGCCTCTCGTGCAGCGGGTGGGAGGGCTCGGTGGGTGCGGGGGTTTGGCGATCAGGCGGGGGTGAGGGTGAGGTACGCCTCGGCGCCTCGGGGCAGTTCGTAGCGCTCGACGGGGGTCGGGTCGGCGAGCGCGGTGGTGAAGGCGGCGAGGATGTGGGTCGGCGTGGTGTCGTCGAAGGAGGCGGCCCACTGCGCGGGCGCTTCGCAGTCGAGGCGGGCGGTGGCCAGCCAGCGGGCGGGTACATGGTCCGGGCGACCGTCGCGGCCGGGTGCTTGATGGGTGAAGCGGGCCTGGAGCCGGGGCGCGTGGTACGTGCGCGGCTGCTCGGTTGGATCGGGGGACCATCTGGCGGCGGTGAGCGGGGCCAGGGCCGGTGCGTTGTCGGTCAGGGTCCGTGTGGGGTACGGCAGAGGTTGGTCCAGGGCCTTGTCCGGGTTGGCGGCCAGCGCGCCGACCACGGGCAGCAGGACCTCCTCGGGCGTTTCGTCGGTGAACAGCGCCGTCCAGGACAGCGGGCTGAGGGCGTCGCGGCGGGCCCACAGCCGCCACAGCACGCGCTGGCCCTCGAGGCGGGGCACGGGCTGGGCCTCGGGGAGGAATTCGAGGGCCAGGCGCTGGCTGGGATCGAACACGCGCGTGTTGTCCATCCAGGTGGCGTCGCTCCAACCGGCATCGGCCAGGGTCTGGATGACGGTGCCGGCGCTGTCGTCGCCGGGGCCGGCGAGGTAGCGAGGGGCGACGCGGTACAGCGGCCAGTCGAGCGGGTGGGGCGGGTCGAGGTGGGTGGGGACGGGCGTGTTCAGAGGGTGGAGCACGGCGTGGATCCCTTCGTTGAGCTGGGGTTTTTCCGAGCCGTCGTACGTTCCCTTGGGCCGCGCCGTGTCTCAAGCGGGTTGTGCGTGGTTCGTGTCTGCCGTGGGCGAACCGATTGACGACGAGCACGGTGAAATGGCCATTTCGAGGATGTGCTCCGGAGAGGAGTTATGCCGTCAATGGCATGAAGGGTCGGCCGCACGGTAGGCGGTGGCCAGCAGCGCTCTGCGGTCCGGGGGGTGGGCAGGACCCTGGTCATGTCCTGCGGCGATCAGGTTATGGCTCCGTCCGTGATCCGCCGGATGTGCCTAAAAGTCGTACACCGCGAAGTCCGTGACCGGGCGGTAGCCGATCCGCTGGTACAGGCCGTTGCTGGTGGGGTTGGCCAGGTCCGCGAACAGCAGTACCTCCGCCGCGCCCGCCGCCAGTGCTACCCGGCTGACCTCGGTCGTCGCGGCGCCCGCGTAGCCGTGGCCGCGTAGGTGGGCCGGGGTGTAGACGGGGGCCACCCTGATCTGGCCGGCGACCATCAGGGTCACGCCTGCCATGGAGACGGGGGTGCCGTCCGGGGTCTCCCAGAACGTGACGCGTCCGTGGGCGATGCGCGTGTCGGCCCAGGAGCCGGAGTCCACGGAGGGGGCTGCTCCGAGGGCCGCGGCGAACTCCCCGTGCCAGCAGATGAGTTGATCGCGGTCCTGCTCGCCCGCGACCCGGGCCCGGCCCGCCGGACGCGGCACCGGCGGGGTGAGGGTGCCGAGGCGGTACAGCCGCTGACGCTCGTGGAGCGTCGGCGTCGCGCCGGTGTGCCGTTGCCAGGCCTCGGCGAAAGCGGCGGCGGTGTCGCGGTCCGCGCTGACGCCGGGGACGGGAGGCCGAGGGCGGCCAGATGGGCGGCGGGGTGTCGGACTCGTCGGGGGTGAGGGGTGAGGTTCAGGCGCTGGGGCGGGGTGCGGAAGTAGGTCGCGCGGACCTCGCCCGCCCTCTCCAGGATGCCGAAGACGGGGGCTTCGGCGCCGTATGCGTGCGGTCCGCGCGTACGCAGCGCCTCGGTCACCGTCAGGGGGATGGTGTGCAGGGCAGGGCGCGAGCGCAGGAAGTCGCCTGCGCGGGCTAGGAAGCCGTCGACGTCATCGGTGAGGTGCCAGTCCGGGCTCATGCGTCATGATCCCGCGCGTTCGCGGACTGCGCCCGTGGTTTTTCGGGTCCGTCGCCAGGCGGCTGTGCAGGTGCATGTCCCGGAACGCGTCGCGCCGGCCCGGTTCGCTTAGGAGGCCAGGTCCCAGACAGTTACTTCAATCTTGATCACATGGCCTGCAGCAGGCGCTGACACCACCCGGACATAGGCCGTTCGGCCCTCATCTGTGAACATGCAGAACTGACGCCCCCGAGTCAATTGATCCACCTCATAGGTGCCGTTCCGCTGTACGGACTTGGCGCACTCTGCCTCTGTGGGACTTGGCGACGACGGAGGTAGCGGCGCCAGCCTGTGCTCAGCGGGGGGTGCGAAGAACCTCGTGCTGGCGATCGTGCCATCTGCGGCGGACGTTGCAGAAAGGTCCGACCCTTTGCCTGAAGTCAGCGGCATGGGCTTCGCCGAGTCCAGTTCTATGTTCGAGCCGTAGGCGCTCACCTCAACCTCGATCTCCTCCGGCCCAAACATGATCTGCGGAGCTGTCTCCGTGCTCGGCGTGGAGTCTTCCTTCGAGTTGGAACTTCCCGGAGGCGTGGACACGCCATCCTGCTGCGCTTCAGTGCTCGGCTCGTCGGCTCCGCTTACCAGCAGCGAGACCAGGATCCCGATGACCGGGATAACGATGCCAACGACCCACCATGCCCACCGTGGTTGTCCTGATCCGTTGTGGTTCCCACCTGTAGGAGGGGACACACTAACTTGATCACGATCGCTGCCTATTGTCACTCGGGTTCCTCATCAGGGAATCTCATGCATTGTCGAGAGATCACCCTACGAGCGGCTCGGAGGCCGTCGCTACCCAACTTCCGGAGTGGAAAGGACGGTTGGGTGAGGGCCTGGACGGGCGGGACGTGAGGGGGCGGTTCAGGCCGCATTGTGGAGCGGCGCCTCCGTGGCCCGAGCATGGCTCGGAGGGGTGGCGTCGGTGTAGGCGGAGCGGTGGTGCCACAGTCCGCGGAATCCGACGGCGGTCACCGCGATCTGCAACAGTGCGCACGTCAGCACCAACGCCGGTATCCGGTTTGGGGGTAGGGCTGCGACGAGGGCTCCGGCGAGCGGAAACGGGGCGAGGATCGCCAGCAGGGTGACGGCCAGGGTGGAGGCGAACACCGCTGGCGGAATGAGGCGGGCGCGGGCGGTGCGCAGCACGACGCTCAGCACGCCCTCGCCGGACAGCAGTACCGCGAGCGCGATGCCATAGACCAGCGCGGAGGTGGCGAGGGCGGCGGTCAGTGCCGCGACCGACAGCGCAGCGGCTCCGGCAAGGCCGGTGGCCCACAGACCGAGCCGGTCGATGACCCGGTGGGCTGCGGCGATCGCGAGCAGCGACGGGACTGTGGCGATGCTCCACACGGTGCCCGCGGTCGCGGTGGAGAACTCGAAGCCGGCGGTGAGTGTGATCGGTGCGCTGACATGGAGGACGCCGGAGATCAGACCGCAGGTGGTCATGGACGCCACGAGCCAACCCAGAGCGGGCCGGGCAGCGATCACCCGGCAGCCAATAAGCACGCCGGCCCATGGTGTGGACGACCGCTGCGGCAGGCTGTCCGCTGTCCGAAGAGTGGGGGGCAGGCCGCGGGCGCCGACAGCGGCGAACAGGGACAGTGCGGCGAGCGCGGTCAGCAGCATTGTGGGTCCGGCGAGCAACAGCACCCCGCCGAGCAGCGGTCCGGCCAGCAGAGCGGACTGGTCGATGCCGACCAGCACCGTCTGGACCCGGTGTGCACGCTTGGAGGCGTGCCGACTGGCCTGCGCGCCGAGCGACTCCACGGCTAGGAAGGAGACCTCGGTGAGCATCCCGGACAGCACGCCGAAGCCCATCACCACCGCGCTCGTCGCGCCGCCGTCCCCCAAGAGCAGAGTGGTGCCGGTGGCCACGGCCGCCAGGGTGCGCAGCGCGCAGACGTACGCGAACACCCGTTCCGGGCGGTGCCGGTCGACGAGCGGTCCGGCACCGACCATGGTCAGCAGCCGGGGCAGCCACTCCAGCAGGAACGCCAGACCCGTCAGGGCTACCGAGCCGGTGGTGGTGAGGATGATCAAGGGCACGGCGTACATCACGGTGGTGCCGGCCACGCCATCGGCGGCTCGCAGAAGGTAACAGCGGGCCAGCCAGCCCGAGGGCAGGCCGGACGTGGTGGTGGGGCGGGGCATGGAAGGACTCCAGGGCGAGGCGAGGGTGATGGGGAAGGGCAAGGACGAACGGCGTCAGCGCCTCGCGCGTGGAGCGGCTCGGCTGGTCTCGGCCGACGGGATGTGGGCGGGCGTCAATCGGGGCGCCACGGCGGCCGTACGGGAAGCCGTGTCCAGTCCCGGAGCGTGGTGGGGCGATTTGGCGAGGGCGGCGGCAGCACGCCTTCCGCCGGGGCGGGGCCGAGACGTGGTGGCGGGCGGCGGCTTCTTCGACCAGGGCTTGCTGGGTTTCCAGGGGCTGTTGGTCGATGGCGGCCAGGACGGCGGGCAGGGCGAGGGCGTGCAGCTTGGAAGGTTGGAGTCCGGCGACGAGGCGGGCAGTCTCGGCTTCGATGAATGGCGCGAAGGACGGGTCAAGGCCGAGATGTTTGCAGACGAATTCGCCGCCGCCGGCGAGGGCTTCGGAGAAGGTCTCGGCGTCGTTCAACACGTCGTGCACAGCGTCGAGAAGTAGCGACACGGCGTGGTGGGCGCGTGCGGTGAAGGTCGGGTCGGTGATCCCCAGGGCCGCGAGGCCGAGGGAGCTGGTAGCGGGGTCCGGTGGGCGGGGCGGATCGGCCGGGTTCATTGCGGGTGTCCTTCAGGACGGGCACGGCGCCGACACGGCGTCAGTGGGGAGACGTGGGGCGAGGCGGTGTCGGAGGGCGCGGGAGTTCCCGGTGCGGTGTTGGTGTCGTACGGTCCGGTTCGGTGGCGGGCTGGGGGCGGGTGGTGCGGGCGCGGGCGTCCTCCACCGACCAACGGACGTACCTGTGATCGCTCATGTGCGGCGGGGCGTAGCGCGGAGGGCGTACGGGAACCTGCGCGATGGCCGCGATGAACCGGGCGTTGGGGATGGCGGTGCCCTGGATGACGTGACGGGCTGAGGCGCGCTGGATCAGGGCCCGTTGGACATCGAGGGGTTGGCGGTCGATCGCGGCGATCATGTATGGCACGGCCGGAGAGAACACCGACGCGGCGGGTAGCCCGGCGGCTTCGGTCACGAGCCGTACGGCGTCGGCCTCGATCGCAGGCGCCCACGACGGGTCCAGGTCTGACAGCTCGCAGACGTGTTCGCCCCCGCCGGCGAGGGCTTCGGAGAAGACCGGACGGTCGTCGAGCTGGAGGTCCAGGAGGTCGAGCAGCGTCATCGTCGCGGTGTGCAGTCGCTCGACGAGCGCCCGGTCGGCGGCCCAGTGCGAGCAGGCGCTGAGCAGACCGGTGGCGGGGACGGGGTCGGGCTGTTCCACTGTGGATCCTTTGGGGACGGGATGATGATCAAAGGCGTCGGCCGGGGCCGCGAGGGGTTGCCGGCGTCGGTACGTGCCGGGCGGCCAGCGCTGTGGGGCGTGCGTCGCTCGCAGCGAGGGGACTGGTGGTGCGGGCGCGGGCGGCCACGGCCCGGGGGTTGGTTGACGAGCCGTGGAAGGCGCGTTCGACGGCGAGGGAGACGGCGGTGCGGCGTACGTCGAGCGGCGTTGGCTTTGCGGGAGGCGGTGGTTCGACCGGGGTGAGCTGGACGAGGTCTCGGAGCCCTCGGGGGATGCTGCGCTCGTAGCGGACGAGGGGTGCGGGATCGGCCATGGCGGCGGCGGTGGCGGCGATCAGGTGCCCGGGGGTGCGGGTGGTGAAGGTGGCCTCCGCGCGGGTTCCCCAGCCCGGAGGGCCGGACCACAGCAGGCACTGCTCGTCCTCGGGATCCTGGCAGCGGACGTCGACGAGAATGCCCGCCTGCTTGTCCGGGGCGATGATCTCCACGGTGCCGATCTCGGTGCCCCAGTCGCGGGTCCAGCCCGCCTCGGTCAGGGGCTGGGTCTGCTCGCTCCAGCGCAGCGGGGGCCGTGCCAGGAAGCGGTTGTTGCTCTCTTCGTAGTCGCGGGCCAGGGTCGTGGTGAAAGCAGCGACGATCTCCGGCGGTGTGTTCTGGTTGAAGGTCGCGGCCCAGCGGCGGGGGCCGAAGGGATCTTCGTAGGCGGCGATGTTCCACAGGATGTAGTCGTCGCCGAAGAAGCCGATCCGCAGGCGCCCGTCAGGGGAGACAAAGACGTCCTTGCCCAGGTCGTCGTCGATGTGGTGACGCGGCCAGTCCAGGTCGACGAACGGCCTCAGGCTGGTGTCGTCGACGCCGAGCGACCCGGCGAGGTACCGGGGCGTGACGTGGTACTCCCGCCAGTAGGCGTCGTCTTCGGGGGTCAGCATGGGCGGCTCCGTGAGATGCGAGGGCTGGCGAGGTCAGCGGCGAGATCGCCGGGGATTGGCGACACCCGGATGCGTCACTGGCACTGCGGCTGGTGCCGCCGATGAGCCTGTGACCAGGGGTTGAGCAGTCGTGCGAGCACGTGCGGCAGTGACACGCGAGGGGGTGGCGGGCCGGGTGGTGAGGTACGGGACGTTGCGCTCGGGCAGGTCGCACCGATTGCGGCGGACCGGGGCCGGGCTGGAGAGGGCGTCGGCGGCGGCGGTGATCAAGTGCAGCGGGGTGGCGGAGGTGAAGTCCGCATGCCAGCGGGGCCCGTTGGCGGCCTCGACGCAGGCGTACATGGTTCGTTCGGCAGCGACGCCGCCTTCCAACTCGTCGTGGAAGTCGGTGTCGTACTGGCGCAGGCTGAGGTAGGCGTGTCGGTCGGGTGAGTGCTGGTACTGGAAGAGGGCGTTGGCCTCGTCCTTCCAGCCGCGGGCGATGAGGACATCGCCGGGGGCGATGGGGTGGAGTGGGGGCCGCCGGGGAGGAAGTCCTTGTGGTCGTTGTCCAGTCCGCGCATGAAGGTTGTGGTGAATGCGGAGACGATCTCGGCAGGGGTGTTGCGGGTGAAGGTCGCGGTCCAGGCCGGGATGGCGAGGGGCTCGCGGGACCAGGAGATCTTCCAGCCGCCGTAGCGGGACGAGGGCAGCTCGGCGATCTGGGCGCGCAGGCAGGGGCTGGAGAACACCCGGCCGTAGGGGGTCCGGCTGTCGGCCCACCCGGACGCGGCGCGTAGGGGTTCGGTGATCAGGGCCGGGTTGCCGGGGCGGCGAGGTAGACAGGTCCGACGAGGAGGTCGCCGTCCTGGGCGGGCGGATGGTGGGGCGCGGAGGGCATGGGCGAGCGTCTTTCGGAGATGGGCGAGGTGGCACCCCTGCCGGGGCAGGGCGCGATGACCGTGGATGGGCGCCGACAGGACTCTGTGCGGCGGCATGGAGCGGTTCACCGGGTGTGCAGAGGGCGGGAGGCGGTGGTCCATGCAGCGGGCACGGCCGATTCGGATGCCGGAGCGTGGGAGAACAGCCCTTGGACGGCCGTTGTCGTACGACGAAGCGCTGCTGTGGCGCGGGCGCTGACGGTCTCCTGTACGACCGGGGCGGCGGTGTGTATTGGCGCCGGAGCGGTGTCGGGGCCGGGAAACCAGGTGTTCAGTGCCTCGTAGACAGGCCCGAGGGCAGCACCGGTCTCGGTCAGCTCGTACCGGCCGTGGCCTGTGCGGGTCAGGAGCGCGTCGGTCTGCATTCGCTGGAGCCGGGCGTAGGCCGATCCGGGGCGCCCGATGCGCTGCTGCAGCTCGGTGAACGACGTCCTCGGGTGCTGGGCCAGGAAGTGGAGCACGGTGGTGGTGTCCCGCGGGCGGAGCCGGGCGAGGGCGGTCTCGATCCGCTCGGCCTCGGCGGTCGGCTGGTCCGTGGGGAAGTGGGTGTGCTCCCAAGAGGTGAGGGCTTCGTAAACCGGTCCCAACTGCCGGGCGGCGTCGGTGAGCTGGTACTGGCCGCGCCCGGCCCGGTCGACGAGGCCGTGATGCTGCAGGCGGGGCATCTGCTGACTGAGGCTCGTACCCGAGATCCATGGGAGAGCGTGTCCCAGTTCGGATATACGCAGGTGATCGTGGCGCTGGAGAGTGAGCAGCGTCCAGGTGGTCCAGCGCGGGGAGAGACGGGCGAGGGTCTGCTCCAGATGGCCGGGGTCGGCGTCGGTCGGCCAGAACGTCATGTGGTGACTCCGTGATCAGGGCAGGGCGGGACTAGGCAGCGGCGCCGAGGAAGGTCTCGGTGCGCAGGCGGTTCAGGAGCGCGCCGAGGCGCTGGTTGCTGACGCGGATGCCGTGGGCGCGTAGAGCGGGGCCGAGCTTGGCGCGCGTCAGGTGTGGCGAGCCGGCGGCGATCCGCCTGGCGAGCGGCAGCAGTTCGTCGAGGTCGACAGCCGCACAGATGCCGGAGGACGCTGCGCAGGGCAGCGGCGGCGGAGGCTGGTTGGCGCCCAGAAGATCACCGAGGGCCCTGACCTCGGTGACGTGCCGAGTGGTGAGGGCGTGGATGTCCTGGGCGAGGTTGAGCAGGCGGGCGGTGCCGTCGACGGTGCTGTCGTGGCCTTCGTCGAGGAGATGACGCACCCTCTGCCGGGCTTCGGTGAGCCGGGTCGACGTCTCCCGCAATCCGCTGTAGAGGTTCAGGGCGGCGGAGAGCACGGGGTCGTGGTCCCGGCTGGGCCGGGGGATGGTGTCGTACGTCAGCTGCTGGATCGGCCGTCCATACTGCCGCTCGATGAGGCGGCGCGAAGAGTCCAGGGTGGTGGGGTCCGTCATTGAACGGGGCCTTTCGGTCGGGACAGGGATCGGGTGATCAGCGGCAGCGGCGGTGTGCGGGCGCGGCGGCGGGCTGGGCTTCCGGGTTCGTAGCGGCGAAAGCGGTGGGGATGGCTGGCGCGGTTGTGCGGGCGCGGGCGGCCTCGGCACGCGGGGAGGCTCGGCGGTGCCATTCGGCCAGGACTGTTTCGCCCTGAGCGGTCAAGCTCAGCCGCTGCCCCTGGTACAGGGATGTGCTGGTGTCCTGGTCCGCGAGCTTCTTGGAGAGCAGCGCGTCCACGGTGGTGCGGGAGATCCGGGCACCGTTCGGAGAAGTGACGAACGTGCCGCGAGCCAGGCTGCTTTCACGGAGCATGACGCCGCCTCGGGCGACCGCCTCCAACGCCTTGACCTGGGCGGGTGACACGCGGATCGGGCCGGCGGCGGAGCGGGCGGTCTGCTGGGATGTCAGCGCGGCGGCATGCTTGGGCGCGTGGCTATGTCCGTCGGAACCGTTCAGGTGGCGTTGGTAGACGTTGAGAAGCCGTTCCAGGTGCCCGATTTCCTGTCGGCGCCTCGCGGCGAGGACATCGATCGTTGGGCCGGTGGCGTTGAGGGTCCCGTTGCCGACGACGGCGTGAGGGTCCTGCCCGTCCGCGACGTGGCGCAGGTATTCGATGGCGGTCGCGGCGGCTTCTACGAGCCGTTGGTCCAGCTGGTCGACCAACAGGGCGGCATGGGCCACCAAGGGCGCGAGGACACCCGGGATGGTGTCTTCAGGGTGGCGGTCGATCAGAGCAATGGGATTGTCGATGCCGAGTGCATCGACAAGGATGCGGGTACCCAGGGTGATCTCGGCGCTGGTGGGGTGGCTGGTCATGCGGCAGCGCCGGGGGCATCGAGCAGATGCTGGACGATCGTGGGCAAGTTCTCGACATCGGTACCGAGCGCGGCGTCGGTGTCCGGGCCGGTGCGGACGTACTCGGCATCGGCCAGCAGCCCCTCGAAGATTTCGCGACACAGGTCCGTGAACAGCAGCGAGGCGGCGACCGCCGACGCGGACACTGCGACGAACTCGCCCGCGTCCAGGCCGCCGATGCGTGCGGCTTTCTGGATGGCCTCCCACTCGGGGTTGGTGAACGCGATCCCGGTGCCGACGGCACTGTCCGTGTCCGTGGTCGCGGGGGGCTGTGCGCTGGGACCGGGGCTGATTCCGGCGCGGTCGCACACCGCCTCGACGGCGCTGATGAACTCCGCCGTCGCTTCGTTGAGCTGGCCGTTGGCGGCGGCCAGGCAGGCGAGGGTGAACAGCCCGGCCGGAGTCTTGGGCAGCGGGTCGCTGAAGTAGGCGTCAAGCTGCTCGGACAGGGAGTGCAGGACGGGAGTGGCTGCGGCCAGCGGGCCGAGGAACGGAGCCAGGTAGGGGCGGGCGGACGTGCCGACGGCGGGGCCCTGTGCGGTGAGCACGGAGCCCACCTGCTGCGCGGCCTCGGTGAGCAGATCGGCCAGGGCATCGCGGGTGGGGGTCATGCGTGGGCCTTTCGTACGACGGGGGATTCCGCGGTGGTGCGCGGGCGGGGTGCGTCGCTCGGGGGTGCCGAGGTGGCGGGCACGCTGCGGAGATGCGGGGAGCGAGCGCGGGCGGCCTCGGCCTGGAGGCGGAGCGGAGCGGCTTCGGGCGTGGTCTCGGCGTCTCGGTTCAGGCGCTGGGTGGCGGCCCGGTAGACCGCTCCGGCCTCGCGCTCCCCGGCCGCGATGAGGTAGATCTCCCGGTCGTGGCGGCTGCCTGCAGGGGCGTTGCGGAACTGGATCACCAGGCGCCATTCGGCCTTCGGGTCGACGTAGACTTTGTGGCAACCGGCGAGGCGGCCGACCAGAGGTGCGCCGCGTTCGTTGCCGTGGACGAGGTGCTGAAGTTCCAGCAGCGCCAGATCCCGGATGTGGTCGGGTACTTCGCGCAGATCGGCGAGGGCTTCGGGGTGCGCGGCGAATCCGTACCTGGCCCGGCTCACGAGCGGCCCCCTCGGCGGTGCGACTGAGCATGGGGCGACGGTGCGGGACCAAGGGGAGGCGCGGGCACTGAGGCAACGGTTGCCGGTCGGCCGGTGGCGGAGCGGGCAAGCGCGGCCCGGGTGCGCCGGTCGGCCGAGATGAGGTGCTCGGACGGCTCAGGCAGCGGGGTGTCGCGGTCGAACAGCCACTGGCTAGCGCTGGTGCCGTCACGGAAGGCGCCTTCGCGCAGGGTGTAGGTGAACGCGTCCAGGTCCGCCTCTTCCAGGAAGATCCTCACTGGCAGGTCGGCGGCGCTGGGGTCGCTGTCGCGGACCATGACCCATGTCTCGTACGGGACGGAGTCGTGGGTGTAGTGGTCTTTGATCTCGTACCGGGCGCCCGAGTGGCGGATCTGGCCCTCGATGCGGACGGTGAGGGCATCGGCGGGCTCGACGTGCTGGTCTTCCGGGAGCTGGAGGGCGTCCGGAGGGCAGCCGCGGCCCGCCAGCCACAACTGGGCGAACGGCACGGTGGGGTGGTCGGCTTGCTCGATCCGGAAGGTGCGGGCGGTGAGGTCGCGGGTGACGTGCAGGGCTATGAGCTGGGGCGCCCCGGGGATGCCCCAGGTGGCTGAGCCGTCATGGATGACGAAGAAGCTCTGCTTCCCGTCGGGCGTGTGGTGCTCGGCCAATGCGCTGAACAGGTCGTCCCACAGCTCGATATCGCCTTCGGCTTCGGCGGAGGACTCGTCGGCCGGAGTGAGGCCGTCGAGGCGGAAGTTGGGGGTATTGGACACGCTCAGGCCGCCAGTTCCAGTTCGGTCGCTTCGGGCGCGGGGGTGGGGAGGAGCCGGTGGTGGGGCCGGTTGGGGTTGGTGGTGCAGGCGGCGAACGGCCCGTCCGGAGCGCGCAGCTGCAGCCAGGCGGGGTCGAGGTGGTCGCGGTGCCAGATGGAGGGGCCGGCGAGTCCGGCCTCGGCGTCGGTGAACTGCTGCCAGGCGAGCCACAGGGCGTGGAGTCGGGCGACGGCTTCGGGGTGGTCGTGCCACTGGTGACACCACGGGCGGCTGGTGGTGATCTCCCGTCCGTAGACGGGCAGCAGGAGGTGGTTGACCCACGCGGCCAGGGCGTCGAGTTCGATGCCGTACGCGTCGTTGCCCAGCGCCAGGATGAATACCGAAGCAGGTTGCCCCGCGTCGCCCGACGCCTCCTGCGGCGAGTCCGACTCGCTCTGGAGCTCGCCGTCCCCCTGCTCGGGACTGCCGTCTTCCGCATCAGCGGGAGAGGGGTGGGTGTCGGAGCCCTCGCTCTTGAGCCGCTCCAGCACCCAGCCCTGGGCTTCCGTTTTCTTGATCAGCCGTTCGAGGGTTGCGGCGAGGTCGTCGAGATCGTGGTCGGGCACGCGTATGGGCTCGTCGGCGCTGTCGGCTGCGAGGTCGCTCATGGAGGGCGTCCCTTCGGTGGTGGATTGGACGTGGAGGGGAGGGAAGAGGGGCAGGCCGGCGGTGGGCCGGACCCGCGGCGAGGGAAGGAGGGAGATCTGTGGGGTGGCATGCGGCCCCTTTCAGGCGTGGTGTGGCTGCCGCACCTGAGAATCCGCAGAAATGTGGATTTGGCGCGGCCGGGAAAGTGCGATAGATCGCGTCACCGCATGCAGCAGCGCGCGCAGCGACGAAGCGGGGGTGCGAGCAACTCCAAAGCGCGGGTTGCTTGTTGCGGGACGACACCGTTCCCGAGTGCGGTGAGCTGGGCGGGACGTCCCAGGCCGGGAGTGGCGGTGACCCAGCCGGCTGGGAGTCCTTGCATCCACTCCACGAACGCCGGATTCAAGCGGCCCAGGTCATCGGTGGGACGGGGCACTGGGCGGGTGAGCGTCTCCCAGCGGGCGATGGCGGCGGCGTAGGGTCCCCACCAGACGTCAGCCGCTGCGTCTCCTGTTCGCTCCACAGCGGCAGCACTTCCGCCGACGAGGAACTCAGTACGTCCCGGTCGGACGTACTGGTGCGGTTGGGCCTCCGAGCCAGCAGCAGGGAGGCCGCCGCCGAGGGGAGAGTGAGGTCGCCGTTGCCGTGCCGCTGGTTCGGCGAGCCCTTGATCCCGTCCGACGCCTTCGGAGTCGGCAGGAGCAGATGCTCCACCTCGTCGGCCAGGTTCGGGCCGTGCCCGCCCTGTTTGCGCTTGTCCGGGTGCTGGGAGCCGCCGTTGGAGCCGAGATTGCTCGTCGGGGTCTTCAGCAGTGGGCGTTCGCCGGGCGGGCCAGGCGGTGAGAAAGACCCGTTCGCGGCGGTGAGGTGCGCCGACGTCGGAGGCACGCAGCACGCGCCAGCGCGCATCGAACCCGAGGTCGGCCAGGGATCCGAGTACGGCACCGAGTGCCCGCACAACAGGCTGACCTGGGGTGTTTCCCAGACACCACGTGCAGGGTTCCAGGTCGCCAGGGGGACCGGCGGAGGAGGAGAGGAGTCCGCGGACGTTTTCGATCACCACCAGGCAGGGGTTGAGGACGGAGATGGCGTGGGCTACGTGGTGCCACAGCCCGGAGCGGGTGCCTTCGGCGAGTCCGGCGCGGCGGCCGGCGACCGAGACGTCTTTGACAGGGGAAGCCCGCCGTCAGCACGCACACCCGGGGCACGGTGGCCCAGTCGACGGCGGTGATGTCGCCGAGGTTCGGCACACCGGGCCAGTGCCGGGCGAGGACGCGGGCGGCATCGGGGTTGATCTCGGCGTGCCAGGCCAGGGTGCCGCCGAGGGCAGCCTGGACACCGAGATCCAGACCGCCGTAGCCGGAACACAGGCTGCCGATCAGCGGAGCTGTGGGAACGGGCACCTCAGCGCCCGTTCACGTGCACAGGCCCGGTCCCCGGAGGGGGTGGCGCAGCTTCCGGGGGTATGGAGCTGGCGGTGGGAGCGTTGCGCACGGTGGTCCGGCCACGGGCGGCAGCTGCCCGGGACACCAGAGCGCCGGATCGGTCGGCCTCCAAGTTCAGTGCGTCAGAAGCATCTTGAAGTGAGGCCCTGGCCTCATCGAGGCGATCGTGGATCACCTCGACGGCCGAGTTCCGCATGTCGGTCAGGATGGGCGTGGCTGGGCCGTCCGCGTACTGATGGAGGAACCCCAACTGGCCGTGTGCCTCGGCGAGATACTCCACGGCCCGCGCGGCCGGGGTCGTGACGGTCGCCAGAATGCTGACAGCCCGTCGCTGCTGAGGGGTGCGATGGCCCGGTTCGGCGACGCGGAACAGCACCTCGTCGGTGAGGTAGTTGATGAGGAGGCCGAGAGACTGAAGCTGGTTGGCGGTGGCCGTGAGACTGGGCAGGCCGTCACCGGTCTGACGTGACTGGTCGAGGCGTCGACGGGCGGCGGTGAACTCCTTGGCCAGGGCGGACATCGTGCGGGCGTCGGCGGCAGTCGGGATGGGCGGGGTGGGGACGATCGGGTCACGAGGGGCTCCGGCGGGACGAACGGACGGGGAAGCAGGAGAGGGAGCACTGGTACGCGTGTTGGGTGACGGGGTGGGTGTGGCCGACTGCGGGCGCGGGCGGCGTCGGTACGGGATGAGGGAACGCGCTCCGTCGGCTGCGGCGCAGGGGGCGGTGTGGAGGCTGCTTCGGGTGCGCCGGCGGCGGCCCGCCAGCGGCGGCGGATGTCCTCCAGCGGGCTGAGAGCGTGGAGGGCGTAGCCGATGAGACGGCCGGGAGCGAGGGACTCGTCGTCGGCGAGCGCCCGCACCTGCCGGGCCGCGTCGGCGGCGGTACGGACGAGGGCGGCTCGTACGACCTGCTCACCGAGGTAGTCGGCGATACCGGCCGGCGACTTGGAGTCGCACAGGCGCAGGACGTCCTCGGCGGTGAGCGTGCCGTCGGCCAGAACGCCGCGCCGCTGGGCCTCCCACAAGACGGTGACCTCGTCGACCGGCTCGCCCCGGTGGTGCAGGGCGCCCAGACAGCGGTAGATCCGGCCGTGCCCCGGGTTGGCGAAGTCCTCCGGCCGCAGCCAGCCCACCAGCTCGCCGAGCGCGTCCGGGTGCGCGGTGAGTACGGCCAGCAGGTACTCCTCGTCGGCGAGCAGTTCCTCGGAGACCGGCGCCTGGTTCGCGGCGGCAGGCTGGGGCAGCGGCGTGGGCGGAGCCATGGGGCGGGGGTCGGTGCCCCAGCGCCGGGCGAGATCGCTCAGGACGTCGGTGAGGACCTGGGCGTAGTGCAGGGTGTCCTCGGCGCTGCCACGTACGGCGTCGGCGCGGGCCATCTGGTGCAGACGGGTGGCGTGCGCGGCGACCGTACGGTGGATGGCGCCCTCCAGCACCATGCGCCCGTAGACCGGTGCGTGCGCCGGGCGCGGGCAGGCGGCGATGAGCGTGTGCAAGTAGACCGCGGTCAGACCCCGGACCCCGGTGGAGTTCACTTCGGCGATGGCGGCATCCATCCACGCGAGCCGCTCGTCCGCACCCGGGGCGGGAGCAGTCGGCCAAGCCCCTTGCCTCCGGTCCCCTACGGTGGGTGCGGCCGGTTGTGGGGTCGCACCGGGATGTCCGTCGGCGTGGAGTTTGAGCAGTGCGGCGTACAGGGCGGCATGGTGCGGCCGGTAGAAGTGAGCGGGCCGCAGCCACCCCGACAGGCGGGGCAGCTGACCCGGGTTGAGCAGCACGGCGCCGAGGACCGCCTGCTCAGCCTGGAGCAGCGGCCTCATCGCCGAGCCTCGTGCTGCGCATTGCGTGCGGCAACGACCTCGGCGACGGCTTGGTCGGCTGCGGCCAAATCAGCGGCGAACTGATCCAGTTCGCCCGTGAAGGCCGGGTCGCCGGCGAGCAGCGAGCCGGTGGGGGCGACCAGCCACCAGTGACCGCCGCGCCGAACGGCCGGCGTGCCGGCCAGGCGCTCGGTGGTGCGGAGGGAGGAAGACACCGGGGTATGCGGGGACATGACGCTCCTGACGGAGAAGAACGAAAGAGCAGAAGGAAAGGGCGGGCGCTACGCGGCGACGTCGAAGTCGTCGGCGACCGGTGAGCCGGAGCGGCAGGGGGACCAGGGCGAGCAGCCCTCCGCCGAGCCCTGTTCGAGCGCAAGCTCCACATCGGCCGTCGCTTCGTCGAGGTCGGCCTGGCACTCGGCCACTCGCGGGCCGTGACGTGATCCATCGGGGCCTGGTCCAGCGGCACCAGCGAGTGCCGAGGGGCCTTGGGATCGTGGACAGCCAGGGTTCGGGCTGAGGAAACAGCGTTGCGTCCCGTGTGATTGGCATGGATGCTGGCTGGCCGGAGGCTGAAGATGATCAACGTTGTGTTGAAGCTGTCCGCGCGGGATTTGGTGCATGCGGACCTGGCGTCGTGCGGGTGGTCAGGGTCTGACCTCCACTTGGCCAGCGTTGCGAAGCAGTTGGAGCGGGCCAAGGTCGGTGAGGTCGACTACCTCGCGGTCTGCCCTCCAACGGACATTCCTGTTGCGAAGGGGGGCGTCGACTACCAGGTCAAGGAGGGCGTCGGCACTCTGTGGCAACTGGCGGTCCACCCCGCATTGCAGTCGTGCGGGATCGGCACGTTCCTTGTCGAAGCGGCAGAACGGCGGATCAGGGACCGCGGTCTGCGCGAGGCCGAGCTAAGTGTGGAGGAGAACAACCCCCGGGCGCGGGCGCTATACGAACGCCTGGGCTATGTCGCATACGGCCGTCAGATGGACTCGTGGGACGAACGGGCCCCAGATGGATCACTGCGCCGCTACGAAACGATGTGTACGTTGATGCGCAAGGAACTCGCTTAGGGAGCTTGGGCAGGTGGCCTTCGGCGGCCAGGACCGACAGGCTGCTCGATTGAACCCCGGCGCCGAGCGGGCGCACCCGCAGCGCCAGCGAACCGGAGGGGCCGGAACGGCCTACCCAGGCCGCCCCGTTGGGCTCGGAGACGGTACCCGTTGAGTGCTGGACGGGATTGTGGCGTCGAGCGGTGTCCGGGTTGGAACGAGACATGCGGAAGTCCTTCTGAGCGCAGGGAGGATGGGTGAGACAGCGCGGCGCCGGGTTACCGGCTACGGCGGGGCGCGGCAGGCGGCGTCGGGTGTGCACCGGCCAACGCGGGGGCGGGGCTGGTCGCGATGACGCTGGGCGGACGGGCGGGAGAGGTCGCGGTGGCCGCACGGACTTGGGGGTCGCTGGGCTGCGGTGCTCGCTCTGGCGCCGGGGCTGGCAGCTCGGAGCGGTCGGGCCGACGGCTGGTGGTGCGGGTGGCTTGGGCGGTGTCGGCGAAGCGGCGCCAGGCGTACTCGGACCGGTCGCGGGCCCAGTCGTCGGCGCGGGCGACGAGGGCCGGGGCGAGGGCGGCGACCTCGGTTTCGGTGACGGTGCCGAAGGCGAGCATCTGGCCGCGGTCCGACCACAGGTCCAGGTACCAGTCCTCGCCGACCGGGAACACCTTCACATGGGCGCCGGAGACGCCGGGCTGGAAGGCCCAGAAGCCGCCGAGGTCGGCCCAGTCCGGTCCGACGAAGGGCGGGGCCGACGGCGGTGGGGTCGGTTTGGCGGTGCCCCGGTCGGCGACCGCGAACAGGTCGGTCGGGGCTTCGTCGCTGAGCGCGTTCTTGACCAGCCGCAGCACGTCGTCGCCGTTCAGCCCCTCCCGCTCGTCGAGGACGCCGACGACGTGGCGCAGGGTGCGCAGCGTGTGGCGGGCGCCTTCGGGATCCAGGAGTTCTTCCGGACGTTCCGGGGCGTAGCTCAGCTCGTGCCGCACCATCTCGGCGGCCCGGCGAAGGCTCTCCATCTGCCGTGCGCCGGGACGATCGGGAAGGCTTTCGATGCGGTTCAGCAGACCGTGGTACGGGCTCATGTGCCGGGAGACAGCGGCGCGGGCGTAGCGCTCGGCCTGGCCCGTGAGGTCGCGGGCTACGGTGTCCCGTACGGCGTCGTCGTGCTTGCGCCGCCCGGTGAGCAGGCCCATGTAGCGGTCGCGGGTGTCGATCTGCTCGCGCAGTACCGACTCGTAGGCCGCGTTGAGCACCTCCAGGTCCGACAGGCCGGCGTCCGGTTCCCCGGCGGCGGCATACTGCTCGCGCAGAGCGGCCACCCGTTCGGCGGCGGGCGTGTTCCACACGCTCCTGCCACTCATGCCGCAGTCCCGAGGTCGTCACGGCCCAAGGACTTCGCGAGGGCGCGCTTGGTGATCGCCTTGGTCGCACGGGAGGACGCGGCGCCGAGGGGACCGGCGTTCGGCTCCTTGTACCAGGGCTTGAGGTTCAGCAGCGCCGGGCGGATGCCGGTGGCCAGCAGCAGTGCGGTGCCCTTGGGCAGGGCCCGGATCGCGTCGGCCGGAAGGATCCGCTCCTGCCGCATCGACACCGACCTGGACTTGCCCGACTCGCTGTGGGAGACGGAGACGGTCTGCACGTCGTGGTCGCCCACCAGGCGCGAGAGCTTGTCCGCGAAGTCGGCGTCGTCGATGCCGGAGCCGATCAACTTGACGGTGGCCGCCGACCACAGGGCATCCATCCCGGCCTCGCCCCATACGCGTACGCCTTGGCGGTAGGACTGCAGAATGGTGATGGGGATGACGCCCCGGGAGCCGAGGTGGGAGTACAGGTCGGGCAGGTCCTGGATCTTGCAGACGTTGGCGGCCTCATCGAGGATCGCGAGAAGCGGCGGGTCGAGACGTCCGCCATCACGTTCGGCCTGGATGACAGCCGCGCGCATCACGGCGTCGGCGGCTGCGGCGATGATCGCCGAGGCTGATCCTCCGCCGTCCTTGGAGAGCAGGAACAGCGTGTCGCGGCTGGTGGCGAACGCCTCCGGCCTGAATTCGGGCAGGTCCGGGGCGGGGGTGACCCAGGCGGCGATGCCGGGGTCGAGGAGGCAGGCGGCGTACTGGCGGGCCGTTTCGAAGATGCCGTCGCGGGTCTCGACGGCGCCGGCGACGGTGCCCTGCAGCTGGGCGGCGACCGCGTCGAGACCTGCGTCGACCAGGACATCGACGGGCGTGCGGTCGGCCGGTGAGGCGAGCCAGGCGAGTACGTCGGTGATGGGCCGCCGGTCGCGGGCCGCGGCCAGGAACAGCGCTGTGAGGGTGTTGGCGGCGGCCGTCGACCAGAAGTCGCCCTGGGAGGACTCGTCCACGCTCGCGGTGACGAAGTGTCCGGCCAGACGCCGGGCGCCGGCGAGGTCATGGGCGTCGGCGAGGATGTCCCACCACACTTCCCGCGGGGCGTGCGCGATCTGCTGCGGGTCCAGCGTCCACACGGTGCCGACTTCGGCGCGGGCGTCGAGAGTGGCGGTGTAGGCGTCGCGGGCAGCCTTGTTCGAGGTCAGCAGTACCGGGCCGGGGGCGCGGAGGATGACCGGGATGGCGAGTCCGGACGTTTTGCCCGATCGCGGAGCCATGATCGCCAGGAGGACATCCTCCCAGGAGGAACGTATCTCCTTGTTGCCGGGATTCAGGGTGCCGAGCAGGACGCCCCGGTCGTCGGGCGCGATCTGCTTGACGTTCGTGCCTTTCAGACTGGGCCGGAGATCCCTGGCTTTCGCGCTGATCTCCTTGGGCAGCAGCCCGGAGAGATCACGCTGGTCCGCCAGGCCCTGGGGGTTGCCGCGCAGCCGCAGCCAGAGTTTCGCGCCGACGGCGGCGGTGAGCAGGAGCACCAGGCCGGGCAGCACGTAGCAAGCGGTGACGACCGTCAGGCGGGGAAGGTGAGGCCAGAGCTGCTCGGGATGGAACAGCGCAGTCGCGGGCTCGTAGACGGACCATCGGCCCGAACTCGTAACGACGACGGCGAGATTGCCGCACAGCCAGGCCAGCGAACCGCCGACGAAGCCGAGTCCGGCGAGGGCGAGCAGGAGATAGAGGAGGGCGTCGGTTCCGGTGGTGGTCGAGGGCGTGCGTGAACGCGCGGATGGCACAAGGGACTCCGGGAACGGTGACAACGAGGGAGGAGGGCTGCAGGCGGGGGTTCTTCTGGCGTTCATCGAGGGCTCCTCAGCGGATCGGGGCGGGGGCGGCGGCTGGAGTGGAAGCGGCGTGCGGTGTGATTGCGGCTGTCGTGGAGAGGGCGCGGGCGGCAGCGGCTCGGGATGAGACCGGGGCAGCAGCGGGGCCGTTCACGAAAGGGGCCGGGGAGGTCAGCGGGCGCGACGGGTGGGCTCAGGACCCGGCTGCGCAACGGTGCTGCTTGGGGCGGCTCCTTGCCTACCGCTGGCGGGGGCGTCGCGGGTGGCCGGTGACGTGGCGCGGGCAGCGGTGGTGACGGCCGTCCCGCCGTAGGTGGCGACCTGGGCCTGCCGACTCCGCTCCTCAGATTGCTGGGTCGGTGCGGCCGGTTCCAAGGCGCGGAAGTTGAAGGCGGCGCTGTCGAGATCGTGGCCGATTTGAGTCAGCTGCTCGGATGCGGCGGTGAAACGGTCGCTCAATTCGAAGCTGTTGCCGTCTTCGTCGACGTCGTTGCACTTCTCGGCCGCAGCTTCCAGAGTTTCCTGAAGGCGGATCAGGACGCCGTCGGCAGGATCGAGGATCTGGTCCAGAGCGTCGGCCGCCTGTCCGGCGGTGGCGGCGGCGTTGAGCTGGTCGGTCAGGTCGAGCACCGCACGGCCGACGGCGTAGCGCCCGAGGGGATCGGTGGGAGTGGGTGCCTGGGGCGGATCGGGGTCCAGCTGTGGGTCTATGTCGACCCGGTAGCGGGCTGCCCGAAGCATCTGCGCCGCGTACCCGGCGACGGCCGCGCGCTCGTCGCTCGAGCTGGCCAACGGCATCCGGTGGCGCAGACCGTGCCAGTCGTTGATCTCGGTGAATCCGGCCCGCCGCAGCAGGGTGGCGGCCAGGGCGTCGGCGCCGCGGGCGCTGACCCGGCCGCTGGGCTTGATGGCGATAGTGATCAGAGGTTCAGGCACAGCGGTTCTTTCGGTCGAAGGACATGCACGTGGGTGGGAAACGCAGGATCCGGGGAATGGGGCGCTTGGCCCGGCCGGACTGGCGTGATAGGAGATCCGGCGCCGAGCGCTACGCGTACGGGTTCTCGGTGGACCGGTCGTCGTTGGCGGCGGCCTGAAGAAGCTCGGGCAGGTCAGCGGGCTCGGCCTCCCTCTGATCGAGCCACCACCCGGCCCGTGTCACAGTGCGGGCAGCGTCTTCGACTGCCTCCCACTCGGACTCCGTGGTGTCGCCTTCCAGCACGAGGGCGCTGTAGGCAGCGGACATCAACTGGTGACGGCATCGGCTGCCCCAGGCCACCGCTCGGTCGGTCCCGTCGAGCGCCAGCATCCGGTACTGCTCGGCCCAGGCGTCGGCCTCGGCCTGCTCCTCGGCACGCTTGTTCTTCAGCCACGTCGCCTTCTCCTCGGCGTCGTTGTCGCGACTGGCCATCCAGCAGTCAGAGCACGCGCGTCCGGCCAGCCAACGGGCGTAGCCGGCGCGGCGGTCGGCTGGACGGTCAGACAGATCGACGATCTTGGTGTGACCGCACGCGTGTTCGAGGGTCCACTTCGTCTTGACGGCCATGGGGGTGTACTCCTTCGCGAGGTGGTAAACGGGCAGGGGTCGGTCAGCGCGTACGAGCGGGACCGGACGGCGGAGGGGCGGCTGCCGAGGACGGAGTGGCAGCGGTAGGTGAGTGGCCCGGTCGGTGCGGGGAGGCGGCCACGGCCGCCTGGGCGCGAGCCCCGTACCTGGGCAGGAGGTCTTCGTGTGGGCGGGCGGGAGTGGCAGCCAGCGGTGGGGCGCTGGCGGGGATCACCTCCGGCATGACCGCCAGGTCGCCTTCGACGTCGGCGATCCGGTCGCCGAGGAAGGCCACATGGTTGGCGATGGTGCGCAGCCGGGAGCCGAGCTCGTGCCCGGCGTCGGTGTCCAGGCGCTCGCACCACGTGGCCGTGGTGCTGATGAGCTGTTCCAGTTCGCTCATGGCGCCGAAGTCTTCGTCCAGCAGCTCCTGCAGGATCTCGGCGGCATCCATCGCACGGTCGACCGTGTGCAGCTCGGCGGTCAGCGCGGTCAGCGACTGCGCCGGGACGGCCTTCCGCGCGGGCGCGCCGGAAGACCGCGGGACGGGCGGGGGCACCATGAGGCGCGGGTCGGTTGCCACCGACAGACCCGCGTCTTGCAGAACGCGAGCGGCACCGGTCACCGCACGCAGGACCCGGTTGTACGGGGCGTCGCTCGGCAGGAAGTACAGCCCCGATTCCGGGTGTTGGCGGAAGTGGTGCTTGCGCAGGACCTGCTCGGTATGGGGGTTGCCGGCGGCGACTTCGGCGACGACACCGAGGTCGGGATGAGGGCCGATGGAAATGTGGGGTTCGAGGCGCACGGAACGCGCTCCTTATATAGGGGGCTGTTATCGGCTGGGGGTGGGCGAGGCAGAGGGAGCCTGGGGCGAGTGGTACGGCGCGGGACTGTTGGCTGTCGCAGGCCGGGAAGTGGCGGAGTGCGCGGGAGAGGCGGTGGCGGCGGCGCGAGCCCGGCTGTTCTGCTGGGAAGGCGCCGTGGTCGTCGGCCGCGGTGGCAGCGGGCTGTCGAGGTCGAGGAAGTCGGCGCCGGTGAAACCGAGGTCTACGCTCAGCTCGGCGATTTTGTGGCCAAGGCGCCGGCAGATACGGGCGAGGTCGGTGCCCTCATCGCCGAGGCGCCGCTCGCACCACTCGGCGGTGGTCTCCAGCAGCTGGTGCAACTCCGGGATGGCGCCGCCCCGATCGTCCAGGAGGTCGTCGAAGACGTCGGCGACATCGGTCGGACGCTGCGCCTGAATGATCCGGGATGTCAGCGCGCGGATGCTGTAAACCTGCGGCGGCTCCTGCAGATGGGGGTCGGCGGCGACGGTGTACCCGATGGCTTGCAGGTCACGGATGAGCTGAACCATCGCGCGGCGATCGGCACCGTCGGCGAGGACGAAGATGTCCAGCTCCTTGTGGTGGTCGAACCCTGCGGCGTGCAGTGCGGCTTCGGCTTGCGGCAGTCCGTCGGAGACGGCTGCCACGGTTCCGAGTTGGGGGTGAAGACCGAAGGCGATGTCGGGTTCGTTTGCCATCGCAGTGTGCTCCTGGGGTTCGGGGAACGGGGGTGCTGATCAGCGGGAGCGGTGCCCTGGCGCCCGCAGTCCGGTAGCCGGTGGTGCGGCCAAGGGGCGGCTGGCCGGGGTGTCGGTGGCCGCACGGACCCGGTGGCGCAGGGTCGAGCGGGCGGGAGAGACCGCGGTGGCTGCCCGTGCTCGCGGCTCCGGTGGCGGCACGGGGCGGCCGTTGCCGCGGACGTAGGCGAAGGCCGCGAGTGCACGGTCGGTATCCGCGAGCCGGGTCTCGACGTACCGCAGGTCGCCCTCGCCGTAGAGCAGGACGCCTTCGCCCGTCGCGGGGTAGGTACCGACGCAGCGCAAGGTGCCTTCTGCATCCCGCAGTTGGTCGAGGACGACCAGGCGGCCGGAGGTGATGTCGGAGGCGAGGGCGCGAGCGTGTGCGTACGGCTCAGACAGAGCCTCGGCGGGATCGCGGTGGCGGTTCTGGGAGGGCCGGGGTGGCAGCGGGTCGGGCTCGAGATCAGCGTCGACAGCGACTTGGTAGCGCACGATGCGCAGGCTCTGCACGGCCTGGCGGGTGCGGCGGATCCCGTCCCGTTCGGGCTCGGCCAGCGCGTACAACTGGCGGCGGCCGGGAACGGGCTCAAAGCCCACGCGCCGCAGAACGTGGTCGATGACAGGGGTGTTGTGCCGGTTGGCGGCCACAATCCCCAGGTCCGGGTGGTGGCCGATGACTATGTGCGGGTCGTCCATGAGGGTGTCTCTTCTGGCGTCGGGAAGGTCAGCGGCCGCGCGGCTGGGTCGGTGCGGAGGTCGGCGGGGCGGAGACCGCCAGGACGTTGGCGGATGGCTCGGCCACGCGTTGCCGTCCAGGTGACGGCGCGCTGGCGGCACGAGCCCTCTCGGATCCGGTGGTGGCGCGGGCGCCACGGTGCGGGTGGGCGAGGTGCCGGTCGGCCAGGTGGCCGCGCAGCTTGTTCAGCTCCCGGGCGTAGGCACCCAGGTCGGTGGCGAGATCACCCAGCTGGTCGCTGTACCCGTGGTCGGGCAGTGTCCCGAGTCCTTGCCACCAGCTCGCTGCGGTCTGAAGGTTGGCGACGGCGGAGTCCAGCACGCCGAGCTGGGGCACAGTGATGTCCGCCAGCAGCCAGGCGACATCGCGGGTGTGCGGGGCCTGCTCGATCTGGTTGTTGACATCAGCCAGGGCCGAGACCACTGGCGTGCGCAGCGTGGGCGGGACGCTGGTGGTGCGCAGCTCCGGGAGTGAGGAGTGCGGGCCGGGTACGGGGCTGCGGTAGGGATGGTGGGCGTTGCGTGCTTCGAGCCGATTGGCCAGGTCGTGGGCCGTGCGCGTGTGAGAGGCGAGGGTCTTCGCGATGCGTTCGAGGCGGTCAGCGCGCCGGTGATCCGCGTCGCCGCCGAGGCCCTGCCACCAGCGCGAGGCTGAGTGCAGGACCTGCACCGTGTGGGGGAGGATGCCGTCGGCGGGCTCGGTGAACTCGCGGAGCAGCCGCGCGACGTCGCTGGTGTGCTCGCACCGGTCGATCCGTGTACCGAGATCGGAGAACGTCCAGCTCAACGGTTCCCGGAACGGATCGTCGGTCACGGGGGCGTCCAGGTCCGGGGCGAGGCCGGGCCGGTAGGCGATGCGGGCCAGCACAGCGGCGGCGAGCGAGGCTTGGTGCTGCTGTTCGCGCCAGTCGGTGAGGCCGGCGGGGAGCCGGTGGTACGCGGGCAGCGGGGCGTACGGCGAAGAGTCTCGTCGTTGCCCGACGGGCAGGAACCCGGCGGAGTGCTGCAACAGCGCGGAAGCGAAGTGGTCACCTCCGCGGGCGGTGACATGCCCGGTCTTCCGGTCGCGGGCGATGGTGACGTGCAAAGCGGAGTCGGAGTCCGGCACAGGTGGGTCTCCGTTCGATCAGGGAGGGGCAGGAGTTCAGCGCGTACGGCGCGGTGGCTGCGGGGTGGCCGGAGGCGGCGGCTCGGTCTCGTCGGAGCCGGGACTGGCTGGGGCATGGCCCGTGGCCGTCCGCGCCTGGGCGGCCTGGATGCGCAGGAGCCACTGGGGATCAGGACGGTGCTGGCGGTCTTCGGGGAGGGCTAGCAGCTCGTCGGCGGTGTGATGGATACCGACGGTGGCGTCGAGCAGTGCGCGATTGGCCTCGTGCAGCCGCTCCGCCAGCGGCGGGGTGCCGAGGCCGTCGACCCAGAAGCCGGCCTTCTCCACCACTTCGCGGAGTGCGGGCAGCATGCCGATCTTTTCGTCGGTGAGGACGTAGAGGAGGGCGGCGACCTCGACGGCTTCGTCGGTGTGGACGATCTCGTCGATCAGCGTGCTCAAGGTCTGGTTGTAGGCGTCGTCAGTGACGACGAGGGGCGGCGTGCCGGTGCCGTCATTGCGTAGGCGCAGTGCCGGGTCGATGACCACCGGGTAGCGGGCGGCGGTGAGCATCTCGTAGGCGAAGGTGGCCTTTTCGTTCTCGTAGTCCTCGCCCATGTCGTAGTGGAGCCGGTACCAGGACTGGCGGATCGAGGACTGGGGGATGAATCCGGCCCGTTCCAGAAGCGTGGCGGCGAATGCGTCACCGCCTTCTGCGGTGACGCCGCTGGTGGGACCGCGGGCGATATGGATGGCGGGGATGGGCTCGGGCATGCGTTGGCCTTCTGTGGCGTGGCGGGCGGTTCGGCGCGGATGCGTGGCGTGAGGGGGTGTGGCCGAGGATCCGGGCCTGGAAGTGTTTGGTGAGGCCGGGAATGTGCGGTAGGGAGCCGACGGGGCGCCGCTCAGCGGGCGCGGGGCGCGGACATAGCTGACAAACCTTCAGTTGCAGTGAACCCAGGGGGGTCTGCATGCATCCGGGCGTCCGTGTCGAAGAGTTCGCGCTCGCGCGGATGAAGAAGGTGCTGGGTGATGAAAGACCGGCCCGCCACCTTCCACAGGCCGCGTCCCTTGGTGAGGGCGGAGACGGCTTGGGTCTCGACGCCGGTCAGGCCCAGGAGGGTGGCGGCGGTGGCGAGTTGGTCTGCTTCCTGGCGGTAGATGATCCGTGTGGAGCAGTCGGTCAGCAGGCCCTCGGCGAGTGCTCGGCCCCGCGATCCGGCGTCGCCCGCGGTCAGCAGGTCGGACAGCCGGTGGATCACCATCAGGTTGGCGATGCCGAGTCCTCGGGAGAGCTTCCACTGCGACTGCATGCGCTCCAGCAGGGCGACGTGCCGCATGACGCGCCAGGCTTCGTCGTAGATCACCCAGCGCCTGCCGCCGGTGGGGTCGGCGAGGGCGGCCTCCATCCACGCTGAGGCACAGGTCATGGCGAGGACGAGGGCGGTGTCGTCGCCGGCGCCGCCGAGCCGGGAGAGGTCGATGGACAGCATCGGTGCGGCCGGGTCGAAGGTGACGGTGGAGGGGGCGTCGAACATGCCGGCCAAGTCACCGTGGACGAGGCGGCGCAGGGCGTGCGCGAGGTCTTCGGCGGCCTGGCCCAGCCGCCCGGACAGCTCGCCGGTGGCCGTGTCGAGCCGTGCCGGTTTGCCCAGGACGTGGGCGACGTCGCCGAGCAGTGGCGTGGCGCCGGTGGCCTCGGCGGCAGCGACGACCTGGTCGAGGGCGACGTCGAGCGCGGTGTGCTCCATCGGGTGCAGATCGCGGCGCAGGACGGTACGGGCGAGGGAACCGAGCAGCAGCAAGCGTCGCTTGCGGACCTCGCCCTTCCAGTCCTGCTCGCTGATGCCGTACGGCTTCGCAGGGGCGTCGAGCGGGTTCAACCGTCCCGGGAGGCCAGGGCCGAGGGCGATGGTGCTGCCGCCGAGGGCCTGGGCGACGGCTGTCCACTCGCCCTTGGGATCGCAGGGGACGTAGATGCGGTAGCCGAAGGCGACGGCGCGTACTGCGAGGGACTTGGCGAGGGCGGACTTGCCCATGCCGATGATTCCGGCCAGCAGGATGTTCGGGTTGGTGAAGCCCTCCAGCCGCCCGTACAAGGCGAACGGGTCGTAGGTGAACGCGGCTTCGGCGTGGACATCGCGGCCGATGTAGATGCCCTGGGCGCCGAGTCCGCCCTCGGCGAGGAAGGGGTACGCGCCACTGGCGGTGGCCGTCGTCATCCGGTGTGCGGGCAGTTTGAGGAGGCCGCCTCGGGCGGAGGCGGCGCCCGGCCTTCCCGAGACGGGGTAGGTGGCCCGCAGGTCCGGGTCGGCACCGGGAGCAGTGGGGCGGGTCTCGGGCCGGGCCGCGTAGCGGGCGGTGTGGCGGGCGGCGGCGAACTCCTCCCGCGCGGCACGGGCGGTGGCGCGGCTGACCTTGCGCGGGGTGAACAGAGGGCTGGCGCTGGCGCGCGTACGAATCGCCATGGGGGCAGGAACTCCTCGGGCGGTGTCAGTGGCGGATGAGGCCGGTGAACGGGTCGTGCAGCTCGGCCGGGGTGGTCTGGCGACGGACCCGGGCAGCGGTGGCGAGATGCCGCTGGCAGATCGACAGCTCCGGGGCACCCTCGGGAAGACCGGCGCGACACGCCTCAGGGCTGCGCGGTTGGCCGGCGGCGGGGTGGGGTGCTGCGTGGTACGCGGCGTGCAGGTGCTCGGCGGCCTGCCACAGCCGGGTCCGTACGGCTCGCAGGTGGTCGCCCTCGGCCTCGGCGACCACGGTGGTGCGGGTGGTGTGGGCGTCGAACAGGCCGTGTAGGGAGATCAGATGGGCGTGCAGGGAGTCCAGCTCGGCGCGGCTGGCCGCGACCGTTCCGGCGGGGATGTTGATGCTGCGGTGGAAGTCGAGCGCGGCGGTGGCGAACGGCACGAAATCCGGGGCGAGGTCGGGCAGCGGCGGCTGCGGGGTCAGCATGGCGATGCCCTTCGGCAAGGTGCGGGTGAGAGGACGGAGCGCTACGGGCGGGCGAGGGGCAGGGCCGCGTTGGTGAAGGCTTCGGCCTGCTGCCAGGTCAAGCGGCGCAGATCGACCAGCGCGGAGACAGCAGCGGTCTCGACGGCGGCGCAGGCTGCGTTGAGCTGTTCATCGCTCTCGGCGGAGACCGTGAGCAGTCCGGTCAGAGCGACATCGGCGTGGCCGGCGATCAGCTGCCGCTCACGAGCCTTGATGTCCGCGTACTCGACCGAGTCCTCCTCGGAGTCGACCTGGCCCTTGCGCTGCCGCTCGGCTGCATCCGCGATCACGGTGGCCTTCTTGCGCTGGACGTCCTTCAACGCGGCATCGAGACCCTTGGGCGCGTAGGTGAGTGAAAGGGCGCGGCGCACGCCGGACGCGAACAGCAGCTGGTGCAGGAACCCCGGGCTGGTCTCGATCCGGGGCCAGTTCTCGATCCAGAACACCGCGTGGTGGGCGGTGTCGGTCTGGATCCGGTCGGCCTTCTCCACCAGGACCACGGGGCCGGCGGCGGCCGGGTCGGCCTGCGGGCGCCCGGAGGCCGACCAGCGGTCCAGCGCCGCGGACGCCTCGGGGTCGTACGCGGTGCGCACCACGGCGGCGATCTCGTTGCCGGCGAGCCAGCCGGCGGGGGTGAGCCCGGCGTTGCGGGCCGCCTGATCGAAGGTTGCCGTCAGTTGAGACAGGACCGCGAAGGCACCGGTGAGCCCTCCGCCGGCCTGGTTGATCAGCCGGCGCGCGGCCTTGAGGTCCAGGGCCAGGGCGACGTACGCCTCGTGCGGCGCGGCGGCGGGCCCGGCGGCGGCCAGCAGATCGGCGTAGACGGGGCCGGCCAGGTGGGCGTCGGGGCGACCTTGGTCCTCCCAGTAGCGGTTGAGCGCGTCGCCGGAGTCCGGGACGGTGCGCTCCAGGACCTGGACTCGGGCGATGTGCCCGGTGCGGGCCAGCGCGGCGAGGGCTCGGCCCCACCCGGCGACGTTGGCGTTCTGTGTGGCCGGATCGAGGAGGGCGAAGGCCCGGCTGGAGATCTTCACGACCGCGGTCAATGTCTGCTGATGCGGGTCGTGGACGGCGCCGAAGCGGCGGTCGGGGGAGGCGACCACGCGCAGTGAGGCAGTGGTGCCGGGCAGGTGCAGCAGGCCCTCACGGCGTGGCCGGGTGGATGGCCGGGCGAGCCAGAGCAGCTGGCCACGGGCACGGCGCAGGGCGTACCGGAGCACGATGGGGGACCAGTCGGCGAGCGAGCGGCCGTGGTGTCGGGCGAAGACCCCGACTGCGATCACCGCCCACACCGGTAGCAGCTTGAGGGCTCCGGTGACGCCGGCGGTGAGCAGCACCGCGAGCAGCAGCAGGCCGGTGGCGGCCACGACGACGAGCTGGGCGGCGGTCAGGCCGAGCAGCACGCCGCGCCGGGAGCGGTGCGGGAATTTGACCGTGGCCAGGGCCTCGGCCGGTGAGGTGTCGGAGAGCATGCGAAGCCGTCCTTGAAACGAGATGCAGAGAGAGGAGGAAGGGGGGCGGGCCGCCGCCATCGGGGCGGCCCGCCCCGTGTGAGCCCAGGGGCTAGGAGCGCGATCCGCCTGGCGGGTTGGGGTAGACCCATTGCTGCGGTGTCGCCGAGCCCTGCGGAGAGGGACCGGTGCCGGACGAGGCCGCCCCTCCGGATGCGGCCGGAGGCCGTAGCGGAGTCGGAGAACCCTGGGGTTGCGGGCCCGTGGGGGCTTCGGCTGCTGCGGAGCCCGACGCCGCCGGGGTGTTCGCCGCGGTCTGCTGGCCGGGGCGCCGGATCAGCGGCTGGCCCCGGTCGCCGTCGGTCGGCGGGCGCTTGATGAGCGGAGTGCCCTTGTCGCCGGACGCGTTGGGGTCCTCGCCGTATCGGAACCGGACCTGCTTCGGCGTACTGCTGCTGCCGCCGGTGGGATCGATTCCGGAGGCGACCCCGCCCGAGCCCATGCCCGGTACGCTCGCCGGGCCCTGCGGAGCGGGAGTGCCGGTGCCGGCCTGGACCGCGAGTTGCCCGGCGGTCTTTGCCCCGCGGGCGGCGGTGACGACGCCGGAGGACCCGGAGCGGTGCAGGTCCTCGCCGCCTGCGCCATCGGCGGCCCAGTGCACGAACTTGTACGTGGCGTACGGGGTGAGCATCACCAGGGCGAGCACGACGATGCCGGCCATCGCATCCGATAGGGCGGACAGCCCGTCCTTCGCATCCGCCTTGCCCATGGCCGAGACGCCGGTCAGGAACACGATCGTCATCAGCAGCTTCGAGACGACGAGCGTGGCGGTGGCCTCGATCCAGCCGCGCCGCCAGCGCTTGGCCACTTCCCAGCCGCCTCCGGCCCCGGCGAAGACCGCCAGGGTGACCAGGATCAGGATGCCGACCTTGCGGAAGACCATCACGCCCCAGTACATAAACGCCCCGATGGCGGCGCCGAGGGCGACCATTGCCTGGACCAGCCAGCCCAGTCCGCCCAGTTGCCCGAACTGGCTGACCAGGACGACGCGGCGGATCGCGTCGGAGATGCTGCTCTTGGCGAGGGTGAACAACCCCTCGGACAGGGCATCGACGACGGTCAGGGCAACGGTGGTGAAGGCGATCGCAGTGAAGGCGAAGAAGATGCCCACGATCGTGCCCTTCAGCGCGTCGAACAGCGACTCGCTGTCGCGGCGCCAGGCGGCCCGGATCAGGGCCAGGCAGAAGGTGCCGATGGTAAGGATCAGCCCGATCGGCAGCAGCAGCTCGTAGTTGTCGCGGAACCAGGACGCGTTCAGGTTCACCGTGGTGGTGGCGTTGATGCCCTCGGCGGCGAGGTCGGCCGCCGAAGCAGCGAGCTCGCCGGTCGACTTGGCGATCCAGGCGCCGATACCGTCGGTGATGGCGTCGCCGACCCCGCTGGTGACGCTGTCGCAGACGCTGGACATCAGCGGCAGTTCACAGACGTTCACGGCCATGGCAGATGCCTCCTTTCTTTCTCGTGCGGGGTCAGGGGCTGACGCTCGGGGCGATGCCGGACAGCGCGCAGCGCTCGTGGGGGCGGCACTGGACGGCGAGCGTGATCGAGCGGGACTCGGCACCAGCTCCGCCGCCGTCCCAGGCGATGGACTGGGTGCCGGTGACGGTGACCGCGTAGACGTACGCGGTGGTGATCGCGCCCGGGTTCTCGTTGAGTGCGGCCGTGAACGCGGTCGGGATGTGGCCCTCGCTGATGCGGGCGGTGGCGTACTGGCCGTTCGTCCGCAGCCGCTTCCACAGATCCTTCGTGGGCAGCTGGGCACTGACCGACGACCAGTCGGCGTACTTCTTCTCGCTGGTCATCCACGCCTTCAACCCGGCCAACTGCTGCTGCTGTGACAGCGTGCGGGTGTCGTAGGACCACAGGGCCTTGGCGAATGCCCTGCCGAAGACCACCGGGTCGGTTGTCTTCGGCGGCTCGGCCACCGAGCCCTTGCCGACGGGCTCAGAGGCTGACGGGGATGGGGCAGCGCTGGCCGTTGCGGTCGCCGAGCTGGTCGCGCTCGGAGCGGAGGGCTGGGCCACGCTGTGGCCATCGCGGGTGAGATATGCGATGAGCCCGGCGACCGCCGTGAGGACGGCCAGGACCGCGAGCCCGGCCAGGACCCGGCCGCGCACTCCTGGTGCGCTGCTCGGGCGTGCGTGCGCGGCGGATCGATTCGCTGGCATCAGTGGACCTGCGAGCCGAGCGCGGAGAAGAAGGTGACGATCCCGTTCGCGGCGCCGAGCAGCAGCGCGCAGCCGGCGGCCACTGTGGCGCCCTTCTTGCCGTTGGCCTCGGCCTGGTGCGAGCCGGAGTGGTGGCCCCAGGCCCACACCACGGCGGAGACAGCCAGGGCGCCGACGACGGCGATGATGCCGAACAGGTTGATCGAGGAGATGACCTCCTTCAGGACCGACAGGCCCGGCAGGCCGCCCTCCTTCGGCGTCACACCCGGGTCGTAAGCCAGATAACGGACGTGGTCGGCAAGGTTCACGTGAACTCCAGTTTGAAAATGGACATGCGGAGATGCCCTGGCAGGGCGGAGATGGGGGAGGGGAGGCTGAGGCGACGGCCTCGGAACCGGGGAGCTACGGCCCCGGAGTCACGACGGAGAGCCGGGGGATCAGTCGAGGACCATGCGGGCCGTAGCGGTGAGGTGTTCGCTTCATCGAGGGGTCCATCGAATGGGGGAATGACGGCCGGCAGAGCGCCAGAGAGAATGGGCCGGCAGGGGGTCCGCGCGCTCAGGCGACGATGCGACGCACGGCCAGTACCTGAGACTTCCAGGCCGCGAGCGTCGTGATCCGGACCACGTCACCGGTATGGGGCGCGTGCACGATCAGCCCGGAGCCGATGTACATCCCCACGTGATCGGGGTCTGCGGCAGTGCCCTCGGTGAACAGCAGATCTCCTGGCTTCACCGCGCCCAGGGAGACGGCCTTGCCCTCCTTGACCTGGGTGTAGGTCGTACGGGAGAGCGTCACGCCGGCGGCGGCGTACGAGCGCTGCATCAGCGACGAGCAGTCACAGCGCCCCATCGGGTCCGGCCCGTGCGAGTCCGTACATGAGCCACCCCACTGGTACGGGGTGCCGAGCTGGCCGAGCGCCCAACGGATCGCGGTCCGTACCTTGGTGGGCGCGTGGGCGGGAATCTCGTACCCGTCCGGCAGCGCCCCGGCGGGAATCGTGCCGAAGCCGGCGCTGTCCTCCCCACCGTCGACCGCGCAGCCGGAGGAACCGGGGGCGGCGGTCGCAGTGTCTGTCGATTCACCAGCGTCATCCGCGGAGCCCAAGGCCTTCGCGATCGCCGACTGTAGGGCGGTGGCGAGGTCTTCCCACTTGGCGTACGCGTCCGGGTAGCCCGAGCGCTGGACCTCCTGCGCGGCCTGCGTGACGGTCAGTTGCTGCCACCCGTCGACCTTCAGCAGGTGGGTGTAGAACTGCGTCGCTGCGTACACGGGGTCCTGGATCTGCTCGGCCGTGCCCCAGCCCTGCGACGGACGCTGCTGGAACAACCCGAGCGAATCCCGGTCCCCGTACGACAGGTTCCGCAGGCCGGACTCCTGCAGTGCGGTCGCCAGGGCGACCACCTGCCCGCGCGTTGGCACCTTGAGCGCGACGCCCGTGGCGACGATGGTCTTCGCGTTCGGTATCTGCTCCGCAGGATTGCTCAGACCCGCGATCGAGACCGAATCGCCCTTACCGCCGGTCAGAATCGACTCCACCTGCCGCGCGACGGCCGCGCTGTCCACAGCCTGTGTACTGCTGGCCGTGCAGGCCGCCGCATCCTTGGCGGCTACGACGACGAGCGGGGCGGCCAGTAGCAGTGGACCGGTGGCGACCAGGCCCACCACGGCGCCGGTCGTCTTCACGGCCACCGCCGGAATAGGAGTTTCTGGGCATGCTGCATTCGCAGCTCCTTACTGTGGTGGCGCGGCGCCGGTCTCTCGTGGAAAAGGTCACCGGCGCCGCGCCGGTGTGAATCCGAACTCCCGCAGGAGCGAGAGGAATCCGGTATCCAGGGCTGCTAACTCCCGGAAGCCGGTGATGTCATCGGGGCGCGGCAGCCAGCCGCGCTCGTAATCTCAGGCAGCACATCAAAAATGCGTCCCCTCGCTCGTCGATAACACGTCTCAATTGTGATGCCGGGACTGCCCCGTTGGACGGGACAGCACAGAACAACACAGGTCAGCAGGAGTGGAGGTGGGCTCCGTCCTGCGAACACGGCGAGACAGTAGACGCGATTTCCGGCCGTACCAAACGACCCCTCGATCCGGCCCGTTCTCGGTGCGATTGACGGGCTCTGGGTTCATTGGGTGCGGCCGGAAATAGCCGCTAACCTCCCGCCCATCAACCGCCCCGAGTGGCTGCTCTCTATGCCACCCGGAGTCACTTTTGCGCGACTCCCGAAGGAAAGCGCGTCTCATGACTGAATCCCCGGAAAGCGAGAACTCCCGGATGCCGTACACCCTCCACCGAGGCGACGCACTGACCGTGCTCGCCGGCCTCGGCGACGACAGCGTCGATGCCGTGATCACCGACCCGCCGTACAACAGTGGCGGGCGCACCAGCTCTGAGCGCACCGGCCGCACCGCGCGCTCGAAGTACACCTCCGCCGACGCCGAGCATCAGCTGGCGAACTTCCCAGGCGAAAACCGCGACCAGCGCTCGTACGGCTTCTGGCTGAGCCTGCTGCTCACCGAGGCATACCGGGCCACCGTCGAATCTGGTGCCGCGCTTGTCTTCACCGACTGGCGGCAGTTGCCGACGACGACGGACGCCCTTCAGGCGGCTGGATGGACCTGGCGCGGCATCGCCTCCTGGCACAAGCCGGTCTCCCGCCCACAGCGGGGCCGCCTGAAGCAGTCATGCGAGTACATCGTCTGGGGCACCAAGGGCCCGGTTGACGCCGACCGCAACCCCGTCTACCTCCCCGGCCTCTACACCGCGAGCCAGCCGAGGAAGGACCGCGTGCACATCACCCAGAAGCCCGTCGAAGTCATGCAGGAGCTGGTCAAGATCTGCCCGCCAGGCGGCATCGTCCTGGACCCCTTCACCGGATCCGGTTCCACGGGGGTCGCCGCGCTGAGGGAGGGACGGCAGTTCGTCGGGATCGAACTCTCTGACCACTATGCGGACATCGCTGAACAGCGCCTTCGCAACGCCCTGACCCAGGACGACTTCGAACTGGCAGGACCCGAAGAATGAGACCAGACCACGCCAGACCTCCACCCCTGACGACACGCAGAACGGGGGCGGGTGTGACGTCGGAATACCGATACACACCCGCCCCCGAACGATCGTCAGCAGCCGTCGACGCTTCGCCGGACGAGGTCGCTGGCTCTCGCCAGGTCCTCCTGCGACCGGATCCGCAGCTCCAGAGGGCCAGTCCCCAGACAGCCGATCTTGCGAACGTCACGGGCGAAGCCCTCGACCAGCTCGACCGTGTCCGGGTCGACCGCAAGCCGGACCACGAGGGTGTGGCTGCGCGGCTGGAATCGGACGGTCGCGACGTTCTTGATCCGCCGGTAGGCGACGTAATGCAGCTGGAACTCCTTCTGCACATCAGCATCGGAGATCAGCATGGCGTCGAGGTCGGAGTACAGATCCCGCAGCGACTCAGGCGACTCGTCGTAGAACTGCCGGACCGACTTGACCGTCGAACCACCATCCCCAGGACCCGCCGAGGGTGCGTTCGCCCCCGCCGGCGTGCTCGGGGTCCGAAGTGATGTCGCCGAGCCGGTCACGGAGGCGACAAGCTGCAGAGCCAGCAGGCCCCCACCGAAGTCCCGGTAGCTCACGAGATCGATCCGACGACCGATCTCCTCCAACGCGTGCGTGTCGTGCGACGTGAAGTCTCCGGCGATGCACACCAGGCGGGGGTTGCTCCAGTCGACGGAGCCAGCCGCCTCGTCGCCCAGCCGCTCCTTCACCAGGCTCTCGAACTCATGGCGATGGTCCCGCAGCCACGACAGGTACGAAAGAGCCTGAGTGATCACCGCCTTACCATTCGAACGCTTGTACTCAATGATCGCCGGGTTGCCGTACTCGTCCAGCCCTAGCGAGTCGATCCGCCCCCTGTGCCGCGAACCGGTGCCGTACTCCGAGGCCAAGAACCGGATCCCGAGCATCGCTTCCATGTTGCGCTCGATCAACGTCTGCAGGTGACGCTCCAGCGCCACCGCCGCTCCCGGGATCTCGGCCGCCATGCCGTCCGCGACGCGGAACAGCTTCAGATCGTTCACCGGCTCCAGCCCTCCCCATCGCAGTCGGTGTCCTGAACAGGGCCAATCGTTCAGCTCGGGCATGTATTCCGGTCTCTCCACGGCAGCTGCGTCTGGCGCTCGTTCTCCGGCTGCGGAGTCGTCGAGGTAACGGTCGCGAAACGGCGCAAAACCTGGACGGCCTGGTAAACAAAACGGTTTCCTGCAAAGCGCTGGCCAGCCAAAACCTCGATGGATCGCCGTAGGAGCGTGTTCCACCCGCACCTGGACAGAAATGCAAGAACGGGCCGACGTCGGCTACTGGGCAGACGACGGAGTGGCAGTCTGAGTCAGACCCGAGCGCCGCACCCTGGCGGTGCGTTGAGGGCGCTCTCGACCCATCACTGCACGAGGAGAAACTCCATGCTCAGGAGAGAACACGCAAGCCATGTGTCTGTGCCATGCGTTGGAGCAACTCCAAGCTCCTACAGCACGGCGTGGGAGCAAACGGTCATCATCGTCATCGTCATGATCCTGGCGGCAGGTCTGGGTTCTCAGGGGATACCCGAACCCAGGATCTTGGCCCTCTTGGGCGGCGCGGGTCTGATTGCTACTCACCTGCTCGACCGCTCAGCAAACGCGGCGCCGGCCTGCTCAGGCTGCTGATTGGTCACATGATGGGACGCCCCGAGAAACCCGTCGTTGCATGCAGCACGCCAGTGAGAACGCTCGCGCTGTGGTTGCGTACGCAGCGCGGGCGAGCTGGCCTGTCGTATGCGCAGCTGGCAGCGAAGTGCGGCTGCTCAGCCTCGAAACTCTCGCGCGCCGCGAGCGGAGCTGTCGTGCCGGCGTTGAGTACTACAGAAGCCTGGGCCAAGGCGTGCGGCGCCGACCCTGGAAGGGCCAAGTCGCTTTGGCGGAAGGCTCGGGCTGCTGCTTGGAAGGGATCGGCGAGCCGGCTACAGCTCGATCTGGTGAGGGACTTCAACGACCTGCGCACCGCCATGCAGGCGCTACGCACACAGGCGGGAGTCCTCTCCTTGCGGGACTTGGAGCGCCTCGCAGGCCCTGGCAAGCTGCCGCGCAGCACGCTGCACACCATTCTGTCCGGTGAGTCGAGGCCGAGCCTTGGGCACCTGTGCGCGTTCGTAGCCGCTTGCGGCATTGCTCCGGCCCACCGGCATGAGTGGGTGCACGCGTGGAATCGCGCGAACGCGCACCGATGGTCGCGTCGAGGGGGCGGGTACATGATCGCCCCCACCCTCGCCGCATCCCCTGGCAGCCCGCCTCCAGGTCATGTCTGATCACCTAGCCCGACGTGCCGGTCTTTACGGAGGTGACTCTCGTGTCGCGGCGCAGTGGGGAGAGGCGGTTCGTTCGGCCGCACGCGACCAGCAGGTCGTGCTCGCAAACTTGTGCGGAGCAGGCTGGTACCCATACCGTGAGGGGCCACGAAGTTTCCGGACAGGCACCCAATAGGGTTGTCCTGAACAAGGAAACGAGGAAGAAGTGGCGCCACCCAGTAAGTACTCGCCGGAGTTCCGCGAGGAAGCCGTCCAGATCGCGTTGAGATCAAGCAAGACGATCTCCGAAGTTGCCCGGGAGCTTGAGCTGAACTCGGAGACACTACGCGGCTGGGTGAAAAAGTACCAGAAGCAGCAGGAACCGGCCCCCGATGCGGAACTGACGGTGAACGAGCGGGCGCGCCTGAAAGAACTCGAACGACGCAACCGCGAGCTGGAGATGGAAGTTACCTTCCTGAAAAAAGCCGCAGCGTACTTCGCGAAGGATCCCCGGTAGCAAGCAAGTACGAGTTCATCGACGAGATGCGGCTCGACACCGAGAAGTACGCATACAGCGTCGAGTTCATGTGCGGCCGACTCGGCGTCTCCAGATCCGGCTACTACGACTGGAGATCCCGCCCGGAATCCGCGACAGCTCAGCGGCGCGAAGAACTGAAATTGCTCATCGAGAAAGCCTTCGACATGTCCGACAGCACCTACGGGCACCGGCGCATTCAGGCCCAGCTGCACCGCTGGGGTGTCGCCGCAGGCGTGGAGCTGGTCCGCCGCCTCATGCGCGAACTGGGCCTGGTGCCATGCCTGCCACGGCCGAAGAGGTTCAACCTCACTCAGGCTGCGGCCGGCCAAGTGCCGGACCTCGTCGGCCGCGACTTCACCGCGGATGCGCCCGGCAAAAAGCTTGTCGGCGACATTACCTATATCGCGACCGGGGAAGGCTGGCTGTACCTCGCAACGGTCATCGACTGCTGCACGAAGGAAGTCATCGGTTACGCGATGGACGACCACTACCAAACCCCACTGATATCCAGGGCGATCCGTAACGCGGCACGGAACAGGAACCTCTCGGCCGGCGCGATATTTCACTCGGATCGCGGAAGTAACTACATGTCAGCCGAGTTCGGGAGGACGCTGGACCGCTTCGGGCTCCGCAGATCTGCCGGCCGCACCGGGATCTGTTTCGACAACGCCATGGCCGAATCATTCTTCGGCTCCCTGAAGAACGAGCGCGTATCAAGGGTGACTTACCTTACCCGCGAGGCGGCCCGGCAGGACATCACTCGCTACATCGAATTCTGGTACAATCGCAAACGCCTCCACTCGGCGGTGGGTTACCGCCCTCCGTGCGAAGTCCACGCCGAGTACGAGAAGTTGCGAATTACCGCGTGAAATAAACGGTCAGAAGCCTGTCCGGAAAACGCGAGGCCCCTCACCGGGAACTCTCCTCGCCGGAGTGCGGCTATGAAGTCCACCCATGCCTCGGCTTTGAAAACGATCACTGAGTCGTCAGCGTCTTTGGAGTCCCGGACAGGGGCCTGGCCCGGTGGGGGGGGGTAAGTATTTCCAGGCAGGCGTTCTCGTTGCCGCTGTAGCTGCTCTTGCGCCAGACGCGGATGATCGTTTCGTTCAAGGCTGCGTGTCCTCGCCGGGGGTCGGATTCGTTCATGTGTGCTCTTCGGTGGTGGCCAATTCATACACCTCGCGGCAGTTGAGGGTGCCGGGATGTTCGGGGCCCAGTACGCGTGTGCTGGCCGCGAGGGTGTGGGCCACCAGATCCCGCGCCTGCTGGCGGTGCCCGGCGCCGATGAGGATGCGGGCGAGCCGTGCCTGGATGGCCAGGGTGTGGGGGTGTTCCGGCCCGAGGACGCGCTCGCGGGCTTCCGCCACGATCCTGGCGATGTGCTCCGCCTCGGGCCAGTTGCCCTGGCGGAGCAGGATGCCGGCCAGGAGATCCTGGGCGTTCAGGGTCCGCGGGTGCTCTGGGCCCAGGACGCGTTCACCGCCGCTGAGCGTTGCCCGGGCGAGAGTTTCGGCCTCATCCAGCTGGTCGTTTCTGGAGAGCACCCAGGCCAGGGCGATCCTGCTCTGCAGGGTGTGCGGATGCTCGACGCCCAGGGCGCGTTCGCTGAGTGCGAGGTTGGGCCGGGCGAGGGCTTCGGCCTCCGCCCAGCGCCCCTGTTCGCCGATGGCGTCCGAGAGGCAGGCCCGGCTCTCCAGGGTGTCGGGATGCTCCGGTCCCAGGGCACGGTGGCGTCCGTCTGCCGCACGCCGCATGTGCTGCTCGTCCTCGGTGAATCTGCCGAGCCCGTACAGCGCGAGGCCGAGCGCGTGGGCGCTGGCCAGGGTATCGGGATGGTCGGCGCCGAGGAGGGTTTCTCGGGCGTCCAGGGTTGCCTGGTGGAGATCGACAGCTTCGGCGAACCGGCCGGTTCCGGTGAACGTGCGGGCGAGTTCATGGCGGTCGGCCAGCGCGTCGGGCGTCGCGTCGTCCCGTGTGGCGGCGGCAGCCGCTTCGCCCAGAGCATGGGCGGTGGCGTAGTCGCCGCGCGCGTAGCTCTGGACGCGCAGCCCGCGGACGACGGCCAGCGCGGGCGTCAATGCCCGGCTGCTCGTGCCGGCGGAGCGCCGCAGCAGTGCCGTCGCGTGCGGAGCGAACAGGCGCAGGCTCTGGCTGTCGATGTACTGGTCGTCGCTCGTGGCCAGGAGCTGCGAGAGGAGTTCGGCTGCAGCGGTGAGCACGATGTCGCGTTGGTCGAGCGGGATCCGGGCGGCGACGGTGTCCAGGAGCAGGGCATGGGCCTGCACGGTACGCACGGTGGGCCGGCCTGAGTCTCCGGGGACGTCCTGGAGGGAGACGAGTGACTGGGACTTCAGCCCCATGACGGCGGCGTTGGCCCGGCCGCCGACCAGAGGAGGATCCGCCTGCGCGAGGGCCGTGGCGTCCAGGCGGGACGGCGTGAGCAGGCCGACCGGCAGGGGATCGGGTGCGTAGCACGACAGCACCCGCAGCACCGTGGTCGCCTCGGGGAGACCCTGCCGGTGCAGGGCGTCCAGCGACAGCTGCCAGGTGCTGCTGATCAAGCGGCGCAGATCGCGTTCGCCGGGCTCGGCGCCCAGGTCCAGGACAGTGCTCGGATCGTGCCGCAGGCGCTGGAGGTAGTCGTGCACGGTCACCGGTTCCACGACCTGTTGGCCCAGGTAGGTGCCGGCCAGCATCAGGGCGAGCGGGTGGCATCCCAGGCTGTGCGCCAGTTGCTCCAGCGCGGCCAGGTCTGTGTCGCCGACCTGGAAGTCCAGCAGCACATCGACAGCGTCCGACACGTCCAGTACGCCGAGGGGGTGCGATACGGCACCGTGCCACAGCAGGGCGGCGCCGCGCCGGGTGGTGACGAGTACGGTCCCGCGTGGGCTGGAGCGCAGCCACCCGGGCTCCTGGAAGATGGTGGGTTCGTCGGCGTTGTCGAGCACGAGGAGCCAGCGTTCGGCAGAGCGGTCGAGGTAGTGCCAGACCAGGTCCGCCGCCGGGCGTCTGCCGGCTCGGGCGGCGTCGACCTCGTCCTGGGAGGCGCCCCGGTCGGAGGCTACGGCGAGCATTCCGGCGCGGAACGAGGTGGTGCTGGAGGCGTTGACCCACAGCCCGGTGATCCCGTGGCCGCCGACCGCCTCGTCGAACACGGTCAGTGCCACTGCGGTCTTCCCGCAGCCGGGCATGCCGTGCACGATGTGGATGCCTTGCGGCTCCGGCTCGCTGCCCAGGATTGTGGCCAGGAGCGCGCGTCGGAGGTCTCGCCGGTCCCGGATCGGTGAGTGCATCCGGGCGGCCAGAGGTACGCGTACTGAGTCCGGCCCCGCCCATTGCTGATCCCCCAGGGCGCCGAGGGTCGCGGCAATGTGGGTGTGGTACTCGGTGATGTGCTGGTCACGCTCGGCGCGGAACAGCCGGCCGTGATCGCTCACGGCGGTGCGTGGCACCGGCGCGTCGGGCGAGTTCGGCTCCACGCCCTCGGTCACCGTTCGGTGATGTGCTGGTCACGACCGGCCTGGTAGACCCGGCCGCTGCCGGAGACCTCGGCACGCATGTGGACCACCGGGGCCTGGACCTCCTGCCCCGCGGGAAGCAGAGCGCGGGACTCCTCCAGGACACGGAGCAGCTCCTGCGCGATGTCCGGATCGGCGATCAGCAGGCGGCGTAGCCGCCCCTGCCACTCTCCGGCCAGGGCCTGCTCGCCGAGTGTGTCGCCATCCTGCCGAGCAGCCAGGATCTCCGCCCGGGTCACCTCCAGCTCATTGCCGACCTCGTCGGCCTGGCCAGGACGCACGCGGCGCCACAGCGCGACGACGCCGTCGCGGGTGTGCTGCCAGACATCGGTCGCCATCAGCGCCACGACGGTGGCGCTCGCAGTCTGCGCCATCACCGTCAACTGCGGATCCATGCTCCCCCCGAACCAGCTGTACCTCACATCTGCCCCATGATAGGCGGCTGTTGGCATGAACGGGCCGTGATCCGCTCCCAGTGGGGGTGACCACCTCATAGGCGCCACACTCTGATCGATGTCTGCCCCAGGCACGCGGGCGCGTACGCGGAAGGGTCCGCACACGTGCGTGAGCTCGCCGGACCCGCTCAAGCTACTGACCCGCTCCTGCCTGGCCCCGGGGCTCCTTTTCCAACGTCATTTTCTCTGGAACCTTCCTTCCCCAGGTGAACGGTTATGGAAGGGCAGCAGTCGCCCTCATCGGCCACGACTCCCGCGCCCTATGGGACGAATTAGTTTGGAACGGAGTCTGTATCGGTCGGCAACAGGCTGTTGAACTCTTCCACGGCGATGGGGTACTTGGATTTCATGAGGTCAGAGTACGAGCGAAGCGCCCTGCTGATTTGTGCCTTTGACCGTGGCGCGAGATGGATGAGGAGGAGATCGTAAAGCAGCTGCGTGTGGTCCTTGCCGCTGGCCATCTTGCCCTGCTGGCGACCTTCGGGAGTCTCGATCCACATCGAAGAGAAAGGTGCTGCAGACATCTTCCAGCTCAGATCGGAGAGACGCTTCATCAGCTCGTCCCAAGTGAGTGCTTCCTGCTCCAGGATATGGCGTACGGCTTTCGCCACCCCTACCTGGACTGCTGGCCGCATGAAGGGGTGCCCAGCCCCATCCCGGCCCTTTGGCGCACGTACATCCCCGGGAGCCTGAGCAGCGAGGTAGCGCTGGCGTAGATTCCCGCATGAGTCCAGGAGATCTTGAATGCGCGTGGCGAGGAGTTCGTAGCTCTGGTCGAGAAGTTCGTCCGTGGCTCGCTGCTTCGACTCGTTCAGGGTGCACGGGAGATCGAAACCGATCTCCTTAACGATGTCATAGAGAACACTAATTGCGCTCCAGGCCGGGCTCCTGGACCCGATTGAGCGCGACGCGAGAACCAGCTCGCCGTCCTGGCCGACTTTGCTGAACACCGAGACGACCTTGTCTCGGCTCAGGAACGGGTGCTCATCCAGAAGCTGGCGAGTCAGGATCGCGAAACTGTCGTCCTCGTCGAGCGCAATGTTCTCCTGAGCGTTAGTGCTCTTGGCATTGCGGTTGATGTTGGTGAACAAGCGCCTGGTACGGCGACGTCCGTCGGGTGTGTCGAAGTGCGGTACGACAATGACGTTGATGTCTTCGCCGCCCAGGTCGGGGTTACGCTTAATGGCATCCTTAATCGCCTTGAGTCGATGCTGACCGTCCAGGGCGAAGAACTGCTGGGTTCCATCGAAGGTGAGTACCCCGAAGTTGCGATCGAGGCCGGCGAGTACTGCCTGGTTCTCAGCGTCCGCATCCATGGTCAGCTCAAGATAATTGGGGTCCCCACCCCAGACCGCGATGATGATAGCTCCGAGGAAGCGGTTCTCGTTGGTGAGCAGATAGTCGGTGATCTGTGAAGTACGGGTGCCGACACCGCGCTGGATCATCGTGCCGAGGTCCTGGTTCCCTCCGAGTTCGTGTGCGAAATTGACCTCGCGGGCCACCTGCGCGTAACTCATGAGGCAGGAGTAGTAAGTCCAGTTTCCCACCTGTGCTTTGAAGGCGGGAACAAACGTCTTGGATGCCATTTTCTTACCTCGATGTCAGTGGCGCTGGGATCAACGATCACGCAGTGCGGGCTGGGGGATGGTGCTCAGGCGGGCACGGAGCTTGGGTCGGTTCTGGTTGTTGAGCGGGGGGTTGTACAAGTTGATTAGCCGGGACTCCAGATTTTTGATCTTGGATCGGTCTTCAACCGTGGCGAACCAGAACTCCAGAGGCCGGAGGGCGAGGTAATAGGTGAGCCGGCCTGCCCGCGTGGTCGGCGGCTCCTCGGTCCAGAGGTGCTCAGGGTTGCCTCGGAGGTGCTTCTTGTAGTCCCTGTATCTGTTTCTGAGCGTGTTGCCCCGCTGGCCGGATCCGCCCGCCTGGCCGATGTAGAGGACCTGATGGAAACTGCTCTGCGAGTTGTCGGCCATGACGAGGTTGATCGATGGGCGCCAGACGAACATGTAGAGCCCGGCCTCGTGAGGCAAGGAGTCGCCAAGGCTCTCGACCGCGAGGGCTTGCTCCCAAGGGGATGCGTGTTCGGCCAGGTCGTCCTGCAAGACCTTGTGCGCCGGGACATCGAGCATCGTCGCGATGCCGAGCTGGAGTTCTAGGGCAGGGCTGGCCTCAGCGCGGTGGCGGATGACGGAGCGCTCGTGGGAGTTGGGTGACGCCATTCCTCAAGGCACTCCGGCTGCAGTGACGGTAGGTGGAACGAACATCCTTACACGGGGCACTGACAGTCGGTGCGATGAGACGACAAGTAGGCCCCGCTGGTGATGATTCATCACCAGCGGGGCCAACGGGGGCACTTCAGGTCGATCAGAGGTGACAGACCGAGCAGCCTGCTTCGTCGCCGTCCGCGTCGAGTGCGTCCGAGAGGACCTCCAGCAGCGGGCGGTTCGGCTTGACGCGCTTGGCGGCGCGTTCCATGGCTGCCTCGTGCTTGGCCTGGATCTCTTCTCGGCGCTCTATCAGCTGGTGCAGGGACTCGCCTTGTGACCAGGTGTAGTCGCGGTCCTGCATGGCGGTGTCCTGGTAGCGGACCTTCTCCTCGTAGGCCACTGCCTTGTCGAACAACTCAGGGTGGCGCTCCTTGAGCCCGACCCACTCGTGCTTGCGCTGGAAGAAGCAGAAGTAACAGCCGGAACGGGTGCGCCACTCGTAGTAGCCGGGGAGACCGATGCCGGCCTCGTTGAGGATGCGCATGACGCCGTCCTTGTCGATGCCGTCCTCCCGGAAGGGGAAGACCGCCTCGATGTTGGGCTTCGTGCTGACGTAGCCAAGGCGGTTCTCGTCGGCCCGGATGGCGACGTAGGAGATGACTTCGTCGTCGCCGACCCACTCCTCCAGCGGCTTGATCTTCAGGTTCTTGGTGCACCAGCGCATCTGGGGCGACGGGAGGGTGCCCTGGTACACCTCCATCCAGTGGTCAAAGTCCCGGTCGGCGTTAAGCCGCACGATGGGCTTGCCCAGGGCTGCTTCGAGCCGGTTGAGGTACTCGTAGGTCTCCGGTAGTTCTGCGCCGGTGTCGCAGAAGAAGTACTCCATCTCCGGGACCCGGTCGCGCATGTAGATGGCGAGGGCGGAGGAGTCCTTCCCGCCCGAGATGCCCAGGACATGCCGGACCTTCTTGGTGTCGGTGCCGTCGGTCATGGTCACTCAGTCCTTTCTGCTGCCGTCGTGTCCGCGGGCTCGGCTACGCGCTGGGCGAGGGCGGCGAGCAGGATGCGGGCGCCGTCGGGACCGAGCATCTCCTTAGCTTGCTCTAGGACACTGACAGCGAGGGTTTCGGCCTCGTGCCGGGACTGCTCCGGGACGTAGATGAGGGTGCGCTGTTCGGCGCCGTCCTGGCCGGTCAGGGTGAGAAGCCGCGTTTCGAGGGCTTCGTCCTGGCCGGCGGATTGCTGCCGGTTTTGGTACAGGTGGCTCACGCGGTCGAGAGCGGCAGCCATCTCCCGTACCCGTTGGGGGAACAGGGCGGCGTCGTTGTCGGACCAGTCCCCGAGCGCGGAGTTCGACAGCCGCACAGTCAGCGGGTCGAGCCAATCCTCATCCGCCAGGACTTCGTTGAGCGCTATGGCCACGAAGCCGCGAAGCTCCAGGCTCAGGGAGACGCCTGTGAAGCCCCGGAGGCGTGCCGCAAGTGCGCGACGCAGTTCTGGAAGCGTGGCAGGGAGACGAAACTCGCGGCTGATGGTCTCAACGGCCTCGGCCCGCAGCGCCTGGTCGGCGCCGGAGATCTCATTGGCCGCATGAGCGAGCCGCTCGGCGTACCCCTTGTTGCGGCTTGTGCTCTTCTTCGCTTCGGCGGTGATCGGCTCCAGGCCGAGAGCCTCAGGGAGTGCATGGAAGAGGAGATCGTCTGGGTCCTGTGCCTGCATCAGCACAGAGCGCACCGCGATGGCGTCCTTGCTGAGGCGCCGTGTGCGGCGTGCATAGGGCGTGAGCACCATGACTCGCTCCAGCAGAGCCCGGGTGACTGCGAGCAGGGCCGGGTTGCGCAGCGCCTGTGATCGTGGCGATTCAACCTTGAGGGCTGCGGACAGGTTCTTGACGACGCTCTTCCGCAGGCCGTCGCCGACGGGCGTGTACTTCACCGCGAAGCGGCGAGGCGCCTTGAGCATGCGCTCGACGACGTCTGGTGTCAGTCGGGGGAGGTAGGAGCCTTCCTCGAAGAGCGCTACGTCCTCGCTACGCACGATGAGAGCGGTGACGACCAGGAGGGGTACGGTGCCTGCCTTGACGCCGTAAGGCGGGACCATGACGGTGCGGAAGATCTCGTCGAGCCCGGTGCGCTGGTGCGCTTCAGTCAGCGCCGTTTCCAGGGCGTTCCAGACCGGCAGAGCGTGCTGGTGCTGCTCGCTGGGCCGGGAGAAGCCGTACGGGAGGAAGGACGTCGACGAGTCGTCCGTCGGGGCGCCGCTGTTTTCCCTGTGCAGGCCCATGTACTCCAGGGCTCCGCTGTACATAGCACGCTCGGCTGGGTACTTGTCGATGCCGAGGTATTGCTCGCCGGACTTGAGTAGCATGGCGGTGAGCAGTTCCCGCCGGGCCTTGGCCGCCTGGCTGGTCAGCTCGTGACGGCCCAGCATTTCGTTACGGATGTGCGGAGTCGCGGGGAAGACCCGGTCACAGGCGATCGAAGCGAGACCGCTGAGGCTGCGGCTCTCGATCTCCTCACCCTCTCCTTCCGCAGCGGAGATACCCGAGCGCCACAAGCGCCAGGTGGCGCGTTGCGTCTGTGGATAGAACGCCGTGTCCAGGAGCTCCATCAATTCGGCGTGAGCTGCTGTGGCGCGTTCCTTGATCTCCCGCCGTGCTACTGGGTCCAAGGACTTGTTCGTCAGCAGGTCCTGAAGGGCCACGAAGTACGTTGCGGCGCGTAGAACGAGGTCCGGCTCCTGGGTGACGCCGAGAACCACGGGCAAGGAAGTTTCTACCGCGGGACGGTCCTCAAGTGTTCCGAGGTGGAAGACCAGCAGTCCGTCGGCGTGGTCGTTGAGCTCGTCCGGGCCTGTGATCTTCTTGGTGTCGGGGCCGGTAACGTGGACGAAAAGGGCACGGAGCATGCCGGTGACCTGGCTGTGCCGGCCGGCGGCGACAGCCAGAGGCAGGTGGTCGCCTAGCTTGCGGATGACTTCCGGATTGTCCAGGTGGTTGGTGATCTCTTTGAGCAGGCCGTCGATGTCGACATCAGTGCCTTGCCATACCCGGTATTCGCCGTTGAAGTGCCGATGCACGAGCAGACCTTGGTCGACCAGGCTCTGCAGCTGGACCTCCAGCGCCGCGAACGCCGTGGGGTCTGCCCCGTCGCACGGCTCGTGCAGCGCAAAGTAGATCATCGCGGCGGTGGCCCGCAGAGCACCGTCGGAGTCGATCAGGTTCAGCATGCCAATGGTGCGCAGGAGAACCTGGTCAGACGTGGAGAGGCCGTTGGCCTCGTTGATCCGGGCGTCGATCTCGATCCATTTACTGGCATTGGTTGAAGCCAGCAATGACGTGCGGCCGGAAGCGAGGAAGAAGTCGTAGAGCTGCGCCAGTTGGATGGTGGCGGCGTGCTGCGGTTTGTCGAGCGAGAACAGGTCCAGCGAACGGCGGACCGTATTGGGTTCGTCGCTGTTGAGGAAGCCGGCCAGGCTGCGGTCGTGCTGGCCGATCTGGGCTGCGAGGTACGGAGCCGCGACTGCGGTCAGCGGATGCAGCGGATACAGGTCCTCGAAGTGCTCCGCCTTGAGGTTGACGACGTCATTGAGGGCGTGCTCGCGCCAGGCTGCTTCGGCTGCTTCGGCCTGGGCCCGGATCAGTTCGCGGTTGGGCGCGGAGACGTCGGATTGACTGAGCCGGCGGCGCATGAGCTGGATGGCGTCGCCGAGGTGGGGGACGAAGGTGATGTCCTCGAACCGGCCCTGGATCTTGGCCCACTCACGGGTCTGCAGTTCGCTGGAGCGCGATGCGTAGTCCATGAACGACATGTGCTGCAGAGTCATCATGAAGAGCGGCAGCCCGCGCGGGCCAGCGCTCTTCTCTGCCAGTTCCTGCAGCAGGAACAAGTCATCTTTGGCGCTGGCGAACTCGCTGTGACCGGCAAGGTGTTCCAGTGTCTTGCCGAACTCATCGATGACCAGCAGAACCGGTTGCTGCGCGCACAGAGCGGCTACCGCGTCGAGGATGTCCTTAGGCGTCGTATTTGCGGGATCGGCGCACGCGGCGAGGGCGGAGACGATCGCTTTCGGCGGGCGGCTCTTCCACCGGCGCTGGGCAGCAGTGCGCAACGCTCGTGACAGCGTGGCGACGAGGGGCTCGCGCCGAGCAGTGGCAACGGCGCCTAGGAAGCCTTTGGGCGCAAGGGCATCGCGGTTGCCGGCGAGGCGTTGAGCCAGGCTGCCGCTGGTTGCGCCCAGGACGGTCTCCGCTTCGACGCGCCGCTTCTGGTCGTGACCGAGGAGTGCATCGATGACGTTGGTCAGAGTCGACTTGCCGGAGCCGTAGGGCCCGGTGAAGGACCAAGATCGGGTGCGGGAGAGGTCGCCGAGGGCGTTGGTGACGCGATCGAGGACGTCGACGGCACGGGCGCCGATGTAGGGGGATTGCAGCTCGTCCTGGACGTCGCGCTCCAGGTTGGTGGACCGCATCTGGGAGCCGACGAGGCTGATTCCCGTGGGGAACTGCGGATCTCCGGGCGCCGTGCGGGTGGCATCGGGCCGTGCGGGGGTCGCGGTGGTCACGAGTTCTCCTCGTCGTTCAGTGGGAGCTGCGGGTCCTGCTGCTTGAGCTCGCGCTTCTCAGCCTCGGCGAGCTGCGGATACATCCGATCCCACTCCTTACGGGTGGGGAAGTTCGGACGTTCACGGACCTTGTCGTACTGTTTGTCCAAGATGTTCCAGGCCAACTCGAACGGATCATCGGAGAATGCCAGGCTGCGCTGGCCGACTGCCTCCACGATCTGGAGTTCGGGATGGTCGCCGGCCACCCGCTCCAGTGCGGCGGCGATGACTGGCTCTCGCACCCGGAAGGCCCGTCCAGGGGAGCCTGCCTCGTTCGCGAGCCGGGCCAGGGAGACGGAGCTGCCATGACGTGTAGTGCGTGCCGCGTAGTCGAGGCAGGCGTAAGCGATGATCCTGGCCTGCAAAGAGGTACGGGTACCACTGGTGAACTGCCACTCAGCACTACCCCGTTGTCCCACCTGCTCCAGCAGACCAAGGTCACGGAAGGGACAGGCAAGGAGGTCCTCAAGCGCGCCAGGGGCTCCGTCCTTACGCCGGGCGGGAACGTACATCTTGGTGATGCAGTCGACGTCCTTGGCGATCGAGGCCTCCACAGGACCTTCGCCGTAGGACAGGTTCACGTGCCGCACGATGAGCTGGGTCAGATCTGCCGCCGTGAACCGGGAAAACGGGGCAAGATGGAAGGCGACATACCAAGAAGGCGTCCAGCTCTTCCAGCCCGGCCGGGAGCTTAGCAGCCACCAGTGCAGCAGCCACAGACTTCCAGGCTCTTCCAGGTAGGGGTCGGCCCCATCCTCATCAAGCAGCCACCGCGCCTCCCAAGTTGGGTAGGAATACATCGCCCGGGAGCCCGAGTCTTCGCTTCCGCGGAGTTCACGCGTGAGTTTGAACGCCCGGGACCAGTACCGCATGGCATACACCATGTTCTTACCGACACCGAGCAGCACCGGGGCGTCGTCCGCGAGGAACGCCTCCGGGTTGTCCTTCACCTGCATGTACGCCTTGTGGAGCCACCCAAAGCGCGGTGCGAAGGTCTCGTGGCGCGCAAACTGGGAGTGGGCGGCTTCCGCTAGCCGACTGTCTGACATGCGGGATTTCTCCGTGTCCATTGGTTTTCGGTGTAGTTCAAAGCTCGGGCGTGGATCAAACAGGGGTCGACATGGCTGCCCGCACCCGCCGGACGGCTCGGACCGTAGAGGAAACGGCCTGAATGACGTCACGGTGGGTGCTGGCATAGCCGAGGGAGAAACGCACCGTGGAGTCAGCTTCATCCCGGCTGCGCCCCATCCCGAGAAGCACGTGGCTAGGGCTCGGCGCACCGGAAGCGCACGCACTTCCCTCCGAGGCCGCGACATCGGGCATCGCAGCGAGCACGGCGTCGGCAGGCGCCTCACGGAAGGTGACACTCGTTACCCCCGGAAGCCGCAGCCCCAGCGCACCATTGATCCGGCAATCGCTGATCTGCTCAACGAGGGCGCTCTCCAGCGAGTCACGCAGGCGCGCAACTCGAACGCCCTCGTCGGCCATACCGTGGAGCGCGGCCTCTGCCGCTGCCCCGGCGCCCGCGATGCCAGCAACGTTCAAGGTCCCGGCCCGCCAGCCACGCTCCTGCCCTCCGCCGAAGATCAGTGGGCGGTACGGAAGCGGGACTCCGCGCCGTACGAACAGTGCCCCCACCCCCTGCGGACCGCCGAACTTGTGAGCCGAGAGGGACAGCAGATCGACATCGGTCTCCGCAAGATCGATCGGCAACCGACCAGCCATCTGCGTCGCGTCGGTATGAACGAGGGCTCCGGCCGCGTGCGCTGCCTCCGTGATTGGGGCGAGGGCAGTCAGGACGCCGGTCTCGTTGTTGGCGGCCATCAGGGAGACGACCGCCACACCACCTCCGGTCAGAGCGTCATGGAGCGCGTCCAGATCCACCAGGCCGTCCTCGTTCACCGGTACCAGCCGGAGCGTGTCGTGTGTCTCGCCCGTGAGGTTCTTAGCTGTCTCCAGCACCGCAGGATGCTCGACGGTGCTTGTGACAAGGGCCCCGCCGGCGCTGAACGCCGCACGTAGGGCAAGGTTGTTCGCCTCTGTCGCGCCGGACGTGAAGACGATTTCCCCCGGCGTGCAGTTCAGCAGCTCAGCGACTTGACGGCGGGCCGTGTCGACCCGCTGCGCAGCATCGCGGCCTGAACGGTGAGTACTTGAGGCGTTGCCCACCGTACGTATGGCTGCGAGCACAGCCTGCTCAGCCTCGGGGCGGATGGGGGCTGTGGCATTGTAATCGAGATAGGCCAGATCTGAGCCGAGTGACTGATCCGTCACGCTCCACCCCGCTTACATCGGTTCTGCTCGCTGAACTGGTGGTGATCCGCGCCCGGTACGGCATCTTCCACCAGTAGTACACCGTGATCCTAACCGTGCCGTGGTTGGGATGTGGCGCAGGCGCGGTTTTGTGCACCCCGGAATCCGTATCGTGACCTCACCATTTGGAACACATGTTCCCAGTGCGGCTGAGTGCTGCCTGGCAGCCAAAATGCCCGGCGTGCCATGGGAGTTCAGCTGTGTACGGAAGACTCCGGTCGCAGGCCGGTGCGGCGGATCACGCCTCTCGACTCCCGGTTGTCAGCGGCTGGGTCTAGGGTTTGATCGCGTGCTGCGGCGCGGATGTGCCATGTGGTGTGCATGGACGAGCAAAGGGGGCTGGGGTTGCGAGTCGATAGGGCGGACGGCGTTCGTGCCCTGCGGGTGGGGTGGAGACCACGGTGATCGAGTCTCCGGGCATCCCTTTTCAAAGCATCCTCAGTACCGCACCCCTCGCCTATGTGCGGCGTCTCCTCGGCGACCACGCCTGCGAGCTGCTTGAGCTGCTGCACGTGGGAGAAGAGACCGAGGTAGTCCTCCGCAGAGTTGCGGCCTCCGCCGTCTCCGCGGAGCGGCTGATCGGTGACGCCGACGAGCGGGCGCTGCTCCTGGGTCTGCTGCCCGAGAGGAAACAGGCCGAGCTCGCCGATCGGCTCGGGCGCGAGGATTCCGACCAACCTGACGCCTTTCTTTTCGCGCTGCCCTGGACCGCTGATCAGCGTCGGACCTTTCTCGGATTCCTCGGCCTTGTTGTCGACCGGGCCCCCGAGCCCCCCGCGTCGTTCCGCAGTCTCAGCGTGCCGGACTACGCACTGTTCCCACATCAGCGGCGCGCGGCCGGTAAGGTGCGCCGTCTGCTGTACTCCGGGGAACGGAGGGCGGTACTCCACCTTCCGACCGGTGTCGGGAAGACCCGCACCGGCATGAATCTGATCTGCGATCACCTGCGGCAGAGCGAGCCGAGCGTTGTGGTCTGGCTGGCTCGGGGCCGGGAACTCCTGGAGCAGGCCGCGTTGGAATTCGAGCGCGCTTGGAGCGCTCTCGGCAACCGCGAGGTCACTGTCCTGCGCATGTGGGGCGATGCCCCTGCCGATATCGACAGCATCACGGACGGCATCGTCGTGCTCGGCCTCGACAAGGCAACGGCCGCGGCGAAGGGCGACCCGACATTCCTCGACCGTCTCGCCCTGCGCACCACACTCACGGTCTTCGACGAGGCGCATCAGGCCATCGCGCCTACATATCGCAGAGCGGTCGATGCGCTCACTCTCCGTAGTGATTCCAGTCTGTTGGGTTTGACGGCTACGCCGGGCCGGACGTGGTCGGACATCTCCGAAGATGAGAGGCTCTCGGACTTCTTCGCGCGTCAGAAGGTGATGCTGGAGATCGACGGCTACGACAACCCCGTCACCGCCCTCATCGAACAGGGATACCTCGCCCGGCCGGAGTTCCGCACTGTAGCCGCCGACTCTGGCATGCAGCTCAGTTCCCGGGACAAGCAGGCCCTCGCGGCGTCCTTCGATATCCCGGATGTGTTGATCGCGCGGCTCGCCGAGAACGTGCAGTGGAATCTGCAGGTTGTTCGCACCGTGCTCGACCTCAGCCAGCAGCATCGGCGGATTCTGCTGTTTGCCGCCTCGGTCGAGCACAGCCGCCTGATCGTCGCGATTCTGTCGATGTTCGGGATCGATGCCGACCAGGTCACCGCCGAATCGTCAACGCGCCACCGTGACCGCGCCATCAAGAAGTTCAAGGGGCCGAGCGCCCGGCCCATGGTCCTGTCCAACTACGGTGTCCTTACCACCGGCTTCGATGCCCCCGCTGCGAGCGCTGCGGTCATCGCCCGGCCTACCCGTTCTCTGGTCCTCTACAGCCAGATGGTCGGCCGTGTCATCCGCGGCCCCAAAGCCGGCGGCACCCCTAACTGCGACGTCGTAACCGTCGTCGACCCTGCGCTCCCGGGCTTCGGAGACGTAGCAGAGGCATTCACCAACTGGGAAGACGTATGGAAGGCTCGATGACATCCAAGTATTCGATCGTCACGTCCGATCTGACGGTCAAAGCCCTGCAGGACAGCGGGTACAAGTCGACGGCACACGCCATCGCGGAACTGATCGACAACGGCATCGAGGCCACTGCCGAGCTCGTGGAACTCTTCGTGGTCGAGTCGATAGACCGTCCGTCCCAGCGTGCCCGCCACCGGGTGGAGAAGATCGCTGTGCTGGACAACGGCAGCGGCATGGACCCGGAGACGCTGCGGCAGTCCCTGCGCTTCGGCGCCGGAACCCGACAGCACCGCAAGGGCATAGGGCGGTTCGGCGTCGGCCTGCCCAACTCCAGCATCTCCCAGTGCGACCGTGTTGATGTCTGGTCCTGGACCAACGGCCCCGACAACGCGCTGCACACTTACCTCGATCTCGCCGAGCTCCGGCGGGGGTTGGAAGAGGTCCCTGAGCCCAAACTCGACGGGCTCCCCGACGAATGGCAGGCGCTCACCGAGGGGCTCGGCCCGACCGGAACCCTCGTTCAGTGGACACAGTTGGAACGCGTCCAGTGGCGCGGCGCCGAGGCCACTTTGGCCAACACCGAGAACCTCATCGGACGCATCTACCGACGCAAGATCACTCAAGGGACCCGGATCAAGCTGGTTCCCGTGCGCGGCTGGGCAGAACTGCCCGGCGTGCGCGACACCCGGCCGAACGACCCGCTCTACCTGACTGCCCCAAGCTCGACGCCCGCACCGTTCGACACCAAACCGATGTTCCGACCCGTCGGCGGTGGCAACACCGGCGAGATCGGTGTCCAGCGTTTCATGGTCGAGGGTGTCGACGGCAAGGAGTACCCCGTACTCGTGCGCTCCTCAATTTCCGTGGACGCTGCCCGACGCCACGACATCGAGGGCGAGGAATGGCCCGACGACGTGTCGCCCAGCCTCAAGCCCGGCGACACTCCTTGGGGCAAGCACGCAGCCAAGAACCTCGGCATTTCCTTGATCCGCGCTGACCGTGAACTTGACCTCGACACAGGATGGACGAATTCGTACAACCCGGTGGAGCGATGGTGGGGAGTGGAGATCGACTTCCCACCCGCTCTCGACGAGGTCTTCGGCGTCACCAACAACAAGCAGTCCGCGACGATCTTCTCGGCGCTTGCCCACTTCAACTGGCGTGAAGAGGCAGCAGGGTTGTCGTGGGAGGAGTTCCGCGAGGCGCTCCGTGAAGAGGGTGACGCTCGTCTTCCCCTCATCGAGATCGTTTATCACATCCGCGAGAAGCTGCTCGGTAGGCTACGTGCCGACTTGGAAGACCAGACGCGCGGTACGGGGACCAGCCGGAAGCGGCACGAGCAGGTGGAAAACAAGGCGGAGGAAGCGGTCAAGCGGCGCCGCGCGGAGACCAAACCGAGCCTCACAGACACCCTGGCGGAGCAGGTCAGCCCCGAGGTGAGCCAGCAGCAGCAACTCGAGAGCCTGGTCGAAACCCACAAGTACAGCCCCGCCGACGCGCAGCGGATTATCGAAGAGACCATCTCTCAGGGCAAGCACACTCGCCTCCTGACCAGCCGCAATCCTGACTCGCCGGCCTTCTTCAACGTCGAGTTCATCCCCGGCCTGCTCCAGGTTGCCCTCAACATGGACCACCCCGTGTACAGCGACCTGATCGCCGTCCTGGACAAGGACTTCGACGGCGTGAGCCGGGAAGAACTCATCGATCGGCTCGTGGGCGCCGCCTCTGCCTTCAAGCTCCTGCTGCTCTCCTGGGCGAGGTTCGAGGATGAACAGCCCGAGAGGCCTCGCGCACGGGCAAAGCAGATGAGGCAGGACTGGGGCCGGATCGCCAGCGAGTTCCTCGGAGCCGACGATGAGGACGACGAGGACGAGTAGTGGCGAACGATCACATCTGGCAGCAGATCGAGCAGCTGCTTACAGGCGCGTCCGAGCGTGTCGTCCTGGTCGCTCCCTTCATCAAGAAGGAGGTGTTCCGGGCGGCATTGGCTGCCATTCCGCGCCGCGTTGAAGAGATCCAGTGCGTCACGCGGTGGTCCGTGGCCGAGGTCGCGGCCGGCGTCTCGGACCCAGAGATCGCCGAGATCGCCCAGGCCGACGGACGCCCTCGCATCCTGTTGTGCCACAACCTCCACGCCAAGGTGTACCTGGCGGACGACCGCTGCCTCGTTGGATCGGCCAACCTCACGGGCAGGGCTACGGGCCGAGTGCCAGACGCCAACATCGAGTTACTTCTGGAAGCCGATGCGGCGCACCCGGAGGTGCGGCGGGTACTTGATGCCATTGGGGCCACCTCCGTGCCAGCGTCCGCAGATCTCGCGCGGCAGATCCGTGAGCAAGCAGACCTGCTGAGGGCTGACGAAGACGCGCCCCAGGTCTTGGTCGCTGGACAGGGCCCCACCCGTGGTCGCTGGCTGCCGGAAACACGCAACCCGGAACGGCTCTACCGCGTGTACAGCGGGCGGTACCGCAACATTGGCACCGACGTTCTCGCCGGAGTCCTCCGCGACCTCGTACATCTCGACGTTCCTCCCGGCCTCTCCGAGCAAGCGTTCGGCGAAGCCGTCCTCGCCGGCCTCCGATCCGTGCCGGAGATCCGACGGCTGTTCGAGGTGGGCACCTTGAACTTGGACGACGCGAAAAGAGAACTGGCCGCCAGCGGCGCCTGTACGGAGGAGCAGGCCCAACGCGCCGTGGAGACCATCGCGCAGTGGCTGAACTACTTCGACGAGGTGCATCTGGTGCCAGTTGGCCCATGGGAGATCCGACAGGGCAGAGAAATCACCTGAGGCGTGCCCTCGCCTTGCGGAGCAACATCTCGTCACGACCGGCTGAGGCGCGGACCCCGGCGCATCGCGGTGTTGCTCCGGTAAGGGAAGGCGGAGCGATATCGTTGGCCAGTCCCGCGCTATGCCGAGGGTCCCTTCAGTTGCACGATGATCGAAGAGGTAGTGGCATGGCGGCGGTACGGATCCCGTATCTGCTCGGCCACGCGGAGATCGCAGCTCTGTACGGCGTGCAGCGTCAGACCTCCCAGGCGTGGAAGACCGACGGGACGCTGGCTCCACCCGACTTGGTAGCGTCCGGGAACCCCTACTGGCTGTTGACGACGGTGCTTCAGCTCAGCGGCGCTGCTGGACGCGAAGCAACACCGCAGCGGTTGGCGGCGTACAAGGCTGGTGTCCCAAACGGATTCGATCTTGAAAGCGCAGACCACCTGCCGCCGATCGTCGGGATCAAGGAAGTAGCCCGACTCCTTGGTGTGGATGAACAAGCGATCTCCCGCTGGCGCAACCGACGTCAGATCGCGGACGCTGATCTCGTCCTGTCGAGATCCCCACTGTGGCTCCTAGAGACCGTCCTGGCCGATGCGGAAGCGCGCGGCCGTGCCGTACTGCCGCACGAGGTCGAACTGCTCCGCGCAGGCGACCACGCCCCGCAAAAGCCACGCGGGCGCAGGACTGCACCGTCACCCCCGAGAGAGCAGAAGGCCAGCCTTCCTTCAGCCCGGACTTTCGCGAATGCCGAAAGCCAGGCCGCCGCGGAGTTCCTGGCGGCGGTGCTGGCTGCAGGCCATGCGGTGGTGATCCGGCCCAAGCGCGAGGCGCACTGACTCCGACGGCGCCTGCAGGACAAGGCTGCAGTTGCGGCACGGGTGAGTGGCAACGGTGATCCCTGGACAGAGCGGAGGTTTTTGCACCCACGCTTGAGAGGAACAGTTGATTACCCTCTATGTCATCCATAGACTCTCTCTTGTTCGATCTTGTCTCGTACCCTCGGAGTTCTCGAATGCCAGACGCCAGTGCCGACGGAATGCAGCACTCAGGCATCCGCCCGTTCCTAATCCGCACGGTGACCGCATGAAGGTCATCTCTTACGGCGGAGGAGTGCAATCGACCGCCCTCCTGGTCCTCGCCGCCCACCGTGAGATCGACTATCCGACCTTCCTCTTCGCGAATGTCGGCGACGACAGCGAGCATCCGGCGACCTTGGCCTACATCCGTGAGGTTGCCGTCCCGTACGCCGTCCGCGCCGGGATTGACCTCCAGCAGCTGAAGCGTGTGCGCCGCGATGGAACCTCTGAGACCCTCATGCAGAGGCTGAACAGGCCGGACACCCGATCCATCCCGATCCCGGTCCGGATGGCCAACGGGGCTCCGGGGCGCCGCTCCTGTACTGCTGACTTCAAAATCAGGGTCGTAGGCCGATGGCTTCGTGAGCACGGAGCCACGGCCGCTGAGCCTGCCACCGTGGGGATCGGTATATCCCTCGACGAGATCCACCGGGCCAACCGTCGGCGGTGCGAACCCCACGAACGGATCGAGTACCCCCTCCTCGATCTCCGGCTTCGCCGAACCGACTGTGAGCGCATCATCGAGGAGGCGGGACTGCCCGTCCCGCCCAAGAGTTCCTGCTTTTTCTGCCCCTTTCGTACCGTCGGAGCATGGCGGCAGCAGCGGCGGGACGAACCAGAGCTGTTCATCAGGTCGGTGCAACTGGAGAAAACGATCAACGAGCGCCGCACGGCGCTCGGACGGGATCCCGTCTACCTCACCCGGTACGGCCGTCCACTCGCCGAGGCCATCACGGACCCCGGCATGGTGCGCGGCCCCGATGACACCGGCGACGGAAGCTGCGACTCCGGCTGGTGCATGACCTGACTCGCAAGAGGGAGAGCCCGGCGCTGTGGAAGGGCGGGGACTGGCAGGCCCCGCCCTTCCACAGCGCCATTTGGGGAGCGGCGCCCACCGCGTGTCAGCTACAGATCCGGCGGATCTCCGTGATCCAGTTGCAGCACCGCGAGGTAGTCACCGTAGGCAATTTCCTGATCCACCCACCGGCGTCCTCCTGCGGCGTCGGGAACCCACATCCCCTCGTACAGGAACTTGTCCTCGTTCGGCGCCACGATGTACTGCTCCTCCACGGCCCAGGCGAGCAGCGCCTGAATAGCCAGGAGAAGAATGGAAGTTGCTTCCTTGCTTGTGCAGATCTCGTCGTGGCCAGCGGGGAACGACTGCATATCGTCGTCGTGTGTCGGCTGAGGAATACGAGTGAACCCGTGAGCTGCCAGCTCGTGTACGCCGATGGCCTGGGCGACGGCAACGGAGAGTGAGGCAGCGGATTCGGTGCTCCCCATGGCGTGGCCGAGGAAGTGCCGGGCCGCCTCGCGCGCATGCAACGGGAGCTCCTGACCAGCCTGCGCGAGGCGCAGCTCCGCAGCTTCAATAGCCGGGCCGGGCGTGGGAAGATCCGGACGGAGAACTCGTACGAGAGCTTCCAGCGCCGCCCGCGTGTAGCCGAGGCGTACCTGATGCAACTGCCACTCGCCCATCATGTTCGACCAGACGTAGTCGAAGTCATCGCCCGCCGAGCACATGCCGCCGTCTTCGTACGCCATGTCGAACGTGACTGTACGGAGGCCGCTCGCCAGGCGAAGCCAGGCGTAGACGTTGTCCCACGCCTCACGTTCCACCGGCTCGGACGCAGTAGGGATCCGTTCCACCCAGTCTGCGAGCTCGGAGGAGTGTTCTTGAGGATCAAGGAGCGCCATGTCTGGCTGAGCGCGGTAGGGGGGCAGGCAAGGGCCCGGGATCTGTGTGGATGCCATGCACGGGAGCGTCTCATGCAGGTCTGACAACCCGGCCTGGGACGAGGGTAGTTCGCAACTTGAACTCTCAGCGAGACCAGGACCTCAGCTGTCAGGACGTCGCACCAGCCGGTGTCCCCGCAGGGTCCGGCCGCAACGGACAAGTGCTCGCTCCCACCCCTCTTCGTTGCCGATGAGGTGTGGTTCCTCGTAGAGGCCGGCTCGAACCTCGGCGTTAGTGAGACGCTGGTACTTCGGCACGTCGGGGTCGTCCGGCGCGAGGAACTCATGCTTGCGGTGCAGCAGAGGACGGTTGGCCGAATCCGCGTAGGACAGAAAGGACGACTTCAGGGTCTGCAGGTCAACGCTGTACGACGAGGCCAGACGAGGATGGGGATCGGTATCGAACGAGGGGTAGTCCAGCCAGCTGGCTCCGCGCCCCTGGTGGCGAAGCTTCACGACGGACCATTCTGCGGGGCGGCCGGCGGCAATGCTGGCGCACTGCTCGTACAGGCGGAGCACGGTGGGGATCCGGTGGACGGCCCGGCGGTGCACATACAGCGCCGTGGCCGTGTACTTGCCCGCAGCCGACCCGGTCATGGCACGCCGCACGTACGCGTCGTCGCGGAGCTTGAACAGAAGCCGGTCCGCGCGTTTGCATGCTTCTGCGTAGGAGGAGAAGAAAGCCCGGATATCCAGCTGGACGGGAAGCGGAAGGCTGCTGGCAGGGCCGCGGCCATGGAAGAGTTCAACAGCGAGGAAGAGTAGGGTGTCGAGGATGGTGCGCTTTGCACTCTCCTCGACCTTCAGCGGGTCGGCGGACTGCTCGGTGAGTCGCTTGAGCTCGCCTGTCCGTAGGTGGCCGAGGAGGCCGATGACCGGATGCGGCATTTCTTCGATGCTCGGTAGCCGACCCCGCTGTTCGAGGTGGTCGACGACGGCGGCGATGGCCGAAGCGGTGTCCTGGGAAGCAAGCCACCCGGCTTCCGGGGTGATCTGGCGGGCAAGATAGCCGAGCCGCGCTTCGTCACTCTTGAACGCGTAGACGATCCCCGGAGCAGCCGAGAGACAGCGGACCCCGGTCGTCTCCTGGACGTAGTCCCGAAGCTCACTCGCCGCGAACAAGTGTTGGAACGTATTGCGACTGGTCAGGATGCCATCGCCGTACTCAGTGCCCTTGATTTGGTTCCGCTCCCAGCGGAGCCTCGCCGACACGACGAGTGTCGACTTCGTGTTGTTCCAGGCATCCAGGAGGGTTTGTCGTCGCTCGGCCGGATCTTCGATGACGTTAAGAACGTAGGTGAGGAGCACGATTTCTGCGGGCTTGAGCTCACCGTCGGGATGGTGGACCGGGTCCCATCCGGAGATGTCGAGGCCGATCGTCTGAAGTGCGCGTAGGTCGCCACCTCGGCCGCAACCGTAGTCCAGGACCTGCATACCAGGCTCCAGTTGAAGATCGACCACGGCTTGACGCGCGGGGACGGACAACCCGACACGGCCGATGGCCGTCCGGTGGCGTTGGCTACTCCAGAGCTGCTCTGTCATGAACGCTTCCTGGGATTCGACCGGCGCATCTACATACGGCAGCACCGAACCTTACGCTGCAGCCGCATTAGAAGGCTTGCCGTGACGCCTGAGGCGGGCGGTTGTCTAGGTGGACGTTCATTGCAGGCGTTGGGCCGGACATGAAGTCGGCCGCATGCGGTGGACCCGTGCCCGCAGCGCTGGGCCCGGGTCCTCGCGGAGCCGACACGCTGTCTACGACGCTGGGACCGCGGTCGACCCGCTGGGCGGAAAGGAAGCGGAGAACGCAACCAAGCGCAACCGGGCCAAAGTCGGTTCAGGGCGTCCGTTGTCCTTGCTCTACACATACGGTCCCGGGCGATGGTCATGTCCCTTGTAGTGGTGCAATGGCGGGTAGATGATCTCCGCTGTGGCCGGGGAGTGCGCTCTAGCACGTGGGGGACGTCTCCCCGCCGGCTATCCCGCGTGTTCGAGTACCGCCCGCACGCGAGAGGATGTCGTCATGAGCGACTGGGGGGTAGCACTGATCGCGGCAGGATCAGCGATTGCTGGCAGCGTTGTAACCGGCTGGCTCACGCGTAGTGCCGGACTTCGTCAAGCGGCTGCAGCACAACTGGCCGGTGAGGAGCAAGCTGCTGCAGCACGGCACGCTGGAGAGCAGCAGGCCGAGGCCGTCTTGAAGACGGTGCAGCAGACCCTGGAAGCGCAGACCAGGGCGCAGCAGCTCGAGGCCAAGCGCGAGGTATACGTGGCCTTCCTGCAAGCCGCCCAGGCGCTCGTCGAAGATCGCAAGCGTGATCGAGGTGCTCTGGACGAGGCGCTCCTCGCTGAGGCGCAGCGGACGTACCAGGTCCTGCGGCTGGAGGGCCCCGCCAATGTTACGGCGCAGGCGCACTTCCTGATGCAGGCGATCGACGACTCCCTGGACGACCCCTCGGTGGGCGCGGCTGAGATCGACCGCTGCCTGCATCATTACGTGACCGTGGCACAGCACCACCTGCAGGAACCGTGGAGCTGGATGGGGCGAAGCCGTAACTCCTGGATCGCAGGCGGGACGACCGAGCCCCCTGCCACAGCGCCTTGAGACGAACCGGGGCCGCATCACCATGAGGTGGCCGTCCGTCCACCAGGGAGGCTGCGCGATGGCCGCTCCATGAGCAGCCGCTATCCCAAGATCCCCGCTACACCACTCGGTGGACACTCGGTGGGACACCATCGGGTCGATCATGGACCTGCCCCAGTTCACGATCATGCCCATTGGCCTGGACGACTGCTCCTGCGGGCGGAGTCTACGAACATGTTCTCGCGTCCACTTCACAGCGGCCAACCTGAGCGGGCGTACGCAGTGCGGAGGGCGCCTTCACGACCTCGCAGCTCGGGGGACCGAGGCAAGATCGAGGCCAATCGCTCGCGGTCCTTCTCCTGGGCCAAACAGCTGTGTCCCACGCGTCAAGCCGTACCGAGCGACGTCGACCCCGGCGAATCCCGTGTGATGGTGAGCGGGGGTCGTGTTCGGGGTCTGCTCGTCGGAGATGTGCTGTTCAGGGCGATTGTCAGTGGTGGCTGGTTGGATCTGGGCGTCTTGACGTGCGAGGGCTGGAGGCCAGCGTGAAGGATCTGTACGAGCGGCTGTTAGCGGCGGCGAGCCTGCGCTCAGCGGATGGCGCGGTGCGGGTGGCGGCGGAATATGAACCGGTGGGCGGTGGGGGGACGCCGGTGTTTCCGCCGACGGTGAAGCTCGCTGCCACCAACGCGGCCGGGTACCTCACCGAGCCGCGGTACGTGGACGGCGAGCAGGTGGAGGTGGTGCTGCTGGACCAGCGGCAGTCGCAGGCCAACCGGTGCGAGACGGCCCTGCTGGGGGCGATCGGCCGGGGCGAGGTCTTCATCCCGCACCTGGCGCTGGTGACCGAGGCCGAGGGGGTGCCGGTGCGGGTGACGAGCTTGGAGGCGCCACACCGCTCGCGGGACGCGTACTTCCGCGACGCCGTCCACTCGGACGGTCAGCCGTTCGACGCCACCGGGCCGGGGGCGGAGCTGCGGGCGGCGAGCGCGCTGGACTTCGGTGCGTACCTGCGGTCGGTGCCGAGTGATCTGGCGTACGGGGTGTGGGACTCGCACCGCAAGCGGCGGATCCAGGTCAAGATCCCCCGCGCCTACACCTCGGAGATGATCGGAGTGTCGCCGCTGGTCGGGGTGCGGGCGGCGGGCCGCTTCGACCAGCTCAACCTGCCGGGCGAGACCGTCGAGGTGACCGAGGCGGGCTGGGCGCCGATGGAGGGCGGCAAGCCGGCCAAGGGCGCGGGCAAGGCCAAGCTGTCCGAACTCGGGCACGGCATGATCCCGCCGTCCGAGGGCCTGGGCGGGGTGTCGGTGAAGGCCGTGCAGCGGAACGCGACGCTGAGCATGGCCCAGCTGGCTGCTTTGCGGTTCGGTGACGTTAGTGAGGAGTTCGCGGCGGCGGGGCGGGCGTTGGTAGCGGCGATCGCGTTGCTGGGGGACCGGCTGGCGTTCGCGGCTCCGGCGATCCGGCTGCGGTCGGGCTGCGACCTGGTGCTGGTCTCGGAGCGGCGGGAGTGGGTGCTGCGCGGGAAGGACGGGTGTCCGGCGGTCGAGCCCCTGGAGGTGGCCACACCGCAGGATGCCGTCGCGCTGTTCGAGATCGCGGTGGACCGGGCGCGCAAGGCCGGGCTGGAGTGGCCGGACGAGCCGTTCGTGGTGCACCCCAACGCGAGCCTGCAGCAGGCGATCGCCAAGTCGTACGTCGTGGCCGGGATCGGCGAGGCGGAAGGCGAGTAGCACGATGCCGTTCAGCGTGACAGTGCACTTACTGGAGCCGTCGTATCAGGCATCGACACTGGACCGGGGGCGGGCGGAGTGGCCGCCGCATCCGGCCCGGATCTTCTGCGGACTGGTGTCCGTGGCCGACCCGGAAGACCCGGTACAGGACGCGGCGCTGCGGTGGCTGGAGCAGCAACCCCCGCCGAAGGTCCGGGTGCCGGCGCGGACCGCCGAGGCCGACACAGCGCGCACTGCATGGGTGCCGACCAACGCCCCCACCCCCAAGCCGGGGCATGCGGTGCTGCCCGGGCGCACCAACGGGGGGAAGCCGAAGTCCTGGCCGCAGCGCACCCTGGCACAGCCGGAAGTGGAGTTCATCTGGGAGGCCGAACCGCCGATCGGGGTACGAGCCGTTCTGGAGGTGCTGGCGAAGGCCGTGCCCTATATCGGCCGGGCCAGCGGCCACGCAATCGTCCACGCCGCCGTCACCCCCGCCACCGGCGACACAGACGGGGACGAGGAATGGCTGGTGTGGGCGCCGCTGGCCGATGATGTCCTGGCAGCGGGCATGGAGGCGCTGCGGGTGCCGTATCCGGGGTATCTGGAGCGGCTGCGTGCGGCGTTTGGGCAGGGCCAGCCAGCCTGGCAGCAGGCCCGCTCCCACCGGTACGCGGTCACCGGCTGGCCGGATCCGATGGACGAAGAGGCGGTGCCGGGACCGTTCGCCGACCTGATGGCCTTCGCTTTCCCCACCGGGCTGGCCCTCGATCCCGGCCTGACCATGGCGGTCACCGGGTCCCTGCGCGTCAAGCTGCTGGAGTTGTTGGAGCAGGCGGGGCACGATGTGGATCCCATGGTGGCCGTCCACGGCCACAAGACGCCGGATTTCACCGGCCGTACGTGCGCGTACCTGGGGCTTCCGTTCGTTGGCCACGAACATGCCGACGGGCAACTCCGTGGCGTCGGCGTTGCCCTCCCGCACGACCTAGACCCCGCCCACCGCCGCGCCGTGCTCGCAGTGCTGCTCCGCGCCGGAGGTGGCTTGCGGAAACTCTCCGTCCCCACCCGGGGAAGGCCCGTCCCGCTGACCTATGTCGGTGCCGCCGCGCCCGCCGTGAAGCCGTTGCAGTCGGTGCGGCCGGAGACCTGGACCCGGAGGTCGCGGGGGTGGGCGACGGCGCTGCCGATGGTGCTGGACCACTTCCCCAAGCGCAACGGCCGCGAGATCGAGGTGTCGGTGGCCAAGAGCTGCCGCATGGCCGGCCTCCCAGAGCCAGCCCACATCCAGGTGATGCGCCGAGGCGCGTTGTTGCCCGGCGCCCGGGACTTGCCACCGTCCGCGCTGCGCCGTAAGGACGGTGAACGGCCGCTGCCGGGCCGCCATGTCCGGCTGTACTTCGACCAGCCGCTGGCCGGACCGGTGGTGCTGGGCAGCAAGAAGAACTTCGGTCTGGGCCTGTGCTTGCCCACCGACCCGACGGCGGGGGAGACGCGGTGAAGAAACTCGACCTCGACGACTTCCCCGACTTCGTCCACGACGTGTTCGGATACGGTCCGTTCCCCTGGCAGACCGACTACCTTCACGCCGTCGCCGGTGGCGCGCCGTGGCCGGACCTGGACGTCCCCACCGGGCTGGGGAAGACGAGCCTGGTGGACATCTGGGCGTTCCTGCTGGCCTGGCAGGCCGATCACAAAGTGGCGCGGACGGTGCCGTTGCGGCTGTTCTTCGTCGTCGACCGACGCCTGGTCGTTGACCAGGCCCACCAACACGCCCAGCACCTCCGGAAAAAACTCCAGGACGCGACAGCGGGAACACTCCTCGGCCGGGTGGCCGCCGCCCTGCGGCGCCTGGGCGGGGAGGAGGAGCCGCTGGAAGTGGTGCGGATGCGCGGCGGCGTGGACTGGGCTTCGCGCTGGCTGCGCTCCCCGGCCCAGCCGGCGGTGGTGACCGCGACGGTGGACCAGTACGGCAGTCGCCTGCTGTTCCGCGGCTATCACACCAGCCCCCGGATGCGGCCGATCGACGCCGCGCTGTGCGGCATCGACGCCCTCCTCGCCCTGGACGAAGCCCACATCGCCCTACCGCTGCTGACCACGGCTGCGGACTGCGCCGCCTACCAGGCCACCGCAACCGACCCAGCCCTGGCCGGACGGGCGGTGAAGGTCGTTAGCCTGTCGGCCACCGCCACCACCGGCCCCGACCGCCCTCGGCTGGGGATCAGCGACCGAGACCGGGGGCACCCGGTTGCCGGGCCCCGCCTGAACGCCCGGCGGTACGTGACCCTGCTGGATGCCAGCACTTCAGCGAAGAACGGTACGGCGGGCTTCGCCCGGGCTGCCGACCTTGCAGTCGACGCCCTGCTACCGGTGGTGAGGCGGCCGGTGATCGGCGTGATCGCCAACACCATCGTCGCAGCCCGTACTGCCCACAAGCTCCTCGCCGCGCGGGGCGATGTGGACACCCTGCTGCTGATCGGCCGCTCCCGCAGCGCCGACCGGGAACTCCTGTTGCGCAGCGCGCACTTCACCGAACTCCTCAACGGCGTGAGGCAGGACCGGGCGCGGCCGTTGGTCGTCGTGGCGACCCAGACGGTCGAGGTCGGCCTCGACGTCTCGGTGGCCGGAATGATCACGGAAGCGTCCTCAGCCGCGTCGATGATCCAGCGCCTCGGGCGGCTCGATCGCAAGGGCGAGTACGAACTCGCTCCCGCGATCGTGGTCCGCGCGCACGCGCCCGAGAACCCGGCGGAGATCCCCGTCTACGGTGCGGCAGCCGCCCACACCTGGAACTGGCTCACCACCCACACGTTCGTGCTCGACAAAGCTGACATCACGTCGGCCGAGCTGCAGGAGGCACTGGCAGCGGGACTGCTGGTGAACCCCACGACGCTGCCCACTCTCCTGAACGGCACCGACACCGAGTCGCTGAACGTCGCGGCGCCGCGCATCCCGGTCGTGCACCGCACGCTGCTGGACTCCTGGGCCCGCACCGAACCCACCCCGATCCCCGACCAGCCCACCGCACCCTTTCTGCACGGCCTGGACACCTCACCGGAGGACGTCCAGCTCCTGTGGCGGGCTGACCTACCCACCGATGCCGCCAGCCGCCCGGACTGGGAACGGTGGACGGCCCGGCTCGTGCAAACCCCGCCCCACCCGGTCGAGACCGTCGCCATCCCTGCCCGGCAGTTACGCCGCTTCCTCACCCAGCCCACCGCCGCCGACGTGCTCAGCGATCTGGAAGGCGAAGCAGAACCCGCCGAACCCGAACCCAAGCCGTCACGGCGGCCAGCAGACATGGCACCGGCCCTGCGCTGGGACGGCCCGGAAGCAGCGTGGGTGCCGGTCACCGGCCCGAACGACATCCGGCCCGGCAGCACCATCGTCATGCCCAGCACCTACGCCGGTCACGACGCCTACGGCTGGACCGGCACCACCGGCCCTGCGGTCCCCGACCTCGGCGACTTTCCCCCACACCCGGCCCTGACTGCGACCCGTATCGACGCCGGTCTTCTGGCCAACCTCGCCGACCTGGACGAACCGCTCCGCGAAGCATTGACGCGGGCAATCAACACGGCGATCACGAAACTGGAAGCAGACGAAGAAGAACAACCGCCCACCGAGGTCATCCACCATCTGCTGGACCACCTGATCGGCTACCTCCCCGAAACACCGAAGCAGACAGCATCCCCGGGACGGTTCACCGGCCTGGTCCGCGAACGCCTCCTCCAACTACGTCTGATCCCGAAATGGGATCTCGCGGCAACCGCCCGGTCCGCACAGACCGGGCACGTGGTCATCGAACCCGACGACCCCGCCCGCCTCCTGCTCACCCCACACCACCTGGACGACAGGCGCATGGAGCGCACGGCAGGGATCGGCGACGAGGACGCCGACGCCAGCTCCCTGACCCGCCAGGTCTCCCTCGCCCAGCACAGCAAAGCCGTCGCCGCCCGCGCCGCCACCTACGCCGCCCGCCTCGACCTGCCCGCCACTCTCACCAACGCAGTCGACACTGGAGCACACGCCCATGACTGCGCGAAAAGTCACCCCCGCTTCCAGATCATGCTGTGTGCCGGCGACCGACTGCTAGCCGAATCTCTCTCCGAACCCCAGGCCAAGTCCGGTATGGACCCCGCCGACTTGCAGGCCAGACGCCGCGCATCCCGCCTGGCCCGCTGGGATCCCGGGCTGCGGCACGAAGCCCTCAGCGCCGCCGCGGTCAAACAGTGGCTCGGCACGCACCCCGAGCAGACCGCCGGCCTCGACCCGGACCTCATCACCCACCTGGTCGCCGCTCACCACGGATACTCCCGCCCCTTGCTCCCCTCGGTCATCGATACCGACCCGGTCGAGGTGACCTGCGTCATGCCCGACGGCCAACCGGTCACCCTCAACAGCACGGCAATGGGCGTGGACTGGGACGGCCCAGAGCGCTTCGCCCATCTCAACCGTCGCTACGGTCCCTGGGGACTGGCCCTGCTCGAAGCCCTGGTCCGCCTCGCCGACATGACCTGCTCCGAAGAAGGCAGTTGACACCCGTGCACGAACTCGAACTCCCCGCCCTGCTCAGCAACAGCCCTCTCGGCTTCCTCGCCGCGCTGGGCGTCCTCGAACTCACCACCCCCGCCCTCCAACAGCCACCAAGACTGTCCTGGCGCGGCCCGGCCGCACCCGCCGTCCTCCACACCCATCCGCCCCTCACCCACCACGACCTCGCCGGCATCCTCCACGACCAGCTCCGCAGGACCCGCCAAAGAGCCCCTCAAGCTCGTCCCCGGGATCCTCAGCCTCCCCGCCACACGGCCCCCGGCGCCCCAACGAAGCCCTGCGCATGCCGATCGACCTCGCCCTCCAACGGCTGCGCACCCACACCCACGCCGAACGCGAGACCGGTGACCCCACAGCCCGCTGGTTCACCGCCCTGGTCAACCAGCTCTGTATCTCCCCAGCCAAGGACAAACGGAACAAGGCGACGCCTACCCCGCCGAAGCCGGAGGAGGCGACGTGGTACACCACCACTACCCCCCTGTTCGCCCCCTCGGGGCAGATGACCCTGGCCAACAACTGGGCCAAAGCCGCCGACCACTGCCGCCGCGACCCCACCCACCTCCAGGCCGCACTCACCGCCTGGACACGCATCGACGGATACACCGGCGCCAACCTCGACTACCACTCCACCGGCGACGCCCACATCGTCAGCAACGGCAAACCCTCCCAACAAGGCGTCCCCGGAGCCACCTGGCTCGCCCTCCATGGTTTCGCCGCTTTCCGCCTGACCGGCGACACCAAACGCCCTCAGGCCACCGGCTGGGAACGAGGCCCTGACGGCCCCGCCCTCACCTGGCCCATCTGGCACCACCCCCTGACCCCAACCGCGATCACCACCCTCCTCGAACACCCCCTCATCCGGAATCGAACCCGCGACGCCGCCAAACTGACCAACCTCGGCGTCGCCGGCATCTACGCTGCCCCCCGAAGCCGCTTGGCCAACTCCTACGGGCCCCTCCAACCAGGACAACTCACGTACCCCTAACCGCATCCCAGCGAGATCGGAACCCCGAGTACATACGGAATCCCCACGCCGCGCCGAAGCAAGAAGCCCGCTAATCCCCCATTGTTCTCCCGGGATCGGACTCACCATGGTTGTGCTACGCAGTACCAGCAGGAAGACGGTCTGCCTCTGCGGCGACCTGCCGCAGCACTACTACGGGTCGTTGAGCATCCACGCGCCGACGATGGTGTCCCCCTGCTCTGTGGCGACCCGCCGCAGCACCACTACGGGATGTATCCGGCGCCCACCAGGCCCACGGTCATCGCGACTGCCTCTGCGGCGACCCGCCGCAGCACCACTACGGCTTGCTCGTCATCAGCAGGGCACAGGGGCCTCCTCCGCTGCCTCTGCGGTCTCCGGCCGCAGCACCACCACGGGCCGGCGGTACCAGCCATCGCGGAGTCGGACTCCTTCTGTCACTGCGGCCAGCAGTCGCAACATCACTACGGGTTGTTGTTCAGGACCATCAGCAGGGGCGGGAACCCGCTGCCTCTGTGGCGATCCGCTGCGGCACCACTACGGGATCAGGACCGCGTCATGAGTGGGAGGTGACGGTCTCGCCTGCCTCTGTGGCGACCTGCCGCGGCACCACCACGGCATTCTTTCCAGGGCCTCGAACAGTGGCCCAAGCGGATCTGTCTCTGCGGCCAGCGCCGCAGCACCACCACGGCCCCTCCAGCAGCAGCTGACCCGTGGGCATGTACGCGTACTGTCTCTGCGGCCGTCGGCCGCAGCACGACTACGGCATCAAGCCCGGGGAGGAGCTGCCCAGCGCGGTGTTCTGCCTCTGCGGTCGGTGGCCGCAGCACCACTACGGCCACAGACAGACTGGCGTACCGACCAGCCCAGTCTTTCGCCTCTGCGGTCTCCAACCGCAGCACTACTACGGCGACTACTCTGTCTCTCGCCGACGGCTCACCGGTACAAGCTGCTTCTGCCGTTTCGGGCCGCAGCACCACTACGGCTGCACGAAGAGCACGGGAGCATGCCGAGAAAGCCGCTGCCTCTGCGGTCGTTCGCCGCAGTATCGTTACGGCCCCGAAGAGTTCTGTACGCCGGGGGAACAGGAATGGCTGCCTCTGTGGTCTCTGGCCACAGCACCACTACGGGATTGCGGAACGGGGGGACTGGCCCTGGCTCGGCCGGGCTGCTTCTGCGGCGACCTGCCGCAGCACCACTACGGGTGGGCATGGATCGACGAGCTGACCGCGCTGGACGCCTCTGCTTCTGCGGCGACCCGCCGCAGCACCACTACGGCGTCGTCAGCACGATGTAGGGGTTGAGGAAGCTCACGCTGCCTCTGCGGCGACCCGCCGCAGCACCACTACGGCCGCGTCATGCCGAAGCGGCAGGCCCTCAAGAAGGTGCTGCCTCTGCGGCGACCCGCTGCAGCATCACTACGGCACCCCGCTCATCCTCTACACCGTGATCGGCGCCGTCTGTCTCTGCGGCGACCCGCCGCAGCACCACCACGGCATTGATTCCAGGGCCTCGAACAGCGGCCCAAGCGGATCTGTCTCTGCGGCCAGCGCCGCAGCACCACTACGGCCCCGAAGAGCTCTGTACCCCGGGCGAGCAGGAATGGCTGCCTCTGTGGTCTCGTGACGATGTGGGGTACCCCTGCGGTCTCTGGCCGCAGCATCACGACGGGCATCGAACGGCTTCGGATCTGACAGGCGCGGCTCGTCGCAAGGAGTACGCTCCGTACAACCAGCCGCTTCGGCTACCGGGAAGGCTGTCTCTCGGCAACGGGTGAGCGACCCCAGATGCGTTAGCGTTGCGGGCAGAGTGGACCGCTACCCTTATCGAGTATCGACAAGGGTAGCCAGGCTCTGCTCGTGCTGGGACGGGACCAGGCGAACGGCAGGGGAGCGCAAGGGGAGCGCGGACGCCTTTGGACGACATAGACAGGGCATCACACATCAGCACACTGCATGTGCTCTGATCAGGCAAAACAAGACTTGGCGGCACGCAGCAACACCGCGCGTCATGAGCGCTAGTGTGCTCGTAATGCGTAGGTCTCGGGTTCGAATCCCGAAGGCGGCTCCATGGTGAACCCCAGGTCAGGCCTTTGACCTGGGGTTTCTTCTTTTTGCTGACCTTGGAATTCAGGCTAAACGGACACTCGTGGTCTACGCATCGCAATGCGTAGGTCTGAGGTTGACGGCCAGTGGTGATTCCGTTCTGTAAGGCTGTGAGCTGGCCTTTTTCCCCTCGCTGTCCATCCGCCTCGGTCTGTTGGGGCCGGCGTGGTGGCCATTTGGTGGCCAAGCGTGCAGACCGGCTCCCGATCAGCCCCGCAACTGAAGGTACACGGGGGAACGACTGTTGTGGCATCTCGACAATCGCGCGTTCAACCTGCTCCTCGTTTGACACGAACGCGCGGGGCCCTGTCCCACCGGCGACAGAGTCGGCGTGGTCCTGAAACCGAGAGCTTCCACGGCGGGCTTCAACTTGCCCTTCCCTACCTCCCTGCGGAACCGGCTGTAGGCGTGGAGATTCCCGTCGGGCTCCTCGACGAGTTGGTTGGGCTCGTTGAACTGGTGGCCGGGTGCGTCGAAACGGACGGGTGGAGTATCTGCCCCTGTGGCGAGCAACACGAGCAGGGGGACATTGACCGCAAGGTCGCGGTCGTCATGCGCGGCGACGCCGACCTCGCGCGGGTCCTGCGGTCCCGAGCAGACCCGTAGCCGTCGCTCGTAGGCCGAGCCCATTCTCTCGGCGAGGCCGATGCTCACCTACTTCTCCGTCGGATACGCCGTCACCGTGCCGGTTAGCCAGGCGATCCGAGCCCTGCCCGAGCAGGTCTGGCATCCCGTACGGGTGCGGCTCGCCACGATGATGACGAGAATCGCGAAGACGATCGGCAGCAGGATGTCGGGGGGAAGATAGCCGCTGATTCCCGGCGGCTGGACGATGGTCGGCTGAGTGACCTCGGGCCGGGCGAAGGCGGACTCCGGGGTCGGCAGGCCGCTCGTGTCGGTGAGCGGTGTGGGGCCGGCCGGAAGCGGCGACGGGTTCCCGAACGCGGTGGTCATGGCGGTGAACTCCTCGTGGCGGTACGGGGGTCGAGCGAAGTGGACACCAAGAGATAGGTCGGCGCCTGCCGGAAAAACCACGCGCGTGAAGGAGACGGACGCGCCGGCCTCGGCGGCGCTCAACGGGACGCTGGAGACGAGCTGTTGGGTGCCCCAATGTCCGCCGGGGCCTTGGAAGCGCCGCTCGTGCACGAAGCCCTCGTCCTTGAGTTGCCGTTTGGCGCGGGTGAAGGCGCAGGCGCCGGTGCTGGCGCGTTCGGCGGTACGGGAGAGGGGTTCGCGCGCTCCCTGGGGGGAGGGAGAGTTGCCAGGTGAGGAGGCGGACGGCGTCCGAGGAGAGGAGGGGGTGCTGGATGATGTCGTGGGAGAGCTGGGTGTAGGCGCGTGGGGGCGCGATATGGTGCCGGTAAATTACAGTGAGCAGTGTGCATCGTGAAGTTGCTGGTCATGGGTCTGGTGTGCGTGAGGCTTGGGAGGCTCGTGCTGGTCGCGGGCGGATGACTTCGGTGTAGATCACCGGTCAGCGGGCGATTTCACGGTTCGTCAGGACCAGCAGGGCCCTGACCAGCGTGGTCGCCCACTTCGGGTCGGTGCGGACCTTGCCCAGGACCCTCCAGTTCTTCAGGTGGGCGAAGCCGTGCTCGACCGGGGCGCGGACCGCGGCCAGCGCCTTGGTGGACAGCTTCTGACCTCGGGTCAGGGGTCGGTTCCGAGCGGCCTTGTAGCCAGTGATCACCGCCGGGTCGGTGTCCGGGCCGCTGTCGTCGAGGCCGATGAAGCCCAGGTCGGCGATCGCAGCAAGGCCGGCCGCCCTCAGGTGGGCGGTGAGCTTGTCGTGACGGGAGGCGGTGATCTCCGAGGTACGTCCGGGACGTGCGGCGGAGACCCAGAGCAGCCGGCCCTTGTCGTCGGTGAGTGCGATCACGAGCAGGCCGTGGCATTTGTGCTTGCCGGAGTAACTCTTCCGGTTCGCCGTGCCGGAGCGGTGTCGGGTGCGGATCAGGGAGCCGTCCAGCAGTACGACTCCGCCACCCGTTCGGACGATCTTCTTCAGCGCCCGGTCCAGGCGCGGGGCGCGGGTGGCCAGCAGGCCCACGACTTCCCGCACTCACCGGGTGACGGTGGTGCGGTGGATGCCGTTGCCGCCGGCCAGATCGCCGGGCCGCTGGTCACAGCGCAGGACCGCCAGCACGATGCCGGCGATCTTCCCGGCGGGCAGCGCCCGCCACCGCGAGCCGATCTTCTTCAGATGGCCGCGTATCAGGTCAGCGAGCCAGTTCAAGGTCGCGCTCGACAACGGCAGGCGGGCGGCGCAGACAAGGCCGTCGGGGCCCTCGGCGTGAGGGTTGTTTTTCTTCACACCAAACTCAACTGCCGCCGGGGGCTCTCCAGTTACGCCGGTACGGCGTGCTCCACCGACACGGCTACGGGCGTGCAGGGGCGCCGGCCTTCGTGGCCGTGCCGGTGGCGGCGCGTATCGGCCGGTTGCCGGCCGAGAAGGTCAGCCGCCGCGCTTCAGGCGTACGACGACGGGGGCGCCGAAGGGATCGCCGGACTGGTTGACCTGGACGTGTCCGGCCCCCAGCCAGTCGTCGGTGCCGGGCACTCGGTGGATCTCCTCCAGCCACAGCGACTGGTTCGACCCCTTGCGGGCACCGGTCGACAGCGGCAGGCGGTGGCGCTTGATCTTCACACACCGGCCGTCGTCGGTCAGGTACCAGTTGCCGCTGAGGAACAGGCCCTCGTCGTCCTGACCCACCGGGATCCGCAGAGTGCACCCGCCGGGCGCGGGCGGCTGCTCGACCCACTTCGAGCCGTCCCAGCGCAGCCGGATGTACTCGTCCGCGGGTTCGTCCTCGACCTCGCCGTGGTTGAAGGTGTTCATGCCGTACGCGCGCACCTCACCGCTGTCGAGCGCGAAGACCTGGCCGAGGCTGGCGCCGGGCTCCGGCGGGATCGGCTCCTCGAAGCGGGCCTGTGGAGTCTCCACCGACGTCCAGGACGTGCCGTCCCAGTGCATCGAGGCGGGCTGGCTGTACCGCTCGCCGTGGCCCAGCTCGGTGCCCGGCCCGGTCGAGCGGCTGCCGACCGCCCAGACGTCGTCCGGTCCCGCCACGGCGAGGTCGGAGGCGTCGTACGGCAGCCGGGTCGTGGTCCAGGACGTGCCGTCCCAGTGCTGGGCGGTCCGCTCGCCGTCGAGGGCCCAGATGTCGTCCGGGCCCGCGGCCTCGAAGTCCCTGACTTTGCCTGGCGGGGGGTTCGGCACCGCGGACCAGCGGGTGCCGTCCCACTGTGCCCAGGGGTTCACGCCGGTGCGCTGTGCGGAGGTCTGCGGCCGCAGCCACAGTGCTTTCTCGCCGACTTCTTCGAACAGTGGCGGGTAGTCGGTGGTGCCGAGAGCTTCGGGAAGGGGCTCGCGCTTCCACTGCGTACCGTCGTAGTGGAGCAGGTGGGCGTTGGCCGTGCCGTTGTTCTCGGTCCCGACCGCCCAGATGTCGTCCTCGGCCAGGACGGCAACATCGGCGAGCTTTCCGCTGAAGTCCGCGATGTACTCGAACTCCCAAGTGAGGGAGCCCGCAGCGGCCTTCGGCGGGGCGCCCTGGCCGCCGGATTCCACCGTGGCGGCGGAGCCAGTGGTGCCGGTGCCGGAGCCGGCCGGATCGGAGTCCGTGCCGCACCCCGCAGCCGTGAGCAGCAGGGCAACCACGCAGAGACGCGCTGAGATGGCGGCAAGGCGGCGGGGTGGATACATGTGGCAAAAGCCTGCACGGTGCGACTTACGAGCCGGTAACGGCCGGGTCCGGATCGCGCCTCAATCGATCGGAGCACTTCAGTTGGCGCGTCCCGTCAGGTGTGGCGTCCGCCGCGGCGGTGAGTACGGCGTGCCGCAGGCGCAGTGCGTCCCGGCGGGCCAGTGCGTCGGTCAGGGTGCCGTCGGGGCCCATGTCCACCGTGGCGTTCGTGCGGTTGATCCGGCGGATCAGTGCCTCAAGCTCCGTGAGCACATGATCTGTCTCGGCCAGCAGCTCCGTCGCGTCCTCGGCGGGCGTCTCGCCAGGACAGACGCGGAAGGCGGCACCACCACGCGGATCGGCCAGCCGCAGCAGGACCGCTCAGCGATCACCAACTCTTCCCGCTCCGCCTGGACTTCCTGAAGCTGTTTGCCCAGCTCCTCGGCCAGCGCGTCCAGCTCACTCCGGCGCGCCGTGATCCGCTCCAGCTCGGACATCCCCGTACCCTCCCCTCGATCTGGTCGCGTATCCGCACGGTGACGGATCGTAGGCGGGCCCTCCCGGCAGGCGCAGCAGAACCCGAGAACCGCCCCGGCCGACCAGTCAGACGATCTTCACCATGGACACCAGCCGCCGACCAGCGCGAGTAGCTCTCCCGTTCCTCACACCAGACCCGTGACCAGCAACTTCACGATGCACACCACTCAGTGGGAGCCCCTACCCCCACTGGTGGTTCAGGCCTTCGCGAACGATTGCAGCCGTTGCGGGGGCCGTCTTCATATACATGTGCTGTTGGGGTGACCGTACCGTACGGAAAGTACGCATGTGGATGCGTTGAGTGAAGAACCCTTTTCGCGAAGCGTTCACTCACGAGGGCGCCGCGAGGTGGCCTGCAGGACCAGCGCGCTCCACGAGATCTCCGCGCGTCCCTGCAGGTCGGGCTGTTCACGCACCGCCAGTGGGTCGAGGCCGACCCGGCGCCCCAGCCGAATCGTTTCGGAAAGCGGGACGTCGAACATCCGCCGCCCGGAGGGGGCGGGACCGTGGCGAAGGGTGATGAGCACACGCCCCATCGGGGACAGCAACGACCGGACGCGCGTCATGGCCGCCTCCCGGTCTCCGTACTCCAGGTGCATCCACACAGCGACGATCAGAACGAGATCGAAGGGACCGTGCACTCCGGGAAGTCCGGGCAGCGCGCTGTCGATCCATTCGATGGGCACGTCCGCGTGCAGTCGCTTACCGATCTCGCGGAGTTCGGGCGTCGGTTCGACCGCCACCACCTGGTGGCCGAGCCTGGCGAGTGCCGCTGCATCCCTACCCGAGCCCGCGCCGAGATCGGCGACCCTGCCGGGAGGGGGCGGAAACAGCGGGAGCACCTCACCGTGAACCTCCTGGAAGGAGATGCTCTCGTACTGATACGGCAGCTGTAGATAGGTCTGCCGGTGCTCGTCGCTGCTGTTCAGCGGCTTGAGGGGGCGGGCGTGAGCATGAGGACGGCCGCCTTGATCATGACGTGGTGTGACGCAACATCAGAACGAGACGGCCGCTTCGGCCACGGTAGGCCACGAAGGCCACGAGATCGCGTTCGAGGGCCTGTTGGCTTCGTTGTCCGGCTGCTTCGCCCGCTGTGAGACCCGGGAGACGTTCGCGCGGATGGCGCGGGGCATGCTGATGGAGCTCGAGGACGTCAACTGCTGGAGCCTGGCCGAAGCGATCGGTGAGCGGGGCCCGCACCGCCTGCACCATCTGCTGTCCCGTGCGGTGTGGGACGAGGAGGCGGTACTGGAGAGGACCGCGACCTGGGCCGTGGGCCTGCTCGACGACGGCGACGGGATCCTGATCGCGGACGAGACGGGGGACGCCAAGTCCTCGACCGACGCGGTGGCCGCGGCCCGCCAGTACTCCGGCTCGGTCGGCGGTGTGGATCTGTGCCAGGTCGCCGTGCACCTGACCTTCGCCTCGTCCGCCGGGCACTGCCTGATCGGCCGGCGCCTGTACTTCACCCAGGAGTGGGCCGCCGATGAGGAACGCCGTGAGCTGACCGGTGTCCCCGACGAACTGTGCTTCGCCACCAAGCCACAGCTCGCGGCGGACATGCTCCGCACCGCCCAACGGCAGGGCATATCCGCCTCGTTCTTCCTGGGGGACGAGATCTACGGAGGGCGGGAGCTGCGTACCGCCTGCCGTGAGCTGGGCCTGGGCTACGTCGTGGGAGTGCGCTCCAATCACCAGGTCACCACCGGCCCCGTGAAGCTGAGCGTGGCCAAGGCCGCCGCCCGGCTGCCGAAGCGGGCCTGGCAGCGGATGCAGACCGGTTCGGGGCAGAAGGGCGTACGCGACTACGACTGGGCGATGATCGAGGTCACCGCCGACGACACTCCCGAGGGACACGACCTCGACGCGGGGACCTCGGTGCTGCTGGTCCGCCGACACCGCTACACCCGCACCGTGTCCTACTACCGCTGCTTCGCTCCGGGGCCGGTGACCCTGGCGAGACTGGTGTCACTGGTGTGTCTCAGGTGGCGGGTGGAGGACGACTTCCAGGACGCGAAAGAGATCTGCCACCTCGACAAAGGCCAGGTCACCTGCTGGAACTCCTGGCACCGCTGGAGCGTGATCACCCTGGTCCCCTACGCGTTCCTGGCCACCGCAGCCGCCCTCGAACGCACCGCACAAGCCACCCGCGACGATCCCTGCGAGGCCGACCTCGTCCCCCTCAGCAGCCACGAACTCCTCCGCCTGCTGCGGGCCTTGATCCTTCCGTCGCCCAGACGCGACCGCGACCACCTGCTGTGGTGGTCCACCTGGCGCCGACGGCACCAACACCGCGCCCGCCTCTGCCACCGCCGCTGGCACGCCTACGCCGACACCACACCATGATCAGAAAGGTTCAGCAACGGCTATCTACAGCTGCCGTATCCACGCCAGTTGATCACCAGCAACCGCAACGAGCCGTCACCGCATCAAGCAACGGATCTTGAAGACACGTCACTCAAGCGGAAACGCACCCTGGGTGGAATCACCTGATCGAGGTCAACTGAGCCGCTGACGGACCAGTTCAGGAACTCGGTCTCACCTGGGACGCCCGCCAGAACGTCGCGCTGACGGAGTGGCGTTTCGCAGGCAGTTCCCTCAGCTCGGTGGACGGGTCTCCGCCGGGCTGAGTCGAGTGACCGGCGCGACGGCTCCGCCCGGCCCCACTCTCGTTCTGGCTCCGACGGCGCTTGGCCTGGGAGCACCTACACCGGCGTGCGTAGTACGCCGAGCCCGTAGCCGCTGTCGCCGTGGAAGGCCGACCGGACCGGGTTGGGAGGCCGAGTACTTCTCGCAGGCGTGCATCAGCAGCGAGACCACCGGCGTCACCAGCAGGCCCACGGCGACGGTGGACGCCTCCGCCCACGCGCAGATCTTCTACCGAGGTTCGGACGGCGCCGCCTGGCGGGTCGGCCAGCGCGCCGACTACGACAGCTTCGAGACATCGGTGTCGCTCGGCGGCCAGATCCTCGACCACCCCACCGCCCTCCTAGCCCAGGACGGCCGCCTCTACGTCTTCGTCCGCGGCGCGGGCGGCCCGAAGTCCCTGTGGGTAGCACCTCAGCAGCAGGAGAACCAGCCCGCCTACGGCACGTTCCAGGACCTGGGCGGCAGCATCGGCACCGCCCAGGCAGTCATCGCCAACAGCGAGAACCTCCTCTACGTCTTCGCACAGGGCGCGGGCACCGCGAAGAGCCTCTGGCTGATGCGCCAGGTCTGGGCATAACCCCCGGCCGGACGGCGCATCCGTCCGGCCGGGCAAGTGAGTAGCCGTTGTCTCACCGGTCATGACCGGTGAGACAACGGCTACCTGTTTCGATCAACGCTGCCGGTGCGCGTCAGGCATGTGTGTCGGGAGAGGTCTCAGTTGAACGGGGGTTGCCTGCCTGGAGGTTGACGGTCACGTGGGTCAGGTCGTGTTCGGCGGTGACGTGCAGGGTGGCGCCCGCTGTCACTGGGAGCGGCGTGCCGAACGTCTGCGCGGCCTGGTGCCAGTGTGAGGGTCGGCCGGGCTGGTTGCTCAGTTTGATGTCGTTGCCGAGATCGAGTTCGAACCACATGACGGCGGCGTTCGCGGTGCCGTTCGCGGTGGCAGGCAGATCCAGGTGCTTGGACTGCGAAGTGGGCGGATTGGCGAAGCCGAAATCGAAGAGCGGGAACGCGGGGGTGAGTCGGGTGTGGACGAGGCGGTCGACCCGGCACGGGAAGTAGTTCTGGGTGGTGGCCAGATTGAAGGCTGTGAGGTCGAAGCCGTCCACCATGCCGACGTTGTTGAGCCCGAACAGGTCCTCGCTCTCGATGATCTGTGCCCAGAGCCGTCCGCCCGCGGGGACGAGGCGGGCACCTGGGGTGAGGAGCTCGCGCTGGGCGTGCTCCAGGGCCGGCAGGGCGAACTCGCCGGGCAGGCCGCAGTCGAAGACCTCGGCGCTCAGGACGTCTGCCCTGCGCGGCAGGTCGCGGCCGACGACGAGTTCCGTGGACGGTTTGGGGACCACGGTGATCCGGTCGCCGTAGCCGTTGGCGCGGACCACCCGGTCGGCCAGTAGCGCGGTGACCGGGTTGGCCTCGCAGGTGATGACCTGCGCGCCGGCGCGGGTCGCGATCAGCGCGGTGAGCCCGCCGCCGGTACCGATGTCCAGGACCAGGTCGTCGTAGCGCACGGTCTTCTCGATGGCCTCGCGAAAGGCCTGGTTGCGGACCTGGTCGTTCATCATGGCGAAGTGCCAGCAGGGGACGGCCTCGCGCACGATCCGGTTTCCGCCGCCGAGCAGTTCGGCCGGCATGGTGTCGCTCATCCGCGGGTGTCCTGCCCGGACAGGGAGCGGTCCAAGACGCAGGCCCCGCCGATCCAGGTCTGCCGCACCGCGATGCCGGGGAGTTCGATCGGTGGAACGGTGGTCGGGTCGGTGGCCAGGACGGCGAAGTCGGCGCACTTCCCGGGTTCCAGGGAGCCGGTCTCGTGGTCACGGTGCAGGGCGGCGGCCCCGGCCAGGGTATGAGCGCGGAGCCACTGCATGACGGTGAGGGCTGTGTCGGTGCCGCCGAGGACGGTGCCAAGGACAGTGCGCCGGTGAACGGCGGCTGCCACCGCCTCCAACGGGGAGGGCCAGGCCACGGGCGCGTCCGAGCTCAGCACGTAGGGAGCGCCCGCGGCCTGGAACAGGCCGGCGGGGCTGTAACGGTGTGCGCTCTCGCCGATGGTGTCCAGCACCCAGTCACCGGTGTACCAGTTGTGCTGGGGCTGGAAGACCGCCCACATGCCCAGGTCGGCCATCCGCTTGATCTGCGCGTCCTCAGGCAGCGCGCAGTGTTCGACCCGGTGTCGGACGCCGGGGCGGGGCAGTTCGTCCTGGGCGCGTTCGACCGCGTCGATGGCCATACCGATGGCGCAACCCGAAGCCGTTGACCACCGCCTGTCCCGCCGCGCCCAGCGATCTGCCCGGTATCCGGGGCTGCGTCAACCTGGGGCTGCCGTAGACGGTGATGTCCGGCGCCGACCAGCCGGCGGCGGTCATCCGGGCAGGGTCTGGGTGATGCGCCACAGCCGACGGGGGAGGTCGCCTTCTTCGAACGCGTGGATCTCGTCCAGGCTCCAGCCGTCGGCGAGGGCGTCGACCAGATCGCGGGGGAAGAAGTGCACGGCGAACCCGCCGTGTTCGTGGATGTCGTCGCCATGGGCGGTGCCGGCGCCGTAGTGGGCGTCGCCGGTGTGGCGGACGGTGTAGACGAAGACCCGCCCGGCCGCACGACACGGCGGATCTCGCCGACCGCCGTGTGGATCTCCTTGGTGGACAAGGCCATGCACAGCAGCATGTGCGCGAAGCCCGCGTCGACCGAGTCGTCCGGCAGCGGCAGGGGCTCACGCACGTCGTGGACCATGGTGGTGACCTGCCCGGCGATGCCCTGGTCCCGGGCGGAGCCGCGCAGCTGCTCCAGGGCGACCGGGCTGAAGTCGGTGGCCTGCACGGTGAAGCCCTCGCGTGCGAAATACAGGGCGTCGCGCCCGTGTCCGGCGCCCAGCTCCAGCACAGTCGCCCCGGCCGCGCGGAAGGCGGTGGCGGCGTGGACCGCGGGAGCGGAGGGCTGCTCGCCGTACATGCCAGGGTGGGCGGCGTACGTCTGCTGCCAGTGCGCCCGCTGGGCCTCGCCCAACTCCTGCCCGTCGTCTGCCACGGCTGTCCGCCTCCCGATTCTCTGCGCAGTCAGCCTAGGCGCCGCCGCCAAGCGGGACAGTCCACGATCTCCTGAATTCAGGATGTCATGTACTTTCGCCATGTGCTGACTGTTGCCTCTGACATCGAGGTGCTGGCCCGCTTCGGCCGCGCGCTCGCCGACCCGATCCGCTGCCGGCTGCTGCTCGCGCTGCGCGAGGCCCCGGCCCACCCTTCCGATCTCGCCGACGCCCTCGGTGTCTCCCGCACGAGGCTGTCGAACCACCTGGCGTGCCTGCGGGACTGCGGTCTGGTCGTCGCCGTGCCTGTCGGTCGCCGCACCCGCTACGAGCTGGCCGATGAACGCCTCGGGCACGCGTTGGACGACCTGCGCAACGCCGTGGTGGCGGTCGAGGCGGACCGGACCTGCCCGGACGCGGAGACGGAGGGCTGCTGCTGATGGCCGCGACATCCCTCGGGCCGTCCCCGGCCCGGCGTGATGCGCTGGCACGCCGGATAAGCCTGCTGGTCGCCGCGACCATCTTCTACAACGTCATCGAGGCGATCGTCGCGATCACCGCGGGAACGATCGCCTCTTCCACCGCGCTGATCGGCTTCGGCATCGACTCGGTCATCGAGGTCTCCGCCGCCGCCGCGGTCGCCTGGCAGTTCTCCGCCCGCGAGCACGCGGCGCGGGAGGCGCGGGAGAAGACGACGCTGCGCGTCATCTCGGTGTCGTTCTTCGCGCTCGCCGCGTACGTCACCGTCGACGCGGTGCGCGCCCTGACCGGCGCCGGCGAGGCCGACCGCTCCATCCCCGGCATCGTGATCGCCGCCCTGTCCCTGGCCGTCATGCCGTTCCTGTCCGCTGCCCAGCGCAAGGCCGGACGCGAACTGGGTTCCGCCAGCGCGGTCGCGGACTCCAAGCAGACCCTGCTGTGCACCTACCTCTCCGGCGTCCTGCTCGTCGGCCTGGTCGCCAATGCGGTGCTCGGCTGGTCGTGGGCCGACCCGATCGCGGCTCTCGTCATCGCCGCCATCGCGGTCAAGGAAGGCCGCGACGCGTGGCAGGGCAAGGGGTGCTGCGTGACCTCGGCCGTCTCGATCCCGGTTCCGCGCCAGGAAGCGGATGCGTGCGGTTGCGGCTCGGGATGCGACTGCTGCTGAACCGCAGGTGGCCGGTCGCTGAGGTTGATCAACCCGTCAGTCGCCTAAGTCATCGGTCGCATCGACGGCCCCGAATGCTCCAGTGCTGGCAGAAGCCAGGACTGGAACGGGGCCAGCGCGGCCAGGACCAGGAACACGACACCGACCGCCGTACTGAACACCGGTCCCAGCCGCCACAGCTTCTCGACGAAGATGACGACCGTGAGTCCGGCCATCGCCGCGATGTTCATGGTGCCGAGCGGTACAAGGACGATCATGAGGCCCCAGCAGCAGCCCACGCAGTAGAGCCCGTGGTGGGCCCCGACGCGCAGATCGCGGGCGTGCGACCGGTAGCCGGCGTAGCGCACGAGTTGGCCCATGGGGCTTCGGCAGTGGCGCAGGCATACGTTCTTCAGCGGACTGAGCTGATGAAGTCCGGCGAGCAGAAAGGCTCCGGCGCCGATCCAGCGCCCGGCGTCGGGGTGGCTGTCGACCAGGTTGCCGGTCACCGTGAGGATCCCGTACACCACGAGTCCGAACACCGTCCAAGCGATCAGGTATCCGCCCACGAACTGGGCGGTCCGCGCTGCCCGGACGGCGCCGGACGACTGACGGCCGATGGCCCGGACCCAGGTGATGGCCACCGGCGACACGGACGGGAACATCATGGCGGCCATCATGATCACCCAGAGCAGCAGGAACAGCGGCAGGCCGAGGCCCATCGTCCCCGGCCCCATCTCCGTGCCATCGGCCTGCCCGACCACGAGGAGCCAGGCGAGCAGGGCGAGCAGCAGCATGAGGGGCCAGGCGATGGTCATCTCCCGCACGGGGAGGAGATTGCCCGGCCGCATGGGCGCGGAGAGGGATGCCCGGTTACGGAACACGCTTCCAGGTCACCACAGAAGGCGGCCGCCTGCGAGGCGTCTGCTCCGTCCCGGACGCCTTGGCTCTCCTGCGGCACAGGGAGGAGAATGGAGGTGATGGCCCGTGTCACCGAGCGGATGCGGTGTCCCACGGCGGCGTGTTCCCCGCGAGATTGCCGACCACCTGATTCACCCGGTGTGGGTCGCGAGGAGGCGAGGACATGACGGAGACCGCGAAGTCTGTTCCGAAGTGGCATGCGTCCGGGGACTGGTTCGACACCTGTAAGTGCGATGTGCCGTGCCCCTGCTCGTTCGCACAGCCGCCCACCTACGGTGACTGCGAGGGAGTCCTGGCCTGGCATGTGCGCGAGGGGCGTTACGGCGATGTGCCGCTGGGCGGCCTCAACGTGCTGATGGTCGCCTCGTTCGTCGGCAACGTGTGGGCCGAGCACTCCGATGCGTACGGGGCCGTCTTCCTTGACGAGAGGGCCGACGACGCGCAGCGCGAGGCACTGCAGATGATCTTCGGTGGTCAGGCCGGCAGTTGGCCTGCCGAAATGATCAGCATGTTCGGAGCCGAGATGCGTGGCATGGACTTCGCCCCCATCGAGGTGCGGGTCGACGAGGACCTCGGCGGTTGGAAGGCCACCGTTCCGGGCCGGGTCGAGGCGAGTGCGATGGCCCTCACCGGACCGACGACCCCCGAGGGGGCGCGTGTGCAGTCCACCAACCTGCCGGGATCGGAGACCGGTCCGGGGCAGGTCGCGACCTGGGGCCGGTCGACTGTGGACCGCGCCGACGACTTCGGCTTCCACTGGAGCAGGGAGGGTCAGTCCAGCAAGCACATCACCTTCGACTGGTCGGGTCCGACCTGAAGCCCGCGTCTTCGATCATGCCGCGGTGGGACTGAGCAGTCTGTGGGAGTCTGACAACCGTGTGGTGCGGGCAGGGGAGCGGGGCCGGGGATGCCGGAAGTGGCCAAGGGGTGGCCGGACGCCTGTGGATGGTGCGGCACGAGATACCGGCGCTCAGCATGGCGCGGGTGGTCTGATCAGGCACAACAGCATCCGGCAGCATCAGTCGTCGCCAGGCAACACGATCACTCATGGCCTCGTAATGCGTAGGTCTCGGGTTCGAATCCCGAAGGCGGCTCCATGGTGAACCCCAGGTCAAGCCTTTGACCTGGGGTTTCTTGTTTTGGGTGACCTTGGAATCCGGGCTAATCGGGCACCTGCGGGCTACGCATCGCAATGCGTAGGTCTGGGATTGACTGCCAGTGGCTGTTTCGATTCACAGGGCTTTGACCTGGCATTTTGCTCTGTGTTACCGGTCAGGTCGGGTCTGTCGGGTTCGCCGTGGTGGCCATATGGTGGCCAAGTGTGCAGCGATCGTGCAAACGGGTCCTGATCTGCCGCGCGGTCACCGGCTTGCTCTGGGCTGCAGAGTTGTGCCATCCGGACAACTCCACGATCAACGTGCTCCGCCTGGTGCGCGGTCTGCAACCCGTTCGTTGCGTGGCTCCTGCGCCTGTAGCAGTTGGCGCTTTACGGTCTCAGTCGGGTTCGGGTTGTCGATGAGCACGTCGAACTCGACGAGGTTGCTGGCCATCCTCGTGCTGCGCGATGGTCTTTCCCTGCGACGTGTCGCCCGCTACGTCCGCCTGGGGCAGGTCACTCGCTGGAAGAGGTTCTTCGCCCACCAGCGGCTGGCGCGGGCGGGCTGTCGCGCAGGCGGGCATGGGCGTAGCGCAGCCAGCGGGCTTCGGAGAAGCCCAGCAAGGCCTGGATCGCCGCCAGGGTGACCAGCTCCGCGTCGCTGAACTCGGGCCGAGCGGCTCAGGCCCGGCCTGGACTTCGGCCGGCCACCCTGCCATGACCTGCGAAGCCTGCTCGACGTTGTCCTCCATGTCGTCAGCGAGGCGGACTTTCCGATGCAGCCGCCCTGCAGCGTGTCTGCCGCCGGCCCTCGGGCGCCTGCGTGACGTACCGGTCCGTACGAGTGAGCCGGCTGCGGATCGCTCCCGGGCCAGCGGTGGAGTCCCTGAGCCCGGGGCCGTCTACGGGTGCCGCTCAGGCGGACTTGGCAGTCTTGCCGGGTTCTCGGGCGAGGAGCTCGACGATCTCGTGGAGACGGAACTTCGGGTCGGGAGCCTCAGCGATCATTTCGGTGAGCAGGTTGCTGAAGTCGTCCAGTGCGGGGCTGCCGAGCCCGGCCGCGTTCATCGCGGCGTGCCCTTCCTGGAGTTGCCCGATGATGCGGGTGGCGTCGGCGTTGAGGGCGGTCGTCATGCCGGTACCTCCGCCCGCTCGGACCCGGTCTCGCAGAGGACACGGGTGAGCGTGTCCCACACCTGGTCGGGGTCCCCGGTCTCCAGGATCATCCCGGCTGCCACGTCGAGGGCCTTGTCGATACGCCCGCCGTTGTTCTCCTTCTCTAGGTCGATGGCGCGCAGTACGCGGACAACGTGGGGGCGAGCCGCCGCATGCGCGGCGGGCAGCCGGTCGGTGGCGTCCGCCAGGTCCCAGCCAGCCGGGACCTGGTAGGCGGCCGGGCTGTCGTCGTAGGTGACGACCCTGGGAGTGCCTCTGCCGCTGCCCAGGTGGACGTCCAGGCGGAGCCGGGACGCTTCCCGGAACAGGCCGGTGATGTCCGAGCCCATGCCGTCGAGGATCACCTCGCGGACGGCGTACCCGTGCTGGCGCAGCGAGATGCGGGCGAGCCAGACGGCGGTGCCGGGGTTGGCGAGGTGCCTGTCGTAGATGAGGGTGGCGGTGCCGTCGGCGGGGCTGAGGTCGCGGAGGTTGGCGGCTTTGCCGGGGGAGGTGGTTCCGCGTCGGACCGTGAGGGTGAGGTCGAGGGGGATCGTGGCGGTCACAGCGTCACCTCGGTCTGCTTGGCGGGGATACGGGTCGTGACGAACGGCGCCGGCATGTCAGGCACCGGTACCCCGAGCGCCTGGGCGAGTAGGTACCGGGCGACGGTGTCGTGCTCCAGTTCGCTGCGCCCGGTCGGCATGGTGAGCCGCAGCTCACCTGTCTTGCGCTGGACGATGACGGCGCCGAAGAACGCCCGGTCGGTGATCGGGGAGTCGGTGAGGGTGACGCCCAACTCGCTGATGAGCACGGGCAGGGGGTGTCCATCAGGTGGTCGGCGGACGGCTTCGTGGTGGAGACGGTCACAGCGTCACCTCCGTGGCCTTGTCGGTGTACAGCTGGCGGAGGCGGAGGAAGATGTCGTCCGCGAGTTCCTTGGCTTTCTGCGTGGTGTACACGTCCGGGAGGGCCTTCCGCATCGCCTCGTCGACCGCCCCGGGGAGGACGGCGGCGAGCCGGTCGAGGAACGCGGTGGGGGTTGGCGGCGGTGGCCTTGTCGAAGTCGGAGAAGGTCATACCGGCATCACGCCTTGGTGGGCGAGGAGGGCGCGTGCGGCCCACAGGCGGGTGGAGGGAGCCTGTCCGGCGGGGACAACGAGGAGACGGGTGCCGTCCTTGTGCTGCAGGTAGTGCCCGTACAGGCCGTCGAATGGACCTTCCAACTCCACGACCTGGATGCCGTGCGCAGCGGTAAGCGCCTCGAACACGGTGGTGGGGTTGTTGATGGCAGCCATGATGCGGGCGGAGTCCTGCTCGGCGCGGGCCTGCATTTCTGCGTCGAGATTGAGGGCTTCGGGCTGTGGAGGCAGAGAAGCTAGGTGCTTGGTGACGCCGACGGGAGTAACGCTTGTTGCTGTTTTCGCCATGGTCTTGCTCCTTCAATGCAGGAGTTGGGTCCAGACTTCGGGACCGTTGACGTAACCACCGGCCGAGGGCGTTCTGCTTTCGGTGGTAGTCGCCCTGGCGAGGGCGGAACAGGCGTCCTTCTCCGTTCGGGGGACGCTGCCCCCGAGACCGATTACCGCCCTGCTACGAAGCGCGTAGAATGCGCCTTTTTTCGACCGGTGCGGCCTCGGCGAGTTCGACCTTGAGGCTCGGGGTGCAGGCCTTCATCGAGACGGGGCGAGGTCGTGGGCCTTGAAGATGCGAGTGATCTCAGCGAGGTCCGGGCCTGCCGCGAGGACGGAGTGCGGAAGACGCGCCATGTGCCGTGGGTGCCGGCGGGCAGCCTCGCGAGGACCTTCTTCGCGGTGCGCTCGCCACGGTCAGTGCGGCGGGCCTGGTCGGCGGCGTGCTCGTACTCGCGGGCGGCGGCCTCGATCTGCTCGACTGGGGTGATCTCGTCGACCTCGTCCAGGCCGGCCGGGTTCGGGGCCTCGACGATCGCGGTATTGGCTTGGTCGGCAATGAGGGCGGCGGGGGTGACGACGGAGCGGACCACGTCGGTGATGGCCGAGCTTGCCCCGCACCGGATGAACGGTGCGGGGATGTGAGAAGAGCGTCTTCGCGTCGCAAGGTCGGTGCGCTGGACGCCCTTTTGTCGCCGGGCCCAGTACTGGAGTCCCGCCCGACGGGGCCCAGCCCGCCGCCGGGCCTTCCTGGGGCCAGAATGGGGCGGGAAGGACAGCGAAACCCCGGGAGTGATCACCAAACCCCGGGCGCCCCAATGCGTGGAGTTCTTCAGTCGCGGTTTCGATGATCGTGCCCTCGCCGACCGGCTGCCGGGCCTCTTCCTGCTTCGGGGCGCGTTTTCTCAGACTCAGTGAGTGTCGGGCTCCGGGTCCGGCAGGGGGAGTTCGTCGAGGTCGAGGGTGAAGGTGCGGCCGTCGGCGAGGGGGATGGGGAGCTTGCCTGTGCCGTACGCGCGCTTGAGCGCGGTGCTGTAGCCGCTCGCCGTGGGCTCGGTGTGCAGGACGACCTCCCGGGCGTAGGGGTCCACGACCAGGTAGACGGGGATGCCGTAGCGGCAGTACTTCGCGGTGCAGTCGTCGTAGTCCTTGCGCGCTGAGGAGGTCGAGACGACCTCGGAGATCAGCAGGACGTCCGCGAAGCTGTACCGCTTGCCCTCCTTGCGCGCGTCCTCGCGCAGGATGGCCAGGTCGGGGGCCGAGTTCTCGTCGGCCGGGAAGTCGATGTAGACGTCAGAGGTGACCTTCGCATGACGGCCGAGGGCGAGAGAGTCGATCTGCATCGACTTGATCGTGCTGGAGTGCTCTTCGCTCTGCGGGGTCATGATGATCTTTCCGTCGGCGCCGAAGAACACCACGTATCCTGCGGGGAACTCGGTGTGCGTGATCGCGTCGACACTCATGGACGGTGCTCCTTCCCGTGTGCCGTCATGATACGGCGGGCAGAGCCGCTCCCCATGGGGGACATCCGTGGCATGTGCGCACACCGCAGCCGCCCACCAGGCACGGTCAGATCATGCACCGGTCACTACCTGAGGTAGACCGCATCCCCGGCATCAAGATCACGATCTACGGCTGGACTGGACTGGACTGGACTGGTCGGTGGCGGTGGCCTAGGTGTCCAGTGGATGGGGCCTTGTCCGAGTCCGACAACTCACCGATTCGAGACCCGTCGCTTCGGGAGCGCCCGATCCGGTGGCCGCTTGGTGGCCGGACGCCTTTGGACGGGACAGTACGGGGTAGCAGGGGGCAACTTGCCGTAAGCGCTCTGATCAGGCACGACATCACTCGGCGGCAGCGCGCGGTATTCGGCAACACGAACGCTCACGGTCTCGTCATGCGTAGGTCTCGGGTTCGAATCCCGAAGGCGGCTCCATGGTGAACCCCAGGTCAGGCCTTTGACCTGGGGTTTTCTTTTTTCGTTGACCTTGGATATCTGGCGAATCGGGCACTGCTGGTCTGTGCATCGAAATGCGTAGGTCCCCGGTTTACAGCTTTTGTCCGGTTTTCGGTTCGCCACTGTGACCTGCGAGTTCATGGTTCTGAGGGCTTTTGCATCGAGTTTCGGAGTGATCGCCGGTGGCCATCCGGTGGCCATTTGTGCGGCGTGTGTGCAGGGTGCATCCGATCTCGGCCCCGCAGGTGCTGTCTCAGATGCCCCGTCTCTTGTGCAGTCTGAACAGTGGAGACACTTGCCTTGGAGTCCTCAGCGCCGGTGTAAAGCGGCCCGGTCGCAGGTCGCCTAGTTCGACGAGGCCTATCCCGGCGGTCCAGGCCAGGACCCGCAGGGGTCCGCGCAGATCCAGGCTGTACAGGGTGACCAGTGCGCTGACGCAGGCCAGCTGCCGAACTCCCTGGCGACCATTCCATGAGGGGCACCAGACCTCTCATGGGAGGTGGGGAAGGCCGGCATTCTCATCGGTCGGCGCTGCCGGGCGGGACGACCCATTCGGTGGGTTGGCCGGTGAGGGAGGCGATCATGTCGAAGTCTCCGTCGTAGTGGAGGACCGTCCGCCGGTGCAGTTCCGCTGTGGCGGCGATCAGCAGATCGGGGAGGGACAGAGCGCGGTGGAAGCCTGAGTTGAGGGCATGGCGCTGGATCTCGAGAGCGCGGGTGAAGGTGTCGTCGTCGGTGCGGAGGTAGTCGAAGGCGTGGAGCCAGGTGCTGATCCGGGTTGCTTCGGAGCTGTCCCGTGCAGAGTGGATCATCTCGAACTCGGTGGGCCGGCACACGGCGAGGAGGTAGCGCTCGTGCAGTGGCCTGAGCACCTCCTTGACGCTCGGTTTCGTCCAGCGGGCGAGGGCTGACTTGTCGATCAGGTAGCGGTCCTGCATCAGGCGGCCCGGCCTCCGTCGCGGTCGCCGTTGTGCTTGAGGGAGCCGTCTGCGTTGCGGGGGCCGGTGTTCTCGACGATCTCACTGAAGTCGAGCTCGCCGGCCTCCATGGCGTCGAAGCCCTCCTGCCGCAGGTGCCGCTTGACGGCGTCTTCCATGGCGAGGCGCACGGCTTTGGCTTTCGTTTTGGTCCCGAAGATGCGCATGGCCTCGGTGACCATGTCTTCATCGAGGTCGATGACAGTTCTGGCCATGTGGTGATCCTCTCGGAGGTGCTTCTGCCAGTGAAATGATACCGGTAATCGATGATGGTAGATATCGTTTCGGTCGTAGATTCCGTCGTGGATGGAAGCTGCGGCGTTCACGGTGACGTGCCGAGCGGTCGCCCCTTGTGGGAAATGGACAGTCGTCCTCATGTCGGGCTCCGCTCCTGTCGGGGTTTCGTCAGGAGCGATGAGGTCGCGGGAGGCGGCCGATCAAGCGGCCCCATCGGTGGACGGCCGGTGGACAGACGCCTTTGGACACTGCATCACGGGGTGGTACGGGTCAACTTGCTGCGCATGCTCTGATCAGGAAAAACGTCACCACGTAGCACGGCAAGGCACTGGGCAACACGAACGCTCACGGTCTCGTCATGCGTAGGTCTCGGGTTCGAATCCCGAAGGCGGCTCCGGTAAAGGCCAGGTCAGATAGCTCGTGACCTGGCCTTTTGTGTTGCTCGGGGTGTGACGCGTCATACGGCCGGGAATGCCGCGAGGTGGCTTGCGTGAGCGACCTCCGGCGCGGCAGCGCCGGAGGCTCGGGGAACCCGGCCGCCCGCATCCAGCGAAAGGGAAACCGCAGGTCAGGTAATTGGGCTGCGGTTTTTTGCTGCGCTGTGGGGGTGGGAGGACGGGCTTGTGGGGCGTGGTGTGGGTGTCGTAGGGGTCGGTAGGCGGCGATCAGGCCCCCCGGGGGGTGGGTCAGCGGCCTACCTCGTGGTGGTGGCCTGTTGGGCCTGGGAGGGGTTTCAGGTCGACCTGGATGCGGTGGGTGGTGTCGTGGCTGACCGTGCCGCCCAGGCGGGCCTCGACGACGCCGAGGCGGAGGCCCGCGCCGCCCTCGCCGGAGCGGTGGAACTGGACCGCGAACTCCAGGCTGACCTGCTCCACGCTGAACCGCCAGTCGCTCGCCGCGCCCTCCGCCTGGGCCCGGGCCAGTTCCGCGCGGACCGTGCCGATGGCCTCCGCCAGGCCGACCGGTTCGGTATCGCTCATGTCAACACCCCGTCGGATTCCGTTGATTGACCGAATCGATTGACCGATCCAAGTTGGTTCACAAGTCTAGGGACGCACCATGCCCCGCGCGTACTGTGAGGTGGCATGGGGGAATTGCGTGCGGACTGGAGGCTCCGGCTGCGGCGCGGGAGTGCGCGGGGCCCCATCTGCGGCGCCGGGGTGCTCGTCGATCAGAACACCGTGTTGACCTGTGCGCATGTGGTGCGCGATCCGGATGCCGTGATGTGGGTGGAGTTCGCGGAGAACAGTGAGATCGAGGCGGTGTCCGCGCGTGTGCCGCCCGGCGGTTGGCTAGCCGAGGGGGAGAGCGGTGAGGACGTCGCCGTACTGCGGTTGGACGCCCCCGGCCCCAGGCGCGGCCCGCCCGGCTGGAGACCGCGTTGTGGGGCGGGATGGAGGTCTCCGCCACCGGGTACGCGGAGGGCTTCGACGACGGGATGAGTCTGTGGGGGCGGATCGGCGGGGTCAGCGGTGAGCGCGTGCAGCTCGACGCCGTGACCAAGGCCGAGGTCGTGCGGCGGGGGTTCAGCGGGGCGGCCGTGTGCACCCGGCCCGGGGAGGGGCGGCCCGCGCGGGTCGTCGGGCTCGTCGTCAGTTGGCGGGGAGACATGGGCGGGTTGTTGCCGGAGAACAACCGGCTCGCGTTCTCGTATCTGATTCCCGTCGCGCGTATCGCCGAACTGTCGCCGCTGGTCGCCGAGTTGAGTACGCCGTATGCCTGGGACCATGGTTTCGAGGAGAGGCTGGCGCGGTGGTTCGGTGACGAGTACGCCGACGAGGAGCCGGTGAAGATCACCGTGGTCCCTCCGGGGAGCGGGAAGGAACGGTCCCTGCGGCATCTCGTGCATCGGGCCGACCTCGTCCACCGGGGTGGGGTGTCCAGTCGGCCCGACCTCGCCGATCACGCACTGGGGCACATCGCCTTTCCGCCCGGGCAGTATCTGGCCTACTGGGACTGGCTCCTCGGGACCCGGCCGCGCCCGTCCGGGCCGGCGCCCGGCCCCGTGGGCGGGCAGCGGGTCACCGTCCTGGTCGACGGGCTCGACGAGGAGGCCGAGCCGGGGCCGTTGATCGCCCTCCTCGCCCGATTACGGCCCCTTGGCTTCCGGCTGCTTCTGGTCTTCCGGCACGAGGGAGGCACCGGCTGGAACGCCGCCTGCGACGAACTTCTCGCGCCCGCGCTGCACACCCACGCGGACACGTTACTCGCCCGGCTGGAGCGGGCCGAGTTCAGCCGCGCGGTTCGGCACGGTGTGGTCGACAGTGCGTCGCTGGGCTCCCTCACCGAGACCGCCGAACGGCGCCGGGGCGAGTTTCGGTTGATCGACGGCGGTGGTGGGGCCGGATCGGGTGGTTGGGGTGGTGCGGGTGGCGGCACCGGTGGGGGCGCGGGTCCGCAGCAGCGGCTTGCCCGGCTGCGGGAGTTGGTTCGCACCCTCCGCGCCGATCTGCGGCGCACCGGAGAGCGGGCACCCGGAGGTATGGCATGAGGCCCGGAGGTCTGACATGAGGCCCGGCGGTCGGGTCGGGCCGGGGAGTGGGGACCGGGCGAAGGGTGCCTCGGGGGCAGGTGGCCATGAAGCAAGGGGTCGGGGAGGAACGCTCCCGGGAAGGTGGCCGAGGGGTCGGTGGCCGTGGGGCGCCCACGTGTCCGCATCGGCGCTTCGGCGGGGCTCCTTGTGGTGGGCTCCTGTTGCCCACCCGGCACTGTGCCGTGTGTGGTCGTGCGGAGGACGGGCCCCGGCTGCCCGCCCTGCCCGACGAGGCCCGGGAGTTCGGGCCCGCCGAGCTGCTCGCGCTGCCCGAGCGTGCCTCGCAGCCCGCCCGGGAGCGCCTCATCCACCCCGAGGCGCCGCTGCGCGTCCGTATGGTCTGTTCGTCCGGCGAGTGCGGCATCACCTTCGCGCCGCCCTACACCGTGGGCCCGGTGCCGGTCGAGGGGTACTGTCCGGCCTGCGGCGAGCCCTACTCGTACCGGCCCGAACTCGCCGAGGGCGACGTGCTGCGCGACCAGTACCGGATCATGGGGCCCATCGCGCACGGCGGCCAGGGCTGGGTCTACCTCGCCGAGGACACGCACCTCGGTGACGTCGTCGCCGTGAAAGGGCTGCTCAACCGGTACGAGCAGGACGGGGCCCGGCTCGCCGACGTCGAACGCCGCAACCTCGTCGCCATCCGCCACCCCCGTATCGTCCAGATCCGTGACTTCGTCGCCCGGCGCGACGACTCCGGGCGGGTCACCGGCGGGTACATCGTCATGGACGACGTCGGCGACGGCACCCTCGACAAGGTGGTCAAGGAGACCCGACGCGGGGAGTCCGTCCTCGACATCGAGCACGTGGCCGCGTACGGCTGCCAGATCCTCGAAGCGCTCGCGCATCTGCACACGGGTGGCGAAAGAGGCTTCGTGTACGGGGACATGAAGCCCTCGAACGTCGTGCACCACGGGGACGGTGTCAAGGTCATCGATCTCGGCGGGATGCGTGAGCGGGGACAGAGTCAGCCGCCCGCCCATGTCACCCCCGACTACATGGCGCCCGAGACCGCGTCCTCGCCCATGCCCACCACCGCCCACGACCTGCACACCGTCGGGGTCACCCTGCGGGAACTCGCCGGCTGGGCCGTCGACGAGGTGCCCGGCCTCGGCACCGCCTCCTTCCACGAGGTCGTCGACCGCGCCACCCGCACCGATCCGGGGCTCCGCTTCGCCGACGCCCGCGAGATGGCCGGCCAACTGCGGGGCGCGCTGCGGGAGATCCGCGCCCTGCGCGGCAAGAGCGACCCGCCCGAACCCTCCGACTACTTCTGGCCGTCCCCCCAACTGCTCGGCGCCCGGCTCGGCACCGTGCCCGGCATCGAACACTGGCTCGACCGCCCCCGCCGCGACCGGTACGACCCGCCCCTCGCCCCCGCCCTCGACCTCGGCGCGCCCACCCTCACCGAGATCGCCCGTCGGCTGCCGGTGCCCAGGCGCTACCCGGCGACCCGCAGACCACGCGGTTCGAGGTGAGCAGCGGCTACGACCCCGGCCGGCTCCTCGACCAGGAGGAGGGCAAGCCGCCCTCGGTCGAGATCCGCCTGCACAACGTACGGGTCCTGCTGGGCCGGAACACCCGGGACGACCTGGAGCGCGCACAGGAGGAGCTGGACACCGCCGACTCCATCCCCGGGCCGTCCGCCGTGCGCCGGTGGCGCCTGGAGTGGCACCGCGCGCTGGTCGCGCTGCGCCGCGCCGACCTCGACGGCGACCCGCGCCGGGTCGCCGAGGCCAAGGGCCACTTCGCCGCCGTCCGCCTCGAACTGCCCGGCGAGTACGCGCCCAAGCTGGCCCTCGCCTACTGCGGCGAACGGCTCGGCGACGACACGGCCGGGCCCACGGCCAAGGAGCTGTACGAGGCCGTGTTCGCCCGCAACCCCGCGCACGGGGGCGCGGCCCTGGGGCTCGCCCGGCTCGCGCTCCGCGCGGGCGACCGCCGGGCCGCCCTCGACGTCCTCGGCCGGGTCCGTCCCGGCACTCTGGACCACACCGTCACCCGGATCGCCTCCCTGCGCATCCGCGCGGCCCGGCTGCCCCGCGACGACGATCCGCTGCCCGCGCCCAGCGAGGTCGACGCGGCGCTGGCCGAACTGAGCGACCTCGTCCTCCGGGAACCGGGCGCCGGCGGGCCGAGCCTGTCCGAGGACGAGGCGTTGCGCCTCAGCACCGAACTGCACGAATGGAAGCTGGACGCGCTCCACAGCCGTGGCGACCGGCCCGGCACCGGGGGAGCGGGCGGCGGGCGGCTCGATCCCGGCAGTCTGCGGCGGCTGAGCCCGCAGGAGCGGGAGCTGCGCGCACGGATCGAGTCCCACTACCGCCAACTCGCCGCCCGGCACGGGGAGACGGCTGCCGCGCATGAACACCTCGTGGACCTCCTCCAGGCGGTACGGCCACAGACCGTGGTCTGACTGGGGGGAGGAGGGAGAGGGCCTGGTTGCCTGAGGGGCTGGAGGGGCTGGAGGGACTGGAGGGGCTAAAGGGGACTGAGGGGCTAAAGGGGTGGCGGGCAGGGGCCATGTGGTGCGTACGGCGACGAACGGGGAAGGAACGGTGACGCACAACATGAGCGGGCGCGTGGGCGGGCACATGGGCCGGTGCGTGAGCGGGCACATGGGGCGGTACGTGAGCGGGCATGGGCCAGGGCGTGAGCGGGCGGACGGGCTGCGGGCGTGGGGGCGGACGTATGGAGCGTCGTACGGGCGGGCAGGGGACGGGCTCGTGGGCGGGCGTACACGCGGTGGTGCGGAAGCGCGTGCGGACGGGCGTACGGGCGGCCGCGCGCTGGGCGGGCGTACGGGTGGCCACGGGCGGTCGGCGCGGCCGGAGATCCGCGTGCGGGTCGACCTCGACGGCGATGTGCGGCCGCATCGCAGCGCGAAGATCGAGGCGCATCTGCGGGTGGACGTGACCGCAGGGGACGCCCCCGCCGAGCTGTCCGCGATCGAGCTCGCCGTGATCATCGCGGTCGATGTCGCCGAACCTCTCCGGGCGGTCGTCCGGCACGCCTTGCCGGCCGCGCTCAGGGGACTGCCCGACGGCATCTCGTTCACCGTGCTCGGCGCCGGCCCCGAGCCGGTCCCCTGCTACCCACGGGGAGACGCCGAGTGGGCCGTCGCCGATCAGCACGAGAAGCGCCGGGCCGCCTTCGCGGCAGGCGCGATACCACTGCACCGGGACGGCCCGCGCCCCGCAGGGTACGCCGTCTGGGCGGCCAGGGCGCGCGGCCTGCTCGCGGCCCGCCCGCTGTCCGTACGGCATCTGCTGCTGATCACCGACGGCAGCAGCGGCCCTGGCGAGACCCGGCTGGAGGAGGAACTGGACGCCTGCGCGGGGCACTTCACCTGCGATGTGCTCGCCGTGGGCGCGGACTGGGCGCCCGAGCCGTTGCTGACGCTCGCCGAACGGCTGCACGGCACCGCCGAGTTCGTGGACGACGGTCTCGGCGGGGCGATCACCGCCGCCGTACGGCGACTGCGCCGGGTGCACGCCCCGCAGTTGCCGATCGAGGTGACCGTACGGCCCACGGTGCGGCAGGTCGCGCTGAACGAGAAGGCGCCCCGGCCGCATCGTCTCGGTGGACTTCCGCAGCCCGGGCGGCCGCATCGCTGGAGCTTTCCGACGTACCAGTGGGAGCGGGGCGGGCGAGACTATCTGCTCACGCTCGTCGCCGACGCCGACGGTGACCCGTTGGAGACGTGGTTGCAGTTCGCCATGGTGTCCGTCGGGGATGTCCACGCGGCGGTCACCGCACGCTGGCACCGGCCCGAGCTGCCGCCGCCCGAGGTCGCGGCCGGGGGTGACAGTGTGCGCGAGCAGAAGTCGCGCACCGTGATGCGGGAGGCGTTGCGGCGGGGGCTCGTCGCGCTCGGGGAGCGGCGGTGGGACGTCGCCGAGGGGCATTTGGGGCGGGCGGCGCGGCTGGCGGCCCGGTTCGGCACGGACTGGGTGCTGCACGAGATCGGTGCGGTCGCCGACATCGAGGACGCGTCGGCGGGGCGGGTCCGGCTGCGCCCGGGCGACGCCGTCGACGCGTCCACGCTCGGACCGATGATCCTGCGCGCGGGGTCCCGGCCCGTGCCGCTGACCGGCACCGCGGCTCCGCAACCGGGCGCACGCTGCGCCCGGTGCGCCGCCCCGGCCGGGAGCGAGGCCCGCTACTGCATAGCGTGCGGGGAGAAACTGCTGTGACGGCCGACCAGGGGCATCCGGGGGCGGACGGCCTGAGCGGGCTCTCCGGGGCGGGCGGCCGGAGTGGCCTTTCCGGGGCGGGTGGTCTGTGAAGGCTCTTCGCTTGGGCCCTTGGGAGTGGGGTCTTCGCGGCGGCTTCTCGAAGTGGGCACTGGGCGGCGCGTGGTCTGCGTGGGCTTTTCGTGCCTGGCGGTCGGAATGGGTTCCTCGTGACGGCCGGCCCGCGTGGGTTCTCCGTGGCGGACGATCGGGAAGGGTCTCGTGGGGCGGTCGGGTTCTCGGTGCCGTCCGGCGAGGGCGCCTCTCAGCCGACGACGACAGGAGCGGCACTTCCCCGCCGCTCCTCCGAGCGGACGCCCGGCGGCGGCTTCCCGGGAGGGCGCCGCGCTCTCGACGCGCCGGAGCGGCTCGCGTACGCTTCACCGCCACCGCCACCGCCACCGCCACCGCCACCGCCACCGCCGCGTCCGCGTCAATGCCGACGCGCCGGGGCGGGGCCGTGTTCTTCGCCGCGCGGCGTTCCTCCTCACGGCGTCGGCGGTGGTCGTACTCCCTCGGTTACTCCCTCGGTGGTTTCTGGCGGGCCCGGCTGGGGCGGTGGCGGACGCGGCGGTTGCTGGAGGTGCATCTGGTGCTGCTGGCGGTGTGTGCGCTCGTGGCGGCCGGGGCCCTGTTCGTGTCCTGCCGGCAGATCCAGGGCGGCGCGGGGACGGTCGCCGAGAAGGAGGCACCGGCCGTGCAGGGGCTCGCCGCCACCCGCCTCGCGGTGCTGCGCGCCGACCGCGAGGCCCGCGCCCTCGGCGAGAGGGAGTTCGTCGACGTGGCGGGCCGCGGCGAGACCTACCGGGCCCAGCTCTCCGCCGCCGACCAGGGGCTGTCCAGGATCGCGGACCGCACGGACCAGGACCTCGGGACCGTCAACGGGCTGCTCGCCACCTACAGCAACTCCCTCACCCTCGGCACCGTGATGTACCGGGACCAGCCGCTCATGCGGCATCAGAAGCTCACCGAGGCACGCTCGCTGCTCACGCGCGAGGGCGTGGGACTCGTACCCCGTCTGGACGACATGCAGCGGACGCAGCTGAAGCACGCCACCGCCACCGCCACCGAGGGGTGGCTGCAGCGCGGCGGCTGGTGGATCGCCGAACTCGCCCTGGTGGCCCTGGCGTTCACCCTTCTCTCCGCGCTGTTCGTGCTGCGCGACCGGTGCGGTCGGGACTGGAACCCGTGTCTGCTCGCGGCCTTCGCGCTCACCGTGCTGCTCGCCGTCGTTCCGCTGCTCACGATGGGGTACGCCCAGGACGACCTCGACCGTGTCATCGGGGATCTGCGGGAGATCACCCAGGTCTCCACGGACGCCTGCTGCGGCCAGGAACTGGAGCACGCGCAGCGGACCGTCACGGCGAAGTCCGAGGAGGTGCGGAGCGTCCTGGCCGACGACACCTGGACCGACCGGGTGTACCAGGGCACCCTGACCGGCGGTCTGCTGATCGTCGTCCTGCCCGTGATCGGCGTCGGTCTCCGGCTCGACAGCGACTACTGGAGGCGGCGGTGACCCGGCGGTTCAAGGTGCTCGTGCTGCTCGCGGCGCTGCTGCTGGTCTGCGCCGGAGGCATGGTCGCGGTCTGGTCGGAGGGGGATGACGAACCGGTGACCATCCTCGGACCGTGGACCGACAAGCAGGGAGAGCAGTTCGAGGACGTGCTGCGGAGCTTCGGCATCCCCTTCGAGTACCAGGGCACCGCCGCCCAGCGCGAGGTGCTGCTGTCCAAGGTGCAGTCGGGGGAGCCCCCGGACATCGCGATCATGCCGGGTGTCGGTGAACTCGCCGAGTACGCCGACCAGAACCTCCTCAAGTCGCTGAACGGCCTCTACGCCGAGGAGGAGTACGGCGCCCCCTGGAAGCCGGCGAGTTCGCCCCGGGAGGACGCGTACTGGGTGCCGGTCAAGGCGGACCTGAAGAGCATCGTCTGGTATCGAGAGGGCCAACGCCCCGCGAACTCGCCTGCCCCGCTCACCAGTTGGTGCATCGGGATGGGCGACGACGGAGCGTCCGGCTGGCCCGGCAGCGACTGGATCGAGGACCTCGTGCTGCAACGGGAGGGCCCGGAGATCTACGGCAAGTGGGCACTGGGCGACGCCTCGGTGCCGTGGACGGGGAGCGCGGTGCGCGAGGCGTGGGAGGCGTGGGCCGGACTGCTCCGGCAGGACGAGGCGGCGGCGGGGCGCGCCCTGCTCACCGACCATCGCGGTGCCCCCGGCGAGTACGGGCTGCTGTTCGAGGGCAGGGGCGGGTGCGCGCTGGAGCACCAGGGCTCCTTCGCCCGCTCCTTCTACGGGGACAAGTGGCAGGGGGCGGGCCTGATGGACTCCGCTCCCTTGCTGCCCGGCGGCGGCTACCGGGTCCGGGGCCACGAGGTGACCGGTGACTTCGCCGCGCTGTTCAGCGACCGCCCGCGAGCCGGTGAACTGATCGAGCGGCTGGCCTCGCGGGAGGGCCAGCGGAAGTGGTCTCAGGCCGCGGACGTCTTCTCCGCGAACCGGCGGGTGCGCCAGGAGGGCGGTCCCGTCGAACGGGAGATCGCCAAGCGCCTCACCGGGACCGGGCCCCGCTGTCTCGACGCCTCCGACGTGATGCCCCCCGCCGTCCGCGACGCCTTCTACGAGGCCGTCCTGCTGACGATCGCCCGGGCCGCCGCCGGGGAGGAACTCGACGTGCCGGGGCTGCTGGCCGACGTACAGAACGTGGCGGAGGCGCGGCCCGACCGGCGGGCGCCGCTGAGCACGGTGTGCAGTACGTAGTCAGCGGGCGGTGTGGAAGGTGCGACGGTAGGTGTCCGGGGGGACGCCGAGGGTGCGGTTGAAGTGGCGGCGGAGGGTCGCGGCCGTCCCCATGCCCGTGGTGGTGGCGATGGCGTCGACGCTGTCGGAGGTGGTCTCCAGGAGCTCCTGGGCGCGGCGGATGCGTTGGGTGAGGAGCCACTGGAGCGGGGTGGTGCCGGTGGCCGCGCGGAAGTGCCGGGTCAAGGTGCGCGAACTCATGCTCGCGCGGCGGGCCAGATCCTCGACGGTCAGGGGCTGATCGAGGCGTTCCAGGGTCCACGGGAGCAGGTCGGTCAGCGGGTGGTCGCTCCGGGTGGGCACCGGGGCGGGGACGAACTGGGCCTGGCCGCCCGAACGGTGCGGGGGTACGACCAGTCGGCGGGCCACCGTGTTGGCGACCGCCGAGCCGTGGTCGCGGCGGACCAGGTGCAGGCAGAGGTCCATCGCGGCGGCCTTGCCCGCCGAGGTGAGCACGCTGCCGTTGTCGACGTAGAGGACGTCCGGGTCGACCTCCACCGCGGGGAAGCGGGCGGCCAGGACGTCCGTGTGCGCCCAGTGCGTGGTGGCCCGGCGGCCGTCCAGGAGTCCCGCGGCGGCCAGGACGAACGCGCCGGTGCACAGCGAGGCGATCCGCGCGCCCGCCTCGTGCGCCGCGCGGACCGCGTCGACCAGTTCGGCGGGCGGTGCCACGTCCACATCGGTCCAGCCGGGGACGATCACCGTGTCGGCGTGGCGGAGCCGGTCCAGGCCGTGGTCCGGCTCCAGGCGGAAGCGGCCCACGGAGACGGGGCCGGAGCCGCAGAGGGCGAACTCGTACCAGGGGTCCACCAGGTGCGAGAGATCGGAGCCGAACACCTCGTAGGCGAGGGCCAGTTCGAAGTGCAGCATGCCGTCGGTGACGGCGAGCGCGATGGTGGTCGGGTTCGGGCTCGGCATGTCGGAAATTGTACGGGGCTCGTCGTTTCGGACACTCGTGGTGGGCGGCCGCGCTCGGAAGGATGGTCCTCAGGCGAGGCGGTCGACGCTTCGCCGATGGTGACAGTGGATGTGGGGGAGTGCGGATGAGCGCGGGGCGTACGGTCGCGGTGTTCGGGGCGTCGGGGCACACCGGGCGGTTCGTGGTGGCGGAGTTGCGGGCGCGGGGGTTCGTGCCGCTGCTGGTCGGGCGGGACGCGGCGAAGCTGCGGGCGGTGGCGGCGGCGCTGCCGGGGGCGCAGGAGCGACAGGTGCCGGGGCCGGAGTCGCGGTCGGTGGCGGGTACGGAGGAGTGGGTGCGGGTCGCCTCGGTCGGTGAACCGGGCTCCCTGGACCGGGCGTTCGCCGGGGCGGACGCCGTGGTCAACTGTGCCGGGCCCTTCGCGGAGACGGCCGCGCCGGTGATCGAGGCGGCCTTGCGCGCCGGGATTCCGTATGTGGACGTGGCGGCCGAGATCGAGGCCAATCTCGACACGTTCACGCGGTTCGGGGAACCGGCGCGGGCGGCGGGGGTCGCCGTGGTGCCCGCCATGGCCTTCTTCGGCGGACTGGGGGACCTGTTGGTCACCGCCGCGACCGAGTCGGCCGGCTGGACGGCGGTGGACGAGGCGCACATCGCGTACGGGCTGAGCGGATGGCACCCCACGGCGGGGACGCGGGACGCGGGCGCGGTCTCGCGGCAGCGTCGGGGCGGACGGCGGGTCCGGTACGCCGACGGGCGGCTGGAGTACCGGGACGACGCGGCCCCGGCCACGAAGTGGGACTTCCCCGAGCCGATGGGGACCAGGGCCGTGATCGGGGAGTTCAGCATGGCCGACATCGTCACCGTGCCGACCCATCTGACCGTCCCCGAGGTGCGGACGTACATGACGGTCGAGGCCGCGCGCGATCTGGCCGCGCCGGACACCCCCGCGCCGGTCGCCGTCGACGAGCACGGGCGGTCCGCGCAGACCTTCGTGGTCGACGTCGTCGTGCGTTCCGGGGGCGTGGAACGGCGGGCCACGGCGCGCGGACAGGACATCTACGCCGTCAGCGCGCCGCTCGCGGTGGAGGCGGTGCGGCGCGTGATCGAGGGGCGGGTGAAGGGGGCCGGTGTGCTCTCCGCCGGGGCGGCGTTCGACGCGGCCGACTTCCTCGGTGCGCTGTCCGCGCACGTCTCGGTGGAGCTGGGGAGGTAGGGAGGTAGGGAGGAGAGGGCGCAGGGGGCTGGGGCCCTATGGGCACGGGACTGGCGCTATCCCTCGGAGGGCGGCGTCCCGGCTGCCGATCTCGGAACGATCAGGCCCGCGCTGTACCGAATGCGGTGCCGAATGTTGTACGCGCTCTTACCCTGGCTGGCTCCCTCCTGGCCCTCGCCTGTCCCCGCCCTGTCCGACCGCATCGAACAGTGGTGTCCGGTACCGCTGATCGACCGCGAGGCCCGTGTCGTAGAGGACTGGCCTCGCGGTTCCGGGGTCCGAGGCCGGGGTGCGCGTGGCGGAGTCCGCGCACTGGGCCCCGGATCCCGCGGGCGCCCCGCGCACCCACCAGGTGCCGGGGCGCCCACTCCGCTCACCCGGTCGCCCACCTCCCATGCCGCGCACGGGCGTTGACCCGCGCGGGGTACGCCAGCAGAATGAGCCCCCATCCGCTTGAGAGCGCTCTCAGAACGGACTCCGGGCGCGCACGCACGCGCATCCGCAGCTCCCACTTGCCCTTCGCACCCGCCCTCGCACTCGCACCCGCCCCTCGCACATCCAAGGGAGACCCATGACCGGCAGCACGGGCACCAGCGGCACCACAGGCAGCACGGGTAGTACCGGCAGTACCGGCGCACGAGCCCGCGCGTTCAGCCGCCGCAGGCTCCTCGGCACCGGCACCGGCCTCGGCGCGGCGGCGGCCCTCACCGCCGTCGGCGCGGGCGCCGGCACGGCCCACGCCGCATCCCCGGCATCGCAGGCATCCGCGGCGTCCGCTGCGTCCGGCGGCTCCGCCCCCCGGCGCGGGCACGCCTTCCTCGCCGCCGCCATGGACGCCTACCCCGACCACGGCGACCTCCGGCTGACCCAGAGCTACACCGACCAGGCAGGCCTGTTCAGCACGGCCTTCACCTACGACAACGCCCTGGCGATCCTCGCCCACCTCGCCGTACGCACCGAGGACGGCCGGGCCCGGGCGGTGGCGCTCGGGGACGCGCTGATCTACGCCCAGGAGCACGACCCGGCGTACGACGACGGCCGGCTGCGCCAGGCGTACAACGTCGGGCCGTACGTCCACTACGACGGCGTACCGCAGCCGGACGGGTTCGTCCGGGCGGACGGGACGGCCAATGTCGGCACGCAGTTCGGCTTCACGGGGACGGCCGTGGGGGACATGGCCTGGGCGGGCATCGCGCTGAGTGCGCTGGCCCGGCGGACCGGGGCCCGGCGGTTCCTGGCCGCCGCCGTGCGGATCGGGGTGTGGATCGAGCGGACCGGCCGTACCGACGAGCCCCTCGGCGGCTACAAGTTCGGCGTGAACGGGGCGAACGAGAAGCTGCCGTTCACCTCGACCGAGCACAACACCGACCTGATCTGCCTGTTCGGGCGGCTCGCCCGGCTCACCGGCGACCGGGTGTGGTGGCAGAGGCGGGCGCGGGCCGAGGCGTTCGTGAAGGGCATGTGGGCGCCGGGCCGGGGCGCGTCCGGCGGCTTCTTCTACACCGGCACGAACGACGGCGTCACCGTCAACAAGTCCCCGATCCCCGAGGACACCCAGACCTGGACCCACCTCGCCCTCGACTCCGACCGCTACGCGCGCTCCCTCGACTGGGCGGCCCGGGAACTCGCCGTCTCGGACCACGCCGAGCGCCGCAACAGTACGGTCCCCGCCGGGCAGTCGTACGAGGGCGTGACCTTCAGCTCGGCCGGTCTCCTCGCGAACGAGGACGCGCCCATCGCCGAGTTCCAGCCCAAGCCCAACCGCAACGGCGTCTGGTTCGAGGGCACCGCCCATCTCGCGCTCGCCCTGCGCGACCGGGGAGCGCGCGGCGACGAGAAGCGCGCCCGGCGCCTCCTCGCCTCTCTCGAACGCGCCCAGGACCTCCTCGGCACCGCCCAGACCGTCGGCGGCCGCGCCCTCCCCGACCGCTCGGGCGTCGTCTCGGCCAGCAGCCCCCTCGACACGGGCTTCGGGTTCGGCTACTACCCGTACCGGCACACGGGCGCCACGGCCTGGTACCTGATGGCAGCGGTCCGCTCGAACCCGCTGCGGGCATGAGGCCTGCGCCCGCACCGGGGCCCGGAGCGCCGACTCGCGCTCCGGGCACGGGGGTTGTACGTCCCGTCACGGGGGGGAGAGAGGGATGCGCGGCCGCGGTCAGGAGCCCGGTTCCGCGTACACCGTCTCGTCGGCCGGCAGCAGTTCACCGAGGCGGGTCCGGTAGGAGGTCCGTCGGGATACGCCGATCAGCCACGCGGCGGTGAGGCGGGGCCGCCGGCCCTCGAAGAGCGGGGCGTCCAGGTCGGCGTCCGTGGTCGACGCGGCGTCGGCGAGCAGAGGGTGCAGGGACCGCCTTCGGGCGGCCCTCTCGAACCGCAGGAACCGGCCGCTCACCCGCGACCCGCGCGCAGCTCTCTCCGCCATCCCCGCTCCACCATGTCGGAAGCGTAGATGCGGTCCGTCCGCCCCGGAGCAATGCGTCAGCGCCATCAGCGCGGCAGATCCATGAGCGCCGTCAACGAGCCGGGCAGAAACGGCCGAGAACGACCGGCGCGGGAGCCGGGTCTGATCCGTACTCAAGTGCGCCCGGGAAGACGGAAGTCGGCGTCTCGGCGGGGGAGAACCCGCGTGACGAACGAGGGCCGGGGACGGCGAAGTAGAGGAGTCGATGCGAAGTCTCCGGCGTGAACGACTAGCATCCCGGCCGTAAACAGTCGGTGGGGGACGGGAAGCGGGTCGGCGTTCGTCGGCCGCACCGGTCGTCGTCGGCGGTCCGTGGACGGAATGGGGTTGGTGTCGTGGTGGAGGCCGGGCCTCGGGTCGCTGTCGCCGTGGTGACGATGGGCAATCGGCCCGCGGAGGTGGACGCGCTGCTCGCCTCCGTGGCCAAGCAGGACGTCGCGCCCGCACGCATCGTGATCGTGGGGAACGGCTGCCCGCTCCCCGAGTTCGCCGAACGGCTGGACCTGCCCGGCGAGGTCACCCTCATCGAGGTGGACGAGAACCTCGGCTGCCCCGGCGGCCGGAACGTCGCCCTGGAGCGGCTGCGCGCCTTCGGCGACATCGACGTCGTCGTCGAACTGGACGACGACGGTCTGCTCGTGGACGCCGATGTGCTGCGCCGCGTACGGGACTTGTACGTCGACGACCCCCGCCTCGGCATCGTCGGGTTCCGGATCGCCGACGAGCACGGCGAGACCCAGCGGCGGCACGTACCGAGGGTCGGGGCGAAGGACCCGATGCGCGGCGGCCCCGTCACCGGGTTCCTCGGCGGCGGGCACGCCCTCTCCATGGCCATGCTCGGCGAGACGGGCGACTGGGCCGCCGAGTTCTTCTTCGCGCACGAGGAGACCGACCTGGCGTGGCGGGCGCTCGACGCCGGCTGGACCGTGCTGTACGCCCCCGAACTGCTCCTCCAGCACCCGAAGACCTCACCGGCCCGGCACGCCATCTACTACCGCGTCAACGCCCGCAACCGCGTCTGGCTCGCCCGCCGCCGCCTCCCGCTCCCGCTCATCCCCGTCCACCTGGGCGTGTGGGTCCTCATCACTCTGCTGCGGATGCGCTCGGTGTGCGGTCTGAAGGCCTGGTTCGGCGGCTTCGCGGAGGGCTGGCGCGAGTCGGGCGGCGAGCGCCGGCCGATGAGCTGGCGGACGGTCTGGCGCCTGACACGGCTGGGCCGCCCGCCGATCCTGTAGACCCGCCGGTCCTGCAGGCCCGTCGCCACCAGGTCCCGCACACACGAGTGCCCCGGTCGTTCACCCCCACCGACCGGGGCACAGCGCTTTGTGCGGTTCCCGGATCCGGCAGCGGCGGCGGCACTCCCCCGAGCTACGCGTCTCACGCGTGCGCCGTCGTCGCCGGATCCGATGAAGTGATCACATCAGGTCCCGCCAACGGATCGCTAACATGAGCCCAACGGTTCCACGGGGAGCCGTACGGGAGGCGGCGGCAGGTCGCCGCGGGGCGGGCCCGGAACGACGGTGCGGAAAGGCAGCGGACGGGTTCTATGCGGGACGGGCTGCGGTTCGGACTGCTCGGTCCGCCGGTTCTGTACGGAACCGGCATCGGTGCCGGGGACGCCGACGCGGATGCCACCCAAGTGCCCGGGAAAGCCATGGGTTCCGGCGGCGGCCCTGCGAACGGCCGCGCTCCCGGCGGCGGCCTCGACCCCGGTGGCGGCGTGCGCTCCGTCGGCAGCGGCAAGATGCGCGCCCTGTTCGTCGCGCTGCTTCTCGAACCCGGTCGGGTCGTCTCCGTCGACACCCTGAAGGACGTGCTGTGGGACGCGGCGCCCCCGCCTTCCGCGCAGGCCTCCCTGCAGAACCACGTGACCCGGCTGCGCAGGCTGCTGGACGATCCCGAGCGGCTGCGCGCGATCCCGCCGGGCTATCTGCTGCGGGTCGACGAGGGCGAGTTGGACGTCCGCGTCTTCGAGACCCACGTCCGCGCCGCCCGTGCCGCACACGCCGAGCGCGACTGGGCCCGCACCGTGCGCGAGTCCACCGCCGCGCTCGCCCTGTGGCGGGGCTCACCGCTCGGCGGACTGCCGGTCGAGGAGTTCCGCGCCCAGGCGTTCGTCCAACGCCTGGAGGAGGCGCGGCTGTTGCTGCTGGAGCGCCGGTACGACGCCGAACTCCACCTCGCGGCCGACAGGGCGGAGGCGGAACCCGTCGGGGCGCACGCGCTCGGCGCCCTCGCCCCCGAACTCGCCGCCCTCGTCGCCGAACACCCTCTGCGCGAGGCCTTCCACCGGCTCCTCATGCTCGTCCTGCACCGCACGGGCCGCCAGGCCGAGGCCCTCGCCGTCCACCGCGACCTCCGCGCGCGCCTCCTCGACGAACTCGGCGTGGAGCCGGGGCATGCCGTACGCGAGGCCCATGTGGAGATCCTGCGCGAGCAGCCCCCGAGCCCCGCCCGACGACCCCGTCCGACCCCCTGCCGAGGATCTCCCGCTCCGGCTTACCCAACTCCCGCCCCTCCGGCCTATTTCACGGGCAGGACGGAGGTACTCGCGGAGCTTCGCCAGGAACTGGCCGGGGCCGCAGGTGACGAGACCCACGCCGCCACTCCGCCGGGGGCGCGGGGCGGCCCCCGAGCCCACAGGCGCCCCGCTTCGCCGACGGCGGTCATCAGCGGCATGGCCGGCGTGGGCAGAGCGCCCTCGCCCTCCACCTCGCCCATGAACTCGCCGAGCACTTCCCCGACGGCCAGCTGTACATCAACCTCCACGGCGCCACCCCGGGCATGACCCCCACCCCCGCCCAGGCCCTCGCCGCCCTGCTCCGCGACCTCGGCACCGCCCTCGCCGCATTCCCGAACACCCGGACGCCGCCGCCGCGTTGCTCCGCTCGACCCTCGCCCCCACCCGCACCCTGATGGTCCTGGACGACGCCGCGAACGCCGCCCAGGTGCGCCCCCTCCTCCCGGCGGGCTCCGGCTGCGCGGTCATCGTGACGAGCCGCTCGCCCCTCACCGCGCTGGACGGCGCCCACCGCTTCCCGCTCGCCCCGCTGTCGGACGACGAGAGCGCGGCCCTGCTGCGGGCCGCCTCGGGCCGCGCGGCGGGCCTGGACGCCGCGCACCCCCTCGTGGAACTCACCGGCCGCCTCCCGCTCGCCCTCCGCGTGGTCGCGGCCCGCCTCGCCGCCCGGCGCGCCCTCACCCCGGACGCGCTGGCCGGTCAACTGGCGGCCACGGAAGGGCGGTTGCAGCACCTTGAATACGACGACCTGAGCGTCCGCCGCTCCCTCGCCGTCGCCCACGAGGCCCTGCGCGCCTCCCACCGCGAGGCCGACCGCGACGCCGCCCACGTCCTGATCCGCATCGGCGCCCTCGACCTGCCCGCCTACGGCGCGCCCCTCCTCGCCCGCCTCACCGGCACCGACGAGTTCCGCGCGGAGGCCGCCCTCGACCGCCTCGTCGACGTGGCCCTCCTGGAGGAGACGACGTACGGCCGCTACGTCCCCCACGACCTCGTGCGCCACTTCGCCCGCGAACTCGCCGACCCGGCCGACACCTCCGAGGCCGTCCAGCAGGCCCTGGGCTGGTACGCCGGACACGCCCGGCAGAGCCTGTTGGTGATGCTCCCGCCGGGTTACGAGCGCGACGAACGCCTGCGGACCACCGCGCCCGTGCCGGATCCGGGCCCCCCGGAACTCACCTCCGCCGAGGAGGCCTTCGCCTGGGGCGACCGCGAACTCCCCAACATCGTCGCCCTGGTGGAACGCTGCGCCCGGGAGGACGGCGGCCCGGCGGCGGCGCTCGTCCCCACCCTCGTCCGCCACCTCTTCCCCCATCTGCACCGGGGCGGCCGGCTGGCCGAGTTGGACGTGCTCGGACGGCACGCGCTGAACGTCGCGAGGTCCCTCGGGGACGACGAGGCCGAGGCGTTCGCCCTCACCGATCGTGCGGGGCTGCACTTCATGTCCGGCCGGGCCTCGGAGGCGCTCGCCCTCAACGACGAGGGCCTGAAGCTGTGGCGCCGCCTCGGAGTGGTGTCGTGCGTACGGCGCTGCCTGAACAACCGGGGGCTCGTACTGGCGAGCCTCGGCCGGTACGAGGAGAGCGAGGAGACGCTCCGGCAGAGCCTGGAACTGTCCCGGCAGCTCGGCGACCCCTACGGCGAGGCGGTGACCTTCAGCCACCTCGGCAACCTCTACAAACACACCGACGCGCGCGCCGCCATCGCCCACCACGAACGGAGCCTGGCGCTGGGCGAGATCGCGGACAGTCTCGTCGTACGGCACACCGCGCACTGCAACATCGGCTACGCCCACCTCCGCCTCGGCGAACCGTCCGCCGCCGTACGCAACTTCGAGCAGAGCCTGCGCATCCTCGGCGACGAAGAGGACTGGCAGGGCGAGTCCAAGTCCCGGCTCGGCCTGGTCCGGGCCCTGCGCGAACTCGGGCGCCCGGACCGCGCGTCGGAGGAGTGCGCCGTCCTCCTCGACCTCGCCGAACGCCGCGCCGACCAGTACGCCGTGGGCCTGGCCCGGCACCAGCGGGGGCTGCTGCTCCGGGCCGGCGGCCACGAGGAGGAGGCCTACCACGAATGGGAACGCGCCCAGGAAATCCTGGACGACACGGACTCGACGGTGGCGACGGACCTGAGAGAACTACTGAAGCACCGCGCGCCGAATGGCGGCGCAGCCGCCTCCTAGGGGCGCGGGGAGGCATGGAATCTGCGGCTGCCGCCGCGTGGGCGCGACCAGCTACCCACCACCCGCACACGCCCCCAACCGCACCCCCACCCCAGAAGGCGCCCCGCCCCACAACCTCGCCCCCGTCACTTCGCATCCGCGTAGCACTCCACCACCGCCGTAGTGAAAGGAAACCGCACCGGCGTCTCCCCGAACGCCAGCCGCCCCGAAAGCTCCGACGCCTCACGGATCGCCGCCACCACGGCCGGCGCCTCCCGCTCCGGGCAGTGCACGATCACCTCGTCGTGCTGGAAGAAGACCAGCTCGGCCGCCATGCCGTCGAGGGCGCGGCGGAGGGCCGCGAGCAGCAGCAGGGTCCAGTCGGCGGCGCTGCCCTGGACGACGAAGTTACGGGCGAAGCGGCCCCGGGCGCGGGAGTTGGTGGAGGCGTACCCGGGCACCCACTCGTCGCCCTGCGCACGCTCCCGCGTGTCGGGGTCACCGTCGTCCTGGGGGAGGCCCGCCTCGTCGCCGACCGAGTCCGAGGCGCCGACCGCCGGTGGGCACGTACGCCCGAGCCAGGTCCGTACGAGCCGGCCCTCCTCGCCCGCGCGGGCCGCGTCGTCGACGTACCGCACGGCGAGCGGGAACCGTCGGCGCAGTGCGGCGAGGTTCTTGAGCCCGTCCCCGGACGTCTGCCCGTACACGGCTCCGAGCACGGCGAGTTTGGCGTGTTCGCGGTTGCCGGAGAAAGCGCGGTCGGAGACGGACTGGTAGAGGTCGGTGGGGCGGCCCGCGACCTCCATCAGCCCGGGGTCGCGGGAGATGGCGGCCAGTACCCGGGGTTCCATCTGGTCGGCGTCGGCGACGACGAGCCGCCAGCCCGGGTCGGCGACACAGGCGCGGCGGATCACCTTGGGGATCTGCAGGGCGCCTCCGCCGTTGGTGACCCACCGTCCGGTGGCCGTGCCGTGTGCGAGGAACTCGGGGCGGAAGCGGCCTTCGCGGACCCAGTCGTGGAGCCAGGCCCACCCGTGGGCGACCCAGATCCGGTACAGCCGCTTGTATGCGAGGAGGGGCTTCACCGCCGGATGGTCGAGGCTCTCGAGCTCCCAGCGCCGGGTGGACCGGATCCGGATGCCGGCCTGGGCGAAGGCCTTGACGACGTCGGCGGGCAGATCGGGCCGCACCCGCCGCCCGAACGCCTGCGACACCTCCTCGGCGAGTTCGGCGAGCCGACGTGGCTCGCCCCCGCCCGCGTACCGCTCGCCGAGCATCTCGTGCAGCACGTCACGGTGGACGTCGGCCCGCCACGGCAGCCCCGCCCGGTTCATCTCGGCGGCGACCAGCATTCCGGCCGACTCGGCGGCGGTCAGCAGGCGCATCCGGTCGGGATGGGCGGTGGCGTCGTGCCGCCGCTGCTGGTCCGCGTACACCTCGACCAGGTCGGTGAGGGGACATGGACGGGGCGGGGCTCGAACAGGGAGGGCTGGGCGCCGGGGTCGGCCGAGCGCGCGGGCGGGTCCGGGGACGGGGCGCGACGGAGCCGGGCGAGCGCGGCGGCGGCGGAGCGGGGTTCGCCGAGTCGGCCCTCGTGTCCGAGCAGCAGGGTCTCGGCGTCCTCGATGTCGTAACACCGCTCCACTCGCACCCCCGTGTCGAGCAGCCGTGGATACACCTCACCGGTGGACCGCCACACCCACCGCCCCACCTGCGGCCCGCGCCGCCGGACCGCCTCCGCGAGGTCGGGCTCCCACGTCACCGCCCCTGCGAGCAGCCCGTCGGCGCCGAGCGGGGCGATCTCCACGCCCCCGTCCTCGGCTGTCGCGAGCACCCACCGGTCGGTCATGGGTGCGAGTGTGACAGGGGTCTGACAACCACCGGGCGACGCGACCCGACCCCCGGCACGCCCACCGCCCCCGGCCCCTATGCCTGCTTGCCGTCCTGCCCCTGGCCCTGCTCCTGCATGAGGGCCTGGAGTGTCTGGAGCGCCTCGGTCACGTTCGCCTCGGTGGCCTCCTTGGTGACGCCGAGGCCGCTGAGCACTCCCTGCCCGTTCTCGAACTCCAGGAGGGCCAGGAGGATGTGCTCGGTGCCGATGTAGTTGTGGCCGAGGCGGAGGGCCTCGCGGAAGGTGAGTTCGAGGACCTTCTTGGCGTCGGCGCCGTAGGGGATGAGCTCGGGGACCTCGGCGGCGGCCGGCGGCAGGACGGAGGTGGCGGCGTCCCGTACGGCCTCGGGGGAGAGGCCCTGGGCGACGAGCGCCTTGGCCCCGAGCCCGTCCGGCTCGGCGAGGAGCCCGAGGACGAGGTGGGCGGGCAGCCCCTCGACGGCACCGGCGGCCTTGCCCTCGTTGTGCGCGGCCGTGACCACGTTCCGGGCGCGGGGGGTGAAGCGGCTGAAGCCCTGGCTGGCGTCGAGGTCGTTCTCGGCCTTCGGCACGAACCGCTTCTGCGCGGCCTGCCGGGTGACCCCCATGCTCCGCCCGATGTCCGTCCAGGACGCGCCCGAACGCCGGGCCTGGTCCACGAAGTGGCCGATCAGATGGTCGGCCACGTCACCGAGGTGGTCCGCGGCGATCACCGCGTCCTGGAGCTGGTCGAGCGGTTCCGGGTGCACCTTCTTGATGGCTTCGATGAGTTCGTCGAGACGGATGGAGGAGGTGACTCGAGGATTCGTCGTCATGTGTCAACCGTAGGTTGACACTCTTGCCCTGTCAACCCGAAGTTGACACCCGGTCTGTGCCGGCTACGCCCCTCACGCCCGCCGCCGCGCGAGAGGCCCCGTAAGGGGCGCGGGGAACGGCGCGCCCAGCCACACCCCACCCGCACACGCCCCCAACCGCACCCACCCCCACCCTCCCGGCTACCTCACCCCGGCGCTCGCCACCGCCACCACCCCACCCACTCCCCCGCACGCCCCCACGCACGCTCCAGTCCCGCCATCCGCGCGGCCACCGCCTCGACCGACGGCCGGACCAGTTCGCCGCTCACCCGTCCGTCGACCAGGAACACCACCCGGTCCGCGTACGACGCGGCCACCGGATCGTGGGTCACCATGACCGTGGTCTGACCCTCCCGGTCCGCCAACTCCCGCAACAGGCACAGCACTTCACGGCTGGTCGTGGTGTCCAGTGCCCCGGTGGGCTCGTCCCCGAAGAGAACGGCGGGCCGGGTGATCAGCGCGCGGGCCAGGGCGACCCGCTGCTGCTGCCCGCCGGACAGCTGTGCCGGCCGGTGTCCGGCCCGCTCGGCCAGCCCCACCCGGGCCAGGGCCTCGCGCACCGCACCCCGCGAGGGGCGGCGCCCGGCGAGCCGCAGCGGCAGGGCGACGTTCTGCGCGGCGGTCAGAGAGGGGAGGAGGTTGAAGGTCTGGAAGACGAAACCGATCCGGTCCCGGCGCAGCAGCGTCAGCCGCCTCTCGCTCAGCCCCGCCAGCTCCACGCCGTCGACCCGCACGGTCCCGCCCGACGGCCGGTCCAGCCCCGCCGCGCACTGCAACAGCGTCGACTTCCCCGACCCCGAAGGCCCCATCACCGCGGTGAAGGTCCCGACCCCGAAGTCCAGGTCCACCCCGTCGAGGGCGACGACGTCCCCGTAGGCCCGCCGCAGCCCCCGCACGCGTACCGCCGCGCCCCCGGCTCTCCGTGCCCAGCCCCATCCCCACCGGGACCGGCCGGACTCCGGCCCGTCCCGGCCGAGACCGTACCCACCCCTGCGGGACACCCTGCCTGCCTCCGCCGACACCCCTGCCCGCCTCCGCCGAGGCCCTGTCTCTCTCCACCGTGGTCATGCCCTCAGCGAACCGTCCGGGCCCCCGCCCGCGCACGACCCCTGGAGGGCGTCCTGGGGTGGGGCCAGCCCTACCCCGGCCGGAATCCCCGCACCGGAACCCCGCCCCACCCATGACACGATCGAACACGTGAGTACGACCAGCACGGTGGACCGCGCCTTCGAGGCCGCGCTCTACGCCGACACCGACGCCGCCCTCGACACCGGCGCCTCCCTGCTCGCCGCCGACCCGGCGGCCGACGCCGAACTGGCCCGGCGCGGGCGGGAGTTCGTCGCCGGGGCCTGGCGGCGGGCTGGCAGCCCGCCGACGTCGTCCGGTTCGCGCGGCGCGAGCTGGAGGGCGAGCACGTACGGCTCCTCGCGCGCCTCGTCGTCGAGGAGCACGAGTCCGCCGCCGAGGAGCACGGGGCCGCGCGGACGGGCGCCCGCCCCCAGCCTCCCGGTCCGCGCTGGGCAGCCCAGCTCGACGAGATCAGGGACCTCGCCGCGCACCCCACCCGCGCGGACCGCTTCTCACAGGCCACCACCGCCCTGGAGCTGCACCGCCTCCTCCTGCGCCTGCCCACCCTCGAACCCCTGGACCGCCCACGGGACGCCGGCGCGGCCAAGAACTCGCCCCACCCCGAGTCCCGCATGCTCAGCCGGATTCGCGCGCTCCTCGCGAAGGCGGAGGCGACCGGATTCCCGGAGGAGGCGGAGGCGCTCAGCGCGAAGGCGCAGGAGCTGATGGCCCGGCACAGCATCGACGAGGCGCTGCTCGCGGCCCGCGGGCACAGCAAGGACGCGCCCGGCGCGTGCCGGATCGGCGTCGACCCGCCGTACGAGACGGCCAAGGCGATCCTCCTCGACGCGGTCGCCCGGGCCAACCGCTGCGAGGCCGTGTGGAACGAGGCCCTCGGCTTCTCCACGGTGGTCGGCTTCGAGGCCGACCTGGAGGTGGTCGAGCTGCTGCACACCTCGCTCCTCGTCCAGGCCACCACCGCCATGACCAAGGCGGAGGCGGCCCAGCGTAAGGGCGGCCGCAAGCGGACCAAGACCTTCCGGCAGTCGTTCCTGGCGGCCTACGCCCACCGCATCGGCGACCGGCTGGCGGCGGTGGCCGAGGCCCAGGTCGCCGAGGCGCGGGCCGCCGAGGCGCGGGCCGCCGAGGCGGAGGCCGGGGGCACGGTTGGGGCAGCAGGCCCCGGCCACGGCCTGCTGCCCGTCCTCGCCGCCCGCGACGTGGCCGTCCACGACGAGTTCAGCCGGATGTTCCCGGACACGGTGACCACCCGAGTCCGAGGCGTCAGCGACCTCGCCGGCTGGCAACAGGGCGCGGAAGCAGCAGACCGCGCCCAGGTCAGGGCTCGCCCCCGGCTACCGGAATGACCCGGGTCGGCCACACTGCCCCGGAAGCCGGCGCCGGCTTGGGAACCGGCCCTGACTCGTGCCCCGCACCCGGCCTCGTGCTCCGCGCCTGGACTCATGACCCGACCAGGGCCCGGCCCGACCTCGGCACTGACGGGGGCCCCGTTCGGCCCCACGACTCAGTCGCCCGCCCGCAGGAACGGCCCCCACGACTCAGTCGCCCGCCGACATGCGTGGCAACGACAAATCAGTCGCCCACCGGCAGGAACGGCCCCACCGTCGCCTCCAACGTGCTCTCGGACTTCACCGCGACCTCGGCGTCCGGCCACTTGAAGCTGCTGACCTTGCTTTCGCCGGGCAGGGTCAGCTTCAGCTCGTCCACGGCGGCACTCTTCTCCGCGTCACCGGCGACCCCGCGCACGTAGGAGATGGAGAAGCTCACCGACTGGCCGCCCGCCAGCTTCACCTCGGTGTCCTCGGACGCGCCCTCCTGCGGCTTGAGCGCCCACGACTTGTCGCCGGCGAACAGATCGACCCCGGCGAGGCCCTTCAACGTGCAGGCCGCGTCGCCCTTGTTGGTGACGGTGACCGGGACGGCCCCCTCGTCCCCGGCGGCCGGTGCCGCACTGCTGGGCCCGAGTTCCAAGCCGACCCGCGCGGCCGTGCACGCGCCTTCTCGGGCGCTCTCGGTGGTGGCGGCGGCACCGGTCTTGCCGTCGTCCCCGCCGTCACCCCCGTCACTCCCGCTGCAGGCGGTCAGGGTGAGGGCCGCGAGAAGTGCGGCGGCGATGGCGGTCGGAGCGGTGCGCATGGTGTTCCCGGTGGAGTTCGTGGCTGTCACGGCACAGCCGGCGGCGATGTGAAAGTGCGAACGGGCCACCGAACCCGGAGGTTCCGCGGCCCATCCCACACATGATCTACGACCCGGCCGCCGAGCGAGGCCCATTCCACAGCCCCACATCCCGACCACCCGAAGACGACTCCACGGCCCCGGCTCGGACAGCTCCACGCCCCGGCGCTCGAAGTCGAGGCGTCCGTCCCCGCTCCTCCCGTCTCGCCCGGCCTCCCCGCCCGAACCGGCCTACGACCCCGCGCTCGCCGTGGGCAGATCCGTCGGCAGCCCGGACGGCATCGACCCCTCCGCCTTCCGGAACGTCTCCTCGCCGACGCCACCCTCCCAGGTGATCGTGAGGGACTTGGCGCTCACCTTGTCCACCATGCCCTCGGTGCGGTCGTCACTGCCGTCCTGGCACTTGAGGCTGATCATCTGCATGTTCGCCTCGTCGGAGACCTTGCCGCTGCACACCGAGGTGCCCACGAAGACGGCGACCTCCGCGCCATTGACGAACAGGGCGACCGGCTTGCCGCCGGTCGTGGCCAGCCAGTTGCCCTGGAGTTCGGTCTCGGCGCCGGAGGAGTCACCGGAGCCGCCGCTGTCCGCGCCGTCCGACGGCTTCGGGGCGGCGGACGACTTCTTGGTCCCGGAGTCGCCACCGTCGTCACTGCCGCCGCTGCACCCGGTCAGCACGAGCGCGGCCGTGAGCCCCGCCGCCGCGGCCACGACGCGTACGCGCCGGCTCGCGAAGGAAGCCCTGGTCGCGGGCCTTGCCGTCTGCGCGGTGGTCACCGTAGTCACTGGAGGTCTCCCAAAGCTGTGGCCGGATCCGGTCGCCGCGGCGACAGCGGCAAGCTACCAGCAGCGCCTCGGTGCCAGACGGCCGGGAACTGTGAGAACTCCGGGAAGGACGGGACGCCCCGGTACCCCTGGGGCACTCTGCCCCCAGCGGCAGGCAGGCCCAGGCCGCCCCGCCCCCACCCCTACCAGGAAGACTTCCGCACCCCGGCAGATACCCGCGTGCGCCTGCTCCCGCAGGCTCACCCGGGACAGCCCGAACTTGCGGAAGTGCCCTCGGGGGCGGCCGTCCACCTGGTCCCGGTTGCGGACGCGGGTCGCGCTGGCGTCGCGCGGCTGGGCGCGCAGCTCCCGCTGGGCGGCCTCGCGCTCGGCGTCCGAGGCGGACGGCCGCCGGATGATCTCCTTCAGCTCGGCCCGCCGCTCGGCGTACCGCGCGACGATCTCCCGGCGCTTCTCGTTCTTCGCGATCTTGCTCTTCTTCGCCATCGGCTCCTCAGCTCCTCAGATCTTCACGCCGCGCGCGCGGATCCGCGCGACCGCGGCCTCGACGCCGATGACGTCCACGGTCTTGATTCCCTTCGTGCTCAGCCGCAGCCGCACATGGCGGTTCTCGCTGGGCAGCCAGTACCGCTTGGACTGGATGTTGGGGTCGAAGCGGCGGGACGTACGCCGGTGGGAGTGCGAGATGCGGTTGCCGAAGCCGGGCTGGGCGCCGGTCAGCATGCAGTGGGCGGACAAGGTGATACACCTCTCTCGATCAGGTGGTGTAAATGGAATTCATTTTCAGTAAGGTAGCAGCATGGCACGCAACGAACTCCGCCCGGTCATCAAACTCCGGTCGACGGCCGGCACCGGCTACACCTACGTCACCCGCAAGAACCGCCGGAACGACCCGGACCGGCTGACGCTGCGCAAGTTCGACCCGATGGCGGGCCGTCACGTCGACTTCCGAGAGGAGCGCTGAGGCGCCGATGAAGAAGGACATCCACCCGTCGTACGGACCTGTCGTCTTCCGGGACCGTGCCGCGAACCACACCTTCCTCACCCGCTCGACGATGACGAGCGAGAAGACGATCGAGTGGGAGGACGGCAACACCTACCCGGTGGTCGACGTCGAGATCTCGAACGTCAGCCACCCCTTCTACACGGGCACCGCGCGCGTCCTGGACACCGCCGGCCGCGTGGAGAAGTTCCAGAAGCGGTACGGCGCCGGGAAAGCCGGAGCGGCCGGGCCGACCGGATCGATCGGTGCGACCGGCGCGACCGGCGCAACTGGCGCGACCGGATCGACCGGATCGGTCGGCACGACCGGCGCAGCTGACGCGGCCGGAAAGAAGCGAGGCTGACCGACGTGACCCAGCTGTCTGTCGCGATCGTCGGCGGGCTGCACGCCGACGCCCGGCGGGCCGCCGTCGAGGCGCTGCTCGCCGGGGTCCCGGGCAGCGTCGCGCTGCACCACGACCTCTCCACCGCGACCGACGGTCCGGACGCCAAGGTCGTCCGGACCGTCCGGGACGCGGCGGGCCTCATCTCCACCGGTGAGACCCCGCTCGTCAACGACTGCGCCTGCTGCGCGCTGCGCGAGGACCTCGTCCCCGAACTGGAGCGCTTCGCCGACGCGGGCCTCACCCGCCTCGCGGTCGTCGAACTCTGGGACTCGGTCGAGCCGAAGGCCATGGCCGAGGTGGTCGCCGCCAGCGGCCTGCGCCTCACCTCCGTGATCACGGCGGTCGACCCCGCCCTCCTGCTGCCCTACCTCGGCAACGGCGACGACCTGGCCGACCGGGGCCTCGCCGCCGCCACCACCGACCAGCGCACGGTCGCCGACACCTTCGCCCGCCAACTCGAATACGCCCCGGTCCTCGCCGTACTGGACTCTGAGGACGCGGACGACGAGGACAGGGCCCTTTTGTCCCAGCTCCACCCGACGGCCCAGCGGGTGCCCATCCGAAGCCAGGGGGCGCCCCCTGCTTTCCAGGGGCGCGGGGAACTGCGCGACCAGCCACGACGCACCCGCTCTCCGGAACGTACCGCCGCCCCCACGGCGCCCCCAGGTTCCCTGCTCGCCGCAGCGTTCGCCGGCTTCGACGTGGACGCCGCAGCCGCGGCCCAGCACCCCGCGTCCGCGCTCCTGCCCACCGACGCGGACGAACACGGCGTCACCACCCTGGTCTGGCACCGCCACCGCCCCTTCCACCCGGAGCGGCTCTACGAGGCACTCGAAGACCTCTGCTGCGCGGCGGCCCGCAGCCGCGGCAGGTTCTGGCTGGCCGAGCGCCCCGACACCCTGCTCCACTGGGACGCGGCCGGCGGCGCCCTGTGCGTGGAGTCGGTCGGCCCCTGGCTCGCCTCGCTCCCGGACGCCGCCTGGGACATGGTGCCCCCGGTCCGCCGGGCCGCCGCCGCCCTCGACTGGCACCCGGAACACGGCGACCGCTGCCAGCACCTCGTCTTCACCTCCCCGGGCCTGGACCGCGACGGACTCGAACGGCTGCTGGAGTCCTGCCTGCTCACCGACGCCGAGTACGCCGCGGGCCGCGCCGCCTGGGAACGGCTGCCGCGCCCCTTCGACACCTTCCTGGAGGTCTGAACCGCCATGCCCCGCAAGCCGGAGCGCAAGCCCGCCAAGTCCCGCCCCAATCCGCTGGACCAGGCGAAGATCACATACATCGACTACAAGGACACGGACCTCCTGCGCCGGTTCATCTCCGACCGGGGCAAGATCCGCAGCCGCCGTGTGACCCGTGTCACCGCGCAGCAGCAGCGCCAGCTCGCGCGGGCCATCAAGAACGCCCGCGAGATGGCCCTCCTGCCCTACTCCACGCGCTGAGCCCCTGCCCGACCTGATCAACGAATACCGCGCCACCCGCGCCACCCGCGCCATCTGCACCACCCGCACCACCTGCGCCGCAGGCGCCACCGGCACCACCGGCACCACCACCCCCACCCGGCCCCGGGAGGCTCCACGACCTCCCCGGGGCCGTCCCTTTTCCGCCATTCTGCGGACGCCGCCCTCCCCGCCCTGAACCGCCCGGTTCCGCACGCCGTACGGAGAGATGTAGCCCCGGATGGAACAGGATCGCGCCGCGCTACGTCTCTCTGGTGCTGTAACCGAGGAGACACCCCGCGTGCACGTGCATCCGCTCATGCATCTGCACGTGAACAAAGCTATGATCCGGGGCAGTTGACTGCTGCATCACTGGTGTCACTGGCAACACAGACACCACTGACACCACTGGCAACGCAGAAACCACTGGCAACGAAGGCATCACTGGCAACACCGCCACATCAGAGCCAACGCGCATCCAGCGCACTACTGCACCACCCCGGGGAGCGACCTGTGGACCACGACGTGTACGGCGTGGATGACGTGTACAACGGCATGGCCGCGACGGAGCTCACCGAGCTCCATGCGGTGGCCTGGCAGAAGAGCCGACACAGCAACTCGCAGGGCAACTGCGTGGAGTTCGCCCGGCTGCCCGGCGGTGAGGTGGCGGTACGCAACTCGCGCTTCCCCGACGGCCCGGCGCTCGTCTACACCCGCGCGGAGATCGAGGCGATGCTCCTGGGCGTCAAGGACGGGGAGTTCGACCACCTGGTCGGATAAGACCCGCTCGGCGGCGGGAAGTCGGCGGGCCCGACGGTGTGACACGCGTAGAACCGCGGCGCCGAAAAGCGCCGCGGTTCATCGACAGGCGGACTGGCGGCCCGGCACCGGCCCCACCTGGAACAGTGCCCACACCACCTTGCCGCTGAGCGCGCCGCCCAGCGGATGCCAGCCCCAGCTGTCCGCGAACGAGTCGACCAGGAACAACCCGCGCCCCGACTCCGCCGAGAAGTCCTCGGAGTCGCCCGCGACCGGGCTGTCGTGACTGGGATCGCGCACCGCGCACACCAGCCGCTCGGTCCAGCGCATCAAGTGCAGCCGTACGGGCGGGTCCTGGGCCGGGCACGCCCCGTTGCCGGTGGGCAGACCGTGCCGCAGGGCGTTGGTGACGAGTTCCGAGACCACGAGGCAGACGTCGTCGAAGCGTTCGTCCAACCGCCACTGGCCGAGCGTGCCCCGGGTGAACTGCCGTGCCTCGCGCACCGCTTCGTAGCGGGGCGGCAGCGCGCAGGACGCTGCGTCGGACACGGTCGCGGGATCAAGTGGCGGAAGTCCCTGCCGTAAGGGTTCGAGCATGGTCGATCCATTCGTCCCCATGCGAGGCACTCCCGGGAGTTCGCGGTCGTTGCGATGCAGCGGTGGCGCGGGACCATGGTTTCTGATGCGCACAGCAGATGCAAGGGCAGATGCACGTGCACGCGCCCGAATTGGACCTTCGCATACCGCTTGCTGAACATTTCTTCTGTCGCCTGAGTCCCTCCGAACAGGCCGCGCATGACGGCTTCCTGGCGACCTCCTGACGGTTTCCTGTGTCCGCGGGGTGTTCTTCGCGGCGCATCTCGGCCACATTCCCTTCTCTCCTCCGCCGTCACATCCGTCTCAGATGTTGAAGACTTTCCATTTCTGTAACCGGGCGAGTGCGGATCGGAGTGGTTTAGTGGCAGACTGCGGCCCCTGAAGAAGTTGGGGAGGCTGGACGAACGTGGGCGCCGGTGAATCGAGCGGGTCGGTGGTGAGGCGGATGCTGCTGGGCTCGCATCTCAGGCGGCTGCGCGAGTCGCAGGGGATCACCCGGGAGAAGGCCGGGTACTCGATCCGCTCCTCGGAGTCGAAGATCAGCCGGATGGAACTCGGCCGGGTCAGCTTCAAGACCCGTGACGTGGAGGACCTGTTGACCCTCTACGGCGTCACCGACGAGGCCGAGCGCACCTCACTGCTCTCCCTGGCGAAGGAAGCCAATGTCGCCGGCTGGTGGCACAGCTACTCCGACGTCCTGCCCAGCTGGTTCCCCACCTACGTCGGCCTCGAAGCGGCGGCCCACCTCATCCGCAGCTACGAAGTCCAGTTCGTGCACGGTCTGTTGCAGACCGAGGCGTACGCCCACGCGGTCGTCGCCCGGGGCATGAGGGGCGCGAGCGAGGCGGAGATCGACAAGCGGGTCGCCCTGCGGATGGAGCGCCAGAAGTACCTGGTGTCCGAGCGGGCCCCGGAGTTCCACTGCGTCCTCGACGAGGCGGCGCTGCGTCGGCCGTACGGCGACCGGGACGTGATGCGGGGGCAGTTCCAGCATCTGATCGACATCTCGGAGCGCCCGAACGTGACGATCCAGATCATGCCGTTCAGCTTCGGCGGTCACTCCGGCGAGAGCGGCGCCTTCACCGTGCTGAGCTTCCCGGAGTCCGACCTCACCGACGTCGTCTATCTCGAACAGCTCACCAGCGCGCTCTACCTGGACAAGGGCGAGGACATCGCGCAGTACGAGCGGGCGATCAAGCGGCTCCAGGACGACAGCCCGTCCCCGGCCGAGAGCAGGGACCTGCTGCGGGGGCTGATCCAGCTCTCCTGAGACTCCTTGGGACTCCTTGGGACTCCCTGGGGCACCTTCCGGTCCTCCCTGAGGCTCCCTGAGAGTCTTCACAGAGTCTCCCGAGTAGCTCTCAACTCCCTTTACCCACCAGTACGATGACGTGTGATCAATCTTGATCGATGCCGACTGATTGAGGATCACATGTCGTCCTACTTCACCGACCTGGCCCAGCAGTACATCGGCGGCGAGTGGCGCCCGGGCTCCGGCTCCTGGGACATCATCGACTTCAACCCGTACGACGACGCGAAGCTCGCGTCGATCACCATCGCCACGGTCGACGAGGTGGACGAGGCCTACCGGGCAGCCCAGGCGGCCCAGAAGGAATGGGCCGAGGTCAACGCCTATGCGCGTCGCGCGGTCTTCGAGAAGGCCCTGAAGGTCATCGAGGAGCGCGAGCAGGAGATCACCGAGGTGATCATCGCGGAACTCGGCGGCACGTACCTGAAGGCGGGGTTCGAACTGCACCTCGCCAAGGAGTTCCTGCGCGAATCGATTCAGCTGGTGCTGCGCCCCGAGGGCAGAATCCTTCCGTCGCCGATCGACGGCAAGGAGAACCGCCTCTACCGCGTACCGGTCGGCGTCGTGGGCGTCATCAGCCCCTTCAACTTCCCCTTCCTGCTCTCCGTCAAGTCGGTGGCCCCCGCCCTCGCCCTCGGCAACGGCGTGGTGCTGAAGCCGCACCAGAACACACCCATCGCCGGTGGCACCCTGGTCGCGAAGATCTTCGAGGAGGCCGGCCTGCCCGGCGGGCTGCTCAACGTCGTCGTCACCGACATCGCCGAGATAGGCGACGCCTTCATCGAGCACCCCGTCCCGAAGATGATCTCCTTCACCGGCTCCGACAAGGTCGGCCGTCACGTCGCCACCGTCGCCGCCGCGAACTTCAAGCGGACCGTCCTCGAACTGGGCGGCAACAGCGCCCTGGTGGTCCTGGACGACGCGGATGTCGACTACGCCGTCGACGCGGCCGTCTTCTCGCGCTTCGTCCACCAGGGTCAGGTCTGCATGGCCGCCAACCGCGTCCTGGTCGACCGCTCGGTGCAGGCCGAGTTCACCGAGAAGTTCGTGGCCAAGGTGACGTCCCTGAAGGTCGGCGACCCGAGCGACCCGAGCACGGTCATCGGCCCGGTCATCAACTCCTCCCAGGCGGACGCCCTCAAGTCCGTCGTCGAGCAGGCACTCGCCGAGGGCGCCACCGCGCTCGTGCACGGCTCCACGACCGCGAACCTGGTCGAGCCGTCCGTCCTCACCGACGTCCCCGCCGGCTCCGCCCTCCTCCAGCAGGAGGTCTTCGGCCCCGTCGTCTTCCTCATCCCCTTCGACGGGGAGGAGGAGGCCGTCCGCATCGTCAACGACACCCCGTACGGCCTCAGCGGCGCCGTGCACACCGGGGACATCGAGCGGGGCGTGCGCTTCGCCAAGCAGATCGACACCGGCATGTTCCACGTCAACGACGGCACCGTGCACGACGAGCCCCTCGTGCCGTTCGGCGGTGAGAAGCACTCCGGCATCGGGCGCCTCAACGGCGAGACCGCGGTGGACGCGTTCACCACCCAGAAGTGGATCTCGGTCCAGCACAAGCGGAGCTTCTTCCCCTTCTGACGGCTTTCCCCCATCTCTGAAAGCGCCGGGCCCTTGCGGACAGAACCTGACCGCAAGGGCCCGTAGTTTCGTCGTTGTCAGAGGGGCTCACCGGAGCCCCCGGCCCGACGAGAGGCAGACGGTCATGGTCATGCACGTGCGCGCGGAGGAGACGGTCGACGAGCGCGGGGCGCTGCTCGCCTTCCTGGCGGAACAGCGCGGCGGCCTCCGCCGTTCGGTGCTCGGACTCACCGACGAGCAGGCCTCCAGCCGGCCGAGCGCCAGCGAACTCTCCCTCGCCGGGCTCCTCAAGCACGTGGCCGAAGTCGAGCAGTGGTGGGTCGCCAAGGCCAGGGGCGAGGAGCCGGCCGTCCGGCGGGACCAGTCGAACTGGCACGAGTGCTTCACCCTCGTCCGCGACGAGACCGTGGAGTCGCAGCTCGCGTACTGGGAGAAGGTCGCCGCCGAGACGGAGTCCTTCCTGCGTACGGTGCCCAGCCTCGACGACACCTTCGAACTGCCGAACGAACCGTGGTTCCCGCCGAACGAGCGGGTCTCCATGCGCTGGCTGGCCCTCCACCTCATCCGCGAGACCGCCCGGCACGCCGGTCACGCCGACGTCATCCGCGAGTCGCTGGACGGCGCCACCGCCTTCGAGCTGGTGGCGAAGGCGCAGGGTGCGAACGGGGGGTGACGTCCGGTGGTTCTACGCTGGGCCCATGTCAGCGATCCGTCTTCTCGTGCTCGGCGCGGTGCGCCAGCACGGGCGGGCCCACGGCTACCAGGTGCGCAACGACCTGGAGTACTGGGGCGCGCACGAGTGGTCCAACGCCAAGCCCGGCTCGATCTACCACGCCCTGAAGCAGATGGCGAAACAGGGACTGCTGGTCGCACACGAGACCGCCCCCTCCACGGCCGGCGGGCCGCCCCGCACGGAGTACACGATCACCGACGTCGGCACCGAGGAGTTCTTCGCGCTGCTGCGGGAGTCCCTCGCCACCTACCACCAGAAGCCGGACGTGCTCTCGGCCGGGCTCGGCTTCATGGTCGACCTCGACCGCGCGGAGGTGCTCGGCCTCCTGGAGGAGCGGGTCAAGGCCATCGGTGCCTGGCGCGAGGGCATCACCGAGTACTACGCGCCCGAGCAGGGCCCGGCCCAGTTCGGGCACATCGGCGAGATCATGAACTTCTGGCTCGACTCCGCCGACAGCGGCGCCGCGTGGACCCGCAGCCTCATCGAGCGCATCCGCGCCGGCGCCTACACCTTCGCGGGGGAGGGTGAGCCGTTCGTCGGCGTCCTCGCGGAGGGCCAGGACAACCCGTACGCGACGGGGGAGCGGCACCCGGGGGACGACCGCTAATCAAGTTTGACCACCCGACTTCACAAGGGTTACGGTCGTGGCCGTAGTCAACTTTGACTACCTGAGGGGGTGTGAACGGTGAGGCGGACATCGACCGACAGGGAGGTCCCGATGGCGGCGGACGCGGCGATCACTGTCGAAGGGGCGCGCAAGAGGTACGGCGGCAGGAGCGGCAAGGACGACAGGAGGAACGAGGGCGGCAAGGGCGGCAAGGTGGCCCTCGACGGACTGGACCTCCACGTGGCGCGCGGCACCGTGCACGGAGTGCTCGGGCCCAACGGCGCGGGCAAGACGACCCTGGTCAGGATCCTGGCGACCCTGCTGCGGCCCGACGCCGGCCGGGTCGAGGTCGCGGGGCACGACGTGGTGGCGCACGCACGGGAGGTGCGCTCCCGCATCGGCCTGCTCGGCCAGCACGCCGCGCTCGACGAGGAGCTCGGCGGCCGGCAGAACCTGGAGATGTTCGGCCGCCTCTACCACCTGGGCGCCCGCCCCGCGCGCGTACGGGCCGACGAACTCCTGGAGCGGTTCGGCCTCGGCGACACCGGCCGCAAGGCCGTCAAGCAGTACAGCGGCGGCATGCGGCGCCGCCTCGACCTCGCCGCGTCCCTGATCACCGAACCGGAGGTGCTCTTCCTGGACGAGCCGACGACCGGCCTCGACCCTCGCGGCCGCACCGAGGTCTGGGACTCCGTCCGCTCCCTGGTCGGCGGCGGTACGACGGTCCTGCTCACCACCCAGTACCTGGAGGAGGCCGACCAACTCGCCGACCGGATCTCCGTGGTCGACGGCGGCCGGGTCGTCGCCGACGGCACGGCGGACGAGCTGAAGCGCCTGACCGGCGGCGACCGCATCGACATCGTCCTGCGCGAAGCCGATCAACTGGGCGCCGCCGCAGCTCTGTTGCCGGCCCCCGAGGACGACATCACGCTCGACGCCGACCGCCGCCGGCTCAGCGCCCCGGTCACCGACCGCATGACGGCCCTCACCACGGTCGTGCGCGCCCTCGCGGACGCCGGTATCGAGGCCGAGGACATCGCCCTGCGCCGCCCGACCCTGGACGAGGTGTTCCTGCACCTCACCGGGGACGACCGTACGAAGGAGGCCGTACGCGCATGACCACGACGACGGCGACGACAGCGACAACCGCGCACACGGGTGTGGGCAGGCACGCCCTGACCGACTCCTGGACCATGACCCGCCGCGAACTCGCCCACTGGGCACGGCAACCGGTGCAGATGCTGGTCGGGCTGGTCTTCCCGGTGATGCTGCTGCTGATGTTCGGCTATCTGATCGGCGGCGGCCGCGGGGTGACCGGCGACTACCTCGACTACCTGGTCCCCGGCATGCTCGCGCTCACCATGGCCTTCGGCCTGGAGGGCACGATGCTCGCCGTCACCCAGGACCTCAACAAGGGGGTGATCGACCGGTTCCGTTCGATGCCGATGGCCAACGGGGCGGTCCTGGTGGGCCGTTCGGTCGCGGACATGCTCCAGTCGGCGGTGGGCCTGGCCGTCCTCATGGCCGTCGCCCTCGCCCTCGGCTGGCGCGCGCACGGCGGCCCCGCGGCCTTCCTCGGGGCGGTCGGTCTGCTGCTGCTCTTCCGCTTCGCGATGCTGTGGATCGGCATCCACCTGGCGATGCTGGCCGGCCGGCCCGAACTCCTCACCGCCGTACAGATCCTCGTCTGGCCGGTCGGCTTCCTCTCCAACGCCCTCGCCACGCCCGCCTCCATGCCCGACTGGCTCGGCACGGTCGTCGACTGGAACCCGATGTCCCACACGGCGACGGCCGTACGCCACCTCTTCGGCACCCCGGGCGCCGAAGCCCCCCACCTCTGGACGGCGATCGCCTGGCCCTTGGCCCTCCTGGCGGTCTTCTTCCCCTTGGCGGTACGCAGGTTCGCCCGCCTGAGCAAGTGATCGCACGGACCGAAAAGGCAGGGGCGTAGCCCCGCCTTTTCAGGGGCGCGGGGAACTGCGCGACCAGCCCCCACCGGACGGACGTCTGGGGGTCGAAGGGGCGTAGCCCCTGGAGGACGGGACGGGTACGGGACGGGTAGGGGCGGCGGGGGCGAGAATCCCGGCCGCACCACCCCGTGGCCCTAGGGCGTGTTTCGGAAGTCCCTTCTGCTCTGCGTCGCCCGGCACGCTCCCCCGGTCTCGGCTGGCGCTCGACCGGGAGGTACCCCCACCGCCGCACCGGACGAAAGGCCAAGTACACCCAGTACGAGGCCTTTCGTCCGGCGCGCCGAGAGCACGCACCGGACGCCGCAGAGCCGCCCTTCGGGCGACGAAGGGACTTCCGAAACACCCCCTAGTGGTGAAACCCCGTCGCCGCCCCCTTGTCCCGCACCGCCGGCCCCGACTGCCGCCGAAGCTCGGGCAGCAGCTGCCCCAGATCCTCCAGGAACAGCTCCGCGAGATCGGTCGTGAACCCGTTCCGGCACACCACCCGCAGCACGGACAGGTCCTCCCGGTTCTCCGGGAACGTGTACGCGGGCACCAGCCACCCCTTCTCCCGCATCCGCCGCGCCACGTCGAAGACGTCGAACGCGGTGACCCCCTCCTCCGTCGTGAAGGCGAACACCGGCAACTCGTCACCCCGGGTCAGCAGCCGGAAGTCCCCGAACTTCGCCACCTCCTCCGCGAGCCCGGTCGCCACGTCCCGCGTCGACCGCTGCACGGCCCGGTACCCCTCCCGCCCGAGCCGCAGGAACGTGTAGTACTGCGCCACGACCTGCGCCCCCGGCCGGGAGAAGTTCAGCGCGAACGTGGGCATGTCCCCGCCCAGGTAGTTCACCCGGAACACCAGCTCCTCCGGCAGCTCGGCGGCGGAGCGCCAGAGCGCCCAGCCCACCCCCGGATACACCAGCCCGTACTTGTGCCCGGAGGTGTTGATCGACGACACCCGGGGCAGCCGGAAGTCCCAGACCAGCTCCTCGTCGAGGAAGGGGGCGACCATGGCCCCGGACGCCCCGTCGACATGTACGGGCACATCCAGACCGGTACGTTCCTGGAGGTCGTCGAGGGCCGCGCACAGCTCGGCGATCGGCTCGTACGACCCGTCGAAGGTGGAACCGAGCACGCCCACCACCCCGATCGTGTTCTCGTCGCACAGCGCCGCGGCCGCCGCCGGATCGAGATGGAACCGGTCGCCCTCCATGGGCACCTGCCGCGCCTCCACCTCCCAGAAGTTGCAGAACTTGTCCCAGCAGACCTGGACGTTGACCCCCATGACCAGGTTGGGCCGGGCGCCCGCCGACGGGTAGCGGTCGGCGTTCCGGTTCGCCCACCGCCGCTTGAGGGCCATCCCGGCGAGCATGCACGCCTCGCTGGACCCGGTGGTCGAGCAGCCGACGGCGGCGGCCGGGTCCGGCGCGTTCCACAGGTCGGCGAGCATCGCCACGCACCGCCGCTCCAGCTCGGCCGTGCGCGGGTACTCGTCCTTGTCGATCATGTTCTTGTCCCGGCACTCGCTCATCAGCACCCCCGCCTGGGGCTCCATCCAGGTGGTGACGAAGGTGGCGAGGTTCAGCCGTGAGTTCCCGTCCAGCATGAGCTCGTCGTGGACGAGCTGGTACGCCGTGGAGGGGGGCAGCGGCGCCTCGGGCAGCCGGTGCTTGGGCGGGGCCTCCGTCATGCCGCCCACCGGGTTGGCCTGGCCGTAGAAGGGGTTCACGGCGAGCCGGTGCCCGTCGTGCCGGTCGCGCCCGGCGTCCTGCGGGGCGTCGCTGTCCCATCGGTGCAGTGGCATGCCTTCGACGGTAGGTCCCCTGCCGGGGACGCGCACCTCACAGATGCGCGGAAGGGGTGCGGGTGGGCTGTGAGGATGATGTGTCGGTCGTATCGTCCGTCCATTACGCTGCCGAACGCACACCACGTATGACAGGACGCATGCCAAGACGTACGACAAGAGCGAACAGAGCAGGTGGAGTTGAGCGTCCCGCGCACCCACGTGCGTGACCGGGGAGGGACGGCGCAGTTGCCCACCCTTGACTATCTGATCAATGAGCGGCAGCAGCTGCGGCTGAGGTTCCTCCAGCCGGGCCACGCCTCCCGCCACGGCGCGACCCGGGTCACCGAGGTCGTCGCCAGGCCGCTGACCGAGGCTCCGCACACGCTCGGCGACCTCGCGGCCGACACCCCGTTCGAGGACGGGACGCTCTTCCTGGTCACCATGGACACGCCCCGGCCGACCCCGGCCCACCTGCGCGCGCTCGACCACCTGATCCGGCTCCTGGACCGGCGCAAGGCGGCCGGCCTGGTGATCGGCACCCCTGGGCACGACCTGCGCACCCTCCCCGACGCCACCCTCACCGCCGCGAACCGCCTGGAACTGCCCCTGCTGGCGACCTCCGCCGAGACCACCGCCTGGGCCCACGTCAACGAGGACCTGCGGCTGCGGCGCGCCCAGTTCGCGGAGCGCCAGGTCCAGCACCTCGACGGCCTCCTCAACCGGCTCCCGGCCCGTCTCGCCGACCCCACGGCCGCGCGGCGCATCGCCGACTGGCTCTCGGTGGCCCTGGACGCCGAGGTCCTCGTCAGCTCGGCCCGGCGCGGCGTCCTCGCGGCGGCGCCCGACAGCGCGCCCGCCGGCCTGGCCCACGCCGTCATCACCAGCGCGCACGGCGCACGCGAGGCGCACGACGGCGCCATGCACACCCGGATCGTGTCGATCTCCCCAGGCTCCCCGGGCTCCCTAGGCTCCCCAGGCTCCCCAGGCTCCCCGGGCTTCCCGGGCGGCGACGACGAGGTCCGGCTGGCCATCGCCACCCACGAACCCTTCGACCGCGCGGCCACGGCCCTGATCCAGCACGCGGCGAAGCTCCTCGGACTGTGCGACCAGGCCCGCCGCGAGCAGCTGGCCAGGACCCGCACCCCGCGGGCGGTGCGGCACGCCGCGTTCCAGCTGCTCATGCGCGGAGAAACGGTTCTGGCACAGGTGGTCTACACGGGCGCCGCACAGGCCCTGCTGGACACCGACACCGCCCGCGTCTTCGTCGTCGACACCGGACCACAGGAGCGCGAGGCCACCCTCATCTGGTGCGAGCGAACCCTGGCCGAGCAGGCGATCGTGGCCCCGTGCCCGGGCAAGCCGAAGCACATCCTCATCCTTGACCCCGCCCGCGAGGGCGACCGGGTCGAGTCGGTCCTCAAGGAGATGATCGCCGCCCGCGAGGGCCATCTCATGGGCCAGAGCCGACCGCACGCGCTCGCCGAGACCGCGGTCGGCTATCTGGAGGCCCTGACGGCGGTCGGCGACGCGGCGGGCACCCCGCACCGCGTCCGGCTGGGCGGCTCCAAGGCCAAGTTCGCCCCCCTGCTGCCCAGACGGGAGGCGAAGGCCTGGGCGGCGGCCCTGATGGCCCCGCTCCTGGACGACTTCCCCGGCCGCGGCGACGAGCGGAAGCTGCTGCTGGAGACCCTCCCGACCGCCCTCAGCTTCAAGCACACGGAGGCCGCCGGCGGCCTCGGCGTCCACCGCAACACGGTCACGCAGCGTCTCAACCGGGCCGGGAAGATCCTCTCCCTGGACCTCCGGGGCTCCGCCAACGACCGCGTCCTGACGCTGCTCGCCCTCGACATCCTCGCCCTGCCGGACCCCGACCCTGGCCCGGACCTGGACCTGGACGCGCCCCCGGGGACCGACACCCCTGCCTCACCGCACCCGGACACCCCCGCCACGCCACCCGACTTCGCGGCGCTGATGGCGGCCGCGGCCGAGGACTGCGGCACCGCCGCCTGGGCGGAGGAGCGCCTGCGCCCTGTACGGGCGGATCAGCGCGACCTCGTCGAGACCCTCTGCGTCTGGCTGGAGAACAACCTCAGCACCAGGGAGACCGCCCGCGCCCTCGGCCTCTCCGAGGCCACCGTCCGCAACCACACCCGGGACGCGGCGGGCGTGCTCGGCATGGACTTCTCCACCAAGATGGTCGGCATCACCGACACCGACGTGGTGACCGTGGCCGACATCGCCCTCGCCCTGCACGTGCTCCTGGGCCGCCCGGCCCTGACCCAGCCGCCCCGCGGCTCCTGAGCGACCGGCCCCCGGCACGACCGGCGCCTAAGACCGAAACCCGCGCACGTCCCCAAACACGTGCGCGGGTTGCCCAGGGGATCCTCACGCCGGTACGGGCGCCCGCCACAGGACGAGTTGGGCGCCCTCGGCGCCGGCGCGCGGGTGGTGCACATGGTGCGCCGGGCGCATCCACAGCCGGCCCGCCCGGTGCTCCGTCCCGTCCTCGTCGATGATGCTGCCCGCGACGATGTGGGCGGCCTCGGCGAAGTCCCCGTGCACACAGGCCTGGCTCGGCGCGTTCGGCGGCCACACCACGAGATGGGCGGTGAGCCCGGCGTCGTCGCCCGCGAAGAGGGGCACGATCGTCAGACGGTCGCGGTCCACACCTTCCAGCGCCGTGCCGAGGTCGGCGAACGAGGTGTCCCTCTTGTCGGTCTGGTTCAAGACAGTCCCTCCGCTGGGAACTACGGGGTCGGAGGAGGCGACGGCGGCCGTCGACGGAACGCCTGGCCCGCACCCCCGTGACGGGCCGGGCGTTCTCGTCCGCGGACACCGCGCGGGCGGTGGCCTGCGTCGTCCGGTACCACCTGGGGAGGAAGGCCCCGGACGACGCGCGCTCAGCGTAGGAAGTGCGCCGGGCCGCGAGCCATTGCACAAGTGCACGGTCCACGCGCCCCGGCTTCGCGTTGTGCACAGTGAGCCGCGTGTGACGTGTCGCCAGTGCGTTTCACCAGCCCCGAGCCTTGCGGAAGTGCACGGTCCGCTACGGCCCGGCGCTGACCGCCGGAGGGCCACTGCCCGGCCCCGGCGGTCGGTGAGCACAAAGAACTTGCACCTAACGTCACGTGAGGACCGAGCCTGGAACACGACCGACAAAGGAGCGGAAGCCATGAGCCACACCGTGGGACAGGTCGCGGGCTACGCCGGGATCACGGTGCGCACGCTGCACCACTACGACGAGATCGGCCTCCTCGTACCGAGCGAGCGCACCCACGCGGGCCACCGCCGCTACGCCGACGACGACCTCGACCGGCTCCAGCGGATCCTGTTCTACCGGGAGCTCGGCTTCCCCCTCGACGAGGTCGCGACCCTGCTCGACGACCCGGATGCGGACCCGCGGGCGCACCTGCGCCGCCAGCACGAACTGCTGACCGCCCGGATCGAGAAGCTGCGGAAGATGGCCGCGGCCGTGGAACACGCCATGGAGGCACGCAGGATGGGCATCAACCTCACCCCCGAGGAACGGTTCGAGGTCTTCGGCGACAAGGATCCCGAGCAGTACGCGGAGGAGGCGGAACAGCGCTGGGGCGGCACGGAGGCGTACGCCGAGTCGCAGCGCCGCACCGCCGCCTACACCAAGGAGGACTGGAAGCGCATGCAGGCCGAGGCGGCCGCCTGGGGCGCGCGCTACGACGCCCTGATGGCCGCCGGCGAGGAGCCGACCGGCGAGGCGGCCATGAACATGGCCGAGGAGCACCGGCAGCACATCGTCACCTGGTTCTACGACTGCCCGTACGAGATGCACCAGGGCCTCGGCGAGATGTACGTCTCCGACGAGCGCTTCACGGCGTTCTACGACGCGATGCGCCCGGGACTCGCCGAACACCTGCGGGACGCGATCAACGCGAACGCGGCCCGCAAGCGCCCCTGACCGCGCCTCCGCCCGCCCCGCTGACCACACGGCTTGGTCTCAGTGCGGCCACAGGGCACTCTGGGGGAACCCGTGGAACCTAGTGGGGTGACCGTGCGTTGATAGCTTTGGTCACCCCTATGGGTCCCACCGCCTGTGCGACCCGCCGTCGTGGGTCCCCGCCCACAGGCGTTCCCTCTTCCTCACCCCCCAGGAGCCCGGAACCGTGCAGACGATCGCCCTCGGACCGAGCTGGCTGGATCCGGACTACCTGCTCAATTCGTTCGGCATCTGGGGCCTGCTCCTGATCGTGTTCGCCGAGTCCGGCCTGTTCTTCGGGTTCTTCCTGCCCGGTGACTCGCTGCTCTTCACGGCCGGCCTGCTGATCACCACCGATCAGCTGGACTTCCCGCTCTGGCTGGCGATCGTGCTGATCTGCGTCTCGGCCATCCTGGGCGACCAGGTGGGGTACATGTTCGGCAAGAAGGTCGGCCCCGCCCTCTTCAACCGCCCCGACTCCCGCTTCTTCAAGCAGGAGAACGTCACCAAGGCCCACGAGTTCTTCGAGAAGCACGGTCCGAAGTCCCTGATCCTGGCCCGCTTCGTGCCCATCGTGCGGACGTTCACGCCGATCATCGCGGGCGTCAGCGGCATGCGGTACCGCACGTTCATCGTCTTCAACATCGTCGGCGCCATCCTCTGGGGCGCGGGTGTCACGCTCCTCGGCTCCTGGCTCGGTCAGATCGAGTTCGTGCACAAGAACATCGAGGCGATGCTCATCCTCATCGTCCTCATCTCGGTGCTCCCGATCATCTTCGAGCTCCTCAAGGCGAGGAAGGCGAAGAAGAACCAGCCCCAGCAGGCCCCGCAGCAGCACTCCGCCGCCGCCCCGGTCATGGACGACGCGACGACCCAGCTCCGCCGCATCCCGTCGACCGACCAGCCCCGGCAGCCGTCGTACGACCAGAACCAGGGCTACGGCAACCAGGCGCACGACCACCAGGGTTACGGCCACCAGGGCCACCACGGCCATCAGCAGCAGGGCTACCAGGAGAACTACGGCTACCAGCAGCCCCCGCAGCAGCCCTACGCCCCGCAGTACCCGCAGGGCGGTCAGTACCCCCAGAACCGGAACCAGCAGGGCTACCAGGGCCAAGACCACCCCCGGTACTGACAACCACGGTCCCGCGCCCCGCTTTCAAGGGGCGCGGGACCGTGTCCATGTGCGGCTCCGCCGCGTGGGCGCGATCAGTCACCATCGACCCGCAGCCGCCAACACCCAGCAGACCCCGAGCTATTAGGCACCGGCGCTAGGGCGTGTTTCGGAAGTCCCTTCGTCGCCCGAAGGGCGGCTCTGCGGCGTCCGGTGCGGCGAGAGTGCGTGCCGGGCGTCGCAGAGCAGAAGGGACTTCCGAAACACGCCCTAGAACCCCCGCGTCCGCTTCGCCGCCTTGCGGCCCGCCCGCGCGGCCCCCGGCAGGAACAACCGGAACAGCTCGGATCCCAGGTTCACCCCGATCGCGATGGCCATGGCCAACGCCGCGGCCTTGGTGAGCGACACCAACCCCGCGTCCACATCGTTCTGCGCGAAGGCCAACAACCCGAAATACGTGGCCGACCCCGGCAACAGGGGACCGATCGCCGCGGTCGTATAGGGCAGCGCGGAAGCGAACCGGTACCGCGACAGCAACTGTCCGAACAGCCCCACCAGCCCCGCCGCCACGGCGGTGGAGGCCACCGGTGAGATCCCGCCCGCCTCGTGCATGGCCCCGTACACCGCCCAGGCCACCCCGCCGTTGAGGGTCACCGCCAGCACGGTGGATCGTTCCTGCTGAAGCAGCAGGGCGAACGTCAACGACAGCAGCATCGACGCCCCGAGCTGCAACAGCGGCCGGTCCGCGCTGCCGAGCGCCGCGTCCGGGTTCAGCTCGGCGCCCAGCTTCACACCGAAGTACAGAACCAGCAGCACCCCCACCACGATGCCCACGAAGAGGTACATGACCTCCAGGAGCCGCGCGGAGGCGGTGATGTAGAAGCCGGTCAGCCCGTCCTGCACACCCGCCACGAGCGCCCGCCCGGGCAGCAGCGCGAACAGCCCACCGGTGATGACGGCGGACGCCTTCACGTCCACGTGCGCCACGGTCAGCGCCACCCCGATCGCCGCCGGGGGCATCGCGGCCACCAGGAACTGGTAGAACTCCGGCAGCCCGCGCCCGGAGCACAGCCACGCCAGCCGGTCGCCGAGCATCGCGCCGAGCGCCGCCGCCACGAACACGACGACGCCACCGCCGACCAGCACGGACGCGGCCCCCGCCAGCAATCCGCTCGCCAGGGTCAGCGTCCAGCCGGGATACGGGTGCCGGTTGCGCCGTATCTCCGCCAGCCGCCGGTACGCCTCCTCCAGCGAGATCGCGGTCTCCGGGTCGCTGAGGTCGTCCACCAGCCGGAAGACGGCCGCGAGCCGGTTGTAGTCGGTGGCCCGGCGCCGGACGATCCTCGACGCCGTGACCGGGTCGTCCACCAGCGACGGCTGGTAGGTGACCGACAGCTGGGTGAAGGTCACCGTCGGCTCGCAGCGGTCGAGGCCGTAGGACCGGCACACGGCGAACATCGCCGCCTCCACGTCCTCCGCGCCCTCGCCGCCCGCCAGCAGCAGCTCGCCAATCCTCAGGGTGAGGTCGAGCACACGGGGCACGGCGGGCCCCGTGTCGCCCTCCGCGCGCGCCGACGGCTCCGGCGCGGGCCGCTCCGCCACCGGCATCCGCAGCATCGTGCGCATCCGGTCCTGCCAGGGCACGTCCTTGGTCAGACTGACGGTCGGGATCCCGCCGGCCGGTGTGAACGCGACCGGCGCGTGCCGCGTGCTGTAGGTCCGCGGCACGCTGAACGCGGACCCCTCGTGCTCGTCCGGGACCCCCTCGGGCGGCGCCAGCCCCTCCGGCAGCGCGAACTCGGAGGTCGTCTGCGCCTCGGCCTCCGCTCCCGCGGGCGGCACGTCCAGCCCCGCCGGGATCGCGAACTCCGAGGTCACCGACGCGTCCCCGTCGATCCCCAGCGTGAACCCCACCGGCGCGAAGGCACTGCCCGCCTCGTCCGACACCGGCTTGCGGTCCTCCACCGGCCCGCCGTCCCCGGACTCCGTCACTCCCACTCCGCCGCGCTCCCTGTACGACACCTCAGGTACGCCTCAGTATGCGCACCGGCACTCACGGATACGCGAACGGGCCACGCGGCCCCTCCTGGGGACACGCGGCCCGTTCGCGGAATCGATCGGCAAGACAGCCGAAGCTCAGGCGGGGTCAGTGACCGCCCTGCTCCTTGAAGCGCTTGTACGACTTCTCGACCTCGGCCTCGGCGTCGGCGCGGCCCACCCAGTCGGCGCCCTCGACGGACTTGCCGGGCTCCAGGTCCTTGTAGACCTCGAAGAAGTGCTGGATCTCCAGGCGGTCGAACTCCGAGACGTGGTGGATGTCACGCAGGTGCTCCTGGCGCGGGTCCGTCGCCGGGACGCACAGCAGCTTGTCGTCGCCGCCGGCCTCGTCCGTCATCCGGAACATGCCGATCGCACGGCACTTGATGAGGCAGCCCGGGAAGGTCGGCTCGTCCAGGATGACCAACGCGTCCAGCGGGTCGCCGTCCTCGCCGAGGGTGTTCTCGACGAAGCCGTAGTCGGTCGGGTAGGCGGTCGAGGTGAAGAGGCGACGGTCCAGGCGGATCCGACCGGTCTCGTGGTCCACCTCGTACTTGTTCCGCGAACCCTTCGGAATCTCGATCGTGACGTCGAACTCCACCGGTGACTCCTCCATGATCAACACATAGTTCTGGTGGTTAAGTGTCCCTCACGCAGGTGTGTGATCGCGAAAGGGGCTGGTGGTCGTGCGGGAGCCGAAGGTCTGGCGGGCCGCGAGACCGCGTGTGGTGCGGGTGGTGCACGGCGTGAAGCCGGGGATCGTGCGCGTCACACGCGCCGTGAAGCCCGGTGCCGCGCGCGTCGCACAGGCGGTGAAACCCGGCGTCGTGCGCGTCACGAGCGCCGTCACGGCACGTTCTTCGCAGCTCACGAGGAACACGAAGAAGCTCACGACCCTCCAGTTCACCGCCGGCGCGGCCACCCTGGGGCTGGTGTTCTCGGCCGGGGCGGTGGCCGCCGCCGGACCCTGGGACTCCTCCGGTCAGCGTACGGCCGAGCGCGACTGGGCGGCATCGCGCGAAGGCCAGGGTGGCGCAGATCACGGACGTAGTTCCGGTACGTCGTCCGGTACGGCGGCGGGGGCGCCCAAGCCCGCGCCGAGCGCCCCCTCCGTCCTGGCCGGCCTCGGCGGCGCCTCCGGCGCGGGCTCGGCGCCCGACTCCGCAGCCCTGGCTGCCCTCCTCGACCCGTTCCTGAAGTCCCCCGTCCTGGGCCCCCGCCGGGCGGCCTCCGTCGTCGACGTCGAGACCGGCGAGCAGCTGTACTCCCAGAACGCGGAGGAGGCCCTGACACCGGCCTCGACCACCAAGATCGCCACGGCCGTCGCGGCGCTCTCGGCGGTGGGTCCCGACCACCGCCTCCAGACCCGCACGGTCCTGGACCCCGACTCCGCCGAGGTCGTCCTCGTCGGCGGCGGCGACCCCACCCTCACCGCGCACAAGGACACCGAGGGCTACGCGAGCCTGCGCACGCTCGCCGACCGGACCGCCGACGCCCTCGACAAGCGTCACCTGAAGGAGATCACCCTCACCCACGACGTCTCCCTCTACGAGGGCCCCGAGCAGCACACCATCGGGAGGAACGGCAACCTCGCCCTCGTCGTCCCGCTGATGGTCGACGAGGCCCGCCTCGACGACTCCTCCAGCGGCAGCGCGGACCGCGACCCCGACCCGGCGGGGGACGCCACCGCCGAGTTCGCCGACCTCCTGGAGGAGCGGGGCATCAAGGTGAGGACGGAGGGCGACGCGGCGGCCCCGAAGAACGCGAAGGAACTCGCCGCGGTCTCCTCCCCGCCGCTCGCCACCCTGGTCGAGCGCATGCTCACCAACAGCGACAACGACATCGCCGAGGCCCTCGCCCGCCACGTCGCGCTCGCGACGGGCGAACAGCCGAGCTTCGAGGGCGGTGCGGCGGCCATCAAGAAGGAACTGAAGAAGCTCGAAGTGCCCCTGAAGGGCGTCGAGTTCGCGGACGGCAGCGGCCTCAGCCGGGGCAACGCGCTGACCCCGCCCTCCTCACCGCCCTGCTCGCCGAGTCGGCGGCCCCGACCACCCGAACTCCGCCCCGTCCTCACCGGTCTCCCCGTCGCCGGCTTCACCGGCACCCTGCGCACCCGCTACCCCAGCGACGCCACCGGCACCGGCATCGTCCGCGCCAAGACCGGCACCCTCAGCAACGTGAACACCCTCGCCGGCACCGTCGTAGACGCCGACGGCCGCCTCCTCGCCTTCGCCTTCCTCGCCGCGGAAACCCCTCTGGGAAACACCGACCCGGCCAAGAAGGCCCTGACGGACGCCACCTCGACCCTGGCAACCTGCGGCTGCCGGTGACGGGGAAAGGCACGGGCGCAGCCCCTGTGCTTTTTCAGGGGCGCGGGGCTGTGTCGATATGCGGCTCCGCCGCGTGGGCGCGAGAACCCCACCCACCCGCACGTACCCACCACCCCAAGGCGCCCCACACCCTACGGCCTGCCCCCAGCGGCAGGGCTCCCGTACGGTTGACAACATGACTCGTATCGGTGGTGCCGAGATGGTCGACTGGAATCTCGCGGTGGCGACCGCGACCCGGCTCGTGCGGCCGGGCCCCGAGGTGAGCCGCGACGAGGCCAGGGCCATCGTCGCCGAGCTCCGCCGACACGCGAAGGCCTCGGAGGAGCACGTCCGCGCCTTCACCCGGATGCTCCCCGACACGGCCGACGACACCCCCGTGCTCGTCGTCGACCGCCCCGGCTGGGTCCGGGCCAACGTCGCCGGCTTCCGGGAACTGCTGAAGCCGCTGCTCGACAAGATGCAGGAACGTCGCGGCAACACCCCCGGCGGGGCCGTCCTCGGCGCGGTCGGCGGCAAGGTCACCGGCGTGGAGCTGGGCATGCTCCTGTCCTTCCTGGCCTCCCGGGTCCTCGGCCAGTACGAGACCTTCGCCCCCGCGACCCGCGACCTGCCCGCAGGCGAGAACGGCGGCGGCCGACTCCTGCTCGTCGCCCCGAACATCGTCCACGTGGAGCGCGAACTCGACGTGCAGCCCCACGACTTCCGCCTCTGGGTCTGTCTGCACGAGGAGACGCACCGCACGCAGTTCACCGCCGTCCCCTGGCTGCGGGACCACCTTGAGGGTGAAATCCAGTCGTTCTTGGGGGAGACGGAGGTCGACCCCACGACTTTCCTGGAGCGCATCAGGGAGGCCGCCCAGTCACTCGCGGGTGGCCGGCCCGAGGGGGAGGTCGGCGACGACGGTCACTCGATCGTGGAATTGGTGCAGACCCCTGCCCAGCGCGAGATCCTCGGCCGGCTCACCGCCGTCATGTCCCTTCTGGAGGGCCACGCCGACTTCGTGATGGACGGCGTCGGTCCGGCCGTGGTGCCCTCGGTCGCCGAGATCCGCGAGAAGTTCCAGCAGCGCCGCGCGAAGGGCGCCTCCCGCCTGGACCAGGCGCTGCGCAAACTGCTGGGTCTGGACGCCAAGCTCAGGCAGTACAGGGACGGCGAGCGGTTCGTACGGGCGGTCGTCGAACAGGTCGGCATGGACGGCTTCAACCGCGTCTGGACCTCCCCGAACACCCTGCCGACCAAGGCGGAGATCGCCAAACCGGCGGACTGGGTCGCGCGGGTGCATCGCAAGGCGGAGTCGTGAGCCGCGCGCGAGCGTGGTGAACGTGTCCGGCCGACGGCAGGCGAACGCCCCTCCAATCACCCGTCCGAGGGACCGTGAGCGAGGGGTAGGCGTGCAATGCTCGGGGAACCGCCCGGTTCTGTCACCATCTACACACTCTGAGTGACCGAGCTCGGGCTCACCCCCGACAATTTCATGAAGGGAACCGGACATGGGTCCCCACCCCGCGGTCGCGGCGATACGCCTGGCGGTCCGCCGCGTACTCCACGACCTCCTCACCGAACACCACACGAACACCACCCCGCACGCGCCCGCCCGCGCGCTCCCGGGCGCGCCCTCCGACCCGGGCGCACCACCGGTGCCCACGCCCCCCACGGCCGTATCCCCTGCGGCTGTGCCCGTCGAGGTGAGGCGCGGCAGTTCCGCGCGCCCGGGTGCCTCCCGCCCGGGATCCGCCGCATCCGAGAGCCCGCTCGTGCTCGTGGCGTGCTCCGGCGGCGCCGACTCCATGGCGCTCGCCTCCGCCCTCGCCTTCGAGGCACCCAAGCTCGGCGTCCGCGCCGGCGGCATCACCGTCGACCACGGTCTGCAGCCCGGCTCCGACCTGCGCGCCGAGGAAGTCGCCCTGCGCCTGCGCGAACTCGGCCTGGACCCGGTCGAGTCCGTCGCCGTCACCGTCGGCCGCGACGGAGGTCCCGAGGCCGCCGCCCGGGACGCCCGCTACGCCGCCCTGGACGCCGCGGTCGAACGCCACGGGGCCGCCGCCGTCCTCCTCGGCCACACTCGCGACGATCAGGCCGAGACCGTCCTCCTCGGGCTCGCCCGAGGTTCCGGCATCCGCTCCCTGTCCGGGATGGCCGCGGTCTCGGGGGCCGACGGCCGCTACCGCCGCCCCTTCCTCCAGCTCGACCGGCAGACCGCCCGCAAGGCCTGCATGGTCCAGTCGCTGCCCGTCTGGGACGACCCGCACAACGCCGACCCCGCCTACACCCGCTCCCGGCTCCGCCACGAGGGCCTGCCCGCCCTGGAGAAGGCGCTCGGCAAGGGCGTCGTCGAGGCCCTCGCCCGTACGGCCCAGCTCTCCCGGGACGACGCCGACGCCCTCGACACCTGGGCCCGCCAGGCGGAGGCCTCCGTCCGCGACGCGGCGGGCCTGCTGGAGTGCGCCAAGCTCTACGCCCTGCCGCCCGCCGTGCGCCGCCGGATCCTGCGCCGGGCCGCCATCGAGGCCGGAGCCCCGGCGGGTTCCCTCTTCGCCCGGCACATCGAGGAGATCGACCGTCTCATCACCGGCTGGCGCGGTCAGGGAGCCATCAATCTCCCCGGCCGGGTCGTCGCCCAGCGGCAGGGTGGCAGACTGGTGATTCGGCAAGGCTGAAACCGGACGCCGACGGGGCCCGCGCGACGGGCCCCGAGCCCCCCGCAGGGGACGCGGGCGTCCGGGGCGGGCCCTGGGACGACCGAAAGTGATGCGGGTGGACGCGAAAGACATGGGCACCGACCTCAAAGAGGTGCTCATCACCAAGGAAGAGATCGACGCGAAGCTGGCCGAGCTGGCCGCGAAGATCGACACGGAGTACGCGGGCAAGGACCTGCTGATCGTCGGAGTCCTCAAGGGCGCGGTGATGGTCATGGCAGACCTCGCCCGGGCGCTGTCCACCCCGGTCACCATGGACTGGATGGCCGTGTCCTCCTACGGCGCGGGCACCCAGTCCTCGGGTGTGGTGCGGATCCTCAAGGACCTCGACACCGACATCAAGGGCAGGCACGTCCTGATCGTCGAGGACATCATCGACTCGGGTCTGACCCTGTCCTGGCTGATCTCCAACCTCGGCTCCCGCGAGCCCGAGTCCCTGAAGATCTGCACCCTGCTGCGTAAGCCCGACGCCGCCAAGGTCGCCATCGACGTGGAATGGGTCGGCTTCGACATCCCCAACGAGTTCGTCGTGGGCTACGGCCTCGACTACGCCGAGAAGTACCGCAACCTCCCGTTCGTCGGTACGCTCGCGCCCCACGTCTACGGCGGTTGAACCGATTCCGGCTCATTCCCCGTAAGACGCTCGGGAACCCCAGCGGGTTTCGCGCCGTTGGAGCATGCGAGGACGGGATTGCGAGCAGTCCCCTGCGGCTTCGGGTGACAATGCTGGGGTACCGTCCGAAGAACAGTCTTTTATCAAACTCACTATGGCAGGAGGGACGGGGCGACACCGCTCCGTATGGATGGACGTGAAGCGATACTTCCGTGGGCCAGTCATGTGGATCGTGCTGGCCGTCCTTGCCGTGGTCGTGTTGATGCAGGTCGTCGGCTCGTCCGGCGGCTACAAGACGGTGGACACCGGCCAGGTGGTCCAGGCGATCAATGACAACAAGGTCAAAGAAGCCAAGCTGACCACCGGCGAAGAGTCGACCATCAAGGTTCAGCTCAAGGACGGCCAGAAGATCGAGGACAGCTCGAAGATCCAGGCGAGCTACATCGGCGACCAGGGCGTCACCCTCGCCAACACCCTGCAGGACAAGTTCCAGAACAAGCAGATCCCCGACGGCTACACGGTCTCCCCGACCAAGCAGAACGCTTTCGTCGGCATCCTGCTGTCTCTGCTCCCCTTCGTCCTCATCGTGGTCGTCTTCCTGTTCCTGATGAACCAGATGCAGGGCGGCGGCTCCCGGGTCATGAACTTCGGGAAGTCCAAGGCCAAGCTCATCACCAAGGACACCCCGAAGACGACGTTCTCCGACGTCGCCGGCGCGGACGAGGCCGTCGAGGAACTCCACGAGATCAAGGAGTTCCTGCAGGAGCCGGCCAAGTTCCAGGCCGTCGGCGCCAAGATCCCCAAGGGTGTGCTGCTGTACGGCCCGCCCGGTACGGGCAAGACGCTCCTCGCGCGCGCCGTCGCCGGCGAGGCGGGCGTCCCCTTCTACTCGATCTCCGGTTCCGACTTCGTCGAGATGTTCGTCGGTGTCGGTGCCTCCCGGGTCCGTGACCTCTTCGAGCAGGCCAAGGCGAACGCCCCGGCGATCGTCTTCGTCGACGAGATCGACGCGGTCGGCCGCCACCGCGGCGCCGGCCTCGGCGGCGGTCACGACGAGCGCGAGCAGACGCTCAACCAGCTGCTCGTCGAGATGGACGGCTTCGACGTGAAGGGCGGCGTCATCCTGATCGCCGCCACGAACCGCCCGGACATCCTGGACCCGGCGCTGCTGCGCCCCGGCCGTTTCGACCGCCAGATCGCGGTCGACCGCCCGGACATGCAGGGCCGGCTGGAGATCCTCAAGGTCCACCAGAAGGGCAAGCCGGTCGCACCCGACGTCGACCTCGGCGCTGTCGCCCGCCGCACCCCCGGTATGACGGGTGCCGATCTCTCCAACGTCCTGAACGAGGCCGCGCTCCTGACGGCCCGCAGCGACAAGAAGCTGATCGACAACCACATGCTGGACGAGGCGATCGACCGTGTGGTCGCGGGCCCGCAGAAGCGGACCCGGATCATGTCGGACAAGGAGAAGAAGATCACCGCGTACCACGAGGGCGGACACGCCCTGGTCGCGGCGGCCTCTCCCAACTCCGACCCGGTCCACAAGATCACGATCCTGTCGAGAGGCCGTGCCCTCGGCTACACGATGGTCCTGCCGGACGAGGACAAGTACTCGACCACCCGCAACGAGATGCTCGACCAGCTCGGGTACATGATGGGTGGCCGCGCCGCCGAGGAACTGGTCTTCCACGACCCGACCACCGGCGCCGCGAACGACATCGAGAAGGCCACCAACCTGGCCCGCGCGATGGTCACGCAGTACGGCATGACCGAGCGGCTCGGCGCCATCAAGTTCGGCGGCGACAACACGGAGCCGTTCCTCGGACGTGAGATGGCTCACCAGCGCGACTACTCGGAAGAGGTCGCCGCGCTCGTGGACGAGGAAGTCAAGAAGCTCATCGAGAACGCGCACAACGAGGCCTGGGAGATCCTGGTCGAGAACCGCGACGTCCTCGACAACCTGGTGCTCCAGCTGCTGGAGAAGGAGACGCTGGGCAAGGATGAGATCGCCGAGATCTTCTCCGCCATCGTCAAGCGTCCGGCCCGGCCCGCCTGGACCGGCTCCTCCCGCCGCACCCCGTCGACCCGTCCGCCGGTGCTCTCCCCGAAGGAGCTCGCACTGACGAACGGCACCAACGGCGCGGCACCGGCGATCACCACCAAGGCGCCCGCAGAGGCGACCCCGGAGGAGAGCACGGAGAGCTGACGCCCCACCGATGAGAACCGGCCACCGGGAGCATGCCGCTCCCGGCCCCAGCCGCCTCGTCAGGCCCGGAATGATTGCCGCGCCCCCCTGGTTCTAGCCTGGGGGGCGCGGCATTTCGTATGGCCGAAAGAGGGCCGCAAGAAGGCCGAGGACGAGACGCGTCATCCGTACGTGTCACAGGCTCAGGAGCGAGGCACGACATGACCGACCCCGTGACGCTGGACGGCGAGGGCACCATCGGTGAATTCGACGAGAAGCGCGCCGAGAACGCCGTACGGGAACTGCTGATCGCCGTCGGCGAGGACCCCGACCGCGAGGGCCTGAGGGAGACGCCGGCGCGGGTGGCGCGGGCGTACAAGGAGATCTTCGCGGGGCTGTGGCAGCGGCCGGAGGATGTGCTGACCACCACGTTCGACCTGGGTCACGACGAGATGGTGCTGGTCAAGGACATCGAGGTGTACTCGACCTGTGAGCACCATCTCGTGCCGTTCCGGGGCGTGGCGCACGTCGGGTACATCCCGTCCACCAGCGGCAAGATCACCGGGCTGTCGAAGCTGGCGCGGCTCGTGGACGTCTACGCCCGGCGTCCGCAGGTGCAGGAGCGGATGACGACGCAGATCGCCGACTCGTTGATGGAGATTCTGGAGCCTCGCGGGGTGATCGTGGTCGTCGAGTGCGAGCACATGTGCATGTCGATGCGGGGCATCCGCAAGCCCGGCGCGAAGACCATAACGTCGGCGGTGCGCGGCCAGCTCAGGGACGCGGCGACCCGCAACGAGGCGATGAGCCTCATCATGGCCCACTGACTCCCGGTGGCCCGCTGACTCCCCGATGGCCCGCCGGCGCCTCGGTGCCGGGAGCGCCGGACCACGGCCGCGCGCGGGGGCCTAGGCTTGACGCATGAGCAAGCAGAACCGGCGTGGGTGGGTGGCCGGATTGCCCCGATGGGACCGTTGTGCGGTCATGGGTGTCGTCAACGTCACCCCGGACTCCTTCTCCGACGGGGGCCGCTTCTTCGACACCACGGCGGCGGTCAAGCACGGCCTGGACATGGTCGGCGAGGGCGCGGACCTGGTGGACGTCGGCGGTGAGTCGACCCGTCCCGGCGCGCCCCGGGTCGACGAGGCGGAGGAACTGCGCAGAGTCGTCCCGGTGGTGCGAGGGCTGGCCTCCGAGGGCGTCACCGTCTCCGTGGACACCGTGCGCGCGTCCGTGGCGGAGCAGGCCCTCGCCGCCGGCGCGGCGCTCGTCAACGACGTCAGCGGCGGGCTGGCCGACCCCGCGATGATCCCGGTGGTCGCCGACGCGGGCGCCCCCTTCGTGGTGATGCACTGGCGCGGCTTCCTCCAGGGCGGCAACGTGAGGGGCGTCTACGAGGACGTCGTCGCCGAGGTGCTCCAGGAGCTGCACGCGCGCGTGGAGGCCGTCCTGGAGGGCGGAGTCGCGGCGGACCGCGTCGTCGTCGATCCCGGCCTGGGCTTCTCCAAGGACGCCGAGCACGACCTCGCCCTCCTCGCGCACCTCGACCGGCTGCACGGACTCGGGCACCCCCTGCTGGTCGCCGCCTCCCGCAAGCGGTTCCTCGGCCGGGTGCTGGCGGGCTCCGAGGGCGCCCCGCCGCCCGCGCGGGAACGGGACGCCGCGACGGCCGCCGTGTCGGCGCTGGCCGCACAGCAGGGCGCCTGGGCGGTCCGGGTGCACGAGGTCCGCGCCACCGCCGACGCGGTCCGGGTGACCCGCGCCATCGAAGGGGCCCGTGAGCGGTGAGCGCTCCCCACCTCGACGTCGAACAGGTCGAACTCGCCAACCGGGCCTTCTACGAGGCCCTGGAACAGGGCGACTTCGAGACGCTCTCCGCGCTCTGGCTGGCCCCGGCCGACGTGGGCGTGGACGAGGAGTACCACGACCCCGCCGAGACCGGTGTGATCTCCTGCGTCCATCCCGGCTGGCCGGTGCTCACCGGGCGCGGCGAGGTGCTGCGGTCGTACGCGCTGATCATGGCGAACACGGAGTACATCCAGTTCTTCCTCACCGATGTGCACGTCTCGGTCACCGGGGACACCGCGCTCGTCACGTGCACCGAGAACATCCTCAGCGGCGGCCCGGCGCCGGACGGCGGTGACGAGTTGGGGCCGCTCGTGGGGCAGCTGGTGGTCGCCACGAATGTGTTCCGTCGCACACCCGACGGCTGGAAGCTCTGGTCGCACCACGGTTCCCCGGTCCTGACGGAGTCCGACGACGACGAGGGCGAGGAGTCGCCTTCCTGAGCGGAGTCACCCTCCCGAGGGGGCCGGTGGCCCGCAGGGCCCAAGGGGTGATTGGGAACCCGGGGGCGCGGGTAGGGGCGGCTTCCGACCCGTGAGCCGTCGCGTTCCCTGGGGCAACGCTCGATGAACCCTGTCCATACGGAAGTGGAATCGAGTCCTCCGGAGGGTGAGCGCTGTCAGTGCCCGCAGGTAGATTCGAAGGTGGCCGATGTGCCGACCGTGTTCGGACGACACGGAGGACATCGGCCGTTCCCGACGACTGCAGGAGTGATTCGCGTGGATCGTGTCGCGCTGCGCGGCCTACGGGCCCGTGGGTACCACGGGGTGTTCCCGGGTGAGCGCGAGGAGGGCCAGACCTTCGTCGTGGACCTCACGCTCGGGCTGGACACCCGGCCGGCCGCGGCCGACGACGACCTGGCGAAGACCGTGCACTACGGGATCGTGGCGGAGGAGGTCGTCGCCATCGTCGCGGGCGAGCCGGTGAACCTCATCGAGACGCTAGCCGAGCGCATCGCCCGGGCGTGTCTGCGGCATGAGGTGGTCCAGGAGGTCGAGGTCACCGTCCACAAACCGAACGCGCCGATCACGGTCCCCTTCGACGACACGACCGTCACCATCACCCGGAGCCGAGTATGACCGCGTTCTTCACCGGGGGTCAGAGCGACCCGACCGTCCAGCCGGTGCCGGCCTCCGTCGTGCAGAAGGTGGACGAGGCCGACACGACCCTGCACAACCCCCGCCGGGCGGTGATCTCCATCGGCTCGAACCTGGGCAACCGGCTGGAGAACCTCCAGGGCGCCGTCGACGCCCTGGAGGACACCCCGGGCGTCCGCGTCAAGGCCGTGTCGCCGGTGTACGAGACCGAGCCGTGGGGGGTGGCGCCGGGCAGTCAGCCCTCGTACTTCAACGCGGTGGTGGTGCTGAAGACGACCCTGCCGCCCTCCTCGCTGCTGGAGCGGGCCCAGGCCGTGGAGGAGGCCTTCCACCGGGTGCGGGACGAGCGCTGGGGCGCGCGCACGCTGGACGTCGACATCGTGGCGTACGCGGACGTCGTCTCCGACGACCCGGCCCTGACCCTGCCGCACCCGCGGGCGCACGAGCGCGCCTTCGTCCTCGCGCCGTGGCACGACGTGGAGCCGGAGGCCCGGCTCGCCGGCCGCGGCCCGATCGCCCAGCTCCTGGGCGGCATCACCCGCGAGGGTGTGTCGCCCCGCGCCGACCTGGAACTCCAGCTGCCCGAGTAGTCGTTAAGGTCTACCGGGTCGGGATCATCCCCGACGCCGTCGGGACCACCGGCCGGGCCGACCACCCGGCGCCCGTGGGCCCGGCGTCCGTGGACCATCGGGCTCGTCGAAGGGGCATCGTGAAAGAGCTGCGCATCAGGACGCTGGCCGCGGTGTTCGTGGTGGCGGGGGTGCTGTCCTGGGCCGGGGCCCGGCTGTGGAACTCGGTGGACACCCTGCCGAGCGTCCCGCTGGCCGCCCCCATCGTGCTCGCGCTGATCGCCGCCGTCCTGACGGCCACCGCGCTGTCCCTGCGCAGTCGGCTCAAGGCCCAGCGGGAGCGCCGGCCGGAGGCCAAGGGCGTCGATCCCCTGATGGCCGCCCGCGCGGTCGTGTTCGGCCAGGCCAGCGCCCTCGTCGCCGCGCTCGTCGCCGGGATGTACGGCGGCGTCGGCGTCTTCCTCCTGGAGTATCTGGAGGTCCCGGCCCGCCGCGACCAGGCCATCTACGCCGGCTTCTCCGTCCTCGCGGGCATCGCCGTCATAGTGGCGGCCTTCTTCCTGGAGCGAGTCTGCAAGCTCCCGGAGGACGACGACACGGGCGGCGGGCGGCGCGGGCGACGTAACGCGACCGGGCGCCGCAGGGCTGGGGGCGGGCGGCCCGTCGCGCGTGGGCCGCACCGTTCACGCCGCGCTGCGCGCCGAGTGTTCCGCCGAGCGCATCGTGTGGGCGCAGGGGGCCGGAGCCTTCGCGCGGCGCCGCAGCAGGCGGGGCAGGGCGAGGTCGACGAAGCCCTCGGCCTGCATGGCGGCCAGGCCGATGCGCGGGAGGTCGCGGGAGGCGGCGTAGACGACGAAGCGCGGTTCCCAGCGGGGGCGGAACTTGGCGTTGAACTTGTAGAGGGACTCGATCTGGAACCAGCGGGAGAGGAAGACCAGCAGGCCGCGCCAGGCGCGCAGGACCGGGCCCGCGCCGATCTTCTCCCCCCGGGCCAGGGCCGAGCGGAACATCGCGAAGTTCAGGGAGACCTGCCGGACGCCCAGGCGGGGGGCGGCCTGGAGGCCCGCGACGATGAGGAGTTCGTTCATGCCGGGGTCGGCGGAGCGGTCGCGGCGCATCAGGTCCAGGGAGGCGCCGTCCGGGCCCCAGGGCACGAAGTGGAGGACGGCCTTGAGGTCGCCGTACGGGCCGGGGACCTCGTCGGCCTTGTGGGCGGTGGCGATCAGGCAGTCCCCGTCGGCCGGGTCGCCGATGCGGCCGAGGGCCATGGAGAACCCGCGCTCGGTGTCGGTGCCGCGCCAGTCCTCGGCGGCGCGGCGGATCCGGTCCAGCTCCGCCTCGCCGAGGTCACGGACACGCCGTACCCGGGTCTCGTAACCCAGCCGCTCGATGCGCTTCACCATTTGACGCACGTTGCGCATCGCGCGTCCGGTGAGGGAGAAATCCGCGACGTCCACCACCGCCTCGTCGCCCAGTTCGAGGGCGTCCAGGCCGGTCTCCCGGGTCCAGACCTCCGCCCCTGTCTCCGAACAGCCCATGACGGCCGGGGTCCAGGAGTGGGCCTTCGCCTCGTCCATGAAGCGTTCGATCGCGCCGGGCCAGGCCTCGACGTCGCCGATCGGGTCGCCGCTGGCGAGCATCACCCCGGAGACGACGCGGTACGTCACCGCCGCCTTGCCGCTGGGGGAGAAGACGACCGCCTTGTCGCGGCGGAGCGCGAAGTGGCCGAGCGAGTCGCGGCCGCCGTGCCGGTCGAGCAGGGCGCGCAGCCGTGCCTCGTCGTCGTCGGTGAGGCGGGCCGCCGGATGTTCGGGGCGGAAAGCCAGGTAGACGGTGGTGATGGCGGTCAGCAGACCGAGGGCGCCGAGGGAGAAGGCCACCGTCCAGGACGTGCTGCCGGCGTAGTCGACCGGGCCCTCGAAGCCGAACAGGCCGTAGATGACGTGTTCGAGCCGGTCGGCGAGGCTCGGGTCGCCGACCATGCGTCCGGGGTGCGCGCTGACGACGACCAGACCGAGGGCGATCGAACCGGCGCCCATCAGCACGAAGTTGGTGAGTGCCCGCCAGCGGCTGGTGGGATCGGGCAGGGCGCGGAACTCGTCGCGGTGGCGCAGCAGCGGGACGAGCAGCGCGAGCGAGACGAGCACACCGACAAGTGAGTGGCGGTAGGTGAACTGGGCGATCGCCCCGGCCGGGAGCAGGACCACGGCCGCCCGCCAGGCCCGTCGCTTGCGCCGGCGCAGACCGTGCGCGAGGAGCAGCAGCAGGACGCCGACGCTCAGGGAGAGCGCCGCCGCGAACGGGCCGAGCGCGCCGGGGAGCACCTCGGCCAGGGCGTGCATACGGCTGTTGCGGAAGCGGGGGAACACCCCCGCGGCGATGTCCACGAGCCCGACGAGTGTGCAGGCCCTGGCGACCAGGGCGGGTACGGCCTCGGGGCGCGGGCCGCGCGGCACTCCGCGCAGCACGCGGCGCAGGATGCCCGGCACCGCGCCCGGCACCGCGCCCGGCGCCGCGCCTGGGCGTGCGTCCTTCGGCTGCCGGTCGGCGCTCGGCGCGAGTCGGTCCGACCGGATCGGAACCCCACCCGACATTTCCCCATCTGTCCTGACAGACATCGCATCCCGTAGTTCCGCGAGAGAGCTTGGATCCGGTGCCTTTTCCGGCATCCGGCGACATTGCGCCCTCTAGGACGGTGGCTCGGCGGGGGAGGTTCACTCTCCATCGGAAAGCTGAACCAAAGGGCAGGGAAAGACAAGGAAAGAAAGGTCGGCGGGGGACAACCCGATGGGTCTGACGAGCAACAAGGTCCTGGTGTTGGCGGTGCTGTCCGCGGTACTGCTGTTCGTCGGCACGGTGTGGCTGTGGCCGCGGCTGGCCCGGCGCGGATGGCGAGCGGTCGGCGGTCGGATCGTCGTCCTGCTGGCCACACAGGTCGCCGTCTTCGTGTCGGTCGGCCTGGCCGCCAACCAGGCCTTCGGGTTCTACGCCAGCTGGGCCGACCTTCTCGGCCGGGAGACCGGGCAGGGGGTGGTCGTCGACCACGACGGGGCCGACACCGGGGGCCCGTTGCGGGTCGTCGACACCCAGCCGGTGAACGTGGCCGGGGGCGGCAGTCCCGCGGTCGGCGGCCAGATCCAGAAGGTCGAGATCGTCGGCCGTACGAGCCGGATCGCGAGCCCGGCGTACGTGTATCTGCCGCCGGAGTACTTCCAGCCCCGGTACCGCACCCGCACCTTCCCCGCCGCGGTCGTCCTCACCGGCTACCCGGGCACCGCCGAGGCGCTGATCAAGGGGCTGCACTTCCCGCAGACGGCCCACGCGTCGGCCCGGGACGGGAAGGCTCAGCCGATGATCCTGGTGATGCTGCGGCCGACCGTGGCGCCGCCGCGCGACACCGAGTGCGTGGACGTGCCGGGCGGGCCGCAGGCCGAGACGTTCTTCGCCCGGGATCTGCCGGACGCCGTGGGGCGTCACTACAGGGTCGGGAAGAAGCCCGGCAGTTGGGGCGTCATCGGCGACTCGACCGGTGGCTACTGTGCGCTGAAACTCGCCATGCACCATCCCCGGGTGTTCGCCGCCGGCGCGGGCCTCTCGCCGTACTACAAGGCGCCGATCGACCCGACGACGGGCGATCTCTTCCAAGGGAACAAGACGCTGCGGAACGAGGCGGACCTGTTCTGGTATCTGAAGCACCGTCCGGCGCCGGACACCTCTCTGCTGGTCACCAGCAGCAAACAGGGGGAGACCAACTACAAGGCCACGCTGAAGTTCATCGAACAGGTGAAGGAGACGCGGCCGACGCGGATCTCGTCGATCATCCTCGACAGCGGCGGGCACAACTTCAACACCTGGCGCCGGGAGATCCCGGCGACGTTGCAGTGGATCAGCGGGCGGTTGAGCGACCGGTGAAGTGGGCCGGGGAGGGTGGCTGACGCCGGGTGGTCGTGCGCCGTCGAAGGGCTGGTCGGTCACGGTGCGGCGACGGGTCGGCGACGAGTTCGGTAACGGTTCGGCGGCGGGTCCCGCAATTCGCGGAATTCACCGGCGAGGAAAGAGACGGATGCGGCCAAGACGTATCCGGATTCAATGAGGTTGATCCAGAGGAGGAGCCGCCGGTGGGCGCATTGCGGCACCGGCGGTGAGGAACCTTGTGAGGGCTTGTGAGAGGTGAGAGGGGCGGCTGAGTTTTTGCGTCCCGGGGCACCATCATTCGCCTACGCGCGGTAAGTTTCTGGCCATGCCACGTGGACGTCACCGCCATTCACCGCCTCTGCACAGGCTGCTGCCCCCCACGGCGATCGCAGGCGTCTCGCTCGTCTGCGCCCTTGGGCCATGGATGTTCTCCGAGCCGGCGGTGCTCCGGGTCACCGCCGCCGTCGCCGCGGCGACCGCGGCCGTGGGCGCGGCGGTCATGCGCCGCTGGGACGTGGAGGCCGGCAAACGCGTCGCCGACCTCACGCGCGCGCGGGCGAGCGACGAGTGGCGTCACGAGGAGAAGGTCGCCGAACTGGAGACCGACCTCGACGAGTCCCGCGAGCTGCGCACCAAGCTGGAGCACAAGCTCCGCGCCAAGCGCACCGAACTGGCCAACCTCCGCAACGAGCACGCCGCGCTGTTGCGGCGCTACGCCACGGCCGAGACCGAGCGGGCCAGCGCCCTGGAGGGCCGCCGTCTGCTGGAGATCGAGACGACCGCCCCCGAGGACGCCCGGGCGTTGCCGGCGGCGGGTGCGGACGCGGGCGACGGCGACGGCGACGGCGGAACCACGGCGGCGTCCCGGACCTCGACGGTGCCGCCGCAGGGGACTCCCGCGCCGGGGGCGCCCTGGGCCTCGTGGGAGACGGCGTCCAAGGCCGCGGCGGAGAGGGCGGCGGGGCAGGGCGGGAAGGGCGGGCGGGTGCCGGTGGCGGCGCCGACTCTGGTGCGGGTGCTTCTGCGGGGCGGGCCGAGGCCGAGGAGGAGGGCTCGGGGGTGGAGAAGTCGGCGTCCGCGGTGTTCTCGCCGGCCGGTTCGTCCCTCTTCCTGCGCGCGAACTCGGCGTTGGACCGGATCATCACCCAGCGGGGCTCGGTGAAGGGCACGGAGGACGCCGGGGCCGCCGCCGAGTCCGTAGTGGCGGGGGACGTGGACGAGTTCACCGATGAGCGTGCTGGTGAGGGCGTCGGCGAAGCTGCTGACGAGTCCCTCGGTGGGGCTGTGGACGACTTGGTCGACGGACCGGAGGACGGCACGGTCGGCGAGCAGAACAGTGAGACGGTCGAGACGTCTGCCGAAACCAGCCAGTCGACCGAGCCCACTCAGGCCACCGCCGCGCCCGGCCCGGCCACCGAATCCGCCGAGCCCGCCGCATCAGCCGCATCAGCCGAATCCGCCGACGGGACGGTCAGCGGCGAGGGCGACGTCAAGGGCGAGGGGGCGAAGGGTGGTTCCCCTAAGGGGCCTTCCCCCAAGGGCGATCCGGACGGGCCCACGGACGGGGGCACCCGGCAGGGACGTTCCGCCGAGGTGGAGGAGGAGCCCGTTCCGGTGCTCACCGCCGAGGAGGGCGACGCGGTGGGGAAGTCCGTGGCGACCCGGGGACATGAGCGCGCCGCCGGCGGCCCCGTACCCGTGGTCGCCGCACCGGCCGGCTCGACGGGGGTGGGGGAGCTGACCCGCGTGGAGCCCTCGGGGCGTGTGGAGCCGGTGGTTCCGTCGGTCGGTCACTTCACGGTGCCCACGGCCGTGGCGGTCGTCCCGGCGGCGCCGCGGCGGCGGACGGCCGTCGAGGGAGGGTTCGACTTCTTCGGTATGCAGAAGTCGGCGGAGGCCTTGGAGGCCGTGCAGAACGAGGACCTCGCCGACGTGGTCGGTCAGGAGGCCCTCGCGCTCCACAAGGCCGAGTCGGAGGCGCAGTTCAAGCGCGCCGACGAGGCCTCCCGGGGGATCGGCCAGGTCATCGACCTCACGGCCCACGACGAAACGGAACAGATCGACGTACAGGGTCTCCGCACAGCGGCGTCCTGACCACCGATCACGCGCCTACCTCCGGCCGCCCGCCCCTCCCGGCGGGCGGCCGCACTGTTTTGTCCGGCAGTCCGGCAGTCCGGCAGTCCGGCAGCCAGGCCCTCCCTACCCATCCTCGCGGGCGGCCGGGGCCCGGCCAGTCCCCGTCACCTGCCCCTGCCCCAGTCCTACCTGCGGGCAGTCGTGCCGTTGGGGCGGCACGGGTGGGCGCAGGCGGTGCCCGGCGAGCGCCGGTGAGCGGGGACGGCCCCCGCCCGGCCCAAGCCGTGGGTCCCCGGTCAGGCTGAGCTGCAGGAATCGCCCCGCCCTACACCATCCACCGATCCGGCAACGCCTCCCGCCGTCCCGTGCGGGACCGTTCCGCCTGGGCCCGCAGCAGGTCCGCCGCCTCGGCCGCGTCCCGCAGTCGCGCCGTCACGGTCTTGTTGGCGCCGGTGTCGACGTGGACGTCGGCGAGCCCCTTGTAGCGCTGCCAGGGCCCCTGCGACAGCCGCACGCTCTGCACCTTCGCGTGCGGCACGAGATCGAGCCGGCGGCGCAGCAGCCCGTGCCGCGCCGCGAACACCGCGTCGCTCACGGCCAGCCCGTACCCCCGCCACCACCACGGCACGCACCACCGCGCACGCCCCGGCGGCCGTACGAGCGCCGTGGCGTCCGGCACGCTCACCCCCGGCAGCACCCGCGCGATGACCGACTCGGCCACCTCACGCGGGGCGACCGGCAGCAGGACGGAGTTGGTCGAGCCCGCCACGTCCAGCTCGACCCGGACCCACCCGCGGCGCCGCCACAGCAGCGGTTCGACGATGCGCACCGTCTGCACACGACCGGGCGGCACCGTCTCGTGGGTGCGGTCGAGGAGCCCGTGGTCGATGCGGAGCCCGTCCGGGGAGTCGCCGACCGTCCAGTCGTACTCCCCGACGAACCGCCCCACACTGCTCGCCCCGGCCGCACCGAGCAGCGGCAGCGCGGTCGCGAGGACGCTCCACACGCTCTCCGTGGCGAACCACAGCACGGACGGCACGACGACCGCGGCCACCAGGGTCCCCCAGGTCGCGCCGGTCAGGACGAGGGACACGGCGAGCACGCCCGCCGGGACCTTCAGCAGCTGCCGTACGGGCGCCTCGCCCACCTCGTGCGCGGTCTCCGGCGCGAAACCGGCCGCGCGGGCCAGGAGTTCGGCCCGTAGCGCGCCGGCGTGCGCCTCGCCGAGATAGGCCAGCTCGTCCTTCTTGTCGGTGCCGACGACGTCGAGTTTGAGTTTGGCGACGCCCGCGATCCGGGCCAGCAGCGGGCGGGTGACGTCGATGGCCTGAATGCGTTCGAGACGGATGTGGGCGGTGCGGCGGAACAACAGGCCGGTACGGATGCGCAGTTCGCTGTCGGTCACCGCGAAGTGGGTGAACCACCAGGTCAGGAAGCCGTAGAGGGCGGCGGCCGGGACGAACACCGCGAGCCCGATCAGCAGGGTCGATGTGTCGAGCCGCATCAGCTGCCGCTGTGCTCCGTCCGGATCGTGCACTCCCCAGCCGATCAGCACGGCCACCGGCGCCCAGGCCCGCCGCAACGGCGTCACGGGATGCAGCCGATGTTCGACGACCGGCTTCTCCGCCTCCACCGCGTCGTCCCCCCGCCCCGGGGCGTCCACCTTCCCGGGGCGTCCACCCGCCCCGCGTCGTCCCCACCGCGCCGTTCGCCTCCTGTGCCGGCACCGTCACAGCCCCGCCGATCGGGCCTCGCCCAGCTGCGTGAGGTGGTCGCGCAGGCGTTCGGCCTCGGCCGGGTCGAGGCCCGGGATGCACGCGTCCGTGGCGGCGGCGGCCGTGTGCAGCTGCACGCTCGCCAGGTTGAAGTGCCGCTCGACGGGACCGGAGGTCACCTCGACCAGCTGCATGCGCCCGTACGGCACGACGGTCTCCTCGCGCCAGAGCACACCCCGGCTGATCAACAGGTCGTCCGCCCGTTCGGCGTACCGCCACGACCGCCAGTTGCGCCCCAGCATCGGCCAGCCCCAGAGCAGCAGCGCCAAGGGCAGGAGCGCGAACGCCGCCCAGGGCGGACCGGCCAGCCAGCCCAACAGGAAGGCCGTACCGACGGTGATCGGCACCAGCCACACCACCAGCAACAACCGCCTCATCCGCAACAGCCCCGACGGCAGTCCGGTCCAGACCGGCTCGTCCTCCGCCCGCCCCGCGCCGTCTGCCAAGGTCCCCACACTCCCCGTCTCCATTCCGCCAGCGTACGTACGACAGACTGTGTCCATGACTCCCCCGACGGAGACCCGAGAGACGACGGTCGGTATCGGCGGTGCCGCCGAGAGCACGGACATGGTGCTGAACATCGGCCCGCAGCATCCGTCCACGCACGGTGTGCTGCGGCTGCGGCTGGTCCTCGACGGCGAGCGCATCCAGCACGCCGAGCCGGTGATCGGCTATATGCACCGGGGCGCGGAGAAGCTCTTCGAGGCGCGCGACTACCGGCAGATCATCATGCTGGCCAACCGCCACGACTGGCTCTCCGCATTCTCCAACGAACTCGGCGTCGTCCTCGGTGTCGAACGCATGCTCGGTATGGAGGTTCCGGAACGCGCGGTCTGGATGCGCACGCTCCTCGCCGAGCTGAACCGCGTCCTGAACCACCTGATGTTCCTCGGCTCCTACCCGCTGGAGCTCGGCGGCATCACCGCGGTCTTCTACGCCTTCCGGGAGCGTGAGGAGCTCCAGACCGTCATGGAGGAGATCTCCGGCGGGCGCATGCACTACATGTTCAACCGGGTGGGCGGCCTGAAGGAGGACCTGCCGGCGGGGTGGACCGCTCGCGCGCGTGCCGCCGTCGCCGATGTCCGCTCCCGCATGGACGTCTTCGACGACCTGGTGCTCGGCAACGAGATCTTCCGGGGCCGCACCCGGGACGTGGGCGTCCTCCCCCCGGAGACCGTGCACGCGTACGGGGTCAGCGGCCCCATCGCCCGCGCCTCCGGTGTCGACTTCGACCTGCGGCGCGACGAGCCGTATCTGGCGTACGGCGATCTCCAGGACGTCCTGAAGGTCGTCACCCGTGACGAGGGCGACTGCCTCGCCCGCTTCGAGTGCCTGCTGGAGCAGACGCACAACGCCCTCGCCCTCGCCGACGCCTGCCTGGACCGTCTCGCCGAACTCCCGCCCGGTCCCGTCAACCAGCGGCTGCCGAAGGTCCTCAAGGCCCCCGAGGGACACACCTACGCCTGGACCGAGAACCCCCTGGGCATCAACGGCTACTACCTCGTCAGCAAGGGCGAGAAGACCCCCTACCGCCTCAAGCTCCGCTCCGCCTCGTACAACAACATCCAGGCCCTCACGGAACTGCTGCCGGGGACGCTGGTGGCCGACATGGTGGCCATCCTGGGCTCGCTGTTCTTCGTGGTGGGGGACATCGACAAGTAGCCGCTCGCTCCCCGGCCCGCGCTCCCTGCTCCCCGCCCTACGCGAGCGGGTCCGGGATCCCGACCGGCTGCAGGAGCCAGCCGAAGTCGCCCAGGCCGCCCGGCGCGGTCAGCTCGGCGGCCTCGCCCGCGCCCGCCAGGGCACGTACGTACGCCGCCGGGTCGGTGGTCGCCAGGGACAGCGGCGGGCGCCCGCCGGTGACCCCCAGGGCGCGCAGGGCCTCCCGCTGGGTGAGCAGCCGGGCCCCCGGCAGCGCGCACGCGTCCAGCGCCACGTGCGCGGTGATGTCGCACGACCCGTCCGGGACCGGCGCGGTCTCCCGCCCCTCCCGGAACCCGGTGAGCGTCCCGAAGGGCGGCCGGGAGCCGGCGAGGTGCGCGTAGTCGACGGCGACGGCCAGCCCCCGCTCGACGCCCGCCACCGCGGCGGCCCACGCCCGGTCCCGGGGCAGCCCGACCTCGGCCCGCAGCCTCTGCTCCGGGGCGAGCGGCCACCACCGGTCCAGCCACTCGGCCTCGGCCCCGCCGACGGGCTCCCCGAGCGCCTCGCCGCCGTCCTCCCGTACGAGCACCAGCCGTGGCACGCCCGCCGCGTCCACCTCGACGACGTCCACGGGCACGTTGTCCAGCCACTCGTTGGCGAACAGCAGCCCCGTGACGCCCCCCGGCGGTTCGGCGACCCACTCGATGCGGTGATCCAGTCCGGGCGGCCGGTCGGCCACTTCGACGGCGTACGCGCGCGTGCGTCCCGCCACGTCGGCGGGCAAGGCCTCCAGCACCCCCGCCACCAGCTCCCCGCGCCCGGCCCCCATGTCCACGAAGGCCAGCTCGCCGGGCCGCCCCGCCCCCTCGTCCACGCGACACAGCAGCCGGGCCACGGCGGCGGCGAACAGCGGGGAGGCGTGCACGGAGGTCCGGAAATGGCCGGCCGGCCCCTCCGGCCGCCGGTAGAAGCCCTCCGGCCCGTACAGCGCCTTCTCGGCCGCCGCTCGCCAGGGCCGCGCCTCGTCGGGGGCGGGAGTTCGTAGGCGATTCGTCACAGCGTCAGGCTAAGCGGAACGGACAACAACGCCTCCACCTTGGGGAGTACATGCCCCCGTCACGGATCGGCCCTCCGGTTGACCCCGGCACACCGCCCGCTTCCCTACGCTGGGTTACGTGCAGCGCCTCTATGACTTCCTCCGCCGACACCCGACATGGGTCGACAGCTTCTGGGCCGTCGTCCTGCTCGGGGTGACCCTGGCCGGCGGAGCGATCGACCCGGACTACGCGCGTGACATGAACGAGACCGCGTTCGTGGTGATCACGCTCGTGCTCTGTCTGTCGATCGCCCTGCGGCGCCGTATGCCCGAGAAGATGCTGATGCTGGCCGCCGCGGCGGGCATCGCGCAGTTGATCCTCGACGTGCCGAGAATCCCGGCCGACTTCGCGATGCTCGTGGTCATCTACACGGTCGCGGCGAACGGCGCCCGCTGGGCCTCCTGGTTCGCCCTGGGCGGCGGCCTGTGCGCGGCGTCGCTGGGACAGCTGCGCTGGACCGATGACGACACGAGCACGATGGGCAACGCGGTGCTCGCGCTGTTCCTGACCGTGCCCTTCGCCCTGGCCTGGGTGCTCGGCGACTCGCTGCGCACCCGCCGCGCGTACTTCGCTCAGCTGGAGGAGCGTGCCGCCCGGCTGGAGAGGGAGCGCGAGGCACAGGCCAAGGTCGCGGTCGCCGCCGAGCGCGCCCGGATCGCCCGTGAACTGCACGACGTGGTTGCCCACAACGTGTCCGTGATGGTCGTCCAGGCCGACGGCGCCGCGTACGTCCTCGACGCCGCCCCCGACCAGGCGAAGAAGGCCCTGGAGACGATCTCCTCCACCGGCCGCCAGGCCCTCGCCGAGATGCGCCGCCTGCTGGGCGTGCTGCGCACCGGTGAGCACAAGGAGGTCGGCGAGTACGTCCCGCAGCCCGACGTCGAGCAGATCGACGACCTGGTCGAGCAGTGCCGGGTGGCCGGGCTGCCCGTCGACTTCAAGATCGAGGGCACTCCGCGCCCGCTGCCCAGCGGGGTGGAGCTGACGGCGTACCGCATCGTCCAGGAGGCCCTCACCAACACCCGCAAGCACGGCGGCCCGAACGCCGGGGCGAGTGTCCGGCTGGTCTACTTCGACGACGGCCTCGGCCTGCTCGTCGAGGACGACGGCAAGGGCGCGCCCCACGAGCTGTACGAGGAGGGCGGCGCCGACGGCCAGGGGCACGGCCTCATCGGGATGCGTGAGCGCGTCGGTATGGTCGGCGGCACGCTGGACGCGGGCCCCCGCCCCGGCGGCGGCTTCCGGATCAGCGCCCTGCTGCCCCTGAAGCCCGCGCACTGACCCGGCCGTGCCGGCCGCTGACACCGGTAGACCCGACACCCGTAGACCCGACATCTGTAGACGGAAGAGGACCCGATGGCGATCCGCGTGATGCTCGTCGACGACCAGGTGCTGCTGCGCACCGGGTTCCGGATGGTGCTGGCGGCCCAGCCGGACATGGAGGTCGTGGCGGAGGCGGGCGACGGCGTCGAGGCCCTCCAGGTCGTGCGGTCGACCGAGGTGGACGTGGTCCTCATGGACGTCCGTATGCCGAAGCTGGACGGCGTCGAGGCCACCCGCCGTATCTGCGCGGAGCCCGAGCCGCCGAAGGTGCTCATCCTCACCACCTTCGACCTCGACGAGTACGCCTTCTCCGGGCTGAAGGCGGGCGCCTCCGGCTTCATGCTCAAGGACGTGCCGCCCGGTGAGCTGCTGGCCGCGATCCGTGCCGTGCACAGCGGCGACGCGGTCGTCGCGCCCTCCACGACCCGGCGGCTGCTCGACCGGTTCGCCCCGATGCTCCCGGGCACCGGCTCGGAGCCGAAGCACAAGGAACTGGAACGGCTCACCGAACGTGAGCGCGAGGTCATGATCCTCGTCGCGCAGGGCCTCTCCAACGGCGAGATCGCCGCCCGCCTCGTCCTCTCCGAGGCCACGGTCAAGACCCACGTGGGCCGCATCCTGACCAAGCTGGGCCTGCGCGACCGCGTCCAGGTGGTCGTCCTGGCGTACGAGACGGGGTTGGTGCGCGCGGGGGGACACGGCTGAGACGGCCGGCCCACGGCCCTCCGGTTCGCCCGTGCCGCCGTGCGTCCGGCTATCTGAGCATCCCCTCCAGGAAGTCGCTGCCCAGCCGGGCCACCACCGTCACGTCCAGCTGGTGGAGCACGTAACGGCCCCGGCGGCGCGTCGTGAGGAGCCCCGCCTTCTTGAGGACGGCCAGGTGCCGGGATATCTCCGGCGGGGTCATGCCCAGCATCTGGGCCAGCTCTCCCGTGGTGTTCGCGCTGCGGGCCAGATTGCGGCACAGGCGCATCCGGACGGGGTGGGCCAGCGCGGTCATGCGCAGGGCGAGCTGGTCCACGGAGGGCGGGGTGGCGGGCTCGGCCGCGCTCACCGGGTACTGGATCACCGGCTGCCAGCCGAACCGGTGCAGGACGGTGAGATGGGGCCGCCCCAGGCTGGTCGGCACGAGCAGCAGGCCGCCGTCACCGGTGTGCGTACGGCCTTCGACCAGTTTGTCCACGACGATCCGTCCCGCCGCCCCGTCCCGCCCCGCCGCACCGCCCCGGCCGCCCGGACCGTCCGCGGTGTTCCTGCCGTCCGGGTCGTCCGTGCTGTTCCGACCGTCCGGGCCGTCCAGGGTCAGTGACGGCGAGACGGCCCCCAGCGCCTCGGCCAGCCCCTTGTGCCGCAGCAAGTCGGTCTTGTGGCGGGCGTCCGCCGCGAGCGGGTGGCACAGCCGGGACCAGGTCTCGGCGAAGAAGGCCGCGTCGCAGTCCTGCAGGAACTGCCGCAGCCAGGCCCGCACCCCGGGCGGGTCCGCCAGCAGCCGCCCGGCGAACCGCACTTGCCGAGGCCCGCGCGCGGCGGCCAGCTCCAGGGCACGGCGCCGCATCTCCGCGTCGGCCAGCGGACCGGGCCGCGGCGAGTCGTAGGCGTACCCGGGGGAGCAGACGAACTCCAGCCCGGCGTCGACGAACTGGTCGTCCGTCAGTTTGTCCAGCAGATCGAGGTCGTCGGCGAGTGTCGTACCCGGGAGGGTGTCCCGGCCGGGGATCCCGGCGAAGGGGAGGAACAGGTCGGAGAACGACGTGCGCCACAGAAAGTCCGCCTCGGACATCCGGTCGGCGAGATGCGGGTCGAGCCGGGCGGTCACCCCCGTCACCCAGCCCTGGAGCCCTGGGTGGTGTCCGGGCTCGGACAGCACGTGCAGCGCCATGCCGAGCTCGGCCAGCGGGGAGGGCACGACGGCCACCTTCTCCCGCCGCAGCCCGGTGATGTCGATGCGCACACTCATGGCCCCATGGTGCCCCCGACCACTGACACCGCCCCTCCACCGCCTCGGTCCCCCAACCCCGCGTCCGGCAGGTCTATTCGCGGGCCACCTTCTCCACGAGGCCCACGAAGTTTGCCACGGCCGCCCGGACGTCGTCGGCCGTCCACTCCAGCGCGGCGGCCCGTACCTCGATCTCCGTGACGGCCAGTCCGGGCCCGCCCAGGTCCCACGGGCGGGCGAAGAGCAGCGCGTCCGTCTGCTCGCCCTGGCGCACCGAGGCCTCCGCGACGACGTCGACCTCGTACGGCAGCCAGACCTGGAACTCGTGGGTGTGCGGCTCCTCGGGGTGCACCCGGGCCCACGGCACCCCCGCCGCCGCGAACCCCTCGCGCAGCGCGGCCGCGACCACGCGCGCGTGGCGGACGTACTCCGGCAGCCGGGGCAGTTCGCGCTCCAGGCCGACGAGGGCCGACAGGGCGGTGGGGAACTGCTGGAAGAGCTGCCCGCCGTACCGGTGCCGCCAGGCCTTCGCCTCGTCGACCAGCGTCCTCGGGCCGGCGATCGCGGCGCCGCCGTAGGCGCCCAGCGACTTGTAGTACGACACGTAGACGCTGTCGGCGAGGGCCGCGATCTCGTCGACGGGGCGGCCGAAGTGGGTGGTGGACTCCCACAGCCGGGCCCCGTCGAAGTGGACCACCGCCTCCCGCGCGCGTGCCGCCTCGGTGACCTCCTCCAGCTCCTCCCAGGAGGGGAGCAGACAACCGGCCTCCCTGAGGGGCAGTTCGAGCATCAGCGCCCCGAAGGGCTCGTCGAGATCGCGTACCTCCTCGGCGGTCGGCTGCCTCGGCTCGCTCGTCAGCCGGACCGGGCGCAGCCCGCTGACCTGGCTGAACGCGTGCCGCTCGTACATCTCGGGGTGCGAGAGGGCGTGCAGGGCGACGGCGGGGTTCCCGGTGCGGGCGGCCCAGCAGCGCAGTGCCACCTGCTGGGCCATCGTGCCGGTCGGGAAGAACGCGGCGGCCTCCATGCCGAGCAGTGCGGCGGTCCGCTCCTCCAGGGTCTCGACGACCCCGTTGCCGTACATGTCGGAGGTCCGGTCCAGGTCGTACACGTCACCGGCCGTCTCCAGCAGCGCCAGGCGTTCCCGGACCGTGGCCAGCGCACTCGTCCGGGCCAGCACGCGCCCGGCCGCCCGGTGCGCGACCTGCCGCCGCTCGTACCGCTTCATCGCAGCATCACTCATCCTGGGATCATCCCCTCGGGCCGTCCGACCCGGCACCCGGTTTTGGAGCCGAACCGGCCACATGTCGAAGCACTCCGCCCCGACCTGCGGAAACGGCCCGCGGCCGCCCACAGGCTGTGGACAACCGAACGCCCCTCGAACCAATCGCGTTAACATGACGAGAAATCGTCCGGTACCCAGAGCGGACTGGAACGGGAAGGCCACCACCGAGTGAGTACATTCCAGCAGCCAGAGCCGAAGGACCGCCCCGCGCGGCTCGCCGTCGGTGTGGTCGGCGCCGGCCGGGTCGGTCCCGCGCTGGCGGCGTCGCTCCGGCTCGCGGGTCACCGGCCGGTGGCCGTCTCCGGCGTCTCCGACGCGTCCCGGCGGCGCGCCGCCGAACTGTTGCCCGGCGTCCCACTGATGTCCCCCGCCGAGGTGCTGAGCCACGCGGACCTGGTCCTGCTGACCGTCCCCGACGACGCCCTCCCGGGGCTGGTCGAGGGCCTCGCGGAGACCGGCTCCGTACGGCCGGGGCAGCTCCTCGTGCACACCTCCGGGCGGTACGGCGCGAAGGTGCTGGACCCCGCGCTGCGGGCCGGGGCGCTGCCGTTGGCGCTGCACCCCGCGATGACGTTCACGGGGACCGCGGTGGACGTGCAGCGGCTCGCCGGCTGCTCCTTCGGGATCACCGCCCCGGACGAGCTGCGGCTCGCCGCCGAGGCGCTGGTGATCGAGATGGGCGGCGAGCCCGAGTGGATCGCCGAGGAGAACCGCCCGCTCTACCACGCGGCCCTCGCCCTCGGCGCCAACCACCTGGTGACCCTGGTCGCCCAGTCCATGGAGCTGCTGCGCACGGCCGGGGTCACCGCCCCCGACCGCATGCTCGGCCCCTTGCTGGGCGCCGCCTTGGACAACGCCCTCAGGTCCGGTGACGCGGCCCTGACCGGCCCCGTCGCGCGCGGGGACGCCGGCACGGTCGCCGCGCACGTCGCGGAGCTGCGCGCGCACGCACCGGCCGCCGTCGCCGGATACCTGGCGATGGCCCGCGCCACGGCCGACCGGGCCCTCGCCCACGGCCTGCTCAAGCCGGAGCTCGCCGAGGACCTCCTCGGGGTGCTCGCCGGCGGGACGAGCGGGACCACCGGAGCGGACGGATCCGACGGCACCGAAGGGGACGCCCGATGACCATCACCGTGCTGCGCACCGCCGACGAACTGCACGCACGCGCGCGTACGGGACGCCGGGCCGTCGTGATGACCATGGGCGCCCTGCACGAGGGCCACGCGACGCTGATCCGCAGCGCGCGCGAGATCGCGGGCGACACGGGCGAGGTCGTCGTGACCGTGTTCGTCAACCCCCTCCAGTTCGGCGCCGGCGAGGACCTCGACCGCTACCCGCGCACCCTCGACGCCGACGTCAAGCTCGCCGAACAGGCGGGCGCGGACGTGGTGTTCGCCCCGTCCGTGGAGGAGGTCTACCCGGGCGGCGAACCCCAGGTCCGGATCACCGCCGGGCCCATGGGTGAGCGCCTGGAGGGCGCCTGTCGCCCCGGGCACTTCGACGGCATGCTCACCGTCGTCGCCAAGCTGCTCCACCTCACCCGCCCCGACGTGGCGCTCTACGGCCAGAAGGACGCCCAGCAGCTCGCCCTGATCCGCCGCATGGTCCGCGACCTGAACTTCGGCATGGAGATCGTGGGCGTCCCGACGGTCCGCGAGGCCGACGGGCTGGCCCTGTCCAGCCGCAACCGGTACCTGTCCACGGAGGAGCGTCGCACCGCCCTGGCGCTCTCGCAGGCCCTGTTCGCGGGCCGTGACCGGCACGCCGCGCAGGAGGCGCTGCGCGCCCGCGCCCGTGAGGTGCCCGCCACGCGCGCGCGTGCCGAGGCCCTCAGCGCGATCGGCGAGTCCCGCGCCGCCGCCGACGCGCACGCCATGGCCAAGTCCGCTCCCGGCGGCCCGGCCGCCGTCCGCGCCGCCGCCCGTCTGGTCCTCGACGAGGCCCTGCGCATGAAGCCGCCGATCGTCCTGGACTACCTGGCCCTGGTCGACCCGTCGGACTTCACCGACATCCCCGACGACTTCACCGGCGAAGCCGTCCTCGCCGTCGCGGCCCGGGTGGGGACGACCCGGCTGATCGACAACCTCCCCCTCACCTTCGGAGCCGCCTCGTGACCACCACAGGCATACGCCCGCCCGTCGCCCACCACCACCCTCGAACGGGAGCGCTTCGCGCTCGCCCCTTCCTCCACGCACCCGCACCGGGCTGGTCCATCGACGCCGACGTCGTGGTCGTCGGCTCGGGCGTGGCCGGCCTCACCGCCGCGCTGCGCTGCGAGGCCGCCGGCCTGTCCACGGTCGTCGTCACCAAGGCCCGCCTCGACGACGGCTCCACCCGCTGGGCCCAGGGCGGCATCGCCGCGGCCCTCGGCGAGGGCGACACCCCCGAACAGCACCTGGACGACACCCTGGTGGCCGGCGCGGGCCTGTGCGACGAGGAGGCCGTACGCATCCTCGTCACCGAGGGCCCCGACGCCGTACGCCGGCTGATCGCCACCGGCGCCCACTTCGACGAGTCGGAGGAGGGCGGCCTGGAGCTGACCCGCGAGGGCGGCCACCACCGCCGCCGCATCGCCCACGCGGGCGGTGACGCCACCGGCGCCGAGATCTCCCGGGCCCTCGTCGAGGCCGTACGCGCGCGTGGTCTGCGCACCGTCGAGAACGCGCTCGTGCTCGACCTGCTGACCGACGCCGCCGGCCGCACCGCCGGAGTCACCCTGCACGTCATGGGCGAGGGCCAGCACGACGGCGTGGGAGCCGTGCACGCCCCTGCGGTCGTCCTCGCGACGGGCGGCATGGGCCAGGTCTTCTCCGCCACCACCAACCCCTCGGTGTCGACCGGCGACGGCGTGGCCCTCGCCCTGCGTGCGGGCGCGGAGGTATCCGACCTCGAATTTGTCCAGTTCCACCCGACCGTGCTGTTCCTCGGCGCGGACGCGGAGGGCCAGCAGCCCCTGGTCTCCGAGGCCGTTCGCGGCGAGGGCGCCCACCTGGTCGACGCCGACGGCGTCCGCTTCATGGTCGGACAGCACGAACTGGCCGAGCTGGCGCCCCGGGACATCGTCGCCAAGGGCATCATGCGCCGCATGCAGGAGCAGGGCGCCGAGCACATGTACCTGGACGCCCGGCACTTCGGCGCGCACATGTGGGAGCACCGCTTCCCGACGATCCTCGCGGCCTGCCGCGCCCACGGTCTCGACCCGGTCACCGAGCCCATTCCGGTCGCCCCGGCCGCCCACTACGCCTCCGGCGGTGTCCGCACCGACTCCCGCGGCCGCACCACCGTCCCCGGCCTGTACGCCTGCGGCGAGGTCGCCTGCACCGGTGTCCACGGCGCCAACCGGCTCGCCTCGAACTCCCTCCTGGAGGGCCTGGTCTACGCCGAGCGGATCGTCGCCGACATCGCCGCCGCCCACGCCGACCACGGCCTCCACGCGCGCGTGCCCCAGCCCGCCCCGCACGCGGAGCAACCCGCGCACCCGCTGCTCGCCCCGGAGATACGGTTCGCGATCCAGCGGACCATGACCGAGGGCGCCGGCGTGCTGCGCTCCGAGGCGTCCCTGGCCACCGCCGCGGCCGCCCTGGACCGGCTGCACGCCGAGGCCCGCGACGCCCTCGCCGAGAACGGGAAGACGGCCGAGCCGGGCGTGGACACCTGGGAGACGACCAACCTCCTGTGCGTGGCCCGCGTCCTGGTCGCCGCCGCCCGGCTGCGCGAGGAGACCCGCGGCTGCCACTGGCGCGAGGACCGCGCCGAGCGCGACGACACCGCCTGGCGCCGCCACATCGTCGTACGGCTGAATCCGGACCGGACGCTCGCCGTACACACCACGGATACCGCAGACTTCCCCCCGACCCGGCAGCACCAGCAGGAGCAGTGACAGACGTGAGCACTCCCGACCTTCCCCTCGCCCAAAGCGGCGGCTGCGGCGACGGCTGCGCCTGCGGCGCGGACGACGGCCTCAGCGAGGAATACCTGGAGTGCGGGCTCGATCCCGCGCTCGCCCAGCTCCTGGCCGACGCCGGGCTCGACCCCGTGGAGGTCGAGGACATCGCCAATGTCGCCATCCAGGAGGATCTCGACCACGGCGTGGACGTGACCACGGTCGCCACGATCCCCGAGGACGCGCGCGCCACCGCCGACTTCACCGCCCGCGAGGGCGGCGTCGTGGCGGGCCTGAGAGTCGCCGAGGCGGTCCTCTCGGTGGCCTGCTCCGACGAGTTCGAGGTCGAGCGGCACGTCGACGACGGCGACCGCGTCGAGGCCGGCCAGAAGCTCCTCAGCGTCACCGGCGCCACCCGTGACCTGCTCACCGCCGAGCGCAGCGCCCTGAACCTGCTGTGCCGCCTCTCCGGCATCGCAACCGCCACGCGCGCGTGGGCGGACACCCTGGAGGGCACCGGGGCCAAGGTGCGCGACACCCGCAAGACGACGCCGGGGCTGCGTTCCCTGGAGAAGTTCGCGGTCCGCTGCGGCGGCGGGATCAACCACCGCATGTCCCTGTCGGACGCGGCCCTGGTCAAGGACAACCACGTGGTCGCCGCGGGCGGTGTCGCCCAGGCATTCAAGGCCGTGCGGGAGATGTTCCCCGAGGTGCCCATCGAGGTCGAGGTGGACACCCTGCACCAGCTGCGCGAGGTCGTCGACGCGGGCGCCGATCTGATCCTCCTGGACAACTTCACGCCGCTGGAGTGCGAGGAGGCCGTCTCGATCGTCGACGGCCGCGCCCTCCTGGAGGCCTCGGGCCGGCTGACCCTCGCCAACGCGAAGGCGTACGCGGACACCGGCGTCGACTACCTGGCCGTCGGGGCCCTGACCCACTCGTCCCCGATCCTGGACATCGGCCTCGACCTGCGCGCGGCCGAGTAGGGACGGGGGCCGGTCATGCTGCTGACGATCGACGTGGGCAACACCCACACCGTCCTCGGACTGTTCGACGGCGAGGACATCGTCGAACACTGGCGCATCTCCACGGACTCGCGCCGCACCGCCGACGAACTGGCCGTCCTCCTCCAGGGCCTCATGGGCATGCACCCGCTGCTCGGCGAGGAGCTCGGCGACGGCATCGACGGCATCGCGATCTGCGCCACCGTCCCGTCGGTGCTGCACGAGCTGCGCGAGGTGACCCGCCGCTACTACGGCGACGTCCCCGCCGTCCTCGTCGAGCCCGGCGTGAAGACGGGCGTTCCGATCCTCACGGACAACCCGAAGGAGGTCGGCGCCGACCGCATCATCAACGCCGTCGCCGCCGTCGAGCTGTACGGCGGGCCGGCCGTCGTCGTGGACTTCGGTACGGCGACGACGTTCGACGCGGTCAGCGCGCGCGGCGAGTACGTCGGCGGTGTCATCGCACCCGGTATCGAGATCTCCGTCGAGGCGCTCGGCGTCAAGGGCGCACAGCTCCGCAAGATCGAGGTCGCCCGGCCCCGCAGCGTCATCGGCAAGAACACGGTCGAGGCGATGCAGTCCGGGATCGTGTACGGGTTCGCCGGGCAGGTCGACGGCGTCGTCAGCCGCATGGTCCGCGAACTCGCCGACGACCCCGCGGACGTGACGGTCATCGCGACGGGCGGGCTGGCACCGATGGTGCTGGGCGAGTCCTCGGTGATCGACGAACACGAGCCGTGGCTGACGCTGATCGGGCTCCGGCTGGTGTACGAGCGGAACGTGTCGCGACTGTGAGCGCCTGGGGGTGTTCGTCGGGTGCGGGTGGGTGGGGCTGGTCGCGCAGTTCCCCGCGCCCTGAAAGAGGCCTACGGCCCTTCGGGGTGAAAGCACGGGCGCAGCCCTGCTCTTCAGGGCGGGGAACTGCGCGAGAAACCCACCCACCCGCACCCGCAACGCACCCCTCGCGCCCCCACCCGGGTGGAACCGTCGGCGCCACGCCCCCTCATCACATCCGTTTTGTCTGATTAGCGCGTATCGTCGCCGCATGCCCACGCCCCACGGAACCCGCGGCGGCATGGCGTTCGGCGCTGAGGAGCTGCGTGTGCTCCGCCGTGCCCTCGCCCTCGCCCTCAACCCCAGTCCCGTCTCGGCGGAGGAGGTGCAGGACTGCCTCCGGCTCGCCGAGTCCGTCGACGAGGCGGCCCGCGAGGACGCCCGTCTGAGGGCCTTCCTGCTGGCCGACCTCGCCCGGTACCGCGCCGCGCTCCCCGGCACCGTCACGGGCTACGCGGCACTCCTGACGCAGGCCCTGGACACCGGGTACCGCCCCCACCGGACGACTCGCCGCCTGCGCCGCCTGCGCGGCAACCCGCCGCCGCTGCCTCGAGCGCTGCTGCCCGCTCCCCGCTGCCCAGGACGTGCGCGCCCGTTTCGAGGGCGCGCGGCCGTCTCGGCCGTCGTCGTCCCTGCCTCGCGCTCCGCCTCCGGCCGCTCACGGCTCCGGCTCACCGCTCCGGGCGGTCTGGCGGCGCGGGACAGCCACACGCGCGCCGCCGGAGAGCCCGCCCGGCCGCCCCGCCCGGCCGTCCTGCCTCGCGGAGCCGGCCGAGCCCGCCGACAAGCCCGGCCCGGTGCCCCGCCCCGACGCCCCGCGCCCGGCCCGCCTACTCGTCCCCACCCCCCGGCGAGGTCTTCCCGCCCAGCGGAAGCCGCCCGCCCCGCCCGCGAACCCGCCCCAGCAGTTGGCCGCCGTCTAGCCCTGGCTACCCTGGACATGGACTACGTCTCCGCGCGCTGCTGCCCCCTGATGGCCGTGCTGTTCATCAGTTCGTCATCAGGGTGATCGTGAAGACCCAGGGCGGTCCCAACAAGGCCAAGGAGGAGGTGGTCGACGCGGCCCTCGCCCGCGCAGAGAACACCCGCCAGGCTTGGCGGCGACTCCCGGACCACCGGCGCCTGACGCGTATCGCTCCCGCCCATCGGCGTACGACTCGTGTTTTTCGAGTCGTACGCCCTTTGTTCCCCCGCTCCGGATAGTGTGCGGAACTGTGCCTCGCCCATTGGGAGAACTCGAAGACGCCGTCATGACGCGGGTGTGGAAGTGGAACCGCCCGGTGACAGTTCGGGAAGTCCTGGAAGACCTTCAGCAGGAACGGTCCATCGCGTACACCACCGTGATGACCGTTCTGGACAATCTCCATCAGAAGGG
>NZ_JAJKLK010000006.1 GCF_020982545.1 Streptomyces sp. MNU76 | reverse complement strand
CGACGTACCAGCAGGGCACGTATGGCCGTCAGTCCCCTCACGCCGGTATCACGCAACCCCTGCCGCCCCCGCCGCCCCGCTGCAGAGCCGCACCGGCAAGGCCCTCAAGTGGGCCGTCTCGGCCCTGCTGATCGCCGCACTCGGTCTCGGCAGTTGGCAACTGGCCGACGCGCTCATCGGGAAGGGAGGCCAGTCCGGCGAGCCGGACACGAGCCAGACGACCGACGGCAACGACAAGGGCACCGACAAGGCAAAGCCCATCACGGCGCTCAGCATCACGGGCGCCGCGGAGTACTACCCGGACGGGAAGCCCCAGCACGCGGACGACGCGGATCTGACGTACGACAACAGCTCGTCGACGTACTGGAGGACCTACTCCTTCAGGGACGGCCCCACGCTGGCCCCCTTCAAGCAGGGTGTCGGCATCGTCTACGACCTGGGCTCGGCCAAGGACGTGTCAGCGGCCTCGATAGGGCTCTACTACTCCGGGGACCACACCACGGCCACGCTGTACGCGGCGGACTCCCTGTCGTCGTCCGCCCCCCTCAGCTCCATGACGAAGATCGCTACGAACAGGACGAGCGGCACGGACCTGAAGATCTCCACCAAAAAGCCGGTGAAGACCCGGTACGTTCTCGTCTGGCTCACCGATGTACCCAAGGGCGACGGTGACCAGTTCAGTGGTGCCGGATACAAGCAGGCGATCACCGACGTGAAGTTCATGGGCTGAGAGCTCGTCGAAGAAGGGGGGTCCGGTGGCGCACAGCGCCGATCACAGCGGGGTGAGCGATCAGGATCTCCTGGCCCGCCATGTCGAGGGCGACCCCGACGCCTTCAGCGAACTCGTACGGCGGCACCGGGACCGCCTCTGGGCGGTGGCGCTGCGGACCCTGGGAGACCGCGAGGAAGCCGCCGACGCCGTCCAGGACGCCCTGGTGTCCGCCTACCGGGCCGCCCACACCTTCCGTGGCCAGTCGGCCGTCACGACCTGGCTCCACCGCATCACGGTGAACGCCTGCCTGGATCGTGCCCGCAAGGCGGCGTCCCGCAAGACGTCGCCCGTCGACGACACCGAGCGTCTGGAACAGCTCCTGGAGCCGCACGAATCGGCGTCCGCTCCTGCCGAGCGCAACGATCTGCACCGCCAGCTGCTGGAGGCTCTGGGCACCCTCCCGAAGGATCAGCGGGCGGCACTCGTCCTGGTGGACATGCAGGGCTATCCGGTGGCGGAAGCCGCCCGCATCCTCGATGTGCCGACCGGCACGGTGAAGAGCCGCTGCGCCCGTGGCAGAGCCAGACTTCTGCCGCTCCTGACCCATCTCCGAGCGGAGGGCGAGGGGGAGGGCGGCAAAAAGTCGGGGCGCGGAAGGAACCGGACGCAGGGGACATCCGTCCCACCCGCAGCGGAAGCACATGATGCAGGGCCAAGCGATTCAGCTGCTGTGAAGGGCGGAGGTGGGCGAGCGTGACATCCACAACCGACGCGGCCGGGCACCCGGAGGTCGCGGAGATCGCCGACCTCAGTGAGGGCCTTCTGCCCCCTTCCCGCACCGCGGATGTCCGCCGGCACCTGGACGAGTGCCCGCTCTGCTCCGACGTCCACGCATCGCTGGAAGAGATCCGCGGTCTGCTCGGCACCTTGCCAGGGCCTCCGCGTATGCCCGACGACGTAGCGGGGAGGATCGACGCCGCCCTGGCCGCTGAGGCTCTGCTGAACGCCACAGCACCCGAGAGCGAGACGGCCGAAGAGCGAGCCAATGTCTCCCGCCCCGCTGTGAGTGAGAACGGCGCGCATGTTTCACGTGAAACATCGCCTGCCGTGGATCGCCCTGCCGGTCATCCACGCGCGTCCACCGGCCCGGGCCGGACAGGTCAGAAGCAGCACAGCCGTCGTAGGACGGCCATCGGTGCCGTCCTCGCGATCGCGGTCCTCGGCTTCGGCGGCGTTCTCGTCCAGTCGCTCGGCGAGAACGACAATCCCCCGAGCTCAGCTTCCGCCGCGTTCTCAGGCGTCAAGCTGGAGAAGCGGGTCGAAGACCTCCTGAGCAAGGCGGAAAGCGGCGGCCGGCCCGAGAAGGATACCTTCGGGACTGCGGCGTCCCCGGACGAGCGCACGAAGACGTTCTTCGCCACCGACGTGCCCGACTGCATCGCGGAGGGCATCGGAGACACCACGGGTGCGATCGCTTCCGAGCCGGGTACCTACCGGGGAGCTGACGCGTACCTCGTGCTGCTGCCCGACCGCTCCGGCGACGCACGCGTCACCGCTTACATCGTCGACGCCTCCTGCCTGAAGAAGACTTCGGAAGCTGCCGGCGACGTTCTCCTGAAGCGTTCCTACGCCCGTCCCTGAGGACTGTCTCCCGCTCTGTGCCACCTCCGGCGAGCCCGTGGCCGGGCCGCGCCTCCGTGTGCCCGGACACACCGGGAATGCGCGCCCCTTAGGATCCGTTGGGTGGGGTGAGAGTTTCGAGAGCAGCTCCCACCGGCAGTACGCAGCAGTCTCCAGAGACGAGGAATCAAGCCGTGAGCGACGTCCGTAACGTGATCATCATCGGCTCCGGGCCCGCCGGCTACACGGCAGCGCTCTACACCGCGCGCGCGTCGCTGAAGCCGCTGGTGTTCGAGGGCGCCGTCACCGCAGGCGGCGCCCTGATGAACACCACCGAGGTGGAGAACTTCCCCGGCTTCCGGGACGGCATCATGGGCCCCGACCTCATGGACAACATGCGTGCCCAGGCCGAGCGCTTCGGTGCCGAGCTCGTTCCGGACGACATCGTCGAAGTCGACCTGAGCGGCGAGATCAAGACCGTCACGGACACCGCGGGCACGGTGCACCGCGCCAAGGCCGTCATCGTCACGACGGGCTCCCAGCACCGCAAGCTCGGGCTCCCCAACGAGGACGCGCTCTCCGGTCGCGGTGTCTCCTGGTGCGCCACGTGTGACGGGTTCTTCTTCAAGGACCAGGACATCGCCGTGATCGGTGGCGGTGACACCGCCATGGAGGAGGCCACCTTCCTCTCGCGGTTCGCCAAGTCCGTGACCATCGTCCACCGCCGGGACACCCTGCGTGCCTCCAAGGCGATGCAGGAGCGTGCGTTCGCCGACCCGAAGATCTCCTTCGTGTGGGACAGCGAGGTGGCCGAGATCCAGGGCGACCAGAAGCTCGCCGGTCTGAAGCTGCGCAACCTCAAGACGGGCGAGACGTCCGAGCTGCCGGTGACGGGTCTGTTCATCGCCATCGGACACGACCCGCGCACGGAACTGTTCAAGGGACAGCTCGACCTGGACGACGAGGGCTACCTGAAGGTGGATTCTCCGTCGACCCGTACGAACCTCACCGGCGTCTTCGGCGCCGGCGACGTCGTCGACCACACGTACCGCCAGGCGATCACCGCCGCCGGTACCGGCTGCTCCGCCGCCCTCGACGCCGAGCGCTTCCTCGCCGCCCTTGCCGACGGCGACCAGGCCGCCGAGCCCGAGAAGACCACCGTCTGACACCCGTCCGCCCCACCGCACCAACCAGTTAGGAGCCCTCAGTGGCCGGCACTCTGAAGAACGTGACCGACGACTCCTTCGAGCAGGACGTCCTCAAGAACGACAAGCCCGTCCTGGTGGACTTCTGGGCCGCCTGGTGCGGTCCGTGCCGCCAGATCGCGCCGTCCCTCGAAGCGATCGCCCAGGAGTACGGCGACAAGATCGAGATCGTCAAGCTCAACATCGACGAGAACCCCGGTACGGCTGCCAAGTACGGCGTCATGTCCATCCCGACGCTCAACGTCTACCAGGGTGGCGAGGTCGCCAAGACCATCGTCGGCGCCAAGCCCAAGGCGGCGATCGTGCGGGACCTCGAGGACTTCATCTCCGAGTGATGTTTCACGTGAAACGCGAAAGGGCCGACCCAGGAGGGTCGGCCCTTTCTCATTAGAGCGGTCGCAGCGCCGGTTCCTTCTGGACGGCTCCCAGGAGCCGGTCCAGCGCCAGCTCGACGTCTTCCTTCCAGGAGAGCGTCGTCCGCAGCTCCAGTCTCAGTCGGGGATGCGTGGGGTGGGGCCGCACCGTCTTGAAGCCCACGGCCGTCAGATGGTCGGCGGGAAGCACACACGCAGGTTCCTTCCAGCGAGCATCCCCGAAGGCCTCGATCGCCTTGAAGCCGCGTCTCAGTAGATCCTTGGCGACCGTCTGGACCATCACACGGCCCAGCCCTTGGCCCTGGTAACCCTGCATGATGAAGGCCGTCATCAGCTGGACGGCGTCAGGGGAGACCGGACTCGTGGGAAACGCGGTCGAGCGGGGCACATAGGCCGGAGGCGCATACAGCACGAAGCCCACCGGTGCCTCGTCCACGTAGACGACCCGACCGCAGGATCCCCAATCGAGCAGGACGGCTGAGATCCACGCTTCCTTCTCAAGAGCGGGAGTACCCGCCTTTACCGCGGCTTCGCCGCTGACTGGGTCCAACTCCCAGAAGACACACGAGCGACACCGCTTGGGAAGGTCCTGAAGGTTGTCCAGCGTGAGAGGTACGAGCCGACGGCCCATAAAGGCTGTTCCTCGCTTCCTTCGCCCGCAGCGTCGCGAGCGGCTGTCAAGGCGCTCCGCTCCCTGAGCAGACTGCCGACGAAACCGCCGACGGCCCCCAGTCCCAGGCCTGCGGTCACCAGTCCGGAACGGCTCACGGTTCGCATGGCCCGCCTCTCCACAAAGATTCGCCAGGTAGATGCGCCATACCCGAACGCATCGTATCGACGATGCGATTGCCTAGATACCGCCTCAAAGCAAAGAGCGGGCTGTGTCCGGTATACATCGGACACAGCCCGCTCATGCGGTCGACGAGCCGAAGTCCGTCGCGCGAATCGGGGGTCAGGCTTCCGACTCCTCCGAGAAATCGTCCAGGAGGCTCTTCTGGAGAGCGAGCTTCTCGCCGGGAGCGAGCGTGCTCAAGATTCGCTCAAGGTCCTCCGTGGAGGCGAACTCCACGGTGATCTTGCCCTTCTTCTGCCCCAGATCGATCTTCACGCGCGTCTCGAAGCGATCCGACAGTCGGGTCGCGAGCTCGCCCAGCGCCGGAGACGGTACGGAGCCGGCCCGCGGCCCCTTGGAGCGTGCCGCGCTCTTCGGACGCGATCCCATGAGGGTGACGATCTCTTCGACCGCCCGCACCGAGAGCCCCTCGGCCACGATCCGGTGAGCCAGCTTGTCCTGCTCCTCCGAGTCCTCGACGGAGAGCAGCGCCCGTGCGTGCCCGGCCGAGAGAACACCGGCTGCCACACGGCGCTGGACCGCCGCGGAAAGCTTCAGCAGACGCAGGGTGTTGGAGACCTGCGGGCGCGAGCGACCGATGCGGTCCGCCAGCTGGTCATGCGTGCAGTTGAAGTCCTTGAGCAGCTGGTCGTACGCGAAGGCTTCTTCCAGCGGGTTCAGCTGCGCACGGTGCAGGTTCTCCAGAAGCGCGTCCAGCAGCAGCTTCTCGTCGTCCGTCGCCCGTACGATCGCCGGGATCGCGTCGAGCTCGGCCTCATGACAGGCCCGCCAGCGCCGCTCACCCATGATGAGCTCGTAGCGGCCCTGGCCCACCTGCCGTACGACGATGGGCTGGAGAAGGCCGACCTCCTTGATGGAGGTGACGAGTTCCTGGAGGAGATCCTCGTCGAACACCTCGCGGGGCTGGCGCGGGTTCGGGGTGATGGAGTCGAGAGGCAGCTCAGCGAAGTAGGCGCCGACCGGTGCTGCCGGCAGTTCGACTGCGGCGCTCGGCGACAACTCCTCTGTTTCACGTGAAACAGAGGGGAGCGTAGCTAGCTTCGCGGCTGCCACCCCACGTTCGGGAACGAAAACAGATGCAGCTGGTGGCGCAGCGGCGGCCGGAGCCTCCTTCTCGCCCGTCGCGGCCGCTGGGATCAGTGCGGCGAGACCACGGCCCAACCCCCTCCGTCGATCACTCACTGGATCCCCTCCACCACACTCGGATTGTTCTGAGCACCGATGTGGGCGTGCGTCGGGTTGTACCCGACGCCCACGCCCTTCAGTGCGATTTCTCGTGCTGCCTCAAGGTAGGAGAGGGCACCGCTCGATCCTGGATCGTAAGTCAGCACCGTCTGCCCATAGCTCGGCGCCTCGGAGATACGGACGGAGCGGGGAATGCTCGTCCGCAACACCTCCTCACCGAAGTGGGTGCGCACCTCGTCGGCGACCTGGGACGCCAGGCGCGTCCGGCCGTCGTACATGGTGAGCAGGATGGTCGACACGTGGAGGACGGGGTTGAGGTGCCCCCGTACCAGGTCGACGTTGCGGAGCAGCTGACCGAGGCCCTCCAGCGCGTAGTACTCGCACTGGATCGGGATGAGGACTTCCTGGCCGGCCACCAATGCGTTCACCGTCAGGAGACCGAGCGAGGGCGGACAGTCGATGAGGATGTAGTCCAGGGGCTGCTCGTACGCCTGGATGGCTCGCTGCAGTCGGCTCTCTCGTGCCACCAGCGACACCAGCTCGATCTCCGCACCGGCGAGATCGATCGTGGCAGGCGCGCAGAAGAGACCTTCCACATCGGGAACGGGCTGGACGACCTCCGACAGCGGCTTGCTGTCGATCAGCACGTCGTAGATGGATGGCACCTCGGCGTGATGGTCGATACCCAGCGCGGTGGACGCGTTGCCCTGGGGGTCCAGATCGACCACGAGGACACGGGCTCCGTGCAGAGCCAGCGAAGCGGCGAGGTTGACCGTCGTTGTGGTCTTTCCGACGCCGCCCTTCTGGTTGGCGACGACCATGACTCGGGTCTGTTCGGGCCGAGGCAATCCCTCACCGGCCCGGCCCAGTGCCTCTACAGCCAGTTGGGCGGCACGACCGATGGGAGTGTCGTCCATCGGGGGCGGTGTTTCACGTGAAACATCCTCCCCCATCGACTCGATACGGGGACCGGGGACCGGATCGGTCATCGGTCCCGCGATGTTGGCGTCGGACCGCAAGGATTCACTCTCCTCGACTTCAGGCTCGCAATGAACAGAGCCTCCCATGCCTTCGGGGTCGTGAACCAGTGAGGCCTGGTGTTCTGTGGAGAATTCCACCTCTGTGGAAAACTCCGTTACCTCTCCGAGTGACCCGAGAGGCTTCCGGTCGCGCGGTTCGGCCGCGGCGCGGCCACGGCTGATGATGCCGTGCAGCAGTGAGCGACGTTTCACGTGAAACACGATGCCCAGCAGCACAGGCCAGACTTGCGCGACACTCCGAGATGTATCGGTTTGGAAGCTTGTGTGGAGTACGACTCGTCGTCAGGACGGATCAGTGAACGTCCAGATCAGTGTCTAGCGGCGACGCCGTACTCGACCTGACCGAGCCGCCTTCGCCCGCTTGGCGGCGAAGCGCACTCCTCCGGGGCTCTCCCCGACCTCCACCCGGACGACCGTGGACAGCGGTTCGACCACGCCCTCACCCACATGGTGGATGGAGGTCTCCACCGCGCCGAGCTTGCTCAGGGCGGTGGCGGCGCTCTTCAGCTCCTCTTCCGCGGTGTCGCCCTTGAGCGCCAGCATCTCCCCGTACGGGCGCAGCAGCGGGATACCCCAGCCGGCCAGGCGGTCCAACGGTGCCACCGCTCGTGCCGTCACCACGTGGACGGGCTGCAGCGTCCCCAGGACTTCCTCGGCTCGGCCACGAACGACGGTCACATGGTCGAGGCCCAGGAGCTCGACCACCTCGGTCAGGAAGTTCGTGCGCCGCAGCAGGGGCTCCAGCAGCGTGATCTTCAGATCGTTCCGGACGAGGGCCAGCGGGATACCGGGCAGTCCGGCACCGGAGCCGACATCGCACACCGTCACCCCCTCGGGCACGACCTCAGAGAGCACCGCGCAGTTCAGCAGGTGCCTCTCCCACAGACGGGGTACCTCCCTCGGGCCGATGAGCCCGCGCTGTACACCCGCCTCAGCCAGGAGTTCGGCGTAACGGACCGCGTCCGCGTAGCGATCACCGAATACGTCGCGCGCCTGCTCGGGCGCAGGGGGGAGCTCCACTGCCTCCGTCACGGGGACCGTCCTTCCGTACCGCAAGAGCGCACTGGGCGCTGACACCAGAACAACAGGCTGACAAAGTTCGGCCCCGCCTGCAGGCAGACGGGGCCGGAGAAGCGTTGGTACCGAATCAGGCAGGCAGGACGACGACGAAGCGTTGCGGCTCCTCGCCCTCGGACTCGCTGCGCAGACCGGCGGACTTGACCGCGTCGTGCACAACCTTGCGCTCGAAGGGCGTCATCGGCTGCATCTTCACGGGCTCGCCCGTGCTCTTGGCCTCGGCCGCCGCCTTGGCACCCAGCTCGGAGAGCTCGGCGCGCTTCTTGGCCCGGTACCCGGCGATGTCCAGCATCAGACGGCTGCGGTCACCGGTCTCGCGGTGCACGGCCAGGCGTGTGAGCTCCTGGAGCGCCTCAAGCACCTCGCCCTCTCGGCCGACGAGCTTGCTCAGATCACGGCTACCGGAGTCGCTGATGATCGAGACAGAGGCACGGTCGGCCTCGACGTCCATGTCGATGTCGCCGTCGAGGTCGGCGATGTCCAGCAGACCTTCCAGGTAGTCCGCCGCGATCTCACCCTCCTGCTCCAGGCGGGTCAGGGTGTCGCCACCCTCGGAGGCGGCGGAGGTGGTGCCTTCCGTCACGGGATGGACTCCTTCTTACTTCTTGGACGGGGACTTGGGGCGCTGCTGACCCTTGCGCTGACCGGACTGAGCCTTGCTGCGGCCGCCGGCACCGGGCTTGGGCGCGGCCTTCTTGGCAGCGGCCGCCGGCTTGGCGTCCTCCGGCTCGTCCGACTTGCTCAGGGACGTGGGCTCGGTCTTCGGATCGGTTTCGTCGGCGATCTTCGCGCCGCCGGACTGACGCTGCGCCTTGGTCTGGCGCTTCGGCTGCTGGCGCTTGGGGGTCGCCGACGTACCGTCCTCGATGGTGGCGACGGAGACCTCGCTCTTGATCACGGTGCCGTCGCTCTGGGCCGCGAGGCCCTCCCTGCCCAGGCCGGTGATGAACTTCCGCTCGTACTCGTTGCGGTCACGGCCCTTGGCGACGATCGCCTTGACGATGGCGCGCTCACGGCGGTTACGGGTCCTGCCATGCCGTGTGACGTGCTTGGCGAGGCGCTCGAGGTAGGACGCCTGAGCCTTGGAACCCGGGGTCGGGTTGTTGTGGATGACGTACATCTGCTGGCCCATGGTCCACACGTTGGTGGTCAGCCAGTAGACGAGGACACCGACCGGGAAGTTGATGCCGAAGACAGCGAACATGATCGGGAAGATGTACATCAACATCTTCTGCTGCTGCATGAACGGCGTCTTCACCGTGGTGTCGACGTTCTTCGTCATCAGCTGACGCTGCGTGTAGAACTGCGACGCCGACATCAGGACGATCATGATCGCGGTGACGATCCGGACCGTGGTGATCGAGGCGTCGAGTGCGGCGGCCTCGGCAGCGCTGTCCGTGAAGGTCGCGGCCAGGGGGGCACCGAAGATGTGCGCCTTCTGCGCGCTCTCCAGCAGGCTCTCGTTGATGACACCGACGGTGTCGTTGTTCGCGATGCTGTTGAGCACGTGGTACAGGGCGAAGAAGAACGGTGACTGCGCCAGGATGGGAAGGCACGAGGAGAGCGGGTTGGTGCCCGTCTCCTTGTACAGCTTCATCATCTCTTCGGACTGACGCTGTTTGTCGTTCTTGTAGCGCTCCTGGATCTTCTTCATCTCGGGCTGCAGCGTCTGCATCGCCCGGGTCGCCTTGATCTGCTTCACGAAGAGCGGGATCAGGCAGATACGGATCAGGATCACCAAGGACACGATGGACAGGCCCCAGGCCCACCCGGTGTCAGCGCCGAAGAGGGCGCCGTACACCTTGTGGAACTGGACGATGACCCAGGAGACAGGTGTCGTGATGAAGCTGAAGAGGCTGGCAATCGTGTCCACTAATCATGCTCCTTGGGCATGGGACGGGGTCTCTGCGGCCGGGCCCGAGGAGACGTGCCCCTCGGTGGCCGGTTCGGCGGCGGAGGTCCCGCCCTTGCGTGCACGCCAGGCGCCACGCAACATCTCGTGCCACCGTGGGCGCTTGCGCGGCGGGACATGATCCACACCGCCGAGCGACCACGGATTGCACCGCAGGATGCGCCAGGCGGTGAGTGCCGTTCCCTTGATCGCACCGTGCCGGTCGATGGCCGTGAAGCCGTAGTGGGAGCACGACGGGTAGTACTTGCACACCGGCCCGAGCAGCGGACTGATCGTCCACTGGTACAGCTTGATCAGCGCCAGCAGCGGGTACTTCATCGTGTGCCCCCTCCCAGCAGCCGCCCTATGGCGGCATCCAGGTCTTGGGCCAGTTGTACGTGGTCGGCGTCACCCGCTCCGGGCAGCGCTCGTACGACTACCAGGCTACCGGGGGGAAACAGGGCGACTCGATCGCGCATCAGATGGCGAAGCCTGCGCTTCACCTTGTTGCGCACAACCGAACCACCGACGGCCTTGCTCACGACGAAACCCGCACGCGTCGGGGGAGCGCTCTCCCCAGGCGCGTGCGGGTCCGTGGCACCGCTACGTAGGTGAACGACGAGGAGAGGGCGTCCGGCCCGGCGTCCTCGTCGTACCGCGGTCGCGAAGTCCTCGCGCCGCCTCAGCCGATGCTCGGTAGGCAGCACGACGTCATGACCTGATCAGGATCAGGCGGACAGGCTGGCGCGACCCTTGCTGCGGCGGTTCGCGAGAATCGCGCGGCCCGCACGGGTACGCATCCGCAGGCGGAAGCCGTGGGTCTTCGCGCGACGACGGTTGTTCGGCTGGAAGGTGCGCTTGCTCACTCGGGGGCTCCAGAAAGAAATCGGTGTTTGCGGGTGCCGTCCTGGCTGTCACCGTGCGCCCACGAGTAGCTCGTATCAACGCCCGAGTGCACCGCTGTCCGATCACCTGACGTGACCTGTGCCCATCGGAGGCAGGCGGCAGCAGCCATCGACAACTCGACCTGGTTACGGTACGCGCGGCTACGCCATCCGGTCAAACCAGCAGCCACGGGGAGACACTATCCACAGGCTGGGGACAACAACTTGAACCGCACCGGTCGCCGTGACTACCGTGCTGAACTCCGATTCGTTCCCTTTGCTTTGGCTGTTGGGCCCCGACCCGCCCACCAGCACCTCGTTCCGAGTGCCCCACCCGAGTTCCAAACCGACCTGTCCCAGAACCACACGTTCGTGGGACCTGTGAGAGAGCGTGCCCTGTGGCTGACGTACCTGCCGATCTTGCCGCAGTGTGGCCACGCGTACTGGAAAAACTTCTGGGTGAGGGCCAGGGCCAAGGCGTCGAGGTGAAGGACGAGCGCTGGATCAAGCGCTGCCAGCCGCTCGCCCTGGTCGCGGACACGGCACTTCTCGCCGTACCCAACGAGTTCGCGAAGGGCGTACTCGAGGGCCGTCTCGCGCCGATCGTCAGCGAGACGCTGAGCCGGGAGTGCGGTCGTCCGATCCGGATCGCGATCACCGTCGACAGCTCCGTCGGCGAGCAGCCGCTCCCGCCGGTCCAGCACCGCTTCGAGGAGCCCGAGCTCCCTTCCGTTCCGGCCCAGAACCGCGAGTCCTACGACAGCAGGGACTCGTACGACAGCCAGGGGCGCGAGGCGCGCGGCGGGTACGAGACGCAGAACACCTACGAGAGTCCGAGCGGGTACGACAGCCAGGGACGCGATCCTTACCAGGGGTACGGCCGCCACCGGGCCGCCGATCGTGGACCGGGACGCGGCGACCAGCCGGGCGGCAACCCCGGCGACCTGTTGCCGCCTCCGCGCTCGGACCAGCAGCCCTCCGGCCGCTCGGACCAGCTTCCGACCGCGCGTCCCGCGTATCCGTCCGAGTACCAGCGGCCCGAGCCGGGCGCCTGGCCCCGGCCGTCGCAGGACGACTACGGCTGGCAGCAGCAGAGGCTCGGCTTCCCGGAGCGGGATCCCTACGCTTCGCCCTCGTCGGACTACCGCTCGCAGTCGACGGACAGGCGTCCGTACGACCAGCGCCCCGAGTACGACTCCGGACGCCCCGACTACGACCAGCCCCGCGGCGACTACGACCGGTCCGGCGCCGACTCCGACTACCCGCGATCGGACCGGCGAGAGCTCCCCGACCCGCCGCCGGGTTCGGGACACGTGCACCGGGGTGGTCCGGCCAGCAGTGCGCCCGGCCCGCTGGCGGCGCAGCCCGCACCGGCCCCCGGCCCGGGTGAGCCGACGGCACGCCTGAACCCGAAGTACCTCTTCGACACCTTCGTCATCGGCGCCTCGAACCGCTTCGCGCACGCGGCCGCGGTGGCCGTCGCCGAGGCGCCGGCCAAGGCGTACAACCCCCTTTTCATCTATGGGGAGTCGGGCCTCGGCAAGACGCACCTGCTGCACGCGATCGGGCACTACGCGCGCAGCCTCTACCCGGGCACGCGCGTGCGGTACGTGAGTTCGGAGGAGTTCACCAACGAGTTCATCAACTCCATCCGTGACGGCAAGGGCGACAGCTTCCGCAAGCGGTACCGCGAGATGGACATCCTGCTCGTGGACGACATCCAGTTCCTGGCGGACAAGGAGTCGACGCAGGAGGAGTTCTTCCACACCTTCAACACGCTCCACAACGCGAACAAGCAGATCGTGCTCTCCAGCGACCGGCCGCCGAAGCAGCTGGTGACCCTGGAGGACCGGCTGCGGAACCGTTTCGAATGGGGTCTGATCACCGACGTCCAGCCGCCCGAGCTGGAGACGCGGATCGCGATCCTCCGCAAGAAGGCGGTGCAGGAGCAGCTCAACGCCCCGCCGGAGGTGCTGGAGTTCATCGCCTCCCGTATCTCGCGCAACATCCGCGAGCTGGAGGGCGCGCTGATCCGGGTGACGGCGTTCGCGTCGCTCAACCGGCAGCCGGTCGATCTCGGTCTGACCGAGATCGTCCTCAAGGACCTGATCCCGGGCGGCGAGAACGCGTCCCCGGAGATCACCGCCACCGCGATCATGGGCGCCACCGCCGACTACTTCGGGCTCACGGTGGAGGATCTGTGCGGCACCTCGCGCGGCCGCGCCCTCGTCACGGCCCGCCAGATCGCCATGTATCTGTGCCGTGAGCTGACCGATCTGTCGCTGCCCAAGATCGGCGCGCAGTTCGGTAACCGGGACCACACCACCGTCATGCACGCCGATCGCAAGATCCGCGCGCTCATGGCCGAGCGCCGGTCCATCTACAACCAGGTGACGGAGCTGACGAACCGCATCAAGAACGGCTGACGCCAGAGCCGGCGATACAACCGACCACTGACACGGCCGCCCCCGACACAGCCGACGACGAAACGGCTGCCGTACGGCGGTCAGAACGCCGTCGTACATCGCTGAGGGCGCCCCGGGACGAGTTCCCGAGGGCGCCCTCGGCGTTTCCGGGCGGCGTCGACCCCTCTCCTCGACGGGTGCGATCGGCTCCGGAGCGGCCAAGTCCGTCGCCGTCGCGTCATCAGGTGTTCGATTACCTGCGGCGTCACGGCCTTCCTCCACAGATTCGGGGACTTTCTGCCGTCCACACCCTGGGGACCGGGAAGTTATACAGATCGTGTCCACAGGGCGGGCCGTTGAGAGATCATCGGGCCAGGTCACCCCCCTGTGGATCGGTGGACGAAAGATCTCCACAGTCTGTGGACGAAGCGGTGATCCACAGACTGTGGACGGAGTTGTCCACCGACGACCCACAGGCTGTGGCTGGTTGTCCCCAGTGACCGTCGGCTTCTCCACATGCCTGTCCACTGTTCGGCAAGCCCACGCGCCTCCTCACCGTGTCGAGTGAAAGGCGTCACACGAAGTTGCCTGGTTGGGCTGTGGGAAAGACGGGTAAACCTGGGGACGCCGCTGGGGAGAAGTGCCCCGGGGCTGTGCACGGTGTGTGCAGAACTTTCCGTTCTCCACAGAGACCCCGGGTTGTCCACCGCCTCCGCCCACAGGCACGGTGGACAAAATTTGCCGCCTGAGCTGCGAAAACGGGGTTATCCACGGTTTCCACAGGCCCTACTACTACTCCCAACTAGAGAGAGCTGGGAATCCGTTTCGAAGAGGGTCCTGTGCACAACTCGCTCTCGGCTGCCTGACCGCGCCTCGTCACGACTTGACCCCGAGAGGCTCCGAGTGTCAGTGGTGTGCGTCAGACTGTTCCCCGGTGTCCTTCCCGTCACAGGAGCCAGCGACACCGAGACAGACGACGAAGCCAGGCAGGGCGAGAAGCGCCGGCAACAGCAGGAGGCGGCAACAGTGAAGATCCGGGTGGAACGCGACGTACTCGCGGAGGCAGTTGCCTGGGCGGCGCGCAGCCTCCCGGCCCGTCCGCCGGCGCCGGTCCTCGCCGGCCTCCTTCTGAAGGCCGAGGAAGGCCAGCTGAGTCTCTCCAGCTTCGACTACGAGGTCTCCGCGCGGGTGTCCGTGGAGGCCGAGGTCGACGAGGAGGGCACGGTGCTCGTCTCCGGCCGCCTGCTCGCCGACATCTGCCGCGCCCTCCCCAACCGCCCGGTGGAGATCTCCACAGACGGTGTACGGGCGACGGTCGTCTGCGGCTCCTCGCGGTTCACCCTCCACACACTGCCTGTGGAGGAGTACCCGTCGCTGCCGCAGATGCCGAACGCCACGGGCACCGTCCCGGGCGAGGTCTTCGCCTCAGCCGCCGCCCAGGTGGCCATCGCCGCCGGTCGTGACGACACGCTGCCCGTCCTCACCGGTGTGCGCATCGAGATCGAGGGCGACACGGTCACGCTGGCCTCCACCGACCGCTACCGCTTCGCGGTCCGCGAGTTCCTGTGGAAGCCGGAGAACCCCGAGGCGTCCGCGGTCGCCCTGGTGCCCGCCAAGACGCTCCTGGACACCGCCAAGGCCCTCACGAGCGGCGACAGCGTCATCCTGGCGCTCTCCGGCTCGGGCTCCGGGGAAGGCCTGATCGGTTTCGAGGGCGCGGGCCGTCGTACCACCACGCGGCTGCTGGAGGGCGACCTCCCGAAGTACCGCACGCTCTTCCCGACGGAGTTCAACAGCGTGGCCGTCATCGAGACCGCGCCCTTCGTCGAAGCCGTCAAGCGTGTCGCCCTGGTCGCCGAGCGGAACACCCCGGTGCGGCTGAGCTTCGAGCAGGGCGTGCTGATCCTGGAGGCCGGTTCCAGCGACGACGCACAGGCTGTGGAAAGGGTCGACGCCCAGCTGGAGGGCGACGACATCTCGATCGCCTTCAACCCGACGTTCCTGCTGGACGGCCTGAGCGCCATCGACTCCCCGGTGGCCCAGCTGTCGTTCACGACGTCCACCAAGCCCGCGCTGCTCAGCGGCAAGCCGGCCGTGGACGCCGAGGCTGACGAGGCCTACAAGTACCTGATCATGCCGGTGCGGCTCAGCGGCTGACCGGGCGGACGCCGCCGCGGAGGTCGTCCACAGTGCTGTGGGGCCCGGTGGATCACCGGGCCCTCTGCGCGAAGCCGCAGGTAGGGGTGTACTTATGAGCGGGTATGCCCACAGGTGTGCGTGAGCGTCCGGGTTTAGGCTCGTGCGTGGGTACGCAGTCCAGGTGCCCTCCTGCCACGTCGCAACCTAAGGAACAACTGATGGAGCTCGGTCTCGTCGGCCTCGGCAAGATGGGCGGCAACATGCGCGAGCGGATACGCCGCGCCGGCCACACCGTCATCGGATACGACCGGAACCCGGATCTCGCCGATGTCCACAGCCTCGAAGAGCTTGTGGGCAAGCTCAAGGGCCCGCGGGTCGTGTGGGTGATGGTCCCGGCCGGTGCCGCCACCCAGTCGACCGTCGACGAGCTGGCCGAGCTGCTGGAGCCCGGTGACGTCGTCGTGGACGGTGGGAACTCCCGCTGGACCGACGACGAGAAGCACGCCGAGGAGCTGGCGGCCAAGGGCATCGGCTTCGTCGACTGCGGGGTCTCCGGCGGCGTCTGGGGTTTGGAGAACGGCTACGCGCTGATGTACGGCGGCGACGCGGAGAACGTCGCCAAGGTACGACCGGTCTTCGACGCGCTGAAGCCCGAGGGCGACCTCGGCGCGGTGCACGCCGGCAAGGTCGGCGCCGGGCACTTCGCGAAGATGGTCCACAACGGCATCGAGTACGCGATGATGCAGGCCTATGCCGAGGGCTGGGAGCTCCTGGAGAAGGTCGACTCGGTGACGGACGTCCGCGAGGTCTTCCGTTCCTGGCAGGAGGGCACGGTCATCCGCTCCTGGCTCCTCGACCTGGCGGTGAACGCCCTCGACGAGGACGAGCACCTGGACGGTCTGAAGGGCTTCGCGCAGGACTCCGGCGAGGGCCGGTGGACCGTGGAGGCTGCCATCGACCACGCCGTGCCGCTGCCCGCGATCACGGCCTCCCTCTTCGCGCGGTTCGCGTCGCGCCAGGATGACTCTCCGCAGATGAAGATGATCGCGGCGCTGCGGAACCAGTTCGGCGGCCACGCGGTCGAGAAGAAGTAGCCCACGGCGACAAGCAACGCACGGCACAGAAGACAACGACGACCGCACTACGGTCGACGAGAAGTCGTCCACAGGGCCGCACGGTGGTCCACAATCCTGGGGGAGGTCGGCACCCGACCATGCACGTCACGCACCTGTCACTGGCCGACTTCCGCTCGTACGCCCGGGTCGAGGTCCCGCTCGACCCGGGCGTCACCGCGTTCGTCGGCCCCAACGGGCAGGGGAAGACCAACCTGGTCGAGGCGGTCGGCTATCTCGCGACCCTGGGCAGTCACCGGGTCTCGTCGGACGCGCCCCTGGTCCGCATGGGCGCCGACCGCGCGGTGATCCGGGCACAGGTGCGACAGGGCGAACGGCAGCAGCTGGTCGAGTTGGAGCTGAACCCCGGCAAGGCCAACCGCGCCCGGGTCAACAGGTCCTCGCAGGTCAGGCCACGCGACGTCCTCGGCATCGTCCGGACGGTGCTGTACGCGCCGGAGGACCTCGCACTGGTCAAGGGCGACCCCGGTGAGAGGCGGCGCTTCCTGGACGAACTGATCACCGCTCGGTCTCCGCGCATGGCGGGGGTGCGCTCCGACTACGAGCGGGTCCTCAAGCAGCGCAACACCCTGCTCAAGACGGCCGCGTTGGCCCGTCGGCACGGCGGCCGCTCCATGGACCTGTCCACCCTCGATGTCTGGGACCAGCACCTCGCGCGCGTGGGAGCGGAACTGCTCGCCCAGCGTCTCGATCTGGTCGCCGCGATCCAGCCGCTCGCCGACAAGGCGTACGAGCAGCTGGCGCCCGGCGGCGGCCCGGTCGGCCTTGAGTACAAACCCTCCTCGCCCGGCCTCGTCGGGCACGCGCGCGAGGAGCTGTACGAGCAGCTGACGGCGGCCCTCACCGAGAGCCGCAAGCAGGAGATCGAGCGGGGCGTCACACTCGTGGGACCCCATCGCGACGACGTGATCCTCAAGCTCGGTCAGCTGCCGGCCAAGGGGTACGCCTCCCACGGCGAGTCCTGGTCGTACGCCTTGGCGCTGCGGCTCGCCTCCTACGACCTGCTGCGCGCCGAGGGCAACGAACCGGTGCTGATCCTCGACGACGTCTTCGCCGAGCTGGACACCCGTCGGCGGGAGCGGCTGGCGGAGCTGGTCGCGCCGGGCGAGCAGGTCCTGGTGACCGCGGCGGTCGACGACGACGTACCAGGCGTACTGACGGGGACCCGGTATGCCGTGTCCGACGGGACGGTGGAGCGCGTATGAGCGGATCCGACGCAACTCCCGAGCCGCCCGAGCCCTCCGGCGTGGACCTCGCGCGCGTGGCGCTGCGCGCCGCGAAGGAGGCCGCACGTGCGCGTGGCGAGGCCACCCAGCAGCAGAAGCAGGCACGACGGGGCCCCGGGCTGCGCTCCGGCGCGCGTGCCGACGGCCGGGACCCGATGCCACTCGGCCCCGCCATCAACAGGCTGATCACCGAGAGGGGCTGGGAGACACCGGCCGCCGTGGGCGGCGTCATGGGGCGCTGGCCCCAGATCGTCGGCGACGACCTGGCCAGACGGTGCGTTCCCGAGCGCTACGACGAGGACGAGCGGATCCTGCACGTGCGGTGCGACTCCACCGCCTGGGCCACGAACGTCCGGCTGCTCGCCCCGCAGCTGGTCGCCCGGCTCAACGAGGACCTCGGCCACGGCACCGTGCGGCTCCTCAAGGTCCACGGCCCCGCCGGCTCGGCCCGTCGCTACGGTCCCCTGCGGGCCCCGGGAAGCACGGGTCCCGGCGATACCTACGGGTGACCGTAGTCACATTTCCAGGTGCTCCCGCACCCATGACCGGCGGTCCTCCGAGCGTCGGTGGGTGCCCGTGCGCTTCGGCGCGGACGTTCGCATGCGGATGCGAACGTCGACCTGACCCGGGAGTAGCAAAGGGTTGACACCCGGAAGCGCTGAGTGCCGCTGTGAGCCTCTTGGAGCCCCGCTCCGCATATGGGGAGTCGGGAGAGACCGGTTCAGGGCGGCACATGCGGACTCAGGTACCGGCAAACCCCCATCACTGTCGGCGCTACCGGTAGACTGGAAGCTAATCCCGCCCCATTCGTGGGGACCGCTTCGGAAACACTGTGCAACGCTGACAAAGGCTTCCACCGCAACATGCCGCAGCCGCTCCGGCAAACCCGCCAAGAGCCTGGCTTGTGCTGTGCCAGAAAGGGCGCTTCGTGGCCGATTCCGGCAACCCCAACGAGAACATCCCGTCCACCGAGGCCCTGGCCGGAACGGCCGCGGCCTCTCCCTCGGCGTACGACGCCAGTGCCATCACCGTCCTCGAAGGGCTGGACGCGGTCCGCAAGCGGCCCGGCATGTACATCGGCTCGACCGGTGAGCGCGGCCTGCACCACCTCGTGCAGGAGGTCGTGGACAACTCCGTCGACGAGGCCCTGGCAGGCCACGCGGACACCATCGACGTGACGATCCTTGCCGACGGCGGTGTCCGGGTCGTCGACAACGGCCGCGGCATCCCGGTGGGCATCGTGCCGTCCGAGGGCAAGCCGGCCGTCGAGGTCGTGCTGACCGTCCTGCACGCGGGCGGCAAGTTCGGCGGCGGCGGCTACGCGGTCTCCGGCGGTCTGCACGGCGTGGGTGTCTCCGTCGTGAACGCCCTGTCGACCAAGGTGGCCGTCGAGGTCAAGACGGACGGCTACCGCTGGACGCAGGACTACAAGCTCGGCGTCCCGACCGCTCCGCTCGCCCAGCACGAGGCCACGGAGGAGCACGGCACCTCGGTCACCTTCTGGGCCGACCCGGACATCTTCGAGACGACCCACTACTCCTTCGAGACGCTCTCGCGGCGCTTCCAGGAGATGGCGTTCCTCAACAAGGGGCTGAGGATCAACCTCACCGACGAGCGCGAGTCGGCGAAGGCCACGGCCGGGGCGGACGAGGCCGGTGAGGACGAGAAGCACGAGGTCAAGGCCGTCTCGTACCACTACGAGGGCGGCATCGTCGACTTCGTGAAGCACCTCAACTCCCGCAAGGGCGACGTGGTGCACCCCTCCGTGATCGACTTCGAGGCCGAGGACAAGGACAAGGCCCTGTCCGTCGAGGTCGCGATGCAGTGGAACAGCGGTTACAGCGAGGGTGTGTACTCCTTCGCCAACATCATCCACACGCACGAGGGCGGTACGCACGAAGAGGGCTTCCGCGCCGCGATGACCGGTCTGATCAACCGCTACGCGCGTGACAAGAAGCTGCTCCGTGAGAAGGACGACAACCTCACGGGTGACGACATCCGCGAGGGTCTCACCGCGATCATCTCGATCAAGCTGAGCGAGCCGCAGTTCGAGGGCCAGACCAAGACCAAGCTGGGCAACACGGAGGCCAAGACCTTCGTGCAGAAGGTCGTCCACGAGCACCTGACGGACTGGCTGGACCGCAACCCGGTCGAGGCCGCGGACATCATCCGCAAGTCCATCCAGGCGGCCACCGCGCGCGTGGCGGCCCGCAAGGCGCGTGACCTGACCCGCCGCAAGGGCCTGTTGGAGACGGCGTCGCTGCCGGGCAAGCTGAGCGACTGCCAGTCGAACGACCCCACCAAGTGCGAGATCTTCATCGTCGAGGGTGACTCCGCCGGCGGCTCGGCCAAGTCCGGCCGCAACCCGCAGTACCAGGCGATCCTCCCGATCCGCGGCAAGATCCTCAACGTGGAGAAGGCGCGGATCGACAAGATCCTGCAGAACCAGGAGATCCAGGCGCTGATCTCCGCCTTCGGCACGGGTGTGCACGAGGACTTCGACATCTCGAAGCTCCGCTATCACAAGATCATCCTGATGGCGGACGCCGACGTCGACGGCCAGCACATCAACACCTTGCTGCTGACCTTCTTGTTCCGCTTCATGCGGCCGCTGGTCGAGGCCGGGCACGTGTTCCTGTCGCGTCCCCCGCTGTACAAGATCAAGTGGGGCCGGGACGACTTCGAGTACGCGTACTCGGACCGTGAGCGCGACGCCCTGATCGAGCTGGGCCGGCAGAACGGCAAGCGCGTCAGGGAGGACTCGATCCAGCGCTTCAAGGGTCTCGGCGAGATGAACGCCGAGGAACTGCGCATCACGACCATGGACGTCGACCACCGGGTCCTCGGCCAGGTCACGCTGGACGACGCCGCCCAGGCCGACGAACTGTTCTCGGTCCTCATGGGCGAGGACGTCGAGGCCCGGCGGCAGTTCATCCAGCGCAACGCCAAGGACGTCCGCTTCCTCGACATCTGAGTCGGTCTCAGCTGACCGCACCAGGAAGGATCCCCACCAGCAATGGCCGACGAGAACCCCACCGTCACGCCTGACGACGCCGGCGAGACGACCGTGCGCATCGAGCCCGTCGGGCTCGAGACGGAGATGCAGCGCTCGTACCTGGACTACGCGATGTCCGTCATCGTGTCCCGCGCGCTGCCCGACGTACGCGACGGTCTCAAGCCCGTCCACCGCCGTGTCCTGTACGCCATGTACGACGGCGGCTACCGGCCCGAGAAGGGCTTCTACAAGTGCGCCCGCGTCGTCGGCGACGTCATGGGCAACTACCACCCGCACGGCGACTCCTCGATCTACGACGCACTGGTCCGCCTCGCGCAGCCGTGGTCGATGCGGATGCCGCTGGTGGACTCCAACGGCAACTTCGGCTCGCCGGGCAACGACCCGGCCGCGGCCATGCGCTACACCGAGTGCAAGATGGCGCCGCTGTCGATGGAGATGGTCCGCGACATCGACGAGGAGACCGTCGACTTCACGGACAACTACGACGGCCGCTCCCAGGAGCCGACCGTCCTGCCGGCCCGCTTCCCGAACCTGCTGATCAACGGCTCGGCGGGCATCGCGGTCGGTATGGCGACGAACATCCCGCCGCACAACCTCCGCGAGGTCGCGGCCGGCGCCCAGTGGTACCTGGAGAACCCCGAGGCCTCCCACGAGGACCTCCTGGACGCGCTGATCGAGCGCATCAAGGGCCCTGACTTCCCGACCGGCGCCCTCGTGGTCGGCCGCAAGGGCATCGAGGAGGCCTACCGCACGGGCCGCGGCTCCATCACGATGCGCGCGGTCGTCGAGGTCGAGGAGATCCAGAACCGCCAGTGCCTGGTGGTCACGGAGCTGCCGTACCAGGTCAACCCGGACAACCTCGCGCAGAAGATCGCCGACCTGGTGAAGGACGGCAAGATCGGCGGCATCGCGGACGTCCGCGACGAGACGTCGTCCCGTACCGGCCAGCGCCTGGTCATCGTCCTGAAGCGCGACGCGGTCGCCAAGGTCGTGCTGAACAACCTGTACAAGCACACCGACCTGCAGACCAACTTCGGCGCCAACATGCTGGCCCTGGTCGACGGCGTGCCCCGGACCCTCTCGCTGGACGCGTTCATCCGCCACTGGGTGACGCACCAGATCGAGGTCATCGTCCGCCGTACGAAGTTCCGGCTGCGCAAGGCCGAGGAGCGCGCGCACATCCTGCGCGGCCTGCTGAAGGCCCTGGACGCCATCGACGAGGTCATCGCGTTGATCCGGCGCAGCGACACGGTCGACATCGCGCGCACGGGCCTGATGGACCTCCTGGAGATCGACGAGATCCAGGCCAACGCCATCCTCGAGATGCAGCTGCGCCGCCTGGCCGCCCTGGAGCGCCAGAAGATCATCCAGGAGCACGACGAGCTCCAGGCCAAGATCCGCGAGTACAACGAGATCCTCGCCTCCCCCGTGCGTCAGCGCGGGATCGTCAGCGCGGAACTCGCCGCGATCGTCGAGAAGTACGGCGACGACCGCAAGACGATGCTGGTCCCCTACGACGGCGACATGTCCATCGAGGACCTCATCGCCGAGGAGGACATCGTCGTCACCGTCTCGCGCGGCGGCTACGTCAAGCGCACCAAGACGGTCGACTACCGGGCGCAGAAGCGCGGCGGCAAGGGCGTTCGCGGCACGAAGCTCAAGGAAGACGACATCGTCGACCACTTCTTCGTGTCCACGACCCACCACTGGCTGCTGTTCTTCACCAACAAGGGCCGTGTCTACCGGGCCAAGGCGTACGAGCTCCCCGACGCCGGACGTGACGCGCGTGGACAGCACGTCGCCAACCTGCTGGCCTTCCAGCCCGACGAGGCGATCGCCGAGATCCTCGCGATCCGCGACTACGAGGCCACGCCCTATCTGGTGCTCGCCACCAAGGGCGGTCTTGTGAAGAAGACGCCTCTGAAGGATTACGATTCGCCCCGTTCCGGCGGTGTCATCGCGATCAACCTCCGTGAGAAGGAGGACGGTTCCGATGACGAACTGATCGGAGCCGAACTCGTATCGGCAGAGGACGACATCCTTCTGATCAGCAAGAAGGCTCAGTCGATCCGCTTCACGGCGACGGACGAGGCGCTGCGGCCCATGGGCCGTGCCACCTCGGGTGTCAAGGGCATGAGTTTCCGCGAGGGGGACGAACTGCTCTCGATGAATGTTGTTCGACCCGGTACGTTCGTGTTCACTGCCACAGACGGCGGGTACGCGAAGCGGACCGCCGTCGACGAGTACCGCGTCCAGGGTCGCGGCGGCCTCGGCATCAAGGCCGCCAAGATCGTCGAGGACCGCGGTTCCCTCGTCGGCGCGCTGGTGGTCGAGGAGACCGACGAGATCCTCGCCATCACGCTGTCGGGCGGTGTGATTCGTACGCGAGTCAACGAGATCAGGGAAACCGGCCGTGACACCATGGGCGTCCAACTGATCAACCTGGGCAAGCGCGATGCCGTGGTCGGCATCGCTCGCAACGCCGAGGCGGGGCGGGAGGCGGAGGAGGTCGACGGCGACGATGCCGTCGACGACACCGTCGAGGCTGCCCCATCGACCGGTACGGACGAGGGTGAGGCGCCCTCGTCCGAGTAGCACGAGGAGTGAGTCAGCGTGAGCGGAGCCACGGGCGCCGGATCGTCCGGTACTTCGACCGGGTCGGAGGCGGACGGCGGCGGCCGTGGCTCCGCCGCGCGTGCGATGGACACGCACACGACCCAGCTGAAGGCCATCAAGCCGGACGCGACCGACGCGGCCGCGCCCGCGCCGGAGAAGCCGGGATCGCAGGGGGCGACCGCGGCGGACACCCGTGGTCCGCAGGCCCAGAAGCCCGCGTCCGGAAGCCCGGCCGCGGCTCAGGCCGGGCCGGGCCGTCAGGGCGGTCCGTCGGCCGCCGCGGCACAGCCGCAGGCCCAGGCGCAGGCCGCCGGCTCCGCGCTGCCGGGTGAGCGGCACTCGCAGCAGCAGGCGGGCCCGTACCACCCGCCGCAGGCCTATGCGCCGGCTCCGGAGGCGTCCTCCCGCAAGCCTCGTACGGGGGCACGCACGACGCCGCGCACGCGCAAGGCGCGGCTGCGGGTGTCCAAGGCCGACCCGTGGTCCGTGATGAAGGTCAGTTTCCTGCTCTCCATCGCCCTGGGCATCTGCACGGTCGTCGCGGCGGCGGTGCTGTGGATGGTCATGAACGCGATGGGCGTCTTCTCGACGGTCGGCGCCACCATCTCGGAGGCGACCGGCTCGAACGAGTCCAACGGATTCGACCTGCAGGCGTTCCTGTCGCTGCCCAACGTACTGATCTTCACCACCGTCATCGCGGTCATCGATGTCGTGCTCGCCACCGCCCTGGCCACCCTCGGAGCCTTCATCTACAACCTCTCCGCCGGCTTCGTGGGCGGCGTCGAGCTGACGCTCGCCGAGGACGAGTAGGCGCGGCTCACCGCGTCGCGGTCGCCCTGCGGGTATCGATTTTGGGACTGCCCACGTCGTGCGCTAATCTTCAGGAGTCAGCGCGCGGGACACACCGCAGAGCGCGGCGGGGCTATAGCTCAGTTGGTTAGAGCGCATCCCTGATAAGGATGAGGCCACAGGTTCAAATCCTGTTAGCCCCACCAGACAGAAGACCCTCAACCGGTTACGGTTGGGGGTCTTTGCTGTCGTGGGTGACACATGGGATGCCGCGGACCTCGACGATGGGCGGCAGGACGGCTTCCATCCTCGGCACCCTCCTCTCCTGATCCGCCAACACGCCAACACAGAGTCGTAGCGGACGACTTGCTCCGACGCGCTCTCTTGCCACCTCCACCGGCCGCCCCGGCGTATCCCGTGGGCTGCGCGCGAACGCGCTGCCGCATGGAAAGACCCTCAGCCGAGTCCGGCTGAGGGTCTTCGCTGTTCAGGGTCTTGCCGCGGGCGTCGTACGCAAGATCGCCGCTGGGTCTGTCCTGGCCTGCCGCAGATCAGTGCAGGAGAGGTGCGCCTGGATGCTCGGGCTCACGCACAGGTGCCTCCGGGGCCGCTGCCTGGCCCGTGACGTCCGTCGCGGTGTCCGTGGCCGTGTGCAGGGCCGTGCGGCGACGGCAGGAGGGGGAGGAGCCGTGGGCCTCGGCGCGGATGCGCTGTTTCATCGTGGGGGCAGGGCGCGGTCGTGGGGCCGGGCCGGGAGGGACATCGCCGGGGTCGCAGCGGTGGCCGCGCAGTTGCGGGTGGTCTCGGTCTGCGGTACCGCCGCCGAGGCGGTGGTCGTGACGAGTCCGAGCGCCGTGCACAGCGCGAGGAAGGCGGTGACGATGGCGGTCCACAGCTTCATGACCTTGTTCTGGGCCATGGCCCCTCACTTTCGGGTTGGGCGATTTGCGTACTTTCCTCATGATGTGTATGTGGGCTTCGAAATCACGGACCGACGTTCATGGCGCGTCGATCTTCGGATGAACACCACTCGGATGGGTGCAGGGAGACCCGAGGGGTTGCAGGGAGGTCTGAAAAGTTGCAGGAAGTCGAGGTCCGTGGGATCCGCCAAGGTGTGCGAGATGTGATGGACCTGTGTGATGAACCTGCGATCGGAGCAGTGGCGTCCGGTTCTACTGCGGTCTTCCCTGCGGGAGTTGAGGGGCCGACGCAGGTCACCGATCGGTATCGGTCGGTGTGTATAGTCGGGCGCCAGAGGTCCCCTACGTCAAGGAAAGACGAGGTCGCGCGGTGAAGAAGCTTCTCCTGGTCGCACTGGCCGCCATCGGCGGGCTCCTCGTGTACCGCCAGATCCAGGCGGATCGCGCCGAGCAGGATCTGTGGACGGAGGCGACTGACTCCGTGCCCACGGGTTCGTGACGTCGACATCAGTCTCAGAGCAGACCCCGGCCGCCCTGGCGGCCGGGGTTTTGTGTTGCTCGGCCGCACCCCTCCCGGCTTCTGGGGCATGTGCGGAAATTCCGCCGGCCTCGAATTCGCACTAGCGAACGATATGATTGCAATGGCAAGGTGGCGGTCCGGTTAGGGGCCGTTTTCAGCCGCTCGTCCCCAGGAACACCGGCATCGGCCCGCATGGCCGGGCAGGATGGGCGCGTTCGGGGCCGCGACCACAGGGCTGGGGCCTCGCATCACGGTCTACGACGAGGGGTGGCGCTTGATGGGGCGGCGCACGGTCTGGTGGAGAGCCGGGGCGGCCGTGGGAGCGGTCCTGTGCGTGACGACGGCGCAGCCCGGGCCCGCCGTGGCGGCCGACGGGCCTGCCCCGTACTCCTACGCCGAGGACGCGAGGGCGGTCGAGGGCGCCCCGAGCAGCACGGGAGCCGTGCGGCTGGCGGCCGGCAAGACCTACCGGAGCTCCATCGGGCCGGGCGGCAAGCTGTACTACCGTCTCGATCTCGGCGCCGCCACCAACGCGTACGTTTCGGCCACGGCCGTGCCCGAGGCGGGTTCGGCGGTCGGCTCCGCGGACGGGGTCAGGGTGTCCGTGCAGGACGCCGACGCACATCGCTGCTCCTACGAGACCGCCCGCTTCGGACCGACCCGCAGCGCGCACCCCGTCACCGCCTGGGCCTCGCGGGAGGTCGGCACCGACGAGTACATGTGCCAGGGGGCCGGGGTGTACTACGTCGTCGTCGAACGCGTCGGCTCGGCTGTCGGAGCCGGTTCGGGGACGAGCGCGGGCGCTGACTCCGGCTCGGCGACCGGCTCATCTTCCGGTTCGGCTTCCGGCTCCGTGACGGGTTCCCCCTCGGAGGGTGCGTCTGAGGAGTGGGGGCTGGAGCTCCGCTTCGTTTCGGAGCCCGCCGTGACGAAGGGCGGTTCGACGAGCGCTCCCCAGAGCTGGAACTCCGCCTCCCCCGATGCTGTCTCCGGTGACCCCGAGCCCCGTCGCGGCGGGAGCGGCTTCGCCGCGGCGAGCCCCGTGGCACAGGGCGTCTGGCAGGACGAGGTCGGCATCAGAGCCGGGGAGACCCTCTTCTACAAGGTGCCCGTCAGCTGGGGGCAGCAACTCCAGGCCACCGCCGAACTGGGCAGCACGACCGAGGGCGACGGCTACGTCGGGAACGCGTTCGTGATGTCGCTCTACAACCCCGTACGCGGCCTGGTGGACGACAGGACGGCCAACTACGGGGGTGTCCAGCGCTCGGTCTCCCTGGACCCGCTCCCGCCCGTCGCGTACGAGAACCGTTTCTCTCCCGACGACGAGGTGGGCGGGATGCGGTTCGCCGGCTGGTACTACCTGGCACTGCACCTCGGGACGTCGGTCGCCGACCGGTTCGGCGACGAGCCGGTGGGCTTGACGCTACGGGTGCGGCTGGAGGGAGAGGCCGGGGCCGGGCCGGGATATCTGGGAGACTCCGAGCCGCGCGGCGTCTTCGAGGTCACCGAGGGGATCGGGAGGCCGCCGAGAACGGCATCACGGGGACACGCTGGAGGGGCTCCCGGGACGGCGGTGACGGAGGGGGCCCGGGAGATTCCGACGAGGGGAAGGGCTCCGGGAACTCCCTGGTCAGTGGAGACCGGCGACTGGCCATGACCCTCGTCGCGGCGGGCGGCCTCGGCACGGGCAGTCTGCTGGTTCTCGGGCTTCTGGCGTGGACACTCGTGGCCCGCAGGAGGGCGTCTGCTGCCATCGAGTCCGAACGCCCGAAGGGCGTGGGCGCGGCAGCACGTGGGCGGCACGGGGCGTCCCGGGGGTAGCTCGGGGATCAGAGTTGTCCCAGTGCCCAGAACCCCACCGCGAAGCAGGCCAGGGCGAGCAGCAGGACCGGGACGACCACCTTGACCGGCGGGCCCGGACGGCGTCGCGGAAGCGCCCTCGATCGACGTGGAACCTCCGGGGGCCGAGCGGTGTATGAACCAGTAGAGGCGTACGCGTGCTGCACCGCCGCGGCGGGTTCTGAGAGGCCCAACTGCGGGTGCGACTGGGGAGGGCACATGCGCGGGTTCGGGGTGCTGCGCTGGGGCTGTTCGGAGGGGCGTCCCGGCCGGGGACTGGCCTGCTGCTCGGGGGCTGCTGTGGGTGGCCCAGGCCGGGGCATGCTGGTCGATCTGTCGCGAGGCCGCGTGGGCGGTGAGCACCTGGGGCGGGGGCAGGTGGAAGCTGCCGGTGTCCGACATCGTGGAGGGCTGCGGTGCGGGGGCGCGTTCGGGGCGCGGTGGTACGTCGGAGGGGTGCCCCGGGCGATATGTGACCGGGGTGGGGCGACTGCGCCGGAGACGCCGAAGACGAGGCCCCGGAATCCTGGGACCAGTGGCTGGTTCCGGTTCTCGTGCCGGCGCTCGCACCCGTGCCTGGGTCGGTGCCCGCGCCACCAGCACCAGCTTCGGTACCAGTACCGAAGCCCGAGCCCTGCCAGAGCTGGAGGGGGTCGGTCGGGGCGGTGGTGGGCATGGGGGCGGAGATATGGAGCCTGTGGCCGTGTACGGGGCTGAGGGCGCTGCCTGGGAACGGCGCCGGTAGCGCCGGGCCCGCCCCGGCTGGGACGGCGGCCCCATGGGCGGCGGTCCGTAGGCCGGCGGATGGTGAGGGTGGTGGGGTCGTGTCCGTGACGGGAGTCGGGGAGGACGTGCCGCTGGTGTCGACACCGGTGCCCGTTTTATCCAGTCCCGATGCCCTGTGCAGGGGACCCTCGGGAGCGAACCCGGTGGGAAGCGGGCCGAGTTGGTCGAAGACCTCCACCAACTCGTCGTCGGGCCCCGGCTCGGGCAGCAGCTCGACGGCCGCGGCGAGGGCCTTGCGGGCGCCTGTGGCGGTGCGGAAGCGGGAGTTGGGGTCCGGCTGGAGCAGCGTGGCGATGACCTGCCACAGTGGCTCGGGGATACCGCGCGGTGCCTTCGGAGTGCCATGGGCGGCGAAGTGCTCGATGAGGGCCTTCGAGTCAGGCTTCGCGCCCTCCAGGAGGTACAGGGCGACGAGACCCACAGCGAAGAGATCGGCGGGGAAGTCCGGATCCGCGCCCAGCATCTGCTCGGGAGCGAAGTAACCCGGCGTTCCCACCACGTAGTTGGTCTCGGTGAGGCGGGGCTCGCCCAGACGCATGGCGATGCCGAAGTCGGACAGGCGCAGGCGGGGGCGGGCCGTGCCCGTGGCCTCCAGGAGCACATTGGCGGGCTTGATGTCGCGGTGGATGACGCCCTCGGCGTGCACGGCGGCGAGGCCGGACAGGAGTTGATCGAGCAAGCCGCAGACATAGGTCGGCGGGAGAGGACCGTAGTCGTTGACGAGGTTGACCAGGGACCCTCCGGCCACCAGATCCATGGTGAACAGGACCTTGTCGTCGTCGGCGGCCCAGCTGGCGGGGGCGAGCACATGCGGGTGGTCGATCCGTACGGCCTGCTCACGGACGAAGCGCAGCAATGCGTGCGCGTCACGCTGTTGCAGGACCTTGGCGGCCACATAACGGCGGCGGCGGTGGTCCCAGGTGCGCCAGACCGCGCCGACTCCCCCGCGCCCGATCGGGTCGACCAGTTCGTACCGGCCGGCGAAGACCTCACCCATGGCTGTGCGTCGTTCCCCCTTCGGCTCCCCTCGTGGTTGCCCGTCGGCGGAGGGCACGGCGCTCGCGCCGCCCTCTGCGGAGCCGGCTCGCACGTGCCCGGCTTCCCTCGGAGCTGGTACCCGCTTCTGTCTCCCTGCCGCTCTGTCCTGTTCCTGATTCCGGTTCCTGCGCGGAGCCTACGTCCACGACGCCGCCGCTCACGAGGGGCCTACAGACCCCTTCCCCCTTCCAGGCTCCCCTCTTCGGCCTCGGCCCGGTCGCCGAACCCCCTTTCGGGGACCGGGCCTTGAGCTCAGTTCTGGTGGGACTGGTAGTGCGCCACCGCGTCCGAGGTGCGGCCCGCGCCGTACACCCGGAGGAACTCTGCCAGCTCAGGGTGGGTCGGGGCGAGGGTGTCCGCCGCCTCGATGATGTCGCCCGCGGCCGCGACAGAGCGCAGCAGCGACTGGATCTCGCGGACGACCCGCTTGACCGTGGGCGCCCCCGAACTCGTCGTCGACTGCGTGGTGTTGCTGAGCACCGAGCCCCCCTGTGACTTCTTGATCTCATCCATGCGCTCGGTCGCCTCGGCGGCGCTCACGCTGCCGTCCGCGACCTGACCCGCCAGGTCCTGCAGCAACTGCACCCGCTGGACCACCGCCGGGTTGCCGATCTTGGCACGCTGACCGCTCATCAGCTGCGACAGCATCGGTGCGGACAGGCCCAGCACCCCCGCGAGCCGGGCCTGGTTGAGACCCAGGTCCTCGATGAGCCTACGGAAGAGCGCCCCCAACGGCTCTCCGTACCAGTTCCGCTGCAGCTCCCGGGCTCTTGCGGTCGCTTCCTGCTGTGCGGCGTCCATTGCGTCTCCCCATCGCTTCCCCAAATACCGTGGTTCGCTGTAGCGAACCACGACGAGCATCTTACGGAGAGTGGTCGTTCACGGGGACCCCCAATCTTTTTGCGAGATCCCGGGGGTGACCCGGTACTCTGGTCTGCGCAGCCTCCCGGTGGCCCTTGCCTCCGGGTGGACGCTTCCCTTCCGGGGCCTTAGCTCAGTTGGTAGAGCGCTGTCTTTGCATGGCAGATGTCAGGGGTTCGACTCCCCTAGGCTCCACAGCGGATTGACCGGGCCGGATGTCCTACGACATCCGGCCCGGTCTTTTTCCTGCCTCGGGAAGCATGGTCGTCACCGGCGCCCTGGGCGGCGGTCATCGCGATCGCTATCTGTGCACTCCGTGGAAAGAAGCCTGCTGGAACGGGGCAACGGATGCTGGCGCGTGTCGATGTGCGCAAATGCGAAACCAGTGTTCTGGGTCACGCGAGGGCTGGTGGAATGTGTGCGTCACCCTTCGCAACCGGATCGATACATTCCGGTTATGGGGGTGGCAGGGGGCTCGTAGGGTGGTGCTGTTTCACGTGAAACAGCCCTGTGGGGCAGAAGACCTTCAAGTCTTCTGCCCCACAGGGCTGTTGAAAGATGTCCCGCCGAACGCACCCTCGGGCAGGGCTGAGCCGGAAAGGAGCACGTCCTCCGACGCCGACCGTAGAGAAAGCGGCCTCGGCTGCCGATGCTCAGTCGGTTCTCAGTGGCGGTTGTCCCGGTCGGCCGCCTCGTCCTCAGCCTGCTTGGCCTCGACCTCGGGGTCGAGAACGGACTGACCACTGCCGTCCACAGCGGACAGGCGACCGGAGTCGGAGACCTCGGTGGCGGCAGGGGGCTCGACGAGCCAGTCGGGGTTGGCCTGTTTGTCCCACCACTTCCAGGCGGCGAAGGCGCCGCCCGCCAGGACACCCAGGACGGCCAGGCCCTTGGCGGCACGGCCGAGCCTGGCCCTGCGCTGCTGCCTGCGGACCAGCCGCTGGATCTGCTGGGGTGAGACCTGTCCCCGCAATGCGGCCAGCGCCGCGACGCTGCGGGCGGTGGCCTCCTCGCGGACGGGGCCGGCGGCGGCCACGGCCTGCTCGATACGGGGACGGGAGTAGTCGGCGGCCTGACGGGCCGCCTTGCGGGTGCGTGCAGCGGCTTCGTGGGCCGCGTGGTCGACCTTCGGCGGCACATGCGTGCGAGCCTGCTCCAAGCGCGGGACGACATGGGCGCCGTACTGGACGCGTGCCTGTTCCGCGGCCTGCGACACCTTCGGCGCGAGTCGTACACGTGCCTCTTGCGCGTAGTGCGAGGCCTTGTCCTTGGCCGTGTCGGCGTAGGGCGCCACCACTTCCGCGGCGTGCAGCACGCTGTCCTTCGCCGAGCCGGTCGCGGCGCGCACGCTGTCGATGCGGGTCACGGGATCCTCCTCCTCGGTGGCGTACGTAATTCGACTTTCCACCCTTTTGGGGATCATGCCTCTCGGAGCGCTCCGGGGCATGTGTGGGCGGGCATCCGGGTCATGGCCTCGACCCCGGCCGGTCATCGACAGGAGCCGCTCATGAATCCGGTCACGTGCAATAGAGGATGAATGCGGGACAACGGGAACTTGTCCACGACAGGGCCGACAATGCCACGGATCGCCGCGAAGCGCGCCGGTACCGGTGGTACTCGGCCGGTTTTCCGTACGCCCGCCGTACGAGAGCGAGGGCGTCGGGGGACGCACGGCGTCGTCCGTGCGAGGATCGGGGGAGTCACAGAGGACAACGGAAGGCAGATCGTGGCAGAGCAGCTGTACGCCACCCTGAAGACCAACCATGGCGACATCGAGGTGCGGCTGCTGCCGAACCACGCGCCCAAGACGGTCCGTAACTTCGTCGAGCTCGCCCAGGGCGAGCGTGAGTGGACCAACCCGGCCACCGGCCAGAAGTCCACGGACAAGCTCTACGACGGCACGGTCTTCCACCGGGTGATCAGTGGATTCATGATCCAGGGCGGTGACCCGCTGGGCAACGGCACCGGTGGTCCCGGCTACCAGTTCGCGGACGAGTTCCACCCGGACCTCGCCTTCGACAAGCCCTACCTGCTGGCCATGGCCAACGCCGGCCCGGGCACCAACGGCTCGCAGTTCTTCATCACCGTCTCCCCGACGGCGTGGCTGACCCGCAAGCACACCATCTTCGGTGAGGTCGTCGACGCGGGCAGCCAGAAGGTCGTGGACGCCATCGCCGGCGCCCAGACCAACCCGCGCACCGACCGTCCGGTCAACGACGTCGTCATCGAGTCGGTCGTCGTCGAGACCCGCCAGGGCTGAGCCCTCGGGCCTGTCGCCCGGAACGCGCATCACGGGTTCACCGCACGGACCGGACCCCGAAAGGTTCACAAGGTCTCGAAGGGAACCAATCGCCCCGCTCATCCGTAAGGATGGGCGGGGCGATGCGTTCCACCCAGGAGACGGAGGAACCCGATGGAACAGGTGCCGAGCGGCTCGCAGGACGCGCGGAGCCTGCCCACCTGCTACCGGCATCCGGACCGGGAGACAGGAATCCGCTGCACCCGCTGCGAGCGGCCCATCTGCCCCGAGTGCATGGTGAGCGCCTCCGTCGGCTTCCAGTGCCCCGAATGCGTCCGCGACGGCTCCGGCACGGGCCACGCCCCCTCCGCCTCCGCCCCGCGCACCCTCGCGGGCGGCTCGGTCACCGCCGACCCCAGGCTCGTCACCAAGATCCTGATCGGTGCGAATCTGCTGTTCTTCCTGGTGCTGGAGGCCGTCGGCGACTCCTTCACCGAACGGTTCGCCCTCGTCGGGCGGGCCTGGGGCTCCGATTTCGGCTCGGTCCAAGGCGTCGCCGAGGGGCAGTGGTACCGGCTGGTCACGTCGATGTTCCTGCACAGCGGTGTCATGCACATCGCCTTCAACATGCTCAGCCTGTGGTGGATCGGCGGCCCGCTGGAAGCCGCCCTCGGCCGAGCCCGCTATCTGACGCTCTACTTCGCCTCGGGCCTCGCGGGCAGCGCGCTCACCTACCTGCTCGCCGCACCGAACCAACCGACAGTCGGCGCGTCCGGCGCGATCTTCGGCCTCTTCGGCGCGACAGCCGTCCTCATGCGTCGGCTGAAGTACGACATGCGCCCGGTCATCATCCTGCTGGTCATCAACCTGGTCATCACGTTCGGCTGGTCCGGCATCGCCTGGCAGGCCCATGTCGGCGGTCTCGTCGGCGGTGTGCTGATCGGCTATGCGATGGTGCACGCTCCGCGCGAACGACGAGCGCTGGTCCAGTACGGCGTGTGCGCGCTGGTACTGGCCGCCGTGGTCATCGTGACCCTGCTGAGGACGGCCCAGCTGACCTGAGGTGATGGCGGATCGTCACCGTCCGGGTGCTGGTCCGGGCACCGTTACAGCACTGTTGTCCACAGACGGTGGCGGATCTTGTGCATAGGGTGCGGGAACAGGTGTGCCCCCTGTCGCTCACCTGTGTTTTCGCAGGTCAGGCAGGGGGCGAACATGCTTGCGGGTGCCGGTAGGTCAGTCGTACCGGCGTCAACGCCCAGTGAGTTATCCACAGATCGTCGTTCTTTTTCCCCACTGTGGAAAACACCTGTGGATAACTCCGTGGATTGCTCTGGGGAGAACTAGCTCCACCGAGCGGAGACCACTACTTCCACTGGGTGGAGACACCGAATCCGGCGGCGATGAAGCCGAAGCCGACCACGATGTTCCAGTTGCCGAGCGAGTCGATCGGCAGCGAGCCGTCCGTCACATAGAAGACGACGATCCAGGCCAGCCCGATGAGGAACATGGCCAGCATGACCGGGGCCACCCAGCCGCGGCTGTTCAGCTTGATGTTCGTGGCCTGCTTGGACGGCGGCGGCGTGTAGTCGGCCTTCTTGCGGATACGTGACTTCGGCACGAGGGTCTCTCCTGTCGATGCGCTGCGTGGCCGCGCAGGGAACTGTGGCGGGCTCCGGGGCAGCGTACAAGGGGACACTGAATGCTCCCCCGGGCGTCCGTTAGCGTAGTGCTTCCGCGGCGCCTAAGGAGATAAGGGTACGTTGAGCAATTCAGCCGACTCCCCCGAGGCGGGTAACGGCACCACCTCCCGAGGCGGTTTCCGGCCCGTGCGCGTGCTCACCGTCGGGGTCTTCGCCCTCGCCGGGCTGATCTTCTTCACCAGCTTCGACACGGCCAAGGGCACCAACATCCGTACGGACGCCTCTCTGCTGAAGCTCTCCGACCTGATCCAGGAGCGCAGCCACAAGAACGGGCAGCTCGACGAGTCCAACGCGGTCCTCCGGGACGACGTGGAGGCCCTGGCCGAGCGGGACGACGGCAGCACGAAGGCCGAGGACGCCCGGCTCAGGGCACTGGAGAAGAACGCCGGCACCCAGAAGCTCAGGGGGCAGGCCCTCACGGTCACCCTCAACGACGCTCCGCCGGACGCCACCGCCAGACTCCCCGGATATCCCGAGCCGCAGCCCGACTACCTGGTCATCCACCAACAGGACCTGCAGGCCGTGGTGAACGCCCTGTGGCTTGGCGGCGCCGAGGGCATCAAGGTCATGGACCAGCGGCTGATCTCCACCAGCGCCGTCCGCTGCGTCGGCAACACCCTGATCCTCCAGGGCCGCGTCTACTCGCCCCCGTACAAGATCCAGGCGGTCGGTGATCCCGAGAAGCTGCAGAAGGCGCTCACCGCCAGCAAGGCGATCCAGAACTACATGGTCTACGTGAACGTCTACGGGCTGGGCTGGAAAGTCACCGAGGACGGGCCGGTGACTCTTCCCGGCTACTCGGGCACAGTGGATCTGAAGTACGCGAAGCCCGTGGAGTGACGGCAGCCGGGGGACCCGTGTCGGTGCGCGTGATCGTGAGGACCGCCAGCGAGCTCTGCATCACCGTCGGCACCCTGATCGTGCTCTTCGTCGTCTACGTGCTGTTCTGGACCGGCGTGAAGGCCGACACCGAGATGGACCACCAGGTCGACCTGCTCCAGGACCGGTGGGCGAAACAGCCGACGAGGCCGACGCCCGGCCCGGGCTCCTCTTCGGCGCCGGAGCCGCCCGCCGCGTACGAGAGCGGCGAGCCCTTCGCACTCATGTACATCCCGCGTCTTGGTTCCACATGGAACAAGCCCGTCCTGGAGGGCACGAAGACGGACACTCTCAAGAAAGGACTCGGCCACTACGCGAACACCGCGCAGCTGGGACAGAAGGGGAACTTCGCGGTCGCCGGCCACCGGCGTACCTACGGCGATCCCTTCAAAGATTTTCCCAAGCTGCGTCCCGGCGACGAGGTCGTCCTGTCCGACGGCGCGGACTGGTTCACGTACGTCATCGACAAGGGGCCCTACCGGACATTGCCCACGGACGTCCAGGTCATCGACCTCGTGCCGACGAAATCGGGCTACACGCGCGCGGGGCGCTATCTGACGCTGACGACGTGCGACCCGGAGTGGGGACACAGCCATCGGCTCATCGTCTGGGGCCATCTGGATTCCACACAGCCTGTCGAGTCAGGGAAACCGGAGGCACTACGCCGTTAGTCTGGTGGCGGTACGGCGTGATTCCGGTGCCGTGGTGTGAAGGAAGGGACGGCATGTACGGCTGGATCTGGCGACATCTGCCGGGTAACGCGTGGCTGAAGGCGCTGATCTCGATCGTGCTGACCCTGGCCGTCGTCTATGGCCTCTTCCAATACGTCTTTCCCTGGGCCGAGCCCCTGCTGCCCTTCAACGATGTGACGGTGAACGACCAGTGAGAGCCGCCCGACCCGCCCGGGTCCTCGTCGTCGACAACTACGACAGCTTCGTCTTCAACCTGGTCCAGTACCTGTACCAGCTGGGCGCCGAGTGCGAGGTGCTGCGCAACGACGAGGTGGCGACCGCCCACGCCCAGGACGGCTTCGACGGCGTGCTCCTGTCCCCCGGCCCGGGCACGCCCGAGGAGGCCGGCGTCTGCGTGGACATGGTCCGCCACTGTGCCGCGACCGGCGTCCCCGTCTTCGGTGTCTGCCTCGGCATGCAGTCCATGCAGGTGGCGTACGGCGGTGTCGTGGACCGCGCGCCCGAGCTGCTGCACGGAAAGACCTCGCTGGTGGAACACGAGGGCAAGGGGGTCTTCGCGGGCCTGCCCACCCCCTTCACCGCGACCCGCTACCACTCCCTCGCCGCGAAGCCGGCCACCGTGCCGGCCGAGCTCGAGGTCACGGCGCGCACGCACGACGGGATCATCATGGGCCTCAGGCATCGGGAACTGCCGGTCGAGGGCGTGCAGTTCCACCCCGAGTCGGTGCTCACCGAGCACGGCCACCGCATGCTGGCCAACTGGCTGGCCGAATGCGGTGACCAAGGGGCCGTGGCCAGGTCGACGGGGCTCGCCCCCGTGGTGGGCAGGGCCACGGCGTGACGGCACTGCGCCCCGAGCGCGAGAGTGCCCCCTACGGCGGCGAGGCCGCGTACGGGGGCGCCGAGGCGTTCGAGGCGGAGGCCTTCCAGCCGGGGGAGTCGTTCGGCGACACGGCCGAGCCTCAGGCCTGGACCGTCCAGCAGGGCTCGCAGTACGGGCAGGGGGACTGGTACGGCCAGCAGCAGCCGTACACGGAGCCCTCGTTCGAGCCGTACCAGCCTTACCAGTCGTACGACACCTACGAGCCGCGTCCTCGACCCACGGCCGAGGGGCTGTACGGGACCGACACCGCGCTGCAGCACCCTCCGATCGACGAGGAGACGGTGGCCCTCCGGGTGGAGGAGGCGCGGCGGCTGGCCGCCGCGGTCGAGCCGATACCCGCGCCCCCGACTCCCGGAGGCCGTGCGGCCCGCCGTAAGGCCGCGAGACGGCACGGGAGGCACGGGGGCTCCCCGGGGGCCCACGCGGGCCCAGGAGTCGCTCAGGGGCCCGAGGAGGGCTTAGGAGAGGACGGGCTGTCGGCGCCCCGTTCCAGGATCGAGGCGCGGCGGGCGGCGCGGGCGCGCAAGCCCAGCGCGGGAGTGATCGCGAGCCGGATCATCGGCGAGGTGTTCATCACCACCGGCGTGGTGATGCTGCTCTTCGTCACCTACCAGCTCTGGTGGTCCAACATCCGCGCCCATCAGCAGGCGGGCCGGGAGGCGACGAGCCTCCAGGAGGAGTGGAAGAGCGGCAAGCGCGCGCCCGGCGCCTTCGAGCCCGGGCAGGGCTTCGCCATCCTGCACATTCCGAAGCTGGACGTCGTCGTGCCGATCGCCGAGGGCATCAGCAAGTCGAAGGTCCTGGACCGCGGAATGGTCGGCCACTACGACGAGAACAGCATCAAGACGGCCATGCCCGAGGACAAGACGGGCAATTTCGGCATCGCGGGCCACCGCAACACCCATGGTGAACCGTTCCGTTACATCAACCGACTCAAGCCGGGCGACCCGATCGTCGTGGAGACGCAGGACAAGTACTACGTCTACGACATGGCCTCGATCCTGCCGGTGACCCCGCCGTCGAACGTCAGCGTGCTCCAACCCGTGCCCCCGGGCTCCGGCTTCACCCAGCCGGGTCGCTACATCACGCTGACCACGTGCACGCCGGAGTTCACGAGCAAGTACCGCATGATCGTGTGGGGCAAGATGGTGGAGGAACGGCCGCGCAGCGAGGGGAAGCCCGACGCGCTCGTCCAGTAGGGGCTCGACCAAGGGCGGAAGAACTGTGGCAGTGACCACCGACGACACCGAAGAGAAGACGGACGCGTCCGAGGCCACGCCGCGGCGCCGCGGCATGAGCCGGATCGCCATGGCGGTCAGTGTCTTCGGTGAACTCCTCATCACGGCGGGCCTCGTGCTCGGCCTGTTCGTCGTCTACTCGCTGTGGTGGACGAACGTGCTCGCCGACCGCGAGGCGGACAAGGAAGCGAACGAGGTCCGCGACACCTGGGCCTCGGACGACGGACCGGGCGCCCTGGACACCAAGGACGGCATCGGCTTCCTGCACGTGCCCGCCATGAGGAACGGCGAGGTCCTGGTGAAGAAGGGCACCTCCACCAAGATCCTCAACGGTGGTGTCGCCGGCTACTACACCGACCCGGTCAAGGCGACCCTCCCCAGCTCCGACAAGGACGGCAACTTCACCCTTGCTGCCCACAGGGACGGCCACGGCGCGAAGTTCCACAACATCGACAAGCTGGAGAAGGGCGACGCGATCGTCTTCGAGACCCGCGACAACTGGTACGTCTACAAGGTCTACGACACCCTCTCCGAGACCTCGAAGTACAACGTCAAGGTTCTCTCGAACATCCCCAAGGAGTCCGGCAAGAAGAAGGCCGGCAAATACATCACCCTCACGACTTGTACGCCCGTTTACACGTCCCGGTACCGGTACATCGTGTGGGGCGAGCTGGAACGCGTGGAACGGGTGAACGCGGAGCGCACGCCGCCGAAGGAACTCCGGTAGTCGCGCGGTGGGTTGTTCCCCCGGAGGGATGTTTCACGTGAAACATCCGGTTTCACGTGAAACATCGAGATGGCGAAGGAGCCCTGGCACCCCCTCCTGAGGGGGTGCCAGGGCTCCTTCGTCGTACGGGGCAGAGGGCTTGATCAGCCCCTCCGCCTCAGGCGGGTGGCGCTAACCGAAGAAGCCTCCGCCGTCGCCGCCGCCATTGTTGTTGTTGCCGTTGTTGCCGCCGAAACCGACCGACGCGAGGGTGATCGTCGTCTGGGCCGGGTCGGCTTTGTTGCCGCCGTCCGGGTCCTGGTCGGTGACGAACGCGGTGTCGCTCTGGTCGCTGCCGTTGGCGAACTGGATGTTGGTGAAGCCGGACGCCTGGAGGATCTGCTTGGCCTGGCCCACGGTCCGTCCGACGACGTTCGGGACCTCGGCCTCCTGCTCCTCCTCCTCGGCCGCCTTGCCGATCTGGATGGTGACCGTGTCGCCCTTGTTCAGCTCGGAGCCCGCCTCGGGGTTGGTCGCGACGACCTTGCCGACGAGGTTGGGGTCCTGCGTCTCGACCTCGGTGCAGGTGCCGACGAGGTCGTTGGCCTCCATCTGGGACTTGGCGGCGTCACAGCTCCGGCCGGTGACGGTCGGCACGGTGGCCTTCTCCTCGGCCTTGGCGACTGTCAGGGTGATCGTGGAACCCTTCTCCACTTCCTTGCCGGTTGTGGGGTTCTGGTCGAGAACCGTGCCGGCCTCCTCCGGGGACTCCTTCGTCTTGGTCTTGACGACGAACTCGTAGTCCTCGCCTTCCAGCTTGTCCTTCGCGTCCTCGATCTGATCGCCGATGACGCTCGGAACCGCCACCTTCGGCGCACCCGTGGACACCACCAATTCGACGGTGTCGCCCTTCTTCAACGGGGTACCCGCCTGCGGGTTCTGCTGGCAGATGTTGCCCTTCTTCTGGTCCTCGCAGGGCTTCTGGGAGGTCTCCACCTTCAGGTCGACGTTGGTGGCCGCCTGTTTCGCTTCCGCCTCGCTCTGGCCGACGAAGTTCGGCGCCTTGAGGGTGTCGTTGCCGGTGTCATTGCCCGAGAACATCCACTGCCCGATGAGGACCGCGCCGATCAGGACCAGCACACCCGCGAGGGCCAGGAGGATCGTCGAGGTGTTGTTCTTCTTCGGCTGCTGGCGGCGACGGCCCTGGCGGTCGTCGTAGCCGTAACCGTCGTCCGGGCCGACCGGCGGGAGCATCGTCGTGGCACCGGCGTCGGCGCGCAGGGCGCTGGTCGGCTGGTCGTCCGGGTAGCCGCCGTAACCGACCGAACCCATGGCCGCCGTGGCGGCGACGGGCTGACCGTCGAGGCAGGCCTCGATGTCGGCCCGCATCTCGTCGGCGGACTGGTAGCGGTAGTCCGGGTCCTTGACCAGGGCCCGCAGGACGATGGCGTCCATCTCCGGAGTGATCTCCGGGTCGAAGACGCTCGGGGGCTGCGGCTCCTCCCGCACGTGCTGGTAGGCGACCGCCACGGGGGAGTCGCCGATGAACGGTGGGCGGACGGTCAGCAGCTCGTAGAGCAGACAGCCGGTGGAGTACAGGTCGGACCGGGCGTCCACCTGCTCGCCCTTGGCCTGCTCCGGCGAGAGGTACTGGGCGGTGCCGATGACCGCGGACGTCTGCGTCATCGTCATCCCGGAGTCACCCATGGCGCGGGCGATACCGAAGTCCATCACCTTGACCTGGCCGTTGCGCGTCAGCATGACGTTGGCCGGCTTGATGTCGCGGTGGACGATCTGGTTGCGGTGGGCGTACTCCAGTCCCTGGAGGATGCCGATGGTCATCTCCATGGCCCGCTCCGGCAGCAGCTTGCGGCCGCTGTGGAGAAGCTCACGGAGGGTGGAGCCCTCGACGTACTCCATGACGATGTACGGGATCGAGACCCCGTCGATGTAGTCCTCGCCCGTGTCGTAGACCGCCACGATCGCGGGGTGGTTGAGCGAGGCGGCCGACTGGGCCTCCCGGCGGAACCGGGCCTGGAAGGTGGGGTCGCGCGCGAGGTCCGCTCGCAGCGTCTTCACCGCCACGGTGCGGCCGAGGCGGGTGTCCATCGCGAGGTAGACCTCCGCCATGCCACCACGGCCGAGCACCTGGCCCAGCTCGTACCGGCCGCCGAGGCGACGCGGCTCTTCCATAGCTTCCTACCAGCCCTCTCCGTCGGTCCCGACCGCACCCATGTGTGGTCCGGCGGCTGTGCTCCGGGCATACGGTACCCGGCTCGCCTTCTGTGACCTGGCCAACCGCGTCACCCGATACAGGACCGGTATCGCAACGTGCACCGATGTGAAGGCGACGTGAGCGGGGTCACTTCTTGCTGTTGATCACTGCCTGCATCACGCTCTTCGCGATCGGGGCGGCGAGACCGCCACCGGAGATGTCGCCACGCGAGGCGTCGCTGTCCTCGACGACCACGGCCACGGCCACCGGCGAGCTGCCGTCACTGAGCTTGGCGTAGGAGATGAACCAGGCGTACGGCCTCTCCTTGTTGTTCACGCCGCGCTGGGCGGTACCGGTCTTGCCGCCGACGGTGACGCCGCCGATCTGCGCGCGCTGACCGGTACCCGTCTTGACGACGCTCTCCATCATGTCCTGGAGCTTCTGGGCGTTCTCCGGTGAGACCGCCTGGGAGAGCGTCTCAGGATCGTGGGTCTCGATGACGTCGAGGTTGGAAGCCCGCAGCTGGTCGACCATGTACGGAGCCATCAGCTCGCCGTCGTTGGCGACGGCGGAGGCGACCATGGCCATCTGGAGCGGGGTGGCCCGGTTGGATGCCTGACCGATGCCGGCCATCGCGTTCTGCGGGCGGTTGTCCTCGGGGTAGATGCTCTCCGCGGCGCGGACGGGAGTGTCCAGGGTGGCGTCATTGAAGCCGAACTTCTCGGATTGCTCGATCATCTTGTCGTTGCCGACGCTGTCGGAGAGCTTGCCGAAGACCGTGTTGCAGGACTGCTCGAGCGCGTAGCGGAGGGTGGCGTTCTTGCACGCGCCGTGCTGGTTGGTGAGGGGGGTGGACGATTCCGGCAGCTTGTACGGGTCAGGCGTGTCCGTCTTGTCGTCGATGTCCGAGACGACGCCGTTCTCCAGGGCCGCGGCGGCCGTGACCACCTTGAACGTGGAGCCTGGCGGATAGGTCTCGCGCAGCGCGCGGTTCAGCATCGGCTTGTCGGCGTCCTTCTCCAGCTTCGAGAAGGTCTCGCTGTCCTTGGTGCTGATTCCGGCGAACGTGGACGGGTCGTAGGACGGCGTGGAGGCCAGGGCGAGGATCGCGCCGGTTTTGGGGTCGAGCGCGGCGACGGCGCCCTTCTTGTCGCCGAGGCCCTTGAAGGCCGCCTTCTGCGCGGCGGCGTTGAGGGTGGTGACGACGCTGCCGCCCTCCTTCTTCTTGCCGGTGAGCATGTCCAGCGTGTTCCGGAAGAAGAGCCGGTCGTCGTTGCCGGTGAGGATGCCGTCCTCGAGGTTCTCCAGCTGGGTGGCGCCGACGATCTGGGAGGAGTAGCCGGTGACCGGCGCCCACATCTCGCCGTTCTTCCAGGTGCGCTTGTACTCGTAGTCGGCGCCTTCGGTCGCGACGGACCCGGTGATGGCCTTGCCGTCGACGATGATGTCCCCGCGAGGCGTGGCGTAGCGCTCGATGGCGACGCGCCGGTTCTCCTTGTGGGTGGCGAGGGCATCCGCCTGGACGTACTGCAGCCAGTTGTTGCGGACGAGCAGGGCGAGGACCAGGAGCCCACAGAAGATCGCGATGCGGCGCAGGGGCTTGTTCATGACGGGCGGACCACCTGGGTCATCTCGGCGTCGGGGTTGGGGGCGGGGCGGGTGCTGGACGGCGCGCGGTGTCGCTGATTCTGATCAGGACGCCGATGAGCGCCCAGTTGGCGATGACCGACGAACCTCCGTATGCCAGGAACGGCATCGTCATACCGGTCAGCGGGATGAGGCCCATGACACCGCCGGCGACGACGAAGACCTGGAGGGCGAACGCGCCGGACAGGCCGACGGCGAGCAGCTTGCCGAACGGGTCGCGGGCGGCGAGGGCCGTGCGGATACCGCGCTCCACGATCAGCCCGTAGATCAGCAGGATCGCCATCACCCCGGTCAGACCCAACTCCTCACCGAAGGTGGCGAGGATGAAGTCGGAGTTCGCGGCGAAGCGGATGAGTTCGGAGTGGCCCTGGCCCCAGCCGGTGCCGAGGGTGCCGCCGGAGCCGAAGGCCCACAGGGCCTGCATGGCCTGCTCGGAGTGGATGATGCCGTCGCTGGTCCCCGCGCGGCTGAGCTTGTACTCGCGGTACGGATCGAGCCATGCCTGGACGCGGGTCTGGACGTGGGGTTCGAAGCTGGCCACGCCGACCGCGCCGGCCGCGGACATCAGCAGACCGAAGACGATCCAGCTGGTCCGCTCGGTCGCGACGTACAGCATGATCACGAACATGCCGAAGAACAGCAGCGACGTACCGAGGTCGGTCTCGAAGACCAGGATCAGGATCGAGATCGCCCAGACGACGATGATCGGGCCGAGGTCGCGGCCGCGCGGCAGGTACAGGCCCATGAAGCGGCGGCTGGCCAGGGCGAGCGCGTCGCGCTTCACCATCAGGTAGCCGGCGAAGAAGATCGCCAGCACGATCTTGGCGAACTCGCCGGGCTGGATGGTGAAGCTGCCGACCTGGATCCAGATCTTGGCGCCGTAGGTGAGTTCCGCGCCGAGGCCTGGCACCAGGGGGAGCAGCAGCAGGACCAGCGCGCCGGCCATGGAGATGTAGGTGTAGCGCTGGAGGGTGCGGTGGTCCTTGAGGAAGATCAGTACGACGATGAGGAGGGTGATGCCCATCGCTGTGTAGACCAGCTGATTGGTCGCCTTGCCGCCGGCCTGTCCGATCTGCTGGAGCAGTTTCGACTGGTCCAGTCGCCAGATGGCCACCAGTCCCAGCCCGTTCAGCAGCGTGGCCAGCGGCAGCATCAGCGGGTCGGCGTACGGCGCGAACTTGCGGATGACGAGATGGCCGATGCCGGCCAGCACTCCGAGACCGATGCCGTAGGCGGCGAGTCCTGCGGGCACCTGGTCGTTCAGGGCGAGACCCACGTTGGCGTAGGCGAACACCGGGATGACGACCGCGAACGCCAGCAGTGCCAGTTCGGTGTTGCGTCGGCTCGGTGTGCCGATCGCGCCGATCGTGGACGTGTGCTGCGTCGACGGGTTGGTAGTACTGCTCATGGTGTACGTGGGCCCCTCGCGGCTTGCCTACTGCTCACCGCACCGTGAGACCAGCTCCTGCTCCTCCTCCGAGAGGGTGGGGCCGGTCGACGGTGTGGGTGCGGTCTCAGTCTGGTTCGGGGTCGGGGACACCGACGGTGTCGGCGTCGGGGACGATGTGGCCTTGGACGTGATGGAGGTCTTCGTGGTTCCCGTGACTCCGCCCGCCTCGCCCTCGCCCGTCTTGGCGTTGCTGTCCGCCGCCTCGCGGCGCTCGGCGTTCTTCTTGCACGCCGACGCCTGGGTGGACAGCTCCTCGATCTTCTTCCGGGCGTCGCCCAGACCGCCCTCGGCGATCGTGGACTCGACCAGCTTCTGCTGGTAGGGCGGCAGGTACTTGAGTTCGATCTCGGGGTGGTCCTTCTCGACCTTCGAGAGCGAGATCCAGGCCAGGTCCTGGCTGATGCCGCGGTACAGCGCCACGTGGTCGTCCTTGGAGCCGACGTAGTACTGCGTCTGCGTCCAGCGGTAGCCGCCGTACAGGCCCCCGCCGACCACAGCGAGGGTGAGGATGCCGAAGAAGGATCTCTTCAGCCACCTGCGCTTCTTGCGTGGCTTGACGAAGTCGTCGTCGGAGTAGTCGCCGAAGCCGCCCGCCGCGGGCATGTACCCGGTGGTGTCGCCGGAGCCGGGCGGGCCGAACTCGCCGCCGCCCTGTCCGTGCCCCTGACGGCCGAGACCGGAGGCCCGGCCGGCGGGGGTCTGCATGATGCCGTTGTCCTGGAGGTGGAGCTGGTTCTCGGCGACGGCGCCGACCACGACCGGGGTGTCGGAGAGCTGCCCGGCGAGGGTGTCTCCGGTGTCGAGGTCGAGGACGTCGGCGACGATGACCGTGATGTTGTCCGGGCCGCCGCCGCGCAGTGCGAGCTGGATCAGCTCCTGCACGGTCTCCTGCGGGCCCTGGTAGCTGGCGAGGGTGTCCTCCATCGTCTGGTGGGACACCACGCCGGACAGGCCGTCGGAGCAGATCAGGTACCGGTCGCCGGCCCGGACCTCACGGATGGAGAGGTCGGGCTCCACGTGGTCGCCGCTGCCCAGCGCGCGCATCAGCAGGGAGCGCTGCGGGTGGGTGGTGGCCTCCTCCTCCGTGATGCGGCCCTCGTCGACCAGACGCTGCACCCAGGTGTGGTCCTGGGTGATCTGGGTGAGGACGCCGTCCCTGAGGAGGTAGGCGCGGGAGTCGCCGACGTGGACCAGGCCGAGTCGCTGGCCGGTCCACAGCAGGGCGGTGAGCGTGGTGCCCATGCCCTCCAGCTGCGGGTCCTCCTCGACCATCGAGCGCAGTTGGTCGTTGGCGCGCTGCACGGCGGTGCCGAGGGAGGTGAGGATGTCGGAGCCGGGGACGTCGTCGTCGAGCGTGACGAGGGTGGAGATCACCTCGGAGGAGGCGACCTCGCCGGCCGCCTGGCCGCCCATGCCGTCGGCGATCGCGAGCAACCGCGGACCGGCGTAGCCCGAGTCCTCGTTGCCCTCGCGGATCATGCCTTTGTGCGATCCGGCGGCGAAGCGCAGTGACAGACTCATGCGCACCTCGCCCGTCGGCTCCGGGTACATCCGCACGGTGCCCACCCTCCGGTCGGGAGCGCGCCGGGAGCCCTGGTGGGGGCCGCCCCTGCGTGCTCGCTCCGCTCGCGCCTACTCATGATGTAGCACTACTTCCGCAGCTCGATGACGGTCTTGCCGATGCGGATCGGCGCGCCCAGCGGAATCGGCGTGGGAGTCGTCAGTCGGTTCCGGTCGAGATATGTGCCGTTGGTGGACCCCAGGTCCTCGACGATCCACTGGCCGTCGCGGTCCGGGTAGATCCGGGCGTGCCGGCTGGAGGCGTAGTCGTCGTCCAGCACGATCGTGGAGTCGTGTGCGCGGCCCAGGGTGATGGTCTGGCCCTGGAGCGCCACGGTCGTCCCCGTCAGTGTGCCCTCGCTCACGACGAGCTTGGTCGGGGCGTTGCGCCCGCGACGGCCGCCACCGCCGGTGGAGGGTGCGGGCTGCTGGCCGCGCTGCTGCGGGGGCGCGGCCTGGCGGGCCGCCGCCTGCGGCCGCTCCCGGCGCGACCCCCGCTGGGTGACACGCGTACCGAACAGGTCGCTGCGGATGACCTGCACGGCCACGATCACGAACAGCCACAGTACGGCCAGGAAACCCAGCCGCATGACCGTGAGGGTCAGCTCTGACATTGCCCCCGCTTCACCCTTCGGCTTGCCGGTAAATGATGGTGCTGCTGCCCACGACGATCCGCGAGCCGTCGCGGAGCGTAGCGCGGGTGGTGTGCTGTCCGTCCACCACGATGCCGTTGGTGGATCCGAGATCCTGGATCGTCGAGGGCGTTCCGGTCCGGATCTCGCAGTGCCGGCGGGAGACGCCGGGGTCGTCGATCCGCACGTCGGCTTCGGTGCTGCGTCCCAGCACCAGCGTCGGGCGGGAGATCTGATGGCGGGTGCCGTTGATCTCGATCCAGTAGCGCGTGCGTCCCCCGCCCGCCGGAGAGGCGGGCGGCCGCTGGCCGAGCGGGGCGGGACGGCCGCCGGGCGGCGGTGTGGCCGGCATGGGCGGGGCTCCCGTGCGGCGGTGGGCGGGTAGCCGTAGCCGCCGGGGCGGCCCGCGGCGGGGCTCGCCGGGGCGCCCGAGGGGGCCTGCTGGTTGGTGGAGGAGGCGAGCGTACGACTGCGCACCCGGTACAGACCGGTGTCGAGGTCGTCGGCCTTCTCCAGATGGACCTTGATGGGGCCCATGAAGGTGTAGCGCTGCTGCTTGGCGTAGTCGCGCACCATGCCGGCGAGTTCGTCGCCGAGCTGGCCGGAGTAGGGGCTGAGGCGCTCGAAGTCGGGCGTGCTCAGCTCCACGATGAAGTCGTTGGGGACGACCGTACGGTCGCGGTTCCAGATGGTCGCGTTGTTGTCGCACTCCCGCTGGAGTGCTCCCGCGATCTCCACGGGCTGGACCTCGGACTTGAACACCTTGGCGAAGGTGCCGTTGACCAGACCTTCGAGACGTTGCTCGAACTTCTTCAGGACTCCCATGGGGCACCTCCTCCGTCGTCACCGCTCTGCGTACCGCATCGGTACTGCTTACTGATCGTATCCACGCGCCGGGAAATCGGCTGGTTCCCCCTGTCGGCCCGGTCGACCGGTGTCACCCGGCGTCGACGCCCACTGAAGTCCCCTCCCGGATTCCCATCGGAACTCCTCTTCGAACTACCCCGTCCGAACTCTGCCAAGGATCGTAGAGGCGGCGCGAGACCAGTGTCCCGCACCGGACTGTGCGCCCCGTCCCTCTCCCAAGGAGATGGCCGGGACCGGTACGAGGTTGATACGTGAACCAGCACTCGTTGATACGTGACAGGAGGGGGCGTGTGTTCGGCCCGTGCTGGTCGGCCGGTCCAGGCGGCGCGGGACGGGGCGGGCCGCGGTTTAAGGGATGTGAAGCCACCCTCTCCAGCGTGCTAATCTTCTCGATGTCGGAAGGCGCCAGACCGCAAGGAACGGGGCCTGAGGACACACCCAATGCGCGGGTGGCGGAATAGGCAGACGCGCTGGATTCAGGTTCCAGTGCCCGCAAGGGCGTGGGGGTTCAACTCCCCCCTCGCGCACAGCGGAGCACCGACGAAAGTGCTCTGGTTGCACCGACGGAACGGGCGGCATCGTGATCACGATGCCGCCCGTTCCGCTTTGTGTGGGCAGAAACACGGGACCGCCGACGGCTGAGGCCGTCGGCGGTCCCGTGTTCGGGTGTGGATCTTCGGTTACGTCGAGGGTGAGCTACTGGGTGGCTTGTGAGGAAGGTCTCATGGGTTAGGGCTCGTTGACGTAGCCCTTGGGAGTCCAGGTGCCCAGTGGCTTGGTCTTGCGGCGGCGGGTGGGGCGGCGGCGCGGTCGGTCGTCGTGCAGGGCGATCGAGTCGGCCCAGGCCCTGAGCTTGCGGCGGTTGGCGTGGGCGAGCTGGAAGGCCAGCAGGAGGGTCTGGGCGGCGATGCCGCGGATCCGGCGAGTGCCGGCGTCTTCGAGGCGCTCGTAGAGGGGGGTCCTTGGCGTAGCCGTTGATGCCTTCGACGCTGTTGCGCAGCCGGAAGTACACGCGCTGCCAGGCTTCGGAGCCGTACTGGAGGGGCTGCCAGAGGTTGGCGGCGGCTTCCGGCGGGACGGTGACGGTCTTCTGGCTACAGCACAGGGGTGAGCCAGGGCGCCGAGCCAGTCGCGGGCCTCCTTGGGCGTGGCCGGCCCAGCCTTGGCGACGGCGCGGCGGCAGTCGGGGCCGATACGGGCCCAGACAGGCCTCGGCAGCTTGGGCCGGTAGCGCTCGATCGCGTCCATCGTGACTCTCCACCAGAAAAGAACCCCGGGAGGGGTGTGTTTGGAATAGCATGCGGTGGAGTTGGCGGACGCTGTCATCCCTGGAGGGCCGGATGGGCGACACTCTTCGCTGTGCCACGAGGAGACAAGCGACGACGCAGCCCTGCCGAGTACGTGACCGACGGCGCGTGGCCGCACGCCGTGCTCGATGACCACCACGGCGCCCGTGTGGCGCAGGAGGTGGCAGCCAGGCTGGGCAGGGTGATCGGCGAGAGAGGCTGGTCGGTCGCAGAGGCGTCCCGGCGCAGTGGCGTGTCGCGGATGACGGTCGCCCAGGTCCTCGATGGCGCGGTGTGGTGCGACCTGCTGACGATCGCGAACCTGGAGAAGGCGCTGGAGGTGGACCTGTGGCCCGGCCGTGAGCCGGGCAATCCACCGAAGTGAATACGCATGGGCACTCGGTTCCTCGGGAAAGAGGCAGGGAAAAATGACCGAATGCCGAACACGCTCGGGCGGTGCCGGGTAGTGTCGGAAACGGCCTGTACGGTCACGACCGTCGCCGCGGATCCAGTGCCTCCTGGGTCGCTACATGCGGCGGCGGTCATAAAACAGCAGTACTGCGTGTATCGCTTGTCGTGAGTGGAATGGTCAGTCGAATTTCCAGTTCATTCGTGGACGGTAGTAGACGTGCCGGTCGTCCTCGCGTGTGACGCGTTCCAGGGCGCCGATCAGCGTCAGAGCCCGAAGGCGGTTGCGCAGCCTTTTGCGGCCCCGGGGGTCCTCCTTGGGGATTCCCAGGACTTTGGCGATGTCCTCACTGCCCCAGGGGAGGTCGGGACGTGCGGCGATGACGTTCAGGATCTCCTGCTGTCTGCTACTCCGGATCGTGATGGCGGCCGGCGGGTGTACCACATCCGTCGTTGTCGGTGTGGGTTCAGGGGACGCGGGCGGCTTGCTGTCCGATGCGGACTTTTCGCGGTCCTGAGGTTCCGGGACGATGTGCAGCGTCACCGGAGGGGTGGGCCGGCCGGTGAAGATACCGTGCTGTCTGGCCTGTTCCTGCATAGTCCGCAAACGAGACTGCATTCCTACCAGGCCTCGCGCCTCATCGCGGTGAGCGATCAGCGCCTCACACTTCTCGGTTTCCTCGCGCAGTGCCGTACTCAGCCGTCCGATAGCCGCTTGGGACTTCTCGATCAGCGATTCGTACTGACGGACCACGTGCTCCGCTTCGTCCCCGTCAGGTGGGGGACTCGGAAAAGTCTCCTGGTACGTCATGGCCATCAAGGTAGGGGCAAAGCCAGTTGGCTGTCTGGCCTTTGGGGGCCAGTTGGCTTTTTGGTGGCTGCGACCCTGATAGAACTCCATTTTATCGTCTACACGTTCGTGATTCGCTTTTCGGTATGGTCACTCGTGGCCTCGGAGGAGGGGGTCACCAGAGGCTCGGAACAGTCAGCCCGGAAAGCAGTGAAACCGTCAGTTGTTCGGTGCCTTCGCGGATGGCCCGGACGGCTCCGGTGCGCAGGAGAAGGGCCAGCCGGCCCACGTTCCCGCCGGTGCGCTGGTGGAGCAGAGGGGCCTGGGCGGTCAGGGTGCCCGGCTCGTGCGCGTGCAGCCGCAGCGCGTCTTCGAACCGGCTGATGACCTCCTGCCAGACCTCGCCGGCGGGCAGAAGGTCCAGGCGTGCCGACAGCAGTCGGCGGTGCGGTGTGTGCGTCACCGCCGTGGCGAGGGACTCGGGGCTGCCGATACCGGCAAAGGCGAACGTCGCTGGGATGCGGTCGCAGAGGTAGTCCAGGATCTCGGCCACGGCGGTGTCCGACCAGCCCGGACTGCGGAGATGCTGGACCTCGTCGACCAGGACGAGGCCGGTGTGGGCGGTTGTCATCGCCTCGCTCACCCGGGCCGCCAGGTCGGCGGTGGTGGGCGAGCCTCGTAGTGGGATGCCGAGAGCGCGTGCCAGTTCGGCCAGCAGCAGGCGCGGTGAGGTGGCGGGTGGCAGCCGGACGTAGACCACCGGCACGGCCGAACTGCCCGGCTTCTCCGAGGCAATGCCGGGCGGTGTAGCGGTGTGCTGCTTCCAGCAGGGCTGTCGTCTTGCCGGTACCGGACACCCCGTGCAGTAGCATTCCGTGGCGGGCGCCTGTCCCGTACCGGTTGAGGGCCAGCAACTCGCCGATCCGCTGCGCTGCGGACACGACGTCCGGCACGCGCAGCGGGAGCCCGGCGTGAAAGGCCACGCGGGAATCGTCTGGTGCTGCGTGTGAGCCGTCCTCCTGGTCCGGCAGCGGCGAGAAGGACACCCAGTCACGACAGGCCGGCCCTGCCCAGGAGACAGGCGAGTGCGCGCTCGTGTTCGCGGCCGGATCCGGCTGCTGCCGGGCGATGGCGGCGTAGACCTCCGTGTGTTCAAGTGGCGCGTGATGCAGGACGGTAGCCGGAACGGCGGGCCGGGCGGCGGGCACCACGGCGGGAACCGTGATCCACTCGTCGTTCTCGGGCCGCAGCCACACACGGCGGAGGTCGTACGGGTCCCAGCGGACCTCGAACCTGCGGCCTGTGTCCGGTGACGCCGGGGAACGCAGGGGATCCAAGGCCGAGGAGTTGTAGGTCTGCCCGCTGAGCCGTAGTCCCTGACCTCCGACCACTCTCCAGGCCACGCTCAGAAGTTCCGCGACACCGGGCGGGGGCAGAGGCGTCGGTGTCCATCCCGCTGAGGCGGTCAGCGTCTCGTGGCGGGTTCGCGGCGTGTGCGCTCCGCCTGAGGGCGCGGTCGGCGCCGGGGCGTCCGGCCAGACCTGGGCCACCCATACGTCGAGCAGGTCCTGCACCATCTCGGGCGGCCATCCGGCCTCGTGCGCGGCCTGCCCGTCGGCGGAGAACAGATGGTCGGTGAAGAGGGACACGAACTGGTCCAGCGTGCGCTCCACAGCCCGGCGGTCCGTGGGCCGCACACGCTGCGCGTACCGCACGTGGATGCCCAGATGGGCGCAGGCCGGGCGCAGTGCCCGCAGGCTGGGCGCGTGGGCCCCGTCGACAACGAGGCTGTCCGGGCGGACGATCAGTGAGGACGCGGGTCGCCGGTCCGTGCGAAAGAGCCGTCCGGACAGGAGAGCGCCCCAGTCCGTGTGCATCCCGACGGGGACGAGCATCCGGGCAAGCAGCGTCGCGTGCAGTGGCGGCCGGTGACCGGTGTGGACGACGGCGGCCAGTACGAGACCAGTGGCCTCGTCCAGAGCGACCAGCTACCCGAAGACGCTCCCTCGAGCCCGCCCCGCCGGGCGGCAGCGGCAACTCGACCGTATCCAGATGAACACGCTCGCCCACGGCCACGTCGCTCACCCGGCGGAGCCGCCGCCTCCCTTCGCCGGCAAGCATCTCGGCGGCGAGCCGCCGGACGGCAGCCCGGGACGGCCTGGGCAGCTCACCCGCCGAGATGGGCCCGGCCAGCCGGGCCAGCACCTGCTCGTGCAAGTGCCCGGCCGTCAGGGGGGCTCCTGACCGCTGCGCGGCGAGCACCTCCCAGACCGTCGCCCCCACTCGGGGATCCATTCGGGCCTCGTCGGTCATATGCCGACCTGCCCGCCCGTCGGCGAGCCCGGCCAGACCCTGCTCCTGATACCGCTGCCGCTTGCGCCGCACCGTCCGCGCGGAAGCCCCGCGCACGCCCAGGTCGGCCAACTCCCGCGCTTTGGCCTCCTCGCGCTCGGCCAGTGTGCGGTGTGACGGATCGTAGGCCGGGAGTGGCTCGGTGCCGGCCGAGGCGTCGTACGGTACGCCGTTGAGTACTTCGGTGACGTGCCGCCGCCACCAGCGTGCACGCTCCAGCGCCGCCTCCGGCAGGGGCGGCGCCGACTGCTCCAGAGGCGGCGGGCCCGTTCCCCTCGCCAGGAACTCGAAGCCCTCCGAGGCAACCAGGAACACCATATCGACGTGCTCGGTGGCGCCGAGTCCGTCCAGCAATGCGACGCGCCCGCCACGCACGCCGGTCACCGTGCACACCTGCCCGTCGAACCGGACCCGGTCCTCCACGACGAGCCGGTCGGGCCACACCCTGCTCCTCCCCTCCCCGGTCGTCCGCACCGGGCCGGGCTCGTGCGCGTTCACACCGCCCACGAGCCCGGACCGCCACCGCTCGGTCCGGCCAGATCTTCCTCGCCATCCAGTGAACTGGATACGAGGGTGAGTGCGCACACACATCGCATCCAGTTCGCTGGATATGCACGCCGGATCCTGCCCTGACACACCCGTATGGAACACATCGGCATGCCATTCCAATAACATGCGGGCAGAGTGGTCGATGCGATCAGCTCAGGCCTTCCGGCAGCCGCATGCGTCCGTCCCGTCGTTATCGACCCAGCCGCACGCAGCTTTCTGCTGCTGCCCGACCGCGTCGTGCCCCCGGTCATCTGGAGTGTTCCCAGGTGCTCGATACGGCCCGGCGAATCCTTTCGCCGGGCCGCGGCGCACCACCTTGGGCGTGAACTGCGGCTGCCCGCACTGCGGATCGCCCCCGTCACAGGACGGCTTCCCGCCTCCGGGGGTCGCCGGCACGAGGAGTACTTCGTCCTGGCGGCTCCGGCGGCAGGGGCCTGGCCCTGCGATGTCCGCGCCCTGCTGGCAACAGGCGCGCGGTGGTGGACGACGGCTGAACTGCGGGCCACGGACGTGCGGGTGGAGCCGCCCGTGCTGCTCGACCTCATCGACGGTTACTGGGAGGGATGGCTGCCCGACGGGGTGGTCTCCCTCGAGTGACCCAGGGACAGGAGAAGCGCAGTGTCCATGCACGCCATCGAGATCGTCCTGACCCGCGCCGTGGGTGCGGTCGAGTTGAGAGCCGCGCAACAGCGAAGCCGTCTTGCCATGGCGGCCTCCGACGACGGCACTCGCCTGGTGGTCCTCGTGTCCGCGAAGAGCGAGCCGAGAGCCGTACGGAAGATCTGGAAACGGCTGGGAGACGCACTGCCCGTCGACGTGCTCTGCGGACTGTTCCCCGGCTCCGACGGCAGCTACCTCATGAGCATCCCGATGGAGCCGGAAACCGCTGAACGCCTTCAACGCCTCGCGGCGGAAGCCGGACAGACACCGGAGAAGTATCTCCGGGGCGCCATCGCCCGGGCACTGGCCCGTGACCGCTCCACACGACGCGCGAGGCTGTCCTGCGCCCTGAGTCGGCTGTTCGACGATTTCACGCCCGAGGAAGTGACTCGGGCCGCAGCGCGGAGGATCGGCGGAGCATGAGCCGGGCGTTGCGGTGGAGGGTCAGGGAAACAGTCTTCAAGGTTCGAATCTGTCGGGGCCCTGGTTGACGGTGCCGTCGGCGTCCAGGAGCAGGTTGCCGGGTTTGATGTCCCGGCGCACGATGCCCTGTCGGTGGGCGGCGGCCAGTCCGGCGGCCGTTTGGGCGGCGATGCGGGCCACCTGCTCGGCGGGCAGCGGCCCCGTGGCGGACAGTGTGCGGAGACTGTCGCCGTCGACCAGTTCCATGACCAGGAACAGTTGGTTCTCGTGCGCGCCGAAGTCGAGGACGCCGACGACGTGGCGGTGGTTGAGGGAACCCGCGGTCTGGGCCTCCAGGCGTAAGCGGGCGGCGACGGTGGCGTCGGAGCCCTGGGCGAGCAGGACCTTGACCGCGACGTCTGTGCCCAGCATTTCGTCGCGGGCCTGCCAGACCTCGCCCATCGCGCCCCGCCCGATGGTTGGTTCGCAGCCGATACCGGCCCGCTATCACCTGTGTCTCATCCTCACGCCGTGAGCCGATTTCCGATCACCGCAGGCCATAACCGCGCGCAAGGCAGGTGCTGGTGGGGGTGCTGCAGCGGCCTCAGCCTTCTGGCCCGGTGGCGTCGGGCCGATCCGAGTTCGGCCCGCGGCGGGACTGCCCGCCTCCTGCCGCATAATCCTCGCGTGTCCGAAACTCCCGTCCCGATACCCTCGGGCGCCGTTCCAGCGGGTACGCCCGCCTGGTCGTCCACCGACGCCGCCCCATGGGCCCAGGCCGGCCCCGCGCCATGGGCACAGCCCATGTGGTCCGTGCTGGCGCTGTTGATCAGCGTCATATGGGCGATCGCGGTGGAACCGGTACCGCCGTGCAGCGATGCGGCGCCCTGCGGCCCGGACTGGGTCGGCATGGCGGAATCGGGCCTGGCCGTCGGGCTGCTGTTCTGGCTCGCCCGGCTTCCGGAGCTCACGCTGATCGCGGCGCCCGCCCTGGCGGCCATCGTGGCGTGGGGAGAGCTGCCGGGCGCCGGGCGGATGTCCCAGGCCGCGAACGTCGCCGTGATCGGGGCTCTGGCCTTCGGCTGGGCCGCGGCCCGCGAGCGGCTGGCCGCCCGGTCCAGGCAGCGGCGGATCGCCGAGCGGGCCGCCGGAGTGCGGCACCGGCTGCCGGAGCCCGTCGGCCCACTCGCGCGAGGCAGGCTCCCGCTCGCCGCTGGGCTGGTCCTGTGTGCCGTGGCCGCGGTTGCGGTCCTGCTGGGGCTGAGCGGGATCCGCGCCGACGAGCAGCACGCGGCCCGGTCCGTGCAGACCACGGCGCAGGTGATCAGCCGCGGCGAGGAGAGCGTGCAGGTCCGCGCCGACGACGCACGGCGCATCACCGTCGACGCGTTCTACCCCGAGGACTACCGCGTCGGCAGCACGGTGACCGTCCTGGAGGACGGCTCGTGGCGGCGTCTGGTGGCCGAGCCGTACGACGCCTTCGGCTGGCAGCTGCTGGTGCTGGCCGCCGGACTGCCCGGCCTGTCCCTTCTCATGATGGGCGTCCTCGCCCGCCGCCGTGCTGCGGCGCTGCGTCGCGCACCGGTTCCCGCCCTACGCGTGCTGGAGCGCACGGACCACGAAGGCCGCACCTGGATCTATGCGGCCGACGACACAGCCGGCCGCACCGCGCTGTTCACCTGTCTCTGCACAACCACGCTCCGCGAGGACGACGAACCGGCCGACCGCACCGAAGCCGAGGGCCAGCACGAGCACGAAGTCGAGGACGAGGAGGAGGACTGTTCGGTCGACACGCGGTTGCACGAAGCGGTCCTGTTCGGCGCCCCCTACGAGGGAGGTGAACTGGTCCTCATCACCACAGACCATGCGGGGGATCCGATCGCGCTCCGTACCGTCGGCCCGGTCCGGCTCCCTCGAACCGGCAAGGAGCCCCTCCTGGACGCTCCTGCCGTCACGGATACCGATTCCGACACCACAGAACCAGAGAAGCAGGCTTGGACGGACCGCATCGCCGCCACCCTGACGCCCACCGGCCGCCCTGTGCGGTGGGGGCCGGGCCCCGTTTCCCGGACCGTCGGACTGGCCCTCACCGCAGGCGTGGCGACTGGGCTCTCCCTCGCCGCACAGGACCTTGCGACGGATGGCTTCGACTGGGGCCTCCTCCCCTTCCTCGGACTGTCGATATTGATCAACCTCGCGGCCATCCTCCTGAACTGGCGCGTCATCGCGGACAGCACCGGTCTGTGGCTGACCGGGGCCTGGACCGTACGGCACGTCCCATGGGAACAGCTGCGGGCAGCCAAGTACACCGACGAGGGCGGCGTGGAGATACACCGGTCGGACGGCGACGCGTGGCGTCTGACGGGCCTGGGGGAGCAGCGCCTCGAACGGCGCCTGGGACTGCGACCGTCCTACGCCCGCATGACCGAGGAGGTCACCGCCCTGCACGCCCATCCGCAACTGCGCCCCACCGAACCAAGCACACCGCGCGAACACGGCCTGCCGCTGGGACCCCTCCTGCTCCTCCTCGTCAGCCTCGCCATCACGGTCGCGGTCATCAGATGAGCACGAGGCGGCACCGACCGTCACCGGGCCGTGCGGGAAGGCGGGAGGCGCTGATGAGGCAGAGCAGCCGGCATCCGAAAGCGACCGGAGACGTCAGCGGGCGTACATTCGAGACCCGTTGGCTCGGGGGGCTCTCTCCGCCCCTGCCTTCGTCCACAGGTTGTGCACAGGGGGAGCGGTGACCACTCAGCGGCCGGGCAGCGACGGATCATCCGGGGATCCGGACCACACGTCGTCCGTCCCGGACGACGTGTGGCAGCAGTTCCTCAAGGACAGCGAGCGCGCCACCCGGAAGTCCGCGCCCAGGGAGCCCTCCGCCCGGGAGCGGATTGCCCTGCGTTCCGCGGACGAGAGCGCGCTGGGCGGGCTGGAGGCAGTCGGTGAGCTCTGGCATCCGGACGAACCACGTACCGGCCCGGCATGGCACGAACTGGACGGATGGGCCAGGTGCCGTCGCGCCGCCCGCGTCCTCGGCGTGGCCGCCATCATCGCCCTGATCCTGGTGGTGGTGCGCCCTGACGGCACGGGCGGTCGCCCGGGAGACACGGGGACGACCGTGCAGCAGTCGGAGGACGCTCCTGAGGTGCTGCCTGCGGTGACCGGCACTCCGGCCGCCTCACTGCCGGCGGATGGATCGGCGCAGGTTCTTCCCACCGGGTGAGACGCTGCAGAGCGCCGAGACCTCAGCCCCGGCCGTCCCCTCCCGACTCCCGGACTCATTCGTTGTCCTGCACGACGCCGAGTTCACGGCGCGCAACCACAGGGAGCGTCGCCGTCCTTCGGCAGTCCGAGACACGCTGATCACGCAGGGAACTGGCATGACCGAAGGACGACCGGCTGCGGCTCAATGGCCGTGGTACAGCGAGGAGAAGGCGACGTGGTGTCCGAGCCACGGCCGGTGACGTGGGGCGAGGCCGCCCGGATGACGGTGGCGTGCTCCATCGTGTGCGCTCTGGCCTGTCCTGTTCTGGCCCTGCTCGGAGAGCCTCAACTGCCCTTCACCGCCCCGGTGGTGATGCTGCTGGCCCACTGGCTCTGGACCCGGCCCCCCCTACTGGGGCCCTGGCGTGGTCGCCGCGCTCACCGGCTCCCCGTGGTGTTCGTCCTGGTCGACCACCTGCGCCCGCGTCTGGGCCGGTTGCTCGCCGACGCCGCGGCCACCGAGGCGGGAGCCCTTGTGGCGCTGGTCGCCTTCACCTCCTGCTCCCGGCTGCGGAACTCCTGACATGGCGTACCGGACGTATCGCTCTCCCGCCAGCCGGCGTCGCCTGCGCAGATGACGGGCCTCGGGGATGCCGCGCTCATCAGGGGCTCGGACCGGCCACCGTGGAGACCACCGTGCTGGACGGCCGCGGGGTGGGTGGAGGCGGACAGCACGCTTCGCCCATCCGCCGCCGGTGGTCGACCGTCAGGTGTGATCCGGCCGGTCACCGGTAGCGGAGCAGCAGCATGGCGGCGTCGTCCTGCAGCGGGCCGCCGACGTGCTGGAGCAGGTCCTGGCGCAGGGTCTCCAGAGCCGCTTCCGGATCGCGTTCCTTGAGCAGGGGAGCGCGGTCGGCGAGTGGGTAGAACTGACCTTCGCCGTCTCGGGCTTCGGTAACCCCGTCGGTGTACAGCAGCAGCTGGTCCCCCGGGTGGAAGTCGGCCTGGAACGGCTCCGGTTCCGACGGGCCGTGGGCGCTCAGGCCGAGGGGGAGCGCGTAGACGGCCGGTTCGGGGAGCGTCGCGGAGCCGTCGGCGTGGATCAGCAGGGGTGCGGGGTGGCCGTAGTTGAGGAAGGTGACCTCGCGGTCGCGCACTTCGGCGAGGATGGCGGTGACGAACTTCTCCCCTTCCAGCTGCCGGTCCACGGACCGCGCCAGTCTGTGCCCGACCTGGGTGAGATCGGCCTCGTCCAGGGCCGCTTCGCGGAAGGCGCCCAGGACGATGGCCGCGGTCTCCACCGCGTCCAGTCCCTTGCCCTGTACGTCGCCCACGATCACCCGCACGCCCTGCGGTGCGGCGACCACTTCGTACAGGTCGCCGCCGATGCGGGCCTCGGCGACGGCGGACATGTAGGAGACGGCCGCGCGCAGTTGCCCGGCCAGGCGCGGCACCGGCTTGAGCAGCACCCGTTGGGCGGCCTCGGCGATCGAGCGGACGCTGGCCAGCTCTGCCTCCCGCTTCTGGCGCATGGACACGGCGACGAGTCCCGCCGCGGTGACGCCGATGACCGAGGCCGTGCTCACGTAGCCGCGCGCGGCGTCGAACAGGTCGTTGTACACACTCAGCCCGACGGTGAGCAGCAACGCGATCACACCGATGCCCAGGGTGCGCCGCCAGCCGCCGACCAGCGGGGCGAAGGCCGGTCCAAGCGACACCAACGGCAGCAGTCCCACCGCCGGTCCGGTGGCGACGTCGACCACCGTCACCGTGGCCATCATGGCGAACGGCAGGGCGGACAGCACGGCAAGCCGGTCGTTCTCCTCGGACACATCCCCCTCCAGCGCCAGGCGGTCACGCCCCGCGGCCCCAGGACGGCACAGGACGACGCCCTTGCCGTCACACACTCCCCGCGGAGCGAGATCCATAGTCGCAGACGGCCGGGCCCGCGCTCACGGCCGAGTCGGGCCGCCGCATCCCCGGCTCCGTTCACGGCGCCGGGGACCGACCGGTCATGCGGTGCACGAACTGCCCGAACCGTCCCCTGAGATGAGGGCACAACGGGGCTGCGGCCGGGAAGTCGGTGGACGTCTCCCGGGTCATCGCGCTGAAGAAGGCCCGCCCCTGCCGGGTCTTCAGGGTAGTGCTCCAGCGGTGTCCAGGATGCCGAGCGAGCAGTGAGTGGAGGGCCTCGCGGCCCAGTTCCTGCCGCTGCCACGCTTCGTCGACCCAGACGTCGTGGATCCGCCCCGTACGGCATGCCGGACACACCCGGAAACGCAGCCGCGCGACCACCCGCTCCCGACCGTCGCGCAGGACGATCTCCATCGGGCGACTCCGCTGCTGCCGGTGAACCCTGTCCAGCCGCCAGGTCCAGCAGCCCCGGCCGCCCACGCGCCAGGCCCGGGTCATCGTGCTCCGGCCGCGGTCGCGCAGCGTGCCGCCAGGGCACGGATCCGGCGGAGGGGTGGGTTCCGCAGCCGGCCAAGGCATCGTTGGACGCGTGCTGCTGTCCCGTACGGCTGCATGGCAGCATCCTGGCAGACCTGTCTGCCGCAGTGCGGCTCTCGGCGATGGACAGCCGGCCCGCACCCCGCACGGCAACGGGGAGCGGCCATGGCAGGGCCAGCCCGGAGCCGCCACCTGGCCCAACCGCCCTTCACCCGCCCGGGGGTGCGCGCCCGGGTCCCGGACTGGACTTCCGTGTCGATAACCCGATGATCGCCAGGCGGCTGACACACTCACCGCCCGAAGCCGCAACAGCTCATAACGAGGGCCGGAACCGTGAGCCGGTGGCCGACAGTAGCGTTCAGGCAAGGGAGTTCACGCGTGTGGGGTACAGGACACATTGCTGCGCTGGTGGTGGCGGGGGCACTGACCGTCCAGGGCTTGTGCGCGCCGGCGGCCCGCAGCCACGGCAGGCCGACGGATCCCGGCCCCACCACCGGGACGCGGAGTGAGGTCCGCGCGGTGCCCGCCACGGCGGACCGGCGCGGCGCCGTACTGGTGGTACGAGACACACGCCTGTTCAGCGTGCTGGGCGTCACCTGGGACGATCCGTCTGCCCACCTCGCGGGCAGCGTGGCGGTGCGCACCCGGTCCGCCGGGACGGGCCGGTGGTCCGGCTGGCGGCACCTGGACGGCGACGACAGCCAGGGCGAGGACACAGCCCTGCGGGGCGGCACCGATCCCGTCTGGACGGGGCCCTCTGGCGGCGCCGAGGTTCGCATCGCCGCGGAAGGTGCCTCCGTCCTGCCCGCCGGGCTGAGACTGGACCTGGTCGATCCCGGTCCCGACGCACCAGCCACCGCGCGGCCGGCCCCCACCGCTGCCCACGGAGCACCGAATGCCGAACTCGCACCCCGTCCGCCCATCACCTCGCGTGCCGGATGGGGTGCGGACGAGTCGATCAGCCCCGAGCCGCCGGGATATCTGCCGGACGGGAAGATCAAGGCGGTGGTGGTGCACCACACCGCCGGCAGCAACGACTACACCTGCGCCGAGGCCCCGGCTGTCATCCGAGGCATCTACGTCTACCACGTCATGCAGTTGGGCTGGAAGGACATCGGCTACAACTTCCTCGTCGACCGATGCGGGACCCTTTACGAGGGCCGCAAGGGCGGCGTGGACCGTCCGGTGATGGGCGCCCACGCCTACGGCTTCAACACCGAGACCACCGGCGTCTCCGTCCTCGGCACGTACACCGACGTCACGCCCAGCCCGGCCGTCCTGACCGCCGTGGCCAGGGTCGCCGCCTGGAAGCTCGGCCAGTACGGCGTCAACCCGGCCGGCACCGCCACCCTCACCGCGGGCGACGCCGGCCGCAACTACTTCGGCTCTACCTGGGCCAAGGGCGCCCGGCTGAGTTTCCCGGCCATCCACGGTCACCGTGACGGCTACAACACCCAGTGCCCCGGACACCAGCTGTACGCCCAGCTGCCCACGATCCGGATACTGGCCGGTGGCTGAGATGCCCAGGACACCCACGCCGGCGCACCGTGGGGCGCAAGGCCCCTCCGTACGGCGGGGAACCTCAGACAGACACGGTGCAGTTCTCCTTGTCACTACTTCACGAAACATGACATACGACCTCGTCGCGCATGAGCCCGGCCTGCACCAGAAACACACGTTTTCACCACAGGGTGCACGCGCGGTGGCTATGATCCACCTCAGGTGAGCCGGGAAGCCTGGTCGGCGCAAGCCGCCGCCCTGCCCTGGAGCGCTCGTATGAACACCACCGCAGGCTGTGTCGTTCTCGGCATCGGCACGGTGCTCGTCCTTCCGCTCATCCTGGCGACCCTCCTCGGCTGGGAGCCACCGCTGCCGCACCGTGACACGGACCCACCACGCCTTCTCGCTTCGGTGGCGCTTGCGGCGTATGCGGCCGCCTTCGCCGAGGCGGCGCCGCGCCTCGCCGGTGCGTCCAAGAGCGTGGTCACCGCCTGCTCGCGCATCGCGCTGCTCCTGGCACTCCTGGCTGTCGCGCTCGGTATCGCGTACGAGCGCACGGCTCCCCTCCGCGACCGTCGGCGCGACTGAGCCACCCGGCTCGGCGATTTCCTGGACAGCGGTGATACGGGTTTCCGGGACGGACGGGGCGACCGTGCCCTGACCGCCGGCCTGCGGATGCGGCCCGTCGGATTTCGTCGCCCCGAGCGCGTTGCCACTGATCGCGACGCGTGGCATCCGGCGATCACTGGAGCGGCCCCCGTTTCAAGACCATCCCTGAGGCTGCTCGGGCAACCCACCTGGTCCTGTCCGCGTGGAGCGGCCATCGCCCATCGGCCTCCGGCCCCGTACGGGATCCGTGGTCCACATGGGGGAACAGGGTCACGAGTCACTGTGAACCACCCCCTGCAATCACAAGAAGAACGGGCAGAAGGCGCCACCGAGGGATCTGGTGGCGCCTCCGAGTCTGCCGGGAGCCGAAATCTACTCTCTTCCGATTCGGGCGAGAACTGTCGTGACGATTACTCCGGTCACCAAGCCGCCGACCATCCACGGCAGGCTGGGGTGCTGGTCATTGAGGCGGTAACCGACGCAGCTGAAGACCACGGTGATGAGGAGTACGGTGACTCCCCAGTACTGCCTCTTGAGCATCTGTCTTCCTTCCCGGCTGACTGGATTTCAGCTTGCGGCGCGAGTTCGAGCGCCGTGCACCCGGCTGTCGCCATCACGGCCGCAGCCGCCGGACACCGCCACCAGGGGTGTTCACGAGTGGGGGCTGATGTGTGGCGGAGCACCCCGTTGGAGATTGCTTCCCCTTGCGTCGGAAGGTCGTTTCCCGTGAAGGGCGGCAAGGTGACGGTGCAGCCGCCGCGCCAGACCCCCATGCACTGAGTGTGCCGCCCATGGCTTCAGCGAGGCCGCCCGCGATGGCAGAGGGGCCTGCGCCCTCTTCGGACGCAGGCCCCTCTTTCGTGTTCCGTACGGAACCGCTCTCGTCCTACGCCTGGGCCCCGGTCTTCTTGCGGCGTACGACGAACATCGCGCCGGCACCGGCGGCGACGGCCACGCCGCCGGCGATCCCGATCATGGGAAGCGCGGAGCCGGAGCCGGTCTCGGCGAGGTTGCCGGTGATCTCCTTGGCGCCGCCCTGCGGCTTGGTGCCGTCGGTGACATCGGGCTTCTCGCCGTTCGGTTCGGCGTCCTCGACGTCGTCGCCCGGCTCGCGGCCGGCGGCGAGCACGGTGAACTCGTAGAAGTCGCCGTTGCCGTAGCAGGCGGACTCCTCACCTGCGTACACGGCCTGGCTCAGGGCGAACGACGAACCCGCCGGGGCCTTGCCGTCCACCCGCACCCGGAGGTCCAGGGTGGCGGTGGAGTTCTTCTCCAGGGAGTCCAGGACGGCGACGAACGTGCCCGTGAGGGCGATCTTGCCGTCCTCGTCCTCGAAGCCTTCCTGGTAGTCGCTGGTCCACTTGCCGTCCAGCTTGTACTGGAGCTCGGCGAGGTCGAAGGCGAGTGAGCTGTCGTCGTTGGTGTCGTCCCCGTACTCCGTGAACGCCTGGACCCAGACCTTCTTGAGGTCCTTGTCCGAGTCGTTCCTGATCACGAAATCGAACTCGTGCCAGCCGGAGCCCGCGACGATCTGGTTCGGCAGCCCGGCGATGGAGGCGGTGAGCTTGTCGTCCAGGTCGAAGGTCTCGCAGTCCTCGTAGGGGCTCCACGGCTCGTCGTCCGAGAGGTCGGTGTCGTCGCCCTCGTCGTCCGACGGCTTGTTCTCGTCCTCGGAGGACGAGTCCCCGTCCTCACCGGACGTGGTGTCGTCTTCGGTCGACGTGTCCTGGTCGTCCGAGGAGGATGCCTCGCCGTCGGAGCCTTCGGAGGTCGCCGCCTCGTCGTCCGTGGTGGCGTTCTGCTCCTCGGTCGATGTGTCCTGGCCGCCGGAGGCGGGGTCCGTGTCCGTGTCCGAAGAGTCACCACCGGTGCCGGTTGTGTCTCCCGTCCCGGTCGCGTCACCGGTGCCGGTGTCGCCGGAGGTACCGGTGGAGGAGTTCTCCGTGGTGCCGGGGGTGTCGGTGGCGAACGCTGCCGGGGCCGACAGCAGGGCGAGGGGGGCTATGACTGCCGTGGCGGCTGCGACGGCCATGGCGCGGCGAAGCTTCATGTGCACCTCGTGCGAAGGGGTGAGTGGCCGTCGCGTTGTGGGGCCGCGGATGTGGCCGTTGATTCCACAGGGGTGACTCAGCAAACCCTTGGAAGGTTGCACCCGCATTCACAGAATCCTTATGTGGCTTGTGTCACACGAGAAGGGGCGGGGTGGACGCTGTCGGCGGTCACGCCTTGAAGGCGATGGGGAATGGGCTGTTCCAGTTCGAAGCGTCGCGAAACACGTGGCCTACGGGGAAGGGCGGGAAAGGGGCTCAGGGCTGATGCGGGCGCAGCCTGAACCTGTGGTGCTACTGGTAGCACCGGGTGCCGGCCGCTCGGCATCGGTGCCGATCGGCTCTCGCGGCTCCGTGTCGTCGCCGGAGCGGCACCGCAGGAGGGTGCCGGTGGAGGCAGTCGCACGCGACTCGGGTGGCCGAACCGCCCGGTGAGCAGGCTCGGCCCGGCCGGAAGCAGGAGTGAGGGAGAAGACGGGAAGACCGGTCCAGCGCCGGATCGCGGGGGCGAAGGCGCTTTCGTCACGTCGGGGCGGCGGCACCGACTTCGGCGGTCGACGGCGGCCTTTACAGACCCCGCCAGCGCCAGGGCACCGCCATCACTGAGCTGAGCAGACCCTGTTCTCCGTGCCGACACAGCAAGGCCCCTTCTCCGCCCCCGGGCCGCTGGGGTCAGTTCCGGCCGGTGCCGTCCACGATCAGCGGGTTACCGCTGCCGGAGCCGCAGGGCACGGCGTAGACCGGGTTCTTCTTCGAGGCCTCCTTGAAGGCCTCGATGCACTGGTTCATCAGGACCTTGTCGGACAGCGAGTCGCTGAGAATCTTGTTGGCCCTGGCGATACCCTCTGCCTCGATCTTGCGCCGCTTGGACTCTTCCTCCGCCGTACGGGTCGCCTCGACGGCCCGCTCGGTGGCCTCCTTCTGCTGGATCTTGCGGTCGATCTGCTGCTGGAGCTGCTCGGAGGGCTTCACATTGCGCAGGTTCACGGCGGTGACGTCGATACCGCGCGGTGCGAGCCGCTCCTTGATCAGCTCACCGAGCTCCGCGTTGATCTTCTCCCTGTCCGAGGCGTAACCCTGCTCGCTGGTGTACCGGGCGAAGACATTGCGGATGATCTCCCGGCTGTCCGGATAGACCAGCCGCTGCTGGATGGCCGTCTCGTTCCCAGCGAGCCGGTACAGCTCCACCGCCTTGGCCGGGGTCACCGCCCACTTCACGGTCACCTCCACATACATCACTCCGCCCTGCGAGGAGCGCACCTCGACGACGTCCTTGTCGGAGAGGTTGAGGTCCACCGGGCGGGTGGAGAAGGACGTGACATCCGTGAACGGCGCCTTCAGGTGCATGCCGGAGGCCATCGGCGTACCCACCTTGCCGAACAGCACCGGGACGCCGACCTCGTAGGCGCTGACGACGTACACACAGCTGGCAATCCCGAAGAACGCGCCCCCGGCCAGAGCGGCTATGGCACCCAGGCGCAACGGGGACGAGGCGCGCGCCCGGGCCACGAAGTACAACACCACAGCGGCGAGGATCAACAGAACGGACAGTACGAGCACGGTGGCTCCCCCCTGGAACGGCAGAACAGCGCCACACCAGGCACTGCTTGTGTCAGCGGAGCGTAGGACATCCAGGAGAAGGAGTGATCAGGGGCCCCGGAGGACCGTCCGTCCCGGTGCCCGACCTGGTCGCGGTCCGCGCTCCCGGAACCCTGCGGCACCACGGACGGCTGCCAAGTTACGTGCGGCTCCTGATGGAGATCTCCGGTATCGCAGTTCCCGCCCACAAGGCCATCCGTACCCTGCCTGACTGGCCGGGCCTCCGAAGTCCGAGCCCTGACCCCACCCGTCCGCCGCCTTGCCGCCCTGACGGTCTGCGGCTTCCTCGTGGCCGGCCCGGCCGTCGCCGGAGGGGCCACCGCCGCTCTGGTCGCCGACGTGTCGGAAGGCAGCGCCACCGCAGCGGTGTCCGTGCCACGCTGGACGTCTCCGGGGTCGGGCTGGCCGGAACGGTGCCCCTGCATGCCTCGCTCAACGAGGTGCAGGCTCCGGCAACCGCCGAGAAGAGGACCCTCGACGTCGACCTCGACGGAGTCAACGGCGATCGCCCGGTCAATCTTCTGCAGACCGACGTCGCCATGGCGAAAGCCGATGCCGCGAGCGGTCGGGCGGAGGGAGCCACCCACGTCGTGCGGGCCCGGGCGCATGTGCCGGTGCTGCCCGTGGTGGAGGTGGAGGAGGTGACTGTCACAGCGAGCTGCGCCGCCGGACGTAAGCCGGCCGTGGAGTCCCAGCTACTTGGCTCCCTCACGGCCCTGGGCAGGCAGTTGCCGATGGCGGACGGTGGCACCGTGGAGGTTTCGAACGTGGGCAGGGTCCGGCTCGCCCCCTCCCACAAGGAGACGTAGCACCACGGCCGCCGCCACCTCGGTCCGGTTGCACGTCTCGGCTGACCCGTTGAATTTGGGCGTCAAGGAGGTGGCGAGTGCCGTGCCCCTGGCGCCGGCCACCTGTCGGTTCCCCGACCCACGCTTCGGTGGATTCGCGAGACATGGCGCTGTCGAGCCCTACGCGGTCTGTTGGCCAGGGCGGTGGGAAATGCCCTGTGCCACCGTGGGAAACGATCTCCGTCAGTCCTCGTGTAGCCCCTGACCAGCGAGTTCCGTCGGTGCCCCACAGCGAAGCGGTCCCATCGTGATCACGATGGGACCGCTTCTTTTTGTCGTCGGACTGCGCGCTCAGAGGCAGGTCGGCGCACTGCGCGGGACCCTGGAGTGTGAGGAGTCTCTCAGGAGATTCGGTAAGGGCTTTCGGCTTCCGGTGGTGCGGGACGGCGTGGGGGCGTGCCGTGCTGCGTGTGCGCGGTCGCGTGCGTCAGGGGCGTCAGCGCCACATGAACCGTCGTAGATGTGGGCACGAACGATGTTTCACGTGAAACGGTGTCGAGGGCATGCAAGTGGCCCCGTGACGTGGGTCGTTGGCCTCGGGAAGGCCGTCAGTACTGTTGACGCCCGACTGTCGCATACCTATCTTCTGGTCGAGAATTCGCACAACGTTCGCAATTTCGAACGTGATGCTTACTTGGTTCGCCCCCCACACCCCACCCCGCCAGAGACGAGGCGCACATGGCACCGCCCCTCTCCAGACGTTTCCTCCTCCAGTCGGCGATACTCGCCGCGGCCGCACCCGGGGTCTCCTTGGGGGCGGGCGGCGGCCGTGCGGTCGCCGCCACGGTTCCGACGCCGTCCACCTGGTCGGTGCGGCCCTTCGAGCTCAAGGACGTGACGCTCGGCCAGGGGCTTTTCGCGGACAAGCGTCAGCTGATGCTCGACCACGGCCGCGGCTACGACGTCGACCGGCTACTGCAGGTCTTCCGTGCCAACGCGGGGCTCTCCACGAAGGGCGCCGTCGCCCCCGGCGGCTGGGAGGGCCTGGACGGCGAGGCCAACGGCAATCTCCGTGGCCACTACACCGGGCACTTCCTGACGATGCTGGCACAGGCGTACGCGAGCACCGGGGAGCAGGTGTACGCCGACAAGATCCGCACCATGGTCGGTGCGCTCACCGAGGTGCGTGAGGCGCTGCGCAAAGATCCACGCATGCTGGCCGTCGCCGGCAGATGGGGCGGCGCGCACGAGAACGTCCGCGGCTCGTACCAGTACGTCGACCTGCCGACCGCTGTGCTCGGAGGTGCCTCGGCGATCACCCTGTCGGTCTGGGTGAAGCCCACCCACGACGCCAACTGGCAGCGTGTCTTCGACTTCGGCGACAACACGACCCGGTACATGTACCTGGCATCCCGCAACGGCAGCGGGGTGCCGCGTTTCGCGATCACCGACAGCGGTGCGGGCGGGGAACAGGGACTCAACGGCACCGCCGCCCTGCCGCTCGATCAGTGGAGCCACCTGGCTGTCACGATCAGCGGCACCACGGGCACCCTCTATGTCAACGGCGCCGCCGTCGCCCAGGACACCTCGATGACGCTCAACCCCTCCGTCCTCGGCGCCTTGACGAACAACTGGCTGGGCCGCTCGAACTACCCTGACGACCCGGTCTTCGCGGGCGCCTTCGACGAGTTCAACATCTGGTCGAGGGCTCTGACCGCGGCGGAGATCACCTCGCTGCAGACCAACGAGGCCAAGAGGTCCTCCGCGGGGCTCGGCAACCTCGCGTCGTACTACTTCTTCGCGACCTCCGGCGGCACTTTCGACGATGCCTCCGGACGCGGCCTGACCGCCACGCTGCGGCGCACCTGGGGCGGACCGAGCCATCCCGGCTTCCTCGCCGCGTACCCGGAGGCGCAGTTCATCGATCTGGAGACGCGGACCACCGCCGACTACACCAAGGTGTGGGCGCCGTACTACACGGCGCACAAGATCCTCCAGGGCCTGCTCGACGCCTACCTCGCCACGGACGACGCCCGCGCGCTCGATCTCGCCTCCGGCATGTGCGACTGGATGTACTCGCGGCTGTCCAAGCTGCCCGACGCCACGCTGCAGCGGATGTGGGGCATCTTCTCCAGCGGTGAGTTCGGCGGCATCGTCGAGGCGATCGTCGACCTGTACACGATCACCGGCAAGGCCGACCACCTCGCACTGGCCAAGCTGTTCGACCTCGACCGGCTCATCGACGCCTGCGCCGCCGGCACCGACATCCTGGACGGCCTCCACGCCAACCAGCACATTCCGATCATGACCGGCTACGTCCGGCTGCACGACGCGACGGGCGAGACACGCTATCTGACCGCTGCCAAGAACTTCTGGGGCATGGTGATCCCGCAGCGCATGTACGGGATCGGCGGCACCAGCACGGCCGAGTTCTGGAAGGCTCGTGGGGTCATCTCGGGAACGATCAGCGACACCAACGCCGAGACCTGCTGCGCGTACAACCTGCTCAAGCTGAGCCGGGTCCTGTTCTTCCACGAACAGGACCCGAAGTACATGGACTACTACGAGCGGGCTCTGCTCAACCAGGTCCTCGGCTCCAAGCAGGACAAGGCCGACGCCGAGAAACCGCTGGTCACCTACTTCATCGGGCTGAAGCCGGGGCAGGTGCGCGACTACACCCCCAAGCAGGGCACCACCTGCTGCGAGGGCACCGGCATGGAGAGCGCCACCAAATACCAGGACTCGGTGTACTTCACCAAGGCCGACGGCACCGCGCTCTTCGTCAACCTGTACAGCGCGGCCACGCTGAACTGGTCGGCCAAGGGCGTGACGATCACGCAGAGCACCGACTATCCCCGCGAGCAGGGCTCCACGATCACCGTCGGCGGCGCCGGCGCGGCCTTCGAACTGCGGCTCCGGGTGCCGTCCTGGGCCACCGCCGGTTTCCGGGTGACCGTCAACGGCAGCGCGGTGAGCGGTACGCCGACCGCGGGGAGCTACTTCACGATCCCCTCCCGCACCTGGCGCGCCGGGGACGTCGTCCGGGTGACGATCCCGTTCCGGCTGCGGGTGGAGAAGGCGCTCGACGACCCCTCGCTCCAGACGCTGTTCTACGGGCCGGTCAACCTGGTCGGCAGGAGCAGTGCCACCAGCTATCTGTCGGTCGGCCTGTACCGCAACGCGGGACTCTCCGGTGACCTGCTGCCCTCTCTCGCGCCGGTCAGCGGTAAGCCGCTGCACTACACGCTGGACGGCACCGAGTTCGCTCCCTTCCACGAAGGGAGCGAGGATCCGACCCACGCCTACGTCAGGCGTTCCGAGCCGAAGGTCGTCCTCGGCGGCACCGATTCGGGCGTGGCCAACCCGGCGAAGTCCGACGGGACGACGCTGTTGGACGAGATCTGGGCCGGGGCGCCGTTCGCCGACAAGGCCGCGCTGGTGGCGCGGGTGCGGTCGACCGTCGGTGCCTGGGTGTCGGCGGGACTGCTGAGCCAGGCCGACGGCCAGAAGGTGGTGACCACCGCGCAGAACGCCACGTATGCGGCCTGAGGCCGTCTGAGCCGTCTGACGCCGTCGAAGGGCTTAGGTTCGATGACAAGGGCGGTCGCTCCCTCGGCGGAGCGGCCGCCGCTCGCGTTCCCTGGCGGACCTGGGCGGCGAGGCGGTCGGGCAGGCTCCCGGTCCTCGCCCGTGGTGGCGCGGAGGTCGGTTCCATCCTTGCAGCCGGTTATCCACAGGTGTGGACGGGCGGGACGCGGAGTTGTCCACAGGGCCTGACGCGTTTCGGCCACCGGCTGTACCGTCGTCACGAGTTGATGTTCGTGCGTGGACGTGTGCGGGGGAGGCGGTCGCTGTGACCGAGGTCGGTGCGATGGCGGCGGGTGCGGTTGCGGGAGCCGAGCCGGGGTCGGCGGAGTCCGGGCGGATCGGGGCGGCGACGGTGGCGCGTTCCGCCGGTGCGCGGGTGCCGGCGGTGACGGGGTTCGCCCGGTGGCCCGCGGTGGGGTCGCCGAAGGACGAGGGCAAGGCGCTGCGCACCCGGGTGCCCCGCAGCGCACACGCCGACCTGACGCTCACCACCGACCGGCCGGACGCGGTGTCGGCGGTCGAGGAGTCCAACCGCGGCCGGATCCCTGAGCTCACCCCGATACGTGTCGGCAGGATGGCGGCCACCCCCTTCGCGTTCCTGCGAGGCTCGGCGGGCCTCATGGCCCATGACCTGGCCCATACGCCCATCACCGGCATCGGCACGCAGATCTGCGGGGACGCCCACGCGGCCAATTTCGGCCTGTACGGCGATGCCCGCGGGGAGCTCGTCATCGACCTCAACGACTTCGACGAGACCGTGCACGGCCCGTGGGAGTGGGACCTCAAGCGCCTCGCCGCCTCGCTGGTGCTCGCCGGCCGGGAGGCGGGCGCCGACGAGGACGTCTGCCGCAAGGCGGCGTACGACGCGACGGGCGCCTACCGGCGCACCATGAGGCTCCTCGCCAAGCTTCCGGCGCTCGACGCGTGGAACGCCATCGCCGACGAGGAACTGGTCTCCTACACCGACGCCCACGACCTGCTGGGCACACTGGAGCGGGTGGCGGAGAAGGCGCGCGCCAACACCAGCGGCCGTTTCGCGGCCAAGTCGACCCGGCAGGTGGAGGGCGGTGGCCGCCACTTCGTCGACGCCCCGCCGGTGCTGCGCCGTGTGGACGACAAGGAGGCCGCTGTCGTGGCCACCTCCCTGACGCAGTACCTGGCCACGCTCTCGGAGGACCGCCATCCGCTGCTCGCCCGGTACGCCGTGCAGGATGTGGCGTTCCGCGTGGTGGGCACCGGCAGTGTGGGCACCCGTTCGTACGTCGTCCTGCTCCTGGACCACCGCGGTGAAGCCCTTGTTCTCCAGGTGAAGGAGGCCCGCCCGTCGGCTCTGGAGCCGCACCTCGTGACGGCCGGCTTCGAGGTGCCGGAGGTGGATCACGAGGGGCGCCGGGTGGTCCTCGGGCAGAAGCGGATGCAGGTCGTCAGCGACATACTGCTGGGCTGGACGACGGTCGACGGACTCCCCTTCCAGGTGCGCCAGTTCCGTAACCGCAAGGGCAGTGTCGACCCCGCAGCCCTGGCCGCCGACCAGATCGACGACTACGGCCGCATGACCGGCGCCCTCCTCGCCCGCGCCCACGCCCACAGCGCCAACCCCCGCCTGCTGGCCGGCTACTGCGGCAAGAACGACGAATTCGACGAGGCGACGGCCACGTTCGCCGTCACCTACGCGGACCGCACGGAGGCGGATCACTCGGACCTGGTGGCGGCGGTGCGGGCCGGGCGGATCGCGGCGGAGTCGGGGGTCTGAGGGCAGGACGGATCACGACGGACCCCGAGGTGCGGGGCGAGGGGACTGGGCGGTCAGGTGTGATGGCGGCGGGAGGGTCGGGGCTGGCTTGGGTGATGGAGGCGGACGGGAAGAGCGGCCTGGGCTGATGAGGGTGGACGAACAGAGCGACCTGGGGTGGTCGGGCGTTCGTAGGGATGCGCGATGGCCAGGTGTCCGGTGGTTTGCGGTTCGGCCTGGGGCTGTGGCCTAGGCTGGGTCGGGTGACGACCCCGGAAGCCGACCAGACACCGTCCGAGCGCTCCACCGAGCCCGTGCAGACCACGGAGCCCGGCGGAGCGACGCCGTCCGCCGAGGGCGACGCGTCTGCCCGGACGTCGGGGCCTGCCGAGACGTCGGTGTCCGACGCGGGACCGGCATCCGCCGATGGTCAGGGGGACGCCGGGGAGGTGGGCGCCGGGCGGCCCGAGGAGCGGTTGGAACGGGCCGTTCGGGCGGCCGAGCAGGCGTTGATCGAGTACGAGATCGCCGTGGAGACCTTCCGGGTGGAGGTCGAGAACTTCTCCCGGTTGCATCATCAGAAGCTCGGCCCCATGTACGCGCGGCTGGACGAGCTGGACGCCCAGATCGCCGAGGCGAAGGCGGCGCGCACCGGTGACCCCGAGGACGTGCGCAAGGCGCAGGAAGCGCGCGCTCGGGTCATGCCCATGCCGGGCGTGGAGGAGTTGTTCCACGGCTGGATGGACTCGGAGGGGTTGTTCCCCGAGGCGGCGGCCATGCTCACCGACCAGCCCGTGCGGCCCCCGGAGCGGGTCCGCCCGAGCGACGAGGCCCGCAGGCTCTACCGCGAGCTGGTGCGCAAGGCGCACCCCGACCTGGCGCGGGACGACAAGGAGCGGGAGCGGCGGGACGAGTTCATCGCCCGGGTGAACGCCGCCTACGGCCGTGGTGACGAGGTGCTGCTGCGGGAGCTGTCGGAGGAGTGGGCGGCCGGGCCGGTGCCTCAGGAGCAGAGGCCGAGTCGCGCCGAGGAGCTGTACGCACGGCTGGAATGGCTCGCCCAGCGCAAGGAGCTTCTCGCGCTCCTCGCCCGTGAGCTGGAGGAGGGTGCCATCGGCTCGATGCTCCGCCTCGCGGCGGACGACCCGGACCGCCTCCTCGACGAGATCGCCGACCAGCTGCTGGCGGAGGTCGAGCAGCGGGAGGCGGAGCTGGCGGGGCTGGTCGGCCAGGACGTCGACGGTGGCCGGGACGGTCAGGGGGAGCAAGACGGCCAGGGAGGCCAGGACCGGCAGGGTGGCTGAAGCGGCTGAGGCGGCTTGGGCTGCTGAGTCGGTCCGCTGGTCCGCGCGGTTGCCGACGGCTTCGGACGGCGGCCGTTCGGTCGGGTAGCGTCGGACGCATGCATTTCGGAGCGGGTGTGCCCACGGTCGAGGTCACAGACCTCAAGGACGACGACTTCCTGCTGGACGTCCGGGAGGACGACGAGTGGCAGGCGGGTCATGCCGAAGGGGCGCTGCACATTCCCATCAGTGAGTTCGTGGCGCGCTACGGCGAGCTCACCGAGGCGGCGCCGCAGGACGGCAGGGTCCATGTGATCTGCCGCTCGGGCGGACGTTCGGCGCAGGTCACCAACTATCTCGTCCAGCAGGGCATCGACGCCGTGAACGTCGACGGCGGCATGCAGGTCTGGGCTGCCGCCGGTCGTCCCGTGGTGGATGACAAGGGCGGGGCGGGCTTCGTTCTCTAGGGGACGTGGCGGTTCGGGGCGCGCGGAGGACGAACGGATCGGACGGGCGCGCCCCGCGTCGAGGCGTGCGTGGTGCTCAGCCGAGGGGGTGTGCCGCCAGCAGGTCCCCGAGGGCCTCCTCGTGGGCCGCCGCAGGACCGAGCGACAGTTCGAGATGCTTGGCCCAGGCGTGGTAGCGGTGCAGGGGATAGTCGACGTCGGCGCCGAAGCCCCCGTGCAGATGCTGCGCGGTCTGCACGACCCGCCGTACTCCTTCCGAGGCCCAGATCTTGGCCACGGCCACATCTCCGGAGGCGGGCAGCGCACCTGCCGCGCCGGAGGTGATGCGCCAGGCGGCCTGCCACAGCGTCGCCTCCATCGCGCGCAGGTCGATGAAGCGGTCGGCGGCCTGGACGGCGACGGCCTGGAACGAGGCGATCGGGAAGCCGAACTGTTCGCGTTTGCCGGCGTAGTCGCTGGTCATGCCGAGGACACCCTCACCCAGGCCGAGCGCCAGTGCGCAGGTGCCGGTGGCCAGCAGCTCCCGTAGCCGTTCCCACGCGCCTTCCGCATCGAGGACGTTGCGGTCGGCGATCCGCGTCGAATCCAGTCGCAGTTCCGCGAGCCGTTCGCCGGTGGTGGAGATCTGCTCGGCGAGCGTCACCCCTGCGTGGAGGCTGGGGACGAGGGCGAGCACTGCCCGGCCGTCTTCGGCGGCGACCGGGTCCTGCTCGGCGGCCCCGGCCTCGGCTGCCCCGTCGGCTCGCTCGGCGGAGGCGCCGGGGGCCACCGACGTCGGTGCGACCGTCGCGGGGACGACGATGAAGTCCGCGTTGTGGGCCCAGGGCACCGCCGTCTGTGTGCCGTCCAGGACCCAGGCGCCGCCTTCGTCCCGGCGGGCGGTCACGGCGAGCTCGGCCGGATCGTGTCCGGTGCGGCCGTGCGCGGCGACGGTCAGGACGACCTCCCCCCGGCCGACGCGCGCGAGCAATTCCGCCTTCAGCTCCTCGTCGCCGTGGGCATGCACGGCCACGGCGGCCGCGCTGCTCTCCAGCAGAGGGACCCTGGCCAGCACCTTCGACGACTCGCGCAGCACCAGGCAGAGGGCGATCGGATCGAGCCCCGACCCTCCGTACGCGGGATCGAGCAACAGGCTGAGCAGGTCCGCGTCGGCGAGCTTCGTCCACAGGGCCCGGTCGAAGTCGTCGGCGACCGCCCCCGGCACGAGCGACGGGCTGGGCACTCCGTCCGGCGCGACCCCGGCGAACACCGCCCTCGCCGCCTCGGCCGCCGCCTGCTGCTCCTCGGTGAACGTGAAGTCCACGGTCCCGCCCCTTCCGTGTCGCCGATGACGGGGCGTCAAGATAGAACAGGTTCTAGAAGAAGGGAATGGTGTGGCGGCGCCCGGGCGACGGCCGGGTGACGAACGCCTGGTCCGACGGTCGGCAGCGCGGGCGCAGCGGTTTTCGGGAGAGAAGCGGACCACGCCGCGCCGTAAGGTGTCCCCCGCTGTGGATAACCTCAGGGGTGCCGTGTGAGCGGTGTGACGATGTGACTGCTGTGGCCATCGGGGCTGTGCCGGAGGAACGCGGCTGAGTAAGTTCCGGTGGGGAAGTCGACCGGGTAGTGGAAATCGGGGAGCTGGGCGCAATGGACGCGAACGACGAGGACTCGAACGCCCGGCGAGTGCCGGACGAGCCCGAGGACGACGCGGCCTCCGTGCGCGATACGCCGCCGAAGGGTCCGAAGAGCCAGCCGCCCCGTGAGGCAGCGACGCGGGCGCCGCACCCGTCCGAGTCCTCGGAGCCGCTCGTGGGGTCGCCGTCGGAGGCGTCCTCCCCCTCGCGGCCGGAGCGGATAGCAGAGCCGGCGCAGCCGGCCTCCGGTATCGCCGCGCTGACCCTGCCGTACCAGATCGCCGTGGCGCTGGTGCTCGCGATCGTGGCGGTGGCGACCTGCGCGCATCTCGGGCTGGTGTTCCTGCACATAGCCCCCTCGAACACACTGACGAAGCAGCATGGCCGGGCAGTCGACGAATGGGTCTACCCGGAGTTCGAGCAGAACTGGAAGCTGTTCGCGCCGAACCCGCTGCAACAGAACATCGCGGTGCAGGCGCGCGCCGAGGTCCGCACGGCCGACGGTGAGGTGCGGACCACCGGCTGGTACGACCTGTCGGCGCTGGACGGCGCCGCGATCGACCACAATCCGGTGCCCAGCCACACCCAGCAGAACGAACTGCGCCGTGCCTGGGACTTCTACACCGCCACGCATGACGGCGAGCACCGCGCCACCTCGTCGCGCGGTGATCTGTCCGAGCGCTATGTGCGTCGCATCGTCGTGATGCGCCTCGACCGTGAGCAGGCCGGCGGTCCCGGCGGAGAGATCGAGCGCATCCAGCTCCGGTCCCGTACCACCAATGTGCAGCCGCCCGAGTGGAGCGAGGAAAAGGTGTCCGACAAGCCCGTCGTCCGCGAGCTGCCCTGGTGGTCGGTGACCGGCGACGACCGGACGGACGCCGCCGCCGACGCGGCCGGTGCCGACCGTGCCGTCACCGGTCGGACGGAGGCGAGCGCCGGATGAGCTCCATGAGCCCGCCCCACCCGGTTCCGCCGGTGAGCCCCGTGGGACGCCTCGTCGCCGCGATCGGCAACGGCATCACCCGTGTCACCGATCGCGCGCTGGGCCCGTACCAGAGCGCGATCATCCGGATCGGCTTCTCGGCGACCTGGCTGCTGTTCCTGCTGCGCGAGTTCCCGCACCGGCGCGAGCTGTACGGCCCCGACGGGCCCTGGAGCTTCGAGCTGGCCCAGCGGCTGATCGCGGACAACAACGCCTTCACGGCGCTGATGTGGTCCGACAGCATGGTGTGGTTCGAGATCGTCTACGCCCTCGCCGTCCTGTCGACCTTCCTGCTGCTGCTCGGCTGGCGCACCCGCGCCGTGAGCGTCCTGTTCATGGTGGGCGTGCTCTCGCTGCAGAACCGCAGCGTCTTCATGGGGGACGGCGGCGACAACGTCATCCACCTCATGGCGATCTACCTCGTCTTCGTCCGCTGCGCCCAGGTCTGGTCGCTGGACGCACGGCGCGCACGGCGCACGCGCGAGCGTCTGGAGCGCGACGGCAGGGCGCAGGAGGATCTGGTCGGGCCCGTTCTCTGGTGTGTCCTCGGTTTCGCGCTGCTGGTGGCGACGTTCGGCGGCCTGATCCCCGGGGGCCTGCTGGGCGGCTGGCTCACCTTCTTCTGGGGTCTGTGGGCGGTGCACGGGCTGTGGTGGGTCGCCGGGCGCGTCGAATCGGACACCAAGCCGCGTGCGCTGCTCGACATCGTCGGCAATCTCTCGCACAACGCCGCCCTGGTCGTGATCATGGCCGAGGCATGCCTGATCTACGCGGCGGCCGGCTGGTACAAGATCCAGGGCTCGCGCTGGCAGGACGGCACGGCCGCCTACTACCCGTTCCACCTGGACTACTTCTCGCCCTGGGCCGCGCTCTCCGACCTGATGTCGTCCAGCGGCACGATGGTGATGCTGGTGACGTACGGGACGGTGATCGTGCAGGTCGCCTTCCCGTTCACGCTCTTCAACAGGCGGGTCAAGAACGTCCTGCTGGCGGTCATGATGACTGAGCACGCCGTGATCGCCGTCGTGCTGGGGCTGCCGTTCTTCTCGCTCGCGATGATCGCCGCCGACGCCGTCTTCCTGCCGACGCCCTTCCTTAAACGCCTGGGTGGCCTGGTGGCCCGCGCGCGTGACCGCGTCCTGCGCCGTGTGCCGCCGGGCGGCGACCCGACGATCCCGGGCCCGCGCGCCCCTGAGCAATCTCCGCTCCCCCAGGAGAAGCAGGAGAAGGAGACGGCCGAGCAGCCCCCCGTAGGCTTCACCGCATGAACGATCCGGTGAGCGCGCCAGGGGGCGAAGAGGCCGGCGGACCTGCGAGCGAAGCGGCGGGCAAACCTGAGGGCGTAGTGGCGGGCAAACCCGAGGGCATAGCGGCGAGCGAGCCTGGGGGCGGAGCGACGGCCGGACCGGTGGTGGGATCCGTTGTGGACCCGGCGAGCGGCTCATCCGCGCGTCCCGCCGACGCCTCGGCGGGCGCATCGCCCGCCTCTCCGGCCGGCGACCCCGTGCGGGCCTGGCGTCGTCTCGTCGACACCGCCGTCCTGCTCGACGGTTTTCACGCCCTCAAGCACGCCGTGCGCTTCGGCGCCGACGTGCCGGTGGCCGTCACCGTCGACCGTGCGGGGGCGCTCGCCCTCGCCGACGACCTGGCCCCGGACGTACGGGACCGGCTCGCGGGTCTCCTCCAGGAGGTCCCGGAGGAGACGTATCGGACCCTCGTGGCGCGCCCGCACCCCACCGCCGTCGCCGCCCTGGCCGCGCGCCCGGCGCGCGAGGCCCATCTGGCGGCGCTGGCCCACATGCCGCGCACCGCCCCGGTCGTCGTCCTCGACAACCCGCGCAACCTGGGCAACGCGGGGGCCGTGATCCGCCTGGCGGCCGGCTTCGGCGCGACCGGTGTGGTCACCACGGGCACCATGGACCCCTGGCACCCCACAGTGGTGCGCGGCGGGGCGGGCCTGCACTTCGCGACCGCCGTCGAGCGCCTGAGCGTGGCCGAACTGCCCCCGGGCCCCCTCTTCGCGCTCGACCCCGAGGGCGACGACATCCGGGGGCTGAAGCTCCCGGACGACGCCGTTCTCGCCTTCGGCTCCGAGCGCAGCGGTCTCTCCACCGAACTGCGCTCCCGAGCAGACCACTTGCTGTCGCTCCCGATGCGTCCCCAGGTCTCCAGCTACAACCTGGCGACGAGCGTGGCGATGACGCTGTACCACTGGAGCGCGGGGTCGGGCGCTCCCTGAGGGGCGCTCAGTGGCGTGATCCGCTACGCCTCACGGCGCACTTCGACCACCCGGAACCGGTTGGCGACGAACGCCCCGTCGCACAGGGCCGCGTTCGCCGCCGGATTGCCACCGGATCCGTGGAAGTCGGAGAACGCCGCGGTCTGGTTGACGTAGACCCCTCCCGTGAGGTTCAGCGACAGCTGCGCGCACTCCTCCAGGCAGACCTCCTCGACGGCCTCGGCCACCTCGTCGGAGGTCGTGTACGCGCCGACGGTCATCGCGCCCTTCTCGGCGATGGTCCGGCGCAGCAGGTCCATCCCGTCCGCCGCCGAGTCCACCGCGACGGCGAACGACACCGGCCCGAAGCACTCGCTCAGGTACGCGGCCTCGTCGTCGGTGCGCTCCCAGTACTTCCGCGCGCCGTCGAGCTTCACGATCACCGGCGTCCTGACGACCGCGTCCGGGAACTCAGGGTGGGTGATCTCCCGGGAGGGGAGCGCGACTTCGCCGAGGGAGGCGGCCGCTTCGAGGCGGGCCTTGACGTCGGGGTTCACGATCGCGCCGAGCAGCGCGTTCGCGCGCGCGTCGTCGCCCAGCAGGCCGCCGACGGACTTGGCGAGATCGGTGACGACCTCGTCGTAGGACTTGGCGCCCTCGTCGGTGCTGATGCCGTCGCGGGGGATGAGCAGGTTCTGCGGGGTGGTGCACATCTGGCCGCTGTACAGGGAGAGGGAGAAGGCCAGGTTGGAGAGCATGCCCTTGTAGTCGGCGGTGGACTCGACGAGCACCGTGTTGACGCCGGCCTTCTCCGTGTAGACCTCCGCCTGGCGGGCGTTGGCCTCCAGCCAGTCGCCGAAGGACGTCGAGCCGGTGTAGTCGATGATGCGGATCTCGGGGCGGGTCGCCAGGTCCTTGGCGATGCCCTCGCCGGGGCGTTCGGCGGCCAGCGCCACCAGGTTGGGGTCGAAGCCGGTCTCCGCGAGAACCTCGCGGGCGACCTGGACCGTGAGGGCGAGCGGCAGCACCGCGCGCGGGTGGGGCTTCACGAGCACCGCGTTGCCGGTGGCGAGGGAGGCGAACAGGCCCGGGTAGCCGTTCCACGTGGGGAAGGTGTTGCAGCCGATGACCAGGGCGATTCCGCGCGGGACGGGCTTGAAGCTCTTGGTGAGCGCGAGCGGGTCGCGCTTGCCCTGGGGCTTGCTCCACGCCGCCTCGTCGGGGGTGCGGACCTGCTCCGCGTACGCGTAGGCCACCGCCTCCAGGCCACGGTCCTGGGCGTGCGGGCCGCCGGCCTGGAACGCCATCATGAACGCCTGGCCGCTGGTGTGCATGACGGCGTGGGCGAACTCGTGGGTGCGGTCGCTGATGCGCTTGAGGATCTCCAGGCACACCGCCGCGCGCGCCTCCGCGCCCGCGTCGCGCCACGCGCGCTGCCCGGCCTTCATGGCGGGCAGCAGCGTGTCCACGTCCGCGTGCGGGTAGGTGACGCCCAGCTCGATGCCGTACGGGGAGGTCTCGCCGCCCACCCAGTCGTCGGTGCCGGGCTGGCCGAGGTCGAGACGGGTGCCGAGGAGGGCGTCGAAGGCGGCCTTGCCGTCGGCCATGCCCAGGCTGCCGTTCTCGCCGTACGCCTTGGGGTGCTCGGGGTGGGGCGACCAGTACGCGCGGGTGCGGATCGCTTCCAGGGCCTGGTCGAGGGTGGGCCGGTGCTGGGCGATCAGGGCGTGCGCGGACGGTTCGGCGGCCATGCTTGACCAACTCCTCACGTCAGGGGCTCTTCATCGAGCTCTGACCTGGGCAGGAATGAATTTGGGGGGTGGCGCGAAGCGCCTCGTGCAGGGTGGTGGTGGGCGACGGGCGGGCGGACACGGCTAGAGTAACCGAACGATCGGTCGGGACAAGGGGGTCCGCCGCATCTGTGGACAACCCCGTGCGGGAGGATCGCGCACATGACAGCACTCGACCTCAGCAGCCCCGTGGCCGTCGTCGGCACCGGCACCATGGGCCAGGGCATCGCCCAGGTCGCGTTGGTCGCCGGCCATCCCGTACGTCTGTTCGACGCCGCCCCCGGTCGTGCCCGGGAGGCTGCCGAGGCTATCGGCGACCGGCTCGACCGGCTCGTCGCGAAGGACCGCATGACGGGCGCGGACCGGGACTCCGCGCGCGCCCGGCTGCACGCCGCCGAGAGCCTCGCCGACCTCGCGGACTGCGGCCTGGTCGTCGAGGCCGTCCTGGAGCGGCTGGACGTCAAACAGGAGCTGTTGCGCGCCCTGGAGGACATCGTCGGCGAGGACTGCCTGCTCGCCACCAACACCTCCTCCCTGTCCGTCACGGCCATCGGCGGTGCCCTGCGCAACCCGGGCCGCTTCGTGGGCCTGCACTTCTTCAACCCCGCGCCGCTGCTGCCGCTCGTCGAGGTCGTCTCCGGGTTCGCCACCGACGTCACCTCGGCCACGCGCGCGTACGAGCTGGCGCGCGTCTGGGGCAAGACGCCGGTCGCCTGCGCGGACACCCCCGGCTTCATCGTGAACCGCATCGCACGGCCGTTCTATGCGGAGGCCTTCGCGGTCTACGAGGCGCAGGCCGCCGAGCCCGTCACCATCGACGCGATCCTGCGGGAGTGCGGCGGCTTCAGGATGGGCGCCTTCGAACTGACCGACCTCATCGGGCAGGACGTCAACGAGTCCGTCACCCACTCCGTCTGGCAGGCGTTCTTCCAGGACGTGCGCTTCACGCCCTCGCTCGCCCAGCGACGGCTCGTCGAGTCCGGCCGGCTCGGCCGCAAGACGGGACAGGGTTGGTACGACCACACCGACGGCGCCGAGCGCCCCGAGCCGCACACCGCCGAGCCGGTGCCCGCGCCGGCGTACGTCGTCGTCGAGGGCGACCTCGGCCCCGCCTCCGACCTGCTCACCCTGATCCGGGAGGCGGGCATCCCCGTCCGTGAGGACGAGGAGGACCACGGCACCCGGCTCGTCCTGCCGAGCGGCGGCCAGCTGGCCCTCGCCGACGGGCAGACCTCGGTGGAGTTCCGGGACGTCGTCTACTTCGACCTGGCGCTCGACTACCGCAGAGCCACCCGGATCGCGCTCTCCGCCTCCCAGGACACCTCACCGCAGACCCTCACCGAGGCCACCGGCCTCTTCCAGGCGCTCGGCAAGGACGTCAGCGTCATCGGGGACGCCCCCGGCATGATCGTGGCCCGCACGGTGGCACGGATCATCGACCTCGCGCACGACGCCGTCGCCAAGGGCGTGGCCACCAAGGAGGACATCGACACGGCGATGCGGCTGGGCGTCAACTACCCGCTGGGGCCCTTCGAATGGAGCCGCAGGCTGGGCCGGAACTGGGCGTACGCCCTCCTGGACGATCTGCACCTGCGCGACCCGTCCGGGCGCTACGCGCCGTCCCTGGCGCTCTACCGCCACGCATACGCCTCCGACAAGCGGGAGGGCACCTCCTCATGACCACCGCCAAGCGCGACACGTACACCCCGGAGACGCTGTTGTCCGTCGCCGTCCGGGTCTTCAACGAGCGCGGCTACGACGGCACGTCCATGGAGCACCTGTCCAGGGCGGCCGGTATCTCCAAGTCGTCGATATACCACCACGTCACCGGCAAGGAGGAGTTGCTGCGCCGGGCCGTCAGCCGGGCACTGGACGGCCTCTTCGGGATCCTCGACGAGGAACCGGCGCGCGAGGGGCGGGCGGTGGAGCGCCTGGAGCACGTCGTCCGGCGCATGGTCGAGGTGCTCATGAACGAGCTCCCCTACGTGACCCTGTTGCTGCGGGTGCGCGGCAACACCGACACCGAGCGCTGGGCGCTGGAGCGGCGCCGCGACTTCGACCACCGGGTCGCCGAGCTGCTGAAGGCGGCGGCGGCCGACGGGGATGTCCGGGGTGACGTGGAGGTGCGGCTCGCTACCCGGCTGGTCTTCGGGATGATCAACTCGATCGTGGAGTGGTACCGGCCGGACGGGCGGGGCATGGGCGAGCGGGAAGTGTCCGACGCCGTGGCGCACCTGGTGTTCTCGGGGTTGCGCGCCCAGGGGTGAGCCGTCCTCGGTGGGCGCCCCTCGGTGGGCCCGGTCGGTGAGCGCCCCTCGGCGCCTGCGTGCGCCCGCGTGCCGTCCGGCGGGACAGCCCGGCCCTCGGGTGGCTCAGCCCTCCGGTTCCACGTCCTCCTCCTCGAACACCAGCAGCGTCCGGGTGCTGAGCACCTCCGGGATGGCCTGGAGCTTGGTGAGGACGACCTCGCGCAGGGCTCTGTTGTCCGAGGTGTGCACCAGCAGCAGAACGTCGTAGTCGCCGCCCACCAGCGCGATGTGGGCGGCGCCGGAGAGCTGGCGCAGCTGGTCGCGGACCGTGCGCCAGGAGTTCTGCACGATCTTGAGGGTGATGTAGGCCGAGGTGCCCTTCCCGGCGCGCTCGTGGTTCACGCGCGCCCCGAAGCCCCGGATCACGCCGTCCTCGATGAGACGGTTGATGCGTGCGTAGGCGTTGGCGCGGGAGACGTGGACCCGTTCGGCGACCGACCGTATCGAGGCGCGGCCGTCGGCCTGCAGCATGCGCAGGATGTCCTGGTCTATGGCGTCCAGCGGTCGAGGGGGCGACAGGGCCGGGCCGTGCTCCGGAGGCTCGGCCATTTGTTCAGGTGCCATGTGCCCCCGCCTCCCTACCATGGACGTACTGCGTTCATTTGAGGCTGTGCAGAACCGTTTGTCCACAGCCTCAGGGTGCCTGTAGCCAAAATGCGCCAACGACCGAACAATCGGTAGGTGAGACGCGTCACAACCGTGCCGCGTCCCTGAGCCACTCCCACGAGGAGGTGCCGTATGACGGTCATGGAGCAGCGGGGCGCGTACCGCCCGACACCGCCGCCCGCCTGGCAGCCCCGCACGGACCCCGCGCCGCTGCTGCCCGACGCCCTGCCCTACCGCGTGCTCGGCACGGACGCGGCCGCCGACGCCGATCCCGCGCTGCTGCGCCGGCTCTACGCCGAGCTGGTGCGCGGCCGTCGCTACAACACCCAGGCCACGGCCCTGACCAAGCAGGGCAGGCTCGCCGTCTACCCCTCCAGCACCGGCCAGGAGGCCTGCGAGGTCGCCGCAGCGCTCGTTCTCGAGGAGCGGGACTGGCTCTTCCCGAGCTACCGCGACACGCTCGCCGCCGTCGCCCGCGGCCTCGACCCCGTCCAGGCGCTCACCCTGCTGCGCGGCGACTGGCACACCGGCTACGACCCGCACGAGCACCGTGTCGCCCCCCTGTGCACGCCCCTTGCCACCCAGCTCCCGCACGCCGTGGGCCTCGCGCACGCCGCCCGCCTCAAGGGCGACGACGTGGTGGCGCTCGCCCTGGTCGGCGACGGCGGCACCAGCGAGGGAGACTTCCACGAGGCCCTCAACTTCGCCGCCGTCTGGCAGGCCCCTGTGGTCTTCCTCGTCCAGAACAACGGCTTCGCGATCTCCGTCCCGCTGGCCAAGCAGACCGCCGCCCCGTCGCTCGCCCACAAGGCCGTCGGCTACGGGATGCCGGGCCGCCTGGTCGACGGCAACGACGCGGCGGCCGTGCACCAGGTGCTCGCCGAAGCCGTGGCCCACGCGCGCGCGGGCGGGGGACCCACGCTGGTCGAGGCGGTGACGTACCGCATCGACGCCCACACCAACGCCGACGACGCCACCCGCTACCGGGGCGCCGCCGAGGTCGAGACCTGGCGCGCGCACGACCCGATCGCGCTCCTGGAGCACGAGCTGACCGAACGCGGACTCCTCGACGAGGACGGCATCCGGGCCGCCCGGGACGCCGCCGAGGCGATGGCAGCCGACCTGCGCGAGCGCATGAACCAGGACCCGGTGCTCGACCCCATGGACCTCTTCGCCCATGTGTACGCCGAACCCACCCCCCAACTGCGCGAACAGGAAGCCCTGCTGCGGGCCGAGCTGGCGGCGGAGGAAGAAGGGGCGCACCGATGACCACCGTCGCGCTCAGGCCCGCCACCATGGCGCAGGCGCTCACCCGCGCCCTGCGCGACGCCATGACCGCCGACCCCACCGTGCACGTCATGGGAGAGGACGTCGGCACCCTCGGCGGTGTCTTCCGGGTCACCGACGGCCTCGCCAAGGAGTTCGGCGAGGACCGCGTCACCGACACCCCGCTCGCCGAGGCGGGCATCCTCGGCACGGCCGTCGGCATGGCCATGTACGGGCTGCGGCCGGTCGTGGAGATGCAGTTCGACGCGTTCGCCTACCCGGCGTTCGAGCAGCTCATCAGCCATGTCGCCCGGATGCGCAACCGCACGCGCGGCGCCATGCCGTTGCCGATCACGATCCGCGTCCCGTACGGCGGCGGCATCGGCGGCGTCGAGCACCACAGCGACTCCTCCGAGGCGTACTACATGGCGACCCCCGGCCTCCATGTCGTCACGCCCGCCACCGTCGCCGACGCCTACGGGCTGCTGCGCGCCGCGATCGCGTCCGACGACCCGGTGGTCTTCCTGGAGCCCAAGCGTCTGTACTGGTCGAAGGACACCTGGAACCCCGAGGAACCGCAGAGCGTCGAGCCGATCGGCCGCGCGGTCGTGCGCCGCACGGGCCGCAGCGTCACGCTCATCACCTACGGCCCGTCCGTGCCCGTCTGCCTGGAGGCCGCCGAGGCGGCCACGGCCGAGGGCTGGGACCTCGAAGTCGTCGACCTGCGCTCCCTGGTGCCCTTCGACGACGAGACGGTCGCCGCGTCGGTACGGCGGACCGGACGCGCGGTGGTCGTGCACGAGTCCGGCTCCTACGGCGGCCCGGGCGGCGAGATCGCGGCCCGGGTGACCGAGCGCTGCTTCCACCACCTGGAGGCGCCCGTGCTGCGCGTCGCCGGGTTCGACATCCCGTATCCGCCGCCGATGCTGGAACGGCACCATCTGCCCGGCGTCGACCGGATCCTGGACGCCGTGGGGCGCCTGCAGTGGGAGGCGGAGAACTGATGGCCCAGGTGCTGGAGTTCAAGCTGCCCGACCTCGGCGAGGGACTGACCGAGGCCGAGATCGTCCGCTGGCTCGTCCAGGTCGGCGACGTCGTCGCGATCGACCAGCCCGTCGTCGAGGTCGAGACGGCCAAGGCCATGGTCGAGGTCCCCTGCCCCTACGGCGGTGTCGTCACCGCCCGCTTCGGCGAGGAGGGCACGGAACTGCCCGTCGGCTCACCGCTGTTGACCGTGGCGGTGGGAGCGCCGGTCACCGAAGGCTCCGCCGGGACGCCGGGCGCGGCCCCCGCCGACGCGCACGAGGGCTCCGGCAACGTGCTGGTCGGCTACGGCACCGGGGCGGCCCCGGCACGCCGCAGGCGGGTACGGCCGGGCGAGACGATCCGGCCCGCGGGCTCGCCAGCGCCGATGGCGGCGCTCGACTCCGTCGAGACGACGGCAGCGCCGGCCACCTCGCCCGGTCGGCCGGACGGGGCCGTTTCGGCCGCCTCCTCCGCGCGCCCGGAGAACCTCACGGCGGACACCTCCCCCGCGCGCCCGGACGGGCCCGTGCCCGTCATCTCCCCGCTCGTCCGCCGTCTCGCCCGGGAGAACGGGCTCGACCTGCGGGAGTTGCGGGGATCGGGGCCCGAGGGCCTGATCCTGCGGGCGGACGTGGAGCACGCGCTGCGGGCCGCCACGGCTCCGGCCCAGGACCCCCTGGCCGTGACCGTCACACCGACCGCGACTCCGGACTCGCGGTCCGTGCCCGCGGGCACCGCGTCCGGTACCCGTGTCCCCCTCCGTGGCATCCGTGGCGCCGTCGCCGACAAGCTCTCCCGCAGTCGGCGTGAGATCCCGGACGCGACCTGCTGGGTGGACGCCGACGCGACGGAGCTGATGAACGCCCGCACGGCCATGAACGCCGCCGGAGGCCCGAAGATCTCCCTCCTGGCGTTGCTCGCCCGTATCTGCACCTCCGCGCTGGCCCGTTTCCCCGAGCTCAACTCCACGGTCGACATGGAGGCCCGCGAGGTCGTACGGCTGGAGCAGGTGCACCTCGGGTTCGCCGCGCAGACGGAACGAGGGCTCGTCGTCCCCGTCGTGCGGGACGCGCACACCAGGAACGCGGAGTCGCTCGGCGCGGAGTTCGCCCGGCTGACCGAGGCTGCACGCACCGGCACCCTGACGCCCGGCCAGCTGACCGGCGGCACCTTCACGCTCAACAACTACGGCGTGTTCGGTGTCGACGGCTCCACGCCGATCATCAACCACCCCGAGGCCGCCATGCTCGGCGTCGGCCGCATCGTCCCCAAGCCCTGGGTGCACCGGGGCGAGCTGGCGGTACGGCAGGTCGTGCAGCTCTCGCTCACCTTCGACCACCGGGTGTGCGACGGCGGCACGGCGGGCGGCTTCCTGCGGTACGTGGCGGACTGCGTCGAGCAGCCGGCGGTGCTGCTGCGCACGCTCTGATCACCGCCTTCGTCCGTCGGGTCCGGCCGCCGGGGCGGCGCCGGACCCGACCGGGCCGGGAACGCGCGGCCTCCCCCGTTCCCAGTGATCGTGGAGGCCCGCATACTCGGAGGGTGACCGCGTACGAGCCCCCTGGGGACCCCGATACCGACGTGTTCGACACCGTCGTGCTCGCCGGTGGTGCCGCCCGGCGGCTCGGCGGCACGGACAAGCCCGCCGTGCGCGTCGGCGGACGGGCCCTGCTCGACCGCGTGCTGAGCGCCTGCGCCGGGGCCGGGACGACCGTGGTCGTCTCCGACCCCCGGCCCACCGCGCGGCCCGTCCTGTGGGCCCGCGAGGAACCCCCCGGCGGCGGCCCGCTCGCCGCGCTGGACGCCGGACTCCGGCACACCACCGCGCCGTACGTCGTCGTTCTCTCCGCCGACCTGCCTTTCCTGGATGAGAAGACGGTACGGCGACTGCTCGACGCCCTCAGGGCCGACGAGGGGACCGCCGACGGTGTCCTGGTCACCGACCCCGACGGCCGTGACCAGCCGCTCGTGGCCGCCCACCGGGCCGAGGCCCTCCGCCGCGAGCTCGTGCGGCTCGCCGACGAGCACGACGGGCTGACGGGGCTCCCCCTGCGGCGGCTGACCGCCGCACTGCGCCTCACCCGAATCACCGACCCCCTCGCGTCCTTCGACTGCGACACCTGGGACGACATCGCCGCCGCCCGCGCAAGGATCAGGGAGCATGGCCACGTGTTGGATGAATGGATTTCCGCAGTCAAGGACGAGCTGGGGATCGACCTCGACGTCGACATCACCGAGCTGCTCGACCTCGCCCGTGACGCCGCCCACAGCGTGGCCCGGCCCGCCGCCCCGCTGACCACCTTCCTCATCGGCTACGCCGCCGCCAGGGCCGGGGGAGGCCCCGAGGCCGTCACCGAGGCCGCGCGCAAGGCCTCGGCCCTGGCTCTACGCTGGGCCGACGAGGCCACTCCCGAGGCCGGGCCGGGTGCCCTGCCCGAAGCCGCCCCGGCCGCCCAGCCCCACCCCGGGCCCGGCGCCGGCCAGGACACCGGCCCGGCCGCCGGATGACCGCCCAGGACGCCGAGGAGCTCGACGTGGAGGAGGCGCTGGCCGTGGCCAACGACAGGCCCGTCCGGGGACCGGCCGAGCCGCGCTCCTCCCGCGAGACCCCCACGACCGGTCAGAACGGCGCGCACCGGACCAAGGACGATTCTCACCACCGGGCCACTTCCTGGCCCGAGGCCCGGGCCGTCGCCGAACGCGCCGCCCGCTCGGCCGGGCGCAGGGACCCCGTGTCGGTCACCGTCGACAAGGCGCTCGGTCTCGTGCTCGCCGCCCCGCTCACCGCCCTCACCGACCTTCCCTCCTTCGACACCTCGGCGATGGACGGCTGGGCGGTCGCGGGCCCCGGCCCCTGGGCGGTACGCGAGGACGGTGTGCTGGCGGGTCACGGTGAGTCCGTCCGGCTCACGGACGGAGAGGCGGTCCGGATCGCCACCGGCGCCCGTATCCCGCCGGACACGACCGCCGTCCTGCGCAGCGAGCACGGCCGCACCGACGACAAGGGGCGACTGCACCCGACCCGGGACCTCGCCCACGGGCAGGACATCCGGCCACGAGGCCAGGAGTGCCGCAACGGCGACCAACTGCTGCCGCTCGGCACGCAGATCACCCCGGCCGCGCTCGGGCTCGCGTCGGCCGCCGGGTACGACACGTTGAGCGTGCTCCCCCGCCCACGCGTCGAACTGCTCGTCCTGGGCGACGAACTGCTCACCGAGGGGCTCCCTCGCGAGGGCTCGATCCGGGACGCCCTCGGACCGATGCTGCCCTCCTGGCTCCGGGCACTGGGCGCCGAGGTCACCGCCGTACGCCGCCTCGGCGACGACGCCGACGCCCTGTACCGGGCGATGAAGAAGTCCTCCGCTGACCTCATCGTCACCACGGGCGGCACGGCGTCCGGACCCGTCGACCATGTCCACCCCACCCTGCGCCGTGTCGGGGCCGAACTCCTCGTCGACGGGGTGAAAGTGCGCCCGGGCCACCCCATGCTGCTGGCCCGGACCAAGCCGGATCAGCACCTCGTCGGGCTGCCCGGTAACCCCCTGGCCGCCGTGTCCGGACTGTTCACGCTCGCCGAGCCGCTGCTGCGCACCCTCGCCGGGCGCGCCGCCCCGGAGCCGTACACGATGCCGCTTCGGGAGGCGGTGCACGGGCACCCGTACGACACACGGCTCGTGCCGGTCAGTCTGCGGGGTGATGACGCCCTTCCGTTGCACTACAACGGTCCCGCTATGCTCCGCGGAATCGCCACCGCCGATGCCCTCGCCGTCGTACCGCCGGGCGGCGCTCGTTCCGGCCAGGAGCTGGAACTGCTCGATCTGCCCTGGGTGACGGCAGGCATCCAGGTGTGTTTCACGTGAAACGTCGATACGGCCCACCGGCCTTGCGACCCACGGTGTTTCACGTGAAACAAAAGGCAGTCGGGGGCGGAGTGCAGCCAGGGGATGTACGCCGAAACGGGGAGTGTTTCACGTGAAACTTCCGGGCCAGGACGCGATCGCCCGCAACGCGGACGAGCGTCACGTGACCCACCAGGTGAGACTGCCGAAGCGAGAGGTCGAGCGGCCGATCCGTCAGGTCGGCAAGCGGCTGGCGATGGCCTTGTTCCTGCTGGTCGCCACCGCCTTCATCGTCTATGCCGACCGCGAGGGGTACAACGACAGCTCCGACGGTTCAGTGGATATGCTCGACGTGTTCTACTACGCGACCGTCACCCTCTCCACCACCGGATACGGCGACATCACCCCGGTCAGCGATGCTGCCCGGTTCACCAACATCTTCGTGATCACGCCGTTGCGTGTGCTGTTCCTGATCATTCTGGTCGGCACCACGCTGGAGGTTCTCACGGAGCGCACGCGCGAGGAATGGCGACTGAACCGCTGGAGGGCGGCTTTGAGGGAGCACACCGTTGTCGTCGGCTGGGGGACGAAGGGGCGGTCGGCGGTCCAGACCGTCTGCGCGACGGGTCTGAAGAAGGAGCAGATCGTCGTCGTGGACCCGAGCTCGAAGGCCGTCGAGGCGGCGACCTCCGAGGGGTACACGGGGGTCATCGGGGACGCGACCCGCAGTGATGTGCTGCTGCGGGCCGAGCTGCAGAAGGCGCGCCAGATCATCATCTCGACCGCGCGGGACGACACCGCCGTCCTGGTCGCGCTGACCGCCCGCCAGCTCAACCGGGGCGCGAAGATCGTGGCCGCCGTCCGGGAAGAGGAGAACGCGCCGCTGCTGAAGCAGTCCGGGGCCGATGTCGTCATCACCAGCGCCAGCGCGGCCGGGCGGCTCCTCGGGCTCTCCGTGCTCAGCCCCGCCGCCGGCATGGTGATGGAGGACCTCATCCAACAGGGCAGCGGGCTCGACATCGCCGAACGGCCGGTCATAAAGGCCGAGGTGGGGCGAGGTGTTCGGGAGACGGAGGACCTGGTGGTCAGCGTGCTGCGCGGGCACCGGGTGCTGGGCTACGACGATCCGTCCATCGGTGAGCTGCAGTTGACGGACCGGCTGATCACCATCGTCCGGGCCACCCCGAGCACGAAGATCACCCCCGAGACCAAGCACCTGCCGTAGCGGGAGCGAAAGCCGTAGCGGGAACGAAAAGGGTGGCCCCGGGATCCCGTACCCTGGGGCCACCCTCTTGCAGCGATCGCCTACTTGCGGTTGTACAGCCGCATCGTGATCGGTCCGAAGACCAGCACGAACAGGGCGGACCAGCCCAGCGTCCAGGCGAGCTCCGCAGTAGGCCACTCGCCCGCCATCAACTCGCGGACCGCCGAGGCCAGATGCGTGACCGGGCTGTTGTTGACGAATGCCTGGAGCCAGCCCGGCATGGTGCTCGGATCGACGAAGACGTTGGACAGGAAGGTCAGCGGGAAGATCACCATCATGCTGACGCCCATCACGGACTTCTCGGTGCGCAGCATGAGGCCCAACATCGTCCAGATCCACGAGAACGAGAACGAGAAGACGATGAGCAGCGCGACCCCGGCGACCACACCGACCACACCACCGTCCGGGCGGTAGCCGAGGATCATGCCGACGGTGAGCATCACCACCGACGCGATCGCGTAGCGCAGGGCGTCGCCCAGCAGATAGCCGACCATCGTCGACGGCCGCCAGATGGGCAGCGAGCGGAACCGGTCGAAGACACCCTTCTCGATGTCCGTGTTGACCGAGACGCCGGTGTACATCGTGATCATCACGACCGACATCACCAGGATGCCGGGCAGCAGGAACTGGATGTACTGCTCCGGTGAGCCGGCCAGCGCCCCACCGAAGAGGTACGTGTACATCAGCACCATCATGATCGGGAAGGCGGTGACGTCGAAGAGCTGCTCCGGTACGTGTTTGATCTTGAGCATGGCCCGCCAGCCGAACGTCAGCGAGGCCGACACGGCGCTGGGCCGCGGCGGGCGTTCCTTCGCGATGAGCAGCGCGGCGAGCGACTCGGCGCTGACGGGGGCGAGTTCCTTGTTGTCGGTGGTGGTGGCGGTGCTCATGCCGCTGCCTCGTCCTTCGTCTCAGGGGCGTCCTCGGCCTTCGTGGCCGCCTTGGTGTCGTGACCGGTGAGGGCGAGGAACACCTCGTCCAGACTGGGCTGGCCCAGCGAGAAGTTGTCGACGGTGATGCCGGTGCGGGCCAGCTCGGCGAGCGCCCGGGCGGCGGCCTCGGCGGCCCCCTGTCCGCCCGCGGATCCCGCGCCGACGCGCGCCGTCAGCGCCACCGGGTCCGGCTCGCGCTGCACGTCGGCGTCGAGGGCGAGGCGCAGCACCTCCTCGGCCTGCGGTCGCTGGGCCGCGTCGCGCAGCCGCAGATGGACGGAACCGGCGCCCACGGACGCCTTCAGCTCACCCTTCGTGCCCTCCGCGATCACCTTGCCCTGGTCGATGACCGCTATCCGGGACGCCAGCTGATCCGCCTCGTCCAGATACTGCGTGGTCAGCAGCACGGTCGTGCCCTGGGCGACCACCGCGCGCACGATGTCCCACACATGGTTGCGGCTGCGCGGGTCGAGGCCGGTCGTCGGCTCGTCCAGGAACAGCAGGTCGGGCGTGTTGAGGATGGACGCGGCGATGTCGATGCGGCGCCGCATGCCGCCCGAGTAGTGTTTGACCTGCTTTCCGGCCGCGTCGCTCAGTCCGAAGGCCTCCAACAGCTGACCGGCGCGCTGCCGGGCCGTTCGCTTGTCGTGGCCGAGGAGCCGGGCGAGCAGCACCAGGTTCTCGCTGCCGGTGAGGTCTTCGTCCACGGAGGCGTACTGCCCGGTGAGGCTGACCCGGCCGCGTACCTCGTCGGCCTCCCGGACGACGTCGTGTCCGAAGACGTGCGCCTGGCCGCCGTCGGGGCGCAGCAGTGTGGCGAGCATCTTCACGGTGGTGGTCTTGCCGGCGCCGTTCGGGCCGAGGACGCCGTAGACCGTGCCGGCGGGCACGGCCAGGTCGACGCCGTCGACGGCCCGGGTCTCGCCGAACGTCTTCACCAGACCCGCGGTCTCGATCGCGAGGCCGGATGTCTGTGCGCTCATGTTGAGATCCTTCCGCGTACGGGGCCCGTGTCCGGGGCTACGCAAGGGGAGACCGCCGGGACTGCCGGAACTCATCGGTCGCCGCGCGGGAAAAACGCGGGAAACACGATCGCGTCGGCTGCTTCGGTATCGGAGCGAAGCGCGTCGGCGAGAACCCGTGCTGCCGTGGGGTCTCCACAGTCTCTCCGATGGGGGTCGATCGCACCCCATTAGCTCGATCGTGTGATCGTCCACTTGTGAGCTTGCGGCGCCCTGGGCTGGTCGGGCCAACTGTTCGGCCTCCCCGTCGCCTTTGGCCGTACCTATATGGCCAGGTCGCGCAGGGAGCCGGCCTCCCGGGCCCGGACCACGCACGGGATGCGTGTCGCCGACCCGGGGTCGAGAATGCCGGGGACCTGAGGGTACCTCCCACGCCCTTGAGGCAGTGGGGGAGCGCCCAAGACCGTTCGGGGCGTGCGGCTGAGCGGGCTCACTCACGCTCAGCCCACAGGATCGGTAGCGTCCCTCTCATGCATGCGATCACGATTCCCGAACCCGGTGGACCCGAGGCCCTGGTCTGGGACGAGGTCCCCGACCCGGTGCCCGGCGAGGGCGAAGTGCTCATCGAGGTGGCGGCGAGCGCCGTGAACCGCGCCGACCTGCTGCAGCGGCAGGGCTTCTACGACCCACCGCCCGGCGCCTCCCCCTACCCCGGCCTGGAGTGTTCCGGCCGAGTCGCGGAGATCGGGCCCGGGGTGGCCGGGTGGAGCGTCGGCGACGAGGTGTGCGCGCTGCTCTCGGGCGGCGGCTACGCGGAGAAGGTCGCTGTTCCGGCCGGTCAGCTGCTGCCGGTCCCCTCCGGCCTCGACCTCCGGCAGGCCGCCGCGTTGCCCGAGGTGACCTGTACGGTCTGGTCGAACGTCTTCATGATCGCCCACCTGCGTCCCGGTGAGACGCTCCTCGTACACGGCGGCTCCAGCGGCATCGGCACGATGGCCGTCCAGCTCGCCAAGGCCGTCGGTGCGAAGGTCGCCGTCACGGCGGGTACCAAGGAGAAGCTGGAGCAGTGCGCCGCCCTGGGCGCGGACATCCTGATCAACTACCGCGAGCAGGACTTCGTCGAGGAGGTCCGGGCGGCCACGAACGGCAGGGGCGCGGACGTCATCCTCGACAACATGGGCGCAAAGTACCTGGACCGCAACGTCCGGGTCCTCGCCGTCAACGGACGGCTCGCGATCATCGGCTTGCAGGGCGGTATCAAGGGCGAGCTGAACATCGGCGCCCTCCTCGCCAAGCGGGCGGCGATCAGCGCGACCTCGCTGCGGGCCCGGCCGCAGGAGGAGAAGACGGCGATCGTGGCCGCCGTACGCGAACATGTCTGGCCCCTGATCGGCGGTGGCCATGTGCGGCCGGTCGTCGACCGGGAGATCCCCATGGACGACGCGGCCACGGCGCACCGGGTGCTGGAGGAGAGCGGCCACGTGGGCAAGGTGTTGCTGGTGGTGCCGTAGGAGGGCTCAGCCGGACCCGGGCCTGACTCTGTGGCCCGGCTCCGGTTCAGTACCGCCGTATGCGCAGCCCCACGAAGGCCAGTCCGAGGCCCATGCCTATGAGAATCAGGCCGCCACCGAGGGCGAGGGCCTGTAGGACGGGCTCCTCGACGGTCGCGGTGCCGGTACCGGGTGGCACGCCGGGCACGGGCAGGGCGGCGTTCTGGGAGGGTCGGGGGCGAGGGGGAGCCCGGGCCGTCCGGTTCGGCGGCGGGCTCTTCCGGGGCGTGGAGGTCTCGTCCTCCGGTTCCGCGGGGACTGCGTCCGGCCGCCCCGGCCGTTCGCGGCCTTCGCCCGCGCGGCTGCCGGCCCAGGAGGTCGCGGGGTCGGGATCGGCCGCGTACGCCGTCGGCGCGACCCCCGTCACCAGAACGACGAGCAGCCCCGCGACGAGAACCGGTCCCGTCACGCGCACCGAACGAAGCCAGGTAGCCACGCCCTCAGCGTCACACGGCACCGACCTCCCGGCATCCGGACGCATCGCACCCCTCCTCCGAGCAGACCGACCTCGACACCGCGCGGCGGCATCGGTGGGTCGGGGGCGCGGGCCGTGGCCACGTAAACGGTGGATCACCCTGTGTGGGGGGCACCAGGGTGGTGAGGTGTACGCGTGCGAGAGAATGGCGGCATGGAGATGCCGAGGAACGAACGGTCGCCCGAACAGCCCCAGATCCTGGTCGTGGGCCAGGACGGCATGGCCGTGGGCGGCGGTGGAGGCGATGAGGACTCCCGCGAGGTCCCGGTGACGGAGATGGTGGAACAGCCGGCCAAGGTCATGCGCATCGGCAGCATGATCAAGCAACTGCTCGAAGAGGTACGGGTCGCCCCTCTCGACGAGGCCAGCCGGGCCCGGCTGAAGGAGATCCACGCCAGCTCCGTCAAGGAACTGGAGGACGGCCTGGCGCCCGAGCTGGTGGAGGAGTTGGAGCGGCTCTCCCTGCCCTTCACCGACGAGGTGATCCCGAGCGACGCGGAACTGCGGATCGCCCAGGCCCAGTTGGTCGGCTGGCTCGAAGGCCTTTTCCACGGGATCCAGACGACGCTGTTCGCCCAGCAGATGGCCGCCCGGGCCCAGCTGGAGCAGATGCGCCGCGCGCTGCCGCCCGGCGTCGGCGGCCACGAGGGCGACGACGACCCGCGCACGGTCGGCCGCTCCGGCGGACCGTACCTCTAGCCACTCCTTCCGGCAGGCTCTCGGTGAGAGCCTGTGAGAGCCGTTCGGCGAAACCCCCCACCACGTACGCAAAGGGCCCGGCACACCGAGTGCCGGGCCCTTCCTACGACTGTTCCCGCCATGGCTGCGACAGGGGCGTCAGGCCGGGTTGCCCGTCGAGACCTTGAGGATGATCGAGGGCATGTCCTTGGGGTCGACGTCCTCGGAGGCGGCCGGGTACTGCTCCATGACCGTGCCCTCGCCGTACGTGTTCTCGTCGACCTTCTGGACGTCGTACTGCCAGCCCGCCGCCTGGAAGCACTTCTTCACCGAGTCGATGTTCTTGAAGGTGAAGTCCGGCAGTTCGATCTTGTCGGAGTCGTTGTACGACTCCCTGGGCTCCGTGCACTCGGTCGAGTCGATGACCTTCGACGTGTCCGGACCCTTGTGCCCCTCGACCACGGTCGGCGAGGAGGACGCGTTCGCGCCGTCGTCACCGCCCTCCGCTTCGGTGCCCGAGCTCAGGCTGAGCGCCACGATCAGACCGCCGACTGCCAGGACCGACACCGCGATCGCGCCCACGATGACGCCCTTGTTGTTCTTCCCGCCCCCGGAGTGCCCGGCCGACAGCGAGGACTGCTGGGGCGTGATGTTGTACGGAGGCGGGGTGGCCCCGCCCTGCTGCGGCGAGTACGCGGCGGTCTGCGGCGGCGTCGGGTAGCCGCCCTGCTGCGGGTAGCCGTAGGATGGGGCGGGCGTCGGAGTGGGGGCGGGCGTGGGCGGGCCGTAACCGCCCGTCGCCGGCGGCTGGTACGGCGTCTGCACGCTGCCCGACTGCGGCGCGCCCGTGTGGTCGATCGGCGGGAAGACCGCGGAGGAGACCCCCGCGCCGCTGGCCGTCTGCACACCCGGCACGATGCTCGGCGCGACGGGCTGGAGGGACGCGGCGACCCGCAGGCACTCGTCCCGCATCGCCTCCGCGCTCGGGAACCGCTCGTTCGGGTTCTTCTTCAGCGCGCGGGCGATGATGGCGTCCACGGCGGGCGGCAGGGAACGGTTGATCGAGGAGGGAACGACCGGCTCCTCCTGGACGTGCGCATACGCTATGGCCAGCGGCGAGTCCGCCTCGAACGGCAGTCGCCCGGTGGTCAGCTGGAAGAGCATGATGCCGACCGAGTACAGGTCGGAGCGGGCGTCCACGCCGCGGCCGAGGGCCTGCTCGGGCGAGAGGTACTGCGGGGTGCCGACGACCATGCCGGTCTGCGTCATCGACGTGACACCGGACTGCATGGCGCGGGCGATGCCGAAGTCCATGACCTTCACGACGTTGCGCTTGGTCATCATCACGTTGCCCGGCTTGATGTCCCGGTGGACCAGGCCCATCTCGTGGCTGATCTCCAGCGCCGCCAGCACATCCGCGGTGATCTTCAGTGCCTTGTCGGACGGCATGGCGCCGAGCTGGGCGACATCCGCGTCGAGCACCGAACCGAGCGGCTTGCCCTCGATGTACTCCATGACGATGTACGGCGTCGTCATGCCGTCCAGATCGTCCTCGCCGGTGTCGAACACCGACACGATGTTGGTGTGGGTGAGCTTCGCCACGGCCTGCGCCTCACGGCGGAAGCGCTCACGGAAGGCCTGTTCGCGGCCGAGGTCGGTGTGCAGTGTCTTGATCGCGACCTGTCGGTCGAGCACCGAGTCGTACGCGAGGTGGACGGAGGCCATGCCGCCCTCGCCGAGCAGGTCACGCAGTTGGTACCGGCCACCGGCTAGCGACCGCCCCGCGTACCGGCCCTGTGCGGCGTCCTGGCTCATCTTCCTGCGTCCCCCATCGGCGCGCGCGAAAGCAGCTGGTGTGGCTCCCGCGATCGGTGATCCCTGATGATTCCGGTGATCCTTTGTGCTATTCCCGGCCAAGTCTGCCCCAGGGCACTGACACGTCAAGCGCGGTGCCCGATCCGTGACCGTACGCGAAAGAAGCGTCGCGGAAGCGTTACAGGGGGCGTACGCCCGGTACACAGAACTTGCACGAGTGCGCGCGCTGCGGGTTTCATGGCCGATCAACCTTTGAATCCACCTTGAATCCGTCGTGAACCCGTCGCGCATCCAACCCGGACCGGCCTCTTGCGTGAAGGCTGTAGCGTGGCCGACGGAGACCGTAACAAGTACCGCGCGGACCGCGGGCAGAAACGACGGCGAGGACTGATGGCACAGCAGCAGCGCTCTCAGGGCCCGTCCGACCCCGAGGCGACTGGCGGCGGCATGTCGGACGCGCCGGAGTTGTGGGGCAACGGCGGGCTGGTAGGTGACGGCCGGTACCGGATGACCCACAGACTCGGCCGGGGCGGTATGGCCGAGGTGTTCGCGGCCGAGGACGTACGTCTCGGCCGGACGGTCGCGGTCAAACTGCTCCGCTCCGACCTCGCCGAGGACCCCGTGTCCAAGGCCCGCTTCACGCGCGAGGCACAGGCCGTGGCCGGCCTCAACCACCACTCGATCGTGGCGGTCTACGACTCCGGTGAGGATGTCGTGAACGGCACCCCGGTGCCGTACATCGTCATGGAGCTGGTCGAGGGCCGCACCATCCGGGACCTGCTGCTCAACGCCGAGGCCCCCGGCCCCGAGCAGGCGCTGATCATCGTCTCCGGTGTGCTGGAGGCGCTCGCGTACTCGCACCAGCACGGCATCGTGCACCGTGACATCAAGCCGGCGAACGTCATCATCACCACGAACGGCGCGGTGAAGGTGATGGACTTCGGCATCGCCCGCGCCCTGCACGGCGCGTCCACGACGATGACGCAGACCGGCATGGTCATGGGCACGCCGCAGTACCTCTCCCCGGAGCAGGCGCTCGGCAAGGCCGTCGACCACCGCTCCGACCTGTACGCCACCGGCTGTCTGCTCTACGAACTCCTGGCGCTCCGGCCGCCCTTCATCGGCGAGACCCCCCTTTCGGTGGTCTACCAGCACGTCCAGGACATCCCGGTGCCGCCCTCCGAGACCTCGGAGGGGGTGGCGCCCCCGGAGCTCGACGGGCTGGTCATGCGCTCCCTCGCCAAGGAGCCGGACGACCGGTTCCAGACGGCCGAGGAGATGCGCGGCCTCGTCCAGTACGGCCTGCAGATGCTCTACGACCAGGGCGGCCACACCGGCACCTGGAACACCGGGCCCGTCGCCATGCACGAGGGCCGGCACACCCCGCCGGGCGGTATGTCCGGTACGGCGGTCATGCCGCACCCGGGGGAATCGGGAACCTCGCAGATCCCGCAGCCGATCCTGCCGGGGTACGGCGGCGGAGGCCGGGACGACGGCGGTTTCGAGGGCAACGGCAACCGGGGCAGCGGCCGCGGCAAGCTGTGGATCCTCGCCGTCCTCGCGGTGATCGCCATCGCGGCGGGCGTCGCCCTGGCGCTGAACAACAAGGGCGACTCCGGCGGCGGCAACGGGACCACGAAGTCCCCGACGGCCACGACGTCCAGCAAGGACAAGGACACCAGCGAGTCGCCCACCGACGAGGCGACCGAGGAGCCCACGGACGACTCCACCGACTCGAACAACGGCGGCGGCTACACCCCGTCGTACACGCAGCAGCCGAGCTCCAGCCCGTCGCCGACGCAGAGCCAGCCGTCGGAGGAGCCGACGACCGACGAGCCCACGTCGGAGGAGCCGACCACCGAGGAACCGACCGACGAACCGACCGACGAACCGACCGACGACAGCAGCGGCGGCGGTGACGCGGGCGGCCTGCCGGGCGGCATCGGCGGCGAAGCGGGCTGACCACGATGGAGAGGGGTGCGCCGGGGTGGAACTCGCCCGGCGCACCCCTTCGTCGTGCAGCGCGCGCCGCGTCGGCTCACTCCACGAACGCCTCGCGCACCGCGGCGTACTCCCGTGTCCACCACACCACCAGCGCCGAGGCCGCAGGGAACTGCGGGTCGGCGCGCGTGTCACCGCGCTCGTAGTGCCAGCGCAGCATCCAGAAGTCGTTGAGCCGCTCCCACCACACACGGTGCACGGCCGCCGCGAGTTCGGCCGGGGCGGCGCCCGCGGAGCGCCGGTACGCGCGCGCGTAGGCGCGCACCTTCGCCAGGTCGAGGGCGCCGACGGGACGGACGAAGAAGATCACCGCCGCCCGGACCGCCTCCTCCGCGCGCGGCCGCACACCGAGCCGGTCCCAGTCGAGGATCGCGGCCGGCACCTCGGGGACGTCGTCGCGGTAGAGCACGTTGTAGGGGTGGAAGTCGCCGTGCACCCAGCCCACCGGGCCACCCCTGGGCGGCCGCCGGTCCGCGTGCCGTTCCAGCAGGCGGCGGCGCTCCAGCAGCCGGTGCCGGGCGAGCGCGTCGAAGGGGGCGGCCGGGTGGTGGTGGCGTACCCGGTCGAGCAGATCGTCGATGAGGGCGAAGGTCTGCGCGGGATCGGCGCTCTCGGTCCCGACGGCCCCGGCATCACCGGCAGCACCGGTACTTCCTGGAGGCCGCCGTGCCTCCCGGGCCCGCCGCTGCGCCGGGATCAGCCGCTTCCGCGCGGGTGAGACCGTCTCCTTCACGGACGCGCCCGGCTCCTCCGGCGTCGGCATCACCCGTTCCAACGAGGCGTGCACGACCCCCAGCAGCGCCCCCAGGCGGGCGCACTGCCCGGGGGTGAGCTGGCCGCCGTGCCGGTGGCGCCCCTCGATCCACGGGTGCAGGGCGTAGGCGTGGCCGGCGACGACCGTCACCGTGCCCCCGTCCCGGCCCATCAGCGGCGGGGCGACGGGAACGCCCAGGTCGGCGAGGCACTGGGTGGCCCGGTGCTGGCGCAGGATCGCGGCCGGGTGGGCGGTCTCGGGGTCGAAGTGGTGCTTGAGGAAGTACCGGCCGCGGGTGGTGCGGAGTCGGTAGCCGCGATTGAGAAGTCCCTCGTCCACGGGTTCACAGGCCAGCACGGAACCGGCGGCGTACTGCTCCAGCAGGGGGCCCAGAGGGGGCGTGTGGAGCACAGGGGGTGGTACAGATGAGCGCGGCACGCGCCAGATGTTAGGGCACGCGCCACGCTGCTGACCTCACGCTTGTCACACACAGTCGTTACCGATCACCGAGTGCATGGATCCGAACTCCGAATCGACGCGCAGACATACGGGCCGGGCGGACGCCGCGCCCGGGGCGGAGCAGGGCACTCCCGCCCGCTTCACGGATGGAGCAACTTGCGCCACCGATCTCGCGGCCCGTATCCGGCGAACTCTTCCCGTGGCCGGGGTGGCCGGGATAACGTGCCGGTGTTCCGGCCCCCTGCCAGGCTGTAGCCAGTGCTGTGACCAGCAGCTGTTCCCGACAGACGCGAACTACTTGGACCCCCTAGTACCGAATTACTTGGAAATCCAAGGAAAATCGCAGGTCAGTAGGGGTTTCACAGGAATGTGGCGCACTGGGTAACGTGCCTCGTGCAGGGCGCTCGCCGGGGCACCTGTCACGTCTGTTCCCGGCCAAGGGCACCCACCCCGTGCACGGGCACCGGGATCAGGCGAGCCGCACTGGTCACCCGGCAACCCCGGGGGCCGGACCGACGGAGGAGCACACGTGACCGTGGAGAGCACTGCCGCGCGCAAGCCGCGACGCAGCGCCGCAGGCAAGACCGGCACCACCGGCAGCAAGGCGGCCGGCACCAGGCGCGCCACTGCGAAGAAGCCGACCGACGCCCAGCCCGAACTCGTCCAGCTGCTGACGCCCGAGGGCAAGCGCGTCAGGAACGCAGAAACCGCGGCGTACGACCCGTTCGTCGCGGACATCACCGCCGACGAGCTGCGCGGCCTGTACCGGGACATGGTGCTGACCCGTCGCTTCGACGCCGAGGCCACCTCCCTGCAGCGCCAGGGCGAGCTGGGCCTGTGGGCCTCGCTGCTCGGCCAGGAGGCCGCCCAGATCGGATCCGGGCGGGCCACCCGCGAGGACGACTACGTCTTCCCGACCTACCGCGAGCACGGCGTCGCCTGGTGCCGCGGCGTCGACCCGACCAATCTGCTCGGCATGTTCCGCGGTGTGAACAACGGCGGCTGGGACCCGAACAGCAACAACTTCCACCTCTACACGATCGTCATCGGCTCCCAGACGCTGCACGCCACCGGCTACGCCATGGGCGTCGCCAAGGACGGCGCCGACTCGGCGGTCGTCGCCTACTTCGGTGACGGCGCCTCCAGCCAGGGCGACGTCGCCGAGGCGTTCACCTTCTCCGCGGTCTACAACGCGCCGGTCGTGTTCTTCTGCCAGAACAACCAGTGGGCCATCTCGGAGCCCACGGAGAAGCAGACCCGCGTCCCGCTCTACCAGCGCGCCCAGGGCTTCGGCTTCCCGGGCGTCCGCGTCGACGGCAACGACGTCCTCGGCTGCCTCGCCGTCACCAAGTGGGCGCTGGAGCGCGCCCGCCGGGGCGAGGGCCCCACCCTGGTCGAGGCGTACACCTACCGCATGGGCGCCCACACCACCTCCGACGACCCCACCCGCTACCGCCACGACGACGAGCGGGTGGCCTGGGAGGCCAAGGACCCGATCGCGCGTCTGCGCAGCTACCTCGAGTCCGAAACGGACACGAACGAGGGATTCTTCGCGGAACTCGAAGCGGAGAGCGAGGCGTTGGGAAGGCGAGTGCGCGAAGTGGTGCGTGCCATGCCCGACCCGGACCACTTCGCCATCTTCGAGAACGCGTACGCGGACGGCCACGCGCTCGTGGACGAGGAGCGCGCCCAGTTCGCGGCGTACCAGGCGTCGTTCGCCGATGTGGACGAAGAGGAGGGCAAGTAGCGATGACCACGCAGACAGCCGCGCAGGCGGCAGGGCAGACCGCCGGGCAATCCGCCGTGAAGAACATGGCGATCGCCAAGGCGATCAACGAATCGCTGCGCAGGGCCCTCGAAGCCGACCCCAAGGTTCTCGTCATGGGCGAGGACGTCGGCAAGCTCGGCGGTGTGTTCCGGGTGACCGACGGCCTTCAGAAGGACTTCGGCGAGGACCGGGTGATCGACACCCCGCTCGCCGAGTCCGGCATCGTCGGCACCGCCATCGGCCTGGCCCTGCGGGGCTACCGCCCGGTGGTGGAGATCCAGTTCGACGGCTTCGTCTTCCCCGCGTACGACCAGATCGTCACCCAGCTGGCCAAGATGCACGCGCGCTCGCTGGGCAAGGTCAAGCTCCCCGTCGTCGTCCGTATCCCCTACGGCGGCGGCATCGGCGCCGTCGAGCACCACTCCGAGTCCCCGGAGGCGCTGTTCGCGCACGTGGCGGGCCTGAAGGTGGTCTCGCCGTCGAACGCTTCGGACGCCTACTGGATGATGCAGCAGGCCATCCAGAGCGACGACCCGGTGATCTTCTTCGAGCCCAAGCGGCGCTACTGGGACAAGGCCGAGGTCAACCCGGAGGCGATCCCCGGCCCGCTGCACAAGGCCCGGGTGGTCCGGGAGGGCACCGACCTCACGCTCGCCGCGTACGGCCCGATGGTGAAGCTCTGCCAGGAGGTCGCCGACGCCGCGGCCGAGGAGGGCAGGGCCCTGGAGGTCCTGGACCTGCGGTCGGTCTCCCCGCTGGACTTCGACTCCATCCAGGCCTCCGTGGAGCGGACGCGCCGTCTGATCGTGGTCCACGAGGCCCCGGTCTTCTTCGGTTCGGGCGCGGAGATCGCCGCCCGCATCACCGAGCGGTGCTTCTACCACCTGGAGGCTCCGGTCCTGCGCGTCGGTGGATACCACTCCCCGTATCCGCCGGCCCGGCTGGAGGAGGAGTACCTGCCGAACCTGGACCGGGTGCTCGACGCCGTCGACCGCTCGCTGGCGTACTGAGGGAGAGGTCCGTGACGACGATGACAGACGCGTCTCCGCGCGAGTTCAAGATGCCCGACGTGGGTGAGGGACTCACCGAGGCCGAGATCCTCAAGTGGTACGTCCAGCCCGGCGACACCGTCACCGACGGCCAGATCGTCTGTGAGGTCGAGACGGCCAAGGCCGCCGTCGAGCTGCCCATCCCGTACGACGGTGTCGTACGCGCCCTGCACTTCCCCGAGGGCACCACGGTCGACGTCGGCACGTCGATCATCGCGGTGGACGTGGCGGGCGGTGCGGCCCCGGCCGGCGCGGACGAAGCCGCGCCCGCCGAGCCCGCCGCGCCCGCGGCCGAGCCGAAGCCCGCGGCCAAGCCCGTGGCGGCGCCGGCGACCAAGAAGCCCGAGGGCCGCAAGCCGGTCCTCGTCGGTTACGGCGTCGCCGAGTCCTCCACGAAGCGCCGCCCCCGCAAGGGCGTCCCGGCCGCCGCCGCGCCCGCCGAGGACACGCTGTACGGCGCCTCGGCTCTCCAGGGCATCCAGGGCGACCTCAACGGACACGGACAGCACGGGGTCACCGTCGCGCGTCCGCTGGCCAAGCCGCCGGTCCGCAAGCTCGCCAAGGACCTCGGGGTGGACCTGGCGACGATCACCCCGTCGGGCCCGGACGGCATCATCACCCGCGAGGACGTCCACGCGGCCGTGGCCCCGCCGAAGGCTCCCGAGCCCGTGACGGCGCCGGCCCCCGTCGCACCAGCCCCGTCCGCCGCGCCCGTCCAGACCCCGGCCCCGGTGGCCTCGTACGACAGCGCGCGGGAGACCCGTGTTCCGGTCAAGGGTGTCCGGAAGGCGACGGCCGCGGCGATGGTCGGCTCGGCCTTCACCGCCCCGCACGTCACGGAGTTCGTGACCGTCGACGTGACGCGGACGATGAAGCTGGTCGAGGAGCTGAAGCAGGACAAGGAGCTGGCGGGCCTGCGGGTCAACCCGCTGCTGCTGATCGCCAGGGCCCTGCTGGTCGCGATCCGGCGCAACCCGGACATCAACGCCACCTGGGACGAGGCCGCCCAGGAGATCGTGGTCAAGCACTACGTGAACCTCGGCATCGCCGCGGCCACCCCGCGCGGTCTGATCGTCCCGAACATCAAGGACGCGCACGCCAAGACGCTGCCGGAGCTGGCGCAGTCGCTGAGCGAGCTGGTCTCGACGGCCAAGGAGGGCCGGACCTCCCCTGGCGCCATGCAGGGCGGCACGGTCACCATCACCAACGTCGGCGTCTTCGGCATCGACACCGGCACGCCCATCCTGAACCCGGGCGAGTCCGCGATCCTCGCGGTCGGCTCGATCCGCCTCCAGCCCTGGGTGCACAAGGGGAAGGTGAAGCCCCGCCAGGTGACAACCCTGGCCCTGAGCTTCGACCACCGCCTGGTGGACGGGGAGCTGGGCTCGAAGGTGCTGGCGGACGTGGCGGCGATCCTGGAACAGCCGAAGAGGCTGATCACTTGGGCGTGAGTCCGGTGACTGGGTAGGGTCATGCAGAAGGGGTCGGCCGCAACTTCGTCTTGCGACCGGCCCCTTCTTTTTCAGTCTTTCCTTTTCATTCTTTGTCAGCCCTGGTCAGACGTTGCCGTCAGTGCCGGCTGAGCACATACACCGGCGCCCCGTCCTCCGCCGCGCCCATGGGTTGGATGCAGGCGTGCTTGCGCAGCAGCCGCAGGCATTCGTTGAGGCGGTGCACCGACAGGCCCGTACGGGCCGCGATGGCTTCCAGCGGCTGCCGCGACTCGCCCTCCTCGACGAGGACCGGGGCGATCACGACGGCCACCGTCCACACGTCCGCCGTCACGGACAAACGCTCGCGCCAGTCGGCCAGTACCGTCTCCGTGGTGGCGCGCGTCGCGAACGCGGTGGTGTCCGGCGTCGGTCGGGCGAGGGTGAGGGCGAGGGCGTCGAGCCGGTCGGCGATGCGTTCCATGGCCTGGGCGATGGCCTGCTGGGCGGCGAGGGTTGCGCTCCGCAACTCCACCATGTGCTCCTGCAGGGCGATCGACCTGTGCTGTGCCTGCGCGAGTTTCTCGTCGGCGAGGAGGTTGCGCTCCTCCAGCCGGACGATGGCTTCCGCGACCTGCTCGGGCATGGCGTACGCGACGGGGCCGCCGGATCTGCGGGCTGCACCTCGGCCTCCTCCAAGGTGTAGGAGCCTTCGCGCTGAACGGTCTCGATCACTCCCACGGCCCACTGTTTGAAGGGAGCCGCAGTGGGCTTCGTGCAGGCGGTGACGAGAAGGAGGAGACCTTGGATGTCGATGAGAATCAGGTCTCGACGCCACTCTCTACCTGCAGGAATGCTGAGACCGTAAGTATTGCTGACAGTCTCCAGGGCTGCTCGGTGTTCTTGCGGGACATGGTCGGAGACCGCTTTGCTGGGGCTGGTATGGCCTAGTTCTTTGCAGACATCCACCGCCGGGAACCAATGCGTCCCGTCCGGCATCGTGAGTCGGCGGACCCGGGCTCCGGTAGCCGCGTAGACGAAGTCGCCGACGTCGAGGGCGTCCTCCTTCCGCATGCGGGGGTCGGGCTGGTGCTTGCTGGGTTCGATCATCTGAACCACCTCCGCTGTGGAACGTACGGAGGTGGAAATCGAATATGCCAGCTGGGTTAGCCATGTTCACCATTGCGAGGTGAAGAAGCCTGATCGGCTTGCGCGGGAAACGCGAAGGGGGCCACCGCGGTGAGCGGTGGCCCCCTTCGCATGCCTCCGAGAGGCCGGTCGTCTAGAGCGTGGCGAAGCCGTAGTCCATCAGCTTCTTCACGTCGGCCGTGCGGGTGGTCGCGTTGGTGGACGTCAGGACGGTGCCCACGACCGTCTTGCCGTTGCGGGTCGCGGCGAAGACGAGGCAGTACTTGGCCTGGGCGCCGGAGCCGGTCTTCACGCCGAAGGTGCCCTTCCAGCCGAGCAGGGTGTTGGTGTTGTTCCAGGTGTAGTAGCGGTAGCCGCCACTCTTGGTGGTCACCTTCTGCTTGGTGGTCTTCGTGCCCACGATGGACTTGAACGTGGAGTTCTTCAGCGCGTTGCTGGCGAGCTTGGTGAGGTCGCGAGGCGTCGAGTAGTTCGAACCGTTGCTGATGCCGTCGAAGGAGTCGAACTTCGTGTTCGTCATGCCGAGGCTCTTGGCGGTGGAGTTCATCTTGCCGATGAACGACTTCACCCGCGCCGCACGCGTCGAGCCCGTGCCGAACTTGTCGGCGAGCGCGTACGCGGCGTCGCAGCCCGACGGCAGCATCAGCCCATAGAGGAGCTGGCGGACGGTGACCTTGTCGCCGACGATCAGGCCGGCGTGGGAGGCCTGGTTCTTGACGATGTAGTCGCTGTACGCCTTCGAGACCGTGACCTTGGCGTTCAGGTTCAGGTTCTTCTGCGACAGCACGACCTTGGCGGTCATGATCTTGGTGGTGGAGCCCGTGGACCGCTTGGTGTCCGCGGCCTTCGTGTACAGGGCCTTGCTGTTGGCGTTGTTCCATACGAACCCGCCCTTGGCGGTGATCGTCGGCTTCGCGGGAGCCGCCTGCGCGGGAGCGGAGGTGACGACTCCGGTCGCGATCATCGCACCGGTGGTCACGACGACTGCAGCGGCTCTGCGGACACGTGCGCCCTTTATGGCGGTAATCAAGTCAAGTACCCCGATTGCGTCAAATGTCTGTGGAGCGCGGCCACTTGTGCTCCGGTTTCGGGCAAGCAGTGCCGCTTCTCATGTGACAAGTGAGTAGCACAAAAGGTTGTGCTCTGGGTGTGCCGGGGATCAATTCGCGTCCATCTCACAGTTCTTCGACGGGTTCAGGGTGGGTGCGAGGCGGTCTCTGGGCTGGTTCCGCAGTGGGCGTGCCGTCCCGGATCGTGGACGAGGGCAGCGATGCGTACGTGTTGTATCTATGCTGTGGACATGCCCTCCGCCCCGGCTCCCGCCTCTGTCCCCGCGATCCCCTCCGTGAAGCAGCCCCCCGCCGCCGACCGTGTCTACGCCCATGTCAAGCAGGGTGTTCTGGAGCGCCGCTACGAGGGCGGCACGCTGCTCACCGAGGGTGAGCTCGCCGAGGAGGTCGGCGTGTCACGGACGCCGGTGCGCGAGGCGCTGCTGCGGCTGCAGGTCGAAGGGCTGATCAAGCTCTATCCGAAGAAGGGCGCCCTCGTGCTGCCCGTCTCCGCGCAGGAGATCGCGGACGTCGTGGAGACCCGGCAGCTGGTCGAGGAGCACGCGGTCCGCAAGACGGCCCCGGCCTCGCCGCAGCTGATCGAGCGGCTGGAGAGCCTGCTGGAACAGCAGAAGGCGCAGGCCGCCGCCGGGGACCTGGCGGGCGCCGCGGTGACCGACCGCTGTTTCCACGCCGAGATCGTCCGCAGCGGCGGGAACGAGATCCTCTCCCGCCTCTACGACCAACTCCGCGACCGGCAGCTGCGGATGGGCGTCGCCGTGATGCACGCCCACCCGGACCGCATCACCAAGACGCTCACCGAGCACGAGGAGATCCTCCGGGCGCTGCGCGCGGGAGACGCGGAGGCGGCCGTGGCGCTCGTGCACCGGCACGTCAGCTGGTTCTCCATGCTGGCGCGGGGGGAGGTCCGTTGAGCCGCCCCGTCATATCGTCGTCCGCCGGGTCCCTGCCCGGGGACCCGCCCGGCGGCCGCCGCGCCCTCGCCGTCTGGGGTGTGGGCGTCTCCGTCTACTTCGTCGCCGTCATCTTCCGTACGTCGTTGGGCGTGGCCGGCCTCGACGCCGCCGAGCGCTTCCATGTGGGCGCCTCCGCCCTGTCCACGTTCTCGATCCTCCAGCTGCTGGTCTACGCCGGCATGCAGATACCCGTCGGCCTGCTGGTCGACCGGCTCGGCACCAGGAAGGTGCTGACCCTGGGCATCCTGCTGTTCACGGCCGGCCAGATCGGCTTCGCGCTGTCTCCGTCGTACGGCATGGCGCTGGCGTCGCGGGCGCTGCTGGGCTGCGGCGACGCGATGACGTTCATCAGTGTGCTGCGGCTGGGCAGCCGGTGGTTCCCGGCCCGACGCGGGCCGCTGGTCGCGCAGATGGCGGGCCTGGTCGGCATGGCGGGCAACCTGGTCTCGACGCTGCTGCTGGCCCGGCTGCTGCACGGGGTGGGCTGGACGGCGGCGTTCGCGGGCAGCTCGGTCGCCGGTCTGGTCGTGCTGGCCCTCACGCTGCTGTTCCTGAAGGACCACCCGGACGGGCACGAGCCGGAGCCGTTCCCGCACCACGGTGCCGCGTACGTGCGGCGGCAGATCGTGGCGTCCTGGCGGGAGCCCGGCACCCGGCTCGGGATGTGGGTGCACTTCACCACCCAGTTCCCGGCGATGGTGTTCCTGCTGCTGTGGGGGATGCCGTTCCTGGTCCAGGCGCAGGGGCTCAGCCGGGGCACCGCCGGTGAACTGCTCACTCTCGTCGTCCTGTCCAACATGGTGGTCGGACTGGTGTACGGCCAGATCGTCGCCCGGCACCACGCCGCGCGGCTGCCGCTGGCGCTCGGCACCGTCCTCGCGACGGCGGCGGTGTGGGCGACCACGCTCGTCCACCCCGGCGAGCACGCCCCGATGTGGCTCCTGATCGTGCTCTGCGCGGTCCTGGGCGCCTGCGGTCCGGCCTCGATGCTCGGCTTCGACTTCGCCCGCCCGGCGAACCCGCCGGAGCGTCAGGGCACCGCCTCCGGGATCACCAACATGGGTGGTTTCGTCGCCTCCATGACGACCCTGTTCGCGGTCGGCGTCCTCCTGGACCTGACCGACGACGACTACGGCATCGCCTTCTCCGCCGTGTTCGTCCTCCAGGCGCTGGGCCTGAGCCAGATCCTCCGCCTGCGCGGCCGCGCGGCCCGCCGTGAGCGGGAACGCCTGGTGGCGAGCCGGGTGGAGACGGTGCACGTACCGGCGTAGGGCCGGGGCGCCGGTGTGAGGGGCGGCGCTTCGGCGCCCCGAGAGCCGACGGTCCCGCAGAGTCGGCCGCTACCAGGTCACCCAGCCGTTACAGGTCACCCAGCCGTTACAGGTCACCCGGCCGCTACACGGTCACCGCGAACGCGTGCAGGATCGCCGCGATCAGGTGGGGGTCGCCCTCGGCCTTGATGCGGTCGGCGACGAGATCGGCGGTGACGCGGCCGCAGGCGAGACGGACGTAGGTCTCCCAGTCGAGCGTGAGGGTGGCGGCGGGGCCGAGAGCGGGAGCCGTCTCCAGCGTGCCGCGGCCCTGGATGTCCACGCGGACGGTACGGATGAACTCCACCGGGCCGTGCACGTCGAAGACGACGGCCGAACTGCGCGGCGCCTGCGCGTCCTCCGCGACCACCTTCGGCAGCACGGACAGCAGTTCGTCACGGACGACGTGCGCGCCCGGCGAGTCCAGGTTCCCCGGCTGCCCCAGCGCGGCGCGCAGGTCCTGCTCGTGGACCCAGACGTCGAAGGCGCGGTTGCGCATGGCCTGTTCGAGGGTCAGCTCGGTGCCGAGCGGGCCCCGCACCTTGTGACCCGGGTCCCGGGACTCGTTCCGCAGCTGGCGGTTGCGCCGGATGATCGTGTACTCCAGCTCGGAGGTCATCTCCGGCGCGGTGTGGTGACGGCGGGCGTCGACCTGCATCTCCATGTACCGCTGGTGCTCGGTCCGTACGTGGTACAGGTCGCGCGGCAGGGTGTGGATCGGCCGGGGGTCGCCGAGCATCTCGCAGTCCAGGCCGATGACATGGGAGACCACATCGCGCACCGACCACCCCGGGCACGGCGTCCGGCGGTTCCACTCGCCCTCCACGAGCGGCGACACCAGCTCGGATATCGCGTCCACGGAGTGGGTCCAGGCGTCGGCGTAGGGCTGAAGAGTGGGATGCAGACTCACGGAACGGGACCCCTCGGGCGGTCGGTACGTGTCAGTACGGTCGGTACGTGTCGGCTACGTGGGTGGTGGTCTTCAGTGGGGGCGTCGGCGTTGACGGCGTGGAGTAGGTCGTCGGCGGCTGTCAGTGGGTGCTGTGAAACGTTAAGTTACGCTGCTCTGAGGCACCCCGGCAGTGCTTTCGTGTGACGATCGTAGGCCGGTGTGGACGGCTCGAATGCCAGGACGGTGGTACTGTGCGCGCCTCGCTCATCCAGATCGGCGTAGACGAGGACGAATCGGTCGAATCACGCAGGCGGCGGGTGGCCTCGCTGGTACGGGACCAGGCAGGCGCCGATCTCGTCGTCCTCCCGGAGCTCTGGACCACCGGGGCATTCGCGTTCGAATCCTTCGCCTCGGCGGCCGAACCGCTGGAAGGGCCGACGTACGAGGCGATGGCCGAGGCGGCGAGCGACACGGGCGTCTGGCTGCACGCCGGCTCGATCCCGGAGCGGGCCCCTGACGGCACCCTCTACAACACCTCCCTCGTCTTCTCACCGTCCGGCGACCTCGCCGCCTCCTACCGCAAGATCCACCGCTTCGGCTTCGACAAGGGCGAGGCCGTGCTGATGGGTGCCGGCGCGAAGCTGGTGACACTCCGCGTCCCGGACACGACCATCGGCATCGCCACCTGCTACGACCTGCGGTTCCCCGAGCTGTTCCGGGGGCTCGTCGACGCGGGCGCCGAGATGTTCGTGCTGTCGGCGGGCTGGCCGGAGCGCCGTCGCTCCCACTGGACGCTGCTGGCGCAGGCCCGGGCGGTGGAGAACCAGGTCTACGTCCTCGCCTGCGGAACGGCCGGTACACACGCGGGAGTTCCCCAGGCAGGTCACTCAATCGTGGTCGACCCCTGGGGCGAGGTCCTGGCGGAGGCGGGCCCCGACGAGGAGGTCCTCACGGTCGACCTCGACCCGACGAGGGTCGCGACGACGCGTGAGCAGTTCCCCGCGCTGAAGGACAGACTCCTGGGGCTGGAGCCACCGCGCCGCTGAACCGGCCGCTCATCCCTCCAGCGAGGTTCGGCGGCCGTCCCGCAGGGTGGTGAGGAGGGCGTGCAGGGCGGTGGGGGTGGGCGACAGGATGATGGCGGGGCTGTCGCTCTCGCGGAGGTGGAGGGTGGCGGGGGTGGTGGATATCTCTACGCAGGAGGTGTCTCCGCCTCCCCCGGAGAACGACGACTTCTGCCAGTGGAGTCCTTCGGGCACAGGGAGATCCTTCACAGTTCCTGGGCGATACGGCGGATGAGGTCAAGGGAAGCATTCTGCGCGAGTGCCGCGTTGTCGATACTTTCGAAGAGGGCCCGGTACCGGTTCAGCCGCGCTGTGGCGTTGATGAATTCGGCGCCGTGTGTGGTGTCGATCTGCACGGTGTCGAGTTGGGGGACCGGCCCGCCGACGTACTGCATGGCGTACCCGGCTCCTGCGAAGCCCTCGGCGGCGAACGGGACTACGCGGAGGGTGAGCGTTTTCCTGTCGGCTGCCTGAAGAAGGTGTTCGAGCTGTGCGCGGGTGACCTGAGAACCGCCGACGCGCATGCGCAGCGCGGCCTCGTGGATGATGACGTCGTACGGTGTGCCCGCTTCCAGCACTTGCTGTCGCCGCATCCGGAACGAGACGCGCGTTTCGCGGGCCTCCTCCGCAAGGTTCGGTTCGAAGAAGACGGAGGCCGCGCGCACGTGCTCCTCGATCTGGAGGACTCCCGGGATGTGCACCACCTCGAATGCGCGGACGTATGACGCGTCATGCTCAAGTTCGGCCAGGTCGAGCGCCTGCGGTGGCATCGCGCCCCTGTACTCCTCCCACCAGTTGCCGAGGCGGGGTACTGACATCTCGACCAGCGCGTCAACGAGGGCGGTGTCGTCGCAGTCGTAGAACTCCGCCATCCTGCGGAGTCGTTCAATGCTGAGGCCGAACCGCCCGGACTCGATGTGGCTGATCTGGGTCGGGCTGACTCCCAGTTGAGCGGCGGCCTTCCGGTTCATGGTCACCCATCTGCAACTCTCGCATGCCCCTACCCCGTTGGAAGCGCCACCCCGACCATCGACACCGGGGCGCCGGAGAGCAACGCGGACAGGTGCGTGCAAACCCCTCACCTCCCCCGGAGTTGATGCCCCATGCCCTCGTACACCCTCGTCTGTCCGCCCCTCGACACCTCCCCCCACATCGCCCGCGACTTCGTCGCCACCGTCCTGCGCGCGCTGCGCCTGGACCGCACCCTGGTCGACGACGCGGTCCTCTGCGCCTCCGAACTCGTCACCAACGCCTGCGTCCACGCGAAGGGCGGTGACGGCACCGTGCTGTGGCTGGACGTGGCGGAGGGGCGGCTGCGGGTCGTGGTGTACGACGGGGACGAGAAACCGCCGGTGATAAGGGAGTTGTCGCCGCAGGCCTGGGAGCACGGCGGCGGCCGGGGGCCGTACCTGGTCCACGCCCTCACCGGGGGTTGCTGGGGGCACGGCCCGGACATCCCGTACGGTGGCCCGCCGCACCCGGAGGGCAAGGCGGTGTGGTTCGACCTGCCCGCACGGCGAACGGCCGTGCGGTGACCGACGAGCCGCGCACACCCGACAGCCGGCGAGGGCTCGAAACCGCCGCTGTCGTCCTGGGCCTGGCCCGGCCGATGGTCGACGCCGACGCGGGCCTCACAGCCGACCAACTGCGCTGGATCGCCGGCCGCCTGGTCGAGTCCTTGGCGGAGGTCCTCAGGATCGCCGTCGGCCGTCGCGGCCCTACGGCCGAGTGGGGCGGAGGAGATGAACACGACGCCCCCACTCCCTCGATCACTCGCCCCTAGGATGGCCGACATGGTGACGGACGGTGCGGCGCAGAGAACCCCTGACGTGGTGGAGGACGTATTCGAGGGACACGCCACGGACATTGAGGTCGAGGACCCCGGTGAGGAGACCGAGCGGATCCAACGACCGTGGAACCCCGACCAGATCCGGGTGAACACCAGCCAGTTCTCGCTGCGCAACATCCTCGACCAGATCGACGAAGAGTCCATCGAACTGGCCCCGGACTTCCAGCGATTGAGGGTCTGGCGATCCGACCAGAAGTCCCTGCTGGTCGAGTCCCTGCTGCTGCAGATCCCGCTGCCCGCGTTCTACTTCGCGGAGGACGCCGACGGGTCGTTCCGGGTTGTCGACGGACTGCAGCGGCTGTCCACCCTGCATGCCTTCGTGCGTGGTGGCGAGGCGGGCTTCGCCCTGGGCAAGCTGGAGCATCTCACCGACCTGAAGGACCTGCGGTTCAGTGATCTTCCCGTGCCGTTCCAGCGGCGGATCAACAACACCCAGCTGATCGTCAACGTGATCGACCCGACGACACCGCGCGGAGTGACGTACGAGATCTTCAAGCGGATCAACACGGGTGGTACTCCGCTCAACGGGCAGGAGATCAGGCACTGCATGAGCGGAAAGCGCAGCCGGGACATCCTGCGTCGGATGACCCACACAGAGGCGTTCGCCAGAGCCACCGGGGGAGGCCTGACGGATCACATCCGGATGAACGACCGGGAGATGGCGCTTCGGTTCGCCGCGTTCTGGCTGAAGACGACCGAGGCGTACATGGAGCGGCCCGTGATGGAGACGTTCCTGATGGACGCCACCGAACTGCTGGACGACGCCAAGCAGGTGCCTGACGAGCGGGTGGCGGAACTGGAGGCCGCGTTCGAACGGGCGATGTCCCACGCATACCTCGTCTTCGGCGAGCACGCCTTCCGTAAGTGGCCCAAGGGTGAGGACTGGCGGCGACCGATCAACCGTGCCATGTTCGAGAGCTGGTCGCTGGCCCTGGCCCATCCCGTGCACACGGCGGACGACCTACGCAGGCGCCGTGCGGACATCGTGAAGGCGGCCCGCGAGCGGATGACCGACGATGTCGCCTACCTCAACGCCATCACCTCGTCCACCGCGGACCGTACCCGGGTGGCTTACCGGTTCACGACCGCCATGGTGGACTCACGGGCGGGCCAATGATCACCTCCCTGGAGATCCGGGGCTTCAAGCGTTTCCAGTCGGAGTCGTTCGAGCTGCGCCCCCTGACCGTTCTGACCGGGGTCAACGGCGGTGGCAAGAGCACCGTGATCCAGTCCCTGCTGCTGGCGCGGCTCGCGGAGCAGGCCCGTGGCGTGGCGGGCGACGCCGTGCGGCTGAACGGCCCGCTGGGGCTGGCCCTCGGCGAGGCCAGGGACGTGCTGAACTGGACGACCGACGCACGCGAGATCACCGTACGGCTGGGTGGTCCGGGCGGTGAGTCATGGGTGTACGTCCTCGGCCTGCCCGACTCCGAACAGGCGCTGCACCTGAAGGCGTTGCGGCTGCCGGTCCAGTCCGTTCCCGGCATCGGGCGGGACGTCATCGACCCCGCGTTCACGTATCTGTGCGCCGAGCGTCTCGGACCCCGCGACACGCTGTCGGTGTCCGCCGAGGAACCCGACCGGATCGGGGTGGGGGTGCGGGGCGAGTTCACCGCACAGGTGCTGGCGCTGCGCGAATCCCGGGAGGTGAGCCACCGCAGCCCCCGCGGTGAGGTGCGACGCCCGCTGCACCACCCGGACGCCGCCGGTCCGCAGCTCAGACTCCAGGCCGAGGCCTGGGCATCGGAGATCATCCGCCCGCTGCGGATCACCGCCCGCGTGGCCGTGGGCATCATGGCCGGAACGATCCGCTTCGGCGAGCCGGGCCTGAGCGGCGAGGAGATCCGCCCCGTCAACACCGGGTTCGGTGTCTCCTACGCACTGCCCGTCATCGTCGCCGGTCTCCTCACCGAACCGGGCGACCTGCTGATCGTCGAGAACCCCGAGGCCCATCTGCACCCGGCCGGACAGTCCCGGCTCGGCCGCTTCCTCGCGCGCGTGGCGGGCAGCGGGGTGCAGGTCCTGGTCGAGACACACAGCGACCACGTCCTCAACGGAGCCCGGCTCGCAGTCGCCCAGGATCGCTCCCTCCCGGCGAAGAACATGGTCACGCACTACTTCGACCACGACCGGATCCTGCCCATCGCCACCAACGACAAGGGCGAACTCAGCCACTGGCCGAGCGGCTTCTTCGACCAGATCGAGACCGACCTGGGGAGGCTGGCCCGTGCCGGACGCAGCAGGTGACGCCGATGACCACCGCGACGCCGACGACTACCGGGTCGTCGTCGGCGAGGAGTCCTTCGACTGGCGGGAGTTGACGGACGCAGCCCTGCCCGACGCCCTCGACACGCTCGCCACGTTATTGGAGCCACTGGCCGACGGCCGCAAGGCCGCGTTCATGAACGCGGCGTACGACGTGGAGTGTCGGCCCTCGGTCACGCTCATCGACGCCCTGTACTCGGCGGACGGCGGGTTGCCCCGTGACGTGCGGGCCCGTCTGCAGACGTTGCTGGGCAAGTGCAAGCGCCTGGATCCCGAGGAGGCGGACCTGCCGCAGCCCGTGCGGGTGGCCGACGGCCCCTGGCGCGAGCCCTCCTGGGGCACCGCACACGCGCTCGCCCGAGCGGCGGAGGGCCGGGCCATGTCCTGTCTCCTCGCGCCGTACGTCGAAGAGCCCGACTGGCCGTCCGGATGGGTCACCATCACCCGGACCACGGAGACCGGTGAGGACGAGGTGACGGCGCATGTGCTGCGCCGGCCGCAGGACGCGCCGGACTTCTGGCGAGGCCTGTACACCCACGCACCCGAACCCCTTCCGGCCGAGCACTTCTTCACCCTCACCGCGGACGCCTTCCCTCGGCTGCTCTTCGCCGAGACCCTGCGGCTGCACCACTTCAAGGGCTCCTACGCCGAGGTCCTGCCCTGGCTGGTGAAGCTGCTCGGCGCGCTCAACGACCACTTCACCCGGCTGCTGGCCGACTGCGGTGGTGACCAGAGCCAGGTCATGGCCCGGTTCTCGGCCCTGGGGCTGGACATCTCTCCCGAGAGCCCGAACACGAGGAAGAACGCGAAGGCCTGGGAGCAGCGCAACGTCGACCACGCGGGTGGCACCCACCGCTGCGAGTGGCACGGCAAGCGCCTGTGGGACCGTGACCGGGTGCACTTCTCCCTCCCGATACCCGGACACGACAACCGGATCCTCATCGGGATCTTCGTGGATCACCTGGCGACCTGAGAGTGGCCTCAGTCGTCCCGCTCCCGCTCCGCCAGGTTGATCACGCACACCGTCACGGCGATCAGCAGGGCCGGGTCCGCGTCGTCGCGTACGACGTCGAGGCCGTAGGTCTCGCGGACGTGCAGCCACCTGCGGGAGATGTGCGCCAGGAGTTCGCCCTCGTACTCGATGGCGAACTCACGGTCGAGGATCTTGCCGCTGACGTCGAGTTCGGTGCCGTCCGCCAGGGTGACCCGGTAGTGGTTGCGCAGGAGGGAGAGACGTTTGCGGCGGACGGTGGCGAGGGGCTCACCGCCGCGCTCGACGACCATCGTGTCGCGCAGCGCGAACATCTTGCGGCGGATGTCGATCAGCACCTGCCCCTGGGTGTCCTTCAGCTCGAAGGTGTCCCGCAGCCGCATGGCCTTGCCGTCGACGAGGAAGGCCTTCCGGCCGTGCTCGTCCTCGATCCAGTAGTCGTCACCGATCCCGAGGATCCGGTCGCGTACGAGGAATCTCATGCCTCCAGGCGTTCCCCGCGACCGGCTCCGAAACGTCGGCCGTAGGCCGAAAGAGGGTGACCTGGCGCCTCCCGGGGTGCCGTTGGCCGACACCCCGGGCACCCGCGCGGTCAGTAGCCCTGGTAGCCGCCCCGCTGCTGGCCCGTCTCGTCCACGACCGGGGTGGTGGGGGGCACCACCACCCGCCTCCGCCTGGCGATACTGCTGAACGTCGCGACTCCGATGAGTCCCACGATCATGAAGATGATGCCGACCAGGTCGAGGTTGACCCCTTGCATGTCCCAGTCGGTGGCGAACGTGAGGATGGCCCCCACGGCGATCAGAATGATGCACCCGCCCAGGCCCATGAGTGTTCCTCCCTGTGTCCGGTTGGGTCGGCCGGTCGTTCCGGTCGTTCGGTCCTACCGGTTGACATCGGGTACCCGGACAGGCCGGTCAGTAACAGGCGTTGAGGGCGGGACGGGGTGCACGGCCGCGGGTCAGTCCTCCAGGAAGGCCGCCAGGGCGTTCGCCAGGAGGTAGGGGTCCTTCGCGCCGCACAGCTCGCGGACGCTGTGCATCGAGAGGATGGCCACGCCGATGTCGACGGTACGGATGCCGTGCCGGGCGGCGGTGATGGGGCCGATGGTGGTGCCGCAGGGCATGGAGTTGTTGGAGACGAACGTCTGGAAGGGCACCCCGGCCCTCTCGCAGGCGGCGGCGAAGACGGCCCGGCCCGAACCGTCGGTGGCGTAGCGGTTGTTGACGTTGACCTTCAGGATCGGGCCGGCGTCCGCGCGGGGGTGGTGCGTCGGGTCGTGGCGCTCGGCGTAGTTGGGGTGGACGGCGTGGCCGGTGTCGGAGGAGAGACAGACGGTGCCGGCGAAGGCCCGTGCCCGGTCCTCGTAGGAGCCGCCGCGGGAGAAGACCGAGCGCTCCAGCACCCCGCCGAGCAGCGGGCCGTCGGCGCCGGTGTCGGACTGGGAGCCGTTCTCCTCGTGGTCGAAGGCGGCGAGGACGGGGATGTGGGGGAGTTCGTCGCCCGAGCCGGCGACGGAGGCGAGTGCGGCCGTACCGGCGTGCACGGAGAGGAGGTTGTCCATGCGGGGGCCGGCGAGCAGTTCGTTGTCGCGGCCCAGGTAGGCGGGCGGTTCGACGGAGTGGGTCATCAGGTCCCAGCCGGTGACCTCGCCCGTGGGGAGACCCGCCTCCTCCTCCAGGAAGGCGATCAGGTCGCCGTCGCGGACGTCGTCGCCGAGGCCCCAGACGGGCTGGAGGTGGCGCTGCTTGTCGAGCTTGAGGCCCTCGGAGGAGACCGTCCGGTCGAGGTGGATGGCGAGTTGGGGCACGCGCAGGAGGGGTCTGTCGACATTGACGAGGCGGCTGGTGCCGTCGCGCAGGGAGAGCCGGCCGGCGATGCCGAGGTCGCGGTCGAGCCAGGAGTTCATCAGCGGGCCGCCGTAGATCTCGACGGCGACCTGGCGCCAGCCGTGGGCGCCGCTGTCGGGGCGGGGTTTGACCCGCAGATTGGGGGAGTCGGTATGGGCACCGATGATGCGGAAGGGGTGTGGGGTGGGCGCCCTTCGGGACGTACCAGGCGATGATCGCGCCCCCGCGCAGTACGTACCGGCCGCCCAGCGAGCCGTCCCACGCGTCGGTCTCCGAGACCTGCCGGAAGCCTGCCTTCTCCAGCCGTTCCGCGGCGCTCGCCACCGCGTGGTACGGGGTGGGGCTGCTCGCCAGGAAGGTCATGAGGTCGTCGGTGTGGCCGCGATCGAAGCGTGGGGGTGTGCGCATGGGGTTCACCTTAACGACGTACGAGGGCCCACTCCCTGGGGATGGGAGCGGGCCCTCGTGGTGAGCGTGTGGAGGAGGGGCGCCGGACGGACGGGCAGGGTCCGTCCGGCGCCACGACCGGGTGTGGCCGGGGTGCGGCCAGGGGTGACGCGGTCCAGGACTGTCTAGAACGCCGCCTCGTCCAGCTCCATCAGGTCCAGGTCGACGCCCTCGGAGATCTTGCGGGCGAGGGTGACGCCCGGGAGGACGTTGGCCGCGAAGAACTTCGCCGCCGCGATCTTGCCGGTGTAGAACGCCTTGTCCTTGGCGGAGGCGTTCTGCAGCTTCTCGGCGGCGACGGCGGCGCCCTTGAGGAGCAGGTAGCCGACGACGACGTCACCGGAGGCCATCAGCAGGCGGGTGGTGTTGAGGCCCACCTTGTAGATGTTCTTGACGTCCTGCTCGGTGGCGGCGAGGTCGGTGAGGAGGAGGCCGACGATGGCCTCCAGCTCGACGGCGGCCTTGGCGAGGTGCTCGCGGGCGCCCTCCAACTGCTCGCCGCCCTCCCCGAGGGCCAGGAACTTCTTGATCTCCTCGGCGAGGCTGTTCAGCGCGGCGCCCTGGTTGCGGACGATCTTCCGGAAGAAGAAGTCCTGGCCCTGGATCGCGGTGGTGCCCTCGTAGAGGGTGTCGATCTTGGCGTCGCGGATGTACTGCTCGATCGGGTACTCCTGGAGGAACCCGGAGCCGCCGAAGATCTGCAGGGACTGGGCGAGCTGCTCGTAGCCCTTCTCGGAGCCGTAGCCCTTGACGATGGGCAGGAGCAGGTCGTTCAGGGCCTCCGGGGCGGAGACGTCCTCGCCCGCCGCCTCCTTGACCTGGATCTCGTCCTGGATGGAGGCGGTGTAGAGGACGAGGGCGCGCATGCCCTCCGCGTACGCCTTCTGCGTCATCAGCGAGCGGCGGACGTCGGGGTGGTGGGTGATGGTGACCTTGGGCGCGGTCTTGTCCATGAAGTTCGCCAGGTCGGGGCCCTGGACGCGCTCCTTGGCGTACTCCAGCGCGTTCAGGTAGCCCGTGGAGAGCGTGGAGATCGCCTTCGTGCCGACCATCATGCGGGCGAACTCGATGATGCGGAACATCTGGCGGATGCCGTCGTGCTTGTCGCCGATCAGCCAGCCCTTGGCCGGGTGGCGGTCGCCGAAGGTCATCTCGCAGGTGTTGGAGGCCTTGAGGCCCATCTTGTGCTCGACGTTCGTCGCGTACACGCCGTTGCGCTCGCCCAGCTCGCCGGTCTCGAAGTCGAAGAGGTACTTCGGGACGAGGAAGAGGGACAGGCCCTTGGTGCCGGGGCCGTGGCCCTCGGGGCGGGCGAGGACGTAGTGGAGGATGTTCTCCTCCATGTCGTGCTCACCGGAGGTGATGAAGCGCTTGACGCCCTCGATGTGCCAGGAGCCGTCCTCCTGCTGGACCGCCTTGGTGCGGCCGGCGCCGACGTCGGAGCCCGCGTCGGGCTCGGTGAGGACCATCGTGGAGCCCCACTGCTTCTCCACGGCGACCTTGGCGATGTGCTTCTGGACCTCGTTGCCCTCCTCGAAGAGGATGCCGGCGAACGCGGGGCCCGAGGAGTACATCCAGACGGCCGGGTTGGCGCCCAGGATCAGCTCGGCGAAGGCCCAGATCAGGGAGCGGGGCGAGGTGGTGCCGCCGATCTCCTCGGGCAGGCCGAGCCGCCAGTACTCGGAGTCCATGAAGGCCTTGTAGCTCTTCTTGAAGGATGCCGGTACCGGCGCGGTGTTCGTCTCCGGGTCGAAGACCGGCGGGTTGCGGTCGGCGTCCGTGAAGGACTCCGCCAGCTCGTTCTCCGAGAGCCGGGCCAGCTCCTCCAGGATGCTCTTCGCGGTGTCCGTGTCCATCTCCGCGAACGGACCGGTGCCGTACAGCTTGTCGCGCCCGAGCACCTCGAAGAGGTTGAACTCGATGTCGCGGAGATTCGACTTGTAGTGCCCCATGGCGACGGCTCCGTAAGAGAGATCGGCGAGGCACTGGATCCTCGCGCTAGTTCACATACCAACGAGTAGCTTGTCTGTCGATGATGCTACCCACCGGTAATAAGATGCAACCCCGAGCCGTCCATCTGTGACTCGTTACGCTTTGCCGCATGTACGGCTACGACCAGAGCGCCGGCCCTCAGCAGCAGTACGCCCCGCCGCCGCAGCAGCAGATGCCCGGGCAGATGCCCGGCGGCCAGATGGGGGGCGGTTACGGGCAGCAGCCTCCCCTGTACCCGGAGCCGTCCCCGCCCTCCCTCGCGGACGCGGTGCGGGCCTTCACCACCGGGCAGATGGCGGCGGAGGACTTCCAGCAGGTCTTCGCCTCGTCCAAGGTGTACTGCCCGCGCGGGGACAACCCCGGGTTCCTGGCGCTGCACAACACTCAGCAGCCGGTGATCCCGATGTTCACCTCGCTGAAGGAGCTGCGTCGGTACGCCGGCAAGGAGTCCAAGTACTTCGTGATCACCGGTGCGGAGGTGATCGATCTGCTGCCGACCGGGTACGGCTTCGTCCTCGACATGGAGGGGGAGCACCGGATGGTCTTCGACGCGAAGGCCGTGGAGCAGATGGTGGAGTTCGCGATGCGGCGGATGTACGGATAGCTCCGCTGGTTGGGCCGGGTTCCGGGTCGGGGTGGTGGGGTGCGGTTCGTTGCGGAGTGCGGGGCCGTGGGGGTTGTTCGCGCAGTTCCCCGCGCCTCTTCAGGGCGAGCCCCGGGGTACGGGCCTGGTGGGAATGCGGGGCGGCTTGTGTGCTGTTGAGGGTGGCAAGAAGTTCAATAGTCAACTAAACTGAGCCCACAAGGAGGTACCGACATGCCCGCAGTGACCGTCGAGAACCCGCTGACCCTGCCCCGTGTCGCCGCACCGACCGACGCGGTGGCCCGTCCGGTGCTCGCCGTGACGACCGCGCCCAGTGGGTTCGAGGGCGAGGGCTTCCCGGTTCGCCGGGCGTTCGCGGGGATCAACTACCAGCACCTCGACCCGTTCATCATGATGGACCAGATGGGTGAGGTTGAGTATCAGCCTGGGGAGCCGAAAGGCACCCCGTGGCACCCCCACCGCGGCTTCGAGACCGTCACCTACATCATCGACGGGATCTTCGACCACCAGGACAGCCAGGGCGGCGGCGGCACCATCACCAACGGCGACACGCAGTGGATGACGGCCGGCTCGGGCCTGCTCCACATCGAGGCGCCGCCGGAGTCGCTGGTCATGTCCGGCGGTCTCTTCCACGGCCTCCAGCTGTGGGTGAACCTGCCGGCCAAGGACAAGATGATGGCGCCGCGCTACCAGGACATCCGCGGCGGCAACGTCCAGCTCCTCACCACCCCCGACGGCGGCGCGCTGCTGCGGGTCATCGCCGGAGAGCTGGACGGGCACGCGGGGCCCGGCATCACCCACACCCCGATCACCATGGTCCACGCGACCCTCGCGCCCGGCGCGGAGCTCACTCTTCCGTGGCGGGAGGACTTCAACGGCCTGGCGTACGTCCTCGCGGGCAAGGGCGCGGTCGGCGCGGAGCGCCGCCCGATCCATCTGGGGCAGACCGCGGTCTTCGGCGCGGGCTCCTCGCTGACGGTCCGCGCGGACGAGAAGCAGGACGCGAACACGCCGGACATGGAGGTCGTGCTGCTGGGCGGACAGCCGATCCGTGAGCCGATGGCCCACTACGGCCCGTTCGTCATGAACACCCGCGAGGAGCTCCAGCAGGCGTTCGAGGACTTCCAGAAGGGGCGGCTGGGGACGATCCCGGCGGTCCACGGGATGACCTCCGAGGGGCTGTAGGCGAGGACCCATCGCCGGGCAAATACGGCTCGTTCTCGTCAATCGGGCCACCGGGTGTCGTCCGGGTTCACTCCGCACCGGGTGATCATGCCCACCCGGCCCACGCCTGGCTGAGCGCCACCCCGCCGCGTAGGTTCGTGCGTGCCCACCCCTTCGGCTGACCTCCGGAGCGGGTGGCGCTCACGGGGGAGAGCGCACCACTCGGATCCCGCCCCGGCCATCGGCCGGGGCGGGATCAGTCCTGCCCGTTCCCCCGCCGCACAAGCAGGGAAACGGGGAGAGACACCATGCGCAGGCCGTTCCATGACGAGGGATCCCGACGTCCGGCCCACCCTTCTCCGCTCACTTGAGCGCGCCCGCGCCGGCGTTCCTCAGAGGGGGCGCGACCGTCACGGCGGTCCGTTCGGCGGCCGCGGCGACCGTGCGGCGGCTGCCGGTCTGGTCGGCACCGGTGCTGTGGACGGTCGCGCTCGGACCGTGGGGGCTCTCCCGGCAGCACAGCGTCTGGCGGGACGAGGCCGCGACCTGACAGGTGGCACGGCGGTCGACCACCGACATCCTCCACATGCTGGCGCAGGTCGACGTCGTGCACGGGGCCTACTACCTGCTGATGCACGGCCTCTTCACCTGCTTCGGACCCGGTACGACGACGCTGCGGCTGCCCTCGGTCGGCTCCGTCTCCCCCTCAGGCCCTAGGTCAGGGACTCGGCGTGCACACCCTCCGGCGGGGGTGTCTCGTACAGCTCGAACCAGATGCTCTTGCCGTCGCCGCGGGGGTCCACGCCCCAGGCGTCGGCGAGCACGTCCATGAGGACGAGCCCGCGGCCGGAGGAGGCGAGCTCACCGGGGTGGCGCTTGTGGGGGAGGTCGTCGCTGGCGTCGGTGACCTCGATCCGCATCCGGCGCTTGCCGCCGTCGACGGTCATCTCGGCGACGAGGAGGGCGTCGGCGTCGGTGTGGACGAGGACGTTGGTGAGCATCTCGGAGACGAGGAGCACGGCGGAGTCGACCTGGTCGCCGCAGGTCCAGTCGTGCAGGAGCTCGCGCACCTGCTGACGGGCGCCGGCGATGCGCTCGGGCTCCGCCTGGGCGACGGTCAGGGCGGTGCGGCGGGTGGGCGCCGGTACGGCGGTGGCGCCGCCGCGTCCCTCGCTCTCCCGGCACAGCAGCAGCATCGCTATGTCGTCCTCGCGCCGGTCGGCGAGCGGGCCGGGCGTGTGGTGCGAGGAGGGGCCGTGCACCCCTTGCACGAGCGCGTCGGCCAGCGCCTCCAGCCGGCCCGGCCCGAGCCCGGGGGCCTCCGGCCGAACGGAGACGAGCGCGGCGGCCGCGGCGAGGGCCGCCGGGCGGGGCGTCCGGCTCCTCCTCCGCCGCCCGTCCGGCTCCCCGGCTTCCAGGGCACCCCGACCCCGGCACGCCCCCGACCCCCGGCACGCCCCCGACCTCCAGGGCGCCCCCACCCTCAAGGCCCCTCCGTCTCGGTCGGGCCCGCGTCGAAGGTTTCCAGGATCGTGCGGATGCGGCGCCAGCCCGTGTCGAGGTCGTGGCCGCCGGTCTCGATGAGGCCGTCGGTGCACAGGAGGATGGTCTCGCCCGGCTCCAGCACCAGCCGGGTGGTGGGGTAGTCGGCGTCGGGGTCGATGCCGAGGGGAGGCCGCCCGGGGTGGGCCGGACGAGGACCGTTCCGTCGGCCATGCGGACCACCGGGTCGGGGTGCCCGGCACGGGCGATGTCGAGGACGCCGGAGGCCGGGTCGACCTCGACGTAGAGGCAGGTCGCGAAGCGGAGGTCGGGGTGGGCGACGGCGGCGGAGTCGGTGATGCCGTGCAGGAAGCGCGAGGCGCGGGAGAGGACGGCGTCGGGGCGGTGGCCCTCGGAGGCGTAGGCGCGCAGGGCTATGCGGAGCTGGCCCATCAGACCGGCGGCGCGCACGTCATGGCCCTGGACGTCACCGATGACCAGCGCGAACCGGCCGCTCGGCAGGGCGATCATGTCGTACCAGTCGCCGCCGACCTGGAGTCCACCGCCGGTGGGGACGTACCGCGCGGCGACGCTCATGCCCGGTATCTCGGGGCCCAGGGTCGGCAGCATCGTGCGCTGCAGGCCGTCGGTCAGTTCACGCTCGGTCTCGGCCGCGCCGGCGCGGGAGAGGGCCTGGGCGAGCATGCGCGCGACGGTGGTCAGGACCGAGCGCTCGTCGGGGGTGAAGGTGACGGGGTGGGTGAAGCCCGCCATCCACGCGCCCATCGTGCGGCCGGCGACCGTCAGCGGCAGGAACGCCCAGGACTGGCGGCCGAACGGCTCGGCGAGCGGCCAGGCCGTGGGGTAGCGCCCCTTGTACTCCTCGGGGGAGGAGAGATAGACGGCGCGACCGGTGCGGACCACCTCGGCGGCCGGGTAGTCCGTCTCCAGCGGCATATGGGTGAAGGGGCCTTCGTCACCCTTTTGGTGCCCGTGGTGGCCGATGACGGTGAGGCGGTCGGCCTCGACGCCGAAGACCGCGAGTCCGTCCGGTGAGAAGCCGGGCATCGCCAGGCCCGCCGCGACCCGCAGCACCTCGGCCGTGGACCGCGCCTCGGCCAGCGCCCGGCCCGCGTCCAGCAGGAACGCCTCGCGCGAGCGCCGCCAGTCGCCGGTGACGGACGGCCCCCGGACGGCGCTCGCCGGGGACGGCTCGGTGACCTCCTGGATGGTGCCGATCAGCTCGAAGGACTTGCGCACCGGGTCGAAGGTCGGCTTCGAACGGCTGCGGATCGTACGGATCACCCGGCCCCGTTCGTCCATGACCCGGATCCGCACCTCGGCGAGGGTGTCCTCGGCGACGGCCAGCTGCACCACGGAGACGATCTCGTTCCAGTCGACGGGGTGCAGCCGCGAGCGCGCCCCGGCCTGGGTGAGAGTCGTCGGCTCGGCGGGCAGCCCCATGAGCCGGGCGGCCTCGGCGTCCAGCGTGACGGTTCCGGCAGCGCTGTCCCAGGTCCACAGTCCTGTCGCGAGGGCGGACAGGACGTCCCCCACTGCGGGAGGGGGCTCACCAGTGCGCATTGACCCACTCTAAGAACAGCTGATCGGACCGTGCCACCGAAGCTGTACCGGGCACCGAGCGGTGCCGGAAGCCATGACGACCTATGAGCCGATGAGGACCATGACGGAGCCATGACGAGAAACCACGACCGGCGGCGACGGAGGTGACGGCAATCGACGCTAGCGACAGTAACCGCTTGCGGTCCTGCCCATGGCTATGACGGTGCGTATCCGGTCAGGGAATGGCCGCCGCGTCGTCGTGGGCCCCTCCCGACGGCCCTGTCCGACGGTAAGCGCTGGAGGTCCCGGCTCCTTGGGGAACTGGAGGTCCTGGCCCCTGGGGAGCTGGAGGTCCTGGCACTCGGGGAAATGGTGGGGAGGCGATCTCGGGGTGGCCGGTACCCTTGGCGTTGTTTCACGTGAAACAACGGCCGAGGGAACACCGGCCGTGAAACACCCGCCAGATCCCCGATCAGCGAAGGCTGGATGAACGACGATGCATCGGTACAGGTCCCACACCTGCGGCGAGCTCCGCGCCTCTGACGTCGGCACCGACGTCCGGCTGAGCGGCTGGCTGCACAATCGGCGCGACCTGGGCGGCATCCTCTTCATCGATCTCCGCGATCACTACGGCATCACGCAGCTGGTGGCCCGCCCGGGCACCCCGGCCTACGAGGCGCTGGACAAGATCTCCAAGGAGTCGACCGTCCGGGTCGACGGCAAGGTCGTCTCGCGCGGCACCGAGAACATCAACCCGGACCTGCCCTCCGGCGAGATCGAGGTCGAGGTCGGCGAGGTCGAGCTGCTCGGCGCGGCCGCCCCGCTCCCCTTCACCATCAACACCGAGGACGGGGTCAACGAGGAGCGGCGCCTGGAGTACCGCTTCCTCGACCTGCGCCGCGAGCGCATGCACCGCAACATCATGCTGCGCACGGCCGTGATCAGCGCCATCCGTCACAAGATGACGGCCCTCGGCTTCAACGAGATGGCGACGCCGATCCTGTCCGCCACCTCCCCCGAGGGCGCCCGCGACTTCGTCGTGCCGTCGCGCCTCAACCCGGGCAAGTTCTACGCCCTCCCCCAGGCCCCGCAGCAGTTCAAGCAGCTGCTGATGATCTCGGGCTTCGACCGGTACTTCCAGATCGCGCCCTGCTTCCGCGACGAGGACGCGCGCGCGGACCGTTCGCCGGGCGAGTTCTACCAGCTCGACGTGGAGATGTCCTTCGTCGAGCAGGAGGACGTCTTCCAGCCCATCGAGAAGCTCATGACCGAGCTCTTCGAGGAGTTCGGCGGCGGCCGGCACGTCACCTCGCCCTTCCCGCGCATCCCGTTCCGTGAGGCGATGCTCAAGTACGGCTCCGACAAGCCGGACCTGCGGGCCCAGCTGGAGCTGGTGGACATCACCGATGTCTTCGAGGGCTCCGAGTTCAAGGCGTTCGCCGGCAAGCATGTGCGTGCCCTCGCGGTGCCGGACGTCTCGGCCCAGCCGCGCAAGTTCTTCGACCAGCTCGGCGAGTACGCGATCGAGCAGGGCGCCAAGGGTCTGGCCTGGGTGCGGGTCGCCGAGGACGGTTCGCTGTCCGGCCCGATCGCCAAGTTCCTCACCGAGGAGAACGTCGCCGAGCTGACCAAGCGGCTGTCGCTGGCCGCCGGCCACGCGGTCTTCTTCGGCGCGGGCGAGTTCGAAGAGGTCTCGAAGATCATGGGCGCGGTGCGGGTCGAGGCCGCCAAGCGCGCCGGGCACTTCGAGGAGGGCGTCTTCCGGTTCTGCTGGATCGTCGACTTCCCGATGTACGAGAAGGACGAGGACACCGGGAAGATCGACTTCTCGCACAACCCGTTCTCGATGCCGCAGGGCGGTCTGGAGGCCCTGGAGACCCAGGACCCGCTGGACATCCTCGGCTGGCAGTACGACATCGTCTGCAACGGCGTCGAGCTGTCCTCCGGCGCGATCCGGAACCACGAGCCCGACATCATGCTCAAGGCCTTCGAGATCGCGGGCTACGACCGTGACACCGTCGAGGAGCAGTTCGCCGGCATGCTGCGCGCGTTCCGCTTCGGCGCCCCGCCGCACGGCGGCATCGCGCCGGGCGTCGACCGTATCGTCATGCTCCTCGCCGACGAGCCCAACATCCGCGAGACCATCGCCTTCCCGCTCAACGGCAACGCCCAGGACCTGATGATGGGCGCGCCGACGGAGCTGGAGGAGGCGCGGCTGCGCGAGCTGCACCTGTCGGTGCGCAAGCCGCAGCCGAAGTAGGGCTAGCGAAGTAGGGCAAGCCTTTAGAAGCGCTTTTCCGGAGGAGCCCGGGAGAGGGACCTGAAATCGTCCGTCGATTTCAGGTCCCTTTCGCGTGTGCGGGGAAAGGGGACTTTGCGCACGGGTTTTCCGCATGGAGAGCGAAGGCGGGCGACAGCCCGAGGTCACCGGGAGTCGACCGGCGAGACGGCGCTGTCCACGCGGGACCTGGCGGACTGACCGGCAGGGTGAAGGGGCAGTGGATTCCAGCCGCTTTTCCCCAGCCGGAGAAATGCGGGACAAACCACAGCCCCTTCTTATGGCTTTGACAGCCCGGCTCCCTAGTTTCCTGGCCATGACGGGAAACCAGACGGGAAACGAGAAGGCCCAGGGGCCGAGGCACAAGCGGGATCTGACGCGCCGCAAGGTCGTCGTGGCGGGCGCGGGCGCCGTGGCCGCCGTGGGTGTGGGCGGAGCGGTCGTCGCGACCGCGAGCGCGGGCACCACCACGGGCACCGCCGAGGCGAGCGGGAAGCCCCTCGCCTCCTCCGGCGCGAGCGCCGGGGAGGAGTGCTACAAGCTCACGTCGGAGACCACCGAGGGCCCGTACTACATCGACGCGGACAAGCTCCGTCAGGACATCACCGAGGACAAGGAGGGCATCCCCCTCACCCTGCGCCTCAAGGTGATCGACTCCGAGACCTGCGAGCCGATCCGCGACTCGGCCGTCGACATCTGGCACTGCGACGCGCTGGGGCTCTACTCGGGCTACGAGAGCTTCTCCGAGGGCGGCGGCACCGCCCCCACCGACGCGCCCTCGGGAACTCCGACGGACGTACCGTCCGGCACCCCGACCGGGGAGCCCCCGGCCGGTGGTGGGGGCGGGGCGGCGGGCACGAGGAGCCGACCAGTGACACCCGCTATCTGCGCGGCACCTGGAGGACCGACAAGCAGGGCCGCGTCACCTTCACGACGATCTTCCCCGGCTGGTACCGGGGCCGGTGCGTGCACATCCACACCAAGGTGCACGTCGACGGCGAGTGGACGGACGCCGGTTACGAGGGCGGCACCACCTGCCACACCGGCCAGTTCTTCTTCGACGAGGAGTCCGTCCTCGCCTCCGCCGAGGTCGAGCCGTACGCGACCTCCACGACCGAGCGCACCACCCTCGACGACGACACCATCTACGACGGCAGCGGCACCCAGGGCGGACTGCTGAAGCTGAAGTACCGGAAGAACGACATCGCCAAGGGTGTCGTCGGCTCCCTCACGGTCGGCGTCGACCCGGAGGCCACGAACACCGGCACGGACGCCTCCGTCCAGCCGGGAGCGTCGGAGACCGCGTCGGAGTCCGCCTCGGCGAGCTGACCCCGACCCGCGTACACCGTCGCCGAGCGGCCGACGGGCGTACGGCCCGGCGCACGGCGAAGGCCCGGAACCCCCTCCCCCTGGGTTCCGGGCCTTCGCCCTGCGCGCGTCCTCGCGACGGGGCACCCGCTGGGGAAGTCATCAGGGGACGCACAGGTTTCTCGACGGGCGATCACAGCGGGAAGGCGTGTGATGGGACGTACAGGGTGAGGTACCCGTACGGGACGTAGACCCTGTACGGGACGCAGGCCGTCTGCGGCTCTACGGGACGAATCGTCGGGATGCTGGAGGAGGCCATGAAGCCGGCCGTGCTGGTAGCGGTGTTGCTGATCGTCGGGGCGGTGGTCGCGATCGTCGCCCGGCGGCGGTCCGTGGAGGATCAGCGTCCGTCGTCCGGCCTGGACGCGGAGGCCGAGGCCAACCGCTGGGTCGTCCGGCTGGGCGGCAGCCTGGCCGGTATCGACGTACGGGCCCAGGCACGGGCGGGCGGCAGCGCGGCCGAGTCCCTGACCGACGCGACCGAACGCCTCCGCACCGCCCGTGCCCAGCTGAGCACGGCCCGCACGTCCGACGAGTACGCGCGGGTCACGCGGACGGCGGTCGAGGGGCTGCGCCATGTGCGGGAGGCCCGTGCGGCGTTGGGGATGGACGCGGGGCGGGGTCAGGTCGGGGCGCGGGGTCTGGCGGGCGGAAGTCCGGGCCCTCCAGCGCCGCGAACAGGTCGGTCACCGCCGCCTCGTGACCGTCCAGGTCGAAGGGGGCGCCGTCGTACCGCTCCAGTCGGCGACCGCCGTCCTCGATGACGAAGCCGACCCGGCCGTCCGCGCCGAACTGCTCGCGGGCGACGGCCTGTACGGAGACGACCAGCTCGACGGTGACCAGCGTCGCCGTCTCGTCCATGCGGGGTTCGCACGACGGTCCTCAACTCGTTTGGTCGGAACTCCCGGTCGGCCGCACGCGTCGTACCGATCATGACCATGTCGATCGACTCCACTCCCGCGCCGGCGCCCGCCCCCACGACCCTCGGGGAGGAGATCCTCCTCCTCTCGCTCGACGACACCACGGGTGAGGCCCGGCTTCCCCTGCGGACGCCCTACGCGATCGCGGCGGCGAGCCTGCTGGAGCGGACCCTGTCGGGCGCGGGCGACGCGGTCGAGGGAGCCGAAGGCGCCGAGGGGCCGGTGGGCAGGGCGGGGTGGGCCTGCCGGACGACGTCGGGAAGTGGATCCACGAGCACAGCACGGCGGAGTACGAGGCAGCGCTGCGGGGTGTCCTGGACAAGGGACTGATCCGGGAGGAGAAGCGCAGGGTCCTGCTCGTCTTCCGTACGACGCGGTATCCGGAGGCCGACGGCACGGTGGAGTCGGCCCTGCGCGGGCGGCTGGCGGAGGTGGTGCTGGAGGGCGCCGACCCTGATCCCCGGACCGCGGCCCTGATCAGCTTGCTTCACCACGGTGACCTGCACACCCTCGCCTTCCCGGACGCCGACACCGAGGACTCACCGGTGCGGCGGCGTATGGCCGAGATCGCGGAGCGGCACTGGGCCGACCCCGCCCTGCGCCGGATGGCCGAGACCGCGGCGGCGACGGCGGCGGCGCTCACGGCGGCGACGATGGTGACGACGGTGGTGGTGATCACGCTGGTGACCTGAGGATCACGTGCGCGGGGTGTGGGTGCGTGCACGTGGGGTGGGCGCGTGCGCGGGGGCGGCCGCGCGTCCGTCGTGGTTCTCCGCGCGCTTCCCCGCGCCCCTGGAGGGGCTCCGGCTCAGGAGGGTGCCCGTCATTCGGGTTCCTCCTCCGGCGGGGAGGTCAGGGCCTCTTCTTCCAGGAGGCGTTCGGCGATGTCGCCGGCCCAGCTCTGGGCCCAGCGGCGGAGTTCCAGGACGGCGTCGGAGTCGAGGCCGTGGCGAGCGAGTTCCCGGTCGTCGAGCCACTCGGTGCCCTCCAGCCGGGCCTGGAGGTCGGCGAGGTCGAACGCGGTGGACGTGGCGGAGGTGTGGCGGCGGGCCAGTTCCTCCAGTTCGACGACGGTCCAGTGGGCGGTGGCCGCGTGCACGGCGATCAGGTCGCGGGCCGTGCCCCGGTCGGCCACGGCCCGGACCTTCGCGCCGACCACGTCCTCCAGGGAGAGGGCGAGGCCGAGCGGAGTCTCCACCGGCGGGTGCCAGAGGGTCTCCTTCAGGAGGTCCAGGACGCGTTCCTCCTGCGTGGTGGGGTCGGTGACGAGGAGGCGGGAGCTGAGCGGGGCCGTCTCCACCGTGCGCACCAGCCAGCCGCGTTCCGCGAGACCCGCGTGGACCGCGGCCGCGATCTCCTCCATCGGCGCCGCGTGTTCCGTCGCCGCCTCCAGGTCCCGGCCGGGCGGCCGCGCCTCGACCAGCCCGTGCGCCTGCGCCGCGTGATCGCCGGTGAGAGCGAGCCCGTGGGGGGCGCCGACGGCCAGCACGTCGTCGAGGAACTGCTGGAGCTGTTCGGGGAGGGGTGGGGAAGGGTGGGGGCGGGGCCATGGAGGGATTATCACGGCCCCGCGGTCTTTCCCCGGTCAGTACGGCCGTCGGCCCACCCAGTTCCCCGGCGGGTCGAAGTTGGCCACCACATACGTCCAGCCGTTGCCGCACCTCGCCTTGGCCGCGCCGACCCGGGTCGAGCCACGCCAGACCAGCTGGGTGTAGTGCAGGCACTCCCGGTCGTTGACGCAGGAGTTGGAGGGGCGGTCGTAGGCGGACTTCTCGTCGAGCCAGAGGCGGGCCGCGTCCGCCAGCGAGTAGCGGGGGTTCGACCCCTTGGCCAGGTTCTCGCCGTAGCGGCTGTTCGAGTGGACGAGCGCGCAGTCGGCGACCCGCACCCTCGCCCAGGAGCGGGCCTGCGCGGCGACCGACTCGTCCCAGACCAGCGGGGGGACGCCGACGTCCGCCCGAGCATGGTTGACGACCGTCAGGAAGCCTCTGATCTCCGGTTTCGGCGCGGTCGGGGTCGCCGCCGCCACCGACCCGGCTCCGGTCACCTCGACCCCGGTCACCCCGGTCATTCCGGCACCGGTCACCCCGGCCCCCGTCGAGGTGAGCGGGGTGATCGTCTCCACGACCGGGGGCCGGGGGCCGACGGCCTGGGCCGCCCCCGGGGTGAGCGCCAGCGTCGCCGCCGCGGTCGCCGCGGCCATCGTCCGCGCCCTGTCCCGTCGCACCACTCGTGCCTCCCTCTGCTCCGACTCTCAAGCTCTTCAACTGCCGTACCGGCGGAGCTACTTGTAGGGCAGGACGGGCGCCGGGCGGGTGCGGACCGGATCACCTGCCATCCCATCGGGGGAATCGGAGCAGGGGTGGGTTTCGGCGCCCATGGGACTCATCGGGCCCAGGCCATTGGGCACCGTGACCTCCGGACGGACGCTCGCCGAGACGGTCCGATCGGACGGCGCGGGCGGCGAGGCGTGACCGAGCGGGCCTCGCAGGGCGGCACCGGGGTTCACCCGCCGTTGGCCCGTGGAACTTCTCAAGTTCGGTTAAGGCGAGGCACAGCGCGCTCAAAGGTTGACCCACGATCGTCTTTTGACATGGACCAGACCCTTCTCGTGGTCGCCGATCTGGCCGCCATCTCCGTGCTGACCTTCGCGGTCTACTTCCCGCGCCACCACCGCCGGGACCTCATCGCCGCCTTCCTCGGCGTCAACGTCGGCGTTCTCGCGGTGGCGATGACGCTCAGCTCCTCGTCCGTCGGCATCGGCCTCGGCATGGGGCTCTTCGGCGTCCTGTCGATCATCCGGCTGCGGTCCGACGAGATCGCCCAGCACGAGATCGCGTACTACTTCTCCGCACTCGCGCTCGGTCTGCTGGCCGGGCTGCCGGAGCGGGTCAACCTTCTGTCGACGCTGCTCATGGCACTGATCGTCGCCACGATGTACGTCGGCGACCACCCCCGGCTGTTCGGCCGCTACCGGCAGCGCAGCCTGCGCCTCGACGCCGCCCACACCGACGAGGACGCCCTGCGCGCCCACCTCGAAGTGCTGCTGGGCGGGCGTGTGGTGAACCTCTCCGTGCGGAGCGTCGACCTGGTCAACGACATGACCCTGGTCGACGTCCGGTACCTCGTCACCGGCGAGGGCCCGCGCGCACCACATGCACCGCGTGCACCACGCGCACCGCGCGAGGCCGACGGCCGGGTCGAGCGGGAGCAGGGGGTCCGGGCATGACGGCCCTGGACTCCGTGGCCCCCGTGGTCGGGGCGCTGCGCCCCATCGGCCTCGCCGAACTCGTCGACCGCGCCGAGTTGCTGACCCGGCTGGACCGCAAGTACATGCTGCCGCTGACCGACCTGCCCTTCGTGGTCGGCGGGCTGGAGGGTGGGGGCCCCTCCCGGTCGGGCGAAGTCGAGCCCGGGGGAGTGCGGGTCCTGGAGGTCGACGGCGAGCGGCAGTTCGCGTACCGGTCCGTGTACTTCGACACACCGGACCTTGACGGCTATCTGGCCGCCGCCCGCCGCCGTCGCCGCCGCTTCAAGCTGCGGATACGGACCTACCTGGCGTCCGGGCAGCACTTCCTGGAGGTCAAGACGCGCGGCCCGCGCGGCACCACCGTCAAACAGCGCGTCCCGTACGGCGGGGAGCCGGGGCGGCTGGGTCCCGAGGCGCGGGCGTACGCCGACGACGTGCTCCGTGCGGCGGGCATCGACCCGGACGGCTTCCGTCTGGTGCCGGCGCTCACCACCCGCTACCTGCGCACCACCCTCTTCCTGCCGGGCAGCGGCAGCCGGGTCACCGTCGACACCGACCTGACCTGGGCGTTGCCCGACGGCACCGAGCTGCGCACCCCCGCACGGACCATCGTCGAGACGAAGGCGGGCCGCGCCGGCTCGGGCGCCGACCGGTTGCTGTGGTCGCTCGGGCACCGGCCCTGCCCTGTCTCCAAGTACGGCACCGGGCTCGCCGCGCTGCGGCCCGACCTGCCCGCCAACCGCTGGCTGCCCGTCCTGCGGCGCCACTTCCCCACCGCACCGGCACTGAACGGGAGCCCCGCATGAACATCCGTAGGAACTCGTGGACCACGTGGAAGACAAGGGCACGCGGGCTCCGTGCGAAGACCGCCGGTGTCCTCGCCTCCGTCGTCCTCGCGACCGCCGCGCTGGCAGGGTGCTCCTCCGCCGGGAGCGACTCCGGATCGGCGTCGTCCGACTCCTCGTCGAGCGCGAGCGCGGCGGCGGCCGTGGACGGGACGCGGGACGCGGCGGCCGTCCTCGCCGACAACGAGGAGACGCACGCCGAGGACGGCGACACGGAGTACGACGAGTCGCAGGCGTCAAAGGCCGTCGCCGTCGAGCTGACGGGTGACTCGGCCTCCGCCGAGGGCAAGGGGGTGGACGTCGACGGGTCCACCGTCACCATCACCGCCGGCGGGACCTATGTGCTCAGCGGGTCCCTCGACGACGGACAGATCGTGATCACCGCCCCCGAGGCGACCGTGAAGCTGGTCCTGGACGGCGTCGACATCTCCAGCTCCTCCGGGGCGGCGATCGCCGCGACCGAGGCCGAACGGCTGGTCGTCGTCCTCGCGGACGGCAGCGAGAACAAGCTGAGCGACACCGACTCCTACGCCGAGGACGCCGAGGCGAACGCCGCCCTGTACAGCGCGGGCGACCTCACGATCGGCGGCAGTGGCTCGCTCACGGTGAAGGGGAACGGCAACGACGCCATCGCCGGCAAGGACGGTCTGGTCGTCGAGGGCGGGAACATCACCGTCGAGGCCGCCGACGACGGCATCCGGGGCAAGGACTACCTGGTGGTCGACGGCGGCACGGTCACCGTGACGGCGAAGGGCGACGGGCTGAAGTCCGACAACGCGGACGAGGAGGACGCGGGGTACATCGCCGTCGCGGGCGGCACGGTCTCCGTCACCGCGGGCGGGGACGCCGTGGACGCCGCCACCGACCTGGTCGTCACCGGCGGCGAGCTGACCGTGGAGGCCGAGGCGTCCGACGACACCTCGGCGCATGGTCTGAAGTCGGGGGTGATCACGGTGCTGGAGGGCGGCACGGTCGACGTGGACGCCTCCGCCGACGCGCTGCACGGCGACGCGGCGGTCCACCTCAACGGCGCCGACGTCACCCTCGCGGCCGGTGACGACGGCATCCACGCCGAGGGCGACCTGGTCATCAGCGCGGGCACCCTGGACATCACCGGCTCCAACGAGGGCCTGGAGGGTAAGGACATCCTGGTCAGGGGCGGTACGGCGACGGTCACCTCCGACGACGACGGCGTCAACGCCTCCGGCAGCGAGGCGACTTCCGAGCAGGACGCGCAGGGTGGCCCGGGCGGCGGTCCCGGTGGCGGGGGCGGCGGCATGGAGGTCGGCGACTACTCCGCCAAGGTCACCGGTGGCACGCTCGTCCTCAACTCCCAGGGCGACGGCTTCGACTCCAACGGCACCGCCGAGATCACGGGCGGCACGATCGTCGTCAACGGCCCCGAGGCCGGCGGCAACGGAGCGCTCGACGTCAACGGCAGCTTCACCGTCAGCGGCGGCACGCTGCTGGCCTCCGGCAGCGCGGGCATGGTCGTCGCCCCGGACGAGGAGTCGGAGCAGGGCTGGCTGTCGGCGACCCTGGACGCGTCGGTGGAGGCGGGCACCACCCTGCACATCGTCGACGCGGACGGTGGCGTCGTGGCGTCGTACGTCACCTCGAAGACCATCCAGAACGTCGTGTACTCGGGCGCGGGGATCAAGAGCGGCGAGGAGTACGGCGTGTACTCCGGCGGCTCCACCTCCGGGTCCGACACCGGTGGCCTCGCGGGCTCGGGGAAGCTGGGCTCGGCGGAGAAGATCGCCACGGTCACGGCGGGCGAGGCCCCGGAGGGCGGCTTCGGCGGGGGCGGGGGCGGCGACCGGGGCAGTAGCCGCACCGGCCGCCGGGGCGGCGCTCGGTGTCGGCCTTGCGGTGACCCGTGGTGCGGGTGGGCCCAGCGGAGCTTCTCGCCCGCTGGGCCCGTGCTCGTGGCCGTACTCGTCGGGGGACGGTGGCGGTGCCCCCGGTGACTACGCGGGTGTGCCGAAGTTCTGGGTCCAGTAGTTGCCCGGCTGGGCCAGGCCGATGCCGATCTCCTTGAACCCGCAGTTGAGGATGTTCGCCCTGTGGCCGGGGCTGTTCATCCAGCCGTCCATGACGCTCGCGGCGGTGCCGTACCCGGCGGCGACGTTCTCGCCCGCCGAACGGAAGGAGTACCCGACACGGGAGAGCCGCTCACTCATGTCCGAGCCGTCCGAGCCGGTGTGGGACATGTTCTGGTGGGCGGCCATGTCCTGGCTGTGGTCCTGGGCCGCCTTGGTGAGCTTGGCGTCCACGGTCACCGGCGAGCAACCCGCCTTCTGGCGTTCGGCGTTGACCAGGTTCAGCACCTGGGCCGTGGGGCCGGAGGCCGTGTTGCCGGAGGAGGTGGCGGGAGTGCGGTCGGCCTGGGTGGCCTTCGGGGCCGGCGGCGGCGTGGTCCTGGCCGGGGTCTTGGCGGCCTCGGGGGTGGACTTGGGCTTCGGGCTCGCGGACTTGGAGGGCGACGCGCTCGCCTTGGCCTTGGAACGGGACGGACTAGGGGAGCTCTCCGGGGTGTCCGGGGTGCTCTCGGCGGAGGGCGTCGCGGACGCGGAGGGGGTGCGCGAGGGCTCGGGAAGATCAGCGTCCGCCTTCTGCCCTCCCCACCACGAGGAGGCCACACTGCTCCAGTCGCCAGGCCCGACACCGCCGACCCAGGCGACGGCCGGGATGCCCACGGCGCCCGCGGCCACCACGAGAGCGGTGGCGACGGCTATCTTCCGGCGCGTCGACCTGGGCTGCCGCGCCGCCGACCGTTTCGTCCTGCGGCGGTGACTGTTCGTTCGCCTCGTGCGTGACATGCGTGGCCTCACTGAATGGTCCGACTTCGACGCAATCGACCCCTTGGCAGGCCGTGGCCTCTGGTGAGCCCGGTCATTATGGGGACCCCTCACCGCACCGGGCAACGAACACGTGTGCTGCCCTCGGGGCGCGTCGACGAGACCCTCGGAGGGGGTGAGAGCGCATGTGTCCGGTGGGCCGCCATGGTGCTCCCCGCGCCCGAACGCGCCCTGGGATCAGGCGGAAAGCCGTTTCTCCCGACAGCGTCGGCGCGGGCGCCTCCGGGCCGGATGACCACGGAGATTCGCCGTCTGTGCGGCAAATGCCGGATGGGGCTTCGAGGGTCGGCATTTGTCGCTTTGCTGAAACGGATCGATCGGTTTCATCATGGGCAATTCGGCCGTGACGCATGTCACCCCGATTCGAGGTGTGTGCGGGACCGGCGCAGACTGGATGGAGAAGCGGAGATCGCACAGACCCCGCAGTGATCCGGTCGTGGAGGGATCATGACGGCAGCCACGCGGACGGGAACCCCCGTACTGATCGAGGGCGACGGTCTTGAGGTACGCGTCCAGGAGATCGGCGGCGGCATGACCGTCGCCTTCATCAAGCTCCCCAAGGGCACCGACATGGCCCCGGCGCTCAAAGGACTCCCCGACGACCTGTGCCAGTGCCCCCACTGGGGCCACATCGTCAGCGGACGGCTGAGGATGCGCACCAAGGACGGCGAGGACTTCTACGAGGCGGGAGAGGCCTACTACTGGTCCCCCGGCCACGCGCCGGAAGCCCTGGAGGACGTCGAGGTCGTCGAGTTCTCCCCGACGAAGGAGTTCATGGAGGTGATGGAGCACATCAAGTAGCGGGTTCTCGAGCCCAGGCAAGAACCCAGCTCCGTAAGGGACTCAGGGACTGCCACGCGACGGCCTTGGCGAAGGCCTCGTCCTTCGCCCTCTGCATCTCTTCCAGCCGGCCCGGGTCGACGACGGCGAGGGCGGCGCGCAAGGCATCAGGAGTCTGCTCGGGACGGGGGATCAGCTCATGTCCGTGCGGCCTGGGTGCTCATGGTGTCCCTCCAGAGGGCGCCCCGGCCAGGGTCTCCGGCCGGGAACTCGACAGAGCCAGGCGCGTGCGCCTGTGCTCCCGCCAGGTGTCGCCTCATACCGCCCCGTCTCAAGGCATCCGAGTACGGGGTCGCAGCCTCCCGATGCCCTTGGCTACTTCTCGGTGAAGACCTCTTCAGCCGTCGGGGCGGTCACGGCACGCCGGAGCCAGTCGCGCAGGATCTCAGTGTCGCCGCGGTCGGCGATCCGCTCGCGGACCTGGTCGGTCACGTCGATGCCGCGCTGCTCAAGGACGAGCTTCGGGGCTGTGCCTCGGGGTGCTGGGACTACTCATCCACGAAGACCGCGTCGGTGGAGGAGGCGGTGAGGGACCGGTCGAGCCATTGGCGCAGAACGTCGAGGTCGTCGCAGGCGGCGATGCGTTCCCGTGCCCCGTCGGGGATGTCGAGGCCGCGCCGCTCCAAGATGAACAGGATGTCCTGGGCGCGGCCTTCGGCCAGGCCCTTGGCGCGGCCCTTGGCCTGTGCTTCGTCGCGGACTTCTTCGAAGAGGGGCGACTTGTAGAAAGAGAGGTCCACGGCCACCAGTTTCCTCCATAGTGCTGCGGCGGGCAGCTTGCCCAGGCCTTGTGAGATGAATTCGATGACGGGGTTCTTGACCGAGTCCGGGGTGTCCTGCAGAACGGTCGTCATTGCTTTGAGTATGGCCCCGATGTCCGGGCTCTTGCCGTGGGTGATCGTGGACAGCGTGGCGACGGCGAGGTCCTTGCGAACCTCGGCGGGGTCGGTGATCACCGGCATGTTGTGTGGGCCCGCGACGAGCGGGCGCAGGGTGAGCAGAGGCCACTGGCGAGGGCCGAAGCGGACCTCTCGTGCCGCCCATTCGGCGGTCGCGTGGTCCTGGCAGACGATCAGCAGCATCGGCTGCAGTTGGTACTTCGTGAGCAGGTACGAGGCGTAGTACGCCCAGCTCGCGGGCTTGGCCGGGTCCTTCTTGCCCTGGGCCTCGACGGCGAGGAGAAGTGGCTCGTCGCCCTCCGTCTCCAGCCGCAACAGCGTGTCGAGCCGGCGTTCGAGCGGGCGGGTCTCGGTGACGTCGGTCGGCAGGATGGTGACCGACGTGGGTGGGGCGAACTCGACGCCGAGCACCTCGGAGAGCCGGGAGAAGAGGTCCGGGTACTCCTGGAAGATGCGGTGCATCGCCTCGTGGGGCGAGCTGACCATGAGGGTGTCCTGTGGGGAGGAGGTACGGGAAAGGGGTGGGTGATGCCACCTTTGGCATATGTCTGAGGCAGATGCTTGTGGGAGCGTAGGGCGGCAACACGACCTGGAATGAGTTCAGTTGGTGATATTCACCTGCAGGGGTGAACCCGCGGTGTTCCGTCAGACGGTCGTGACGGCGAGTGGCTGACGCTCCCGGTAGTCGCGGCACCGTGCGCCGGGGGCGGGCGAATGGAAGCCGCGGTCACAGCCGTCGCAGTTCCGGACCTTGTACGGGACGGGCGCGGGCTCGGCAGGGGCGCGCCACGGTTGCAGGGGCGGGAGCCGGCCCGTGAGGCAGTGGGCCAGGAGGGCGGCCGGGCGGTACAGGGGCTCGGGGCAGATCGCTGGTCAGGGCGTCGCGTAGGGCGGTGGGGGTGAGGTCGCGCTCCGGGCTGCACGCCGGTCGGTGCCAGACAAGCCGAGCGCGAGGCGGGCGCCGAGCGGCCTGGCGACAGCAGGACGCTGAGGTGTCCGACGCGGTGATACGCGGATCGGCGCACCTGAAAGGACCTTGCTGTGCTTCGGTCGAGGCAGCCCGTGTGGTGAAGCTGCCTCGACCGAAGACGCAGGCTGTTGCGCAGGACTAATCGCCGCGATCGGCCCGGCGCAGGATGTCGCGTTCCCGGCCGGTCTGCGTGTTGAGCAAGTCCTCGTGGTCGATGACGATCGTCTCGTCGGCGTCCTGGGCCCGGAGGTGGGCCCCATAGGCGTCGGTCGCCCGCACCGGAAGAGCCTCCTGGTGGGCCGCGGGCCAGCTCTGGAGGAGATAGGACTCCACGACCTCGTCCACCACTGTCCGGTCGACAGCTGTGTCCCTGCCCCGGGCATGGACGCGCAACCGGTAGCGGCCCGGCCCTCGCGAGGCCAGTGAGGGCAGGTCCACGGGGTCGTCCATGAGGGGAGCCACCAGCGCTTTTCCGGACAGGGATCGCCAGGAGATCTCGGCGATCTCCTCCCAGTCCGCGGCGGGCTCGGGCTGCACGGCATGCAGCTCGACGCTCACCCGGACGTTGCCGGTGTGGATCCCGGTCGACACCTCGATCGCTCCGCCGACGGCCGACACGAGACCGTTGTGAGACACGTCGAGGTCATCGGCCATGGGCCCCGCCGGATCCGAGATCTGGAAGAGGTGATACTCCGCGTGCACCAGAGAGGTTCGGGTACCCCGCGCAAGCTGCTCCACTTGTTCCGCCCACTCCTTCCGGTGGTCCTAGCGGGCCACGAACTGCGTGAGGATCGCCTGTACCTCGTAGATGTCCACGCCCTTGGTGAACGTCTTCTCGATCGGTTCGTGGGTGCCGGAGAGCCAGATCTTCAGCTCGGCGTCCAGGTCGAAGTGGCCGGCCGTCTCGACCGCGAAGTGCGTGATGCTGCGGTACGGGATCGAGTGGTACTCCACCTTCTTGCCGGTGATCCCCTGTTTGTCGATCAGGATCAGCCGACGGTCGGTGAACAGGATGGTGTCGCGGATCAGCAGGAACGCGGCGTGAACCTGCTCCCCGTGACCCAGCAGACGTCCGTAGTCCTGCTGGGCCTTGCCGGGATTGACGGTGTGCGCGTTTCCGAACAGTGCCATGCACACAGAGACGCACACCCGGACATACGGGTTGCTTCCTCCCGATGTGTGTAGCCGCTGCCTATGGCTCGAAGGACAGCGATGTCCGTTCGGCGGCCTGGCCGAGATACGTTCCCGGTCGTCGGTGCCCAGTGCGTCGAGGAGTCGTGCGGCGCGCTCGGCCTCGGCCGGGTCGTCTCCCAGGAGCGCGCGCCTGCGTTCACGCCAGCTGTCGCCGGTCACAGTCGCACCTCCAGATAGCCGCGTGCCGGGGTGGCACTCTCTTCGGACGGTGAGCGGTTGTCCTGGTCAGGCAGTGAAAGGGGATTCATCCTGCCGGATCGGCTTCGGGGCTGTCGGCGACTTCGGGAAGTCGGCCCGCTACCGGGTCCGCCCTGCCGCTGGCCGCGCATTCGTCGCAGCGGAGGGGATCAGGACCGCGGTAGGCGCGGTCGCAGGCGCGGCAGTTCCGGACCGGGTACAGGACCGCTGGTGGTGACTGCGGGGCGCGGAACGGTGGCAGGGGTGGGAGCTGGGCGGCCAGGCGATGGGCCAGGAAGGCCGCCGGGCCGCGTGGATCGGCATGGTCACGCTTCACGGTAAGCACACACGGACACGCACGACGACCGCCCTGCCCGCCCCACCGCAGGTGGCACCGTGACCCAGGGCTCCATGCTTCGGTGCCGCCGGCGCTCTTTCCCAAGGACCATGGGAGAGAAAGAACCCCACCAAGCCCCACCCCTCCCTCCCGCCGCAGCGCAAACTCACTCCCGCGAGTGAACATCGCCAACTCAGCTGGATTCGGGACGGGTTGTCTGGCCTAGGCTCAGCGCGGCACACCACGAGCCACGGACATCCGCAGCGGACATCCGACACAAGAACCGCAGACATGCGACGGCCCCCGCCGGGACTGCAATCCCAAATGGCGAGGGCCTGACCACCGAGGAAGTTAGGCCCTTCCTGATGGACACGGAGAACCCTAGCGCGCCCCCGCGCGCCCAGTCCCGTACAGCGGGCAAAAACCACCCGCGGCGGGACCGGAACCCGGCCGCCGACGGGAAGCCCCGCCCCGGCGGTGTCATCCACGACAACGCCCGCCACACCACCCGCTTCACGGTGATCGGCAACCACCTCGCCCAGCACCCGGCACTGTCGCTGCTGGCAATCGGGCTCGCCACGCGCATCCAGTCGCTTCCCACGGGCGCGCGGATCGACATCAAGTCCCTCGCCGATCGCTTCCCCGAGAGCCCGGCCCGCATCGCCGCCGGCCTGCGCGAACTCGAAGCTCACGGCTATCTCCGCCGCACCCGTTCGAGGACGGTACGGCGACCGGACGCTCCGACGGTGCGTACAACGGCCGTCCGACCTCTGACCCGAAACAGCTCCGCATCCTTGAGCTGCGGTACAGCACCATTCGGGCACAGGCACTCACTCCACGGGAGTCGCTGGCCTTCATCGAGCAACTGCTGGGAGACACATGATCCGCAAGGCCTCTTCCGGGGACGCCTCCGAACTGGCGTGGTTCAAGAGCAGTTACAGCGATGGCCCTGAGGGCGACTCTTGCGTCGAGATCGCCACGACCCCCGGCACGATCCACATCCGCGACTCCAAGAACACCGAGGGCCCCCGCCTGGGCTTCGCCCCGGAAGCTTGGACGGACTTCGTGACGTACACGTCGGGGACCTGACCCCTCATGGCAGAGCGGGGGCCCAGGAACGGCTGTCGTTCCCGGGCCCCCGCTGTGTGGTGGCTGTGCGCTACGCGGTCGGCTTCTCCTCCAGGCGCGGGAAGAGGATCGCGCCCTTCGTGATCGTGGAGCCTGCCGGGAGGATGCCCCACTCGCCCGCGTCCTGGACCTTCTGGTCCGCGAGGGCGCCGAGGGTGGGTTCCGCGCCCAGGGAGTCCCAGAGCTGGGCGGAGGTGTCCGGCATGATCGGGTTGAGCAGGACGGCGACGGCGCGGAGCGACTCGGCGGCCGTGTAGAGGATGGTCGCCAGACGGGCCTTGCCCTCGTCGCTCGTGTCCTTGGCGACCTTCCACGGCTCCTGCTCCGTGATGTAGCCGTTGACCTGCTTGACGAAGTCGAAGACGGCGAGGATGCCGCCCTGGAAGTCCAGCTCGTCTCCGATCTTCCGGTCGGCCTCGGTGACGGCCTTGGCCAGGCCCTCGTGCAGCGCCCTCTCGGCCTCGCCGTCGGCCGTGGCCTCCGGCAGGGTGCCGCCGAAGTACTTGCCGACCATGGCCGCGACCCGGGAGGCGAGGTTGCCGTAGTCGTTCGCCAGCTCGCTCGTGTAGCGGGCGGAGAAGTCCTCCCAGGAGAACGAGCCGTCCTGGCCGAAAGCGATCGCGCGCAGGAAGTACCAGCGGTAGGCGTCGACACCGAAGTGCGAGGTGAGGTCCTGCGGCTTGATGCCGGTCAGGTTCGACTTCGACATCTTCTCGCCGCCGACCATCAGCCAGCCGTTCGCCGCGATCTTGCCGGGGAGGGGCAGGCCCTGCGCCATCAGCATCGCCGGCCAGATCACCGCGTGGAAGCGGAGGATGTCCTTGCCGACGAGATGGACGTCCGCCGGGAAGGTGGCCTCGAACTTCTCCGGGTTCTCGTTGTAGCCGACCGCCGTCGCGTAGTTGAGCAGCGCGTCGACCCACACGTAGATCACGTGCTTCTCGTCCCACGGGATCGGGATGCCCCAGTCGAAGGTCGAGCGGGAGACCGACAGGTCCTGCAGGCCCTGGCGGACGAAGTTCACGACCTCGTTGCGCGCGGACTCGGGCTGGATGAAGCCGGGGTTCGCCTCGTAGTGGGCGAGGAGTTTGTCGCCGTACTCGCTCAGCTTGAAGAAGTAGTTCTCCTCGCTGAGGATCTCCACGGGCTTCTTGTGGATCGGGCAGAGCTTCTGGCCGGCGAAGTCGCCCTCGCCGTCGAGCAGCTCGCCGGGGAGCTTGTACTCCTCGCAGCCGACGCAGTACGGGCCCTCGTAGCCGCCCTTGTAGATCTCGCCCTTGTCGTACAGGTCCTGCACGAACTCCTGGACGCGGTCGGTGTGCCGCTGCTGCGTGGTGCGGATGAAGTCGTCGTTCGCGATCTCCAGGTGCTCCCAGAGGGGCTTCCACGCCTCCTCGACGAGCTTGTCGCACCACTCCTGCGGAGTCACTCCGTTGGCATCGGCGGTACGCATGATCTTCTGACCGTGCTCGTCCGTGCCGGTGAGGTACCACACCTTCTCGCCACGCTGACGGTGCCAGCGGGTGAGCACGTCGCCTGCGACGGTCGTATAGGCGTGGCCCAGGTGAGGAGCGTCGTTGACGTAATAGATGGGGGTGGAGACGTAGAACGCCTTGCCACCCTGCTTCTCGGTTCCAGTGGCCGCCATGCCGAAATCCTACTGGCCCGGTGAAGATCGACTCACACGCGTTTCGGGTGGCGGACGGGCCCCGGATCGCCCGGGACCCGTCCGCTTGCCGGTGACTACGGGCGCCAGGTGGACAGGATGCCCTCGTAGACCTCGGCGTCCGTCAGCTCGCGGGGGGTCTCGCCGGCCAGGAAGTGGGACGTGTTGGGCGTCTTCAGCTTCCGGAGGTAGTCGAAGGCCTTGTTCTCCGGGTCGCCGAACGCGACGAACGCGAAGTGGACGGCCGGGTGGTTCTTCGCGGCGTCCGCGAGCGCCTGGTTCGCCGGGGTCTTGGCGTCCGGGGCGCCGTCGGTCTGGAAGACGACGAGGGCGGGGGTGCCGGGGGCCGCCTTCTGGTGCTGGGCGAGGACCTCCTCGACGGCCACGTGGTAGCTGGTACGGCCCATGCGGCCGAGGCCGGCGTGCAGGTCGTCGACCTTGTTGTCGAACGCGTCGAGGGTGAGCTCGCCGGTGCCGTCCAGTTCCGTGGAGAAGAAGACGACGGGGACGGTGGGGGCTGCTCGGGGTCGAGGTGGGCGGCGAGGGCGAGGGTCTGCTCGCCGAGAGCCTGGGCGGAGCCGTCCTTGTAGTAGCCGCGCATGGAGGCGGACCTGTCGAGGACGAGGTAGACCTTGGCGCGGGTGGTGGTGAGGTTCTGCTTGGCGAGGGCTTCGTGGGCGGCGGTGTAGGCGGTGCGGAGCCCTGCCGGGACGGTGTCGGTCGGCACGGCCTCGGCTTCGCCGTCGGCCGTGCCCGTCTTCCCACCCGCACCACCCGTGCCGCTTCCGTCGTCGGCCGCGGGTACCACCTGTGGGGCATCCGCGCCGTCGGCGTCCGCGGCTTCGGGGGTGGCTTCATCGGCCGCGACGACGAGGTCAGCGGCCTCGGGGACTCGGCGGCGACCGGTTCGGGGTGACTTCCGGTTCCGGGGCCACGGCCGGTTCGTCGGCGATCGGGTCGGGGGTGGCTTCGGGCTCCGGGGTGACTTCCGGCTCAGGGGTCACGGCCAGCTCGGCTGCGGCTTCGGGCTCGGGGTTGTGGTCGGCTCCGGAGCGGTTTCCGGCTCGGCGGTGGCCGCCGGGGCCGGGGTGGCCTCGGGTTCAGGAGAAGCCTCGGGCTCCGGCGCGGCCTCGGCGGCAGCCTTCGGCTCCGCTGCGGGCTCGGACTCCTCCGTGGCCTCCGGCTCCGGGGCGGACGCGGGCTCCGCCTCCGCCACGGGCGTGTCCGCAGCCACCTCGGTGGCGTCGGGCGTCGTCGCAGTGGCGGCCTCGGGCTCGGCTTCAGCGGCGGCCTTCGCCTCGGCGGACGCGGCCACGGTCTCGGCCTCCGCCTTCGGCTCCGGGGCGGTGTCCGCCGCCACGGGCTCGGGATCGACCACCGGCTCAGACGCGGCCTCGGCGACCGGCGCGGCAGGCTCCTCGTCGGCGGCCTTCGCGTCAGCGGCGGCCGACGCCTCGCGCTCGACCTCGTCGGCCGCCCCCGCCTCGGTCTCGGCGGCAGCGGCGGGCTCCGCGTCAAGGACCGGCGCGGCAGCCTCCGCCTCATCGGCGGTCTCGGCGACCGGCTTCGGCTCATCCTTTTCGGCGGTGCTCGCCTCAGCGACAGGCTCCGCCTCGACCACCGACGACGTCTCCGTCTCGGCCTCCACCGCAGCCTCGGCAGGCGCCTCGGTCGCAGCCTCGGCGGGCACACCGGCCTCGGCCTTCTCCTCGGCGACCGGCTCAGGCTCGGCCTCCGAGGGCTCCGCCTTCGCCTCGGCCCGCACCTCAGTCGGGGTCTCCGTCGCGACCTCGGCCCGCACCTCAGCCTCGGTCTCCGGCGTGACCTCGGCCGACGCCGCAGTCTCCGGCGTGACCTCGGCGGACGCCGCAGCCGACGCCTCAACCTCCGGCGTGACCTCGGCGGACGCCGCAGCCGCAGCCCCCGTCTCCTGAACCGCTGCCTCGGCACCCGCGCCCGCAGCCTCGGCGGCCGTGCCGGAAGCCGTGGCGTCCGTTCCCGCGTCCGGCTTTCTCTCCGTCGGCTCGGTGGTTCGCGGCTTCGGGACCGTCACGTTGTCGAAGGCCGCGGAGACGAGTTCGTCCACGACTGAGGAGGATGAGGATGATGTCGGGGTCGCGGGCTCCGTCGCCGGGGCCGGGACCCTCGGCTCGGCGGCCTGCCGCGTCGCGGCCCCCTCGGCCGCCGCCGCGGAGGTGTCCTCCGGGGCGGAATCCCGCTCCGCCTCCTGCGAAGGAACCGTGTCGCGCCCCTTGCGTGAGCGGCTGAACGCATTCCGCAGGAGAGAGAGAATGCCCATGTGCGCAACCCTTCGGGTGAGTTGAAGCCCGTCAATCCCTGGCCAGGACGGACACGTAAGGTTAGCGGCCGGGCGGGGCGATCTTGGGGTGGGGCAGGGGCCTTCACTATCCCCGCCACCCCGCGCTGTCAACACCGCCCCAACTGCCGCAGGTTCACCCTCTGTTCACCTCGCGTCCCCGTTCTCGAACACACGCCCCCCTAGCGTCGCGCTCACACCCAAAAGGCACAAAGAGCATCGAGGAGCGCGCTGTGCGCAAGCTGCTGCCCATGATCGGCTCGCATCCCGGCGGCCGTTCCGCCCTGACCTGTCGTTTCCGCTGTGGCGACGCCTGCTTCCACGAGGTGCCGAACACCAGCACCAACGAGTACGTGGGCGACGTGATCGCGAGCGCGCTCAGCCGTCGCTCGGTGATGAGAGCCGCCGCCGTCGTCTCCGTGGCCGGCGCGGCCGGTACGGCCGTCTCGCTCGGCACCGCCCGCCCCGCCGCCGCGGCCACGTCGGCGGAGACGGCCGGAGCCGCCGGGTCCAAGACCCGGCCCAAGGCCGCCCGCGGTCTGCGCTACACCTCCGTCGCGCCCAACACCGCCGACGCCGTGACCGTCCCGGACGGGTACAAGCAGAACGTGGTCATCCGCTGGGGCGAGCCGATCCTGCGCGGCGCCCCCGCCTTCGACCCGGAGAACCAGACGGGCAAGGCCCAGGCCGGTCAGTTCGGGTACAACTGCGACTTCCTGGCCCTGCTCCCGCTCCCCGGTGAGCGCGGCCGCCAGCTGCTCGTCGCGAACCACGAGTACACCGACGAGGTCCTGATGTTCCGCGGCTACGACGCCGCCAACCCGACCCGTAACCAGGTCGAGGTCGCCTGGGCCGCCCACGGGCTGTCCGCCGTCGTGGTCGAGGAGGACCGGCGCACCGGCAGGCTCACCGCCGTGCCCCGCCACCACCTCAACCGCCGGGTCACCGCGACGACCGAGTTCCGGCTCACCGGCCCCGCCGCCGGCTCCGACCTGCTGAAGACCTCCGCCGACCCGACCGGCACGAAGGTGCTGGGCACCCTCAACGACTGCGCCGGCGGCACCACCCCCTGGGGCACCACGCTGCACGGCGAGGAGAACTTCAACCAGTACTTCGCCAACAGCAGCCGTGCGACCGACAAGCGGTACGGCATCGGCACCGGCGCCAGCGAGCGCAAGTGGGAGCGGTTCGACAAGCGGTTCGACGTCGCCCAGGAGCCGAACGAGGTGCACCGCTTCGGGTACGTCGTCGAGTTCGACCCGTACGACCCGACCTCCACGCCCCGCAAGCACACCGCGCTCGGCCGGTTCAAGCACGAGGGCGGGACGGTCCGGCTGACCTCGGACGGGCGTCCGGTCGTCTACTCCGGCGACGACGAGCGCTTCGACTACTTCTACAAGTTCGTCAGCAGCAAGCGGATGAAGAAGGGGTCGAGCCGCGCCGTCCGCGAGCACAACCTCTCGCTGCTGGACGAGGGCACGCTCTACGTCGCCAAGCTGACCGGTGACTCCCCGGCGATCGAGATCGACGGCACGGGCAAGCTGCCGGCCGACGGTGAGTTCGACGGCAGCGGCGAGTGGATCCCGCTGGCCACCGCCACCGCGAAGGGCGCCGTCTCGCACGTGGAGGGCATGACCGCCGACGAGGTCTTCGTCTTCACCCGGCTCGCCGGTGACAAGGTCGGCGCCACCAAGATGGACCGCCCCGAGGACATCGAGCCCAACCCGGTCACCGGCAAGGTCTACGTCGCCCTCACCAACAACTCCAACCGCGGCAAGACCGGCTTCGCCGCCGCCGACGAGGCCAACCCGCGCAACGCCAACAAGCACGGCCACGTGCTGGAGCTCACCGAGCGCTGGAACCGGCCCGAGAGCACCAGGTTCGCCTGGCTGCTCTTCCTCGTCGCGGGCGACCCGGACGACCCGGCGACCTACTTCGCCGGTTTCCCGAAGGACGACGTCTCCCCGATCTCCTGCCCGGACAACGTCGCCTTCGACCGGTACGGCAACCTGTGGATCTCCACCGACGGCGCTCAGCTCGGCTCGCACGACGGTCTCTTCGGCGTCGCGACCCGAGGGGAGCGGCGCGGTGAGCTGAAGCAGTTCCTCACGGTGCCGAGCGGTGCCGAGACCTGCGGACCGATCATCCAGGACCGCCGCGTCCTGGTCGCCGTGCAGCACCCGGGCGAGCTGGACGGAGCCACCGTCGAGAACCCGAAGAGCACCTGGCCCGACGGACCCGGCAAGCACGTCCGCCCTGCGGTCGTCGCCGTGTGGCGCGCGGACGGCTGCGACATCGGCGTCTGAGCGACACAGTCACAGCACACATACGGATGCGGGCCGCCCTCCTGTCGGGGAGGGCGGCCCGCACGTCCTCGCGCGGAGCGGGGCTCAGGGAGCCAGGCAGCTGACGCCGGGGGCGGCGGCCGGGTCCAGCAGGGCGGCGGTGTCGAGGAGCGCGGCCGGGTCGGCCAGCTCCGCCACGGCGGCCGGGGTCTCGGTGACGCAGGTGACGGTGGCAACCGGGTCCGGGATCGCGTGTGCGGCCGGGGCCATGGCGCCGGCGAGGGCGAGGGTTCCGAGCAGGACGGTCGCGGTGCGACGCATGAAAAATCCCCTTATAGGTAGGGCGTTTGAACAGGATTGATCATGACTGCTTTCCGGCTGCGCATTCGCCCCCCGTCACCCGTGCGGGGATGACGTAACGATCCGGCGCCCTGCGCCGGGTTGACCTGGAAAGACCGTGGCTCAGCGGGGCGAGGCGATCGTCCGGGCCGCCGCCACCTCCTGGCGGAGCGGCTCCAGCACGCTGTCCGGCGGTCCGCCGAGGTCGGAGCGCACCGCGTAGAGGGTGTCGGTCCTCCGTAGACCGTCCGCCAACTCCCTTAGCTGAAGCGCGACTTGGTCGACCTCGGCGGCGGACGGCGATGCGGCGCCCTGCTTGGTCCGGACCCGGGCGGCCGTCGTCGCGTCCACGATCCGCTCCACCGCCACGACCAGCGGCCACCAGGCGGCGGCCCGCCGGCCGACGGGCGGCGGTTCGGTCAGGGCCCGCTGGAACTCCGTACGGATCGTGGAGAGGTCGCGGTAGAGGCGGCGGCGGGTCCGGGCCCGGTCGGTGGGGTCCGCCGGGGACTGACCGAAGGCGCGTTCGACGTACGCGGCCGTGTCGGCGACGGCGTCCGCGAGCCGGTCGCCCACCCGGGCGTGCCAGCTCTCCGGCCAGAGCAGATAGCCGGCGACGAGGGCGATCGCGCAGCCCATGAGAGAGTCGACGAGACGCGGGACGAGCAGATCGGTGCCCTGGTGGTTGAGGGTGTCGGAGAGCAGCAGGATCACCGGGGTGATGGCCGCCGTCTGGTAGCCGTAGCCCCGGGGCGTGAAGACCGGGATGAGCGGTGCGAGGAGCAGCATCACCGGCACGTCCCACCAGCCCCGCGGCACCTGGGTGAGGACCCCGGCCGCGACCACCAGCCCGACGACCGTGCCGAGCGCCCGCAGCAGCGCCCGGGAGAACACCGACCCGAAGTCCGGCTTCAGGACGAACGTGATGGTCAGCGCCACCCAGTACGAGCGTGGCACGGGCACCAGCGAGACCAGTGCCTGGGCGATGCCGATGCACAGCGCGAGACGCAGCCCGTAGCGCCAGGAAGTGCCGGACAGGGCGACGTTCCGGGCGACCCGGACGGCGCGCACACCCAGCGGCGCGGGGCGGCCCGCCCGGTCGCCGGCCTTCCGCAGCGCGTCCGGCGACTTCTCGGCGGCGACGTCGGCGGCGTGCCGCAGGGCCTGGTCGACCGCCCGTCCCGTCGCGCCGCCGGGCTCCGGCAGCCGCAGCCCGAGCGGCCCCGAGTACCCCGTCTCGACGGCCTCCGCGAGGTGCCGTACGGCCACCGGGATCTCGGCGGGCAGCGGTCGACCGGACAGCCGTACCGCCGGGGCGGCCTCCACCAGCGGGGTGATCGCGTTCAACTGGGCCAGCAGACGCACGAGTTCGGGACTGCGGCCGTGGTGCCGGGCGCGGCGGGCGAGGACCAGGTCATAGGACTGGTTGAGGGACTGGGTGACCAGGACCCGCGCGTCGTCGTAGGAGTTCTCGTCGGCGCCCGGCGGGCCCGCCGAACCCGGGGTGGCGTCGGCGGCGTCCGGTGTCATGGTGGCGAGGAGGTCCGCGACCTTGCGGTAGGTGTCGGCGACCGCGGCCCGTTCCGGTACGCCCGCCCGGAGGGGCCAGGCGAGCAGGGCCAGCGCGAGGACGAGGAAGCCGCCGCCGGTCATCAGCAGCGGGGCCAGCCACCACTGGCCCGGCATCGGCAGCCCCGCCCCGATCACCGAGTTGAGCAGCAGGAGGAGCCCCGACACGGAGGCCACGGCGCCGATCGACGAGATCATCCCGGAGACGAGCGCGACCCCGGTGAGGACCCCGACGGTCACCCAGCCCTGCCCGAACACCAGCGACCCGAGCGTGATGCCCACGGCGGCGAACAGCTGCGGGACCGCGATGTTCAGCAGCCGCATCCGGTACGCGGCCGCCGTGTCGCTGATGACGCCCGAGAGGGCGCCCATCGAGGCGAGCGCGCCGTACTCGGGCCGGCCCGCGGCGAGGCCGAGCGCCAGCGGGAGCGTCAGCGCGATCGCCGCGCGCGCGACGGCCGGCCGGTCGACCGGCGCGGGCTGCGGCCGGAGGTTCCGCACCAGCCAGTCGGGCGGGGTGAGGCCGATGGGGAGCGTGCGGGGCATGCGCCCATTATGGCCGGGGTGATCGGAGGTTTCCGGGGGTGTTCCTGCCCCTTCGGCTCACCCGCGCCGGTGCAGCGAGAGGTCCACGACGACGGCGTTGTGGTCGGTGCCGGACAGCTCCCGGAAGCGGACCTCACGGGCGGAGAAGTCCTCCTCGGAGACGAGGACGTGGTCGATCTGGGCGCCGAACCTCGGTGTCGTCCGGGAGGGCCACGTCGCCCGGCGGTCCTGTCCGGTCAGCCGGGCGGCGTCGTGCATCCCCGTGTCGAGGATCGCGCGGAAGGCCGCGTGGTCCTGGGAGGCGTTGAAGTCCCCGGCCACGATGGTGGGCGTCCGGGGGTCCTTCGCCGCGTACGCGCGCAGCGCGCCGAGCTCCCGCCGCCAGGTGTCCAGCTGCCCCGGCAGCGGCGGCATCGGGTGCGCCAGCTGAAGCCGGACGCGGTGGCCCTCGACGTCGGCGACGGCGCCCGGCATGCCCATCGAGCCGGGGATCGGGTCGGCGGACTTCAGGGGGTACCGGCTGAGGATGACGGAGCCGGTGGAGCCGTAGCCCTCGACGGACTGCCGGTGCGGGTAGTCGGGGGTCCGGCCGCTCAGGTCGCCGAGCTTGTCGCGCAGCTCGGCCGAGCAGGTGAGCTCGCACTCCGAGACGAAGACGATGTCGGGGCGCTCGCGGCGTACGGCCTTGACGAGGGCGTCGGTGCCACGGCCGAACTGTACGTTCGACGCCATCACCCGCACCTCGGCGAGCACCGGCCCGGTCGGCTCGCTCGCCTTGCCGTACGGCTCGATGTACCAGGCCAGCGCGCCGAGGAGCACCACGCCCCAGGTCAGGCCGATCCAGCGGCGGGCGAGGAGGGCGAGGAGGAGGGCGAGGCCGGTGGGGGCGAGCAGCCAGGGCAGGAACGCGAGGAGTTGGGGGACCGGGGTGAAGGCGTCGATGTCGGCGGCACGGGAGCCGACGACGAGGGTGACGCCCAGGAGCAGCAGGGTGGCGAGGAAGGCCTTGCCGCCGTGCCGCTTGCGCGGGCGCGGCCCGGTCTGCGGTGCGGGTTCCGGGGCGGGGTCCGGCCGTTCGATGGTCGCGCTCTCCACGGCCGGTGCCTTCGCTGTTCTTGGCGGGTCCTTTTAAGGACGGGTGGGGTGGGGAAGGTTGCGCCGGGGGCGGGATCGGGGTGCGGTGCGTGGGCGGGTGCGGGTGGGTGGGGCTCGCGCAGTTCCCCGCGCCCCTGAGGGGCGAAGCCGGGGCTGCGCCCGGCTTCGCCCCTCAGCCGTAGGTGCCGTGGGTCCGTTGTCCTCGCGAGCTCTCGGGCGCTCGGCGTTCAGCCGGAGTGACTGAAGTCCGGGGACGTCGCCAGGGACCAGATCACGAAGACCGCGATGCCGATGCAGACGACCGACCAGACGGGCGCGTACGGCAGGAACATGAAGTACTCGATGGCGAACAGCGAGGTCAGGGCGATCCCCACCGCGCGGGCCCAGTCCTGGCCCTGGACGACGCCCCATCCGGTGCCCAGGACGCAGAGTCCGATCACCAGATGGATCCAGCCCCAGGTGGTGAGGCTGAACTCGAAGACGTAGTTGCCGATGTTCGCGTAGACGTCGTCCGTGGCGATCCCGGCGATGCCGTTGAGGATGCCCATGACGCCGATGACCATCATCAGGACACCGGCGAAGACCGTCCCGCCGTGGGCCCACTCCGAGCGGGCGCCCCGGTGGGACATGGTCGTTTCCTGCGTCGTGGCGTTCGAGCGAGGTGCGGTGCTGTGCTGGGCCATGAGGGCCTCCTCCGACGGATGGACAGCTCACCCGCATGCTCACGCGGCAGGGAGGGGGCCGCACGTGGTGTAGGCCGAATGGGTGAAAGGGGTGATGGGGGTGTGGGAGGGCCGGGACGGGGAACCCGGTGCGGCTCGGTCCAGGCGGGTCAGCCCGGGAGGGACAGCCCGGGAGGGTCAGTCCAGGCGGGCCAGGAAAGCCCCCAGTGCCTTGTTGAACTCGTCGGGGCGTTCCAGGTTCGGCAGGTGGGCGGCGCCGTCGACGACGTGGAGGGTGGAGTCGGGGAGGGCGGCGTGCATGGCCTCGGCGTCGGAGACCGGGGTGTAGTCGTCGTCGGCGCCCACGACGACCAGCGCCGGGACGGTGACGCGGGTCAGCAGCTCGCGGTAGTCGGGGCGCTCGGCCCGCCCGCGCAGGGCCGCCGCGGCGCCCTCGGGATCGGTGGCCGTCATCATGCGGCGCACCTGGGCCGCGACCTCCGCGTCGGCGTACGGCGCGACCATCCTGAACAGCACCTCGTCGGCGTACCCCGCCATGCCCTCGCGCAGCAGCCGGTCGGCCATGGCGTTCCGGGTCCGTCTGCCCTCCTCGGTCTCGGCGGCCGGGAAGGTGTCGGCGAGGAGCAGGCCGCGGACCCGGTGCGGGAACAGGCGGTAGCACTCCATCGCGATCTGGCCGCCCATGGAGAGGCCCCCGAGGACGAACTCCGGGACCCCGAGTTCGTCCAGGAGCGCCGCGATGTCCTCGGCGAAGGTGGAGAGCGGGGTGACGCCCGGGACGACGGGGGACCGGCCGTAGCCGCGCAGATCGGGGGCGATGACGCGGCGCGCGGCGGAGAACTCGCTGATCTGCGGGTGCCACATCGTGCGGTCGAAGGGGTGGCCGTGGATGAGGACGAGGGGGAGGGGGGAGGCGGGCAGGCCACCGCGAGAGCGGGTTCCCCTTGTCCTCGTATGCGAGGAAGGTGGTCATGGCATCGACCCTAGGACGCCCCAACCCTCGGTGCAATAAGATCTTTGCCCTCGGTGCAATGTGATGGCCGGGGGCCGGGGTGGGACGTAGAGGCAGGCGAGGGCGAGGGCGAGGGGAGGGGTGGACCGTGGCCGACTACCGGCGTATCGCCGATCGCATCGCGGACGACATCGCCACCGGGCGGCTGCAACCCGGTGACTGGCTGCCGCCGCAGCGGGTGTTCGCGCGGCGGCGGGGCATCGCCGGGTCGACCGCCGGGCGGGTGTACGCGGAACTGGTGCGGCGCGGGCTGGTGGTGGGGAGGTCGGGCGCGGGACGTTCGTACGGGCGGCTCCGACGGCGCCGGCCGGGCGGGCGCTGGCGGAGTCGGCGGGCTCGGCACCGGTGAACCTGGAGCTCAACTATCCTTCCGCGCCCGGCCAGTCGGAGCTGCTGGCCACCGGGCTGGCGCCGTTGCTGCGGCCGGACGTGCTGACGGACGCGCTGAGTACCGCCCCCGCGACCGGTACGGCCGCCGCGCGCGAGGCGGCGGCCGGGTTGCTCGCCACGGCGGGCTGGCGCCCGGACCCGGGCCGGTTCCTCTTCGCGGGGAACGCCCGCCAGGCCATCGCCGCGGCCCTCGCCCACCTCGTACGGCCCGGGAGGCGCGTCGGCGTCGAGTCCCTCACGTATCCGCTGGTCAAGGAGATCGCCGGGCGGCTGGGGATCACCCTGGTGCCGCTCGCGACGGACGGGGAGGGGCTCCGGCCGGAGGCCGTGGCCGCCGCGCACCGGGCGGCGCCGCTGTCGGCGGTGTACGTCCAACCGACGCTGCACAACCCGACATCCGTGACGATGAGGGCGGGGCGCCGGGCCGAACTCGCGGGTGTGGTGCGGGAGTTGGACCTGCCGGTGATCGAGGACCGGATCTGGTCGTTCCTGGCGAGCGGGGCGCCGGGTGGGGAACCGGGTGAGGTGGCCGTCGGCGATGTGGGCGCGCTGCCGCCGTTGGCCGCGTACGCGCCGGAGCGGGTGTTCGTCGTGGACGGGCTGTCCAAGCGGGTGGCGCCGGGGCTGACGGTCGGGTTCCTGGTGGTGCCGGAGGGCCGGGTCGCGGGCGCGGCGGACGCGCTGCGGTCGGGCGGCTGGACGGCGGGGCGGTTCGCGTTGGAGGCGGCGGTGCGCTGGATCGGGGACGGCACGGTCGCGCGGCTGGTCGCGGCGAAGCGGGCCGACGCGGCGGCACGGCAGCGCCTGGTCGCCGAGCACCTCGCGGGGTTCGCCGTACGGGGGGACGCGCGGGCCTACTACGCGTGGTGGGAGCTGCCCGAGCCCTGGCGGGCGGACACGTTCCGCGCGGCGGCGGTCGCACGGGGCGTGGCGGTCACCCCGGGGCCGGCGTTCCGTGTCGCGGGGGTGCGGCGCGGGTCGGGGGTGTTCGCGGGCCAGGCCGCGGCCGCCGCCGACTGCGTCAGGCTCGGGCTCGCGTCGGTTCCTCCGCCGGTGCTGGCGGGGGCGCTGCGGACGCTCGGCGATGTCGCACGAGGTGGCCCGTGAGCCAGGCGCCGGCGGCCACGGTCGTGCCGAGCAGCACCAGCCCCCAGGTCACCGTGCGCAGGGTGGCCGTGAGCGCGTCGTAGACGGCACCCGCGGCAGCCGGGGAGACGTCCGGCGGCAGGTCGGCGAGCGTGAGGTGGCGGCCGAGGGCCACGGCGACGCCGAGCAGCGCGCCGCCGAGCGCCGCGCCGAGACCCGTCGCACAGACGGCCCGACGGCGCTGCGTGGCGACGAGCACACCACCGGCGGCCAGTGCGAGCGCACCGACCGGAAGCCAGAACGCGGCGATTTCCAGCACGCGATACCCCTTTCGAAGCTGGACCAGTTCCGTGGCCGACAGGACCTCGACCTCGGTGCGCGCGACCGGGATGCGATGGGCGAACGGCACGTGGTCGCGCACGAGTTGACGTTTGACCCGCTCGCCGACCGGCGCGAGGTCGAGCGTCACCCCCCGCGGCCCGCCGACGCCGGGCCCGCCCGCGCCCGCGCCGTCCGCGTCCTCGGCGCGCACCGCCCTCAGGACCGCGTCGTGCGCCGCCCGGTTCACCATGTGCCAGGCCATGCGGAACGCCTCGGTCTGGGTGAAGGAGTGCGCCGCGTCGTGGGTGAACTCCCGTACCGGCTGCCGCAGTGGCGGCCCGACCCGGACCTCGCGCAGGATGCCGGCGGCGACCGCGTCCGCCAGCGCCTCCCGTACGGCCGGGTCGGTCGCCAGCGGCGCCATGACCGCCTCGTAGCGCGTCCGGTCCGCGAGCTCGTACGTCGCCCACGCGGACAGCGCGCCCACCGGCGTGAGCAGGCAGGCGAGCGCGGTCAGTACGGCCGACAGGGCGCCACGGACTCGGTGGGACACCCCTCCAGGCAAGACCTCCGCCCACGACCTCGCGAGCGCTCCCGACGGACGTGACTGCGAATGGCCCCCCAGGACAAGCCGAACGGGGAGGGGACCGGGGAGGAGCGGCTCCCATGGTGGCAAGGGCGGTGGCGGGTGTCTCTCCGGTGGAGCGCTCACTCGAACGGGTGTTACCTGGAGGAAGAGTGACAGGGGGTGGCGAAGGGGGTGTCGAGGAGGCCAAGCATGCGTAGTGATCCGCGTACTCCGAAGTCGTCCGCTTCCCCTTGTTCCCCCTGTTCCCCGAGTTCCCCGAGTCCCCTGGGCACTTCGGCCCTGCGGGCGCTCGTCGCGGCCGGTGTCACCGGTGGTGTGCTCGCGGTGACGGCGCTCGGGACCACGGCGGCGGCCGCCTCCGACGGCTCCGTCCGCGGCACGGTCGTCTCGGGCGGTGACCTCAACCTCCGCGCACAGCCGACCACGGACTCCCGGGTCGTCGGCTCCCTCGCGCCGGGCAGCCGGGCCGTCGTCGACTGCGAGGTCCGGGGCCAGAAGGTGTTCGGCGACCCGCACTGGTACTGGCTCGGGGACGTCCGCGGCTGGGCGAGCGCGGTGTACGTCGACACGCACGGCCGCTCGGTGCCGAACTGCACGGATCCGTGCCCGAGCTGGAAGGACTGTGATCCCTGCCAGGACGGGCACGGTTCCGGGTCCGTCTCGTTCACGTGGACGTTCACTGCCTCCGGCACCTGGGAGTGGGAGGAGGAGTGAGCGGGCCGACGCGTCGCTCGCGCTGACCGGACCGGTCAGCGCCGGCGGTGACCGGTCGCGTCCTCGTGGGTGTAGTAGCGGTAGAAGGTCACCGCGAAGACCGCCGCCGCGATACCGAGGGACATGAGCGTCGAGCGCACCACGGTGTGCTGGGTGGCCTGGCTGTAGAGGAAGCCGAAGGCGCAGCCCGCGAAGGCGGCCCAGAGGAGGGCGTGCGGTTCGCGGCGCAGCCGGGGTGCCACGGTCTGTACGGCGATGTAGAGCGCCGCGAACACGAACGCTGTCACGAAGCCGAAGAGGACGTTCCAGCCGGTGATGGGGCCGGCGTCACGGTTCATCGCCGCGGCCCAGTAGCCGTAGACGAGGCCGAGGACCACGGGCAGGATCAGGTTCGTGAGCCGGTGCGTGCGCTCACTGAAGACATCGGGCGAGGCCGGCGCCGCCGACCTGGCCGGGGCCGGGGGGCCGCCCTGGGCCGAGGGTCCGCCCGGGATCCCCGGGTGTCCCGGAGTGGGTGCCGTCTGAGCCATGGGAGCACTCCTCTCTTGCCTCCCCCGTCAGTCTCCGCCCCGTCTTCCAGAGCACACCTGGGGAGGGGCGCTGGCAAGTCGGGGGTGGGGGTTTCTTACGGGGGTGGGGAGACCTGGGCAGGGTCGCTGCGGGGACGCCTGACAGCTCGGGGAGCTCGTGGGCGGGCGGCTGCGGCTTCGTCGGGGCTGATCGCGCAGTTCCCCGCGCCCTGGACGGCCTGCGGCCGTCATGGGGCACGGCCGTGGTGGGCCGGGATGCGGGGGCGTGGGGCGTGTTTCGCTGTGGGGCATGCGGATGCGGATGCCGGTGCCGCTCGGGCGCCGGGAGCCGGACCCCGTCGCGCGGCAGCAGCCGCTGCGGATCCACGGGCGGAACGTCGCCTGGCTGCCGCCGCTGGTCGTGCTGCTGGCCGTACCGGTGGTCGACTGGTTCACCAGCGGCGACTTCCGGGTCATCTCCTGGCTGGTGCTCGTCCCGGGCACGGCCGCCGCGGTCTGCCGGGTGTGGACGACCGCGCTGTTCGCGGCGCTCGCGATGCTCATGTACATCGTGGGCGACAGCTCCTGGTCCCACCAGGAGCCCACCGGCCTGCCGGACTTCGTCCTCGTCACCCTGGGCGGCATCCTGTCCGTGCTGGTCTGCGCGGTGCGGCTGCGCGGGCAGGAGCGGATGCTGCACATGCGGGCCGTCGTCGACACCACCCGCCGTATCCTGCTGCGCCAGCTCCCGCCGGACGTCGGCGGCCTCGACCACGCCGAGATCTACCTCGCCGCCGACAGCGAGGCCCGGGTCGGCGGCGACTTCTACGACATACAGCCCAGCCCCTACGGCACGCGCGTCGTCATCGGCGACGTCCAGGGCAAGGGGCTCGCGGCGGTCGAGGCGGCCTCCGTGCTGCTCGGCACGTTCCGCGAGGCCGCGTACCACGAGGCCGAACCGGTCACCGTGGCCGAGCGGCTGGAGACCCGGATGGTCCGCCACGTGCGCTACTGCGCGCACGTCGGCCGCGACGACGCCGAACGCTTCGCCACCGCCGTCCTGCTGGACTTCCCCGAACTGCGTAGCGAGCGCACCGACTGGGGCCCGGACCTCACGGGGCTCGACGCGCTCACCGTGGACGTCGTCAACTTCGGCCACGAACCCCCGCTGCTGCTCTCCCCCCACGGCGTGCGCTTCCTCCCGCTGCCGGACGGACTGCCGCTGGGGCTGGGCGAGTTGGCCCCGCCGGAGACCCGGACGGCCACGGTGCGGCTCGCCGCCGACGAGACGTTGCTCCTGGTCACGGACGGGGTGACGGAGGCGCGCGACGGGCGCGGCGTCTTCTTCCCGCTCCGCGAGTACCTCACCCGCGCTCTCGCCGCCGGGGCGCCCGCGCTCGCCCCGGAGTCCCTGGTCCGGCTCGTCCGGGACGGCGTCCTCGCCCACACCGGCGGCTTCCTCGACGACGACACGACGATCTTCGCGGTGCGGCGGGCGTCGGCGCCGGTGCGGCGGGCGCCGAGCGCGCCGAAGTGAGCGATGCTCCGCCGGTTCACGCGGGGCGCCCGCCTCCGCTTTCGTCCCGCTCCTTTCCCCCTTTGCACGCGCAGCGGTTACCGTGCTGGCTGGTGCACGTGATCGACGGGGAGGGAACGATGCCGGGAACGGTGCTGCTGCTCGCGGCCTCGCCCATGGGCATGGGGTGCCTGGTGGACGCGGCCTCCGTGCTCCCCGTACTGGCGGCCGTCACACCCGAGGTGCTGTCCGGCACGGCCACGGCGAACGTCGTGGAGCTGGCCGATCCGCTGGAGCCCCAGGCCGTCCTGACACGGTTGCGCGCGGCGGCCACCGCGCCCGGCCCGCTCACCGTGTATCTCGCCGGGCAGTTGCAACTCGACCGCAAGCAGCGGCTCGTGCATCTGGCGCTGGCGCGAACGACTCCGGCGACCGTGCGCTACACCGCGTTCCCCTGGCACTGGATCGTGGAGGAGCTGCGGCTGCGGACGCCCGGGTCCACCACGCTGTTCGTCGATCTGCACGCCGACGCGGAGGTGTGGCAGCAGCTGGCCGGGCGACCGTTGGCGCTCGGGCCGGGGGTGAGTGTGTACGGGCGGGTCGCGCCGCCGGTCGGTGGGGTGCGGCGGGGGTGGCCGTGCCGGCGTACATGAAGGCGTTGGCGACGATACTGCGGAGCGGGCAGCGGCCGGAGGCCGTCCTGCACGAGCAGGTGCTCGCCAGGACGGGGGTTACGGCGACCTGGTGCTCTCCTACGACGCGACGGGCGCCCGGGCTGGTGCCGCGTTCGGCGCTGCCGCACCCGCTGCCCCCGCACCCGCTGCCCCTGCCCGTCCCCGTCCCCAGGGGCTGTGCCCCGGTCCCGGTCGGCCGCCCCGAGCTCCCGCCCGCGCCCGTGACCCCGGCGGCCGGGGAGGCTGCGGACGTCGGGGAGGCCGGCGTCGATCCGCACGATGCCATCAGCGCGGCCGTCGGGGCGGGACGGCACGGTGAGGCCGACGCCTCGCCGCTCGGTGGGAGCAGGGGGCCCTGCGGGAGTTCGGGGACGGGTCGGAGGAGGTGCTGCACTGGCGGGAGGTGCGGGCCGATCTCGCCATGTTCGCGGGGGACCCGGCGGGCAGCTGCGCCGCCTGGATGGGGGTCGCCCGGGCGCGGCTCGCTGCGGGGCGGGCGGCCCAGGACCCGGTGGTGGAGGCCGCGGTCGACCGCGCGCACCATCAGTGGAGCCTGATCACGGACACCGCGCGTGCCCACCAACTCGGCGTCGAGTTCGTGGAGTTGCGCGGCAGGGTCCCCGGGCGCCGGACCGGGGCCGTGGAGCACGCCCGGCAGCACCTGGCGGAACTGCGGCGGCAGCCCGCGTAGGTGGGGGCGCGAGGGGGGGCTCAAGTGAGGTCGGCCCAGCACGTACCCGGTTGAGCCGAGCCGGTCGATGAGCCGTCGTTCCGTTCGTCGTAGATCGATGAGCCGTCGATCAGGGCGCTTACCGGGCCGACCTCGGAGGGGGAGTTGTACGAGGTCGCACCGTGCGTACACGGTGCGGCACCGCACGTCGATCACTTAAGCGCTCGTCGCTCCGAAACGGATCGGAGCCGCATCAGAGATCGATCAGAAACTCCCCAGCCGTTGGCAAGGTCCACCGCCGGTCACCACCCTTGGGTGAGAGCCCGTCGGAGGGGCCCCGGGCCGGGCGGCTCACGACGGCGCCGGGATGCGGACCCTGAACCAGGCGCCCCGGTGCGAGGGTTCGGACGGTTCCAGGGTGACCACGCCCCCGTGGGCCGTCGCGATCGCCGCCACGATGCTGAGGCCGAGTCCGCTGCCCGCGGCCCGGGTCTCCTCGCCGCGTACGAAGGGGTCGAAGAGCCGGGCGCGGAGTTCGTCGGGGATGCCCGGGCCGTCGTCCAGCACCTCGATGACCCGGTGGCCGTCCTCCGTCCCGAGCCCCAGAGTGGTCGTCGTCCCCGGTGGCGTGTGCACGCGGGCGTTGGCCAGGAGGTTGGCGACCAGTTGGTGCAGTCGCAAGGGGTCGCCGGTGACCGTGTGGTCGCCAGGGGCCAGCAGCAGCCGTACGGGACGGTCGGGGTGGCAGTCGCGGGCGGCGGAGACCGCGTCGCGGCACAGCTGGGCCAGATCCACGCAGGTCAGCCGGAGCGGCTGGCCGAAGTCCAGGCGGGTCAGCAGCACCAGCTCGTCGATGAGCGTGCTCATACGGCCGACCTCGGTGGTGATCCGGCCGAGCGCCTCCTGCCGCATCGGTTCGTGCCCGGCGTCGCCGAGCCGGGCGAGTTCGGCGTAACCGGAGATCGTGGTCAGGGGGTTGCGCAGTTCGTGCCCGGCGGCCGCCATGAACTCGCGCAGCCGCCGCTCGGTGTCCTGCCGTTCCCTGACCTCGCGGCGACCGAGGCGGCGGGCGCCGATCAGGACGGTGGCCAGGAGGGGGAGGGCGGCGGCCGTCTCGACCTGGAGCAGGCGCTCGACGGCCCGGCGGTCGTCGGCGGTGGATCTCGCGGTGACGACGTACCCGCCCTGGTGGTCCCGGCCCACCTCCGCCCTGCGTACCACCTTCGCCCGATAACTCTCCCCGAACGCGGAGGGCGCCGACCGGGTGGCGTACGCCTTCAGCCGGTCGGCGGTGAGCACCGGAAACGCGGGCAGATCGTCGCCCCCGGGGTGACGCGCGACGACCCGCCCGCGCATATCGAGCACGAGCACGAGCCCGTTCTTGTCGAGGGGCGGGTCGAGGGGCGGGTCGGACTCGGGCGATCGCGCCGCCGAAGGCGCTGGCTCTTGCTATTTCCTGGTCGGTGCGGGCCGTGAGGTGCTGGGCGAGGGTGTGGGCGGAGAGGGCGGCGACGGCGCCCAGGGTCGTGATCGTGGCGATCAGCCAGAAGCCGACGGTGCGTCGGCCGGTGCGGTGGGGGCGGATCGGCTGCTCGACGGGCGGGAGCGGGCGGCCGGGGAGGGGCCGGGAGCATGTGTCACCCGGCGCGAGCAGCCCGACCGCCCGGATGCTCTCCCCCAGCCCGGTGAACCCGCTCATGGCCACAACCCGCCCGCGGCCGGCCCGGAAACGGTGGTCTCGTTCAGTTGGCGCACAGTTGGTAGCCCACTCCTCTGACCGTTCGTATGAGGGACTGACCCGGCTCGCCCAGTTTGCGGCGCAGGTAGTAGATGTACGTGTCGACGACGCCGGACCCCTCGTCACGGTGGTTCCAGACCCGTTCCTGGATCTGGCGCCGGGACAGGACGCGCCCGGGGTTCTCCATGAGGTAGCGCAGCAGGGCGAACTCGGTGGTGGTGAGGTCGACGGGGCGGCCGTCGGCCCAGACCTGGTGGGCTTCGGCGTCCAGTTGGACCGCGCCGGCACGAAGGCGGTTGCGGTTGCCGTCGGGCGCGGAGTGGCCGCCGCCGGCCCGGCGCAGCAGGGCGCGGACCCGGGCGGCGATCTCCTTCAGTTCGAACGGCTTGGTGACGAAGTCGTCGCCGCCCATGTCCAGCCCGCGCACCCGGTCGTCGACCCCGCCGAGCCCGGTGAGGAACAGCACGGGGACAGCGTTGCCCCGGTCGCGCAGGTTCCGGCACACGTCGAAACCACTCAGGTCGGGCAGGTTGACGTCGAGGAGGATCAGATCGGGGTCGTATCGGGTGACGGCCTGCAGGGCCTGGCGGCCGGTGGCCGCGGAGGTCACCCGGTAGCCGAGGAACTCCAGCGCCATCGTCAGCATGGAGCGGATCCCCTCCTCGTCGTCGACGATGAGGAGCCGCGCGGTCGGGGCGGCCGAAGCCGCTGGTGAGGGTGTGGAGGGAGCGGAGGGCACAGGCGTGGTCATGTCCTGTTCCTTTGTGACCGTGGCCTCGATCGAGGTCTCAAGATTCGAACAGGGCCGTATCGTCACACGTACCGGCAGGTAAGGGAGACCGCTTCGGCCATCATTCGGAACGGCTCGTTCCTGGCGGACGGTCCGCCGTCGCGAGGCCGTCGAGGCGTGACACACCTGTGGCCCGCGACGTCCGACGTCACGGGCCACAGGTGCGAAGGGCGTCCGGGCGGGGGCGCCCCCGCGGGCTAGCTGGTGTAGATGAAGTACTTCCAGGCCCCGTACGTCGTGGTGTTGACGTTGTCGCCGGACGTCGTGTCGTGGTACTCCGAGCGGAAGCGCAGGCGGACGTTCGTGGTCGGTGTGCCGGTGAGGGTCACGTCGGACTTGCCCGCGGTGCCGAGGGGGAAGTACTCGCTGCCCCAGTCCCGCCAGGCGCCGTCGTAGTGGAACTGCAGCTGGAGGCGCTGCTTGCGGTCCGGGTAGTACGACATCGTGGTCTTCAGGACCGGGTCCTTGGACTTGCGGATGTAGTGGTACTTCTGGCCCCAGGCCGTCCGGGTCTTGTAATGGCCCGAGATCGACGACGAGATGGCGACCTTGGTGTAGACGGTGTTGGTGACCGTCCTCGCCTTGTAGCGCGCGTCGCCCGCGAACTTCACCGAGAGCTTGGTGTCACGCTTGAGGTCGACGGTGACCGACAGGTTGCCGCTGGAGTTCACCGTCCCCGACTTCACCAGCTTGTTCGGCTTGTCCGAGCCGTACGGGTCGGCCCAGATCTCGACCTTGCGGTTCTTGTAGGTCGTGCCGAGGCGCGCGGTGAACTTCACGTCCGCGCCGTACGCGTAGGTCTTGCGGTTCTTGTCCAGCGTCAGCGCGGGTGTCGCCCGGGAGACCTCGACGGAGCGGGAGGCGGACGCGGCGGTGTGCTGCGCGTCGCCCGCGTACGACACCTTGTAGGTGACCTTGCCGCCGGCCGGCGGGGTGTCCGTGAAGGAGAACTTGCCGCCCGTGCCCAGCGTCTTGGTGCCGAGCGACTTGCCCTTCGGGGACTCGATGTCGGCGCGGGTGACCGTGAGCGGGGTGCCGGCGGGCAGCGGCAGCGTGGCCGTCAGGGTGCCGGATACCGTGAGCGGCTTGGCACGGGTGGCCGTCGCCGGGGCGCTGACCGTCAGGGTCGGCTTGGACTTGGTGGGGTCGTCGTAGACGCGGAGGCTGTACTCGCCGTCGTAGTTCCCCGTCAGCGCGAACAGCCTGCTGCCGCCCGGCTCCCAGGCGAGCCCGCCGTCGGCGAGGTCGTCGGAGCCGCTGATCGTGTCGGTGTCCGGCAGCTCGTACTCCCGCACGGGCGTCGTCGTACCCGGCGTGAACACGTAGATGTCCGGGTCGTACGGGGAGCTGGTCCCGGCGGCGAGGGTCCCGTCCGGGGCGATCGCCACCGAGTTCGGGTGGTGCTCCGTCGTGTACGAGCCGACCTGCGCGAGGTCGGACGTCTGCCACACCTTGTGCTGGTTGCCGGCCTCGGCGGTGATCAGTCGGCTGCCGTCGGGCGTGAAGGCGAGGTCGTTGGTCTTGCCGGACTCACCCGGACCGCCGACGCGCGCGGTACGCACGGCCGTGGTGCCGGAGACGTCGAACACGGCGAGGTTGAACCAGTAGACCTCCGGGGAGGCAGCGGCCACCACGTCCGGGTCGGCCGGGGACACGGCGAGCCGGGGCGCGCCCGTCCAGTCGGTGTCGGCGTCCTGGCCGAGCGCCACCACCGGCTGCTCACCGGAGACGTCCAGCGAACCGATGTCCCCGTGCTCCTTGTCGCCGTACCCGAACCAGACCTTGCCGCCCGCGAGGGCGAGGTGGGTCGGCTTGGTACCGTCGCCGGTCGCGTACCGCCCGGCCTCGGTCATGCCGACGGCGTCGATGGCCACGATCGCGTCGGCGCCGGGCACGGCCGCGTAGAGGGTGCCCGAGTCGGCGGACAGGGCGAGGCCCGTCACCCCGGGCAGGGAGGCGACGGTGCCGAGGACGGTGCCCGAGTAGGTTGTGGCGACTACCTTGCCGCTGTACGGGTCGCTGACGAAGACCCGCTGGTGGGCGCCGTCCACGAGGAAGTCGCCCGCCGACCTGACCGGCACGATTCTGCTGCTGTCGGCCGCGGCGGGCGCGCCCGTACCGACCGTGAGCGCGGCCGAGCTGAAGAGGACTGCCAACGCGGTGGCAGCCGGAAGAGTGCGCATACGCACAGGTTTCGAACCCCCCGGAACGAAAGAAATGGGCGCGTCGCCGGAGGCCGTCGCGCGGGGCCGGTGTGTTCGACCTGTGCCGCGCGTGTGAATCCTGTGACGCGTGAGCGAAGAGTAAGTCATGCCACTGACAAGAGCGTCACAGGGGGTGGCCGGGAACTCAACGGATTTACGGGGCGGACGTCCACTCCGGCGCACGCGCCCTCCGCGCACCCCGCGCGCGGTCACCCGAACGGCCCTGAGGTGCGCCGTCACCCGGTCGGCCCACTGCTATCCACAAGGGGAGGGGACGTATCCGACGTACCCGCGAAGGGAAGAACCACCCATGGTCAGCCTGTCCGTCGACCTGTCCGTCGACTTCGCCCGGGGCTTGAACGACGCCTGGTCCAAGGTCGCGCAGTTCGTACCGCAACTCGTCGCCTTCCTCGTCATCCTGGTCGTCGGCTGGTTCGTCGCGAAACTGGTCTCCCGCGCCGTCGACCGCCTCCTGCGCAAGGTCGGCTCCGAGCGCCTCTCCGAACGTGCCGGAACGTCACGGCTGCTGCGGGACTCCTCCTACGACCTGACCGGCATCCTCCGCCGGATCGTGTACTACGCGCTGATGCTGATGACCCTGCAGTTCGCGCTGGGTGTCTTCGGCCCCAACCCGGTGAGCGCGCTGATCGACGACATCGTGGGCTGGCTGCCGCGTGCGGTCGTCGCCGTGGTCCTCGTGGTCGTCGCGATGGCCGTCGCCGGCGCGGTGCGCGGGATCGTCGGGGGCGCGCTCGCCTCCCTCTCCTACGGCCGCGCCCTCGCGACCGCCGTCTGGGCCTGCGTCGTCGGCCTCGGCGTCATCGCGGCGCTCGGCCAGGCCGGCATCGCCCAGGACGTCACCCGGCCGGTCCTCTACGCCGCGCTCGGCACGGTCGCCGGCATCCTCGTCGTCGGTGTCGGCGGCGGCCTGATCGGGCCGATGCGGCAGCGCTGGGAGCGGATGCTGACGACGGTGGAGCGGGAGACCGTGCAGGCGCGGGGCAGTGTGGCGGCGTACCGGGCGGCCCGCGAGAGCGTCCCGGCGAGCCGCGAGGGCGAGCCGGCCACCGCCGACAGGTGAGCGGTGCCTGTGGCCGCCGGCAGGTGAGCGGCATGTGACCGCCGGTGCGCCGCCGTACGCACAGGTGCCCGCGCCCCTCAAGGGGCGCGGGCACCTGTGCGTGCCGGGTGAGGTCTGGGCGCACTTCTCGGCCGTGTCCACCCCGGAACCGGGGGCGTTCGCGTCGCTGGAGCCCGGTGAGTCCGTCGTGTTCACCTGGGAGGAGGCCGATCAGGACGGCTACGCGTACCGGGCGCCGAAGGTGCGCCGCCCGGGTGACCCGGCAGCCGACGGCACCGGCGATGATGACGACGAGGACGAGGAGGACGACGTGTTCGCGTTGACCGACGTCCATGTCGAGTACGACGAGGACCGAACCGAACCGGTCCGTCCATGGCGGCGGCCGGAGCGACGGGGGAGAGACATGCGTGAGGCCGTGGTCACGGACGCCGGGGACCGGATCCGGTGGGTCGAGCTGCCGGGGGAGGGACCCGCTCGCGTGTATGTGCACGGGCTCGGGGCCACGTCGTCCGCGTACTTCACGGAGGTCGCGGTCCACCCTCTCCTCGCGGGTCGGCGCTCGCTGCTGGTCGACCTGCTCGGGCACGGCGTCAGCGACCGCCCGACGGACTTCGACTACGGCCTGGAGGACCACGCGGACGCGCTCGCTCGCGCGCTGACGGCGGCGGGCGTCACCGGCGCCGAGCTGGTCGCGCACAGCATGGGCGGCTCGGTGGGGATCGTGCTGGCGTCCCGACACCCGGCGCTGGTGCGGAAGTTGGTGATGATCGACTCCAACCTCGATCCGCTGACCCCCACGTACGGCGTGGTCGGGAGCAACGGCATCGCGGCGTACTCCGAGGAGGAGTTCCTCGCGGGCGGACGCGAGGAGTTCGCCGAACTGGCCGGGGCCCAGTGGTGGGCGACCATGCGGTTGGTCGGCCCCGAGGCCCTCTACCGCAGCGCCGCGCGGCTGGCCCGGGGCACCCGCCCCACGATGCGCGAGCTCCTGCTCGACCTGAAGATCCCCCGCACCTACCTCCACCCCGAGGCGGACGGCCCCCTCCCCGGCGCCGACGCGCTCACCGAGTCGGGCGTGACCGTCGTCCCGGTCCCGGACTGCGGCCACAACGTGATGCTCGACAACCCGGAGGCGTTCGTCCGGGCGACGGCAACGGCCCTGACCGACTGACGAGCCCGCCGCAGGACCGTGATCGCGAGACGAAGATCCTTGGTCACGCCCGCGCCGGTATCCCCGTCTACCTCCTCATCGACCGTGAGGAAGCCGAGGTCACGGTGTTCTCGGAGCCCTCTGCGGACAGGTACGCGAAGGCGGTGAAGTGCAAGCTGGGCCTGGTCGTCCCCCTGCCCGGTCCCCTCGGCTTCGACCTGGACACCGCCGAGTTCTGAGCCGACGGAAAAGTGATGCGCGCCCTGTCAGCGGGGGAGCGCGTTGGCCGCTGTCATCAGGGCGGTGATCGCGAGCAGCGCGGCCGCGGCGGGGCGGGCATGGCGGGTGAGCAGGTCTCGGATCACGGCGACCTCCCTGCGGCTGACCGGGTGGGTTAAGCACGCTTAACGCGTCGCTTAACGTAAGGCTTTGGCCTACCGACGGCAAGAGGCTGTTGGGGAGTTGGGTGAAGCGGCCGATGTAAGCGGAGTTACTGGCATGCTTACGTCATGGCAGGTATGGCCGAGCGTGACGACCCCGAGGTCATCGGGCGCAGAGTGCAACAACTGCGGACGGAACGCGGCCTCACACAGCGGCAGTTGGCGGAACCGGCATACACCCCGGCATACATCTCGACCCTGGAGGCCGGCCGGGTACGCGCCTCGGAACCCGCGCTGCGGCATATCGCCGAACGGCTCGGCGTCGGCTACGACGAACTGGCCACCGGCCGTCCCGCGGGCTTCGCCACCGAGCTGCGGCTCCGGCTGACCGGCGCCCAGCGCACGCTCGCCAGCGGTGCCGGGGAGGCCGCCGCCGAGGGTTTCACGGCCGTCCTCGCCGAGGCGGAGGAGTACGGCCTGGTCACCGAGCAGGCCGACGCGCTGCTCGGCCTCGGTGAATGCGCCCTGGAGACCGGTGACCTGGAGACCGCCCAGCTGCGGTTCGAGCAGGTCGAGCAGCGGCTCGGCGACGCCCCGCTGCCGGCCCGGGTCCCCGCCCTGCGCGGCCGCGCGACCGCCCACTACCTCGCCGGTGAACTGCGCTACGCCTGCTACCTGTACGAGTCCACGCTCGACGAGCTGAACCGCAACGGCATGCACGACCCCGACGCCCTGCTCCTCCTCTACACCGGCGTCATCGCCCCCTACATGGACATGGGCGCCCACGCCCGCGCGGCCCAGGCCGCCGAGCTGGCCCTCGCGCTCGCCCCGCGGTCCGGCGACCCGGCACTCGTCGCCCGTATGCACCGCTCGGTCGCCCGGACGATGATCGCCGAAGGGCGGATCGCCGAGGCCGACGCCTCCCTCGCCAAGGCCTCCGAGCTCTACCGGCAGCTCCAGATCCGCACCGAGCTGGCCAACTGCCACTGGATGCGCGGATACCTCCACGCGCAGAACGGCGACTACGTCCGAGCCGAGGAGGAACTGCGCGAGGCCCGCCGGATGCTCTCCGCCAAGCGCGCCGCGCTCTACACCAGCCAGGTCGCCGTCGAACTCGCCGACGTCCTGCACCGCCGGGGCAAGTCCGAGGAGGCGTCGGAACTGCTCCATGAGGTTCTCAGCGACCTCAGCTCCGAGCGCGGCGCCCTGCACTCCGCCGCCGCGCACCGTCTCCTCGGCATCATCGCCGAGGACGGGCGGGAGGCGGACGCCGCCGAGGAGCACTACGTACGGGCGCTGAGCCTGCTGGAGCGGGCCGGTGCCGCCGGTGACCTGGCCGACCTGTGCCGACTGCTGGGAGACCTGTACCGCCGCACCGGCCGCGTGGAGGCCGCCCTCGACGCCTACCGCACGGGCCTCGGCCACCGCACGGCCCCCGGTACCACGACACTCGGCCCCGCGCCCGCACAGCCGCCTCTTTGACGATTCCGGTCCAGACAGCGACAGCGACAGCGACAGCGACGGCGCTGGCGACGGCACGTACAAGGGGCCTGGCCCCGGTCATGGACGCCGGGTCGGTGCGGCGGGTGGCGATGACACCGGCGGAACACTTTTCTCCGGCCTCGCTCAGCGGCCGGGCGCGCTCGCGGCGATCTGCGAGCGGCCGACGGTGAAGTGCCGGGTGAGGGCCGCGCCGACCTCGACGGTGACCTTGGTGCCGGGCCGCCAGGAGGCGCGCGGACGGAAGTCGACGCGCTGCCCGTCGGCGAGAGCCGGGTCCTCGACCCAGTCCCAGGAGCCCTCGGCGCCGTCGCCCAAGGCGGTGACCTTCAACTGGCGCTCCACGGAGGCGCGTTCGGACGACGGGACCGAGCGGGCGAAGGTGACCGCTATCGGTATGCCGACGCCCAGGGTCTGCCCCTCCGCGATGTTCACCCGCACACCGTCGAAGGCCGGCGGGGTGGCGCGAACCTCCGCGTCCGCCCGGGCAAGGGCTCTGGGTATCTCGCTCGGCCCCTCGACCCGCACTCCCTCCCCGCTCCCCGCACAACCCGTGAGCGTGACCACGCACGCGACCGCGCACGCGGCCGTCGTGACGATCACGCGCACCGGACGCCGGCGCGGTCCCGTCCCGACGTCCCGGCTCCCCCTGGCCCGGCTCCCCCTGGCCCTGCTCCCCGTGGTCATGGTCTCCCCCAGTCGCTGACGGCGATGTGCTTCGATGGGCTGCGGCGTACGTTCGAGACTTGTACGCACGACGGGGGCGACCGGGTTGCATGGCGATGCACGGGACTTCGGACAACGGCGGGGGCATGACCGAGGAAGAGTTCGACGCGTTCTACGCCACCGCGTTCCCCCGACTGACCGGCCAGCTCTACGCCTTCACCGGGGACCACGGCGAGGCGCAGGACGTGGTCCAGGAGGCCTTCGTACGGGCCTGGGACCGACGGCGGGACTTCCTCGCCGAGGGGGCGCCCGAGGCGTGGATCAGGACCGTGGCGATGCGGCTCGCGGTGAGCCGGTGGCGCCGGGCGCGCCGCTGGCTGGAACTGGTGCGCCGCGAGCCGCCCCCGGAGCACGCGCCGGGCCCCGATCCCGAGCGGGCGGTGCTGGTCGAGGCGTTGCGCAGGATTCCGGAGGCCCAGCGGATGGCAGTGGTTCTGCACCATCTGTGCGACTTGAGTGTCGAGGAGGTAGCCTCCGAGACCGGCGCCCCCGTGGGCACGGTCAAGGCCCGGCTGTCCCGTGGCCGGGCGGCGCTGGCACGCGAACTGGCCCCCGGCGAGGGTGCGAAGGAGGACGGCCGTGTCCGATGAACTCACCGTCCGACTGCGCGAGTTGGCCGAGTCCGCCGAGCGCCTGCCGCCGGGGTCCGGCGTAGAGGTACGCGCCACCGCCGGACGCCGTCGTCGACGGCGCCGTACGACCGCAGCGGTCGCGGGCGGCTGTGCGGCGGCGGGCCTGGCCGCAGTCCTCACCCTGAACGCCGTCTCGCACGGCACCGAGCAGCGCCCGTCGACCACCGCGAGCATCCCGCCGAGCGCGACGGCCGAGGTGGCCGAGGTGGCCGACGCCACGGTGGACCTCTCCCGCCGCGTCATCACCGTCGACGGCCGCGAACTGCCCATCTCGGCGGGCAGGCCGGCGACACCGACCCCGACCGGCCTGATGACCGTCACCGCCAAGGCCGACATCAAGGCCGTGAGCTACTCCACGCCCGGCCCCGGCGACGAGTCCGGCGAGAAGCTGGCGTGGGTCCTGGAACTGTCCCCGGTGGCGACGGGTGCCACGGGCGAGTCGAACGGCGGTGAGACGACCGATGGGCCCGCCGCCGAAGTCACACCCGACGTGACCGACGTGACCCCCGGGACCGAAGTGACCCCCGGGACGGACGGGACGGACGGGACTGACGGGACAGACAGAGCCGCTGGGACCGACGCGACCGACGAGGCCGCCACGGCAGACCCGACCGAACCGACCGACCCGAGCGACCCGAGCGAACCCGTCGGCGGAACCGGCGCCGAGAAGCGGACGAGCGACGCTCCCACACAGGGCCCGGCCACCGGCGCGCTCTGGATCGCCGCCCTCCCCGCCGACGAGAAGGCCCCCGGCAACCAGGACACCACCTCCGGCTGGATCGGCCTGCGCATTACGGACGCCCGCTGGCTGTACGGCCGCCTCACCGAGGGCGCGATCGTGGAGATCCGGGGCACGACCTCGCCCCCGCCCTCGACGGCTCTCACTCCCTCCGCCTCTCCCACGTTCACGTCTCTCGGGTGACCGGGCGGCCCCGTACCTGAGGGGCCCCTGCCGCTGTCCGGGGGACCACCTCACCCGTACGGCCGCGAGCGCTGGTGGGCGGGCTCGAGCGGTGTTGGCGTGGAACGGCAACGTCGTGCTCTCGGGAGGCTCCGCCATGCGTCGTCCGTTCCGTGTTCTCGCCCGGGTCATGGCCCTCGGGATGCTCGCTGGGACGACGGCCTGTGTCGTGGACGACCCCGGGTACCCCCGCGGCTTCCCCGAGGCCGCCTCCGTAGAGGAGACCAGCACCTCCGCCTCGCCCACCGCCCCGGCGGCCCCGCTCTCACCGACGCACGGGCCCGCAGCGCCCTGCTGCGCCAGGACGATCTCGGTGGCACCTGGTCCGGCACCCAGGGCGCGGCGACCTGGCGGGACGGCCTCCTCAAGGGCCGCACCGACCGCCCCGAGTGCCAGGCACTCCTCGACGCGGTCTACGCCGAGGACGTCCTCGGCGAGCCCAAGGGCGGCACGGCCGTCACCGGCTTCGACGACTACGAGTACGGCGCCCAACTGCGCTACCAGGTCGGCGCGTACGACAAAGCCGACGTCGACGCCCGCCTCCGCCGCCTGGGCCAACTCGTCGGCAGCTGCCAGGAGTTCACCATCACCGGTGTCCAGGACCGGGAGTACGGCGCCGAGGTCACCCCCGTCGACCTGCCGGGCGACCTCGGTGACGCCCGCCAGGGCATGCGGCTGATCGTCAGCGGTGACCTGGAGGGCGAGGAGACCGCGCTCACCCTCGACCTCGCGACCGTACGCGTCGGCGACACCGCAGCCCTGCTCACCCACGGCGGCCTCTACGGCATCGACGACACCGCCACCACCGAGGCGGCGCAGGCCGGCATCAAACGCCTCCAGAGCCTCCTGAAGGAACAGGCGGCGAAGAAGGACGAGAAGAAGGCAGAGAAGAAGGGCAAGAAGGACCCGAAGCCGGAGAAGGACACCGAGCAGCGGGAGAAGAACACGAAGGCGCCGTCACCGTCCGACGAGAACTCCGCCGAGGAGGGCGCGTCCGACGAGCAGTCCACGGACGCCGAACAGGGCTCCTCGGACGAGGCCCGGGGCCGGTCCACCGCCCGCACCGAAGCCCTCGCCGCCTCCCCGTAGGCACGTACGCGTCCCTGTTCCGGCAGCTTGAGGGCGACCGCGACCGGGCCGAGGGCATCGCACGCGCCGACGTCACCTGGAAGGCCACGCCTCGGTCGTCCACGGCTGATCCCGGCCGGGGGTGCCGCGCGGGCTCAGCCCTGTGCGGGTTCGGGTGCGGACGCCTCGGACGGCGGGCCCAGTGAGCGCCAGGTGCCCGGCTTGGCGCCCCAGATGTAGACGGCGTCGTCCTCGTGCATGATGCGCCACAGGCGTTCGGCGTCGGCGTAGCGGAGGTTCACGCAGCCGTGGGAGCCGCCCCGGAAGAGGTCGTCGAGGACGCCGTGGAAGGCCTGCCCGTCGTTGAAGAACTGGGCGAACGGCATCGGGGCGTTGTCGTACAGGTCGGAGAAGTGGTCGCGGTGCTTCCAGTAGACCGTGTGCCAGCCGGTGCGGGTCTCCTCGCCGTCCTTGCCGGTGCGCGCGGGCACCGGCGCGTAGATCACCTGCTTCCCCTGCTGCACCCACACCAGCTGCCGGTCGAGGTCCACGCACGTCACCTGGTACGTGCGCACCGGACACTTCCCGGCCGCGTTGGGGTTGGCGCGGGCCTGCACCACCAGCATCGTGCGGTAGGTGGCGAGGCCGGCGTAGCCGTCGGCCGGCTTCACGCCCGTGCGCTGCTGGAAGGCACGGATCGCCACGCAGTCGGCGGTGGACTGCCGGCCGTCCGCCGGGAGCCTGAGGTGACGTTCCAGGTCCCACTGGTAGGGCCCGGTCCGCGCCGTGCACTCCGGCGCGGGCACCGCCTCGGCGGCGGGTGTCGACGCGGCCGCGGGCGCCGACGGGGCGGCGGGTGCCGACGGGGCGGCGGGTGCCGCCGTCCAGCCCACCAGGGCGGACGACAGCACCGCGACCACACGTGTCCGGCGTATCCGGCTCTTCTGCGTCCTGCGGGCCTTCCGTGTCCTTCGTCTGGTCAACGCGGCCTCCGGTACTCGCTCACTCGCTCACTCGCCGAACCCCCTCCCAGAGATACGGCATCCGGTGCGCCCCGGAGACGTCCTGCTGGGCCGAACGGGCACCGGCGTCAGCACTTCTTGCCCTTGCAGGCCTCGCCCCGCGCGTTGGACAGCTTCACCAACAGCCCCTGCCCCTGGGAGGCGTTCCGCGGGGTGAGGACGTACGGCCCGGTGACCGGTCGCCTCGGCTTGAGGTAGCCCTCGGGGACGTCCGTCTCCACCAGGTGGTACGTGCCGGGCAGCAGCGAGCCGAAGGAGCAGCGGCCGGTGCGGGCGGTGGCGCAGTCGTTGACGAACCGGTCCTTCTTCGGGCCGCTGCGCTGCAGGCCGCGGACCCCGTTGGTGTCCTGCCACAGCTCGAACACCGCACCGGGCAGCGGCTTGCCGCTCTTCTTGTCGAGCTTCAGGAGCGTCAGCCGCACCGACTGTGTGATCCCGGCGTCGACCGTGTGGTTCACATGGCCGGGGTCGCCGACGCGCACCGTGGTCCGGCCGAAGGGGTCGACGTCGGAGTCGATCGCACGGTTCGAACCGGCGCCCTTGACCGTCCACTTGAGCAAGGCGCGGCTCGGCCGCCCCGGCAGCGTGCTGGTGTCGACGCCGCTGTGGTCGAAGGAGACCCGGTAGGTGGTGTTCGGCCGCAGCCCGCCCCGGTCCAGGCTGCCGACGTAGTACTCGCCGTTCGCGTCGGTGCGCGTGACGAGGTCGGGGCCGGGTGACGACGTCGGGCGGAGCGTCACCTTCACGCCCTTCACCGGCGGCTCGGACGGGTCCTGGACGCCGTCGCCGTCGGTGTCGAACCAGACGCGGTTGCCGACCTGGACGGGTGCCCGGTCGCAGATCAGCTCCAGGTCGGCGAGGCCGTTGCCCTCGCCGAACAGCATGGCGCGCTGCGCGGCGTCGGCGCTCCAGGTCCGCTGCACCAGCAGGTTGCCCTCGGTCTTGCCCCTGGTGGCGTTCCAGCGGCGTACGCCCTGCTCCCAGGGGTGCTCGTCGAACGGGGAGTGGACCGTGCTCCACAGCTTGTTCCGGTACGGCAGGAGGGCCGTGCCGCCCTGGGTGACCTGGTCCTCGTGGGTGTCCGCGAGCATGGTCGAGTCGGCGTAGAACTCGCCGTGGCCCGGCCCCTCGTCGTTGTTGGGGAGCGCGCCGTGGAGCGCGTCGCAGCGGGCGTTGTTCTCCAGCGTGTACGTCGTACCGGTCGCGCACACCCGCAGCACGTCACCGGCGGCGACGGCCCTGACCTTGGCGCTGACCCGGGGGGCGTTGAAGGGGTACGTCGCCGTGCCCTGCATGTCGGCGAACCGGTCGCGGAAGCCGAGGATCAGGTCGCCGTCGTCCGCGATCTCGATGTCGGACAGGATCGGCTGCGGCGCGGAGACGAAGGAGAGGCGGCCGGGGGTGGGGACGCGCTGGTTCCACGCCTCCCACATGGCGCTCAGCGGGGTGCCGACGCCGGAGGGCTTCGAGCAGCGGGGGGCGGTCGCGGGCGTACCGGTGAAGCGGTACGCGCAGCCGCGCGGGTAGTTCATCGCCGTTCGGAACAGCTCGCGGAACGAACCCCGGGTGAACTCGTAGACGTGCGAGGTGACCTGGGAGGGGTCGCCCCACGGGGCGGTCCTGGTGACCGTGTTCTCCGCGCCGCAGACCCCGCCGACGAGCACCCGGCCGCCGCGCACGCCGATGCCGTACGGGTGCCAGTGGCCGGCACACTCCTTGGGCCGGGGGATGACGTGCGAGCGGTAGGTGCCCGGGTAGACCCCGTCGCCGGTGCCGCGGATCGGCACCGCGTACAGCCGGGAGTCGTTGAGGCTGACCGCGTAGAGGGTCCGGCCGTCACCGGAGACGTCGACGTCGCCGATGCCCTCGCGGCCGACCCTGCTGTAGACCGGGTTGTCGCGCAGCCAGTCGTCGGCCTCGTCGTGCTCGGTCAGCAGGCCCGGCAGGGTGACGAAGGTGCTCACCCCGGAGGCGCTGTTGCGGCGGTAGATCGTGTTGGTCGCGCCCGCCGGTCCGTACGCGGCGTGCCGCTTGACCAGCGTGCCCATGTACGTGTTGCCGGTCCGGTCGTTGCCGATGCCGAACACGGCGCCCTGCTGCTGGTTGTTGGTGAGCCGGGTGACCGTGCCACCGGGGTGGGTGTCGGAGAAGTTCCCCGCGAACCGCACCAGGCCTGTGTGGGTGTCGGGGGCGTCGCCCTTCGTCAGGTTGCAGGTCACCAGGTCCGGGTTCTCCTGGCAGTAGACCCCCGGCTCCCAGAAGCCGGTCGTGTACGTCGTGTGCCGGCCCCCGGAGACATCCACGAAACCGACGTTGCTGCGCATGACGCCCGGTCCGTCGCCGAGGCCCGCGATCGCCGGCTGGAGGGTGCGGGAGTCGGGGTTGTAGGCCTGGACGCGATACTTGCCGCCGCGCAGCGGGGTGGCCGACGGCTGGAACCAGGCGATGCCGTACGCGTTGGTGGTGCGGGTCTCCACGGTGCCGTGGTCGTCGGTGAGCGTGACCCGCACACCGGCCCGGCCCTTCTCCGGACCGTGGTCGTACTTCCCGTCGGCGTCCAACTCGTCGACGACCCGTACGGTCACGTTGCCGTCGCCGGGCGCCCTGCCGTCCGCGGTGCCACTGGTGCCGGGGGCGGCGGGGACCGCCTCACCGGCCAGTCCGACCACCAGCGCCGCCGTGACGGCCAGGGCCAGACCCACACCCCCCGGTGTTCTTCGCTTCACGACGTCCCTCTTCTCCCTGAAGTCCTGCCGAGTCGACGGAGCCCGGTGCCCGAAGCCGACGCCTGCATTCATATGAAGTGCCAACCGCCACTAATCAGGCTGAACGGGGCATGGAGGGGGTGGGGTCGTCGGTCGCGATGCCGGACATGTGGAGATTCGGGGAGAGGGAGGGGCGAGGGAGGTGTCCCCGGACAGCCCGTGCGACCGCCGCCGCCCAAGGCTTTCACCCGAACAGCACACCCGAGGGGGCCTCACATGGCGTACTCACCGAATTACCGCTAGACGCTGCCGCTGCCGCTGGACGACTGGTGCCGCTCTGTCTGTGGGGGGACCGTCGCTGATGTTCCGGTGGCCGACCGCTCGGCTGCTGCGGCCCGCTGCTGCCTGCCGCCGTCCTGCCTGCCGCCCCGGTCGTCGGCTCTCCCGCCGCGGCGCAGCCGCCGCGCACCGCCCTGCCTGCGTGGCGACGGCCGGCCCGCCCGCGCGCCGGTCGCTGTCGACTCTCCTGCTGTGTGTGGGTCCGGGTCCGCTGCGGAGATACGGGCGCCCCACCGGTGGACGGCCGAGGGGTGGGCCCTCGATGGCTCCACCGCCGGTCGGTCTGCGGTCGGCAGCGACCCGGTCGGCTCTCTCCCGCCAGGGGGACAGGGACGGATGCGCCTCCGATCGTTTCTCCGCCGGCTATTACCCGGCCGGTTCCGTGACCGTCGTCGGCTCCGTGACCGTTGGCTCTGTGGCTGTCGGGTCCCCTGCCGTCAGGGCGTCGGGTGGCAGGTTCGGCAGGGGCTGTTCCGCCCAGATGACCTTGCCCTCGGGGAGGAAGCGGGTACCCCAGCGTTGGGTGAACTGGGAGATGAGGAACAGGCCGCGGCCGCCCTCGTCGGTGGTGCGCGGGTGGCGTAGGTGGGGCGCGGTGGCGCCGCCGTCGAACACCTCGCAGGTCAGCGTGCGTTCGAGGACGAGCCGCAACCGGATGGGCCCGGCGGCGTGCCGGATCGCGTTGGTGACCAGCTCGCTGACGATCAGCTCGGTGGTGAACGCCAGCTCGTCCAGCCCCCACGTCCCGAGCTGCCGCGAGGTGGTCTTGCGGGCCTCCGCGACCAGCGCCGGGTCGGCAGGCAGCTCCCACGACGCCACCCGGTGCGCGGGCAGCCGCCGGGTGCGGGCCAAGAGGAGGGCGACGTCGTCGGTCGGGCGGGCCGGGGCCAGAGTGTCCAGAACGCGCTGGGCGTGTCGCTCGAGGGAGGATTCCGGCCGGGCCAGGGCGCGGCACAGCGCCTCCCGGGAGGCCCCGGCGAGCAACCCGTCGGTGTGCAGGGCGATGACCGTGCCCTCGGGAAGGTCCAGCTCCAGCGCCTCGAAGGGCTGCTGGTCGACGCCGAGCGCGGGCCCGTCGGGAAGCTCGGGGAAGGTGACCGTGCCGTCGGGGTCGACCAGGGCCGGGGCGAACGGCCCGGCGGCGGCCATGGCGCACCTGCCGGACACCGGGTCGTGGACGACGTACAGACAGCGCGCGCCGACCGTCTGACCGCTGCCCCCGCCCGGCTCGGCCCCTTCCTGCCGCGCCGACTTCGCCACCATGTCGTCGAGATGGGCGAGCACCTCGTCCGGCGGCAGGTCGAGGTCGGCGAGGGTGCGTACGGCCGTACGGAGGCGGCCCATGGCGGCGGCGCCGTCGATGCCGTGGCCCGCGACCTCACCGACGACCAGGGCGACCCGCGCGCCGGAGAGCGGGATGACGTCGTACCAGTCGCCGCCGAGGCCGGTCAGCTCGTCGGCGGGCCGGTAGCGGACGGCGACCTCGGCCGCGTCCTGCTCGGGCAGTCGGCGCGGCAGCAGACTGCGCTGGAGCACGAGGGCGGCGTCGCGCTCGCGCGTGTACCGGCGTGCGTTGTCGACGCAGACGGCGGCCCGGCCGACCAGTTCCTCGGCGAGGCCCAGGTCGACGGCGTCGAAGGGGTCCAGCCGGTCGCGCCGGAAGAACGTGGTGATGCCGAGCGTGATGCCACGCGCCCGCACCGGGACGATCATCGCACTGTGCAGGCCGAGCGCCTTTACGGGCACCGCCCGGCCCTCCGGATCCGCCCTCGCCCACTCCGCCGACAAGGGGTCCAACCGCGGCTCGGACCACGAACGGCCGTCGACCAGGGCCCGCACCGGGGGCGATCCGGCGGCGTAGGAGGCGACCGCGCCGATCTCCAGGACGGCCTCCGGCACCCCGTCGTGCACGGACTGCTGGGCGATCCGCCGCAGCAGCACGGAACCGTCGCCGAGGGGGCCCGGCTCGGCGCCGCGCAGCACCGAGTCCAGCAGGTCGACGGTCACGAAGTCGGCGAGCGCCGGCACGACCACGTCCGCCAGCTCCTGCGCGGTCCGCCGTACGTCGAGGGTGCGGCCGATGTGCTCACCGGCACGGTCCAGCAGGGCGAGCCGGGTGCGGGCGCGGTGCCGCTCCGACACGTCGACCACCGTGTAGTACACGCCGATGGGCCGGCCGTGGTCGTCCTCCAGACGAGTGAACGACATCGCGTGCGCGGTCTCGCGGTACGGAGCGGACCGCACCCGGCCCACGTGCTCGTAGTCCAGCACCGGGACGCCCGACTCCAGCACCTTCCGCATCTGCGCCTCGATGCGCTCGGCGTCGAGCCCCGGCTGCACCTCGGCGAGCCGCAGCCCCACCCTCTCGTGCGCCCGGCCGCCGCCGAACCGCTCCAGCGCCGCGTTCGACCACACGAACCGCAGCTCCGTGTCGACGATCGCTATCCCGACCGGCGACCACGCGGTCATCCGCTCCAGCACGGTCCGGCTCATGTCCCAGCCGGGCGCCTGCGTGGCATCGGACACGAGAGCGACCCAGTGGGCGGGCTTGAGGGGTCGGTGGAGGGAGGGAAGGGGTGACGGCGTGGGGCGGACGGTGCTGGTGCTGGTGCTGGTGCTGGTGCTGGTGCTGGTGCTGGTGCGGGGGCAGGGGCAGGGGCGGGTGCGGCGGCGAGGCCGCGACGGTGAGAAGGGCAGACGTCCGGACGGCGAGGGCGAGAGTGAGGACGACGCGACGGCGAGGACGACGGCGACGGCGAGGACGAGGGCGAGGGCGAGGACGACGGCGACGGCGGCTGCGGAGGGGAATCGGGGCCAGGACGGCACGGTCCGCCGCGCGGCGGACCGCGCGCCGGCGACCACGCCGCCCGCGCCTTGAGCCGGCGCCCGCCCGGTGGGGCCGCGTCGGTCCGGGCGCGCCCTGCGCCGCCGTCGGCGCCGCGGTCCGGGGCGGAGCGGGCTTGGGCGGGTGCGGGTTCCGCCGGGCGGGCCCCGCTCACCGCGGGACCCCGCTCACCGCGGGACCCCCGCTCACCGCGGGACCCCCGCTCACCGCGGGACCGCCGCGCTCCGCCTCACCCGGCACAGGTGGCTGTGCTGCCTCACGGGTGGGGACGACGCGGACCATCACCTTGACGGTGTGGCCGTCGCGGTGGCGGGCCGTGAGGATGCCGGACCAGCCGCCGAGCGCGCGATGGGTTTCGGCCAGCGGGCCGATGCGTTCGCCGTCCTCGTCGGCCAGGAGCGTACGGACGCTGCGGCCCAGGATCTCGGCCGCGGTATACCCGAAGAGGCGCTCGGCGTCCCGGGTCCAGCTCGTCACGAACCCGTCCGCGTCGATCAGCAACGGCGCGGCGTCGGCCACGTCGAAGCGCTGACGGGAAACGGCACTGCCCCTGTCGGTCCCCACGGCGACCCTCTCTGTCGCTGAGACGCCCTCAGGCCCCATTATTCACCTTGTGTGATCGCAGGCAGGCCAACTTGTGACGGCGCATATCGCACGACCGCACGCCACGGCGCACGGACCGGCACACACAAGCCCGCACGGGACCCCGTCGAGCCCCCGAGCGGACAGCCGACCACCCCGCCCAAGACCCTCCCAGTCCCCGGGCACGTTCACGGCCGTACGGGATCGGTCACTATCGGGCGCTACGGGGACGAAGTCGCGCACCCGACCGTCCCGGAGTCGCCCGCACGACCGCCCCGCCCCCGACCCCCGGTGCAGCCGTACGCCGGTATCGCGCTCCCGTACGCCCTCTGAGCTCCCCCGTACAGAAACGACCGCCCCCTCCGCGAGAGGCGTGCGAAGGGGGCGTGCGAAGGGGGGCGGTCGACGGCCGATTCGGGCCACCTCGGGCCTCAGCAGTCGCGGAACTCCGGAGACTGGTTGAGGATCTGCGACCGCAGCGACGTGAAGCGGGTGTACGTCTCGCCGCCGCGTGCCTCCGTCGGGAAGACCGCCACCCGGTGGCAGTTCTGGAAGGCGAGCGCCACCCCGAAGTGCCGCTCCAGGCTCCCCCGGATCGCGTCGCTGGACAGCGCCCGCAGCAGCTGGCCCCGCTCCTTCTCCGACGGCGGCGGAGTCCGGTTGTCGGCGAACGGCGCGGCTCCCGCCCGCAGCTCACCGACGAGCGAGGCGATGAGCTCGTAGGCGTACGGCAGCGACGTACGCACCGTTTCCACGAACTCCTCCTCCCGCACCTCGCCCTTCTCGGCATCGGCGAGCAGCTGCGGGGAGACGTCGAGCGACATGGGTGTTCCTGTTCTGATCAGACGGAGACTAGAAAGTGACTACGGAGGGGGTGGCGGCCCCGGCGGCGGCCTGCGCCTGCGGTCCGTGGTGGAACCCGGGGTCCACCTGGGCGGCCAGGTCGTGCCCGGTGGCGTCGTTGGCCCAGGCGGCGGCGTTGCGGAGGTGGAACTCGACGGCGTGGCGCTGGAAGGTGACCCAGTCCTTCGTGCGGGCGTCGACAGCGTCCTTCAGCAGGGTCAGCGCGTGCAGGTTGTGCGCCTCCAACTCGCCCTGCTCCCGCCCCTGTTCCTGAGCGCGGACGTACGACGACTGCACGCAGTACGCCAACAGGTCCTCGCCCACGTGCTCCTTGAGGAAGAGCAGGTCGTCCTCGCCGGTGACCTTGTTGCCGACGACCGCGATCGGGATGCCGAACTCGGCGGCGTGCTCCCGGTACTGCCGGTACACGGAGACGCTCTTCCGGGTCGGCTCCGCGACCAGGAAGGTCATGTCGAACCGGGTGAAGAGCCCGGAGGCGAACGCGTCGGCGCCGGCGGTCATGTCGACGACGACGTACTCGCCGGGCCCGTCGACGAGGTGGTTGAGATACAGCTCCACCGCGCCGAGCTTGGAGTGGTAGCAGGCCACCCCGAGGTCGCTCTCGTCGAAGGCGCCGGTGACCATGAGCGGCACGTCGCCCACGCGCTCGACATGCCGGTGGTGCAGGTCGTCGTCGCCGAGGAGTCGCAGCAGGCGTGAGCCGCGACCCGGCGGTGTCGTCTTGACCATCGCCTCCCGGGAGACGATCCGCGGGTTGCTGCCGCGCAGCAGGTCCTTGATCTCGCCGGTGCGCGAACTGAGCGGCGGGGCGCCGAACTCCGCGTCCTCGTCGAGGCCGAGGGCGTGCGCGAGGTGCTGGTTGATGTCACCGTCGATCGCCACCAGCGGGGCGCCCGTCCGGGCGAGGTGCCGGGCGAAGAGCGCGGAGAGCGTCGTCTTGCCGCTGCCGCCCTTGCCTACGAAGGCCACACGCATGGACCGTCACCCCGCTCGCTCTCGGCGGCACCCTTGACGCCGATAATGAAAATGGATGTCATGAACGTAGATTCGGGAGCGACGGTCGGCTTGTCAAATCCGCCCTCGATCAACTCGCTTGTGCACGTAAGCGAGTTGGTGAACCTCTTGCGGTGGGCCCCGGTCCTTGGGTCCCGTGTGGGGACCTCATGGTGTCTCGATGGATTCCCGGTGATGTCCCGATGGTTTCCCGAAGGAATCGATTCCCTTTGTGTCCCATATGCGCCCACGCGCGGTGCGGGCGTGCCTGACGAACCGTCGAAGTCCCTGCCCGGGCGGCGTTTGCCGAGGTTGACAGCCCCTACCCCTTGGTAAACGATGTCCCCACCCTGTGGCTCAAGCGACCCCTGAGCCCGGTGTTTTCTTCGACCACTCACCCCCCGGCGCGGCCTTCGGCTGCCCTCGTGCCGCCATGCTGCCGCCGCGCCCAGGGGTCTCGTACGCAACGACGTTCAGAGTTCGAGAATGGGATCCGCATGTCCATAGTGAGACGTGTCATCGTGAGCCGCCTGGTGGGGACGGGCATCGCCGCTCTTGCGCTGAGCGCGGCGGTCTCGGCTCCGGCCTTCGCCACCGGCACACCCGGCGGAGAAGGCTGGGGCAAGAAGAGCTACGCCCCCGGCCAGGGCGCGGGCACGGCCACCGAGACCGACCGCTGCGAGTTCTCGCTGGACGGCGTGACGTTCACCGACTGGGTCAAGCTCGACGACCAGAACCTCAAGCCCAGCGAGGACGGCAAGGTCCACCTCAAGGTCCGCACCGCCTCCGACGCCACGACCTGCACGGTCTCCCTCGCGTCCTACCTCGCCCACGGCCCGACCTTCGCCACCTCCGGCGAGCAGGTCTTCGTCGACTTCGACACGGTCACGGTCAAGCGCGGCACCACGGACTCCCTCGACATCGCCGTCCCCGACGCGGGCTGCTACGCCCAGATCGACCTCTACCGGGGGGCCGTGAAGTTCGACGGCAAGCTCGACGCGAAGGACGGTTTCGAGCACGGCGACGTGCCCAAGGGCCCCGACCGCCCCGTCATCAAGGACAAGCTGATCGCGGCCTGGAACGGCGGCACGAAGGACTGCACGACGGAGGAGCAGCCGCCGGCCGAGGAGAACCCCCCGGCGGAGGAGCAGCCCCGGCCGAGGAGCAGCCGCCCGCCGAGGAGAACCCCCGGCCGAGGAGCAGCCCCGGCCTCCACCCCGCCCGCGGACGAGAAGCCGCCCGCCGACGACACCCCGAAGACCGAGTCGTCCCCTTCCCCTCCGACTCCACCCCGGCCGCCCCCACCCCGAACGGCGGTGAGCCCGGCGACCTCGCCGAGACGGGCGGCGGCAACGCCATCCCGATCGCCGTCGGCGCGGCGGCTCTGGTGGCCGCGGGCGGCGCGATCTTCGTCGTGACCCGCCGCAGGGGCGCGGGCGGCACGGGCGCGTGACGCGGCGCGAAGACGCTTGAATCTCTGCGGCGTCCGGCCTCTCCTCAGGCCGGGCGCCGCAGAGGTGTGCCCGGGTGAGGTGTCAGCGCTTGTCGCCGTAGTCCCCGGTGGCCTCGGCCTCCCGGGCGCCGCTGTCGGCTGCCGGGGCGGCGGCCCCGCGAAAACGGTCCAGTAGGGCCCCGGCCCCCAGCGAGTCGCCCACGCCCGGTGCGGGCACGGACACGGGGGCGAACACCCCGGCCCCGAACGGTGATCTCGCCGAGACCGGCGCGTCGAGCAGCGCTCCCGTGCTCGCGGGTGCCGGTCTCGCGGTCGCGGCCGTCGGTGCCGCCGCGGTCTACTTCGCGCGCAGGCGCCGTGCGAGCGAGGAGGGCTGACGCTCAGCCAGTAGACCCCCTCAAGCAGAGCAGGCCGCCCGCAGTGCCACGGGCGGCCTGCTCTGCTTGGCTACGGACGGCCGGGGTGCAGCTCCCCAGCCACCCCGGTAACCGTGCCCCCGCGAATCCGCGGACGCGGAGCGTCAGTTGCTGACGGAGGAGGACCGCGCCGGCCGGCGAGGCGTTGCCCGAGTGCCTTGCGGGCTTGCGGGCTTCCTGGACGCTCGAAGAGGGTGACGTCCTGTCGGTACGAGGATGCGACTCGGCTTCCCCCGCTCACCTGTCAGCGCGATCGCCCCCTTCGCCGAGGCCGCCTACTTGAGGGGTGTACCACCCGAGTTGTGATACGCGATCGTCTTGCGGATCAGGTTTCCGCCGTCGGACTCGACCGTGGTCTGTTCCCGCTGCCCCGGACCGAAGAACAGGCCGGAGACATGGGCGTTCGCGACCTGGTCCATTTGAGCGTCTGTGCCGCCCGAGCCGACGTCGGCGATCACCTGAAGCCCCGTCCTACTGCCCTGTCAGTCTCACTTCACAGTCCAGTGTCTGTGCGAACTCGCGACCGCCCTGCCGATAGACGAACCTGCAGTGGCGGGCGCCCTGGTCGGGAAGGGCGGTGATCTTCAGTCTTGCCAGGTAGTAGATGTCGCTCGACGTGTGGGGAGCTACCTTCACGGGCTTGCCGGAGTGGTCGTGCAGCGCAGCGAACCGTGGAGTCCATTTCTCGCCCTCCTTCACCAGCAGGGCCAGCCCTTCGGTTTCCTCAAGGCTGTAGGCGCCGTATTGCAGGACTTCCATCCCTTCGGGCACCTGCACGATGGATGCCCCGGTGATGTCGATCGGCTCGGCGGATCTGTTGGTGGGTACGGGGAGCGCGAACCACCATGTTTCCCCGACCTTGACGTTCTCGCTTCCCACGATCCCGTTCGCCTGGGCGCCACCCTCCAACGCGTTCCCTTGATGCAGCCGTTGCTCCGGCGCGGAACATACCGAGATGAGGAGTACGGTCGCCGCTGTGAGGGCGACTCTCCTGGCAGCGGAATACGCCGCGCTTGTTCTGTCCGGAACCATTCTTTCCCCAATGTGTTGCCGGCCATGGATTCTTGATCCCGGCCATGGAGCGTTGCAAGCGCCCGGGAACGGCTTCGCCGTGCCGGCGAATGAGCATCCGGCTGCGTCTCTACGTATCCCCTGACGAGTGCACTCGGTACGGAGAACGCGGACGGAGATCCTGGCATGGTGAGGAAGCTGTCGCGGGGTGGTGTGTTGGCTCTGGGCCTGGCTGTCCTGCCTCTGGTGGCGGCGTGCAGTGGGGGTGGAGGTGACAAGGCGTCCGGCAAGGGGAGTGAGAAGTCCAGTCCGGTCGCCGCGGTCGTCGCGCCCGCCAAGGTCGAGGTGATCGCCGAGCTCACCGGGTGCGAGGTGAAGATCCGGACCGAGGCGGAGGAGTTGCGCGAGGGGGTGTGCCAGACCGGGGACGGGGACTACCTCATCACCACCTTTCCCAAGGACGAGTTGAAGGAAGTCTGGCTGGAGTCCGCCTCGATGTACGGCGGGAAGTACCTGGTCGGGCCGCGCTGGGCCGTCTCCGCGAAGCCGGACGTGCTCAAGAAGCTGAAGGTCAAGGTGGGCGGCACGATCCGGGACCTGAGTCAGCCGAGTGCGTCGTAGCCGCTGAGGTCGTACGCCGCCTCGTCGTCGATCGCGTTCTTCTCCCAGTCGATGGTGATGGGGAGGGGACGGCCGTCCGCCGCGTACGAGACGTCGACGGTGTCGGCGCCGTCCTCGCGTGCCGCCTCCGCCTCCCGCAACAGGGCCCCGATGGTGGGGATGTGGTGCGGTGACCGGTCCACCACGTGTCGGCCGCTGTCGTCGAGACCGACGGCCTTCACGACCTTCCCGTCCCGACCGTCACCTTGAACGTCCCGATCAGCGGCCGCTCGCCCTGCGTCGACCTCAGCGTGTAGGTGTAGGAGGGCGGTTCCTTCCAGGTGGGTGGCGAAGCCTTCAGGACGGTGGGCTCCTGCTGGCACCCGGAGATCGCCCACATCAACGCCCCCGCCACCGCCAAGGTGGACCGGGCGCGGATGCGTAGTCGCACGGCGGTGGTCGTCGGCATGGTGGGGGTCCCCCGGAGCGCGGCTGAAGACGGTCACCACTGGGACGCCGGACAGGGTGACAACGTTCGGGGGCAGGGAGACGACAGGGCGCCGATGCCGAGTCGAGTGAGCCGGGCCGAGCCGACGCGTTTCCGGCCGTCGTTGCCAGGAGGCTCCGTCCGGGAGCGCCCGACAGGCAGGATGGCCCCATGACGAAGTCGTCCGTACCGTCCGCCCGAAGTTCCTGCTGCTGCTGCTCCTCCGGTTCGGTGCTGTCGTTGTGGTCGAAGGACTCCGTGCTGTCGATCGGGTCCGTCGGGTCCGTGCTCTCGGTCGGGTCCGTCGGTTCGGCTCTGTCGATCGGTTCCATCGGGAGCGCCCTGTCCGTCGGCTCGATCGGGTCGTCCCTGTCGCTGATCTCGACCGGGTCCTGGCTGAGTACGGGGTCCCTGTTCTCCGCACAGTCCCGGTGGTCGGTGCTGTCGTGGCGGTCCAGCGGGGGCTTCATGACTGCGGGAGCGGTGGGCGCAGGGGTGGTGGGGTTGGCGGCCGGAGGAGCTCTGTTGCTGGGCCGGCAACGGCACAAGGCCTAGCGGGAGACCGCCACGAGGGGTCCTGGCTCGGATGGTATCGCCAGCGTTGGTATCGGCGGCGATACCAACGCCGCCGATACCGTTCCGCCCTGTGCAGGTGCCGTGGGCGGATCTCCGTACAACGCGATGAGCCCCGCTTCACTGGAGTGAAGCGGGGCTCATTCTCTGGAGCGCCGGGCAGGCCTTGCACCTGCATTTCCCCGCAGGAAGCGGGGCGTCTTTCCTTGGACCACCAACGCATCGAGTGCTACCGGGAGTTCGTCTTTCCGGTGAGCGGCTCGAGATCAACTATAGCGGATCTTCGGGGGCGTTGCATCTCGCGTCCCGGCGGGGCAGGCCCAGTGCGCCTGGGCGGCGTACTCCACGCGAAGGTACTCGGCGTTCCGTCCGCCGAAGGCCTCGCGGAGGATCGGTTCGGCGGTGCCGGGGTCGTCCACGCCGATGTGGACGCCCCGGTGCCGTCCAGGCCGACGACGCGTACGAGCACGTGCGCCTCGGCGGGCTGAAAGGCGACAAGGGGGACCAGAACCACCCCGTGCCCGGGGACGTCGACCCGGGGGACTTCACCAGCGTCAGCATCTGGTGCGACCGCTTCGACGTGTCGTTCGGGGCGGCCGAGCCGGTCCGGAGCGGGTGAGGCTCCGGACCGGCTGGAGGCCACGAGCGCCGGGTGTCAGTAGCCCACCCGGAACGTCGCGTCCGCCCGCTCCGTCGCCGTCGAGACCGGGTCGATGCGGAGCAGGTAGCCGCTGTGGCGGAGGTAGCGGGTCGGGTTGTTGTACGAGCGGAACGAGGACCACGTCGAGTCGGCGAGGCCGGCGACGCGGGTGAACGTGGCGTCCGCGGCGAATGTCGACGTGCCGTCGTTCGCGTCCAGGCGGAGCGCGTAGTTGTAGTGGCGCAGGTAGCGGGTCGGGTGGTTCACCGACTGGAAGGAGACCGCCGAGGAGTCCGCCAGGCCGGGGACCAGCCTCCACTGGGAGTCGGGGAAGGGGTCGAAGGGGTACTCGTCGATCCGGCCCACGTAATCGCTGTGGCGGACGTAGCGGGCAGGGTAGTTGTACGACTTGAGGCGGTTCCACGTCGGGGCGCCCCACCTGGCCAGCAGGTTGCTGTATTCCGTCGACGTGATCGGGTGGATGCCGCAGTGCTTGGAGTTGAGCGGCTGGGTGTGGAGCTTCTGGTCGAGGGCGGTCCAGGTGCCGGAGGCGAGGTCGCTCGACTGCCAGACGTAGAAGACGCCGTTGGGGGTGTAGGTGTCGCCCCACAGGTACCAGGCGGAGGACGTCAGGGATTTCACGACCGTGGGGGCCTCGGTGCCGCCGTGCGCGACAGGCGTGCTGAACGGTGTGAAGCTGCCCGGGGCGAGGGACGTCGACCGTGCGCCGACCAGTTGCTGGTTGCGCTTGTAGTAGAGGTAGTTGACGCCGTTGACGCCGATGGTGAGGTTGCCGTCGATGATGTCGTAGCCGGGGTCGAAGAAGACCTGGGGGTTCGTCGACGTGACGAAGTCGGTGGTGTAGCTGACCATGATCACGTTGTGGCCGCTGCTGTTCACCGAGGAGTAGAGGATGCCGTACTGGCCGCGCGAGGCGTCCCAGTAGGCCTCCGGCGCCCAGCTGTGGGTGTTGGTCATGTCGTGGAGCTTCAGCCGCCGGTAGCCGGTGAAGGTCCGCAGGTCGGTGGAGTCCCAGACGTGGATGTACGTGCTGTTGTAGTTCCAGTCCGTGCCCTTGAGGTCGGTCGCGAGGACGACGAACGTACCGTCCCGCTTGCGCATCAGGAACGGGTCGCGCAGGCCGCCCGCGCCCTGGGTCGGGGTGACCAGGGGGGCGTTCTGGTTCAGCGGGGTCCAGTTCAGGCCGTCCTGGCTGACGGCCAGGTGGAGACCGTAGTCGGCCTCCAGCATGGTGGTGGACTCGGTGAAGTAGACCATCGCGTACGCGGAGTCGGCGGCGTGGGCGGTGCCGGCGCCGAGGGTGAGCACGCCCGTCGCGGCGAGCGGTACGGCCGCCGCGGTGCCCAGGAACATGCGGCGGGACAGGCCGGGTCCGCTGGTCATGCCGCTCATGTCCCTTCTGTCGTTCTCATCGCTCCGGCCGCTCATGTCAGGCTCCACTTCTGGTTGTTCTGGCCGTTGCGGGCCCACAGCACGAGCTTCGTGCCGTTGGCGGTGGCCGCTCCGTAGGCGTCGAGGCACAGTCCGGCGTTGACGTTGGTGATCGTGCTGTCGCTGTTGATGTTCCACTTCTGGTTGGTGCCGCCGTGGCAGTCCCAGATGACGACGCGGGTGCCGTTGGCTGTGCCGCGGTCCCAGGCGTCGAGGCACTTGTTGCCGTACATCACCAGCTCCTTGCGGGTGGAGTTGTACGCCCACTGCTGGTTCAGGCCGCCGCCGCAGGACCACAGCCGGGCGTCGGTGCCGTTGGCGACGGAGTCCGTCACCGCGACCGGGGCTGCGTCGAGTCGGGTGACGGGCGAGGTGGCGGTCGCCGGGGTGTCGGCGGACGGCTGCGCCAGGAGCAGGGCGGCCGTCGCGGTCGTCGCGAGGGCGAGGGCGCGTACGGCGGCATTTCTGCAACGGCGTCCGAAACCAGGGGAATCGGTGCGGGGAGGGGGGTGCATGCGGCTCCTTCGATGGATACCTGGGGGCGCGGGGGTCGATATCTCGAACAAGGATCGGCTCGCCGAACGAATCGGCTGGCCGAAGGTAGAGCCGGTGGGGTCGGACGTCAACGGGTGTGGCCGAGGTGGTTTTTGCTCTCCGAGTCGATACGCCTGGGCCGTGTATCGGAAGTGCAATCAGCGGAGCTGAACGAGGGTTGATTTTCAGGGTGCGGTGCCCGTGGCGGGCTGAGGCTCAGTCACCGGACGGTTCCAGGAAGGCGGCGAGGCTACGGTTCGCCGCGGGCGGGATGGCGTGCGGAAGCGCGTGATGGGACACATTCGGCAGCACGGTCGTTGCGACGCGTGGCAGCAGCGCCTCGGCGCGGGCGGCCACCTTGGAGGGGTCATGGGGCCTGCTGCTTCCGGCGAGGAGCAGCAGAACCGGCAGGTCCAGGCCGCGCAGGGCGTCCGGTGCCGGGCGCGGCCCGGTTACGGGTCGGAGAGAGGGGAAACCGGCGGCCGCCTCCTGGAGGGCGAGCCAGTCGGGATCGAGCGCGGAGCCTTTGGTCTCCCACTCCAGGAAGGCGCGGACCCGGCGGGGTGTGTTCCGCAGCAGCATGGGAGTTGCGTGCAGCAGGTAGGCCGGGCTGAACCCGGCGAAGCACTGGGTCGGGTCCAGAAGGGCCAGGCGGCGTATCCGGTCGGGCGCGCGCATGGCGTGATGCAGCGCGATCCAGGCGCCGTACGAGTGTCCGACCAGGTCGGTCTCGGCCACTCCGAGGCCGTCGAGGAGCGCGTCCAGCCAGGTCGACAGGTCGGCGACCGTACGGGGGCGGCGGTCGCCGTCGGGAGTGCTGCGTCCGGGGGCGCCGATCAAGTCGACGGCGAACACCCGGTGGGTGCGGGACAGTTCGGCGGCCTGCGCGTACCAGGACGCGGAGGTCGCGCCCCCTCCGCCGGGCAGGAGGACGAGCGAGGGCCTGTCGGCCGGGCCGCATACGTTGACGTGTGTCGTGCCGAAGGGCGTGGGAACGGTCGCCGTCTCGCGAGCGGTAGGCCACTTGGTCATGACCTTGTCGTAGGCCATGAGGAAGTTGTCGGCGTCGTACGTATCGCGAGCGTTCATGAACGGCGACTCCTCTATTATCTCGCTCAGCAAGATACTTGTTGGGCGAGATGATACGTGGAGGTGGTCCGTGCCCGATCAGGAGGGTGAGGAACTCGTCGAACGAGCCGAGCCGGGGCCCGAGATGGAGATCGTCCACCTGCTGCGCGCGGTGGCCGTCGACCTGGGCAGGCACAGCACCCGGTTCGCACAGCGCAACGGCATGCACCCCACCGACGTGCGTGCGCTGATCGCCCTGATGGACGCCGCCCGCGCCGGCGAGGAGACCACAGCAGGGCACCTAGGCACCGCTCTCGGGCTCAACTCGGCAGGAACCACAGCACTGGTCGACCGCCTGGAACGGGCCGGGCATGTGCGGCGGGTGCGCGATGCCCGGGACCGCCGCAAGGTCACCATCGAAGTGGACGAGCGGGCGGTCGCCCTCGGCTGGTCCCACTTCGGACCGCTCATCGATCGAGCGGTGGACCTGCTGCGGGGATACGACGAGCGGGAACTGGCCGCGATCAGGGGCTTTCTGACTGGGATGCGGAAGGCAGCGGTCTAGGACGTATCTCGAACATGCCGGTCACAGCCACCCGTTGATGGCCGCGACGAGAACGGTTGTCTCGTGACGAACCGCGAGATTCTCGTATCGCGTGGCCATGGCACGGGGGCGGGGGCGGGGCTGACCGTCGAGGGCTCGGCAGAGGGCGGCGTGCAGGTGCTCGGGCCCGGTGAGGGTGAGGGTCAGTTCGGTCTCGGTGGTGGGGGGACATGATCACGCTGGGGAGGGCGCCAAACGGCGTGTGGCCGGCCGAAGGCTTCTCCACGTTCCGGCAGTTGCGGTTGACCGCTCGTATCGCCCAACCAGGTCGCGTATCGAGGTGTGATCAAACTGCCTGCTGCGTGAGCCGATGGCGGCCGCCTGCGGCAACTCGCGTGAGATCATCCGTCCATGAGCAGCGACCTGGAAGTGAGTGCTCTGGCGATCAATGTCACGATCCCCCCGGCGCTCCGCTGGACGGACACTCGACGCGGTGAAGCATTCACGCTGACCACACTCAACGTTCGGCTTCTCCCGGACGGTCACCTCGCCGTGAAGGCCTATGGCAGGCCAGTCGGTGGCGGTCGGGGCGCATACGTCTCGTTCCCTGTCCCCGACAAACCCGAGCTGTCGGCCCTGGTCTCCGACGCGGCCAGCCGTGCCGGGGCGTTGTGGGCCGCCCATCGTGGTCTCGGCTGATCTCAGGGCGTGATCAATCTGCGGGGTGTTCGCCCTCGCAGTGAAGCGGCGCCGGTAGATCTTCTTGCGTGTCGCGAGTGCAACTGACTGACGGGGAACGGGAGTTCATCGAGCCGTACCTGCCGATCGGCGCGTACGGCCCGTGCCCCGAGCGGCTGCGGCAGCAATTCGAGGGCGTGATCTGGCGGTTCAAGACCTGCGGACAGTGGCGGGAGATGCCGCAGGAGTTCGGCGCCTGGTCGACGGTCCCCGATCGCTTCCGGTAGTGGCGTGACGGCGGTGTCTTCGAGGCCCTGCTGGAGGGCCTGCAGGCCGCCCCGCACCGGCCGGAGGCGGTCGCCGGGAACAAGGCCTACTCGTCCCGCGGCAACCGTGCCCACTTGCGCAGCCTGCCTGTCGGGGTCAGCGGAGCACTACGGTGGGACAACGAGGGCCTCCTGGCTGCCGGTTATAGATGTCGCAATCCACACCGAACCCAGGGTCCCTCACCCCTTTCAAGGACCGCTCAAGGCGTGTCGCCTGCCACCGACGTCCCGGGACAGCACAGTGCCGCTGTGTTACTGGGCAGGGGACGGGTGGGTAGGGGGCGCCCCGCTTCCCCCTACCCACCTAGAAATGCGTCCGGCCTCTGGTGGGTTGTCGCCCTGCGGCGGCTACTCCGTCGCCGTCGGCCTCCTCGACAGCTTGGTCGCGAGGTGCACGTCCGTCAGCGGGCGCAGGCGGTACGTGTACGCGTAGTCGCGGTTGGCGAAGAGCTTGTACTCGTCGTGGGTGTGGGCGCCCCAGCTGTTGTCGCCGCCGACGCCCATCTGGCGGTGGTTGACGCGCAGGACGACGGTGTCGCGGGGGGTGAGGTGGTAGTCGTGGCGGAGGCCGGTGGAGAGGTCCTCCGGGGTGAAGTGGGAGGCGTTGACTTCGAGTAGCGAGTCACCCGCGATGAGGAGGCCCTCGCCGTCGCGGTCGGTCAGGGCGGCCCAGCGGACGTCGGTCTTGTTGCCGTTCTCCTGGGGGCGGATGTAGCCGGACCACTGCTCGGCGACCGTGCCGGAGTAGAGGCCGACGTCGGTGCCGTTGTTGCGGTCCCAGTGGTTCTCCTCCGGGCCCCGGCCGTAGTAGTGCAGGCGGTCGAGGCGGCGGGGGAGGTGGAGGATCGTGCCCACCTCCGGGATGTACGGGAGGGAGGCCGCGCCCGGGCGCAGGGTGTTGTCGACCTTGATCTCGCCGTTGCCGAAGACCGTGTAGGTGGTGGAGTACCTGGATTCCACTGTGGTGGGCAGGGTGCCGGTCACCTTGATCTCCACCGCCCGGCCGGCGCCCAGTGCGCGGACCGTCATGTCCGTCACCTTGCGGTTGGTGCCCGCGTCCCGCCAGGTCTGGTTGCGGGTGTGCTGCCCGTTGCCGTGGTCGTTGTCGGTGGGCGCCCGCCAGAAGTTGGGGGTCGGACCGGAGGTGAGCAGGCGGGTGCCGGCCGCCCTGTAGGAGGTGAGGGTGCCGCTCCGGCGGTCGATGGTGACGGAGAAGCCGGGACCGCCCTTCACACCCCTGCCGGTGACCGTGATCTCGTCCGGTCCGTCCTTGTACGTCAGCTTCGGGACGGCCGCCAGGGGGACCGGTGTCACCGCCGGGCTGCCCGCGTCCACCGGCAGTTGCTGCCGGGCCACCTCGAAGCCGGACCTCGCCCAGGGGGTGCGTTCCCTGGTGGTGAAGGAGAGTTCGAGGAAGTACTCGGTGCCGGGTGCGGGGGAGGAGGGGAGGCGGAAGGGGACGGTGATGTCCTTGGTGGAGAGAGGGGCCACGTCCAGCTGGGTCCGGGTGAGGCGGCCCTGCTGGATCTTCCTGCCGTCCGCCATCAGGCTCCAACTGCCGTCGAACTCGCGGAGGTTGGTGAAGAGGTACTCGTTGGTGAGGGTGATCTTCTTCGAGGTCAGGGCGTCGGTCGCGGCGCCGGTGGCCGGGGTCGCGTGGATCGCCTGGTAGATGCGCTTGATCTCGGCCGCCTTGCCGGTGTGGCCCCGGTCGGCCGTGACGATGCCGTCCGCGACGAAGGCCCCGTCGTTGGGGTTGTCGCCCCAGTCACCGCCGTACGCGAAAAACGAACGTTCCTTCGCGAAGCCCTCCCGCTTCCGCTCGCTCACCTTCACCGTCGCCGCGTCGAACCAGAACCGCACTCCCTCGTCCCCGGGCCCACGCCCCCCGGCCGCCAGCTCGGCCCCGCTCAGGGCACGCGCGTACACACCGGCCCGCCGGATCGTTCCGCTGAACTCGCGCGTCGGGTTGTCCGTGTCGGTGCCGAGCGCGAGCGGCGCGGTGTTGACGCTGGGCCGCCGGGTCGTGGTGCGGGTGGCCTTCACCTCGCCGTCGACGTAGAGGGTGAGGGACCCGGCCTCGGCGTCGAAGACCCCGGCCACATGGTGTTCGCGGCCGGTCCAGCCGTCCGCCGGGAGGCCCCAGCTGACGCTGACCCACTGGCCGCCGCCGTAGATGAAGAACTCCACGCTCTTGTCGCTCTGCTTCAGCGCGTACTGCGTGTCGCCCTTGGCGACGAGCGGCTGGTGGCCGCCGGTGACGTGCGGGGTGACCCACGCCTCCAGGGTCAGCGAGCCGGTGAGGTCGAGGGCGGGGTCGCGGGTGAAGCCCGTGGCGCCGGAGAGGCCCTTGCTCCGGCTGAACGTCCCTGCGGCGGTGAGGAGTTGGCCCTTCAGGGCACTCGGGCCCGCGTCCGTGAAGACCCTCAGCTTCGGCACCGGCCAGGTCAGTGACTGGTCGACGAAGTCCCAGATCCAGCCGCCCTGGAGGACCGGGTAGCGCCGGATGAGGTCCCAGTACTTCTTGAAGTTGCCGTTCGAGTTCCCCATCGCGTGCGAGTACTCGATCATCACGTACGGCCGGGTGTCCGAGGTGTCCTTCGCCCGCTGCTCGACCCGCTGCGGGCTGTCGTACATCTCCGAGCGGATCTGGCTGATCGTCGGCCGGTCGTCGCCCTCGTACTGGATGACACGGGTCTTGTCGTACGACTCGATCCAGTCGCGCATCGCGACGAAGGTGGAGCCGCCGCCCGTCTCGTTGCCGAGGGACCAGATGACGACGGAGGCGTGGTTCTTGTCGCGGTGGACCATCGCCCGCGCACGGGCCACACAGGCGGTCGTCCACTCGGCGTCGTTCCCGGGGTAGCGGTCCCGGATGCCGTGCGTCTCCAGGTTCGTCTCGTCGACGAGGTAGAGGCCGTACTCGTCCGCCAGCTCGTACCAGAGCGGGTTGTTGGGGTAGTGCGAGGTGCGGACGGTGTTCATGTTGAGCCGCTTGATGATCCGCATGTCCTCGACCAGGTCGGCGCGGGTGAGCGCCATACCCCGGTCGGGGTGGATCTCGTGGCGGTTGGTGCCCCGGAGGGAGACCGGCTGCCCGTTGATCCGCATCAGCCCGTCCTTGAGCGCGAACTCGCGCAGGCCGACGCGGTGGGAGAGGGTCTCGACGACCTTGCCGCGCGGGTCGCGCAGCCTGAGCACGGCCGTGTAGAGGGTGGGGTGTTCGGCGGACCACAGCTCGGGCGAGGGGACGGACTTCTTCGCCTGGACGGTCACGTCCTCGCCGACACCACCGCCCTTGCCGCCGCCTTCCCTGCCGCCTTTCACGCCGACGGCGACGGACTGCACGAGGGGCCGCGCCCAGACGGCGTGGCCCCGGTCGTCGTAGAGCTGCGTCTCGACGGAGTACGTCCCCTCGTGCCCGGCCGCGTACGCGCGCACGCTCGCGGTGACGGACAGTTCGGCGGTCTTGTAGCCGTCGCCGAGCGGGGTGTCCAGCTTGAAGTCACGCAGGTGCACGGCGGGTGTGGAGTACAGGTAGACCGAGCGGAAGATGCCGCTCAGCCGGATCATGTCCTGGTCCTCCAGCCAGTCGCCGTCCGAGTAGCGGTAGACCTCGACGGCTATCTGGTTGGTGCCCGGCTTCAGGTGCCGGGTGATGTCGTACTCGGCCGGGTCGAACGAGTCCTCGTGGTAGCCGACGAGTTCGCCGTTGATCCACACGTAGTGGGCCGACTTCACGCCCTCGAAGTGGAGGAAGGTGCGGCGGTCGCCGGCCGTCCAGTCCTTGGGGAGACGGAAGGTGCGCCGGTACTGGCCGACGGGGTTGTAGCGGGTCGGCGCGGTCGGCGGCTGGGCCTCCTCGCCGAGGCCGTTGGGGCCCCACCACGGGTAGGTGATGTTGACGTAGATGGGGAAGTCGTAGCCGTGCAGCTGCCAGTTGGAGGGGACCGGGATGGTGTCCCAGCCGCTGTCGTCGACGTCCGTCTTGTAGAAGTCCTCGTCCCGGTCGTCCGGCCGGTCCACGTACGCGAACTTCCACCGGCCGTCGAGGCTCAGCCGGTACGGGGAACGGGTGCGGTCGGCGACGAGGGCCTGTCTGACGTCCGCGTACGGCATGAGGGTGGTGTGCGGCGGCTCCGCGCCGACCTGGAAGAGCGCCATGTTGCCGGACCACTCGGGGCTGCCGGGGGCCTCCGGCCCGGAGCGGGGCGCGGCGTACGCGGCGCCGCCGGAGAGGGCCAGCGCGCCGAGGAGGGCGGCGCCGCCCTCCAGCAGTCGGCGGCGGCTGACGACGGGGCGGGCTGCGGGGGTGCCGGTGGGCGCTTGCGGGTGCGGGTGGTGCATTGCCGGGGCCTTCCTCGCGATGACAGGGGGTGCACGTACGGAGAGACGTGTGGGACGAGGAGCGTCGGTTGCTGTCTGATGTTGTTGAAAAACCGCGCCCACCCTAGGACTTCGAACAGAACCGAATCAATGACTCTGTCGGACTTTGTGCGGTCGTGGGCGCCCCGCCCTGGTGTCGCACCTGCAGGCGCTGGGCGCGCGAAGGGTGGCGGCCGCGCGCGGCGACGGGGGTGCGCGCGAGCGGGGGCGGACCGTGGTGGAGGTGCTGCGCGGCTGGCCCTTCCTCGCGGGTGCGGGACTGGACACGCTCGGCTTCGCGGCCCAGGTGGTGGCGCTGCGGCTGGCACCGGTGTTCCTGGTGGAGGCGGCGGTGGCCGCGTCGTTGGCGGTCACGGCGGTGGCCGGCACGGTCGTCCTGGGGCTGCGGCCACGACGGGCGGAGTGGGCCGCCGTGGCCGTCGTGGTCCTGGGGCTGGCGACACTGGCGGTGTCCGCCGGGCGCGCGGGCGACGGGGACGGTGACACCGCGCTGCGGGTGGCGGTGCTCGTCGCGTCGGTGCTGGTGGTGGCGGGCGGCTGGGTCGTGGGCGGCCGGCTGCGGAGGGGCCGGGCCGTCGTCCTCGGCGCGGCGGCCGGCCTGAGTTCGGCCTCACCGCGATCGCCGTACGCCTGCTGCCGGACACCACGGTCCTCGGGGTCCTGGCCCAGCCGTCGGCGTACGCCGTCGTCGTCTCCGGCCTCGGCGGGTACCTCCTGCTCGTCCAGGCTCTCCAGTCCGGCTCGGTGACGGCGGCCACGGCGGCGATGGTCATCTGCGAGACCGTGTGGCCGGGGGGCTTCGGGGTGGCGTGGCTCGGCGACTCGACCCGCGACGGGTACGCGTGGTCGGCCGTGCTCGGCTTCGTGTGCTGTGTGGCGGGCGGGGTGGCGTTGGCACGGTTCGGGGAGGCGGGGAGGGCGGGGCGCCGGACAGACCGGACAGACCGGGGAGACTGGACAGGCGGGGAGTGCCGGGGAGGCAACCTCGCGGGCGGTCGGTGGCGACCCAGAGGGGAAGTGAAGGCACGTGAAATCCCTCCCTTGGCAAGGGAGTTGAGCGAGCACCCGGTCCGGCGAGCCATGACAGATGTCATGGCCCCGCTGTGAGACTGATCGTCCGCGGGACGGATGTAGAGCGCACGGGTTGTTCGTGACAATCGCCTGACAGGGCCCGGGAGTTGACCGTCCCGGGTCGTCCGAACGTCAGGAACGTCAGGAACGAGGGGGAGAACTCGTGCGTATCAAACAGCTCGCCGGGACCGCGCTGGGCACCACGCTTCTGCTGGCCGCGGCGGTGCCCGGGGCCGAGGCCGCAGCCCCGGCGTCGTCGGCGTCGTCGGGCAAACTGGACCGGGCCGAGCTGCGCGAGACGCTCGACGCGGTCCACGAGGCCGGGATGTACGGCACGTACGCGGCGGTGCGGGACGGCCGGGAGCGCTGGGCCGGCGCGGCCGGGCTGGCCGACGTGGACACGGGGCGGAAGGTCACCCCGACCATGCGGCACCGTGTCGGCAGCATCAGCAAGACGTTCACGGCCGTGGCGCTCCTGCAGCAGGTGGAGCGGGGCCGGATCCGTCTCGACGCGCCGGTCACCCGCTATGTGCCCGAGCTGTTCGAGGGCGGCGGAAGCGACGGGGACGGGCGGGAGCGCGGGGACGCCATCACCGTGCGGATGCTCCTCAACCACACCAGCCACATAGGCGACTACGTCCTCGGCGCCTTCCCCTCCCTCGCCCAGAACTCCACCGCCAGCCTCGACGAGCACCGCTTCCGCGAGATCGGTCCCCGCGAACTCGTACGGCTGGGCCTCGCGGCCCCCGCCACCGGCACCCCCGGCGCGCAGCCGGGCAGCTACTCCAACACCAACTACGTCGTGGCCGGCCTGATCCTGGAGAAGGTCACCGGCCAGAAGGCCTCGACGTACATCACCCGCAACGTCATCGAGCGCGCCGGCCTGCGCCACACCTCGTACCCGCGCACCGCGTACATCAAGGGCCCGCACCCCAGGATGTACGAGTCGTTCTACGGTCTCATCGACCCGCCCCGCGACTACAGCGTCTACGACATGTCCTGGGCGTACACGGCCGGCGCGATCGTCTCCACGACCGACGACCTCAACCGCTTCTACCGCGAGCTGCTCACCGGTGATCTGCTCCGCCGGTCGTCCCTCGCCGAGATGCGGCGCACGGTCCCGGTGGAGATCGCCCCGGGCGCCGCGATCGACTACGGCCTCGGCATCTACACCTTCGACGTGCCCGGCTGCGCCCGGTTCTGGGGGCATGACGGCGGGGTCTTCGGCGCGGGCACCATCAGCCTGACCAGCGCGGACGGTAAGCGTCAGCTGTCCATGGGCTGGAACCTGATGAAGTACCAGCGCCTCAACGCGGACGGTACGGCGCTGGAGCCGAGCCCGATCGACGAGGCGATCGGCGCCCACGTCAACAAGGCGCTCTGCCCGATGCTGGAGGACGAGGGAGCAGGGGCCGGAGCGAGGGACGGTTCGGGGTCGGGTGCGGGGCTGAAGTCGCGGCTCGCGGCGGGGGACGCGGGCAGGATCCTGCCGGACGGGATTTTGCCGGACGGGATCCTGCCGGACGGTCTGCTGGGTAGGACGCTTCCGTAGTCGTCCTCAACCGTCCTCGCACCCCAGGGAGCGCACGTCTTGCCCACCTTCGTCATCTTCGACCTGGAGTACACGACCTGGCCGGGAGCCATGGAGCAGGACTGGTCGGCGCCCGGCCAACTGCGGGAGATCGTGCAGATCGGCGCGGTGCGCGTGGACGAGGAGTACTCCGTCGTCGAGGAGTACGAGACGCTTCTCCGCCCGGTGGTGAACCCTCGACTCTCGCCCTTCTTCACCACCCTCACCGGCATCGACCAGCGGAGCGTGGACCGGGACGGCCTCCCGCCGGCCCGGGCCCTGAGCGACTTCCTCGCCTTCTGCCGGGGCGGGGCCGTCCTCTCCTACGGCAACGACATGCTCGTCCTCGGCGAGAACATCGGCTGGGCCCGGGCCCGGGGCGAGAAGATCGAGCACAGTGCGCTCGTCCCGGGCTTCCTCAACGTCCGTCCGTGGCTGAACGCGGTCGCCCCGGCGACGGCGGGCGTCAACTCGGGCCGTCTGTGGCAGACCCTGGGCCTCCCCCGGCCCGCCGCCCCGGGCGACGAACACTCGGCCCTGTTCGACTGCCACTCCATCGCGACGGCCCTGCGCCACTTGTCGGGCACGGGGGTGGCGCTGCCGGACGGTCTTCTCCGGGTCCATGGGGTCAGTGGGGTCCGCGGGGGGAGTTGAGGAGTTCGGCACCGAGTGGCGAGAGCGTGTGCCGCACGGTGTTGCCCTGTCTGTGCGTGGAGACCAGCCCGGCCTGGCGCAGCACAGTGGCGTGCTGGCTCGCCGACGCCGCGGAGATGTCCGCGCGACGGGCCAGTTCCCCGGTGGTGCTGGCGTGCACGAGCAACTGCATGACCGTCGCCCGGGTGCGGCCCAGCAGCGCCGCCAGCGGGCGGGGGACCGCCCCGTCCTGCGCGGTGGCTCCCCCCGCCCAGCCCCGGCTGCGGACGACGGGATAGACCAGCACGGGAGCCGTGTCGGGGTTCTTGAGCGTGATGGGGACGCCGAAGCAGAAGAACGACGGCAGGAGCACCAGCCCTCGGCCGTTGAGGAAGAGGCCCTGGTCCACGGGGTAGGGGAGTTCGAGTACAGGCGGTCGCCAGCGCGCCTGCGGGTGCAGCTGGGTGAGCAGCCGTGCGACGCCTCCGGTGGCCAGGGCGTGCAGCCGGGTGGCCCGGTCGGCCTCCAACTGGGCGTGGACGGCACGCCAGTAGGGGGCCAGGGCTGTCCGGTGGTAACTCCGGACGGCCTCTCCGAGGGTCCTGACGACCGCCGCGTCACCGGCGGCCAGCGCACCCAGCCAGGGGGCCGGGGCACGCCGGGGGACCAGGTCGCCGAGGTCCGCGCGCAGCCGGGTTCGCGCGGTGGCGAGCAGGACGTCGAGGGCCTCGTCCAGGCAGGAGACGCCCGCGGTCGGAGTGAGGAAGTCCGCCGAGTAGCCCACGGGCGGCGCAAGTTCGCACAGCATGCGGGTCAGATCCGCCGTGCCGCCGAGCAGCCGGCCGCGGGTCCGGTCGCGCCACAGGCCGAACTCCTTGCTGCCGGGTCGCTTCTGCAGGGCGTGCAGGCTCAGCAGCGCCTCCCAGAGCACGTCAGGTTCGGCGGCCAGGCGGGTGTTGGCCATGTCCTCGGTCGTGAAGTGGATGCTCAGCACGGTGTCCCCCTGTTGTCTGGATGACGCCCGCGTCGGCAGGTCCGGCCGATGTCCGGCCAGGCATCTGCTGGGCCGACGTCCGGCCGACGTCCGGCCGGTGCTCGCGGCGTCGGTATGAGTGCTTATGAGCGTTACTGCATTCTTTGCGTGGCCGGTGTGCCGGCCTCTGGTCGTGACGTGCCACTTTCGGAGAGCACTGAAAGTCCTGGCGCGTTCGTTCATCGATCAATCACGCTGACGGCGTGAGCCCGGTCGCACCGGAGCCGACCCGCCTACCGCTCGCACCCTCCTTCACGCCCCACGCGAGAGGACGTCATGCGCAAGGCCGCGATCAGCTTGCTCCTCGTGTCCGCCGTCATCACCGGCTGCGCCGGCGCCCAGCGCTCCCCGGCGAGTGCGGAGCGTCAGGAGGCGGGCACCGCACGGCAGTTGACCGAGTCCGAGCAACTGCGGATCTCGGACGCGCAGCAGCGCCTGATCGGCGGTTGCATGCGTCGGCAGGGCTTCGAGTTCTGGGAGGCCGAGCGGCTCAGTCTGGCGAAGAGCCGCACCCTCGGCTATGTGCTGGACGACGTCGACTGGGCCCGCACGTACGGCTACGGCAGTCGCCTCCAGGCCGAGGAGGCCGTCGCCCGCGCCGCCAACCCCAACCTTGCCTACCGCAAGCGTCTCCCCGAGCAGCGCCGCACGGCCTACGACCTGGCGCTCGACGGCGGGATCGACGGGCCGGTGATCAGCGCCGAGATTCCCGGCGGCGGCGGCACGGTGCGCAAGCGCCTGGGCGGCTGCGTGGCCGAGTCCGAGAAGAAGCTGTACGGGGACCCCCGGGAATGGTTCCGCGCGGAGAAGGTCTCCGGCCACCTCCGGTCGCTCTACGTCCCCAAGATGCTGGCCGACCGGCGTTTCTCGGCGGCAATAGACGTCTGGTCGCGCTGTATGAAGCGGGCGGGACACGACTACGAGGACCCGGGTGCCTCCCGTCGGGCAGCCATCGCGCGGTCCGACCGGGTGGCCGAGCCCGGGGTCTTCGAGGCGGAGAGGAAGCTCGCCGTGGCCGACGCGACCTGCGCCCGGGACGCCGACCTCCGCTCCATCGGCGAGGAGCGCGAGAGCCACTACCTCGACCAGCTGCGCGACCGCTACGGCGAAGAGCTCGACACCTACACCCGGCTCCAGCACCGGGCGCTGGACCTCGCCCGGAAGATCGTCGGCCCACGGGCCTGACCACACCAAGGAGTACACATGCGCAGACCAGCCATAGCCGCCGCCGTCGTCATCGCCCTCGCCTCCCTCGGGCTCGGAGCACCGACCGCGTCCGCCACGTCGGCGGACGAGAGCGTCTGCGGGGAGGAGTGGCCCAACAGCCGGGACGGCAATCTGAGGGTCTGGCAGGACTGGGGCTGCCAGGGCATCCTCCTCGGCACGACGCCGGGGAACGACCGCTTCTGGGGCGACAGCGGGAACGAGGGGGTGTTCAACTCACCGGACCACCTCGCGCCGTCCTCCGTGATGAACAGCGGGTTCCTCGGGGGCAAGGACGTCGTCGCGTTCTACGCCGAGAAGGACTACCAGTACCAGTTCGGCTACGTCTGTCTCGCCCCGGGAGAGCTGTGGGCCGACAATCTCACGGACAACTACTACCAGTCCGGTGCCGTCGTGAACGACAACATCAGGTCCCACCAGTGGGTCACCGCCTCCGCGTGCGGGGCGGGCACCTGGCTCACCTGACCTGACTTGATCTGACCTGCACTGAACTGAGGCCGGGGCCCGTCGGCCTGCCGACGGGCCCTTCCCCCGCCGACCCGAAACGACCCGAACCCCGCCAGGAGCTGTGGCCGGCCACATCCGGGTCGCCTTCGAGGTGGACGACTCGACCGCGACCACGGCGAGGCTGGCGGCGGCCGGCGCCGAGGTGATCGCCGAGCCGACCCACACCCCCTGGAACTCGCTGAACTCCCGCCTCGAAGCCCCCGGCGCCCTCCAGCTGACCCTCTTCACCGAACTCGGGACGTGAACGCCGTGGGGCGCGGCAGTCGTCGGACGTGAGGGCCGTCACCGGACGGCGCTTTGCATGATCATGCATTGCCATGCATAATAATTTCTATGTCCAAGGTCCTCACCTCTCTTCCGGCCGGCGAGCGCGTCGGCATCGCCTTCTCGGGCGGGCTCGACACCTCGGTCGCCGTCGCGTGGATGCGTGACAAGGGTGCCGTCCCCTGCACCTACACGGCTGACATCGGCCAGTACGACGAGCCCGACATCGCCTCGGTGCCCGGCCGCGCGAAGACCTACGGTGCCGAGATCGCGCGCCTGGTCGACTGCCGTGCCGCGCTGGTCGAGGAGGGCCTGGCCGCGCTGACCTGCGGCGCGTTCCACATCCGCTCCGGCGGGCGGGCGTACTTCAACACGACCCCCCTCGGCCGTGCCGTCACCGGCACCCTGCTGGTCCGGGCGATGCTGGAGGACGACGTCCAGATCTGGGGCGACGGCTCGACCTTCAAGGGCAACGACATCGAGCGGTTCTACCGCTACGGCCTGCTCGCCAACCCGCACCTCAGGATCTACAAGCCCTGGCTGGACGCCCACTTCGTCACCGAGCTCGGTGGCCGCAAGGAGATGTCCGAGTGGCTGGTCGCGCACCAGCTGCCGTACCGGGACTCGACGGAGAAGGCGTACTCCACCGACGCCAACATCTGGGGCGCCACCCACGAGGCCAAGACCCTGGAGCACCTGGACACCGGCGTCGAGACCGTGCAGCCGATCATGGGCGTCCGGTTCTGGGACCCCGAGGTCGAGATCGCCACCGAGGACGTGACGATCGGCTTCGACCAGGGCCGCCCGGTCACCATCAACGGCAAGGAGTTCGCCTCCGCCGTCGACCTGGTGATGGAGGCCAACGCCATCGGCGGCCGCCACGGCCTCGGTATGTCCGACCAGATCGAGAACCGCATCATCGAGGCCAAGAGCCGCGGCATCTACGAGGCCCCCGGCATGGCCCTCCTGCACGCCGCGTACGAGCGCCTCGTCAACGCCATCCACAACGAGGACACCCTCGCCCAGTACCACTCCGAGGGCCGTCGCCTCGGCCGCCTCATGTACGAGGGCCGCTGGCTGGACCCGCAGGCACTGATGATCCGGGAGTCGCTGCAGCGCTGGGTCGGCGCGGCGGTCACCGGCGAGGTCACCCTCCGCCTGCGGCGCGGCGAGGACTACTCGATCCTCGACACCACGGGCCCGGCGTTCTCGTACCACCCGGACAAGCTGTCCATGGAGCGCACCGAGGACTCGGCCTTCGGCCCGGTCGACCGGATCGGCCAGCTCACCATGCGCAACCTCGACATCGCCGACTCGCGCGCCAAGCTGGAGCAGTACGCGGGTCTCGGCCTGATCGGCACCGGCAGCCCCACCGTCGGCGCCTCCCAGGCCGCCGCGACCGGGCTGATCGGCACCATGCCGGAGCTGCCGCAGGGCGGAGCCGAGGCCATCGCCTCGCGCGGTGAGGTCTCGGAGGAGGACGCGCTGCTGGACCGCGCCGCGATGGAGTCCGGCACGGACTGACCGCCGGCGGGCGGCGACGACGTGCGGTGGAGGCCGGCTCGACGAGGGATGTCGAGCCGGCCTCACGTCAGTCGGTCGAGGATGCGGTTCGCCGTGTACTGGAGGCACCGGGAAGAGGGCGGCTGCGCGAGCGCGGTGATCATGGCGAGCGGGTCGGGCCGGTGGGCTGCGTAGCGGGCGGGCTCGGACGGATCGTGGAGGTGGGCGAGGAGGAGGGCCACGTCGGCGTCGGCGTCGTCGCCCGTACGCGGCGGCCCACCGGCCCACCCGCCCGAGCCCTTCAGGCGGCGGCCCTCGGCGCGCGCTCCTCCGCCGTCAACTCCCGCATGAGATGGGCCGCCTGATGCGCCGCATCGGTCGCTCCGCCGCCGCGGCCGACTCGCGGCGCCTCAGCCGTTGTCCGTGTTGTTGTCGTTCTGGGAGTTGGACTTGTCCGCGCGGAGCAGCATGTCGCTCGCGACGTCGGTCGTTCTGGCCACACCGCGTGCCCAGCGTGGGGCGTCGCCTCGTGCCGTCCAGTAGACGCAGACGATGCCACCGAGGGCGAGCAGGAGGACGACGGACAGGATGAGGATGAGCATGGTCGTTGCTCGCTCTCTGTGCTGGTGGCCGAGGACGGCGGTTTCCGTGCGACGAACGCGCACGTGATGAACGCGAACGCGAACGCGACGAAGGGGACGCGTGTGCGCGGGCATTGGTTGCGTCGCGCGGGACCACGTGCGCCGCACCCCCCGCGGTGTCAGTGGTGGGCACTACGTTCCGGCCATGGGCATCTATCTGGTGAGCGTCGACGCGGAGGAATGGTTCGGTGAGGGGGAGGGCGAGGGTGAGCACGAGGAGGAGGGGCGGGGCGGGTCGCCGCGGCGTTGAACGAGGAACTGGGGCGGCGGGGGCTGCCGGCCTACGACTCGGTGCCTGCGGCGAGGCCCGTGCGCGCGCCCTTCGTGCGTGGCGCGGGGCTCGACTTCGAGGAGAAGCTCGTCCCGCCGATGGACGGGTTCATGCGGCTCTGCGAGGCCCACCTCACGCGCGAGGAGGTGGAGACCCTGTGCGGCTGGACGGTGCTCGTGCCGATCTCGCTGGAGGAGGACGTCTGGCTGGAGGGTGTCGAGTCCAGCTTCGCGGAGTCGACCATGGTCGCCGGCGCCCCGCAGGTCCTGGCGCTCGCGGAGCGGCTCGCGACGGCCGTCGAGCTGCCGCCCGAGACACCGGAGATGTGCGACAACCTGGACCTGACCAGGTGGTTCCTGGACGGACAGGCGAAGACGCTGGCCGCGACCCGGCCGGGGCCATGGGCCGAGGACCTCGACATGGCCTTCTACGTGGCCGTCTACCTGCGCGCCGCCCAGCACTCGATCCGCCGGGGCTGCCCGATCGTCTACTCGTGAGATCTTCCGACCGGATGCGCAGGCGCTCAGAGGAGTGCGTCGGGGGAGGGGGACGGCTCGGCGATAGCATCGAGAACCCCGTCTGGCGGGGGCGTGGTCGGGTGGTGTGGAGGAGCGGGAGCGGGATGGGCGGTGGGGCGGCGCCGGTGCGGCGGCGGGATGCGCGGCGGAACCGGGAGTTGTTGGTGGCTGCGGCTCACGAGGTGTTCACCGAGCAGGGGCTCGAAGCGCCGCTCGATGTGATCGCCCGCAGGGCCGGCGTCGGGAACGCGACGCTGTACCGGCACTTCCCCAGCCGCGCCGCCCTCATCGACGCCGTCTTCCACGACCAGCTCGCGGGCACGATGGCCGTCGGGGACCGGGTCCGCGACGCGCCCGACGCCTGGACCGGGCTGACCGAGTACCTCGGCGCGGTCTTCGACACGCTCGCCGCCGACCGGGGCACGAACGATCTCATGACCACGCGCGTACCGGGCGTGGACACCCTGGAGGACGTCCACGAGCACAATCGGCGGACCATCGAGTCCCTGCTGCGGCGCGGCCGTGAGGAGGGCACGGTCCGGGCCGATGTCACCACCGAGGACGTCCTCTTCGCCCTCGCCGCCCTCGGCCGCGCCGTCCCCGCCCTCACCGCCGTCACGACCCCCGACGCCTGGCGCCGCCCTCTCGCCCTCCTCCTCGACGGCCTGCGCCCGCCGGGGCCCACGGACACCCGGTCATCGCCGACCTTGCCCGAGCCCGCCTTGGATGCCGCTCAACTCGCTGACGTGCTCGCCGAGTTGGGGCCCCACCGGACGCCCAGAGGGTAGAGGGGCAGGGGGCCTGGACTCCGGGCCTGCTCCTAGGGACTGGTGGAGCGGACCCTCGACGCCGACGGGGGAGTGGCCCGCAAGTTCCGGATCACCGACAAGGGGGCGGAGCACCTCGCCGCGCAACGGGAGGAGTTCGTCACCGGTCTCACCGGTCTCACCGGCGTCATCGCCGACTGGCCCGCCGAACGCCTCCGGCGCTTCGTCGCCGACCTGGAGCAGTTCAACACCGACATCGAACGTGTCAGCGGACGTTCCTGGCCACGCCCGATGGCCGAGGGCTGACCGCTCGGCAGCGGTCGGCCCCCGGCCCCCGGCCCTCGGACGTGCGTGTAAGGGTGTGGGTGGGTGCGCGCGGGCTTCAGTTCACGCAGACGATGCCGAGCAGGCAGAGGCCCGAAGGGGACGTCGTCCCCGTGTCGGAGTTCGAACCGTCCGACCCGCCCGTGCCCGAACCGGAGTCCGAGCCCGAGCCCGTGTCCGAGCCGCTTCCGGCTTCCGAACCGGTGCCGGTGCCGCCGCCGTTGCCGTTGCCGGTGTCCGAGCCGGAACCCGATCCCGACCCCGCGCCCGCCTCCGAGGAGCCGGAGTCGTCGGTGGCCGGCGGTGTGGTCGCCCCGTCCGACGGGGTGGTGCCGGCGGCCGACCTGTCTGCGCCGGAGGTGCCGGTCCGCGCCTCCTGGGCCGACGGCGTGCCCGAGTCCGTTCGGGGGGAACTGGGCTGCTCGGCACGGGAGTTCGACCGGCTGGCGGTGGAGCGGTCCCGTGCGGGGTCGCCGGACGGGGTCCACGGGGTGGAGGCGTCCGGGGTGCGCCGGGCGTCGTCGGTCTCCGGCGTCGACGTACGGCCGCGCTGCGAGCCCTGTTCCTCGATGGAGCCGAGGCTCTCGGCGTCCGGGGCGGTGGCCGCCTGGGTGCGGTCGGTGGACTGTCGGTCCATGCTCATGACGGTCAGACCGCCGCCGACCAGCGCGACGGCGGTCGCGACGACGGCCCGGCGCTGGTTCTTCTTCCACCGCGCCAACTGACGCCGCCGCGCGGCCCGCCCTCGCGGCGCCACGGGAACACCCTCGACGTCCACATCGTCGACACCGTCGACCCGGTGCGCGCTGTCCACACCACTCAGGTCACCGGCGTCGCCGTCGTCGGCGAACCCGTCCTTCGCGTATCCGTCCTTCGCGTATCCGTCGTCCGCGTACCCCTCCCGCGGGAGGGCGTCCGTCGTGAACCCGTCCTCCGGCGGTCCGCCGTGCCACCCCTCGTCCCCCGCGCCGTACTCCCACGTCGGCGCCGGAAGCACCTGTGCCGCCGGTGTCGTCGGCGGCATCGGGATCATCAGCGGCGCGGTCGTCGTCCCGGTGGGGCGGGACGGGTCGACACGGCTGTCGATCGTGGCCGGGGCTATGTCGGGCGCGTAGGCGCCGCAACCCGGGCACACGAGGGCGCCGTTGAGATGTCGGCGACATGAGGAGCAGTAGTCCATCGAGGGTCTTCCTGTGTGGGCATGCCGTCGACCCGCCGGGCCGCGGCCCGGTCACAGCACGTTCGCACGCGGGATCGAGCGGATCGAGCGGTCAGCAACGCTAACGAGGCATTCTCAGAGCTGTGTGCAGGCTGTGTGATGCTCCCGCGTGGATTCCCGGGGGACTTGGGGCCGGTTCCGCAGGGATGCGCGGGCGTGTGTTTGAGCCGTGCTCACCACACCTTCCGCGAAATTCCCTCCCAACAGGCAACCCTGGCACCGCATTTATCAATCTCTCAGGTTGCTCACAGGAAGAGCGGATCGAGCGTGGCCGGCCGGGGGGTGCGTGGGGGTGCATCCGCACGGCCGGCCGCGGATCGGCCGTCGACCGTGGGCTGTCCAGTCCGATGCCCCTGACCAGGGCACTCGCAGACGAGGAATCGATGACCAGCCAGATGACCAGCCCCTCCAGCCCGACCGACCCGACCGACCCGGCCGGTGCGACCGCTGCCGCGGACTCGACCGTCCCGGCCGGCGGTCAGGGCCGCCGCCGTCGCCTGAAGCGCCCGGGCCTCGCCGCCCTGGCGTCGCTCACCGTCGTCGCCGCCGTGGCCGGGGCGGCCCCCGGCGCCGGTGCCGCGCCCGCCGCGAAACCCGGGAAGCCGCAGCTCAAGCTGATCGCCGCGTCGAAATCCGTGACGCTGACCCGCTACGAGTGGGACAACGGCGTCCAACTGCAGCTCGGGACGTACATCTCGGTCGACAACGCGCCCCTGGAATTCAAGGTGACGCGGAAGTCCTACAAGGACCCGATCGTCGCCAAGCAGATCCTGCGCGACGGCAAGAAGACCACGACGAAGACGCTCCCGAAGGGGCTCGTCGACGACTTCTCCGGGCTGACGGGCTTCCTGGAGATGTCGGTCAAGAACGCGGCCGGGGAGGAGGTCGTGAAGACCGAGGGCACCTTCTGCCCGAACAACGCCTCGGGCCGGATCCGTCCGGACGCCCCCTCCACCAACCACTATCCGCAGAGCTGTTCCACCAACCCGTGGACACTGGGCTCGGTGTGGGGCGTCGAGAAGGGCTGGGCCACCAACACCACCAGCTGGAACTACGACAGAACAGTGGACCTGCCGGCCGGTGAGTACACCGCCCAGGTCGGGGTCGCGAAGAAGTACCGCGACGCGTTCGGCATCCCCAACGACCGGCCGACCATCAAGGTGACGGTGCGCGAGGAGCGCTCCGAGGAGGGCGGCGAGGGCGGCGGTGTCGGCATGGCCCCGTCGAAGTCCTCGCACGGCGGTCACGGCGGCGGTCACGGATCGGGTCACGGCTCCGGCCACGACACGCGGTCCGCCCCGGCCGGACAGCCCGCCCCGGACAACCACCACTACGGCCCGCGCGGCGCCGACGTGCCGGCGCCGCCCGAGCTCCCCTATGCCCTGGTCGACCGGGGCCTGGCGAAGCACCTGGGCGACGGCAAGGGCCACACCGACGGCTCCCGCATCGCGCCCGCGCTGCAGGCCGCGCCCAAGCGTCCCACCGGCAAGGCGGGTGCCCCGGCGAACATCCCCAAGCCCGACCTGCGGTCGCTGCCCGCCTGGGACATCGCCATCACCGACGGCGAGGACGGCGACGCACCCGGCAAGGACTACCTGGCCTTCAGCGCCAACGTCTGGAACGCCGGCCCCGCGCCCCTCGTCGTCGACGGCTTCCGCAAGCCGGGCGCGGACCTGATGGACTCGTACCAGTACTTCTACGACGCCAAGGGCAAGCAGGTCGGCTACGCGCCCGCCGGCACCATGGAGTGGGACGCGCGCGAGGGACACGAGCACTGGCACTTCACGGACTTCGCCAGCTACCGCCTGCTCAGCGCGGACCAGACCAAGGAGGTGCGCTCCGGCAAGGAGGCGTTCTGCCTGGCCAACACCGACGCCATCGACTACACGGTGAAGAACGCCAACTGGCACCCGGAGAACACCGACCTGTCCACCGCGTGCGGTTCCGAGGACGCCATCAACGTCCGTGAGGTCCTCGACGTCGGCTCCGGCGACACGTACACCCAGTACCGTCCCGGCCAGTCCTTCGACATCACGGGCCTGCCGAACGGCACGTACTACATCCAGGTCATCGCCAACCCGGAGAACCGCCTCCAGGAGGCCAACCACAAGAACAACATCGCCCTGCGCAAGGTGATCCTCGGCGGCACCGAGGGCGCCCGCACGGTCCAGGTCCCGCCGCACGGCCTGATCGACACCAAGTGACAGCGGCTGTCGACGCCGAGTAACGGCGGTTGCTCGGTCCACGACGGCACGAACCCCCAGGCCCACCCGGGCCCGGGGGTTTCGTCGTGTGCGGCGGCCGTCTTCCGGGATGTTCCGCGCCCCCCGTGGGAGACTCGGACGGTGATTATCGAACGCGCGTACGCACATCTGGAGGCGAGCGACGAGCGGGGTGGGGCAGGGGCGGACCACGGGGAATGGCCCTGGTCGGTGCCCTGTGTGCGCGGACTCCTGGCGGACGGTCTGCGCTTCACCGCGCCGGTGACCTTCCTGGTCGGGGAGAACGGCTCCGGGAAGTCGACCCTCGTCGAGGCCCTCGCCGAGGGCTTCGGCCTGGACTCCTGGGGCGGCTCGCACGACTGGCGTTACGCCTCCCATCGCCCCAAGTCCCTGCTCGGCGAACGGGTCCGCTTCGACGCCACCCCGCGCGGCCGCCGCATGCTCGGCAGCTGGAGCGCCCGCAAGGGCTTCTTCCTGCGCGCGGAGACGGCGCTCGACGCGCTGGACCGAGAAGGCTTCGCCCCTGACTCGGTCAGCCACGGCGAGGGCTTCCTCGCCGCGTTCCGCGGGAAGTTCCTCCAGCCCGGCCTGTATGTGATGGACGAGCCCGAGGCGGCGCTGTCGTTCACCTCCTGCCTCGAACTCCTCGGCCACATCGACCAGTTGGTGAAGAACGGCGGGCAGGTCATCTGCGCCACCCACTCCCCGCTGCTGACCGCGCTCCCCGGCGCGGACATCATCGAGGTCGGCGACCACGGCATGCGCCGCGTCCCTTGGGACGAACTGGCCCTGATCGACCACTGGCGCCGCTACCTCGCCGACCCGACGGCCTATCTACGGCACGTCCTCGGCTGATCGGCTCGGGGCGCTCAGGGTGTTCAGGGCGCGCAGGGCGTTCAGGGTCTCCGGCGGGATCGTGTGGTCGAGGAGGTGGAGGGGCGCCGCACGGACTCCGGCGGCCTCGGCGGCGTGCCAGTGGGCGAGGGCGCGGGGGAGGTCGACGAGGCCGTGGATCAAGGGGAGCGGACGGGGGTCCGGGCGGCGCCGGGTCCGGGGCGGGTGAGGTGGGCGTGCAGGAGGGACTCCAGTCGGCAGGAGGCGAGGGTGCCGGGGAGGTGGACCGTCAGGTGGTGCTGGGTGCGGGCGGTGGCGTGGCCGGTGAGGGCGGCGGCAGGGAGGTCCGGTGACAGGTGGGTCTCGGTGGAGTCCAGGGCCAGCAGGCCGCCTCCCACGATCAGTACGTCCTGGTCGCGTCTCATCCGCTCCAGGGCCCGCGTGGTGTCGAAACAGTGCGGGAAGGAGTCGTCCACGACGATCGTGCCGGGGCGCAGCCGGTCCACGTCCAGCAGGGCCGTCGGGCCGCCGCTGACCGCCGTGACGATCAGGTCGGACGTCTCGTGGACCTCGGCGGGCAGGGCCCGGGGATCGGTGGACTCGACGACCCGTACGGCCGTCGTGGGGTGGTCCGCCGACAGCTCCGCCGCCAGGTGGTGGAGGCGGGGCGCTGCCGGGGACGTCGCAGAGCAGGATGCGGGCCGGTGGGTGGGGGCTGAGGGAGAGCAGCAGACGCAGGGACGACGTGCCGATGGAACCGAGGCCGACGACGGCGAGGGTCAGGTCGGCCAGGTCGCGGTCGGTCGCCCGCAGGGCGGCGTGGACGGTCTTCACCACGGCGACGGTGGTGGCCGCGTGGCCGGTGGTGAGGGTGGTCGGGGGCGTGGGGTGGCCGAGAGCTCGCGGAGGACGTCGTAGCCGTAGCCGGTGAGGGACGGATCATGCCTACCAGGGAGACGCAGCGGGCGCCGAGGGACGCGGCGTGGTCCACGGCGCGGGCGGTCAGGCGGACAGGGTGCTCGGGGCGGTCGGGGTGGTCAGTTCGTCCGCGAACAGGGGAGGGAGACGAATCCGGATCTGCCGAGGGGTGGTGACGCTCTCCAGGACCCGGGGGCGGCCGTCCGGGAAGAGGAGGGCGCGGAGCTGTTCACGGCTGGGGACCGCGTGCGCCGGGAGCCCGGCGAAGGCGGCCAGTTGGTGCGGGGTCGGGAGGTAGCCGATGAGGGCGGCGTCCAGGGCGTCGCCGTGCTGGCCGGATCCTTCCAGTTCGCCTCTCAACTCCCTTGTGAAGCAGGCGAGTTCGGCGGAGGTCAGGGCCTTCGACGACGCGCGTGCCGTGATGCTCAGACCCTCGCCGTCCGGGGAGGGGCGTACGGCCAGGAAGACATCGGTGCCCACCGGCGGCGGCGTGAGTTCGGTGTCGCTGTCGTCGGCCCGGAGCGACAGCGTGGTGTCGGGCGGTGCGCCGAGGGAGCTGAAGTCCAGAAACGTGAAGAAGAACTGGGCGGTGCGGGGCAGCCCTTGGGGCGTACGGAGGTCCAGGGGGCCGGTGGCGCGGGCCGCGAGCGTCTCGGCGGTGATCCGGCGGAGGTCCTCGTCGAAGCCCGGGACGGGGAGGGCGTCGTCGGACGGTGCCACCGGGCGCAGCGCCACCGCCTCGGCGTACGGGCCGAAGACGCGGTGGGCGTCGTCCGTGGCCCCGTCCCTGCCGGTGACGGCCAGGCCGAGGACCAGGTCGCGGCGGCCGGTGAGGGTGGTGAGGGCGCGGTAGTACGCGGTGAGGACGGGGGCGTGGAGCGTGGTGCCCGCCGTCCGGGCGAGGTGGCGCAGGGCCCGGTGCGGTCGGCGTCGAGGGCGACGGTGGTGGTGTGGAAGGCGGGGGTGCTCCGTCGGGGCGGGCGCGCAGTACGGGTGGGGTGTACGGGGCGTGGTGGCGGGCGCGGTAGTCGTCGGACGCCGGGTCCTCCGCAGGTGCCGGTACCGGTGCCGGTGCCGGTCCTGGTGCCGGTACCGGGGTGGGCGCCGGTTCCGGTGCGGTTCGGCGGAGGACGTGGTCGCGGAAGGTGGAGGCGAGGGGCTCCAGGCCGTGGGGGAGGCCGCGCTCGAAACGGCCGTACACGGTGAGGAGTTCGCGGGTGAGGAGGGCCGCGCTGTAGCCGTCGCCGATGAGGTGGTGGGCGTGGACGAGGAGGACGTGTTCCTCCGGCGCGACCGTGAAGAGACGCAGCCGCAACAGGGGCCAGGCCCAGGGTTCGAAGCGGCGGGTCGCCTCCTCCGCCGTCCGTTCCTCCAACAGGTCGGGGTGGGCCAGGGTCTCCGCCTCGACGGGAAGCCGTAGCGAGGAGGGGAGTTCCTGCTGCACGGGTGGGCGCGCACCGGCCGGGAACACCGTGCGGAGCATGGGGTGCCGGGCCATGAGGACGTCGACGGCCCGTTGGAACAGGTCCGGGTCCAGGGCGCCGTGGATACGGAAGCGGGCCAGCCAGGCGGGGTTGGGGGGCGGCGGCCGGTGCCGCTCCGGAGCCGGACGCGAGGCGTCGGCGAGGAAGCTGGGAGGGGGGTAGAGGGGGGGAGGAGGTGGAATGGGTGCGGTGGTGGTGTCCGTGGTGTCGAGGGCATCGATGGCTGTGGCCAGGGCCGAAAGCGTGCGGTGGGTGTAGAGGGCGGTCGGGCGTGGCAGCGCGTGGCGTTCGCGGCGGAGGCGCGAGAACAGTTCTAGCACGGTGATGGAGTCGCCGCCGAGGGTGAAGAAGTCGTCCTCGCGGCTGATCTCGGACGCCGGTGTCTCCAGCAGCTCGGACCAGATGCGCGCCAGCAGCCGCTCGGTGGGCGTCGCGTGCGGTGTGCGCCGGGCGTCGGGGAGCGTGCTCTCGCCACGGGGAGCCAGACGGTTGCGGTCGATCTTGCCCGTGCCGGTCAGCGGGAGCGTCGGGAGGGAGTGGACGCGGGCGGGGAGCATGTACGGGGAGGGTGCGGGAGAGGAAACCGCGCACCTCGCGGGGGGCGAGGGTGGCGGTGGTCCTCGGCTCCACATACGCCTCCAGGCGGCCGTCGCGCAGCAGGACGGCCGTGCGGGAGACACCCGGGTGGGTGAGCAGGGCGGCCTCGATCTCGCCGAGTTCCACGCGGTGGCCCCGGACCTTGACCTGGTCGTCGAGTCGGCCCAGGAACTCCAGCACCCCGTCGGCCGTACGGCGGACGCGGTCGCCGCTGCGGTACCAGCGGCGGCCGTCCCGTTCGGTGAAGGCGGCGGCGGTGAGGTGGGGGTCGCCCAGGTAACCGGGGGTGAGGCCGGTTCCGGCGATGAGGAGTTCACCGGGTTCGCCGGTGACGCACGCGTGGCCGTCCTCACCGACGACGGTCAGTTCCGTACCGGCGATGGGGCGGCCGATGGGGAGGTGGCGGACGTCGTCCGCCGGGCGGGTGTCGATGATGTGGCAGGTGGCGTTGATGGTGGTTTCGGTGGGGCCGTAGAGGTTGGCGATCCGGTGGGCGCGGGGGCGAGTGCCGGCACGGGTGACGTCAGCGGTGTCCAGGAGGTCGAACCAGCGGCGTACGTGGGCGGTGGGCAGGGCCTCGCCTCCCACGTGGACCCAGCGCAGGGCGGAGAGGTCCGGGGCTGTGCCGCCGTTCCGGCGGGCGTGTTCCTCGGCGGCGGTGAGCAGGCGTTCCCACAGGGTGGGGACCGAGCTCCACACCGTGATCCGGTCCGCCACGACACGGTCGAGCAGTGCCTCGGGGTCGCGCAGCAGGTCGCGGGAGAGGGTGTGCACGGTGGCGCCGACCAGCAGGGGTGCCAGCAACTGCCGTACGGAGGCGTCGAAACAGGCCGACGCGGTCTGGGCGAGCCGGTCGCCGGGGCCGTAGCCGAAGGTCGTCAGCGACCAGTCGAGGTAGTTCGTCATCGACCGGTGGGTGATGGGCACGGCCTTGGGGCGGCCCGTCGAGCCCGAGGTGAAGATGACGTAGGCGATGGCGTCGGGAGAGGGGAGGAGGAGGGAAGGAGGGGGCGTCGGAAGCGGGGTCGGGTTCGGGGTCGGTGGCGGGGTGGGTACGGGTACGGGTACGAGGGTGACTTCGTCCAGGGCGGTGGCCGTGCCGTGGGTCGCCGGGTCGCAGACCAGTACGCGGACTCCCGTACGGGAGAGCTGGTCCCGGTGCCGTGCGGCGGGGTGGGTGGGGTCCAGTGGTACCCAGCCGGCGCCCGCCCGCAGGATGCCGACGACTCCGGTGACCGTGGACGTGCCACCCGGTTCCGTGAGGAGTCCGACCAGGTCGCCGGGGCGTACGCCCTGCGCGCGCAGGCGGGTGGCGAGGGTTGCGGAGGCGGCGTCGAGGGCGGCGTAGGTGAGGGTGGTCCCGCCGTCTGCGGCCCGCACGGCCACGGACCGAGGGGTGGCGCGGAACTGGGCGCGGAGACGGTCCACGATGCCGCCACCGTGACCTGTGCCGGCCGCGTCCGGGAGTGCCGGGGTGGGAAGTGCCGTGGTGGAGGGCGCTGGGGTGGGGAGCAGTGTGGTGGCGGCCCGTAGTTCTGTGACGTAGTCGTCGGCGAGGCGTCGTACGGTCTCGGGGCGGAACAGGTGGGCCGGGTGGTTCCACGACAGGCGCAGCGCTGCGTCGGCCTCCCAGCACAGGAGGCCGAGGCGGGTGGCGGCGGAGGCGGTGGCCGCGGCCGTGGGGGTGACGGTGACGGGCCAGTCGGGGCCGTGGACCACCGGGAAGCGGGCGAAGCTGAAGCCCGCCTCGGCCGCGGTGCGCGGGGCCGGACCCGTGGTGGGGCGCACCTCGGACAGCAGTCGGGCGAAGTCCGTGCTGCTCAGGGTCGCGTGGGCCTCGGCCTCCCGCCAGCTCCGGCGCAACCGGTCGGCGAGCGCGATGACCGGTTCGGCGGGGTCGATGTCCGCGAACACCGGGAGGGTGTCGGCCAGCGGCCCCACCAGACGGTCGATGCCGGCGATCGGCGCCTCCCGTCGCGCCCGTGCCACGTTGACGGCGACGGTTCGGCGTCCGCTCCACCGGGCCAGACAACGGCCGTACACCGCCAGCATCAGGTGGAACAGCGACACATCGTGCCGCGCGGCCGTCTCCCGGAGCGCGGCGGTCAACTCCTCGTCGATGTCGGTGCGGTGGTGGGTGAGGGCGGGGTCGGGGGTGCCTCGGGGTCTCCGTCGTAGGGGAGGGAGGGGAGGTGAGGGAGGCCGTGTGTTCCGCCAGGCGCGCGCGCCAGTGGGCGAGGTCCTCCGTGTGTGCCGGGGACTGGCGTTCGGCGGTCAGGGTGGCGGCGTAGTCGGTGAACTCGGCCCGGGGTGAGGGTAGGTGGGGTGTCTGTTCTCCGCGCGTCAACGCCGTGTAGAGCGACCAGAGTTCCTCGGCCATGAGCTTGAGGCTGAAGCCGTCGGCCGCGGCGTGGTGGACGACCAGCAGCAGGTGGGCGAGGTGTGCGTCGTCCCGGTCGTGGACGAGGACGGCTCGTACCGGGTCCTCCGTCCGCAGGTCGAACGGGCGGTTGCAGAGGGCGTGTTCGAGCTGTCGTAGGTCGTGGGGGTGGCCGTGCGGGTGGGCGGCCTGGATCTCGTACCAGCGCGGGGCCGTGTCGGTGGATCCCGCGGGGGCGGGTACTGGCTCGGGCGTGCGGCTCCGTCGTCGGTGATCCGCAGGCGCAGCAGCATGGGGTGGCGGGCGGAGAGGTGGGCCAGGGAGGAGGGGGGGGTGGGTCGAGAGGGTGGGAGGGATGGCCGTGCAGTGGGGTGGTGGGCGGAGTGGGGGGGGGGGTGGGGAGGGAAGGGGGGTGGCGGGGAGGGCGGTCCAGTTCGCGTTCGAGGCGGCGGGCGAGATCACGGCGCTGAGGGAATCGAGGCCGAGGTGAGGAACGGTTCGTCGTCGCCGATGTCCTGTGGGGGCGGTGCAGGGCGTCGGCGAGGAGGCGGCGTATGACGGTGGTTATCTGGGTGGGTGTGGGTGTGGGTGTGGGGGCTGGGGTCGGGGTGGGTGGGCGCCTGAGAGCCGGGGGGAGCTGGTTGTCGGCGGCTGCGGGTGGATGGTGGCTGGTCGCGCCCACGCGGCGGAGCCGCATGTGTCACAGCCCCGCGTCCCTATGGGGCCTGCGGCCTCCGTCCCGCTCGCGGCAATCGCCGGGATCGAGGTGTCCGTTGCTGTGATCAGGACGTGGGCCGTGTCGAGGGTGAGGGCCTTGTGGAGGGCCGTCAGGGCTGCCGGGGCGGTGAGTGGTGTGAGCGCCGAGCGCGTTCCGCTCGCCATTCCCGCGTCGGCGACCGGGCCGAACGCGATGCTCTGCCAGGGGCGCCCGGCGGCGCGTTCGGCGGTGGCGAAGGCGTCCAGGAAGGAGTTCGCGGCGGCGTAGTCACCGAGGGCGCCGGCCAGGCCGGGCAGTACGGCCGAGACGGACGAGAAGGCGACGCACACGGCGCCCTCCTGGCCGTGCCGCCGCAGCGCCTCGGCCAGCAGCCTCGTCCCGCTCACCTTCGCGGCGAGTACGGCCTCGATCTCGTCGTCCGGCTTGCCCCGCAGGCTGCCGGGACGAGCCGTGCCCGCCGCGTGGAACACGGCGTCCAGGGGCGGCAGACCGGCCACGAGGTCGTCGACCGCGTCGGCGTCGGTGACGTCGGCCGCCTGGTAGCGGGCGAGGGCGCCGAGCGCGCGGAGTTCGCCCAGCAGGGTGCGGGGCGGGGTGACGGTACGGCCGGTCAGCACGAGCGTGGGCGTGCCGCGTTCCGCGAGGTCGCGGGCGAGCGCGGAGCCCAGGCCGCCCGCGCCACCGGTGATCAGGTAGGTGCCGTTCGCGGGGAGAGGCGTGGCGGTGGGGAGGGAAGAGTGGGCGGGGGCGGGGTCGCTGTCGTGCGGGTGAGGCGGCGGCCTGTTCGCCAGGCGACGGTGCCGGCCGTGACCGCGGTGGCGTGCAACCCGCTTCCAGCGCGGTGAGTTGGACGTCCAGCTCATCCTGTGCCGACACGTCGACGCTCAGCGAGGTGAGGTTCGGATGTTCCTGCGCGAGGACCAGGGCGAAGCCGTGCAGGAGGGCTTGCTCGGGGCGAGGGCGGGAGTGGGGAGGCGTCGGGGCCCGAGCCCGAGCCCGTGCTCGTGTCGGTCTCCGTGCGGTACGCGTTCTCGGTGACGAGCAGCAGACGGGTGGGCCGGGTGAGGGGGTGTCGAGCGTCGCCAGCACCTCGCGCAGGGCCGAGACGGCCGTGCCGGTCTCCGCCCCCGGGCTCGGGGAGTCACCGGCGAACCACAGCACGGCCTCCGGGCCTTCCGCCCGGTCTTCCGCCTGGCCTTCGTACGGGTCTGGTGTCGGCGTCGGGGTCACTACCGTCACCCCGCGCCCGGTGAGCCGGTCGGTGAGGGAACGGCGTAGCGGGGTGTCGGCGCCGACGAGGCGTACGACTCGGGGCCGGGGCGGCGGTCAGCGGGGCGTCGCGCCAGAGGAGGGGCTGTGGGGTGGGCGGGAAGGGGCGGGGATGTGCGTGCGGGGTGCGGAGGCACCGCGCACGCCTGAGGACGCCGCGCCCGACTCGGCGGCAGCCTCGCCGCCCGACGCGCCGCCTGACTTCGCGGGTGCCAGCGCGGGCGCTGGCGTCGGCCTGCATGCGCTCGCGGCTCCTGATGCGGACGCCGCTCCGGACGCGGGCGTGGCTTCGGATGCGGGCGCGGCTCCTGATGTGGATGCGGCTCCGGAAGCGGACGCCGCTTCGGATGTGGACGTCGGCGCGGACGCCGGCGCGGATCCGGGCGCGCTGTCGACTCGTCGCGCCCAATGGTGTTCGCGTCGGAAGGGGTACGGGGGCACGGGGACCCGGCGTCGTGTCGTGTCCCGGGCCGGGGACGTCGAGGAGAGCGGGGTTCCCAGGGCCCAGAGCCGACCGACCGTTTCGAGCAGGGCGCCCGCTCCCCTTGTCCCCCTTGACCCCCTCGTCCTCGTCGGCCCTTCGCCGGTCGCCAGGGCGGGCAGGACCGTCACCTCGGCTCGTGCGGCGGCCGGGCGGGCGGCGTCGACCGCGTGGATCGGGGCGGAGAGCGTGGCGCCGGGGCCGAGTTCGACGAACGTCTCGTAGCCCTCGTCGAGGAGCCGGGCGACGGCGGGGCCGAAGCGGACGGGGCGGATCGCGTGGTCGCGCCAATAGCCGGAGTCGGGGGTCAGGTCGGGGGCCCAGTGACCGGTGACCGTGCTCAGCATGGGAACGGTGGCCGGGTGCACGGTCAGGGCCTTCGCCGCGCTGTGGAGGGGGTCGAGCACGGGGCCGAGCAACGGGGAGTGGAAGGCGTGGGACACGCGGAGCCGCCGGGCGGCCACGCCCCGCGCGGTGAGCGTCGCCACCGCCCGGTCGACGGCCTCGGACGCACCCGACAGCACGATCTGCGTGGGTGAGTTGACGGCGGCCACGGTGAGGGTGCCGTCGGAGTCGGCGACCAGGGCGGCGACGGTCTCCTCGTCCCCCCTGACGGCGGCCATGGCGCCCGGCGTGGTGAGTTCGCCCATCAGGCGGCCGCGTTCGGCGGCGAAACCGATCGCCTCGGCCGGCGGCAGGGCGCCGGCGACGCACGCGGCGGTGATCTCGCCTACGCTGTGCCCCACGACCGCGTCCGGCGACACGCCCCACGCGGCCAACTGCCCGGCCAGCGCCACCCCGAACGCGACGAGCAGGGGCTGCGCCACCTCCGTCCGGGCCAGGGTCTCGGGGTCGGCGTCCTCGTCCAGACACCAGGCGGCCAGGCTGCGCCCCGACACCGGCCCGGTGAGTGAGGAGGCCTCCTCCAGAAGATCCCGGAACACGGGTGCCGAGCGCCACAACTCCCGCCCGAGACCGAGATGTTGGGCCCCCTGTCCGGGCAGGACGAAGACGGTCCGGGGCCGACCCCGAACGAGCCCCGTCACTGCGCGGCGCGGACGGCCCGCGACGCCCTCCCGACCGAGGCCTCCCGGACCGGCGGGACGACCAGGATCTCCCGCTCCACCTGTGTCACCCGCCTCACCCGCGCCACCGACGCCTTGCCCGTCACCGACACCTTGCCCGCCACTGGCGCCTTCCGGGTCCAGCCCCCACGACCGCCCTGCCTCTTCGAGCCGCTCCGCGAGGTTGCCCTCCGCCACCAGGGCCAGTCGGTGCGGTCCCTCGTCGCGGGCGGTGTTGACGGTGGCGCACACGTCGCCCTCGTCCAGTTCGGGGTGGGCCCGCAGATGCGCGGCCAGCTCAACCGCGGCGGCCCGCAGGGCGCCCTCGGTCCGGGCGGACAGGGCCAGCAGGTGCGGGCCCCCGGCGGCCGGGGCCGCCCCGCCCCCGCGCCGGTCCCGGGGCGCCTCCTCCAGGATCGCGTGGGCGTTGGTGCCGCCGAAGCCGAAGCTGTTGACGCCGGCGATCAGGGGACGGCCGTCCGCGCCGGTCCACTCCTCCTGCTCGGTGACGAGGCGGAACCCGGGGCGGTGTCGGCGAGGAACGGGGCGGGGCGGTGACATGGAGGGACGGCGGAGTGCGGTGCGCGAGCGCGAGGGCGACCTTGACCAGCGCGGGCATCCCGGCCGCGTTGAGCAGGTGCCCGACGTTCGTCTTCACCGAGCCGAGCCGTCGCGGAACCCCGTCGGCGCGGGGCGGGAACGCCTGCCCGAGCGACCGCGCCTCGACCGGGTCACCGATCGGCGTTCCCGTGCCGTGCGCCTCCACGTACGACACGTCGGCCGGATCGACACCGCACTCCTCGTACGCCCGGCCGATCACCTCGCGCTGCCCGCGCGGGGTCGGCGCGAGCAGGCCGAGCGAGCGGCCGTCGTTGTTCACGGCCGTGCCGCGTACGAGCGCGAGGACCGGGTCGTCGGCGGTGCGGGCGTCGTCGAGGCGGGCGAGGACCAGCGCCGCGCCGCCCTCCCCCGGGACGAACCCGTCCGCGTCGGCGCCGAACGCCCGGCACCGGCCCGTCGGCGACACCGCGCCCGTCGCCACGAGGAGGCGGTGGCCGGTCGGGGTCAGGCCCAGGTTGACGCCGCCGACCACGGCGAGGTCGCACTCGCCGGACAGCAGGCTGCGCCGGGCCAGGTGCAGCGCGACGAGGGCGGAGGAGCAGGCCGTGTCGACGGCCAGCGCGGGGCCGTCGAGGTCCAGCACCTGGGAGACACGGGCGGCGATCAGGTTGGGCAGGTTGCCGGTGAGGGCGGACGGGTGGCGGGCGAGGTCCCCGTCGGCGGCCTCGGCGAGGATCTCGCGGTACCCGCTGTCGCCGGTCGCCGCGAAGACCCCGACCCTGCGGCCGGCCCGCCGGGGCCCGGCGTACCCGGCACGCTCCAGCGCCTCGTGCGCCAGCTCCAGGAAGATCCGCGCCTGCGGGTCGGTCGCCCGGGCCTCCGCGTCGTCCATCCCGAAGAAACGGGCGTCGAAGGCCCCGGGTTCGCTCAGCCGGCCGCCCGCGTCCCCGCCGACGGTGTCCCCACCGGTCGCGAGCAACTCCCAGAATTCCTCGGGCGTCCCACCCCCGGGGAACCGACAGGCGACGGAGAGAACGGCGAGGGCGCGGCCATCGCCACCGCCTCGCCCCGAACGGGCCGCAGGCCCGTCAGGGGCGCGGGGCTGTGACACATGCGGCTCCGCCGCGTGGGCGCGACCAGCCACCACGTGCCCGCACTCGCCGACGGACCCCTCCCCGAACTCCTGGGCGCCCTCGTCCCGCGCCCCCCTCCCTCAACAATCCCAGCACATGCCCGGCCAACGCCCCCACCGTGTCGTGGTCCCGCAGAGCACCCGGCTCCACCGTCACCGCGAACTCGTCCTCCAACCCGGCGAGCACGGCCATCGCCTTGAGCGAGGAACCCCCGAGGTCGAAGAACCGTTCCCACAGGCCGACTTCGGACACGGGCACGTCCAACACCCGTGCCCACACCGCCCGTACGGCCTCCTGAACCTCCCGCAGTGAACGGGACACGCCGGCGCCCCTTCCCCGCGGTGCCGTGCCCCCGAGCCACGCCCACCGCCGTGCCGACCCACTGCCCCTCGACCGCCGCGTACTCCCCGGCCTCGAACCTCTCCGCAGTACCCCCCGCCGCAACTTCCCGCTGGTCGTCCGCGCGAACGCCCCCGGCGGCAGCGGCAGCACCCGTACGTCGTCGTGCCCGAGGGCCTCCCGCAGCCGACCGGCCGCGGCGCGGAGCACCCGGGCGGCAGTGGACCGCTCGGGCCGGGCCCACTGCACGAACGCGACGACCCGCTCACCCCCGCCGTCCGGTTCGGTGGACCCCACGACGGCCACGGCCCCGGGCGGCAGTCCCGGCGTCGCGGCGACCGTCTCCTCCAGGTCGGCCGCGTGGAACGTCCGGCCGTTGGCGAACACGACGTCCTTGTGGCGCCCGGTGACGCACAGCCGCCCGTCCCGCAGGAACCCGAGGTCGCCCGTGCGCAGCCAGCCGTCGTCCCCGAACGCCGCCGCGCTCGCCTCGGGTGCCCGGTGGTATCCGCGGCCCACCTGCGGGCCCCGCACCTCCACATGTCCGACCCGCTTCTCGCCCGCCGGGGCCCCGCTGTCGTCGGTGATCCGGACCTCGCACGCCGCCACGGGCCGACCGAGGTCCATCAACTCCACCGCATGCGCGCCGGGTTGGGCGTCCACCACTCGACCGGCACTCAGCGCGGCCCGGTCCAGCACCAGCGGCGTCGCGGTCTCGCCCAGCGGCGGTACGGTCACCGCGAGGGTCGCCTCGGCCAGGCCGTACACCGGGAGCGGGGCGCGCGGGTCGAGCCCGGCCGGGACCGTGAGGGCCGTGAACTCCCGCCAGACGCGCGGGGCGATGGGTTCGGCGCCGACGAGCAGCAGGCGTACGCAGCTGAGGTCGAACCGGGCGAGCGCGGCGGCCGGGACCCGGCGGACGGCGAGGGCGAGGGCGAAGTTCGCGGCCGACAGAAGGGTCGCGCGGTGGCGGTCTACGGCCTCGAACCACAGGGCGGGTCGCTTCGCGAAGGACAGCGGCTCGATCCGGATCTGCTTCACCCGCGCGGCCATGGGGACCAGGTGCGTGCCGATGAGCCCCATGTCGTGGAAGTACGGCATCCAGGTCGCGATCACGTCGTCCGAGGTGATCGCCATCGCGGCGCGGATCTGGCGGAGGTTGGCGAGGACCCCGGCGTGGGTCAGCTCCACGCCCTTGGGGGTGCCCGTGCTGCCGGAGGAGAACTGGAGTAAGGCGATGTCGTCGGGCGCGGGGCGCGGGAGGCGCCGGGGCGGGTGGCCCTGCCGCAGCTCGTCCAGCCTCAACACCCGTATGGACGGGTCGAGTTGGCGGACCGTGGTGGTCGATGTGTCGTCCGCCAGCACGGGAGGTCTGTCGAGGAGTTCCCACACCGGGCCGATCCGGCGGGGCTCCGGCGCGAGGGGGACGGGGACGGCCCCCGCCGCCAGCGCGCCCCAGAACAGGGGCTGGAAGGTGTCGCCCCGGTCGGCGACCAGCGGCAGGGGTGTGCCGGGGGTCACGCCCGCCGCGAGCAGGCCGCCGGCCACGCGCAGTGCGTCGTCGCGGAGTTCGGCGAAGGTGACCGTGTGCTCGCCGCCGTCCCCCCGGACGTGCACGACGGTCTGCCCGGGGGTCTCCCGCGCCGCCTGGAGCAACACGTCCAGCAGTGTCGGGTCCGCGCCGTCCTTCACACGTTCATTCGATCTCTCCACCGTGCGGACACTACAAGCCGTCCGGGCCGGTGGCGGGCAACGGCGGCCGGTCGGGTCGGCGGTCCCGGCAGGCCGGGACCGCCGACCCGAGGCCGTCCTTTGCTCTGCCCCTACGTCCAGCTGTGGGCCACGTCCACCACGAGGCGGTCGGAGAGTTGGAGCACCCGGAACGGCAGCCGGGCGCGGACGCCGACACCGATCTGGGTCTCGCCCTCGAAGCTGCCGGCGAAGCGGGTGTCACGGAAGGTGCGGTAGCCGGTCAGGTCCACCCCGGGAAGGGGCTTGGCGACCTTGCCCGGATAGACGACCCCGCCCGTCTCGGGGTCGTAGCTCGGCGCCGCGACCCGTATCTCCAGGATGGCTCCGCCGGTCACCGGGATCGGGTCGCCGGAGCCGACCTGGTGGAGCCGGTCGACGTAGTGGACCCAGTAGCCGACGCGGTCACCACCGTCGGGTACGTCGAACACGATGCGGTCGAAGCAGTCGTGCCGGCCGGTCCTGATGTCCGTCAGCGGCACGGCACCGCTGTCGGGGCTGCCCTTGACGCCACTGCCCCAGCCCGTCGGGCAGGCCGCGGCGGCTCGCGCGGCACCCCCGGGCGCGGCACTCGCGGTGGCCGCCGCCGTCCCGATCGCCGTCCCCGCGAGCGCGAGCGCCAGAACCGCGGCTCCGATTCGTCGCATGTCGTCCCCCCTTGTTCGCACAACGCTGCGGTAGCGCTGTTATCAGATAAGACGACCGGATATGGCGGAAGGTTGTACTCCGGCCCCACGGAAGTGTCCCGGGACCGCTACAACAGCGGGACCCCCTCCAAGCCTCCGGGCTTCCGGGCTTCCGGGCCTCCGAGCCCTACTTCTGCGCCACGGGCGAACCGTTGCGTTCCGGGTGGCGGCGGCGGGCCGTCGGGGTGGGGAGGGACCTTGTGGAGGAGGGGCGCGGTGGTCGGGCGGCCGGGGCCCGGGCCGGACGGGCGGCTGACGTACTGGCTGTGCAGACTGTCGTCGATCCGCCAGAGGATGCCGGTGGTGCGGCCGGTGGGGGCCGCCGGGTCGAGTTTGGCGGTGAAGGAGGCCAGCCGGTCGTAGAGGGTCCGGGCGCGCGCTCCGGTCGCGGTCAGCTCCGAGGTGGTGGCGTCGTGCAGCGCGTCGAGGACGTGGACCAGGTTGTGCCCGGACAACTGGACGTCCTGCATGCCGCCGTCCGCCTTGGTGATCCGGCCCGGCGGCAGGTTGGGGTCGGCGGTGAAGTGGGCCGCCCTGGTCGCGGTCGGGCCGACGCGGTCGTACGGGTCGCGGGTGCTCTGCGTCCAGGCGGGCTCCCAGACACCGAACGCCGTGCGGGCCAGGAACGTCCAGGTGTCCTCGTGGCAGCGCAGGGTGAGGTACGAGACGCCGGCCGCCCGCCGGAGGGTGTCGTTGTGCTCTTGGAGGGCCACCCGGTTCGCGGCGAGGGCGGCCCGCAGCACCACCCGGTCCTCCTCCCGCCAGCGCCGCTCCTGCTCACCGCGCTGCGCCAGCAGATCCCGTTTGAGCTGCTGGTTGCGCGCGTACTGCTCGACGAACGTCTTGAACAACGTCCTGAACGTCTTGACTGCCTGGAACATCTCGAACATGGCGCCTGCTGGGGTCGGGCCGGGATCCTGGGGTTGCAGCGGCCCAACGACGTTCATCAGATCTTGGTCACGGCGCCCTCGGCGGCGCCCGTACCTCGTACGGATGCTGAGTGAGCGTCAAATATGTTGCCACTCAATGCTGTTGATCCCGCTGACCGGCGCGTGGGACGGCATCAGGAGTGACTGTGGAATTCCTGTGGCGGACTGCCTTACGTGTGAGTAGAACGTTAGGGTCTGCCGTATGAACGCACGGCTGGCCCTGCTCGGCACGGTGGAGCCCGGTGTCGCGGAGAGCGAGGTCTTCCGGCTGGCGCTCCAGCACGCGGTCGGCGAACTCGGCGCGCTCGGGGCGATGATGCATCTCAGAGGCCCCATGTCGGCCCTGCGTCTGGTGTCGACCAGCGGCCTCCCGCCCGCACTGACCCGCCCCTGGGAGATCATCGACCAGGAGGGCCCGCTGCCCCCGGCCCGCGCCCTGCATAAGGGCAGCGGGGTGTGGTTCCCGCTCGGCTCCATGGCCCTCGCCTGGCCCGGCACCGGGCTCGCCGCGTTACCCGTCTCCGGCCGTGACCGCACGGTCGGCGCGCTCACCGTCCTCACCGGCGACCGGGGCGAACCCACCGGCCTGCAGTGGGACTTCCTGCGGTCCGTCGTCGACTGGACCCAGGACCGCATGACACGGGCCTCCCCACCGCCCGGCCCCGCACCGGCCGAACCCAACGCCGAACGGCTGCGGCAGGTGCTGAAGGAGGCCAGCGTCGGCTCCTGGGACTGGGACATCCAGAGCGGCGACCTGATCTGGGACGAGGCCGCCCTCCAGCTCTACGGCACCAGGCCGGCCGAGTTCTCCGGCAGGATCGAGAGCTGGATGCGGATCGTCCACCCCGACGACCTCCCGCACACCCTGGCCGCCGCCGAGCGGGCGATCCGCGACCACACCGTGTACGAGGCGGAGTACCGCGTACGGCGCCTCGACGGCACCTGGGGGTGGACCCGGGCCCGCGGCCGGGCCACCTACGACGAGCACGGCGCACCCGACCGGATGATCGGCGTCGGCTGGGAGAGCGACGAGGCGCGCTCCGCCCGGGACGCGGTCGGCCGGGCCCTGCGGCACATGAGCGACGGGTTCCTCGCCGTCGACGACGACTGGCGGATCACCTTCTCCAACCTGGTGGCGGAACGCACCCTCGGCCTCAGCGAGGAGGAACTGTTCGGGCGGCAGCTGTGGGAGCTGCCGACCGTGCGCGAGTCGCCCTGCCTGGAGACCCGCTGCCGGGAGGCCGCCGCCGAGGAGAAGCCCGCCGGGTTCGACGTCCAGGTGCCGGGCCACGACCGCGTCTACCACCTGCGGCTGGTCCCCGGACCCGACGGCCGCACCATCTACTTCACCGACGTCACCGAACGGCGGCGGCACGAGGAAGAACGCCGCGAGGCCGAGCGCGCCGCCTCCGAACGGGCCCACCGCATCGCCGCGTTGACCACCGCGCTCGCCAAGGCGACCACCTCGCAGGACGTCGTCGACGCGGTCGCGCTGCGGGTGCTGCCGCCGTTCGCCGCCAGCGGTCTCCTCGTCCAGGCCGTCGAGAACGGCCGGCTCCACAACGTCGGCGCCGTCGGCTACTCGCCCGAGTTCATCGACCTCGTCAACCACCGCCCCCGCACGCCGTACGGCCCGGCCTGGGACGCCATCAACACCGGTGTCCCGGTGTTCATCTCCTCGCCGCAGGAGTACGCCGCCTACGCCCCCCAGCACGCCGACCTGCCCGCCCGCGGGGGCAAGGCGTCCTGGGCGTTCCTGCCGCTGACCGTGTCCGACCACACCTTCGGCGTGTGCGTCGTCTCCTTCGACCGGCCGCGCCGCCTCACCGACGAGGAGCGCACCCTGCTGACCGCGATCAGCGCCCTCCTCGCGCAGTCCCTGGAACGCGCCCGGCTCTACGACCTCGAACACACCCGGTCCCGGGAACTCCAGCGCGCCCTGCTCCCCCAGGACCTGCCCGCCCTCACCGCCTGCGAGTCGGCCGCCCGCTACCTCCCGGCCGGCCAGGGCATGGACGTCGGCGGCGACTGGTACGACGTCATCCCGCTCTCCAGCGGGCAGGTCGCCCTCGTCGTCGGCGACGTCATGGGCCACGGCCTGTCGGAGGCCGCCACCATGGGCAGGCTGCGCACGGCCGTGCACACCCTCGCCGCCCTCGAACTGCCCCCCGACGAGATCATGGGCCACCTCAACGACATCGTCGGCTCCATGGGCGAGGACTCCTACGCCACCTGCCTGTACGCCCTGTACGACTCCACCACCCAGATCTGCTCCCTCGTCCGGGCCGGGCATCCGCCACCGGCCGTGGTCCTCCCCGACGGCACCGTGCGCTTTCCCGAGTGGACCGCCGACCCGCCGCTCGGCGCGGCCGAGCCGCCGTTCGAGACGGTCGAGCTGAGCGTGCCCGAGGGCAGTCTGCTGGTGCTCTACACCGACGGGCTGGTCGAGTCGGCGAAACGCGGCATCGACGAGGGCATGGCCGACCTGGCCCGGCTGCTGCGCACGGCCCACGAGGACGGCACCGCCGCCGACCTGGAACGCCTCTGCGACACCCTCACCGACGGCCTGCTGCCCGCCGAGCACGCGGCGGCCGACGACGCGGCCTTCCTCGTCGCCCGGCTGCACGCGCTCACCGGCGACCGGATGGCCTCCTGGTCCCTCCTGGACGACCCGAGGGCCGCCGGGCAGGCCCGCCGCCACGTCCGCGAACAACTCGCCACCTGGGGCCTGGACGCCCTGGCCCCCACCACCGAACTGCTCGCCAGCGAACTCGTCGGCAACGTCGTACGCCACGCCAAGGCCCCCGTCCGGCTGCGGCTCCTGCACGGCTCCGCGCTGGTCTGCGAGGTCTTCGACGGCAGCCTCACCATGCCCCGCATACGCAGGGCCGGCGACACCGACGAGGGCGGCCGGGGCCTGCAGCTGATCACCGCGCTCTCCCAGCGCTGGGGCACCCGCTACACCGCCACCGGCAAGTGCATCTGGACCGAACAGTCCCTCACCGACCCCGGCCCCCGGTCCACAGCGCTGTCCGGCCCGCAGGAGCACACCCTCCTGGTCCCGGCCGACTTCGACGGCGACCTGGACGCGCTGCCTTTCGACGACACCGGCATCGGCATCGGCATCGACGTGGGCACCAACACCGACACCGACGGGGAAAAGCGGCGGGGCGGCGGCCGCCGGTGACTGTCACCACCGGTGGCCGCCGCCCCGTACCGCAGGGACACGTTCAGCAGTTGCGGATGGAGTAGACGGGACCCCAGTTGACGGCGTAGACGCCGCCGTCGGCCGGGTAGGAGGCCAGTTCGTTGCCGCTCGAACCGTAGATGCGGGCGACCGCGCCGCCGGTCTGGCTGTTCTTGGCCTCGCCCCACTCGTTCCAGTTCGACAGGGAGTAGCGGGCGCAGTTGTAGAAGTAGAAGACGCGGAACCGGCCTGCGTTCGGGTCCCAGACGGAGGCACAGAAGTTGCCCGAACTGCACACGATGCCGGAGCCCGCGGGAAGGAGCTCGGAGTGGACGGCCGGTGAGGTCGTCGGCGACGCGGCGGACGTGGCGGAGGAGGCGGCCTGGGCCGTGCCGGAGGTGAGGGCGGAGGCCAGCACCAGGGTCACGGTGCCGACGGTGCCGAGGAACGAGCGCTTCGTACGCATGGGTTCGGGATCCCCCTGGGGGTGTCGAGCGGTGGGTGTGGGGTGTGCGGCCGCCGTTCGTCGGCCGGATGCGGGCACGCCGGGTCGTGGGGCCCGGGGCCGCGCCTCATCGTCACCGGCACCGCTCGGCCGGTGCCATGGCTTTCGAGCGTGGTCGAATGCCGCAGGTCGTGCCGCCTTCGAGGAGGTCGATGCCCAGCGCCGTGACGGTGTGCAGCACGGCACCGCCGATCCGCCGGCTGGTCAGCAGCCCCGACTCCCGGAGCACGGCCACATGGTGGCTGACGGTCGCCGGGCTGAGCTCCACCCGGGCCGCCACCTCGCTCGTGGTGCGGCCGTCGGCCACCTCCTCCAGCACTGCGGCCCGAGCCCGGCCGAGCAGCGCGGCGAGCGCCTGGTGCGTGCCGGGCGCGTCGGGCGGCGGGGCCAGCCAGCGGGGGTCGTGGGTCACCGGGTACACGAGCACCGGCGGCAGGGAGCCGTCCTTGAGCACGATCGGGCCGGGCCAGCAGAAGAAGGACGGGATGATCCGCAGGCCCCTGCCCTCCAGGTACAGGTCGCCCTGGAGGTGCGCGCCCGCGACGTGCAGCACCGGCGCCGACCAGCGCAGGCTGGGGTGCAGCCCGGCCGCCAGACCGGCGAAGCCGGACCGCAGCAGGGCCCTGGCCGCGACCGACCTGGCATCGTCGAAGCGGGCCCGGACATGGGTCCAGTACGGGGCGACGAACCGCTCGTGATGTCTGCGGACCAGGCCGGCGAGTCCCCGCAGGGCCTGGGGGTCGCCGTCGGCGAGCGGCCTGGCCCAGCCCGGCAGGGGGCGGGCGAGGGACAGCTCCGTCAGGTCGGTCCGCAGCCGGGCGCGGGGGGTGGCGAGCATCGCGTCGAGGCCCGCCTCGAAGCCGCCGACCGCCCCGGCCGGGGTCAGGAAGTCCGCCGAGTAGCCGCGCGGCGGCGCGAGATGGCGCAGTCTGGGCAGCTCCGGGTCGAAGAGGCCGCGCGACGCCCGGCGCCAGCGGCCGAAGACCAGGGCGCCGTCCCGGTTCTGCAGCAGGTGCAGGCTGAGCAGCCCCTCCCACAGCGGGTCGGGTTCCTCGGCCAACACCACCCTGGCCAGGTCGTCGTACGTGAAGTGGATCCGCAGCCCCATGGGCCCGCTCCCCCCAGATCCGTGCGGCGCGACGTGCCGCGGACGTGCTCAGACATACGGAACCCCGGGGCGCTCGCCGTGAAATGGAGGGGCGGGCGCCCGGGGTTCGCGCTCGACCGGCCGACCCGGACCGCCGGCTCCTGGCCGTCGACCCGAGGGCCTGGTCGGTCGACATGACCGGTCGATTGACGTGACGTGACGTGACGTGACCGGACCGGCCGAGGCAGCCGGTCGGCCGAGGTGGCTGGTCGGCCGACGGGGCCGGTCAGCCGAGGTGGCCGGTCCGTCGACGGGGCCGGTCAGCCGAGGTGGCCGGTCCGTCGACGGAGTCGGTCAGCTCGCGTCGCCGATGCGCTCGACGCGCTCGTTGACGCCGTTGCGCAGCTCGCTCAGGGTCGTGCCGGGCGGCGCCGTCTTCGGCGCCGAGGACGGCGGCTCGGTCTCGTCCGCGCAGGTGGTGCCGGAGGCCGGGACCACCTGGTCGACGAGGTAGTTCACGACCGCGTCCGTCGCACAGGCGCTGCGGCCGAACGCCGTGTGGCCCTCGGCGTCGAACGTCAGCAGCGAGGCGTTGTCCAGCTGCCGGGACAGCGCGACCGCGTCCTGGTACGGGGTGTCCGGGTCACCGGTGGTGCCGAGCACCAGGATCGGCGCCGAACCCTTGGCCCGGAAGGAGCCGTCGTAGCGGCTGGGCGTCTCGGCGGGCCACTGGACGCACGCGGTGGCGTGCTGGTGGTCGTAGGTCGGCGGACCGAACGCCATGGCCGGGCCCAGCAGCGGCGCGTCCTTCGCGTTGGCCATGACGTTCCGCTCCAGCTTGCGCAGGCTCTTCGGGTACGCCTTGTCGACGCACTCGACGACCACGTTCGGGCCGAGGAAGTCGTAGCTCGCCGGGGACGGCGGCCGCAGCAGGAACGAGGTGTTGTCCCGCGCCTGCGCCTTCTTCAGCGCCGCGCCGAGGGAGGGCCAGATGACCTTGCCCTCGTTGATGTTGAACATCAGCCGGTAGACCAGGGTGTAGCCGTTGGCCTTCCCGCCGTTCGCGGTCGTCACCGGGTTGGCGTCGAGGTCCTTCTTCAGCTGCTCGAACGCCCCGCGCGGGTCGCCGTCGCCGAAGCCGCAGACCGCCTGGTCGGCGGCACACCAGTCGAGGAAGCGGCTCATCGAACCGTCCAGCGCCAGGTACTGGGCCCGGTCGTAGGCGTAGGGGCGGTAGGCGTACTTGTACGGGTCGTACGCCCCGTCGAGCGTCGCCGCCCGCACCCGCTTGGGGAACATCGACGCGTAGACGGTGCCGATGTACGAGCCGAACGACCGTCCGTAGTACGTCAGTTGCTCCTCGCCGAGGGCCTGGCGCAGCAGGTCGATGTCACGGGCGACGTACTCCGTGCCGACGTACGGCAGCAGCCCGCCCGAGTTGTCGAGGCAGGCCTGGTTGAACTCGGCGGCCTCGCGCACCGCCGGGCCGAAGGCGTCCGGGCCGGGGACGCCCTTGGCGTCGGTGACGGCCTTGGTGTAGCGGGCGTCGTCGAAGCAGGTGAGCGCCGAACTGCGGCCGACACCGCGGATGTCGTAGCCGAAGACGTCGAACGAGTCGCGCAGGGCGGCCGGGAGGTCGTCGTAGTTGTTGCGGACGAAGTCCACGCCGGAGTTGCCCGGTCCGCCGGGCTGCATGAAGAGCGTGCCCTTGCGCTCGGCCGGGTCGGCGGCCTTCTTGCGGACCACCGCGAGCGTGATCTTGCGGCCCTCCGGCTCCCGGTAGTCCAGCGGGACGTCCGCGTCGGCGCACTCGTACCCGCCCTGGCAGTCGGTCCAGGTGAGCGTCGGCACGGGCGGCGGCGGGGTCTTCGCCGACTGCGGCTGCCGCGTGGTGTCCTGCGCGGCCATCGCCTGGGTCGCCGTCCCCGTCGCGGCGAGGACGAGGGCGGTCACGGCGGCACCGACGAGTCTGAGCCGAGAGGTACGTCTGGGTGCGTACCGATACGTGGTCATGAGTGTGTTCCCCCCTGGGAATACGTGTCCACGGCAACCCACTGGTCAAGGTGGGGCCGGAGCATGTCTAACTGAGGAGAGGCCAAAAACGCCAGAGAGGTGCCGCTGTGGCCGACTTCCCACGCAATTTCTCCACCCTGCCTGCCGGGGCGGGGGAATGCCGGATCGCCGGCAGGGCGATTCGGCGCCGGGGCCGTGACGGGTAATCGGGGGGCGCCTCTGCCTTCGGCCCCGATTGCGGCCCTGGCTTACGGTCCCGGGCTCGGCTTCCAGCCTCGGCCCCGTCACTGGCCCGGTACCCGTCCCTGCTTCCGGTGCGCGTTCCGGGTCCCCGCTTCCGGTCCCCGGCCGGCTCCCACCCCGCCCGGTCCTACTCCTCCGGCTTCCCCTCCCGCTGGGCGAACTGCAAGGAGATGGATCGCAGGACGTCCGCGGCCGTCGTGTCGGTCCGGCCCTCGTCGTGTACCTCGGCCAGGTGGACGAAGGCGTAGGCGAAGCAGTTGGCGAGGGTCACGATCGCCGGTGCCAGGGCGTCCGTGATGATGTGCGCGGTCTCCTGCGCGGAGGCGTCGGCGGGCAGCTCGATCTTGGGCAGGGTCTCCACGAGCAGCGCGGAGACGGCACCCGTCAACGCCACCTCGACACCGGGGTTCTCGCGAGCCTGCCGCCGTACCTCGACCGCCTCGGTGAGAATCCCGACGACGCGCTGCATGATCTCGGATCGCTCCATGGGGGGAGCTTAGGGCCCGCAGGCCGGGCCCAGGGCTTCAGCCCGAGCCGCCGCTCGCACCACCAAAGGCCGTCGGCGACCTCGCCCTCGCCCACGAGGGCCGGGAGAGCCGGGAGATGACCGCCGCACCGGGCTTGGCCCTCACCATCTACACCGCGGAACCCGGTTCGGCCTCCGAGGAGGGACTGCGCCTGCTCTCCTTCTGGGCCGCCACCGCGGAGGCCGGGTGCCCCTCGCGCCGGGCGGCCGACTGAGGCAGGGACTCCTCGACCGGCATGACGTCCGTGGGGAGGCCCTCCTCTCCGGAGCGGAACAACAGCCGCTCGTCCGCCGAGCCGGCCGTGGCCCTGTCCGGACCCGCCGCGGCCCCGTCCGCAGGCCCCGGATAGAACTGCGCGTACCACCGCCGCAGCGCCCTGATCCCCTTCTCGTGGGGCAGCAGCACCGGCCGGGCCTGATGGATCTTGTGGTCCCAGATTCGTATCTCCTCGCGCACCTCGCCCAGCGCCTCGGCCCGGAAGACGAGCTTGAACAGGGGTGTGAGGAAGGGAAGTCGGCGTGGTTTGCGCAGGTAGTACAGCATCCGCAGCTCGCTCGTGCGGTCGTCGACGGGTGTGCTGAGCGCGACGGCGGTCACCGACAGCACGGGCCCGTGGACCCGGACGACCATCACACCCGGCCCGTACATGAACGCGTCGAACGTGTTGTGGATGTCCCACCCGAACACGCGCCGGCTGATCGTCCCGAGCGCCTCGGCGAACGGCCCGTCCTCCCGCCACTCCTGGACCGGCGGCTCGCTCTGCCCGTGGATGAAGTGGAAGTGGGACTCGTCGACGATGTTCTCGCGCATCTCCTGGACGTGGATCCGCGCCCGGCACGTGTCGTCGATGGGCGAGGCGAACCGCCGTGACCCCGCCTCCTCGATCTCCGGCACCTCCCAGGAGGGTTCGCCCACTCCACCCGGCGTCGCACCCGGCGCCGCACCCGATTCACCCGGCACGTCCGGCGCGTCCGGCCCGACGTACACCAGGACGAGCCCACTGTGCTCGCGCACCGGGAACCCGCCGATCGACACCTTGGGCGTCCGCACGGCGAACGGCGCCTCCACGCACCGCCCGTTCGCCCCGAACCGCCACCCGTGGAAGGGGCACTGCACCGTCCCGTCCACGACCTTCCCGCCGACGCCGAGATGGGCGCCGTAGTGCGGACAGTGCGCGTCCCGCACGGTGGCCCGCCCGTCCGCCCCACGGAACGCGATCAGCGCCCGCCCGAAGTAGTGCAGGCTGACGACTTTGCCCGCGGGTAACTCCTTGCTGCGCAGCACCGCGTACCACCCGTACGGCACGCTCGGCATCGGATACGCGTCGGCACGCGGATCACGGTCCGAACCCCGGCCCCGATTGTCATGGCCCCGACGTATTGGCATGCCGCCGATGCTAGGGGCCGATGTCACCCGGCGACCCCAACTAGCCGAATCTCTAGGTCAGTTGTCCTGATCGTGCCCGCTACGACGGCATCCCGTAGGCCGCCACCATCACGTTCATGGCCACCTTGTTCATGGTGCCGCCCTTGGCGTCCGTGGAGTTGACGCTGTAGACGAGGGTGCGCGAACCGTCCCGCGTGGAGGCGACGACGCTGTTGTAGCCCCAACGGCCACCCGTCTTGCCCCACACCGCACGCCCGCCGAGCACCTTGCGCGCCAGCCCGACGGCGTACTCGGCGGGCTTGCCCGTCTTGTGGTCCGTCACCTGCGGCACCGTGAACATCTCCTCCAGCACCGGCCCGCGCGGCACGACCCGTCCCTGGAACAGCGCCTTCGTGAACCGCTCCAGATCGGCCGTGGTCGAGACGATGTCCCCGGCCGCCCAGCCGTCCGTCACGCCCCACACGGTCACGTCCCGCAGCCCGGTCGTCCCGTCGTCGAAGGTCATCCGCTGGTACCCGTGGTTGTGCGGGCCGGCGATGCGCGGATCGGCCCCCGGGACGTACGTGTCCCGCAGTCCGAGCGGCCTCAGCACCTGCCGCGCGACCTGCTCCTCGTACGAGTCCCCCGTCACCCGCTCGACGATGAGTCCGGCGATCGTGTAGCCGATGTTGAGGTAGTGCTGCCGCTCTCCCGGCGTGAACTCCCGCTCCTTCGCCGTCGCCGACCGCACCATCTCCTCGGGGTCGTGGATCCGGAAGCGGTTCGCGTACGCCCCCTCGATGGTCGTCCACGGGAAGTCGGGCGCGGGGATGCCGTGCGTGTGGTTGAGCAACTGTCGGACGGTGACGCCGCTGTACGACGCCGGGATCAGCTCGGGCAGGTACGAGCGGGCGCTCCGGTCGAGGTCGACCTTCCCCGCGGCGACCAGCCGCAGCACGACGGCGGCCGTGAACACCTTGGTCACCGAACCGGCCCGGAAGCGGGCGTTCGGATCGGCGGCCCGGCCGGTGGTGAGGTCGTGCACGCCCGAACTGCCGCGCCACACCCCCTCGCTCCCTCCGACCCGCACGAGTGCGGCGGTCGCGTCGGCGGAGGGCAGCCCGGCGATGGCGGCCTCCATGGCGGTGGTGAGCCGGGTGTCCGCCGACGACGGTGCTTCCGACCGTGCGGTGGCGGAGGCGGAGGCGGAGGCGAGGGCGAGGGCCGGGCCGGGTGCCGCGGTGGCCGGCAGTACCGTCGGCCCGGCGGCAGCCCCCAGCACGAGGGCGGCGGCGAGCAACGTACGGGTGGTGCTCCTCATGGTCAACTCCTGGGACGTGGGCCGGTGTTCAGGTCGTGGCCCCATCCTTCTGACCAGCGGCTACCAGCGGATCGCCCGAGCGAGCGGTTCCAGGGCGTGCTAGGGGCGCTGCCTCCTCGCCGACATGGGGGAGGACAAGGCGCGCTCGGCTCCCCCGGGCGGGCGACCTCCACCCCCGCCCGGCGTACCGGGCCCGGGCAGGCGGGGAACCGGCGGCCTCCCGAGGGATCCCCGCCCGCCCGGGCAACGTGCCACCCGCCCAGAGCGAGTCGTCACCCGCCGCGATCAGCCCCGTCTCGTACGCGCAGATCACCGCCTGGATACGGTCGCGCAGGCCGAGCTTGGCGAGCACGTTGCCGACATGGGTCTTGACCGTGTGATCGCTGACGACCAGTTCGGCGGCGATCTCGGCGTTCGACAGCCCTCGCGCCAGCAGCAACAGGGTCTCCCGCTCCCTGCCGGTCAGCACGTCGAGCCGGGGGTCGGGCCGCCGGTCCGGGGCGGCGTTCACGGTGGGCCGTGTGTACTGCTCCACGAGCCGCCGGGCCACGGACGGCGCGAGCAGCGAGTCGCCCCGCGCCACCACCCGCACCGCGTGCACGAGATCGTCCCGCCGGACGTCCTTGAGCAGGAACCCGCTGGCCCCCGCGTGCAGCGCCTCGTACACGTACTCGTCGGAGTCGAAGGTCGTCAGCATGACCACCCGACAGCCGCCGCCCGCACCGCCGGTAGGGCCCGCACCGCCGGCAGTGCTCGCACTGCTCGTACCGCTCGTACATGTCGCACTGATCGCCCGGCACGCCTCGATGCCGTCCATCCGGGGCATCCGGATGTCGAGCAGCGCCACGTCGGCGCGGTGCCGCCGCACCGCCTCGACCGCCTCCACCCCGTCACCGACCTCCGCGACGACCTCGATGTCGGGCTGCACGTCGAGGATCAACGCGAACCCGCTCCGCACCAGCTCCTGGTCATCGGCGACGACCACCCGGATCACCTGACCGGTCACCGGTCCGCCTCCGCGGTCGCGACCACGGCCGGCACGGGTATCCGCACCCGTACCTCGAACCCGCGCCCACCGGGTCCGGCTCCGACCTCCGCCGTACCCCCGAGCGCGGCGGCCCGCTCCCGCACCCCCACGAGCCCGTGCCCACCGCTGCCGAACCCCGCCCGAGCCCCTCGCCCGTCATCGACCACGCCTACCCCCAATTCGCCGTCACCATAGGTCAGTTGAACGGTGACGGTACGGGCCGCCGCATGCCTGATCGTGTTCGTCAGTGTCTCCTGCACGATCCGGAAGACGGCCGCCCCGACGGCCTCCGGGAGCACGTGCTCCGACCCCGCGACCTCGTACCGGACCTGAAGCCCGCTGCCCCGCACCCGCTCGAACAGCGCGGGCAGCTCCCCGACCCCGGGCTGAGGCGCACGGGGCGCGAGCCCGGGCGCGTACCCCGCACCGACCCCCACGCTGCCGTCCTCGCCGCCCTCCTCGCTGTCCCGGAGGAGGCCGAGCATCCGCCGCAGCTGGACCATGGCGTCCCGCCCGGTCTCGGAGATCGCGTCGAAGGCGGCCTCGGCCCGCTCCGGCGCCGTACGCACCGCAACGGGCCCGGCCTCCGCCTGCACGATCATCAGACTGACGGCGTGGGAGAGGATGTCGTGCATCTCCCGTGCGATGCGGGCCCGTTCCCGCGCGGCGGCCCGCTCGGCCTCCACCCGGTGGGCGCGCTGACGGGCGTCGGTGAGCCGCCCGAAGACGTAGGCGGCCGCGAACACGAAGGCGGAGAAGGTCAGTTCACGCGCCGACCGGGAGTTGAGCCACACCCCCACGGGCACGGCGATCAGCACCAGCACCCCGCTGACGAGCCGCTTCCGGGGCGACGACAGGACGGCGACCGTGTAGACGATCACGAGCCCGTTGTACGGCAGCGGCTGCCCGGGCCCGTCGATGGCCAGCTTGTAGACCATGCTGGTCACCAGAATCGCCAGCAGCACGGCGAGCGGAGCCCGCCGCCGCCACACCAGCGGCACCACGGTGAGCGTCATCATCCCGTACGCGGCCCAAGTCGCCGGCGCCAGCCCGACCGCCCGAGGCACCACGAACGGCATGGTCATGGCCCCCTGCACCAACAGGGCGACCCCGACATCCACCACCCACGGGTACCTCTCCGCGAGTCCTCGCCCCGCCCCCACCAACCCCGAGCCCCCGTATGCCGTTCACGAGTCCACACCGTATAGCGGAGCGTTGTGAAGATACGTGGCGCAGCAATCGCCGACCCTCGCGGAGCCGCCGACCCGGCGGCATCATGGCGAAGCAGAGAGGCCGAGAGGCCGAGGGGGCCCATGCACGCGATCGCGCGCAGCGTGGATCCACGGCAGGGGAGGGCACATCATGGTCGAACACGGTCAGCCGTACACAGCCATCCTGTTCAAGTTCGTCGTCCTGGTCGGCCTGTTGTACATGCCGGTCCTCGTCTTCCACCTGGGAACATGGTTCCCGTTCGCCGGAGCCAGTGGATACCTGCTCTGGGAACTCGGCCGCCTTCACCGGGCGTACGGCAGGGTCACCGGCCACGGGGACGAGCAGCGGCGCGCGGGGCGCGAAGGGTGCGACGGGCCGACGACGACCGCCACCTGAGCGCTCAGCGGGCGGACCCCGGCGGTGGCGCCGTACTCCGCCGCCGTACGAGCCGCGTCGGTACGAGTGTCGTCCCGTGCCCCTCCGTCTCGTCCCCTCTCGCCCACCCTCCCGCATCTTGCGGAGCACCCTCCACACACAGTCGCCCCACCTCCGCGAAGTCCTGGTGGACCGTGGTCAGGGGCGGCAGGAACGACGCGGCCTCGGGAATGTCGTCGAACCCGACGACGCTCACGTCCTCGGGCACCCGCCGCCCCCGCTCGTTCAGCGCCCGCAACAACCCCAGCGCCATCTGATCGTTCGCGACGAACACGGCCGTGCAGTCCGCCTCCTCGGCGATCCGCAACCCGGCCCGGTAGCCGGACTCGGCCGACCAGTCGCCGCGCACCAGCGGCGGCGCGTCCGCCACGCCCGCCTCGGCGAGCGTGGCGCGCCACGCGTTCGCCCGCCGCTGCGCCGCGAACGAGTCCTCGGGCCCCGCCAGATGCCACACGGTCCCGTGCCCCAGCTCCAGCAGATGCCGTACGGCGTCCCGCGCGCCCCCCGCCTGGTCGGTGTCGACGACGGTGTACCGGTCCCCGGCGTCGGAGTCGGCGACCACGACCTGCACCCCGGGCGGCACGGACACGGTCGCCGCGTCCAGCAGATGCACCTCCATGATCACGATCACGGCGTCCACGGCCAGCTCCCCGAGCCGGGAGAACGCCCCGTTCACCTCGTCCTGCGTCGGCACGGCGACGGGCAGCAGCGTGACGGCGTACCCCTCCCGCGCGGCGGACGTGGCGATGGCGTCGAGCGTGCGGATGTTCCCGAGGGTGGAGAGGGAGAAGGTGATCACTCCGAGGGTCCGGAACTCCCCGCGCCGCAGGGCCCGCGCCGCGCTGTTGGGCCGGTACCCCAGTTCCCGCATGGCGTCGAGGACCTGCCGGCGGGTGTCCTCGTTGACGCCGGCGAACCCGTTGGAGACCCGGGAGACGGTCTGGGCGGAGACCCCGGCGACCCGCGCGACGTCTCCCATGGAAGGCCCCTGGCGGGGCCGGGCGCCACGTCTCCTCGTGCGTCCGTCGGTTGTGTCCACCTTGTTCCCCCGACTCCTCAATCGACTCTTGACGACTCCTTGACCACCGAGATTCGGACAGTGTAGACATCCGCCTCAGTGGATGTTTACGTAAACATCCACTGTGACAGACCAGACAGACCATACGAGAGCACCGCGAATCGCTGTAAAAGCACGACGAACCGCAGTAAACAGCACCACCGCACCGCAAGAAACCCTCTCGCCAGGTAACCCCCCGCACCGCGCTGAACGTCGGCCCCGATCTCCGTGTATGCACCGCCGGGACGCGGCACACGGAAGAGTTGGAGTACTCGAATGGCACACCGCACCCGTACGAGACGGCTCCTCGGAGCCATCGGCATCACGGCCCTGGCCACCGGCACGGCCATGGCCACGACCTCCCTGCCGATGGCGCACGCCGACACGTCGGCCCCCGCCGCCGCGTCCGTGACGGTCAGCCCCGACCCCTCCTACAAGGGCCAGAGCTTCGAGGGCTGGGGCACCAGCCTGGTCTGGTTCGCCAACGCGACCGGCGACTACCCGCCCGCGATACGCGAGAAGCTCGCCAAGCTCCTCTTCGGCGAGGACGGCCTCAACCTCAACATCGCCCGCTACAACATCGGCGGCGGCAACGCCCCCGACGTCAAGGACTACCTGCGGGCCGGCGGCGCGGTCGAGGGCTGGTGGAAGGCCCCGGCGGGCACCACCCGCGAGGACGTCGACTGGTGGAGCGCCGACGACAAGAAGGACTGGAACAAGAAGGCCGACGCCACCCAGCGCTGGTGGGTCGACCGCATCAAGAAGGACATCACGCACTGGGAGACCTTCAGCAACTCCCCGCCGTGGTTCATGACGGAGAGTGGCTACGTCTCCGGCGGCTTCGACGCCTCGAAGGACCAGCTGAAGGAGGAGTCGGTCGAGGACTTCGCCAAGTACCTGGTCGGCGCCACCGAGCGCCTGGAGAAGGCGCACGGCATCAAGGTCGACACCCTCGACCCGTTCAACGAGCCCAACACCAACTACTGGGGCACCAAGCTCGGCGCCGACGGCCAGCCGACCGGCGGCCGCCAGGAGGGCGCCCACATGGGCCCCGAGCTCCAGCAGAAGGTCCTCAGGGCGCTCGGCCCGGTCCTGGACGACTCCCGCAGCCGCGCGAAGATCTCCGCGATGGACGAGACGAACCCCGGCACGTTCGCCACGAACTGGAACTCCTACCCCGAGGAGGTCCGTGATCTGGTCGACCAGATGAACGTCCACACCTACGGCACCAGCCAGCGCACCACGGTCCGCGACCTCGCCAAGGCCGCCGACAAGCCGCTGTGGATGAGCGAGGTCGAGGGTGACTGGGGCGACGGCCAGAGCTTCACCGACATGCGCCCCGGACTGGGCCTCGCCCAGCGCATCGTCGACGACCTGCGCGAGCTGGAGCCCCAGGCCTGGGTCTTCTGGCAGCCGGTCGAGGACTACGACAACATGAAGCCGGGCGGTGAGTCGGAGAAGGGCGGCAACTGGGGCTCGATCCAGCTCTCCTTCGCCTGCGGCAAGTCGGACACCCTGAAGACCTGCCCCATCTACACGAACACCAAGTTCGACACGGCCCGCAACTTCACGCACTACATCAAGCCGGGCGACCGTCTGATCAAGACCAATGACGAGTCGAGCACGGCCGCGGTGGCGAAGAAGGGTGACAAGGCGACGGTCGTCCACGTCAACAGCACCACGGAGTCCCGCGCGGTGACGGTCGACCTGTCGAAGTTCGGCAAGGTCTCCAAGAAGGCGACGATCACCCCGGTGGTCACGGACGCGGCCGGCAAGCTGATCCGCAAGAAGGCGGTCAAGGTCACCGGCAAGAAGGCGACGATCACGGTCCCGGCCCAGTCCGTGACCTCCTTCCTGGTCAACGGCGTCTCGGGGGTGGCGACCGCCAAGGCCGAACTCCAGGACAACCACAGCTACACCCTGACGGGCGTCCAGAGCGGCAAGAACCTGGCCGTGGGCCCCGACGGCAAGAGCCTGGTCATCAAGACGCCGAGCACGGCGGCCGGCAACGCCCAGCAGTGGACCCTGGACCGTATCGGCAAGGGCGCGACCGACAACCGCACGCGCTACGCCCTGACGCAGCCGACCTCGAAGAAGCGCCTGGCCATCCGCTTCGACTCCCTGGTGGTGGAACGCGACACGGCCACGCGCGACGAGGCCGCCCAGTGGATCCTGTCCTCGACGGGCAACGGCACATGGACCCTGGTGAACGTGGCCACGGGCCAACTCCCGGACGTTCACGGCCAGTCGACGAACGACGGCGCGGGCGTCGGAGTCTGGACCCCGAACTCGGGCCTGAACCAGCGCTGGAAGCTGACGGATGTGACGCCGGCCCCGGCTTCATAGCCTTGGCTCCCGCTGAGAAATCCCCAGGTCGCGAAATCGACCTGGGGCTTTCTCATGCCTCGCGCCTTTCGGCATTCACCGCGTCAACCGGCGAACTCGCGCCACACGAAGGGCTTATGTCGGAACGATGGCGCAACCCGAATTGTTCCATTGCCGTCGTATGGGAGAAATCAGCAGATAGGCCCTTTCGGGAGGTGGTGTCTTCGTGCAGATTCTCGACGGTGTTCGCGCTACGTCACGGGTCATGCGCAGGAGCAGGGGACCCGTGATCGGTATCGCGGTGATTCTCCTGCTCGCCCGCATGGAGGACGAGATCGTGGAGGAGCGCCACTTCTGGCTCATTCAGGGTGCGCTCCTCTTCCTGCTGCTGCTCTGCTTCGTCGTGCCCTGGACTGGCAGGAGGCTGGTGCGCGAGTCCGCCGAGGAGGAGCGAGCGAAATCGCGGGGAAACATCTCTCCGGACATCGAAGAGGAAATCCGTGAGGAAGGACGTCGGGAGGAGCGGGCCAAAGTCCGCGCGGATCTCCCCAAGCAGGTGGCACGGGCGGTCGACGAGGCGCTGCAGCGCAAAGACGACTGATGGGGACGACTGATGGGGACGACTGATGAGGGCGCCTGGTGAAGGCGACTGATTGAGCCGTCAGTTGCCCGTCGCGGGCTTCGCCCTCGACGGGCCCCCGGGCGCCACGCGGTGTCGGTCATCCCTTGTCGGCGCAAGCCTCGGCTTCCGCCAGGTAGAGCGCCACCGGCCCCAGAGTCAGCATCCCGCTCGCCCCGCCCGCGTGTTCGAGGCGGGCGGCGCGCAGGGCGGTCGCCGCACGGGCGGCGAGCGGGCGCTCGTGGAGGCGGGCGGCGGCGTGGGCGGTCAGGCACCAGAGTGCTTCCTGCATGTGATCAAGGGGTGGTTCGGGCGCCGTGGTCAGCGCGGTGCGGGCCTCTTCTGTCCGGTTGTGGGCGAGCAGCACCAAGGGGCGCGTCCAGGGGTGGTACGGGCCCCAGTCGAGAGCGGCATCGGTGGGCGCGGGACGGCCGTGCAGGAGACGTAGGCCCAGGAGGGCGAGGGCGAACAGGCCCCGGTGCAGCCCCGGCATGCCCGCTGTTTCGGCGAGGGCGTCTTCGACGGCGCGGTAGTGCGCTGCGGCTGTGGCGGCGCTCGGCCCGCCCGCTGCGGTGCTGCGTGCGGCTGTGACCCGGGCGCGGAACCAGCTGGTGAGTACGGGGACGGCAGAGGCCTCGGTGCTGAGGGCGAGCTGCTCGGCGGCCTCGGCGTGTGCGGTCGCGGCGTCGAGGTCGCCAAGGGCGGAGGCGGATTGCAGACGGATGAGCCGGCCGAGCACGGCGAAGTTCGCCAGCTTGTGCCGGGTGGCCAGGTCAAGGATCTCGGCGCCGATCACGTCCCGCGCCGCCGCGAGCCCGGGCCGGGTGAAGGACTGGAGGAAGACGCCGTTGAGGGCGAACACCAGCAGAGCGGGATCGCCCAGCTCCCGGGCCACTGCCTCGGCCTCGCGCGCCGCCTGCCCGGCACGCCTCAGTGCGATGGCGGACAACTCGGCGCTGCGGCTCTCGACCGCGACGGTGGCCAGCAGGCGGGCGCGCAGTTCGGCGGGGCCGTCGGTGCCGAGCGCCGTGAGCGTACGCTCGGCCGCCGCGACGACGGCGCGGGACTGCTCGGGGTCGTCGGCCCGGCTCCACAGGGCGGGCACGTCGTAGGCGCCGATGACGCGGGCGGTCAGGGCGATGTCTCCGGTGCGCTCTGCCGCCTGGACGGCGGTGAGGCGGTCGCGCCGCGAGTTGATGAGGGCGTCACCACCCGCCAGGGCCAGGGTGCGGGCCAGTTCGACGGTGGTGCGCGGGCCGAGTGGCACGCCGGCGGACCACACGGTATGCGGCGGCTGGAGTGTCGTAGCCCTCTGGAGAATGTCCGTCTCCAGGCGTCGCAGGTCGGCGCCGGGGTCGAGCCCGAGCTGGTCCGCGAGCATCGTGCGGGCGCGGCGAAGGGTGGCCAGTGCGTCCGCCGTACGACCCGCCCGGTGCAGTGCGCGGGCCAGCAGCCCCCAGGCCGGCTCACGCCAGGGGTGTTCGGCGACGTGGGCGCCCAGTTCGGCGACCAGCTCGGCTCCTGAACCGGAGTCGAGGAGAAGGCGGGCGCGCAGTTCCGTCCCTTCCAGCCTCAGCTCCTCCAGCAGGGTCCGTTCGCGCTGGGCCCACAGTGAGCCGGTCACGTCGGCGTAGGCGGGGCCGCGCCAGGCCTCAAGGGCCGCGTCGAGGTCGGTCAGCGCATCGGGTGTGTGCCGGGCGCGGGCCAGGGCGTCCTCGAACCGGTGGACGTCCACGGTGTCGCGTGGCAGGCGCAGCGCGTAGCCGGGTCCTTCCGTGACCAGGACGCGCGGCGGGGTACGGGGCGGCCGGTCGGGTTCGATGGCGCGGCGCAGCGCGGCGACGAACGTACGCAACGCACCCACGGCCCGCACCGGGGGCTCGGCCCACAGGTCGTCCACGAGGGTGTCGGTGGGGACCATTCGTCCCCCGGCGGCGACAAGCCGGGCGAGCACCTCGCGGTGGCGGGGTCCGCCCAGGTCGACCGGGGTGCCGTCGTCGCGGAGAGCCCGTACCGCACCGAGGACGTCGAGTCGCATGGCCTCCATCTTCCCTGCCGCGGGTCTGCGCCGCCGAAGCGTACTGATCGGCTGCTGATCGCCGTCGCCCACGCTGACCCCGTCAGTCCTCGGACCACGGCTTCTGCCGGTCCCCCGACCCCAGGAAGGGGCCTTTCATGACGCTCACCGTCCCCGGTTTCGACCACGTCCGTCTGCCCGGCGCCGACGGAGTGGAGCTGGCCGCGGCCGTCGGCGGCCACGGCAGCCCGGTCGTGCTGCTGCACGGCTTCCCCCAGACCCACCTGATGTGGCGGCACGTCGCCGAGCGGCTCGCCGGCGAGCACACGGTGATCTGTCCCGACCTGCGCGGCTACGGCGCCAGTGACAAGCCGGCGGCCACCAGCCCTGAGGTGTACTCCAAGCGCACCATGGCCGCCGATGTCGTCGCCCTGGCGGCGGCGCTGGGCCATGAGCGCTTCGCCCTGGTCGGCCACGACCGGGGCGCCCTGGTCGCCTTCCGGGCGGGGCTGGACCATCCCGAGACTCTCACGCACCTGGGCGTCCTCGACGTCGTGCCGACCCTGGACATGTGGAACGTCCTGCACGGTGTCCCGGCGGCGGTCGGCTACCACCTGTTCCTCATGGCACAGCCGCCGGGCCTGCCGGAGACGATGATCGCCAACAGCGCCGACGCCTTCTTCGGCTCCTTCCTCGACGCCTGGTCCAGTGGCCCGGCCGCCATGCCGGAACCGGTCCGAGACGCCTACCTGCGGGCGAGCGCCGCGGCCGTGGCGTCGATCGTCGCGGACTACCGGGCCTCGGCGGGCATCGACGTCACACACGACCAGGCGGACCAGGACGCAGGTTCCCAGCTGGCCATGCCCGTGACGGTCGTCCAGCAGGACTGGGGTGCGCGACTGGGCTACGACGCCGCCGCGGTCTGGCACGCGTGGGCGCCGGACCTGGACCACCGGCTGACCGGCGCGGGGCACTTCATGGCCGAGGAGGCGCCCGACGAGATCACGAAGGCGATCCGCGACCTGTTGCTCCGCTGAGCTCCACCCGGGCCGCGGGAGGCGTCCGGGCGAGCCCTCGCGTTGCCGCGCCGGACGGGCCCCGCAATCAGGCGACCGCCGACCAGCCCCGCCTCCCCACGGACGCCGCCGCGGCCCGGGGACACCAAGGGGCGCCTCGGCAGGGCGGGGCGGCGCCTCGCGGGTGTACGCACCGCGTCGGCGCGCGGGCTGCTGTTCCCGGACCGCCCGGTTCAGCCGTGGAGGGTGGCGAGCCAGTCGCTCAGCAGGCGGTCGACCTCGTCGGGGCGCTCCTGCTGGATCCAGTGGCCGCAGCCCTCCAGGAGGTGGGAGGCCGACAGCCCGGGGAGGGTGGTGGGGTAGGCGTCGATGGCGTCGGACATCCAGGTGGTGGAGGCGTCCAGTGCGCCGCCGACGAACAGGGACGGCTGCTTGATCGGGGCTCCACGGTGCGGGGCGAGGTCTTCCCAGTCGCGGTCCATGGCGCGGTAGCGGTTGAGCGCGCCGGTCATCCCCGTGCGTTCGAACTCCCCGGCGTAGACGTCAAGGTCGCTCTCGCTCAGCCAGGCCGGGAGGACCCCTGTGGGGAAACGGTCACGCAGCCGGCCGCCGCCGCGGGTGACGAAGTGCGGGTCGGGCTCGCCCGGGGCAGGCATGGTGTCGGCGGACAGGACCGCGTAGAAGCCCGCGAGCCAGCCCCGGACGTCGGGCTCGATCTCCGCCTCGGCGCGGCCGGGCTCCTGGGCCGCTGAACGAGCAGTCGCTCTGCCGGTGACAACGACGGAGCTTCGGCTCGACCGAAGGCAACGGCCCCCTTCTGGCAGGACCTTCCCCGATTCCCCAGCACGCGGGAGGGCACCCTCCTGACTCCCCTCCGTCATCGGGAAGCCCGGCTGCTAGCGTCCGGATCCATGTGGGAGCAAGAGATCGTGGCCGACCGACCAGCCTGGCGGCACACTCCGTCCGGAGTGGTCTTCCGGGAGGTTCCCGGCGGAACGTTCCGGATGGGCCTGTCCGACGCGGAACTGGACACGGTGCGTGCCATCGAGCGGGCCGGGGGCGCCGAAGACGACCTCGAAGTGTTCTTCGCCAGTGCCGGCCGAGCCCGACCGGTGCGAGAAGTACGGGTCGAGCCGTTCCTGATCGCCCGGCATCCGCTCACGGTGGCGCAAGTACGGCACTGGCTGCCCGAGTACGAGGACAGCTTCACGAATTCGACCTCGACCACAGCCCGGTTGGAGGACGACCTGGACGACCTGCTGGGCAAGTTGCCGTTCCGGCTGCCGAGCGAGGCGGAGTGGGAGTACGCGGCCCGGGCGGGCACGACCACCCTGACCTTCCGCGGGGACGCGAAGCCGGACAAGGACCAGGTACTGGACGACTTCGCCGACGAGGAACGCACCGCCGCGGCCGAGAACGCCTTCGGCCTGGCGGCGATGGGGTCGACCAACGAGCTGTGCGCAGACGTGTGGATCCCGGACTTCACGGCCGCGCCGCTGGACGCACGCCCCCGCACGGGCGACGGACCACGAGTGGTCCGAGGAGGAGCCGGCGACCTCTACCCATGGCAGGGCTGCGACGAATGGCTACTGCTGCTCTCCGCCACCCGCGACGAACTCCACGACTTCACCGCGATCCGCCCGGTGGAACCGGTGCCCACCGGTCGGGAGACGTGATCAGCTCGGCTGGGTGACGAGGCGCGTCCCCCAGCCGGGAGCGGAGACGGCGGCCCTGCTGCCATAGGGGACGGCAGGTGCCGGCCGTCCGGACCGCTACGCGCCGGGGGCCCGGTACTGGATCTGCCCGGCCTTGCGCAGGGCGTCCATGGTTTCGTCGACGGTCAGGAGAACGGTCGTCTCGAACGAGCTGAGTGCGCCTCCTCCGCTGATCGCCAGGGCGACCGCGGCCATGGAGACGTTGTCGGGGGCCTCCCACAGGTTGTATCCGTCGCGGGTGCCGAACGCGTACCAGAAACCGTGGAGCTTGCCGCCGACGGACTCGATGTACGACTGAGCGGCCTTCGCGCGGTCCTCGGGGTGACCGATGAGTCTCGCCCAGGTCTCCGGCGTGTAGCTGAACCTCGATAGATAGAGCGGCATCATGTCTCCCTTTCGTCCCAGCAAGGGATGCCCCCACAGGATGGGATACGTCTCCGCGGCCGCCCGCGTATCCCCCGAACAGCCGGGATGATGACCAGTGTGGCCACTGCCGGTGAGCGACCCACCGCCCGAGGACTACAGCGTCGAAGCCCTCAACCGGGAAGCTGAGGTGATCTTGGGCCAACTCTGCGGCTGACCTGTTGCCGAGCTCTTCGTCCCGAACTCTCGGCCCAGTGGTCTTTGAGGTGCAGTAGCTGTTCAGCAGGCGTTGTCACGCAGAACACTCAAGGGCTCCGGAGGCCCGCTACAGTGCGCGCCGTGGACATACCCGGCTGGTTCGTCTGGCTCGCTCTCGGCCTGGCCCTCTTGCAGGCCCTCGGCCTCGTTCCCGTCATCCGCCGACTGCGCGGCTCCGACTCGGCGGTGCGTTTCGAGGCGCGCCTCGACCTGCTGGACGTCGTCGCCTCCCTGCTGCTCATCGGCGGTCTGGTGCTGAGTCTCGCAGTGGCGGAACCCTGGTTCTGGCTCACCTGCGCCGGCTTCGTGCTCATGACCGCCGTGTACGCCGTGAAGGGTGTCCGCTGGCTACGCGCTCGCCAGCGCCACACGTCCTGACCCGGTGGATCGCTCCTCGTCAGCCTCGACGGGCCCGACGCCGTCACCGCCGACTCGGCCCCCACCAGCCCACCGGCACCGCGGACATCACTTCACCACGATGGTGTCCCCGGACGACGTCGACGGTCCGGTGGTGGTGTTGCCGTAGTACACCCATCGCCACGTGCCCGTCCTGGTGGCCTTCACGGTCGTCCTGAGGTCACCCGAGCCGTTCGCCCGCACCTTCTTCACCGTGGTGTAGGAGGCGGTGCCGGCGGGCTTGAACTGCAGGCTCACCTGGCGGCCTCCGTAGGAGGCGTACTTCCTGGTCTCCCAGTTGGCCCGCGTGACCTTTCCGGTCACGGTGATGGTCCTGTCCTTGGCCACCGGTTCGGGCGAGGCGTTCACGGTCAGGCGGGAGTTGCGCTTGACGTGGACCGTCAGATTCTTGTCGTCGGTGTCACCGCCGCCGCCCTGGAAGTACACCTCGGCCCCGACCTTCCAGGCCCCGGCCTCGCTGTTCCGCATGTCCCACACGCTCGGGTCGAAGTACATCGTCTCGTTGAAGTCGCAGACGCCCGAGCTCACCTTGACGCAGTCGCTGGTCTCGACGGCGTGCCACAACCGATCACCCGCGCCACCCCGGTACAGGAACACCGCCGGCCACTTCCACTTGTGCGTGGTCGTCATCCGGAAGGAGGCGGGCGCCGCCACCTCCTTCGACACTCCGATCACAATCGGCTTGCCGTCGTTCACCTGGACACGGGTGAACGAGACCCCACCCTCGGCCGCCCCGGCCGGCGCCGCGGCCATGGCCGTGAACACCGCCGCCGCACCACCCGCTACGACGACTCTCCAGACCTGCTTCCCCACCTGATCCCCAATCTCCTTACGGCAAGGCGCCGAAGGCTCATTTTCTCCCGCGCCTTGCAGACGGCCGGCATCCGCACGGGGTTGTACACCCGAAGATCACAATGGGGCATCAGGCAATCCGGGACCGCGCCTCCCGGCCGGCCCGGCAGGAGGCCGACCGGGAGGGGGTCTCATGAAGCCGGCCGTGCTGACGTGCCCCACGCCCGCCCGATGATGTGCGCCACCCCGGGCGAAGCCTGCACCGACTCACGGCAGTCCGGCGCGGCGGGCGGTGTCGGCTCGCCGTCGAGCGCGCGGCACAGCGCGGCGTGCAGGTGCTCGGCCTCGGCGAGGGTGAGGGTCAGCTCGGCGTCCGTCGCGTGTCCGTCCTTCAGGGAGAGACGAAGGGGTACGGCCAAGCGGTCGTCGTCGGTGCGGCGTACGGGGCGGCCGGGTGCGCGTCTGATGGTCCAGCTCATGAGGTCGTCGCCTTTCCGATGCGCGCGAGGCGGTAGGTGCCCCACAACTGGCGGCCGTCCTCGCAGCTGTCCTGGGCCTTGGACGTGCGTCCAGCCGCGGCTGCCGGCACGGCACTTGGCGCGAACTCAGGGCCGTCCGGCGCGCCGAGAGATCGAAAATCGGGCGGCATCCGGAGACCGGGCGTTTTAACGTGCGGGCATGTCACCCTCACTTGAGCGACCCCCCTTCCAGGCAGACGAACGCACCGCGCTCCTCGGCTGGTTGGATGTGCAGCGGCGGATCCTGAGATGGAAATGCGAGGGCCTGAGCGAGGCCGACGCGCACCGCTCCGTCATCCCGACCTCGCCGGCGATGACGATGGCCGGGCTCATCAGCCATATGCGGTGGGTCGAACACACCTGGCTGGAGGTGCTGTTCCTGGGCGGCGACAAGACGCAGAATCCGTCCCTGGTCGAGATCGGCGAGGACGCGGACTGGCGGACCGACGGCAGCTCGCTGAAGCAGCTCCTCGCGGAGTACGAGGCCCAGTGTGTCCGGAGCGACGAGATCGTGGCCGGGGCGTCCCTGGACGACGTCGGCCGCCACCCCGACTTCCGCTCCAGCAGCGCCAACCTCCGCTGGATGCTCATCCATCTCGTCGAGGAGGCCGGGCGCCACGCGGGCCACGCGGACATCGTGAGGGAGCTGCTCGACGGGGAAAAGGGTTACTACTAGGGCGCATCGGAACTGCCCACGTAAGCGCCCCGCTGTAGGAGGACCAGCGGCGTCGGGCCGCCCATCACGCCGCCCATCACGCCGGTCGGCCAAAGCCTTGTACCAGAGGGTCGGTGCTGCTTCACTTTGACATCCTCCCCCTCTTAAAAGAGGGGGATTCCAACCCATATGGGCTGAGGTTCACGGACGCTCGACCGCTGGTTGGGCGGTGTCGTCCCTCCGGCACCGGCTGTCCGCAGGGGGCGGGGGATCCCGCCCTGTCCTGCCGCGATGTTGATGCTGGCGTTGGTGTCGGCGTTGCAGGTGAAGCCGCAGGAGGAACAGACGAACCCGGCTTGGCTCTTGCGCGAGTTCTTGTCGATCCAACCGCAGGCACTGCACCGCAGAGACGTGTAGGGGGCGGGTACGTCTTCGACCCGGCCGGGGGCCTTGTGTCCGGTGCGCTGGCGCAGCAGGCCCCAGCCCTGGGCGAGGATCGCCCGGTTCAGGCCGGACTTCTGCGCCACACTCCTGCCGGGCCGCTCCACGGTTCCCTTCGCGGAGCGGGTCATGTTTCTGATGTTCAGCTTCTCGAACCGGATGAGGCCGTAGGAGCGGGCGAGCATGGTGCTGGTCTTCTCGCACCAGTCCTTGCGCCGGTTCGCCTCCCGCGCCCTGAGCCCGGCCACGATCGCATGCTCGGCCGCCTTGGCGGGGCTGCCTCTGGGTGCTCTGGCCGCGCGCCGCTGGTGTTTGCGGATCCGGGCGCGTTCCTTGACGGTGAGCTGGGGGCAGTTCAGCTTCCGCCCGTCGGAGAGGGCAGCGGTGACGGTGACGCCCCGGTCGATGCCGATCACCGTGTCCGTGCCCGGCCCCTCAATGGGGTCCGGGATGACGGCGAAGGCGATGTGCCACTGCCCGTTGCGGAAGGTGACCCGGAACGTCTTCGCCTCCGGCAGTTTCGCACCCTTACCTCGGGCGCTGAGGCGGAAGCGGACCCAGCCGCAGCCGGGCACCTTCACCTGCGCCCACCGCCGGTTCAGCCTCTGCACGACCACCGAGCGGCCCATGACCTGCCTGCCGGTCCTCGCGTTCAGCTTCGCCGACCCGTCCACGTGATATTCCGGCACGCGGTCGGTGCCGATGACCCGGAAACCCTCGTGCACATGCTTCCTGCGCCAGGTCGGCTCACCGAACCCCGAAGTGAACCGGGCGTTCCTTGCCTGGGCGAAGTCTTTCAGGGCCTGCTGCTGCACGTCCGCGTTCCCCGCACCCAGCCACGCGTTCTCCCGCCGGGCCTCGGTCAGCTGACGGCACTGCTCCGCAAAACCCGGCGCGGACCTGCGCCACCGCCGCCAGTGGGCGTGCTGCTCGACAGCAAGATTCCACACGTACCGCGCGTGCGCGCAGTGCGTGAGCATCTGCTCGGCCTGCGCAGGCGACGGATACATCCGGAAACGAGACATGCCACGAACCTAGACACCCCGTTCCCCACCCGCGCACGACTTCGACCCACATCACCCATGAGAGTGACCGACGCGCTCATCCCTCCCAGGGCAACCTCCAACCACACGGCCCCGACCCGCCGACACCGCGAACGGTTGAGGCCGTCCCCCGCCCGCCTTGTTCCTCCCCAGACGCCGAATCGCCCTGCCGGCGATCCGGCTTCCCCTGCCCCGCTACACGGGAACGGGCATTCACCCCGGCCTGAAGGACCGGGCACCCTGCCCGACAAGCAAGGTGGACCCGCTGCTCGCCGTGGGCGTGATGCTGCTCGCCGCGTCACCGGGCGGTACCACCGCCAATCTCTTCAGCCATCTGTTCCGCGGGGACGTGGCGTTCAACATCACCCTCACCGCGATCAATTCCGTGCTCGCGGCCGTCACCATTCCCCTCGTCACCAACCTGCCCATCAACCACTTCGACGCCGAGGGCGACCTGGGACTGCAATTCGGCAAGGTGCTGCAGGTGATCGCCATCGTGCTGATCCCGGTCGGGATCGGCATGCTCGTCCGGCGGCGGTCCGCCGACTTCGCCGCCCGCGCCGACCGTCCGGTGCGGGTGTTCTCCATCGCCGTCCTGGTCGCGGTGTCCCTCGCGGCGCTGTTGGGAGAGCGGGAGAACCTCGCCGACTACCTTCGCCAAGTCGGCCTGGTCACCGGCATCTTCTGCCTCGCCAGCCTCAGCATCGGCTACGGCGGTGCCCGAGCGCTTCGCCTCGGTCAGCCTCAGGCCGTCGCCAGCGCCATGGAGGTGGGGATCCACAACACGACCGTGGCCCTCACCATCGCCCTGAGCATCCTCGACAGCACCGAGGTCGCCATTCCCAGCGCCGTCTACTCGGTTCTGATGTACGTCCTGGCGACGGCTTTCGGGTACGCCATCACCCGGGGTCGTTCAGGAACTCCCTCCGGGGCTCCTTCAAAGAGTTCCTCCACGGCGGGCTGAGCCCGCGAGTCCGCTCTCCTGTCGAGCCCCGGGTGCGGTCAAGGACGTATCCCAGGGCATTCCCAGGAACCCTTTCTTCCCAGGTCAACTGGGGTGGGACCGTTCTGCCGTCCGGGATGGGGCGGCAGCCGTTGTGGTGGGTCCCGGCGTCCTCGAAGCTCTGGGTGTCGCCCCGACCGGGTCACCACGACCGGCCCGGCCACCGTGTGGCGACGACACCCTCCCGACCCTGCGTACCGGGCATCTCCGTGGCCGAGCGCCGGGTCGACGACCAGAGATGGATGACGCACATGAACACGAAGTTCTCCGCCCGCCGCGGCTACGGTCTCCGCGCGGCCGCCGCCGGTCTCGTCCTCGCCGTAGGGCTCGGTGTGTCGGCGCAGATGCCGGCGCAGGCGTCCGTCCCCGCCTCGGCCCAGGCGCCCACCGCCACGTCGAAGCCGGCCGCCGTCGCCGTCCAGTCGAAGCCGGTCGCCGAACCGAAGTCGGTCACCGGTACGCCCGGCACCGTGGTGACCCGCGTCGCCGACTTCTACGGCGCGTACATCGACGCGAAGGGCGACTACGCGGACCCGGACACCACGCTGGCCAAGGCGCTCCGCAAGCACTACCTGACGCCCGACTTCGCCAAGCGGCTGGCCGCCTGGGAGAACAAGAACGGGGCCGACGGCGTCCTGCGCGCCCAGAACGTTCCGGCGCGGTGGACGGTGTCCGACAACGGCAGCATGGGGCACAGCCACGAGGTCGTGGTCACCCTGACCTTCGGCAGCGGAACGACGACGCAGAAGGTCAAGCTCTTCGTGGTGGTGGAGCGGTACGACCGCATCTCCGACATCGGGACCACGAGCGCCCGCTGACGGCGGTGCCCCGTCCCGTGCCGTCCGGTACGACAGCGGGCGGCACCGGGGCCGGGCAGCGGTGGAACCATCCCCCTGCATCTGACGTGCAGTGATACGTGTACTGATACGTGTACTGATACGCGTACGGATACGCGTAGTGATGCGCGTACCCGTACGGGCGGTGACGACAGGGCCCGGGATGCGGATCGCGGACGGCGGGGACGGCGGGGACGGCGGGGAAACGATGTCGATTCAGGGCGATGCCGACGAGTTCGCGGCGCTGCTGCGGCGTCTGAAGGACCGTACCGACCGGAGTTACGGCTCCCTCGCCCGCCGTCTCAACATGAACACCTCCACGCTGCACCGGTACTGCGCGGGCGATGCCGTACCCCAGGACTACGCGCCCGTGGAGCGGCTCGCGGCCTTCTGCGGCGCGACACCACAGGAGCGGCTCGAACTGCACCGGCTGTGGCTGTCGGCGGTCGCGGCTCGTCAGCGGGTGCGTACGGCGGAAGCGCCGGAAGAGGAGATTCCGTCTCCGGCACCGACTGCGAGCGAGGAGGAGAACGAGGACGCACACACGCACGCACACGCCGACACGGACGAGACCCTCGCCGGACAGAGCGGCCCCGCAGAACACCCCGGGGACCATCCCGACCCGGACGTGCGCTCCCCTCCTCCGCTCCCCGCCCCTTCCCTGGTACCGCCGACGACCGGTCCTGGCCTCCACAGCCGCCGCCTGCGCCCTGCTCCGGCACCCTCGTCGGCTTCACCGCGCTTTCGGACGGTCGCTCCTCCGAGGCCGAGCCGGACCCCTCCGGTACCGGTTCCGCGAGCACCGGCCCCACCACCCCGGGCGCCGACGGCCGCTCCACGAACCCGGCCCCGCTCCGCCCCTCACCTGGAGCGTCGACTCCCTCGTCTGGGACAAGGGGTGTGACCACGACTACGTCATCGACAAGCCGCCCGCCCAGGTGCCTCCCCCACCGTCGGAGCAGGACGCCGAGGTCTGGGCGGCGACGCAGAACGCGGTGCACGGGCGGCAGACCAAGGTGCGGATCTCGGTGCAGGGGAAGTCGTCGGCGGCCGTGGTCCTGGACGCGCTGCACGTCCGCGTCGTCGGCCGGGACACCCCGGAGGGCGGGACCGCGTACCACATGGGCCAGGGCTGCGGCAGTGAGCTCACGCCCCGCCGCTTCACCGTGAACCTCGACGCGGACCGCCCCATCGTCCACCCGAAGGACGGCGAGGACGGCGCCGACGGCGGACGCGTCCTCCCGGCCGTCCGCTTCCCGTACCGTGTCTCCGCCGACGACCCCGAGGTGTTGCTGGTCGACGCGACGACACAGACCTACGATGCCCGCTGGTACCTCGAACTCGACTGGTCCTCCCAGGGCCGCACCGGCACGATCCGCATCGACGACCACGGCCGCCCCTTCCAGACGGCCAGTATCAAGGGAATGCCGCACTACTGGTACGGCACGGACGACACGGGAGGGCGGGCCTGGGTCCCCCTCGACAGCGACTAGCCACTGCCACATCCACTGGGACCATCAGTGATCGACAGAGAGGCGTCTTCGCATGACCGACGCTGAGGGCGGCCCCGTTCCGCGTCAGCAGCAGACCACCATCGCGGTGACCGGGCACCTGGATCTGACTGAACGGGCCGTCCCCCTGGTGCGCGCGGCGCTGGACGAGCTGCTCAAGCCGTACGCCGGGGACGGCGGCCCGCTCGTCGGGGTGTCCTGCATCGCCAAGGGGGCCGACACGGTCTTCGCCGAGGCCGTGCTCGCCGCCGGGGGTCGGCTGGTCGTCGTCGTGCCCTCCCGGGACTACCGGCGCGGCGTCGTCGAGCCCGAGCACGGGGGCTCGTACGACCGGCTGGCGGCGGCCGCCGAGGAGGTCGTCGTGCTGCCCTACGAGACGGCCGACCGGGAGGCGTACGAGGCCGCCAACGCCGTGCTCGTCCAGCGGGCCGACCGCCTCGTGGCCGTGTGGGACGGTGCGCCACCCACCGGCAAGGGCGGCGGCACCGCCGACGCCGTGCTCGCGGCGCGGGCGGCCGGGATCCCCGTGGACGTCGTCTGGCCGGAGGGAGCCGCCCGCGGCGGCTGAACCTCGGGGTGAACGTCCCGCGTGAATTCAGGCTCAGACGCTCGTGAGGATCACCAGGCGCTGGGTCGCCCGGGTCATCGCCACGTAGTGGTCCACCGCCCCCTCGATGCCCTCGCCGAAGGATTCCGGGTCGACGAGGACCACGAAGTCGAATTCGAGGCCCTTCGAGAGTTCTGGGGTCAGCACGCGGACCCGGGGTGTCGCACCGACCCACGTCCCGGAGGCCGGTGCGGAGTTCGGTGCGGTGATCACGCACGCCGTGCCGTCGGCGTTGGCGGCCAGCCAGGTGTCGAGGGTCGCGGTCAGGGCCGTCGTCAGGTCCGACGTCGGGGTGCGGTCGACGGGGATGCCGTTGCTGCGGATCGACGTCGGGACGTTCGCGTCGGGGAGTGCGGCGCGGATCACCGGTGCCGCCTCCGTCATGATCTCCTCCGGGGTGCGGTAGTTGATGGTGAGGGAGGACTGCGTGATGCGGCCCAGGCCCACCCGGTTCAGCCGGTCCTCCCAGGACTCCGTGAAGCCGTGCCGGGCCTGGGCGCGGTCGCCGACGATCGTGAAGCTGCGGGACGGGCAGCGCTGCAGCAGCATCTGCCATTCCGCGTCCGTCAGCTCCTGCGCCTCGTCCACGACGATGTGGGCGAAGGGTCCCGCCAGCAAGTCCGGGTCGGCGGTGTGGAGTTCGGAGTCGTCGACCAGGCTCACCCGGGCGTCCTCACCGCGCAGCATCGTCACCAGGCCCTCGCCGTCGTCGCCGTCGGCGCCCGAGTTGGAGACCGCCTCGATCAGGTTGTCCACGACCTGGGTCATCCGCTCGCGCTGCGCGGCGAGCGTGGCCTCGTGGCGGCGTTTGCGGCGGGCCGTCTCCGGGTCGCCGAGGCGCCGGCGGGCGGCGTCGAGGAGGGGGAGGTCGGACGTCGTCCACGCCTGGGGGTCGTCGCGCTGGAGGAGCCGGACCTCGTCACGGCTCAACCAGGGCGCGCACAGCCGCAGATACGCCGGTACCGACCACAGGTCTCCCACCAGGTCCGCCGCCTCCAGCAGCGGCCAGGCCCGGTTGAAGGTCGTGACCAGGTCCCTGTTCCGGAGCAGGGACCTGCGGAGGAGGGCCGGGGGTACGGCCGTCTCGGCTTCGGGGTCTCGGTCGGGGTTCCCGTCGGGGTCGGTCGCGGCCTCGTGCCTGTCCGCCAGGATCGTCAGCAGTTCCTCCCAGACCTGGTGGCGGGCCTCGTTGTGCGGGGTGCCCGGTTCCGCCGCGTCGAAGGCCGCCGTCCAGTCGGCGGGGCTCAGCCGGATGTCGGACCAGGGGGTCGTCACCGTCATGCCCTCGGTGGGCGGTTCCTCGTAGAAGCGGACGGCCTTCTCGATGCCGTCGACCAGCGCCGCGGACGACTTCAGACGGGCCACCTCCGGGTCGGGCTCGCCGCCGGCCGCCGCCCCCTCCTCGACCAGGTCGCGCAGGATGCACGTCTGCACGCCCTCCTCGCCGAGGCTGGGCAGGACGTCGGCGACGTAGGAGAGGTACGGCCGGTGGGGGCCGACGAAGAGGACGCCGCCCCGGCGGTGACCCAGCCGGGGATCGGCGTGGAGGAGGTACGCGGAACGGTGCAGGGCGACGACCGTCTTGCCGGTGCCGGGCCCGCCGTCCACGACCAGCGCGCCCCGGGAGCTCGCGCGGATGACGGCGTCCTGGTCGGCCTGGATGGTGCCGAGGACGTCCCGCATGCGTTCCGACCTGTTGGTGCCCAGGCTGGCGATGAACGCGGACTGGTCGTCGAGGGAGGCGGTGTGCTGGTGGTCGGTGAGGCTGTCGAGCTCGGACGAGGAGAAGACCTCGTCCCAGTAGTCGCTGATACGGCCGTCGGTCCAGCGGTAGCGGCGGCGGCTGGTGAGGCCCATCGGGTTGGCGTGGGTCGCGCCGAAGAAGGGTTCGGCGGCGGGGGAGCGCCAGTCGACCAGCAGACGGCGGCCCGTGGTGCTGTCGGTGAGGCCCAGGCGGCCGATGTAGACCGGGGTCTCGGGGTCGTCCTCGGTCACCATACGGCCGAGGCACAGGTCCAGGCCGAAGCGGCGCAGGGTGCGCAGACGGGCGGTCAGGCGATGGATCTCCGTGTCGCGGTCCATGGCGTGGCGGCCCAGGCCGCCGGGGGCCCGCCGTTCGGCGTCGAGCTGGGCGGAGACCTCGGCGATCGAACGGGCGAGGGAGGTGGCGAGGGCCGCGAAGTGCCGCTCGTCGGTGGAGAGGAGGGCGGGGCCTTGGCGGAGAGCCGGTCGGGGAGACGGAACGCTGGGGTGGGTGGGGGCGGAAGCCGCTCGGGGTGGAGTTGGTGGTGGGGGTGGAGGTGGTCGGGGGTGCATCTCGTCTACTCCGAAGGTCATGTCCGCGTGCTCCGGGTGTGGAGTGAGGGGCGGGGTGAGGGCGCGTCACGGGGAGGGAGGTGGGAGGCGGGAGGGGTGGAGCGTGTCGGGCGTGGGGAATGACGGTGGGCGGCCCCCGCACCCCGGCTCATGCTGACGTAGACCGCCGCTCCCCTCCGTACATGTCCAGCAGCAGCCTCGCCGCCCGCACCGCCCTGTCCGGCAGGACCGTCCCGGCGACCTCGGCCGCCTCGGCGACCGGGTCGAACTCGGCCAGCAGCTCGGCCGCCCGCCGTGGCACACCGCCCGGCGTCGGCGGCGCCGCCGCGGTCATCAGCGCGCGTACGGGCCGGCCGAACGGCACCAGCGGCACGCCGACACTCGCCGGCCGCCGCGCGAACTCCTCGTCCGGTGGCGCGCACACCCGCACCTCCGCGCCGAGCTCGCGCAGCCGGACCGCGAGTCCGACCAGCGGCTCGACGCCCCCGCGCGAGTCGTAGTTCGCCAACAGCACACGCATCGAAGCGCCCCCGGTGTTCGTCGATTCAGGCTCAGGCCGGAGATTCTGCGGCACCACGGGGGCCTTGCCGCAAGCCCCCCGGTGCGCTATACGTTGAGAGTGGCAAGGAGTACATGACTCCTTGCCTTTGTCGTGTCCGGCCCGTCTCCGCAAAAAATCTTCGGGAAGAATCCCACGGCGATGTCGAGACCCCGCGTCCAGCTCCGTCCCCGGTATGAACGCGACCACAATGGGTCGCCAGAGGACCGAGGAGTACGACCATGGCCAAGTACCTGCTGCTGAAGCACTACCGAGGCGCCCCGGCCCCGGTCAACAACGTGCCGATGGACCGGTGGAGCCCCGAGGAGATCTCGGCGCACATGCAGTACATGAACGACTTCGCGGCCCGGCTGGAGAAGACCGGCGAGTTCGTCGACGGCCAGGCGCTCGCGCCCGAGGGAGCGTGGGTCCGCTACGACGGTGAGGGGCGCCCGCCGGTCACCGACGGCCCGTTCGCCGAGACCAAGGACCTGATCGCCGGCTGGATGGTCATCGACGTCGACAGCTACGAGCGCGCCGTCGAGCTGGCCGGTGAGCTGTCCGCCGCCCCCGGGGCGGGCGGCAAGCCCATCCACGAGTGGCTGGAGGTGCGCCCGTTCTACGGCGTGCAGCCCACCATCACGGAGTGACGGCACACGTGCGGCACGAAGTGATGGACGAGATCCTGCTCAGGAGTCTCACGCCGAGCGTGCTCACCGTTCTCGTCCGCCGCGGAGCAGACTTCGCGGCGGCCGAGGACGCCGTGCAGGACGCGCTGGTCGAGGCGCTCCGCGTCTGGCCGGCCGATCCGCCGCGTGATCCCAAGGGCTGGCTGGTCACCGTGGCCTGGCGCAGGTTCCTCGACGCGGCCCGCGCCGACGCCGCCCGCCGCAGGCGTGAGGACCACGTCGAGGAGCAGCCCCCGCCCGGCCCCGCGCCCGCCGTGGACGACACGCTCCAGCTCTACTTCCTGTGCGCCCACCCGTCGCTGACCCCGGCCTCGGCGGTCGCGCTCACCCTGCGGGCCGTCGGCGGCCTCACCACCCGGCAGATCGCCGAGGCCTACCTCGTCCCCGAGGCGACCATGGCGCAGCGCATCAGCCGGGCCAAGCGGACGGTCTCCGGTGTGCGCCTCGACCGGCCGGCCGACGTCGCCACCGTGCTGCGCGTGCTCTACCTCGTCTTCAACGAGGGCTACTCCGGCGACGTCGACCTCGCGGCCGAGGCCATCCGGCTCACCCGGCAGCTCGCGGCCGCGATCGACCACCCCGAGGTGGCCGGGCTGCTCGCGCTCATGCTGCTCCATCACGCCCGGCGCGCGGCCCGGACCGCGCCCGACGGCAGCCTGGTGCCGCTCGCAGAGCAGGACCGGGGGCGGTGGGACACGCGTCTGATCGCCGAGGGCATCGGGATCCTCCAGGCGGCCCTCGCCCGCGACCGGCTCGGCGAGTTCCAGGCCCAGGCCGCGATCGCCGCCCTGCACGCCGACGCGCCCACGGCCGCCGAGACCGACTGGGTGCAGATCGTCGAGTGGTACGACGAGCTGGCGGCTCTGACCGACAACCCCATCGTCCGGCTCAACCGCGCGGTCGCCGTGGGCGAGGCCGACGGACCGCGCGCCGGTCTCGCGGCCCTCGCCGAACTGGACGCCTCCCTGCCCCGCCACACCGCGGTCGCGGCCCACCTCCACGAGCGCGACGGCGACCTGACCACGGCGGCCCGTCTGTACGCCGAGGCCGCCGGCAAGGCCCCCAACCTCGCCGAACGCGCCCACCTCACCCGCCAGGCCGCCCGGCTCAACGCCCACCGCCGTCCCTGACAGGACGCGCTGCGTGACGTCCTTCGGCGGCGACGGCAAGGTGAACGTCAGCTTCGGCTGGACGCTGGGCGCCAGCCGGATGCGCGTGCCGTGCCGGCCGTCTCGATGAAGGCCGTCACGGCACGCGCGTACGCCTCCGGGTGGGTCACGTGGGGGATGTGGCCCGCACCCTCGAAGGTGTGGGTGGCCGCCTGCGGCAGGGCCTCGACGAGGCGGGTGGTGACGGCGGCGAACCACCGCGGGCCGGTCGTGCCGCTGGTGAGCAGGACCGGGCCCGCGTAGGCGGAGAGGCGGGAGAGATCCAGGTCGGCCCAGTGCGGGTCGCCGTGCTCGTCGAGGAACGTGGGGGCGTTGGCCAGGAAGGTCTGCTGGACCGGGGGAGGGAGCCGGTCCCAGGTGCCGGGGCCGAGGGCGATCTCGTCCGTGAACTGGCGGGCCGCCGCGAGGCGTTCGTCGGCGCGGAGATGGGCGAGGACCGAGACGAACCTCTCGGCGACGTCCTCCAGCGGCGTTCGTGCGGTGGACGGACCCTCTGACTCGACGCCGGTCAGCGGAGTTCGAGCGGCGGACGAACCGGCGGACGAACCGGCGGACACGATGCCGGTCAGGGGAGGGTCGTGGGCGATCAGGCCCCGGAACAGGCCGGGGCGGCGGGCGGCCAGGCCCAGGGCGGTCGACGCCCCGAAGGAGTTGCCCGCGACGTACGCCGGGGCGAGGCCCAGGGTCTCCATCAGGGCGGCCAGGTCCTCCTCGTCCTCACGTCGGCTGCCCTGCCCCGGTGGACGTTCGCTGCGGCTGTGGCCGCGGCGGTCGTAGATCAGGACGCGGAAGCGGTCGGTGAGGGCGGGGAGGACCGGGAGCCAGTTGTGGTGGTCGCCCCAGGAGCCGTGCACCAGGACCAACGGGTCGCCGGAACCGGCCAGTTCGTAGAAGAGTTCGACGCCGTTCGCCTCGACCCTGGGCACCTTCGGTCTCCTCGTCCGTCGGGTCCGCCGGCCCCACCGGGCGGTGGTGCCGAGAACCCGACGAGGTGTCGCACCCCTCGGTTGTGCACGCGCCGGCTCAGCCCTGCGGCTCGCTGATGTTGACCATCCACGGGACGCCGAAGCGGTCCGTACACATGCCGAAGACATCGCCCCACATCTGCTTGTCGAGCGGGACCGAGACGGAACCGCCCTCGGACAGCTTCCCCCAGTAACCGCGCAGCTCGGTGTCGTCGTCTCCGCTGAGGCTGACGGAGAAGCCGCCGACGGGGTGGTACTCCATGCCGGGCGGGGTGTCGGCGCCCATGAGGGTGATGCCGTTCGGCGCCTCCAGCATGCCGTGCATGATCTTGTCCGACTCGGGGGCGCCCGGCTGACCGAAGTTGCCGAAGGTGTGCAGCGTCAGCTCGCCGCCGAAGACCTCCTTGTAGAACTCCATCGCCTGCCGGGCGTCGCCGTCGAAACTGAGGTAGGGATTGAGCCGCGAGACCATGAGAACCTCCCTGAAGCGGACAAAAGGGCATACGGTCGGTTGTCCGGAGACTAGCTCCCGGCACAGACAACGGCATGCCGGGAGCGGTCGCGAAGGAGCCTCGGGTGTGGTCGGCCAGAGCCCCGAAAGGCAGCCCCGCCAAGGTGGCCGAGCATGCGAAGGTGGCCGGGCTCAGGGCGCGGGAGGCGAACCGGCGCAAGGACTGGTGCGAAAGGACTGGTGCGAGAAGACCAGCACCATGCTCGCCCGCTCCTACGGCCTCATCCGGTTCGAGAAGCGCGCGTCGGCCTTCTTCGCCGTCCACAGCCTGTGGACACCGGACACCGGACGCCGGACGCCGGACACCGGACACCGGACGCCGGACGCCGGACGCCGCCGCACCCGCCCCCATCTCCACCTCCACCCCCACCTCCTCTAACCCAGGTACGACGCGGACCTCGGTCTCCAGCCGGACTCCGGGCGGGTGGTCTCCGCTCTAGCCTGGGGGCGCCATGATGCGGACAGAGGACGACCGGCTGTTACCGGTCCTGCTGATCGTCGCCCAGGCCGTGGTGTGGCCCGGGGCGGCACTGGTGCGCGGGACCGTCCCGGAGGGGCCGGCCCTGCTGGTGGCCGCCCTGGTCGCCGGAGTCGGGACGGCCGCGCTGGCGCTGCGCCGCAGCCGCCCCGTGGTCGCGCTCGTCGTGGTCGCCGCCGCGTGCGCGCTGGGCGCCGGGCCGCTGCCCGTCGGAGCGACGGCCCTGCTCGGCACGGCGGGCGTCGCGCTGGCCCTGTACACCGTGGCGACCGAACGCGACACCTTCACCGCCGTGTTGTGCGTGATGGCGCTCGCCGCCTGGCAGGGCCTGATGCAGATCAGCCTGCGCGGCCTCGGCGACCCCTCGGGCCTCGACCTCGTCCTCACCGCTCTCCTCCACGCCACCGCCTGCGGCGCCGGTCTCCTCGTACGGCGGGCCCGGCGCGCACGGTGGGCGGCCGAGCAGCGGCTGCAGCGGGCCGAGTCGGAGCGGCATCGGCTGCCGGCGGTCGAACGGCGGCGTATGGAGCGGGAGTTGCATGATGTCAGCGCCCACCAACTGACGGCCGTCGTCGTCACGGCGGGCGCCGCGCTCGGACTGCGCGACCAGCGGCCCGAACTGGCCGGAGAGGCACTGGAGTTCGCGGTCGAGACCGGTCGCGAGGTCACCCGGGCGCTCGGCGCGGTACGGGCACCGGCGCCTTCCCGGGAGGACCAGCCCTCGCCGGAGGAGCGGCTGTCGGACCTGGTCGCCGGGTTCCGCCGCCTCGACCAGCGGATCGACTGCGAGCTCGACCCGCTGCCGGACGGGGCCGTCGCGGACGCGGCGTACGGCATCGTGCGCGAGGGCCTGACCAACGTGGCCCGGCACGCGCCGGGCGCGCACACGCGGGTGCGGGTGCGGTACGGCGAGACCCGCACGGACGTCGTGGTCACGAGTGCGGCGCCGCTCGCCGGGACGACGGCGCAGGCGGGGGTCTCGGGGCGGGCGGGGTCAGGGTTCCTGCGGTCACGGGCGCGGGAGGCCGGCGGCACGCTGACCAGCGGGCCCACGGGGAGGGCGGTTGGGAGATACGGGCGGCGCTGCCCGGCCGGACGGCCGCGCCGGTGGCGGCGCTCCCGCGCAGCTACCGGGTGGCACAGCTGGTGGCCGCCGCCGGCCTCGTCCTGCAACCGCTGCTCCCGGCGCTGGTCATCCGCCCGGACACCGCGACGGCCACCCAACAGGCCTCCGCCGGCACCCTCTTCGCCCTGCTCGCCGCGGCCCAGGCCCTCACCCTGCTCTGGCTCCCCGCGCGCCCCGAACCGCCCTCACCACGCTCCTCGCCCCCCCTCCTCTGGCCCCTGGCCATGACCGCGACCCACTACACCGGCCCACCCCTCCTCCCTCCGGCCCTGAGCCTCCTCACCACATGCGCGGCCATCACCCTCCAAACGGCACGCGGCATCGCGAACGCGCCCGGGACGACCACGGATGCGACGGACGGGGCGTGGGAGCCAACGACAGCAACGGCGCCGTCCCAGCCGAGCAAGGCGGGCGACATGGGCCACGGCCCCGCGGACGCGCCGCGCGGGCCCGTGGACTCGACCGGCCCGGTCTCGGTCTCGGCCTCCGCCTCCGCCTCCGCCGAAGGTCGCGCGGACGAGGCGGGGCCGTGTTCCGCCCGCCCCCACCGCACCCTCCCCTCCCACATCGCCCCGCCCCTCGCGTTCCCCTCGCCGCCGTTCTCGTGCACAGCCTCGCCGCCGTCGGCGCCCTGGTCGGGCAGGGGAACGGGGGTTTCGGGTGGGGGTCGGGGTGTGCGGTGGCGTGGTGGTCGTGGTGGGGGTGCCGGGCGGGTGGTGCGCGGGCGGCGGGTCAGGGGACCGCGGCGCGCGGGACGAGCGGGTCGCCCTGTGGACCGAGGAGGCCGTGCGGGACGCCTGGGCCGAGCGGCGGCGGATCGCGGCGGGGCTGGAGACGACCGTGCTGTCCCGGACCGCCGACATGGTCGAGGAGGCCGAGGCGGGCCGCCTCGACGCGGTCGCCGACCGCGCCCGCGAGGCCCTCGCCGCGATGCGCGCCCTGCTCGACACCGTCCGCGACGGCGAACGCGACGCGGGCCCCGGCCGCAGTCCGCAACCCACCCTCCAGGCCCTCGACCTGCTCGCCCACCAGTCCCGGGCCACCGGCCGCGACGTGCGGATACGTCTGACCGACCGGGTGCCCGAACGCCTCCCCACCGCCGTCGATCTGGCCGCCTACCACGCCGCCGAGACGATCCTCGCGGCCGGCGGCGACCAGCCGACGATGCTCGAATTCGACGCGCACGACGGTACGTTGACGCTCACCGCCACCGGCGTGCCGCACGCCGCTCGCACCGCCGTACGGGAGCGGCTGACGGCCCGCGTCGCGCCGCTCGGCGGCACCCTGACCATCGGCGGCCCGGACACGGTCCACCTCCGGCTGCCGCTCGCCGCGGCACCGGTTCCGCAGCAGGGCGACGCGACAGAGGACGAAGAGGGAAGTGACGGATGAGCCTCAGGGTGCTGGTCGTCGACGACCAGGGCATCGTACGGGCGGGGTTCGCCGCCGTGATCGATGCGGAGGAGGACATGACGGTCGTCGGTGAGGCCGCCGACGGCGCCGAAGCGGTGCGGCTCACCGAGGAGTTGGCACCGGACGTCGTCGTCATGGACGTACGGATGCCCCAACTGGACGGCATCGCCGCGACCCGCATCATCACCGGCCGGGACAACGCGCCCCGCGTCCTCGTCCTGACCACCTTCGACCTCGACGCGTACGTCTTCGACGCCCTGCGCGCCGGCGCCTCCGGCTTCCTCCTCAAGGACGTGCACGCCGCCGAACTGCTGGCCGGCATCCGCGTGGTGGCCGCCGGTGAGAGCGTGCTCGCCCCCTCCGCGACCCGCCGCCTCATCGGCCACTACGCCTCCGGTACGACCCCGGGTACGGCGGACGGCGGCGGCCTGCGCGCCCTCGACGCGCTGACCGGCAGCCAGCGCACCGTTCTCTCCCTGGTCGCCACCGGACTCACCAACGCGGAGATCGCCGAGGAGCTCGGCATCACCGTCGGCACCGTGAAGTCCCACGTCAACGCGCTGCTCCGCAAGCTCGGTCTGCGCGACCGCGTCCAGGCCACGATCCTCGCCTACGACCTGGGCCTGGCCCGCCCGAACCCCCCGGATACCCACCTCTGAGCCCGTGTGGGCGGTGGCGATGAGCTCCGACGACGGCTCGGGCGGGTCCATGGCGATGGGGGTCGTCGGCGTGGTGCTGGGCGGCCTGGCCGATGCGGCCGTCATCGTCCGGTGCGGCCGCGCCTTGCGCAGGGGCACCCCGTCCGGACCCGTTGCCCTGAGTCACGGAAGGGCGCCCCGCGCCGCGCAGCCCGGCGGCCGGTGTCAGCCCCGAAGGCGTGCCGGTGTGTCAGCCGCACAGAGCGGCGGCCGGTGTCAGAGGCCGAACTCCTGCGGGGACAGGCCGAGGGTGGCGCACGCCTCGCGCAGGACCTGCTCCTCGGTCTGCGCGATGTACCCGTCCGCGCCCGCCACCACGAAGCCGGTCTGGACGACCGCCCGTGCCTCGGTCGGCTTCTTCGCGGCCTTGGCGATCTCCGTGAGGGCCTCGGCCTTGCCCTGCTGGAAATTGCGGGAGAGCTGGTCGACGTGCCGGTTGAAGCGCTGCCGCAGCTGGTCGGCGGGGAAGTTCTGCAGGACGTCGTTGTTGAGGATCAGCGACTCCACGTGCTGCCGCTCGGCCGGGTCCACGTTCCCGTCGGCGGCGGCGACCAGTGCGCACATCGCCATGCTGGCGTCCCGGTAGGCACCGCTCTTCAGCTCCGTCTTCAGGGAGGTGAGCTGGGACTTGAGCGCGCTCACCAGCTGGGCCTTGGAGCCGCCCGAGGATCGCCCGGACCCAGAGGACCTGCCGGCTCCCATGGAACCCAGCGGTCCCGCCCCCGGCTGCCCGTGTCCGTGTCCGCTGCCGCCCCGCGCGCCCTGCGCCTGCTGCTGCAGACCCTTGGCCTGGTCCTTGATCCGATCCCACATCGCCATGCGTGCCACCTCGGCTTCAGCCCGTGTCGTGCCGGTCGTTCCGGTCGTCCGCGTGCGTTCCGCACGTCTCCCTGTGAACGCCCGCCACCCCCGTAGGAGTTCCTCGGCGTGGTACCGGCAGGCTCAGCGGCCGTTGCCCTTCGCAGGGGCGCGCCGGCGTCCCTGGGCGGACGGGCGGCTGCGACGGCCGCGTGACGCCGAGGAGGGCGGGCGGCCGGCTGCTGGGTGACCGGCGGGGCGAGGACGACCGGGACGCCGGAGGGGGCCTGCGCGCCGGTGATGCGGTTCAGCTCGGCACCGCCGGGGCGGACCCGCGTGGTCGTCGGGGTGATGCCGGCGACCGCCATCAGCCGGGTCACGTCACGGCGCTGGTGCGGCAGGACGAGCGTGACGACCGTGCCGGACTCGCCCGCGCGGGCCGTACGGCCGCCCCGGTGCAGGTAGTCCTTGTGGTCGCCCGGCGGGTCGACGTTGACGACGAGGTCGAGGTCGTCGACGTGGATGCCGCGCGCCGCGACGTTCGTGGCGACCAGGGCGGTGACGTCCCCGTCCTTGAACTGGCTCAGGGCCCGGTTGCGCTGCGACTGCGACTTGCCGCCGTGCAGGGCGGCGGCCCGTACGCCCACCGCCAGCAGCTTCTTCACCAGCCGGTCCGTCGCGTGCTTGCTGTCCAGGAACATGATCACGCGCCCGTCGCGGGCGGCGATCTCGGTCGTGGTGGCGTGCTTGTCGTCGTCCTCGATGTGCAGCACGTGGTGGTCCATCGTCGTGACGGCGCCCGCGGACGGGTCGACGGAGTGGACGACGGGGTCGTGCAGGTAGTCGCGGACCAGCCGGTCGACGTTGCGGTCGAGGGTGGCGGAGAACAGCAGCCGCTGGCCGTCGGGGCGCACCTGGTCGAGTAGCGCGGTGACCTGCGGCATGAAGCCCATGTCGGCCATCTGGTCGGCCTCGTCGAGGACGCTGATGGCGACCTGGTCGAGCCGGCAGTCGCCGCGGTCTATGAGGTCCTTGAGCCGGCCGGGGGTCGCCACGACCACCTCGGCGCCGCCGCGCAGCACGCTCGCCTGCCGTCCGAGGGACATGCCGCCGACCACGGTGGCGAGCCGCAGCCGCAGCGCGCGGGCGTAGGGGGTGAGTGCGTCGGTGACCTGCTGGGCCAGTTCGCGGGTGGGGACGAGGACGAGGGCCAGCGGCTGCCGGGGCTCGGCGCGCTGTCCGGCCGTACGGGCCAGCAGGGCGAGACCGAAGGCGAGCGTCTTGCCGGAGCCGGTGCGTCCACGGCCGAGGACGTCACGTCCGGCCAGGGAGTTCGGTAGCGTCGCGGCCTGGATGGGGAACGGCTCGGTCACCCCTTCGGTCCGCAGCGTCTCCAGCACCTGTGCGGGCAGCTCCAGTTCGGCGAACGTCTCGACGGCCGGCAGTGCGGGCGTGATGGTGACCGGCAGGGCGAACTCGCCACCGGTGGGGGCCGCCACGGTCCGCCCGCCGCCCCGGCGACCACGGCCGGCCTTGGCCGCACCGCCGCGGGCCGAGCCGTTCTTGACGGCGCCGCCCTTGCCCTGGGCGCCCCTGGCGGTGTCCGCGCGGCCGCCGGTGTTCTTGGCGGTCCTGGCGGCGCCCCCGCGACCCGCGGTGCTCTTGGAGGTGTCGCCACGGCCGGCGGTGTTCTTCGCGGCGTCGCCGCGGCCCGGTGCGGTGCCGCCCGTCGCCGATCCGGCTCCGGCCGTACGGGAAGGAGCCCCTTGGTCACCCGTCGCCGCGCCGCGTGAGCGTGCGCGGTCGCCCCGGGCCGTGCCGGTGCGGGCGGAGCCCTCCGTACGGGACCGGGAGGAGCTGCTGCTGTTCGTACGAGCCGTGCGGTTCATGGGGACCTTCCTCGATGCGGCGGCGCCTGTCGCACACGAGCCGGGGCCCGCGCCTTTCGGGCGCGGACCCCGGCTCATGCGTTACGCGTCAGCGTCAGGCGGGAACGATGTTCTCGGCCTGGGGGCCCTTCTGGCCCTGCGTGACGTCGAAAGTCACCTTCTGGCCTTCCTGAAGCTCACGGAAGCCGGAGGTGGCGATGTTCGAGTAGTGGGCGAAGACGTCGGGGCCGCCACCCTCCTGCTCGATGAAGCCGAAGCCCTTTTCCGAGTTGAACCACTTCACGGTGCCGGATGCCATGCTGAAACTCCCTTGATGCAGTGCCCGGAGCCCACACTGTGCGGACCCGGTGTCGCAGCAACGGTTCGACCCGACGGGAAGTTGAGAAAGTCCCGGAAAGCCCCGGAAACAACAAAGAGTGCTCGTCGACGGAAGGTCGAAGAGCACTCAGAAGCCTCTGGTAACCAAAACTGCCACTTCAGGTCAAGGTAGCACAGGCGAGGGGTGCCCGCAGGGTGACACGGCACACTCCTGCGGACACCGCTGGGTGAGAAGCCGGGATCGGGAAGGGATCAGCCCTGCGTCGGGGGAGCCGGGGGCTGGGCCGGCGGGAACGGTGGGGCCGGCTGAGCGGCGGCCTGCGCACCGGGTGCACCGGGGGTATCGGGCGCACCGGGCGCACCGGGGGCGCCCGGAACACCGCCGGGCGCGGCCTGCCAGAGCTGCGGCGGCTGCGGCGGCTGCGACGGCTGCGCGGGTCCGGGGAAGGCGGTGGCGGGGCGTCGGGTGCCGAGGACGGTGGTCACGGTCGCGCCGAGGGCCAGCAGGCAGGCGACGATCAGCAGAGCGAAGCCCAGGCCGAAACTGGTCGTCCGGCCCTCCGTGTCCCACTGGGTGTCGTCGAGCGCCTCCGTCAGCACCGACAGGGTCGTGCCGAGGAGCAGCACGGCGCTCCCGACGCCGAGCGCGGGGCCCACCGGAAGCCGGCGGGCGCGGCCGGTGAGGAGCAGCAGGGCGGTGGCGATGGCGAGGAGACCGACGACGAGCAGCATGACGCCGGCGAACCGGGTGACCGACTGCGTCGGCTCCCCGGTCGCTCCGTTGGTGTAGGACCACGCCGTCGCGATGGTCGTGAAGGACGGCTCCTCCGACGCGTCGTCGAGGTACTGGACCGACTTGGTCAGCGTGGCGAACGAGGCGCCGACGGCGAACAGGGCTGCGGGTATCAGCAGCCCGCCGGACACTCGGTCGGCGGTCGCCGCCGGGTCTCCCGGCGGGGAGGCGGGTCTGCCGTAGCCGGCGGGCGGCGTGGTCGCGTACGGAGAGGGGGCCCCTTGCTGCGGGGGCGGGGCCCAGCCGGGCGCGGAAGCCATCGGCTGGGGCTGAGGTACGGGCTGACCCGTGTACGGGCCGGGCTGTGTCGGTTCCGTCATCTTCCGATGATAGGGAGGGAAGATCGCGCACATAAGGTGAAGTTCCCATCGGAATAGGCGAGTTGGTACTACACTCCTCGCCCTCGTCTGCCGGTCGGAATATCGGATCGGCATACGTCCATCTCGAATCATCACTGTGCGACCAAAATTCGTTACTCTCCGGCCATGGCTCTCCTCGGTCGCCGGCGCGGCACGACCAGACTCGCCCCCGAACTCGACGACGCGGATCTCGGGAAGGTGCGCAAACGTCTTGTGGAGAGGGGGAGTTCGGGCGGTCGCAGTCTCGCGGTGGCCATGGTCGAGCAGCTGCTGCGCGACAGCGGGCGTGACTGGGACCGCAGGGCCCACCGGCTGAGCGTCCTCGCGGAGTCGACCTCCCCCGCCCTCCAGCGTTCCTGGGCGGAGGAGCAGGGACAGGACCCGGACGCGCAGCTGCTGTTCGCGTGGGGTGTCCTGCTGCGGGCGCGGTACGAGGAGCAGCCGGTGCCGGGGGAGACCCGGGAGGCGCTCGACGCCTGTGAGCACGCCGCCGCACTGCGGCCGGAGGATCCCACGCCGTGGGTGGTGCGGCTCGGTCTGCTGCGGCTGTGGCGCCGGCCGAGCCAGGAGGTCTTTCCGCTCTGGGACGAGATCGTCCGGCGTGACCCGTGGCACCGCGAGGCGCACTTCCAGATGCTCGGCTATCTCTCGCCGTGGGAGTGCGGCTCGCACGCGCAGACCGTCGACTTCCTGGACCGGGTGCGCGCGGGGGCGGCGCCCACGGCACCGACGGCGGGGCTGGAGATCGCCGCGCTCATCGACCTCTACCAGGGCACGCTGGACCAGGGCGGTGTGGAGGCGCTCACCGCGGTCCACCTGTGGAGCCGGCCGAACGCGGTGGCGGCGCTGGACCGGGCGACGGCGGACTGGCCGCGTGCCGGGTATCTGACCCATGCGGCGGCCGTCGCCGACCTCAACCTGCTGGCGTACGCGTTGGTGCAGGCGAAGCGGGTCGGGGAGGCGGGGGAGGTGTTCCGGGCGATCGGAGGGCTGGTCACGGCGTATCCGTGGGCGCTGGAGAGTGGGGAGCCGCTGGAGACGTTCGGTGCGTGGCAGCGGCGCGCGGTGGGGTGACCGGGCGCGCGGTGTGGTGACCGGGCGCGCATCGAGGTGGGGGTGTGGGTTCGTCGGCGACCGCAGGTCCGGTGGGGCTTCTCGCGCAGTTCCCCGCGCCCCTGAAGACCAGGCCCTGCGGGCCTGGAAGACCACGGCCCTGCGGGCCGGAAGGTCGTGGTCCTGCGGGGCTGAAAGCGGTGGGCTGCGGGGCTGAGAAGCAGGGGGCGCAGCCCCTGCTTCTCAGGGGCGCGGGGAACTGCGCGAGAAGCCCCACCGGGCCCGCACCCGACCACGCACCCCTCTCGCCCCTCACCCGCACCCCGTCGGCCCTACCTCCGGCTCGGTGGGTGCGAAAGCATCGGCATGGCCATCCCCGCCAGCAGCGCCCCCGGTACCGCCAACGCCAGCCACACCGCCGTCGTCGTGTCGCCGCCGATGAGTGTGGTGAAGTTGGCGATGATCAGCCAGATCGCCCCGGCGATGCCGCCCGCGCCCAGCGCGGGGGCGATCAGCGTGTTCCACCGTCGCGTGTCGCCGGACCGCTCGTTGCGGAAGTACACGATGACCGACACCGAGGTCAGCAGGTACAGCAGCATGATCGCCAGGACGGCGAGACCGCTCAGCCAGGAGAAGAGCGTGAGCACGGGGTCCTTCCCGGCCAGCGCGAAGGGGAACACCAGCAGCGCGGCGACCCCGGTCTGCACGACACCCGCGAGCCACGGCGACTGGCGGCCGTTGAGCGAACTCAGCGAGCGCGGCAGCAGCCCCTCCCGGCCCAGCGAGAACAGGTAGCGGTTGGCGGAGTTGTGGAACGCCAGGATGCTGGCGAAGAGCGAGGTGGCCAGCAGCATCGGCAGGGCGTCGCCCGCCCACGCGCCGAGTTCGGCGGAGACGGGCGCGGCGACGAAACCGGCCCCGTCCCCGGCCTCCAGCGCCTTGCCCGCGGCGGCCGCGCTGGAGGAGGGGCCGTGCGCGGAGATCAGCATCCAGGACGTGAAGGCGAAGAACGCGGTGACGAGGACGACCGCCAGATAGGTGGCCCGGGGGACGGTGCGGTGCGGCTCGCGCGCCTCCTCGCCGTAGATCGCGGTCGCCTCGAAGCCGAACATCGACGCCACGGCGAACATCAGCGCCACCCCGGGCGCGCCGTCGAGCGCCGCCGACAGGGAGAAGGAGGAGCCGGGGGCCAGCCCTTCGGGGCCGCCGCCCTTGAGGAGCGTCACCACGGCGAAGACCAGCAGCAGGCTGATCTCGGCGAGCACGAACACGGCGAGCACCTTGGCGCCCACGTCGACACCGGTCGCGCCGAGCACCTGCACGATCACCATCGTGCCGAGCGCGAACAGCCACCAGGGGATGTCCGTGTCCAGGTACTGCAGCGCCAGTCCGTTCATCACGGCGCCGAACAGCCCGTACACCGCCGCCTGGATGGCGTGGTAGGCGAGGAGCGCCACTCCCGCGCTGCCCGCCGCCGCCGTACCGCCGAGGCCCTTGCCGACGTACGAGTAGAAGGCGCCCGCGTCGACGACATGGCGGCCCATCGCGACGTAGCCGACGGAGAAGAGCAGGACCACGACGCCGGCCACCAGGTACATCGCGGGGACGCCCGGGCCGTTGCCGATGGCTGTCGCCACCGGGGCCGCTCCGGCGACACCGGTCAGTGGTGCCTGTGCGGAGAGGACGAAGAAGAGGATGCCCAGGACGCCGAGCGCGTTCTGTTTGAGGGAGCCGGTGGCGTAGCCGTCGCCGGCCGCGTGCCGCGTCCTGGACGCACTTGTAGACATGCTTCACCTGTCGGGCGGAGAGAGGAGTTTAGTTTCGGCTCAAACGAGCTGCCCCATGTTTGCCCCAACCCGTCCGGCTGGCAAGGGAGTGACACGTGTAGGGCCACAGATTGTTCGGGTACTTACGACGTTCCGTGTGCGTCCGGCGCCCGGACGCGGCCAGGGTCGCGCCGTCGGCCGTACCGCTCGGCAGGGTGGTGGCGTCGGCCGCCACGGTCGCCCCGGCCCCCCTCCGGGACTCCGGTCTCTCGGCCCGTGAGACGGACGTGGTCCGGCTCGTCGCCACCGGCCGCACCAACGCCGAGATCGCCGCCGAGCTGTCCATCTCGGTCGGCACGGTGAAGACCCGCCTCGGCAACATCCAGACCGGACTCCCGGCCCGCAACCGCGTCGAGATCGCGGCCTGGGCGTCGTGGAGGAGTGAGGGTTCCGCCGGGGAGGGGAGGACTCCGGCGGGGGCGGAGCCTGATACCGGGTGGACGCGCCGCCGCTGACCGCCCGCAGTGGAGCTGAGGTCCACCCGGCGGGCCGGGAATAGTGTGAAAAGGATGTAGAGGGACATATCGAAGATAGAGGTGCGGCCTAGGTGGGATGTGGCCTCGCCTGGACCGGAGCCCGGTGAGAGCGAGGTGAGCGGACATGGAGCGGCGTGTCGTCGGCGCACCGGGTGCGGGCTCCGGCCCGGACCCCGCCGGTGAGGCATTGACCGCGCGGGCCACCGTCGACGAACAGGGCACCGTCACCGGCTGGAGCGCCGGCGCCGAACGCCTCCTCGGGTACGCCCCGACGCAGATCCTGGGCCTGCCGGCGACCTCCCTGCTCGCCGAGCAGCCCCCGGCGGACGCACTCCCGGCCTTCTCCGACCTGCCGCGCTGGCACGGCACCCTCGTCCTCAGGCACCGCGACGGGCGCCGGCTGGAGGTCAGGGTGCTGGCGCACCACCGCACGTCCTACGGCGGGGTCCGCGACTGGTTCCTGGTCTCCGCCCTGACGGGGACGCTGCCGCGCTCCGGCGACGACGCGCTCGCGCTGCACGGCTTCCTCGACTCCCCGTCCTGCGCGACCTCGGTGCACGACACGGACCTGCGGTACCGCGCGGCGAACCAGGGCTCGGGCCGGGCGCTGGGCCTGAGCGACGACGACCTGCGCGGGCTGCGCATCTCGGAGGCCGTGGACGATCCCGCCGTGGGGGAGCTGGAGCGGGTGATGCGGCAGGTCCTGGAGACCGGCGAACCGCGATACCTGGAGAACCACACGCGGGCCCCCGGGGAGACCCGCGAGCACGCCTGGTCGGTGGACGTCTACCGGCTCCACGGCGAGGACGGCCGCGTCCTCGGCGTGGCCACCACCGGGCACGACGTGACCGAGCAGTACTGGGCCCGCAAACGCCTGCAACTGATCGCCGAGGCGGGCCGCCGCATCGGCAGCACCCTCGACGTGACGCGGACGGCGCAGGAACTGGCGGACATCGCCGTGCCGGACCTCGCCGACTTCATCAGCGTCGACCTGCTGGCCTCCCTCGACGAGGGCTTCTCCCCCGTCCTCGGCGCGGCGGAGGAGTACGGCCGGGTCCCGCGGCTGCCCGCGGCGGGCCACGCCCTCGCCCTGCGGCGGATCGCCCACCGGTCCGTCAACCAGGGGACGCCCGAGGCGGTCCTCGCGCCCGGCGAGGTCGACGAGTACCCGGACGGCTCGCCGCCGGTGCGCAGCCTGCGGTCGGGGCGTGCCCTGCTGTTCCAGGTGACCGAGCCCGCGATCGCCGACTGGGTGGCCGAGGACCCGCTGCGGACCGCCCGCATCCGCGACTACGGGTTCCACTCGGCGATGACCGTGCCGCTCACCGCGCGCGGCACCACCCTGGGTGTCGCCGTCTTCATCCGCCACCGGCACCCCGACCCCTTCGAACAGGACGACCTCGTCCTCGCCGAGGAGCTGGCGGCCCGCGCGGCGGTCAGCATCGACAACGCCCTGCGCTACACGCGCGAACGCGGCACCGCCGTCACCCTCCAGCGCAGCCTGCTGCCGCAGAGCCTGCCCGAGCAGGCCGGGGTGGAGGTGGCCTCCCGCTACCTCCCGGCCGGCGCCCGCGCCGGGGTGGGCGGCGACTGGTTCGACGTCATCCCGCTCTCCGGGGCCAGGGTGGCGCTGGTCGTCGGCGACGTCGTCGGCCACGGCATCCACGCCTCGGCGACCATGGGCCGGCTGCGTACCGCCGTCCGTACCCTCGCCGACATCGACCTGCCCCCCGACGAACTCCTCACCCACCTCGACGACCTGGTGGCCCGGCTGGCCACCGAGGCGGAGGCCGCGGAACGGCCCGGGGACGGGCGAGCGCGGCCGGGGCCGGATCACCGGGGGCGCCGCGGCGGACGTGACGACCGGGGTCGTCGGCGCGACCTGCCTGTACGGCGTGTACGACCCCGTGTCACGGCGGTGCACGCTCGCGCGGGCCGGGCATCCGCCGCCGGTCGTGGTGGGGCCGGACGGCACCGCCGCCCTGCTGGACCTCCCGGCGGGGCCCCCGCTGGGCCTGGGCGGTCTGCCCTTCGAGTCGCTGGACACCGAACTGCCCGAGGGCAGCCTGCTCGCCCTCTACACCGACGGCCTGCTCGGGTCCCGCGACGCCGACGGTGAGGGTTCCCGCACCGACATCGACGACGGCATCACCCGTCTGTGCCAGGCCCTCGACACCCCCACCGCCGATTCCCTGGACGCGCTGTGCGACCGGGTCCTGGGCTCCGTACTGCCGGAGCGGCCCACCGACGACGTGGCCCTGCTCCTCGTGCGCCCCCGCGCCCTCGACCCCGGCCGGATCGCCACCTGGGACGTGGCCGCCGACCCCTCGGCCGTCGCCGAGGCCCGCAAGAACGCGCTCGGCCGACTGGACGCCTGGGGCCTGAACGACGCGGCCTTCGTCACCGAGCTGGTCGTCAGCGAGCTGGTCACCAACGCCATCCGGCACGCCGAGCCGCCCGTCCGGCTGCGGCTCATCCACGACGAGAGCCTCATCTGCGAGGTCTCGGACGGCAGCAGCACGGCACCGCACATGCGCCGCGCCCGCAGCTTCGACGAGGGCGGCCGGGGCCTGCTCCTGGTCGCCCAGCTCACCCAGCGCTGGGGCACCCGCCCCACCCCGACGGGCAAGACGATCTGGACGGAACAGGCCCTCGGATGACGTGCGCGGCCGCCTACCGCCTGCCCTGCTTGGGGCCGACGAGGGTGTCCGCGGCGTGCCGAGGGCCGGGCCCGGACGAGAACTGACCGACGAGTTCACGGAAACAGACCAGCGCGGTGATGGGCGGAATTCCGACGATCACCATGGCCAGCAGGGAACTCGTCGACTGGCCGATGCACAACGCGACCGCCGTGCCGGAGGCGAGCAGCATCACCGCCCAGGAACGCCGGGCGGTGCGCTGTTGTACGGACGCCCGGAGAATCGACAGACCCGCCAGCAGCCACGGCCCGTACACGGTCAGCGGCCACCAGCGCGCGAGATGCTCCGACACCACCAGCAGCGCGATGTCGCGCAGCTGAATGTATGAATAGGAGACGGACCAAAAAAGCATGGTCAGTGCGCACACGGCGATAGTCGTAATTAAGAACGCGACGGGGACGATCCGGGGGTTCCTGGCGAAGAAGTGGGCCCCCGGGCGGGGCCGTCGCCGACTGACCGGGCGTCGTGGCAGGTCACGGACGGCCGACAGTGTCGGCTCGGGAGTCAGGCCGTGCGTCGCGTACGCCATCTGGATCAGCTCGGCGTCCGGGTCCCATACGTCCGAAGCGGCACGCGGGCCCGGGAGCCAGATGGGCTGGGTGTCGATCTGCTGAACCCCGTCAGGGTTGTGATCCACCGAATCATAATCGGTTCTCATTTTGAATCCTGCTCCATGAGGGATCCGTTTTTCCGACCGGCACGAGGAACGCCGAGCGTGATTTTGGGCATTCGGGAGAATAGCGATCGGCGCCGATTTCCGCGAGGGGCGAACTACGGTGAATGGCTGTTGAAACAGTGAAGTACCGGCTGCATCCGAACGAGTGAACTCGCGCAATGTTGTACGGGGCAGAGGCATGTGCCCACGGCTCGGACGGTGACGCTTGCCGCCGCGCTGCTGGTGGCGTCCGTGCTGGCCCCGATCGTGACGGCACCCGCGACCGCCGTGCACGCGGCGGCCGCCCGGTACGACAAAGGCCGATACGACAAGGGCCGGTACGACAAGAACGACTGTCCGCGCGGCGGTCTCGGCCCCGCACTGACCGCCCGTCTGGACCAAGCCGTCGAGGGTGTCCGCCGCGAGGTCGGCATCCCCGGGGTCACCGTCGGCCTGTGGATGCCGGGCCGGGGCTGCTACGTCCGGTCGACCGGGGTCGCCGACACCGTCACCCGCCGGCCGATGAGCCCCGACCTGTTCCTGCGGATCGGCAGCGAGACCAAGACCTTCACGGCCACCGCACTGCTCCGGCTCGTCGACGACCACCGGGTGCGCCTGGACGACCCGGTCTCCCGCTACGTCCGGGGCGTCCCGAACGGCCGCCGGATCACCCTGCGCCACCTCGCGCAGATGCGCAGCGGCCTCTTCCCGTACAGCGCCGACCCGGGCTTCGCGCACACCCTGCTGAGCGACCCGAGCCGCTCGTTCACGCCCCGGGAGCTGCTCGCGTACGCCTTCCGGAATCCGAACACCTTCGCGCCGGGTGAACGGTTCCAGTACTCCAACACCAACTTCGTCCTGCTCGGCCTGGTGGTGGAGAAGGTCACCGGCAAGCGCTTCGCCGACTACCTGCGCCGGCACGTGATCGGCCCGGCCGGGCTGCGCCGCACGCTGTTCGCCGAGGGTCCCGGGTTCCCCGAGCCGCACGCGCGCGGCTACACGAACCAGACGCTCAGCGGTGCGATCGAGGACGCCACGGACTGGAACCCCAGCTGGGCCTGGGCGGCCGGCGCGATGATCTCGCAGCTGCGCGATCTGCGCCGCTGGGCCGAGGTCGTCGCCACCGGGACCCTGCTCAGCCCGCGGACCCAGGCCGAACGGCTCCGGATGCTGCCGACCGGCTTCCCCGGCACCGACTACGGCCTCGGCATCTTCGAGAGCGGCGGCTGGATCGGGCACAACGGCTCCATCCCGGGCTACCAGAGCGTCACCGTGCACCTGCCGGAACGCAGGGCCACCCTGGTGCTGCTGCTCAACACCGACGTGACGTACCAGGGCCAGGAGCCGTCCTCGCTGGTCGCCCGAGCGATCACGGAGCTCGTCACCCCGGACAACGTCTACGACCGCCCGGCACCCCCACGCTGAACGATTTGCCGTGAATGCGCATGTATGAGCCGTGCCCGGTCGGTTACCCGCACGGGCATGATGCGAACGCTGAATTGGCACAGAGGGCAGGGACGGCACGGCGGGCACCCGGGCTACGGCGGCCACGCCGACCAGGTCGGGCGCGAGGACCAGGTCGGGCGCGACGACCGGTTCGAGCGCGACGAGGAGACCGGGCGCGACACGGATGCCCGGTACGACACGCAGGCCCGGCGCGGCCAGGAGGACGAGGCCGCGCGGGCGCCGGCGGCCGGGCCGGACGAGGAGGTGGAGCGGCGGGCGCCGGACAGCCCCGGTGAGCTGCCCAAACGCTCGTGGTGGGCGGTGCTGAAGGGCACCCTGAAGGAGTTCAAGAGGGACGAGCTGATCGACCGGGCGGCGGCGCTGACCTACTACGGGATCCTCGCCCTGTTCCCGGCGCTGCTGGCGCTCGTCTCCCTGCTGGGGATCGTCGGGCGCTCGGCGACGCAGCAGGTGCTGGACAACATCCAGCAGCTCGCCCCCGGTGCCGCGCGGGACGTCCTCACCAACGCCGTCCGGCAGATGCAGGGCAACGCCGGACTGGGCTCGATCATGGCGATCGTGGGCCTGGCGCTCGCGGTGTGGTCGGCCTCCGGCTATGTCGCGGCGTTCATCAGGAGCGCGAACGCGGTGTACGACGTCCCCGAGGGCCGTCCGGTGTGGAAGGTGCTGCCGGTCCGGGTCGGGGTCACGGTGGCGCTGATGGTGATGGCCGTGATCAGCGCCCTGATCGTGGTGTTCACCGGCGCCCTCGCCAAGGAGGTGGGCACCACCCTCGGGGTCGGTGACACGGCGCTGACCGTGTGGTCGATCGCGAAGTGGCCGGTGCTGGTCCTGCTGGTCACGATCATGATCGCGGTCCTGTACTGGGCCGCCCCGAACGCGAAGGTCCGCGGCTTCAAGTGGATCACCCCGGGCAGCCTGCTCGCCCTGCTGATCTGGATGGTGGCCTCGGCCGGATTCGCGTTCTACGTGGCCAACTTCGGCTCGTACAACCGGACCTACGGCGCGATCGCCGGTGTGATCATCTTCCTGGTGTGGCTGTGGATCACCAACCTGGCGATCCTCCTCGGCCTGGAGTTCGACGCCGAACTGGCGCGTCAGCGGGCCCTGGCGGGCGGCCATCCGCCCCACGAGGAGCCGTACGTCGAACCGCGCGACACCCGCGCCTGGGACGAGGAGGACCGACGGCGCATGGGCGCCGACGGCCGCTGACCCGTGGCGCGGTGACACGCCGTCGGATGGACCATCGGGCCGGTTTGCGCGGCCCATGGTCATATGTTGCGGAATATGAAGAAATGGCATATTGGCTATCTGGCGTGCGTCGCGGCGGTCATCGGGGTGGGGCTCGGGGCCGCCCCGCAGGCCGTCGCCCACCACCCGACCCACGTGGTCTTCCCGGGGGAGTCCATCCAGCAGGCGGTGGACGCCGCGGCGCCCGGGGACACGGTCCTCGTGGCCTCCGGCACCTATCGCGAGAGCGTCCGGATCGGCACCCACGGCATCACCCTGCGCGGCATGGGCCCCCGCACCGTCGTCGAACCGGCCGTGACGAAGGCCGCCGACGCGTGCGGTGACGCGGGCAACGGCATCTGTGTGATGGGGACGAAGGACCACAAGGTCCAGGACGTCACCGTCGCCAACCTCACCGTGACCGGCTTCACCGGCTCCGGGGTGTTCGCGCAGGACACCGACCGGCTGACCGTGCGGCACGTCACCGCCGTGAAGAACGGCGTGTGGGGCATCGCCCAGGAGCGCTCGGTGCGCGGCGTGTTCCGCAAGAACACCGCCCGGGACAACGGCGACGCCGGACTGTTCCTCGCGAACACCGTCAAGGCCGAGCAGGGCGCCACCGACAGCGGCGGCACCGTCGTCGCCCACAACCGCCTGGAGGGCAACCGGATCGGCCTCACCGTCCGGCGCCTGCGCAACCTCACCGTCGCGGACAACCACCTCACCGGCAACTGCGCGGGCGTCTTCGTCGTCGGCGACGAGAACATGCCGAGGGCCGGCGCCCTGACCGTGCGCGACAACCTCGTCGACCGCAACAACAAGTCCTGCCCGAAGACCGCGCGACTGGACGCCCTCCAGGGCACCGGCATCGTGCTGACCGGCGCCGAGGAAACCCTGGTGACACGGAACCGGATCACCGGGAACGCCGGCGCCTCCCCGCTGTCCGGCGGCATCGTCGTCTGGAAGAGCTTCGTGGGCACCACCAGCGAGCGGAACCGGATCACCGGGAACGTCCTGGAGAACAACTCCCCGGCGGACATCGTCAACACCGACACCGCCGGCAAGGGCAACACCTTCTCGGGCAACACCTGCGGGGCGTCCAGGCCCGCGGGACTGTGCTGACCGGCCGAGGCCGTCCATGAACGCGAAGAAGGAGGCTGTCGCATGACGACCGCTCAGACCAGACCGGCGGGGGAGCCCTCACCCACCGCCCGCACCGCACGGACCCAGGCCGCCCACACCTCCGCCCAGGGAGCCCCGGCCGCCCCGCCGCCACCCATGCGGTTCAGGGAACTCGTCTTCGGCGCGGCGGTCGCCGCCTCCCTGCGCGCCGCCGCCCGGCTCGGCGTCGCCGACGCCCTCGGCGACACCCCGCTGCCGGTGGAGGACCTCGCGGCGGCGGTGAAGGCCGAACCGAAGCCGCTGCGACGGCTGTTGCGGGCCCTGTCCTGCCACGGCGTCTTCACCGAACGGCCGGACGGGACGTTCGCGCACACCGACATGTCCCGGCTGCTGCGCGAGGACGACCCGCACAGCCTGCGCGCCATCGCCCTGTGGTGCACCGAACCGTGGACCTGGGACGCCTGGCCGAAGCTCGACGAGGCCGTGCGCACCGGCCACAACGTCGTCGAGGACCTGTACGGCAAGGAGTTCTTCGTCTACCTCAACGAGGACGCCCCTCAGTCGGCCGACGTCTTCAACCGGGCCATGACGACGTCCAGCGTCCAGTCCGCGCGGGATGTGGCCGAGTTCCTCGACCTGTCGGGGAGTTCGTCGGTCGCCGACATCGGCGGCGGGCAGGGCCATGTGGTCGCCAGCCTGCTGGAGAAGCACCCCGACCTGCACGGCACCCTGCTCGACCTGCCGCGCGTGGTGGAGAACGCCGACCCCCGGCTGCGCCCGGGCGGCGCGCTCGCGGACCGCACCCGCGTCGTCCCCGGCGACTGCCGCGAGGCCGTCCCGGTCCGGGCCGACGTGTACGTCATCAAGAACATCCTGGAGTGGGACGACGACAGCACCGCCCGGCTGCTGCGCAACGTCATCGGGGCGGGCGGCCCCGGCACCCGGGTCGTCGTCATCGAGAACCTCGTCGACGACTCGCCGTCGATGCGGTTCAGCACCGCCATGGACCTGCTGCTGCTCCTCAACGTCGGCGGGGCCAAGCACACCACCGGCAGCATGACCTCCCGGCTGACGGCCGCGGGGCTGGTCATCGACGACGTACGGCCGGTCAACGCCTATCTGCACGCGTTCGACTGTCACGTGCCCGGCTGACCCGCCGGCCTGTCCGCCTGTCGTTCTGTCGGTGCGGTCAGGAGGGGTTGTCCCGGTCCCACCGGTAGAAGCAGTTCGCCATCGCGTCCTTCGGCGAACGCCAGGTCGCCGGGTCGTACGCGGAGACATACGCCGACAGCCGTTCGCTGATGGCCCGGAACTCGGGGTGTCCGGCCATCTTCATGATGACGGGCGTGGGGTCCCGCTCGGCCTCGACGAGGTGCATGTACACGTCGTCGAACTGGAAGAGGCTGCGCCGGGAGACCCCGATGAGGTGCGGCAGCTCCCCCCGGTCGGACTCCTCGAAGATCTTGGCGATGTCCGGCGCGGCGCCCGGGGCCATCCGGGCGACGATCAGGGACTGGTGCATGGGGTGTTCTCCGTCCGGCTCGGTCGGTCGGCGCTCGAAGGCTCGGCGCTCAGTCGGTCAGGCCCGGCGCGGCGCCCTGTTCGGCGGCGGCCTTCTCGATGCGGTCCCGGATCAGGGCCATCTGGACCTTGGAGTTCCGGTTGATGTTGTCGGTCATCCAGTCGTCGTCGACCGGCGCGTCCGGCTTCATGGAGAAGTCCTGCGTCCACATCATGCGGGTGCCGCCGGGGACCTTCTCGTACTCCCAGAGGATGTTCATGTAGGCGAAGGGCCCCGTCTCGACGCGGCGGGCCTCCACGCTGAGCGTCTCGCGGTCCGCCTCCCGTTCCGAGACCCAGCTCCACACCTTGCCGTTCTCGTCGGGGTGCATGGTCAGCCGGAACGTCACCCGGTCGCCCTCCTGGGAGAGGATCTCGGCGCTGGCGTACTCGCTGAACAGGCGGGGCCAGTTCGCGACGTCGTTGGTCATGTCCCAGACCAGGTCGACGGGTGCGGCGATGGTGATCTCGTTCTGCGTGTGTCCGGCCATCTCAGGCTCCCGCCATCAGCGCGCTGTTGACCTGGTCGAGGAACTGCTTGGGGCTCTTGCACTTCTCCGCGTCCGGCGGCATCGGCGTGCCGTACCGGTTCTCCAGCTCGCCGACGATGCCGAGCAGGCCGAGCGAGTCGATGCCGAGGGTGTCGAAGCCGGACTCGTGGTGCTGCCGTAGCTCCTCCGGGGTGACGGTGACCCCGGCGGCCTTCCTCATCAGCTCGGACAGTTCTTCCACGGTGATGCGGTCACTCATGCGGTTCTCCTTGGTGCAGAGGGGTGGTGCGGAGGTGGTGCGTCGGGGAGGGGTGGTCAGTGGTCAGGAGGTGTCGCCGGGGCCGAGTCGCAGCACCAGCGCCGAGTTCGACCCCATGAGTCCCCGGGTGAGGACCAGCGCCGTGCGCGGCTCGGCGGCACGGGCGCGGGAGGTGACGAGGTCGAGGTCGTGGCAGACGTCGAAGACGTTGGGGGTGGGCGGGATGACGCCGTGCTCCATCGCGAGCACCGCCGCCGCCACGTCCAGGACGGCCGCCGCGCAGTTGCCCCGGCCCACGGCGGTCTTCGGCGCCGTGACCGGGACCCGGGTGCCGTGCGGGCCGAGGGCGTCCGTGATCGCCAGGGCCTCGGCCCGGTCCGCCTCGGGGGTGCCGAGGGCGTCGGCGAAGACCACGTCGATCTCCTCGGGGGCGCAGCCGGCCTCCGCCAGGGCGCCCCGGATCGCCTCGGCGAGCCCCGCCCGGGACTCCGCCCAGCGGGAGGCACCGGTGAACGTGGCCGCGTGGCCCGCGAGGTGGGCCCGTACCGGCGCGCCGCGTTCCAGGGCGGTGTCCTCGGCTTCCACGACGAGCATCGCGCCGCCCTCGGCGGGCACGAAGCCGCAGGCCGCCGCCGTGAAAGGACGGTAGGCGCGGTCCGGGTCGGCCACCGTGCTCAGCTCCGGGTAGCCGAGCTGGCAGACCATCGAGTAGGGGGCGAGCGGCGCCTCGGTCGCGCCGGTCACCATCACGTCGGTGCCGCGCCGCACCGCCCGCGCCGCGTGCGCCACGGCGTCGAGACCGCCGGCCTCGTCGGAGGCGATCACCCCGCAGGGGCCTTTGAAGCCCCGGCGGATGGAGATCTGACCGGTGCTCGCGGCGTAGAACCAGGCGATGGACTGGTACGGGCCGACGAACCGGCTGCCCTTGGACCACAGCTGCTGCAGCTCCCGCTGCCCGAACTCGCCGCCGCCGGACCCGGCCGCCGTGACCACGCCCACCGAGAACGGGGCCGCGTCGGTCGCGGGCCGGTCCAGGCGGGCGTCGTCGAGCGCCTGGTCGGCGGCGGCCATCGCGAAGTGCGTGAACCGGTCGGTCTGGACGAGGTAGCGCTCCTCGACCGCCGACGGCGGATCGAAGTTCCGGACCTCGCCCGCGACCTTCAGCGGCAGGTGCTCGCAGCCCTCGCGGGTGACCCGGTCCAGGACGCTGATGCCCTCCCGGGTCGACTTCCAGAACGTCTCGGTGCTCGTTCCGTTGGGCGCGACCACGCCGATTCCGGTGACGGCCGCGCGCCGAGGACGCCGCTTGCTCATGTCTTCTCCCTCGGCAGACTCATGACCACCGCGGACTGGAAGCCGCCGAACCCGCTGCCCACGGAGAGCACGTTGGTCAGCTTCCGTTCGCGGGCGACGCGCGGGACGTAGTCCAGGTCGCACTCGGGGTCCGGGGTCTCGTAGTTCGCGGTGGGCGGGACGACCTGGTGGGCCAGGGCCAGCGCGCAGGCGACGACCTCGATGGCGCCGATCGCGCCGAGCGAGTGGCCCACCATGGACTTGATGGAGCTCATGGGCGTGTCGTAGGCGTGCGCGCCGAGCGTGCGTTTGACGGCCGCCGTCTCGTGCCGGTCGTTCTGCTTGGTGCCCGAGCCGTGCGCGTTGACGTAGTCGACGGCCGTACGGTCCAGGCGGGCGTGGTCGAGGGCGTCCTCGATGGCCCGCGCCATCTCCAGGCCCTCCGTGGTCAGACCGGTCATGTGGTAGGCGTTGCCGAAGGTGGCGTAGCCCCCGATCTCGCAGTACACGTGCGCGCCCCGGGCCCGGGCGTGTTCCAGCTCCTCCAGGACGAGGACGGCTCCCCCCTCGCCCATGACGAACCCGTTGCGGTCGGCGTCGAAGGGGCGGGAGGCGTGGGCCGGGTCGTCGTTGTTGGGGGAGGTGGCCTTGATCGCGTCGAAGCAGGCCATGGTGATCGGGGAGATCGGCGAGTCCGACGCCCCGGCTATGCAGATGTCGGCCCGGCCCTCCTCGATGGTGTGGAAGGCGTACCCGACGGCGTCGAGGCCCGAGGTGCAGCCGGTGGAGACCGTCTGCACCGGTCCGCGCGCCTCGAAGCGTTCCGCGACCGTGGAGGCGAGGGTGCTGGGCGCGAACGCCCGGTGCAGATGCGGACCGGCCTCCCGGTGGTCCACGTCCCAGCGCCGGCCGCTGTGGCTGACCAGCACGTAGTCGTGCTCCAGCCGGGTGGTGCCGCCGACGGCGGTGCCCAGGGACACCCCGACCCGCCAGGGGTTCTCCGCGGCGAGGTCGAGGCCGGAGTCCGCGATCGCCTCCTCGCCGGCGACCAGGGCGAACTGGATGTACCGGTCGCAGCGGGCGATCAGGTCCGCGTCCAGTCCGTGGGCCGCCGGGTCGAAGTCGCACTCGGCGGCGATCCGTGAACGCAGCCCGGACGGGTCGAAGAAGGTGATGCCGCGCGTCGCCGTACGGCCGCCCGCCAGGAGGTCCCAGAACGCCGGGACGCCGATGCCGCCGGGGGCGACGATGCCTATGCCGGTGACCGCCACGCGCCTGGTCATGAGCGGACCTGGGCGTTCTCGGCCGGCCGTGCGGCGTGCGCCGCCTCCACCGGGATCGGTACGCCGTTCGCGTCCTCGGTGTCGACGTGGCCGAGCGGCGGGCTCGGGGCCAGCGGGCCGAGGTGGAAGACCATACGGGCCTCCACGTTGCCGACGTTGCGGAAGCGGTGCCGCATGTGGGCGGGGATCAGCAGCCCCTGCTCGGGCCGGAGTTCATGGGCCTCGCCGTCGAGGTCCACCTCCAGCTGCCCGCAGATGACGTAGATGAACTCCTCGGAGTACGGGTGGTAGTGCTCGGCGATGCGGTCGCCGGGCGCCACGATGGCCACGCCCATGAAACCGCTGGTGGAGCCGACGGTGCTGGGGGTCAGCATGGCGCGCAGATCGCCGCCGCGCCGGGTGTTGGGCTCGACCTCGCTGACATCCACGACTCTGGGATGGCGATTGATCACGACGTTCCTCCGAACATGAGCTGCATCGGACTGGTGAGGGGTGGTCAGGCGTCGGGCGCCCGGCGGTCGGTGACGAGGTCCATGCGGGCGACCGTGAGCAGCCGGGCGGGGGCGTCGTCCCGCGGCGAGCCGTCCATGCCGAGGGCCTCACCGTCGAGGAGCGCCGTCAGCTCGGCCGCGCGGGCCCGGTCGGTGAGCCCGAGCACGGGGCCCGGGTCGGCGTCGAGGCCGCCGCGCACGTCGACCAGCCGCACCACGATGTCGTCGCGCTGGAAGATCGTGCTGCGCAGCACCGGGCCCTGCGGGTCGTCCGCCGCCGCCTCGTCCTGCCGGGCGAGCAGCTCGGCCAGCCGCAGCCCCTGGCCCTCGCGGGCCGGGTAGTACAGGGCGTGCCGTACGGCGTCCGGGCTCTCCTGGCCGGCCGTCACATGGTGGACGGCGGGCAGCGCCGCGCGGGTGAAGAAGACCCGGGCCGAGTCGGGGTCGTCCAGGTCCCGGTCCTGCTCCAGATAGGGGTTGATGGCCTCCTCGACGGCCCGTACCTCGGGCTGCCGGGCGACGTGCCGCAGCGCGGCCAGCAGGTCGCCCCGTACCTCGACGGCCCGGACCACCCGGTTGCCGTGCATGAACAGGGAGGTACGGCACAGCCGGGTGGTGTCGTCGACCCTCGGCTCCGGCGCGGCGTAGTCGGCGAGGATCTTGGCGACCTTCTCCTCGCTGCCGGGCTTGACCGTGAAGGTGAGCGCGTGCCGGATCAGGCCGTCGCCGATCCGGGGCGAGGTCTGGAGCCTGCGCTCGCCGGCCTCGGCCGCCACGGCCGGGCCGCCGGTCTCGCGGACGATGTGGAAGCGCAGCGAACGGGTGTCGCGGACACAGTCGTGCAGCGGCCGCACCATCTGCACGTGTTCCTCGCTGTTCACCCAGGTGAGGAAGGGCGGGGCGCTCTCCCACTCGCTGGTGATCAGCCACTGGGAGGGGTTCTCGATGGACTGGCACAGCTGGTCGCTGACGTGCCCGGGGACGGACGCGACCTGGTTGCACAGCTGCTCGTACGCCTCCAGGAACTGCTGCTGGGCGCCGTCGTAGACGTCCACGAGGAGGACGACACGGAGCCGGGAGCCGTCGAAGACGGACTGGGAGACACGCTGCGACACCTGTCGCCGCAGTGACTCGGAAACACGTTCGGACGTGGTGGTCATCCTGCGCACATCTCCTCGGTGGGGGGCAGACAAGGACGGACGTCGCCCGGATCGGCGTGACGTCGGCGTGCCTCGATCCTGAGCCCGGCCCACGAGGCGCGCGACTCGTATGCACTGCGCGGGTGACGGGGCGCCGGGTGGGTGACGGGCGCCGCGTGGGGACCGGGGGGACGGTGACCGGCCGGGCCGTCGTGCGGCGCGGCCGGTCACGCGGCTATCGGGCCCGGCACGGTCAGGCCCCGCTTGCGGCGGTTGCGGCGGTCTTCTTGCGGCGCGCCGCGTACAGCCCCGTCCCGGCGACGGCCAGGACGGCCAGCCCGCCCGCGGTCACGGCCGGCGCGGCGAGGCCGCCGCCGCCGGTGTGCACGCCGCCGCTGGGCTTCTCGTGCTTGCCGCCCCAGGACTCCTCGTCCTGCTTGCCGCTCCAGGAGCCGTTCTCCTGCTTGGCACCGGCGGCGCCGTCCTCCTGCTTGCCGCTCCAGGAGCCGCCGTCCTGCTTCTCGCTGGAGGACCCGCCGTCCTGCTTTCCGCTGTAGGAGGAGTCCGCCTCGTCCCAGCCCCCGGACGCGTACGCGACGGGCGCGCCGAGCGCGAGGAGGGCCGAGGCCGCCGCGGTGGCCATGAGCATGCGTACAGAGCGCATCTGACGATCCTTCCGCCGACGGGGCGGGCAGCCGACACCTCGTCAGCTGGGGGGACCCGCCCCCGACGTGATCCACCGTCAGACAGCCGTCTCCCTCTCACCACTCAAGGCGATCACCCGGGTGAATCCGGGTGAACGCGCCCGCGCCGTCGGGCGAGTTCACGAAGGAGACGGACTCAGGACCTCGCCAACAGCGTGGTCAGGACCTCCCGCAGGTGTGCCTCGGCGTCGGGGACCGGCCCCGGCGCCCGCCAGGCCACGAACCCGTCGGGCCGGACGAGCACGGCGCCGCCGGGGGCCGTGCCGTGGACCTCCGCCCAGTCCGCGTCGCCCTCGGGCGTCAGGTCGGCGGCGGGGCCGTCGCCGATCCGGTACGAGGTCAGGGGGAGGGACATCTCCTCGGCCAGCCGGAGGGCGGCCTCGTGCCAGCCACCCGAACCGGCACCGCCGGCAGCGGCGTCGGCAGCGGCGTCCTCAGCGGCGTCGGCGTCGCTGAGGAGGACGAGCGAGCGCTCGTAGAGGTCCAGCGTCGAGACGGGTTCACCCCGGTGCCGTACCGCCATGTGGGGTGCCCTGCTGCCCGGGGCGCCGGACAGGTCGAGGCGTTCCGGGACGACCGGGGACGCGGGGTCGGCGCCGAGCACGGCGCCCTGCGGATAGCGATAGCCGAGGGCCACGTTGAGGATGCCGCGCTGCGGGCCGCCGCCACCGCCGATGCCGGGGGCCGGGGCGAAGCCGGGGTGGCTGTGCTCCACGGACCGGGCGGCGGCGCGGGCGCTGGTCGCTTCCGCCACCGGGCGGCGCTCGGCGTCGTACGTCTCCAGCAGGCCCTCCCCGGCCCAGCCGCCGAGCACCGCCGCCAGCTTCCAGGCGAGGTTGTGGGCGTCCTGGATACCGGTGTTGGAGCCGAACGCCCCGGTGGGGGACATCTCGTGGGCCGAGTCGCCGGCCAGGAAGACCCGGCCCGACCGGTAGCCGCGGGCGACGCGCTGGGCGGCGTGCCAGGGGGCCTTGCCGGTGATCTCGACGTCGAGGTCCGCCACCCCGATCGCGCGGCGGATGTGCTCGACGCAGCGCTCTTCGGTGAACTCCTCCAGGGATTCGCCGTGTTCGGGGTGCCAGGGCAGGTGGAAGACCCAGTTCTCCCGGTTGTCCACGGGCAGCAGCGCCCCGTCGGCGTCGGGGTTCGTCAGGTAGCAGACGATGAAGAGACGGTCGCCGACGACCTCGGCGAGGCCGCGGGAGCGGAAGGTGACGCTGACGTTGTGGAACAGGTCGCCGGGGCCGCTGTGGCCGATGCCGAGCTGCTCGCGGATCGGGCTGCGGGGGCCGTCGGCGGCGACGAGGTAGTCGGCTCGGACGGTGGTGTGCTCGCCGGTCTCGCGGCTCTTGACGATCGCGGTGACACCGGAGGAGTCACAGTCGAACGACAGCAGTTCGGTGTTGTAGCGCAGGTCGCCACCGAGCCGTTCGGCGTGCTCCCGCAGCACCGGCTCCAGGTCGTTCTGGCTGCACAGACACCAGGAACCGGGGCTGAACCGGGCGAGTCCGCCACCCGCGTCGATCTCCTTGAAGAGCCACTCGCCCGCGTCGCCGACGAGGGTGGGCGTCTGCAGGATGCCGTGGTTGCCGGCCAGGGTGGCGGCGGCCCGGCGGATGCCCTCCTCGACGCCGGCCGTGCGGAACAGCTCCATCGTGCGGACGTTGTTGCCGCGGCCGCGCGGGTGGATGGAGGTGCCGGCGTGCCGCTCCACCAGGGTGTGCGGCACCCCGAGGCGCCCCAGGAACACCGAGGTCGACAGGCCGACGAGGGAACCCCCGACGACGAGGACCGGGACGTGGTGGGTGCGGCTGCCGGTGGGGGCGTCCCGATCGGTCCTCTGCTGTGTCTCGGACGTCTGCCGTGTCTCGGACGTCTGCCGTGTCTCGGTCCTCTGCCGTGTCTCGGGGCTCGACCCCGTCTCGTGGCTGTGCTTCATCGCGTTCATCGCTCAACTCCAGCGCGTCGTGTCCGCCGACTCGTCCGGATCGGGCCGGGGGCTTCATCCATGCCCCGCGCCGGGAGAACGGGACCGGGCTTCACCCGCTTAGGGGTCGCTCGGCGGAAGTGCGCTGAGCTGAGCTACGCATGATTCGCTCATGTACTCGGGTGCGACTGAGTACTTGCGCTCTGCCGGGCGCGGCGGCACGCCGGGAGGCTGGGCCCATGAGCCAACGACTCCAGCACCTCCTGAAGCCCTCGTCCCCGCTGCTGCCGACCCTGGTGACGGCCGTGGCCTCGCTGACCCTCTGGGCCCTGTGGCTGGGCTGGGACCAGCGGCGTGATCTGCAGCCTGACGGTTCGTCGACCGGCCCGTACGAGGCGTGGCAGGTGATCGGTCTGGTGCTGACCCTGCTGGTGCCGGTGTACTGGGCGGCGTCCCGACGGCACATCGCGGGCGCGGTGGCCGGCACGACGACCGGTCTGACCGTGGCCTCCTTCTACGACTGGCCGGACGACGCCAGCGGCCTTTACGTCATCGGTGTCGGGATGGTGATGCTGGGGACCGTCGCCGTGACGACCGCCGTCTCGTTCCTGATCGCGGCCGTCACGGCCGGCGGGTCGCGGCCTCAGCCGACGGCCCCCGTGGCCTCCTAGGACCCGGTGGACTCGTAGGACCTGGTGGACTCGTAGGCCTCGGGGTCGAACCGGGCCAGGCGCCGGCGCATGTGGCCCGTGGACCAGGGCCAGCTGAAGCTGTTCACGCCGTTGGTGTCGAGGTAGTAGCTGGAGCAGCCGCCCGCGTTGTACACGGTGGAGGGGAGTGCTTGCTGGACCTCCGCGTGGAACGCGGCCTGTACTTCGGGGCGTACGTCCATGCTGGTCCAGCCCGCCGCACGGAAGTGCCGTATCGCGCCCGCGACGTACGCCAGTTGGGCCTCCAGGACCGAGTACGCCGAGGAGTGTCCGGTGCCGAGGTGCGGTCCGAGGAGGACGAAGGCGTTGGGGAAGCCGCTGACGGTGGTGCCGAGATAGGCGTCCGGGCTGCCCTTCCAGTGGTCGTCGAGGCTGGTGCCGTCGGCGTCGAACACGCGCTGTCCGATGGGCATGTCGAGGATGTGGAAGCCGGTGCCCAGGACGATCGTGTCGACGTCCGCGCGGCTGCCGTCGGCGCCGATGACCCGGCGGCCCTCGACGGCTTTCACCGCCGTGGCGTGCACGGTGACGTTGGGCCTGGTCAGGGCCGGATAGTAGGTGTTGGAGAGGAGCAGGCGCTTGCAGCCCAGGGTGTAGTCGGGGGTCAGTGCCCGGCGCAGGGCCCGGTCCTTGACGGTGGCCCTGAGGTGGAGCGTGCCCACCTTCTGCACCGCCCGCAGCAGGGCCGGGTGGCGGAAGCCGACGCCGAGGGCCTCCAGCGCCGCGTACTCCGCCCTGCGCAGAGCCCGTTGGGCCCCGGGGACGCTCCGCAGCACCCGGCGTTCGGCGCGGGGCACCGCGTGGTCGGGCTTGGGCAGCACCCACTGGGCGGTGCGCTGGAACAGGTGCAGCCGGCCGACGCGGGGCTGGATCGCGGGCACGAACTGCACGGCCGAGGCGCCGCTGCCGACGACGGCCACCCGGGCGCCGGTGAGGTCCACGTCGTGGCGCCAGCGCGAGGAGTGGAAGACCTCGCCGGGGAAGTCGGCCAGGCCCGGTATGTCGGGGAGCAGCGGTTCGTGCCAGGGGCCGGCCGCCGAGATCAGGAAGCGGGTGGTGTAGGTGCCGCGGTTCGTCTCGACGCGCCAGCGGGCGTCCCCGGGGTTCCACTGCGCCCGGGTGACCTCGGTGCCGTAGCGGATGAGGGGCGTGATGCCGTACGCGGCGGCGGTGTCGCGGAGGTAGGAGCGGATCTCGGGCTGGCCGGCGAAGGCCCGGGTCCACTCCGGGTTCGGCGCGAAGGAGTACGAGTACAGGGCGGAGGGCACGTCGCAGGCGCAGCCCGGGTAGGTGTTGTCCCGCCAGGTGCCGCCCAGGTCGTCCGCCTTCTCGACGATCACCGGATCGCTGACCCCTGCCTCGCGCAGCTTGATCGCCGCGCCGATGCCGGAGAGGCCGCTGCCGATGATCAGGGCCTCGACGTGGTGGGACTCGTGGGTGACGGTCGCGGCGGCCGGGCGGTCACGGGTCGCGGGGTTCTCGGTGTTCTCGGTCTTCCCGGTGTTCTCAGGGTGCGGCATCTCAGGCTCCTGTCCGGGTGGCGGCAGTGGGTGCGGCGGCACCGGCGGCCTGGCGGTCGGCCTCGCGGAGGGCCTCGCGGACGACGGCGCGGGTCGTGCGCAGGGCGGTCTCCAGGACCGTCAGGCGTCGTAGGGGGTCCATGAAGTTGCCGCCCATCACCTCCAGGTCGGCGGCGGTGGGCTCGATCCGGACGACCTGGGTGCCGGCGGCCCGCAGCGCGGCGCACTCCGCGTCGAGCGTGCGGGTCATCACGCGGCGCAGCAGCGCCTCCGCCCGGCCGAGCCCCCGGCGGGGTCCGGGGACGCGGGAGCTCATCGGCGCGACGACGTACACCTCGTCGAGTCCGCTCGGGACCAGCAGGTCGGCGGAGGCGGTGGAGAGGATGCCGCCGTCCGCGTACCGTCGGCCCGCGATGCGCACCGGCGGGAACCAGCCCGGCACCGCCCAGGACGCCCTGAGCGCGTCCCGCAGGGTGGCCGGGCGGGCGTCGGGGTGCCCGAAGACCGTACGGCGGCCCGTGTCGAAGTCGGTCGCGACCAGCCAGGTCGCCGGGTGCGGGACCCACCGTCCGGCGGGGGTGAGGGAGTCCGCGAGGGCCGCGAGCCATCGGGCGTCACCGCGCCCCTGGGGCAGCAGACCGGACAGCCCGGCCACGGCGGGGACCGTGCCGCGCAGGGCGCGGCGGGCCAGCCCGGGTGATCCGAGGAAGGCCGCAGGTCGGGGCGGGAGCGCCCGGGGTGGGCCGGCGAAGTGCCGGAGGAGCTCGGGGCGGGCGTCCCGGCGGCCCAGCTGTGCGGCCAGGAGGTCGTCGACGCCGACGCCGGAGCCGAGCAGGGCCGCCACCTCGGCCCCGGCGGAGGTGCCCACCAGGATCTCGGCCTCGCGCGGGTCCCAGTCGGTGGCCCGCCGCAGCGCGTGCAGGGCGGCGATGGTCCAGGCCGCGCCGAGGGTGCCGCCGCAGCCCAGGACGAGACCTCGGGAGGGATTGGGGGACTGGAGGGGACTGGAGGGGGTCGTGCGTGTGCTCGTGGCGTCCACCGCGTTCACATCCACCTATTCGGTCGGAGTCTCGGGTTGTCGAGTACGTGCGAATTCCAGATACCGATGAGATCGGGATACTAGTGGTATCCGAAATCCTTGGACAGCCTCCGGCGGGGATAAGATCCGGGGACTTCGAGCCGCCTGTAGAGGGAGGCCGTCCGGAGGGGGAGAAGGAGAGGGAGCGAGACATGGCCCGCCTCAGCCGCGTCGAGAGTCAGGAACGGACGCGTGAGCGGCTGGTCGCCACCGCGCGGCGGCTGTTCCTCTCCCACGGCTACGCCGCCACCTCGCTCAGCGACGTCGCCGAGACGGCCGGCTACTCCAAGGGCGCCGTCTACTCCAACTTCCGCAGCAAGGACCATCTGTGCCTCGCCGCCCTCGACGACATCCGGGCCGAACAGCTGGCGCTGCTCACGGACGCCGTGATGGGCGAGGCCGGGATCGAGGACCGGCTGGCGGCCTTCGCCGCGTGGGCCGAGGCGCACATCGGCGACGAGGCCTGGACCACGCTGGAGGTCGAGTTCCTCACCAGCGCGCGGCACGACGACGAACTGCGGCGGGAGATCACGACGCGCGTGGCGGCGGTCCGTGAGGCGCTCGCCCACCTGCTCGACGCGCTGGCGCTGGAGCTGGGCGTCTCCCCGGCGATGCCCGCCGACCGGGCCGCGATGACCCTCCTCAGCCTGGGGATAGGCCTGGGCGTCCAACGCGTGGCCGACCCGACCGTCCCGACGGCCGTACTGACGGAGACGCTGCGGTTGGTGCTGCGGATGGGGGACCCGGGGGTGGAGTGAGCCGGGCCGGTGGAGTCAGGCGAGTCGGCGGAGTCGGGTGGGGCGGCGGAGGGAGTCAGGCTGGCGGAGTCGGGCGAGTCGGCACGGTCAGGCAGGTCGGCGTAGGCAGGTGGCTCGGCGGGAGTGGGGCAGTTCGGCGTAGGCCGTCAGGGCGGTCGAGCCAGGCGGGCTGGGTCAGGCGAGCCGGCGCAGGGAGCCGAGCCGACGGAGTCAGGTATCTCGGCGTAGACCGAGCCAGGTCGGGCGAGCCGGTGCGGGGAGCCAGGCCGGCCGAGCCAGGGGAGTCGGCGTCGGCCGGTGCATCGGTCGGGTCAGGCGAGTCGGCGCAGGCCGGCGCGTCGGTCGGGTCAGACCCGTCCTCGGGTTTCCGCCGCGCGGCGGGCCAGGGAGTCGAAGATCACGGCGATGAGCAGGACCCCGCCGGTGATCATGAACTGGACGGCCGACTGGACGCCCAGCAGGGCCATGCCCGAGGCGATCGACTGGATGATGAGGACGCCCAGCAGCGCGGACCACGTCGAGCCCCGGCCGCCGAAGAGACTGGTGCCGCCGATGACCGCGGCGGCGATCGCGTTGATGAGCAGCATCCCGGAGCCCGGCACCTGGGTCGCCGAGGTGAGCCGGGACGCGACGAACAGACCGCCCACCGCGGCCAGGGTCCCCGACACCACGAACACCGCGATCCGTACACGGGACACGTCGACGCCGGACCGCCGCGCCGCCTCCACCCCGCTGCCCAGCGCCATCACCTGACGGCCGTACACCGTGCGGCGCAGGAAGAGGTCCGCGGCGATGACGACGCCGAGGAAGATCAGCAGTGCCAGCGGCAGGCCCTCGAAGCGGTCGAGGACGTAGACGGTGGCGAAGGAGACCAGTGCGAGCAGCGCCGTCCGCACCCAGATCCCGCCCCTCGCCCGGTACGGCATCCCGGCCGCGCCCCGGCGTGCGCGGTCGCGGAGACAGACGAGGAGGTACGCGAGCGGACCGAGCGCCGCGAGGCCGTAGGTGACGGCGGCGGAGCCGAAGGAGTGGCTGGTCAGCTCGGCGACCAGGCCGTCGTCGCTGAAGCTGATGGAGCTCTCCGGGCCCAGGAGGTAGAGCATCAGGCCGTTCCAGGCCAGCAGGCCCGCGAGGGTGACGACGAACGCGGGCACACCGATCTTGGTGAACACGAACCCGTGGACCGCCCCGGCCGCCGCGCCGCAGGCCACCGCGACGAGCACGGCGAGGCCCTCCGGCATGCCGTGGTTCACGTTCAGCGCGGCGAACAGGGCGCCGGAGAGCCCGGCCAGGGATCCCACCGAGAGGTCGATCTCGCCGATCAGCAGCACGAAGACGACGCCGACGGCGACCATGCCGGTGCCCACGATCTCGACGCTGAGGACGGAGAGGTTGCGCGGGGAGAGGAAGTTCTCGTTGAGACTCTGGAAGACGATCCAGGTCACGGCGAGGGCGAGCAGCGCGGGTGCCGGGCCGAGCTCCCTCTCGTGCACGCGGCGGCGCACGGCGTGGGCGTACGCGCGGGGGCGCTCGCCGTACCACCGGCGCCCGGCGTGCGACCGCCGCCCGGTCCGCGACCGGTGCGCGTCGTCCTGCGAGCCCCCGTCCCGGGAGCTCCCTCCCCGTTCCCCCTCACGGCCATGTCTCCTCCGGGTCGGCCGGATGGTGGCCCGCCGTGTTGTCCACCGCGCCGGTGATGGAGGAGATGATCTGCTCCTGGGAGGTCGTGCTGACGTCGAACAGGCCGTTGTTGCGGCCGAGGCGCAGGACGGCGATGCGGTCGGCGACGGCCTTGATGTCGCCCATGTTGTGGCTGATGAGGAGCACTCCGGTGCCCCGGTCGCGCAGCTCCTCGATGAGGTCGAGGAGCTGGTTGGTCTGTTCGAGGCCGAGGGAGGCGGTGGGCTCGTCCAGAAGGAGCAGCCGGGGCGCGTTCACGAACGAGCGGGTGATCGCGACGACCTGCCGCTGCCCGCCGGACAGCGTGGAGAGCGGGACGCGTACGTCGGGGATGCGGATGGAGAGGGTGCGCAGCAGCTCGCGGGTGCGGCGCTCCATCTCCACCTCGTCGAGGACGCCGAAGCGGTGGATCTCCCGGCCGAGGAAGAGGTTGCCGACGACGTCGAGGTGGCCGCACATCGCGAGATCCTGGTAGACGGCCGCGATCCCGAGGAGCTGGGCGTCCTGGGGGCGTCTGATCTGGACGGGTTCGCCCTCCCACTCGATGACGCCCTTGTCGGGGGGACCGACGCCCGAGATCACCTTGACCAGCGTGGACTTCCCGGCGGCGTTGTCGCCGACCAGGGCGACCACCTCACCGGCCCTGATCTCCAGTTCGACGTCCACGAGCGCGTGGACGGCGGCGAAGCGTTTGGAGACGCCGCGCAACGCCAGCAGGGGCTGAACCACCGGGTCACCTCCTGGACGGGGCGGACGGTACTGAGGGGCCGGCCGCTGAGGCTCATGGGGTGAGTCCGGCCTTGTCGCACGCGGGGCGGAGCTTCGGGGTGCATATCTGGTCGATGCGGTACATACCGTCCTCGACCACAGTCTCCTCGATGTTGTCGACCGTCACCGCGACCGAGGGGAGGAGGACCGCTGGGATGTTCTCGTCGGTGGGGCTGTCGACGGTGCCGGTGGCGATGTCGTCGACCGCCTCGCCGCGCCCCAGGGCGACGGCCATCTCGGCGGCGGCGTCGGCGGCGGGCTCGTACGGCTTGTAGACGGTCATGTGCTGGCTGCCCTGGACGATGCGCTGGATGGCCACCAGGTCGGCGTCCTGGCCGGTGACCGGGGGCAGCGGCCGTACCGCACTGGCGTTGAGGGCGGAGACCACGGCGCCGGCGAGGCTGTCGTTGGCGGCCAGGACGCCGTCGATGTTCTCGGCGCCGAGGGCGGAGATGGCGCCGCTCATGTTGACGTAGCCGTTCTCCGGCCGCCAGCCGACGGTGTCGTACGACTTGCCGATCTTCACCTCGCCCTCCAGGACGGAGAGCGCGCCGCGCTTGAACCAGCCGGCGTTGGGGTCGTTGGTGGCGCCGTTCATCATGACGATCTGTCCGCCGTCCGCCTTGTCGCCCATGGCCTTCAGCAGTTCCTCGGCCTGGAGCTTGCCGACGATGTCGCCGTCGAAGGTGACGTAGCCGGAGATGGGACCCTGGGCGAGCCGGTCGTAGGCGACGACCGGGATGTCGGCCCGCTCGGCGGCCTCGACCGACGAGCGCAGCACCTTGGGGTCGACGGCGGCGACGATCAGGACGTCGACGCCTCTGGTGATCATGGCGTCGAGCTGCTGCCGCTGGACGGCCGGCTCGGCCGTGGCGGCGACGGCCGCCGCCGGGCAGCCGGGGCACAGCTCCTTGAGCCGCTTCTCGATCAGGGGTCTGTCGAACTGCCCGAAGCGGGAGGCTCCCCCGCCGGGGAGCAGTACGCCGACGGTGAGGTCGTCACCTCCGCTCCCGCCGTCCCCGCCACCACAGGCCCCGGTCAGCACCAGACCGACACCGACCACGAGGGCCGCGCCCGCACGGCTGAGGGACCTACGTTTCACGGCCGCACGGCCGACGCCGAGACCCATGTCGGTTCCTTAGGGATGTGTGCCCAGTCTTGCCCAGCCTTGCACCGTTATGGATGCATATCGTCCAGCGTAGTCAAGAGGGTGGGCGGGTGAGGCGAGACCCCTGGTGCGGCAGGCTTCGTGCCGAGGTTGCGGGGCCCTTGCATGGCGCTGAGCATGGGCCGGGGGAGCCGCGAGCCGCGACAGAGGCCGGTGTCGGTATGAACACCTCCCGTACGACCCACACCACCCGTACGACGCGTGCGGCCGACCATGGCGCCGATGACGACCGCCCGCTGAGCTGCCTTGTCACCGGTGCCACCGGGTACATCGGCGGTCGGCTCGTGCCCGAGTTGCTGGAGGCCGGGTATGCGGTGCGGTGTCTGGCGCGGGTGCCCGGGAAGTTGCGGGACCATCCGTGGGCCGGGCGGGTGGAGGTGGTGCGTGGGGATGTGACGGACCCGGAGTCCGTGGGGGCGGCCATGGAGGGCGTGGACGTCGCGTACTACCTCGTGCACGCGCTCGGCACCGGGCGGGGGTTCGAGGAGACCGACCGGCGCGCGGCGGAGATCTTCGGGGAGCGGGCGCGGGCCGCCGGGGTGCGGCGGATCGTCTACCTCGGCGGGCTGACCCCCGCCGGAGTCCCCGAGCGAGAACTCTCGCCGCATCTGCGGTCCCGCGCCGAGGTGGGCCGGGTGCTGCTGGCCTCGGGCGTCCCCACCGCCGTGCTCCGGGCCGCCGTGATCATCGGGTCCGGGTCGGCCTCGTTCGAGATGCTCCGCCATCTCACCGAACGGCTGCCCGTGATGGTGACCCCCAGCTGGGTCCGCACCCGTATCCAGCCGATCGCCGTCAGGGACGTGCTCCGCCTCCTCGTCGGCTGCGCGGAACTGCCGGAGGACGTGAACCGGACCTTCGACATCGGCGGGCCGGACGTCGTCACGTACGAGCAGATGATGCGGCGGTACGCGGCCGTCGCGGAGCTGCCGAAACGGGTCATCGTGCCCGTGCCGCTGCTCACCCCACGGCTGTCCAGCCTGTGGGTCGGGCTGGTCACCCCGGTGCCCGGCGGTCTCGCGCGCCCGCTCGTCGAGTCGCTGAAGCACGAGGTGGTGTGCGGCGAGCGGGACATCGTCCGGTACGTGCCCGACCCGCCGGAGGGGCCGGTCGGCCTGGACCGGGCGATCGCGCTGGCCCTGCGACGCGTACAGGACGCCGACGTGGCGACCCGGTGGTCCTCCGCCGCCACGCCCCGCGCCCCCAGCGATCCGCTGCCCACCGACCCCGACTGGGCGGGCGGCAGCCTCTACTGCGACCACCGCGAGCGCACCGTCTCGGCGCCGCAGCGGGCGTTGTGGCGGGTGGTGGAGGCGATCGGCGGCGAGAACGGCTGGTACTCCTCGCCCCTGGCCTGGTCGCTGCGCGGCTGGGCGGACCGGCTGGTCGGCGGGGTCGGACTGCGCCGGGGCCGCCGGGACGCCGCCCGGCTGCGGATCGGCGACAGCCTCGACTTCTGGCGGGTGGAGGAGATCGAGCCGGGCCGACTGCTCCGACTGCGCGCGGAGATGCGGCTGCCGGGGCTGGCCTGGCTGGAGATGACCGTCGACCGGGACGAGGAGGGGCGGACGGTCTACCGGCAGCGCGCCCTGTTCCATCCGCACGGGCTGGCGGGGCATGTGTACTGGTGGAGCGTGGCGCCCTTCCACGCGGCGGTGTTCGGGAGGATGGCGCGTAACATCGCGGAAGCGGCGGTGGCCGAGGCCGAGGCCGACGAGACCACCGGCTCCGCACCCGCTCGCACCGTGCGCCCCTGACGCGCCGCGGGCGGGTCCACCTCCGGCTCGGGCAACCGCGTGCCGCGTGACTCGGCCACGCGCAGGGCGTCAGCGACGTGGGTTCCCCCGTCCTCCGATGGCCCCGACGGGCCCGCGAAGCCATCCCAGGCATCCGCGTATCCGCAGGTCAAATGGGGTGGGATGGTTCCAGGGGGCTTGATGGGGCGGTGGCTGTTGCGTTCGGTTGCCGGGGGCGCCGATGCTCTTGGTGTCGCACCGAGCAGGGCCGGGCCGACCAGCCGGTCTCTTCGGGGCGTTCAGCCCAGGCATCACTCACTCATTCACGGGGGAACACCCATGTCCTTGCGCATCCGTACGAGCGCTCTCACCGCCCTCGCCGTCGTCGCCCTCGCGGCGGGCTCGGTGCTGACGGCGCCGGCCGCCGGGGCCGCCACGAAGGCCGCCGCGCCCAAGTTCCTGTCGGCGTCCCAGCTGCCGCCGCACCCGTCGTCGTCCTGGACCGCCGGGCCGGTCGCCGAGGGGGTCCCGGCGGCGCTCGACCTCTGCTTCCACACGGAGAACGTGCCCGCCTACAACTACCGGCACCGGGAGTTCCGGACCGACGTGGACACCGGCGCCGTGCAGCTGACCGTCGTGGCGAGCACACCCGCTCTGGCCAAGGGCCTGGCGAAGCACTACGACGACCTGTTCCGCACCTGCGCCGACCGCCTGGAAGCGGGCTCGCCCGACATCGACGCCGAGGGCCGGGACTTCGGCACACTGCCGGTCGAGGAGGGCGCGCGCGTCCGCGGCGTGAACACCGAGACGTCCTGGGGCGCCACCGACGTCGCCCTGATGTCGGTCGGGCGGGACGGCAACACCGTCACCGTCGTCCAGTGGGGGCAGATGGGCGACTTCACCGACGCGCCCGTGGCCGCCTTCAAGAAGACCACGACCACGGCCGTCAACAAGCTGTACTGACCGGGCGGGCACAGGGAAGCGCCGGGGCCGTCCTTCCGCCGGAGGGGGCGGAAGGACGGCCCGCACCGCAGGGTCAGCTGGGCTCCGCCTGACTCCTACGCGTCCGGCAGGGATGCCGTCAGGCGCTCCCACGCCCCGTGCACCTGCTCCCCGGGCCTGCGTGTATCCGTCGGGGCCGGGCCCGCGTGTGTCTGTCGGCTGTCCGGCCCTGCGTGCATCTGTCGGGTGCCGGTGCCGGTGCCGGTGCCGGGCGCCGTGGCCCGTGTCCCGTCGGCTCGGCACGCCGTACGGCTCTCAGGCGCCCCGGCGGTCGATGAGGGCGGTGCACTCCTCGACCAGCCGTCGGGTCACCCCGTCGATGAGGGTGAACGGCTGGAGCCGCAGCGCGACGCCGCCCAGCCAGCCCGTCAGATCCTCCGCGAGCGCCGCATCCCCGGGGTCGGCCTCGCACGCGGCGATCAGGGCGAGCAGCAGCCGCGCCCAGGTGCCGCCGAACTCGTGGAACCGGGAGCGCATCAGCGTGGCCTGGACCCGGGAGGCCGAGGCGAACAGGCAGTGCGCCTGGAGCCCGAGGACACCGGCAGCGCCCGCGCTGTCGGAGCCAGAGCCCGGGGCGCGCAGCAGACCGAGGGCGGCCTCGGCGAACAGGGTCGCCAGGACGGGGGCGGTCTGCGGCTCGCAGCGCAGGGACGGCGTCACGGTCGTGGCCCCGGCCGACGGGTCGAACGCGAGGTCGTGCAGGACCGCCGGCACCGCGTCCTCCCCGAGGACCCGGCTCGCGGCGGCGACCGCTGCCGAGTACGACGCGATCGTGCGCCTGCCGCCGCGCTCCGGACTCCGGCCGGTCAGCGACTGCCACTCCCGGGTGGCGTCGGCCTCTGCGGCGGGATCGATGCCCCGGGCCTCCCGGATGAGCTCGTTGCCCTCGGCCGTACGGCCCGCGACCCGCAGATCGAGGCCGTGGCGGGTGAGGGCGGAGGCCAGATGGGTGCGGTCGTCCGGGCTGTCCGACTGGGCCAGGGCCCGTGCGGTCTGCACCTGGGCCGCACCGGCTCCGACGGCGATCGAGAGCCTGCCCTGCTCGGTGTGGATCCGGGCCGCGATGCCGGCTGCGTCCCGCAGATAGTGCCCGTGCATGACGGCCTCGGCGAGGGAGCCGCGGTTGATCGACTCGCCCTTGGCCAGGTAGTACCTGACGGCCCAGTCCGCCGAGCAGACGGCGAGGTCCCGGTCGCCGAAGCTGTACAGCACGCCCGCGTTCAGGCTCAGCACGCGGGCGAGGTCGAGATGGTGGGGGCTGTCGGTGGCGTCGGCACCGAGGCCCAGATACGTCATGACCGCCTCGTCCGACTCGACGAGGGCGGACGCCCCGTGTCCCAGCACGCTGAGCGCGTGCGCCTTGCGCGCGTGGACGTCGGCGAGGAGCGGAACCATGTCGGACGCGGCGCGCCCGTCGGACGCGGCGCGCCCGTCGGACGCGGCGTTCCCGCCACCTCCGGCCGGCTGCTGGGCGAGTTCCTCGTAGAGGGCCGCGCACTCCGTGAGGGCGTCGAGGGCCTGTCCTGGTTCGTTCGCGCTGGTCAGCGTGGAGCCCAGGCCGTACAGCACACTGCCGAGCATCTCCTTGGCCGCGCGGTCGGCCGGGTTCCGCTCGACCAGGTCGTACATCAGCCGCCGGGCCTCCTGCTGCAACGCCACGCCCTCGCCGGGCCGCCCGTCGAGCATCAGCAGCTGAGCCTCGGTGAACAGCTCGCCCACGCGCCGTCTGAGTCCCGCGTCGGCGTCCTCGCCCGCCTCTCCGGCGTCCCGCGTGGGGTCGGGCCCCGGCTTCGCGCCGCCCGCGGAGGCACCGGACTTCGGCCGACGACGCCACTTCATACACCCTCCCCAGCCCTGCCCCAAACGGGTCATCCCCTCCCAATGACCTTGTAAACAAAGGGAGTTGACGAGATCTGAGGGGTGGTCGCCGAGAAAGTCCGAGGCGCGCCCCGAACCGGTGCGAACCCCTCCGAATCGTGCTGCCCTTCGCGTACATCCAAGGCCGTGCCGTATGCGTCTTACAAGGAAGTCCGTTGCCCGCAAGGGAAGTTCAGGGACATTCCAGGGAAGCTCACCGTCACCGGAGGACCCGATGCACCGTCGCCTCGTCATCTCGGCCGTCACCACCGCCCTCGGTGCCACCACGCTCGTCGGCACCGCCACGTCCGCCTCCGCCGCGCCCCAGGCCGTCGACTGCCGCAAGGTGAAGTGCGTCGCCCTGACCTTCGACGACGGACCGGTCAAGGACACCCGGCGGCTGCTGGGCATCCTCAACGACCGTGACGTCAGAGCGACGTTCTACGCCGTCGGCACCAACGTCCAGAAGAACCCGGCGACGGTGCGCGCCGCGGCGCAGGCCGGCCACCAGATAGGCAACCACAGCTGGGACCACGCGAACCTGACCAAGCTCAGCGCCGCGAAGGTCAAGTCGCAGCTCTCCCGCACGGACACGGCGATCAAGCAGGCGACCGGCACGAAACCCACCACCTTCCGCGCCCCCTACGGCGCCCACAACGCGACCGTGCGCTCGGCCGCCGGGCGACCGCTGGTGCACTGGAGCGTCGACACCCTCGACTGGAAGTACAAGGACACGGCCCGGCTCGTGAAGTACGTCAACGCCGAGACCAGGCCCGGCGACATCGTCCTCATGCACGACATCCACCGGACGACGGTCGACGCGGTGCCCGGCATCATCAAGGCCCTCAAGGCCCGCGGCTTCCACTTCGTCACGGTCGACCAGCTCTTCGCCCCCACCAAGCTCCCCGCCGGCAAGGTCACTTACCACAACCGCGCGGCCTACCGCCCCTGACCGGCGCATCCACGGGCGCGGCCGCGGAACGGCAGTTTGGGTGGGTGCGCCCCAACCGTCCCACCCACCCCGCAGGCCTCTGCAACCATTCGTGTTCGTTCCGTTGACACCCTGTGCATCCCCTTCTAATGTCTCGCCAGCATTCCGGCCATGTGACGAGATTTCGAACGGTTGAAAGGCACGTGCCCGCGTATCACCGGAAGAAGCAGCACCCACGTGGTCGGAGCGGCGAGACGCGGCCCGACCCGTGCGGCGGCGCGCTCCGGCAGCGGGTTCGGAACAGCCGCCGTGTGGCGAACCCCCGACGACCCGGCCGGCCTCCCCTGGTCCGCCCGGCCGTGGAGCGGATGGTCCGCCCGGCCGTGGAGCGGATGTTCCCCGGGGCCACCCGATCGGCTCCGCCGCCCTCCCGCGGTCGTCCGTCGCGCCGTCACCCTGCCCCCCACGACGACCAGAACGGGAAATGACCACCATGCGTAACCGAAGAGCCGTCCTCGCAGCCCTCGCCGGAGCGACCTCCCTCGCTCTCACCGTGTCCGCCTGCGGCGGCGAGGCCGGCGAGGCCGCTTCCGGGGGCGGCACGATCGGTATCGCCATGCCGACCCGGGCCTCCGAGCGCTGGCTCACCGACGGCAAGAGCGTCGTGGAGGACCTGGAGGCCAAGGGGTACAAGACCAAACTGGTCTACGGCGACGACGACCCGAAGGCCCAGGTGTCGCAGATCGAGAAACTGGTCGAGCAGCGTGTCGACGCCCTCATCGTCGCGGCCATCGACAACAAGTCCCTGGGCGGTGTGCTCAAGAAGGCCGCCGCCGCGGAGATCCCGGTGATCTCCTACGACCGGCTCATCCTCGGCACCAAGGACGTCGACTACTACGTCTCCTTCGACAACGAGCAGGTCGGCCGGCTCCAGGCCCGGCACATCATCGACAAGCTCGGCCTCGACGAGGGCAAGGGCCCGTTCAACATCGAGCTGTTCGCCGGTTCCCCCGACGACAACAACACCAAGTACTTCTACGACGGCGCGATGCACCTCCTCCAGCCGTACCTGGACAACAAGCAGTTGGTGGTCCGGTCCGGTCAGACCGAGCTGGACCGGATCACCACGCTGCGCTGGGACGGGCCGACCGCGCAGAAGCGCATGACCAAGCTGCTCACCGCGTCGTACGGGACCGAGAAGGTCGACGCGGTGCTCTCGCCGTACGACGGCATCTCCATCGGCGTCCTGAACGCCCTGAAGGCGGACGGCTACGGCGCCGCCGGCAACCCCGTCCCCGTCATCACCGGCCAGGACGCCGAACTGGCCTCGGTGAGGTCGATCGTCGCGGGCGAGCAGTCGCAGACCATCTACAAGGACCTCCGCCAACTCGCCGAGGTCGCCGCGAAGATGGCCGACGACATCCTCAACGGCGAGACACCGGAGCTCAACAACCGGCGCTCGTACAAGAACGGCGTCAAGGCCGTGCCCGCGTATCTGCTCCAGCCGATCAGCGTCGACAAGTCCAACTACGAGTACGTCCTGCTCGGCAGCGACTACTACACGGCCGAAGACCTCAAGTGATCCGGACCGGGACCGGTCCGGACCGGGACTGATCCGGTGTGGCCCGGGTCACACCGGGGCGTCGATGACTTCTCCTGTCCCCGCCGGTCATGACCTACGACGACCGCAGGACACATCACCTGCGAAGACCCGCAGGACAGGAGAGGACACGACCGCCATGACCGCACCCGTGAAGGGCCCCGCGAGCTACTTTCCCTCGATCGAGAAGAAGTACGGCCGTCCGGTCGCGGAGTGGAAGGAGCTGATCCGGTCCTCGCCGCTGACCAGGCACATGGAACTCGTCGCCTGGCTGAAGAGCGAGCACGGTCTCGGGCACGGCCACGCCAACGCGCTCGTGGCCCACACGCTCGCCGAGCGGGCCGAGGGCTGAACCGGGCCCCCGGCACCGCGTCGCCGTCAGGGGCCGGGCGTCCCTTCCAGGACGGGACCGGTCGTCCCCTTCAGGACGGCCAGGAGTTCGCGCATCGCGGCGAGGCCGGCTCTGGCCTGCCGCGCGGCGCCGTCGAGGTCGTCGCGTTCGGCGTGGGCCACCACCTCGTGCGCGTGGTGGAGCACGGCCTGACGCAACTCGGCGGCGATCCGCTGCCGTTCCTCGTGCGCCTCGGCGACGGCGGACCACACCACCGCCGTCAACGCGCCGTCCTCGCGCCGGGTGACGCGCTCGCGCCGCCTGCGGACGAACACGCCCGAGCCCCACACGCCGGCCATCAGCAGGGCCAGGGGCAGCATGAGGACGACGGTGAGGAAGACACCGAACCAGAGCCCGAGGTCGTCCGCCCCGGCCGTGTCGAAGCCGTCCAGCGCGTCCAGCGTCACCGTCGTCGACGCGAGACCGGCGGCCATCGGTCCGATCGCCGGCCAGGTGCGGCCGGGGGGTCCCGCGAAGGCCGCGACCGCGTGCAGGGCGACACAGTCCGCGCAGGCCCCCGCCACGGTCAGCGCCCAGGCCACGTTCGCCGGCAGCAGCCCGAGCGCGAGACAGGCCGCCGGGATCCAGGCGGTGGCCAGCACGAGGAGAAGAACGGTCCACGGGGCCCGGCGCCGCCACAGCAGGGGCAGCGCGTGGAGGACGGCGGGCAGGAGGGCGGTGGCGGTGGCGGCGGGCCGCTCGATGAGGACGGCGGCGACGGGCAGCGCCGCGAGGGCCAGTACGGTCGTCGCGTCGGTCCAACTCCAGCGCGGCAGGACCGAGTTGATGCCCGCGCCGGTCGGGGGCCGCGGCAGCCGGGCCCGCACCGACCACCCCGGAGCGTCCGCGCGGGGCCCTGCCACGAGGGTCCCGCCGAGCCCGGCGGCCCGATCCCGCATCCCGGCGGTGCCGCTCCCGGCTCCCAGCCCTCGCGCTGCTGGCGCGCCCCGCCGGGGTGCCGATGGGGGTGGGGGCGGCGGTGACGGTGGGGGCCGCGGTCGTGCCGGGATGTGTCGCCGGGGCGGGAGCCGCCGGAGTGGTGAGGGGCGGTGGGGCGCCGGTCGTTGGTGTGTCCGCGGCGGGCGCGTCTGCCGTTGGTGTGCCGGTCGTTGGTGTGTCTGCCGCTGGTGGGGGTGTGCCGTCGTCCTCCACCAGGATGTCCAGTGTTCCGGCGTCGTCGCGGATCACCACGCGTACCGTCGCCCCGGGGGCGTAGCGCAGCGTGTTGGTGAGGGCCTCGCGGGCGATGCCGAAGGCGGCCTCGGCGGGCGGTCCCGTCAGGTCGGCCGTGCCGGGAGCGATGCTCACGTCGACGCGTTGGCCCAGGCGCACGCATCCCGCCACGAGTTCGGCGACGCGCTCCGCGAGGGGGCTCTCCTCGTCGGCCGCCGAACTCCGCATCACCGTGACGAGCCGGTTCAGCGCGGCGACGGTCTCGCGCCCGGCCTCCGCCGCCAACCGCAGGGCGTCGGCGGTCAGTTGCGGGTTGCGGTCGCCGACGTGACGGGCGGCGTTCGCGGTGACCACGACGGAGGTGAGGTGGTGCGCGCTGACGTCGTGCAGTTCACGGGCGAGCCGGTGGCGTTCCGTGGTGGCCGCGGTGACGCGTACGGCCTCGGCCCGCGCCAGTTCCCGTTCGGCGGCCCGCCGTCCGGCGAGCCAGCGGCGGCGGCTGCGGCCGGCGCCCACCGTTCCCGCGTAGACCACGACGCCGGCCAGCGCCTCGCCGCCCACGTCCACGGGGGAGTCGTACAGCAGTAGGGCGCGGACCGTTCCCGAGACGACCAGTGCGGACGCGACGAGGACGGCGGCGCGGGCCGGGCGCCGTACGGCCACCGAGTACAGCGCGACCACGCCTGCCACGGCGGCGGCGATCAGCGCGCGGTCCGGTAGGACGAACCCGGCGGTCGACACGGCTTCGATGGTGAGCGCGGTGGCGACGGGGAAGCGTCGGCGCGCCCCCAGGACGGCGGTGGCCGCGACGGTCACGGTCAGGCCGACGGCGAGCGGCACCGCCTCCACCGTCTCGCCGTGTGCGAGCGGGAGCCCCGGCCAGGCGGACAGCTGCGCGACCGCCAGCAGTGCCGGCAGCAGCCAGTTCCGTAGGTGCCCCATGATGCGGTCGATCATACTTTCGGCCCGGTGGCGGGGCGGTGCCTATCCCAGGTTGGAGACGGGGGTCGTGCCCACGGCCGACGCGGAGCCGACCGCCGCCGGGAATGCTTCTGCGTATGGCGACGAGGCACACCTTCGACAACGGCGATCCGCGGCAACTGCCCACCGGGGAGGGGATTGTGCCGGTGTACGGCAGTCCGGCCGGGGAGGCGGGTCCGGCTGCGGGCGGGAGTTCGGCCGTGGGCGGGGGTCGGCCGCGCAGGCGAGCCCGCCGGGGTACGGGAGCCTGTCCGCGCCCGGCGACCCGGCCGCGCCGGGACCCCGTTGCCGCACGGCAACCCGCACCCGTACCCCCACCCGTACTCTCACCCCCACCCTCACCCCAGCTCCCACCCCAACCCCCGTCACACCCTGCCCTGGTATCCGCCCCCGGTCCCCGCGCCCCCGGCCCGCCCCTCCCTTACCACCGGATGGCCCTGGCGGCCGGTGTGCGTGGGTGGTGGCGGCCCTTGCTGGGGACCCTTGTCGTGCTCTGTGGTGCGGTCCTCGCCGCCTTCGCCGTGTTCGCCGGTTCCGAGATCGTCGGCGCGGTCCTCGACCGCCCCCGCGACGGCGACGGCAACGTCCTCTGGGGCGGGACCGGCGACACCGCCCTGGCCCTGCTCTCCCTCGCCCTGTGCATCCCCGTGGTGCTGCTGGCCGCCCGGTGGACCCAGCGCCGCCCGGTCGGCACGGTCTCGTCGGTGACGGGCGCCCTGCGGTGGCGCTGGCTGGGGCTGTGCCTCACGGTCGCGCTCCCCGTGTCCGCCGCCATCCTGGGCATATCCCTGCTCCTGCCCGCCCCCGAGGGCGGTGGTCAGGAGATGACCTGGGCCGGGCTGTCCCCGTTCCTGCTCGGCCTCGCGACCGTCTGCCTGCTCGTCCCGTTCCAGGCGGCGGCCGAGGAGTACGTGTTCCGTGGCTGGCTGACCCAGGCGGTCGGAACCTGGTTCCGCTCACCGTGGATCGCGCTCGCACCCCAGGCGGTGCTCTTCGCCGCCGCGCACGGCTGGGGCACACCCTGGGGCTTCGTCGACCTGGTGGTGTTCGGCCTCGTCGCGGGCCTGCTGACCGTCCGCACGGGCGGCCTCGAAGCGGCGATCGCCCTGCACGTCCTCAACAACCTCCTCGCCATGGGTTTCATGGCCGCGCTCGCCGGGGGCCTCGCGACGGACGAGACGGCCGCCGACATGGGCGGGCTGATGCTGGCCGTCGACGTCCCGCTGGTCGTCCTCTACGCGGCCGTCGTCCTGTACCTGGCCCGCCGCCGAGACATCACGACCCACGCTCCGCACTCCACCAACGGTCACGGTCCCCGCCCCACTCACGGTCCTCACCCGGCCCACGGCCCTCACCCCGCTCACGGTCTTCACGGCGCCGAGGGCGGGTACCCGGTGCCGGGCGCGAAGACCGCGCCCGAGCGAACCCCGTGAGCGTCTCCGATCGGCAGTGAGGGGCGACGGCATGCAGACCTTCCTCCCCTATCCCGACTTCCGGGCCTCGGCGCTGGTCCTGGACCGGCGCCGGCTCGGCAAACAGCGGGTCGAGGCGCTGCAGGTCCTGCGCGGCCTCATCGTGCCGGGGTACGGGTGGCGCCGGCATCCGGCCGTCCGCATGTGGGCGGGGTCCGAGGAGGCGCTGGTCCGCTACGGCCTGGAGGTCTGCGAGGCGTGGAGCGAGCAGGGTCACCAGGACAGCTGCGCGGCCACCCTGGTCGCCGACCTCACCGCCTTCCGCCCCGGCGCACGGACCCGCGACCAGCGACGACTGGCCGCCGCCGGGGAACTCCCGCCCTGGCTCGGCGACGACGCCTCCCACCACAGCCACCGCTCGGCGCTGCTGCGCAAGGAACCGGACCTCTACGCCCCGGCCTTCCCCGAAGGGCCGGACGATCTGCCGTACGTCTGGCCGGCCTCGGACCGCGAGACTCCTCCGCCCTCCGACGGGAGTCCCGGCGCCGCCGCGTAGGGGCTGATGCGGCGGGCGTAGGAGCAAACCCGCCCGGCGGGCGCGGCGCTAGCCCGGCCGGGGGGCCACCCACAGGGCCGAGGAGATGCCGCAGAGGTCGCCCTCGGCCGTGGCCAGTGCGGCGCCCACCCGGTGCTTGCGCCCTTCCTCCGCGACGACCCACGCGTACGACACCAGTCGCGAGGCGATCGGCACCGGCCGCAGCAGCCGGGCGGCGAGCGAGGCGGTCACCGCGCCCTCGCGCATGGTCCCGAGCAGCCGGCCCGCCGCGTTCCCCGGGCAGTCCAGCGCGCCCCACACCAACTCCGCCGGCAGCATCCCGTCGGCGTCCGCGAGCGCGGCCCCGGGTGTCCAGGCGGTGGCCACCAACTCCCGCCCGGCGACGCCTCCGCAGTGCAGTCGGAGCCCGGTGTCGGGCATACGGTCGAGCCCGCATCCGAAGCAGTCCACGGACCCCGTCGGAGGCGCCGCGCGATAGGCCTCGGCCGCCGCGGTCGCCTCCGCCCAGGAAGGCGGTGCGGGTACGCCGGGCGCCGCGAGGTCCTCGTCGTGGGGCACGGCCACCGCGAGGTCCCCGTCCGCACCGGTCAGCACGGCCCCGCCGCCGGCGGTCCGCGCGAGCCCCACCGGCACCTCGACGGGCGTCGGCCGCCGGAAGTCCACCCGTACGGCCCCGGCCTCCGCCCGCCGGGCCAGCACCCCCGCCACGTACCCGCCGAACGCCACCCCGGGATAGCCCCGCAGCAGGTCGGGCACCGTGATCGTCTCGATGTCGCTCATGCCGCCACTCCACCACACCGTTCCTGGGGACTGAGCATGAGTGAGTCCGCCCAGCCGCACGCCCCGAACGGTCTGGGGCGTTCCCCCACTGCCTCAAGGGCGTGGGAGGTACCCCCAGGTCCCCGGCGTACTCAACCCCGGGGCGGCGACACGCATCCTGTACGTGGTCCGGTCCCGGGAGGCCGGTTCCCTCACGACCTGGCCAGGTGGGTACGGACAGAGGGCGACGGAGAGGCCCCGGACCTTCTCTCCGGAGGAAAGGGGGCTCCGCACGCCGACTCCGTTCCCGGTGTCCCGGATCGCCCGCTCACCGTAGCCCGAACAGCCCACACCGTCGCAAACCCGGAAGCCGATCATCACACGATCGAGCTCATCCACCCTCGTACGCACTCCCCGGCAAGCAGCTGGCAACCCCCCGACGACCGCCGGAGCGCGCCCACACCGCCATGGGCGACGGCCGGCCGACGTCCGCGCGGGCCGCCCGACGCGCGCCGGGCCCCGCGTGCGGCCCCGTCCCATGGCCCGCCGGGCCCCGCCGGGTCTCCCCGTGGTCCCGGGCGGACGCCTACCCGGAGCGGAACATCGGTTCCCTCCGCAGGGGCGACCCGCTGCCGGACAGCAGTCCATGGGCCAGCGATGTCGCCGAGTGCTCGACCCGTTTGCCGGCCCGGCGGCTGACGATCAGCCCCGCCCCGCGCAGGACCCCGATCTGATAGCTCGCACTGGCCGGTGCGAGGTGGAGCGCCCGGGCCACGTCGGCCGTCGTGCGCGTGCGGTGACCGGCCACCTCGGCGAGGACCGCGCTCCTCGTCCGGCCCAGGAGCCGTTCCAGCCCTTCCTCGCCGGTGAGCGCGTGGTCGAACGGCTGCTTCGCGACCGGGTAGACGAGGACCGGATCGAGGCAGGGGTCGGCGAGCGCCGTGGGCCTTCGCCAGCAGAAGTACGACGGCACGAGCGTCAGTCCGCGTCCCTCCAGGCGCAGTTCCCGCTCGACGGGATAGTCGACGTCCAGATACGGAGGGTTCCACCGGGCGAACGGGTGCAGCCCCGCGAGGAGAGCCCCCGTGCCTCCGCCGAGCGCGGCCCGGGCGCGGACGGCGACGTCGTCGCCCACCGCCGAGCGCACCTGCCGCCAGTACGGTTCCAGCAGCACCCGGAAGGAGTCCCGCAGGGCGTCGGCGGTCATCAGCAGGGTGGAGGCGTGCCGTTCGTGCGGGCCTCGCACCCATCCCGGCAACGGCCGCGACGCGGCGAGTCGGGCGAGTTCGGCCACCAGCCGTTCCCGGGGAGTGGCGCGGACCTTGTCGAGCGCCGCGTCCAGGTTCTCACCGGTGACCGGAGGCGTCAGGAAGTCGGGGATGTACCCGGTGGCCGGAATGAGGGTGCGCAGCGTGCGCAGGGCGGTGTCGGCGCGGCTGTCCCGCGCCAGCAGGTGGGTGGACCGCTGGCGCCAGTGTCCGAACTCCAACGGCCCCTCGTCCGTCTGTAGACGACAGACGGCACACATCAACTCCCAGAGGGGATCAGGCTGTTGAACCAGACGTACGTTCTCCAGGTCGCGCCAGCCGAAGTGGATGCGAAGCACATGGCTCCTCGCCGCTCGTGTCCCGGGAACAACTCCTGTGATCGTGACGCAGATGATCCGTACGGAGAAGTCGAGAATGCGAAGAGGATCGGATTCGCGTCGATAGCCTTTTCTCCATGAGCCCTGGTCGCGGCACTGGTGGGGTGCGAGAACCGAGCCTGCACCAGCTCCGGCTCTTCCTCGTTCTCGCCGAGGAACTCCACTTCGGACGGGCCGCGGCACGCGTCTACGTCACCCAGCCCGCGTTCAGCCAGCAGATCAGGTCGCTGGAACAGCGGCTCGGGGTCACCCTCGTCGCGCGCGGCGGCCGCGGCACGCGGCTCACGCCGGCCGGCCGGGCACTCGCCGAGGAGGCGAAGGCCGTGGTCGACGCCATGGCCCGATTACGGCGGACCGCGGACTGCCATGCCGGAACGGCGCGCGGACGTCTGCTGATCGGCAGCCTCGGCGCGGAAGCGGCCATGCCCCACGCGCACGCCGTCCTCGCCCACCTCCGCGAGCTCCACCCCGACCTGGAGATCGAGGTCCGCAACCTGACCTTCGTCGACATGTTCGGCGCCCTGCTCGCCGGGGAGGTCGACGCCGCGTTCCTGCGCGGCCCCCTGCCCGGCGGGATCCAGTCCCTGCGTCTGGCCACCGAGACCCGGGTGGTCTGCCTGCCCACCGACGACCCCCTCGCGGGCCGGGAGACCGTCACCCTGGCCGACCTCGCCGACCGCACGGTGGTCGACATGCCCCCGGAAGTGCCTCGCGCGTGGTGGGACCACCTCACCGTCAACCCGCGCCCCGACGGCACGCCCGTCCGCTACGGCCCCGTCATCAGGGACACCGAGGCCATGGTCTTCGCCGTCACCCAGAAACAGGCGATCGCCTTCCTGCCCTCCGCGGCCCGCCACCTCTATCCGCGCACCGGCGTCACCTACGTCCACTGCCCCGAGCTGGGCGTGTCGACGGCCGAACTCGCCTGGCTCCCCGACCACCGCGACGAACCGACCGTGACCGCCCTGCGCGAGGCGGCCCACCACGTCCTTCGCCAGGCGCACCCCGGCCAGGACTGATCAGGGCCCGTCCCGGAGGCTTCCCGGCCACTTGGCCGGAAGGGGACCCATGTTTTCGACGAGCATCGAAAACATGGCGGTGGAGATGGCCGCCCCCGCACGATGTGCTGAAGCAGCGGCTCGACCGGCCGCCGCGGCGTTCGGAGGGGGAACCGGCTGTCAAGGCCGTGCAACCGGACGAGACGGGGGTGATCATCGCCGTACGGGCGTGATCATCGCCGTCGCGACGGGGCTTCTCCCTCGCTTTTCGTGAAGGGCGCCATCGGCCTGGCGACGCCGACGCCGGCCCTGCCGGCCCGAGCCCGGCCGTGGCGCCCGACCCTCTTCCGATCACCACCCGTCGATCGATCCAGGAGGATCACCATGACCTACACCGTGACCGCCGACGTCCGGACCACCATCGAGGCCGGGACGTCCGCCGAGGAGGAGCTCGACCTCGTCATCGGCGAACTGGAGCAGGACATCCCGCAGCGCACGAAGGCGGCTGCCAGCACGTGTGCCGGCTGGTACTGCCTCTGACGGAGCCACGGCCGAACCGCATCACCGGCCATCGCACAGGTGCCGCTCGGCGACCGGCGGGCGGCACCGTTCAGGGGGAGGCACACCAACCGTGATCGACGTGCTGTGGGACGCGGCACCGGCCATGTCGGCCCGCCCGATCCCACCGGCCACCGGTTCGCGACCTACGGGTCCGCACCACTCGGCCACCGGTCCGCGCCCCGCGCGCTCGCTCGGCTCGGCCGCCGCCCGGAAGGTCGTGGCGGCGGTGAGGGCGGGCACGGCGGGCCGGTTGTTCCCTCCGGTGCTGCGGCTCGCCGACGACGGTCTGCTCGTACACGACCGCTTCCTGGCCGGCGACAGCGACGCGGACGTCCTGGCGGCGGCCCTAGCCTCCCCTCGATTCGCCCCCGTCGTCGCGGTGTTGGACGCCCTGGACGCCTGGTGCGGGCACGCCACGTCCCGGCACGGCACCCTGCTCGCCCCCGGTCTGCTCGACGTGACCGACGGCGCCCTCTTCGGGCCGCTCGTGGCCGAGGCGTTCACCGCCTGCGCCGCCGGCGTCCCCTACGCGGCCGACGAGCAGCACACCCACTGGACGACGTTCCTGGACCGGTTCCTGGAGCGGGTGAGCCGGGACGTCACCGGGCCCTGGTTCGACCGGCCCGCGCTGCGTCCGCCCCTGACGGGCATCGAGGCCCAGGGCGGAGAGACGCACAACGGCCGCGGCAGGATCCTGCGCGTGGGCCTGAGCGGCGGTGGCGTCGTCGCGTACAAGCCCCGCCCGGCGGACGGCGAACTGCTCTTCCTCGCCCCCGAGGACTCCGTGTTCGCCCTCCTCAACTCCCTGCCGCCCGTGACGGGACCGGTCGTGCTGCCCGTCCTGCGCTGCACGGCGGGCAGCGGCCCCGACCGACGGGACTACACCTGGCAGGAGTGGATCGAGCCGCCCTCGCAGTGGGGCCCGATCCGCTCGGCGCCCGGAAGACGGCTCGACGGGACCCGGCTCGGCCGGCGCCGCGCGGAACTGCTGTGGCACCGGGCGGGATCCCTCGCCGCCGCCGCGTTCCGCTTCGGCATCACCGACCTGGCCGAGGGCAACATCCTCGCCGGGACCCGTCCCGACCTGCCGGAACCCCTCCTCTACCCGGTCGACCTGGAGATCTTCCTCGCGCCGCTGCCACGCCTCTACGACACCGGACTCGTCGCCGACACCGAAGCCGGCGACCACCACCACCCGGGGCTGGAGGACCAGCCGCGCTGGTGCACCCTGGACGGACCGGTCGCCCACTTCACCGAACTCCCCGACGGCGAACCCCCCGACGGTGAACTTCCCGCCGGCGGCCTGCGGTTGGTGCGCAGAAGCCGGCCCTGCGCGCGCGGCCGGACCCGCACGGTCGTCGCGGACACCCTGGGGCGCACCGGATACGGGCCCTACCTCCCGGAGTTCCTGCGCGGGATGTTCGACGCCTGGACCCTCATGTCCCGTCACCACGACGTCATCCGGTCCTTCCTGGTCCGCGCCGGACGCGAGCGGCACGTCCGTGTCCTGCTGAAGCCGACGGCCGCCTACACCGAGGTGCTCGCCGACCGCCTCACCACGACGACACCGGGTCCCGCCGACACCGTGTTCGGCCCCGAGGAGACGGCTCAGCTCGACGCGCTGGACGCCCCCTATTTCTTCCGCTCCGTGCAGGGCGGGCCGCTGCTGCGCACCGGAGAGGCCCCCACTCCCGTACCGGGCGCCCCGCACCCGGACTGGCCGCCGTCGGCCACCGTCCGCGACGAACGCGGCCGCGACCTGGCCGGCCTCGGCGTGGCCCTGCGGGACGCCGTGGAGTACGTGTACGACACCGTCGGGCCCGGTGACCTCCACGGGGACGGCGTCCACGTCCGGCTCACCGACCGGCACACCGGCGAGGTCGCCTTCGACCGGCCGCGGGCCGGGCGCCGGATCGTCTACACCTGGGACCGCGACACGACGAGGATCCGCTCGGAACCGCGGGCGCGGCCCGCCCCCGCACTCGACGTGCGGCGGCGCCTGCTGGCGATCGACCGGGTGGACGCGGAACTGCGGGCCCGCTGGACCGACTCCCGCTTCGGCGACGAGGAGACCGGGGAGCGACTGCGCGCCCTGACCGCCGCCGCCGTCCGCTGGCTGGAGGACGTCGTGCGACGGCACGGCTGGCCGGGCCGGGCCCTCGTCGGCCCGGCGGCGGCGGCCGCGGCCTGCCGGCTCCTCCAGCACGCCGAGGGGCCGGCGGACTTCCAGTACGAGTGCCTCGGCCTCATCGAACAGGCCGCCCGCGACGGGGATCTGCCCTGGCGTCAGGTGGCGTACGTGACCGACGCGCTGCGGCTCCGGGAAGGCCGGCCGCAGCTGTACGGGACCAAGTTCCGCATGCGGGAAGGGAAGCTGGAGCCGTGCCCCATCGAACAGCCCGAGCAGGTGGACGAACGTCGTCGCCGTCTGAGGATGGAACCGCTCGCCCGGTACGCCGGCCGACTGCACCGCCGGTACCAGCCGCACACCGGGTGACCGGGACCGCGTGGGACCTCTTCGCCGCCCGCCACTGGGAGCGCACACCGGTGGTGGTGCCCGCGCCGGGCGGCCCGCTCACCGTCGACGCCGACCGCGCCTACACGACGATGGTCGAGGCCGCGCGACCCTTCCGGGCCGGGACCCGTTTCCAGGCCCTGCCCGATGTCCGCTTCCACGTCGAGGACGGCCGGATCCGAGCCCCGGGTGACCTGCTGCCCGGGCCGGGGGACACGACCGCCGAGCGGTACGCCGAGCGCCTCGACCAGCGGATGGCGGGACGCGGCCGGCTGCTCGTGGTGGAGCAGGGACTCATGCTCGACCCGCCGTTGTGGGCGGGGGTGCGCTCCCTGGTCACGCCCCTGTGGGAGCGGGTCGGCTTTCCCGTCCTGCCCGTCGTGGCCGAACTCGTCCTCGGCGAGGGCATCGCGGAGCGCCACGGCTCCCCGCACTCCGCCCTGGTCTGGGTGCTGCGCGGCAGCCTGACGGCCACGCCCCGCGACTCCGGGTCCGCCCTCGACGCCGAAGCGGGCGATCTGCTCCACTGGCCGGCCGGCCGGCCGCACACCCTGACCTTCGGTCCCCGCACCATGGCCCTGCGGCTCCTGGTGCCCCGCGACCCCCGACTGGCGACCGCGGAGGTCACGGGCGTCGTGGCCGGCCTGGTGCACGCGCGGCGCGGCCAGGAGCGCGTCCCCTATCTGCCGTACCCGCCCGACGGCCCGACCCCGCCCGACGTGCCCGAACTGGCGAGTACGGCGGAGCTGGTGCGCGAGGTGACGGCGACGCCACGGCTCGGCCGGCTGCTGGGCGCCGTGTGGGCGCGCAGGGCCAGCGCCGCCGGTCTGGAACCCGCCCCGGAGGCGCGGCCGCCCGTACGCCTCTCCCCGGACGACCGCCTGCGGCCGGCGTCCGCCGTCGTCCGGATGCCCCTGGACGACGGGCAGACATGGCTGTGGGCGGTCGACGGCCACGCCTTCTCGCTCCGCGGCACCCTCGGCGAACGCGTCCTGGACCGCCTGCGGCAGGGCGACACCCCCACGGTCCGCGACCTGTGCGCCGTGGCGGGCCCCGGCCACGACGAGGCCGTCGTGGCCCTGCTGGAGAAGCTGTACACGCTGCGCGGCGTGGACATGGACGTGGACACGGACGTGGACGTGGACGTGGACGGACGGGAGAGCGGCACGTGAGCACCTCGGCGGCGGCGGTGGCAGTGGCGGTGGCGGTGGAGACGGAGTTCGACTGGACCACCTTCGCGGAGAGGTACTGGGACCGGGCGCCCGTGCTGTTCCGTGGTCTGTCGCCCGCCCCCTTCGAGGTGTCGGAGGTGTTCCGGGCGGCCGTGCACGCCGGCCCGTGCGCGGGAGCGGGACCGGAGGAACGGGTGCCGTCGCACGCGCAGTTGACGGTCGAGCGGGTCCAGCGCGACACGGCCGACGGCCTGCTGCCGACCGCCGAGGACGGCGGCTTCGACGGCTACGACAGCCGGCTGGCCGCCCGCCTCGGCGGCCTGCGGTACGCGCTCGTCCTCAACGGCTTCCACGCGTTCGACGCCGCCGTGTGGTCGCGTGAGCGCGCCTTCTACGCCGGGCTGTGGGAAGCGGTCGGCCTGCCCGTGACCGGCGCCATCACGACCCTGTTCCACGGCACCTACGAGCACAGCCCCGTCGGCGTCCACAAGGACCGCTTCGCCACCTTCATGTTCGGACTCCGCGGCCGCAAGCGCATGCGGTTCTGGCCGCGCAGGCCGTGGGACGAGGCCGTCTCCACCAAGGTCGACTACACCGGGCACCTGCCCGGGTCCTTCTCCGCCGACGTGGGACCCGGCGACCTGCTGTACTGGCCCGCCGACTACTACCACGTCGGCGAGAGCGCCACGACGTCCCCCGCGACCAGCGTCAACGTCGGTGTGCCCCGGGACGAGCACCACGCCGGCTACGAGGTGGAGGCCCTGATCGCCGACCTCGACCCGACCCGGCAAACCGGCCGCGGCAGCCTGGACACCCTGCTCCGCGTCCCCGCGGCCGAGGTCGGCGCACCGGGCCCCGGCCCGGACGGCCTGCTGTCTCCCGTGCTCCCCGAGGCGCTCGGCGGTGCGGTGCGGGCGCTCGCCGCCTTCGCCCGGCCCGAGCGGACGGGCCCCCGCGTCACCACCGTCTCCCTGCGCCACTGGACGTCCGGGGGCTTCGCGCCCGCACCGGCCGCCGCCGCGCCGCTTCCCCTCGCCGACGAAGACCGCCTGCGGACCGTGCCCGGCGCGCACGTCCTGTGGGCCCCGGACGGCGACGACGGGACGCTCTGCACGGCGAACGGCCTCCGGGCCCACACCCCCCTCGGCCCCGGCGCCCTGACGGCGGTGACCCGGGCGCTGGCCGGCCCGGACCCGGTGCGGGTGGCCGACGTCCTGTCCCGCGTCCCGCCCGGCACACCACGTGACGACGTCCGCGCCCTGTTGGAGACCCTGGAGAGCTTCCGAGCACTCCGCCGGGAGCCCTGAGCCGGACCGGACGGCCCGCCGGCCCGATGTCCAACGCGGGCCGGGCTTCCGGCCGCACGGCGGGCGCGGCCTCAGACGTGCATGCGGGCCGGACGTCCCGCCGAGGTGGCTCGGGCGGACCGGGCGGCCCCGGTTTTCCTGGCGTGGAGCACGTTCCCGTCCAGGGGCAGCGGGCTCCGGTCCACCAGGGCGAGGCCCGCGTCGGCGAACAGCCGGCCGTAGTGGTCGGCGCGCCGTTCGCGCCCGCCGACGTTGCACATCATGTGCAGATCCCAGGCCGTGGCCAGTGAGGCCGAGCCGTCGGAGGGCAGGACGCGTTCGACGACGAGGAGATCGGCGTGGTCGGGCATCGCGCGGGCGCAGTGGCGCAGGATCTCGCGGCAGCGCTCGTCGTCCCAGTCGTGCAGGACGCGCGACAGGACGTAGACGCCACCGCCCGCGGGCACGTCCGTGAAGTCGCCGGCCACGAAGGCGCACCGCGTGCCGTGGCCCGCCTCCGCCAGTCGGCGGCGGGCGGCCTCGACGGCGTGCGGACGCTCCAGCAGGACCCCCTTCAGACGGGGGTGCGCGGCGAGCACACGGCCCAGCAACTCCCCGTTGCCGCCCGCCACATCGACCACCGTGCCCCCGCCCGGGGCCTCGGCCGCGGCGGTGAGCACCGGATGCGCGGGCAGCGGGTGGAACATGGCTGAGCCGGCGGCCATGGACCGGTCGAAGAGTTCCGCCAGTTCGGGGTCGCGGGCGAAGTGGTCGAAGTGGTTCTCGCCGAAGAGGTGCTCGAAGGCGACCTCTCCGGTGCGCACGGTGTGCCCGAGCTCGGCGAAGGACCGGTAGAACGGGCCGCCGTACATCAGCGCCAGCGCCCGCATCGACCCCGGGGCGTCCGCCCGCAGCAGCCCGCCCGGCCCGGTGAGCCGGAAGCCGTCGCGGCCCTCCGCCACCACGCCCAGCATCACCAGGTAGCGCAGCAGCGTCGCCAGGTTCTCCGGCCGCGCGCCGACCTCCCGCGCCAGCTCCGTCACGCCGGTTCCCCGCTCGCCGTCCATCGCGTCGGCCACCCCGAGCTGTGCGAAGACGGTCAGCGCCTGGGTGGTCCACGCCCCGGTCAGCAGGCGCAGGAGCGTTTCGGCCGGCTGTCGGGCGCGGTGCCCGGCGAGGTGGTCGGCGAGCACGTCGCGGTGGTCGCCGGGGACGTACAGCTCCACGCGCCGGTACCCGGCCTTGGCCTCGGCGGGCGCGTCGAAGTAGAAGACGGTGCCGTTCTCGTGCGGGTTGTAGCCGCCGCCGTCCGGGGTGGCCCCGTAGCGCGCGAAGGTCGCGCACAGGCCGCGCAGCACCAGCGGGTCGGGCGCCGTGATGTCGAAGGCGAGGTGGGTCTCGTGCTGCCGCTCCCGCTCGTGCGCGGCCAGCGTCTCCAGGCCGGATCCCGGCGGCACGGTCAGCGCGAACACCTCGACCGTCCGGTGCTCCCCGCCGACGCCGACCACCGAGGGACGCACGATGCCGATGTCCAGCTCGGCCACGGGCCGCCGATGCCGCAGCGCGAGGCGCTCGCGTACGACGACACTGGGCCTCGGCGGAGGGACCGCGCCGAGGCCGCAGTCGGTGAGCATGGCGCGCAACTCCGCCTCGTCCGAGGGGAAGACGAGCAGCGCGGCATGGGAGAAGCGGCAGCGCTCCGCGAGAGCCCGTAGCTCGGGACCGTCGAGGCCGGGCAGCAGCAGCGGGAGCAGTGCGGCGGTGTCCTGCTCCTTGACGAAGTCGACCGTCGCGCGCAGGCGGGACGTGTCGCTGTCGCCCGACAACGTCGTGATCATTGCGGGAATCCTCATTCGGGGTGCGGAACTCGGGTGTGCGGAGGGGGAAGAAGAAAGGAGAGGGCTCATACGCCGACGTAGTGCTCGGCGAACCAGTCCTGCCGGGTGCGCGAGCTGCGCAGCGACGCGAGGCGGGCGCGCCGCAGGGAGTTGTGGAACGAGAGCGTGCCGTCCGCGCCGTGGCCGTCGTTGCCGTGGCCGTCCTTGCCGGGTGGGCCGTGCAGCAGTCCGATCATCCAGTGCGAGAACTCCTGAGCGCGCCAGATGTACGGCAGGCAGCGCGCGGAGTAGGTGTCGAGTCCCTCGGTGTCGCCGTGCCGGAGCGCGTCGATCAGGGCGCGGGCGAGGAACTCCGCCTCCAGGACGGCGAGGTTGGCGCCCTTCGCGGCGGACGGGCTGATGAGACCGGCGGCGTCGCCCACCAGGAACAGGGAACCGTGGCGCAGCGGTTCGAGCACATCGGACTCCAGGTCGACGACGGCGCGCTGCACCACGGGGCCACGGTGCAGCGGGCCGTACTCCGTCGCCCGCATCCGCAGCTCCAGCTCGTCCCAGAGGCGCTCCTCGGACCAGGCGTCGGCCGGGGTCCCGCGCTCGCACTGCAGGTAGTAGCGGGTGATCTCCCGGGTCCGCGCCATGTGCCCGGCGAATCCCCGCTCGTGCACCGCGTATCCGACGGCGTCCAGGCTGGGCGGCGCCTCGGCGAGCAGTCCGAGCCAGGTCACGCCGTGGTCCAGGTGGTGACGGTGTACGAAGCCGGTCGGCAGCGACCGGCGGGCCACGCCGTGCCGTCCGTCGCACCCGGCCACGTACCGCGCCCGCCAGCGGCAGGGCCGCCCGTCCGCGTCGCGCACGGTCACCGAGGGCCGGTCCGTGTCGGCGTCGAGGACGTCCATGGCCTCGGTGGTGAACTCGACCTGTCCGCCGGCGGCCAGGAACCGCGTCAACAGGTCGGTGACCAGCCGCTGTTGGGGATAGACGGTGTGCCGCTCACCGCGCCCGAGGCCGCTGTAGTCCAGCCGGAACCGGCCGTCCGCCGTGCGGAACTCGCAGGTGCTGTGGGCCTGTCCGTCCCGGCGCAGCCCCTCGGCCAGCCCGTGCCGCTCCAGGATCCGCACGGTGTGGGCGGCCAGGAACCCGGCCCGCGCCCGCGTCTGGACGTGCGCGCGCTCGGCACGCTCCAGGAGGACGCAGTCGATCCCGCTGTCCTGGAGGAGATTGCCGAGCACGAGCCCGGCCGGACCGGCACCGAGAACGACCACATCGGCTGCTCGCCGGATCTTCCTATCTGTCACGAGAAGGGATAGTAGGTGCCAGGAAGTTCCCTACCGGACGAAGATCACCTGAACGAGAAGACCACAAACCGTGACGTGCCGTGAGGCGGCCACGGCGCTGGCGGAGGACTGCCCTCAGGCGGCCGTGGCGGGGCGCGGTGTGCCGCGGAAGACCTGGCTGATGTGCCAGTCGAGGTGGTCGGCCGCCACGGGGCGGACGCCCGGCTGCGGACCGACCAGCGCGCGGCCCGCCAGGGCGATGACCTGATCCCGGGCTGCGGGGCTGTGGCCGACGAAGTGCTGGGAGACGAGGACGCGATGGTCGCCGTCGACCCCGAGGACGCCCTTGTCGAAGAGCTTGTGGTGGAGTGAGCACAGGCACAGCCCGTTGTCGACGTCGTCCGGTCCGCCCAGTGCCCACCAGCGCACATGGGCGGCCTCCAGCCCCACCGGGACCGGGCCGAGCCGGCCGTCGTAGCCGCAGAAGGCGCACCGGTACTCGTAGGCCGTCAGCACCAGTTCGCGCATGCGCCGGTCCCGCTGCTTGCGTACGGTCGAGAGGGGGACGACCTCCGCCGGATCCAGTTCCAGGCCGACGGCTTCGCACAACTCCCCGTGGACGGAGGGCGGGAAGTGGCGGTCCAGCAGCAACCGCGTGACGCGCGGCAGCAGTTCCGGCTCGCTGCGCAGCGCGGCGCCGAATTCCACCGAGAGCCGGCCGGTGGCGCCCGTCTCCCGGAGGTCCCGCACCCCGCTGCCGGGACTGCCGGGGCCGCGATCCGTACGGACCTCCCAGACGCCGTCACTGACCAGGTGGTGGAACGGGTAGGCGGGTGACGTCCTGTGAGGCGGGCCGTACTCGGTCAGCAGACGCTGGAGGTCCTCCTCGACCGCGCTGTACCGCAGTTCGCCGTCGGGGTCCTGCTGGAACCGGCCGAGGGCGTGCAGAAGCAGCAGCGGCTTGTGCGGAGCGCGCGTCCCGTTCCTGGTCCATTGCCTCAGCTTCGCCACGCGCTCCAGCCAGTCCATGGCCGCTGATCGTAGTGAGGCGCATGGGCCGGGGGCGAGGGCCGCGGGACGAGCGGGACGGCGACCGGCAGTACGGGCAGGGTCGCCGTCCCGTCGGTGCCGGTGGTTCAGAGGATCCTGAACTTGTCCATCCGCACGCCGCCCGGGTGGCTCGGGAAGGTGTAGACGGTGTTCTTCGCGATCGGTGTGTCGGGCTGCCACCTACCGTCGCCGTACCACTGGACGCGGTTGTTGCCGGTCGAGATGCGGGTGATCCACGAGTTGCCGGGCAGGGGAGCCGTTCCGGCGTTGGCGAAGCAGACGTTGGTGTCGGAGCGACCGGGCTGGTGGTAGGTGACCTGCACGAAGTCGCTCCGGCCACAGCTGACCTCATTGATCGCGAACGCGTTCGTCGCGGTGAGGGCGGTCAGGGAGGCCGTCAGCGCCAGACGTGCGACCAATGGACATAGGCGTGTGCGGCATGACGCGAGATAGGGTCGTGGATAGGAGGATCCACTACACCACCGTCGGCGAGGCGCACGCCTACTGGGACGCAAAGGCGACCTTCGAGTACGAGAATAAGCTTTCGTCGAACGTCGAAGTGGCCGTCAAGGCCGGCGGAAAATGGACCATACAGGGAACGGTGACACTCGCATCCGCAGCAAGTTCCAGCACCGGCTACTACAACCGGGGGCCGTACTTCGCCAAGCAGTGGCGAGTGCCGATCGAGTACAAGAAGCACAAGCAGAACTTCCGCTGCGACGGCCGAGTCTGGACCCAGTACAAGATCATTGCCGGGCGTTACAAGATTCCGACCAATGGTCCGGTGGGAAAGTTCGGAAAGAATGTCGCGCACAAGGATGGTGGGATCAACTTCCATAAGTCGCCCAGGAGTCACCGAACCTGGGTGCCGAGGGGTTCAGGATTCTCCATCAGCACGAACCGCAGCTCCAAAATTTCCGGAGCGGTGAGCGCGTTCGGCGTCACGCTCGGCGCATCAACTCGGTACGACAAGGACCACAAGCAGCGCATTATTGCGGGAAATAAGACCCTTGCACGCCATGAGATCTGGGGAAAGAATGGTCCGGTTGATGCGAAGCCCGGCGTTTTCTACTCCAACTAGGATTTCGGCACTTCTGATCGTGCTGATGTTGGCGACTGCGGCCTGTGAACGTACGACCGATGTTCAGCCGCGTACTGGTGACGCTCTCTACACTGAGGGAATGATCGCGCAGGGCGTCACGGACAACCACAGCGCGAAGGTGGATGAGACGTGGTGGTTCACCCTTCCACCTCCCTACAACGTCAGCGACGACCCCCTGGAAGTCATCGACGCGTCCGTGGTGAAAGTGCCGGACGGAATCAAGATTGTCCGGTACCGCGCCTACCATCGGGACGACACGGACGGAATGCCGCTCCTGGCAAGAGAGGGCGACCAGCAGAACCCTGATTTCGCCAGACTGAAGGACTATGCAAAGGCCCCGCTGAAGTTGGCTCCCGACTCGGGAGGCGACGTGTATTACGTCGCAGAGCTCGAAGTCACCGCTCCACCGAAGGAGAACCTGCGCGACTGCCGGTTCACCTACCGCCAGAACGGACACACCTTTACTCAGACGATGGGCTGCGAACTGGAGCTCCGAGTGGGGTGATCAGAAAGAAAGGTGGCCGTTGCCGTCCCGAGTCAGGACAGCAACGGCCACGCTTTTGTTCATGGCTAATGAACTTGAACTCGTGATGTCGGTCGACTCATGGTGGCGGCGTCAGGGTCCGAGACGCCCGCTGTTACCGGCCCGGGTTCAGGCAGGGCGTCTGCAGGTTCCGGGGGCGTGCGGCTGGTCAGGTTGTGACCGATTGGGGTGCATAACAGGGCAGGCACGGGCTTCGCCGGGTGGTAAGGGGCGGCCGGTGACCGACGGCGCACATGTGGCCGACCTTCCTGCGCCATCCCATCCGCTCACGGCCAGGTGTGTTCGATGCGGTCGTGCCGTACGGCGTAGGCCGTCGGCCCGCCCTTCTCGATCGCCCGGTGGATCGCGTTCCGGTGCATGACGAGGCGATCGATCATCTCGGCGCTGCGAAGCTGCTGGTTGTCCAGGTAGAACAGCACCGCCTCGCGTTCCAGGACCGGTCGGATCTCCAGGTCGCGGGTCTTGATCCGTCCGTCCTTCGACAGCGGAACCCAGGAGCGGTCAAGACCGTGCGCGATCCACTCCTCGTCCGGGATGTCCTGGCCGTCGTCCGGGAAGACGTCCCCGATGCGGTGAACCGTCCACCCGCAGGCCCGCAGGCCCGCAGGCCCTCCGCCACACGGCGACCGAGATTCCGGTCGAGGAAGAACTCGGGGAGGACTCAGGCGACAAGGTGCACCACTGCCTGGCAGAGCGCGTCCACCTGCTCAGGCGTCATGTCGTAGTCGTACGCGATGTCCTCGACGGTTTCCCCGGCCTCCCACAGGTCGGTGATCGCCTGGACCGTGACGCGGTTCGCGGCCACGACAGGGAGACCGTGGCCGAACCTGGGGTCGATCACGACGGGGACGGAGGCCGGGTACTGCCGCAGCCGCAGGCTGGAGGGGAAGTCCTCGCCCGGCTCCCAGGTGAGGTAGCGGAGATAGTCGGAGACGACTTCGTGGATGGGGACCTGGCCGTCGCGGGCTCTGCGGAGATCGCCCCAGCCGTGCTCGATGAAGATGTCCACCCCGTCCGTGGCGATTCTCTTGGAGACGAGGCCGTAGGGAGTGTCGAGAGCGTCCCGTACGGCGGCGGCCGCCTCCCTGATCTCGCTCATGCGGAGCCCCAGAGAACGGAGGGAACGCAGAGCGTGTGCCTCGGCCACCGCGATGAACGGCACCGAGGGCTGCCCTTTCCGCACGGGCTCCACCTGGTGTACCAGTGGTGCTCCGGCGACTTTGGCCTTCAGCCACGAGGCGAGGGTCGACTGAGGAATCTGAAGGTAGGAAGCTGTTTCCGTGGGCGTCAGAAGCCCGTCCGTGAACCTGTCGACCATGTCCCACCTCCTCTTGGCATCAGATTTCGCATCGTGCCACACCAAGCCTCCCACCTGCGGGTGGACCGCACACCCGGCCACCGGCTCAGCCGGTCGCGGGGAGTTGGTTCCGGGTCCGGCAGTCCCGGCAGCGGCTGTGTCCCGCGGAGCGGAAGCCTCGGTCGCAGCCGTCGCAGTTGCGCATTTCCAGGATCACCGGGCGTTCTGGGGTTTCGGGACTTCCGGTCGCCGGTGCCGGTGCGGTCAGCGGAGTTTCCTTCAGCCGGTAGGCGAGGATGCCGACCGGGCGGACGAGGAGGTCTGCCGGGAGTCGTGCGGTGAGGTGGTCGGTGATCTGGGTGGGCAGCAGGCCTGTCGTGAGCCAGCGGGTGACGGCCGGGGCGAGGCGGGCGGCTTCCTGTTCGGACAGGACGAGGCGGGGGTCGACCTGGCGGAGGCCGGCGAGTACGGCGATGGCTCGGGGGTCGGCGTCGGTGAGTGGGGCCGGTGCCTCCTCCGTCTTCACCTCCGCCTGTACGGGCGTCTCCACTGTGTCCCGCACGGCCCCGGCCGCGGGTGCGGGCGTGGCCGCGGCGGGCTGCTTGCGGGGGCGACGAGGCTTGGGGGGAGTGGGAGGCCCGCTCGGGTCCGGGTCCGGGTCTGGTTCGCCGCCGGGTACGTCGTAGAAGTACGTCCGGGTGCGGACCCGCCCGGTGGGCGTTCGCTCGCGGCGGCGTTCCAGGTATCCGGCCTCTTCCAGTTCCCTGAGCGCTCGCGAGATGAGGATCTCGCCCTCGTCGAAGTGGGCGCACAGGGCGGTGATGCTCACGGGGGTGCCGGTGGGCAGGGAGGAGATGTAGGTCGCGACGCCGACCGTGACCGCGCTGCCGCGCCGCTGTGCGAGGGCGTTGGAGATCACCGTGAATTCGGCCGTCAGCCGGGTGCGTACGTGGATCACACCGGAGGTGGGCACTCCGGCGTCGGCGCGCAGGGGCGCGTTAGACTGCGAATCAGCCATTGGGAAGGTTCGAGCTTCCTGATCGGTCAGGCCCTCGATCGGGATTGCAGTCCCGGCCGGGGGCCGATGTCTTTGTGTGGTTGTCGCGGCGAACGTAACCGTCCGCATCCCGCGCCTGCAAGCCGGTCACCCGGACGGGTGACGTGGCCCTCGCGGCCAGGGAGGGTGGGTGGGCGGGTAGTTCTTTCCCCGGTTCTTTGGGGAGGTCAGCGGCCCGCCGGACCCTCGCGGCCAAGGGCCCGGTGACCCCGGAAGACGGACGGCGACCAGTACCCGGCCGCCTCAGGGACGGTGGTGCGGCCCGGCTTTCAACTCGCCTATGAACGCGGCCCAGGAGGCGGCGTGGAAGCACAGTTCCGGACCGTGCGGGACCTTGCTGTCACGGACCGGGACGAGGGACTCTCGGAACCCGCCGGCCACCTCCACGCAGTCGCCCCCCGCCTGATTGCTGTAGCTGCTCCTGCGCCAAGCGGCGCCGTTCAGATCGAGACGGGAGATTCGCGCCACGGTAGTTGCCCTCCATCGTGGACCGGATCATGTCGATTGACATGACAGGGGGCAGGGCTGCCGCCCGCAGCCGATCGTAAATCACCTTGTAACGACTGACGTTGGCTGGCTCCTCGATCAATTGGCCATAGTCCGAACCCTCTGTGTAGGCCACTTCTGAGCCGTCCGTCAGGGTCAGGATCGTCAGCGAGCCACCCATGGCCTCATGCCCACCTTGGTCGAACGGCAGTGCCTGCACAGCTATGTGACGTTCCGTGGCAGCGTCGAGCAGCCGCGCCAACTGCTTCCGCATCACGGCGTGGCCACCGATGGGACGTCTCAGTACCGCCTCGTCCAGGATCACGCACAGCTCCGGCCGACCGGGCGAACCCAGCCTCTCCTGCCGCCCCATACGGGCTGTGACTCGCTCTTCCAACTGTTCCTCGCCGTCCAACAGAGCGTCCAAGCTGAGAACAGCCCGCGCATAGTCCTCCGTCTGCAACAGACCCGGCACCACATGCGCCGCGTACTGCCGGATGACCACCGCCCGCTCCGAGTACTCCATGAACTTCCGTGACCAGTCCGGGAACGCCTCCCGGTACACGTACGGCCACAGGTCCACCAACAAGTCGTCCGCGCCGAGGACCGTGTCCAGCGCACGCGCCAGCTCCAGCGTCGGCTTCGCTCCGGACGCCCGCTCGATCTGGGTGATCCGCGTGCTCACCACGTGGGTCCGGTCACCGAGCTCGGCCTGTGTCAGTCCGGCCGCCGTGCGGAGCCTGCGCACTCGCGCGCCGAACAGCGCCGCCATCGACGAGCTGGGATCAATTCCGTTGGCCAAAGCGTCACTTCCGTTCCTTACGGACTGAAAAGTAAGGCTGCGTCACCTGTCGAGCGTAGGGCGATCGGACGACTCTTGGACACGGAACGTGACGATTCGCGTACGCCACGAGATGTCTCAGCTCGACAGACAAGGACGGACCAGCCGTGCTGACAGCAACCACCACCCCGTCGGACGAACCAGGACTCCCCGTGGTCGCCCAGCGGTTCGTCTCCTCTCCGCGAGGTGCGCGGCTTGCCCGGCGCCTCGCCGTCAGGCACATGGAGGAGTGGGGCTACCCGGCGGCGTCCGAGGTGTCGTGCAGCGTCGCTCTCGTCGTCGGCGAACTCGCCGCGAACGCCGTACTGCACGGCCGAGTCCCCGGACGGGACTTCGGTCTCCGGCTCGCCCTCGACCTGGCGGCGGGGCTGGTTCGTGTCGAGGTCGCCGACGCCGCCTCCGCGAAGCGGCCACCCACGGCTCCGCCCTCGTCGTACCCCGAGGGCGAGTCCGGTCGAGGGCTGCTGCTGGTGGACGTCCTGGCCGTGCGCTGGGGATCGGAGCCTCGTCGCCCGATGGGCAAGACGGTGTGGGCAGAGGTGCCCCTTGAGGCAACAACTCACCTGAAGACAGCTGGAATTGAGCCAACCTACGTTGTCGCCGCACAGATTCCCTGACCCACCGAACCTCTTCCGTGTGGCGTGCATCTACAGGGGCGCAGGCGCGCACCGACCATGTGCGCCGATTCGTACGCGAGGGGAACCCGACACTTCATGAAGAGCAAGCTGACCGCCCTGGCCCTGGCGGCGATCGTCGTCGCCGGCACCGCCGCTGCCGCCGCACCGGCCTCCGCCGCCCAGGCCGCGCCGACCCGCTGCCACACCGCCGACCTGAAGGCCGGCTTCGCGCTGGGGGGCGACGCGAGGCCGGAGATGAACCAGACCGAGAAGCAGACCCAGGCCTACATCTGGTTCACCAACCGGAGTGAGCGCACCTGCACGCTGTCCGGCTTCGCGGGGGTCGACATGGTCGGCGCCCAGACGACCGACGGCACCTGGTCGTTGGCGCGCTCCTCCCAGAAGCCCACGAAGATGATCCTGGAGAAGGGGGACACGGTGGACTTCAGCATCACCCTGCTCCCGGTGGCCGCGTCCACGCCCCGGGCGGAGAAGTTCGTCCCGTCGAAGTTCCTGGTCACGCCGCCGAACGAGACGGAGCACTTCACCCTGACGTGGCCATTCGGCGGCCAGATCCTCAAGCAGGACGGCGCCACGCGCCCGGCGACGTACCTCAACCCGATCGGGCTGTGACAACGGTGGGCACGGGCCGGTCTTGACCCGACCCACCGACAGGCCGGTCCTGGATCGACCGACCCAGGGGGCGGCCTCGGCGAACGAGGCCGCCCCTTCAGCTCTCGCGGACGCGGAGCGCGGGAGTGCAGCTCGTCGGGCGGGCGTTCCGGGAGGACATGTGCCTGGAGGCGGCGCAGGCGGTCGAGGACCGGCTCGGGGTGATCACAGCGGTCGACCCGCGCGAGGGTGGCAGGGCCGACACGCTGGCTGAAAACGCGCCCACTCACCGTAAATCGCTGTCCACGGCGGCATGGGATCGCGATACGAGTAGACGCACCCGACGCTCCCACGACGATCGGCGCCCGGAACGACAACCGGAACCACGACCGGAACCACGCCCCCCGAACGGACACCATGAACACGGCCCCCACCGAGGACCATTCGCCCTCCTGCCGAGACCTGGTCGGTCTCCTCGCCCAGAACGACCGGCGTGCCGCCTACGCCGCCCTCGCCCTCGGCGCGGCCTCCGTGGCCGAGGTCGCCGAACTGGCCAAGCTCCGCCCACCGGCGGCCGCCGCCGCGCTGCGGAAGCTGACGGACGGCCGGATCGCCGCCTTCGACAGTGAGACGCGCACGTACACGCTGCTCGACGACACGTTCCGGCTCGCGGTCCAGGCCGAGGTCAGGGTCTCCGGTCGGGGCGGCGGGGACGGGGCGGGCTCCTACTTCCGCCGTGGCCGGCTCACGTCCGTTCCGGGCAACGCGGAGGTGCGCGGCCGCGTACTGGCCGTGGTGCGGGACTCGTTCGCGCCCGACGTGACGTACTCCGAGGCCAAGGTCAACGCGATCTGCGGCGAATGGTTCGACGACTGGGTGAGCCTGCGCCGCGCCTTGGTGGACGAGGGGCTGCTGCGCAGGAACGAGTCCGGCACCACCTACGAGCGCCTCTGACGGACGGCGCCGACGACCAAGGGCGCGACGGCCCGGCGGCGTACGCCCCGGCGGCGCGGAGTCAGTCGCCGCGTCGTGTGGTGGACGGCTGGAGGAGCTGGTCGACGGGGGCGTAGTCGTCGGTGAGGGGACGGGCGCCGTCGATCCAGGAGGTGAGGTCGTCGCCGGTGGTGGTCCGCCAGCCGGTGCGCCGGGCGTCCAGCGCCTTCTGCGTCGCGCGCAGGTCGAGAGGCCGGTCGGAGGCGAGCACCACCAGGTTGCCGCCGTCGGAGGTGGTGGCCGTGTCGAGGCCGATGTCGGCGGGCTCGCCGACGACGGCGACGTGCTCGAAGGTCTCGTCCAGGGTGGCCACCTCGGCACGCGCGAAGTCCATCCCGCCGTGGTCGATGAGGTTGGCGACGTACAGGCCGTCCGGGACGAGCACCCGCCGTACGTCGGCCATCGCCTCCACCGTCGTGAGGTGCCACGGCACGCTGACGCCCCCGAAGGCGTCCCCGACGACGAGGTCCCGGCTGTCGGCGGCCAGTTCCCGCAGGCCGAGCCTGCCGTCCTCGACGCGTACGTCGATCCCGGCGCCCGATCGCAGCCCGAGCCGTTCGCGGTCGATGCGGACGACCCCGCTGTCGATCTCGGACACGAGGCTGCGCGTCCCGGGCCGCGTGGCGGCGAGGTAGCGGGGGAGGGTGAGTCCGCCGCCGCCCAGGTGGTGCGCGGTCATTGGCTCACCTTCGGGGAAGGCGGCGTCGACGGCCGACGCGATGGCGCGTACGTACGCGAACTCCAGGAACGTCGGATCGTCGACGTCGACGTAGGAGTGCCGCAGGCCGTCCAGCACGAGCGTGCGGCCGCTGTCCCGGTCGGGGTCCGCGACGACCCGGGCGCAGTGGTACCTGGTCTCCGCGTCGCAGCCGCCGGGCGCGACCGCCGTGCCGAGGCCGCCGACGACGACCGCGAGGGTCAGGGCGGGGGTGCCGGTCCCCCTCCACCGCCGGGTTCGCCACTCGACCACCGCCGAGCCGACCACCAGCAGTGTGCCGAGGCCGATCAGGATGCCGCTGACCGGCAACCGCGAGACGAGGACGAAGCCGGTGAGGACGGTGCCGACGATGGCGCCGACGGTGCCGACGCCCGACAGCCGGCCGACGACCGTCCCGGTCTCGGCGAGGCTGGTCAGCCGCAGCTTCGTCACGATCGGCGTCACCGCGGAGAGCAGCGCGCCCGGCACGAGGATCGCCAGCGACGCGATCAGCAGCAGCAACGCCGGAGCCCACTCCGCGGCGGTGCGCAGGACGGCGGGGGTGAGCGCCACGACCGCTCCCGACACCCCGAGCGAGGGGCCGATGAGCCGCCGTGGATCCACCTGGTCGGCGAGGCGCCCACCCAGCCAGGAGCCGACGGCGATCGCCGTGAGGGCGATGCCGATCACCAGGGTGCTGGTCTCCAGGGTGAGACCGAGGTAGGGCGCCAGCAGCCGCAGAGCGACGATCTCGACGACCAGGACCGCGGCCGAGGACCCGAACACGAGCACGGCGGCGGCGCGGGGACCCAGCCCCTGGTCGCGAGGACTGCCCTCGGCGCCAGGTCCGGGTGAGGACGGCGATCCGGTCACGGCCGACATCCTCGCACGCGCCCCGTCACAGCACTGCGGCGACCGTTACCGGTCGGCCTGCCGGGTCGGCCCGGGCCCCAACTCCCTTGACTCCCTTTCCGTCGCCGCTTGGGGAGTACCTACCGGCGGCTGCGCCTCCGCTCCGCGCTTTCGTGGATCCTGGGTGGTGGTTCACAGTGGGGTGGTCGGCCGTCGGGCGTCTCTACGATGTCCGGTCGGAGAACGGGTGGCGGCGGAAGGGAGACTGGCGTGACGGATCACCGGGAGCGTCCCCGGCGGCGGGGGCAAGGCGAGCTGGAGGCGCAGATCCTGTCGGCGCTGCGGGAGGCGGAGGGTCCGGCGACGGTCGGCCGGGTGCTGGACCGTCTCGACGGTGACCTCGCCTATACGACGGTGATCACGATCCTGACGCGGCTGTTGGCCAAGGGTGCGGTGACCCGGGAGCGGGTGGGCCGGTCCTTCGTCTGGACGCCCGCCTCGGACCAGGCGGGCCTCGCGGCGCACAGGATGCGGAAGGTACTGGACAAGGAGAGCGACCGGGAGGCGGTGCTCGCCAGCTTCGTCACCGGCCTGGGCCCGGACGACGAGCGACTGTTGCGCGAACTGCTGGGTCGGAGTCGGAACGAAGGGGAAGACTGACGCCTCATGGGGGTCTTCGTCTTTCTGCCGCTGGTCCTGCCGCTCACGGCATGGCCGATAGCCCGCCTGGCCGAGCAGCATCTGCATCCCCGCACCGCGACCCGGCTGCTGACCTGGGTGGCCGCGGTGATGGCGACGTGCAGCACGGTGTGCCTGGGGCTCGTGATGGTGGTCGGCACCGCCCAGTTGCCCGGCAACCCGCTGCCCGACGGCTGGTCCGACCCCGAGGTGCGCGAGGCCGTGCCCTACGACGAGGTGGCCGGCAAGGCCGCCATTCCCGCGCTGTTCGCCGTCCTGGTGGTCTGCGGTCGGACCGTGTGGCGGCACGGCCGCGTGCGCCGCAGGGCCCACCGGGCGCTCGGCGGGCTGCCGGGCACGGAGGTGGTCGTCCTGCCCGACGACACCCCGTACGCGTACGCGTTGCCCGGCGGGCGCCGGGACCGGGTGGTCGTGACCACCGCGCTGCTGTCCTGCCTGGAACCGGCCGAGCGCCGGGCCCTGTTCGCGCATGAGCGCGCCCATCTGGCCGCCCGGCACCACCGGTTCCTGCTCGCCGCCCAACTCGCCGCGTGCGCCAATCCGTTCCTGCGGCCGCTGCGCACGGCCGTGTCCTACACGGCGGAACGATGGGCGGACGAGGAGGCGGCCCAGGTGGTGGGCAGCCGCCGGACAGTGGCGCACGCGATCGGCAAGGCGGCCCTGGTCTCCCGTGGGACCCCGGTGCCGACACTGGCCGGGTTCGCCTCACCCGGCCCGATCCCACGCCGGGTGACGGCCCTCCTCGGCCCGGCCCCCCTCGTGCGCAGCTGGCCCTCGGTGTTCACCACGGTGGGCCTGGCCGCCTGGGGAGCCGCCGTGGGCACGGCCGTATCGGCGATGTCGTCCGCGAACTCCGCGGTGACCATGTTCCTCATCCTGTACGCAGCCACGCCTCTCTGAGCCGCCACGCGGTGCCGAAGTTCCGCAACACCTCGTTGGTGGCGTCGAGTTGGGCGCCCCGAAGCCGCCTGTCAGCTCTCCTCTTCCTCCCCTCCCTCCTCGTCCTCGTCCTCGCCCTCGAAGAAGTCCCCGACCTCGTCGACCACTTCGGCGGCCACCATCCCGCCGACGACGCCGACCGCGAGTCCGGCCGCACCCGCGGCGACGACCGTGCCCATGCCGGGGCCGGAACGGTGGCCGTCATGGTGGTGATCGTCATGGCCGTGGTGACCGTGGCCGTGCGCGTACGGGGCACCGTGCCCGTCGGAGGCGGGCGAGCCGTACGTGGACCGGTGTTCAGCCAGCCCGCGGATCCAGCCGTCGACGACCGCTGGGATGAGTGACGTCTGAGCACGCAGGTGCGCTGGATAGGCGCGGCCAGTCTGTGGCGGCTGTGCCTGAACCAAGTCAACGCGAACTGGTGGATCAGAGGGGCATCGCGTGCAGCGCGTCACCGGCGTTCGCCGAGACGTCGGTCCCCCGCCGGGGCGTCCGGCGCCGTGCTGCTGCCGCGCCCCCTCGACGGCACCACCACGACCCCGGCCGTCAAGGCGACCGGCGACTTCGCGGACGTGCGGTAGCTCGCGCCACCACGCTCGCACGGCGACACCGGCGACGTGGGGCCGTCGACGTCGGGAGCGTCGACGTCGGGACCGCCGTCGACCGCAGGAAGCGCCACCGGCCGCAGCCGGGAGGACGGCCGCGGCGCACGATCCGCTGTGACAGGCCGCCGCTCATGGCCGGTCGGGGTGTCGTGCACGGCCGAGCCGACCGGCACGCACAGGTGATCAGCTGGAATGGGGCAGGCGAGAGCTGGAAGCCTCGTGTTCGGCGCGCCGACGGTACTCGGCGTTGATGCGCTGGGCTTCCTCGAGCTGGTCCTCAAGGATGACGATGCGGCAGGCAGCCTCGATCGGGGTGCCCCGGTCGACGAGCTCGCGGGCGCGCGCGGCGATCCGCAGCTGGTAGCGGGAGTACCGGCGGTGTCCGCCCTCCGAGCGCAGCGGAGTGATCAGACGAGCCTCACCGAGGGCTCGGAGGAAGGCCGGGGTGGTGCCGAGCATCTCGGCGGCCCGCCCCATGGTGTATGCGGGGTAGTCGTCGTCGTCCAGACGACCACTGAGGGGGCTATCTGCTGTCATGTCACCTCTTTGTGCAACGCGTCGAGGGGCCCTGGTGCCGTACGGCACCAGGGCCCCGAAGGAAATTCAACACCATCCGTCGGCCGTGATGCTCTGCCGACCTTCTGCTTCCGCTACCCAGCCCTGCTGAAGGGGGGGTGCGGGGATCGCGGTTGCGTGACCGGGGACCACCTTCCAATCCGGGGTCTTGCGGTACCCGGCCGGGTACTTCAAGGGCCGGGCGATCCTGATGGCGTCTGCGTCCTCCGTCCTTCCGCTGAACCAACCACTCGACTGCAGGGCGCCACGCCCTGCGTACTGCATGTACTGCATGTACTGCACCCGCCAGTTCGTGTCTGCCGGGTTCGCTCGACTCGTGTTGACGAGAAAACACTAACTGAGCCAGTGCCCAATGTCTACTGTGGCAAAGGTAGATTTCACCTGTTCGGGGAGACAGATAGCCTGTGATCTGGGAAAACGTCGACCGGTAGATCGTCGCGGGAGAGCCGCGTGGCGGTGCGTGGGGGCAGGCGTGGTCGGTGAAGCCGGTGAGGCTCGTGAGGCCGAGGCGCGCTGAGGCGGATCAGGGTGGCAGGGCGAGGGCGCCCAGGGCCCGGCCCTGTGCTCTCCGTCGGCGACGGGGCCGAGGGGCGGGCCGGTGCGTTGATCGTCGCCGTCGCACAGGAGGTGGCGTGGCGCTTCCTGAAACGCAGCGAGCTGGGACCCGCACCCCAAGAGGTGAGAGTCCCAGCTGCGAAGTATGCGTTGTCGCCGGTGTCAGGCGGGAATGATGTTCTCGGCCGTCGGGCCCTTCTGGCCCTGCGCGATGTCGAACGACACCTTCTGGCCTTCCAGCAGCTCGCGGAACCCCTGGGTGGCGATGTTCGAGTAGTGGGCGAAGACGTCGGCGCCGCCGCCGTCCTGCTCGATGAAGCCGAAGCCCTTTTCCGCGTTGAACCACTTCACGGTGCCAGTAGCCATGTTTTTCTCCTTCGGGACGATGCCAAGAATCCGCCCTGTGCGGATTCCGTGTCGCCGTGCTGATTGGCCCGTCGGAAATAAACCTTCTGGCAACCACACCTGCAACTGAAAACGACGTTAGCACGGCCCGAGCGGCCCTCTTCGGTCAAGAAATTCCACGGTGTCGGCGCTCGAGGAATGCTCGTTGTGTGTCGTGCCTATTTCTTACTTCGCGGATACAGATATTGCTCCGCGCGGCCGGCAGCGTACTTGCCGGGCACTCCGGTCGCAGCGCCATGACCTCCGTCGAGCCCGGCGGTGCACGCCCTTCACTGGCGCAGGTGGCTGTCTCCGTCTTCCGTGGACCGGCCGTCTCCCGTGGACCGGCTGGTCTCCAGCCACGGTCGGACGGGTTCCGCCGCGTGGGTGGTGTCCACGGTGAGGTCGAGGCGGGTTCCTTTGCCGGGGCCGGCGGGGTAGCTGCGCTGTTCGGAGGAGCCCGGTGAACAGCCCCGGTGATCAGCCCGGCGTGAACGGCGAACGGCAGGCGGAACAGCAGGCGTGAACGGCAGGCGGAAGAGGTCACGGGATCGCGTCTGCGTCACGGGGCCTCCCGGGCTGGCAGGACGCGTCGAGGCCGGGCGGGTACCGCCGTTCAGGTCACCGCGGGCGCGTACCGTCCGGGCGACGGCCGAGTGCTCCCGCCGCGAGGCGTCACGCGTTCTGCGGATCAGGGCCCCCGAGCAGTGCCGAGGCGGCCTGGAGGGGCTGAGGGCGGCCGGGGCCGGGGCCGCGCGGCCCGGGGGCCGGCATGGCAGGTGAAGCCGAGGCGGACCATGGCCCGGACCACCTCACCGCCGCTGAAGTCGCGGCGGTCCTGCCGGGTGATGACCTCACCGACCTGCTTGACGGGATACCGGCGGCGGCCGATGGTCACCGAGTCACCGGTGACGATCTCGGGACTGACGCCCGCCATCGAGGCGAGCACTCCGACCCTGGTCAGTTCGAACGGGTACTGGGCGATGACACAGCGCATGATGCCTCACTGGGGGAAGGAGGAGGGGCTGACGATCGGGCATGTGAAGGGTCCGCCGAGGACGTCCCGCAGGCGGACGCGGTCCGTATAGACGGAGCTGCCGCGGTGCACGACGAGTTCGGCCCGGGAGACGCGGCCGGTGCGCTCGTCGTCCCCGTCGCACAGGAGCAGGTGCTCCACACCGGCACCGGCCATGACGGACAGGGCGACCTCGACGGTCATGTCGTCACCGACCCGCAGCTCGGTCGTGTCCGGGTGACCGGCCCTGTGCGTGAACTGGGGAGCGAAGGGGCTTCGAGGTGTCTGAACCGGTGTCACGGCTGCCTCCTGCGGTACGGGTGGACGTTCGGGTCGAGATGGCTCCGGACGGGCTCCGGGGGCGACGGCGGACCGCCGACATGTCCCGCGGCCCGCCGACACCTCACGCGGCGCGGCGCTTGGCCGCGGACCGGCCCCGAGCGGTACGGCCTCGTCGGCCCCGGGATGAGGCCGGGGCCCCGGCCCCGCCCCGGCGGGACGGCTCCGCGGTCGGCGCGGTGACGACGACCGGGACACCGGAAGGGGCCTGGGCGCCGGTGATACGGCTGAGCGCTTCCTCGCCCGAGCGCACCGCGGTGGTCGTCGGGGTGATGCCGGCCGAGGCCATCAGCCGGTTCATGTCGCGGCGTTGGCGGGGGGTGACCAGGGTGACGACTCGGCCGGACGCGCCGGCACGGGCCGTACGGCCGCCCCGGTGCAGGTAGTCCTTGTGGTCGCCGGGCGGGTCGATGTTGACGACGAGGTCGAGGTCGTCGATGTGGATGCCGCGTGCCGCGACGTTGGTGGCGACCAGCACCGTGACGTGGCCGTCCTTGAACTGGGCCAGGGTCCGGGTGCGCTGGGGCTGGGACCTGCCGCCGTGCAGGGCGGCGGCGCGGACGCCGCTGTCCAGGAGGTGCCTGGTCAGCCGGTCCACCGCGTGCTTGGTGTCCAGGAACATGATCACCTGGCCGTCCCGTGCCGCGATCTCGGTCGTCGTGCGGTCCTTGTCCGTCTCGTGCACATGGAGGACGTGGTGCTCCATCGTGCTGACGGCGCCTGCCGACGGGTCGACGGAGTGGACCACCGGGTCGGTCAGGTAGCGGCGGACCAGCAGGTCGACGTTGCGGTCCAGGGTGGCTGAGAAGAGCATCCGCTGGCCGCCGGGTCGCACCTGGTCGAGCAGTGCGGTGACCTGGGGCATGAACCCCATGTCGGTCATCTGGTCCGCCTCGTCCAGGACGGTGACGGCGACGTCGTCCAGTCGGCATGCGCCTCGGTCGATGAGGTCCTTGAGCCGTCCCGGTGTCGCCACGACGACTTCCGCTCCGGCCCGCAGCGCGTTCGCCTGCCGGCCGATCGACATCCCGCCGACCACGGTGGCCAGGCGCAGCCGTACGGCGCGGGCGTACGGGGTGAGCGCGTCGGTGACCTGCTGGGCGAGCTCGCGGGTGGGTACCAGGATCAGGGCCAGCGGCTGCCGAGGCTCGGCGCGGCGCCCCGCCGTACGGGCCAGCACCGGCAGGCCGAAGGCGAGGGTCTTGCCCGAACCCGTGCGGCCGCGACCGAGTACGTCACGGCCGGCCAGGGAGTTCGGCAGGGTCGCCGCCTGGATCGGGAACGGCACGGTCACACCCTCGTGGCCCAGTGCGGCCGACAACGGTGCGGGCATGGCGAGCTCGGCGAACGACTCGACGGCGGGCAGCGCGGGCGTGACCGTCTTCGGCAGCGCGAACTCGCCGCCGGGCGCGGCGGGCCGGCCGCCACCGTGGCCCTTGGGCCCGGCCATGGGACGGCGCCGGGTGCCGGAGCGGCCTGCGGCGGTGCCCTCGAAACGGTCGTAAGCGCGGGTGGTGGGCGTGGTGCGGGTGGTGCGGGTCGTGCGTGAACTGCGTGACGGACGTGCTCGGTTCATACGGAACCTTCCTCGATGCGGGCGCGTATCAAGGAATTCCCGCAGCACGGTGAACGGCGCAGAGAACCACGAGAACGAACCGAAGACAACGGGGGAGAACCCCCTGGAAAAAGCAGCGAGCTGGGGCCCGCACCCCAAGGTGCGGGCCCCAGCTGCGAAGTAAGCGTCAGAGCGTGTCAGGCCGGAACGATGTTCTCGGCGGTCGGGCCCTTCTGGCCCTGCGCGACGTCGAACGACACCTGCTGGCCTTCCTGGAGCTCGCGGAAGCCCTGGGTGGCGATGTTCGAGTAGTGGGCGAAGACGTCGGCGCCGCCGCCGTCCTGCGCGATGAAGCCGAAGCCCTTTTCGGCGTTGAACCACTTCACAGTACCGGTAGCCATGTCATTTCTCCTTCGGAAACGGGCTCGGAGCCTCACCGTGTGTGGGCTCCGTGTCGCCGCGATGATCAACCCGTCGGAAAATGAACCCTTTTGGCAACCACAACTGCAACCTGATTCGACAGTAGCATGGCATGCTCGACCACGGGGTCGGAAATAATCCCGCACGATTTCTTGTTCCGCCCCGTGGATTTCGGATTCACCGCCCCGCTCCGCCCCTGTACGGCCTCCTACACCCGCAGCAGCCGTCCGGTGATCTCCCGGTACTCCCGCAGCGCGAACCGGAGTTCGGTGGACTGAGTCTCGTGGTCCAGGTCCGCCCAGCCCGCACGCAGGGCCCGCCGCCGCTCCGCGAGGGCGTTCATCAACTGGGCGGAGGCTTCGTCGAACGCCCCTTCCGCCTCCTCCAGTGCCTCGCGCGGGCTGTCCGCGAAGGTGTTGACGGCATGTCCGAGGCGGTGCGCGATCTCCTCCCGTCCGTCCGAGGGGAGCAGCGGCTCCGGGCCCGTGGTCTGGCGTCCGACGTGACCCGAGGGCCGGTCCGCGGGCTGCTGGGCGCGTGTCTGGTCGTACATCGTCGTGTGTACCGCTTCCATGGGAATGAGTCACCGCCCGAAGGCGCCGTTCGCCTCCTGGGCGGCCTGTCGCAGGCTTCCGGAGACCCGGTCGCCCCTGCCCTTCCCGGCCCTGTGCCGTGCTGCCAGTCAACGTCCGGGGCCGGTGGGTGTCAACGCGTCGTCGGTTCGCGCTCGCCTGCCGGAGGGCGCTGACCAGGGCGGTGACCAGCGGCGTCCGGTGTCATGCCGCACGGGGAGCGCGGCGGGGAGCGCGAGGTGTGACGCCCCGCCCCGACGCCGCCCCGCCCGCCGCCCCGAGACGACCGAGGAAGCCGCGAAACCGCTCATGGCGGCCGCGGCGGGCACCCCTGCCGGAGGCCCCAGCTGCGCCCGGCCTCCCACCATCCCCCGCGTCATCCCCGCGACCCTCCCCTCCTCTCCTCACACCACGGCGCCAGAACCCCGCGCCCGCCCGCGCCGCCCCAACGGGCCGCGCGCCCCGCTGCCGCCGCTGTCCTCATCGCTCTCATCGGGCTCATCGCTGTCGTCGCGCTCGCGGCGCGCCGGCGGCGCCGGGTGGCTGCTCTCCAGCTGCACGGCGATCGGCACGGCGGTGAACACGCTCGACGCCATGCCGATCACCACGCCGGCGATCAGCGCCACGGAGAAGTCCGCGAGCGAGTCACCGCCCAGCACGGCCAGGGCCACCAGGATGAACAGCGCGCCCACACCGGTGTTCACCGTGCGCGGGAGCGTCTTGACGACGGCCCTGTTCGCCGTGGATTCCAGGTCCGCCGCCGGATCGCGGCGGCGCGCCTCGCGCACCCGGTCGAAGACGACGACGGTGTCGTTGACGGAGTACCCGATGACCGTGAGCAGGGCCGCCAGGAAGACGCTGTCGACGGGCCTGCCGAGCCAGGCGAACAGGCCCACCACCAGCAGCACGTCGTGCACCATGGCCGACACCGCCGCGGCGGCGAACGTCCACCGGAACCGCACGCTGAGGTAGATCAGCTGGGCCGCGACGGCGACGCCGAGCGCGATGAGCGCGTGCCGGCGCAGTTCCTCGCCGAGGCTCGGACCGATCAGCTCGTCCCGCTCGACGGTGACCTCGCCGCCCTCCTTCGCCAGCGCCGTCCTGATCGTGTGCTGCTCGTCGTTGCTCAGCTCACCGGTGCGTACCGAGATGTCCCCGTCCCCCGACTCCTGCACCACCGCACGCGGGAACCCCGCGTCGGCGACGGTCGTGCGCGCCACGTCCACGTCCACCGGCCTGCTGGTGCTGTACTCGACCAGACGCCCGCCGGTGAACTCCACCCCGAAGTCCAGCCCGCGCAGGCCGATTCCGGCGACGGCGACCGCGACCAGCAGCGCGCTGACGCCGAGCCAGCGGCGCCGGTGGTGCACCAGGCGGAGTTCGCGGCGCGCGAGCCAGGCCCGCACCCTGCCGGTGGAGGTGATCCCGGTCAGGCCGGGCCGGTCGCGCACGAAGCGGCGCCGGATCGCGAAGTCGGCCAGGACCCGGGTGATCACCAGGGCCGAGACCATCGAGACGAGGACACCGATGGAGAGCGTGACGCCGAAGCCTTTGACGGGCCCGGTGGCGAAGAAGAAGAGCAGCCCGGCCGCGAGCAGCGTGGTCACGTTCGAGTCGACGACCGCGCTCCAGGTCTTGGCGAAGCCGGTGCGCAGCGGCTTGTCCAACCGCGCCGAGGCCGACTTCAGGGCGCGGGCGCCCAGATACTCCTCCCGGGCACGTTCGAAGACCAGCACGTTCGCGTCCACCGCCATGCCGATCGCCAGGACGAAACCGGCGAGTCCGGGCAGCGTCAGGGTCGCGCCAAGGGCGACCAGGGCGGCGTAGGAGATCAGCCCGTACAGCGCGAGCGCGAGGGTGGCCAGGGCGCCGAGCAGCCGGTAGACGACGAGGATGAACAGCCCCGTCAGGGCGACCCCGATGATCGCGGCCTGGGTGCTGGCCGCGATGGCGTCGGCACCGAGCGTGGGGCCGACGGTGCGCTGCTCCACGACCTCGACGGGCACCGGCAGCGCGCCGCCCTTGACGAGCGCGGCCAGCTCGCGGGCCTCTTCCCGTCCGAAGCCGCCGGTGATCTGCGTGGAGCCGCCGGAGATGCCGACCCCGCACGCCACCTCCGCGTCGACGCCGGGCGCCGAGAGGATCCTGCCGTCCAGGACGATGGCGACGCGCCGCTCGGGGGCGCCCTGGGGTGCGCAGGCCGCCGCGCCGGTGACCCGCGCCCAGTCCTTGCCCGCCTGCCCACGGAAGGTGAGGTCGACCATCCAGCCCGAGGTCGTCCGCTGGTCGAGCACCGCCTCGGCGTCCTTGACGCCGTCCCCGGTGAGAGCGGTGGGCCCGAGCTTGAGGTACATCCCCTTCTGGTCGGGGTCGGCAATGACGCGTGAGCCGTCCTTGGCCGGTTCCCCCTTGCCCGCGTCGCGCGCGTCCGTGGTGCCCTTCACCGGGTGGATGGTCAACTGCGCGGTACGGCCGATGACTTCGGCGGCCTCGCGCGGGTCCTGCACGCCGGGCAGCTCGACGAAGATCCGCTGCTGTCCGGACCGGTACAGGCTGGGCTCGGACACGCCGAGCGCGTCGACCCGCTGGCGGAGCACCTCCAGGGCCCGCTGGGTCGATTCGGCGTCGGCCTCGACGACGGGTGAGTCCTTGGTCTCCAGGACGATCTGGGTGCCGCCGCGCAGGTCGAGGCCGAGGCGGGCGGTTTGGGTGAGGGCGAAGAAGAGCGAGGCGGCGATCACACCTAGGGCGACGATCGCCCGCCACATGGGCGCGCGAGACATGGGTTCTCCACGAGGGGCAGGCAGACGGAACCGACGTCTGTGCCGGGCGCGGAGGCGAACGGTCAGGCGTCGGTACGGACTTGGGTGCTCCATCGGGAGGGAGGGCCGCGTGGGCGGTGGGCCTGGGCGCTCCGGCCCGCTCCCGCGGCGGCCGCCGCCACGGCCAGGGCGGGGCCGCCGACGGCGCGGTGCGGGGCCGCCTCCCCTGCGCCAGGGCCCAGGAAGCCGTGGAACGGGTACGGTACGGCGTCGGCGTGACCGGGCGGGGGGTGCGCCACGGTGACGGGGCGCGGCGCGTCGGCGGTGGTGACGGACGCCTGTGCGGTCGCCGCGGCGGCGGTGCCCGTCGAGAACGGGCGTGAAGCCGACGCCGATTTGGCCGACACCGGCAGGAAGTAGGTCAGGACCGCGAGCAGCGCGGAGAGCACGACGGCGGCGGGGCGCGCGGGACGAGCACGGTGCTGCCGCACGCCTCGCCCCCCGGTCAAGTCGCCTTACGAATACAGCAGTCGGGTCCTCGGTGACGCCGGTGCGGTTCGTCCGGCCGTCATGACACGAACGTTGTCGGGCGTCCGGAGGTTCCCGGACGAGCCCGCGGGTGCGACGAGCGTGTCGGCGGCCGGTAGTCAGCGGCTCACGGAGTCCAGTGCCGACTGGAGCGACTGGCGGTAGCCCTCGCTGGTGTACGTGGCTCCGGAGACTGTGTCGATGTCGGCGCTCTGGGCGGTCAGTGCCTCACTGGTCAGCCGCGGGATGGCGTAGCTGTTGATCTGCTGGTCCCTCGGGTTGTTCCGGGGGTAGGCGACCGCGGTGACGTCGGTGAGTTTCCCGTTCTTGAGCGTGACGCGGACCTGGACGGGGCCGTAGAACTCGTGGCTGACCCGACGGCGCACCGCGCGGGCGGAGACGAGGCCGACCGTGAACAGGAGGACGGTACCCGTGGTGGCCTTGAGCATCTCCGGGTAGTCGAGGGATGTCCGGCCCAAGGTCTTCCAGCGCTTCACCCGCGCGGACCGCCGTCGCACCGAGGGCGCGGGAGGCGGAGCCGGCACCGGCCTGGGCCTGTCGATCGTGGCGGCGGTGGCGGAGGCCCACGGCGGAGGCGTCACACTCGAAGGCGGCCCCGCGTCGACCACCTTCACCATCCGGATCCCCACCGGCGAGGGGTGACCGGAAGCCGCTGTCTGCTCCCGGTCCCGGTCCGTCCGACGCCGCACCGGGGGCGTACGGCCACGCTGCCCGGGCCAACCGCATTCCGTCAGGAGCCTGTAGCGAGCCAGGTGATGTCGGGCAGTCGTCAGGTCTTGTCGGGGAGTGGATCGACCCCGTGACGGTTTCACCCCGTGCCGTCGCGCCGTGGCCCACACCGCAAGGCGGAACCCTCCGGCACCGCCACCGCTCGGATGAAGCTGTGCTCCGACGGCCCAGATGCAGTGGTGGTCCGTGGCCGGTTCGGCTCATGGTCGAGAGGAGAACCTCCCCCGAGGACGGAGCGGCGCCTTGCAGGAAACCGAACGGATCTCGCCCCAGGTCCTGGAGTCGATCTCGACTCCCGAGCAGGTCGAGACACACCTGGGCACTCTGGAGTTCCCCTTGGGAGTGCCCACCGACGAGACCACCGACCGCATCTACGACCATCTGGACCACCTGGACGGCGTCCGTGCGTTCCTCGACGCCTACTCCGGCGTCAATGTGTGGGCGGCCCGCAAGGGCTTCCTGGAGACGGGGGTCAAGGACCACGACGTCCTGCTCTTCTCGGAGTTCATGGACCCCAGCGCGCTGGTGCTGACCGGGAACGCGGACACCGTCTACTTCCTGACCTTCCTCGACCTGACCGAGGGGCCCGTGGTGGTGGAGATGCCGCCCCTCACCCTCAGCTTCGTCAACGACATGTGGTTCCGCTGGGTCGCCGACCCCGGCATGCCCGGACCGGACCGCGGAACCGGCGGTGCCTACCTCTTCGTGCCACCCGGGTATGACGGCCCGCTTCCCGAAGGCGGGTTCTTCACGCACCGGGGCCGCACCACACGGCTCATCCTGGCAGGGCGGGCGTTCCTGGAGGGCGACGACCCGAAGCCGGCGGTCGAGCGCATCAAGGAGCGGCTGCGTATCCACCGCTACGTGCCCGGACTGTACGGAACGAGCGTCGGGGAGATCGTCACCGGGGGCACGGCCCCGCCGCCGCCGTGGACCGCGGAGACCTGGACCGCCGCGTTGCGCAGGCCCGACCCGCCGCGCTTCGTCGAAGCCACCGGGCTGCCCGTGAACATGGTTCCGCCCGCGGACGCGACCTACTTCGACTTCGCGAACGAACTGGTCCAGGACCAGCCGGCCGAGGCACTCGATCCCGAGATCGCCGGTCCGCTGGCCGCGGTCGGGATCGTCAAGGACAAACCCTTCCAGCCGGACGCGCGGATGCGGAAGATCCTCACCGAGGCGGCCGCGGTAGGGAACGCCACCGCCCGCACACTCGCCTGCCGTCCCCGCCCCGACGAAGAGGCGCACTTCTACGGCACGTCCTCCCAGTGGGTCAACGGCCTGCTCGCGTCCGGCTACGACTTCATGACCCCGCCCGCCGACGTCAGCGACAGCGGTGTCGAGCCCCGGCCGAGCAGTGGCGCCCGCAAGCTGAACCTGCGGTCCTGGTGGTGGTACCTGGCCGTGGGCATCAGTCCGACGTTCGCCACACGGCTGACCGGGGTCGGCTCCCAGTACCTCTTCTCGTTCGGGGACCAGGAGGGCCGGACCCTCGACGGCGGCAGGCGGTACCGCCTGGTGCTCCCGCCGGACATCCCCGCCGCCCGGTTCTGGTCGGTCACCGTCTACGACAACCAGACACGATCGATGCTCGACACCCCGCAACGGTTCCCCCGGGCCGGCAGCCAGGGCTATCCCACCCCGGCAGCGGTCGCCGACGCCGACGGCACGACCACCGTGCACTTCGGGCCCGACCGGCCCGACGGTGTGCCGGAGGGCAACTGGATCCAGACCACACCGGACCGGGGCTGGTTCGTGGTTCTGCGCCTCTACAGCCCGCTTCAGCCGTTCTTCGACAAGACCTGGCGGCCGGGCGAGATCGAGGCGGTGGGCTGACCACGCCCCGCGGCGCTCCGAAGGCACGAGGGTCCGGACGGTGAGGTGGCCATGGGCACGAGCCCGCTGGAGAGTTGGAACGACGGCGCCGCGAAGCGGGCGATCGTCGAGTTCGTGACGTCCGCGGCGGCGGAGGACTCGCCGGGTTTCGTCCCGCCGATGGACCGGGTCGCCGTGTTCGACAACGACGGAACCCTGTGGGTCGAGAAGCCCGCGCCGGTGCAGTCCGCGTTCATCCTCGGGAAACTGGCCGCGCGGATGAGGGAGGACGCGTCGCTGGCCCGGCAGCAGCCGTACCGGGCGATCGTCGACAAGGACGAGTCGTTCTTCCGCGCGCTGGAGGTACAGGACCCCGAGGCCGTGAGGTCGATGGTGGAGGCCATCGGCTCGGCCTGGGAGGGCACCGCTTTCGGGGAGTTCGAGGCCGAGGCCGCCCGGTACCTGGCGTCCTGGCGTCACGAGAGCCTCGGCCTGCCGTACGCCGGCCTCGTCTACCAGCCCATGCTGGAGCTGTTCGACCACCTCCGGGCGCACGGCTGGCGGCTGTTCGTGTGCTCGGGTGGCGGACGCGACTTCATGCGGGTGATCTCCGAGGAGCTCTGGGGCCTGCCGCGGGAGAACGTGATCGGCTCGGCCCCGGAGTTCGCCTACCGGGACGGTGTGCTGGTCCGCCGGGCGGTCCTGCACGGCCCCGTCGCGCTCGGGCCCGGGAAGCCGGAGTACGTCCTCGCCCGCACCGGCCGGCTGCCCGCCTTCGCCGTCGGCAACGACGACGTGGACGTCGAGCTGCTGGCGTCCGCCCGGTTCGCCCTTCTCGTCGTGCACGACGACGACGTGCGGGAGTACGCCTACACCGAGGGGGCGGAACGCGCACGCGCGACCGCGCGGCGGGAGGGCTGGACGACGGTCAGCGTGAAGGACGACTGGAACGTGGTCCTCGACAAACGACACACTCAGGAGGAAACCAGTGCCCCACGTCAGTGATGCCCCCAGCCCGGGCACATCGCCCGGGACGCTCGCGTCGATCATCTGTCCGGACCGGCTGGACACGCCCTTCGGTACGTTGGACTTCTTCGACGGCATGCCCTCGCCCGACGCGGTCAGCCGCAGCTACGACACGTTGGATCTGCTGCGTGGGATCGAGGCGTTCCTCAACTGCGTCCCCGGCGCGTCCATGGTGGCGATGCGACGCGGACTGCGCAGCATCGGCGTCGACTCCCGCACGATCGGCTACACCGCCCCGCGATGCACCTCGGCACCGGTGGTGCTCACGGGCAACACGGAAACCACCTACGGCATGACCTTCCTGGCGCTCGACGAGGACGGGCCCACCGTCATCGAGGCGCCGGGGAACTCGCTGTGCATCGTCAACGACATGTGGCAGCGCTACGTCACCGACATGGGCATCGCCGGGCCCGACCGCGGAGAAGGAGGCAAGTACCTCTTCCTTCCTCCGGGGTACGGGGGCGACGTTCCCGACGGCTACTTCGTCGTGCGGCCGGCGACGTACGGCTCCTGGGTGCTGTTGCGCGCGCTGGGTGGCACGGAGAGCCTGCTCACGGCACGCATCTACCCGCTCTCGGCCGCGGCGGACCGGCCCGAGCAGCGCTTCCTCAACTGGGCGGAGTCCGACTTCAACACCGTCCACGCGAACGACATCTCCTTCTTCGAGGAGATCGACACCATCGTCCAGGCGGAGCCGCCCGAGTCGCTCGATCCCGAGCGCGCCGGTCAGCTCGCCGCGCTCGGCATCGAGCGCGGCAAGCCCTTCCGGCCGGACGACCGTATGCGCTCGATCCTCGACACCGCCGCCAGGATCGCCTCGGGCGTCGTACGGACGCTGGCCCTCAAGCCACGCGACCCCGGCTTCTTCTACTACTCCGACAGTTCGTGGAAGACCCCGTTCCCCACGCACAGTTACGAATTCCTGTCGGCGGACGGTGCCCGGTTGCTGGACTCCCGGGCGGTGTTCTACTACTTCGCCGCCGCCTCCTCGCCGGCGATGGTCACGGCGGCCGTCGGCACCGGATCGCAGTACGCCTACACGGCGGAGGACTCCACGGGCCAGTGGCTCGACGGCGGACGGGCGTACACGCTCACTCTGCCGAGCGGTATCCCCGTGAAGAACTTCTGGGCCGTCACCGTCTACGACCCCCAGACCCGCTCGCTGCTGCGCACGGACCATCCCTACCCGAGCGTCAACAGCCTGTCGGAAGGTGTCCGGCCCGAGGCCAACGGCGAGACGGTCATCCACTTCGGCCCGACCGCGCCGGAGGGCAAGGAGGCGAACTGGGTCCAGACCGTCCCCGGCAAGGGGTTCTTCGTGATGCTGCGGCTCTACGGTCCGCTCGAAAGTTGGTTCGACAAGAGCTGGCGGCCGGGCGAGATCGAACCGACGTAGGCAGGCGGCCGTGAGTGAGGCGATCGGGCAGATCCTGTCCTACGGCGTCGCCGTCGCGCTGAGCGCGTTCCCGATCATCGGTGTGGTGCTGATGCTCGCCACCCCCAGGGCGCGCGTCAACGGACCGGCGCTGCTCCTGGGCTGGGTCCTGGGACTGGCTCTGGTCGGCACGATCGTGCTGCTGGTCTCCGGCGGCGCCGGCGCGAGCGACCAGGGGCAGCCGGCCGACTGGGTCAGCGCGCTCGACCTGGCGCTCGGCGTGCTGCTGCTGTGGGTGGCGGTGAAGGAGTGGCGCGGCCGGCCGCGTGGCGACGAGGAGGTGACGCTGCCGAAGTGGATGAAGGCGGTCGACTCGTTCGCCCCTGCCAAGGCGTTGGCACTCGGGATGGCGCTGTCCGCCCTCAACCCGAAGAACCTGCTGCTCTCGATCGCCGCGGCGTCGGCGATCGCACGCACGGACGCCTCCGCCGGCGCACAGGCCGTGGCACTGGCGGTCTACGTGGTGCTCGGGGCGCTCGGGCCCGGAACGCCGGTCGTGCTCTACTTCGCCCTCAAGGAGCGCTCGCAGCACATCCTCGACGGTCTCAAGCTCTGGATGGAGCGGCACAACACGGCGATCATGGCCGTGATCTGCCTGCTCTTCGCCGCGAAGTTGATGGGCGACGCCCTCAGTGATCTCTCCTCGTGAGGGCGGACATGCACTGGCTGTTCCCCTCGCTGCGGGGGTACCGGCGGCAGTGGCTGGGCCGGGACGCGCTGGCCGGGGTGACCGTGTGGGCGGTGCTGGTGCCCGAGGCGCTCGCCTACGCGACGATCGCCGGCGTCTCGCCCGTGGTCGGCCTCTACGCCGCGCCCGCGGCCCTTATCCTCTACGCCGCCTTCGGCAGCTCGAAGCACCTGGTGGTCGGGCCGATGGCGGCGACGGCGGCGCTCTCGGCGGCGATCGTCGGAGAGGCCGCCGACGGTTCGAGCGCACACTTCACCGCGATGACCGCGGCACTGGCCGTCACTGTGGGCATCGCGGCGCTCCTCGCCGGGCTGCTGCGCCTCGGCTTCCTCGCCAGTTTCATCTCCGAGCCGGTACTCAAAGGCTTCGTCGTCGGGCTGGCACTGACGATCATCGCGGGCCAGCTGCCGAAGCTGTTCGGTGTCGAGGGCGGGTCGGGGGACTTCTTCGAGAAGATCTGGGCCTTGATCGGCGACCTCGGCGGAGCCAGTGGCCTCACCGCCCTGGTCGGCGTCGGCAGCCTCCTCCTGATCCTCGTGCTCAAGCGCGTCGCCCCGACCGTGCCCGGCTCGCTGATCGCGGTGGCGCTGGGGATCGCGGTGGCAGCGGCCTTCGATCTGCAGGACCACGGTGTCGATGTCGTCGGCAGCGTCGAGAGCGGGCTGCCCTCCTTCGGCTTCCCCGATGTCTCGCTCGGCGACCTCGGCGACCTCGCCGCCGGAAGCGTCGGCGTGCTGCTCGTCGCCTTCGCCGAGGGACTCGGGGCGGCGAAGAGCTACGCCGCACGCGACCACTACGAGGTCGACGCCAACCGCGAGCTGATCGGGCTCGGAGCGGCCGGCCTGGGCGCCGGCCTGTCCAGCGGCATGATCGTCAACGGCAGCCTCTCGAAGACCGCCGTCAACTGGTCGGCGGGCGCACGCACCCAGCTGTCCGGAGTGTTCGTCGCCCCCCTTGCCGTGATCACGCTCCTCTTCCTGACCGGCCTGTTCGAGGAGCTTCCCGAGGCGGTCCTCGCGGGGGTGGTGGTCGCGGCGGTGGTCGAACTGGTCGACATCCCCTCGCTGGTCGCCCTGTACCGCGTCTTCACCCGCAGGCTCGGCCAGGCCTACGGCGTCGCCGCGCGGCCCGACTTCCTCGCCGCGGTCGCCGCGATGCTCGGGGTGATGATCTTCGACACGCTGCCCGGCCTCTTCATCGGCATCGGTGCCTCGTTGCTCCTGCTCCTCTACCGCTCCTCGCGGTCGGTCATCAGCGAACTCGGGCAACTGCCGGGCAACGGACACTTCGCCGCGCTCGACAGGCACACGGACAGCCGCAGGATCCCGGGGGTGATCGTGCTGCGCGTGGAGGCGGGCATCTACTTCGCCAACGCCGAGCGAATCCGGTCCACGGTACGCAGGGCCGCCGGCCGGGAAGGGGCGACGGCGGTCGTGATCGACGCCGAGACGGTCCCCTTCATCGACGTCGGCGCGGTACGCATGCTCGACGAGCTGGCCGAGGAACTGCAGGCCCGCGGTGTCCGGCTCCTGCTGGCCCGCGACGTGGGTCAGGTGCGGGACGTGCTGCGCACCGCCGAAGCCAGGACGGAGCTGAGACACGTTCATCCCACCGTGCGGGCGGCCGTCGACGCGGCCAGGACGGGCACATGACGCAACCGTGCCGTGCAGCCTTCCACGACCTTGCGGATGCCGTCGACCCGGCCGCGCACACCATCCACGACGTCCTCCGACGCGCTTTCGCCGCCCGCCAGGTCGCTCTTGCAGGGCCCGGCACACGGTCCGCACCTGCACCTGCACCTCAGGGTGGCTTGCGGCCGACGCCACATCGCCCCCACGGCACGGAATATCGTTCCATATGGCTTTTATTATCCTTGGTCCGGAGAGTGCTGACTGATGCTTCCTTCACAAGGGACGCGGTGACGAGAGAGCGGCAGGCGCCCGGACCGCCCGGCGCACGGGGAGCGGTACAGGCCGATGGTCTGCCGTTCCGGGCGCCTGTCCTGGCCGCTGCTCGCGCGACGGCACGGGCCGCCGCCCTGACGGCAGCCCTGCTGGGCGCGTTGAGCCTGGCCGGATGGATCGTCGACGTCGATACGCTGAAGAGCGTGCTGCCCGGCGACCCGGTGAGCGTCAAGGCGAACACCGCCGTGGGCGTTCTGGCGCTGGGGCTCTCCCTGGCCGTGGCGGCCACCGGTCCCGGCCGCCGACGGATGGTCGCGGCGCGTGCCGCGGCGGCTCTGGCCGCCCTGATCGGCGTGCTCACCATCGTGGAGTACACGACCGGGGCGGGCCTCGGCATCGACGAACTCCTCGTCACCGACGACACCGCGGAAGCGGCGACGGGAACGCCCGGCCGGATGGCCCCCAACACGGCCGCGGCGCTGACCCTCGGGGCCATGGCGTCGCTGTGCGCCGGTACGTCCCGCATCCCCGCCTGGTGCAGCCAGATCCCGGGCCTGGCCGTGGGGGCTCTCGGCATGCTCCGGCTGTACGGGGCCGCCTACGCGGTGCCCGAGCTGGAGCGGTTCGGCGCCTACACGGGCATGGCCCTGCACACCGCGCTCGCTCTGGTGCTGCTGGGCACGGCCGCCTTCCTGGCCCGGCCGGACGAAGGTCTCGCGGGGCTGTTGACGAACGCGGGCACCACGGGCGCGCTGGGCCGCTGGCTGTTCGCCACCGTCGTGGTGGTGCCGCCGCTGCTGGGCTGGAGCGTGCTGGCAGGTGAGGACGCGGGGCTGTTCGGGACGCGGCTGGGCACCGCGCTGCTGGTGGCCGGCCACGTCACCGTGTTCACCGCGGTCGTCTTCGCGGCCCTGGGCGTGGGCCGCCGCGTCGAGGTGGCTCATGCCCGCGCCGAGTGGCAGGTGCGGCAGAACGCGCTGTTGCAGGCCTTCATGGACCACACGCCGGCCCTGGTCTTCATCAAGGACGTGCACGGCCGCTTCCTGGCGGTCAACACGACGTTCGAGGAGAACACGGGCCTGTCCCGGGAACAAGTACTGGGCCGTCTGGACAAGGACGTCCTGCCACCCGGCCTCGCGCGTCAGGCGCGGGCCGCCGACCTCGCCGTGCTCATCGATCGCGCCCCCGTGCAGCGTGAGGAGTCGATCACCCTGCCGGGGGGTCCGCAGGACGTCCTCACCTCCCTATTCCCGCTGAACGACGCGAACGGCACGCCCTACGCGCTGTGCGGCGTGGTCACCGACATCACCGAGCGGGTCGCGGCTCAGCGTGAGGTCCAACGGGCGCACCGGCGCTTCCGCGCGCTGCTGGAATCCGCACCCGACGCCACCCTGATCACGGACGGCCGCGGCACCATCGTCATGGCCAATACGCAGGTGGAACGCCTGTTCGGGCGTGCGCCGGGTGACCTCGTCGGGACCGAGGTCGTCGACCTGGTGCCCCGTCCTCTCCGCCGGCGGCACGGCGCCCTCCTCGGCGCCTACCTGCGCCTGCGTGCCCCGAAGCCGACGATCATGGACAGGGAGCTGTACGGGCTGCACGGCGACGGCCGTGAGTTCCCCGTCGAGGTGAGCGTCAGCAGCCTCCGGGCCGAGCACGAGACCCTCGTGTTCCTGACCGTACGGGACATCACCGAACGCAGACGGGCCGAGGCCGAACGTGCCGAGCGCTACGAGCAGCTACGACACATCGCCTACACCCTGCAGCACAGCCTCATGGGCGAGCCGCCCCGCCTCCCGTACCTGCCCAGCGCCCACCGCTACCTGGCCTCCGTCCAGGACCCCGGCGTCGGCGGTGACTGGTTCGACGTCATCCCCCTCGGCGGGCGCCGCACCGGCGTCGTCATCGGCGACGTGATGGGCCGTGGCCTGGAGGCGGCGGCCGTCATGGGACAGCTGCGTGCCGCCTCCCACGCGCTGGCCCGCACCGGCACCTCGCCCAGCCGGCTCATGACCGGGCTGGACATGTTCGTCGGCGACCTGGCGGACCAGCTCGTCACCTGCGCCTACCTGGTGATCGACCAGGACGCGTACGAGGTCACCCTGTGCTCGGCCGGGCACCTGCCCGTCATCGTCGTGCCCCCCGACGGGCCCGCCCACCGGCTGTCGGCACCGGTCGGTGTGCCGCTGGGCGTCAACGACGCGAGCGACGGCGAGGTGCTGTTCGCGGAGGTGACCCTGCCGCTGCTGCCGGGGAGCACCCTCGTGCTCTACACCGACGGACTGGTCGAACGGCCCGGCACCGACATCGAGGCCCAGATCGACGTACTCACCCACGCCCTCGAAGCCCTGCCGAAGGGCGTTCCCATGGACCCGGAGAAGCTCGACCGTGCCGCGGCCCGGCTGATCAGGACGCTCATCCCGGACACGGCCGCCCACGACGACGACGTGACGCTGCTGATGATCGCTGTGCCCGGCCGGGAAGGGGAGGACGCCTGTGCTTGATCGCCGACGCGGCCATCGCCGCGGCGAGACGCGCGACGACCCGCTGCTCGTCACGCCCGCCGCGACGCGGGCCGCCGCTCGGCACCGGGCGCGACGTCGACGAAGGGCCCGCGGGCCCCGCACACCGCTGGACGCACCCGCACACCCGTCGGGAGCAAGGGCTTCACGCGCGCGGACCGTCGCAGCACCGAGAGCACGGGCACCGGCGCCGGGCCTCGGCCCGTCGATCGATGCACCGGAGGCGTAAGTCGCCCCCTTGTGACCTGAATCTGTAGATTTGTACGCCGGGGCGTACGGCTGTCGGGCGTGCCGACGGTCGCGCCCGTCTCATGGACCTCGCAGGCGAGGACAGACATGTTCGACTTGAGTGCGCCGGTCGTGACCACGTTCGTCGTGTACGTGGTCGCCGTGATCGGAATAGGCGTCTGGGCGTACACCCGCACTCGCACCTTCGCCGACTTCGCCCTCGGGAGCCGCAGGCTCAGCGCGTTCGTCGCCGCCCTGTCCGCAGGGGCCAGCGACATGTCCGGCTGGCTGTTCCTCGCCCTTCCCGGAGCGGTCTACGCGGCCGGCCTCGGCGCCGGCTGGATCGCGCTCGGCCTGGCGGTCGGCACCTACCTCAACTGGCTGTTCGTCGCTCCGCGGCTGCGCACCTACACCGAGCACGCCGGCAACGCCGTAAGTCTCTCGGCCTATCTGGAGGAGCGGTTCGAGGACCGCACCCGGCTGCTCAGGATGGTCTCGGCGGCGGTCACCCTCGTGTTCTTCACCGTCTACGTGGCCAGCGGTCTGGTGGCCGGCGGGTTGCTGTTCGAGCAGGTCTTCGACCTCCGTTTCGGACTCGGGGTGACGCTGACCGCCCTGGTGATCGTCATCTACTCAGGTCTGGGCGGCTTCCTCGCCGTGAGCCTGACGCACGTGGTGCAGGGCACGCTGATGTTCCTCGCCCTGCTCGTGCTCCCTCTGGTCGGTATCGCGGCGCTCGGCGGCTTCGGGGCACTGGGCGATGCCGTGGAGAGCAGGACGCCGAAGCTGCTGGACGCGGGGGCCGACGTCGGCTACGCGGGCGGTCAGTGGTCGGCGGACGGGTCGCTCGGCGCCGTCGCGATCATCTCGCTGCTCGCCTGGGGCCTCGGCTACTTCGGTCAGCCGCACATCCTGGCCCGTTTCATGGGCATCCGCAGCATCCGTGCCGTCCCCGCGGCCCGTCGCATCGGAACGGTGTGGGTCGTCGTCGTGCTCGCCGGTGCCACACTCGTCGGCCTCGTGGGGATCGGGGAGCTCGGGGTCCCGCTCAGCGACCCGGAGACGGTCTACATCGACCTGACCCGGACCCTGCTCAACCCCTGGGTCGCCGGGCCGATGCTGATCGCCGTACTGGCCGCGATCATCTCGACCGCGGACAGCCAGCTTCTCGTGTCGTCCGTCGCCCTCACGGAGGACGTCTACCACGCGTTCCTCAACCGGCGTGCCTCCGACAGGACGCTGGTGTGGATCGGTCGCGGCTCCGTCGTCGTGGTGATCCTGGTGGCCTGCGTGATCGCGCTGGAGGGCGGCGGTGTGCTGAGCATCGTCGCCTATGCCTGGGCGGGCTTCGGAGCCGCCTTCGGGCCGGTCGTCCTCCTCTCACTGCACTGGCCCCGTATGACCTGGGCGGGGGCCATGGCCGGGATCGTCTCGGGCGCGGCGACGGTGCTTCTGTGGAAGAAGATCAATCCACTGCTCGGGCCACTGGAGTCGGGCATCTACGAAATGGTCCCGGGCGTGCTGGTCGCCACGGTCGCCGCACTGGTCTTCGGCAGGTTCGTCGGCCGTCCGCCGAAACGGGCCTTCTGGCGGATGCCGGGCGGCGGGATGAGCCAGTTGATGCTCTCGCCGTTCCTCGCCCACGCACCGGTCGGCATGGCCGTCCTGGACACGGATCTGCGCTACGTCTGGGTGAACAGGCCGCTGGACCGCCTGATCCCCCTGGAACAGCGGCTGGGGCGGAAGGCGACGGAAGTGCTGCCGAGCGGGGAGGCGGAGGCGTTCGAGGAGAAGATGCGGACGGTTCTGGAGACCGGGGCCCCGGTGATGGACTACGAGTTCCGAGCCCCCGGCTCCACGGACCTCGACCGCAGACGCGCGTACTCCGCCTCCTTCTTCGCGATGAAGGACCGCCGGGGCCGGGCCGTGGGTGTCTGGTACATGATCATCGACGTCACCGAGCGCTGGCGGGCCCAGGAGCGCCTGGCCCTGCTGAACGATGCCGGTGCCCGTATCGGCAGCACGCTGGACGTGACGCGGACCGCTCAGGAACTGGCCGACGAGGTCGTGCCGGTCGTCGCCGACTTCGTCGCCGTCGACCTGCTGGACTCGGTGATGCGCGGCGAGGAACCGGCCCCCGGACCGGTCGACATGACGCCCGTGATTCGCCGCGCGGCGCAGCAGTCGGTGCGTGAGGGCTGTCCGGAGGCGTCCCTGGCCGTCGGAGAAACGGTACGGCGTGCCGCCCTGTCGCCCGTGACCCGCTGTCTGCTGGAGAGCAGAACCCTGGTGGAACGGATCATGGACCCCTCCACCAGCGCCTGGGTGACCGAGGACCAGTCACTGGGCACCACCCTGCGAGAGTTCGACTTCCGCTCGCTGATGGTGGTTCCGGTACGGGCGCGCGGCGTCACCCTGGGCGTGGCGACGTTCGCCCGGTCCCGGCACCGCCACCCCTTCGAGGAGGACGATGTCCGTCTCGCCGAGGAACTCGTCTCCCGGGCGGCGGTGAGCGTCGACAACGCGCGCCGCTTCACCCGCGAGCGCGCCGCGGCCCGTTCCATGCAGCGGTACCTGCTGCCGCAGGAACTGACGGCGGGGTCCGCTCTGGAGGTGGCGTCGTGGTACTTCCCGGCGGACGCTCCCAGCGGTGTGGGCGGCGACTGGTTCGACGTGATCCCGCTCTCCGGAACCCGGGTCGCACTGGTCGTGGGGGACGTGGTCGGGCACGGCATGAACGCGGCGGCGACCATGGGACGCCTGCGCACCGCCGTCCGCACGCTCGCCAACCTGGACCTCCCTCCGGACGAGTTGCTCGCTCATCTGGACGACCTGGTCATCGGCCTCACGGAGGAGGACGGCAGCGGGGAGTCGGCGGCGTACGGGGACGGGACGGCGGGCACCGCGTTCATGGGAGCCACCTGCCTGTACGCCGTGTACGACCCCGTCAGCAGACGGTGCACGCTGGCCCGGGCCGGTCACCTCCCGCCCGTGGTCGTCGGCCCGGACGGCGTCGCCGACGTCCTGGAACTGCCCGCCGGACCGCCGCTCGGCCTCGGGTACCTCCCCTTCGAGTCCGTCGAACTGGAACTGGCCGAGGGCAGCCTCATCGCGTTCTACACCGACGGCCTCATCGAGACCTTCGACCGGGACATCGACGTCGGTCTGTCCCGGCTGGGCGAGGCCCTCACGGTGTCCCGGCCCCTTGAGGGCATCGGCCGCAGTGTGGTCGACGCCCTGCTGACCGGTCCGCCGTCGGACGACGCGGCCCTGCTCCTCGCCCGGACCCGCGTGCTGGCTCCGGACCAGGTCGTCTCCTGGAACCTGCCCAGCGACCCGGCCGCCGTGGCGCACGCCCGCGCCCTCGTCGGCCGGCACCTCGCGGAGTGGCGCATGGACGACCTGACGTTCACCACGGAGCTCATCGTCAGCGAGCTGGTCACCAACGCCATCCGCCATGCGAGCGGACCGGTCTGCCTCCGCCTGATCCGGGATCGCAGCCTGATCTGCGAGGTCTCCGACGCCAGCAGCACCTCGCCGCGTCTGCGCCATGCCCGGACCACCGACGAAGGAGGGCGGGGCCTGCTGATCGTGGCCCAGCTCGCCCAGCGATGGGGTACCCGCTACACCGCGACCGGCAAGATCATCTGGGCGGAACAGGTCATTCCCGGCCCTGCCGCCACCTCGGTCCGCCGGGCATAGCGTTCCGGCACCCTCACGCGGCACTCCTGCCGACGGCACCCGGTCACGTCGCCGTACGGTGATCGAGGCGGACGGCGAGCCGTACGTCACGACAACCCGGTGATCACCATGCGTGCTTCGGTGGAGACGGACTCCGGCAATGGCGCGCACCGGATGCTGGGTACTGCGCGGTCGTCGCCGTCCCGCTGCCGGTTCAGGCCGGCTGTCAGCCGTGGGCCGACGCCCGCGCCCGGGGTGCGCGGGCACGATCGAGAGGGCCGCCTTGACGTAGCGGCCGAGGCCGTCGACCAGTACCTCGTCGGCCTCGGCCGTACGCACACCCGAACACACACCAGTGCCCGACCTCACTCGACGCGAACCGCACGTGAGACTCAGCCGAATCCGAAAAGGCCGCGAGCGGTTCCACACCCGCGCGTGAACCCTCCTGGCCGCTTCGGACAACAGGGGGTGGAATGCACTCCACTCCTACTGCACGAAGAAGTGAGGGCCTCGTGGGGGATCCACCCACCGACGACGCGCTGGTCATCCAGGAATCACTGGAGCAGCCGGAGATATTCGCCAGGCTCTACGACAGACACGCCGCCGAGATCCACCGGTACGTGATGCGCCGGCTGGGCGACGGTCACGCCGACGACATCACGGCGCAGACCTTCCTCATCGCCTTCCGCAACCGCGCCCGCTACGACGTCACGCGCGCCAGTGCCCGGCCGTGGCTCTACGGGATCGCCGGCAACCTCATCGGCAGCCACCGCCGCTCCGAGGTGCGGGCGTTGCGGGCGCTGGCCCGTACCGGCGTCGACCCGGTGGCCGAGTCCTGGTCGGAACGGGCCGACGAGCGGGTGACGGCCGCGGCCTCGCAGCAGGCGCTGGCGGGGGCGATCGCGGCCTTGCCCGGCAAAGACCGGCATGTGCTGCTGCTGGTCGCCTGGGCGGACTTCACCTACCAGGAGTGTGCCGACGCCCTCGGGGTGCCGGTCGGCACGGTCCGCTCCCGGCTGAACCGGGCGCGGCGCAGGATGCGCAAGGCGCTCGGCGCCGACCCCACCCTCGTAAGCGACCACAGCGGGGCGGTAACCCATGGATGACATGACCAAGCTGCACGAGTTGCGCGCCGACGCGCCGACGCCGGAGCGGGCGCGGCTGGTTCCCGGGCGCCGGCAGCTGCTGAGCGCGGCGCAGCAGGGCTCGGCCCGCAGGACGCGGTGGGACTGGCGCGTGACGGCCGCGGGGGTCGCCGCGACGGTGGTCACCATCGCGGTGCTGGTGACCATGCTCGTCGGGGGCGATGAACCCGAGCGCGGCGTGCAGCCCGCCGGCCCCGACCTGACGTCCGCGACGGCACTGCTGGAACAGGCGGCGGAAGTGGTGTCGCAGCAGCCGGATCTGCGTCCGCGCGACGGCCAGTGGGTCTACCTGAAGACCGCGCGGTGCCAATACGGCGCGTCGGACGCGGCGCCCGATGCCGAGCCCGAGGTGAGCGAGGAGTGGGTCCAGTACGACAGCCCCGTGAGGGAGGACGACACGGACGGCGACGACGAGCCCTCGCAGCGGCGGCTGTATCGCCTGCTCGCCTCGCTGCCGGACGACCCCGCCGAGATCCGTGAGCGGGCGGCCGACATGTTCCCCATGGGCGAGGACACCGGCTTGACGGATGAGCAGATCGAGACCTTCGCGCTCCTGGCGACCCTCGACGAGGCCTATCCGGTGCCTCCGCAGGGAATGGCCAAGCTGTTCCGGGCCCTGGCCGCGGACCCCGGGATCAAAGTGGTCCCGCACCTGGTGAAGGACCCCATGGGGCAGGACGCCATCGCCATATACCCGGACCTGGGCAGCAAGGTCGTTCAGCGCCGGGAGTACCTCCTCGACCCCGACACCTTCCAGTACCAGGGGACCCAGTCGGTCGCGGTGCGCGACTACGACGAGAAGTACGAGGACGGTTCGTCGGTCGGGGGCTCGTACAAGAAGGGCGACGTCACCTTCTGCGAGATGAAGATGACCCAGTCCCTCGTCGACCGGGACGGCGAGAAGCCCTGAACCGGCCGGGCGGGGCGGCCCACGGGCCGCCCCGCCCGCGGACTCCTATGCCTCTGTCGCCTCCGGTGCTTCCGTTGCCGCCGTCCTCGCGGTGTGGGGGCTCTTGCCCCTGCTGAACGCGAAGTAGAGCACGCCGGCCACGACGACTCCGATGAACCAGGAGTACGGACCCAGCGAGGCCCCGTATCCGGACGGTCCGTAGACGGGGAGGATGCTGGAGAAGACGGCGCCCACCACACCGGCGGCGAACGCCCGTACGTTCCAGCCCCCCTGGAAGCGGAACTCCCCGTGCTCCTCGTACAGAGCGGGCACGTTCAGCTGTGTCTTCCGGATGAGGTAGTAGTCGACGACGATCACACCGAAGATGGGGCCCATCGTCGAGCCGATGGCGTTGACGAAGCTGGGGGCGTTGTCCCAGGGGTGGAGCGGGTAGAGCAGGAGTGCGATGACGGCGGCGATGAGGCCGCCCCTGCGGAAGGTCACGTGCTTCGGGGCCACGTTGGCGAAGTCGAAGGCGGGACTGACGAAGTTGGCGACGACGTTGATGCCGAGGGTCGCCACGGCGAAGGTCAGGGCGGCGAGCAGGACGAGGAACGCGCTGTCGAACTTGGCGGAGATCTCGGCCGGTTCGAGTATGACCTCGCCGTACACCTTGCCGGCGGCGGCCGTGGTGATCGCGGCGACGAGGGAGAAGAGGATCAGGTTGACGGGCAGGCCCCAGATGTTGCCCTTCTTCAGGGCCTTCGTGTCCGGGGTGAAGCGTGCGAAGTCACCGAAGTTGAGGAACAGGGCGGCGAAGTAGGTGACCCAGGTGGCGGCTATCGCCGCGATCGCGGCGAATGAGCCGGGGCTGACGTCGAGCCCGGTGGCGCTCTTGGCGAGTGCGGCAAGGTCGCCGCTCGGCATGTCGACGGAGAAGGACAGCGTCCCGGCCTTCACGGACAGCGCGATCGCGAGGATCAGCATCATCACCCAGACCGCCGGGCCGGCGAAGTCCTGGAAACGGCGGACCGTCTCCATGCCCTTGCTGATGATGAGCAGTTGGGCGGCCCACACACCGAGGTAGCAGAGCACTTCGAGGCCGCTGTGGTCGAAGAGCCGACTGGTCTCGTGCAGATGCCTGGGTCCGTCGTAGCGGACGAGGAAGGCCACGATGGCGCCGGCGGCGGCGCTGGTCTGGGCGCCGTACCAGAAGGTGGCGACCACGGCCCGTACGAGGGCTGGCACGTTCGCGCCGAACGTGCCGAACGAGGCGCGGGCGAGGACCGGGTAGGGGACACCGGTCTTGACGCCCGCCTTGCCGATGAGGGTCATCAGCCAGTAGATGATCAGCGAGCCCACACCGATGCCGATGAGGAACTTGAAGGTGTCGCCCGCGACGAGGAACAGGCTGGCGGCCAGGAAGTAGCCGTACAGACTGTGCACGTCCGAGGTCCAGACGTTGAAGATGCTGAAGGCGCCCCACTTGCGTTCGGTGGCGGGGGCCAGGTCCGCGTTGTAGAGACGGGAGGAGTACCCGGGCGGGGTGGTGGTTCTGTCCGCGTCCGCGCTGTCCGTGGCCGTCATGTCCTGCTCCTTCTCGCTGTGCCCTGTCCCCTGCCGGCGCCGCGCCGGACGGTTGATTGCGGCAGCCAACGGCCAGGTTGTTGCACCGGCGTGTCGGGCGCGTACCAGACCCATCAACGGAAAATCTCTTCCATTTACAGGACCGGGTCGCGGAAGGGGCGGCGAGGACGAGCCAGGGAGTGCCGGTGCCGACGCACCAGCAGCGCCGGATCACCGACGAACAGTTCCACGAAGCGACGCTGATCTTGGACTACCAGCGGATGGGCCGCGAACTGCGCCCCTGCTCGGCGGCGGTCGGACCGGGCAGCCGCGACCTGGGCGTGGCCCGGCGGGCGGCAGGTGAACGGGATCGCATCGCCTCGGCAGATTTCGGGCGCGCTGTCTGAGGAACCGGCGCGGGGTGCGGGTCGTCCGATGCTCGACGGTTTCAGTACCGCGGACATCAAAAGCTTGCCCTGGAGCTCGGCATGCAGGAGCTGGAGGCCCTGGAGGCCCCCGGCTTCTGGAGCAACTTCAAGGAGGGCGTCTCCGTCTCCGTGGGCGTCAGCGCGATCTACGGCGGCGTGGCCTCGGCCGTGGTCTCCGCCACGTGATCACGTCGATCGAAGGACCGACTGACACACGGTAGGTTCCGCGAACCGCAGGCTGCGTTCTGATTAGCCCTGACCGCTGCCTTGTTCGTGGTGGTGCCGACTCCGGTCGACTCATGACCTTCCGGAGTCGGTTCCTCGGCGGACCACAATTGGTCCGCCACAGTGAAAGGATTCCCAATAGGAAATCTCATGTCGGAAAATGAGTCATGGCGCGCAGTCAATATGAAGCTGGCCCTGACCATCCCGGTCCTTGTGACGGGCATCGCCATCAGCCAGGTGTCACTCGAAGGCTGGGCGGCCGACGGACTCATGTTCTTCTGCGCCGTCGCTCTGATAGCCGTCGTCCTGCGTATCGGGCTCAACGCCCGTGCCGGGAGCGGTGGTGAGTGACATGGCCGTTGCCCGCTTCGACGGTGTGACGAAGGTCTTCGGCGGGACGGCGGTCGTGGAGAACCTCTCCTTCACGTCCGGCCGGGACGGATCGTCGGTCTTCTCGGCCGCAACGGCGCGGGCAAGACGACCTCCCTGCGGATGCTCCTCGGCCTCAGTCTTCCGACCTCGGGACGGACCACCGTCTTCGGCATGCCGTACACGTGCGCAATCCGCACTCCGGTGCGCTTGCCCGGTAGCCAATTCCGCAGATCAGCACGGTCGCAGGCTTTCCCCTTGACCTCGTGGTACTGGCATGAGTCGGCCCGTATCGAGCACGGCAACGCCGGACTCATCAGTCGCCGCACACCTTGCGGTACGGCACGTCACGCACGTACGTCCGCCACTGCGCCCGCGTCAGCTCGCGCACTCCCGCCCGTGCGCACACCGACTCGACCGCCCGGGCCGGGTCGATCGAGTAGCGCTGGAGAGGCACGTGCGGGCTTCCCGCGTACACCGTGCCGCTGTCCGCGCCGAACGCCACGGTGTCGATCGTGTCGCCGGGTGTGGTCAGGAGGCCGCCGAGCGGCTGCTGGGTGGCGATGTCCCACAGCTGGAGGCCTCCCGCCTCGCCGCCCACCGCCAGCGTGCGGCCGTCGGGGCTGATGGCGAGGGCGCTGACGGCCTCGGAGGTGTCGCCGTTGATCGGGTCGGGGCCGGTGTCCGGTCCGCCGGCTGTTCCCTCCGGGAGCGCGGGGAAGACGTTGGGCAGGGTCCCCTCCCGCTGCCGGACCTCTGCGTCCCACAGCGCCACCCGGCCCGTCTGGTCCCCCGCCGCGAGCCGCGAACCGTCCGGAGCGAAGGCGAGGGCGCCGAGCTCGCCGCCCTGGACCAGGTCGCGTCCGGTGGCCCTGCCGCCCGGCAGGGTCGCCTTGCGGTTGTCGCCGACCAGCAGCCCGTCGTCGGGACGGACGCCCAGGTGACTGCTGGACAGGCCCGTGAGGACCGCCGTCCGGCGGTGGCGGGCGGTGTCCCAGGTCTCGTTGAGCAGTTCGCCGACGGCCGGTGTGCGGGTGAGGTGGAGCGTGCGGGCGTCCGGGCCGAGGGCGATCGTGATCACCGCCCCGGCCGATGTCCGCGTCGCCAGGTCAAGCGTCGTGCGGACCCGGCCCCGGGTGACGTCCCAGATCGTGAGGCGCTGCGGGGACGCCTCGTAACCGGGGGCCGAGACGGCGTACGCGAGCGCCTTGCCGTCGGGGGTGAAGGCCAGAAGGGGGAGGGTGTACTCCGGGAGTACCGGCCGGGAGGGATCGCGCGACACGGGGAACGGCGCGGGCGGCAGTGTCCTGAGCAGTCGTCGGTCGCGCGTGTCGCGCAGCTCGAAGCGGTAGGTGTCGCCGGTGCGTCGCGCGGCGGCCAGGGTGCGGCCGTCGGGGCTGATCAGCACCTTGCCCGCCGGCTCGTCCTGCCAGGCTGACGTCACGGCCGCCGTGACGTCCAGGGTGTGGACCGTGCCGGCCTCCAGATAGCGCAGTACCGGGCGGCCGGGGTCCCAGGCCGGACCGTCGTACGGGTGCTGGTTGTTGAGGGAGTGCCGGAACACCGGTGCGTGGACGCCCAGCCGCCACACCCTGATCTCCTCCCTGTCCACGATCGCCAGGAAGTTCCCGTCCTTGCTGAAGGAGGCGGACCTCACTCCGGTGTCGGGGAGGTCGGCCAGCTGCTCCCCCGACCGGACGTCCCAGACCCGCACGCCGCTCGGGGTCACCGCGGCGAGCCGCCGTTCCCCGCCGAGCACCAGCTGCGAGCGCTCCTGGCCGCAGACGTCGCCCGCGCGTTCCCAGCGCCCATGCACCGTGCGCCGGGCCGTGAGGTCCCGCACCTGCGGCGCGTCGCCTTCCCCGACGGTGCAGAGCGCGGCGAGCCGGCCGACCGCGCTCGGCACCGTGCTGTCCAACTCCGCCTCGAACAGCAGTTTCCCGTCCGTGGCCGAGTGCACCCCCGTGCCCTCCCGACCGTCGTCCCAAGCGCCCACGACATACGTGCCCTCGCCGAACTCCACGAAGGACGACGCCGGCAGCCGGTCACCGACCGGTCGTCCGGCGGCCGTGTCCCACAGCCGTATCCCGTCGCCCTGGCCATGGCCCTGGATCGCCAGCAGCCGCCCGTCCGGACTCGCCCCGACCGCGGTGGCGCCCTCCGGCAGCCGCCCCTCGGCGATCCGCCGGTGCCGTGCCACGTCCCAGGTCCGCCAGGTGCGCCCCTCGACGCTGAGCAGGGTGCGACCGGAGTCCGTCAGACGGCGGAAGGGGCCGTCGCCCGGCGCCTGGTCACTGAAGGTGTCCAGTTCCTGCTGGCCGAGCGAGCCCAGCAGCGCCCGCCGGGTCTCCGGCAGCTCGGCCACCCGCCAGGCGGCGACGCCCAGCAGCTGTGCGGTGCGCGGGTCGGTCGTGCGCAGGCCGTCCGCGACGGCGGCGACGCGGCGGGCCGCGTCGTCGATGCGGCGGCGCTCGTTGTCCCGGCCCTGCGTCCAGGCGGCGAGACCCGCGACCAGCGCCACCACGAGGACCGCCGCCAGTACGCCCATACCCGCCCGTGCCCGGCGCGTGGATCGGGCGGCGGCCCGGCGTTCCGCCTCCCGGGCCGCCAGCGCGGCGGTGAGGAACTCGCGTTCCGGCACGGTCAGGGAGTGGTCGTGCTCGTGGTCGGGGAACAGCTCCGCCGCACGGTCCAGGCGGGTGCCCCGGTACAGGGCGCCGGGGTCGCGGTCGTGCTCCAGCCAGATGCGGGCGGCGTCGGTCAGCGCGCGGCGGGGGCGCAGCCGCTCGCGGTCCTCCTCGATCCAGCCACGCAGCCGGGGCCAGCTGGTGATCAGCGCCTCGTGGGCGAGCTGGACGGCGTCCTCGTCGACGGTCAGCAGCCGGGCGCGGGCCAGCCGCTCCACCACCACGGGCACGTGGGGGCAGGCCACCTCCGCGCGCTCGGCCCGGGTCAGCGGGCGCCGGGTGTCCGGGGTGCCCTGGCCGGGCTCGACCATCCGCAGCAGCAGCCACCGGGCGGCATCCGCCTGCTCCGCGGTCAGTTGCCCGTACGCCTTCTCCGCGCTCGCCGCGATCGCGCCGCGCACCCCGCCCGCCGCCTGGTACGCGGCGAGGGTGAGCACCCGGCCCTTGCGTCGCCGCCAGGTCTCCAGCAGGGCGTGCGAGAGCATCGGCAGCCCGCCGGGCTCGTCGAGGACCTCCTCCACGATCCGCGCGGTCAGCTCCCGCTCCACCAGGTGCCCGACTTCCTGCGCCGGCTTGACGACCGCCTCCCGCAGCTCTTCCGCGGTCATCGGGCCGACCAGCAGTCCGGCGCCGCACAGCGTGTCCGCCAGACCGCGGTGCTCGCCACAGCGGGGGTAGAAGTCGGCCCGTACGGCGATGAGCACGCGCAGCCGGCTGCCGGGGTCCCGGGCGGCGAGCAGCAGGTCGATGAACCGGGCCCGTTCGGCCCGGTCCCGGCACAGGGTGAAGACCTCCTCGAACTGGTCCACCACGACCCAGCTCTCGGGCTCGTCCGCCGCCGGGGTCAACAGATGGCCGTATCTGACGGCCGGCCGGTCGCCGGGCGTCAGCACCCGCAGCACCGCCGGACGCCCCCGCTGCGCGATCTCCTCCTGGAGCCGGGGTATCAGTCCGGCCCGCAGCAGCGAGGACTTCCCGCTGCCGGAGGCGCCGAACACCGCGGCGAACCGGTGCCCGCACACCAGCTGGAGCAGGTCCTCCGTCAGGCGGTCCCGGCCGAAGAAGAGCTCCTGGTCGGCCGGCTCGAACCGGGACAGGCCCCGGTACGGCGCCGCCGCCTCCTCGTCGTCCTCGCGGACCTCCCCGGCCACCTCCGCCTCGGCGTCCTTCCACCGCGGCTCCCACTCGTCCGGGTCGCCGCCGCAGGCCCGTACATAGCCCTGGACGACGGCGAGGGACGGCAGCCGTTCACCGGCCGCGGCCTGCGACAGCGTTGTCGCGGAGAAGCCCGCCGGATCGGCCATCTTCCGGTACGAGGGGCTCCCCGCGGCCTTGCGCAGCTCCCGCAGCTCGTGCGCGAGCCGCGGCACGGGACCGGCCGTCGGGTCCAGCGGTCTTTCCGGGCGCGCCATGCGCACACCTCCGTACGGCCGGCGAAAGGGACATCGAGCGCGACGAACGTACAAGCCGCCGGGTAGCGACAAGGTTGCCAACGGGTGACGTACGGGCGAGGCGGCATGTGACGTCCATCAAGCCTCCTTCCGCCCACGAGATTGATCGGCCTGGCAGATGGGACGTGCACAGCAACGTTCCGGTTGCGAGCGGCGGCGGGGCAAGGCCGATCCCGGCACTCCGAACACCTGGAGGACAGCACATGCCCCACACGGGCATGCGACGGCGCACCACGCGGGCGTCGCCGCTCCGCAAGGCGGTGAGCCGGCGCGGGTCTGGACGATCGACCGGTGGAACCGGCTCATCGGCGTCACGCTCACGGCCCTGGCCGACTACGCCCTCGTCCTGAACAGGGTCAACGCCGGCCGTGACCCGACCGGCGTTGATTGCCCTGATCGGACGGGCTGACGATCAACTCTCCGACTGCCAGTCTTGAACCCGTGCCCCTCATCCCCCCCGAGGGGCAGAAACAGCCGCGCGGACACTCCCCGTCCGCCGGCGGCTTCCGGCGTGGTCGTCAGCGCCCGACGTGGCCCACGAAGGCGACGTACGCCTCCGGCGAGAGGGCGAGGGTGCCGACTCGGGGCCTTGGAGTCGCGGACGGCGATGTGTGGGGGGTGAGGTGGGCGACCTCGACGCAGTCGCCGCCCGTGTGTCCGCTGTAACCGGACTTACGCCAGGGGACATTGGCCAGATCCGGTGTGGACTGGACTCCACTCCGGTGGCATGAATTGCGTAACTGCCTCTCCCGAGGAAGGACTTGGCGCCCGGTACGGCACCGTCTTCACCCTCGGTGAGCACTCCGCCCGGCACCTGCGCCGCATCCTCCGCCTGTATCTGTCGTCCCGACCGGCGTGCCGCGGTGCTGATGCCGCGGCTGCCGGAGGAGCCGGGGCTGTGCGTGGAGGTCACCGACACGAGGCCGTGCCCGCGGTCGTCCACAGCTGTGGACGGACTCTTCGAACTCTTCGAACTCTCCGAGGACGGGCGCGGAGTGGGGATCGTCGAGGCCGTGACGGATCGGTGGGGGCGGGTTCCGCTGACCGACCCGCCTGGCGGCCCGTCTGGTTCGAGTGAGACGCCAAGGCCGCGGGACAACGCGAGGTGAACGGCGAACGGCGCGAGAGGAACGGGTGTTGACGCCACGAGGAACATCCGCCCGAAACGCCGAGGACGATTGTTCGCCCTGATCAGAACATGCCGCCGATCAACTCCACGCGCTCCAGTCTCGGTGTCGTCCCGCCGGAGTCCCGGCAGAACGAACCAAGAGAACCACTGGAGCACCCCACATGTCTCGGACAGCCAAGCCCCGCCGACGGTCCCGTCTCGCCAAGGCCGCCCTCGTCCTGGGCAGCGCCGCCGCCCTGACCGTCGGTCTGACGGGCAGTGCCAGCGCCGGCGTCCTGAACCCGCTGCCGTGGAACGCGAGCACGTTCCAGAACAAGTACATGCCGCTCTTCGACTACGACGGGGACGGCTGCTTCCCCGCGGCGGCGGTGGACGCGAACGGAAACCTCAACGGCGGCCTCAACCCCAGCGGCTCGATCACCGGCCAGTGCCGCGACGGCCACCTCGGCAGAGCCAACACGTACGCGCAGTCCCTGTGCCGGAACGGTTGGTGCGCCTACGTCTACGCGCTCTACTTCGAGAAGGACCAGACGCTCAACGGTGCCGACGCCTTCGGGCACCGCCACGACTGGGAGTCCGTCGTGGTCTTCCAGAAGCAGGGCGAGGAGCGCCCCCGGTACCTGGCCGCCTCCCGGCACGGCGGTTACAGCACCCACCCGATCAACGAGGTGCCGATGGACGGCAACCGCGTCAAGATCGTCTACCACAAGGACGGCGCGAGCACGCACGCCTTCCGCTTCGCCAAGTGGGGCGAGGTTCCCGAGGCCTGGGGCAACGGCGGCTGGGACACCCCGGCCCTGGTCACCATGGAGCAGATGGGCAAGACGCCGCGCGACGCCCTGTGGAACTCCCAGTGGGGCAGGGCCAACTTCCCGCTGACCAACAACCTGGTCAGCAACATCAACAAGGCCCGGCCCGGCGAGGTCCCCGCGTTCTGACGCACGGCCCGACCACCGAGCAGCCGCCGGCGGTGGTCCCGGCTGGGTGCAGCGGACAGCGCCGTCGGAGAACGAAGCGGCGCTGTCCGCTGCACGAAGGGCTACGCGGCGAACTCGCCCGATCGATCCGAGGCCGTGATCCACAGCGCCATGGCAGACCTCATGGCCCGCGTGCCAGGGAGGCGATGACGCTCGCCGCAGGCATGGAGGTGCTGCCGGTGATCACTCAGGGCTGGCAGATATATTTCGTAGCTCGATATATGCTCGATGCATGACCAGACGGAATCCGCCCCTGACGGAACCGCAGTACTTCATCCTTGCCGCGCTCATGGATGGTCCGTTGCACGGTTACGGCATCATCAAGGCTGCCGAGCAGGCCACCGACGGGCGGCTCCGGATCGCTGTCGGCACTCTCTACGGCGCGCTGGAGCGGATGGAGCGGGCCGGGCTGGTGGCCGCCGGTCATGAGGAGATCGTGGACGGGCGGGCGCGGCGCTACTACCGGCTCACCGAGGACGGCACCGAGGCGCTCGGCCGGGAGGCGCTGCGGATGCAGCAGGCGGCGGCCGTCGTCATCGGACGCTCGCGGGATGCCGGAGCGGCCCCGGCATGAACCGTCTGCTGCTTGCGGTCTATCCCGAGCCCTACCGTTCCCGACAGGGAGAGGAGGTGCTGGCCTGCCTGTCCGAGGCGTATCCCGGCCGCTCCTGGCCCCCGCCGCGGGAAGTCGCCGCCCTGGTGCGCGCCGGGGTGCGGGCCCGCGCCCGTGCCGTCGTCGACGACACGGCCCGGCCGTGGTGGCTGGACGGCATCCATCTGGCCGCCCTGGCCCTCGCCGCGCTGGCGCTGGTTCCGTACCTGCAGGACGTGTGGCATTGGGCACTGCGCATCGACCCCGGACAGCACGCCATCGCCTTCCACTTCTCCGGCTGGTATCCGTGGGCCGAAGGTCCCACGCGGATACGGCTGCTGCCCTACGGGCTGCTCCCGCTGGGCTGTCTGATCGCTCTGCTGCGTGGCAGGCCGTGGATCGCGCTGCCGGCCGCGGCAGCCATGATCTGGGCCGGCACCACGTCCCAGGGCCGCACCCTCTTCGGCGACGAGGGCAAGGCGGGCCTGAGCTACTACGGTCTCGGCGCCCCGCTGACGGCCCGTGACCTGGTGCTCTCGGGGACACTGTGCGCCGCGTGCGCCGTGCTGGCGTTCTGCCGTCCCAGCCGTCTGCGACGCCGCTCGTACCGCTGGCTGGCTCCCGTCGTGCTCGCCATGTTCGTGGCCGGGGGCCTGCACATCATCTCCGTCAGTCCGGCTTTCCAGCGCGGTTTGTTCGTCCTCGAAGTCGCCGCGCTGCTCGCCGCGTGGGCGGCGACGGCCGCCACCGGCGACCACCGGTGGCTGATCCCCGTCGCGGCGGTCGCGTTCGTCCGCACGCAGGCGATCGTCGTCCGTCCGGACGCGTTCATGCAGTCCTTTCCGGACCTGGTCGTCCTCCTCCTGCTGATCGCACCCCTCCCCGCCCTGGCGATCGCCGCCCAGCGCCGACAGGCGCAGGCACTCGCCGAATAGGAGCGCCCCAGGTGGGCCGACCGAGCCCGTGCGGCCCACGTCGCGCCGCACGACGTGCGTGACCGAACGTCCCCCTCAACGGAAGAAACAGAGCGATGACTCAGCACGATTCTCCGTCCCTGCCCACGCACCGTCCGGGGGCCTCAAGGCAGGCCCCCGAGGCCCCCGACGACCCCAGCCCGTCGCGTACGACACGGCCGTGGATGCCGGCTCTGCTGTACACCCTGGGGTTCCTGACGGTCTATCTGCTCGCCATCTGCACCCCGTGGGGGCAACGAGCCGAGAACGCCCTGTTCGCTCTCGGTGCAGGGGGCAGCGAAGAGGCATGGATCTACCCCCTGTCAGGAGCGGTCTACGGCTCGACGCCCCTGCCGCCGATGGAATTGAGCGCCAAGCCGACCCTGATGGTGGGCCTGGCCGTCATCGTGGTCCTCACCCTGGTGCGGCGGTGCTGGTGGCAGGGCTGCGCGGCGCTCGGGGTCGTCATTTTCACGACCGGAGGCAAGGAGGTGCTCGAATCGACCATCCTGCCCCGCCCTGATCTGGTGGGTGCGCCGGAGAATCTCCTTGAGCAGGGTTTTCCCAGCGGGCACACGGCCATCCCCGCCGCGCTGACCCTCGCCGCCGTCCTCATGGTTTCCCCTCGCGTCCGCCCCTATGTCGCCACGACCGGTGTGCTGTGGCTCGCCTGCATCGCCGCCGCCAGTGCGACCATGGGCGGTCACCGGCCCAGCGAGGTGCTGGGAGCCACACTGTTGGCCTGTGCCTGTTACGGCCTCGCCACCTGGCTGCTGCCGCCGGCCGCCGCGCCAGGCGCCACGTGGAGCCCTCGTGCGCTGCCCGTCATCACCCTGACGCTGGCCTTGGCCGTCGCCCTCGCCTCCGGCGCACGGAACGACACCCTCACCAGGTCACTGACCTCCGCGGCGGCGGGCTTCCTATGTGCGGCCCTGGTCTGGTACGCCGCAGTCGGGCGGCCCGCACGCGCCGCACGCCGCACACGCCCGGCGCCGGGCTGACCACCCTCCTCCCGTAGTCCCGGTCAACACGCCGGTGTCGCCCGGCGCGGCAACCGGACGGCCAGAACGATCAGGTCGCTGAACGAGTGCCGAGGTGATCCACAACGGCAACACCGACGGCTTCGACTCGCTCCGCGTCGACGAGAGATTCGGCTTCCGCACCGTCGAGGTGCGCCCCGGCGACGGCGTGTACGTCAACGGCGTCAAGATCCTCCTCAACGGAGCCCACCGGGCGGAGCGGAGGTACATGGGTGGCGGAGTCTCGTCTATTTCAACAACCCCTGCCCCGGTAGCCTCACCTGTGGCCAGTAGCGCAACACCATCCCCCCACCCCCAGGTGTGCGTGCCGGTGTGGACGACACCCAGGTATCTCTGCCCCTGGCAGCCGGGTGCTCTCCCCCGTGCGCCGCCTCTAGGAGGACCACGGTGAAAGTTCGCACCAGAAGCTCGGCGATCATCGGCACTCTCTGCCTCGTCGCTTCCCTCGCTTTGACCACGGCGTCTGCCGACGAACCCAGCGCCCCACGTCAGGCAGCGAAGGTCGTGCTCACGAAGGTGGCCACGGCCCAGAATCCATCCGTCGGCACCGCCGGTCCCGGCGGCACGGTCTGGATAGCCGAACGCGCGGGCAAGGTAAGGGTCCTGGGCGATGAGGGGCTCGGCGCGCCCGTCATCGACATATCCGGCGAGACCACCACCAGCGGCGAACGTGGCCTGCTGGGCATCACGTTCGACAAGGAGTTCGCGCACTTCTACATCTCGTTCACGAACCTCCAAGGCACCACCACCGTGGACGAGTTCGCGGTGCGGGACGGCAAGATCCAGCCGGACACCCGGCGCACCGTCCTCACCCAGACACAGCCCTACGCGAACCACAACGGCGGTGACATCGCGTTCGGCCCCGACGGCTACCTCTACATCGCGCTCGGCGACGGCGGCTCGGCCGGCGACCCGCACGGCAACGGGCAGAACCTCGGCACACTGCTCGGCAAGCTGCTGCGGATCGACCCGAGCGGCGGCAAGCCCTACGCGATCCCGCCGGGCAACCCGTTCGTGGACGACCCGAACGCGAAGGACGAGATCTGGGCGTACGGGCTGCGCAATCCGTGGCGGTTCTCCTTCGACGCGGGCACGGGCGACCTGCTGATCGGGGACGTCGGCCAGAGCGCCTGGGAGGAGATCGACTGGGCGCGGGCATCCAGCAAGGGCGGCGAGAACTACGGCTGGTCCCAGATGGAGGGCAACCATCCCTTCCGGGGCGGGACGGAGCCCGCGAACCACGTACGGCCGATCCACGAGTACGACCGCAGCGGGCCTGGCTGCTCGGTCACCGGCGGATACGTCTACCGAGGCGGGGCGATCCCGGACCTCAAGGGTCAGTACGTGTTCAGCGACTACTGCGACGGCACCATCCGCACGCTGCAGATGGAGAACGGCAAGGTGACCGGCGTGAGCAGCCTCGGAGTCGACGGCGGCCGGGTCGTCTCGTTCGTGCAGGGAGGCAACGGCGAGCTGTACGTGCTCGACCTGCGTGGCAGCGTCTCCCGTATCGACCCGGCGTGACGACGACCGCATGAAGAAGTCGCCGAGCTGCCGGTACCACCCAGGTCGGCTGGATCACCTTCGGGATCTCCGGCCCGCTTGAGGCGCGTCCGAGGCCTCGACCCGAGAGCCTGACGTCCTTCGGGTGCAGGACCCGCGGTTCGGCGACCGCTGCTGGACGACGCTGAGTCGGTGTTGCGCCTTCGGGGTCGTCTCTTCGGGTCGGGGTCGGGGCACTCCCAGCCCGGCCCGGAACCGGCGGTATGCCGACCGGCCGTGCCATCGCCCGGCACGCATCCGACCTGACCGAGCACAGCATCCACGACATCGTCTGAGCCGTATCCGCCGGGCCTGCGTGCGGCCCGGGCCTTTCGTGACCACCATGGCGCGTCAGTTGAAGTACTGCCTCTTGGGCTGAAGTACTGCCTCCTGGGCATGAGTTGGGCGGCCCACAGCCACCGGGCACCCAGTCCTGCCCAAACACTCCCTGACCTGCACCCATTTACGCGTCAGATGCCCGTCTTTCGGCGCCGGCAGCGACGAGCCCGCCACGCGGCCGAGACCGGCCCCCGCCAATCGGAGGGGGTCGGTCGGCTGACCGGCGGGACATCTCCCGAAGCTCGGCGGATGGTCGACAGCCCCCGCCTCGGCAAGGTTGTCCCGGTGACCGACATCCAAAGCGCCAAGGAGGCGCCTCCCCAGCCCTTACCCGCGTCCGAGTCCGCCACGGCGACGGAACGCCCTTCGTCGACGGCGCGGCTGGTCGGGGTGGACCTCGCCCGCGCACTGGCCGTGTTCGGAATGTTCGCCGTGCACACCGGCCCGTTCAACCCCTTCCCCACGTCCGGCAGAGGCGTTGGCGAATGGGTCGTCTGGCTGGCGAGCGGCCGGGCCTCGGCGCTGTTCGCCACCCTCGCCGGGTTCTCGTTGGTGCTGATCGCCGGCCGCCTGGAACCGAAGACCGGACTGGCCGGCCGGCAGGCGAGGGCCAGGATCGTGATCCGGGCCGTGATCCTGCTGGTGGTGGGCACCGCGTTGACGATGACCAACTTCGGCGGCGCCACGATCCTCAACTTCTACGCGGTGTACTTCCTGCTGTCCCTGCCCCTGCTGCGGCTGCGGGCCAGGACGCTCGCGCTCATCGCGGTCGCGCTCGCGGTTGTCACGCCGCAGCTGGCGTACGCCCTGAGGGCGCTGCTCAGTGAGTCGATCGTGAACACCATCGACTCGTACGACCCGATCGCGCGCCTCTCCGGCGTGGGTGTGCTCGACATCCTGCTCACCGGCCTCTACCCGGCGATCACCTGGATGACGTTCGTGGTCACCGGCATGGCGTTGGGCCGGCTGGACCTCGCCTCAGGCGCGGTGCGGCGGCGGCTGGCCGTGGTCGGTCCCGCGCTGATCGCCTTCGGATACGGCGTCTCGTGGCTGGCGCTCCGGCTGACCGGCGGCGCTCAGAAGATCATGGCCGGCATGCCTGCCATGCAGGACCCGGGTGCCATGAAGGAGTTCGGTGCCATGAAGGATCCCGGTATGGCAGAGGGATCTTTCGACTTGCCGGTCGGTGGTGGGTTGGGGGGCCCCGACGCCTGGGGGCTGCTGGCGGCCGAGCCGCACAGCGGTTCCACGTTCGACCTCGTCGGTTGCCTGGGGGTCGCGATCACCGTGATCCTGTGCGCGACGGTGGCGTTGGACCGACTGCCGTGGCTGCGCCGGCCGGCAACGCCGGTCATCGCCGTCGGCACCATGTCCCTGACCCTCTACGTAGGCCACATCCTGGCAATCCTCGCCCTGCCCGGCGAAGCGGCCACCCCGCCGCAGGCCGCCTCTTTCGGGCTGCTGCTCTGCTTCATCGTCGGGGCCACCGTGTTCGCGGCGGTCTGGTCCCGCTTCTTCCGCCGCGGCCCCCTGGAGCACCTGCTCAACGACGCCACGAAACTGGCACGTCGCGTCCGATGAGCATCGGGTGGGCACCCCGGGAAGTCCGAGCGTGAGTCGGCCTCCGGCGGGCGGTCGCCGGAGGCCGTGGCCCCGCGGCTCCCGCGCAGCCGTCCGCCTCTCACCCGCCGTTCCGCCCCGACTCCGACTCCGAGGACCGTCGCCGTGGCCGTCATCCCCACCGCCCGGAGTACCGGCTCCCATGGCCTCGGCCCGGCATCGCATTGCCGTGCCGACCGGCCGGAAGGTCCGGCGCGTCGGGGGCGGTTCCTGGGGACTGAGCATGAGTGAGTCCGCCCAGCCGCACGCCCCGAACGGTCTTGGGCGTTCCCCCACTGCACTGAGCCGGCGATCGCGGATCTCTCGGGGCAGGCGCCTGGCCGTCGTACGCCCTGATCTCCGTGATGCCGTTGTGCACACGCCCTAGGGCCGCGGCAACCGCCGACGCGGTGCGCGGCCGACCACGTAGGAAAGGAATCCTGTGAACACCGCATCCGCCCCAGAGGCGACGGGTGCCGAGGCCCTGCCCGCCCGCGAGACGCTCAAGGCGCTGTACGGGTACGTCCGTCCGCACCGGTGGGCCGTCGCGCTCGGTCTGCTGTTGGCGCTGGTAGGGGCTGCCGGAGGGCTGCTGCAGCCGCTGGCCACGAAGGCGCTGGTCGACCGGCTCTCGTCCGGTGGCACGATCGGCACCATTCTGCTGGCCATGACCGTTCTGGTCCTGCTGAGCATGGTGGCCGAGGCGTTCGGTGCCTTTGTGCTGGAACGGACGGCGGAGTCGGTGGTGCTCGCCGCCCGCCGCAGCCTCATCGGACGGTTGCTGCGGCTGCGCCTCACGGAGGTGGACCGGATGCAGCCGGGCGATCTGATGTCCCGGGTGACCTCCGACACCACTCTGTTGCGGGCCGTCAGCACCCAGGCGGTGGTCTCCGCGGCGACGGGGGCGGTGACGCTGGTCGCGGCGGTCGTGGTGATGGCGTTCCTCGATGCCGTCCTGCTGGGCGTCACGCTCGGAGTCGTCGCGGTCGTCGGTGTGGCTGCCGCGCTGGTGCTGCCGAAGATCGGGGAGGCCGCCGAGCGTGCGCAGGCGGCTGTCGGGGAGATGTCCACGGGCCTGGAGCGGGTCTTCGGCGCGTTCCGTACGGTGAAGGCGTCCGGCGCCGAGGAGCGGGAGACCGCTCGCGTCGAGGCGGCGGCACGCAGGGCGTGGCGCCACGGCGTGCGCAGCGCGAAGTGGGAGGCCGTGCTGGGTTCGGCCGACAACCTCGCCGTCGAGCTGGCGTTCCTCGCGGTACTCGCCGTCGGCGGGGCGCGGGTGGCGTCCGGGGACATGCCCGTGTCCACGCTCATCGCGTTCCTGCTGTACCTCTTCTTCCTGATGGAGCCGGTGTACCAGCTGGTCGAGGCAGCGTCCCAGTACCAGGAGGGCGCGGCCGCGATCGCCCGGATCGCGCAGGTCGACCGCCTGGCGACGGAGAAGCAGGACCGGTACCGGTCGGCGCGGCCCGCGGCGACCAGGACGGTGCGGCCACGTCCGGCGTCGGTTCGCTTCGAAGAGGTGTCCTTCCGCTACGGGACCGGGTTGCCGGACATCCACCAGCGGGTGGACTTCGAGGTGCCGGGAGGCGGAATGACGGCGTTCGTCGGCCCCTCGGGAGCGGGCAAGTCGACGGTCTTCGCGCTCGTCGAGCGGTTCTACGAAGCGACCGGCGGCCGTGTCCTGGTCGACGGCAAGGACGTGACACAGTGGCCGCTGCCCGAGCTGCGGTCCGTCATCGGATACGTCGAGCAGGACGCGCCGGTGCTGGCCGGCACGCTGCGGGAGAACCTGGTCTTCGCCGCGCCCGGCGCGACCGACGACGAGATACGCGAGGTCCTCACCCGGACCAGGCTCGACGCCCTCGTCGAGCGTCTCCCGCACGGCCTGGACACCCCGGTCGGGCACCGCGGCACGAAACTGTCCGGCGGCGAGCGCCAGCGCATCGCGATCGCCCGCGCGCTGCTGCGCGGGCCCCGGCTGCTGCTCCTGGACGAGGCGACCTCGCAGCTCGACGCCGTCAACGAGCTGGCACTGCGGGACGTCATCGCCGAGACCGCACGCGAGACCACCGTGCTGGTGGTGGCCCACCGCCTGTCGACCGTCACGGACGCCGACCGCATCGTCGTCATGGACGCGGGCAAGGTCCGCGCGGTCGGCACCCACGAGGAGCTGGTGGCCGAGGACGAGCTGTACGCGCGGCTCGCGGCGACGCAGCTCCTGACCTCGGCGGGACGCGGGTGAGACGGGCCTGACCCGGGGGCCCGCCGGTGCCGTCGGCCGTCGGGCCACGTCCACCGGCTGCCCCCGCCGTGCGGCGGGGGCAGCCGGCTGCGGCGGTTCGCTGCCCGCCCAGTCAGTCCCTCACCCGGGAGTCCCCATGCCCGTGCTCATGGCCAAGGGCGAGCAGGCGCGCTGAGCAGGCCGGACGGCCGCCCGCTCGACCTGACGCGCACGGGCACCGGCCGGCAGCCCACTCCGCGCCCCGGTACACCGTTTCCGCCGCGGGCTCCCACGGCGCTGATCATGGCGGCGGTGACCGCGGAGCCGACGCGTGGATCATGACGGTCATCGGCGAACCGGCGCCTGCACCACCTTCGCGGACCTTCTCCAGGCCATCGAGCGCCATGGCGAAGCACGCGCGCCCGATCCCCGCACCACTCGGCGCCGCCGGCACCCGGCAGACCGGCCAACGGTTCGCAGCACACGAGGATTTCGGGGAGTACGCACGCCTGCGCCGCGACGCCCTGTTGCGCTACAGGCGACCTGGCCGGGCGTCAACCTGAGGACCGAGTGGTGGCGGCCGCCGTGTCCTGAACCCGCACCGGTCCTTGCCCCCGGCCCGCGCCGACACCAGGCCCGCGGATGTCCCGCAGTTGTCCGGACCGCGTCCATGGACGACCGGTTGGCGCCAGGCGGAGCTGAGATCAGTCGGCCAGGGACCACAGCCGAGGCCCGCAAGGGCAATCCCCTTGCGGGCCTCGGACGGCTGACCGGGCCGGGATGGGGCAGGAAGCCGAGCCACCCCGACCGGACCTCACCGGATGTACTTGGCGGGTTTGGTGGCGGCGTTGAGCAGGTACTCCAGGGGGCCGCGGCGGAAGAAGCGGGACCAGATCGTGGCGAACACGATCGCTGTCAGGATGTACGTGAGCACGGGCACCCAGGACGTCGTGGTCCCGGCGCCGGAGGCGGGCCAGGCGGACTGGGCGAGGAAATGGCCGACGTAGGCGGTCAGGGACATGGTGCCCACGGCGATGACCGGTTTCGCCAGGCGGCGCAGTAGCGGCAGGCGGTCGATCGCCACCATCGCGGCCACGATCACGAGGATCGCGACACCCACGCAGCCGATGGTGTCGAGGGTGGTGCCGGTGTGCGCTGTGGCACCCAGCAGGTCCGAGGCCGACGACACGAGCTGCCCGCCGGACCCGCTGCCCATGGACCCGCTGCCCATGGACCCTGCCCCGGGGCCGCTGCCCATGGACCCCGCTCCGGAGCCGCTGGACGGTCCTCCGCCTCCCTTGAAGCTCAACACCGCGCTCGTGCCACCCAGCAGCGTGGCCAGGCCGTAGGCGCCCACGGTGAGGCTTGCACCGAGCGCCGCCAGGCGCCGCTGCACGGTGGCGGCGGTCAGGTCGAGGCGGGCCAGGGCCATGCCGGCGGTCACGAACGCCATCCACGTGATCGTCGGGTAGAGGCCCGTGAGCAGCAGATCGAGTACTCCCACGGTGCTGAGCTTCTCGAGCGGGTCGTAGGCGTTGATGCTCTGCTGGACGGAGTCGCTCAGCCACATCTTCAGAACGAACGCCAGCTGCGGCATGACGAGCGCGATCCCCGCCGCGATGATCGCCAGCGTCTTGGCGCTCAGTCGCACCAGGAGCAGCGCGAGGAGGAAGTAGACGCCGTAGTAGGCGAGGATGATGATGTCCCCGTACTCCATCGCCAGCACGGTGCCCAGCGCCAGCAGGATCACGGCGCGGATCGCGATGCGGGCCTTCGCCTGCCGGCCCGCCAGGCCGGTCTTCGGCTCAAGGCGGCCGGCGATCAGCATCAGCGAGAACCCGGCGAGGGTGGCGAACAGGGCCGACGAGCGTCCCTCCGCCAGGGAGTACACCCAGCTGCCGAGGTCGTTCCCGGCTGACGGCATCGGGGCGATGTGCACGATGTACATGCCGAACACCGCCAGCGCGCGGGCCAGGTCCAACCCGACCAGGCGTCCCATCGAGGGGCCGGGCGAGACCTGCCCGGCGGACTCGGGTGAGGTTCGGGGCCCTGGAGGCGAGTTCTCCTGCGGAGCCGATGTCTCCTGCGGCGGCTGTATCTGTGTCATGCACAGAATGCTTCGGTGCCGTCAGGAGACGGACCATCCGGCAGGCTTCGGTGACGCCCCCGCCGACCGGCCGGGCCCACCCCGCCGACCGGCGGAACAGCGCCGCGGCGGCCGGCCGGCGGGCCCGGACAGCCAACCGCCTTATTTGATGACGGCGTTGGCCACCACGACCGTCAGCCCGAGCAACGAGTCCACGGTGCCGATCATCAAGGCGGAACTCCACGTGCGACCGGCAGCTCGGGCCGCGAGCAGGCCCCAGACGAACAGCAGCACCACGTTCACGGCGAAGGCCACGTACTCGATGCCCGCCGAGGGCCACCACCCCCAGCCCGCGCCGAGCAGCAGGACCACCGTCGGCACCGTCGCCACCACCAACGGCCACTCGGACAGCAACAGCCGCACCGCGGCGCGCACACCGTGATGGGTCCGGTCGCCGCGCAGGGCGATGAGATGCGCGTAACCGTGCGCCAAGGCCGATGCGGCGGCCGTGATCAGGAGCCACTGGGCGCTGATGAACCGGTCGGCGGGCGCCGTCTCACCCTGCTCCGTCAGGGCGGCCACCATGGAGCTGGCGAGTACCGCCCCGTACACGCCTCCGAACAGCACATGGGGCTGCGCCGCACAGCGGCGCAGAGCACGGACAGGCCGACGAAGGTGCAAATCGGGCATGGCTGGGTGATCCTCGAACGGTTCGGAAAACGACTGCGGCCGGCAGACCCGGTCGGGCCCACGGACCGATCCCACCGAACGAGAACAGCCGACACCATCCGCCGGACCGCGCACACCCGCCCGCCGACGGGCCGGAGCGCTCCCCCCGAACGGCTGGAACCATCCTGCCGGGTGGCGGGAGTCTGCAGCGGCCGCACCGTCCCGCACCTGGCCGGACGTACTGTCCACAGGGAGCGATCACCGTACGGGAACGTGAGCGCCCCGACGCGGGACGTATGGCGTACAGGGACGCCGAGAAGCTGGACAGGGCAGACAAGTGTGAGGCGGAACGCCGGTGATCCGGGTAGTGGTGGTGGACGACGAGGCGCTGGTGCGGTCCGGGTTCCAGCTGATCCTGAATGCCGCTGACGGCATCCAGGTCGTGGCGACCGCGGAAGGATCGCACGCCGCCGACGTGATCCGGCGTGAGCATCCGGACGTCGTGCTCCTCGACATCCGCATGCCGGACGTGGACGGCCTGACCGTCCTGAGGGAGATCCAGACGCTGCCCGAGCCGCCGACGGTGGCCATGCTGACCACCTTCGACACCGACGAGTACATCGTGACCGCGCTGCGCTCGGGAGCCGCGGGCTTCCTGCTCAAGGACACCGAACCCGAACAGCTCGCCCACCTCGTACGCACCCTGGCCGCGGGCGGGGTGGTGATGTCCCCGAAAGCCTCGCGGGCCCTGCTGCGCGGCCGTCCTGGGGCGGACACGCCCCAGGACGCGGACGTGGCGCGCGTGAACCTGCTCACCGACCGCGAACGTGACGTCCTCGTCCTGATCGCGGAAGGACTGTCCAACGCCGACATCGGCACCCGCATCCACCTGAGCGCGGGCACCGTCAAGGACCACGTCAGCTCGATCCTGACCAAACTCCGGGTCACCGGCCGCGTCCAGGCGGCACTGCTCGCCGAGCGGGCCGGACTGCTCGGCGGCAACGGCGACGTCGGCGCCGGCACGGCACGGGACAACCGGTGATGGGCACGGGTGAGGCACTGCGGCGGCGGGTGCCGTCCTGGGCCGTCGACGCGGGCCTCGTCGTGCTCGCGGCCCTCGACGCCCGGATCAACCTCTACGGCGAGGCGTCAGCGGTCAGGTGGGCCTGCGCCGCCCTCGGCTGCGCCGGACTGTTCCTGCGCAGGCGCCTTCCCCTGCCCGTCTTCCTGCTGACACTGCCCATGACCCTGTTCATGGACGTGGCAGTCGCGCCGATCGCCGCCCTGTACACACTGGCCACGCGCACCCGTAACCGCCCGCTGCTGGCCGGATGCGCCCTGTTGAACGCGGCGGCGACCACCCTCGCCCGGCCCCTGTCCGACACGTTTTCCGGCGACACGTTTTCCGGCGACCGGACCTGGACGCTCATCGAGTTCGTCTACACGCTGGCCATGGCCTTCGCTCCGATCCTGTGCGGCCAGCTCGTGCAGGCCAGACGCGACGTGGCCCGCCAACTCGTCGAGGTCAAAGTGGCCCGCGAACACGAACGCGCCCTGTACGCCCAGACCGTCCTCGCCCGCGAACGCGCCCAACTGGCCCGCGAGATGCACGACGTCGTCTCCCACCAGGTCAGCCTCATCGCCGTGCAGGCCGGAGCCCTGCAGGTCGCCGCCAAGGAGCCGGACGCCCGCGACGCCGCCCGCACCATCCGCACCCTGAGCGTGAACACCCTCGACGAACTCCGCCACATGGTCACCCTGCTGCGCGCCTCCGGCGGCAAGGACACCGAACTCACTCCGCAGCCCACCCTCGCCGACCTCCAGCAACTGATCGCCAACAGCGGCATCGAGACCACGCTGACCGGCGAGCTCCCGCCCGGCATCAGCACAACCGCCCAACGCACCGTCTACCGCACGGTCCAAGAAGCCCTCACGAACGTCCGCAAGCACGCCCCGGGCGCCCGCGCCGAGGTGCGTCTGTGGCATGACGCGCAGCACTTCGGCCTCACCGTCACCAACACCGCCCCCACCCGCCCGTCCGTCGCCCTGCCCAGCGCCCGGCACGGCCTGATCGGCCTGAGAGAACGCGCCGAACTGCTCGACGGCACCCTCACCGCCGAACCCACCCCGAAGGGCGGATACGAGGTCGAACTACGGGCCTCCGTCCGGCCCGCCTGAGCACAACCCGCCCGACGCGTATCGGCGTGCCCGGACACGACAAACTCCAGGCCGCTGACCTGGGGTTTCATATGGAGCGGGTGACGAGAATCGAACTCGCGCCCTCAGCTTGGGAAGCGACGGCGCTTGAGCGGCGCATATGGCCCCGACCTGCTGAGATGGCCCTTTTCCACAGTGGCGGTTCTGGTCGGATCGCACCGCTGCCGACCGTGCTTGCCCGCCCTTACGGGCACGCTATGGGCACGACATCGTGGAGCGGCGGGATATCGCGGCGGAACTGCAGATCGAGGCGGATGCCGGTGACCCGGACGGGACGCTCGCCGGGAGTGGGCTGTGAACATCGATTCGACCTCCAGCCGGGCGCATCGCCTCTCGGCCGGTGCGCCCCGCAAGTCTCCGGCCGGCCACCCGCAAAAGGGGGCAACGCGTGAGGAGGCAGCTGGACGCGGGGCGTTGGGACGTTCACGGCGGACCGGAAGAGTCCACCTGGTCTCCGACGACCGGGCCCGCCCGCTGTGCTGGTGTGGACCGTTGTGCAGTTCATGCGGTGGCGCGGGAACGCTGATGATCACGGCGGCCGTTCAGCTGCCCGCGGGTACCACGCCGATCAGGCCACGCCCCTCCACGAACAAGAACCACGGCTGCCGTGTCTGTCTGCCCGGCGTCCGGGAAGGTAGCTTGGTAGAGAAGGCCCCTGAAGGAGGGCGATTCGATGCCGTGGTTCTTCTGGCTGCTCGCCGCCGCGGCGCTGGGTGCGGCGGAGTTCTTCACCCTGACCCTGGTCTTCGGGTTGCTGGCGGGCGCCGCGTTGGTCGCCGCCGTGGTCGCCGGTGTGGGCATCGGCCTGCTCGGCCAGCTCGTGGCCCTCGCGGCGGCATCGGCGGCGGGTCTCCTGATCGTGCGTCCTGTCGCGCTGCGGCACATGGCGCAGCAGTCGCTCGTGCGGGAGGGCACGGACGCGCTGATCGGCAAGCGGGCGGAGGTGATGCAGGAGGTCACCGCTACCCGTGGCCTGATCAAACTCTCCGGCGAGGAATGGTCCGCCCGCGCCCTCGACGAGAGCCTTGTCATCCCGGTGGGAGCGCTGGTGGACGTCATGGAGATCGAAGGGGCCACGGCCATCGTCTACCCCCGCGAACTCCTCCCATGAACGGCTGAACGGCTGAGCGGTTGAACACCCAGCAACGGAGGCACTGTGGATCCCGTCGTCATCCCCCTCCTCGTCGCGGCCCTTGTCGTGATCTTCCTCGTGGCCTCCACCGTGCGGATCGTCCCGCAGGCGCGCCGCTACAACATCGAGCGGTTCGGCCGGTACCGGCGGACGCTGCAGCCCGGCCTGAACCTGGTCGTGCCGGTGGCGGACCGCATCAACACCAAGCTCGACGTGCGCGAGCAGGTCTATTCGTCCGACCCCAGGCCGGTGATCACCGAGGACAACCTCGTGGTCAACATCGACACCGTGCTCTACTACCAGATCACCGATCCGCGGGCGGCGGCCTACGAGGTCGCCGACTACCTCCAGGCGATCGACCAGCTCACCGTGACCACGTTGCGCAACGTCATCGGCAGCATGGACCTGGAGGAGACGCTCACCTCGCGCGAGGAGATCAACTCCCGGCTCCGTGCCGTCCTCGACGACGCCACCGGCAAGTGGGGGATCCGGGTCAACCGCGTCGAGATCAAGGCCATCGATCCGCCGGCCACCATCAAGGAGGCGATGGAGAAGCAGATGCGGGCCGAGCGTGACAAGCGGGCGGCCATCCTGCACGCCGAGGGTGAGCGACAGGCCAAGATCCTCACCGCGGAGGGCACGAAGCAGAAGGACATCCTGGAGGCCCAGGGTGCGCAGCAGGCCATGATCCTGCGGGCGGACGGCGAGGCCAAGGCGGTGGAGCTCGTCTTCCAGGCCGTCCACCGCAACAACGCCGACCCCAAGGTGCTGGCCTACAAGTACCTGGAGACGCTCCCGCACCTGGCGAGCAGCGACAACAACACGTTCTGGGTGATCCCGGGGGAGCTGACCGAGGCGGTCCGCACCGTCACCCGAGCCTTCGGCGACGAGTCGACGACGGTCGCCCCGACCCCGGGGCAGTCCGGGGAAGCGGCCACCGCCGACGATCACACCGCCCCGGACGACCTCCGGACTCCCCAGCTGGAGGCGGGCTCCCTGGTGTCCCTCGACGCCGCGGCCGCGGCGGACGAGGCCGGGAAACAGGCCGCCGCGGCGGTCAGCGACGCCAAGGCGGAGGCCGAGGCCGCGAAGTCGGCGCAGATGCCGCGCCGGGCGCGGACCTCCGACGATTGAGCCGCCCCGGCCGACCGAGAACCGTTCCCGTGCCCCGACGCGGGGGCGACGTCACGCGCCGGTACGACCGCCCCGCCGGCCCCTGCGCAACCCAGGACTCCGGGTAGGAAGCCTGGCGTTTCTTGACGCCTCCTTAGCAGGGCCCCGGCATAGACGATCCGCCCAAGACTGCCGGGATCCGGCAATGCGATGAGGAGCGGATGCGGGCACCATAGGGGCAGAGGGGAGCACGCGACCGCGGTCTCGATGCCGGGCACCGGCAGGTGTCCGGCATCCGGGCTGCGGAGCTGTGCCGAGGTCGTGTGACGGAGTTGACCGGGGGGTGGGCATGCGGACGTTCTTGGAGGCCGCCACAGGCTTTCCGACTTTCCTGTTCACCGTCCCGCTCGTGGCGGCCGCGGGCTTCTGGCTGCTGGTCGCGGTGGGTGCCGCCGGCTCACGCACCTTCGACGGGGACGCCGACCTCGGTGCGCTGGGGCTGGACGGTGTCCCGGTCGCGGTCGCGTTCTCGCTGTGGACGGGCTTCGCCTGGGCCGGCAGCCTCGGCGCCGTCGTCCTGCTGCAACCGCCGGCTTCGTCGGGGCCGGCGCATGCGCTGACCGGGCTCGTCGTCCTCGTCGCGGCTCCCTCGGTCTCATGGTGTGCGACGCGATCGGTGGTACGGCTGCTGCGCCGCCTCCGTCCCGATGAACCCGGGCCGTCCTCGCCGCGCCTCGCCGGGCCGTCCCGCACGGGCCGTTCGGAGCGGGCGGACGGCGGCCTCCTCCAGGGCGACCACGCGGCCCCGGAACTCCACGCGCGCCGTCGGGCCGCCTGAGCCGCAGACCCGCCCCTGCCCCCGGGTTGCCCTCCGGAGGCGCACGGAAGCGCGCGTACTCCTTCCGGCCCCCGGCATGCGCTCCCTCCTGATCTTTCCGATTCCCGATGACGTCCGGGCACTCCCGGTCTCGGGTCCCTCACCTGCCAAGGATGTTTCTCATGACTGCCATGATCGTGGGCGCCGGTGTCTGCCTGCTCATAGCGCTCCTCGTCCTCCTCCTCTTCTCCCAGCTGTTCCGCAAGGTGGAGCAGGGCAAGGCGCTGATCGTCTCCAAGACGCGGAAGGTCGACGTGACCTTCACGGGGCAGGTCGTGCTGCCCGTGCTGCACAAGGCCGAGGTGATGGACATCTCGGTGAAGACCATCGAGATCACCCGGGCCGGCAAGGAAGGTCTGATCTGCCGGGACAACATCCGGGCCGACATCCGGATCTCGTTCTTCGTGAAGGTCAACAAGACCGTGGAGGACGTCGTCAAGGTCGCCCAGGCGGTCGGTACGGCACGGGCGAGCGACCGGAACACACTGCAGGAGCTGTTCCACGCGAAGTTCTCCGAGGCGCTGAAGACCGTCGGCAAGCAGATGGACTTCACCGACCTCTACACCAAGCGTGAGGAGCTGCGGTACCGGATCATCGAGGTCATCGGCGTCGACCTCAACGGCTACCACCTGGAGGACGCGGCGATCGACTACCTGGAGCAGACGCCGCTGACCCAGCTCGACCCGGCCAACGTCCTCGACGCGCAGGGCATCCGGAAGATCACCGAACTGACGGCCGTGGAGCACGTCCGCACCAACGAGGCCCAGCGCACCGAGGAGAAGGAGATCACCCGGCAGAACGTCGACGCCCGGGAGACCATCCTGGAGCTGGAGCGCCGTCAGGCCGATGCCGAGATCAAGCAGCGGCGGGAGATCGACACCGTACGGGCGAGGGAAGAGGCCGAGACGGCCCGGGTGGTGGAGGAGGAGCGGCTGCGGTCGCAGGGCGCGTTCCTGAAGACCGAGGAGCAGCTGGGCATCCAGCGCGAGAACCAGGCCCGCGAGGTCGCCGTCGCCGCGAAGAACCGCGAGCGGGTCATCGCCGTGGAGAGCGAGCGCATCGAGAAGGACCGGCTGCTGGAGGTCATCGCCCGGGAGCGGGAGACCCAGTTGACGCGGATCGCCGCAGAGAAGGAGGTCGAGGCGGAGAAGCGGGAGATCGCCGAGGTCATCCGCGAGCGGGTCGCCGTGGACCGTACGGTCGCCGAGCAGGAGGAATCCATCAAGAAGCTGCGGGCCGTCGAGGAGGCGGAGCGGCAGCGGCAGGCCGTGATCATCGCCGCGGAGGCGGAGGCGCAGGAGAAGCTGGTCAAGGACATCAAGGCCGCGGAGGCCGCCGAGCAGGCCGCCACCCACCGGGCCGCCGAGGAACTCACCCTGGCCGAGGCCCGGTTGAAGACCGCCGACCTCGACGCGCGGGCCAAGCTGCGCCTCGCCGAGGGTGTCCAGGCGGAGGCCGCCGCCGAGGGCCTGGCCGCCGTCCAGGTCCGTGACAAGGAGGCCGAGGTCATCGAGAAGGCCGGCCGCGCGGAGGCCGAGGCCACCGAGGCACGCATGCGGGCCGAGGCGGAGGGCGCGCGGGCACAGGCGCTCGCCGAGGCCGAGGCCATCGGCGAGAAGCTGAAGGCCGAGGCGGCCGGCCTCACCGAGAAGGCCGCCGCGATGGCCGCGCTCGACGAGGCGTCCCGTACGCACGAGGAGTACCGGCTGCGGCTGGCGGCCGAGAAGGACATCCGCCTGGCCGGGCTGGACGTGCAGCGGCAGGTCGCCGAGGCACAGGCCACGGTGCTCGCCACCGGCCTGGAGAACGCCGACATCAACATCGTCGGCGGGGAGTCGGTCTTCTTCGACCGGCTGGTCGGGGCGATCTCGCTCGGCAAGGGCGTCGACGGCTTCGTCCAGCACTCCGAGACCGCCCAGGCACTGGCGGGGCCCTGGCTGGACGGCACGGCGAGCTTCACCGACGACCTCTCCCGTGCCCTGGGCTCGGTCTCCACGGCCGACGTACGGGATCTGACCGTCTCCGCACTGCTGATGAAGCTGATGAAGACGGGCGGCGCCGACTCCCAGGCTCTGCGGCAACTGCTCGACACGGCGGGTGAGCTGGGGGTCGCGGACACCTCGCTCGCCGCGCTGAACGGCAACGCCAGGAGCTGAAAGGCCGAGCGGCGCGGGGCCATCGCCCCGGGGCCGCTCAGCGGTCCGGAGCTGCCGCACAGGGGACAGCAGCTCCGGACCGCGTCACACCGGCCCAAGAAGGCCTCGACTTCGGAAAGTCCCCGACTTTCTGAGACTTCCTTCGACTTTCCGAGACTTCCGAGTGACATCCGAGAGGGACCGATCGCATGACCACCGGGACGACGGGCCTGGACACCCGCACGTACGAGGCGCTCGACACAGGTACGTACGACGTGCTGCGTGACCGGCTCACCGCGCAGGCCGCCGAACTCGCCCGCCGCGCCGAGGCCCTCAACATCCGCCGCGCCCAGGAGTTCGGCTCGACGCGCCTCGAACTCACCGGCACCGAGCGGCTGCGCACCGAACACTCCTGTGTGCCCCGGGACCTCGTCTCCCTCGGTGACGTGCTGCTCCTCGGCCGCAACGCCCACACCGGCCGGCGGGACGGGACGGCCGTGAGCGACGTCTTCACGCTGCACGACCGCGATCTGAACCGGCTGCCCGACGACGCCGTGCCCGGTCTGCTCGACGACCCCGACTTCGTGGCGGAGTTCACGGCCCTCCACCGTTACTACCGCCAGGCCCACCTGCTGCGCCTGAGCCGTGTCGACGGCAGGCTCCTGGCCGTCTTCCGTACCGGCGAGAAGGCCGACGACATCCGTGTCCTGCGCTGGGCGCTCACCGACGACGGACAGGTGTCCTTCCTCGACGCGCGCGGCGACCGCGACCATGTGCCGCCGCCCGCCCACGACTTCACCTGGACCGAGGCGACCCGCGAGTCCCATGTCCTCGGCCGCCACCCGCACGTGTCCGTCGAGGGCGAGATCTTCGTCACGACTGTCGGAGGCGCCCTCACCGTCAAGGTCGAGGACGACACGGAGACGGGCGAGGGAATCCACTCCGAGCCCGTCGACGAGCCGTTGCAGTCACTCGCCGACGCCGACATCGCGTACGCGCGGGTGGGCACCCTCGTCCTGCTGCGCATCCGGCCCTACAAGGAGGACGCCCACCGGTACCTGGTGTTCAACACGCTCACCAGGAGTGTCGTCCGTCTCGACGGCATCGGCCCGGCCTGCCGCCGCCTCCCGGAGGACCAGGGCATCGTCTTCCCCGGCGGCTACTGCCTGGCGAACGGCACGCACAAGATCTTCGACGGCATCGGGGCCGACGACCTGGAGTTCGACCGGGTGGTCCGCTCACCCAACGGTGAGGACGTCCTCTTCGCGTTCCACGCCCCCGTGGCGGGCCGCAGCCTGCTGCTGCCGTACAACGTGATCCGCAAGGAGACCGCGACCCCGCTGACCTGCCGGGGCTGGGCCCTCCTCGACGACGGCACGCTCATCCTGCTGCGCGCCGAGGGCGAGGAGCCACAGCGCGTCCACCCGGTCCAGCTGTGGAGGTCCCCCTACGTCTCCGACACCCACGCCGCCGCCCGGCCCCTCGGGGACGGCCCGCTCGCCCGCGTCGGCAACGCCGACCTCGTGCGCGGCATCTCCGACTGCCTCTCCATCGCCGGCGCGGTCGCCGGGACGACCCCGACGAGCGAGGTGTACGAGGCACTGGTCGCGGCCTGCGTCCGGGCCGCGGACTCCTACCACTGGCTGGAGGACGCCGAACTCGGCGATCTGCGGGAGCCGCTCACGGACGTGCGGACGACGGCCGAGCAGGTACTGGCCGAGTTCGAGACCGTACAGGCGCTCACCCGGCAGGCCGCCGACGCGCTCGACGAGGCGGCGGACCGGGTCGCCCAGGTGGTGCGCCGACTGCGCGGGGAGACCTTGCGGGGCGCCGCCGTCTGGGTGTCCGGCCTGACCGAACTCCGGCAGGCGCAGGGGCATCTGCTCACGCTCAAGGACATGCGGTACGCCGACACGGCCCGCATCGACGAGCTGGCCGCGGACGTCGAGTCCGACCTCGCCTCGTTCGGCCGGCGGGCGGTCGCCCACCTGGCCCGCGAGGACGCCTTCGCCGACCACCACGCGGAGGTCGAGCACCTCCTCGGGGACGCCGCCGCCATCACCACGGTCGCCGAGGCCGCGCCCGTCGCCGCCCGCGTCGACCGACTGGCGGACGGACTGGGCACGGTGACCGAGGTCGTCGCGGGACTCGACATCGGCGACGCCACCGTCCGTACGTCCGTCCTGGAGCGGATCGCCGAGGTCCTCGCCGGTGTCAACCGGGCCCGCGCCGTGCTCGACGGCCGCCGCCGCGATCTCCTCGACCGCGAGGGACGTGCCGAGTTCGCAGCCGAGTTCACCCTGCTCGGGCAGGCGGTCACCGGTGCCCTCGCCTCCGCCGACACCCCCGAGGCATGCGACGAGCAGCTCGCCCGCCTGCTGGCACGGCTGGAGAGCCTGGAGGCGCGGTTCGCGGAGTCCGCCGAGTTCGACGACTTCCTCGGGGAGCTGGCCGACAAGCGCGACGAGATCCACGAGACGTTCTCCGCCCGTAAGCAGAACCTCGCCGACGCGCGCGCCCGCCGCGCCGAGCGCCTCGCCGACTCGGCGGCCCGCGTCCTGCGCACGGTCGTCCGCCGCGCCGCCTCCCTCCCCGACGCGGACGCCGTCACCACGTACTTCACCTCCGACCCGATGCCCGCCAAGGTCCGCCGCATCGCCGACGAACTGCGACAACTCGGCGACCAGGTACGTGCGGACGAGCTGGACGGCCACCTGAAGGCCGCCCGCCAGGAGGCCCTGCGCGCCCTGCGCGACCGCACCGACCTCTACACCGACGACGGTCGCACGATCCGCCTGGGCACCCACCGTTTCGCGGTGAACACCCAGCCGCTCGACCTCGCCCTCGTGCCGCACGGTGACGGCCTGGCCTTCGCGATCACCGCCACCGACTACCGCTCCCCGGTCACCGACCCCGACTTCGCCGCGACCCGCCCGTACTGGGAGCGCCCGCTGCCGTCGGAGTCCCCGGACGTCTACCGCGCCGAACACCTCGCCGCCCGGCTGCTCGACGAGCACGGCGCGACGGCTCTCGCCGAGGCCGAGAACCTGCCCGCCCTCGTACGCCGGGCGGCGCAGGAGGCGTACGACGAGGGATACGAGCGCGGAGTCCACGACCACGACACGGTCCTGATCCTGACCGCGCTGCTCCGCCTGCACGCGGACGCGGGTCCGCTCCGCCACGAGCCGGTGGCCCGCGCCGGCGCCCAGCTGTTCTGGGCGCACGCCACGACGGCCGAGGAGCGCGAGGCGTGGACCCGCCGGGCCGTGTCGCTCGCCCGCGCCCGGGAGACGTTCGGGCTCGCGCCCGCCATCGCCGACCTGCGGGGCGAGCTGGCGCGAGCGATCGGCGGACCCACCGCGGACGCCGCCGCGGCCTACCTCTTCGAGGAACTCACCGGCGGCGCCGACGGCTTCGTCATCGACGCGGGCACCCGCACCCTGCTCGACAAGTTCCGCCGTACGGTGGGGACTTCGGCGTACGACGAGGACCTCACCGCCCTCGGTGACCTGGGGGCACGCCGGCAGCTGGTCGAGGCGTGGCTGTCCGCCTACGCCGCCTCCACCGGCGCGGACCTCGCGCCCGGTGACCTGGCGGAGGCGGTGGCCGCCGAGCTGTGCCCGGATCTGACCCGCTACACGTGCGACGCGCCCCTGACCGAGACGGTCGAGGGCCTGCTCGGCACCCACCCCCGCCTCACCGGCGGCACCCTCACGGTCCGCGTCGACGAACTCCTCGCCCGCACCCACGCGTTCCGCACCCACGAGGTGCCCGCCCACCGCGCCTACCAGCGTCGCCGCACCACCCTGACGGCCGCCGAACGCGCCCGGCTGCGCCTGGACGAGCACCGCCCGAGGATCATGTCCGGATTCGTCCGCAACCGGCTCGTCGACGAGGTGTACCTCCCGCTCATCGGCGACAGCCTCGCCAAGCAGCTCGGCACCACGGGCGAGTCCAGGCGCACCGACACCGGCGGCCTGCTGCTGCTCGTCTCCCCGCCCGGCTACGGCAAGACGACCCTCATGGAGTACGTCGCCGACCGGCTCGGCCTGATGCTGGTGAAGATCAGCGGCCCCGCCCTCGGCCACACCGTGACCTCGCTCGACCCCGCCGAGGCCCCCAACGCCACCGCACGCCGGGAGATCGAGAAGATCAACTTCGCGCTGGAGGCGGGCAACAACACCCTCCTGTACCTGGACGACATCCAGCACACCTCGCCCGAACTGCTGCAGAGGTTCATCCCGCTGTGCGACGCCACCCGCCGCGTCGAGGGCGTCCGGGACGGCGAGCCGCGCACGTACGACCTGCGCGGCAAGCGCTTCGCCGTCTGCATGGCCGGCAACCCCTACACCGAGTCCGGCAGTCGCTTCCGCGTCCCCGACATGCTCGCCAACCGGGCCGACGTGTGGAACCTCGGTGACGTCCTCACCGGCAAGGAGGACGCCTTCGCGCTCAGCTTCATCGAGAACGCGCTCACCGCCCACCCGGTCCTCGCCCCGCTCGCGGGCCGCGACCGCGCCGACCTCGACCTGCTGATCCGGCTCGCCGGGCACGACCCCACGGCCCGTGCCGACCGGCTCACCCACCCGTACACCTCTGCCGAGCTGGGGCGGATCCTCGCGGTCCTGGGGCACCTGCTCACGATCCGGGAGACGGTCCTCGCGGTGAACGCCGCGTACATCGCCTCCGCCGCGCAGTCGGACACCACCCGCACCGAGCCGCCCTTCCGGCTCCAGGGCTCCTACCGCAACATGAACAAGATCGCCCAGCGCGTCCAGCCGGTCATGAACGCGTCCGAACTGGCCGCCCTGATCGACGACCACTACACGGCCGAGGCCCAGACCCTCACCACCGGAGCCGAGTCGAACCTCCTCAAGCTGGCCGAACTGCGGGGCACGCTCACCCCGGAACAGGCCGCCCGCTGGACGGAGGTGAAGGCTGCGTACGTCCGCACCCAGGCCCTCGGCGGCCCGGACGACGACCAGCTCACGCGCGCGGTGGCCGCACTCGGCCTCCTCGCCGACCGGATCGCCGCCGTCGAGTCGGCCATCTCACGGGCCGCGGACCCGCGCAGCCTGCTCGCGAACCCGAACGCCCGGCACGCGGCCCACCCTGTCCCCGACGCGGAGGGGGTCTGATATTCCCTTGGCATATGCGATAGTTTCCGGCGCGGTAAGCGTCCCCTTCCTCTTCTTCCTCTTCCCTGGAGTCACCTGATGGCCCGCCCTCTCACCAGGCGCACGGTCACGCGTTCGCTCGCGGCCGCCGGTGCGGTGCTCGCACTGTGCGGCGCGGTGATGTGGGTGCTGCCCGGCCCCGGTCTTCCCGTACTGCTGGCCGGCATCACCTGTCTCGCGGTCGCCGGAGCGGTTCGGCTGATCGACCGGCCCCGGTGAATGAAGGGGGCGACATGCACGGCAATCCGCTCTACCACTGGATCGCTCTGGCCGTCGCCAGTGTCCTGTTGCTGCTCCCGGCGATCGCGCTCCTGCGGGGCTGGGTCCCGCCGTGGATGCGACGTCGGCACACCGGCGGTCTGCGGCCCCGTGCCTACGCGCTTCTGTGCTTGTACGGCGGCATGCTGGCCAACGGGGTGCCCCGCCTGGCGAACGCCTCGTACGACGTGGTCATGGCCGCCATGCTCGCGGGGCTCGGGTTCTACGGCCTCGCGGCCGTTCTCTTCGTCCTGTCCGCGGTCAAGGACAACCGGGCTTCGCGCTGAGCGGCCCGGAAGTCTGACCGACGGCCCGGAACCCTGACCGACGGCCCGGAACCCTGCCGGCCGGGGCCCCGGCTGTCGTCAGGGGAGCAGACCCGCCAAGGCGACGACACCCAGGGCCAAGGGTGACCACACGACGAACGGGGTCCCTCTGAGCCGCCGGTCCGGATCCGTGACCGGCCGCAGACGGGGGTGACGGGCCATGACCGTCAGGACGTCGGCCGTCTCCTGCCCGGTGTCGGGACGGCCGAGGATCCGGTTCAGCCAGGCAGGGCCATACAGTCCGGCCATGGGTTGCCTGTGGCCGTCGAAGAACTCCAGCAGGCCGTCCCGCCGCATGTCCACCCGGCTGAGCTGCTGCCACGGAAGGAACCTGACGGTCCAGAACCGTCGTATCCACACACCACTGTGGCCCGCGGAGACTCGCCACATTCCCAGGCGGCACGCCATCCACGTGGCGAACATGGTGGCCCAGCCCAGGGAGATCCAGTCCCCCGGAGTGGTGCCGGTCCTTTCCTCCACGCCGGGGCGGACCACGAACCACAGGAACTGGGCACACCACAGCACGGCGAGGGCCCGTCCTCCCCGGCCGGCCCGCCAGCTCGGCGGCGCGGCCGGTGGGGCCGACTCCCGGGCCAGCAGGCCGAGCCGCTGTTCACGGACCTCCCGACGCTGCCGTCTGCTGTCTCTGCGCGCGGTGCGCCGCGTCCGGGTGTACGCGGTGAGGCCGGGGATGTTCACGGGGTGCCTCCGAGGCAGGCGGTTGCCGGGTGCTGGTCGGTGTCCACGTCAGAGGCCGGGGGCACGTGATCGGAGCTGCGGCTGCCGTCCGAGGAGTTCCGCGAGGCCCTGGCGGGTGGTGGCGAGGACCACCCGGTCCTGGGGGCGCAGGACGTACCCGGGGTGCGGCTCCCATACGAGGCCGGTGGGTCGTTCGGTGTCGTCGTGGGCCGGAGTGGTGGCGAGGTCGGGGAGGCGGTCGTCGGGGGCGGCGGTGTCCAGGGCGAGGACGCGCCAGGCGCCGGGGCGGAAGGACTCGGCGACGGTGCGGCCTTGCAGTTGGGGGTGCCCGGCGACGTCCAGGGCCGCGAAGAGCAGGACACGGCGTTCGACGGGGATGGCGCCGAGGATCTGGCGGCCCATCATGGCTCCGGCGAAGGCGGGCGCGGCGAGGGTGGAGACGCTGCGGCTGCGGGTGAGGGCGTGGGGGTGGGCGGCGCGCAGGGTGCGGTGGACGGCGGTGGCGAAGTCGTCGTCGTACAGGCGCAGGGCCACGCGCAGATGGGCCGCGAGCGAGCGGGCGTACAGGGCGGCTTCGAGGTTGGTGGTGTCGATGCTGGTGAGGGCGAGCAGGGCGTGGGCCCGGTCGACCCTGGCGGCTTCCAGGACGCCTTCCTGGGTGACGTCGCCGAGGACGGTGGGCACGCGCAGGCGGCGGGCGAGCGGGATGCCGCGAGCCTCGGGGTCCTCCTCGACGCACACCACGGGGATCCCGAGTTCGTGCAGCCGGGACAGGACACGGGTGCCGATCTTGCCGAGGCCGAGCAGGACGACGTGGCCGGACAGGGAGCGGGGCGGACGGCGCAGCGCGGAGGCGGTGCGGAAGGTGCCGAACGCCTCCAGGGCGGCGGCGAGCAGCACGGGCAGGAACAGCAGCCCGGCCAGGCCGGCGAGAAGTTGGAGCACCTGACGGCTCGTGGCCTCGTCGAGGGCGGGGTCGTTGATGGCGAAGAGGTCGAGCAGCGTGAGGTAGGCGGCGTGCAGCGGGTGACCGCCGCTGGTCAGGGCGGTGGCGACGGCGAGAGCCAGCACACAGGTCACCAGTCCGGCAAGTGACCAGCGCAGCCGGGCCGGGAACAGGGTGGCGAGCGGTACACCTCGTCCGGCCAGGCGGCCCGGTGGGGGAGCGGTGCCGGTGTGGGTGACGGTCTCCAGGACGACCGTGCCGCGTCCGGTGGCGGCGGCCACCGTCTCGTCGTCGGGCAGCAGCGTCGGCCCCTCCCGGCCGCTGGCGTCCGAACCCTCCGCGCCGGCAGGGTCGGCGATGGTCGACGACAGCAGGGCGAGCGTGCACAGGCCGGGGTCGGCCACTGCGCCCGCGGCCGGTGGCGTGCGTTCCACCGCGCGCAGCAACAACCCGTCGGCCTGGACGACCTTGCTCGTGCCGGCGACGGCGGTGGCCGCGAGCGCGGGAGCCACGGTGTCCGCGTCCGACAGGACGGTGGTGGAGGTGTCCAGCGCTGCCGGGTCGAGGCCGGGGACGGCCAGGACGGCTGCCTGGTCGAGGAGTTCCTCCAGGTGCTGCCCGAGCTTGCGGTTGTAGAGACGGATGACCAGGCGCAGCCGGGGGTTGAGCCGACGGGCGGCGAGCGCGGCGCGGATGTTGGTCTCGTCGTCCTCGTGGACCAGAGCCAGCGCCGCCGCCTCGCGCACGCCGGCTTCGGCCAGCACGCTTTCGTCCGGATCGGGCGCCTCGATCACGCGCGGCGTGTCCTGACCGGTGTCCGTCCGCCCGATCACGGACTGCATCCGGCCCAACAGAGCGGAGGCGTGCACTCGCGCGACGGTGCCGGACCGGGGCGTCGGCGGTACGACGAGGATGACCCGTTCCCGGTACACCGTGGTGAGTTCGCCGGCCAGCCGCTCGGCGAGCGCGTCGTCACCGCACACGATCATGTGGCCCGACAGGGGCACGCGCCGTGCGGATTGCGAGAACACCGTCATACGGGCGCTCCCCGCCCGACAGGACGAATGCGTACCGGTACACGTCCCCGACGGTCCAGGACACCGGCGACGTCGGAGGCGCGGACCGGACCCCACTCGGTCCTGTCGTCGGCGACGGCCATCCGGCTTCTTCTGGCCTTCCGGCCCTTCACGCTCCTCCTCCGGCGAGTCGTTCCAGCAGCCGGGCGGCTGTCACCACGCCCGCCAACCACCTTTGGTCGCCGTCGCGTTCGACGACGGCGACCAACGGGCTGCGGGTCCGCGCGATGAGGTCCGCGACCCGCGTGAGGTCGTCGTTCTCCTCGACCGTGGGCGGGCTGGGACTGCCGGGAGGCAGCCAGTCCGCGACGTTGCGACCGGCGATCCCCGCCGGTTCGTCGTGGTCCCGGACGTCGGACACGAGTCGTCCGACGAGCTGGGCGCAGGGCACGAGGGCGTACGGCGCGGCATCGGTGTCGACGACCAGGAGTGCGGGCAACCGGTGCAGGGCCAGCAGCCGGACCGCGTGGGCGGCGTCCTCGTCGGTGGTGACGTACGGGTAGGGCTCGGCGAGGTCACGCGCCCACACGGTCGGCCTCCTCGGTGGCGGACGGCGTGCCGGCACCGGAGGACGTACCCGCGAGGTCGTCGACGTGGAAGAGACGGGCGATCGGTACGTCGGTGGAGCTGTGCGCGATGATCGAGAAGGCGATGCAGACGGCGATGAGGGTGAACGCCTCCTCGCCCTGCGGGATCCCGGCCTGGAGCACCAGCAGTCCGTACACCACCGAGGCGAAGCCCTTCGGCCCGAACCAGGCCGCGACCAGCTTCTCCTGCCGGGTGAACCGCGTGCCGAGCAGCGACAACAGCAGCGACGCCGGGCGGATCAGCACGATCGCCAGGACGACCGCCGCGTATCCGCCGAAGGACAGGTCACCGAAGAGCGACGGTGTCAGCAGTGCGCCGAAGACCAGCAGGGCCGCGAACTTGGCCAGCTCCGCCAGCGCCTCACCGAGCGGCTCGAACGCCTCCTTCGCCTCCAACGAGCGTGCGGTGAGCACGGCCCCCGCGGAGAACGCGGCGAGGTAGGGGTTGGCGTGCGTGAGGTGGCAGACCGCGTACAGGATCACGCCGATCGCCAGCGGCAGCAGCGGCTGGAGCTTGGGCTCGGCGCCCAGCAGCCGGAACCGTACGAGTTCGACGACGACGTAGGGCAGGACGATGCCGAAGAGCAGCCCGAGGACCAGCTCCAGGGCGATCTTCCCCAGGGACGACTCGGCGTGGCCGGAGGTCGGCCCGGCCGCCGCGATCAGGACGAGGACGACGGGCAGGGCGAGGCCGTCGTTGATGCCGCTCTCCACGTTCAGCAGCTGCCGCAGCTTCGACGGGACTTCCTTGCGGCCGACGATCGCGGAGGCGAACACCGGGTCGGTCGGCGCGAGCACGGCGCCGACCAGGAAGGACGTCGTCCAGTCCAGGCCCACCAGGTAGTGCGTGATCAGCGCCATGCCGATGAACGCCAGCGGCATGCCGAGCCCCAGGGCGCGGGCCGGGTTGCGCCAGTTCTGGCGCAGCTTGGGGAAGGAGACGTGCATGCCGTCGGTGAACAGCACCGCGAACAGCGCCAGGTCCGCGGTCACCGACACGATCTCGCTGTCCGGCGTGATGTGGATCCAGCCCAGGAAACCGTCGCTGACGAGCGCGCCGCCGACCAGGAAGAGCAGCGATGTCGACAGCACCGTGCGGGCGGCGAGACCTGACAGCAGCACCGCGATCAGCAGCGCCACCCCGAAGACCACGACGAGCACCATGAACAGGACCCCCGAATCGGCGAAAAGAGCTCTCCCAAGACCGCCGACCAGACTTCCCGGCACACCGGGGGCACCATACATGTTCTTTACGCGGCGCTGACAGGTTCCTGGCGCGCAGCCACGGACCCGCTTTCTTGCCGGGTTCCGGCATCGTGCGCTGTCCGGGGCGAGCTTCAGAGCGCGGCGGGATCTCCGTCGGGAAGAGGATGAGTGAGCGCCCGTGTTCAGGCCGATCTTCCGCATGACCGACCGTGCCTGATCGTTGGGGTGAGTGATGATCAGTCGTGTGCCGTGCTTGTGGGCGGCCCGCAGAGCCGCGAAGAGCGCCGCACACCCTTCAGGGCCGAGATGGCCCACCTCCGTCATGTCCACCTCCACGACCTCCGGCCCCCGCCGATCAGGCCGCGGAGGCGTCGGCCCGTGGCAGGGGCACTGCGGAAACCGCCCGAACCGGTATCTCCTTGCCGGGGGCAGGCACCGCTCCAGGCACGGGCGGGAGTACGCTCCTGCGACCGTGCGTCAAGACGACGACAAGGGCGGATTCGATCGGGGGGCCGACATGGCGGGACGGGACGTGTCCGAGGGGCGCGGGTCAGCGGGACACGAGGCGTACCTGGAGGGATACGCCGAGATCCTCGCCGATGCCTCGGCCACCGGCCGCAGGCTCTCCCGGGACGAACTGGCCTCGCGCCGTGCCCTGGGTGAACAGGCGGCCGAGGCCGGGATCGGGCTGCGTGCCCTGGTCGGCGCCCACATGACAGCCACCCGGGCGCACTGGCCCACCGGCAGCGAACCGATCGTGGACGACGTGCTGTCCGTCGCCGCGCAGGCTCTCGACGCGTTCACCGAGGGCTACGAACGGGCCCAGCGCCACGCCGTGCGCCAGGAGGAGGCCGCCCGCCGGGAGTTCATCGACGACCTGCTGTACGGCCGCAGCGACCTGGGCCGACTGGCCCAGCGCGCGGAACGCTACGGGCTGCGGCTCTCGTACGAACACGCGGTCGCCGTGGCCCGCGGCCCGGCCGCCTACGAGGAGGGCGACCCGGTGCTCCGGGAGGTGGAGCGCGCGCTGAGAGGCCGGTTCGGCGACCGCAGCATCCTGCTCACCACCAAGGACGGCCGACTCGTCTGCGTCGCCCCGGGCGACCAGGACGACGTCCTCGCGTACTTCGCCAAGCAGGCGTTCGCCGCGACCGGGGGCGGACAGGTGGCGCTCGGCCGCCCGCACACCGGCCCGGCGGGCGTCGTCCAGTCCTACGAGGAGGCCCTCAACGCCCTCGACCTGGCCGAACGCCTGGAACTCGACGATCCCGTGCTGCGCGCTGCCGACCTCCTCGTCTATCCCGTCCTCACTCGCGACCGACAGGCCATGGCCGATTTGGTGGAGAACGCCCTCGGCCCCCTGCGCCAGGCCCGCGGCGGAGCCCAGCCACTCCTCGACACCCTCACCGCCTACTTCGACTCCGGCTGCGTCTCCGCCGAGGCCGCCCGGCGACTGTCGCTGAGCGTGCGCGCCTTCACCTACCGCCTCGAACGCATCCACAAACTGACCGGCGCCGACCCGTCCGACCCGGTCCACCGCTACACCCTCCAGACCGCGGTGATCGGCGCCCGACTGCTCGACTGGCCGCCGAAACCCCTCTGACCCGCCCCGGCAGGGCACCCAAACGTGATGATGATCGCAGCGGTCCGCCCGCATCGGACACGCTCGGGCCGCATGCCCCGCGCCGTGGCGGTTAGTGTGTAAAGAACGCGTCAAAGGCGCGGGGTGTGCCGGGAAGTCTGGTCGGCGTCGAAGGGGCACGTATGCCCGGAAATCGATGCCTGTGGAGGTCTTCCCGGATGCGTGCCCCCCGTCGTGAGCGTTCCGTCTTCCTCGGCCTGCTGCCCTGGCCGGAGCAGGCGCGGGTGGCCCGCGCCCTGCGTACGGAGACGGTGGGCGGGCTCGTGCTGCTGGCGGCGGCCGTGGTGGCACTGGTCTGGGCGAACACCCCGTGGAGCGGGTCGTACGAGGACCTGCGCGACGCACACTTCGGGATAGCGGCTCTCGGCCTTGACCTGTCCGTGGGGCACTGGACGGCGGACGGGCTGCTGACCGTGTTCTTCCTGGTCGCCGGGATCGAGCTGAAGCGTGAGCTGGTGGTCGGCGAGCTGCGGACCCCGGCCACGGCCGCCCTCCCGGTGGTCGCCGCCCTGTGCGGCATGGTGATCCCCGCCGGCGTCTACCTGGCCACCGTCGGACTCGGCGGCGGCAGCGCACAGGGCTGGGCGGTGCCCATGGCCACCGACATCGCCTTCGCACTCGCCGTCCTCGCGGTGCTCTCCACCCACCTGCCGTCCGCGCTGCGGGCCTTCCTGCTGACCTTGGCCGTGGTCGACGACCTCGGCGCGATCCTGGTCATCGCGGTCTTCTTCACCAGTGACCTGAACCCGGCCGCGCTCGCCGGGGCCGCCGCGGGCCTGGTGGTCTTCTACCTGCTGCAGCGGTTCCGCGTACGCGGCTGGTGGTGGTACGTGCCGCTGGGCCTGGTGATCTGGGCGCTGATGTACAACGGCGGCGTGCACGCCACCGTGGCCGGTGTGGCCATGGGCCTGATCCTGCGCACGGTCCGCGACGAGGACGAGGACGCCTCCCCCGGGGAGCGGACCGAACACCTGCTGCGGCCGGTCTCGGCCGGCGTGGCGGTGCCGCTGTTCGCACTGTTCGCCGCCGGGGTGAGCGTGTCGGGCGCCGCCCTGGGCGCGGTGTTCACGCAACCGGAGCCCCTGGGCGTCGTCCTCGGACTGGTGCTGGGCAAGACGGTGGGCATCTTCGCCGGCACCTACCTCGCCGCCCGCTTCACCCGGGCCCGCCTCAACCCCGACCTGGCCTGGGCGGACGTGTTCGCCCTCGCGGTACTGGCGGGCATCGGCTTCACCGTGGCCCTGCTCATCGGCGAACTGGCCTTCACCGATCCGGCCGACGTCGAGCACGTCAAGGTGGCCGTGCTGCTCGGCTCCCTGATCGCCGCCGCCGTCGCGGCCCTGCTGATCAAACGCCGCAACGGCGTCTACCGCCGCCTGTGGGAGGCCGAGAACCGGGACGAGGACGCCGACGGCATCCCCGACATCTACCAGCGCGCCGCCCTCGGCCGCGACGGTGCCGAGGGCACGGGCTGAGATGCCGGAGGCGTGAGCCGGAGAGACGGTGGCAGGCGGAAGGGGCGTACTCGGCCTCCACGGCCTGCACGGAATCCACGGCCTCGCCCGCACCGGATCCGCCGGGACCGCCCCGGAGCGGTTCGTGAGTGCTGCGTGTTCGCCGGCCGTCGCCGGATAGGGTGACGGCCGCGCGGGTTGGACGGACCCCGTACGAAGTCCCTACCCATCCTTGACGGACCGTGCATACGCAGAGGGGGAGCCGTGGCGAGACGTTCCGCGCATCCGCGCAGGTCGCTGTTGACCGCGCACCCGGCCCGTACGGTCGTGCTGGCCTTCGCCGCCGCGATCGCCCTCGGGACCGGGCTGCTCGCGCTGCCGCTCGCCGCCGAGGACGGTACGGCCACGGGGCTGGTGACCGCGCTGTTCACGTCCACCTCGGCCGTGTGCGTGACGGGCCTGGCCGTGGTGGACACCGGCACGTACTGGAGCGGCTTCGGCGAGGGCGTGATCCTCGCGCTGATCCAGATCGGCGGCTTCGGCATCATGACCATGGCCTCCCTGCTCGCGCTGCTGGTCTCGGGGAAGCTGCGGCTGCGACTGCAGCTCACCGCGCAGGCGGAGACCAAGAGCCTGGACATCGGTGACGTGCGGCGGGTGCTGCTCGGCGTCGCGGGCACGACGCTGATCGTGGAACTCGCGGTCGGCGCGGTCCTCTCCCTGCGCTTCCGCTTCGGCTACGGCGACTCCATCGGCGAGGCCGTGTACCTGGGCTACTTCCACGCCGTGTCGGCCTTCAACAACGCCGGCTTCGGCCTGCACGCCGACAGCCTGACCCGCTATGCCCAGGACCCGTGGGTCACCCTGCCGATCGCCGTCGCCGTGATCCTCGGCGGGCTCGGCTTCCCCGTCCTCCTGGAACTGCTCCGCCACCGCAACCGCCACCGCACCACCGGACGCCGCAACTGGACCCTGCACACCAGGCTGACGCTCGTCACCACCGTCGTGCTGCTCGCCCTCGGCACCCTGCTCACCTGTCTGCTGGAGTGGACCAACCCGGCCACTCTCGGATCGCACGACTGGCCCGCGAAGCTGCTGAACGGGTTCTTCCACTCCGCGATGACCCGCACCGCCGGCTTCAACTCCCTCGACATCGGGGCCATGCACGCCTCCACACTCCTGATGACCTGCATGCTGATGTTCGTCGGCGGTGGCAGCGCGGGTACCGCGGGCGGCATCAAGGTCACCACGTTCGCGGTCCTGGCCGTCGCGATCATCGCCGAGGTGCGCGGCGAACCCAACTCCACGGTCCTGGGCCGCAGACTCGCCCCGCACAGCCTGCGCCAGGCGCTGACCGTGGTGCTGCTCGGCGTCGGCCTGGTCATGGCCGCCACGCTGGCCCTGCTCAGCATGACCTCGCTGCCGCTGGACGGAGTGCTGTTCGAGGTCGTCTCCGCCTTCGCCACGGTCGGGCTGTCCACCGGCATCACCGCCGACTTCCCCGACGCCGGACAGCTGATCCTCGTCCTGCTGATGTTCATCGGCCGCCTCGGCCCGGTCACCCTGGTCTCGGCGCTGGCCCTGCGCGAACGCGTCCGCCGCTACGAACTGCCCGAGGAGCGACCCGTCATTGGTTAACTACCTGAACTCCCTGCGCCGACGCCGCCGCAAGCGCCTGGCCCACCAGCAAGCCCAGCAGGCCGGGGAGCAGCGGGTCGCGGTCATCGGCCTCGGCCGTTTCGGCAGCTCCCTGGCGAACGAGCTGATGCACCGCGGCTGGGACGTCCTCGGCATCGACACCGACACCCGGCTCGTGCAGAAGTACAGCGACGGACTGACGCACTCGGCGGTCGCCGACTGCACCGATCCCGAGGTGCTCCGCCAGCTCGGCGTACACGACTTCACCAGCGCCGTCGTCGGCATCGGCACCGACGTCGAGGCGTCCATCCTGGTCAGCTCCAACCTGCTGGATGCCGAGGTGCCCAACATCTGGGCCAAGGCCATCAGCCGCCAGCACGGCCAGATCCTCGAACGCCTCGGCGTCCACCATGTCGTCCTGCCCGAGCACGAGATGGGCGAACGGGTGGCCCACCTGGTCACCGGCCGGATGCTGGACTTCATCGAGTTCGACGACGACTACGCCCTGGTGAAGACCGTCGCCCCGGACATCGCCACCGGCGTCCCCCTCGGCCAGAGCCACGTCCGCAGCCGGTACGGCGTCACGGTCGTCGGCATCAAGCGCCCCGGTGAGGACTTCACGTACGCCACCGCCGACACGGTCGTCCAGCAGGGCGACGTCATCGTGGTCACCGGCAAGACCCACGCGGTGGAGACCTTCGCCGAGCTGAGCTGAACCGAGCCGAGCCGAGCCGAGCTGTGCCGTCCGTCTCCTGTCACGCGCCGTCCCCGTACGCGGAAGCCAGGGCCCGTGCCACCAGGGCGACGACCTCGTCGGGAGACTCGTCCAGCAGCAGGTGACCCGAGTCGTCCATGACGTGCAACCGGGCGCCGAGGTGCCGCTGGGCGGCCGGTCCGATGTGCTGGGGCGGCAGGAAGACGTCATGGCGACCCGTGGCCACGACGCACGGCACCGACCGGCGTCGCGCCAGCAACCCGGGCGGCAGCGGGGGAGGGGCGAGACTGCTGCGGCAGCTGCGGGCGACCAGCGTCATCCACTCCGTGAGCTCGTCCGGCACCCGCTCGTCGAAGGCCGTCATCCGACGCAGCAGTCGGGCGGTCCTCGGCAGAGTCGGCCGGGCGAGCCACGGCACGGTGGCCGCCACCACGCCCAACGGGACCCGCAGCCGCACCAGCCCGGCACTGGAGAGCAGCAACCGCCCGGCGATGCGCGGGGAGTCGGAGGCGAGCACGACGGCGCCGCCCAGCGAATGCCCGACGAGCAGGGCCGGCCCCGGCACCGCCTGTTCCAATGCCTCGGTGAGCCAACGCCCGTACCACGCGGACCGTCCCCGGCGCGGGCGGACGTCCGCGCTCAGACCGGGCTGGCCGGGCACGTCGAGCACGACGGTCGGCCAGCGGGCCGCGAGCGCCCCGGCCAGGTGACGGCAGACGGCCCCGTTGGTGTTGGTTCCCGGCACCAGCACCACCGTCGACGAGGATGCCACCGGCTCCGCGCCGACGAGGAGCACGCTGGTGACGCCGGCCTCCGTCCTGATCTCACCGCGTCGGTGCGGCACGTCCCAGCTGTCGAGCCGTTCGAGACACCAGTCCCGTACACGTCGTCGGTCCGCCGGGCCGCGGTAGATGGAGGGCACGGTCGGCAGGGTAGACCTGAGCCACGGCCCCGGGACACCGCTGGACCCTGCGATCTTCAGGCTCCGGCTGATCAAGCGGCATGCCGCACTGGTTGCCGGGGCCCAGCGCCTGGCGTTGCATCAGGTGGACCCCGAGATCGGTCTACTGCCACGGACCGCTCAAGCCGGTTGCGGACCGCCTCGCCTGGAGGGCCTCCAGGCGAGGCGGCCGATGTTCGCCGCGGTGACCGTGGCGCCGTCGAGTCCGCCCTCGGCCTCTCCTCAGAAAAGCCTCAGAGTTCCACCAAGCCACGATGCGGAGGAGGGCGCGACGATCAAGCGGTCCCGGTCCGTCCGGCCCTGGGGCCGAGTGGGAGCGACACGCGTCGGCAGGTCCGGTGCCGACATCAGACCGTTGTCGCTCCGCTCGGTGCCACCGGCTGTACCGATCGGCGCAGCAGACAGAGATACCGAGATACGGAGTCGTCATGATCTTCAGGAGCAAGTACCCGGATGTCGCCGTCGTCGATCGTCCCGTCCACGAGTGGGTGCTCGGTGAAGCCTCGGGGCGCGGAACCTGGCCGGCCATGGTGGACGTGTCCAGTGGACGAACGGTGACGTACGGCGAGCTGGCCGCGCTGGTCCGCGGGCTCGCGGCGGGCCTTGCCGCCGAGGGAATCGCCAAGGGGGACGTGGTCGCGCTGCACTCGCCGAACACCGTTCTGTTCCCCGTGGTCCTCTACGCGGTCACCGCCGCGGGCGGGACGGTGACCACACTGTCGCCGCTGGCCACGCCCGCCGAGATCGCCAAGCAGCTGATCGATGCCGAAGCGCGGCTGATGGTGAGCGTGTCGCCGCTGGTCGAGACGGCGCGGGCCGCGGTCGAGCTGGTCCGGCGGCAGACGGGCCGGGACATGGAGATCCTGCTCTGTGACAGTGCGGACGGTCATCGATCGGTGCTCGCGTTGCTGAACGACGGACCCGTGCCGGCGATCTCGACCGATCCGGCCGTGGACGTCGCCGTGCTGCCCTATTCGAGTGGAACCACGGGCGTACCCAAGGGCGTGATGCTGACCCACCGTAACCTGTGCACCAATCTCGAACAGCTGAACGGGCTGCATCGGGTCGACGAGAACGACCGTGTCATCGCGATCCTGCCCTTCTTCCACATCTTCGGTCTGACCGCGCTGGTCAACAACGCGCTGCGCCGTGGCGCGACCGTGTACGTCCACCCCCGGTTCGATCTCGACGCGTTCCTGACCAGCCTGGAGCGCGACCGCATCACCCACGCCTACGTCGCCCCGCCGGTGATGCTCGCGCTGGCCAAGCACCCCGCGGTCGGGAAACTGGACCTGTCGCACCTGCGGCGCGTCATCTGCGCGGCGGCGCCGCTCGACGCGGGACTGCAGGCGGCGGTGGCCGACCGGCTGGGCGTGGAGGTCGGGCAGGCGTACGGCATGACCGAGCTGTCCCCCGCCTCGCACATCCATGCCGACGGCAACCGGGACGAGCCCGTCGCGTGCGTGGGTCATCTGCTCCCGTCGACGCAGGCACGTCTGGTCGATCCCGACACCGGTCAGGACGTGGCGGAGGGCGAGCCGGGCGAGGTGTGGATCCGAGGGCCGCAGGTCATGAAGGGCTACTTCGGACGGCCGGAGGACACCGACGCGACCGTCGACGCCGACGGCTGGCTGCACACCGGTGACATCGGCCGGGTCGACGAGGACGGGAACTGGTTCATCGTCGACCGGGTCAAGGAACTCATCAAGTACAAGGGCTACCAGGTGGCGCCGGCCGAGCTCGAAGCCATCCTGGTACGGCATCCCGGCATCGCCGACGCGGCCGTGATCGGAGTCGACGACGAGGAGGGCAACGAGATACCGAAGGCGTTCGTGGTGCCCATGACCGGGGTGCCGATATCCGCCGCCGAGGTGAAGGCCCACGTCGCGGGCCAGGTCGCCCCGTACAAGCGGATCCGCCGGGTCGAGTTCATCGAGGCCGTACCGAAGGCGGCCTCCGGCAAGATCCTGCGGCGCCGACTGCGGGAACGGGAACGGGCGCGTTCCTGAGCGGTGTCCGAGTTCGCGGGTCCGGCGCTCGGGGGACAGGGGTAGGCCCCCAACTCCCGCAGAATGAAAAGACGTTGTAAAGTTTTCGCGTGGACAGCTCGGTGTACCGGTTCGGGCAGTACGCGTTGGACGCGGACCGCCGCCGACTCAGTCATGACGGACAGTGGGTCGACGTCGAGCCCCGGGCACTGGACCTCCTGTGCCACCTGGTCGAGCACCGTGGTCGCGTCGTGTCCGAAGACGAGCTGCGCGACAGGATGGGGCGCGGCCACGCGGTCAGCGAGGCCGCACTCGCCGCCTTGCTGCGCACGGCCCGTCTCGCGATCGGTGACAGTGACACACGACAGCAGCTGATTCGCACCATACGTCCGCACGGCTACCGGTTCGTGGCGCACACCACGGTGGCTTCCACCGCTCCGGCCGCCCCGCCCCCGGCCTCCGGGGGGCCGGCAGGGGCGGACGCGGACCGCGAGGTCATCCGTTTCTGCCGGTCCGCCGACGGCACCCGCATCGCCTACGCGCTCACCGGCGAGGGTCCGCCCCTGGTGAAGACCGCCAACTGGCTGACCCACCTCGACCTCGACCGGACCTCCCCGATGTGGGCCCACTGGTTCGACGGTCTCACCCGCGGCCGGCAGCTCGTCCGCTACGACGAGCGGGGCTGCGGCCTCTCCTCATGGGACATGGGCAGCTTCACGCTCGACGACCTGGTCGCCGACCTCGATGCCGTGGCCGATGCCGTCGGCCTCGACCGCTTCCCTCTGCTCGGGGTGTCGCAGGGCGGCGCGGTGGCGGTCGCCTACGCCGCGCTTCGCCCCGAGCGGGTCAGCCATCTGGTCCTCACCTCCGCCTATGCCCGTGGGCAGTTGATCCGTGCGGGCAGCCAGGCCGAGCGTGATGCAGCCGAGGTCGACCTCGACATCGCCCGCGCCGGATGGCGTTCGCAGGACAGCAGCAGCTTCCTGCGCTACTTCGCCTCCCAGTTCCTCGCCGACGCCACTCCCGCGGAGTGGGACGCGTTCGCCGCGTACCAGCGGCAGACGACCTCGCCCGCCAACGGCCTGCGCTTCCTGGAGGAGTTCACCCGCATCGACGTCTCGGGCGTCGCACACGAGGTGACCTGCCCCACGCTGATCATCCACTCCCGCGACGACGCGCGTGTCCCCGTCGCGCAGGCCCTGGAACTGGCCACGCTCGTCCCCGACAGTCGGCTGGTTCTGCTCGAAGGCCGCAACCACCTGTTCACGGCCGACGACCCGGCCTGGCCCACCTTCCTCACCCACCTCCACAACTTCCTCTCCGAGTAGCCCGCCCGGCAGACGGAACGACTGCGACGACGGGAGGGCGCTGCGGGGCGCGGTGCACAGCCGTGGCGGCCGGGCGAACGCACCGGCACTGCCGCAGGCGGTTCGGCTTGACCGTGGCGGCACCGGGAGGACATGGAGGACGTGAGCGACGGGCGAGGGCCCACCGGCACAGCCTCGGCCGGTGGGCCCGTGACGGCCGGCAGGAGTAGATGCTCCTCGTGTGTCCGCGTTCCCCCGCGATGTTCTGACCGGACGTCCGTGAAGTCGTCAGCCGACTTCACGCACGTCGATGGTCTCCTCGGGCCGACCCGCCAACCCGCCTATCCGCCGGCCTGCGGAAACGGTGTACGACTAGCCGATGACGATGTCGCAGTCGGCCGTCCCGCGGGCGGCGATGGTGGCGAAGTCCGCCTGGACGAAGGGGTCGTACGCCGCCGCGGTGAGGGTGCGGGTCGACTTGCGGGGCACCCACTTCGTGCCCGTCGAGTGCCTGACGTCCGACGCGTCCCACGACAGGTCACAGACCCAGTGGACGTTGCGGCCCGCGGGCCGCGGGTTGGTCGCGTTCGCGTCGATCCTCCAGTTGCCGTCCGCGTTCACGGTGAACGTGATGTTGCCCCGCACGTTGCGACTGCTGTCGCTCGTCTTGAACTGGACGGACATGCCGTCCGCCGCGACGTGCTTGGTGGTGGCGTTGGCGTGCGCGGGAACCGTTCCCAGCAGCAGGGAGCCCAGCCCGGCCCCGGTCGCGATCAGCAGCGCCAGCCCCCGGCGAGTCCGGGCCTGACCGGACGTCCTGGTGTTGTCGAGTCGCATCTTCGTGTCCTTCTCTCGCGTTGTCCTGCGTCTGAGGTGAGTGCCGGCCTGGGGGAGATGCCTTCACGACTGCCCCTCCGCCCGGCACACTTCAAGCATCGGGCTCGTCGGCGGCCAAGACTTGGTGGACGTCTGAGGCTCGCCTGAGGGCGGGCTGAGGAGGGGCTGAGGGTGTGGCGCTCAGTCGGTGAGCCGGGTTGACGGGGAGCGGGTGCGCACCGGGACCGGCGGACCGGACGCCGACGGCGGCGTGCGAGGCCGGCGAGATGAGGCCCACGGGCTGGTCGGCACCTGGTGCCGCAGCCGTCCGTAGGCTGCCGACAGCCTGCCCGGGAAATCGAGCCGGGCAACTTCGGGAGGCCCACGTACGGGGCGGGCAGACTCGGAAGACGCCGTCATCGGGGAGGAACACGGCCGTCGGCTTCTCCGCCCAGCGCGCCGAGGCCGCCAGGACCGACTTCGCCGGCCCGAGTCGCTGACGACCTGGCCACGGCCGTCCCGGGTCCGGACAGCTGCCCACCGATCCCTCGGCCCGCAGCCGGCCGGGCCGCCCCCCGGCCTGGCGGCTCCTCAGCTCTCGGCTGCTGAGGAGTGGTGGCTCACTCGGTCAGGAAGGCGTCGACGTGCGACAGGAACTCGTCCCAGGCCGGTTCGTACTCGGTGAGCAGGTGACTGCGGCTCTTGAGCAGGACCAGCCGGCTGTCGGGAATGAGCGCGGCCAGTTCATTGGCCTGGGAGACCGGCACCCGCTCGTCGTCGCGGGAATGGAGGATCAGCGTCGGACAGGCCACCCTGTGGGCGATGTCGGACACGTCGATCCGGGCGAACTCCTCAAGGAATCGCACCCCGTTGGACGGCGAGGTCGTGCGCCGCTGAAAAGCGCTGAACTCGTCCCAGTCCTCCGGTGTGCCGTCGGGCAGGAACTGGGAGGCGAAGACCCGCAGGAATCTGGGGTCCTGATGGATCCATCCCACCCGGGCCACATCCAGGTCGAGGGCCGCCTCGGCGCCCTCGGTCTCGCTTCGGGCCCGGACCTGCCGCCCCCGGGCGTAGGCCCCGGCGAGGATCAGCCGGCTGACCCGCTCCGGATGGCGCACGGCATAGGCCACCGCCACCGCACCGCCCTGCGACACCCCGAGCAGAGGGAACCTGTCGAGCCCCACGGCCTCGACCACGGTCTCCAGATCGTCGACCCAGTCCTCGAACGTGAAGCGCGGCACCACCCAGTCGGAGAGGCCGCACCCGCGCTCGTCGTAGCGGATCAGCCGGTGGTTGCGGGCGAGCCCGCGCAGCCAGTGCGACCACACCGGGGTCGTCCACTCCAGGTCGAGGTGGGACATCCAGTTGGCCGCCTTGAGCAGGGGCGGGCCCGAGCCGACGGCGGCATAGGCGATGCGCGTGCCGTCACCGGCCCTGCAGAACCGGATGGTCTGACGGTCGGCGCCGCTCGGCCCGTCGGCTGTCGTCCCGACGACTTCGGTTCCCTGGTCGGTGCTCGCGGACGTGGCGTCACCGACGGCTGTCACCGGCGCCACGAACTGACAGCCCCGCCGGTGCACGGTACGGATCAGCTGCTGGCGGCTGCCGGTGTCGCCCACGGCCAGACGCGCGGTCCGCAGCGCCGTGGTGAGGGCCGCCTCGCTGACGAAGCGGTCACCCCACACCTCGTCGAGCAACTCGCTCTTCGGAACCACCCGGTCCCGGTGCTGGACCAGGTGACACAGCAGGTCCAGGGCCCGGGGCTCGACGTGGACCGGCTCGCCGGTCCGACGGAGCTGCCGCCGAGAGAGGTCCAGCTCGAACTCTCCGAAGCGATACTTGTCCCCCTTCACCTTTGCAGCGTACAACTCCTTTCTGTGGGCGTACACATGAGCGATATTCGGGTGTGTCCGTCACGGTGGCTGCACAGGTCCCGCAGGTCCCGCAGGTCGCACAGGTCGCGTCGGCAGTCGGCCGGATCGGGAAAGCCCCAGTCAGAATCGGCTGGCTGGTGCTGACCCAGCGGGGTGAGGTGCGGCCGGTGGTGGTGACCCTGGTCGAAGGCGGGCCAGGGACCGGCACCGAGGGCGGTCGGTATCTGTGCTCTGTGACGAGCCGGGCCGGAGTGCCCCTCTCCTCGCCGCCTGTTCGGTCGCCAGGCGTGAGGCCGAGGCGACCCGGTGCGGTGGACGCCGGTGTCACTCCTCCCCGGTGGACGGCGACGCCGAAGGGCTCGGGGGAGCGGTCGGTGCGGCGGTGTTGACGTCCAGGTCCGGGCGCGGGGTCAGGACGACCATGGGAGCGCCCGGCTGGGGCACGGGCGGGGTGGCCTGCTCCTCGGGCACCTTCGGGGGGTTGGTCTGCTGGTAGTTGACGTTCTCGTGATTGACCAGGCCGGTCTTCTCCAGCACGGTGATGTGGTCGAGCACGGTGTCGTTGGCGAGGTCGGCGAGCTGGCGCACCAGGGTGTTGCGGGTACTGGCGCGGATCTTGGCGATGGCCGGGAAGATCTGGCCGTGCGTGACGCGCATGATCTGCACGGCGGTGGAGTCGAACTCCTTGCCGGTGGCCGCGTCCACGGTGGCCACGAACTGCTGCTGTTGCGGGCTCGCCTGGTTGTTGAGCGTGATGCCCAGCTCCGGGGCGATCCTGCGGCACATCTCGTCGAGACCGGCGTGCCCGACGACCAGATGCTCGCCCGCCTCCTTCATCTCCGGGGTCGTACCGCGCTCCATGGCCATCTCGCCCAGCGGATACTCCCAGAGCCCCGCCGAGCGCACCTTGATGACGAAGTCCCGGTCGGCCTCCGTCAACGGACCGAACGGCGTGGTGGCGATGACGCGCTCGGTCGAGGTGGCCGTTTTCTCGACTCCCAGGATGGCGGGGTAGGCGAGGGCGACGACCGTCATCAGGAGGCCGCCGCTCATGAAGATGGCTCCTGCGGTACGTGGGATGCGCATGGTTCCTCCTGGCGTGCGGACGCGGGACCCCGTTCGGGGCGCGAGCGCGAGGGATCCGCCGGGGAGTGAATCTCGGTCGCCAGGAGGTACGGACGAGCGCGCCGGGTGAATCATTGCGCAGAGGAAAAATTGCATCAGGTGGCGTGATGTGTGTCACGTCTCGACGGGGTGATCGCTCGCGGGTCCTGCCGCGCGGTACATGCGGAACGGGGGAGCGGGGGCCGTCCGGAACTCGAAGAGGCGTTCCACCCAGGCGTTGGGTCGGGACGGGGTTCTGGCACGGTGACGTCCGAGGGTGGTCAGGTGCGCGGATGGGTCTCGTACATGCGCATCGCGACGACGAGGCCGGAGACGGCGGTCAGGGCGGCGACGGCCCAGATGGCGGTGGTGAGGCCGTAGGCGTCGGCGAGGATTCCGGCGAGGAGGGCGCCGACGGCGAAGCCGCCGTCGCGCCACAGGCGGTAGACGCCGACGGAGCGGGCGCGCCAGGCAGGGTGGGCGACGTCGCCGATGACGGCGAGGAGGGTCGGGTAGACCAGCGCGGTGCCCATGCCGAGCAGGACCTGGGCGGTGGCCCAGACGGAGAAGGTGGTGCCGGCGGCGACGAGGGCGATGGCGGCGGCCTGGAGCAGCATGCCCGCGGTGATGAGGTGTTTGCGGCCGATGTGGTCGGACCACCAGCCGGTGAGCATCTGGCCCGCGCCCCACACGGCGGGGTAGAGGGCGGCGAGGACGCCGATCTGGGCGATGGACAGGCCGTGCGTGGCGAAGAGCAGGGGGAAGATGCCCCAGGCGAGGGCGTCGTTGAGGTTGTTGACCATGCCGGCCTGGCTGGCGGCGGACAGGGCCTTGTCGCTCAGGCTGGTGAGGCGGGCGATCTGGCTGGTGGTCAACTCGGCATCGGAGCCTGTTTGTCGGGGGTGGTGGGCGGCCTCGGCGCGGGCGTGGTCGCGGGTCTCGCGGACGGCGAGGGTGGACAGGCCCAGGGCCAGGACGACATAGGCGGCGCCGAGGAGGAAGGGCTCGGGGCGCAGCCCGGCGTGTTCGGCGATGGCGCCGGTGGCCATGGCGGTGGCGGCGACCGCGACGTATCCGGCTGCCTCGTTGAAGCCCATGGCCAGGCCGCGGCGTTCCGGGCCGACCAGGTCGATCTTCATGATGACGGTGGTGGACCAGGTCAGGCCCTGGTTCATGCCGAGCAGGACGTTGGCGGCGATGATCCAGCCCCAGGTCGGGCCCCAGGCGAGCATGGCGGGCACGGGCAGGGCGATCCGCCAGCCGGCGATCAGGACCGGCTTGCGGCCGTAGCGGTCGGAGAGGGTGCCGGCGAAGAAGTTGGTGATGGCCTTGGTGGCGCCGAAGGCCTGTCCTCGTCCGGCGCGGCGAGCAGGGCGTTGGCCTGCTTCTGGGCGCCGATGGTGGTGGTGCGTTCGGCGCCGGGCGGAGCGGAGCAGAAGGAGCCGGCGCCGTGCGTGGGCCACACAGCGGTCGTGTCCGGTAGCTGGGTCAGGCGCCGCAGGGAGTGGTACTGGGCTCGGGCGAGTTCGTCCGCGCGGTCGGCGCCGAGCAGGTCGGTGCGGGCGGCGGAGCCGACGATGAGGGAGCCGCCGGTGAAGACGCCCAGCTCATGGGTGCCGTCCAGGAGGAGGAAGGACAGGTGCTCGTCGGTGTGGCCGGGGGTGGCCAGGGCCCGCAGTGTCAGGCCGCCCAGGTCTGTCTCGTCGCCGTCGGTGAGCGCGGTGTGGGGGAAGGCGCGGTGTCCGGCGGCGGAGGCCAGGACGGTCGCGCCGTCGTCGGCGGCGAGCTGGAGGGCGCTGGTGAGGAAGTCGGCGTGCAGGTGGGTGTCGGCGGCGTAGGCGACGCTCAGTCCGCGCCGTGCGGCGGCGGTGCGCAGGGCGCGCAGATCACGGCTCGCGTCCACCGCCAGGGCCCGTCGGTCGCCGAGGTCGACGAGGTAGGCGCTGTTGCCCAGCCCCTCGTCGACCAGCGGTATCAGGTGATCGTCGGCGAAGCCCATCGCGTCCTCCTGGCGTCACGGTAGGCGGCGGGTGGTCAGGGCGCCCGGCCACGGATATAATATTCCATGGATTTATGGAGGACGTCATGAGAGACCCCGCGCGCAAGTCGGCGCTGTACGACGCCTTCGCCCATACCGGCAAGGCGCTGAGCAGCGGGAAGCGTCTGGAGCTGCTCGACCTGCTGGCCCAGGGCGAGCGCACCGTCGACGCCCTCGCCAAGGCGGCCGGGCTGAACCTGACCACCGCCTCCGCGCATCTGCAGACCCTCAAGCAGGCGGGGCTGGTGTCCACCCGCCGCGACGGCGTACGCATCCACTACCGGCTGGCCGGCGACGACGTCTCCGCCCTGTACGCCCTGCTGCGCCGGGTCGCCCAGACCCACCAGGCAGGCGTCGAGGCCGCCCGCACCGCCTACCTCGGCGACGACCAGCCGGAGGGCGTCGGGCGCGAGGAACTGCTGGCCCGCGCGCAGGCGGGCGAGGTCGTCGTCCTGGACGTGCGTCCGGCCGAGGAATACGCCGCCGGGCACATCCCCGGCGCCCTCTCCATCCCGGTCGAGGAACTCGCCGACCGCATCGCCGAGTTGCCCGCCGACACCGAGGTCGTCGCCTACTGCCGCGGCGAGTACTGCGTCATGGCCCACGACGCCGTACGGCTGCTCAACGCCCGCGGGCGGCGAGCCGTGCGGCTGTCCGACGGCATGCTGGAGTGGCGCCTCGCCGAGATGCCGGTAGCCATCGGCGAAGCCGCGTGATCCCCGCGCGTCTGAGGCCGCGGAGCGAGTCGGGCCATCCGCGTGCCCCGGCCTTTGACACTCACTGACCAACACGCCCCGGTCGTCCGCACGCTCCTCGCAGCGGCGGGCCTGCTTCCCCGTCCCCGCCGCCCCAGCGAAAGAGCCCTCTTGACGAGCACCGACTCCGCCGCGACCGAGATATCCCCGCGCTCCCAGGCGCAGCGACGCGTCCTGACCGTCCTGGTCACCGCCCAGGTCCTCAGTGGCGCCGGCCTCGCCGCCGGCATCACCGTCGGCGCGCTGCTGGCCCAGGACATGCTCGGCTCCACCGGCCTGGCCGGCCTGCCCAGTGCCTTGTTCACCGCGGGTTCCGCCCTCGCCGCCGTCACCGTCGGCCGCATGTCCCAGGCCCGGGGCCGCCGCTCCGGCCTCGCCGCCGGGTACCTCGTGGGAGCGGTCGGCGGCGCTGGTGTCGTCGCCGCAGCCGTCGCTGACAACCCCGTCCTGCTCTTCATCGCGCTGTTCGTCTACGGCGCCGGCAGCGCCACCAACCTCCAAGCGCGCTATGCGGGCGCCGATCTCGCCGCCCCCGACCGCCGAGGACGCGCGGTCTCCACCGTCCTGGTCGCCACGACCCTGGGCGGCGTCGTCGGCCCCAACCTCACCTCACTCACCGGCGACCTCGCCCACGCCCTCGGCATCCCCCGCCTGGCCGGGCCGTTCCTCCTGGCCACCGTCGCCTACGTGGCCGCCGCCCTCGTCCTGGCGATCTGGCTGCGCCCCGACCCCCTGCTCCTCGCCCGGACCCTCGACACCGAGCAGTCCCTCGGCAACGGCACCACCAGTGCGGAGGAGACGGCTTCGGCCCGGGGCCGCAGCGCCGGTGTCGTCCTGGGCGCGCTGATCATGGTCCTCACTCAGCTCGTCATGGTCGCGATCATGACGATGACGCCCGTCCACATGCACGACCACGGCCACACCACCACTGCCTCGGGCTTCGTCATCGCCGTCCACGTGGCCGCGATGTTCCTGCCCTCACCCCTGACCGGACGGCTCGCCGACCGCTACGGCCGCATCAAGGTCGCCGTCGCCTCCGGCATCACCCTTCTGGCCGCGGGTATCCTCGCCGCCACCGCACCCACCGACTCCGTCGCCCCGCTCGCCGTGGCCCTCGCCCTGCTCGGCCTGGGCTGGAACCTCGGCCTCGTGGCCGGCACCGCGATCATCACCGACACCGTGCCCCTGGCCACCCGCGCCAAGACCCAGGGCATGGTCGACGTCTCCATCGCCATCGCAGGCGCCACCGGCGGCCTGGCCTCCGGTCTCGTCGTGGCCGCCTCCGGCTACCCCGTCCTCGCCCTCACCGGCGGAATCCTCGCCCTCGCCGTCCTGCCCGCCATCGCCGCCACCGCGAGCCGCCGATGACCATCCCCACCGCCTCCGCGGCCGACATCACGGTCGACGGCACCGGCCTGCTCCGCGTCACCCTCCTGCTGAAGCCGCGTGCCTATATCGCCGACGCCGAGCCCGGCTCGGTCGTCCACGTCATTGCCCCCGACCCGGCCGCCCCGCTCGACCTGCCCGCCTGGTGCCACATGACCGGCCACACCTACCTCGGACCCGTCCCCGACCCAGACCGGGATGTGTACGCGCTCCGCCTGACGGCCGATGCTCTGCCCACCCGGCCCGACGCGCCGTGGCACCCGGGCGGTCGGCAGAACGGGACCAAAGGCTGAGCGCGGCGACGACGTCCGGCACACTCACCCCATCGCCCGCAATCGCTCGATCGCAACCTCCAGCCCGCCCTGGAGCACCTCCAGGTGCGCGGCGGGCATATGACCGAACAACTCGGCGGCCATGGAGTCGCGGCCACCCCGCAGGGTCGCCGTGACCGTACGGCCCTTCTCCCGCAGACGGCGCGAGACCTCGACGGAGGGCACACCCACGCTCAACTCGTACGGATCGTCAAAACGGTCCACTTCAGATCGTGCGATGTGTGCGGCGGTGGGTCTGCTCAGGTGCTCGTCGCGTCGGTCAGTGTCCCGCTTCGGCGTGGTCGCCGTGGTCGCTGAGCTGTGCTTCGAACCAGTCGTGCAGGGCATCGACCAGGGCGGGCTCGTCGGTGGTGTAGGTGAGGGTGGCGCCGTCGGGCCGTTCCCGGTAGCGCACCTCGACGCGCTCGTAGCCGTCTTCCAGTTCCGCCAGGCCCGGCATGCTGTCGCCGTGGATCTGGGACGGGTCGCCGAAGTCTCCCTGGCCGAACGCTTCGGCCTCCTGCTGGAGGTGAGTGCGGATGAGGTTGACCTGCTCGGCGTCGTCGGGTTGGTCGGCGACGACGTCCTGGACGCCGCCCGTCTCGCTGGGGGTTGGCAACTGCTGGCCTAGGAGCGCGCATAAGGCCGCTTTGACTCGATCGTGTGATGGTCGGTTTCCTGGCTTGCGGCGCCCTGGGCGGTCCGGGTTGACGTGATCGCGCGATCTGGGACGCCGGATATGGCGCCAGCGTGCGGGGCCCCTGCTTCACCGGAGAGATGGTTCGGGGCCTGCCCGTCGCCACTGGCCGTATCCACTTGGCCAGGTCGCACAGGGAACCGGCCTCCCGGGATCGGACCACGCACAGGATGCGTGTCGCTGCCTCGGGGTTGAGTACGCCAGGGACCAGTGCGCTCAAGACCGTTCGGGGCGTGCGGCTGAGTCAGGTTCACTCCTGCTCAGTTTTCGGGAACGGTGAAGTGGTGAGTGGTCGCTTCGAGGTCGAAGGGCATCACGGTCCGGCCGCGTTCGGCGACCGCCTCCTGCCGACCGGTCCGCCGGTCGCCGCTCTCATGCTGTGGGTCGCCGATCAGCAGGAGAGCGGCCAGCGCCGCGCCGACACCCCCCTGCAGTGATGCCCGCCGTCAAGAGTCGGCGCCTGCCGTTATTCATCCAGTGCCTCCGTCAGGACTCCGAGGGCGTGCAGTACGCCTGCTCGCTCGTCGGGCGGGATCGCATCGAGCAGCCGGGCGAACTTCTCCCGCCGCGCGTCGGCGAGGTGGTGCGCGGCCGTCTGTCCGGAGGGCGTGAGGCGCAGGGTGACGCCGCGACCGTCTTCGGGGGCGGGAGCGCGTTCTACCCAACCGCGGGCGGTCAACTGCCCGACGAGCCGGCTGACGGTGCTCTTCTGCAGGCGCAGCCGGCGGGCCAGTTCCACCTGCCGCAGTTCGCCCTCCTGCGCAAGCTCGCCGAGGGCGTGAGCCTCGGAGACCGGGATCGCCTGACCGCACGGAGTGCTTTCGGGCTGGTGCAGCCCGAAAGCACGGACGAAACTCCGCAGTGCGTCCTGCAACAGAGCGGGGTCCGCTGCTCCACCATCCTCCGACATGGTTCGACGCTACAACCAGATGGTTCGGCGATGCGACCATCTCTCCGAGGTGTGCCTGACCGGCCGATGATGTGACGGTGCCCAAGGGCGCCTGTCGGGCGAGGAACGGGCCGCGAGCCGCTGCCGGCCGGGGTGCGACAGCTGTGCCTGAGGTCGCGAGGGTGCCGGACCCGGTCGCGCCGGTTCCGAGGCAGACGCCCGAGTGGGGGCGAGTCTGGGACGGTGTCGATTTCCGCCGTCGCCGGTTCTGTGTCGGCCGATCCTCACGAGAGGGCGACGAGATTCGAAACCGAGCATCCAGGGAGCCACTGCGGCCATGTGCTCTTCCGCCGTGCCGACCCCGGCCGAGGGACGCCGTCGGCCGGCTGAGCGGCCATGGAGGCCTGGTGCACGGGGAGCGACCGCCTGTCAGAGTAGTGGCGACGGCTCAGGCAGGCAGCGGAGCGGAGCCCTACGGATCGGTGACGTCAGTATGCGGCGTTCCCGAGCCGTTCGCGGTCGAGGACGGTGATGCGGCCGCGGGACAGGCGGAGCAGGCCCTACCCCGGGAAGACGGAGACGTGGAGCCTGCGTCAGGTCAGTGCGACGAGCAGACCGGCAGTCGCTGCGCCGATGATCAGGGCGGCGGCCGCGGCGGCTGGGCCTCGTAGGTCGGCGGGAAGGCGGGGGAAGAGCCGCGAGAGCGCGCCGAGGATCGCGAGTGGGGGTGCGGCGCGCCAGACGTCGTGACCGGTCCTGCTACCGGCGGCGGTGACGATGCCCGGGAGGTGTCCGACGGCGCGGAGCAGCGGCCCTGCCATGGCCCGGCTGCGTCCGTGGACGGTGTTCCCGGATGCCGCCTGCTCCAGGGCCCGACGCAGGGCCGCTTCGTCGTTGGCCCAGTGCGAGCGGAAGGTGATGGTGCCGGTCGTGTCGATGAGGTAGGCGGAGTTCGGTTTGGGGGTGAAGGCGCGGTGCAGGGTGCCGTCGATGTCGTCGACCGCGACCTCGAACGGGATGTCGTGATGATGGCGCAACCGCTCTGCGTGCCGGTACTTTTCCGCGGCGGTGGTCGGCTGGCCGATCGTCTGACCCGGGTGCGCCTCCCGGGTGTTGACCAGCACGAAGCGGATCCGCTCGCCGAATCGCGTGTGGAGTCGCTTGAGTACGGGCACGGCGCTCTCGGTGACGGGGCAGGTCCGGGATCCGAAGACCATGAGCACCGGCCGTCGGCCGAGTGTGTGGGAGGTGAAACGGCCGCCGTCGAGGGTGGGCAGGTCGAACTCCGGCAGACGGCTGCCTGGGCCGAGGGCGTTGCGGCCGAACGTCATGTCGTCGATCAGGAGCCGTGTCCGGAAGCGTTCGAAGCGGTAGTCCGAACCGGAGGGGCGTGCGGGAAGGTGCGAGTCCATGTGTGCTCCTTGGGAGGGACGTCCGTTGACTTGACCGTTCGGTCAAGTCAACGGACAGGGGAACCGGCGCGGCGCCCCGCGCGGGGACGGCCGCCGTCCGGCCGGATCGCGAACCGGCCGACCGGGGGCGGGGTCAGGAGGCGGGGGCCTGGATCAGCATCCGGATCGCCGTCCTGGCCTCGGTGACGAGCGTCGGCCTGTCGTACGCCTTGGCCATGAGGGTGATGCCCTGGAGGTAGGCCAGAGCGCGCAGGGCTGCCGTGTCGGGTTCGACTCCCGCCGGGACGTGCCCTCTGAGCACGGCCTCGGCGACGGCGTCGCGGAAGTACCGCTGCCATGCGGTCAGGATCTCGGTGATCCTGACCGATGCCTCTCCGGGGCGTCCGGCGAGTTCGAGGGCGAGGTTGCCGATGGGGCAGCCCGGCACGGCGCCCATCCGGTCCCGGGCCGCGGTCAGCATGCCGGCGAATCCGCCGATGAAGGCGTCGATGCGCTCCAGCGGTGGCGCCTCGCTGTCGAACGACTCGTCCAGGACCGCCTTGAGGAGTTCCCAGTTCGCGTCGATCACGGCGAGGCCGACGGCCTCCTTGGAGGGAAAGAAGTGGTACAGACTGCCGCGGTGTACTCCCGCCTCACGGCAGAGGTCCCCGATGCCGACCTCGGCGAACGACGAGCCGTGGATCAGCGCGCGCGCTGTCCGTACGAGGCGGGTGCGGGTGTCGTCCGTCATCGACCCTCCACTTGACTGATCGGTCAACCGTAAGCCCCCTTGACCGACCGGTCAAGGGGTAGTCCTCTCGCGGTTGAGCCCAGTCCGGCGTGTTCGGGCGCTGCCGCCTTCACGCACTTGATGGAGGTGTTCCCACCGGTCGGGGAACGGGGGCGGTAGGGGTGCGGCACCGACGCGCTCTCCGCTCGGGAAGCGACGGCGCTTGGGTGGTCCGTATGTCTCTGCCGTGCACAGGCGCTCGTTGCCGAGGTGGTTGTGGCAGTCGCACCGCTGGTGGCCAAGGCTTTCCGCTCTTACGGGCACGCCGTGGGCACGGGCACCACCAGCGGGTGATGCGCGCGGGTGACGCATGCATGGCCTGACTGTCCTCCATGACGATGCCGACTACCGTGCTGGAGATGGCGGAGCATCACCTCGGTGCCGCGGGTCCGTCCGTGCCCACCGCGGCGCACTCGTTGAAGTCATGTCTCCTCGGCAGGAGTTGGGCAACCAATAGTCCTGCGGCGCCCGCAAACGCCAATGTCTCTCCGACGGGACGGGCAGGCTGAGGGCTCACACGTGTGACCCACGTGCTTGATGCAGCGAAACCGCAGGTCACATGCACCGTTCGAGGTCAGGGTCGGGAAGCCTGCTACGGCCGTCGAGAACTCGTGCCCTCCACGTGCCCCATCTTCGTGCGCCCGGAGGACGGATCCTGCGGAAAGATCCCCGCCAACGCACAAGCCCCATGCCGCTGACCCGGGGCTAGAAGAGCTGGTGACGAGAATCGAACTCGCGCTCTCAGCTTGGGAAGCGACGGCGCTTGGGCAGGCTCTACGGCTCTGACCTGGGAAGGTGCTTTCTCACGGGGTGGCTGTGGCGGGCTGGTTCGTACCGCTGTTGACCGTGGTTTGCCGTTCCTGCGGGCACGGATTGGGCACGGAGCGAGAGGACCGGTGCGCAGAGCGGAAGCGAGGACGACATGGTGCTGGTGTGGGCTCTGTTCGGTCGGCTGGTTGGAGAGTGTCTCAGCGTGTGCACAGGACTTCTGGGAAACTCGTCCTCTCCGAGTCGATGCCGGCTGAGCTGTCCCGTGAGCGGTCCGAAGCCGGACCGGGGCGGGTGCCTTCTGGGGCACTGGCCCGTCACCAATACTGAGGCTCGTACGGAGCGCTGCCGCGCTCGCTGTAGTAGGCGCGGACCAACGAGATTCGGGCGACGGTGCGGCCTTCTGCCACTGCGTGTCCCGCGGCCTTGTGGCCCGCGAAGCTCCGCCGCTCCCGCTCGTAGGTCTCGGCGCCCTCGAAACGGGGCGCGGCATCCAGAAGGTCCAACGCCTCAAGGTCCCGGATCAGCGTGACGACGAGACGGTCGTGCGTCCTGGCGTCGCGGTACTCGTGGCGTTCGGGGGCGGAGTCCTCATGGGCGGGGAACCAAGTCTGCGTGCTGGTCCACCGGCCGTCGCCGAGTGCCCCTGCCCAGGCGTCGCCGGCCCTGCCCGGATCGTTGTCGAGGACGAGGTAACACTCCAGTCGCCATTGGCAGTTCAGCGGTCCGGCAGGCTCTCCTTCGAAGGGGAGGAGGATGCACAGCGACGGCTCCTTCCCGCTGCGGGCGCAGTGGGAAGGAGCCGTCGGTCGGCCGCCGGGGCCGCTCGCGTCAGCGGGTGCCGAGCAGGGCGCGCCAGGTCTCCGGGCCGATGATGCCGTCGACCTGCAAGTGGTGGTTCTGCTGGAAGGCGACCGCCGCCGACTTCGTCTTCGAGCCGAACTCGCCGTCGGCCGTGAGGCCGTAGCCGTAGACGTTCAGCTGCGTCTGCGCTGCCTTCACCGCCTGGCCGGACGAGCCGTACTGCAGTGTCTTGATCAACTTTGACCAAGTGTCCGGGCCGATGACGCCGTCAGCGGCCAGGGACTGGGACTTCTGGAACTGGATCACCGCCGAGCGGGTGTTCGGGCCGAAGATGCCGTCGGCCTCGAGCGTGTGGCCCCGCGCGGTCAGCAGCTGTTGGGCGGACCGCACGTCCGCGCCCTTGGAACCGCTCTGGAGGATCGGCCAGGAGACACCCGGGGACGGGAGCTCCCCGCCGCCACCGCCATCACCCAGTTTGACCGGGCGGAAGGGGTCGTAGTTGTCACTGCCGATCCCGTAACTGAGCTGCCGGTGGGTCGTGCCGTACGTACCGCGCTGTTCGTACGCCCAGTAGGCGCTGTGCGACGCGTTGGCCCACTTCTCGAAGATCACTACGTGACGGAAATCGCCGTCAGTGGTGCTGTAGTCGATCAGCAGGTCTCCCTTCTTGAGCTGACTCATGCTGCTGAGCCGCGTGGTGACGCCGCTTCGCGAGTCGGCCAGCCCGACGGTGTTCAGACCCGGCTTCCCCAGTCCAAGTGCCATGGAGACATAGCCGGAGCAGTCCTGGCGGTAGCCGTCCTTCCAAGTGCGCTCCATGCTGTAGGGGACCGGGGCTCCGTTGTCGGCCGTGAGCCAGGTACGGGCCCGGTTGATCATCGTGTCGGGCGAGAGCGTGGCTGTGGCCATGGTCGACGGCGAGCCGACCTGGGTGACGAGCTTGCTGCCGGCCTCGGGCTCGGGCCCGTAGCCGGTCTCCTTCTGGGCGGCGACCGTCGCCAGCTTCGAGGAGTCGGTGTCGGCGAGCGACGGTGTGACGGCGATTGCGGCCGCGACACCTCCGGCGGCGACGCCTATGAGCGTGACCTGCGCGCGGCGCGCGAGTCGGCTGCGAAGAGACATGATTCCCCGTATCCCGTTTCTTTGTTGTGGCATGCCGAGCCCGGCGGGCCGACCAGGGCTTGGAATGCTTGTCGTTCACCGAGTGCCGCCTGCGGCCCTTGACGGGTCATCACGACGGCAAGGATTGCTGCCCGGGCCCCTGCGTTGTTGTGAAGGACGGGGCCAGCCAGGCGGGTCTAGTCCGGATCACCGGGTGGACCGGAGGGGACGCACGCGGCCCGTCCTCTCCCCCAAAGGAGGACGGGCCGCGACACGTCCGCGCTGTCGGTCAGGTCAGCAAGCAGCCGCCGGGGCAGACATCGGCCGCGCGCTTGAATGCGGCCTTGGTCCCGGATCCGGCGATTCCGTCGATCGGACCGGCGTAGCCGTAGAACCTCTTGAGGTAGCGCTGCAACGCCTTCACCGTGTTGGGTCCGACGATTCCGTCGATGCTGTCCGTGTAGCTGTAGTGCTCCTCGAGGAAGCGCTGCATCGCCTTCCAACTGTTGGTGCCGAGCTGCCCGTCGATCGCGCCGGTGTACCTCCAGCGAGCCTTCAGCGCACGCTGGACGTCCTTGGCCTGCGCTTCGCTCAGGCCGAGATTGACCACCGCGAGCGGCGCGGCGGCCTCGGCACTCACCGTCTGCTCCTTGACCTGCGCGGGAGCCGCCATGGCCGTTCCCGCGGTCGCCAGGCCGCCGGCGGCGATCCCGACCGCGGTGGTGACACTGACGAGTGCCTTGGTGAGAGCTCGCATGCTGTTTCCCTCCGTTGACGTGCGTTGGCCGGAGCCGACCGCACCGGCCGGCTCCGCAACGAGACTGCGGGTTCGGCGCGGTGCTCGGCCACAGCTGACACAGAAGTGACCTCATCCCGGGACGTCCCGCCCACTGACCTGCAGAGATGTCACCCGCCGTGTCCCTGCGGCGAGACTGCGGCGAGAGGGAACGGCTGGTTCCGCGCCAGGGTTGAGTCGCGCCAGGGCGGCGTGGCCGCTGCGTGATCCCCGTGACAGCTGATGCAGAATGAGCCCGGGACACGGAGGGCTGGGCCTGCGGTCCCGAACGCGAGTTGGGGGGGGAAGCGTGTCGCGCTGGAAAGAGCTGCCCGCAGAACTGCATCCACACGTCCACCAGTTGATCGTGCGACTGCGCAGACTGAAGGACCACAGCGACCTGAGCACCCGTCAACTCGCCGCGAGGACCGGGTACAGCGCGAAGTCGTGGCAGCGATATCTGAACGGCAGGTCTCTGCCGCCCCGGGAGGCCGTCGAGGCGATGGCCCGCGTCGGCGGTGACGATCCGCACCGGCTGCTGGTGATGCACGAGATCGCCGCCCAACGGTGGGCGGAGGGTAGGGCGCTCACCACCAACACCCCCGAGGACTCCTCCGCGACGCCGGAACACACCCCCACCGAGCAGCAGCCATACGGGCGTCACCTGCGCGCCGCGGTCACGGCGGCAGCCGTGGTCACGGCGCTGTCCGTCACCGCGGCGCTCCTGCTGGCCGTGCGGCTCACCGAGGCCCGTGCCCAGCTCGCGCACGAGCGCAGCGATGCTGTCGCGACGGCCCTGGCCACCGTGTCGGAGTCCACGGTGCCGGTCATCTACACCTGCAAGCTGGAGCAGCGTGACGGCCGTTGGTACGCGGGCCTGAGCCGGACCACCAACATCCTTCTGTCCAACACCCACATCGGGCTCGAAGTGGCCGAGGCGCAGTGCCTGCTGCACCGGGCGGGCACCGGGCCAGGGGACATCGACGGCGTCTTCGGACCGAAGACGCGGCGAGCGGTCGAGCGCATGCAGAAGCAGAACGGGCTGATCGTGAACGGAGTCATCGACCCGCCCACCTGGCAGGCCCTGCGGGAGGCGGATCCGAAGTGACCGCGGAACACGCCCGGTTGGCCGCGGCGCTGCGGGAGCTGCGGGCCGGTGCGGGGCTGAGCCTGGCGGCGCTGGCGGAGCGGACTGCGTACAGCAAGTCCTCGTGGGAGCGTTACCTCAACGGCAAGAGCCTGCCTCCTCGCCAGGCCGTCAAGGAACTGTGCCGGCTCGCGAACGAACCGGACGGGCGGCTGCTGGCCCTGTGGGAGATCGCCGAGTCGCACTGGAGCGGACGCGCGGTGGCCCCCGCACCCGACCCTCCCGCGGACGAGTCGCCGCAGCCACAACCTCAGCAGTCGCCGACGCCCGCCGGGACCGAGCGGCGGCGACTTGGCAGAGGCAGGCTCCTGCTGGCGCTGGTGTCGGCGTACACCGTGATCGTCGGCGGTGCCGCGGCCCTGCTGTTCCTCCTGCTGCCGGACTCGGAGGCACAGGAGGACGAACCGCCACCGGCCTCCATCCCGTTCTCCCTCGCTCCCCAATGCCACGGAGCCGCCTGCGAGGGCCGGGACCCGATGCGCCTGATCTGCGGCCTCGGCCCCGACACCCTCGCCTCGCACCGCACGGCCACCGGCGCCCACGTCGAGCTGCGTTACAGCAAGAAGTGCGGTGCAAGCTGGGCCCGGACCTGGGGGACCGAGATCGGAGACCGGCTGGAAGTCACGGCAGGCGGCCCGACCCACGGCGTGCGCATCGAGAACAAGGACGACGCGGCAACCTTCATCTACACGGAGATGACCGAGGTCCGTCCCGGCAGCACCGTCCGGGCCTGCTTCCGGCCCGCGTCGGCCGACGGCGAACGGGAGTGCTTCGAGGCCCGCTTGGGCGGGGCAGCCACCACGACCCCGCTGCCCTCACGTCCAGTGGCGTCAGGCTCTCGCGACTAGGCGTGTTTCGGAAGTCCCTTCTGCTCTGCGACGCCCGGCACGCTCCCCCGGTCTCGGCTGGCGCTCGACCGGGAGGTACCCCCACCGCCGCACCGGACGAAAGGCCAAGTACACCCAGTACGAGGCCTTTCGTCCGGCGCGCCGAGAGCACGCACCGGACGCCGCAGAGCCGCCCTTCGGGCGACGAAGGGACTTCCGAAACACGCCCTAGCGTCAGGCCCTCGGACGAGGTCGACGCCTTTCACGCCGCGAGCGTCGGCCGACTCATCGGCCGGCTGTATGCGATGACAGGCGACCTCGCCGAGGCGCAGGATGTGGTCCAGGAGGCCTTCGTCCGGACCTGGGAACGCCGGGCCGAACTGGACTTGGACGGCGTCGGAGGTCGTCGCACAGAAGACCATGCGTACCGCGGTCAGGGTCGCCCCCGCCGCCCCAAGTCCGACGAGGCACCACAGGGCGCGCTTCTGGAGCGGAGCGCGGCAGGTCACTTCCCGGCCGTTGGTCATGCGCGGAATCGTGCCATCGGCCGGGCCGCACCCGCTTGTGCGGCAGCTTTCCGGCCCGCGACACTGCCGGATCGGGGTACGTCGTGAAGCCCGATTCGCCGAGTGCCGCGCGTGTTACGGAACTTGGTCCACTGGGTTACCGGTGCGCGGCTCGGCTGCTGGATCAAGTGGTTGACCAGGGATTTCATCGTTCTGGATAGGTATACGGTGCAAGTTGTACATCCTGATCCTGGTGTTCATGTCCTGAAGTCCGGTCCACTTCTCTCCACCTTGGCGCTCGAACCCCCCGGATAGGCAGGATCGGCGGATGACGGACAACAACGGCGGATTCCTCAGAGTGCTCGGCAGAGGAGACGTTCTGGCATTGGCCTTCGGGGCCATGATCGGTTTCGGGTGGATCGTTCTCACCTCAGGTTTCATCAGTGACGCGGGGCCGGTGGGCGCGGCGATCGCCATCACCATCGGCGGCGTGGTCGTCACGCTCGTCGGGCTGACGTACGCGGAGCTGGTCTCGGCGATGCCGCATGCGGGCGGCGAGCACCACTACGCGTTGCGGGCACTCGGTGGCCGGGGTGCCTTCCTGGCCTCCTGGGCCATGGTTCTCGGCTATGTGTCGGTCGCCGCGTTCGAGGCCGTCGCGCTGCCGCACAGCATGGTCAACCTCTTCCCCGACATGCTCGTGGGCCACATGTGGACGATCGCGGACTACGACGTCTACGCGAGCTGGGTCGCCGTCGGCGTGATCGCCGCGATCGCGATCACGGCTGTGAACTACATCGGTATACGTCCCGCGGCGGTGTTCCAGACCATCGCGGTGCTGTTCCTGCTCTGCGCGGGCGCCGCGCTGCTCGTCGGAGCCCTCAAGGGTGGTTCCGCCGACAACATGGAGCCGATGGTCAGCGGGGGCATGGACGGGATCTTCACGGTGCTGGTCGCCGTGCCGTTCCTCTTCGTGGGTTTCGACGTGATTCCGCAGTCGGCCGGTGAGATCAAGCTCCCGTACCGCCAGGTGGGCAAGCTCCTGGTGATCTCCGTGCTCTGCGCGACCGCGTGGTACGTCATGATCATGCTGACCGTGGGCTCCGGTCTCAGCGCCTCGGCCCTCGCCGAGTCCAACCTCGCCGCAGCCGACGCCATGACCGCCCTGTGGAACAGCCAGGCCATGGGCAACGTCCTGGTCATCGGTGGCATCGCGGGCATCCTGACGAGCTGGAACGCCTTCCTCATCGGCGGCAGCCGACTGCTGTACGCCATGGCCGAGTCCCGCATGATCCCCGCCTGGTTCGGCACGATGCACCCGAAGTACCGCACCCCTGCCAACGCGGTGGTCTTCATCGGTGCCCTCTCGGTGCTGGCCCCGTTCTTCGGACGGCCGATGCTGGTGTGGCTGGTCGACGCGGGCGGCATCAACATCGTCATCGCCTACGTCGTCGTGGTGTTGTCCTTCCTGGTGCTGCGCCGCCGGGAGCCTGGCATGGAGCGCCCGTTCCGTACTCCGGCCGGACCGGCTGTCGGTGTCGCCGCGCTGGTGCTCAGTCTGGGGCTCGGCGTGCTCTACCTGCCCGGTATGCCCGCGGCCCTCATCTGGCCCTCGGAGTGGGCGATCGTCGGCGTGTGGTGGCTGGTCGGCGCGTTCTTCATGTGGCGGCTGCCCAAGGTCGCGGCGGGCGAGGACGCCGAACAACGTCTCATCGCCGCCGTCGCCTCCCGCTGATCGGGACTCCCTTTCGCGCCCGGTGACGGCCGGGTGCGAAAGGGAACTCGTGAGCCTGCAGGACGAGGGCAGCGTCACCGGGTACTTCCGCGGCACCTCCGCGGACAGCGAGAGCTGACACGCCAGTGACGTTTCTTCCCCGCGGGCACGCTGGAGGCCCCTCTGCAGTACCGTCCCGGCCGCGTCGACCTCGGCAAGGGCGCCCGCCTGCACAGACGTCGATGGAGTCTCAATGACCCGGTCGACCAGCCCGTGGTGTTGCGGTCGGTGGACAGACCGCCAGTTCGGAAGATCGTGAACGTGGGTCCTGCCAACCTGCCACGTGCCTGCTGAGGGAACGCGGCTTTGGTCGTGACGCACCGTGGCCCCGGCCTCCCGCCTGAACGGGCACGCAACGGGTACGGCACACTGGGCGATGTCGGCAGCGGCGCGTGATTCCGGCAGGGGGCAACGTGGACAAGGGGTGGCCAGAGCGCTGGTGGACCACGGCTCTCCTGGCTGTGGTGCTGACCGGCATCGTGGCCTACGACGTCTGGTGGGCCGTGGAGGTGCTTGCGAAGCCGGTGGTGGACTGGTGGGGCCTTCTCGGGCCGTGCCTGGGGGGAACCTGGCTCGCACTCATGGCGATTCACGCTGCCCGCCGGGCGATCACCCTCCGCAGCAGGACACGAGCCGTAATTGGTGACACTCAGGCCGGCCACTGACCCGTTCGCCCGGCTCCTGCGACCGGGCTGTGGCGAGCTGGGTTCTTCGCTGGTCAGGGCAGGTCAGGGCAGCTTCCCCGGGCGCCTGAGCGGTTGTCATCAGTCGTCGTTGGCCGCACCACCACCTTCGCCACCTTCACCTTCGGCCCCGCCACAACCGCTCGGGCGGCGGCCGGTGCCGCTGCGGCCGACTCCACCCCGACGATGACCCCGCGCTCGGTACACCTCTGTATCCCGACCGCTACGACTACCGCGCCGCTGCCCTCTGGAATGTGCACGCGGGAGCTCTGTGGGCTCGCTTCACCACTCACCTGCGGCAGCAACTCGCCTCCCGCGTGGGCCTCACTCACTTGGAACTCCGCGACAGCCTCAAGGGTTCGGTCGTCGCCCAAGAAGGGCCGGCCGACAAGAACGGCAGACGTCGCCGTTTCGGGGCCGTGCGGCCAGTACCGGTCCGGGCAGTGGACGGCGTCCTACCTTGCTTCCGACAACGAGCGGATGCGTGCACCCGAGAATTTTGAGACGAAGAAGGACGCTGAGATCTGGCTCTCCCAGGTCGAGGCGGATCTCAGCCGGGGGCGACGCTCCCGACACGGGCGCCGTGAACTTCCGTGAGTACGCGCAGAAGTGGGTCGAGAAGCGGGAGTTGGCCGTACGGACGGTGGACCTGTACCAACACCTTCTTGCCTCTACATCCTCCCGACCTTCGGCACGCTCGACCTGGACGAGATACCGCACCGCCCGTCCGTGAACGGCGGGCGGAGCGGCTGCGGGCGACGAGCGCCAAGACAACCGTCGCCAAGGCATACCGCCTGCTCAAAGGCACCATGGAAACGGCCCGATGACGACCTCATCAGTCGCGACCCGTGCCGGATCAACGGCGCGGGCAGGGTGGTGGCTCTCCGCCCGCTTATCGGCACTGCGTGCCGGGCACCCTTCGCCCCCGTGTTCGCTGACGCGTATCCGGCGCACCGTCCGGGTCGGGTCTGGAACGTCGCCCGTCCGCGCTCACTCCGACGGCAGCCGCAGGGCGAGGAGGGCCACGTCGTCGGTGCTGCCGGGTGGCATACGGGCGAGCAACTGGTCGCACAGCGTGTCCAGGGAGGCGTGCGCGAGCCCCAGGGCGTGGCGGCGCAGGCGGGTCAGGCCGGTGCCGAGGTCACTGCCGGGGATCTCGATCAGGCCGTCGGTGTAGAGCAGCAGCGTGGAACCCGGCGGCAGGGGTTCCGTGGCGTTCGGCCGGCTGCCGCCGTCGCTCAGGTGGGCGCCGAGGAGCAGTCCCTGCCCGGCTTCGAGGTACCGCGCGTGCCCGCCGGGGGTGAGGAGGAGCGGCGGCGGATGTCCGGCGCTGGTCCACCGCAGGGTCCATGGGCCGTCGTCCGGATGGCCTTCGATCCGGGCGAGGACGAGGGTGGCCATGGGGACGGTGGTGATCGCGGGCATGGCGTCGTCGAGGCGGTCGACGACGCCCCCCGGCATCCCGACGTGGTCCCAGGCCAGGGAGCGGAGGATGCCGTGCAGTTGGGACATGCCGGCCGCCGCGGTCAGGTCGTGGCCCACGACGTCGCCGATGACCAGCGCGAGCGTGCCGTCCTTCAGTTCGAACGCGTCGTACCAGTCACCGCCGACCTGGGACCCGACGGGGGCGGGCTGGTAGCGGGCGGCCAGTCGAAGCCGGCCAGGCTGGGGCAGCGGGCCGAGCAGGTTGCGCTGCATGGCCTCGGCGACGGCACGCTGGCGGCCGTACCGCCGCGCGTTGTCGACGACCAGACCGACCCGGCGGCCGATGTCGCCCACCACCTCCAGGTCGGCGGCGTCGAAGGGGTGTGCGGGGTCGGTGCGGACCAGCGTCAGGGCGCCGGTGATCTGCGGTCCCGAGGCCAGCGGCACCGTGACGACGGATGTCGCGCCCACCGTGCGCAGGAAGTCGCTGTGGCGGGCGGCCAGGGGGGAGCCGGGTGGTACGGCCGCCCCCACCCCGTCCCACAGCACGGGATCACCGCCGTTCAGCACCCGGACGAGGGGCGACGGGTCCGCCTCTCCCGCCTCGGGGAGGCGCTCGTGCCCGCCCTCCAGCGCCGTGTGGCGGCCCGCGGGACCTGTCACAGCCACTCGGTGGACCTGCCCGGAACCTGTCCGGAGGTCCACCGCGGTCCAGTCGGCGAGGCGGGGTACCAGCAGGCGGCCCAGCCGGGCGAGGGCCTCGTCGGCGTCCAGGGTCTGGCCCAGTACGTCGGTGATGTCCGCGACCAGCGTCAGTCGCTCGGTGAGGTCTTCCAGAGCACTCGTGTAGGCAGCCCGTTCCGCCCGCTCCCGGCGCGTGCCGTGGTCGCCCGTGGCGTCGGTGAACAGCACGGCCATGCCCTTGAAGGTGCCGGGGTCCGTCAGGGGAGAGGCGGACCAGGCGATGGTGAGCAGGCGGCCGTCACCGCGCAGGTAACTGTCGCCGTCCCCGCCTGCCGCGGTCCTCTCGGACAGCGCCCGGAGCAGCGGGCAACGCTCGCGGACCAGAGCGCCGCCGCCCGCGTCCCGGTGCAGCAGTTCGTGCGCGTCCCTTCCGCGCATCGCGTCGGCGGTACGGCCCAGCAGCCGCTCGGCGGCCGGGTTGACAGCGAGGATCCGTGCGGCCGGATCGACCACCATCAGGGCGGTGCCCAGCTGCTCGACCACCTGCCGCCAGAGGTCCGGCTCGGCCGCCGGCCACGACCGTCCCTCTTCTCCCGCGCCGGGTGCCGCACCCTCCACCATGCCGCACTCCTGTCATGGGGGCCTCGACCGAGGACCGCGGGCGCGTCGGGAACCACATTCCGGGCAGGGACCGAGCCACCGATGATCCGGGTCCCCCGCTACCGATGGTCCCCCGCTACCGATGGTCCCCCGGCTACCGATGGCCCCGCTACCGATGGTCCCCCGGCGGACACCCGCGCGCACGCCCGACAAGACGTTTCGTCGCCCACCGCCCTGCCCGAGCGCCCGCCAACCGCTCCAGCACGACGCCGTACACGGTGTCGGCCCCGGCGTCAGCGGACGGGACGTCGCCTGGCACGCCGGGACACCAGCACCGTGAAGGAGATCACGGCTGCGGCGAAGACCACGATGCCGATGGCCAGGAGAAAGCCGAGGCCCTCCGCCACCACACCGATGATCCCCAGTACGACGGCCACCAGGAGCAGCAGAAGGAAGAGCGCCATCACCGCGGACCATCTCCTCTGTGCCGTGCCGTGCCGTGCCGTGCGTGCGTGATCACCGGCGTGCGAGCTGACGTTCGCCGGCCGCCCCCGGCCGGTACGTCATGCCGTAGTGCTGGAAGACCTCCTCCTCCCGCTCGGCCGGCAGGACGTCGTCCGTCCCGATCGACGGGGCCTTCCGTACTTGCCCCTTGGTGTAGGAGACCCGGACGTAGTCCGGTCCGAGGACCGCGCCGTCGAGCGGGACGAAGACCAGCCGGTGGCGGGTGGGCAGTCCGGTCCGGACGGTGGCCATGGCAGGCTCGTCGGTGGCGGTGTCGACATAGACCGCTTCGAGCATGCCGATCCTGCGCTGCTTCTCGTCGACCACGTCCTGGTTGCGCCACTCGCGGATGTCGGCTGGACGGATCATGGCCTGCTCCCTGTCTGCACGCTCTGCCGGGTGGGTATGTACGAATACCCCGGCCTCCGTGTCCCAAGGCACCCTCGCGGGGTCAGCCGCGCTTCTCCTCGTCGGCCTCCATGAGCCGTATCCCCTGATGCGTCAGCACGACCGTCGCGGGCACCTCTCCGTGGGCCCAGCGGACCGTGACCAGTCCCTCACCCACCAGATAGGTGCAGGCCGCGGCCAGATCGTGCTCCGGGATCTCCAACTCGTCACGCAGCCTGGCCCCGGAGACGTCTGGAAGGCCACTTCCTTCCATGTCTTCGTAGAGGGTCTTCATGATCGCTTCGCGGTGGGTTTTCCGCTGGTGCAGTGTTGCCATGGTCGCCGCCACTCGTCTGGGCTCCGAACCGGCTCTCCGTGTTCACTCTACTCCGGGCCGTACGCCGGTACCGGCCCACGGCCAGCGGTTTTGCAGGGCAGCGCACGGGTGGCGCGGTGGTGCGAGGTGGTGGTGCGGCGAGGCCATGCCGGGCGATGCGTCCGCGTGCGGTACGTCGCACAGCCGGACCGTGCGCGTGGTCGCGACGGGCGGATCCGGCAGCGCATGTGCGGCTGAGCGCGCTGTTGACGACGGTTCCTGACGGATCGGCCAGGGGGGGCGAGTGCGCTCGGCAGGTCGCTGAACGCTACCGCCGGTGGCTGTCTCCCGTGGACCGGCTGGTCTCCAGCCACGACCGAGCGGGTTCCGCCGCGTGGGCGGTGTCCACGGTGAGGTCGAGGCGGGTTCCTCCGTCGGGGCCCGCGGGGTAGCTGCGCTGCTCGGTGGCGTCGAAGCAACGGCGGAGAACCTCCGCGACCCGACGGGCGACTTCGGGCGAGGGGGCGACGACACGGACCTCGGCGTGGCCGGCCGAGGGGGTTTCCATGGACCGCATGGCGACCTCGGAGTTCGACGTGCCCGTACGGGACGGGCCGGGTTCACCACCTTACTCCGGCAGTCGCCGCAGCTCCCGAGGGCGACCTGCGCCCTCCCGGCCTGCTGTCGGAACGCGGAGTACCGTGAGAACGAGGAAGCCACCCGGTCTCCTCGGTCCAGGTAGGCAGGCGAGTGCCATGGTCGACTCCGGCTCCGACTCCCCCCGGATGACGAGACTCCTGCCGGACGCCGTGCACCGGGCCGTGCGGCCCGGGACGGCTCTCGTGCGGCTGGAGACGACGCATGACCGGCAGGGCGTGCTCGACGGGGTGTGGTGGCCTCGCTCCCGCGACATCGCCGCCGAACTCCCCAGCCTGATCGGCGCACTGACCGAGCACCTCGGGCCCATCACACGCGTCGGTCTCGACACCGGGGCGTGGGACGAACTGCCGACGCGGATGACCGTCGACGACCGTGTCGTCCGCATCGACTCCTTTCCGGTCGGCGACGACACGGTTCTCATCACCCGGGGCGAGCAGGATCTCTTCTCCCTCCTCGTGGTCCCGCCGCACGCGACGCCCGACGCCGCGCGCGCCGCCATGGCCGAGGCCGTCCGCGCAGGCAGCGGGAGGCGGGCCGAGCAGATCCTCATCGACACGGGCACCGGACGAACGGACCCGAGCACCGCACAGGCCCACGGGGGCGTGATGAAGAGCCCCGGTGAACCGTCTCCGGGTGAACAGCCCGGCGGTGAATAGCCGGGCAGGTGCCGCCAGCCGCTCGCGAGGTGATCTTCGTCGTGTTCGTGGCCCCAGGGACAGTCGTTCGGGGGATTCGGGGGGTGGCCTACGGGACCGGGTCTCCCGTACGGGACCGGGCCTGAGTCGAGCGGTGGTCCGCGGGGCCCGTTCGAGGAGTACGCTCGAAGACACCGAGGATATCTCGCACACCGGCTTTCAGGCTCGTGTCGTTTTCGGCGAACGAATACACCGGGCCGGTCGTGGTTGGCCCGGGGCAGGGTTCGCGTCATGACCGTGACCATTCCCCACCCGTCGGCAGCCGAAGCGGCTGACCGTTTCTCCTCGTCCTCACTCCGTCTGTCGCTGGCTCCCGTCGGCCCCGCGCCGGCTCTGCTGGACGGTGCCTGGTGGCCCCGCTCCCGCGATCTCGCGGCGGAACTACTTTCCCTGACGGCCGTACTGGACCCGCTGTGGGGCCGGATCACCCGCGTGACGGTGAATCCCGTCCACTGGCCGGTCGTTCCGCGCAAGGTGCCCGTCGCGGGACACGTGGTGAAAGTGGGCTGGTTCCGGTGGGAGCAGGACCCGCACGAACTGTTGTTGCTCTCCTACCATGCGGGCCGGTGGAACCTCCTGGTGATACCACCGCAGACGCCCGCCGCATCGGCAGCCCGGCTGATGGCCGCCGCGAGCGACCCCCTGGGCACGTCGACCGCGAGCCGGTTGATGGAGGAGGAGGCGCGCCTGCGGACCGTGGCGGAGACCGACCGGGCCGGTGAGGCGGTCTGGGCCTCCGAAGGGGGACGTGAGGCCGGCGCCCGGACCGTACGGCCGGGCATCCCGACCACCACCGCCATGACCGCAGCGATGCCGCATCACCTGACGGGGAGGTGAGAACCGTGGAGACATTCCTGACCCTGATCGTGATCATCGCGGTGATCGTCTTCGGCGCGCTCCTCATCCATCGGCTCAACTCGCAGCACGGCGACCGTATCGCCGCCTTCCACTACGGTCACTCCAGGACGCCTGACGCGGGACCGCGACCGTCTGCTCCGCGCAAGGCCCGTGTCCGGGCGGGGACGACCGGCACGGGCCGTCGGCGTGACGCCGGAGGTGGACGCCTCCGCCTCCGGCGCCGCACCCGTGAGGGCGCTGTGAGCACCCGCTCGGACAGGGTGCGCCCATAGGCCGCAGGGCCGCATCCGAACTGGCCGAACTGGCCGAACTGGCCGAACTGGCCGAACCGGCCGAACCGGCCGATGTGGCCGATGTGGCCGAACCGGCCGACGTGGCCGTCGTGGTGCGTGCCCCCGGACTCCCCGGCATGGCACCGCGGTTGACAAGCCGACGGCTTCCCGTGTCCCGAGGTGCCCGGCCCCGATGGCCGGGGGTCGGCTTCGGCCGGGGCAGAGCCGACCGGGGGCGGGGGACGACGAAAGGTTCGTCACCACTGTCCGTGTGCCAGGGACGGAACCCCTCCAGGTCACGATGCCCACCGGGAGCACACCCCCCGGTTCGGCCGTTCCACGGGCATCCCGCGCCGTCCGATGCGTCGGCGCGCCCGCCAACCGGCCTGAACGGACCGGTCATTCGCGCGTCACCGTACCCATCGCCCATATCGGCGGCACACCGCGAGTGGCCGGGCCCCTGATCCTGCCGCGCGGAACCACCGACAGATGTCGAGAACCGAGGGAACCATGCCCCTGCCCCAGTTGACCGTCCACCGGCACGACCGCACCACCCGCGCGCTCGTCACCCTCTCGGGAGAGATCGACCTGGCCACCGCCCCGCTCGTGTACGCCGAACTGGCCGGATGTCTGCGCGACGGCATGCGTACCATCGACGTCGATCTCATGGCGGTCACCTTCTGCGACGCCAGCGGACTCAACGCATTCCTCACCACATTCCGGCTCGGCGCCGGTGCCGGAACGATCCTCCAACTGCACTATCCGCCTCCGGCCATGGCCCGCGTCATCGAGTTGACCGGCTCCGGCTTTCTCCTCGACGAACACCACACGGACCGGTCGGCCCGACCCCAGGTGCCGACCGTCGCGGGCGGCGCGCTGTGACCGCCCCGGACCGCCGGGAGCCGCAGCAGGGTCCGGCGGGAACGGCGGCTCCCGCGCACGCGGTACGTCTGCGCCGGCTGAACCGCTGGCAGGCAGAGACTCTGCGGGAGGACCTGGCGGATCTGTCCGTGGAGTCGTTCCGCGCGGGGGCGGGCCGCCGGTACCGGGGCCGGGAGGCCTTTCTGCGGCGTCTCACCGGCGACATCAGGCGGCCCGGATTCGCCCTGCTGATCGCGGAGGACACGGCCTTCGCCGGATGCGCCTACGGATTTCCCGTGCCGCGCGAAGGGACCTGGTGGAGGGGGTTCCACGGGAAGCTCCCCCAGGGCGTCGAACAACTCACCGCGTCCGGACACGTCTTCGCGATCACCGAGATCGTGGTGCACCCTCACAGCGGCGACGAGGACCTCGCCCGCCGTCTTCAGCGACGCCTGCTCGGCGACCACCACGCCTCGCTCGGGGCGACACTGGTCGACCCGGCCGACGCTCCGGCCCGCGACGCCTTCCTGTCGTGGGGATGGCAGGACATCGGGGCGGTACGTAGGCCATCGGATCCCACCGTCCACCGACCCTCGGCCCCTGTGCTGCTGAGGGCCCTGGTGCTTCCCCTCGGACCCCGCTCAACCACCCACCCGGACGGCCTCACCCACGAGAACCGCACCCAACGCCCCGACTGACGACCGCCGCTCGGCCCGGCCGCGGCCGTGGGTGGTGCGCCACGGCGGGCGATGACGTCAGGACGATCCGGACGGACACAGCACGGTCCCCAGGCCATCGGCCTGGGGATCGCGTACAGCGGCAGCGGTGGCTTGTGCGGGATGCGCGTCCCGTATCAGGGACGTGGGTTCCGTGCACTAGGGCGTGTTTCGGAAGTCCCTTCTGCTCTGCGACGCCCGGCACGCTCCCCCGGCCTCGGCTGGCGCTCGACCGGGAGGTACCCCCACCGCCGCACCGGACGAAAGGCCAAGTACACCCAGTACGAGGCCTTTCGTCCGGCGCGCCGAGAGCACGCACCGGACGCCGCAGAGCCGCCCTTCGGGCGACGAAGGGACTTCCGAAACACGCCCTAGCCCTAGGCAGGGACGCGTGCGTGCCGGAGCGGTGCTCCCGCCCGGTGGAGACTGGCGAGGGCCAGTCGGTAGGAGGTGAGCAGCCCGGTCTCCACGTAGTCGACGTCCAGTTCCCGGCAGTGGCGGCGCACGATGGCCCGGGCCTGGCGCAGGTTGGGGCTGGGCATGCTGGGGAACAGGTGGTGCTCGATCTGATGGTTCAGCCCGCCCAGGGCGATGTCGGTGAACAGGCCGCCGCGCACGTTGCGTGAGGTGAGGACCTGGCGGCGGAGGAAGTCCGGGCGGTCCTGGCCGGTCAGTATCGGCATGCCCTTGTGGTTGGGTGCGAAGAGGGAGCCCAGGTAGACGCCGAACAGGGCCTGGTGCACGGCGATGAAGGCGATCGCCATGGTGGGCGGCAGCAGCCAGAGCAGGACGGTCACATAGACCGCGAAGTGTACGAACAGCAGGGCGCCGTCGAGGGTTCGGTGCCTGAGCGAGCGATTGGCCAGCGCCCGCACGCTCGACACGTGCAGGTTGAAGCCCTCCAGTGTGAGCAGAGGGAAGAACAGGAACGCCTGCCAGCGGCCGATCAGACGGGGGAGTCCTTTGGCGGCCCTGGCCTGGTCCTGGGACCAGACCAGCAGGTCGGGGTCGAGGTCGGGGTCGAGTTCCTCGTGGTTGGGGTTCGCGTGGTGGCGGGTGTGCTTGTCCTGCCACCATCCGTAGCCCATGCCGATTCCGGTACCGGCGATCCGTCCGGACACCTCGCTGGCCCTGCGTCGGCGGAACACCTGGCGATGGGCCGCGTCATGGGCGAGCAGGGCGACCTGGCCGAAGACCACGGCCAGGAATGCGGCGACCGCCAGGGTCCACCAACTGTCGCCGACGAGTGCGACGGCGGCCCACCCCATGACGTAGAGCGCGGCCACCGCGGTGATCCGCAGCGCGTAGTAGCCGGGGCGGCGTTCCATCAGGCCGGCATCGGCGATCTTTCGCGACAATCGGGCGAAGTCACTGCCGGACGTCCTCGGGGGCGGGAGGCCGGCCGTCGTATTGCTGCTCATGATGATGAAGCTCTTCTCCGAAGGAGGCAGATGGCTCGGTGCCGCCTTGGGAGCCGCTGAGACCGGGCCGCTGGGAGGAAGGCGCTTCTCCACGGCGGGACGCGCGTCGCGCGACCGCGGAGAGAGGACGACGTCTGCTTCGCCGGCCGCAGCCGCGCAGACCTCCTGTCCGAACGCGGGTTCCCTGCCAGGCAGGTCTCACACCGTGCCAGGGCAGGGCACCTGGAGCGATCCGCGCGCTTCCGCGGCGGACGACGGCGACCGGTGGCGCGCGCCATGGAGCCCGTGCGGGACGTCCTCCGGTCGACCTGGACTCATGTCTCCGTGATGAGGACGGCGACGGTGACCGGGCCCGTCGTGTCACCGGCGGCCGCGGCGGCCACGGCCTTCCGGACGGCGCGGGCGACGTGCAGGGGATGGTGTCCGGGGGCGACCGCGAAGTGGATCTCGACGTGCCGGCCGGGCGGATCGACCTGGTCATGCAGCCTGACCGGACGGCTTCCCAGCACGGCGGTGAGGCGGGCGACGCCGGGAACCCCCGCCGCGACATCCGCGATCTCCCCGACGGGCCCCTGCCCGGACCCCTTTCCTGCCACCGGGTGCGAGGAGCGAGCGGCTGTGCCTTCCGGCGCCGGCCTCATGTCCCTCGTCGCGGCCCGCGATGTCACTTCAGTGTTCGGGCTTTCGTCCGGGCTTTCGTCCGGGCCTTCGTCCGGGCCCTCATGGAGATCCGAAATCCGCAGGTCGGCTGTCGCGGTGGCCAGGCCGAGCCGTTCGGCGGCCGCGTGAAGCAGGGCGCTCCGCAACTGGTCGGCGGCCTCGGGCAGTGGCTGTCCGAGGGATGCCGTGAAGGCGGCCTCGATCCTGAGCGGGCCAGGCGGTAGCGCGCTGGCAGGCGCAGGGACGGCCGGTTCGGACACGGACTCCAGCGGTACCGGCCCGATGCGCAGGGTCCCCAGCCGGACACCGGGAATCTCAGCGGCCGCGCGCCCGAGGGCCCGTACGGCGGCCTGCTCGGTGATCCACGCCCCGTCCTCGCGCCCGCCGAGCGGCAGGAGCCGGCCCAGGGCGAGCTGGTTCCGTACTGCCTGCGTCCACGCGTCGGTTCTCACCGTTGTCTCACCCTCCTTCTTCTTCCGGGGCCACTGCTCATTTCCGGCTTGCCCGGGCCGCTCGTCCGCTCGTCCGTCATTTCGCCATATGATTCGCAAACAATGGCAAGTACTACTAAAGCGAATATACTTGTATCTATGAGTGCTGTGTGAGCCTCACGAGGGAGGAATATCCCGATGACTGAGAACACCGGCGTAGGACACGGTGGTGCGCCCGGTTCTCGCGGTCGGACATCCATCGCCGACGTGGTCGTGGAGAAGATCGCCGGAATGGCGGCACGGGACGTGCTCGGTGTCCATGCCCTGGGCAGCGGCTTCGCGCGCTCGATGGGGTCCATGCGGGAGCGGATGCCTGGCGCCGGCAGTGGCAAGTCCGTCACCCGCGGGGTCGAGGTCGAGGTCGGCGAGCAACAGGCGGCCGTCGACCTGGAGATCGTCGTCGACTACGGCGTCTCGATCACGGATGTCGCCGGTGACGTGCGGGAGAACGTGATCTCCGCGGTGGAGCGGATGGCGGGTCGGGAAGTCGTGGAAGTCAACATCACGGTCAGCGACGTGAAGCTGCCGGACGAGGAGGACGAAGAAGCAGAGCGGCAGCGGGTCCAGTAGCCGGAGCGGAGCCCGCACCGGGGCGGCGTAGCCCGCTTGAATGAAGGAGCGCGTGATGAGCAGGGCCGTGGTGGGCTTGATTGCCGGTATGGCGCTTGGTTTCGCCGCGTATTTCGGCGATTTCTGGGCTTTCCTGCTGGTCCTGGGGCTGGGCGTCGTCGGTCTCGTGGTCGGGCGGTTCATGGAAGGTGATCTAGAACCGGGCGACTTCGTCCGCCGCCGGGACCGCCAGGAGCGGATCAGCGATGACCGGCGACGGGCTCGGGAAGACTGGCGACGGTGACCGGTGAGGCAGGCCCGCGTCCAGGCGTCCCCCGCAGGGAGCGCGGCGCGATCACCGTCGCCGACCGGGTCGTGGCGAAGACCGCTGCCCGGGTCGCGCGCGAGGCGCTGAGCCGGTTCACCGAGTCGACCGGCCACGTACCATCCGACCGCCGGACACCGCACGTGACCGCATACGTGCGACGGGCCCCGGAGCGGGACACCCGGGGACGGGACACCCGGGGACGGGACACCGAGGGGCGGGACATGGAACCCGCTGCCGGACGGCAGGCGGTGCTCGGCGGGGCACAGGTGCACATCACCGTCGAACTCGGCTATCCGTCCGACATCGGCGCACAGTGCGCCGCGGTGCGCCGGGAGGTCACCGAGCGGCTCAGGACCTGGGCCGGCATGGAGGTGTCCGACCTGGTGGTGTCGGTCGAGAGGCTGCACTCGGTGCATGCGCGGCACTCGGGCCTGGAGAGGGTGAGATGAGCGCGAACACCTGGCGGCAGCCGACCGGCGACAGCGGCCCTCCCTCCGATTCCGGACCGCCCGCTCCGCCTGCCGACGGATCGACGGCTCCGTCCGCCGACGGCAGTCCGGGGCCGGACGAGAAGACGGGCGCGGACGTGACGGCTGCGGGGGACGGAGCAGTCGCGGATGGGACGGCTGCGGGGGACGGAGCAGGCCGCCGGCCGCCGCGCCGCTTCTGGTCGACGCGGCGGCTGCCCGCCGCCCTGGTGGCCCTGGTGTCCGCCGCGGCCGTCGGGCTGCTCCTGTACGACGTGGTCGCGGTGCGGGCGGGCCGGACCGCGATGAGCTGGCGACGGCGCCTCGCCGACGAACTGGCCACACGGCCCCTGGACGACACCTGGATGATCGTCGGGGCCGCCGTGGCGATGGCCCTCGGCCTGTGGCTCTTCCTCCTGGCGGTGACGCCGGGGCTGCGCAGGCTGCTGCCCATGCGCAGGCCCACCGGTATCCCTCGGACGGAGGAGGTCCGCGCCGGACTCGACCGACGCGCGGCCGCCCTGATTCTGCGTGACCGGGCCATGCGGGTACCCGGTGTCCGGTCGGTGCAGGTCGCTGTCGGCCGCCGCAAGGTCAAGGCCCGGGCGCGGGCACATTTCCGTGAACTCGGGGAGGTCCGCAGAGACCTGGAAGCCACCCTCGGGGAAACCATGACGTCCTTGCGTCTCGCCCGGCGCCCCATGCTGACCGTGCGCGTTCGGCGCCCGAAGAAGGACTGAGGCGATCCTGATGCTCAAGACGGTGAACCGGGTGCTGCTGGGGCTTCTCGGCCTCGGACTGTTCGCCCTGGGCGGCGGCGTACTGCTGGGCGGGCTTGACCTGCAGCGCCACTGGGACTTCGGAACGCCGGGCTGGTGGCCCTTCCGCGGGCCGGGCGACGTGGTGCTGGGCGTCGAGGGGCGCACCCGGTGGCGGGAGGAGGGCTGGTGGTGGCCGACCGTCATCGCGGCGCTCGCCGTGCTGCTGGTCCTGCTGCTGTGGTGGCTCCTCGCACAACGCGGACACCGCCTGGGCCAGGTCCTCGTCGACAGCGAGGACGGCGAGGCGTCCCGGCTCAACGGCCGCACCCTGGAGGACGTCATCGAGGAGGAGGCGCAAGCCCTGGACGGGGTCTCACGGGCCCATGTACGGCTGGCGGGCCGACGTACCGCTCCCACCGCACGCGTACGGCTGATGCTGGAGTCCCACGCCGATCCAGCGCTGACCCTGGGGCGACTGAGCCGGGAAACGCTCGCAGACGCACGGGACTCGGCCGGCCTGGACCGCCTCCCCTCGAAGGTCCGACTCCGGGAAGTCCGCCACCGCGCCCGACGTACCGCCTGAGTACCGCCCCCTGGGCCTAAAGTCGCACGGGGCCGTCGGCGGCGAGGCGTCCAGGACTCCCGGAGCCGAACGCCCTGGCATGCGGCGGACCGAACGAATCGCACGCTGCCTGGCGCACCCGCCTCGCGATCGGCGTGCTCGCGGGGCGCCGGCCATCTTTCGTCGTGACCATCACCGATGTGCCCCACCGAACCCAGGGTTCTCAGGTCCCTCCGGAGCCGGGAGACCGCGCAGATCCCGTGATTCCGCCCAGGAGGCGTCCCGTCATGGTCCTCTTCCCGACCCTGCTCATCGCCGGAATCGCTCTGGTCGTCATCGGCGCGACCATCGACGGTGCGCTCTACCTGATGTCCGTCGGCGTACTGCTTCTCGTCGCCGATCTGGTCTACCTGGTGGCCCGCTCCATCCGGCGCTCCCCCCGGCATACGGCGCGCTGACCGGCTCCGGTCCCCGGCCGCCCAGGACCAGTCCGGGCCCGACCCGCTCGGCACGTCATGGCGGACCTCGAACGGTGCGACGACCACGAAGTCCCGCTCGGCCATGAAGCGCCAACGACCCCGGCGTATGCACACCGGGGTCGCCCTTCCGGGCCGGTCGCACGTGAGTTGTGCCGACCCGCTTTCATGCTACATCTGGTGCGCATTTCGGGCATTCGGCGTTTCGCGGCGATCGCTTCCGGCTCGTACGGGGAGGGCCGCCACCGGACGGCCACGCCGCACGACAGAGCGCCGCCGAGGGTTCTGGTGACGTGTGCGACGGCTTCTTCGATCCGGGGGGCCGTGCCCGTGGGCGGGCGGAGGCGCAGCCCCTCCTGCCGCTCCAGTGGGCGAGCGTTTCGTCCGCTGACTGATCGCGGAGCGCCGCGTCCGGCACGCCAAACTCGGCTGCCCTGAGAGTTCGGCACGACGCGCAAGCTTCCATCCTGCATGCTGTATCGGCGCGGACGGACAGCGGTACACCGCCCCGGAGACGTTCGTGACCAAGTCCGATGCCCAGGATTGGCTCGACCTCACCGGGGCACAGCTTGGCGACGGCGGCGACCGTGATGGCGACCGGCTTGCCGATCCGCGAGTGGGGCCGACATCGAGCGCAACCACCGGCGCGACCCGGACGCCGGGCCGGGCGCGTCGGATGTCGCCCGGCCCCTGGTGGGTCAGCCGCCGATACAGGTGCGGGTCTGTACGGTGGTCGTGTCTTCGGCTCTGGCCCGTAGTCGGTGGTGACGCCGAGTAGCCGCCCTTGATCATGATCTTGTGGTGGATATCAACTCCCTTGTAGGGGCGGTGTTTTCGGGACTTTCGGCGCTGGTCGTCGAGGACGTGGCGGATGGCGGCGACGCGGTGGTGGTCTCGGCCCGGACCCGGGACGTGGCGGTGCCATGTCCAATCACCCGCCCCGCCCCGGCGGCCAGAGCCGTTGGCTGGACAGACCCTGGCCCGGCTGTAGCCCTCCCGCGTACCACGATCCACGATTCCTTGAATTCAGGATTCTATGTATGGTCATTCGCGTGCTGACTGTTGCCACGGACATCGACGTACTCGCCCGATTCGGCCGCGCGCTGGCCGATCCGATTCGCTGCCGCATCCTGCTCGCCCTGCGCGAGGCCCCGGCCTACCCCGCCGACCTTGCCGACACCCTCGGCGTCTCCCGCACCCGACTCTCCAACCACCTCGCCTGCCTGCGCGACTGCGGCCTGGTCGTCACCGTGCCCGACGGCCGCCGCACCCGCTACGAGCTGGCCGATGAACGCCTCGGGCACGCCCTGGACGACCTGCGTGCCGCCGTGGTGGCCGTGGCCGCCGACCGTATCTGCGAGGACGCCGACGAGAAGGGCTGCTGCTGATGACGGCGATATCCCTCGGCCCGTCCCCGGCCCGCCGCGAGGCACTCGCCCGCCGGATACGCCTGCTGGTCGCCGTGACCATCACCTACAACGTCGTCGAGGCGGTCGCGGCCCTCGCCGCCGGCACGCTCGCCTCCTCCACCGCCCTGATCGGCTTCGGCCTGGACTCGATCATCGAGGTCTCCTCGGCCGCCGCGGTCGCCTGGCAGTTCTCCGCCCGCGAGCACGCCGTACGGGAGGCCCGGGAGAAGACCACCCTGCGGATCATCGCGCTGTCCTTCTTCGTGCTCGCCGCCTACGTCACCGCCGACGCCGTCCGCGCGCTGACCGGCACCGGCGAGGCGGAGCGCTCCGTCCCCGGCATCGTGCTCGCCGCACTCTCCCTCGCGGTCATGCCCTTCCTGTCCGCTGCCCAGCGCCGCTCGGGCCGCGAACTCGGCTCCGCCAGCGCGGTCGCCGACTCCAAGCAGACCCTGCTGTGCACCTACCTCTCGGCCGTGCTCCTGATCGGCCTGCTCCTCAACGCCGCCCTCGGCTGGTCCTGGGCCGACCCCATCGCCGCGCTCGTCATCGCTGCCATCGCCGCGAAGGAAGGCCGCGACGCTTGGCAGGGAAGGGGCTGTTGCGCCCCTGTGGCCCCGCCCCGCTTCGGCGATGCCGCTGCCGTATCGCCGGCGCAGAACGACTGCGGTTGCTGTTCCGCGTGAACTGCCGCTTTGCGCATGCGATTTCATGACCCCGGCGAAATAGACGGCGCAGGTCACGGAAAAGGTGTCTCGATATTCGAGACAAATCGCTGATGGGTTGTCAGTGAATGGCCCCAATGGTCGTTCGATGAGCGCATTCGCGCGAGTTAGGGCACGCGGAGGGCGCGGAAAGCCTGAAATGGTCTAGACGGCAAACAAACCCCAGGCCGCTGACCTGGTGTTTCATCATGGAGCGGGTGACGAGAATCGAAGTCGCGCTCTCAGCTTGGGAAGCGACGGCGCTTGGACGGCTGGATGGCTCCTGACCTGGGCATACATCTCCTGGTGTGGTGCCCCGAGGTGCAGGGTCGCACCGCTGTCGACCGTGGTTGACCGGTCTTACGGGCACGCTGTGGGCACCGCGTCCGATCGGAGGCGTCGGGAGCCATGCTCAGTGGCCAGGAACTGCCGAGCCCTGGAAGCAGGCGCGGGCCGGAAGGGCGCCACTGCAGGAGCACACGGAGGAGAGCCGGCCCGGACAGGGAGTCGCCACCGTCCGGGAGGCCCTCCTCGCCCTTGGCCGGGACGCGGTAGGGCGTGGCCCTCAGCCAACCGGTTCGCTCTGCGCGGGTACCCGTGCGCGGGGTGTCCGTGGCGCGTCCGCCGTTCTTCCGGAACCTGGCCCTCGCGCGGTGCGTCGCCACAGCCGCCCCAGAGCCCGGTAGAAGCGGTCCGGCAGGAAGACGGCGTCGGCGATGATCATCGCGCCGGAGAAGAGGGGCAGTCCCATGAGTACCGCGATACCCAGGTGCATGCCCAACAGCATGGTCAGGACCGGGTACTTGAGGCGCCCGAACAGGACGAACGGGAAGGCGACCTGCAACAGTACTGTCAGGTAGCAGGCGAGGGCGATCAGCAGGTCGTGCTCGTCCGCCATGAGGGAGAGTTCGGGCCAGGGCCGGAACAGGTCGAGGTTCAGGACGTAGTGGAGGGCGGTCCCGTTGCCCCAGGATCCGCCCTGCACCTTGTACAGACCCGCGGATCCGTAGAGGAAGCACACCTGGGCCGCGATGACGAACATCCCGCAGTTGTGCAGCACGGCGGTCAGGGTCCGCCGGGAAGCGCGGAGGTGATGCCCGAGCCCGCCCGCCACCCGGTCCACAGGCAGGCGCGCCTCAGCACGCGCGCACGCCCGAAGCCGGGTTCTGCGTGCGTCCAGGGACCACCGACGGCCGCATGCGGTGAGGACGAGGTAGACGGCCATGAGGAGGATGAGGTTGTCTCCGCCGTCGGTCATGAAGATCGCCCTGCCGTGGAACGACGCGACCACGACCGCGAACAGCACGGACACCGCTCGGGTCCGCCAGCCGAGGGCGAACAGTGCCGACGCGGCGAGGGCCAGCGCGTAACAGGCCTCGAAGTAGGCCCGGCTGTCGGACAGGGTGAGGATGCTGACCCATCCCGTCTGGTCGAACAGCTGCCTTGCCAGCTCCGGCGTCCACGGTGATCCAGGACCCCAGATCTCGTCGCGGTGCGGAAACTCGCGCAACAGGAATGTGAGGTAGAGCAGCCCGTATCCGATGCGCAGGACCGCCGCGGCGTACAGGGAGACCGGCACCTCGGTCAGGACGCCGAGGGCCGTATGAACACGGTCGGGTGCGCGGTGCGGCGCGCCCGCCCCGGCCCCCTCGGAGGTACGAGGGGGCCGTGCGGGTACCAGCTCAGTTTCCATGGGCGCCCGCCTTCACCTTCCACCAGGGCAGATATCGCGTGTCGGCCGTTCCTGGCGCGACTGCAGCCACGCCCGTGCCGCCCACGGGGGCGGGCGCGGCGATGGGCACGGTGACCACCCGTAGCTGGATGGCTTCGAAGCTCCCGCCACGGCGCCCGGCGACGCGCTCCGAGGCGATGTTGGTCAGGTACCGCTGAATCATCAACGCCCGCTGCGAGCGCGGCCGGTCGTCGCCGCCGTGGTATTCGAGGTAGGAACTCCAGGCCCGTCGCAGCATGTTCTGCGCCGTATGACTCGGGAAGACGTTGTGCTTCACCGCGGAACTGTCCACGGCGGTCAGATCGAACCAACCGCTCATCTGCACGGTGCCGTCCGGCGCGGTGTGCATGGTCCTCGCTGAGATCTGCCGGTTGACGGACTCCGGGTCCGGGGCGAAGAGTCGCCAGTTCTGCTCGAACAGCGGGAAGACCCACGCGTTGACCTGCCGGCTGTACTGCTGGGAGAGCGGATTCGGGGGCGCCACGTGCAGAAACACCAGGAGCACATGGACCAGGACTGTCGTCAGGCAGAGGAACACGCCAGCACTTGTCGCCGCTCTCAGGAGGACCGGCGGAGGCTTCGGTTGTTCCGTGGGTCTCTCCTGGGATTCTTCCGTCGGTTGCCGCGTGGATTCCCGCGTGAATTCGTCCGCGGATACGCCCGCATCCGTCGACGCAGCGCCATCCGGCACGGCCTCACCCGGCCTTTCGATCCCGGCTTCTCTCACTGCTTCTCCCGAGCTTTCGGCGGCGGCGTGCGGCGGAATCGACAACGATCCGCCGCACGCCGGGCGCCGTCCGTCCCCTCAGGGACGCCTGTACGACTCAGCGACGAGCGCCGACGTGGCGGTCGCCTTCGTCGGGCTTCCCGCCGTGTTCGTCGTGTCCGCCATGCTCGTCGGGTTTCCCGCCGTGTTCGTCGTGTCCGCCGTGCTCGTCGGGCTTCCCGCCGTGTTCGTCGTGTCCGCCGTGCTCCTCGGGGTTCCCGCCGTGCCCATGGCCACCGGGCCTGCCCGGCTGCCCGCCGTGGTCGTGTCCGGGCCCGCCGTTCCCGCCCCCGTTGACGCCTCCGATGGTGGCGCCCGTGGTCCCGCTTGTCGTGGTGCCGGCGACAAGGCCGCCGAGCAATCCGCCCGTGGTGCCGCCCGACGTCAGGACGCCGCCGAGGAGGCCACCCGGGGTGCCGCCGGTTCCGCCGCCCGTCGGGACGCCGGCGATGGCGCCGACGGTGGTGCTGCCCGTCGTGCCCGTGGTGGTGCCCGTGGTCGTGTCACCGGTCGTGGCCCCGGCGATCAGACCGCCGCTGACCAGCCCGCCCGTGGTCCCGCCGGTAGCGCACGGCCCCAGGAAGATCCTGTTCGTGTCCAGCGTCACGGCGCCGTCACCGGTACCGCCCGCATCGGCAAGCAGTCGGCCGTTGATGGTCGCCCCCGTGGTGGCGCTGATCGAGGTGTTGGCCAGGATGGTGCCCACGAACGAGGTGTTGGTACCGAGCGTGGCCGAACTGCCCACCTGCCAGAACACATTGCACGGCGAGGCGCCGTTGACGAGGCTCACCGTGCTGTTCTCGGCTGCCGTCGTCAGGGTCGAACCGATCTGGAACACCCAGACGGCATTGGGGTCGCCCTGGGCGTCCAGGGTGAGTGTGCCGGTGATCTGTGCGCTGCTGTTCGCCCTGTAGAGGCCCGGCGTCAGCACCTGGCCGCCGAACTCGTGGGGAGCGTCGTTGTACACCACGGGGTCCAGCGACTGTCCGGCGGCCTGGTTGTACGCCGTGGTCAGCTCGACCTTGGCCTGGCCGGCGTGGGCATCGGCAGCGTGCAGAGTCCCGGGCGGGGTCACAATGCCGGGCGGGAACCCGGTGATGGCCGTACCGGGGCTCACACCGACGTTGAGACCATTGACCACCGTGGGGCCGGTGTTGGTGACCGTCGCACCACCCAGTACTCCGTAAGTGGCCAGCGTCGTACCGATCGGCACGGGGGTGGCAATGGCGTGCGCGCGTGTGGGCGTCAGGGCGAGGACGACGGCAGCGACCACCACAGCCGTCACCGCCGTGATCCACACCGACATCGTGCGCCGCGTGGGAGCGTCATGGATATTCAGCGTCATCGAGGGGACAACTCCTTTGAGGGGATGATCTTGGCGATTCTCGGCCGCGCAAAATCGCCTGATTCCGCGGCTGGCATATTACGCAGAAAAGCAGTCCGGTTTGTTGCGCCTCCGGGCGATATCGCCGAAATGGAAGAACCCTCTGTGATGGCTGTACAAATGATTAATGAGCCGAATGGCCCTGTGGCCCGGCCAGGGTGCGGGTTCGGGAATTGATTTTTCTGCTTCGCGGGTGATTTCCGGGGTTCGCTATTGATCCGAAATGGTGAGCGTTCTGAGTCGTTGAACGCTGCGTGAGTGAACTGGTGGGAGACGCGCGGTAGTTGTCGCCGTCGGCGCAGGAAGCGTTGCGGCTGCGGGCAGTGGCCGCACTGGTGGAGGGCCGGTGGGCGTGAGGCACTGACCGGGCGTCCACGTGGGCGGCGCGTGCGTGAGCACCAGGTGCTGTCAGGGGGCGAGCAGGCGTTCCAGTGGCCCGACAAGCGTGCGGTCGAGCGGAACCCGGAGGCGGTGCGGACCTGGCTGGAGGAGACATGGCCGCCGATCCGGGCGACGGCGAAGGCCGAGAACGGTGAGGTGCTGTTCGCCGACCAGGTCGGCATCCGTTCCGATCAGGTCACCGGCCGCACGAGGGGGCGAGAAGGGCCGCCCCCTCGTGCGCCGCACCGGCAACCGGTTCTCCGTGAATGCGATGTCGCGATCAGGACGAAGGGCCGGAACACCAGCGCTCCCGGCGCGATGTGTTGTCCGGACAGGTTGGTGACGCGACTGGCTGGTGTTTGGCCACGGATGCCGGTGTGGGGTCGGTGGTGGTTGTACCAGTCCAGCCAGTCGGGAAACGCTGCCTGGCGTTCGGCCTCTGAGGTGTAGGGCCGGTGGTAGGCCCATTCGTCGAGCAGAGTGAGGTGGAAGCGTTCGACCTTACCGTTGGTCTGGGGCCGCCAGGGACGGGTCCAGCGAGGACTGATGCCCAGGTCACGACAGGTGTCGCGCCAGATGCTCTTGGTGTAGGCCCAGGCGTTGTCGGTCAGCACTCGTGCGACGGTGACGCCTTGGGCGGCGAACCATGCGGTGGCGCGGGCCAGGAAGCCGGCGCAGGTGGCCGCTCTCTCGTCGGGCAGGTCTTCGGTGTGGGCCAGCCGGGAGTGATCGTCCAGGGCGGTGTGCAGGTAGAGGTAGCCGCGGCCGGTGCGGGTCTGGTTCTTGCGGCCGGCCGCGCGGCCCAGGGCCTTGTGGCCGCCGCCGTCGGGGATGCGGCCGAGCTTCTTGACGTCGATGTGGATCAGTTCGCCGGGCCGGGCGTGTTCGTAGCGGCGCACGGGCTCGCCGGTGGCCCGGTCGCAGGCGGCCGGCGCGGGCAGACCATGGCGGGTCAGGATGCGGTGGGCGGTGGAGGCGGCGATGCCGGTGCGGGCCGCCAGCCGCACAGGGCCGACGCGGTGCTTCTGCCGTAGCCGCACGACCTGGGCTTCGATGTCGATGCGGGTCTTGCGCGGGCTGTGGTGGGGGCGGCTGGAGCGGTCGGGCATGGCCTGGGCGCCGTAGTAGCGGTAGCGGCCGGCCCAGCGGGCGGCGGTGGTGTGGCTGACCTGGAAGCGTTCCGCGGCCCGCCGCACGGGCCAGCCGTCTTTCCGACTCCACCGGCGAAGGTGGCGACCAGCAGCAGCCACATCCACGAGCGGTCGTCGCCGAGGCCGAGCAGGGCCACGGTGAACACGGTCTGCAGGAGGCCGCCCACGACCAGCGTTTGCTTGCTGCCGATCTTCCCGATGACCCGCGGGGCCGTGGAGCTACAACGGTGCCGATGCCCAGCACGCCGAAGGACAGGCCGGCGGCCAGCGGGGAGAAGCCGAGCACTTCCTGGAGGTAGAGGGGCAGCAGTAGGACCAGCGAGGTCCTCGGTGACGAACGCGATCAGACCGGCGACGTTGCCCCAGGCCACGGAGCGCTTGTCGAGCACGTTGAGAGGGACCAGCGGCGCGGACACCTTGCGCTCGACGGCGTAGAACACGAGCAGCAGTGCCACACCCGCCGCCAGCGGCAGCTGCCGCTCGTCTTCGTCCTGGGCGTCATCGCCTGGGCCGCGATCAAGTTCCTCGGCATCCGCCTGTGGGTCGCCGCCGTGATCGCCCTGTTCGGCTTCTGGCTCTCGCACACCGTCCTCGCCCAGGCCATCGAGTCCGGCACCCGCTTCGGGGCACACGGAGGATCAGCCCGTGGGCCACAGGAACCCGTTCATCGGAGCGGGAACCTACCTCCCCCTTGCAGGGCTTTCGGCACTGGGGTCGACGCCGGGCGTTTCCCCCCCCGACACCGCCAGTCTGCTACCGGGCCTCCTGGCAGCTACCCGGACCGGACTTCCACCGGCGGGCGACAACGAGCTTACGACTCAAGGCCAGCTACATCACGAAGACCTCCGAGTCTGCTGGGCGCGCGAATGATCGAGGCTAGTCAGCCACCCCGCACAGCGGTGGAACCTCAAACTGCCAGTGGGCACGGTCGGTGGGCTGGGTGCGGGTGGGTCGTGGTCGGCCGCGCCCCATCTGGCGGAGCCGTATATCGGCAGAACCCGGGCCTGGGGAGAGGGACCACTCACGGTTCGGGCTTCGAGGCGTCCACGGGAAAGGGTGCCGGCTCCCTGCTGCCGTTCGGCGTGTCCCTGCGGCGTCGCAGCGCCCACAACGCGACGGGTGCCCCGGCCCCGACCAGCGCGGAGGCCAGACACAGGCCGGCCTGGTAGCCGGAGAGGAAGGCATCCGACTCCTTGGCTCCAGCAGCGGCCGCGGCGTGCTCCGTGTACGACACCATCACGCCTACGAAGGCGATCCCGACGACCCCGGATGCCTCGCGGACGGCGCTGAACAGCCCGGCGGCAATGCCGGAAGAACGGTCGGGCGAAGACTCCAGGGCACGGGAGGTCAGCGGAACGGCCAGTGCGGAGCCGAAGCCGATGATCGAGAGTCCGGGCAGAATATGAACGAGGCTCCCTCCAACGCTTCCCAGAGCGACCATCAACAACCCCAGGCCGACCAGGAGCAGGCCCGCGGCGGAGACCCGACCGTCCCCCCATCGGCGTGCCGTCCGGGCAATGAAAGGGGCGGCGACGAGCAGGGAAAGCGCCACGGGGATGAACGTCAGTCCGGCTGACGTCGGGGTAAGGCCAAGGCCGTCCTGAAGAAACTGGGACGTGAAGAAATAGACTCCGCTCACGCTCAGACCCCACAGCAGTTGAGTGATGATGCCGCCGATGAAGGGACGTTGCCGAAAGAGGAGCCGCAGCGCGGCATTCCGGCGCAGTGTCAGCTCGTACCACAGGCCGACGGCGGAGACCACGGCAATGGCACCCGACATGGCCACGGGAACGCTGAGAACGCCCCTTTCGGGTCCTTCGATCAGGCAGTAGGCGAGGCCCGCCAGCAAGCAACAGGCCAACGCCACGACGCGGAGGGAGAGGGTGGCCGATGACTTCGGCGCAGAACGGGCCGCGGGGGCGTGCCGGGGGACGACGAAACCGATGAGGAGACTCGCGCATCCCAGCGGCGCGTTCATGGCGAACACCGACTCCCAGCCCAGGTGCTGTGTCATGACGCCGGAGACAACTGGTCCGCAGGCCAGCGCCGAAGCCAGTGCGGCAGTGGTGGCGCTGAAGGCGGCACTGCGTGCGCGCGGCGGAAGATCGTGTGACAGGACCGCCAGCGAGGCCGGCAGGATCAGCGACCCGCCCGCTCCCTGGAGTCCTCGGAAGGCGATCAGCGCCACCCCTGAGGTCGCCAGGCTGCACCCGATCGAGGAGACGGTGAAGAAGGCGACACCGAGCATCAGCGTCGAACGCCGCCCGATGGTGTCGGCCAGATGCCCGCCCAGCAAGAGAAGGCTTGCGAGAGCCAGGGGGTAAATGGCCGCCACCCATTTCAAGTCCGCGTCACCCAAAGCAAGTTCGGCGCGGATCTGAGGCAGTGCCACAGTGACGACGGTATTGTCCAGGGCCGTCATGAATGACGGCAGGATAACGGCCATGAGAATGGCGAGGACGCGTAGTCGACTCACGGTGCCTGCCTTGAACAGAGGGGGAGCGTATTGATGGGCAGTAACGTTTCAAACCCTTCCTGCATACGCTGTCCTCCAGGCGTATCGAGCGCGACTCGCGGAGGACCTGATGACGGTATTCGGCGCGCTGTCAGGACGCGCTGGATCAGCCCTCTTCCTCCGGTCGGGCAGCGACTTCGGCGTGTCGCTGGAAGCCCGGCAAGCCGTTGTGTTTGGCTGTTTTCTCACCACTGCCACTATTCATTGGATGCGTTGATGGGCGGCGACGGCTGTCTCCATATCCGCCTGACGGGCTGACGGCCGCAGAGTCCATTCCTTGCCCGGTACGAAGGTTCGGTGACTCAGTGCTGAAAACCGTGAGAGAAACGATCAGCGACCATCTCGCTCAGGCCGTAGCACAAACCCCCGATGAAACAGCTTTTACTTTCGTGGACTTCAGTACCGACCGCGCCGGAGTTCCGTCCCGTCTGACGTGGCGCCAGCTGGAGAAGCGGGTACGTACTTTCGCCACGGCCCTGCGCCACGCCGGAGCGGCGGGCGAGCGCGTGGCCGTCGTGGGGCCGCAGAACCTGGACTACGTCGTCGGCTTTCTCGCAGCCACGTGCGCCGGCGCGATCGCCGTGCCCCTCTTTCCCCCGTCCCTGCCCGGCCATGCGGAGAAGCTCGCCGCCGCGCTCGCCGACGCCGACCCGGTGCTCGCCCTCACCAGCCCCGATGCGCTTCAGACGGCGGAGAAGTTCTGCGCCAACCAGGACGGCCTCCGCGTACGCGTGGTCACCGAGCGGGACCTGCTCGCGGGGCCGGTGCCAGGGGGCGTACCGACGGGCGGGGAGACCGCTCATCCGCGCCCCGAGGACTGCGCCTACCTGCAGTACACCTCGGGCTCAACCCGCATGCCGTCCGGCGTGGAGATCACCCACGCCAACGTGTGCGCCAACGCACGCCAGGCCCTGGAGGCGTACGGCATCCGCTCCGGGCGCAACTGCACTGTCGGCTGGCTTCCGCTGTACCACGACATGGGGCTCGTCCTGGCGATCGTGCTGCCTGTCGTCGGCCACGTCCACTCCGTGCTCATGGACCCGCTGGCCTTCGTCCAGCAGCCCGTCAGGTGGCTGCGGCTGCTGACTCAGTACCCGGGAGCGCTCACCGCCGCCCCCAACTTCGCCTACGACTACTGTGCGCGCCGCGTCACCGACGAGGAGCGCGGCGAGCTGTCGCTGGGATCGGTCGCTGCCATGGTCAACGGCAGCGAACCCATTGCCGAGCAGACGCTCCGACGGTTCCAGCAGGCCTTCGCCCCGATCGGCGCGGTCCGCACAGCCATGCGCCCGTCCTACGGGTTGGCCGAGGCGACCGTGTTCGTCTCTGCCTCTCCGGCCGGGGAGGCACCGACTGTCACCTGCTTCGACCGGGACGCGCTGGCGGCCGGTACCGCCCGTGCGGCCGAGGGCACCGGGGCACAGGCCGTGACCCGCCTGGTCGGCTGCGGACAGCCCACCGGCCAGGAGGCGGCCATCGTCGACCCGGTCACCCGCGTTCGTCTGGAGGACGGGTGCGTCGGTGAGATCTGGCTGCGCGGACCCAATGTCGGGCGCGGTTACTGGGGACGCCCGGAACAGAGCGAAGCCACCTTCCGAGCCACCCTCCACGGCGACGAATCGGGCGACCGGGCGTGTCACTGGCTGCGCACAGGCGATCTGGGACTGCGGTACGGCGAACACCTCTACATCAGCGGCCGCATCAAGGATCTCGTGATCATCGACGGCACCAATCACTATCCGCAGGACATCGAGCACACCGTCGAGAACGCCCACCCGGCGATCCGCCGCCATCACACCGCGGCGTTCTCCGTCCTCACCGACGACGGAGAACGCCTGGTCGTCGTCGCCGAGCACGCCCGTGACCTCGCGGAACCCCACGGTGTCCGGGACGAGGCGGCCCGCGCCGTCCGCGCCGCGGTGTCCGCCGGTCACGCCGTCGCCCTCCATGACTTCGTCCTTTCCCCGCCGGGCACCGTGCCCCACACCACCAGCGGGAAGGTCTCCCGCGGCGCCTGCCGTGAGCAGTACCTCCAGGGTGCCTGGAGCTCCGACACGCAAGCACAGAGGGAGACCGGCAACGCATGAGGCAGTCAGGCGGACACCAGGAGCCGGTCGAGGACAGCCGGACGGTCACCTTCACTACGGACAGCCGCTCCGGGTCGAGCGCGGCCGAACTGCGGAACGCGCTGGTGCAACTGGTCTCGAACATCAGCGGCATCTCCCCGGAAGACCTCGACGACGCCCGCCCGCTGGCGGAGTATGGCCTCACCTCCCGCGACGCCGTCGGACTGACCGGCGAGCTGGAGAAGATGCTCGACCGGCCACTGTCCGCCACGTTGCTGTGGGAGCATCCCACCATCGGACAACTGGCCAGCGCCCTGGCGGGTGCCGACGACGCCGACACCGCGGAGTCGGACGAGCAGCCTCGTACGTCCGGCGAAGCGACAGCCGTCGCCGTCGTCGGCATCGGCTGCCGCCTGCCGGGAAACGTGCACGGGCCGGACGCGTTCTGGGAGCAGCTCCTGGCAGGAACGGACGCGGTCGGCCAGGTGCCCGAAGTGCGCTGGCCCAACTTCGTCGGCACGGCGCCCGACGTCACCGCCCTGATGGAGTCCACCACACGGTGGGGCGCCTTCCTCGACGACATCGAGGGATTCGACGCGAAGTTCTTCGGCATCACGCCCCACGAGGCCGAAGGCATGGACCCCCAGCAGCGGCTGCTGCTCGAAGTCACTTGCGAGGCGCTGGACCACGCGGGAGTACCCGCCCATGCCCTCCGGTCCACCCCCACCGGCGTCTTCGTCGGCCTGAGCTCGCTCGAGTACGGGCATCTGACCACCTCGGACCCTTCACGCCTGACACCGTGGACCAGCACCGGAGCCGCTGGCAGCATCGCCGCCAACCGCGTGTCCTATCTGCTCGACCTCCACGGGCCCAGCTTCACCACCGACTCGGCCTGCTCGTCGTCCCTCGTGGCCGTGCACCTGGCCTGCCGCAGCCTGCGCAGCGGGGAGTGCGACACGGCACTGGCGGCGGGAGTCAACGTGCTCCTGTCCCCGGCGGTCACGTCCTCGTTCGAACAGGCTGGCGCGCTGGCCGTGGACGGCAGGTGCAAGCCCTTCGACGCCGCGGCGGACGGAATCACCCGGGGTGAGGGCTGTGGCGTCGTCGTGCTCAAGCGGCTCGCCGACGCCCAGCGTGACGGCGACAGGGTGCTCGCCGTCATCAAGGGCACCGCCGTGAACCAGGACGGCCGGTCGGCGGGCCTCATGGCACCCAACCCGGCGGCGCAGGAAGCGCTGCTCCGCGACGCCCTGCGCGACGCACGGATCGACGCGGCCGACGTCGACTATGTCGAAGCGCACGGGACGGGCACCCTGCTGGGAGACCCCATCGAGGCAGCAGCCCTCGGAGCGGTCGTCGGCCGCGGCAGAGAGCTCGGCCGGCCGCTGCTCGTCGGATCGGTCAAGAGCAACCTGGGCCACCTCGAAGGCGCAGCCGGCATCATCGGCCTGATCAAGACCGCACTGGCCCTGCACCACGGCCGTATCCCGGCCAGCCTGCACTTCCACAGCCCCAACCCCCACATCGACTTCACCGAGCTGGGCCTGCGCGTGGTCACCGAACCGACGGCATGGCCCACCTCCGGGCACCGTCCCGGACGCGCCGGGGTGTCCGCCTTCGGGTTCGGCGGTACGAACGCCCACGCCGTCCTCGAACAGGCGCCACCGACCGCCCCGGGTCCCGGGCGGCCTCCGGCGACCGACGGCGAAGAGGGCGACCACCCGCACATCCTGGTGGTGTCCGCCCGTTCCTCCGACCGGCTCGCGGACGTGGCCGCGAGTCTGTCGCGGTGGGTGGGCGCCGACGACGCGCCCGCGCTCACCGACATCGCCCACACCCTCGCCTCGTACCGCCGTGGTCCGTCCTGCGCCGCCGTCGTCGCGCGGACCCGCCCCGAGGCGGCTGCCGGACTCGCCGCGCTGGCCCGCGGGGAGACAGTTCCCGGCGTGGTCCCAGCGTGCACCGACGCCACGGCGGCACAGTCGTTCACCGCGAGCCGACCGGTCTTCGTCTTCTCCGGTTACGGCTCGCAGTGGGAGGGCATGGGGCGGCGCCTGCTGACCGGCGACCCCCATTTCGCCGCCCAGGTGTCCGCACTCGATCCGGTCTTCCTCGCGGAAGCCGGCTCGTCGCTGACCGACATGCTCACGTCCGATTCCGGCTGGACAGTGGACCGGATCCAGCCGCTGCTCTTCGGAATCCAGCTGGCCCTGGCACGCACCATGCAGGCTTACGGCGTGGAGCCCGCCGCCGTCGTCGGCCACTCGATGGGCGAGGTCACGGCCGCCGTGGTCGCCGGCGCTCTCGATGCCGACGACGGACTGCGCGTCATCGTCCGCCGATCGGCCCACCTCTTGACCATCGACGCCGCACACGCAGGTGCGATGGCCGCGATCGAGATGCCCGCACAGTCCCGGGCGGACGTACTCGGCCGCTTTCCCGGGGTCGAGGTCGCCGTCCACTCCTCGCCCCAGCGCTGCACGGTGGCCGGACCGACGCAGGTGGTGCGCGACCTGGTGGACGAGCTGACCGAGCAGGGCCATCTCGCCCGGCTGCTGGAGGTCGGCGGAGCCGGGCACTCGGCTGCGGTCGACCCGGTCCTGGCGCCACTGCGCGAAGATCTTGCTGCCCTGCGCCCGCGCACACCCACCACGCCCTGGTACAGCACGGTCCTCGACGATCCCCGCGCGGTCACGGCAGCCGACGCCGACTACTGGTGCGCCAACGTTCGCTGCCCGGTGCGCCTGCAACAGGCGGTGACCGCGGCGGCCGAGGACGGCCACACCCTGTTCCTGGAGATCTCCCCCCACCCCATCGCCGTCGTCCCGCTCACCGAGACCCTCGACGCGACCGCGGCGGGTGACCGGGCCCTGGTCGTCCCGACCCTGCACAAGAACGCCGACGACACCGTCCAGGTACGTGCCGCGCTGGCCAGGCTGCACCTTGCCGGCGTCACGGTGGACCCCGGGCTGTGGCCCGCCGGTGCGCGCACCGCACTGCCGACCCCCGCCTGGCGTCACGAACGGTTCTGGTTCCCCCGCCCCGCGCCCTCGACCGGAGCCGACGGCCACCTCCTGCTGGGCGTGCGCGTCGACGATCCGAGGACCGGCGCCGTGCTGTGGCGGGGAGACGTCGGCACGCGTCGGCACGGCACCCGGAGCACGGTCCACGGCAGAGCGGTGCTGACCCTCGTCGAGGCCGCGGAGCTGGTGATCGAAGCCGGCCTGGACCTGTGGGCCCGAGAAGGAATCACCGACCTCGGCATCGAGGACCTGCAGATCCACCACTGGCTCGCCATCTCCAGCAGTACCCCCCTGACCACGGTGTACGAACCGGTCTCGGGCACCCACGGAACCGTCACCCTCCACGCCCGCGGCGCAGGCACCACCTGGCGCTGCTACGCCTCGGCCCGCATCACCCGCGATCCCGAACCCCGGGGCGAGCCTCACGACGCGGCACGGGCCCCGGCCCTCGTGCGACGTTTCGCTCCCGAGAACCCGCTCCACCCGCACCGTCCGTCCTACGCACGCCTGCTGACCGCCATGCTGGATGAGCTGGGGGCCGCGGACACGCCACCGGGCGGCGACCGAACCGGCCGGGTCACCACGCGTATCGTCCCAGTCGGCGTACGGGCCCTGCGCATCAAAGGGCCGGGTGTCCTCGACACCGGTTACGACATCCATTGCACGGCCGTCGACGGCGCCGGGGCGGCGGACACGGACGACAGCCAGTGGCATGTCTGCGCCCTGGGCGCCACGAGCGAGGTCGTCGCCCGGTTCGTCCGGTCGCGTCGCGTCGAGCAGCGCGACGTGCCCCGGTCCCTCGACACGTTCACCTACGACATCCAGTGGGAGAAGTCCACCGCTCCCCTGCCGACGGGCCGCCCGCAGCGTGTCCTGCTCATCAGCGACGAACCGGACGCCGCGGGCAGCGTCATGGCCTCGATCGAGTCGGCCCTGGAAGCAGAGGGTGTCGACGTCACGCCGACCGATGCCCAGGACGACGCCTGTGACGCCGAACTCGACGCCTGGCTGGGGAGTCCGCAGGACGGCCCGAGCGCCGTCGTCCTGTTCCTCCCGCAGCACGAACGCGACGACGACATGCGGCCACTGCGGGGGGCGGCACGGCTGGCCCGCCGTCTGGCCGGCGGCACGCACCGGCACCCGCCGCGCCTGTGGATGGCGACCGTGCTGGCACAGGCGGCAGGGGCCGGGGAACCCGGTACGCCGCATCTTGCCTGCCTGCGTGGACTCGTCCGGGTGCTGGCGCTCGAGCACCCCCATCTGCGGGCCTCCCTGGTGGACATCGACCAGCAGCCCGGCGCGGTCGACGGCCTCGTCCAGGAAATCCTCGCGGGCGGCGACGCCGACGAGATCGCCTGGAGGTCCGGCACTCGCCTCACCGCCCGTCTCGCCCGCGCCGACCTCAGCCCACAGCGCAACGCCGAGGTGGCCTTCACCCGTCCCGACGGCGCGTACATCATCACCGGTGGCCTGACCGGGCTGGGCCTGGCGACCGCGAGCCGACTCGCCGAGCAGGGCGCCGGGCGCATCGTCCTCAACGGACGTCGTGCTCCCGGACACGAGGCCCAGGCCGTCCTGGCCGACCTGCGGGCCCGGGGGACCTCGGTCGCCGTCGTCCAAGGAGACATCGCGGAACCGGACGTGTCCCCGAGTCTGGTGCGTGCCGCCCTCGCCGAGGGACACACCCTGCGTGGTGTCGCCCATTGTGCCGGTGTCCTGCACGACCGCATGATCACGGATCTGGAGCCGGCGGACGTCGACACGGTGCTGCGTCCGAAGACCGTCGGAGCCCGGAACCTGGAGGCGGCCATCGCCGACCACGATCTGGACTGGTGGGTGATCTACAGCTCCGCCGCAGCACTTGTCGGCTCACCGGGGCAGTCCGCCTACGCGGCTGCCAATGCCTGGCTCGACGCCATCGCCCACCAGCGCAGAGCCACCGGCCTGCCGGCGACCTCCATCGCCTGGGGCCCCTGGGAGAACGTCGGTGCGGCGGTCGGGAACCCGGCGTCGGCCCTGGAGCCCATCCGGCTGAGCGAGGGTATGGACGCCCTGCAGGAACTCGTGACCTTCAACCGCTCGCACGTCGGTGTCGTCCCCCTCGACGCGGACCGCGTGCTGGCCGCGTTCCCCGGCCTGTCCGCCATCCCCTTCTTCTCCGAGGTTCTCGGTGACAGCGCACTCGGCGCCGACGACTGGGTCGGTCCGGCCGGCATCGCATCACTCGGCAGCTCCGCCCCGGACACCGTGTATGCGCGTCTGGTCGCCAGAACGGCAGCCATCATGGGGTTCGGCGCCCACGAACTCAGCGAGACGACGCCGCTGCCCGAACTGGGACTGGACTCCCTGATGGCGGTGCGGATCCGCAACGCCATCCGCCAGGACTTCGGCATCGACCTGTCCGCCCCCCTCCTGCTGCGGGGTGCCTGCCTGCGCGAACTCGGCAGCGCAGTGCTGGACCAACTCGGCCTCGACTCCGCAGGGCCGGAGGCCGGCTCCGAGGCGGCGGCGCCCGGCAGCACGTCGAAGGCACAGCCCTCCCCCTCGCTGCCGAGTTCCCTCGGTCCCAGGGACGCCTCGGAGAGACTGGTCGCGAGCGCCTGGGCCGAAGTCCTGCGGCACGGACCCGAGGACATCCGTGAGGACTTCACCGCCGCCGGAGGGGACCGTCCCGCCGCCGCAGCCCTGGCGGACGCCATCCGCCGGCGCCTTGGCGACGACACCGAGCCGCCGGTCCTGACGGCCGACGCCGTCCTCGCACACCGCACGGTCGTCGGCGTCGCCGAACTGATCCGGCCGGTGGTCAACCGAACCGGCCCGTCCGCAGTCACCACCCTGCGCCCTGCCCCCGCAGGGTCGCCGCGGCCCCCGCTCTTCACCTTCCACCCCGCCGGCGGGCCGACCTCGGTCTACCTGCCGCTGACGGGACTGCTGCCGGCCGAACAGCCCGTGTACGGGCTGGAGCGCGTCGACGCACTGAGCACCATGGAGGACAAGGCGGCCCACTACCGCACGCTCATCCGGGATATCCGGCCGGAAGGGCCCTACCACCTGCTCGGCTGGTCCTTCGGAGGATGTCTCGCCTACGAAGTGGCTCGTCAACTGAGGCAAGAAGGACAGGGCGTCGGCTTCGTCGGGCTCGTCGACACCATCCTGCCCGCCGCTCTGGCGCACCGGGAGACACCGGAGTTCCTGCTCGAACGGTTCGGCCGTTTCGCCGAGTACATCGAGGAGATGTACGGCCACCGCCTCGACCTGCCCCACGAGGAGCTGGCGGCCACCCCGGAGGACCAGCAGATCGACGTGATCATGCGTCTGGTCGCCGACGCCGGCCTCGACATGAGCCCGGGGATCATGGAGCACCAACGGACCTCGTACGTCGATGCCCGCGTCGGCGAGCGATACGTGCCCCGTCCCTACGACGGCCACGTGGTGCTCTACCGTGCCCAGCAGCCGCAGCAGCTCACCACCGCGCTGGACCCGCGCTACCTCCGGCAGAACGCCGACCTGGGATGGGCGCCCCTGTGCCCGTCGCTCGAGATCGTCCCGGTCGAGGGCGACCACCTGTCCGTCATCGATCCGCCCCACGTCGAGACCATCGCGCGGCACGTCACCCGTGCCCTGGGGTGGCCACCCCGCTGATCGGCCCGCGCCGTGCCTGTTCCGTGGGGCTCACCTGCGGAACAGGCGCAGCCGCTCCTCACCCACCCGGGCCCGGGCCTGCGGGTCGGTGACGCCGAGCCCGGGACGCGGAGCCAGACACAGCACACCGACCTTGCCGATGTGCTGGTTGGTCTGGACGGAGCGGGCCGCATCCCCGACCTCCGCCAGGGGATACGTCGTCGACAGGGCGGGAACCACACGGCCCATCGTGATGAGCCGGTTGACCTCGCACTGCTCGTGCAGGTTCGCTCCGTGACTGCCGATGATCCGCTTCAGCCGCATCCACAGGTACCGGTTGTCGTACGTGTGCTGGAAGCCGGAACTGGATCCGCAGGTGACTACCGTCCCGCCCCGCCTGACCAGGAACACGGACGCCGGGAAGGTGCTCGCGCCGACGTGCTCGAAAACGATGTGCGGGTCCTCGCCGACCGCCTCGCGGATCGCCCTCCCCATCTTCTTCCACCCCTCGGCACGCTGCAGGAGCGTGTCGTCGCCGTCCAGAACTTCCTGACGGTTGATGACGGCGTCGCACCCCAGCGACCTGAGCAGTCGCGCCTTCTCCTCGGAATTCACCACGCCGACCGGGATACCGCCCCCGTTGCGCACCAGTTGGACGGCGTAGGAGCCCAACCCGCCGGTCGCGCCCCAGACCAGCACGATGTCGCCCTGCTTCATCTGGGCACCGCGGTCGCTGACCAGCATGCGGTACGCCGTACTGGCACACAGGGGGTTGACCGCCGCTTCCTCCCAGGTCAGAGCGGGAGGCTTCGGCATCAGCTGACTCGCCCGAACGACAGCGTAGTGAGCCAGACCGCCGAAGTTCGTCTCGAACCCCCACGCCTTCTGCCCGAGCCCGAGCATGCCGTCGCGGTGCGTGTCGGGGTCCTGCTCGTCGACATAGGCCGGCGAGATCGAGACGTGGTCACCGACCTTCCACTTCCGCACGGACGACCCCGTACGGACGATCACACCCGCAGCGTCGGACCCGACGGTGTGGTACGGCAGGTCGTGCCGCGCCTCCCACCCCCCGGCCTTGCCCATCTCCTTGAGGAACTGGAAGGTGGGCAACGGCTCGAACATGGCCGTCCAGACCGTGTTGTAGTTGATCGCACTCGCCATGACGGCGATCAGAGCCTCGTCCGGAGCGAGCTCGGGCATCGGCACGTCCCCGACGAACAGGGACTTGCGTACGTCCTTGTCCTCGACACCTTCGAACATGCCGATGTCGCAGGCGCGCACCGAGGCTGCCGGGAAGTGATCGGGAAGTGGAAGCGACTCGAGATCCACTGCGTCCGCACCCGCGATGACTGCTTCGGACAGGAGTGATGTCATTTTCGGATCCAATCTGGCTCACGTCTGACGACTGTTCAAGGAGAACCGCGGGCCTGGGGCCCCGCAACTGCTGCTCTGCTGTATGGGCGATCGCCGCGGTTGCCGCCGGATCGGGGGAGCTGACGCCGTGACATCAAAGTGCCATGAACGGTGTGTCCGCTGGTAATGAAAAGCGCATTTCGGCATGCTCGGTTCCTCGTCATTCACATGATTCACATTCGTTTCGAGCTTGTTCTTTTCGAGGAGTGCCGCAGCCCATGAAGTTCCTGCTGGTGTGCCTCTGGCTCGTCGCCGCCATGCTTTCGACCGAGGCGCATGCGGCTGAGCGGAGTCCGGGCGGCATGTCCGGGTCTGGTGCTGCAGAGGCCCGTATCGTCGCCGTGAAAAAGATCGATGCCCGAATGCTCGACCTCACGGTCGGTTCGCCTGCCATGGGCATGCCCATTCCGGTCCGCGTCATTCTTCCCAAGAGCTGGAAGGAGAAGCCAAAAGCCACCTTTCCGGTTCTGTACATGCTCCACGGAGGAGATGACGACTACACGTCCTGGACACGCGAAACAGATGTGGAAGCGCTGTCGAGGAAATCAGACGTGCTCATCGTCATGCCCGACGCCGGAAAGGCCGGCTACTACAGTGATTGGCACGCTGGCGGGCCCCGCTGGGAAACCTTTCACACCACCGAACTCGTGCGGCTCATGGAGAAGAAGTACCGCGCCCGACCCTCACGAGCCGTCGTGGGACTGTCCATGGGAGGCTTCGGCGCACTCAACTACGCCGCACGCCACCGGGGGATGTTCCGGTACGCGGCGGCAATGAGTTCTTACGTGGACCTCAACGACCCGGGTGTGCGCCTGGCCATCGGATTCGGTTCCGACAGGGACGGCGTCGACATCGGAAAGGTCTGGGGCGACCCGGTGAAGGACTACGACGTGTGGCAAGCCCATAACCCTGCCGCCATGCCGAGATCCTTTCGCGGAACGCGGGTCCATCTGTCCGTGGGTAGTGGTGCGCCCGGACCGCTGGACCAGGGTCGCTCACTCGATGTGGTACTGGCGAGCGTGGTGGGTGAGGCAGGACTTCCGGAGCAGAACAAGAGATTCGCGTCGGCGCTTCGCTCGGTGGGTGTCAAGACCACGACGCATCTGTATACGCCGGGGACGCATTCCTGGCCTTACTGGCAGAACGAGTTGCACGCCATTTGGCCCACGGTCATGAGGTCAATCCGGTAGCAGGTGCGCGGGACGCAACGCGTGATTCGAGAGAGGCGTCGGCATGGGCCGAACAGTGGCGATCTTCGCTGCGGGATCCCGAGGCGACGTCCAGCCCTGCCTGGCGCTGGGCCGGTCACTGGCCCGTCGGGGCGACGTGGTGAGGGTCCTCGCCAGCATGCGCTACCAGCATCTGGTCGCCGAGGCGGGACTGGATCTTCATCCTCTTCCGGCCGACCCCGCGGAGATCATCGAGTCCGCCGAGGGGCAGGATCTCCTCGCCGGACGGAGCAACCCCGTGGCGTTCGTCCGCCGTCTCGACCGCGTCCTGCGACCCCACATCATGCCGATGCTGGAAGAGACACAGGCCGGCGCGAAAGGAGCCGACCTGGTTCTGGCACCCACCTTCGGCTTCCTCGGTCTTCACCTGAGCCAGTACCTCCACGTCCCGCACGCGGTCATACACTTCCAGCCCAGCCAGCCCACGAGGGCCTTCGCACACCCGCTCGCACCGACTGCCGGCAGGCTGGGGGCCTTGGGCAACCGGCTGAGTTTCGACGCGGTCGACCTCGGGTCCTGGATGGTGTGCCGGAAGTTCATCAACGCGTGGCGCCGGGAGAGCCTCGGTCTCCCCGAGCTGCCCCTGTCGGCCCCTTTGCGGCAGGTTCGCCAGGCCCCCGTGCTCTGCGCGTTCAGCCACGCGGTCGTGCCGCGGCCGTCCGACTGGGGACCGAACGTCCACGTGACCGGTTTCTGGCACCACGACCAGAGGCTGTGGAAACCCCCCAGGCGCCTGCTCGCCTTCCTGGCCGACGAGCCCCCGCCCGTCTACGTCGGATTCGGCAGCATGAGAACCGGCGACCCCAAGGCGACCGACACCCTCGTACGGGCGGCGCTGCGACGCGCGAAGCTGCGCGGAGTACTGGCCGGAGATCCCGCCACCAGCGAGAAGGACATCCTCGTGGTCGGCGACACCCCCCACGACTGGCTGTTTCCCAGGATGGCCGCTGTCGTCCACCACGGCGGGGCCGGTACGACGGCCTCGGCCCTACGTGCAGGAAGACCCTCACTGGTCTGCCCGTTCTTCGGAGACCAGCCGTACTGGGCCGAACGAGTGCGCGAGCTCGGCGCGGGGCCCGCACCACTGCCGGCCGGTGATCTCACCGTTCCCGCCCTCGCCCAACGCCTGCATGCTCTCACCCGGCACGGTCCCTACGCCGTGGCCGCGCGCAGGCTCGGCCAGGACCTGAAAGCCGAGAACGGCACCGACCGGGCTTGCCGGGTCCTGGACCGGTACGGGTCCCGCACCGGGTGACCGCGGTGTGTCCGCGAACGATTCTGTCGTTGCTTCCGGAGCCATTGCCGGGTCAGCAGGAGCAGGTGCCGGCCAGGGCTCCCGACTTCACGGCCGGGAGGGAGAGCGTTCTCGGCGGCTCGGGCCGGCACAGCCACGACGAAGGAGCCGGTCCGGGGCGTGGCCGAAGCGAGCGGGCCGAACTCCGGGCCCGCGGCCATCGCGTCCACCATCAGGTTCACGATGATCGCGGACCACACCGCAGGCCGCGATCATCGTGGCCGACGCCGACGCCGACGCCGACGCCGACGCCGACGCCGACGCCGACGCCGACGTGATGGGAGCGACGTGGATGACGGCTGCTCCGCCCAGGTCCTCGATCTTCGCCCGACACCCGGCCGAGCCGCGGGTCTCGGCTCGGCGCCACCACGGTCAGTGCCGCCTGCGCCGTCCCCGGGCTCTGGCCCGTGTCCGATCGGCTCAGCCACGCGAACCCCTACTTGAACGCCACGTTCACGCAGCCCAGCCGCTTCCCGGCAGTCCCCGCCCAGAGGAGTCGCGAGCGCGACATCCAGCAGGACCTTGCCCGGGTCGTGCACCGTCCTGGCTTGCGCCACGGTGTCATTGCCACCGACATCGCGGTGTCCAGCCCGGACTTGCGGAGCGTCTCGACCAGCAGCACCGCCCCGGCCTGTGAGACTGCCCTGCTGCCACCGCCCTCGACGCGGACACGCGGGTACAACCCGAGACGCTTGCTGACCTGGAGAGTGCTTCTTTCCGTGCAGCCAACGGGACCCTAGACAAGCCCCGTCGTTGCAGGTCAGAAGCACTCTCCGTTTATTTGATCAAGGCATGGGCGCACGTGAACGCGCGAGGTTGGCCCTTGCCTGCGGTGACCGTGAGGTGGACGTCATGTTGCTGTGCTCGCTGCAGGTGGGAAGGTGTCCGGCGTAGCGTCCTGCGCAGCAGGAGAGAACGCGTGAGCGTGCCGGGCCAGTGCCGCTGAGTCGTCAGGGAAGTCAGTGCACTTCGATGTTGTTGTTGATGTCACCGACCGTGAAATTGATCAGGCCGCCGCAGGCGAGTAGGCAGAACCCGTTCGCAGGTGGCGTGGGGGGGACGGGTGCGGGCGCCGCTGAGACCACGACGGCGGTCGTGTTGCTCGAAGCGAAGCAGTTTTCGTTCCCGTTGTATGCGGCCGTGATTGTGTGGGTGCCGGTGGTCGTGAAGGAGGTCGTGTGCTCCGCTTGTCCGTCCGCGCCGACGGGCACGGTGTTCAGGATGTCGCCGCCGTCGAAGAACGTCACGCCGAGACCTCCAGTGGGGTCGGCCGCACAGGTGACGGTCGCGGTCAGTGTCACGGGTACCCCGACGTTTGCTGCTGGGGGCGACGCTGTGACCGTCGTCGTCGAGTTGACAGCTGCCGCTGCCGGTGAAGCGAGGCCCACTACGGCGGCCAGCGCCAGGATGGTGCCGGTCTTCCACATTCTTCGGCCTTGCCAACGTCTCACGGTTTCGGCTCCTTGATCGATTCGGGCGGAGGTCCGCCATGACTGGTCGGGGAGCGTCACGCTACGCCGCAGGTTCTCGCATTCCTGGGAGGCTTGGGCCTAGTCAACCCGCTTGGGCCAGAGGCATGGCGGGGCGGGGAGCACGGTTTCACAGATTCACGGACGGTGCTGCGCAACGGTCCCTGTGTCTGTCGGCAGACTCCGCCCGGCGTCGAAGCATTCGCGCCCGAACCAGAAACAAAACCGGCAAAGAGCCTCCGGGAAAAGGGTCGGCACCCGTGTCGTCCAAGCGGTCTGGAGTGCCGATCTAGATCGAGGGAGAGGCGACACGTGTGTAGGTGAGGGAGTTGCTGGTGCCGCCGATCGTGGTCACGTTGACGGAAACAGGGCCGGGTGCCCCCGCTGGGGCGGTCGCCGCAACCGTGGTGTCGGACAGCACGTTGAAGGCCGCGGGTGCGGCACCGAAGTGGACGGCGGTCGTGGTGGTCAGACCGCTGCCGGTGAGAGTGACGCCGGCTCCGGCGTCGGTGGGCCCCTGTGTGGGGGTGAGGGAGCCGAGGACCGGTGGAGTCACGTAGGTGTAGATGACGGAGTTGCTGATGCCGCCCGGGCCGGTGACGGTCACGGCTACGGAGCCCGCTCCTGCGGGGGCGACGGCGGTGATCTGGGTGGGTGAGTTGACGGTGTAGCTGGTGGCGGGTGTGCTGCCGAAGGTGACTGTCGTGGCCCCGGTGAGGTCGGCCCCGGTGAGGATGACGGTGGTGCCGCCCGAGGACGGTCCCTGGCTCGGCGACACGGTGGTGACGGTGGGCGCGTTGAGGTAGAAGAAGTAGACGGGACCGGTCGTACCGCCGGGCGTGGTGACGGTGATGGGTACGGCGCTTGTCCCTGCGGGGGCGATGACGGTGATCTGGGTGGGTGAGTTGACGGTGTAGCTGGTGGCGGGTGTGCTGCCGAAGGTGACTGCCGTGGCCCCGGTGAGGCCGGTCCCGGTGAGGATGACGGTGGTGCCGCCCGAGGACGGTCCCTGGCTCGGCGAGGCTGCGGTCAGGGAGGGTTGTGCCGCGTAGGTGTAGGGGACCGAGTTGCTGCTTCCGCCGGGCGTTTTGACGGTCACGGCGACGGTGCCGGTTCCGGACGGGGCTACCGCGGTGATCTGCGTGGGGGAGTTGACCGTGTAGCCGAGGGCCGCTTTGGTGCCGAACATGACGCCGGTGATTCCGACGAAGCCGCTGCCATTCAGGACGACGTTGTTGCTGCCTGCCGCAGGGCCCGTGCTGGGTACGACCGAGGTGAGAACGGGTACGGCGGCGATGACGGCGGTGGGCCGGACCGCTTCCGCCGCGGGGGCGCTGTCTTTCACGGTGTCTCCGTACAGTGTCGGGCGGGCCCGGGAGGGCCGAGGAGAGAAGAGAGCTGACGGGCCTGCCTGCCCCTGCCTCTTGGCGGGCGGGCGGGGCCCCCGGCCCGGGTGGGGTTTCGGGCCGGGGGCTTGGGGCGGACGGGCCCTGATGGGCTATGGCGTCCGCTCCGGACGGGCCGGCCGCTGAGGGGCGGTCAGATGCCGGGGCCGGCGATGTAGGTGAACGCGGCCAGGAGGGTCGCGCTGCCCGCGTCGTTGGTCACGACGACGTCGACGGGACCGGCGGTGCCGGGAGGCGTGACGGCCGACAGCGAGGTGTCGGAGATCACGGTGAAGGGTGCCGGGTTACCGTCGAAGGTGACCTGGTTGGTGCTGGTGAAGCCGGTGCCGGTCAGGGTCACCGCGGTGCCGCCGGACTCCGGTCCCTCCGTCGGGACGACCGACGTCACCGTCGGGGCGGCGACATAGGTGTACGAGAGCCCGTTGTTGGTGCCGCCGGCCGTGGTGACGCTGACGCCGACCGAGCCGGCCGCGCCGGCCGGTGCGACGACCGTGAGCTGGCTGTCGGACACCACCGTCGGCACCGCGGTGTTGGCACCGAAGGAGACGCTGGTGGCACTGGAGAATCCGGTGCCGTTGATGGTGATGGTGTCGCCGCCCGCGGTCGACCCGAAGGACGGGCTGAGGGACTGCTTGAACGGCGCCCCGACGTAGTAGAACGGGATGGGGTTGCTCGTTCCTCCCGGGGTGGTCACGGTGACGCCGACCGCTCCGGTGCCGGAGGGGGAGACGGCGGTGACCTGGGTGGGCGAGACGTTGGTGACGGAGGTGGCGAGTCGCGTACCGAAGCGTACGGCTGTGGTGCCGGTGAGGTTGCTGCCGGTGATCGTGACGAGTGTGCCGCCGCCGCTGGATCCCTGGTTCGGGCTGATGGGCATGAGTGTTCCTCCTTGCTCGGAATGCGGTACATTGCCGAGCAGTGATGGGGCGTTCGGTCCGCTTACGTCCCGGATGAGGGCGAGCCTGCTCTCGTGTCCACTGGCCAAGTGGCATCTCGATGGCCTTGCGCCGATGCCCGGTCGACGGTCTGCAGCCGTCGGCGCTGTGCGCAGGGCCTGTCGAGAAGTACAGCCCGGCAGGCGTCAGTTGCCGCCCGATCAGGGGGCTTGCCCGTGTCCGTTTGCGGAGTCGAATGCCGCTGATACTGACACGAGAATCAACCCAGCAGAGTGACAGGCCGACAAGGCTTTCGTCGCAGAATCAGCCGTTCAGGTGAGCGCCACGGCGTGAAAACGGGGCACATCGGCGGCGTATTGCTGACGATCTGCTTATATGCCAATTCGTTGCGGCATCCGAGATCGTTGCGGTGGCGAGGCCGCGGGCCCGGGGAACGTCGCACTCTGCCACGGAAGCAGTCGCCGCGCGGTACGCGGTGTCGGTTGGATGCGCGCCTGCGAACACGTACCTCATTCGGGTGACATATGCCCTCAACCCTTGTCAGATGCGTGGGCCAGTGGGCTACTCCGAGGAGGGGAACCACTGCGGTCATCGGTGCAGGGACCGGCCGACGACGCAGCCCGCCGACCGGCCGACAGACTCAGGGAGCGCCCCATGGCGGTCATACCGAACCAGGGATCCACGGGTGGGGGCGACGCGGTGACGCTCACCGGCAGCCACTTCACCGGCACCACCAGCGTGCTCTACGACTCCCGCCGGGCTGCGAGTTTCACGGTCCTCAGCGACTCCACCACCGCCACCGTCACCCCCTCCGGCCACGGCGCCGTTCCGGTCTCGGTCACCACCCCCGGCGGAACGGGCGTCGTCGGAAGCTTCTACTACCTGCCGCCACCCTCCTTCCGTCTCCTTCCGCCACCCGCCGGCCCCTTGACCGGCGGCAACACGGCGACCCTCACAGGACTCGGCCTCTACACCACGTACGAGGTCCTCTTCGGTGCGCAGGCCGCCGCCTTCACCGTCGACTCCGACGGTCAACTCACCGTCACCGTCCCTGCGGCTGCCTCCGCAGGTCCGGTCACGATCACGGTACGAACCAGGGGTGGAACCGCCGGTGGGGTCGTCTACACCTATCTCGACTCGCCGTCCATCACTGCCGTCACCCCGGACAAAGGGCCGGTGGACGGGGGCAATCTCGTCGTCATCACCGGAACCGCGTTCTCCTACACCACTGGCGTCACCTTCGGTGGCACGCCCGCCCTGTCCTGGCGGATCGCCTCCGACACGGAGATCCACGCCCTGCTCCCAGCGGGAGAACTCGGCCCGGTCGACGTCTCCGTCATCACTCTCGGCGGCACCGTGACCGCTTCGGACGCGTACACCTATCTGGGACGCTTCGCGGTGCTGGGCGGCGAGTCGGTCACCAACACCGGTCCCTCCGAAGTCACCGGGGATCTCGGGGTGAGTCCGGGAACGTCCGTCACCGGATTCCCGCCCGGTCAGGTTCACGGTTCCATCCACATCACTGACGCTGACGCCCTTCAGGCTCACGTCGATGTCATCGCCACCTACGACACTGCCGTCGCCCAGCTCCCGGACGCCGGCCTTTCCGGAGACCTCGGCGGCCTGACGCTGACTCCCGGCGTCTACAACGCCCCCACGTCCCTCGCTCTCACCGGCACGCTCACCCTGGACGCCCAGGGCGACCGCAACGCCGAATGGGTCTTCCAAATCGGATCCACGTTGACCACGGCAACGGCCAGCCGCGTGCTCCTCATCAACGGCGCCACGGCCAGGAACGTGATCTGGCAAATCGGAAGCTCAGCCACTCTCGGCACCGACACCGCCTTCGCGGGAAGGATCCTGGCCCTGACATCCATCACCGTGAACGCCGGCGTAACCATCCAGGGACAGGCTCTGGCCATCAACGGCTCGGTCACCCTCGACTGAACCGCCCCGGTTCGAATGGAGACTCGATTCCGTGTAAGGATCAGAGTCATGGCACGTCCCTCCTCCTATCCCCCTGAGCTGCGCAAGCGCGCGGTGCGCATGGTCGCCGAGGTCCGCGGTGACTACCCGACCGAGTCCGCCGCGATCAACGCGGTGATGGCGAAGCTCGGCATCGGCTCGCGCGAGACGTTGCGCAAGTGGGTCCGCCAGGACCAGATCGATTCCGGGACCCTGCCGGGGACGACGAGCGAGGAGTCCGCGCAGATCAAGGCGATGAAGAAGGAGATCGCCGAACTCAAGCGCGCGAACGAGATCTTGAAGGCCGCGGCGAGTTTCTTCGCGGCCGAGCTCGACCGGCCACTTCCTCGCTCGTAACGTTCATCGACGAGCACCGGGACCGCTTCGGCGGCGTCGAGCCGATCTGCCGCGTACTGACCCAGCACAGCTGCAAGATCGCCCCCTCCACCTACTACGCCTGCAAGAAACGCCTCGAAAGCCCCTCTCCGCGAGCGGTGCGAGACGAGGAACTCAAGGAGCTGATCCAGGAGGTCTACCAGTCCAACTACCGGGTCTACGGCGCCAGGAAGGTCTGGCGACAGCTCAACCGCCAGGGCCACGAGGTGGCCCGCTGCACGATCGAGCGCCTCATGCGCGAGCTCGGCATCGCCGGCGCCGTCCGCGGCAAGAAGGTCATCACCACCATGCCGGATCCGGCCGCCGCCCGGGCCCCGGACCTGCTCGACCGCGAGTTCGTCGCCCCGGCTCCGAACCGCACCTGGGTCGCCGACTTCACACACGTCGCGGCCTGGGCGGGCGTCGTCTATGTCGCGTTCGTCGTGGACACCTTCTCGCGTCGCATTGTCGGCTGGTCCGCGTCGTTGTCGAAGGAGACCCAACTCGTCCTGGACGCCCTGGACATGGGGCTGTGGCAGCGCGACCGCGACGGCCGTCCGCCGGCCCCTGGCGAGTTGGTCCACCACTCCGACGCCGGGTCGCAATACACCTCATTTCGCCTCGCCGAACACCTCGACGCGGCCCGCATCGCGGCCTCAATCGGCTCGGTCGGCGACGCGTACGACAACGCGCTCATGGAGTCGACGATCGGTCTGTTCAAGACCGAGGTCATCAAACCGCAGCGGCCGTGGAAGACGCTCTCGCACGTCGAGCTCGCCACCGCCGAGTGGGTCGACTGGTACAACCACCGCCGGCTCCACGGTGAGATAGGGCACATTCCGCCCGTCGAATACGAAGCCAACTACTACCGAGCAACCACGAAAACCCAGCTCACAGCCACCAACTGAGATCTCCACCGAACCCGGGGCGGTTCAAGGTGCCGCCTTGCAGGGGGTTGTCGAAGGCGACGACATGGGCCGCCGCTCGTGCGAAGACTTCGGTGAGCGCGGAGGTGAACTGCTCGTCGGGCGGGTCGTTGGACCACAGGGCGAACACTCCGCCTGGGTGGAGGTGAGCGGCGAGAGCGCGGAGCCCGGCGGGCTGGTAGAGCGCCGCGTGGCGTGGGTGGAGCACATGGCGCGGTGAATGGTCGACGTCCAGCAGGACGGCGTGGAAGCGACGGCCCGGCTCCTGGGGGTCCAGACCTTGGGGGGCGGCGGCCAGCGCGAAGAAGTCGCCGTGGACCAGGCGGCAGCGGTCGTCGGATGTGAGCCGGGCTCCGAGGGGCACCAGGTGCCGCCGGTGCCAGTCGATGACTTCGGCGAGCGCGTCGATCACGGTCAGCGAGCGCACCCGGGGATCGTCCAGGGCGGCCTGGGCGGTGTAGCCGAGTCCGAGTCCGCCGACGGCCACGTCCAGTCCGGTGCCCGGCAGTGTCGCCAGGGCGAGTTCGGCGAGCGCGATCTCGCCGGTGGTGAAGAGGCTGGACATCAGGTACTCGTCGCCGAGTTTCACCTCGTAGACGTCGTCTCCCGAGACCGGGTCGCGGCGTCTGCGGAGACTGATCTCGCCGATCGGTGTCGGTTGCCAGTCGATCTCCTCCAGGCGCAGGCTCATCCGTTCACCTTTCTGACGTTCGTGGATGCACGGGGGCTGTTGCTGGCGTGGGGAGCGGAGCGCTGGGTGGCGGTTCGGCATCGGCATCGGGCCTCTACGACCCAGCAGCTTCCCTCAGGCGTCGATGATGACGGGGATGATCAGCGGCCTGCGGCGGTGGGTGCGGAAGGCCCAGTTGGCCACGGCGCGGGCGATGAGCTGTTCGAGCTGGTGGGCGTCGCCGACGCCTTCCTCGGCGGCGGTGGCCAGCGTCTTCTCGATGACGGGGATCACCGGCTCGAAGGTGGTGTCGTCGTGGACGAAGCCGCGCGCCAGGAAGTCGGGGGCCTCGGCCAGGGCGCCGGTGTCGGCGTCGACGATGGCCACGACCGTGATGACGCCCTCCTGGGCGAGGGTGACCCGGTCCTTGAGGGACGCCTCGGTGGCGCCGCCGACTTCCATGCCGTCCACGTAGACGTTGCCCGCGGGCACCTTGCCGGTGATGGAGGCGCGGCCGTCGACGAGGTCGACGACGACCCCGTCCTCGGCGATGACGACCCGGTCGGGGTCCACGCCGGTGCGGATGGCGAGGTCGGCGTTGGCCCGCAGGTGACGGAACTCGCCGTGTACGGGCATGACGTTGCGGGGGCGGACGATGTTGTAGCAGTAGACGAGTTCGCCGGCGCTGGCGTGGCCGGAGACGTGCACCTTCGCGTTGCCCTTGTGGACGACGTTGGCGCCCCACCGGGTCAGGCCGTTGATCACCCGGTAGATGGCGTTCTCGTTGCCGGGGATGAGGGAACTGGCGAGCAGGACGGTGTCGCCCTTGCCGATGCGGATCTGGTGGTCGCGGTTGGCCATCCGGGACAGGGCGGCCATCGGTTCACCCTGGGACCCGGTGCACACCAGGGTGACCTGGTGGGCGGGGAGCTTCTCCAACTCCTTGGTGTTCACGATCAGGTTGGGCGGAACCTTGAGGTAGCCCAGGTCGCGGGCGATGCCCATGTTGCGGACCATGGAGCGGCCCACGAAGGCCACCTTGCGGCCGTGCTGGTGGGCGGCGTCCAGGACCTGCTGGATGCGGTGCACATGGCTGGCGAAGCTGGAGACGATGACCCGCCGCGGTGCGGTGCGCATCACCTGTTCGATCGCGGGGTTCAGTTCGCGTTCGGAGGTGGTGAAGCCGGGGACCTCGGCATTGGTGGAGTCGGTGAGGAACAGGTCCACGCCCTCCTCGCCGAGGCGGGCGAAGGCGCGCAGGTCGGTGATGCGGTCGTCCAGGGGGAACTGGTCCATCTTGAAGTCACCGGTGTGCAGCACCATCCCGGCTCCGGTGCGCAGGGCCACCGCGAGGCTGTCCGGGATGGAGTGGTTGACCGCTACGAACTCGCAGTCGAAGGGGCCGAAGCCGCGCCGGTCGCCCTCGCGCACACGCACCGTGCGGGGCCTGATCCCGTGCTCCTTGAGCTTGGCCTCGATGAAGGCGAGGGTGAGCTTCGAGCCGACGAGGGGGATGTCCGCCCGCTCCCGCAGCAGATAGGGCACGCCGCCGATGTGGTCCTCGTGGCCGTGGGTGAGGACGACGGCCACGATGTCGTCGAGGCGGTCCCTGATGGAGGTGAAGTCGGGCAGGATCACGTCCACGCCGGGCTGGTTCTCCTCCGGGAACAGCACACCGCAGTCCACGATCAGCAGTTTGCCTGCATGTTCGAAGACGGTCATGTTCCGGCCGATTTCGCCCAGGCCGCCCAGGGCGGTGACCCTGAGTCCTCCGTCCGGCAGCGGCGGGGCGGCTTTGAGTTCTGGGTGCGGATGGCTCATACCCTCACGTTACCGGAGAGTGCGCCAGGGTGATCCACTGCCCGCCGGGTGGATACGAGGTGCGGTGCGCCGCTCGGCCCACTGTCATGGCCGGGGGAGAGGCAGGGAGCGGTGCAGGTGGTAGCGCCCGCCGCCGGTGGGCCGTACCCCGGGTGTGGCGGCGAAGATCTCGTGTCCCTTGTCGTGATGACCGGCCTCGGCGGCTTCCTGGTGTGCCTCGATGCTGGTCCACTCGGTGTAGAGCAGGACGCGGCCGCCGTCGGCGCTGTGCAGGAAGTGGGCCGAGATCGCGCCGGGGTGGCCGCCCTCCTTCGGCTGGGCGGCGATCACGGCGTCGGTGAAGGAGCGCTGCCGTTCGGGTCCGTCTACATCGAAGGCAGCGGTGATCAGCCTGGTCAACGCCACCGCACTGCGGGTGGGTGACACCCTCTACGCCGACCAGGCGGCCGTCTTCCCGCCGATGCCGACCTTCGCACCGGAGCACTTCGCCGTCGTCCGCCCGGTCGACCTGTCCGCTCCAAGCAGTTCCGGCGCGGCATCGCGCAGCTCGACGAGGAGGGCGTGGTCCAGGTCCTCGTCTCCGATCGGCGAGGAGATCAGGCGCCTGTGCTCGCCGCCGTGGGGCCGATGCGGTTCGACGTCGTCAGCGCCCGCATGGCCGGGGAGTTCTCCGCCGCTGTGAGACTGGAGACGCTGCCGTATCACCTGGCCCGCGCCACCGACACGTCCGGCGCGGAGGCACTCAACCGCTCCCGCATCGTCAAGGGCGAGGCCCTCACCCGGGTCAGGGACAAGGCGCAGCTCGCCCTCTTCCCCGACCGCTGGCAGGCGGGCTCCTTCGAGCGGGAGTTCCCCGACGCCCGGCTCGGCCACCTCATCGCCGCCCACGACTGAACCGTGTCGCAGGGCCGCAAGACCTCATGGAGTCGACCCTTACGTGACAGTAGACTTGACCCTGCGACCGACCCTGCGGCAGGAAGGCGGAGGAGCATGGCGGCGGCGATGGTGTGCCCGTCGTGCGGGGAGAGCGAGGAACTGCGCGGCGAGCAGGCCGCGGGCGACATCGAGGTGACCTGCCTGACGTGTGGCACGCGGTGGCTGCGCGGTGGAGTGCGCTGTGCGAGTCGCGGCGGCCAGGACATCGTCCACCGCCCGCAGGCGATGACCCGGCACTCGCGCGGCACTCAACTGTCCATCATCGGCTGGCGCGAACTGCCGCTGTGCCGGATCTGCGACGTCGACGCGCTGGAGACCTCGATCTCCCAGAACGTCCCCGTGCCCAGCGACTACGTGGCCGCCTGCCTCGGTGTCGCCCAGGGCCCGGTGGCCGCACCGGCCGTCTCACCTCGGGTGTCGCCGCCCGTGTCCGCGCCGAAGTCCGCACCTGTGCCGAAGTCCGTGCCTGTGCCCGAGTCCGTGCCCGTCGAGAAGTCCGCTCCGGCGGGCGGGGAGAAGCCGGCCGAAGGTGCGAAGACCGCATCGGAGCGTCGAGCTGCTCCGCCTCCCCGGCCGAGCCGATCGAAGGCCGCCCCGTCGCCGCCCATGGTGCCCACCGTCCGGCAGGCCATCGCCGCCTTCATGGGTGAAGCCTCCGGCCAGGCCGATGCCACCGCGATGCTGCTGCTGGGTACCCACCTCGGCTCCCACAACCGGCTCGGCGTGCTGGAGGAGGACGGTGCCGCCGACCGGCTCGCCGACTGGTGTCACGGGCACTGGGGTGACGGCGGTGACCGGTCGCAGCGCGCGCTGGGCACGATCTGCCGAGCCGTCGACTTCTGGGGTGCCCGCGGCTGGCTGGCCTCCGACCCGGCCGCGCGCCTGCGCTGAACGGCACGCTGAGACCGGGCACGCTGATGCGGCCCCGGGCCATGAGTGCATGGAGGACTTACCCGGGGCCGCCGTGCCGAGAGGACTTGTCCAGTGAGTCCAACGGCGTCCATGACTCTACCTGTACGTCAACCTTGGCGGCCGTTCATCCAGTAAGAGTCCTACTTCCCATCGGTCATACTCTCGCGTTACGTTAGAGATGAACGGCCGGAAGGCTGCCGTGCGTCCCGACTCGGGCCACAGAGGCGGGACCTCGGAGGCGTCTCCTCCTGGTGCGGCGCCGCCCAGGCGGCCGTCGGCCATGACCCGCGCCACGTTCCGACCCGACGTGCCGGTCTCGCGGGCTCGTACTTCTCCGGCTGCGGCCTCAGGCCCGCACCTCGCCGCCGCCCGCTTGGCCCGCCCTGAGCGAGCAAGGAGCCCGCATGCCGCCCTCGACCTCGTCCCCCGATGCCGGATCCGCCAGGGACGCGCCGGACGTGGAGCGCCTCCTCGACGCTGCCGTACGGCTCGCCGCAAGCCTTCCGGCGGCGCGCCCCGTACTGGGTGTCGTGCGCGGCTGGAATCGAGGCGATCGTGAGCGGGCGGGGTTGCTGTGCGCACGCCTGGCCGAACAGGGCGTCCGCAGTACGGAGTTGAGTCCCATTCCGGAGGCGGGCGAGCGCGAGGGCGCGCACCGCGGCGTCCGCGGCCCGGCGGTCGATCTGCTCGTACACGCCGGAGGTCCTCAGGCCCAACAAGCCATGCGTGCCGCGGCCCTGTGGCGACTGCCGCTGCTCGTCGAGCGCCCGGAAGGACAGGCGGGCGGTGAACTGAACGCCTTCGGAGCGCACCGCAGGGCTGTGGTCGGCATCCATCCCGCCGAAGGCGGCTTCACCGTCGCCGTGCACGAGGCCGCCCTGGTGTCGTTGCAGCCGCACCCGGGCAACGCCCGCCTCATCCTCGACAACGAGAAGATCACCGCTCCTGGCGGTCAACCTCTGCGTGTCGGCGTGACCGACCAGGGTCTGCTGGAAGCGCGAGGCGACTCCTTCGGGATACGCCGCATCCGGCGCCTGCGGTTCGAACGGGCCTGGGGCACCTACCGGTTGGACGTGGACGGCGTACCCGCCCGCGATGTGCGCGCCCCACTGCGGCTGGAGGCCGAGCCCAGCCGCCTGCACCTGCTGCACCCGTGAGGTGAGCGCCGACGCCCCGGGCGAAGTTCGGGTGAGGGCTCTGCCGGGGCGTACTTCACGGGTCCGGCCGGCCACGGCCTGGAGGTCATCGCCCGCCCGTACGGCAGTGATCCCGACTCGCCGCTGAACGGTGTCACCGAAGAGGTGCCAAGGGCCGTCGGCGGCTGACCGTCACGCGACCGAGTCGAACAGAGGGGTACGGGCGCGCCACGGACCGTGCCCCTCCTCTCGTACGGCGATTCGTACGGCGACCGGAGCGGCTCAGGTGCCCGAGTGGACATCCGCCTGCAAGCGGCAACGGAGCGTGGTGGCGAAGTCCTCGGCCATCTCCAGGCGGGCCCGCAGGGTCTCGCAGCGGGCGTCGGCCACCTTCCGGTAGGAGTCCAACCGCTCCCGCAGGCGCTCCAACTCCTCGCCGAGCGGCGGGTTGTCGACGGCGGCGAGCCGGTCGGTGATGTCCAGCAGGTCGCGCATCTCCTCCAGGGAGAAGTCCAGCGGCTTCATCCTGCGGATCACCATCAGCCGCTCGACGTCGGACTCGGTGTAAAGCCGGAAGCCGCCCTTGCTGCGGGCCGAGGGGATGACGAGGCCGACTTCTTCGTAGTGGCGGATGGTGCGCAGCGACAAGCCAGTCCGCTCGGCCACTTCGCCGATCTGCATCTGCCGCTGCTCCGTCATTGCCCCAGGATCCCCTTCGTCGTTTCTTTCGATTTTCGAATCCGTAAAGCACTACAGCTTACGTGAGATGAATCACAGGATCTCGGTGGGCGTTTACCTGCGCTTCACATGCCGTAAGTCGCACTCTGCCCTCACGTCAGGGTAGAGTCTCCACGTGTTCGCCGCTGCCGTCGAGAGCGACGGCACCCTGAACCGCCATGGCGCGGGCCCGGACCGGGCCCCGATGGCATCCGAAGACTTCCGGGCCATGATGCCCGACCGGCAGCCGGACGGCTGTCACACAGATCGGCTGGGCCCCGCTGACGTGGCCGGGCCGCCGAGGGACTCCGCTCCTCCTGAGCGCGGAGTCGTGTGTGCCTACGGCATTACTTCGTAGACGACGCGGACGTGTCCCCGCCGGTGACGCGTGCGCCTGAACAGAAACGGTCGCATGTCCTCACTGCTGCCCGCAGCCCCGAAGTTCCGCCTGTCCAAACCCGACTGGCTCGACTCTCCCAAGGTTCTGCGCACCGAGGTGCTGGCCGGCCTGGTCGTCGCCCTGGCCCTGATCCCCGAGGCGATCTCCTTCTCCATCATCGCCGGGGTCGACCCGGCGGTCGGCCTGTTCGCCTCCTTCACCATGGCCGTCGTCATCTCGATAGTGGGCGGCCGCAAGGCGATGATCTCCGCCGCGACCGGCGCGATCGCCCTGGTCATCGCCCCGCTCAACCGGGAGCACGGACTCGGCTACCTCGTCGCGGCCGTCATCCTCGCCGGCGTCTTCCAGGTGATCCTGGGCGCGGTCGGTGTGGCCAAGCTCATGCGGTTCGTGCCGCGCAGCGTCATGGTCGGCTTCGTCAACGCCCTCGCCATCCTCATCTTCATGGCGCAGGTGCCCGAACTGCGCGACGTGCCGTGGATGGTCTACCCGCTGGTCATCGGTGGCCTGGCGCTGATGGTGTTCTTCCCCAGGGTCAGCACGGTGGTCCCGGCCCCGCTGGTCTCCATCGTCATCCTGACCGTGATCACCGTGGCGGCCGCGATCGCCGTGCCGACCGTCGGCGACAAGGGCGACCTGCCGTCCTCCCTCCCCGTGCCCGGCCTGCCCGACGTGCCCTTCACGATGGACACCCTGACCACCATCGCCCCGTACGCGTTCGCCATGGCGCTGGTGGGCCTGATGGAGTCGCTGATGACCGCCAAGCTCGTCGACGACATCACCGACACCCACTCGGGCAAGACCCGCGAGTCGATCGGCCAGGGTGTCGCCAACATCGTCACCGGCTTCTTCGGCGGCATGGGCGGTTGCGCCATGATCGGCCAGACGATGATCAACGTGCGGGTCTCCGGAGCGCGCACGCGACTGTCGACGTTCCTGTCCGGCGTGTTCCTTATGCTCCTGTGCATCGCCTTCGGGCCGATCGTCTCCGACATCCCGATGGCCGCCCTGGTGGCCGTCATGATCATGGTGTCGGTGGCCACCTTCGACTGGCACTCCATCGCGCCGAAGACCGTCAAGCGGATGCCGCTCGGCGAGATGACCGTCATGGTCATCACGGTCGCGTGCGTGGTCGCCACGCACAACCTCGCCATCGGCGTCGTCGTGGGCTGCATCACCGCCATGGTGATCTTCGCCAAGCGCGTCGCCCACATGGTCGACGTCTCCGGCGTCGTCGACCCCGACGGCAACCAGGTCGTCTACGCGGTCACCGGCGAGCTGTTCTTCGCCTCCTCCAACGACCTCGTCTACCAGTTCAACTACAAGGACGACCCGGACGACGTCGTCATAGACCTCTCCGGGGCCCACATCTGGGACGCCTCCACCGTCGCCGCCCTGGACGCCATCGAGACCAAGTACGCCCAGCGCGGCAAGAAGGTCACGATCATCGGCCTGAACAAGCCCAGCGCCGACATGCACGGGCGCCTCGCCGGCCAGCTGACCGGCAGCCACTGACCGGACCGCCGCTCTTCCCCGACGACGGACACAGCGGGGAAGGGCGGTCTTTCCGCGTGCGGGCCTGGCCCGGGAGAATGCCCTGACGACCGGATCCCGGTCCGCGTCGCCTCGATGCCGCTCCTCGGGGAGAGGAAGCGGCAGGGAGGGGGGAACCCCGAGCCGCACCGCCAGGCTTTTCCGGGGACGAGCCGACTCCGTCCCGACGCCCGCCGGCCCCGCCTCCAGCGGGCGATGCTGTCCAGTGACGACGGCGATGCGCTCGAAGTCCCGGTCGCGGTGCAGGAGGGTCAGGCCCTGACGCTCGGCATCGGCGGCCACCACGAGGTCGAGGGGCCCGGCGCATCGGTGCTGCTGGTGGTCATCGCCTACCTCGAGCAGGTCGGTCAGGTGGCGGTGGGGGTGGGGCGGCGGCCGCAGCGGTGGGGTTCCCGCTGTGCTCGGCGTCGTAGCAGATGGTGCAGGTGATGTGGCGCGCGGCCAGCGGCCGGACCGAGGGGCCCATGCCGACCGTGCGGTGGACGAGTTCGGCGGTGACGTGGGCGTGCTCGGTGCACACGGCGGCTCCGCAGTGTCGGCACACTGCTGTCGCCACGGTGGTCTGGCTTTCTTGGGCGCAGTCGTAGCAGTTCACGGTTGACCCTTCTTTCCTTCTTCGCAGTTGAGCCGGTGCCGACGTGCCGGGTACACCGCCCAGATCGCGCCGGGGCCGATCACGCGCGCCGGCAACGCTCCGAGGGGGCACGAAGGCGGTGGTGACCGCGGCCGGGCCGAGCGCGCGGCGCCAGTCGATCAGACCGCCGCGGGCGAAGACCGGACGCGACGCCCAGGCCGAACAACCCGGAGGCCATGGACAGCACGAGCAGTCCGCCCACCACGGCGAGCACGGCACCGTCCACCGGACACCCCCGGGCCATTTCAACGACCGTCGAAGTGACACTTCGATGCTCCCTCGGCCCGAGGCGAGAGAGGAGTGCCGCCAGGGGCCTGGCACAAGGCTGTCCGGCCCCGGTTTCCTGGGCCGTATGGCCCACGGGGGAGAGACAACGCTGCCCGGGCGGTCGAAGACTGCCCGGGCAGGTGGATGAGCGGAAGGGGACGTGCGGGTTACCGGCGCCGCTCCTTCCACACCGTCACGACCGACGGCCGGGGAATGCTTCCCGGCCCGTCCGGCCATACGGACGCCGGCTTCTCGGCGGTCGCGCCGTCCCTCTCGCCCGGGTGCTGCGCGGCGATCAGGATCCGTTCCTCGGTGATGATCGGCCCGCAGGTCTCGCCGCCGACCGGGACGGTGAGGAACTGCTTCACATGGCCGCGCTCGGCGCCCTTGACCGGTACCGCGAAGAGGCCGTCGTTCGTGCCGAGGGCGTTGCCGTCGGTGGCGATCCACAGGTTGCCGTGGGGGTCGAAGGCGACGTTGTCGGGGCAGGAGATGGGGCTGACCTTGTTCTTGTCGAAGCCCGCGAAGTAGGTGGACGGGTCGTCGGGGTCGCCGCAGACCAGCATCAGGCGCCAGCTGAAGGACTTCGCGGCGGCGTCGCCCCGCTTCTCCTCCAGTTCCAGGACGTGGCCGTGCTTGTTGGCGTTGCGGGGATTGGCCTCGTCGGCGGCTGCCCGGCCCGCGGCGCCGCGGTTGCTGTTGTTGGTCAGGGCGACGTAGACGCGGCCCGTGTGCGGGTGGGGCTCGACGTCCTCGGGGCGGTCCATCTTCGTGGCGCCCACCTTGTCGGCGGCCAGGCGCGTGAAGACGCACACCTCCGCCGCCGTCATTCCGGGGACGTGCGACACGTCAACTGCCCGCGAAATGGCGTGACTTGGTCGCGGCGGCTACTCGGTCGCGATGGCTGACTCTCGGCGGCTCGAACGGGTGCCCGTTCGCGGTGGTGCGTCCGTGGTTGATGAGGTGCAGATCCTTCCCTGTGCTTCCCCGCCACCTTGGAACACGATCGATCTATATAGATGACAAGCTATCATTCATGCGTGATGTGCCTCACGTGCACCCGCTGTTCACATAGACTGGCTTCGATCCAAGTGTCCGAAGCGGAGCGCACCGCGCCCCGGATCCAGAGGCCGGGGGACCCGGCAGACACGAGGGTCGAGAGTCGTGAACATTTCCACTTCGTTGCGCCGGGCCAAGGCTCCCCTGGCCCTGACGGCGGCTGTGATGGGGTACCGGCTGGAGTGCGGTGCGTCGTGCTCCTCGGGGCCACAGGGGGCTTCGTCGGCCCCGGCTCCGACCGCGTAGGACCCGGACAACGCCAACCCTCACGAGGGCACGCGTTCACAGAACTCCGGTCGGCGGGCTGCATGGCGGTGCCCCGCCGACCGGTTCACTTCGCGCTCAGAGGCGCCGAGGAGTCACTCACTCACCGGTGCCGCAGTAGGCAGCAACTCGCGTGCCAGTACGTCGACCCGCGCGGCCAGCGCGTCCCGTACCGCCCGCGCGGTCTCGATGTCGAGGCCGCCCAGATCCGGCAGGTTCCAGTCGAGGTAGCGGCGCCCTGGCCTCGTCCATGGGGCGGCTCCTCGCCGGGAGGTCCAGAGACTCCTCCCTGCCGTGCAGCATGGGTGCTTGTCTATCTATTGGGTAGGCGGCGGCGAAAGTGAACGGTAGGTGAACATGCCGTCCAGGGGGCCTTCGAACACATGGTGGGGCCCTGAGCGCCGCTTATGGTGCATAGATGGCTATCACTGCATTCGACGCTGCGGAGGCGGTGACGGACGACGCGGAAGCGGAGACGTGCACCCCGGCTCTGGCGTGTCTTCTCATCGACCGCGACGAGGCCGAGCGCCTCGCGTCCATGCTCAAGGCCATCGCCGACCCCACCCGGCTGCAGATTCTCCGGCTCGTCGAGCGTGCGCCCTCGGGTGAGGCGTGCGTATGCGACCTCGCCGACTGCCTGGGCTTCCGGCAGCCGACGATCAGTCACCACCTGAAGGTCATGACCGAGGCGGGCCTGCTGAACCGCGAGCGTCGCGGCACCTGGTCCTGGTATTCCGTGAACCTGGACGGCTTGCGCCGGGTGCGCGAGATCCTCGAACCCCTGCCCCGCTGACGTTCGCCGGGGGCAGGGGCGCCGAGGAGTCAGCCCAGGTGCTCGGCGAGTTCGCGTTCCAGGGCGGCCTTCGGCTTGGCACCGACGATGGTCTGTACGACCTCGCCGCCCTTGTAGAGGTTCATCGTCGGGATCGACATCACGCCGTACCGCATGGCGATGGCCGGGTTCTCGTCGATGTTGAGCTTGACGATCTCGATCTTGTCGCCGTGCTCGGCGGCGATCGCCTCCAGTGAGGGGGCGAGCCGGCGGCACGGGCCGCACCAGGCAGCCCAGAAGTCGACGAGTACGGGCTTGTCGCCGGCGAGGACGTCCTGCTCGAAGGAGTCTTCGGTGACGTTCTTGAGGGCCATGGGGACCTTCTCCTACGAATGCTTGCGGGTGTCGCTCAGACTCCGGCCGTGATCTTGTCCGGCTCGGCTGTCTGCTCGGTGTCGGCCAGGGCGGCGAGGTACCGCTCGGCGTCGAGGGCCGCCGCGCAGCCGGAGCCCGCGGCGGTGATCGCCTGGCGGTAGGTGTGGTCGACCACGTCACCCGCGCCGAAGACGCCCGCGATGTTCGTACGCGTCGACGGGGACGCGACCTTGAGGTAGCCCTCGTCGTCCAGGTCGAGTTGGCCGGTGACCAGGTCGGTGCGCGGGTCGTGGCCGATGGCGACGAAGAGTCCGGTTGCCGGGAGGCGGGAGGTCTCGCCGGTGACGGTGTCGCGCAGGGTGAGCCCGGCGAGCTTGCCGCCGTCCTCGTGGATCTCGGCCACCTCGCTGTTCCAGGCGAAGGAGATCTTCGGGTCCGCGAAGGCCCGGTCCTGCATCGTCTTGGACGCGCGCAGGGTGTCGCGGCGGTGGACGATGGTGACGGACTTGGCGAAGCGGGAGAGGAAGGTGGCTTCCTCCATCGCGGTGTCGCCGCCGCCGACCACGACGATGTCGTGCTCGCGGAAGAAGAAGCCGTCGCAGGTCGCGCAGTACGACACCCCGCGGCCGGAGAGCGCGTCCTCGCCCGGCAGGCCGAGCTTGCGGTGCTGTGAGCCGGTCGCCACGATGACGGCCTTCGCCCGGTGGACCGTCCCGGCGGTGTCGGTGACGGTCTTGATGGCGCCGGTGAGGTCGACCTCGACGATGTCGTCGGGGACGAGTTCGGCGCCGAAGCGTTCGGCCTGGGCCCGCATGTCGTCCATCAGCTCCGGGCCCATGATGCCGTCGCGGAAGCCGGGGAAGTTCTCCACCTCGGTCGTCTGCACCAGCGCGCCGCCGGCCGTGACCGCGCCCTCGAAGACCAGCGGCTTCAGCGAGGCACGGGCGGTGTAGAGGGCGGCGGTGTATCCGGCGGGGCCGGAGCCGATGACGATGACGTCGCGGATGTCCGTGGACGTGGTCGTGGTCGTGCTCGCGGACGTGCTCATGCCTGGGGCTCCGGCGCGATCTCCTTGATCAGGCCCTCGACCAGCACCTTGATCTCGTCGCGGATCGGACGGACCGCCTCGACGCCCTGGCCCGCCGGGTCCTCCAGCTGCCAGTCCAGGTACCGCTTGCCGGGGAAGACCGGGCAGGTGTCGCCGCAGCCCATGGTGATGCAGACGTCGGACTCCTTCACCGCGTCCACGGTGAGCATCTTCGGCACCTCGGCGGAGATGTCGATGCCGACCTCGGCCATCGCCTCGACGGCGGCCGGGTTGACGCCCGCGCCCGGGTTGGAGCCTGCGGAGCGGACCTCGACGCGGTCCCCGGCCAGGTGGGTCAGCCACGCGGCGGCCATCTGGGAACGGCCGGCGTTGTGGACACAGACGAACAGCACGGAGGGCTTGTCGGGCATCAGGTGTGTCTCTCTTGTCTCGCGACGGCATCAGGCGTGAATGACTTCAGTACCCGGTGGTGTCAGCTACCACTGATGTGAGAGTATCAGCCCATGATGACGTCAGTCGACACTGACCTGATCCGGGTTCTGGCCGACCCGCTCAGGCTCCAAATCGTGACCCTGCTCGCTCGCGAAACGCTGTGCACCAGCCACTTGGTGGAGGAGACCGGTGCCCGGCAGACCAACCTCTCCAACCACCTGAGAGTGCTGCGCGAGGCCGGGGTCGTCGAGACCGAGCCGTGCGGCCGGTACACGTACTACAAGCTGCTCCCGGACGTCATCGCCAAGCTCGCCGGACAGTTCGCCGACCTGGCCGAGTCCGCCCGTACCGCAAACGAGAACAAGAGGGCCTGCCCGTGACCCGCGCCGAAACACCCGCGACCGTGGAGGAGTCCTCGGTCGTCGCGAAGCTCTCCACACTGGACCGCTTCCTCGCCGTGTGGATCCTGATCGCCATGGCCCTCGGCCTCGGCCTCGGCCGCGCCATCCCCGGCCTGAACGACGCCCTCGCCAAGGTCGAGATCGGCGGCATCTCCCTGCCGATCGCCGTCGGCCTGCTGATCATGATGTACCCGGTCCTGGCCAAGGTCCGCTACGACAAGCTCGACGCCGTCACCGGCGACAAGCCGCTCATGATTTCCTCGCTGGTCATCAACTGGATCGTCGGCCCGGCGGTCATGTTCGCCCTGGCCTGGATCTTCCTGTCGGACCTGCCCGAGTACCGCACCGGACTGATCATCGTCGGTCTCGCCCGCTGTATCGCCATGGTCATCATCTGGAACGACCTGGCCTGCGGCGACCGCGAGGCGGCAGCCGTCCTGGTGGCTCTCAACTCCGTCTTCCAGGTCCTGGCCTTCGGCCTGCTCGGCTGGTTCTACCTCGACCTGCTGCCCGGCTGGCTGGGCCTCGGCGACGGCGAGACGCTCGACATCTCCATGTGGAAGATCGCTCTCAACGTCGTCATTTTCCTCGGCATCCCACTGCTGGCCGGCTTCCTCACCCGCCGCATCGGCGAGAAGAAGCTGGGCCGCGAGAAGTACGAGTCCGACTTCCTGCCCAGGATCGGCCCTTGGGCCCTGTACGGCCTGCTCTTCACGATCGTCATCCTCTTCGCCCTGCAGGGGAAGACCATCACCTCGCAGCCGTTGGACGTGGCCCGCATCGCGCTCCCGCTGCTCGTGTACTTCGCGGTCATGTGGTTCGGCACCTTCGCCCTCGGCAAGGTCATCGGCCTCGCCTACGACCGCACCGCGACCCTCGCCTTCACGGCCGCCGGCAACAACTTCGAACTGGCCATCGCGGTCGCCATCGCCACCTTCGGGGTGACCTCCGGCCAGGCTCTGTCGGGCGTCGTCGGCCCGCTGATCGAGGTCCCGGTCCTGGTGGCGCTGGTGTACGTGTCGCTGGCCTGGCGCAAGAAGTTCGGCTCGTCCGAGCAGGTGACCGAGGAAGCCACTCGCTGATGCACTGCTTGGACTGCCGTGCACGCGAAGCGACGAGCGAAGCCGCGGGCGTGTGCCGTGAGTGTGGTGCCGGCGTCCGCGAGAACCACGCCCGCGTCACTGTCCGGAGCCTCGGGGGCGGGTCGATGCTGAGTGCCCCGTACGAGCCCCCGGCCCGTACCGTGCGTTGTTTCACGTACGCGGCCGACACGGCCGACCGGGCGTGATGAGCGAGCAGACGGATGTCGTGGTGGTCGGCGGCGGCCAGGCCGGGCTCGCCGCCGGTTACCACCTGCGCCGCCTGGGCGTGGACTTCGTCGTCCTGGACGCCGGGTCCACGCCGGGCGGCGCCTGGCAGCACGCCTGGGACTCGCTGCGCCTGTTCTCCCCGGCCGCGTACTCCTCCCTTCCGGGACGGCTCATGCCGGTCCAGCAGGGCGCTGAGTATCCGGATTCCGCGCACGTCGTGTCGTACCTGCGTGACTACGAGCAGCGTTACGAACTCCCGGTACGGCGTCCGGTGCGCGTGGCGGGAGTGCACCACGACGGCGCGTTCCTGAGAGTGGAGACCGACAAGGGTGACTGGCGGACACGGGCGGTGGTCAGTGCGACCGGTACCTGGTGGAGGCCCTTCCTTCCGGCGGTACCCGGCCGCGCGGACTTCCGCGGCGAGCAACTGCACACCGTCGAGTACCGCCGCCCCCAGGACTTCGCCGGCCGCCGTGTCGTGGTGGTCGGCGGCGGCAACTCCGGCGCGCAGATCGCCGCCGACCTGGCGTACGACACCGAGCTGACCTGGGTGACCAAGCGTCCTCCGCGCTACCTGGCCGACGACATCGACGGCCAGGTCCTGTTCGACGTGGCCACCGCGCGGCGCCGTGCGCTGGACGAGGGCCGCACCGACGGCGGGGGAGTGGCGTCACTGGGAGACATCGTCGCCGTACCGCCGGTGCGGGAGGCCCGTGACGCGGGGCGGCTGAAGGCCGCGCCGATGTTCGTACGCCTCGATCGCGACGGCGTCGTATGGGCCGACGGCACGCGGGCGGACGTGGACGCGGTCATCTGGTGCACCGGCTTCCGCCCGGCACTCTCGCACCTGGCGCCCCTGGGTCTACGCGGCCCGCGTGGCCACGTCGCGACCGCCGGGACGCGCGCCGTGGGCGAACCGCGACTGCACCTCCTCGGCTACGGCGACTGGACCGGCCCGGCCTCCGCCACCCTCATCGGAGTCGGCCGCCCGGCCCGCGACGCCGCCCGCGAGATCACCGAACTGCTCGCCACCGTACGGTGATCAAGACGGGCGACGAGCCGCACATCACGACAACTCGCCTACGACCTTGCGCACCTCGGTGGCGACGGACTCCGGCAGGGGCGCGTAGTGGATGCCCGGCAGGACCTTCTGTCCCTCGTCGCCGGCGGTATAGCTCAGGAAGGACTTGAGCGCGGGCAGGGTGTCCTTGTTGTTGCGGCGTGGGAGGGTGCGGGCGTGCGGGCTTCTCAGCCCTTGCTGCCGAGGATCCCGCCGAGTGCGGCCACCACGGACGGCTCGACCTTGTAGTACACCCAGGTGCCGCGCCGCTGGGAGGTCAGGAGTCCGGCTTCCCTGAGCTTCTTGAGGTGGTGGGAGACCGTCGGCTGGGAGACGCCCACGTCGGAGATGTCGCAGACGCACGCCTCGCCGCCCTCGTGCGAGGCGACCAGCGAGAAGAGGCGCAGGCGGACGGGGTCGCCGAGGGCCTTGAACATGCGGGCGGTCCGCTCGGCCTCCTCGGCGGTGAAGGGGCGCTCGGTCAGCGGAGGGCAGCAGGGCACCACGGCCTCCGGGGCCTCGGGCTCCAGCAGCGGCAGTACCTTGACATTCGACATGCGTCTATGTTGACACATGTCGAACCAGCGGCCCAGGGTTCAGGGGTGCTGGTGTTGGTGTCGGCCTCAGACTTGGCGGAGGCGGGCGGCGAGATGCCGGGCGACCCGGGCCGCGTCCCGGCCGACCCCGCGCAGGGAGTTCGACGACAGGCTGCGCTGCCATTCCAGTCCGACGTACGCCAGTCCCGGGTGGGTCCGCGACAGCCCCTCGCGGTGGCGGGGGTGGCCGTGTTCGTCGAGGGCGCCCAGCGGGGTGAGGTAGCCCAGGTCGGGCCGGTAGCCGGTGGCCAGGACGATCGAGTCGACCTCCTCCGTGCCGCCGTCCGCCCAGGTGACCTTCGTGCCGTCGGCGCCGCTGAAGACCGGGCGCCGGTCAGGGGCGCCGGAGGTGACGGCGGCGCGGTAGCGGCTGTCGTCGATGACCAGCTGGGTCGGCGGGGTCCGCAGGAACCGGCCGACGGGGAGGGTGTCGAGCCCCGTCCGGGTGAGCCACCAGTGCAGGTCGCGGCCCAGCGTGCGCTGCCGGGCGAAGCGGACCGGCTGCCGTGTCGCGAGGGTGACCCGCGCGTGCGCGGCCAGTTCGGCGGCTATCTGTACGGCGGAGTTCCCGGCGCCGACCACCACCAGCCGCTGCCCGGCGAACGGCTCGGGTGTCCGGTAGTCGGCCGCGTGCAGGACAGTGCCGGTGAAACTCGCCAGTCCCGGCAACGCCGGACGGTAGGGGTGGCCGAACGTTCCGGACGCCGCCACCACGCCCCGCGCGGACAGGCGTCCACCGCCCTCCAGGGTGAGAGTGAAGCCGCCGTTGTCCGCCCGGACCTCCCGTACGCGGATCCCGGTGCGAACGTCGGCGTCGACGTGCTTGGCGTAGCGCGGCAGGTAGGCGACGACCTCGTCCCGGTGTGGATAGCGGTCCGGTGCGCCGTCGAAGGGCATCCCGGGCAGGGAGCTGTACCTGGCGGGCGAGAAGAGGGTGAGGCTGTCGTGGTAGCGCGGCCATGATCCGGCCGCTTGCTGCGACGCCTCCAGGGTCACCGGCCGAAGTCCTTGTCGGCGCAAGGCGTACGCCGTGGCCGGCCCGGACTGGCCGCCCCCGATCACCGCGACATCGATGTGCTCCACGCTCGACCTCTTTCAGATCCGTTCCGGATTCGACGAATGTCTATGTTGAAGTTCATCGAATCAGGTGGCATGCTGGCATCGCAAGAGATTGACAGATGTCGAAACAAAGGGGAGTCCCCGTGAGCGCCTCCACCACCGCCCCCGACCAGCTGCCCGTCGTGGTCATCGGCGCCGGCCCGGTCGGCCTGGCAGCCGCCGCCCACCTCGTCGAGCGCGGCATCGAACCGCTGGTCCTGGAAGCGGGCCCGGCCGCGGGCGCCGCCGTACGCGACTGGTCGCACGTGCGGCTGTTCTCCACGTGGGCGGAGCTGGTCGACCCGGCCGCCGAGAAGCTGCTGGCCCCCACGGGCTGGGTCCGCCCGGACGGCGCCACGTACCCCACCGGCGGCGACTGGGCCGAGCGGTACCTCCAGCCCCTCGCCGATGTCCTGGGCGACCAGGTCCGCTACGGCGCCACGGTGACGGGTGTCGCCCGCGCCGGCCGGGACCGCATCGTCGACTCCGGCCGTGACGAGCAGCCTTTCACCGTGCACCTCCGGACCACGGACGGCCGAGAGGAGCGGATCACCGCCCGCGCCGTCATCGACGCCTCCGGCACCTGGTCCGTCCCGAGCCCGATGGGCGCCGACGGCCTGCCCGCCCTCGGCGAGAGGACGGCCGCCGACCGCATCTCCTACCGCGTCCCCGACCTCGACGACCCGGCCGTACGCGCCCGGTACGCGGGCAAGCGCACCGCCGTCATCGGTTCCGGCGCTTCCGCCTTCACCGCCCTCGCTCTCCTCGCCGACCTTGCGAAGGAGGAGGACGGCACGCACGCGGTATGGATCCTGCGCCGTGGCATCGGCGCCGGCACCTACGGAGGCGGCGAGGCCGACGAACTGCCCGCCCGAGGCGCGCTGGGCCTGCGGGCCAAGGCAGCCGTCGAGGCCGGCCACGCGTCCGCCGCCACCGGCTTCCGCACACAGGCTGTGGAGCGCGACGGCGATGACGGGCTCGTCCTGGTTGCGGAAGACGGCCGCCGCCTCGACCCGGTCGACGAGGTCATCGTCCTCACCGGCCTCCGCCCCGACCTGTCCTTCCTCTCCGAACTCCGCCTCGGCCTCGACGAACGGCTCCAGGCCCCGACCGCCCTCGCCCCGCTGATCGACCCGAACGTGCACTCCTGCGGCACGGTCTACCCGCACGGTGTGAACGAGCTCTCCCACCCCGAACAGGGCGTCTACCTGGTCGGCATGAAGTCCTACGGCCGCGCTCCGACGTTCCTCGCCATGACCGGCTACGAGCAGGTCCGTTCCATCGCCGCCGCGCTCGCGGGCGACCAGGAAGCGGCCGAGCGCGTCGAGCTGACCCTCCCGGAGACGGGGGTCTGCGGCGGAGCCGGCCTCTTCGACGACCCCGGCGCCGCACAGTCCGGCGAGGGCGGCGGTTGCTGCGCCGCCCCCGCCACGCTCCAGATCGGCATCGGCGCCCCGGCCGCCACCTCCGGCTCCGGCGGTTGCTGAACTCCCCACCCACCCAAGGAGGTTCGCCATGACATCCCGCGTACAGCTCGCCCTCCGCGTCCCCGACCTCGACGCGTCCGTGGCCTTCTACACGAAGCTCTTCGGCGCCGAGCCCGCCAAACTCCGCGACGGCTACGCCAACTTCGCCATCACCGAGCCCCCGCTCAAGCTCGTCCTCATCGAAGGCGCCGCGGGCGAGGTGACCCGCATGGACCACCTCGGCGTCGAGGTCGACAGCACCGAGGCCGTCCATGCCGCCACCGCCCGCTTGGGCGAAGCCGGCCTGGCCACCGACGTGGAGAACGACACCACCTGTTGCTACGCCCTCCAGGACAAGGTCTGGGTCCACGGCCCCGGCCGGGAACCCTGGGAGGTGTACGTGGTCAAGGCCGACGCAGACTCCCTGGCCAAGCAGCAGGGCAGCACCTGCTGCACCGGCACGGCCGACTCCGACGCCGACGCCGGCACGGGCGCGAAGGAACCGGTCGCCGCGGGCGGCTGCTGCTGATCCGCCGATGACCGACCTCGACACCAGCGAGGCCGTGACCGGGGCGGGGGACCGGTCACGGCCCCGCGCCGCGCTGCCCGCCCTGTGCGCGACGCAGATCACCAGCTGGGGCGTCGTCTACTACGCCTTCCCGGTCCTGAACACCCGCATCACCGCCGACACGGGCTGGTCCACGACCGCCACGACGGCGGCCTTCTCCGGGGCCCTCCTGGTCTCAGCCCTCGTGGGCATCCCGGTCGGCCGCATCCTCGACGAACGAGGCCCGCGCGCCGTGATGACCCTCGGCTCGCTGCTCGGCGTCGCGGCTGTGCTGGCCCTCGCGTACGCCCCCAACCTCGCAGTCTTCACCGGAGCATGGCTTCTGGCGGGGCTGTCCATGGCGGCCACCTTCTACCCGCCCGCCTTCGCCGCCCTCACCCGCTGGTGGGGCGAGGACCGCGTCCGCGCCCTCACGATCGTGACCCTCGCGGGCGGCCTGGCGTCCACCGCCTTCGCACCCCTGACAGCCGCGCTCGCCGAACACTTCAGCTGGCGTACCACGTACGCCGTCCTCGCCGTGATCCTCGCCGTGATCACCATCCCGGCCCACGCGCTCGCCCTACGGGCACCCTGGCCGCCAGCCCCACGGGACCCCACCCGACAACCCAACGGGTCCAGGCCGATTGCCCGCAGTCGGCCGTTCCTCCTGCTCGCCGCAGCCCTCACCCTCAACGGCTTCGCGATGTACGCGGTCGTCATCGCCCTCGTACCACTGCTGACCGAACGCGGCGCGAGCCCCACCGCCGCTGCCTGGGCCCTCGGCCTCGGCGGCGCGGGACAGACTCTGGGCCGCACCCTCTACGCCGGCCTCGCCCGCCGTACCGGCGTCACCACCCGCACGGTCGTCCTGATCGCCGCAGGCGGCGCGACCACCGCACTCCTGTCCATCACCACAGGGCCGTACCCGCTTCTGCTCTTCCTGGCGATCACGGCCGGCATGGTGCGAGGCAACCTCACTCTCCTCCACGCCACTGCGGTCTCCGACCGCTGGGGCACCGCTCACTACGGCCGACTCTCCGGGATCCTCGGGGCCCCCGTCACCATCGCCAGTGCCCTGGCTCCCTTCGCCGGGGCTGCACTGGCGACCGAGGTCGGCGGCTACCCGCAGCTCTTCGCGCTGCTCGCCGCGGTGTCCCTGCTGGCGAGCGCCTTGGCTGCGGGATCCGCCAACCGAAGCACGTGAGGCTCAGACTCCGGAGGTGCGCCCACCACGCACATCCGTGGCCAGCTTTCTGAGGGCGGGCACGAGTTCGGGGTATTCCCCGCGTGATGCGGACTGGAGCAACTCGGTGATGACGATGAGCTGTGCGACGCGTCCGGCCTCCGTCCTGAGTACGGGGAAGGTGTCCCGGTGGCGCAGCCTCGGTCGCCATCCATGTCCTGTTCCTGCTGGTGATGGCCTTCGCCGGGAAGGTGATAGCCCGGCTGTTCCGGCTCGACACCGGCGCCGGACGGGCCATCGTCTTCACCGGCGCGACCCGCAACTCCCTGGGCGTCCTGCCCTTGGCCCTGGCACTGCCCGACGCCCTCGCGGTCGCAGCGGTCGCCGTGGTCACCCAGACGCTGGTCGAGGTTCTGGGGATGGTCGCCTACGTCCGGCTCATCCCAAGCCTGCTCCCCCTCGACAAGCGCGAGGACGACGCACCCGCCGCATCGTGAGCGATGGCCGGCAGTCAGCAGCACGACACCGCAGCCGACGGCAGCACGAACTGTCGCTTTGCGTATGCGACTTCACCACCCCGACGCCTGCAAGTGGTGCAGGTCACTGAAGATGCGTCTCGTTATTCGAGTCAATCGGCTGACGTGTTGTCAGAAACTACCCTCTAGTGGCCCTCTGGTGGGCACATTCGCGCGACTTAAGGGCACGCGGAGGGCACGGAGCCCCAAAAATGGTCTAGGCAACAAGTAAACCCCAGGCTGCTGACCTGGGGTTTCATCATGGAGCGGGTGACGAGAATCGAACTCGCGCTCTCAGCTTGGGAAGCTGATGTTCTACCATTAAACTACACCCGCGTAAGACGCCGGTTGGTGCCGGTGTCGGAACGCATCGTTACTTTACCTCATGTCGGGCCCCGCGCGCTGAAGGCGTGGGGCCCGGTTGCGTTTCAGGGGCGGGGATGGGGCTGCGGGGCGCGGGAGTTGGGGCGTACGGTGGAGGCGCGGAAGAGGGTCCGAGAGGGTCGTGGAACGGATCGGAGTGCCGCCTGGAGGGGCGTCCCGTTCATCCCGTAATGTGGCGCTTCGTCGTCAGGTCGACGTAGGTCGACAGCCAGACGCGGCTCTTGGGGAAGGGACTCTTGGACTTGATGGAGCGCACCGTCGTCCGTTGTGCCGATGGGCACGTGTTCAGCACCGCTTCGTTCCCGATGCAGCAGGCCGAGCGCCTCGGCCCCGGTCGGCTCATGCGCTGCCCACGCTGCGCGCGCCTGCGCAGCGTCGTGCCGGTGGCGTTGCAGAAGCGGTAGCCACAACGGTCGCCACAGGTCGGGCTGGTAGAGCTACCTGCGGCCGGCAGTCGTCGAGGCGCGCGGAGTCCGTCCTGATGGTGGGCGGCCCGCGCGTCTTGCGTATCCTCGGGGCGTGCTTCTCTCAGACAAGGACATCCGGGCCGAGATCGACGCCGGTCGGGTGCGGATCGATCCGTACGACGAAACCATGGTGCAGCCGTCGAGCATCGACGTGCGTCTCGACCGCTTCTTCCGGGTGTTCGAGAACCACCGCTACCCGCACATCGACCCGTCCACCGAGCAGTCGGACCTCACGCGGCTCGTCGAGCCCGAGGGGGACGAGCCGTTCATCCTCCACCCCGGCGAGTTCGTGCTCGCCAGCACCTACGAGGTGATCTCGCTCCCGGACGATCTCGCCTCACGGCTGGAGGGGAAGAGCTCCCTGGGCCGGCTCGGGCTCGTCACCCACTCCACCGCCGGGTTCATCGACCCCGGCTTCTCCGGGCACGTCACCCTCGAACTGTCGAACCTCGCCACGCTCCCCATCAAGCTCTGGCCGGGCATGAAGATCGGGCAGCTGTGCATGTTCCGGCTCAGCTCGCCGGCCGAGTTCCCGTACGGCAGCGAGCGCTACGGCTCCCGCTACCAGGGGCAGCGCGGTCCGACCGCCTCCCGGTCCTTCCTCAACTTCCACCGGACGCAGGTGTGAGCGTGTCCCAGCCCCGGGAGAACCTCGCCTACGAGGCGTTCGGCACCGCCGTACGCGAACTCGCGCAGACGATCGCCGACGACGGGTACGAGCCCGACATCGTGCTCAGCATCGCCCGCGGCGGGGTCTTCGTGGCCGGCGGGCTGGCGTACGCCCTGGACTGCAAGAACATCCACCTCGTGAACGTCGAGTTCTACACCGGCGTCGGCACGACCCTCGACATGCCCGTCATGCTCGCCCCCGTCCCGAACGCGATCGACTTCTCCGACAAGAAGGTCCTGATCACGGACGACGTCGCCGACACGGGCAAGACGCTCAAGCTGGTCCACGACTTCTGCCTCGACGCCGTCGCCGAGGTCCGGTCCGCCGTGATCTATGAGAAGTCCCACTCCCTCGTGAAGTGCGAGTACGTGTGGAAGCGGACGGACGACTGGATCAACTTTCCCTGGAGTGTTTTGCCTGTGGTACGTAAGTCGGGGGAGCCTGTGACTCCATCCAAGGAAGCGCTCTGACGTGGTTCGTTGCGACCAGGACTCATACCGCCACCGATCTTGAAAACCGTAGTGACGTGAAACCGTCACCGTGGGTTCGGGGGCTGGCTTTGCTCGGTCCCGCTGAGCTTCGGCTCGGCGGGACCGAGTGCTGCGAAGTGGCAACTCCTCGTCAGTGGTGTACGGGGTGGGGCAGAGGGCGGGTGGTCAGGTGGCCCGGCGGGGCACGACGCCTCCCGCCTCGAAGTCGTAGATGGTCCCGTTGACGCGGAAGCCGTCGACGGCGCCGATCCACATGAAGTCGCGGCCCTTGCCGACAGCGGCGGTGTAGATGGTCGCCGGGTCTCCGCCGTCCTGGTCGAGCGCGGTCTTGACGGCGGCGAAGGTGCACGGAGTTGCCTGGGCGCAGCCGGTCGCGGTGCCCGCGGCGCCCGTGAGGAACCAGGTGCCGGTCTGGGTGGCGTCGAGATACGGGCTCCAGCGGTTCGTCACCGGGGAGTTGGGCGGCAACCACACCAGCGTGGAGTAGTTGGAGCCCGGCGCCGCGTCCAGGTTCGGGTCGATCTCGAATCTGATGTTCGGCATGTTCGTCGAGGTGCCGCCGTAGGTTACGTTCTCGCCGGTCTGGAACACATGGAAGCCGGCCTGCGTCAGGCCCGACACCGGATTGCCGAAGAAGTCGACCTCGTTACCGAAGTCGACCTTCTCGCTGGGGGGGGCTGAGGGTGGTGGAGCTGTTCGCCACCTCGATGCCGAGGCTGCCCCGGCCGTACGGCGGTCTCCCTTCCGGGCCCACTACACCGAACGAGCCGAACGGGCCGTTGCGGAGTTGGGCCACGGGGGAGCCGATCGTGTTGCGGGTGATCACACCCCAATGGTCCGAGCGGGCCTTGTGGCCGCCCTTGTCCCCGTTCTCGGTTCCGTCGGCGGACGCGGCTGTGGGGAGGACCGCGGCGGACATGGCGGCGAGCAGTGTGGCCAGGAGCACCGATCCCCGGCTGAGGCCAAAGCGAGCTTTCACGCGCACTCCTTGTGGAGGGTTTCGAGGTTCAGGTCAGGATCACTTCATGTGATGATATGGAGCCTAATCGTGACGAACCGTGTCACGCATGAAGAGTTCGGCCATTAGCGGATGGGGCGTACTTGCCCGCGCGCATGGGCATACGGCCGGGGCCCCGGCGCAGTCGCTGCGCCGGGGCCCCGTCGTACGGAAGTGTCCCGCCTAAAACGTACCCAGCTTGATCAGGGACAGGATCGCCACCAGTTGGATCGCGGAGGCGCCCAGGGCCTTCGGCCACGGGAGGTCGTGGGACTTGGCGACCATCATGGTCAGCAGGGCGCCCGCGGCGACCCAGGTGATCCAGCCGAGGATCTGGACGAAGGAGGCGTCGCCGCCCGCGAACATCGCGACGACCAGGCGCGGCGCGTCCGTGAGGGTCATGATCAGCATGGAGAGGCCGACGGTCGGCTGCCAGGCGCCGTCGCCGCCGAGCTGCCGGGCGAGGGTGTGGGTGACCACGCCCAGGACGAAGATGCTGACCACCATCGTCACGCCGGTGACGAGCACGATCGGCACGGCCGCCGAGAGCGTCGCCTTGATCGCCTCTTCGCGTGCGGCGTCGAAGCCGAAGACGGCCAGCAGGCCGTACAGGAACGTCACGATGAGGGCGGGGCCCCACACCGCGTGGTCGCGCATCACCAGGAACGTCTGGTTCGGGTTGGTGATGATGCCCTTGAGGAGCGCCTTCCAGGGCAGCCGCGGGCCGAGCGGCGCCGCCGGGGCGTTGCCCGCGCGGTAGGTGTCGCCCTGCTGGTACGGGTCCTCGCCGACGGAGAACATCTGGGTGTGGCCCGGGTTGTTGGCCGCGTACGGGTCCGGGCCGCCGCCCTGGGGGTGCCCGCCGTCGTCGCCGAAGTACTCCGGCTCGCCGTGGTTCCCGTGCCCGCCATGGCCCCCATGGCCTCCGTGGTTGCCCTGGGGCCCGTAACCGCCGGGGCGTCCACCGCCGTGCGTCTGGGGCCAGCCGCCCTGACCGCCGCGCCCGCCGCCGTACGGCGGTCCCGGGGGCGTCTGGGGGTAGCCGTACGACGGGCCGCCGGCCTGCGGGGCCTGCTGTCCGTACGGAGGGTTGTGCGGTCGCGCTTGAGGAGCGCCGTTGTCCCGGCCGCGTCCGATCCTGAATCCAGCCACGTCATCGAACGTACCTGGTCCCGGACGGCCGCGTGCCGGGCCGGGGCCAACCGGCCCGGCTTTGCGGCCGAGCTGTGACATCCCCTAAGGGATCGTCAGGGATGTGTGAGGGGTGGGGCGGGGACGGTCCGGTGGTCGGTTGGGTGGTGGGCCGGTCACGGCCTCCGCGCAGGTCGGCGGCGCAGGTCGGCGGCCGTGTCGGCGCGCGCTCAACGGCTGCTGACGTACCTGCCGTACGACAGGGCCGACGCCGGGGACGGCAGGCCCAGGCTCTTCGGAGTGAGGGCGTAGGAGCCGTTGACCGAGGTCTTCGGGAAGACCCAGACGCCGCCGGACCTCGCGTTCTCGCCCGGGGCGCCGACGGCCGTGTCCGGGGTGCCGTCCTTGTCGTAGTCGCCGGTGGCGACGGCGGTGCCGAAGGCGTCGTTCGTCTCCGCCGCGCCGGGCACCTTGGGCCGGTCCTGGTGGTACGGGACGGAGGTGGCCTCGCCGAAGCGGTCGATGATGCCGCCCTCGTGGCTCAGCAGGAACGTCATCGCGCCGGCCGCCGCGCGGGCGCCGATGGCCTCGCCCGGGGCGCCCACGACCAGGTCGTCTCGGCCGTCGTGGTTCCAGTCCAGTACGGCGAGGGAGGCGCCGAAGCGGTCGCCGTCCTCGGCGACGCCGTGGACGCCGACGGTGTCCTGGTTGAGGGTCTGGGTGCGCAGGCCGAAGGAGTTCTTGTCGCCGTAGAGGAGGTGGATGCCGCCGCCCTTGGCGTACGACTCGGGGCCGCACGGGTCGTCGATGTTCTCGTCGGCGATCTCGCGGCACTCGCCGAGGGCCAGGTCGTCCAGTCCGTCGCCGTCGAAGTCGCCGACGGCGAGCGCGGAGGCGGCGCCGTTGTCGGAGTTCCAGACGTTGGCCATGCGGCGCTCGGTCTCGTCCCAGGACCACAGCCGTACGTGGGACTGGGTGAAGGGGGCGTCGATCGTGTAGTAGGCGAGGGCGAGGTCGTCCGTGCCGTCGGCGGTGAAGTCGCCGGTGGCGAGGACCGGGGCGCGGCCGCCCATGGGCGTGGCGAGGACGGTGGTGACGACCAGGTCCTCGCCGTTGTCGACGGCGGCCCGCACGACGACCTTGTCCCGGCCGCCGACCACGAGGTCCCGGCCGCCGTCGCCGGTCAGGTCCGCCGCCGCGACCGACCAGCCGTACGCCGCGTTCCCCGACGTGCCGGTGAGGGCGTTGGACGCCGGGCCCGTTCCGGTCCGCGCGCCGCCGACGACGGTGACCGTGCCCGCGTCCGCGCCCCGGCCGGTGACGTCCTCGCCGGGCGCGCCGACGATCAGCTCGGCGAGGCCGTCGCCGCTCAGGTCCGCGAGCAGTACGGAGGCGCCGAAGCGGTCGCCGGCCTCGGGGGTGCCGGGGACCTCGGCGGTGGCCTGGCTGACCCGGATGCTGCCGTGCCCGCCCAGGCCCTTGGCGCCGCCCCAGACGAGGTTCACATAGCCGGCCCTGGCCTTGCCGTTCACGGTCGCGTCGGGGACGCCGACGGCGAGGTCCGCGTAGCCGTCACCGTTGAAGTCGCTGGTCACGGCGGCGGAGGGGGCGGCGGTGGCGGCAGCGCCAGGGTGAGGGCGAGGGCCGCCGTGGTGGCGGTCGCCACGGTGGCGGCGGCCAGGGCGTATGTCCGTCTGTGCACGGGGGGCTCCAGGTGGCGGAATGGCCTGATATCGGGGTGGGGTGCTGGCCTGGTTCGGCTGGTTCACCTGTGTGACACCTGGAGGCCGTGCGGGGTTGTAGTACCGGAGCCGGGAGCCGGGAGCCGGGAGGGGCTAGGGCGTGTTTCGGAAGTCCCTTCTGCTCTGCGACGCCCGGCACGCTCCCCCAGTCTCGGCTGGCGCTCGACCGGGAGGTACCCCCACCGCCGCACCGGACGAAAGGCCAAGTACACCCAGTACGAGGCCCTTCGTCCGGCGCGCCGAGAGCACGCACCGGACGCCGCAGAGCCGCCCTTCGGGCGACGAAGGGACTTCCGAAACACGCCCTAGGACCAGAAGTCCGCCTCCTTGTCCATGTCCTCCTGGCACTCGTCGATGTCCGTGAACTTCTCTCCGACGATCCGGAAGACGAGGCAGCCGTTCTGCTCGATCCGCTTGCCGCCGCGCTCGGCGGTGTAGCGGTGCACGGAGACGGCGTGGCCCCGGCCGTCCACGCACACATGGCTGAGGGTGACGTCGAACGTCCCGCCGGTCTCCTCGAAGAGGCGCTGGTACATGCCGATGATCGAGTCCTGCCCCTTGTGGTCGCCCGACAGCAGGTGGCTGCCGGGGACGTGGTGCGTACAGTCCGCGGCCATCAGGGAGCGGAGGGTGTCCATGTCGCCCCGGGTGAAGGCGTCGTAGCCCTTGCGGACGAGCGCTGCGTTCGGGTGTTCGGCCATGGGGATCGCCTGCTTTCCGGATGCCTGCCTGTTGTGCTCCTTTTGTATGATTATCGCCACTGATGGGGTGCTTCGCAGGCTAAGGCTGGGTGCGGGCCAGGAGGAGGAGCTGGTTGGGGGCACGGTCGGCGCGTGGGGAAAGACCGCCGGTCGCGCATTGAAGTGGGGAGCGCGACCGTCTCGTCCAGCACGGACAGTGCCCGAGGGGCCCGGGGGCTGCTGTGCTAGTGCGATACGTGCGCCACGTACGCCGCGTTACTGAAGCATCCCCGCGACGACGTCACCGTTCACCCGCTGCACACCCGTCGTCGTCACACCCTTCGAGGTGCCCGGCAGGCGCAGCGAGCTGTTGTCGCCCATGACGTACAGGTCCGCCCTGCCGTCGCGGTCGGTGTCACGGAGGCGGAGCGTGTGGCCGACGTAGTCGCCGGTGGCCAGGGTGCCCGGGACGCCCGGTGAGTTGCGGGCGAACCACTGCGAACCCTGTGCCCGCAGGCCCGACTTGGCGCCGTACAGGACGTGCACCCCGCCCGCCTCGTCAGCGCCGTCGTTGGTCTCGCCGGGTACGCCGATCGCCAGGTCGCGGTAACCGTCGCCGTTCACGTCACCGGCGGAGACCGAGGCGCCGAACCGGTCGCCGCGCTCCGCGCCGCCCGCGATCCCGGCGGTGTTCTGGGTGAAACGGGCGCTCGTCGACGGGCCGGACGAGGCGCCGTACCAGACCGACACGCGGCCCGTGTCCCGGTCGTGGATCTGGGTGCCGATGGCGATGTCGCCGTAGCCGTCCTTGTCGAAGTCGGCGATGACGCCGTCGCCGCCGCGCTCCGCCTGGCCGCTGTTGCCGTTCCGGCGCTCCAGGCGCAGCGTCTTGCCGGGGTACAGCTTCGTCCTGCCGCCCTTGACGAACCAGGCGTCGGAGGCGATGTACTCCGGGTACACCACGTCGCCGATGACGGCCAGGTCGGTCTTGCCGTCCTTGTCGACCTTGCCGGAGACGAGGGCCGTGGCGTAGAAGCTCGACGTGTCCTTGTCCAGGACCGTCACCGAGCCCTTGACCCCCGACTTCGTGATCGCGCCCCGGTGGACGTACGTCTTGCTGTCGCGCACCAGGGCCAGGTCCTGGTGGCCGTCGCCGTCGAAGTCGCCGGTGGCGAAGTCGGCCGCCCTGCCGGAGACGCCCTTCGGGCCCTTGAACGGGACGGTCGTGCCGCCGGACAGGCCGTTCTTGCCGCCCCAGAGGACGGTGACGGTGCCGTTGTCCTTGGCCTTGCCGACGTCCTCACCGTTGGCGGAGACCGCGAGGTCGCCGTACCCGTCCTTGTTGAGGTCGGCGGCCACCCGGACGTCGCCGAAGAGGTCGTCGCTCTCGTCGGTGCCGGGGACGCCCGCGCTCGCCTGGTCGATGAACTGCGTCTTCGTACCGGGGCCGTCGGCCGCCGTGCCGAAGGTGACCAGGATGCCGCCGCCCTTGCTGAAGCGGGTGTCGGTGCCGTACGAGAAGGCCGCGTGGTCGCGATACCCGTCACCGTCGAAGTCGTCGGCGTACTTGGCGGGGGCTGCCGTCGCGGAGGCCATCGGGAGGGTCGTCAGGACGGCGGTGGCGAGGGCTGTGGTGAGAGTGGTCGTCAGGAGGAGCGAGGAGGGAGGGCCCGCATCCGAGGTGGATGCGGGCCCGAGTCCGGTGGTGCCTGTGCGGTCGTCCGCGTCAGTTGGCCGCGTTGCCGCCGAACAGCGGGGCCGCGTCCGTCGAGACGCCGACCGAGGACGTCGACAGGGAGCGCGAGCCGGTCGCGGTGATCTTCGAGCCGTTGGAGGGCAGGTAGACGACCGAGCCGTTGCCGCCGTTCTCGCCGTACGCGCCGACCGTCAGGTCCGCCCGGCCGTCGCCCGTGACGTCGGTGAGCTTGACCTCGGAGCCGAAGAAGTCGTCCTTCTCGTCCGAGCCGGGGACGCCCGCCGTGGACTGGGCGAAGTACTGGTACCCGGAAGTGGTGTTGACGCCGGAGGCCGAGCCGTAGAGGACCGTCACCGCGCCCGTGTTGACGACGCCGTTCAGGTTCTCGCCGGCCGCGCCCACCACCAGGTCCTGGAAGCCGTCGCCGTTGATGTCGCCGAGCGAGATCTCGTTGCCGAAGAAGTCGCCACGCTCGGAGGAACCGGGGACGTTGCCGGAGTTCTGGGTGATCGAGGTGGCCCCGGCGGGCCCGTCGGCCGAGCCGTAGACGATGTGGACCTTGCCACCGGTGGCGGACTCGGGCACGGAGGGCTCGCTGCCGTCCTTCGACGGGTCCCACTCGGAGCCGGTCACGATGTCGCCGTACCCGTCGCCGTTGACGTCACCGATGCCGGTGATGATGCCGGGCTTCAGCTTCTGCGCGGACGCCGCCTTCAGGCCGGTGGCGGTGCCGGGAACGTAGTAGTTCGCGTTCCAGTTGTACGCGCTGTCCGTCTCGAAGCCGTCGACGATCAGGTCGGTCCGCTTGTCGCCGTTGACGTCGCCCGCGGTGAGGTTGAGCGGGCCGGTGCCGTTGCCCGACATGATGGGCGGTTTGACGGTGTAGCGGCCGCCCGCGGTGCCGGACTTGCTGATGCCGGCCTTGAAGACGTGGATCGTGCTCGACGTGGCCCCGACCGCGAGGTCCTCCGTCCCGTCGCCGTCGAAGTCGCCGGCCGCCAGGGACTTGCCCCACTTGTCGTGGGAGGAGGGCGTCGGGTCCTTGATCGTCGTGGCGCCGGACAGGCCCTTCGAGGAGCCCCACACGATCGCGACCGTGCCGCCGTCCGTGTCGCCGGACACGTCCTCCAGGAACGCCGAGACGGCGAGGTCGTCGTAACCGTCGCCGTTGAAGTCGCCGTACGCGCTGACCCAGCCGAACGCGTCGTTCGTCTCGGCGCTGCCGGGTACACCGGTCGTGTTCTGGCTGATCGTGGTGCGCTTCGTGGACGTCACACCGCTCGCGGAGCCGTACAGGGCGACGATCTGTCCGGCGCCCTTCTTGCCGCCGACGGTGGCGGTTCCGGCCGCGTACGCGACATCGCCGAAGCCGTCGTTGTTGAAGTCCGCCACGGGGTGGTGGACGGAGTCGGCCGCCGTCGCCGTCACGGCCGAGAACGTGAGCAGACCGCCGGTCAGCGCGGCCGCGGAGGCCGTCGCGAGGGCGAGTCGCAGATGCTTGTGCATGCGGGAATCTCCTGCTGCATGCGGACGCCTGGCCGACGTCCGCAGTCAATGGGGTGCCCTTTCTGTCCGCGTTCGCCGGGAGTTCTCCAGGGGTTCACGGGAAAGTTGGCGAACAGGAGACCGGTGGAGTGGCGGGAGGGTTGCACGGAAGTTCGAGCAATTTTTGTGAGCTGCGCGGCAGGGGTGGGCGTGGGGCGTTCCGGTCGGTGGGCGTGGGGCGTACCGGCCGGTGGGCGCGGCCGGGCACAGTGGTCTCGGAGCCGAAGTGGTCGTACGTCCCGCTCGCACCGGGGACCCCGGCCGTGGACCGGGTGAAGTGCTGGAAGCCGGAGTCGGTGTCCAGGCCGGAGGGCGCGCAGTGCAGGACCGTCACCGCGCCCGCGTCGACGGACCCGGTCGACGAGCTGTGAGCCGCGCGGGCCGCCGACGCGGAGGCCCGCGCGAGTGACACGACGACGCCCCCGGTCCGAGGGGGCGGGACCGGGGGCGTCGTCGTACCGACTGCCGTGTGGTGGCGGCTACTTCACCGGCTGCGGCTCCGGCTCGCTCTCCGTCTCCGCCGTGCCCGCCGGGGGCTCGTCGTCCGGGACCGGGGTCTTGACGGACTCCAGCAGCAGTTGGGCGACGTCGACGACCGTGACGGACTCCTTGGCCTTGCCCTCGTTCTTCTTGCCGTTGACCGAGTCGGTCAGCATGACGAGGCAGAACGGGCAGGCCGTGGAGACGATGTCGGGGTTGAGGGAGAGGGCCTCGTCGACGCGCTCGTTGTTGATGCGCTTGCCGATCCGCTCCTCCATCCACATCCGCGCGCCACCGGCGCCGCAGCAGAAGCCGCGTTCCTTGTGGCGGTGCATCTCCTGCTGGCGCAGGCCCGGGACGGCCGTCATGATCTCGCGCGGCGGCGTGTAGATCTTGTTGTGGCGGCCCAGGTAGCAGGGGTCGTGGTAGGTGATGATGCCCTCGACCGGGGTCACCGGGATCAGCTTGCCCTCGTCGACGAGGTGCTGGAGCAGCTGGGTGTGGTGGATGACCTCGTAGTCGCCGCCGAGCTGCGGGTACTCGTTGCCGAGGGTGTTGAGGCAGTGCGGGCAGGTGGCGACGATCTTCTTGGCCGACTTCGGCTTCTTCGACTCGGGCGTGACGTTGCCCTCGTCGTCGGTCTCCTCGCCGAAGGCCATGTTGAGCGCGGCCACGTTCTCCATGCCGAGCTCCTGGAACAGGGGCTCGTTGCCGAGGCGGCGGGCGGAGTCGCCGGTGCACTTCTCGTCGCCGCCCATGATGGCGAACGTGACGCCCGCCATGTGGAGCAGCTCCGCGAAGGCCTTGGTGGTCTTCTTGGCGCGGTCCTCCAGGGCGCCGGCGCAGCCGACCCAGTACAGGTACTCGACCTCGGACAGGTCCTCGATGTCCTTGCCGACGACCGGGACCTCGAACTCGACCTCCTTGAGCCACTCCAGGCGCTGCTTCTTCGCCAGGCCCCAGGGGTTGCCCTTCTTCTCCAGGTTCTTGAGCATCGTGCCCGCCTCGGACGGGAACGCGGACTCGATCATCACCTGGTAGCGGCGCATGTCGACGATGTGGTCGACGTGCTCGATGTCGACCGGGCACTGCTCGACGCAGGCGCCGCAGGTGGTGCAGGACCACAGGACGTCCGGGTCGATGACGCCGTTCTCCTCGACGGTCCCGATCAGCGGGCGCTCGGCCTCGGCCAGGGCCGCGGCGGGCACGTCCTTCAGCTGCTCCTCGCTCGCCTTCTCCTCGCCCTCCATGGTCTTGCCGCCACCCGCGAGCAGGTAGGGCGCCTTGGCGTGGGCGTGGTCGCGCAGCGACATGATCAGCAGCTTCGGCGAGAGCGGCTTGCCGGTGTTCCAGGCCGGGCACTGCGACTGGCAGCGGCCGCACTCGGTGCAGGTGGAGAAGTCGAGGATGCCCTTCCAGGAGAACTGCTCGACCTGGGAGACACCGAAGACGTCGTCGTCACCGGGGTCGGTGAAGTCGATCGGCTTGCCGCCGGAGGTCATCGGCTGCAGACCGCCCAGCGCGGTGGCGCCGTCGGCGTTGCGCTTGAACCAGATGTTCGGGAAGCCGAGGAAGCGGTGCCAGGCGACACCCATGTTGGTGTTCAGCGAGACGACGATCATCCAGATCAGCGAGGTGCCGATCTTGATCATCGCGGTGAGGTAGATCAGGTTCTGGAGGGTGCTCGGGTCCAGGTCCCGGAAGGCCACGACCAGCGGGTACGAGGCGAAGTACCCGGCCTCGTAGTGGTCCACGTGGTGGATGGCGCCCTCAAGACCGCGCAGGGTGTAGATCGCCAGGCCGATGGTGAGGATGACGTACTCGACGAAGTACGCCTGCCAGGCCTTCGAGCCCGCGAAGCGCGACTTGCGGCCGGCCCGGGAGGGCAGGCTGAGCAGCCGGATGGCGATCAGCACGAGAATGCCGAGGATCGTCATCACACCGATGAACTCGATGTACATCTCGAACGGCAGGAAGCCGCCGATGACCGGCAGCGTCCAGTCGGCCTCGAACAGCTGGCCGTACGCCTGGGCGAGGGTCGGCGGCAGCGTCAGGAAGCCGATCGCGACGAACCAGTGGGCGAAGCCGACGATCCCCCACCGGTTCATCCGGGTGTGGCCGAGGAACTCCCGGGCCAGGGTGATCGTGCGCGCCTTCGGGTCGTCGGTACGGCTGCCCGCCGGCACCGGCTGACCGAGCTTCACGAACCGGTAGATCTGCGCCACGGCTCGGGCGATGAGCGCAACGCCGACCACGGTCAGGACCAGCGACACGATGATCGCGGCGAGTTGCATTTCGGGGCTCCTCGGGCCTGCGAGGGGGTTTTCTCCGGGGAGTTCTCCGGGGTGCCCGTCGGGCAGCTCGAAGATCACTGGAGATCATTACTAAGCGGTAACTTATGCAGTCCGTCTGAGACTACCCAGTTCTTCTGCCGCACTGTAGCCAGGGGGGCGGTGATCTGCGTCGCTGAGGGTTGCCTGAGTGCGGCGCCGTGGCGACTGTGCGACGACCCCTTGGCGGCATCGGGCGAGCGTGCTATTTCAAAACGATCGTGTTATTCATCAGAAATTGTGACATTCGCGCCTAACTTGGATCCGTGCTGTACGGAATCCTCGCCGCCGCCTCCGCCCTGTTGCTGACCGCCGTGCTCTCGGCGGCCGTCCGCGTGCCCGCGCTGCGGCTGGGGATCGTGGAGCGCCGGCGCGGGCGGCGGGTGCCGGTGCTCGGGGGCGTCGCGCTGATGGGCGGGGTGGGGGCCGTGGCCTGGGTGGGGAGTGGGCGGGGTCGCTCCACTCGGGCGGAGGCCGGATGGCTGATCGTGGTCGGGGCGGGGCTCGGGGTGTTCGGGCTGGTCGGGGACGTGTGGCGGCTGCCGGCCGTGGTGCGGGCGGCGGGGTGGTCGTCGGTGCCGCGCTGGTCGTGCCGTACCGCGAACTCGGGGTGCTGGGCGGGATGGCGGGGCTTGTCTGGATCGCCCTCGTGGTGCACGGGTTCAAGGGGATGGGGCGTTCCGACGGGGTGCTCGGGGTGGTGGGCGCGGTCACCGCGTTCGCGTTGGGCGGGTGTGCGGCGGCGGAGGTGATGGACGGTCTGACCACGCTGTTCAGCGTGCTGGCCGCCGCGCTCACCGGGTTCCTGATGCACAACTGGCCGCCCGCGCGCGTCGCGATCGGCACGTGCGGGGCGCTGTTCGTGGGCTTCCTGCTCGCGGGGGGCGCGCTGCATGTGTACGCCGTCGGGTACGGGCGGGTGTGGGTGCGCCCTTCGCCCTGACGGCCGTGGCGACCGCCGACGTGGTGCTCGTCCTGGTCTCGCGGAAGCGGGCGGGGCGGAGCTGTGGCGGGTGGGCCGGACCATCTCGCGCACCGGCTGCGGCGGGTCAGGCTGACGCCGCCGGGGGTGGTGGTCGTGATGGGGTCGCGGCCGCGGGGTCCACGGGCGTGGGGCTCGCCATCCACATGCTGTGGACGCAGCCGCGTTCGGCGTGGTGGGTGGCGGGGCGACCGCCCTGGTGGTGCTGGCCATGCTCTTCGTCCCACCCGGCCCGCCCCGACCGTCCCCACGGCAGCGCACCCGCCTCCACGGGAATCCACCGCCCTCGTCCGGCTCCCACGGGGGCCACCGCGCCCCGCCCCGGCTCGCCCCATCCCGGGAGGCCGTGCCCCGGCCCCGACCCCGCTCCCCACGCTTCCAGGAACAGGAGGCGGCGGAGCTGGGGCGGAGGGGTGGGTGGGGTAGGGGAGTAGGGGGCAGGTCGGGAGGCGTGGGACCGCAGAGGGCCGGGCTGCGGCGGCTCTCCGGCGGCCGGTTGGAGGGGTGTGCCGACGCCGGGCTCTGCGCGAGGTCACGGTGTCCCTCGCAGGGTGAGGACCGGCGCCCGGTCCTCACCCTGCGGACCGGGCGCCGGTCCGCGATGAAAAGCACGGGGCGCAGCCCCTGCTTTTCAGGGGCGCGGGGAACTGCGCGGGAAGCCCCACCGCGCCCGCACCCGAAGTCGGACCGGCCCCGATCCTCACCCCGACGGCGGTGCGGCGGCCGTCGGCCGCTTGCTGCTGACCCTCTGCCACGCCCCAGGCCATCGGGCGTCCTGCCCTCAGCACCTCCCCGGCGCTCACCGCCCCGCGCCACGGCCGGCCGTCACCCCTCCCGCCCGCCCCCGCGAGATGCATCCCCGCAGGTCAGCCGCCAGTTGCGTATAAGGAAAACATAAGAGTTGAGCCTCCTCGACTCAGCTCTGTTGACCCATCGGTGGGCGTCATGCACACTTGAGTCCGTTCCACTCAAGTCATTGTTGGAGGAATTGAAATGGCACGTGCGGTCGGCATCGACCTGGGCACGACTAACTCCGTCGTCAGCGTTCTGGAGGGCGGCGAGCCCACCGTCATCACCAACGCCGAGGGCGCCAGGACCACGCCGTCCGTCGTCGCCTTCGCCAAGAACGGTGAGGTGCTCGTCGGCGAGGTCGCCAAGCGTCAGGCGGTCACGAACGTGGACCGGACGATCCGGTCCGTCAAGCGTCACATGGGCACGGACTGGAAGATCGAGCTCGACGGGAAGCACTTCAACCCGCAGCAGATGAGCGCCTTCATCCTGCAGAAGCTGAAGCGCGACGCCGAGGCCTACCTGGGCGAGAAGGTCGCGGACGCGGTCATCACCGTCCCGGCGTACTTCAACGACTCCGAGCGCCAGGCGACGAAGGAGGCCGGTGAGATCGCGGGGCTGAACGTGCTCCGTATCGTCAACGAGCCCACCGCCGCCGCCCTCGCCTACGGCCTCGACAAGGACGACCAGACGATCCTCGTCTTCGACCTCGGCGGCGGCACCTTCGACGTGTCGCTCCTGGAGATCGGTGACGGCGTCGTCGAGGTGAAGGCCACCAACGGTGACAACCACCTCGGTGGTGACGACTGGGACCAGCGCGTCGTCGACTACCTGGTGCAGCAGTTCCGCGCCGGCCACGGCGTGGACCTCGCCAAGGACAAGATGGCCCTCCAGCGCCTCCGCGAGGCCGCCGAGAAGGCCAAGATCGAGCTGTCCTCGTCCACCGAGACCTCGATCAACCTGCCCTACATCACCGCCTCCGCCGAGGGCCCCCTGCACCTCGACGAGAAGCTCACCCGCGCCCAGTTCCAGCAGCTGACCGCGGACCTGCTGGAGCGCTGCAAGACGCCGTTCCACAACGTCATCAAGGACGCCGGGATCGCCCTCTCCGAGATCGACCACGTCGTTCTCGTCGGTGGCTCCACCCGTATGCCCGCCGTCGCCGAGCTCGTCAAGGAGCTGACCGGCGGCAAGGAGGCCAACAAGGGTGTGAACCCGGACGAGGTCGTCGCCATCGGCGCCTCGCTCCAGGCCGGTGTCCTCAAGGGTGAGGTCAAGGACGTCCTGCTCCTCGACGTCACCCCGCTGTCCCTCGGTATCGAGACCAAGGGCGGCATCATGACCAAGCTCATCGAGCGGAACACGACGATCCCGACCAAGCGGTCCGAGATCTTCACCACCGCCGAGGACAACCAGCCGTCCGTGCAGATCCAGGTCTACCAGGGCGAGCGCGAGATCGCGGCGTACAACAAGAAGCTCGGGATGTTCGAGCTGACCGGTCTGCCGCCGGCGCCCCGTGGCGTGCCGCAGATCGAGGTGTCCTTCGACATCGACGCCAACGGCATCATGCACGTGACCGCGAAGGACCTCGGCACGGGCAAGGAGCAGAAGATGACCGTCACCGGCGGCTCCTCGCTGCCGAAGGACGAGGTCGACCGGATGCGCCAGGAGGCCGAGAAGTACGCGGAGGAGGACCACGCCCGCCGCGAGGCCGCCGAGTCCCGCAACCAGGGCGAGCAGCTCGTCTACCAGACCGAGAAGTTCCTCAAGGACAACGAGGACAAGGTCCCCGGTGACATCAAGACCGAGGTCGAGGCGTCCGTCGCCGAGCTGAAGGAAGTGCTCAAGGGCGAGGACACCGCCGAGATCCGCACGGCCACCGAGAAGGTCGCGGCCGTCTCGCAGAAGCTCGGCCAGGCCCTCTACGCCGACGCCCAGGCCACGCAGGCCGCGGGCGGCGAGGCCGGCGCCGGCGCCGGTGACGCCAAGGCCGACGATGACGTCGTCGACGCCGAGATCGTCGACGAGCCGCGTGACCGCAAGGACGGTGCCGCGTGACGGAGGAGACCCCGGGCTTCGACGAGCAGCAGCCGCAGTCGGCTCAGCCGCAGCAGCCTGATGTCCCCTCCGGCTCCGAGGACGCCGAGCCGAAGGCCGCCCCCCAGGAGGGGGCGGCCCCGGCCGGGGCCGCGGCAGCGACGGCCCAGGTGGCCGGTCTGACGGCGCAGCTGGACCAGGTGCGTACGGCGCTCGGTGAGCGCACGGCGGACCTCCAGCGCCTCCAGGCCGAGTACCAGAACTACCGTCGCCGGGTCGAGCGCGACCGGATCACGGTCAAGGAGATCGCCATCGCGAACCTCCTGACCGAACTCCTGCCCGTACTCGACGACATCGGCCGCGCGCGCGAGCACGGCGAACTCGTCGGCGGCTTCAAGTCCGTCGCGGAGTCGCTCGAGACCGTCGCCGCGAAGATGGGCCTCATGCAGTTCGGCAAGGAGGGCGAGCCCTTCGACCCGACGATCCACGAGGCCCTGATGCACAGCTACGCGCCCGACGTCACCGAGACGACGTGCGTGGCGATTCTCCAGCCGGGGTATCGCATCGGCGAGCGCACCATCCGCCCCGCGCGGGTGGCCGTGGCCGAGCCGCAGCCCGGCGCGCAGACCGCCAAGGCCGAGGAGGCCGAGGGTGCCTCCGGTGCCGACGACAAGGAGAGCGGTGGCCCGGACGAGGGCTGACGCCACAGGCCGACGCGGCATGCAGGGTGAGTGGAAGGAGGGACGTCGAGGATGAGTACCAAGGACTTCATCGAGAAGGACTACTACAAGGTCCTCGGCGTCCCCAAGGACGCCACCGAGGCCGAGATCAAGAAGGCGTACCGCAAGCTCGCCCGCGAGTACCACCCGGACGCCAACAAGGGGAACATCAAGGCCGAGGAGCGCTTCAAGGAGATCTCCGAGGCCAACGACATCCTCGGTGACCCCAAGAAGCGCAAGGAGTACGACGAGGCCCGCACCCTCTTCGGCAACGGCGGCTTCCGCCCCGGACCCGGCGCCGGCGGCGGCTCGTTCAACTTCGACCTGGGCGACCTCTTCGGAGGTGGCGCGCAGGGCGGCGGCCAGGGCGCGGGCGGTTTCGGCGGGGGCATCGGCGATGTCTTCGGCGGCCTGTTCAACCGGGGCAGCTCCGGCACCACGCGGGTGCAGCCCCGGCGCGGCCAGGACATCGAGTCCGAGGTCACGCTGAGCTTCACCGAGGCGATCGAGGGCGCGACCGTACCGCTGCGCATGTCCTCGCAGTCGCCCTGCAAGGCCTGTTCGGGCACCGGCGACGCCAACGGCACCCCCCGGGTGTGCCCGACGTGCGTCGGCACCGGCCAGGTCGCGCGGGGCTCCGGCGGCGGTTTCTCCCTGACGGACCCCTGCCCGGACTGCAAGGGCCGCGGCCTGATCGCCGAGCACCCCTGCGACATCTGCCACGGCTCGGGGCGCGCCAAGTCCTCCCGCACCATGCAGGTCCGGATCCCGGCGGGCGTCTCCGACGGCCAGCGGATCCGGCTGCGCGGCAAGGGCGCCCCCGGTGAACGGGGCGGCCCGGCGGGCGACTTGTACGTCGTCGTGCACGTCGACCCGCACCCGGTGTTCGGCCGCAAGGACGACAACCTCACGGTGACCGTCCCGGTGACGTACCCCGAGGCGGCGCTCGGCGGAGAGGTCCGGGTCCCGACCCTGGGCGGTCCGCCGGTCACCCTGAAACTGCCTCCGGGCACCCCGAACGGACGTACGATGCGGGCCCGGGGCAAGGGCGCCTTCCGCAAGGACGGCACCCGCGGGGACCTGCTGATCACGGTCGAGGTGAGTGTCCCGAAGGACCTGTCGGGGAAGGCTCGTGACGCGCTGGAGGCGTATCGCGAGGCGACCGCGGGCGAGGACCCGCGAGCGGAGCTGTTCCAGGCCGCGAAGGGAGCATGAATGTGATGGACGGCCGCCGTAGGCAGAATTCATTTGGCAACCGGGCTTATGAGCTGACGGAAGAGACACCGGTGTACGTCATCTCGGTGGCCGCCCAGCTCTCCGGTCTGCACCCGCAGACCCTGCGCCAGTACGACCGTCTCGGCCTGGTCTCCCCGGACCGCACCGCCGGGCGGGGCCGTCGCTACTCGGCCCGTGACATCGAACTGCTGCGCACCGTCCAGCAGTTGTCGCAGGACGAGGGCATCAACCTGGCCGGCATCAAGCGCATCATCGAGCTGGAGAACCAGGTCGCCGCGCTCCAGTCCCGGGTGGCCGAGATGGAGGCCGCGCTCGACGGCGCCGCCGCGGCCATGCGCCAGCGCGAGGCGGCGGTCCACGCGTCGTACCGTCGCGATCTGGTGCCGTACCAGGAAGTGCAGCAGAGCAGCGCGTTGGTGGTGTGGCGGCCGAAGGGGCGGCAGACGTCCGCAGACTGACGGTACGTCAAGTGTGGTCAGGGGCCAGGAGATTCAGCTGTTCGGCTGAACTCCCGGGCCCCTGCCGTGTCCTTGTAGGTGTGCTCAGGGGGCCAGAGCCACCCAGGCGTCGCCGGGGGGCGATTCGGTGCCGCCGGAGTGGAGGGCGGTCACCCAGTAGAAGTGGGTGGTGCCGGCGGCGGCCGTGGTGTCGGTGTACGACGTGCCGGTGACCGGGTCGGCGGTCAGGGGCTCGTGGGCGGCGGTGGCCGGGTTCCACCGGTACACCCGGTAACCGGTGATGTCCGTCCCGTTGTACGAGCTGGACAGCTCCCACGTGAGATCGACCGCGGCCACGCCGTCGGCGGCCCGTGCGTTCACGCTGACCAGCCAGTCCGCGGGGGTCTCCACGGTGGGCCGCAGGTCGAGCTCGGTGACGGTCGTGGACACCATCTTGTCGGCCGACGTGTAGGTGGAGTTGCCCGAGGTGTCCACCGCGTCCACGAAGTACGTGTGGTGCTCGCCGTCCTGGAGGTTCGCCGAGTCGACGAGCCGGCTGGTGCCCGCCTCGACCGTGCCCACATGCGTGTACCCGGTCCCGTCGTCCACCGTGCTGAGCCGGAACACGTTGTACTCGGCGAGGTCGGCGACCGGGCTGTCGTCCCAGTCCAGGACCGTGCCGTACTCGGTGGCGGTGGCCGTGAACCCGGTGACGAGCGGCGGGGCGGTGCCGTCGCCGTAGCCGTGGGAGATGGTCTGCGAGGGGGTCGACTCCCGGCCGAGCGCGTCGACGGTCGTCACCCAGTACACGTAGAACCCGTCGTCGGGGCTCGGCACGACCGTGGTGTCGGTGCAGGTGTAGCCGTACTTGGTGCCGTAGGCGGTGTCGGTGAGCTTCGGTTCGCAGGGCACCACCTGGGAGTCGACGACGTCGAAGGTCCCGGTCGCCTCGTCGAAGCGGCGCTCCTCGCGGTGAACCCGGAACTCGGTCGGCGCGTACGGCGACACGTCCCAGCGCAGATCGACGCCGCCGCCGTCCTCCGGCCGGTTCTCCGTCTTCCAGAGGTACGGCACCGCGAGCGGCCTGGCGATCGACACCACCGACGAGTACGCGGTGTTGCCCGCCGCGTCCGACACCGCGACCTTGTAGTACGAGGTCTCCCCGTACGGGGCGGTGGCATCGGTCGCCGAGTTGCCCCAGGGGCCCTTGACCTCCTCGAACGGCCCGTCGGGCGAGGCGGCCCTCAGCAGCCGGTTCGTCTCGGCCCCCTCGGACATCCACCAGAGGGACACCCCGTCGAGGGAGGACTCACCGCTGACCTTCAGATCCCGGACGGTCGGCGGGATCCGGTCCACCGTGGTGACCAGCTGATCGGCCGTGCCCGCCGACCTGTTGCCCGCCTTGTCGTAGGCGCGGACCTCGTAGTAGTACGCCGCGCCCGACTTCGGCAGCCCGGTGTCGGTGTACGAGGTGGAGGTGGTCGTCGCGAGCGGCGTGCTGCCGAACGACGTGCCCTTGAGCCGCCGGTAGACCTTGTACCCGGCGAGGTCCCTCTCCTTGTTCTTCGCCCAGGTGACCTTGGCCCTGCCGGTGGCCTCGTCGTACGCGACCGCGGCCCCCGTCGGGACGAGCGGCCTGACCTTGTCGACGTCGGCGGAGGTGCGGGGCGTGTACGTGAACTTGACCTTGGCGGCGCCGGTCCAGTTGACGTAGTCGACGCGCAGGGTGTGCTTGCCGGAGGGGATGGTGAGGTTGAGGGTCTTGGAGACGGTCGTCGAGCCGTTCTTCCAGAGGCTGATCTTGCGGGCGTCGGTCGTGCCCGGGTCCAGATGGACGCGGATGCCGTCGAGGCCGGAGACGGAGAGGGTGAAGGGGCCGCCGGAGCCGAAGTCGCGGGTCACGGTCCAGCGGACGCCGAAGTTGTTGGACGGCAGCCCGGTGGCGGGGGCGCCGGTGCCCCAGTTCTGGTCGATCGCGCTGTCGCAGTCCGTCTTCTTCGGGGTGCCGGAGAAGGTGGTGTTGGCGAAGAGCTGGCGTTTGAAGACGGGGGAGGAGCAGGTGACGGCCGCGTTCGCCGTGGTGGCGGTCGCGACGAGCAGACCGCCGGCGGTGGCGAGCACGACGGCGGTGGCGGCGGCCGCCGTCGAGCGTCTGGCTGAGGTCATGGGGTCCTGGGGTCCTTCAGGGCGTGAGGGCGATCGTCACCGGAGGCGGCTACGCCTCCGGTGACGATCAGACGTTTGGGGTGGGGGATGGTTGTACGGGGTGGGTGGGGCGCGTGGGGGCTTGGGGTGTGTGAGGTGGCCTGGGGTGCGCTGTAAGCGTGGGCCGACACTCGCGGGGTGAATAGTTTCTGCGTCACCAGTTCGAGTGAAGCGAGGGTGTTTCCGCAGGTGAGAGTGTGTGGACGCATAGCGTGGCGGCGTTGCTTGTGCCCCGTGCACGCCAAGCCCACACTTGAGGAGGAGGTGCCACCTTGACCGCTCTTGCACATGAGAGGCCCGAGACCATGTCCGAGGCAGGGACTGAATTCGCGAACGGACCCAGCCCGGACGAGGCCTTGTGGCAGGTGTGGAAGGCCATGGACCCACCCGAGGGCTACCGCGCTGAGATCATTGAGGGAGCCATCGAGTTGTCGCCCACCGCCCGCCGTTCGCACGGCCTGATCGCCAATCGTGTCCGTCGGGCCCTGGACCGGTTCCTGGACGGTGGCGACTACGCCTGCTACCAGGACATGAATGTGATCCACAACCGTAGGGCGTGGATCCCGGATGCGTTCGTCGCTCCGGAGGACACGGAGCTGTGCCACGACGAGGACGACATGGGTGTGCGTGCCGACTCCGTGCAGCTCATCGTCGAGGTCGTCTCCCCGGGGAAGCGGAACCAGGACCGGGACCGGGTGAAGAAGCGGCGCGAGTACGCCCGGGCCGGCATTCTGGTGTACGTCGTCATCGACGACTACGACGGGGAGGGCGCCGTCACGCTCTTCACCGAACCACGCCCGGAGGCGGCCGATTGGGGGGACATCCGGCGGTTTGCCTACGGCAGGGAGGTCGTCATCCCTGAAGGGCCTGCCAAGGGTTTCGCTATCGACGAGGCGATCACGGGGGCGGGGCGGGGCTGATTCTCACTCCCGCTCCCTCTGACGTCCTTGGTCGGCCGGGTCAGTCGCCGATGCCGAGTCCTGGACCGGGGCGCTCGTGGCCGGGCGGCGATTGCTGGGGCTGTCGGGTGGCTGGGCGTGGTGTGCCGGGGTGCGGCGTTGGGGCATGCCGACTTCCCAGAGGGGTGTCGCGGGCGGGTCGGGTCGGAGAGGGAAGGTCCGGGTTCCGCTCGGCGGTGGGGCCTGTTGGTGCGGCTCGGTCTCCTTCTGGGGTGGGGCGGTGTTCGAGGGCCCCCGCCCGGTATGCCCGCCCCAGTCTCCGTCTCGGCGGCCGTTTCCGGGTCAGGCCCGGGCGGCGCCAGCGTTCAGGGATCGTCGACCTTCGTTGTACGGCGCCCTCGTCACCCGCCTGCAGTGCCGCCACGACCCGTGCGCGCAGGGCGCTCTGGCGGGCGACGGGGGCGAAGCCGGGGGCGGCGTTGCCGGTCTCGGCGGGGAGGCCTCGGGCGCCCATCTCGTTCAGCTGCTGCTGGAGGCCCGACTCCGGGGCGAAGATCTCGCGCGGCAACTGCCAGGAAGCCGCACCGTCCACGTCGACCCGGTGCTTCTTGCCACCGACGGCGAAGGTGAGGCCGTAGCCGATGTACTGGTCGTCCTTGTCGAACTGCAGGTCACCGGAGATCTCCCCGCCCCGGTCCCGGACCTCGTTCGCGAGAACCTGGAGGGCGGGTGGGAGCGGGTTGGTACGGCCGAGGCTGGTGACGTAGCCGCCGGCCTGCACCACCTTCCGCTGTCTGTTCTCCCCCTCCCCTTCCTCGTAGGGGATCTGGAAGCGGGTCTCCTCGGCCTCCTCGTCCCAATACGTCTCGACGGCGCCCAGCCGCGCCCTGATGAAGGTCAGCCGTTTCTCGTCGGGCCCGCCGTACGCCTTCTCCATCGCCGGGAACTGGACCTGGTGCCGCAGGGCGGGCGGTGGAGGCGCGCCGATGATCGTGACGTGGGCGTCCGGGTTCTGCGTGAGGATGATCTCGGCGTTGGCGACTCCGGTGCCGCCGGAACCCGCGACGACCCAGCCCTTCGCCTTCCGCGCGTCGAAGCGGTTCTCTGCGACCTCGTCGCCGAGCAGCGCCCGGCCCGGTGCCTCCTCCCGTGCCGTCTCCCACCTCCCCGTCGCGGCGAGGGCACCGAAGCAGTTGTCGATGCGGGCCTTGCCGGGTCCGAGACCGGCGGTGAGGGCCTCCATCAGCGGTGACGATTTCAGGACGTCGAGCACCGTACGGGCGTCCGCGCCGCCCCGCTCGGCCTGGGTCAGCCAGGCCCGCAGGTCGCCCGCGTGGGGCAGGCCCTCGTCCTCCAACTCCCGCAGCCGGTCACCGATCAGCCGTACGGCCTCGCCGCGACTCTCCACGCCGTCGTCCCCGCGGGGCATGCCGGGTACGACCTCGGGGGTCAGACCGGTGGCGATGCTCGGGACGCCGTCGCAGGCCACCCACAGCGGGGGTGGGGCCTCCTTGCCCTCCACAGCCGGTCGCTGGATCTCGGCGAGGAGTTCGCCGTTCCGGCCGAGCCGCAGGCGGGCGTGGCCGTTCACCACGTCTCCCCGGGTGGCGAGTTGGTCCTCCCAGATCCGTACGGCCTCGATGGGCAGGCGCTGCCCGGGGTGCTCGACCGTGGAGTGCGGATCGACTCCCATCCACTGGGCGAGGTCCCGGTCCTGGTCCGCCGACTGCACGATGCCCCGGCCGGGGTCCAGGTGCCACCGGCCCGCCCCGTCGATCAGCAGCGCGTCCGTGTCCCGTCCGGTGAGGCTCGCACCGCCGCCGATCACCACACGGCGGGTCGGGAACTCGCCCTTGGCCAACTGCCCTTCGATCGCCTGCTCGGTGCGTGCGCTGATCTGGGCGCGGTACTCGGCCCATTGCAGGGACGCCGATTTCAACTGGCCCCGGGGGAGGGGCAGTCCGTTCTGGTCGTAGCCCGGCATGGGCATGGTGACATCACGCCGACCGATGAATGCCTCGACCTGCCGCTCGGCGCGCAGGGCGGCGTCACGGGAGGCTTGGAGAGCGGTGGCGTCGGCGGGGTTGAGGTGTTCTATGGGGTGGGCGAGGGTGGCGATCAGATGCCTCGCGTCGTAGGAGAGCAAGTCCTTCGACGCAACGCGCCGAATACGTGCGGCACGGGACTCGGCCGCGAACGTCTCCACGTCCGCCATGGCGGCCACCGGCCGCATACCGCACCGGTCGATCAGGGCCGATAGGTCAGCCCGTGCCTGGGCCTGCTGCGGGCCTGGAATCTCCGCGTCGGAGGCACGGGCGGCCAGCCAGTTCAGTTCCGCGATGCGTCCGTGGTCCCGGCTCGACAACTCGTGCCGCTCGCCGATCTCGGCCTCCTGGGTGAGGAGACTCTCGCGCACCGGGGCCAGGCCATCGTTCGACCGGTCGCGTACGGCGATGAGTTCACCCACTTCGTGGGCGAGGACGCGAGTCAGGAATTCACTGGGGAGACGGTCGGAAATCTGCACGACGTACTGATCCGTCGTCGTGTTCGTCATCGTGTTGGCGATCATTCCCGACACCATGGGAATGGCGTCCACCCAGAGGTCAGCCGAGCCGCCTTGGGTGTCCTCCAGGGAGAAGTACTCTCTGCCGTCCGCGGACACCTTCTCCTCGAACGACGCGAATCGCTCCCCGAGTACGACGGTCGTCACCGTACGCAGCTCACGTCTCACCGTCGCGATCAGCGTTGCCTGTTGGGCACGCGTCCCCGTCCCGGTGGTCGTCGTGTCCACGTGACGTTCCTCCCCCGTATACGCGCCGACGGATGAGCCGAACAGCGCCTAGGATCATGTCATGTTGACAGCGCGCTCATCCGTCGAAGCACATCTGTACATGGACCTGCATCGATGTGAGTGCGGGTCCGGCGACTTCGACCGTCAACACCGGCTGGAGCTGCGCGGCGATGTCCTGGTCGCGGTGTACGAGGGTGTTTGCGCGCAGTGCGGACGAACCCGCCGTTTCGAGTTCCGTATGACGGAAGAGACTCCGCCGCCCCCGCCAGCGTTCGGTGGTGCCGAGCCATCTCAGATCATCGATCCAGGAGAGTTCGAGGCGGTCGCGGGTCGGCTCGCCGAATCCACGGGAATTCAGCTCCTCAACATGCCCGAATCCGAGCACCACAGATTTCGGGGAGCCATGGCCTACGTCGTCGCGGCGTACGAGGAGATGCTCAAGTTCCTTCCGCCGGACCAGGACGCCATTCCCTCCAGTGCGTTCGTGTCTGAGGTGGGGAGGGCTCGATATCAGCGTGATCCCCGAAATTACGAGCGCGGCATCCTGGAGATGAACGTCCGTGACGCGCGCGCGGTCCTCGACGACATCGACGAGGTCAGCGCCAGGGGCGAAGACACCACCTCCGGCGGCTGATCACCCGTTCCCGTTCGATGTCTCGGGAGCGGGTGGCACGGGGTCGCTGACGAACCAGCCCCGCTGCGGTACGGCGTATACCCAGCCTTCATCGGCCAGCAGGCCGAGCCCTCGGCGCACAGTCGTGCGAGCGATCCCGTACCGCTGCACGAGCTGGGCCTCACTCGGCAGCATCCGCCCGGGCTGCCAGTCGCCGCGCAGGATCTGCGCGCGGAGGATCTCGGCCAGCTGCCGGTACGGGGTCAGTGGCGCGCCGTGGTCGATCTCAGCGTCAGGGCTCATGGAGTCGACGCTAGGCAAGCGCACTGATAGACGCACTAGGAGATATGTGTCGAGACGAAGCGATACAAGTCGATGCGAGGCGCTATCATGAGGCAATGAAACGCCCTGGCCGGGAGGGTGAGAGCTTCCAGCCAGGGCTGAGCCGACTGACAGGAGTCGACCTATGCGCAGCCTACTGGCCGCGATTCTGAACCTCTTCCTGCCTGCTCGCGGGGCGCACCGCGCTGTCGCGCCGCCCCTGACTTCAGTCCCCGCCAGTCCTCCAGCTCCCGCGTTCCGGCCCGCACCCCCGTTCCTTGGCGACGTCATCAGGGTCGACGGGCTGCCCCTGGTCCGGCCCTACGTCGTCGTGTGGGAGTGCGAGCGGGACGAACTCGATCGGCGGCGGCTTCAGCGGGCGCGGCGTCGGGCTGCCGTCCTGGCCGGCGCTGGGGCAGGGCCACGGCCCGTGGGAGGCCGCCGTATGAGCCCGTCGCGCCTGCGCAGTCTCGGCGTGGACCCTGCGAGCGGCAAGGAGGCCCTCGCGGACACGTGCCCCGGCGGCCTCCTCGAAGCACTGGCCGACGTGCACGCGCTGAACCGCCGCGGTGCTGGTGACGGTCGTGGGTGCCGTCCTGGACACGGGGAAGGCGTCGGACGCCGAGCTCGCGGCCTTCGTACCGGCGTTGTGCGCGGCGCTTGAGGAATGCGTTGGCGTCATGGCGGAGGGGCGGTGACCGGGAAGGGTAGTGACGGGGGACGGACGCCAGCCATAGGGACGTAGCGGTGGTGGGGTGGGGTGGTGGTGGGTGCTCAGGGGTCGGCAGGGTGCCCTCCGGTAGCAGCCTCGATCGTTGTGGATGACGTGGCCATGATTGTGCGCCCGCACGGTGGTGGAGTCGATACCGACCTGGGACAGGTCCACCTCGCCCCGCTTCCGCGGTCAGGCCCTCCACAAGGGCCTCGAAGACGCCGGCGTCACGCCACTGCCGGAAGCGGTTGTGCACGGTCGACCAGGCGCCGAACTCCCCCTGCATCTACTGCTACTGCCCGCCGGTCCTGAACCGCCAGATCACACACTCGAACTGATGCCGCAGCCGCTCGGGGTACGGACCGTACTCTCCGATCGGCAGGTACGGCCCGATGAACTTCCACTTTGCGTCCGTCAGTTGCACTCGCGTCACACAAGAAGATCTACCGGACCAGACCCTGCCGCGAGAGCGGAGTCCGGAACTGCCCCTGTCTGCTCTCGAGCCGGACTAGGCTCAGCCGAGACCGCGGTGAGCGGCCCACAACGTCCCGGCGCGGCTGGCCGCGTCGACAACCAGAGCCGCCAGTTCTGGTTCGTCGGGGACCGGGAACGAGACATATGCGCCCCGGCCACCGCCGACTGGTCGGCCGTAGGCTTTCGCGGCGAGGTGACCGTCCGGAAGAAGCCGGATGTTCAGTGTGGTCAGTTGGAACTCTTCACCACGTCGAGTGTCCGTCCAGCGGAGCGCCTGCGGGATCATGACGTTGATCGCCAGAGCACTCACTTCCAGGTCGCTACTCATGGACGGATGCTCTCACGCGAGCCGCATAGGCGGGGTGAAGTAGGCAGTTTGATCACAACTCGATACGCACCCTAGCCGAGCTGTTCTGTCGTCCCGTCCGGGTGGATGAGGAGGCGGATCGCGCCGCCGTAGCGGTTGTCCGTGATCGTGGCCGGGGTCGGGGCGCCGAGTTGCTGGGCGCGTTGCTGGAGGATCGACAGGACGACGTCCTGGATGTCGCCGTAGGGCGGGGCGGTGACCGGGACGCCGTCGATGAGGCCTGCGTTGGGGGAGAAGACGTGCACCTGGGCGTCCGCCGCGCCGGGGTTCGCGGCGGGTGGGATCGGAGACGGGGTGGGTTCGGTCATCTCGGGTCGGGGTTCCTTCCGGCTCGGCTCAGGCGCTCTTCGCCTCTCCCCGCTCGGGGAGGAGGGTCTCGTCGAGGTCCTCGACGTTCAGGGCTTCCAGGACGCGAGCGTACGTGCCGCGTGAGAGGCGTTGCAGGCGGCCCGACTTGACCAGTGTGGAGAGGACGTTGCTGATGGTCTTCGACGGGTCGCCGTAGACGCCGGCGGGGAGCGCGCGGAGCACGTCGCGGGCGGAGAAGGCGCCGGGGAAACCGGCGACGGCCTTCTCGACGGCGGCGCGGATGCTGGGCGTGGAGGGGCGCGGCGGGCGGCGGGTCCTGCCGCAGCCGGGGCAGGGTGCCCGGTGTGCGTGGGGTGCGGTGCGGGAGGGACCGATCGCGGGAGGCGGTCGTGGATCTCGCGTACGGCTGTGCGGATCGTCTCCAGGGAGGCGCCGCCGGTCGCGTCGCCGGTGGCCGCCAGCATCGTCGCGACCTTCTCTATGTTCGCGAGCGTGGCGGCGAGTTCGCGCAGCAGCGGTTCCAGGAAGTCGCGGCGGAGCGCGGCCACCGGGTCGGTGGTGGCGAGTTCGATGGAGACGGAGCCGGTGAGGGGGCGCCCGGGAGGAAGGGGCGTGCTGGCGGTGCCCTCGGGGGTGTCGGCGCCGTCGGGCAGCAGCGACTCGACGGCCTTCCGTACCGTCGGCAGGTCCCGCGGGGCTTCGGTGGCCGGGTCGGCGCCGCCGGGCATGCACGTCAGCATCGCGACGAGCTGTTCGAGGCTCGTCAGCGCGGGGAGGGCGGAGCGCACCAGAGGGCCGAGCACGGCCTGCCGTACGGCCAGGGCGGGATCCTCGTACGAGAAGGTGATCCGTTGCCCGGCCTCGGCCGCTGCCATGGGTTCCTCGCTCCTGCCGTTCGACGGTCCGGACGTGTGGGGCGACCCGTCCGGAGAGGGCGTCTGTCTGTGCGTTGGCTGTGTGGTGGTGTGCGATTGCAACAGCGATGTCAGAGCGGCGCGCGGTGGGCGTTCCCTCAACATGCGTTGATCATGGGTCAGTTGACCCTGAAGCTGCTGGAGCTGGTCGAACGCGTCGAGGATCCGCTCCAGTTCGGGAAGGTCCGGGGCGGTCGACCGACGGCTTGCGGAGTGGGTTGCCGACGACTCGTCCGCGCGGGACCTGAGGCGGGTGAGTCGTCGGGGCTGCGAGCCGGAGTCGAAGCGGACGGCGGCGTGGGCCGGCAGGTCGCCGTTCTCGTCGCCGAGGCCGAGCATGCGGCGCAGCGCGCGCCGGTCCTCCCGTGTGGTGGCCGCGGTGTAGCCGTACGGCTCGGCGTACGCGACGGCGTCCTGCAGGCATTCCGCCCAGAGCGGGCAGGAGGCGCACAGGTCGCGCGCGGTGCGAAGGAGGACGAGGTGTTGGCGGCGCTGATCGGGTGATACGCCCGGATGTGCCGGAGCCGCGGCGAGCGAGGAGTGCGGGCCTTGCGGATTCTCCGAGTTGTCCAGCAGCGGGTGTTGGAAGACGTCCGGCCGACGCCGGCACGGCAGAGCCGCGTCGGGTATGTGGGCCTCCCGGTCGACCGCCCGGCGGGCAGGTCGGACAGGCAGCCTGGCCAGCGTCGTATGGCTTGCCATACGCATGAGTAAGAGCCCCCGTGGTGATCTGTGATCGCGGGGGACTCTAGAACAAATTGTCAAACTCATGCAACGCATGTGCAAAGTGCTGGCTGGAAACGAACAGTGCCGCGACGAACCATTCACAGGAGCCTCAACTGTCCGCCGTTTTCCGGGTGTCACGAGGACGCGGCCGACGTATCGCCCTGCCCACCCTTCTGCCCCGGGCCGTCATGGCCTTCGCGGATGCGCCGCGCACGGCTAGCACCCCGAGCACACCCACGAAACCGATCGGCACGCCCGCCTCCGGCACGAACATGCCGACGACGGAGCCGATGACCAGGATCACATCGGCGAGCACGACCGTGACGCCGCGCCGGCCCGGGTGCTCCTTCACCATCCAGGCGCCGAGCAGGGCCATGCCGGTGAGGGCCCAGTAGCCGAACGCGGCGGTTCCGGTGACGGCCGCGCTGGTGGTCATCCGGGCCGAGTCGCCCACCGCGGAGAAGTAGCCGGTGAAGGCGGTGGTGAGGATGGTCGAGGCGAGGGCGAGGAGGAGTTGGGTGCGGCGGCGGAGGAGCCAGACGGTTCCACCGAGGAGCAGCGTGGCGCAGACCATCACGAAGGATGAGCCGCTCTGGGAGGCGATGGCGAAGAGGGTGTAGGCGGCGGCCAGACCGAAGACGATGCGGGGGAGGAGGCGGACGGCCCAGGGGTCGGATTTGTCCTGGTGGAGGAGGCGGACGAGGCGGGACGGCGCGGGGCTGCCACCGGCCGAACCAGCGGCAGTGGCGGCAGTGCCGTTCGAAGCGTCGGTCGTCGTGCGCGGGGTGCGGCTCATGGGGCGGTCACTCTCCCGTGGCTGTGCGGCGCGCCGCTTCGGACACCCGCCCGCACCATCGGCCGGGCCGCACCGGAGAGCCGCTCCGTGTCCCCGACCATCCGGTCGGGGTCACGCTCGTCGTTCGGGGCGGGCACGGGGCGGCTCCTCGGTGCGGGGCGGGGTCAGGTGGACGGCCGCGGTCGGCTGGACGCGGCCGCTCGGACCACGGGGTCCCGTGGGGCAGGGGCCGGGATCGCGGGCGGCGTCGGATCGGCCGGTGTGGTCCGAGGAGACGCCGGTGTGGGCTGGGGTCTCGGCGCGGGGCCGTGGGTGCGGGACTCGGCGTGGGCGAGGGCGTGGGCGACGGCTGCGGGGTCTGCGTGCCGCTCGATCCGCTGACGCGTCCGCTGCGCCTGGGCGCGGTGGGCGTCTGCCCCTCCGGCTCCGGCTGTGCGCCCTCGCCGTGCCGCTGCTCGCGGAGTTCGCGCGCGTCCTCCCTCGCCAGATAGGCGTCCTTGCGCTGCTCATGCTTGGACTGGCCCAGCCAGCCCCTACGCTGCATCTTGTCCCGGTACTTGCCCTTGAAGGCGAGCTTGTCCACCGCCCAGGCGCCGTTGCGTGCCGTGCTGCCGGCCGCCCGGCCCATTCCCCTGGCCGCGGTGCCCGCGACCCGGCCCGTCTGGCGGGCGGTGGTGCCCGCCGTGGAGACGGCGAGGCCCGGGGCCACGGCGGCGGCCTTGTTGAACGTGGCGTTCGCGGCGTCCCCGACACCCAGGGCGTCCTCCGCACCCGCGACCTGCGGGGAGAACTTCCCGGACAGCAGGTTCTTCAGCAGCATGATGACGGAGATGGTGACCAGCAGCAGCATCAGCAGCTGCATGCCCAGCGGGACCGACAGCGGCAGGATCAGCTGGTAGAAGAGCAGCAGGATGGTCAGGATCACGCCGAAGCCGGCGCGCAGGACGAAGCTGTGAACGAACGTCTGCCACCAACCCCTGAGCAGCTTCTGCTGGGTCGGGTGGATCGAGATGATCGCGACCAGCGGCAACAGGATGATCATGATGAGGGTGACCGAGTGCCACAGCAGCGTCAGCGCGCTGAGCACGACCACCATGATGCCGACGATCAGTGAGGCGATGAGCGCGTAGATCCCCATGGTGATGCGGTTGCCGGGTTTGTGGCCGCTCCACTGCTCGTACACGCGGGACTTCTCGTTCTTGGCGATGTAGTTGCGCAGTTCCCCGTACTGGTTCTCCTTGTGCTTGATGACACCGCCGTCCACCTCCGACCAGTCCTTGTAGTAGTCGAAGTTGGTCACCGACTGGACGTTGACCTGCTTGGCTCGCAGATCGGTGCACCGTGCCTTGTTTCCGAAATCACATGTTTCGGAACCCTTGTACTCCATGCGCTTCTTACCCGGATCGCCGAACTGGCCGATGGCCCACGGGCGGAACGCCAGTGTGTCGTACATGGCGCAGCTGGAAATCCGCATACCGCGCTGCGGCGCGTTGGTGGCCAGGTCGCAGGGCGGTTCGATGTCGTCCACCGCGCCACCCAGTACCGCCTCGGTCAGTGCGGCGTTGCCCTGGGCGATTCCGGAGTCGGCCGTCTCGACCACTCGCGTGTAGTTGTTGTCGACGAGGAACGCCGACACCGCGATCACGACGAACGCCGCCCAGCCCACTCCGGCCCAGACCTCGCGTACGTCGCCCTTGCGCCACTTGCCGAACACCCAGAGCCCGGTGAGCAGGATCATGGTGGGGACGGCCAGTTTGAACACGTTGTCGTTCAGACGGTCGACGACGCTGTTGTCGCCCTCGACCGTGCCCTCGTACAGCGCTGCGAGCGGGCTGGGGTTGGAGGAGATCTCCTTGATGCTGATGGAGGCGCGGGTGATGAACTTGCTGAGGTCGAACACCATCTGGGCGATGGAGTTGTAGATCTCGTTCTGGATGCTGCAGTCGTCGTCGTCGGCTTTCTCTCCACGGTCGCCCTGTTGCGCCTGATCCCGGCTTTGCTGGGTCGAGGACCAGTTGAGACCCCGCATGGCGCCGAGTTCGTAGACGGTGTAGTCGCCGGGATCACCTGGCAGGCGTACGGCGCCGGAGACGAGTTCCCGCTTGCCGCTCCACTGCTGTACCGAAGGGAAGATGTTCTCCGCGGCGCCCGGCATGTCGGCCATTTGGTTGATGCTGTCGGACGTCCAGTCACAGGTGTCGAAGAGGGCCTTCGCCGACTGTGGCGTGGAGAGCGAGAGGGCAACCACCCCGAGCGCAACGAACAGCGCGGCGCGTGCGGCGACACCGGCGCTGACCAGTGTTTTGAGGAGGGAGCGCCTCGGCCGGCGCCGTGCCGGGCGGTCGGCGCGGGGCCGGCTGAGGGTCAGCATGAGAATCCTTCGGGCCGATCAGGAGGGGAAGTAGTCGGTCAGAAGACACCCGTCGACGAGTGCGGGCTCCTGCTGGTAACCACTGGGGATCTCGGCCTCCGGATCGCACGACAGGTACATCAGGCCGGAGCTCTTGAGCTCGTGGGTGGTCTGGGAATCGTCCGGGTCCAAGGCGAAGTCCTTGCCGACCAGAATGCCGCTGTAGCCCTTTTCCTTCAGGGTGGTCTGGAACTGCTTCATGTCCGGTGTCAGGAGCAGGGTGACGATGTCGTCGTACTTGTCCTTGCAGACAGCGCGTTCCTTGATGCCCCACGCGGGGTTGTCGAGCATGTCCGAGTCACCCCAAGCGGGCTCCCTCTCCGCCAGGGAGGACTTGTCGTAGTCCCTTCCTGTCATCAGGTCCAAACAGCCGACGGACTTGTTCAGGAAGTACTCGATGGACGCGATGTCCGAGGCCGAGGGCAGTCCGCCGCTCTTCTCTTCGCCGCCCGCCTCCGAGCCCGGCTTGCCCGCCTCGGTGCTCGTTTTCTCGGAGGGCTGGTCCTTGTCGTCCCCGCCGCATGCCGTCAGGGACGTCGACATGAGCAGGAGGGCGCCGATGGTGAGTGCTCGTTTGATTCGCATGGTCCTTCTTCGGCTGGGTGCTTCGGGTGAGGGGAGCGGCGGCTCGGATGGTGGGAGGTCACACGGTGGCCGTCTCCGAGGCAGTCGTCTCCGGGGCCGTGGGTCGGGCCGGGTCCTCCGCCATCTCCTGCAGGAACGTCCAGTCCCACACGCTCAGCGGCGGGTTGACCCCCTGGCGGGCCGGGCGGGTCGTGCCGTTGGTGTCCGTGGCCGCGAGGATCTCCTTGAAGACCAGGTCGACGGCGACCGTGCCGACGCGCTTGTCGGCGTCGCGCTGCAGGCAGACACCGGTGCGGAGTTCCTGGAGGGCCGCGATGACCTTCGGGTCGTCCTCGGGGCGGCCGAGCAGCGGGGCGACCAGGGACGCCTCCTGCGCGGACTTCTGCTTGAAGGCGAAGACCGTGTGGATCTGGTTGGCGCCACCGCTGCGGGCCTCGGAGTCCTCGATCTGCACCAGGTCGATGGCCTGCTGGGTGATCAGGACGGTGACCGCAAGGTAGGAGCGGCCCTGCTTCAGGGCGCGGCGCATCAGGTCGCGGCCCGACTCCGTGGCCGTGACGACGTACGCCTCGTCCACGAACAGCGCCTTGGGGCGCAGGCCGATCTCGCCCGTCACCGGGTTCTTCTCGTAGCCGACGTCGAGCATCTGGCTGCCGAGTTCCACGACCGCCATGAGGGCCGTCGCCGCGAGCCGTTCCGCCGGGTTCCAGCTGCGCGGGTCCGAGGCGGCGGGTGACTGGAAGCCTCGCAGGGTGATGACCGTACGGCGCTTGCGCATCGCGGACAGCGGCTGCGGGCGCTCGGCGAAGGCGAGCCGGGCGTAGGGGAGGGTGCGCAGCTCGGTGAGGAGCATCTGCGCGAGCTTCAGGTCCTTCGCCGCCTCGCGGTCGTTCGTCGCGATCGCGTGGTCGTACGCCGCCACGACCTCGTCGACGACCTGCCACAACGTCGGGCGGGGCACCTGCTGGTCGGCGTCGCGGGCGGTCAGGCCCTGGTCCACCGCCTGCCGGATCGCGGAGTTGTAGCGGCCGATGACCGTGGCCATCGCCTCGATGACGGGGAGGCGTACGCGCTGGTAGTCCTCGTCGCCGAGGAAGCCGCGCAGCATGGACTCCGCGAGGAGACGACCGGCCGGGACGTCACGGGCGATCACCCACGGGTCCAGTACGCCCGCTTGGCCCTTGAGGAGGTCGACGACCTCGGTCTCCGCCCAGAACTCCGGGTTGACCGGCTGGAACTTGCTGGCCGGGGTGCCCAGCAGGCCCGTCTCCGCGTCGCCGGCGAAGTCCGGGTCGTTCACCTGGGAACCGAAGGCGAGGTAGTAGCAGAGCTGGGCGAAGTCGGTCTTGGGGTCGATGACCAGGCAGCGGACGCCCGACTCGGACTCCTCGTAGAACTTCTGCAGGGCCAGGGAGGACTTACCACCACCGGAGGCCCCGACGATGGCGAGACCACCGCCGTCGTTGCGGGCCGGGCCGACGTGCAGGGAGTAGTGGACCGGCATCTTGCCCGCCCAGCCGACCAGGTTGCCGACCCAGCCGAGCCGCTTGCCGGAGCGCTGCTCGGGGTTGTCGCCCAACTCCGTGCCGGCGGTGGGCAGTCCGGCGCCCAGCTGCTCCACCTCCTGGAGGCGGAGGTAGGGGGCGATGGGGAGCTTCGGCGCGTCGCCCGGGAGTTGGGACTGCAGCAGGCGCCACTGCTGGCGGGTCGGGCGCAGCAGCGTGACCTTCAGGTCCTGCTTGAACTGCATCTCCAGCACCCGGCGGCGGCGCTCCAGCTCCTTGACGTCCGGGGCCGAGATCGTGAAGCGGATCTGCGCCTCCATCCCCGGCATCTTGTGCTCCTCGATGTCGTCGACGAGCTCCTGGGCGCGGGTCACCTGGGTGGCCAGCTTGGTGTCGGGGCTGCGGCCGGAGTTGGCCATGTCGTTCATCTCGTCGACGAGGTTGCCGCGGATCTTGTCGGCGCGGTCCTTGAACTTCAGGTACGGGATGAGCGTGAACCGCATGTCGATCTCGACCGGGAAGTCCACGTGCTGCGCGGCGTACCGGGCCCACGCCGTCGACTGGCGGAAGCGGGTCTCCGCGGGCCAGTTGGCGGCGACCAGGGTGGTGGTGTAGCTGGTCTGCTGCTCGCCGGTGATCTCGTCGTACTGGTTCAGGACGATGTGCGTCTTGCGGTTCTCACCGGAGAAGTCGACGACGAGGTCGAAGGCGTTGGGGCCCCAGGCGCGCGAGCCGAGCACCGGCTCGGGCGGGACCGGCAGGTCGCCGTGGAGCGGCTTGCGGATGAGCCAGACCAGCTCCTCGCGGGTGAGGGGGGTCCCGCGGAGGTTCTCCAGGCTCTCGTGGACCTCGGCTGCGACCTGGGTCCACTCCGCGACCACGGACGGGGACAGGTACTCGTCCGCGACACCGGTCGCGGCGGCGGTGACCTGGTCGGCGGCCCCGCTCACGCCCTTGAGCAGGCCGGGGTCGTCGTGCGGCTCGTCGTCCTGCGACAGCACGCCCGTCCCGCCGCCGGTGCGCTTCACCGAACCCAGCTTCACCAGCAGGATGTTGCGCTCGCGCTTGGCGCCGATGCGCTCCTGGTACTCGGCCTTGCGCAGGTTGTACGCCTTGTAGTTGTCGGTCGGGTCCCAGGCGACCGCGTTGAGGTCCTCCGCCCAGGTCAGCGCGGTGATCGGCTGGTACACCTTGCGGTAGTGGCACTCGACGTTGCGGTCACCGCGGGCGAGGTTGAGCAGACCGCGCGGCGGGCCCTCGGCCATCGCCTGCAGTTCGCCGGCGTTGAGGTACTCGTCGATGGCGGTGGGCAGGACGAGACCCGTCCACACCGAGTCGCCGTGGACGAAGATCATGTCGTCGGCGTAGCGGTAGGGGAGGCGGAGGTCCTCGCGGCGCGCGGAGGCCGAGGAACCGGAGGACCTGGAGCGGGAGGAGGACGAGCTTCTGCCGCCTCCGCCCTGGCCCTGCTTCTTGCCCGACGAGGCGGCCATGATCATGGCGACCACGAAGAAGGCGGCCGCCCCGCCCAGAAGGATCATCATGAACATGGAGGAGTCACCTGCGGTGGATCGAGGTCGGTTGGCGGTGGGTCGGTGCGGAACCGGGGGTCGGTGCGAGACCAATCGGTGCGCGGTAGTGGCTCAGCGGTGCGCCGCGAACGCGGTGCCGCGTTCGGCGGCCGCCCGGCGTGCGTCGTCGTAACGCGCCTGCCAGCGTGGTGAACCGGGGGTCCAGAGGATGACCTGCCAGTGCAGTTCCTCCGGTTCCTGGTCGGCGGAGAGCCCCTGGAGACGCTTGGGCTGGAACCACCAGTCGGTCCACACCACCAGCTGCTGGCTCAGGGTGAGCGCCGAAGGCAGGGGCCGCCCCCAGACGAAGTAGACGGCGAACGGCGGTCCGAAGTAGAGGATCGACGTCCACATCGACATGGCGAGGAACGGCAGGAACGCGGACAGGGTGAACAGCGCGATGAGCCAGACCAGGCCGAAGCCGAAGGCCGCGCCCAGCGCGGGCAGCAGCAGGCCGGGCAGCGGGATGTTGCCCCAGTTCCAGATCCGCTTGGGACGGTTGACCAGATCGGTGTGGTCGTACGCGACCAGCGGCTCCGGTGCCTCCTGGGCCATCGCGGCTGACTCCCCTCGTTCCTAGGGTGGCTGACGTTCCGTCGGACGGACGTCAGTTGTTGCCCTGGCCGCCCTCGCCGCCGCCGATCTGGCTGCCGAGGTCGATCAGCACACCGGCGAGGCCGCTGGCGCCGCCGATGATCAGGGCGGCGAGCGCGATCATGCCGAAGCCCTGGAATGCCTCGCGCATGCCGTCACCGCGCTTCATCGACAGCAGCATGCGGATGCCGAGGACGAGGAGGGCGATGACGGCGACCATCGTGCCGGCGTTGGTGAGGATGTCCTGGATCTCTCCGAACATCGAATCCAGGGTGGCTGCCAGGTACACGGGTGGTTCCTCTCGATCAGACGGTGAAAAGCGTGGTGAAGAGGGGGACGTGGCCCCGCTCAGGACTTGTCGGACTGCTTGTCCTTCGAGGACTGGGGGGACTTGGAGGCGGACGGTGACTCCGACGGGGAGGCGGCGCCGTCCTCATCGGGCGCCGTGTCCTCGTCGGACCCGGTCTCGTCGTCGGGCGCGGCGGTCTCCTCGTCCACGTCGGCCCGGCCGCCCTCCGCGTCCGGCACACCGCCACGGACGTCCTTGATGAACCAGCCCTGGGCCGTGTTCACCACGGTCATCCGGTACGAGCGGTTCACGGCCCCGCCGGCCGGGTCGGTCCAGGCGACGACCACCCGGAGCTGGACGGCCTGGCCGTCGGCGTAGGTGTACGGGTCGGTGCCTTGGACATTCCTCGGTACCAGTGCGTCGACTTCGCTGACGGTGGGCTCGGACAGTTCGCCGGAGAGCCCGGTGGTCGCGGTCTGCGTGGCGTCGGACGTGGTGAAACGGGCCATGGCCGTGGTGTCGGACGCGCCCCATGCCTCGAAGTAGCCGGGCAGCACCTGCTCCCGCAGCTGGTCGGACAGGGTGTCGTCCACGACCTCGGCGTCCTGGTCGACCGGCGGCACGTCCGCGCGGGGCGGCAGCGGCATCTGGCCGACGTCGCCCGCGATGCGCATGCCCTCGCCGGTCGCGAGGTCCTTCACATAGACGGGCACGGTGAGCGTGGTCAGCTTGCCGCCCTCGCTACGGACCTGCACGCCCAGGTAGCGGCCGTGGTCGCCGTACTCGGGCAGCGTCTCGGCGGTGCCGTCCCAGGTGGCGGCGACGGCCTTGCTCGTTCCCTTGCCGTCCCAGCCGCACTCGCCGTCGACGCCGGAGGAGATGTAGCGGGCGAGGTCGTCACGGCGCGTGGACGCGGTCTCGGGGGAGTACGTCATGCACAGCAGCGCGTACTGCTCGGCGAAGGTCGCCGCCTGCCGGGTCGGGAACTCGCTGAGGCGGTACTTGGCCGCGTCGGCGGGGTCGAGCCCGGCGGTCGCGGGCGTCGACGACTTGCCGATCACCAACCCCATCACCCCGCACGAGCCCAGCGCGAACACACAGGTGGTGATCAGCAGGGTGGCCCGGAGGGCGACATGCGTACGGCGGCCACCTGCGGGGATACGGCCACCGGGCTTGGGAACCACGAAGTCGCCGGCGGGGGTGGCCTTGGCGGCGGGCTGGGCGGAAGCGCCGGCGGCCGGACCTGTGGCGAAGGGCCCGGCGTCTGTGCTCCCCGCGGCGGCCCCGGTCGCCGAGGCGGCGCCGGCCCTGAGGGTGAGCGTGGCGTTGGCCGGGACGTTCGCCTGGTGCGCGGGCGAACCCCGGCGGCGTGGGGGCGGTCGGCGAGGCGGGCCGGGCGGCCGAGGCAGCGGCGGGGCCGGTGCCGAACCACCCTTCTTGCGCTGCTCCTTCGCCGCCTTCTTCTGCTCGTACGCGGCCTTGCGGGCCGCCCGCTCGCGCTCGCGCTTCTCCTTCTTCGACTCGCTCGCGGGACGCGTCTCGCGCGGCGGCAGCGCCGGTACGGCGGCCTGACCGGCCTGGGGCGTGTTGCGCACCCAGGCGGCGGCGACCCGCGCGGGCCGCGTCGGAGGAGCTGCTGCGGCTGGGGTGGGAGGCCTGGGGAGCCGCGGGCTGCGCCTGGTGCGGCGCCGGGGCGTTCTGCCCCTGCCCCTGCCACGCCTGCTGCTGCGGCTGCTGCGGCTGTTGGGTTTGTGGGGGAGGACCGAAGGACCCGGGCTGCCCGGAAGGCTGGCCTCCGCCGACCGCGCCAGCAGGGCTGTTGTGGTCTGTCATCGAGTCGGTTACTCCAGCGAGTCGGTTCCCCGTCCGCCTGGGCGGGTCACGACCGCACCGCACGACGGGCCCTGGCCCAGCCAGGTGCGCAGGCAGTGTGACAAAGACCTGTCACCGGACCGCCGCCGCTTTCCCCTCCGGGAGAGCGTGGATTCCCGGCGAGGCGGCCTCCGGGAAAACGGCCGGGAAAAGTGTCAGGGACACGGCGGGAAAGCGGGCTCGCTGTCCTGACCCGCCTTGGGCCCACAATGCGCGGGGCACGCGTGCCGTACGGCGGCGCACGTCCGCGGTACGCACGACGTCCCGGAACACCCTGCACCCGACGGACCCGGCGAAGGACGAGAGTTGACCGACCACAACGGGCACCCGCAGCAGCAGCCCGAACCGCGCGCCTGGGGCGTCCCCCAGCAGACCGTACCGGTCGAGCCGGTCGAGCCGGCGCGGCCTGCGCAGCAGACGCCGCCGGTCCAGGAGACGTCGGTCCAGCACACCCCGCCGACATCGCAGGCGCCCGTTCCGGCCCCCGCTCCCGCCTCCGTCCAGGCTCCCGCCCCCGCGGCCGTACCGGCGGCGCCCCAGGTCTTCCAGGCCGACCACGCCTGGGTCGACGGTTACGAGCCCGGTAACCCCTGGCAGGCGCGGCTGTGCATGGAGACGCCGTACGGCACCTTCACCTATCCCCTCACCCCGCACACGATTCCCGAACTCCTGGAGCAGATGGTCCTGGTGGCCCAGGAGCAGCAGGGGTTGCCGGTCGGTTTCGACGCCGACCCCGAGTCCGGGCCGCTCCCGCCGGACGGGGAGGACGTGGACGTGGACGTGGATCAGCAGGGCCAGGCGCCCGGTCTCCACGGCGGCCGCGCCGCCCGGCTCACCGGCTGGGCCCTCGTCCACGACCTGTGGGAGCGCGAGGACCCGACGGCGCGCATCGTGATGGGCGCTGTGGTCGTGGTGCTCCTGCTCCTCGGCATCGTCCTGACCTGATCCCTCCACCGTCCCCGGCCCCCGACAGCAGCCCGCAGGAGCGGAACGATGAGCGGCACCGAAGCATCCTCCGAACAGCCGGAGTTCTACTTCGCGGACGTCTACGCGTTCGTCTCCGACTACCTCGCCCAGATGGTCCGCCGCCGCGTCAACGGCTCGTCGGCGACCTGGTGCCCCCGCTGGTGGGAGCACCCCGAGGCAGGCGCCCGCCTCTCCGCGCTCTGGCTGGCCTGGGAACACCTGCGCCAGGATTCGGCGCTCGGCATGTCGACGTGGTGGCTGCACCACGCCGACCCGCATCTACGGGTGCTGATGGACGCCGACGCGGGCCCGTTCGCGGCGTGTTCACCCAAGGACGGGCACACGGCCTATCCGTTCGACCCGCTGCCGGTGGACGCCCGGCCGGAGTGAGCGGGACGGACGGGTGGGGGGAACAGCGCGGCCGGAGTGAGCGCGACGAGCGGGCGGGGAACAGCGCGACGAAGCGATGCCGGGCGTACGGGCCGAGACGAGTGCCTCGGACGCCGACGGCCCGCCTCGCCCCTGCCCGGGCGGTGACGCCGGGCGGCCCGTCCGGGCGGCACGGCCAGCCGCCCCCTGCTCGCGTGTCCCGCTCTTTCCCGGCGGCACCCCGTGCTTTCCCCGCCGGGAATCCCTTCGGCTCCCCGCCCCACACCTCCCCCTACCGTGTCCCGGTCACCCGTCGACCGCCGTACCGGCTCAGCACAAGGGAGGCGCGGGAGCGTGGAGTTGCCTGAGGAGAACAAGCGCACGGGGCTGTTGGCCCTGGGGGTGCTCGGCGTTCTCCTGATCGCCGTCCTGACCGTGTTCACCGTCTTCGACGGGGACGAGGGGAGCGACGAGGACGGTGGCTCGGCGAGCCCCACCGCCACCGCCGGCCAGGGCGGCACGGGATCGGGCGGACAGGAGACCTCCGACTCCGACGAGGACACGACGGATGGAGGCCGCGACGCGGCCACCGCGCCGATCGTCTCGGTAGCCGAGGCCGCCGAGGCCCACGGGATCATGACGCGGTACATGGCCGGCATCAACACCTACGACCACACGGCCAGGGCGGCGGCCTGGCGGGCACCGCTGCTCGAACTCACCCTGAACGACGAGCGGATGAAGGAGCTGACGGCGCTGCCCACCGGCAAGGCGTGGGCCACCTGCCAGGCCGAGCGGTGCACCTCCAAGGGCACCGCCGCCGTGGAGCGCGACGCGGTGATCTCCGACGATCTGGTGCGTGGCAGCGGCCGTTCCATCTCCAGCCTGGTCGAGGTGAAGGCCACGCGCACCGAGGGCGGCGAGACCATCACCGAGTCGAACCAGTGGTTGGTGAGCGTCCAGGAGGTCAACGGCAAGTGGGTCGTCTCCGGCTTCGACATCTTCGGGCTCGGTGACGTGGGCGCCTCCGACGACTCGGGGGCGTGACGCGCGATGGTGGCACCGGCGGTACTGGCCGCCGCCGCGAAGGCGGCGAAGGTCGCCAAGGCGGCCAAGGCGGCGGCCCAGGTCAAGAACGGCTCGGGTGGCGGCAAGAAGAACAACAACAAGAAGTGGCTGTGGATAGCAGCGGGTGTCGGATTCCTGCCCCTGGCCGGGAGCGGCACCCTCGTCCTCGTGCTGCTGGGATCGCTCCTCGGAGGCATGGGAGCGGGAGCCGCCGCCGCCTCCTGTGAGGACTACGCCGACAACGCCGAGGCGGGCAACACCGACGACGCGGCGGCCACCAACCCGGTCATGCCGGCCGGGAAGATGTACACGCCGAGCGAGACCGCGCGCAACGAGATCCCGCCGAAGATGATCCTCGCCGCGATGCGCGCGGCCGCCCGCTACGACGGTCTCGACTGGACCATGATCGCCGGGCAGATGTACCAGGAGACCAAGTACGGCCAGGACCCCTCGGCCGCGCCCGGCGGTGCCAACTCCCTCGGCTACATGGGCATCCTGCAGTTCGGCAAACCGGCCTGGACGGACTACGGCGACGACGGCAACGGCGACGGCAAGAGGGACCTGTACAACATCGATGACGCGGCCTACGCCGCAGCCAACTTCCTGCACGCCAAGAAGGCGGAGACCCAGCCCTTCAAGGCCCTCCAGATCTACTCCGGTTCGGCCTCCTCCAACAGCGTCTACCCGCGTGTCGTCCTCACCCAGTCCGCCCGCTACCGAGGCGCGCTCACCGGTGACAAGGACCTCATCAAGCGCTGGTACGCCCATCTGAAGGAGACGATCGAGAAGAACCCAGCCTTCCCCACCCTGGGGAAGCAGTCGGACATCCCCGAGCCGGTCGGCAACGGCGCCCAGCCCAGCCGGGCCCTCAGCATCGCCGCGAGCCCGGCCCGCTCCTGGTCGACGCCCCCGCTGGACGACGGCGGCGACGACACCACCACCGCGATGTCCCTGGCCGCGTACTCCGCAGACGCAGACGCCGGTTCGACGACCCTCGCGCTCCCCGCCGCCAAGCCCGTCACCGGTGGCAAGGACTGGCAGTGGCCTATGAAGAAGGGTACCTACCAGATAGGTACGCCCTACCACAAACAGGGCAACATGTGGAGCCTCGGCTACCACACCGGCCTGGACCTGACGGCCACCACCGGCACGCCGATCTATGCTCCGGCCGACGGAGAGGTCATCGTCGCCGGGCCGGGCGGGTCGTACGGAAACATGACCAAGCTCCGCCACGCGGACGGTGTCATCACGCTCTACGCCCACCAGACCTCGATCAAGGTGTCCGTCGGCCAGTCCGTCAAGCGCGGTGACCAGATCGGCACGATCGGTGCGACCGGCAATGTCACCGGCCCTCATCTGCACTGGGAGGTCCTCGTCCCGGGTGTCGACAACCCGTTCGTCGGCGGCCAGGACCAGGGCCCCGGCATGGTCGACCCGGCGGAGTGGATGGCGGGCCGGGTCACCGCCAACCCCGACTACGGCACCGTCCCGGGCGACAGTAACGGCGAGGGCCGCAACGCGCAGTACGAGGAGTGCGCCGAGGACAACGGCGGCGCGGCCGTCGCCCCCGACGGCGCCGGGGCCTCCGGTGTCCTCCCCGACTCCGACGACCCGGTGATCCGCGCTGTCCTCGGCTGGGCGCAGCGCGGGGTCGGTGTCCCGTACGTGTACGGCGCGCCGCGCCTCCAGGGCCGGAACCCGACCAGCTTCGACTGCTCCAGTTTCACGCAGTGGGCGTACTACATGGCCAGCGACGGGAAGATCAACATCGGCGCCACCACCCGTGATCAGGAGCCCAGGCTCCGCAAGTACGAGGTGCCGCTGTCCGAGGCGCAACCCGGTGACCTGATCTTCTTCCGGCCCGAGGGAGGCGGCTTCTCCGGGCACGTGGGCCTCGTCTGGGATCCCAAGACCAAGAAGATCATCCACGCCCCGCGCCCCGGCAAGTCGGTCTCCTTCAGCACCTGGGACGTCCAGGACGAGATCACGGGCGTCTACCGCGTGCCGATCCCGGCCGGTACGAACGCGGTCGAGGGCGACGGCAAGACCGGTACGGAGGACGCATGAGGCGCACGTTCCTGGTGACCGGGACGATCCTGTCCCTCGGTGTCCTGACCGCATGCGGCGGGAGCGGCGATCCCGAGGACACGGAGGCGACGGAGAGGGCGAAGCCCAAGGCCTCACCTTCAGCCGTGCAGCGGACGGGTCCCGCCTACGAAGGGGGGAGGCTGCCCGGCCTGTCGGCGGAACCGGTGTGGAGCCTGAAGGGCGGCGGCTTCAGGGGCTGCGCCGACGACCCGGCCGAGGCGGCCGCGACCGAGGTCGTCCACTTCGACGCCCAGACCTGTGTGCTGGGTGACGCCGTGGTCCTGACCGAGGACCTGTCGGAGCACTCCGAGGCCGCGGAGACGGAGAGCCGCTTCCGGGCCCGGCTGTACGACCCCGCCACCGGCGAGATCCGTCGGACTGTCGACGTCACGGTCCCCGCCGAGTGGAAGGGCGACCGGGAGCGGTCCCTGGACCGTTTCCTGCAGATCTCCGAGTGGAAGGACGGCTCCCCGGCCCTCCTGGTCGTCTCCGGTGCCGTGGTCGAGCCGGACGGACTGAAGAAGGCCGCGATCACCACGACGTACACCATGTACGCGCCGTCCGGGAAGGAGCTGGGCAGTTCCACCCTCGCCGGTGAGGACGGCTCCGGCCTGAGCGCCGAGGCCGGGCACCTCCTCACGAAGGAGGAGTACAAGAGCGACACGTACACCCCCATCGGCGGCGGCTCCCCCGTCGAGGTCCGCGACCGGGGCCTTGGCCGGCAGCCGCTGGGCCCCGGGTTCGGTTACCGCACCGCCTCGACCTGGTCCGTGGTCGACGGCAGCGGAAGCCGCCTGGTCGTCAGTGACCGCCTCACCGGCAAGGAACTGTGGGACCTCGGGGACGTCGACCGGCCGTCCGCCCTCGCCGCGGTCGAGGACTCCGGCGACCTGGATGCCCGTCTCCTCCCCCTCACCGACGACAAGGGCGTCCTCGCCTGGAAGCAGCCGGGTGACGACGCGGACGACGAGATCCTGACCGTCGTCGACCTGAAGACCGGTCGGCTGATCGCCGAAGGGCCGAAGCAGGACCTCGACGAGCCCTCCCGAGGACGGGGGAACATCGTCCTGGCTCCGGACGGCGGCACTGTGGTCACCCGGTTCGGTGGTGGTGCGGTGGCCTGGGACCCGGGGACGGGCGCCGAACTGTGGCGGCAGGAGGAGGACGAGCACAGCGTCGAACCCTGGGGACTGACGACCACGGATGTCCTCTACGCCTCCGTCGACGGCATGGGGCTCACCGCGCTGGACCCGAGGACCAAGAAGGTCCTGGCCTCCGACCTCGCCCCGGACCTGAGCCCCGGCCTGACCGCCGACGCAGAACCCCTGCAATTCACCACGAACGGCTACGGGGTGTTGGCGGGGACGGACCTCTTCGTCTTCGCCCCGGAGACGAAGCGGTAACCGCGACCGGCACGCATGGTGTGGTGGCGGACGCCGCCCCAACCCCATCCCACCCCAGAAAGGACGGACCCGCGGGTGACCGCAGAACAGCAGAAGAAGCCCCGCGCCGAGGACGACTGGACGATCGAGATCGTCATCGTCGTCGCGATCGTGCTCCTGGGGGTCGTCGGGGCCTGGCTCGCGGCGAAGATCGGCGCGCCGTTCGCGGACGCGCCGGCGCCCGCGTCGAACCCGCTGACGTTCCTCGTCGCCCTGGTCAAGGGCGACTACAGCTGGCCGGGGTCGCCCGCCAGCGCCGTCGCCGCCGCCGAGGCCGTGCTGCTCGGCATCCTCGGGACCGCTGTGTACCGCATGGTGCAGCGGTTCAAGAAGAAGCCCAAGGTGGACGGGGCGGCGCAGCATCTCGCCAAGGGCGAGGAGCTGGGCAAGCTGACGATGAAGGGCGCGGCGGCCATCGCCGAACGGCTCGGCGTGAAGGCCCAGACCCCCGGTGTCTTCATCGGACGGTCCGTCAAGGGCCGCCAGCCGCTGTTCGGTTCGTACGAGGACATGCACGTCGACATCTGGGGCCCGCGTACCGGCAAGACGACCCGGCGGGCGGTCCCGGCCATCCTCGACGGGCCCGGCGCGGTCCTCGTCACCTCCAACAAGCGGGACATCGTGGACTCCACCCGGGGCCCCCGTTCCGCGCGCGGCCCGGTCTGGGTCTTCGACCCGCAGCAGGTCGCCGCCGAGACGCCCAGCTGGTGGTGGAACCCGCTGTCGTACGTCACCGACGTGGCCAAGGCCCGCAAGATGGCCGACCACTTCGCCAGCGGCTCGCGGGACGCCAACGCCTCCACGGACGCCTTCTTCGACCCGGCCGGCCAGGACCTGCTCGCCAACCTCCTCCTCGCCGCCGCCTGCGGCAAGATGCCGATCACGCAGATCTACACCTGGCTGTCCAACCCCAAGGACGACACCCCGGAGCGGATCCTGCGCGGCTCCGGGCACACGATGGCCGCCGACGGCCTGAGCGGTGTCCTCACCGCCCCCGACAAGCAGCGCAGCGGCATCTACGGCGTCGCCCAGCAGATGGCGTCCTGCCTGATCAACCCGGAGGTCAACCGCTGGGTGACCCCGCCCGCCGACCCGAACGCACCCCAGTTCGACCCGCACGCCTTCGTCCGGACCGGCGGCACCCTGTACTCCCTCTCCCGCGAGGGCCGCGACTCCGCCGGACCACTGGTCACCGCGCTCACCGTCGCCGTCGTCGAGGCGGCCGAGGAGTACGCCACCACCCAGCGCGGCGGCCGCCTCCCGCTGCCTCTCGTCGGCGTCCTCGACGAGGCCGCGAACGTCTGCCGCTGGCGCACGCTGCCCGACCTGTACTCCCACTACGGCTCGCGCGGCATCATCCTCATGACCATCCTCCAGTCCTGGGCCCAGGGCATCGAGGTGTGGGGCGAGCGCGGCATGGAGAAGCTGTGGTCCGCCGCGAACATCCGCGTCTACGGCGGCGGTGTCTCCGACACCCGCTTCCTGGGCGATCTCAGCGAACTGGCCGGCGAGTACGACATGCGCGAGTACCAGGCGAGCCGTGAGTCGGAGTTCGGCGGCTGGAGCGGCAACCGCACGGTCAGCGAGTCCGTCAGCCGCCAGCGCGTCCTAGGCGTGTCCGACCTGGGCGCCATGCCCGCGGGCCGCGCCCTGGTCCTCGCCTCCGGCACCAAGCCGGTCCTCGTCGAGACGATCCCGTGGTGGGAGGGGCCGTACGCCCGCGAGGTCCAGGAGTCGCTGCGCAAGTACGACCCCGGGGCGCGCTGAACGCGAGGCGGGAGCCCGGCGCACGCCCTGAGGCCTCGCCGGCCCGGCCGGGGTGAGGCCTCGGTGAGGCCGGGGCGGACGCGCCGCCCCGGCCTCACCGCCTCACACCTCGATTTCGCCGCCGCGGGGTCCGGACAGATCCGGCGGCGGCTGCTGTGCACCCCCGGACCGTCCCGCTCCGCTCTCCCCGGCATCGCGCCCCGCCGCGGGCGGGTCCTGGGAGACGCCCACCTGCCACAGGGGTGTCGCGCTCTCGGCAGGGGCGGTACCGCGAGGGCTGCCGGTGCCGCCCTGATGCTGGGGAAGGCCCACCTGCCACAGCGGCGTCTGCTGCTCGGGCGAGGCGGCACTCCGGGCGCTCTCGGCCCCGGCCTGGAGCTGCGCGCCCTGCCGGCTCTGTCCGCCGGGCGCGTCCTGTGTGCTCTGCGTGCTCTGCGTGTTCTGGGCGTTCTGCGGCAGACCCGCCTGCCAGATCGGTGCGGGAGCGCCGGGTGCCCGGCCCTCCCGCACCGGCCCGGCCCGCTGCACGCCGACCCCGGGTTCCGGCCCCTCCGTCGCGGGCGACGCCTGTTCCGGCGCGTCGGGCCTGAGCAACCGCCCGTCGGGTCCCTGCACCGTACGCATCAGGTCCCGCTCCTGAGCGGTGACCAGAGCCCTGGGGTCCCGGCGCGGCAGCGGAGTCCGCTCCATCGCGGCCTGAACGGTGGCTTCGGCGGCGTGTTCCCAGGAGTACTGCTGGAGGATCTCCCGAATGCGAAGGGCACCGGCCTGGCGCTGGGGGAGGTCCTGCCTGAGCTGATTGATCGCCTGCATCCATGCGTGTGCGCGGCTGGTGCCGTCAGTCGGCTCCTTCACCACGCATGCTCCACCGATCTCCGGCGGGAACCTGTCGGCATCCTGGAGGAACAGCGCGGCGCCGCTCTCCTCGTTGACCAGAACCGGCACGCCATGGCCCAGGCCCTCGGACGCCACCATGCCGAAACCCTCGTGCTTCGAGGGCATGATCATCGCGTGGGCGGCTCTGATGTCCTCGTTGAGCTCGTCCACGCTGCTCGTACGACCCTTGACCGTGACGTTTCCACCGCTGAGCTTGCGCAGCAGTTTTCCCTCGCGCTCCATTTCGGCCTCGGGAACACCACGGACGGTGAGATGGACGGGAACACCTGCCGCATTCAGCCGAGCCACTGCCTCCGCGGCGTCCTGCACGCCCTTCAGGGGATCGTTCACCCGCCCCATGACCAACAGGTTCAACCGGTCCGGCTCCGGGTCGTGTTGCACCGGATCATAGATCTTGGTACCCGGAACGAACTCGTGGGAGTGCGGAATGTGATCGCCCTCGGCGGAGAGGTCTCTGCTTGCCTGCGCCAGCAGTGGGCCGACTCCGGCCACGACGTCCGAACGCTCCATCAGACCGCGTTCGATGCCGGAGTCCTTGGCAGCCTTGGCTTCGGCCCTCTCGGGCGTGAGGCCCCGTACGAACGGAAGCCGCTCGGGGCTCGTGTGCAGGAAGTGCACCAGACGCGCGTCCTGGTACCAGTTCTCCCGCAGCCCGGCGGCGGCCGGCCCGGAGAACCGCGAGTGCCCGATGATGATGTCGTACGGCTGGGCCGCCGGGTCCTCCAGTCCGTACTGCCGAGGGTCCTGGCCGGCCAGGTGTGTCAGCCAGTCCCGCCGCTCCATCGGCTGCGGTTCGCCCTCCGCGCCCGGTCCCGGCTCCATCAAGGGCGGTTGCGTCTGCACCGTTCTCTGAATGCCCTGGTGTGCGGGCATGTCGGGATTGGCCGTGAACAGCGTGACGTTGTGCCGACGGGCGAGAGCCTCGGCCAACTCCTGGTTGAAGACCTCCGCGCCGCCCTGGCCTCTGCCGCTGTTGTCGGAGACGACGAGAATGTTGTAGCGCGCTTCGGACACCGATTCCCCCGTGTTTCGCAACCTTCATCCGTCCCGTCTCAGAAGCCGAATGTCGCCCTGAGTTCGCGGCCGATTCCCTGGGCGATGAAGTCCGTCAGGTCGTAGGAGGAGAGATGCATGACACCGCACTGGGCGCCCGGGTGGATCCTCGCCGCGTACTCGTCCAGAAGCTCCGCCAGGATCTCCGCGCGGACGGCGGAGATGGCGACGTCTTCGGGGTTCCCCTTCTCACGGAAAATGCGGCGTTCGTTCGGGTGGGGAGCCCTCGGCTTTCGCCCCAGCGTCACACTGCGTTCGAAACTCTCGGCCTCGGTCGCGATCGAGTCGGGAACCGGCTGCCCTTCGTGCCAGTCCACCCCCAACAGCGTATGCACCCGCGGATCGATCGTCTCGTGCCGCTCCCGCCAGTACAGCCCCGACCGCCCGGCCAGCAGGTTCTGCAGGTCGTCGGCCGCGATCGTCGTCGCCGGAGTCACCGAGAAGTCCCCGTGGTCCCGCATGTCCTTCAGGGACGGCAGGTTTTCCGACGCACGCCAGGCCGCGCGGGACATGGTCTCGTACCGCGTCTGCAGGTCGTCCACGTCGGACGGCCGGTGGAACACCCGCGCCACGTCGACCGTGCCGACCGGGTGCGGGGTAGGTGTGGGCAGGCCGATGGCCGCCCTCAGTTCGTCGGCCGCCTCGTGCAGTAGACGGCTCAACTCCGCGGTGTCCGCGGCGATGGTCACCGGGGGACGTCCCGCCGCCAGCCGGTGGACCAACTCGTCGAGCGGGCGACACAGCACCATCATGTGGCCCTCGGGGATCACCACGGTCCGGCCCGGCACCATGTAGTCGTCCGGGTAGGGCTCCATCCGCGGCTCGTAGGGGCCGGGATCCTCGGCCAGCCGGGCGGTCCACTCGGCGACCGCCTCGGCGAAGGTGATCGGCCGGTCGACGGGGCCCGACGCGCGACGGGAGATCAGATGACGTACCGGGTCGGACGGTTCACCGGCCTGCGGCTCGGGCGCCTCGGAGACGCTGAGGGCCGCCTCCAGCGCGCGCCAGGCCTCCCGGCGTTCCTCCGGCCAACCGCCACCCGGGCTGTCCAGGCGCCACACACGGGTCTCTTCCACCCACAACATCCGCGCCGCCGCCGAGTACACGAGGTCGTAGGCGTCGGCAAGCTGCATCTGGCCGCTCATCCCGGCTCTCCTTCACGACTGATCAAGTAACTCACATTCTCACACTGCGCTTTAGCGAAGCGGTGAAGATCAAATCGGTGGGGGCGGGTCCTTCGGTGAGCGTCGGGCGAAAGCCGAGGACGGCAGTTCGCGTGCCTCGCACGGAGCCTGCGCGTGCGTCAGGTGTGCCCCCGTGGACGGCTCAGGGCGCTGAACCATCTACGGCCGAGTGACGTCTCACCAGGTGAAACGCGTAGGTCGCCGGTTGGGGAGGCACTCATGGCCATGGTCGGACTGTTCTGGATCGCCGAGGACGGTGGGGTGTACGTCGGGGCGCAGCCGGAGGGGTTCGGGCTCGGGGTGCGGCTGACGCGGGACTGGGTGGAGGGGCTGGGGACCGGGCAGAGCGCGGTGTGGGGCTGGTCGGAGATCAAGTCCGCCACCGTGCGGTACGTGCGGGTCCGGTCCGGCGCCCGGCTGCTCGCCACCACCGCCGTCGACCTCGTGACCCACGCCGTCGCCGGCGGCGGGGACGCCGCGGCCGCGTTCGAGGTGCACCTGGAGACCGCCGACCGGACCGTGGAGCTCAACGCGCTGTCGGCCGCGGCCCTCGGCGGTTACGTCCAGTCCGAGTACGACCTCTCCGTCGCCCTGCTGGACCGCCTCGTGGCGGGTACGGCGGACGTCGACACCCTCGCACGCTGGGGCCGCGACCACGCCGCCGAGGGCACCCCGCGACGCGAGCGGCGCGAGGCTCTGTTGCGGGAGTGGGCGGCCGTGGCCTGAGCCGCCGGGAGCGGGCGGTCGTGGCCTGCGCCCAGGGCCCGAGCCGCCGGGGTGTCCCGCGCGGTGTCTCTCTCCCGCCCGCGCGTTCCCGGGAACCCCGTTCCCCTCGTCCGCCGTCCCCCACAATGACCACTGGACACCGGGACACCGGAGGGACACATGACCGCACGGGACACTCCGTCAACCACCCCGCAGGGCGCTCCACGGGACACCGCACGCGGCACCGCGCGGAACAGCGGTGTCTCGGTCACCCACGACCTGGAGCCGCACGACTGGTCGAACGAGGAGACCGCGGCGTACGAGGCCGCGATCGAGGCCGTGAACGGCGCGGTCGGCGCGTACAGCGCGCGCATCGCGGCGGAGGAGGCCAAGGACGCCCCCGACACCGCCGTCATCGAAGCCGCGCGCGCCGCGCAGGGACGGCTGGCGAAGGAGCGTGAACGGCTGCGGTCGGCCGACCGGGAGCAGATCGCCGAGGCCCGCTCGCACTACGCCCGGCTCGCCCGCGAGGTCATGGCGGACCTCACGTGACCGACCCGGCCGAACACCGGTCCAGTGCGGGGCCCCAGTCGACCCCGCCGCAGCCCAGCTCGCCGCCCCGGCCCGGCCTGCCGTCCCAGGCCTCCCCACCACCCCAGCCCAGCCCGCCGTCCTCGGCTGCCCCGCCGCCACCCCGGCCCGCTCCACCCCCGCGCCAGATCGACCCCGCCGAGGTGGAGCGGCACAGGCTGTCCGACGCCGAGAACCGGCGGATCTTCCGCGAGCGGATCGTCCCCGACCTCCTCGCGGGCCGCCTCGGGCAGGAGACCCCCACCGTGGTCTTCCTGGTCGGCCAGCCCGGCGCGGGCAAGAGCCGGGTCACCGAGATGGTCGCCGGCGCACTGAACCGGCACGGCGGCTTCGCCGACGTCGACAGCGACCTCTACAAGCCGTACCACCCCGCGTACGCCCGGCTGATGGCCGAGGACGACACCCTGATGGCCGCGTACACCCGTGCCGACGGGCGGGCCTGGATGGCCCAGGCCGAGGCGTACGTCCGCGAGCACGGGCTGCACGCGATCATCCAGGAGACCTCACAGAACGCGCGGGCCGTGGAGGAGAAGATGCGGGCCTACCGCGACTCCGGCGCCCGTGTCGAGGCCCTGTTCATGGGCGTGCCGCAGGCGATGAGCAACCAGGGCATCGTCAACCGGTACTTCGAGCAGCTCGCCGACCGGGGCCAGGGACGGCTGACCGTGCAGTCCAACGCCGACGAGTCCTACGTCGGCATCCTCGAACTCGCCGACCGCGTCGACCGGGGCGCCCTCGCCGACCTCGCGAGTGTCTACCGCCGGGGTGAGAGCAAGCCGCGCTACAGCAACTCCCTCGACGGCACCGGCAACTGGGCAGGCCCGCCGGAGCTGCGCCAGGCCCTCGCGACGGAACGGGCCCGCCCCTGGACGGCGGCCGAGAGCGACTCCTTCGTCAGTACGCAGCTGCGCCTGCGCGAAGGCGCACAAGTCCTGGGCCCCGAGTGGCCGGACCGCCTCACCCGCATCGAGGACCAGGCCCGCCCCTGCTGACCCCGGCCACCGCCGCCCGGCTGCCCTCCACGGCACCGTCGCCGCCACAGCCCTCCATGACGCCTCCGACGCCTCCGACGCCTCCGACGCCTCCGACGCCTCCGACGCCTCCGACGCCTCCGACGCCTCCGACGCCTCCGACGCCTCCGACGCCTCCGACGCCTCCGACGCCCGGCGCCGCCGGCCGCCGGCCGGCAGCGCCCTCTCCCTCCCACTTCTCCCTCGGCCGCCGCCGCCCGTTCCCGCAGCACCCCACGCCCGGCGGCCCGACCACCCGGGACAGGCCCCGCCTCCCGGACAGGCCCCGCCCCGGCTCCGGTCGGGCAGCCGTGCCCCTCCGCAGGGCCCGACCGGCCCCGACCCCAACCGGCGCGGCAGGTAGCGGACAGCGGCCGGTCCGCTCGGCGGGTGGCGGCCTCCGCGTGAGGTCCGCCACCCTCTCGGCCGGCCCCCGTCGGTCGGAGAAACAGAACAAGCCGTGGCGAGCCCGTGGTGATCCCTGTCGCAGTCGGCCGCCCCAGCACGCCACACCACCCCGGTCGGCTTCCGCCCTGACCTGCCACCTCTCCTCGGCGACCCCCGTCCCGGCCGGCACCACCCCCTGCGCGGACAACACGCGGCCGTACGCCGGACCTTGGCGCCAGGCGGCCACCGGCGGGAGCCGCCCGCCCGGGTCGGGGGTGAAGGCCACGCGGCGAGATCGAGGGCCCTTGCTTTACCCTCTTCACACCGAGACCACACAAGGCTGTTGTCATCTCGTTAAGTGATTGGTCCTTGACGCAGAGGTGATCACCGCGTTGGCTTTCAGCCACCTGGGTCGCAGTGCTGCGTGCCCACGCCCGGAAGGCCCTTGATGTGAACGCCCGTACCACCAGCACCACCCTCAGCACTCGTATACGTCGTCGCGCCACAGTCCTGCGCCGTACCGCCACCGCCCTCGTCGCCTCGGCGGCGGCCGTGTCCCTGGCCTCCTGCGGGGTCTCGGACATCGGCGACAGCGCGGAGGCGAGCCCCACGAAGGGCGACGACATCACGGTGGGCGTGCTGTTCCCCGACAAGGACACCAAGCGGTACGAGCAGTTCGACTACCCGAACATCAAGAAGAAGATCGCCGAGCTCACCGACAACAAGGGCGTGACCAAGTACGCCAACGCGGACAAGGACGCGGAGACCCAGAACAGCCAGATCGAGCAGATGGTCGCGGACAAGGTCGACATCATCATCCTCGACGCCGTGGACTCGAAGGCCGTCGCGCCCGCCGTGCAGAAGGCGGACGACGCGGGCATCCCCGTCATCGCCTACGACCGGCTGGCCGAGGGCCCGATCGACGGCTACGTCTCCTTCGACAACGAGCTCGTCGGGCAGGTGCAGGGACGGGCGCTGGTCGAGGACCTGGGTGACAGCGCCGCCAACAAGATCGTCATGATGAACGGGTCGCCGTCCGACCCGAACGCCGCTTTGTTCAAGGACGGGGCGCTCTCCGAGCTCCAGGACAAGGTGACGATCTCCGAGAGCTTCGACACCAAGGACTGGGACCCGAAGGTCGCCAGGGTCAACATGGAGCAGGTGGTCGCCAAGCTCGGTGCCGACAACATCGACGCGGTCTACGCGGCCAACGACGGCATCGCCGGTGCCGTGATCGACGTGCTGAAGACCGCCGGCGTCGCCAAGGTGCCGCCGGTCACCGGGCAGGACGCCGACCTGGACGCGGTGCAGCGGATCCTCTCGGGCGACCAGTACATGACCGTGTACAAGTCGTTCCCGACGCAGGCGAGCGCCGCCGCCGAGATGGCCGTCGCCAAGGTCCAGGGCCGCTCGATCGAGTTCGAGGCCCTCGCCAAGGACAGCATCGACTCCCCGACGACCAAGAACATCCCGGCCCAGCTGGTGCCGCCGGTCGCCCTCACCAAGAACAACATCCAGGACACGGTCATCGCCGACGAGATCTACACCGTCAAGCAGATCTGCACGGCGGAGTTCAAGTCCGACTGCGACGCGGTCAACCTGAAGTAGCGCACAGGCGGCCCCGGCCGACCTGAGGCAGCGCCCAGGCGGCCCGGCCCGCCCCTGGCAGCCCTCAAGCCACCCGGGTGAACTCGACCGTCACCTCCGGTGGGCCCCCGCCACCCCGGTAGATGCCCTTGTGCGGTGTCACGTCGTCGTAGTCGCGGCCTCGGCCCACGACCACGTGGGACTCGTCGGCGGGGACGCTGTTCGTGGGGTCGTAGCCCGTCCAGTCGCCCGCCCAGTACTCGATCCAGGCGTGGCTCTGGCCGGCGACGGGGCGGTGGAGTTCGGCCTCGCGCTCCGGGTGGAGGTAGCCCGAGACATAGCGGGCCGGCAGGCCGAGGCCGCGGAGCATGCCGAGGGTGAGGTGGGCGATGTCCTGGCAGACGCCGGCCCCCTGCGCCCACGCCTCGGCGGCGCTCGTGTGCACCCCGGTCGCGCCCGGCACGTACGCCACCCGGTCGGCGACCAGGGACGAGACCGCGATCGCCGTCTCGTGCGCGGAGAGACCCTCCGACGCCTCCCGGGCCCGGTCCAGCAGGTCCTGCGGCAGCGTCGTACGGCCCGTCGCCGTCAGGTACTCCAGCAGGCGGGAGTCGGCGCTCGCCCGGCGGATCTCCGCCCGGTCCGGCGCGTCCGGGAGCGGCTCGGGCGGGGACGTCTCCACCAGGCTGGTCGCGGTGATCGTCAGGTCGGAGTGCGGCTCGATGAGGTCGAAACCGGTGACCTGGGTGCCCCAGTAGTCCCAGTACGACCAGGTCGGCGTCGACGGGTTCACCAGGACCCGGGCGTCCAGGGTGGTCTGGCCGGGCATCGTCAGCGGCGTCATGCGGACCTCGTTGTGGGAGGAGGCCGCGGGCTGCGCGTACGCGACGCGGGTCGTGTGCCGGATGCGCAGGCGCCGGGGCGCCCGAGGAGCCGTGGCGGGCGTGGCGGGCATGTTCATCGTGCTCACGCGCCTTCCTGGGCCCATTCGACGGGCCCCTGGTACGGGAAGAACTTCTCGGCGACCGCCTCCGCCGAGGCCATGCATGCCTGCTGGAGGTCGCGCAGCAGCGCCGGCAGCCCGGCCTCCAGCGACTCGGAGTCGAGGTATTCGAGGTGGGTGCGCAGGGCGCCGATCGGACGCCGGGCGGGGTCCTGGCGGGGGCGGCCGAGCGCCGCCAGGCACTCCTCCGCCGTGGTGAGGGCGTGCAGCGCCGAGCGCGGGAAGTCGCGGTCCAGGAGCAGGAACTCCGCCACCTTGGGGCTGTCTCCGAACCCGCCGTGCACCCGCGCGTACGCCTCGTCGGCGCCGCTCGCGCTCAGCAGGGTCGGCCAGTCCGGCGCGTGCGCCGCGTCCAGCACCCGTACCGACAGCAGCCGCACCGTCATGTCCACCCGCTCCAGGCTCCGGCCCAGCACCACGAAACGCCAGCTGTCGTCCCGGCTCATCGTGGAGTCCGCGAGCCCGAAGAAGAGCGCCGCGCGACGCCGTACCAGTTCCAGGTACGCGTACGGGCCACCCGTGCGGCGCGCGGCCGTGCGCTGGTCGGCGAGCGCGTGCCAGGTGGAGTTCAGGCACTCCCACATCTCCGACGACACCGCCTCGCGGGCGCTGCGGGCGTTCAGCCGCGCCGCGCCGAGCGCGCCCTCGATCGACCCCGTCGAGCGGGCGTCGAAGGCCAGCCGGTCCAGCACCTGCTGCATGTCGCAGTGCCGGTCGGGCGCGTCGACGCCGAGGATCGCGTAGAGCGAGCGGCAGGCCGCGTCCTCGTCGCGCCAGGGATCTTCGAGGAGGCGGTGGAGGTAGGCGTCGAGGATGCGGCCGGTCGCGTCGGCCCGCTCCACGTACCGTCCCGTCCAGGTCAGGGCCTCGGCTATCCGGGAGAGGATCACGTCGTTCACTGCTGCTGCGCCCCTTCCTGTACGACCGCGCGGGTGCCGTCGGGCCCGAGCAGACGCGGTGCCTTCTGCGGCAGCGGGCCGCCGATCGCCTCGGGGCGCTGCTCGGCCGGGCCCTCGGCGAGCACCCAGGTGTCCTTGGAGCCGCCGCCCTGGCTGGAGTTGACGATGAGGTTGCCCTCCTGGAGGGCGACGCGGGTCAGCCCGCCGGGCAGGACCCACACCTCGTCGCCGTCGTTGACGGCGAAGGGCCGCAGGTCGATGTGGCGCGGGGCCATCCGTTCGCCGGCGAGGGTGGGGGAGGTGGACAGCGCGACCGGCCGCTGCGCGATCCAGCCGCGCGGATCGGCCGCCACGGCCTCCCGGGTGCGCTCCAGCGTCTCCCGGTCCGCCTTCGGGCCGATGACGATGCCCTGGCCGCCGGCCCCGTCGACCGGCTTGATCACCAGCTGGTCGATCTGGTCGAGGACCGCCTCCAGTTGTCCGGGTTCGTCCGGCCGGAAGGACTCCACGTTCGGGAGAATCGGTTCCTCGGAGAGGTAGTAGCGGATGAGGTCCGGGACGTAGGTGTAGAGGAGCTTGTCGTCCGCGATGCCGTTGCCGACCGCGTTCGCCAGCGTCACGTTCCCCGCCATCGCGGCGCTCATGATCCCGGGGCAGCCGATCACCGAGTCGGGCCGGAAGTGGAGGGGATCGAGGAAGTCGTCGTCGAGGCGCCGGTATACGACATGGACCGGCATCTCCCCGCGGGTGGTCCGCATCCACACCCGGTTGCCCCGGCAGACGAGATCGTGTCCCTCCACCAGCTGCACGCCCATCAGCCGGGCCAGCAGCGCGTGTTCGAAGTAGGCGGCGTTGTTGGGGCCGGGGGTGAGGACGACGACGCGCGGGTCCCCGATCCCGCCGGGCGCGGCGGCCCGCAGGGCGGCGAGCAGCCGCTGCGCGTAGCCGTCGACGGGCACCACGTGCTGCTCGGCGAAGAGGGACGGGAACACCCGGGTCATCGCGCGTCGGTTCTCGATGACGTACGAGACCCCGGACGGCACCCGGACGTTGTCCTCCAGCACCCGGAAGTCGCCCGCCTCGTCCCGTACGAGGTCGATGCCGGCGACATGGATGCGGACCCCGCCGGCGGGCTCCACGCCGTGTGCGGCCCGGTGGAAGTGGGGGGAGTTGAGGAGCAGCCGCCAGGGCACCACCCCGTCCTCGAAGGCCCGGCACGGCCCGTAGGCGTCCGCGAGGTACGCCTCCAACGCCCGTACGCGCTGCGCCACTCCGCGCTGGATCAGATCCCACTCCAGGGCGTCCAGGATCCTCGGCACCAGATCCAGCGGCCAGGGTCTCTCCTCGCCCGCGAAGGCGTAGGTCACGCCCCGGTCGGTGAACGCGCGGGCCATCTGGTCCGCCCTGAACCGCAGTTCGGCCGGCTCGATCGGCTGGAGCGCCGCGAGCACCGGCTCGTAGGCGGCCCTGACCTCACCCGGCCGCTCGAACATCTCGTCCCACGCGTCGGCCAGCGCGTACGCGTCAAATATGTCCGCCATGGGCCGACGGTAAGCGCGCTCCGTAACACCGTGATCACCATCGCGTTTCCGCCACCTTGCGGGGACGGCCACGACCTGCGGAAGCGGAGGGTTTGAAGTACGGCCGGGCGGGGAGGCGGGGTGCGGCGCGCGGGGAACAGTCACCGGGGTCTCCGTCCGACGACCTGCCGTTCGCACGGGCGTGCGGGGCGCAGGCACGCGGGCGCGGGTGCAACGGCCCCGGCGCGGCGCGGGTGTGACGGACCGAGGCGTGCGCGGGGCGCCTGCGTCGTTGACTTCAGCGAGATTCATGCGAGGAACCCCAGGCGTTTACGCCTGGGAGGAATCGCATCGTGTGGTGGCGACGCGGAGCGTCGCAGTGTCCGGGAGTTCGGGCGCGGAGCGCCCGTAGGGCTGTCTGGCGAAGCCGGGGCGCTGTCGAACGTACGGCCGGGGCAACCACAAGATCGCGAAGCATGTGGTGGCCGAGGCAGAACGCACCGGTCGCGGAATCGCCCTCGAAAAACTGACGGGCATTCGCGAACGGGTACGGCTTCGCAAGCCCCAACGGGCCACCCACTCCAGCTGGGCCTTCGCTCAGCTGGGGGCGTTCATCGCGTACAAGGCCAAGAAGGCCGGGGTGCCGGTGGTGTACGTCGATCCGGCATACACCTCCCGCACCTGCGCCGAGTGCGGCCACATCGACAAGGCGAACCGCGCCTCACAGGCGTGGTTCGCGTGCCGGTCCTGCGGATTCGTTGATCACGCGGACCGCAACAGCTCCCGCAACATCCGCGCCCGCGCGGAAGAGTTGTGGCGACGCGGGGCGCAGTCAACCGCCTCAGTCCCGCCCCCGACATCCGAGGGCGGGACAGGACGCAGGCGCAACACCACAACCAGTGGCGCCCGCTCTGCAAGCCCGGGACTTCAGTCCCGGGTCGTTGACCTTGTTGCAGAGCGCACTGCCTGAGGGGTGGAGAAAAGCGAACACTACCCCTCCTATAGGGGCATAACCCAGGCGCAGCCGTGTTGCGGAGCCGGTGCGGGCCGCGCATAGTTGCGCTGCGAAGGGCTGGAACCGGGGGTGAATGGGTGATGGCCGGGCACGCGACCGAGGAGCATCCGCACGGTGCCGACCGGCTCTGCGCGGCCGGGGACCGGGTGTACTCCAGGGCCGTACGGCGGGGCCGTGTCCCGCGCGCGGACGCCGACGCCGTGCCCTGTCTGCTCGAACTCGCCCTGCTGCACCCCGACCCGGACGACATGGGCTGGCTGGTGCCGACCTCCCCGCAGGAGGTCATGACCCGGCTGCTGCGCGGCGTCCACGCAGAGGTGAGCGCCAGTCAGGCCCGGATGGGCGCGGCGGTCGACGCGGTGGAGTGGTACGCGGGCCTCGGGGGCTCCCGCGCCCGGCAGACGACGGAGAGCGCGGCGATCCGGGTGCTCGACGGGCTGTCCCGGATCCGGGCGGCGATCGACGAGGCCACCGACCGCTGTACGACCGAGGTGCTGACCGTGCAGCCGGGCGGCATCCGGCGCGAGGACGAACTGCGCGAGGGGCTGCACCGGGCGCTGGCGATGTGCCGCCGGGGCGTGCGGATGCGGGACCTGTACACGCATGTGGCCCGGCACGGGCAGGGCCTGCACAACTACATGGAGCTGATGGGGGAGTCGGCGGAGGCCCGCACCCTGGACGAGGTGGTGGAACGCCTCATCGTCTTCGACCGCACGGTGGCCTTCATCCCCGCGAACCCCGACCGCACCATGGCCCTGGAGATCCGTCACCCCGCGCTGGTGGAGTACCTGGTCACGGTCTTCGAACGTCTGTGGCGTCTCGGAGTTCCGCTAGCCGCGTCCCTCCCCTCCACCGGTGTCGCGGGCATCACCCATCGGGAACGGTCCATCGCGGCGCTGCTGGCGGAGGGTCACCAGGACGCGGTGGTCGCCGAACGGCTCGGCATCAGCGTCCGCACCTGCCGGGCCCACATCGCCCGCCTCTCCGAACGCCTCGGCGCGGCCAGCCGGACGCAGTTGGGCGTCCGCATCGCCGAGGCGGGCCTGGACAGTCCGCCCCGCACCACATCAGCGGACGACGACACCCTCAGGGTGCCCGCCCCTACGGCGCCGCTTCCCGCTCCAGAATCCCCGACTGCCCTATGAGGTAACCCAGTTGGGCCCGACTCTCACTACCGAGCTGGGCGGCGAGTTTGGCGATGTGGGCACGGGCTGTCCGGACGTTGAGTCCGAGACGGTCGGCGATGGCGGTGTCGGTGTGGCCTTCCACGAGGAGGCGGGCGATGGCGCGTTGGCGGGGGGTGAAGCCATCGATCACGGGGAGCCGGACGGCCTCGGGGTACATGGGCGTCGCCAGGTGCCACAGTCGGTCGAAGGTGGTGGCGAAGAAGGAGATCAGGGTGGGGTGGCGGATCTCCAGGGCCAAGGTGCGCTCGGCGTCGGCGGGGATGAAGGCCACCGTGCGGTCGACGAGGATGAGGCGGTCGGTGACCTGGTCCAGGGTGCGGGCCTCGGCGTCGCCGCGCAGTCGCTCGTAGCGGTCGAGGACGAAGGGGGAGTGCCGGAGAGTGTGCGGGTAGAGCGTGCGGATGCGGGCGCCTCGGGCCAGCAGTGCCTGATCCCGATCGAGGGCGACGGCGTGGCCCTGTTGGCCCTGCCGGCCGCGCGGGGCGTAGTAGTTCGCGTGCGGCTGGATGCACAGCAGTTCCTCGGATGCCCCGGCAATGGCCTCGGCGATGGCGGCGTTGATCTGCTCGATCCCGCTCAGCGAAGTGATCGCCTGTATGACGCTGCCGCCGGGTGCGGTGCGCTGGTCCGCGATCCGCAGCATCGGCTCGAATGCCGCCGCCAACCGCTCCTCACGGCGCCGCTCCTCGGCGACTCTCTCCTCGATGTCGCGCAGTAGCCGGTGCAGGGCGACCGTGGGAGCGACCGGCTCCAGCCAGTCGGGCTCCTCGATGGCCGGGTGCAGCAACCCGGCCTGGATCAGACAGGGTGCCGCGGACGCTTCCTTGCCCCGCACCCGTCCGTCCCGCAACGCCCGCGCGTACAACTCACTGCCGGCTGCGCACAGTTCGTCGGTCCGATGCCCGTGGACCTCGCTGGTCACCTGTACTCGCCTCCCTCGGCCGTCAGTGGCTCTGGCCCTGCTCCAGGATCCCCGACTGCGCGATCAGATAACCGAGTTGGGCCCTGCTACCGCTGCCCAGCACCGTGGCCAGCTTGGCTATGTGGGCGCGGCAGGTGCGGACGTTCATGCCGAGGCGGCGGGCTATGGCCTCGTCCACGTGGCCCTCGACGAGGAGCTTGGCGATGGAGTGCTGGATGTCCGTGATGCCGTCGGGGGCCGTCTCGTAGGGCGCGCCGGCGGTCAGTGGGACAGCTCGGCCCCACATGAACTCGAAGACCTTGACCAGGTAGCGCACGAGCCCCGGATGCCTGAGTTCCAGGGCGACCTGCTGGTCGTCGCGGGTGGGGATGAAGGCCACGGTGTCGTCGCAGATGATGAGGCGCTCGACCAACTCGTCGATGGTGCGGTATTCCACCTTGCCGTCGGACAGCCGCGCCACGTAGGCCAGCTTTTCCGGGTTGTGTCGGGCCGTGTGTTGATACAGGGTGCGGATCCGCACACCACGTTCGATCAACGGTCTGTCACGTTCCAGTCCCTGGAGCAGGTTGCGCTCCGATATGCGGTTGCTCGGCTGGACCGTCAGCACCTCGATCTGGCACTCGGCGGTGGCCAGGTTGAGAGCCGTCTGTATCTGCTCTCCGCCCTCCAACACCCTGATGGCGTGCGTCGGGGCCGACACCTGGGCGCTGAGTGCCATAAACGGTTCGAACGCGTCGCTGAGCTCGATCGACCGGCGGCGCTGTTCGGCGATCTCGCGCTCTATCGGGTTGAGCCGCTGGGCCAGTGCGACCGAAGGGGGAACGGGACGGAGCCAGTTCGCGTCATCGGGGTCGGGATGGAGCAGGGGGAACTCCATGAGGCAGGGGGCGGACCCCACCTCCTCGCGTGCGATGCGTCCCGTCCGCAGTGCGTGTGCGTAGAGACGTGCTCCCTCGTCGCACAGATCAGCCACCGTGTGGGGATGTGTCGCTTCAACCCGATTTTCCACCAAATCTCCACCCCCCAGGGTCCTGAACATGCAGGAACATGATGCATTGATTATGTGGCCATGACGTGCCCGAATGAGCCATCGTCGTACTCGACGGGGGAAGAGGGGACCTTCAAGTGAGGACGAAGCCGACTATGCGTAAGAGAATGCTTCGCTCGGTGCTTGTCGCCGCCTTCTCCACCGTTGTCGCTTTCGGAGCGCTGAGTGCCCTCTCCGAGGCGAAGGGTGACACTCGCGCGGACACCAGTTGGCCGGCGGTGGCGGAGTCGACGACACTGGCGTGGGCCGCGGACACTACGTGGCCGGTGCCCCCGGCTGATGACGGAGCAGGGGCCTGACATGACCACTCCTCCCGACGACCGTTCTTTCCGGCGCGAGATGGCCACCGCCTATCGCTCCGGCTGGCACTTCATCGACCTGGCCACCGCCATCCCCCACAGCGGTGACTCGTTGATGGTGACCGTGTTCGGCGAACCGGTGGTGGTGACCCGGGACGAGGACGAGGACATCCGGGCGTACCGGTGTCTGCGGCGACCGCGCGGCGCGCCGCAGCCAGTGCGGTGTGCCGTTCGGTACGGGATGGTCTTCGTCAATCTCGACCAGCGCGACCACCGGCTCGCCGAGCCGGAGACCCAGGCCTCCACGGCCGTCTCAGCCACCCCCCGCAGTGCCTGAAGCGATTCCCCCGTCGTTGCAAATCGCTCAGGCGCTTCCCCCCAGCAGCGGCGTCACCGTGACCTGAACACGGTGACGCCGCTGCAGGTTTGTGGGGACATTTCGGCATGCCCGCCAGTTTCGGAATCCTCCGACCCGCCTGCTCATCTGGCCGAAAAAGGTCAACCGGAAGCAGGCGGTCGCCGCCGACGACGTGTAGCCGCCCCCGCGGCCCCTCGGCCCTGCCCTCCCCCGCCCCAACGCCCGCGTCAGCTCGATCTCGATCACCACGCGCTGCGGATTCGGTCGCGGATCCCTGCCGTACCGCTCCGCGTACCGTCGCTCGGCGTCCGCGATCCGCTCCCGGTCCGTGCGGACGAACGCGCGCCCTTCCAGCGTGGCCCAGCGCTTGCCCTCCATCTGGCAGACGGCGACCCGGGCGCCTTCCTCCCCGGCGAGAGCCACATGCCGCGCTTTCGCACTCGTCGAACTGGTGATCACCCGAGCGAGACGCGCCCCGGGCTCGTATGTGACCCCGACCGGCACCACGTGGGGGCTGCCGTCGGCGCGGAGGGTGGTGAGGGTGCAGAGGTGGCGCTCCCGCCAGAAGGCCAGGTACGCGTCGTCGGGATCGCCCGGATCCACTCGGTAGGTGCTCACGGTCCCGGAATCTAACCAACAGGGAACGCTCCCGACTCCACCTTGAGTGGAATAGACTCAACTTTGTGTACGTTGCTCAAGTCACTGTCACTGTGACCGACGACTGACGCCAGGAGGGAATCGCGACTGTGGACGCCGAGCTGACCAACAGGAGCCGGGACGCGATCAACGCGGCCAGCAACCGGGCCGTGTCCGAGGGGCACCCCGACTTCACCCCCGCCCACCTGCTGCTGGCTCTGCTCCAGGGGCAGGACAACGAGAACATCACCGACCTGCTCGCCGCCGTCGACGCCGACCAGGCGGCCGTACGCGCGGGCGTCGAGAAGATCCTCGCCGGTCTGCCCAGTGTGACCGGCTCCACCGTCTCGCCGCCGCAGCCCAACCGCGAGCTGCTGAGCGTCGTCGCCGAGGCCCAGGCGAAGGCCAAGGAGCTGGGCGACGAGTACGTCTCCACCGAGCACCTCCTGATCGGGATCGCGGAGAAGGGCGGCCAGGCCGGGGACGTACTCTCCCGGCAGGGGGCGAGCGCCAGGAAGTTGCAGGAGGCGTTCCAGAAGGCAAGGGGAGGACGCCGGGTGACCACCGCCGATCCGGAGGGCCAGTACAAGGCCCTGGAGAAGTTCGGGACCGATTTCACCGCCGCCGCGCGGGAGGGGAAGCTCGACCCCGTCATCGGCCGGGACCAGGAGATCCGGCGGGTCGTGCAGGTGCTCAGCCGCCGTACGAAGAACAATCCCGTGCTCATCGGTGAGCCGGGCGTCGGCAAGACGGCCGTCGTCGAGGGGCTCGCCCAGCGGATCGTGAAGGGCGACGTGCCCGAGTCGCTGAAGAACAAGCGGCTGGTCGCGCTCGACCTCGGCGCCATGGTCGCCGGGGCCAAGTACCGGGGCGAGTTCGAGGAGCGCCTGAAGACGGTCCTCGCCGAGATCAAGGACTCCGACGGACAGATCATCACCTTCATCGACGAACTGCACACGGTCGTCGGCGCGGGCGCCGGCGGCGACTCCGCCATGGACGCCGGCAACATGCTGAAGCCCATGCTCGCGCGGGGTGAGCTGCGGATGGTCGGCGCGACGACCCTCGACGAGTACCGCGAGCGCATCGAGAAGGACCCGGCGCTCGAGCGCCGTTTCCAGCAGGTGCTGGTCGCCGAGCCGACCGTCGAGGACACCATCGCCATCCTGCGCGGACTCAAGGGCCGCTACGAGGCCCACCACAAGGTCGTGATCGCGGACGCGGCGCTGGTCGCCGCCGCCACCCTCTCCGACCGGTACATCACCTCCCGATTCCTGCCCGACAAGGCCATCGACCTCGTCGACGAGTCCGCCTCCCGCCTCCGGATGGAGATCGACTCCTCGCCCGTCGAGATCGACGAGCTCCAGCGGTCCGTGGACCGGCTGCGCATGGAGGAGATGGCCCTCGACAAGGAGACCGACGCCGCCTCCCGCGAGCGTCTGGAGCGCCTGCGCCGCGACCTCGCCGACAAGGAGGAGGAGCTGCGGGGCCTCACCGCCCGCTGGGAGAAGGAGAAGCAGTCCCTCAACGCCGTCGGTGAACTCAAGGAGAAGCTCGACGAGTTGCGCGGCCAGGCCGAACGCGCCCAGCGCGACGGCGACTTCGACACCGCCTCCAAGCTGCTCTACGGCGAGATCCCCACGCTGGAAAGGGAGTTGGAAGAGGCATCCGAGGCGGAGGAGGAGGCCGCCGCGTCCAAGAACTCCAAGAACACCATGGTCAAGGACGAGGTCGGCGCCGACGACATCGCGGACGTCGTCGCCTCCTGGACCGGCATCCCGGCCGGCCGCCTGCTGGAGGGCGAGACCCAGAAGCTGCTCCGCATGGAGGACGAGCTGGGCCGCCGTCTCATCGGCCAGACCGAGGCCGTACGCGCGGTGTCGGACGCCGTACGGCGTTCCCGCGCGGGCATCGCCGACCCGGACCGCCCCACCGGCTCCTTCCTCTTCCTCGGCCCGACCGGCGTCGGCAAGACCGAGCTGGCGAAGGCCCTCGCCGACTTCCTCTTCGACGACGAGCGGGCCATGATCCGCATCGACATGTCGGAGTACAGCGAGAAGCACAGCGTGGCCCGGCTGGTCGGCGCGCCCCCCGGCTACATCGGCTACGAGGAGGGCGGGCAGCTGACCGAGGCCGTCCGCAGGCGCCCGTACTCCGTGGTCCTGCTCGACGAGGTGGAGAAGGCCCACCCGGAGGTCTTCGACATCCTCCTCCAGGTGCTGGACGACGGCCGGCTCACCGACGGCCAGGGCCGTACGGTCGACTTCCGCAACACCATCCTGATCCTCACCTCGAACCTGGGCAGCCAGTACCTGGTCGACCCCGTCACCACCGAGGCGGAGAAGAAGCAGCAGGTCCTGGAGGTGGTCCGGGCCTCCTTCAAGCCGGAGTTCCTCAACCGCCTGGACGACCTGGTCGTCTTCTCCGCCCTGAACAAGGCGGAGCTGGAGCGCATCGCCAAGCTCCAGATCGACCGCCTCTCCAAGCGGCTCGCCGAGCGCCGCCTCACCCTGGAGATCACCCCCGAGGCCCTGGCCTGGCTCGCGGACGAGGGCAACGACCCGGCCTACGGCGCCCGCCCCCTGCGCCGCCTCGTCCAGACCGCCATCGGCGACCGCCTCGCGAAGGAGATCCTCTCCGGCGAGGTCAAGGACGGCGACACGGTCCGGGTGGACACGTTCGGAGAGGGAGAGGGCCTGATCGTGGGGCCGACGACGGGCACGCCGGCCACCTCCGCGACGGACGGCCCGACCGCCCCGTCGATGGAGAAGAAGAACCCGTGACCGTCGATGCCGATGGACGGAGAAGGACGCGTGACCGGGGGTACCCGAAAACGCGTGACCGGGGGTACCCGAAAGGTTCCCCTCCACGCTCGTAGCTGAATCCGCGGGTGAATCCCTTCCCGGATCCGGCCAAGGGCGACGAACCACGCGGGGCGGGGGTTGCCACTCCCGCCCCCGCATGGGGGAGGATGGCGGAATCCGTACGAAGGGAAAATCACGGTGAGCATCGACCCGTCCTCGATTCCGAACTTCGGGGGCCAGCCCGAGCCGCAGCCCGGCCCGCCGCCCGGCCCCGTGGTCCCGGATCAGGACCTCGTGAAGCAGCTCCTGGACCAGATGGAGCTGAAGTACGTCGTCGACGACGAGGGTGACCTCGCGGCGCCGTGGGAGGAATTCCGTACGTACTTCATGTTCCGTGGCGAGGGTGACCAGCAGGTCTTCTCGGTGCGCACGTTCTACGACCGCCCGCACCAGATCGACGAGAAGCCGGCCCTGCTGGAGACCATCGACGACTGGAACCGCCGCACCCTGTGGCCCAAGGTCTACAGCCACACCCACGACGACGGCACGGTCCGCCTCATCGGCGAGGCCCAGCTGCTGATCGGCACCGGCGTCAGCCTGGAGCACTTCGTCTCGTCGACGGTGAGCTGGGTGCGCGCCGCCATCGAGTTCGACAAGTGGCTCGTCGAGCAGCTCGGCCTGGCCGAGGACGTCGACGAGGCCGACAAGCCCAAGGACGACGAGGGCGACGCGTAGCCGCCCCGCCCGCTTCCGTGGCCACCGGCGGCCGACCGCCCCCGGTGGCCGTCCGGAGGGACGCCAGAAGTGCCGGCGAGGACCGCCGCCGCGGGACTCCGGTGGTCCCTGACCGCGGCGGTCTCTCCCGGGCGGCTCACCATCGTGGACACCGTGGACCGATGGCTCGACCCTCAAGACCGTCGGTCGGTCGGCACCGGTATCCCTTGGAACTCACCCGAGAGACGAAGGACGGGCCGTTCTGACATCCTCGACCCACACCGGTCCCCCCATCCGATACCGAGCGGACCGCCGCGACGGCGATCGTGGGGGGCGGCGCGGTTGCCGTGACCGGTTACGTACGGTTGTTGTTGCGGTCGGTGTCGGTGAAGTCGGTCGGTTCGGCCGTGCAGGCGTCCTGGAAGAGGCCGAACCGGGCCGTGCGGCTGTTATATGGCCAGTGACTTGAGCCGCGGGTGCGGTTCGGCAGGCGGGGCACGGACACCGGCTGTTGGGTATTCGTCAGCGGCAGGCCGTTCTGCCGTTCTGACTCGGAGTGACGGTCGCCCTTGATTGAGCAGTCACTGCGGGACTCAGAAGAGTTCCTCGCAGTTCACCCGGGTTTCGATCCGGATGTCGCAGCGGTCGGCCGCGCCCGCGCCTCCGTCGCCGAAGTCGTCAGCGCCGGCGGGATCGGCCAGCAGGTCGTTGCCGTCGCCGCCGTAGAGTTGGTCGTTGCCCGCGCCGCCGTCGAGGTCGTCGGCGCCTGCCTGGCCACGGAGGGTGTCCGCTCCGGCGTCACCCTGAAGGGTGTCGGGCCCGGCCCCGCCTTCAACGGTGTCCGGGCCGGCGCCACCGGAGATCCGGTCGGCTCCCGCCCTGCCGTAGATGGTGTCGCCGCCCGCGTCGCCGGAGATCCGGTCGGCCCCTGCCTGGCCGTCGATCAAGTCGGCGCCGGCACCGCCGTCCAGGGTGTCGGCTCCGGCGCCCCCGGTGAGGCTGTCGTTGCCCGCGCCGCCGAAGACGGTGTCGGGGCCGGCGCCGCCGAAGATGGTGTCATCGCCGCCCCGGCCCTCGATGTGGTCCTGGCCTTGCCCACCGTCGATCCAGTCGGCGCCGCTGCCCCCGACGACCGTGTCCGCACCGTCTCCGGCACAGATGATGTGGTTCCCGGCGCCGCTGAGGATGATGATGTCGGTGCCGGCTCCGACGGAGACCACGAGGCGATCGTCGGAGTTCAGCACGATCCGGTCGTCGCCGTCTGTGCCGACGATGTCGGCAGGCACGTCGTTGCATGTCGCCGCCGGCGCGGCGTGCGCCGCCGTCGGCAGAGTGAAGGCCATCGCGCTGGCCAGCATGGCCACGACAAGTGCTTGTCTCGCAGTGCTCATCAGGTTTCCTCTCGGATTGGGGGCGAAGAACTCCGGGACCCCTGCGACCTCCGGTCTCTCCGCTACTGGGGCCCGATCAAGGACGGTGTCGCTGCGATGCCTATCGTGTCGATATGGTGTGCATCTTGTGGCGATCCGTTCACGCCAATTCTGGCGTGAACGCGTCAAGTAGGTCGCGCGCCCGGGTATCCGTCCATCCCGGTGGTGATCTTGTCCGAACCTCATTCAGGACGCGAGGCGCTGCAGTCGGCTCGCGGCTTCGTGGAGAACGTCGTCCTTCTTGCAGAAGGTGAACCGGACCTGACTGCGGCCGGCATCCGGGTCGTCGTAGAAGACGGAGTTGGGGATGGCGACGACGCCGCAGCGTTCGGGGAGGGCGCGGCAGAAGGCGTAGGCGTCCTTTTCGCCGAAGGGGGTGATGTCGGTGGTGATGAAGTACGTGCCCTGGGGCTGGTAGACCTCGAACCCGGCTGCCCGCAGGCCGTCGCCGAGCAGGTTGCGCTTGCGGTGGAGGTCGGCGCGGAAGCCGTCGAAGTAGGAGTCCGGCAGGCGCAGCGCCTCGGCGACGGCGTACTGGAACGGCCCGGACGCCACGTACGTCAGGTACTGCTTCGCCGTGCGTACGGCGGTCACGAGTTCCCGGGTGCCGGTAACCCAGCCCACCTTCCACCCGGTGAACGAGAACGTCTTGCCCGCCGAGCCGATGGTGACCGTCCGCTCCCGCATCCCCGGGAACGACGCCAGCGGCAGGTGCTCGGCGTCGTCGAAGACCAGGTGCTCGTAGACCTCGTCCGTCACCACCAGCAGGTCCCGCTCCACCGCCAGCTCGGCGATCGCCGTCAGCTCCTGGCGGGTGAGGACCGTCCCGGTCGGGTTGTGCGGCGTGTTGATCAGCAGCAGCCGCGTCCGGTCGGTGACGGCGTCCCGCAGCTCGTCGAGGTCCAGCCGGAACCGTCGGCCCCCGCCCGCCTCGTCCGCCCCCTCGCCGGGCCCGTCCGACGGCCGCAGCGTCACCGGTACGCGCGTCCCGCCCGCCATCGCGATGCAGGCCGCGTACGAGTCGTAGTACGGCTCCAGGGCGACCACCTCGTCCCCCGGCTCCAGCAGCCCGAGGAGGGCGGCCGCGATGGCCTCCGTGGCCCCGGCGGTGACCAGCACCTCGGTGTCCGGGTCGAACGTCAGTCCGTACCGGCGCTGCTGGTGGTCGACGATCGCGGTCCGCAGCTCGGGCACGCCGGGACCCGGCGGGTACTGGTTGCCCCGGCCGTCCCGCAGTGCCCGTACGGCGGCCTCACGGATCTCCTCGGGGCCGTCCGTGTCCGGGAAGCCCTGCCCGAGATTGATCGACCCGGTCCGCAGGGCGAGCGCCGACATCTCGGCGAAGATCGTGGTCCCGAACTCGGCGAGCCGCCGGTTGAGCGCGGGGCGAGGGGCGGGAGCGGAGCTGGCGCTGGAGGTCATGGCCGCCATCCTCCGCCGAAGCTCTGGAGTTCCTCAACCCTGGTTCGGAGTGTGGCACTCGAGGTGTCGCCCCACGTGCCGCCCACGCGCCGCCCGGCCGGAAACCCCGGCCGGGCGGCGTGCTTCCCGGGATCAGGCGGGCGGACCGTCGAAGGAGGACCACTCGGACCAGGCGTCGTCGGGGTGGGTGCTCACCTTCCACGAGGACACCGAACCGTTGTCGGTGCCGACCACGATCTGCGGGCGGCCGTCCGTCAGGGTGGCCACACCCACACTGCGGGCCGACCCCGGCAGGCCGTTGAACTTCGTCCAGTCGGCCCAGGCGGCGCTCGCGTCGGTGGTCACCTTCCAGGTGCTCCACAGCTCGCCGCCTTCGGACACGGCGAAGATCTGCGGCCGTTCGTCCGTGAGCGGAGCCGCGGCGAGCGACACCACGCGGCCGTGGTCGAAGGGGAACGGCTGCCAGTCGGTCCAGCCGGCGTCCGGGTGCTCACTGACCTTCCAGCGGGTGAAGAGCCCGTGGTTGCTCCCCGCGAACACCTGCGGACGACCGTCCGTGAGCCGCGCCGACGTCATGCTTCGAACAGACATATGATCCGTCTCCTTATTCAACGCCCGGACAGGCGTTCACGTCCCTCCCCTCCGCTCCAGGTTCGCGCGGCCACCCGGAACCGCAAGTCGGGCGGCCCGCGACCCGCATGTCTGTGCAGGTCAGGAGGTGTTGACCCGGGAGAACCCTCTGAACTTGCTCAACTCGGCTTTGACCGGTGAGACGCGAGGGCATCCCCACGTCACGCACGGCCCACGGGGGGCGTACGGGGGAACGAAAGGCGGGTGCCGTCATGGATGGCTTCTTCATTCTCTTCCTGGGCGCGGTGGCCCTGATCGGGGTGCTGTCGTCGCTCGGCCGAGGCTCGCGGCGCAGCCGCCGCCGCAGCTGGTGGGCGGACGGCGGGTCGTCCCACCGGTCGTCCGGGGGCGGCAGCTGGTTCTCCTGCGGCGGTGGCTCGTCGTGCGGCGGGGGAGGCGGCGGTGGCGGCGGTTGCGGTGGCGGCAGCTGAGACGTGCCGCCGCGCGCGAAGCTCTGGACTTGCTCAACTCGGCTTTGAGCGGTCACCGGCGGGGCATCCCCGCCACACGCAAGTGAGCGAGGCACCCACGGGGGTCGCTTCGGGGGCACACGCAAGGAAGAGGGGAGGGTGGGCCATGGCGGAAGTCGGTTTCATCCTGGTGCTCAGCGCCATCGGTCTGGCCGTCGCCATCGGAGTCGTCAGGAACTCCCGGCGACGCGGCCGACGCGGCAGCTGGTGGGCGGACAAGGGCTCGTCCAGCAGTTCGTCGTCCAGTGGTTCGTCGTGCGGGAGCGGCGCGTCCTGCGGAGGCGGGTCCTCCTGCGGTGGGGGCGGCGGCTGCGGTGGCGGCAGCTGACCGCGCGACAGCGCCCACGAACGAAGTTCGGCAACAGCGCCCACGAACGAAGTGGGGCAACGACATTGAACGAGGCACCCATGGGGGGTCGCTTCGGGGGACTCAGGACAAGAGGGGAGGGGTGACGCCATGAACGCGATCGTGGTGATCGGCATCATCCTGGCGGTGGTCTTCGTGGGGACGGTGGCCATCGTCGCCGTCAACAACCGCAGAAGGAGGCACGCGGCGCGTCGCCGCCCGTCGACCGCCCGGGGCGGCAGCGCGTACCGCGGCAGTCGAAGCGACAGCGGTGCCCACAGCAGCAGCTCCGACAACAGCTGGTGGGTGATCGGGGCGGCGACCGTCGGCGACTCGGGATCGTCCCACTCCTCGAACGACGACCGCGGTTCGTCGTCCGGTGGTGGTGGCTCGTCCTGCGGCAGCGGCAGTGGTTCCTCGTGCGGAAGCAGTAGCGGCTCGTCCTGCGGAGGCGGCGGCGGGGGCGGATGCGGTGGAGGCAGCTGACACGGGGCAGCCGAGCTCCACGACACGAGCGCCCGCCGGGACGAACCTCCCGGCGGGCGCTCGCGTGTCCAGGTTCGCGTGTGTATGTCCGGCACAAGGGGGCAGGCGCACCGATGTGGCGGTCTTTCACGCCTGAGTACGCCGGGTGGGCCCGGTTGTCCGGCAGGCGCTCCCCCGAGTTCGCGCGCCCGGCCCGATGGGCGCGTGGGGAGCGCGTCGACCGACGGGGCGTACGCCTGGTTGAACAGTTGAGCTGGGCAGCCCTCGGGGGGATGGAAAGCACGTCAAGTTGGGTAAAAACGCTGTGGTGGCGCCACAGTTCATGATTCCCTATAAATCGCCAACGCGGCCCCCCGGACGTCCCTCCCGGCAGGCCTGACCTGGCTGACCGGACCGACCGGGACGTCGTCCTCACGTGACCTGGCTGACCGGGCCTCAGCTCCCGGTGCCTACCGGGGTGCGCCGGACCCACCTCCTCTTCTCTTTGCGTCGCTGCGGAGCCGACCCATGCTCACGACCCTGAACACCGCCTACACCGACACGCGCGCGGCCGACCTCGCCTGGGCGCTGGGGCGCGAGCCGCTGCCCGCGCTCGCCACGCTCGATCTCGAACTCACCGGTGCGAAGCTGCAGTTGAGGCTGCTCGGCGCGTCCCACCAGGTTCTCCTGGAGGAGGAGCGGGGGAGCCACTGTTCGGAGACGGTCGCGTGCATCCCGGGATCCAGCACGCCGCTCCCGCTCGGGGTGGCCAAACGTGTGGGCGACTGGGAGTACGAATTCGCCGCGCGGGTCGAGGTCTTGTCGCCGGGGTCGTTCGCGGGCCGGGCCCAGGAACTCCTGGCGCTCGTCTCCGACCATCCCCATGGACTGGCCGGGGTCTTCCCCGGCAGCCCGCACGCCTTCACGGCGATGCTGGCGCAGCGCCACGAGGGGCAGGTGCACTGGCGTACGTGGCACGCGTATCCCCAGGACGGGCAACTGGTGGCCACGAGAACGAGGGTGGGGGTGCGGGTGCCTGCGGCGCTGTGACGGGTGCCTGATAGCTCGGGGGTGCGGGTTCGTCGGCGGGCGCGGCTCCTGTGGGGCTTCTCGCGCAGTTCCCCGCGCCCCTGAAGATCAGGCCCCGCGGGCCTGAAAAGCCGGGGTTGCGCCCTGAAAGTGCGGGGCGTAGCCCCGGTTTTCAGGGGCGGGGAACTGCGCGAGACGCTCCACGCACCCGCGGCCGCCCACCCACCCGAACCCCGAGCTATCAGGCACCCGGCCAAGCGTCGCAGACCACCCGTGTGGGTGACCCAGCGCAGCGCGACCGTGACGGTAGCGTGCCAGGAGTGATCGAGCCGCACGCCCCGCACCCCCGGCGCCCCTCCCCTGGCGCGGCGACAGCGGCCCGGGCCCGGGTGCCCAGGCGTGGCTCCCGGTCCGCCCGGGACTCGGCCGTTTCCTCGTCCTCGCCGGCGTATTCGTCTGCGCCGCCTGCGGACTGGTGTACGAACTCGAACTCGTCGCCCTCGCCTCGTACTTGATCGGCGACTCCGTCACCCAGGCCTCCGTGGTCCTCTCGGTCATGGTCTTCGCCATGGGCATCGGCTCCCTCGGCGCCAAACGCCTCCGCCCCCGCGCGGCCCTCGGTTTCGGCCTCATCGAGGCCGCCCTCGCCCTCGTCGGCGGCTGCAGTGCCCTCGTGCTGTACGCCGCGTTCGCCTGGACCGGCGACTGGGGCGGCATGTGGGCGAGCGGCTCCCGCTACCTCCTCGTCGCCTTCTCCCTGGCCATCGGCCTGCTCATCGGCGCCGAGGTCCCGCTGCTGATGGAGCTGATCCAGCGCATCCGCCGCCAGGACGCGGGCGGCGCGGTCGCCGACCTGTTCGCGGCCGACTACGTGGGCGCGCTCGTCGGCGGCCTCGCCTTCCCCTTCCTCCTGCTGCCCTGGCTCGGCCAGTTGACCGGCGCCCTGCTCACCGGCACGGTCAATGTCCTGGTCGGCGGCGCGCTCGTCCTCGGTCTGTTCCACCGCGACCTGAGCCGCCGCGCGCGCTGGCTCCTGCTGGTCACCAACCTCGCCGTGCTCGGCCTCCTCGCCACCGCCGCCGTACACGTGGACGACTTCGAGCGTGCCGCGCGGCACGCGGTGTACGGCAAGGACGTCCGGATCGCGTTGCAGACCGGCCGGCAGGAGGTCGTCCTCACCGGCGGCCTGGACGGGCGCCCGTTCTCCCTCTACCTCGACGGGCGGCTGCGCATCAACGGCAACGACGAACAGCGCTACCACCGGGCCCTCGTCCGCCCCGCCATGAACGCCGGACCGCACGCCCGTGTCCTCGTCCTCGGCGGCGGTGACGGCCTCGCCGCCCGCGAGGTGCTCCGCCACGACGGCGTACGCCGTGTGGACATCGTCGAGATCGACCCGGGCGTGGTGCGCCTGGCCCGCACGGACCCGGCGCTCTCCGCGCTCAACGGCCACGCCCACGACGACGACCGGGTACGCGTCCACACGGAGGACTCCTTCGCCTGGCTGCGCGGCGCCCGGCCGACCGAGCCGTACGACGTCGTGATCTCGGACCTTCCCGACCCCGGGATCACCGCGAGCACCAAGCTCTACTCGCAGGAGTTCTACGGGCTGGCCCGCGAGGTCCTGGCGGTCGACGGGCGCATGGTGGTGCACGCCGGGCCGGTGGCGTCCCGGCGGCAGGTGTTCTGGACCGTCGACGCGACCGTCCGCGCCGCCGGGCTGCGCACCACGCCCTACAGGGTCACGGCCGCCGACCCCGGTTTCGTCACCGGCCCCGACCGTACGGCCCACACCTCCCGCACGCCCCACGACTGGGGCTTCGTCCTGGCGACCCGTCCCTCGCCCCACGACGGCCGCCGCCCGGGCCCGGCCCTCGGCGCCGGGGTGATGCGGCTCGGCGCGGCCGACGGGCTGCGGGACCTGCCGCCGTCGACGCTGGTGCACCCGAGGTACGCGGACTGAGCCGTGGAGGGTGGTGGGGCGCAGGGAGGTGTGCGGGGCCGCGTGGGCGGAACACGAGCAATAACGCGTATGTACGGGTGCGGTGCGGGGCCTCGTGGGTAGGCTCGACTGCCATGGAGCATGAGGTGTTCGTTCCGGTTCCCGTCGGCCGCCTCCGGGAGGCGCTGTCCGACCCCGAGCGGGTGGCCCGAGCGGTCCCCGGGCTCCAGCAGGACGCGGGTACGCCGCCGGTCGCCGGGCGCCTGAAGGTACGGGTCGCGGGGCACACCATCACCTACCGGGGCACCCTGCGTGTCACGCCGCAGGAGGACGGCTCCTACGTCGTGGACGGGGACGCCGCCGAGGTCAGGGGCTCCGGCACCGTGAAACTCACCCTGACCCTCCGCCTCGTCCAGGCCGGTGAGGGCACGACCATCGCCTGCTCTGCCGCCGCGACCGCCACCGGCCGGATCACCGACCTCCCGCCCGACTCGGTGACCTCGGCGACGACCCGTCTGCTGGACAGGTTCGCGGAGAACCTGGGGGCGGCGGGGCCGACAGCATCCGAAGGCGAAGCCCTCGCCGACCGGGACGAGCACGAGAAGCCCCCGGCCCCGGCCGAGGAAGAACAGCCGGCCGCACCCAAGACCAAGGACGAGACCAAGACCAAGGACGAGACCAAGGACGAGACCAAGACCGAGGCCGCCGGCGAGCCCGGTGCCACCGCCGACGAGAAACCCCCGGCTTCCGGCGACGAGGAGCCCCCGGCCACGGCCGACGAGGAGAAACCCCCGGGCACCGCCGACGAAGAACCCCCGGTCCCCGCTGAGGACGAGCCGCCGGCCTCCGTTTTCGAGACCGACGTCCCACCCTCGGCTCTGGACCCCTTCGGCGAGGGCGGCTTCGCGGCCGGGGACGAACCCCCGGCCGAGGCGGCGCACGCCCGCCGGACGATGATCGGCCGCAGCGCGGAGGAGGTGGACCACGCCCCGCCCCGCGGCAGATACGCCCCGGTCCCGGCCCCGGAAACAGTCTCCGCGAGCGCTGCCCTCCGCTGGGCGGCGCCTGTGGCGGCCCTGGCTGTGGCGTCGGCCATCATCGTGAGTCGAGCCCTGCGCAGACGCCGCTGACCGTAGGCCGCCGGGCTCTGCCCATTCCTCGGCTCAGTTCTGCTGTCGGTCGGTGCTGGCTTGCCTACGGCCCTTCTTTCCGGTCCGGGGCCCAGCCGCCCTTCCTGCTCCGGCCTTCCCCACCACCTCTCCCCGCCTCACCCCGGCGGCTCGCGCCGCGGCATCGTCGTCCGTAACTCCCCCGTCCCGTCGACCAGTAGGGTCGAGGCGTGAGTAGTGAAGAGATCACGTTGGCCGCGGGTGACGCGGAGGTCGTGTTGGCGCCGGGGAACGGTGGCCGGGTCGCGGGGCTGCGCGTCGGTGGGGTCGAACTGCTGCGGCAGGGCGAGCGGTTCGGCTGCTTCCCGATGGTGCCGTGGTGCGGACGTATCCGCGACGGACAGTTCCTCAGCGGCGGCTTCGTCCAGCAGATGCCCCTCAACGCCCCGCCCCACGCCATCCACGGCACCACCCGCGAGGGCGCCTGGCGCGTCGCCCGTCACGACGCCACCGAGGCCGTCCTCACCTACGACCTGGTCGAACCCTGGCCCTACCCCGGCCGTGTCACCCAGGTGTTCACCCTCACCCCGGACGCCCTCACCCTCACCATGGCCGTGGAGACGTACGACTCCTCCTTCCCGGCCCAGATCGGCTGGCACCCCTGGTTCAACCGGAACCTGGACGGCGGCGGCGAGGACGCGGACGTACGGATCGACTTCCAGCCCGCCTGGCAGGAGGAGCGGGGCGCGGACCACCTGCCCACCGGTAACCGCGTCGATCCCAAGAGCGGTCCGTGGGACGACTGCTTCGGGATGCCCGACGGCGTCGACGTCACCCTCACCTGGCCGGAACGGCTGGAGCTCAAGGTGACCTCGCGCGAGGAGTGGGTCGTGGTCTACGACGAGCAGGCGGAGGCCGTGTGCGTCGAACCGCAGACCGGCCCGCCCAACGGCCTCAACACCCACCCCCGTCTGGTCACCCCCATCGACCCGCTGGAGGCGAGCACGACCTGGACCTGGCGTCGCCTGTAGGCGGACACGCCGGTAAGCGGACATAAGGGCCCCCTTAAGCTGACTGCCATGACTGACGTGGACGTACGTGGATCTTTGCTGCAGCAGATCAAGGACAAGGCCGTGGTGCACGGCAAGGTGACCCTGTCGTCGGGTCTGGAGGCGGACTACTACGTCGACCTGCGCCGCGTCACCCTCGACGGCGCGGCCGCGCCGCTGGTCGGTCAGGTCCTCCTCGACCTGACCGCCGACCTCGACTTCGACGCGGTCGGCGGTCTCACGATGGGCGCCGACCCGGTCGCCGGCGCGATGCTGCACGCGGCCGCCGCCCGGGGCCGCAGGCTGGACGCGTTCGTCGTCCGCAAGGCCGCCAAGGCGCACGGTCTGCAGCGCCGGGTGGAGGGCCCCGACATCAAGGGCCGTCGCGTCCTCGTCGTCGAGGACACCTCCACCACCGGCGGCTCCCCGCTCACCGCCGTCGAGGCCGTCCGCGAGGCCGGTGCCGAGGTCGTCGCCGTCGCCACGATCGTCGACCGTGCCACGGGTGCCGCCGAGAAGATCGAGCAGGGCGCCGGAGTCCCGTACCGGTTCGCGTTCTCGAAGGACGAACTGGGTCTCGACTGAGGCCGACGCGCCGGGAGGAACACCAAGGTCAGGGGTTACCGAACAGTTCCGGACACCCTGGCCGGAGCATCGGGTCCCGTCTGGAAGGATGGGGCCGACGATGATGTCGCAACCCTAGGTCAGGGACCGTAAGCACAACGCCACCCGCACATACAAGGAGCGGACCATGCCCATCGCAACCCCCGAGGTCTACAACGAGATGCTCGACCGGGCGAAGGCAGGCAAGTTCGCCTACCCGGCCATCAACGTGACCTCGACCCAGACGCTGCACGCCGCGCTGCGGGGCTTCGCGGAGGCGGAGAGCGACGGCATCGTCCAGATCTCGACCGGCGGAGCCGAGTTCCTGGGCGGTCAGTACAGCAAGGACATGGTGACGGGCGCCGTCGCCCTCGCCGAGTTCGCGCACATCGTGGCCGAGAAGTACCCCGTCACGGTCGCCCTGCACACCGACCACTGCCCGAAGGACAAGCTGGACGGCTACGTACGGCCGCTGCTGGCCGTGTCGGAGGATCGGGTCAAGGCCGGTCGCAACCCGCTGTTCCAGTCGCACATGTGGGACGGCTCGGCCGAGACCCTCGCCGACAACCTCTCCATCGCCCAGGAACTCCTCGCCCGCGCCGCCGCCGCGAAGATCATCCTGGAGGTCGAGATCACCCCGACCGGTGGCGAGGAGGACGGCGTCTCCCACGAGATCAACGACTCCCTCTACACGACGGTCGACGACGCGATCCGCACCGCCGAGGCGCTCGGCCTGGGCGAGAAGGGCCGCTATCTGCTGGCCGCCTCCTTCGGCAACGTCCACGGCGTCTACAAGCCGGGCAACGTCGTCCTGCGCCCCGACCTCCTCAAGGAGCTGAACGAGGGCGTGGCCGCGCGCTTCGGCAAGGAGTCCCCGTTCGACTTCGTCTTCCACGGCGGCTCGGGCTCCACGGAGGAGGAGATCCGCACCGCGCTGGAGAACGGCGTCGTCAAGATGAACATCGACACCGACACGCAGTACGCCTTCACGCGTCCGGTCGCCGCGCACATGTTCCAGAACTACGACGGCGTCCTGAAGGTCGACGGCGAGGTCGGCAACAAGAAGACCTACGACCCGCGCACCTGGGGCAAGCTCGCCGAGGCGAGCATGGCCGCGCGTGTCGTCGAGGCGACGCAGAACCTGCGCTCGGCGGGCCAGAAGATCAAGTAAGCCCAGCCCGCACATCTCCTTTCGTGCAGCGAGCCCGGCGCCACGGCGCCGGGCTCGCTGTATACCTGGACCCATGCCCGACATCCGGCTCGCCTCGCCCCAGGGCAAGTGGGTCCTGTTCACCACGATCCTCGGCTCCGGCATGGCGCTGCTGGACTCCACCGTCGTCAACGTCGCCCTGCCCCGGATGGGCGAGGACCTGGACGCGGACCTCGCGGCCCTCCAGTGGACCGTCAACGCCTACATGCTGACCCTCGCCGGTCTGATCCTGCTGGGCGGCGCTCTCGGCGACCGCTTCGGGCGGCGCAAGGTGTTCGTGATCGGCGTGGTGTGGTTCGCGGCGGCGTCCCTGCTGTGCGGTCTCGCGCCGAACGCCGGCGTGCTGATCGCGGCCCGCGCGCTGCAGGGCGTGGGCGGGGCGCTGCTCACCCCGGGCTCCCTGGCGCTCATCCAGGCCTCGTTCCACCCCGACGACCGTGCGCGGGCCGTCGGCCTGTGGTCCGGCTTCGGCGGCATCGGCGCGGCCGTCGGCCCGTTCCTGGGCGGCTGGCTGGTGGACGGCCCCGGCTGGCGCTGGGTCTTCCTGCTGAACGTCCCCCTGGCGCTCGTCTGCGTGCTCGTGGCCACCCGGCACGTCCCCGAGTCGGGTGACGGCCGGGCCCACGAGAACCGCTTCGACGTGCTGGGCGCGTTCCTCGGCGCGGCCTCGCTGGCGCTGGTGACCTACGCCCTGATCGAGGCGGGGGAGGGCTCCCTGGTGGTGGCCGTCTCGGCCGTCGCCGGGGTCGCGGCGGGCGTGGCCTTCGTGTACGTCGAACGCGGCCGCCCCGATCCGATGATGCCGCCGGAGATCTTCGCCTCCCGTCAGTTCACGACGGTCAACCTGGTCACCCTGTGCGTGTACGCGGCCTTCGGCGGCTTCTTCTTCCTCGTCGCGCTCCAGCTCCAGGTGGTGTCCGGGTACTCGGCGCTGGGCGCGGGCACGGCCTTGCTCCCCATCACGGTGCTGATGCTCCTGCTCTCCTCCCGCGCGGGCGCGCTCGGCGAACGGATCGGCCCCCGGATCCCCCTCACCGTCGGCCCGCTGCTGTGCGCGGCGGGCATGCTGCTGGCCCTGCGGGTCGGGCCGGACGCGTCGTACGTCCTCGACGTCCTGCCCGCGCTGCTCGTGCTCGGCCTGGGCATGGTCACCCTGGTCGCGCCCCTGACCGCGACGGTCCTGGCCTCCGTGGACACCGAACACGCGGGGCTGGCGAGCGGCATCAACAACGCGGCGGCGCGTGCGGCAGGTCTGGTCGCGGTGGCCGCGCTGCCGCTGATCGCGGGGATGGGGCCGGAGGCGTACCGGTCGGCGACCCAGTTCGACGAGGCGTTCGGCACGGCGATGATCGTCTGCGCCGCGACGCTGGTGGTGGGCGCGGTGCTGTCCTTCACCACGATCCGCCGCCCGGAGCCGGACTGCCGCCATCCCGAGTGCCGGACGCACTGCGGGGTGGTGTCGCCGCCGTTGGAGGCGGGCCGGGCGGGGGATGAGCCAGACTGGAACCCATGACGATTCACCAGAACCTCCTCGGGGGCCCGCCCCCGACGCACCTCCCCGACGACCCGGAGCCCCGCGAACTCCTCGCGAACGGCACGCCCCCGGCCGACGTCGCCGCCAAGTACCCCACCTCGTCCCTCGCCTGGGCCCAGCTCGCCGACGAGGCGTACGAGCGGGGCAGTGTCGTGGAGTCGTACGCCTACGCCCGTACGGGCTACCACCGTGGCCTGGACGCCCTGCGCCGCAACGGCTGGAAGGGCCACGGTCCAGTGCCCTGGGAGCACGATCCGAATCGTGGCTTTCTGCGCGCCCTGCACGCCCTCGCCCGTGCCGCGGGGGACATCGGCGAGCAGGAGGAGTACGAGCGCTGCTCCCAGTTCCTGAAGGACTCCTCCCCGACGGCGGCGCAGACGCTGAGCTGAGCGGACGTCGATCGGTCACCGGGCCGAGCGGACGCCGATCGGTCACTGGCCGGCCGGAGGGTCGTTCGCGCAGGTCCGCCTGGTGTGACCAGGCGGACCTTGCGGTGCGGGGGTGGTATCGCCGACCATGCCGGTGGGGACCGGGGCCCCCGTGTCGGAATTCGGCAGGGGCGGACCGCTACCCGGAGTACACAACAGGAGACAGCGATGTCCCAGCAGGCTCAGCCCCACGAGGCTTCGGAGCCCGAGACCCCGCATCTCGACTTCCAGGGCACGACCCCGTATGAGGACTACGTGCAGGCGGACGTCCTCACCCACCTCCAGCACCCCCTCTCCGACGACCCCGGCGAGATGGTCTTCCTGGTGACGACCCAGGTGATGGAGCTGTGGTTCACGGTCATCGTCCACGAGTGGGAGACCGCGACCACCGCGATCCGGGGCGACGACGTGGCGAGGGCCAGGGACGCGCTGAAGCGTTCCGTGCGCGAACTGGAGGCCCTGAACGCCTCCTGGCGCCCGCTCGCCCAGCTCACCCCCGCCCAGTTCAACTCCTACCGCGCCGCCCTCGGCGAGGGCTCCGGCTTCCAGTCCGCGATGTACCGCCGCATGGAGTTCCTGCTCGGCGAGAAGTCCGCCTCCATGCTCGTCCCGCACCGGGGCGCCCCCCGCGTCCACGCCGAGCTGGAGAAGGCGCTGCACGAGCCGAGCCTCTACGACGAGGTCCTGCGGCTCCTGGCCCGGCGCGGCCACGCGATCCCCGAGTCCGTGCTGAGCCGTGACGTCTCCCAGCGCTACGAGCCGTCCCCCGAGGTCGAGGAGGCGTGGACCGCGCTGTACTCCGGCGACCCGGACCATGAACTCGCCCGCCTCGGCGAGGCGTTGACCGACGTCGCCGAGCTGGTGTGGCGCTGGCGCAACGACCACCTCGTCGCCACCCGCCGCGCGATGGGCGCCAAGGCCGGCACGGGCGGCTCCGCCGGGGTGGCCTGGCTGGAGAAGCGCGCCCGCAAGAACGTCTTCCCCGAGCTGTGGACGGCGCGCTCCCATGTCTGAACCGACCGCGCTCAGCGCTGAACTGACCTCCCTGGCACGGGAGTTGGATGCGTCCGACGAACTGGCCTGTCTGCGCAGCCGTTTCGTCCTCGACGACGCGGTGTACCTCGACGGCAACTCGCTCGGCGCGCTGCCGGTCGCGGTCCCCGGCCGGCTCGCGGACGTCCTGTACCGCGAGTGGGGCGAGCTGCGCATCCGTTCCTGGGACGAGAGCGGCTGGTGGACCGCGCCCGAACGCATCGGCGACCGCATAGCCCCGCTGGTGGGCGCTGCCCCCGGCCAGATCGTGGTCGGCGACTCCACGAGCGTGAACGTCTTCAAGGCGGTCGTGGCGGCGGTCCGGATGGCGGACGAGGACGAGGCCGCGCGGCAGGGTGGGAGTGGTGGGACTGGTGGGACTGGTGTCGGGCGTCGGGACGAGATCCTCGTCGACGCGACGACGTTCCCCACGGACGGCTACCTGGCCGAGTCCGCGGCCCGGATGACCGGCCGCACGCTCCGCCCCGTGACCCCGGCGGAGGTCCCGGCCGCCCTGAGTGACCGTACCGCCGCCGTCCTCCTCAACCACGTCGACTACCGCACGGGCCGCCTCCACGACCTCCCCGGGCTGACGGCGGCGATCCACGAGGCCGGTGCCTACGCCGTCTGGGACCTCTGCCACAGCGCGGGCGCCCTCCCCGTCGGCCTCGACGCGCACGGGGTCGACCTGGCGGTCGGCTGCACCTACAAGTACCTCAACGGCGGCCCCGGCTCACCGGCCTACCTCTACGTCCGCCGCGACCTCCAGCCCCGCTTCGACTCACCCCTGCCCGGCTGGACCTCCCACACCGCCCCCTTCGCCATGCGCCCGGCCTACGAGCCCGCGCCGGGCGCGGTACGGGGCCGGGTCGGCACGCCCGACATCCTGTCCATGCTGGCCCTGGAGGCGGCACTGGACGTCTGGTACGGGTGGGGCGGAGAGGGTGACGGGAAGGACGTGGGCCCGGCCCAGGAGGCCGGGGCGATGGTCGAGGCGGTCCGCGCCAAGTCCCTCGCCCTGACGGACTTCTTCCTGCGGTGCGTGTCGGCGTACGTCCCGGAGGGCCGCGTGGAGTGCCTCACGCCGACCGCCCACGCGGAACGCGGCAGCCAGGTCGCCCTGCGCTGCGACGACGCCGGCGACATCATGAAGCGCCTCATCGCCCAGGGAGTCATAGGCGACTTCCGCCACCCCGACGTCCTCCGCTTCGGCTTCACCCCGCTGTACGTCAGCTTCACGGACGTGGAACGAGCGGCACGGGTGTTGGCGGAGACGCTGGAGGGGCGGCGTAGCGAGCGCGCGGGCGGGGGTGGGGTGAGCGGCCGGTCTCCGGCCGCTCTCAGCAGCACCGGCGAGCGCCGGTGAGCGAAACCCACCCCGTCCGACCCCGCCGGCTCCACCCCTGACCCCCGTCACATCCCCGTGTCCGCGCACGTCACCGGCCTGATACCGTCCCCGCCAACGGCAGGCGCCCTTTCCCGGTACCCGCCCACCCAAACCCTTCCAAATCCGTTCCCCGAGAGGTGCCGCATGCCGGACGACGACGCCGCAGCCCGCGATGCCGCCGAAGAGGCATCCGCCTTCTCGCACCCCGGTCACCCCGACGCGACCGCGCCCTACGGCGACCACCCCGACCAGGTGATCGACTTCTACGCCCCCCGGGGCGCGGTCACGGCCTCGGCCACCGCCCCCCTCGTCGTGGTCCTGCACGGCGGCGCCTGGCGAGCCCCGTACGACCGCCACCACATCACCCCCTTCGCGGACTTCCTCGCCCGCCACGGCTTCGCGGTGGCCAACGTCGAGTACAGGAGGGGCAGTTCACTCCCCGCCCAGACCGGCCCCACCGGCACCCCCTCGCCGGTCGCGGGCCGCTGGCCGGAGACGTTCGACGACATCGCCGCCGCCCTCGACGCCCTCCCGGACCTCGCGCGCGAGGCCCTGCCCCAGGCCGACCCCGCCGCACGGTCCTCACCGGCCACTCCGCGGGCGGCCACCTCGCCCTGTGGGCCGCGGGCCGCCACGTACTGCCGCCCGACACCCCGTGGCACAGCCCCGCCCGCCCCCTGCGCGGCGTGGTGGCCCTCGCCCCGATCGCCGACTTCGCCGTGGCCGAGAAACTCGACGTCTGCGGCGGCGCGACCACCCAACTCCTCGGCGGCCCGGACAGGTTCGCGGACCGTCGCCCCTACGCCGACCCGGCCCTGCTGCTCCCGACCGGCATCGCCACCACCCTCGTGCAGGGCCGTGCGGACATCGTCGTGCCCCAGGCCGTCGCCGAGGCGTACGCCGAGGCCGCGGCCAAGGCGGGGGAGGTCGTGGGCCTGACCCTGCTGGAGGAGGTGGGCCACTTCCCGCTCATCGACCCGGCGGCGGACGCCTGCGCGGTGGTGGTGGAGGAGATCGCCCAGCTGGCCTGGTGAGCGACGGCGCCGAGCCCTCTCCGAGGCCCCTCCACGCCCCTCCGGGTTCCCGCCCCCGCCCCGCACGCGACCCGTAGTACCTGAGACGGACCCGGACAGACCCTCCTCACTGGTGACGACGGCGCACCCGCCCTCCGCCTACCGTTTTCCACGTGACCGAGACGACCCAGACGCAGACGATGCCCTCACGCGGCGGGGGCAAGCCGAGCAGCCCGGAGTTCCGGGTGGTGATGGACGCGTGGCGCAGGCTGCGACACGACCTGATCGATGACGCGTTCGCCTACCGGCCGATGCCGCCCATGAAGATGGACGGCCTGTTCACCAGCAGGCTCTCCGGCCGCCTCCGTGCCTATACGGCCTGGGCCCCGCACGCGGCGGTGGTGACGGCGGGCCTGCTCTCGATGACCATCGCCGCCTCCGCCACCGACAGCGACGGCATCGCCGCCCTGATCGCGGCGGCCTTCGCCCTGATCCCGATCCTGCTGACCATGGTCCGGCCCGTGGCCGCCTTCTGGGCATCCATGATCGCCACCCCGCTGACCTCGGTGTTCAGCGGCATGTGGGACGACTGGCCGTGGACGGCCGGCAGCTTCGCCGCCCATCTGGTGGTGATGACGGTGGTCGCCCTGCGCAGCCGGCCGCGCACAGCCGCCTGGATGTGGGGGCTGACCGCGGCGTACGGGGTGTTCGTGGAAAGCACGATCGGCGGCGGTCACTACGCGTCCAACACGGGCCCCCTGCTCGTCATCTCCGCCATGTCCCTGCTGGCCGCCTCCGCCCTGACCATCCGCCGCACGGCCCAGCGGGAGGTCACCGCCCAGCAGACGGTGACCGAGCACGAGCGCTCCCGGCGCACCCTCCTGGAGGAGCGCACCACGATCGCCCGCGAGCTGCACGACGTGGTCGCCCACCACATGTCGGTGGTCGCCATCCAGGCCGAGGCCGCGCCCTACCGCGTGGAGAACCCGCCGCCGGAGCTGGAGCAGGCCTTCGCCACGATCCGGGAGAACGCGGTGGCCGCGCTCACCGAGTTGCGCCGCGTCCTCGGGGTGGTCCGCGCCGAGGACTACGAGGCCCCGGACGCCCCGCAGCCCACCCTGGCCGACCTCGACGGCCTGCTCGCCAATGTGCGCGAGGCCGGGCTGACGGTCGACAAGGCGGTCACCGGGGCGGTCCGCGAGCTTCCGCAGGGCGTGGAGCTGTCGGCGTACCGGATCGTGCAGGAGGCCCTCAGCAACAGCCTGCGGCACGCACCCGGGGCGACGGCCCGCGTGGAGATCGGCTACGTCCTGGGCGGCCTCGGGCTGCGCGTGGTCAACGGCCCGTCCCCGGAGGTGAACCTGGTCAAGTCCACCCACGGCACGGGCCACGGCCTCACCGGCATGCGGGAGCGCGTCACCATGCTGAACGGCGAGATGACGGCGAACGAGACGGCGGACGGCGGCTACGAGGTGACGGTGTTCCTCCCGGTGCCCGGCGCGAGCGAGGCCGACGCATGACGATCCGCGTGCTGATCGCCGACGACCAGATGATGGTCCGCGAGGGCTTCTCCGTGCTGCTCGGCGCGATGCCGGGCATCGAGGTGGTCGGCGAGGCCGTGAACGGCCGGGACGCCGTCGACCGGGTCCGGGAGCTGTCGCCGGACGTCGTCCTGATGGACATCCGGATGCCCGAGCTGAACGGCATCGAGGCCACCCGGGAGATCGTCGCGTCGGACGGCGGGGCGAAGGTGCTGGTGCTGACGACGTTCGATCTGGACGAGTACGTGTACCAGGCGCTGCGCGCGGGGGCCTCCGGGTTCCTCCTCAAGGACGCCTCGGCCCGCCAACTGGCCGACGGGGTGCGGGTGGTGGCCTCCGGGGAGGCACTCCTCGCGCCGTCCGTCACCAAGCGGCTGATCACGGAGTTCTCCAAGCTGGCCCAGGCCCCCCGCCCCTCGGCGGCCACCCAGCTGGCGTACGGCGAGCTCACCGACCGGGAGACCGAGGTCCTGGTCCTGATCGCCCAGGGCCTGTCGAACGTGGAGATCGCGGAGCGCCTGGTGGTCGCCGAGTCCACGATCAAGACCCATGTGAGCCGGATCCTGGTCAAGCTGGGCCTGCGCGACCGGACACAGGCGGCGGTGTTCGCCTACGAGGCCCGGCTGGTCACCCCCGGCTGACCGGGCACCGGGAGCGGCTTTGGAGAGGTCACACGCCGGTTCCCCCTGTTCAGCGGGCCCGGTCGCGGGTTAGCGTCCGGTCATGGCACCTGCTTCCGACCCCGCTTCCGACCTCGGCTTCGACCCGTGGGACCCCGATTTCCTGGCCGACCCGTACCCGGCGTACGCGGAGCTGCGGGCCCGGGGCCGGGTGCGGTACTTCGAGCCCACGAACCAGTGGCTCGTCCCGCACCACGCGGACGTCTCGGCGTTGCTGCGGGACCGGCGGCTCGGGCGGACGTACCAGCACCGGTTCACGCACGAGGACTTCGGCCGTACCGCCCCGCCGGCGGAGCACGAGCCGTTCCACACCCTGAACGACCACGGGATGCTCGACCTGGAGCCCCCGGACCACACCCGGATCCGGCGGCTGGTCTCGAAGGCGTTCACCCCGCGCACGGTGGAGCAGCTGAAGCCGTACGTGCAAGAGCTGGCCGGTGAGCTGGTGGCCGCACTGGTGGAGGCCGGCGGCGGCGACCTGCTGGCGGACGTCGCGGAGCCGCTGCCGGTGGCGGTGATCGCCGAGATGCTGGGCATCCCCGAGTCGGACCGGGCGCAGCTGCGGCCCTGGTCGGCGGACATCTGCGGGATGTACGAGCTGAGCCCGTCGGAGGAGACGGCGAAGCGGGCGGTGCGGGCGTCGGTGGAGTTCTCGGACTATCTGCGGGACCTGATCGGGCACCGCAGGGCGGAGCCGGGCGAGGACCTGATCTCGGGCCTGATCGCCGCGCACGACGAGGGCGACCGGCTCACCGAGCAGGAGATGATCTCGACCTGTGTGCTCCTGCTGAACGCGGGCCACGAGGCGACGGTGAACGCCACGGTGAACGGCTGGTGGTCGCTGTTCCGCAACCCCGACCAGCTGGCGGCCCTGCGTGCGGACCACTCGCTGGTGCCGGCGGCGGTGGAGGAGCTGATGCGGTACGACACCCCGCTGCAGCTGTTCGAGCGCTGGGTGCTGGACGACATCGAGATCGACGGGACGACGATCCCCCGGGGCGCGGAGATCGCGATGCTGTTCGGGTCCGCGAACCACGACCCGGCCGTGTTCGCCGACCCGGAGAAGCTGGACCTCACCCGCCGGGAGAACCCGCACATCTCCTTCAGCGCGGGCATCCACTACTGCATCGGCGCGCCCCTCGCCCGTATCGAACTCGCGGCCTCGATGACGGCGCTCCTGGAGCAGGCCCCCACCCTCGCCCTCGCCACCGAGCCGACCCGCAAGCCGAACTTCGTGATCCGGGGCCTGGACGGTCTAGCGGTAGAGCTCTGAGGCGCCCGCCGTCGTCCTGCCCGCCGTCGTTTCCGCCCGCCGTGGTCCCTGCCCCTCAGCCGCCCACATCCCGTCGCCGCAGCCCCGCCAGGCCCCCGGCCACCAGGACCACCGCGATTCCGGTCAGGGTCAGTACCGGCGTCCAGTCCATCGTGCCGCCCGGCAGTTTCGGGAGGTGGCCGAAGGGGAGAGGTCGAGGACCCAGCCGGGGGCATTGAGGGCGGGGCCGATCCAGCCGATGAGGAGGACGGCGCCGGCGAGGCCCCAGGCCGCGGTCGCCGCCCGGGGGGTGAGCCCGTGGAGCAGTACGGCGGCACCGCCGATCACCCAGACCCCGGCGACCTGGACGAGACACGCGCCCAGGATCGGACCGGCCTCCTTGCCGTAGCCGAGGGTGAAGCCGAGACCGGCGAGGAGCATGATCCAGACGGTTCCGCCGAAGGCGATCACCAGATGCCCGGCGGCCCAGCGCAGCCGGCTCAGCCGGTTCGCGAGGAGCGGCTCGGCGCGCCCGGAGGTCTCCTCGCCGTGCAGCCGGAGCACCGCGCCGACGATGTACAGCGCCGCGACCAGCCCGAGCATGCCGATCATCGACGCCAGGAAGGCGTTGGTCAGTCCGGACTGTCCGCCCATGCGTTCGAAGATCTCGCGGGCGCTCTTGTTGTCGCCGACGAAGTCGGCCGTGCCCTCGGTCAGGCCGCCGTAGACGAGCCCGGCGAGGAAGAACCCGATGCTCCAGCCGAGGACGCTGCCGCGCTGGAGCCGCCAGGCCAGCGCGCCGGCCGTTCGCAGTCGGCCGGTCGCCGGTCCCGGCCGGGTCGGCAGGAAGCTCATGCCGACGTCGCGGCGCCCGGCGAGCTCGTACGCCACCACGCCCTGGGCCACCGCCGCCGCGACGAACAGCAGCAGCACCCACCACCGCTCGTCCGCGAACGAACGCTCGTTTTCGAGCCACCCCAGCGGCGACACCCACGTCAAGAAAGACGAACCTTCGTTCTCCGAAGCGTCGCCCGCCGCCCGCAGCACGAACGCCGCGCCCAGCACACCGGCCGTCAGCCCCCGCGCCAGCCGTGCGCTCTCCGTCAGCTGCGCCACGACCGCCGCCATCGTCGCGAACACCATCCCGACGCCCGCGATCCCCAGCCCGAAGGCCAGCGCGCCGGCCGCGCCGTGCCCCGCCAGCCCCAGCGTGACCAGCAGCGCGAGCCCGCCGTTGGCGACGGCGGCCGTGAGCAGCGCGGCGGTCAGCGAGGCCCGGCGGCCGACCGTGCCCGAGGCGATCAGCTCCTGGCGGCCGCTCTCCTCCTCGTCGCGGGTGTGGCGGATGACGACGAGGAGGCTCATGACGGCGGCGAGGAGGCCGGCGAAGCCCCCGACGCGCCAGGCGGTCAGGGCGCCCAGGGAGTCGTCGAAGACCGGGCCGACCAGGGCGCGCAGTGAGGAGTTGGTGGTCAACTGCCGCATGAGGTCGGCGCGTTCGGCGGCGGTGCCGTACAGGGCGTCGAGGCTGTTCGGCATGGAGAGGACCATCAGCCCGGTCACCGCGACCCAGGCCGGCACCATCACGCGGTCACGGCGCAGGGCGAACCGCAACAGGGTCCCCGTACCGGCCAGTTGACGGCTCCCGCCGGATCGTACGGCGAGTGTCCCCGCGAGACCGGTGTCGGTGCCGCCCGAACTGTCGGCGGTCGTGGTCATCGCGCGGCCACCTCTTCCGCCTGGTAGTGCCGCAGGAACAGTTCCTCCAGCGTCGGCGGCGTCGAGGTCAGGGACCGTACGCCGGACTCGGTCAGGGAGCGCAGGACGGCGTTGAGTTCGGCGGTGTCGACCTGGAGGCGGACGCGGTGGCCCTGGACGTCGAGGTCGTGGACGCCGGGGAGGTGGGCCAGGCCGTTGGGAGGGGCCGCCAGTTCGGCGGTGACGGTGGTCCGGGTCAGATGGCGCAGGTCGGCGAGGGAACCGCTCTCGACGGTGACGCCCTTGCGGATGATGCTCACCCGGTCGCACAACTCCTCGACCTCGCTGAGGATGTGGGACGACAGCAGGACCGTACGGCCCCGGTCGCGCTCCTCGCGTACGCAGCGCTGGAAGACCTCCTCCATCAGCGGGTCCAGACCCGAGGTCGGCTCGTCCAGGATGAGGAGGTCGACGTCGGAGGCGAAGGCGGCGACGAGGGCGACCTTCTGGCGGTTGCCCTTGGAGTACGTACGGCCCTTCTTCGTGGGGTCGAGTTCGAACCGTTCGACGAGATCGGCCCGGCGCCGGGCGTCCAGTCCGCCCCGGAGCCGCCCGTAGAGGTCGATGACCTCGCCGCCGGAGAGGTTGCGCCAGAGGGTCACGTCACCCGGCACGTACGCGATCCGGCGGTGCACCTCCACCGCGTCCGACCACGGGTCGCGGCCCAGCACCCGTGCGGCGCCCGCGTCGGCGCGCAGCAGGCCGAGCAGGACGCGGATGGTGGTGGACTTCCCGGAGCCGTTGGGGCCGAGGAAGCCGTGGACCTCGCCGGTCGCGACGGTCAGGTCGAGGCCGGCCAGGGCGTGGGTGCGTCCGAAGGACTTGTGGAGTCCGGACACCTCTAGGGCGGGGTTGGCCTTCGTCATGCTTCAGAACGTACGCTTGCTTCAGAAATTTGTGAAGTTAAGGAAACGTATAAACCGCCGGTAGGCTGGCTGGGCGTGTCGCAAGAGCGCGCCTGAGTACGGAGTGCGGTGTCTGACCAGGGGAGATGGCGAGGGATGGTGGAGCCGAAGGTCGAGGCGGATGTTCCGGAGCGGGACCCGGAGTCGGTCTCCCGTTTCGTCGAACACTTCGCGGCGCAGCTCGTCGAGGCCGGGATGGCGCGTATGCCGGCCCGCGTCTTCGCCGCGCTCCTGGCCTCCGACACCGGCGCGCTGACCTCGGTCGAGCTGGGTGAGCAGTTGCGGATCAGCCCCGCCGCCGTCTCGGGCGCGGTGCGCTATCTCGCCCAGGTGCACCTGGTCTCGCGCGAACGCGAGCCCGGTTCGCGCCGTGAGCGCTACCGCGTCCACAGCGAACAGTGGTACGAGGCCCTCACCAACCGCGAGGCCATCATCAAGCGGTGGGAGGAGGCGCTGCGCGAGGGCGTCGCCAGCCTGGGCGCCGACAGCCCGGCGGGCCGCCGGCTCTCCGAGACCCTCGCCTTCTTCGAGTTCCTCGAGACCGAGGTCGAGGCGATGATGAACCGCTGGCGCACCCACCGCGACGAACTCTTCGGCCGGGACTGACGGGCGCCCCGGAGACGCGCTGCTTCCTGGAGAAACCGTCCCGTAGTCCGCGGACCTGAAGTGCCGCCGGGCGCTCGTCGAGCAAGCCTGTCGTGACGAACGACGTTGCCCTTCCTCGCGGCAGCAGTCGGGTGGCCCTGTAGGCGGATCAGGGTGGGCGCCGACCGCGGCCGGAGAAGCCGAGCGATTGGGTGAGGATGCCGTGTGGCGAGGGGAAGCCGCGATGGCCAGGAGTGTCTGCGTGCGTCTCGACGGGCTGGCCGAGTGTGCGACTGGAGGCGGTTATGCCTGGTAGGCCGGGAGGCACAAGGCCAATCCTGGCGCGGCCATGGTGCTTGGCGCGCCGGCCAGTGCGCGTGATCGCATGGGTCGGCGACGCGCGAACCCGCCGCGCCGGCTGTTGTGGGGCATGAGGTTGCGAGTGCCGGAAGCCGCCTTCTCTGGGGGTAACCGTGTGGCGCGAGGCGAATGGAGACTACTTTGTGCAGCTCAGCGCAGGTGTGAGCGACAGTATCGTGTGCAACACCTGTTGCGCCACTGCCGGGTCGCCAAGCGGGATTGCCGAGTCGGCAGCAGAGGTTCGGTGTCAGTGTTCGGAGTCCGCTGCGCGGGTTTCGGAGGCAGGCGGCGCGGGGGGCCAACCAGCAACAGTTGTCAGTGGCCAGTTCAGATTCCCCACCGGCGACCACCGGACGGCGAGCTATCTGGCCGCGCCCCCGTCACCTTCTCTGACTACCGGATCGGCACCATGCTGGCGGCCTGTCTCCGACGAGGCTGTGGCCGCCAGCATCCACGGAAGCGGCCTGACCGGGCCCGCGGCAATGCGTGCGCCGCGCCGCGGAGCCTTCTTACCGGGAGCGTCGCTGTCACCGCAGCTGGTTGAATGCCTGGTCGGCGTCGGCTACGGCCTCGGGGTGGACGTCGTGGGCGGTTCGACCGTCGGCGATCTTCTGCCAGTTGGTCCGGGCGAGCACCCGTTGGACCGCGAGTACCTGGGCGGCTCGCAGGCGTGCCTGGATGCCTTCGCCGAGGGCGTCCGCCAGTGCTTCCTCGTCCTCGAGCTGGTACTGAGTGAGCTGTCCCGCCAGGCTCGGTGTGGTGAACACCAGCCGATGGAACGCCACCAGCTCGGGATGATCGTTGAGGCCGGTGACGGGGTCGTACCGATCGAGGCCGGCCCGGAAGTGCTGGTGCAGCGCCGTCACCGGCTTGATGCCGGACCTGCGGTCACGTACGACGCGTGCCGCCTCTCCTTGGTGGTCCGCAAAACGGTGCAGCACCAGGTCTTCCTTGGTGGGGAAGTACCGGAAGAGGGTTGGCTTGGAGATCTCGGCCGCCGCGGCGATGTCGTTGACGGAGACGCGGTCGAAGCCGTGCTCCAGGAACAGTGAGACGGCCGCGTCGCCGATGGCGTCGCGCGTCCGCTCCTTCTTGCGGGCCCGCAGTCCCGTCGGCTCGCTCATCTAACTACCGTAACATTCGTTACCGAGTTGCTTTTTTAACCGAGTAACGTTTTTATGGGCGGCGTGAATCAGACAGACATTTCTCCCGTGCTCGTAACCGGGGCGACGGGTCGGGTCGGCCGCGTCGTCATCGACCAGCTCCTCGACGCGGGCGTGCCGGTCCGCGCCCTCACCCATCGCTCGGAGGCGGCGGCGACGATGCCGGCGAAGGTCGACGTCTTCACCGGCGACCTCACCGTGCCCGAGTCGCTCGACCCGGCATTGAATGGCGCCGGTGCGGTCTTCCTCGTCTGGACCGCCCCGCCCGAGACCGCCGCGGCAGTCGTCGAGCGGCTGGCAGCCCATGTGCGGCGGATCGTCTTCCTCTCCTCCCCGCACCGGACGCCGCACCCCTTCTTCCAGCAGCCCAATCCCATGGCGGTGCTGCACGCCGACATCGAGCGGCTCATCGCGGCCACCGGACTCGAGTCGACGATCATCCGGCCGGGGATGTTCGCGTCGAACTCGCTGGCCTGGTGGGTGCCCGCGATCCGGGCCGGTGAGGTCGTCCGGTGGCCTTACGGCGCTGCCGAGTCGGCACCGGTCGACGACCGTGACGTCGCAGCCGTCGCGGCGCGGACGCTCTATCAGGACGGATATGTCGGAGGCGACTACGTCCTTACGGGCCCCGAATCACTGACCCAAGCCGCGCAGGTGGACGTCATCGGTGACGCCCTGGGGCGCCGGATCGCATTCGAGGAGATGACGCCGGACGAGTTCCGAAGCCTGTCGCAGGGTACGGTGCCCAGCTCGGTCGTCGACATGCTGCTCGCCGCGTGGAGCGCGGCGGTCGGACAGCCCGCGTTCATCACCACTGCGGTGGCCGACATCCTCGGGACGGCGCCGCGAACATTTCGCCAGTGGGCCGCCGACCACGCCACCGCGTTCACCGAGGGTTCGTAACCGCGTCGACCGCGACCTGCGCCTTCGGCCTCGTGACGTCGCAGCAGGTGCCGACGAGCAGTACTTCGCCGGCACTGCCTGTGCCCTGGCTTCCAACGCCACTCTCATCGACCAGGATGCCGACGCCCCTGAAGTTTCCCCGTGATCTCGGACACGTGATCGTTATGCCGCGAGGGCGTGTTGATGCCGCTGTCTGGTCTCGGCCGGGGTGAGGTAGCCGAAGATCTTGTGCTTGCGCAGGCGGCGGCGGTTGTAGAAGGTCTCGATGAAGGTGAAGACCTCGGCGCGGGCGGTGGCCCGGTCGGGCCAGGTCCGGGCGCCGATCTCCTCCTTGAGCAGGGCCCAGAAACTCTCGGCTGCGGCGTTGTCGAAGCATGATCCGGTGCGTCCGCAGCTCTGCCGCATCCCCAACTCTCGTATTCGGGCCCGGAATTGGGCGGAGGTGTACTCGCTGCCGCGGTCACTGTGGATCACGCAGCCGGGCTCCAGACCGCCCCGGCCGTGGGCCATGTCGAGAGCGTCGACGACGAGCTCGGCGCGGTGGTGGTCGGCCATGGCGTAGCCGACGACCTCGCGGGTGGCCAGGTCGAGCCAGCAAGCGAGGTAGAGCCAGCCCTCGGCGGTGGGCAGGTAGGTGATGTCGCCGACCAGCTTGATCCCGGGACGTTCGGCGTGGAAGTCACGGCCGATCAGGTCCGGGGCCGGCTTCGCCTTCGCATCGGGCCGGGTCAGCGAGTGCTGCTTGCGGCGGGTGACGCCGCGGATGTCGCGCTCGCGCATGACGCGGGCGATGCGCTTGCGGTTCACCCACCGCCCCAGACGCCGCAGCTCGGCATGGATGCGCGGGACGCCGTAGGTGCGACGGGAGGCGATGTGCAGCACGGTGATCTCGTGGGCGAGCGTGTCGTCGGCGGCCAGTCGGGCTTGGCGGGCCGCCTCGCCCTCGCGCCACGCGTAGTAGGAGGAGCGAGCGACCTTCAGTACCCGGCACAGCAACGTGATCGGGTAGTTTGCCTTCTCCGTGTGGAGGAACCGGTAGAGCTCGCTCACCGGTCGTTCTCCTTCACGAAGAAGGCGGTCGCTTTTTTCAGGATCTCGATCGTCTGCTGCTGTTCGCGGTTCTCCCGCCGCAGCCGCCGCAGTTCCTCACGCTCGGCGCTGGTCAGCTCGCCGCCCTGGCCCTCGCCACGGTCAGCCTTGGCCTTGCGGTACCAACCGCGCAGGGACTCCGAGCTGATGCCGAGTTCCCGGGCCACGGCAGTGACCGTCTTGCCCGAGGAGTCGACGAGCGCGATCGCGTCCCGCTTGAACTCCTCGGTGTACCGCTTCGTGTACTTACTTCCCACCTGGTGCTACTTCCTCTGGAACCTCAAGATCCCAGTCTCCAGGTGTCCACGATCAAGGGGAAGCTTCACCCCTGTGTGATTCAGCCGCGTTGGTTCAAGGCTCTGGTCAGGTCTCGGTTGGCCGCTCGCGCGGCGTCGAGGTCGGCCCGGGCTTCCTCCAACGCGGCTGCCAGCTCGACGTTCTGTTGCTCCAACCTGGTTATCCTCCGCTGGAGTTCGTCGATGTCGGCCGGGGCGCCCAACCCCGACTCCTGCCAGGCTTGAGCCCCCATCCCCTGCGACAGCCGCTTCTCCAGCAGTTGGTTTCGCGCGGCCAGGCGGGCATTCCGAGCTTGGGCGTTGGCGAGATCAGCCTGGAGCGAGGCTCGGCTCACCGGCGATGCTGCGGCCTGGTCCTGGGCTGCCGGTTCGAGTTCGGCGGCGTGGACCAGGGCGAGCAGGTCGCGATGGCGGTAGAGGAATGTGCGGTCGACTCCGGCTTGCCGGGCGATGGCCGAGACACTGATCGGGGTGCCGTTCTTCCTGGCGTTCTTGATCGCGGCGGCCACTCGCTGGCGGCGGCGCTCGGAGTTGGCCTGACGGCCGTCTCGCATGGTGGTGCTCATGGCAATCTCCAGGGACGGACGTCGGGCATGGGCTGGGCGATGCGAGGCATGCCGAGCATGACGGTGCGGCTGCGGCGTACCACCGCGACGGCTTCCTCGATCTGGGAGCGTTCCTCGGGCGAGAGGTCGTCGAGGTCGGCCTTGACCCGGCTGATCAGACGGCGGACCCGGCGGATCTCCTCCTCGGAGGGCACCGCTTCACTGCGGGCCCAGTCGTCGGCCTCGAAGGCCGACATCAGCCGTTCTCGACTGCGGAGAAGGTCATCGAGGTATCGCTCCAGGTCAGGGAGGTAGGAGACGTCGGTGCGGAAGTGGTCGCAGCCGACACAGCGGAAGCGGAGCGGGCAGCTCTGTCCGCCAGCCGCGACGTTGTGGGGCTCCAGGCAGATGCCGTAGGCCGTGGCGACCTCTCCGATGGCCCGTCGCACGTGCTCGGAGTCGAGCAGGCCCTGGGCCTTGCGCCACACACGGGTGCCGTGCCGGTCGAACTGCAGGGCGGTGACGCGGTCGACGGCTTCGCGCCGTCGTTCCTGGTTGACGCGGTAATAGGACTGTGTGGTGGAGAGTTCACGATGGTCCATCAAATCCTTGAGGACATCGGGCGCGATGCCGGCGTCGGCGTGCCGTTGTGCGTAGCTGTGCCGGTAGGCGTAGGGAAAGATCTTGGACTTGTCGAACGGCAGCAGCCGCGTGACGTGCTTCCCGTCGATCTCGACGACGACCGGGATCATGATGTCGGGCAGTGCGTCGACCCATGCCCGGTGCTGGTCCCCGATCGTGCCGATGGACTTCTTCCCTTCGGGGTTGGCCACGGGGCTCGGCAGGAGTTTGAGCATGCTGATCGGGGTGTCGGGGAACCGCTCACGGACCTGTTTCTGCTGTTCGGTGATGATGGCGGCGGTCGCCTTGGCGATCGGCAGGCGTCGGCCGAGCCGGTAGTTCTTGTGGTTGTCGTAGAGCAAAATGAGGGAGCCGTCGGGGTCCGTGGTCAGGCAGTCCCAGGGCAGTTTGGCGATCTCGTCGGGCCGCCGACCGGTGTCGATCAGCAACTCGGTGGCGACACGGATCTCGCGGTAGCTGGTCTTTTCCAACCGGTCCAGGTTGTCGCAGAGTTCGCGCATCACCTCGTCCGGCAGGTCCTTGCCGGCCTCGGTGTCTTCGGGCTCGTCCGGGATGTCCTGCACAGACAGCGCGAAACTCGCAGGGAGCCCGTCCAGTATCTCGCCGTGGGCGGTCAGGCCCAGGACGCGGATCCTGTTGAGGATCTGCCGGACGGACCGGATCACGTGGACCCGGTGGTAGGCCCCGAACACGCCGGTCTCGGTGAGGAAGGCCATCCGGTGCAGAAGTTGTCGATGTCGGTGC
>NZ_JAJKLK010000005.1 GCF_020982545.1 Streptomyces sp. MNU76 | reverse complement strand
TCGGCTTCTCCCGCACAAGGCGGCCGAGCTCGCCGCCGCGGGAAGGTCACGGTCGACGGGTCGGTGGTCGGCAAGTCGGAGCGGGCGCACGGCGGGCCTGGCTGGAGGTCGAGATGCCGCAGGCGCCCGCCCCGGTGCAGGTCGTCGCCGAGCCGGTCGAGGGCATGGAGATCGTGCACGACGACGACGACGTGGTCGTGTCAAGCCGGTCGGGTGGGCGCGCACCCCAGCCCCGGCTGGTCCGGGCCCACCGTGATCGGCGGCTGCTGCCGCCGGGTACCGGATCTCGACGTCCGGTGCCGCCGAGCGCCAGGGCATCGTGCACCGGCTCGACGTGGGCACCTCGGGCCTCATGGTGGTCGCCAAGTCGGAGTACGCGTACACCTCCCTGAAGCGCCAGTTCAAGGAGCGGACGGTCGACAAGCGGTACCACGCGCTGGTCCAGGGCCACCCGACCCGACGAGCGGCACCATCGACGCGCCCATCGGACGGCATCCGAACCACGACTACAAGTGGGCCGTCACCGCCGAGGGCAAGCCGTCGGTCACGCACTACGACCTCATCGAGGCGTTCCGTGCCGCCTCCCTGCTCGACATCAAGCTGGAGACCGGGCGCACCCACCAGATCCGCGTCCACATGTCCGCCCACCGGCACCCTTGCGTCGGCGACCTGACGTACGGCGCCGATCCGACGCTCGCCAAGCGGCTCGGCATCACCCGCCAGTGGCTGCAGGCCGTCCGGCTCGGCTTCGAGCACCCCGGGGACGGGAGCTGGGTCGAGTTCGAGTGCGACTACCCGGCGGATCTGCAGAAGGCCCTGGACAAGGTCCGGGAGGAGACGTACGCGTGAGCCCCGTACCGGTGTCCTACGAGGTGCGCGTCGCCGACGGCCCCGGCGATCGCGAGGCGTGCTTCGCGGTGCGCAAGGAGGTCTTCGTCGTCGAGCAGGGGGTGCCGGAGGACCTGGAGTACGACGCGTACGACGCCGGGGCCGTGCACGTCCTCGCCGTACGGGACGACGGGGTGCCCCTCGGGGCCGGGCGGCTGCAGGGAGGCCGCCGCCTGCAAGACCGGAGGGGGTTCGGGGTCGGGTCCCTGGGGCGGCTCGCGGTCGTGCCGGAGGCCCGAGGGCTGGGCGTCGGGGTCGCGCTGGTGCGGGCCGTCGAGGAGGCGGCCCGGGAGCGCGGGCTGACCGAGGTGGACCTGGGGGCGCAGACACACGCGCTGGGTTTCTACGAGCGGCTGGGGTATGCGGCGTACGGACCGGAGTTCCTGGACGCGGGCATACCTCATCGCGCGATGCGGCGCAGGCTTTGATGTGGCGCAGGCTTTGACGCGGTGCAGGCCTTAGCGTTGCGTGGTGCGGGTGGGGCACCCGGGGCATCCGGTCGGTCGTGATCGTCCAGCACCAGCGGAGCGCCCCCATGGATCAGTTGGCCCTGTTCTTCGTCCTGCTGGTGGGGGCCGTGGTCAGTGTGCCGGTGGGGGAGCGGCTGAAGCTGCCCGCGCCGGTGCTGATGACCTTGCTCGGTATCGCGCTGGCCATCCCCGGGTTCGTGCCCAACGTGGAGATCCCGCCGGACCTCATCCTGCCGCTGCTGTTGCCGCCGCTGCTGTACGCGGCGGTCCGGCGGACCTCCTGGCGGCAGTTCACGGCGAACCTGCGGCCGATCCTCCTGCTGGCCGTGGCCCTGGTGTTCGTGACCACGGCCGCGGTGGCCGCCATGGCGCACGCGATCGTGCCCGGACTGCCCATCGCGGCGGCCGTGGCGCTCGGCGCCCTCGTCGCGCCGCCCGACCCGGTGGCGGCGACCGCCGTGGCCGGGCAACTCGGGCTGCCGCGCCGACTGGTGTCGATACTGGAGGGCGAGGGCCTCTTCAACGACGTCACCGCCATCGTGCTCTACCACGTGGCCATCGCCGCCGTCGTCAGCGGATCGTTCTCCTGGCCCAGCGCCGCGCTCCAGCTCGTGCTGTCCGCCGTCGTCGCCCTCGCCGTGGGCATCGGGCTCGGCTGGGCGGCCAACAAGCTGATGGACTTCCTGGAGGACGCGACGCTGCAGATCGGGCTGACCCTGCTCGTGCCGTACGCGTCGTACGTGATGGCCGAGGAGCTCCACGGGTCCGGGGTGCTCGCGGTGCTCACGACCGCGTTGTTCCTCGCGGAGTACGCGCTCGGCGCGGACGACGTCCTGACGCGGCTCGCCGGGCACACGGTCTGGGACGTCGTGGACACGCTGGTCACCGGTGTCGCCTTCGGGCTGATCGGGCTGGAGCTGTACAACGCGATCCGTACGGCGTCGGGGCGGTGGGGCGAGATGCTCGGCTGGGCGGCGGCCGTCGTGGCCGTCGTCGTGCTCGTACGGCTGCTGTGGTTGCTGCCGGCGACCTGGCTGGCGCGGCGGTTGCACGCGAAGCGGGACTACGACGAGGAGATCCCGATGTCGTGGCGCGAGACCGTGGTGATGTGGTGGTCGGGGATGCGGGGGGTGGCGTCCGTGGCGCTGGCGCTGGCGATTCCGTTGGAGACGGACAGTGGGGCGCCGTTCCCGGACCGGGACGAGATCGTGTTCATCGCGTTCGGGGTGATCATGGCGACGTTGGTGCTGCAGGGGCTGACGCTGCCGCGGCTGGTGCGGTGGCTGGGGGTGCGGGCGGACGAAGGGGTCGGGAAGCGGTTCGAGAAGGCATTGGCCGTGCGGGCGGCGAAGGCGGCGAAGCGGCGGCTGAAGGAGATCGAGGAGACGGAGGAGCTGCCGGAGGAGATGTCCGAGCGGCTGCTGCGGCGGGCCTTCGAGATCGGGGTGCGGATCAGTCCGGAGGTGGGGGAGGAGGAGCGCCGCGAGGGGCATGAGCAGCGGGTGCGGCGGCTTCGCCGGATGCGGCGGATCCAGGGGAGATGTTGAGCGCGGCTCGGCATGAGGTGCTGGCGGCGCGGAGTGAGGCGGGGGCGGATCCTGAGGTGGTGGATCGGGTGTTGCGGCATTTGGATGTGCGGAGCCTGCGGTGAGCTGGGCGGCCCCTTTGCCCACCCGCGCCCGCCCGTGACTCCTTGATGGTGAAGTGCGGGTCTCCTGTGGGGGCTTGTCGCCGTCGGCGGCTGCGGGTTCAAGACGTTGCCCACCCGCGCACCGCCCGTGGCTCCTTGGTGGAAAGGTGCGGGCTTCTTGTGGGGATTGGTCGCCGTTGACGGTTGCGGGTTCGTTGTGGGACGTGGGTGTGGGGCGGCTCCGGGTTCGGGGCCGCCCCACTGGTGGGTCGGTGTGAGGAGTGTTCAGCCTCTGCCCGGGGTCCTCGGGGGCTCGTGGACTCGGGCTCGGTTGATGCGAGGGGCCGTGCCGTCGCCGTCGCCGTCGCCGTTGTGGGAGTGGGAGTGGGGGTGGGAGTGGGGGTGGGTCGGGGGAGGACCGCGTCGGCGGTGTTGACGCGGGGAGGGCGTAGGGGTGGGTCTCGGTGAGCCAGTGGATGAGCTGCTCGCGGACGGAGACGCGGACGGTCCACAGGTCGTCCGGGTCCTTGGCGGTGACGAGGGCGCGGACCTCCATGGTCGAGGGCGTCGAGTCCGTGACCGTCAGGTCGTAGTGGCGGCCGTCCCAGGCGGGGCAGGAACGCAGGATGTCGCGCAGCCGCTCGCGCATCGCGGCCAGCGGCGCGGCGTGGTCCACGTGCAGGAAGACCGTGCCGGTCATCTGCGCGCCGCCCCGGGACCAGTTCTCGAACGGCTTCGAGGTGAAGTACGACACCGGCATCGTGATCCGGCGCTCGTCCCAGGTGCGGACCGTCAGGAACGTGAGGGTGATCTCGTCGACCGTGCCCCACTCGCCCTCCACCACGACCACGTCACCGAGGCGGACCATGTCGCCGAAGGCGATCTGCAGCCCGGCGAAGAGGTTGCTCAGCGTGGACTGCGCGGCGATACCGGCGACGATGCCCAGGAGCCCGGCCGAGGCCAGCAGTGAGGCGCCGGCCGCGCGCATCGCCGGGAACGTCAGCAGCATCGCGGCCGCGGCCACCACACCGACGATCGCCGAGACGACCCGCATGATGAGCGTCACCTGGGTCCGAACCCGGCGCACCCGGGCCGGATCGCGGTGGGCGCGCGCGTAACGGCTGTACGTCGTCTCCACTATCGCGGCCGCGATGCGGATCACCAGCCAGGCCGTGGCGCCGATCAGCACCAGCGTGAGGGTGCGGCCGATGGCGGTGCGGTGCTGCTCCAGCAGCTGCGCCTCGTCGTACGACGCTCTGAGGAAGGCCGCGCACAGGACCAGCTGGTAGGGGATGCGACCGCGGCGCAGCAGGCCCCACAAGGGAGTTTCGTGGTGACGCTGGTCCGCTTTGCGCAGCAGCAGATCGGTCGTCCAGCCGATGAGCAGCGTGAGGACGACCGAGCCACCGATGACGATCAATGGGCGGAGTAGGTTCTCCATGCCTTCGAACGTAACCGGCCGCGCGGGGTCATGAACATGTGACTTCGGCCGCGCTCTGGGTGCGGGTGCCGGGGCCGGGCGGCGGACCCGTTGTCGGCCCCGGCTGGCACCATGGCCCCATGAACATCATGCTCTTCCACTCGATCTACGGTCTGCGGCCCGCCGTGCGCCGGGCGGCGGACCGGCTGCGTGACGCCGGTCACGAGGTGTGGACCCCCGACCTCTTCGACGGCCGGACGTTCGACACGGTCGAGGAGGGCAGGGACCTCAACGAGGAACTGGGCCGGGAAGAGCTCCTCAAGCGGGCGGTCCTGGCGGCCGCGCCCTATTCGGAGCGAGGGCTCGTCTACGCCGGCTTCTCGCTCGGTGCCGCCGTCGCACAGACCCTCGCCCTGGGCGACAAGAACGCGCGCGGACTGCTGCTCCTGCACGGCACGTCGGACATCGCCGCCAGTGCCTCCGTGGACGAGCTGCCCGTTCAACTGCACGTCGCCGAGCCCGACCCCTTCGAGCCCGACGACTGGCTGAGCGCCTGGTATCTGCAGATGCGCAAGGCCGGTGCCGACGTCGAGGTCTACCGCTACGCCGGCGCCGGCCACCTCTACACCGACCCCGACCTCCCCGACTACGACGAGGAGGCCGCCGAGGCCACCTGGCACGTGGCTCTCGGCTTCCTCGAAACCCTCTGAGGCCCGGGCGGGATCACACGGGGTCGTACGTCCGCTCCACCTTCTGCGTCCCGCTCCGCGTCCGGTACGACCGCGCCCAGGACGAGGTCGCGTCGGCCTTGGTGCGGTCGGACAGGACGTAGAAGTCCATCTGCGCCCGTGCGGCGGTGATGTCCAGGACGCCGTAGCCGTGCCGGTCGGTGTCGACCCAGTGGACGTGCCGGTTGGCGGCGCGGATCAGCGGGGAGGCCACGGCGGAGGCGGTGCCCTCGGGGACCTTGACGAGGTCGTCGAGGTTGTCGGAGGTGACCGACGTGACGACGAACTCGGTGGCGGCGGAGGCCGACAGCGGGTACGTACCGGCGTTGACCGGCACGTCGTTGGCCCAGGCCATGTGGATGTCGCCGGTGAGGAAGACGGTGTTGCGGATGGCGTTCTGCCGCAGATGGGCGAGGAGTTCGCGGCGGTCGTCGGTGTAGCCGTCCCACTGGTCCGGGTTGAGCGCGAGCCCCTCCTTCGGCAGACCGAGCAGCTCGGCGAGCGGTTCGAAGAGGTCGGCGGTGAGGTTGCCGAGGGCGAACGGGGCGATCATCACCGAGTTGCCGACCAGGCGCCAGGTCGTGTCGGAGGACTTGAGCCCGGCCTTCAGCCAGTCGAGCTGGGTCCGGCCCGTCAGCGTACGGTCCGGGTCGTCGACCTCGCCGTCGCCTATGCCCACCTGCTGCGACCGGAAGGAACGCAGGTCGAGGAGGGAGAGGTCGACGAGCTTGCCGAAGCGCAGCCGCCGGTAGGTGGTGCCCGCTACCGCCGGGCGCACCGGCATCCACTCGAAGTAGGCCTGCTTGGCCGCCGACGAACGGGCCACCCAGGCGCCCTCCGCGCCCTCGGTGTGGTTCTCGGCGCCGCCCGACCAGGCGTCGTTCGCGATCTCGTGGTCGTCCCAGATGGCGACGACCGGCGCGGCCGCGTGCAGGGCCTGGAGGTCCGGGTCGGTCTTGTAACGGGCGTGCCGGACGCGGTAGTCGGCGAGGGAGAGGATCTCGTGGGCGGGCGCGTGGGGTCGTACGACCTTGTCGCGGGTGCCGTACTCGCCGGTGCCGTACTCGTAGATGTAGTCGCCGAGGTGGAGCCACGCGTCCAGGTCGCCGCGCGCGGCGAGATGACGGTAGGCCGCGAAGTAGCCGCCCTCCCAGTTGGCGCAGGACACCACGCCGAAGCGCAGGCCGGTGACGGCGGCGTCGGCGGCCGGGGCGGTGCGGGTGCGGGCGGCCGGGGAGTCGGTGCCGCCGGCCGAGAAACGGAACCAGTAGTCCGTGGCGGGCGCGAGGCCGCGTACGTCCGCCTTGACGGTGTGGTCGGAGGAGGCGCTCGCGGTCGTCGAACCCTTGGCGACGACGTGGGTGAACGCCTTGTCCAGGGCGACGGTCCAGCCCACCTCGACGTCCGGGCCGACACCGGAGCCGGGCAGCGCGGCGGCGGTGGGCGTCACCCGGGTCCACAGCAGGACACCGTCGGGCAGCGGATCACCGGAGGCGACCCCGTGCAGGAAGGCGGGGGACTCGGCCGCGCGCGCCGGTATCGCGGCCGCCAGCGGTACCGCGAGGACGGCTCCGGCCGTGGCCGCCTTGACCACCGTACGGCGGCTCGGGGCGGACGAACTCGTGGGCTGGGTGGGGGAGTCGGGTCTGGAGTGAGATCTGCGACTGGTCACGGCCGATGAGATTACTGATGGGTACGGCTGGATGTAAGACGGAAGTCCGAAATCTGCTCAATGTTCAGACGGTCGTGCGCTGTTCGTCGGATCGCGCATGGAGGGAGCGGACGAACACCGCCCAAGTGGGCGGTCGTCGTGAGGGGTTGTCAGTGCTTCGGTGAGGGCGCGCCCGCGTCGGTCACCGGTCCTCGGCGTAACGTCTGGCCAGGGCGATCAGGGCCGCGCGGTCGGCGCTGTCGGTGCGGTGGCGGAGGCTGGCGAGGTGCTTCTCGACCGTGCGGGGGGAAAGGAAGAGATGCTCGGCGATCTCCTGGTTGCCGAGCCGGGCGGCGAGCAGACGCAGCACCTCGTACTCCCGGGCGGTCACCCCCACGCGGCGCAGTTCTCCCGGGATCGTGTCGTGGCCCTGGCGGCGGCGCGGCACGGGGGAGCCGGCGTCGCGCAGCAGGGCGCGGCACGCGGCGGACACGCGGGTGGTGCCCCGCTCGTGGAAGAACTGCTCGGCGGCGCGCAGCCATTCGACGGGCCGGCCCCAGCCGTCGACGAGCGCGGCCCGGGCGCCCAGCCGCATGCAGAGGTGGGCGGCCAGCGGGATCGTGGCGGTGCCGGTCAGCGCTTCCTCCGCCGTCTTGGCCGCCTCGGCCGTCCGTCCTTCACGGCCCAGCAGGACGGCCCGGGACCAGCCGGCGAAGGGGTGGTCCCAGTGGACCTGGGCGAGCCGTTCGGCGGCGGGACCGTCGAGTTCGCCCCAGTCGGCCGTGCCGTGCAGGGTGCGCAGCAGGAGGTACGGGCCGAGGAAACCGGTGACGCCACGGGTGCTGGGCAGGGCCCGCATGACGGCGTCCGCCTCGGTGAACTCGGCCAGCGCGCGGTCGGGTTCCTCCCGCAGCAGGGAGCAGATGCCCTGGGCCCAGCCCCACACGGAGGTGTCGGCGTACCCCCAGAGCGCCCCGGCGCTGCGCCCGGCGAGCGCGCGCTCCAGCGTGCGCAGGGTCGCGTCGAGCTTCTCGCGCTCCCCGAGCGAGGCGGCGATGATGCCGTCCACGCCGGCGCCGATCAACTCCACCTCGCGCAACCGCAGTCGGCCTGCCGTCTCCCGGAGGCGACGCGCGGACTCCGTGGCCCGGTCCTGTTCGTCGCGCAGAATGTGGGCGAGGGTCAGATGCATGTCGGCCCAGGCGGTCATGAGCACCGCGCCGGTGTCCTCGGCGGCCCCGCGCGCGGCGAGCAGCCGGTCCGTGCCGGTGAATCTGACGCGGTCGAGCACGCCCAGTTCCAGCAGACCGCGGATCCGCCACACCGGCAGCGCGTGTGTCTCGGCGGTGGCGACCAGCCGGGCGAACGCGTCCTCCGCCTCGCCCAGGTCCCGGGGGCGCAGGCAGTAGCCGAGCATGTTGAGCGCCTTGCACGCCACCTCCGGCAGGCCCACCTCCTCGGCGGTCGCGACGGCGCCCTCCGCGAGCGCGCGGGCGCTCTCCAGTCGGTCCGGGCGCTGCGAGTTGAGCACGAGGTGGGCGGCGACCGCGTCCAGCGCGGCGCGGGACGCCGGGTCGGGCGTGTCGCCGAGCAGGTCCCTCGCCCGTTGCACGGCGGTCAGGCCCTCCTCCCACTGCTGGGCGGTCGCCGCGGCCCGGGCCCGGGTGAGGAAGCCCACCGCCCGACGGCCGGCCGGCGCGCCGGACACCGTCAGGACACGGTCCAGCCGGTCACCGAGTTCGGGTACGCGCCGTACGTCGCCGGTGAGGACGAGCGTGCCGAGCAGTTCCTCCAGCAGCCGGGCGACGGCCTCGGGCGGCGCGTCCGGCGTGTCGGCGATCAGTTCCAGGCCCCGGTCGAGGAGTTCGACGGCGGTCAGCAGCGCGCCCCGCGCGACGGCCTGCCGACCGGCCCGGGCGAGCAGCACGGCCGCCCGCGCGGGCCGTCCCCCGGCGACACACAGCTCCGCGGCGAGCCGGTACAGATCGTCGCCGGCGTCACCGGCGTCCTCACCGAGGGGTGGTGGGGGCGCGCTTCGGTGTGTCGGGGAGGTCGGCCGGGGACGCGGTGCCGTTGGCCGGTGTGCCGGGTGACTTCGAGGCGCGGGCGTTGTCCGGGCTCGGCGTGTCGGGGGCCGGTGGGCTCGGGTCGTGCGGGCGTGTCGGGATACCCGGGCGGCGTACGTCCCGTCGGGGCCCGGTTCCGCCTCGCCCGCCCCCACGCCCCCTCGATCGCGTCCGCCGCCGCCAGACACAGGGCCGCCCGTTCGGCGGGGAGCAGGCGGTGGGCGATGGCATCGGCCGTCAGGGCGTGGCGGAAGCTGTGCCAGCCGGGGTCGGCGGGGTGGTGGCGCCGGAGACGAGGTGGGCGTGGGAGGCGCGACGGAGTTGGGCGAGGGCGGTGGCGCGGTCCAGGCCGGCGGCGCGGGCGGCGACGTCGACGGGGAAGCGCCGGCCGAGGACCGCCGCCGCCTCCAGGAGGGCGACACCGGCGGGCGGCAGCTGGTCCACGCGTTGCAGGACGGCGGCGGCGACGGTGGCGGGGACCCCGGCGTCGAGGGAGCCGGTCACTGTCCAGCGGGAGTCCCCGCCCCGGACGAGACCGCCGCCGTCGACCATGGCGCGCAGCAGCTCCTCCACGACGAAGGGGACGCCCTCGGACACGGTGTGCAGCCGGTCCAGTACCGCGGTCGGGACGTCCTCGGCGGAGTCATGGCCCAGACAGCGGGCAGCCAGCTCGGCGGTGCCGGCCGGCCCGAGACGGGCGAGGCGGACGGTCCGGGCCGTACGACGGGACGTGGCGGCCCCGGCGAGGTCGAGCGCCGGGCCGGACTCGCCGCGCAGGGTCGCCAGCAGGACCGTCCGCTGCCCGGCGAGGTTGTCCGTCAGGTAGTCGACGATGGCGAGCGTGTCGGCGTCCGCGTCGTGCAGGTCCTCCAGCACCAGGACGCAGCTGCCGTCCCGGCCGAGGACCTGCAGCAGCCGCAGCACCGCCTCGGCGTATCCGACGAGGGGCGCGCCGTCCTGTGGTGCCAGCCCGCAGAGCCGTGTCAACAACGGTTCATAGAGGCCCAGTTCACCGTCCGAGGGCGCCCCGTCGCCCCGTAACCCGGAGAACACGGCCTCCGCCAGAGGGCGCAGCGGCACCGCGCGCCCGGCGGACGCGGCTCGTCCGCGCAGGACACGCGCCCCGGCGTGCGCGGCGGCGGACGCGGCTTCCTCGACGAGCCGGGACTTGCCGATGCCGGGCTCGCCCAGCACGAAGACCGACGAACCCCGCCCGTCCCGGGCCGCCCGGACGACGGCCGCCAGAAGCTCGCGCTCCGCCTCCCGGCCGATCAGGGCGGGCGAGGACAGCGACGAGAACGACGGCTCCGCGGAGAACGACGGATCCAAAGAGAAAGACGGCAACTCCAGGCCCCCTGCGCCCTGTTGGGATGGTCGTGGCAAGCCCCGCACGCCCCCGTACGCCTCGCGTACGTCCCCCCGGTATGCGTCAGGGGCGCCGCCCCCGCACGACACCCCGCCGGCAATTCCTCGCACGCGTCATCGAGGCGCGTACAGAGTAGCCCTCGGTTGCACAGGGGCCGCACGACTACATGGGGGTTCTTCCCCGATACCCGGCGCCCCGGAGTCCGGCACGCTGATGTCTCGGCAGGGCAGGGGGGACAGGGCATGACCCGGGGGACATGCCCTGCCTGCTTCTTTTCATTTTGCGGCAGGGAGGTCGTCGATGCAGCGTGCCCGGGTGTGGGTCGCCGCCGGAGTGCTGGGCGTGGTCCTGTGCGGGTGCTCGTCATCCACCGGGAGTACCGGGAGCAGCGGGGGAGGCAGTGGCGGCGGGTCGTCCGCCGGTGCCGCCGCCGACGAACCGGAGGTTCCAGTGACCACCCAGGACCTGGAGCGGGTCTGCACGGACGGACTCGGCTTCGCGGGACTGCCGGCCTACGACCGTACGAAGAAGACGGTGCACCCGGCGCAGCTCATGAACAGCACCGGTGACGGCTGGAACAGCAGCGTGCCCGTCGACGGCGACTTCCCCAAGGGCTGGTTCCTCGGCTACGAGGACAAGCCGGCCCAGACGGAGCTGGTCGTCTGCCTCGAGCGCACCAAGGCCACCGCGACCGGCAAGGTCTGTGACATGGAGGCCGACGGCAAGCCGCTGAAGATCAAGACGTACAACACCTCGTACCGGCTGCGGGTCGTCGAGGCGCGCACCGGCAAGGAGCAGTACGCGCACAGCGGCAAGGCCGAGTCCGACGAGTGCCCGGCCTACATCTTCACCTCCTCGGACGACGAGGACGCCGACAAGTACTACAACGAGGTCCGGCCCGAGGACTACCGGAAGCGGATCAAGCCGTACATCGCGCCGTAGCCGTAGCCGTAGCGCGAGATGGGCGGGTGGGTGCCCGGGGGCCGGTCCCCGGGCACCCACCCGCCCTGTGCTCGGCGCGGTGCCTACTTGGTGACGCCCGCGTCCTTGAGCGCCTTCTCCCAGTCCGCGACCGAGGAGGGGCTGGTGATCGTCTTGTCGTTGATCTTGATGGTCGGGGTCGAGTCGACCCCCTCGGCGTCGTCGAAGGACTTGCTCATCCGCATCGCCCAGGCGTCGTAGGTGCCCTTCTCGACCGCGTCCTGGAACTTCTTGTTGTTCTTCAGCGCGTCGACGGTGTTCGCGACCTTGATCAGATAGCTGTCCTTGGCGAACTCGTCGGTCGACTCCGACGGGTGGTACTTCGCGGAGTACAGCGCGGCCTTGTAGTCGAGGAACGCCTCGGGGCTGACGTCCAGGGCGGCGCCGAGCGCGCTCAGCGCGTTCTTCGAGCCCTCGCCGGTGAGGTTGCCGTCCAGGAAGGTGCCGAGGGTGAAGGAGAGCTTGTAGTCGCCGTCCTCCATGCCCTTGTCGACGGTCTCGCCGACGGTCTGCTCGAAGCTGGCGCAGGCCGGGCAGCGCGGGTCCTCGTACAGATGGACCACGTTGTCGGACGTGGAGTCGCCGATCAGGACGGTGGTGCCGTTCTTGCCCGAGGTGTTGGCGGGGGCGACCACCGTGGCGTCGGCCGCCGCCTCCCACTCAGTGGGCTTGCTGTTCTGGACGACGGCGTAACCGACGCCGCCCGCTATCGCGAGAACCGCGACGATCGACGACGCCACGATCGCCTGACGCCTGACCTTCGCGCGCTTGGCCTGACGCTCGCGCTCCAGACGCAGCCGCTCACGGGCCGCCGACTTCGCCGCGTTGCTGTTCCGCTTGCTCATAAGGGTGACTCCCTGGGAAACGCGCACCCGGTGTGCGCGGATGGGTAGGACGGGGATGTGCTCGTGCTCGGAAGGCGGTCACGCGAAGGTGACCGAGCACGGCGGTCCACGCCGTCCCAGGGAATGGGCGAAGAGAAGGGTGCGGGCGGTGGCCGTACGGTCCGCCACGCGCCGCGGCCGGTGCTCCGCCGGGGCGGGCCGCACCAGGACGGAGGCGACCGCGAGCAGCAGCGGCCGGAAACCGGCGGCGACCGCGGCGTCCAGCAGCTGGGCCAGCGCCCGCTCGCCCCGGCGTAGCCAGGCGGCGGCCAGCAGCCCCACGCCGACATGCGCGGCGAGCAGCAGCCAGGCGGCGGTCGGACCGGCGCCGGCCAGCAGCGCGGCAGCCCGCCCGGAGCCGCCGGTGACCCGCGCCAGCGGTGCGCCGACACTGCCGCCGCACAGCACATCGAGCCCGAGCTGCCGCAGCGGACCGGTGACCGGACCGCCCGCCTCGCCGTAACAGGCGTGCTGGCCCGCGGTGAACACCGTGTCGGCGGCCAGCTCCAGCGGGATCAGTACGGAGGCGATCCGCCCGAAGCCGCGCTCACGGCCGGCCAGCGCGTACGAGACGGCGAAGACGGCGGCGGTGATCGCGGCGACGGCGGTCAGCGGGAGCGGGACCCCGGACAGCAGCACGTGCGACGCGGTGCCGAGCGTCACGACGACAGCCGTGAACAGCGCCGCGCGTACGGCTCTGAAGTGGGTCCCGGATATGTCCATGGCGTGGAGAGTCTCCCACGGACACCCGTAAGGGACCGCTAAAAGGCCCCTGTGAGTGCCCGACGGGGATGTGGGGCGGCTACAGACCGGGGATCCGGCCGTTGCGGAAGAGGTCGACGAAGATCTGGTGGTCCGCACGTGCCCGAGCCCCGTACGCGTGGGCGAAGTCCACCAGGAGCGGCGCGAAGCCCTCCTCGTCGGCCGCGATCGCCGCGTCGATGGCCCGCTCCGTGGAGAACGGCACCAGGGACTGCCCGGTCAGGTCGTCCGCCGCCGCGTGCATCGTGGCCGTGGCCCGGCCGAGGTCGGCTACGACCGCCGCGATCTCCTCCGGGTCGTCGATGTCGCTCCAGTCCAGGTCGACCGCGTACGGCGACACCTCGGCGACCAGCTGTCCGGCGCCGTCCAGCTCGGTCCAGCCCAGCCACGGGTCCGCGTGCGCCTGCAGCGCCCGCTGGGAGATCACCGTGCGGTGGCCCTCGTGCTCGAAGTAGTCACGGATGCGCTGGTCGGTGATGTGCCGGGAGACGGCGGGGGTCTGGGCCTGCTTGATGTAGATCACGACGTCGTTCTCCAGGGCGTCGCTCTGCCCCTCCAGCAGGATGTTGTACGACGGCAGCCCCGCCGAGCCGATGCCGATGCCCCGGCGGCCGACGACGTCCTTCACCCGGTAGGAGTCCGGGCGGGTCAGGGACGACTCGGGGAGCGTCTCCAGATAGCCGTCGAAGGCGGCCAGCACCTTGTAGCGGGTGGCCGCGTCCAGCTCGATGGAGCCGCCGCCCGGCGCGAACCGGCGCTCGAAGTCGCGGATCTCCGTCATCGAGTCCAGCAGGCCGAAGCGGGTCAGCGAGCGGGCGTCGCGCAGCGCGTCCAGCAGCGGGCCCTGGGCGGTGTCCAGCGTGAACGGGGGCACCTCGTCCTGCTTGGCGCCGGTCGCTATGGCGTGGATCCGCTCGCGGTAGGCGGCCGCGTAGGTCTCCACCAGCTCGGTGATCTGCTCGTCGCTGAGCGCCTTCGCGTACCCGATGAGCGCCACGGAGGCGGCGAAGCGCTTCAGGTCCCAGGTGAAGGGGGCGACGTAGGCCTCGTCGAAGTCGTTCACGTTGAAGATCAGGCGGCCCGTGGAGTCCATGTACGTGCCGAAGTTCTCCGCGTGCAGGTCGCCGTGGATCCACACCCGCGAGGTGCGCTCGTCCAGGTACGGGCCGGCACCTTCGCTCCCGCCACCCCGCCCGGCGTTCTCCGCCTCCAGGTCGTCGTAGAACAGGCACGCCGTGCCCCGGTAGAACGCGAAGGCCGAGGCCGCCATCTTCCGGAACTTCACGCGGAACGCGGCCGGGTCGGCGGCCAGGAGCTGGCCGAAGGCGGTGTCGAAGACGGCGAGGATCTGCTCACCGCGTCGCTCGTCGTCGAGCTGCGGAACCGACATCGCTGGGTGCCTCCTGATGGATCACGGGTGGGTCGACCTCTCAACGTGCGAGCGCGCACGGGAGTGCCCACGACTCCTCCCCGAAAGGTACGGGGGAGAGCCCTCGCCGTGTCAGTTCCGAGGCATAGACTTCGACGCTGTCCCCCAGACTGTCCGCAGCCCGTGGGGAAGTCGTTCACGCCTGTTTTCCCTGTGTCCCCTGGAGGCCGAAGCCGTGTCAAAGCCGCCGTTCACGCACCTGCACGTCCACACCCAGTACTCGCTGCTGGACGGTGCCGCGCGGCTCAAGGACATGTTCGACGCGTGCAACGAGATGGGCATGACCCACATCGCCATGTCCGACCACGGCAACCTGCACGGGGCGTACGACTTCTTCCACTCCGCGAAGAAGGCCGGCGTCACCCCGATCATCGGCATCGAGGCGTACGTCGCCCCCGAGTCCCGCCGCAACAAGCGCAAGATCCAGTGGGGCCAGCCGCACCAGAAGCGGGACGATGTATCCGGTTCGGGTGGTTACACGCACAAGACGATCTGGGCGGCGAACAAGACCGGTCTGCACAACCTCTTCAAGCTCTCCTCCGACGCGTACGCCGAGGGCTGGCTGCAGAAGTGGCCCCGGATGGACAAGGAGACCATCTCCCAGTGGTCCGAGGGGCTCATCGCCTCCACCGGCTGCCCCTCCGGAGAGCTGCAGACCCGGCTGCGCCTCGGCCAGTTCGACGAGGCCCTGAAGTCCGCCGCCGAGTACCAGGACATCTTCGGCAAGGACCGGTACTTCCTGGAGCTGATGGACCACGGCATCGAGATCGAGCACCGGGTCCGCGACGGCCTCCTGGAGATCGGCAAGAAGCTCGGCATCCCCCCGCTGGTCACCAACGACTCGCACTACACCTACGCGCACGAGGCGACCGCCCACGACGCGCTGCTGTGCATCCAGACCGGCAAGAACCTCTCCGACCCGGACCGCTTCAAGTTCGACGGCACCGGCTACTACCTGAAGTCCACGGACGAGATGTACGCCATCGACTCCTCGGACGCCTGGCAGGAGGGCTGCGCCAACACCCTGCTGGTCGCCGAGCAGATCGACACCACGGGCATGTTCGAGGCCCGGAACCTGATGCCGAAGTTCGACATCCCCGAGGGGTACACGGAGGTCAGCTGGTTCCGCGAGGAGACCATGCGCGGCATGCACCGCCGCTTCCCGGACGGCATCCCGGACGACCGTATGAAGCAGGTCGAGTACGAGATGGACACCATCATCTCGATGGGCTTCCCGGGCTACTTCCTCGTGGTCGCCGACTTCATCATGTGGGCCAAGAAGCAGGGCATCGCGGTCGGCCCCGGCCGAGGCTCCGCGGCCGGCTCGATCGTCGCGTACGCCATGGGCATCACCGACCTCGACCCGATCCCGCACGGTCTGATCTTCGAGCGGTTCCTCAACCCCGAGCGCATCTCCATGCCCGATGTCGACATCGACTTCGACGAGCGCAGGCGCGTCGAGGTGATCCGGTACGTGACGGAGAAGTACGGCGCCGACAAGGTCGCCATGATCGGCACCTACGGCAAGATCAAGGCGAAGAACGCCATCAAGGACTCCGCGCGCGTGCTGGGCTACCCGTACGCGATGGGCGACCGGCTCACCAAGGCCATGCCCGCCGACGTCCTCGGCAAGGGCATCGACCTCAACGGCATCACCGACCCCTCCCACCCGCGCTACAGCGAGGCGGGCGAGATCCGGGCGATGTACGAGAACGAACCGGACGTGAAGAAGGTCATCGACACCGCCAAGGGCGTCGAGGGCCTGGTCCGGCAGATGGGTGTGCACGCGGCCGGCGTGATCATGTCCAGCGAGCCCATCGTCGACCACGCCCCGATCTGGGTGCGGCACACCGACGGCGTGACCATCACCCAGTGGGACTACCCGCAGTGCGAGTCGCTCGGCCTGCTGAAGATGGACTTCCTCGGCCTGCGCAACCTCACGATCATGGACGACGCCATCAAGATGGTGAAGGCCAACAAGGGCCTCGACCTGGAGATGCTCTCGCTCCCGCTGGACGACCCCAAGACCTTCGAACTGCTCTGCCGCGGCGACACCCTCGGCGTCTTCCAGTTCGACGGCGGCCCGATGCGCTCCCTGCTCCGCCAGATGCAGCCCGACAACTTCGAGGACATCTCCGCCGTCTCGGCCCTGTACCGACCCGGCCCGATGGGCATGAACTCGCACATCAACTACGCCGAGCGCAAGAACGGCCGGCAGGAGATCACCCCGATCCACAAGGAGCTGGAGGAGCCGCTCCAGGAGGTCCTCGCGGTCACCTACGGCCTGATCGTCTACCAGGAGCAGGTGCAGAAGGCCGCCCAGATCATCGCCGGGTACTCGCTCGGCGAGGCCGACATCCTCCGCCGTGTGATGGGCAAGAAGAAGCCCGAGGAACTGGCGAAGAACTTCACCATCTTCCAGGCCGGCGCCCAGAAGAACGGCTACAGCGACGAGGCCATCCAGGCCCTGTGGGACGTGCTGGTCCCCTTCGCCGGCTACGCCTTCAACAAGGCCCACTCCGCCGCGTACGGCCTGGTCTCCTACTGGACGGCGTACCTCAAGGCCAACTACCCGGCCGAGTACATGGCCGCGCTGCTCACCTCGGTCAAGGACGACAAGGACAAGTCGGCGGTCTACCTCAACGAGTGCCGGCGCATGAAGATCAAGGTGCTCCCGCCGAACGTCAACGAGTCGGAGCACAACTTCGCCGCCCAGGGCGACGACGTGATCCTCTTCGGCCTCGAAGCCGTGCGCAACGTCGGTACGAACGTGGTCGAGTCGATCATCCGCAGCCGCAAGGCCAAGGGGAAGTACGCATCCTTCCCCGACTACCTCGACAAGGTCGAGGCGGTCGCCTGCAACAAGCGCACCACGGAGTCGCTGATCAAGGCGGGCGCGTTCGACACGATGGGGCACACCCGCAAGGGCCTCACCGCGCACTTCGACTCGATGATCGACAACGTGGTCGCGGTCAAGCGCAAGGAGGCCGAGGGCCAGTTCGACCTCTTCGGCGGCATGGGCGAGGACGACAGCAGCGAGCCGGGCTTCGGGCTCGACGTGGAGTTCACCACCGACGAGTGGGACAAGACCTATCTCCTCGCCCAGGAGCGGGAGATGCTCGGTCTCTACGTCTCCGACCACCCCCTCTTCGGCCTGGAGCACGTGCTCTCCGACAAGGCCGACGCGGGCATCGCCCAGCTCACCGGCGGTGAGCACGCGGACGGCGCGGTCGTCACCATCGGCGGCATCATCTCGGGCCTCCAGCGCAAGATGACCAAGCAGGGCAACGCCTGGGCCATCGCCACCGTCGAGGACCTCGCCGGTTCCATCGAGTGCATGTTCTTCCCGGCGACCTACCAACTCGTCTCCACGCAACTCGTCGAGGACGCCGTCGTGTTCGTCAAGGGCCGCCTCGACAAGCGCGAGGACGTGCCGCGGCTGGTCGCCATGGAGATGCAGGTCCCCGACCTGTCGAACGCGGGCACCAACGCGCCGGTGATCCTCACCATCCCCGCCACCCGGGTCACCCCGCCCATGGTCAGCCGGCTCGGCGAGATCCTCACCCACCACAAGGGCGACAGCGAGGTCCGGATCAGGCTTCAGGGGCCGACCAGGACGACCGTCCTCCGCCTCGACCGGCACCGGGTCAAGCCCGACCCGGCCCTGTTCGGCGACCTGAAGGTACTGCTCGGACCGTCCTGCCTGGCCGGCTGAGCGGATAGGGGCGGACTCGGGCGGACCCGGGGTCCGCCGGGCGTGAACGCGCGAGGGGCGCATCCGGAGTTCCGGATGCGCCCCTCGGTGTATCGGGGCTGCAACAGCCTTCACGCAAATGTCAGTTGTGACCGAAGCGCTTCTGCCGGCCCTTGCGGGCCATGTCGCCGGGCGTCACCTGGGTCGCGCGCTGCTCGGCCTGCGACTCCAGCGAGGACTGCTGGGCCTGCTGCTGACCACGCTCGGACTGCGGCTGCTTACGGTCCTGCTTCTTGTTCTTGGCCATGGTGATCTGCCTCCTGTGGGGGATCTAGGGGCCAGGGCCGCGACCAGACTCACATAGCACGACAAGGCGCGCATTTCGGAAAATCACCGTCCGTGACGAGAGTTGTCGGACCGTGGGCCGCGGCCACGGGGGCGCGCGCCCGGATACGCCACGCCGAAGATCGAGTTCCGGCCGTTAAGCTCCGCGCGGTCGGGCAGACTCGAAGGAAGCCCGAAGCAAACCTCCCGGAAAGAGGGTGGATCGCGTGGACCGCTGCATCGTCCTGGTGGACGCCGGGTATCTGCTCGGCGCGGCCGCCAGCCTCCTCGCCGGGGAACCCTCCCGCTCCCGCATCACCGTCGATCACGCCGCCCTCATCCAGGGGCTGCGCGAGCGCGCCGAGGCCGACACCGAACGGCCGTTGCTGCGCATCTACTGGTTCGACGGCGCCCCCGACCGCGTCCCGCAGCCCGAGCACCGCAGGCTGCGCGTGATGCCCCGGGTGACCGTCCGGCTGGGCGCGCTGACCCGCAGCGACGGGCGCTGGGCGCAGAAGGGCGTGGACGCCGCCATGCACGCCGAACTGACCGAACTGGCCCGCAACCGCGCCTGCTCCGACGTGGTCCTCGTGACCGGCGACGGAGACCTGCTGCCGGGCATGATGGCCGCCAAGGAGCACGGCGTCGCCGTCCACCTCTGGGCCGTGCAGGCCGCCGACGGCGACTACAACCAGTCCGAGGACCTGGTGGCCGAGGCCGACGAGCGGCGGGTGCTCGACCGGATGTGGATCACCAAGGCCGTACGCGCCAAGGACCTCGGCGGGATCTGCGCGCCCCAGCCGGTGCCGCGGCCGGAGATCGCCGCGATCCTGTCGGCGCCGCTGCCCGAGTCGGCGCTCGCGGCGGCCGCCGAGCGGGCGCCCGGAGAACCCGAACACGCGTCGGGGGCCGGCGCCGCGCGCAACGGTGCCGAGGAACAGACGGCCGCGCCGAAGGGCGTACCGACACCGAAGGACCTGGCGGCGATGCGCGGGCCGGGGGCCCACGCCGTGCAGCATCCGGCCGGCGCCACGCTCAGGTGGTCCTCCGACAAGGGCTGGGTGGACCGGCCCGGAGGCCCGGCGGAGCCGCCCGAGGCCGCGGCGATGCCGACACTGGCGCAGCTGACGACGGCGGAGCAGCGGTGGGCCGACCGGGAGGAGGACATCACGACGGTCGGGGGCGATCCCTTCGAGGTCGGGCAGGTGTTCGCCCGGCGGTGGATGGCCCGGCTGACCGACCAGTCGCATCTGCAGAAGCTGTCCGGGATGTATCCCCGGGTGCCGCACCGGGTGGACGGGGAGTTGCTGCGGTACGCCGCCCGGTTCGGGTTGCTGGCGCACAAGGACGATCAGATCGACGAGCACGACCGGTATGCGATCCGGGCCGGGTTCTGGCGGGAGATCGATGTGCGGACGGGGGTCGAGCACGCGCCGGCGGGGGAGCGGTAGGGCGCCTGACAGCCCGGGGACGCCTGCGCGTGGGCGGGTGCGCGTTCGTCGTGGCTGGTCGCGCCCACGCGGCGGAGCCGCATGGGTGACAGCCCCGCGCCCCTGGAGGGGCGCGCTGCAGTGCCCCGAAGACAGGAGGGCCCTCCGGACCCCGTAGGCTCGTCCCTCGTGAGTACGCGTACGGCACAGGCGGTCCGGCATGGCGGGGATGTCGTGTGCGCTGTGCGGGGGCTCACCAAGACCTATCCGGCTACCCGGGGACGGCGCGGGACACCGGGGACCCCCGAGGTGCGGGCCAACGACGCCGTGGCCCTGGAGGTCGGGCGTGGGGAGATCTTCGGACTGCTCGGACCCAACGGGGCCGGCAAGACCACGCTCGTCCGGCAGCTGACGGGGCTGATGCGACCCGACGACGGCACCGTCGAGATCCTGGGCCACGACATCGTGCGGCACCCCGAGCGGGCCGCGCGGATCCTCGCCTATCTGGGGCAGGAGTCGACCGCCCTGGACGAACTGACCGTGGCCCTCGCCGCGGAGACCACCGGACGGCTGCGCGGGCTGCACGTACGGCGGGCGCGGGCCGAGCGGGACGCCGTGCTGGAGGAACTGGGACTGACCGGGCTCGCCGCGCGGCCGCTGAAGAAGCTGTCCGGCGGGCAGCGGCGGCTCGCCTGCTTCGCCACCGCGTTGGTCGGGGAGCGTCCGCTGCTCGTGCTCGACGAGCCGACCAGCGGCATGGACCCGGTGGCCCGGCGCGCCGTGTGGGCCGCCGTCGACCGGCGGCGCGCCGAGTCCGGCACCACCGTCCTGCTGGTCACCCACAACGTCATCGAGGCCGAGACCGTGCTCGACCGGGTCGCCGTCCTCGACCAGGGCCGGGTCATCGCCTGCGACACGCCGACCGGACTGAAGGAGCGGGTCGCGGGCGAGGTGCGGGTCGAACTGGTGTGGCGGGAGAAGGCGCCGCTGGACGTGCCCGAGGTCGCGGCCCTGCGCCCGCGTGCCGTGGAGTCCGGGCGCCGTTGGACGCTCCGGCTCGCGCCCGAGGAGGCGCGTGCCGTGGTGGCCACCGTGACCGGGGGCGCCGCCTTCGTGGCGCTCGACGACTTCACCCTCGCCACGCCGAGCCTGGAGGACGTCTATCTGGCGCTCGGCGGCAGCGCGGGCAGTGCGCAGGGGCTGGTCAAGGGGTGAGGGACGCGGGCGTGAGCGGGAGAACGGTCGGTGCGCGGGTGAACGCCGGGGCTGCCGCAGCCGTACGAAAATGGGCGACAGCCGAAGCGAAGAGGAGCAGCTCGACGTGAGTGTCGTACCCGCCGAGATCCTGCCGGGCAAGGCCCTGGCAATCGAGGAGCGCGTGGAGCGCGGAGCCGCCGAGCTCGGGCCCCGCGCGCGCCTGTGGCCCTCACTCTGCGCGGTGTACCGGGCGCAGCTGTCCCGGGCGCGGGTCGCGCGGATCCCGCTGCTGTTCGTGGCCACCTTCCAGTCGATCGGGATCATGATCCTGATGCGCGGAGTGGTGGACGGCGGGGCCGAGGCGCACGCCGTGGTCGCCGGTTCGGCGGTGCTCGTCGTCGCCTTCGTCGCGCTGAATCTGCTGGCGCAGTACTTCGGGCAGCTGCGGTCCAGCGGCGGGCTCGACCACTACGCGACCCTGCCGGTGCCGCCGGCGGCCGTGGTGCTGGGCGCGGCGGGGGCCTACGCCTCCTTCACCGTGCCGGGGACCGTCGTGACCGCCGTCTTCGGCTGCGTGCTCTTCGGGCTGCCGCTGACCCACCTCTGGGTGCTCGCCGCCGTGATCCCGCTCGCCGGGGCCGCGCTCGCCGGACTGGGCGCCGCGCTCGGGCTGCTCGCCCCGCGCCCGGAACTCGCCACCGTGCTCGGACAGCTCGGCATGTCGGCGGCGCTGCTGCTGGGCGTGCTGCCGGCCGACCGGATGCCGGCGTTCGTCCAGTTCGCCCGGGACCTGCTGCCGTCGACGTACGGCGTGGAGGCCTTCGCGCGGACCTTCGGGCCGCACCCCGACTGGGCGTTCGTGCTCGGGGACCTCGCCGTGTGCGCGGGGGTCGGGGTCGTCTCGCTCGCCGTCGCCACCTGGGCGTACCGGCGGGCCGCCGTCCGGTGACGCGGCGCACGGCCGGGCCTGGCACGATGGCAGGGTGACCGCACCGTTGACTCCTCCACCGCCGCCGCACAACCAGTCCCCGGACGACCCCTGGGCTCCGCCGCCCACCGGCGGTGGGAGTGGTGCGGAAACCTGGTACGGGCCGGAGGAACCTCCGGCCGGCCCCGGGCTCAGGACCGAGTTGATCGAGGCCGCCGTCGTCACGGTGGTCATGGCGCTGGTCGGCGGCGCGCTGCTGGGCATCCTGTGGTGGTGGCTCGCGCCGCACGTGCCGCTCGTCTCCGACGGGTCGGCGGTCTACTTCAAGGAGACCGAGGGCGAGCAGGCCGTGGGGGTCGACGGAACGTTCACGCTGCTGGCCCTGGGCGCGGGTGCGCTCAGCGCGCTCGTCGTGTTCCTGCTGCGCCGGCGCGGCGGGGTGCCGCTCGTCGTGGCGCTCATGGTCGGCGGGCTGCTCGGGGCCGTGCTGGCGTGGCGGCTCGGGGTGTGGCTCGGGCCCGGGACCGATGTCGCCGCGCGGGCGAAGGAGGTCGGGCGGGGGGTGACGTTCTCGGCGCCGCTGAAGCTCGGGGCGAAGGGGGCGCTGCTGGTGTGGCCGTTCGCGGGGTTGCTGGTGCACCTCGGGTTGACGGCGATGTTCGGGCCGCGGGATCCCGAGCCGCGGTCTTCCGGGGTGGACAAGGACGGGTACGGCGTTGCCTGACGCCGGGCGCCTATGGGCTCGGGGGTTCGGGTCTCGTCGGCGGGTGCGGGTGAGTGGGGCTTCTCGCGCAGTTCCCCGCGCCCCTGAAAGCATCAGGCCCCTGCGGGCCTGAAAGACCACGCGGCCCTGCGGAGCTGGAAAGCGACGGGGCGGCGGAATGAAAAGCGCGGGGCGCAGCCCCTGCTTCTCAGGGGCGCGGGGAACTGCGCGAGAAGCCCCACCGGAGCCGCACCCGACATAGAGGCGCCCCCCCGGCGGGGTCACGCGCGAGCGATCTCCGCCGTCACCGCCTCCGTGAGCTTCGCGAGGTCACCCGGCGCGAGTTCCACCTCAAGACCGCGGCGCCCGGCGGACACGCAGATCGTGTCGTGCGCCTCCGCCGACGCGTCCAGCACCGTGCGGAGCCTCTTGCGCTGGCCGAGGGGGGAGATCCCGCCACGGACATAGCCGGTCGTGCGCTCCGCGAGCGTGGGATCGGCCATCGTCGCCCGCTTGCCGCCGACCGCCGTCGCCAGCGCCTTCAGGTCCAGCGAGCCCGACACCGGCACGACGGCCACCACCAGCGCGCCGTCGACGTCCGCCACCAGGGTCTTGAAGACCCGCTCGGGCGACACGCCCATCGCTTCGGCCGCCTCCTCGCCGTAGGAGGGATGCGCCGGATCGTGCTCGTAGGCGTGCACCGTGAACTCCACGCCCGCCGCCGTCAGGGCCACCGTCGCCGGCGTGCCACCCGCCTGCTGCTTCTTCGACTTCTTCGCCATCGGCCTTCTCGTGTGCGTCAGTTGAGGCTCGTCGGACCCCGCGTCAGCTCCGACGAGGGCAACGACGGCAGACTACGGATGATCGCGGACTCGGCGCGCAGGAGTTTCAGCTCGTCCCGCAGCCGGGACGCCGTGTCGGGGGCCTGGAGGAGTCGCTGCTTGGCGGGTGTGTCGAGCATCATCGCCGCCGCGACCAGGTACGAGACGACGGCCGGCTCGTCGGGCAGGTCCGCACCCGTCGACAGCGAGCGCTCCCGGGCGCCCGCGAGCCGCTTCTGGTACTGGCGGAACGCCCGCAGCACACCCTCGGCGAGCGCGCCCGCCTCGTCGCCCGCGTCCTCCGGCAGTTCCTCCAGGTCCGCCACGAGGAACGGCCCCGTGGTGTCCACCGAGAGCAGGCGTACACGGGTGGTACCGGTCGCGAGGACCTCGTAGGTGCCGTTGTCGCGCTCCCGGATGGTGGCCGCGTCCGCGATGCAGCCCACGGAGTGGAACGCCTTCGTCGGTTCCTCGCCGAAACCCGCCGTGGGGCCCCGCTCGGGCAACGCGGTCGGATCCGGCATGCCCGGGGCGCTCGGCGCGACCTCGTGGCCGTCGCGGATGGCGACCACGGCGAAGCGGCGGGGTTGGTCCTCGGGGGTCTTCAGCAACTCGCGCATCATGGCGCGATAGCGCTCCTCGAAGATGTTCAGAGGAAGCACGAGCCCCGGGTACAACACCGAGTTCAGGGGGAAGAGCGGCAGCCGGACGGTGGTCACGAGGCCAGAGCCTAATGGTCGTCGGGGCGCGCGCGTTCGTCCGTACTCGTTTGGTGACCTCCCGGGAGCGCTACCCTACGGCCCGCGTCGGCCTCTCCCGCCGCTCCCACAGCGGGATCGAGCACGCCACCTCCAGCCGTACGCCGTCCCGCAGCTGGAGGAACTGGCCCAGCGGATCGTCCGACACCCGGTCCCAGGGGAACGACGTCGCGTACGGGCCGATCACGCGCAACTGGGCCAGGGCGTCGGACCAGCGCTCCAGCCTGACGAGGACGTAGGTCAGCAGGTTGCGGACCTCGGCCGGCCAGGGGTCGTCGGGCCCGTACTCGGCGGAGAGCGCGATCGCGCCGTCCGCGGCCCGGTCCAGACGCGCGCGCGGGATCTCCGCCCCGCCGTCGATGAGGTAGGCGAAGGCCGCCCGGACCGGCAGGGCCCGGACGAGGGACCCGGGGAGCGCGTCCTCGGCGGCCCGCTCGGCGAAGTCGAAGCACTCGCGGTGCGAGCCGTACCACGCGGCGGACAGGTACTTCAGGGCCGAGACATGACAGCCGTAGTGGTGCGGTGAGCGGCGGACCGCCTCCGTCCACAGCCGCTCGAAGCCGGTGTGGCCCAGGCCCGTGCCCCGGGCGTGGTCGAGCGCGATCCGCCAGGGCACCGGATCACGTGGTTCGCCCTCGGCCGCCGCCGTGATCAACGGGCCGGCCTCGCGCAGCAGTTCCGCCCGAGCGGGGGAGCGCCAGCCGCGGGCCACCGCCAGCTCTGCCCTGATCAGCAGGACGTCCGGGTCGCGCGGTGCGGCCCGGCGCCAGCTCCGCAGCCACGCGTCGCGCGCGTGGGCGAAGGCGGCGAGCCGCAGCGCGTACCGGTCGCGGTTCTCCCACTCGGCGGCCTCCCGGGTGGTCGCCAGCAGCTTCGCCGCGGGCGTGTGGTCGCCGCGGCCGGCCGCCACCAGCGCGGGCCCGAGCCGCTCGTCGGGGGCGTCGAGCAGCACCTCGTCGTCGGCGGGCAGGCCCACGGCGAGACGTGAGGTGTGGCGTGCCATCCGGGCGGTGCGGACGAGCGCGCGCAGCGGATCCATGGCGCCTGGCCCCCTTCGCGCCTCGCCCGGGGCCGCTCTCGCGGACCGGGTGCTCACCGTCGTGGTGATGCGAACTGGTGTTGCGAACTGATGGTTTCGGTACGAAGACGGAGGGCGGACGAATCAGGTTGTCTGTTGTGGAGATCAGGCCGAAAACGCCGGTCAACTTCTGACCGGATCCGGTCAACTCCTGAAGGGATCCGGTCAGTTCCTGCTCAGGAGGCGGGTGGCGCCCGCCGCCACCGTCGTCGCCAGGATCCAGCCCAGGATGATGACCACCGCCGCCAGCCACTGCCATCCGCCGTTCAGCTGCCAGTAGCCGACCTGGCCGAGGTCGATGACCGGCAGCAGCAGGTCCAGGGCGAACAGGGACGGGTCCCAGTGCGGATGCTCGCCGCTCTTCAGCGGCGGATGGTCGGCGTGCGAGAAGGCGTACGAGGTCAGCGCCCACAGCACCGCCATCCACACCGCGGCCCGACCCGGCCGGTACCCGTACGCGACCGTCCAGTCCTGCACGTACCCCCAGAACTTGGCCGCCAGCGGCAGGTTCTCCCGCCGGTGGCGCTGCTTGGCGAGGAGCACCTCGCGGGCGCCCTCGTCGTCCCCGCCGGCCCGCAGCACGGTCGCCAGCCGCTCGTACGGCTCCGGGCTGTACTCGGCGGTCGCCGCCGCGACCCACTCCAGCCGCCCGGCCAGCGGGAACCGGTCGCGCGGCACGAGGCCCTCGTACTGGAAGCCGTCCATGCGCAGATTGCCCGGGCCCGGCCAGCTCTCCGACTTGTCGATCAGGACGCCGACGCGGGCCCCGGACAGGACGACCTTGCCACGTTCGGGTCTCTCGCCGAGGAACCGCAGCTCGGGCACCTGGACGCGGCGCAGCGACAGCTCCTGTTCGTCCGTGAAGGTGAACCGGGCCCGCTCCAGGTCGACCGAGTCCCCGAACCGCCCGTCGTCGAGCCGGATCCCGCCCTGGCACGCGAACCGCTGCACCCGGGTGCCGCGCGCGGGTGTGATGCCGCTCGTGTGCAGCGGATTGCCGAGGCCGGCCGGGGTCAGATACAGGGTGCGCTCCACGGTCAGTTGCGGCGCGTTCAGGGCGAGGCGGCCGTAGGGGTTGGCGAGCCGGCTGCCGCGCAGACTGAGCGAGGCGCCGACCGTCGCGCCGCGCAGACTCAGCTCGCCGTGCGACTCCAGCATCTCGGCCTGCACGTCCTGTGCGACGGTCAGCCCGTCGGCGGAGAGCGAGCGGCCGTGCCGGTCGCGGTAGACGACCGCCTGGTTGAGCAGCAGATCGGTGCCGATCTGGGCGTCCGCCAGCCGCACCCCGTTGTGGAACCGGCAGCGCGGCAGATGCAGATCGCCCTCCGTCTGCAGCCGGGCGGCCTCCAGCCGGGGCACCGAGCAGTCCACCAGCCGAATCGTCGTGAACCGGGCCTCCGGCAGCAGGATCTCCTTCTCGAACCGGCAGCCCTTCATCTCCACGTACGGCACCACCTGGCCGCCCGCCAGCTCCAGCACGCCCTTGATCTGGACACCGACCAGCTTCAGCGCGGACACCCGGCCGGCCAGCGCGGGCGGCCCGTCCAGCAGCAGCCAGGCCACGATCCGGGCCCGTACCGTCCGCTCGGGACCCCAGGGGTGGCCGCCGTGCGGATCGTCCACGGTGACGTCCCCGTCCCGCAGGTCGTACACGCTGCCGTTGCGGAAGGCCTGCCACATCCCCGCCTCGGCGGCGGTCAGGTCGTCCGGCAGCTCCCCGTCGTCCCGGATGCCGGGCCCCTCGCTCACGACTCTTCCTTCCCCCGTCCTCGGCATTCGCGTGTATCGCGCAACTGTTTACGCTGGTGATGCCCGCTGAGTGACGGCCTGAACGCTAGACGTGAAGAGGATCTTCCGGGTTCCGCGCGTGCGCGTATCAGCCATTGGAACGCGCGGACGGCCGCCTGCGCGGGTCTGAGAGAATTGGGGCTGTGATCTCCCGAATCGATCTGCGCGGCGACGCCCTCCCCGAGGGACCCGCCCTGCGCGACCTGCTGCCCCGAGCCGACTTCGACGTCTCGGCCGCCCTGGAGAAGGTGCGTCCGATCTGTGAGGCCGTGCATCATCGGGGCGACGCGGCGCTGATCGACTTCGCGGAGAAGTTCGACGGGGTACGCCTGACCTCCGTGCGGGTCCCGGCCGAGGCCCTCACGCGAGCGCTGGACCAACTCGACCCGGCCGTCCGCGCGGCCCTGGAGGAGTCGATCCGCCGCGCCCGCACCGTCCACCGCGCGCAGCGCCGCACCACCCACACCACCCAGGTCGTCCCCGGCGGCACCGTCACCGAGAAGTGGGTGCCGGTCGAGCGCGTCGGCCTCTACGCCCCCGGCGGCCGCTCCGTCTACCCCTCGTCCGTGATCATGAACGTGGTCCCGGCGCAGGAGGCGGGCGTCCCCTCCATCGCGCTCGCCTCGCCGGCGCAGGCCGAGTTCGACGGGCTTCCGCACCCCACGATCCTGGCCGCCTGCGCCCTGCTCGGCGTCGACGAGGTCTACGCGGCCGGCGGCGCCACCGCCGTGGCGATGTTCGCGTACGGCACCGAGTCCTGCCCGCCCGCCCCCATGGTCACCGGGCCGGGCAACATCTGGGTGGCCGCCGCCAAGCGGTACTTCACCGGTGTCATCGGCATCGACTCCGAGGCGGGCCCGACCGAGATCGCGGTCCTCGCCGACGACACCGCCGACCCGGTGCACGTCGCCGCCGACCTGATCAGCCAGGCCGAGCACGACCCGCTGGCCGCCGCCGTGCTCGTCACCGACTCCGTCGCGCTCGCCGACGCCGTCGAGAAGGAACTCCAGCCGCAGGTCGAGGCCACCAAGCACATCGAGGACCGCATCCTGCCCGCCCTGGCCGGGCGGCAGTCCGCGATCGTCCTGGTCGACGGCGTCGACGAGGGCCTGCGCGTCGTCAACGCCTACGGCGCCGAGCACCTGGAGATCCAGACGGCCGACGCCGCCGCGGTCGCCGAGCGCGTCGTCAACGCGGGCGCGATCTTCATCGGGCCCTGGGCGCCGGTCTCGCTGGGCGACTACGCGGCCGGCTCCAACCACGTCCTGCCGACCGGCGGCTGCGCCTGCCACTCCTCCGGTCTGTCCGTCCAGTCCTTCCTGCGCGGCATCCACATCGTCGACTACACCGAGGACGCGCTGGCCGAGGTCGCGCACCACGTGGTGACGCTGGCGGAGGCGGAGGACCTCCCCGCGCACGGCGCGGCGATCAAGGCAAGGTTCGGCTGGAAGGTACCTGGCAAGTGAGCTTCGGAATCGACGATCTCCCCGTACGGGACGAACTGCGCGGCAAGAGCCCCTACGGCGCGCCCCAGCTCGACGTCCCCGTACGCCTGAACACCAACGAGAACCCGTACCCCCTGCCCGAGCCGCTGGTCGAGCGGATCACCGAGCGGGTGCGCGAGGCCGCCCGGCACCTCAACCGCTACCCGGACCGGGACGCGGTCGAGCTGCGGACCCGGCTCGCCGAGTACCTGTCGAAGACCTCCGGGTACGAGGTCGGCGTGGCGAACGTGTGGGCGGCCAACGGCTCCAACGAGGTCATCCAGCAGCTGCTGCAGACCTTCGGCGGGCCCGGCCGCACGGCCATCGGCTTCGAGCCCTCGTACTCCATGCACGGGCTGATCTCGCGCGGCACCGGCACCGGCTGGATCTCCGGCCCGCGCCACGACGACTTCACGATCGACCTCGCCGCCGCCGAGAAGGCCGTCGCCGAGCACCGGCCCGACGTCGTCTTCATCACCACCCCCAACAACCCCACGGGCAACGCGGTCCCGCGAGACACCGTCCTCGCGCTGTACGAGGCCGCGCAGGCCGCGGGGCCCTCGATGGTCGTCGTCGACGAGGCCTACGTCGAGTTCAGCCACGGCGACTCGCTGCTGCCGCTGCTCGACGGACGCCCGAACCTCGTCGTCTCCCGCACGATGTCCAAGGCCTTCGGCGCGGCCGGTCTGCGCCTCGGCTACCTCGCCGCGCACCCGGCGGTCGTCGACGCCGTCCAGCTCGTCCGGCTGCCGTACCACCTCTCCGCCGTCACCCAGGCGACCGCGCTGGCCGCCCTGGAGCACACCGACACCCTCCTCGGCTACGTCGAACAGCTGAAGACGGAGCGGGACCGGCTCGTCGCGGAGCTGCGCGCCCTCGGCTACGAGGTGACCGAGTCCGACGCGAACTTCGTGCAGTTCGGCCGCTTCGCCGACGCCCACGAGGTCTGGCGCGGGATCCTCGACCGGGGCGTCCTGGTCCGGGACAACGGTGTGCCGGGATGGCTGCGGGTCACCGCCGGAACCCCCGCCGAGAACGACGCGTTCCTGGACGCGGTACGTGAACTGAAGAAGGAGCAGAGCGCATGAGCCGCGTAGGACGCATAGAGCGGACCACGAAGGAGACCTCGGTCCTGGTCGAGATCAACCTCGACGGCACCGGCAGGACGGAGATCTCCACCGGGGTCGGCTTCTACGACCACATGCTCGACCAGCTCGGCCGCCACGGTCTGTTCGACCTGACCGTGAAGACCGACGGCGACCTGCACATCGACTCCCACCACACCATCGAGGACACCGCCCTCGCGCTGGGCGCCGCCTTCAAGCAGGCCCTCGGCGACAAGGTGGGCATCTACCGCTTCGGCAACTGCACGGTCCCGCTGGACGAGTCCCTCGCCCAGGTCACCGTCGACCTCTCCGGCCGCCCCTACCTCGTGCACACCGAGCCCGAGAAGATGGCGCCGATGATCGGCGAGTACGACACCACGATGACCCGGCACATCCTGGAGTCCTTCGTCGCCCAGGCCCAGATCGCGCTGCACGTGCACGTGCCGTACGGGCGCAACGCCCACCACATCGTCGAATGCCAGTTCAAGGCGCTGGCCCGGGCGCTGCGCTACGCCTCCGAGCGCGACCCGCGCGCGGCCGGCATCCTGCCCTCCACGAAGGGCGCGCTGTGAACGGTCTGTCCACCGTCCTGATCGTCGTCGGCCTCTTCCTGGTCGGCGGGATCATCTCGTTCGCCAAGCAGCAGATGCCCAAGAGCCTCATCACGCTGCTCTCGATCGGCGCCGCGATGTGTCTCGTCGCGGGCATCCTGCGGCTGGAGGTGTGGAATTGAGCACCACGTCCAAGAAGGTCGTGGTCTTCGACTACGGCTTCGGGAACGTGAGGTCCGCCGAGCGCGCCCTCGCACGCACCGGCGCCGAGGTCGAGATAACGCGTGACTTCGACAGGGCCATGAACGCCGACGGGCTGCTGGTCCCCGGCGTCGGCGCCTTCGCCGCCTGCATGAAGGGCCTCAAGGAGGCGCGCGGCGACTGGATCATCGACCGGCGCCTGTCCGGTGGCCGCCCGGTGATGGGCATCTGCGTCGGCATGCAGATCCTCTTCGCCCGCGGCATCGAACACGGCGTGGAGACCGAGGGCCTCGACGAGTGGCCCGGCGCGGTCGAACCGCTCCAGGCCGAGATCGTGCCCCACATGGGCTGGAACACCGTCGACGCCCCGGCCGGCACCGAGCTGTTCGCCGGCCTCGACGCCGACGCCCGCTTCTACTTCGTGCACTCCTACGCCGTCCACGACTGGTCCCTGGAGACGCACAACCCCGCGCTCACCGCCCCCAAGGTCACCTGGTCGACGCACGGCAAGCCGTTCGTGGCGGCCGTGGAGAACGGCGCCCTGTGGGCCACGCAGTTCCACCCCGAGAAGTCCGGCGACGCCGGAGCGCAGCTGCTGAACAACTGGATCGGAACCCTGTAGCCATGGCAAAGCTCGAACTCCTCCCCGCCGTCGACGTCCGTGACGGCCAGGCGGTCCGGCTCGTCCACGGCGAGTCCGGCACCGAGACCTCCTACGGCTCACCGCTCCAGGCCGCCCTCGCCTGGCAGGGCGCGGGCGCCGAGTGGCTGCACCTGGTCGACCTCGACGCGGCGTTCGGCACCGGCGACAACCGGGACCTGGTCGCCGAGGTCACCCGGGCCATGGACATCAAGGTCGAGCTGTCCGGCGGCATCCGGGACGACGCCTCCCTGGCGAAGGCCCTGGCCACCGGCTGCACCCGGGTGAACCTCGGCACCGCCGCCCTGGAGAGCCCCGAGTGGGTCGCCCAGGTCATCGCCGAGCACGGCGACCGGGTCGCCGTCGGCCTCGACGTCCGCGGTACGACACTGAAGGGCCGCGGCTGGACCCGGGACGGCGGCGACCTCTACGAGACGCTGGAGCGCCTCGACAAGGAGGGCTGCGCGCGGTACGTGGTCACGGACATCGCCAAGGACGGCACCCTGCAGGGCCCGAACCTGGAGCTGCTGAGGAACGTCTGCGCGGCCACCGACCGCCCGGTCGTCGCCTCCGGCGGCGTCTCCTCCCTCGACGACCTGCGGGCCATCGCCGAGCTGGTGCCCCTCGGTGTCGAGGGGGCCATCGTCGGGAAGGCCCTGTACGCGAAGGCGTTCACCCTGGAAGAGGCCTTGGAGGCGGTGTCGTCATGACGTCCGATGCCGTACGGCGGGTGCAGAGCGGGAGTCCCTGGGAGGAGTCCTTCGGTTTCGCGCGCGCCGTCGCGGCGGGCGACCGCGTCCTGGTGGCGGGCACGACCGCCTTCAAGGGTGAGGTGCTCCACGGGGAGGGCGACCCCTACGAGCAGGCCAAGGTGGCCTTCACCAGCGCGGTCGCGGCCCTCGGCGAGTTCGGGCTCGGTGCCGAGTCCGTGATCCGCACACGGATGTACCTGACGCACATGCGGGACGTGGAAGCCGTGGGGCGGGCCCACAAGGAGATCTTCGACCCGGTGCGTCCGGCCTCGACCCTGCTGGTCGTGGAGGGTTTCGTCGACCCGCGCATCCTGGTCGAAGTAGAGATCGAAGCATTCCGGGGCTAGGCCGCTGTCGGGCCTGGCCCAGCCCTCCTGGGTTTTTCTGGAATTTCTAAGGAGCCGTGGATTCATGACCCTGGCGGTCCGAGTCATCCCCTGCCTGGACGTGGACAACGGCCGGGTCGTCAAGGGTGTCAACTTCCAGAACCTGCGCGACGCGGGCGACCCCGTCGAGATGGCGAAGGTGTACGACGCCGAGGGCGCCGACGAGCTGACGTTCCTCGACATCACCGCCTCGTCGGGCAACCGCGAGACCACCTACGACGTGGTGCGCCGCACCGCCGAGCAGGTCTTCATCCCGCTGACCGTCGGCGGCGGCGTCCGCACCGCCGAGGACGTCGACAAGCTGCTGCGGGCCGGCGCGGACAAGGTCGGTGTCAACACGGCGGCGATCGCCCGCCCCGACCTGATCCGTGAGATCGCCGAGCGGTTCGGCCGCCAGGTGCTGGTGCTCTCGGTCGACGCGCGTCGCACCCCTTCCCGCAGCGGCTCCGAAGGCTCCTTCGAGGTCACCACCCACGGCGGCCGCAAGGGCACCGGCATCGACGCCGTCGAGTGGGCCCACCGGGCCGCCGAGCTGGGCGCGGGCGAGATCCTGCTCAACTCGATGGACGCGGACGGCACCAAGGACGGCTACGACCTGGAGATGATCACAGCCGTCCGTAAGCACGTCACCGTACCGGTCATCGCCTCCGGCGGCGCCGGCAAGCTCGCCGACTTCTCCCCGGCCATCGAGGCGGGCGCCGACGCCGTCCTCGCCGCCTCCGTCTTCCACTTCGGCGACCTGCGCATCGGCGAGGTCAAGAACGCGCTGCGCGGGGCCGGGCACCCCGTACGGTGACGCCGTCCCACCTCGATGTAAGCCCCGGCCACCAGGCGACCGGGGCTTACGCCGCTCCGCTCAGATCCCCAGTTGCTTCGTCTCGTGCAGCTTGGTGATCGCCTCCTTGTCGCCCTCCAGCTCCACGTCGGCCACCTGCTGGCGGCCGTACAGGAACAGCAGCAGCTCGGACGGTTCACCGGTGACGGTGACCACCGGGGTACCGCGACGGGCCACCGCCGTCCGGCCGTCGGGACGGCGCAGGACCAGCCCGGTGGGGGAGCCCCGGCCCATGAGCCGGGCGGTGCGCTCCAGACGGGACCACAGGGCGTCCTGGAAGACATGGTCGAGCTCGCGCGGCGACCACTCGGGCCGGGCCCGGCGGATGTCCTCGGTGTGCACGTAGAACTCGATCGTGTTCGAGGCCTCGTCGATCTGCTTCAAGGAGAAGGGCGAGAAACGCGGCGGACCGGTACGGACGAGCTGGATCAGCTCCTCGTAGGGCTTCGCCGCGAACTCCTCCATCACCCGGTCCAGGCGCGACGCGAGCTGCTTGATGAGGATGCCCCCGGCGGCGTCGGGGCGGCGCTCGCGCACCACCACGTGCGCGGCCAGATCACGGGTCGTCCAGCCCTCGCACAGGGTGGGGGCCTCGGGGCCCGCGGTCTCCAACAGGTCGGCGAAGAGAAGCCGTTCACGCTTGGCATGGGTCGACATGACAGCCAGCCTACGACCGTGCCTCCGGTCCGCCCAGCGCAGGTCCGGCCGATCCATCGCCACGGATACCCGGATGGTCACCACGCGGTCCGGTCATTCGTACGACAAGAGGGTCCGGCCTGTGGACAACCGGCGAGGCCCGTCCGCGCGGCGCGGCACAATGGCACGCATGACCAGCACGCCGTCCTCCAGCAGCCCTCTCCCTCCCGGAGCCCCGCCGCCCCGGTACCCCGAGCGCGCTGGACCCCGAGATCGCCGCCCGCCTCAAGCGCGGCGCCGACGGGCTCCTGCCCGCCATCGCCCAGCAGTACGACACCGGCGAGGTGCTCATGCTCGGCTGGATGGACGACGAGGCCCTGCATCGCACCCTCACCACCGGGCGCTGCACCTACTGGTCGCGCAGCCGCCGCGCGTACTGGGTGAAGGGCGACACCTCCGGCCACTTCCAGTGGGTGAAGTCCGTCGCCCTGGACTGCGACGCCGACACCCTCCTCGTCAAGGTCGACCAGATCGGCGCCGCCTGCCACACCGGCGACCGCACCTGCTTCGACGAGGCCGTCCTCAAGGCCGTGGAGGGCGCCCCGGGCGCCACCGGTTCCGACGTACCGTCACTGGATCAGTAAGGTCAGCCGCCATGGACCTCGAGACGTTCCGTAAGCTGGCCACCGACCGGCGTGTCATCCCCGTCAGCCGCAAGCTCCTCGCCGACGGCGACACCCCCGTCGGGCTCTATCGCAAGCTCGCCGCCGAGCGCCCCGGGACCTTTCTGCTGGAGTCCGCGGAGAACGGCCGCTCATGGTCTCGCTACTCCTTCGTCGGCGTCCGCAGCCGCGCCACCCTCACCGCCCGCGACGGCGAGGCCCACTGGCTCGGCACCCCGCCCGTCGGCGTCCCCGTCGACGGCGACCCCCTCGCCGCGCTGCGCGCCACCATCGAGGCGCTCCACACCCCGCACCAGGAAGGCATGCCGCCCTTCACCGGCGGCATGGTCGGCTATCTCGGCTACGACATCGTGCGCCGCCTGGAGAAGATCGGCCCCGGCGAGCGGGACGACCTGCGGCTCCCCGAGCTGACCATGCTGCTGACCAGCGATCTGGCGGTCATGGACCACTGGGAGGGCTCGGTCCTGCTGATCGCCAACGCCATCAACCACAACGACCTGGACACCGGCGTCGACGAGGCCCACGCCGACGCGATCTCCCGCCTCGACGCCATGGAGGCCGACCTCGCCAAGCCCGTCGCCCAGCCCCCGGCGGCCCTCCCGCCCTCCGAGCTGCCCGAGTACACCGCGCTGTGGGGTGGCCCCGACTTCCAGGAGGCCGTCGAGGACATCAAGGAGCGCATCCGGGCCGGCGAGGCCTTCCAGGTCGTCCCCTCCCAGCGCTTCGAGACCCCGTGCACGGCGAGTGCGCTGGACGTCTACCGGGTCCTGAGGGCCACCAACCCCTCCCCGTACATGTACCTGTTCCGTTTCGACGGCTTCGACGTCGTCGGCTCCTCCCCCGAGGCCCTGGTCAAGGTCGAGGACGGACGGGCCATGGTCCACCCCATCGCCGGCACCCGGCACCGGGGCGCCACCCCGCAGGAGGACCAGGCCCTCGCCGACGAACTGCTCGCCGACCCCAAGGAGCGCGCCGAGCACCTGATGCTCGTCGACCTGGGACGTAACGACCTGGGCCGGGTCTGCGAACCGGGCTCGGTCGAGGTCGTCGACTTCATGTCCGTCGAGCGGTACTCGCACGTGATGCACATCGTGTCCACCGTCACCGGCCGGGTCGCACCGGGCCGCACTGCCTTCGATGTCCTCACCGCGTGCTTCCCCGCCGGCACCCTCTCAGGCGCCCCCAAGCCGCGCGCCATGCAGATCATCGACGAACTGGAGCCGTCGCGCCGGGGCCTGTACGGCGGCTGCGTCGGCTACCTCGACTTCGCCGGGGACTCCGACACCGCCATCGCCATCCGCACGGCCCTCCTCAGGGACGGCACGGCCTACGTCCAGGCCGGCGCCGGCATCGTCGCCGACTCCGACCCCGTCGCCGAGGACACCGAATGCCGCAACAAGGCGGCCGCGGTCCTGAGAGCGGTGCACACGGCCAACCGACTCGGACAATAGGGCGCTTCTCACGTGAACCCCGGGTGACAACCCACCCGGGGCGCAGGCGATAGTGGAGTACGTGACCGCAGCACCGCACCCCCCATCCGAACCCGCTTCCCTCCGCTCCGGTCGGCGCAGTCTCGCCCTGGCGCTGCTCAGCGGCGCCCTCGGCGCGGCCGTCGTGCTGCTCGCCACCCGGCAGCGCTGGTCGGAGGGCACCATCACGGTGGCCGGCGGCCCCTTCCCGCTGACCGCCAGGGGCAGCGACGTCACCGGCGTCCCGGCGTCCCTCGCCGTCGTGGGCCTCGCCGCGCTCGTCGCCGTCTTCGCCGTACGTCGGTCCGGGCGCGTCCTGGTCGCGGTCCTGCTCGCCCTCTCCGGCGCGGGCACCGTCGCCGCCGCGCTGCTCGGCGCGTACGACAGCTCGGCGCTCGACGACAAGGCGGCCGAGGCCTCCGGCGACACCGCCGCGACCGTCGACGCGCTCAGCCACACCGGCTGGCCGTACGTCGCGGCCGTCGGCGGCGCGCTCATCCTGCTCGCCGGGCTGCTCGCCCTGCGCTACGGACGGCTGTGGCCCACGATGTCCGGCCGCTACGAGCGCGACGGCACCCCCGCCCCGCAAGGCCCGGCCGGTCGACCCCGACCGCCCCGAGGACATGTGGAAGGCCCTGGACCGGGGCGAGGACCCGACGGGACCCGACCCGGTGTAGGCCACCACGGACCACGCACCGGACGAGGTCGGGAACGTGAGAGTGGACACCCCCGCTCCTGGCACCCGTACTCGTACGGAACAATGGACGGCGAGCGTCCACTCAGCACAGGCATCGAGCGTCACGCATCGAGCACGACGCAATGAACAACGAGGAGCAAGTCATGGCGGGCAGCAGCCACGGTCACACCCCGGCCGCCTGGACCGGCGTCACCATCGCCTTCATCGGTTTCTGCGTCTCGGGCGCCTACATGGTGATGGCCCAGCCGCTGGGATTCTGGGCCGGCATGGTCATCGTCGTCCTCGGCGGCGTCGTCGGCATGGTCATGCGCGCCATGGGCATGGGCCAGCCGAAGGACGCGCACGCCGTGTACGAGACGGCGGCGGTACGCGCCAACACCACGGTCACCCCCGAGCCGGCCGCCGCCAAGAGCTGACGTCCCCCGAGGGGCGGCCCGGCGGCACGACCGCCGGGCCGCCCCTCGGGCGCGTGTACGGCCCGCGCGGGGCAGAATGCGGTGTGTGAACGCCGAGACCGCACCGACCACCCCGCAGCGGGGCCGCGCGCTGCGCGGACTCTGGGTGCCCGCCGCAGTGCTCACGGCCGTCGGCGGCGCCTTCGCCTACGTCGCGGCCGTGGACCCCAGCGAACCCGGCCACTACCCGGTCTGCCCGCTGTGGCGCTTCACCGGCCTGTACTGCCCCGGCTGCGGCGGCCTGCGCAGCGCCCACGCCTTCGCGCACGGCGACCTGGCGACCGCGCTCACCGACAACGCGCTGGCCGTCGCGGGCTTTTTCGGGTTCGCGGTGCTGTGGACCGTCTGGGTGGTCCAGGTGGCGCGTGGACGACCGCTGCGCCTGCGGTTCGGGACCGTTCAGGCGTGGTCGCTCGGCGCATTGGCGCTGGTCTTCACGGTTGTCCGGAACCTGCCGTTCGGTGACTGGCTCCATCCTTGACCGAACGGCGAACGTCCAGGATGGGGGCACCTCCCGCCCGAGCCGAGCGAAGCCGGTTCGAGGGTGGGGGAGGGGCTGCCGTCAACCGGATGTGAGGCCTACGCCCTCCTGCGGATACCATCGCAGTGACTGCCTGAACACCGAGAACCGCTCGACTGTCAATACATGACAGTCAAACGTTGTCACTGATTTTTGCCGTTTCCATCGTTTCACCGTCTGAAAGGGGGCCGCTCGCGTGAGTGTGCTCGACGAGATCATCGACGGAGTCCGTGCCGACCTCGCGGAGCGGCAGGCGCGCGTCAGCCTCGACGAGCTCAAGGAGCGCGCGGCGAAGGCTCCGGCGGCCAAGGACGGCGTGGCCGCGCTGCGCGGCGACGGCGTCAAGGTGATCTGCGAGGTCAAGCGCTCCAGCCCCTCCAAGGGCGCGCTCGCCGCGATCGCCGACCCGGCCGGTCTGGCCGCCGACTACGAGGCGGGCGGCGCGGCCGTCATCTCCGTCCTCACCGAGCAGCGTCGCTTCGGCGGCTCGCTGGCCGACCTGGAGGCCGTCCGCGCCCGCGTGGACATCCCCGTCCTGCGCAAGGACTTCATCGTCACCTCGTACCAGCTGTGGGAGGCCCGGGCGTACGGCGCCGACGTGGCCCTGCTGATCGTCGCGGCCCTCGACCAGCCGGCGCTGGAGTCGCTGATCGAGCGCGCCGAGTCCATCGGGCTCACCCCGCTCGTCGAGGTCCACGACGAGGACGAGGTGGAGCGCGCGGTCGACGCCGGCGCCCGGGTGATCGGCGTCAACGCCCGCAACCTCAAGACCCTCGAGGTCGACCGCACCACCTTCGAGCGGGTCGCCCCGGAGATCCCCGACTCCATCGTCAAGATCGCCGAGTCCGGCGTCCGGGGTCCGCACGACCTCATCGCCTACGCCAACGCCGGCGCCGACGCGGTCCTCGTGGGCGAGTCCCTCGTCACCGGCAAGGACCCCAAGACCGCCGTCGCCGACCTCGTGGCCGCGGGCGAGCACCCGGCGCTGCGGCACGGCCGGAGCTGACCAGGCCATGACCGCCCACGCCTCTGCCGCCGGCCGGCCGGGATTCGTCCCGGCCGGGGCGCCGGGGCGCGGCGGAGCCGCCGTACCGGTCGTGGTCACCCACACGGGTGAGCCGGGGCCGGTAGGCTGTGCCCCGATGTTCTCGATCACCATGACCCTCAGGGACCCCTACGCCCGCCTCGCGCGCGGGTGCCGTCCCCGTGGCTGCCGGGCGCCCGCCCGTCGCGTCCACGGGCGCCGGGTCCGCTATGTCATCGGTGACGAGCCGGGTCAGGTGAACGGCATGCGATGGCCCAGGACACGTACGCGGTGCCCTGCGGGCAGCTGAGCCGCCGCTTCCTTCACGTGAACGCCGGGTGTGTGGTCCCCGGCGGCCGGTGGGGGTGCTTCGGTCGGTTCGGCACCGCCGATCGACGCCGTCGTGGTCGCTCGCCGTCGCGGCGGGTGGATCGGAGCGGTGGCGAGCGAGTACCGGATCCCGGCCGAGCGCGGGGACCGCGGTGCCGCGGGGCAGTTCGACAGCCGGGGCCCGCCCCGGTGCGCGGCGCGCGTACGTGATCGCTGTCAGCCGGAGTCCGACCAACGACGGGGCCACGCCCCTGCGAGGTATGCGCATGTCCAGTGAGTTCTTCATTCCCGACCCCGAGGGTCAGGTTCCCAGCGCCGAGGGGTATTTCGGCGCGTTCGGCGGCAAGTTCATCCCGGAGGCGCTGGTCGCCGCCGTGGACGAGGTCGCCGTGGAGTACGACAAGGCCAAGCACGACCCCGAGTTCGCGCGCGAGCTCGACGACCTGCTCGTCCACTACACAGGGCGGCCCAGCTCGCTCACCGAGGTGCCCCGGTTCGCCGAGCACGCCGGTGGGGCGCGGGTGTTCCTCAAGCGCGAGGACCTGAACCACACCGGGTCCCACAAGATCAACAACGTGCTCGGGCAGGCCCTGCTCACCAAGCGCATGGGCAAGACCCGGGTCATCGCCGAGACGGGAGCGGGCCAGCACGGCGTCGCCACCGCCACGGCCTGCGCGCTCTTCGGCCTCGACTGCACCATCTACATGGGCGAGATCGACACCCAGCGCCAGGCCCTGAACGTCGCCCGGATGCGGATGCTCGGCGCCGAGGTCGTCGCCGTGAAGTCCGGCTCCCGGACCCTCAAGGACGCCATCAACGAGGCGTTCCGGGACTGGGTCGCCAACGTCGACCGCACCCACTACCTGTTCGGTACCGTGGCCGGCCCCCACCCCTTCCCCGCGATGGTCCGCGACTTCCACCGGGTCATCGGTGTCGAGGCCAGGCGGCAGATCCTCGAACGCGCGGGACGGCTGCCCGACGCCGCCGTCGCCTGCGTGGGCGGCGGCTCCAACGCCATCGGCCTCTTCCACGCCTTCATCCCGGACGCGGGCGTCCGCCTCATCGGCTGCGAGCCGGCCGGGCACGGCGTGGAGACCGGCGAGCACGCGGCCACGCTGACCGCGGGTGAGCCGGGCATCCTGCACGGCTCGCGCTCGTACGTCCTCCAGGACGAGGAGGGCCAGATCACCGAGCCGTACTCGATCTCGGCCGGCCTCGACTACCCGGGCATCGGCCCCGAGCACGCCTACCTCAAGGACAGCGGCCGCGGCGAGTACCGCGCCGTCACGGACGACGCCGCCATGCAGGCGCTGCGTCTGCTGTCGCGCACCGAGGGCATCATCCCGGCGATCGAGAGCGCCCACGCGCTCGCCGGGGCCCTGGAGGTCGGCAGGGAGCTGGGCACGGACGGGCTGATCGTCGTCAACCTGTCCGGGCGCGGCGACAAGGACATGGACACGGCCGCGCGCTACTTCGGCCTGTACGACGGTGGTGCCGACGCCGAGGTCGCCGCCGACGCGGCCGATTTCGCGGAGATCGAGGGGGACGCCAAGTGAGCGGGAACATCCGGCTGTTGAGTGACACCCTCGCCGCCGCCAAGGCGGAGGGGCGCTCCGCGCTCATCGCCTATCTGCCGGCCGGGTTCCCGACCGTCGACGGCGGTATCGCCGCGATCAAGGCAGTCTTCGAGGGCGGCGCCGACGTCGTCGAGGTCGGGCTGCCGCACAGCGACCCGGTCCTCGACGGCCCCGTCATCCAGACCGCCGACGACATCGCCCTGCGGGGCGGCGTCAAGATCGCAGACGTGATGCGTACGGTGCGGGAGGCGCACGAGGCCACCGGGAAGCCGGTGCTGGTCATGACGTACTGGAACCCCATCGACCGCTACGGTGTCGAGCGCTTCACGGCCGAGCTCGCGGAGGCGGGCGGCGCGGGCTGCATCCTGCCCGACCTGCCCGTCCAGGAGTCGGCGCTGTGGAGGGAGCACGCGGAGAAGCACGGGCTCGGCACGGTCTTCGTGGTCGCGCCCAGCAGCAAGGACGCCCGGCTCGCCGAGATCACCGCGGCGGGCAGTGGCTTCGTCTACGCGGCCTCGCTGATGGGCGTGACGGGCACCCGCGAGTCGGTGGGCGCGCAGGCCCAGGACCTGGTGGAACGCACCCGGGCCACGGGCTCCGGCCTGCCGGTCTGCGTCGGCCTCGGCGTCTCCAACGCCGAACAGGCCGCCGAGGTCGCCGGGTTCGCCGACGGGGTGATCGTCGGCTCCGCGTTCGTGAAGCGGATGCTGGATGCCCCCGACGAGGCGGCCGGCCTGGACGCCGTACGGGAACTGGCGGGCGACCTCGCGAAGGGCGTACGCCGGGGCGCGTGAGCGGCCGGGCCACCGGGCGTGTGACCCGGCGCGGGACGCCCTCGTGACGTTCACCCGTTTGTCGTACGGGGATCGCTGGACGTAACGGGCAATCCGCTCACTCGAACGGGTGGAAGTGGGATCGGGGAGGCGCTGAGCGCCTCCCCGGTTCGTTCTGCGGGTTGTGAGCGAGAAGAACCGTGAGGGAAAGCGCACCGCCCGTGAACGGCTGGCGGAGGAGCGCGAGAAGCAGAAGGCCGCCGAGAAGCGCCGTCGGGTGTTGATCGTGGGCGCCTCCGTGGTGTGCGTGCTGGGGCTGGCCGCAGTGATCGGCGTCGTGGCGGCGAACGCGGGCAAGGACGACGAGGCCGGGGCCTCGGGCCCGGTCGTCGCACCCTCGGGGGCGAACGGCGAGGACAGCCTCGCGATCCCCGTCGGGGACGCCGGCGCCAGGTCGACCCTCTCCGTGTGGGAGGACTTCCGCTGCCCGGCCTGCAAATCCTTCGAGGACGCCTACCGCTCGACGATCCACGAGCTGACCGAGGCCGGGAAGCTGAAGGTCGAGTACCACCTCGCCACCCTGATCGACGGCAACATGGGCGGCAGCGGCTCCCGCACGGCCGCCAATGCCGCGGCGTGCGCACAGAACGAGAGCAAGTTCCCCGCGTACCACGACGTGCTCTTCGAGAACCAGCCGCCCGAGACGGACGACGCCTTCGCGAGTGAGACCAGGCTTCTCGACCTGGCGAAGAAGGTGGACGGCCTGGACACCGCCGCCTTCCGCACCTGCGTCGAGGACGGCAAGCACAACAGCTGGGTCGCGAAGTCGAACGAGGCCTTCCAGAAGGGCGGCTTCTCCGGCACACCGAGCGTCTTCCTCAACGGCACCAACATCTACGCGGACCAGTCCATGACCCCCGCCAAGCTGAAGCAGATGGTGGAGGCGAAGGCCGCGGGGTGAGTCAGGGGTGACTCGGGAGTGAGCCGAGGGCCCACTGGGGGCCGTGGGGCGTCAAGGAACCAGGGGTACGGCGTTATGGACCCGTTGCCGGGGCGCCCGTCGTCGGCCGGGCCCGGCAGGGTAGCGTCGACCCTGCCATGGAACTTGCCTACATTCCCAGCCCGTCGCGCGGGGTGCTGTACCTCGGTCCCGTCCCGCTGCGCGGCTACGCCTTCTGCATCATCATCGGTGTCTTCGTGGCCGTCTGGCTCGGCAACAAACGCTGGGTCGCGCGGGGCGGACGGGCCGGAACGGTCGCCGACATCGCCGTCTGGGCCGTGCCCTTCGGCCTGATCGGCGGACGGCTCTACCACGTGATCACGGACTACGAGCTGTACTTCAGCGAGGGCCGTGACTGGGTGGACGCCTTCAAGATCTGGGAGGGCGGTCTCGGCATCTGGGGCGCGATCGCCCTCGGCGCGGTGGGCGCGTGGATCGGCTGTCGGCGGCGGGGTATCCCGCTGCCCGCGTACGCCGACGCCATCGCGCCCGGCATCGCCCTCGCCCAGGCGATCGGACGCTGGGGCAACTGGTTCAACCAGGAGCTGTACGGCAAGCCGACGGATCTGCCGTGGGCCGTGGAGATCACCTCCTCCACGGACGGTCGGCTGCCGGGTACGTACCACCCGACCTTCCTCTACGAGTCGCTGTGGTGCATCGGTGTCGCGTTGCTCGTCATCTGGGCGGACCGCCGGTTCAAGCTCGGGCACGGGCGGGCGTTCGCGCTGTATGTCGCCGCGTACTGCGCGGGGCGGTTCTGGATCGAGTACATGCGGGTCGACGAGGCCCACCACATCCTCGGACTGCGCCTCAACAACTGGACCGCGCTGTTCGTCTTCGTCCTCGCCGTGATCTACATCGTCCTGTCGGCCCGGAAGCGGCCGGGGCGGGAGGAGATCGTGGAACCGGGGGTCTCCGACGGTGACGGGGACGAGGGCGCGGGTGCTGCCGCGTCGGCCGAGGACACGGAGTCGGCGTCGGGGGAGGCCAAGGCCAAGGCCAAGTCCGAGGGTGACGCCGAGGAGAAGAAGGACGCGGAGGCCTCCGGCGGTGGGGGCGAGAAGAAGGAGCCCGAGTCGGCGAAGAAGAGCTGACGCGACGGTCGGTTCGGTCGATGTGGTGCCTGCCCACCTGTCCCTTCGGGGGCGGGTGGGTTTTGGTTAGGGGACCGGGGTGCGTTGTCGGGTGCGGGTCCGGTGGGGGCTTCTCGCGCGGTTCCCCGCGCCCCTGAAGGATTCAGGCCCTGCGGGCCTGAAAAGCGGGGCGCAGCCCCTGCTTTCAGGGCGCGGGGAACCGCGACCAGCCCCCACCGGGCGGACGTCTGGGGGTCGAAGGGGCGCAGCCCTTGGGGAGGGACGGGGAGGGGCGGCGGGGGCGGCTCAAAGCTGGGTGGGGCGGCCGGCCAGGGCCAGGGTTCGCCGGGCCACGGCGACCACGGCCGGATCGATGAAGCGGCCGTCGGGAAGCGCCTGCGCCCCCGCCGTGACGGACGCCGCCCGGAGCGTCCGCTCGGCAGATTTCACCTCCTGGGCCGTGGGGGTGTAGGCCCGCTCGATCACCGGGAGCTGACGGGGGTGGATGGCCGCACGGCCCAGGAAGCCCAGCGCGCGGCCGTGCGCGGACGTGACCGCCAGGCCCTTCAGGTCCTTGGTGTCCGGGTGGATCGACTGGGCGGGCGACGGAAGGCCGGCGGCCCGGGCGGCGAGGACCACCCGGGAGCGCGGCCAGTCGAGGGCCCGGTCGTCGCTGACGGCCAGGTCCGCGCGGAGATCGGCCTCGCCGAGGGCGATGCCCCGGAGGGCGGGGTGCGCGGTGGCGATGTCGTACGCCCGCTCCACCCCCAGCGCCGATTCGAGGAGGGCGTACAGGGGGATCGCTCCTCCTTCCGCCGGCGCGGTCCGCTCCGCGACGCTCGCCACCTCGTCCGGGCACGTGATCTTCGGGAGGCGGAGGGCGGCCAGACCGGGGAGCGGGGCGAGGGCTTCGAGGTCCGCCTCGGCCTCCGGGGTGCGCAGGGCGTTGACGCGTACGTGGACCGGTACGGGCGGCGGTGCGGAGAGGAGTTCGGCGGTGGCCGCGCGGGCGTAGGCCTTGCGGTCGGGGGCCACCGCGTCCTCCAGGTCCACGATCACCACGTCCGCGCCGGAGGCCAGGGCCTTGGTGACCACTTCCGGGCGGTCGCCGGGGACGTACAGCCAGGTCAGGGGGAAGGGCGTCGGCGGCTTCGGCATCACAGGGCGCCCTCCTGGCGAAGGGCCGCGATCTCCGGTGCGGACAGGCCCAGTTCGGCCAGGATCGCGTCCGTGTCGGCGCCGTGCGCGCGGCCCGCCCAGCGGATCGCGCCGGGGGTGGAGGAGAGGCGGAAGAGGACGTTCTGCATGCGCAGGGGGCCGAGGTCGGGGTCGTCGACGGTGGTGATCGTGTCCAGGGCGCGGTACTGGGGGTCGGTCATCACCTCCCGTACGTCCTGGATGGGGGCCACCGCGGCCTCCGCCTTCTCGAACGCCTCGATGACCTCCTCCCGGGTGTGACGGGCGATCCACGCGCCGACCGCCTCGTCCAGGACGTCCGTGTGCCGGGCCCGCTCCGCCCCCGAACCGAACCACGGCTCGTCGATCAGTTCGGGGCGCCCGACCAGGCGCATCACACGTTCCGCGATCGACTGGGCCGAGGTGGAGACGGCCGCCCAGGAACCGTCCGCCGTGCGGTAGGTGTTGCGGGGCGCGTTGTTCGCGGAGCGGTTGCCCGTGCGGGGCTGGACGTGGCCCAGCTGGTCGTACCAGAGGGGCTGGGGGCCCAGAACGGTGAGGATCGGCTCGATGATCGCCATGTCGACCGTCTGCCCCTGTCCGGTACGGTCACGCGCCGCGAGCGCGGTCATCACCGCGTACGCCGTCGCGAGGCCCGCGATCGAGTCGGCGAGGCCGAAGGGCGGCAGGACCGGTGGGGCGTCCGGTTCGCCGGTGATCGCGGCGAACCCGCTCATCGCCTCGGCGAGCGTGCCGAAGCCGGGGCGGTGCGCGTACGGGCCGAACTGGCCGAAGCCGGTGACCCGGGCGAGGACCAGACCGGGGTTCGCCGCCGACAGCTCCTCCCAGCCCAGACCCCATTTCTCCAGGGTGCCGGGGCGGAAGTTCTCGATGATCACGTCGGCGGTGGCGGCGAGCCGCAGGAGGGTGTCCCGGCCGCCGGGGGTGGAGAGGTTCAGCGTCAGGGTGCGCTTGTTGCGGCCCAGCAGTTTCCACCACAGGCCCACGCCGTCCTTCGACGGGCCGTGGCCCCGGGACGGGTCCGGTTTCGTGGGGTGCTCGACCTTGATGACCTCCGCGCCGAAGTCCCCGAGCATCGTGGCGGCGAGGGGGCCGGCGAAGAGCGTGGCGAGGTCGAGGACGCGGAGGTGGCCGAGCGGAGGGGCGTCCGCCTGCGGCGGGGTGGCGCCTGGGTCATGGGTGGGGGTCTCCCGGAGGGTGAGGTGGGCCAGGGTGTCGAAGCCGATGCCGTTGAAGTCGGCGATCGAGGTGGCCAGGCGGTTCTTGAGGGGGGCCGTCCAGCGGTCGGGGAGCGCGTCCGGGGCACCGGTCAGGAGTCCCGCGATGCTGCCCGCCGTGGCCCCGTTGGAGTCGGTGTCCCAACCGCCCGACACGGCGCGGCAGATGGAGGCCGCGTAGTCGCCGTCCGCGTGGGTGAGGGCGGCGGTGAGCAGGGCGGTGTTGGGGACGGCGTGGACCCAGTGGTGGTCGGCGTAGGTGGCGTGGAGTTCGTCGACGATCGTGTCGAAGTCCCGGATCTCCGTGGTCAGTCGGAGAGCGTGGTCGATCGCCTTCGCGAGGCGGGAGTGCGGGGGGACGACCGTCAGGCCGGTGCGCAGGCACTGGTGGACGTCGTGGGTGCCGGTGGCCGCCTCGGCGACGGTGGCCGCGACGAACATGGCCGCGTAGACGCCGTTGGCGGTGTGGGTGAGGGTGGCGTCCCGGTGGGCCTGTTCGGCCGCGGCGGCCGGGTCGCCGGGGTTGGTCCAGCCGTGGACGTCGGCGCGGATCAGGGCGCCGATCCACTCGCGGAACGGGTTGCGGTGGCGGGCGGTGCGGGGTGGGTCGATGCCGCAGAGGAGGTTGCGGTAGGCGACGCGTTCGGCGGTGAAGGTGCGGCCCGCGGGGAGCTCGTCCAACCAGAGGGTGGCCACGTCGGCGGTGGTGAAGTCCCGGCCGTGGCGGGCCAGGAGGAGGAGATTGAGGAGGGGGTAGTTGAGGTCGTCGTCCTCGGGCATGCCGTCGATGTTCTCGGCGAGGGAGGTGGGGGCCGAGCGGCGGTTCCAGGGATGGGCGGCCAGGAGCTCCTGGGGGACGCCTCGGGCGGTGAACCAGGTGGTGAGGGGCCAGTTGCCGGTGGCCGCGGCGAGGCGGCGGATGGCGTCGAGGGGGAGCTTCTCGACGGGTTTGCCGAGGAGGCAGCCTGCGGCTCGGCCCAGCCAGGCGGCTTCGAGACGTCGTACGTACGTGGCGGGCGGGACAGGGTGAGCGGGTGGGGCGGGCCAGTCGGTGCACAGGGACTTGATGCTGCTCAGGTCTGTCGGTTCGTCGTCCGCCAACCCGCTCGGCAGGTCCGCCAGTTCGTCCAGCAGGTCCTCGGCGAGCTGGCGGAGGTAGCGGGAGGCCCGGTCGGGGAGGCGCCGGCGCAGGGGCCGGGGGCCGCCCGCCGCCCGCCAGCGCGGCGACGGCCGAGGGCTCGCGGCCGTCCTGGCGGGCCTGGTGGAGTTCGTGGCCGAGGAGGTCCTCGGGCTGGACCCAGGTGAGACGCAGGGGGGTCACCGGACGGGGGCCAGCGCGGTGAAGGCCGACTCGTGGGCGCGGCGGCGGCGGACGTCCTGGCCGTGGATCTGGAGCGCGACGTCCGTCAACGTCCGGGCGGGGGCGTGCAGGTCGAGCCGGCTGGCCTCCGCCACCGTCTTGGCCCAGTCGGAGGGGACGTCCGAGCCCAGCGCGCCGGCGAGGGCGCCGGACATCGTCGCGACGGAGTCGCAGTCGCGGCCGTAGTTCACCGAACCCAGCACCGCGTGCCGGTAGTCACCGCGGGCCACGAGCAACATGCCGAGCGCGATGGGGAGTTCCTCGATCGCGTGGAGCCGGGACGGGCGGCGGGCGCCGAGGGAGGGGGCGCGGTAGTCGGGGCCGACCGTGTCGAACGGGGCGACCGCCTCGCGGAGCGGCCGTAGCGCCGACTCGAAGTCCGTGTGACGGCGGGCCACTTCGCACACCGACTCGATCGCCGCGCGGGTGCCGTCCTTCGCCAGGGCGAGGCAGGCCTCGACCACCGACTCCGCCGTCGCGCCCGGCGTGCACGCCGCGGCGACGGCCGCCGCGAACACGCCCGCCGCCTCCCTGCCGTACGACGACTGGTGGGCGCCCGCGACGTCGAGTGCCTCGGCGTACGCGCCGGGCGGATCGGCCGCGTTGACCAGGCCGACGGGGGCCATGTACATCGCGGCGCCGCAGTTGACGATGTTGCCGGTGCCGGCCTCGCGGGGGTCGATGTGGCCGTAGTGGATCCGGGCCACGAGCCACTTCTCGGCGAGGAAGACCCGCTGGAGGGGGAGGGCCTCGGCCTCCAGCTCGGGGATCCAGCGCGGGGTCGTCATCATGTCCGGCACCAGGTGCTCGGCGACGGCGTACGCGTCGAGGTGGTCGCGTACGCGGTCGTACACCCGGACGAGCGCGTGCGTCATCAAGGTGTCGTCGGTGACGTGGCCGTCGCCCTTGTGGTAGGGGGCGATGGGGCGGGCGGTACGCCAGGCGTCGCCGTTCCAGGGGCCGACGACGCCGTGCACGCGGCCGCCGTGGCGTTCGAGGATCTGCTCCGGGGTGTAGCCCTCCACCGGGCCGCCGAGGGCGTCGCCGACGGCGGCGCCGACCAGGGCGCCGGTGATGCGTTCGTCGAGGGCGGCGTCCGGGGCCGGGGCCGGGACGGGTGCGGGTCGCGATGCGGGCGTCATGCCCGGCTAACGCCGCGGGTGGTGGGGAGTTGCGCTGTGTCGAGAAGTTCGGCGAGGTGGACGAGGTCGGTGCCGGTGAGGCGGGGGAGGGCGCAGCCGGAGAGGGTGCGGCAGGCGTCCCGCCAGGTGTCGGGGACGGCGCTGCCGCCGCCGAGTGCGCCGGTCAGGGCGCCGGCCAGTGCCGGGGCGGAGTCGGCGACCCGGGAGAGGCAGGCGGCGGCGGGGACGGCCTCGGCGATCCGGCCGCGCGCGGCGGTGGCCAGGGCGAGGGCCACGGGGACGGTCTCGGCGGCGGCGATGCCGTAGCTGTACACGTGGTCGACGATCTGGTGCTCCAGGAGGGGGACCAGGGCGAATGTTCCTTCTTCTCTGTGGCGGTGGGCGAGGTCGAGGGCGTGGCGGGCGTTGCGGCCGATCTCCGTCCCGGCGGGGAGTTCGGCCAGGGCCGCGGCCGCGCAGTCGTCGACGTCCGCGCCGGTGAGCGCCAGCGCGAGCGCGGCGGCCATCGCTCGTGCGCCGTGCACGCCGTCGCCGTCCTGGGTGTAGCGGGCGTCGAACTCGGCCAGGTCGGCGGCGCCTCGGGGGTCGCCCGGGTGGGCCACCGCCAGGACGCAGGCACGGACGCAGGCCGCGTCGTCGAAGTAGTGGGGGTTGTCGTGGCCGGTGGCGGGTGGGCGCAGGCCGGTGGCGAGGTTGCCGAGGCCGGCGCGTACGGAGATACGGGCGCGCAGGGGGAGCACGGCGGACTCGACCTCGGGGGCGCGTTCGGCGGCGGCGGCGATCTCGCTGGCCACGGCGTTCCAGGAGAGGTCGATGGAGGCGCGGGTGCGGCGTTCCAGGCTGAGGTCGCCGAGTGCGGCGGTGTCGCCGGCGCGGAGGAGGGCCTCGGCGGCGAAGGCCGCCCATTCCGCGTCGTCGGAGGGGCCGAGGCGGAGGGGCTCGGGGGCTGGTTGAGGGCGATGGGGACGGGGAGGGTGGTGGTGGCGTTCTGCTCGGCGAAGGTGTCCAGTTCGCGGGTGAGGCGGCGGGTCCATTCCGGCATGCGGGCGGCACGGTGGCGGGCGGCGGGCCAGCCGGCGGCGTCGCCCGCCGCGAGGCCGAGGAGGAGGCCCTCGATGCGGGTGCCCTTCGGGGGGCGGGGCCTGCCGGCCTCGGCTGCGCCTTCGGCCGCTTCGTTCTTCCCACCCGCACCGCCCGTGCGGGTTTTGTCGTCGGGTGCGGATGGCCTCTGTGGGGCGCCCCCACCGCCGGCGGCCGCGGCTGCGTGGGTGAGCGGATTCGCCGGGGCCGGGCGTGCGGGTTCGAACAGCTCGGGGGCGAGAGGTTCGGTCGCCGTTGCGGTCGGCTTCACCTCGGGGTGTGGCTCACTGATGGTCGCCGTGTCTGCCGTGTCCGCCGTGTCCGCCGTGCCCCTCGGCCCGTCGTGCGATGCGGGCGGTGTTCCGCGGGGCGGCTTCTCGTACGGCGTGGAGGGGCTGTGGGGGTCGTGTCGTCCCACGGGGTCGGTGGGGTCATGTGGGGGTCTCCGTCGTGTCGGCCGGGGCGAGGGCGAAGGTGGTCGGGGGTGGGAGGGGACGGTCGCCGTGGGGAAGAGGGCCGTGCCCGTGGTCCATTTGCCGCCCTCGGTCGGGACCAGCAGTTCGGCCACGTCCAGGACGTGGTGGCCGGCCATGGACGGCAGGCAGCTGCCTCTCGCCGGGCCGATCGCGGCGGTCCAGTCGGCAGGGATCGACGACGCTCCCCGGGTCGCTCCGGCCAGCGCGCCGGCGACCGCCGCGGTCGTGTCGGCGTCGCGGCCCATGTTCACCGCGGTCAGCACCGACTCGGTGAAGTCGCCGTCGGCCGCCGCGTAGGCGCCGAAGGCCAGGGCGACGGCCTCGGGGGCGAGGTCGGTCCAGGGGTAGCCGCCGATGACGACGGCGGAGCGGACCGCGCGTTCGCCCCGGTGGGCGACCGCGACCGCCCGGCGCAGGGAGCGCGCGGTCCAGGAGTCGTCGGGGATCACGGCGAGCGCGGAGGCCACGACGGAGATCGTGGGTGCGCCGGCCATCGCCGCCGCCACGCCCGCCGCGACCGCCTGCCCGCCGTAGATGCCCTCGCCGTCATGGCTGACCGAGCCGTCGATGGCGACCAGCCGGGCAGCCTCCGCCGGGCGGCCCGCCGCGAAGACGCCGAAGGGGGCCGCGCGCATGGCCAGGCCGTCGCTCCAGGCGTGCCGGTGCTGGGCGGAGATCGGCGCGGCGAGGCCCCGGCGGAGGTTCTCCAGGGTGCCGCGTTCGCTGAAGCCGGCACCCCGGAACGGGCCCTCGTCCCGGTCCGCGATCCACTGGTGCCAGGCCGTCTCCACGTGGGTGACGGTGAGCGCCGAGCCGTGCCGGGCCAGCAGCAGCCCGGAGAAGATGGCGTACTCGGTGTCGTCGGTCCCCGAGGGGCGCTCGGCCACGTACCCGGTGATGCGCCCCCAGCGCGCGCGGATCTCGGAGGGTTTCATGTTCTCGGCGGGCGCCCCCAGCGCGTCCCCGACGGCGAGCCCGAGCATGGCCCCCCGTGCCCGCTCGCGGAGGTCGGCGGCGTCCCCGGGCGCCGGGACCGAGGGAATGCAGGCGATGGAAGGCATACGGTCGCCTCTCTGGCCCGTGGGCAGGTCTGACCCGGTGGGCAGTTGATCCGCTCTGAAGATGTGCCAGCTTTCGCTGGGAAGATCTCTCCCACATCGGGTGCCTCGGCGGCGCGCGGAACGCTCGCGTATCACCCGGTCGACATCTGTGCGGCGTCATGTACGAATGAGCGGCAGCTGTTTCTCGAACAGTCTCCGAGCCGGGTGCGGAGCCGGGTAAGTACGGCCTTCCTTGCTGGCAGAAGTGATTTTCCGAGCGTACGTTCGACGCGAGGAAAGGGGCTTGATCGTGGCGATCATCGACACCGAAGCCGCGTTGCACGAGGCGCACCGCGACAACCACACCCATCGGGACGTGAACGGCGGCTGGCTGCGGCCCGCCGTGTTCGGGGCGATGGACGGGCTCGTGTCCAACCTGGCGCTGATGACCGGTGTCGCCGGCGGAACGGCCGGGCGGGAGGCGGTCGTCGTTGCGGGGCTCGCGGGGCTCGCCGCCGGGGCCTTCTCCATGGCCGCGGGCGAGTACACCTCCGTGGCCTCGCAGCGGGAACTCGTCCAGGCCGAACTCGACGTCGAGCGGAGGGAGTTGCGCAAGCACCCCAAGGACGAGGAGAAGGAGCTCGCCGCGCTCTACGAGAGTCGTGGCGTCGAGGCCGCACTCGCCCGGGAGGTGGCGCGGCAGCTGTCGCACGATCCCGAGCAGGCGCTGGAGATCCACGCGCGCGAGGAGCTGGGGATCGATCCCGGCGATCTGCCCTCGCCCGTCGTGGCCGCCGTGTCGAGTTTCGGCTCCTTCGCGCTGGGTGCCCTGCTGCCCGTACTGCCCTATCTCCTCGGGGCGGGCGCGCTGTGGCCCGCCGTGCTGGTGGCACTCGTCGGGCTCTTCGGGTGCGGTGCCTTGGTGGCCAGGGTGACGGCCAGAACCTGGTGGTTCAGCGGGCTGCGGCAGCTGGCCCTCGGGGGTGCGGCGGCGGGTGTGACGTACGCCCTGGGCAGCCTGTTCGGTGCGGCCGTATGATGGATCAGATGGCTACGTATGCGCGGGACCGCATAAATAGTCGTTACCACGCGGTTTCGAATGCTTAACCGCTGGGCATGAGCCGTAAGCGCCGCGGGCAATGACGCCCGTCAAGCATCTGAAGCATCTGAGTAGTGGGCGACGACGCCTCCTGCGCCCCGGTCGACCGACAAGGATCTGTCCGGTCGGCTCCCCCTTGATCGCGTTCGATCACGCCACCGTGTGCGGCCACCCCCTCCGCGCCGTGGCGTCCGCATGGTGGGACGAAGTATCCGCTTCCCGAGAATCGTTCCATCATGTAACCTGCACGAAATTTTGCACCTTACGCAGAGGGCCAGCGTCGTCCCTCGGCAATCGCTCCCCCAGAGCCTGAAGGGCCTGGGAGGGACCCCCAGCCAGATGACGACGACGGGAGAGCCGATGCGTACGCCGCGCCAGCCGTCCCAGCACTCCACGAATGGCCAGAAGTGGTCGTTCATGGATGCTCGCCCTGCTGCGCAGGGTATGTACGACCCCCGCAACGAGCGCGACGCCTGTGGCGTCGGCTTCGTGGCCACCCTCACCGGCGAGGCGAGCCATGCGCTGGTCGAGCAGGCGCTCACCGTTCTGCGCAACCTGGAACACCGAGGAGCGACCGGTTCGGAGCCCGACTCGGGTGACGGCGCCGGCATCCTCTCCCAGGTTCCCGACGCGTTCTTCCGCGAGGTGGCCGAATTCGAGCTGCCCGAGGCCGGCTCGTACGCCGTCGGTATCGGCTTCCTGCCCGAGGAGGGCACCGAGGACGCCGTCGCCCGCATCGAGGCCATCGCCGCCGACGAGGGCCTGACCGTCCTCGGCTGGCGCGAGGTGCCCGTCGCCCCCGAGCTGCTCGGTGCCACGGCCCGCTCCACGATGCCCGCCTTCCGCCAGGTCTTCGTCACCGACGGCACCTCGAAGGACATCGACCTCGACCGTAAGACGTTCGTGCTGCGCAAGCGCGCCGAGCGCGAGGTCGACGTCTACTTCCCCTCGCTGTCCGCGCGGACCATCGTCTACAAGGGCATGCTGACCACCGGCCAGCTGGAGCCCTTCTTCCCGGACCTGTCCGACCGCCGCTTCGCCTCCGCGATCGCGCTCGTGCACTCCCGGTTCTCCACGAACACCTTCCCGTCGTGGCCGCTCGCCCACCCGTACCGCTTCGTCGCGCACAACGGCGAGATCAACACGGTCAAGGGCAACCGCAACTGGATGGTCGCCAGAGAGTCCCAGCTGGCCTCCGACCTGTTCGGCCCGCAGGACAAGCTGGACCGGATCTTCCCCATCTGTACGCCGGACGCCTCCGACTCGGCGTCCTTCGACGAGGTGCTGGAGCTGCTCCACCTCGGCGGCCGCTCCCTGCCGCACTCCGTGCTGATGATGATCCCGGAGGCGTGGGAGAACCACGACTCCATGGAGCCGGCCCGCCGCGCGTTCTACCAGTTCCACTCCACGATGATGGAGCCCTGGGACGGCCCGGCCTGTGTCACCTTCACCGACGGCCGCCAGGTCGGCGCGGTCCTCGACCGCAACGGCCTGCGCCCCGGCCGCTACTGGGTCACCGACGACGGCCTCGTCGTCCTCGGCTCCGAGGTCGGCGTCCTCGACATCGACCCCGCCAAGGTCGTCCGCAAGGGCCGCCTGCAGCCGGGCCGGATGTTCCTCGTCGACACCGTCGAGCACCGCATCATCGAGGACGACGAGATCAAGGCCCAGCTCGCCGCGGAGAACCCGTACGCGGAATGGCTGGAGGCCGGCGAGATCGAGCTCTCCGACCTGCCCGAGCGCGAGCACATCGTGCACACCCACGCCTCGGTCACCCGCCGCCAGCAGACCTTCGGCTACACCGAGGAGGAGCTGCGCGTCATCCTCGCGCCGATGGCCAAGGCCGGCGCCGAGCCCATCGGTTCCATGGGCACGGACTCGCCGATCGCCGCGCTGTCCTCGCGCCCGCGCCTGCTCTTCGACTACTTCACCCAGCTGTTCGCGCAGGTCACCAACCCGCCGCTGGACGCCATCCGCGAGGAGCTCGTCACCTCGCTGCGCTCCTCGCTGGGCCCCGAGGGCAACATCCTGGAGCCGAGCGCCGCGTCGTGCCGCAGCGTCACCCTGCCCTTCCCGGTGATCGACAACGACGAGCTGGCCAAGCTCATCCACATCAACGCCGACGGCGACATGCCCGGCATGAAGGCCGCGACCCTCTCCGGCCTGTACCGGGTCTCCGGCGGCGGTGACGCCCTCGCCGCGCGCATCGAGGAGATCTGTGCCGAGGCCGACGCCGCCATCGACAACGGCGCCCGGCTGATCGTCCTGTCGGACCGCCACTCGGACGCCGAGCACGCGCCGATCCCGTCGCTGCTGCTCACCGCGGCCGTCCACCACCACCTCATCCGCACCAAGCAGCGCACCCAGGTGGGCCTGCTGGTCGAGGCCGGTGACGTCCGCGAGGTCCACCACGTCGCCCTGCTCATCGGCTTCGGCGCCGCGGCCGTCAACCCGTACCTGGCGATGGAGTCCGTCGAGGACCTCGTCCGCGCCGGAACGTTCCTCTCCGGTATCGAGGCCGAGCAGGCGATCCGCAACCTGATCTACGCCCTCGGCAAGGGCGTCCTGAAGGTCATGTCCAAGATGGGCATCTCCACGGTCGCCTCCTACCGCGGCGCCCAGGTCTTCGAGGCCGTCGGTCTCGCGGACGAGTTCGTGGAGAAGTACTTCAACGGCACGGCCACCAAGATCGGCGGCGTCGGCATCGACGTCATCGCCAAGGAGGTCGCCGCCCGCCACGCCAAGGCGTACCCGGCCAGCGGCATCGCGCCCGCCCACCGCGCCCTGGAGATCGGCGGCGAGTACCAGTGGCGCCGCGAGGGCGAGCCGCACCTGTTCGACCCGGACACGGTCTTCCGCCTCCAGCACTCCACCCGCACGCGCCGCTACGACATCTTCAAGCAGTACACGAGCCGCGTGAACGAGCAGTCCGAGCGTCTGATGACGCTGCGCGGCCTGTTCGGTTTCAAGGCCGGCGAGGGCCGCGCTCCGATCTCCGTCGACGAGGTCGAGCCGGTCTCCGAGATCGTCAAGCGCTTCTCGACCGGCGCCATGTCGTACGGCTCCATCTCCAAGGAGGCGCACGAGACCCTCGCCATCGCCATGAACCAGCTGGGCGGCAAGTCCAACACCGGTGAGGGCGGCGAGGACCCGGACCGTCTCTACGACCCGGCACGGCGTTCGTCGATCAAGCAGGTCGCCTCCGGCCGCTTCGGTGTGACGAGCGAGTACCTCGTCAACGCGGACGACATCCAGATCAAGATGGCCCAGGGCGCCAAGCCCGGTGAGGGCGGTCAGCTGCCCGGCCACAAGGTGTACCCGTGGGTCGCCAGGACGCGTCACTCGACGCCGGGCGTGGGCCTCATCTCCCCGCCGCCGCACCACGACATCTACTCCATCGAGGACCTGGCCCAGCTGATCCACGACCTGAAGAACGCGAACCCGCAGGCGCGGATCCACGTCAAGCTGGTCTCCGAGGTCGGCGTCGGCACGGTCGCCGCGGGTGTCTCCAAGGCGCACGCGGACGTCGTCCTCATCTCCGGCCACGACGGCGGTACGGGCGCCTCCCCGCTCACCTCGCTGAAGCACGCGGGCGGCCCCTGGGAGCTCGGCCTCGCCGAGACCCAGCAGACGCTGCTGCTCAACGGCCTGCGCGACCGCATCGTCGTCCAGACCGACGGCCAGCTGAAGACCGGCCGTGACGTCGTCATCGCCGCGCTGCTCGGCGCCGAGGAGTTCGGTTTCGCGACCGCGCCGCTCGTCGTCTCCGGCTGCGTCATGATGCGCGTCTGCCACCTGGACACCTGCCCGGTCGGCATCGCCACGCAGAACCCGACGCTCCGCGACCGGTTCTCCGGCAAGGCCGAGTACGTCGTGAACTTCTTCGAGTTCATCGCCGAGGAGGTCCGCGAGATCCTCGCCGAGCTGGGCTTCCGCTCCATCGAGGAGGCCGTCGGCCACGCCGAGGCGCTCGACGTGACCCGCGCGGTCGACCACTGGAAGGCGCAGGGCCTGGACCTGGAGCCGCTGTTCCACGTGCCCGAACTGCCCGAGGGCGCCGTCCGCCACCAGCTCATCGAGCAGGACCACGGCCTGGAGAAGGCGCTCGACAACGAGCTGATCAAGCTCGCCGCCGACGCGCTGGCCGCCTCGGACGCCACCGACGCCCAGCCGGTCCGCGCCCAGGTCAAGGTCCGCAACATCAACCGCACCGTCGGCACGATGCTCGGCCACGAGGTGACGAAGAAGTTCGGCGGGGCAGGGCTCCCCGACGACACCATCGACATCACCTTCACCGGCTCGGCGGGCCAGTCCTTCGGCGCCTTCCTCCCGCGCGGTGTCACGCTGCGCCTGGAGGGCGACGCCAACGACTACGTCGGCAAGGGCCTCTCCGGCGGCCGGGTGATCGTCCGTCCCGACCGGGGCGCCGACCACCTCGCCGAGTACTCCACCATCGCGGGCAACACCATCGCCTACGGCGCGACCGGCGGCGAGCTGTTCCTCCGGGGCCGTACGGGCGAGCGGTTCTGCGTCCGCAACTCCGGTGCCCTGGTGGTCTCCGAGGGCGTGGGCGACCACGGCTGCGAGTACATGACCGGCGGCCACGCGGTCGTCCTCGGCGAGACGGGCCGCAACTTCGCGGCCGGTATGTCGGGCGGCATCGCGTACGTCATCGACCTGGACCGCGACAACGTCAACGTCGGCAACGTGGGCGCGATCGAGGCCCTCGACGACACCGACAGGCAGTGGCTGCACGACGTGGTGCGCCGCCACGCCGAGGAGACGGGCTCGACGGTCGCCGAGAAGCTGCTCGCCGACTGGTCCGTCGCCGCGGAGCGCTTCAGCAAGATCATACCCAGCACGTACAAGGCAGTGCTCGCCGCCAAGGCCGCCGCCGAGCAGGCCGGTCTCTCCGAGACCGAGATCACCGAGAAGATGATGGAGGCGGCGATCAATGGCTGACCCGAAGGGCTTCCTCAACCACGGGCGCGAGGTCGCCAAGTCCCGCCCCGTCGACGTACGGCTGAAGGACTGGAACGAGGTCTACGTCCCCGGTTCCCTGCTCCCGATCATCTCGAAGCAGGCGTCCCGCTGCATGGACTGCGGCATCCCGTTCTGCCACAACGGCTGTCCCCTCGGGAACCTCATCCCCGAGTGGAACGACTACGCCTACCGCGAGGACTGGGCGGCCGCCTCCGAGCGCCTGCACGCCACCAACAACTTCCCGGAGTTCACGGGCCGCCTGTGCCCCGCTCCTTGCGAGTCGGCGTGCGTGCTCGGCATCAACCAGCCGGCCGTCACCATCAAGAACGTCGAGGTCTCGATCATCGACAAGGCGTGGGACGGCGGCGACGTCGCGCCCCAGGCCCCGGAGCGCCTCTCCGGCAAGACGGTCGCGGTCATCGGCTCGGGCCCGGCGGGCCTGGCCGCCGCCCAGCAGCTGACCCGGGCCGGTCACACCGTCGCCGTCTACGAGCGCGCGGACCGCGTCGGAGGCCTCCTCCGCTACGGCATCCCCGAGTTCAAGATGGAGAAGCGGCACATCAACCGCCGTATCGAGCAGATGCGCGCGGAGGGCACCCGCTTCCGGACGGGCATCGAGATCGGCCGCGACCTCAAGGCGACGGACCTGAAGAAGCGGTACGACGCCGTCGTCATCGCCGCGGGCGCCACCACCGCCCGTGACCTGCCGGTCCCCGGCCGCGAGCTGAACGGCATCCACCAGGCGATGGAGTACCTGCCGCTGGCCAACAAGGTGCAGGAGGGCGACTTCGTGGCGCCCCCCATCACGGCCGAGGGCAAGCACGTCGTCGTCATCGGCGGTGGCGACACCGGCGCGGACTGCGTGGGCACCGCCCACCGCCAGGGCGCGGCCTCGGTCACACAGCTGGAGATCATGCCGAAGCCGGGCGAGGACCGTGCCCCGAACCAGCCGTGGCCGACCTTCCCGATGCTGTACAAGGTCACCTCCGCGCACGAGGAGGGCGGCGAGCGGGTCTACTCCGTCTCCACCACCCACTTCGAGGGCGACGAGGACGGCAACGTCCAGTGGCTGCACCTCGTCGAGGTCGAGTTCGTCGACGGCAAGCTGACACAGAAGCCGGGCACGGAGCGGAAGATCCCCGCCCAGCTGGTGACGCTGGCGATGGGCTTCACCGGCACGGACCGCGAGAACGGTCTCGTGGACCAGTTCGGCCTGGACCTCGACGAGCGCGGCAACATCGCGCGTGACGCCGACTTCCAGACGAACGTGCCGGGTGTGTTCGTGGCGGGCGACGCGGGGCGCGGTCAGTCCCTCATCGTCTGGGCGATCGCCGAGGGCCGCTCGGCCGCCCGCGGCTGCGACCGCTTCCTCACGGGCGCGAGCGACCTGCCGGCCCCGATCCGCCCGACGGACCGCTCGCTGATGGTCTGATCCACCGGGTTCCTGACCTGCCGGGTCCTGCCCCGCCGGTCACTGATCCACCGGGTCACTGATCCACCGGATCAACAGACGTCCCGTACAACGGCGTACGGAACACAGACGGCGCCTGCCCACCAGTCCCCGACCGGACTACCGGGCAGGCGCCGTCGCATGTCCCAGGTGAGGGCCTCAGCCCGTCATCGCCGCCACCTTCGCCACCGCCAGCACCACCAACAGCGCCAGTACCCCTACGCACGCCCCCGCCTGTACCAGCACCCGTCGTCGGTCCCTCGGTGCGTACGCGAAGGCCAGGGCGGTCAGGCCGCCTGTGAGGAGGCCGCCGAGGTGGCCCTGCCAGGACGTCACGACGGCCGAGATGACCAGCCAGATCAGCAGACCCGCCATGAAGCGGTTGATGCCCGCCGGGTCGGCGCCGAGGCGGCGGGCCAGGACGTAGTACGCCGTGCAGACGCCGAAGATCGCGCCGGAGGCGCCGACCGTGCTGCTGTCGGGAGCCAGGAGGAGGACCAGGACGGAGCCGCCGAGGGCGGAGAGGAGGTACAGGCTCAGATAGCGGGCGCGGCCCAGCTGTGCCTCCACCACCCGGCCCACGTTCCACAGGGTGACCATGTTCATCACGATGTGGAGGATGCCGAACGTGCCCTCGGTGGGCGGGATGTGGAGGAAGGCGCCGGTGAGGAGGCGGTACCACTCGCCGTCGATCACGCCTTCGAGGTGGAAGTCGCCCGGGTAGGCGCTCTGCCAGACGTAGCGCAGACCGTCCGGGCCGGTGAGGCCCCGGCCCAGCATCGCGAAGTCGTCGACGATCGACGGGCGGAGCAGTTCGGCGACGTACGCGACGACGTTCAGGCCGATCAGGACGTACGTCACCAGCGGGACCGCCGAGATCCGGCCGCCGAAGGCCGTGCGGGCCTGGCGGACGCTTCTCGCGCCCTCCCTCACGCACTCCGGGCACTGGTGGCCCACGGCCGCGTCGCGCATGCAGTCCGGGCAGATGAACCGCTCGCAGCGGGTGCAGCGGACGTAGGACTCCACGTTCGGGTGGCGGTAGCAGGTGGTGACGGCGGGCTCGGACGACGACGAGGACTCGGGTTCCACGGCCGGCTCCTTGTGGGTGCGGGGCTGATGACGAGCCGGTGAGGACGGCGGCGAACAAAATAGCGAACCTGGGCGGGAGCGCGCTGCGGGGGAGTGCCCTAGTAGGGCTCCGTTACGTCTGTCTGTCGGTCCTGTTTGGGGGAACGCTGAAGGTGTGGACGCACATGAAGTGAACCGTGCTCGGGCGACGTTGGCGTTATTCGTGGCTGACGTGTTCGCGTCGGTGCCGCGTAAGGATCAGCGGGCGAAGGGCGACTGCTACCTGCGGGGACTGATGCTGGACGGACGGCGGAAGTCGATCCAGCCGATGGCGGAACGGCTGCCGGACGGCAACGAGCAGAACCTGCAGCAGTTCGTGAACCAGTCGACGTGGGATCCGGTGCCGGTGCGGCGGCGGATCGCCCAGCGGATGGTGCCGAGAATCGGCCCGGAGGCGTGGGCGGTCGATGACGTGTCGTTCCCCAAGGACGGGAAGATGTCGGTGGCGGTCGCGCGCCAGTACTGCGGGGCGCTGGGCAAGCGGGCCAACTGCCAGGTCGCGGTGAGTGTGCACGCGGTCTCCGACACGGCGTCCTGTCCGCTGCAGTGGCGGCTGTTCGTGCCCGAGGAGTGGGCGGACGATGCGGTGCGGCGGCAGAAGACCGGGATACCGCAGGAGGTCGGGCACCGGGAGAAGTGGCGTCTGGCCCTGGACATCCTCGATGAGCTGGCCGGGTGGGGTCTGGTGCCGCCGGTGGTGGTGGCCGACGCCGGCTACGGGCAGAACGCCGACTTCCGCGACGGTCTGAGCGAGCGGGGCATCGGCTATGTCGTGGCGGTCCGTTCGGACGTGACGGTCCACCCGCACGACGTGCGGCCCACCGCCCCGGCCTGGTCCGGGAACGGTCGCAGGCCGCAGCCCCGCTACCGGGACAAGCCGTCCTCGGTGGCAGCGCTGGCTCAGGAGCACGGACGGCAGGCGTTCACCGAGGTGACCTGGCGTGAAGGCTCCCGCGGGCCGATGCACTCACGCTTTCTGGCGCTGCGGGTGCGGTAGGCCGGGGTGAGGGCCCGCCGTCTGGCCCAAGCCGCCGCCACTGCCGAGCACGGCCACTGGGACGGTGTCCTGCCCGAGGTGACGCTGCTGGTCGAATGGCCCCAGGACGCCGAAGCACCCACCGACTACTGGCTGTCCAACCTGCCCGCCGACACACCGATCACCGAACTGGTCCGCCTGTCCAAGATCCGCTGGCGCATCGAGCACGATTACCGGGAACTCAAGCACGGCCTCGGCCTGGACCACTTCGAGGGCCGCTCCTGGAACGGCTGGCACCACCACGTCACCCTGGTCACCGCCGCCCACGCCTTCCTCACCGAACAGCGCCTGTCCCCAAAAGCCGATACAGCGGACTCACCCTCTACCAGATCCTCGACGCCATCCAGGACCTGCTGAACTGCTGGACCGGCACCTGCACCACCTGCCACCGCCCGCTGCCCAGAACATCCACCACCAGCCAGAACCCAAGAGCCAGAGCAACCTAACGGAGCCCTACTAGGGGGTGTTTCGAAAGTCCTGTGCGGTGCCCGCGGTGTCCGGTGCGTGCTCTCGGCGTGCCGGACGAAAGCCCTCGTACTGGACGTACTTGGGGTTTCGGCCGGTGCGGCGAGAGTGCGTGCCGGGCGCCGTGGGTGCTGTGCGGGACTTTCGAAACACCCCCTAGCCTCGGAGTCTTCGTCGCGCTCCAGTGCCGGGAGGCCCCTCATGCCCGCCATCAGCCTCAGCAAGATGCAGGAGACCGCCCCCGCCCTGGTGGATCTGTACAAGGCCGCCGGGGCCTCCCTCGACCGACACGGTCTGCGGGGGCAGCGCGCCGCCGTCTACCTCGTGGTCGACCACAGCGGCTCCATGCGGCCGTACTACAAGGACGGCAGCGTGCAGGCGCTCGCCGATCGGGTGCTCGGGCTGTCGGCGCAGCTCGACGACGACGGGAGCGTGCCGGTCTTCTTCTTCTCCACCGGGGTCGACGCGGTCACGGAGATCGACCTCACCGGTCACCACGGCCGCGTCGAGCGGATCGTGACCGGGCTCGGACACATGGGGAAGACCAACTACCATGTGGCCATGGACGCCGTCATCGACCACCATCTCGACTGCGGCGGGAGCGACCCGGCCTTCGTGGTGTTCCAGACCGACGGCGGGCCGACCAGCCGGCTCGCCGCCGAGAAGTACGTCTGCAAGGCCGCTCGTCTCCCCTTGTTCTGGCAGTTCATCGGCTTCGGCGACCCCGACAGCAAGCAGTTCGACTTCCTGCACCGACTGGACGAGTTGGCGGTGCCGGGGAAGCGGGTCGTCGACAACGCCGGTTTCTTCCATGCCGGTTCGGATCCGGGGTCCGTGTCCGACGCGGAGTTGTACGACCGACTGCTGGGCGAGTTTCCCAGCTGGCTGACGGCGGCGCGGGCGCAGGGAATCATCCCGTAGTCCCGGGCAGCCATCACTGCTGAGGACCGCTGAGGACCACGTCCCGGCATTCGTCGGGCGAGCCCCACGCGCTCCGCAACGCGCGCGCCTTGGTCAGCCAGAGGGACAGGTCGTACTCCGCCGTGTAACCGATCGCGCCGTGCGCCTGGAGCGCCGTGCGCGCCGTCGCGTACGCCGCCTCGCACGCCGTCACCTTGGCCGCCGCCGCGTCCGCCGGGTCCAGGGTGACCGCCGCCCCGAAGACCAGCGGCCGCGCGAACTCCAGGGCCACCTTGGCGTCCGCCAGCCGGTGCTTCACCGCCTGGAACGACCCCACGGGCACACCGAACTGGGTGCGCTGCTTGACGTATGCCACCGTCCTGTCGAGCAGCGCCAGACCGACGCCGAGCGCCTGCGCGGCGACCGCGAGACGCGCCCAGACGAGGGCGTGGGCGAGCAGGGACGGGTCGGCGGCGAGGAGGTCGCCGCCGGTGGAGAGCGGGGTCAGGCGGCGGGCCGGGTCCAGGGAGTGGCGCACGGGGCCGTGGCCGGGGGCGAGGCGCAGTTCGCCCGTCTCCGGGGCGAGGGTCAGGCGGGTCGTCGCCGTGTCCCCGTCCAGCGCGTACGATCCCGGCGCCGGCGCCACCGTGGCCATCGCCTCGCCCGACACCAGCGCCGGGAGCAGGCGCTTGGCCGGGCCCGGGTCGCCCAGGCCCGCCAGGAGCACCGTCGCCGTCACCGTCTCCACGAGCGGGCCCGGAACCGCGTGCCGACCCAACTCCACGAAGGCGACGGCCAGTTCGACGGGGAGCGGGCCCACCCCCTCGTACTCCTCCGGTGCCGCCAGCGCGAACACGCCCGCGTCCCCGAGGCGCGCCCACACCGCACGCCCCGCCTTGTGCTCCCCGCGCCCCCAGGCCCGTACGACGGCGGGCGTGCCGGCGGCCGACAACATGGCGTCCAGCGACTCGGCGAACGCCCGCTGTTCGGTGTCCAGGAGGAAACGCATCCGGTGACGGCCTTTCGGGCGGGGGCCCGCGTCAGCTGAGGCCCTTGGGGTCGGGACCGCGCGTCGGCGGTGGCCTTCGGGAGGGAGTCACACGTCAGTTGAGGCCTTTGAAGGCCGAGGCCGTGCGTCGGGGTGCGGCCCTGCGGGGCGGGGCCCTGCGATCGGGGGCCACGCCTCGGCGGAGGCCCTTGAGGTCGGTGCCGCGCGTCGGCGGTGGCCTGCGGGCGGCGACCACCGCTCGGCGGACGGCCCTCGCAGTCGAGGCCACATGTCGGGGGCGGCCATTCAGGCGCGCTCCGCGCATCAGCGGCGGCCCTTCGGCAGGCCGAGGAGGCGTTCGGCGATGATGTCGCGTTGGATCTCGTTGGTACCGGCGTAGATCGGGCCGGCGAGGGAGAAGACGTACCCCTCGGACCAGTCGGTGTCCGCCGACTCGCCCTCCTCGCCGAGCAGGTCGAGCGCCGTCTCGTGCAGGGCGATGTCGTACTCGGACCAGAAGACCTTGTTCAGGCTGGCCTCGGGGCCGATCGGCGTGCCCTCCACGAAGCGGGAGGCGGCAGCGTGGGTGAACAACTGGTAGGCGCGGGCGCCGATCAGCGCGTCGGCCACCGCCTCGCGGGCGGACGCCGGGCTGCCCCGGTCGTGCCAGAGGGCGAGCAGCCGGTGCGCGGAGGCCAGGAAGCGGCCCGGGGAGCGGAGCGTCAGACCGCGTTCGTTGCCGGCGGTGGACATCGCGATGCGCCAGCCCTGGCCGGGCTCGCCGATGACGTCCTCGTCCGGCACGAACACGTCGTCGAGGAAGAGCTCGGCGAACGCGGGCCTGCCGTCGAGGCGGCCGATCGGGCGGACCGTCACCCCCGGGGCGCGCAGGTCGAACATGAGATACGTGAGCCCCTGGTGGGGCCGGTCGGTGCCGGGCTCGATGCGGAACAGGCCGAACGCCCGGTCCGCGAACGCCGCCCGTGACGACCAGGTCTTCTGCCCGTTCAGCAGCCAGCCCCCGTCCGCGCGCACGGCCCGGGAGGTGAGCGAGGCCAGATCGGACCCGGCCCCGGGCTCCGACCAGGCCTGGGCCCACACCACCTCGCCGGAGGCCATCGGGGGCAGCACGCGCGCCCGTTGCTCCTCGGTGCCGTGGTCGAAGAGGGTCGGGGCGAGGAGGTTGACGCCGTTCTGGCCGACCCGGCCCGGAGCGCCCGCCGCGTAGTACTCCTCCTCGAAGAGCAGCCAGCGGAGCAGCCCCGCGTCGCGGCCGCCGTACGCGGTCGGCCAGTTCACCACCGACCAGCGGTCGGCGAAGAGTTCGGCCTCCCATGCCCGATGGGCGGCGAAGCCCTCCTCGGTCTCCAGGGACGGGAGCGGACCCGACGGGACATGGCCGCGCAGCCAGGCACGGGCCTCGGCGCGGAAGGCCTCGTCGGCAGGGGAACAAGCGAGGTCCATGGAGCACTGCTCCTTCCCTAACAAGTGTTTGGTAGGTTAGCGTGCCCGCATGAAGAACGTCGACCCTCCGACGTACCTCCCCGGCCACCATCTGCTCGCCGGACGCACCGCCGTGATCACCGCCGCGGCCGGCGCGGGCATCGGCGGGGCCACCGCACGACGCTTCCTGGAGGAGGGCGCGCGCGTACTGATCAGCGACGCCCACACGCGCAGACTCAAGGCGTACCGGGACGAGCTGGCCGAGGAGTTCGGAGCGGAGTCCGTCCGGGCGGTGCCGTGCGACGTGACCGACGAGGACCAGGTGCGGGCCCTGTTCGAGGCCGGCGCCCGGCTGCACGGACGGCTCGACATCGTCGTCAACAACGCGGGCCTCGGCGGCACCAGCGACCTCGTCGACATGACCGACGAGCAGTGGTCCAAGGTGCTGGACGTGACACTGAACGGCACGTTCCGCTGCACCCGGACCGCGCTGCGCCTGATGCGGGACAACGGCGGCGGCGTCATCGTCAACAACGCCTCCGTCGTCGGCTGGCGCGCCCAGGCCGGCCAGGCGCACTACGCCGCCGCCAAGGCCGGCGTCATGGCCCTGACCAGGTGCGCGGCGATCGAGGCGGCCGCGTACGGGGTCCGGGTCAACGCCATCTCGCCCAGCCTCGCCATGCACCCGCACCTGGTGAAGGTCACCACCCCGGAGCTGCTGGAGGAACTGACCGCGCGCGAGGCCCTCGGGCGGTACGCCGAACCCTGGGAGGTGGCGAACGTGATCGTGTTCCTCGCCTCCGGCTACTCCTCGTACCTGACGGGTGAGATCGTCTCCGTCAGCAACCAGCATCCGTGAGCGAGCAGCATCCATGAGCGACCAGCACCCGTGCGCAATCAGCGCCCATGAGCGACCAGCACCCGTGAGGACGAGGAACAGCGTGCCGACCAAGAAGAAGCCCCGGACGACCGCCGGCGACAAGCCGCCCGCCGCGCCCGCCCGTCGCCGGGAACTCCTCGACCGGGCCGCGGAGGTCTTCGCCGATCTGGGGTACAACGCCACCACCGTCCGCAGGATCGCGGACGACGTCGGCATGCTCGCGGGCAGCCTCTACTACTACTTCGAGTCCAAGGACGCGATGCTGGAGGAGATCCTGCGGACCTTCCTCGACGAACTCTGGGAGGGCTACGACGCCGTCCTGGACGCCGAGTTGCGCCCCCGGGAGACCTTCGAGGCCCTGGTCGTCGAGTCGTTCCGCGCCATCGACCGGCACCGCGCCGCCGTCGCGATCTACCAGAACGAGGCCAAGAAGCTGGTCGCGCAGGACCGGTTCCAGTTCCTCGACGCGTCGCAGCGCACGTTCGAGAAGGCATGGCTGGCCACGCTGGAACGCGGGGTGGCCGCCCAGGAGTTCCGCGCCGACCTCGACACCCGGCTCACCTACCGGTTCGTGCGCGACACCGTGTGGGTCGCCGCCTCCTGGTACCGGCCCGGCGGACAGCTCGGCCCGGAGGAGATCGCCCGGCAGTACCTGTCGATGGTCCTGGACGGGATCGCCGTACACGCGCGGCCCCACGGCGGGGCCGCGACGCACGACCAGGAGCTCAATCGGTGAACAACCTCTGACGTCAAGGGAGTTGCCATGGCCGAGGCCTATATCGTCGAAGCGGTCCGGACGCCCGTCGGGCGGCGCGGGGGAGGGCTCGGCCAGGTCCATCCGGCCGACCTCGGCGCACACGCCCTCAAGGCACTCGTCGCACGCGCCGGCGTGGACCCGGCCGCCGTGGAGGACGTCGTCTTCGGCTGCCTGGACACCGTCGGCCCGCAGGCCGGTGACATCGCCCGGACCAGCTGGCTGGCCGCCGGGCTGCCCGAGGAGGTACCGGGCACGACCGTCGACCGGCAGTGCGGCTCCTCGCAGCAGGCCGTGCACTTCGCCGCACAAGGAGTGCTCTCCGGCACCCAGGACCTGGTGGTCGCGGGCGGCGTCCAGAACATGACGATGATCCCCATCGCCTTCGCCTCCCGCCAGGCCGCCGTCCCCCTCGGACTCACGGACGGCCCCTTCGCGGGCAGCGAGGGCTGGCGCGCCCGCTACGGCGACCGGCCGGTGAACCAGTTCGCCGGCGCCGAGACGATCGCCGCGAAGTGGGGCATCAGCCGCCGCGACCAGGAGGAGTACGCCCTGACCTCCCACCGCCGGGCGGTACGGGCCCTCGACGAGGGCCGCTTCGCGCGCGAGACCGTGCCGTACGGCGACGTGAGTGTCGACGAGGGGCCGCGCCGGGACACCTCGCTGGAGAAGATGGCCGCGCTGAAGCCGGTCATCGACGGCGGCACCGTCACCGCCGCCTGCTCCTCCCAGGTCTCCGACGGCGCCGCGGCGCTGCTGCTCGCCTCCGAACGCGCCGTACGGGAACACGGGCTGACCCCGCGCGCCCGCGTGCACCACCTCTCCGTACGCGGCGAGGACCCCATACGGATGCTCACCGCGCCGATACCGGCGACCGCGTACGCCCTGAAGAAGTCCGGCCTCACCCTCGACGCGATCGACCTCGTCGAGATCAACGAGGCCTTCGCGCCGGTCGTCCTGGCGTGGCTGAAGGAGACCGGCGCCGACCCGGAGAAGGTCAACGTCAACGGCGGCGCCATCGCCCTCGGCCACCCCCTGGGCGCGACCGGCGCCAAGCTGATGACGACTCTCCTGCACGAACTGGAGCGCACGGGCGGCCGCTACGGCCTCCAGACCATGTGCGAGGGGGGCGGCCAGGCGAACGTGACGATCATCGAGAGGCTCTGACGGCACGGGGGAGGCGCCGAACGGCGCGTCCGCGCGTAGGGGGTCGGGCGTCGCCGAGCCGCCCCCCGTGCGTAGGGGTCAGGCGTCGCCGAGACGCCCCCGTACCTCGTCCGCCTCTCTCATGATCCGTTCCACCAGGTCCGCGCAGGACGGCAGGTCGTCGATCACGCCGGCGACCTGGCCGGCCGCCATCACCCCCAGGTCCGTACGACCGTCCACCATCGCGGACCTGAGCAGCATGGGCGTGTTGGCGGCGAGCAGGACCTGGCTCCAGGCGAGGTCCTTGCCGTGCCGCAGCGCCAGGCCGTCGCGGACCATGCCGCGCCAGGTGAGCCCGGAGAGCCGCCGGAATGCGGCCGCGTGCCGCACGGCGCGCAGCAGGGCGCGCGCCCGCCCGGATGCCTCCAACGCGCTCACGAACTCCGTGCGGAGCATGCGGTGCGGCAACCCGTCCACGGCCCGCGTGACGGTGACGTCCTTGACGGTCGCCGCCAGATAGCGGGCCTTCACCGCGTCGGGCACCGTCGAGTCCGAGGTGAGCAGGAACCGGGTGCCCATCGCCACCCCGGCCGCCCCGAACGCCAGCGCGGCCACCAGACCCCGCCCGTCGTGGAAGCCGCCGGCGGCGACGACGGGAATGTCGACGGCGTCCACGACCTGCGGCAGCAGCACGGTCGTCGCCACCTCCCCGGTGTGTCCACCGCCCTCGCCGCCCTGCACGACCACCGCGTCCGCACCCCACGCCGCCACCTTCTCGGCGTGCCGCCGGGCGCCCACCGACGGGATCACCACCACACCCGCGTCCTTGAGCTCCGCGATCAGCTCCCTGGACGGCGCGAGCGCGAACGACGCCACCCGGACGCCCTCCTCCACGACGATCCGCACCCGCTCCCGCGCGTCCGTCGCGTCGGCCCGCAGATTCACCCCGAACGGCGCGTCCGTGCGGGACCGCACCTCCTGTACGGCGTCCCGGAGCCGCGCGGGCGTCATCGTCGCGGAGGCCAGGATCCCGAGCGCCCCCGCGTTCGCCGCGGCCGAGACCAGCCGAGGGCCGGCCACCCACCCCATACCGGTCTGCACGACCGGATGACGGACGCCGACGAGCCGGGTGAGCGCCGTCTCCATCAGCCCTGAACCTCACGGGAACGGGCGCCCGCCGGATCGAGCACCTCGCGGATCAACCGCAGCTCCTGCGCCGTGGGTTCACGTGTGTACGGCACCTCGTCCGGGACGGCGAGCGCGAAGCCCGTCGCCTCCCGCACCTGCTCGACCGTGACCCCGGGGTGCAGCGAGGCCAGCCGCATCGCGCGGTCGGGCGTGGCGAAGTCGAACACCCCGAGGTCCGACACGACCCGCGGCAGACGGTGGAAGCGGGCGGCGGCCGGATGCGCGGCCACGCGGTCGTGACCCACCCCGCACACCATGTCGACCTTCTCGACGAAGACCCGCCGCGAATGCTTCGGAACCCAGTAACTGGTCGGGTTGTTCAGGGTGTTGACCGGCGCACCCCGCACCCCCAGCAGCTGTCGCCTCGGCCTCGCCCAGTCGCCGACGCAACTGATGTTCTGGTTGCCGTACCGGTCGATCTGGCTCGCGCCCATCATCACGTGTCGTCGGCCGCCGGTGACCAGGTCCAGGTGCCGGCGGTAGGGCAGCCACCCCTCCACGGTGCCGTCGAGGTCGACCAGCAGCGCCTCGCCGTCGGTCAGCAACAGGTCGGGCGAGAAGGTCCGCCTCGCCAGGCGCGCGCCCAGCGACGGGATCAGCCCCATGGGGCTCGCGAGGATCTCCCCGGCCCCGCGCCAGGCCTCCGCGCAGGCGATCACGCAGTACTCGGCACGCGTCGCGCCGTCCGTCGGCGTCGCCTCGTCCGTCGTCCCCTCGTCCGTCGTCCCCGCGTTCACGAAACCTCCCTCCGCCAGGCCCGTACGGCCGACTGGTAGGCGGCCTCGTCGCCGGAGAGGAACCGCTCCGCGAAGTCGTCCCAGGGCGTGGTCGCGTACAGCTTCTGGAAGGCCTCGTCCCGGCCGTGGTCGGGGGCGCAGGAGGTGAAGTGCGCGCCGTTCGGGGCCTCGATCACCCCCGTCACCACATGCCGGGCGACCAGCAGCGTCTGCGGCGGTCCCTCCTTCGCCAACTCGGCCGTGTCCACGATCCGTTCGCACGAGACGTACGCGGCGTCGGCCGCCTCGCAGAACAGGTCGTCGAAGTACGGGTCCGGTCCCAGATACTGGCCGTTGCCCCGCCGATCGGCCCGGTTGACGTGCACCAGGGCCGCGTCGAGGCGCAGGGCGGGCATGGCGACGAAGGTCTCCCGGTCGTCGTACGGTGAAGTGACCGTCCGCAGCCCGGGGTTGACCCGCATCACGTCCGAGCCGATGCCCGCCCGCACCGGGAGGAACGGCAGCCGGTGCGTGGCGGCGCGCAGGCCCCACAGGAACATCGCCTCGTCGATCTCCATCAGCTCGAACGCACCCCGCTCGCGCGCCGCGCGGAAATGGGGTTCGAGGGGTATGGAGTCCAGGGTGGCGAAGGGGGCGACCAGTTTCCGGATCCGTCCGGCGGCGGCGAGCATCCCGACGTCCGGGCCGCCGCAGGAGACCACCGTGAGATCGGTGATCCCGGACCGGAGCACCGCTCTCACCAGGGCCATCGGCTTGCGGCGCGAGCCCCAGCCACCGATGCCGAGCGTCATCCCGCTCACCAGCCGCGAGACGGCCTCGTCGGCGGTCATCGCCTTGTCACTCACCCGGATCCCCTCCACCGCGTCGCTTCCTCCACCGCGCCCCGCCCCCGGCGGTGCCCTGTTCCCCGGCGGCGTCCCGCTTCCCGGCGGTGCCCTGTTCCCTGGCCGTCTCCCGTCCTCCGGCCGCGTCCCGTTCCTCGGCCGGCGGATCCGCCTTGGCCGCACCCGCCGTCCCCGCCCTCCCCGCCGCCCCGAAGGTGTCCCGGACCTCGTCGGCCACCCCGCTGAGGTTCGCCTCGAAGGTGAAGCCCTGCTCGAAGCGGTAGCTGCGGCGGACGTCGACGGGGTCGATGCCGTTGATGGCGGCCTTGGCCAGCCGCAGCAGCCGACCGTCCTTCGCGGCGATCTCCCGCGCCAACTCCAGCGCGGCGGACGGCAGTTCGACACGCGGCACGACCCGCCACACCGAACCGTGCGCCCGTAGCTCGGCGGCGGTCGCCGTACGCGAGGTGTAGTACAGCGCGCGCATCAGATGCCGCGGCACCAGCCGTGCCAGATGCGTCGCCGCACCGAGCGCGCCCCGGTCCAGCTCCGGCAGACCGAAGGTCGCGTCCTGGCTCGCCACGATCGCGTCCGCGTTCCCCACCAGCCCGATCCCGCCGCCCAGACAGAACCCCTGGACAGCGGCGACCACCGGCACCTCGCACTCGTACACGGCGGCGAAGGCCTCCGCGCAACCATGGTTGGCGCCGATCAGCGCGCTGTGCCCCACCGCCTGGATCTCCTTGATGTCCACCCCGGCGTTGAACCCGCGCCCCTCCGCGCCCAGCACGACACACCGCACCTCGGGATCGCGCCCCGCGTCGCGCACGGCCTCGGCCAGCTCGAACCACCCGCGCACCGGCAGCGCGTTCACCGGCGGGAAGTCGACCGTGACGACGGAAATCCCCTTTTCCGGGGACGAGGTGGAGACAGTCATCGGAGCATCAGCTACCTTCCACCTAACGTTTGTTTGGTGCGTCTCTCCTGCGGAAGGTAGCAGCGGATGCGGCTCAACGGGAAGGTCGCCGTTGTCACCGGCGGCACGCGCGGTGTCGGCGCCGGCATCGCCCGAGCCTTCGCCGAAGCCGGCGCCGACGTCGTGACCTGCGCCCGCCGACCACCCGAAGTCCCGCTCAAGAGCGCCGAGTTCATGCCGCTGGACGTCCGGGACCCCGACGCGGTGCACCGCTTCTTCGCCGAACTGCCCCGTGTGGACGTCCTCGTGAACAACGCCGGCGGCACACCCCATCGCCCGCTCACCGCGACCGACGCCCGCCACCACGCCCGCGTCGTCGAGCTCAATCTCACCGCTCCGCTGACCGTCTCCCTCGCCGCCCACGAGCACCTCCGGCGAGCCCGCGGCGCGATCGTGATGATCGGCAGCGTCAGCGGCAGCCGCCCCTCACCCGGCTCGGCGGCCTACGGCGCCGCCAAGGCCGGCCTGGAACACCTCGCGCGCTCCATGGCCGTCGAGTGGGCCCCGGAGATCCGGGTCAACACCCTCGTCCTCGGCATGGTCCGCACCGAGCTCTCCCACCTCCACTACGGCGACGAGCACGGCATCGCCGCCGTCGCCCGCACCGTCCCGCTGGGCCGCCTCGCCGCCCCGTCCGACATCGGCGACGCGGCGGTCTTCCTCGCCTCCGACGCGGCCGCCTACATCACCGGCGCCTCCCTCCTCGTCCACGGCGGCGGCGAACGCCCCGCCTTCCTGGACGCGGCGACGGCCCCCACAGTCATTGACGAAGGAGAACCACGATGAGCGGCACACCCCCGTACCCCGAAGGGCGGCTCTGCGAAGGGCGCGTGGTCGTCGTGACCGGCGCGGGCCGCGGGCTCGGGCGCGCGCACGCGCTCGCGTACGCCGCCGAGGGCGCCCGCGTGGTCGTCAACGACCTCGGCGTGGGACTCGACGGCACACCGGACCCCGACAGCCCTGCCGCCCAGGTCGTCGAGGAGATCCGCGCCGGGGGAGGGGACGCGGTCGCACACGGCGGGGACATCGCCACGACCGACGGCGCCGCCTCCCTCGTCCGCACCGCCCTGGACACCTACGGCCGGCTCGACACCCTCGTCAACAACGCCGGGTTCCTGCGCGACCGCATGCTCGTCAACCTCGACGCGGACGACTGGGACGCCGTCCTCCGCGTCCACCTCAAGGGCCACTTCCTCCCCCTGAAACACGCCGCCGCCCACTGGCGCGCCGAGACCCGGGCGGGCCGCACCCCGACCGCGCGCATCGTCAACACCAGCAGCGGCGCGGGCCTGCTGGGCTCCCTCGGCCAGGGCAACTACAGCGCCGCCAAGGCGGGCATCGTCGGCCTCACCCTCGTCGCCGCCGCCGAACTCGCCCGCTACGGAGTACAGGTCAACGCGATCGCCCCCGCGGCCCGCACCAGAATGACCGAGACGGTCTTCGCCGAGACCATGACCGCGCCCGACACCGGCTTCGACGCCATGGCCCCCGAGAACGTCTCCCCCCTGGTGGTCTGGCTGGGGTCCCCCGCGAGCGACGGCGTCACCGGCCGCGTCTTCGAGACGGAGGCCGGCCGCATCACCGTCATGGAAGGCTGGCACCCGGGCCCGACCGAGGACAGAGGCGCCCGCCGCACCCCGCGCGAGGCGGGAGAGACGGTACGCAAACTCCTGCCCCAGGCACGAGAGCCGGGCCCGGTGTACGGCGCAGGCTGACATGGGCCCGCCTCTCGAACAGGGGCCCGCTGGGAGCTTCCAAGGGGCGCGGGGAACTGCGCGACAAGCCCCACTCACCCGCACCCGCCCACGCACCGCACGCACCACCCTCCCGCGCCCCGCCCCCGACCCCTACGTGTCACACTCCAGCACCGTCCGACACAACCCGCACCGAGCCCGCACCCGCCCCCGCACCGGCACCCGAATCCGCTGCTGACACGTAGGACAGGGAAACGACACCCGCAACGCGGCCCCCGCCCCTCCGGCGTGAACACGTACGGCACCCCCATGCCGGACGCCCCCACCCCGGCGAAGCCGACCGCAGGTCGTCCCGCGCATGACGCCGATCCCGCACGTACCGCCGCCGCCCCACCCGCCCTGCCGCCGTCAGCGGCGGCTGCCGCTCGTCGCTCCGCGCCCGCGCCCGCCCCTGCGCGTACGCGGAATACGCCTGCGCGCTGGTGAACCACACCGACGGATCCTCACCGAACAACTGGGCCCGCTTGGCCAGCACGTACCCGAACTCCTCCGGCGTCAGATACCCCAGCTTCTGCGACGACGCGCCGTCCTCCCGGAACGCGTCCAGCAGCAGCCACCCCGCCCCCAGATACGTCGCCGCCGTGTCCGTCAGGATCTCGTTCTCCCGGGTCCCGGGAAAGGACAGCCCGAGCCGGTGCAGATATACGTGCATCACCTCGTGCGCGAGGGCCGCCCCGATGTCCCGCCGATGCGTCCGGAAGCGGTCGTTGAGCTCGACGAAGTACTCCGGCCCCGCCGCCAGTTCCACATGCGCCGCGTGCGTCATCTCCCGGAACCCGACGATCAGCCGGGCATCCGGCAGCCGATAGTGCCGCACCAGCTCCCGCGCCACCCGCTGCGCCCCCAGATGCAGATCGTCGGTGTCGCAGAACGCCACGTCGACGGGGGCCACACTGGTGTCGAAGGTCTGGATCGTGTCGTGGGAGAGCCGCTTGTACAGGGCGGTGATCGACGCCCGCACGGTGTCCAGGTGCGGGTAGCCGTGCTCGACAGGTCCGCCGTTCGCCACGTCCGCACCCCCGGAAGACGTCTCGATACGTTCCACTCTAAGCCGGTGCGGGCGCCGAACCACGGCGTCGTAGGGTGACGACCATGACCACCAGCAACACGGACGAGGTCGACGCCGAGGTACGGGCCGAACTGACCCGGCTGCGCGACAGCATCGACAACATCGACGCGGCCGTCGTCCACATGCTCGCCGAACGCTTCAAGTGCACCCAGCGGGTCGGCCACCTCAAGGCCGAGCACCACCTGCCCGCCGCCGACCCAGGCCGCGAGTCCCAACAGATCAACCGGCTGCGCGGCCTCGCCGAAAGCGCCAAGCTCGACCCGGCGTTCGCCGAGAAACTGCTGAACTTCATCATCGCCGAGGTCATCCGGCACCACGAACGCATCGCGGACGACGCCCTGAACGGCACGACGAACACGACCGGCCCGACGAACACGACCGGCATGTCGAACGCGGACGCCCCCGCAGGCAAGGCGCCGACCTCGGGGGAGTGACATCGAGTCCTCCACAGGGCATCCTGCGTGAGCACTCCTCGTCAGGAATCGACCACACACGGTGAGAGGCCATGCCGTCGGAAGCCAAGATCCTCATCGTCGACGACCATGAGGACACGCTGTACGCCCTGGAGAGCGCCCTGGCCCCACTGGGCTACCTGCTCACGCGCGCCACCAGCGGCGACGCGGCACTCAAGGAAGTCCTCCGCGGCCAGGTCGGCCTGCTCCTCCTCGACGTCCGCATGCCCGGCGTCAGCGGCCTCGACGTCGTCCGCTACATGCGCGGCGTCGAACAGACCCAGCACATCCCCGTCATCCTCCTCACCGGCTTCGGCCCCGACGCCGAACTCACCGCCACCGCCTACCGCCTCGGCGTCGCCGACCTCGTCATGAAACCCATCGACCCCTGGGCCCTGCGCACCAAGGTCCGCTACCTCTACGACGCCCACGAACGCTCCCACGCCCTCGAACGCGAAGTCCGCGACCTGCGCGCACGCCTCAAGGACCACGACGACGCCAAGCGCCACAGCGACGACGACCGGCGCGACAAGGAGCGCGTCCCCGCGCAGCACGACGGCGCGAAGAACCGGGCATAGGCCGCATACGGCCGGGCGCACGGCGCGTACGACCGGACATAGGTCGCGTACCAGGCCCGCCCCTGTCCTGCGACAAGGGCATCAGGCAGCATGTCCCTCATGTCCGTACTGACGCGCGACGAAGCGCATGCCCGTGCTCGGCTCCTCGACGTCCACCGCTACGAGATCGCACTCGACCTCACGCGCGGCGACGAGACCTTCGACTCCCGTACCGCCATCCACTTCACCGTGCGGGGAAAGAAGAAGGCCGCGGACATCTTCGTCGAGCTCAAGCCCGCAGACCTGCGCTCCGTCACCCTCGACGGCGAACCCCTCGACGCGGCGATCCTCGACGGCAACCGCCTCCCCCTCAAGGGCCTCACCCCGGGCGACCACGAACTGCGCGTCGACGCCGCCATGCGCTACTCCCGCACCGGCGAGGGCATGCACCGCTTCACCGACCCCACCGACGGCGAGACCTACGTCTACACCCAGCTCTTCATGGACGACGTCCAGCGCGTCTTCGCCGCCTTCGACCAACCCGACCTCAAGGCCGCCTTCGACCTCACCGTCACCGCCCCCGAAGGCTGGACCGTCCTCGCCAACGGCATCACCGAACGACACGACGACGGCACCTGGCGGGCCGCCACCACCCCGCTGATCTCCACCTACCTCGTCGCCGTCGCCGCCGGCCCCTGGCACTCCGTCCGCACCGAACACCGCGGCCTGCCCTTCGGCATCCACTGCCGCCGCTCCCTCGCCCCCCACCTCGACACCGACGCCGAAGAACTCCTCGACATCACCCGCGCCCTCTTCGACCGCTACCACGAGAAGTTCGAGGAGCCGTACCCCTTCGACTCCTACGACCAGGCGTTCGTCCCCGAGTTCAACGCCGGCGCCATGGAGAACCCCGGCCTCGTCACCTTCCGCGACGAGTTCGTCTACCGTTCCGCCGTCACCGACACCGAACGCCAGACCCGCGCCATGGTCATCGCCCACGAGATGGCCCACATGTGGTTCGGCGACCTCGTCACCCTCAAGTGGTGGGACGACATCTGGCTCAACGAGTCCTTCGCCGAGTACATGGGCTACCAGACCCTCACCGAAGCCTCCCGCTTCACCGACACCTGGGTCGACTTCGGCGTCGCCCGCAAAGCCTGGGGCTACGACGCCGACCAGCGCCCTCCACCCACCCCGTCGCCCCCGAGAACGTCGACGACACCGCCGCCGCCCTCCTCAACTTCGACGGCATCCCCTACGCCAAGGGCGCCTCCGCCCTGCGCCAACTCGTCGCCTGGCTCGGCGAGAAGGACTTCCTCGCCGGCATCAACGCCCACTTCACCCGCCACCGCTTCGGCAACGCCACCCTCGCCGACTTCATCGACAACCTCGCCGGCGCCACCGAACGCGACGTCCACGCCTGGGCCGACGCCTGGCTCCGCACCACCGGCGTCGACACCCTCACCCCCAAGGTCACCCGCGCCGCCGACGGCACCTACACCCTCACCGTCGACCGCACCGGCAGCCGCCCCCACCGCATCGCCGTCGGCCTCTACGACCAGGACCACGGCGACGACCAGGGCCACCTCACCCTCCGCGACCGCCTCGAACTCGACCTCCCCCAGACCGCCGACCAGCCCATCGGCAAGCGGCCCGCACTCCTCCTCCTCAACGACGGCGACCTCACCTACGCCAAGGTCCGCTTCGACCCCGACTCCTTCACCGCCGTCACCGGCCACCTCTGCGGCCTGCCCGACCCGCTCACCCGCGCCGTCGTCTGGAACGCCCTGCGCGACGCCGTACGCGACGCCGAACTCCCGCCCACCGCCTACCTGGAGGCCGCCCGCACCCACCTCCCCCGCGAGACCGACCTCGCCATCGTCCAAGGCGTCCTCGCCTTCGCCGCACCCAGGTCGCCGACCGCTTCCTCACCCCCGAACAGCGCCCCGCCGGCCTCGCCACCCTCGGCTCGCTCTGCCGCGACCTCATCCGCCGCACCGAGGACGGCGACAACCCCGGCCTGCGCCTCACCGCCGTACGCCACTTCATCGACGTCGCCGCCCACCCCGAGACCATCGCCGCCTGGCTCGCCGACGGCACCGTCCCCGGCGGACCCGAGCTCGACCCCGAACTGCGCTGGCGCGTCCTCGGCCGGCTCGCCGTCCTCGGCGCCGTCGACACCGCCACCATCGACGCGGAACTGGAGCGCGACCCCAGCGCCAGCGGCCGCGAGGGCGCCGCCCGCTGCCGCGCCGCGCTGCCCGACCCCGAGGCCAAACGGGCCGCCTGGGAGGCGATGTTCACCGCCGACGACCTCTCCAACTACCTGTTCACCGCCACCGCCCAAGGCTTCTGGCAGCCCGAACAGGCCGACCTCCTCACGGAGTACGTCGAACGCTACTGGGCCGACGCGGGTTCGCTGGCCGCTCGGCGGGGACCGGCGATCGCGGAGGCCGCGGGGCGGTGGGCGTTCCCGGTGTACGCGGTGGACGCCGAGACGCTCGGGCTGGGGGAGCGGTTTCTCGAGGGCGGTGAGGTGATTCCGGCGTTGAGGCGGAAGCTGGTGGACCAACTGGACGACTTGGCGAGGGCGTTGCGCGTACGGCAGGGATAGATCGGTTCTCGACGTAGGGGTTCGGGTGTTCGGCGGGCTTGCGACCGTGTGTGGCTGATCGCGCAGTTCCCCGCGCCCCTATGGGGCACGCTGTCGTTGAGGGGGTTCTCCCATACCCTCTTTCGGCTGTAATTGACGGCCTTTTCGGGCCCGGCACCCGATTGGCGTACAAAATGGGATTCCCCGTGCTCGGAGGAATCCATGACCGCTGCGCCTCTCGCGTCGGGACCCCACGGTCCCGACGCGCTCCGGCAGCTGCTCGACACCGTGCTCGACGCGTTGCGAGAAGGGGCCGAGGCCCGGGGCGGACCCCTCCCCGCCGGCGGCCCGGAGACGGTCGCGGCGGCGGTGCGGGACGCGCTCGGCGAGCCGCTGCCCGCCGACGGCGACCCGGACGCCCTGCACCGCCTGGTCCGGGCCGTCGCCGCCGGCACCGCAGACCCGGCCGACCCCCTCTGCGCGGCCCATCTGCACACCCCGCCCCTGGCCGTCGCCGCCGCGGCCGACCTCGCCGCGTCCGTGCTGAACCCGTCCCTCGACTCCTGGGACCAGGCCCCGGCCGCCTCCGCCCTCGAAGCACTCGTGACACAGGCCCTGGCCAAGGAGACCGGCGCCGCCGACGCGCTGGTCACCACCGGCGGCACCGAGTCCAACCAACTCGCCCTGCTCCTGGCCCGCGAGACACACCCCGGCGTACGGCTCGTCTGCGGGGCCAACGCCCACCACTCCCTCGCCCGCGCCGCCTGGCTGCTCGGCCTGCCCGAACCCGTCGTCATCCCCACCCCATGGCACCCTCGACCCCGCCGCCCTGGACGACGCCCTCACCCACCTCCAGGGCCCCCTCCTCGTCGCCGCCACCGGCACCACCGACGCCGGACTCATCGACCCCCTGCCCGCCCTCGCCGACCTCTGCCACGGCCACGGAGCCCGGCTCCACATCGACGCGGCCTACGGCGGCGGCCTCCTCTTCAGCGACCGGCACCGCCCCCGCCTCGACGGCCTCACCCGCGCCCACACCATCACCCTCGACCTGCACAAACTCGGCTGGCAACCGGTCGCCGCCGGACTCCTCGCCGTACGCGACACGACCGACCTCGCCGCCCTCGACCAACGCGCCGACTACCTCAACGCCGACGACGACACCGACGCCGGCCTGCCCGACCTCCTCGGCCGGTCCCTGCGCACCACCCGACGGCCCGACATCCTCAAGACCGCCGTCACCCTGAAAACCCTGGGACGCACCGGACTCGGCACGCTCGTCGACCAAGTCTGCGCCCTCGCCCATGAGTTCGCCGCCACCGTCGAGGCACACCCCGCCTTCGAGCTCTACGACCGGCCCACCCTCAGCACAGTCCTCTTCCGACCCGCCGGAGCCCCCGACACCACCGTCGCCGGCATCCGCCGCCGGCTCCTCCACGAGGGCCGGGCCGTCCTGGGCCGCGCCTCACTCGACGACCGGCTGTGGCTCAAGACCACCCTGCTCAACCCCCACGCCCGGCCGGACGACCTCACCGCCCTGCTGAAACTCGTAGACCTCGCACGCCTCGCCGAAGGACACACCCCACATGAGCACGACCCCCGCCCCCGACCGGCCCGACCTCGAAGCCCCGCGACCTCGTCGGCGTCGGCATCGGACCGGCCAACCTCTCCCTCGCCGCCCTCGCCCACCCCCTCACCGAACTCGACGCCGTCTTCTACGAACAGCGCCCCGCCTTCGACTGGCACCCGGGCCTGCTCATCGACGGCGCCACGGTCCAAGTGCCGTTCCTGGCCGACCTGGTCACCCTCGCCGACCCCGTCAACCCCTGGTCGTTCCTGAACTACCTCAGGACCCGCGACCGCCTCTTCCCGTTCTACTTCGCCGAGCGGTTCCACATCCAACGCGCCGAGTACGACGCCTACTGCCGCTGGGTCGCCGAGAACCTGCCCGGACTGCGGTTCGGCCACCAGGTCGACTGCGTGCGCTGGAACCCCGAACGGGACCTGTTCGAGGTCGACTTCAGCAGACTCGACGCCGCCGGAGAGGTCGAGACGATCGGCCGCACCCACGCCCGGAACATCGTCCTCGGCGTCGGCACCGAACCGTACGTCCCCGAACCCCTCAAGCCGCTCGTCGAGGCGCCCGGCGTGCCCGTCGTCCACGCCGCGGACTACCTCGGCGAACGCGACCGCCTGCTGACCGCCGGACACGTCACCGTCATCGGCGCGGGACAGTCCGGCGCCGAGGTCTTCCTCGACCTCCTCCGGCACCGGCCCGCCGGCCGGGAGGGCCTGCACTGGCTCGGCCGGACCGAGGCGTTCGCACCCATGGAGTACTCCAAGCTGGGCCTCGAACACTTCACCCCGGACTACACCCGCTACTTCCACGCCCTCGCCGAACCCACCCGAGACCGGCTCGTCGCCGCCCAGTGGCAGCTCCACAAGGGCATCGGCGCCGACACCATCGCCGCCATCCACGACGAGCTCTACCGCCGCACCCTCGACGGCGGCTGGCCCGACGCCGTCCTCACCCCCGGCGTGCACGTCCGCACCGCGGGCCGGCTCGCCACCACCCGCGTCGAACTCCACCTCGAACACAGCGAACAGGGCACCCGCTCCCGCCTCACCACCGACGCCGTCGTCCTCGCCACCGGCTACCGCCAACGCCCCCTGAACCGCGTCCTCGCCGGCCTCGACCCGTACATGCGACGCGACAGCCGCGAGCGGCCCCGCGTCGACGAGAGATTCCGGATGATCCTCGACCCGTCCGTCACCGCCTCCGGCTGCCACGTCTACGTCCAGAACGCCGAACTGCACACCCACGGCGTCGGCGCCCCCGACCTCGGCCTCGCCGCCTGGCGCAGCGCCACCATCCTCAACACCCTCACCGGCAAGGAGCCCTACCCCCTCCCCGGCCGCACCGCCTTCACCACCTTCGGCCTCGACCCCGGCCGCAGATCCCGCCCGCACGCGGCCCCCCCACGATCCCCTCACACCCCTCGTCGACGTCAGGTAATCGAAAGGTACGGCGCCGGCGCCGGCCCGAAAGCCGTCGCCGACGCCGTCGACCCGTCCCTCCCGGGTCCCCAGGACCTCTAGCTTGTTCTTTTTCTTTCGGTCTCGAACGGTGTCTCGAACTGGGTCGCTCACCTGGGGATTCGCCGGACGTGGGGGCGGCCTTCGTCTGATCCTGTGCTCCGACCAAGGTGCACGTGACCACGACGAAGGCCGTGAGGGTGAGTCTGCTGCGTGATGCTGTCCGGAGTGAAGCGTTCGCGGAAGCGTCACGCTTCCGGGGCGAGTTCTACGAGTGTCTGACGGCTCGGCGCGACGAGTTGTTCGAACTCACCGACGCGGTGCTGTGTGCGGAGGGGGCGGTGAAGTCCCCGGTGGATCTGACGCTGCTGCCCGAGCATCGTCGTGGGCACGGCGCGATGTACGGCGGACTGAACCACGGACGGATCGATGTCGGCCGGCTGCGGACCGTGCTGGCCGGGCTGTCGCTGCCGCGTTTCGACGGCGGGCGCCTGGTCCTGGCGGTCGACGTGTCGCCGTGGCTTCGCTCGGACGCGCCGTGCTCGGCCGAGCGGCTGTTCTGCCACGTATACGGCCGCGCGAAGACGGCGTCACAGTTCATTCCGGGCTGGCCCTATTCCTTCGTGGCCGTGCTGGAGCCGGGCGCCACGTCCTGGACCGCGATCCTGGACGCGGTCCGGCTCGGCCCGGCGGACGACGCGACCGCCATCACCGCCGCCCAGCTGCGGGGCGTCGTGGAGCGGCTCGTCACCGCTGGCCAGTGGCAGACCGGGGACCCGCATATCGTGATCGTCAGCGACGCCGGCTATGACGTCACCCGCCTGGCGTGGGTCCTGCGTGACCTGCCCGTCGAGCTGGTCGGCAGGGTCCGGTCCGACCGCGTCATGCGGTTGCCGAAGCCGTCCCGCCGGCCGGGGACGAATGGTTGCCGCCCAAGCACGGCCCGGAGTTCCGCTTCACCAGGCCGGAGACCTGGCCCGAGCCCGCGATCACCACCGTCACCGACACCAGCAACTACGGCAAGGCCGAGACTCAGGCATGGGACCGAGTCCACCCAAGGCTCACCCACCGCTCGTCCTGGCTCGACCACGACGGTGAACTACCCCTGGTTGAGGGCACGTTGATTCGACTGAAGGTCGAGCACCTGTCAAAGGAACGAGACGCGCCGCCGGTGTGGTTATGGTCCTCGAAGACCGGCGCCACCCCGGACGATGTGGACCGTTTCTGGCAGGCATTTCTCCGTCGATTCGATCTGGAGCACACCTTCCGCTTCGCAAAACAGACCCTCGGCTGGACCACCCCGAAGCTCCGTACTCCCGAGGCGGCGGACCGCTGGACCTGGATCCTGATCGTCGCTCACACCCAGCTCCGGCTCGCCCGACCGCTCGCTACGGACCTCCGCCGGCCCTGGGAGAAACCCACCACCCCGGACCGGCTCAGCCCGGCCCGGGTCCGCCGGGGGTTCAGGAACATCCGCGCTCACCTCGCCTGCCCGGCCCGCGTTCCCAAACCCCAAGGCGCCGGCCCCGGACGCCCACCCGGCGCCAAGAACAGACACCGGGCACCCCGCTACGACGTCGGCAAGACCGTCAAACGCCCCGAGACCCTCAAGGCCATCGGCAAGCCCGGAAGATCTTGGTAGATAAAGAACAAGCTCTAGGGGGTGTTTCGAAAGTCCCGCACAGCACCCACGGCGCCCGGCACGCACTCTCGCCGCACCGGCCGAAACCCCAAGTACGTCCAGTACGAGGGCTTTCGTCCGGCACGCCGAGAGCACGCACCGGACACCGCGGGCACCGCACAGGACTTTCGAAACACCCCCTAGAAGACCGGCGTACCGTTCCGCGTCAGCCTCCAGTCCACCGAAGCGAACTGCGCCGGGTCGATCGACCCCTTCGCCTTCACCCACGCGATCATCGTGTTACGGATCTCGTCCGAGTTAGACCACAGCAACGGCGACGCGGCCACATGCGGGAAGTTGCCACCACCATTGGCCCGGTAGTTGTTCACCGCGAACACGAACTTCTGATCGTCCGCCAGCGGAGCACCCTCGAACCGCACGTTCGTGATCCGCGACCCCGCCGGCTTCGCGATGTCGATCTCGTACGACAGCCCGCTCACCGCGTCGTAGTTGTAGTCCGGCGTCCCGTTCGCGTTCGTCAGCTTCGCCGGATCGACCACCGCGTCCGCCGCCGTCTGCACGAAGTAGTTCGCCGAGAACTCCAGATACGCCTTCATCTGCGCACCCGTCATCAGACGCGCCTCCAGCGTGTTCTCGAAGACATACAGACCCGCCACATCCCGGATCGTCACGTTCCCCGCCGGAATCACCGCGCTCCGCGAGAACGCGGCCGCCTGCGACAACACCGGCAGCGACCCGTACTCCGACGACGCGAGCGCCTGCCTCACCGTGTCCGCCTGAATGTGGTTGATCAGATCGATGATCGGCACATCCTTGTACGGCGCCTCCACCGACGTCATCTCGGCCGCGTTCGTACCGATGACCTGATTGACGTACGCCACGACCTTCTCGTGCTCGTCACCCAGCATCCTCACGATCGCCGGGTCCTCCTCCACCGTGTTGGAGTTCAGCACCTGCGCCGCGACCTTCTCGACCTTCCAGCAGCCCTTGCTCCACACCAGCTCGAAGTCGAACAGCGTCAGCCGCTGCCCCCACTTCAGCGGCTCCGACAGCACGACCCGCTTGCCCGTCTCCTTGTTGGTGACGAAGTACTCCGGGATCTCCGTGTGCGCATGCCCCACGAGAATCGCGTCGATCCCCGGCACCTGCTCCGCCACCAGCCCGGCCGCGTTCTCGATGTACGGCAGCTGATCACCGTACGACGACGTCCCCGACGAACCGCTGTGCGCCGACACGATGACGACATCCGCCCCCATCGACCGCAGTTTCGGCACCCACTTCGCCGCCTGCTCCTCCAGCCCCGGGAACGTCATCTTCCCCTGCACGTTCGCCTTGTCCCAGATCGCGATACCGGGATTGGTCAGCCCGAGCACCGCCACCTTCACATCACGCCCGAACGGCGTACGCAACCGGTGCATGCTGTACGGCGGAAAAGCCGGACGCAGCGTCTTCGCGTCCAGCGCGTTCGCCCCCAGCAACGGGAAACGACACTGCTCCTGGAACTTCCGCAGCACCGGGATGCCGTAGTTGAACTCGTGGTTGCCCAGCGCCGCCGCGTCGTAGTCCATCGCGTTCATCGCCTGCGCCATCGGGTGCACCGGACCACCCTTCGCGGTGATCGGGTCCACCTTCGCGTAGTAGTACGACAACTGCGTGCCCTGAATGGTGTCACCGGCGTCGATGAGCAGCGTGTTCCGGCGCCCCTTCTCCTCACGGATCCGGTTCACCAGCGTCGAGATCTTCGCCAGACCGACGTCGTTGTGCGCCTTGTCGTCGAACTCCTTGTCCGTGAAGTAGTCCCAGTTGAAGACGTTCCCGTGCAGGTCCGTCGTCCCCATCACGGTGAAGCTGTACCGCTTCGGCGCCTTCCGCCCCCCGGCCGCCGTCACCTCGGCCGCCTGCGCACTCGGAGCGAGCGCCGTACCGGCGACGGCCACGCCCGCCCCGGTTACGGCCGACTTCTTCAGAAACTTCCGGCGGTTCAAGGGCATCTCGGGGCACTCCTCGGAGAAACGGACGATCTCAACGCGCGTAGACAGAGTCGACAGTCAACTCCACAACGCGCGTAGATTCTGACCCGACCCACCCCCACCGCAACAGACCCCACAGGTTTCGATCTGATGACCGGCCCACCCCACCACCAGCCCACCAATGACAGAGTGGGGCGTATGACCACCAGCAGCGAGGAACCCCAGCCCACCGCCGTCCCCTACGGCACCCCGACGCCCCGCATCGCCGTACGCGGCGAAGCCCACCTCGAAGTCGACCCCGAGATAGCCCGCATCGGAGTCACCGTCCTCGCCCGCGGCAAGGACCGCCGCGCCGCCCTCGACGACCTCACCCGCCGCAACACCACCGTCCTCGACCTCGTCAAGACCTACGGCGAAGCCGTCGACCGCCTGGAGACCGGCGCCTTCTCCATCACCCCCGAACTCAAAGGCAGAGGTGAACGCATCCAGGCCTACCACGGCCGCGTCCACATCGCCGCCGACCTCACCGACTTCACCGCCCTCGGCGAACTCACCACCCGCCTCGCCGACCTGGACCTCACCCGAGTCGACGGCCCCTGGTGGTCCCTCCGCCCCGACTCACCCGCCCACAGGCAGGCCCGACAGAAAGCGGTGAAGGAGGCGGTGCAGCGCGCCCGGGAGTACGCCGAAGCCCTCGGCACCACCCTCGCCGCCCTCGTCGAACTCGCCGACATCGGCGCCGAAGCCCCCAACCCCTCCGCCCCGCAGCCCCGGCGGCCTCATGCGCTCCGCCCGAGCCAAGGGCGCCGACGACACCGACGCCCCACCCCTCGACCTCGAACCCCAACGCCAACGCGTCCACGCACAGGTCAACGCCCGCTTCACCATGCACCCGCCACGCCTGTGACGGACCGGCCCCTCGGCTTGTGACTACTTGTCAAATACCTTTCACCCGAACGCCGTTGAGTAGTCACGCTCCGCCAAATCACTACCAGCGGGTAAGCCATAGGCTCGAACCATGCGCCGAGCAAAGATCGTCTGCACCCTCGGGCCCGCCACCGACTCGTACGACCAGATCAACGCACTGGTCGAGGCCGGCATGGACATCGCCCGCTTCAACCTCAGCCACGGCAGCCACGCCGAACACGACGAGAGGTACCGGCACGTCCGCAAGGCCGCCGACGAGACCGGCCGCAGCGTCGGCACCCTCGCCGACCTCCAAGGCCCGAAGATCCGCCTCGGCCGCTTCACCGAAGGCCCCGTACTCCTCGAACGCGACGACACCTTCACCATCAGCGTCGAGGAGGCCGCCGTCGGCGACAGCGACGGCTGCGCCACCACCTACACCGGCCTCGCCACCGACGTCACCCCCGGCGCACACATCCTCGTCGACGACGGCAAGGTCACCCTGGAGGTCACGGCCGTCGACGGCCCCCGCGTCCACACCCGCGTCGTCGAAGGCGGCATGGTCTCCGACCACAAGGGCCTGAACCTCCCGGGCGTCGCGGTCTCCGTCCCCGCCCTCTCCGACAAGGACGAGCACGACCTCCGCTGGGCGCTGCGCACCGGCTTCGACGTCATCGCCCTGTCCTTCGTCCGCACCGGCCGCGACATCGAACGCGTCCACCAGATCATGGACGAGGAAGGCCGCCGACTCCCCGTCATCGCCAAGATCGAGAAACCCCAGGCGGTCGACGCCATCGAGGAGATCGTGGCGGCGTTCGACGGCATCATGGTCGCGCGAGGGGATCTGGGCGTCGAGATGCCCCTGGAACAGGTCCCGTTGGTCCAGAAACGCGTGATCAAACTCGCCAAGCGCAACGCCAAACCGGTCATCGTCGCCACCCAGATGCTCGACTCGATGATCCACAACTCCCGGCCGACCCGCGCCGAGGTCAGCGACGTCGCCAACGCGGTCCTCGACGGCGCGGACGCGGTGATGCTGTCCGGCGAGACGAGCGTTGGCAAGCACGCGACGGACGCGGTCCGCACGATGAGCCGCATCGCGGCGGCCGCGGAATCGGACATGCTGGCGGCAGGCCTCCCACCCCTCACCGAGCACAACAAACCCCGCACCCAGGGCGGCGCCGTGGCCCGCGCGGCGGCGGAGATCGGCGACTTCCTCGACGCGAAGTACCTGGTCGCCTTCAGCCAGTCCGGCGACACGGCCCGCCGCCTCTCCCGCTACCGCTCCCCGATCCCTCCTCGCCTTCACCCCTGACCCGGCCACCCGCTCCCAGCTGAGCCTCACGTGGGGCGTGGAGACGTTCCTGGGCCCGCGCGCCGACTCCACGGACGCGATGGTCGCCCAGGTGGACGAGCTGCTGTCGCAGTACGGCCGCTGCGAGAAGGGCGACGTGGTGGTGATCACGGCGGGCTCACCGCCGGGGGTGGCGGGCTCGACGAACATGGTCCACGTCCACCGCATCGCCAAGGACGGCGACCCGCGGTAGCCGTCAGTACTTGGGGCCGACGTGGGCGTCCATGAGGGCGACGGAGGCTTTGCGGGCGACGGAGATGTTGAAGGGGTCGCTGCCGCGGGCGAGTGTTGTCCACTCGACGCCCACTTTGTCGAGGGTATCGGTGAAATGCTTCCGGATGTCGTCGGATTTGTTGGTGAAGAAGTAGCGCGGGTACTCATAGCGCTTGGTCACGCCAGCGACGAGGCGGGTCGTCCAGTTGGTGATCCGGCACCCGTCGGAGTGGACGAGGCCACGGATGAACTCCCAGGGGTGGGCGTCGACGATTTCCTGTTGCCAGGGCTCGAGGGTGATCGGGCGCTCATGCTTTCTGCCGGGGCCGTGCTGAGGGAAGAGGCACCACAGATGCATGGAGTAGAGCTTGAGCTCTCGGCAGCCTTTGCGGCGGACCCTGCAGACCGAGTTGATGGGGAACACCGACCGCATTGCGCTTTCGCACTCGTCCATGAGACCTGGGTGTGACTCGGCGCAGGTGATTGACAGGCTGGGTGACCGCATGGCGCGGTTCTGGATGATGTGACCATCGCCGAGGTAGAGGCCGAGAAGATAGGAGTAGGCCGGAGCGTTGAGGTCGCCGTCGCACCGAGGACATGGCGGTGGCTGGTGTCCTGGGCACTCACCGCGTGTGGCTCGGTCGGCATGTTTCCAGTAGCCGATGGTGCCGACCGGGATGTTGAACTTGCGGGCGACGTCAGCGTTGCGGGCCCCGTCGCGCAGGAGTGTGAGCACCTGCTGTCGAACCTCAGTACCGTGAAAGTTCATGCGGCTACTCTGAGTGAGTGATCGAAGCGATGCGCAGCAAAAAGCGGATGTTCACGAGAACGTGAACATCCGCTTCTGAGTGCCCGGTGTGGGATTCGAACCCACATGCCCTAAGGCACGGTGGTTTGAGCACCGCGAGTCTGACCAGTTCCTCCAACCGGGCAAGCTGTGTAGCTGCGGGAAGTGTACCGGTTCACCGGAGTGACCTGCAGCTAGGTACCCTCGTGTCAGCAGCACCCCTGCCCTGCAGCTAGGAGCCCCCGTGACCGCCCCCGAGTCGCCCCAGCCCGTCGCCGACGACGATGACAAGTCGCACGTGCCTCCGCTGACGACCCGTGTCGTCATCGCCGAGGACGAGGCGCTGATCCGTCTCGATCTCAAGGAGATGCTCGAAGAGGAGGGCTACTCCGTCGTGGGCGAGGCCGGTGACGGAGAGCAGGCCATCGAGCTGGCCCGTGAGCACCGGCCGGATCTGGTGATCCTGGACGTGAAGATGCCGAAGATGGACGGGATCTCCGCGGCGGAGAAGATCGCGGAGGAGCGCATCGCGCCCGTGCTGATGCTGACCGCGTTCTCGCAGCGCGATCTCGTCGAGCGTGCCCGGGACGCGGGTGCGATGGCGTATCTGGTGAAGCCGTTCAGCAAGAGTGACGTGGTGCCGGCCATCGAGATGGCGGTGTCGCGGTTCACGGAGCTGAAGGAGCTGGAGAAGGAGGTCGCCGATCTCACGCTGCGCCTGGAGACGCGCAAGCTGGTGGATCGCGCGAAATCGATTCTGCAGACGGAGTACGGGTTGACGGAGCCGGCGGCGTTCCGGTGGATCCAGAAGACGTCGATGGATCGTCGGATGTCGATGCAGCAGGTGGCGGAGGCGGTCATCCAGGACGCCGATGAGAAGAAGGCGTCCAAGGGTTGATCCGGCTGTCCTGAGGTCTGATACGACGAGGCCCGCACCCCCTGTCTGAAAGGGGGTGCGGGCCTCGTCGTATGTGGGCCGGAGGTTAGTCCTCGCCGAGGTAGGCCTTGCGGACCGACTCGTCGTGCAGGAGGTCGGATCCGGTGCCGGAGAGGACGACCTTGCCGATCTCCATGACGTGGCCCTGGTCGGCGAGGGAGAGCGCCGCCTGGGCGTTCTGTTCGACGAGCAGGATGGTGGTGCCCTGGGACTTCAGTTCGGCGATGGTGGCCATGATCTTCTGCATCATGATCGGGGAGAGGCCCATGGAGGGCTCGTCGAGCATGAGCAGTTTCGGCTGGGACATGAGCGCGCGGCCCATGGCCAGCATCTGCTGTTCACCGCCCGAGAGGGTTCCGGCGGCCTGTTTGCGACGTTCGCCCAGGATGGGGAAGAGGTCGTAGGCGCGCTGGATGTCCTTCTCGATGCCGGGCTTGTCGTTGCGCAGGAAGGCGCCGAGGCGGAGGTTGTCCTCGATGGTCATGCGCGGGAAGATGTGCCGCCCCTCGGGGGAGTGGGCGAGTCCGAGCGCGACGATGTCGTGCGCGGGGATCTTCTTGAGTGACTTGCCGTTGAACTTGATCTGGCCGCCGACGGGCTTGAGGAGGCCGGAGAGGGTGCGCAGGGTGGTGGTCTTGCCGGCGCCGTTGGTGCCGATGAGGGTGACGACCTCGCCGGCGTTGACCTTGAAGGAGATGCCCTTGACGGCTTCGATCTTGCCGTAGGCGACCCGGAGGTCTTCGACTTCGAGGAGTGCGGTCATCGGTCGTTCTCCTTGCCGGGCGCTGCGTCGGTCGTGGCCTCGGCGTGTGCTTCGGCGGCTTCGACTTCGGCGACCTCGTCCTGGCCGGGTGCGTCTTCGAAGGGTTCGCCGAGGTAGGCGGCGACGACGCGTTCGTCGCCCTGGACGGTGGCGCTGTCGCCTTCGACGAGTTTTTCGCCTTGGACGAGGACGGCGACGCGGTCGCAGAGGTTGAAGATGAACCGCATGTCGTGCTCGATGACGAGGACGGCGATGCCCTTGTCGCGGATGGCGAAGACGAGTTCTTCGGTGGTCCGCGTTTCCTGGGGGTTCATGCCGGCGGTGGGCTCGTCGAGGAGGAGCAGGCCGGGTTCGCTCGCGAGTGCCCGGGCGATTTCGAGCTTGCGCTGTTCGCCGTAGGGGAGGTTGCGGGCGAGGTGTTCGGCCTTGTTGGCCAGGCCGACGAACTCGAGGAGTTCCATGGCGCGTTCGCGGCTGGCGGCTTCGGCCTTGTGGAAGCCGGGGCCGCGGAGGAGGGCGGACCAGAGGCCTTCCTTGGTGCGGGTGTGGCGTCCGACGAGGACGTTTTCCAGGACCGTCATGTTGGCGAAGAGACGGATGTTCTGGAAGGTGCGGGCGATGCCGGCGGCGGTGACCTTGAAGGACTTGGGCGGCAGGACCTGGCCTTTGTACCGGACTTCTCCCTCGGTGGGGATGTAGAGGCCGGTGAGGCAGTTGAAGAAGGTCGTCTTGCCGGCGCCGTTGGGGCCGATGAGTCCGACGATCTCGCCGCTGTTGACGGTGAGGTTGACGTTGCGTACGGCGGTGAGGCCGCCGAAGCGCATGGTGACGCCGCGGGCGTCGAGGACGGTCTCGCCGGGTGCGGTGTCCTTGGTGGTGGTGTCGGTGGTCATGGGTCAGGCCCCTGCCTTGCTGAGGACTGTGGGTGCTTCGGCGTCTTCGTGGAACTCGAGCTGGCGGCGCCGGTTGGGGATGAGGCCTTCCGGGCGGAACCGCATGAGCAGGACGAGCGCGAGTCCGAAGGCGAGGAGCTGGTAGTCGCCGAGGAACTGGAGCTTGGCCGGGATGAGGTAGAGCAGTGCGGCGCCGACGAGGGGGCCGCTGATGGTGCCCATGCCGCCGAGGACGACGGCTGCGAGGAGGAATGCCGAGTTCGGCGGGACCACGTGGGCGAACTGGTACTGCTCGGGTGTCACGGTGTAGGTGACGTGTGCCTGGACCGTGCCGGCGAGGCCGGCGAGGGTGGCGCCGAGGGCGAAGGCGATGAGCTTGACCCGGAAGCCGTTGATGCCCATGGCGAGGGCGGCTGTCTCGTCTTCGCGGATCGCGATCCAGGCGCGGCCGATGCGGGAGTCACTGCTGCGTCGGAAGACCACGACGACGACCAGCGTGATGAGGAGCATCAGCAGGAAGTAGTTGGCGAACCGCGCGATGGTGAATCCGAGGAAGGTGTGTTCCTGGCCGAAGTCGAAGCCCAGGATGTTGAGGTTGGGGATCGAGGAGATGCCGTTGGAGCCGTTGGTGATGTCCGGGCCGGAGGTGCCGTCCATGTTGAGGACGGCGATGCGGAAGATCTCACCGAAGCCCAGGGTCACGATGGCGAGGTAGTCGCCGCGCAGTCGGAGGGTCGGGGCGCCGATGAGGACGCCGAAGACCATGGCGACGGCTGCTCCCAGGATGGCGGAGAGCCAGAAGGGGAGGTGGATGTCGAACGGTGAGGAGGGGGAGCCGGAGACCATGGCGGCGGTGTAGGCACCGACGCCGAGGAAGGCGACGTAGCCGAGGTCGAGGAGGCCGGCGAGGCCGACGACGATGTTGAGGCCGAGGGCGACGGTGGCGAAGATCAGGATGTAGACGCCGATGGTCGCGTAGCGGTCGTCGGACTGGGTGAAGGGGAATGCTGCGGCCGCGGCGAACGCGCCGAGCATGGTGATGTTGCGGTGCTTGGTGGTGATTGCGGAGACGCGGCTGATCAGGCCGGCCTTGGCGATGGCGGCGAAGCCGAAGCCGGCGGTGATGAGGAAGCCGACGAAAAGTTCGTCGTATTCGGTGCCGATGCCGTAGGTGAAGACGATGAGGCCGATGGCGAGGGTGGCGACGATGATCAGGATCTCGGCGTACGAGGGCAGTTGCCGGGCCGGGGCCGGGGTGTTGGTGGCGAAGGCGCCCTTGACCACGGCGATGGTGTGCCGTGTCTTGTGGCGGAACTCGTCCCAGCCGGTGTCGTCGGGGTCGACCGGGTCGGGCGCGGGCCGTTCGAACGGCAGGGAGAGCGCGCCGAGGAGGGCCGCGAGGGTCGCGGTGGCGGCGATCCAGGCGCCGGGTTCCAGGTTGACCAGGCCGCCGAGTTGGACGGTGATCGCGATGATCGTGAACCAGGTGGTGGCGAACGCGGCGAGGGCGGCCAGTTTGATGGCGCTGTCGGCGCTTGCCGGAGTGAGCCAGCGCAGGCCCCTGACGCCGTAGGAGGCGATGGCGAACAGGGTGGTGAGGGCGCCGCCGATGAGGACGAGGATCTGGAGGCCGCCGGGGTTGCCGTAGAAGGTGAGGTCGCCCGGGAAGGCGGGGGTCCAGGTCCAGGCGAGGAAGGTGGAGATCACGGCGAGGACGCCGCCGCCGGTGGCGAGGGCGCGGCCTATGTGCTCGGGGATGCCCACGAGGCCTTGGGAGTTGCTGTCGGTGGGGGCGCTCGGGGCCATGGGTGCTGTGTTCTGTGTGGTCATCGATGTCACGCCCTGTCCGCCACGCGCTCGCCGAGCAGGCCTTGTGGCCTGAAGAGGAGTACGAGGATGAGGAGTACGAACGCCCAGACGTTGGCCCAGGACTGGCTGCCGAACTGCTCCATGCCGGGGATGTCGGCGATGTAGGCGGTGGAGAGGGCTTCGGCGACGCCGAGGACGATGCCGCCGAGCATGGCGCCGTAGATGTTGCCGATGCCGCCGAGGACAGCTGCGGTGAAGGCTTTGAGGCCGAGGATGAAGCCCATGCGGAATTGGACCTGGCCGTACTTGAGGCCGTAGGCGACGGCTCCGACGGCGGCGAACGCGGCGCCGAGGGCGAAGGCGACCACGATGATGCGGTCGGTGTTGATGCCCATGAGCTTGGCGGTGTCGGGGTCCTGGGCGGTGGCCTGCATGCCGCGTCCGGTGCGGGTCTTCATGACGAAGTAGGCGAGGATCGCCATGCTGACGGGGGCGGCGGTGAGCAGGAAGATGTCACCGGTCTGGATGGTGACATTGCCGATCTCGAAGGGGCCGCCGTCGATCTGTGGGAAGTTGATCGACTGCTTGGCGTCGGGGTACCAGGCCCATACTGCTTGCTGCAGGGCCAGGGAGAGTCCGATGGCGGTGATGAGGGGGGCGAGGCGTGGGGCGCCTCGCAGGGGGCGGTAGGCGAACCGTTCCGCTCCTACGGCGACCATGACGGCGGCGATGATGCCTCCGACGAGCATCAGCGGAAGTGCTGCCCAGATCGATGTGCCGTCGGGCAGTACGTACAGGTAGATGGTGAGAGCGCCGAAGCCACCCACCATGAAGATCTCGCCGTGGGCGAAGTTGATGAGCTGGACGATGCCATAGACCATCGTGTAGCCGATGGCGACCAGCCCGTACATGGATCCCAGTAGCAGGCCGTTGACCAGCTGCTGCGGCAGTTCGTTCACCGCATGTCCTCCGAGGCTTTCGGATGTTTCGACGAATGGTGGCCGGATGCGAGTCCGCGCGGGGCGCTTGATGGTGCGGCGCCCCGCGCGGCTCGTGGGTGGTGTGGGCTGGGTCAGCCGGTGTAGGTGCCGGACTTCACCGGCTTCCACTCGCCGCCCTCGACCTTGTATACGGTGAGCTGCTTGTTGGTCGTGTCGCCGTATTCGTCGAAGGAGACCTTGCCGGTCACTCCGTCGAAGGAGACGTTCTGTGTGGCTTCGACGATCTTCGCGCGGGCGTCGCTCGGGAGCTTGCCGTCGTTGTCCTCGGTGACCTTCTTCACGGCTTCGATGATCGCCCAGACCGAGTCGTAGGCGTAGCCTCCGTAGGCCTCGTAGGCCTCCTTGTAGCCTGCGGCATCGTAATTGGCGATGAACTCCTTGGCGGAGTCGAGTTCCTCGATGGGCGCGCCGACGGAGGTGGAGATGTCGCCTTCGCTGCTGGAGCCGGCGAGCTTGACGTACTCGGGGCTGTAGATGGCGTCGCCGCCGGCGAATGTGACCTTGGCGCCCGCTTCCTTGATCTGCTTGGCCAGCGGGCCGGCCTGGGGGTACTCGCCGCCGTAGTAGACGGCCTCGGCGCCGGAGTTCTTGACCTTGGTGGCGACCGCGGCGAAGTCCTTGGTCTCGGGGTCGATGTGCTCGGTGCCGACGACCTTGCCGCCGAGCTTCTTGAACTCGTCGGTGAAGGTGCCGGCGAGACCGGCGCCGTAGGTCTTCTTGTCGTCGATGACGAAGACCTTCTTCTTCTTGGCGTCGTTGTAGACGTACTGTGCGGCGAACGGGCCCTGGATGGCGTCCGTGGTCGCGGTGCGGAAGTACGACTTGTACGGGCGGACCTTGTTGGTCTGCCAGTCGGGTCCCTGGGAGAGGGCCGGGCCGGTGTTGGCCGGGGAGATCTCGACGAGCCCCGCGTCGTCGAAGACCTTCTGCATGGATTCGGCGACGGAGGAGTTCAGCGGGCCGACGACGCCGAGGACGTCCTTGTTGGCGACGAACGTGGTGGCGTTCTGCTGGCCCGAGGAGGGCTGCGCCTGGTCGTCGAGGGCCTCGATCTTGAAGGTTATGCCCTCGACGTACTTGTCCTTGTTGGCGGTCTTGGCGGCGAGGTCGGCGGAGTTCTTGATGCCGAGACCCAGCGCGGAGAGGTCACCGGTCAGCGGGGCGTCGACGCCGATGACGACAGTGGTGCCACCTTCGGCTTCCGAGCCGCCGTTGCCCTCGTCGCGCGAACCGCAGGCGGTGAGAGTGAGTGCTCCCGCCGCCAGCGCGGCGGTGATGGCGATGAGCGAACGTTGACGCACGATCAGTCCTTTCCCTGGCACGGCCCTTCCTGTTGGAAGTGGCCGAGTCGAGCGCTGGGCCGAAGACGTGACTTCGATTCCGTTGGCGCGGTGACTGGCCGTGACTCTAAGCGTGTGTGGGGAACGTGGAGGAGAGTCTGACGAAGGCTGTGACTCTCTTGTTATGACACGAGGTAATGCAGAGCGGTACTCAGTGGGTGGATGCGCGGAATTCAGGCCGATTCGCCCTGTCCACATGGTGAGAAAGTGCAGGGTCGGCGCGGGTGGGGTCAGGAGTGTTCAGCTTTTTGGTGATGACGTGGAATCGTTGCCGCAGGCTGCTCGAAGGGTGTCGGAGAGGTCTTGTGCGTAGCGCTCACCCAGGATGAAGCTGTGCGCTTCTATTGCGCGCGTATTACGTAGAGTTACATCCAGGAAGGGAAGTCCGGCGTTCTCCGGTGCTTTCCCGCATTCGAGGACGCGCATGGTGACGACGATCTTTCGCGCCTCTTTCGTCCCGATCCGGAACGGAGTCCTCGGGTCCGTGCGCAGGGACAGTCCCGCGTAGGGCTGGGTCATCCGGTCGACGGTGATCGCGGGGCCGTACCGCACGCTCAGCTCCACCTCGAAACCGAAGCGGCCGCGCGGCGTCCCCTCGGACCGCGCCACCGGACCGAGGTAGGCGACCACGACGGCCTGGGAGGGGTACGGCGTCTCGCGCGGCGTCGGCTGCGGTGTCGGTGCCGCTGTGGGCCGGGTCGCGTAGAGGTAGCCGCCGCCGACGAGTACGGCGACCGCCGTCGCGCCCGCGAGCACGGCCCGGCGGTGCCGGGCGTACACCTGGGCGTACCGCCCGCGCGGCGGTTCGGGTGGGGACGCGGTGTCCGGGGTCGTCGTGTCGTCCGCTGTGTCCCACGCGCGCGTGCCCTCGCCCGGCTCCACGGGGCCGACCCCGCTCAACTCCAGGGCCCCTCGCCGGGACCGCCCGAGCGGTACCACTCCTGGCAGTCCGCGCGGGCCCGCTGTTCGATCAGCCGCCGGGTGGCGGCGGAACCGGCGCGCTTCTTCTCGGCCCTGGCCTCGTCGACGACCTCCCGCAGGATGTCGTACTGCCCGTTCGACAGTCCCATGGACTGATAGTCCCCATAGGTGTCGCCGTCCAGCACCTCCAGCGACCAGTGCGTGACGAGCTTCGCGCACAGGTCCTCGGGCGGGGTGGCCGACGGTGACGCCGATCCGCCGTCCCGCGCGCTCGTCGAGGGGCCCGCCGTCCCGCCGGTCGGTCCCGCCCCCGCGCACCCGGTGACCAGCACGCCGATCAGCAGCGCCGGCCCGAGCGCCGCCCCCGGCCAGAGGGCTCCTCCCGTTGCCATGCCCCGACGCTAGAGCCTGGGCGCCCCGGGGGACCAGAGGCGAACAGGTCGCGCCGGCCCGCCCCTCGTCCGTACGTCTCACTCGGCGTTCCGGGCCCTTGCGTCCGGGGCGGCGGGGGCGTCCCGCAACAGACAGGTCAGCCGGGCCGTGCACACCCTCCGGCCCGCCTCGTCGCTGATCACGATCTCGTACGTCGCCGTCGAGCGGCCCTGGTGCAGGGGGGTGGCGACACCGGTCACCAGCCCGGACCGTGCGCCCCGGTGGTGGGTGCAGTTCAGGTCCACACCGACAGCGATCTTGGAGCTGCCGGCGTGCAGCATGGAGCCCACCGAGCCGAGCGTCTCCGCCAGCACGGCGGACGCGCCGCCGTGCAGCAGCCCGTACGGCTGGGTGTTGCCCTCCACCGGCATCGTGCCGACGACCCGGTCCGCCGAGGCCTCCACGATCTGTACGCCCATCCGGGTGCCCAGGTGTCCGGCGGAGAACATCGCGACCAGGTCGATGCCGAGACTCGCGTACTCGTCGATGACCTCTTGCGGGAACTTCACGTGGTGCTGCTCGCCCATGGGGCTCCGTTCGTCGTCGGTCGCCTGCGCCGCCGGCGGGGTGCGCCGGTGTGCTGAGCAAACGCTCAGTCGGTGGACGATTGTTCCAGACGGACCACGACGGACTTGCTGGCCGGGGTGTTGCTGGTGTCGGCGGTGGAGTCCAGCGGCACCAGGACGTTGGTCTCCGGGTAGTAGGCGGCCGCGCAGCCGCGCGCCGTCGGGTAGTGCACCACCCGGAAGCCGGGGGCGCGCCGCTCGACGCCGTCCTTCCACTCGCCCACCAGGTCCACGTACGACCCGTCGGCGAGCTTCAGCTCCCGCGCGTCGTCGGGGTTGACCAGCACCACCCGGCGGCCGTTCCTGATGCCCCGGTAGCGGTCGTCCAGGCCGTAGATGGTGGTGTTGTACTGGTCGTGCGAGCGCAGCGTCTGCAGCAGCAGACGGCCTTCGGGCAGCCGCGGGTACTCCACCGGCGCGGCCGTGAAGTTGGCCTTGCCGGTGGCGGTGGGGAAGCGGCGCTCGTCGCGCGGGGCGTGCGGGAGGGCGAAGCCGTTCGGGTCGGCCACGCGCGCGTTGAAGTCCTCGAACCCGGGGACCACGCGCGCGATGCGGTCGCGGATGGTCGCGTAGTCCTTCTCGAACTCCTCCCAGGGCGTGCGGCTTTCCTCGCCGAGGACCCGGCGGGCGAGCCGGCACACGATGGCCGGCTCCGACAGCAGCTGCCCGCTCGCGGGCTCCAGCCGGCCGCGTGAGGCGTGCACCATGCCCATGGAGTCCTCGACGGTCACGAACTGCTCGCCGCCGCCCTGGAGATCGCGCTCGGTGCGTCCCAGGGTGGGCAGGATCAGCGCCCGCGCGCCCGTGACGGCGTGCGAGCGGTTCAGCTTCGTCGACACGTGTACGGTCAGCCGCGCCCGGCGCATCGCCGCCTCCGTGACCTCCGTGTCGGGGGACGCCGAGACGAAGTTGCCGCCCATCGCGAAGAAGACCTTCGCCTTGTCGTCGCGCATGGCCCTGATGGCCCGTACGACGTCGTAGCCGTGCTCCCGGGGCGGGGCGAAGCCGAACTCCTTCTCCAGGGCGTCCAGGAACGCCGGGGCGGGCCGCTCGAAGATGCCCATCGTGCGGTCGCCCTGCACGTTGGAGTGGCCGCGCACCGGGCAGACACCGGCGCCGGGACGGCCGATGTTGCCGCGCAGCAGCAGGAAGTTGACCACCTCGCGGATGGTCGGCACCGAGTGCTTGTGCTGGGTGAGACCCATGGCCCAGCAGACGATGGTCCGCCGCGAGGCGAGGACCATGCGCAGCGCCTCGTCGATCTTCTCGCGGGTGAGGCCGGTCGCGGTGAGCGTCGCGTCCCAGTCGGCGGCGCGGGCGGCCTCGGTGAACTCCTCGAAGCCGTGGGTGTGTTCGCGGACGAACTCCTCGTCGACCGCGCCCTCCGTCTCCAGGATCAGCTTGTTCAACAGACGGAACAGGGCCTGGTCGCCGCCGATACGGATCTGGAGGAACAGGTCGGTGAGGGCGGCGCCCTTGAGCATGCCCTGCGGCGTCTGCGGGTTCTTGAACCGCTCCAGCCCCGCCTCGGGCAGCGGGTTCACGGTGATGATCTTCGCGCCGTCGGCCTTGGCCCGCTCCAGCGCGGAGAGCATCCGTGGGTGATTGGTCCCCGGATTCTGCCCGGCGACGATGATCAGATCGGCCTGGTAGAGGTCTTCCAGCAGGACGCTGCCCTTGCCGATGCCGATGGTCTCGTTGAGCGCGGAGCCCGACGACTCGTGGCACATGTTGGAGCAGTCCGGCAGGTTGTTCGTGCCGAACTCGCGGGCGAACAGCTGGTACAGGAACGCGGCCTCGTTGCTGGTGCGCCCGGAGGTGTAGAAGAGCGCCTCGTCGGGGGAGTCGAGGGCCTTCAGCTCCTCGGCGACGATGCCGAAGGCGCGGTCCCAGGACACCGGCTCGTACCGGTCGCCGCCCTCGGGGAGGTACATGGGGTGGGTGAGCCGCCCCTGCTGTCCCAGCCAGTAGCCGCTGCGCGTGGCGAGATCGGCCACGCTGTGGGCGGCGAAGAACTCGGGGGTGACCCGGCGGAGCGTGGCCTCCTCGGCGACCGCCTTCGCGCCGTTCTCGCAGAACTCCGCCGCGTGCCGGTGGTCCGGCTCCGGCCAGGCGCAGCCCGGGCAGTCGAAGCCGTCCTTCTGGTTGACCCGCAGCAGCGTCAGCGCGGTCCGCTTCACGCCCATCTGCTGCTGCGCGATCCGCAGGGTGTGCCCGATCGCCGGCAGCCCCGCCGCGGCGTGCTGGGGTTCCGCGACCCGGGGCGCGTCCTGAACCGGATCATTCTTCGGCGCCTTGCCGGCCATGGCTGCTCCCCATTCGCATACGTGCTCGTCGGGCGGTGGCTACACCTCCGATCCTCGCACGCGTCATCACCCCCGAACGAGGCCGACCGCTGATCGCGACGACGGGGCGGCGACCGGGCCGGGACCAGGGTCGTGGAGGGCGGGGCGGGGCTTCGGCGGGCGGGGCCGGTGGCAACGGGCGGTCGGCGGCGCACGCCACCGGTGGTCGGAGACGGGCGACGGGTGCCACCATGCGCTGCCCGCGCTGCCCGCGCTGCCCGCGCTGCCCGCGCTGCCCGCGCTGCCCGCGCTGCCCACGGCGTCCGGAAGTGTCCGGCTGAGTCCGGCTGGGTCCGCGGTGGTCGTCGTCCGAGGCGACCCGTCCCCCCGGTCTCGGTCGGGGCTCCGTACGTCCCTGGGGTCCGGGTGTCAGTGGTACGTGGCAGGATCGGGGGCGTGGCAGAGACAGGATCGAAGAAGACCGACAGCACCCCCGGCGGCAGCCGTCCCCGGCTCATGCTCATGGACGGGCACTCGCTGGCCTACCGCGCGTTCTTCGCGCTGCCCGCCGAGAACTTCACGACGGCGACCGGCCAGCCGACCAACGCGATCTACGGCTTCGCGTCGATGCTGGCGAACACGCTGCGCGACGAGGCCCCCACCCACTTCGCGGTCGCGTTCGACGTCTCCCGCAAGACCTGGCGCTCGGAGGAGTTCACCGAGTACAAGGCGAACCGCTCGAAGACCCCGGACGAGTTCAAGGGCCAGGTCGAACTGATCGGCGAGCTGCTCGACGCGATGCACGCCGTCCGCTTCGCCGTCGACGGCTTCGAGGCCGACGACGTCATCGCCACCCTCGCCACCCAGGCCGAGGCCGAGGGCTTCGAGGTCCTCATCGTCACCGGCGACCGCGACTCCTTCCAGCTCGTCAGCGAGCACACCACCGTGCTCTACCCGACGAAGGGCGTCTCGGAGCTGACCCGGTTCACCCCGGAGAAGGTGTTCGAGAAGTACGGCCTCACCCCCGCCCAGTACCCGGACTTCGCGGCCCTGCGCGGCGACCCGTCCGACAACCTCCCCGGCATCCCCGGCGTCGGTGAGAAGACCGCCGCGAAGTGGATCAACCAGTTCGGTTCGTTCGCGGACCTCGTCGAGCGCGTCGAGGAGGTCAAGGGCAAGGCCGGGCAGAACCTCCGCGACCATCTGGAGGCCGTCAAGCTCAACCGCCGCCTCACCGAGATGGTCCGCACGGTCGAACTCCCCAAGGGCGTGGGCGACCTGGAGCGCGCCGCGTACGACCGCAAGGCCGTCGCGATGGTGCTGGACACCCTGGAGATCCGCAACCCCTCGCTGCGCGAGCGTCTGCTCGCCGTCGACCCGGGCGCGGAGGAGGCCGACGCCGCCTCGCCGGCCGCCCCCGGCGTCGAGGTGGACGGCACGGTCCTCGCCTCCGGCGAACTGGCCCCCTGGCTCACCGAGCACGGCACGGACATCCTCGGCGTCGCCACCGTCGACACCTGGGCGCTCGGCACCGGCTCGGTCGCCGAGGTCGCGCTCGCCGCCGCCGGGGGAGCGGCCGCCTGGTTCGACCCGACGCAGCTGGACGAGACCGACGAGACGGCGTGGGCGTCCTGGCTCGCCGACATCGCCAGGCCGAAAGTGTTCCACAACGCCAAGGGCGCGATGCGGGTCTTCGCCGAGCACGGCTGGACCGTGGACGGCGTCTCCATGGACACCGCGCTCGCCGCCTACCTGGTCAAGCCGGGTCGCCGCTCCTTCGACCTGGACGCGCTCTCCCTGGAGTACCTGGGCCGCGAGCTGGCGCCCGCCGCGACCGCCGACGGCCAGCTGGCCTTCGGCGCGGACGAGGGCGCCGAGGCCGACGCGCTGATGGTGCAGGCCCGCGCGATCCTCGACCTGGGCGAGGCGTTCGCGGAGCGGCTGGAGGAGGTCGGTGCCGCGGAGCTGCTGCGTGACGTGGAGCTGCCCACCTCCGCGCTGCTCGCCCGGATGGAGCGCCACGGCATCGCGGCGGACCAGGCACATCTGGAGGCCATGGAGCAGATGTTCGCGGCCGCCGTGCAGCAGGCGGTGAAGGAGGCGCACGCGGCGGCGGGGCACGAGTTCAACCTGGGCTCGCCCAAGCAGCTCCAGGAGGTCCTCTTCGGTGAGCTGGGCCTGCCCAAGACCAAGCGCACCAAGACGGGCTACACCACGGACGCGGACGCCCTCGCCTGGCTGGCCGGCCAGACGGACAACGAACTGCCGGTCATCATGCTCCGCCACCGCGAGCAGGCGAGGCTGCGGGTCACCGTCGAGGGCCTGATCAAGATGATCGCCGGGGACGGCCGGATCCACACCACCTTCAACCAGACGGTCGCCGCCACGGGCCGTCTCTCCTCCGTCGACCCGAACCTGCAGAACATCCCCGTCCGCACCGACGAGGGCCGGGCCATCCGCCGCGGCTTCGTCGTCGGCGAGGGCTTCGAGTCCCTGATGACGGCGGACTACAGCCAGATCGAACTGCGCGTCATGGCCCACCTCTCCGAGGACGCGGGCCTGATCGAGGCGTTCACCTCCGGCGAGGACCTGCACACCACGGCCGCCGCGCAGGTGTTCGGCGTCGAGCAGTCCGCCGTCGACGCCGAGATGCGCCGCAAGATCAAGGCGATGTCGTACGGCCTGGCCTACGGGCTGTCCGCGTTCGGCCTCTCCCAGCAGCTGAACATCGAGGCGGGTGAGGCGCGGGCCCTGATGGACGCGTACTTCGAGCGGTTCGGCGGCGTACGGGACTATCTGCGCCGGGTCGTGGACGAGGCGCGGGCGACGGGATACACGGCGACGCTCTTCGGGCGCCGGCGCTATCTGCCCGATCTCAACAGTGACAACCGGCAGCGCCGGGAAGCTGCGGAGCGGATGGCTCTGAACGCGCCGATCCAGGGCACCGCCGCGGACATCGTCAAGATCGCTATGCTCAACGTGGGCCGCGCCCTGGACGAGGCGGGCCTCGCCTCCCGCATGCTCCTCCAGGTCCACGACGAAATCGTCCTGGAGATCGCCCCCGGTGAACGGGAGCGCACGGAGCAGATCCTCCGCCGGGAGATGGCCGACGCGGTCCACCTGAGGGCCCCGCTGGACGTCTCGGTGGGCTACGGCCCGGACTGGGAGTCGGCGGCGCACTAGGGCGTGTTTCGGAAGTCCCTTCGTCGCCCGAAGGGCGGCTCTGCGGCGTCCGGTGCGTGCTCTCGGCGCGCCGGACGAAAGGCCTCGTACTGGGTGTACTTGGCCTTTCGTCCGGTGCGGCGGTGGGGGTACCTCCCGGTCGAGCGCCAGCCGAGACCGGGGGAGCGTGCCGGGCGTCGCAGAGCAGAAGGGACTTCCGAAACACGCCCTAGTAATCCTGGTGGGCCTTCGTCGTCGGGCGCGGGTCCGGTGGGGCTTCTCGCGCAGTTCCCCGCGCCCCTGAAAGACCAGGCCCTGCGGGCCTGAAAGACCGCGGCCCGGCGCGCCGAAAGACGGCCGGGTCGTGGGATGAAAGACGGCCGGGTCGTGGGATGAAAAGCACGGGGCGCAGCCCCGGCTTTTCAGGGGCGCGGGGAACTGCGCGACCAGCCCCCACCGCACCCGCACCCGACAACACACACCACAACGGCCCGCACCTGAAACCGCACTCGAACCCGAACCCGAAACGACCCCCGGCCCCGCCGGGGTCACCCGACCAGCCCCCACCACCGCGCCCCCGCCGCAGCACAGCCGTAAGGATGCCCGCATGGGCATACGCACGCTCCGCCGTCGTACAGCGACAGCTGCCACCCGCCTGTCAGGGTGCGAACCCGCCTCACCCGGGGCCCCTGGACCCGCACCCGCGTCCGGCGGCCGCACAGCCTCTACCCCTGGCCGCTGACCCACCCCTCGCGGCCCTCCTCGGCCACGTCCGCCGTACGCGGCACGCGCCGCCAGACCCGCCTCCCCGTGGCGCCCCGCTCCGGCGCCCCGCACTCAGCGGCGGACGGGACTGTCCGCCGCCTCCGCGTCGGCCGCGGGCGCCGCAACGGCAGGAGCCGGGCGCCGCGCCCTGACGCCGACGCCGTAGAGGACCACGCCGACCACCAGCCCGGCGCCCGCCCCGAAGCACAGGGTCGGGATCACCTCGTACGGCTTGGCGACCGACCCCCAGTACGCCCACCATCGGGCCACCCGCTGCACCGCCGCCACCAGTGCGCACCCGCCGATGACGACGCCCGCCACCCACCGGTCGGCCGAGGAGAGCACCGGCACGCCCACGGGCTCGCCCGCCGGCTGCCGGCGCAGCGCCCGCACGGCGAAGACGGCGAGGACGACCGCCGCGACGGCGGAGCCGCCGTACTGGAGGTACCAGTAGAGCGGCGAGCCCGCGATCTCCTCGCCGAGGACGGGGAAGAGCCGCATTCCCCACCGGTCGAGATGCGTGAACGCGTCCCACACCACATGGGTCAGCGAACCGAGGGCGGCCGAGACGTACCACCACAGCGCGACCGAGGGGCTGAACCGCCGCGCCCCCGTTCCGCACCGCACCAGCGCGGCCACCCTCCCCTGCCGCCCTCTCGGCAGCAGCGCCACCAGCGGCTCCCGGAGCACCAGCCACAGCCCGACCAGCGCCCAGGTGACGAGTACGTCGACGGTGAAGACCCCGGTGAAGGAGTGCGTGACATCGCCGAACTCCATGGCCTCGGGCAGCACACTCGCCGCGTAGTAGGTCATGTCGGGCGCGAACGAACCGGCCACGAGCACCGAGGGCGCCAGGGGCCCGCGCCCGGTCCCGTTTCCCCGCAGGGCGGGCAGTACGGCGGCCGCGTGGCTGAGCGTGAAGGGCAAGTCGTCCCCCTGTGACGGACTTTGGCCGGACGGATCGACCGGCGATGACCGGTCGCCAGTATGCGTGAAGGGAGCGCGGCCCTCCGGAAAGACGCCCACCGACAGAAAACCGATAAGGCCAATCGGTGAATACCGGGCACGAACGGGTGTCCGGGCGACGGAAGTTGTCGTAGGGTCGCCTGGGCCGTCGTGCCGGTCGGCGCGGTGGTCACCGGAGTTCTGGAAAAAGGAATGCCGGAAGAGCGCAACCAAGACCGGAACTCCGGAGTCGGTGTACCTGGGCGGGGAAGCCGGTCCGGCGAAACCGGAAGAAATGCCCGAGACATCACGAGACGGGAAGAACGCCGAGGCGTTCGGCCACCGGGAGGGGTTCACTCAATGGCGGCGCAGTTCGGTTTGAGGCTCCGCAAGGGGGCGGCCACGACCGCCCTGGCCGCGGCCACGGTAGCGGCGCTCGCCGCTTCCCAGGCCCCGGGAGTGACCACCGACAGCGCGGGCAGACAGGCCACGGGTTCGCCCTCCCCGGAGATGAGCACCCAGGCCGACGAGACGGCCACCGGCAACTCGCGGTACTACACGGACCTTCCGCCTCTCGACAGCCCCACCCCGACGACGGGTCCGGGCGACACCTCCGGCACCGCCGGCGGCAGCGAGAGCGGCATACCCGCGACCGTCCTCGACGCCTACAAGAAGGCCGAGGCGTCCCTGCGCGCGTCCAAGCCCGGCTGCAACCTGCCCTGGCAACTCCTCGCGGCCATCGGCAAGGTCGAGTCCGGACAGGCGCGCGGCGGCCGTGTCGACGCCGAGGGCACGACGATCGGCAAGATCCTCGGCCCCCAGCTCAACGGCAACGGCTTCGCGAACATCAGCGACACCGACAACGGCGTCCACGACGACGACAGCACGCACGACCGCGCGGTCGGCCCCATGCAGTTCATCCCCTCCACCTGGGAGTGGGCGGGCCGCGACGGCAACGACGACGGTGCCGAGGACCCCAACAACATCTACGACGCCGCCCTCGCCGCCGGCCACTACCTGTGCCGCTTCGACTGGGACCTGTCGAACGACGCCAACCTGCGCAGCGCGATCCTCAGCTACAACAACTCGACGGAGTACTACAACACCGTCATGAGGTGGCTGGAGCACTACCGCAAGGGCACGCACGAGATCCCGGACGGCACCGGCTCCCTGCCGCAGACGCCGAGCGGCGGCAACGGCAACAACACCGGCGGCCGCAACGGCGGCGGCTCCACGACGAGCCCCAGCCCCAAGCCGTCGGATCCGTCCAAGCCGTCCAAGCCGTCCAAGCCGTCCAAGCCGGGGAAGCCCGGCACCGGCGAGCCGGGTGGTGGCGGCAGCAGCACCCCGAAGCCGCCCACCACCACGCCGCCGGGCACGCCCACGGACTCGGTGCACCACCTGGAGAACGCGGGCGCGTCGAACCTCACGGCCATGGCGGGGGACACCTTCGCCGGCAGGCTCGCCACCCGCACCGAGACCAAGGCTGGCAAGGCCGTCGCGAAGGTCCGGGTCCGGTTCACCGTCGTCGGCGGCACCGACACCACGTTCACCGGCGGTGAGAAGGTGGCCACCGTCATCACCGACAGCACGGGCAAGGCGACCGCCCCCGCGCTGGTGGCCGGCGAGAAGACGGGCACCGTCACCGTCCGGGCCACCGTCGTGGGCCGCTCCGTGACCGCCCTCGACCACAAGGTCACCGTCACCGCCCGCCGGGCCGACGCCCTCGCCCGCACCGGCACCACCGCGCTGACCTGCGTGCCGAACGGCGAGTTCGCCGAGCAGATCGAACTCAAGGCCACCTACAGGGGAGAGGTCGCCGACAAGGTCGCCGTCAGGGCGACCCTGATCAAGTCCCTCCTCGACACCACCGTGAACGACCAGGGCCCCTACTTCGACAAGGACGCGGCGGGCAACCCCATCCGCACCCTGACCGGCCTGGAGACCGACGCCGACGGTGCCCTCAAGCTCCCGAAGCTCTACTCCGACGACGCCGTCGGCACGTTCCTGCTGCGCATCGAGACCGAGGGCGGTGCGACCCTCACGCTCGAACTGAAGGTGGAGGACCCGGCCGAGCCGACCGAGCCGGCCGAACCCACGGAGACGACGGACGCGACGGACGCGACGGAGCCGGCGACGCCGAGCCCCAGCGCGTCCTAGACGCGAGTCCTGGACCTCTCGGCCGTCCGTACGGCCACGGCGGCGCCCCTCCTCCACGAGGGGCGCCGTCGTCGTCCGTGCGCGACGTGTTCTCATCTGGCGCGCCCGTTGTTACGGTGCCGAACCTGATGACCTATCAGTTCCCGTCATGGGGCCCGTAGTCGGGAGGTCCGTATGCGCGCCCTGATCGCCGCCGCGAGCGGTCTCGCCCTCGCTCTCGCCCTGGTGTTCACGCTCACCGCGCTGGGCTCACCGACGGGCAAGACGTCACCGAAGCCGCTGCTGACGACGGTCCCCGCACATCCGTGACCGCCAGGGAGGGAGACCCGAGATGCGCCGTAGGGCCGGTCTGATCCTGCTCGCGCTCGCCGTGTTCTTCACCGCGCTGTCCCCACTGCTGCGCTGGTACGCCTTCCCGAACCTGGCCAAGATCCCGGCGAACCAGTACCAGGACATGGTCCTGGAGGCCAAGGACGCCACCCTCCTCGACTACGGCACGATGACCGCCCGCACGGTCCCGAAGGTCACCATCGTGCAGACCCTCAAGGGCAACGTGGAGGCCTCCGAGGAGATCGAGAAGAGCACCGACCGGGACGTCGTCGTCTGGGACGGCCTGTCGTACGTCCAGGGCCCCGACGGCGAGATGGTCTCCCGCATCCCCGAGCGCTACATCTTCGACGCCCACACCCAGGAACCCGTCCACGCCAAGGGCGAGATGGTCGACGGCGACCCCGTACGGCGCCGGGGCCTGGAGTTCAAGTGGCCCTTCCTCACCGAGAAGCGGGACTACGAGTACTTCGACGCCCAGGCCCGGATCACCGCCCCCATCCACTACAAGGGCACCCAGGACTTCCGCGGCGTCGAGGTCTACTACTTCGAACAGACCATCCCCTGGACCGAGGTCCCCTTCCCCCGCACCATGCCCGTGGAAGGCATCACCCGGGAGACGGTCGCGCAGACGGGCACGACCCGCTGGTACACCACGGTCCGCAAGTTCTGGGTGGAACCCGTCACCGGAGCCCCCGTCTACGGCGAGGAGATCCACAAGGAGGAACTGCGCGGCGGCACACTCCTCGGCGACCGCGAGAAGGTGACCGCCTTCGCCGGGCACGTGAAGATGCGCGAGGACTACATCGAGCACACCGTCGACCTGGTCGAGTCCCAGCGCCTCCTCGTCCTCCTCATGACCTCCTACCTCCCCTGGGGCTTCCTGGGGCTCGGCCTGCTGCTCCTCGCCCTCTCCCTCTACGTCGAGGCCCGCGGCCGCAGGCCCGGCGAACCGGAGTCCGCGAAGTCCCCGGCGTCCGAGCCGGTCAACGCCTGAGCCGCGCGTTGGTGAACCGGGTGGGCTCGGCCGTCGCCGGGTCCTCCGGCCACGGATGCTTGGGATAACGGCCCCGCAGCTCCGCCCGTACGGCCCGGTACCCGTCCCGCCAGAACGAGGCGAGATCGGCGGTGACGGCGGCGGGCCGCCCGGCGGGGGACAACAGATGCACCAGCACCGGAACCCCGGCCAGCACGGGTGACTCCCGCAGCCCGAACATCTCCTGCAACTTCACCGCCAGCACCGGCTGTTCGGGCCGCGCGTAGTCGACCCGGATCCGGGACCCGCTCGGCACCTCGATCCGCTCGGGCGCCAGCTCGTCCAGCCGTACGGCGTCCCCCGCGGCCCACGGCAGCAGCCGCCGCAGCCCCTGCCCGGCATCGATCCGCCCGAGGTCGGCCCGCCGCCGGGCCCGGCTCAACTCGGGCTCCAGCCACTCCTCCACGCGCGCGTGCAGGGCACCGTCGGACACGTCGGGCCAGGGTTCACCGAGCCGCCCCCTCAGGAACGCCAGCCGCTCCCGCAGCCGCGCCGCGTCCTCGGACCACCGCAACAGCCCGAACCCCTCGTCCCGCAGCCCCTCCAGCAACGCCTCCCGCACGCGCGCGGGCGCGGCCTCCCGCAACGGCCGCACCGCCAGCTCCACGGCCCCCAGCCGCTCCACCCGGCGAGCCACCACGTCCCCGTCCCGCCACGCGACCTCCTCGTCCCGCCGGTACAGACCCCGGCCGCCTCCCGGGCGACCCCCTCGTCGATCGCGACCCCGAGCCGCACGCGCGCGTGCCCGCCGCCCACCGCCCGGTCGGCGACGGCCACGGCGATCCAGGGCCCCGCTCGCAACCCGGACCCCTCCGGCACCTCGGCCCGGGTCCCGGACACCATGAGGAACGCCCCACCGTCACGTCGAGCCACCCGCTCCGGGAACGCCAGAGCGGCCACCACCCCGACCCCGTGATCGCCCCGGCACCCACCGCCGTCCCACCGCTCGCGACGTCGCCGCGCGGCTCACCCGGTGGGGAGCCGGGCGCGGGCGGCGACGCGGCCCGCAGGCGCCGGGCCTCCGCGCGCCAGCGGGCCGCGTAGGCGTCGCCCCCGCGCCGGGCGCGGCGCAACGCGGCGGCCAGGTCGTCGCCGTACTCCCGCGGCGGCTCCTCGCTCAGCAGCGCCACGACCTCCGCCGCGAGCTCGGCGCCCACCAGCGGTGTCGCGTCGAGGAGGGCCCGGGCCAGCCGGGGATGCAGGCCCAGGCGGGACATGCGTACACCCCGTTCCGTGGCGTGACCGGCGGAGCCGACCGCCCCGATCGCCGAGAGCACACCGCGCGCCGCCGCCATCGCCCCGCTCGGCGGCGGGTCCAGCAGCGCGAGCCCCGTCGCCTCCGGATCGCCCCAGCAGGCCACCTGCAACGCGAACGCCGTCAGGTCGGCCACCTTGATCTCCGGCGCGGGGAAACGCGGCAGGCGGGCGTCCTCGGCCTCCGCCCAGCACCGGTAGACGACCCCGGGGCCTCGCGCCCCGCCCGCCCGGCCCGCTGCCGCCCGGCCGCCCGTGAGGCCCGCAGCGTCGTCAGCGCGCCGAGCCCGCGCGCGTGGTCGACCCGCGGCTCCCGCGCGAGCCCCGAGTCCACGACCACCCGCACACCGGGCACCGTCAGCGAGGACTCCGCGACCGACGTCGCCAGGACCACCCGCCGCCGCTCCCCGCCAGCCAGCACCGCGTCCTGCACCGCGGTGGCGCCCGACCGTGCACCTGGAGCACGTCCACGTCACCGAGCCCGCCCAACTGCCCCGCCACGCGCGCGATCTCGCCCACGCCCGGCAGGAAACACAGGACGTCACCCTCCCGTTCGGCCAGCGCCCGCCGCACCACCGACGCGACATGCGTCAGCGCCGCCGGGTCCACCCGCATCCCGTGCGGCGGCCGCACCGGACGGGCCGGCGGCGCCCACACCACCTCCACCGGATACGCCACGCCCTCGGCGGCGACCACCGGCGCCCCGCCCAGCAGCCGCGCCCAGCCCTCCGCGTCGGTCGTCGCCGACGCCGCCACCAGCCGCAGCTCGGGCCGCAGCGCCGCCCGCACGTCCAACAGGAACGCCGCGACCGTGTCCGCGTCCAGATGCCGTTCGTGGCACTCGTCGAGCACGACGACGTCGACGCCGGGCAACTCCTGGTCCCGCTGCAGTCGCTGCAGCAGGACACCGGTCGTGACGACCTCCACGCGCCCGCGGCGGCCCACGACCCGCTCGCCGCGCACGGTGTACCCGACGCTGTCGCCGACCTTCTCGCCCAGCAGCCACGCCATCCGGCGGGCCGCCGCCCGCGCCGCGATCCGCCGGGGCTCGGCGACGACCACCCGACGCGCCGGCCGTCCGTCGCCGTTCAGCAGCCCCGCCAGGGCCAGCGGCACCAGCGTCGTCTTCCCGGTGCCGGGCGGCGCCACGAGGACGGCGGTGCCGTACCCCTCCAGGGCCTCCTCCAGAGCGGGCAGGGCGGCGCGCACGGGCAGCGCGTCCAGGGCGTCGTCACGGATCACGCCCCCAGTGTGTCGCGTGCCCGGGTCAGTCCCGCTCGCACACGAAGATCGCCGTCCCCGGGATCAGGTTGCCGCGCAGCGGGGACCAGCCTCCCCACTCGGAGGAGTTCCAGGCGGGCCACTCCGGCTCGACCAGGTCGACCAGCCGGAAGTCCGCGGCCACGACGTCCCGGACACGGTCGCCGATCGTGCGGTGGTGCTCCACGTACACCGCCCGCCCCCGCTCGTCCTGCTCGACGTACGGCGTGCGGTCGAAGTAGGAGCCGGAGACGGACAGACCCTCGGGGCCGGGCTCGTCGGGGAAGGCCCAGCGGATCGGATGGGTCACCGAGAAGACGAAACGGCCCCCTGGGCGCAGGACGCGGCGGACCTCCCGCAGCACCCGCACCGGGTCGGCGACGAAGGGCAGCGCCCCGTACGCCGAGCACGCCAGGTCGAAGGAGGCGTCCGCGAAGGGCAGATCGCCGGCGTCGGCGCACACCAGGGGGAACGAGCTCCCGATGCGCAGCGCGTGCTGCAACTGCCGGTGGGAGAGGTCCAGGGCCACCGGACGGGCCCCCTGGGCGGCCAGCCAGCGCGCGCACTGCGCGGCACCGGCGCCGATCTCCAGGACGTCCTTGCCCTTCAGCTCCTCGGGCGGCCCCAGCAGCTCCGCCTCCACCTCGTCGAGCCCCTCCGGGCCCCACACGAAACGGTCGTCGCCGAGGAACGTGCCGTGCTCGACCTGGTAGTCGTCGGCGTTCCGGTCCCACCAGCCCCGGTTGGCCCGGGAACTCTCCGTCACCCCGGCGTCGCGGCGGGTGGCCTCCGGTTCGTCCGCCTCGGACGTCCCGCCGGCCCCGTGGGCCGCGTCGGCTTCGTGGACTTCGGGCTCTTGGATGATCGGCTCCCTCGTCGTACTCTTCCGTAACCTGCGTGCCGCGACCCGCTCCGGCGGTGACACGAAAGGGGTCTCCCAGGCCTGCGTGGCCTCATGGGACAGGTTTTGTGCCGGGTATGCGGCGTTCCGCCCCGGGTGTGCGCCTTCGCGCATTGACCCTGCCTGGCTGCCCCCGTATGCTACAAGTTGCGCTGCGGGCCTGCGCACCTCAGACGTAGCAGGCTGCGCTCGCATCTGTCGTATGTCCCCTCGGTTTTCGAGGCGCCATTGGCTTTTCGTCATGTGGCGCTTCCTTGGCTGTCCGGCTTCTTCAGAGCGATACGGGCTCCCGGCGTAGCAGTACCTACGACTTCAATGTCCGTACCGGAGCCCTTTCCCACATGACGAGCAGCACCGAGACCACCGCCACCACCCCGCAGGTTGCGGTCAACGACATCGGTAACGAGGAAGCCTTCCTCGCCGCGATCGACGAGACGATCAAGTACTTCAACGACGGCGACATCGTCGACGGCGTCATCGTGAAGGTCGACCGGGACGAGGTCCTGCTCGACATCGGTTACAAGACCGAAGGTGTCATCCCGAGCCGCGAGCTGTCGATCAAGCACGACGTCGACCCCAACGAGGTCGTCGCCGTCGGTGACGAGATCGAAGCCCTTGTTCTCCAGAAGGAGGACAAGGAAGGCCGCCTGATCCTCTCGAAGAAGCGCGCCCAGTACGAGCGTGCCTGGGGCACCATCGAGAAGATCAAGGAAGAGGACGGCATCGTCACCGGTACCGTCATCGAGGTCGTCAAGGGTGGTCTCATCCTCGACATCGGCCTCCGTGGCTTCCTGCCGGCCTCCCTCGTCGAGATGCGTCGTGTCCGCGACCTCCAGCCCTACGTGGGCAAGGAGCTCGAGGCGAAGATCATCGAGCTGGACAAGAACCGCAACAACGTGGTCCTGTCCCGCCGTGCCTGGCTGGAGCAGACCCAGTCCGAGGTCCGCCAGACGTTCCTCACGACCCTCCAGAAGGGTCAGGTCCGCTCCGGCGTGGTCTCCTCGATCGTCAACTTCGGTGCCTTCGTGGACCTGGGTGGCGTCGACGGTCTGGTCCACGTCTCCGAGCTGTCCTGGAAGCACATCGACCACCCCTCCGAGGTCGTCGAGGTCGGCCAGGAGGTCACGGTCGAGGTCCTCGACGTCGACATGGACCGCGAGCGCGTCTCCCTGTCGCTGAAGGCGACCCAGGAAGACCCGTGGCAGCAGTTCGCCCGGACCCACCAGATCGGCCAGGTCGTGCCCGGCAAGGTCACGAAGCTGGTTCCGTTCGGTGCGTTCGTCCGCGTGGACGAGGGCATCGAGGGTCTGGTCCACATCTCCGAGCTGGCCGAGCGCCACGTGGAGATCCCGGAGCAGGTCGTCCAGGTCAACGACGAGATCTTCGTCAAGGTCATCGACATCGACCTGGAGCGTCGCCGGATCTCGCTGTCCCTCAAGCAGGCCAACGAGTCCTTCGGTTCGGACCCGGCCTCGGTCGAGTTCGACCCGACCCTGTACGGCATGGCCGCGTCCTACGACGACCAGGGCAACTACATCTACCCCGAGGGCTTCGACCCCGAGACCAACGACTGGCTCGAGGGCTACGAGACCCAGCGCGAGGCTTGGGAGGGCCAGTACGCCGAGGCGCAGCAGCGCTTCGAGCAGCACCAGGCCCAGGTCATCAAGTCCCGCGAGGCCGACGCCGCTGCCGCGGCCGAGGGCGGCGACGCCGCGGGTGCGGCTCCGGCCGCGGGTGGTGGCTCCTACTCCTCCGAGGGTGCGGACACCTCCGGCGCGCTCGCCTCGGACGAGGCCCTCGCCGCGCTCCGCGAGAAGCTGGCCGGCGGCCAGAGCTGAACGCACACGGCTGAGCCTTAGCCGATAACACCTCGGGCCCGCATCCCTCCGGATGCGGGCCCGAAGTGCGTCCCGGGCGGGCCGTGTTCGCAGCACGTTCCGGGAATGCCCGGACCCGCTCCCGCGTTGTCGACTACGAACACGAGGAGGAGCGTTCACAGTGCTTGATCCGCAGGGTTTGTACGCATGGGAGCCGAACGGCCTGGCAGTCGTCGACATGGCGCTCGCCCAGGAGTCGGCGGGACTTGTCATGCTCTACCACTTCGACGGATACATCGACGCGGGTGAGACGGGCGACCAGATCGTCGAACGGCTCCTCGGCTCAACTCCCCACCAGGTGGTGGCCCGCTTCGACCACGACCGGCTCGTGGACTACCGGGCTCGCCGCCCGCTGCTGACGTTCAAGCGCGACCGCTGGACCGACTACGAGGTGCCGGCCCTGGAGGTGCGGCTCGTCCAGGACGCCACCGGAGCGCCGTTCCTGCTGCTGTCGGGCCCCGAGCCGGACGTGGAGTGGGAGCGTTTCGCGGCCGCCGTCCAGCAGATCGTGGAACGGCTCGGCGTCCGCCTGTCGGTCAACTTCCACGGCATCCCCATGGGCGTCCCGCACACCCGCCCGGTGGGCCTGACCCCGCACGGCAACCGGGCCGAGCTCGTCCCCGGACACCGCAGCCCCTTCGAGGAGGCCCAGGTGCCCGGCAGCGCCGAGTCCCTCGTGGAGTACCGCCTCATGGAGGCCGGGCACGACGTGCTGGGCGTCGCCGCGCACGTCCCGCACTACATCGCCCGCTCGCCCTACCCGGACGCCGCCCTGTCCGTCCTGGAGGCCGTCACGGCCGCCACCGGCCTGGTGCTGCCCTCCGTCGCCCACGCCCTGCGCACGGAGGCGCACCGCACCCAGACGGAGATCGACCGGCAGATCCGGGAGGGCGACGAGGAACTGGTCGCCCTCGTACAGGGCCTGGAGCACCAGTACGACGCCGCCGCGGGCGCCGAGACCCGGGGCAACATGCTCGCCGAGCCCGTCGACATCCCCTCCGCCGACGAGATCGGACGGGAGTTCGAGAAGTTCCTCGCGGAGCGGGAGGGCGACGGCTGAACCCGCCCACCGTCCACCTCCCGCCTACCGGCCTCCTCGGCCAGGGCCTAGGGGGTGTTTTGAAGTCCAGTGCGGTGCCCGCGGTGTCCGGTGCGTGCTCTCGGCGTGCCGGACGAAAGCCCTCGTAGCGGAGCTACTTGGGTCTTTGGCCGGTGCGGCGAGGGCACGTGCCGGGCGCCGTGGGTGCTGTGCGGGACTTCAAAACACCCCCTAAGCTGCCGGGCATGCTGAAAGTGGGTCTGACCGGCGGCATCGGGGCCGGCAAGAGCGAGGTGTCGCGGCTGCTGGTGGAGTGCGGCGCCGTACTGATCGACGCCGACCGCATCGCGCGCGAGGTCGTCGCACCGGGCACCCCCGGGCTCGCGGCGGTCGTCGAGACCTTCGGCGAGGGCGTCCTCGCGCCCGACGGGAGCCTGGACCGCCCCAAGCTGGGCTCCCTCGTGTTCGCGGACCCGGAGAAGCTCGCCGCGCTGAACGCGATCGTGCACCCGCTGGTGGGCGCCCGCTCCAGAGAGCTGGAGAGCGCCGCCGCCGAGGACTCCGTCGTCGTCCACGACGTCCCCCTGCTCGCCGAGAACGGCCTCGCCCCGCTGTACGACCTGGTGGTCGTCGTGGACGTGGCCCCGGAGACGCAGCTCGACCGGCTGGTACGCCTGCGCGGCATGACGGAGGAGGACGCCCGCGCGCGCATGGCCGCCCAGGCGACCCGCGAGAAGCGGCTGGAGATCGCGGACATCGTCGTCGACAACGACGTCCCCCTCGACGCGCTGCGGCGACGGGTGCGGGAGGTGTGGGCGGACCTCACCAGGAGGGCCCACGCGGCCCACGAGCAAACCGAACACACGCAGGAATAGCGGGGTCCCAGGGGGCGTTGAACCGTCCCAGCAAGGGAAGGACTCAGCCGTGCCCGAGACCAGCGGTTCCACCGGACGTAGCCCTCAGACGCATGTCATCGACTTCCGCGCCGCCGAGCAGCTGCTCGCCGCGAACGACCCGCGGGGCGCGGTCAAGCTGCTCGACCGAGTCATAGCCGAGCACCCCGAGAACACGGCCGCCCGGCTGCTGCGTGCCCGCGCCTTCTTCGCCGCGGCCCAACTGCGGCCCGCCGAACTGGAGTTCACGATCGTCCTGGAGCGTGAACCGGACAACGCGTTCGCGCACTTCGCCCTGGCCCGCACCTATCAGCGCCAGGCCCGCCCCGACCAGGCCAAGCGCCACTTCCGGCTCGCCGCGGCCCTCGACCCGAACCCGCAGTACGTGGAAGCGGCCCGGTTCGACTCCTGACGGCCGGGCCCGCCGCTACGGGTGGGGCCCCGGCGGGTCGTAGGGTGGGATGTCGCGGCCCGGCTGGTAGTGCGGGCCCTGACGGATGTGGCGCACGACCATCACCAGGTCGACGGTGACGATCAGCCACAGCACTCCGCAGGCGACGGCCCAGCCGGGACGACCGGCCAGAGCGAACGCCGCTGTCCCGGCGATCGCCCAGATCAGGCCCCATACGCTCAGCCAGAGCCGCATCCGCAGAGGACTGCGCGCTGTCGTCGGTTCACTGCCGGTACGCATCGGATCGCCACTCCTCCTCGTCCTACTCGGAAACGTACTCCCCCTCCCACGCGTTTCTCCAGGAGACCGAGCGAACGGGGAGACGATGGCGCTGTTGGACGCGGTGCGGGCGGACGAGAGGCTCGCCGACTGGCTGCGGAGCCTGGAGGAGAGCGGGAGCGGTTCCGCGGCGGACGCGCGGCTGCCGGACACCGAGGACGAACTGGTCGACGCGCTGCTGGACCTCGCCGTGCCGTACGAGGACGTCAACGACCTGATCGCGTTGCGCCGCACGCTGACGGCCGACGAGGGTGCTGCCTGGCTGTTCGGGCGGTGCGTCGACGCTCTGGTGCGGGACATGGGGAAGGTCGGCAAGGGGTCGAGGCTCCTGCCGCTGCCCCTGGAGTCGGGCCCGCTCGGCCGCTACCTCCACGTGTACGTCTTCGTGGCGGCCCTCCCGTATGTGCGCGCGTACCACCGGGAGCGCGGGATCCCCGACGACGTCTCCCGGCGCACCCTCGCCGACCTGGGCCGCGGCCTGGTGCTGCACCGTCGGCGGTACGGCGTGGGCGGGCTGGTCGCGCCGACCTGGTTCTCGCTGCACTTCCACGGGGAGCTGTTCCAGCTCGGCCGGCTGCAGTACCAGCGAGCCCGGGTGGGCGGACGGGAGGGTGTCGCGCTGGCGGCGGCGGGCCTCGCCCTGGGGCCCGGGGAACCCTGCCTCGACCTGCACATCCCCGACTACGCGGGGCCCCTGACCCCGCAGGCGTGCGACAGGTCGCTGGCGTCGGCCCATGACTTCTTCGCCCGGCGCTTCCCCGAGGAGCGGTACACGGCGGGCTGCTGCCACTCCTGGCTCCTCGACCCGCAGCTGGCCCGGTACCTGCCGGCGGACTCCAACATCGTCCGGTTCCAGCAGCGGTTCCGGGTCGCCGGCGGCACCGGCGAACCCGAGGACCACCTGCCGGTCCGTTTCGTGTTCGGGGACCCCGACCTGCCGGTGGAGACCCTGCCGCGCCGCACGCGTCTCGAACGGGCCGTGGGCGATCATCTGCGCGCGGGCGGGCACTGGTACAGCGGGCACGGCTGGTTCGCCTGGTGAGGTACGCGCGGTCCGCCCGAGCCGGGGCGCCGGGGCACGACCGGGCAGGGTTCACCCCATCGGGTGATGCATGACAGGAACGGCCCTTGCGCGCCCGGCCGTTGGACGGATATGAGCATTCAGATGCGTGAAGGGTACGAGGGGACCGGGTCCGGAGCGATCACCCCGGACGGCTGCGCGGTCGAGCTGTACACGCGGCTGCCGGTGGGCGACGAACCGGAGGTGATCGCGGGCGTCGCGCCCGAGGGTGCGCGCATTCTCGAACTGGGCTGCGGGGTGGGCCGGATGACCCACCCCCTGATCGAGCGGGGGTTCACCGTCACGGCCGTCGACGAGTCGGCGGAGATGCTGGAGCGGGTGCGCGGTGCCCGCACGGTGCACGCCTCGATCGAGGAACTCGACCTCGGCGAGAAGTTCGACGTGGTGCTGCTCGCCTCCTTCCTCGTCCACACCGGGGACCCCGAGGTGCGGCGGGGGATGCTCGCGACCTGTCTGCGGCACCTCGCGGACGACGGCTTCGTACTGATCCAGCGCGAGGGGGAGGACTATCACACCAACGTCCCCCGGGAACGGGTCGATCCCCGAGGCTTCACCGTCCGCATAGCGTCGACCGAACCGATCGGGGACGGGGTCCACTCGGTGTGCGCGGAGTGCTTCTTCCCGGACGGCGAATGGACCCAGACGTTCCGCTCACGCCCCCTGACCAGGGAGCAGTTCGAGGAGGCGCTGGCGGAGTCGGGGCTGACGGTGGACCGGTATCTGACGGAGGACCGGATCTGGGTGAAGGCGGTGCCCGTGGGGTGAGCGGCCCGACCGGGGCGGGAATCTCGGCGTGAATTCCGTTCGGGCGGCGATGAGTTCGGGGGAGTGGCCCGGTCTACCTCTGTGACAGCGCACCCTCAACCGCTTCACACAGGAGATCCCATGACCGAGACCACCGCTCCCGTCGTCCGTACCGAGGCCACCGCGCGCGGCAAGGGCGCGCGCATCTCGCTGCGCGCGCTGCAGATCGCGCTCGCGCTGTTCTTCGGGTTCGCGAGCGCGTTGCCCAAGCTGATCGCACACCCGTCGGCCGTCGAGTCCTTCGACACGCTCGGCTGGGGCAGCGCGGGGATGTACGCCATCGGCCTGCTCGAACTGGCAGGTGCCGTCGGGCTGTTGGTGCCCGTGCTGGCTCCGGTCGCGGCGGTGTCGCTGAGCGCCCTGATGGTGGGGGCGTTCATCACGCAGATCACCGCCTTCGACGGGGAGTACGCGGCGACACCGCTCATCCTGATCGTGCCGCTCGCCCTGATCGCCTGGGTGCGACGCCAGGACGCGACCGGCCTGACGAAGCTCGCGCGCGGCCGCCGGGCGTGATCGTCGTGACGGATCAGGTGGGGCGGCGGTGACGGTCGGCGTTGGCCGCCTCGGCCAGGCCCCGCAGGCGCTCCATGTCCCGCCGGTCGCGCTTGGTCGGGCGGCCCGTGCCCCGGTCACGGATGCCCGCGGGGGCGACGACCTCGCGGGCGGGGCGGCGGGGAGTTGTCGACGTAGCACTCGGCGGCGACGGGCGCGCCGACCCGCTTGCGGATCAGACGCCGCACGATCACGATCCGCTCGTGGCCCCCGGCCTGGCGCAGTCGGACCTCGTCGCCGACGCGCACCGCGTACGCGGGCTTGACGCGTTCGCCGTTGACGCGGACGTGGCCGCCCCGGCAGGCGGTGGCGCCCATCGAACGGGTCTTGACCAGGCGCACGGACCAGATCCAGCTGTCGACGCGCACGCTCTCGCCGCTCGCCGGTCGGGCCGCCTCGGCCGACGCCGCCGCAGACCTGTCGGAGCCCCCGCTCGTCGCGGCCGGATCCTCCGCCCGCTCCTGCGTACCTTCAGAAGCCATGCCTCGACCTTAGCTCCCGGCCCGCCGCACGGGGGAGGCGATCACCGGACGTACCGTGGAGGAATGGACGGCGGCGGCAGCGATGGTGGCGGCGTGGTGGTAAACGGAGGCGGTGCGGGCGGCGGAAGGGCACCGGGCTGGCCGCGCTGGACGCGCGGATCACCGGATGCCGGGCCTGTCCCCGGTTGGTCGAGTGGCGGGAAGAGGTGGCGCGCACCCGGCGGGCAGCGTTCGCCGACCAGGAGTACTGGGGGCGGCCGGTACCGGGCTTCGGGCCGTCCGACGCCGCGCTGCTGATCGTCGGACTCGCTCCGGCCGCGCACGGGGCGAACCGGACGGGGCGGATGTTCACCGGCGACCGCTCGGGCGACGTCCTGTACGCGGCGCTGCACGACGTGGGCCTGGCCTCGCGCGCCACGGCGGTCGCCGTGGACGACGGGCTGGAGCTGTACGGCGTACGCATCACCTCACCCGTGCACTGCGCGCCGCCCGCCAACAAGCCGACGCCCGAGGAACGCGACACCTGTCGGCCGTGGCTGGTCGGGGAGCTGGAGCTGTTGCGGCCGACGCTGCGGGCCGTCGTCGTGCTCGGTGCCTTCGGCTGGCAGGCCGCGCTGCCCGCGCTCGCCGAGGCCGGCTGGGACGTGCCCCGGCCCCGGCCCGTCTTCGGGCACGGCACCCACGTACCACTCGACGGGCTCGACCTCTTCGGCTGCTTCCACGTCAGCCAGCGCAACACGTTCACCGGCCGCCTGACCCCCGCCATGCTGCGGGACGTCCTGCGGACGGCGGCGCGGTCGGCGGGCCTGACGCTCGCGACGTAGTCGCGGGGAAGGTGCGCCCCCCTGCGGAAAACCGGCTGTCGGCCTCCGCGTACGCCGGTTAGGGTCACGCAATGCCTCTCTATCCGGAGATCGAACCGTACGACCACGGCATGCTCGATGTCGGGGACGGCAACCGCGTGTACTGGGAGGTCTGCGGAAATCCGCGGGGAAAGCCCGCGGTCGTGCTGCACGGCGGGCCGGGTTCCCGGGCCAACGCCTGGTTCCCCCGGCTCTTCGACCCCGAGGCGTACCGGATCGTGCTGCTCGACCAGCGGGGCTGCGGGCGTTCGACGCCGCCGGCGAGCGCGTACGAGACCGACATGGGCGTCAACACCACGGACCGGCTGATCGCCGACCTGGAGCTGCTGCGAGGGCACCTCGGGATCGGGCGGTGGCTGGTGTGGGGTGTGTCGTGGGGGTCGGCGCTCGGCCTGCGGTACGCCCAGACGCTCCCGGAGGCCGTGACGGAGCTGGTCCTCACCGGTGTCGCCACCGGGTCCGACGCCGAAGTCGCCCTGCTGACCAGGGGACTGGGGCAGTTCTTCCCGGAGGCGTTCGCACGGTTCCTGGCCGAGCTGCCGGAGGAGGAGCGGGACGGGAATCTGCCGACCGCCTACAACCGGTTGCTCGAGTCGCCCGACGAGGCCGTGCGGGCGCGGGCCGCGCGGGCCTGGACGGACTGGGAGACGGCGATCGCGGCGCAGCCGCCCCGCTCCGTGCCGCGTTACGAGGACCCGGTCTTCCGCTACGGCTTCGCCCGTACCGTCACCCACTACTGGGGCAACGGCCACTTCCTCGGCGACGGCGGCGGCGAGGACGGTGTGGTCCTGCGTGACGCCCCGCTGCTCAAGGGCATCCCGGGCACCCTCGTCCAGGGCAGCCTCGACCTCGGCAACCTCCTCGGTGTCGTCTGGCGGCTCCACCACGCCTGGCCCGGCAGCGAGTTGATCCTCGTCGACGACGTGGGGCACGACGCGGGCGCGCCGGACATGGTGGAGATGCTGGTGGCGGCCACGGACCGCTACGCCGGGAACGGCTGAGCGTCACAGGACCGGGGCCGCCGGGAACGGCCGGGCGCCGGACGACACGGGCCGCCGAGATGGGCCGGGCGCCGACGGTGCGGTCCAGGGGGCGAGGCCGGAGCGGTCGGCGCCCGTGCCGTTCCCGGCGGCCAGTGCCCGACGAGGCCGCCTGACAGATGGCCCGCCGCCGGCAGCCGCCGGTAGTGCACCATCCGCCCGGCCTCCACCAGGTGCGGCGTGGTGACGGGGGTGAACGGAGTGTCGAGGGGTGCGTCCGCCGCCGCGGTGCCCGCGCTCCGCGAGACCCCCGTGAACGCCCCCGCGCCCAAGATCTTCATGAGCCTTCTAGGCAGAGGCCTGGTCGGGGTTCACCGGGGTTCCGGCCCGCCGTAGAAGATCACCTCGGGTTCGCGTGGGTTGGTCGCGCAGTTCCCCGCGTCCCTTACGGGGCCGGGGCCTCCGGGACCACCGCCGTCGCCGTGATCTCCACCAGCTGGCCGGTGTAGCCGAGGCAGGCCACACCGAGGAGGGTCGAGGAGTGGGGGCCGACGCTGAGGCCGGACGCCTCCACGATGTCCCAGACGGCGGAGAGGACGGCCGGCTCACTGCTCACGACGTACACGTCGGTGTAGGCGACATGCTCGAAGTCGCTGCCCACCGCCCGTAGTTGCTCCCCGAGGTTGGCCAGCACCTGCTCGGCCTGCCGCACCGGATCGCCCTCCCCGACCAGTTTCCCGTCGGCGTCCAGCGGGACGGAACCGGCGAGGAAGGCGAGCTTCGTCCCGGCCTCGACGACGGACGCGTGCGCGTAGACGGGCGGAGAGAAGAGGCTGGGGACGACGGTGCGCCGGATCATCATTGCTCCCGGGGAGGACTGGGGAAGAAGGCGGGGGACGACAACCTGCCGATCATCCGCCTCCCGCCCACCCCGCCGCATCCGAATTCCGGCGGCCGGTGGGCCGGAGGGGTGGAGTGCGCAGGGCCGGAGTGCGGAGGGGCGAAGGGGGCGCCGGGAGCCAAGCCGGGAGCCGGGGCCGGCAGCTGCGACAAGGGTGTGGGGGAGCGCGCCGGTCAGTCGTCCGACGGCACGACGGTGGGCTGACCCGCCAGGATGCCGCCGTCCAGGACGAATTCGGAGCCCGTCGAGAACGTGGCGTCGGCGATGACGAAGAGCACCATGCGCGCGACCTCCTCGGGTTCCCCGAACCGGAGGAGGGGCTGCCCGGCCGTGCCGGCGCCGCCGAATCCGGCCGTCATCGGGGGCCAGCTCCAGCGCCGCCGTCCTCGTGAGCCCGCGCAGGCCCCATTTGCTCGCGGCGTACGCGTCGATGCCCGCGTACGAGGTCAGCCCGGCCAGGGAGGAGATGTTCACGTCACCCCGCCCCCGGCCCGGCGCAGCGAGGGCGCCACCGCGCGCATGCCCAGCCACGGACCCCGCAGATCGACGTCGAGGACGCGGCGGAACGAGGCGAGGGACTGCTGCTCCATCGAGCCCCACCCGGCGATCCCCGCGTTGTTCACCAGCACCGACACCGGTCTCAGGTCCGCTCCACCTCGGCCACCGCCCGCCGAGCTCCGCCGCCAGTTCCGCCGCCGCGTCGCCGCGGACGTCGGCGACCGCCACGTCGGCGCCCTCCGCCGTGAGGAGACGCGCACGCGCCACCGCGGATCCGATCCCGCCCGCGTCACCGGTGACGATCGCCACTCGTTCGTCCAGATGTCCCATCCAGGCCTCCCACGTGCCGAATAGCGCTGCGAAATGCTGCTCCGATGGTGCTCCGAAATAATCCTTCGAAAAGAGGCCTGTTCCGCTGTTACCGTCCTCCGCGTGGCGAAACTCAATCAGATCATCGCAGTGGAGAAAGGCGTCAAGTCCAAGTCCCAGCAGGACCTGACGGCCGCTCATCACGGACTGCAGAAGCCGGCGTTGCTGGCCGGTATCGCGCGTACCTATCAGCCGAAGGACGAGGAGGGCGAGCAGTTGCCGCCCGAGTCGACCCGGGTGCAGGTGCGGGCGGAGGACGTGTTGCGGGAGACGGCGGGAGTTCTCACGCGACTGTTCGACGCGACCGCCACCAAGGACTGGGCCAACTGCACCGCGCGGGCGGACGTGAAGGTGGAGGGCCGGGTGCTCGTCGCCGACGTGCCCGTCGCCTATCTGCTCTTCCTGGAGAAGCAGCTCGGGGAGATCAACACGCTCGTGCGGAAGCTGCCCGTGCTCGATGCCTCCGAGGCGTGGGCGCAGGATCCGTCCACCGATGCCTGGAAGACCGAGGCCGTGCGGACGGTGCGGACGAAGAAGGTGCCGCGCAACCATGTGAAGGCCGAGGCGACCGACAAGCACCCCGCCCAGGTGGAGGTGTACTACGAGGACATTCCGGTCGGCTACTGGACGACCGTGAAGTTCTCCGGAGCCCTGCCCGCCCGGCGCGTGAACGAGATCCTCGACCGCGTCGAGAAGTTGCAGCAGGCCGTGAAGTTCGCGCGGGAGGAGGCGAACGGCGTGGACGTCGTCGACCAGCGGGTCGGTGACGCCGTATTCGGCTACCTGTTCGGATAGTTCGGGTAGCCCCATGAACTCCCCGGTCGGCCTGTGAGCCGGGCGGGGTGCGCGAGGAGCGCAAGCTGAAGCTGAGGCTTGTCGTGACGGAGCGGTCCGTACCCGCCCAGGAATTCAGGGACGGGCCGTGATCAATCTCAGACTATTGCTCCAGGCTCAGTATTCGCCGCCGATCGCCGCAACGACCGGACCCAGGCCCCGGACGTCGAAATGCTGGTTCAAGTCCAGCCCGCGCAGCTCGATGCGTGGTGGTCCAAAGGCAGGACACGGCGACATGATGCTGACCCGGGTTCTCAACCGTCGCGGCGTGCCCAAGGGGCGGCATATCAGGGCCCGGGGGCCGGCTACGCCCCCGGGTCCACCTTTATTGCGTTCATAAAGAACATGGCCTCTACAGAGATCGTCACATCGCGGTAATGCGAGCGTCCCACTTCCTCCAGTTCCGGGACCTACGGTGGAGGGCACACGCATACGCACACCACCAACGCCCCGGCCACCGTCGCCCGAAGGCACACCCTCGCCCTCCCCGACGACAGGGCCCCGTGTCCCGCCCCGCCGCGCCCCTCTCGCCCTACCGCCCTGGCTCGCCCACGCCCTGCGTGCGCAGCGGGGCCGTTCCCTGGAACGCGGTACTGCGGGGAGCACTGGCCGGCGGACCGCTGCTGCTGGTCGCCGTGGTGTCGGGGCGCCCCTCCGTCGGGGTGCTCGCGGCACTCGGCGCCATGCTCGCCGGCATCAACGACCGGCCCGGCAGCAGGCGCGCCGCCGTGCAACGGCTCGGAGCGCCCGCGCTCGCCGGAGCCGTGGGGCTCCTCGCCGGCACGTACGCCGGACAGTACGCCGGAGCCGTCGTCCTCACCCTGCTGCTCACCGCGCTCGGGCTGCTCGCCGGCGCGATGAGCGCCGTCGGGCCCGTGTCCTCCGGGGCGGGCACCCAACTGCTGGTCGCGGCCGCCATCGGCGCCGGGATGCCGCTGCCGGAACCGGGGTGGCAGCGGGCGCTCGCCTACCTCGCCGGCGCCGGCTGGCTGCTCGCGCTGCGCCTCGCGCTGCCCACCCCCGCGATCCTCACCGCCGGCGACTACCGCTTCGACGGCGAACGGGACGCCGTCGCCGCCGTGTACGACGCGATCGCGGCCCTGCTGGACGCCGTCGGCACCCCTGCCGCCGTCGCCCGGCGGGCCGCGCTGACCGCCGCCCTCGACCACGCCCAGGACGCCCTCGCCGGACCCCGACTGCGGCGTTACGCCAGTTCCTCGGCCGAACGCCGCCTGCACGCCCAGTACACCGCCGCGCTCCCGCTCGCCGAGGCGGCGACCGCGCTGGCCTGGGCCGGGGACGCCGTCGTCGGCCGCGCCTCCGAAGGACCCCGGCGGCTCGCCACGGCCGTACGCGGCAACACCGCCACCGGCCCGCTGCCCGCGCCCGCACGCTCCGCGCCCGCGCTGCGCGCCCTCGACGACGCGCTGCTGCGCGCCGCCGAGACCTTCGACCGGGGCGGCGACCCACACGACCTGCACACCCGCCGCCGTACCCTCGGATCACTCGTCCGGCTCGGCCTCGGCTCCGGCGGACGCGAGTACGGGCTGCGGGTCGCCCTGTCCTTCGGCGCCGCCGCGGCCGTGGCACAGGCGCTGCACCACCAGCACTGGTACTGGCTGCCCGCCACCGCCGTCTTCCTGGTCAAGCCCGATCTGGGGCCGCTCGTGTCCCGGGTGCTGTGCCGGGCGGCCGGGACCGTGCTCGGCGCGGTGCTCTTCGCCGGATTCGCCGCCGTGCTGCCCCGGCCGGAGGGACTCATCGCCCTGGTCGCCGTCAGCGGGGCGCTGATCCCCGTCGCCACCCGGCACTTCGCCGCCCAGACCGCGGTCGTCACCGTGCTGGTGCTCGCTCTCGTCATGGTCGGCGGGGATCCCCAGGCCTCCTGGAGCCGTATCGCCGAGACCCTGCTGGCCTGCGCCATCGTCCTGATCGTCGGACACCTGCCGATGCCCAGGGGACAGCGCGGCGGGGGCGTACGCGCCCGGCTCACCGAGGCGGGCACGGCAGCGCACGCCTATCTCGCGCACGTCCTGCACGAGGCGCGCACGCCGGGCGCCGGCCCTGGCAAGGGCGGGCCGTCCCCGTCGAGCGGCGCGTCCACGCCCAACGGTGTCACCGTGTCCGTCGGGGCGGCCCTGCCGGGCGAGGCCGACGAGCGGGCCGCCCGCTGGACGCTGCGCCGCGAGGCCTACCGCTCGCTCGCAGGGGCCCGCGCCGCGATCGCCCTCTCCGGCGCCGAACTTCCCGCCCTGGCCCGGCACACCGAGGGCACCGACGAGATCGCCGCCGTTCTCGAGCGGCTGGTCGACACCACCACCGCCTGCGCCGTGCACCTCGACGACACCGGACGGCTCGGCAGCCATCACACCGAGCGGCTCACCGCCCTCCTCGACGAACTCGCCCGCCACCGAAGGCACGTCGACATCAGCCTCCCCGCCCCACCGCCCGCACCCGACCTCTTGCGGAAGCCGGGCCTGACGGCGTGACAGCGTGACCGCGTGGCGTCCGGGCCGGGGTGACGGGCGCCCGGCGCCGATCCCGAACACCCGTCCCGGACCGACCGGGCGCCGCCGACGGCGACAGGTGACCGAGGGGCGGGCGGGCGAGCAGACGGCGACGTCCGGGCGGCGGCACGACTTGGCGGCGGCCACGCCCGGCGACAGCGGCGCCCGGCGACGGCACGACCGCCCGCGTCCGGGATGCGGGCAGCGGCCGGAACCCACCCCGATGCCCGAGTCACCCCTTCCCGAGCCCTTCCCGGTCGTACCGTGACGGCATGACGCCGCCGCCTCCGCCCTCACCCCCTCCTCCGGGCCCCTTCCTCGGCCTCGTCCCCGGCCTTGTCCCCTGCCGAGCTCGTCATCACCGGCTGCACCGCCCTCGTCCACGACGAGCACGAGGGGATCGCGTTCGTCGAGGACGCCGCGATCGTCGTACGGGAGGGGGTGATCGCGAGCATCGGACCGGCGGAGGAGACGGCCCCCGTCCCCACGGCAGAACGCATCGACGCGCGCGGACAGGTCGCCCTGCCGGGGCTCGTCAACTGCCATACGCACGCGCCCATGGTGGCGCTGCGCGGCATCGCGGAGGACATGCCGGCCGAGGAGTGGTTCAACGACGTCATCTGGCCCGTCGAATCCAACCTGACGGCGCGGGATGTCGAGCTGGGAGCCCGGCTGGCCTGCGCGGAGATGATCCGCGGTGGGGTGACCTGCTTCGCCGACCACTACTTCGCCATGGGCACCGTCGCCGTCGTCGTCGAGGAGACCGGCCTGCGGGCGCATCTGGGGGAGGCCTTCTTCTCCTCCCAGGGACCCGAGGGGCGCGAGAAGTCCCTGGAGTTCGCGCTACGGCACCGGGGCGCGGCCGGCGGTCGCATCACCACCGCGCTCGCCCCGCACGCCCCCTACACCGTCGACGACGCCGACCTCGCCGCGACCGCCGACCTCGCCCGCGCGCACGACCTCCCGGTGCACCTGCACGCCGCGGAGAGCCGCGACCAGACCGACAACAGCCTCGCCCGGCACGGCGTCACGCCCATCGAGGTCCTGGAACGCACCGGACTGCTCGGCCTCCCCGCGGGCATCCTCATCGCGCACGGCACCGGAATCGACGAGCGCGACCTGCCGGTCCTGGAGCGGGCGACGGGGCCGGTGGCCGTCGCGACCGCGCCCCGCGGCTATCTCAAGTTCGCCTGGCCCACCACCCCGGTGCGCGCCCTGCGCCGCATCGGCGTCCCCGTCGGACTCGCCACGGACGGCGCCGCCTCCAACAACTCCCTCGACGTATGGGAGGCCATGGCCCTCACCGCGCTCGTGCAGAAGGCCACCGAGGGCGACCCGCGCTGGCTGACCTCCCGACAGGCCCTGCACCACGCCACGCTCCAGAGCGCCCGGGCCGTGGGACTGGGGGAGACGATCGGCAGCCTCGCGCCCGGCCGGCGGGCCGACATCGTCCTCGTTGACCTCTCCGGCCCGCACACCCAGCCCGTGCACGACCTCGCCGCCACCCTCGTGCACAGCGCCCGCTCCGCCGACGTCACCACCACGATCGTCGACGGCCGTGTCCTGATGCGCGACCGCGAGCTGCTCACCGTCGACGTGCCGGCGACGGTGCGGGAGATGACGGGCCGCCTGGCCGCACTCACCGACCGCAGCCACGGCGGCCGGATCCAGAACTACGACAAGGCCCCCGAGTAGCCGATGACGCGCCCTTTGAGGCGCGCATGAAACGGACGGTCCGCCGGTACTCGTCCACGGCAATGCCGACGCGACGCGGGGCACGCACGAGGAGTGACAAATAGTGCAAGTGTTGGCACGCTCCGTCACCGGAATGTGTGGTTTCTGAGAGGCACCTCACGATCCGCCGTTGACCTCGTGTCAACTACGTCTCAGTACCGTCACTTCGCGAGCCGTTCACCCCATGGTTGGCGTTTAAATCTACGAGCTGACTAGCCGCGGGCTACGGGCTCACGGGTTCAGCGTGACATGGAGGTGCAGGGTGAACGGGCGAACGGTGCTGGGACGCTTTCCCGCCGGTGGACCGCGCGGCTCGTGGCCGGCGGAGGAGCTGGCGCACGCGGCCCGCCTGGAGGGGCAGCAGGCCGAGGTCGTCATGGACATCGCGACGGACATGTTCCTGGTCATCGTGCGCGGTGCCGAGACCGCCGCGACCGCGTCGGCCTGACCGTCACCCCGCCTTGGGCGCGGGAACCCTCGCCGCGGCGGTCCGCTCGGCCGGCAGCCGCGCCGCGAACTGCTCCGCCTGAAGCGAGTACAGCTCGGCGTACACCCCGCCCGTGGCCAGCAGTTCGTCCGGGGTGCCGGACTCCACCAGGCGCCCCTGGTCGAGGACGTGCACGAGGTCGGCGTGGCGGACCGAAGCCAGCCGGTGGGTGATCAGGACGACCGTCTGACCGGTGCCCGCCAGGGCGCGGATCTTCTCGAAGACCTCCAGCTCGGCGCGCGCGTCCAGGGCGGCCGTGGGCTCGTCCACGATGAGGATCCGCCCGCGGCGGTACGCGGCCCGCGCGATCCCCAGCCGCTGCCACTGCCCGCCCGACAGCTCGTGCCCGCCGCTGAACCCCTTGCCCAGCAGCGTGTCGAGGCCGCGCGGCAGATCGTCCATCACGTCCTGCGCCCCGGCCTCCGCGACGGACGCCGCGAGCCGTTCCTCGGTCAGCGGTGCCGAGGGGCGGCCGATCGCCAAGTTGACGCGGGCGGTGAAGGGCCACCGCTTGAAGTCCTGCGCGACCATCGCGATGCGCTCGGCGAGCTGCCGCCGGTCGGCGCCCGCCGCGTCCACGCCGTCCCACATGATCCTGCCCTGGTCGGGCGCGTACAGCCCGGCGAGCAGCTTGACCAGGGTCGTCTTGCCCGAGCCGTTCTCCCCGACGAGCGCCACGATCTTGCCGAGGGGCACGGTCAGGGTGACGTCCTTGAGCGCGGGCCGGCCGGCCTTGCCCGGATAGGTGAAGGTCACGTTTTCCACCCGGATCTCCCGCGGGTCCTCAGGCAGCGGATCACCGCCCTCCGGGATCGCGCGCTTGGCGGCCTCCACGTACAGCCGCTGCATGTCGCCCACGAAGAGGGCCTCCTCGTGCAGCGCGTTCACCTCCAGGACCAGCGTGTCCAGGCTCGACGACCCCGTGCGGATCGCGAGGACCGCCGTGCCCGCCACGGACAGCGCCATGGCACCGGCGAGCAGCAGACCGCCCAGCGTCGCGTACGTCGCCACGGTGGCGAGCCCCGTCCACACGGCCGCGTACAGGCCCGTACGGGCCGCCAGCCGGGCCAGCCGGGCCTGCTCGGCCTCCGCGGTCTCCGACATCGACCGGTAGTGGCGCAGCAGGAACGGGCCGACGCCGTGCACCCGGATCTCCGGGGCCGCCTCCGGCTCGATCAGCAGGGAACCGATCAGATAGCCGGCCCGCGCGTGCTGCACCCAGGCGTGGAACGACGTGTAGCGGCGGCGGGCGATCGTCAGGGAGCTCCAGGCGCTCGGCAGGGTCATCGTGACCAGCAGCGGCAGCAGGGCCGGGTGCAGCACGGTCAGCACGCCGGCCGCCGCGATCAGCGAGATCAGCGCGTTGACCACGCGCGCCGAGTAGCTGATCATCCGGCGGGCCGACTGGGCGCCGTACTTCGCGGTGTCCAGCAGTTTGTGGAAGCCGTCGTCCTCGATCGCGGACAGCTCCACCGCCGCCGCCCGCTCCAGGTACAGCTCGGTCGCGACCCGCTCGACCTTCGGTTCCAGACGGCCCGTGGCGTACGTCGACGCGGCCCGCAGCAGCGTGGCCACCAGCATGACCGCGGCGATGGTGACGAGGGCGGGGACCGCCTCCCGCAGCCGTGCCTCGACCGTGCCGTCCGCCATCAGCCGGGCCAGGATCGTGTTCACCGCGAGCAGACTCACCGCCTGGGCGAGGCCCCGGCCCGTCTCGGCGGCCAGCACGGTCCGCGCGGCCCGCCGGTCCGCCTGCCAGGCCAGCCGGAAGCTCGACGCGAGCAGCGACGGCAGCCGCCGGATCATCGCGCGGAAGTTCAGCTCCAGAAAGGCGTCGGCATGCTGCGACCAGCCCATGTCGTACCGCAGCGGCCCTCCGAAGAGGAGCGTCTCCGACTCGGACGTCTCCGGCTTGCCCCCACCACGCGCCTTCCCCACTCACGGCCTCCCCCGAGTCGTCGCAGACGGCCACTATCCCGGGACCCTCCGCTCCCGACCAGGGCGCACGACGGTGCCACCGCGACGCACCCGGAGCACAAGGAGCGCGCGAGGGGTGCCCCTTCGGACGCCCCCTGAAGGGCCGTAGGCCCGTCAGGGGGCGCGGGGAACTGCGCGACCAGCCCCCACAGCCGGACAGCCGCACACGAGCCCGATCCCACCCGAACCGACCGCGCACAGGGGCGCAGCCCCTACCAGGAACGCGGCCCACCCAGGCGGAGCCCTACGCGGTCATGCGGGACCACGTGGGCGTGGTCCCCGTCACCCGGCACAGCGCCAAGTACAACGGTATCGGCGGCGTATAGGGAATCGTCCCCTCGGGCCTGAGGATCAGCCCGGGAGCGGCCGCACCGTCGGAGACCAGCGCCCCGGTGGTGTAGCGCACGGGCGACGGCCACTCCAGCGCGTAGTCGGAGTCGGCCGGCACGATCCACCACCAGTGGGCGCGGTCGGCGTAGACGCAGCCCACGCGGGGCAGCCGGGGCAGGACCATCGGACCGAAGCGGGCCGGGACGGCGACCGCGTCGCATCCCATGGGCGCGGTCATGCCCTCGGGCAGGGGGATGGGGCGGGCCGGCGCGGCGGAACGCTGGGCGCGGCGCAGTCTGGTCAGGGTGTCGAGGCTCACCACGCGAGCCACTCTGCCCCCACCGGGGGGCCGAGCGGGACCGATCGACGCGCTCACACCCATTCGGCCCCCGTCCGCCGTCCGGCCTGGGGCCGGACTCCGATTTCCGTACGACATTCGAAACCCGTGCGGTACCCGGCCTCGGCACCGCCGCGGTGGCCCTCGACGCCCTTGACGCGGATGGACTCCGCCTCACCGGGCCGGTCCTCGGCCGGCGGCTTCTTCGCACCCCAGCCCAGATCGGACCGGGCCGCCGTGTCCGGGCCCCTGCCCGCGACCGGGGTGATGTCCACGACCGGCTCTGGTGTGGCCTCCGGCGCGAGGGGGGCGAGCAGCCCGCGCGGCACGTCCGCCCAGACCAGGAGCCCCGGACCGACCGGCTGGGCACCCCATGAGCGGCAGAGGGACTCTATGAGGAGCAGACCCCTGCCGTGTTCCTCCTCGGGCCGCTGCGGCGAGGGGTGCGGCTCGCCGGGCGCACAGCCCTCGTCCCGTACCGCTATCCGCACCAGCTCGTCGCTGTCGGACAGCTCGCAGACGATCTGGGCGCTCGCGGTGTGCACGATCGCGTTGGTCACCAGTTCGGACACGACGAGGGCGGCGGTGTCGCAGGTGTCCTCGCAGAGGGCCCAGCCGGTGAGCTGGTCACGGGTCACACGCCGGGCCTGGGCCACGGCACCCGGGTGCGCGGCCAGCTCGAATCGGAACCGGCGCTCGGCGATTGTCTCGGGGCGCGCCCCGGCGGCCGGACCGGGACCGACACGGTCACCGGCGGCGTCTGTTCCTAACGGCGCAGGGGGCGGAATCACGCTTGCCACTATCGCCCCGCCGTGAACAGGTTGGCAAGTGTCACTCTGAAAATTGCAGAGTGCCGTGTGACTCTCTGAACGGTCGTGGCACACTGCACGCAACAGCACGTGTAGCGGCGCCAGTTGGAAATCCCTCGCACAACGTTCGTATGTACGCACAGTGTTCGTATGTGTACACGCGCGGGTGCGACGCGCGAGGTCTCCGAACGGCGCCGCAAGGCTGTCGGCACCGGGATGGGCCGAACATCGACGCAGGTCAGCGCAGGGTCACAGGAAGAGAGGCGAGATGAGCGAGCCGCGGTCCGCGCCGACGGTCGGGCAGGTCGTGCTCGGTCGGCGTCTGTTGGACCTGCGTGAGCGCGCGGGCATCAGACGCGAGGACGCCGCACGCGTCCTGCACGTCACCGCCGCCACGATCCGCCGCATGGAGACCGCCGAGGTCGCCCTCAAGATCCCCTACCTGCAGCTCCTGCTCAAGGCGTACGGGGTCGGTGACGAGGAGGCCGAGACCTTCGTCCAACTCGCCGAGGAGGCCAACAAACCCGGCTGGTGGCAGCGCTACCACGACATCCTGCCGGGCTGGTTCTCCATGTACGTCAGCCTGGAGGGCGCGGCCTCCCTGATCCGCGGCTACGACCCGCACTTCGTCCCCGGCCTCCTGCAGACCGAGGACTACGCCCGTTCCGTCATGACCTCGGGCGCCATCGGCCAGACCAAGCCCGCGGACATCGAGCGCCATGTCGACCTGCGCATGCGACGCCAGGAACTGCTCACCCGTGAGGGTGCGCCCCGGCTGTGGTTCGTGATGGACGAGACCGCCCTGCGCCGCCCCGTCGGCGGCCCGGCGGTCATGCGCGCCCAGATCGACCGGCTGCTGGAGGCGATGGAGCTGCCGCATGTGACGGTGCAGGTCGCCACGTTCGACACAGGACCGCACCCCGGCACGTACGGGCCGTTCGTCCTGTTCCGTTTCGCCATGCCGGAGCTTCCGGACATGGTCTACAGCGAGTACCTGACCGGCGCCGTCTACCTGGACGACCGCTCCGAGGTGGCGACCCACCTCGAGGTCATGGACCGCATGGCGGCGCAGGCTGCCACGGCACAACGCACGAAGGAGGTCCTCCGGGACCTCCGCGAGGAGCTCTGAAGACACCGAATGGAATTCATCAAGTCGCAGTCGCAGACGCGCACACGCACGCAGTCGCACAACCGCGTCTACAACGGTATGCCCGCCCGGGAGCTGGGCAGCGAGGGCTGGCACAAGCCCTGGAGCGGAGGCAACGGAGGGAACTGCCTGGAGGTCATGAAGCTCGCCGACGGCCGGATCGCCGTACGGCAGTCCACCGACCCCGACGGACCGGCGCTGATCTACACGCCGGACGAGATGAACGCCTTCATCCAGGGCGCCAAGGCGGGGGTGGCCGACTTCCTGCTCTCCTGAGGCCTGTTGCGCCCTCTCTGTTGCTCAGCCGATCCCCCTATGTTGGCCCTGAATTGATCACTTACTGCCGCGGAACCTCATGGAGTTCGTCATGAACGGGCGTCCCCCCGTCGAGATCGACACGAGCAGACCCCATCCCGCCCGGATGTACGACTGGTACCTCGGCGGAAAGGACAACTACCCCGTCGACGAGGCGATGGGCCGGCAGATGCTGGCCCTCGACCCTCGCGTGCCGGTGATGGCACAGGTCAACCGTGCCTTCATGCACCGCTCCACCCGCTGGCTGGCCGAGCACGGCGTCCGCCAGTTCCTCGACATCGGCACCGGTGTCCCGACCGAGCCGAACCTGCACCAGATCGCCCAGCGGGTCGCCCCCGACGCCGCCGTCGTCTACTGCGACAACGACCCCATCGTGCTGGCCCACGCGGGGGCCCTGCTGCGTGGTACGCCGGAGGGGCGCACCGAGTATCTGCAGGCCGACGTGCGCGACCCGCACGCCGTCGTCGAGGGCGCCAAGAAGGTCCTCGACTTCGGCCGGCCCGTGGCGCTCTCGCTGATCGCGCTGCTGCACTTCGTCTCCGACGAGGACGGCGCGCACGCCCTGGTTCAGCGGTTGATGGCCGAACTGCCCTCCGGCAGCTATCTGGTCGTCACCCACGCCACCGCCGACTTCACCCCGGAGGAGTCGAAGGCGGCCATGGAGAAGCTCAAGGCCGCCGGTGTCACCCTGGCGCTGCGCTCCCGCGAGGAGTTCGCCCGCTTCTTCGACGGCCTCGAACTGGTCGACCCCGGCGTCGGGGTGCCCCACCACTGGCACCCCGAACTCGGCGAACCCGTCCCCGGCCAGGACGACGGGGTCATCCCGGGGTACGGGGCGGTGGCCCGCAAGCCGTAGACCGGCGTAGGGAACCGGTGCACGACCGCGCGGCGCGGGCCTCTCGGCCCGCGCCGCGCACTTCTACGCCTTGCTGCGATCGCCTACACGTACGACCAGATCCGGCGCGGCGCGTCGACGAGGCGGCTCACCGCGACCACCGGCAGCGGCGGCTGCGCCGTGTCGCGCTCCCGCTCCAGCATCAGTCCGTAGGAGATCTGCTCGATCGACGGCGGCCCGACCGACAGGTTGCGCCAGACCGCGCCCGGCGAGTCCTCCTGCCCGGTCTTCACGAGATAGGCCGCGGCCATCGTCCCCGTACGGCCGACCCCGGCGCCGCAGTGCACGAACACCGGCCCGGAGCTCTCGGAGACCGTGTCGAGCAGACGCCGTACCTGCTCGGGCGTCGGGGTCTGCCCGTCACGCATCGGCACCCGTACGACGTCGAGGCCCGCCTCGCGCGGCAGGGCGAGCTGGGCGGCGCTCAGCTTCTCCGCGCGCAGGTCGACGACCGTGGTGAAGCCGAGATCGGCGAGCGCCCGGTACCCGGCGGGGGAGGGGGCTGCCCCGCGCCACAGCTCGCCGTCCGTGCCTACGGGCTGGAAGTTGTGGATCCCCTTCACCGAACGCGTCCCCTCGGGCACCGAGGTGGTCTCCCGCGCCACGTACGTCATCGCCAGGACGCCCAGGGAGCCCGTGGCCCAGACGGCGAGGTAGCCGAGCAGCACACCGATCAGCACACGCACCACCCTGCGGCGCAGTGAGCGGGGACGGGCGGAGGGGGCGGAGAGATCCGGGCGTACGGGCGGAGGTGCGACAGAGACAGGCATGGATGACCCAGGGGTTGGGGACGGGGGTCTGTCCGGCATCGTAGCCTGCCCGACATAAGCGTTCTGTCTGCTTGTGTGCCACCTCACTTACTTTGGGGTGTTTGGGGGGAGCTTGTCCTATCTGTTGATCTCCAGGGTCACGGCTGGTCCGCGTCGCCGATGCCCACCACGGTGAGGTGCGCGCGATCCACGTCGGAGTCCTCCAGGCAGCCGCGCAGCCGCAGCCGGTCGTGATCGGTCAGGGAAGGACGGACGACTGCCGCGAACATCCCGTCGCCGAGTTCGCCCAGCGTGGTCCGCCGCAGCGGCACCGACGTGGAGTTCCGGCAGCGCTCCCAGGCCTGTGACGCGGCCATGGCCTGCCGCTCGGCGCTCGGGGGAACGCCCCGCATGTCCACCCGGACCAGCACGGACGTCGCCTCTGCCCCGTTCCGCTCCTCCTTCCTGGTCTGCGTGAGGTCGGCGAGCCCGACCACCAGCGAGACCAGCAGGGCGACGCCGACACCCACGGTGATCAGCCGCGCCGCCCGCCCCCGGCCGTCCCCGGGCGGAGTCGTGTCCTCCAGATCGGCGTCCGGCGCCGGATCGGGCGCCGTGAGCACCGCCAGCTGCCCGGCCAGGTGCCGCTCCGCCGTCGGCCGGGCCGTGACCGACGCGATCCGATGCACCAGCCACGCGATCCCCGACAGCACCACACCGGTGATCAACAGCACGGGCACGAAGACATACGTCCGACTCGCCGGATCATCCAGCCAACGGAACCGGTCACCGCGCTCACCGCTGTGCGTCTGCCGCAGCCGGGCCAGCGCGTCCTGCTGCCGACGGTCGCTCTCCCTGATCCGCTCCTCGATCCGCGCCAGCCGCCCCAGCAGCACGAGGCCCAGCAACAGCACCCCGACGATCAGGAGGAGCACCCCGCTGAGGATGGCTCGCTGCCACTGCCACCGGTAGAGGTAGACGACGAAGTAGACGCCCGCGCCGACCGCCGCCGCGCCCCCGAAGAGGTAGGCGAGGCGCCGCATCACGAACCCTCCGCCCGTACGTCGCCGGTGCCCCCGTCGACCGTCACCCGGGTCCCCGGCGGGAAACGGCACACCGCGTCGTCGACGCCCACCACGGCCGGCACGCCGAACTCCCGTGCCAGCACCGCCAGATGGGACAACGGGCTGCCCGTCTGCGCCACCAGCCCCGTGACGCGCGGCAGCAGCGGGGCCAGCGCCGGATCAAGCGTCCGGACCACCAGCACGGCGTCCGGCGGCCCGCTCCCCTCTCCGTCCCACACCGTTCCCATGCCCCGGCCGCCGGACACACCCCGGCCGCCGTTCCCGTCTCCCGCGCCGGACGGCTCGGTGGCTCGGTCGGCGACGACCACACCGCCCTCCGCGAGCCGGAACCGGTCCGGGAGCGGAGCGGACGCGGCCCGGGGCAGCCGTTCCGCGAAGTCCTCCGGCAGCTCACCGGTCTCCAGCGCGGTCACGAACTCCTTCCACCGCATCAGCCCCCCCCGCCGCGCCTCACCCAGCACACCCCGGACAAGCAACCGGCGCGCTCCCTCCCGCACCAGTCTGACCTGCAATTCCTGCACCCAGCGGACCCGCAGCCGCAGGGACTCGCGCGGCGGCAGGGCGCCCGGGGAGACGGGGCCCGCGCGCCGTGAGGACGGAAGGGGGCCGCGGTGTCGCCTGGGGCTGGGGGCGGGGAGGGAGTGCGGAGGGAGGCGAGGAGGCGGACGCCGAGGCGGCTTCGAGGGAGAGGCGCGGGGCGGGGGTGACCGAGGCGGTAGGGGGAGGCGCCGTTGCGGTGGACGGGCTCCGGTGGGGCAGTCGCAGGTCGCCCCACAGGCTCGGAGCCGTCAGGGCGAGGACCACGGGCTCGGCGGCCACCACCTGGTGGTCCGGCAGGCTCCGGTCCCGGTACCTCGACTCGGTGAGCGTCGCGAGAGCGGCCCCCGCGGCCGTGACGCGGGGCTCGGGGAGGAGGGCGCCCGCCAGGGCCTCCTGAGCGTGGAGCGAGACCAGGACGGAGCGCGTCCAGCGCAGGGTCGAGATCAACTCGACGGTCGACAGGTCTCCGGTCGGCGGGGTCTCGACCAGCCGCCGGTCGACGTCGGCCACCAGGTCCGTCGCCAGACCCGGCAGCGTCGAGGTCAGCCGCCCCACCCGCCAGGCGGCACCCAGCCGCCGGGCCCCCGGCGCCGGGTTGAGCCACGCCAGCCGGGGATGCCTCGGCGGGACGGCACCCAGCAGCCGCAGGTCCGCCGCGACCCGGCCACCGACCGCCACGACCACCGGCGCCGACCGCAACCGCCGGCGCGACGCGCTCCCGCCGAGCCCGAGCGCGATGGCGAGCCCCCGGGCCATCGGCGCCACCCACAGATCCTCCTCCAGCGGCTCCAACCGCCCCGGCAGGCTCTCCGCCACCGGCCCGGGACCGAGCAGCCGGGCGCCACGCGGCGGACGGGGCACCATCGCCGTGATCGGACGGCTCTGGAGCAACCACAGCCGTCCGTCCTCGTCGAGCGCGAACTCGATGTCCTGGGGCCCGCCGAACACCCGGGCGGCCCGCCGGGCCAGCCGCGCCAGACGACGCAGTTCACCGCCGGTGAGCAGCGCCCCGCCGTCGGACGACTCCGTCCGCAGCAGCCGCCCCCACCGGCTCACCCAGTGACTCGTCCCGGGCTGCTCCCCGCTCACCAACGTGTCGGGCCCGCCCCGCACCGCGCTCACCAGCATCCGATCGGTCCGCCCGGCCACGGGGTCCGCGCCGAACAGCACACCCCCGACCCGGGCCCTGAGCATCGGCTGGACGAGCACGGCCATCGGAGCACTGTCACCGTCGGGCCCCCGGGCCGAGCCCAGCACCGTGCGCACCGCCGCCCGGAACTCCTCCCACCCCCGCACATCGAGCACCGAGTCGAACCGTCCCGCCAACGAGGACTCCTCCGTGTCCTCCTGCGGCGAGGAGGACCGCACGACCAGGGACCGCGCCCCGTGCCGGGACAACTCGGCCCAGGCGCGCGACAGGTCCCGTAGATCGTCGGGGTCCCACAGGTCTCCCGGATCCGGAGGGGCGCAGGGGATCACGAAGCCGGGCAGCACCGGCAACCCGGCGCGGGCCGCCCGCGCGAGGTGGGCCGCTTTCGATCCGGTGAGCAGAGGCAGCGAGGCGGTCGGCCGGCCCAGGGGGACGACGCGAGAACCGAGAGTGCCGCCGCTCCGGGGCGACGCCCCGCCGTGCGCACCTGCTCCGTGATCTCCGTGACGTTCGTCGAGCGCCGTCATCGAGCACCCTCCCGGACCGGCCGTCAACAGGGGGGACGCGAAGGAGGGGCCCTACGCCTGACGACGGAACGAAGGATGGGGGCAGGCCACCACCGGATTGTGGGGTGCCCGCGCGGCGACAGCGGTGACGTACCTCCTGACCTCAATGGTCCCACCGCCCTGCTTTTCCTGTCGACCGGGAACCCTTCGGCCGGCGACCCACCGACCCACACCCGCGCCCGCCCGACCGACCGACCGACGCACCGCCCGCCGGCCTGCCGCGCCGTACGGTCGGCCGCGCAGCCGGGCGACTGCTCAGCCGGGCTGCCGCTCGCCCGGCTGCCGCTCAACCCGGCGGCACCCCGCACAACGCCTCCACCGCCGCCCCGTACGCGTGCTCCGGCGGCGTCGCGTACCCCACCACCAGCCCGTCCGGGGCACCCCCCTGCGCCTCGGGATGCCGGAACCCGGCCAGTCCGTCCAGGGCGACACCCCGCCAGGCCGCCGCCTTCACCACGGACCGCTCGGTACCAGGCGGCAACCGCAGCACCGCGTGCAGCCCGGCGGCGATCCCGGTGACCTCGATGTGCGGCGCGTGCGCGGCCAGGGCCGCCACCAGCCGGTCCCGACGCCCCCGGTACCGCTGCCGCATACGCCGCACATGCCGGTCGTACGCCCCGGACACCACGAAGTCCGCCAGCGCCAGTTGGTCCGGAACGCTCGCCCACGCCTCCCGCTCTCCCTTGGCGTCCACCACGGCGTCCACGAACCGCTCCGGCAGGACCATCCACCCCAGCCGCAGCGCGGGCGACAGACTCTTGCTGACCGAGCCGATGAAAACGACCCGGTCGGGATCCAGGCCCTGTACGGCCCCGACGGGCTTGCGGTCGTAGCGGAACTCCCCGTCGTAGTCGTCCTCCAGAACCACCCCGCCACGCGCGCGTGCCCAGTCCACGACGGCGGCCCGCCGCTCGGGGTGCAGCGGCCCGCCGGTGGGGAACTGGTGCGCGGGCGTGAGCAGCACCGCCCTCTCCCGGTCCAGCCCGTCCACCCGGGCACCGTCCTCGTCGAGCGGCAGCGGAACGGTCCGTACGGACGCCGCCGCCAGCAACTCGCGGTGGAAGCCCAGCCCGTACGACTCCACCGCCAGCGGCCCCCGCAGCACCCGGCCGTGGAACAACAGCCGCAACGCGTGCGCGAAACCGGAGCAGACCACGATGCGCGAGGGCTCGGTCCGCACGCCCCGCGAGCGTGCCAGATACTCGGCGAGCGCCTCCCGCAGCTCGACCCGACCCGCCGGATCACCCGGCCCGAACGCCTCGTTGGGCGCCCGCGTCAACGCCCTGCGGTACGAGGCCGCCCAGGCCACCCGCGGGAACGCCGACGCGTCCGGCGTGCCCTGCCGCAGATCGTGCAGCGGCCCACGCGCGCGAGGCGCCTTCCGGGGCACGCGTGGGGCGCCCAGGGGTTCCACCCGCTGCGCGACCCGCGTCCCCGACCCCTGTCGAGCGGTCAGCCAGCCCTCCGCGACCAGTTCCGCGTACGCGTCGGCGACCGTGTTGCGGGCGACCCCCAGGTCCGCCGCGAGCGAGCGGTACGGCGGCAGCCGGGTCCCGGGCGCCAGCCGACCATCGCGCACCACCTCCCGCAACGCCCGGATCAACGCCGCCCGCCGGCCACCCCCGCCGGACAGTTCGAGATGCAGATCGGCCCCGAACAGCTCCGCCGAATTGACCCACGAATCCACCATGGAAATGCACCCTACGACAGGTCTTTCCACCCCATAGATTCATGGTCATGACGACGAACACGACGAACACGACGGCGAAGAACACGACGGTGAAGAACACGACGGCGACGGACGTGACGGCGACGGACGTGACGGCGGGCGCCGCGCCCCGGCTCGACTTCGCGAAGTCGGCCAGGAACGCCTTCCGCGCCCTCATCGGCTTCGACGCGGCGGCCCGCGAGGGCGTCGACCCGGCCCTGGTCGAACTGATCCAGATTCGCGCCTCCCACCTCAACCACTGCGCCTACTGCCTGCACATGCACACCAACGACGCCCGCAAGGCCGGCGAGAGCGAGGACCGGCTGCACATGATCCCGGTCTGGCGCGAGGCCCGGCACTTCTTCACCGCCCGCGAACAGGCCGCGCTCGCCCTCACCGAAGCGGTCACCCTCGTCGCCGACGGCGGTGTCCCCGACGCCGTCTACGCCGAAGCCGCCGCCCACTTCGACGACACCGAACTGGCCCACGTCCTCGCCCTGATCCTCACCATCAACACGTGGAACCGCATCGCCCTCGCCACCGCCAAACAAGCCGGCACGGACAACCGTTAGCCCTCAAGCCCTCAAGCCCTCAAGCCCTCAAGCCCTCAAACCCTCAAACCCTCAAACCCTCAAACCCTTCGGCCTCCGGCTTCGGGCACCCGCCCACGGCTACACCGTCATCGGACGGTCGTACGGCCCGATCGGTGCCGGCAGGCGGTCCGCCCCGGTCAGACCACGGTCGACCGCGGCGGCCACGGCCCGCCCCTCGGCGATCGCCCACACGATCAGGGACTGCCCACGGGCCGCGTCCCCGGCGGCGTACACCCCGGGCACGTTCGTCGCGAAGTCCGGCCCGCGCGTGAGCGTGCCGCGCGGGTCGAGGGCCAGCCCGAGCTGGTCCACGAGCCCGTCATGACGATCCGGACCGGAGAACCCGAGCGCGAGCAGGACGAGATCCGCAGGCAGCGTCCGCCCGGTACCCGGCCTGGCCTGCCGCCGCTCGTCCACCTCGACCAGGTGCAACGCCCGCACCCGCCCCGACCCGTCCCCGGTGAAGCGGAGCGTGGACGCCGCGAAGAGCCGCGCGTCCGCGTCCGCCGCCGGCGCGGACCGCAAGTCACGCGCCTCCTCGTGCGCCGCCGACAGCCGGTACACCTTCGGATACGTCGGCCACGGATCGACGTCCTCGTCACGCTCCGCCTCCGGCAGCGGATAGATGTCCAACTGGGTCACCGACGCGGCGCCTTCCCGCACCGCCGTCCCCAGACAGTCCGCACCCGTGTCGCCACCCCCGACGATCACGACATGCTTCCCGGCCGCCGACAACGGCGACATCGCCAGATCCCCCTCGCACACCCGATCGGCCAACGGCAGATACTCCATCGCCTGGTGAACCCCGGCCAACTCCCGGCCGGGCACGTCCAGTTCCCGCCATGCCGTGGCCCCCGTCGCGATCACCACCGCGTCGTACCGGGCCCGCAGCTCCGTCGCCTCGACGTCCACGCCCACCGCGGTCGACGTCCGGAACTTCGTGCCCTCCGCCCGCATCTGCTCCAACCGCCGGTCCAGATGACGCCGCTCCATCTTGAACGCCGGGATCCCGTACCGCAGCAGCCCCCCGATCCGGTCGGCACGCTCGTACACCGCGACCGTGTGCCCGGCCCGCGTCAACTGCTGCGCCGCCGCCAGCCCCGTGGGCCCGGAGCCGACCACCGCCACCGTCTTCCCGGACAGCCGGTCGGGCGGACGCGGCGGGGTGAAGCCGTCCTCCCAGGCCCGGTCCGCGATGGCCACCTCCACATTCTTGATGGTTACCGCGGGCTGGTTGATCGCCAGCACACACCCCGCCTCACAGGGCGCGGGACACAACCGTCCCGTGAACTCGGGGAAGTTGTTCGTGGCATGCAGCCGGTCGCTCGCGGCCCGCCAGTCCTCCCGCGACACGAGATCGTTCCACTCGGGGATCAGGTTCCCCAGCGGACAGGCGTCGTGACAGAACGGGATCCCGCAGTCCATGCAGCGGTCCGCCTGCTTGCTGATGATCGGCAGCAGGGCCCCGGGAACATACACCTCGTCCCAGTCCCGGACCCGCTCCTCCACGGGGCGACGGGGCCAGTCCTCACGTGGTGTGGTCAGAAAACCCTTGGGATCGGCCATGGCCGTCTCCCTCACGGAGAGGTACGCGTACGGGCCACGATACGACGCGCCCGCCGCCCCCGCCTCAGGCGAGCGCCAGCAGGTACGACAGCGCCGCGCCGGCCGCGGCGACCGCCCGCACGTGGTTCCACGCCGTCCACCGGCTCACATAGTCGCGCCAGTACGTCGCCGCCTCCGACGTGCGGGCCTCCAGCCTGGCGAGTGTCTCGTTGCGCGGCACATTCGCCACCATCGTGACCCCGAAGCAGCCGAACAGATACAGCGCGCTGCCCAGCAGCAGTTCGACTCTGCCTCCGTCCGGCCACAGCACGAACGTCACGACGGCCAGCACGGCGCACAGCACCGCCGTACCCACGAACACGAGCATGAACGCCGGCGTCAGAGCGCTTACGTTGATCGCCTGCATCGCTGCCACGCCCTGCGCGGGCGGCAGCGACGCCAGCCCCTTCATCACGAACGTCGAGAACCCGCAGAACACGCCCGCCACGATCGCCGTCCCGAGCAGGCCCAGCACCGTCAGCACGAAGTACGGCCCATCGATCATGTCCGCTCACACCTAGTAGGGCTCCGTTAGGTTGCTCTGGCTCTTGGGTTCTGGCTGGTGGTGGATGTTCTGGGCAGCGGGCGGTGGCAGGTGGTGCAGGTGCCGGTCCAGCAGTTCAGCAGGTCCTGGATGGCGTCGAGGATCTGGTAGAGGGTGAGTCCGCTGTATCGGCTTTTGGGGACAGGCGCTGTTCGGTGAGGAAGGCGTGGGCGGCGGTGACCAGGGTGACGTGGTGGTGCCAGCCGTTCCAGGAGCGGCCCTCGAAGTGGTCCAGGCCGAGGCCGTGCTTGAGTTCCCGGTAATCGTGCTCGATGCGCCAGCGGATCTTGGACAGGCGGACCAGTTCGGTGATCGGTGTGTCGGCGGGCAGGTTGGACAGCCAGTAGTCGGTGGGTGCTTCGGCGTCCTGGGGCCATTCGACCAGCAGCGTCACCTCGGGCAGGACACCGTCCCAGTGGCCGTGCTCGGCAGTGGCGGCGGCTTGGGCCAGACGGCGGGCCCTCACCCCGGCCCGCACCCGCAGCGCCAGAAAGCGTGAGTGCATCGGCCCGCGGGAGCCTTCACGCCAGGTCACCTCGGTGAACGCCTGCCGTCCGTGCTCCTGAGCCAGCGCTGCCACCGAGGACGGCTTGTCCCGGTAGCGGGGCTGCGGCCTGCGACCGTTCCCGGACCAGGCCGGGGCGGTGGGCCGCACGTCGTGCGGGTGGACCGTCACGTCCGAACGGACCGCCACGACATAGCCGATGCCCCGCTCGCTCAGACCGTCGCGGAAGTCGGCGTTCTGCCCGTAGCCGGCGTCGGCCACCACCACCGGCGGCACCAGACCCCACCCGGCCAGCTCGTCGAGGATGTCCAGGGCCAGACGCCACTTCTCCCGGTGCCCGACCTCCTGCGGTATCCCGGTCTTCTGCCGCCGCACCGCATCGTCCGCCCACTCCTCGGGCACGAACAGCCGCCACTGCAGCGGACAGGACGCGGTGTCGGAGACCGCGTGCACACTCACCGCGACCTGGCAGTTGGCCCGCTTGCCCAGCGCCCCGCAGTACTGGCGCGCGACCGCCACCGACATCTTCCCGTCCTTGGGGAACGACACGTCATCGACCGCCCACGCCTCCGGGCCGATTCTCGGCACCATCCGCTGGGCGATCCGCCGCCGCACCGGCACCGGATCCCACGTCGACTGGTTCACGAACTGCTGCAGGTTCTGCTCGTTGCCGTCCGGCAGCCGTTCCGCCATCGGCTGGATCGACTTCCGCCGTCCGTCCAGCATCAATCCCCGCAGGTAGCAGTCGCCCTTCGCCCGCTGATCCTTGCGCGGCACCGACGCGAACACGTCAGCGACGAATAACGCCAACGTCGCCCGAGCACGGTTCACTTCATGTGCGTCCACACCTTCAGCGTTCCCCCAAACAGGACCGACAGACAGACGTAACGGAGCCCTACTAGGGCGTGTTTCGGAAGTCCCTTCTGCTCTGCGTCGCCCGGCACGCTCCCCCGGTCTCGGCTGGCGCTCGACCGGGAGGTACCCCCACCGCCGCACCGGACGAAAGGCCAAGTACACCCAGTACGAGGCCTTTCGTCCGGCGCGCCGAGAGCACGCACCGGACGCCGCAGAGCCGCCCTTCGGGCGACGAAGGGACTTCCGAAACACGCCCGATCAAAATCCTGCCCACCGCCCGACCTCCCCACAAGTGAACCTCCGCACAGCCCCCAGCCCCATGGCCGAGCCGCTCACCGCCCACGCGCGAGACCGACCCGCCCCTCCCGAGCACGGCTCCGGGGGTCCCGCCCCCTCCCCCGCCCCACCCCTCCCTCACCCCACCCCCCGCCACCCCGCAGCGTCGCGTCCACCGTGGCCGTGATCCGTCGGCGCGCCTCGTACCGGGGGACGCCGCTCATCAGAAGGTGGTCGTACGGCGTGTCCACATGGCGTACCGACGCGATGACCGCCGAGGTCACCGCGAACTCCGTGAGCGCGCGCCCCGCCGCGCTGCGCCCGACGCGGCCGCTGCCCCGCAGCGAGGCATGGGAGGCGATTTCCCGGGCCCGCTCGGAGGGACAGTCGGGGAACAGCCGCAGCACCTCCGCGGCGAACGCGTCAGTGAAGCGCACGTCCTCGGCCGCCCGGCGCCGCGCGTCCCGTACCCGGCGGCGGCGTCGCGCCTCCGCGTCCGCCAGGCACCGCTCCTCGGCCCGGGCGAGCCCCGCCTCCTCGACCAGGACGCCCTGCCGCTCGTACCGGCTGCGCCGCCGGTTGAACCGTACGACCACCGCCGACAGCGCGCTCTCCTCCCGCGCCCTCCGGGTGAGCGCGGTGTCGCCCCGGGGCAGGAACACCAGGTGCCCGAGGTCCGCGCAGTCCAGGCAACGCGGCGCTCCCTCGTCCAGGACCAGCAGTGCCACGGGACCGCTCCGGCACTCGGCGCAGTGCTTCTTCCTGAGTGCCTGCACGACGACAAGTCCGGTACGGGGCGGGGGAGTAGCGAGCGCTGCCATACGCGGTTCATTCCCCCTGGTGACCGCATGGTCACGCGGTCCTCCGACGGGACCGCCGACCAGACCCCCGACCAGACCCCCGACCAGACCTCCGACCAGACCTCCGACCAGACCTCCGACCAGACCCCCGGCCGGACCCCCGGCCAGACCCCCGGCCGTAACGCCGGCCGGATCGCCCACCGGGTCAGGCGCCGTTCGTGCCGCGCGGCATCATGGGCCGTGTGCGATTCGAAGCGATCACCTGGGAGCGGCTCGCCGACCTTCTCGCCGACCGCTTCCTCGACCTGAAGCCGGACGACGGCTCGCCCTGGCCGCGGATCGCCTTCGACGGCGCCCCCGCGGCCCGCCCCGGTGATCTCGCCGCCCTGGTCTCCGAGGCGCTGCGCATACGCGGCCGGTCCTCGCTCGTCGTGGGGACCGAGGGCTTCCTCAGGCCGGCGTCGCTGCGGTTCGAGTACGGCCACGAGGACGTGGACGCGTACTACGACGGCTGGTTCGACACCGCCGCCCTGTGGCGCGAGGTCTTCGGCCCGCTCGACCCGGGCGGCACGGGGCGGGTCCTGCCCGACCTCTGGGACCCCACCACCGACCGCGCGACCCGCAGCCCCTACGCCACTCTCCCGCCCGGCGCGATCCTGCTGACACACGGCCCTCTCCTCCTGAAGCACTGGTTCCCCTTCGACCTGACCGTCCATGTCCTCCTCTCCCCGGGCGCCCTGCGCCGCCGTACCCCGGAGGGCGAGCACTGGACCCTCCCCGCCTTCGAGCGCTACGAGACCGAGACCGACCCGGCTGCCACGGCGGATGTCCTGGTCCGTGCCGACGACCCACGCCACCCTGCCTGGCACGGCTGACCGGTGCGGGATCCGTCCTCCGCGTCGACCGAACCCCGCCCTCGCGCGGTGGGGGGCGCCGCGCGTCGCTCCGCATGCGCCTCGGCCCGGTCGCGGCAAGAATGAAGGACGCCGGGACTAGCGGTGCGTCCTGCGCCGCGCCGGCCGTCCGGCAACGGGAGGTACTACATGACCACCGCCGGAGACATCATGCACCGCGGCGCCCAGTGGATCCCCGCCCACGAGACCCTCGACCGCGCCGCCCAGCTGATGCGTCAGCTGAACGTCGGTGCACTGCCCATCAGCGACCAGAACGAACGGCTCTGCGGCATCCTCACCGACCGCGACATCGTCGTCGGCTGTGTCGCCCTGGGCCACGACCCGTCGACGATCACGGCCGGCGAGATGGCCAAGGGCACACCGCGTTGGATCGACGCGGGCGCCGATGTCAGCGAGGTGCTCCAGGAGATGAAGGGGCACCAGATCCGCCGACTTCCGGTGATCGAGAACAAGCGTCTCGTCGGCATGATCAGCGAAGCCGACCTCGCCCATCACCTGTCGGACGACCAGATCGCCTCCTGGGTCGAGAGCGTCTACGCCAAGAGCGCGACGCACTGACCGTCGGCGTCGGGTGTGTCGCCCGGCCGCTCGATCACCTGCCCGCTCCGGGAGTCACAGCCATCCGTTGCGCTTGAAGCCCCGGTAGAGGGTGGTGCAGGCGGCGGCTATGACTCCCAGGACCAGGGGGTAGCCGAACTTCCAGTGCAGCTCCGGCATGTACTGGAAGTTCATGCCGTAGACCCCGCACACCATGGTCGGCACGGCGATCAGCGCGGCCCATGCCGTGATCCTCCGCATGTCCTCGTTCTGCGCGACGCTGACCTGCGCGAGATGCGCCTGCAGAATCGAGTTCAGCAGGTCGTCGAACGCGGCGATCTGGTCGGTGGCCCGCAGCAAGTGGTCGGAGACGTCGCGGAAGTAGGCCTGTATCTCCGGGTCGACCACCCGGATCGGTCGTGAGGTGAGCTCCAGGAGCGGGCGGGCGAGCGGGGCCACCGCCCGCTTCAGTTCGAGCAGTTCGCGCTTGAGCTGGTAGATGCGGCCGGGGTCCACACGGGCGCCGTTCGCGGCGAAGACATCGGTCTCGACCTGGTCGATGTCCGTCTGGACGGAATCAGTGACGCTCAGATAGTCGTCGACCACATGGTCCGCGATCGCGTGCAGCACTGCGGCCGGTCCCTTGGCCAACTGCTCAGGGTTCGCCTCCAGTTCCTCCCGCAGCGGACCGAGTGAGCCGTGCCGCCCGTGGCGGACGGTGATCACGAAGTCGGCGCCGACGAAGACCATGATCTCGCCGGTGTGCACCACCTCGCTGGTCGCGGTCAGTTCGGTGTGCTCGATGTAGCAGACCGTCTTGAACACCGCGAACAGGGTGTCGTCGTAGCGCTCCAGTTTCGGCCGCTGGTGGGCCTCGATCGCGTCCTCCACCGCCAGCGGGTGCAGGCCGAAGAGCTCGGCGATGCCCGCGAACTCTCGCTGCGTCGGCTCGTGCAGCCCCAGCCAGACGAAGCCGTGGTCGTGCCGGCGGACCTGCTTGAGCGCCTCGACGACATCGCGGACCGCGGGGGATCGGACACCCTTGTGGTAGGTCACGCAGTTCACCACCGAGGTGCCCAGCGGGGAGCGGGCCGGATGGCTCAGGTCGACGCGGGGACGTCGCCGGGCCAGCCGTGCCATCGTGCGCAGGCCGACAACCCTGTCGAGACCGGTGACCTTCCGCAGATTCCCTGCCATGGACATCTGGTCTCTCCTTGCGTGGATCTCCTCGCACCGCACTCCGTGCCTTGTGGCGCCAGTTTGCCAGGGCCGAACGAGTGCCGGGTAAGGCTGTGGGAACGGAGCGCTCCGCTTCACTTGTAGACGTCCCGGGCGGTGGGGCCGTTCCGATCCGGCCGTCTCGATCCGGTTGCTTCCGGCCGGTCGCGGCGGGGACTGCCGCACGGATGCGGGAGCGTCGCCGCATAGGGCAAGTCGGTCAAATGGGAGGATCGGTGCATGATGCGAACCGACGGGTATCTCCTGGACCAGCGGCGGACCGAGACGGGGCAGGGCCCCGACGCCTTCGCCACGCTCTTCGACCCCACCACGTTCCGGCACATGGAGGCCTTCGGTCTGGGGTCCGGCTGGCGCTGTTGGGCGGTCGGCGCGGGCGGCGCCTCGGTCGTCTCCTGGCTGGCCAAGAAGGTCGGGCCGACGGGCAAGGTCATCGCGACGGACACCGACATCTCCTGGGCCGTTCCCTCGGTCACCCGCCCGCCGGTCGAGGCACTCGTCCATCACGTGGGCGTCGACGATCCCCCGGGGGACGGCTTCGACCTGGTGCACGCCCGGCTCGCCCTGGCCCACGTACCCGACCAGGAGCGGGCGTTGTCGTCGATGGTCAAGGCGCTGCGTGCGGGTGGCCGGCTCCTGATCGAGGACAGCGACGCCGCCCTCCAACCCCTGGCCTGCCTGGAGGAGTCCGGCCCCGAGCACCAGTTGGCCAACCGGCTTCGCCAGGCGGTGCGTGAACTGCTGGCCGAACGCGGGATCGACCCGGCGCACGGTCGCAGGCTTCCCCGCCTGCTGCGGACCGCCGGCCTGCGCGGTGTGGGAGCCGACGCGTACTTCCCCGTGGCCGCACCGGCCTGTGCCGCCCTGGAGTCGACCACCGTGGACCGGCTCCGCGAAGCGCTCGTCACGGCGAACCTCGCCACGCCGGAGGAGATCGACCGTCATCTGTCGGCCGTCGCCTCCGGCGCGCTGGACATCGCCGCCCCACCCCTGATCTCGGCCTGGGGCCGAAAGGCATAACCGCCCGTTCACCCGGTCAGCCGGCCAGATCGGTCCCCGGCGGTCTCCCGCCCACCTTCTCCACCGCCAGCGCACCCGCACCGCACCCCTCGGCCGCCGCCCCCTCGGCGTCCGCGCCCGCGAGCAGCGCCGCCAGGAAGGCGCCCGTGAACGCGTCGCCCGCGCCGGTGGTGTCGCGGGGCGTGGCGGGTGCCGCCGGGATCCGTGACACGACGACGCCCCCGCGCGCGACGAGGGCACCGTCCGCCCCCTGCTTGGCCACCACCAGGGGGACGAGACGGCTCAACTTGGCCGCCGCGTCGGCCGGATCGGGCAGCCCGGTCAGCAGATGGGCCTCGTCGCGGCTGGGCAGCAGCACATCGATCCCCTCGACGAGTGTGAGGAAACGGTCCACGCCGAGCCGTGTGAGGAACCCCGTCGACGCGGGATCCACGCTCACCGGCACTCCACGCGTGCGTGCCGACGCAAGGGCCGTGGAGGCCAGTGCGCGACTCGGCTCGGCGAAGAACAGATAGCCCGACAGATGCAGCCGCGCGACCCCGTCGAGCAGGGACGGCGACCAGTCGTCCGGGTCCAGCCGCAGCGCGGCACCGCTGTCGGTGAGAAACGTGCGCTCGGCCGCGGCGCCCGTGTCCACCAGGCAGATGACCGTCCCCGTGGCCGCCTCAGGGTCGACCACCAGATGGGGTCGCACCCCCGAGGCCCGCAGTTCCCGCTCGTGCCACGCGGCCGCGTCCGTGCCCACCCGTCCGAGCAGCCGCACGTCCGCACAGCCGCGATGAGCCGCCCAGCAGGCCACGTTGGCGCCCGCCCCGCCCGGCAGCGTCCGGATCGCGGAGACCGTGTCCGTGCCCGCCGTGAGCGGCCCGCGGTGCCGGGCGACGACATCCGTCACGATGTCCCCCACGACGAGCAGCGCGCCGCTCCCGTCACCGGCCCCGCGCACCGCACCACCCGCAGCACCACCGGGCTCACCCGCCGCACCACCGGGCCCGTTCGCATCTCGCCGGTGGTTCACCTCACGCCCCGGCCCAGGCCGCCGCGATACGTGACGCGAGCCGTACGTTGCCGCGCACCGCCGCGAGGTTGGCGCTCAGGGAGGCGCCGTCGGTGTGCCGTACGAGATAGCTCAGCAGGAACGGCGTGACCGCCTGGCCCGTGACGCCCTCCGCCTCGCACGCCGTCAGAGCCTCCGCGAGCACGCGCGCGTGCAGCTCGGGATCGAGCTGCTTCTCCTCCGGCACGGGGTTGGCGACGATCAGTGCCGACTCGGGGCCGCCGAGCGCGTCCTGGGCCCGCATGACGTCCGCGACCTCGCCCGGCGACCCGAGCGTCCACTCCACCGGATGGCCCGAGTCGGACAGATAGAAGCCGGGGAAGCGGTCCGTGCCGTACCCCGCGACCGCGACACCGAGCGTCTCCAGCCGCTGCAAGGTCGCCGGCACGTCCAGGATCGACTTCACACCCGCGCACACCACCGTGATCCGGGTACGTGCGAGGAGCCCCAGGTCGGCGGACTCGTCCTGAGTCACCGTCCACTCCCGGTGCACACCGCCGAGCCCACCCGTCGCGAACACCCGTACGCCCGCGAGGGCCGCCAGCTGGGCGGTCGCCGACACGGTGGTCGCCCCGCTCACGCCCGCCGCCACCGCCGACGGCAGATCGCGGTGCCCGAGCTTGCGGATGCCGTCCTCGTTCGCGACCCGGTCCAACTGCTGCTTGTCGAGGCCGATGTGCGGCCGCCCGTCCAGTACGGCGATCGTCGCGGGTACGGCGCCCTCCTGCCGTACGACCTCCTCCAGCTCCAGCGCCACCTGCAGATTGCGGGGGCGGGGCAGCCCGTGCGCGATGATCGTCGACTCCAGCGCCACCACGGGTCGACGCGCGTCAACCGCTTCCCGTACCTCTTCGGACACCATCAGCACGCGCTTGCCTCCTGTCGGACGTTCTTCCCTCATCCCTGGCGGACGGCGCGCCCGGCCAAACCCTTGCGCGCTGTGGTGCAGGACACCAGCCTGAGGTGCATGAAGGAGAACACGACACGCCTCGACCACGTCGTCCTGTGGGTGCGGGAGCCGGTCGCCGCGGCCGGGTTCTACGAGGAGGCCGTGGGCCTCGAACCCGTGAGGGTCGACGAGTACGCGGCGGGACAGGCACCCTTCCCCTCCGTCCGCGTCAACGACGAGACCATCATCGATCTCATGCCCCTGGCCATGGCCTCGAAGATGCGGATGGTGCCGGGCGCCGCCGCCGGTGCCGGACATCCCGTCAACCACGTGTGCCTCGCCATGCCCGGCCCCGCCCTCGACGAACTGCGCGGCCGACTGGAGGAGCGGGAGGTCCCCGTCTCGGAGATCTCCCACGACTCCTTCGGCGCCCGCGGACCCGCCCGGCGCAGCTTCTACTTCCGGGACCCGGACGGCAACGTCTTCGAGGCGCGGCACTACGAGTAGCGCACCGCCCGGCGGCCGTCGCGGTTTCCGGCAACCCGTTCAGAACAACGGCTGCGGAAGCACCCCTTCCAGCGCCAGCAGTCTCCGCTTGGTCTCCAGTCCGCCGCCGAACCCGCCGATGCCGCCGTCGCTCTCCACCACCCGGTGGCACGGCACCACCACGGGCAGCGGATTCGACCCCATCGCCACGCCGACGGCCTGGGCCGCGCCGGGCTGTCCCACGCGCCGCGCGAGATCGCCATACCCCACGACCGAGCCGTAGGGCACGCCCGACGCCAGTTCGCGCAGCACCTGGCGGTTGAACCCCGATATCAGCGACCAGTCGAGCGGCAGCGCGAAGTCGTGCCGTTCGCCCGCGAAGTAAGCCTCGAACTGACGTATGGCCTCGGCCAGCTGAGGTGCGTCGGGCGCCTCCACGGGAGTGGTGTCGAGGCGGGAGGCGAGCCGGTCCAGGGTCCGGTCGCGCACCGGCTCCGTGGCGTGGAAGACGACGTTGACGAGGCCCTCGTCCGTCGCGGCCAGCAGCAGCGGGCCGATGTCCGAGCCGATGACGGCCCAGACCACCCGCTGCTCGTCCTGCGCATGGCTGTTCATGGGACCACCGTACGGGCCGCCACCGACAACGACCGTGGTGAGCGCTCGGCCCCGCAGCGCTCACCACCGGCCGCGGACCGCCGCATCAGCCCTGTGTGGCCTCCCTGACCACGTCGGGCTTGTTGGTGATGATGCCGTCCACGCCGTAGTCGGCCACCCGGCGGGCGTTGGTGGCGTCGTTCACGGTCCAGGTGAGGATCTCCAACGGCTTGCCGTGCGGACCTCCGAGCGCGTGGATCGTGGCCACGTAGGACTCGGAGATGGTCGTGTACGAGGAGTTGATCTGGTCGCTGAACGTCGCGTACTCGGGGAGGTCGGCGATGTCCGGGGTGCCGAGCAGACCGGTCTTCACCGCCGGGTCCAGCTCGTGGACCCGGCGTACGGTGTCGGCGCTGAAGCTCTGGATCACCAGCTTCTCCAGCTGCGCCGGGCCGAGCCAGCCCTCGTTGCTCAGCACCTTCAGGGTCTGCTGCTCGATCCCCGGGTAGAGCTGCGGGTTCTTGATCTCCAGGACGAGCTTCTGATGGTTGCGCGACACCCGCCGCATGTACTGCTCCAGCGTGGGCACGCGCGCGTCCGCGTAGTCGGCGCCGAACCAGCTGCCCGCGTCCAGGCGCCCGATCTCCGCCGCGGTGAAGTCCGCCACGTTCCATGGGGCGCGCTCGGGATAAAGCTCCTCGACGTTGGTCGTCCGCGCCAGCGTCGCGTCGTGGAGGACGACGAGCCTGCCGTCACTGGTGCGCTGGACGTCGTTCTCGACCCAGTCGAAGCCCATCTCGTGGGCCTTGTCGACAGCGGCCAGGGTGTTCTCGGGCGCGTAGGCGGAAGCTCCACGATGCGCGACGACCAGCGGATTCCCGGCGTCGGCGGCCGCGTGAGCGGCGGAAGTGGGGAGCAGGAGGACGGTGGCCCCCAAGAACGCTGTGGTCGCGGCGGCAACTGCGCGCACGTGCATGCGTACTCCTCGCGTCGATCGATCACGGTCAGCTCAAGAGTGACAGCAGAGGGTCAACGGGAGAGGTGCGCAGGATGGCCATGAATTGAATGGAGTTGCCCAAGTCCGCTCACGGGCACCGCACAAGTGGGGCAAGGCCGTGTTTCTTTGCCGGAAAATCGTTCGACCATTCCGGTGGGGGTCATACTCTCTGCGACGACCCTGACCGTCGTGGCGGTGCCGGGGCGGGGGGCATTGCGAAAATTCCAGGGACGCGACAGGGCGGGAAGGGCAGCCGCGAATGCAGGGCACGGTCGACGGCTTCAGCTACGGACTCGTCACACCGGTGGTGGCCTATCTCATGGCCTGCCTCGGGGGCGCGCTCGGCCTGCGCTGCACCACCAGATCGATGCTCGTGGACGGCCGCTGGCGGATCGGCTGGCTCGCGCTGGGCTCGGCGGCCATCGGCTCCGGCATCTGGACCATGCACTTCGTCGCGATGATGGGGTTCAAGGTCCTGCAGACCCCGATCCACTACGACCCGCTGACCACGTTCGCGAGCCTCGCGGTGGCGATCGTGATGGTCGGCATCGGGATCTTCATGGTCGGCTCCCAGGGGGCCGGCGGTGCCGCATTGTTCACCGGGGGCACCATCACCGGTCTGGGCATCGCCTCGATGCACTACCTGGGCATGGCCGGCATGCGACTCAACGGCACTTTCGAGTACAACACCGTCACCGTGGCCGCCTCGGTCGTCATCGCCGTGGTGGCCGCGATCGCCGCCCTGTGGGCCGCCGGGCAGGTCCGCGGCTTCCTGTGGAGCGTGGGCGCCAGCCTCGTCATGGGGGTCGCCGTCAGCGGCATGCACTACACGGGCATGGCCGCCCTCAGCGTCCATCTGCACAGCGGCGCGGGCCCCGACCCGGCCGTCGGTTCGTCGTCCGCCGCTCTGCTGGCCCCGCTGATGATCGGCCCGCTGGTGTTCCTGCTCCTCGCGGGAGTCGTCGTGATGTTCGACCCGTTCATGATCATGGGCAGGTTCCACGCGAACCCCGTCGAGCGCCGGCCCGGCATCCCCGCCCAGGCCACCGCCCACGTCTGCCGGCACCCCGAGTCCCGCATCGCCCGGGAGCACCGCGAGCGGCGTGCCCGCACACCGCAGAATCGCTGATCGCGACCTGTTGTCAGTGCGGGGTCGTACGGTGGATTGCATGCGGCCCGTTTCCAAGATCGAACGCACGGTGGCGCCCTTCGAGGTCGTCAGCCCCTACCAGCCGAGCGGCGACCAGCCCACGGCCATCGCCGACCTCGCCCGGCGTATCGGAGCAGGTGAGAAGGACGTCGTCCTGCTCGGCGCGACAGGCACCGGCAAGTCCGCCACCACCGCGTGGATGATCGAGAAGCTCCAGCGCCCGACCCTGGTGATGGCGCCGAACAAGACCCTGGCCGCCCAGCTGGCCAACGAATTCCGCGAACTGCTGCCGAACAACGCGGTCGAATACTTCGTCTCGTACTACGACTACTACCAGCCCGAGGCATACGTCCCGCAGTCGGACACCTACATCGAGAAGGACTCCTCCATCAACGAGGAGGTGGAACGCCTGCGTCACTCCGCGACCAATTCGCTGCTCACCCGCCGCGACGTCGTCGTGGTCGCCTCCGTCTCGTGCATCTACGGTCTCGGCACACCGCAGGAATACGTGGACCGCATGGTCCCCCTCAAGGTCGGCGAGGAGTTCGACCGGGACGCGCTGCTGCGCCGCTTCGTGGACATCCAGTACACCCGCAACGACCTGGCGTTCACCCGCGGCACCTTCCGCGTCCGCGGCGACACCATCGAGATCTTCCCGGTCTACGAGGAGCTCGCCGTCCGCATCGAGATGTTCGGCGACGAGATCGAGGCCCTCTCCACCCTCCATCCCCTCACCGGCGAGATCATCAGCGACGACCAGCAGCTGTACGTCTTCCCCGCCTCCCACTACGTCGCCGGCCCCGAGCGCATGGAGCGGGCCGTCAACGACATCGAGAAGGAACTGGGGGAGCGCCTGGCGGAGCTGGAGAAGCAGGGCAAGCTCCTGGAGGCCCAGCGCCTGCGGATGCGCACCACCTACGACATCGAGATGCTCCGCCAGATCGGCTCCTGCTCCGGCGTGGAGAACTACTCGATGCACTTCGACGGCCGCGAACCCGGTTCCCCGCCGAACACCCTGCTGGACTACTTCCCGGACGACTTCCTCCTGGTCATCGACGAGTCCCATGTGACCGTCCCCCAGATCGGCGCGATGTACGAGGGCGACGCCTCCCGCAAGCGCACCCTCGTCGACCACGGCTTCCGACTGCCCTCCGCCCTGGACAACCGCCCCCTGAAATGGGAGGAGTTCCAGGAGCGCGTCGGCCAGACGGTGTACCTCTCGGCGACCCCCGGCCAGTACGAGCTGTCCCGCTCCGACGGCCACGTCGAGCAGATCATCCGCCCCACCGGTCTGGTCGACCCCGAGGTCGTCGTCAAGCCCACCGAGGGTCAGATCGACGACTTGGTGCACGAGATCCGGCAGCGCACCGAGAAGGACGAGCGCGTCCTCGTCACCACCCTCACCAAGAAGATGGCCGAGGACCTCACCGACTACTTCCTGGAACTGGGCATCCAGGTCCGCTATCTCCACAGCGACGTCGACACCCTGCGCCGCGTCGAACTGCTGCGCGAGCTGCGCGCGGGTGAGTACGACGTGCTGGTCGGCATCAACCTCCTGCGCGAGGGCCTCGACCTCCCCGAGGTCTCCCTGGTGGCGATCCTCGACGCCGACAAGGAGGGCTTCCTGCGCTCGGGGACCTCGCTGATCCAGACCATCGGCCGCGCGGCGCGCAATGTGTCGGGCCAGGTCCACATGTACGCCGACAAGATCACCCCGGCGATGGCGAAGGCCATCGACGAGACCAACCGGCGCCGGGAGAAGCAGGTCGCGTACAACAAGGCCAACGGGATCGACCCGCAGCCGCTGCGCAAGAAGATCAACGACATCGTCGCGCAGATCGCCCGCGAGGACGTCGACACCGAGCAGCTGCTCGGCTCGGGCTATCGCAAGGGCAAGGACGGCAAGGCCGCCAAGGCACCCGTGCCCTCCCTGGGCGGCAAGGTGGCCAAGTCCGCCAAGGGCAGGAGCAGGGCCGAGGAGACCGTCCCGACCGACCGTCCCGCGGCCGAGCTCGCCCAGCAGATCGAGGACATGGCGGAGCGCATGCGCGCGGCCGCCGCCGAGTTGCAGTTCGAGATCGCCGCCCGGCTGCGTGACGAGGTCTCCGAGATGAAGAAGGAACTGCGGCAGATGAGGGAGGCGGGACTGGCCTGACCTCCCCTTCCGGCGCCGAGGGCGGGGGCGCGCCCCCGGCGCCGGCGCGCTGTGTTGCAAGACCGACACAAAGTGCGACACAGGCTGCGGCAATGTCAGTGCCGCTGCGTAAGGTGCTGCACATCCGCGGACTCCGCGGGAACAGGGGACAGTCGAGAGGGGAATCAGCGCGTGACCGTCAACATGACCAAGGGTCAGGCCATCAGTCTGCAGAAGAACGACGGAGGCAGCCTGACCGCGGTGCGCATGGGTCTCGGCTGGCAGGCTGCCCCCAGGCGCGGCCTGTTCGGATCCCGCACCCGTGAGATCGACCTCGACGCCTCCGCCGTGCTGTTCGCGGACAAGCAGCCCGTCGACGTCGTCTTCTTCCGTCACCTGGTGAGCGACGACGGCTCCGTCCGCCACACCGGCGACAACCTGGTCGGCGGCGTCGGCCAGGGCGGCGACGACGAGGCGATCCTCGTCGACCTGGCCCGGGTGCCGGTCCACATCGACCAGATCGTCTTCACCGTGAACTCCTTCACGGGCCAGACCTTCCAGGAGGTGCAGAACGCGTTCTGCCGACTGGTCGACGAGACCAACGGCCAGGAGCTGGCGCGCTACACCCTCGCGGGCGGCGGCCAGTACACCGCCCAGATCATGGCCAAGGTGCACCGCGCGGGCGCGGGCTGGCAGATGACCGCCATCGGTTCGCCCGCCAACGGCCGCACCTTCCAGGACCTGATGCCGGCGATCCTGCCGGTGCTGTAGGCGCGCACCGAGTACACAGAGCACGCGACACAGGGGGACGAAGTCGATGACGGCCGAGCTGGTCCGGGGGCAGAACCATCCGCTGCCCGAGGTCCGACTGGAGATCCGCGTCTCGGCCGGCACGCCGATCGTGGCCGGGGCCACCCTCGGCGACGAGCACGGCCGGGTGCACGGTGTCGAATGGGTCGCCCACCCGGGCGCGCCCACCCTCCCGGGCCTGGAGGTCCCCAGGCAGGCGGCGGCCGACCACCGCCTCGCCGTGGACCTCGAGGCCCTCGCGCCGTCCGTGCACCGGGTGAGTGTGCTGCTCGCCCTCCCCACGGGGACCGGCGGTCCGGCGCGCTTCGGCGCCGTGGCCGCCCCTTTCGTCGCGGTCACCGGCCTCGACGGCACCGAGGTCGCCAGCTACACCATCACCGATCTCGAACCGGAGTCGGCCGTCGTCGCCCTGGAGCTGTACCGCAGGCAGGGTGCCTGGAAGGTCCGCGCGGTCGGCCAGGGATACGCGGGCGGCCTCGCGGCGCTGCTCGCCGACCAGGGCCTGCCACAGGCCCAGCAACTGGCCGGCAGCATCAACGAGGCAGTGGCCCAGGGCCTCGCCCGCTCGGTGGCAACCCCTCCGCCCCGCCTGCCGGACGCGGAACGACCCCGTCGGACGGCCGCCCCCGCGACCGGCCCGGACGAGACCCACGGCGGCGCGACCCCCCAGGGCGTGCCCGGCACCAGCGCGCCGTCCCCGGGCCACCAGCCCACCTCTCCGTACGGCACGACACCCCCGTACGGCTCTCCCCACGACGGCACGCTGCCCGACCACGCGGCGGCGCGGCACGGCGGCCCCACCTCGGCGGACCCGGCCACCGGCCAGTCCGCCCAGGCCACGGCCGCGGTCCGGTCAACTACAGCCACCCGGCCGCCAGACCACCGCGCCGCCCCCGCCCGCGCCGACCGCGCCCCGGCCGAGCCGGGACAGCCCGCGCGGCCCGTCGCCGGGGACGCGACCGGCTGGTCCATGGAGGAGCGGCTCTACAACCAGGTGTGGGGCATGTTCGAGGACCTCGCCCGCACCACGGCCGCGTACCGCAGTGCCGTCGACTTCGCCGAGTCGCGGATGGAACAGGAGCTGGACAAGGCCCTGTCCGACCCGCGTAGCCGCATCAGCGGGCATGGCGACGCCGCGCGCGAGGCGGCCCGGGCCAAGCACGCCCAGCTCGTCGAGCAGGCCAGGGCCGCCCTCGACCGGGACCTGGCCCAGCTCGGTGCCGAGGCGGACGTCGTCGAGCCCGCACTGCCCCCGGCGTACGCGGGCTGGGACAACCCGGTCTGGCACGGCTACCGGGTGCCGATGGAGATCCCGATGGCCCTGCGGCTGGGCGACCTCCATCTGCCGGAGAGCGAGGACGTGCGCATCCCGATGCTGGTCCGGCTGCCGCTGGAGCGCGGCCTGTGGATCGACAGCGGCCGCTCCGGCTCCCGAGACGCGCTCGCCGACTCCGACGAGCTGCGCCGCCTCGCGCTCGACACCGCGGTGGCTGTCGCCGCCCGGTTGCTCGCGGTCTACCCGCCGGGCGAGTTCGCCGTGCACATCATCGACGCGGCCGGGGCCGGCTCGTCCGCCTTGACGCCCCTGACCCGGGCCGGTGTGCTCGCCGGGCCGCCCGCCGCCGGTGCGGCGGGTGTCTCCGAGGTGCTGGGGCGGCTCACCCAACGTGTCGACCTCGTGCAGATGGCGGTGCGCGGTGGCGTGGCCGACGCACTGCCCCCCGGCTTCGACACCGCCGAACAGCTGCTGATCGTCAACGACTTCCCGCACGGTTTCGACGACCGCGCGGTCACACAGCTCCGCTACCTCGCGGACGAGGGCCCCGCCGTCGGTGTGCACCTGATGATGGTCGCCGACCGTCAGGAAGCCGCCGCCTACGGGCCGTTGCTCGACCCGCTGTGGCGTTCGCTGATGCGACTCACCCCCACGCCCGACGACCACCTGGCCGACCCGTGGGTCGGGCACGCGTGGACGTACGAGCCGTCGACCGTCCCGCCCGGCAGCAGGGTCATGCACGACGTGCTCGCCCGGGTCGCGGAGGCCCGCCGCTCCTGGAACCGCTGAGGACCGTCGGCCCCCGCAGCCCGTACCAAGTCCTCGCAAAGCGTTTTGACCTGCGGTTTTGATCCTTCCTTTGCCTAGCTCTTTACCTTCTCTTGGTGATTGGGTACCCTTTTTCGTGCGGAGGGGAGTACTCCCTGCATCTGCGGCGTACCCGTCAATACGGATCGATCCGATCCCGGGGCGTCGGCCCGGCGGCATCAGGCGTTGTGGAACGCCCTGGAGGACCGGGTGGAAGAGACCTCCGGTAGCGACGACGCTGAAATTTGCCGTTACGTACTGCCGGAGGCGCAGTGGATGTTTCCGTGACCCTTTGGGTCCTCACAGTGGTGGGGCTTGCCGCCCTCATCGCGGTCGACTTCTTCATCGGCCGCAAGCCCCATGACGTGTCCATCAAGGAAGCCGGGATCTGGACGATCGTCTGGATCGTCCTGGCCGCCCTCTTCGGGCTCGGGCTCCTCGTCTTCGGCGGCGGTCAGCCGGCCGGAGAGTTCTTCGCCGGCTTCATCACCGAGAAGTCGCTGAGCGTCGACAACCTCTTCGTCTTCGTGCTGATCATGGCGAAGTTCTCGGTGCCCTCGCAGTACCAGCAGCGAGTGCTGCTGATCGGTGTGTTGATAGCCCTGGTGCTCCGCGCGATCTTCATCGCGGCGGGCGCGGCCATCCTCGCCAGCTTCGCCTGGGTCTTCTACATCTTCGGCGCGTTCCTGATCTACACCGCCTGGAAGCTCATCCAGGAGGCCAGGGCCGAGGAGGACGACGAGGACTGGGAGGAGAGCAAGCTCCTCAAGGCCGCCGAGAAGCGCTTCGGCGTCGCCGACCGGTACCACGGCACCAAGCTCTGGATCGAGGAGAACGGCAAGCGCGTCATGACGCCGATGCTCGTCGTGATGCTCGCCATCGGAACCACCGACGTCCTCTTCGCCCTGGACTCCATCCCCGCGATCTTCGGCCTGACCCAGGACCCGTACATCGTGTTCACGGCCAACGCGTTCGCGCTCATGGGCCTGCGACAGCTGTACTTCCTCATCGGCGGTCTGCTGAAGAAGCTGGTCCACCTGTCCTACGGCCTGTCGGTCATCCTCGGCTTCATCGGTGTGAAGCTGGTGCTGCACGCACTGCACGAGTCCGGGGTACACGTTCCGGAGATCTCCATCCCGGTGTCCCTCGGCGTGATCTGCGCGGTGCTGATCGTCACCACGATCACCAGCCTGATCGCGTCCAAGAAACAGGCGCAGGCCGAGGCCGAGCAGAACAACGCAGAAGGCGCGGAGAAGGACAGCATCGAGGCCTGACGGAGGCCGACCCGCACCCAAGCACACACGGATGGGGCCCCGCACGACGGAGACGCAGTTCCACGCGTCCACCGGAGTGCGGGGCCCCTGCACGTCTGAAAGGATCACCGCGTGCTCGCTCGGCTCCGGTCGCTCACGACGCGATGGACTGCTGTCGTCCCGGTTGCCGCGGTCGTCCTGCTCGCTCTCACCCGGGGACGCGATCTGCCCCCTGCGGCAGTCGCCCTGGTGACCCTGGTGCTCGCGGGAGCCGTCCTGGCCGCCGTGCACCACGCCGAGGTCGTCGCACACCGGATCGGTGAACCCTTCGGATCCCTCGTCCTCGCCGTCGCCGTCACGATCATCGAGGTCGCCCTGATCGTCACGTTGATGGCCGACGGCGGGGACAAGAGCTCGACCCTCGCCCGCGACACCGTCTTCGCCGCCGTGATGATCACCTGCAACGGCATCGTCGGCATCTGCCTGCTCGTCGCCTCGCTGCGCCACGGGCTCGCCGTCTTCAACCCCGAGGGAACCGGCGCCGCCCTCGCCACGGTCGCGACGCTGGCCACGCTCAGCCTGGTGCTCCCCACCTTCACCACCAGCAAGCCCGGCCCCGAGTTCTCCACGGCCCAACTCACCTTCGCGGCCCTGTCCTCACTGGCCCTGTACGGGCTGTTCGTGGCGACACAGACCGTGCGCCACCGGGACTACTTCCTGCCGATCACCAGGCTGGGCGAGGTGATCACCCAGGACGACCATGCCGAGGCGCCGTCGGCCCGCACCGCCGGGATCAGCCTCGGACTGCTCGGCCTCGCCCTCGTAGGCGTGGTCGGCCTCGCCAAGGGTGTCTCGCCGACCATCGAGTCCGGAGTCGAGAAGGCCGGGCTGCCGCACGCGGTGGTCGGTGTGATCATCGCGCTGCTGGTGCTGCTGCCGGAGACGATCGCCGCGCTGCGCGCCGCCCGCCGCGACCGGGTCCAGACCAGCCTCAACCTGGCCCTCGGCTCGGCCATGGCCAGCATCGGCCTCACCATCCCGGCTGTTGCCCTCGCCTCGATCTGGCTCTCCGGCCCACTCGTCCTCGGCCTGGGCGCCACTCATATGGTGCTGCTCGCCCTGACCGTCGTGGTGGCCTCGCTGACCGTGGTCCCGGGACGCGCGACACCGCTCCAGGGCGGAGTGCACCTGGTGCTGTTCGCGGCGTACCTGGAGCTGGCGGTGAATCCGTAGACCCGGGTTCCGGGACACCGACGGACGGACGAACGAGGACGGGGCGGTGGCATGAAGAGCATGGGGCGCAGCCCCTGCTCTTCCGGGGCGCGGGGAACTGTGCGAGAAGTCCCACCCACCCGCACCCGGCAACGCAACGCACCCACTCGGCCGCCCCGACGCGCGGCGCCGTCCCTCATCCGGCGGCGGGCTCGGCCTCCGCCGTCGTCGCCGCCACGCGCACCGGCCGGGTCTCCGGCAGCAGCGCGAAACAGCCGAGGCTCAGCAGCGCGATCCCGGTGAGATAGGCGCCCACACCCCAGGGCACCCGTCCGCCCTGCGCCACGGCGGTGGCCACGATCGGGGTCAGGGCTCCGCCGAGCACCCCACCGAGGTTGTAGCCGACGGCGGCCCCCGTGCAGCGCACCCGCGGCTCGTACAGCTCGGGCAGGTACGCGGCGATGACGGCGAACATGGTGACGAAGGCGAGCATCGCCACGAGGAAACCGAAGAAGATCAGCAGGGGTTCGCCCGTCGCCAGGAGCGCGACCATGGGGAACATCCACAGTACGGTGACGCCACAGCCGATCAGGCACATCGGGCGCCGCCCGTACCGATCGCCGAGGACCGCCGCCACCGGTGTCAGGGCGCCCTTCACCACCACGGCGCCCATGATGCAGGTCAGCATGACCGTGCGGCTCACGCCGAGCCGCTCCGTGCCGTACGCGAGGGACCAGGTCGTCACCGAGTAGAACACCGCGTACCCGATCGCGAGCGCGCCGGCCGTCAGCAGGACCAGGCGCCAGTGCCCGCGCACCACCTCGGCGAGCGGCACACGCGCGGGCTCGGTGATCTCCAGGAACCGCGGGCTCTCCGCGAGCGACGACCGCAGCCACAGGCCCGCGAGGGCGAGCACACCCGCCGCCCAGAACGGCACCCGCCATCCCCACGCGGCGAACTGCGCCTCCGTCAGGCTCGCCGACAGCGCCAACATCACCCCGTTGGCCAGCAGGAACCCCACCGCCGGTCCGACCTGCGGAAAGCTCGACCACAGTCCGCGCCGGTCCGCCGGCGCGTGCTCCGCCGTCAACAGCACCGCCCCACCCCACTCCCCGCCGAGCCCGAGGCCCTGCAGGAAGCGCAGCACGAGCAGAAGGAAGGGGGCGGTGACACCGATCGAGTCGAACGTGGGGACGCAGCCGACGGCCACGGTCGCGCCCCCGGTCAGCAGCAGCGAGGCGACGAGGACCGGCCGCCGCCCGTGCCGGTCCCCGATGTGCCCGAACAGCACCGAGCCGAGCGGCCGCGCCACGAACCCGACCCCGAAGGTCGCGAAGGCCGCGAGGGTCCCGGCCAGGGGCGAGAACGTCGGGAAGAACAGCGGCCCGAGGACGAGGGCAGCCGCCGTGCCGTAGACGAAGAAGTCGTAGAACTCGATGGCCGTCCCGGCGAGCGAGGCGGACGCGAGTCGCAGCATGGAGGGCGGTTTCACGGTGCGTGCAGGTTGCATGCCGCGTCAACTACCCACGGTGACGGGCGGTTACGGGGGCGTGCGGAGGCCCGTGCGAGGCCAAGGTGGTTCAGGAGGCGTCAACGGTTCTCAGTAGGTCACCGTGATGCGCCGGGCGGGCCCGTCCACCCGGATCACGCCCCCGTAGGGGACGACGACCTGCGGATCGGTGTGCCCGAGGTCCACGTCGAAGACGATCGTGGCGTCGGGGGCGTACGTCCGCATGGCGCGCAGCACGGCCTCCCGCTGCCCGGCCGCGTAACGGGCAGCCTCCTGAGGGCTGTTGGGCCGGTCGAGGGACCAGGTCTTGGGGCGGCCCGTCAGCAGGGCGGAGAAGCGCCGCAGCAGGCCGCGTTCCCCCATGTTGCGCAGGGTGCGGAAGACCTCCTCGCCGCTGGGCAGTTCCTCCGAGGTCTCCAGGAAGAGCACCCCGCCGTCGAACACGGACAGATCGCGCGGCACCTCGCGGTCGGCCATCAGCAGCCAGCCGATGATCTCCAGACAGCCGCCCCAACTGCGGCCCTCCACCACGCGGTCGGCGTTCACCCAGGTCCATCCGGCGCCCGGTACGGAGGGCGGCTCCGCGGCGAAGGTCGCCGGGTCGGCCCAGTCGCGGTCGATGTCGTTGAAGCGCTCGGCGGGCCGCAGTTCGTAGGGCCCCGAGGTGAACAGGGCGGCGCGCAGGGAGTCGGCGGTCAGCGGCGCCATGGCGCCCGGCCTGCCCAGCGCGGTCATCACGGTGCCGCCGTGGTAGCCGACGATCCCGGTGTTGCACAGGTACGCCAGCACGTTGGTGTTGTCGCTCAGTCCGAAGAACGGCTTGGGGTTGGCCCGCAGCAACTCCCGGTCGAGGAAGGGCAGCACGGTGATCTGGTCGTCGCCGCCGATCGACGTCAGCACCGCCTTGACGTCCGGGTCGGCGAAGGCCGCGTGCAGGTCGTCCGCCCGCTCCTTCGGCGTCGTGCCCATCTTCCGTGTCGTCGGATACTCCACCGGCACGAGACCGTACTCCTCGCGCAGCCGCTCCAGGCCCAGTTCGAAGGGGCGCGGGAACAGCTCGGGCAGACCGGCACCTGGCGAGACGACGGCGACCCGGTCGCCGGGGGAGGGCTTGGGCGGGTACGAGGGCGTGGGCGTAGGCGTGATCATGCGGGGAGGGTACGGCCTCCTCCCGGCGGTTTCACCGTGATAAACCGGGGGCGAGCGGCGGTCCCGACGGGCCGCCCACCCCGAACGGACCGGAGGAACCGTGCCCCGCAGCCTGGCCCACGCCCCGATCATGATTCTCAACGGCCCCAACCTGAACCTCCTGGGGCAGCGCCAGCCCGAGATCTACGGCTCGGACACCCTCGCCGACGTCGAGGCGATGTGCGCCAAGGCGGCGGCCGCGCACGGCGGCACGGTGGACTTCCGGCAGTCCAACCACGAGGGCGAACTGGTCGACTGGATCCACGAGGCCCGGCTCCACCACAGCGGGATCGTCATCAACCCGGGCGCCTACTCGCACACCTCCGTGGCGATCCTGGACGCCCTCAACACCTGCGACGGGCTGCCGGTGCTGGAGGTGCACATCTCCAACATCCACCGGCGCGAGACGTTCCGGCACCACTCGTACGTCTCCCTGCGCGCCGACGGGGTGATCGCCGGGTGCGGGGTACAGGGCTATGTGTTCGGCGTGGAGCGGGTCGCCGCGCTCGCCGGGGCGGGCCGGACAGACGCCTGAGTCCCGCGCCCCAGGCCGGCGGGTAATGCCCGGTCTCCCGGCGGGCGCCCCTTACAGGCGGCCCGCCTCGACGATCCGGCGCAGGAACTGCCGCGTACGTTCCTGCCGCGGGTCGCCGAAGACCTCGGCCGCGGTGCCGCGTTCGAGCACGACGCCGCCGTCCAGGAAGCAGACCTGGTCGGCGACGTCACGGGCGAAGCCCATCTCGTGCGTGGCCAGCACCATCGTCATCCCGTCGGCCTTCAGGTCCCGGACGACGTTCAGGACCTCGCCGACCAGCTCCGGGTCGAGGGCCGCGGTGATCTCGTCGAGGAGCAGCAGCCGGGGGCGTACGGCCAGGGCGCGCACGATCGCCACGCGCTGCTGCTGACCGCCGCTGAGCCGGTCGGGATACGCGCCCGCCTTCCCGCCCAGCCCCAGCCGCTCCAGGAGGGCCCGGGCCCGTTCCTCGGCCTCCGCGCGGGGGACGTCGTGCACCCGGCGCGGAGCGAGGGTGATGTTGTCCAGCACCGTCATGTGCGGGAACAGGTTGTACGACTGGAAGACCACGCCGATCCGCCGCCGCACCGCGTCCTGGTCGACGCGCGGGTCGGTGATCTCCTCGCCGTCCAGCCAGATCGCTCCGTCGTCGATGTCCTCCAGGAGGTTGGCGCACCGCAGCAGCGTCGACTTGCCGGACCCGGAGGCGCCGATCACCGCGGTCACGGTGTGCGGGGCGACCTCCAGATCGACGTCCCGCAGCACGACCGAGCCGCCGAAGGTCTTGCGCACCGACTCCATCCGCAGCACGGGGGCGCCCTCGGAGGCGCGCCCGGGCTCCACCGACCCCACCGGCTCCAGGGCTTCGCGGCTGTCGCTCATGTCGTCCCTCCCTGCGCCCGCTGCCGGTCCATGCGGGCCGTGACCCAGTCGGTGAAGCGGGTCATCGGGATGGTCAGGGCGACGAAGACCAGTCCCGCGACGATGTAGGGCGTGTAGTTGAGGCTGCGGCCCACGATGATGTCGGCGGCGCGTACGGCGTCGATCGCACCGCCGATCGAGACCAGGCCGGTGTCCTTCTGCAGCGACACCAGGTCGTTGAGCAGGGGCGGCACCTGACGGCGAACCGCCTGGGGGAGCACGACGTGCCGCAGCGCCTGCCGGTTGGTGAGGCCCAGCGAGCGGGCGGCTGCGCGCTGGGAGGGGTGCACGGACTCGATGCCGGCGCGGAACACCTCGGCGACGTACGCCGAGTACGTGAGCGTCAGCGCGGTGCCGCCGAGCAGCACCGGGTCGACCGTCACTCCCTGGAGCCGGAGCGCCGGGACGCCCAGGACCACGATCATCAGGTTGATGATCAGCGGCAGCCCGCGGAAGAAGTCGGTGTACGCGGCCGCCAGCACCCGCAGCGGGAAGAACACCGGGCCGCGCAGGGTCCGCGCGACGGCGATGAGCATGCCGAGGACGAGCACGGCGGCGCCGCAGACCAGCAGCAGCCGTACGTTGAGCCAGAGCCCTTCGAGGACCCTGGGGAGCGCCTCGCGCGCGTACTCCGCGCTGAAGAAGGTCTCCTTGGTGCGGGGCCAGCCGGGGGCGCCCACGACGACCAGGTAGAGGACGACGGCCGTGACCAGGGTCGACAGGGCGGCGACGGCGGTGGCCCGGCGGGCCCGGTCGCGCTTGTAGCGTTCCCGGTCCAGCCGTCGGCGCGAGGGGACGTAGCCGTCGTCCGCGCCGGGCGGGTCGCCGTGGTCGTCCGTGTCCGGGTCCGCGTCCTCGGGGCCGGGATCCTGCTTCACCACGGTCACTTGAGGACCGGGGCGTCGACGGCGTCGGAGAGCCACTCCTGCTCGATCTTCGTCAGCGTGCCGTCCTCGCGCAGGGCGTCCACGGCGGTCGTCACGCAGGAGGTGAGGGCGCTGCCCTTGTCGAGGACCAGCCCGAACTGCTCGGGCGTGCCGCCCTGGTTCTCGAACTGGCCGACGATCCTCGCGTCCGTCACCTCGGCCGAGGTGATGTAGAACGCGGTCGGCAGATCCACCACGATCGCGTCGATCTGGCCGTTCTTCAGCGCGGACTTGGCCTGGTCGTTCTTCGCGTACGCGGCGGCCTGTCGGGTGGGCTTCACCACGTCCTCGATGTAGTTCAGGCTGGTGGTGCCGACCTGGGCGCCCAGATGCAGCTTCCTGAGGTCCGCGATGCTCGTCGCCTTCGCGGCGGCGGAGTCCTTGAGCGCGACGACGGCCTGGCGCACGTCGTAATAGCCGGACGAGAAGTCGACGGCCTTCTTGCGCTCGTCGCTGATCGAGACCTGGTTGATGTCGAAGTCGAAGGTCTTCGCCCCCGGTGCGAAGGCCTTGTTGAAGGGCACGCTCTGCCAGACGACATCGGCCTTGTCGTAGCCGAGCTGCTTCGCCACGGCGTACGCGACCGCCGACTCGAAGCCCTCGCCGTTCTTCGGGTCGTCGTCCTTGAACCAGGGTGCGTACGCCGGTTGGTCGGTGGCGATCGTCAGCTTGCCGGAGGTCTTCGTGCTCAGGTCGTCCTTGGCGCAGAACGCTCCGGACGCCGAGGAGGAGGCCGAGCCGGTGGCGTCCTCCTCCGGCTGCGGGGCGCAGCCCACCGCGACGACGGCGAGCAGGGCGGCTATGGCGGCGGAGGCGGCACGGCGCGGGGAGCGCGCGGCTCGCAGGACAGGACGCATGGCGTGAGATTGACAGCGAGACGTCCCGTCTGTCGAGGTCACCTGCGGTTCTGTCCGCATTCTGGGAACGGGTGTTGCGGTTCTGTGAACGCGTGCGACCTCGAGGGCGGGGCCGCCGGCCGAGGGCGGGGTTGGTGAGGCCGGCGGCCCATCCACGCGGGAGCCGTCATCCCGTGCGGACCTGTCTCCAGTGGACTACGCCACGGCGTACGCCGGGAGCGCGCGCGGGACATCGGCGTGTGCGTTCGATTCACACGGGGCGCGTGCGGGAGGGTCGTGCCCCCTGCCGTTCGCCTCACCAACTGCCTTGCGGCACCGGAGAGTTCACCAGCCTCGTGCGCGCCACTCCGGCAGGTGCGGCCGCTCCGCGCCGAGCGTCGTGTCGTTGCCGTGGCCCGGGTGGACCCAGGTCTCGTCGGGCAGCACGTCGAAGGTCTTCGTCTCCACGTCGCGGATCAGGCCGACGAACGCCTCCGGGTCTTACGGGTGTTGCCCATGCCGCCGGGGAACTCGATGTCGCCGGAGAAGGTCGCGCTGTCGAACCAAGCGTCGGGAAGGTTGCCGAGCCGAACTCGTCGCCCTGGAAGTTTGCCGAGTGGAACGGGGAACCGAGCAGGGCGCTCACCTGTCCGAGGCTGTCACGTTCCTCGACCCGATGACCGACACGAGGGGACCTGCCCCGAGCGGTGGACAGATCCCATCTCAAGCTGGGACGCCTGCCCTTTGCCGGGTAGCGTGATCACATGCAGCTGATTCTGACGCCTCCGCCGCCCGCCGCTTGAGGCGGGCAGTCGTGCAGAGCCGTCCCGGGGTTGCCGGGGTGGCTGCGCGGGTTGCCCACGGAGACATCGTGATGGCAATCGATCGAGGAGATCTCAGTTGCAGTCCTCTTCTGCCCTGCCCGTTCGGCAGGGTGTTCTCTACGTCGCGATCGCGGCCACAGCATGGGGCACTGGCGGTGCGGTGGCCGCCGAACTGTACGACGCCGGCGGAATCGGCCCCATCTCCGTTTCCTTCTGGCGGTTCCTGACCGGACTCGGGCTGCTCCTGGCGGCTCATCTGGTGCGACTGTCCCGTCGGCCCGAGGCGGCGCTGTCGCTGCGTGCGACGTTCGCTGCGAACCCGCGGCGGGCCCTGATCACAGGCTTCGGGCTGGCGGTGTACCAGACGGCCTACTTCGCCTCCGTGCAACAGGCCGGGCTGACCGTGGCCACGGTGGTGACCCTGGGCTCGGGTCCGGTACTGGTCACCGTCGGAGCCCGGCTCACGCTGGGCGAGCGCAGCGGCGCCGCCGGAACCGCCGCGGTGGCGAGCGGCGTCGCCGGTCTGGTGCTGCTGATGGGGAGTGCGGACGGGAGCACCGGCCCCGCTCCCCTCCTGGGCATCGGATACGCGCTGCTCTCTGCCGCCGGCTACGCGGGCGTGACGTTGCTGGGCCGCTTCTCCGGCCGAGAGAACTCGGGTGGCGCGTTCGAGTCCACGGTGACCGGCTTCGCGGTGGGCACGGTGTGCCTTCTGCCGATGGCTCTACTGGAAGGCCTCCTGCCCGACATGGGGCGTCCGGCATGGACCGTGGGCCTGATCCTCTACCTGGGGGCCGTGCCGACGGCGCTGGCGTACACGTTGTTCTTCGTCGGCCTCGGCGCCGTACGGGCGACCACGGCCTCCGTCGTCGCCCTGGTGGAACCGCTCACCGCGGCGGTCGTCGGCATCCTGGTCTTCGGCGAACGGCTCAACGCGATCGTCCTCACCGGCACGGCTCTTCTGCTGTTCGCCGTGCTGTTCCTCGCCGTCGACGAGCGGGCCGGCCGAGCGGCTTCCCGAAGGACGCCGGGTGCTGACCAGGGCCGGCGCACGTGGCCTTCGGCCATGCGGGCCAGGGACTGACGGCGAGGCGCCATGCACAAGGCGGGCGACGGGCCAGTGGCTTCTCGTGATCGCGCACACCGGTGCGGATGCGCTCTGCCTCTGCCGGGGTGAGGCTGGCGGCATGGCTTCCGCCCGTGGTCGTACCCGCCCGACGAGGACGGCGTGCTGCGGGCCGGAAGAGCGGGGCTACCACCAGGGAGACAACCATGACTGTCCGTACCTACGTCTCGACGACTGTGCGAAACGACCGTGTCGACGAGGTTCTCCACGCGCTGGAGGATGTGGATCCGGATGCGATCGTGGCCGCTGTCAACCGCTCGGACGCTCCCGACGTCCCCGCCGGGGTATCGGTCTCGCTGACCGGTGATGCGCGTGAGGCGGTGAAGAAGCAGCTCGATGCGATTCCCGGCCTGCAGTGGGAGATCGACGTGCGGGACACCGAGGATCGACGGGCCTGAACGCGCGACGCCCCCGCTTCGGGTTCGAAGCGGGGGCGGTCGTCGTCGGACGGTCACCAGCCTCGCTCGCGCCACTCCACGAGGTGGGGCCGCTCCGTGCCGATCGTGGTGTCGTTGCCGTGGCCGGGGTAGATCCACGTCTCGTCGGGCAGGACGTCGAAGAGCTTGGTCTCCAGGCCGTCCATCAGGGAGTTGAACTCCTCCGGACGTGTGGTCCGCCCAGGCCCGCCCGGGAAGAGGCAGTCCCCGGTGAACACGTGCGGATGTCCGTGCGGGTCGTCGTAGACCAGGGCGATCGAACCCGGGGTATGTCCCACCAGGTGGCGCGCGGTGAGCTCCACGCGCCCCACCCGGATCGTGTCGCCGTCGTCGACCGGTACGTCGGTCGGTACCGGGATGCCCTCGGCATCCTCCCGGCCGGCGTACGCACGGGCGCCGGTGGCCGCCACGACCTCGGCGAGCGCCTGCCAGTGGTCGCCGTGCCGGTGCGTGGTGACGACGGACGCGATCCCGTCGTCACCGATGAGGGTGAGCAGGGTACCGGCGTCGTTCGCGGCGTCGATCAGCAGTTGCTCGTCGGTGGCCCGGCAGCGCAGCAGATACGCGTTGTTGTCCATCGGGCCCACCGCGACCTTGGAGATCATCAGGCCCTGCAGCTCGTGCACATCCGCAGGACCGCCGACCTTCACCGCTCCGCTGTACGTCATGAGGGCAGCCTATAGCGGGGGAAGCGAGGGGAGCGTGCCTCCTTCGACGCCCAGCGCGGTGCCGTCGCGACGGCCGGCCAGCCAGCCGAGGAGGTCGGCCCGGGTGCCGGTGATCATGAGGTGTTCGCCGTTCTCGAGTCGTTCCGGAGTGGTGGACCTGACATCTCCGGTGGGGATCAGGCGCCCGTCGTCCTGTCTGATCATCAGCGCGGGGACCCCGGGGTGGTCGCGGAACCGGTTCGCGAGGAAGTTGATCTCGCGCTGCGCGAACTCACCCGGCAGATCCTCCAGCCCGTACCCGATCCCCAGGTCCACGTGATGCAGTTCCACCTCGATCCAGCGCCGCCAGGGCAGCCGGTCCGCGGTGTCGAGGACTCCGTTGCGCAGCTCGACCGTGCGGGACCAGTCCTGGGAGAGCGAGGCCGTGTCCTGGAAGCGGTGCGCGCTGTCGCGCACGTCGGCGAGGTGGGTCTGCAGGGGGCGCGGCGCGTCCCGCTCGATGTCGGCGTCCCGGGTCTCGCCGGAGATGTACATGGGGCGCCCTTCGAAGACGTTCACCAGGGCGTCCGCGTTGCGGGCGAGGTGGGCGAGGACGTGACCACGGGTCCAGCCGGGCAGGCGTGACGGCTCGGTCACAGCCGCGTTCTCCAGGTCGGCGACCGCGCTGAGTAGCCGGTCCGTCGCTTCACACACAGAGGCCAGGTCACGCGCGTGATCCATCATGCCGCCGACCCTAGCCCCGGCCACACCTTCGGGTGAAGGTGGCGGACCAGCGCCGTAAATCGAATGCACGTGCTATATGGTCGGGAGCGGCGTCGGGCATGCTGGAAGGCCCGGGATTGTTGTGGAACGGGGAAACAGGACCGGCGCTGTCAGTGGCTCCCCCTAGTCTGTGGAGGACGGGGGCTTTGGCCCCTGTCCCCCACTCAAGAAAGGTGCGGACCGGCGTGGCCGACCGTCTCATCGTCCGTGGCGCGCGCGAGCACAACCTGAAGAACGTCTCGCTCGACCTGCCACGCGACTCGCTCATCGTCTTCACGGGCCTGTCGGGGTCGGGCAAGTCCTCGCTGGCCTTCGACACGATCTTCGCCGAGGGGCAGCGTCGGTACGTCGAGTCGCTCTCCTCCTACGCCCGGCAGTTCCTCGGGCAGATGGACAAGCCGGACGTCGACTTCATCGAGGGGCTGTCCCCGGCGGTCTCCATCGACCAGAAGTCGACCTCGCGCAACCCGCGCTCGACGGTCGGCACCATCACCGAGGTCTACGACTACCTGCGTCTGCTCTTCGCGCGCATCGGCAAGCCGCACTGTCCGCAGTGCAGCAGGCCCATCTCCCGCCAGTCGCCCCAGGCGATCGTCGACCGGGTGCTGGAGCTGCCGGAGGGCAGCCGCTTCCAGGTGCTGTCCCCGCTCGTGCGGGAGCGCAAGGGTGAGTTCGTCGACCTCTTCGCGGACCTCCAGACCAAGGGGTACAGCCGGGCCCGGGTGGACGGCGAGACCGTCCAGCTCTCCAACCCGCCCACGCTGAAGAAGCAGGAGAAGCACACCATCGAGGTGGTCGTCGACCGTCTCACGGTGAAGGAATCCGCCAAGCGCCGCCTCACCGACTCCGTGGAGACCGCCCTCGGCCTCTCCGGCGGCATGGTCGTGCTCGACTTCGTCGACCTCCCGGAGGACCACCCCGAGCGCGAGCGCATGTTCTCGGAGCACCTGTACTGCCCGTACGACGACCTGTCCTTCGAGGAGCTGGAGCCCCGCTCCTTCTCCTTCAACTCGCCCTTCGGCGCCTGCCCCGACTGCTCCGGCATCGGTACGCGCATGGAGGTCGACCCCGAGCTGATCGTCCCGGACGAGGACAAGTCGCTCGACGAGGGTGCCATCCACCCCTGGTCGCACGGCCACACCAAGGACTACTTCGGCCGCCTCGTCGGAGCCCTCGCGGACGCCCTGGGCTTCCGGACCGACATCCCCTTCGCCGGTCTCCCGCAGCGCGCGAAGAAGGCCCTGCTGCAGGGCCACAAGACCCAGATCGAGGTCCGCTACCGCAACCGGTACGGCCGCGAGCGCGTGTACACCACGGCCTTCGAGGGCGCCGTCCCCTTCGTGAAGCGCCGGCACAGCGAGTCCGAGAGCGACGCGAGCCGTGAGCGCTTCGAGGGCTATATGCGCGAGGTGCCCTGCCCCACCTGTGAGGGCACCCGCCTGAAGCCGATCGTCCTCGCGGTCACGATCATGGAGAAGTCGATCGCCGAGGTCGCCGCCATGTCGATCAGCGACTGCGCGGACTTCCTGGGCGAGCTGAAGCTCACCGCCCGCGACAAGAAGATCGCCGAGCGCGTGCTGAAGGAGGTCAACGAACGGCTGCGGTTCCTGGTCGACGTCGGCCTGGACTACCTGTCGCTGAACCGCGCGGCCGGCACGCTCTCCGGCGGCGAGGCCCAGCGCATCCGCCTGGCCACGCAGATCGGCTCCGGCCTCGTCGGTGTGCTCTACGTCCTCGACGAGCCCTCCATCGGTCTGCACCAGCGGGACAACCACCGGCTCATCGAGACCCTCGTCCGGCTGCGCGACATGGGCAACACGCTCATCGTCGTCGAGCACGACGAGGACACCATCAAGATGGCCGACTGGATCGTCGACATCGGCCCCGGCGCGGGTGAGCACGGCGGCAAGGTCGTGCACAGCGGCTCCCTGAAGGAGCTGCTGGGCAACGCCGAGTCGCAGACCGGGCAGTACCTGTCGGGCCGCAAGGCCATCCCGCTGCCCGACATCCGCCGCCCACTCGACCCGACCCGGCAGCTCACGGTGCACGGCGCCCGGGAGAACAACCTCCAGGACATCGACGTGTCCTTCCCGCTGGGTGTCTTCACCGCCGTCACCGGTGTGTCCGGCTCCGGCAAGTCCACGCTGGTCAACGACATCCTGTACACGCACCTGGCCCGCGAGCTGAACGGCGCCCGCAGCGTCCCCGGCCGCCACACCCGCGTGGACGGCGACGACCTCGTCGACAAGGTCGTGCACGTCGACCAGTCGCCGATCGGCCGCACCCCCCGGTCCAACCCGGCCACGTACACCGGCGTCTTCGACCACGTCCGCAAGCTGTTCGCCGAGACCACCGAGGCGAAGGTCCGCGGTTATCTGCCCGGGCGCTTCTCCTTCAACGTCAAGGGCGGCCGCTGCGAGAACTGCGCGGGCGACGGCACGATCAAGATCGAGATGAACTTCCTCCCGGACGTCTACGTCCCGTGCGAGGTCTGCCACGGCGCCCGGTACAACCGGGAGACGCTGGAGGTCCACTACAAGGGCAAGTCCATCGCCGATGTGCTGAACATGCCGATCGAGGAGGCGACCGACTTCTTCGAGGCGGTCCCCGCGATCGCCCGCCACCTCAGGACGCTCAAGGACGTCGGTCTCGGCTACGTCCGCCTCGGCCAGTCCGCGACCACCCTGTCCGGCGGTGAGGCACAGCGCGTCAAGCTCGCCAGCGAGCTGCAGCGCCGGTCCACCGGTCGTACGGTCTACGTCCTGGACGAGCCGACCACCGGTCTGCACTTCGAGGACATCAGCAAGCTCCTCAAGGTGCTGTCCGGCCTGGTCGACAAGGGCAACACGGTGATCGTCATCGAGCACAACCTCGACGTCATCAAGACCGCCGACTGGGTCGTGGACATGGGGCCCGAGGGCGGCGCCGGCGGCGGACTCGTCGTCGCGGAGGGCACGCCCGAGCAGGTCGCCGGGGTTCCGGCCAGCCACACGGGCAAGTTCCTGCGGGAGATCCTCGGCGCCGACCGGATCAGCGACGCGGCCCCGGTGAAGGCCCCGCGCAAGGCCACGGCGAAGAAGGCCGTCGCCGCCGGCTCGACGGCGCGGAGGACGGCGACGGCCCGGACCACCACGGCCGCCGGGACCACGTCGACCGGGACCACGGCCGCCAAGAAGGCTGCCGCGACCGCCACCAAGAAGGCCACTCCCGCCAAGAAGGCCACGCGGGCGCGCAAGGCCTGAGTGCGGCGGCCGGGCGACAGCGGTCGTCGCGTCGAGCAGAACACGGCGGCCCGCGGGAACTCCCCGCGGGCCGCCGCCTGTCGACTCGTCGGCCTGCGCGGCGAGCCGCCGTGTTCCGCGCGACCGTCAGCCCCCGGGCACCTCGCGCACCTCGGGCACGAGGGACCGCGGTTCGCCCACCTCCGCCGCGTACGGCGGCTCGGCGCCCGCCCGGGAGCAGGTGATCGCCGCCGCACGGGCGGCGAAGCGCAGCAGGCGGATCCAGTCGTCGGCGCCCAGCGCCGCGAGGGCGGAGTCGGAGAGCGCGTCCTGGGCCGCCAGGCCGTGCAGGAGGGCCGCGTTGACGGTGTCACCGGCGCCGATGGTGTCGACGACGTCGACCTTCTCACCCGGTACGGAGTGCTCCGCGCCGGCCCGGGTGTGGACGGTCAGGCCGTCGCCGCCGTGCGTGACGACGACGGCGGCGGGGCCGGAGTCCAGCCACAGCCGCGGGGTGCCGCCCAGCCACCGAGCGTCCTCCTCGGAGAGCTTGAGCAAGGACACCGAGGGCAGCCAGCTCAGGAAGCGGGCCCGATAGGCGTCCGCGTCCGGGATCAGACCCGGTCGGACGTTGGGGTCGAGGGCGGTGAACACGCCCTGGGCGGCGGTCGAGTGCAGCAGCTTCTCGTACGCGCTCGCGCCGGGCTCCAGGACGAGTGAGCAGGTGCCGAAGGAGACGGCCCGGGTTCCCCGGGGAAGCCGGTCGGGGGTCTCGAACAGGCGGTCGGCGCTGCCCTCGACGTAGAAGGAGTACCGGGCCGAGCCGTCCGTGCTGATCGAGGCCAGGGCGAGGGTCGTGGGCTCGGAGCCCCGCTGCACGGCGGTCACGTCCACGCCGGCCTCGCGCAGGCCGTCCAGCAGGGCCTCTCCGTAGGCGTCGTACGACATCCGGGAGCAGAAGGCGGTGGGGGAGCCGAGACGGCCGAGCGCCACGGCCGTGTTGTAGGGGCCGCCGCCGCGGGCCGGCCGCAGATCCACGAGCGCGCCCGCGCCCTGCGGGACGAGGTCGATCAGGGCTTCACCGGCGACGACGATCACGGGACGATCCTCTCTGGGGGCTCTCGGCCGGAAAGTATCGCAAAGGCGCGTGCCCCGCGTCGGGCTCCCGCCCGGCCCCAGGGCCGCCCGCTCCGCGACCGCTCACCCCCGCCGTGGACGCGGCGGCGCAAGCCCAGCCCTGCCCCGTGACCGCTCACCCTCCGGCCCAGCCATGGCCTCAGCCGCCGCCAAGGCCCTCACCGCCCGGTCGGCCCGCTCACTCCCAGGACCAGCCGATCCCCACGATGCCCGTGCGTACCCGCGGTTCGACGAGGTGCACCGAGCGGTGGAGGTCGCTCAGGGCTAGGTTCTGCCGACCCCCGCGTGGGGCCGCGGCGGAGTGCTGGCTGAAGCGGTGGCAGCGCAGCGGCAGGGCATGTTCGTCGAAGCGGACCTGGAGGGCGTACTGGCCGCCGGTGGAGCGGAACCCGCGGACGTACTCGGTGCAGGCACCGGCCGTGCCGTCGTCGAAGCCGTAGCGGAAGAGGTGGGTGTCGCCGCTGCGCAGCCGGGTGTCGAAGAGCAGCTCGGCGACCAGGACACCGGTGTCCTGGTCCCAGCGGACCCGTCCCCTGCGGCAGTTCTCCAGGGCGCGGACGGCGATCCGTTCCGGTGCGCAGCCCGGGTCGCCGTGGTGGACGGCCACATAGCGGTCCACCCCGTCCCGGTGGGAGCGCACGATCTGCTGGGACTCGCGGCCGAGCAGCTCGCGGCGGGCGCCGATGCGGACCCGTTCGTGGTGGCCGACGGTGTGCATCCCGCCGCCGGGCGGCGCCCCCAGTTCGGCGAGCAGCCGTTCGAGGACGCCGTCGGCCTCCACGACGGAGCGGTACGAGCGGCCGGCGGGCTCGTCAGGACCGGACTGCTCGTCGGCCCCGGCGAGCAGCCGGATCAGCGACTCGTCCGGGAGCTGGAGAATCTCCTCCAGGGCGCGCACGGCCCGCAGCGACTCGGGGCGCTGCGGACGCCGGGCGCCCTGCTGCCAGTAACTGAGGCTGGTGACACCGACCTTGACGCCGTGCCGCGTCAGATGGTGCTGCACGCGCTGCAGCGGCAGTCCGCGGGCGGCGATCGCGGCGCGCAGGGCGACGTGGAAGGGGCCGCCCCGCAGGACCGACTCCAGCTCCGCCGTGGCGACGTCCGCGACGACGGCGTCCGTGACCGCCGCGACGTCCGCGTGCTCTGTGGCGTGCCGCATGCAGGAACCTTTCCGTAGACGAGTGCTGTGCGCGACGTGTGCTCGGGACCGCGCGTGCCGATCGGGCGCCCGGCGGACGCTCGGGCTCCAGGAACCCTCGGCGGCCGTCCGTCTTCACATCCGTACGGCCGCGTTCCTGACCCCGAGTTCCTCCGCATTGAAGCGTGTTGACCAAGTCCCGACAACACCTGCCGCGCGACATGGCCGGACACCGTCGCTGGGTTCCTCACCGCGCCGGCGGCCCCGGATCGGGCCCCGACAGGTCCCGCAGCGCCTGGCCCGAGAGCTTCGACTTGTGCAGAAAACCGCGGGCGGGACTGGCGGCGACGAGCTCCTGGATGTCGTCCAGCGGGTGCGTGGAGATGAGGACGATGACGGAGGCGGCCGAGCGAGCGAGCCTCGGCGCGAGCTCCAGTCCGCTCTCGCCGGCGAGGTCGACATCCAGCAGCACCAGATCCGGGGCCAGTTCCACGGCCCGTGCCAGCGCCTCCGCGCCCGTGGACGCCACACCGACGACGTGCACGCCGTCGTGTTCCAGCAGCGTACGGGCGGCCTCCAGGAACCGGGCACTGTCATCGACGATGAGACAGCGCATGGACATGGGCACAGCCTCCCAAGGGGGGTCAGGGGCATACATTCCGGCTAGCCGTAAAGTGTCGTCGCCGACGGACGCCCGTCGGCGGGAATGCGCTGAAGTCCCGTGACGGGTGGACGGGTTCGCTCTCACTCAGGGAATCGCACACGACACGAGGAGTAGCATGTCGTCGCCCTGGGGGCCGTCCCGTCCGGTCGAGTGGGGGTGTGCGATGCAGACGCAACGCCGGGACCTCGGAAAACGTCCTGTCCGCCGTGCCCTGATGTCGGGCGCGGCGGCCGCCCTGCTGCTCCTGTCCGGCTGCGGCGCGAGCGACGGCCGGGTGGACGAGAAGGACAAGGCGGCGGGCGACACGACCTGCGACGGCAGGATCGAGGGCACCGCACACATCACGATGTGGTTCCACGCGGGCCAGAGCGGTGAGCAGACCACGCTGAAGAGCCAGGTCAAGGAGTTCAACCGAGCCCAGGATCAGGTACGGGTCGAATTGGTCACCCTGCCCGAGCAGCGCCCGTACACCGAACTGGTGCTGTCCGCGGCGGCCAGCGGCGATCTGCCGGACCTGCTCGACTTCGACGGCCCGAACCTCTACAGCTACGCCTGGTCCGGCACCCTCAGGCCGATCGACTCCTGCGTACCCGCGAGGACCAGGAAGGACCTGCTGCCCTCCCTGAGGGAACAGGGCACGTACGACGGACGGTTGTGGGGGGTCGGCACGTTCGACTCCGGGCTCGGCCTGTACGTCCGGCCGTCGGTGCTGAAGGACGCGGGCGTGCGTATCCCGAAGGGCGTCGACGACGCCTGGACCGCCGACGAGCTGACGGAGATCCTGCGCACGCTGCGCAAGGCGGGCTACGAGGCGCCGCTCGACCTGAACTTCATCGACTCGAAGACCGCCGACGAGTGGAACACCTACGCCTTCGCACCGGCCGTGTGGTCCGCCGGCGGGGACCTCATCGACCCCGAGGAGTTCCGCACGGCCGACGGGTTCCTCAACGGCCCCGAGTCCGTCGAGGCGCTCACCACCATGCAGCGCTGGGTGCAGGAGGGGTACGTCGACAGGGACCGCAAGAAGGACAAGAGCGCCTTCGTGAAGGGCCGCACGCCCATCTCCTGGATGGGGCACTGGAAGTACGGCGAGTTCAGCGAGGCGCACCCCGGCGACGTGGCGATCGTGCCGCTGCCCGACTTCGGCACGGGCACCGTCACCGGCATGGGGTCCTGGCAGTGGGGCATCCCCTCCGGGGAGGCCGACGGCGACGCGGTGTGGCGCTTCCTGGAGTACCTGCTGCGACCCGAGCAGGTGGTCAGGATGAGCGAGGCCAACGGCGCGATCCCGGGGACCGAGGGAGCGGTGAAGCGCTCCCCGCTGTACGGCGAGAACGGCGCGGAGCGGCTGTTCATCGAGCAGTTGCGCGGCGGGACCGCCCGGCCCAGGCCGCAGACACCGGCGTACCCGGCGGTCACCGCCGCCTTCTCGCACGCGGTCGCCGACATCGTCTTCTCCGGAGCGCCGGTCGACAAGACGCTGGACGACGCGGTCGAGGCCATCGACCAGGAGCTCGCCGCCCACGACGGTTACCCGAAGAGCGGTCCGTGACCCGCGCCGCCCGGCCCCGGCGAGGCGCTCCCCGGGGTACCGGACGGCTCGGCGCCCCGAGGACGTCCCGCGCCCGCGCGGCGCTGCTGCTCTGCATGACCCTGCTGCTCTCGGGCTGTGAGACGGGCGGGGACGACGGCGAGCGCCCCCGGCGGGCCGCGGACGCGACCTGCGACGGACGGATCGACGCCCCCGCGCAGATCACGATGTGGTTCCACCAGCCGTCGGCGCCCGGTGAACTGGACGCCGTGCGCGCCCAGGTCCAGGCGTTCAACACCGGCCAGGACGAGGTGACGGTCCGCCTCGTCGACCTCCCCCGGGGCGACTACGACGACCTGGTCCGCACGGCCGCCGCCGACGGCGAACTGCCCGACCTGCTCGACTTCGACGCGCCGAAGCTGTTCAGTCACGCCTGGTCCGGCCACCTCCGGCCGATCGACTCGTGCGTCCCGAAGTCCCTGCGCGCGGACCTGCTCCCGTCGGTCCTCGAACAGGGCACCTACCGGGGCCGGCTGTGGGGCCTCGGCACGTTCGACTCCGGACTCGGTCTGTACGTACGGCCGTCGGTGCTGAAGGAGGCCGGGATACGCATCCCGAAGGGTGTCCAGGACGCCTGGACCGCCGACGAGTTCACCGGCATCCTGAAGAAGCTGCGCACCCTGGGCTACGACAGGCCCCTCGACCTCCAGCTGCCGTGGGCCGGCACCGAATGGGGCACGTACGGTTTCGCGCCGGCCGTCTGGTCGGCGGGCGGCGACCTGATCGAACGCTCCACCTATCGCACGGCCGACGGAGTGCTCAACGGGCCGCGCACGGTCGAGGCGCTGACGACGCTCCAGGGCTGGGTGAAGGCGGGATACGTGGACGCGAACAAGGACTTGGACGCCTTCCAGAAGGGCCGCAGTCCCGTGTCCTGGACCGGCCACTGGTGGTACGGGCACTACACCGAGGCCCACCCGGGCGACGTGGCGCTCGTGCCGCTGCCCGACTTCGGCACGGGCAGCGCCACCGGGATGGGGTCCTGGCAGTGGGGCGTTCCCGCGGGCGCGGCAGACGGCGACGCCGTCTGGCGTTTCCTGTCCTTCCTGCTGAGCCCCGACGAAGTCCTGCGGATGACGGACGCCAACGGCGCCGTCCCCGCCACCGGCACCGCGATCGAGCGCACCGAGGCGTTCGCCGAGGGCGGGCCCGCCCGCCTCTACATAGAGCAGCTGCGCGGGGCACCGCCCGCCCCGGCCGCAGACCCCCGCCTACCCGGCGATCACCGACGCCTTCGCCGAGGCGTTCGCGAAGATCATGCGGGGAGCGGCGGTACGGCCCGCCCTGGACGCGGCCGTGCGCGCCGTCGACAAGGACCTGGCGGACCACGACCACTACCCCCGACCGGACCGTGAGGCCCGGCCGTGCTCCGCCCACCGCCCAGCCGACCGGCCCCGCCCCGCACCCCGCGGCGGAGCCACCCCGCCGCGCCACGGCCGTGGACCCCGTCCCGTTCCTGGCCCGGCTGCGCGTCGGTCCCAAGCTGATGCTGCTCGTCATGCTGCCGGTCACCGTCCTGCTGGCCGTCACGGCGTTCGCCGCCGTCGTCCAGTGGCAGGAGGCGCGGACCCTGGGCGACTTCGACACCGCGATCGAGGTGTCCTTCGAGATCAGCGAGGCCGCCGACGCCGTCGCCCGCGAGCGGATCGTGGCCGTGGAAGCCCGGCTGAACGCCGAACCGGACACCCTGCGCGCGCGGGCCGAGGCCCAGCGGTTCACCGATCACGCGCTGCGACGGGCCTTCGAGGAGACCGTCGGCCGGACCCGGTCCGACGACGCCGGGATCCTCGACGCCGTACGCCGTCAACTGCACGCCGTGCGGGTCCAGACGGGCACCGGGTCGCTCCCGGCGCAGACCGTCGCCCAGCGGTACGAGGCCATCGAGAACAAGGTGCTCGACATCGTGGCCGACCTCGAAGCCGGGCGTCCCACCAGGGCCTCGGGCCGGGCGGCGGACGCCCACATCGCGATGCTGCGGGCCGTCGCCGCCGCCGAGAGCGAACGCGCGGAGCTCGCCATCCTCTTCCACGCGCCCGGCGAGGGACACGCCACCGCCGCCGCCGGCCGCTGGACCGAACTGGAGAAGGCCCAGCTCAGAGCGTTCCAGCAGACCGCGTCGGACACGCTGAAGGCCGAACTGCACACGGCGAAGTTCCGGGCCCCCGGACGCGCGGTCCGCATCGCCCGCGACCTGGTCGCCGACCCCGATCCCCAGCCCGTCGAATGGCCCTCCTACGACGACTGGCTCAGTGAGTCCGCGCAGTACACCGACGCCCTGCGCGGCATACGGGACCGGGCCGCCCGGGAACTCGACGACACCGCCCACCGGGACCTGCGCACCACCCGCGCCCGGACCTACACCGAACTGACGATCTGCGTCGTCGTCCTGGCCCTCGTCACCTTCCTCGCGCTGGCCCTGCGCCGCTCGATCACCCGCCCCCTCGGCCAGGTCTCCGAGGGTGCCCGGGCCCTGTCGGACGGCGACCTCTCGTACGACATCCGCTATACCGGACGCGACGAACTCGGCGACGTCGCCGACACGTTCCGCGAGCTGCGGGTGACCAGCGAGCGGCTGGCCGGCGAGATCCGGGCCATGAACACCGCGATCGACGCGGGCCGGCTCGGACACCGGGCCGACGTCGACTCCTTCGACGGCACCTGGGCCCAGCTGCTGGGCGGGATGAACGGCACCATGGCGTCCTTCGCCGCGGCCCACGGCCGGCGCCGCCGGGCCGAACGGGAACTGGAGGGCATCTTCAACCTCTCCTTGGACCTGCTCTGCATCAGCGGCGTCGACGGCTACTTCAAGCGCGTCAACCCGGCCTTCGAACGCACCCTGGGCTATCCGCTCCGGACCCTGACCTCCCGGCCGTTCCTCGACTTCGTCCACGAGGACGACCGCGACAGCACCCGGGCGGCCGTGGCGCTGCTGGCGAGCGGCGCCGAGGTCGCCGAGTTCGAGAACCGCTACCTCCGTGCCGACGGCAGCGAACGCTGGCTCCAGTGGAGCGCCCGGTCGGTGCCCGAGGAGGGCCTCATCTACGCCGCCGCCCGCGATGTGACGGAGAGCCGCCGGGCCGCGCTCGAACAGGCCGCGCTGCGCCGGGTCGCCACCGCGGTCGCGCGCGGCGTGCCGCCGTCCGACGTGTTCGCGACGGTCGCGGAGGAGGTCGCGTCGCTGCTGGGGACGGCGGCGGCCGTCATCCGCTACGAGCCCGACGGCAGCGTCAAGGTCCTCGGGATCGCGCACGCGCGCGTGGACGGCGGCGAGCCCGACTGTCTGACCCGCCGCGAGACGTCCGCCAGGACCATCGACGACGTCGCCAGGACCCGGCGCGCGGCCCGGTCGGAGACCTCCGTGGGCGCCCCCATCGTCGTCGACGGCCGGATCTGGGGTGTGGTCGTGGCGGCCTCGCTGATCGATCCGCTGCCCCGCGGTGCCGAGGCCCGGCTCGCCGACTTCACCGGACTGATCGCCACCGCGATCGCCAACGCCGACAGCCGCGACCAGCTGACCGCCTCACGCGCGCGCGTGGTGGCCGCCGGGGACGCCTCACGGCGCCGCATCGAGCGCGATCTGCACGACGGCGTCCAGCAGCGCCTGGTCTCCCTCCAACTGGAGCTGCGCATGACGGAGACCCTGGTGGACGACCCCTCCTCGGAACTCGCCCGGCGCCTGGACCAGCTGGCCAAGGGCCTGGACGACACCTTCCAGGACCTGCTCCAGGTGGCCCGGGGCATCCACCCCTCCGTCCTGTCCAAGGGCGGCCTGGGCCCCGCCCTGCGCGCCCTGGCCCGCCGCGCCGCCGTCCCCGTGGAACTCGACCTCGGCTTCACCCGCACCCGCTTCCCCGAACAGGTCGAGGTGGCCGCGTACTACGTCACCTCCGAGAGCCTCACCAACGCCGTCAAGCACGCGCGCGCGAGCGTGGTGACCGTGACGGCCGAGGAACGCCCGGGGGTGCTGGAGCTGCTCATCCGGGACGACGGCGTCGGGGGGGCCGAAGCCGGCAAGGGGTCGGGCCTGATCGGGCTCATCGACCGGGTGGAAGCGATCGGCGGCAGGTTGACGGTCACCAGCCCGCCCGGCGGCGGGACCACGCTGAACGTGCGGCTGCCGCTGACGCCGCCCGAGGAGGCCGCGACGACCGTCGCGACGCGCCCGTGACCGCCCGAAGCGTACGCGGTGAGGCCCGTTCTAAGGGGGGAGTCCGGGTCTCGGTACGGGCGTACGTTCCGGGCGGTCGAATCGGACGGCGGAGACGGCCGTCCGGCTCTACGGGCATGCGGATGTCTCGCCGTCTCTCGTCAGAGGCGCCGGTTTCCACCCGCGGCTGCGCTTCTTCGAGCATGGCGGCCAAACGTTCAGGTGTCTTCACGGCCCGCCCCCAACTAGGCTTCCGGCTAGCCGTAAGACCGAGTTCAGGCAGGCTGTCGGGACGAACGGGACAGGTCGGGCAAGGGGGAGACCGAGACCATGGAGGTCGATCAGCATCCGGTGCGCGGGCGGGTGGTGCTCGCGGACGACGACGTGCTCCTGCGGGAGGGCCTGGCGAGCCTCTGCGAGCGTGTGGGCTACGAGGTGGCCGGGCAGGCCGGCGACGCCGCCGGGCTCATGGACCTGGTGGAGAACGAGCTGCCGGACATCGCGATCGTCGACATCCGGATGCCGCCGACGCAGTCCACGGAAGGGCTGAAGGCCGCGCGGGAGATCCGGGAGAAGTATCCGTCGGTCGGGATCCTGGTGCTGTCGGCGTTCGTCGAGGTCGAGGACGCGCTGGAGCTGCTGGCCGGCGGCCGCAGCATCGGATACCTGCTCAAGAGCCGCATCACCGTCGTGGACGAGTTCCTGGAGACACTGGACCGGATCCGCCGCGGTGGGTCGGTGGTGGATCCGTCGCTGGTGCAGGAGCTGGTCGCCGCGCAGCGACGCGACGATCCGCTGTCGATGCTCAGCAACCGGGAGCGGGAGGTTCTCGGGCTGATGGCCGAGGGCCGGTCCAACGCCGGCATCGGCCGTCGGCTCTGGGTCACCGAGGGCACGGTCGAGAAGCATGTGCGGAGCATCCTGGGGAAGCTGAGGCTCCCCGAGGAGCCGGACGACCACCGCCGGGTGCTGGCCGTGCTGACCTTCCTGGAGACGCGCTAGGGGCCGGGATCGGTGCTTGTCCACAGGGCGCCCGGGTTGTCACTCCCCGCCAGTAGGGTGTGGAGCATGGCCGATCCCTCCAGCTACCGCCCCAGTCCGGGGCAGATCCCGGACTCCCCCGGGGTGTACAAGTTCCGTGACGAGCACCGCCGGGTGATCTACGTCGGGAAGGCGAAGAGCCTGCGCCAGCGCCTGGCCAACTACTTCCAGGACCTGGCCGGCCTCCATCCGCGTACCCGCTCGATGGTCACCACGGCCGCCTCCGTGGAGTGGACCGTGGTGTCCACGGAGGTCGAGGCGCTTCAGCTGGAGTACTCCTGGATCAAGGAGTTCGACCCCCGGTTCAACGTCAAGTACCGCGACGACAAGAGCTATCCGTACCTCGCGGTCACGATGAACGAGCAGTACCCGCGCGTGCAGGTGATGCGCGGTCACAAGAAGAAGGGCGTGCGGTACTTCGGGCCGTACGCGCACGCGTGGGCCATCCGGGACACCGTCGACCTGCTGCTGCGCGTCTTTCCCGTGCGCACCTGCTCGGCCGGGGTGTTCAAGAACGCGGCCCGCACCGGCCGCCCCTGTCTGCTCGGCTACATCGGCAAGTGCTCGGCCCCCTGCGTCGACCGGATCTCCGCCGAGGACCACCGCGAACTGGCCGACGAGTTCAGCGACTTCATGGCCGGCCGCACGGGCACCTACATCCGCCGCCTGGAGAAGCGGATGACGGACGCGGCCGAGGAGATGGAGTACGAGCGGGCCGCCCGGCTGCGCGACGACATCGAGGCCCTGAAGAAGGCCATGGAGAAGAACGCGGTCGTGCTCGCCGACGCGACCGACGCCGACCTGATCGCCCTCGCCGAGGACGAACTGGAGGCGGCCGTGCAGATCTTCCACGTCCGCGACGGACGGGTGCGCGGCCAGCGCGGCTGGGTCACCGACAAGGTCGAGGCCGTCACCACCGGTGACCTCGTCGAACACGCGCTCCAGCAGCTGTACGGCGAGGAGACCGGTGACTCCGTGCCGAAGGAGGTGCTGGTCCCGGCGCTGCCCGACCCCGTCGGACCGGTGCAGGAGTGGCTCACCGAGCGGCGCGGGGCCCAGGTGTCCCTGCGCATCCCGCAGCGCGGGGACAAGAAGGCGCTCATGGAGACCGTCGCCCGCAACGCCCAGCAGTCGCTCGTGCTGCACAAGACCAAGCGCGCCTCCGACCTGACCACCCGCTCCCGCGCCCTGGAGGAGATCGCCGAGGCCCTCGACCTGGACAGCGCCCCGCTGCGGATCGAGTGCTACGACATCTCCCACCTCCAGGGCGACGACGTCGTGGCCTCCATGGTCGTCTTCGAGGACGGGCTGGCCCGCAAGAGCGAGTACCGCCGCTTCCAGATCAAGGGCCGGGTCGGGGACACCCAGGTCTGGCACGGCCAGGGCCAGGACGACGTCCGCTCCATGCACGAGGTCATCGCCCGCCGCTTCCGGCGCTACCTCGCGGAGAAGGAGAAGACCGGCGAGTGGGTGGAGGAGGAGAACGCCTTCACCGAGGAGGACGGCCGCCCCAAGCGGTTCGCCTACCCGCCCCAGCTCGTCGTCGTCGACGGCGGACAGCCGCAGGTGGCCGCAGCCCGCCGGGCGCTCGACGAACTGGGCATCGACGACATCGCCGTCTGCGGCCTCGCCAAGCGCCTGGAGGAGGTCTGGGTGCCCGGCGAGGACGACCCGGTGGTCCTGCCCCGCACCAGCGAGGGCCTCTATCTGCTCCAGCGCGTCCGCGACGAGGCCCACCGCTTCGCCATCACCTACCAGCGGACCAAACGCGCCAAGCGTTTCCGGGCGAGCCCCTTGGACGACGTGCCCGGCCTCGGGGAGGCTCGCAAGCAGGCGCTGCTGAAGCACTTCGGCTCGCTGAAGAAGCTGCGTTCGGCGACGATCGAGCAGATCTGCGAGGTGCCCGGGATAGGGCGCAAGACGGCCGAGACGATCGCCGCGGCCCTCGCCCGGACGGCTCCGGCCGCCCCCGCCGTGAACACGGCGACCGGAGAGATCATGGAGGAAGAGGAGCCCGGTACGACGGCGGACCCCTCTGGGGATCCCGTGGCCGCGGGCACCCCGGACCGGCGGCGAGGGCAGGAGACATGACCGAGCACCACGAGCGCCCGGGACTCCCGGAACACGCAGAACCCCCGGAGCGCACAGAGCGTCCAGGACAACAGCACCACGAGCACACAGCGGAGCGCGGGGAGGCCCACAGCGCGGTGGGCGACGATGTCCCCCGGCACCCAGCGCCACAGGAAGACGGAGCACACGTGAGTACGGGCATCGAAACAGCCGGGGTCCCCGAGGCGGCCATCCCCGAGCTGGTCATCATCTCCGGCATGTCCGGCGCCGGACGGTCCACGGCCGCCAAGTGTCTGGAGGACCTCGGCTGGTTCGTCGTCGACAACCTGCCACCCGCGCTGATCCCCACCATGGTGGAGCTCGGCGCCCGCTCCCAGGGGAACGTGGCCCGGATCGCGGTCGTCGTCGACGTCCGTGGCCGCCGCTTCTTCGACAACCTCCGGGACTCCCTCGCCGACCTGGAGACCAAGCACGTCACCCGGCGGATCGTCTTCCTGGAGTCCTCCGACGACGCCCTGGTACGCCGCTTCGAGTCCGTGCGCCGCCCGCACCCCCTCCAGGGCGACGGCCGCATCACCGACGGCATCGCCGCCGAGCGGGAGCTGCTGCGCGAGCTGCGCGGCGACGCCGACCTGGTCATCGACACCTCCAGCCTGAACGTGCACGAGCTGCGCGCCAAGATGGACGCCCAGTTCGCCGGCGACGAGGAGCCCGAGCTGCGGGCCACCGTCATGTCCTTCGGCTTCAAGTACGGCCTCCCGGTCGACGCCGACCTGGTCGTGGACATGCGCTTCCTGCCCAACCCGCACTGGGTCCCCGAGCTGCGCCCGTACACCGGCCTCAACGAGGAGGTCTCCGCGTACGTCTTCAACCAGCCCGGCGCCAAGGAGTTCCTCGACCGCTACACCGAGCTGCTCCAGATGATCGCCGCCGGCTACCGCCGCGAGGGCAAGCGGTACGTGACCATCGCGGTCGGCTGCACCGGCGGCAAGCACCGCTCGGTCGCCACCTCCGAGAAGCTCGCCGCCCGCCTCGCCTCCCAGGGCGTCGAGACCGTGGTCGTGCACCGGGACATGGGGCGCGAGTGACCGGACGTGCTGCTCTGCGGTTGGGCAGACTGCGCCGCGTCACCCCCGACGGCTCGGCGGGCCGGCCCGCCGAGGCCCGCGGGGCCAAGCCGCGCCGCCGGGGCGCCCAGCCCAAGGTCGTCGCGCTCGGCGGCGGCATGGGCCTGTCGGCCTCGCTCGCGGCGCTGCGCCGGATCACCGGCGACCTCACCGCCGTCGTCACCGTGGCCGACGACGGCGGCTCCAGCGGACGCCTCCGGGACGAGCTGGGCGTCCTGCCTCCCGGCGATCTGCGCAAGGCGCTGGCCGCGCTCTGCGGCGACGACGACTGGGGCCAGACCTGGGCCCGCGTCATCCAGCACCGCTTCCAGTCCCAGGGCGACCTGCACGAGCACGCGGTCGGCAATCTGCTGATCGTCGCCCTGTGGGAGCAGCTCGGCGACCACGTCCAGGCCCTCGACCTGGTGGGCAGGCTGCTGGGCGCCCAAGGCCGCGTCCTGCCCATGTCGGCCGTACCGCTGGAGCTCCAGGCCCTGGTCAAGGGCCACGACCCCGCCCGCCCGGACGAGGTCGACACCGTGCGGGGGCAGGCGACCGTCGCGCTCACGCCCGGCGAGGTGCAGTCCGTGCACGTCGTGCCGCACGACCCGCCCGCCGTGCCGGAGGCCGTGGCGGCGGTCCGCGACGCCGACTGGGTGGTCCTCGGCCCCGGCTCCTGGTTCTCCTCGGTGATCCCGCACCTGCTCGTGCCCGAACTGCTCGACGCCCTCACCGAGACCAAGGCCCGGCTCGTGCTGTCGCTGAACCTCGCCCCGCAGCCGGGAGAAACCGATGGCTTCTCCCCGCAGCGTCATTTGGAGGTTTTGGCACGACACGCCCCTAAACTCGCCCTGGACGTGGTGCTGGCCGACGAGGCCGCCGTGCCCGACCGCGACTTGCTGACCGACGCCGCCAAACGGTTCGGCGCCGCGGTCGAGCTGGCGCCGGTGGCCCGGACCGACGGATCTCCGCGGCACGACCCGGAGCTGTTGGCCGCCGCGTACGACCGTATTTTTCGGATGCATGGAAGGATCGGCCCATGGCGATGACGGCAGCGGTGAAGGACGAGATCTCCCGGCTACCCGTCACCCGGACCTGCTGCAGAAAGGCGGAGGTCTCGGCGATCCTGCGGTTCGCGGGCGGGCTGCACCTGGTGAGCGGCCGCATCGTGATCGAGGCGGAGCTGGACACGGCGATGGCGGCCCGCCGCCTCAAGCGGGACATCGCGGAGATCTTCGGCCACGGCTCCGAACTGATCGTGATGGCGCCCGGCGGTCTGCGCCGCGGTTCCCGTTACGTCGTCCGGGTGGTCGCCGGCGGTGACCAGCTGGCCCGCCAGACCGGCCTGGTGGACGGCCGGGGCCGCCCGATCCGCGGTCTGCCGCCCCAGGTGGTCTCCGGCGCCACCTGCGACGCGGAGGCGGCCTGGCGCGGCGCCTTCCTGGCCCACGGCTCGCTCACCGAGCCCGGCCGCTCCTCCTCCCTGGAGGTGACCTGCCCGGGTCCGGAGGCCGCCCTCGCGCTGGTCGGCGCCGCCCGCCGGCTGTCGATCGGGGCCAAGGCCCGCGAGGTGCGGGGCGTGGACCGGGTCGTCGTACGGGACGGGGACGCCATCGGCGCGCTCCTGACCCGGCTCGGCGCCCACGAGTCGGTGCTGGCGTGGGAGGAGCGGCGAATGCGCCGCGAGGTCCGGGCCACCGCGAACCGGCTCGCCAACTTCGACGACGCCAACCTGCGCCGCTCGGCCCGTGCCGCTGTCGCCGCCGGTGCCCGGGTCGGCCGCGCCCTGGAGATCCTCGCCGACGACGTCCCCGAGCACCTCGCGGCCGCCGGACGGCTGCGCATGGAGCACAAGCAGGCCTCCCTGGAGGAGCTGGGCGCGCTCGCCGACCCGCCGCTGACCAAGGACGCCGTCGCGGGCCGGATCAGGCGGCTGCTCGCCATGGCCGACAAGCGCGCGTCGGACCTCGGCATCCCGGGGACCGAGGCAAGCATCACCGAGGAGATGGCCGAGAATCTCGTGGGCTGACACAACGCCCGGGGACCTCAACTCGCCGGTGCCGACGCTCACTTGGAGCTGTCGGCACCGGCTTCCGGCTTTTTGCGTGAACTCCGTGATTGGCCTGTGAGGCCTCCTTGACTTGGCCCAGATCTGACATGAGCCTGGCGTCTGTTCGCTGCTGGGGCGAACCACTGCAAGGGGGGGCTCATGAGACGAAGAGCGAGATCGATCCTCACTGCCGGCGCGCTCCTGCTGGGCGGTGGTGCGGGACTCGCACCGCTCGCTCAGGCGGCCGAGAACGACGGCTCGGACGCGGAAGAGATCAAGGTCTTCCGGGCCGAGGTGACGAAGAAGCAGGTACCGCTGCTGCTCGCGGCCGGGCAGGACGGTCACGAACTCAGCGAGCAGGCGCCGGAGAAGGGCACCGCCTCGGTCGAGGTCTACCTCACCGACAAGCAGGCGGACGCCCTGGAGGAGCAGGGCGTCGAGCTGACGGAACACCGCCTCACCAGCAAGGCCGAGGCGCGCGTCGAAGCCGCGGGCGACGGGGTCTACCGCCCCTACAGTGGCGCCGGCAACCTCAAGGAGGAGATCCTCCGGACGGGGCAGGAGCACCCCTCCCTGACCAAGGTGGTCTCCCTCGGCAAGTCCCTGCGGGGCCAGGACATCCTCGCGGTCAAACTGACCAGGAACGCGAAGAAGACCAAGGACGGCGCCAAGCCGTCGGTGTTGTACCTGTCCAACCAGCACGCCCGTGAGTGGATCACGCCGGAGATGACCCGGCGTCTGATGCACCACTACCTGGACAACTACAAGACGGACAAGCGGATCAAGAAGATCGTCGACTCAACCGAGCTGTGGTTCGTGATCTCCGCCAACCCGGACGGCTACGACTTCACCCACCAGGCCGACGGCAACCGCCAGTGGCGCAAGAACCTGCGGGACGTCAACGGCGACAACGCCATCACCGTCGGCGACGGCGTCGACCTCAACCGCAACTTCGCCTACAAGTGGGGCTACGACAACGAGGGTTCCTCCCCGTTCCCCACCAGCGAGACCTACCGCGGCGACGGCCCGAACTCGGAGCCCGAGACCAAGGTCCTGGACGCCTTCGAGAAGCGCATCGGCTTCGAGTACGGCATCAACTACCACTCGGCCGCCGAACTCATCCTCTACGGCGTCGGCTGGCAGGTGGCCAGCCCCAGCCCGGACGACGTGCTCTACAAGTCGCTGGCCGGCACCCCGGAGAAGCCGGCGATCCCCGGCTACCACCCCCAGCTCTCCTCCGAGCTGTACACGACGAACGGCGAGGCGAACGGCCACGCCTCCAACGTCAACGGCGCGGCGTTCTTCACCCCCGAGATGTCGACCTGTCAGACCGCGTCGAACATCGACCCGGACGACGCCTGGAAGCCCGAGGACTGCGCCTCGGTCTTCACGTTCCCGGACGACGAGAAGCTGATCCAGCAGGAGTTCGAGAAGAACATCCCGTTCGCGCTCTCCGTCGCCGAGTCCGCGGTCAAGCCCGACCAGCCGAAGTCCTCGGTCGGCATCGGCGCCCCCGACTTCACCCCGGCCGCCTTCACCACGTCGTACTCGCGCGGCGCCGACCAGACGATCTCCGTCGTCGCCCGCAGGTCCGTGCGCGACAAGGAGCTGAGGTACCGGATCAACGGCCGCGGTCCCACGTACGACCAGACGCTCAAGGCATGGAAGGGCGGCGAGACGTTCGGCGGCGCCGACAACCTCTACTTCGACGAGTACCGGGCCAAGGTTCAGGACGGCGAGCCGGGCGACAAGGTCGAGGTCTGGTTCACCGGTGAGACGAAGAGCGGCAAGCCCACGAAGAGCGAGCGCTTCACCTACACGATCGCCGAACGCCCCAAGGCCGACACGCTCGTCGTCGCCGAGGAGGGCGCGACCGCGACCCAGACGCAGGTCTATGTGGACGCGCTGAAGGCCAACGGCAAGAAGGCGCTCGTCTGGGACGTCGCGACCCAGGGCGCGCCCGACGCGCTCGGCGTACTGAAGCACTTCAAGCAGGTCGTGCACTACACGGGCGCCGTCCGGCCGGGCGTCGCCACCCAGCTCGCCCTGCGCGCCTACCTCAACGAGGGCGGCAAGCTGATCGAGGCGGGCGAGAGCGCCGGCGGCGCCGTCGACCTCGGCGGCGGCACCCTGTCGAACGATTTCAGCCAGTACTACCTGGGCGCCTACAGCCGTACCTCCCTGCCGAACGCCACCGCCTTCGCCGGTCTCGCGAAGCTCGACGGCTTCTCGGGAACCCTCGGCGACGCGCCCGGGAACCCGCTGAACACCGCCGGATCGTTCGGCGTCACCTCCGACGCGCTGCCCGTGGAGACGTTCCCGCAGTTCAAGAGCGCCGGCGCGGGCCAGTACCCCGGGACGGTCAGCCCGTACGGCCCGTACGAGGGCGCGTCCATGGCGGCGGCCACGCACACCGACTACGCCTGGAACCGGCTCACCCGCACCGTCGACCTCACCTCGGTCACCGCGGCGGACAAGCCGACCCTGCGCACCCAGCTGCTGTGGAGCACGGAGGAGGGTTACGACCACGCCCTCCTGGAGGCGCACACCGTCGGCGCGGACGACTGGACGACGCTGCCGGACACCGGCGGCGCCACCTCCACCGCCGTGCCCACCGAGTGCGAGGCCGGGTTCTTCGTCCAGGGTCACCCGGCGCTGAAGCGGTATCTGACCGTGGGCTCCGGGGGCTGCACGCCCAGCGGCACCAGTGGCGCCTGGAACAGCTTCACCGGGGCCTCGGACGGCTGGCAGCAGGTCGAGTTCGACCTGTCCGCGTACGCCGGCAAGAAGGTCGAGGTGTCGCTCAGCTATGTCACCGACCCCGGCAGCGGTGGTCGCGGTCTCCTCGCCGACAACGCCACCGTCGTCATCGGGGGCGCGCCCGGCGCGGTCGAGGGCTTCGAGACGTCGCTCGGCGCCTGGAGCACCCCCGGCCCGCCGGCGGGCAGCCCGGCCGTCGTGAAGGACTGGGGACTGTCGGGTGAACTGTTCAAGACCTTCGGCGCGGTCACCACGGACGACACGGTGCTGCTGGGCTTCGGTCTGGAGCAGGTCGTCTCGGCGGCCGACCGCAAGGCACTGCTCGGCAAGGCGCTGGCGGCGCTGAGGAACTGAGCGCCGACTGGGCCGAACGGCTGAGGAAGGACCTCGTGGGCGGCCCTCCGGACGTCTGAAATCAGATGATCGGGGGGCCGCTCAAAAGGTAATCACCTTGTAAAACCCGGGCGGTCCGTGCCCCTACCGGCGAGTACGGACCGCACCGGCATGTATAGGGCATCTCGATGTCACCCGACGGGTGTCGGGGAGGTAGGGTCGTAGGCGGTCGGGGACATCCCATACAGCTCGCCGGCACTGAGCCGGCGTACCAACGAGGAGATCGGTTCGTGACGATCCGCGTAGGCATCAACGGCTTTGGCCGCATCGGTCGTAACTACTTCCGCGCGCTGCTGGAGCAGGGTGCGGACATCGAGATCGTGGCTGTCAACGACCTGGGTGACACCGCGACCACCGCTCACCTGCTGAAGTACGACACCATCCTGGGCCGTCTCAAGGCCGAGGTGTCGAACACCGCCGACACGATCACCGTGGACGGCCACACCATCAAGGTCCTCTCCGAGCGCAACCCCGCGGACATCCCGTGGGGCGAGCTGGGCGTCGACATCGTCATCGAGTCCACCGGCATCTTCACGAAGAAGGCCGACGCCGCCAAGCACCTCGCCGGCGGCGCCAAGAAGGTCCTCATCTCGGCTCCGGCCAAGGACGAGGACATCACCATCGTGATGGGCGTCAACCAGGACAAGTACGACCCGGCGAACCACCACGTCATCTCCAACGCCTCCTGCACCACCAACTGTGTGGCGCCGATGGCCAAGGTCCTCGACGAGAACTTCGGCATCGTCAAGGGTCTGATGACGACGGTCCACGCCTACACCAACGACCAGCGCATCCTGGACTTCCCGCACTCGGACCTGCGTCGCGCCCGCGCCGCCGCCGAGAACATCATCCCGACCACCACGGGTGCCGCGAAGGCCACCGCGCTGGTCCTGCCGCAGCTCAAGGGCAAGCTCGACGGCATCGCGATGCGCGTCCCGGTCCCGACCGGCTCGGCCACCGACCTGGTCGTCACGCTGCAGCGCGAGGTCACCAAGGACGAGGTCAACGCCGCGTTCAAGAAGGCCTCCGAGGACGGCGACCTCAAGGGTTACCTGGCCTACACCGAGGATCCGATCGTCTCCTCGGACATCGTCAGCGACCCGGCCTCCTGCACCTTCGACTCCTCCCTGACCATGGTCCAGGAGGGCAACTCGGTGAAGATCCTCGGCTGGTACGACAACGAGTGGGGCTACTCCAACCGCCTCGTCGACCTCACGGTCTTCGTCGGCGGCCAGCTCTGATCGGCAGAGCGGGCACTTCCGTGTGAGAGCAGGGCTCGGGCGGCGCAAGGACGCGTCGTCCGAGCCCTGACTCACGTACACAAGCTGTTCCTCCTACGATCACGAGCACCACAAGTCCTCCTCGGGAGCCCTCTCCATGAAGACGATCGACGAGCTCCTCGCCGAGCCAGTCGCCGGCCGGCGGGTCTTCGTCCGCGCCGACCTCAACGTGCCGCTCGACGGCACCACCATCACCGACGACGGCCGGATCCGCGCCGTCCTGCCCACCGTGAAGGCACTCGCCGAGGCGGGCGCGCGCGTCGTCGTCGCCTCCCACCTGGGCCGCCCCAAGGGCGCCCCGGACCCGGCCTTCTCCCTCGCCCCGGCCGCCGCCCGCCTCGGTGAACTCCTCGGCGCCGACGTGGCGTTCGCGACCGACACGGTCGGCGAGTCCGCCACCGCCACGGTCGCCGGACTGACCGACGGTCAGGTCGCGGTCGTCGAGAATCTCCGCTTCAACGCCGGCGAGACGAGCAAGGACGACGCCGAGCGCGGCGCCTTCGCCGATCAGCTGGCCGCCCTCGCGGACGTCTACGTCGGCGACGGCTTCGGCGCGGTGCACCGGGGGCACGCCTCGGTCTTCGACCTCCCGGCCCGGCTGCCGCACTACGCCGGGTACCTCATCGCCACCGAGGTCGGCGTCCTGAGGAAGCTCACCGACGACGTCCAGCGGCCCTATGTGGTCGCCCTCGGCGGCGCCAAGGTCTCCGACAAGCTCGCCGTCATCGACCAACTGCTCGGCAAGGCCGACCGCATCCTCATCGGCGGCGGCATGGCCTACACCTTCCTCAAGGCCAAGGGATACGAGGTCGGCAGCTCGCTCCTGCAGGAGGACCAGCTCGACGCGGTCACCGAGTACCTGGAGCGGGCGAAGAAGACCGGCGTCGAGCTGGTCCTGCCCGTCGACGCCGTCGTCGCGCCCGCCTTCCCGGACCTGAAGAGCAAGGCCCCGGCCGACGCCACCTCGGTCGCCGCGGACGCCATGCCGACCGGACAGATGGGCCTGGACATCGGTCCGGAGTCCGCCACGCTGTACGCCTCGAAGATCGCCGACGCCGCCACCGTCTTCTGGAACGGCCCCATGGGCGTCTTCGAGCACCCCGATTTCGCCGAGGGCACCAAGGCCGTCGCCCAGGCTCTCCTCGACTCGGACGCCTTCACGGTCGTCGGAGGCGGCGACTCCGCCGCGGCCGTACGGATCCTGGGCTTCGACGAAAACGCATTCGGCCACATCTCTACCGGTGGCGGCGCCTCCCTCGAATACCTCGAGGGCAAGACGCTCCCCGGCCTCGCCGCACTGGAGGACTGACCCTCAATGAGCACGCGTACGCCCCTGATGGCGGGCAACTGGAAGATGAACCTCAACCACCTCGAGGCCATCGCGCACGTCCAGAAGCTCGCCTTCGCCCTCGCCGACAAGGACTACGAGGCCTGTGAGGTCGCGGTCCTGCCGCCCTTCACCGACCTGCGCTCGGTCCAGACCCTGGTCGACGGCGACAAGCTCAAGATCAAGTACGGCGCCCAGGACCTCTCGGCCCACGACTCCGGCGCCTACACCGGCGAGATCTCCGGCCCGATGCTGGCCAAGCTCAAGTGCGCGTTCGTCGCGGTCGGCCACTCCGAGCGCCGCCAGTACCACGACGAGACCGACGAGATCGTGGGCGCCAAGGTCAAGGCAGCCTTCAAGCACGGCCTCACCCCGATCCTGTGCGTCGGCGAGGAGTTGGAGGTCCGCGAGGCGGGCAACCACGTCTCCCACACCCTCGCCCAGGTCGAGGGCGGCCTGAAAGACGTCCCCGCCGAGCACGCCGAGACCGTCGTCATCGCCTACGAGCCCGTCTGGGCCATCGGCACCGGCAAGGTCTGCGGCGCCGCGGACGCCCAGGAGGTGTGCGCGGCCATTCGCGGCAAGCTCGCCGAGCTGTACGACCAGGAGCTCGCCGACAAGGTCCGCATCCAGTACGGCGGCTCCGTCAAGGCCGGGAACGTCGCCGAGATCATGGCCCAGGCCGACATCGACGGCGCCCTCGTCGGCGGTGCCTCGCTGGACGCCGACGAGTTCGTCAAGATCGTGCGCTTCCGCGACCAGTGAGTCGCCGGGGCGCGGCCGGTGTCGACGAGTCGAGCGCGCGGAGGCCCGAAGGGCTGAGCACGGTCGGCTCGTCGACACCGGATCGGAGCGCCCCGGCGGCGAACCGAAGACCAGCGAGTAGGCGGTAGCAGCGAGACGTCGTACTCTTGCGGGGACCGGCCGCCGCGGCCGGTCCCCGCAGTCCATCAGAATCCGAGGAAGTTGGTCCAGCCGTGGTTATGGGGTTCTCGATCGCCCTGATCGTCTTCAGCCTGCTGATGATGCTGCTGGTGCTGATGCACAAGGGCAAGGGCGGCGGCCTCTCCGACATGTTCGGTGGCGGTATGCAGTCCTCCGTCGGCGGCTCCTCGGTCGCCGAGCGCAACCTCGACCGGATCACCGTCGTGGTCGGTCTGCTCTGGTTCGCGTGCATTGTCGTACTCGGCATCCTGATGAAGGTCAACAACTGACCCTCAGGCCGCACCGGCGAACAACGCGTCACGGACGCACCATTCCGCACGTAAAGCCCCATGCCGGGTACGCGACTTCGAGCGCGGCCTATCATGGGGCTTGCGTCTGTGGGCGGGATGTAACTCCAATCACTGGACGCGCGTTGGGCCTTACGTAGACTGAGGCGCTCGCAGCGAAGCGAAACGCCGACTCGCTTCGCCGCACCATCACGCAGGGAGTTACGACCGTGGCAAGTGGCAACGCGATCCGAGGAAGCCGGGTCGGGGCGGGGCCGATGGGCGAAGCCGAGCGCGGCGAGTCCGCACCCCGGCTGCGCATCTCCTTCTGGTGCTCCAACGGACACGAGACCCAGCCGAGCTTCGCCAGCGACGCACAGGTCCCCGACACCTGGGACTGCCCGCGCTGCGGCTTCCCGGCCGGACAGGACCGGGACAACCCGCCGGACCCACCGCGCACCGAGCCCTACAAGACGCACCTCGCGTACGTCCGCGAGCGGCGCAGCGACGCGGACGGCGAAGCGATCCTCGCCGAGGCGCTCGCCAAACTGCGGGGCGAGATCTAGGCAGTACACCGGCCGGGCACCCAGGGTGCCCGGCCGGATGTGTTCGGGGCGGTCGACCTGCTCGCCGTCGCCTTCTTCGTCCTGTCCGTCGTCGCGCTGACACCGGTGCTCCAGGCGGACGTATCTGTTGTTGTGCCGTACGACCGGGGTACGACAGCTGGTGTTCCGTCGTGATCAATTAGGTTGGAACGGCAGCGGGGCAAGGTACGCAGGCAGGACCAGGTAGGAAAGAAGGCTGAAGTCCGAGATGAACGCAGAAAGCCGTACCAGGCTCAACCAGACGCCCGAGTGGACCGCGCTGGCCGAGCACCGGGAGCAGCAGGGCGACGTCCAGCTGCGTGAGCTGTTCGCGGCCGACCCGGGGCGCGGCGCCGGGTACACACTGGAGGTCGGCGATCTGCACGTCGACTACTCCAAGCATCTGGTCACCGACGAGACGCTGCGGCTGCTGCGCGAGCTGGCCGCCGCGACCGACGTGTTCGGGCTGCGGGACGCCATGTTCCGCGGCGAGAAGATCAACACCACCGAGGACCGTGCCGTCCTGCACGTCGCGCTGCGCGCCCCGCGCGACGCGGTGATCGAGGTCGACGGCGAGAACGTGGTGCCCGGTGTGCACGCCGTGCTCGACAAGATGGCCGGCTTCGCCGAGCGCATCCGCTCCGGTGAGTGGACCGGCCACACGGGCAGGCGCATCAAGAACGTCGTCAACATCGGGATCGGCGGCTCCGACCTCGGCCCGGCGATGGCGTACGAGGTACTGCGCTCCTGCACCGACCGCGATCTGACGGTCCGTTTCGTGTCCAACGTGGACGGGGCCGATCTGCACGAGGCGGTGCGGGACCTGGATGCCGCGGAGACGCTGTTCATCATCGCCTCCAAGACGTTCACCACGATCGAGACGATCACCAACGCGACCTCCGCGCGCGACTGGCTGCTCACCGAGCTGAAGGCCGGCCCCGAGGCCGTCGCCAAGCACTTCGTGGCGCTGTCGACGAACGCCCAGAAGGTGTCGGACTTCGGTATCGACACCGCCAACATGTTCGAGTTCTGGGACTGGGTCGGCGGCCGCTACTCCTTCGACTCGGCGATCGGCCTGTCCCTGATGATCGCGATCGGCCCGGACCGCTTCCGGGAGGTGCTCGACGGGTTCCACCTGGTCGACGAGCACTTCCGCACGGCACCCGCCGAGTCCAATGTGCCGCTGCTGCTGGGCCTGTTGGGGGTCTGGTACGGCAACTTCCACGACGCGCAGTCGCACGCGGTGCTGCCGTACAGCCACTACCTGTCCAAGTTCACGGCCTATCTGCAGCAGCTGGACATGGAGTCCAACGGCAAGTACGTGGGCCGGGACGGGCTTCCGGTGGAGTGGCAGACCGGGCCGGTGGTCTGGGGCACGCCCGGGACGAACGGGCAGCACGCGTACTACCAGTTGATCCACCAGGGCACCAAGCTGATCCCGGCGGACTTCATCGGCTTCGCCGAGCCGGTCGCCGAGCTGAGTGACCCGCTCAAGGCCCAGCACGACCTCCTGATGGCCAACTTCTTCGCGCAGACCCAGGCACTGGGCTTCGGCAAGACGCCGGACGAGGTGCGGGCGGAGGGCGTGCCGGAGGAGCTGGTGCCGCACAAGACGTTCAAGGGCAACCACCCGACGACCACGATCCTGGCCAAGGAGCTGACCCCGTCGGTCCTCGGTCAGCTCATCGCGCTGTACGAGCACAAGGTGTTCGTCCAGGGCGCCGTCTGGAACATCGACTCCTTCGACCAGTGGGGGGTCGAGCTGGGCAAGGTCCTCGCCAAGCGCGTCGAGCCGGCCCTCACGGAAGGCGCCGAGGTGCCGGGTCTGGACGAGTCCACGAAGGCCTTGGTCGCCAAGTACCGGGCGCTGCGCGGGCGGAGCTAGCGGGATGGGGGTGGGGAAACGGGCGGCCGCGCGTCGTCCGCTTCCCCACCCGGTTCCGGTGGGCCTCAGTGGCCCATGCCGGCGCCCCCGTCGACCGGGATCACGGCACCGCGTACGTATCCCGCGCCGGCCAGGAAGGCCACCGCCTCGGCGACCTCCTCCGGGGTGCCCAGGCGCCCGGCGGGGGTGGTGCTCAGCAGTGCGCGGCGCTGTTCCGGGGTGAGGGCGCGGCTCATGTCCGTGTCGGTGAGCCCCGGGGCGACGACGTTGCAGGTGATGTCCCGGGGACCGAGCTCCCGCGTGAGGGAGCGGGCGAAGCCGACGAGGCCGGCCTTCGCCGCCGCGTAGTTGGTCTGGCCCGGCGAGCCGTTCAGGGCGGCCGTGGACGAGATCAGCACGATCCGGCCGTGGCCCACGCGCAGCATGCCGCGCACCGCGCGCTGCGCGACCCGGAAGGCCCCGGTGAGGTCGGTGTCGACGACGGAGGTGAAGTCCTCCTCGGACATCCGCAGCAGCAGCCGGTCCCGGGCGGCGCCGGCGTTCGCGACCAGGACGGTGACCGGGCCGTGGGCCGTCTCGGCCTCCTTGAAGGCCTGGTCGATCAGGCCGCCGTCGGTCACGTCGCACCGTACGGAGAGGAAGCCCTCGGAGGCGGGCGGCGCCTCGTTGCGGTAGGTCACCGTCACCCGGTCTCCGGCCCCGGCGAAGCGGCGGGCTATGGCGAGTCCGATGCCTCTGTTGCCACCGGTGACGAAGACCGAGCGGGGGGTGGGCCGTGCCATGAGGTGCTCCGTTCTGTACGTGCGGGGCTCAGGTTCGTCGATGTGCGTGGTTCGGGTTCGTCCGTGTACGTGGCTCGGGTTCGTCCGTGTACGTGCGGAGCTCAGGTGCGTTGTCGGGGGTGGCCCGGCGGGGAGCGCAGGCCCGCCACCGCCACCGCGCAGCCGACGAGGGCGAGGGCGGCGACGCAGAGCGTTGCCGCGTACATGGCGTCGAGGAAGGCGCGGTCGGCCGTGGTCGCCAGGGAGGGCAGGTTCAGGGAGTCGGCCAGGGAGCGGGCGGCCTCGGCGGAGGTGCGGGCCTGTTCCTCGGCGGCCGGTGACAGACCCTGTGCGGGGGAGGGCAGTTCGGCGTCGGCCATCCGGTGCCGGTAGACCGCCGAGAGGATCGAGCCGGCCATGGCCACGCCGAGGGTGCCGCCCACCTGCCGGGTGACGCTGTTGACGGCGGAACCGGCGCCGGCGAGCTGGGGCGGCACCCCGCGCATCATCACGGCCGTGACCGGGGTACCGACCAGGCCCATGCCGAAGCCCTGGATCCACAGCAGCGCGGCGACGCACCAGAGCGGGGTCCGCCCGTCGAGCCAGGCGTACGCGACATAGGTGACGGCGGTGGCCAGGATCCCGGCGGCGACGGTCCAGCGGGCCGACAGCAGACGGCTCAGCGCCGGCGAGGCCTGGCTGCCCAGGACGATGCCGATCGCGGCGGCGATCATGACCGTCCCGGCGTCGGCGGGGGAGAGGCCCCGGGGGCCCTGGAGATAGAAGGCCGCGTAGAACAGATGACCGGCCAGCGCCATGAAGGCGATCAGCAGGACCACGCTGCCGGCCGTGAAGCCGGGCTGCCGGAACAGCCGCAGATCCAGGCTGGGCGTCGCGGACCTGCGCTGACCGGCGACGAAGACGGCCAGCACCACACCGCCCAGCACCAGGGGCAGCAGTACGTGCGGGCCGTACCAGGCGCTGCCGCCGCCGAGTTCGATGATGCCGTAGACCACCCCGCCCAGGCCGAGCACCGACAGGACGAGACCGGGCAGATCGAGTACACGGCGTCGGGAGCCGCCCAGGTCGGGGACGACGGCCAGGACCGCCGGCAGGCACAGGGCGACGATCGGCACGTTGACCAGGAACACCGAGCCCCACCAGAAGTGGCTGAGCAGCGCCCCGCCCGCGACCGGGCCGACGGCCACGCCGAGACCGCTCGACGAGCTCCAGATCGCGATCGCCCGGGTGCGCTTCTCCTCCGGGGTGCTCTGCACGATCACCGTCAGCGTCGCCGGCATCAACAGGCCGCTGCCCGCGCCCATGAAGGCGCGGGCCACGATCAGCCACGCCGGGCTGTCCACGAACGCGCCCGCGCCAGAGGCCACACCGATCAGCGCGAGCCCGGCGAGCAGGGTGTTCCGGGGGCCGAAACGGTCCGCGAGCGCGCCGCCCGCGAACAGGGTGCAGGCGACGACCAGGGTGTAGGCACTCGCCACCCACTCCAGCTCGCCGGGGGTGGCGCCCAGGCCCGCCACCGGGTCGGCGAGCGTGGTGACGGCGACGTTGAGGATCGAGGTGTCCAGCCAGATCAGCATCTGCGCGCAGACCACGACCACCAGGACCGGCCAGGAGCGGGTGGGTGGGGCGACCTCCGGGGTCCCGGTCGTCCGGCTCACGGTGCTCACAGGGGTCCTCCGCTGGGCGTCTCGTGGTCGCGCACGCCGTCGTATCTGCGCAGGGCGCGGTCGATCAGGGCGTCGGCCGCGCCGGTGTAGCGGGCCGGGTCGAGCAGTTCCGCCAGCTGGGCGGAGGGCAACCGGGCGGACAGCTCGGGGTCGGCGATCAGCAGCTCGCTCAGGGGCCGGCCGGTGTCAGCGGCCTCGGCCGACGCGGCGGTCAGCAGCTTCTTCGCGCGGGCCTTGCCGAGCGCCGGGGTCAGGGCCACGGCCAGCCGTTCGGCGACGATGGCGCCTCCGGTCAGATCGAGGTTGGCCCGCATGCGCTCCGGGTGGACGACCAGGCCCTCCGCCAGCTCGACGGCGGTGTGCGCGGCCCCGCCCGCCAGCCGCAACGCCTCCCGCAGCGGCTGCCATTCGGCGTGCCACGCCCCGGCGGGCCGTTCGTCCTCGGCGAGCAGACACTGCGCCAGCACGAGCGCGTGCGCGGGTACCTGCCGGGCGGCCGACACGATCAGCGTGGCCAGCGCGGGATTCCGCTTCTGCGGCATGGCCGAGGAGGCCCCGCGCCCGGCCGCCGCCGGCTCGGACAGCTCACCGATCTCGGTACGGGACAGCGTCTGCACGTCCAGCGCGAACTTCCCGAGCGCTCCGGTGACGAGCTGCAGCACGGCCCCGAGTTCGGCGACGGGGGTGCGGACGGTGTGCCAGGGGAGGGTGGGTTCGGCGAGTCCCAGAGCCGAGGAGAAGGGGCCCAGCAGCTCCAGACCGCCCGCGTCGGGGGTGCGATCAGCCCTCGCGGTCCCCTCGCGGCCGTCCGTCTCCCGGCGGCCCGCGCGGTCCACCGCCGCATACTCCCGGTACGCGGCCAACGTCCCACCCGCTCCGCCCAGTTGCGCCGGAAGCCCGGACGCCACCGCCCGCACCCGCACCGTCGCGTCGACCACCAGCTCCAGCCACCCCGCGGCCTTCAGCCCGAAGGTCGTCGGCACGGCGTGCTGGGCCAGGGTGCGCCCGGCGAGGACGGTGTGCCGATGGGTGTCGGCCAGTGCGGCGAAGGCCGCGGCGACACGTGACAGATCCCCGCCGATCAGCCCGAGGACCCGGCGGGCGATCACCATCGCCGCCGAGTCCAGGATGTCCTGACTCGTGGACCCCCGGTGCACATACTCCGCGGCGCCCGGATCCTGCGCGGCGACGACCTCGGCGAACGCGGTCACCAGCGCGACCACCGGATTGGCGGCGGCCCGGGCGGCATGGGCCAGGGCGGGCAGGTCGAGCCGTTCCACCCGGGCCGCCGAGGCGATCGTCTCCACCACGGCCGCCGGTGTCAGACCGACCGCGTGCTGGGCGCGGGCCAGCGCCACCTCGGCGTCCAGCATGGCCTGCAGCCACGCCTCGTCGGTCACCTCCGCCGCGGCGGGCGTACCGGCCCAGGTGGGGGCGAGCAGGCCCGCGTCGGTGCCCACGGACATCGCGTTCACGTTCCTCGACTCCCTCCGCCTGCCGTCCGGCCCGCCTCCGGGGCGAGCCCGAGCGCGGCCCGGGCGATCGCGTCCGAGTCCTCCAGCGTCACCGAGCCCACGCCGGGCCTGATGCCGACCGCCGTCACCCAGCGCACGCCCTCCACCGGCACCCCGAAGGCGTACCGGCGCGGATGTGCTCGGCCCTCGGCGTCCACGAGCCGGGGCGGGCCGTCGGTCACCGCCAGCCCGCCGGGCTCGTACCCCGCGTCGCCGCCGAGCCGGAACGGCACGCACGCACCGGCCCGGAACAGCGCCCGCAGCAGCGGGTCGGCGCTGCGCCGCAGATCGACGGCGGGCAGCCGCGCCTCGATCAACGCGGCGACCCGGACCGGGGGTTCGTCCACCAGCTCCGCGTCCACGAGGAAGCAGCCCGGGCCGGGGCCGGGTCCGTCGGGGAAGGGCTCTTCGAGGCCGCCGTCGGGCGACCAGGCCCGGACGCGGATGCTCGGGCCCAGCACGTGCAGCACGTCCGCCTCGATCAGCGCGATCAGCTGCTCGATCCGGAAGGCGGGCGGGCCGATCGACGTGAAGGCGTTCAACGGGGTGTACCAGTCGTCGAGTTCGGCGCGGTACGAGTCGCCGGAGACCCCGCCGTGGTCGACGACCAGCCGGATCTCGTTGCGCAGGTCCCGCAGGGCGTCCAGCGCGGCCTTCAGCGGGCCGTCGACATTGCCGAGGCGGGCCTCGGCGACATCCCGGCGCAGATGGTCCAACAGCCAGTGCCGGAAGTCGGCACGGTCGCTGAACATGCGCTCGCCGTAGGGCTGTTCGATACGTGTCCAGTCCCATCGCTCGTGGGCGGGGACGCCGTGCTCGTCGAGCAGGGCCGCCTCCACGCCCTCGTCGCCCGAGGCCGCGAGGTACGACCGTACGAACGCCGCGGCCGCCTCCGGCCCCCGGGCGGCGCGGATGCGGGCCTCGTGGTGGACGGTCCGTACCTCGCGGTCGACGAGGGGCCAGAGGGCGCCGCGGAAGCCGAGGGGTTGGCCGGCGGTCACGCGGTGCCGTAGCTCCGCGATGACGTCCGCCGTCAGGAAGCGCGGCTCGTGGCGGCCGAGGGCGCCCTTCTGGTTCTCGCCCCGGGCGTGGTACGGGACGCCACGCCGCGAACCGGCGTACAGGACGGGCTCGTTGCCGCTCGGCAGATAGACGAGACCGGACTCGCCCTCCTTGAACGTGCCGCCGCGGCCCTCGGTGAGCAGGGCCAGGCAGTCGAAGAAGTTCAGGCCCAGGCCGCGCAGGGCGACCGGGGTGCCCGGGGCGATGCCGCTCAGGTCGGTGTCGGCCGGATTGGCGGGGGCCACGTAGGTGAGGCCGTGGCGGTCGGCGAAGGAGCGCAGCGCGCGTTCCTCCGGCGACGGGGTCAGGGTGCCGTGGCCGAGGGCCAGCACCACGGCGGCCAGCCCGGTCAGCGTTTCGCCGTTCGCCAGGGTCACCCGCTGCGGCCCGTCCGCGGTGTCCTCGCGCAAACCGGTCGCGGTGGTCCGGTGCGTGTGGACGGTGACATGGGCGGGGGCCGTGCGTAACAGGTGGCTGAAGACCCACTCCAGGTAATGGCCGTGGAACGCGCGGGTCGGATAGGTGTCCGGGCCGAGCCGCCGGGCCTCGACCAGGGCGCGGGCCGGGAGATCGTGGTCGACGACCCCGTCCCGGACCGCGCACGCCCACTCGTACAGGCTGGGGCCCGGCACCGTCGGTCCCGCGCAGTCCACGCTCGCGTCGGTGAACAGGGTCACCTGGGAGGCGACCGTGTTCATCAGCAGCTCGCCCGGCTGGTCCGTCCGCCAGACCGCGCCCGCGCCCGGCGGGTACGGGTCCACGAGGTGCACCTCGACCGGCCGGACGATCCCCCCGGCGTTGGCACAGATCCGCTCCAGCACGGACAGCCCCCGGGGGCCGGCACCGACCACACAGACGGTGAGGGGGCCGGCGGGGCCGGCGGCGCCGGGCAGGGCGGCGGCCGTGGCGGTCCAGCCGGTCCGGGGCGTGTCGGGTGCGGTGGTGTCGTCGGGGCCGGTCATTCCTGGCCCAGTCCGTCGCGCCAGCTCGGTCTGGCCGGCTTCCAGCCGAGCGCCGTACGGGCCCGGTCGTTGGCGGCGCCGTGCGCCGAGGTGAGCTGGTGGGCCATGAACCAGCCGAGGAGACGGGGCGCGAGGGCCGCGGGGACCGTGCGCGGGGAGGGCGCGGCGAGCATCCGGGCGAGGTGGGGCAGCCACTGCGCCGCCGGGGCCGGATCGTCGTCCGTCACATGGAACACCCCGCTCGCGTCGGCCTCGACGGCCGTCACCGCCGCCCCCACGGCGTCCTCGACGTGCAGGAACGACATGATCCCCGCCCCGCTGCCCGGCAGCGGCAGCCGCCCGGCCCGCACGGATTCCGCGGTCGCGCCGGTACGGGCGTACGCGGTGCGGGGGCCGTACAGCGTGCCGTAGCGCAGCACCACACCCTCCAGGCCGCTGCCTGGGTCCGTCACCCGCCGTTCCAGCTCGGCGACGGCCCGCACGGTCGAGGCCCAGCCGGGGTCGGGAGCGTCCACGTACAGGGGCGCGTCCTCGTCCAGGACCGGGTCCCCGGCCGGGGCGGCGGCGAACGCGATGGACTGGGCGACGAGCCGGCGTGAACCGGCCGCGCGGGCCCCCTCGACCAGATGGGCGGTGCCCTCGGTGCGCAGCCGGGCGGTGAGGGCGAAGGCCCCCGGCGGGTCGTCGCGCAGCAGCCGCAGCGCCGACATCTGGTGGACGACCACCTCGGGCCGGGCGGCCGACACCGCCGCCAGCACGGCCTCACGGTCCAGGGCGTCGGCGACCACCACCTCGTCCGCCTCCGGGACCCGCTCCCTCGACCTCTGCCGCACCAGTGCGCTCACCCGGTGGCCCCGCGCCCGCAACGCGCCCACCAGCGGACGGCCCACCACTCCGGTGGCCCCGGCGACAAGTACGCGCATGCCTCAGCCCTCCGAACCCGGTGCGACGGGAGCGGCGGCGACGCGCATCAGCAGACGGCACGCCGCGTCACCGTTCCGCAGACAGCTCTCGGCCCTGTTCTCCGTGAGGGTCACGCCGAGCCCCTCGGACCAGCCGGCGTGGACGGCGGTGCACGGGCAGCGGTAGCCCTCCAGGGAACCGGCCATCCGGACCATGGTGATCGCGAAGTTCCGCTTCAGCGTCAGCACGATCAGGTCGTCGTCCTCGACCTCGGTGGCGGCGTTGCGCAGCTCCGGCGGGAACATCCGGTCGCCGCAGTCGTCGTAGCGACGGCGCAGCTCCTCCAGGTCCTTGCGGACGTCACCGGTGTCGGGGAGCGGCCCGTACAGCCGGGCGACCCGCTGCCCGACGTGCAGGGCGACCTTCCCCATCGCCTCCGCGTTGATCTCGTTCGCGGCCTCCTGCCCGAACCGCGCGGCCACGCCCTGGTACCAGTTGGCGTCGTGCTGCCACCACAGCCGGTACGCCTCGCTCGCGCGGGCGCGGTGGTTGACTCCGTCGCCACCGGCCGCGCCCCCGGTCGCTGTCGTCGTCGTGCTCATGCGTGCTGCTCCTCGGTGGCGACGGTGTCGGCCATGTCGGCGGCGAACCGGTCGCGCATCACTCGTTTGAGAACCTTGCCGGTGGCCCCCTTGGCCACGTCGTCGGGCTTCATCCGCAGGGCCCGGGACACGGGTGGGAAACCGGCCTCCGTCAGCACGGAGTTGACGCGCCCGGTCCACTCCTCGTCACCGGTCTCGCCGTTCTCCTCGGCCGGCTGGAGCAGCACGTATGCCTCGGCCTCCCCGTCGCCGTCCCAGTCCGCGCGGACGCCGTCCGGGGCGACCGCGACCACCGTGCAGTCGGCGAGGCCCGGCAGCTCGGCCAGGAGGAGTTCCTCGGTGCGGGTGCTGAAGACGATCCCCGCGCGGGTGCGGACGGCGTCCGGGGCCCGGTCGAGGTGGTAGAAGTTGCCCGCCTCGTCCTGGCGGGCGAGGTCGCCGGTGAGCCAGTAGCCGCCGAGCCGCATCCGGTTCCAGGTGAGCGAATCGTTCCAGTATCCGGGTGTGAGGGTGGGCGACTTGAGGCCTAGGCGGCCGATCTGCCCGGGTGGCAGCGGGGTGCCGTCCTCGGCCAGGACCGCGGCCTCGGCGAAGCTGATCGGCTTGCCGACGCAGCGGGAGTAGGCGGAGGTGTCCTTGGTGTGCCGGTTGTGGAAGACGGAGTAGCCGGCCTCCGACGAACCGAGCCCGTCCACGAAGACCGAGCCCTCGACCCGGACCCGGCTCAGGTCGCGACGGATCTCGATCCGGCTCCCGTGCCGGACGAGCGCCCGGATGTGCGCCTCGTGCGCCGCGTCCCCGGTGTTGAACCACACCTGCACGCTGGACAGATCACGTGCCGTCAGATCCTCCGCCGCCATCTCGCCGAAGGTCCCGGCGAAGGCCAGCACGGTCGTCGGCCGGAACTCCTCGATCGCGTCGAGGACGTCCGTGCCCCGCTGGCTGGAGAGCAGCCTGATGTCCGTGCGCAGCAGCAGGCAGTACAGCAGCGTCGCCACCATCGCGTTGTGCGCGCCCGGCAGCCCCACCAGCGTGCGTTCCATGTCGGCGCCGGTCGAGAACCGTAGCCGGTGCAACTGGGCGTACATCAGCGTCCGGTGGGTGTGCGGCACCCCCTTCGGCAGACCGGTCGTACCGGAGGAGTGGGAGATCAGCACGGGGTCGGTGGGGTCGTGCCGGTACGGGTACGCCTGCGGCAGCGATGCGCGGTGCTCCGGCCGGATGTCGCCGGCGGTCACTCGGAAGCCGAGGGTCGAATCGTCCCCGGCCGGCACCTCCCGGTGTGCCTCGTCCGTGAAGGCGCCCACCGCGCCCTGGCGGCGGACGTACTCCCGGGCGATCTCCGGGGACAGGTTGCCGTTGACGAACGACGGGATCGCGCCGAGCGAGGTCAGCGCCAGGAAGTTCACCGCGAACTCGGCGGTCGAGAAGGAATGGATGGCCACCGGGTCGCGGGGGCGCACACCGTGGGCCGCGTACCAGCCCGCGTAGGTCTCCACCACCTCGTACAACTGCCCGAGTGTCAGCACCTCGGGCCGGCTGCCGTCCGGTGCGCGCCAGGTGCCGTCGGTGCGCAACACCGGCTCGTCGAGCGGGCGTTCGTACGCCCGCAGCCGGTGCAGGACGTTGCCGGCGCCGAGTTCCGTGTCGGAGCAGATCCGCGCCCGCTCCTGCCTACTGATGAGCATGGGTCTCCGTCTCGTCTCGATCGCCGTCCCGCAGGAGACGACGGTGGGCGTCGGCCAGGTCGAACAGGCCTTGCACGCTGCCGGTGTGCGGAGCCGCCGCCGGGCTCTCCCCGGCGTACGTCTCCGTCGGCATGATGGTGACGGGGGTGCCGGAACCGGGGCGGCCGAGCAGGACGGCCGCGGCCACGGCGGCGGAGGCGGGCAGGTCCGGGACCGGGCGGCCGTGGTCCGCGGACAGCTCCCGGTGCACGGCGGCCCATCGCTCGCCGCCGCCCAGTTCCACGCCCACCACCAGGACCCGGTCCAGCTCCGGGTCCTCCAGGAGGAGGTCGGCCATCGCCAGCAGCTCGGTCGCCGGGTCGTCGAGCGTGGACAGGCTGAACATCTGCCCGGTGATCCCGAACTCCCGGCTGAGGTGCCCCAGCACGGAGTTGGCGGTGGCCTGCATGAACAGCAGCGGGTTGTGCACCCGGCCCGAGACCACCCGCCGGCTCGCCACATCGGCCGTGGTGGTGTCGCCCATCAGGCTCGCCAGCGCGACGGCCGTACGGGAGCCTTCCCCGCTCTCGGCCTCGCCCGAGCGGGAGGTGTCCCCACGGGGACGTGCGGTCAGGCACCGCGCGGCGACCTCGTACACCAGCGGGCTGAACGCCGACTCCACGAACCCGGGCAGGCGCGGCAGCGGGATGTCGCCGTCCCGCCCGGTCCCATGGGTCGCGGTGGCGGCGGCCAGGACCCCGAGCGCCGGATGCGACGCCGTCACGCCGGTCGCCGGGGTCTCGGTCCGGTCGGCAGCCCGGGTCTCGGTTTTCCTGCCCAGTTCCGTCTTCGTCACGGTCGCTCCAGGACGAGTGCGGTGTTGGCGCCCCCGAAGGCGGCGTTGATGGTGAGGGCGCGGCGGAGGTCCGCCCGGCGGGGGCTGTTCGGGACGTAGTCCAGGTCGCACTCCGGGTCCGCCCGCGTGAAGTTGGCGGTCGGCGGCAGCACGCCCTCCGTCAGGGCCAGCATCGTGATCACGAACTCCACGACTCCGGCGGCCTCCAGGAGATGGCCCGTGGTGCTCTTGGTGGAGCTGACCGGGATCGACTCGGCCCGCTTCCCGAGGGCGGCGCGCAGCCCCCGGGTCTCGGCGCCGTCGTTGTACTTGGTGCCGGTGCCGTGGGCGTTGACATAGCCGAGGCTCGCCCCGTCGGGGTCCCCGGCCAGCCGCAGGGCCTGGCGGGTCGCGAGGGCCAGGCCGACGCCGTCCGGGTGCGGCTGGGCGATGTGGTGGGCGTCGGTCGCCGCACCCCAGCCGACCACGCTCGCGAGCGGCCGTGCCCCGCGCCGCCGCGTGTGCTCGGCGGACTCCAGCACGACCGCCGCGACCCCGTCGCCGAGCAGCAGTCCCGTGCGGTCGGCGCTGAACGGCCGCACCGTACCGTCCCGCGACAGCGCCCGCCCCGAGTCGAACTTCCCGAACGTCTCCTCCTCCACCAGATAGCCGCCGGCGCACACCGCCACGTCTATGCGCCCGCCGGCGATCAGCCGGCAGGCGTGGATGATCGCGGCGGCGGAGGCCACACAGGCGTTGGTGAAAGTGAGCCGGGGCCCGGTCAGCCCGAGGCCTCGGGCAAGGGACTGGGCGAGATGCGCGGGGACGGCGTCCGCGAGCCGGGCCGCCGCCGCATCGGCCGACGCCACGGCGAGCCCCGCCGCCCCGACGGCTCCGGTTCCCGTTCCGGGGTGGACGTGCCCCGCGTCGGTGCCGGTGAACCCGGGGGCTCGGGTCGAGTCCCGGCCCGTACCGGTGAACCCGGGGGACCGGATCGCGTCTCGGTCCGACTCGGTGCCGTCGTTCTCGTCGGCCCCCGCTGCCGTAGCCCCCGCTGCCGCCGTCTCCCGCCAGTACCGCGTGATGCTCGTGCAGTCGCCCGCGATGCCCAGGAGGACCGCCGCCTCGGTGCCCCTCGGGAGGCCCGCCATGTCGAGGGCCTCCGCGCCGCATCGGGCGAGGGCGGGACGCAGCGCCCAGTGCTCCGTCCCGTCGGGACCGTCGGGGGCGGCGCCGGCCATCGAGGTGCGATAGGGGCCGGTGTCGAACCGGGTGGTGGGGGCGAAGGAGGGGACACCCGCGAAGACACCGCGCCGCAAGGCGTCCGGCCCCGCGCCGAAGGCGGTGCGCACGCCGAACCCGGTCACCGTCACCTCACCGGCCAACGCGCTCACCCCCGTCCGCCGCCTCCGGCGTTCCCGCTCCCGGATTCCCCGCCGCGCCCAGGAACTCCGTGAGCCGCCGGAGCGAGGTCAGGTCGGCGATGTCCTCGTCGCCGGGCTCCACGACCAGGCCGTACCGCTCCTCCACCACATGCAGCAGCCACACCAACCCCAGCGAGTCCAGGACCAGTTCGGCGTCCTCGTCGAGATCGTCCGGGACGCCGGGGAAGATCTTGCGGTCGGACAGCAGCTCCCGGACGAGACCGGTGGTGAGGACGGCCGGGGCGACGGCGGCCGACGGGGACGCGCCCCGCGCGGCCGCTTCCGTGACGGACGACGTCGAGGTCTCCGCGTTCATGCCTTCGCCCCGCGCCCGACGACCTCGGCGACGAGCCCGCCGAGGGTCAGCGAGGCCAGCGGCTCGATGTCGGTGTCCGGGATCTCCACGCCGAACCGCGATTCCAGCCGCAACGTCAGCTCGATGAGACTCAGGGAGTCCAGCTCCAGACCGCCGACGGTCACCGGGCTCTCGTCGGTGATGCCGTCCCGGCTCAGCAGGATGTTCATCTCGTCGATGACCGTGGTCAGGACGAACTCGCGGATCTCGTTGTCCAGGGTGGACGTGCTCATGATCGCCATCTCCAGGGGGAATGTCGTGAGAAGGTCGTGCGAAAACTCATCGGGGCCGTTCGCCCGGGGCTGTCTGCCGAGCCGTCACGCGCCGCCGCTCGCCGCCGCCTGGAGCGTCGCAGCCCGGCGGACCAGCTTCCCGTTCGACGTGCGGGGCAGGTCCTCCAGCATCCGGATCACCCGGGGCAGCTTGTAGTCGGCCAGCCGCTCCCGGCACCAGCGCAGCAGCTCCTCCGCCGACGGACTCCCGCCCCCGGCGGCGAGGGCCACGTACGCCTCGGTGACGTCCTCGTGGACCAGGACCGCCTGCTCGACGGCCGGGTGCGCGCGCAGCACGTGCTCGACCTCGGTGAGGTCGACCTTGAGGCCGCCGATGACGACGAGGGAGTCGGCGCGGCCGCCCACGGTGACCGTCCCGTCGGCGCCGACCGCCGCCCGGTCACGGGTGTGCAGCCAGCCGTCGGTGTACTGGGTGCCGCCGGAGTCGAAGAGGTAGGGCGACTCGCCGAGCGCGACGTCCAGTTCGCCCTTGTGCGCGCGGACCACCACCCCCGGCGCGGGGCGGCCCACGGAGGGGCGCAGCGTGCCGCCGACGTCGATGGCGACGATGCCGGTCTCGGTGGTGCCGTAGGCCTCACCGACCATGACGCCGTACCGTTCGGCGAACCGCGCGGCGACCTCCGGAGGCATCAGCTCGCCGCCGGAGACGGCGGTCCGCAGCGCGGGCAGCGCGGGCGGATCGAGGGCGGACGCGAGCAGTTCGTAGTGCATCGGCACCCCGAACAGGGCGCTGATCTCGTGGTCGAGGGAGGTCCGCAGGATGTCGCGGGCCGAGACCCGGGGCGCGAAGACGACGCAGACCCCGGCCGCCAGCGCGTGCAGCAGCCCGCCGACCAGCCCGAAGCTGTGCGCGGTGGAGCTGAGCAGCAGCAGCCGGTCGCCCTCGACCGGCATCCCGGGAACCGCCGCGAACGACTCCAGCTCGGCGGCGATCGACCCGGCGGTCCGGCCGATCACCTTCGGCCGCCCGGTCGATCCCGAGCTGAACTGGACCAGCCGGTGCCCGCCGTCGGCCGCCCGCCCCGCCCTGCGGCACTCGGTGGCGACCTCGTACTCGGACCGGAAGCCGAACGCCGCCCGGACGTTGGCGCCGGCCCGGACCATGAACTGCGGCCGGCAGACGGCGCACAGCGCGTCGACCTCGGCGGGCTTCAGCCGGAAGTCGAACAGCATCACCTGCGCGCCCAGCCGCCACAGCGCCAGCAGGACCTCGACCTGGGTGAAACTGGGCGGGGTCCGCAGCCCCACCGTGCTGCCGGGGCCGATGTCGTAACCGGCGAACACGGCGGCCTGCTTGGCCACCCGCTCCCGTAACTCCCCGCGGGTGACGGTCTCCCGCTGGTGCGTCAGATAGGGCAGACCGTCGTCCCGCGCGTCGAACAGCCGCTGGACCAGGGCACCCATCCCGTCCTCTCCGGCCGCGGCCGCCACGAGCTCGCCCATGGGACCTCAGACCTCCTTGCAGAACTCGCCGATGGGCAGGCCCACATGGCGCTTGTCCTGGGCCAGATATCCGAGCAGCTCGTCGCCGGTCCGCAGCTCGGTGACGTTGAGGACCTTGCCGCCCGGCCCGAGCACCCGCACATGCCAGTCGTCCTGCACGGTCAGGCTCACCAGTCGCCCGTCCTCCGCGTGGGTGCGGATCTCCAGCAGCGGGCGGGACTCCAGCTTGGCCCGCCCGACCACCACGCGCCGGGTGCGGCCGTCGGCGCCGACCGCCAGCAGGGCGCTGCCGGAACCGACCTCGCTGAGGTAGTTGGTGCGGTTGTCGGGGCCCAGCGTGTACGAGTGCAGGGCACCGGCGTTGACCCGGAAGGGCCGGGTCGGCATGTACGGCAGCGGGTGGGTCTCGCTGCAGCAGAGCACGAACCCGGAGGAGTACGAGCCGACGAGGATGCCCTCGTCCTCCTCGAAGTGCGAGCAGGTGTCCACGCAGACCCGGTCGCCGAGCCCGACGTGCCGGATGCTCTCGACGGTGAGCGTGGACAGCTCCAGCTGCGGGGTGGTCGCCTCCAGCAGCCGGGCCAGCGCGAACACGTCGTCCGCGCTGCGGGGGGTGAACAGGATGCCGTCCGAACCGCGTTCGAGGACGTCGAAGACGATGGCCGCCTCCTCCAGGTCCCCGACGACGGTCACCAGCTTCCCCTCGGCCGACTCGGCCGCCGCGAGCACGATCTCCAACGGGATCTTCGTCGGATCGGCGAAGTGGATCACCGTGTACGGCAGTGCCATCGCACCCACGCACGACAGCTGGAGGGTGCGGTCGTCCCGTACGTCGACGAAGCCGGCGACCGGGGTGCCGCTCGCGGCCCGGTTCTCCGCCGCGAGGGCGTCCAGCTCGTCCTGGGCGGTGAACTTCCGCAGCAGAAGGTCGACTCCGGCGCCGGTGGAGGGCTTGTCCGCGGGCTTGGCGTCGGCCGCGGCCTTCGCCTCCCTGTCACCCTTGCCGCCCTTGTCGGCGGGCTTCCCCGCGGGCACGGCGGCCGGGGCTCCGCCCGCCAGCACCCGGGTCACCGTCGGCGGCAGTGTCCCCAGCAGCTCGGCGTCGGCGGAGACCACCCCCGCCATCCGGGCGTGGACGGCCGCGTCCACCACCGCCTGGAGCTGCGGACGGGGGACTTCACGGAGATCGATCCACGCGAACCTCATGCGACACCTGCCACGATCGTCGAGTAGGGGGAATGGGTCGTGCCTGTATGTGCCATGTTTATGCCATCCAGGGGGTCCGCATCGCCGTGCCCCTCCCCGTGCACCACGGCGGCGAGCCGGGAGACCAGGGAGGCGGGGGAGGCGGAGGAGAAGACGCGGCGGCCGACGGCCAGACCGCGACAGCCGGCGGCCATCACGGCGGTGCCGTACTCGATGAGGTCGGAGCCGTCGGGCGGGCCGCCGGCGGCGAGGACGGGGATGGGGCTGTGGGCCACCACCTCGGCCATCCGGTCGAGCGGCAGGGCCACCGAGGTCTTCACCATGTCGGCGCCCAGGTCGGCGGCGACGTTCACGATGTGCGCGAGGAGCGCGGGATCGTGCGGATTCTCGATCCGGGGGCCCCGGGGGTAGACCATCGCGATCAGCGGCATGCCCCAGGTGTCGCAGGATCGGGCCACCGCGCCCAGGTCGGCGAGCTGACGCCCCTCGGTGTCCGAGCCGATGTTCACATGGACGCTGACCGCGTCGGCGCCGAGGGCCACCGCCTCCTCCACGTCGCCGACCAGCACCTTGGCGTCGACGTCGGCGGAGCAGGTCGTGCTGGCGCTCAGATGCACCACCAGCGCGCAGTTCCTGAGGAGGGCGGGGTCGAGGGTGCGGGCCCGCCCCTTGTGGACGACGATCCCGTCGGCGCCGCCGGCCACCAGAGCCTTCAACAGCTCTTCCCACTGACCCGGAGGAGCGACCGGACCGTCCGAGACGCTGTGGTCGAGCGGTATCAGCAAATGCCGGTCGTCACCGGCCAGGGAAAGCCTTCTCCAACGTAATGGCTTGCCACTTTTCAGCATGGGAAAAGCCTTCCGCTCCATGTCCGAAAAACGATGGTCGTAGAACTTTCAAGTTCTGCCGGGCGCCAGCATTTCGTGGGTGATCGGCGGTTGGCAAGGCGTGACCGGCGGCAAATTTTTATGCGGAAGGACGCATGAATATTGACAGCGACTCGACAGGATTCCCGGGGTTGACGGGCTCCAAGGGTGGCTTTCGTGCCGTATTTTGACGACCTGTCCGCACACATAGCGGGATCACATGTTTGATATGGGTGTTGTCCCGTGTAATCGACGCGTATTCCGCCTTCGAAAGAATTCGACGAAGTGGGCGGGCGTTCTTTCTCGGGGTTCCTTGTGGGATTCGAATTTCCCGGCCTAGGGTGACAGCCACACTCCGGTTCGTGTTTCATGCGTGGCCGTCCCCCTCTGGGCCCGGACCATTCGTCTCCGGGCGTACCGGAAGTGAGCCCCCATGCCCGAATCCCCGTCCAGGGCCGTCGCCGAGGCCGCGGCCCCAGCCCCGCCGCCTTACCCGCCTCCCCGTCGGCCGCGTCGAGCAAGCCGTCCCGGGTCGCCGCCGCGAGTCTCATCGGCACGACCATCGAGTACTACGACTTCGCCGTCTACGGCACGGCCTCCGCGCTCGTCCTCGGCCCCGCGTTCTTCCCCTCCGGCAACCCGACCGTCTCCACCCTCGCCGCGTTCCTCACCTTCGCCGCGGCCTTCCTGTCCCGCCCCCTCGGCGTCGTGCTCTTCGGCACGATCGGCGACCGACTGGGCAGACGGCGCGCCCTGGTCGCCTCCCTCCTGCTCATGGGCCTCGCGACGGTCGGCGTCGGCCTGCTCCCGACCTACGAGACCGCCGGACTCCTCGCCCCCGTCCTCCTGGTGACCCTCCGTCTGCTGCAGGGCGTCAGCATGGGCGGCGAGTGGGGCGGCGCGGTCCTGCTGGCCGCCGAGCACGCCCCGCCCGGCCGACGGGCCCTGTACGCCGCCGTCCCGAACGTCGGCCCCTCCCTCGGGTTCCTGCTCTCCAGCGCCGTCATCCTCCCGACCCTGAACATCGTGGGCCGCGACGGCTTCGCCGACTGGGCCTGGCGGGTGCCGTTCCTGCTCAGCGCGGTGCTCGTGGTGGTCGGGCTGTGGGTGCGGTCGACGGTGTCGGAGTCACCACTCTTCCGGGAACGGTCCTCGGCGGGCACGTCCGCGGGCTCGTCGGGGTCCCCGGCGGCACCGGTGTCGCGCTTCCCGCTCGGCACGCTCGTCACACGCCATCCCGGGCGGCTGCTGCTCGGCACCGGCGCGGCGATCGGCGGGTCCGCCGTCTACTACCTGACGATCGTCTACAGCCTGTCCTACGGGCCGAAGTCGCTCGGCATCCCGCAGAACACGATGCTCACGGCGGCGAGTGTGGGGGCGGCGGCGGGGATCGCGATCACCCTGCCCGTCGCCCGGCTGGCCGACCGGGTCGGGCGCCGTCCGCTGATGCTGGCGGGCGCGGCCGGCTCCGTCGTGTGGGCCGTGCCGATGTACGGGTCGCTCAGCACGGGCAACGCGTTCTTGATCACCGGTGCGTACACGGTGGGTCTCGGGCTGCTCGCCCTGATGTTCTCGCCGATGGCGGCGTTCCTGGCGGAGCTGTTCCCGGCGTGGCTGCGCTACACCGGGGCGTCGGCGGCGTTCATCCTGGCCAACACGTTCGGGGGCGGGTTCGCTCCGCTCATGGCGACGTGGTTGAACAGTCAGTGGTCGTCGCCGTTGGTGCTGGGGTTCTACTCGGGTGGGTTGTGCCTGGTCAGTCTGGTGTGCGTGTGGGCGCTGCCGGAAACCCGTGAGGACGACTTCGCCGTCTGAGTTTCCTCGCCCCACGCAGTTCCCCGCGCGCCTGAAAGGGGCGCGGGGAACTGCGCGAGAAGCCCCACCGGCCCGCGCATGGGGGTCGAAGGGGCGCAGCCCCTAGGGATGGGAACGGGCAGGGGCGGCGGGGCGAGAGCCAACCCGTTACGGCGAGGCCGGCGGATACAGCGAGCGTGGCGGGCGCGAGGCCGCCGCCGCGTCCAGCAGCCACAGCGTCCGTGCCCTCCCGCTCGCCCCGCCGCCGCGCCTGGATCTCCCCGGCTCCGGACAACGCGATCGCCGCCGCCCCCCTTGTCCTCCCCGGCCGCGAGCAACCACACCTCACGCGCCGCCCGGATCGCCGGCAACGTCAGCGTGACCCGCGTCGGCGGCGGCTTCGGCGCTCCGCGTACCCCCACCACCGTCCGCTCGGTCTCCCGCACGGCGGGCAGCTCGGGGAAGAGCGAGGCCACATGGGTGTCCGGCCCGACCCCCAGCATCAGCACGTCGAACGTCGGCACCGACCCGTGGTTCTCCGGCCCCGCCGCCCGCGCCAGCTCCTCGGCGTACGCCGCGGCCGCCGCGTCCACATCGGCACCCCACGGCCCGTCCGAAGCCGGCATGGCGTGCACCCGCTTGGGGTCCAGCGGCACCGAGTCCAGCAGCGCCTGACGGGCCTGGGTGACATTGCGCTCGGCGTCGCCCTCGGGCAGGAACCGCTCGTCGCCCCACCACAGGTCCAGCCGGCCCCAGTCGATCGCGTCCCGGGCGGGCGCCGCCGCCAGCGCGGCGAGCAGCCCGTTGCCGTTGCGGCCACCCGTGAGGACGACCGAGGCGTAGCCGCGCGAGGCCTGCGCGTCGACGACCTTGGTGATCAGCCGGGCCGCCGCGGCCTGCGCCATCAGCTCCTTGTCGCGGTGCACGACCAACTGCGGGGTGCTCATGACGTGGTCGCCTTCTTCACGGGCGGCATCTGCGCCGGAGTGGGCCGCTCGGAGTCACCGTCACCGTCACCGGCAGACCCCGTCGACCCCTCCGTCCCCGAAGGGGCGGCCGAAGGAGCGGCCGGCGGCAGCGCCGCGGCAGCCCGCGCCGCGGAAGCGGCCGACGCGACGGCCGCACCCAGCCCCGGACCCGAACCGGAAACGGCACCCGGAACGGACGCCGAGGCATGACCGGGCCCACCGGCCGAGGCCACCGACCCGGAGCCCAGTGCCCCGGCACCCCCGGAAGCCGTGACGCCGGAAGTCCCACCAGCGGCACCAGGCGCCGCACCACCGGAGGCAGCACCCCCAGCCGTAGCCCTGGCACCCGCGGCGGCGGAGCTCCCGGCCCCCGCCGCTGTCGCCGCCGACGCGCTGCCCGGCGCAGCGCTCAGCCCGCCGCCCAGCCGGTCCACCCCGAACCGCAGGGCCGACGCGTACGTGTCGTCGGGGTCGAGCCTGCGCAGCTCCTCCGCCAGCAGCTCGGAGGTCTCGCGGCGCTTCAGCGCCACGGCCCGGTCCGGCTGGTCCTCCAGCGTGAGCAGCGCCAGCCCGCCGTTCGGCCGGTAGAGCCGGATGGGGCCGGTGCTGGTCAGCATCCGCACCTCGTTCAGGCCGGGCCCGGCCGACACCCCACGCCGTACGTGCACATGGAGCCGGTCCGCCAGCCACATGGCCAGCAGTTCCACGCTCGGGTTGTACTGCTCGCCCTGTACCTCCGCGGAGATGACCTCGCAGTCCACCTGGTCGAGCGCGGCGGCCAACATGGAGCGCCAAGGGGTGATCCGGGTCCAGGCCAGGTCCGTGTCGCCGGGCTCGTAGTTCTTCGCGCGGGCCCGCAGCTCGTCGATCGGCTTCTCGGCGGCGTAGCTGTCGGTGACCCGGCGCTGTCCGAGCGCGCCCAGCGGATCGCGGGCCGGGTCGAGCGGAGCGTTCACCGGCCACCAGACGACCACCGGCGCGTCCGGCAGCAGCAGCGGGAGCACGACCGACTGGGCGTGGTCCGCGACCTCGCCGTACAGCCGCAGCACGACCGTGTCACCGGTGCCCGCGTCCGCGCCCACCCGTACCTCGGCGTCGAGGCGGGACTTCGTACGGTCGCGCGGCGAACGGGAGACGCGCTTGATCACCACGATCGTGCGTGAAGGGTGCTCGCGGGAGGCGTCGTTGGCGGACTTGAGCGCGTCGTACGCGTTCTCCTCGTCCGTCACGATGACCAGCGTCAGCACCATGCCGACCGCCGGGGTGCCTATCGCCCGGCGGGCTTTCACCAGCGCCTTGTTGATCTTGCTGGCCGTGGTGTCCGTGAGGTCTGTCTTCATGGTCGGCGCCAGCTCCGTCCGTCTCGCTCGAGCATCTCGTCCGCCTCGACGGGACCCCAGGTGCCCGCCTGGTACTGCGCGGGCCTGCCGTGCTTGTCCCAGTACTCCTCGATCGGGTCGAGGATCTTCCAGGACAGCTCGACCTCCTCGGTGCGCGGGAAGAGGTTCGAGTCGCCCAGGAGGACGTCGAGGATCAGGCGCTCGTACGCCTCGGGCGAGGACTCCGTGAAGGACTCGCCGTAGGCGAAGTCCATCGACACGTCCCGGATCTCCATCGAGGTGCCCGGCACCTTCGAACCGAAGCGGACCGTGACACCCTCGTCCGGCTGGACGCGGATGACGATCGCGTTCTGGCCCAGCTCCTCGGTGGCGGTGGAGTCGAAGGGGGAGTGGGGCGCGCGCTGGAAGACCACCGCGATCTCGGTGACCCGGCGGCCCAGCCGCTTGCCCGTCCTGAGGTAGAAGGGGACGCCCGCCCAGCGGCGGTTGTCGACCTCGACCTTGATCGCCGCGTAGGTGTCGGTCTTCGACTTGCGGTCGATGCCGTCCTCTTCGAGGTAGCCGATGACCTTCTCGCCGCCCTGCCAGCCGGCCGCGTACTGCGCGAACACGGTGTCCCGGCCCAGGTCCCTCGGCAGCCGCACCGCGCCGAGCACCTTGGTCTTCTCGGCGGCGAGCGCGTCCGCGTCGAAGGAGGCGGGCTCCTCCATCGCGGTCAGCGCCATCAGCTGCAGCAGGTGGTTCTGGATGACGTCACGGGCCGCGCCGATGCCGTCGTAGTAGCCCGCCCGGCCGCCGATGCCGATGTCCTCGGCCATCGTGATCTGTACGTGGTCGACGAAGGACCGGTTCCAGATCGGCTCGAACATCGTGTTGGCGAAACGGAGCGCCAGGATGTTCTGGACGGTCTCCTTGCCCAGGTAGTGGTCGATGCGGAAGACCTGGTCCGGGGCGAAGACCTCGTGCACGACCTTGTTGAGGTCCTCCGCCGAGGCCAGATTGTGCCCGAACGGTTTCTCGATGACCGCACGCCGCCAGGAGCCGCCGCTCTGGTCGGCCAGGCCGTGCTTCTTCAGCTGCTGGATGACGACCGGGAACGCGGACGGCGGCACGGAGAGGTAGAAGGCGAAGTTGCCCCCGGTGCCCTGGGCCTTGTCCAGCTCCTCGATGGTGTCGCGCAGCCGCTCGAAGGACTCGTCGTCGTCGAAGGTGCCCTGGACGAACCGCATGCCCTGGATGAGCTGCTGCCAGACCTCCTCGCGGAAGGGCGTCCGCGCGTGCTCCTTGACCGCGTCGTGCACCTCCTGCGCGAAGTCCTCGTGGGCCCACTCCCGGCGCGCGAAGCCGACGAGCGAGAAGCCCGGCGGCAGCAGTCCGCGGTTGGCGAGGTCGTACACGGCAGGCATCAGCTTTTTACGTGACAAATCGCCTGTGACGCCGAAGATGACCAGGCCCGACGGCCCCGCGATACGCGGGAGCCGTCGGTCCGCGGCGTCACGAAGCGGATTCGCTCCGGTGACGGAAAGAGGTGCCAAGGTGTTCAGCCCTCCGAGGGTGCGAGGCGCTGCAGCTCCGCCTCGGTCGACTTGAGCAGGTCGTTCCAGGACGCCTCGAACTTCTCGACGCCCTCGTCCTCCAGCAGCTGCACGACCTCGTCGTACGAGATCCCGAGCTTCTCGACCGCGTCCAGCTCGGCCCGCGACTGCTCGTACGTGCCCGCGATCGCGTTGCCGCGGATCTCACCGCTCGCCGCGGTGGCCTCCAGCGTGGCCTCCGGCATGGTGTTCACCGTGTTGGGCGCGACCAGCTCGTCGACGTACAGCGTGCTCTTGTACGCCGGGTCCTTGACGCCGGTCGAGGCCCACAGCGGACGCTGCTTGTTGGCACCCGCGCTCTCCAGGGCGGCCCAGCGGCCGTCCGAGAAGACCTCCTCGTACGCCTGGTAGGCGAGCCGGGCGTTGGCGACACCCGCCTTGCCGCGGGCGGCCTTGGCCTCGTCGGTGCCGAGCGCGTCGAGACGCTTGTCGATCTCGGTGTCCACCCGGGACACGAAGAAGGACGCCACCGAGTGGATCTTCGACAGGTCCAGGCCGCGCTCCTTGGCCTTCTCCAGACCGGCCAGGTAGGCGTCCATGACCTGGCGGTAGCGCTCCAGCGAGAAGATCAGCGTCACGTTGACGCTGATGCCGAGGCCGATGACCTCGGTGATGGCCGGCAGGCCGCCCATCGTGGCCGGGATCTTGATCAGCGTGTTGGGCCGGTCCACCAGCCAGGCCAGCTGCTTGGCCTCGGCGACCGTCGCCTTGGTGTTGTGCGCCAGGCGCGGGTCGACCTCGATGGAGACCCGGCCGTCCTGGCCGCCGGTCGCGTCGAAGACCGGGCGCAGGATGTCGGCGGCGTCACGGACGTCCGCCGTCGTGATCATGCGGATGGCCTCTTCGACGGTGACCTTGCGGGCGGCGAGGTCGGAGACCTGCTGCTCGTAGCCGTCACCGCTGCTGATCGCCTTCTGGAAGATCGACGGGTTGGTGGTGACGCCCACGACGTGCTGCTGGTCGATCAGCTCGGCGAGGTTGCCGGACGTGATGCGCTTGCGCGACAGGTCGTCCAGCCAGATCGCCACGCCTTCCTCGGAGAGGCGCTTGAGTGCGTCTGTCATGGAATTACATCTCCTACGTGTCGTGTGTAAGCGTCAGCGCTGAGCGGCGGCGAGGGATTCCTGCGCGGCCGCTGCCACGTTCTCGGCAGTGAAGCCGAACTCGCGGAAGAGGACCTTGCCGTCGGCCGAAGCGCCGAAGTGCTCCAGCGAAACGATGCGGCCGGCGTCACCGACGTACTTGTGCCAGGTCAGCCCGATCCCGGCCTCGACCGCGACACGCGCCTTGACGGACGGCGGCAGAACGCTGTCCCGGTACCCCTGGTCCTGCTCCTCGAACCACTCCACGGACGGCATGGACACGACGCGGGTGGGCACCCCGTCGGCCTCCAGCCGCTCGCGGGCCTCGACGGCCACGTGCACCTCGGAACCGGTGGCGACGAGCAGCACCTCCGGCGCACCGTTCGACGCCTCGAAGAGCACGTAACCACCCTTGGCGGCGCCCTCGTTGGCCTCGTACGTCGGCACGCCCTGACGGGTCAGCGCCAGACCGTGCGGGGCGCCCTTGCCGAACTCCTTGGTGTACCGCTTGAGAATCTCGCGCCAGGCGATCGCGGTCTCGTTGGCGTCGGCCGGGCGGACCACGTTAAGGCCCGGGATCGCCCGCAGCGCGGCCAGGTGCTCGACCGGCTGGTGCGTCGGACCGTCCTCGCCCAGACCGATGGAGTCGTGCGTCCACACGTACGTCACCGGCAGGTGCATCAGCGCCGACAGCCGCACGGCGTTGCGCATGTAGTCGGAGAACACGAGGAACGTGCCGCCGAAGACACGGGTGTTGCCGTGCAGCGCGATGCCGTTCATCTCCGCGGCCATGGCGTGCTCACGGATACCGAAGTGGATCGTCCGGCCGTACGGGTTCGCCTCCGGCAGCGGGTTGTCCGCCGGCAGGAACGAACTCGTCTTGTCGATCGTGGTGTTGTTCGACCCGGCGAGGTCGGCGGAGCCGCCCCACAGCTCGGGGATCACCGCGCCGAGCGCCTGGAGGACCTTGCCGGACGCGGCACGCGTCGCGACGCCCTTGCCGGTCTCGAACTCCGGCAGGTGCGACTCCCAGCCCTCGGGCAGCTCGCCCGCGCTGATCCGGTCGAACTCCGCGGCGCGCTCGGCGTTGCCGTCCCGCCACTCCTGCAGCTGCTTCTCCCAGACGGCACGGGCCTCACGGCCGCGCTCGCCCAGGGCACGCGTGTGCGCGATGACCTCGTCGGCGACCTCGAAGTCCTTCTCCGGGTCGAAGCCGAGGACCCGCTTGGTGGCGGCGACCTCGTCCGCGCCGAGCGCCGAGCCGTGCGCGGCCTCGGTGTTCTGCGCGTTCGGGGCGGGCCACGCGATGATCGAACGCATCGCGATGAACGACGGCTTGTCGGTGACGGCCTTCGCGGCCTCGATCGCCGCGTACAGCGCGGCCGGGTCGAGGTCGCCGTTGGCCTGCGGCTCGACGCGCTGCACGTGCCAGCCGTACGCCTCGTACCGCTTGACCGTGTCCTCGGACACGGCCGTCTCGGTGTCGCCCTCGATGGAGATGTGGTTGTCGTCCCACAGCAGCACGAGGTTGCCGAGCTTCTGGTGACCCGCGAGCGAGGAGGCCTCGGCGGAGATGCCCTCCTGGAGGCAGCCGTCACCGGCGATCACGAAGACATGGTGGTCGAACGGCGACTCGCCGACGGCGGCCTCCGGGTCGAACAGACCGCGCTCGTAGCGGGCGGCCATCGCCATGCCCACGGCGTTGGCGACACCCTGGCCGAGCGGCCCGGTCGTCGTCTCGACGCCCTTGGTGTGTCCGTACTCGGGGTGGCCCGGGGTCTTCGAGCCCCAGGTGCGGAAGGCCTCCAGATCAGCCAGCTCCAGGCCGAAGCCGCCCAGGTACAGCTGGATGTAGAGGGTCAGGGAGGAGTGGCCGGCGGACAGGACGAACCGGTCACGGCCCACCCAGTCGGGGTCGGCGGGGTCGTGGCGCATCACCTTCTGGAAGAGGGTGTACGCGGCGGGCGCGAGGCTCATCGCCGTGCCCGGATGGCCGTTGCCGACCTTCTGGACGGCGTCGGCGGCCAGGATCCGGGCGGTGTCGACGGCCCGCTGGTCCAATTCGGTCCACGCGAGGTCTGTAGTGGTCGGCTTGGTGCTCACCCTGGGTCAGGGCTCCTCTCCACATGTCTCGTGCCGGTGTTCTTCACGGCACCGGCCGTTGTCGAGCCTACCCCCGTGGGAACGCGCATTTTTTCGAGTCATTCCAGACTGACGGGACTGGGTCCGGTCCGCCTCCCGACCCGTGTTCCGCATGGTGAGACCTGGGGGTTCCGCTGTTCGACATCTGAATACGGAGCCGCTCATCCGACTGCTCAACCGAAGTGTGTTCGGCTCGCCGGAGGCCGCCTCCCAACACGACCCCACCCCCTTGAAAGGCTGGCTCTGGGCAACGTCTACAGTGGCGTGGTACGCGCGAGCCGTCACGGGGAGTTCACATCCCAAGGCTTGCTGGGAGTCTCTGTCAGGGGTGTGCGTGACGGCCGTCGAATCCCGTCCACCGGGAGTGCTGGGCGCGAGCAACACGAGCAGCAGCCGGGGTCAGCGGCCGATCGGGGCCCGCGTCAAGGCGTTCGTGGCGCTGACGAAGCCGCGGATCATCGAACTGCTGCTGATCACCACGGTTCCGGTGATGTTCCTGGCGGAGCAGGGCGTCCCGGACCTCTGGCTGGTGCTCGCCACCTGCGTCGGCGGCTACCTCTCGGCGGGCGGCGCCAACGCGCTCAACATGTACATCGACCGCGACATCGACGCCCTCATGGAGCGCACATCCCAGCGTCCGCTGGTCACCGGTCTCGTCACCCCGCGTGAGGGCCTGGTCTTCGGCATCACCCTCGCGGTCGTCTCCACGATCTGGTTCGGCGTCCTCGTCAACTGGCTGTCCGCGTGGCTGTCGCTCGGGGCGCTCCTCTTCTACGTCGTCGTCTACACGATGATCCTCAAACGGCGTACGTCGCAGAACATCGTCTGGGGCGGCATCGCCGGCTGCATGCCGGTGCTCATCGGCTGGTCCGCGGTGACGAACTCGATGTCGTGGGCCGCGGTCATCCTCTTCCTCGTCATCTTCTTCTGGACCCCGCCGCACTACTGGCCCCTCTCCATGAAGGTGAAGGACGACTACGCCCGCGTCGGCGTGCCCATGCTCCCGGTCATCGCCTCCAACAAGGTCGTGGCCCGCCAGATCGTCCTCTACAGCTGGGTGATGGTCGCGGTCTCGCTCCTCCTCACCCCCCTCGGCTACACCGGCTGGTTCTACACCGCGGTCGCCCTGGTCACCGGCGGTTGGTGGCTCTGGGAGGCGCACGCCCTCCAGACCCGCGCGAAGAACGGCGCGACCGGCGCCAAGCTGAAGGAGATGCGCCTCTTCCACTGGTCGATCACGTACGTGTCGCTGCTGTTCGTCGCGGTGGCTGTCGATCCCTTTCTACGCTGAGGTGCGCACCCCGTAAGGGGCGCGGGGCTGTATCGATGTGCGGCTCCGCCGCCTGGGCGCGAGCAACCACGACGATCCTGAACGCACCCACTCGCCAGAAAGCACAACGGCGAGTGGTGAAGCCCACGGGCCTCACCATCGCGGCTCGCATTACCCGCAGGTAGCATCCTGGCCATGTCAGACACCAAGCAGGCAGACGAGGCCAAGGCGGACGCGAAGGCCGACCGCAAGGCAGCCAAACTCGCCAAGCAGATCGGCGCCTTCGCCAAGGCCCACCAGGGCGCCGAGGCCCAGGTCGCCCACATCGGCCGGCTCGGCGCACGGATCGTGCTGGTCGGCGAGGACGGCGGCTGGGGCGACCTCGTCGCCCCCACCCACGCCATCGCCGAACTGGCCGTACAGAAGGCCGGCGTCACCGTCCACGAGGACTTCGACGGCGAGTTCGCCGCCAAGGTGCGCACCGGCCCGTACGAGTGGTCGCGCATGGCCGGAATCCAGGTCGGCGGCCCCAGCAACAGCAACACCTGAGCCCCGCTCACCCGTTAGGACCTGTGGGAGTTCACAGGTCCAGCCTCGGGGAGCCCGATGATCGACACGCCGTCCCTCGTGGACCAGTACTGCCACGGCGTACTGCGCACGGAGCTGGGCCTCGGCACCTTCGAGGCCCACCTCGCCCGCAGCGAGGGCCCACCGGCCCCCGGCACCACCTTCTTCGACACCCAGACGGGCTTCGCCGTCCGCCGTTGGTGCCCACCCCTGCTGGGCCTCGAACCGCACTGCCCACCGGCCCGCTATCTCGCCCGCCGCCGCGAGCTGGGCGTCCTGGAAGCCGGCCGCAGACTCCTGCGCGGCAGCGGGGTCACCACCTACCTCGTCGACACGGGCCTGCCGGGCGACCTCACCGGCCCCCGCGAGATGGCCTCCACCGCGGACGCCGACGCACACGAGATCGTCCGACTCGAACTCCTCGCCGAACAGGTCGCCGACACCTCCGGCACCGTCGAGTCGTTCCTGGCCAATCTCGCCGAGTCCGTACACGCGGCCGCCGCGAACGCCGTCGCCTTCGCGTCGGTCGCGGGCGTGCGGCACGGCTTGGCGTTCGCGCCCGAGCCGCCCGGGCCCGGCGAGGTGCGCGGCGCGGTCGGACGCTGGCTCGCCCACCGGCCGGTCGGCGGATCGCTCACCGACCCCGTCCTCCTGCGCCACCTGCTGTGGATCGCCGTCGCCTCGGGCCGCCCCCTCCAGCTCCACGCGGGCCTCGGCGAACCGGGCCTGCGGATCGACGCCACCGACCCCGTCCTGCTCACCGACTTCGCCCGCGCCACGGCGGGCCTCGGCACCGACCTGATCCTGCTGCACGGCTACCCGTACCACCGCCACGCCGCCCACCTCGCCGCTGTCTTCCCGCACGTCTACGCCGACCTGGGCGCCGAACTGGTCCGCACCGGCGCACGGGCCACCGCCGTGCTCGCCGAGGTCCTGGAACTCGCCCCCTTCGGCAAGCTCCTCTTCTCCAGCGGCGCCCACGGCCTGCCCGAACTGCACGTGGTCGGGGCCCGACTGTTCCGCGAGGCGCTGGCACGGGTGCTGGGGACGTGGGTCGCGGAGGGCGCCTGGGCGCTCACGGACGCCCAACGCGTGGCGGGACTGATCGCCGCCGACAACGCACGACGGGTCTACGGGCTCGAGTGAGCCGCCGGGTGTACGGCGCCCGCGGCGGCTGTCCAGACTGGGCACATGACACGCAGCGACGCGACCACCCGCTTACCCGGACCGGCCACCGACACCGACACGGCGACCCTGCTCGGGCACTTCCTCGACGAACTCCGCGCGCTCACCCCGCTCGCCGTCTGGGCCCACGGCTCCCTCGGCGGCGGCGACTACCGGGAGGGCCGCAGCGACCTCGACCTGATCGTCGTCCTGGACGGCCCGGTCACCGCCCGCACCGCCTGGCAGGTCGGCCGACTGCACGCCCGGCTGCGCCACGACCGCCTCGCCGCCCTGCTGCACTGCACCTATCCGACGCCCGCCACGGCGGCCGACGCCGCACGCAGACACCTCACCTGGGCGCACGAGCGGCTGTTCCGGCGGACGGTCACCCCGGTCGCCCGGCGTGAACTGCACACCTTCGGCCTCGTCCTGCACGGCGAGGAGCCCAAGGCCCTGCTGCCGCCCGTCTCCGACATCGAGCTGGACGCCTTCGTCGTCCGTGACCAGAAGGAGTTCTGGCGCCCGGCCGTGGACAGGGCCCCTCTGTGGGAGCGGGACGTCTGGGTCGACCTCGGCCTGCTCACCTTCGCCCGCGCCACGGCCACCCTGCGCGAGGGCCGTCTGATCTCCAAGCGGGAGGCCCTGGACCTGCTGCCCACGCTGGGCGCGCCCGCCGAGGTGGTCGAGGACGTCCGGCGGCGCCGCTACGGCGCACCGACCGAGCAGGTGCCGTACCGGGCCGAGCTGACCCGGCTGTTCCTCGGGCCCGCGATCGACGACCTCGTGGCGGCGTACGGCTGACTCAGCCGCGCGCCGCGACCGGCGCCTCGGCTGCCGCGGCGGGCACGTCGACCTCGTCCACCGGCCGCTCCCGCAGCGACAGCAGCACCCGCAGGGTCGCGATCCACACCAGGCAGGAGCCGAACATGTGGGCGCCGACCAGAACCTCGGGGAGGTCGGTGAAGTACTGCACATAGCCGAGGAGGCCCTGCGCGAGGAGGATCAGGAACAGGTCGCGGGTGCGGCGCAGCGGTTCGGCGGGGGCGTCCACGGCCTTGAGGACGAACCACAGGGCGAAGGTCAGCGTCACCACGATCCAGGCCAGCACGGCGTGCAGCTTGGTGACGTTCTCCCAGTTCAGCGGGATCCGCTCGACCTCGCTGGAGTCACCCGCGTGCGGGCCCGCGCCGGTGACGACCGTGCCCACCGCGATCAGCAGCAGCGTGACGCCGACCAGGACCCACACCAGCTGCCGCACCGCCTGACCGACCAGCGGACGCGGGGCCGTGTCGCCCTCGCCGGTGCGGTGCCACATCACGGCGGCGACGGCGATCAGCGCGGTCGACAGCATGAAGTGCGCGGCCACCGTGTAGGGGTTGAGGCCGACCAGCACGACGATGCCGCCGAGCACCGCGTTGCCCATGACGACCCAGAACTGCGCCCAGCCCAGCAGGGTCAGACTCCGCCGGTACGGCTTCTGGGAGCGCGCCACGACGATGGCCCAGCCGACCGCCGCGCACAGTACGTACGTCAGCAGGCGGTTGCCGAACTCGATGTAGCCGTGGACGCCCATCTCACGGGTCGCGGTGAGCGAGTCGTCGGTGCACTTGGGCCAGGTCGGGCAGCCGAGGCCCGACCCGGTGAGCCGTACGGCACCGCCGGTCACCACGATGACCACCGCCATGACGAGGGCGGCGAGAGCCGCCCGCCGGACCGTTCCGGGGTCCGGGGTCCAGCGTTCGGCGATGAAGGCGAGCGGGTTGCGCGCAGCGGAGACGAGGTCGTCGCGGGTCACTTTCGGCACGCCCCCATCGTAGGCCGCCGCTTGTGCACGCATTCACGAGGGGGTGTGGCCCTGAGGTGCGGCAGGCGTGACCTGCCGCTCTTCACACTTCACACGCGAGGTGACCTGCCGCTATTCCCAGCGGAAGAAGCGGGCCGCCGCGCCCAGCCCGAGCACCGCCCACACGGCGAGGATCCCGAGGTCGCCCCACGGCATCCCGGCGCCGTGCTGGAGGACGTCCCGCAGCCCGTCCGACAGGGCCGCGATCGGCAGCAGCCCGAGCACGCTCTGCGCCGCGTCCGGGAACTTCTCCAGCGGGACCACGACGCCGCCACCCACCAGCAGGAGCAGGAAGACGAGGTTCGCCGCCGCCAGCGTCGCCTCCGCCTTCAGCGTGCCCGCCATCAGCAGCCCGAGGCCCGAGAAGGCGGCCGTGCCGAGGACCAGCAGGAGCAGCACGGCGAAGGGGTTGCCGTGCGGGTCCCAGCCCATCGCGAAGGCGATCACCGTGACCAGGACGACCTGGAGGACCTCCGTGACCAGCACGGACAGGGTCTTCGCCGCCATCAGGCCCCAGCGGGGGAGCGGGGAGACCGCCAGCCGCTTCAGCACGCCGTAGCGGCGCTCGAAGCCGGTGGCGATGGCCTGCCCGGTGAACGCCGTCGACATCACGGCGAGCGCGAGGACGCCGGGCGCGAGGAAGTCGACCGCCTCGCCCTCACCGGTGTCGACGATGTCCACCGAGCCGAACAGCACCAGCAGCAGCGTCGGGATGACGACCGTCAGGAGCAGCTGCTCGCCGTTGCGCAGCAGCATCCTCGTCTCCAGCGCCGCCTGCGCCGCGATCATGCGGGGGAGCGGGGCGGCACCCGGCTTCGGTGTGTAGGAGCCCGTGCCCGTACGCGCGGTCATGAACGCAGCTCCTTGCCCGTGAGCTCCAGGAAGACGTCTTCGAGGGTGTGGCGCTCCACCGAGATCCGGTCCGGCATCACCCCGTGCTGGGCGCACCAGGAGGTGACGGTCGCCAGGAGCTGCGGATCGACCTTGCCGGTCACCCGGTACACGCCGGGGGTCAGTTCGACGGCGGCGGAGTCCGCCGGGAGCGCCTTCAGCAGGGAGCCCACGTCGAGGGCGGGACGGCCGGTGAAGCGCAGGGTGTTCTCGGCGCCGCCCCGGCACAGCTCCTCGGGCGAGCCCTGGGCCATGACCCGGCCGCCGTCGATGATCGCGACGTCGTCCGCGAGCTGCTCGGCCTCGTCCATGTAGTGCGTGGTGAGGATGACCGAGACGCCGTCCGCGCGCAGATCCCGGATCAGCTCCCAGGTGGCCCGCCGGGCCTGCGGGTCGAGGCCCGCGGTCGGCTCGTCGAGGAAGACCAGCTCGGGCCGGCCGACGACGGCCATCGCGAGGGCGAGCCGCTGCTGCTGACCGCCGGAGAGCCGTCGGTACGTCGTACGGCCGCAGCTGCCGAGGCCCAGGCGCTCGACGAGAGCGTCCACGTCGAGGGGGTGGGCGTGCAGCCGGGCCACATGGCGGAGCATCTCCTCGGCGCGGGCGCCGGAGTAGACACCGCCGGACTGGAGCATCACGCCTATCCGGGGGCGCAGCGCGGCGGCCTCGCGGACCGGGTCGAGGCCGAGGACGGACACCGAGCCGGAGTCCGGCTCGCGGTAGCCCTCGCAGGTCTCGATCGTGGTCGTCTTGCCGGCGCCGTTCGGGCCGAGCACGGCGGTCACGCCCGCCCCGGCCACCAGGTCCAGGCCGTCCACCGCGGTCTTGTCGCCGTACCGCTTCACCAGGGACCGGACCTGGACCACGGGGTCACTTCGCATGGGCCCGAGTCTAGGTACGCGGCCGGGTGCCGAGACGGGCGGGTCCGGAGATCTCCTCCTCCCGGGGACGGTGCACGGGGAGCCAGCGCTCGGCGTACGCCACGGCGTCCACCACCGGGAACAGACGTACGTCCGCCCCGCCCACCCTGGTCCGGCGGATGCCGCGGTCGCGTTCGAAGTCGTACCCGAGCTCGTCGAAGCGGTCCGAGTCGATGGACACCTCGGTCACCACCTCCCAGCCGTCCGGTCCCGGCCGGCCGACCTCGACCACGGGTGCGGGGATCCGGTACTCGGCCAGGTGGAAGCAGGTGCAGGAGTCGTAGCCCGCGCCGAGCAGCAGCACCCGGGCGCCCGCCGCCTCCAGCCGGGCCAGGGGGCTGCGCTCGCCCAGCCGGCAGTCGGGGGCGTGGTCCGCGAGGATCGCCGCCGCGCCCGGGCCGATCGCCGCGAAGGAGGTCTGCGGGTGCGCGCTGCGCAGGGCGCCCGGCCAGGTCCTTACCGTCTCCGGGATCACCCCGACCCCGCGGGTGGGGGTGGTCGCCGGGTCGTAGCCGGGCATGGTCGCGCGGATGGTCTCCCACCACTCCTCGGGCACCGGCGGACGCCCCCAGAGCGCGGGGTCCGAGAGGTCGCCGGACTGGCTGGGGACGACCAGGGTGCCGTCCGGTCCAAGAGCGTCGAGCAGCGCGTGCACCACCGTCACGGGGCCTCCGCAGACCCAGCCGAGTGAGCTGAGCGAGGAGTGCACGAGGAGGGTCTCGCCGAGCTCGACACCGGCAGCGCGCAGGTCCGCCGCCAAGCCGGCGCGGGTGACAAGAGGGCCGGTGGGAGGGGTTGTCGACATGGTGTGGCAGTCTTCCCGAGCGGCTTCGGGGGCGCCACCTGTTTGATCGATCAGTGATCGTTTCCCCAGGTCAGCTTAGGTATGCCTAAGTGATGCACGGCACCGCCCGTCCGGACGGACGCGGCTTGCCCAGCTCTGAGGAATTACGCAACAATGGCGTTGTGAAAAACGTCGGTGAGGCTCCGCAGGAGGAACTCGCGACCGGTGAGCGGTCCACCCGCAACCGGGTCGCGCGGTCCATCCTGTCCCATGGCCCGTCCACCGTGGCCGACCTCGCCGGGCGTCTGGGGCTGACCCAGGCGGCTGTCCGCCGACACCTCGACGCCCTGGTCTCCGACGACGTCGTACAGCCCCGTGAACAGCGCGTCTACGGCACGCGTACGCGCGGGCGCCCGGCCAAGGTGTTCGCCCTGACGGACTGCGGACGGGACGCCTTCGACCAGTCGTACGACAAGCTCGCCGCCGACGCGCTCCGCTGGATCGCCGACCAGGAGGGCGGGGAGCAGGCGGTCGCCGCTTTCGCCCGCGCCCGGGTCGCCGCCCAGGCCGGGGCCTACCGCAGGGCCGTCGAGGCCGCGGACCCCGATGAGAAGACCGAAGCCCTGGCCAAGGCCTTGAGCGCCGACGGGTACGCTGCTACGGCACGCAGTGCCCCCCACCCCCACCAGGGCGAGCAGCTCTGCCAGCACCACTGCCCGGTGGCCCATGTGGCCGAGCAGTTCCCGCAGCTCTGCGAGGCCGAGACCGAGCTCTTCGCCGAACTGCTCGGTACACACGTCCAGCGGCTGGCCACCATCGCCCACGGCGACGGCGTCTGCACGACGTTCATCCCCAGAATTTCCAAGACAGCCACCAACGCATCCGCAAGCACGGCCGGGAGGAACCCCGCATGACTCTCCCCATCGAGGAGACAGCCCACCCCGAGCTCGAGGGCCTGGGTAAGTACGAATACGGCTGGGCGGACTCCGACGAGGCCGGCGCCTCTGCCAAGCGTGGCATCAACGAGGACGTCGTCCGGGACATCTCCGCCAAGAAGAACGAGCCGGAGTGGATGACCAAGCTCCGCCTCAAGGGCCTGCGCCTGTTCGAGAAGAAGCCCATGCCGAACTGGGGCTCGGACCTGTCGGGCATCGACTTCGACAACATCAAGTACTTCGTGCGCTCCACGGAGAAGCAGGCGGAGTCCTGGGAGGACCTGCCCGAGGACATCAAGAACACGTACGACAAGCTCGGCATCCCCGAGGCGGAGAAGCAGCGCCTCGTCGCCGGTGTCGCGGCCCAGTACGAGTCCGAGGTCGTCTACCACCAGATCCGCGAGGACCTGGAGGAGCAGGGCGTCATCTTCCTCGACACCGACACCGCCCTGAAGGAGCACCCCGAGCTCTTCAAGGAGTACTTCGGCACCGTCATCCCGGTCGGCGACAACAAGTTCGCGTCGCTGAACACCGCGGTGTGGTCCGGCGGCTCCTTCATCTACGTGCCGAAGGGCGTGCACGTGGAGATCCCGCTCCAGGCCTACTTCCGTATCAACACGGAGAACATGGGCCAGTTCGAGCGGACGCTGATCATCGTCGACGAGGACGCCTACGTCCACTACGTCGAGGGTTGTACGGCCCCGATCTACAAGTCGGACTCCCTGCACTCCGCGGTCGTCGAGATCATCGTGAAGAAGGGCGCCCGCTGCCGCTACACGACCATCCAGAACTGGTCGAACAACGTCTACAACCTGGTCACCAAGCGCGCCGTGGCGTACGAGGGCGCGACCATGGAGTGGATCGACGGCAACATCGGCTCCAAGGTCACCATGAAGTACCCGGCCGTCTACCTGATGGGCGAGCACGCCAAGGGCGAGACCCTCTCCATCGCCTTCGCGGGCGAGGGCCAGCACCAGGACGCCGGCTCCAAGATGGTCCACATGGCGCCGAACACCTCCTCCAACATCGTCTCGAAGTCGGTGGCACGCGGCGGCGGCCGCACGTCCTACCGCGGTCTCGTCGAGATCGGTGAGGGCGCCGCCGGATCCAAGTCGAACGTGCTGTGCGACGCGCTGCTCGTCGACACCATCTCCCGCTCGGACACGTACCCGTACGTCGACGTCCGCGAGGACGACGTGTCCATGGGCCACGAGGCGACCGTCTCCAAGGTCTCCGAGGACCAGCTCTTCTACCTGATGAGCCGTGGCCTCAGCGAGTTCGAGGCGATGGCGATGATCGTGCGCGGCTTCGTCGAGCCGATCGCGAAGGAGCTGCCGATGGAGTACGCGCTGGAGCTCAACCGGCTGATCGAGCTGCAGATGGAAGGCGCGGTCGGCTAAGCACCGCCCTCCGGTCAAGCAGCAGGCGGCCCGCCTCTCCGGGGCGGGCCGAAGATCGAAAACGTAGGAAGAGAGCAGACCGACAGCCATGGCTGAGGCTCAGAACATTCCGGTGGGCTCCACCACCGCCGGCTCGATCGCGGTGGCCGCGGAGTCGACCGTCGCCACGCGCATGAGCGCGCCCCCGTCCTTCGACGTGGCGGACTTCCCCGTGCCGCACGGCCGCGAGGAGGAGTGGCGGTTCACCCCGCTGGAGCGCCTGCGCGGGCTGCACGACGGCACCGCCGTCGCCACCGGCGACGGCCTGAAGGTCGACGTCCAGGCCCCCGAGGGCGTCACCGTCGAGGCCGTCGGCCGCGACGACGCCCGCCTCGGCAGGGCCGGCACCCCGGTGGACCGCGTCGCCGCCCAGGCCTACTCGGCGTTCGAGAAGGCCGGCGTCATCACCGTCCCCAAGGAGACGGTGCTCGCCGAGCCGATCCGGATCGCCGTGCACGGTGAGGGCGGCACCGCCTTCGCCCACCAGGTGATCGAGCTGGGTGCCTTCGCCGAGGCCGTCGTCGTCATCGACCACACCGGTGACGCGGTGCTCGCCGCCAACGTCGACTACGTCCTGGGCGACGGCGCCAAGCTGACCGTCGTCTCGGTGCAGGACTGGGACGACAAGGCCGTGTACGTCGCCCAGCACAACGCCCTCATCGGCCGGGACGCGAGCTTCAAGTCCGTCGTGGTGACCTTCGGTGGCGACGTCGTCCGTCTCCACCCCCGGGTCGCCTACGCCGGCACCGGCGGCGAGGCCGAGCTGTTCGGGCTCTACTTCACCGACAAGGGGCAGCACCAGGAGCACCGCCTCCTGGTCGACCACAACACCCCGCACTGCAAGTCGAACGTGGTCTACAAGGGCGCGCTCCAGGGCGACGGCGCCCACGCGGTCTGGATCGGCGACGTGCTGATCGAGGCCAAGGCCGAGGGCACCGACACCTACGAGATGAACCGGAACCTCGTCCTCACGGACGGCGCCCGGGTCGACTCCGTGCCCAACCTGGAGATCGAGACCGGCGAGATCGTCGGCGCCGGCCACGCCTCGGCGACCGGCCGCTTCGACGACGAGCAGCTCTTCTACCTGATGGCCCGAGGCATCCCGGCCGACGAGGCCCGCCGTCTCGTCGTCCGCGGCTTCTTCGCCGAACTGGTCCAGCAGATCGGTGTCGACGACATCGAGGAGCGTCTCCTTGCGAAGATCGACGAGGAGCTGGAGACCGTGTCTGGATCAGGCCGATGACCTTCGTACGCGCTTGCGGACTGAGCGAGCTGGAGGAGGACACCCCGAAGCGGGTGGAACTCGACGGCACGCCGGTCTCGGTCGTACAGACCGAGGGGGAGGTGTTCGCCATCCATGACATCTGCTCCCACGCGAACGTCTCGCTCTCCGAGGGCGAGGTGGAGGACTGCCAGATCGAGTGCTGGCTGCACGGCTCCAGCTTCGACCTCCGCACCGGCAAGCCGTCCGGCCTTCCCGCGACGCGCCCCGTCCCCGTATACCCCGTAAAGATCGAAGGGGACGACGTGCTCGTCTCCCTCACCCAGGAGTCCTGAGGCACCCATGGCAACGCTTGAAATCCGAGACCTGCACGTCACCGTCGAGGCCGACAACGCCACGAAGGAGATCCTCAAGGGCGTCGACCTCACCGTGAAGCAGGGCGAGACGCACGCCATCATGGGCCCCAACGGCTCCGGCAAGTCGACCCTCGCCTACTCGCTCGCGGGTCACCCGAAGTACACGATCACCGGCGGCACCGTGCTGCTCGACGGCGAGGACGTCCTGGAGATGTCCGTCGACGAGCGCGCCCGCGCGGGCCTGTTCCTGGCGATGCAGTACCCGGTCGAGGTCCCGGGCGTGTCCGTGTCGAACTTCCTGCGGACCTCCGCCACCGCCATCCGCGGCGAGGCCCCGAAGCTGCGCACCTGGGTGAAGGAGGTCAAGGAGGCCATGCAGCGCCTCAACATGGACCCCTCCTTCGCCGAGCGCAACGTCAACGAGGGCTTCTCCGGCGGTGAGAAGAAGCGCCACGAGATCCTCCAGCTGGAGCTGCTCAAGCCGAAGGTCGCGATCCTCGACGAGACGGACTCCGGTCTGGACGTCGACGCGCTCCGGGTCGTCTCCGAGGGCGTCAACCGCGTCCGCGAGAGCGGCGAGGTCGGCACCCTGCTGATCACCCACTACACGCGCATCCTGCGCTACATCAAGCCCGACCACGTGCACGTCTTCGCGAACGGCAAGATCGTGGAGTCCGGCGGCCCCGAGCTCGCCGACAAGCTGGAGAACGAGGGCTACGAGGCATACACGAAGGGTGGCGCATCCGCGTGACACAGCTGCCGGGCCTCCTCGACACCGAGGCGATCCGCAAGGACTTCCCCATCCTGGACCGTCAGGTCCACGACGGCCGGAAGCTCGTGTACCTGGACAACGCGGCGACCTCGCAGAAGCCGCGCCAGGTGCTGGACGCCCTGAGCGAGTACTACGAGCGCTACAACGCCAACGTCCACCGCGGTGTGCATGTGCTCGCCGAGGAGGCCACGGCGCTGTACGAGGGCGCGCGGGACAAGGTCGCGTCCTTCATCAACGCGCCCAGCCGCGACGAGGTGATCTTCACCAAGAACGCCTCCGAGTCGCTGAACCTCGTGGCGAACATGCTGGGCTGGGCCGACGAGCCCTACCGGGTGGACTCCGAGACCGAGATCGTCATCACGGAGATGGAGCACCACTCCAACATCGTGCCGTGGCAGCTGCTCTCGCAGCGCACGGGCGCGAAGCTGAAGTGGTTCGGGCTGACCGACGACGGCCGACTCGACCTCTCCAACATCGACGAGATCATCACCGAGAAGACGAAGATCGTCTCCTTCGTGCTGGTCTCCAACATCCTCGGCACCGTGAACCCCGTCGAGGCGATAGTGCGCCGGGCGCAGGAGGTCGGTGCCCTGGTCTGCATCGACGCCTCGCAGGCCGCGCCGCACATGCCGCTGGACGTGCAGGCGCTCCAGGCCGACTTCGTGGCCTTCACCGGCCACAAGATGTGCGGTCCGACGGGCATCGGCGTGCTCTGGGGCCGCCAGGAGCTGCTGGAGGACCTGCCTCCGTTCCTCGGCGGCGGCGAGATGATCGAGACGGTGTCGATGCACTCGTCGACGTACGCTCCCGCCCCGCACAAGTTCGAGGCGGGCACCCCGCCGATCGCGCAGGCGGTCGGCCTCGGCGCGGCGATCGACTACCTGAACTCCATCGGCATGGACAAGATCCTCGCCCATGAGCACGCGATCACCGAGTACGCGGTGAAGCGGCTGACGGAGGTTCCGGACCTCAGGATCATCGGCCCCGCCACGGCCGAGGACCGGGGCGCGGCGATCTCCTTCACCCTCGGCGACATCCACCCGCACGACGTGGGCCAGGTGCTCGACGAGCAGGGCATCGCCGTCCGGGTCGGCCACCACTGCGCCCGTCCGGTCTGCCTGCGGTACGGAATTCCCGCGACCACCCGAGCGTCGTTCTATCTGTACTCCACACCGGCCGAGATCGACGCCCTGGTCGACGGCCTGGAGCACGTACGGAACTTCTTCGGCTGAGGGGACGAGCGATCGCATGAAGCTGGACTCGATGTACCAGGAAGTCATCCTGGACCACTACAAGCACCCCCACGGGCGGGGCTTGCGGGACGGTGACGCCGAGGTACACCACGTGAACCCGACGTGCGGCGACGAGATCACCCTGCGAGTGAAGTACGACGGTACGACCATCGAGGACGTGTCGTACGAGGGCCAGGGCTGTTCGATCAGCCAGGCCTCGGCCTCCGTGCTGAACGACCTCCTCGTCGGCAAGGACCTTGACGACGCGCGGAAGATCCAGGAGACCTTCCTGGAGCTGATGCAGTCCAAGGGGAAGATCGAGCCGGACGACGCGATGGAGGAGGTGCTGGAGGACGCGGTCGCGTTCGCCGGTGTCTCCAAGTACCCCGCCCGGGTCAAGTGCGCCCTCCTCAGCTGGATGGCGTGGAAGGACGCGACGGCCCAGGCGCTGGGCGCCGACGCCGACGTCGAAAGGAAGACGGCATGAGCGAGACCCTGGAGATGAAGCCGGCCTCCGAGGAGGAGGTCCGCGAGGCCCTGTACGACGTCGTCGACCCCGAACTCGGCATCGACGTCGTCAACCTCGGCCTGATCTACGGCATCCACATCGACGACGCGAACATCGCGACGATCGACATGACGCTGACCTCGGCGGCCTGTCCGCTGACGGACGTCATCGAGGACCAGGCCAAGTCCGCCACGGACGGCCTCGTCAACGAGCTGCGCATCAACTGGGTCTGGATGCCCCCGTGGGGCCCCGACAAGATCACCGACGACGGCCGTGAGCAGCTTCGGGCGCTCGGGTTCAACGTCTGAGATGTGACATGGGTGTGGCCCCCGGCGAATCGCCGGGGGCCACACCCATGTCCGCGGTGGTGTCCTCCGGTCAGGAGAAGCCCTTCACCAGGCTGAACGTGGCGTCCGCGTAGAAGGAGCCGCTGTGTTCGGCGCGTTCCAGGCGGAGCTGGTAGTTGCGGTGGCGGACGAAGTAGCCGGGGTAGTTCACCGACTCCAGCAGGATCGAACCCGAGTAGCCGGAGCGGGGGCAGAAGGTGGCGTCCTGCTGGAAGAGGCGGGAGCCGTCGTTGCCGGACACGCGGAGCACGAAGTTCTGGTGGCGCACGTAGCGGCCGTCGGCCATGCGGAACGAGTAGCAGGAGGAGTTCGCGAGGCCGGGGACGACCTTGAAGGAGGAGTCCTCCTTGGTCTCGCTGCCGCTGCGGGAACTCACCTGGTCCAGCTGGATCACACCGTCGCGCAGATGCCAGTAGCGGTCCGGGTAGTTGACGGACCGTACGGACTTGCGCGTGGTCGACGTGGACGGCGGCTTCTTCGTGGGCGCGGGCGACTTCGACGGCTCGGTGGTCGGCTTCGCGCCGCCCTGCTGCTTGTCGTCGGACGCGTCGGAACCCTTGGAGCCGTCGGCGTCCTTGCCCTTGCCCTCACCGTTCTTCGCGTCGGCCCCGGAACCCTGCGGCTCCGACAGACCGCTCTTGCCGTCCGGTGCCGAGGTCGCGGGGGGCGACGTGGGCGGCAGCGAGAGGCCGGGGAGCACCCGGTCGTCGGCGGCCGTGGTGCGCCCGTTCTTCTCCGACGCGTCGTCAGGTCCGCTGCCCTGGAGGGTGATCGCGGTGACGCACGACGACACGACGGCGAGGGCCAGGGCGCCGGCCAGCCAGAGGCGGCGCGTGCCCGGTATTCGGGTGTCGTTCGGGGCGACACCCGTCTCCCACACCTTCGCGGATCTGAGCACCGGAAGGTTGGGCGTGGTCTGGTCCGGATCAGGTCCGGGCATTTTTGGCGGCATGCGCGGTTCCTTCGGCGTCGCCAAAGGCGGACGCGAATCGTCATGCGGATCAGGGAGGGTGGTACGTGTCACCCGTGTATGCAAACCCTGGCGGTCGTCACACAATCGGGAGATTGACCGTTGAAACAGTAGTGGACCATGGGGCGTGCGGGGAGCCCTTTCCGAGAGCGCTTCCATAACAGAACGGCCCCGAATGCAGACACCTCACGATGCCAACGCGTCAAGCTGCGGCGGCGAGTTCGGTGGGGAACGCGGTGTGTTCGTCGAACAGCTGGCGGTGTTGTAGGCAGTGGTAGAGCTGGCCGATCATGCGGTTGAAGAGGTTGCGCTGGGCGGCGGCGTGCCAGTCGCCGTGCTCGCGTCGTCGCCGGCAGTGGGCGTTGGCTCCGGCGGATGTCCGGAGTGAGGCGAAGGCCCAGAGGTAGCCGGCGTGATTGAGCCGGTCGTTCTTCACCCACCGCCGTGTGATGGACGACTTCTTGCCGGAGGCCCTGGTGATGGGCGAGGAGCCGGCGTATGCCTTCAGGCCGCGGGCGTCGGCGAAGCGGCTGTGGTCGTCCCCGATCTCAGCCAGGATCCGGGCGGCGAGCTGGATACCGAGCCCGGGGAAGCTCAGCAGGATCTCAGCGTCCGGATGCTGAGGGAACGCCTCTTCCACCGCCTCGGCGAGCTGGTCGGCGGCGGTGCAGGCGGCTTCCAGCTGGAGAAGGAGGGCGAGCATCTGCTTGCCGAGCGCGTTCTCGACCAGCGGCGGCTGGTGGGCCCACTCGGCGCGGAAGACCTCGCGGACGCGGTCGGCCTCAGCCTCGATGCCGCGCTTGCGGCCTGCTCGTTTAAGGGCGGCCTGGAGCTGGGTGCGGGTCAGCCGCGCGGCCCGGGAGGGAGTCGGTGCGGCCTTGAGGAGTTCGCGGGCTTCGGGGCGGCACAGGCCGTTGGTCCAGGTGGCGAAGGCTTCCAGGGCGGCGGGGTAGTACTCGCGCAGCAGGGAGCGGAGCTGGTTGGCGATCTGTTGTCGGTTCCACAGCGCGTCCTGCTGGGCGCGGGCCAGGACGGCGATAGCGCGTCCGAGTTCGGAGTCGCCCGGCAGCGGCCGGTGGGCGTGCATGTCGGTGCGCAGGATGTTCGCGAGCACGAGTGCGTCGCCGGGGTCGGACTTCTTGCGGGAGACGGAGTGCCGGTCGCGGTAGCGGGCGGCGGCCAGCGGGTTGATCGCGAACACCTTGCGTTTGCCGGTTCGCAGCACGGCAACCAGCAGGCCGCGGGAGGTCTCGATCGCCACGGGGATCGGGTTCTCCTCGGTGTCGCCGTGCTCGGCGAGCAGGTCCAGCAGCAGTTTGTAGCCGGCCGCGTCGTCGGTGATGTGCCGCTTGGCCACCAGCGCCCCGGCATCGTTTACCAGGGCGACGTCGTGGGTTCGTTCCGCCCAGTCGATTCCGCAGTAGATCAAGGTTGTCCCTCCCCGATGTGCAGGTGTTTGCGCTGGTGACGAGCGCATGCGGGCCACGCGAGCGACCTAATCCCAGGCATCAACCGTCCTGCGGATGTGCCTCCACCTCACTAGCCGTTCGTGGCACCAGTGCACCCCACGGGCCTCGGTCTGCGCGGGAGCTCGGACGGCTCGGGCGTATCAAGAGGTCACCGTGCGGCAGGCTCGCACCACCAACACCAACGAGTGATCAAGAATCGGTGTTGACGCTCGACGGCCCTGGACGGCGCCGCTCTGGCTGGAGGCATCAAGGCCCAGACCGCACAGGCGTCCGTCCAGTGCCGACGAGCACCAGCGCCCGTCGACGGTGGTGGCGGCCCCGCTGCACCGCATGTCGCCGCTCTGCCTTGAGGCATCACACGCCAGGGCCTCTTGGGGCATCCATACGGCGCCCACGCGACCGCCACCACGATGAGCACCAGGACCGCGCACGCTGTCTAAAGCGAGGCGTTGCCCGCCCGGCAGCCACGAGGTGTCACGGTCCGGCACTCGAACATCCCGGGAGCCAACCGCTTCCTCGGAACGCCCTTAGCAACGGATTAGGGCCTCTTGGGCCTGCGCGGCGGTCAATTCCGCCCATAAGCGCGCCTGTGCCGCATGATGTGTACAGGCGTACGCATCATGTGTACGATCGTACACATGGGATATCTGTTGCTCGCCGCGGCCATAGCCGCCGAAGTGGCCGCCACCACCGCCATGAAGTACAGCGAGGGCTTCAGCAAGCTGTGGCCCTCCCTGGTGACCGGGGTGGGGTACCTCATCTCCTTCGTCCTGCTCGCCCAGGCGCTGAAGTCGATGTCGATCGGCACCGCGTACGCGATCTGGTCCGGCGTCGGCACCGCGACGGTCGCCGCCCTCGGACTGGTGCTCTTCGGGGAGGCGTTGAGCTTCGCCAAGATCTCCGGGATCGTGCTGATCATCGCGGGGGTCGTGGTGCTGAACCTGGGAGGCGCCCACTGATGGCCCGGCGCTACGACCCCGAGCGGCGGCAGCGGATCATCGACGCGGCGATCCGGGTCGTGGGGGAGAAGGGCATCGCCGGGCTGAGCCATCGCTCCGTGGCCGCCGAGGCGGACGTCCCGCTCGGTTCGACGACGTACCACTTCAAGACCCTCGACGACCTCATGGTCGCCGCGCTGCGACAGGCCAACGAGCGGTACGCGAAGGCCGTCGCCGCGCGCGAGGCCCTGCGGGACCCCGGCACCGACCTCGCCGCCGAACTGGCCGCGCTGGGCGGCGAATGGTTCGCCGGCGACCGTACGGGCCTGGAGGTGGAGTACGAGCTCTACCTCGCCGCCCTGCGCCGCCCCGCCCTCCGGCCCGTCGCCGACGAGTGGGGCCGGGGCTTCGCCGAATGCCTCGCCGAGCGCACCGACCCGGTCACCGCGCGGGCCCTCGTCGCCCTCGTCGACGGCATCTGCCTCCAGGTCCTGCTGACCGGGGCGCCCTACGACGAGGAGTACGCGCGGGAGGCGCTGGCGCGGGTGATTCCCTGAACCGCGAACCTCTTCCGGCCCATCGGCGAACAGGAGGTGACACGAAAGCCGGCCAAGAAGAGCGGTTGTGACGAGCGGGGGGAGAACCTGGTGAGCGGACCACCGCCATGGGTGGGCGGAACGGCGGGCGGCAGGGCGGGAGCGAGGCGAGGCGGACGTGAGGCGGGGCGGGCGCCGCCGAGATCGCCTCCCTCCTCGACGCCGACGTCCAGCCGCCCCTGGGGCTAAGCCTCGCGGGGTGCCGCGCCAGCGCTGAGCCAGGGGACGGCCACGGCGCTGGTTGAACGACCGGAGACGTACGGCGTTCGCGGTACGCAGCACGTTCGCGGTACGCAGCACATCGAGGACTTCGCCGCCTGGGGCCGGGCGGCCCGTCCCACGGGGTGGGCGGGCCGTCCCGCAGGCTGGGCGGGCCGACCCCGTATGTCCGTAAAGTGCCCGGCCCCTGAGACGTCCCCGGCGCGGGTTGGCCCGGATGCGCCCCGGGCGGTTAGGTTGCCCTCATGACCGACACGACTGCACCTCGTACCACCGGCGCCGTGGCCGCCGGCCTCGCCACGATCGCCGCCGACGGCACCGTCCTCGACACCTGGTTCCCCGCGCCCGAGCTCGCCGCCGAGCCGGGCCCCTCCGGCACCGAGCGGCTGACCGCCGAGCGCGCCGCGGAACTGCTGGGCGGTGGCGCGACCGCCGCGATCGGGCAGGACACGCGCCGCGGTGTCGAGGTCGTCGCGGTCCGCACGGTCATCTCCTCGCTCGACGAGAAGCCGATCGACACGCACGACGCATACCTGCGCCTCCACCTGCTCTCCCACCGCCTGGTCAAGCCGCACGGCCAGAGCCTGGACGGCATCTTCGGCCTCCTCGCCAACGTCGCCTGGACCTCGCTCGGCCCGGTCGCCGTGGACGAGCTGGAGAAGGTGCGCCTCAACGCCCGTGCCGAGGGTCTGCACCTCCAGGTCACGTCGGTGGACAAGTTCCCGCGGATGACGGACTACGTGGCCCCCAAGGGCGTCCGGATCGCCGACGCCGACCGCGTCCGGCTCGGCGCGCACCTCGCCGAGGGCACCACGGTCATGCACGAGGGCTTCGTCAACTTCAACGCGGGCACCCTCGGCACGTCGATGGTCGAGGGCCGGATCTCCGCCGGTGTCGTCGTCGGCGACGGCTCGGACATCGGCGGCGGCGCCTCCACCATGGGCACGCTCTCCGGCGGCGGCAACGTCATCATCTCCATCGGCGAGCGCTGCCTGGTCGGCGCCGAGGCGGGCGTCGGCATCGCGCTGGGCGACGAGTGCGTCGTCGAGGCCGGCCTCTACGTCACCGCCGGCACCCGCGTCACCATGCCCGACGGCCAGGTCGTCAAGGCCCGCGAACTCTCCGGCGCCTCGAACATCCTCTTCCGCCGCAACTCGGTCACCGGTACGGTCGAGGCCCGCCCGAACAACGCGGTCTGGGGCGGCCTGAACGAGATCCTGCACAGCCACAACTGACCCCGTAAGGGTTGCTCGGCGTGACCTTCGTGCGGTGTAGGCAGATGAACTGTCGGACGCAGTGTCCGATGAATCGCCGAACCGATGAGATGAGGGGCCGAGGGATGAGGAACGACCGGGCGAGGACCGTGGCGCGAGTGGTCATGGCAGGGCTGGCCGCGGTGCTGGTGTGCGGGGTGTCGGCCGGCGCCGCGCACGCCGACGAGACCAACCATGCCTCGCACAACGGTCCCCGGATCGGACTCGTCAACGTCGGGCAGGTCGACGACCCCATGGAGGACGTGCTGGAGCACACCCTGCTGTTCGGCGACGGGTACCGCTGGGGCTGATCGCCCGCCGGTACGGCCGGCACGGCTTGCCGTCACAGGGTCCGGGGCCCGTACGCGTTCACGCGCGTACGGGCCCCGAGCCGTTCCCCGGTACTTTTCTTCGCCGGCCCGGCATAGCGGCGGGCGGGACGGCGCGTCTCAAGGGGCACAGGGCGGACACAGGGACCGCCGGGGGAAGAGAAGGTGACGATGGATGCCGCGGGGCAGGAGAGTTTCCGGGAGTTCGTGGCCGGGCGGTCGTCGGCGCTGCTGAAGACGGCCGTGCTGCTGAGCGGCGGGGACCGGCACGCCGCCGAGGACCTGTTGCAGAACGCGCTGATCAAGGCGGCCGGGCGCTGGCACCGGATCGACGAGCCGGAGGCGTACGTACGGCAGATCCTCTACCGGCAGCAGGTCAGCCGCTGGCGGCTGAAATGGCGGCGGCGCGAGCTGACCGTCGCCGAGCCGCCCGAGAGCGGCGGCGGTGTCGACGGCGTGGCCGGTGTGGAGCTGCGGCTGGTGATGCGCGGGGCGCTGGCCCGGCTGACCGCCCGCCAGCGGACCGTGCTGGTGCTCCGCTACTTCGAGGACCTGCCGGAGGGTGAGGTGGCCCGGATCCTCGGGTGCTCCGTGGGGACCGTACGGTCCACGACCCACCGCTCGCTCGCCCGACTGCGCGAACTCGCGCCCGAACTGGCCGCGCTCGGACACGCCGCGGCCGAGCAGCAGCCGTCCCGTGACTTCTCGCCCGTGGAGGTGCGTCCGTGAACGTCGATGAACTGGTGCGCGACTCGCTGCGCGAGCAGGCCGCCGAACAGCCGCCCCTGGCGGTGGACTTCGCCGAGCGAGTGCTGACCGTCCGGCGCCGCCGCCGGACCCGCAGGTTCGCGACCGTCGCCGCGGCCACCGCCGCCGTGGTCGCCGTCGCGGTGGCCGTGCCCCTGCTGGACTCCGGCAAGGACCAGGTACGGCTCGCCACCGAGGTGAACAAGAGCGACATCATCGCCCACCCCGACCAGTCGCCACCGCGCGACCTGATCGCGGCGGGGGACGTGGCGCTGGCCGCGTACTGGACCTGGGACACCGTGATCGACAAGAAGAAGGACACCGCCGTCGGGAAGCGTTCCTACTCGATCCTCGACCAGAAGACCGGCAAGTACGTCGCGGATTCCCGCTGGTCCATGGTCGCGGTCGCCCCCGGCATGCGAAGCGCCGCCGTCCTGGAGACGGAACTCCCCGCCAAGCGGATCGGGCTGCTCGACCTGCTCACCGGCGAGGTCGAGCGCTGGATCCCGGTGGACCGGGGCGTGGCGAGCGTCGAGTTCTCGTCCGACGGCACCAGGCTCGTCGCCACCACCTACAGCAAGAACCCCGACGTGCTGACCAAGGCGGCCAACGACGCCGACGGGGACGGCAAGAAGAACGACTACATGCCGTTGCACTCCGAGTCGTACCGGACCGGCTTCTACATCGTCGACGTCGGCTCCGGCAGCAGCGAGTGGAGCGCGGTTCCGCAGGAGAAGGAGGAGGAGTTGTTCTTCGTCAATTCCCGTCAGGACTTCTCCTTCAGCGGTGACGGCAAGCTGGTCCGCTCCGGGCTCAGCATGGAGCCGCACGACCAGTACTACGACCTGAAGGGTGACAAGGTCGCCAAGCCGGCCGACGAGAAGTACCTGACCTGGTCGGTGGAGGCGCGGCTCTCCCCGAACGGCAAGCTCGCCGCCGGTGGTTTCGCGGGCGGCGCCAAGACCACCGCCTCCGAGATCCTCGACCCCCGCACCGGCAAGCGGCTCCACAAGGTCCGCGGTCAGCAGCTGCTCGCCTGGGTCGACAACGAGCGGCTCATCGCCTGGGACATCGCGGCCGACGGCAGCAACGAGTTCCACAACGGTCTGGTCCTCGTCACCATCGGCAGCGAAAGGACGATTCCGCTCAGCGGCGCCCGCAAGGGCAACGACGGGGCTCCCGGGCGCTGGAACCCGGTCTTCGCCACCCGCTGACCGACCGGCGTCGGATCTCAGGTGCTCACCAGCCGTTCGTACGCGGCCAGCAGTCCGTCGGTCATCTCCTGACCGGCGGGCCGCAGTGGTGCGCGGACCGGGCCGGACGGGAGACCGAGTCGGCCGAGGAGTGCCTTCGCCGTGACGGAGCCGGGCAGGCCGGAGGCCATCATCAGCTCGGTGAGCGGGACGGCCAGCCGCTGGAGGCGGGCCGCCTCGACCGTGTCTCCGGCGTCGAACGCGTCGAGGATCGAGCGGAAGTGGCGCGGCACCGCGTTCGCGACCGTCCCCACGTAACCGGACCCGCCGACCGCGTAGAGCGCGAGGACGTACTCGTCGCAGCCGGTGTAGTACGCGAGCCCCGTCTCGGCCAGCACCTTCTGGGTGCCGAGGAGGTCGTACGCGCAGTCCTTCACCGCCACGATCCGGGGGTGGTCCGCGAGCCGGATCATGGTCTCCGGTTCGATGCGGGTACCGGTGCGGCCGGGGATGTCGTACAGGGCCACGGGCAGCCCCGTGGCCTCGGCGAGCTCGCGGAAGTGGGCCTCCACGGCGTCCTGCGGGGGCCTGCTGTAGTACGGCGTGACCGCCAGCAGGCCGTCCGCGCCCGCCTTCTCGGCCGCCAGCGCCAGCTCCACCGTGTGCCGGGTGTCGGCGGTGCCCACCCCGGCCACGATCGCGGCCCGCTCGCCGACCGCCGCACGCACCGCGCGGATCAGCTCCGCCTTCTCCGTGTCCGTCGTCGTCGGCGACTCGCCCGTCGTACCGGACAGCACCAGCCCCTCGCACCCCTCCCGCACCAGCCGGTCGGCCAGCCGCTGGGCCCCGTCCAGGTCGAGCGCGCCGGACGCCGTGAAGGGGGTCACCATCGCGCAGAGGGCGCGGCCGAAGGGGGTGGGGCGGTGGACGCGAGTCGGAGGAGCCGTGGGAGCTGTGAGAGTCAAGGGAGCCATGGGGGTAAGTCTCGGCGGGCTCATTGTGAAGCTCCACTTAATTCTCCTACGAGATATGCGGAAGCCTTGCTACGGAGAGGGGCGTCTGCTGCCTGTCTACGGGTGGATGTGCTGGTGAGCGCAGGGGTAGTGCGAGCCGGTGGGGGTACTCGGGGCGTCCCGATGTGTGAGGAGGCGACACCGTGACCGGGACCACCGAGACCAGGCCCACGCGATTCGTGCGCTCTGTGCGATCCGCGCGTCCGGGGCCGGCGGAACACGACCATCACTCCGTGGGCGAGCTGGTGGGGCAGGCCACCGAGCAGCTCTCCCTGCTCGTACGACAGGAGGTCGCCCTCGCGAAGGAGGAGCTGGCCGAGAAGGGACGGCGCGCGGGGCGCGGCGGTGGGCTCCTCGGCGCGGCCGGCGCCGTCGCCTACGTGGGGTTCATGACTCTGGCTGCGGCGGGGGTCGCGGCGCTGTCGCTGGTGCTGGACGTGTGGGCCGCCGCGCTCATCGTCATGGCCGTGCTGTTCGTGATCGCCGGTGTACTGGCCGCCATGGGGCGCGCGCAGTTGCGGCGGGCCACACCTCCCCGGCCGGAGCTGGCGCTCGACAGCGTCAAGGCCGACGTGGACGAGATCAAGGGGAGGGCCCGGCGATGACGCACGCATCCGGTACGGCCGGTGCTTCCGGCGGCGCGACCAATGGTTCCGTGGGCGCCAAGGGGCCCGACGAACTGCGGCGGCAGATCGAGCAGACCCGGGCGCAGCTCGGTGACACGGTCGAGGAGCTGGCCGCCAAGGCCGATGTGAAGGCGAGGGTGCACTCCGCGTGGGAGCGGGTGCCACGGGAGGCGGTGGTGGTGGGCGGCGCGACCGTCGCGGTGGCCGCCGCGGGGGTGCTGGCCTGGCGCCACTATCACTAGGGGGTGTTTCGAAAGTCCCGCACAGCACCCACGGCGCCCGGCACGCACTCTCGCCGCACCGGCCGAAACCCCAAGTACGTCCAGTACGAGGGCTTTCGTCCGGCACGCCGAGAGCACGCACCGGACACCGCGGGCACCGCACAGGACTTTCGAAACACCCCCTAGGCTTGTTCTTTATCTACCAAGATCTTCCGGGCTTGCCGATGGCCTTGAGGGTCTCGGGGCGTTTGACGGTCTTGCCGACGTCGTAGCGGGGTGCCCGGTGTCTGTTCTTGGCGCCGGGTGGGCGTCCGGGGCCGGCGCCTTGGGGTTTGGGAACGCGGGCCGGGCAGGCGAGGTGAGCGCGGATGTTCCTGAACCCCCGGCGGACCCGGGCCGGGCTGAGCCGGTCCGGGGTGGTGGGTTTCTCCCAGGGCCGGCGGAGGTCCGTAGCGAGCGGTCGGGCGAGCCGGAGCTGGGTGTGAGCGACGATCAGGATCCAGGTCCAGCGGTCCGCCGCCTCGGGAGTACGGAGCTTCGGGGTGGTCCAGCCGAGGGTCTGTTTTGCGAAGCGGAAGGTGTGCTCCAGATCGAATCGACGGAGAAATGCCTGCCAGAAACGGTCCACATCGTCCGGGGTGGCGCCGGTCTTCGAGGACCATAACCACACCGGCGGCGCGTCTCGTTCCTTTGACAGGTGCTCGACCTTCAGTCGAATCAACGTGCCCTCAACCAGGGGTAGTTCACCGTCGTGGTCGAGCCAGGACGAGCGGTGGGTGAGCCTTGGGTGGACTCGGTCCCATGCCTGAGTCTCGGCCTTGCCGTAGTTGCTGGTGTCGGTGACGGTGGTGATCGCGGGCTCGGGCCAGGTCTCCGGCCTGGTGAAGCGGAACTCCGGGCCGTGCTTGGGCGGCCATTCGTCCCCGGCCGGCGGGACGGCTTCGGCAACCGCATGACGCGGTCGGACCGGACCCTGCCGACCAGCTCGACGGGCAGGTCACGCAGGACCCACGCCAGGCGGGTGACGTCATAGCCGGCGTCGCTGACGATCACGATATGCGGGTCCCCGGTCTGCCACTGGCCAGCGGTGACGAGCCGCTCCACGACGCCCCGCAGCTGGGCGGCGGTGATGGCGGTCGCGTCGTCCGCCGGGCCGAGCCGGACCGCGTCCAGGATCGCGGTCCAGGACGTGGCGCCCGGCTCCAGCACGGCCACGAAGGAATAGGGCCAGCCCGGAATGAACTGTGACGCCGTCTTCGCGCGGCCGTATACGTGGCAGAACAGCCGCTCGGCCGAGCACGGCGCGTCCGAGCGAAGCCACGGCGACACGTCGACCGCCAGGACCAGGCGCCCGCCGTCGAAACGCGGCAGCGACAGCCCGGCCAGCACGGTCCGCAGCCGGCCGACATCGATCCGTCCGTGGTTCAGTCCGCCGTACATCGCGCCGTGCCCACGACGATGCTCGGGCAGCAGCGTCAGATCCACCGGGGACTTCACCGCCCCCTCCGCACACAGCACCGCGTCGGTGAGTTCGAACAACTCGTCGCGCCGAGCCGTCAGACACTCGTAGAACTCGCCCCGGAAGCGTGACGCTTCCGCGAACGCTTCACTCCGGACAGCATCACGCAGCAGACTCACCCTCACGGCCTTCGTCGTGGTCACGTGCACCTTGGTCGGAGCACAGGATCAGACGAAGGCCGCCCCCACGTCCGGCGAATCCCCAGGTGAGCGACCCAGTTCGAGACACCGTTCGAGACCGAAAGAAAAAGAACAAGCTAGGGGCGGCCGACTCCCGGCTGGCTGTTCCGGCGGGGGTGACTGACGCCTGCGCCGCATGTGCCTACGGTGCGAGCGCCTGACGCCTGCGCGGCTCACCCCGGTGGTGGTGGGCATGCCGGGCGTCGGGCGTTGGCTGTTGGCTCACTCCTCTGCCGACGAGCCCGGCGAACCCGATGAGCTCGGCGAACCCGTCGTGCCCAGCGTGCCCGTCGTCCGGGCGCGGGCCTCCCGTAAGGCGCGCAGGCGAGGCGGCCAGGTGCGGGTGTCGCGTGGCTCCACGTAGGGCTCTTCCGTGGGGGAGCGGCCCTCGGCGATGGCGCGCTCCCGGGAGAGCTCCGCGTCGAATTCCAGGCCCAGGAGGATCGCCAGGTTGGTGAGCCAGAGCCAGATGAGGAAGACGACGGCTCCGGCCAGCGCGCCGTAGGTCTTGTTGTACGAGCCGAAGTTGGCGGCGTAGACGGCGAAGCCCGCGGACGCGGCGAGCCAGATCAGCGTCGCGAGGACTCCGCCGGGGCTCACCCAGCGGAAGCCCCGGCCACGGACGTTGGGCGCGGCCCAGTACAGCAGCGCGATCATCAGCGTCACCAGGACCAGCAGGACCGGCCACTTGGCGATGTCCCACAGCGCGATGGCCGCGTCGCCGAGCCCGATCGTCGTGCCGGCGCGTTCGGCCAGCGGACCCGTGAAGACGACGATCAGCGCGCTCGCCGCCAGCATCAGCATCAGCACGAGGGTCAGGACGATCCGCAGTGGCGTGAGCTTCCACACCGGGCGGCCCTCCGGCAGGTCGTACACCGCGTTGGACGTACGGATGAACGCCGCCACGTATCCCGACGCCGACCACACCGCCGCCAGCAGGCCGACGATCGCCAGCACCCCGCCCGTACCGCCGCTGTCTCCCAGTTGCACGACCGCGTCCCGCAGGATGTCCCGCGCGGGGCCCGGGGCGAGGTCGCCGATGTTGTCCAGGATCCTGTCCGTCGCGCGCTGTCCGACGACCCCCAGCATCGACACCAGCACCAGCAGTGCGGGGAAGATCGACAGGACGCCGTAGTACGTCAACACGGCGGCCCGGTCGGCGAGTTCGTCGTCCTGGAACTCCTTGACGGTGCGTCGCACCGCCGCCCACCACGAGCGCCCCGGCAGTCCGGTGGGACCGCCCTCCACGCCCTCCGCGCCCTCCCCGCCGGTCCCTGGCGCCTTTCCCACCCGCTCGGCCTCCGGCCGCCGCCTCTGCTCCATGAGCGGCGGGTCTCCCGAAACCCGGCCCCGAATCGCGGACTTGACCTGAATCTTGGTTGAGGTTGAAGGGTGGTCGGTGCGCGCACACCGAGTACCGATCATGGGAGAGCAGCATGAGCACGACCCGTCGTACGGACCTCCACCCCGTCCTCGACCGCCCCGACGTCGGGGCGTCCCTCTTCAGCACCTGGGAGGTGGGCACCCCCGACCGGCAACGCCGGACCGTCGAGGCCATCGCCGACACCTGGGAGCGGCGGCCGTGGCCGACGGAGGGGCTGTTGGGGTACTTCGTCTACACCGCCGAGGACGGTTCCGGCCTGCTGCACCATTCGCAGTGGGCCGACGAGCAGGCGTACGAGGCCTTCGTCAAGACGCGGCGGCAGGAGCGCAACGACGCCATCGACACCGCCGTCCCCGGGATCGAGCGGGTGGGGCTCCACCGCTATCGGCGGTACCGCAGTCTCACGGGTGGGCAGGACCGTGCCGCACGCGTGCCCGGGTGCGTCGTGATCGTCGACGTCGCGTTCGACGGTCCGGACCCGGCGCGACAGCGTGCCTGGGTGGACGCCGTGGAGGAGGCGCTCGCCGCCGAGCCGGACGCGCATCCCGGCGGTATCTCCGCCCACTTCCACCTCGGCACCGACGGCACCCGCGTCCTCAACTACGCCGAGTGGGAGACCGCCGAGCATCACATCGACGCCATGGCCGCGCCCGGCGAAGGCGTCGGCTCGGCCTCACCGCTCTGGCAGCGCGTACAGACCTGGCCCGGACTGCTGGAGACCGGCTCGGTCAAGCGGTACGCGTACGCCCTCGGCCTCGTCCCCGGCTGAGCCCGACGGCTCCCCGCCCCGGCTGAGCCCGACGGCTCCCCGTCCCGGAAGCGGCCGCGCGACCGGGACCATCGCGCGCCATCACTCACCGAAAACTGGAACCGTCTGGACAAAAAAAGTTTTCGGTGAGACGGTGGAGCCATGTTGGACGTCACCGTGATCGAGGACCCCGAGGCGGCGGTCGTCTCGCTGGACCCCATACGTGCCCGGCTGCTCGCGGAGCTGGCGGCCGGTCCCGCGTCGGCGGCCATGCTGGCCGGGAAGGTGGGGCTGCCGAGGCAGAAGGTGAACTATCACCTCAAGGCACTGGAGAAGCACGGTCTGGTGGAGCTGGCGGGGGAGCGCCGCAAGGGCAATGTCACGGAGCGGCTGATGCGGGCCACGGCCGCGTCGTACGTGATCTCGCCGCTCGCGCTCGCCGCCGTACAGCCGGATCCGGACCGATTCCGGGACCAGCTCTCCGCGCGCTGGCTGCTGGCGCTCGGCGCCCGGCTGGTCCGGGACGTCGGCACGCTGATCACCGGCGCGGCCAAGGCCCGCAAGCGCCTCGCGACCTACGCCCTCGACGGCGAGGTCACCTTCGCCTCGGCCGCCGACCGTGCCGCCTTCGTCCAGGAGCTCACGGCGGGGGTGAGCGCGCTCATCAGCAAGTACGACGCCCCCGACGCCCAGGGCGGCCGGGGTCACCGGATCGTGGTCGCCCTCCACCCGACGGTCAAGCCGCAGCCCGCCGACGATACCGACCGGCCCGACCGGCCCGAGGTGCCCGCACTCCCCGTCCAGCCCGAACCGCCCGCCCGGTGAGACCCGTTGAGGAGCACGTCATGCCCAAGGAATTCGAGATCGCCCGTGAGTTCGAGGTCGACGCCACCCCCGAGGAGGTGTGGGAGGCCGTCACCGCCGGAACCGGCGGTTGGCTGTGGCCGATGGAGGCACCCGAGCCGCGCGTCGGCGGCAAGGGGCCGTTCGGCTCCGAGGTGACCGCATGGGACCCGCCGCACCGGTACACCAACCGTGTCGAGGACGTGGAGGGGATCTCCGAGCAGACCCTCAACCAGCTCGACTACACGATCGAGCCGCGCGAGGACGGCCGCCGCGCCTGGGTGCGGTACGTGCACAGCGGCGTCTTCGTCGACGACTGGGACAACCAGTACGACGGCGCCGCCAAGCACACCGCCTTCTACCTGCACACCCTGCGCCAGTACCTGACGCGCTTCGCGGGCCGGAAGATCACCGCGTTCGCCACCTTCGACGGCCCCGAGGCGTCCGGCGGCGCGGACGCGCTCACCGTCGTGGGACGGGCGCTCGGCCTCGCGGACGACACCGCCGAGGGCGCCCGCGTCCAGGCCGAAGGGCCCGGCGGGAAGCGCTTCGAGGCCGTCGTCGACTATCGCGACCCGTACTTCATCGGCCTGCGCACCGACGACGCCCTCATCCGCTTCTTCGGCCGCAACCACTGGGGTCACCGCGTCGGCATGAGCGTCCACGACTTCGCGCCGGGTGCCGACGCGGAGGCCGACGAGACCGCGTGGAAGGGCTGGCTGAACGGAGTGTTCAGCCAGCCCTGAGAACACGGCATCCCGTCGGCCTCGCGGGTGCTACGGCTTGAAGCGCAGCACCTGCGGGTCGTGGTCGCTGATCTGGTCGTTGAACTCCGCGTTGGTGTGCACGCTGTCGTACGTGAAGTCGCACGAGCGGCGGATCGACGGACTGATCAGGATCTGGTCGAGGACTTGCGTGTTGCCCTGGAAGACGTACGAGTAACGCTCGCTCCTCGGCAGCGACTTGACCGCCGACCACAGGGCGCCGCCGTCCTCCAGCAGCTCGGTGGTCTTCGAGAACTCGAAGTCGTTGATGTCGCCGAGGGCGATGACGTCCGCGTTCTTCTCCTTCGCCAGGATCTCCTTGACGAAGGTGTTCACGGCGGTCGCCTGGAGGTGGCGCTCGGTCTCCGAGACGCGCTTCGGCGGCTGGAACTCCGAGTGCAGCGACTGGTCGCCGCCCTTGGACGCGAAGTGGTTCGCGATCACGAAAACGGACTTGCCGCGGAAGGAGAACTCGCCGACCAGCGGCTTGCGGCTGTTCGTCCAGGCGGCGTTCGCCGGGTCGATTCGACCGGGGGAGACCGTCAACCGCGCCTTGCCGTACGCCTTCGTCACCCCGACGGCGGTCGTCGCGTCGCCGCCGGCACGGTCGGTGAAGGAGACCCGCTCGGGGTTGAACAGGAAGACCTGGCGGATGTTGCCGCCGGGCTGGCCGCCGTCCGCGAGGTTCACCGGGTCGATGGACCGCCAGTCGTACGTCGGGCCGCCGGCCGCCGAGATCGCCTCGATCAGCTTCTTCACCGTCTGGTCGGCGGCGACCGTACCGTCGTTGGTGGCGCCGTTGTTGTCCTGGATCTCCTCCAGGGCCACGATGTCGGGCGACCGCAGGTTGTGCACGATCGCCGCCGCGTGGTCGGCGAAGGTGGTGTCCGAGGGGTCCAGGTTCTCGACGTTGTACGTCGCCACCGCCAGCTCACCGCGCCCCTGCTTACGGGTCGTCTCGCGCTCCAGGCCGCCCTGCTTGAGGGTCCCGAGCTGGTTGGCCACCAGCGTGTAGCCGCCGAACTGGTTGTAGTCCAGGGGGCCGGCCGTGGCGCCCTTCAGGGTGTCGCCGACGTTCGCCTTCGGGAAGTCGGCGACCGCGCCCAGCGACTGGATCTGGAGCCGGCCGGTGTTCTGGGAGGTGTAGGAGCCGTACACCGTCCCGCCGCGGCGGTTGGCGTTCTCCCAGGGCTTGACGGTGACCCACAGCTCGGTGAACGGGTCGGTGGCGCCCACCACTCGGGCGTCGGCGACCTGGACGTTCATGCCCTCCAGGGACTCGTAGCGGTCCAGGGCGTACGTGCGGGGGGCGAGGGTGCGGCCGTTGATCGAACCGCCGGCGGCGGTGTCACCCGTCGGGGCGTACCGGTTCGGCACCGACCTGGCGTCGACGACGGTGGGGGCGGGGACGGCGTTGCCCGTGGAGACCACCGTGATCGTCGGGCGGGTGATCTGCGTCACGGACTGGTTTCCGGACGAAGTGCCGCCCGGCACGAACTCGGAGACCGTGCCCGCGACCGACACCGCGTCGCCCACGGAAACGGTCGGCCGGGAACTGGTGAAGACGAAGACGCCCTCACTCGTGGCCGGGTTCGAGTCCGCCTGGGTGTCCTGGATCCAGAAGCCGCGCGAACCGTAGGTGCGGACGCCCGTGACGATGCCCTCCACCCCGGTCACCTGCTGACCGGCGAGCGGGGACGTCCGGGTCGTGCCCTGGATGTCGTGGATGCGTATGGAGTCCGCCTCGGCGGGCGAGGTCAGGACCACGGCGGACACCGTGGAGCAGATGGTGGCGACGGTCAGCGCGCCGATGCGCGCGGTTCTCTTGCTCGGCAAGGGGATCCCTCCGGGGACGTACGTGAGCGCCGGGACGAGAGTGGACGGGGGGTGGCCTGCGACCGGTGGGGCGGTGCGACGCGCGTAGAACCCCGACGGACGCCGGCGGGGCTCGATGGACCCGGGCGGTCGCGCCAGTGGGTGGCCCTGTGATCCGCGCAGAGCTACCCGTGAGTTTCTACGCGCGTCAATCTCCTGCCTGGTCACGCCAGTTGTCAAGGTTTCAGCCACACCCAACTCCTGGCAGGTACATGAACCGGGCGGCATGGGCTCAAATCCGTCTAGGCTGAGCGGCTGCGTACTCGTACGCGTATCCCCCTCGGGGCCGTCTCTCGGCGGCCCCGAACCGCTCGGCCGCTGTTCGTCACTTGTTCCGATGTTCCGAGGAGATCCCCGCCGATGTCAGACAGCTCGCCACTCCCGCCGGTGCGGCTCCTCTCCGAAGCGGAACTGGCGCGGGAGGCGCTCGCCACGCCGCTGCTTGCGCGCGCCGCGCGGCTCGCCCGCTGGGCCGGCCCGGACACACGGGTGGGCGCCGGGGGCGAACTCGTCGACGAGCAGTTGCCGGAGGCCGCCGGGGTGCTCGGGCTCACGGGTGAGGGGCGGGGAGCGCGGGAGCTCCGCGAGCGCCCGGGACACCGGGGACGCCGGGAGCGTCGGCGGTGGTGTCGGCGGCGCCGGTGGTGTCGACGGTGAGGACGCGGCGGCCCTGGCGAGCGAGGCGTGGCGGGTGGCCATGGACACCGGGCTCGTCGAGATCGTGGACGAGGAGGCCGGGACGGTCGCCGTCGGCGAGGACCTCGCGCTCCTCACCTCGGGCGGACCGCAGGACGTGCTCGGCATCTGGCTCACCGCCCTGGAGACCACCCTCGCCGACGCGAGCGTGCCCGACCTCGACGGCCTCGTCGAGGCCATGGACTCCGGCGGCGAGATCGACTTCTCCCGGCTGGACTGGGACCCCGACGCCGAGGCGGACTTCCTCGACGGGGTGCTCCGCAACCTCTACCTCCTCACCGCCGGCGAGGGCGGCCCCGAAGGGCCGGTACCGCTGCCCGCCCTCGCCGCCTCGATGATCGTCCCCGACGACATGGGCGAGCCCACCAACGACGTCCTGGAACAGGTCTCTGACGCCATGATGCGGCTCGACGACCAGTTCAGGGTGCTGGAGCCGATCGGGCTGGTGGAGTACCAGCCGGTGGACGAGGCGCTGATGACGGACGCGGAGGAGGCCGTGGCCGCCGCCGAGGGGGTGGGCGCGCCTGTCGTCGACGACACCGATGTCACCCGGTACGGCATGGTCCGGCTCACCCCGCTCGGGCTGTACGGGGTACGGGCGCGGCTCCAGGAGGCCGGCGTGGCCGCGCCCGCCGTGGGGGACCTCGTCGACAAGGGCGCGGACGTGCTGCTCGACGGCACCGCCGCGTTTCCGCCCGCGGCGGCCCAGGCCGAGACCGAGCAGTGGCTCGCCCGTCGTGAGTCGCTGGCCGCGGCGCGGGAGCTGCTGGCCGCGGCGCGCGGGTCCGATGCGGGTGCTCCGCTGCGGCGGCTGCGCTGTCAGCAGGCGCTGTCCCTCGTGGGGGCGGTGGCCGAGCCGGCCCTCCGGGACGTATTGGACGACCCCGAGCTGGGTGGGCTCGCCCGGGTGTGGCTGACCGAGCGCGGGGCGGGGGATGTGCCGGCGCCGTCCGAGGCGATGGTCTTCTGGCTCACGATCGACACGGTTGCCGCGCAGTTGGCCGCGGAGGGGAACTCGGCGGAGCTGAGGGCGTTGGTGGAGGGGTTGGCCGCGCAGCACGGGTCGTTCTTCGCGGCGGCGTGGCGGGTGGATCATCCTGCGACGCCGGATGTGCTGGAGGCGATGGGGAGGATCCACCCCGACAAGAAGGTGGCGAAGGAGGCCCGGAAGGCGGCGTTCAAGGCGCGGTCGCAGATGGGGCCGGGGGGTGCGGGCGCCTGACAGCACGGCGGCATCGTCCTCGCCGAGGACGGCGAAGGTGTCCAGCACCTGTTCGGCGCCGCCGACAGCGGCCGTACCCACCCGATCGCCCGCAACGACCTGAACTTCGGCACCGACGAGGAGCCGGAGTGCAGCGAGTTCACCGGTGTCACCTTCTCGCCCGACGGAAAGACCCTCTACGCCGACATCCGGACTCCGGGAATCCTGCTCGCCATCACCGGGCCCTGGAAGCGGCAGAAGCGGTGAGTTAATTAGTTGGCCCGGCCCGTGGCCCGGCTCCTAGAGTGGTGCCTGTCCAGGTGCGAAGGCAGGACCTACTTCCACTCATAATGGGGCGGCCGCGGGTTCGAGTCCCGCCACCGGTACCAACTCGCCGGTGTAGCTCAGGGGTTAGAGCACCTACGTCGGTTCCGCCGGCTTCGATCTCTGGACACCCAAAGCTTTACGCACCTCCCGGTGCGACACGATCTCGGGAGGCGCGGCAGATGGTGGGTGCCCGGTGCGAAGGCAGCGGATACTTCGGGAACTGGTGGGGACGGCTCCTCATGCGGGTTCGAATCCCGTCATCGACCCAGGGTCGGTGTGGCGGAACGGAAGACGCGCCAGTTGATAAGCGCCGCCGCCGAATTCGACCTCGGGCCCCTTCCCTCTGCCGCGCCTCCTCCCAGAAATCAGACATCTGAAGGTCGATATCCGAAACCCGGTATCGGAACAGGAATTCCACGCACGAAGTCCGAAGTGCTGAAGAATTCGGGGGGATTCATCATGGCGCGATTCAACACGAAGGCAGGCAAGGCGCAGCCCACCTCCCGGGTCACCTCGACGGGGCGAGTGCTCCGTACGTACGAGGGCGGCCGGGGCCGTGAGCGGGACGAGCGCTCGGAGCTGTTCCTGCTCTCGCTCGCCAACTTCGTCGCGCAGAAGACCTTCTACGAGAGCGGCGAGGACCGCGACGACCGGTTCGCCGCGCTCGTACGCCGACTCGCCGTCACCGACCCGGTGTGGACGGCCGGGCTGCTCGGCTGGCTGCGCGGGGAGGGAAACCTCCGTACGGCCTCGATCGTGGGCGCCGCCGAGTACGTGAAGGCACGGCTCGACGCGGGCGTCACCGACGGGCCCACCAACCGCCAGGTCGTCGACTCGGTGCTGCGGCGCCCGGACGAGCCGGGCGAGCTGCTCGCCTACTGGACCTCGCGGTACGGGCGCGCCCTGCCCAAGCCCGTGAAGCGGGGCGTCGCCGACGCCGTACGACGGCTCTACCACCCCAAGTCGCTGCTGAAGTACGACACCGCGTCCAAGGGCTACCGCTTCGGTGACATCCTGAACCTGGTGCACGCGGCGCCGGACCCGGCCAAGCCGTGGCAGGGCGACCTGTTCCAGTACGCCCTCGACCGGCGCCACAACCCGGACACGGCGGTCGTGCCCAGGTCGCTGCCCGTGCTCGCGGCACACCGTGACCTGATGGAGCTGCGGCCCGCGAAGCGGCGCAGGGTCGTGACCGGCTCGGGGGGCGCCCAGCGGCTCGCGGACGCGGGCATCACCTGGGAGGCGTTGGCCGGTTGGCTGCAGGGGCCGATGGACAAGGCGGCCTGGGAGGCCGTCATTCCGTCCATGGGGGCCATGGCTCTGGTGAGGAACCTGCGGAACTTCGACGAGGCGGGCGTCTCCGACGAGGCCGCGGCCCAGGTGGCGGCACGGATCAGTGACCCGGCGGAGGTCGCGCGGTCGCGGCAGTTCCCGTTCCGCTACCTCTCGGCGTACCGGCACGTGCCCTCGCTGCGCTGGGCGTACCCGCTGGAGCAGGCGCTCGGCCACTCGCTGGCCAACGTCCCCGCGCTCCCGGGCCGGACCCTGGTCCTGGTCGACCGCTCGGGTTCGATGTTCTACTCGCGGCTGACCGACCGCTCGTCGCTCACGTACGCCGACGCGGCGGCGATCTTCGGCACGGCGCTCGCGCTGCGGGCGGCCGACGCGGATCTCGTCGAGTTCGGGAGCACGAGCCGGGCGGTGAGGTTCGGCGCGGGCGAGTCCGTGCTGAAGATCATCGGCCGCTTCGGCGACCTGGGCGGCACCGACACCACCGAGGCCGTCCGCCGCCACTACAAGAAGCACGACCGGGTGCTGATCGTCACCGACGAACAGGCCACCTACAGCCACTACGGCGACCCGACCGCGCAGGTGCCGGCCGACGTCCCGGTCTACACCTGGAACCTCGCCGGGTACCGGGCGGGCCACGGCCCCTCGGGAAAGGCGAACCGGCACACCTTCGGCGGTCTCTCGGACGCCGCCTTCCGGATGGTTCCGCTGCTGGAGGCGGCACGGGACGCCGACTGGCCGTGGGCGGTGGAGTGACCCCTCGGCCGCTGACCGACGAGGTGAGTGTGGCCCGTGTCCCAGTGGGGGCACGGGCCACACTCTTGTTCGTAGCCCGTACTGACATCTAACATTTCAGTCCATGGAGGCCATACGACCGGTCGGGCGGACCCTGCTCAGGGACCGTGCCTACCAAGCCATCCGGGACGCCATCGTGGCCGGGGAGATCGAGCCCGGCGCGGTGGTGCGCGACGCCGAGTTCGCGGAGTTGCTGGGGCTGTCCCGGGCGCCGGTGCGGGAGGCGTTCTCGCGGCTGGTGGACGAGGGGCTCCTGGAGAGCAAGCCGCAGAGCTACACGCGGGTCACGCCCGTCGTGGCCGCCGATGTGCGGGACGCCGCGGCCGTCGTCGGGGCCATGCACGAACTGGCCACCCGGACCGCCGTGCCCCGGCTGTTCGCGGCGGACGTCGAGACCATGCGCTCGGCCAACGAGCGGTTCGCCGCCGCCGTCCGCACCGGCGACGTGGACGCCGCCCTCGTCGCCGACGACGAACTCCACGACGTCCTCGTCCGGGTGAGCGGCAACCACGCCGCGGCCGCCACCATCGCCCGCTACACCCCGCTCATCCGCCGACTGGAGCGCCGGCGCTTCGGCGAGGGCGGCAACTGCCGCTCGGCCGGACTGCACGAGCAGCTGATCGAGGCCTGCGCGGCCGGCGAGACCGACGAGGCGGTCCGTGTCACGGCGGAGATCTGGCACGGCCTGGCCGCGCTCGTCGACGAGAGCGAAGAGGGCGACGAGAGCGACGAGGGCGAAAAAGCCGAGGAAGCCGGGCGAGCAGGCGGACCCCGGGCCGAGGTCGTCGACCAGCAAGCCGCCGGCGCGGCGGACCACTGACCCACTCCAAGGACATCCCCGGGAGGACCCGTGTCCCTTTCTTCCTTCGAGCGCTATCCGCTCCTCTTCGGGCCCTCACCGGTGCACCCGCTGGAGCGGCTGACCGCCCATCTGGGCGGCGCCGCCGTCTGGGCCAAGCGAGAGGACTGCAACTCCGGTATCGCCTACGGCGGCAACAAGACCCGCAAGCTGGAGTACCTGGTCGCCGACGCGCTCGCGCAGGGCTGCGACACTCTTGTCTCCATCGGTGGTGTGCAGTCCAACCACACCCGTCAGGTCGCCGCCGTGGCCGCGCGCGTCGGGCTCAAGTGCGTGCTCGTGCAGGAGAGCTGGGTCGACTGGCCGGACGCCGTCTACGACAAGGTCGGCAACATCCTGATCAGCCGCCTGGCGGGCGCCGACGTACGGCTCGTCCGGGCCGGCTTCGGTATCGGCTTCAAGGAGAGCTGGGAACTGGCGCTCAGGGAGGTCGAAGAGAGTGGCGGCAAGCCGTACGCCATCCCGGCCGGTGCCTCCGACCATCCTCTCGGCGGCCTGGGCTTCGCCGGCTGGGCGTACGAAGTGGCCGAGCAGGAGCGGGAGTTGGGCGTCTTCTTCGACACGGTGATCGTGTGCTCGGTGACCGGCTCGACCCAGGCCGGCATGGTGGCCGGTTTCGCCGCGCTGGAGGAGGCGGGTGGGCGGCCGCGCCGGGTCATCGGCATCGACGCCTCGGCCAAGCCGGACAGCACCCGTGAGCAGATCGCTCGGATCGCGCACAACACCGGGCAACTCATCGGCCTCAAGCGAGAGTTGACCGTCGCCGACGTGGAACTGGACGAGCGGTACCACGCCGGGATCTACGGCGTCCCGGACGACGCCACCCTCGTCGCCATGCAACTCGCGGCACGCACCGAGGGCATGGTCACCGACCCCGTCTACGAGGGCAAGTCCATGGCGGGGATGGTCGACCTGATCGAGCGCGGCGAGATCGAGGCGGACTCCACCGTGCTCTACGCGCACCTGGGCGGGCAGCCGGCGCTGAACGCGTACAGCGGGGTCATCCAGTGACGCCCTGCGCGATGACCTGACCGCGCGGGGGGCGGACCCGGCCCCGTTCTGCCGCGTCCCTCCCGTCCACGCTCCGCGCGACAGTCACCCCTCGGACGTCAGTCCACTTCTGCGGGGCAGCGCCGTGCGACGGCCCAGGAGGGACGCGACGCCAGGGCGGAAGGGCACGCCCGTGGCAGGGTGACCGCATGCAGCGGCATCGCCACGGTGAGAATCCCTGGCGCGTCAGAGTGGACGACGACAGCGGTCGGCCCCGTGGAGCAGGCGTCCTCCTGGACAGTCGGCACGTGCTCACCTGCGCGCACGTCGTCGCCGAGGCCGGGGCCTCGCCGGACAGCGCCGACGCGCATGTCCGCGTCACGAGCGCCGTCACGAAGGACGTGCCCGTGCAGGTGTCGGCCGACTCATCGCCATGTTCACAGCGAACGAGGACACCAGGAACCTGGTCGCCCATCTGGCCGACGCGACCACCCAGCGCCGCTGGGTCGGCGGCGAGGGCAGTTCGGCCTTCTCCGCCGTCCGGGGGGTCATGCCGCCCGAGAACCCCCGGGACGCCCAGCGACTCGTCGCCGGGATCCTCCAGGACGACGCCCGCACCCTCTGCTTCAGCGCCGCCGACACGATGGCCCCCGAGCTGGCAGCGGCCTTCTACCGCGCGGTCGTCGACTACTTCGTCCACCTGCGCTCGGAGCGGAAACAGGAGGTGCTCGCCGAGCACCTCAAGGCGCTCGACAGGATCAGCGCCGACCTGAAGCCCGCCGAGCGGCCGGACACCACCGCCAAGTTCTGCACCGCCCCCTGAACCGAGCCCGAGAAAGGCCCTCATGTCAGACGTCGTGACCTTTTCCCTCGCCGACGGAACAACCGTCGCCGTGGCGCCCGCCAACAGCCGAGTCGGTACCGGGGCCGTCGGACTGGGCGACCGGCTGCAGACCGCCGAGCAGAGCCTGCGGGAGGCGCTGGCACCGGTGACCGCCGCGGCGGCCGAGATGATGGACGGCTTTCGGCAGGCCGGCCGGCGGCCCGACCTCTTCCTCGGCTACGCGGTCGGAGCGGCCCTGATGATCACCGGCGGGCTGGTGACGGCCGTCCTGGGCGTGGCGGCCGAGGGGCGGTCGTTGGAAGACATCGCCGTACCCCTGTCCGTCAAGGAGCACCTCGCCGAGCAGGCGGCCGAACGGGCGGACGTCAGGTGACGGGAGCGCCGATGGAGTGACGGGCGGCCTCGCTGTCGTCCTGCCGCGGCACACGCCGGGCGCACCCTCTTGGGGGCGCCCGGCGTCGTGTACGGGGCGGATGTGCTCTCAGAGCGCCTGGGCCGCCGGCTTCACCATCCCCCTGACCGTGCGGGACTTCACGAAGTCGCCCATCGCCGTCATCTCCCACTCGCCGGAGAACTGCTTGATCATCTTGGCCATCATCACGCCGGTCTGGGCCTCGGCGTTCGTGAGGTCGAAGCGGACCAGCTCCTCGCCGGTCGCGGCGTCGAGGAGGCGGCAGTAGGCCTTGGCGACCTCGGTGAACTTCTGGCCGGAGAAGGAGTTGACGGTGAAGACCAGCCCGGTGACCTCCTGGGGGAGCCGGCCGAGGTCGACCACGATCACCTCGTCGTCGCCCCCGCCCTCACCGGTGAGGTTGTCGCCGGAGTGCTTGATCGCCCCATTGACGATGGACAGCTTGCCGAAGTAGCAGCTGTCGATGTGGTTGCGCTGGGGGCCGTACGCGATGACCGACGCGTCCAGGTCGATGTCCTTGCCCCGGTACGCCGGCTCCCAGCCGAGGCCCATCTTGACCTGCGAGAGCAGCGGGCGGCCGCCCTTGACCAGGGAGACCGTCTGGTTCTTCTGGAGGCTGACGCGGCCCTTGTCCAGGTTGATCTTCCCGGCACCGGGCGCGGGCGGGGCCGGAGGGGCGGGGTGCCGGGGCGCGGCGACGCGGGGTCCATGGCCGGGGCAGGCGGGGCGGCCGGGGCCGCATGGCGGGGGCGGGCGGGGCGACGGGCTGGGCCGGGGCCGGGGCGGGTTCCTCCACGGTGACGCCGAAGTCCGTCGCGATGCCCGCGAGGCCGTTCGCGTACCCCTGGCCGACCGCGCGCGCCTTCCACGCGCCGTTGCGCAGATAGACCTCCACGATCACCAGGGCCGTCTCCGAGCCCAGCTGCGGCGGGGTGAAGGTGGCGATCGCCGCGCCGCTGGCCGCGTCGCGGATCGTGGCCGTCGGTTCGATGCCCTGGAAGGTCTGGCCGGCCGCGTCCGGACTGGCCGTGACGACGATCTTCTCGATGCCCGGGGGCACGGCCGTCGTGTCCACCGTGATCGAGTCGGGGGTCGTGCCGCCGCCGGAGCGGTACGTCACGCCCGGGCCGCTGGGCTGGTTGTAGAAGATGAAGTCGTCGTCCGAGCGCACCTTGCCGTCGGCGGTGAGCAGCAGGCCCGAGACGTCGAGCCGCACGGGCGCGGCGACGTCCACCGCGACGCGGGTGACGGGCAGCGGGATGTTCGAGCCGGGGGTCATAGCGGTCATGCCGGGTGAACGATTCAAGCCGCTTTACCGTTCCCTTACCCAGGCGTGCCGGGCGGCCGTTCGGGTCAGCGGCGGTTGCGGGGGTGCTCCCGGGCCGTGCGTTCGTTGCCCCGTCGGTAGTTCCCGGTCCAGCGGGCCATGACCAGCTGTGGGTCGCCCGCCGCGACCTCGGCGAGGAACCGGGCGGCTCGTGGGCCGCGCAGCGTCGTGGCCGCGCGGCCGTGGTGGTCGATCGTCACGGTGCTGTCGGAGTGCTCGGTGTAGGTGAATCCGCTGGGGCGTGGCATGTCCCGGATGGTAGGGGCGGCAGCGGCGACGGCCCAACGAATTTCGGTCGCCCGACGGCACGCCCGGCCGCCCGCGGCCGCTCCCCGGTACCGAGGCTCTACAACACCGGCACCCGGCTCTACGGCACCACCACGATCTTCCTGCCCACCCCCGACGCGAACTGCCCCAGAGCCTCGGGATAGCGCTGCAGCGGTACCCGGTCGCTGATGAAGACGTCCGGGTCCAGGACGCCGCCCGCGAAGAGTTCCGCCGCGCGTTCGAAGCTGTGCAGGACGGCCATGGAGCCGGTGATGGTGATCTCCTGGTTGTAGATGCGGTAGGGGTCGATCGTGACCCGGGTCGCGTAGTCTGCCACTCCGAACTGGAGGAACGTGCCGGCCTTGGCCACCCGGTCCAGGCCGTCCTGGATGGCGGCGGCGTTGCCCGTCGCGTCGATCACCACGTCCCAGCCCTGCGGGCGGTCCAGTTCGTCGGGGCCGGCTGCGGACGCCGTGACGCCCAGCCGGCGGGCGGTCTCCAGCCGGGAGGGGTTCACGTCGACCACGTCCACGCTCGCCGCGCCCGTCCGCTTCGCGAGCTCCAGCATCATCAGGCCCATCGTGCCCGAGCCATAGATGAGGACATGGGCGCCGAGGCGGGCGCGCAGGACGTCGTAGCCCCGTACGGCGCAGGACAGCGGTTCCACCAGGGCCGCGTCCTGGGTGCGGACGTGCTCCGGGAGCCGGACGCAGTTGGCCACCGGCGCCACCGCGTACTGCGCGGCGCCACCGGCCGTGGTGACCCCGATCGCGGCCCACCGTTCGCAGAGGTTGTTGTGGCCGGTCCGGCAGTAGCGGCACTCGTGGCAGTACAGGGACGGGTCGACGGCCACCCGGTCGCCCACGGAGAGTTCCGTGACCCGGCTGCCCACGCCCACCACCTCGCCCGCGAACTCGTGCCCCGGCACGATCGGGAGCTTCGGCGCGAACTCGCCCTGGAGGATGTGCAGATCGGTGCCGCACAGACCGCACGCGGCGACCTCGACGACGACCTCGCGGGGTCCCGGTGTCGGGTCCGGGACCTCGGCGACGACGGCCTTGCCCACGGACTCGATGACGGCGGCCTTCATTTGACGGCTCCCAAGGACAGGCCCTGGACCAGCTTGTCCTGGGCGGCGAACCCCGCGGCGAGCACCGGCAGGGAGATCACGAGCGAAGCGGCGCACACCTTGGCCAGGAACAGGCCCTGGCTGGTGATGAAGCCGGTCAGGAAGACGGGCGCGGTCTCGGCGACGACGCCGGTCAGCACCCGTGCGAACAGCAGCTCGTTCCAGCTGAAGATGAAGCAGATCAGGGCGGTCGCGGCGATGCCGGGGGCCGCTATCGGCGCCACCACCCGGGCCAGCACCGTGGGGAGCCGGGCGCCGTCCAGGTGCGCGGCCTCGATCACCGCCACCGGGACCTCCGCGAGGAAGGACTGCATCATCCAGACGGCGATCGGCAGGTTCATGGAGGTGTAGAGGAGGACGAGGAGCCAGATGTTGTCCAGCAGGCCCGTGTTCTTCGCGAAGAGGTAGAGGGGAAGCAGACCCGCCACCACCGGCAGCATCTTCGTGGAGAGGAAGAAGAACAGGACGTCCGTCCACTTCTTCACCGGGCGGATCGACAGCGCGTACGCCGCCGGGAAGGCGAGCAGCAGGACCAGCAGGGTCGAGGCGAGGGACGCGACCGTCGAGTTGATCAGGGCCGGCCAGGGGCTGGCCCCGCCGTCCACGCCGAAGAACTCGCGGTAGCCGTCGAGGGTGAGGGAGGCCGCCCAGGACGGGGGATTGGTCGCCGCGTCCGGCTCCGAGTGCAGCGAGGTCAGGGCCATCCAGGCGATGGGGAGGAAGAAGAGAAGGCCGAGCAGCCAGGCGGCCACCCCGAGGCCGGCGCCCCGGGCCCGGCGGGCACGCGCCGGTCGTGTCCGCCTCGTCGTACGGCGCGCGGCTGCCGCCGTGCCGCGCGCATCCGCCGTCGTGTCGCGTATGTCTGTCGTCGTGTCGCTCATCCGCGCGACACCTCCTCGCGGAACAGCGACGACACCACGCGCAGGGCGAACGTCGCGATGATGATCGAGCCGATGACGACCAGGACCCCGGCGGCCGAGGCGAGGCCGTTCTCGTGGGCCTGGTAGAAGGTCTGGTAGACGGTGTACGGCAGGTTCGCGGTGCCCAGGCCGCCCGAGGTGATCGTGAAGACCGCGTCGAAGTTCTGCACGATGTAGATCGAGCCGAGCAGGGCGCCCAGTTCGAGGTAGCGGCGCAGATGCGGGAGCGTCAGATGGCGGAAGATCTGCCAGTCGCTCGCCCCGTCGACCCGGGCGGCCTCGATCTGCTGGTGGTCCCTGGACTGCAGTCCCGCCAGCAGGATCAGCATCATGAACGGCGTCCACTGCCACACCAGGGAGGCCTCGACCGCGAGCAGCGGGGTGTCCGAGATCCAGTCCGGCTGGGGGCCGCCCACGTAGTGCAACAGCCCGTTGAACAGGCCGTACTCGGGGTTGTAGAGCACATGTTTCCAGAGCAGGGCGGCCGCCACCGGGACCACCAGGAAGGGGGCGATGAGCAGGGTGCGGACGATGCCGCGGCCCCGGAACCTCCGGTCCAGCAGCAGGGCGAGCAGCAGACCGAGGACCAGGCTGGCGAGGACCACGGCGACCGTCAGCAGGATCGTCGTCCACACCGAGCGGCGCAGGTCGGGATCGGTGAGCACCTCGCCGTAGTTGGCGAAACCGGCGAAGGAGCGGGCGTCCGGGTAGAGGGAGTTCCAGTCGAGGAAGGAGATCACCAGCGTGGCCACGAACGGGAGTTGGGTCACGGTGATCATGAAGATCAGGGCGGGCAGGAGCGGGGCGCGGGTGGCCCAGGCGCGCAGCCGGGCGTTCGGTGTGCCCTGGGTGCGTACGGGGGTCGCCGCCCTCGGCGCTGTCGTGGTCGCGGTCATCGTCCCTCGTACTCCTCGGAGATCTGCTCGGCGAGCTCCTGCGATTTCCTGAGGGCCGACGCGACGGACTGGCGTCCGGCGATGGCCGCGCTGATCTCCAGGGAGACCTTGGTACCGAGGTCGGTGAACTCGGGGATGCCGACGAACTGGATGCCGGGCGCGGGGCGCGGCTGCACCCCGGGGTCGGTGGGCCGGGCGCCCTCGATGGCCTCGCGGGTCATCTCCTGGAAGGCGGCGGCCTCCTTGCGGTAGTCGGGGTTCGCGTACGTCGACTCCCGTTTGCCGGCGGGGATGTTCGACCAGCCGATCTCTTCGCCGACCAGTTCCTCGTACTCCTTGCCGGACGCCCAGGAGACGAACTTCCATGCCTTGTCGGGGTTGCGGGAGGCCTGCTGGATGCCCCAGGCCCAGGTGTAGAGCCAGCCGGAGGACTCGGTTCTCTCGACCGGCGCCGGTACGTAGCCGATCCTGCCCTTCACCGGGGAGTCGTCCGCTTCCAGGGAACCGGCCGCGGACGTGGCGTCGTACCACATGGCGGTCTTGCCCTGGGTCATGTTGTTGAGGCACTCGGCGAAGCCGGCCTGGGCGGCGCCGGATTCGCCGTGCTGGCGCACGAGGTCGACGTAGAACCTGGTGGCCTTCTCGAACTCGGGGGAGTCGAGCCGGGCCTTCCAGTCCTTGTCGAACCACGTGCCGCCGAAGGTGTTCACGACGGTGGTGAGGGGCGCCATGACCTCGCCCCAGCCGGGCAGTCCGCGCAGACAGATGCCCTTCATGCCGTCCTCGGCCCCGTCGGCCTTCGCGGCGAGGTCGGCGACCTCCTGCCAGGTGGGGTGCTCGGGCATGGTGAGCCCTCGCTCGGCGAAGACGTCCTTGCGGTACATCAGGAAGGACGACTCGCCGTAGAACGGCTCTCCGTAGAGTTTGCCGTCGTCGCCGGTCAGGGACTGGCGCATCGGCTTCAGGATGTCCTGCTGGTCGAAGGCCGGGTCCTTCGCGACGTACGGGTCCAGTTCCTCCAGCCAGCCGTTGCGTGCGTAGATGGGGATCTCGTAGTTGCTGAGGGTGGCCACGTCGTACTGGCCCGCCTGGTTGGCGAAGTCCTGGCTGATCTTGTCGCGGACGTCGTTCTCCGGCAGCACGGTGAAGTTCACCCTGATGCCGGTCTCCTTGGTGAAGTGCGTGGCGGTGAGCTTCTGCAGCTCCTGCATCTGGGGGTTGTTGACCATGAGTACGTTGATGGCGTCGCCGCCGGATCCCGCCCGCCCGCCCCGGTCCAGCAGCCGGAGAGAAGCGGGGCGAGCAGCGTCCCTGCGGCGACCGCGGCGAGTGCGCGCGGCCTCCGTCGGCTCGGGATTCGCATGGATCGCTCCTGGACGTATGGGGGATAAGGGGCGCGTGGAGGTAGGGGAGGTGAGGGGAGGTAGGGGAGCTTGTGCGGGCAGGCAGGGAAGGGGAGGGCGGGGGCCGTGGAGTCGGTCGGGGCTGGGGTCAGACGCGGATGACCTGGGGCCCCAGCAGCGAGTACCTGTGGGCCTCGGACGTCGGCAGCAGCGTGCTCGTGACGATCGCGTCCAGGCCGCTGACCTCGGCGAACCGGCAGAAGCTGACGGCGCCGAACTTGGTGTGGACGCCCGTGAAGACCGTGCGCCGGGAGGCGCGGATCGCCTGGGCCTTGACCTCGCTGACGGCCGGGTCGGGGGTGGTGAGGCCGTGTTCGCGGGTGATGCCGTTGGCGCCGATGTACGCCAGGTCGATGACGAAGCCGGCCAGCATCCTCGTCGTCCAGTGGTCGACGGTGGCGAGGGTGCCGGGGCGCACCCGGCCGCCGAGCAGCAGCACGGTGGTGTTGCCGGCCTCGGCGAGGGCGCCCGCCGTGGCGAGCGAGGCGGTGACCACGGTCAGCGGCCGGTCCCGGGGCAGCGCCTCGGCGATGAGCTGCGGGGTGAAGCCCTCGTCGACGAAGACTGTCTCCGCGTCGCCGAGCAGTTCGGCCGCCGCGGCGGCGATCCGGCGCTTCTCGGGCACGTGGCTGGTGGCGCGGAAGGCGAGCGTCGTCTCGAAACCGGCGCTCTCCACGGGATACGCGCCGCCGTGCGTACGTCGGACCAGGCCGTGGTCCTCCAGGGCGCGCAGATCACGCCGTACGGTCTCCTTGGCGACGCCCAGCGTGACCGCGAGTTCGGCGACGTCGACCGCGCCGTTGCCGCGGGCGGCCCTGACGATCTCGCGCTGCCTTTCTTCCGCGCTCATGGCCGACACCTGCTCTCCTCGCCGTAGTGCTGCCCGTTCGGGCCCGCTGCGGGCCTTGGGGGAAGTTCTACAGCGGGTGCGCGGCGCCGACCAGGTCTGTCACGGGTCCGATGCTGCCCGTCCCTGACCGTTTCGGGTGACCGCCGCCCGTGGCGGACCTGGGGCGGACGTGGCATCGGGCAACGGGCGTGCCCGAATGCGGGAGCGGGCGGGCCCGTTCGGTGCCCGCCCGCTCCTTCCGTACGACGTACGGCCCTCGTTTCCCGTACGACGTACGAACCCAGAACCCATGGGAACCCCTGGGAACCCTGGGGAACCCCTTGAGAACTTTTGGGTCCTCGCCGGTCCGGTCAGTACGGCCAGATCGGGGGATCGTTGACGAAGTGGCCGCCGAGGTTGGCGTGGGCCTCGTTCCCCGGGGACAGCTCGCCCTGTTCGGCGATGAGCTTCTCGGCGTACGGCTCGGAGTCGTCCTGCGGCTCGTAGCCGAGGGCGCGGGCGGTGGAGAGGTCCCACCACAGGCGGGTGTTGGCGGAGGAGCCGTAGACGACGGTGTGGCCGACGTGCTCGGCGGTCAGGGCCGCGTGGAAGAGGCGGGCGCCGTCGGCCGGGCTCATCCACAGGGAGAGCATGCGGACGCTGGTGGGTTCGGGGAAGCAGGAGCCGATGCGTACCGAGACCGTCTCCAGGCCGTGCTTGTCCCAGTAGAGCTGGGCCAGGTCCTCGCCGAAGGACTTGGACAGGCCGTAGAAGGTGTCGGGCCGGTGCGGGGTGTCGACCGGGATCAGCGGGTCCCCGTCCTGGGGGCGGGGCGTGAAGCCCACCGCGTGGTTGGAGGAGGCGAACACGATCCGGGGCACGCCCTCCGCGCGCGCGGCCTCGTACAGGTTGTAGGTTCCCTCGATGTTCGCCTTGAGGATCTTCTCGAACGGGGCTTCCAGCGAGATGCCCGCGAGGTGGATGATCGCGTCGACGCCCCGTACGGCCTCGCGCACGGCCTCCTGGTCGGCGAGGTCGGCCGTGATCGCGTCCGGCGCGCCCTCGACGGGCAGCAGGTCCATCAGGCGCAGTTCGTAGCCGTATGCCGGGAGCAGGTCCCGCATCAGGGTGCCGAGGCCACCGGCGGCGCCGGTGAGCAGAACGGTGCGGGGAGCGGGCATCCGTGGATCTCCTTGCATCGCCAGCCGTGCACATGAGCGTCTGATATTCACATTCATGGACACGCTAGGGAGTGTGGTCGCCTGCGTCAAGTGCGGCGCGGGGGCGGGAAATCGCTGGTGCGGCGGGGGTTGCCCGGCTTGACCGGGCCCGCGAGGGCGCCTTAGCGTGCTCTTGTTCAGAAATGTAAACACTGATCAGTGACATGGACCTGCGCGTCGAAGTCGACTCGGCGGTCGACTTCGGCTCGGACTCGACTTCGGCTCGGACTTGGGAGCGCCCCGTGACGTCAGCCCCTCTCACCGCCCGGCTCAGGGTCCCCAGCGGACCGCTGTTCTTCCCCGTCACGGCCTACGGCCCGGACGGCGCGGTCGATCTCGACGTCTGCCGCGCGCACGTCCGTCAGGGCGTCGACGCCGGGGCGGCGGCCGTCTTCGTCTGCTGCGGCACCGGCGAGTTCCACGCGCTCACGCCCGAGGAGTTCCAGAGCTGCGTCCGGGCCGCCGTCGCGGAGACGGCCGGCCGGGTGCCCGTGGTGGCCGGCGCGGGCTACGGCACCGCCCTCGCCGTGCGCTACGCGCGCCTCGCCGAGGAGGCGGGCGCCGACGGCCTGCTCGCCCTGCCGCCGTACCTCGTCGTGGCCGCCCAGGAAGGGCTGCTGCGCCACTACCGGGAACTGGCCGCCGCGACCTCCCTCCCGGTCGTGGTCTACCAGCGCGACAACGCGGTCCTCACCCCGGAGACCGTCGTCGGACTGGCCCGCACGGAAGGGATCGTCGGCCTCAAGGACGGCGTCGGCGACCTGGACCTGATGACACGGATCGTCAGTGCGGTGCGCGCCGAGGGCCCGGCCACGGCCGACTTCCTCTACTTCAACGGCCTGCCGACCGCCGAGCTCACCCAGCCCGCGTACCGGGGCGTCGGGGTCCCCCTGTACTCGTCGGCCGTCTTCTGCTTCGTCCCGGAGATCGCCCTCGCCTTCCACCGGGCGCTCGAAGCCGGTGACCGCGCGATCGTGGAACGGCTCCTGGACGGGTTCTACCGGCCCTTCGTCGAACTCCGCGCCAAGGGCCGGGGCTATGCCGTGTCACTGGTCAAGGCCGGGGTACGGCTACGGGGACTGGACGTGGGCGGGGTACGGCCGCCGCTGCACGAGCCGGCCGAGGAACACGTCAAACAACTGGGCCGGTTGATCGAGCGCGGACACGCGCTGCTGGAAGAGTGCCAGGAGGACATGTGAAGGCGTCGACGTTCGTCTACCCGTGGGACGTCAACGGGGACCCGGCCGCCGCGGAACGCATCGCGGGGCTGGGCGTACGACAGGTGACGCTCGCCTCCGCGTACCACTCCACCCGCGCGCTCACCCCCCGCCACCCCCGGCAGCGCATCGTCACCGCCGAGCACGCGGCCGTGCTGTACCCGCCGGGGGTGCGCTGGGAGGGCCGGACGCTGCGGCCGTACCCGGCGGGGGACTGGGCGCCGGGTGACGCGTTCGGCGAGGCGGCGACGGCACTCGCGCACGCCGGGCTGGAGGTGCACACCTGGGTCGTCCTCGCCCACAACTCCCGGCTCGGCGCCGAGCACCCCTCGACCTCCGTGGTCAACGCCTACGGCGACCGGTATCCGTGGGCCCCGTGCGTCGCGCAGGAGGCGACCCGCGAGTACCTCGTCGACCTGGCCGTGGAGGCGGCGGTCCGGCCGGGCGCCCGCGGCACGGAACTGGAGTCGCTCGGCTGGTACGGGATCTCCCACCTCCACGCCCACGACAAGACGGGCGGCGTCGGGCTCGGGGACGCCGGGCAGTACCTGATGTCGCTCTGCTTCTGCGTGACCTGCCGCGCCGGTTACGCCGACGCCGGGCAGGACCCCGAGGAGCTGGCGGCGGCCGTCCGGGACGCGCTGGAGCCGCTGTGGCGGGGGGAGGCCGTCGACGAGGGCTGGCCGGCCGTGGAGAAGCTGCTCGGCGCGGACCGGGCGGCGGCCACGCGCGTGTGGCGCGAGGCGATCGCCCGCTCCCTCCAGGAGACGGCGGTCGAGGCGGTACGGGCCGCCGCGCCCGCCGGGTTCCAGATCCTGCTGCACGCGGACCCGGTGACCTACCACTGCGGGGCGAACCCCGGGGTCGATCCCGCGCACATCCTCGGCGTGGCGGACGGCGTGGTCGTCCCGTGCGCGGGCGGCCCGGGCCTGCTGCCGGCCTTCGCCGAGGCCGGTGCGGAGGGCGCCGTCCTGGCCGCCAACTTCGGCATCGTGTCGGGCATGGGCGGCAGCCCGGTCACCCTGGCCGAGGACGCGGGCCGCGCGGCGGAACTGGGCGCGACGGAACTCCGCCTGTACCACGCGGGCCTGGCCTCGGACCAGGACCTGACGGCGGTGAGGGAAGCGCTGACGGCGGTACGGGGAGACTGACCGCGGTGGGGTGAGCCGGGGGCCGGGTGGATCGCGGCGCGCCCTCCCGTCTCAGCGCAGCACCTCGTACGTCAGGTGGGTGACCAGGCTTGTCGGGCGGGCGGTCCGTTGTCTCAGGGGCAGTGGGGGGACGCCGTCGAAGAGTCGGGTGCCGGAGCCGAGCGTGAACGCGGCGATGTGGAGCCGTAGTTCGTCGACGAGGCCGGCGGCCAGGTACTGGTTGACGGTGGTCGCGCCGCCCATGACCGTGACATCGCCGTCGCCGGCCGCAGCGCGGGCCCGGTCCAGCGCTGCGGTGACCCCCTCGGTGACGAAGTGGAACGTGGTGCCGCCGTCCATCGGCTGCGGGTCGCGCGGGTGGTGGGTGAGGACGAACACCGGGGCGTGGAACGGCGGATCGTCGCCCCACCAGCCGTTCCACGGCCGGTCCCACGCGCCGCGCACCGGGCCGAACATATTGCGCCCCATGACGAAGGCCCCGGCGGTGTTCAACCGGTCGATCTCGGCCCGGTTCTCCTCGGGAGCGTCGAACATCCAGGCGTGCAGCGCGGCGCCGGAGCCGTCGCCGCCGTCGTCGCCGAACGGGCGTTCCTCGGTCTGGTGGTGCCCCGCCGAGTAGCCGTCGAGCGAGATCGTGATGTCGCAGATCACCTTGCCCATGCGTACAGGGTCCCCCACGGGTCAGCGATGGCGCAGCAGAACGGCCGCGGGAAGCAGGCAGACGCCCCCCACCGACACCGCCAGGACCCGCAGGTCGATCGGTCCCACCAGGGCGGCGCCGATCGCCATGCCCACCGCCGTCGGGGCGAACAGCAGGGTCTGGGCGGTGGCCGTGGCGCGGCCCAGCAGGTGGGGTGGTGTGTCGCGCTGGACCGCGGTGAGCGTGGCGACGAGGACGCACGGCAGCCCGGCGCCGATCGCCGCGCCGCACACGAGGGCGACGGTGTCCTCGGGTACGGCGCGCAGTGCCACGGCCACGCCTGTCAGGGCGATCCCGTACGCGGCGAAGCGGCGTTCGCCGAGGCGGCGCAGGAGGGGGCCGGTGGTCAGGCCGACGGCGATCGACCCCGCGCCCTGGGCGACGTGGAGGAGGCCGGCGTAGGCGGGGGAGCGGCCGAGGGCTTCCACCACCGCGAAAACGAGGGAGCCGTTGATGCCGGACAGCAGCATGGTCACGCCCCCGGCCAGGACGAGCGGACGCAGGCGCGCGTGGGCCAGCAGGTACCGGGCGCCTGCGGATGTGCGGCCGGTTCGGGACGAGCGGACGGTTCGAGCGGTGGGGTCGACTGTGGTGGTTCGGGCAGTGGGGTCGACTTCGGCGGCGGGGTCGGTGCGGGTGGCGCGGCCGGCACGCTCCCGTACCGAGCCGTACAACCCCGCCGCCGCCACGAACGTCACCGCGTCCAGCAGGGCCACCGTCGCTCCGCCGTACGCCGCGTACAGGCCCGCCCCCGCCAAGGGGGCCAGCAGCTTCATGCTCTCGTTCGCCGTCATGCGCAGGCCGTTGAAGTCGCCGAGGAGGGAGGGGGCGACGGTGGTGGCGACGAGGGCCGACTCCGCCGCGTCGTGGACGACGCCCGCCGCGCCGTAGACGAGGAGGACCGCGTAGAGGAGCCACAGGTCACCCGGGGCGTCGACGGTGAAGAGGGTGAGGAGGAGGGCGGCCAGGGCGAGGTCGGTGGTGATGAGGAGGGCGCGGCGGTGGGGGCGGTCCGCCAGGGCGCCCAGCAGGGGGCCGGCCGGCAGCGGGGCCCACAGGGCGAACGCGCACAGCGCCGCCAGGGCGTCCGAGCCGGTGAGGTCCTTGACCCAGACCCCCGCGACCAGCCACAGCGCGGACGAACCCAGGCCCGAGACCACCACCGCGGCCAGATACAGCCCCGCGTCGCGGTCCCGCAGCACCCGTCCCACCGCCCACGTCGTCGATGTGGTCGATGCAGTCGATGTCATGGCTGGTGAGCGTGGCACTAAGGACCCGGCGCACGGATCGGGCGGATGCCCTAGGAAACGTCACCGGGAAAGGTGGTTGCTCCGTCGACGATGAGTTCTCGGGACGCCGGGGGTCTACCGAACACGAACCCCGAACCCCGAACCCCGAATCACGCACCACGCACCACGCACGAGGACAGACCTGTGAAGGAGTACCGCATGACCGACCACGGCCCGATCCCCCTCGACCTCGGCCCGCAGACCCGCCTCGTCGCCCGGCTCGTCGCGGCCGTCCGGGACGACCAGCTCGCCGGCCCCACCCCGTGCCCCGAGTACGCGGCGCGCCACCTCCTCGGGCATCTGCTCGGACTCGCCATCGCCTTCCGGGACGCGGCCCGCAAGGACCTGGGGCCCACGACCGACACCGCTCCGCAGTCCGCGCTGCCCGACATCGAGCCCGGCTGGCGCGAGGCTCTGCCGAAGGTGCTCGACGAACTGGCGGAAGCCTGGCGGGACCCGGCCGCCTGGACGGGTGAGACCCGGGCCGGCGGGGTGTCGCTGCCGGGGGCGGTCGCCGGGGCCGTGGCGACGGACGAACTCGTCGTGCACGGCTGGGACCTCGCGCGGGCGACCGGGCAGCCGTACGAAGCCGATCCGTCGGCCCTCACCGCGACGCACGCCTTCCTGGAGGCGTCGGTCGACGACCCCTCGCGCGGCGAGATCTTCGGCCCCGTCGTGCCCGTCCCGGACGACGAGCCGCTGCTCGACCGTGTGATCGGTCTGAGCGGACGCGATCCGAAGTGGAAGCCATAGCGGCAACCTCGCGAGCAACACCATGAGCAACCCACGAAAGAACGCACAAACCCGGCGCGCGCCCCCGTCCGCGTCCGTACGCTCCCGGGCATGCCCCTCAGCCTCACCGTCCTCGGCACCGCCTCTCCGCACCCCGGCCCGGGCAGGCCCGCCTCCGGGTATCTGCTGCGCGGCGGCGGCGCCGAGGTATGGGTGGACGCGGGCTTCGGCACGTTCGCCGAGTTGCAGCGGCACACCGATCCCACCCGGCTCACGGCGATCTGGATCTCCCATCTGCACGCGGACCACAGTGCGGATCTGGTGGCCGCGCTGTACGGGTTCGCCCACGGCGGCCTCACCCTCCCGGCGCCGCTGCCGGTCTACGCGCCCGGCGACTGCGCCGCCCGCGTCGCGGGGTTCCTCGGACGGCCGGACCCCGCCTCCCTGAACGGGGTCTTCGACTTCCGTCCCCTGTGCGACGGCCACACCGTCCGGCACTGGAACCTCACGCTCACCGCCCGCGCCGTCGTCCACGACGTGGAGGCGTACGGCCTGCGTGCCGAGTGCCAGGGGCGGGTCCTCGCCTACTCGGGGGACAGCGGGCCGTGCGACGCGCTGGGCGCGCTCGCGGGCAGCGCCGACCTGTTCCTGTGCGAGGCGGACGTCGACACGCATCGCGAAGGCGAACCCCAGGTGCACCTCACCCCGGAGGAGGCGGGCCGGTACGCCAAGGGTGCCGGCCGGCTGCTGATCACCCATGTGGGGCCCACGCTCACCCCGGAGGGGGCGACCGGGCGGGCGGCGGTGGTCTTCGGCGGTCCCACCGAGAGCGCGCGGGTGGGGGACACCCACATCGTGTGACACCGGTATCGACGGTGTGACACCAAGATCATGTGACCGCGCGCACATCTTCTTCTGTCAGAAGCATTGACGAAACACGGGCCCCCTCCTAACTTCAACGCGTCGTACTTCGTACGTCATATATGAGACGCGATATGTGAGATCCGAGAGCGAGAGGCGCGCATGACCTCTGTGCCCACGCCGATCCCGTCCCGCACGCAGTTCGTGCTGGAGGGGATCAAGCACCGCATCCTCACCGGGCAGCTGACGCCTGGTCAGGCCCTGGTCGAGACCGAACTGGCCGCGCAGTTCGGGGTGTCGAAGACGCCCGTGCGCGAGGCCCTGAAGACACTGGCCGGGACCGGGCTCGTCGTGATGAGCCAGTACAAGGGCGTCACGGTGCGCATGGTGGACGCGGACATGGCGCGCGAGGTCTACGACGTACGGCTGCTCCTGGAGCCGGAGGCGTTGCGCCGCTCGGTGCGGCGCGGTGTCCCGTGGGACGCGGCGAGCGACGCGCTGACCAGGGCCGACGCGGCCACGGACACCGCCGAACGCTCGCTGGCCAACCGGGAGTTCCATCGCGCGCTGTACGTACCGTGCGGCAATCCGCTGCTCGGCCGGATGCTCGACGAGGTGCGCGACCAGGCCGCCCTGGTCTCGGCCGTCGCCTGGGCCGCCGACCCCTCCTGGGAGCGGGAGGCCGCCGAGCACCGGGAGATCCTGCGGCTCGCGCTCGACGGCGACGCGGACGGCGCCGCCGCCGCGTTGTACGCGCACATCGCCTCGTTCGTCGAGCGGGCCTTCCCCGAGGCCCGGGTGGAAACGCCGGCACCACAGGCACACCAAGCCGCACAGGGCCCACCGGCCCCGTAAGCCCCCGAGTCCACGAGGCACGGCGGAGCCGCCCGACGAGGCGGCCACGCCGGCCCTCCGCAGTCCTCCAAGAACTCCTTGCAGAGGAAGGTCATCCATGAGCAGCGTGACGTTCGAGACCCACCGGACGGCCCTGGCCGACGTGGTGGCCATCCCGGTGACTCCGTTCGCCGAGGACGGCACCGTCGACCAGGACGCCCACCGGGCCCTGCTGCGTCGGCTGCTCGACGGCGGCATCACCACCCTCACCCCGAACGGCAACACCGGCGAGTTCTACGCGCTCACCCCCGATGAGCGCCGCCTCGTCACCGAGCTGACCATGGACGAGGTCGGCGACCGCGCGGTGCTCCTGGTCGGCGTCGGACACGACATCCCGACCGCGATCGCCTCCGCCGAGCACGCCCGCGCGATCGGCGCCCAGATGGTGATGGTCCATCAGCCGGTCCACCCCTATGTCTCGCAGAGCGGCTGGGTCGACTACCACCGGGCGATCGCGGAGGCCGTACCCGAACTGGGCGTCGTGCCCTACATCCGCAACGCCCAGCTCACCGGGGAGCGCCTCGCCGAACTCGCCGACGCCTGCCCGAACGTCATCGGGGTCAAGTACGCCGTCCCGGACGCCGCCCGCTTCGCCGCCTTCGCCCGCGACGCCGGCCTGGAGCGCTTCGTCTGGGTGGCCGGACTCGCCGAGCCGTACGCGCCCTCCTACTTCTCGGCCGGCGCCACCGGCTTCACCTCCGGACTGGTGAACGTCGCCCCGGCCGTCTCGCTGAACATGATCGAAGCGCTTCGATCGGGTGACTTCCCGGCCGCCATGAAGGTCTGGGAGCAGATCCGCCGCTTCGAGGAGCTGCGCGCCGCCAACGGCTCCGCCGACAACGTCACCGTGGTCAAGGAGGCACTCGCCTCCCTCGGCCTGTGCCGCCGTGACGTCCGGGCCCCCAGCAGACAACTGCCCGAGGACGAACGCGCCGAGGTCGCCGTCATAGCCGCCGGATGGTCGATATGAACGAGCCCGTCGACAGGAAGAAGCCCGAGGACCTCCGCAGCCACCAGTGGTACGGCACCGACGGCCTGCGCTCCTTCAGCCATCGGGCCCGTACCCGTCAGCTCGGGTACCTCCCCGAGGAGCACCTCGGCAAGCCGGTCATCGCGATCCTCAACACCTGGTCGGACATCAACCCCTGTCATGTGCACCTCCGGGATCGCGCGCAGGCGGTCAAGCGGGGGGTCTGGCAGGCGGGCGGATTCCCGCTGGAGTTCCCGGTCTCGACCCTCTCCGAGACCTTCCAGAAGCCGACCCCCATGCTCTACCGCAACATGCTCGCCATGGAGACCGAGGAGCTGCTGCGCTCCTACCCGGTCGACGGGGCCGTGCTGATGGGCGGCTGCGACAAGTCCACGCCCGCGCTGCTCATGGGCGCCGCCTCCGTCGACCTGCCGACCGTGTTCGTGCCCGCCGGGCCCATGCTGCCGGGGCACTGGCGAGGCGAGGTCCTCGGCTCCGGCACCGACATGTGGAAGTACTGGGACGACAAGCGCGCCGGGCTCATCGGCGACTGTGAGATGACCGAGCTGGAGTCCGGTCTCGCGCGCTCGCCGGGGCACTGCATGACCATGGGTACGGCCTCCACGCTCACCGCCGCCGCCGAGGCCCTCGGGGTCACCGTCCCGGGCGCCTCCAGCATTCCGGCCGTCGACTCCGGCCACGACCGCATGGCGGCCGCCGCCGGTCTGCGCATCGTCGAACTGGTCCACAGCGACCGGAAGTTGAGCGACATCCTCACCGCCGACGCCTTCGAGGACGCCGTCACCACCGTCCTCGGACTCGGCGGCTCCACCAACGCGGTCATCCACCTCATCGCGATGGCCGGCCGCGCGGGCGTGGAGCTCACCCTCGACGACTTCGACCGCATCGCCCGCACGGTCCCGGTGCTCGCCAACGTCAGGCCCGGCGGGCAGACGTACCTGATGGAGGACTTCCACTTCGCGGGCGGCCTCCCGGGGTTCCTGTCCCGGATCACCGACCTGCTGCACCTGGACCGGCCGACCGTCTCGTACGCCACGATGCGCGAACAGCTCGACGGCGCGCTCGTGCACGACGACGACGTGATCCGGACCCGCGAGAACCCGGTCGCCACCGAGGGCGGGGTCGCCGTCCTGCGGGGCAACCTCTGTCCGGACGGCGCGGTCATCAAGCACATCTCGGCCGAGCCGCACCTGCTGAAGCACACCGGCCCCGCGGTCGTCTTCGACGACTACAGGACCATGCAGCGGACCATCGACGACCCGTCGCTCGGCATCACCGCGGACACCGTCCTGGTGCTGCGCAACTCCGGGCCCAAGGGCGGTCCGGGGATGCCCGAGTACGGGATGCTGCCCATCCCCGATCATCTGCTGAAGCAGGGCGTCCGGGACATGGTGCGGATCTCCGACGCCCGCATGAGCGGCACGAGCTACGGCGCCTGCGCCCTGCACGTCGCACCGGAGTCGTACGTCGGCGGGCCCCTCGCCCTGGTCCGCACCGGCGACTCCATCACCCTCGACGTCGAAGCACGGACCCTGCAACTCAACGTGGACGACGCGGAGTTGGAGCGCCGCCGGGCCGAGTGGACGCCACCGCCCACCCGCTACGAACGCGGCTACGGCGCCCTCTACAACGACCAGATCACCCAGGCCGACACCGGCTGCGACTTCGAGTTCCTGGCCAGACCGGGCAAGGTCCCGGACCCGTACGCGGGGTAATGACCTGACCGGCCCGCGCCCCTGGTTTTCAGGGGCGCGGGGAACTGCGCGACCAGCCACAACCCACCCGCACCCGCCAACGCACCACCAGTGGCACCCCGTACCGCGCACCCCAAGCACGTCCTGCGCATCGAGAAAGCGCTTCCTGCAGGCCGCAGGACCAGGCACCACGACGTACCCAGAAACGGAGCCCCAGTCATGGCCCAAGCCGCAGCCGTGGCGAAACCCCCCACGCCACCCCGGCGGAGCCGTGCGCGCCGTGCCTCCGCGACCCCGCGCAGGCTGCCGTACCTGCTGATCGCCCCGGCCGCCCTGCTCATGCTGGGCTTCATCGCCTACCCGGTCATCAGCGTCTTCTACTACAGCCTGCAGCACTACAACCCCACGAAACCCTGGCGGAACGGCTTCGCCGGCTTCGAGAACTTCGTCCACGCCTTCACCGAGGACCCCCTCTTCTGGGACACCCTCGTCTTCAGCGCCAAGTGGGTGATCGTCGAGGTCTCGCTGCAACTGCTCTTCGGTCTCGCCCTCGCGCTCATCGTCAACCAGACCTTCGTCGGCCGGGCCGTCGGCCGCGCCCTGGTCTTCTCCCCGTGGGCAGTCTCGGGCGTGCTGACCTCCGCGATCTGGGTGCTCCTCTACAACTCCCAGACCGGCATCACCCGTTACCTCGCGGACATGGGCATCGGGGAGTACGGCACCAGCTGGCTCTCCGACACCTCCACCGTCTTCTCGGCGGCGATCGTCGCCGACCTGTGGCGCGGGGTCCCCTTCTTCGCGATCCTCATCCTCGCCGACCTCCAGTCCGTCTCGAAGGACCTGTACGAGGCGGCCGAGGTCGACGGCGCGAGCCGCATCCGGCAGTTCCTGCACATCACGCTGCCGCACCTGAAGGACGCGATCATCCTCTCCACGCTGCTGCGCGCGGTGTGGGAGTTCAACAACGTCGACCTGCTGTACACCCTGACGGGCGGCGGACCGGCCGGAGTGACCACGACCCTCCCGCTGTACATCGCCAACACCTCCGTCGACGCCCACAACTTCGGCTACGCGTCCGCCCTGACCACGGTCGCGTTCGTGATCCTGCTCTTCTGCTCGATGGTCTATCTGCGGCTGAGCAAGTTCGGAGGCGAGTCCAAGTGATCACCAAGGACGCCGAGAGGACCGTACCGGTGACGTTCGCGCCCGCGGCCGAGGAGCCTCCGCAGCGGCCCGGCACGGTCCGCCGCGCCTGGGACGAGGTACCGCGCTGGCAGATCTACCTGCCGCTGGGGATCTACCTGGTCTTCACCCTCGTCCCCTTCTACTGGATCCTGCTCTTCGCGCTGCGCAGGCCCGGCTCGACCTCGCTCGTGCCCTGGCCGATCACCTTCGAGCACTTCGAGAAGGTGTGGAACGAGCGCAGCTTCGGCACCTACTTCCAGAACAGCGTGCTCGTCGGTGTCGTCACCCTGCTGATGACCACGCTCGTCGCCCTGGCCGGCGGCTACGCCCTCGCCCGCTTCGACTTCAAGATCAAGCGCGGGTTCATGCTGGCGCTGCTCTGCTCCCAGTTCGTGCCGGGCGCGCTGCTCCTGGTCCCGCTGTTCCAGATCTTCGCCGAGCTGCGGATGATCAACTCGCTCGGCAGTGTCATCCTCGCCGAGACGGTCTTCCAGCTGCCGCTGTCGATCATCCTGATCAGCAACTTCATCAAGAACGTGCCGTACTCCCTGGAGGAGGCGGCCTGGGTCGACGGCTGCAACCGGTTCACCGCGTTCCGGGTGGTCGTGCTGCCGCTGCTGCGGCCCGGTCTGATCGCCGTCGGCTCCTTCGCCTTCGTGCACTCCTGGAACCACTTCCTGTTCGCCCTGATGTTCCTCAGCAACCAGGAGAAGCAGACCATCCCGGTCGGCCTGAACACCCTGCTCAGCGCGGACAGCGTCGACCTGGGCGCACTGGCGGCCGGCGGCATCATCGCCGCCGTCCCGGTGGTCATCGTCTTCGCCTTCATCCAGAAGTGGCTCATCACGGGCTTCAGCGCGGGGGCGGTGAAGGGATGAGGAAGGTCCAACCGGTCGTCGAGCTCGGGCGCCTGGGCGTCCTGCGCACCACCCCGGACGGGGCCGAGGCCCAGGGCGCCGGGCAGGACACCGGCCGCGACATCAGCCGGGACACTCTCGCGGCCGACGTCGGCTGGACGCCTACCCTGCACCAAAAGATCGACAGCGCCGGGAAGGCCGACCGAGAGGTGGCACGCGGCGCGGGCGCCGGGAGGATCCGATGAACACCACGACGTACGAGAACCCGCTTCCGCTCGTCCTCGCGGGCGCCCGCGGCCACGGCCGCTGGCACCTGGAGAACATCCGGCGGCTGGCGGACAAGGGGATCGTCCGGCTCGCCGGCATCTGCGAACTGACGCCGCTGGGCGCGGACGAGATCCCCGACGGACTCGGCACGCCCGAGCAGTCCGCCGACTTCGGGGCGCTCCTCGACTCCACGGGCGCGGCGATCGCCGTGATCTGCACGCCCATCCCCACCCACACCGACCTGGCACTGACGGCCGCCGAGCGGGGCGTCCACATTCTGCTGGAGAAGCCGCCGGCCCCGTCGTACGCCGAGTTCCGCCGGATGGCCGACGGGGTGGCGGCGGCCGGAGTGGTCTGCCAGATCGGCTTCCAGTCGCTGGGCTCGCACGCCCTGCCCGCCATCCACAAGATGGTCGCGGACGGCCTGATCGGTGAGGTCGTCGGCGTCGGAGGCGCCGGTGCCTGGGCCCGCGCCGAGGCGTACTACCAGCGCGCGCCCTGGGCCGGAAAGCGGCGTATGAACGGCGTGGACGTCATCGACGGGGCGCTCACCAACCCCCTCGCGCACGCCGTCGCCACCGGGCTCGCGCTCGCCGGCGCGCCCCGTGCCGAGGACGTCGCCACCATCGAGACCGAGCTGCTGCGCGCCAACGACATCGAGTCCGACGACACCTCCTGCGTACGGATCACCACCGCCGACGGCGGCCGGGTCACCGTGGCCGCCACGCTGTGCGCCGAGGACCCGGACGACCCGTACAACGTCGTCCACGGCACCAGCGGCCGGATCACCTTCTGGTACAAGCAGGACCGCGTGCTCGTCCAGCGTGCCGGACACGGTCCGGAGGAGATCGAGTACGGCCGCACCGACCTGCTGGAGAACCTCGTCGACCATCTCGTCGACGGCACCGACCTGCTGGCCCCGCCGGAGGTGACCGGCGCGTTCATGAAGGTCGTCGAGGCGATCCGGGTCGCCCCGGACCCGGTCGCGCTGCCGGCCGACGCCTGGCACCGGCTGCCCGACGAGGACCGCCGGGTCGTCGACGGCATCGACGGCCTGGTCGCGGCCGCCGCCGACGACCTCGCCCTCTACTCCGAACTCGGCGCCCCCTGGGCGCTCCCCGAACCACCGGCGAAAGAGGTGAGCACGTGACGATCACCGACGACTCCCTGGTCCTGCGCGTGGCGGGCCGCCCCGTGGGCCGCTACCTCACCCGGCCCGAAGTGCCGGCACGGCTCTCCCCGCGCCCCTGTCTGCATCCCGTCACCACCCTGTCCGGTACGGCGGTCACCGAGCTGAGTCCCGCCGACCACCTCCACCACCTCGGCGTCGGTGTCGCCGTTCCCGACGTCGAGGGGCACAACTTCTGGGGCGGACGCACCTACGTCCGCGACCAGGGACCGACCGAGCTCGACAACCACGGCTCCCAGCGCCACACCGCCTTCCAGCTGCGCGACCCCGACGGCTTCGTCGAGACGCTGCGCTGGGTGGCGTCCGGCACCGAGTTACTGCGTGAGCGGCGTACCGTCGCGGCCACCGAACTCGCCGACTCCGCCTGGGCGTTGGACTTCACCTTCTCCCTCACCAACATCACCCACGCCCCGGTGTCCATCGGCAGCCCCGCCACCAACGGCCGCCCCGGCGCCGCGTACGGCGGGTTCTTCTGGCGGGCCCGCAAGGAGGCCGCCGCACCCCGTGTCTTCACCGCCGGGGCGGAGGGCGAGACCGAGGTCCACGGCAGCCGCGCCGACTGGCTCGCCCTGGCCGGGGACACCTGGACGCTCGTCTTCGCCGGGGCCACCGACACCACCCGCCGCGACCCCTGGTTCGTCCGCGCCGACGAGTACCCGGGCGTCGGCTCCTCCCTCGCCCACACCGACCGCCTGGCGATCGAGCCGGGTGGGACGGCCGTACGCCGGGTCGTCACCGTCGTCGCCGACGGCACCCTCGACCGGGTCGGGGCCGCGGCCCTCGTACGGAAGGCGGTGAGCGCGTGACCACCTCGGCGAGCGCACCCGCCTTCTCCGCCGACCAGGGAGACGGCACCTACCGCAACCCGGTCCTCGACGCCGACTGGTCCGACCCCGATGTCCTGCGCGTGGCCGACGACTTCTACCTGACGGCCTCCAGCTTCGGCCGGGCCCCGGGCCTTCCCCTGCTGCACTCCCGGGACCTGGTCAACTGGACGCTCGTCGGCCACGCGCTGCAACTCCTGGAACCGGAGGCCGAGTTCAGGACCCCGCGCCACGACTGCGGGGTGTGGGCGCCCTCGCTGCGCCACTTCGACGACCGATTCTGGATCTTCTGGGGCGACCCCGACCACGGCATCTTCCAGGTCAACGCCCCCGGGATCAGGGGCCCTTGGACCCGGCCGCACCTGGTCAAGGAGGGCAAGGGGCTCATCGACCCCTGCCCGCTGTGGGACGAGGAGACCGGCGAGGCGTATCTGGTGCACGCCTGGGCGAAGTCCCGCTCCGGCGTCAAGAACCGGCTCACCGGCCACCGGATGCGGCCCGACGGGACGGGCCTGCTCGACGAGGGCAAGGTCATCGTCGACGCGGACCGGCTCCCCGGCTGGTTCACCCTGGAGGGGCCCAAGCTCTACCGGCACGACGGCTGGTACTGGATCCTCGCCCCCGCCGGAGGCGTGGAGACCGGCTGGCAGGGTGCCTTCCGCTCCCGCGACTTCTTCGGGCCCTACGAGGAACGGATCGTCCTGGAGCAGAAGGACACCGAGGTCAACGGGCCGCACCAGGGCGGCTGGGTGCGCACGGCGGCCGGCGAGGACTGGTTCCTGCACTTCCAGCAGAGGGGCGCGTACGGCAGGGTCGTCCACCTGCAGCCCATGCGCTGGGACCACGCGGACGGCTGGCCGGTGATCGGCGACGACGGCGCCCCGGTCGCCGTCCATCGCAAGCCGGCGCTGCCGGCCCAGCCGCCGGCCGCGCCCGCGACCGACGACGACTTCCCCGGCGGCCGCTCCGGACGCCAGTGGCAGTGGACCGCGAACCCTCAGGACGGCTGGGCCACCCAGCACTCCGGGGACGGGCTGCGGCTCACGTGCGTGCGCTCCGTGCACGCGCACGACCTGCGGAAACTGGCGAATGTGCTCACACAGCGGCTGCCGGGGATCCCCGCCGTCGTCGAGGTGGAGCTGAGGCTCGACAGCGAGGAACCGAGGGCGCGTGCCGGGCTCGCGGTGCTCGGGGACGCCTTCCGCTGGATCGGGCTCCAGCGGGGTGCCGACGGGACCGTGCACCTCGTCCACCGGTTCGCCGAGACCGGCGCCATGGGGGCACCTCCCACGTCCTTCGGGCAGTGGGGGAGGGAACGGGACGCCGACCACGCCCGTCCGGCGCCCGGAGGGCGGGCCCGGCTGCGGATCGAGACCTCGGCCGGGGCGCGCTGCCGGTTCTCCTACGACGTGGGGGAGGGGTGGCAGCCCTCGGGACAGGTCTTCGCCGCCACCCCCTGGCGCTGGGTCGGCGCCCTGCTCGGCCTCTTCGCGGTCGCGCCCACCGGCGGAGGCCACGCCGGGGCGGCCACGTTCACGCAGTTCAGGATCACCCCTTCCGTGTAACTCGTACGCCTGTTTGGGGCCGCAATGACGCACCTCCTCGGCAAGCGCTTTCCGGGCAGGGGGAGAACCCGCCGGGACGTACCACCTCGGCCGGCCCTGGCACCCGGGCGGGGAGCCGCACGCCGTCGCCCGGCTGCCCTTGCGGGCTGTCCGCCGCGATCGAGTCGTCGTCGCCGTGGACGGAGATGAGCGGCTTCTCCTGGAAGGACGCGCGGTCCACGGAGTACCGGACGTACGGGCCGGGGGTCGGTGTCACCGCCGACCGGCCGCAGCTCGACCGCGCCGACGCATCGACCCACACGGTCACCAAGTACCTCGCGGGGACGGACGGTTGGGCGCCGCACCGCCCGCACGTCGGCGCCGACGCCGGCCGCTGAGTCCGTTACCGGAGACAGCACAGACCCCCCACAACTTCATAACCCTCGTATCCAGAAGAGAGAGCCGTTCGATGAAGATCAGCAATCGCAGAAGCAGGCGTGCCGCCGCGGTCGTCGCCCTCGGATCCGTCCTCGCCCTGACCGCCACCGCCTGCGGTGACGACGGCAGCGGCACCGGCGGGGACAAGGGTTCCGAGGGCAGCGGCAAGGGCGAGATCGTCTTCTGGGACAACAACGGCGGTGTCCGCACCGAGATCTGGAAGGAGATCATCGCCGACTTCGAGAAGGCCCACCCGGACATCGACGTCCAGTACGTCGGGATCGCCTCCACGGAGTACCAGTCCAAGGTGGACACGGCCATCCAGGGCGGCGGCCTCCCGGACGTCGGCGGTATCGGCGCGGCCATGGCCGCGGGATTCGCCGCGCAGGGCGCGCTGGAGCCGCTCGACGACCGGCTCTCCAAGTCCTCCCTGAGCGGCAAGCTCAACGAGTCGATGGTCGAGTCGCTGAAGTCCGCCGGCGGCGGCGACGCCCTCTACTCGATCCCGACCTCCGCCAACAACGGTGTCCTCTACTACCGCACCGACCTGTTCAAGGCGGCGGGCCTGCCCGAGCCGACCGACTGGGACAAGTTCTACGACGCCGCCGAGAAGCTCACCGACAAGGACAGGAACAAGTTCGGCTACACCATCCGCGGTGGCGCCGGCTCCATCGCGCAGGCGCTGGACGCGATGTACGGGCAGTCGGGGATCACCTCGTTCTGGGACGCGAGCGGTGAGAAGACCACCGTGAACGACCCGAGGAACGTGGCGGCCCTGGAGAAGTACGTCGGCCTCTACAAGAAGGTCACGCCCGCGGCCGACCTCAACAACGACTTCACCAAGATGGTCGCGCAGTTCGACTCCGGCACGATCGGGATGCTGAACCACAACCTGGGCTCCTACCAGGACCATGTGAAGGCGTTCGGCGACAAGTTCCGCGGCATCCCGCAGCCGACCGGGCCCGGTGGAATGCGGGTCCAGGTGTCCAACCCGGTCGACGGGCTCGGTCTGTTCAAGAGCTCGAAGAACAAGGAAGCCGCCTGGAAGTTCATCGAGTTCGCCACGTCGCACGAGGAGAACTCCAAGTTCAACAAGTCGGCCGGGCAGGTGCCGTCGAACAACGACGCCGCGAAGGACACGTGGATCTCGGAGGCCGAGCCGACGAAGCTGGCCGCCGCCGCGCTGACCGACGGGTCGACGACGATCGTGCAGCTGCCGTACTACCTGCCGGACTGGAACACGATCTCGAAGGCCGACAACGAGCCGGCCTTCCAGAAGGTGATGGACGGGAAGAGCGCGGCGAAGGAGTTCCTGGACACGATGGCCGAGCAGCTCAACGAGGCTCAGGCGGAGTGGAACGAGCAGAAGAAGGGCTGAGAACTCGGGCCGGTCCGTTCGTGTCCGGCCGCAGGTTCGTTGTGGTTGATCGCGCCCACGCGGCGGAGCCGCATATGTGACAGTCCCGCGCCCCTGTCGGGGCGCGGGGGCCCTACTGGAAAGGCACCCGCACGTGTCACTCACCCGTAGACAGATCACCACCGCGGCGCTCGCCGCCGTTCCGCTCGCCGTAGCCGCCACCGGGCCCGCGTCCGCCGCGGCCTCGCCCGGCGGGGCCCGGCGTGAGCGCACCCTCTACCTCGCCGGCGACTCCACCGCCGCGCAGAAGTACGCCGACGCCGCGCCCGAGACCGGGTGGGGGATGGCGCTGCCGTTCTTCCTCCGGCAAGGGTCGGCGGTCTCCAACCACGCCGTGAACGGGCGTAGTTCGAAGAGCTTCATCGACGAGGGACGCCTGGACGTCATCCTCGGAGACATTCGGCCCGGGGACTTCCTGGTCGTCCAGTTCGGGCACAACGACTCCAAGATCGCCGATCCCACGCGGTACACCGAGCCGTGGACGACGTACCAGGACTACCTGCGCCAGTACATCGACGGTGCGCGGGCGCGGGGCGCCCGGCCGGTGCTCGCCACCTCCGTCGAGCGCAGAAAGTTCGACGCGAGCGGCAACGCCGTGCCGACCCACGGCGACTATCCGGCAGCGGCGATCGCTCTCGCCGCGGAGGAGGGTGTCGCCCTCCTCGACATCCAGGCGCTGTCCATCGCGTTGTGGCAGCGGCTCGGGGTCGAGGAGACCAAGAAGTACTTCAACTGGACCGCGACCGAGCAGGACAACACGCACTTCAATCCGCCGGGGGCCGTGGCCGTGGCCCGGCTCGTGGTGGGTGAGTTGCTGCGTCGGCGGGTGCTCGCGCGTCGTGACGTGCGCCGTCTGGACGAAGAGATCCCCGACTCCTGGATCACGTGGCCCCAAGCGTAGTCGCCCTTCGCGCAGTTCCCCGCGCCCCAAGAAAAAGACCTCTCCCCCTTTGCTTCGAAAGGAACCGCACGCATGCGTCCTCGTTTCTGGCATGCCAATGTCATGACATCTGTCGTCGGCTGCACCGCGCTCGTGCTCGGGGCCACCGGTACCGGCGTCGCCCACGCCCAGGGATCTGACCTCGGCCGGCAGGTCCTCGGCGCCGGTGACGGCTGGGGCTCGGCCGAGGGCGGCACCACCGGTGGGTCCGCCGCCGACGCCGAGCACGTCTACACCGTCACCACCTGGGCGGAGTTCAAGGCCGCGCTGAGAGACGGTGGAGACGCGCCGAAGATCATCAAGGTGAAGGGGATGATCGACGCCGTCTCCGACGGCTGCGAGGCCTTCGTCACCGGCGGCTACGACCTCCAGCAGTACCTCAAGGACTACGACCCTGCCGTCTACGGCAACGACCAGGTCGCCAAGGGGCCGCAGGAGGACGCGCGGGTCGCGTCCATGGCCAACCAGGACTCGGCGATCAAGGCCGACATCCCGTCCAACACCACGATCGTCGGCGTCGGCAAGAACTCCGGCATCCTCGGCGGCAGCCTCCAGATCAAGGGCGTCTCGAACGTCATCATGCGCAACCTCACCATCGAGGCGCCGCTCGACTGCTTCCCCAAGTGGGACCCGACCGATGACGACAACACCGGCAACTGGAACAGCGAGTACGACGCCGTGGTCGTCTTCGGCACCGACCACGTCTGGCTCGACCACAACACCTTCACCGACGGGCGCTACCCGGACAGCGAGCGGCCGGTCCACTTCGGCAAGGTCTTCCAGCAGCACGACGGCCTGACCGACATCGTGCGCGGCTCCGACTACGTGACCGTCTCCTGGAACCGCTTCCAGGACCACGACAAGAACATGCTGATCGGCAACAGCGACGGCACCGCCGCCCTCGACGCGGGCAAGCTCAAGGTCACCCTGCACCACAACCGCTTCGACGGGATCCTCCAGCGTTCCCCGCGTGTGCGGTTCGGCCAGGTCGACGTCTACAACAACCACTACGTGGTGACCGAGGAGCAGAAGGACGACTACTACCTCTTCGGTGTCGGCCTCTCCTCGCAGCTCCACGCCAGCGACAACGCGATCACGCTGCCGTCGGGCGCGAGTGTCGGCAAGGCCCTGAAGAGGTGGAACGACTCCCCGCTCACCGCCGAGAACAACTACGTCAACGGCAGGCTGACGGACCTGATCGCCGTCCACAACGCCGAGATCCCCTCGGAGTTCCTCCGGTCGGGCGCCGGCTGGACGCCCACCCTGCGGACCAAGGTCGACGCGCCGCGCGCCGTGCCGGGCATCGTCGCGAACCGCGCGGGCGCCGGGAAGGCCTGCTGATGACCGGGCGCCAACCGGGGCCGGGCAGAAGGTCGTTGATGGCCGCCGGGATCGGGACCGCGCTCGCGCTCGCCGTCACGACCCCGGCCCGAGCGGCCCAAGCGGCACCGGCGGCCCGGGCCGACCGCGCCGCCCGTGGCCGCGGGGTCTTCGGACGGTACGGATCGCCCGCCGCCCGCCTCGACGAGCGGACCCTGTACGTGGACGCCGACGGTGCCGGCGACTTCACCACCGTCCAGGCCGCCGTCACCGCGGCGGGAGGCACCGGATACACCCTGGTCGTCGCGCCCGGCGTGTACCGCGAGACCGTCGCCGTCGGCGTCGCCCGTGCGGAGATGACCTGGATCGGTGCCTCCGGGGACGCCCGGGACGTCGTGGTCGTGTACGACAACGCGGCCGGCACCCCCAAGCCCGGCGGCGGCACCTACGGCACCACCGGGTCCGCCACCACCCTGGTGCAGGCCGCCGGGTTCACCGCGCGGGACATCACCTTCGCCAACGACTGGCTGCGCGCCGACCACCCAGGGATCAGCGGCACCCAGGCCGTCGCCATCAAGGTGCAGGGAGACCGGTCCGCGTTCCTGCGCTGCCGGTTCCTGGGGCACCAGGACACCCTGTACGCCGACTCGATGGCACTCGGCACCTTCGCCCGGCAGTACTTCCGCGACTGCTACGCCGAGGGCGACGTGGACTTCGTCTTCGGACGGGCCACCGCCGTCTTCGAACACTGCCACTTCCGCACCCTGACCAGGACCGACCTGGCCTCCGCGCCCTACGGGTTCGTCTTCGCGCCCTCCACCGCGGGCGCCAACCCGCGCGGCTACCTGGTGACCCGGAGCCGGATCACCAGCGAGGCACCGGACGCCCACTACAAGCTGGCCCGGCCCTGGGTGCCCAGCTCGGACACCACCGCCCGGCCCATGCTCACCGTGCGCGAGACCCGCCTCGGTGCCGGGATCGACGCGGTAGCGCCCTACACCGACATGTCGTCGGGCTTCCCCTGGCAGGACCAGCGGTTCGCCGAGTACCGCAACACCGGACCCGGCGCCGTCGTCTCCGTCCCGGAGAACCGGCCCCAGCTCACGGCCGCCGAAGCCGCCTCCGCCACCCGTGAGGCGTACCTCGGCGACTGGACCCCGTGGGAGAGGTGCTGAGATGCGCCGACGCACCCTGCTCGGCGGAATCGCCGGTGGCCTGGTGGCCGCCGGCGCGGCCCCCGCCCTCGCCCATGGCGGCCGCCGGGTCCGCCCTGTCCGGTGCCCTCCCTGACTTCCACCGTTCCTGGGGACTGAGCATGAGTGAGTCCGCCCAGCCGCACGCCCCGAACGGTCTTGGGCGTTCCCCCACTGCCTCAAGGGCGTGGGAGGTACCCCCAGGTCCCCGGCGTACTCAGCCCCGGGGCGGCGACACGCATCCTGTACGTGGTCCGGTCCCGGGAGGCCGGTTCCCTCACGACCTGGCCAGGTGGGTACGGACAGAGGGCGACGGAGAGGCCCGGGACCCTCTCTCCGGAGGAAAGGGGGCTCCGCACGCCGGCTCCGTTCCCGGTGTCCCGGATCGCCCGCTCACCGTAGCCCGAACAGCCCACACCGTCGCAAGCCCGGAAGTCGATCATCACACGATCGAGCTCATCCACCCTCGTACGCACTCCCCGGCAAGCAGCTGGCAACCCCCTGCTCAAGGACGAGCTCCGCTTCCCGCTCGCCTGGGGCACCTCACCGATCCGGGACTTCCGCACCTGGCGGCGCGCGGCCCGCGCCAAGGTCGAGGAGCATCTGTTCGTCGCCCGGGACGACACCCCGTACGCGCCCGAGTACGGCGGACAACAGGACGAAGGCGACGGCTACAGCCGCGACTCGGTGACCTTCTCCCTCACCCGGTACGGCCGCGTCCGGGGCGCCCTGCCCACCCCGCACGGCACCGGACCGTTCCCGGCCGTCCTCCTCCTGCACGACCACGGCGCCAAGTTCGACATCGGCAAGGAGAAACTGGTCCGGCCGTGGTTCGACGAGAGCAGGCTCGCCTCCGCGCGGGCCTGGGCCGACCGGTACTTCAGCGGCCGGTTCGTCGGTGACGAACTCGCCCGGCGCGGCTACGTCGTCCTCGCCGTGGACGCGCTCGGCTGGGGCGACCGGGGCCCGGTCACCTACGAGGAGCAACAGGCCCTCGCGAGCAACCTCTACCACCTCGGCTCCTCCCTCGCCGGGCTCATGGCCAGGGAGGACGTGCGTGCGGCGGGCTTCCTGGCCGGCCTCGACCGGGTGGACCGGCGCCGGGTCGCGGCCCTCGGGTTCTCCATGGGACTCCGGAGTCTCGACCCCGTCGTTCCGCTCCACCGACGTCTCCTCGACGTACAACGCCCGTTCGTCGAGCGGCGCCCTGCCCGCGACCACCTTCCTCACCACGCGCAGTACGACGATCGGCTCGACGATGAACTGACCGGCGCGCAGCTCTCCGGCACGCCAGGCAAAACGATTCTCTCGACTCGGAGCGGGTGCGCCCCCACACAGTGTTGCGCGACGAACAGCGCATGCGCACTTGAGTGGAGTGGTCCTCGTGGTCGGTAGTCCTCGCCCGCTGATCCTGATTCGCGGATTCGGCGGACCCGGTGTGTCGGACGAGCGGCGTGACGCGTATCAGGGGTTCAACAACGGCAGCGTCTACGAAAAGCGCTACGGCGAGAACTTCATCTACGAGGGCTTCGTCCTGCGCGCCCTCAAGTCGACGCTCCACCCGTACCGGGACGCCACCAACGTGGTCGGCTACTACGAGGAGGAGCAGAAACCCAGACCGGGCGAGCGCGACGGATGGCCCGAGCACCTGCTCACCGGCACGATGGTGGTGGACGTCCCCATGGCGCGCGAGGCGCTCGCCCAGGGCGCCATGGGAACCCTGTGGATCTACCGCTACTACGACCTCGTCCCCCGGAAGATCGACCGCTTCGGGGAAGGGCTGGTCAGGCTCATCGAGATCATCCGCCACGGCATGCGGCCGGACGAGGAGTTCACCGGTGTGGACATCGTCGCGCACAGCATGGGCGGCCTCGTCACCCGGGCCGCCCTGAGCCGCCTGGGGGAGCAGAGCGCGGACGTCATCCACCGCATCGTCACCCTGGGCACACCGCACCGGGGGATCGCGTTCCAGTACATGCCCGACGCGCTGGTCAAGTGCCTGCCCGGCGCGGTCGCGGACGAGATCGCCGCCTTCGACCCGGACCGCACGGACATCCGGGCCATCCCGTTCCCCGTCAGGAGGATCCTGACGGTGGTCGGCACGGACTACCGTTCCTACGGAGCCAAGTTCGCCTCCCTGGGCAATCGCATCGCGGGCCTGATGGACGAGGGCACGCTCACCTACAACCGCAGCGACGGCCTGGTCAAGCAGTCCTCCGCCCAGATCCCGGGCGCGCCCCGGACCTTCGTCCACAAATGCCACGGCGGCAACGACTCGCTGGTGACCTCGCGCGAGGCGTACGAGATCGCCATGCGCTTCTTCCACGGCACGCACCATGTACAGCTGCGACTGGACCGGGCCGAGGTGACCCGGGGCCGGGACCTCTTCGGCCGCAGCGAGTTCTACTTCGGGGTGTCCGTCAAACCGCGCTTCGTCGACTTCGAGCTGTGCCACCAGAGCAGCGAGGCCGAGAACTACTACGGCCCCTTCCGCAAGGACGACCTCACCGACAAACTGCCCGATCTCGCCGAGGAGTTGAGCAAGCCTCTCTCGGCGCCGGGTGACGCCACCACCGGATGGGCGGACGGGAACCGGCTGATCTGGGAGGGCTGGGTCGATGCCGCCGCCAAACCCGAGGGCGCGGGGGACCGGTCGGTGGTCCTCCGCCTCGGCGTCCATGTGTACGAGCGGGACAGCCTCGGTATCGGATTCTCCGACAACGAGGTCTTCCGCAAGCAGTACTACGTCCAGGCGGTGCCCGGCGACGACGGGGCGTGGTCGCTGTACCTGCACACCACCGAGCGTTACCTGGCGCCGGGAGTGAGCACCGAGGACGGGCACGCCGCCGCGGAGGACAGGCAGATCGCGGAGGTGTGGCCGATGCGGCCCACCGACAGGGGTGGGCCCGGCACCTGGGCCTTCGAGGTCGGAGGGACCGGCTTCAGGGCGGACCTGCTGCTGACGGTGACCGACGAACGGACCACGGGCGGCGTGCCGGCCTGACCTACTCCGGGGTCGGCACCGCCTCCACGGTCCAGACGCGTTTCGTCCCGTCGGCACCGGTGACCGTGTACTTCTGCGGCTTGCGGAAGTCGCGGCGGGTTCCCGGCCTCGGGCTCACCGACGCGCCCTCACCGAGCCACAGCTTCGGCGCCAGCCGGGAGAGCTTCGCGCCGGGCGCCATCGGCAGGACGACCTCGGACGAGGCCTCGGTGACGACCGCGTACCCCTGCCGGCCCTTCGCCGTCACGTCCACGACCGAGGCCTGGGTCACCGGATACGCGGCCAGCAGCCGGTCGTACTCCCGCCGTGTCACCGGGATGACCGTGCCGTGTCGAGGGCTGGCGGGCAGCTGGTAGTTCGTCGACGGGGTCCACCGGCCGGAGCCGAGGTCGGTCGTCTCGAAGGGGAGGTAGCCGCGGCCGCCGTACTCGTCGATGAACAGGTACCACTTCTCCTCGGTGTTCGACTTGAACACCGTCGGCCCCTCGCCGCGGGCCATCGCGCCGTCGCCGATGCAGTCCGCCACGAAGTCGTACCTGGTCGAGGTCAGCGACGTCGACTTCTCACCGGTGATGAACTTGGCGCAGGGGCTGGAGGAGGTGGGGTCCCGCTCGTCCTTGGTGTAGCGGTAGTACGTGCCGTCGTGCTCCACCACGGTCGAGTCGATGACCGAGTAGCCCGGGTCGTTCCAGACCTTCGGCTCGCCGAAGGCGCGGAAGTCCTTCGTCGTGGCGTACAGCATCTTGTTGTAGGTGGAGCCGGTGTGGCCCGGGTCGTCGTCGGCGTACAGCTTCGACGCCCAGAACACGACGAACTCACCGCGGCTCTCGTCCCAGTACGCCTCCGGCGCCCAGGTGTTGCCCGCGTTGTCGGGCGAGACCCTCACCAGCCGCTGGTTGGTCCAGTGCACCAGGTCCGTGGACTCCCAGACCATGATCGACTTGCTGCCGTGTCTCTGGACCTGGTCCCAACTGCCGCTGCTGTTGCGGTACATCCGCAGATCGGTGGCGATCATGTAGAACTTGTCGCCCCCGGGAGCGCGGATCACGAACGGGTCGCGCAGCCCCTTCTCGCCGATCGTCGAGGTGAGGACCGGCTTCCCGGCGTTCAGCTCCCGCCAGTGCAGGGCGTCGTCGCCGCGGCTGAGGGCGTAGCGGATCTGCTCGCCGTCGGCGGTGCCCTCGCCGGTGAAGTAGGCGAAGAGATAACCGGCGTACTGCGGGTTCTTCCCGGGCTTCTTCCCGGGCTTGTGCACGGACCGGTGCGTGGGCTCGGGTGCCGGTTGGGCCGCGCCCGGTGGGGCGGCCATGAGGCCGAGGACGAGAGCCAGGAGGGGCAGCAGGAGCGTACGGGCGGTGGGGCGCATGACACATCCTGTGGGAGTCTGACGGTTTCTGTGTGCCGAGTGGCCCCTCGGAGTCTCACCAGTGCGGTTCAGGGCGTCAATCGGTGTGCGTGTGAAGACTCCCAGCGAAACTTTCGAGCAATGTCGCGGGGATGCGGCAACCCTTTCCCGGCCAGCGGCGACCAGTGATCAGAAGCGGGCCGGGGTGGGCCCTCCGGCCCGCTTCGTTCCTCGTCTCCCGAAGACGCCTCCCCTGCGAAAGGATTCCCGTGCGTCAGACCTACGGACGCCACCGTAGAACCCGGACCCTGTCGATCGCCGCCGCCGTGTCCGTCGCCGCGGGGGCGGGCGGCGTCCACCTCGGCCTCGCGCACGACGGCGCCCTGGCCGCCGCCGACACCGTCACGGTCTCCAGCACCGCCGCGCTGGAGTCGGCCGTGGCGAACGCCGTCGCCGGTACGACGATCCAGGTGCGCGGCGGCATCTACAAGCCGACGAAGACCCTGAAGTCCACGGCGAACGGCACCCCCACGGCCCGGATCACGCTCACCGCGTACGGCAGCGAGAAGGTCGAGGTCGACGGGTCCGCACTGCCCGTCGGCTCCTGGCTCGCCGGGATCTACGGCGACTACTGGACCGTCTCGGGACTCACCTTCCAGAACTCCCCGGCCCAGGGCTTCGTGGCCACGTCCTCGGTCGGCGGTGTCTTCCAGAACCTCGTCACCGCGAACAACGGCGACTCGGGCTTCACCCTGCGCGGTGACGGCACCACGGACAACCTCGTGCGCAACCTGGACAGTCACGGCAACTACGACGCCGCGAACCACGGCCAGAACGCCGACGGCATCGCCGTGAAGTTCGGCTCGGGCACCGGCAACAGGATCACCGGGGCGCGCCTGTACGACAACGCCGACGACGGGCTCGACCTCTGGCAGTTCTCCTCGCCCGTCACCGTCGACCACTCCTGGGCCTTCGGCAACGGCAGGAACCGCTGGAAGGACCCCGCGTTCGAGGGCAACGGCAACGGGTTCAAGCTGGGCGGCGGCGGAGCCTCGGTCGCGCACTCCGTCAACAACAACGCGGCCTGGGACAACACGCTGCACGGGTTCACCGAGAACTCCAACACCGGCGCGATCCTGGTGAACCGCAACACGGCCTACGCCAACAAGGGGAACGGGTTCTACTTCGCCACCGGCAAGGCCCGGCTGGCGCGGAACCTCGCGGTGGGCAACGGGACGGGGGAGGCGAAGCCGGGCTCGGGCACGGTCTCGGCCGCCAACAACTGGGACAGCGGCATCACCGCGCCCGCCTTCCGGTCCGAGGACGCGGCCACCGCGTACGCGGCCCGGCGGACGGACGGCTCCCTGCCGATCACGACGTTCCTCACCACGGGCTCCAAGGCCATCGGCGCGACGATGAACTGACCTGCCGCGCGGGGCGAGACGCCAGGAAAGGGCGAGACGCCGGGAAGGGCGAGAACAGACGGGGCGAGAAGAAGGCGCCCCCCGCCGGTCGTCACCGGCGGGGGGCGTTTTCCGTGCCGACCCCGAGGGGGGCTCAGGTCGGCACCTGCTGCCGGCCGAGGGGGGCTCAGGCCAGCAGGTCCACGCAGTCGAACGAGGTACCCGGGCTGACGAAGCCCGTGCCGCTCGAACCACTGACGATGTCGAGTGACAGTACGTTGTGCTCACTGGTGTTCGACTTCCACGCACTTGTAGGGACGCTGCAGAGGAAGGTGCGGTTGTTCCCCGGTACGAATCCGTGGTGAGCGAACGGGTGGACGGCTGTTTCCGGGCCGCCGGGACCCGGTCATTGATGAATACCCGCGGTCGCCCGCCCGCGAACGCGTCCGTGACACCGATCCGCAGGGTGTGCGTGGCGGCGGCCTGCGCGGGAGTGAGTTGTGAGGGTGCGGAGCGCCCGTACCGCTGCCGGCCCGGGGCCGTGGGGGGCGATGGTGCAGGTGACGGTTGCGGGGGCGTGGCATGTTCGAGGACACCGGCCGCAAGTGGGCCAAGAAGGTCGTCCGCGGCCACGACGCCATCGCCGTGGAAGACTTCCGCTGCTCCAGACGGCGGCCTGAGCCAGGAATCCTGTCCGCACGGGAGGCTTCAGTTGTACGTGATGGCAGATGACGAGAACTTGCAGGTGGTTCCGTCCGCACCCACACCGATCTGCGTCGGTTCCTTGCCGGAACTGTTGCCCTTGAAGCGCACGCAGGTCTTGACCTTCTTCTTCGGGTCGCCGTGGATGCGGATCCTCGACAGCGTCGCGGTGTCGCCGTAGTTGGCGTTCACGCCGACGACCGCCTTCAGGGGCGCCACGACGTCGATGTCGCTGAGCACGATCGCGCGCTCGTACTGCTTCTTGCAGTTGCCGCAGGAGCGCACCAGCTTGCCGGAGTCCTGTACCCGGAACCCGGTGATGCTGAGCCTCCCGGCGCCGTTGAACTGGAACACCTTGTCCGAGGCCTTCTTCGCGCCCCCGCCGACGACCTTGTACACGGCCTTCGACGACGTGCCCTTGAAGCTGGCGGCGTCCTCACCGACATCCAGCCACCAGACGTTCTTCAGGGTGCAGCTGCCCTTGCAGTGCACGCCGTCCGCCCCCGGTACACCGATGATCACGTTCTGCAGCACGGCGCCGTCCGCCAGTTCGAAGATCGGGTCCTGGCCCTCGTCCTGGCTGCCGTCGCCGAGCGCGCCCTTGCCGAAGAACTTCCTCAGCCTGCCGTCGTACGTGCCCTTCACCTCGATCGTCGAGGAGACGGCCTTGCTGCCCTTGGCCGTCGGCCAGGTGGCGGCGGCGCCGGCGGAGGACAGCAGCGACGTCGTGGCGAGCACCCCGCCCGTGAGGGCGAGGGCGGCCACCGACCCGATCACGGCCCGCCGGCCGGTGACCCGACGGCGGTGCCGGACGCGCTGTTGTGCAGGTGCGGTCATGTACCCGATTCCTCGCTGGTGGTGACTCTTGCGCCTACTGGTCGCCACCGGCGGAGAAAGGGTTGCCGCGCCCGCGGAACTTTTTCGAGCCGCGCATCGCCTTGCCCTCGACCTCGAGTTACGAGTCGCTCTCGTCCGGGGAGTCGTCGTCCTTGTCCTGGGCCTCGAAGCCGCCGCCGACCGTGAGGTCCATGCCGCCCGCCTTCGCGGTCATCGTGTAGCGGTCGTCGCTCGCGTCACGGCCGCCGCGCTCATGGTTGTACTGCCCGGCGAAGACGAACTCGCCCTTCGGGACCGTGCGTCCGTCCTTGAGCACCCAGGTGTAGACCAGGAACCCGTCGGCCTCCTCGACCGTGAGGTCGAAGTCCTGCTCCGGCAACGACCGCCAGGCACCGGACGAGGAGACCCCGCCGGTCTGGGCGATCCTCAGCTGGACGGTCAGCTCGGTGAGCTGTTCGCTCGTCCTCAGGGTGAGGTTGCTCTGCGCCCAGAAGTCGTTGCTGTGCGGGTCGACCGCGCCGTCGGACCGGAGCGGCCCGTCCTCCTCGCTGTTCGAGGTGGGCAGCTTCGGCACCGGCGTGCCCTTGGACGACGGGCTGTTCGACGGCGTCGAGCTGGGCTTCTCCTCGCGCTTCCCGCCGGCGCTCGGGGTCGGGCGGTCCGGCGGGAGCGGGGCGCGGCTGGTCGCGCCGGGGGAGTCGACCGGAGTCGGGGAGACCACGACCGTCCGGTCGGCGGGGGGCGTCGGTTCGCCCTTCACCGCGGAGGCGACCGCGTAGCCGCCGACCGCGAGCACACCCGCGACACCGGCCGTGGCGGTGACCACCCGCACCCAGCCCCACAGCGGCGGCCGGGTCGCCCCGCGGCTCCGGCGCTCCTCGGGGGCGGCCATACCGCGCTCGATCCGGGCCAGGATGCGGGCGCGGTCGGGCTCGTGCGCCTCGGCCGACTCGCGCAGCCGGGCGCGCAGCTCCTCGTGCACGTCCCTCATCGGTCCCTTCCTCCGGTGCCGGTCACTCCCGCGCGGGTCACGCGCGGCTTCGTGACGCCCCCGCCCGCGATGCCCGCGTGCATCCGCCGCGGCGCGTCCTCGGTGCCGAGCAGCTTCTGCAGCTCGGCCATCCCCTTGGACGTCTGGCTCTTCACCGTACCGACCGAGACGCCGAGGGCGAGCGCCGTGTCCTTCTCCGAGAGGTCGAAGGCGTGGCGCAGGACCACACAGGCCCGCTTGCGGAACGGCAGCCTGCGCAGCGCCGACTGGACGTCGACCGCGCCGGGCACATCGGGATTCTCGGTCTTCTCCTCGCGCTGCGACCAGAACAGCGTGACCCTGCGGCGCTCACGAACCGCGCTGCGGATCCGGGTGCGGGCCAGATTGGCGACGATGCCACGGGCGTAAGCCACCGGATGATCCGCCGCGCGCACCCGGTCCCAGCGGTGCCACATCGCGAGCAACGCGTCCGCGGCCAGGTCGTCGGCGGCATCCGCCTCACCCGTCAACAGGTGTGCGAGGCGCGACAGTTCGGCATAGTGCCGTTCGAAGAAGGCGTGGAACTCCACGGAGGCTGCGTCGTCGACGACTGTGCCCACGGGGACCTCTCTTCTCGCTGCGGCCACAGCAGCCGAGCCGGCTGGCTGTGCGTGTCATGTGGATGACATGTGATCGTCCGGGGCCGACCCCCGACGAGATCCGGAAGAGTAGCAGTGATCGCGAAGGGGGTTCGTACGCGGCTTCGAACGCCGTCTTGCAGGGAGAACTCCGATTCCGTAACACGGAGAAAACCTGAATCGGGTTCAACAGGGGAACAATCCAGCCAGCATCCGCGCGTAGTCCACGCATGTCACTAGGAGCACCGTTCATGTCCGACGCACAGAAGGTGGCCGACCGCCCCGCAGCCGAGCCGCCCGGGACGAACAGCGTCGATCGCTTCTTCAAGATCAGCGCCCGGGGGTCCACCTTCGCCCGCGAGATACGCGGCGGTTTCGCCACGTTCTTCACGATGGCGTACATCCTTGTCCTGAATCCCATCATCCTCGGCAGCGCCAAGGACAAGTACGGCCACACCCTCGACGGCGCCGAACTCGTCACCGCCACCGCCCTCGTGGCCGCGGTGATGACGATCATCATGGGCGTCGGAGGAAACCTTCCTCTCGCGCTCGCCGCGGGCCTCGGCCTCAACGCGGTCGTCGCCTTCCAGATAGCCCCGCTGATGAGCTGGTCCGACGCGATGGGCCTGGTCGTCCTGGAGGGCCTGCTGATCTGCGTCCTGGTGGTCACCGGCCTGCGCGAGGCCGTGATGCACGCCATTCCGCAGCCGCTGAAGCAGGCGATCAGCGTCGGCATCGGCCTGTTCATCGCCTTCATCGGCTTCGTGGACGCCGGGTTCGTCACCCGCATCCCGGACATCGCGAACACCACCGTGCCGGTCCAGCTCGGCGCCGGCGGCGCGCTGTCCGGCTGGCCCATCCTGGTCTTCTGCGCCGGCGTGCTGCTGACCGTCGCGCTGCTCGCCCGCAAGGTGAAGGGCGCCATCCTGATCAGCATTCTGACGATGACGGTCGTTGCGATCGTGATCAACTCGGTGGCCGACATCAAGAGCTGGGGCCTGACCACCCCGAAGGTCCCCGACGACATCGTCGCCGCCCCCGAGTTCGGACTGATCGGCGACTTCAGCCTCTTCGGCTCGTTCGGGGAGACCACCGTCATCACGGTCGTCCTGCTGATCTTCACCCTGCTGCTCTCGGACTTCTTCGACACCATGGGCACGGTCGTCGGCATCACCGCCGAGGCGGGCCTGCTCGACGAGGAGGGCAAGGTCCCGAACCTCGGCCGGGTCCTCCTCATCGACGGTGCGGCGGCCGTCGCGGGCGGCGCCTCCTCCTCGTCCTCCGCGACCTCCTACATCGAGTCCGCGGCCGGCGTCGGCGAGGGCGCCCGCACCGGCTTCTCCAACCTGATCACCGGCGGCCTCTTCGCGGTGGCGCTCTTCCTCACCCCGCTGCTGACCATCGTCCCCATGCAGGCCGCCGCGCCCGCGCTCGTCGCCGTCGGCTTCCTGATGATGACCCAGGTCAAGAACATCGACTGGGACAGGTACGAGATAGCCATCCCGGCGTTCCTCACCATCGCGGTGATGCCGTTCACGTACTCCATCACCAACGGCATCGGCGCGGGCTTCCTCGCCTTCGTCCTCATCAAGACGGTCCTCGGCAAGGCGAAGGAGATCCACTGGCTGCTGTGGGCCACCTCGGCGCTGTTCCTGGTGTACTTCGCGATCAACCCGATCCAGCAGCTGTTCGGCGTGAAGTAGCCGAAGACGAAGACGAAGGGCCGCCCTCCGGGGGGAGTGAGGGCGGCCCTTCCTATTCAGGTGGTTCCTGGTGGACCCGTGGTCCTTCAGCCCTTCAACGCCGCCTCCATCACGGCCTTCGCGACCGGCGCGGCCAACCCGTTGCCGCTGACCTCCGAGCGCGCCGCGTTCGACTGCTCGACGACGACCGCGACGGCGACCTCCTTGCCGTCGGCCTTCGCGTACGACGTGAACCAGGCGTACGGCGTCTCGCTGTTGTTCTCGCCGTGCTGGGCCGTACCGGTCTTGCCGCCCACCGTCGCCCCGCTGATCCGCGCGTTGGTGCCGGTGCCGTCCTCGACGACCGTCCGCATCGCCGACTGCAACTGCTCGGCGGTGTCGGAGCTCATGATCTCCTTCGAGTCCGTCTCCGCCTCGTAGTCCTCCAGGACGTCGCCGCCGCCGTTGGTGATCTGCGACACCATGTGCGGCGCGACCAGCTCGCCGCCGTTGGCTATCGCCGCCGACACCATCGCCATCTGGAGCGGCGTCGCGGTGACGTCGTACTGACCGATGCCTGTCAGAGCCGTGGAGGGCCTGTTCATGCCCGACGGATAGACGCTCTCGTACGCCCGCACCGGCACGTCCTGCGCCTGGTCGTCGAAGCCGAACTTCTCGGCCGTCTCCCGCACCTTGTCCTGACCGAGGTCGACGGCCATCTTCGCGAAGACGTTGTTGCACGAGTACTGCAGCGCCGTACGGATCGTGGCGTTCTCGCAGGGCGCGCTCGGGTTCTCGTTGGACAGCTCCGTCTCGGTGTCCGGGAGCGTGTACGGGTCCGGGCTGACCGTCTTCTCGTCCACCGAGCCGTACAGCCCGTCCTCCAGCGCGGCCGCCGCCACGACCAGCTTGAACGTCGACCCCGGCGGCAGCGGCTGGCGCAGCGCCCGGTTGGTCAGCGGCTTGTCCGGGTCCGCGTTGAGCTTCTTCCACGCCGTACCGGCGGTGCCCGCGTCGGTGAGCGCGGACGGGTCGTACGAGGGCGTCGACACCACCGCGAGGATCCTGCCCGTCTTCGGGTCGATCGCGACGGCCGCGCCCTTCTTGTCGCCGAGCGCGTCGTACGCGGCCTTCTGCACGGCAGGGGCGATCGTGGTGATCACATTGCCCGGCTCGGCCCGCTGCCCGGTGACCGTGTCCATCACGGTCTTCAGCCGCAGGTCGGTGCCGTCGAGCAGATCCTGGTAGACGCCCTCCAGCTGGGTGGGGGCGTAGGCCTGCGAGGCATAGCCGGTGACCGCCGCGTACAGCTCGCCGTCCTTGTACGTGCGCTTGTACGCGAGGTCGCTGTTCTTGGTGCGGGCCGAACCGGTGATCGAGTCGCCCGCCACGATGATGTTCCCGAGCGGGTCGGCGTACGTCCGGATCGCGTTGCGCCGGTTGTTCTGGTCGTCCCCGAGCGCCGTCCCCTCGTAGAACTGCACCCATGTCGCCCTGATCAACAGGGCGAGCACGAGCAGCAGGGTGAAGACGGCGGAGCGCCTGATCGTCTTGTTCATGGCACCCGGAAGGACGAGCGGGATGCGATAGGTCGTTCCCTTCGCCCGGTTTTCTCATGGGGTCTTCATGAAACCGGGCTTGCCATCGGCGCGACGGGCGGGGTCGCCCGGCGCCGGATCAGAGTCTGCGGGTCGCCAGGGTCAGCCGGTCGCGAGCGTCGAAGAGGGCGTCCTTGACCAGCTGCTCGTGCGCCGGGGTCAGCCGGGCCACCGGGACCGAGCAGCTGATCGCGTCGCGGGCCGGGGTGCGGTAGGGGATCGCCACCCCGAAGCAGCGCAGCCCCAGCGTGTTCTCCTCGCGGTCCGCCGAGAACCCCTGCTCGCGGATCTGGCGCAGCTCCTCGATCAGCTGTTCCCGGTCGGTGATCGTGTGCTCCGTCAGCGCGGGCAGGGTCTCCGGGAGCAGCTTGCGGACCTGCTCGTCGGTGTGGGTGGCCAGCAGCGCCTTGCCGAGCGAGGTGGAGTGGGCCGGCAGCCGGCGGCCGACCCGGGTGAAGGGGCGCAGATAGTGCTGCGACTGACGGGTGGCCAGATAGACGACGTTGATGCCGTCGAGCCGGGCCAGGTGGATCGTCTCCGTGGTGTCGTCCGACAGCCGGTCCAGCGTCGGCCGGGCCAGCGCCACCACCTCGTCGCCGTCGATGTACGACGTGCCCACGAGCAGCGCCCGCACGCCGATGCCGTACCGCGTCCCGGTCGCGTCGGTCTCCACCCAACCCAGCTCCACAAGGGTGCGCAGCAACATGTAGAGACTCGACTTGGGATATCCGACGGCTTCCTGGACGGCCGCCAGCGAATGCATACCGGGGCGCCCGGCGAAGTATTCGAGCAGCTCAACGGTCCTTACCGCCGATTTGACCTGTGCCCCGCCGCCCGTCTCCACTGCCGACATCGCCCGTGACCCCTTCGTTCGGCGAGAAGCTGAAGATATAGTCTCCGACAGAATATTCATCATCAGAGACGGTGTTCAGCATATCGAACGCCGCTGGTGAATGACCCAGATATACCCCTGGGAATCGACCCAGAAATACGTGGAGGAACCCGCGGTGGCAGCAGCACCAGTCTGGAGTGTCGACCCCCGTACCGGGAAGCAGCGCGAGCAGGTTGCGGTGGAGGCCACAGCCCAGGAGGTCGACGCCGCCGTCCGCGCGGCGCACGCCGCCCGCGCCTCCCTCACCGACCGCACGGTCCGCGCGGCCTTCCTGCGCACCGCCGCCGACCAGCTCCAGGCGGCCAAGGACCAGCTCGTCGAGGTCGCCGACGCCGAGACCGCGCTAGGCCCGGTCCGGCTCACCGGCGAACTCGCCCGCACCTGCTACCAGCTGCGGGCCTTCGCCGACATCGTCGACGAGGGCGCCTTCCTCGATGTGGTGATCAACCACCCCGACGACACCGCCACCCCGCCCATCCCGGACCTGCGCCGCTACAAGGTCCCCCTCGGCGTCGTGGCCGTGTACTCGGCCTCCAACTTCCCCTTCGCCTTCTCCGTCCCCGGCGGTGACACGGCGAGCGCGCTGGCCGCCGGCTGCCCGGTGGTCGTCAAGGCCCACCCCGACCACCCGGCCCTGTCCGAGCTGGTCGCGATCGTGCTGCGCCGGGCCGCCGCCGAGCACGGCATCCCCGAGGGCGTCCTCGGCCTCGTGCACGGCTTCGAGGCGGGCGTCGAGCTGGTCAAGCACCCGCTCGTCACCGCCGCCGGCTTCACCGGTTCGGTACGCGGCGGCCGTGCCCTCTTCGACGCGGCGGCCGCGCGCCCCGTGCCGATCCCGTTCCACGGAGAGCTGGGCTCCCTGAACCCGGTCCTCATCACCGAGGCCGCCGCCGCCGAGCGCGCGGAGGCGATCGGCGCCGGGCTCGCCGGGTCGATGACGCTCGGTGTCGGCCAGTTCTGCGTCAAGCCGGGCCTGGTGCTGGCGCCCGCCGGTGACGCCGGCGACCGGCTGCTCAAGTCGCTCACCGACGCGGTCAGCGACGTCGACTCCGGGGTCCTGCTGGACCACCGGATGCGTGACAACTTCCTCGCCGGGGTCGCCGAGCGCGCCGAGCTGCCGGACGTCGAGTCGCCGGTGACCGCCGGCGCGGGCGGCGAGCACACCGTCAGCCCCGGGTTCCTGACCGTCCCGGCCGGCAGGCTGGCGGCCGAGGGCGAGCACGACCTGCTCCTGGAGGAGTGCTTCGGGCCGCTCACGGTCGTGGCCCGCTACGAGGACGAGGACGAGGCCAAGTCGGTGCTGTCCCGGCTGCCGGGCAACCTCACCGCGACGGTGCACGTGTCGGGTGAGGAGGCGGCCGAGGGCGGGCGCGGGCCGGAACTGCTGGCCGAGCTGACGCCGCTGGCCGGGCGCGTGCTCGTGAACGGCTGGCCGACGGGTGTGGCCGTGGCGGCTGCCCAGCACCACGGCGGGCCCTACCCGGCGACCACGTCGACGTCCACGTCGGTGGGTGGCACGGCCATCGAGCGGTGGCTGCGGCCGGTGGCCTACCAGGGTGCGCCCTCGGCGCTGCTTCCGCCGGAGCTGCGGGACGAGAACCCGCTGGGGCTGCCGCGGCGGTTCAACGGGGTTCTTGAGCGCTAGCCCTCTGCGGGAGCGCCGTAGGCAGGGGTGCGGATCGGTTCCGGGCTGCGCGAGCGTCGTGGTTGCTCGCGCAGTTCCCCGCGCCCCTAAAAGCCTGCTGATGTGGGCCGGGAGCTGCGAGAATCCCCCGATGGACGTCGAAATTCCCGAACTCCCCTTCCCCCTTCGCACCTATGGCCCCGACGGGCACTGGTCCTACGAGGACGGGGTGCTCACCGGATGGGCCGGTGCCCGGCAGGACCGGTTCGTGCCGCCCACGGACGAGGGGCTCGACCCGAAATCGGACGCGCCCCGGCTGCTGGGGGCGCCGGAAGGGGACTTCCAGCTGATCGCCCGCGTCACCGTCGGCTTCGCCGCCGGGTTCGACGCGGGCGTGCTGTACGTGCACGTGGGGGAGCGGGCCTGGGCGAAGCTCTGCCTGGAGAACTCCCCCGATGTGCCGACCGTGTGCACGGTGGTCACCCGGGGGCACTCGGACGACGCCAACTCCTTCACCGTCGAGGGCAGTTCGGTCTGGCTCCGGGTCAGCCGCACCGGCCGCGCCTTCGCCTTCCACGCCTCCCGCGACGGCAAGCGGTGGACCTTCGTCCGCCTCTTCACCCTCGCCGGCGAGCGGGAGAGCGGCGCCGCCCTGATCGGGTTCATGACGCAGTCCCCGATGGGTGAGGGCTGCGTGGTCACCTACGACGAGATCGAGTTCCGCCCGAACTGGCCGGAGGACCTCAGGAACGGCAGCTGAGGCCGCGCCCCGAATGGGTGAGGGCTGCGTGGTCACCTACGACGAGATCGAGTTCCGCCCGAACTGGCCGGAGGACCTCAGGAACGGCAGCTGAGGCCGCGCCCCGAAAGGGGCGCGGGGAACCGCGCGGGAAGTCCCATCGGAGGCGCGCTGTGGGGGTCGAAGGGGCGCAGCCCCTTGAGGACGGGACGGGTAGGGGCGGCGGGGGCGAAAGACCCCCGGCCGGGAATGAGCCGAGCTGCTTGAACGTTCATCCACCGTGGAGGCGGAGGCCGTCTCCGTACCCGTACGACCTGGAGAGAGCTGTGACCATGCGCGTCGAGATCTGGAGCGACATCGCCTGCCCCTGGTGCTACGTGGGCAAGGCCCGCTTCGAGAAGGCGCTCGCGGCCTTCCCGCACCGCGACGGCGTCGAGGTGGTGCACCGCTCCTTCGAGCTCGACCCGAACCGCGCCAAGGGCGACATCCAGCCCGTGCTCACCATGCTGACCAAGAAGTACGGCATGAGCCAGGCGCAGGCCCAGGCCGGTGAGCACAACCTGCGGGAGCAGGCGGCGGCCGAGGGGCTCGCCTACCGGGCGGAGGGCCGTGACCACGGCAGCACCTTCGACATGCACCGCCTGATCCACTTCGCCAAGGAACAGGGGCGGCAGAGCGAACTGCTCCAGGCCTTCTACCGGGCGAACTTCGCCGAGGAGCGGTCCGTGTACGCCGACGCGGACGACTACCTGGTCGAACTGGCCGTCGAGGCCGGGCTCGACGAGGAGGCCGCGCGCAAGGTGCTGGCCGACCCCGACGCGTACGCGGACGCCGTCCGCGCGGACGAGCGGGAGGCCGCTGCGCTCGGCGCGAACGGAGTGCCGTTCTTCGTGCTGGACCGGAAGTACGGGGTGTCCGGGGCGCAGCCCTCGGAGGTGTTCGAGAAGGCGCTCGCCCAGGCGTGGGGAGAGCGGCCCGCGCCGCTCGCTGTCGTGGCGGCGGACGGCGCGGAGGCTTGTGGGCCGGACGGGTGTGCGGTGCCTCAGTAAAGGGCGCCGGGCAGCGCAGTAGGGGTGCGGTGGCTCGCGGGCCGCGGGTCCGTCGTGGTTGCTCGCGCGGTTCCCCGCGCCCCTAAAGGGGGCGCCGCGGTGCAGGTCAGGCGCCATGCATAAGCGTTGCTTGGGGACAGGGCGCAAAACTTCTCAATGGACGTGGGATGCGCCCGGCCCCACAGTGGTCCCATGGAAACCTTCGAGAGCCTCGTTCGTGCCGAGTTCGTCCCGAAGAACACCTACCTGAACACCGCCAGTACGGGCCTGCTGCCCGCCCGAGCGGTCGACGCGATGAGGGCGGCCGTGGAGTCCGTGGCCGCCGGGCAGCCGCAGGACATGTTCGCCGACGTGGAGGCCGCGCGGGCGGCGTTCGGCCGGATCACCGGGGTGCCGGACCGCCGCGTGGCGGCCGGGGCCTCGGTCGCCGTCTACAGCGGCCTGATCGCCGCCGCGCTCCCGGCGGGCGCCGAGGTGCTGACGGCCGAGGGCGAGTTCGCGTCCCTCGTGAACCCCTTCCATGTGCGCGGTGACCTCAAGGTGCGCCAGGTGCCGCTGGAGCGCGTCGCCGAGTCGGTGCGGCCCGGCACCGCACTCGTCGCGGTGAGCGCCGCGCAGTCCGCCGACGGCCGGGTCGCCGACCTGGACGCGATCCGCGAGGCGGCCCGGGAGCGGGGAGCGCGTACCTTCGTCGACGCGTCGCAGTCCGCCGGCTGGCTGCCGATCGAGGCGGACGCGTACGACTACGTCGTCGCCGTCGCCTTCAAATGGCTGCTGTGCCCGCGCGGAGTCACCTTCCTCGTCGTTCCGGAGGACCTCGGCGGGCTCACCCCCGTCTTCGCCGGCTGGGTCGCGGGGGAGGAGCCGTGGGACAGCTGCTACGGCCCGGTCGAGGAACTCGCCCGCTCCGCCCGCCGGTTCGACGAGAGCCCCAGCCTGTTCTCCTACGCGGGCGCCCGCCGCTCCCTGGCGCTGATCGACGAGCTGGGCGTGGCGAACGTACGGGACCATGACCTGGCGCTGGCCGACCGGTTCCGCGCGGGTCTCGCCGCGCTGGGCCGCGAGCCGGTGCCCGCGCCCGGGTCGGCGATCGTGTCGGTGCCCGGACTCGGGCGGCGGCAGGCGGAGTTGAGCCGAGCGGGGATCGAGGTCTCCGATCGCGCGGGCCATCTGCGGGCCGCCTTCCACCTGTACAACACACCGGCGGACGTCGACCGGCTTCTGGACGCCCTGTCCGGCCGACTTCCCTGACCCACTGGCGCGGACCGCCCCAGGACGCTAGGAAGGGCATCACTAGGTGGTGGTGCCGGTGGAGCCGACGCTCGAACAGCCGTCCATCGATGTGGAGTTGCATCGGCGGCTGGTGTACGGGGACGAGTCCGCGCTGCGTGAGGCGTACGCGGCGTACGGGGGACTCGTCCGGCGGGTGGCCGTCCGGGTCACCCGCAGCCCGGCGGCCGCCGAGGACGTGGCGCAGGAGGTCTTCGCCCAGCTCTGGAGCAGGCCGTACGGCTTCGACGCGCGCCGGGGCTCGCTGCGCACCTGGCTGTCCATGGTCGCCCACCGGCGGGCCGTGGACTGGGTGCGCGGTGAGGCCCGGCACCGCAAGGACGTCCGAGCGGACGACTCGGCGCTGCACGCCATCCCCGACGCGGGCCCCGACCCGGCCGAGGCGGTCGTCGAGCGCGAGCGCTCCCTGAAGCTGCACACCGCCCTCGCCGAACTCCCGCGCCCCCAGCGGGAGGTGGTCCACCTCGCCTACTTCGCGGGCCGCACCTACCGCCAGGCCGCCGTCGAGCTCGGGATACCCGAGGGCACCGCGAAGACCCGCCTCCGCTCGGCGCTGCGCAAACTGGCGGAGTCCCTCGCGGACCCACCGGATCCGGCAGCGGCAAGGGGCGCGTGATGGGGGCGCACGGGACCGTCCGGAGCGCGCGGCACCTGCGTATCGTGGACGTGGCAGGGCGAAAGGGCGGCGCGCGATGACCAACGACCACGACGGCGTGCGGGAGCTGCTGGCCGCCTGGGCCGTCGGCGCGCTCCCGCCCGGCGACCTGCGCGGAGTCACCCCGCACCTGGCCGCCTGCCCGTCGTGCGCGGCAGAGGCGGAACGCCTGCGCGACACGGTACGACTGCTGGACGGATCAGCGGACGGGCGCCCGGGCGGTGCGGTGAACGGGCACCCGGATGGCGCGGCGCCCGGGCGCCCGGGCGGTGCCGTGGCCGGTGGCCCGGGCGGTGGTGGCGTGGACGCGGGCGCCGACGGCGTCCTCTCGCTCGCCCTCCGCTCCCGCCGCCCCCGGGCCGCCGAGATCGCCCACCACGCGGCGCCCTACGCCGCGGCCGTGGCCGGACTCCAGGCGCTGGTACCGGAGGTGGAGGGCCGCTGGGGCGTCCCGGTCGTGCACGACTGGGACGCCCACGCCACCGTCGCCCACCTCGTCGCCGCCGACGAACACCTGGCCGTATGCCTGGGCGTCGACACAGGGCTGCCCGTCTCGCACATCCCGGACGGGATCCCCGCCGGGGACGCCTGGGCCCGGCGCACCGCCGACGTCATCGCCCACGAGCACCGGCGCACGCCCGCGCAGACGGTCGCCACGTGGGCCGCGCAGGCCGCCGCGCTGCTCGCCACCTCCGAGGCCGCCGACCCCGAACTCGCCGCCCGCCCCGTCACGGTGCTGGGCCTGCGGCTGCCGGTCGCCGACCACTTCGTGATCCGCGCCTTCGAGGCCTGGATCCACACGGACGACATCGGCCGGGCCCTCGGCCTCCCCGTGCCGCCGCCCCCCGCCGAGCATCTGTGGTCCCTGGTCCGGCTGGCCGTCCGCATCCTCGGTCTGGCCCTGCACGACGCGCCGCCCGTCCTCTTCGAGGTCACCGGGCCCACCTGCACCAGCTGGATCCTCGGCGACGACACGGGCCCCGTGCACGCCGAACTCAGCCTGGATCCCGTCGACTTCTGCCTCCTCGTCGGCGGCCGCCACACCCCGGAGGCGGTACCGAGGGCCATCACGGGCGACGAGAGCGCGGCACGGGACGTGCTGGAGAGGGCGGCGTCGTTGGCCTGGCTCTAGGGCTCGTGGACGTACGCGCCCCATAGGCATGCGGAAGGGGCCGGGCGGTCGCTCAGGGGTGGCGACCGCCCGGGCCCGTCAGGGGGACGGTGGGCTCACCGCACCGGGGTGAAGTCCCGTGCGCCGATGAACTCCGGCCGCCGTACCGGCGCGGCGAACGGCTCCACGGCCGCGTTCTCCACGCTGTTGAAGACGATGAAGACGTTGCTGCGCGGGAACGGTGTGATGTTGTCACCGGACCCGTGCATGCAGTTGCAGTCGAACCAGGTCGACGAACCGGCCTTGCCCGTGAACAGCTTGATGCCGTACTCGGACGCCATGGCCGTGAGCGCCTCGTCGGACGGGGTGCCGGCGTCCTGCATCTGCAGCGACTTCTTGTAGTTGTCCTTCGGGGTGGCGCCCGCGCAGCCGAGGAACGTCCGGTGCGACCCCGGCATGATCATCAGACCGCCGTTGGTGTCGTAATTCTCGGTCAGCGCGATCGAGACGGACACCGTCCGCATGTTCGGCAGCCCGTCCTCGGCGTGCCAGGTCTCGAAGTCGGAGTGCCAGTAGAACCCGGACGCGCCGAAGCCCGGCTTCACGTTGATCCGCGACTGGTGGACGTAGACGTCCGAGCCGAGGATCTGCCGGGCCCGCCCGACGACCCGCTCGTCCCGCACCAGCTGCGCGAACAGCTCGCTGATCCGGTGGACCTCGAAGACCGACCGGATCTCCTGCGACTTCGGCTCGACGATCGAGCGGTCGTCGGCGCGGATCGCCGGATCGGCGACGAGCCGCTCCAGCTCCTGCCGGTACACGGCGACCTCGTCCGGCTCGATCAACTGCTCCACGGGGAGGAAGCCGTCGCGCTCGTACGCCTGGAGTTCGGCGAGGGAGATGGGACCGGGCGTGCCGGGGGAGCCCCAGACGACCGGGTCCTGACGCGGGACCGACACCTCGGTGGCCCCGCGGCTGGGGTAGAGGTCGGGGACGGTGGTGGCAGTGTTCATCGTGGTGGTCGTGGTCATGGTGATGTCACACCTCCTCGGGCTCGGTGAGCAGCGGATACACGCCGTTCTCGTCGTGGTCCTCCCGTCCGGTCACGGGCGGGTTGAACACACAGATGCAGCGGAAGTCCTCCTTGATCCGCATCGTGTGCCGCTCGTGCCCGTCGAGGAGGTACATGGTCCCGGGCGTGATCGTGTACGTGCGCCCGGTCTCGTTGTCGGTCAGCTCGGCCTCGCCCTCGACGCACACCACGGCCTCGATGTGGTTCGCGTACCACATCGACGTCTCCGTGCCCGCGTAGAGGACCGTCTCGTGCAGGGAGAAACCGACCCTCTCCTTGGCGAGGACGATGCGTTTGCTCTCCCACGTGCCGGACGCGGCTTTGACGTGCCGGTCGGTGCCTTCCAGATCCTTGAAAGAACGGACGATCACGGTGGTTCCAGGCCTCCTTCTCAGCCTTCTCTGACGGTGTCCCGGGCGATTACCCGGGCGATTACCCAGACGGTTGCTCAGACGGTTTCCCGGACGGCGCGGGCGAGGACGCGCAGGCCCTCGTCCAGCTCGTCGGGGGTGATGGTGAGGGCCGGCAGCAGTTTGACGACCTCGCTCTCCGGGCCGGACGTCTCGATCAGCAGCCCGAGTTCGAAGGCCCGCTTGGCCACCCGGCCCGCGCGCTCCTTGTCGTGGAACTCCATGCCCCACACCAGGCCGCGGCCCCGGTACTCCTTCACGTCGGCGAGGTTCTCCTCCGTGATGGAGATGAGCGCCTGCTCGACCTGCTCACCGCGCTTGCGGGTCTGCTTCTCCATGGCGGAGCCGTCGGCCCAGTACGCCTCCAGCGCGGCCGTCGCCGTCACGAACGCGGGGTTGTTGCCGCGGAAGGTGCCGTTGTGCTCGCCCGGCTCCCAGATGTCCAGCTCCGGCTTGAACAGGCAGAGCGACATCGGCAGCCCGTAGCCGCTGATCGACTTCGAGACGGTGACGATGTCGGGCGTGATGCCGGCCTCCTCGAACGAGAAGAAGGCGCCCGTACGACCGCAGCCCATCTGGATGTCGTCGACGATGAGCAGCATGTCCTGCCGCTCGCACAGCTCGGCGAGCGCGCGCAGCCACTCCGGACGGGCGACGTTGATGCCGCCCTCGCCCTGCACGGTCTCCACGATCACCGCGGCGGGCTTGTTCAGCCCGGAGCCCTGGTCCTCCAGGAGCCGCTCGAACCACAGGAAGTCCTCGACCGTGCCGTCGAAGTAGTTGTCGAACGGCATCGGGGTGCCGTGCACCAGCGGGATCCCCGCCCCGGCCCGCTTGAAGGCGTTGCCGGTGACGGCGAGCGAACCGAGCGACATGCCGTGGAAGGCGTTGGTGAACGACACGATGGCCTCGCGCCCCTTCACCTTCCGCGCCAGCTTCAGCGCGGACTCCACCGCGTTGGTGCCCGTCGGCCCCGGGAACATGACCTTGTACGGCAGGTCGCGCGGCCGCAGCACCAGGTTCTGGAAGGACTCCAGGAACGCCCGCTTGGCCGTCGTCGACATGTCGAGCCCGTGGGTGACGCCGTCCCGTTCCAGATAGTCGATGAGGGCGCGTTTGAGCACGGGGTTGTTGTGGCCGTAGTTGAGTGAACCGGCGCCGGCGAAGAAGTCCAGGTACGTGTGGCCGTCCTCGTCGAACATCCGGCTGCCCTGCGCGCGGTCGAAGACGGTGGGCCAGCCGCGGCAGTAGCTGCGCACCTCGGACTCCAGGGTCTCGAAGACGCTCAGGTCGGGCTGGGTGATGGTCACGTCGAATCGCTCCTCGGTGCGTGGGGAGGGTGAGGGGAGAAGGGGAGTGGAGAAGGGTGCCTCCGGTCGGGCGGAGACGCCGGTCGGGCGGGGACCCGGGACGGGCGGCGGGTCTCAGGGGTCAGCGGGCCGATGCGGTGGAGCACCTCGGGCTGGTGCGGGCCGTCCGGGAAGTCCCCCGCCTCGAACAGGACCGTGCGCTCGACGCTCGCGCCGTGCCGCTCGGCGAACGCGGCGAACAGGCGCTCGGAGGCGGTGTTACCGGGGGTGATGGTCGTCTCCAGGGTGGTCAGCGGGTGCCGTCGCGCGACCCGGGCGGTGAGCCCGTCCAGCAGCGCGGCCGCGAGCCCGAGCCCTCGGTGCGCCTCGTCGACGGCCACCTGCCACACCAGCAGGGTGTCCGGCCGCTCCGGCCGCACGTACCCGGTCACGAACCCGACCGGCTCCCCGGACTCGTCCCGCGCCACCGCCGAGGTGTCCGCGAAGTCCCGGCACCACAGGAGATAGCTGTACGAGGAGTTCAGGTCCAGGGCTCCGGACTCGCTGGCGATGCGCCAGAGGGACGCGCCGTCCGACACGTCCGGGCGATCGATCCGAATCCCTTCCGCGATTTCCGTCAGTGGTTCTGCTTGTGCGGCAGTCATGGGGCTTGAATTTACCCATGGGAATTTCGAATTGCATCGCCGCGCAGGGTTACATATGGGCCGTTCTCGTGTTATCACGCGGGCGTGAAGACCCCCAGCGTGCCCAGTCGTTATGGTTGGTTTCACCCGTAAATTACCGTACAAAACGGGCGGGCTGTGGAGTCGGTCACATGTACGTAACCCTCACGACTTCTGCTCGAACCGTCCCCGCGGGTGTTCGCGAAACTTTTGCGTTTAGACGAGGGAAGAGCGGGCAGAAGAATACGGGATTCTGCGCTGTGAATTCCACTGTATTCCTGTTGTGAAAGTCGATGCAATTCCCCCGGCGGAAGTGCTTCCCTACGCCCAGGCCTCCGCCGCCGCCCGCCGGGCCCCCTCCAGGTCCACGCTCGCGCCGAACTCCGCCAGGGCCGCGCCCAGTCCCGCGAGGGCGGAGTGCACGACGCCCGGGGTGGCGTCGGGGCCGTAGTGGTTCACGCGGATCATCTCCGCGGCGAGGGCTCCGCCACCGGCGGCCAGCGGGAGCGCCGGGTCCGTGGCGAGCGCCTTGCCGACCAGCTCCGCGGCGTCGACCCCGGCGGGCGACCGCAGGGTCGTGGCGACCGGCGCGGCGTCGGCCGCCTCGCGCACGTACGGCTCCAGGCCCCCGCCCAGCGCGAGCGCCCCGGCCCGGGTCGCCGCGGCGGCGGACGCGTGCCGGGACATCACGGTGTCGAGCCCCTCCGCCTCGATGCGCTCCAGGCAGGCCTCCAGGGCGAGCATCTCCAGCTGGGCGGGCGCGTGCAGGAGGGCCCGGCGACCGCCGTCGATCCAGCGCTCCTTCCAGTCCAGGAGCGAGAGGTACGAGCGGCGCGGCGCCCGCGGGTTGGCCGCCATCCGCGCCCACGCCCGCTCGCTCACGGAGATCGCGGAGACCCCGGCAGGCCCGCCCATCGCCTTCTGCGCCCCGATGACGCACAGGTCGACACCCCACGCGTCCGGCAGCACCGGCTCGGCGCCGACGGAGGCCACCGCGTCCAGGTAGAACAGGGCGCCGTGCTCGCGGACCACCTCGCCGATCTCCGCCACGGGGTTGGTGTTGCCGGTCGCCGCCTCCGCGTGGACCAGCGACACGAAGTCGATCGCCGGGTGCTCGGCGAAGGCGTCCCGGATCTGACCGGCCGTCACCGCCGTGTGGAAGGGCACCGCCAGGTCGACGACCGTCGCCCCGCAGTCCCGCAGCCAGTTACCGAAGGTCTGCCCGTACGGACCGGTGATCACGTTCAGCGCGGTCGTGCCCGGCCCGGCGGCCCCGCGGATCGCGCCCTCCAGCGGCAGCAGCGCCTCGCCCTGGGTGATCACGACGTCCTGTTCGGTGGAGAGCAGCCGGGCCACCCGGTCCTCGATCGCGGCGAAGTGCGACGCGCTCAGCGGGGCCAGATCCAGAAACGGGTGTGTCACGGGGTGCTCTCTTCACTGACGGGGTAGATGGTGACGAGGGTACCGACGGCACCTGGGCGCCCCTCACCGGCGACATCGGAGGTCAGACGGGTCGGTAGCCATCGGAATAGTTTGAGCAGGCCAAAGATTTCCTTATCATCGGTTGTCTCAGTTTTCCTACAGGAGGTCTCCCCGTGAACTCGGTCCCCGGACGCCGGACCCGCATCCTGGCCGCCACCACCGCCGCGGCCGGACTGCTGCTCGTGGCCGGCTGTTCCTCGGACGACGGCGGCAGCGGCGCCACCAAGACCGCGGCCGGCGGGGTCGAACTGGTGAAGGCCGGTCAGCTCACGACCTGCACCCACCTGCCGTACCCGCCGTTCCAGTCCGAGATCGACGGCAAGGTCCAGGGCTTCGACGTGTCCCTGATCGACCTCGTCGCCGAGGACCTGGGGGTGAAGCAGGACATCGTCGACACCCCGTTCGAGAACTTCAAGACGGGCGCCTTCCTGAACTCCGGCGAGTGCGACCTCGCCGCGGCCGGTATGACGATCACCGACGAGCGCAAGAAGAACGTCGACTTCTCCGACCCCTACTTCGAGGCGACGCAGGCCGTTCTCGCCGCCAAGAAGGCCGACATCCGTTCCTTCGCGGACCTCAAGGGCGACGGGGACTACAAGGTCGGGACCCAGGCACAGACCACCGGCGAGGACTACGCCAAGAGCCAGGGCCTCGACCCCGTCTCCTTCGAGTCCTCCGACGCCGTCCTCAACGGCCTGCGCGCCGGCCAGGTCGACGCCGTCGTCATCGACTACCCGGTGGTCCAGGGCTGGCTCAAGGACGCGACCCTCGCCGACGCCTACACCGTGGCCGAGCAGATCAACACCGGTGAGGAGTACGGCTTCACGGTCAAGAAGGGCAACGCCAAGCTCCTCGCGGCGATCGACAAGGCGCTGGCGGAGGCCAGGGCCGACGGCACGTACAAGGACCTGTACGAGCAGTGGATCGGCCCGTACGACGAGAGCGCCGCCTCGGCCTCCCCGTCGGCCTCATGAGCGGGACCGACTCGGACACAGCGCTCCAGCCGAAGAAGAAGGGCCTCAGCCGGAGCCAGAAGCGCGCCCTCTCCCGGGGCGCGCAGTACGCGCTGTTCGTCGCCGCCGTCGTCGCTTTCGCGGTGTCGGCGGACTGGGCCCGGCTGAAGAACCAGTTCGCCCAGTGGGACATCGCCCAGCAGATGTTCCCCGACGTCATCACGCTGGCCCTGAAGAACACCGTGCTGTACACGCTGTCCGGCTTCGTGTTCGGACTCGTCCTCGGCATGGTCATCGCGCTGATGCGGCTGTCGTCGGTGGGCCCGTACCGCTGGTTCGCCGGCGTGTACATCGAGATCTTCCGGGGCCTGCCCGCCCTGCTGATCTTCATCTTCATCGGCGTCGCCGTGCCGCTGGCCTTCCCCGGCACGGAGATCCCCGGCGGCACGTACGGCAAGGTGGCGCTCGCGCTCGGTCTGGTGGCCGCCGCGTACATGGCGGAGACGATCCGCGCGGGCATCCAGGCGGTTCCCAAGGGCCAGATGGAAGCGGCCCGTTCGCTGGGTTTCTCGCCCGCCCGCGCGATGGTCTCGATCATCATCCCGCAGGCGTTCCGGATCATCCTGCCGCCGCTCACCAACGAGTTGGTCCTGCTCTTCAAGGACTCCTCGCTGGTCCTCTTCCTGGGCGTCACCCTGGAGGAGCGCGAACTGTCCAAGTACGGCCGTGACCTGGCCAGCACCACCGCCAACTCCACGCCGATCCTGGTCGCCGGCCTGTGCTACCTGCTGGTGACCATCCCGCTCGGCTTCGTCGTACGCCGTATGGAGGCGAAGGCCCAGGAGGCCGTGAAATGAACCGGCCCGAGATCCACGTACGCGGTCTGCACAAGTCGTTCGGCGACAACGAGGTGCTGAAGGGCATCGACCTGGAGATCGGGCGGGGCGAGGTGGTCTGTGTCATCGGCCCGTCCGGCTCCGGCAAATCGACCCTGCTCAGGTGCGTGAACCTCCTGGAGGAACCCACCGAGGGCCAGGTCTTCGTCGGCGGCACGGAGTTGACGGACCCCGACGTCGACATCGACGCCGTGCGCCGCCGGATCGGCATGGTCTTCCAGCAGTTCAACCTCTTCCCGCACCTCACGGTGACCGAGAACCTCACGCTGCCGCAGCGCCGGGTCCTGAAGCGGGACAAGGCGACGGCGGCAAACGTGGCGGCGGAGAACCTGTCCCGGGTGGGCCTGTCGGAGAAGGCGGCCGCCTACCCCGCCTCCCTCTCCGGCGGCCAGCAGCAGCGCGTGGCGATCGCCCGCGCGCTGTCGATGGGCCCCGAGGTGATGCTCTTCGACGAGCCGACCTCGGCCCTCGACCCGGAACTGGTGGGTGACGTCCTGGCGGTCATGCGCATGCTCGCGCAGGAGGGCATGACCATGATGGTGGTGACCCACGAGATGACCTTCGCCCGCGAGGTCGCCGACCGGGTCGTCTTCATGGACGACGGCGTGATCGTCGAGGAAGGCCCCCCGGCCCGGGTCATCGGCAGTCCGAGCCACGAGCGGACACGGCACTTCCTGTCGCGACTGCTGGACCCGGCGATGGCGGACGTGGAGGAGGAGACGTCGGACCAGGTGGGCGGCAAGGAGTGAGGAGGGCGTCCCTTTCTGGGGTACCGGCGCGCTGACTTAAGGTGCGGTGCATGAACGAGCGCGCGGTGCTGCATGTGAAGGGCCGGATCCTGGTCGGACCCGATGCGGTCCGGGACGAGCTGTGGGTGATCGACGGCCGGGTGTCGTACGACCGCCCGGCCGGCGCCCAGGACATCCGCACGATCCAGGGCTGGGCGCTCCCCGGCCTGGTCGACGCGCACTGCCACGTCGGCCTCGGCCCGCACGGCCCGGTCCCGGAGGACGTCGCCGAGAAACAGGCGCTGACCGACCGGGACGCGGGCACCCTCCTCATCCGCGACGCGGGCTCCCCCTCCGACACCCGCTGGATCGACGACCGCGACGACCTGCCGAACATCATCCGGGCCGGCCGCCACATCGCCCGCACCCGGCGCTACATCCGCAACTTCGCCCACGAGATCGAACCGGACGAACTGGTCGCGTACGTCGCCCGGGAGGCCCGCCGCGGGGACGGCTGGGTGAAGCTGGTGGGGGACTGGATCGACCGGGGGCTGGGCGACCTGTCGCCGTGCTGGCCGCGTGAGGCGGTCGAGGCGGCGATCACGGAGGCGCACCTCCTGGGCGCCCGCGTGACGGCGCACTGCTTCGCCGAGTCGTCCCTCCGTGACCTCGTCGAGGCGGGCATCGACTGCATCGAACACGCGACGGGACTGACGGACGACCTGATCCCGCTCTTCGCCTCCCGGGGCGTCGCGATCGTCCCGACCCTGGTCAACATCGCCACCTTCCCGACGATGGCGGACGGCGGCGAGGCCAAGTTCCCGAACTGGGCCGCGCACATGCGCCGCCTCCACGAACGCCGCTACGACACCGTCCGCAACGCCTACGACGCGGGCATCCCGGTCTACGTGGGCACGGATGCGGGCGGCTCCCTGGCCCACGGCCTGGTCGCCGCCGAGGTCGCCGAACTGGTCACGGCCGGAATCCCGCCGGTGGAGGCCCTCGCGGCGACCACCTGGCACGCCCGCGAGTGGCTGGGCCGCCCCGGCCTGAACGAGGGCGCCCCCGCGGACCTGGTGGTGTACGAACGGGACCCCCGCACGGACGTACGCGTGCTGGGAGCCCCGACGAGGGTGGTGCTGAACGGGCGGGTCGTGGGGTAGTCATCCCACGCCGAAACCCCGCCAGGACACACCTGACGGGGTTTCGAATGCACCGGCTACCGGTCCGCGCGCACCCGGAAAACCGTGCCGCCCTCGATTGCGTCAGGAGCAGGGGATTCCTGCATCAAAGGGCTTGGGTCTGTGGGGAGGATGCGAACTTCCGCCCAAAAGACGTATCCCGCGACGACGTAGTCGAGCGGATCGTCCTCGGAGACTCGGAAGAGTTTGCTCTCTCGCCACCTGCGCCCAATCCTCTGCTCCTCGCTTCGCAAAGCGTCTGGTCCCGCATCCGACACGCTGAGACCCGAGTACTGATCGGCCAGCGAGATCCGGGAAACGTCCTGGAACAGGACATCGAAGATCCTGGGGACGTCCCCTTCCTCGCCACCCGAGAATCCGCGCAGCAGGAACTTGCTGTGGCCTACCGCAACGGCCCACGGTTTGAAAGCTCCTCGCAGGTTCAGAGGGAGTTGCCCATCCACCAGTCGGTATGTCACTTGAACGGGACTCCAGTCCAGTTGCCGGCTCGTCGATTCCAGCGGTAGAAGTCCACTCTGCCCATGAGGTTGGCCGCATCCACCTGAAGCAACTCCCACTGCGTATGCAGACGCTGCGCGGGGGCTGTGTTCTGCGCGATCTTCAGTGCCTTCGCCGGCCCCTGACTTGCCCCGGGCAGACCGTCGAGCATGAAGGATATTCGTCCTTCGCCCCTCCCCGTCCTGGAGATCGCACCCAGGACCTCGTCGCGCCAAGTCGCGTCCGGCGCTCCTAGGAGGTGACGAGCTTGAACGGTGCTGGCGAATCCCTTCAGATCATGACCTCGCATACCAAGAGCGACATGGTCAACCGGACCTTCTACATTGCAGTTGTGCACCAGGACGGGAACGGCGCCTGCCAGCACGTGATATGTGTGCAGGCCCGCCACGGTCAGGTTGTAAACCGTCGCCTGTGCTGTGTGCGCCTCGACGGCTGCGATCTGGACCCAACTGCCGCTACCCGTGCTCAGCCACTGGCCACGCTTCAGCTCTCCGGCGTCCACCCAGTGGCCCACGTCGGGCAGCCAGAACGGGTGGTTCTCCGTCGCCGTGATCGTGGACGTCTCGTCGCCCGCCCGGCCGTCCGTGTCGATCGTCAGGGTGACCAGGTGCTTCGTGCCGTCGCCCGTGATCGTGCGGGTGACCGTCCGGGCCTGCGTGTCGTCCGTCTCCACGTCCGACGCCGTGACCTCGTCGCCGATCTCGATGTCCTCGATCGGCTTCGTCGTGCCGTCGGCCATCAGGACCTCGGTGCCGGGGACGAAGCTGTTCTTGCAGGCCGGCGGCGCGTCCGGCGGTTTTGGAGCGGCCGGGGCCGGGGCGTCCGCCGCCGGGGTTGGTCGTCCCCGTCGGGGGCGGGTCGGCGGCGCGCCGGGGCGGGTTGGCTCCGCCCGTCGGCGGGGATTCGCGCCGCCCGTCGGCGGTGTCGCCGCGCCCGACGGGACATTGCGGCCGACGTCGCTCGCCGTGTCCAGCGCCTCCAGCGCCTCGTCGCCGTACTTGGCCGCCTTCGCCGCCGTCGCCCCGTACCCCGCGAACGGGATCGCCGAGGCGCAGGACAGGGCCGCGTCGACGTATTCGCCCTCGGCCGCGTACCAGCCGCAGTTGGCCAGGTCCGCGGCCTCGCCCACGACCGGGATCAGGCCGACCACGTCCAGCGCGGCGTGGCCGATGTCGGACCAGGAGAGGCCGAACAGGTGGCCGTCGATCTCGATGAACGAGATCGGGTTGCCGCCGGCGAAGGCGTAGCGGTTGCCGGTGTACGGGTCCATCGTCAGGCCCATGTCGGCCAGGGCGCCGCCGTACATGTCACGGGTGAGGAAGCGGTTCAGGCCCGGGTCGTAGGTGCGGAAACCCATGTCGTACGTGCCCGACGCCGTGTCGTAGCGCTTGGAGTTGAAGCGGTACGAGTTGTACGGCTCCGCGGCCTCGCCGCCCGCACCCGGCTTGTCCGCGCCCGTGAACTGGGCCGTGTCGTTCTTGCCGTACGCCGTGTAGCCGTACGTCGTCTTGGTGGTGCCGTCCTTGTCCGTCAGCGCCTCCACGTCACCGTGTGGGTGGTAGAGGTACTGCGTGGTCTCCGGGGCCGCGCCCTCATCGTCTTCCTCGTCCTTGATCTGGGTGAGCTTCTGCCCCCACGAGGCGTACTGGAAGGAGGTGACGCCCTCGTCCGTCACCTCCTCCCTCAGGGAGTTCGAGGTGATTCCCAGGTAGGTGAAGAGCGTGGTCTTCGCGTCGTCGCCGCTGCCGACCGACTCCTTCACCGTGCGGTCGAACGCGTCGTACGTCAGACGGGTCGTCCGCGCCGCGTCACCGGCGCCCGACGTGATCGACTCCGGCCGGTCGAAGCCGTCGTAACGGTACTTCTGGATCGTCTCGCCGCCGAAGGAGACGGTGTCGAGGCGGCCGAGCGGGTCGTAGTTGTACGTCGACGACGCGCCGTCCTCCGTCGACGTCAGGAGACGGTTGCGGTCGTAGCGGTGGGTCGTCGTCGTGTCGTCGACCGTCTGCCGGACCACGTTGCCGGCCGCGTCGTGCCGGTACTCCTCCGTCTTCTCGTCGTCGCCGGTCTTGGCGACCTTGGCGATGCGGTCCTGCGGGTCGTACGTGTACGCGTACGTGTTGTCGATCGTCGAGCCGTGGTCGTCGGCGTCCATCAGCTTCAGGACGTCCTCGACCTTGTGGCCGTTGGCGTTGTACTTCAGGGCGTGCTCGGCGACGAGGGTGTCGTCGGACTGCCGCTCCGTGGTCTTCCTCGTCGCGCCGTCGAGGTAGTAGTCGACGGTCAGGACGTTGCCGTTCGGCTTCGTCTGCTTCGCCAACTCGCCCCGGGCCGTGTACTCCACCGAGGTCACCTGGCGGTCGTCCGCCGTCGGCGACGCCGCGTTGGTGATGCGCTCGACCCGGTCCAGCTCGTCGTAGTCCAGTTTGCTCCAGGTCAGGTCATGGGTCGTGGTGAGCGTGTTGCCGTTGGCGTCGTAGGTCAGCGCGGTCGTGTCGCGGACGCTGTCCCCGTCGTGTTCCACCACCTCGGTGAGCTGGTTGAGTTCGTCGTAGGCCAGGGTGTAGCGGTCGGTCTCGACGCCGGGGCTGTTGTCGACGATCTCGATCTGGTTGCCGTTGGCGTCGTAGCGGTAGGAGAAGTCCTTCTTCTCGTTGTCGGTGTCGCCCTCGTGGTCGCGGACCAGCCGCACCGCGTCCGCGACCACCGTGCCGGTCGCCTTGTCGGTGAGGGTGATGGCCTGACCCGTGTCCTCGGCGAAGGCGTACTTGCCCAGGGAGCGCCACTCACCGGGGAGTTCGCTCTGGTCGAGGGTTCTGGTCCCGGCGCCGTCCTTGTGCTTGATCTCGTACGCGGCGTCCTTCGCCGCCCCGTCGACCTTCGGGTACCGGACGTAGACCGTGTAGTCACCGGCCTGCGGAATCGTCAGCTGCCAGACGAAGCGGTCCTCGCCCGCACCGGCCGCGTGCGTCTGCGCGTCGTAGCCGTACGAGCCCTCGGCGTCGACCGCGGCCCATGTGCCCTGCTGCGCCGTGTTGTTGATGTCGCTGTTGTCGACCAGGGCGACCTGGAGGCCCACCGGGACCCCGTCGTCCGAGCGGGACTTGAGGGCGCCGCTCGGGTAGAAGGAGGAGTCGAGGGTGCGGGAGACCGCGCCGCCCGCGCTGCTCAGGGTGTTCTGGATCTGCTGGCCGAGGTCGTTGTACCGGTAGGAGTTCTTGATGTCGAAGGCGTCGACCGACGTTCTGATCCAGCCGGTGTCGAAGTAGGTGTACTCCGTCTCGTTGCGGACGCTCTGTCCTTCGGACGGCGGGGCACTGACCTTCTTCACCCGGCTCAGCGCGTCGTACTCGTACGTCGTACGGTCGGGGGTGTTGTAGCGGTCGTCGTCCGGGTCGAAGGGGCTCAGGGTCTCCTTGACGCGGTTCAGCTCGTCGTAGACGGTCTCGGAGGCGAAGTCCTTCGGGTCCTCGGTCTCCATGCCGCGCGGGGTGACGACCCGGGTTTGGTTGCCGACCTCGTCGTACTCGAAGCGGGTCCTGCGCACCACGCCGTCGTCGTGCGGGACCCGTGCCTCGGCCAGGGCGCCGCGGGCGTCGATGACCAGCTCGGTGCGGTTGCCCTCGGCGTCCGTGGTGGCGGTCGTCAGACCGTCCCAGTCGTAGGTGCTCGTCGTCGACTTGCCGATCGCGTCGGTCGTCTCCAGGAGCCGGTGGTCGAGGTCGTAGCGGAACCTGGTGGTGTAGTCGTCGGGGTCCTCGGTCTCGTTCTTGCGGGCGTCGACGACCTTCACCAGGTCACCGACGTCGTTGTAGACGGCGGAGGCGCGCCTGCCCGCCGCGTTGACCGCCTCGATCGGCTGGTACACCTCGTCGTACCGCGTCGTCGAGGTGAAGTCGCCGGGCTCCTCGGTCAGGTTGCCCTTGGGCTCCGTCGAGGTCAGCTGGTTGCCGACCTTGTCGTACGTGAAGGTCGACACCCGTGCGGGCGCGCCCTCCTCGTCACCCGGCTGGCTGGACTTCAGCAGCTGGTCGGCGGCGTCGAACTCGCTGCTGCTCGACACCCCGTTGGGGGCGGTGAACACGAGCGTGTTGTCGTTGGCGTCGTACTTCGGCGCGGGCGTGACGATGAACTCGCCCGCCTGCTGGTCCTTCGGCCTGCGGTTCTCCAGCGGACGCGCGAACACGTCGTACGTCTGCGTGGTCGTCGCCCCGTCGGCCTCCTCGACCTCGGTGACGTTGCCGCGTACGTCGTACGTCGTCAGCGTGCGGTTGCCGAGGGCGTCGACGATCACCCGCGGATAGCCGGACGGGTCGTAGTCCTCGAACTTCGTGGTGTGCTCGTTCGCGTCGGTCGCGGAGACGAGCCGTCCCCGGGCGTCGTAGGCGTTGGTGGAGGTGTAGTCGTCCGCGGGCTCGCTCGCCACGCCCTTCGGGTCGGTGACCGAGGTCATGTTGCCGCGCGCGTCGTAGCCGAAGAGCCAGGTACGGCCCTCCGGGGAGACCCGGCGCACCAGGTCGGCGATGTAGCCGTTCTCCCCGGTCGCGTAGGCGAGCGTGGCGGCGGGCCGGTCGTTCTTCACCGACTCCGCGTCCCGGCTCTCCAGCGGATAGCCCGTCTTCGGGTCGTACTTCCAGGTGCGGGCGGCGCCGTTGTTCTCCTCCAGGCGCGTGACGTTGTTGTCGGCGTCCCAACCCAGCTTCGTGGTCCGCTTCTTGGCGTCGGTGAGCTTCACGGGTCGGCCGTAGCCGTCCAGCCGCTGGGTGCTGGGGTTGCCCTCGGCGTCGGTGACGACCGTCTCGGTCCCCTTGCCGTCATGGCCGTCGGGGTCCTTGTAGCGGTATGCGGTCACACCGCCGAGCCGGTCCGTGACCGCCTTGGTGTACCCCAGGTAGTGCAGTTGGTCCTTGTCGTCGTGCGGGCCGACGTAGTCGACCTTCGAGGAGTTGCCGCGCGGATCGGTGACCTCGACCAGCTTCACGCCGGGGTGGTCGAACTCCTTGCCGTACTGGAACGTGAAGACCTTGCGCAGCTTCTCGGCCGCGTTCGCGCCGTCCGTCAGCCGCGCCAGCAGGCCCTTCTCCGTGAAGGTGAGGTCGACCCGGCGCCCGGAGACGTCCGTGACCGAACGGACCTTGTCGATGATGAACGGATTGAGGAGGTGCTTGCCCTCCTTCACCTTCCCGTCCTTGTCGACGTACGAGTACGCCTCGCCCTTCTCCCAGTGGTCGACGGTGAGCGTGCGCCGGCCCTCTGCGTCGGTGACGTACTTCAGCAGCTTCGACGGGTGCCCGAGCAGCCGCTCCTCGTACGTGAACTCCATCCGGTTGCCGTTCCTGTCCACCTGGGCGCTCGGGTAGCCCTGGCAGTCGAAGAGGAACCGGGTGCGGTCCGGGCGCAGGAACTCCCAGGCCTCGCGCTGGTGGGGGTGGAGCAGACAGTCCTTCTCCAGCTGCCTGACCCGGAAGTGGACGCCGGCGGGGGAGTCCCACTCACCCTTCTTGTTCTTGCTGAAGACGTGGCTGGTGCCGTCGCCGTCGGTCAGCGTGATCTGCTTGGGCAGCAGTGCGGCCGGGTGGAAGTCCAGCGGTGTGCCCAGCCGGACCGGCGAGGATGCCTGCAGCGACCAGCCGTATCCGGCCGGAGTGCTGGACGCGTCCTGCGAGTTGTAGGCCAGCCGCAGGAAGGTCGAGAAGCCGAGCGACGGGTTCGAGAAGGCGTTGTACGACCACACCGCGTTGCCCGCGTGAAGGTTGCTCATCAGCGCCGAGCCCGCGCCGGTGTTCTTGCCGGCGTAGGAGTGGAAGTCCTCCAGGCCGAGCTGGTCGGAGGTCGGGTACTCGGCGGTGACCTGGTGCTTGGAGGGCGGCACCTCCTCCGTCTCGGACAGCCAGTCGCCGGTGGTCCTGTCCCTGAGGTCCCACTCCAGGCCGAACGTCAGCCGCTTGTCGAGCGGGTCGACCGGCACCGGGGCCTTCAACTCCGCGTCGAAGGTGACCGTCTCACCGGGTGCCACGTCCTCGGGCAGCCCGGTCGCGTCCTTGTTGAGGAGGTTGGTGACGTCCTTGCCGTCCAGGTACCAGCGGTACGACAGGACGTGCTTGCCCTTCTTCCACACCGTGTCCGTGGTGTTGGTGAGAGTCGCCTCGACGGTGGCCTTCTCGCCGGGGATCATCCGCGCCGGCGTGTAGGGCAGGAAGTAGGTCTCGTCCTCGGGGGCGGCGAGCAGCTTCGCCCCCTCGGCGACCTGGCCCGGCGGCGGCAGTTCGACCGTGCGGGCGGGGCCGGCCAGCAGCCTGCCCTGCTGGGTACGGACGACGATCCGGTAGTGGTAGGTCTTGCCCTTGCCCTTGCCCTTGCCGTCGCTCTTGCCCTTGCCGTCGAGCGCCGGGGGCGCGGTGCGGTCGGCGAAGGTGCGGGTGTCGCGGTCGACGGGGGCGAGGAGGGTCTCGTCGGTCGGGGTGAAGTCCTTCTTCGTGGCGCGGTGGACCTCGTACTCCCGCAGGTCCTTGCCCCGGTACGCGCTCCAGGAGAGGTCGGCGCCGGTGGCGTGCGTGGTGCGGGGCGCGGCGATGCGGACACCGTCGGCGTCGCCCGAGACGCCCCGGTGGGTCAGGGAGGACGAGCCCCGGGAACGATCCAGCCGGATGCGGGGCGGCTTGTGGTCGTCGCCTCGGTCGATCTCCTCGCCGTCCTCGCGGTCACCGAAGAGACGATCGAGGAGGCCAGGGTCGTCCTCGTCCTCGGCGAGTTCGCTGGCGGGTCTCCAGCCCTCGCGGGGGTCGCTGTTGTCGGGTTCGGCAGCGGCGGCGGGTCTCGCCTCGCCGGTTCTGGCGGGGGTGGCCGGTGCGCTGCCGATGATCAGGGCCGTGGCCACGGTGCCGACCAGGGCGGCGCGGAGGCGGAAACGGCGAAGGCGGACGCGGCGGAGGCGGATACGGACGCGGGTGTGGTCTAAGGCTGCCATGAAGGGCTCCTTGTTCCCCGTGAGCACAGGGGTCGCACAGGAATCGCCGGGCGCAACTGTCTACCAAGACCCCCCAAAGTCGTGTCAATGACATGTCAAATAGAGGGGCGAATTCCGGACTGCGAACGTTGCGGAGAAGTCCTGGACGGACGGGTGAGACGGTGTGAAGCTGCGGAAGCGGGGGGCGCCGGATCCGGTCACCGGGTGCGACTCCCGTCTCTGCCAGAGCTGTTGACCGGCCTATGAAGACGTGTTGACTTCCCCTCACTCCGACTTCGAGACGCTCAGCGTGGTGCACGGCCCCCGGGAGGTGCGGGTGCACCGTGTCCATGTCCCGGCCTGCACGCCCGTACGCGAAGGGTGCTGGGCCGTGGCCGACGACGCCGGGCCACCCGAGGGGACGTCCGGGCACCACTCGGCGACGGCCCCACTGACACTGCGGCAAAGCCTGCGCGACCGGGCCCCTCGGCTGCCGGAACGCGCGACAAGAAGACCGGCTGCCCGGTGCTCCACGTCTGGGCCTGCGTCGCGAAGCCCTCCGTCCCGGACGGCGCCAACACGTCGTTCGGGCGCGGTAAGTGGCAGGACTTCGCCCACGGGACGGGCGTCAAGACGCACTGCGAGCACAGCTCGCGGTGCCGACCCTCGCCCGCCCACGCCCTGACACCCCAACCACCCGGCCACCGCGCGGGCGGAGCGCTGAGTCCCTCCGCTCAGCGGTCCGCCAGCGTCATCGCCCGGTCCAGCGCCTGGAGGAACCCGTTGACCGTGGCCCGGTCGCGGACCGCCAGGCGCAGCCACGCGTCGTCCAGCCCCGGGAAGGTGTCACCGCGGCGGACGGCGTAGCCGAGCGTGCGCAGATGCCGTCGTACGGCGGTCGCGCGGGGCAGCCGGATCAGCACGAACGGGCCCTCGGCGGGCTCGGCCACGACCAGGCCGTCGGGGGCGAACTCCCGCAGCCCCGCGACCAGATGGGCCCGGTCGGCGACGACGCGACCCGCCGCATCGGCGGCCTCCGCCAGCGCCCGGTCCGAGACACACGCCTCGGCCGCCGCGAGGGCGGGCGTGGACACCGGCCACAGCGGCTGGGCGCGCTCCAGCCCGGCGATCGTCCCGGGCTCGGCGAGGACGTAACCGATCCGCAGCCCGGCCAGCCCCCAGGTCTTGGTGAGGCTGCGCAGGACCACGAGGCCGGGCACGTCCGTCCGCCCGGCCAGCGCCTCGCGCTCACCCGGCACCGCGTCCATGAACGCCTCGTCGACCACCAGCGTACGCCCCGGCCGGGCGAGCCGGGCGAGGGACTCCGCCGGGTGCAGCACCGATGTCGGATTGGTCGGGTTGCCCACGACCACCAGGTCCGCGTCCTCCGGCACGGCCGCCGGATCCAACCGGAAGCCGTCCGACTCCCGCAGCAGCACCCGGTCCACGGTGTGCCCGGCGTCCCGCAGCGCGGCCTCGGGTTCGGTGAACTGCGGGTGCACGACCACCGGATGGCGGACCCTCAGGGCACGGGCCAGCAGGACGAAGGCCTCGGCGGCGCCCGCGGTGAGCAGGACCCGCTCCACCGGCAGCCCGTGCCGGGCCGCCACCGCCGCCCGCGCCTCCCGACCGTCGGGGTAGGCGGCCAGCCCGGTCAGCGACCCGGCTATCCGCTCCCGCAGCCAGACGGGCGGCGTGTCGGCCCGGACGTTCACGGCGAGGTCGATGAGCTTCGCCCCGTCGTCGCGCACCTCGGCGTCGCCGTGATGCCGCAGGTCATGACCGGCGGCAGGCAGGACCTGGCCCGTGTTCCGCGAGTCGTCGTGTCCGTTCCGCAGGCCGTGCCTGCTCCCGGAGTCGGATTCAGTGTGCATGGGAGTGCGTGTGTCCCCAGTGGTGATGATCGTGACCGTCGTACCCGTCGTCGTCCGGGCGGACGTGTGGCCGGCGCGGCAGCCCGGGGCTGTTCCCGCCGCCGGGCGGAGTGCCTCCGGGCACGGTGGAGTCGTGGGAATCGCGGTGCATGTGCGGGTCGCCCTCCAGCGCCTCCCGGTACCGCTCCACGATCAGATCGAGCAGCTCCGGCTCCGGTCCGATGACATCGGCCGACCGTACCTCGATCTCCGGGCGCGCGGCAGACCAGCCCTCGGTCTGCTGCCGTACCCGGTCCGCCGGCCCGCCGTCGAGCGGGAAGTACGGCAGGACGACGATCCGCCGCGCGCCCAGCCGTACGCACCGGTCGAGACCGCTCGGCACGTCCGGCGCCGCCGACGACACGAACGCCGTCTCCACACCCGCGTACCCGCGCCCCTCCCACAACAACCGGGCCGCCCTGTGCACCTCGGCGTTGGCCTCGGGATCGGTGGACCCGTGCCCGACGAGCAGAACGGTCACCTCGGCCCGGTCGCCCGGGGCCCTCGGCGCGGACGACCCCAGCGCCTCCTCGACCCGCCGCTCCAGCAGGTTCAGCAGCGCGGGCTGCGGACCCGGGGGACGGCCGCGGCCGTACGACACCTCCGGGTGCCGCTCCCGTACGCGGTCCAGCGCCGCTTCCACGTCCGCGACCGCGCGCCCGGCGGTCTCCCACGCCAGCGGGACGACGACGAACCGCCGTACGCCGTGCTCCACCAGCCCGGTCACGGCATTGCCCAGCGGCGGCCGGAACGGCTCGACGAAGCCGCCCCCGACGGGCAGCCCGGGGTGGCGGCGCCCCAGCTCGCGCAGTAAGGCGGGGAACGCCTCGGCCCCGGCGTCGTCCCGGGTGCCGTGACCGGCGATGAGCAGGGCGGGCGGCGGGTGGTCACGGTGTCTCCTCGGAAGCGGAAGCGGTGGGGGCGGGGAGGGGCGAGCGTCGGAATAAGGGTGGGGTGGGGCGGTCGGGACGCGGGGCGTTCGGGGCGGGTCGGCGGCGGTCACACGTTCATCATGTCTCGCGACGACCGCGGCCACTGCCACGACGATCATCATGCCGACCCCGCCGGGCCCGGTGAAGCCAGGGTTCGCCGTCGCGACGGCACATGTCACCCGCCCCGCCCGCCCGTCCACCGACTCCGACTTCCGCTTCGGCACGAGGAGTTCTCCCCCACCGACGAGTGCGGCGGCCTCCGCGACGGACCGGGTACCGACGGCGGCGAGGGCGACGTCGGAGGGGTTGGGCACCGTCACGGCGGCCAACTCGGCTGCGGAGTGGGTGACCAGGGGGACCCCGAGCCGCACGGCGGCCTGGACGAGGCCGGGTTCACCGGCCTTGGCATCGACGGTGGACAGCGCGACGACGGCCTCGACCGACAGCCCGGCATCCCGCAACACCCCCGAGACCAGCCCGAGAACCTCCACCACGGACACCCCCGCGGAGGCCCCCACACCCACCACGAGAGAGCCGCTCACATGCTCAACCACAGCCACGCCCGTCTTCCAGGGGCGCGGGGAACTGCGCGACCGGCCCCCACGGACCCGCACCCGGCATCCGACCTCCGTACTCCACACCACCCCGGGGCGCCGCAGCCAAGAGGCCCCCCTCTTCCGGTAGCAAAGACCCATGGCGGTCTTCGTGGCACTCGGCGCGTTCCTGATGACCCTGCTCGGCGGCTGGACGGCACAACGGGTGACGGACCGCCGTCACCTCGTGCTCGGCCTGGCCGGCGGCCTGATGCTGGGCGTGGTCGGCCTCGACCTGCTCCCCGAGGCACTGGAGGCCGCCGGCGACGAGATCTTCGGCGTCCCCGCCGCGCTGCTGCTGTTCGTCGCCGGGTTCCTCCTGGCCCACCTGGTGGAACGCCTGCTGGCCGTCCGCCAGGCGGCACACGGCGCGGAGGAGCACAACGGCCGTACGCCCCAGGTGGGTCTGACGGCCGCGGCCGCGATGGTCGGACACAGCGCCATGGACGGCGTCGCGATCGGCGCGGCCTTCCAGATCGGCGAGGGCATGGGCATCGCCGTCGCCCTCGCGGTGATCGCCCACGACTTCGCGGACGGCTTCAACACGTACACACTCACCAGCGTGTACGGCAACGCCCGCCGCCGCGCGCTCGCGATGCTGTTCGCGGACGCGGCGGCCCCGGTGGCGGGAGCCGCCTCCACGCTGCTGTTCACGATCCCGGAGGGCCTGCTCGGCTGCTACCTCGGCTTCTTCGGCGGCGCCCTGCTCTATCTCGCCGCCGCCGAGATCCTCCCCGAGGCCCACCACGAACACCCGGCCCACTCCACCCTGCTGTGCACGGTCGCCGGGGCGGCCTTCATCTGGCTGGTGGTGGGCGTGGCGGAGTGAACGGGACGGGCCACCGGGACCACCACCCGACGAACCGCTCACCACCCCCGACCGACCGCTCACGACACAACTCCCGACCGACCGCTCACGACACCCGGCATCTCTCCACGAACCGCCGTGCGACCCCCGGCTCCGCCGCCCAGTGCGTGTGCAGATAGCTCGCGTGCACCCCTCCCCGCACGAAGCCCTCGACCCGCGGCCGAGGGGACCGTATGCCCCAGGCGGGAGCGGGCCCGGCCCCCGGCTCGACGACCGTCCGGTGGAACTCGTGGGCCCGCATCCGGGTCCCGGCAGGGGCCAGCACGCTGTCGCCCACGGCGACGGCGTCGCGGTATCCGAGGGTCAGCCGCTCGTCCATGCGCGCCGTCGCGTCGAGCACACCGCACATGGGCCGTCCGTCCAGCTCCCGGCACAGATAGAGCAGCCCGGCGCACTCGGCGGCCACCGGAGCCCCGCCGAACGCCAGCTCGGCGACGGCCTTGCGCAACGGCTCGTTGGCGGACAGCTCGGCGGCGTACATCTCGGGGAACCCGCCGCCGATCACCAACCCGCTCGTCCCGTCGGGCAGTTGCTCGTCGCGCAGCGGATCGAAGACGACCACCTCGGCACCGGCGGCGGTCAGCAGCTCGGCGTGCTCGGCGTAGGAGAAGGTGAACGCGGGCCCACCGGCCACGGCGACCACCTTCCGTCGGCCCGTGGCCGCGACGGGCGGCTCCCACACCGGCCCCGACAACGCCCCGGCACTGCGGGCGAGCGCCACCAGCGCCTCCAGATCGCACCCGGCCCGGACCTGCGCGGCCATCGCCGCCACGGCCTCCAACGCGGCGGCCTGCCGCTCGGCGACCGGGACCAGTCCCAGATGCCGGGACGGCGTGTCCACCTGCGGGGCCCGCCGCAGTACCCCCAGCACGGGCACACCGGTCGACTCCAGGGCGTCCCGCAGCAGTTCCTCGTGCCGGTCCGAGGCGACCTTGTTGAGGATCACGCCCCCGATCCGCACCTCGGGGTCCCAGGAGGCGAACCCGTGCACCAGCGCCGCCACCGATCGCGACTGCGACGACGCGTCCACGACCAGCACCACCGGTGCCCGCAGCAGCTTCGCCACATGCGCGGTGGACGCCAGCTCACCCTGCCCCGAGGCGCCGTCGAACATCCCCATCACACCCTCGACGACGGCGATGTCGCACCCGCGCGCGCCGTGCGCGAAGAGCGGCGCGACCAGCTCGGGCCCGCACAGGTACGCGTCGAGGTTCCGACCCACCCGCCCGCTCGCGAGCGCGTGGTAACCGGGGTCGATGTAGTCCGGCCCCACCTTGTGCGGGGACACGGCGAGCCCCCGCTCGGTGAGCGCGGCCATCAACCCCGTGGCCACGGTGGTCTTGCCGCTGCGCGACGAGGGCGCGGCGATCACCAGCCGGGGCACGGAGGGAAGCGAGGTGTAGGACGTCACGATGTCACCACTCGATGCCCCGCTGGCCCTTCTGGCCCGCGTCCATGGGGTGCTTGACCTTCGACATGTCGGTCACGAGGTCCGCGAAGTCGACGAGCTTCTCGGGCGCGTTCCGCCCGGTGATCACCACATGCTGGGTCCCGGGCCGGTTGCGCAGTACGTCGATCACCTCGTCGGTGTCGATCCACCCCCAGTGCAGCGGGTACGCGAACTCGTCCAGCACGTACAGCTTGTACGTCTCGGCCGCGAGGTCCCGCTTGACCTGCTCCCAGCCCTCGCGGGCCTTGTCCTCGTTGTCCATCTGACCGTCGCGCTGCACCCACGACCAGCCCTCGCCCATCTTGTGCCAGTCCACGGACCCGCCCTCACCGGACGCCCCGAGCACCCGCAGCGCGTTCTCCTCGCCGACCTTCCACTTCGCCGACTTGACGAACTGGAACACCCCGATCGGCCACCCCTGGTTCCAGGCCCGCAGCGCGAGCCCGAACGCGGCGGTGGACTTCCCCTTGCCGATGCCCGTGTGCACGAACACCAGCGGACGATTCCTGCGCTGACGAGTCGTCAGTCCGTCGTCCGGTACGACACTCGGCTGTCCCTGAGGCATCTACGCCGCCCTCCCAGAAGTCCTCTGCGTTCCCTGTACATCCCGTACCAGCCCGGCGATGGAGTCCGCCCGCAGCTCGTCCAACGTCACCGCCGTACCGCCCAGTTCACCCGCCAGCCGCCCGGCGAGCCCCAGCCGGACATGGCCCGACTCGCAGTCCACCACCACGGACGCGAGGCCCTCGGCCGCGAACAGCCGTGCCGCCCGCCCGGCGAGCGCGACGGGCTCCGGCCCGCCGGTCGCCCGGCCGTCCGTGACCACCACGACCAGCGGCCGTCGCGCGGGGTCCCGCAGCCGCTCCACCCGCAGCACGTCGTGCGCCTTGAGCAGCCCGGCCGCCAGCGGCGTCCGCCCGCCCGTCGGCAACGACTCCAGCCGGGCCGCCGCCGCGTCCACCGACGAGGTCGGCGGCAACGCCACATCGGCGGCCGACCCCCGGAACGTCACCAGGCCCACCTTGTCCCGCCGCTGGTAGGCGTCGAGCAGCAGCGACAGCACCGCGCCCTTCACGGCGCCCATCCGCTGCCGGGCCGCCATCGATCCGGAGGCGTCGACCACGAACAGCACGAGATTGCCCTCGCGCCCCTCCCTGGTCGCCTGCCGCAGATCGTCCCGGCGCACCACCAACCCCGGTCCGGACCGCCCCCGGGTCCGCTGATGCGGGGCGGCGGCCTGCACGGTCGCCGCCAGATGCAGCTTGGTCAGCGCGCCACGGGGCCTGCGCGCCCCGGTCGTGCGCCCGTGCTCGGTCCGCGCGCGCGAACGCCGCCCGGCAGCACCCTCCCCGAGCCCCGGCACGCTGAGCACCTTCGTACGGAACGGCTCGGCGGCCCGTACGGCGGACTGCTCCCCGGCGGCCGGGGCCTGCGCCGGTACACCCTCGCCGGACTGGGGCGGCGCGCCACCCTCGCCGCCCTGCGGCCCGTCGGACTCCGGAGCGGGCGGCCGTCCGCCGCCACCGGGACCGTCCGGCCCGGGGTCCGGATCCTCGTCCGGCGAGTCGCCAGGGTCACCGGAGTGGTCGGGGTCGTTCGAGTCGCCCGGGTCGTTCGCGTTCCGCGGCGGCTCCGCGAACTCCTCCAGCGTCTCGTCGAGCCTGTCCTCGTCGAGCCCGGGCGCGTCGAACGGGTTCCTGCGCCTGCGGTGGGGCAGCGCGAGCAGCGCGGCCCGGCGCACGTCCTCCGCGAGCACCTCGGTCCGCCCGGCCCACGCGGCCAGCGCGGTCGCCGTCCGGGCCATCACGATGTCGGCCCGCATCCCGTCCACCTCGAAGGCCGCGCAGGTCGCCGCGATCTGCAGCAGCGCCCCGTCGCCCAGCACCACCGACGGCAGCAACTCCCGTGCCGCGACGATCCGTTGCCGTACGTCGGCCTCCTCGTCCGCCCAACGGGCCGCGAAACCGGCCGGATCGTCGTCGTAGGCGAGCCGCCGCCGGACGACCTCCACCCGCTGGTCCGGCTCCCGCGAGGCCGCGACCTCCACGGTCAGCCCGAACCGGTCGAGCAACTGCGGCCGCAGCTCGCCCTCCTCGGGGTTCATCGTCCCGACCAGCAGGAACCGTGCGGCATGCCGTACGGAGACGCCCTCGCGCTCCACGTACGAGGCACCCATCGCGGCCGCGTCGAGCAGCAGGTCGACGAGGTGGTCGTGGAGCAGGTTCACCTCGTCGACGTAGAGGATGCCCCGGTGCGCGTCCGCGAGCAGGCCGGGCTCGAAGGCCTTCACACCCTCGGAGAGCGCCCGTTCGATGTCGAGGGCGCCGACGAGCCGGTCCTCGGAGGCGCCGACGGGCAGCTCGACCATGCGCGAGGGCCGGGTCTCGAACGCCGGCTCGTGCGGCCCGTCCGGACACGCCGGGTCCGGCTTCACGGGGTCGCAGGAGAACCGGCAGCCGACGACGACCTCCACCTCCGGCAGCAGCGCCGCGAGCGCCCGCACGGCGGTGCTCTTGGCGGTGCCCTTCTCACCGCGCACCAGCACACCGCCGATGCGCGGCGAGACGGCATTGAGAAGCAGGGCGAGTTGCAGGTCGTCCTGCCCGACGACGGCGGTGAAGGGGAAGTGCGTGCTCACGCGGTGGTCCCTCCTAGGGGTGAATGAGCGAGACGAGTGCGGATGAACGGGAGGAAGGGAACGGGGCGCAGCCCCTGCCTCTCAGGGGCGCGAAGCTGTGATATCTGCGGCTCCGCCGCGTGGGCGCGAGAAGTCCCACCGGCCGGCAGCCGACGCTCCCTCCCCCGGCGGGGATGCCCCGGCGCCCTCATCCCGGCGCCCCCGGCGGCACGAACGGCAACCCCGTCGGCGCCCCCGACTCGATGAGCCGCCACAGCGCGTCCGTGTCCGCGTGCTCCTCGATCAGGTCGCCGAGCCGGTCGAGCTGCTCCTCGCGCAGCGCGGCGAACGAGGTGTCCCGGGCCGGTACGAACCGGCGCCCCGACGCGGCGGCCACCTCGCGCAGGAAGGCCCGCCGGAACCCGTCCGACTCCAGCGACCCGTGCCAGTGCGTGCCCCAGATCTGCCCGACCCGGCACCCGTCCAGGAACGGTTCGCCGCCCAGTACCTCGGCGACCCCGTGATGGATCTCGTATCCCTCGACCCGCTCCCCGAGGGCCTCCCCGACGGGCCGGGTGAGCGTCTTCTCCGGGGCGAACCGCACCCGGACGGGAAGCATCCCGAGCGCCGGGACATGCCCCCGGCGGCTCTCGACGTCGTCCTCGATGTGCGCCCCGAGGACCTGGAACCCCCCGCAGATGCCGAGGACCGGCCGCCCCTCGGCGGCCCGGCGCAGCAGCGCCTCGGCGAGTCCCCGTTCCCGCAGCCACTCCAGTGCCCGGACCGTGCTCCGGGTCCCCGGGACGACGACGAGATCGGCGTCGGCCAGCTCCTCGGCCCGGTCCACGAACCGCACGACCACACCGGGTTCGGCGGCGAGCGCGTCCACATCGGTGAAGTTGGACATCAACGGCACCGCGCACACGGCGACCCGCAGCACGTCCTCCCCGACGGGCGGCGCGACGTTCGACTCCCGTACCGTCCCCCGCAGCGAGACCCGCAGCCCGTCCTCCTCGTCGATGCCGAGCCCGTGCCGGAACGGCAGCACGCCGTACGTCCGTCGCCCGGTGAGCCCGTGCAGCATGTCCAGCCCCGGCTCCAACAGGGAGACGTCGCCCCGGAACTTGTTGACGAGGAACCCGGCGACCAGGGCCTGGTCCTCGGGGGAGAGCAGCGCGACGGTCCCGAAGAACGACGCGAACACCCCACCGCGGTCGATGTCCCCGACCACGAGCACGGGCAGCCCGGCGTTCCGGGCGATCCCCATGTTGACGATGTCGGTCCGCCGCAGATTGATCTCGGCCGGAGAGCCGGCCCCCTCGCAGATCACCGCGTCATACGTGCCCCGCAGTTCGGTGAGGCAGTCCAACACGGTTCCGAGCAGCCGCTGTTGCCGCCCTCCGTGATAGCCGCGCGCACTCATCTCGCCCACGGGCTTCCCCAGCAGCACCACCTGACTGCTGCGCTCGCCACCGGGCTTGAGCAGCACGGGGTTCATGAGCGCGGTGGGCTCCACCCGGCAGGCCTGGGCCTGCATGGCCTGCGCCCGCCCGATCTCGGCTCCCTCCTTCGTCACGAAGGAGTTGAGCGACATGTTCTGCGCCTTGAAGGGCGCGACCTTGACGCCACGGCGCACCAGCCACCGGCAGATCCCGGCGGTGACCACGCTCTTCCCGGCGTCGGAGGTGGTCCCGGCGACCAACAGCCCGCCACTCATCCCTGACTCCTCGACCGCAGCAGCGACACACCCGCACCGATCCCCAGAGCCAGCCATCCGACCCGCCGGGACAACCGCACGGCCCGCTCGATGTCGCCCACGTCGACGGCGCGTCCCTCCCCATTGAGCACAGGCCGATGCTCGACCTGCCCCCCGTACGACAACGTGCCCCCCATCCGCACTCCGAGCGCCCCCGCGAACGACGCCTCCACGGGCCCCGCGTTGGGGCTCGGATGTCTGCGCGCGTCGGCGCGCCAGGCCCGTACGGCCCCCCGGGCGTCCCCGCCGGAGGCCGCGGCCAGCACCGCCGTCAGTCGTGCTCCCGGCCACCCCACCACGTCGTCCAGCCGCGCGGAGGCCCAGCCGAACCGCCGGTACCGCTCCGACCGGTGTCCGACCATGGCGTCCAGCGTGTTGACGGCCCGGAACCCCAGCAGCCCGGGCACACCCGCCACCGCTCCCCACACGAGCGCCCCCACCACCGCGTCCGACGTGTTCTCGGCGACGGACTCCACGACCGCCCGCGCGATCCCGTCCGCGTCGAGCGCCTGGGGTCCCGTCCGCACAGATGCGGCAGGCGGGCCCGCGCGCCGTCGACGTCCCCCGCCTCCAGTGACCGCCCGACCGCCCGGGCCTCCCGCCCGAGCGAAGTCCCCCGACGACGGCCCAGGTGGCGGCGGCGGTCAACGCGACGGAGGCGGCACGCGACGGGCGTACGGCGGACGAGGCGACCGCCCCGAGCGCCACGGCGCCACCCGCGCACACGGCGGTGTGCAGCGCCCCACCCCGGTGGTCCCGCCACAACACCCGCTCCACGGCGCCGGCGGCCCGCCCGAACGCGGCGACCGGATGCCCCCGGCGAGGATCACCGAGCAGCAGGTCACCGAGGATTCCGGCGGTGGCGCCGTACGCGAACACGCGATCGGCACGCACCGGTTCAGCCGTTCACGGGGTCGGGCAGGGGGCGGGCGTCGGGCCCCGAACGGCAGCCGCGCATGGCGCACATGGCGTTATGTCCTCACTCAGGGTGTCCACGCCCTGGTTCGACGAGACCGACGGCGAGAGTTCCTGGCTTCCGGGAGGTTCTTCCCCGGTGACAGTGGCGGGACCGCGCCGGACTCGCACCGGCTTCCTCTCCTGCCGTCGTACATGGCCCCGGCAGTCCACCACGCTCCCGGAAGACCCGTCAACTTGCTGTTGACCTGCGGCGCAGGGGTGTGCTCAGCCCCACATCGCTGAAATATCGCCGGACGCCCGAATCGGCTCTTTCTGCGCTCATTTCCACGGTGTCGGGCGGGAACACTTGAGGGAACGGCAGTACGAAGACTGAGCGCCGACGTGTGGGGTGGAGGTCAGGGTGCTCGACAGGGAGTCCTCGGCGCGGAGTTGGATCAAGAGCAGCCACTCGGGCGACACCAGCATGTGTGTGGAGGCGTCGTTCGGGGAGAGCCGGGTTCTGGTGCGTGACTCGAACTCGAGGAAGAACGCTGTGCTCTCCTTCCGTCACACCGCGTGGTGTGGTTTTCTGGCGGGGCTTGTGGACCCGGGTGCGGACGGCTCGTGAAGAACCGTTCGGGGGACGGGAGGTACACGCGATGGAAGATCGGACCAAGGGATCCGCCTCGGCGCGTGCGCGGGCATCGAGGGACCGGCGGACACTGTTGTCCGCCGCCGCCCCGCTGGTGCTCTTCAGCACGGTCGCCGGAGTCCTCGCCGTGGGGGTGGGAGCTCTCGCCGCCCTGCTGGTGCCGGGGACGGAGGCGCGGGGTGTCGTCTGGCTGGCGGTGACCGCCCTCCTCGCCACGGGCGCGGGCCTGTGGTGGGGGCTCACCCCGGTCACGGAGCGGCTGAGGGCCCTGGACCGGGCTCTGGTCGGGGCTCGGCTGCGGGGTCCGGAGGAGCGCTGAGGCCGACGGGCCGCGCGGCGTCGGCGCGGGCGCGCAGCACCTTGCCCAGACCGGCCGCGAGCGAGGTGAGCAGAGCGGCGGCGATCGCTCCGGTGATCGCCGTGGTGAGCGGTGCGGTCGCGCCGAACCCGGTCGTGGGCACGACCCGACCGGCCACGGCGATGCTCAGCAGCAGGACGCTCGCGCAGAACGTGCCCAGCAACAGACGGGCGGACAGGAGCCTTATCTCGCCGTCGACCCGGGCGCTCTCGACCCGGATGAGGGCCTCGGCCCACTCCGCCTCCTGCATGGCGTACGCCTTCAGCGTGCAGTCGTCCAGCGGCGCCGGGCCGCCGGCCTCCGGGGGGTCGGCCGGGGCGGCGCCGTCCGGTTCGCCGTCGCCGGGACCGGTGCGGCGCGCCGTCAGCCGCCTCCACCACTCGTGCCATCCGAAGACCGCCATGGGCCCTCCCCCCGATTCCGCCGGGCGTCCCGGCCCGGTGCTCAGTCGTTGTCCAGGCTCTCCCTGACCGTGTCGAGGAACTCGATCATCCGGTCGCCTTCGTACGCGTGGTCGCTGATGTCCGCGAAACATTCCTGGTAGCGGACCGTGAGGTCGAGGTCCTCGCGGTTCGACAGTCCGCCGTTGGGGCCCTCCAGGTAGAGCAGGTCGTCGTCGTCCCGGAACCCGAGCAGGATGAACGGGCTGAGGGTGCTGAAGTGCGCCCCGACCGAGAACGGCAGCAGCCGGATGCCCATCCGGGGCCGCCCGGCCAGTGCCTTCACGTGGTCCAGCTGGTGCCGCATGACCCGGGGGCCGCCGATCACCCGCCGTACGGCCGCCTCGTCCAGGACGATGTCGACGCGCGGGCCGGCGTCGGAGTCGATCAGCCGTTCCTGCCGGGCGAGACGGAGTTCCACCGACCGTCGCACGGCGGTGGGCTCCGAGGTGGGGGAGAGGAGGGCGGTGGCGTAGTCCTCGGTGTGCAGGAGGCCCGGCAGGACGATGGGGTTGTAGATGCGGATGGAGGTCGCCGCCCCCTCGTAGCCCAGGTACTGGGCGAACGGCTGGGAGACCAGGTTCCCCCAGGGGGCCCACCAGGACGGCCCCTTCGAGCCCCGTGCGGCCTCCTCCAACTCCCCGACCAGCGCCGGGTCCGTGATCCCGTACTGCTGGATGAGCGCGCGGACGTCGGTGACGCTGACCCCGACCGTGCCGGCCTCGATGCGCATGATCTTCGACAGGGACCATTCCAGGGCGTCCGCGGTCTGCTGCTTGGTCAGCCCGGACTTGTAGCGGGCTTTGCGCAGTTCGACTCGGAGCCTGCGTCGATTCAGGCTCGGATCGATGTCCCTGGGCATGGCGCTCCCCTGTTCAGCTGTCGGGTGGCCATCGTCGAATCGGCATGTATCTGATAGCTTACGCCGATTGGGATATCGTCGTACAGCCACCTCCTGAATGACATGTGTCATTTCGACGAGGGTCACGGTTTGCTTGGACAATAGACAAACCCCTCGTACCGGGTCAAACGGTACGAGGGGTTTGTCTGTGTGTGTCGTGCGAGGCGGCAGGGGGTGCCGGGGCCTCAGGCCATGATCAGGTAGATCCCGTAACCCACCGCCGCCGTGCAGGCCGCGAAGCAGGCGTAGGCCGCTGTCGTGGCGAGCACGGGCGAGGCGCCGGCAGAGGTCGCCGCCTCCCGCTTGGAGAGGCCGACGATCCCCAGGGTGAAGAGGCCGACGAGGGTCACGGTGACCACGAGGCTGACTCCGAAGACGGAGCCGAGGGCTGCCCAGTCGATGTGCATGGTGGTGTTCTTCCTCAGGAGGTCGCGGGGCTCAGACGGCGGTCGGCGTGGACGAGTTCGCCGGGGCCGTGGTCTCGGCGGCGACCGCGGCCGCGGGGGCCGGGACGGTCGCCGAGAGCTCCTCGGTCACGGTGCCGGTGGGCGGCGGTGTCACGGCGGCCATCGCCGTGGTCACCACACCGGGCGGCTCCTCGGTGTCGTTGACGTTGGTGTGGTCGACGACCTCGCGGCGCGAGATCACCCAGATCGCGGCGCTGGAGGCGATGAGGAAGACCGCGACGACGGCCGTGCCCCAGCTGCCGAAGGACGTCACCCACTCGGCGAGCGCGGCGACCAGCGCGGCGGCCGGCAGGGTCAGACCCCAGGCCACGAACATCCGGGTGGCGGTGGACCAGCGGACCACGCCGCCCTTGCGGCCGAGACCCGCGCCCATCACCGCACCGGAGACCGAGTGCGTAGTGGAGAGCGAGAAGCCGAGGTGCGAGGAGGCCAGGATGACCGTGGCCGCGCTGGTCTGGGCGGCGAAGCCCTGCTGCGGCTGGAGGTCGGTGAGGCCCTTGCCCATCGTGCGGATGATGCGCCAGCCGCCGAGGTAGGTGCCGAGCGCGATGGCGAGACCGGCGGAGACGATGACCCACACCGGCGGGTCGGAGTCGGGCGCCAGGGCGCCGCCGGCCACCAGGGCGAGGGTGATGATGCCCATCGTCTTCTGAGCGTCGTTCGTGCCGTGGGCCAGGGAGACCAGGCCCGCGGAGGCGATCTGACCGGCGCGGTAGCCCTTGCCGGAGGCCTTCTCGCTCGTGTGCTGTCCGAGCTTGTACGTCAGCCGGGTGGCGAGCATCGCCGCGATGCCGGCGACCAGCGGGGCCGCGACGGCGGGGATCAGCACCTTGGTGACGAGCACGTCGCCGTGCACGGCCCCGAGGCCGGCCGAGGCGATGGTGGCGCCGATGAGGCCGCCCATCAGGGCGTGCGAGGAACTGGACGGCAGTCCGACCAGCCAGGTCAGCAGGTTCCAGAGGATGGCGCCGACGAGCGCCGCGAATATGACCTCCGGCTGGATCCCGGACTCGTCGACGAGTCCCTTGGAGATGGTGTTGGCGACCTCGATGGACAGGAACGCGCCGACAAGGTTGAGCACGGCGGACATGGCCACCGCGACCTTGGGCTTCATGGCGCCGGTCGAGATGGTGGTGGCCATCGCGTTGGCGGTGTCGTGGAAACCGTTCGTAAAATCGAACGCGAGCGCGGTGATGACCACGATCGCGAGGATCAGCGAGAAGTTTTCCATTTACCCGGGCTTCTTTCGGACGTCAGTGGCATGTGGACCGTAGGCAACCTGGGTGAACGGAAGATGAACTGAGGCAGGCGTGCGGGTGTAATGAGCGAGGTGTCGCCCCTCCGCTTGTCGGCCGGCGGGCGACCGGGGCTGCGCGGAGCGGCGGTCCGGCCTTCGAACGGAGGCGGAACACCGGGGTCCGCTACCCCCGGGTGAACTCCTTCAGTCGGTTCGTGGGCCCGTTGAAGAGGTTCTGGTCACCCGGCAGGTTCCCGCCGCCGTTGTCGTACTGCCAGATCGTCCAGAACTTCCACCCCGCGGGCAGTTCCCCCGCCCCGGCGGAGTCGTACCGGGCCAGCCACAGCGCGTGGTTCCCGCCGAAGGCCGGGCTGTTGCCGGTGCAGGTCTTCCACCAGTGGGTGGTCGTGTAGATCACCGGACGGCGGCCCGTGAGGCGCTTCACCTCGTCGCTGAACGACCGGATCCAGCCGACCATGGCGTCGTCGCTCAGGCCGTAGCACTTCCTCTTCCGGTCGTACGGGTTGTATTCGATGTCGAGCGCCGGCGGCAGCGTCCAGCCGTCCGCGCGCCAGCCGCCCCCGTTGCCCACGAAGTGGCGGGCCTGGGTCTTCCCGGACGACCGGTGGGGCAGGGCGAAGTGGTACGCGCCGCGGATCAGGCCCGCCTCGCGCGAGCCGTTGTACTGCTGGGCGAAGTACGGGTTGCGGTAGGTGGTGGACTCGGTCGCCTTGACGTAGACGAACCGGGCGCCCTTCGACTTCGCGCTCGACCAGTCCACCGTCTTCTGGTGCGAGGAGACGTCGTGCCCCCTGGGCCTGGCGGCGGCCGAGGCGGGCGGCTCGGCGAGCGCGGTTCCCCCCAGGGCCAGGGCCGCGACGGAGGCGGCGAACACGCGGTTGCGGAGACGGGACGACGTGGGATCGGTGGCCATACTTCCCCCCGGAATGGCGTTTGTGCGACAAAACACCCGGAGATTACTGGAAGATCACGGGATCCCGGTCGATCATCGGCCAATCACCAACTCCACATGATCTATACGCATATGGGCCTTCCGTCGGGCCGCGCCCTACTGTGCGTACAGGCCCTCCGCCGGGCCGGGACCCGCAGTCGCCCGCCGCCTGGCAGGATCGCGGCATGGTCGAGCAGCAGGGGAACGCCCGCGGTGAGCGGGGCGACGCGGTCGAGGGTCCACGGGGCGCGCGGGAGGCGCGGCGGGGCGGAGTGCCGGAGGACGTGGCGCGGGCGTGGGACGACCTCGTCGGGACGGCCCGCCGGACGGTGGCCGACGGGTTGGTCGTGGGCACCTCCGGGAACGTGTCCGTGCGGGTCGGGGACACTGTCCTGGTCACCCCGACGGGAGTGCCGTACGACCGTCTGGCGTCGGACGATGTGACGGGCGTGGACCTCTCCGGCCGACAGGTCCTCGGCACGCTCCGCCCGACGAGCGAGCTCCCCATGCACCTGGCGATCCACAACGCCACCGACGCGCGGGCCGTCGTCCACACCCACGCGGTCCACGCGACGGCCGTCTCCACCCTCGTGAGCGAGCTGCCGCTGATCCACTACATGTCCGCCGCCCTCGGCGGGCCGGTCCGGGTCGCCCCCTACGCGACCTACGGCACCCCGGAGTTGGCCGAGAACATGCTCCGCGCTTTGACAGGGCGCACCGGCTGTCTCCTCCAGAACCACGGCACGATCACCTACGGTCACACGCTCTCCGAGGCCTACGACCGCACGGCCCAGCTCGAATGGATGTCCAGAGTCTGGCTGACGGCGTCCTCGGTCCCGGGCCGCACCCCTCACCTCCTGACCCCCGCCCAACTGACGACAGCGGCCGCCCGCCTCCACGACTACGGCCAGCCGCACTAGGGGGTGTTTCGAAAGTCCCGCACAGCACCCACGGCGCCCGGCACGCACTCTCGCCGCACCGGCCGAAACCCCAAGTACGTCCAGTACGAGGGCTTTCGTCCGGCACGCCGAGAGCACGCACCGGACACCGCGGGCACCGCACAGGACTTTCGAAGCACCCCCTAGACCTCCAGCACCTGCCGGCCCGGCGTCCGGTCCCCGTGGGCCAGTGCCGGGAAGCCGGAGGCACCCGAGCACGCGGGTGCATGTGCGTATCAGGTCCGCTCAGGTCCGCGCACCCGCCACCCCGGTCACTCCGGTGTCGGTGCCCACTGGCCTGAGGCGGGGGCGGCCAGGACACTGGAGGCGTGGGTGCAGTCAAAGCGGCGGTCGCCGCGGTCGGGGTCGCGTTCGCGGCCGGTGCGGCCAGTGTCGCAGCGGGCCGGCTGGCGAGCGACGTCGCGCTGAAGGCGCCGCCGGGCGAACCGCTGCCCACGGAACCCCGGCTGACCGTGCACGCCACCGCCGCCGGCCGCATCGCCCTGACCCGTGCCTTCGCCTCCCAGCGCCCCGGCACCTACGGCCTCACCGGCGGCGACTCCCACGCCGTCGTCGGCGCCGTCCTGGAGGGCGCCCCGCACGCCCCCGACACGGTCGTACGCCGCCTGGAGCGTGTCACCCACGGCACCCTGGAGCCCGGTGACAGGGTGTGGCTCACCCCCGCCCTCCACCGTGGCGACCCGCGCACCGCACTCGGCCTCGACCACGACGACGTCGAGATCCCCGGTGAACTCGGCACCCTGCCCGCCTGGTTCACGCCCGCGGACCGGGACATCTGGGTGATCGCCGTGCACGGCCTGGGCACCACCCGCGAACACCCCCTGAACCTCCTGGAATTCCTGCACCGCCACCGCTTCCCGGTGCTCACCCTCGCCTACCGCGGCGACCCGGGCGCCCCTCGCTCCCCGGACGGCCTGAACCACCTCGGCGAGACCGAGTGGCGCGACGTGGACGCCGCCATCCGCCACGCCGTCCGGTTCGGCGCCGAACGGGTCGTGCTGCTCGGCTGGTCCACCGGCGCCACCATGGCCCTGCACGCCGCCACCCGCTCCGCGCTGCGCGACCGCGTCACCGGACTCGTCCTCGACTCACCGGTGCTCGACTGGACCGCCACCCTCCGCGCCCTCGCGGCCGCCCGCCGCACCCCCGGTGCCCTGCTGCCCCTCGCGGTCCGCGCCGCCCAGGGCCGCACCGGACTGCGCGCCACCTCCGGCGACCAGGGCTCCGACACCGCCGGGCTCAGGACCCCGACCCTGCTCTTCCACGGCCCCGACGACACCGTCGCCCCCTGGGCCCCCTCCCGGCGCCTCGCCGCGCGGCGCCCCGACCGGGTCAGCCTCCGCACGGTCCGCCACGCCCCGCACGGCGCCATGTGGAACGCCGACCCCGAGGCCTACGAAGAGGCGCTCCGTCGCTTCCTCACCCCACTGATGTAGGTCCGCCGAGGCAAGTCCACGGCACGGCCGGCGCGGGACCTGGGGAAGGCCCCGGCCGGACCGTCAGGGAGAGGTACGCCACATTCCGTTTAGCGTCGCACCAAGGCGATCCGCCTCGGTGCGGGCCCCTGGGAGAACCCGTGCGTTGGCCACCCCTGTCGCCCGCTGTGACATTCCGTTTGGGTTTTCGGACCGTCAACCGGAAGACTGCCCCCGTGACGTCCCGTAATCCGCGCGACTCCAGGCTCCGACTCGTCGGCCCGCGAACCCTGGCCGCCGCTCCCCGAGCAGCAGTGACCCAGCGCCGCCGACCGGCTCCCCGGCCCCCGGAGGGCACGCCGCCGCCCGTGGAACTCGCCCGCATGGCCCGCGCCGTCCTGGCGGACGCGGCCCGCGTCGCCCGCTGGGCCGATGCCGCGCTGCGCCCCGGCCGCGAGGGCTCGAGCCCCGACGGCAAGGGCACCCTCTCCGCCGCGACCGCCGAACGGGCCGCCGCCGACCTGGGGCTGACCCCGGATCAGGTCCGCCACGACTGGGACACGGCACGCCTGGCCGGACTCGTCGAGGTGCACGGCGACAGCGCACGCCCCGGCTGGCGCCTGCGTGCCTGGAACCGCGACGACAGCGCCGTACTCCGCGGCTGGGTCGCGTTCTTCGACGCCTGGTCCATCGCCTACCCGGAACCCGAGGACCGGGAGGCGGCGGCGGTCGCCGAGGTCGTCTCGGCCATGCCCCAGGTCCTCTCGTTCCTCCAGCTCTCCGCCGGGCCCGTCCCCGTGGAGCAGCTCCTCGACCTCCTGGAACAGCGGGTCACCGAACTGCGCACCGAGCGCTGCGAGGTCCCCTACGGGCCGCAGCCCGAGCCCGGCGCGGAACCCACCGCCGAGGACACCCCCCTCGCCCCGCTCCTCGACTGGTCGCTGCGCGCCCTCGCCTCCGTCGGCGCCCTCACCTACGGCGACGGCCAGGCCACCCTCACCCCGCTCGGCAGCTGGGCGGTCTGGGTCAAACTCGAACAGATCTGTGTCGCCGCGCAGAGCCCCGCCGGGAACATCGAGGTCTCCGCCGAGGACATGCTCAGAGGCTGTGCCCAGCTCCGCCCGAACGCGGCCCGCGCCGAATACCGCGCCTGGCTCGCCGCCCGCCCCGTCGGCGGCGCCGTCACCGAACTCATCGACGCCGCCCGGGGCGAGGACGCCCTCATCCGGGGCCTCGCCTTCGAGGCCCTGAGGGTCGTGGGCGCCCCCGCGGAACCCGACGTCCGCACCGTCGCCGACGAGACCCCGCTGCGCCCCTACGCCCTGCTGTGGCTCGCCGAGCACGACGGCGCCGACCCCGAGGACGCGCACGAGGTCCTCACCCGGGAGGAGTCCACCTGGCTCTGGGTCGACACCGCTGCCGCTGTCGCCGACCACGGCGAGGCACCCCTGCTCGTACGGCATCTGGAGTCCGCCGTGCAGCCCACGGTCCCCGCGCTGCTCGACGAGGTCCGCGCGGTCGGCCACCCCCGCACCGTCCAGGTCCTGGTGGCTCTCGCCGCGGCCCACCCCGACCCGGCCCTCGCCAAGGCCGTGCGCCGGGCCGCCTTCCAGGTGCACACCGGGGGCAGTTGACCCGGAAGGAGGGCGCGAGGGCGTCAGCCGCCGGTCTCGGGGGCGTACGTGCCGAAGCTCCACACATTGCCCTCGGCGTCCCGGGCCATGTAGTCCCGTGAGCCGTAGTCCTGGTCCGTCGGGGGCGTCAGGATCTCCACGCCGTGCTCCACGGCCCGCCGGTGGTGGGCGTCCAAGTCGTCGGCGGACACGACGACGTACACGCCGGCGGGCCCCGCGCCCTTCATCGCACCGTCGAAGACGCTGCCGCTGCCCTTGGAACCGATCATCACCGCGCCGTTGCCCTGGGTGAGTTCGGCGTGCCGCACGATGCCGTCCTCGTCCTCGTACACCGAGAGCTCGGTGAAGCCCAGCGCCTCCGTGAGCTGCCTGACGGCAGCCCGGGCGTCCGCGTAGAGCAGCGTCGGACAGATGCTCGGGCGTCCGTCGCCCTTGCCCGTCATACCGATCACATCCTCTTCTGTCGTCCGGAAAACGACCCACTGCCCAGCTTTGCACCCACCACTGACAACGCCTCGCCGAGCGGACGCGGAGGCGGGTCCGGTGACCGAGACCACGTGATCCCTTGTCGCGCGGGCGGAAAACCGCTTGCTGCCCCCAGTTAGAATCGGCCCATGGCCATTCTCCTCGCGCATTAGACGGCGGGAACGTCCTCAGCCGCCCACACCCGCCACCCAATCCGCCCTGGAGTCTGTCCGTGATCTCCGCCTCCGCCGTCGAGCTGCGCGCCGGTGCACGCGTTCTGATCGAGTCCGCCACCTTCCGTATCGCCAAGGGCGACCGCATCGGCCTGGTCGGCCGCAACGGCGCCGGCAAGACCACCCTCACCAAGTGCCTGGCCGGCGAGGGCATCCCCGCCGGCGGCACCATCACCCGCTCCGGCGAGGTCGGGTACCTCCCGCAGGACCCCCGCACCGGCGACCTCGACGTCCTCGCCCGTGACCGCATCCTCTCCGCGCGCGGCCTCGACGTACTGATCCGAAAGATGCGCGACAACGAGCAGAGGATCGCGAACGGCCAGGGCACGACCCGGGAGAAGGCGCTGAAGCAGTACGAGCGCCAGGAGACGGAGTTCCTCACCAAGGGCGGGTACGCCGCCGAGGCCGAGGCCGCCACCATCGCCGCCGCGCTCAACCTGCCCGACCGGGTGCTCGGCCAGCCGCTGCACACCCTCTCCGGTGGTCAGCGCCGCCGTATCGAGCTGGCCCGGATCCTGTTCTCCGACGCCGACACCCTGCTCCTCGACGAGCCGACCAACCACCTCGACGCCGACTCGATCGTCTGGCTGCGCGACTACCTCAAGACCTACCGCGGCGGCTTCATCGTGATCTCCCACGACGTCGACTTGGTCGAGACGGTCGTCAACAAGGTGTTCTACCTGGACGCCAACCGCGCCGAGATCGACGTCTACAACATGGGCTGGAAGCTCTACCAGCAGCAGCGCGAGGCCGACGAGAAGCGCCGCAAGCGCGAGCGCCAGAACGCCGAGAAGAAGGCCGCCGCCCTGCATTCGCAGGCGGACAAGATGCGCGCCAAGGCCACCAAGACCGTCGCCGCGCAGAACATGGCCAAGCGCGCCGACCGGCTGCTGGCCGGCCTGGACGCCGTCCGGGTCTCCGACAAGGTCGCCAAGCTGCGCTTCCCCGAGCCCGCGCCCTGCGGCAAGACCCCGCTCACCGCCGAGGGCCTGTCGAAGTCCTACGGCTCGCTGGAGATCTTCACCGACGTCGACCTGGCCATCGACAAGGGCTCCCGGGTCGTCATCCTCGGCCTCAACGGCGCGGGCAAGACCACCCTCCTCCGCCTCCTCGGCGGCGTCGAGAAGCCCGACACCGGCCAGGTGATCGAGGGCCACGGCCTCAAGCTCGGGTACTACGCCCAGGAGCACGAGACCCTCGACCCCGAGCGCACCGTCCTGGAGAACATGCGCTCCGCCTCGCCCGACCTGGACCTGGTCGAGATCCGCAAGACGCTCGGCTCGTTCCTGTTCTCCGGTGACGACGTCGACAAGCCCGCCGGGGTCCTCTCCGGCGGCGAGAAGACCCGTCTCGCGCTCGCCACCCTGGTGGTGTCCTCCGCGAACGTCCTCCTGCTCGACGAGCCGACGAACAACCTCGACCCCGCCAGCCGCGAGGAGATCCTCGGCGCCCTGCGCACCTACAAGGGCGCGGTCGTCCTCGTCACCCACGACGAGGGCGCGGTCGAGGCGCTCCAGCCCGAGCGGATCATCCTGCTGCCGGACGGTGTCGAGGATCTGTGGGGCGCGGACTACGCGGATCTCGTCGCGCTCGCCTGATCGAATGCGGTGATCAACTGCCGCTGGATCATTCGGCCCATCGGTGATCCATCATCTGTGTGAGATCTCCTCGTACCGAGGTGTGTCCTACATCGATTTCACGGCCGAGCCCTTCTGTGCGAAGGGCTCGGCCGTCGTGCGTCTCTGACCTGGGGCTTCACGGAACAACCCGTTCGGTCGTACGGACACGACCGGGCGGAATCACAGGTTCCGCTCGTGGGGACGTGCTCCTGTCGTCACAACCTTGTCGCACGGACCTTGCCGAATGGGTGGCCAACCCGCCCCGGAGGGGTGATCATGAGGAGACCAGAGCGCACTTCCCATGAGGAGGACCGGGTGGCCGAGACTCTGAAGAAGGGCAGCCGGGTTACCGGCGCCGCGCGCGACAAGCTCGCGGCAGACCTGAAGAAGAAGTACGACTCCGGTGCGAGCATTCGGGCGCTGGCCGAGGAAACCGGCCGCTCGTATGGCTTCGTACACCGGATGCTCAGCGAGTCGGGCGTCACGCTCCGAGGGCGTGGCGGCGCGACGCGGGGCAAGAAGGCCGCGTCGGCCTGACGCCGGGCGGCCCATCGGCTTCGATGGTGGCCACCCGGTCGGTCGGCTGATCGACCGGGTGGTTACTGTGCAGTCACTTAGTGATGCTCCATCGCTCTGCTGACCGCACCCATCGGAGGCGCACCATGGCTTCGCTCGAACCGCTGCTCGACAAGGACGGCGTACGGTTCACCGTCGACGACGCCATCGCCACGGTGACGCTGACCAATCCGGCCAAGCGCAACGCGCAGAGTCCCGCCCTGTGGCGGGCGCTCACCGAGGCCGGGCGGTCGGTGCCGGGCTCCGTCCGCGTGGTCGTGCTGCGGGCCGAGGGCACATCGTTCTCCGCCGGACTCAACCGGCAGATGTTCACGCCCGAAGGCATCGAAGGGGAGCCGTCGTTCATCGAGCTCGCGCGTCGTGACGACGCCGGGCTCGACGCGACCATCGCCGAGTACCAGGAGGCGTTCACCTGGTGGCGGCGCAACGACATCGTGTCCGTCGCCGCCGTGCAGGGACACGCCGTCGGAGCGGGCTTCCAGCTTGCTCTCGCCTGTGACCTGCGCGTCGTCGCCGACGACGTGCAGTTCGCCATGCTCGAAACCAGCCTGGGACTCGTGCCCGACCTCACCGGGACACACCCCTTGGTGAGCCTCGTCGGGTACGCCCGCGCGCTGGAGATCTGCCTCACCGGACGGTTCGTCCAGGCGGACGAGGCCCAGCGGATCGGCCTAGCGAACCTCGCGGTGCCCGCCGACCAGCTCGACGACGCGGTGCGCGACCTCGCCGGGGCGCTGGTGACCGCGCCCCGGGACGCGGTCGTCGAGACCAAGGCGCTGCTGCGCGGTGCCCAGGGCCGCGGCTACGACGAACAGCGGGCGGCGGAGCGGGCGGCCCAGGCCCGACGCCTGCGGGACCTCGCGGGAATCGGCGAGTAGCCGGTCGGGGGCCCCTGGGGCTCAGGCGCCGACCGCCACGCTTCGGGAGCACAGGCCGACCGTCCGATCAGAGATCACGAGCCGACCGTCCGATGCGGGACGCGGGATACGGGATCAGGCGTGGGACGCGGGATCAGGTGTCGACCGCCGTGATGAGAACCGCCACCGACGGGCGGTCCGGCAGCGCGTCGCTCACCGCCGCCCGTACCCCGCGGGCCACGTCCAGGGCACGTCGTTCCCCCGTCACCGCCAGTTCCACGCGGACATGGCGGCGGGGGAGGGCCGGCCCGGCGGCGATGTCGACCGCACGGCCGAGACCGCCGAGGCCGCCCGGGACACCGGCATCCCCGAGGCCGTCGGTCAGACGGGCGACGCCAGGGACGGCGAGTGCCGCCGCGGTCACCCGGGACTCCTCGTCGTCGCCCGTCGGCGCCGCCGCAGCGCTGGGCGACGGTTCGGGCACCGGGCCGGACGGCGCCGCGTCGGCCTCCAGCGGATCGGACACCCCCGCGTGCTTCTCCACCAGATGCGTCACCCGGAGATCCACCTCGGCCACCGCCGGCCCGAGGCGTTCCCCGGCGGCCGTGAACAGGGCCGTCCGCAGCCGGGCCGCCGTGGCCGGGAGGGGCTCGGCGGCCCGGCCCGCCGTGACCCCGAGGTCGGCCGTGACCCGGAGCGGACCGGGCGGCAGGGCACTCGGGGGCGGCGGCACCGCCGTCTCGTGCCCGGAGCCGTCCGCGTCCCCACCCGGCTCCTCACCGGCGTCGACGGAAGAGATCCGGAGTCCGCCGAGCGTCAGCCCGCGCAGGGACGCGGCCGCGTGGCGCAGAGCCCTCCCCGCCGCGCTCTCCGTGATCCACGCGCCGTCGTGCGGGCCGCCCAGGGGGAGTACGCGGCCGAGCCCGAGTTGTCGGCGCACCGCCTTCGTCCAACCGTCAGCCGTCATTCCTCCAGCCTGCCGCATCCCCGGCGCGCGGTGCCGCGACCGCGCTTACTGTGGGCTTGAAGGGGACGACCGGAAGGGACTGACGGCATGACTGACATGACGGAGCGGAACCGGACGGAAGGGCCCGACACCACCAAGGAGCCGACGCAGGTCGGACGCAGGGCTACCCGGCGCGGCGGCGGTGATCCGGAGGAACGGGGGCGTACGACCATCGCCGACGGCGTCGTGGAGAAGATCGCCGGGATGGCCGCGCGGGAGGTGGTGGGCGTCCACGCCATGGGCAGCGGACTGTCCCGGACCTTCGGCGCGATGCGCGACCGGGTCCCCGGCGGGGCCAAGTCCGTGACCCGGGGTGTGAAGGTCGAGGTCGGCGAGGTGCAGACCGCGCTCGACCTGGAGATCGTCGTCGACTACGGGGTGTCCATCAGCGATGTGGCCCGTGATGTGCGCGAGAACGTCATCGCGGCCGTCGAGCGGATGACCGGCCTGGAGGTCGTCGAGGTCAACATCGCCGTCAGCGATGTGAAGCTGCCGGACGAAGAGGACGAGGAGCCGGAGTCCCGGCTGCAGTGATCCCGTGTCGAGAGTCTCCGAATCGCTAGGAGCGCAGCATGAGCTTGGCCGTGATCGGCATGATCGCCGGGATGGCGCTGGGCTTCGCCGGATACTTCGGCGGATTCGGGGCCTTCCTGCTGGTGGCCGCGCTGGGTGCCGTCGGCTTCGTCGTCGGCCGGTTCCTGGAGGGGGACCTGGACCTGGGCGACTTCTTCCGCCCGCGTGACGACCGACGCCGATGAACCCGGTGGACGGCGGGCATCCCCCGCAGACGCGGGAGACGAGCACCGTCGCGCCCGGTGAACGCGGGGCGACCCGGATCGCCGACCGGGTGGTCGCGAAGATCGCCGCCCAGGCGGCGCGCGAGGCACTGGTGGCGCCGGCGCCCGCCTCCGCGCCCCCGAACGCCACCGTGGTCGTCCTTCATGAGACCGCGCGCGTCCGCGTCACGCTCGGGCTTCCCTACCCCTCGGACATCGGTGGCCAGTGCGCTGCGGTGCGTCGCCATGTCATCGAGCGGGTAGGGACGTTGGCGGGAATGCGCGTGACGGAGGTGGCCGTCCAGGTGGAACGGCTGCACCTGGCACACGCACACGACGTGGCACAGGGGAGGACGCGATGAGCGAACCCCAGCGCACCGAAGGCACCACGCGACGACTACCCGTCATCGAGAAGGCCACGGAGAAGGCCACGGGCGAGGCCACGGAAAAGGCCATGGAGAGGACCGCCGAGCAGCAGCCCGAGGAGCGGGGCGGCGACCCGGTCGACCCGGTCGACGCGGCCGTCGGCGACAAGGCGGCCGGCCGCGATCCGGACCAGTCCGCGTCCGCCTCCGCCTACCACCCGCCGCCCGCCCCGGACGGCGAGAAGGGCGAGGACGGCGGCGAGCGGCGCTTCTGGTCCGCGCGCAGAGTCCCCGCGGGCGTCCTCGCGGTACTGCTCCTCGCGGGCACGGGCCTCTTCCTGTTCGACGTCGTCGCCGTCCGTGCCGACCGGCCCGCCATGGCGTGGCGCCGTTCGCTCGCCCGGGAGCTCGCCGAGCGGCCCCTCGACGACGCCTGGGTGCTCGTCGGCGCCGCGGTCGCCGTGCTCCTCGGCCTCTGGCTGCTGGTCCTGGCCGCCACCCCGGGGCTGCGTGACGTCCTGCCGATGCGCCGAGTCCACCCCCAGGTACGGGCCGGGCTGCACCGGGGCGCCGCCGCGCTGGCCCTGCGCGACCGGGCCATGGAGGTGTCCGGCGTACAGTCCGTACGGGTCCGGGCCGGACGCAAGCGGGTCGACGTCCGCGCGGTGTCCCACTTCCGCGAACTCGACGACGTACGGGCCGACCTGGACGTCACGCTCGCCGACGGCATCCGCGGGCTGGGCCTGTCCCGGCCCCCGGCGCTCTCGGTGCATGTCCGCCGCCCCGGCCGGAAGGGGTGACCCGCGATGCTGAGGATCGTCAACCGGGTACTGCTCGGACTCGTCGGGCTGGTGCTGGTCGTGGTCGGCGGCGCCGTCCTCATGGTGGGGCTCGGCGTGAACCCGCCCTCCTGGTGGCCGTACGACGGCCGCGGGGACGTGCTGCTCAGCGAGGCCGGCCGGACGCGCTGGCGCGACTCCGGCTGGTGGTGGCCCACCGCGATCGCGGTGCTCGCCGTCCTCGTCCTGCTCGCCCTGTGGTGGCTGACGGCCCTGCTGCGCCGTCACCGTCTCGCCGAGGTGCTCGTCGACACGGGGGACGGCGAGGGCGCACTGCTGCGAGGGCGCGCGCTGGAGAGCGTCCTCTCCGCCGAGGCGGCCTGCTCGGACGGCGTCCAACGCGCCCACGCCCGGCTGACCGGCCGCCGCAGCGCGCCCGAGGCCCGGGTCCGCCTCCTCCTCCACCCTCATGTGAACCCGGGGGACGCCCTGCACACGCTGACGACGGAGGCCCTGGACCACGCCAGGGAGTCGGCGGGACTGGCCGCGCTGCCGGCGGAGGTCCGACTCAGAGGAGCCAAACACCGTGCGGAGAGGGTGAGTTGACGGCCAGCCGGTCAGTCGGCCCCGGCCGGGGGTCAGAATCCGTGCCGCATCCCGCCGTCGACCGGCAGCATGGTCCCCGTCAGATAGGAAGCGGCGGGAGAGAGCAGGAAGGCCCCCGCGCGCCCGAACTCCTCCGGGCGCCCGTACCGCCGCAGCGGGATCCGCGACTCGTGCGCCGCCCGTGTCGCCTCCGGATCGGCCGACATGCCGTCCAGCTCGCGCACCCGGTCCGTGTCGATACGGGCCGGGAGCAGGCCGACCACACGGACACCGCGCGGCCCCAGCTCGTCGGACAGCGACTTGGCGAACCCGGCGAGCCCGGGCCGCAGCCCGTTCGAGATGGTCAGCCCGGGGATCGGCTCGTGCACGGACCCGGACAGCACGAAGCCGATGACGCCGCCCTCGCCCAGCTCCTCGGCCGCGGCCCGCGCCAGGCGCACCGCTCCCAGGAAGACCGATTCGAACGCCGCGGTCCACTGCTCGTCGGTGTTGTCGGCGACGAACCCCGGCGCCGGTCCGCCCACGCTGACCAGGATGCCGTCGAAGCGCCCGAAGTGCTCACGGGCGGCGGCGATCAGCCGCCCTGCGGTCTCGGGGTCCGCGTTGTCCGCGGCCACCCCCACCGCGTTCGCTCCGAGCGCGGCGGCCGCCGCACCCACCCTCTCCTTCTCGCGGCCCGTGACGACCACCTTCGCGCCGTCGGCGACGAGTTCCCGCGCGACCGCGTTGCCCAGCCCGCGGGTCGCCCCGGTGACGATGTAGACACGGTCCTTCAGCCCAAGATCCATGGCCCCTATCCTGCCTTCTTCCCGTCGTAGAGGGCGAGGGCGGTACCGACGAGCCCGACATGGCTGAACGCCTGCGGGAAGTTCCCCAGCTGCCGGCCCGCGACGGGGTCGTACTCCTCCGCGAGCAGGCCCACGTCGTTGACCAGCCCCACCAGCCGTTCGAACAACTCGCGCGCCTCCCGTGTGCGGCCGGTCAGGTGCAGCGCGTCCGCCAGCCAGAACGAGCAGACGAGGAACGTGGCCTCGCCGCCCGGCAGCCCGTCGACGGAGCCCGTCGCCGCCGTCAGGGGGTCGGCGCTGTAACGGCGGACGAACCCCTCGTGGCACAGCTCCTCGCGGATCGCGTCGACCGTGCCGACGACCCGGGGATCGTCCGGCGGCAGGAAGCCCATGAGGGGGATGAGCAGCAGCGCGGCGTCCAGTTCGCGGGAGCCGTAGGACTGGGTGAACGTACCCCGGTCGGCGTCGTAGCCGCGTTCGCAGACCTCGCGGTGGATCTCGTCGCGCAGCGCGCGCCAGCCTTCGAGGTCCCCGCCGTCCAGGGTCGGGTCGTCCTCCAGGGTGCGCACGGCCCGGTCGGCGGCGACCCAGCACATCACCTTGGAGTGCGTGAAGTGACGGCGAGGTCCGCGCACCTCCCACAGCCCCTCGTCCGGCTTCCGCCAGGCCGTCCGCAGGTACTCCATCAGCGCGCACTGCATGCGCCACATGTCCGGCCTGCCGGGCAGCCCGGAACGCCGGGACACGAACAGGGAGTCCATGACCTCGCCGTACACGTCCAACTGGAGCTGGTGGACGGCGTCGTTGCCGATCCGGACCGGGCGCGAGTCCTCGTAGCCGGACAGCCACGGCAGTTCGTACTCGGGGATCCGGCGCTCACCGGCGAGGCCGTACATGATCTGCAGGTCGGCCGGGTCGCCCGCGACCGCGCGGAGCAGCCAGTCGCGCCAGGCCTCGGCCTCCTCCTGGTAGCCGCAGGACAGCAGCGCGCCGAGGGTGAGGGCGGAGTCGCGCAGCCAGCAGTGGCGGTAGTCCCAGTTGCGGACGCCGCCGATCTCCTCGGGCAGGGAGGTGGTGGCCGCTGCGACGATGCCACCGGTCGGGGTGTAGGTGAGGGCCTTGAGGGTGATCAGCGAGCGGACCACGGTGTCCCGGTGCGGGCCGTCGTACCGGCAGCGCGCCGCCCACGCCCGCCAGTCGTGCAGGCTGGACCGCAGTGCCTCGTAGGGGTCGACCAGGCGGGGGCGGGGCTCGTGCGAGGGGTGCCAGGTCAGCACGAACGCGACCCGCTCGCCAGGCTCCACCGTGAACTCCGCGTACGTGGCCCGGTCCTCGCTCCACGACCGCACCCGGGGTTCGCTGCGCAGCCACACCGAGTCGGGGCCGGCGACCGCCACCCGGTGACCGTCCGACCGGCGCATCCAGGGAACGGCCGAGCCGTAGTCGAACCGCAGGCGCAGGGTGCTGCGCATCGTGACCCGGCCGGACAGGCCCTCCACGATCCGTACGACGTCGGGGGCGCGGTCGCGCTGCGGCATCAGGTCGGTGACGCGTACCGCGCCCTCGTCCGTCTCCCACTCGGTGTCGAGCACGAGCGAGTCGTGCCGGTACGACCGCCGGGTGCAGACGCCGCCCTCGCCGGGCGCGATCCTCCAGTGGCCGTTCTCCTCGTCACCGAGCAGCGCGGCGAAGCACGCGGCCGAGTCGAACCGCGGCAGGCAGAGCCAGTCGATGGAACCGTGGCGACTCACCAGCGCGGCCGTCTGGTGATCACCGATCAGGGCGTAGTCCTCGATGTAGGGATGCACGAGATGCGGGTTCCCGGGGCGGGGGGTGATCAGTCCCGCAGGAAAGAGGGCGAAGCCCGACTTCCAGGGGCGCGGGGCTGTGTCGATATGCGGCTCCGCCGCGTGGGCGCGACCAGCCACACACGACCCGCGGACGCGCACGGTGATGGCACCCCCTGCGATGACGCGCCCCTGTCACCCGGGCCCGGTGCCCGCCGTCGTCCCTCCCACCCCGAAAAGATCACCCCGGAGCCGGAAGGGGCCTGGTTGAGCACCCAGAGGCCGAGCAGCGTGGCCAGGGCGAAGACGACCAGGACGAGGACGGCCAGGATCAGCCGCCGGCGGCGCTCCCGCCGGAGCCAGTCCCCGCGGGCCGTGCGGTAGGCGTCGGGCGCGGCGTGCACCCCGCCCGCCAGCGCGGCGAGCGCCGCGGCCAGTTCCCGCTCGGTGCGGTCCTGACCGGTGTCGTGACCGGTGGTGTCATTGCCGGTGGTGTCGTTCATCGCCGGGCCTCCATCGCCTGGGTGAGGGCGGCGAGGCCGCGTGCGGTGTGGGTCTTGACCGAGCCGCAGGAGATACCCATCGCGGCCGCGATCTCGCTCTCCTTCAGCCCGAGCCAGTGGCGCAGCACCAGCGCCTCCCGCTGCCGGGCGGGCAGCTGCTGGAGCGCGCCGATCAGCACCCGCTGGTCGTCGTGGAGCAGCGCGGTGCTCTCGGCGGAGGCGACCGGCTCCTCCACCGTCGGCGTCTCCACATGTCTGCGGGCGACCTGGAGGTGCCGTATCCGCATCCGGGTCAGGTTGCAGACCGTGGAGCGGAGGTAGGCCTCCGCAGCCTCGGCGTCCCGCAGGCGCCGCCACTTGCGGTAGATCTGGTAGTACGCCTCGGCCACCACGTTCTCGGGGTCGTCGGCGCCCAGCAGCACCGCGAGCCGCAGCATCGAGGAGTAGTGCAGCTCGAACAGCCGGGCGACACCTGCCTCGCGCTCCACGTCGGAGGGGTCCCCGAGCGCACCCGGTGGCAGCGCGGGGTTCGCGACCGGCGAGTCCGGGCCCGGCGCCGGACGGGGGAACAGGGCCTCGGCACGGGGGGCCGGGGGTTCGGCGGCGGCCGGAGCCGGTACCTGCCCCAGCGGCTCGGCGGAGGTCAGCGGTGCGGAGGCCGCCGGGGTGACCGGCATACGCATGTGCGGTCTGCGTCTCACGGGTTGCTCGCTCCCGTCTCGGGGCGCCGCCTGACGGTCAGGCGGGACGGTAGGTCGGTCGCGTCGGCGCCACGCGGGACACCGAGCCGTTCGAGGACCGTGGTGCCGAGCACGGACACGGTCAGATTGAGGAGGAGGGCGAGCAGGCCGGCGTAGATCTCCAGCGAGCCGCCGCCCAGCAGGACGATGGAGGAGAATCCCTCGCGCACCACCAGGAAGGTGCCGGTCACCATGCCGACGCCCCACCCCGCGAGCAGCGCCCGGGGGTGCAGTCGCCCGGTGAACAGGCCGACCGCCACCGCCGGGAAGATCTGCAGGATCCACACCCCGCCCAGCAGCTGGAGGTTGATGGCGTCCTGGTCGCGCAGTCCGAACACGAACGCCACCGCCCCCACCTTCGCGGTCAGCGACACCACCTTGGCGATGCGCACCTGACGCTTGGGTGTGGCGGTGGGCTGGAAGTACTCGACGTACACGTTGCGGACGAAGCCGGTGGCCGCCGCGATCGACATCACCGCCGCCGGGACCAGCGCGCCCACGGCGATCGCGCCGAACACCAGTCCGGCCAGCGGGCCCGGCATCAACCGGTCCACCAGCATCGGTACGGCCGCCTCGGCACCGCCCTCGGGCGCCCGGACCCCCGACGCGAGCGCCGCGACCCCGAGGAAGCCGAAGAGGGCCAGCAGCCCCGTCCAGGCGGGCAGCGCCACGGCGACCTTGCGGACCGTGCGCGGGCTGTCGGCGGCGAACCCGGCGGTCAGCACGTGCGGGTACATCAGCAGGGCCAGCGCCGAGCCGAGCGCGAGGGTGGCGTAGGCGGGCTGCTGTCCGGGGGACAGCAGGAGCGCGGAGTCCTCGACGCTCGTGCCACCGAGCCGTCGTGCCGCACCCTCGAAGACCGCGCCCGGACCGCCGAACCGTTCCAGCACCAGCCAGCACACGGCGGTCAGCGACACGAACACGGCCACCGCCTTCAGCGCCGAGATCACGGCGGGCGCCCGCAGTCCGTGCCGGTACGTGGCCATGGCGAGCCCCGCGAACAGCGCGACCATCACCAGATCACCGGCCGCGCCCTTCGGATACAGCCCCCCGGCCGTCAGCACCGCCCTTATACCGAGCAACTGCAAGGCCAGGTACGGCATCGTCGCCAGGATCCCCGTCAGCGCCACCACCAGGGCGAGCGGCGCCGACCCGTACCGGCCGCGCACGAAGTCCCCGGCGGTCACGTACCCGTGCCGCCGGGCCACCTCCCACAGCCGGGTCAGCAGGACGAAGGCCAGCGGGCAGACGATCACCGTGTACGGCACCGCGAAGAACGCGGGCGCCCCGTTGCCGTACGCCAGCCCCGGTACGGCGGTGAAGGTGTACGCGGTGAAGATCGTGCCGCCGAGCAGCAGCCAGGTCCACACGGGGCCGAGGCCCCGGTCGGCCAGCGCCCAGCCCTCCAGCGAGGGCAGCCGGTCGGTGGGGCGCAGCCGGCGCGCGGTGACGGTGAGCAGCGACGCTCCGCCGATCACGGCGAGGAACGTCGCGGTCATGGCAGCGTCCGCCATGGGTCACCGTCCTTGGTGTGCCTGGGCCCCGGCTGTACCTCGGCCCTCGCGTGTTGGTTGCGTGGACGGCGGGTTCGGATGACACGAATCGGCGGGAAATCTTCGGGGATTCTTTCTGAAACTCGCTGTCAACCGGATCCGCCGGGTGGGCAACTCTTGCACAGACCCACAGCGATCGGGAGAGGAGCATTGCCCATGGCACACCACGCTCACCAGCGACTACGGCGCGTCGCGACCGCCGTCCTGCTGCTCGCCCCCGCCGCGGGACTGCTGTGGGTCCCCTGGTACGCCGGTGCGCAGCCACGGCTCGCGGGAACGCCGTTCTTCTACTGGTACCAGCTCGCCTGGGTCCCGGGATGCGGCCTCTGCCTGCTCGCCGCGTACGCGCTGACGGACCGCCATCGCCCGGACCGCCGCCACCCGGACGGGCCGCGTCCGGACCGACATCGCTGAGCCGCACACGCGCACCACCCCCTCTTCCTTCCTTCGTTCTGCCTCTCTCGCAGCACATCCGTTGAAGTTAGGAGCCGCCATGTCTACGTCAGCCATGCCCGAATCCGGTCCCGGGGCGCCGGAAAGATCCCGAATGTCGCCGAAATCGATCGCGCTCTGGATAGCCGTCGCTCTCGTCGGGGCGGTCGGCTGGGCCGTGCTCGCCCTCTCCCGGGGCGAGGAGATCTCGGCCGTCTGGCTGCTCATGGCGGCCCTCGGTTCGTATGCGATCGGCTACCGCTTCTACTCCCGGTTCATCGCCCGCCGGGTCCTCCAGGTCGACGACACCCGGGCCACCCCGGCCGAGCGGCTGGAGGACGGCGTCGACTACCACCCGACCGACAAGCGGGTGCTGTTCGGCCACCACTTCGCGGCCATCGCCGGCGCGGGCCCGCTGGTCGGACCGGTGCTCGCGGCCCAGATGGGCTATTTGCCGGGTACCATCTGGATCATCGCGGGCGTGATCTTCGCCGGCGCGGTCCAGGACATGATCGTCCTGTTCCTGTCCATGCGCCGGGACGGCAAGAGCCTCGGACAGATGGCCCGGGACGAGATCGGCAGGGTCGGCGGCGCCGCCGCGCTGATCGGTGTCTTCGCCATCATGATCATCCTGCTCGCGGTGCTGGCGATGGTCGTCGTCAACGCCCTCGCCGAGTCCGCCTGGGGCACCTTCTCGGTCACCATGACCATCCCGATCGCCCTCTTCATGGGCTTCTACCTGCGCTATCTGCGCCCGGGCCGGGTCGTGGAGACCAGCTTCATCGGCGTCGCCCTCCTCCTGCTCGCCATCCTCGGCGGCGGCTGGATCCAGGACTCCTCGCTCGCCGAGTACTTCGTCTGGAGCCCCGAGACCCTGGTCTTCTGCCTGGTCGGCTACGGTTTCGTCGCCTCCGTGCTCCCCGTGTGGATGCTGCTGGCCCCGCGCGACTACCTCTCCACCTTCATGAAGGTCGGCACCATCGCCCTGATGGCCGTCGGTGTCGTGGTCGCCGCCCCGAACCTCCGCGCCGAGTCGGTCACCGAGTTCGCGCACACGGGCGCCGGACCGGTCTTCGCCGGCTCCCTCTTCCCCTTCCTCTTCATCACGATCGCCTGCGGCGCCCTGTCCGGATTCCACGCTCTGGTCTCCTCCGGCACCACGCCGAAGCTGATCCAGAAGGAGTCCCAGGTCCGCATGATCGGCTACGGCTCCATGCTCACGGAGTCCTTCGTCGCCGTGATGGCCCTGATCGCCGCGTGCGTCCTGGAGCCGGGCCTCTTCTACGCCATGAACTCCCCGGCCGCGCTGCTCGGCCCGACCGTCGACACGGCCGCCGAGGCGGTCAAGAACCTCGGCTTCACCATCACACCCGAGCAGCTCACCGCGGCGGCCAAGGCCGTCGAGGAGGAGACCCTGGTCGGCCGCACCGGCGGCGCGCCCACCCTGGCCGTGGGTATGTCGGAGATCTTCGCCGCGGTCTTCGGCGGCGCCGGGATGAAGGCCTTCTGGTACCACTTCGCGATCATGTTCGAGGCGCTGTTCATCCTCACCACGGTGGACGCCGGCACCCGCGTCGGGCGCTTCATGCTCCAGGACATGCTCGGCAACGTCTGGAAGCCGATCGGCCGCGTGACCTGGAAGCCGGGCATCTGGATCACCAGCGCCCTGGTCGTCGGCGCCTGGGGGTACTTCCTCTACGCCGGGGTCACCGACCCCCTCGGCGGAATCAAGCAGCTCTTCCCGCTCTTCGGCATCGCCAACCAGTTGCTCGCCGCGGTCGCGCTGGCCGTGACCACGACCGTCCTCATCAAGTCCGGCAAGCTGCGCTGGGCCTGGGTCACCGGCATCCCGCTGGCCTGGGACGTGGCCGTCACGTTCACGGCGGGCTGGCAGAAGATCTTCTCCGACAACCCGGCCATCGGCTTCTTCGCCCTCCGCGACAAGTACGCGGCGGCCATCGACAAGGGTGAACTCCTGCCGGGTGCCACGACCATGGACGACATGCACACGATCGTCACCAACAACACGGTCGACGGCGTGATCATGGCGATCTTCCTGCTGCTGGTCCTCACGGTCCTGGTCAACTGCGCCGTGGTCTGCGTCCGCGCCGTACGGTCGCCGGTGCCCCTGCCGTCGACCGAGGCCCCGTACGTCGAGTCCCGCATCGACGAGGAGGGCTCCGAGAAGGAGTTGGTGGGGGCGGGCCGGTGACCGCCCGGAGCTGGGTGCGCGGAGTCCGCTGGTACCTGCGGGAGCTGACCGGCGAGGCCGAGTACGACCGCTACTGCGAGCGGCACCGCCGACACCACCCGAAGGCGCCGCTTCCGACCCGCAGGGAGTACGACGTCCTGCGGACCCGGCGGAGAGAGGAACACCCGGAGGGCCGCTGCTGCTGAGAGCGACGGCCTGCTGAGCCGGCCCAGGGTGCGTGCGGGTGCGTGGCGGCGCGTTGTCGGGTGCGGGTGCGTGGGGGCTGGTCGCGCAGTTCCCCGCGCCCCCAAAAGGCCAGGCCCTGCGGGCCTGAAAAGCACGGGCGTAGCCCCTGCTTTTCAGGGGCGCGCGCGACCAGCCCCACGCACCCGCACCTTCGACAACCCACCCGAACCCACCCGAACCCACCCGAACCCACCCCCTCCGACCCCCGGATCCAGAGATGCTGAGACGCCGACCCTCCCTCCTGATCCGCCCCGAACTCGACGACGACCCCTGCACAGGACCCTGACCGAACTTCGCCCCACCCCTCAACTCCACGGCCTCGGCGCCGGCCCGCCCGCCCCGTGGGAACCCGTGGCCGACCTCCTCCGCACCACCGGCCGGGACTGGGACCGCCGAGCCCACCGCCTCGCCGTACTGGCCCGACGCCTCCCCGCCGCCGTCCCCAGCGCTGGACGGCCGACCGCCCGGACGACGGCGACGCCCTCACCCTGCGCGCCTTCGTCGAGTCGCACCGCACCGCCGCCACCGACCGGGCCGCCGTCCGCCGCGCCGAACACGCCTGCCTCCGCGCCGCCGAGGCCTGCCCCGAGGACCCCACCCCCTGGCTGGCGCTGCTGTCCCTGATGGACACCTGCGCCGTACCGGTCAAGGACGCCGTGCCCGTATGGACGGAAGCCGTCGACCGGGCCCCTTGGCTCCGGACGTCCTACCACCGGCTGCTGCGCTATCTGTCCCCGCGCGCACACGGCACGGTCCCCGACATGATGGACTTCGCCTGGCAGGCCGCCGCCCGCGCACCCCACGGCTCACCGCTGGCCCTGCTCCCGGTGGCGGCCCGCGTCGAACTCATGGCCCACCGTCAGGGATCGACACCCGTCGACGCCCTCGGCTCGGGCGGCGGCAACTGGAACGAGCCCCGGTCCGTCCACGAGATCGACCTGGCCCTCAAGGGCTGGTTCGACGTCGGCATCGCCCCCCACGCCGAGGCCGTCACCGACCTCAACACCCTCGCCTTCGCCCTCACCCGCGCCCACCGCCCGGCCGAGGCCGCCCCCGTCTTCGTACGCCTGGGCCGCCATATGACCCGCCACCCGTGGGACCTGCTCCCCGAGCCGCAACGCGCGTTCACGTACTGGCGGGAGCGCTCGACCCACGCCTGACCGGCACGGGCGCCGGCACCGGCGTGGGCAACCACACCTACACCGGGGTCGGCGCGCTCTCCTTCTCGGCCTCGGCCTCCGCCGCGGCCGCCGCCTCCGCGCGGTCGCGGCGCTCCCGGCGGGCGAGGACGACGTAGCCGACGGGAACGCCGAGGGCGAAGAGCCACCACTGCAGGGCGTAGGCGTAGTTCAGCGCGGCGTTCTCGTCACCGGGGCTGCCCAGCTGTTGCGGGGTGTCGCCCTTGGGCTCGGGCTCGGTCTGCGCGAGATAGCCGCCGAGCACCTGGACCCCGAGGCGCTTCGCCTCCCGCTCGCTGTCGATCAGCATGATCTGCCGGTCCGGCAGGCCCTTGAGGTCCTTGATGCCGCTCGCCTCGGTCGTCTCGTCGGGCATCAGGCGCCCGGTGACGGTGACCTCGCCGGCGGGCGGTGCGGGGATCTCGGGGAACGCGGTCTGGCTCGGACCGTTCGCGGGGATCCAGCCCCGGTTGACGAGCAGCACCTTGCCGTCGTCGAGCACGAACGGGGTCAGGACGTGGAAGCCGACCTCGTCGTCGGCGTTGACCCGGCGGCGGACGACGACCTCGTCATCGGTGTCGAACCGGCCCTTCGCGGTCACCGTGCGGTAGCGCTCGGCGCTGGTGACGGTGTGCCCGGGTGAGGTCAGCCGTTCCACGGGCACCGGCTTCGCGGCCAGCGCGTCGGCGACGAGCTGGTTGCGCGCGCTGCGCTCCTCGTAGCGATCCATCTGCCAGAAACCCAGCCTGACCATGGTCGGGATCAGGACGAGGGCGACCAGCGCGAGGATCACCCACTGCCGGGACAACAGGAAGCGGTACACCCCACGACCGTACAACTCGGTCGTGGGGCGTGTTCGGGCGGGTGCGCACTCGCAGGTGCTCAGACTTTGTCGACGATGCCCGCCTTCCCCTCGGCCCGCGCGCAGTGGGCGCCGCAGTACCAGTGGCCGTCGACGTCGACGCCCTGGCCGATGATCTGCACCCGGCAGTGCTCGCAGATGGGGGCCATGCGGTGGATCGCGCAGGAGAAGCAGTCGAAGACGTGCACCGCGCCCTGGGCGTGGACCTCGAAGGTCATTCCGTAGTCATTGCCGCAAACTTCGCATCTCGCCATGCGCCACAGGGTGAGCCGTCGTCACCGCGTGGGCGAGCGGATGCCGGGCGAGTCGCCCGGCAATCACCCGTCCGTACGGGTCACTCGTCGGCGGGCGCGACGTCGCGGAGCAACTGCCCGAACGCGGCCTCGTCCACCACCGGCGTCCCGTACTGCCGGGCCTTGACCACCTTCGACGTGTTCGAATCGGGGTCGTTGGTCACGAGCAGACTGGTCACCCGGGACAGGCTCGTCGCCACATGCAGCCCCGCCTCGATCGCACGGTCCTCCAGCAGATCGCGTTCGACCGAGGTGTCCCCGGAGAAGGCGACCCGCATGCCCTGTTTGAGCGGTTTGCCGTCCTCGAAACGCCCGGGGTTGGGGTAGGGGCACGCGGGTCGCTTCCGCGCGGGCCGCCAACTGGTGGGCCGGTAACCGCCGTAGCCGCCTCCGGGGCCCGCCTGCTGTCCGATGCGGGGCGCGGCGGGGCTGTCTCGCCACTCGGTCAGCGGCCGGCACTCGTGCAGCGGCAGCCGTACACCGCTCGCGGCGGCGACCCGCAGACTCGGCCGGAACGCCTCCGCCAGCACCCGGGCGTCGTCCAGCGCGTGGTGCGCCCGCTGCTGCACGACCCCGAAGTGTGCCGCCAGCGACTCCAGCTTGTGGTTGGGCAGCGGCAGCCCCAGCTCCTTCGACAGCGCGATGGTGCACAGCCGTTGGCGCACCGGTGCCTCGGTCTCCGCGCGCGCGTACTCCCGGGCGATCATCGACCAGTCGAACACCGCGTTGTGCGCGACGAGCACACGGTCCGCGAGCCGCGCGGAGAACTCCTCCGCGATCTCCTTGAACAGCGGTGCCCCTTCGAGCACATCGCTCGTCAGCCCGTGGATCCACACCGGCCCCGGGTCCCGCTCCGGGTTCACCAACGTGTACCAGTGGTCCTCGACCTCGCCCCGCGCGTCCAGTCTGTACACAGCCGCGGAAATTATCCGGTCGTCCCGGGCCAGCCCGGTCGTCTCCACGTCCACGACCGCGTACCCCTGTGGGTACGCGGTCGGCCAAGGCGCTTGCGACGCTGCGGTCGTGTGGTCTTCGAGCATGGTCCCTGAGGATACGGGCCCCGACTGACAGCTCGTTACCCGGCGCCGGAGCGGCCCAAGTGACGGAGTGACAGCTGCCGCACCGTCCCCCGGTTTGGTGGAGAGCACCAAGAAGCAAGCGCGTACCGCCGGAAATACTTGTCAGTAACAACGTCTAGCCCCCGTCCACCAGCGGTTCTACCGTGCCCCCATGCCGAACCTGCCCGATGTCGTGCTCTGGTCGATACCCGCCTTCGTGCTGCTCACCGTGATCGAGGTGATCAGCGTCCGGATCCATCCGGACGAGGACGCCGCGGGGTACGAGGCGAAGGACGCCGCGACGAGCGTGGGTATGGGGCTCGGGAGCCTCGCCTTCGACTTCCTCTGGAAGATCCCGATCGTCGCGATCTACACCGTGATCCACGAACTGACCCCGCTGCGCGTCCCGGTCCTGTGGTGGACCATCCCGCTGATGCTGCTCGCGCAGGACTTCTTCTACTACTGGTCCCACCGCGGCCACCACGTGATCCGGATCCTCTGGGCCTGTCACGTCGTCCACCACTCCAGTCGGAAGTTCAACCTCACCACCGCCCTCCGGCAGCCCTGGACGACCTGGACGGTCTGGCCCTTCTACGTCCCGCTCATCGCCCTCGGTGTGCACCCGGCCGCGCTCGCCTTCTGCTCCTCCGTCAACCTCGTCTACCAGTTCTGGATCCACACCGAGCGCATCGGGAAGCTGCCCCGCGCCTTCGAGTTCGTCTTCAACACGCCCTCGCACCACCGGGTCCACCACGCCTCCCAGGGCGGCTATCTGGACCGCAACTTCGGCGGCATCCTCATCGTCTGGGACCGGCTCTTCGGCTCGTTCGTCGAGGAGACCGAGCGGCCGGTGTACGGCCTGACGAAGAACATCGACACGTACAACCCGCTGCGGGTCGCCACGCACGAGTACGTCGCCATCGCCAAGGACCTGAGACGGGCGAGCGGTTGGGGTGAGCGGGCGGGCCGGGTCTTCGGGGGGCCCGGCTGGAAGCCCGCACAGCCGATCCCGGCCCTCACACCGTCCCCGAGCCCGGCCCAGGCCACGACCCCGACCCCGACGCCGTCATCTTCGTCCTCGAAGACCGTCGCGTGAGGCGGGGCAGGGAGTCCGTCCTCCTCATCGCCTTCGGGGTCGTCGTCGGCGTCGACCTCGGGTCCCTGGCCGCCGGCTTCGACGTGGGGCACCTCGTCGCCAAATCCCTGCTGATGCCCCTGCTCGCGGTGTACGCGTACACGCGCGGCGCGCCCCGCCCGCTGATCGTCGCCCTGCTGTTCGGCTGGGGCGGCGACGTACTGCTCCTCTCCGACGCCGAACCGGCCTTCCTCGCCGGGATGGCCTCCTTCGCGGCGGGGCACGTCTGTTACCTCGTGCTGTTCGCCGGACTCGGCAAGCCCGGGCGGCGCGCGTACGGTGCGGCCTTCGGTGTCGCGTACGGCCTCGCCCTGGTCGTCGCCGTCGCGAGTCTGTGGCCCGTTCTGCCGGCCGAGCTACGTCTCCCCGTCGCCGGGTACAGCGCCCTGCTGACCACGATGGCGTGGGCCGCCACCCGGCTCGGGCTCGTCGCGGGGCTCGGCGGCGCTCTCTTCGTGGTGTCGGACATGCTCATCGCGACCGGCGTCGCCGAGTGGCCGCAGCCGCCCCGCCCCGACCTGTGGATCATGCTCACCTATCTGGCGGCGCAGTACCTGCTGACCCGGGGCGTCCTGGGCACCCCCGGCGCGCGCCCCGAGGGCACCCCGGCGGAGGGGGAGGTGGCCCGGCCCGCCGTGTGACCGGCCCGCGCGGCGCACCCCCGCCGCACGTCGCCCTCACCAGCGGATCGGCAGCGGCAACGCCGTCAACAGCGCCGACACCGCGACGACCGCGCCCAGCACCACCACCTCCGCGCGTGCGGGAGCGCAGGCGTCGAGGGGATCGTCGGTCGTGCGGCGCAGCCGCAGCCGCGCCCAGAGGGCCAGCACGGCGACGCCGGCCACGAGCAGGACCTTGGCGAACAGGGCGCGCCCGTACGCCGTCTCCGTCATCTGGTCGAGGACCGTGCCCGGCGGCATCCGGCGCAGCGTGCTCCACACCCCGGTGGCGGTGACCGCGGCGAGCAGAACGGCGGCCGCGCGCGCGTAGAGCCCCAGCAGCGCGGTGCCCGGCCCCGACGAGCGCCACGTGCGCGTGCGCAGAGTCCGCAGCACGTGCGGCAGTCCGCCGGCCCACAGCGCCGCGCACGTCAGGTGAACCACGGTCAGGGCGGTGCCGACCAGCGGGTCGTGGTAGTCCGTGGTCGGGTGGGCGCGCAGTGCCTCCGCGACGACGACGGCGGCCAGGGGGAGTGCCTGGGCGGCCGGCCGACGGGACAGCGCCAGCAGACCGGCCGCCGCGAAGGCGTTGACCTCCAGGAGGGCGAGCTTGCCGTCCCGGGTCTCGTAGAGGCCGCCCACGTCGATGTCGGCGGGGGAGTCCGGTACCAGATTGCCGGTGGCCACGACCGAGGCGAGCCCCAGCGAGGCCAGGAGACCGGCCCCGGCGGCCCAGGGTGCCCAACTGCGCGGCGCCTGCCCGGGCGCGCCGGGCACCCGCCGCACCAGCAGCGCCACGAACAGCTCACCCGCCGGCACGCACAACGCCACCAGCAGTACGGTCCGCAGCAGGGCGATCCCACCGGCCCCGGGTGCCCCGGCCTCACCGGTGCCGTCCAGCGCCATCCGGGGCCCCAACAGGGGTATCAGCGCCCCCACGGTGACCAGGAGGAGCATGACGACGGCCCGCCGGATCCCTCTCCCGGTCAGGCCGGTCCGCCGCTCAGGCCCCGCCGTCTCCGCTTCCGTCGCCGCCGCCGTGCGTCTCGTCAGGTTCACCCCGGAAAGTTCACCAGCCGTACCAGAACCGGGCAAGTGCCGGAAAACAATCGTCAGTTCGATATTTCGCCCATGTGTGCGGTTCCGGGCTGCGGGTGACTCAATGCCGACTCGACTCGACGCGACCCCAGCGCGCCTCGTCCGCTCCCCAGACCCCGGGCGGCCGTGTCCAGTCCTCCGGCCCGCCCTCGAAGGAGACCGGTGACCGTGCGTACCGGAGCCGTCCCAGCGGGCTGTCCCGCTCGGCGAGCCACGCCTCCGGGCCGTCGTAGTCCGCGCGCCCGTCACCGCTTCCGGGGCTGTCCGGGTCGGGCTCGACGCCGTCCGTCAACCAGGCCGCCGTACGCGCGAGCGCCAGCCGGACGACGCGACCGCCGCCCCCGTCGACCCGCTCGGTGAGCGCCCGCAGTACGGCCGCCGCCAGCAGATACCCCGTCCCGTGGTCCAGCGCCTGCGCGGGCAGCGCGCCCGGCCGCTCCAGGGAACCCTCGACCGCCGCGATGCCCGTGGGCACCTGCACCAGGCTGTCGAAGCCCCGCCGCCCCGCCCACGGCCCGTACGTGCCCCACGCCGAGAGCTGGGCCACGACCAGCCCGGGCCGCCGCTCGACCAGCGCCTCGGGCGACAGTCCGAGGCGGTCCAGCGCGCCGGGCCGGTATCCGGTGACGACGACGTCCGCCTGCGCGAGCAGTGCTTCGAAGGCCTTGGGGTCCGCGGCCAGATCGAGCGTCGCCGACCGCTTCCCGAAACCCGTGTCGGCGTGCTGGTCGAGGATCTCGGGCATCCCCGGCGGGTCGATCCGCAGCACGTCCGCGCCCAGCAGCGCGAGCGTCCGCGTGGCCACCGGTCCCGCTATGACCCGGGTCAGGTCCAGGACACGCACCCCGGCGGCCGGTGCGGACACCTCCGCCCCGGTACCGAACACACGCGCGCGTGAGGCGCCGGCGCCGTCCCACCGCCGCCACTCGACCAGCGGACGCTCCCGCACGGCCGCCGCCTGCTCGTGCGCCGCCCACTCCTTCGGCGTCCGCAGGGCGAACGCCAGACCCCCGGCCGCGCACACGGCCTCCTCGACCTCCAGGGACGACCGTTCGGCGAGCGCCGAGCCGACGGCGGGCACTCCCTCATCAGGCAGCTCACCGACAGGCACGCCCAGCGCGGACAGCAGCCGCTCCCGGTGATGCGGATAGTTCGCGTGCGTCCGCACCCACCCGTCCGCCGTCCGCCAGAACCGCGACAGTGGCGCGAAGTTGACCGGCGCCCGCCCGTCGATCAGCAGATGACGTTCACTCACGAAGGCCGTACCGACCGCCCCGTCGTCCACCCGCACCCGGGGGACCTCGGCGAGCCCGGCCCGGCGCGCGCCCAACTCGGCCGCCGCCAGCGCGCACACCCCGACGCAGGTCCGCGCCAGCTCCCGTACGGGCAGCCGGGCGTCGAGCACCCCGCTCCGTACGACGGTCGAGACCCTCGGCAGCACAGCGGGATCGCCGCCCAGGGCCGCCCACACACCATCCATGTCAGTCATGATCCGAACCTACGCAACGGAAGGGCCGGGCGGTGTACCACCGCCCGGCCCGACGTCCGTGGAGAGATCCCTACCTGGTCACCGCGTCCAGCGCGTCCGTGGTGCCGAAACCGTAGAAGCCGTTGTAGTTCCTCGGCCCCTCGCAGACCGCGTCGACCTTGCCGTCCTCGTCGATGTCGTACGGGTCGGTGCAGGGCGTGGCGTCGGCCTGGGCGTACAGCAGGGCCTTGACCAGGGCGGCCGGAGCGTGCGGATGGGTCGACTTGATCAGGGCCGCGACGCCCGCGACGTGCGGCGACGCCATCGACGTACCGGCCATGTAGCCCCACCTGCCGCCGGGCAGCGGACCCAGGATCAGTCCGCTGGTGGCGGGCGGGGCCGGGGTCTGGAAGCGGGTCGAGTCGCCGCCGGGTGCGGCGATGTCGATCACGCCCAGACCGTGGTTGGAGAAGGACGACTTGATGCCCTTGGCGCCGGTCGAGGCGACCGTGACGACACCCGGCAGCTGGGTCGGGATGTCGAGGCACTCGGACGGGTCGATCACCCGGTCCGACGGCGTCGAGTCGTTGGGGGAGACCGGGTCGGTGATCTCGTCGGCCGCGAGGTCGTAGTTCTCGTTGCCGGCCGCGGCGACATTGACCGCGCCCCTCTTCTCCGCGTACTTCGTCGCCCGGCCGAGGGCCTCCACCAGTGCCTTCTGGTCCGGGTCGTTCTTGCAGTTGAAGTACCAGGGATCGGTGTAATAGCTGTTGTTGGTGACGTCCACACCGTGCTCGGCCGCCCACATGAAGCCGCAGACAACGGCCTCCGTGTAGAAGTAGCCGGCGGTGGTCGACACCTTGATGCCGGACACCTTCACCCCGGGCGCCACACCCGTGACACCGACGCCGTTCTTCGCGGCGGCGATCTCACCGGCCACATGGGTGCCGTGCGCGCTCTCCGTGGGCCCCGGCCGCCAGGCCCCGTCGCTGGTGTCGGGCTTGCCCGTCACACAGTTGACGGAGGCGTCGCGGTCGAAGTTCGGCGCGATGTCCGGGTGCGTGTCGTCGACACCGGTGTCGATGACGGCGACCGTGACGTCCCGGCTGCCGAGCGACACCTCGTGGGCCTTGTCGGCCTTGATGGCCGGCAGGTCCCACTGCAACGGCTCCAGCGGGTCCTGCCCGTCCGCCGCCTCGACGTCGGCGACCTCCTCGGCGGTCAGCACCTTCGGGGTGCCCACGTCGGTGGTCGACTGGGCGGGCAGCGGCGCGGTGCGGGTGGCACCGGCCGACTGGACCCCCCGCACCTCACGGATCTCCGCGGCGAAGCCGGGGTTCGCGGAGTGGACGACCACGACCCCGGTCCGGTCGTACGACGTCACGATCGTGCCGCCGGCCTCCGCGATCGCCTTCTTCACGTGCGCGGAGGCCCGTGCCCGGCGCGCACGTTGACGACATGGCTGAGCCCGGGCGCGTCGGACTGACCGGCCGAGGCGGCCGATCCGGCCGACTCGGCCGCCGAGGCCGTGATGTCAGGTACGACGAGCAGCGCGGTCGCCATGGCCGTCCCCAGCGGGATCGCGGTCGGACGACGGGAGCGCTTGAGAGGCGCTGCCATGCTGTCTCCAGTTCGCCGTGGCTGCTCGCCGCTGTGGTTACTTGACGGCCTTCAGGGCGTTGACGATGCCGAACCCGTAGAAACCGTTCACGCTGGGGCTGCCTTCGCAAACCGCGTCCTGGACGCCGTCGCCGTTCTGGTCGTACGACGTCGGGCAGGCCTGCTCGTCCGCCTGGGCCTTCAGCAGCCACTGCAGCTGCTTCGGGGAGGCCCACGGGTGCGTGGACTTCAGCAGCGCGGCGACACCGGCGGCGTGCGGCGACGCCATCGAGGTGCCCTGGAGGTAGCCGTACTCGCCGTTCGGCATCGTGGACAGGATGCGGCCGTTCTTCGACGGCGTGTCCGGGATCTGGTAGCGGCTGTCACCACCCGGGGCCGCGATGTCGACGACGCCGTTGCCGTACGTGGAGTAGAACGACTTCTCGTTCTTCACACCCGTCGCGCTGACCGTGACGATGCCCGGCAGCTGGGTCGGCACGTCGAAGCACTCGCTCGGGTCGATGGTGCGCTCGACCGGTGTGGTGTCGTTCGGGCTGGACGCGTCCAGGATCGCGTCGGAGGCCAGGTCGTGGTTGGAGTTGCCGGCCGAGGCCAGGTGCAGGGTGCCCTTCCGGGTGGCGTACTTCTGCGCCCGGTTCACCGCGTCGACTATGGCTTCCTGGTCCGGGTCGTCCACGCAGTTGTAGAGCCACGGGTCCACGTAGTAGCTGTTGTTCGTGATCTCCACGCCGCGGTCGGCGGCGAAGACGAACGCGCAGACGACGGACTCCGCGTAGAAGAGGCCGCTGGCGCGGTCGGTCACGTTGATGCTGGAGACCTTCACACCCGGCGCGACACCGGCGACACCGACGCCGTTGCGGGCCGCGGCTATCTCACCGGCCACATGGGTGCCGTGGTAGTCCTGCGGGGTGTACGGCCGCCAGGAGCCCTCGCTGGTGTCCGCGACACCGCCGTTGCAGTTGGCGGACTGGGACTTGGAGAAGTTCGGCGCGAGGTCCGGGTGGGTGTCGTCGACGCCCGTGTCGATGACCGCGACGGTGACCTTCTTGCTGCCGTCGTCGATCTTCGCGGCCTGGTCGGCGCCGATCGAGCGCAGGTCCCACTGGTCGGCCTCGAGGGGCTCGGCGTCGGGGATGTCCGCCGAGGCGGCCTTCACCTTCGCGGCCTCCGCGTCCGTCAGCATGTCGACGGCACCCACGTCCGTCGTGCCGGCAGGGGTCAGCGGCGAGGTCCGGGTGGCACCGGCGGACTGCACCCCACGCGCCGCGCGGATCGTCGCACCGAACGCGGGGTCGGTCGAGTGGACCACGATCACGCCGATCTTGGCGTAGGTGACCACTATCTTGCCGCCGGCCTTGGTTATCGCCTTCTGCACGGAGGCGATCGTGCGCTTGTCCGTCTTCGTGTTCACGACGTACGACAGGTTCGGGCCCTCCGCGGTCGCGGCGGTGGACTCCGTGACCGGGGCCGCCGAGGCGACACCCGGCAGGAAACCGAGCGAGGCGGTCAGCGACAGGACGACCGGCACGGCGAGTGCGAGCTGTCGTCTGGAGCGCAGATGAGCCATGGGATCTCCACATCATCCTCAAAGAAACCGGCCCGAGACACACGGGTGCCCGGGCAGGTACATGACGTTGGTGGTGCAGCCCGAAGCTATCCCTGGTCGTCGCCGGCCAGCAATGACTTCACGGGCGGGAGGCCGAAGTAGAGGGGTAACCCTCGAAGTCACCGCACCTCCCGGCCGTTTCCCCACGGCCGCGTGTCGAACGTGTACGGCTCCCGCGGCGCTTTCCGAATCGGTTTTCGAAAGAAACACGCACGGTTGAACCGGTCCTCGTGTGCCGCCGTGACGTTGAGCAGGGAGCGCGAGCACGATCGCGCACCCGTCACCGAAGGAACAGAGCCGACCCCATGTCCGAACCCAGTCCGTCCCCCGATCCGACGGCGAAAACGTCACCGCCCACCGTCGAGAAGGCGGCTCAGACGCGAGGAGACTCCGTGGCAACCGACGCACCGCCCCCAGCGAAGGCAGAGCATCACCTCCCCTCACCTGAGGAGTTCGCCGCGGTCCATGAGAGCGCCGAGTTCGCCGAACTGCGCCACTCCTACCGCTCGTTCGCCTTCCCGCTGACCGTGGGCTTCATCGCCTGGTACCTGCTGTACGTCCTGCTCTCCAACTACGCGGGCGACTTCATGGGCACCAAGCTCTTCGGCAACATCAACGTCGCCTTCATCCTCGGCGTCGCACAGTTCGTCACCACATTCCTCATCGCCTGGTGGTACTCGAAGCACGCCGCCGCGAAGCTCGACCCCAAGGCCGAGGCGATCAAGTCCCGGATGGAGGGCGGCGCATGAGCCCCGTACAGCAGACGTTCCTCGCGGCCAACGAGGCCAGCGAGCACCGGCCGCTCATCATCACCCTGTTCGCGCTGTTCGTCCTGGCGACCCTCGGCATCACCGTCTGGGCCGGCCGCCAGACCAAGGACGCCGCCGACTTCTACGCGGGCGGCCGCCAGTTCAGCGCCTTCCAGAACGGCCTCGCCGTCTCCGGCGACTACATGTCCGCCGCGTCGTTCCTCGGCATCGCCGGCGCGATCGCGCTCTTCGGCTACGACGGCTTCCTCTACTCCATCGGCTTCCTGGTCGCCTGGCTGGTCGCCCTGCTCCTGGTCGCCGAACCGCTGCGGAACTCCGGCCGCTACACCATGGGCGACGTGCTCGCGTACCGCATGCGCCAGCGCCCCGTGCGCACCGCCGCCGGCACTTCCACGATCGTCGTGTCGATCTTCTACCTGCTGGCCCAGATGGCGGGCGCGGGCGTCCTCGTCTCGCTGCTCCTCGGCATCACCTCCGACGCGGGCAAGATCCTCATCGTCGCCCTCGTCGGCATCCTGATGATCGTCTATGTCTCCATCGGCGGTATGAAGGGCACCACCTGGGTCCAGATGGTGAAGGCCGTGCTGCTCATCGGCGGCACGCTCCTCATTACGTTCCTGGTGCTGCTGAAGTTCAACTTCAACATCTCCGATCTGCTCGGCACCGCCGCCGAGAACAGCGGCAAGGGCGCCGCCTTCCTGGAGCCCGGCCTCCAGTACGGCGCCACCGGCACATCCAAGCTGGACTTCATCTCCCTCGGCATCGCCCTGGTCCTCGGCACCGCCGGTCTGCCGCACATCCTGATCCGCTTCTACACGGTGCCCAACGCCAAGGCCGCCCGTAAGTCCGTGAACTGGGCCATCGGCATCATCGGCGGCTTCTACCTGATGACCATCGCCCTCGGCTTCGGCGCCGCCGCGCTGATCTCCCAGGACGAGATCATCGCCTCCAACCCATCGGGGAACACGGCGGCCCCGCTGCTCGCCCTGCACCTCGGCGGTGTCGACTCGGCCTGGGGCGCGATCCTGCTCGCCACGATCTCGGCGGTGGCCTTCGCGACCATCCTCGCCGTGGTCGCCGGCCTCACCCTCGCCTCGTCGTCCTCCTTCGCGCACGACATCTACGCCAACGTCATCCGCAAGGGGAAGGCCTCCGGTGCCGAGGAGGTCCGCGCCGCCCGCTGGGCGACCGTCTTCATCGGCATCGTCTCCATCGGCCTGGGCGCCCTCGCCCGCGACCTGAACGTGGCCGGTCTGGTCGCGCTCGCCTTCGCGGTCGCGGCCTCCGCCAACCTGCCGACCATCCTCTACAGCCTCTTCTGGAAGAAGTTCACCACCCAGGGCGCGCTGTGGTCGATCTACGGCGGTCTGATCGTCGCCGTCGGCCTGGTGCTGTTCTCGCCGGTGGTCTCCGGCGACCCGAAGGCGATGTTCCCGGACGTCGACTTCGCCTGGTTCCCGCTGAAGAACCCGGGCATCATCTCCATCCCGTTCGGCTTCCTCATGGGCTTCCTCGGCACCGTCCTGTCCAAGGAGAAGCCGGACGAGGCCAAGTACGCCGAGCTGGAGGTCCGCTCCCTCACGGGTACCGGCGCGCACTGATCCGGCCCACCGCGCACGGGGCCGCCGTAGATCCCTACGGCGGCCCCGCGTGCTGCCCGGGTCGTAGGGACCTACGGCGATTACTCGCCGCGTCTCGTGCGATCGGGCCGGTGATGTTGTCAGCGCGGTCACGTAGGCTCGCAGATGTCGAACGATTGTGATCCGCCGCGAGGGAGGGGGCCCACGTGCTCATCGACACCTACGGCCGAGTGGCCACCGACCTGAGGGTTTCGCTGACCGACCGGTGCAATCTGCGCTGTACGTACTGCATGCCCGAGGAGGGCCTGCAGTGGCTGGCCAAGCCCGACCTGCTCGACGACGACGAGATCGTCCGTCTCATCGACATAGCCGTCCGCGTCCTGGGCGTCGAGGAGGTCCGCTTCACCGGCGGTGAGCCGCTCCTGCGCCCCGGCCTGGTCGGCATCGTGGAGCGCGTGGCGGCCCTCGCCCCCCGCCCCCAGATGTCCCTGACCACCAACGGCATCGGCCTCAGGCGCACGGCGACGGCCCTGAAGGCGGCGGGCCTGGACCGGGTGAACGTCTCCCTGGACACCCTCCGCCCGGACGTCTTCAAGACCCTCACCCGCCGCGACCGCCTCAAGGACGTCCTGGAGGGCCTGCAGGCCGCCCGCGACGCCGGCCTGACCCCCGTCAAGGTCAACTCGGTCCTGATGCCGGGCCTGAACGACAACGAGGCCCCCGACCTCCTGGCCTGGGCCGTGGAGCACGAGTACGAGCTGCGCTTCATCGAGCAGATGCCCCTGGACGCCCAGCACGGCTGGAAGCGCGACGGCATGGTGACCGCCGGCGACATCCTGACCTCCCTGCGTGCCCGCTTCGACCTCACCCCCGAGGGCCAGGACGAACGCGGCTCGGCCCCGGCGGAACGCTGGCTGGTCGACGGCGGCCCCCACCGCGTGGGCGTCATCGCCTCCGTCACCCGCCCCTTCTGCTCCGCCTGCGACCGCACCCGCCTCACCGCCGACGGCCAGGTCCGCACCTGCCTCTTCGCCCGCGAGGAGACCGATCTGCGCGCCGCGCTGCGCTCCGGCGCCCCGGACGAGGAGATAGCCCGCATCTGGCGCCTGGCGATGTGGGGCAAGAAGGCGGGCGCGGGCCTCGACGACCCGTCGTTCGTCCAGCCCGACCGCCCGATGTCGGCGATCGGGGGCTGACAGCCGCGCCCCAGGCCCCTACCCCTCGGGCGCTTCCCACTTCTCCAGCTCGACGACATCCTTCAAGAAGCCCCGCACGCCCAGGAACTGCGACAGATGCTCCCGATGCTCGTCGCACGCGAGCCACGTCTTGCGCCGCTCAGGCGTGTGCAGCTTGGGGTTGTTCCAGGCGAGCACCCAGACCGCGTCGGCCCGGCAGCCCTTGGCCGAACAGATGGGGGAGGACGGATCGGAGCCGGGGACGTTGAGGATGTTCACACGTCGACCCTAGCCGCAGGGATCCGGCCGTAGAAAAGGCGACGCCGAGCAGCCACGGGGGGAGCTGCCCGGCGTCGGTCTGTCGCTCCGACGGGGGATGCGGAGCGCGTACGAAGTATGTCACGGGTAGGCCTCTGCCCGGCACAGGAACTACATGATTGATCTGAGCTCTTCTTGAGCTTGGCGGGTGGCCGGATTCCGCTTCGTACGGACGGTCTCGGGGCCGGAGCTCAGGCCCGCTCGCGCGGCTCGCTCCGCCGGCCCGCCGCGCTGTCGGCCGCAGGGTCGGCCGCGGAGTCCTCCGGGACGGATTCCGCGGGCGGCGTGATCATCGGTCGCATGGGCGCCCGCACGAACGTGGACGGCAGCGAGGGCGCGTTCTCCCGGCCCGCGTTGGCGATCACCACGGCGATGTACGGCAGCACCGCGCCGAGCACCAGCGCCACGACCGCGACGTGCCGTTCGACGTTCCAGAGGACCGCGGCGGCGATCACCGCGAGGGTGCGCACGGACATCGAGATGATGTAGCGACGCTGTCGGCCGCGGACGTCGTCGGCGAGGCCCTGCCGGGCACCCGTGATCCGGAAGACCTCGACGTTGCCATGCTTCCGCATCGCGTTCCACCACCTGCCTGTATCGGAGGCACCCGGCCCGTTCCCGCCCGTGTCCGCTCCAGGGAACGCGGTCCGGACGAGCTCAACGTTACGCCGCGTCTGCGCCGCCCACGAGACCGGGTCACCTTCCACGGAGAGTGCGGGACATGCGCCGTAGCGCGTACAGCGGTGCCCGACATGCGGCGTACCGCAGCCGGGCCGACACTGGGCGTAATGCTCGCGTCGAGCCGTACGAGGAGGCAGCCATGGGCTGGTTGTGGGCGATCATCGTGGGATTCGTACTGGGCCTGCTGGCCAAGGCGATCCTCCCGGGCAAGCAGCACAGCCCGCTCTGGCTGACGACGATCTTCGGCATGCTGGGCGCCGTCCTCGGCAACGCGATCGCACGCGGTTTCGGCGTCGAGGAGACCGCCGGCATCGACTGGAGCCGCCACATCTTCCAGCTCGTCGCAGCGATCGCCATCGTGGCCCTGGGCGACATGGCGTACATGGCGACCCTGGGCAAGAGAAAACAACGACGGGTCTGAGCCCCGTAAGGGGCGCGGGCAACTGCGCGAGCGACCACAACGAAGCGGCACTCGGCAGCTCACCCACGCCCCTAGGCCCCAGTCACCTCGACCGCGGCCAGGTTCTTCTTCCCCCGCCGCAGCACCAGCCACCGCCCATGGATCAGCTCTTCCCGGGAGGGCACCGCGTCTTCGGCGGTGACCTTCACGTTGTTCACGTACGCCCCGCCCTCCTTCACGGTCCGCCGCCCCGCGGACTTGCTCGGCACCAGCCCGACCTCCGCGAAGAGGTCCACGACCGGCGCCAGCTCGGTCACCCTCGCGTGCGGCAGCTCGGAGAGCGCCGCGGCCAGCGTCTTCTCGTCCAGCTCCGCCAGCTCGCCCTGACCGAACAGGGCCCGGGACGCGGCGATCACGGCGGCCGTCTGTCGCTCCCCGTGCACCAGCGTCGTCAGCTCCTCAGCCAGCGCCCGCTGCGCGGCCCGCGCCTGCGGCCGCTCCTCCGTCTGCTTCTCCAACTCCTCAAGCTCCGCACGGGACTTGAAGGACAGGATCCGCATGTACCGGCTGATGTCCCGGTCGTCCACGTTCAGCCAGAACTGGTAGAACGCGTACGGCGTGGTCATCTCCGGGTCGAGCCAGACGGCGCCGCCCTCGGTCTTGCCGAACTTGGTGCCGTCCGCCTTGGTCATCAGCGGGGTGGCCAGCGCGTGCGCCTCCACGCCGGGCTCCAGCCGGTGGATCAGGTCCAGACCGGCCGTGAGGTTGCCCCACTGGTCGCTGCCGCCCTGCTGGAGGGTGCAGCCGTACCTCCGGTAGAGCTGGAGGAAGTCCATGCCCTGGAGGATCTGGTAGCTGAACTCGGTGTAGCTGATGCCCTGGTCGGACTCCAGACGACGGGCGACGGAGTCCTTCGTCAGCATCTTGTTGACGCGGAAGTGCTTGCCGATGTCCCGCAGGAACTCGATGGCGGACAGGCCCTCGGTCCAGTCGAGGTTGTTGACCATGACGGCCGCGTTCTCGCCCTCGAAGGACAGGAACGGTTCGATCTGGCCGCGCAGCTTTCCGACCCAGCCGGCGACGGTCTCCGGGTCGTTCAGCGTGCGCTCCGCCGTCGGGCGGGGGTCGCCGATCAGGCCCGTCGCACCGCCGACCAGCGCCAGCGGCCGGTGACCGGCCTGCTGGAGCCGACGCACGGTGAGCACCTGCACCAGATGTCCGACGTGCAGGGACGGCGCGGTCGGGTCGAAACCGCAATAGAACGTGACGGGACCGTCCGCGAGCGCCTTGCGCAAGGCGTCCTCGTCGGTGGACAGGGCGAACAGGCCCCGCCACTTCAGCTCGTCGACGATGTCCGTCACGGTTCTCGTGTCTCCTCGAGTGGGTCGCACCAGGTGGATCAGGTACGAGGTTATACGCCCTGGCTGACAGAACTCATATTGAAATCCGGCACCCGCAGGGCGGGCATCGCGGCCCTGGTGAAGTAGTCGCTCCACTCGCGCGGCAGCGTCTTCTCCGTGCGCCCGGCCTCCGTGGCCCGGCCGAGCAGGTCCACCGGCGACTCGTTGAACCGGAAGTTGTTGACCTCGCCCGTGACCTCGCCGTTCTCCACGAGGTAGACGCCGTCCCGGGTCAGCCCGGTCAGCAGCAGCGTGGCCGGGTCGACCTCGCGGATGTACCAGAGGCAGGTCAGCAGCAGCCCGCGCTCGGTGTCCGCGACCATCTCCTCCAGGGAGCGGTCCGCGCCGCCGTCCAGGATCAGGTTGCCGATCGTCGGCACCACCGGCAGCCCCGTCAGACCCGCGCTGTGCCGGGTCGTCGGCAGGTGCGCGATCTCGCCGCCGCTGATCCACTCGGTCGCCTTCAGCGGCAGCCCGTTGTCGAACACCGAGCTGTCGCCGCCGGAGGAGTGGGCCAGTACGAAGGGCGCGGTCTCCAGGCCCGGCTCGTCGGGGTCGCTGCGCAGGGTCAGCGGCAGTTCGGTCAGCCGCTCGCCGATCCGGGTGCCGCCGCCGTGCTTGCTGAACACCGTCCGGCCCTCCGCCGCGTCCCGCGCCGACGCCGACCACATCTGGTAGATCAGCAGGTCGGCCACGGCGGTCGGCGGCAGCAGCGTCTCGTACCGTCCGGCGGGCAGCGGCACCCGCCGCTCGGCCCAGCCCAGGCGTACGGCCAGCTCCGCGTCCAGGGCCGCCGGGTCGACGTCCTTGAAGTCCCGGGTGGAACGCCCCGCCCAGGCGGAACGCTTGCGGTCCGGGGACTTGGCGTTCAGCTCCAGCGTCCCGTTCGGCTGGTCGTGGCGCAGCCGCAGCCCGGTGGACGTGCCGAGATAGCTCGACACCAGCTCGTGGTTGGCGAAGCCGTACAGCTCACGCCCGCCCGCCCGCGCGCGTGCGAAGGACTCGCCGAGGGCCGGCGCGAAGTCGGCGAACACGGCGGAGGAGGTCTCGGCGGGCGCGTCGGTGAAGTCGGGGGAGTGCGGCACCCCCGTGACCAGCGGCTGGGCGTCCTCGGCCGGACCGGCGCCGCGTGCGGCGGCCTCGGCGGCCCGCACCAGCGGCTCCAGCTCCTCGGCGGTGACGGCGGCCCGCGACACGACGCCGGAGGCGGTGCCCTCCTTGCCGTCGACGGTGGCGACGACGGTCACCGACCGGCCCCGGGTGACCCCGTTCGTGGTCAGCGCGTTGCCGGCCCAGCGGAGGTTCGCCGTCGAGTACTCGTCGGCGATCACCACACAGCCGTCGGCCCGGGAGAGGCCCAGGGCCCGCTCGACGATCTCGTGCGGCTTGTGCGCCTTGCCGTTGCGCGCGCTCATCGACCGGCCTCCTGCGTGGTGTTCAGGCTGTGCTCGCCCGGGGGACGACCCCCGGACCCCCGGCAGATCCCGTGGTGCGCGCTCATCGACCGGCCTCCTGCGTGGTGTTCAGAATGTTGACGCCCTTGAAGAGGGCCGACGGGCAGCCGTGGGACACCGCGGCGACCTGACCCGGCTGGGCCTTCCCGCAGTTGAACGCGCCGCCCAGGACATAGGTCCCCGGCCCGCCGACGGCCGCCATGGATCCCCAGAAGTCGGTCGTCGTCGCCTGGTAGGCGACGTCCCGCAGCTGCCCGGTGATCCGCCCGTTCTCGATCTTGAAGAACCGCTGCCCGGTGAACTGGAAGTTGTACCGCTGCATGTCGATGGACCACGACCGGTCCCCGACGACGTACACGCCCCGGTCGACCCCGCCGATCAGATCCTCCGTCGACATCCCGGCCGGATCGGGCTTCAGCGACACATTGGCCATGCGCTGCACCGGAACGTGCCCGGGGGAGTCGGCGTACGCACAGCCGTTGGAGCGGCCGAGGCCCGTCAACTTCGCGATGCGGCGGTCGAGTTGGTAGCCGACCAGGGTGCCGTCGCGGACGAGGTCCCAGCTCTGGCCCGCCACGCCCTCGTCGTCGTACCCGATGGTCGCCAGACCGTGCTCGGCGGTGCGGTCACCGGTGACGTTCATCAGCTCGGAGCCGTACCGGAGCTTGTCGAGCTTGTCGAAGGTGGCGAAGGACGTGCCGGCGTACGCGGCCTCGTAGCCGAGCGCGCGGTCCAGCTCGGTGGCGTGGCCGATGGACTCGTGGATGGTCAGCCACAGGTTCGACGGATCGACGACCAGGTCGTACACGCCCGCCTCGACGCTCGGTGCCCGCATCTTCTCGGCCAGCAGCTCCGGGATGCGCGCCAGCTCGTCGTCCCAGTCCCAGCCGGTGCCCGTGAGGTACTCCCAGCCGCGCCCGACCGGCGGTGCCAGCGTCCGCATCGAGTCGAACTCACCGCTGGACTCGTCCACCGACACGGCGGTCAGCGACGGGTGCAGCCGTACCCGCTGCTGGGTGGTGACGGTCCCGGCGGTGTCCGCGTAGAACTTGTTCTCGTGGACGGTGAGCAGCGAGGCGTCGACGTGGTTGACCCCGTCGGCCGCCAGCAGCCGCGTGCTCCACTGCGTGAGCAGCGCGGTCTTCTCCTCGTCGGGGACGGTGAACGGGTCGATCTCGTAGGAGGAGATCCAGGTCTTGTCCGCGTGCACCGGCTCGTCGGCGAGTTCCACCCGCTCGTCGGACCCGGCGGCCTTGATGACCTGCGCGGAGAGCTTGGCCATGGCCACGGCCTGCGAGGCGACCTTGGCGGCGGCGTCCATCGTCAGGTCCACCCCGGACGCGAACCCCCAGGTCCCGCCGTGCACCACCCGCACCGCGTACCCGAGGTCGGTCGTGTCCGACGACCCGGCCGGCTTCGCGTCCCTGAGCCGCCAGGACGCGCTGCGCACCCGCTCGAACCGGAAGTCGGCGTGATCGGCGCCGAGGGCACGGGCGCGGGCGAGCGCGGCGTCGGCGAGGGCGCGCAGGGGCAGTGCGAGAAACGTCGCGTCAATCTCATGGGGCACGATGGCCCTCCTCCTCTTCGACCCCGTTGGGCAGGCACACCCGCGCCGAAGCGGGCGCACCGAAGTGCAATGATGCGCCACTTCGGCGGATGACCGCGTCTGTTTCCCGATCGGCCGGTGATCTCGCGCCCTCTGGCGCGCGTCGGTCATATCTGATGCGCGGTTGCCTCACGGACTGTCAGATGCTCATGGCAATATCTGGGCATGGAGGGGTGGGGACTTGGGTTCCGCACGTGGTCGTTGTCCCTGGACGACGTCCGCATGCGGCGATTACTGACGCGACACGCGTGCCTGCGCCAGCGAAGGTGTGTGCACGGAAAGACCGTGGGGGCGGGGCCGCCGGTCACACGCAAGGAGGCCCAGTCGGCGCGAGTGTGGCTGACCAGGGCGCGGGAATCCCAGCTGACTGACACCGCACAGTGTGCGCTGGTCACCGCGGCCAGGGCGCTGCGGGCGGAGTACGGCTTCCCTGAAGAGGTGGTGGCCGAGCCGTCCGAGGAACAACTGTTCACGATGCTGACCGTGCTTGAACCGGAGTTCGCGCACTGCGTCGTGCTCGGCCTGTCGAACCCGGTGTTCAAGAACCTGCCTGCCGCCGTTCTCGTCACGCGCCGTCCGCAGGTGTACTTCAGAGCGGCGGACAGTGAGCCGCCGCCCGATGCCCGGGACATCGGTCCCGCGCTGAGCGTTCCCGCCCCGCCCGCCGAGTCCGACCAGAAAGCGGAAACTGCCACGATGACGTCGCCAGAGCAACAGGACTCCCGGATCCCTGATGACGGGCAGTTGCGTGCGCTTCGGGACTCCGCCGCCCAACTGCGCTCCCTCGGTACAGAGTTGGCGCGAGCGCTGCGCGAGACGGCCCAGCTGATGAGCGAGGGGCGCCACCTGGCGACGCAGGCGTGGACGGCCGACGCGGTGGCCGACTGGCGGCGGTTGCGCGCGCTGCTGGCAGGGAGTGTGGCTGAGGTGGGTGGGGCCTGGGGCTCGGACTCCGGACATGAAGAGCTGGAGGCCGAGTTCGACCGTCTGCAGGTCGAGGCCTCGCAGGCGCGCGAGCGTCGGCTGGACGAACTGCGTCAGCGAGAGGCCCAGCTGCAGACGATGGTCGCCGTGTCGGACGCCGCTGTCGCCGCGCATCTGGAGCAGGCGCTGGAGCAACTCGCGGTGCAGATCGCCGACTTGGAGAGCGGTCGGGGCGAGGAGAAAGCCTCGGTCGCGGAGCCGGCTGATGGGGAGGCCGAAGCCCGCCCGGTGACGAGACCGGACACGTCGGCGGACGCAGTCCTTGTGGCAGCTCCCTCCCAGATCTCCGCGCCCGACGGGCCCGGCGCTCCGGCCGCTGAATCCGGTGAGGCGCCCAGCGATGAAGCCGCCGCCGAGGAGCCCGATGCCCTCGGTCCGGACGAGGTGACCGTCGCCGGGGAGACCGACACCGGCCCGACCGACGCGAGCCCGACTGTGGCCGTGGAGCCCGCGGCCACGCCGGAGGCCGTGCCGCAGGTGTCCTCCGCGGCAGCCCCCGCCGTCCCGTCCTCACCGGAGACTGCCGCGGAGGACACCTCCCCGCAGCCGCCTGCGGCCCCGGAGGACGCCCCGTCGACGGCTGCGGACGTCGCTCCGCCCGGCCCGCAGACCGCGGATGTGCCGTGGCCTGTCGGCATGGACCACGCGGACTGGGATCCTGCGGCTCCCTGGGAGACCAGCCAGGACTCGCCGGTGGCGCGGTTGATCAGTACAGGGCAGCTGTCGCACGCGTACTGGATGACGGCCGCGTCCCAGGAGCCGGAACCACGCGCCCAGGCGCTGGCCTTCGCCGCCGCGGCCTTCGGCTGTGTCGGCAGCGACGAGGCCACCCAGGTGCAGATCGACTACGACATCACGCCGGAGCGCGTCGCCGAGGACAGGGAGGCGGCGATCGTGGCCACGGTCGCCGCGCTGAGGGCCGGCCTCACCGCAGGCTGGCCGCATGTCCTGGTCAGCGACTTCGCTACGCCTTCCGGACTGTCCGAGCCTTGGCAGCAACTGCTCACCGTGCTGGTCACGGCGGTGCGGGACTGCCGGACCTTCGTCCCCGGCGCCATCGGTGACCTGGCGGGCCCAGGGGACACCGTCACCCTGGGCGATCTTGGTGAGGAGGCGCGCGTTCTGCTGGAGGACCTGCCCCGCCGGAAGATCAAGTACCAGCGGGCCTCCCGGGTGCTGCAGTACCTGACTGGCCCGTCGGGCGCGCCCCACAAGGCGCTCAAGGCGGTGGTCGACTGGTCCCAGGGCGGCGACGCTGCCCCGCTGGCGGTACTGAGCGAGAACATGCGGCGACCGGAGTACGTGGATCGGCTCATCGAGGAGGCCGACAGCCGCTTCCGTACGCCGAAGCAGTCGAAGGAGGCCATCCATTCCGGTGCACTGCGTCAGCTCCACGCCGCAGTGCGGTCCGTGAGTGAACTGCTGGCCAAGGCCGACGCGGTGGCCACAGCAATGCGTAGCCGTGGCGCCGCGCACGGGAGCGACCTGCCCCAGCTGGCCACTGCCATCAACCAGCTGGAGTCGTACGGTCCGCCGCCCGGCGTGGGCGGAGCCACGCTGGGCCTGCTGCGAGAGTGGCTCGTCGGTCAGTACGTCGCTGACACCGGGGCGTCGGCGGAACGCACCCCGTCCCACCACGCCCTGTCCGCGGACTGCCTGCTGCTCGCCCCGGACCTTCCCAGGGACATCGAGGGACGACCCGACCTCGCCGACCCGCGCACCCCGCGGGCGATGGCCGCGCTCCTCGCGCCCGCGTCACCGGATGCCGCCCTGAGCACCTACGTGGAAACCGGAGACCTGCACCTCGCCAAAGGGCTGATCGCGTGGGTGGAGCGCAACCCGTCCCTCCTGGCGTCCTTGCCGGAGGACTGGGCCGATGAGGCGACCCGTCGCTGCCGTGAGGCGGAGAAGGGCTGGCGCGACCGCACCGCCGAGTACCACCGCCGGGCCGCCGGACACCTTGCCCAGATCCGCACCCTCAACCTGATGGCACCGGACGTCGAACGTGACCTGACCGGCCGGCTCCAGGAGTTCGCCGACGGGGACGAGGCCGGACGCTACCGGTACGCACGCGAACAGCTGGCCCGGTTGGTGCAGGAACTCGCGGGTCTGGTCAAGGACTCGACCGGGCGACTGCGCCAGGACCTGGAGCGCCTGCGCCTCGATCGGGAACGTGTTCTGACGGAGAACGACCACGACCGCATCCGGGCGCTCATCGACGAGGGGGACACGGTCACCGCCCAGGAGTTCCTGGCCCTGGCGATCGGGGGGCACAGCCTCCCCGATCGTCCCGAGCACGATGCGACCGAACTCGTCGATTTCGTGTCGGGGCTCACAGGCCCCGGCATGCCCCGGCCCGGCGGCGAGGGCGTCCATGCCTCGTGGTGGGTCCACAACTATGATTCCGGCGAGCGGCTCACGGCCGCGGCGGCGCAGGCACTCGAATCCTGGCAGGCGCTGTGCACCAAGAAGGGCCGCAGCAGTGAATGGCAGCAGCACATTCCGCGCGTACTGCGCCTGCTGGGTCTGGAACCCGCCGGGCAGCTCCACTCCGACCGCCCTGGCCAGGGCGTCCGCCGGCTCAAGGTCCGCGCGACCGTCGCGGAGGACGCCGGTTACGTCGCGGCCCTCGGATCCCGTGCCACGTCGTACACGATTCTGCTCGTGTGGGAGGAACAGCGTGCGGGCGGTCCGCTGACGCACCTGGAGGACGCCGATGTCGACGCGAACATCGTGCTGTACCTCCATCCGCTGGGCCTGGCCGGCCGGCAGGCGCTCGTCGAGGCGGCCTCCGGACGTGCTCAGCAGGCACTGGTCATCGACCCGGCCGTCTTCGGCTGGATGGTGGCCCGGGCTCCCCGCTCGTTCCGATCCCTGCAGCGGATCACCCTGCCGTGGACGTCGTTCAACCCGTACACCCCCTTCGTCGCCGGATTGGTACCGCCGGAGGTCTTCTACGGGCGCGACGACGAGCTCCGGGAGGTCATGGACCCCAACGGGGGGCTCTTTCTCTACGGCGGGCGGCAGTTGGGCAAGTCCGCACTGCTCCAGCGGGTGGCCGAGCTGTTCCCCAGCCGGTCGGAATCCAATGTCGCCGTCTATCTCGACCTGCTCAAGGCCGAGATCGGCCAGGCCGAGCCGCCGGAGCAGATCTGGTCGCTGCTGGCCGAAGGGCTCAAGAGGCGTGGGGTCTTCGACGCGAAGATGTCCGAACGTGGCGGCCCCGACGTGGTGGCCAAGCGGATCCGTGACTGGCTGGACGCGGACGAGTCCCGACGACTGCTGATCCTCGCGGACGAGGCCGACGCCTTCCTCACCGCTGACTCGCGCCGTGTCTTCCGCAGCGGCGGCGAGTCGACGTTCCAGAACGTCAAGCGGTTCCAGCAGCTCATGGAACAGACCAACCGGCGCCTGAAGGTGGTGTTCGCCGGCCTCCACCAGGTGCAGCGGTTCGGCGACCTGTCGAACGTCTCCACCGCCCACGGTGGCCCCGACGTCCTGGTGGGGCCACTCAAGCCGCACGCCGCGGTCAGGCTGGTGACCGAGCCGATGGCCGCCCTGGGCTTCGTCTTCGACCGGCCCGAGCTGGTGTGGCGGATCCTCGCCATCACCAACTACCAGGCCAATCTGGTGCAGATCTTCTGCAGCGAGCTCATCCGGACCCTCCAGGGGCGCGCGCACCCGGAGCCCGAGCGGCCCATGCGGATCACGGAGGAGGACGTCCAGGGCGTCGCCGCTTCCGAGACGGTCCGGCGGCGTCTGGCGGAGCGGCTGCGCTTCACCATCAACCTGGAGGACCGCTACCGGGTCCTCACCCTGGTGATCGCCCTGCGCAGCCTCGCCGACAAGTACCGGGGCGACTACACCGCCGAGCAACTGCTCGACCTGGCTCGGGAGGCCTGGCCGCAGGGCTTCGACGGCCTGGGGGTGAAGCGTGTCGAGATCTACCTCACCGAAATGGTGGGCCTGGGTCTGCTCGTCCAACTCGGCGACCGGTCCCGGTTCGCGGTGCGCAGCCCCAATGTGGTCAACATGCTGGGAACCCGCGAGGAACTGGAACTGGAGCTCAAGGAGACGGAGTTCAGCCTTCCCTACGACTACGACCCGCGCGCCGCGCGCCGACTCCTGGGACGGGACCCCAAGGACCGTATCCAGCGATACAGCCCTCTGACCGAGGGACAACTGCACGAGGCGGCCCAGCCCGGCGTGACCCTCATCGGAGTGACCGAGTCCTATCGGCCGCCTTTGATGATCAGGGCGGCCGAGGCCTTCGCCGAGGCGCGCGGAGTGGAGGTGCGCAAGGTCAAGGCACCCGATGACCTGCGCTTGGCGCTTCGGGACGCCGCGCGGCTGCGACGCAACTACGTCCTCGTGGCCGACCTGTCCAGCCTGAGCAAACAGGAACTGGCCACCGCGGTGCACCTGTGTGCGGAACACGCTGGACCCGCGGCCGACGTTCCGGTGCGCTCGGCTGTCCGCAAGCACACAGGCAACCGCTCGGTGTTCCTGCTGGGTGACGCGCTCGCGACGGGCGCACTGGCGGACGAGGCCCGCGAGGGGACGCGACTGCCGGTACGGTTCCTGCACCCCGAGCGGTGGACCGTGGACAGCCTCCGCGCCTGGCCCGAATGTCCGTTCGTGTCGAGGACCGAGCGAAGCAGTCTGATCCGGGTGACCGGTGGATGGGCTCCCTGGGTCGAGCTGGCCATCACCGAGGTCTCGGTCAACGGCGCGACCCTGGACAGCTCACTGGACGCCGTGCGCCACGCCATCCACAAACCGGGGAACCTCGCCGCGCACTGGAAGCAGACCGGACTCGACACTCGCGATGAGCAACTCCTCGGCATGTGGACGTCGTACGTCGACGAGGGGCAAGGGGTGCCCCTGGACGACGTAGCGGCGGCGATCGAGCAGCCCCTGGAGGAGGCCAGGCTCTGGCTGGGCCGTCTCGATCTGCTCGGGGTGCTGGACTCCCTGTCCGGAGGACACGCTGTGGACGCCGTCACCTTCCGCGCGGCCCGCGCTCGTACGGCCGGAGGGTGACGCGTGGAGCTCAGCGCCCGAGCGCTGTCCGAACTGCCCGGTGTGCGGCGCCAGATCAACAGGATCGCGGCCGATCTGGCGGCAGGCATACATTGCCTCTGGCTGCTCCCGGACGACCTGGTCGAGGGAGGCTACGCCGACGAACTGCACCATGTGGCGCTCTGCGCCGCACCCGATCGCCTCGCCATACCGGCACGCTCCGAGTCGGAGACGTCCTCGGTCCCGCCCCTGGGAATCCTTCCTGAGCAGACAGGCTGGGCCCTCGACGATCTGCCCCTCCTGGAGGACTACGACGACGGGTTCGACCTCGGACGGGAGCCGGTCTTCCCGCGCCAGCGCAGCGTGCCGCGACTCACTGATGCACCGGAAGCGCCGGAGTCCGGACTCCTCGCCCGGCTGGCCAAGGAACTGTCCGTGCCCCCGAGGGAGGCCGTCGACACCCTCGTGGACCCCGACCGGCGATGGCGGCCGGTGATCGGCGTCCGGGCATGGGAGGAGTCGGAGGCAAGTGGGGCCTCCGGCGATCCGGAGCAGGAGCGCGGCCGGGAGGTGGCCCGTCTCATCCGCTCGCTCAACGCGGCGGCGAAACAGGCAGGTCTGCAGCCCGAGAACCGTCCCCGGCTGCTGGTGACGGCCCGAGTCGACGACCTTCCGCCCCGGTTTCCCGACGAACTCGAACTCGACCTGGCCACCTCGGCCGTGCACTGGTGGTGGGGGACCGTCGACCGGCTCGACAGCGCGACGGTCGTCTCAGCTGTGGCCGCCGACGTCTCCCGCGACACCCATCGGCGCGGCGAAATCCCTCGCGACCGCATCCTGCGCGCTGTCCGCGACGAGGTGGTGAGCGAGGTGTGCGGGCCCGATCCCGTGCTCGGCTGGCGACTGGCCCGGCGTTGGGACGGCAGCCAAGCCACGCTGGAGGACAGCCTGCGGGCGTGCCTGGACGGCGTGCGGGCGGTCCCGCCGGAGGAGCCCTTGACCGTTCCTTCGGGTGTCGGCTCCGGGCACCGGCCGGCGACCGGGCTGCGCCCGGCCTGGGCGCGCGGGCTGCTGCAGGCCTGGGACGGCCGCTCACGCGTCCACCCGGTGGTCTGGTGCGGCGACCGGAGTCGCTCGGACCACTTGAAGATCCTGGTCAGCCAAGCCCAGGCGCGGGTACTGCTGCCCTGGATCGAGGAGGCTCGCCAGCGTATGGCATTGCACGCCCTGTCCGCGGCGACCAGACCCGTGGCCGAGCTGATCGACCTCTATGTCGAGCGGCCTCCGGCCGGATACCGCACCCGCGCGCAGGAGGTGTTCCGCACCATCGAGGTCGGACCCTTGCTCCGTGCCTGCCGCCAGGGCCACCTCAACCTCCCCGTCGAGGACCGACGGCTGCTGGAGCAGCTCGTCCTGGCCCGGAACGTGCTGTCGCACCGAGGGGTGTTGTTCGACCGCACTCTGCACATCCTGTGCGACGAACTGGCCTGGGCGGATCAGCGCTGGACCGGGGACATGTGAGAAACGGGTGGCACCGCGTCACCGGTCGCCGCTAAAGGCAGGCCTGTAGGAATCCCACAGCACTGGCTGTCTCCCACTGTCGGTGCCCGAATGCCCTCCGCGGAGGACGGACCGATAGGTTTTCGGAGAAGCCGCCTGTCATCGAGGTTTTCGGGCGGGTGTGTCAGACCCCTATGGAAAGGGTGATCCGTTGAGCCGCTCGGTTCTCGTCACCGGAGGCAACCGGGGCATCGGCCTCGCCATCGCCCGCGCGTTCGCCGACGCCGGCGACAAGGTCGCCGTCACCTACCGCTCGGGGGAGCCGCCGGCCGGCTTCCTGGCCGTCAAGTGCGACATCACCGACCCCGAGCAGGTGGAGCAGGCCTACAAGGAGATCGAGGCCGAACACGGCCCGGTCGAGGTCCTGATCGCCAACGCCGGCGTAACCAAGGACCAGCTCCTGATGCGTATGTCCGAGGAGGACTTCACCTCGGTCATCGACACCAACCTCACCGGCACCTTCCGCGTCGTCAAGCGCGCCAACCGCGGCATGCTGCGCGCCAAGAAGGGCCGGGTCGTCCTCATTTCCTCGGTCGTGGGCCTCTACGGCTCGCCCGGTCAGGCCAACTACGCCGCCTCCAAGGCGGCCCTGGTCGGCTTCGCGCGCTCCCTCGCCCGTGAGCTGGGCTCGCGCAACATCACCTTCAACGTCGTCGCCCCCGGCTTCGTCGACACCGACATGACCAAGGTGCTCACCGACGAGCAGCGGGCGGGCATCGTGCAGCAGGTGCCGCTCGGCCGGTACGCGCAGCCCGAGGAGATCGCCGCGACGGTGCGGTTCCTCGCCTCGGACGACGCCTCGTACATCACTGGAGCCGTCATCCCCGTAGACGGCGGACTGGGAATGGGTCACTGATCACCATGAGCGGAATCCTCGAGGGCAAGCGCGTCCTGATCACCGGTGTGCTGATGGAGTCCTCCATCGCCTTCCACACCGCCAAGCTGGCCCAGGAGCAGGGCGCCGAGATCATCCTCACGGCCTTCCCCCGGCCCACGCTGACCGAGCGCATCGCCAAGAAGCTCCCCAAGCCCACCAAGGTCATCGAGCTCGATGTCACCAACGACGAGCACCTCGGGCGCCTGGCCGACATCGTCGGTGAGGAGCTGGGCGGTCTCGACGGTGTCGTCCACTCCATCGGCTTCGCCCCGCAGGACGCCCTTGGCGGCAACTTCCTGAACACGCCCTTCGAGTCCGTCGCCACCGCGATGCACGTCTCGGCGTACTCCCTGAAGTCGCTGACCATGGCCTGCCTGCCGCTGATGCAGAACGGCGGCTCGGTCGTCGGCCTCACCTTCGACGCGCAGTACGCCTGGCCGCAGTACGACTGGATGGGCCCGGCCAAGGCCGCCCTGGAGGCCACCAGCCGCTACATGGCCCGTGACCTGGGCAAGCAGAACATCCGCTGCAACCTCATCTCCGCCGGTCCCATCGGTTCCATGGCCGCCAAGTCCATCCCGGGCTTCGGCGAGCTGGCCGCCGTGTGGGACGACCGTTCGCCGCTGGAGTGGGACCTCAAGGACCCCGAGCCGGCCGGCCGCGGTGTGGTCGCCCTGCTCAGCGACTGGTTCCCCAAGACCACCGGCGAGATCATCCACGTGGACGGCGGGCTGCACGCGATCGGCGCCTGAGCGACACCGCTGCTCCAGGCTCCACCACCGCTCCAGGCTCCACCACCGTTCGAGGGCGCGCATCCATTCGGGTGCGCGCCCTCGCCGTACTCCTGTCCGCCGGGATCATCACTCGTTCGGCTCATCCGGCGGGCCCCCGGGGCCGGGTACCGCGCACGCTGGACGTGCACCGCTCAGCCACTCGGCCGAGGAGGTCACCCTTGTGCGCATCTCCCACAGCATCGCCCCAGCTGTCGTCGCCCTGGTTCTCGTCCTCACCCTCCCGTCCGAATCGGCACCGAACGCGCGCGAGGAGGCCGGGCAGCGGCACGCGCGCGTAATGGCGGACGACAAGCCCGAAGAGCACGATTCGTTCGGGGCGGCCTGCTACAGCACCGTCACCGGTTCCCAGGTGGTCGGGTACTGCTTCAACCCCCACTCGGTCGTCGACCACGTCCGTCTGCACATCGAGTGCGCGCGGTGGTGGGACATCGACAGCGACAGCGCCGCGGTCGAGACCACTCCCGCGCGGACGGTACGGCTCACCGGCCGCTGCTGGAAGGAGGTCCGCTCGGTGTGGTTCAGCCACCAGCGGGGGGAGGGCTGACAGGGGGCGGAGGGCCGACCCGGCCGGGACGGCAGTGGAACGGATAGCCGGCCGCCTCCGCCGCGGCGGTCCGCGCGTCACCCGCGCGGATCGCGTCCACCAGCCGGGCGTGGTCCATGTACGTCTCCGGCGTCAGCTCCTCGCCCACGTCACCGCGCAGCCAGTCCCGCAGGACCTCGCCCAGGTCCGCGTAGACCGTCGTCACGACGTCGTTGTGGGACGCGGCCACGACCGCCATGTGGAAGGTCGCGTCGGCGGTCACGAAGGCCTCCGCGTCGCCCGAGGCCCATGCCTGCTCGCGGCGCGCCAGGAGCGCGTCCAGCTGCCTGAGGTCCTTGTCGGTGCGCCGCTCGGCCGCCAGCTTCGCCGCGCTCGACTCCAGGGCGGAGCGCAGCTCGGCGATGTGGCTCGGGTCGGCGTCCGCGAAGCGGCGGTGCATCACGCCCGCGAGCTCGCTGGTCGCGACGACGTAGGTGCCGGAGCCCTGGCGGATGTCCAGCAGGCCGTTGTGCGCGAGCGCCCGGACGGCCTCACGGACGGTGTTCCGGGCGACGCCCAACTCCTCGACCAGCTCGGGCTCGGTGGGGATGCGTGAGCCGACCGGCCACTCGCCCGAGGTGATCTGGTTCCGCAGCGCGGCGATGACCTGCTCGGACAGCACCGATCGGCGGGGATGGCTCAGCGGCATGGCACACCTTCGCACGAAGTGACCGGCGGGGAGCAGCCGACCCATGGACAACCAATCATCCTATGATTCTATGATGGGCGGCATGGTGAGCGAGGAGACTTCGACGACGACCTTCACACCGGAACGGACACTGCCCGGAACACCCGTGTCCGACCGGGAGCCGGCCGAACCTCCGGTGCCCCCCACGCGCGCGTGGACGACCCGCCTCGTGGTCGTCGGCATCGTCCTGACGGCCCTCAACCTCCGCCCCGCCATCACCAGCCTCGGCGCCCTCCTCGAAGAGGTGCGCGCCGGGCTCGGCATGAGCGGCAGCGTCGCCGGGCTCCTCACCTCCGTGCCCCCGCTCTGCTTCGCCCTGTTCGGCGTCATGGCGCCCCGGCTCGCCCGCCGGTTCGGTCCGGCCACCGTCGTCTGCGCGGGCATGGCCGCCATCGCCGCCGGCCTGCTGATACGGCCGTACGCCGGCGGCACGGCCGGATTCGTGGCCGCGAGCGCCCTCGCCCTGATGGGCATCGCCGTCAGCAACGTCCTGATGCCGGTCATCGTCAAGCGCTGGTTCCCGGACCGGGTCGGCTCCATGACGGGCCTCTACTCCATGGCCCTGGCCCTCGGCACCTCCGCCGCCGCCGCGATCACCGTGCCCATGACCGAGGCGCTGGGCGGGAGTTGGCGGACCGGGCTGGCGGTGTGGGCGCTGCTCGCGACAGCGGCCGTGGTGCCGTGGCTCCCGTCGCTCCGGGACCGCCACCGGGGCGCGCGCCCCGCGGAACACCCCGGGGGAGCACCGCGCACCGCGCGCGAAGCGGCGCCCGCCCTGCGGATCACCCGGAGCCGTACCGCCTGGGCGCTCGCCGTCTTCTTCGGCCTCCAGGCCACCGCCGCCTACATCGCGATGGGGTGGATGGCGCAGATCTTCCGCGACGCCGGGGTCCCGGCCGGCACGGCGGGGCTGCTGCTGGCCGTCACCATGGTGATGGGCGTGCCACTGGCCTTCGTGATCCCCCGGCTCGCCACCCGCCTGCCCCACCAGGGGCCGATCGTGGTCGCCCTGGGCGTCTGCGGCCTCCTCGGGTACGGCGGCCTGCACCTTGCCCCGGCGGAGGGCGCCTGGGCGTGGGCGGTGCTGATCGGCATCGCCAACTGCTCCTTCCCGCTCGCGCTCACCATGGTCGGCATGCGGGCCAGGACCGGCGCGGGCGTCGCCCAGCTGTCCGCCTTCGCGCAGAGCACGGGCTACCTGATCTCCATCCCCGGCCCGCTCCTCGTCGGCGTCCTCTACCAGCACAGCGGCGGCTGGGGCCTGCCCCTCGCCCTCATGGCCGCCCTGATGCTCCCGCAGATCGCCGTGGGCGTCCTGGCGGGCCGCGACCGGGTGGTGGAGGACGAGGCGGCCCGCTGAGGCCGACCCGGCGGCCCCACCCGGGGACAGGGGTGCGAGACTGGGCGCATGCCAGTGCTCGACCCGAACCCCCAGAACGGCCAGAAGAAGATGCTCCTGGTCTTCGGCTCGTTCCTCGCCATCTTCGTCGTCATCGGGATCATCGCGGCCATCGCGTCACCCTGACCGCTCGGAAGTCGTCCGGTGGTGGGGATACCCCCCCATCCCCTAGGGGGTGAGTCTCAGGGTGAAGTGGGTGGATCACCGGATGGGGCGGACCGCCCCCGTTCCGTAACGTCGAGATGTGGCCGCAGGGGACCCGCGAGGGCCCACGGAGGACCCGGCCACGAGGACTCGCAGACCACGGAGGCGGCATGTCGGCCCGTACGCACCCCCGGCCCCACCCGGCGACCACGAGCGGCGTCGGCGTCCGGCTCCCCTGGTGGGCGGTCGCCCTGCCCGCCCTCGCCTTCGTCACGCTCCTGCTGCTGATCTCGGACCCCGCGCAGGCCCAGGCCGCCGGCGGAGACCCCGTGATCGCCGACCTCCTGGAGCGCATACGGAACGCCCTGGCGAGCCACACACCGTGACGAGCGTCCGGCCCACCGGAAGCGCATGTACCGGTGGCGGGTATCCGCACTTCAACTCCCTGCGCCCCGTGGCCTGTTTCGTGCGAAGCTGGGACGCATGAGCGTCGCAGAATCCCGCAGGATTGTCCTCTTCCGGCATGCGAAGGCCGACTGGCCCCAGGTTTCCGACCACGAGCGGCCGCTCGCCGACCGGGGCCGCATGGACGCCGCCGTCGCCGGCCGCAAGTTGGCCGACTCCGGAATCCCCTTCGACCTTGCCCTCTGCTCCACCGCCGTCAGGACCCGCGACACCTGGAAGCTGGCCGTTCATGAACTGCCCGAGCGGCCGAAAACGGTCTATGAGGAGCGGATCTACGAGGCCTCGCCCGGCGAGTTGATCGCCCTGCTCAACGAAACCCAGGACGACATGCAGAACGTCGTGCTGATCGGCCACAACCCAGGAATCCAGGGCCTCGCCGACATCCTCGCCGGCAGTTCCGAGGGCGACGCACGCGAGCGCATGAACCGCCACGGGTTCCCGGCCGCCGCCTTCGCTGTGCTCACCTTCGAGGGAGCGTGGAAGAGCCTGGAGCCGGGCGTGACCACCCTGGCCGACTACTGGGCGCCCACCGAGTAACGCCGCCGCGCAGCCGACCCCCGGCACGTGGGACCCGGCACGACAGGGGCTCGGCACCATCTGGTGTCGGGCCCCTGTCGTATGCCTCGCCTCGGCTACTCGTCGTGCGTGTCCGCCGCCTCGACCTCTTCACGAGTCACCCCGAGGAGATACAGCACGGTGTCGAGGAAGGGGAAGTTCACCGCGGTGTGGGCGGCCTCGCGCACCACCGGCTTGGCGTTGAAGGCGACGCCCAGACCGGCCGCGTTGAGCATGTCGAGGTCGTTCGCGCCGTCGCCGATCGCCACGGTCTGGGCCAGCGGGACCCCCGCCTCGGCGGCGAACCGGCGCAGCAGCCGTGCCTTGCCCGCCCGGTCCACGATCTCGCCCACGACCTTGCCGGTGAGCCTGCCGTCGACGATCTCCAAGGTGTTGGCCTGAGCGAAGTCGAGGCCCAGCCGCTCCTTCAGGTCGTCCGTGACCTGGGTGAATCCGCCCGACACGACACCGACTTGGAAGCCGAGCCGCTTCAGCGTACGGATCAGTGTGCGCGCGCCCGGTGTGAGCCGGACCTCGCTGCGCACCTTCTCCACGACCGAGGCGTCCAGCCCCTCCAGCAGCGCCACCCGCGCGTGCAGCGACTGCTCGAAGTCCAGTTCGCCGCGCATCGCCTTCTCCGTGACCTCGGCGACCTCCTTCTCGCAGCCGGCGTGCGCCGCGAAGAGCTCGATCACCTCGTCCTGGATGAGCGTGGAGTCGACGTCCATCACCACCAGCCGCTGGGCCCGGCGGTGCAGCCCCGCCGCGACCACGGCGACGTCCACGCCGAGTGCCACCGACTCGGTGACCAGCGCGGTCCGCAGCGTCTCGGGCTCCGTGCCGGACACCGCGAACTCCACTGCCGTCACCGGGTACTTGGCGAGCCGGAAGATACGGTCGATATTGCCGCCGGTGGCCGTGATCCGGGCGGCGATGCGGGCGGTGGACTCGGCGGTCAGGGGGTGGCCCAGCACGGTGACGTGGGAGCGGCCGAGACCGCGGGGCCGGTTGTCGCCCAGGCCGGAGATGATCTCCGCCTGCATCTTCATCGACTCCGCCCAGCTGTGCACGGTCGCCCGCAGGTCGCCCTCCTGCCCGGCGGGCGGCTCGGTCACGAGCGCGCACAGCACGATCCGGCCACGGGTGACGACCTGCTCGATGTCGACCACGTCGACGGAGTACGCGGCGAGGGTGTCGAACAGCCCGGCGGTGATCCCCGGCCGGTCCTTGCCGAAGATCTTGACGAGGAGGGTGGGGATGTCAGAGGAGGTCTGCGAAGCGCTCATGATGGGCCAACCGTATCCGGCGTCCCGTGCCTTTTGCCCCTGAGGTCCGCCCAGCGGACGGAAAACACTGGGTTACCGGCGGCTGAAGCGCACCGGGATCCCGCACGACACCTCGGAGGCCGGCTCCCGTGTGAATGCGGCTGCCGGCCCCCAGGGGCGCCGCCGCGCGGTCGCCGCAGGCCGGAGCGCATGCCTGACATGGTCCCGTACGTGCCTCGGGCCCCGCCTTGCGCGGCCCCGTTCATGGCCGGGGCCCATCCGGCTGACCGTGCCACCCGTAGGGGGCCGCTCGGGTCGGCCGAGCCGCTGTGGGGGACCACTCGGGCCGACCCAGCGGCTGTGGGGGACCGGTCGGGTGGCCCAGCCGCTGCGGGGGCTCGTCCTGCCGACCCGCCGCCGCGGAGGGCCTGCCTGGCGTGACTCCGCCGCTGTAGGGGCCGTCTGGCAGCTCCCGCCCGGCTAGCTGGAGCCTCGCCCTACAGCGGCACCGCCCCGAGCCGCTGTAGGGGCCGCCTGGCTGCCCCCCGGCCGCCTGGAGGCTCGCCCCCGGGGCCCGACCCCGCCGGAGGCACTCCCGCCTCTCACGGGGCCTCTCACCGCCCGCGTGGGCCTCGCGGCGGGGAGGAGGCGGGGCGGCCCTCCTCCGGTGGAGGCGGCGGTGCTTACCAGATGCCTGATCCCGACCCTGATCCTGATCCTGATCCCGACCCTGATCGCGAGCCTGACCCGGACCCAGCCTCCGACCCAGGACCCGACCCAGGTCCCGGCCTCGACCCAGGTCCCGGTCCCCCGCCGGACCCCGACCCCGGCCCCGGCCGTCGGGATGGCGGTGTGAACCGCCGGGCCACCGTGGGCGCCCGTACACATCGGGGGCTCCGGCACAGCCTGCGCCCGGAGCCCCCGGAGCCCCGGAGCCCCGGAGCCACGCCCGCCCCCTCCCTGCCTGCCCCGGCCCTCCCCGCCCGACCCATCGTCGCCCCGCCCAGCCGACCCCTGCCCGGACCGGCGACGCTCGCCGTACTCGCCGTACTCCCCTGGCCCCGAACCCTGAGCCCCCGGCATCCCCGCAGCTCCTCCGGCAGCCGCAGGTACGGATTGGTGTCCGGGTTCGGCGGGCGGTACGGCGTAGCCGGCGTGTACGGTCCGGACGGCGTGCCGGCCCCGGGGCCCGGCGGTCGCCCCGCCCGCCCGCACCCCGTCCCCACGAGCCGACGGCGACGCCCGCAGCCCGGCTGCCCGTGTCGCGCAGGCCAGCACCGCTCCGGCGGCCCCGCCCCGGCTCCCCACAGCGCGCCCAGCACCACCGCCGTCGCCGTCCGCCCCCGCAGCTCCACGCCCGCGTCGAACGCGTCGATGCCGAACAGAGCCAGCGAGGCGTCCACCGACACCTGCGTCAACCACACGAGCAGCGGCAGTGCCACCGCCGTCGCGACCCCTAGCCGAAGCGCGCAGCGCCCGATGAAGCCGAGCACGCTCCCGTCCCGTGCATCCGCACCGGACACACCTCCGGCAGCAGTGGCAGCCGGGCCCCGTACGAACGGCGTACGCACGGCGGTCAGCACCCCCGCGTACAACATCATCAGCGCCGCCGCGAGACCGAGCAGCCACAGTCGCCCGTCCAGTTCGGCGAGGCGGCCGAGGGTGACGGGTTCGCTCGCGTCGACGCGCAGCAGTTCCCCGAGCGGGACGGGCAGGAGGTCGGCCAGTGCCCCGGTCGCCCCGCCGTCCCAGGGGACGAGGAGGCCGAGAGGGACGCCCAGCCAGACCCCGTTCGGAGCGCCGAGGAGGGCCGCGCCGGCGATCCGCTTCGGGTGGGGGTCGCCGACCGCCGCGTACACCGCCGCGGCGAGCCCGGCCAGGACCGCCACCAGGAGCACCGTGACCATCGCGGACACGGCGGGCCGTACGACCCGGTGCATCCGGTCGAGTCCGGGCGGCAGCGGAGTGCGGCGCGAGGCCAGCAGGGCGATGAGCAGCACGCCGAGGCACCAGGTCAGGCCGCCGAGGACGGTCGGCACGGTGTCGACCGTGAAACCGACCTTGGCGTCGGTCGAGGCGAGGTCGCCCAGCCGGTCCGGCAGCAGACCGCCGCCCAGGTCGCTCAGGTCGCCGAGCCCGGGGATCTCGACGTTGTCGAGGTCGCCGCCGCCCGGCAGTTGTTCGTCGATGCCGAGGCGGCTGCCGTCGAGGGTGATGACCGCGTTCCCGGCCCAGGCCAGCCCGCCCATCAGGGCCGCGAACAGCGCGAGCACCGCGCCCGCGCGCGCGAGGAGTTCGCCGGCCGGGACGACAACTCCCGTGCCGCGCAAGGAACGTAGGAAGAACCAGGACAGCAGGAGCGCACCCACGAGGCTGACACCCAGTGGCGTGATCTCGACGGCGGTGGTCGCCTGCGCCCCTTCCAGGCCCATCACGGACACATCGCCGGACGGGGTCACCGACCCACCCGCCCCGAGCGCCACAACCGCCGCGGTCATGGGCCCGAGTTGGCCCGCCGCGTCGGCTTCCAGCAGATGCAGACCGAGCGCCGCCGCCCCGGCCATGCCGATCAACGCCCAGCTCACGGCCGCGATCGCGGAGAACACCACGTCCCCCCACGGCACGCGCCTGCCATGGTCAACATACCGGTCGCTCATGGTCGGACCCCCCGATCCGCATCGCGGAGTTGCACCGCTGATGTCCCCCTCGCGGGGGATTACCACTCTCCGGCCCGGTTTCAACCCCGTCAACGGGGCGGGGAGACGCCCTCGTACGTTCTCTTCACAAGGCCCGACTTTCGGTCAGGGGGTCGAGCCTGAAATAGTTCCCCCCGATGTTCGACATCCCTAGACTCCCTGTGTTGGGGGTAATTCGGGGGACAACTCAGTGGGGCATGGAGTGCCGGAACTCGTACTGGAATTGAACGGACAAACCTGGACGCTCGATCCGTCCAGGGCATATACCCTCGGACGTGATCCGCAGGGGGACATCGTGTTCGACGACGCCAGGGTGTCCTGGCGTCACGCCACGATCAGCTTCGGCGGCCGTAGTTGGGTGATCGAGGACCACGGCAGCACCAACGGCACCTTCGTGCAGGGGCAGCGGATCCACCAACTGGAGATCGGCCCCGGCTCGGCCGTGCACCTCGGCAACGCGACCGACGGACCGAGACTCAGCCTCTCGGGCACCGCCGCGTCCGTCGCGCAGCCCCAGCAGCAGCCGTACGCGGCGCAGGGCGCGAGCGCCGGATACGCCGGTCAGCAGACCCCGCAGCCGCAGGCGCCGCAGGCGGGCTGGCAGCAGCCGCCGGCGGCACAGGTCCCGCAGCAGCAGGGCTTCCCGCAGCAGGGCCCCGGTGGTGGCGCGGGGGCGCCGCCGGTCTACGGCGACCGCAGCCCGACCACGTTCCACCAGCTGGCCCTCGGCCGGGTGATGCGGATCGGTCGTGCCCTGGAGAACGAACTGGTGGTCTCCGACCTCCAGGTCTCGCGCCACCACGCCGAGTTCCACGCGACGCCCGACGGACGCTTCGAGATCCGCGACCTCGGCTCGCACAACGGCACGTTCGTCAACGGTATGCCGATCGCCAAGGGCGGCTCGGCCCTCCTCGGCCCGAACGACATCGTCGGCGTCGGCCACTCGACGTTCCGTATCGTCGGCGACCGACTCGAAGAGTTCGTCGACACCGGTGACGTCTCCTTCTCCGCACGCCATCTGACGGTCACCGTCGACGGCGGCAAGCAGATCCTGAAGGACGTCTCCTTCGGTGTCCCGGAGAAGTCGCTCATCGCGGTCATCGGCCCGTCCGGTTCCGGCAAGTCCACCCTGCTGAAGGCGCTCACGGGCTACCGCCCGGCCAACCAGGGCGACGTCCTCTACGACAACCGGAACCTGTACAAGCAGTTCGCCGAGCTGCGTCAGCGCATCGGTCTGGTCCCGCAGGACGACATCCTGCACAAGGAGCTGACCGTCAAGAAGGCCCTCAAGTACGCGGCCAAGCTGCGCTTCCCGGCCGACACCACGGCCGCCGAGCGCGACGCCCGGATCGACGAGGTGCTGCGCGAGCTGAAGCTCGACATCCACAAGGACAAGAAGGTCACCTCCCTCTCCGGCGGCCAGCGCAAGCGTGTCTCGGTCGCCCTGGAGCTGCTGACCAAGCCGTCGCTGATCTTCCTGGACGAGCCGACCTCCGGCCTCGACCCGGGCATGGACCGCGACGTCATGCAGCTGCTGCGCGGCCTCGCCGACGACGGCCGTACGGTCCTGGTGGTCACCCACTCGGTGGCCGAGCTGGCGATCTGCGACAAGCTCCTGGTGATGGCCCCGGGCGGTTCGGTGGCGTACTTCGGTCCGCCCGAGGAGGCCCTGAACTTCTTCGGCTACGAGACCTGGGCCGACGTCTTCTCCGCCTTCGAGAACTACCGCGACTACGACTGGGCGGGCCGCTGGAAGGGCTCGCAGCACTACCAGATGTACGCCGCGGACATCGACGCCGTCGCCCCGCAGTCGGTGCACATGCCGCCGCCGCAGTCGATGCGTCCGCCGAAGCCGCAGGGCTGGTTCTCCCAGCTCGGCACCCTGGTCCGGCGCTATGTCTCCGTCATCGCGTCCGACAAGGGCTTCCTGGCGCTGACGGTGATCCTGCCGGCCGTCCTCGGCGCGGTGAGCCTGCTCATCGACCCGGACAAGGACCTGCTGGTCCGGAAGATCAACCCGGCGACGAATCTGCCCATCCCGAACGGCACGGCCACCACGGTGCTGCTGATCCTCGCGGTCGGCGCGTGTTTCGCGGGCGCCGCCAACTCCGTCCGAGAGCTGATCAAGGAACGGGTGATCTACGAGCGGGAGCGGGCCACCGGTCTGTCGCGCTCGGCGTACCTGATGTCCAAGGTGATCGTCCTCGGCGCGGTGACCGTGTTCCAGGGCGCGATGGTCGGCGCGATCGGGTTCTCCAGCCGGACGATCCCGGACGAGGCGCTGATCTTCGGCGAGGGCAAGGTCGCCGTGATGCTCGAACTCTCCATCCCGATCATGGGGCTCGGCTTCACGTCCATGATGTTCGGCCTGGTCATCTCCTCGCTGGTGAAGACCGCCGAGAAGACCATGCCACTGCTGGTCATGTTCGCGATCGTCCAGGTCGTCTTCACCGGCTGCCTCTTCGCCCTGCACGGCAGCCCCGGCGTCAACGAGTTCTCGTACCTGATGCCGTCCCGCTGGGCGGTCGCCGCCGCCGGTGCCACGCTGGACTTCAACAACATCAGCCCGCCGAAGGAGGCCGGCGACACCGACCCGCTGTGGGACCACACGGTCGGCGCGTACAGCCTCGACATGATCGCCCTCATCGTGCTCGGGGTGATCTGCGGCTTCCTCGTGGCCCGCTTCCTGCGCCGCCACGAGCCCGAGGTCATGCGGAAGTAGTCCACGGGCAGTGACGTACGAAGGGCGGCACCCGCACCGGGTGCCGCCCTTCCGCGTTATCAGAGGTCCCGCGCGGGCCTCAGTACGCGCTGTTGACGTTGTCGATCGAGCCGTAGCGGTCGGCGGCGTAGTTCGCGGCGGCCGTCAGGTTGGCGACCGGGTCGTACTGGCTCTTCTTCGTGCCCGGCACGTGGTAGGCGTCGAAGGTCGGCTTGATGACCTGCAGCAGACCGATCGACGGGACGCCGTTCTTGGCGTTGATGTCCCAGTCGTTGATGGCGTTCGGGTTGCCCGAGGACTCGCGCATGATGTTCTTGTGCAGGCCGTGGTAGGTGCCCGGGATCTTGTGCTTCTTCATGATGTCGAGGGCCTCGCGGATCCAGCCGTCGAGGTTGTTCGGGTACGACTTCGCGGCGGCGGCCTTGACCTGGGCGGCGCGCTTGGCGGACCGGCTCGCGGCCTCCTTCTTCGCGCGCTCCTGCTCGGCCTTCTTCTTCGCGGCAGCGGCGGCGGCCTTCTTCTCGGCGTCGGCGGCCTGGTTCGTCACGCTGGCCTTCGCGGCGGGGGCCGGGTTCTGGCTGAACGCCGCCGGAGCCGCGGACACCGTCTGCGTGGCGGTCTGAGCCTCGGCCGGCACCAGCGAGAACGCGAGGGCGGCGGCACCGAAGGCGGCCACGCCGGCGAACGAGAGCTTGTGGGTCTTGGTCAGCGCGAGACTGTGGCCGGGGATCTTGGCGTTCTTGAGCATGAGTGATGGACCTCTTCGAATAGCGCGGAGGTCGCTCTGCGTGCCAGGTGGGGGACACAGCTGTTCCAGCACAAACGCCGCGGAATGACCCGCGGCGTCGAGCGACGGTTGCCATTCTTAGCGGCCGCAAAATCGCGTGGCAAAGGTGTGACGTACGATGCTGCTTAGTTGTACGGGAACCGGCAAAATGGGACAGACCGCACCGTCCTTCCCGCTCATACCGCCCGTATGTATCTCCTAGGCACCTTCGTACGTGATGTGCGCCCTATGGGGGGCCTCACACGGCCCGGGCGCTGTCTTCACATTCCGTTGCTGGCGCAATGCGCTCTGTGAGGCCCGTCTCCGGCAGGATCAGATGCACGTCCCCGAACTCGTGCCACAGATAACGCCCCGCGACCGCGGCCTCGTACGCGTGGTCGATCGCCGCCCGCCCCGCGACCGCCTCCAGCATCAGCAGGTGCGAGGCCTCCGGCTCGTGCAGCCCGGTCAGCAGCCCGTCGACCGCCCGCGCCCCGCGCTCCGGCGTCACCACCAGATCCGTCCAGCCATCCCGGGCCCGTACGACACCGTCGGACCCGGTCGCCGACTCCACGGCCCGCACCGCCGTCGTCCCCACCGCCAGGACCCGCCCCTCGCCCGCCCGCGCCGCGTTGATCAGCCGCGCAGAGGCCTCGGGCACCGCGAACCGCTCCGGATACGGCGGCTCGTGCGCCTCCGCCGACGCGACCCCGGTGTGCAGCGAGACCGGCGCGAACTGCACACCCCGGCTCACCAGCTCCGCCACCAGCCGGGCCGTGAACGGCCGCCCGGCGCTCGGCATCTCCGCACTGCCCGCCCCGTCCTCGGACGGCAACGCGAACACCGTCTGGTACACGGACAGCGGCTGGTCCCGCTCGGTGTAGGCGTAACGAATGGGCCGCCCGCGCTCCCGCAGCAGCCCGGCGACGGCCGACGAGGACACCCGGGCCCACCACAACCGTTCCCCCCGCTCGCTCAGGGGCTCCTCCAGGACCAGCCGAACGCCACGGGCCAGCCGCACCTCCGTCCCCGCCGGACCGCCCGCACGCGCGCGCGTGGTGCCGCGCCCGTCCGGATCCCGCAGCTCGACCGCCCACCGCCCGTCGTCGCCCCGCGTGGAGAAGTGCACCACCACGCGCGCGTGCCCGATCCTCCCGTCCACCGCCGCCGCCAGCGTCGGCGAGGTGTTGACCACCAGCAGATCGCCCGCCGTCAGCAGCCGCGGCAACGCCGCGAACGCGTGGTGCGACACCTGAGTCCCCCGCGACACCAGCAGGCGTACGCCGTCCCGGTCGAGGCCCGGCCCGCGCTGCTCGGCGGGCACGCGCGCGTGCAGTTCGTCGGGCACCCGCACCGTCGCCGTCGTCATCGCCCCTCCAGCAGCGACGGCGCCGCGTAACGGCCACTGACCGGCCGCTCGTCGAGCAACCGAAGGAAGGCCGGCACCACACCGGCCGGCGACGGCCGCGGATCGTCGTCGTCCGGTACGGCCGCCGCGTACAGGTCCGTGCCCATGTCCCCGGGATCGACGGCCCACACCCGCAGTTCCGGCTCCTCCTCCGCCAGCACCGCCGACAACTGGTCCAGCGCCGCCTTCGAGGCCCCGTACCCGCCCCACGTCGCGTACGCCTCGGCCGCCGCGTCCGAACTGACGTCGATCACCGTGCCCGCACCCGAGGCCCGCAGCAGCGGCAGCGCCTCCTGGACCAGCCCCAGCGCCGCGACCACATTCACCTCCAGCGCCCGCCTCAGCCCGTCCAGGGGCAGCTCCTCCAGCCGTACGAGCGGCTCGGCGCCCAGCGCGCTCGCGTTGTTCACCAGCAGGTCCACCCCGCCCAGCGCCCGCGCGGCCGCCACCAGCTCCGCCCGGTGCCCGGCGTCCGTGACGTCCCCCGCCAGGGCCTCCACCCGCGTCCCGTACGCAGACAGCTCCGCCGCCGTCTCCTTCAAGAGCCCGGCGGTCCTGGCGTCGAGCACCAGATCCCACCCGCGCTCAGCCAGCGCCGCGCCCAGTGCCCGGCCCAGCCCCTTCGACGCCCCCGTGATGATCGCTACCGGCATGACAACCGTCCCCTCGTCCTCGCCCGCCTCCGAACCGGGTGGCGGTGATCCCAACGTAGGAACCGCACCGCTCCCACCGCCTCGTACGCGGGCCGCAGAGCCCCGGGGCCCTTCGCCCTAGGTCACCGGGCCGGGCCCAGGGGCCTGGTCCCGGTCGCAGGCCGCCGGACCCGCATCCCCGGACCTAGGTCCGGTCGTAGGCCCAGGGCCTAGGTCCGAGGGCCCCGCTGAGGCCACCGGCGGTCCGATCCGCGCCGTCGGACCACGCCGGTACGGTGAGGTCATGAGTCAAGGTCCCCGGTCCGGCCTCGCCGCGGTGAGCAGTGCCCTGCTGGCCATGAGCAGGCACCTGGAGGTGCGCGACGTCCTCAAGACGATCGTCGCCTCCGCGCGTGAGCTGCTGGACGCGGAGTACGCCGCACTCGGCGTCCCCGACGACCACGGAGGCTTCGCCCAGTTCGTCGTCGACGGCGTCAGCGACGCCCAGTGGAAGGCCATCGGCCCGCTGCCGCGCCAGCACGGCATCCTCGCCGCGATGCTCCACCAGGCCACCCCCGAGCGCCTGGCCGACGTCCGCAAGGACCCCCGCTTCGAGGGCTGGCCCAGCGCCCACCCCGACCTGATCGACTTCCTGGGCCTGCCCGTCCGCGACGGCGACGAGGTCATCGCCGCCCTCTTCCTCGCCAACAAACGCTGCCCCAAGCCCGAGGGGGGCTGCGGCTTCACCGAGGAGGACGAGGAACTGCTGTCGATCCTCGCCCAACACGCCGCCATCGCCCTGACCAACGCCCGCCTCTACGAGCGCAGCCGCGAGCTGACCATCGCCGAGGAACGCTCCCGGCTCGCCCACGAACTCCACGACGCCGTCAGCCAGAAGCTGTTCTCCCTGCGCCTGACCGCCCAGGCCGCCGCCACTCTGGTCGACCGCGACCCCTCCCGCGCCAAGGGCGAACTCCAGCAGGTCGCCGCCCTCGCCGCCGAAGCCGCGGACGAGCTGCGCGCCGCCGTCGTCGAACTCCGCCCCGCCGGGCTCGACGAGGACGGCCTGGTCGCCACCCTGCGCACCCAGGTCCACGTCCTGGACCGCGCCCACAGCGCCCGCGTCACCTTCTCCGGCCGCGGTGCCCGCGCGCTGCCCGCCGCCCAGGAGGAGGCCATGCTGCGCGTCGCCCAGGAGGCCCTGCACAACGCCCTGCGGCACTCGGCGGCGAAGCGGGTCGACGTCACGCTGGACCGGCACGGAGGGGGAGCCGTCCTGCGGGTCACCGACGACGGTGACGGTTTCGACCCCCAGGCCGTACGCCGCGCGGGACGCCACCTCGGCCTGGTCTCCATGCGTGACCGGGCGAGCGGGGTCGGCGGCAGGCTGGCCGTGGAATCGGCGCCCGGCAAGGGCACGACCATCGAGATGGAGGTCCCCGGTGGCTGACGCGATCAAGGTGCTCCTCGTCGACGACCACCAGGTGGTACGCCGCGGACTGCGCACCTTCCTGGAGGTGCAGGACGACATCGAGGTCGTGGGCGAGGCCGCCGACGGCGCCGAGGGGGTCGCCCGTGCCGAGGAGCTGAGGCCCGACGTCGTCCTCATGGACGTCAAGATGCCCGGCATGGACGGCGTCGAGGCGCTGCGCAGACTCCGCGAACTCGACAACCCCGCGCGCGTGCTCATCGTCACCAGCTTCACCGAGCAGCGCACGGTCGTCCCCGCCCTGCGGGCCGGGGCCGCCGGGTACGTCTACAAGGACGTCGACCCCGACGCCCTGGCCGGCGCCATCCGCTCGGTCCACGCCGGGCACATCCTCCTGCAACCGGAGGTCGCCGACGCCCTGCTGTCCCAGGAGGAGGCCAACTCCGGCCAGGGAAGAGGCGGTTCACTCACCGAGCGGGAGCGCGAGGTGCTGGGCCTGATCGCCGACGGCCGCTCCAACCGCGAGATAGCCCGTGCGCTGGTGCTGTCCGAGAAGACGGTGAAGACCCACGTCTCGAACATCCTCATGAAGCTCGACCTGGCGGACCGGACCCAGGCCGCACTGTGGGCGGTACGCCGTGGTGTGACCGGATGATGTGCGGATTGTCCGGCAACGCGGAGGGTTCCGCTCCGGGCTGAGATTCATACTGTCGGGTGTATGTCCCCCGGGTGGCGCATCCTGCCGGGACCCCCGGCGTTCTTCAGTGCGTGCTGCGTGCGACCGCCGCAGTGATCGCAAGGAAGGGCTCAAAGTGAAGAACCTGAAGAAGGCCGCCGCTGTCACGATGGTGGCCGGTGGCCTCGTCGCCGCCGGTGCCGGTATGGCCTCCGCCACCGACGGCGGGGCGCACGCCGACGGCAAGGCCATCGGCTCGCCGGGCGTCGTCTCGGGCAACGTCATCCAGGCCCCGGTCCACATCCCCGTGAACGCGGTCGGCAACAGCGTCAACGTCGTCGGCATCCTGAACCCGGCCTTCGGCAACCTGGGTGTCAACCACTGACGTTCCCTTCCCGGAACACTCGTGACCACCGGCCTTCCAGGCACTCCCTGGAAGGCCGGTCAGGTCTGTCCGAAGTCGTTTTCCTCCCGGGACAGTCTCGTCCTGCGGTCGTCTCGTCCTGCAGTCGTTCCATCGCCTCAATGCGCCGAAGGCGCCCTTCCCGTCTTTCACGCGTACCACCGCGGACGCGCCAGGCGTTGATCAGCGCACGGCCCGCGAGCGGGCCGGCCCCTTACGACGCAGGAGGAACGCAGCTCATGAACTTCGCCAAGAAGGCCGCCCTGACCGTCACCGCCGCCGGACTCGCCGCGGGCGCCTCGTCCGGTGCCGCCGTCGCCGACTCCTCCGCGGACAGCGCCGCCGTGCATTCCCCCGGTGTCGGCTCCGGCCTCGACGTCCAGGTCCCCCTCGACGTCCCTGTCACGGTCACGGGCCTCAGCGCCAATCTCATCGCCGCGCTCAACCCGACGTTCGGCAACGTCAGCGCCAACCACTGACCCACCGCTGCGCTGGCCCTATCCAGCCGCCTCAACTGCGGGCAATCGTGCCGCTGGGGCGATGGGGGCACCTCCCGCTCGAGCGAAGCCGAGAGTGGGGTGGGCGCAGCGGCACCTCGTAGCGCCGAGTTGCGCAGCCGATCCCCGGCTCAGCCGCAACTGCCGGGCACCACACAGCCGAGGCCCCCGAGACCCGCGCCCGACTACCGACCCCGCTCCCGCTCCCGCTCCTCCACGAACGCGTTGTACGCCGCCACCTGCGCCCGCCGAGCCGTCCGCTCCACCGGCCGCAGTGCCGCCGTCCGCGAGGCCATCTCCGACGCGCTCACCGCCCCGCCGTGCCCGTTCTCGAACGCCACGGAGATCAGCAGCCCGACGCGCTGCGCCAGCTCCAGCACCCGTACCGCACGCGGTGGATACCCGGGCGCCAACACCTCCCGCCCCCGCTCGGCACGAGCCCGGTACGCGTCGATCGCCGCCTCCGCCACCGGCCCCGAGGCCGCCACGTCCAGCCGCGACAGCACCGCCGTCGCCTCCCGCAGCGCCTCCGCCAGCTCCCGTTCGGCCTCCCCGAGCGAGGGCACATCGGCCGGAGGCGCCTCCCGCACCTCCAGGCAGTGCCAGACGACCTCGACGTGCTCGTCGTCCTCGGGCCCCACCAAGGAGACCTCCGGCACCAGCCCGAGCGCACTGCCGTGGCAGACGACTGCCTCCTCCGCCTCCAACGCCCGCTTGTTGAACTCCGGCGGACCGCTCAGCCCCAGCGGATGCCCCGGCGCCGGCAGCGCGACCCGCAACCCGGTCACCCCGAGCGCCCGCAACCGTCCCAGCCCGAGCGTCAGCCCGACGGGCCCCGACTCGCCGGGCAGCCCCGCCACCCGGTGCACCGCGTCCTCCCCGACGATCGCGAGCACGGCGTCATCCGGCGAGACAAGTCCGGCAAGAAGGGCATTTCCCCATGAGGTGAGACGTCCTGAGCGTGGTTCGGAGAGCATGCCCCCACCCTAAGGACGACCGAGGCGATGGGTGGCCCGACCGGTGGCGTAGATTTCCCTATGGGCTGCGCCCACCCGGCGGTGGCTCCAACCACAGGCGTACGCGACAGCCGAGACAGGCCGACACTGCAAGGGGAGACAGCGCGCTCATGAGCGATGTTCTGGAGCTGGAGGACGTATCCGTGGTCCGCGAGGGCCGGGCTCTGGTGGACCAGGTCTCCTGGTCGGTCAAGGAGGGCGAGCGCTGGGCCATCCTCGGACCGAACGGCGCGGGCAAGACGACCCTCCTGAACATCGCGTCCAGCTACCTGTACCCCAGCAAGGGCACCGCCACGATCCTCGGCGACACCCTCGGCAAGGTCGACGTCTTCGAGCTGCGCCCCCGCATCGGCATGGCCGGCATCGCCATGGCGGAGAAGCTCCCCCGGCGCCAGACCGTCCTGCAGACCGTGCTGACCGCCGCGTACGGCATGACGGCCACCTGGAACGAGGACTACGAGGAGGTCGACGAGCTGCGCGCCCGCGCCTTCCTCGACCGCCTCGGCATGAGCGAGTACGTCGACCGCAAGTTCGGCACCCTCTCCGAGGGCGAGCGCAAGCGCACCCTCATCGCCCGTGCCCTGATGGCCGACCCCGAGCTGCTCCTCCTCGACGAGCCCGCCGCCGGCCTCGACCTCGGCGGCCGCGAGGACCTCGTACGCCGCCTCGGCCGCCTCGCCCGCGACCCGATCGCCCCCTCCATGATCATGGTCACCCACCACGTCGAGGAGATCCCCCCGGGCTTCACCCACGTCCTGATGATCCGTCAGGGCAAGGTCCTCGCCGCGGGCCCCCTGGAGCTGGAGCTGACCTCCCGCAACCTCTCCCTCTGCTTCGGCCTCCCGCTCGTCGTCGACCAGCTCGGCGAGCGCTGGACCGCCCACGGCCTGCCGCTCACCTGACCTCCAACTCCCACCGAACTTCCGCCGGTCGGACGCGCCGGGGCCACAACCCGGCCCGGGCGCACCCGACTTGGAAGCCCTCTGTACGCGATCTTTGACCGCGCACTCTGTTCGGCGGCCCGATCGCGGTTCTACCATTGCCGATGTGGACAGCATCGACGCATGGGTGTGGTGGCTGATCGGCGCGGCCGGGCTCGGGATCGCCCTCGTCGTGACCGCGATGCCCGAGTTGGGAATGCTCGCCCTGGGCGCGGTCGCCGGAGCCGTGGTCGCGGGGCTGGGCGGTGGGGTCGTACTCCAGGTCGTCGTCTTCGCGATCGTGTCCGTCGCGCTCATCGCCGTCGTCCGGCCCATCGCGGCCCGGCACAGATCGCAGCGGCCAGAACTCGCCACCGGGATCGACGCGTTGAAGGGCAAACACGCCGTCGTCCTGGAACGGGTCGACGGCGCGGGCGGCCGCATCAAGCTGGGTGGCGAGGTCTGGTCCGCCCGGGCGCTCGACACCGGCCAGGCTTTCGAAGTGGGCCAGGAAGTGGACGTCGTCGAGATCGAGGGAGCCACGGCGATCGTCATGTGACCTCGCACGACGTGGTCACGAGGCGATGACGCTATGGCGTGAACGCCCCACCGGGCAGGCGGTGTTCTGCCAGACTCGACCACAAGATCCTCAACGGCCTCGTCAGGCATAGGATCTTCAGGATCTTGAGGACCTTCAAGATCTTCAGGAAGTGACACGGCGGAGAAGGGCTCGGGGAGCAATCGATGGAACCGATCATCATCGTCCTGATCATTCTGGTGGTGTTGGTCTTCATCGCCCTGATCAAGACCATCCAGGTGATCCCACAGGCCAGCGCGGCCATCGTCGAGCGGTTCGGCCGCTACACGCGCACACTCAACGCGGGCCTCAACATCGTGGTCCCCTTCATCGACTCCATCCGCAACCGCATCGACCTGCGCGAACAGGTCGTGCCGTTCCCGCCGCAGCCGGTGATCACCCAGGACAACCTGGTCGTGAACATCGACACGGTCATCTACTACCAGGTCACCGACGCCCGCGCCGCGACCTACGAGGTCGCCAGCTACATCCAGGCGATCGAGCAGCTCACCGTCACCACCCTGCGCAACATCATCGGTGGCATGGACCTGGAGCGGACCCTGACCTCCCGCGAGGAGATCAACGCGGCCCTGCGCGGCGTCCTCGACGAGGCCACCGGCAAGTGGGGCATCCGCGTCAACCGCGTCGAGCTGAAGGCGATCGAGCCGCCCACCTCCATCCAGGACTCGATGGAGAAGCAGATGCGCGCCGACCGTGACAAGCGCGCCGCGATCCTCACCGCCGAAGGTACGCGCCAGGCGGCCATCCTCACCGCCGAGGGTGAGAAGCAGTCCCAGATCCTGCGCGCGGAAGGTGAGGCCAAGGCCGCCGCCCTGCGCGCCGAGGGCGAGGCCCAGGCCGTACGTACGGTCTTCGAGGCCATCCACGCCGGCGACCCGGACCAGAAGCTCCTGTCCTACCAGTACCTCCAGATGCTCCCGAAGATCGCCGAGGGCGACGCCAACAAGCTCTGGATCGTCCCCAGCGAGATCGGCGACGCCCTCAAGGGCCTCTCCGGCGCCATGGGCAACTTCGGCAACCTCGGCGGCGGCCCGAGCGTCCCCAGGCCGGCGGACGGCAACAGCGAACGCCGCGAGAAGCCGGCGATCGACTGACCGGAGCACACGACGATGGGCCCGCCTTCGAAGCAGAAGGCGGGCCCAAGTCTTTTGCTTCTGAGGGGCGCGGGGAACTGCGCGATCAGCCACGACGGACCCGCGGCCCGCGAACTACACGAACCCCAATGGCGTTACGCGGCCCCCTGCGAGAGCCAGGCGGGCAGCGCATCGAAGTCATCGTGGCCCAGAGACAGCAGCATCGCATCCGCCGGCGTCGGCTCGAACGGCTGCCGCAGCAGCGGCATCCCCGCCTGCTCCGGAGTCCGGTCCGCCTTGCGGTGATTGTCCTCGGCGCAAGAAGCCACCGTGTTCAGCCAGGTGTCCCCACCACCCCGCGAACGCGGCACCACATGATCCACGGTCGTCGCCCGACGACCGCAGTACGCGCACCGGTGCCTGTCCCGTACCAGCACACCCCGCCTCGACCACGGCGCTTGTCTTCGGAACGGCACCCTCACGTACCTGCAGAGCCTGATCACCCGGGGCGCCGGTATGTCGACCGCGGCTCCGCGCATGCGCAGCTCGGGGTGGGTCTGCTCGACGACGGCCTTGTCCTGCAGTACCAGCACGACGGCTCGGTTGAGCGTCACCGTCGACAGCGGCTCGAAGCTCGCGTTCAGTACCAGCGTGTCCCGCATTCCAGCCCACCTCCTGTGCCAGCCCACCCCCCGGCGGGCTTGGATCAACTCTGGCCGGGCACGCCGAGATGGACAACGCAATAAAAAATGCCCGTCTCTGATCACTTCCAAGACCAGAGACGGGCAAACGTTCAATGAACGTCCGGCTTCGTTACTTTCCCGCCACAGCGGAGTACTCACCGATGAGTTGGGCGCGGGCCAGGGTGTGGAACCGCAGGTTGAACCCGACCACCGCGGGAGAAGCATCCGAATCCGGACCGAGCTTCTCCTGGTCCACGGCGTACACCGTGAACACGTACCGGTGCGCCGGATCGCCGGGCGGCGGCGCGGCTCCGCCGAAGTCCTTCGTCCCGTAGTCGTTGCGCGCCTGGACGGCGCCCTCGGGCAGTCCCTCGAACTTCCCCGAGCCGGCACCCGTCGGCAACTCCGTCACCGACGCCGGGATGTCGAACACGACCCAGTGCCAGAACCCGCTCCCCGTGGGGGCGTCCGGGTCGTAGCACGTCACGGCGAAGCTCTTGGTCTCCGGCGGGAAGCCCTCCCAGCGCAGCTGCGGCGAGGTGTTCCCCTCCGCGTAGACCTGGGCGTCCTTGAGCGTGGAACCCGCCTCGACGTCCTCGCTCGCGACCGTGAAGGACGGCACGACCGGGTGGAAATCGTGGGGGAGCGGCGGCCTCTTCGGCTCGGTCACCTGGATACCTCCTGATGGATCCGGGGTGGGTGTGGTTCCGGTGGTACCGAGCCTAGAACCAGCTGCGCTTGCTGCCGACCTCGGACAGCCACTGGTTGAGGTACGCCGCCCAGTCCGTGCCCTGGTAGTCGTGCAGACCCACCCTGAAGGAGCGGAACGAGTCACTGCCCTCGCTGAACAGACCGGGCTTCTTGTCCATCTCCAGCACGACGTCCATCTCGCGCTCGTCCGCGACGAAGCTCAGCTCCACCTGGTTCAGGCCGTGGTACTGCTGCGGCGGGTAGAACTCGATCTCCTGGTAGAACGGCAGCTTCTGCCGGGTTCCCCGGATGTGCCCGCGCTCCATGTCCGCGTTCTTGAAC
>NZ_JAJKLK010000004.1 GCF_020982545.1 Streptomyces sp. MNU76 | reverse complement strand
TCGTCCGCGTACGACTGTGCAGACGATGTCGCGGATGCGGTCGGCGAGGTGCCTATCGACGTTCCCGACCAGCCGCACGATCAGGCCGACCGGATCCGCGATGACCTCCTCGGCAAGGCCAGTCACCGGTCGACTCCGCTGATGCGGGCCGTCGAGGAGCCAGCTCACCGAGCCGGAGACCGAAGTCCCGCCCGCCGCAACCTTCTTCGGCTTCGGCGCGGAGCTGGCCGCGGAGATGGGCTCGATGAGGTCGTCCATGGTGCAGTCGAGGATGTCGAGCAGGGCCATGAGGATCTTCAGGCTGAGTCGCTCCGGTCGCTCGACGACGAGCCGGTAGACCTGGCTCGACGAAGTGTGATGCCGCGTTCCTTCAGCTGCGGGAGGAGGTCGGTGGTGGAGAACATCCCGCGGTCCGCCATCACCTTGCGCAGGTGCCAGTGGTAGTCGAGCTTGGCGGCCATCATCGGGTCCTTCCTCGTCAGGCGCCGGCGAACGCCGGGGCCAGGGCCTTGCTCAGGGCAGTGTTCATGAAGTCGTCGCTGACGTGCGTGTAGATGGCCGTGGAGCTGTCGCACTCGTGACCGACCTGCTGCTGGATGAAGCGCCGGTCCACTCCGTCTTCGGTCAGATGCGTGACGTAAGAATGACGAATTGAGTGCGGAACTAGGTCTTTCGGGAGCTTTAGGGCATCGCGGTATGCCTCGAACCGGTCGTTGATGGAGCCGGGCTGCAGACGCCCTCCGCGTTCAGTGATCCACAGTGCTGGGTGGTCGGGGAATCCGAAGCGCGGCCGGACGTTCTCGACGTAGTCGGCGACCGCCTCGACGGCCCAGTCCATCACCGACAGCACGTTCCGTCGTCGCGGCGGCTGGCCCTTCTTTGCCTTGCCGTAGCGGACGTTAAGCGTGCCGAACCGGCCGAACTGCCGAGCCTGCGGATTGCGCCCGAAGTCGACGACATCCAGCTTGGAGGTCTCCGTCCGGCGAAGGCCCCAGCCGTAGATGACCTTGAAGAGGGTGGCGTCGCGGTAGGCGGCAAGGGCGCCCTTGCGCTTGGACTTCACGGCGCGGGTGACCTGGTCGTCGGCGTAGTCGAGGAATCGCTGCAGTTCCTCGCGAGTGAAGGGCCTGGCCTCCGGGTCGCCCTCGTAATCCTGGAGGTGGGGAAGGGTGTTCCACTCGTGAGCGATGGCCACCGGATGGGTGCCGAAGGCTTCTTCGCAAGCCGTCCCCCACCCGTAGCGGCCGTCGATGAGGAACTCGCTGAACAGTCGAACGTCGCCCTGGTAGCTGCGGATCGTGGACGGCGCCAGATGCTTCTCGCTCGCCAAGGAGGCCGACCACTCGTCCATGTGGGCCGGCGTCCATTGCCACGGGTAGTCGTTCGCGAACTCGAGGAACCGGCGGACCAGGCGTTCCCGCGGGTCGATCGTCTCATCCTTCAGCCCGCGCGACTTCTGCTGAGCCCTCCAGCCCCGCAGCATCGCGTCGAACATCGCGTCCTCGGGACGCAGTTGAACGACCCCGGACACGAGCTCCAGTTGAGCTGCCCCGGCAAGGGCCACCTTCTGCTGATGCACCACTCCAGACCATCCCTTCTGGAGGGCAAATCATGCATTAGACGGGCTCTTCTTGGCAACATGCCTGTTCAGAAGGTCAGTTCGTAGTAGCGTTGGAGTCCTTCAGGCCGTCGCGCTGAACTTGCGACCTGCGACTTCTCGCCCGTCTGATGCAATTCCCGAGGGTCTGCATAGCCCTGCAGTATGCGGGTGTGCAGATGGCCGTACTGAATCGAGGCCGCGATCAGGCCCCGCGGTCGGCGGCGGATGAACCAGGCCAGGGTGCGCCGGAAGCGACTGGCCGTCAGCCGACCGCGCCCGTCATCAGGGATGGCATCGGTGCGCACACGGCGCGCGCACTCGGCGTTGACCCACGCCACGAACGCCGCCAGATCCTTGACGATGGAGCTCGTCGTGCGGGCCTGCCCGCGGCGCTGACTTGCTCGGCCCCGGTCCCTGCTGTCGAGATGGGTCGGGAACAGCAGAGTGTGGAAATGCAGCCGCTCCAGCAGCGTGATCGCGCGGGCAACCAGTTCGATGATCACCCAGGGGTCCTCGCGGATCTTCCCCTCGGGGACCACGTTGCCGTCCTGGTCCGTGGCGCCTTTGAAGTAGAGGCCCTCCATCAGCCACAGTCCGGTGTCCGCGTCGAAGCGCACGCAGCCGCGCCGGAGGTTGAGGACTTCCCCGACGCGGGCGCCGGACAGGTACGCGATGATGATCAGGCATGCCGTACTCAGCAGGCGTGCCAGCTGCGGTGCCTCGTGGTGGGTGATGCGCTCTGTCCGCCAGGTCACCCCGTCCAACAGGCCGGTCACCGGTGCGTCCAGGTAGGTGCAGGACCCGATGGGAACCCCGGACTCGGTGATCATCCGCCCGGTCCCGGTGTCCTCGACGGAGTCAGAGCAGCCCAGGATGGCGGCCAGACGGCGCCAGTCGATCTCCAGGTTCCCGGCCTCGTTGCGCCGGCCAGGAAGCGTCTCTCCGCGCTCGCGCAGGCCCGCCAGATAGGCGGCGACCTTCGGCTTCAGCCCGCCGCGGCCGTACCGGGCCCGCGCGGGCTCTCCCCTTCCGACGGCGGCCCGGCGCGCATCGGGCGTCCGGCTCATCAGTTCACGGTGCTCTGCGTGGCCAGCCAGGATGTCCTCGGCGAAGTCCTCGACAAAACGGATCGCCCAGGCCAGAAGCATCTCCATCGTGGCCGCGCCGATCCGGCGGGTGCGGTTCTCCCTCCGGCTGCACGTGCGCCCCAGGAGGTCGCCGGTGTCCTCGCCGTCCCAGGGCGGTGCCTGGGGAAGGCGCATACTCGCGGGCAGGACACTGCGATAGGCCCACAGCCTGCGGACTTCGGTGAGCTTGCGGTAGCAGCTCTCCAATGCGCCCTCTTGGCGGGAGATCTCGATGAGGTAGGCGTCCAGCATGGAGTTCGTCACCTGGCAGAACGCTGTCACTCCCTGGCCGGCGAACCAGTCGAGCACGAATTTGAGCGCGGTGTTGAACTGCGTCGCGATCGTGGTGACCCAGATCCGGCTGCCATTGGCGCCGCGCACCGAGGGCGGCTCGGTGTGGTTGAGCAGTTGCCAGGCGTAGTGCTTGGCCGCCAGCCTCAACGGGGCTGGGACCATCTTGAAGTTGAGGGTGTAGGAGCTGGAGTGGTCAGCGAAGACCGCTGGGTTGAGGTCCCAGTGATCGTGACGGAACCTCGACAGCTGGGAGAGGTCGGTCTCCGGCCGTAGATCACGGTTCACCAGCACCCGGGTGTCCGGAGTCGGCCACTGCGTCCCGGGCGGGATCTCCTCGGCCGCCAGCTGCTGCGCGAGCCTTGTCGTTGTCATCGCAGGTCAAGCTCCCGGTTCAAGAGACGCTCGGCCAGCGAACGGTCAGCATCCGTAGCGCAGTGCCGGGCGTCCGTGACAGCCGCCTCGTCATGCTGATCGAGCAGGTCGGCGAGCTGCGCGTGAGGACCGGCGAACCGCTCGGCCCACTGCAGCGGGTCCAACTGCTCGCGCCGCTCGGCCAGCCGGTCGTGGACCAGCACCTGAACGGGCAGATGATGCGGAAGGGCGCGGGCGCACTCACAGCCCAAGCACAGCATGAACGAGGCCGGACACGGCTGTCCCGGCGGCCCATGAGGACCGTTTCGGTTGTCAGTACAGGCCGCCAGCACCGTGTCCAGTTCCCTCGCGATCACCCGCCTGAGGACGGCGATGTCGAGCCGATGCTCGGCGGCTACCGCATCCGGATCCGTTCGGGCCCGCTCAACGTCCTGCGCGGACATCACCGCCACTGCGCCGAGTGTGCGGGCCTTGGCCACCTCGTCCACCAAGGTGGCCGCGACGACCTTGCGGTACTCGGTGATGTTGCCGCGGTTGCGGGCCAGGTAGGACGTCGCCGCGGTCTGCTCCGTGTGCGCGACCGGCATCTGGTGCAGCTCGATGAACGTCAACCGCAGCAGGTCCAACCGCAACGGCAGAGGCACCGGCTCGCCCCGCCCATCCGGGTCGTCCCGCAGCAAGCCCTGAGTCCTGCCCAGCTGTGAGACGTGCAGGCCGGCATAGGTCAGTGGACGCAAGCCTCGACTGGCCCCCTTGCCACCCGCCGCGCAATAGCCCACGAGCAGCCGGTCACTGTCGGTCAGTGCCCGCGAACGCCTCGTCAGCTCGTGCAGCAGCAGATAGAGGCCGAACGGTGTGTGCAGCTCGTCCCGGGTCGTGACCTCTTCCGGCTCGGCCGGGATGCTGATCCAGTCGGGGATCTCCGAGAGCGCCAGGTCCATGTAGGCGCGGCGGCCCCGCCGCGGCTTGCGCACGCCGACGATGGCCGTCGCCCTCTCACCCGTGTACCCGTCCGCGCGATGATGCACCGCCGGAGTCTTGAGGATCACTTCCGGGTTCTCGCCCGTCATCGCCGCCAACAGCACCGCGCCGGCGGCGGTCTCGGCGATCGTCAGGTGCAAGGCTGAAACGAACTCCACCACCGAGCCGAGCCTGCTCACCCAGGTGCAAGGGCGAGGAAAGGGACTGCTGGCCGACGGAGAGGGCGCCGACGCCCGGGGAACATCCGCGAAGCGGTCGACCCAGTCCAGCAGTTCCAGCCTCCGCGCGACGCTCCGGTCGCCCTGGGCGACATCCTCCCCGCGGCGAACGCGCTGCAACAGCTCCCGGTTGCCGCGAATACGCGCCGCCGCCGCGCGCAAGTCCGCGCGGGAGGCTTCTGTGATCCGCTTCAACTCCGCCCGGCTGTAACTCCGCCGTCCCTCACCCCTGATCTGCTTCGGAAGCGGCCCCGCCAGCCGGGCGGATACGGCATCACTGACCCCGTCGGCCAAGGCCAGCAGCTGCCGCAGATGGCTCAGGTCGACGCGAATGCTGTCGATGTGCCTGCGGCTCTGGTAGAACCCGTCGATGTGTTCGGCCGTCAGATGCGCCAACTCGGTCGGCGGCCAGGCCAGCGTCTCCAGGTAGTGGTCCAGCCGTACCACCGCGCCGTGCACCTTGTTCACCGACTGCAGGGACGTCAGCCCGGCCCCTGGCGCGGTCCGCTTCACGAACGCGGCCAGCAGGGCATCGCGCAGCCCCGGAGCCATACGTAAACGCGAGAAGTCATAGTCCCTTCGGTCCTCACCGTCCTGGCTGAAGCAGCGCACCGCGAGGGACCCGTCGTCCTCGACCAACAGGCCGCGCTGAGTCCTCGGGCCGTGACCAGGCAGCGACGCCTTGCGCCCGCGTGGACTCACCGGACGCCGGCCAGGGGATCGGTGCGGACCCGAGGGTGCCCGGTGAACACATCCGTCATGAAAGTCTCGACGGGGAACCCTTCCGCGTGGGCCAGCAGCATCTCGACATCCAGCGTCCGGAAGGGCTCAAGGTAGATCGACTTGGTCGTCTCGACCCTCAGGTGTCCGAGCATCGTCTGCACCAAGTGCCAGGTGTCACCGAACTGTTCTCGAAAGTCCTGCCGTTCATCCTCCGTGAGGTGTCCGATCCGCGGAGCGTGGACCAGCTTGCCGATCGCGTACCACTTCAGCGCGAATGAATGGCGCAGCATATGGGCGGTGCAGGTGAACCCCTCCAGCCCGAGCATCGCGATCCGCTTGTTCGCGGCGTCGAAGGTGTGTTCCCACCCTCGCCCGTCGCGTGGCAGACCGTCCTCGTTCAGCCACAACGCCAACGGCTCCAGCCCAAGGTCGGTGCGCCGCAGCAGACGCAGCCGGGTACGGGGGCCGATGTCATTCCACTGCCGACGCTCGGCGCCACCGTTCGCCCCCTCCAGGGTCACGGCCTCCATGCCGTGCGTCGCCAACACCATCCGCGCCCGGCCCAGACGCTCGTAACGGCCGGCGGCCTGGGCTCTTCGCACCGCAGCCGCCCGAGCGCCTTCCACGTACGACAGCAGCCCCTTCATCGCCACGCGGGGAGTCCAGTACGGATGGCCGTACCCGCCCTTCGCGCAGGCATCCGCCAACTGGCAGGTGTAGTAGCCGCGCCGGCCGTCGTAGGAAGACAGTTCGGGCAACATCACGCTCGCCCACTCCGACACCCGCAGCCCGTTGCCGTAGAGGCCGTCACAGAAGGCGACGTCCCGCTGCTCGTTGCGGCCACGCCACCACCTATCCGGGCGCCCGGACAGGTCCCTGCCACGGATCCCGAGGTCCCGCCACCGCTTATAGCCCCCGACGTCCAACCACTTGACGTCCTCCGTGCGCCGCGCCCTGGGAGCATCGAAGTCGCTGAAGGGATTCTCGACGCCATAGCGACGACGCATCCACCTGTAAAACTTGTTCAGGCCCGCAAGATCGCGGGAGAACGAGCTCGTCTGGACGCGCCCGGTGTTGGCCGGATCGGTAACCCGCCAGAACAGGAACTCCTCCGCGTCGTCTTCGACCGCCTCCCACCAGTTCACCCCCCTGGTGAGCAGGAAGTTCAACCACACGACGAGCGAGTACGTGTAGTCCCGGGCTGTGCGTTCCGCGAGGATTCGCCACTTTGCCGAACCAAGGCAGGCATTGATGCGACGGTCTGGCCAGCCATTGGGCCCCAGGAGGAATCTCTGGCCATCCCGACCGCCTCGGGCCTTCGCCCACGATTCCAAGTCCGGGGCGAAGACCGTCAGCATGGCGGCGAGTTCGCCGAAGCCCCGGCCGAAGTCATATCGGTGCACCTGCCAGCAGCAGGCACCACTGTCTTCTCCCACGGACGGTCTAACGAACCCGTGCAACAACGGTCACTGGATACCGAACGTACTGGGCGATGGAAGAGGAATCCGAGGACCTGTACGAGACCGCCCAGGCGCTCCTCGATCCCGCAACAGGCTCCTTCACCACCGAGGTCAGCGAGCGGCTGGAGTACGTCGGCTCCGCGCTGCTCGTCATGGACCGGGTGACGCTGGATCCCCTCTGGCGTGGGCACGGACTGGCGGCGGTACTCGGCTGCGAGTCATCACCCGGCTCATGGCCGGCTGCCGGGCCATCGCCTGCTCACCCGGTATCACCGACCTCGGCAGCCGGCGTCTGACGGACCAGGCCGAGTGGGGCCGCGTGAACACCAAGATCGCCCAGGGATGGCAGAGCCTCGGATTCCGCCTGTACCGCGACAACGTCTATCTCCTCTCGCCCGCCTCGCAGGACCTGGAGGAACGGCGCGGCGCACTTCGAGGATGGCTCGCGGAACTCGGTGCGTCTTGGCGGACCGGGACATCATGACGGGCATCGCCGCTGGGAGGGACAAGCACTCCAAGGAAGCACCGACCGAAGCCGCGAGGCGTGCCTCACTCCATTTCGGGGAGGGGCTGGATGTGCTTGGTCACCTCATCGAGCGCATCCCTGGCCAAGCCGAGAAACGCCTTCCGATCGGCGATGAACCGCATGCCGGCCTCGTGCACGTCGTCGCCCCCGATGGAGCTGCTCTCCGCTGCGACTGCTTCCGCGTACTGCCGAACGTCTTGGACGAGGGAGGACAGTTGTTCGACGAGGGTGTGGGCTGCTTCCGCGACGTGCTCGGGGCCCTCCAGCACCACCATCAGCCCCGCGCTCTCGGCATCCTTGAACTTCAGCCTTATCGCGGCGCTCCGCGTCTCGTCGAGCGGGACCGGAGCGTGCCCGGCACGCAATTCACGGAAGAAGGCTTGGTTCTCCCGGTCGGCGATGCCCAGCGCTTCGAGGAATGAGTGGTAGGCGGCCTGCCGGCGCTCGCGGCGCCATCGCTGATGCTCTACCCGCAGGTCACTCAGCCGGACCCGGTCCTGTGATCTTTCTCTGCGCCGTTCCGTACGAGCTGCGATGAAGGCAGTGAGGGCGGCTCCCACCACGGTTCCCAGCACACCCACGGCCGATACGAAGATGGCGGTCATATCTGCGTTCTTCCCAGAGGAAGTGCACGCGTACGCCAACATGGGCGCGCCCCAGGGGGCCGAGTCCACCGAGTCCTCCGGGCTGACCGGTTCACCAGCCGGACATCGACGACCAGTCCCGAGCCCCCTGGGTGGAGCGGTCACGCGGTGAGGGTGCGGCTGGCTCCGGAAAGCGATGTGAAGGTGCGGAGGACGGCTGCCCCCAACCAGGAGGATCGCTTGCCGAGTTCGTGAGTCGGTGAAGGCGGTGTCTGTTGAGGGGTGAGGTCGTGACGCGGACACGAAGCGTAGCTGCCTGCAACGTTGGCGGCATCGGCGGTGAAGTCGGTGTCCGGGTTGGTCGGACAGGGCGGTACTCCAGCTTTCCCGGGTTCCTCAACCAGTACTGAAATGCCGCCCGTTCCCGGCAGTGCCCCGGAGACCAGCGGCTGAGGGGGGGAGCGCTTGTTCGGCGGTGTTGGCGCGTGAACCGCGTACACGTGGCGGTGTGGCGACCAAGATCTCAAAAATGTGGGTTAAGGGGTGTTGTGCCTGGTCAGAGGCTCCGGTTGATCGGGTTGGCCACGCGCTGAGAGCTTCCCTGGCTTTGGTCTCGTCGAAGTTGACGCGGCGTTGGGGAGTGAGGCGGTCATCCTGGGCGGTGACGGTGGGCGTTGATGGGCAAGGGCGAAGCCGGTACCTCGGGCGAGGTGTCGGCTTCGGTGCGAGGTGGTTGGGCTCGTCGTCCAGCAGTGGTCAGGGACGGCTCCGTCTGCGGAGATGGCCTGGGGTCTTCAGGTGGGATCCGGTTCGAGGTCGGGGATCTCGAACATGGTGTCGGTGGGTGGCTCGAAGTGGAATCGGCCGCGCATGTTGATGTGGCCGTACATCATCCGAGAGAGCTGGCGGAGGTCGCTTTGGGCGATGACCTTGCCCTGGGCGCGCATTTTGTCGACGATCTTCTGGATGTAGACCGTGTTGAAGAGGGCCACGGTGTTGAGGACGAGACCGAGAACGCCGAGCCGGTTTTCCAGACCGGGGTAGTAGTCGGGGAAGGGGCCGTCGATGCCGTGACAGATACGCCTGGCGAGGTCGGCACGTTCCTTGTGCAGCCTGCTCTGTGCTTCGATCCCGTGCCGGTACTCGGGGTTGTCGTAGAGGCGGAGCAGGTGGCGTGTTTTGGCGATGCGGCCGACGGCGACGATCGCTGATCCGACGTCGGTGGGCTGGCCGTTGCGGGTCACGATCCGAAGTGCGTCGTGTGCGCTGACGGCACCGTGGTGGATCGAGCCGATCACTCGCAGGATGTCTTCCCAGTGCGTGGCGATCCGCGAAAGGTCGATCTGCCGGCGTGTTGCGCCCTGGAGCGGTCCGTAGTCTGCTGGCCTGTCGATGCGCCATAGCCTGGTGTCGTTGATCTGGTGCGGGGCGGGCTGGTAGGAGTAGCCGGAGAGAGTCAGAAGGCCGAAGACGAGATCCTCGTGCGTTCCGGCCTCGGCGACGATGGCTTCGGGGTGTCGGCTGTCCGGGACGTTGGTCTGGTCCCGGTACGTCGTAAGGGTGTTCAGCGCTTCCAGCGCGGCGCTGGGCCGGCCGCTGACCATGCGTCCGGACAGTTGGATGGCCTGTTCGTTCAGCATGGTCAGCCAGGTGACCTCTGAATTGCCTTCGGGCGCGATGAGCAGGCCGGGCTGTGACGTGGGGACGACGAAGCCGTGGCCGTCCACGGAGGCGAGGCGCTCCCCGTCCAACTGCAGGGTGTTGAGCGCGTCGCTCTCAGCGCCGAGCATGAGGGCGGTGCACGCCTCGATCACATCGGGGCGGAAGTATTCGCGGCTGATGCTGGTGAGACGGTCGAGTTTGAGGGCGTCCTTTTCTTCGTTCGCGACGGCTTCGAGGCCGATGTTGCAGCCGTACGCGACCATTACGGCGGCTACGGACAGCTCGAATTCCGGGTAGGGGGAAGGGTTGCCGTTGCGGGTGGTGAACGCGGCGATCCCGCCGGTCCGGATCAGCACGTCCAGCACGACTTGGGGCAGCTCTACCTTGGGGAGCATCTTCTCCACCTGCCGGCTCAGGCTCGATGGACGCGGTGGCCGCCCCTTCGGCAAGGCCAAGTCGCCGTTGCCGGACGGCATTTGAGCGCCCTCGGGCATGCGGGAGGCGACTCTGACGAGGTCGGCGTGCAGGCTTGTGGCAGCGCGGTCGAGGTAGGCGCTGGGGTCTTCGGGCAGACCCAAGCTGGTGAGCAGGCTGGGCCGGGCCTGCGCCCAGACCTCGCCTGACAGGAGTTGCGCGAGGAGGTCTCTCCAGCGGGAGCAGCCCTGCACGAAGATCTCACGTTTGCACAGATGCCGGTGGAAGGTCTTCACCACGCACAGGGCGTATGCCGCAAGGTTCACCGCGCCGTCGGACTGTTCCGGTTCACCTACTACGAGGCGTCTCCAGGAGCCTTCCAACAGCGTGGTGTCGATGTCTTCGAGCTGGACGTCCTCGCGATCCAGGAGAGGCGGCAATGCGTGGAGCGCGTTCAGCGCGGCCTGGCCCGCGGGACGTGCGCCGAAGCGAACCCTGTCGACAAGGACGGGTACGAGCGTCCGTACGTCTCGGAACCGTTCCAGTGCCTTGGCACGACGAGCCTCATGGGTATCGGAGTCCCGGGCCGGCATGTACTCCAGGAGATTCTTGGCCGCACGCAGGAGAGTGTCCCGGTCGGCGACCGCCTCCAGTACGGTGCGCGTGGAGTCGGTGTCGGTGACTGGGTCGGTGATTTCACCGCTGTCGTGGTCGATGCTCTCCGCCACGGATTCCAGGACGGCGAGTAGTGCCTGTGCGGTCAGGGTGCCGTCTGGGGCGAACGTCGGGTAGGCGTCGACCAGGGCCTTGTCGGCCCACCTCTTGGGTTTGCTGATAAAGCCCTCGGTGATCAGCTTGTCGAGCATGTCGATGGCATCGTCCAGTGCGCTCGTCTCCAGGCGCTTGACGGCCGCAAGTACCGCAGCCCGCTTGCCGGTCTGCTCTTTCAGGCGCGGTACCCGCTCGGTCAAGGCGTGATCGGCTAGTTGTGCCAGCTTGCGGCCGGGGATGGACGAGACATCCACATCAACGAATCCGAGAGCGCGGATCTCGTCCGTGCGTGTCAGCGCCTTCACGAAGTTCGCCCACGAGGGCACGCCTACCCCGCGGCGCAGCCCCTCCAGACGACTGATGCGCCCGGCGGGAGGAACCTCCATCAACCAGTCGATGGTGCCGACCTGGTGAGGGTTCAATTGGGAGACGAGTTCCTTCGACACTGCGTCTTCGGCTCTACTACGGCACAGCGTCACCAGGTCGCGCAGCGTCGAGTATCGGGGGAGCAGCACACGCTGCTCGCGGAGCCAGACCAGGGCCTGGAGCGTCATCGCCTTCGGGCCGTCCGTGGAGTACTTCAGCCGGTCTTCCAACCAGGCGACGAGCTGAGCCTCGCCCTCCAGGAAGGAGGTCCAGCCGTGTTCCCGTCTGATCTCTCGTACGTGGTCTCGAACGGTGTCGCCGTTCTCCCCGTACAGGATGATCTTGGCGAGCGGGTCGGAGATGCCGAGCTGCTCGCCCACACGCAGCACCAGGTCCTCCGGGATCCTCTCCATGTCGGTCTGGAAACGGCCCAGCAAGCGCACGACCGTCAGCTGCACGGCGAGGCCGTGCCGGTTGTGCTCGCCTCGCTTGCCCTGGATCAGCCGCTGGTCCTCCTCACCGAGCCGGAGATGGGGCCAGTCGCGCTCCGGGATCCCATTGACGAACGACGGGTACCCCGCGCTCACCTCCTGCCGCTCCTCTGCGCTGAGCATTGCCTCTCCTGACGATCGGATTGTCACGCAGGGCAGATTCAGGCCGTCGACTGGGCCGGGTCAAACCGGACTTCGGGGGTGATCAGCCGTAGGGCACATTTTTGAGATCTTGGTCGTCGACCCGATTTCTGCGCGACCGTTCGAGTGGCTCGCGGCCATTTCCGAGGGCTCGGGCTTCTACCGTCCTCGGCCATGGAGAACGTATGGATCGAGCCGGGCGGTAGCGCAGATCCCGGCTACACCGACGATCAGCTCAAACGCGCGAGAGGGTTCGCTGAGCAGGACGTCCAGGCGACGCGAGTGCAGCTTGCGGCGCGCTTCGGACTCGGCGACGTGTGCGCCGAGATCGCCGAGCAATCCAACCTGGCGGTGAGCAGCGCCCTGGAACCGCTGGCACGCCAACTCGGCTATGCGGCCGACACGCTTGAGCGATACCAGCGCGTCACGGCGTTGGCGGGCGCGGAACTTCGTGAACGTCTCGCCACGTCGTCCGTCCACGTGCCGTGGAAGTGCGTGGTCGCAGCCTGCGTAACCGACACGGCCGAGCGCGCGCGTCGTGTCGGACTGCTGCTCGGGCGGCTCGCCGGCGCTGAGCGGGCGGGATGGCCGGCCGTACTCGACGCCGGGGAGTACTGCCGGGCCGTGGGCCTGGCGGACGGAGCGGCCTGCGGCATTGAGACGCCGGGCGAGATCGTCGCACAGCTCGGCCGTGCAGGAGTGCGGGAGGCCGTCGTCGCGGAACTGACCAAGAACCCGGAAGCTGTCCTGTCCATCCTGCGGGAGCCGACCGTGCGTGAGGTCCTCCAGGATCAGGAGGTCGCCCGGTACGTGCGCGAGCAGATGCGCCCCGTGCCGGACCCGGACGAGGAACTGGTCAACGAGCTGATCGGCGACGACGCACGCGACCCGCGTGCCGACTGGACCATCCGCTACTTCGGCCTGGCCCACAGGTGCAGGGAAATCCTCCTGCTGGGTCCCGACGATTTCGCACACGTCGACGACCCCGACGTGTGGCAGTCCGTCGAATCCATCCGTGACTCGGTCACCTCCTGGGCCGGCCGCGTCCTGGACAAGCGCCCCCGCACGATCCGACTCCTCTCCGGAAAGTAGAAACCCGTGCCTATCCCCAATGCCGCCGGCCGCTACCCCAACGCCGTACGCGACGTCCTCGACCGGGAGGCTCTGCGGTGCATCCGCCAGGGCGGGAGCGAAGTCGAGCAGCTCGCCCGGATGCAAAGCGTCGTCCGGTCGAAGATCAACGTGCTCTCTACGGAATACCGTCCGGTATTCGACCGCGCCGTGAAATCGATGTGCACCACCTCGTTCAACAAGGTCTGCAAAGAACTTCGAATCGCCGCTCTCGCTGGTCCGGCCGGACCCACACAGGTCGGTACCACCATCATGGGTCCGAACTGTGGGACCGGAGCATCAGGCCCTGGCGACGCTGCGGTTCCCGGCCCGCACAGCGCTGGATGCGACGACGAAAGGGTCGTGGCGAAGGTTCTGATCGGTGAGGGCGGCGAGCTGACGGAGAAGTCGGCCCAGCAACTCGTGCTGGAAGACCTCGACCGCATCATGGAAGTCCTCCCTCCTCTTGCCGAGCGCGACTTCATGGAAGCGGACCGGCTTGAGAGCGCGGCCAAGGAATCCGCCCAAGGAGCCAAGGAGCATCGGGCCCGCGGAAACCGCATCCTCGCTCTGTTCAAACGCTACGACCGGCTCGTCGTCGGCATCGACAGCATCCCCGGCATCTTCAACCTCGCCGACTACCTTGCCGAGGTCGGAGCCCAGGCCCTTGGCCTGGACGACGAAGACGCCGAACTCCTCCGGTACGCGGGCGCCCTATGACCGAGTCCACGTGGCACAAAGAAGTCAAGGACTGGGGTGTGGCCACCGAAATCCCGCTCGGGAACCGCAGAGCGGACTGCCTGCTGCGCTGCGGCAAGCGGGCAGAAATCCAGGCCCATCCGCTTGCCCCGGTGGAAGTCGCCGGCCGGGAGGCCCACACAGACCTGTGGATCCTCGACTGCCGAGCCGCCCACGCGCGCAACCGCCTCCTGGTCTGGGACGACCCGGAGTTCGGCACGCTGTTCCGCTGGGACCGCGCCTGGCAGGGCTTCGCGGTGGCCAAGCGGCCCGCCTTCCTCAACACGGAACTGGCCATCAGCACGGGCCACGGCACCTTCCTGGAGGTGACCGGCTGGACCTTTGACGGATACCGCACTCTCGGTTCCGGCAGGCCCCATACCGCTGCCGCCATGCGTTCTTGGATGCGCTACGACATCCCGCTCACCTCGCACCTGGCCGTGACCCAGTGACCTGGGAGCCACTCCACGGACAGACGGGAAAGCGCCACCGCACCATCGTGATCGAGCTGGACGGTCTCCTCCAACAGGTGCCGGCCGAATACCACGCGCCCGGTGCGCTCGCGGAACGCATGGTGACAGCCAGGGCCTTCCACGCCGACTCCGTGTTCGGCGAATGCCCGGTTCCCGTGGCGGTACCCCTGTACCGGCCCACTGCCGGCACCCACCCGGCACTGATCGTCGTGGATGACCTGGCCGAGCCCTGGGTCATGGACTTCAACGTCTGGCACAACCAGATCCGCTACCACATCACAGGCTTCTACCCCGTCGGACGACGGGCGCCCCGACCACACTCGATCTTCGGCGACTTCGCCGTGCCGAAGCGTGATATCGCGAGTGTTCGCAATTCACGACGCATTCGACAGTGCCGGATTGCTGAGGTAACGCGCATCGACCGAAACGCAAATGATCAGCATGGTCAACCGTGGTAACTTCCGGGCCGTCGTGACAAGTTGGAGGACATGTGAACAGCGAGTTCCTGCTCGGCTTGATCGCTGCGGGAGCGGCGTTCGGCGGAGCACTTCTAGGCGCCGGTGGTACAGCCATAGCCGGACGCAGTCAGGCCAGTGCCGCCCGCTACCAAGCCGACGCTCCCTGGATTAGAGAACTCCTGCCCACCCTCTGCGCAGAGTTTCTCCTCCAGGCCGAGCAGCTCTACCAGGACTATCAAGCCATGTACGAGGACGCGTTCCAGGAACGCTGGGACGAGATGGAGCGCCGGGCCAGGGAATTGGACTCCCAACGGTTGAAGCGGGCCTTCGCTGCACTCGAACTCCGCGCTCCAAAAGACGTAGTCGATACGGCCACTGCACTTCAGCAGTCCCTCCTCTACGACCATGCCCCACAACCAGTCTGGCTTGGCACAGTACAAAGAGACCGCGGCCAACAGATGGCGGCCCGCACCAGGCTCTCCAGTGCTTACCACGGCCAGCACAACCTGTTCTTGAAGGCGGCCAGAACCGCTCTCCAGGTTGGCGCCGACGAGGCGCCGGCCCGGAGAGCGTGGCTGGCCAGGCGGCACCGCCAGCTGTAAACGGGCCCGCTGCTCGGCGAGACAGTGCGCACCAGAACATGTCGCTCTTGCCCTGTCTCAACGAATCCAGTGAACCCTGGAAGGAGCCTGCGGGGAGCACCAGATGTCAGGCAGCCGACTCGTACGACAGCATCACGTCCGGACACCCGGCCGCATAGCGGAACAGTGCAGTACGCTCCGCCTCGTCGACACTGAGGCCCCACCGCTTCTTCGTGACGACCCACTCCCCGACGTACCGGCAGTGCACCGCTTCCATCGGCATCCACGTGGCCGGGTCCTGGTCACTCTTCTGCCGGTTCGAACGCGCGCTGACCCCGACCAGGGTGACCTCGGAGCCGAGATCGTTGGCGTACCGGCGGCGTCGCTCGGTGCTCCAGCCGTAGCCGCCCGAGTCGTGGACCTCGGCCAATGGCACCATATGGTCGATGTCCACGCCTGCGGGGCCGCGGACGACGGCGTCATCGTAGTAGCTGTGCCACACGCCGCCGGTCAGAGTGCAGCCGGCACCCACGGTCGGGGCTTCGATCGCCTCAGAGATCAATACGTCGTTCCGGGCCGAGCAGCCGTTCTTGTCGTCGTCCTTCCAGTGCGGGTACAGCTCACGCTTGTACCCTTCGCGGATCTCATCGGCGATGGGCAGGGACGCGATGCCCTCCATGAGCGTGAACTCGTCAGCTTGGGCGGGTGTTGGGGCAAGGGCGGCGAACGCGAGGACGGCGGCAATCAGACCGCGGCGCAGGTTCTTGATCATGCAGCCGTTGATACTGCCTGGCGGACATCGCCGTGCCTCAGGGCGGTCATTTGTCACCCGGGTGGGCTGCTGGATTCACCGGCGAAACGATCATGCCCAGTCTCGCCAGTGGCGGCGGATCCGACTCCGATCAGACACCAGTCAGCAGATTCCGACATGCGAAATGGGATCCCACAATGTTGGCGGACAACAGTTCGCCGGGGGCAGACAGGAAAGATCGCGGAAGGACTGGCCAACGCGGTCGGGGGCATGCCAACGTAGACATCTTGCAAGAAATGCCAGGTCAGAGAGGTGATTGCCCGTGACCGTAGCGTCTGTGGGCTCCGGTTTCTCCACCACCGTCGAAGCCCTGCGGCTGCGCGAGTGGCAGCTCGGCCCCGGCCAGCCCGCGCTCGTGATGGACCAGTTCTCCGCAGAGGACTTCCATCTGATTGTGGACGACCGCGCGGACGTGCACGTCAGCTCGAAGGACGGTCGCTTCTACCTCGGTTGGTTCCCGCTCGGCCGTCCCGGCACGGACGGTGAGGGATGGAAGATCGCTGTGTCCGGCACGGCCAGGGTGCGTGGTTATCACCTGTCGTTCGACATCGAGACGCCGGCCGACATCGTCGCCGCCGCCGTGGCGCGCGTGCTGGAGACATCACGTCGTGTGCGACAGCCAAGCGCCCACGAGTAGTTCTCGCTCGGGCGGCCGGTCAGATGTCGGGCCCCGCCCTCTTCACCGCTCACTGTTTCCGCTCACCCCAGGAGGCTGTTCGTGACGTCCTCGGAGATGACCGTCGGTGATCTCATCGACCTGCTGTCCGCCTGCGACCGGGATGCTCCGGTCCGCCAGGCCATGAACCCCTTCTTTCCGATGGCGCACCGCCTGGAGCAGGTCGTGCAGTCCGTGGACGAGACCGGCCGGACCGTTGTCTACCTCGCCGAGGGGCGGGACGAGGGCGCCCAGCTCGGCCATCTGCCTCCTGAGGTCGCCATCGCCCTGACCTGGCAGGGTCCCGTCCAGGCACCCCCGCGCCGTCCCCGCCGCCGTGCCGGCGGCAATTAGACCCGCACCGACCTCTTGGAGGCGCCCCTGTATCCCGACTTCCCGCCCGACTCGTCCATTCCGCCTGGCGGCCAGCCCGCGTTCTGGGTCGGTCCCCGGCATCTGGCCGGTGACGACGGGTGCCTCTACGACGGCGTTGCCGACACGCTCTCCGGTCTGGGCTGGACGAGCCTGACGATCGTCCGCGGACGTCATGAGCCGGACGAGGAGCCGGAGGACCGCCAGGTCCTGCGCAGCACCGTCCTGCACATCAGCTCCGACACTCTCCGATGGGCGCAGTGGAGCCTGGCGGACGAGCCGTTCCACCTGGGAGACCTGCCGATCGCCTGGCAGATCTCCGCCCGCGCGGACACCAGCAGCCCGCTCGCGTCGTGGTCGTGCTACTTCACCACCGACGTCCCAGGCGAGGCAGTGGCCGACTTCCTCGTCGCGCTCGACGCCCGAGACCAGCCCACCGTGCCGTTCGCCGGCCCCGAACTGGTCCTCGACGCCGTTGCTGCCCACGGCTGGCTCCGCGACATCGACCAGCCCGACGCGGCAGCGACGGACCCGACGTTCACCTCGCACATCAGCCTCGGCGAGGTACCGCCCCTCATCCAGGACGCCGACCCCCGCGCCCTGACGACCGAGGCCGACGAGCCTGGACCAACTGGATGGCAGGCATGGGCCGAGCCCGCGCTCGGTGCCCCCTGCCTGTGGGCGGCCTCCTTCGGCTCCAGCGTCCCGCACGACCTCGTGGCAGCCTTCGCGGCCTCCCTCAGCTCGACCGCACCGGTCCTGCGCCGGGTCCTGCCCGAGTCCACCCGGGAGCGACTGCTGCGGGCGCCGGCCCAGTGATCGACGGCGTCCCTCAGCCAGATGCCAGAAGCCCGGTCCCCGAACAGGAGCCGGGTTTCTGGCATTTCCCTCCGGAGCTCGGGCGAGCCAACGAGTCGGAGGACAGCGACCAGGGCGCCGAGTACAAGGTGTCGGGCCTACCCTGCACCGGTGATCGCCTCCGGTCCCAAGGCGGTGAAGTGGGGATCTGCTCGGTGTATTGAAGCGGATCGGGTGATCTCGGTTGATTGCCTGACAGGTAGAGGCTGGGTTCGATAGATGTGTGCACATGGACGACTCCACGCCCGGGGAACCTACTCCCGCAGATGGCGAGCCCGCGCCCTCCGACGAGAAGTTGAAGAGCTGGTACGCGAAGCACAAGCCGAAGATCCGCGTCATCGGCGGCGTGACTCTGGTCGTGGGGCTGGCCGTGGTCACTTACCTCGCAAGGCAGGGCTCAGCAAGTCATGAGGTCGTGGACATCGCGGATTACGAACCGGCTTCTGACGACGAGGCTACAAAGCAGCCTCGCCAGTCCTTCCCTGCCCCTGACCGCGACCCCTTCCTCCGTAGGCTCCCTCCCGGTCAGCACGCCGGCGAAGAGGCCAGGGCGAGGTATAGGGAGCGGACGGGAAGCGAGCTTCCTGACAGTTACACCGTGGTTCGCCGCTGGATGTACGGAACCGCGGCCTGACCACCACACCGATGGTCCGTCAAAGCGGAACAAGCACAGCACTGCTGCCCCCGATCAAGGTCGGGGGCAGCAGTGTGTCGGGGCCGGTCAGCTGGCTGCCGTGGCCTTGGTGAGGGCCTTGTCGAGGTGGCGGTCGACGAGGGCCGGGGAGCCAGCGACGATCAGCAGCAGGCTGCCGTCGCGGATCGCGGTCTGCTTGACCACGGTGCTCCGTCCTCCGGCGGAGAACGTCAGGAGCTGGCTCCACTGCTCGTCACCGAGGCCGTGGGGCGCGGGCAGCTTCTGCGAGGCGATGTCGATCGGGGTGCCGCCCGCGACGACCTGATAGGTCGGGCATCCGGTCATGGCGTCGAAGATCCGGCCGATGCCCTCGGACAGCTTGTTCGCGCCGTCGCTGTACAGCTCCTCGGAGATCTCGGAGGAGCTGCCGCCGTAGGTGAAGGCCGTCTTCGCCTTGCGGGGGAAGGCGAGCGTGGCGCCGGTGGCCGCGTCGCCGCCCAACTCGCTCAGGGCCGGGCAGCCGATGACGGTGACGTCGCCGTTCTAGGCGGGGCGCTCCGGCTTGCGCAGGTAGCCGCTGCCGAGGTCGTTCTCGTCGAGCAGGCGCGTCTCCAGCGCGGCCGACGTGAGCGGAGCAGCCTGCTGGGCTGCGTCGGCCCGCGCCCCGGGATGGGCGGAGGCGGCGGTGACGGGCTTGGTCCCGTTGGTGTCGGTGGAGCAGGCGGGCACGGCGAGGAGGGCGGTGGTGATGCCGAGGACGGTGGTGGAGATGCGAACGCGCATGACGGAACTGACCCCTTGGTGCTGGACGACGGGTGGTCAGTGCGGGCCTGCGGGCCCGGTGGGGTCGTAGGAGTGGGGGTCAGTGCCCGAGGTGGCGCAGGCAGTCCTCGAACGTGGCGTGCGTCGCGTCCGCCGGCCCGGAGTTCCGGTTGAACCAGGCGGTGTCGAGGCGGGTCTCCTGCTGCTGGTGTCCGGCCCGGCAGCGCAGCCAGATCTGGCCGCGGGTGGAGAGGATGAGCCAGTCCCGGTACGTTCCGCACTCGGCGCAGGCGACCATCTCGCCGTCGAGGACGAGCGGCTGCTTCCACGGCATGATGGTGCCGTCGACCTGGTCGTGGCTGGGTACCCGCAGCTCCGGCGGAAGGAAGTCGTCCACCACCTCGGTCGGCGGCACTCCGATCCCGGGCGGGACCTGGGTCTGCAGCCGCGCCGACAGCTCGAAAAATCGGCGCTGTTCCTCGCTGGGCTCCTTGGCCCGGCGGCGTATTCGGTGAAACACCCTGGCGTCCTCCTATGTCTCGTCCCTGCTCGCTTCATGATCGTGCCCCACGCCCCTGGTGGTTTCAATTCACAAAGTCCACAGTCGTCTTCGGGCAGGTCATCAGTCGTTTTCCGATTCCTGGGGGCGGGGATGACGAGTGGGCACGGCGCGTGTCTTCGAGCGGATGAGTGATGTCCTCTCGGCGTGCCCGAACACGCCACCTGGACTTCGACCGCCCAACTTCGCGTCACGTGCTGGCTTGAGTCGCCGCCCTGCGCCCGTGCGTTCCGCCTGAGTGTGCGCAGCGCCCGTGACCCACACTGCGGGCCTGAACTGCTGCCGGGGTCCGCTGCGGCGTACGGCCATCTGTGGGTCGCGAGCGGGGCGGTGGCGGTACGCCTGCTCCTGGCCGTGAGCTGAGGCTGCACCGCGGCCGGCAGGGCTCACCGGGTCTTGCCCGAGGTCTCCTCCCCATTGCGGCGGCGGCCGGGCGCGGAAGCCTGGGTGGCTCTCCTGCGCGGTGCGGACTGGACCCCAGCGGTGCCGCTCTCGGACAGGGGCGAGGCGTCGGCGGGCAGATCGGCCGTCCGCCGCATCCGCCACACCAGCACGTCGCTCACCGACTCCGCGGTGTCGAGTTCACGACGCCCGACCGCGGCGGACAGAAGAGCGGCCGGATCGTGGCCGACGGCTTCGGCGTCCGCGATGGTCGCGGCCAGGGCGTACCAGCCGGGCTCGGCGAGGATCTGCTCGGCCAGCTGCGGCAGCGCCTCGCGCAGCAGCACGGTCTGCCGCTGGAGCATGGGGCGGCTCAGCCGCCGGCCTCGCTGATAGAGCACGCCGAGGGGCTGGGCGGAGGCGGTCTGGCATGCGGTGCGCAGGTGCTCGGCGGCCCGCGCAGCGGCTTCGGCCTGCTGGGCATGGCCCTTTCTCGCGTGCCAGTGGGCGGCGGCGGTGATGAGGAAGAACAGCATGTCGATCGCCATCGCGGTGGTGGCACCGTCCTCTCCGCGGCCGAGGGCGGGCCCTGCGTGGACGAGATCGCGGGCGGCCTGCCGCAGCGCGCGGTCGTGCCCGCGTACGGCGCGCACGTGGGAGCGGGAGGCCCGCTCGAACGCTGTTGCGGCGTCTCGCAGTTCGCGGCGGGTGTGGGCGGCGGAGGTCTTCGCGAGCGCGTCCAGGACCTCGCCGGCGGCAGCGATGTGGGCGGCGGCGACCGCGTCGTCGCCGTGCTCGACGACGAGCACGGCCTGCCACGCGGCCGATGCCGTCCCGCGGCGGGCGGAGGCCGGCATGCCGGGCCCCGTACGGACCGTTTCCTCCTGCCGTGAAGTCGTACCGGGCCCGGCGTCGCCGGACCAGCGCTCCCGGATGCGGGGCAGCGACAGGTCGGGGGCCAGGCGCGCGCCGGGGTAGAACACCGGCTCGCCGTCCTTGTTCAGGTCGCCGGGCAGGGCGACCTTGTATCCGAGAAGGTCTCCGGAGGGAGCTGCGCGCTTACGGATCAGGAGGCCGGCGGCGGCGAGCCGGTCGAAGAACTCCTCGTCACTCCCCGCCCCGGCCACCGCCCGCCGTACGGTCTCGCGCAGTTCCTCGCGGGCGGTGCGCTCGCGATCCTGCCGCTCGGCCTTGTGCCGTTCGGCGCTGGTGGGCCGCTGGGCGGCGGTGCCGTCGCCGGGGGCGACCTGATGGAGGCCGAGTTCCTTCTCGATGAGCCGGGCTTCTGCCTGGGCGCGGGCGCCGGAGCGGAAGTCGTCGGGGCGGTGGCCGTCCTCGGTGACGAGGGTGGCGACGATGTGGATGTGGTCATCGGCGTGGCGTACGGCTGCCCAGCGACAGCCGGGCTGTCCGCCGCCGGGGTCGATACCGGTGGCGGCCACGATACGGCGGGCGATCTCACCCCATTCCTCGTCGGACAGGATCCGGTCGCCGGGGTCGGCTCGTACGGAGGTGTGCCACACGTGCTTGGCCGGGCGGGCGTGCTTCGGCAGGGCCATCATGGGCTGGTCGAGGAGCCGCTGGAGGTCCGTGAGGGTTGAGTTGCGGCCGGGGTCGGGGGACATGCCGTCGAAGGAGGCGACGAGGTGGGGGTCGGTGTGATCCTCGTACTTGCCGGTGTCGTAGAGGTAGTAGAGGAGACCTCTGGTGTCCGACCCGGACGGGTTGACGCTGGGGATCATGAGCCGTGGTGCTCGATCAGCCGTGTGGCGGCTTCGTGGGCGGTGTCGGCGGCACGCCGTACGGCGGCGACGGCCGCGTCGAGCTGAGGAACGTCTGCACCGGAGTTGAGCGCCTTGACCGCCTGGTTGAGGTTGCTGCCGGCCCAGCCGAGCCGACGCCGGCTGTCGAACAGGGCCGTGATGACTTCGCGTTCGTCTGCGATCTGGGCGTTGGTGCGGTCGAGGTCGCGGGCGGCGGCGAGCGCGGAGCGGGCGAGGAACCCGGCGACGGACAGACTGCACTGGGCGGCGGCGGACTTGATCACGGCGAACTCGTCATCATTGAAACGCGTGTTGGGCTGGTGCAGGCGCTTCTTCTCGGGCGACTGGCGCGGACGCTGGCGGGCGCGAGGAACGCGCTGTCGGCGTACACGCGGCTCAGTCTGCTTCTCCCCCTGCCCTGGCTTCGATCCGCCCCCGGTCGAAGCCTGATGGACCTGCGCCCCCTGGTGCAGGTCCTCCCCGTCCCCCTTGGGGGCGGGGTTGGCGGAAGCTACGCTTCCGCCCCAACTTGCTCCTTCTGAGACCGAGTTGGAGTCGCAAGGAGCTTCCGGGGTGGTGCCGTTCTGAGTGGGGTTCGTCATCGGAATTCGGGCCTCATGGTGCGGGTGTGGTGCTGGATGGTCGCCGCCAGCGCGACGACATCGGCCGGTCCCAAGAGGACGCGGACGGGTCCGTCGGGACGGTCCTGGACGAGCCACTGGCCGTTCGGCGTGAGGACGGCGGCGTGCAGGACTCGCCGGCGGACCAGGACTTCCGCCCAGGCGCTGGCCTCGGCGGCGGTGGGCTCGGATGAACGACGGGGACGCGGAATCACGGCGTGCCTCCTTAAGCGGGGTGGTGGCCCGGCACGGAGCCGGGCCACCCTTTGCGGATAGGGGTGTTGAGCTGAGGTTTGGCCGGTTCAGCCGCACTCGGGGCAGCGCCCGACGTGGCTGTTGAGCGCCCGGGCCATCCGCTTCTTCGTCGAGGCAGCCTGCTTTGCGCTGGACTTCGCCGCCGGCCTGCCCTCGTGCCGCTTGGAGTGGGCGAGCATGAAGCCGATCTCCCGCTCGTACTCCGCACGGACGGTGTCGAACTGGTGGCAGGTCCTCATCGGGCGGTGCTCCTTGTCTTTGTGGTGTCGTCGCTCCGCAGTTCCTGGAGGACGAGGCTCAGCCGGTCGTTCCGGCCGCCCTTCAGGCCCTCGCGGCGGAGGATCTCCCGCAGCTGGACCCGGGTGACGGACTCGTTGCCGTCCCGTTCGAGCAGGGCGGGGACGTGGGGGCGGACTTGCTGGACGAGCTGGTCCACCGACTGCTCCAGCTCGTGTGGCGGGCGCTGTGTCTGCGGGGTGCGGGACCGGCCGCGCTTCCCCTTGTTCTTCGTCCTGGTCTTCGTGGGCGCCTTCCGCCGGAGAGGGACCTGGTTTCCCCGGTCCCCGGTGGGCTCGGTCCCCGTGTCGGTGTCGGTCGGTCCCCGGTCCCCGGTGGGCTCGGTCCCCGTGTCGGTGTCGGTCGGTCCCCGACTCGAATCAGGGCCATGAGCAGGCACTTCTCGCGTCAGGCGCTCGGTCCCCATGTTTCGGGCGTCCCTCTCCGAGGCTTCCGGGTTGGCGGGACCGGTCCCCGGGACCGCGCTTGTTTCTGGGGCCTCGGTCCCCACGCCGGTCCCCGCGTTCTCGCCTTCGGTCCCCGCGCCTGCCGACGCCTTCGAGTCCGCAATCTCGGGGACCGGTCCCCTCGGGGCACTCGGTCCCGGGCCCCCGTCCGACTCGTCGGGACCGTGGGGACCGGCTACGGGGACCGGCGCCTTCGAGGCTGACTGCGAGGGGACCGTGGCTGCCGTTGCGGTGCTCTGCACCGGGGACCAAGGCGAGGGCAGCGGGACCGTAGCGAGCGCGAGTGCGTGCCGGCGGGCGGCGAGCTGGTCGAGCAGCTGCGCGCGCTGGAGGGGGTCGGTGCCGACCGAGGCCCTGCCGACCGCCTTCGACAGGCTCCGCGTGAGCCGCCGGCCGCGCCAGCTCCGCTGCTGCTCGGGTGTGCGCTCGGCGAGGCGGGCGGCGAGGGCGACCGCGCGGGTGGTCGCCCGGTCCCGGGTGATCTGTGCGGCGTCGCGGTCTCGCGCGGCGATGCCGAGGCGGGACAGGAGACGCTCGCGTGCCTCCCGGCCCAGGATGGCGATCAGCCCGTGGGACGCAGCGCCCGGGGTGCGCAGGCGCAGCTCGATCCCCATCGCGAGGTGCCACAGCATCGCCGCCATGACCGGCCCGACGAAGGCCCGGACCGTGCCGCCGATGGGGCCGCTCTCGGCATAGGCGGGGATCACCTGCACTCCGGTGATCACCCAGACCAGGGTGCCCGGCAGACCAGGAGCACCCTGAGTGGCCAGGTTCTGGCGTGCCATCAGCGCGGTCGCGAAGAGCGCCAGCTCGGCCGCGGCGAACATCCCGGCCCGCTCGGCGGTGCCGGCCATGTCGAGGTAGTCGGCGGCGAAGCGCCACGAGGTGTCGGCGCTGTAGGCGGTGCAGCCGAGGGCAGCAAGGGCAGCGACCTTGACCGCCGGACCGCCGAGACGTTTCTGCGGGCGCGTACCCCGGCGCCGGATCGTCCAGGCGACCAGCACCAGCACGAGGGCGGCGGGCACGCCGGCGGCGAGGAGGAGAGGGAGGTCCGGAGCGGCGCTGAGGGCCAGGACGGGGTGGGTCATGCGGCCTTTCCGAGAGAGGCGGGCGCCGGAGTCGACGCTGCCGGGCGGCATACCGGCTGCTGAGTACCGGGTACAGCGGGCGCGGGGCTGCCTGCTGCCGGATCGGTCTTCTTCCGCTTCTTCTTGGGCCGCGGCACGCCGTAGGTGCGGTCGCGGTCGAAGACCTTGTTGGCGGCCTGCCGGAGCAGGTCTCGGGCGTGCTTGTGGCTGATCTGCAGGGCGGCGGCGAGCCGGCCGGGCCGCCAGCCGCGTACGTAGGCATGGTCGATGACGACCTGCCGCTCGGCCTCGGTCAGATGCACGTCACGTCCCTGGAAGAAGGCCGTCACGCGCCGGTAGTCGAGACGCTGAGGCAGGCCGTCGTGCAGGGGGCGCCGCTCGGCTTCGGTGAGGCCGCCCCAGACGCCCTCCTTGAGGACGTTCTCCAGGGCGAAGTCGAGGCACGCGCGGCGTACCGGGCACCAGCCGCACAGCTCCTTCGCCTCCGCGATGTCCTCGTGGTCCCGGGGCCCGGGGAAGAAGACGGCGTCGGCGTCCTCGACGTCCATGCCGTGGCACGCTCCGCGGCTGTGCCAGCTGGTGTCTCCGATGCCGCGCAGGCCAGTGGCCGGCGCGTCGTGGGTGGTGATGTGGCGCAAGGCGATCTCCGATGTGCTGCCGCGTCGGCCGACCGGGGCGGTGCGCGGCGGGCGCGGCGTCGGGCGCCGGCCGCGGTGCGCGGGCGTGCGCCGCAGCCGGGGCGGGACGGTGAAGTTGGGAGGCGGTGCATCGGACGGGATGCACGCGCCGGATGCCCCGGTCAGGCCATGGCGGGCTGTTGAGCCTGCTCCGTCTGCTGGGCCTGGGCGGCGGCGAGGTCGAGGCGGCCGGGGTGTGGGGTGGCGCGCGGGGCAGTTCCGCGTACCCCGTCGTCGGGGCCGATCCGGCGGCGGCGACATGGCTCGCCGGGCTGGGCCAGGCACCACTCGCAGCGAACGCTCATGGCGTCGGGCAGCCCCTGCGCGACGGCGGCTTCGCGGGCTGCTCGGGCGGGCCGGTAGGGCGCGAGGGCGGCTCGGGCGGCGGGCGGTATGCAGGAGCCGATCTCCCGCAGCCGCGCCTCCAGCCTCGGGTCGATTCCGTCGCGACCGCTGGTGATCGCCCGGGCCTGTGCGGGCTGCGCGGTGCCGGCGGCGACGGCGCGGCGCGTGCCGACCAGCTCGGCGGTCCAGGCGGCCTGGTCGTCCGGGTCGACGGACGGCGTGGGATCGGTGTGCCGGGCCAGGCGGTCGCGCCGGTAGCTCTCCCAGGGCCGGACGACGTCCGCGGGCAGGATCTGGTACGGCGAGGTACGGATGTGCTGGCGGGCGGCGAGGCGGGCGTCCCAGCCGTGCGGGGTGGCCATCGGCACGTCGCCGAGCAGCTCATGCCACTGGGCGAGCTGGTCGCGGGCCTCGCCCGGGTCGGTGCGGATGGTGCGGGGGTCGAGTCGGCCGATGTAGGCCAGCAGGGCGGCGGTTTCGCGGCGGTCCACGGTCAGCCCTCCGTTCCGGTCGGCTCGTCGAGGGCGGCGAGAAGGGCGGCGGTGTGGGCCTCGGCCCGCGTCATGCCGCTCGGCGCGGCGGTGGCCCTGCCGGGCACGGCGTAGAGGTTCGGGCGGCTGGGGGCGTGCTCTCGGGCGATCCAGGAGCGCCAGTCGGCAGCCCAGGCGTCCGCCGGCCTTGGCTTGAAGTCGGCGCGGTGGGCACGCCACTTCGCGTCGGCAGCCTGCAGACCCTGCTCGCCGAGGCGGTCGAGGTGTCCCTGCTGGCGGGCCCAGGCGTGGGTGGCTGGGTCGACCTGCCACTCGGCAGCCGAGAGGACGGCAGCACCACCACTGCTGCTGTACCTACGGTTCAAATCCGGTTCACTACGGTTCTGTGTGCCGGTTTCCGGTACATCGCTGTGCCGGTTTCCGGTACGTCGAGGTGCCGGTTTCCGTCGGGACCTGCCGGATTCCGGTACTGCCGGTTTCCGGACCCTCGCAGGGGATTCCGGCACCTTACGGGGGCGGATTCCGTACCGTCGCAGGGCCGAGATCCGGAGCGTCGGGGTGGCTTCGGGCGCCTCCTCCGGCGCCTGGTCGGCGTCCTCGTCCTCCTGGGCGGTTTCTGCCACGGCCTTGGCGGCGAGGGGGAGGCGGTAAACCGTGCTGCGCTGCGGGCCGGTGAGGTCGTCGAGCTGCTCCAGCTCACCGGCGTGGACCAGACGGTCGATGGCCTCGCGCACCGTGGAGACGGAAGCGCGCGTGCGCTTGGCCAGACTGGACAGCGAGGCCCAGGAGACACACTGCTCGTCGGCCACCCGGTCGGCGATCGACAGCAGGACCACACGCGCGGTCCCCCGGCTGGAGCTGTGCTCCCACACCCACTCGCGGGCTTCACTGCTCATCGGCCACCCCCGCTCACGAGGCAGGACTGGCGGCTTTCCGAGGCCGTGATGGCGTGCTCCGGGCCGGGGCGGGAAGGCGCCGAGACGAAGGTGGCTGCCGCGCAGGCCAGGCGGTTCGACCTTTTGCGCAGGGCAGGAGGCATGCAAGAATCCCCTTTGCAGTGTTGCCACGCTGAAGCGCCCCGTGGAAGGGATCAGCGTGGTGATGGTGGGCAATCTCCGCCCTTGCCGGGGCGGTTTGTGCCGTTGAGCGTTCGGCGTCCGGGAGTTCGCACCTCTCGGGCGCCGTCGCTGCTATGCGGGCCTACGAGGCCCGGAGTGAGCGCATGCGCTTCTCCTCGTTCGTCGTGCGGGCGGGCTGCCCGGGGGACGACGAACATACGCACGACCCTGCGTCAAGATCCAGAGTTGGTTCTTAAACTCTGTACTAGTTGCAGAGCGTGACGCGATGACCGGGCTTCGTGATCGCCGCCAGGCGCGGCCGTAGCCACACGAAGCCCCCGAACGGCCGTAGCTGCAGTCGCCCAGGGTGCTTGGAATGCGGCGGCGCGCCTGATTCTCGGCAGGCTCGCGAAAGTGGCATCGCGCAGGGGATCGCGCGTCCCTGCCTTCCGTGAGCGCCCATCGAAAGCAGAGCTGGCTTCCGTTTCTGTGCCGGAAACTTTTCCTCGAACGGCTCGGGATTGAGCTTTCTCAGAGGCTTCGAGGGGCAGGGCTCGTGTATGAAGGGGGCGTGAAATGTGCTGCGAACGGGCCTCCCGTCGCTCTATTGGACCGATTGCGCATGTAAAAACGTGACTCATGAGAGCAAGCTTTCCGAACCAACCGAGGAGTGCTGGCGGTGGAGAACTTTTCATATCCGGGGCGTGCCAGTCAACACCAGTCAGCGGTGGCGTACGGTGGTGGTGTCACAAGGGTCGGATATAGGGGAAGTTGATCATGAGTGGCTTGTCGGGGCGAGCGTCCGCCGATGAAGGGGCCGTGTTCCGTGAACGGTTGAACTGGCTGTTCGAGCACGTTCACCCTCCGCGGCGGGGGGTCTACAGCAACAAGGAAGTAGCCGCACGGATTGCCGGTTTCGGAGGCTCGCTCTCCGACTCCTATATCTCGCTGCTGCGCACCGGGAAGCGAGTCAACCCGTCCGCGGAGACCAAGGTGTGGCTAGCCCGGGCGTTCGGATTCCCGCGCGACTTCTTCGACGATGACGACGTGGCAATCGCGGCGATGAGCCAGTTTGCTGCGGTCAAGTCGAAGCAGGCCGGTATCGAGAACGTCTTCTACCGGATGATCGGGCTGTCCGAAGATGGATTTGCCCAAGTGCTGAAGGAAGTTGACAGGGTGAGAGAACTCGAAGGGCTTCCGCCAGAGCCCGAGTGACACCGTGTCAAATAGACTCAGAAGAACGAGAAACAGAGAGAACTATGTGGTCGTCTCCTCGCCAACAGTCGAGTCTCTTGGCGGAATTGAAACTCCCTCAGGTCGCAAGCGTCCGTGACCTCCGGCACGAAGTGACCCGCCGGACAGGGCGCGCGGTGCACATCGAGGCGGCCCAGACTGTTCCGGGGCGGCGCTGCGGCGTCACGTACGTCACCCGAAGCGCCTTCTACATCTTCTTCGACCCGCGGACCAGCCGTGCCCACCAGGATCACGTCATCGGCCACGAGATGGCCCATCTGTTTCTCCGCCACCACGAACGCGGCCAGGTGCCCGCAGCGGAGCCGCAGGACCTTGCCCCGCTGCTCGACCCAGAGCTGGTCGAGATGATGCTCGGGCGCAGCAGCTACGAGGAGGCCGAGGAGCACGACGCCGAACTCCTCGCCTCCTACCTGTCCGGCCGCGTCATCGAGCACCGTCTGCGCACCGCGTCCCCGACGGGCGACGACATACAGGAGCGGGTCGCCCACACCCTGCTCAGCCGCAGAGGGAGCGACCGGTGAAGGACCTCCTGCATCCCATCAGCCTGACCGTGGCGCTGGTCGGCCTCGCATTCCTGCTCAGAGACCTTCCCGCCCGGCGCAGGGACACCGCCTGGGCGGCGCTGACGGCCGTCTACCTACTCTCGGCGCTCAGCTTCCTGTTCTCGCTCAGCCCCATGTGGCGGGCCATCGACGACACCCTCGGCACGCGGAACCTTGCCGTGCCGCTGGCCATGAGCTGCGTGGTGGCACTGCTGGCCTGCCAACAGGTCGTCCTCAGCCACTGGGGATCACCCGCCGACCGGGCGCGGCGCATGTCGCGGTACTGGCTCAGCTCCGGCGCCGCTGTCATCAGCGGGTTGTTCGTGCTCTTCTTCTTGCTGACGCCTGCCGTCCAGCGGCCGACGGACTTCACCCTCTACTACGCGCACGACCACATCTACGCGACCTACCTGACCCTCTACATCAGCGCCTACACCTTCGCCGAGCTCTACCTGGCCGTGGCGTGCTGGCGCCTGGCCAGCCGCAGCCCCCGCACGGCCGTCCGTATCGGCCTGAGGATCGTCTCCGTCGGAGCGGCCATCACCCTCGGCTACAGCGCCGTCCGTATCGGCAACGTGATCGCCGCCGCCCTGGGAACCTCACTGGCCGGCTGGGAAGACTTCGCCTGGATCTGCGGCGACATCGGCACCATCCTCACCCTCGTCGGCTGGCTCGTCCCCACCCTCACCGCCCAAGTGCAGCGCACCGCCTACTGGATCGGCCTTCAACGGGCCCACCGCCAACTGCACCCGCTGTGGCTCGCCTTCCACCGGGCCGTACCCGAAATCGTCCTCACACCCAACGACTCCACCGCCACAGGACGCCCACCCACACAAGGCATCTCCTTCCAGGTCTACCGCCGCGTCGTGGAGATCCGCGACGGACAGACAGCCGTCCGCCCCTACCTCGACCACGACGTACGCAAGGACAGCGAACAGCGGCACCGAGCCGCCGGCCTCGCGGGAGACGAACTCCACGCGGCCATAACCGCTGACCAGATCCGCGCCGCCCTCACCGCCCACAGACACGGCACGCCACCGGCCCGATCTACCGACTTCGCCGACCAGAACATGGAGTCCTCCCACCCCATCGAGGACCTCACCGTCCTGAGCGCCGTCGCCCGGCACTTCGCCCGGCACGAACGTCCCACCGCCCGCGAGGATGTCATCCGGTGACCACCGACTACACAGCCCTCCCGGCCCACGCCCAGCTCAGCGCTCTGAACCGGCGTCTCATCTCCAGCCGCGAACTCCTCGACCTCCACCACAAGCGGATCCAGACCAGCACCCTCAACGCCGTCATCACCCTGGACATCGACGCGGCCCGGCAGGCAGCCAGCGCCTCAGACGACCGCCGCGCACAGGGCCGGCCCGTCGGCCACGTCGACGGACTGCCGCTCACGATCAAAGACTCCTTCGAAACCGTCGCACTGCGTACCACCTGCGGCGCCGAAGAACTGCGCCACCACATCCCCGCACGCGACGCCGACGCGGTCGCACGGCTCCGCCACGCCGGAGCCGTGATCATGGGCAAGACCAACGTCCCCGCCTACTGCCAGGACCTCCACACCGACAACCCCTCTTCGGCGCCACCCGCAACCCGCACGACCCACCCGCACCCCGGCGGCTCCTCCGGCGGAGCCGCAGCAGCCGTCGCCGCCGCCTGACCCCCTCGAACTCGGCAGCGACCTCGCAGGCTCCCTCCGCCTGCCCGCCCACTACTGCGGCACCTACGCCCTGCGCCCCACAAGGAATCGTCCCCGCCCGAGGCCACATCCCCGCCCACCCGGCTGGCTGACCACCAGCGACATGCTCACCCTGGCCCCCTCGCCCGCCACCCCGCGACCTGTCCCTCATGCTCACCGCCCTCACCACACCTGTCCCGGACGAGCACACACCGTGGCGCCTCAACCTGCCCGAACCACCCCGAAACCTCGACGACTTCCGCATCGCCATCTGGCCGAACGACCCCGGCTGCCCCGTCAACGACGCCACCGCTGAAAACCTCGAACAACTCACCCGTCGGCTGACCGCCACCGGGACACATATCACCCACACCCCCGGCCCTGTTGGTTTCACAGCGTCATCGAGACTCTTCGAACAACTCCTCCACGCCAACGCCGCCCTCGCCGGCACCGACACCGAATTCACGGCGAACCAGACCAGCGCACGTCACCTGCCTGACGACGACACCTCCCCCCGAGCCACCGCCCTGCGCTACCGCACCCAGACCCACCGCACCTGGCTGACCGCGAACGAAGAACGCGCCCGCCAACGCGCCGCGTGGACGGCGTTCTTCGACCACCACGATGTACTCCTCACCCCGCCGCCCCTACCCCCGCCATCTCCAACGGCAGCCGCACCCTCTACGTCAACGGGAACGAACGCAGCTTCTTCGACCAGACCGGCTGGACCAACCTCATCAGCCACATCGGACTGCCCGCCGCCATCGCCCCCGTCGGCACCGACGACCACGGGATGCCTATCGCTGTCCAGATCATCGGCGCACCGTACGCCGACCGCACCGTCCTCACCATGGCGGAACACATCGCCGACCACGGGCCAACGTGAGCTGTACTGAGCCCAATGCCAGTGACTCAGCGATCGATTCGATGCTCTGACGTGCGAAAATGTCGTCAGCCAGGGCTTCCGGCAGCCGTTACTGATCTCGGCTCGTTAGGGTGATGTTTGCTGAACTTGCTGATGTGGGTGTGGTGTTGTCGGTAGTCCGTGGCGTGTGAGATACGCGGATGGGGGCGGGCTGACGCCTGGAGCACGGCGGCGTCGGGAAGCGGTGCGGATACAGGCGGCGGAGCTGTTCACGCAGCAGGTCAAACCGCCCGAGGTGGCCCGGCAGCTGCGTGTGAGTCTGAAGTCGGTTTACCAGTGGCAGCAGTTGTGGCGGCAAGGCGGTGCCGACGAGCTGCTTTCGCGAGGCCCGAGCGGGGGCCGGTGTCGCCTGTCGCCACGCTGTCTTGAAGAGCTCGCCGGGTATCTCGAGCAGGGTCCGGCCGCGCACGGCTGGACGGAGGACCAGGTGTGGACCGCGGCGAGGGTGGCCACGCTGATCGGCAGGAAGTTTCACGTCTCCTACAGCGTCTCCGGGGCGACGCGGCTGATGCACCGGCTCGGCTTCAGCCCGCAGGTCCCCGCACGGCGGGTCGCCGAGCGCAACGAGCAGGCCGTCACCGCGTGGAAGGAGGCGACCTGGACGGAGGTAAAAGAGCTCGGGCGGCCTGTGGGGGCTACATCTGCTTCGAGGACGAGGCAGGCTTCACCCGCCGGCCGCCCAGGGGACGCACCTGGGGCCGGCGCGGCCACACCCCGCAGGTGACGGTGAGCGGACGACGCTCGGGGCGACTGTCCGTGGCCGGGATGATCGCCATGCGGCCCGGCTCCCGGACCCGGCTGTGCCACCGCCTGCGCACCCACCGAGTGGGCAAAGGCAAACGTCGCAGCATGGGCGAGCGGGACTTCATCGCGTTGATCGACGGCGTCCACCAGCTCGTCAAGGCGCCCATCGTGCTGGTGTGGGACCGTCTGAACACCCACGTCTCCCGCGCCATGGGCGAGCTGATCGCCGAGCGTGAGTGGCTGACGGTATTCCTGCTGCCCGCCTATTCACCCGACCTCAACCCGGTCGAGTGGGTATGGGCGCACGTCAAGCGCAGCCTGGCCAACCTCGCCGTCGTCGCCCTCGACCGGCTCGAAGCACTCGTACGCAACCGGCTCAAGCGCCTTCAGTACCGGTCCGGCATCCTTGACGGCTTCATAGCGGGCACCGGCCTGGCCCTCGACGAACCAGCGTCACCCTGACGAGCCGAAGTCAGTATTCGATGGGCTGGTCGTCCCGGTAGGACCACACGCGGCCGGCGGTGAGGCTGTTGAGGTAGTCCAGCAGGGGTTCGATCTCGGGTCGGGTTGCGGTGGAGGACGATAGGACGGACTTCGCCTGGTCCAGCGGCAGCAGGACAGCGCCGGTCACCTTGCCGTCCGGGTCGTGGACCGCGATCTCGCCGTCCCACTCGGCGCAGTCGAAGGTCGCGACCAAGGCGGAGGGGTACCGGGCGGTCGTGGTGTTGACGAGGTAGGCCAGCGGGCCCACCACCGTCAGATTCAGACCGGTCTCTTCCCTGACCTCGCGGACCAGGGCCTCGGTGAGAAGTTCGCCGCGCTCGACGCCGCCGCCGGGGATGGACCACATCTCCTTGCCATCACGCTGTTCCTGGACAAGGACGATGTGGTTGCCGCGCCGCAGCAGCGCGGCGACGACCTGGACGCCGGGGCCACTTGCCGGTGCGGGAGCCGGGGCGGCCGTGATGGCGGTGTCGTTGGTGGTCATGTTCGCTCCAGTTCGGTTCGCAGAGCCGCGGTGCACCCAGGGAAGCCGCCGGACTCGACGAGGGGTAGGCGGTCTTGGCGTCTCTCCCACGGGATCCCGTATGGCGAAGCCGTAGTGATCGCCGGATATGGGGTCGGGCTGGCCTCTACCCTGATGCGGTGAGCCATTATTCGATGTCAGCCAAGGATGTAGTCGCGCTTGTGGAGCGGCTCGACGCCCACGGCGTAGATGCGTGTGTTGGCGGCGGGTGGGGTGTGGATGCGCTGCTCGGGGAGCAGACGCGAGAACACTCCGACCTTGACGTATGGGCGCCGGCCGCCCATCTGGAGCCGTTGTTCGTCGCGTTCGCTGAGGCTGGTGTCGACCGGATCTTCCCGTGGCCTGGCGACAGGCCGTGGAACTTCGTATTGCACGACGGTGTTCGGTTGCGGGTCGACTTGCACCTCTACGAGCCGCTCGCGGACGGATCGCTGCATTACGGATCCGTGGTGGAGGGCGGTCCTTTTCCGGCTGAGGCCCTCGCCGGACATGGTTCGATTGCCGGAACTGCAGTGCGGTGCGAGTCGGCCGAGTGGGCGGTGCGCTGGCATACCGGCTATCCGGCTCGTGATGTCGATCGCCACGATGTGCCCTTGCTGTGCCAGCGGTTCGGGATCCCTCTGCCTGAGGGCTTCGAGCCGCTTAAGGAGCGTTCCTCAAGCGGCCCGGCGTAGACGCAGGTGACCCTTCTCGATCGGTGTCTCCTCGTGCCAGACGCGGGAAGCTCAGTCTTCTCAGTCTGAGGAGACGTCGGCAAGGTGTCGGGCCTCGCGTAGCAGGGCGAGGAACGGCAGCCAGGTACAGGTCGCGCACCGCTGCCGGACTTGCGTAGGGGTGAACCATCCGGCAGGCCCGCACTCCGAGTCCCGGGGCGGGGCCACCGGCGGATCGGCGAGGCCGGTCTGCGCGGTGAACATCAGCGTGTACGACACCGGGAACGGGTACGGATAGCTGGCCTGCGGTTTCTCGTGCAAGGTGAAGCGTTGCCATCCGAGCAGCGCCAGCGCCTCGGCAGATATGAGAAACCCGGTCTCTTCGCTGATTTCTCTCGCTGCGGCCTGCCGGGCGTCCTCGCCCGGATCGATGTGACCGCCGGGCACGTCCCAGCCCCGTCCGGGAAGGTTGACGTGCGTCAGCAGCAGGTGGCCTTGAGTCTCGGATACGAGGCTGAAGGCCGCGGTGGTCAGGTGCTGTGGTGGGTAGAAGTCTGCGCTGACCACCTCCATCAGATGCGACACCGGGATCCATGGGGCGCTGCCGGTGGCGATGACTTTCTCCGTCATAGGTTCGCTCGCAGGGTGTCGACCAGCCTGGTCGTCGAGTACGGCGCGATCCGGTCGATCGCGTGTACGTGTGCCGCAACCTCGGCGGCGGACGCTACTTCGCTGGGGTATGCGGAGATGCTTGCGCGCGCGGTGGCGAAGACCTGCGGACGCAGGAAGCGGATTTGGCAGTCGGCGGTGGGCTCGTCGTAGAGGAATACCCGGTCGACGCATCTCAGAGCGCCCACGAGGGCGGCGCGTTCGCGTTCGCCGACGATGGGCCTGTTCGGGCCTTTGAGGTGCCGGACCGATTGGTCGCTGTTCACACCGACGACCAGGAGGTCACCGAGCCGTCTCGCCTGCTCCAGGAAGCACAGGTGTCCCGCGTGCAGAAGGTCGAAGCAGCCGGTGGCGAGCACGGCCCTGTCGCGAGGCCGGCTGCTGAGCCAGTCCCGGATTTCGTCGAGTGTCGCCGGGCCGGCGCGGTCATCGTCCGGCGCCGTCATCGCGCGGCGCGCATGAGTAGGTCCCGCGCCGGCGTCAGCTCGACCCATCGGCCGTCGTCGGCCGCCGAGGCGTAGGCCGCGTCGATTACCAGGGAGGTCGTCAGTGTCTCGGCCAGCAGCGGTGCCGTCTGTTCCGGGTGCCGTGTCTTGGTCAGGAAGTCGGCGAACATCGCGGCGAACCAGTCGCTGTGCCTGGGGTCGTCGAAGTTGGACGGCAGGGTCGTGCGGTGCAGCTGGCCGTTGAGGCTGTATTGGACGTCGTCGTTCTCCACGGTGACGCTGCCGCCGCTGCCGATGATCGAGTAGTAGCTGTTGCGGTATCCGGCCGACCAGGTCACATCGAGTTCGATCGGGACGTCGTCGTCGCACCGGATCATCAACATCGCGGTGTCCTCCGTGCCGGTGTGGCCGTCGTGGCGCATGGCACCGGTCAGGCAGGACACGGCTAGCGGGGTGCGTCCGGTCAGGTGGGTCGCCAGGTACACGCTGTGGGGACCGTGGTCGCGGAGGATCCCGCCGCCGGCGATGAGGGGATCGCGCCGCCAGTGCGGGTTCCACTCGGGGACGCCGACGGCGTGACCCTGGCGCAGGGTGCGGAAGCGGGCGCTGAGGACGTCGCCGAAGCCGGGGCTGTGCACGACCTGCTGCATGGTCGCCAGGATGGGGGCGAACTTGTAGTTGTGGCAGGGGTAGAAGATTTTGTCCGAGGCCGCGATCTGGTCGAGCAAGCGGTCGTAGCCGCCCTCGTGCGGCATCAGGACCGGTTTTTCGCACAGCACGTGCAGGCCATCGCGCAGCCCGAGCTCGATGTAGCTGGCGTGGCTGTTGGGCGGTGTGCAGATGTCGATGAAGTCTGGGGCCTCGTGGTCGATCATTTCCGCGTACGTGGCGTATGCGCGCAGCCCGGCTCTGCGGGCGGCCTTCGCACGTGCTGGGGTGGGGTCCACGACGGTGGTCACGTCGATGCCTTCGGTCTGGCGGTATCCGATGGCGTGACCGGTCGCGATGGTGCCGTAGCCGATGATGGCGCCGTTCATGACATACCTCCGTCGGAGAGCAGCTGAAGAAGCTGGTCGCGGTTTGCAGTGAGCTGGACATCCGAGCGCACGTGGTAGGTGGGGCAGTTGGTGACCGCCGCGTGCAGCTGTGCCCGCATCCGTGCGTACTGCGTGGAGAAGGCGCGGTAGTCGCCGCCGCACAGGTCCAGCAGGTCTTCTTCGAGCCGGTAGACGTTGAGCCCGAAGGCGAACTGTTCGGCGATGCCGGCCGCCTCGTCGGGGGGCAGTTGTTGCACGTCGTGTTCGTCAGGGGCACGGAAGTCGGCGATCCACACGGCGCGCAGCGGCACCGCAGCGCCCGCGTGGTGGGGGAATGCTTCGTCAGGGTCGACCAGGCGCTCGCGTGGATCGAGAGCCGCGGTACTCGCTGTGCCGGCTTGGTCCAGCCAGGGGCCGGGCCGCATCCGCATGGTGCTCGCGACTCCCTGGACAGCGCCGCCCGCGAGGACCACGTGCGAGTTGGTGATAAACGTCGCGCCGTTCCGGCATAACCCAGTGACCAGGACGGACTTGCCGGCGCCACCGCGGCCGACGATCAGCGTCGCCCCGTCGCCGACGGCGAGGGCGGCTGCTTTGAGGAAGAGTCCACCGGCGGTAGCGGTGTGCCGAAGGAGCAGGTACTTCACGACGTACGGCCAGACCAGCCGTTCCAGGCGGTCCCCCACGAGCACGATCCGGTTGCCCGAGCTGGACATGCGCACCGGTGCGCCGAAATGGTCGGTCACGTAGTAGCCAGCGCCGAAGTTGCGGGCGCGAGCCGTGGTGTCGGCGGGCAGACCGGGATCGGCGTCCGACAGGCACCACAGTTCCACGTCGGGCACGGTGCCGGTGGGCATCCGTGCGGCTCGGCTGAAGTAGCGCAGCGCGGGGAAGTTGGGCACGTCGCTGGCGATGCGCAGGGTGAGCGGGCCGACGCGGACGACCTGATCCGTACGCAAGCACCCGGACCCGAGCGAGGGCGGTTGCGTCATCGTCCCTCCTTCCTCAGGGTCGTGCAGGCCAACCGGAAGCGGTCGGGATCCTGCCGGGCGGTGTCCAGGACGTCGATGCGGTCCACCAGTGCGCGGATCGCCGCGTGCGGCGCGGTGACGGGCCCGGTGTCATTGCCGGCGAGAAGCTCGGCGACCTCGGCGACGACGAATTGCCGTTCCGCCTCGTCCACCGCGTGGGTGACGGCCTGGACCGCGTCGTCGAAGCAGCCGTGCCGGCGGCCTGCGATCAGGATCTCGGTGGTTTTGCGGTCGTAGTCGTCCGCGTCGGTGCGACCGGCGCAGCTCAGGTAGTGCTCGACACGGAAGTTGACCAGGCCCGGATAACGGGGCTGCCCGGTGATGGGGTCACGGTCTGGCGATCGGACCTGCCAGATCTGCCGGTCGGTCCGGTTGTAGGTGCCCAGGTCCGGGCCGATGATGCCGCGCCCGGAGAGAACCGCCGTCACCTCCGGGCGCGGCGGGAACGGTACCGGGCCGGGCGCGTTGAAGTCCCAGGTGTCGGGATCCAAGTAGCCGTGCAGGCATGCGCGGACCTGGGCTTCGGGGCACAGGACCCCGAGTTCCTCTACTCCGATCTGGCCGCGGCAGTAGGCGCCCCGGTCCCCGTGCGGTACGGGGGCTTCGCCCGGGACCTGTGTCTTCTCGAAGTCGACGAGATGGTGCACCCGGCCGTGCACAAGGATGTTGCGGGGGCTCAGGTCACCCCAGAGGATTCCGCGGTCGAGCAGGGCGTCCAACAGATCCCGGTAGTCGCGCAGCAGCGACGTGTGCTCGCCCGGTGCCAGCAGCATCGACTCGGCGGTCTCACCGGGAACCCACTGCCAGACAGCGTAGACGTGCCCGGACGCGCCGTCCCGGATGGTCGCGAGTAGGGGCGCGAGCTGAAGGCGCCTGGCCCGGCCGAAGGCGATTCCGCCAGCGAGCCGGGAGGCGATGGCGCGGTAGGCGACCTGTTCCTGGGCGAACCGGCCAGGTTTGGCCGGGTTGGCGCGTTTGCTGATCACACGGGTGCCGTCGGGCAGACGCCATGACTTGACGATGCCCTGGCGCAGGCGGGCGTTCGGTCCGGGCACCTCGTGCTGGCTCTCCACGAAGTCCGAGAAACCCGTGCCGAAGTCGTCCAGCAGGGCACCTACCATGTCCCGATGCCCGGGATCAGGTACGTAGGCCCGGGTGCGGTTGTCGGCCGCCGTCAGCACCTGTTCGAGGTCGCCCGTGAGGCGTACCTTCGCAGTGCCCGGGCGAGCGAAGCGGCGCCGCCCGATCTCATGGTGCAGCCGGGCGCGCTCCTGCGCGTTTTTCGTGGACGCGAGGCGTTCACACAGCCGGACGACGGCGTCGGGCGAGTCCGGCTGCAGGTAGACCGCAGCGAGGCGGCAGTCCCCGGTTACCTCGCGCAGCCGGGTTGCCACCGTGGCGGCGCGCGCCAGCAGTTCCGCCAGCCGCTCACCGATCAGGGCCTGGATACTGGCTTCGACCCGCCCGGTCGTGTCCCAGGAGTATCCGGGGAGTTGAGCGGCGCGGATCATCGGGCACCCACCCGATCTGCCGTCTGCCAGGTGGCGGGAATCAGTATGGCCGACAGCGGCGCTCCGGATGCGTCCTGCTCGGCCACGCCGACCAGCATCTCGCCGCCCGCGCGGGGGGCGCGGTAGCGCAGCCGGACGCGACGTCCGGGCAGCAGGTCATAGGTGTCATGGCCGCCGACAGCGGTCAGCTGTCCATCGGACAGGACCCACTCCGTTCCGATCGCTCCGAAGTCGACCCGGCCGTGTTCGGTCGCCGCGTCGGTTGATTCCGGCAGGGCGACCGTGACCGTCACTTCGTCGCCGTCGCGGCGGACCTCGACCGTCCAGGGCGGCGCCGGGCGGCCGGTGTCCAGTTCGATCCGGCTTCCGAGTAGGGGGTTCACGGTGGCAAGGTCGAACCAGTCGGGCAGGAGCAGCGCCTCCTCATCGACCGGAAGGCGCGCCCAGAAGTCCCACCATAGGCAGCGGGGAAACGGGCCGGTGCCAGCCGGTACGGGCAGCGGATTCCTGCCGAGGAGCACGGTCGAGGCCCAGCCCGCCCAGCTCACCGCGTCCCCCGCGTCCAGGTCTGCGACCAACGCGAGGAACCGCTTCGTATCGAATGCCTCGTGCTGGACCAGGGCGTGCAGGTCGGCCAGCTCGGCCAACTTGACGTACGGCTTGGCCCGATGCGACAGCGACCACAAGTTGGTGAAGTTCAAGAAGGCGTGGGCACAGAGCACGATCGTCAGCAGGCAGGGGTCGGGAACACGGACCCGGCCCACCGTGACGGTGCCGCCGTCCATCAGCTGGCCGTGCCGGATCGGGTGCATCGAGGGAGCACGGCGCGGTTGATACCAGGTCTTCGCGTGTTCAGGGGGTGTGAGGTCCGCGTGCCGCACCGCACCGTACCCAGGTACCGGAAGGTAGGCGTGCACGTCGATTTCGACGCCCTCACGGGTGAATTCGCCGAGTTCGTGGAGGAACGGTGCCCGGGTGCGCTCGTAGCCGAGCCGGGTCAGCGCCTCGATCAGTGGCCCTCCGTCGGCACAGACCAGGTCGATGTCCCCGCACCTCAGCAGGTGCTTCTCACCGGTGAGCAGCCCGGTCGCGACCCCCTTCACCACAACCGGTGGTGGCTGTTCGCCGAGCGCGGCCACGATGCGATCGACCGCACGGATGTGGGCCTCGGCGAGCGCCAGGGTGTCGGAATACATCGCCGCTACGGGCCCACCGAGCCGGTCGCGCAGCCATGGAGGCCCAGTAGGAAGGCGCAGCTCCAGACGGCCGCTGAGCGCGTGCTGCCCGATCAGATCGAGCAGCACACGGTCGTCGAAATCCTGATCCTCCGGGATCTCCTGCGCACCGGCAGCCCACCGCAGGACCTGCGTGACAGCGCCCATCACAGCACCACGAACGCGGGGTACGGCGACTGGGGAAACCGCTGGACGCGGTGGCCGGCGAGGTCGATCGCGCTCTTCAGAGCCACGGTCTCACCGGGGAAGTCCGGGTGCGTCAGCTCATCGAAAGCCAGGACACTACCGGCTGCCATGTGGGGCCGCAGTAACTCCAGGCACGCGCGGGTCGGATCGTGCAGGTCCATGTCGAAGTAGGCGAGCGCCACGAGCGTCTGCGGGTTGCGTTCCAGGTAGGCGGCCAGTTGCTCCGGAGCGTCGCCCTTGCACAACTCGAACCGCTGGATGTGCGACATCGGCGCCTCGGCCTCGTGCAGGCGCAGGACCTGTTCCAGGTAGCTTTCGTAGCCGGGCGTGACGCTCATGCTGCCCGGGAAGACCCGGTCGGAGCCGCCGTCCTGCGGGGCCGGGTCGAGGAAACCGGTGAACGTATCGAACCCGACGATCTTCCGGAACATGTTGGTCGGCTCGTGGCGGGCGCGCAACGCGTTGAACACGGACAGGTGGCGGCCCCAGCGGACACCGAACTCGACGATGATCCCGTGGACGCCGAGGATGTGCTGATAGAGCTGTTCGAGGGTGAGGATCTCGTTGATGCGCTGCGGGCGCATGAACACTTCAAGGTGGTCGAGCAGCGCGTCATCGGGGATCGGTCGCTCGGCGAACAGCTCCATGAGCCGGTTCCTGGTCGCCTGCTCCGTGTCGGAAGGCGCGATCAGCCGGGCTGTCGTCACTCGTGGGTCTCCTCTTGCTTCGGCCGAACTCGTCGGCGAGCTGCGAATGAATCTGTGCCAGCCGTCAGCGGGCAACCGCCGACTGGCAGGCTCGCGCCTGGATGTCGGCGCCGGGGCGCGCTGGGAGGGGCTTCGGCGTTGATCAGGCGGCTTGCGTCGCGAGCACCGGTTCGAGCACGGCCAGCGCCTGGTCGCAGCCGTGCAGCGCGCACTCGATGTCCTCATCGGTGTGCGCGGCGGACAGGAACCACTGGTGGCTCGGATGCAGCAGCACCCCGTGCCGCGCCGCCTCGGCGGCGAAGGCCGTGCTCATCCGCTCGCGAATGACTGGATCGGGGTGGATGAACTGAAGGAACGGCATCGGCGGGTACCCGACCACCCGGGCCGGCACACGATGCCGGTCGACGAGTGCCGACAGGCCGTCCTGGAAGGCCGAGCCGGCCTTCCAGATCCTCTCGGACGCGTCGGTGTCACGCAGGATCCGGATCGTGGTGAGTGCCGCGGCCATCGGTGCGGGGTCCGCGTAGAACGTCGACGAGATCCGGGTACGGGCCAAGGTAAACAGCACGTCGGCCCGCCCGACGACGGCGGAGATCGGATGCCCGTTTGCCATGGCCTTGCTGAACGTGCTGACGTCCGCCTGGACGCCCAGGAGTCCCTGAGCACCAGACAGGTCCAGCCGGAACCCTGAGCGCATCTCGTCGAGGACGAACAGCGCCCCGTGCTCGTGCGCGATGTCGCGGATCTTCTGCAGGTGGCCCTCGGGAGCCCTCTCGTTGCCGAACGGCATCATCAGCACGCATGCCACCTGCCCGGGATGACGGACGAACGCATCGCGCAGCGTGCGCAGATCGCTGTAGTCGAACAGGAGGGTGTCGGCGCGGGTCGCTTCCGAGATGCCTGCCGGGATACCTGCTGCCCAGTCGTGCCAGCCGTTGTAGCCCCAGCGGATCACCTTGTCGCGCCCGGTGAAGATCCGGGACAGCCGTACCGCCGTACTCGTCGCGTCGGACCCGGTCTTGAGCAGGTATGCCATCTCCGCGCCGGGCACCACCGAGACCAGCAGGTCGGTGAGCTCGCTCTGGCGGCGGCTCCACAGCGGAGCGATGCAGTTGCCGTTGCGCAGTTCAGCGAGCACCGCCTCGGTCACCCGCTCATCGGCGTGCCCGAGGACGACGGGCCCGTACCCGAGGTTGAAGTCGATGTACCGTCTCCCGTCCAGATCCCACAGGTAAGGCCCGGCAGCGCGACTGAAGTAGCGCGGGTAACGGGTCTGTCCGCTCGCGCACGGTCCGACCACGTCACCCCTGGTCGCCGCCCGCGCATCCGTACGAGCACTCTGGGCGTGCCATCGGTCGTCGAGCGCCATGCCCGCGCCCGTGGCGATAAACCTCCGCCCGGAGCTGGGAGGGGAACTGTCCGTCGGCGGGGCCAGGCACTGAGCCAGGTTCGAAGAGGCCACGGCCTCGTCGGTGGCGGTCATCTCGTTTCCTTCCGGTGTGAAGTGCAGGGCGCAGCGATGCCGCTAACCCGGCCAGTTCGACGGTGCAGAACAAGGGGCGTGGGTTGGCAGGCGCGTGGCGTGAGCGCCGTCGCCGGTATGGCGTGCGGCTCCAGGCAGCGGGTCCAGTGCGCGAAGCGGTCGGCTCACCCGCCGGTGGCGACCCCCGCCAGGATCCGGTCCGGGCGATCAGCAGATCCGCCACCGTCCGGTCAGGAACGGGAGCGGGCTGCCAAGTCCAGCAGGGCAGCCTCCGGTCGGCAGCCGATCCTTGATCAGCCACTCGCCGATGACGGCACGGGTCTTGGCCGGGTCCAGACGCTGAACGTCCAACCCCGTACACGTGGTGTCGAGCCCGCGACACGGCAGAGAATCGGCAGGTTGATCCACTTTCCTCCCCCTTACTCCGTGTTCGGTGCACGACAGAGAACCGCAAACGGGGCCCGGGGAGTAGTCGTCCGCGCTGTTTACGGGGTGGACGGGGTGTACGCACGCAACCCGGTGTACCTACACCGGGTTTCACCCGCGCCAGGTGCCGATTCGGAGCGCCTCGCGCTAGCGTCGACAGACGTGTTGCGCGCCCGGAAGGAGTGCCGTGGTGGAGCCACAGCCGGTAGGTGCAGCACCGCTTGCCGTCCTCCTGACGCAGCTCGGGATGAAACCCGAACAGCTCGCCGCGCGAATCAACGAACTGCGCGCCCGTCGCGGGTTATCGCCGCTGCACATTAAGAGCGCGTACCCGTGGATCCGGCCGGTGCCAGTCCGACCTGACAAGGCCAATCAGACGGACGCACTCGCCGTGCTCAGCTTCCGAGCCAGACGCCGCGTGACAGCCCAGGAACTGGGCTGGGGCGGGCCACGACGCCGCCAGAACAGACCTGTCCGCCCATACCTGGACACCCCCGGCGACGCCGCCTTGCCCGACCTGCTCCACGAGATCAGCAAGGGAGACCCCAACTCCATGGACCGCCGTACCCTCCTCAGCGGAGCCGCTGTCACAGCGCCCGGCCTGGCACTCCTCATGT
>NZ_JAJKLK010000003.1 GCF_020982545.1 Streptomyces sp. MNU76 | reverse complement strand
GAAACCACCGACGAGGACATCGACGTCACCCACTTCGGCGGCGGCGGGCTGAAGCGGTAACCCGTCGGCACTAGGTCAGCTGCAACGTCAGGGGCCGATGGCGTGACCGGCGGGACGGAGGTGGGCGAGCGCCTTGTCATCTGCGACTTTGTAGCGGGGAAAACGGCGGCCGGCGGGATCCTCCCGCGTCTCTAGGGCGTGGATCGCCCGGACGGCCTTGTCAGGGCCGTCGGTTCGGCTGGCACGGGCGAGGTGATCCCATGTGGGGTACAGGCCGTAATCTTCGACGGCGGCGCTCACTCCGTCTGTCATCACCAGGATCTCGGCGACGTCGGCGGTGGGCACGAGCAGACGAGCGCCTGGTGAGCGGCCTCCGGGTCGGCCTCGGCAACCCAGTAGCCACCGGGCACATTGAGGTGACGCAGCTGGTGGTCCCTGAGCTTTTGGAGCAGAGCGCGGTGCTCTGGTGCCGTGAAGCCCCGGCCGGCCCGCAGCCGGGATTTGTACTCCTCGCACTCCGGCCGGCCGGCGACCAGCTTGGCGAGGCGGTTGTCGCGTACCGCGTCGATACCGTTGTGGACGGTGAACACGATCACGGGGCTGTCTGCCAGGACGAGCGCGTCGACCTGCTCGCCGCGCTGACGCACCATGGCGACGGTGGCAGCAGGGGAAAAGCCCGGAATCAGGCCGTGTCCGCTGACGACGGCAGAGATGGCCCGTTCGAGCACGTACCGCAGGTCCGCGCCCGGATCGTCGGCGAGACCCGCGATGAGATGTCCGCCGAGAGTCTCGGCGTACCAGCCGCCGCGAGGCTCGTCGTCGGAGACGGTGCTCACGCCGTCGAGGACGACGACCGCGCCCGGGGTCTGGAAGATCCGGTCTTCGCTGGGGCGGTCTCCGCCGGGAAGTTCTCCGGTCGCCACGGAGAAACTGGTGTGGATCATCTGCACAACTTTCCTGGGTGTCAGGGGCGGTAACTGTCGGGCCGGTACGCGGGACCAGCCCAGCAGTCCCCACCGTGGCGGCGTCTCCTCCGGCGTGCTGGTGCGCGTGCATGCCCGCAGGTCAGGGCCTGTCGGGGCAGCGCCCGTAACGTGTCGGCCACCGAGCCGGGCGACAGATCACCGGCTCTCAGGAGGCGGTCGATCATCGCCCGGGCGCGGCTGCCGACTCGGCGTCGTACACAACGGGTAGGGATCTCCCGGGGAAGACGGTGGGGTGGGAGGCAGAGGTCAGGTCCAGCCGAGATCGGTGTAGAGGCGTCCCTGTCGGATGCCGTCGATCGCGGCCCGGGTGTAGTGGACGGTCGTCTCCGGCAAGGCGTCGAGGCGCCACCAGCCCCAGCTGACGCACTTGTCCGGCTCCATCACCTGGGGTTCGCCCGTCCAGTGCCGGGCGCGGAAGACGAACTGCGCCCTCGGGTCGGCAGAAGGGTGGTCCAGGAGGTGGACAACGTGGATGAGTTCGACGCCCGCGGCCTTGATCACGAGACCGGCTTCTTCCTGGGCCTCTCTGATCAGGCAGGCCACTGCGGATTCCCGCTCGCAGTGGCCTGCCAGGAAGTGATGCTCGTTCGGGGCGTACGCGGAGGCGGGGTGGCGCAGGCCGAGCAGGATCTTCCCCTCGAGTTCGAGATAGAGGTGGATGCCGAGGATGTTCGGGACCGTCTTCGTACTGGTGCTCCGGACGCGGAGCACCGGCATCTGCTCCTCGTCCTGGGGGTGCGTGGCTGGATGGTCCTGGTGGTGGTGGATGACGGCCGTGGTCTTGGGGTCCACGGTCAGATACGGAATCTGGTCGGGGTCGGTCCAGCGCAGCGTGATCCCTTCGGTGAGGGGCAGGAACGCGGGGTCGCCGCTCCATGTCCCGATGTACACCTGGATCCGGCTGCTGGGCCGGTCGTCGGCGTTGGTGTTCTCGATGACGGCGAGCGGGGCGAGGCCGGGGACGTGCAGGCCGGCCTTCTCCCGCAGCTCGCGGGTGATCGCCTCGTGCAGGTTCTCGCCGGGTTGGAGGTGCCCGCCGGGCAGGGACCACTGTCCGGCGCTGGAGATGTTCTTGTTGGCGTCACGCAGGTGGAGCAGGTAGCGGCCGTCGTGGCGGACCAGGAGCGCCATGGCGGTCGTGGGCACAGCCGGTGGGGGCATGGAGTTCTCCATCTGTACGAACGGGGGTGAGGGTGGCCCGTGTCCCGGGCGGGGGCGGGGCGGGGTTCGCGGGGGTGGTCAGCGGTCGTGGGAGAGGGCGAGGAGCTCGGTGAAGGTTCCGCCGCCGGCGGCGAGTTCGTCGTAGGTGCCCTGTTCGGTGATCCGGCCTTGTTCCATGACGATGATCCGGTCGGCGATCCGTGTGTTTTCCAGTTGGTGGGTGACGACGATGGTGATGCAGCCGCTGCCGATCGCCTTGATCCGTTCGAGGATGATGTGTTCGCCGCGGGCGTCCATCTGGCTGGTCGGCTCGTCCAGGATCAACAGGCCCGCTCCCCGGTACAGGGCTCGGGCGCAGGCTAGGCGCTGCCACTGCCCGCCGGAGAGTTCCGTTCCGCCCCAGAGCTCGCGGGCCAGCAGTGTGTCCAGGCCGTTGGGGAGTTCTGCGATGGCCTCGCGCAGGCCGACTGCGTCGAGGGCCTGCCACACGAGGTCGTCCCCGGTGTCGCGGGGCTGGCCGAGGGTGACGTTGTCCCGGACGGACAGCGGCCATTGCGCGAAGTTCTGCGGGACGAGCCCGGAGACGTCCCACAGCTGGTGTGGGTCGAGGCCGGCGACGTCGTGGCCGTTCCAGCGGACGGTGCCCTTGTCGGTAAGGAAGATCGCGGTGAGTAGCCGGGTGAGGGTCGATTTCCCGGAGCCGTTCTCGCCGACCACGGCGAGGATCTCGCCCCGTCGCACGGTCAGCGACACCCCGGCGACCGCCGGTTTCTCCTTGCCCGGGTAGCGGTAGACCGCCTCCTCGACGGTGACGGTCTCCAGCGCGCTGGTGAGCCCCGTCGTTCCGCGGTCGGGGGCGCGCTGGGCGGCGTAGGTGAGGAAGGTGTCCATGTCGGCGAGGTAGAGGGAGCTGTGGAACATCGCGGCGCCGTAGATCACGAGCTGGCTCAGGGCGGCCAGGGCGGTCTGGACACCGACGACCGCGGTCGCGGCGATCGCCGCCTCGACCCGTCCGGTGGCCGCCAGCCAGGCCAGCGCGGCCCAGGTGAGCAGCAGGAAGAGGCCGCCGGTCGCCGAGCTGACCAGGGTGATCCGCAGCATTCTGGGGGCGGCGGCCAGGGTGCGGGCGTCGATCCGTTCGGAGATGGTCCGGTACCAGAACACCAGGTAGCCGGTCATGCCGTTGGCGCGGATCTCGTCGGTGTACTTCAGGGATGTCGCCCAGCCGCGCATGTTCTGCCGGACGTTGCGGTCGGCCACGTTGGCGTAGTGGGTCTCGTAGGTGACCTTCGCGTGCAGCACCGCGCCGACCCCGGCGGGAACGACCGCGAGGAGCAGCAGCGGCAGCATCACCGGGTGCAGCACCGTCAGCACCCCGCTTGCGGCGACCATCCGGATGGCGGCGGCCGTGAGCCGGGTGGCGTCCTGTACCACGAGCCGGCTGCGGACCACCCCCATCTCGGCGGCCTCCTCCCGGTCCGAACAGCCGTCCTCGGCACGGGCGGCGGCCTCCATCCGGCACACCGCCTCCACGAGAGAGCTGTCCGCCTCCGTGGTCAGCGGGGGTGTGATCCGCCCGTCCGCGTACGAGGAGAGCGCGGTCGCCACCCGCCCTGATGCTGCCGCGAGCGCGATGACCACCAGCGCGGGGAACGCCTCGCGCAGCCGGTCGGCGACCTGTCCCTCGGCCAGTACGGACTGCATCGCATCAGCGGTCGACGCCAGCTGGTACCCGGCGCTGACTCCGATGGTCAGCTGGCAGCCGGCCAGCAGCAGCACCGCGCGCCGGTCGATGGCCCACGCCATCCGTGCCGTCTGCTTCAGCACCGACGGAAGCCGCCGGCACATCGCCCAGAACGACACTGCTGCCAGCGGGTTCTTGCTGTACTGGCCGCCGTAGCGCAGCTCGGCGGGCGGGGGAGGAAGCAACCGTCGTGGCGTTACCGCGGCAGTCTGGGATGCCGGCTCTGCGCTCACCGGACACCTCTCCTCGGACTGTTGGCAAATGGGGCGACAGACATCAAGGGCCATAGGGCCGTTGGGGGATCGGTCGGGGCAGCCTGGACGACAGGCAACTGGGCACCTCCAGCGCTGACTTGGGCGGATGGCTGATGTTGACCGGAACAACGACGTGATGTCCGGTTTCGAACGCACGTGTTTGAGTCGTATCCCCAGCCGCCTGATCGCGTGGTTGTAAGCCAGTGGTCGTTGGTACAGGCGGCTCACCAGATTGGGGCGGTGGCCGAAACGCCGACGCTGATACGGGCGTGGCAGATGAGGCGGGTGGAATGGCGGCACGTGAAGCGAATGCTCAGACGGGCAGTGCCTGTTTCTGGTCCACGTCATGCGGTTCTGGTCCCAAGGGCAGCACGGCGACGGGCTCCCAGGTCATCTCCCACCGGGCGCCGCCGTCTGGTGTCGGGTGGGCGGTCCAGCGCACGTCGAGCAGGTGGAGTTGGGACACGGTCAGTGGGGCGTGGCTGGGGTGGATCTGGCGGAGTGCGCTCTGGAGCGGATCGGAGTCGGCGGTGCCGTGGGCGTAGCCGAGCGACGCGTGTCCGCGACCGCCGTCGTGTGCGATTGCCGGGGAGTCGTGGACCTGCCACAGGGCGGCCCGTGCCAGGTTCTGCAGGGCGGTCAGGCCCTGGTCGGGGTGGGTGTCGAGAACGGCTCCCGAGCGGCCTGCGATGGGGGAGCCGCACAGCACGGTGAACGGTTCGAAGCTGCGCAGCCCGGCCTTCAGCTCAGAGATGAGGAGCGCTCGCCGAGCTGCGGAGATTTCCTGGCTGGGGGCCGCGGCGTCCATCTCGATGGTGATGTGGACGAGGTCGTCGGGCAGGCACCAGATCGGATAGTGCTGCATGGTGGTGCGGCATGCGGCGATGAGGTCGAACAGTTCAGTGTCCACGGCCGGGTCGGGCACGACGTACAGGTGCAGGACGGAGACGCCGGACTCCCAGGGTTGGTTCCGGAAGGTCGGGATGAACGGCTTCATGATCAGGCTCCTTGATGGGTACGGCCGGGGCGGATTACGCCGGGGTGACGTTCGGCGGTTGTTTGGCTCTTCGGGCGAGGCTGAGGGGCTGTCGTCAAGCCGTTCAGGGGGCTGGTGCGCTGTAGTGGCCGCCGGGGTTCTGGCACCGGACTCGGCCCCTCATGATTCTGTGTCGGGGAACTGCATTCCGAGGGCGACGAGTTGCTGGTGCCGTTCCGGCTTGAGCTTTCCCTTCCGATACTTCTGGACGCACGTGTTCATCCAGCTGCGTGGGCGAAGGAGGACCGGTTTCTCGATGACGTAGCTGCTCGGGATGTTCAGATGCCCATGCTCGGCTTTGAACTCGGCGACGGCCTTGATGTGCAGGTCCCAACGGTGTTGCAGCGAGTCCCAGACGAAACCGATGCGGTCGAGTGTTCTGCGCTGCTCGGGAGTCAGGCGGTCAGGGTGGGTTCGGAATCCGGCGACCTGCTGTCCGATTGCCCTGCCGCGCAGGATGTACCGCTGGGGTATGTCGAGGTGGCCGTTCCAGACCATGAACTCGCGGCAGTCCGAGACGAATTGATTCCACAGGTACTCGGCTCGGTCCCAGATGAATCCCTCCGCGTTGAGGGCCGCGACTTTGGCATCCGGCACTTGACCGCATCTGTAAGAGGTACGCAGGCTGGCGTATCTCTGGCCGAGCGTGTACTCGCGGTCGCCTCTTTTGGCAATGTAAGTCTTCGGGACGTCCAGGTGGCCGTATTCCTTCTTGAATTCCCTTAGCTCGTGGATCAGTTCCTGGAGTTTCTGATCGGGAACTGACCATGTCATCCCGAGGGCATCCCATTCCTCGATCTGGGAAGGCGAGAGCTTGCCCAGCTGGCGCAGTTTGCGCAGGTACGCGATCCAGCGGCCCAGGCCCAGTCCGGAGGGGGTGCGGTAGTGCTCGTGGACAAGCAGGTCCCCACGCTCGGCTCGGTAGATTTCGGCGGCCTGGAGGTATTCGGGCCAGACGGAAGTGGCCGCGCGAACTGTCCGTACGGTGATGGCGTCGGCGAAGTCGGGAGGGATGGGAATGCCGGTGAAGGAGAGCCAGTCGGGCAGTTCGCCCTCGGTACCGGCGCCGAGGTAGATCCTTCCGGTAGTGGTGGGGGTGGCGAGAGAACGGCGGGCGGTTTCGAGTTGCCGGTGCAGCGTCTCGTCGTGTGAGGCGAGGGCCCGGACCGTCTGCCAGACCGGGCCGAAGGGGGTGGAGCTCAGGGCGGTTTCGGGATCCTGATCCTCTTGGAGGAAGACCGGCACCATGATGGTCGCTGTCTTGGGCTGGCTGCGGTCACTGAGCCGCATGGCCCGGCCGGTGCCCTGGATGGTGTCGATCGTGCTGCGCGGGCTGAGGAAGCAGACCGCGTCCACGGCGGGGACATCGACTCCTTCCGACAGGACGCGGGCGTTGGAGACCACGACCAGGCCGTCTTCCTGCCCGGCGAGCCGGTCCAGTGCCTTTCGCCGCTGGGCGACGGTCTGGTTGCCGTGGACGTGCTCGGCCGCCAGTGCGGAAGGACGCTGGTCGGGGTGCAGGAGGGCGTGTGCGTGGGGCAGGAGGGTGGCGAACCATTTCGCCTCGGCGACGCTCCCGTGATAGGTGATCATGCGCCGGATGCCGTGCTCGTGAGCGGCGCGCAACACCGCGAGCTGCTTGGCGAGCATAGGGGCTGCCACGGCGGTTCTGCCGACGCGCAGAAAGGCGTCGTCCCGGCCGAGGAGCTGGTGGGCCTCACGGCTGGTAACGACGGGGACCACGAGGCGGTAGCGGGCCAGCAGGCCGAGGTCGATGGCGGTCGCGAAGGGCAGCCGGTAGGCGACCGGGCCGTACAGGCGTTCGTCCGTCATGCTGATGACGTCGTCGCCCTCGCTTTCGAGGATCCGGGGAGTGGCGGTGAGATACAGGCGGCGTCGCGCCGTGATGATGTCGTCGTGGTGGATGGCCGCCCAGGCTTTGGTTGCGGCGCCCGCGGTGCGGTGGGCCTCGTCGATCACGGCGATGTCCGGTGGAGTCATGCCGTGATGGGCCTGGGCCTGGGCCAGGATGTGAAGGCTGGCGTAGGTGCAGGCGATCGTGAGTGGCCCGGGGCCTTTGGCGAGGTCGGCCAGCTGGGCGGCGTCGTTGGCGACCCGGGCGTCGGTGCCGCCGAGTTCGTCCTGCAGTCCGGTGCGCTGCGCGGAGAGGATCTCGCGGTCCGAGCAAACCGCGACGATGCGGCCCAGCCGGTGCCGGCCGAGCTGGTGTGCCCATTCCGTCATCGTCTGCCGGACCAGTTCCAGGGTGGGGACGACCACCAGGCGGTGCCGGGAACCGGTCTCGGCGATGTGGCCCGCGACTTCTGCGCCCACCCGTGTCTTGCCCGTCCCGCACGCCATCACCGCGGTGACCCGGCCGGAGTCGATCAGGTTCTTGGTCAGGACGTCCACTGCCTCCTGCTGGTGCGGAAACAGTGGTGGAGGGGTCTGGGGCTGACTCACGGTCGGACAGTTCCTCGGTGTCGTTGGAGAGGAATCGGAAGGCTCTCGTTCAGCGGGTGGGGCATGTCGGTCGCGCCGTCCGGCTGCGTCAGGAGGGCGACCAGCCGCCGCCATTGGCACACGGCCCTGCTGCCGCGCCCGTGGAGTGACTCGATCCGCAAGGGCCCGTTCTCGTGGGTGATGCGACCGTGTCGGCCTCGCGGCGAGGGTGAACGGCTCTTGCTCTGAAGGGCTTTCGGTGGAATAGGCACCCATCGGGTATTCCTTTCCGTACGACACCAGGGAGCAGCCGTGGCCCTTGTCCAGGCTGGTGGCGGGCTGTCGGTTTGGGCGGCAGGTAGTTAGGCCGCCAGCGACCAGGCGGCCAGCGGTGCGTGGCGGCGGTGCAGAGCCTGGATGAGCCTGCGGCGGGACAAGTCCACGACGAGGGCGTTGTGGTCGCTGAGTCCGCGGCGCTGCATGTCCAGCACCTCGACCCTCACTACGGACTGCACCGTCCAGGCGTCCATGGCGCCCCGATCGATACGGCTTTCACCGCCCTGTTCAGGGCGGGTGTGCCCGGCGGTCGCGGCCAGGGCGCCGGGCTGGCCGAGGTGACGCGCGGCGAACCGGGCGGGGTCGTGCATGCCGATATCCAGCATCAGCTCGTCCAGGGAGGTGCAGCTCTTCCATGTCCCGTCGGGCTGTTTGATGGCGCGGTGCCGGCGGTGTACCACGTCAGTGATCTCGGGTGAGGTCCAGTCGATCTCGGGCACTTGCTCGCCGATCGGCACGGGGTATTCGTTGCAGTCACCGAACAGCCAGCAGGCGGCCCGGGGACGGTCGGGGTCGGTGACGTGGTGGGCTTTGACCTTGTCCACCAGTGACGACAGCTCGTACGCCTCGGCTTCCCGAACGCGCGGGTTGCAGTACGAACTGTGGAAGGCAGCTGTGATGATCGGCACCTCGGGCACCTCGGGAAGCCGCAACACGACGTTGGCGGGCGGAGTCCGGAACACCTTTGGGTGGTGGTGCTGGGGGCCGATGGTGAAGGCGGACTCGCGTACGAATAGGCCGGTGGGGTTGCGGCCCTGGCCCAGCTCCGCCCGGAAGCCCCGCATGCCGAGTGTGTCCTGGGCGGCCTGCCATCGCCGGTCGGCGGCGGCTTTCTCTGCGGCGGTGGCGGTGGGCCTGGTCTGGGAGTAGGTGAGTTCCGTCATCCCCAGCCAGTCGGGCTCCAGCGGGGCCAGAACGTCCTCGTACGCCTGGCGCCACCGCGCGGGAAGGACGCCCCGCCTTTCCTCGGGGCCGCCGTCGTGCTCCAAGTTCATGAGCACGAGACGGACTACGCCGCTGTCCTTTGTCTTCACCCGTTCTCCCTTGCTGCGTTGTCGAATAGTGGGTTGGCAATGGCCGGCACGGCTTACCTGCGGGCCGGACTCACGGACCCCCGCCGGGCGGGCGGAGAAGGAGGCGCGGTGAGTCGGTGGTGCTCTCGTGAGGCGAAGGCGTGGGACAACCGGTGCCGGCCAGGGGCGCAGGAGCGGAGACTCCTCCGTGGGGCGGCGGTTGCAGAAGCGTCGGTCCTTCGATGCTGACGCGGCTGAACCACGCCTCGGGATTGGTGATTTCCCGGCACGTGGGGGCGAGCGAGGGGTTGGTCCAGATCCGGTTGAACGGGACGACGCTGCCAGCGACTTCGAGGGCTGCCTGGATAAAGCTCACGCCGTCGCCGCGGGCCGACGCAGTCGGATCCGCTGCTCGCGCGCACATCAACGAGGGGAGATCCGCAGGGTGTTGCAACCAGGGGAGCAGGCGGGCGTGCTGCCGGTATCGCCATGAGCGCGGCACTTCTCGGGACCGGTGCTCACGGCAGAATCCGAAGAAGGCGCCTGCCACCTTCTGCTCGGCCCAGGCGGCATGCCCCTCCATCAGCGTCCTCGTGGCCGAGTCATCGTGGACCCGGGCACCAGCACGGATCGGGGGTGGGGGGAGCGCGCCTGCGCTTGCTGCGATCTGCGCGTGGTGGACACCGGCGTGGACGACGAAGCGGATCAGCGCGGTGCGGTCGTAGCGGACCCCCGTGTGGTGCAGGGCCTGCGGAGTGATCAGCGTGCGGGGTTCGCCGTAGTGGTCGGTGATCGTCAGGCCGGGGTTCATCGGCCAGCCCAGGCGCAGGGCGGTGGAGGCCCATGCCGCGAGACGACCGCGGACCTGGTCGGCCTGCGGCCCGGTGAGGCGGGCCTGTGCAAGGTCTTCCTCCAGCGACCGCTCGGCCCATGCCCGGATCTCAGCCCGCCAGGCTCGGGGAGTGAGCAGCCGGAACACCAGGCTCGGACAGGACAGGTCCGTGACCTCCTGGATCAAAGACGCGGTGTCCCGCAGGATCTGCTCGATCTCCTCGGCGAGCCCGGCATGGCCCCGGGTCTCATTGAGGACGTCGATGGCCGTCACGCCCCTGTGCCCCTGGCCGTGATCGGTATCCGTCCGGGCTGTGGATCGATGGGGACGGCGGCGAGGGCGACCACGAGGGTGCTGCTCGGCGTGGCGCCGAGGTGGATGTGTCCTAGGAATCCATGTCCGGGGCGGGCTTTGGGCTGCCACTGCGGCGGGGGAGAGAGGGGCACTCGGCTCTTCATCAACTGGCTTTCGGCGGTACGGACAGGGAAACGGGAAGCGGCCGGTGGCGGGCACCGGGACCGGACGAGTGGAGTCAGGCGGCAGCCGGGAAGTGCTGGCGGTAGATCTCGACGAGCTGGTCGCGGTCGTACGTCGCGAGCACCGTGTGGTGGTCGGACAGGCCCTTCATATCGATGACCTCGACGCTGACTACGGCGGGCAGGAGGATTCGGCTGGTGAAGATGAGGTCGACTCGGTGGGCCGGGCCGTGAGTCGGCGACGCGTCGACGGTCGGGGCGACCGCTGCCAGGCTCCCTCCGGGCATGAGTGCGGCGTGGCGGGCGACATCCTCCAGCTCGGCCTCCAGCAGGGTCCGGTTGGGCAGGGAGTCCATCACCCGCCGTCCGGGGGCGATCTCGTAACTGCGGTGCGCCCGGTGCTGCGGGTCCTTGATGTCTGCCAGTTCGGGGATGGGGGCTTCGCCGGGGACGAGGCGGTCGGGGTCGACGTAGCTGTTGCAGTCCTGGCCGACCGCGAGGACGGGCAGCTTCCGTTTGATGGTGCCGGTGCTGGTCTCGTACGTCTCGACACGGTCGGCGAACCGGGTTACGTCATCCGCCTGGACTGCCCGAAGCGGTGGAGAGTTGTAGGACAGGTGGGTGCAGGCGGCCACCAGGTCGACGTCCTCGGTGCCGCGCAGGCGCAGGGTCATGGCGGTGGGGTGCAGGAGCCAGCCTGGCCACTCGGTGTCCCAGAGAGTGATCTGCTCGAACACCTGGGGGTCGTAGTACAGCGCGGTGGAACCCAGACCTGGGCCGAGTTCGCCGGCGAGCTTCAGGATGCGCTTCGACTCGCCGAAGAGGGTGGAGCCGCGACCGGTGCGGGCATGGCCAACGTTTTCCTGCCGGCACAAAAGCGTCGGGCGAAGTGCGGCCAGTCGCTCGTGCATGGCCAGCCACTTCGCGTGGTCGCCGTCGCCGTTGAGTTCGAAGTTACAGCTGACGATCTTGATGTGCCGAGGCAGGGTCATGAGCTTCCAGGAATTGTGGTTGATGTTGTGCGGCCCAAGGACAAGGGCCGATTGGCGTCGCTTACAGGGCCGTAGTCCCCGGGGCGACGGGTGTGTCTTGGGTTTCGTGGCGCTTGGCGGCTGCCCGCGTGGGTCTGCACGAGATGCCGTGCGCTCGCTCCAGCCTGCGCAGCAGCTCCTGCAATTGACTGACCAGTACCAGCAGATGTTCGTAGGCCAAGTCAGCCCGCGGCCGGGAGCGGACGCGGCCCTCGATCCGTTCGATGAGCTCGTGGAGTTCGCAAGCATCCTTCTTGCCGAGCCGGGTGGTGAGGGCACGGGCGTGCGGGACAAGGGCGGGGGCGAGCTCCTCCAGGGCGGTGAGCGTGTCAGCGACGGCCCGTGGAGCGGAGACGCTGCCTCGGTTCGCGATGCTGTCAAGCTCCCGCCGCGCCTCGACCAACAGCGCGGACACATCCGTGTCGGCCGTACGTACGGCGGGAGTTGTGCTCGCCATGGAGGTGCTCCGTTGCCGGTTGAGTACAGGGGTGGGGAACGGAAGGCCGCGGCGCGTGATCTCTTCCACGGCCAGCCGCGCTGTCGGCAGGCCCCACGCGGAGGGTGGAGCCCGGAGGCGGACGGCCGGTCCCGGAGACAGACATTGCTGGCGGGGGTTCCCCGCAGCTGGTTGTCGTGCTGGAGGGCGCGGGCGCCTGGGAGTTAGGCGGCTGTGCTGGTGGGGAGGAAGAGCGAGGTCTTGGCGGCGAGCCGTTCGGACCACTGGACGGGAGGGGCGCCGAGTTCGGTTTCGGCCAGGCGCTGGCGCTGTACCTCACCGGTTCCGGCGGGCGAGTAGGTGTGCTGGACGTCCCGCCACAGCCGTTGGATGGGGTAGTCCGTGCGCAGGGCGTGGGCGCCGTGCAGTTCCATGGCGTCCTGGCCCGATTGAACGGCCCATTTGTGGTTGAGGTACTTGGAGTTGATGAGCAGGTCGTCGCAGGGGTGGCCGGAGTCGAGCATGCGTACGGCGCGGTGGGCGAGTTCGCGGCTCGCCATCAACCGGGATTTCATGTCGCCGACCCGGTCGCGCAGGACCGGAAGGTCGGAGAGGGTGCCGGTGTAGCGGCGGCGGCCCTCAAGGAAGCTGGCGGAGCATTCCATGATCGCTTCGTGGATGCCGAGGGATACCGCGGCGAGGTTGGGCCGGCCGTAGAGGATGCTGCTGCTGTAGGCTATGTCTTTGCCGTCGCCTACTTCGCCGATCACGTTGGCCTCGGGTATGCGTACGCCGTCGAACGTGAGCTTGCCGAAGCTGAAGCCGTGCAGTCCGAGGGCGGGCCGGTGCGGTTCGACGGTCAGTCCGTCGCGGTCGTGTTCGACGAGGAACGCGGTCAGGGCGCGGGAGCCTGCCGTGTCGGCGGAGTCGGTTCGGGCCACGACGCAGTGGACGTGCGCGATGTGGCTGTTGCCGATGTGGACCTTGCTGCCGTCGATGATCCAGTCGCCGCCGTCGCGGCGGGCGGTGGTCTCCATGCCGAGCACATGGCTTCCGGTCTCCTCTTCGGTCACTGCGATCGACAGCAGCGTGTCCCCGGAGGAGACCTGGGGCAGCAACAGGGCCTTCTGCTCGTCGCTGCCGAAGTGGATGAGCATCGATACGGGCAGCTGGCTCGCCTGCAGGATGGCGCCGGCCGCGCCCGAGGCCCGCGCCATCCTCTGGATCATGAGGGTTTTGGCGAGATGCCCCGCATGCATACCGCCGTAATGGCGGGAAATTGTGGCGCCGAACCATCCCTGTTCGGCCATGAGCAGGGCCAGGTCGCGTTCCACGGCGTGAGGGGAGGACTCTATGCGCTGGACTCGGGGGGCGACTTCCGCGGTGGCGAACTCGTCGAAGTGCTGGACCAGGGCTTCGTAGTCGGGCGTGAGATCCGCAGTCGTGGACGACATTGTGGGCATCGTGGTCTCCCCTTGGGGTGGTGGTCGCGAATGGTGCTGCTGGGCGCGCGGGTACTGCTACGAACTGGTACGGCGGTAGAGCTCGGTCATGAAGAGGTCGCGAAAGTGGTCGATGAGCGTCCACAGCGGGCGGCCTTCCGAGCGGTCGCGTGGCTCGGTGTCGATCACGCAGACGGTGCCCCAGACGTGGTTCGTACGTTCGTCGATGAGGGGGGCTCCTGCGTACATGCGGACCCCGAGTTCGTCGACGACCGGGTTGCCGGCGAAGGCATCGAAATCGAGGACGTCGGTCAGTACCAGAGAGCCCCGGCGCTGGACGACGTGCGGGCAGAAGCCGTGGGTCATCGGCAGGGTGCGGCCCAGCACGGGCAGTTCGCCGTCGGCGGGATTGGCGAGACCGAGGAAGTACTGTTCGCGGCCGACCCAGTTGAGCATGGCGTAGGGAGTGCCGGCCGTGTCGGCGACCTGCCGGGCGAAGGCGTCGAACGCGTCCACGGGCGGAGCCATGGGGTCGAAGAGCTCGGGCAGGTGGCTCTGCCAGTCGGTGCCGTGACTGGTGGACAGGAGATCGGACGGAGCGTGGGGGTTCACAGCTGTGCTCCCTGGAGAACGGTGGCAGGGGTATAGGAGTGGGTGAGCACGTGGTCGATGAGACGGGCGAGTACGCCGGTCGCGTCCGTGCTCATGCGGGCGTCGCACAGCACGACCGGAACCGTGGACGGCAGCGCCAGGGCTGACGCGACTTCGTCGGGGTCGTAGTGGCTGGCGTCGTCGAACACGTTCACGGCGACCAGGAAGGGCAGACCGAGCCGCTCGAAATAGTCGACTGCGGGAAAGCTTTCGTCGAGGCGGCGGGTGTCGACGAGGACCACCGCGGCGAGGGCTCCTCGCGTGAGCTCGTCCCACATGAACCAGAACCGGGTCTGCCCCGGGGTGCCGAACAGCATCACGACCGCGTTCAGCTGCGGGAAGGTGATCCGGCCGAAGTCCATGCCGACGGTGGTCGCCGTCTTGTCGACCAGCAGGCTGAGGTCGTCCACGCCCTCGGAGACCCTGGTGATCACGGCCTCGGTGCGCAGCGGGGTGATTTCGGAGACGGCGCTCACAAACGTGGTTTTGCCGACACCGAACCCGCCGGCGACGACGATCTTGACGGGGGTGGGCTTCGCGCGGCCGAACCGGCGCGGCGGCCCGGGGTCAGAGCTTGAGGAGTCCATTGCGAAGGGCCTTCAGGAGAGCAACGTCGGGAAGGTCGGCGGAGTGCGGGGCGGTCACGGCGCTGAGTGCACCGATGTCGATCAGCCGGGACATGAGGATCCTGGTGATCTGGAAGGGCAACCCGATCAGGGCGCTGATCTCAGCGACGGCCAGGGGCTGCTCCCGGCACAACGCCATGGCCTGGTCGGCTTCCGGCGGCTGTCCGCAGGGCGGTTCTCCCTCCGCCCACAGCAGCGTCTCGATCTGCAGGTCGTGTGTGGGCCTGGTCTGGCCGCCGGTCAGGACGTAGAGGCTGGGGGCCTCGGTGTCCTCGACGGTCCAGGCCGGGCTGCTTGCGGACGCCATCTCACTGGCCGTCACCGGAAGGAGCACCGCCCACGCGCGCTGGCGTGGCCAGCAGCTCGCCCATCCGCTTGATCAGATTGACCATCGCGAAACCGACGGTTCCCTCATCCGCCCGGGTGCTGGTCAGCACCCCCAGGACGCTTTCGACCTTGTCCGGGTCACGGCCTGCGTTCCGGGCCACCGCGGCCGGCGGGCTCCCGGCGCTCATGATGAACAGCAGGAAGTTACTCTTCCTGATCAGGACCTGTTCGACACGGCCCGCGCCGTCGTCGACTCCGTGAGCGATCGAGTACAGGCCGTTGATCACCGCGGCCAGGCGGTCCACCATCTGGCCGTCCATGCCCGGTCCCGCATGAGCCAGCCGCAGGCCGTCCTGCGAGCCGAGGAGGACGCCGGTCACGTCAGGCACCTTGGCCAAGTCGTTGAGGAGCTCGTCCACAACCAGGTCCGGCTGGGCTGCCGTGGAGTCGGTGGTCATCACAATTCTCCGTATCTCCGTACGTCGTACGGACTGGTGCTCAGGCGCGAAGCCAGGCACGAAGGATGGGTGGGGCGCGCTGCGAGGGGTCAGCTCGCGCTCCCCTCGGGCGGTAGTGCCTCGCGGCCTGCCGCGGCTTGCTCCGCGCGATGCACGCCCTGGGCGAACTTGCTGACGAAGGCCGGATCCGGCGGCGCGAGCAAGACGGGAGCGGCCTCGGGCTCTGCAGGGGCCGCACGCTCATGGGCCGTTGCCTGTGGTGTCCGCTGCGGCAACCGGGGGCGAGAGTCTGGTGCTGCTTCCCGGGAAGGCGTTGCCCTGGCCGCAGCCGAAGCGGCGGGTTGCTGAACTGGGGCACGCCGCGCGTCACGGGAGGGCAACGACGCCGTCCCCGCCGGGGCCGGGGGCTGGGCCTCGGACAGCCGCAAGCCGGGGCCGGGGCGCCCTGCGGACAGCGCCGATGGACCCGGTACCGCGGCAACGTACGCGGCAGCCTGAGCCTGGGACACGGACGCCGACTCGCTTGCCCAGAGCAGGAGCTTGTCCGGCACCACAACGAGCGCTGTCGTGCCGTGCATGAGGTTCTTCCGGAGCTGCACGTGGATGCCGTACCGGCGGGCGAGTTTGGCCACCACGAGCAGGCCAGTCTGGCGCTGAGCCAGCTGCTCGGCCAGGTCCCTGTCCTGCGGATCGGCCAGCATCCGGTTGTAGCGGTCGAGTTCACCCTGGGCCATGCCGATGCCCCGGTCCTCGATCTCCACAGCCAGACCCGCGGTGACCCTCGACGTGCGAACAACGACCTTGCTGTCCGGCGGAGAGCAGAGGGTAGCGTTCTCCTCCAACTCGGCCAGCAGGTGGATCAGATCGGGTCCGGCGAAGCCGGGTATCTGCACATCCAGGGTGGACGTGTGCATGCGTACCCGGGCATACTTCTCGATTTCGCCTGAGGCGCCACGCAGCAGCTGAACCAGCCCGATGGGCTGGTTCAGGGTGCGGGCCTTCACACCACCCAGAACCGCGAGGCGTCCGGCCGACCGCCGCATGCGCTTGAGCAGATTGTTGACGTCGTACACGCGGTACAGCACGTCCGGGTCCTGGACCTGATTGGTCAGCTCGGTCACGATGCCCAGAGCGCGTACGAGCAGCAGGGTCATGCCCCCGGCGATATAGACAAGCGCTTGGGTCAGTTCCGCCTGCCGCCCGTTCACCACCGCCCGCCATGCCTCCGCGTGCAGCTGGAACAGGGCGGCCTCCGCTTCGTTCCACGGATTGCTGTCAGAGCTCGCCTGTGCCGTGCGGGAGGCGGGGGGAGTGGGCCGCTCACCCCGGTTGAGCTGCTCAACAGCGGCGCTGATGCTCTTGCGGCCTTCCTCCACACCGGACTGGAAGTGCCGAAGCCAGCCATACACGGAATCGCTGTACTCGCTGCGCTGCCGGTGCAGCTCAGCCGCCGTGCGAACGGCCAGCCAGTCCGCGCAGACCAGCACGGCCAGGCCAGCGGCTGCCACCACCGCTCCGATGATCCAGCCATCCACATGGACGCGCGCCGTCGTGCCGACGGCAGCCGCCATACACAAGATCGCCGTGACCAAGAGGGCGGGTACGAGCGCCAGAAGCCTCAGCCGCAGGCGCAGCCCCTTCTCGGTGCGCAGCGGCTCAGCGCCGCGCGCACGCCGGCGCTGTCCACGTTGGTGACCGACTGGTCGCGGGCATGACAGATCAGACATGGGTGACCTCGCGGAACGTGGTCCTGACAGGGAGGAGGGAATGGCGGGCATGTGGGAGTGGCCGCCGGGGCACGCGCGCCAGACCGCAACGGACGGGGGAGGCGGCGTACGGCCCGGGCCCACGGGGGTGCCCCGGCGGCCGGTCTATATACGGAGCCCGCTGATCATCTCGACAACACTCTGCACGCCGCGGCTGATGGACGGAGCGAGTGAGCTGTCGTGGAGATAGAAGCCGAGGAGTACGGCCGCTATTGCGTGACCGGCCTTGAGGCCGCCTTTGCGGATCAGTAGCCACACCATGACGGCCAGCACAACAACCAGGGAGACAGTGATGCTCACGGAATTCGGTTTCTGCCGGGCGATTGCGTCCGAGGGACCCCGTTTTCCCAATCGGGTCGGCGGCAATGGTTTTCGTGGCTGCGGGACGTGAGGCGTCAGCGCGCCTGACGGATAGCGCGCCTGCGCAGCTGGTGACCGCATTGGTCCAGGCGCGGCCGAGATAGGCCGCCATGCCGGCTAAGGCGGGAAACGAGGCGGGCACGATGTCCTCCGGGGGCGCAGACTTGTCGTCTCGCGTCATGTCCGCGACGCCCGGGTGACCGTTTCCAGCCTTCGTTGATTTTACAGGTAAACCAGGGAAATGATCGATGCTCTCAGGCCAGAAGCCTGTGAAAAATACGTGCTGCGCAAGGGGGTTGGCACCTAGAACGGGAAATGCACTGTTCTGCCTGTTTGGTGATGCTGGTCAACCGGGCTGAAATTCCTCTTCATTGCTGTGATGGCATCGCTGGCTCAACTCCTGCGGGGCCAGTCGACTGCGAGGCGGCTGCAGGGCTTGTCCATGACGAAGCGTGGCTCGGAGGCTGTCAGTTGGTTGCGGGCGTCACCGACGGCCATGCGGAAGCTGGGCTCGGGTGAGTTGTTGCCCCAACTTTGGTTCCACTCGCTGATTTCGGTGGCGACCTGGTCGGCAAGTTCGGCGGCGCGCGGGCCGTGGCCCATGACGCCGATCTGCCAGAACGTACCGTGCTCGTCCTCGCCTTCCTGCTTCGTGAGATAGGCCAAGGAGTCATTGTCGAGTGCGGTCATCGAGCCCCAGCCGAAGTTCGGGATGAGGCCGGATCGGGTCCCAGGCATCCGGGACAAGCCGTTCGGCAGTACGTATGCCAGATACAGATAGAGCCACTGGTAGGAGTCGCCCTTGCGGAACTTCACGTTGGTGTAGATCTCGGCCGGGGGCTGGTCCAGGACGGTGCGGATCGCCTCGCGGTCGACATTCTGCTCTCTGTAGGTCTCCAAGCGCACGTCGCCGTCACCCGCCATGTCGACCATGGTTCGGATGTCGTCGCAAACACCCTTGCGCAAGGGGACGAACGTCATCATCTCGGTTGAGACCGTCCGCCAGGTCTGGCCGTCGCGTTCAAACGCAAAGCTGCGGGAGATGCTGCCGCCAATTCGCATCGGGATGACGAGGCGCCCACCGGGGGCGAGCTGGTCGAGAATCCGCACGGGGATGTCCGCAGCGCCGACCGTGAACTGGATGCGGTCAAAGGGCGCATGCTCGGGCAGACCGGTCGCGCCGTCGCCCAGTGCTACGGTCACGTTTGCGGCCCCGGCCTGAGCGAGGTTCTTCCGCGCTCCGTCAACGAGGTCCTGGTCGACATCCACGGTCCACACATGGCCTTCGAGAGCCACGAGTTCTGACAGCAGACGGGCGTTGTAACCGGTGCCGGCCCCGGCTTCGAGGATCTTGTGGCCGGGCTGAACGCCCAGTTGTTCGAGCTGGGTGGCGACGATGGAGGGGGCGGAGATGCAGGAAATCATCGCGCCCGTCGCGTCGTGCTTGATCGCCACAGCGTCGTCGACGCAGGCGCTCTGAAGGTCGACGCCGGGGAGGAACCGGTGGCGCTCGGTGCCCCGGAAGGCGGCGATGACTTCCGGGGTGCGCAAGTGGCCGCTGTCGACGAGGCGGCTCACGAGCTCGTCGCGCCATACGGCGGGATCGGTGACGGGCGTCATGGTGGTTTCCATTCGCGGGAGGTTAGGGGCTGGCGGGGTGGAATGACGGGGAGGCGCGTCGGTGGCTTGCGCCTCCACAGAGGCGACTTCGCGGCGCAGGCGATGCTCCGGCCTCCTGCTGGTCGGAAGCGCTCAGGTGTGGTCCAAGGCGGCGATTGCGTGGCGGATGAGAGCGGAACGTCGTCCACGCCTCCAGAGCATCGGCGGTAGTTGCATCAGCTGACGCCTGGCCGTCTCGCATGCGGCGATATACCTCCTTCCTGAGTGAGGCACTGGGCGAGGTTCGCCCCAGCCGTGCTGACAGCCCGCATCATCGTGGACAGCACCGGTTCCGGCAGCGTGCCCCGGCCGAGGCCGCTGTCGTGGACGATCGCCTCCAGTTCGTGGCGTGACCGCTGTTCGGCCGGTGGGGCGGGGTGGCGGAGGATTTCGCGTGCTGCGTAGGCGTCGCGTGCCTGTGTGGTGTCGCTGACGATCGCGTCGTACAGGGGGCGTGCGAGGACTTCGCAGCCTTCCGGTATCAGGTCGATCGCTGCCAGGGCCAGCCGCACCCGGAACATGCGTAGGTGCGGCGGGGCCGGTTCCAGAGCATCCCGCACGGCGAGTGCCGTAGCGGCGAACCCTCTTGCTGTGGCGCGGCCCGCACGGTGGTCGGCGTAGTGGCGGAGGATCTGCGCGACGGCTTCCTCCCACGGTTCGGTGATGGTGGCCTTGTCGATCAGGGAGTTGGCCATGTCCTGGGCGTCCGTATGCAGGCTCGCCACGACGTGTGCTTGCCTGCTGCCGTACAGCCGCTCGGGTTCCTTGTCGTAGGCGGTCGCGTGCTCTGCCGCTTGACGCCAGTGGCCGGCGGCGACCAGGAGCCGGGTTCCGTCGTCGAGCAGGAGGTCGTGGAGCCAGGGCCGGATGTGCTCCAAGGTGGCTTCGGTGGTGAAGCCCGCCAGGTCGATGGTCTGCCCGTGGACGGTCACGCTGCCGCCGTCATGCGCGGCGCGGTGCACGCTCATGAGCTGCTGATAGGCGGCCTGTGGATCGCCCGTTCGGGCGGTCAGCCGTACGAGGTTGACGATGGGCTGGAGGCTGGCGATGGCAATGTCCCCGGTGACGGGCCATGCGGCCTGGAAGAGGCGGAGCTGACGCAGGCAGAGGTCTGTCGCCAGGTCGGTCAGCCCGCAGTCGGAGGCGATCAGTGCCGACAGGTTCCAGGTGGCGCACGCGAGGTTGATCCGGTCGACGAGGGGTCCGTCCTGCGCCGACTTCTCCGCGCAGGTGCGGACTTCGTCGATCCGTGCGGCGAAGCTGGGGTAGACGAGGTGGGACCGGCTGACCAGGGGAAACCGCCTGGAGAGCCGACGGAGCCTTGCCTGTGGGTGCTGTGGTGGCGCGGTCACGGCATCGGCCTTTCCGTGGGGTCAGCGGGATGCAGGATTGCGGTACGTGCCGCATGAGCGAGAACGCTCTGGATGCGGGCGGGCAGGCCCATCCGGTTCCAGTGGAAGATCACGTGGTAGGAGATAACCTCGCGCAGGCCCCGGTCGAGGGCTCCGTCCCGGGCGGCTGTGCCGAGGTCTCCTCCGGCCTGCCGAAACGCGCTCACCCAGTCGGCGGCGGACTTGAGGGTGCGGTCCGACTGGAGCATGGGACCAGAGGGGCTGGTGTCAGCGATGAGCAGCTGTCGGAGGCTGTCGGCCATGGCGTGGACTTTGGCGGCCGGTACGTCTGAGGGGAGGGGCCGTTCCCGGGTGACGCGATGCCAGACGTCTCCTTGCTCGTACCACTCCAGTCCGGCGGCGCGCATCAGGGTGGCGCACAGCAGCAGTGACAACTCCCGGCGGCCCAGCTCGCCATGGGCTGTGGTGAGGATGGCGTGGCTGTCGGCGTGGAACAGGGTGTGGGCGATGGTCATGCTGGTGTCGCCGCCGAACGCTGCGGTTTCGGGCTCGTAGATGCCGGGCCACCAGCGGTGGACTCGCCCAGCAGCCGTGAGTTCGTCGAGCATGTCGGCCAGTGCCGGGGGGAGCTGTGTCCCGACGGCCGGGAGCAGCCGCATCCGCCAGCACGGGTGCTTACGGATGAACCACCACCCGGTGATCAGAGCGTCCTGCTGGGCCAGATCCAGGACGGGGACGAGGTGGTCGGCGGCGGTCTGCTCGGCCTTGTCCCAGTCGGTGAACTGGATGTACAGCTGACGCCATGCCGGGGGTCCTGACTGCTGGGCGAGGGCCTGTTGCCCGGCCTGCTGGTAGACGGCGATGGCGGCGTCCAGGTCGGCAGGCTCGAGTCCGGCGCGGGCTGCGGCGGTGTACGTGTCGGTGCCGGCCAGGACGTCCAGCACGGCGTGCAGGGTCGCTTCCAGGCAGGCGGGCTGGATCAGTCGATCAGTAGGCATGCGTCCCATCCCGAGGTCGGCGCAGCGTCGTGGGCTGCGGTGGCCAGGGCGAGGGCGGTGCCCGCGTCGCCTTGCAGGAGGCCGGGGTCGCGGCCTGGATGGGAGTGCCGGGTCAGGGTGGCGGCCAGGTCGGGCAGGGTGGCGCGCAGAGCCGGGGTAGCGGCGTCGTGGGCGGCGCGGAAGGCGGTCTGGTAGATGCCCGCCCAGCCGTGGCACAGGCCGGCGTCGGTGATCTTGGACAGTTGATCGGGGTCGGTCAGGCAGCGGACTAGGGCGTCCTCGTACAGTCGTTGGCGAGCCGGGTCGCGGCGGGCGAGGGCGGCGATCTGTCCGGCGCGGGCGATGCCGGGGGTGCCGTAGCACCAGCTGGGCCGTGCCGGGCCGCGTTGGGCGGGTCGGCCGGCGTGGAGTTCACCTAGGCGGAGGTGCTCGGGCCACCAGAATCCGGCGGGGCCGTCCTGCCGCCATGTATCGAGCCAGTGAAGGATGGTGTCGATGGCGTCTTCCTGGCCGTCGACCCTCGCGCCTTGGCGCAGGGCGCGGGCAAGGAGCAGCAGCGGGCCGGTGATGCCGTGGGCGGCTCCGAAGTTGGCGTGGCCGGCGGGGACGGTGGACGGGGTGAGGTTGGGCTGGTGATCGACCCACCAGCCGGGCAGCATTTCCTGGTCACCGTGCCGGATGGGGCGGGTCAGTTGTACGAGGTAGGTAAGGACGCGTGCCATCGCGGTGCCGGACGGGGACCGGCGCAGCAGGTAGGCGCCGATGCCGGTGAGCCCGTAGAAGATGTCGTACTCGTGGAAGTCGGCTGGACGGCCGTGGTGGATGCGAGTTTGCGCTGCGTCGCATCTGCGGTGGGCGAGTTGAGCCACGTGGTGGTCCAGGGCTGCCAGCGCGTCCTGATACCTGGGTGCCTCGTCGGTGACGGCGCAGTCGAGCATGAACGCCGCCGCAGGCGCCCCCAGGTACAGGCCGCTGGTGTCGGCGGCGCTGACGGGGGTGGCGACGGCGGTCTTGATCCAGGGGTGCGCCTGGTGCCAGGTGCCGTCCCCAGTACGGGCGCGCTCGATGTGCAGGAGCGCGGATCCTGCGACGCCGGCGGCCAGGTCCTGCGCCGCCCAGGGCTGGTCTTCGGGCGGCGGGACGGGGGTGGCCAGGTGGCGGGCGAAGGCGTCCGCCAGCACGGCTGGGCTGGTTGTTGCGGTGGTCACGGCTGCCGCTCCCGGTGTCGCAGGGCACAGGCTCGGGCGAGCCGGCCGGTGGCGCGTTCATGATCGGGGTCGACGGGCAGCGCCCGCACGCAGTGCTCGTGCAGCAGCGACCGCAGCACGCTGTCGGCGTTGCGCTCGGTTGACAGCTGCTGCCGGTAGGCGGTCAGGGCGACAGTGCGCTGCCCCCAGGCGGCGATGACCGCGGGGCCGCCCGGCAGGGCTCGGAGGGCAGTGTGCTCGGGATCGGCCAGAGCCAGGGCCAGCGTGACGCGCTCCCGGGCGAGAGGGCCGCGTTCTTGAGGCAGAGCGCGGGTCAGCCAGTCCGACGCCTGATCTGCGTCGCCGGTGAACTGCACCGTCAGGTCGAACATGCTCGCAGCGGTCAGGGCCTGTTCGGTGCCGGCGTCATCCGCGGCGGCAAGGATCTGCGCCACGCCGGCGGCCGAGTCCGCGGCGAACACCAGGTGCGCGGCGTCCAGAGCGGAGCCATGCCCATACGGGCCTGACTTTGGCGTGTAGGTGGTCAACTCCAGTCGGCCCGCCAGACGTTGGCTGCCGAGGGCGTCTGCCCAGCCGGTGACCTGTTGGGCGGCTGCGCCGAAGGCGGCTGGATCGGGGAGGCGAAGGTACAGATCCAGATGCTGGTCGGAGGCCGGGCGGTTTGTGTCGCGATGGCGCCTGAACCACCAGAGCGGCATGGTGTCAAACTGGTCGAGCAGCGTGGGCAGGTGGCCGGTCAGGATCTCGTCGTAGCGCTGGGGGTGCGCGAAAAGACGGGCATACAGGACGGTGGGCTGGCTGGGCGTCCCGGTGGCGGCGGCAGCGGCCTCCGGCAGGCGGGGCGGGTCGGCGGGGTGGAGTTCGCCAGAGGGATCAGGAGCTCGTGGGGGCGGCCGATCCATGCCCAGTCCCGCGCAGTGGTGCTTTCGCGCAGTTCGACAACGCGGTTGCGGTCTACGCCGGCGCGCAGCAGCGCCCGGTGGATGCGCTGGTCGAGGTCGAGGGGCAGCTGCTGGCCGTCTTCGACCAGAGCAAGGCGATCGGGGACGCAGAGCCGTTCACGCCATCGGGCCAGTGCCTTGTCCCAGTCGGCCATGGGGGCGGACCGGCCGGGCAGTTCCTCGGCGGACAGCAACCAACGGGCAGGCGCGAGGATCGTCCGCTTGTACCGCACGCGTGGCAGGTAGGGCAGGGTGGCGGCGACGCCGAAGGTGAACGCCCGGTAGGCGGCGCTGCGGGCGGTGGTGATCTCCGCCAGGAACCGGGCGAGCGGCGGTGTGTGGACGGACGCTTCCAGCGCATGGGTGACGCGAGGCTCGACGTGCTGCCCCGTTGACCTGCGCACCAGATAGAACCGGCGGGTATCCGCAGTCACCGCCAGGTCGTCGAGCGGGATCACGCCGGGGCCGGACTCGTGGTGCTGGCCGAGAGGGATGGTGAAGGGCAGGACCTGCACGGTGCGGGCGATGTTCTCGTTGCGGCGCCGGCGAGGGGTGAACGACAGCTGCGCCGCGATGGCGCCGGGGTCGGCGGTCGCGTACGAGTCGGTGAGCGCGGTCTGAGCGGACGGCGGGAGCAAGTGCGCGAACCGGCCGAGCATGCTGCTGCCGGGGCGGGGGGCGCCGGTGACCAGCAGCCGGTAGTCGCCGCCCTGCACGGCCTCCAGAGTGGGGGCGTGGATCTCCACGGCGATCTCGGCCCGGGGCACGGGCAGCAGCGGTTCGGTGTGGCCGGTGGTCAGGTCGGCAATCGTCGCCCGGGTGAGGACCAGCTCACGCCTCCCACCGAGCATTGCCTCTTGGAGCAGGCGCAGGATCTTCTCGTCCCGGTCGGTCACCTCATATGGCGGGCGGGCGCGCTCGGAGCCCAGGAAGCCCGCGGGCAGGCCGAGGCCGCTGTCCGCGACCAAATCCAGTACGGGCACGAGGGCCTCGTTGCCGTACCGGTCGAGGAACCGCTGGTGGTAGTCGCGCCATTGCGGATAACCGTACGGATGAGGCGACAGCTGGTGCATGACCCCGGCTGCCTCGGCGGCTTCGGCCAGGAGGGCTTCGGGGATGTGGGCGGTGCAGTCCAGTGCGGCGTCGACCAGCAGCGGGACGCGTCCGGTGGTACTCACGTGCTGCATGCTCTGCGTCAGCGGGTCGCCGAGCGTCCAAGGGGTGACGGTGTCCGGGTGATTCAAGCCGCCCCGGATGGAAGCGAGCTGGGAGGCCAGCTCTGTGATGTCGGGTATGCCGGTGGCGTCTGCTTTCTCCAGCTCATCGCATATGTGGGCGAGCGTGTCGACGGACGTCATCGGGGGCCACAGGCTGCTGATCAGGATGTGCTTGCTCAATAGGTCGAAGATCAGGCCGGCGAGCTGCTCGGGGCGTGCGGTGGGGAACTGCCCGGACAGACGGTGCACGAGCAGCTCGTACGGGATCGGGGTGCGGGCAGCCTCCAGCACGGCGGCCACGGGCCGGGTGAGGCGGACCGACAGCTCGATGGGGGCGTAGCCGGAGGTGTGAGCGTCAGTCGGCATCCCGTCCACCACGTGCCGGTTGCCGCGGGAGCGGCCGGTGTTGTTGGCCACGACCGTCAGCCGGGCCAGCAGAGCGGGGTGGCTCTCCAGGCGGGTAATGACGTCCGTCAGCCAGTCGGAATCAGGCCGCAGAACAGTCCGGTACCCCTCACCCCACAGAATGTGGGCGGCTTGAGCGGGCTCAGCGGGGGCGACGCCGGCGAATACCCCGAACGGGGTGGGCCGGTGGTTCCACCGCAGGAGGTACGCGGCAACAGACCGGACGGCCCGCCTGATACGGCGGTCGTCGGTGACGGTGTCGTTCAGGATCTCGGCGACGCGCTGACACAGGACGGGGCTGGCTGCGGACAGCGCCGTCGGCACTGGAGCGCGCCATACCTCCTCCAGCCACTGCCGACCGCGGATCGTGGCGTCGTCGCCGTGCAGGTCAAAGTCCGGCACGGGGATCGGCCGGGAAGCGGTGGAGGCGCGCAGCAGCATTCCGGGCTGCCTCTGATACGTGAGGGGTATTCCGTGGGCCACCGGTGTCCCTTCCTGTTGTGGGGTGCGCGGACGGGGGTGCCGGGGCGGCAGCGATGATCGGCTGTCGCCCCGGCGGACGCCGCGTGTCAGGCGGCGTCCTCGATGGAGGACTGGCAGGCGCTGGCCCCGTTCACGCAGGTGTTGCCGCAGCCGTCGCTGGTGGGGCACATGAAGACGGTGAGGGGGCTCTCGGAGATGACGACCTTGATGTCCAGCTCGAAGTCGTCGTCGGCGAGGCTGTCGACCGGCAGCACGGCAGGGGCGGTGGGGTGGTCGAGTACGGCAGTGGTCATGCGATCACTCTCTTTGTCCGATGGGATGGTGCAGAACGCCCTGGCCCAGCGCCGCGGTTCAGACGGTCGGCCAGGAGATCGAAATCCGGCTGTGCCTCTTGTCGATGATCCGGTCGCCGGTGATCCGGTCATCGGGCGTGCCCGCCGGGTAGACGGCGATGCGTGGGCCGTCAGCGCCGCGGACCTTTTCGCTCCAGGTGCGGAGGATGTCGGCGATTCGCTCAGCGAACTCGGCCGCGTCGGGCCCGAAGGCGTGGACGCCGTACTCTGCGGTCTTCTTCTCGGTGTCGCGGCGCACGACGGTGTAGGCGAAGTGCGGCCCGTCGATGGCGACCATGGACCAGCTGTTGCCCGTGGGGCCGATCTTGCCGGTGGTCAACTCGGGCTTGGTGGACATGAAGCAGTACGTCGGGACCTGCGTGGACAGGTACATCTGGAGGGTGCCGATGGGCTCCTGGCTGGCGACGGTCACCCCGGTCCACGTCTCGGCGCGGGCGCTGTTCAGGACGCCGTCCAGCAGAGAGGGGTTGGCGGGCAAGCCCTCGTCGAAGCGCAGAGTGATGCCCTCCGCTCCGGGGAGCTGCATGACCTGCTGGGCGTGGGAGCCAACACCTTGCACCGCTACGAAACCGCACACGTGGGCGCTGGTGGCGACGAGGTGGTCAGCCTGCCGGATGAACCCGTACGTGCGGGTCAGGCCGTTGATGCGCAGCGGCACGACGAGCCGGCCGTCGTCCTTGAGCTGGTCGATCCAGGCGGGCGGGATGTCCCAGGAGCCGACCGTCACCACGATCGCGTCGTAGGGGGCGTGCTCGGGAAGGCCGTTCTCGGCGTCGGCGACGACGACGTTGACGTCCGCATAGCCGGTCTCGGTGAGGAACCGCTTGGCTCGGTCGGCGGGCGAGGGGTCGATATCGACGGTGGTGACCTGACCGGCGGGTCCCACCAGCTCCGCGAGGTAGGCAGCGTTAGGCCCGTTGGTGCCGATCTCCAACACGTTGTCACCCGGGCGGATGCCGGCCTGCTCCAGCTGCATCGCCTGGATCTGCGGAGCGGACACTGAGCTGGTGTGATTGCCGTGCTCGTCCTCATGCGTGATCACGGCGTTGTACGTGCTGTATGCGTCGCTGAGCGGTGCCTCCGGTACGGCAAGGTGCCGGGGTACCTTGCGCATGGCGGCCTCGACCGCGGGCGACACGATCGTGCCGTCCTCCTTGAGCTGGTCGACGACCTTGTTGCGGAGCCGGGTGGCCTCGTCGGGGGCCACGGTCACATCGGTCATAGAGGGGTTCCTTACGGGGCCTCGTGCGCCTTCGCCTCCGGCGTTGGCGCCAACTGCATGGTGGTTCGGCGATGGATGCCGGCTGGCGGAAGCCGACTGTTGTTCAGCGCCCCAGGGGCAGCTCCTGGATCCGTTCGAAGGTGTAGGCGTGGCGGTCGGGATGCTGGGTTTCCATTACCAGCCACACGGACTTGACGCGCACCGTCACGTGATGACGAGCGCGGCGTAGCAGGGCTGAGGCGAGGGCGTCTGCCCGGTCCATTTGGTTGAGGTAATGGGTGTCGACCTTCCCGTAGGCGGCCGACATGTGAGGGAAGAACGTCTCGGTGGCCTCGGGCAGGACCAGGCCGGCGTTCGCCAGGCCGGCCCGGACTCGCAGATTCAGGTGCAGCGGGTCCAACGGGGCGTCATGGGGCCAGACACGGGCGAGGACCGCGCTGCGGCTGAGCGCGACCGGGCCGATGTCGATCGTGAACGGCTCCTGTTCCACCAGATCAATCCGAAGGGCTTCGGCGGTGTCCTTGAGCTGCCGGGGACCGACGCGCTCGTCGGCGTAGTCGTACGACCGGGCGCCCTGGATGGTCCAGTGCAGGTCGTCGTCGACGACCGGGGCCACGATGTCCTCGTACGGAGCGAGGACTTCTCGTACCTGCCGGAAGTAGTCGATTACCTCGGCCGGCGGCAGCCACAGCACATGGGGGCGGACGCTGTCCTCGGCGGGAGCGCCTTCGGCACGCCACCGCCGGCCAGCACTCATGAACGCCCTCATGCCGCTGTCACCTCCAGCTCGTGCAGGGCGAAGTCCGCGGTGACCAGCAGGTGGTCCGAGGCGGCCTCGGCGTCAGGCCCGTAGTGGGTGGTGTGTGCGCGAGCGGTGGCGGCGATGTTCTCCGTGACGCGCAGGGTGTCGATGCGCCGACGGCCGAAGTCGTTGGCGCGCCCCTTGGTGTCGATCCAGTGTCCGCACGACCACTGCCATGGCGCTGCATCCACCTTGCCGTCAGGTAACTCGTGGGTGCCCAGGCGGTGTTGCCCGATTAGCGCGTGGCCGTCCGGGTTGGTGACGATGATGCCGACGCCCAGGACTGCCTGGGCGAGGGGTGCCCGAAGGCTTCGCTCCTGCGCTACCACCCTGGGTTCGTCGGCGTGTGGAAGGCGGCGGGCTTGGATGAGCTGGCAGACGACCGGGTTGTCGGCACCTGGGGCGTGCAGGAGGTCGATGGACTCGACGGCGAAGCCGTGCTCGGCCAGTAGCCCCTTCCAGACCTCGGGGGCGAGGATCCACATCTGCACCGGGATCGGGGCGGTTTTCGCCAGCCGTACCTCCTCCTGGCGAGCGGCGACAGTGGGGAAAGGGCCCAGCCCGTTCAGGTTGGTGTGCAAGGTGGAGAAGACCAGTCGTCCGCACGGCCGGATCCCGTCGCGCAGCGCGGGAAGCAGCCGGTGCGGGTCGATGTAGGACAGACCGTGCACGGAGTAGACCAGGTCGTAGGGTTCACTCTCGCGCAGGTGGGCAACGGCGTCACCGGTCAGGAACCGCCCGCCTGCCAGGGCGCCGAACCGGTCGCGGGCGCGCTGCTGCTGGGTGGGGGAGATGTCGATGGCGTCGACGAAGGCCGCGTGGTCGCGGGCGAGATGCGCGGCGTGGACTCCGGCCCCGGAGCCGAGGTCCAGCACGCGGTAGCCGGCGACGTCGCCGAGGATGCTCGTGCCGGGGCCGGTGCCCCAGAACCCCCAGTCGATCTCGGTGACCTCCGGGGGCTGGTAGCCGCGGTCGAGCTGCCTGCGCCCGTACTCACGCCAGGCATCCTCATTCACCCGGTCCGATGTTGTCGGGTCGGATGTCGTCATGCTGCCTCCTTCCAGAGCCGGTGCAGGGTGCGATGCCCACGCTCGACGAGTTCGGGGTCGCCGTGCGCGGCGCCGTACTGGATGCCGCTGAGCGCGTCGAGGGCCGACAGACCCTTGAGCGCTTGGGCCTCCTCCGGGGACAGCGTGCGGCCGTAGCCGTCGAACAGGGCGGCTTCGAGCGCGGGCGCGTCAATCCAGGTGTCGGCGATGCGTACGAAGTCGCTGACGAGGGGCCCGATTTCCGCGCGTTCCCAGTCGATGAGGGCCAGGGTCCCGTGGTCGTCGAGCAGCAGGTTGCGCCGCTGTACATCACCGTGGCGACGGCCATGGGGGACGGGCGGGACACGGGGCAGGTGAAGGGCGAGGGACCGCACCAGCGTCTCCTCCCCGGGCTTGAGGAGCCCGTCGGCTGCCGCCAGATGGCGATCCAGCTTGGCCAGCCCGCCCAGGGCCTGCGCCATCATCGGGGGCTCGCCGAGGTGGAGGGCCCGCAGGAGCTGCCCGAGCTGGCGGTAGACCGACTGCCAGGCGGCCATGCTCAGGTCGGCGCCGTGGAGTACGCGGCCGGGAAGCGCGCTGACGATCACGGCGAGTTGTTCGGGGTCGGCGGCGACGAGCTGCGGGGCGCGGCCGGCTCCGAGGGCCGGGGCCCACTCTCTCAGGGCGCCCACCTCACGCTGGTGGAACTTGGGCCCCTGGTGAATCTTCAGGAACCAGCTCCCGCTGTCGCGTCCGGTCAGCCGCCACACGCGGGAAGCTTCCCGCGCCCAGGAGGCGTCCGTAACCTCCCTCAGTGGGCCGATCGTCTGTTCAGCGAATGAGCCGAGCTGCTCGCCCAGGACGGCGTACGGGTCCGGCGCCCGCGCGGGCAAGGAGCGCAGACGGCTTGGCCCGGTCGCGTCGTAGGCGATCGGGTCGTCGGATTCCTGGAGGTGCAACGCGAAGGAGTGCCCGTCCCGGTACGCCTTTAGGCCGGCCCTGCAGTACGCCACCATGTCGTCTGGCAGGTCATGGAGGGCAAACCAGTCCAGCTGTGAGCAGCGGTCCGGTTCGGCGATACGCGGGACCCCTATCCACCGGGTGACCTCGAAGAACCAGCCGGTGCGGTTGTGGCCCGCGGGGCTGCGGTGCTGCATCACCAACGCGACGCGGACATCGACCGGCCGGATGATGATGCCCAGCTCCTCCTCGGCTTCCCGGACCAGCCCGGTGACCACGTCCTCGAAGTCGCCGTCGAGGTGCCCGGACGGCAGGTGCAGCAAGCCCGAGGCATAGGTGTCGCCCGCCCTCCGGCTCAGCAGCACGTCGCCGCCACGCCGCAGGATGAGATGGACGTCGACCGGCTCCCGGTGGCGCTGTGCCATGTCGTCCCCGCCTCGATGCGAGGCTGTCGGCCTGTTCACCGCTGGCCTGCCAGATGGGGGTGCGGCTGACACCGACTCGCGTCCGGGCACCATGGCGTGGCATCGGCCAACCGTCCCACAAAGGGGTTTATGGGAACGCGCGAGAAGGGACGGGTATTGGGCATGCGGATCTCCGGGGTGCAGACGTGACGTCCAGCGTCAGTGACCGCGACGCCCGGGTGCCCGTTTCCGGACGCCACGGATTCTAGCCGGGGCACCATGGGGAGTTGGCTGGTCACCGGCTTGATCACGTCGGTCTGCTGATCAAACAGCTCGGCCATGCGCGGCCTCCTTTCGGGCCGTGCCGGCGTACGAGGCTGCCTGGGGCAGGACCGGGTATTCGAGTGCCAGTGTCTGTGGCGCGGTCAGGCCCGGGGCGGTCAGTTGCCAGCCGTCGAACAGCCGGGCGATCTGTTCCTTCGTCCGCAGGTGGACGGGGCAGCCGGCCGCCGTCAAGGTCTTGGCGAATCGGCGTACGGGTTTGCCTGAGACGTCGGCGGTGGCGTGCGTGATGACGAGAGCGCTGCCGGTGGCGGCGACGTGTTTGTACTGGTCGACGAGGACGGTCAGGGGCTGCGCCGCGGTGTCCTCGATGTGGTGGAGCACGCTGCCGAGGAGAAGGATGACCGGTTCTCGCCAGTTGATCGTCTCCAGGATTTCTCTGGAAACGAGGATCGACTCGGGGGCGCGTACGTCGGCGCACAGGCTCGCCACGACAGCGGGTGCCTTGGCCGTCATCATTCCTTCGGCGTGGGCGTGCACCAGCACGTCGTTGTCGATGCACACGGCGCGGGCGTCGGGATGAATGCGGGTCAGGACATCCACCGGCGTTGGGCCGTGGGGAAGGCCGCAGCCGAAGTCGACCAGCTGCCGGATGCCCGCGATGGCCAGGGCCTGCACCATCAGGAGCACGTACATGCGCTCGTGGCGGACGGCGCTCTCCAGGAACGGCATGCGGTCGGCAGCCCGAAGGGCCCCGTCACGGTCGACGATGTAGTGGTCTCGCCCGCCGAGCAGGTAGTTCTGCATCCGGGCGCTCGACGGCCGCGACTGCAACTCGCCGATCGCTGCGGAGGGGTGGAGGAGCATCGGATGGTCAGGTCGCATGCCGCTCCACCTCGCTGGTGATGGTGTGGAGTTCGGGCAGACACCACGACGGACCGTCCGGTGCACCGAGCCACAGAGTGTGTTCGGTCTCCGTGATCGTCACGCCCAGCTGCTCAACCTCTGGTTCTCCGGCCGTGTGCCACTGACCGAGCGCGTCAAAGAGGTCAGAGCCGAGATCGCGCGGCCCCCACTCGTAGATGCGGGGGGAGTGGAGGAAGACCAGTGCCCGAGACGCCTGGTGGTCATGAATACGCAGGCGGTCGGCAACGTCGCCTTCGAGCTGCGCAACGCCGCGCACCACCTGCATCCGAAGGTCAGGGCGAAGCAGGCCGGCGAACAACCTGGCCGCCGGCCGTACGTGCGCCCCCCTCGCGTCCAGGGCTTCCGACGCCCTCGGGCTGCCCTGCGACTCGACGGAGATGCCCTCACCAGGGCGGTGCTCACGCAGCCACACCGTCTGCGGAGCCGGTCCGGCGTGGAAACGGCCACTGGCCGACGCCCCGTCCCGCGCCACCGTCAGGACGAGCAGCGTGCTGGATCCGCCCAGAGCGGTACGGACGGGCAAGCACAGCCGGCCCCCCGGACGAACCCGGGTGACCCACTCCCACGGCACACGGCGTACCGCACGATGGGACAGAAGCCCGTGGAACGAACCCGCTGGTCCCAAGACCCCGGCCTGAGATCCGCTGACCACCCGAACCCGTGGGTAGGGGCGCAGGCGCTGCCGGACGATCTCGGCGAGACGTTCTGTGTCCGCGACCGTCACCACCTGGCCGCCCTGGAGAAGGTGCTCCAGAGAGGCTGCCGTCCAGCCGCAGTCTGTGCCGATCTCGGCAACGGCCGTCCCCTGCGTTGGAGCGAGCGCGGCCAGGCGCGCCGCAACGTCTTCCTTGGACGGGATCACTCCCGTGACGATGCCGGGGCCGCCCTCCCCACCATCGTCCACGTCGAACACGAGCATCTCGGAGCGATGGACGAACTTCGCCCACTCGCCGGCGTTCTTACTCCGGTCCACCCTGCGCCAGCGACCACCTCGATGCGTACGGATCACGTTGGGCACGAAGTCCTGCCGCCGGTCGCAGGTGAACACGTCCCCCGCGTGCTCGTGAACGCAGCCGCCTTCCGGTCGCAGGCTGCCGACCTCGGCGCGGGCGTTCATGCCTGTCCTGCCACGGCGACGACGTCTCCGGAGTCTTCACGGCCGGTCGCGGGGCCCAGGAGACGCAACTGCCACCCTCGCGTGACCGCGTGCGCAGCCGAGGAAGCTCCCAGCGCCCGCAGCAGGCGTCGAGCGTCCTTGCGCACGCCGTCCAGCGGACGCTTCGCGCCGGCCGCGATCTCCTCGACGGTCTTTCCGCCGGCGAGTCCTGCCAGGACTGTGCGCTGTTCCTTGGGCAGCTCGACGACGTAGTCCACGGGTCCGGGGACGTCCAATTGCCCGTGACGGTAGGCGAGGTCAACCATGCCCGCCCGTTCGGAAGTTCCGAGCTTTCCGCCGATCCGGAGGATGTACGTCTTGACCGTGCTGTCGGACACTCCCATGTCGCAGGCCGTCTCTGCGGTCGTCCTTCCCTGAGAGATGCCCAGCAAAGCCTCCCGCTCTTGAGGGGAAAGCGGCGGCGAGATGGTCTCGTCCGGGGCCGGCATGGTCCTACTCCTTCGGTGTTCGGGCACAGTCGTCGTCATATCGGGGCCGGCCCACTTCGCTGGTCGGCTCGTTGGGGGCGTGAGCTACGACCCGTCGTAGAGCTGCAGGGCGAGTTCGGCGAGGATGCAGATGGTGGGCAGACTGATAGCGGCAGCGAGGAGGACGGCGCCCCGGTGCGCGCGAGCCTGTCGCCAGCCACGTCGAACGCGCCCTGGAGCCGGCTCGTCTCTCCGGGGGGAGCCCGAATTCGGTGGGTAGGCCGGAGCACGGTGAATCCGCTGAGGGTGGGCCACGCGATGAGACCTGGCCATGTCACTCACCGTCCCGCTCGCAGTCCTGTTCGGCGTAGCGCAGCAGGACCTCGGTGTGGACTGCGAGACGGAATGCGTGCTCCCTCGCCGCCTTGAGCCCCTCGCCCGGAGCGACGTCGCGGGCCTCCTGCGAGCGCTCGATCGCCTCACCGCATGCGGTCCACCCGCGACTCCCGGCGGAGAGCGATTCCAAGTGGATCGAGACGTAGGGGACGAGCGCCGTGACGTAGCCGCTGAGCGCTCGTGTGACCGCCGCGAGGGTGCGCGGATGCGGGTACACCCCCGCGTGCTTCCAGGACTTCGCCGCACGAATGGCTTCGCGGATACGCGTCGAATCGAACCCGGCGCACACAGTCCTGCCCCAGCCGTCGACCACGTCGTCAGAGGCGTCGACAGCAGGAAGGACGGCGAGCAGCTCCCGCCCGACCTCGGACATCCGCCGGTGCAGGGACGCCGCACGCACGGCGTCGCCGGGAATCTCTTCGTCGAGTAGGGCACGCACGCGTACGACCAGTCGATCGTCTTCCAGAGGAGGCTCGTTGGGATCGAGGGGAACGACTGCTCCGAGTAGCCGCATCAAGTGGCCGCGCATAAACAGCAGTTGGACGTGTCGCTCGTCCGGGTCTTCGCTGACGGAGGCGGTCTCGCCGAAAACCAGTCTGGTCACTTCGCGATGAAGGGTCTCCTGCACCGCGAGAGGCGACGGTCCGGGTGCGAGGGTCGATACAACGGTCCGCAGTTCACGGCCCAGTTCCCTGAATGAGCCCTCAGGCCAGGACGCGCCGTCCCCCTGCCGACCGCCGATTGTGGGGGCTGAGGTCGTGGTGCGAGGCATAAGGGCAACTCCATTAGTGAGATCGGAAGTTGGCGACCAGGGAGCCACCTCGGCGGCCCCCAAAGAGGAGCCGCCGAGGCATTTCGAGCCGCCACTCGCCGACAAGGGCGGTTCGTTCAAGGAAGACACGGCGCCGCGAGCTACACGGACATCGTTCAGGGAGCTCGGAGACGCCGGTACCGCCGCACAGGACTCGGTCGGGACGTCCTGGGACGTCCCACGAGTCGAATCAACATTCAGACCGAACTTGCCCCTGCAAAGCAGACGTCGAGCAAAGGAGAGCTGGCTCGACGGACGGGTGAACCGGCGGGCTGCGACGTCATGCCGATCGTCCTTCCTCCTCCCCCTATGCCGTAGACAGCAGCCGTAATGCGGTCGACGGCATCGTGATCTGGTACACCAGCACTTCTGACGCCGAGGGGACGTGGACGAGGGCGGTGTCGGCCTGCTCAACCGGCGCGAGAGCTCTCTGGTCGTCTCCCGGCCCGTCATGACGTCTCCCTTGCCTGCGGCTTCCCGTTCGTGCCGTTGTTGCTGATAAGGAAGGTCGCCCACACGTCCTTCCCGCCCTTGAACGGGGAGCAGCCGAAGTCGTCGGCGAACGCCATGACAAGGGGCAACCCCCGGCCGTGCTCAGCCTCATGTTTTGCGCGAATCGGCTTGGGCAGCGCGGGATCGAAGTCGCGCACGCAGACGTTCAGTGCCCCGGGGAGGCGGGTGAGCGTCAACTGCGTGTTCCTCATCCCGGTGCGCGAGGTGGGTTGTACGTGCCGCAGGACGTTGGTCAGCAGTTCCGTAACCACGAAGGTCGTACCGTCGGTCAGATCAGCCAGGCCCCAAAGCTTCAGGTGGGCGCGCACGATGGTCCTGACGATGGGCACGGCCAGCTCGGTCACATCGAGGTCTATCGCCAGATGTCCCGGGGTACTGCGCGTCGTAGCGCGCACGCCGGTGGCTGGCGCAGCGGATACTTCCAAGAGGTCGGCCATCACAGGTCCACTTCGGTCTGGTGGAATCCTCAGCAATGAGGTTTGACTGCGGTGTGTACTGGTGCGGAACCGGTCAGCCACCATTCAGTCAGGCCATGAGACCCGCGTGCAGATCCGGATGCGGAGACCTGAGATATCCGCATCACGACCCAGGGACCGTCGATGCCGCAGCCAGAGAAAGCGCTCAACCCAGACGCCTCACCGCAGGAGTGGTTCGGTGCAGAACTGCGCTACTGGCGCAAGCGACATCCCGGTTTGCGTGCCGCTCAGCTAGGGCCAATGGTGCAGGTCAGCCCCGATGTGATCTCCAAGATTGAGAAGGGGCAATACCGGTGCCGGTACGACCTCGCGGAGCGCCTGGACGCGGTCCTCGAGACCGGCGGCGTGCTCACCCGCGCTTGGGGCATGGTGTTTGGCGATGCGGATAAAAAACGGCGCGAAGCGGATAGTGCCCGCCGGGGACCGGCGGAGGGGACCCTTCAGGTCCACGAAGGACGCATCCTGGGCAGAGACACCTCAGTCCCGCTACCTGGGAGCCTTCCGCCAGTGGACCGACGCGCTTTCCTGGCCACCACCAGCCTTGCCGCCATCACTCCGATAGACCTCGCCAGACTCGTAGCCCCGGCCGCACCGCCGGAGCTCCCTAAGCGGATTCGCCCCACCGAGCTTGAGCAGTTGCGCCTCATCGCCGACGGCATTCACCGCTGGGACAACGCCCAAGGTGGCGGAGGTCTGGTCGGCGACTTCGCCAGCCGCTCGATGGAGTGGGCAGTACAGCTGCTGTCCGTCGACTGCCCACCACGGCTTCGCCAGGACCTCCTCGGCAGCGTCGCGCGGCTGGGTATCGTCGTCGGCGCCACGCACTTCGACGCCTACGCCCACGATGAAGCCCGGGTTGCCTTCAAGGTCGCGTCCGAATGTGCGGAGGAGGCCGGGGACTGGTGGCTGCGAGCCAAGACGTTCTCCTTCCTGGCTCGTCAGGCGATCTGGCTCGACGATCCGGACGAGGGGCTGACCTACGCCGAGAAAGGGCTGGTGCGCTCCGACCGGCTCACCCCGACCATTCAGGCCATGCTGCACAGCGCCCGCGCCCGCGCTTTCGGGAAGATGCACGACGTACAGGGGACCTTGGCCTCAGTCGGCGCGGCCGACGACGCATTCGCCTACTCGAACCCGGCCGATGACCCGCCGTGGATGGCGTACTACGACGAGGCGCAGCACCACGGCGACACAGCCCATGCGCTTTGGGATCTAGCCATCCACGCCGACCAGGACCCGGGCCGGGCCGCGGAACGGTTCACAACGGCGGTCGCTGGACACAGCGACGACTACGCCCGCTCTCGTGGGATCTCCCGTACGAAACTCGCGTCGCTCGTTATGGCGAAGGGAGACCCCATGCAGGCCATCGCTATCGGCCACAAGGCGCTCAGCGATGTCGGCCGCCTCACCTCGCGTAGGGCGGGCGACGACCTCAAGGAACTCCGCCGATTCGCCGCAGAGCACCGCACGTTGGAGGAGGCGGCACACCTCCGTCAGCGAATCACGACTACTTTGCATGCATGACGATCTCGGCTGGACCCACCCGTGCCGTACTGGAAGAGGCTTGCGCCCTCGCCGGGCTCAACCCCGCAGGGGCCGAGCCCGTTCGCATCGCCGAGAACGAGATCTGGCGCCTCCCCGGCAAAGTGGTTGTCCGTATCGCCCGCGCAGGCCAGTGGAAGGCCGCGGTGCGTGAGGTCCTCGTGGCTCGGTGGCTTGCCGACAACGGGGTGTCGGCCGTCCGCGCGCTGCCGGCCGAGCAGCCCGTCGAGGCTGCCGGACGACCCGTGACGTTTTGGGTCGAGCTTCCGGCGCATGAGACCAGCAACGTCATGGATGTCGTCACGCTGCTGAAGCAACTTCACCCACTGCCGGTCCCGGATCTGCCGCTCGACCGGCTGGACCCGTTCATCCGTGTGCCCGAGCGGATCGAGGCGGCCACGTCGCTGTCGGAGGACGATCGCGCATGGTTGCGGGATCGGCATGCGGAACTTCGCGAGCACTGGGAGCACCGGCCCCACGGCCTGCCCGAGTGCGTCGTGCACGGTGATGCGTGGGTGGGCAACGTCGTACGCACGACGGCCGGGCCGGTAATGCTGGACTTCGAGCGGGCCTCTGTCGGGCCGCCAGAGTGGGACCTGGTGTCCACCGCGGTCAAAATGACCACGACCGGTGCCGTCACTGCGGCCGAGTACGCCGAGTTCTGTGCGGCGTACGGCACGGACGTCACGCAATGGGAGGGGTACGACCTCCTCGCCGGTGCCCGCGAGTTGCGCATGACCACCTACGCGGCCCAGCACGCCGCGATGCGTCCCCAGTGGCAAGCCGAGGCTCAGTATCGCGTTGACTGCCTGCGCGGCCGTGCAGAGCCGCGCCCCTGGCGCTGGAAAGGAATCATGTAGCGGAGGACGTCTTCCAGGAATTCGGTCGGACGTTCCAGCCCACCCCTCGCTCTGCGTGAACTCGCTTGTGAGCGGTCCGTCGCGGTCGACCGGCGGAAGAGGGGAAGCAAGCACCACTTGATCTGCGACGGCCACGGCAGTCGGTTCAAAGTCATCACGATCGCGGCGAACGTCAATGTCACCGTCACGGCTGCGTGATTTTGCTGGTGTCCACGAATAGGCCGGCGAAGATCGCAACGCACGTTGCGACTACCCAGTGGGCGCGCTGGAGCAGGACACGGCCGTCATGGAGGACAACGGCCTTGGCCGCGTTGCGGACGGTCGTGGTAATGGTTTCAGCCACGCGGGCTCCCACTCTTGCTCGGGGGTTGAGGTGTTCAGCGTTCAGTCTTACCGAAGCCGAGGCGGCGTCCGGTGGCCGTGGCCCCAGATCAGCCGCCAAGGCCCAGGCAGCCGGACGAGGGACTGGAAGGGAGCTGGCCGCGACGACCGCGACCGGACGCGCTGGCACAGCGTGTGGTGCTGGCTCAGTGGTGGCGGGCGGGATAAAGCCGTGGTGCAGAGCCGGTGCTAGGGCGAGCGACCGGGCGGTGGTGATGCGGCCGTGGAGCAGACGCCAGCTGCGGCGAGCCCGGCCCAGAGAGGGCTTGCCCACCAGACGCTGGCCACGGCGGCGGTCAGCAGCGGTGCGCCGATGAGCCAGGCGGTTTTCGTCACATGGCCCTTGCCGCACAAGCCAGATAGACTCGCCGGAGTCCGGCAACGGGCACCCGGGTCGTCGCGGTCATAGGCGGCAAGTGGATTGATTCGTCGTCCCCTGGGAGGCCCCGTCATGCTGTCCACGCCGCCCACGGCGGACCGTCGGCTACCCAGTGGAATCCGCTCTGCTCACTCTTCGAGTGTGCCGGTGCCTTCTTCACCCTCAAGGCGAGCGTATGTTCCTCCATCGCTACAGCTCCTAGGCCATCGGAGTCCTCCACATTCGGATGCGCGGGCGTTGCGTATCGCAGTGTTGTCGTCTGTCCGGTTCGCACTCAATGGGCTGGCGGTTCGAGGCCGTCTTCCCAAGCATTGAATCTTCGGCTCTTCTGAGGATTCGTGACGGCTGCGCCGCGCTTCCGGTCCGCGGGCAGACCCGATTGATCGACCGGGGATCAAGGGGGCTCCTCATGCCTGAGCACGCGCTCGACTCGCCGGTGACGGTGAAGGACCTGCGTCGCCGGATCGGTGATCTGTCCTTACAGTTACGCACTTCGGGGACGCAGAAGCCGGCGGAGCCTCGGTTCGTCGACTACGACATGATCCGGCTGCCGCACGGTGACGTTGTCGGCCGAAAGAAGGTCATCGTCATGTCGGGCGGCTGCTCGGTGCCGACCTGCACGATGTGCCCTTTCACCAATCTGAACAACTACGGCATCCACGGCGGGACCTCGCGCGAGAGTCTGCTGGATCAGGTACGTCACACCCTGGAACGGACCGAGGGCGAGCCGCCGTACGAGGTGCTCTCCCTCTACAACGACGGCAGCTTCTTCGCGCCACGGGAGATCCCGCGAAACGTCCAGGTGGAGATCGCCCGGCTGGTCGCGGCGGCCGGGGTGAAGCGGCTGGTGGTGGAGTCGCTGCCGCAGTTCGTCACCGAGCGAGCGCTGACCCCGTTCGTCCAGGCCCTGGGCGAGGTGCGGCTGGAGATCGGGATCGGTTTGCAGTCCGCAGACGCGCTGGTGCGCGAGACGCTGGTGAACACCCGGATCTCCCAGGTCTCCTTTGAACGCGCGCTGATGGTGATGGTCCGCCTGGGAGTGGATCCGAAGATCTACCTGATGGTCAAGCCGCCGTTCCTGACCGACGGCGAGGCGGTGACCGACGTGGTGCAGTCGGTGGACTACCTGACCGGGCTCGGGGTCCAGGGGATGACGCTGTGCCCGACACGGGTGTCGCGGAACACGGTGGCGTGGGAGCTGTGGCGGGCCGGGCAGTACGTGCCGCCGAACCTGTGGACCGTGGTGGAGGCGATCCGGCGGGTCCATGAGCGGCTCGCGGTGCGGGTGGCGTGTGTGAACCTGCGGGGGACGGACTTCGAGTCGGTGTTCCCGGATGCCTGCCCTGTCTGCGCGGATCGGGTGGTGGACGCGCTGATGCGATTCGGAGAAACGGGCGAGGCCGACGATTTGCCCGAGGACTGCGCGTGCACGCCGCCACTGGAGGTGGCCGGGATCGACCACGCGGCCGTCACCGCCCGCGCGGCCCGGCAGTTGGACGTTCTGGAGCGGTCGGGTGTCTGAGCAGGCCGCGTCGGCGGCCTGCGGGTTACCCCCGCACCACACGGTGCGGAGTTTCGACCTGGACCCCCTGGGGGCCCTGGAGGAAGGACATCGTCGGCACGGGCCGGTCTTTCGGATGGCGGTCGACGGGCAGGAGACGGTGCTGGTGGGCACCTGGGCGGGGCTGGTTGAGCTGTTCGCCGGCGAGCGCGGTTGTCTGGAGGTGCTCAACACTCGGCTGGTGCATGACCTGTTCGGCCGCGCCTTGTTCAACCTCACTGGTGAGGGGCACGCAGATGCTCGGCGCAGGCTGCGGCCGGCGCTGTCGGGCCGGGCTCTGCCTGGATACTTGCCAGCCCTGCTGGAGGTGACGGACCCGGTGGCGGCCCGGTGGGCGCAGCACGGCGTGGGAGATCTGTACACGGAGGTGCGGGCGCTCACCGGCTCATTGAGCGCTCGGGTACTGCTTGGCATCGCTCCCGAGACGGCGGACGCGGCCGTGTTCGCGGCCGTGTTCGAGCCGTTCGTCGCCGGGTCCGGCGCTCCGCCGGGGCGGGACCGGTTCATGACTGGCCGCTACTGGGCGGGGCGTGCAGCCCGTCGGCGGTTGCATGCCCTGTTCACCCGCCGAGCGGCTGCGGCTGTCGCCGAGCCTGGTACGGACTCGGCGTTGGCAGGTCTGGTGGCCGCGTTCGCGGATGCGTCACAGGCGGTGGGCCCGCTGCCGGATCACCTGTTGGCGCTGCTGATCGCGGCGAGGGAGACGACGGCGAGCCTGATCACCTGGTGCCTGGTCGAGTTGGCCGCCAACCAGGAGCACGCGGTGCTCGCGCAGACGGAGGCGCACGTGGCCGTGGTTACGCCGGAGGTGCTGGCGCGGCGGGATGCCGTGCCCGTTTTGCGGGCAGTTCTCGCCGAGGCTCAGCGTCTCCACTCGCCGAACCTGCTCTCGTTGCGGGAGGCAGTGTGCCCGGTGGACCTGGGCGGCTACAGGATCCCGGCCGGTACCCGGGTGGCGTACTCCACGTCGGCCGGGCACTTCGACCCCGAGGTCTTCCCGCAGCCGCATACGTTCCGGCCGCTGCGGTTCCTGGACGGCGAGGCCCGCGGGGCGCGGCTGTGGGCGTTCGGCGGCGGCGCGCACGCCTGCCTGGGCCGGCCGCTCGCCGAGTTGATGGCTCTCACCGTCATGGCCTCGGTCCTTCACCAGGGCGTGCCGCGGCTGCCCGGTGGGGCGCCCAGCCGGATCCGCTACCGGCCGGCCAAGGCCCCACTCACTGCGGTGCCGCTCGTCCTCGACCGTCAGGAGATCGCTTCGTGACCCGCACCCCACCCGACGTGCTTACCGCCTTGCGGCAGGCGGCAGCCCACCACGACGCTGCCCGGCACCGGCTGCATCTGGTGCCGAGCGAGAATGGGCTGTCGCTGGCCGCCCGGGTGCCGCACCTGACGGAGGCCGCCGTGCGGTACGCCTTTCCCGGCCCCGACGGCGGAGGCGAGAACTGGGCGTGGCCGGGACGGCAGGATCTGGTCGATATCGAGCGTGCCGCGGCCGTGCGGATCGGCGCGCAGCTGGGCGCGCGCCACGTGAACCTCAAGCCGGTGTCGGGGGTTTCGGCGCTGACGGTGGCGCTCTCCGCGCTGGCCCGCCCCGGGGCGAGGGCGTTCAATCTGGCGGAGCGGGACGGCGGGCACGGCTCGACCCGCTTCATCGGTACCCGGCTGGGCCTGCAGATGGAAGATCTGCCGGTCGACCCGGCCACGTCCACCCTCGACCTGGACGCCCTCGCCCGTCTGCTGGGTGGCCAGCCGCGGCCGGAACTGGTGTACCTGGACGCGTTCATGTGCCTGTTCCCCGTGGACTTGTCCGGGCTGCGCGAGGTGGTCGGCGCCGACACGTTGATCCACTACGACGCCTCCCACACACTGGGCTTGATCGCGGGCGGCGCGTGGCAGAACCCGCTCGCGGAGGGCGCGGACAGCCTCGGCGGCTCCACCCACAAGACCTACCCGGGCCCGCACAAGGGACTGCTGGCCACCAACGACGCCCAGCTCGCGGCCCGGCTAGATGAGCACGCCTCGCACTTCGTCTCCCATCACCATCCGGCCGACGTCGTCGCCCTGGCCGTAGCCGCCGCCGAGATGGACGCCTGCGGCGCCGCGTACGCGGCGGCCACCGTCGCCAATGCCCGCCGTATGGGAGCGGGGTTGGCCGAGCGCGGGTTCACGGTGTGCGGGGAGAAGGGCGGGTTCACCGACTGCCATCAGCTGTGGATCGACATCGCCCCGCTGCTGGCCGCCGAGGAAGCCTCCCGTCGGCTGTTCGAGGCGGGGATCGTCGTCAACGCGATCCCGTTGCCGCACATCACCGCCCCGGCGGGGCTGCGCCTGGGCCTGCAGGAGGTGTCCTGGGCCGGGATGGACGCGGCGGGGATCGACGAGCTCACCGACATCTTCACCGCCGTGCTGCGCGACGGCCGCGACCCGGCCGCCGTGGCGGCGCGCACGCGCGCCCTGGTGGAGGCGCACCAGGGCGACGGGGCCGACGAGCAGGTCCTGCGCGTTGCTCTGGCGGCCGTCGGAGCCGGGGGTGCTGTGTGAGTCCGGAGCAACTCCCTGTCCGGGGCGCCTTCCTTGGCCCCGTGCACACCGTGGACACGTTCGAGATCCACTCGGACTGCCGGCACTTCGCCGGCGGGAGACCCTGCCGCCACTGGCGCCCGTGCCACGGCTGCCCGCATCGCGACCCCGTCGACCACCGGGTCCTGATCGTGATGCTCGGCCTGCTGGGGGACATGCTGATCGCCTCCCCCCTTCCCGCGCGGATTCGCGCCGAGAAGCCCGGCGCGCACATCACCTGGCTGGTGGACGAGGCGTGCGCGCCGATCCTGCGGATGAACCCGTACGTGGACGAAGTCCTCGTCCACGACTGGGAGGCCGCCGCCCAGCTGCCGTCGCGCCGTTTCGACGCGGTGTACTCCTTCGAGCGGACTCCGTCCGCGGCGGCGCTGGTCGACCGCATCGACGCCGGGCACAAGGCGGGGCTCGCCTTCGGCGGCCCCGACCACGTCCTGTATCCGATGGGCGCGGCGGCGATGCAGTTCTTCCGGCAGAACACCTGGAACGACTACCGCACGATCGGCAACCAGCAGACGTGGACGGAGCTGTACTTCGCCGTCTCCGGCTACACGTATGCGGGCGAGCCGTACGTCCTGGAAGTGCCGGAGGCCGCCCGGCGGCGCGCGGCCGGGCTTCTCGGGGAGCGGACCGGTCCCAGGGTGTGCCTGAATCTGGGCGGGTCGCTGCCGACGAAGCTGTGGCCGGCGCGGCACTGGGCCGAGCTCGGCGACGCCCTCGTCGACCACGGGGCGCAGCTAGCCGTCCTCGGCGGCCCGAGCGACCGCGACGCGTGCGAGGCCCTGGTGCGGCACCTGCGGCTGCGGGGTGCCGACGAGTCCCGGGTGGCGTACGCGCCGCTCAGCCTGGAGGAGGCCGCCGCGCTGCCGGGCCTGGTCGACGCGGTGGTGACCGGGGACTCCTTCGGCTTCCATCTCGCGCTCGCACACAAGAGGCCGGCCGTGCTGCTGCTCGGGCCGAGCAACGGTGCCGAGGTCATCCCCAAGCACGTGACGAACGTGACCGCGCTGCGCTCGATGCTGGCGTGCTCGCCGTGCGCCCACCAGGTTGCCTGCGGCGGGGTCGGCGGCTGCATGGACACCATCGACGTTCCGGCCGTCCTCAAGGCCACCCTCGACCACCTGACCTGACCACTGTCTGAACCCGCCCCGCGCCGCGGGGTGTTGGGCGACTGCGAGAAGGAGCACACGTTGGGAACCGTGCTGGGACTGGGCGGCCCGTACTACCACGATGCCTCCGCCTGTCTGGTCATCGACGGCCGCATCGTGGCCTTCGCCGAGGAAGAGCGGTTCTCCCGCCGCAAGCACCACAAGGACTCCCGCTCCTGCGCGGTGGCCGCGGCGTACTGCCTGTCCGAGGCCGGCATCACCCTCGACCAGGTCGACGAGATCGCCATCGCGTTCAACCCCGCCTGGCCCGAGCCGAGCGACACGTGTACGGACATGGAGCTGATCGCCGAACTCCTCGACCCCAGCCTGTTCGGCCATCACCGGCCCCGGCAGGTCACCGTGATCGAGCACCATCTCGCGCACGCTGCCTCGGCGTTCCACCCTGCCGGGTTCGACGAGGCCGCCGTCCTGGTGGTCGACGGTTCCGGCGACGGCATTTCCGCCACCCTCGCCCACGGCACTACCAGCGGGCTGAAGGTCCTGCGCCAGTTCCCCTTCTCCCAGTCCCTGGGCTGGTTCTACGAGACGGTCGCCGAACACCTCGGGCTCGGGGACTGGACCAGCTCCGGCAAGCTCATGGGCCTGGCCGGCTACGGCAACCCGAACCGCTACCAGCTGGACTTCCTCACGCCCCAGGCCGGGGGCTACCACCTGGACCTGTCCCGCTACGGGATCCGCCCCGACGAACCGGTCGAGGACCAGTACACCGACCTGCGCTACTACCGGCGTCTGAAGGCCGCGTACGCCGCCGCGTACACCGGCCTCGGCATCCCGCCCCACCGTCGCGCCCGCACCTACAGCGGGGGACGCGTCGTGCCCGACACGGGCTTTGGGCCCGAGCACGCCGACCTTGCCGCCTCGGCGCAGCACCTGCTGGAGCAGTGCCTGGCCGAGCTGGCCCGCGAAGTCCTCACGCTCACCGGGTCCCGGCGTCTGTGTGTCGCGGGCGGGGTCGGCCTGAACTGCTCCGCCAACGGCCGCCTTGCCGCCCTGCGCGGCGTAGATGAGCTGTTCGTCCAGCCAGCCGCCGGGGACGCCGGGTGCGCCCTCGGCGCCGCCCTTGAGGTCGCGGTGCGGCGCGGCGACCTGGCGCTGCCCGGTGAGGCGATGACCGCCGCCGCCCTCGGCCCCGCCTTCGACCCAGCTACTATCCGTGCGACCCTCAACGACTACGGCCTGGCCTTCCGCGACCACGGCGACGACCTGCCGACCGTGGTGGCCGGGCACCTGGCGCTCGGGTGCACCATCGGCTGGTTCCAGGGGCGCATGGAGGCCGGGCCCCGCGCGCTCGGCCGGCGCAGTATCCTCGCCGATGCCCACCACACCCGGGCCCGCGACCACATCAACGACCGCATCAAGCACCGGGAACCGTGGCGGCCCCTCGCCCCTGCCCTCCTGGAGGAGGCCGCGTCCGCTCTGATCGGTACGAGCGTCCCCCACCCGTTCATGATCGTCGCCCGGCAGGCGACCGAGGCCGCGCACCAGGTGATCCCGGCCGCCGTCCACTCCGACGGCACGCTGCGCCCGCAGACCGTCGCCCGCGACGACGCCGACCCGTACGCGCGCCTCCTCGCCTCGTTCGCCGAGCAGACCGGCCGGCCGCCCACGCTGCTGAACACCTCGTTCAACCACGAGGCCGAGCCGATCGTGTGCACCCCCCGCGACGCAGTCGCCACCTTCGCCGCCAGCCCCCTGGACGCACTCGCCATCGGCCCGTTCCTCGTACTCAAGGAGCAGCCGAACTGACTGTCCGACACCACCCGTTCACGGCCGGTAGGTTGAGGGCCGGCCCCGTGGCCATCATCCGCATCAAGCGAACAGGACCGATTCGCGATGACCAGCACCACCCCTGCCCCTTCCGAACTGCCGGCAGCCGACCGGCTGCGCGCCCAGCACGGCACGGCGCTCACCCTCGGCGAGGACTGCGACCTGCCCGACGACCTCGTGATCGAGCTCGACACCGGCGCCCACCTGACAATCGGCGACCGGGTCTGCATCCGGCGCGGGTCCACCATCCAGGTCCACCGCGGCGCCACCGTCACCATCGGCAACGACGTCGCCATCGGGGAGCACACCTTCATCTCCGCCATGGTCGGCATCAGCCTCGGCGACGGCGCGGCCCTGTCAAACATGGTCGACCTCCACGACCACAACCACCGCGTACGCACCGCCGCGAACGTGCCCACCGGGCAACTCGTGCCGTGGGCGTCCGGATTCGAGGCCGCGCCGATCATCATCGAGCCGGGCGCAACCCTGTCGAACAAGGTCACAGTCACCGGCGGCGTCCGCATCGGGGCGAACGTCCTGGTCGGGGCCAACGCGGTCGTCGCCCACAGCATCGCCCCCGACACGGTCGCCGCCGGCGTCCCGGCCGCAGTGCGCCGCCACTTCGACGGCGCCCCCGTCGCGAGCGAGGACCGGCGCACCCTGACCGTGGGGTTCTTCGGGACGAGCATCATGGAGCACCTCGAAGCGTTCAACGCGCAGATGACCACCCAGGCCAACCTGCCCGAGGTCGGCTCCAAGGTCACCGTCGAGGGCTGGCATCAGCGCGGCTGGGTGCACCGCCTCACGCTCTCCCTGCGCGGTGCCCACGCCCACATCGGCTTCGACATCCGCAATCACGGCGAGGGCGGTGCCACGAGCCGGGACATCGCCTCCCTCGTGGAAGCTGACAGGGCGACCACCGGCACCGACTACGACCTCGTGTTCCTCGGCTGCGGCATCAACGATGTCTGGCGTCGTTTCCAGAACCGGCTGTCCGAGGCGGTCGACCTCGATGAGTACACCCGGCACATCACCGCCATGCTGGAACAGCTGACCGGCTACTCCCGGCAGATCGTGGTCATCAGCGAGACCCCCTTCGGCCCGATCGAGGACCCCGGGACCGTTGCCGCCATGAACATCGAACTCGCCCGCTACAACGAGGCTGCCCGCAAGGCCGCCGCCGCTCACGGCGCACTGTTCCTGGACGTGTGGACCCCGTTCACCGCTGTCGCCCGTCACCTGCCCGCCGACGATCAGGCAGGCGGCGTGTGGAGCGACGGCGTCCACCTCACCGAACTCGGCGACACCGTGCTGCTCCAGCACGCCGAGCGCCTCCTCGCCGAACATCGCATCGTCGACAAGCTCCTGGACTATCCGCTCTTGGAGCGCGACCGCGCACTGACCGCGTACGGCCCGCTGTTTGCCCGCTACCGGCCCGCCGCGTCCTAAGCCCTCGGGGTGCCGGCGCTGGTCGGCGAGCGCCAGCACCCCGGCAACCGCCCCGACGCTGTCTACTTTGTCCTTCGAGGGAGTTGACCGTGCCCCAGCTGGGCCGCGCGCACATACAGGCGCTCTCCGTTGCGTTACCCCTGCTTGATGTCGCCCGCCTCCAGGCATGGGGCAGCCTCCTCGCCGGACGACTGCCCGCGGGCGGGCGACTGCTCGTCGCGGGCAACGGCGGCTCGGCGGCCGAGGCCCAGCACCTCACCTCCGAACTCGTCGGCCGCTTCCGCGCCGAGCGGGTGCCCATGTCCGCCATCGCGCTGCACGCAGATTCCTCTTCGGTGACCGCCATCGTCAACGACTACGGCGCCCAGGAGGTCTTCGCCCGGCAGGTCCGCGCACACGGCCGCCCCGGCGACGTCCTACTCCTGATCTCTACCTCCGGCACTAGCCCCAACGTGCTCGCCGCAGCCCAGGCGGGCCGGGAACTCGGCCTCACCGTCTGGGCGCTGACCGGCCCCGCACCGAACCCGCTTGCCGAGGCCAGCGATCAGGCGGTGTGCGTGGACGCCGAGCAGACCGCCACCGTCCAGGAGTGCCACCTGGTGGCCGTGCACGTCCTTTGCGCGGCCATCGACGCCCACCTCACCGGGCCGGCCGCGTCCAACGATGAACAGCTGGACGGCATGCGCCGGCTGGTGGTGGTCGGCGACGTGCTGCTGGACCGCGACATCACAGGCACGGCCGACCGCCTTTCACCGGAGGCCCCCGTACCGGTCATCGCCGACACGCAGGCCATCGACCGTCCGGGCGGCGCCGGACTGGCCGCCGTCCTGGCCGCCCGGGAGCCGGGCTGGCGCGTCACCCTCGTGTGCGGCCTCGGACAAGACACCCCTGGGGCCCGGGTCCGCACCCTGCTGGACCAGGCAGGCGTCGAGGTCGTCGACCTGGCCACCGCCGGCACCACCCCGGTCAAGACCCGTATCCGCGCCGCCGATCGCACCCTGCTCCGCTTCGACACGGCCACCTCCCCGCTGCGGTTCGGCCCGCTTGCGGACATCGCCCGCGCCCGGCTGGACGAGGCCGCGGCCGTGCTGGTATGTGACTACGGGCGTGGCATCGGCGCACACGACGAACTCCGCCAGGCCCTCACCGACGCGGCCCGCCGCTGCCCGCTGGTGTGGGACCCGCACCCCAAGGGGGCCGAGCCGGTCCCGGGGACGGCCCTGGCCGTCCCGAACGCGGACGAAGCCCAGGCCCTGACCGGGGACAGCGGGCCGCAGGAGCTCGGCGACGATGTCGGGCGGGGCGTGCGGCTTCTGGCCGAGTGGCCGGTCAAGCAGATCGCCGTCACCCAGGGGCGCAACGGCGCCGTCCTGATCGCAGACCCCTACTCCCACCCCCTGGTCGTCCCGGGCCGCCCGGCCGCTGGAGACACCTGTGGGGCCGGTGACCAGCTGGCCGTCACCGCAGCCGTGATGCTCGGTGCCGGACGGCTGCCGTCACACGCCGTGGCCGCGGCCGTCGATGCTGCGACCAGCTACGTCCAAGCAGGCGGCCCCGCCAGCCTGTACGTCCCGCAGCCCGCTGACCCGTCGGCGCCACTGGAGCTAGCCGCGCGGGTACGAGCGCGCGGCGGGAAAGTCGTGGGAGCAGGCGGCTGCTTCGACCTGCTGCACGCCGGACACCTCTCCCTCCTGCACCAGGCTCGTCGCCTCGGAGACGCCCTGGTGGTGTGCATCAACAGCGACGACTCCGTCCGCCGACTCAAGGGGCACGACCGGCCGGTCGTCGGCGAACGCGAGCGCACCGCGCTGCTGGAGGCGCTGGACTGCGTGGACGGCGTGCTCATCTTCGGCGAGGACACCCCCGAGAAGGTGCTGGCCGAGCTCCGCCCCGACATCTGGGTCAAGGGCGGCGACTATGCGGGCCAGCGGATCACCGAAGCCGACCTCGTGGAGAGCTGGGACGGTGAGGTCGTCGTGGTGCCCTACCTGGACGGTCACTCCACCACCAACCGCATCGACCAGCTCACCCAACAGGCAGGTGCCCGATGATCCCCGGAGGCAACGTATTGGTCACCGGGGCGGCCGGGTTCATCGGCCGGCACACAGTGGACGCCTTCCACCTCGCTGGACACCACGTCACCGCCATCGACCTGCGCCCAGCCCCCGACCACCTTGCCCGCAAGGCCCGCTGGCAGCGCGGCGACTTCGCCAGCCCGGCTCTCCTCGCCGAGATCACGGCCGGCCGCTACGCCACTGTTGTGCACCAGGCCGGCATCAGCGACACCCGCGCTCCGCACGGACCTGAGCTGGACGAGACCAACACCCTCGGCCCGCTCCGGCTGGCCGACGCTTGCCGCACCGGCGGCACCCGTCTGATCTACGCCTCCTCGCACTCCGTCTACGGCACCCTCCGCCACCGCACGCCGATCGCCGAGGACGCGGACTCTGACTTCTCCCGCTGCTCCGGGCCGCTCAACCCGTACGCCGCCTCCAAGCTCGCCCTCGACCAGCAGATGCGCGCCCGCCACGTCACCGGCCTCGATTGGGTGGGGTTGCGCTATACCAACGTCTTCGGCCCCGATGAAGCCGACAAGGGCCTGATGGCCTCGATCCTGTCCCAGCTCCTGCGCCAAGCCGCCCGCACAGGACAGATCCGCGTCTTCGACGACTCCCTGACCGCCGCCCGCGATTACATCCCCGTCGAGACAGTCACCGCCTCCATCGTTCAGCTCGCCGAGCAGCCGCCGGTGCCGGCTGGGGTCTACAACTTCGGTGGCGGTTACGCGACGTCCTTCGCGGACGTGGTGCAGTGGTGCGCCCGTTTGCACCGTGAGGCCACCGGTCGGCCTCTGCTCGTGGAGCTGGTACCGAACCCGGACACGGCCGCTTACCAGTACTTCACCTGCGCTGGCATGACTGCTCTCGACAAGGCCCTGCCCAACCGGCCGACCATCTCAGCCGAATCCATCGAAGCCCGCGCCGCCGAGTTGTTCGAGACCTTCCGCGGCAGTGAGACAGAATGAACCGGCGCCGTCCGCCCCGACAACAGGCGCTGGTCGGCCGCGCCGACGGGCGGTGTTCCTCGACCGCGACGGCACCCTCACCGAGCCCCGCCACTATCCCTCCCACCCCGACGAGCTGGTCCTACAGCCGGATATCGGCTTGCCATTGCGCGCCCTCCAGCACGCTGGCTTCGCCCTGGTTGTCGTCACGAACCAGAGCGGGCTGGCGAGGGGGCTGTTAGACACGGCAGCGTTGGACGCGATGCACCACCGACTCCGCGCTCTCCTCGCCCGACACGGAGTCCGGCTCGACGGCATCTACGCCTGCCCCCACCATCCGGACGGCACGGTGCCCCGATACCGCAGGCTCTGCTCATGCCGGAAGCCCGCCCCCGGCATGCTCCACCAAGCCGCCCACGACCTCGATCTCGACCTTTCCGCATCGTGGATGGTTGGCGACTCCTCCTGCGACATTAACGCCGGCCACAGGGCCGGAACCTGTACCGCACTCGTCGGCTCCCAGCCGCTGCCCGATGTGACGCCGGGCGTGCATCGAGCGACGACCTCCGACACTCTTTACGAAGTGGTTCGCTGCTTCCTCGCTGGCCGCTAGCGAGAAGGCGCCTCGTGCCACCGCGGCACCGAGCTCGGAGAACGTGCGCGAGTGGTGAGCCCGGGCGACCTCGTTTCAGGACGTGCCCTGTCAGCCAGTCCTCGCAGGCGGGATGGTCCTTGGCCATCCACTGGCGCGGCCCGCGCCACTCACCCCGCCAGTTCCTCCAGCCACGGATGCCCGGGATGTACGAGCGTCAGCCACTCACTGAGGACATCCCGCCGCGCCCGTCCCAGCAGCGGCAGCACTCCGGCGAAGTCCGCCTGATCCTTGGGGCGTGTCGCCTTGGCTTTGAACAGCAGCACCAACTCCGGCATCAGGTACGGGACTCCGTCCGCCGTTCGCTCAATGATCGCGTCGTACGGCAGCCGCAGCCTCTCGTCCCGCCGGAAGAGCCACGTCTCGCCCTCGTGCGGCTCGCGGAAGACGTCGAACAGGAACTGGCCGCTCGCTGGATCCCGCAGCCAGGTCTGGTGGGTGGCCGCCAGCGCCTCGGCTCCCGCGCCTGACCAGACCCGCCCGGAACCCACCGGGTCAAACACGTACTCGGGGAAGCGGTGCCGAATCTCCGGGAACCTGGCCGCGGGCACCGCGATCTCCAGATCGCCGTGCGGCCGAGACTTTTCCCCGCGAAACAGATCCAGCGCCCACCCTGCCGCGATGCACCAGGGCGCGCCGACCCCGTCCAACCGCTCAGCGACTTGTTCCGGACGCCAGGCATCCGCCCACCGGGCCTCCACTTCGTCCACATCGAGCACGGCGCCGCCGGGCGGCAGGAATTCGGTCATCGGCACAACCTACTGCCGCAACCCCACCCAGGTACGGCCTTTTGTCGGCACTGGAACCAGGCCCGCTACTAGTACTCCAGCAGTACTTCGTGGCTTGACCTGGGGAAACGTCGAGCGGTGGGAGTGTAGCGGGCAGGATGCCGTCACGGACGGCTTCTGCCCGCACGCCCCTCGAAGGAGTGCCCCCGATGGCAAGGTCGCCCCGGGCCTGGGAAGCCTCCGGTCGTGATCACAGAACAGGCAGCCGAGACCTGGGACCGCGACCTGGACCACCTCTTCACCACCATCGGGCACCACTTCGGCCGCGTCGAACCCCGCCGCCGGATGCGGGACTACGTGCGCGCACTGCTCGCCCCGGTAGCCCGCAAAAACAGCTGGCAGCTCGCCGAACACGCCGGCCACGCCACCCCCGACGGCCTGCAGCACCTACTCTCCCGCGCCCGCTGGAACCCCGACAACCTCCGCGACGACCTGCAGACATACATCGCTGAACAACTCGGCCGCCCAGACGGGGTGCTGATCGTCGACGACAGCGGCTTCCTGAAGAAGGGCACCACCTCCGCCGGAGTCCAACGGCAGTACTCCGGCACCGCTGGCCGCACCGAGAACTGCCAGATCGGCGTCTTCGCCGCCTACGCCAGCGCGGCCGGCCGCGCCCTGGTGGACCGGGAGCTCTACCTGCCCAAGTCCTGGACGGACGACCGTGACCGATGCCGCGCCGCCAAGATCCCCGACGAGCGGGAGTTCGCCACCAAGAACACCCTCGCGGCAACGATCGTCCGCAGAGCTCTGGCCTCGCCGCTGCCGGTCGCCTGGGTGACGGCGGACGCCGCCTACGGACAGGACAACCGCTTCCGCCGGATGCTGGAAACATCCGGCGTCGGCTACGTCCTGGCCGTCCCGAAGTCCCAGTTCTCCCTGGCCGGCCCGCGCATTGACATGGCCTTCGAGCAGGCCCCCGACCAGGCGTGGGAACGCCGTTCCTGCGGCGCGGGCGCGAAGGGACAGCGCGAGTACGACTGGGCGGCCGTGCAGTTGCGACCGGTTACCGAGTACGACCACCAGGACGGTGTGCTGATCCGGCGACGGTGGGCACTGGCGCGGCGCAGCCTGAGCCGCCCGCACGAGATCGCCTACTACCTCGGCTACGCGCCGCTGGATGTCGGCGCGGACGAGCTGGTGCGCGTGGCCGGCACCCGGTGGGCGATCGAGGAGTGTTTCCAGGCGGCGAAGAACGAGTGCGGCCTGGACCAGTACGAGGTCCGCCGCTACGTCGGCTGGTACCGGCACATCACCCTGGCCATGCTCGCCCACGCCTTCCTCGCCGCGATGAGCGCGCAAGCAGTCGAAAAGGGGGATCCATCAGTGAGGATGCCGAGGCCATCGCGCTCACTGTGGCAGAAGTGCGGCGACTCCTGGCAGCTCACGCACCCCGAGATCCCCGTGCCCGCACCCACGCGTTGAGCTGGTCGCACTGGCGCCGACGACGCCAAGCGGTGGCGCGCCGCTGCCACTACCGACGTCGGGGGCACTCCTTCGAGGGGCGTGCGGGCAGAAGCCGTCCGTGACGGCATCCTGCCCGCTACACTCCCACCGCTCGACGTTTCCCCAGGTCAAGCCACGAAGTACTGCTGGAGTACTAGGACGGATACGGCTGCACCCTTGATCTCCTTGGTCACTTTGGAAGAACCGATCCCTATCCTGTGACTTCCCGCGCTGGCCACGCCCGGAGGCGTTGCTCGGAGAACTGTCGCGTACGCGGAAGGCCAGAGCACGTTGTGGCGCCACCAGACCGACGTTCTGTGCAATTAAGTCGCCGTGTCGAGCCCCGGCGTCGGCGCTTTCCTCTACGCGCACTGTGGTCATTTCCTTCGGACTATTGTGCCGAAGCCCCTAGCACCGAATGGGACCGAGATCCCCGGGGAGGGCGGCAGCATGCTTCTCCTCCGCTATCCGCTGCTGGTCCCGGTGCAGGGCGTCCGCTCGGGCCTCGGGGGTGACGGCCTCGCCGAGGGCGATCGCCGCGCTGGTGACGGGTGTCAGCGAGTACCGGGCGGGAGAGCGGCTGGACCGCGTGGGTAGGTGCAGGCGGGCGACACCGGCCGGGAGTTCGGCACGCAGGGCACCGTGCCAGCGGATCCACAGGGCGGGGCGTCCCCGGAGGGCCTCGTCGCGGAGCTTGTCCACGGCGGTGCTGTCGTCCTCGCGGTCGATCTCCACGGCGACCGGAGGGCCCTCCTTGCGAACCAGGCGGAGATCCAGGTAGGCGGACCAGGGCGGCGACCAGTAGATGCGGCAGCCCCCGTTCATCTTGCGAGGCGGGTCGATGTAGCGCATTGGCGCTTCCCATCTGCTCCGCCAGCCTGACGCCTTCGCCCACTCTGCCACTGCGCGGGTGATGCACAGGGTTGCCTCCTTTCCCGTCAGACCGGTGAAGGCGAAGCGGTTCTCGGACAGGTACGCGCGTAAGGCAGCGGCGAGGATCTCGGACTCGCCGGCCGCCGTCAGTTCGAGGGCCATCCGCTGATTCTCCGCCCGGGCACTGACAACGACCTGGGCGCAGCTGCCGAACAGCGGGACCGCGCACGGACGTCGTTGCTCAACCTTTCGTGGATGGGGGGTCTCCGGGAGCCCGCACTCCCGATCACTGGGCGTACCTAGGGGCCTCTACAACGCGGCGAGCTGCGGTACCGGAGGCGAGGGCCAGGCAAGACCCGGAAGGGACCAAGACGTTGGTGTGCTGGACGGTGTTGAGGAGCAGCTTGTTTCGGACAGCAGGGAACGCACGCCCTGGCCAGAACTGCGGTCGTGGCACCTCTTGCTGGATTGATGGGACGCGCCGAAGACTCCGAAGAACTACTACAACGAGTGGAAGCTGCGACAAGACGGCCTCGCCCAACGCCCTTACTGCGCAGGCTAGATAGACTCGTCGGAGTCCGGCAACGGGCACCCGGGTCGCTGCGGTCACAGGCGGCAGGTGGAGTGGATTCTTCATGCCCCGGGAGGCTCTGTAATGCCGTTTGCGTCCGCTTCTGCGCTTCGTCCGCGCGACGGAACCCTCTCCGTTCCTGTGCCCACCAAACCGGCCGCCTGGCTCGCGACGGAGGCGCATGCTCTTCAGCGGTCCCGCCTCTGGGAAGCCGTCTCTTCGCTTCCGGCACTGTCAGCCCTCCTCCGCCCGTTGCGACATGCCGGCACGGAGAATCTGTTGCCGTATCGCTCCGTGATCGGGCTTCACTTGGTGTTGGTCCAGGAGGACCGGGTGCTGCTCGGCCTTCGTGCCGGCACCGCCTGGTGCGACGGCTGGTGGCACGTCCACGCGGGTCATCTCGAAGAGGGGGAATCCTTCCTCACGGGCATGGTGCGTGAGGCTCGCGAGGAACTGGGCATCGCCCTCGCCGAGGAAGACTTGGTGCTCGCGCACACTGTCCATGACCACGACCCCAAGACGCGCGAGAGCCGTCTCCAAATTTTCTTCACCGCCACGCAGTACGCCGGGCGGCCTTACGTCGCGGAACCGGACAAATGTGCGGAGCTGCGATGGTGGTCGCTCTCGGCTCTGCCGGAGAAGCTGGTGCGTTACACCCGCCAGGCCCTGGTCTGCATTCAGCGGGGTCAGAGCGCGAGCACGGTGGGGTGGCCCGATGCCTGCTGACGACGGGCGCGAACCTGCAGGACTGATGGCGCCGCGGGACTATGCGCGCTCACGCGCGGCCTTCTGGGGTGGCGCCGCGGTGCTGTTCACCGATACGGAGGGCAAGGTCCTGGTCCTCGATCCGGCGTACCGGCCGGGCAAGCTCCTTTTGCCCGGCGGAGGTGTGGACCAGCCGGAGCGGCCCTCGGACGCCGCGGTGAGAGAAGTGGCCGAGGAGCTTGGGCTGTCCGTCCGCGTACACCAACTGTTGGCAGTCGACTGGGTCAGCAAGGCCAATCCGGAGTACGCAACGGTATATGGCTTTCCTGGTGAAACGGTCTCCATCTGGGACGGTGACGTCCTGGAGGAGAGCGACATCGCCCGGATTCGCTTGCCCGAGAACGAGATCACTTCGTTCCACTTCCTTCCGCCGGCGCAGGCCGCACGCCGGATGCGCCCGATCGAGAGGCGACGGATGCTCGCTGCCTTGCGTGCCCGGATCGACCGTGCCGGACCCGCCGTGCTGGAGGACGGTGAGACCATCGGGCTCGGACAGGCACTGCAGCGATTGGACGTCGTCCCGCGTATTGCGATCGGCTACCAGGACATTGCCTGGCACCCGGCCATGGAGCCCGCTGCCGGCCTTCCCGTGAAGCAAGCGTGGGTGTGGGCTTTCGACCCGCTCGGCCGGGTCATCGTCCTCGTGGATCCGCGCGACGGCCATGTCGTCTTGCCAGGCGGAACGGTCGAAACGGACGACGACGGGCCGAAGGCGGCAGCACTGCGTGAAGCCGCCGAAGAGGCGGCTCTGCGCCTGCACGATGCCGCCTACCTCGGCTACCTCCTCGATCCGGACGGTGCGGTCTACGGCCCAGGCACCGGGGCGAACGCCCGGGCACGGTACATCGCACGCATCGACTGCCTGGGGCCGACGGCACCGGATGTCGCGACCGGCATCACCTACAGTCGGCTGCTGGTCAGCCCGGCGCAGGCGAGCGAGCTGCTCGGCCTCGGACGCGCCGGAGCCGAACAGGCCGAGTACGCGGCCCGAACGGCGGCAGCCCGCTGGGGAATTCCGCTGAGCCCGCCGCAGGCCGCGATCGAGATCCCCCATACGGGCATGGCGGCCCTCCTGCCTTGACGTCCGCACGTGACGCGCACCTTCGTGCCGGAGTCCTGCCGGCGCGACGCCCTGCACCGCCTTTCTGGCCCTGGAGGAGGACTCTCATGTCCGGCGAACCTGACACCACCGAGCAGGCTGTCGGCGGCCCTGACCGCGTGGTCACCGACGAGCAACGGGCGTACTGGGCCCAGGTCGAGGCGCCCATGGCCTCTTGCACTGCCCTGATCACCGATGCCGACGGCCGGATTCTCGTGGTCGACCCGACCTACAAGGACGGCTTCGACATGCCCGGCGGCATGGTGGAGGCTGGCGAAACGCAGATCGAGGGCCTGGAACGTGAACTGGCCGAGGAATTCGACCTCACCGGAGTGCCGATCGGCCGGTTCCTCGTCCTGGACCAGGTCCCCGCTGCCCGATATGGGCGGGCCATGGTCGTGACCGTGTTCCACGTGGGTCCCCTCACCGACCAGCAGACACAGTCCCTGTGCTTCGCGGACGGGGAGATCGGCGCCGCCGAGTTCCTCCCCATCGAGGAGGCCCTCGCGCGGCTGCCGCACCGACTTGCCCGCCGCATCCAGGCGGCGCACGCCGCACTCCTTGCCGGTGTGCCGGCCGTTCTGATCGACGGCAAGTCCCACGTCCTGTCCAGCTCGGCCGTATCGGAGGCGCGATGAAACGGCTCCTGAAACGGGTCTGGAAGACGGAACAGACCGTCTCCGAGTCTGAGGTCGTGCTCTTCGGCGGGGCGCTGCGCTACGACTTCGGATGGGTGCGCCACGAGTACGCGCGATTGGACACCAAATTCGGGCAGGCCGCCCGGATGGTGCCGGCGCTGGTGGGCAGCACCCTGCGCCTGGCCTGGCAGGCGGACCGCCGTGCCCTGGCGACCATCGGGATCGCCGAGGTGGGCCAGAGCATCACCCAAGCCGCCGGGCTGCTGGTCACCAACCAGGTGATCCAAGCCCTGCTCAAGGACGGGGACAACGTCTCCCGGCTACACGCCGCACTGCCGGCCCTGATCGCCGGCTGCATCATCGCCGTGGTCGGCACCGTCCTGGCCTGCCTTTCGACGGCGGGCACTGGGCGGCTGGAACCGAAAGTCGAGAGGCTGGCCACCGAACAGTTCCTGGAGGGCGCCGCCCGCGCGGAACTCGAGGCCATCGAAGACGGCGAGTTCCGCACGCTCCTGGACTCGGCGTACTTCGGCGCCCAGTCATCCCGCACCATGATCGGTGTCTGCGTGGCCGTGGTGAACGGATTGTTCTCCCTCGTCGCCGCGGCTGGCGTGGTCACGGTCCTCAGCCCCGTACTGCTGCCTCTGCTGCTGCTCATCGCGCTGCCGCGTGGCTGGGGCGCCATGCATGTGGCCCGGCGTCGTTACGCCTCCCGGATGCAGTGGATCGAGCACGAGCGGGCCAAGCGCTTGGTCAACAACCTCATCACCGCCCGGGAATCTGCCACTGAGATCCGCGTTCACCAGGTTGGCCCCTTCCTGCTCGATCACTTCCACGAGATGGGCCAGACCGCAGAGGCCGAACAGACCCGCCTCGCCGACGGCCGCGCGGTCACCGAACTGATCGCCGCGGCCATGGCCGGCCTCGCGTCGGCGACCACGTTTGCCGGCCTGGGCGCTCTGTGGCTGACCGGCCACATGAGCGCCGCCACGGTGGCCACGGCCGCGCTCGCGATCCGCACCGGCTCAGCAAGCCTCGGCGCCCTCGTCGACAACATCCTGCGGCTGCACGAGGAGTCCCTCTACGTCCGCGACCTCGACCACTTCCGCGACGAAGCCGAACGCCGGGCCATCCCCACAGGTGGCCGGCCCGTGACCGACTTTCCCGACCAGGTCACCTTCGAGAACGTGTCGTTCACCTACCCCGACCGCGACACTCCCGCTCTGCAGGAGGTGACCCTGACCTTCCCGCGCGGGGCCGTCATCGCCTTGGTCGGCGCGAACGGCAGCGGCAAGTCCACCGCGGTGAAGCTCCTCGCTGGGCTGCACCGGCCCACGGCCGGCCGCGTCCTGTGGGGGCAGACCGATCTCGTCGAGGCCGACCGGGTGGACATCTTCCGGCACGTGGCCGCTCTCGATCAGGGCTTCCAGCGCTGGCCCTTCACCCTGCGAACCAACATCCAGATCGGCCAGCCGGAACGCAACGCGGACGACGACATCGCCCGCGCTGCCGCCTACTCGGGCGCCGACAAGCTCGCCGACACTCTTCCCCGCGGTCTGGGCACCCTGCTGGCCCGGCAGTTCCGCGGAGGCCAGGAACTGTCCGGTGGGCAGTGGCAGACGGTCGGGCAAGCCCGGCTGCGCCATCGGCAGGCGAGCCTCGTCATCGCCGATGAGCCCACCTCCGCCCTCGACCCCGAGGCCGAGATCGAATCCTTCGAACGCATCCGCCGCCTGGCCGACGAAGGCAAGACCGTCGTGCTGGTCAGCCACCGCATGGCCGGTGTCCAGCACGCCGACATCATCTACGTCCTGGACGAGGGACACCTCGTCGAGAGCGGTTCCCACCAGGAGCTCATGGCGCGGCCCGATTCCCAGTACCGGCGCATGTACCTCATGCAGGCCAACCAGTACGGCGGCGCCGCCGCACCGTTGGTGCTGCCGACTCCCTCGGCCAACGGCGAATCACATGCCGCCAGCACCCTCGACTGACACCCACCACCCGCCGCGCACCACCCGGCCCGGTGCGCGGCGGCCCAGCAAGTGGGCCGCCGACCCGCTGTGGAGCACGCTGCGCGACCTGCTGGGCTGCCTCGGCGTGATCGCGGCCGGCCTCGCCATCACCACGATCGTCACCCTCCTGATCTCCCACTTCCCCGACCCCAGGATCCGTCCGTGACCCACCTCCCGCCCCGACTCGTGCTCGGAACCCGCGACTCCGACCTGGCCCTCGTCCAAGCAGCCCACGTCGCCGGACTACTCGAACACGCCTTCCCCCCAAGTCGCCGTCCACGTCGCCCCGATGAAAGCCGCCGGCGACCTGCACCAGGGACCTCTCGCGCAGATCGGCGGCAAGGCCGCCTGGGTACGCGAGCTGGACCGGGCGCTGGCCGCCGCTCGTGTGGATGTCACCGTCTCGTGCGCCAAAGACCTCCCAGGGCCTCACGAGCGCGGCACCGACACCATCGTCGGCGCCGTCCTGCCCCGCGAAGATGCCCGGGACGCCCTTGTCCTCCCTGCCGGGCAGCCCGTCGCCACCCTGGACGACCTCCCCGCCGGAAGCGTCCTCGGCACCAGCGCGCCGCGCCGCATCGCCCAACTCCGCACCCGCTACCCCCACCTCACCATCCAACCGGTGCGCGGCAACCTGGTTCCCCGCCTCGCCCGCCTCGACGCCGGCGAAAGCGACAACCCACTCGACGCCCTCGTGGTCTCCTATGCCGGACTGCGCCGGGTGTCCCAGGCGGACCGTGCCACACAGCTCATCCCGGCCTTGGTGCTGGCCCCGGCCACCGGTGCGGGCATGCTCGTCGTCGAGCAGCGCAGCGGCGACACCATCGCCGCCCACCTCCTCGACGCCATCAACGACCCCGCCACGGCACGGCTGCTGGCCGTCGAGCGTGGCGTCCTCGCCCAGCTCAAAGGCAACTGCCAGACCGCCTGCTCCGTCCACGCGCACTACACCGACAAACCCGGCCGGATCAGAGTCGACGCCGCCGTCTTCCACCCCTCCGGCTGCGACGCGATCCACGTCGCAGCCACCGGACCGGCCGACGACCTCGGCGGCCTCGTGGAGAACATCACCCAGCTGCTGCATGGCGAAGGAGTCGAACGACTCCTGCCGCGCTGACCGCGTGCGGCCCTGGTCGGCAGTGGGAGCCCACCACGGGAGGCGACACCGAGCGACGGGCCGTAACAGCCTGACTTACGAGAGGAGTTCACCGACGTGCCGCGCCGATCCGAACCCGACGCCGAAGGAAGCCTGTGGCGAGACAGAGAATTCCGGAACTATGCCTTCGCCCAGGGCATCAGCGTTACCGGAAGCGGCGTGACCACGATCGCGCTGTCCGTCCTGGCCGTCGTCGAACTGCACGCTTCCACCTTCAACGTCGCGCTGATCGCCTTTGCCTCCAAACTCCCACCCTTGCTGTTGTCCCTCCACGCTGGCGTCCTGGCAGACCGTCGCCGCAAACGACCCGTGATCATCACCTGCGATCTGCTCTGTGCCGCCGTCCTGCTCACCCTCCCCACCGCGCAACTCCTCGCCCGCATCACCCTGATCCACCTGTACGCGGTCGCCTTCACGGTGGCTGCCCTGCAGGTGGTCGGCAGTAACGCGTCCATCAGCTACCTGCCTTCCCTCCTCGGCCCAGGCCGGATCAAGGACGGCAACTCCAAGATGGGCGCCAACAACTCCCTGGCCGACCTGATCGGCACTAACTCCGGCGGTGTCCTCGTCACCGCACTCGGTGCGGCCCCCGCCGTCACCGTCGATGCCGCCTCCTACCTGGCCAGCGCCCTGCTCCTGTGGCGTATCAAGCACCGGGAAGACCCGCCTCCCGCCCGCCGGGCGGGCACGAGCCACTGGGCGGAAATCCGCGAGGGCCTCACCTACACCCTTCACACCCCCGTCGTGCGCTCGATCGTGCTGTCGAATACGGCCACCTCCTTCGTCCTGGCCGCCAGCAGCGCCCTGTGGTCGCTATACCTGCTTGTTCCCGCTTAACGACGGTGTTGCTTACCGTCTGATACCACGCCTGACCTGCTCGTTTGCTTGTTGCACTCAGTCGGGTTGCATTGATACTCATCGGCCATGCACCAATCGACGTACTCATCAGCAGGCTGGGAGTCCTGGGGACTTGCGTTCAGGCCGGCAATCCCGGAGGGGATGCCGTTGCTGTTCGACGACGACCTCCTCTTCGAGGACAGCAACGGCGTCCGTCCGACCACCGTGATCAACTGCTGGGCTTGCGAGCTGCCGGCGAATGGATGTCCATCGCCGAATTCGTGGCCCTACTACGTGCGTACGGTGCGGGAGTGGCTGGAGTTCATATCCGGGCACGGGGTCGCCCTGTTCGACACGCGGCGTCGTCTGAAGGCGGCGTTGGGCGCGTACTCCGTCTATCGAGCCCAGGGGCCCATCAAGCATCGCTTCGAGGCGTCCACGTGGAACCAGAACATGGGGATTCTGGCGGGGTTCTACAAGTGGGCGAAGGAAGAGGAGTACGCAGACTCTGAGCCGTTCACGTACCGGCAGGCGGTCTGGGCCTTCAAGGGGCAAGTCCGTCGCGGGCGGGTCAACCAGTCACGGCGGCGCCAGGCAAAGCCTCATGTGACGATCAAGTATCTCGACGACGACTTCTCGGACATGTTCCTGAAGGGGTTGGCGGGCCTGAGCCCCGACGGGGAGCGAGATCTGCGCTACGGAGGGCGGGAGTTGGCCCGGAACTCGGCGGTCGGCCGAATGATCGTCTCCAGCGGGCTACGCAGCCAGGAGTACACGTACCTGCTGGTTTGCGAGGTGCCCGTGCTTCCCTCGCGACGGACCGCAGTGCCGGTGTCGTTCCCGGTCCCTTCCGGGATCACCAAGGGAAGCAAGTACCGGGAGTCGTGGATCGACTACGACTCTCTGGCTGAGCTGCACTCCTACATCGCTCTCGACCGGGCAGCGGCGACGTTCGGATCGTCGTGGAGTCCGCCGGCCCGGTGGGGAGAGCCGCTGTTCGTGACGGATGCCGACCAGCGGGGCGGTCGTGTCAACGGGGTTCGTGTGCAGTGGAGTTCTCTCGTCCCTGACGAGCGGCGGCGTCTGGTCGCCCCGGAGGGGGGTTCGATGCTGCTGTCAGTGTGGGGTCAGGGACGCCCGTTCACCGGATGGTCCACGGTCTTCGCCAGGACCTCCGACCGCATCCGCGAGCGTTACGAGCCGCGCTTCCCGCACGTAAATCCGCACCGGCTGCGTCACACCATGGCCATGGCGACCATGGCGCGGCTGATGCGTGGCTGGTACGAGCAGGCTGCTCGACAGGTCTGCGACACCGACGACGATGCCGCCCTGGCGCACTACCTGCGGACCCAAGAACCGCTGCTGATTCTGCGCGATCTGCTCGGACATACCAGTTCACTGACCACGGAAGCGTACCTCCACCGTGTGGACGTACTCCGCCTGTTCACGTCCCTGTATCGGCGGGTCGGCAAGGAGTACGGGCTCCTGGACGAGGACGTCGAGCTGGAGCTCGAGACTGAGTTCGACGACGTACCGGCGGTGGTCTGATGCCGGCCACCATCACCCATGATCCGCTGGGTGTGCACTGCATCTTCAGCGACGGGTCGGAGTACCGCCGTCGCCTACGCGTGCGGCGGCCAGTGGAGCTCCCGGGGCTGGCACGCACGCTGCTGGAAGGCGCTACGGATCTTGTCCATCCGCACGGGCAGGTCGACAGCGCGGGAGGCTTCGAGCTCTACCTCACGGCCGTCCGCGGCTTCACCGACTGGCTGGTCGAGTTCGGGTTCTCCGGCGGGGCATCCGACCTGACGCGCGCGCTCCTTGCCCGGTACTGGCGGCAGGGGGTGCGATCCTCCCAGGAGAGCGCGCTGCGGGCGATGTTGCGCTGCGCGGATGACCAGGATCAGATTCTGGCGCCGGATGTGCGCGCGTTCGTCGATGGCCGGCTGTTCAACACGGGCGAGAGGTACGGCTCGCACCAGCCGTACAGCGAGGCCGAATGGGCTCGGCTCATCCGAACCTGCCGGGACGAGGTCGATGGCGCCTTCCGCGCGTTCCGCGCGGCCCGTGAGCACGCTTCGTCAGCTGACGGTCCAGGGGCTTCTCTCCGTCGGCGCACTGCCCATCACTGGCTGGTGCTTCACAACGGGCCCGACCCTCTCGTCAACGAGATGGCAGACCGCGGCTCGTTCCCCTTCCGGCAGAGATACGGGGTCGGTCTTCGCGCGGTGCTGGATCCGCTGATCCCGACCCTGGATGTGATCATCGCCTATCAGCTGCTGTTCGGCGCCTACACCGGGGTCGTTCCGGACGGGATCGCGGACCTGGGACTCGACGACATCGAGTGGGCGGGTGACGAGAAGATCCTCCTCAGCTACGTCAAGGGCCGCACGGCGGCAGAGAGCCTTGCTCTGTCACGTCAGGCCACTCGCCTGCTGGAACAGTGGCTCGATCACTCCGCGGTGGCCCGCCGCTTCGCGCCCGAGGAACTGCGCCCCGAGCTCTGGGTGCGTTTCACGCCGAGTGGCACATGGGCGGGTGAGCGGTGGCTGGCCAAGCCGGCCACGCGCCTGTCCATACTCGCCTGGGTGGAGCGGCGCCAAGCTGTCGACGAGGACGGGCGCCCCACGCAGATGACTGGTGACGACGGTCTGCCCCTGTTCCTTCACCGGCACCGCATCCGCACTACCCACGACGCGCTGAAGGACCGGTCACACTGGCGCGGCAGCCGCCGGTCCACGCTGGATCCGAACCGGTCTCCCGGCGTCGAGGGGGACCACTACCTGACGAACACGACGCCGGCTCAGCGCGAGGCGGTGGAAGACATCATTGCCCAGGCGCAGGAGGACCTCGTGCGCCGGGCGCTGCCGCCCTTGGTGCTGGCCACCGCTGAGATGGCCGATCTGGTGGAGAACTATCCCGAGCACATGAAGCGGCTCGGCCTGGATGACAACGCCTTGGCGCAGCTGCTGTCCGGGGAACGCGACGTATTCACCGCGGCGTGTGGAGACCAGTTGTCGGGGCTGCACGGGCCGAAGGGCAAGCCCTGTCCGGCACGCCCGTGGGTGTGCCTGCTGTGTCCGCTGGCCTTGTTCGCGCCCCGCCATCTGCCGAACCTGCTGCGACTACGGGCGTTCTTCTCCCGCCAGTGGCAGCAGATGACCACCGCCGAGTTCATCCCCGTCTTCGGCCCGTACGCCCACCGTCTCGACGAGATCCTGACCCCCGGCCGGTACTTCTCCGAGCACGCGCTACGGGCAGCCGCTGCCGAGGTCACCGACTCCGATGTCGAGCTTCCCCTGCGACCTGAGGAGCAGACCGTATGACCACCCTGCACCGGCCCACGGGCCTCGCGGCTGCCTTTTCTCGTTCCGTCTTTCGAGGTGAAGACGTGTGCGCTGCGGCCTGTCTGCCGGTCCACGGCGCGGGCCCGCATCCTCACTTCGACGACGCAATCTGGGACTTCACCGGTGTCATCGGGCTGCCGCGGTACCTTGCGCGCTACGCGCGGATCTTGTCCTTCGTCGAGATCCTCAATCCTCAGTGGAGGGAACTCGCAAAGGAGTTCATCTTCGCCCGGCTCGCACCGGACCACCCCGCTGTGCGGGAACTTGCCCACGCCTATCGAACGCCGGTGCTGATTGCCACGGTGCACGGGCGGCTGACCGTGCTGACCGGCTGGCTCAACTGGCTCACGGAACAGGGCGTGGACAATCTCGGAGAGGTAACCCAGCAGCACTGTGATGCCTACCTGGAACTTCGCAAGAAGGTACGGGACAAGCACGGCGTCGTGATCCGCGACAGCAGCCCCGGCTACCGCATGGATGTAGTGGCGGCAATCCAGGAGCTGGGCTACTACAAGGAATTGTTCTCAGCCGACGGCTACGTGTCGGCCTTCCGTCCGTGGGGGCGACGCACCGCGTACTCCGTCGCCGGGATGGTCCGTCGGACGGGCAACACGACACCGCCGCTGAGCAACGATGTCTTCCAACCGCTCGTCGCGGCGGCCCTGTACGTGGTGGAGGTGCTGGCGCCGCACGTCATGGAGCTGCAGCAACAGTTGCAGGAGATGGCGCCGAACCGGCCGGGCCGCAACAACCGTGAGCGTCCGGACTGGAGGGTCGAGGTCGTGCAGGCCATTGACCGCCACGTACAGGAGGCTGATCCGTTCGATGTCGCCCTCGATCACGTCGTAGCCGAGCGGCTGGCGGACGGCTGGGATCCGGACGATCCGCTGCTGCGGGTGAACCTGATCTCCCTGGCCCACGAGACCGGACGGCGCGCCTTCCACTACACGTGGCTGCCCACCCTGCGCGGTCGCCTGGAGGAGGCCGTCGGGGAAGTCGGCCTGTCCAAACGCTGGGGCCGGGCGGCTGCTCTGGTAGAGCGTGCGGACGGACGGGGCAGTGTCCCTTGGACCCTGCCGATGAACACCACCGAGGCCCGGCTGCAGCTCTCCCGGGCCCGCACAGCCTGCCTCATCGCGCTCGCCGCACTGACCGGAATGCGGAAGAGCGAACTGGCTGAGCTGACCCACGACTGCCGCCTGCCTCCCGAACAGCTCGGCGAGGGCCGCGTCCGCTATCGCTTGAAAGGCAAGGTCATCAAGGGCCGGAAGCTGGGTGGTGAGCACGATCAGTGGGTGACCATCAAGCAGGCGTACGACACTGCCGGTGTCGCAGCCTCGCTCGCCGACCCTGTGAAGAACAGCGGCCATCTGTTCAAGTCACTCTCTTTCTACACCCCGTACGAATGGTTCCTGACCTGGGTCAATGGCCCAGAGGGCCGTCGCCTTGGGCTGGCGCCGATTCCCGAGGTGCCGGTCAGTCTGCGGATGCTACGGAGAACCCTCGCAGTGGAAATGGCGCACCGGCCCGGTGGTCTGCTGGCCGCCAAGATCCATCTCAAGCACATTTCCGTGGTCACCACCGAGGGCTACGCGGACCCTCGGGAATTGCATCAGACGGGCGAGAAGTCGCAGGTCGCAAGTTCAGCGCGACGGCCTGAAGGACTCCAACGCTACTACGAACTGACCTTCTGAACAGGCATGTTGCCAAGAAGAGCCCGTCTAATGCATGATTTGCCCTCCAGAAGGGATGGTCTGGAGTGGTGCATCAGCAGAAGGTGGCCCTTGCCGGGGCAGCTCAACTGGAGCTCGTGTCCGGGGTCGTTCAACTGCGTCCCGAGGACGCGATGTTCGACGCGATGCTGCGGGGCTGGAGGGCTCAGCAGAAGTCGCGCGGGCTGAAGGATGAGACGATCGACCCGCGGGAACGCCTGGTCCGCCGGTTCCTCGAGTTCGCGAACGACTACCCGTGGCAATGGACGCCCCACATGGACGAGTGGTCGGCCTCCTTGGCGAGCGAGAAGCATCTGGCGCCGTCCACGATCCGCAGCTACCAGGGCGACGTTCGACTGTTCAGCGAGTTCCTCATCGACGGCCGCTACGGGTGGGGGACGGCTTGCGAAGAAGCCTTCGGCACCCATCCGGTGGCCATCGCTCACGAGTGGAACACCCTTCCCCACCTCCAGGATTACGAGGGCGACCCGGAGGCCAGGCCCTTCACTCGCGAGGAACTGCAGCGATTCCTCGACTACGCCGACGACCAGGTCACCCGCGCCGTGAAGTCCAAGCGCAAGGGCGCCCTTGCCGCCTACCGCGACGCCACCCTCTTCAAGGTCATCTACGGCTGGGGCCTTCGCCGGACGGAGACCTCCAAGCTGGATGTCGTCGACTTCGGGCGCAATCCGCAGGCTCGGCAGTTCGGCCGGTTCGGCACGCTTAACGTCCGCTACGGCAAGGCAAAGAAGGGCCAGCCGCCGCGACGACGGAACGTGCTGTCGGTGATGGACTGGGCCGTCGAGGCGGTCGCCGACTACGTCGAGAACGTCCGGCCGCGCTTCGGATTCCCCGACCACCCAGCACTGTGGATCACTGAACGCGGAGGGCGTCTGCAGCCCGGCTCCATCAACGACCGGTTCGAGGCATACCGCGATGCCCTAAAGCTCCCGAAAGACCTAGTTCCGCACTCAATTCGTCATTCTTACGTCACGCATCTGACCGAAGACGGAGTGGACCGGCGCTTCATCCAGCAGCAGGTCGGTCACGAGTGCGACAGCTCCACGGCCATCTACACGCACGTCAGCGACGACTTCATGAACACTGCCCTGAGCAAGGCCCTGGCCCCGGCGTTCGCCGGCGCCTGACGAGGAAGGACCCGATGATGGCCGCCAAGCTCGACTACCACTGGCACCTGCGCAAGGTGATGGCGGACCGCGGGATGTTCTCCACCACCGACCTCCTCCCGCAGCTGAAGGAACGCGGCATCACACTCTCGTCGAGCCAGGTCTACCGGCTCGTCGTCGAGCGACCGGAGCGACTCAGCCTGAAGATCCTCATGGCCCTGCTCGACATCCTCGACTGCACCATGGACGACCTCATCGAGCCCATCTCCGCGGCCAGCTCCGCGCCGAAGCCGAAGAAGGTTGCGGCGGGCGGGACTTCGGTCTCCGAAGGGCTCGGTGAGCTGCGGCCTCGACGGGCCCGCATCAGCGGAGTCGACCGGTGACTGGCCTTGCCGAGGAGGTCATCGCGGATCCGGTCGGCCTGATCGTGCGGCTGGTCGGGAACGTCGATAGGCACCTGGGCGCCGACCGCATCCGCGACATCGTCTGCACAGTCGTACGCGGACGAGCCGGCCGCCGCAACCTCGCCCAAGCCCTGCACGACGACCCGTCACTTCTGCGGACCGGGCAGCCGCCAGCGCCCTACTGCGTCGCGAAACTACTGATGGCCCTGCGCGACGCCGGAGCTCAGGACGTCGCACTGCCCCGCTGCGGCGAGTGCGGCCGCGCATGCCACTACGTCGGCAGCAGCACCGGAGGACGGTGGGGATGCTCACCCTGCTTCGACAAGCCCGCCGTCTGCGCGGGCTGCCACGAAGAACGACGCGTCACCAGCCGGGACCGCAATGGCGAGCCCCGTTGCGCGAACTGCCCCGACGCCGACGGCGACCCGCTCCAGGAACTCACCAAGCTCATCACACGCCTTGACCCTGCCCTGGACACCAACGCGATTCTGGCCGCGCTCGGACGAGCCACCGTCCGGCCCGCCGGACAGCGTCGCCTGGCCTGGGCCGTCGTCGCCCGCCCCGAGCTGCTGACCGGCGCCGGTTACGAAGCTCCCGCCCCGGCGGCCCTGCGGTTCATCGACGAGCTCGTCGAGGCCGGGGCGACCAAGGTCGTCCGGCCTGCCTGCCCGCGCTGCCACGAGGTGAAAGCGCTGTCCAAACTGCTGGAGGGCAAGCGGATCTGCCGGGCCTGCTTCTCCCACCACGCGGCTGTCCCCTGCTTCGGCTGCGGAGCCGTTCGTGAGCCCGCCACCCGCGACTCCGAAGGCCGACCGTTGTGTCCGAACTGCATGATCAGACAGCCCGCGAATCTGGAGGAGTGCGTCGGCTGCGGCCGACGTATGCCTGTCGCAAACCGGCTGCCCGACGGCCCGCGCTGCAACAACTGCCGCCCGAGGATGACCGCGGAGTGCGGCATCTGCGGGAGGACGACGCTCTGCGACCTTTCTCGGGCCACTGGCCAGCCGTGGTGCGAGCGATGCCAGCACCGATGGGTGACCTGCAACGGCTGCGGCACCGTCGCCCAGGCCCGCGGCGGCACCTGGGAGGCGCCCTTGTGCGCGAAGTGCACCAACCCCGACCCGGACTTCTGGGGCCGCTGCCCGGTCTGCACCACGACCTGGCAACTCAGCCCCCGCCCCTGTCAGCGATGTGTTCTCGACCGGCAAGTACGCGACCTCCTCGGCGACGCCACCGGCGCCATTCGGCCCGAACTCGCCCCGTTCCACAAAGCGTTGACGAGCGCTGAGCGCCCGGACGTCGCTATCGCCTGGATCACCCGCTCGAAGGCCCGGGATCTCCTGGAACACATAGGACGCGACGAGCGGCCCGTCACCCACGAGGTCCTCGACGAACTACCTCCGGGCAAAGTGCTGGCCCACCTGCGCAGTGTCCTGGTCGCGACCGGTGCCCTCCCGCCTCGCGACGAACGGCTCCTCGCCTTGGAGAAATGGATCACTGAGACCGTGCAGGCCCGCACCGATCTCGCCGAGCGCCGGATCCTTCACGGCTACGCGGTCTGGCACCACATGCGCCGGCTCCGACGACGCCTGGGTGAGAACCACACGACTCGTCTCCAGGATCTGAACGTCCGCTGCCACGTCGCCGCGGCCGGCAACTTCCTCACCTGGCTCACGGGTGAAGGGCTCACGCTGGGAACCTGCACCCAGCCGGATCTGGAACGGTGGATGGCCGATGCCACGGTCAGCTATCGCGACGAGACAGGCCACTTCGTGCGCTGGTCGGTACAGCACCGACATGCCCGCGACCTGACCTACGGCACCGTCCGCTGGACCGGCCCGCTCAGCACCATCGACAGCGAGAAACGCTGGGCCGACGCCCGCCGCCTGCTCAGCGACGACACACTGCCGACCCCGGACCGCGTCGCGGGACTGCTGCTGATCCTCTACGCGCAGAAGGTCGCCACCATCAGCCAACTCACCGTCAGGGACGTGAACATCGACGGCGACACCGTCGCGATCGCGTTCGGCACATCGCCGGTCGTTCTCCCCGCACCGCTGGCCAGCCTGGTCCGCGATCTCGTCGCGACCCGCCGCGGCAAGGCCAAGATCGGCACGCCCGACGACGTCCCCTGGCTGTTTCCGGGTGGCCATCCGGGGCGCCCTCTCACCGACAGCCAGATCGGCAAGCGCCTTCACCGCATCGGAGTCCGGCCCAAACAGGACCGATCCACCGCGCTGTTCACCCTCGCCACCGAAGTCCCCGCAGCGATCCTCGCCCGCATGCTCGGCGTCCACATCAAAGTCGCCGTCCAGTGGCAGCAAGCATCAGGTGGGGACTGGGCCGCCTACGCTGCCGACGTCAGCCAACGCAGACGCACACGTTGATCAGACTCGGGCACACTGCGCTGATGAACGCTGATCCCGCCGCCTCCCCGCAGGAACAGGCCATCCGCCACGTCGCCTCGCTGTCGTCCGGGGCCCCGGTCGACCCCACGCTGCGGGTAACCCTGAACTTTCACCCCGACCGCACAGTGCGCGGTCGGCCGATCCTGCTCGCGTTGGCCGAGGACGGCACCTATCACTCGCAGTTCGTCACAGGCACCAGCAACGGCGGCCTGACGCCGCACCCCGGCGGTGACCGATGGCGTTGGGAGAGCCGGATCTTCGGAGGCGCCTATGACCACACACCCGCACACGAGCGACCTGTCTACGGCGCGTTGAACTTCCGGCGCAAGCCGCTCGGCGGGGCGCCTCGGTTCGGCTCCGCGCACCTTCGGCTGACTGCCGAGACCCTCACCCGAGCCACGTTCTGCTACCCGGACAGCTTCTTCGGACCAACGGCCTTCGGAGTTGCGGCCAGCTTTTCCCTCGTGGAGCTGGCTGAGAACGACGGCCAGGACGCACTCGACGACTACATCGAGGCACAGGTGCACGGCCCACTCATACTGGCCCGCGACGTCGAGGCACTCGTCCTAGACCCGAGCTATCGGGGAACGGATGTGGAAAGGGCCGCCTGCCGCCTGCCATGTCGGCTCGACTGGCACCCGGGACTACGACTCACCGTCGAAGAACTCGCACGCCACCCGGACTACCGCGGCCAGGAGTACGTCGACCTGGGCACGGAGATTGCCGTCGACGGCTACCTCAATCCCCGGATCATCGGTGACGCCGCACGCACCGGACGCCATGACCAACAGGCGCTCAAGAAAGTGTGGCACTGCCTGGCACGCTTCGGAACATCCGAGGAACGCAACGCGTGATCAGGCATGCATTCGGACAGTTCCAATACCCGACTGCACCATTAGGCAGCTACGAGTCCGGGTTCCTTGACGAGTACGCCTTCGAGGACTGGCTCTACCGACTGGAGGGCCTGGCCGAAGACGAGCAGGCCCTCAGCCACGGCGAGCACGTCAGCGGACCTGCCGCCGACGCCTACCGCTACCGAGTCACCGCAGCCAGCCGCGAGTTCGCCGGCCGCGTCCTGACCAGCGACCGCCAGGCCCGCGACCTCCTGGGCAACCAACTCCTGCAGATCCATCACGGCATGGGAATGACCTGCGTCCTCAACCCGCAGACCGCGGCCTGCCAACTCCGCGGAACGGCCGACGCCCCGATGGTCACCCCAGACACCGACGACTGCCAGCCCAAGTGCGTCAACCTCGCCCGTACCGACCGCGACATCGAACACGTGAAACAGCACGCGCGAGACCTCGCCGAGATCGTGGACGATCCGCTGGCCCCGCCGATTCGCCACGCCCGTGAGCGGCACGAACTGACCCGCCTCAAGAAGATCATCGACGCTCACGAGAAGGAACGCGGACAGCGATGACCAAGTTCTCGATCGAGAACGAGACCGACCCGGTCCGGCGAGCGATCATCACCGCGATGAACCGGCTCTTCGCCGGCAAGCCCCAACGATCCAGCGGCCGACTCAATGTCTCCCAACTCGCCATCGAGGCCAACGTCAAACGATGGCACCTGACCCATCAACACCTCGATCTTAGGGACCTCTTCCAAGCCCACGTCACCCAGGCAGAAACGCAGAGGGCGGCAGACTCCCAGGCCACGGACGCCCTCACCGAACTCCAGAAGAAGCACGCAGAGCTCCAGGCACACTGCCGATTCCTGGAAACCCGCCTCCACACTTACGCGACCGTCCTCAACTTGCTCGCCCATGAGAACGCCGCGCTTTCCGGACAAGGTGCGGAAACCACGAACGTCCGCGCCCTGCCTCGCCCCTCGCCCCACCTACCGTGATCTGCGGCGATCACAACCGCATCCCTAGAGATCACCCGAACGAGTCATGGGAAGCACATGCCGGCGTCTATCAGTCGCGGTCCAGGTGGCGTTGAGCGGTCCGACGCGGCGGTATCCCGTATCGATCGGTCCCAGTTTCTGCGCCGGCGTCGGATGGTCCTGGGCTGCCTGACGTGTCAGCACACCCCGACGATCGTTTGCGGTACGGAATGACTTCCTATCCCGCATAACCGCTCCCTCTGCGGTAGGGCAGGTTGACCACTTTCCTCAAGCGATTCGCTACAGCAAAACAAAGTAATGGAAGTCAGCGGCCCGTACCCTGCGTCCGCACCTGCCTCAGCAGCGTAGATCGTCGGCCGTACGAATGTAGAGAGCCACGGCAGAAGACACGGCGCGGCGGGTTGTGGGCCCGCGATCACAGCCACACCCGGCAGTCGCATACTGCGTTTCCCGCTGGTGAGGGCCTCGGGGGTAATGGTCATTCGTCTGGGTGGTGATTGGGTCCTGAGCGGCTTTCGTTGCGCTAAATGGGGGACGCGCCCTCTAGCGTGCATGCGTGACGACTTCGATCAACCCACCTCGTGAGGCGGAGCGGTCGTCCGTGCCCCCGGACGGCACCAATACCTGACACACCATGTCCGTACGACGCCGCAGGTTTGACGGGGCAGCCCGTCGCCCCGACGCCCCGGTCACAGGGAGGCGGATCCAGCCCTTCCCTGCGGTCGACTAGGCCCAGTCCCTCTCATGGAGCCAAGACCGGCTCTGCGATCAGCCCATGACGACGCTTAACAACCCTCAGGAGATCACTGTGACTGACACCGCCCCAGTGGCGAGCGGCCATGAGCCTGGCTGGCTCATGGACTTGGAACCCGTTGTTGAGCAACTGCTCGACCGGCACCTGCGTACTTCGCGGGAGTGGTTCCCGCATCAATACGTGCCGTGGGGCCAAGGGCGTGACTTCGACGGCCCGCTTGATGGCATCCCCTGGCAGGAAGCCCAGTCGGCACTGGCGCCCACCGCGCGGTCGGTGCTGATGCTCAGCATCCTCACCGAGGATAATCTTCCGTCCTATTTCCAAAGCCTGGAGTCGATCGGGCACGCTCCGGCCTGGCGTGAATGGGCGCACCGGTGGGCTGCGGAGGAGGATCGGCACGCCACGGTAATGCGCGCGTACGCCCACGCCACCCGGGCGCTCGACCCGGTAGCCCTGGAGCGTCTGCGCATGCAGCACATGGCGACGGTGGCACCGGAGCGTCCGACACAGGAGGAGGGGCTGGCCTATGTGATGGTGCAAGAACTGGCCACCCGGGTAGCCCACCGTTCCACAGCGGCCAACTGCGGCGAGCCCGTCTGCGAGCGTCTTTTCACCCGGGTCGCCCAGGACGAGAACCTCCATATGCTGTTCTATCGCGACCTGTTCCGCGCCCTGCTCGACTTCAGACCAGACGCCGCGATGAACGCCCTGTCCCGCACTGTGCGGCACTTTGCCATGCCGGCTCGGGATCTTCCGGAGGTTACGAGGCTGTCCAACGAGGTGGCTGCCGCAGGCTGGTACGACCTGAAGATTTACCGGGACGACGTTCTCAAGCCCCTCCTGCGATCGCTCGGCGTCATGGACCGCCCGAACCTCAGCTCGTCTGCCGAGCAGGCCAGAGAACGCATCGCCTCGATGATGACGTTTTTGGATCGCACCGTCCGCCGCATGGAGGATCGCAGGGCGGCCGCGGATGAGGCGCGCGCTGATAGCCGAACTCCGGTGGTTTAGCAGCGCGTTCAGCAAGGTTGTTGTCGGCGCCCCGGCAGCGCGTGCGCCGACTACCCTCGAACAGGCACCAGACCCGCACCGACGTAACGCGTGACGGCATCTGTTGGCCGGTGTCGTGTACTGCTTCTGCCTCGGTGATCCTGACTGGTCAGGACCCAGGGATGGTGGTCATTCGTCTGGGTGGAGATTGCGCTATAAGCGGCCTTTATTGCGCTGAATGGGGGATGTGCCCTCTAGCGTGCATGCGTGACGATCTCGATCAACCCATCTTGCGAGGCAGAGCGGCCATTTGTGCGGCCGGACATGAGCGGAATATGCGTGGCGGTCACTGGGGCCACGGGGTTCGTGGGCCGACACCTGTGCCGCCGGATCGTCGAGTGCGGTGGCCGAGTGACAGCACTGGTGCGGCCGCAGTCCGATCGGCGGGTGCTGGACGGCTGTCCGGTCGATGTTGCCGTGGTGGACCTGGTCACAGGCTCGGGGGTCGCGGAGGCGGTCTCGGGCGCGGATGTGGTGATGCACCTGGCGGCCGCGGTACGAGCCGGATCGCGTGCCGGCTTCAGAGTGGCCAACACGGTGGCGACGGGGGTACTGGCAGGCGTGCTGGCGACGTCGGGAGCGCCGCCGCGGCTGGTCGTGTGCTCGTCGCTGGCGGCTGCTGGTCCGGTCCTCGGGCAGCGGCGGGCGCGGCGTGCGGAGGACCCGCCCTGCCCGGTGTCGTCGTACGGGGCCAGCAAGTTGGCCGGGGAGCGGGAGGCGCGGCGCTTCGCGGAGCGAGTGCCGACCGTCATCGTGCGTCCGCCGATCGTGTACGGGCCGGGTGATGTGGCGTTCGTACCGCATCTGGCTGCGACGGCCCGGTCGCGGGTGGCGCTGCGGCCAGGCCCGGCGGCCCGCGTCTACTCGGTGCTGTACGTGGACGATCTGTGCGACGGGCTGATCGCCGCGGGCTTGCAGGGGCGTACCGCCGGTCCGGATGAGCTCCACAGCGGCGTCTATCACCTGTGCGACGGCGTTGAGTACACCCTGGCTGACCTGGTGCGGACGGCTGGTGCGGTGCTGGGCTGCGGCAGGCCGCTGGTGCTGCCTGTGCCGTCGGCCGTGGTGCGGGCGGCCGGTGTGGTGAGTGAGGCGGTCGGACGGTTGCGGGGCGAGGTGCCGGTGTTCAACCGGGACAAGGCGCGCGAGGCGGTGGCCGGCTCGTGGACTGCCAGTTCGGACCATGCGTACAGGGATTTCGGGTTCCAGGCCCGGGTGGGGCTTGAGGACGGACTGCGAGAGGCTTTCAAGGAGATGCTTCATGGCTGAGACCACCGAGCTGGCGCCGGCACCTGCGGGCGCGCCGTCGCTCCACGCGGCACGGAAGGGGCTGGGGCAGCTGGCGGTCGCGGTCATCGGTATGTCCGGGCTGCGCCTGGACCAGCCCGAACGCCGTGTGCTGCGCGCCTTGGTCTGGGCGTGCGTGGTGGCTGCCGGTTTCGCGGCGGAGCAGCAGTTCCGCGCCGCTGCGGGCAGCGGCGCGGTGCGATGGGCAGCGGTCGCGTACGCGGTGGTGATCGCGGTTCTGTACTACGGCGGCCTGATTGCTGTGCTGGACACGACGGTTGCCCGCCGCTTCACCCATGCCGTCGGTGAGGCGCGGGCGGTCGAAGGGTTCGACTTCGTGCTGGGGCTGCTGTTTCTGCAGCAAGGCTTGTGCCAGGGGTTGCTGATGGCGGCCTTCCCCGGCCAGTTGCCCGAAGTGGGCGTCGAAGGTCTGTGGGTGGTGCTGGGCGTGGTGCTGGGCATCGTGGGCTTCGGCACGAAGCTGTGGGCGACCTGGCTGACCGGCCTGAACACCTACTACTGCCGGGACATGTTCCTGGGCCGGGCCACTGCGACGGACGGCTACGTCGTCCGCGGGCCCTACCGCTGGCTGCGTAACCCGATGTACGGGGTGGGCAACCTGCACGGCTACGGCGTGGCGCTGTGCTACCGGTCGGTGGCGGGGCTGGTGTGCGTGGCCGTGTTCCAGGTACTGATCTACGTCTTCTACTTTGTGCGGGAGAAGCCGTTCATCGTCCGCACATACCTCGGCGGCACCGCCGCCTGAAACACGTTGTGGGGCCGCCCCGCTGACCGGGGCGGCCCCACAACGATTATTCCCCTCTGGCACGTACCAGACTGCGGTCGCTAGTCAGCGGCCCGCAGGATGAGTGCGGCGTTGGCTCCGCCGAATCCGCTCGCCGTGGTCAGCACGGTGCGCAGGCGCGCGGACCTCGGGGCCTTGCGGACGATGTCGAGGTCGATGGCGTCGTCTTGATGGTCGAGGTTGGCTGTGGGTGGGATGGCCTGATGCTTGAGGGTCAGCAGGGCGCTGGCGGCCTGGATGGCGGCTGCCGCCCCCAGGGCGTGTCCGATCGAGCCTTTGAGGGCTGTGACGGGCGGAGGTGCGGCGGAGAAGATGCGGTTCAGGGCGCGTGCTTCGGCGATGTCTCCGGCCTGAGTCGAGGTCGCGTGGGCACTGGCGTGATCGATGTCGGCAGGCGTCATGCACGCATCGGACAGGGCTGTCATGACGGCCTGTTGCAGGCCACGACCGTCGGAGTGCGGGTTGACAGGATGATGGGCGTCAGCAGAGGCGCCGTAGCCGGCGACGGTGCCATGGAAGGCGGCACCGCGGGCGCGGGCATGGTCGAGGTTCTCCAGCACCAGGACGGCGGCACCTTCGCCCAGGACGAAGCCGTCGCGGTCACGGTCGAAGGGGCGGGAGGCCCCAGCTGGATCGTGCAGGCGGGTGGACAGCGCCCCCATGCGGGCAAAGCTGATGGCGGTGACAGGGGAGCGGCCGGATTCCGCACCGCCGGCCAGCACGACATCGCAGGTACCTGCGCGGATGAGGTCACGGGCAACGCCGATGGCGTGACCGCCAGAGGCGCAGGCACTGGTGACAGTGAAATTGGGGCCGCGGTAGTCAAGGTGAGCGGCAATCTCTCCGGCGGCCATGCTGGGCAGGATCCGTGGCAGGAACAACGGGGACACCAAGTGGTGTTCCCCGCTCCGGAGACGGTCGCAGACTTTGTCCACGCCAGTGAAACTGTCGGAGGCGACCCCCAGGACGACGCCGATGCGGGTGGGGTCTGCCGCCGCTGGTGTGAGGCCGGCATCTGCGGCGGCCTCTTGGGCGGCGGTCAGCGCGAAGTGCGTGAAGGCATCGGTACGCCGCACCGTCCGCCGCGGTAGGTGATCGCAGGCGTCGAATTCACGAACGGGGCAGGAGAGGTCCACCGGCAGCCCCGTCAGGAGCGGATCGTGGGCGGAGCTGAAGGACTGTCCTGAACACAGGCCCTGCCAGGTCGCGTTGGCGCCGACGCCGGCCGGTGTGATCATTCCGATGCCCGTGACGGCGACATCGCGGGTCACTGCGCCGCCGTAGTGGACGGGGCGACCGCAGCGTTCGAGGACTGCTCGGCCAGTGCTTGCACCAAGTCGGCGATGGTGGAGCCCTGTGCGAGGTCCAGGTCGTCCGCCAGGTCGACTCCGTGGCGCTCGGCGAGAACGACGGCGAATTCGACGAGGAGCAGTGAGTCCATTTCGATGTCCAGCAGCGTGCTCTGCGGAGTGATTTGTTTCTCGTCCACCCCGGTGACTCCGGCGAGGATCGAGACCACGGTGTCATACGTGAGCGGCATGGACAGCCTCCTGTGCAGTATGGGTAAGAGCCGTCAGACATGAGCACGGCTCGCTGTGTCGCACGCAGCGCGCGTACAGGCGGTGGCGTTTGTGGACCGTGGCGCCGAGGGCGGCCAGCAGCTTGTTGGCGGCCTCGTTGTCCTCCAGAACCCAGGAGACGTCCAGGTCGTTCCAGCCACGCATGAGGGCGCTGTCCACGGCGTCGGCAATCAGGGCGAGCGTGGTTCCTTGGGCACGGCTGCCTTGAGGGACTCCCAGGGCCATCACGCGGCCGCGGGTGATAGCGCGGCGGCCCCGCCACACGCGCCAGGCCCCGATCGGCCAGCCGTAGCGGGTCAGGTGCCCCTGAGCGGGCGCCAGGGCCTGGTTGAAGTCCGGCAGCAGGACGCTGAAGCCGACGGGTCTTCCCTCGTGCTCGATGATGCGGACGCCGGTGGGGGCGAGCAGCCGGATCTGCCGAGCCAGGTAAGTGAACTCCGCGTCGGTCGCCGGCGCGAAGCCCCAGTTGTCCTGCCAGCCCGCGTGATACAGCTCCCGCACGAGATCGGACTCACTGCGGAAACGGCGCCAGTCCACTGCCCGCACCGTCAGGCCGCGCTTGCGCCGCAGCATGCCGCCGTAACCGGCCCACGCCGTGAGCTTGCGGCTGGTCGGGGACAGCCGCCACGACAGCAGGTCCTTGACCGGGGAGAAGCCGCCCGCGGTGAACAGGTCCGCGTAGTAGGGAGGGTTGTAGGGCATGCCGATGAGGGGGGTGTCGTCGAAGCCCTCGACGAGCAGTCCGCACTCGTGGTGCATGTTCGGGTTCATCGGCCCGATCGCGGTGTGCGCGTCCCGCTCCCGCAGCCAGGCCACTGCCTGCTCCAACAGGGAGCGCGCCACGGCAGGGTCTTCGATGCACTCGAAGAAGCCCACGTGGCCCTGGCACTGGCTGGCTGTGCCTTCAGGGCCGATGATGGCCGCGACCCGGCCCACCGGCACCCGGCCGCGGCGGGCCACGAAAAGGCCGACGTCGCTCTGGCGCAGGTAGGGGTTGCGGCGCGGGTTGAGGAACCGACGCCGCTCCACTTCGAGCGGGGCCACCCAGTGCGGGTGGGCCCTGTACAGCCGGTAGGGCAGCCTGATGAAGTCATCCATGTCGGCGCGGCTGCGGACCATCACGACGTCTACAGGGCCTTGCGGGGGCCGGGGAGAGCTCATCAGGCGGGACACGGGATCGGTTCCGCTGCCACACCAGTCGCATCGCCGGACGGCAGGAGTTGGCCCACGACCTCCAGGATGTGGTCGATGTGCGCTTCGGTGTGGGCGGCGGTGATGGACAGGCGCAGCCGGGACTGTCCCGGCGGGACGCCCGGCGGGAGGAACGGCGTGACAAACACACCGGCCTCCAGCATCGCCCGCCATGTGTGCAGGCACTGGTCGGCGTCGCCGGCCGGGAGCGCGACGATGGGGCTGGACCAGTTGGGACGGACGTATCCCAGCTCGGCCAGTCCGTCGTGCAGACGGTCCGCCAGTCGTGCCAGTACGGCGCGCTGTTCGGGCTCGTCGCGGATGATGCGCAGCGCGGTGAGCGCCGCCGCGGCGGTCGGTGGCGGCATGGACGCCGAGTAGACGGCAGCATGCCCGAACACACGGCAGTATTCGATGAGTTCGGTACTTCCGGCGATGAATCCGCCGCCGGCACCGAACGCCTTGGAGAAGGTCCCGGTCAGTACGTCGATCTTCTGCTCGCAGCCGAGATGTTCACCGGCTCCACGCCCCGCTGAGCCCAGGACACCGATGTCGTGAGCCCCGTCGACGATGAGCATGGCCGCATGACGTCCGGCAAGATCGGCGATCTCCGGCAGTACGGCCAGTTCCCCGCCCAGCGAGAACGCTCCCTCGGTCAGGACCACCGGCGACAGACGCTGTCCCTGGGCTTCCTCCAGCAGCCGCGCCAGGTGGCCGGGCGTGTTGTGCCGGAACCGGCGGTTCTTGGCGGATCCCAGCCGCAACGCATCGACGAGAGAGGCGTGGATGTGACGGTCGGCGATGACCACACGGTCCTCGCCGAAGAGACAGGCCAGGGCGAGATTGGCCTGGAATCCCGTCGTGGCCAGCAGCACCGCCGGCCTGTGCAGGAAGTCGGCGAGTTCTTCCGCCAGTTCCGCGTGCACCGACCACGTGCCGGTCGCCAATGGTGAACCGGAGCAGGAGGCGCCCAGGTCGCGCGCTGCGCCCGCCGCCGCCTCGCGTACCCGCGGATCCAACGCCAGGCCCAGATAGTCACCGGAGGCCGCATTGATCGCCCGCATGCCCTCGACGAAGACTTCTCCCGGAGCCGGCTGCCCGGTGATCCGGCGGAAGAACGGATAACCGCCGGTATCCCGAGCCCTGTTGACGGCGGCCCAAGAAGCCGCCGCTCCACTCACATCTGACATCGCTTACCTGCCCTGTCACAGCGTGCACTCCAAGATCGCGGCAACCGTAGCCCATTGGAGTCATGTGACGACAAGCTGTAATTGTGAGTGTCTCCTATCCGGAGATCTGACACTCAACGCAAGGACATACGAGGTCCCTTGACCACATCCGACCAGCGGAAACCTTCCCAGCATCGAGGGCCCGACCCCGCGCCGGCAGCTGCTCGCCCCCTGCTCGAAAGGCCCTCTCTCCCCGCGCAGCTATCACCCATTCGGACCACGCCGCAGATCGCCCACCGATCCCACACCCACCCGGCAGCCAGGCCCCTGCTGAGGGCCGTGGAGAAAGTGACCCTCGGGTACCTCCTCCTCTCTGCCACGGCAGTGGTCCTGGGCCGCGAGGACGTACCGCACGCCGCGTGGCTGACCGGGGCCTACGCAGCCCTGGCCGGCCTCGTCCTCGCCTGCGCCGCGGCACACCGCTACTGGGCGTCGCCAGCGCTGGCAAACGTGCGCGCGCTGTACCCGCTGGCCTGCGCACCGCTGCTGTTCTCCGCGTCCGGCCCCCAGTCGCTCGCCCTGCACGGACGCCTGCTCGACGACGTCATGCTGGCCTGGGAACAGCACCTGTTCGGCGCCTACCCCAACCTCCTGCTCGGCGCCCTCGCCTCCCGCCCCCTCACCGAGGTGCTCAGCCTCAGCTACAGCTCCTACTACCTGTACTTCGTGCTGCCCCCGGCCTACTTCCTCGCCAAGGGCATGCACCAGGCCCTGCACCGCTACGTCCTCGCCCTGTGCCTAGCCCTCTACCTGTGCTTCCTCGGCTTCATGCTGCTGCCCCTCGCCGGCCCCATCACCGCGCTCGCCCCGGCCTTCACCCCCGACCAGTTGCACGGCTACCTCGCCCAGCCCCTTCAGGCGCAGCTGATGGCGAGTGCCGACCCGCCCGGCACCTGCTTCCCCTCCTCCCACGTCGCAGGCGCCTGGGCAGCGGCACTCTCCGTACGGGCAGCCCCCGTACCGCACCCCGCGAAGCGGCTGATGATCGCAGCCACCGCGCTGCTCACCGTGGCCGTGGTGTACTGCCGCTACCACTACGTCCTCGACGCCGCCGCGGGAATGGCGACCGCCGGACTGGCCCTCGCCCTCACCAGCCGGCTCACCCACCGCGACAGCAACTGACCGCTGCCGCCCCCGGTGGTCAGTGAGCCGCAGGAGCCTCTGCGGAACTCTCAGCCACCATGTCCTGCCCGTGCCGCGATTCCTTCGCTGCCTGCGCGGAAGGTCGTTTGACCCACACCGGGGCCCACCAGTTGGCCCGCCCGGTCAGCTGCATGAAGGCCGGCACCAGGATGCCTCGCACGAGGGTGGCATCGATCAGGACCGCCACCCCCAGTCCCACGCCCATCATCTTCAGTGTCGTGATGCCCGAACTCGCCAGTCCGGCCATGCTGATGGCGAAGACCCCGGCGGCCACGGTGATGAGCCGGCCCGTGCGGGCGATGCCCTCTACGATCGCCTCCCGGTGATCACCCCAGGCGTCGTAGTGCTCCTTGACCCGGGCCAGCAAAAAGACCTCGTAGTCCAGCGACAGCGCGAACGCGATCGCACACAGCAGCGGCGGAATCGTCATGTCCAAGAAGCCCGTGGTCGTGAAGTCGCCGACCAGCCACCGCAGATGGCCCTCCTGGAAGATATAGATCATGCTGCCCAGACTGGCCGTCAGGCTCAGCGCGGCCATGGCCACGGCCTTCAGCGGAATCAGCACCGACCTGGTGTACAGCAGCAGCGCGACGAGTGTCGTGGCCGCCATGAGCAGCACGGCATAGGGCACCCGATCGGCCAGCGCCGTCTTTGCGTCAACATGCCTGGCGGGTGAACCACCTACCCAGCGCGGTCCGGGTGCGGGAAGTTCCCGCACCCGCTCCACCAGGCGTGCGGCCGCCGCAGACTGTGGATCCAGCCCCGTCGAAGCCTTCAGCCACATGGACTTCGTACTATTCGGTCCTGTCTGGGCCGCCTCGGTGCGGTAGCGGCCCGTCGGGGCGGTGACCTGGACGACGCCGGGCAGCGCACTGATACGCCGCGCGTACCGGTCGACCTCGCGATCGCCGGGTGCCGGGGTCAGCACGACGATGAGATCGCGATCGGGCTGCGCCGGGAAATCGGTGCGGAGGCGTTCAGTGAACTCCCGGGCCTGCGAACCGGCGGGCAGCGCACGTTCGTCGGCGAACCCCCACTGGGCCTGACCGAACGGCCACACCAGCACGGCCATCAGCACCGCACAACAGGCTGCCCACGACCACGGCGCCCGGGTCACCCACCGGGCGAGCCGCCGCCAGGCCGGACTCGACGCCGCCCCGCTGTGCCCGATCCGGGAACCCAGCATCGCCAGCAGCGCCGGCAGCAGGACGACACTCGCCGTCGCCGCCAGCAGCACCACCGCGATCCCCGCCACGGCCATCGACCGCAGCCACGGGAACGGGAACACCCACAGCGCCGAGAACGCCAGTGCCACCACGCCGGCAGACACCAGCACGCTGCGCCCCGCAGTCCTGGCCGCCTCCACCGCGGCATCCGGCACCGCCAGCCCCCGAGCCCCTTCCTCGCGGAAGCGAGTCACCACCAGCAGCGCATAGTCCACGGCCAGCCCGAAGCCCAGAGCAGTCGCGATGTTCAGCGAGATCGCCGACACCTCCATCACACCGCCCAGCAGACGCAGGAACGCCCACGCCCCCGCCACCGCCAATGCCCCCACCAACAGCGGAAACAGCGCCGCAAGCCACGACCCGAACGCGAACACCAGGCACACGAAGACCACCGGGGCGACCACCAATTCCGCCCGCACCAAGTCCCGTTCGCCCTGCTCGGCGGCCTGGATACCGCCCCAGACCCGGCCGCCGGGCGACACCCGCAGCAAGCCCTGCCGACCCGTGACCTGCGGCACGATCCGCGACGCGGCTTGCCTCTGCGCCGCTTCATCGCCCTTCAGTGCGACACCGATCAGCGCCGACCGTCCGTCGTGCGCTCGCAAGGCGGGCGAACGCGACGTCCAGTACGCCTCCACCGCGGCCACTCCCGGTTCAGCAGCAACCCGCCGTGCCAGCGCCGCCCCGTCCGAGCGCGCCCGCGCCGAGTCGACCGACCCCTCCGACCGCACCCGCAGTACCAGCCCCGGGTCAGCCCCCCTGAACTTCCGCAACAGACCTTCAGCATGCGCGGACTCCGTTCCCACGGAGTTGAATCCCCCCGTAGACAGGGCAGCCGTGACGCCAAGCGCCGCCACACACACCACAGCCACAGCGCACAGCACCGCCGCCCACAGCGTGCGCATCGGGGCCCTGACACTGCGACAGGCCAGCCAACCCAGCAATCCGCCCCCGCCGGCACCCACGCCCGCCTCCGGTCCGCCCGGCACCGCTCCACTGCGACTCGGCGCACAACCGTCCCGCGGCCCGCTGGCAGCACGGTCATCACACCCAGAACTCAAGGTCACAGGAGTCCCCCCGCACCGCACACAAGGTCATTCGCGGAAACAGACAGATCGGTCGTGCTTCCGGGGGCGGAACGAGCGGCAATCGGAGTGATCAAAACGGCCGCATCGCCAACGGCGCGGGGGAGACACACGAGCGGGATTCCTCTCGTAGATCACGGACAAGTCGGCGATCTTCGTATCGGGCACCGTCTCCGTCCGTACGGGTTTGACCGTGGACTCACCCTCCCGGGCGGCAAATCACATGATCGGCAGGCAGGGTTCCACCAACATGACCATGGAAGCCGTGGAAGGTCAGCGACGAGCTCTGGGCTCTGATCGAACAATGTTGCCGAAGCATGAGCGGCGTTTCCGGTTCCGGTGTCCGGTGCGAGTACCTGACGCAGGAGTCGGAGTCCTGTTCCGGTCCTACCTACTGACAGCGGGTGGCCGAGCAGAGCAGAACATCTGAGGCAGGTCCGGGGATGCTCTCGCGGGGGGGCGAGGAACGAGTCATGGACGCCGAGCTGGGTGGCGCGGTACGCGGCAAACTGAGCACAGCGAGCACGGGCAGAGAGATCACGCGGAGCCGCACCGGCCCTGGAGTCCGTCGGACGGGCCACAGCCCGATGTGTGGACGCGGCTTCGTCGAGCACCACACGCTGCGGGCAGTACCCCACACGCCCGTACCGCGTCACCTTGCCGCTGTCGTGCGCGAGTTGCCCGCAGATGATGCGCTGCAGCGTCTCTTGCCAGTGTGCCGTTCTCTCCCACCACGCACACCAGGGCACCGAGCGGTTCGTCGAGCGAGGCCCCCCGCAGGATCTGCCGTCGCCCGTATGCCTTGTGCACATCTTCGATACGCAGCCCCAGATCTGGTCCGGCCGGGTGCACCGATCTACTGATCATCGTCACCCGCTGCCCACCGACTGCGCGATTGCCACGTCACTGGGGCTGCACAGCACATTCGGCAGCAGAACCACGGGCAGGCCGACAACATGATCGACGGTTTACCTCTTCAAGGTGATCCGCCGTAGATGCCCTTGCCGCACGGCACGTGATCATGCGCATCCTGGCCGCCTGACATCCGGGGATACCCCTGAGTTGTTCCGCGACCCATTTCTCATAGGAGTTGGCAACGTGGTCAGCCTTCGGCGCAGGAAGGCGGCGGCCGTGATCGGCGCATGCACAGCGATCACCGCCGCACTGTCGGGCGTGTTCCAGGCACCAAGTGCGAGCGCGGACGCGCCGTCGTACGACAGTGGAAGCCGGCCGGTATACGCCGTCGCCCACCGCGTGCTCACCTCAGAAGGGGTGGTCAACGCGCTGGCGCACGGTGCGAACGCTCTCGAAGTGGACGCAACCGCGTGGACCGACGGCGGCTGGTACGCCGATCACGACGGGACCATCACCAGCCGCGGCGACACGCTGGAAGAGGTATTCGACCAGGTCACGACAGAGCGCGCCCGGGGCGTACGCATCAATTTCGTGTGGCTGGACATCAAGAACCCCGACTCCTGCGGCGGCAGTTCCCCGCTACGGACCCACTGTTCGGTGGCGGGTCTACGGGACCTGGCACGCAGGAAACTTGAGAACCGAGGGGTTCGCGTCTTGTACGGGTTCTCCACGTCGAGCGTGGGAGGTGTCGGCTGGCAGGCCGTGCACGACGGGCTGAAAGCCAAGGAAGGCGTTGCCATCACCGGCAACTACGACGACGTGCGGACGGCCTTCGACAGACTCGGCACCAACATCCCGCGCAGCCAGCGCGTCATGACCAACGGCCTGTTCGACCCCCGTCTGAACTTCGCGTCGATCGGCCGGCAGCTCCGTCTCGGGGCTCAGGCACGCGAGCGCGGCGAACTCGCCAGCGTCTTTGGGTGGACCATCAACGGTTCAGAGGGCCACACAGGCGCCGCACGGCAGGTAGATGCCTATCTCGGCTCCCGCGGCTCTGGCGCAGACGGCTTGATCTACGGGCACTCAACCAGTTGCTATCCCGACGGTGTTCCCGCTCCAGAGGGATGCGGGAAGGACGACTCTGCCGCGAAGAAGGCCCTGCGCTACATCACCGACTGGGTACAGGCCCACAGCACGACCCATCATCGCGCCACCAACGGCGACATTCCCTTCGGATACTGACCACTCCTCCCGTGGAAGTCGCCTGAGGCATGCCTCCGAGCAGAACTTCGTTGTGACCCGTACACCACATGGCGTAGTACACGCCTGAGAGAAAGAGCCATGCGTCTCATGGCGGACACCGTGACGCAGCGAACGAGCTGCCGCTGGCCCCGGGTACCCAACACTGTCCATGGCGTTGGCCACGGACAGCTTCACGAGGACCTGCCGCCGCCGCTACTGAGACACCTTCACCCTCACCGGGCCCTGGCTGCCTCCCATCGTGTGGAGCTCCGATCCAGCCTTCGCACGGCATCTGACCTGGCTGCCGCCCGACGTCTCCGGTATCCGCGAGCTCAACGGTCTGGCGGAATTTGTGTGGGGACCACGCTCCAGCGACCACACCCAGCCCCGGCGGAGGCGGTGCACCGAGGGCTCTATCCCGACGCCCTCACGCCACGCGAGCCCAGGGGAACCCCAGGGGAGACAGACCGGCTGCAAACCCCGATCAATCGGGGCTCTAAGAGGGCGGTTCGTGAGTCTTTGAGTGTTTCTGTCGTCGCCTGATGGTGTGGGCGCGGGCGGAGTCCGCTGGTCCACGGGCGGTGGTCTGTTGGGGTGGCGGGGTGAGTGAACGCAAGCCGTACCCAAGCGACTTGACGGACGAGCAGTGGTCGTTGATCGAGCCGGTGATCACGGCGTGGAAGGACCGGCACCGCTCGGTCAGTGGCCATCAGGGCGCCTACGCGATGCGGGAAATCGTGAACGCGATCCTCTACCAGGGCCGGACCGGCTGCCAGTGGGCCTACCTTCCCAACGACCTGCCGCCCAAGAGCGCGACGTACTACTACTTCGCCACGTGGCGAGACGACGGGACTGACCAGGTCATTCATGAACTCCTGCGCTGCCAGGTCCGTGAGAAGGCCCGCCGATTAGAGGACCCGACCCTGGTGGTGCTGGACACCCAGAGTGTCCACGCGGCTGCCGGGGTCCCCGCCTCCACGACCGGCCGGGACCCGGCGAAACGGGTGCCTGGCCGCAAGCGGGGACTGGCCGTGGACGTGCTGGGCCTGGTCATCGCCGTCACTGTCCTCGCCGCGAGCACGCACGACAACGCCGTGGGCATCGCCCTGCTGGACCAGGTCGCCGAGCACGCTGGCGGCACCGTCGAGAAAGCCCTCGTCGACCAGGGCTTCAAGAACCAGGTTGCCGCCCACGGCACCCTCCTGGGCATCGACGTTGAGACCGTCGAACGTAACCCGCAGGACACGGGGTTCGTCCCGCAGCCGAAGCGGTGGAGGGTCGAGCAGACCTACGGGATCCTGATACTGCACCGGCGCCTGGTCCGCGACTACGAACACCGCCCGGCCTCCTCCGCCTCCCGCGTCTACTGGGCGATGACCCAGGTCATGGCCCGCCGGCTCACTGGCACGAACACTCCCACCTGGCGCGACCCGAAGCCGGTGACCGCGTGAACATCCAGCCCCTGCTCGACGCGCTCCACGTCCAGGAAGACGCCGCCCGGGCCCTGGCCGACGACCTCCGGGCACAGATCGCTGAACTGCAGGGACGGCTGCGGGAAGCCGAGACCCACCTCGAGCACCTGGCGATCACCCGGAAGACCGTCACCGCCCTCAGCGAACGGCTCCCCGCCCACCCAGTCTCGCCCGGCCTGCCCGAGCACCCGGACTACCCCCGCATCCTTGCCGTCTTCAACGAGGCCACCGGCCCCCTCCGGGCCCGTGACGTCTGCGACGCCCTCGACCACGAACTGCTGCCGAAGAACATCGAAGGCACCCGCGCCAAGCTGAAACGCCTCGTCAAGCTCGATGTCCTCACCGAAGTCGACGCCGGCAGCTTCACCAGGAAGCAATAGCCACCCCGCGACCAGCAGCCCTGCCCCAGCTTCACGCGGAAGCAGACATCAACTCACGGCCCGCGCCCTCAGTCGCCAGCGCCAGGACTTGTCGGCACGTGTCGACGCGATCCACGAAGTCCGCGCTCTCACGGTTGCCGTCGCCCAGCACAAGGATGCACAACGAGACCTGGTCGGGCGGCTGCACGAGCTCGAACAGCAGCTGAACGCCACCGGCCGGTTCGGACGGCCCACCCTGCGTGGCGATGACCGCGTCCGAGTGGATGCCGAACGCGAAACCCTTCACCAGCACCACGCCGAGATCACCCGCGAAAGGAAGCCCTGCACGAGCGGCTTCACGCTCTCGCCGTCGTGCCCAGGAGAAGGACAACCAGGTCGCCTGGTATCTCCGAGCGGAGGCGACCAGGACCCGGAGCACCACCCGGGGCGCCGAATACCGAGACTCCCGGCTCCGACAGGAGATGTCGCGGCGGACCCAGCACGGTCAACGGGCTGACGGTGAAGACCCTACGGCGCCGATCGCCCCGAAGCCCGGGACTCCGTACAACCGCACTGCAAGGGATATCTCGCACCTGCATTCAGGGCCAGAAACCACCCTGGACGCACCAGCGCTGTAGCGGAGTTGCGGCACGTCACGGGGTGCTTGCGGGCGCACTGCCACGACCTTCAAGATCTTTCTCGCTCAATTGGGCAAGCCGCTTACGTACGCTAAACGTGGCGAGCGCCCCAGTAGTGCTCTTATGCGCCCGTTGGGTACACCTGTTCAGCGTGCTGGTAGTCGCCTTTGCTGGACGTGTGCCAAAACCTCTATGGCCGCGTACCGGGCTGCGTGCAGAGCCTGCTCCCGTCCACAGGACAACGCGTGACATGTCGTATCGGGCGCCCGACGTTCAAGAGCAGAGCGTGGCGGTGACCGTTCTGCAGGGAGCCGCGGTCGTGACCGGGCGAGCGAGGATGCCGTGGTGTCCGGGCCCGGTACTTGCTCCGACGCCTGGGGGCGTGTCGGCGTGCGCCGAGGAGCCCCGTGCGTTCCTGGTGGAGGAGACCTTGTATCCCGCCCGGAGAGCCCCGGCCACTGCGCTGGGGGAGGCGAGTTGATCGCGGGTGTTGCCGAGCTGCCGGGCGCGGCTGCCTTGCGCAGACGGGTCACCCGCGTGCTCGACGGCTTCTTGGAGCACAAGGCCGGTACCGCCGCGAAGCTGCGGATGCCCGCCGAGGTGACCGAGTGTCTGCGTGATCTCCTGGCCGCCGGAGGGAAACGGCTGCGACCTCTGCTGTGCGTGAGCGGCTGGCAGGCCGCCGGCGGTCACGGCACCCCCGAGACGTTGATCAAAACGGCGGCGTCGCTGGAGATGTTCCACGCCTTCTGCCTCATCCACGACGACATCATGGACAACAGCGGCAGCCGCCGAGGCGTCCCCACCATCCACCGCCGCCTCGCGCAGCACCACGCTGGCGGCCGCACTGTCCTCGCCGCCAGGCAGGTGGGAGTCAGCGGCGCGATCCTCATCGGTGATCTGGCACTGGCCTGGTCGGATGAGCTTCTGCACGTGGCCGGTCTTACTCCCCGCCAACTCGACGCGGTGCGACCGCTAATCAATGAGATGCGCAGTGAGGTGATGTACGGCCAGTACCTGGACGTCACCGCCGCCGGCCGCCCCGCCGCGGATGTGGAGCAGGCGCTGCGCATCGTGCGGTACAAGACCGCCAAGTACACCGTGGAGCGCCCCTTGCACATCGGCGCTGCCCTTGCGGGTGCCCCGCCTGCGGTGCACGAGGCGCTGAGTGCCTATGCCTTGCCCGTCGGCGAGGCTTTCCAGTTGCGTGATGACCTCCTCGGCGTCTTCGGGACTCCTGAGGTGACCGGGAAGCCGTCGCTGGACGATCTGCGCGAGGGCAAGCACACCGTCCTGGTGGCCCTCGCCCTCGAGCGCGCCGACACCGGCCAACGGCGCGTCCTGTGCTCCCTGCTCGGTGCTCCCCGTCTCGACGAGGCGGGGGCCGACCGCGTCCGTGAGCTGCTCACGGCCACCGGCGCCCGGGACGTGGTGGAGGACATGATCGGCACGCTCCGGGCACAGGCCCTGCGCGTGCTGGAGACCGCGCCCTTCCCGCCCGCCGCGACCACCGCCCTGCACCAGTTCGGCCAAGCCGCCACCGCGAGGACCACATGAGCCCCCCGACATCCGACCGCCGCCGCGTACTACGGCCACTCCGCGCGACTACTGCGCCGGTGTCGTACGCGCCATCCAGGCCGTCGAGCAAGCCCTCGAGGTGCACGGGGGCACAGGTCTGTGTCTGCCGCGAGATCGTCCACAACAAGTACGTCGCGCAGACCCCGGAGAAGAAGGGCGCGATCTTCGTCGAGCAGACGGAGGAGATCCCCGAGAGCTCCGCCGTCATGCTCTCGGCGCACGGCGTGGCCCCGAACGTGCACGAGGAGGCCGCCGAGAGGAAGCTCGCGACCATCGTCCTGACAATCGGACTCCGGACAGGCCCTAACCCTGTCCGCTCCGGACAGGGCTTCCTTCGCCCCAGGAACCCTGCCCGTACTCCAGCAGTTGGCCCACAGCGCCGTATGGCGGGTGGCTTGGGAAGCCGTCCACATGCCGAACTTGATCGCTGACTTTCCGCTGACCCAGTTCCCGGATACCGCCGACAACGCTCCTGTCACGCACCTCCGAACAATTGACGAAACTCCACCAGCACGCTGACCTACCGCCTTGCAGGAGGAACAGATGAACATGATCCCAGCCGGCCGTATCAGCTATTTCCTTCCCGCGATCACCTGCTCCTTCCCTTGGGAAAAGAACAAGAACTACGACGAAGAATTCCAAGAAAATACGGACGACTGGGTTCTCTCCCTGTTCTCCGACAACTCGCGTGTCATCGCTTATCGAAAGTACACGCATATGTGCAGGCTGTACCTATGGGTGGCCCATGTGCTCCCGCGCCTCCCTCGGAAAGAATACGAACTGTGGAGCAAATACACCGGCGCCGCCACGGTGCTGGACGATGCACATGAACGAGATTGGGAGGCCTCAGTTTCCAGGGATGGGGGCAGCGCTTTGACGCCCTGGGAACAGCTCACCGAGAACGCGGAATCCATGCGGTCAAGGAGTACGCCGCCCCATCCCAAATCCTGCATTTCGTCACCACTGGTGCACGGGATCACTCAACTGGTCGATCAGATCAGCGACACTATGCCCGACGCCGAGCGCGATGCATTCCTGACTGTGATCCGGGATTATTTCCACAGCAACATCTACCGCAACGAGCACCGCGCGAGCATGCCCGTTGTTATGGAGTTGTCCCTGGATCAGTACCTTTCATTCCGAGATGACGACACCGGAATGTGGCCCTACATTATCGGCGTTCCGCATATCATGGGTGCGCACCCGACCGAAGAGGAATGGAACGACCCCCGTCGAGCACGTCTCGCCTGGCTCGCCAACCGCCACGTCTTGCTGGTCAACGATCTGTATTCGTTCCATAAGGAATACCTGCAGCACAGTCAAAATATCCCGTCTTTGCTTCACTCCGTCACGGTCATGGTCCTGGGGGACGGACTGGAATGGCAGGAGGCAATCGACAGGCTGGTCAACCTGGTGTATGCGGCAGAGCGCGAGTACACGGAGATCCGTGATCAATGGATCGCCGAGGGTGCATCGACAGCCGTACGTGAAGTCTTCACCGGGTTCGAACTTGAGATGGCTGGCAGCCTCAGGTACCACTTGACCTCCCCTCGTTACCACGGGAGGGATTTCAGCGGCGAGTTCACGTCCCAGACCATCACCTGCGATCCCGCAGACGAGCGCTTCCTCTGCAGGTAGAACACACTCCCGTGCTGACGGGCTATCGCGAATGGAAGCAAGAAACCTCTCGGTATGCGGAGGCAGGCGCCGGCCACGGCCGGAGAATTTCTATCCCTAATCTAGCGCAGGCATGACTTCGGAGAGGAGTTGAAATGTTTGGCAGCAGGGACACGAAATGGTACAAGGTGCCCTCTCATGGCCCAACACCGGCCGACGAGGCATTCCCTCCGGCGCTACCCAGCCCGAAGGGCTGGTTCTGCATCGGGTTCTCAGACGAAGTCCGTCCAGGGAAAGTGGTCACCAGCAGGTTGGTGGATCAGGATGTCGTCCTATATCGCACCCGGGCCGGACTGCTGCGCGCGGTCGAGCCATACTGCCCACACCTGGGCGCTCATCTCGGCGTCGGGGGAAAGGTAGAGGGAGAGGATCTGGTCTGCCCGTTCCATGGATTCGGTTTCGGGCCCGACGGTGCATGCGTGCGATCCGGATACGGAAAGCAGCCACCAAAAGCGCGCGTTCGCCATCTGGAGATCCGGGAGACGAACGGCATCATCTTCGCTTGGCACAATTGCGAAGCGGGCAACGGTCCTGAATGGGAGATCGAGAGCGCAGACCTCAAAGGGTACTCTCGCCTAATTCATATCACAGTGGAACTGCCCTCCCATCCGCAGGAGATCACCGAAAATGCTGTGGACCTAGGGCATTTTCCTGTCATGCACAACAGCCAAGTGCGAGAATTCACCCTTCCGTTGAATCCCGGGAGTCCTGTGGCTGCTATTCACCTCAAGACTCGCATGCCAATCCCTTACCTGCCGTGGTGGCACATGACCACCAGCTACGATGGCGAACTTCGCGGCCTGGGTTGCGCGACCGGGACCGTAACCGTGCAGGGTCTCGGACTCATGATGCATGCCTGGCTCATGCCCACCGTGGTCGGGCCCTGGCGGATCCAATTGCGCTTCGCTGCATGCATCCGCATATCCCCCCCACGTTGGCTGCCTTCTCGGCTAGGCCGACATATCGCCCGAACTGTGTCCGGAGTGCTGTGCAGCTTCGGGCTTCGCAGCACAATCACCGGCCTCACGCTTGGTGCTGACAGTCCCATCTGGCATACAAAGCAACATCAGCCAGCCCCCCGGATAGCTGATGGTGACGGCCCGATCATGGCATATCGGCGCTGGGCCAAACAGTTCTATCCCGCTCGGCCTCACCGGGATGGTGAGCCCGGATCCGCCAGCTTGATTTCGGAGTGATCGCTTCAGTTGGTTCGTTGGCGGTCCGAGGTTGGGCTGCGGATTCGGGCACGGGCGGCCACTGGTCTGTCCGGCTTCTTTTACGTGCTTTTTCGCGACCCCGCAATGGAGCTCCCGGCCTCCGGTCCCGACCGTTGCGCGATACAAGACGTCTGCCGCGAGCAATCCGTACACGGATCCCGGTATCGCCCCGGCACGGGTCGGACTGCCGCGATCAGGCAGAGCCATAGCCGCGGAGCCACGCCTGCAGAGCCGCGGGATCGTTGAGGGGGTAGCCGGGGATCAGGCTGCGAGTCCGGTCGGGGAGCGGGCCGAACGGCGGGATCAGCAGCTCGGCGGTGAATGCGGCGTGTAGGTGGGCAGTGGCATGGTTCCAGGCGCCGAAGGCCATGTGCTTGACACTCATACGGCGACCGGTGATCCGCTGTAACCGCAGGTCCACCGGGAAAAATGCCTCGTAGGGATCGGTTCGGCTCAGCCATGTGACGGCCTCGCGCGGTGGCTCCCCCCTGAGCCGCTGGGCGAGGTGCGCGGCGGCAGCTATCCGCATCGGGTCAGCCCTGCCCCAGCTTCACGCGGAAACAGACATCAACTCACGAACCGCCCTCTAAAAGCTCCCGCCAGCACTGCCGTGCTGACACGTCAGCACGAAAATAGCCCCTCTGACCCGCGTTTCCGCACGTCAGAGGGGCTATCACAGGTGGAGCCTAGGGGAGTCGAACCCCTGACATTGACGCGGCCAAAGAGCCCGAACCGAGGAAGGTTTGGGCGGACGAGTCGAGGACGCAGGGGGCTTCAGGGGCCTACACGTCCCGGTACTCCTCCTCAGCGCCCAGCCCATCCAGCGTCCCCGCACGCCTCCCACCCTCTTGAAGATTCCTGCCCTGGTCTGGACGCCAATCGTTCGAACCCGGCGGCAGGATCCGCGACGCCCGTGTGGCCGATCTCGACGGAGACCGTCTGAAGAGCTGGGCCCAGGGGGATACGGCTGATCGTTTGCAAGCAGTGCCCGCACCCCGGCGCCCAACTCCGATGCACCAACAACGACGGCATGCGGTTGGCCTGCAACGCCGACAACGGAGGCCCGACTCAACACACCTGTTACTGCTTCACTACTCAGTAAGTACGGCTTGAGCAGCACATTTACGCCGCCAGAGCGAGCATCTCCCTCGCACGAGATGGCGGGATAAAGAAAGCGTTCCGGCCGCGGTCGAGGTGCACCCGGTAGGACGTCATCGACCCCACGGTGGCGTCATCGACCGTACACGAGGGGCACCCCAGGGCGACGCAACTGCTCGTTGCCGCCGGCCCCTGGCCTGCGTCGTGCACACGCCGTCGGTGGAGGACGGACACATTCCATCGCTCCAGCGTGTCGGCCTGCGGGGTGTCCCGGAGTGCGTCGTCGTAGGAGATCCGCAGGTACAGGTCGGAGGGGTCACCTGGAAGCTGGGGCCGCTTGCTCACCGGGGGAGCCTAGACGTCCAGGTCCTGCACGATGGCCTCCAGGACCGCAGGCGAAGCGTCGATCGAGGCGGGCATCACGACACCGACCACCGTTCGGTGCACCGCGCCGCCGGACAGCAGCGAGGGCTCGGGTTTCCTGGTCACGATCCGCAGGATCCCGTGTCCGGGCGCCCCCTCGATCCGGTAGCCGGGCTGGAGACGGGAGAGCCACCCGTGGTCCACCGCCACCGCCACGCCCTGAAGCGCTCCGATACGCAAGCCGCCGGTCACCCAGGCCGACCAGACGACCTCGGTCCAGTCCGCGCCGTCGGCCGCGTCCGGAATGACGTCCGAGAGGTCGGGGTGGTGCTCAGCCACCCAGCGTGAGGGCTGCGCCTTGCGGAGGACCCACTGCCCGTCCCGGCCGACCTCGGCAGGGTCGAGCCCTGGAGTGAGGCGCATGTCGAGAGCGACGTGGCCGTCGGTGAGCCGGTCACCATGGACCCAGACCCTGTCCTTGTTGACGACCCAGTCGCAGAGCCGCTCCATCGACGCTGTCACTCGGTGTGCTCCCAGGAGAGATCGTTGCCCTTCCACCCTAGGACGGGGGAGCACGGAAGGCTTTTCAGCGTTGACGCGGGAAATGGTGGTCCCCACTGTCCGGCCAGTGCGGCGCGCAAGATGCGCCCTGTGCTTCCCAAGCCGTCAAGCGAGCCGTTTGCGCGCCCCTCACACACGGATAGTTACGCATCGAATCTGAATATTCACTTAGGGTAATCGATTCGGAAGCTGATCCTCAGCATGGGGCGGGTCCGCGTGCCAGCCCCTGCTACGCCTGACTGGAAGGGCACCTTCATGCGTCTCAAGAGATTCTGGCTGGCTGTCGTGGCGCCCGTCGCCGCACTGGCCCTGGCCGCACCCACCTCAGTGGCGGCACCGGCAGCCGACCACTACGAGTGGGCCGCGCTGGGCGACTCCTACACGGCCGGAATGTTCACCGGGAGCCGGTCCGACAGCCCGGACGGGTGCGAACGGACCCCGAACGCGTATCCGGACCTGGTCGACCGGGAGCTCGCGGAGTTCCCCCCGGGCCTGCCCGTCCGACTGGCCAACGTGAGCTGCGGCAATGCCGCGATCCCGCACATCGCAAGGCGAATCGCAGAAGCCCATCGGCTGGGGACCCGGAGTGGCCGACCCGGCGCAGCCGCCCGACGGGTGGGCGGCCGTGCCCGCTCAGACCGAACGGGCCGGGGTCGGCGAGGAGACCGACGTCATCACGATCGGTATCGGCGGCAACAGCCTGCCGCTGGGCGAGGTCCTCCTGCGCTGTCTCGCCCTCGGGGCCGAGACCCCGGGTGGCAATCCCTGCCAGGACTACTTCGAGAGCCCGCCCGACGGCGTGGAAAGCCTCGACGAACGCCTCGCCAGGATCCAGGACGAGTACATCACCATGCTCGTCAACGTCCACGGCAAGGCCCCGAACGCCAAGGTGATCACCGTCGGCTACCCGGCCCTCCTGCCCGAGGACACCGACACCTGCGGCTACGGCGACCCCACTGAAACCTTCACCATCGCTCGCGGGGACCTCCCCTGGCTGCGCAAGGCGGAGGAGCGCCTGAACCAGACCATCAAGACGGTCACCGACTTCTTCGGCGACCGCTACATCGACACCTACGCCTCCAGCGAGGACCACGACGTCTGCCAGCCCGACGGCGAGAAGTGGATCGAAGGCCTCTGCGGCACCGTCGACCCCGACAGCACCTGGCCGGCCGGAGACTGCGCCCAGCTCAGCCCCGGACAACGACAGACGTTCTTCCACCCCAACAACGCAGGCCACACCAACACCGCAAACCTCGTCGAGCGCAGCATCCGCATCGCCCTGCTCGAACTCTGACACCCAACACACACCCCCGGCCCCAGAAAGACAGGTGACACACGCCGGGGCCGGACATCAGGGGACAGCCCCGTGAACGCCGCACGGGTGAGGGGTGGCCACTCCGGCAGGACAGAGCGGGGTGGCCACCCACGGTCGACAAACCGGGCAACCGCAGACCGCCCGACCACTCGCTCCGGCCGGGACGCACTCTGCGCTTCTCACGGGCAGCGCGGTCCTCCCGGCCCGGCGCACGGGCCGAAGCGGGCACAGCCCCAGTACTGGGCCGCGCCGACCAGACCGGGGGTGCGCCGCTCAGCCTTCACTGACACACGATCAAGGTTCGACGGCACGGGACAACTGGCGACCGAATTCGAACACGTGATTGAATTTGAGAATGCGATCCATGCTAGCCGATCTCACCCATTGCCTTGAAGCGCGGCAGACCGCCTACCGCCGGCTCGCCGCCCGGCCGTGCACTTCGCTGCGACGACAGCTCATCCGGCTCTCGACGACGGGGCTGTTCCACCCCTACTGGCAGGGCCGCCAGACGACCGCCGCACGGTCGGCGATGTACGCGGGGAGGGGCACAGGAAACTGACTATGCGGACCGTCCCGCACAGAACCGGTGCACGTCATGTCCCAGCTGCCACCTGATCCGCTCCGGCTCCGGGCAATCCTTGCCCATGTCGACCGCCAGATAGCGGAGAACCAGACTGTGGCCGTCTATCTGCGGCTCCAGCGGGACGCTGTGCTGGCCGCGCTCGCAGACTCCGAGGTCCGTCCTCCGCAGCGGCCGGCGCGCCGACCGAAGGGCGGGGGCCGCCTCCCCGCCCTCGCCCCGCCGTCGGCGAGGGAAGTGGGCTTCGTCGTACAGCAGAATCGCACTCCGACAGGGCCCGAGCCCGCCGTGATCCACTTGAATGACTGCACCATGGTCGAAGGCACTCCGCATCGGATCAGAGCGGACGAGGCACGCGCGGCACTGACTGATCCCAGTATCGAACCGTGCCAGTTCTGCCGGCCCGACACCGAGCTAGGCGTTGACGTGGCGTGACCGACCTGACGCTGCCGGGCCTGTACGAAGAGCTCGTCGTCACAGGAGATGCGCAGACGCAGGGCGGAGAGATCACCAGGAAGCTGGGACCTGCTCACCCGGTAGACCGAGTCGCCGAGGGCGACCGGCACCGTGTGAGCATCGAGCTGCACGAGCCCGAGCCCAAGCCGAGGAGCAGTCCGCGACAGTCCTCGCCGTCGCCGACTACAAGAAGGATCTCGGGCTTGCCGAAATGAGCGGCGCGGGGCGGCCGTCAGGACCGCCCCGCGATTGCCGACTACGCCTGCCGCTTCACGTAGGCGACCGCAGCCATGCCAGCCGTGAAGATGAAGCCCACCACAGCGGCACCGGAGGCAACAGCGGTGAACGGCGTCTGCCCGAGAGCGACGAAGCCGATCCCGACAGCGAGACCGATGACCACAGAAGTCAGGGCAACTACGACTACGTGGTACATGCGGTGGTCGCAGGTTGAAGTGGTTACGGACAAGGAAGGCCCTCCCATGCTTTGCCAGAGCGTCGCGTTCTGAGCCAGGGCAGGGTTCACCCACCACTGGTCAGTAATACGACGTCGCCGCCCAAAGGGCGTCGCCATAGGAGAGCGCCGGCCAGGCGCCCCTATAGGCGTTCTGCCGCCGCGCTGTAGTGCTCGGTCATCTGCACCGACGCCTCTCACCTTCACGGGTCTTCAACCTCGGCGAGTATAGCCAACTCCCCTGACATCCACACGGGTTGGCGTCCGATGCGCGCAGAGGGTGTCCCCTCGTCCCCGCTGTGGCTCACGAGGAGATCGACGCTCTCGAACCGGCCTTGCTCAGCCGCCCGACCTGGCTGAAGGAACCGGACGGCTTCTGGAAACTCCCCGAGCCCACACTCAGTTGACTGATCGCCGGTTGGTCCACCGAGGAGGTAGAACGTCATCGAGCCCACGGTGGCGTCCTCGACCGTGCACACGCGGACAAGCGGAGGACAGGCACATCCCATCGCTGCGTTATTGAGGGGCTCGTTGTCAGTGCCTCGTGTTTTGATCGGATCAGTTCGGCGTGGACACGCCAGCTCGTGGTGTCCCGCGCTGTTTCTGGCCATGCGGCAAACACGGGGATATGACATGAGAATGCGAGAAGTGCTGTGTGCGGGCGCCGTCGCTGTGTCGGTGCTCGGCAGCAGTCTGACCACCGCGCGGGCGGCGGACAACAGCCCGGATGATCTGCGGGTGGATTCGTACGTGCTTCCGGTCGGGGCCGCGAAGCCGTCGTTGGAGGAACTGCGCAGCGGCCGGGGGATGGAGCGGCTGCGGGAGTTGGTCCGGCAGGCGGAGCCGGGGACAGGGCTGGCCGCGGAGACGGTGGGGCCGGCGGCCTCGCTCGTCCCGCTGTCGAACCGGGCCTCCGGAGTGCCCGCGCAGCCGCGGTTGGAGCAGGAGAGGCCGTCGGTGGGGCCGATGGCAACGACGGCTCCGGAGCCTGCGCGGACGATGACGTTCGAGGAGTGCAAGAAGGGCCTGGGCAGCAGCAAGGCGTTCTATGTGAAGTCGCGGTTCGCTGTGTGCAACGGGGCGTCGTTCCTGCAGACCTGGGTGCGCAACAACCAGCCGGTCGGCGAGAGCATGTTCAACGTCCGCGTGGTCGGCACGATCGCCAAAAACAGCCGCACGATCGACTTCCGGTACTACTTCACCGACTTCGTCACGACCGGCACAACCGGGGCTGCCGCGATGCCGATCACCACGAAGGGCAATCTCCCGCAGAGCTGGCCGGCCGGAGCGCGCTACACGCGCGGCGGCGACAAGCCGGGCACGCAGACGTTCACCCAGCTGAAGGCGCTGCGGACGTTCCACGAGACGGTGAACGCCAAGCCCGGGCAGGGCAAGAAGAGCGCCGACCTGCTGTTCGCCGTGTACGAGCCGGCCATCAGCTACACCCCGCCCGCGGGGTGGACACTGAGCGGCAGCCGGGGCGGCAAGCTGTTCATGCTCGCCCCACGCTGGGAGGCCGCCTCGTACCTGGCCAACTCCACCGGCGGCGGCAACCCGGCCAAGAAGGGCGCAGCCACCTTCAGCTACGTGCCGACCCTCACCCTGAGCGCCAAGGCCGGGGCTGATGAGCGTGCCGAGGCCCAGCACATCAGACAGGCGTTCCTCGTACCGGGAGACACCAAGCCGTACATGTCGGCGAAGAACGTGCCCGGGCAGACGGTCAAGGACCCGCTGCACCGGACGGTGAGCGCCGCCCGTATCGACAAGAATCGCGGCGCGGCGGTCAAGCAGTGCAAGCGGTACTGGGGCGCCAACTACACCAACGGCGGGACGAAGGAGTGCGACGAGTACCCCTTCGCAAGCACCTACGAGGGGGCCGCGGAGAACTACTACGACCCCGAGGTGACGAAGTTCAACTTCTCCGCGAAGCCGATCCCGAAGGAGGACAACCAGGCCGGCGGCCTGATCCTGAAGAGCTTCTACGCCAAGAACCGAATCATCGACGGACTGGACGACGGCTTCATCGTGAAGATCACCGGCTGACCCGGACCGGTCCTACGGCGGCGGGACGCTCACACCGGCCCGCCGCCACCGGCGTTCAGGACGGTGCGGGCCAGAACTGCACCAGGTAGCGCTCGACACCGTGCCCGGTGCCCTCGCCCTCCGCCAGAGCCGCAGCCGCGGCCCGGCCCGCGCAGTGGACCCTCACGCGCCACGATCCACCGGAATCAGACAGCATGATGACGTCGTCGGCGCGGCCCGTGTGCATGGACCACACGGCGACCTCGCCGCTGCTGGATGTGAAGTCGGCCTCGGCCTGTGCATCCCAGTCGGCCGGATCCTGCCGGGCAGGAGCCGCGTCCCAGACTTCCACGGTGACCGTGGCGGTATGGGTGTGACCGCCGCTGGTGATGTCCAGCCGCCCGGGATGGGTACCGAGGAAGGCCCCGAAGTCGAAGTCGTCGGGGAAGGGAACCGGCAGGTCAGCATCATCGGACTCCTGCAGTCCGAACGCGTGGAACCCCACATAGGCATCCACGTGCTGCTGCCGGACAAGCTCTGCCATGAGCGCCCTCTCAACGTCACCGACCGTCGTTCTGCAGATCCTAGGACCAAGCGTTCGGGCCGGGGCCTCAGCCGCCTCGCTGCGGCCACCGCTGCTGTGGGAAGGGCCGCGGTCGTTGACGGCATGATGGCCAGTCTGAGCATCATAGCTGGCCACACCTGGCGCCTCGCTGCGGAGAGCGCACGAGCTGACGCGAGCTACCGGGACTGGAACCACCAGATCGCCCCCGTCACGACGGCGCTGCCCGCTGCGTACGCAGCACCTCGGATCATGGCGAACCCCGCAGCCCGAAGCATGTGTCGAGGCCCCTTGCGGAAACGGCTTGTCATCTGATCTTCCCCTCTGACCTGGTTGCCGTACACACGCCGCGCGTCAGGCGTATGCCGTATGACTCAGTAGGCCAACCCGCCCCACGGTGAGGGCCCCTGCTAATCGCGGGGTTCTAACTAGACTGATCCCGTGGTGTGGAAAGAGCCCAGTGACGCCGAACGACGACTGCGTGAGCAGCTTGCAGCGCACGGACTGTCAGTGAGCTGGGCGAAGATCCGCCGATGGCGAGAGTTCGGTGCGCTCCCCTGGAAGAAACGGCATGGCCTGGGACGTGGGTCTGGGTCCGCCTCGGATCTCCTCCCGGAGACGTTCGCGGTCGCCGAGGCCCTGGCTTTGGCCACCACCAAGAAGAAGCCCCTGGAGCAGGCTGTACTCCACGTATTCACCACGCACCCTCGGTTCGATCAGGTCCGTGCGGCCCGGTCGGTCCCGCTACCCGAACGTGCGGTTCGACGGGCCCTGGTCTGGTACATGGCCCGGGACGACTCCCATCCGCTTGCCGCCATCGAGAAGGCCGTCCAGTCCGCAGACGGCTGCCCCGACAAGGCGATGGACGCCGCCCTGGAGTCGGCTCACCGCTATTTCTCCAAGCTGTACCGCCAGGGGAAACAAGGAAGACACCCTCCAGGTACGACCTTGCCCGACAGCCTCGCCGACGCCGACGGTCTCGCGACTTTCGCCGTGGCCATGGTGCTCGGCTTCGAGAACTTCGGCACCGACGCCGTCGTGGAGGCAGTCAGTCAGTCGCTGCCGGAACTCCCTGACGAGTACGGCGAACAGGTCTTCACCCAATTGAGCAAGGCCGCCCAAGAGGCAGAACGCCACCGCGAGAACCCATTTTCTCGCCGCTCTCGCTGGCCCTCGCTCCAGGACCGGGTCCAAAGGATGGAACATGTCGACTATCGCGAGATCTGCGCGGTCCGCGACGTGCTGGCGCTTCTCGTAGAAGCCTCCCCTGCGCTGGCTTTGGCCAGGAGAACGGGGGTCGAAGATCCGGCCGTACTGCACATTGAGGCAACTCGGGCCTCAAATCAGCGCACGGACGAATACCTGAGGCGAGCGGAGGCCATCAGCCGCCATCCCGGGGAACGGGCCTGGAAAGGCTTCACCGGCCTTCTCCTCAACGTGTGCACTGCGCCACGACGGCTGAGCACGTTCCCGGAGGACGTCACGGCCCTCGACCCTGCCTTGGACGACCTGTCGGGCCTTGGCCGTCGCATACTCGCGAGCCAGACAGCGAAGCATGAGACCCCCAAGCGCCATAAGAACACCGCAGACTGACTGCCAAGCAGGCGAAGCCAATTTCGACCGAGGAGCCAAGGGGGCGGGCACGGACGACAGCTGGTGACTCCCACACCGCGGCGGCGCCCGAACTCGACGCAGAGAGTTCTGGCTCGTACAGCGCGGCACGCGGCCGTACCCGTGACCCGGCCGCGCAGACACAGAACCGGGACAGCCCTCAGCGGAGTTCGCCCGCCTCGTACTTCGCAAAGTCGTGCTTCTTCCAATCCCAAACCCACACCTTCGACTCGCGCCACAGGCGGGGGTAGTCGTGAAACTCGACCGCGTTCGGGGCTCCAGGGCCAGGTACTTCGATGCCTGTGTCTCCCTCAACCCACCGGCCTGTGGGTACTGTCGTCGGTCGCCATTGGGCGTCGGCAATGAGGATAGCTTTCATACCTTTGATGCCGATCTCCCCATCGGGAAGAGGGACCCTCCACTCGCGCTCATGCAGCCACGTTGAGCCCGCAGCGGTGCGTACCGCCCAGTGCCCCAGCCTGGCCTTCCGGAATGCCTTGTGCACGTCCGGTGGCACATAAGCCACGGCCCCTCCACCGATGCTGTTGACCACTTCTCGGATGGTCACCAGACCCCACGGCGTGAAGCCACGCATCGTGATGAGGTGGTCTAGGTGCCCAGGAGGGCACTCGGAGAAGCAAAGGCATGGCGTTCCGGAGCTACCGGGGTCTGCCGCTCCGAATGGCGCGAAGGCCCGGAACCTCTCCTCTCTCAGGATCTGGTCCAGACGGTCTTGCGGGGTCATGCACCGTATGTTCTCGGGCACCCAGTTGGGTCGACTCCCGTTTCTTCCAGTGAAGTGGATCAAATACTCGCTCTGCGCTGGCCCCACCGGCCCCAGACTCAACACCATTCCACCCCCTGCGTGATGCGTGATCCCGTACGCGAAGGTCATACAGGACGACTCCAGGCGGCACGCCGCATTTCCTCAACGCGTACGAGTGGATGGCTGTGTCCCTGCTCGATCGCGACCACGCGATTGACCGCAGGAACGTGAAGCGGCCCCACTTGGGAGCTTGCGTTCTAGAGGTGGTCGCAGCGCCATACCTCCGGTCCACGGACCGGCCGCCGGAGGCGCGACTTGAGCCGGCCCGGTCAGGAGTTATCCACAGGCGTCAGCGGAGGCAGGCGGGGATCTCTACCGTGTTGCTCCAGCCGATCATGAGGACGGGGCAGCCGATGATGTACAGGGTGGATCTGGCGGTCCGGGTGGAGGACGCGCTGGCCGAGCTTCCCGAGGAAGGACGGCGCGAGGTGTTGGACATGATCGCCGCAATCCTGGTCAGGAGGGAGTCCTGGCCCGCGGTCGGCGGATGGGATGTGCGGTTCGCAGCCCGTTCGTGGGTGGCGTTCACCGCGTACAGCGACGGAATCGACGTGTACGACCTGGGATGGGCCGGCTGAACACTGCAGCTCCACCCCCGCCTTGCGAGGCTTCACCTGCACATCCCCATGCCGCGAAGGCGACGTTCACCAGTCCCCGTTGTGAGCAGGATCCGGTGCCCGGATAAGCGCCAGGCCCCCGAGACTGGCGTTTCTCGGGGGCCTGGCGTTAGGGGAAGCGCCGGTCAGTTGATGTCGGTGCTCTCGTCCTGCTGAGGCTGAGAGTCTGTGCGGCGGCGTGAGGCGACGACTGCGGCGATGCCGGCAATGAGCAGGAGGCCAGCGCCACCGATCAGCCACGGTGTGGCGTCGGCTCCCGTCCGGGCGAGGGAGCCGTCCGGGGCCGACGGCGACGCTGACTGCGCCCCGTCCCTGGACGGGGTGGGCGAGGACGCGCCGTCCGACGTGCCGGTGGCGGTCGTCTTGGGCTTCGGCTCGCCGGAGGTGTCCTGGGCCGGCGAGTCCGTGGGCGTGGAGGAGGTGTCCGTCGGGTCGTCGCCGGTGGGCTGCTCGGTCTCGGTGGGCTGCGGCTTGATGGCGGTTTTGGCGTTGGTGACCGTGACGGTGACCGGAGACCCGGGCTCGGCGGTGAAGGTCTTGGCCGGTGTGTAGAGGTCGTAGCCCGCGGGAGCCGTGACCTGCTTGACCCAGAATTCGGCCCGGCGGCTGGGCACGGGGAGGTCGCCGGTCGCGGTGCCCTTGGAGCCGGTGGTGAGGGTGAGCAGGGTCGTGTCGCCGCTGCCGATGTTCACCGTGGCGCCGGGCAACAGCTCGCCGGTCTTGTTGTCCCTGGCCCTGAGGGTGACGTGGGCGGGCTTGAATGGGTCAACGACTATCACCCGGGCGATGGCGCCGGGGGTGACGATGACGTCCTGGTCGGCCGCGATGTCGTGCAGGGGGCTACCGGAGGCTGTCTCCTTAAGTCGGTAGACGCCGGGAGCAAGGTCGGGGAAGGTCACCTTCCCCTGTGCGTCGGTCTTCCCGCGCCCGGCCTCCTGACCGGTGGCGTCGAGCAGGAGGAACGAGGCGCCGCGCATGACGTCGCCCGCCGAGTCCTTCTTGGTGATCGCGACGCTGCCAACAGCGTCGGGGGTCGAGGTGGTCTTCGTGGCAGGGGTCAGCTCGGCCGACTGGGCGGAGGCGGCCGGGGCACCGGCGAAGATGCCGGTCACGGCGCCGACGAGGGCGGCCGGCAGGAGGAGTCTGCGGACGGTACGGGCGTGCACGAGAAACGTGGGCTCCTTGATCAGGCAGTGTATGGGCGAGGTCCGCGGCTTCGGCCGCGGCTCGCAGGGGGCGGGCGAGCTGGTGGAGGTCCGGGAGTCTGTTTGACCGTCGGTGTGGCGAGGTGACTGAGCTTCAGCGGGCGCGACCACCGGCACGTGCGCTCGGTCGGGCCGGCGCCGGGTGAGCGGTACGGCCCGCAGGGCGGCTCGGTGTGGACGCGGCCCACGAACCGGGGAACCACACGGCGGTGTACTGCTCGACCGCGTCACGCAGTGCGGTGGTGACGGCGCCCTCCCACGGCGGCCGGCCCGGTCGGTGGTGTGTGCTGAACGTGCCGTACTGCTTGGTGTTCACCCGGGTGTTGTGGGCTTCGTCGCGGCGGTGGAAGGTCCCGTGGTCCACGAAGCTGAGCGCCACCGCGTCGATCTCGCCGTGGTCCGGGTGGACGACGGCGACACGCAGGCCGTCGTAGGTGTCCGCGTGGATGGTTTCGGTGAAGTCGATCCGCAGCCGTAGCGGTGCGCCCGGGACGGGGGCGGCGAAGTAGGCGTTGCCCACGACGGCGTGGTCGTGGAAGGGGAGGCACAGTTCGGCGAAGAATTCGGGGGCCTGCAGCGACAAGAAGGAGCTCCGGTCGAGATCGAACTGATGTTGACGGCGAGGGGCGGGCAGCACTTGCCGGCTCGTGGTGCTCCAGCGCGGGACCCGGGCGGCGGGGAGCGCGGCCGGGCGGCGAGAGGCAATGCGCCGGACATCGAGGGGCGTCGGGATCGACGGGCAGGGCGTGAGCTGGGGTCAGCGGGTGCGGTGGGCTGGGGACTGCGGCACCGGTGCGGGGGCGTGCCGTTGGTGGGAGGTTGTGGTGCCGGCGCTGCGGCGCAGGGCGGCCTGGACGGCGCGTTGCTGTTCCTCGATCGGGCGCTGGTCCAGCAGGACCAGGCCCCGGGCGACGGCCGGGTCGTGGGGAGATCCGGACCCGATTCCGACGATCTCGGCCGCGGTCTCGGCTTCGACCAGTACGCCGAACTCAGTTGGGATCCCGAGGAGTTCACTGCCGTGGTAGCGGGCGCCGTCGAGGGCTGGGAGGAGGCTGATGCCATCGCCGAGGCAGTCGGCGAGGAGGTCGAGCAGCAGGTGTGTGGCGGACTGCAGTCGGGTGCGGAAGTCGGGATCGGTCAGCCAGAATCCATTCGGTTCCGGTGCCGGTGGACGGCCCGACAGGGTTCGTTGCACCGGTGGCGTGCTTGTTCGGGCTCTCGTCGTCGGCTGGGGGAACCACAGGCGGGTGTACTGGTCGATGGCGCGGCGTAGCTTCGTGGTCGCGGCTCCCTGCCACGGTGGCTCGTCGCGCTGGTGCCAGTCGCGCATCCTGGCGTAACCGTCGTGTCCGGGGGCGCGGCCGATGGCCGTATCACGGCTGTGGAAGGTGTCGTGGTCGGCAAAGGTGAGGACCGCGGTGTCCAGGACGCCGCCCTGGCCGGTGTGGAGGATCTGCAGCCGCAGACCGTCGTACTCGTCGAGGCGGATGGTGCGGGAGAAGCCGATCCGCAGGCGCAGGGGGGAGCCCGGCTGCGGGGTGGCGTAGTAGGTGTCAGCGACGACGGTGCCGTCGGTCAGGGCGAGTTGCCGGGTGAAGAACTGCTCGGCGTGCAGGGGCATGTCACACTTCTGTCGCGTGGGCGGTCGTGGAGGTCAGCGGCGCAGCGCGGAGCACGAGCCGGCAGCCGGGGCGGGTGGGCGTGTGCTGGTGGTCCATCGGCGCACGCTGCTCGCCTGCAGAGCAGCGGGCCGTCGTGCCTCAGCGGCGCGCAGGAGATCCAGCGGGTCGGCGTGGCGGGCCGGGGCGGCACGACGGGGTGAGCCGGGCCAACCGCGCGAGATCCTCATCGAGAACACCCTTGTAGCGCAGGACGGGGGTGGGGTCGGCGAGGGCTGCGGCGGTGGCGGCGATCAGGTGCTTGGGAGTGCGTGCGGTGAAGGTCGCCTCGGCTCGGGTCCCCCAACCAGGCGGCCCGGCCCACAACGTCACCGTCTCGGCGTCCGAGCCGGCGCTGACGACGTCGATGCTCGCTCCGGCCCGCCCGTCCGGGGACACGATCTCCACCAGGCCGCGCGACAGAGGCTTCCGCTCCCAGCCCGCGTCGAGCAACGGCTGCACCGCGTCCGTCCAGTACACCGACCGGGAGGTGAGGAAGGAGTCGCTGTCCTCGTCCCATTCGGCGGCGAGGGCGCGGGTGAGTCCTTCGACGATCTCGGGTGGGGTGTTCTGGTTGATGCGCGCCGTCCAGCGGGGAGCGGAGACGGAGTCCTCGGCAGCGCTGATCAGCCACGTGTCGTAGTCGTCACCGAACCAGCCGATACGGATGCGGTGATCCGGCGAAGTGATGACCAGCTGACACGGCCCGACATCGAGGTGGTGATGGGGCCAGTGGGCCACGGGGGCGAAGCTGGGGTCGGCGTGTCCGGGTAGACCGGCAAGGTAGCGGGGCGAGACGTGGACGTCCCCGCTGACCCAGAGGTCGTCGTTCGAGCGCACAAGAGTCCTGAAAGGTAAGGGAGTTCGAGGGGCTGAGATCAGCCGGTGGTGACGGCAAGGGCCGCTTCGAGGTCGGTGATCCGGCCGGTGTAGTGCAGGGTGCGCAGGCCCAGGTTCTCGGCGGCCCGGCAGTTGTCGGCTCGATCGTCGACGAACAGCACCCGGTGCGGGTCGGTAGTTCCTGTCGCGGCCAGGGCGTGCCGGTACGCGGCCGGGTCGGGCTTGACCGTCTGCAGGCGGGCCGAGTAGAAGGCACTGGTCATGAGTCGGTGACACCAGTCGGTGGCGTCGAGGATGTCGCTGAGGTGGGCGGGCGCGTTCGACAGCAGGAACAGGGGCAGCCCGTTGTGGTGGGCGCGCTCCAGGACGGCGAGGACGCGGTCGTCGGTGGTGGTCCACATCGCGGTGTCGACGTCACGCAGTTCGCGCAGCAGGCGCGAGCCGGGGTGATAGCCGAGGACCCTGGCCCAGTACGCAAGGTCGCTGAGCCGGCCGGCGTCGTACGGTTCGCGGGCGTTCCAGAACGCGGTCTGGAACGAGGCGATGTCGTCCTCGGGCCAGCCGGCCAGCCGGGCGAGGCGGTGCCACTGGTCTGAGGAGGGCTGTCGGCCGAGGACGCCGTTGTAGTCGAGGATCACGGCGTCGGGACCGGTGGTCGTGTGGCTGGTGCTCAAGGGGTGGGTTTCTCCAGGGCTCGGTGGGCGAGGACGGCAACGGCGGCTGCGAGCAGGGCTGGCAGCAGCAGTGCGGTGGACAGGGTGGTGACGGCGGCGAGGGCGCCGATGAGGGCGGGGCCGGCGAGGAGGCCGACGTATCCGGTGACCGCGACGGTGGCGACCGCTCGGGGGCCTCCGGCACCAGCGGCGGTGATCAGACTGGGGATGGTGACGGACAGGCCCAGGCCGAAGGCCGTCCAGCCCAGCAGGGCGAAAGTGATGGTCGAACCGGCCATGCCGAGGGTGAGGCCGAGCGCGGCCAGGACGGCGCCGGTGCGGACGACGGTGGGAGCACCGAAGCGGGCGATGAGCTGGTCTGCGGTGAGGCGACCGGTTGCCATGGCGGCGCTGTAGAGGGCGTAGGCCGCGGCGCCGACTGCGGCTGTCGCGCCGAGGCCGTGCAGGTGGACCGCGGCCCAGTCGGCAGCGGTTCCTTCGCCCAGCAGCGTGGCGGCGGCAAGGGCGCCCAGCAGCCACAGTCGGCGCCGGGACAACCCCTCCCGCTCGTCCGAGTCCGGTGCAGCGCCGTGGTGGACAGGCTCGTGTGCGGGGCTGGCGACGGTGCGGGTGAGCCGCGCGGTCGCGCCTGTCGCCGCTGCGGCGCAAGCTGCCACCGTGGTGAACAGAACGGTGTGTGAGGTGTGAGCGGTGGCTGCGGCCAGCGCGGCGCCGAGGAGGGCGCCGAGGCTGTAACTCGCGTGCAGCCGGCCCATGATGGGGCGGCCGTGGACATCCTGGCAGCGGACCGCCGCGGCATTGGCGGCCACGTCGAGAATTCCGTGCGCGACGCCGAACACGAACGCCGCCGCCAGGAGGCTCGCCAGACTGGAGCAGAGCCCGAGGACGGCAAGACAAGCGGCGAGAGCTATACCACCGCCGGTCAGCAGCGCGGGCAGTCGGGCCGGGCGGGCGAGGCGTCCGCCTGCCTGGAGTCCGGCGACCATGCCGAGGGCGGCGGCCAGCAGGACCAGGGCAAGCCCGCCGGTAGTCACCTCAGCGGCGTTCTGAATGGCCGGCATGCGCGCACCCCAGACGGCCATCACCACACCCAGTCCGGCGAAGTACCCGGTCAGCAAGCGTCGGCTGCGTACCAGCTCGGATACTGCGGTCTGTCTCACGCGGCGCCCTGTCCGGTAGTCGGGGCCGACTGCGGGACCGGGGCGACCTGGACGTCGAGGTTGCGGTACGCCTCCTGGGCGCGGGCTTCGGCGACAGCGGCGGTCGGCCCGGTGGTGATCAGGTGTCCGATGCGGGCGGTGTACAGATCGCCGCCGTCCTGGGGCAGTACGAGCGGGTCGCCGGCCTGTCGCTGAAACCGCACGCGCTCCACTCCCCCGACGTGTGCCTTCAGGCGGCGGGCGGTGAGGGTGCCGGAGTAGGCGGGGTAGACGAAACGGATCGCCGCCCCCCGGTGGCGGGTGGACGTCAGGTCGGGGGTATGTCCGCAGGCGATGTCGGCGGCGGCACGGGCGAGGTCGACGCCGGTGGCCAGGTGGACGAGGTGGCCGATCATGTCGCCGCCCAGGCGTGCGTTGACCTCGATCAGCCGTGGCCGGCCGCCGACCAGCCGCATCTCGACGTGCTGCACGCCGTCGGTGATTCCCAGGGCCGCGATGGCAGCAGCGGCGGTCGGCGCCACCGTCGCGAGGAGCGGGTCGGCGGCGTCGACAGTGTGGCCGGTCTCGTCGAAGTAGGGTGCGGGACCCAAACGCTTGCGGGTCACGGCGACGGCGGTGGTGGTGCCTCGGTGGGTGACGCATTCGACGGAGACCTCCGGTCCGTCGAGGTACTCCTCGACCAGGACGCCGCTGTCGGCGCGGCTGCGGTCTGCGCCGGCCGAGGCGAACTCGAAGGCCGCGTGCAGCTCTTCGGGCCGGTCGATGCGGATCACGCCGATGCTGCCGGCCGCTGCGGCGGGATTGATGACGGCGGGGAAGCCGAAGGTCCTCGTCGCCCGTTCAGCCTCCCGCAGGGTCCGGGCGGTCACCGAGGCGGCCGACGGCACTCCGTGGCGGGCGAACAACGTGCGGGCGGTGGCCTTGTTGCGGCAGGCCCGCATCACCTCGACGGAGTTCGCGGCCAGACCGAGCGCGCGGGCGAGGCGGGCGGTGGGGACGAGGTTCCATTCGTCCCAGGTGATGACGCCGTCAAGGTCGTGTCGTTCCGCCAGAGCTCGGCCGGCGGCGAGCAGCGCGGTGGTGTCGTTGAGATCGGCGACGGCGTGGTCGACGATGTGCTGCTTCTCCCACGAGGGCTCGGTGCCGGTCAGCAGGACGATGTCGTACGCGGCGGCTACCTGCTCGAAGCAGTAGCCGCGATCCGCCTCATCACCCGGAGAGACGACGAGTACGAGGGGGCGAGCGGACAAGAAGGGGTTCTCCGAGTCGGTAGGCGGCAGGACGAGGGAAGAGATAGGCCGGTCTCAGGCGGCCCGGCGTCGGCGCAGCTCGAACACGCCGGCCCAGTGGGGGTGGTCGTCGATCAGGCGGCGGGCGTAGAGGGCGGTGAAGTTGTTGTTCAGCCCGGCGACGCCGTACGGAAGTTGGCGGCGCAGGTCTTCGAAGAGGTCCTTCAAACTGACCCGTGTGGCGCCGGCGGCCAGGCGGCGGGCGGCCATACGTTCCAGAGCGCGGTAGACGTGCGGATTGTGTGCGTCGAAGGCGTGGAACTGTTCGGTGATGGTGCGACCGCTCGCGCGGTTCGTCCCGAGGATCGTGGTGGGCATGAAGTTCTCCACAGGCTGGGGAAAGGCGCGGCAGGGTCAGGCGCGCAGGGCGGGATCGGTGCGCAGGCGGGCGAACGCGTACACCAGGCCGAGGGCCTGCAGACCGGCGCAGACGGTGATGACGTGGCCCAGCGCGTCGGGCGGGGTGAGCGCGGTGAGCACGCCGGCGACGGGGAAGGGCAGCAGGAGGACGAGGATGGTCGCCGACAGGGTGCTGCCGAACTTCTCCGCGGGGATCAGGCGGGAGCGCAGGGTGCGCAGGACCACCGTCATGCCGCCGTCGGCCGCCATGAGGACCGCGACCAGGACCAGGTAGGACCAGTAGTCGGGGGCCTGAGCGGCGGCGAGGCAGGCGAGCGAGGCGAGGGCGGCGCAGGCGGCGCCGACCGGCCACAGGCCCAGGCGGTCGAGCGCGAACCGGCAGAGCGTAACGCTGAGGAGCGTCGCTGCGGCGGCTGCGGACCAGACCAGGCCGACGGCCGTGGTGGACTGCCCGAAGTGCTGGACGACGATCACCGGGCCGGCCGCCTGGAGGAGTCCGGTGGCCAGGTTGGACAGGGCCAGCCCGGTCACAAGCCAGCCGAGAGCCGGAAGAGTGCGGATGGTGCGCCACCCGGTGAGGAGTCCGGCGCCGGACTGTCCCCTCTGCGCGCCGGCCAGGGCAACGGGCGAGGGGGGTGTGCGCAGGGCGAGCATCGCGGCGAGAAGCGAGAGCACCGTGATCACCGCGAGCATGAGCGGCGGCCCGGCGAGCAGGAGCACTCCGGCGAGGGCGGGACCGGCCAGGGTCGCGGTCTGGTCGATGCCGAGCAGGACGGCCTGGACGCGGTGGGCCCGCTTTCCTGCCTGCCGGCCTGCGGTAGCGCCCGCGGTCTCGGCCGCGATGTAGCTGAACTCGGTGAGCACGCCGGTCGTCGCCGCAAGCACCATCACCGTTGCGGTTGCCACGGTGCCGGACGGGTCGAGGTGGAGCAGGACCGCGCCTGCGGCGAGGGCCAGTGCGCGTCCCAGGGAGGCGAGGTGGAAGACGACTGCCGCCCCGCGCCGGTCGACGAGGGATCCGGCCCACCCGAACGCCGCCAGCCGCGGGATCCACTCCAGGGCGAACGCGGCGCCCGTCAGCGCGGCGGAGCGCGTGGTGGCCAGGACCAGCAGCGGGATGCCGTAGGTGCACATCGCGAACGCGAGGGCGTCCGCCGTGCGCGGCAGGTAGATGCTGCGCATCAGAGCGGCGCTGTGGCGTGCGTGCCGGGGTGCAGCCGCTTGGCTCACGCGGCCGGCTCGGGCTCGGACACCCGGGTGATCTGGGGGTTGCCGGCCAGCCAGTGGATCAGGAGGGTGCGGGGACGGGCCAGGTCAGCTTCGGTCTCGTCGCTGGTCGGCCGCGCGGCGGACGGCCGCGGGTGGCCGTCTGCGCGTTCGGTCGCGAGCGAGGGCGCCAGGAGGTCGAGGACGTGGCGGATGCGACTGCTGAACTCGCAGGCCGGTGCCGGGTAGGCGTGGCGTCGGGCCCAGCGCGCAGTGGCGTCGTACAGGTCGGCCAACTCCGTTCCCTGCTCGGTGAGTTCCAGGCCGGTGCCGGGCGCAACGCGGACGAGACCGTGGGCGCGGGCTGTCTCAGTAGCGCGGCGTAGTTGGTGCGAGGAGAGGTCGGGGAGGGTACCGGTCAGCCGCCTGGGGGGTATCGCCCCGTTGTCGTCGATCTCGGTGACCAGGCGGATCAAGGATCGCGAAGCCAGCACCTCGATCGCGTTGCGTACTTCGGCGGTGGTGAAGGGGTGGTCATCGGCGCGGGCCTCCTGCCGGGATGGTCGCCTGGGGGCGGGCGGGGTGGCGTGGGAGAAGAGATCGCGGTTGTGCCACGTCGGAGCGGACTCACTCGTCCGGGCCTGCGGGAGGGGTGTGGGGGCCGGCCTGGGCTGGCTGCTGATCCACGGCCTCGGCGCGGGCTTGGCCTGAGGGTGCCCCCAGACCGGGTGGTGGGCCGCCTGGTCGAGGGGCTGTCCGGCGGACCAGGCGGACAGGGCGCCGAGAACGGGGCTCAGGCCGTCGCCCGCCGCGGACAGCCGGTAGGGCCGACCGAGGCCCTCGGTGTCGACCAGGCCGTCGGCGACGAGCTGCCGCAGTGGCGGGTAGACGTTGGTCCAGTCGCTGCTGGGCATCGCGATCCGGGCCAGGGCCCGCCCGCTGACCTCCTCGCGGGACTTCAGCACCCACAAGATGGCGGCGGCGTGCCGCCGGGTGAGCAGGGTGAGGCTGTCCTCGATCTGCTCGATCGCGGGCAGCGGGCGGTCCGCGGTCTCCAGGTGTTCCTCGGCCCAGGTGACGATCATCGGCAGGACCGGCAGCAGGGCCGCGCCGCGCTCGGTGTGGCCGTAGGTCACATGCCGTGCGCTGTGTTCGGTGCGCTCGACGAGCCCGGCGTCGCACAGCGATGTGAGCTTGGGGTGGAGCTGGCCGTTCCGCAGCCAGGACACCTTGGCCGCCAGCTCGCTGTAGCGCAGCGGCGGGCCGGAGAGTGCCAGCAGGATCCGCACGTTCCAACGCGGGGTGATCATGGCGAGTGCTTCGGTGACCCGGGCGATGTCGGCATCGGTGTCGGGAGGCAGGGCGGTGATGGCCAAGGGAGGAACTCCTGGGGTGGGGAAGGGAGAACGCCAGCGGATCAGCGGCTGTGCGCCGTGCTCTGGACCGGACGAGGCGGAGCCGGAACGGGTGGCGAAGCAGCCGGCGGGGACGGTGCGACGCGGGCCAGGCTCTGCAAAACGGCGGCGACCGACTTGGCCTGGACGTCGCGGACTGCGACTGCCTCGGCGAGCCGGCGAGAGCCGTCGAGAAGGTGGGAGACCTCGTGCCGGCCGATCTGCCGCTCGGGGTGGACGAGCCGGGCGAGGCAGTCGCGGTGGACATCGATGCTGCGCTCGGCGAGGACGAGGTCGTCGTGCATGCCGAGCAGAGCGGAGAGCATGCCGGGCGGCTGATCCTGAGCGTGGGCTTCGAGGTCGGCGAGCGGCGCGCCGTAGAGGTCCTCGATCCGACCGGCTATCTCGGTGGACGTGAGGTGAGACAAGCGGGGGCTTTCACGGTCGGCGGGCCCGGGCCGCCCCGGGACGCTGAGGTGCCGGGGCGGCGGACGGGGACAGGGCTGCGGTGACCTTGAGTTGTTCCCTGCGGACAGGGCGGGCCCGCCGGCCGGGCGGAGGCATGGTGCGCAGCAGCTCGCCGAGGGCGGCGCGGTAGCCGTCGCGGGCGTCGAGGGCCGCCTCCAGCCACTGCGCGTCGAAGCGGAGCTTGTCCGCCGACAGCTCGCCCATGTCGCGGCCGGGATCCATGTCCGCGTGCACGCGGTCACGGACGCGGGCGACCTGCTCCTCGGTCAGAGCCAGGAAGGAGCGCAGTTCCAGGGCACGGGCCAGGGCGGGCGAGGCATCATGGCCGACAGCCGCCTCGTACAGTTCGGGAACCGGGTTCCCGAAGACCTTCTGCACCTCGCCGTCCATGGTGCTGGCCTTGTCCCGGCTCACCGGACGGGCCTTCCAGCCCGCCACGCCGACGCGGGTGTGCCTGCGGGCCGGTGGGGAGCGCTGGTCTGTACCGCTGGCCCGGTTCGGGGGCGCAGACGGGCGAGGCGTTCGGCGGCGAGGTCCTTCTTCCCCGGAGCGTCCGGGTCGAGGAGCCACCGCACGACCAGGGCCCGGCCATCGCGTGCGGTGACGGCGGCGTTCACGCGGTGGGCAAGGCCCATCGTCGGGTCGTCGACCTCGCTGGGCTGGGTTTCCAGCGCGGCGAGGAGGTCGTCCTCCGCACGGTCGAGCACCACCTGGGCCTCGACGAGCAGGCCGTGCCACCTGACCACGTCGGTGGCGTCGGGATGCGCGGCCGGCGCGGCGGCGACCACGGCCTTCAACTGATCCATGTCCATGGCGAAGCGCGCTTCGATCCGTTCGGTGAGCACGCCCACGACATCCTCAGCGTCATCGGATATGCCGTCGGACAAAAAGAAAACTCCTGTTCTGGAAGGGCCGATGCCCGGGGAAATATGAGAGGCGACTATGCCCGGCGGCTCAGCCAATTTCGGGCACGTGCTGAATGCCTGTCAGTCCAGGCAGATGCGGGTGTCGCGGTACACGTATGTGCCGGGGACCCAGCCCTTGACTCCGGCCGGCTTGTCCGTGATGCAGAGCCAGTTGCCGCTCTTCTTGCGCACGGTGAACGTGTGGCTCTTGCAGAGCACACCGAGCGCCGTGGACTTCGTGGCGGCCTTGGACCGGATGGTCACAGCCGGCGCGTGGACCTTGTACGGCAGCGGCGGGAGGTCCCGGCAGGGCGTCACCGTGTTCGTGGCCGTCGAGGCGGCGGCGACGGGGGCCGCGCTCGCGGGCGTAGCGGACAGCATCGGCAGAGCGATTGCTCCGAGCATCGCCGCGGATATGGCAATTCGGGTGGAGCGCATGCGGAAGAAACCTCCGTGAAGGCACAGGGATTACGCAGAAGGGCGCTGCGGGAGTTGTCCCGGCGGCTGTATAAGAGTCCGGAGAATCGCCGGTTTGGCTAACCGGCGATCGTCGGCTATGTTGCGCCGCCCGCATCGGACTTGGTGCTCAGCGCGACCGGCCGGGCGGGCGCGAAGCAGGCCCCTTTGCCACACCGGCCGGGCTGACGGCTGCGGCCGTCGGGCGGACCGGCGGGAGGGGACCGGCCTCTCCGGCCAGCCGGTCGTCGCACCACTGCAGGGCCTCGCCCACCGTGTCGAAGCCGCCTTCGCGCAGAGTGTGCGTCCACGCGTCGGTGTCGACCTCCTCGACTACGACGCGGAACGGGCTGGGGGCTCGCTCGTCCAGGGCGCGCAGTGCCACGACGGTGACCATGTCGTCCGGGTCGTCGCAGGTGAAGGAGTAGCCCATGGCGTAGTGGTCGCCGTCGCCCGCGAGGCGTCGCTCCAGCGCACGAGTCGCCTCATCAGCCGGCGGTGGCTCCAGCTCGGGGTCGAGACCGATGGCGCTCTGCGGGCAGCCGCGGTGGATGAGCCAGGACTGCGCCATCGCGGCCAGCGGCATGGCAGCCTGCTCGAAGGTGAACGTCCGCTCCTCGCGGTCCCGTTGCAGATGCACGGCGAGCAGCTGCGCCATACCTGGGTGCCCCCAGGTGGCGGTGCGGTCGAACAGGACGTAGTAGCTGTGCGCCCCGTTGGGGGTGTGGTGTGCGGCGAGGGGGACGAGCATGTCCTCGCGGACAGCGACCTGGCGGTAGAAGGCGAGGTACATCTCCTCGTCGGCATCGAAGTCGTCCAGCTCGAAGTCGAGTTGGGGGATGGACTTCCGGGCCGGCGCCGGTTCTGCAGGAGTCAACAAGGGCCTTTCGGTGGAGTTCAGCGCCGCTGCACCGGGGTGGACGGCGATGAGGCGGGACGGGCCGGGAGCGCGGGTGCCCCCGTGCCGTCGGGGTCCGACGGGCGGCGAACAGCGCGGCGCGCCCGGCGTCGGTGAGTGCGACCGGCTGGCCGGCGTGCACGGGGTGGCCGGTATCCCTCACGACCAGGCCGGCGTCCTCCAGCCGCTGCAGCTCGGCGTGAGGGACGCGGGTACCGGAGGCGGTGGTGACGGACATCCGGCCGGTCAGCAGGTTTTCGTAGAGCTTGGCGCCGCCTGCGATGGCGAGCAGCGCGGCCTGGTCGTCCATCGCGAGTCGATTCGCGCCTGGCGCACAGGCCGCTGCGGCGGCCTCGATGGGCTCCAGGGCGGCGAGCACCTTCCCGGCGGCGGCGTCCCTGGTGGCGGCGGCCTCCTTCAGTTGGTCCACGGTGCGGTCGATGCGCGTGAACAGGGCGTCGTCGACGTCGAACTCGCCGCTGGAAAGGCGGTTCAGGAGGCGGAGGTAGAAGGTGACGCCGGTCTGGGTCTTGGCCAGCTCGCGGTGCCGGTCGACCAGGTGGGCGTGTGGCTCGTCGAGGAGGCCGCGGTCGCGGTAGGCCCACAGGGTGTCGATGTCGTGACCGGTGACGGCTTCGAGGCGATGGTCGAGCGGGGAAACCGCACGCCGGGCTGGCGTCGGCGCGGATGCAGGGGGCATAGGCGAGGCTCCGTGCGTTCAGCGGGTGTGATGGTGCGCGGGGTCGTGTGCGGGACGGGGCAGGCCCGGCAGTGCGGTGGGCGGCGGACCGGGCCGGGGCACGGGAGTGCGGCTGGTCAGCTGCGGGGAGCGGGAGCGTGCCGCGTGGGTGCGGGCGCTCAGCGGCCGACGGGTCATCCCCAGGCGGCGGCCGACCTCGTCGTAGACGTCGTTGCCCGCACGCGGCCGGACGGCGACGACGTGGATCTCCTTCGGGTGCGCGGACTCCGCGGGCGCCGGGCGGACGCCGTAGACGACGCGCCAGTCCTTGCGCGAGTCCACGAACAGCTTTCGATAACCCACCAGGTCACCGTCGAGGCGTAGCCCGAAGCGCTGCGCGTTCACGACTTCCTGCAGGTAGGCGAGAGTCAGGTCGCGGATGTCGCTGGGGGCCTGGAGGAGATCGGTCAGCGCGCGGGGGTCGAAGCTCAGGCCGAAGGGGGGCTGCCCCTGTCCCACGGTCATGACGTCGACTCGTCCGGCTCGGCGGCCTCCGCCCGGTCCGCCGCCGTCTCCATACGCACGGACGGCGGCGGGCCGGGCAGAAGACGGTGCGCGGGCCGGTCGGGAGAGGTCATGCAGGCCGACAGCGGCCCGCCCGGTGCGCGGATCGCCGCAACGGCGTGCGTGAGGAAGTCCCGGTGCCACACGAACAGGCCGCTCAATCCCGCTTCGGGGTCCTTGTGCTGCTCGTACGCAAGCCACAGGGCGTGGAGCCAGGCCACGACATCGTCGTGCTCCTGCCACTGCAGACACCAGGGCGCCGCGGTGGTGACCTCCGCCCCGTAGACCGGGAGGAAGAAGTCGTCGACCCAGTCCGACAAGGCGTCGAGTTCGTCTTCCCTTTCCTCCCCGTCGAGTTCCAGGATCGGGCGGGGCTCCGGCAAAGCTGCGGCAAGCGGTCCGCCGAGCCCCGGCATGCCGAACGCGGCGAACGGCGATCCGCTCGGCTCCGGGGCGGACGCGAGGTGGTCGAGTTGCTGCGCCTGTTGCGCCGACTGCTCCATGAGCCGTCGGACGCTCGCCTCGATTCCCTCCAACTGCGGATCGGGAATACGAACCGGCTCCAACTCCCCATCGTCAGACGGTTTTGTGGACTCGGGCATGAAAAGGTTGGCCTCCTACGAGACGCGGAATGAGAGAAGGGCGAAATCGGCGAGGTGAAGCGGCCAGCGAGTTACCAGTCCGCTTTGCCGGATTGCCGACTTGGGCGCCGGTCGCCTTGACGCCAAGCGCGCTCGCGGCTCAGACGGCGAGAATCACGTCGTCTTGCGTGAGGGTCTCGCGGATCGTTTCGGTGAGCCGGTCGGCCGCGATCGACGCGTAGTGCTCGGTCTTCTCAACGCCGATGAAGTCCCGGCCTTCCAGCAGGGCGGCGACGCCCGTGGAGCCGGAGCCGGCACAGAAGTCGAGCACCGTGCCGCCCTCGGGGCTGATCTTGACCAGCTCGCGCATCACCTCGACGGGCTTCTGCGTGATGTGCTGGCGCTTCGCCCCCGAGGGCTGCGACGCGGAGTACATGCCCGGTAGATAGACCGGGTTGCGGGAGCCGTCGATCGGCCCCTTGCTGGCCCAGACGATGAACTCGCAGTTTTGCGTGAACCTCCCGCGCTGGGGCCTGGCCTGCGGCTTGTGCCAGGCCAGTACCCCACGCCACAGCCAGCCGGCCGCCTGGATCGCGTCCGTCGTGGTCGGCAGCTGGCGCCAGTCGGTGAACAGCAGCGCGGTCCCGCCGGTCTTGGTGAGGCGGTGGGCCTCGGTCATGATCTGCGTCAGCCAGAACGAGTAAGACCTCTGGTCCATGTTCTCGCCGGTGAAGTCGGCGAGGTCGTTCTTGGAATCGGCAGAGGTGTACTTCTGCTTCGCGGAGCGGGTCGTGCGCTCCTTCGCGGTCCTACCGCCCGAGTTGTACGGCGGATCGGTGATGACGGAGTCGACGCAGCCGTCCGGAAGGCCGGCGAGAACACTGAGGGCGTCGCCCTGGTGCAGGGAAAAAGGCAAAGAGGAACCCCTATTCGGGTGCGGAGTCGCGGAGGTAACCAACCGCCTCGCGCAGGAGTCCTCGCGGGCCGGAATTGGGCATGCAGAAGCCCAGGGCCGCAGACCGAGGAGGGCGAGGGGGAGTCCAAAAACTGTAGAGGCGAAAGCGCCGACGACCAAGAAGTGCGTTGCTGAGGTGCCGGATTCCGATACCTCACGCCGACTTTTTGGTCAACCGCCGATTCGCGCTTACTGTTTTTGAACCGCCCGGCGCACACCGCCGCTGGCTACTTCCCGCCACACCTCACGGAGGCACCCCCTTGCCTCGGCACACCTAGCTCACGGCCCGGCCACGCGGAGCGAGCGGCAACTCGCCCGCGCCGGCCCGTCCCGATCGCCCACCCCGGCCGCCGCGCCCTTCCACCACGCCTCGCGCACGCGGCACGCCGGACACCGCACCCCGAAGGACACGCTCATGACGTCTCGCTACCCGCCCCTGCCCGAAAACGCTGACCGGCGAGCCGTCCGCTCCGGTTGAAGGCGCTCGCCGCCGGCATCGGCGTCGTCTTCCTCTCCCCGATCCTGATCGCCTGCACCGGCATGATGCTGGCCTCCTCCGCCGACGCCGTGCAGAGCAGCGGCTCCTTCAGCAACTGCCTGACCGACCTCGACACCGACAAGGTCGCCGAACAGGTCACCAAGATCCTCGACGGCGCGTCCGGCAAGAACGTCCACATCAAGGGCCTGGACCTGCCCGCCGAGCAGGTCCCCAACGCGGCGACGATCGTGGCCACCGGCCTCTCGCTCGACGTCCCCAAGAAGGGACGGATCGTCGCGCTCGCCACCGCGATGCAGGAGAGCCGACTGCGCAACCTCAACTACGGGGACCGGGACTCGCTCGGTCTGTTCCAGCAGCGTCCCTCGCAGGGATGGGGCAGCGCCCAGCAGATCCGCGACCCGGTCTACGCGAGCGAGCAGTTCTACAAGCACTTGCTCAAGGTGAACGGCTGGCAGCAGATGACCATCACCCAGGCCGCCCAAGCCGTGCAGAGATCCGGCTACCCCGACGCGTACGCGCAGTGGGAGAACCTGGCCACCGCACTGCAGGAAGCCATCGCCAAGACCTTCCCCGGCAGCGGCAACGACGCGGACAGCAAGGACGCAGACCAGGGCAAGCAGCCATCGACCGGCACGACCGGCTGCGCGCCGGGCCAGGACGGATCCGGCTTCGGCCGCATCCCCGAGGGAAGCGTCCCCAAGGGATACGCGATCCCCAGAAACACCGATCCGAAGGCACGCAAGGCCATCGAGTGGGCGATGCACCAGCTCGGCACGCTCTACCAGTGGGGCGGCTCCTGCACCAACGCGCACGGCCCCGACCCCATGGGCCGCTGCGACTGCTCCAGCCTGATGCAGCAGGCGTACGCGCATGCCGACGTCACGCTCACTCGCACCACCTACACTCAGGTCAACGAGGGTAAGGCGGTCCCGACCGCCCAACTTGAGCCCGGTGACCTGATCTTCAGCCGTGGCACCGCCGCCCGGCCCGAGCACGTCGGCATGTACATGGGCGAGGGCCTCGTGATCGAGGCGCCGCGCACATCGAAGCCGGTCCGGATCACCCCGATCAAGGACTGGACGATTCTCGCCGCCCGCCGCGTCCTCTGACGCCGCCCCCGCCCCGGCACCGCTCCGGCGGGCCGCCGCCGCGGCCACTTCCGCGCCCCGAGCGCGCCTCCCTCTCCGCTTCCCCTCTTTCCGGCGGGCCCTCGCCTGGCCCGCGTATGCAAGGAGCCCCGCCACCCCTATGTCCGTCTCTCTCGCAGACCGCGTCATCCAGCTCGCCTATGACCCAGGAATCTCGCCCAAGGGCGGCGGGTTGCCTGGGCTGAGCGTGCTGAAGAACGTCGTCAACTCGATCAACCTGTTCGGGATCATCGCCGTCGTCGGCGCCCTCGCCGTCTCGCTCGGCGTATGGGCCTGGGGTCACCACACCGGTGGTCACCAGGCCGAGGCCAACGGCAAGAAGGGTGCGGTCGTGGCCGCGGGCGCCGCCCTCGGTCTGGGCGCCGCGAACGGCATCGTCGCCTTCTTCTCAGCCCTCGGTTCGCAGGTCCGCTGATGCGGAAACGAGTTCCCTCCTTTTCGCTGTCCTCGTACGGCGCAGGCTGGTCGGCCAACCGGCGCATCGCGATGGTCGCCTGCGTCCTCGCCGTCCTGCTCGGCATCGCCGGGATCGTCGCCCTGCTGACCGGCGGCAGGGACGGCCACCCGGTCCCGGACGCCGCCGCGCCCGCCCCGGTTCACAGCCCATCCTCCTCCGAGGCCGCGCCGGAGCCTTCCTCCGGATCCAGGTCGGTGCCCACGCCTCCGCAGATCGCCGAACCGGTCGCCTACTCCAAGGCGGCGGCGCAGATGCTGTGGTCCTACGACACCCGCGACACCAGCCGCGACCAGCAACTCGCCGGTATGCGCGCCTGGATGACCACGGAGACCAAGTACGCCGACTGGGCCTCGGTCTCCGGCCAGGTTCCCGATCCGGTGCTGTGGTCGCGGATGGCCGACCAGGACCAGCACGCCACTGCCAGCGTCACCGAGGGCCACTACCCCTCCGCGTTCAAGCAGGCACTGGCCGACGACCCGTCCGCGATCACCGAGGCGTACATCTACGTCGTCACCGTCAACGGTAAGCAGCAGATCGCCTGGAAGAAGGGCGGCGGCGGAGCCGAGGAACGCGCCGTGACCCTCGCCGTGCAGTGCCGCCCGAATCACGACTGCACCTTGGCCGCCATCGCTCCGAGCGTCACGCAGTGACCCGCGCCTGACACAAGAATGGAGGAGTAACTCCTCGTGGGTTTCTGTGATTTTCCCCTGGCGGACAAGCTGTGCGCCGTCGGCGACGCGGTGGATTTCGCCTCGGACCCGGGCAAGGCCATCGGCGACTGGATGGCGAAGTCGGCAGGTGAACTGGCAGCTGCCGCAGCCGATCTGGCGGCCGAGGCGGTCAACACCACCACCAAGGTCGATCTGAACGCCGGCTGGTTCCGCGACAACTACGAGATGCTCTTGCCGCTGGGCCTGGTTCTGCTGGTGGCGACGTTCTGCGCGCAGCTGGTCCGGGCCGCCGTCAGACGCGACGGACAAGCCCTCACACAGGCATTCACCGGCACCATGTCGGGCGTTCTGTTCGCCTTCTGCGCCATCGCCCTGACCACGGTTGCCGTCGAGGTGGTCGACGCCGTCTCCGACGGCCTGTTCAAAGCCGCGAACCTGGACATCGCGTCGGCGGTGCGCCGCATCGTGAAGGTGAACCAGATCGCCGGCCTGTCCGGACTGGGCTGGCTCGTTACGGTCGTCACCGGTCTCGGCGCCGCCCTCGGCGCCTTCCTCTACTGGTGCGTGATGATGGTCCGCAAGGTCGGCATCCTCGTCATGGTCACCCTGGCCATCTTCGCTTCCGCCGGCGGCGGGTGGGAGGTCGCACGCCGCTGGCGCAAGGGCTGGATCGAAGCCACCGCCACCCTCGTGGTCTCCAAGCTCCTGATGACCGTGATCTTCGTACTCGGTATCGCTGCCATGGGCAAAACCGAGGCCAAGGACGGCATCGCCGCTCTGGCCGACGTCATGTCCGGCATCGTGATCATGATCCTTGTCCTGCTGTGCCCGTACGCCGTCTTCAAGTTCGTGCACTGGGCGGCCGACGGCACCGACGGCGAGTCCATCCACCGGGCCGGTGGCGCTGGAGCCCAGATCGCCAAGGCCCACGCCGAGAAGGCCGCCCGCAAGGCCGCCGCAGCTGCTGCCACCGCCGGAACCGGTGGCGCTGCAGCCGGAGCAGGCGCCGCACCGCAGGGGCCCGACGCCGCTGGCGGGGGCGGTTTCCCCGGCGATGTCGCCGCCAACCCGACCGGTGGAGGCGGAGACGGCAGGGAAGGTTCGCAGGGCGGCGGGGGAACGGGCGTCTCGCCCGGTGGCGATGGCGTCAAGTCCGGTCTGGAGAAGGCCGTCCAGCCTGGGCCGACGAGCGTGTCGGACGACACCACCGGCCAGGTGGGCGGCAGCCCGGGTCCGGGCGGATCCGGCGCGAGCGCCGCGTCCGGCCAGGGCGGCGGATGGCAGTCCGCTCCGCCGACCACGACTCCGCCGCCGCAGGGCGCACCCCCGTCCTCCGGCTCACAGAACGCCACGTCCAGCGGGTCGGCATCACCGCCGCCACCGACCGGCCTCTGATCTACTGCCCGACTCCCGGGGGTGGGATGTGCACGCTCCCTCCCGCCCCTGGGTTCCACCCGCGCCTCCAGGAGCCGCCCCTTGACTGATCTCTCCGTCGCCCCGGTCACGGTGAAGTTCCCGCACCGGTCCCGCCGCGGCATCCTCCTCGGCCTCTCCTTGCCCCAACTCGTCCTCGTGTCGTGCACGTTGGCGCTGTTGCTGATGACGGTGATCTCCACCGGACTGCTCGGCGCCGTCGCCCTGGCCCCGCTGTGGGCTGCGTCGGGGGCGCTCGTCGCGATCCGCCGGCACGGCCGCTCACTGATCGACTGGGCGCCGATCGTCGCCCGCTACGCGCAGCGCCGCCGCACCGGCCAGATGCTCTGGCTCGCCCGGCCCCTCACTCGGCCCCGGCAGGACGGCATCCTTCACCTGCCCGGCACCGCCGCCTCGCTCAAGGTTGTCACCCCCGGCGACTCCGCCAACGGGGCTGCCGCCGTTTACGATCCGCACCGCCAGACCCTGACCGCCGTCGCCCGCGTCACATCCCGCGCATTCGCCCTGCTGGACGCCGCGACGCAGAACCACAACGTGAACGGCTGGGGGCGTGCGCTGGCGGGTATCGCCCGCACCGGGCACGTCGCCACCGTGCAGGTCCTGGAGCGCACGGTCCCTGACTCCGGCGACACCCTCGTCCGCCACTGGACTCAGCACGGCCAGCCCCAGACCCCGGTCGCCGGGCAGATCTACTCCGAGCTGGTCGCCTCCGCCGGCCCGGCCGCCGCCCCGCACGAGACCTACCTCGCCATCTCCCTCGATCTCAAGGCCGCCAAACGCCTGGTCTCCCAGGCCGGTGGAGGGCTGCCGGGCGCGTTCACCGTCATGGAGCAGACCACCGCCTCCGTCGCCCAGGCCGCCCGCAACGCCGGCCTGCTGGTCACCGGGTGGCTGAGCGCCCGGGAGATCGCCGCCGTGATCCGCACCGCCTACGACCCGCAGGCCCTCGCCGCGCTCCAGCAGTGGTCCGACACCGGCCGCACCGAGGCGGACCCGGCAGCCGCCGGGCCCGTCGTCCAGGTCGAGGAGTACGACCGGCTCGCCACCGACACCGCCCGCCACGCCACGTACTGGGTGGAGAACTGGCCGCGGACCGAGATGGGGGCCGGGTTTCTGCACCAGATCATGTTCACCGCCGGGGTCCGCCGCAGCCTCTCCCTTATATACGTGCCGCAGCAGCTCGAGTCCGCGCTGCGGGACGTCCAGCGGAAGAAGGCGGCGATCATCGCCGATGCCAACGAGCGCGCCCGCCGCGGCCAGGTCGACAGCGAGGAAGACTCCGTCGAGTACGCCGACGTCAAACAGCGCGAGCGCCAGCTCATCGCCGGGCACGCCGACGTCGCCCTGACCGGCCTGGTCACCGTCACCGCCGACACCGATGCCCTCCTCGACGCGGCCTGCGCGCAGATCGAGACCGCCGCCGTCACCGCCGGCGTCGACCTGCGCCGCCTCAACTACCAGCAGCCGACGGCCTTCACCCTCGCCGCCCTTCCCCTCGCCCGCACCGCTCTGTAACGCCCTTCCAGACTCCGGGACATGCGCTGACGTCCCTCAACGACGACGAGCTGAGACGCGAACTGCGCGCCCTGCTCACCTCCTGCCAGGAACTGGCCGCCCGCCACCGCGCCGCCCTCGATCAGCACCGCCCTTGAGGCCAGCGATCGGTTCGACACGGTGCTCAAACGCCACGCCGACCTCGTAGGCCCGACGGCTCCCCGTGTGTTCACGCTCACCTTTGCCGGACGCGAGCGGCACGACGGCCAGGCCCCGAGGAGCTTCGTCGTCAACGCCGCCAACCTCGACGACGCTGCCCGCGTGCTGGCCGGCCTCCCGAGCCAGCACGAGTGGTACCAAGCCGACGCCGCCCGCGCCGAGGAAGGCGCGGACGTCGTCTACATGCCGGAGCAGAGCCATGCCGGCCCGCGTTCCTCGGGCCACTTCGTCGACCGTCGCGGCGAACAGAGCCCGCGCCCGTCTTCAGGCCAACGCCACAGCGCCGTCCGCCGCCGTCCCGCCCGCCGCCACCGGTCCACGACCGGCCGCTGACCACCTCCCCGGCGGCAAGGACCCCCATTGACCCAACCCGCACCACTGAACTCGACGCGCACCCTACCTCCGCGCCGCCAGCGCCGGAGTCCGCCATCACACCCGGGCCCTGGCCCGGTCAGCGCCCCCCTCCCCAGCGCCGGTGGATCGCGTGCACCTCGACGTGGTGCACGCCCATCTGACCGCGCTGCACCACCTGCTCGACCAGCTCGCCGACCTCGCCCGGCCCCCGCACCCCGCCGCCGGACGACACCTCGCCACCGCGCGCACCCGGCTGTTCCAAGCCGCCGCCAGCGTGCACGACGCCTTCCATCTCCTGCCCGTCGCGGACGAGACCCCGACGGACACGGACTGCCACCCCGAGCGGCTGCCCGAGGGACCGCCCGTCCTGACCATCTGCCAGCGACACCTGGCCGCAGGCCACGTCGTCCGCCGCAAGACCACCCCGAGCGACCTCAACACCCCGCTGCACGGCCACACCACCACCTGCAGCCAGTAACCCCCACCACCGAAAGGCCCTCAATGCGCGCCCTGAAGCGCTCCACCTCCGCTGCCGTCATACTCGCCGCACTCGCTGGCACCGCCGCCCTGGCCACCGCCACCCCGGCATCCGCCGCCAGCTACCACTGCAAGACCAGCAGCCACTCCGTCGACGACCCGTCGTACAACGGCCCCGACTCCGACAACTGGGACTTCGAGGTGACGCTCTGCGCCATGCGCTCCGGCGGCACCATCTACACCACCGCCACCGTGTACTGGGACGGCCCGTACACGGCCAAGAACCGCAACACCTACACCTTCAACAAGGCCAAGTTCCAGCTCCAGACCAAGCGCAGCGTCAGCGGCACGGACCCGGTCGTGAAGTCCGCCGCCTACACCGGGCTTGAGTACACGCTCGAACACAGCAACAGCTACGGCAACGGCTACTACTCGACCGGAACCCTCAAGTACCCGGCTGGATCCGGCCGTTACCTCGCCGACGGCTACATCCGGCTGGACTGGAGCGGTGACGGCAAGGACTACCGCAGCCCGGCTCTGTTCACTGCCTCACCGGTCGTCTGACACCAGCACCGCGTCCAGACCGCCGTCACGTGAAAGCCGCCCTGCTATGAGCCACCGGCCCGCGCGCCGAGCCCGTCGCGCCTCGGCATCTCCCTTGTTCACCCCGCACGGCACCGACCGCGCCTCCCGCAGGGCCGCCCGACAGCAGCTCGCCGAGGCCACCGCCAAGGCCCGCGTCGAAGCCGCCGCCCATACCAGCGGCGCCGACGTGGAGGAGCGGCAGATGCCGCCGCCTCTCTTCCCGCCCGCCGGGCGGCCCGGGCCCGCGTCCTCCCGCAACAACAAGCTCAAGCTGCCCGCCCACCGCATGACCACCGCCACCGCAAGCGGGGCCTATCCCTTTCTCGCCGAAGGCGGCCTCGGCGCCGAGGGCATCTACATCGGCCGCGACGTCCACGCTGAAGCGAGCTTCGTCTTCGACCCGTTCGCGCTGTACGGCAGGGTCGAGGGCTTCACCAACCCCAACGTGCTGTTGGCCGGCGTGATCGGGCAGGGCAAGAGCGCGTTGGCCAAGAGCTTCGCGCTGCGATCGATCGCCTTCGGATACCGGGTCTACGTCCCGTGTGATCCCAAGGGTGAATGGACTCCCGTGGCACAGGCGCTGGGCGGCACCTCGATCGCAGTCGGTCCCGGGCTGCCAGGCAAGCTGAATCCCCTGGACGCGGCGCCGCGACCGCCGTCGGTCTCCGAGACGGACTGGGCGGGTGAGATCCGCAAGCGCCGTCTGCTGCTGCTCGGCTCGCTGGCCCGCACCGTGCTCGGGCGGGACCTGCTGCCGATGGAGCACACCGGCCTCGACGTGGCTCTGGACGCCGTCGTCACCCGCGCCGCCGAGAGCGGACGCACCCCGCTGCTCGGCGACATCGCCGTCATGCTCAACAACCCCGCCGAACTCGACACGGCCGGCGGCATCATGTCCGGCCGCCTCGGCGACGCCTCCCGCGACCTGGCCCACGCCATGCGCCGCCTCGTCCACGGCGACCTCGCCGGGATGTTCGACGCCCCGAGCACCGTCACGTTCGACCCCAGCTCGCCGATGCTGACCATCGACCTGTCCCGCCTGGGCGGATCCGGCGACGACACTGCCCTCGTCCTCGCCATGACCTGCGCCTCGGCATGGATGGAGTCCGCGCTGTCCGACCCGAACGGCGGCCGGCGTTGGATCGTCTACGACGAAGCCTGGCGCCTGATGCGCCACCCCGGCCTCCTGCAGCGCATGCAGTCCCAGTGGAAGCTCAGCCGCGGCCTGGGCATCGCCAACCTCATGGTCATCCACCGACTGTCCGACCTGCTCACCGCAGGCGACGCCGGATCCCGCGGACGCGCTCTGGCCGAAGGTCTGCTCGCCGACTGCTCCACCCGCATCATCTACCGGCAGGAGACCGACCAACTCCACGGGGCAGCAGCACTGCTGGGGCTGACCTCGGTGGAGACCGAAGCGATCTCCCACCTCAACCGCGGGCGCGGGCTGTGGAAGGTCGCCGGACGATCTTTCATCGTCCAACATCAACTCCACCCGCACGAGCTGGCGCTCTTCGACACCGACGCCCGCATGCACTAACGCAAAAGACTCATGAAACCTGATATCCAGCGTGAACTGATCCCGCGCGCCACCACCCTCCACCTCATCGACGCGCTCAACGCCGTAAGGGGCAGACTCTCCGGCGCGTTCGAGCAGTGGGAACTGCTGGACGACACCGGTCACGTCCCGGCCTCGCCGTCCTACACCGCGCTTCTCCAATACGTCACCGACGCACAGGCTCTCTCCCGTGATGTCGTCCAGCTGACCGCAGACTTCGCCCGGACCACCTCCAGTACGAACCGTGCCAGCAGCGCCGTCCTCGCCCATCTGGCGTCGGCGGTCACCTTGTCGAGCCAGGCCCGTACCGCACTTCGCCGAGACCGCGCAGACCGCGCTCTCACTGCCCCGGCCGGGCGGAGAGAACGACAGCTACGTCCGGGACAACCGCATGGTCGTCGAACATGCGACGGCGCGTGCCTGTCTGCGGCGCGCGTCGCAGGTGCTCGGTGACGCAGTCCAGGAACTCACCGACCACCTCGACTTCCACCGCTTCTTCCTCACGCCCTCCCACCGCCAGAGCCCGGCGCCACCGCCCGTCAACAAAAACCACGCCCGAACCGGGCGGTCGCCACCGCTGACCTGGGCAGACCCCCACCCCTTCAAGGAGTCCCCTGAACCGCCCCGCCCACTTCAACGACGCCGACTGGGCCGACTACCAGCAGTGCCAGGCCGAGCACGACGACCTCATGGCACAGATCGCCGAACGCGAAGCCCAGATGGAGCACGGCCTGATCGCCGCCTACGACGAGTACGAACTCGATTTCAGTCCGGTGCCGAAGCCGGAAACCGACCCCGCTCGCCGGATACCTCCGCCCCACCGCACGCCGGCCTCCCGCCGGAGGAACCGTGGCCGCTGACCAGGAGAGCACTCCAGACGCCCGCCGCGTGACTCCGCTCGCACCGCTTCCCGACCATCACAACGTGGGCACCCCGTGGTGGCAGGAGCTGTGGCACCGCCACGCGCACATCACCACGCCGCTGCGAGAGCGCGGGCTGGAGTGCGACATCGAGTTCGGGCTCAGCGCCTACATCGTGCGCGTATCGCTCCCCGACGACAGTTACCTGATCATCGGTCCGCCGCAGGAGCCCCCCTCCGACCGCCCGCCCGGCAGCCCGGAGGGCTGGATCGCGACCCGCGAGCACCCCGACGACCCCTCGTTGTTCGAGGTCCTCTACGACTCGGTGCCCTCCGCCGACCCCGGTGCACCTGACCGGCCCGAAACCCGGCATGGCGGCAGCGCCCGGCCCCTGGTCGAGGCGATCGAACATCGCCTCGACCAGCTCGGGCTGCTGCCGACTCCCTCCTCGCCCACCGCCCGTACAGCGGTGTCCGCAACTGAGCCGACGCTCCGCACCCCCAAACCCCTGGACGGCTGCGGCAGCGCGGACCGCACCTTCGTCTACGGCGACGTGCTCCTCGCGCTCACCGACCGGCTCAACGCCGCCGAGTCGTCTACGGACGCCGCCGCCCTGCTGCACCAGATCCTGGACCCCACCAGCGGCCTGCTGGAACGGCTCGGCGAGTTCTTCGAAGCAGCCGCGGAAAAGGCCAAGGAATCCGAGCAGGACGACGGATTCGACCTCCACTACGACCTCCAGGACGCCGCGGCCACCCTGCGCAGTCTCGGCGAGGACCTGCACACCGCTGTCGACCGCATGCGTGCCCTGGCCCCCGCGCGTCGGATCACCCGGACCGGTCTCCCGCCGGGCCCGAGTCCGGGGCCACCGACGGCGACCACCCCCATGCCCGGCCGCACACGGTGAACCAGGCACACCCGACGCTCACCGCGCCCTCGCCCGGCTCAAAGACCAGGAACGTGCCGCCTTCCCGAAATGGCGAGGTCCACCAGCCGCAGGCTCCACTTCGCGGACTTCCGCCCGGCCGGCAGGTGGCCCGGACGGCGGTCGGCGTCGCCTCCGGGGAGGTCCACGGTGCGCTACCTCGGCACTCCCTCGGGGCCTGAGATACGGGCTGCGATGAGCGCCGGACGCATCGGCTGCATGACCACCCCCGCGCAAGGCAGCCGGATCCCCGAGGGTGCGCTGTATGCCTGTGACAACTCCAAGTTCGGCAGCGACGGACGTGGCCGCTACTGGCCCGGCGCCGAAGCGTGGTTCGCCTGGCTGCGCCGGACCGTTGAACGGTACGGGCCGGATCGCTGCCTGTGGGCGCTCGCCCCGGACGAGCCGTTCGACGCCGCCGGCACCCTCACCGAGTCCCTGCCGTGGCTGGCCCGCATCCGCGACCTGGGCGTGCCCGCGGCCTACGCGGCCCAGGACGGCTGCGATGCCCCCGGGCTGCTGCCCTGGGACGACTTCGACGTCCTGTTCCTGGCCGGATCGACCGAGTGGAAACTCGGCCCCGTAGCCGAACAGCTCGCCCGCGAGGCGAAGTCCCGCGGCAAAGGCGTGCACATGGGCCGCGTCAACTCCCGGATCAGGCTGGGGATAGCCGAGTGGTTCGGCTGCGACAGCGCCGACGGCACCTACCTCGCGTTCGGGCCCGACAAGAACCTGCCCAAACTCCTGAGCTGGCTCGACGAACTCGATGGCCGCCCCTCCCTCGTCGGCGGCACACACCCTCCCCGCCCCGGACGCACCGTCATCGGCTCCGCCTGCGCGAGCAGACCTCGGCCGACGCAGCATGCCTGATCACGAGGCTGCCACGAGGTTGAAGAAGCACCCGCTCACGGCGAGAACCGATCCCGCCCCCGTCCTCCCGACAACACGAGGTCCACGTGCCAGAACCCGCTGAACAGCCGACGCCGTACCGGCCGCAGGAGCTGACCGTCTCATCAACGTCCGGTACCAACTCCACCCGCACGCGCGCCGCGTTGCCCGGCGCCGACGGGCCCGCAGGCGAGCGCATGCCCCCCATCAGCCTCGGCGATCATGAACAGGTCGGTGTCATCGCCGTCACCAGCACCGACGCCCCCGCGGCAGCCCACACGCTCCTGGCCGAGCACGGCTTCTGGCGCCCACGCGGTGTCTTCGGCTCCGTCCTGATCCACGACAGGTACGACCACGACGTTCCGGCCCGGCTCAGGCGGTTCCTCGCCGATGCCGACCGGCAAGGCATCGGCGTGGAATACCATCTGCCCCGCATCCTCGCGGACGCCGGTTCTCCCGCTGCGGGCAAGCGAGTCGAAGAACTGTGGCGCGACAACCAGCAACGGGAGTACCGCCGTTGCCAGCGTGAGGCAGTCCGCATCGCCACCTTTGGCAGCGATCTGGAGTCCCTCGCCCATGGCCTGTGTCACCGTCTGCCCGGCGAATGGGGCTCCCACGTAACCGACTTCGCCGATCCGGACAGCCAGCTCGACTTCTTCGACGACCTGTGGGACAACGCGTCTCTGGCCAGCGCCTGGATGCAATTCCGCGTTCCCCGCGCCGCGATCCTCACCGGCCCCGATCGCCTTGAGCTCGTCGTGATCGACCGCCCGCTGCACCGCGGGCAGGTCCTCGTCGGTGCGCTGTCCCTGTACGGCATCACCCACGACTACTTCGGCGACGACAACGCCCCGCACGCGATCGCGGTCCCCTCCGACGCCGTCCGCGCCGCACACATGGTCTCCCGGCGGTTCCTGCCCCGCTACCACCAGGCCGCCCAACGCCTCAGGAACCCGTGAGCGCATCCCGCACCGACCTGTCCGCCTTCGCCACCGCCCTCGCCCGGCACCTGCCTGGACAGTGGCTCCGAAAGTACGAAGGCTTCCCTCCTCCCAAGAACCACCGGTTGAGCGAACCCAGCCCGAGCCCCCGCACCGGTTGCCCCCACCGGAGGTCGCTCACACCCTCATGCTGAGCTGGTACCCCGACGGGGTTGTGGGCGCACCGTATCGGTCGGTGCCCGAAGACGCCCGCATGGTGCTGTTCGGCTGCCGTTTCCAGTACAGCCCGCACGAGTCGGCGTTCGTCCTGCCCGCCTCCTACAGCACCAGTGACCGCGCCGTGCTCATCCAGACCGCCGTGCGGCTGCTCACCAGTTAGGGCATCGGCGTTAACTTCCGCCACGCCGCCTCACCGAATCTCCGCCCAGCCGACCCTTCCACCGACGACCAGGCCCGATCTGCCGCCGACGCCGCCGAACCCGCCGGCCACAGCCCGGCGGTAGCCCGGCCGATCCCCCTCTCGGAGATGCCGCTGTCCGACCTCGACCAGCGATTGCTGCTGCACTCCGTGGCCGACCGGCTCAACACCGTCGCCGACCATCTCCCGCTCCCCGACCAGTTCACGCCGCCCCCCGATCCGGGGCTGAGCGAGATCCTCGACGACGAGGTCCGCCACCTCGCCCGCCTGCTCGGCTACCTGGCCGGCGAGCACGCCTTCCGACACCGGGCCGCCACCCGCTACCCGAACCGGGTCACGACCATCAGCCGCCGCACCGCCCTCACGATCGCCAGCGCCGCCGAACCCACCGCAGCTGCGCTCGCGGCGCTCGGCTCCGCCGTCCACCACCTCGGCCGCTTGGCCGACCTCGCCCACCAGGCGCCGAGCCCCGCTAGGGCCCGGGCGACCGCCGCCGCGCATGACGCACTCGCGGACCGCATGGTAGGCGCCCGTACGCACCTGGCCCGTGCGTCGAAACAGCTGCGCACCGCAGCCGACACCTGGACGGCACCGATCCTCACCACGCCGCCGCCTGCACCTCCCATCCCAACGACGCACCGCCCGAGGAACCGCCCTTGCACATAACCGAGTTCACCGACGCACTCGCCGAACGGCTCCCCGGCTGGCGCCCCTCAAGCACTGCGGTGGCCATCGCCGACGACCCGGCAGCCAACCGGATCTGGGACAGCGGCCCCCTGCCGTACACCTCCTTCGAGACCACCGATGTCCACCGTGGCGTGCTCACCCACCACTGGGGGCTGCAGCTGTACGTCATGCCCCGCCCTCACCGGCCGGGCGAGTACCTGGCGCTGCCGATGCTGCCCGCCAACACCAGCCACCAGCACACCCAGGGCCTCAAAGCCCCGCGCGGCATCGCCCTACCCGCCGACCCCGTCCGGGCCACGGCCCTGCTGAAGCGCCGGCTGCTGCACGACTACCGCTTCACCTCCCCCACCGCGATCCGGCGCAGCAGCCCCGGCCACCTCCAGGTCCACGTCGCCTTCGACGCCGACCGGCGTCCGCGGATCCGCTCCGGCTACATCGGCGCCAACAGCGCTCTGCTCCGCGGTGGTTTCCAGCTCGACCCGGCCACCGGCGAATGCCACCTCCCCGACACCCTCACACCCACGCAGACCCGGCATCAGCTGGTCAGGGCCGTGCAGCACCTGCGCCATCGCGACTTCCACATCGTCATGCACTACGCCGAAGGACCGCGCTCCCACCCCTTCCCGGGTCAACCCCGCAGGGATGGGCCGGTGAGCCAGAGCCACCACCCCTGACCCCGCAGGGTCAACCACCACCCGCCTGCACGTCCTTGGAGAACCCTCTGGCCACGCGCTCCTTCATCGCCCGCCCCACCACCGGAACGGGATACAGCGGCATTTACGTCCAGCTTGACGGCGTACCCAGCCACCACCTCCCGCTGCTCCTGGCCGCCTACCAGTACAAGTTCGGACGCGACGTGGAAGCCATGTCCCGTCACCTCATCGACGACGTCGCCGTCGGCTGGGACGAGCTCGGCACCGACCTCCTCGACGGCGCCCCGCCCTCGCTCGTGGCCACGCTGACCGGCGGCGAGCAGTGGCCCAGCCGTCACCTCGACCACCTCATCACCCCGGACGGCTCCCCGCCGGTGCGCATGTCGGTCACCGACGAGACCGCCGACAAGCAGGACATGCAGTGGGGGTACATCCTGCACAAGGAGGGCATCGAGGTGATCAGCCTCCTCCACGAGGACATCGGCCCGGTCGTGGACTGGGCCGTCGACCCGCGCACCGCCTTCACCGACCACCCGGCGGCCTGGTCCTCCCTCGACCCCGCACCGGTTATCCGGGCATCGCGCAGCACGCCGCCCCTAGGCGCTCCCTCTGCATCCCCGGCGAAGGCCCACGCCCCGCGTCCCGCCACGCGCCGCTAGTTCACTCCCGTCTTCCCGGAGCCTCCCCCTGCCCTCGCACACCCCGCCCCTGATCACCGTCGTCATCGCCAGCCGCCTGCGCGAAGACCGGCTCGACTACCTGACCGCCATGCACGCCAGCCTCACCCGGCAGTCCGTGCCGTGGGAGGCCGTGATCGCGCTCGACGGTGCATCGCCGGACCGCCTGCCCGACCCGCTCGCGCAGGACTCCCGCGTCCGCACGCTCGCTCTGCCCCGCCCGGTCGGCGCCGCCTGCGCCCGGAACCTGGCCCTCGCCCATGTCCGCACCCGGTACACCAACTGGGCAGACGACGATGACGAGTTCATCGACGACGCCATGTCCGTACGGCTGAACATCCTGGAATCGACGGGGGTCGGCTGGTGTGCGGGATGGAGCGAGGACCTGCACCCCGACGGCTCGACCACCCTGTGGCGATGCCCCGCCCCGCCCGGCCGGCACGAGGCCGGCGACGTGTGGACGTACTGGAAGTCACCGGCGGACACCATCCCCATCGGGCCGACCACGATCCTCGCCCGCACCGACCTGGTGCGCGCCGCTCCGATGGGCGGGCTCGTCCAGGGCGAGGACTACTGCGCCGCCCTCGGCGTCACCAGCCTCGCCCCCGGGATCCTGCTTCCCCGGCCGGTCTACCGGTACCGCAAACACCCAGGCCAGATGACCCGCCAGGACGCCTATGACGTCCTGGAGCCGGAGGCTCGGCGGCATGCGTGGAACTACGGACGCAGCCTGCGAGCCGCCCTCCGCGCCCGGGACACAAGCGCTGCGGCCGGGGTGGTCTGATGTCTTCCTCCGTCACTCCGGCCACATTCGACTGTCTGGCCAGGCGTCTGGAGGAACTGGCCGCCTCATTCCCCACCAGCCCCGACGCCGTCGACCTGATCACGCTCACCGACGACATCGGCGTCCTGGCCCACCATCTGCAGCACACCATCGAACGCGCGCAGGAACGGTTCACCACACCGCAGACGGTCTACCCGCCCGAACGCGTCGCCCTGGTCCAGCTCGCCCAGGCCACCGCCGGGATCACACGAGGTCTGGACACACTCGCCCAAGCCCTGACCTACGCCACGACCGGCTTCCAGCGCGAGGCCGTGGAGGATCTCGCCCACTCGCCGCTGCGCAACGACCCCGAAGTCCTGCGGATCATGACGGCCGAGAAATATGTCGCGGCCCGCGCACGCCTGCGCCACACCGCCGCCGCCCTGCGCGCGCCCTCCGCCCCGGCACCGCCTGGGCCGTCCGCACCGCGCACGACCGGCCCGCGGACCCAGCCAGCCGCCGTCCAGTCACGGCAGCCGAACCGCCACTGAACGACACCAGCAGACCCCGGGGATGCCCCCGAACCCCCTGGCCGCCATCGCCCACGGCGGGCGGTACCAGTGGGCCAACACCACCTTGGACCAGGCCGGATTCGCCGAACGGGACGACGGAAGCGACAGCACGCCCGGCCCTCCGCCGGCGGACCCGCCCCCTTGAGACCAGCTCGGCGTACCACGACCCGTCCGCCGTCCCCTCGCCGCTGACCAGCAGAAAGAAGGAATCCTTCCCTGTCCGACCACTTCCGCTTCCGTGCCCATCCCGAACACGGTTTCGTCGCCACCGCCGCACCGAGCTTCACCCCTCACCTGGCCGAGTGGTTCCTCGTCCGCGAGCAGTTCGAGCCCGTCCCCTTTTCGCCGGGCCTGTACCGGCTCACCGAGCCGGAACGCGATGGGCTGCGCCGTACCCGCCAAGCCGTCCACGACCTGCGCCGCCTCGGCTACAGCGTGCAGGCCGACATTCGCCCCGACCCGTCCCTCTCCGCCGAGCCACCGCGCCCGGACAGGCCGAACGGGCTACAGGAGCGCCGCAGCCGTCTCGCCCAAGCCGCAGCCGGCCGAACGACGCAGCGGGCCACACCGCCCACCACTTCCCCGCCCTCGGCCCGACCGATCCCACCGAAGCCCACCTACGCACCGACCGTCCACCTGACGGCCTCGGGCACTGGACGGTCCCGATGACGCCCGCGAGGAATCCGGCCCCGGACGGCTCCGTCCCGGTGACACCGGAACTCGCGGACGGTGCACGCAATTTCCGGCTGCGGATGGCGGTCATCGACCGCGAGAGCGAGGCCGCGCTCGACATGGCATGCGACCGCTACGGTCGCACCGTCCACGCAGGCGCCGCGGCAGCCGCACGAGCCCACCGCAACAGGGCGGCGGTGGAGGCGTACACCACACACCTCGCCCCGCACGCCGACACTCTGCTCGACGCCGCCCGCCGTGCGCTCGACGAGCTGCCACCCGCCCGGCACCTGGCCGGGTGGCGGGCCGTGCTGGACGGCCTGGCCGCCTCCGCCGCCGAGATCCGCCGGGCCCTCGACCGGACGGACACCCCCGGCTCCCCGGCCGAACGCGCGCAGCACTCGACCCTGTGGCCGCACCTCGCCGCCTGGGCGGATCACAGCTTCATCGCCAGCGACCTCGCCGACCAGACCAAGCACCACCCCAGGGCCCCGCTGACGGGCGAGGAACAGCGGACGTGGACGCAGAGGGCCCGGGCCGCGCAGCAGCGAGGCGAGCTGGAGCTGACCGAGTCGTGGTACACCGCCGACGGGCAGCCGATCACCCTCGCCCACCTCGTCGAGAACGACGACTCGACGCTGGTCGCGCTACGAGGTGACCCGGACGCACCGGGCTGGCAGGTGATCGGGCACTACGCCCACGAATACGAGGCAGGGAAAGCACTGCCTGCCCCGGTCCCGCCCGGTGTGCTGCGCGCGGACGTCTCCCGGTTCAACCGCCCTGCGCCCGCCCCGGAGGTGTCGCTGCAGGAACTCATCCGCGACGTGGTCGAAGGCCGAACCGCAGGAGACGCCTCCGAAGCTCTCCTCGGCGCCGTCCAGCGCGGCTACATCTCGGGGCCGATGGTCCGTCTCCAGGAACTCCTCGAAACGAGTGGCCAGTTCGCCGGCGCGCTGGAGACCATGCAGGGCCGCCAGATCGCCGCCCGCCTTGCGGCGCTGGGCCGACAGATCGAGTTCCTCACCCGCGAAGTCGAGGAGGCGGCCGAGGACCTCGGCGCGACCGTCGCCGTCCTGCCACCTCACCGCACCCCCGTGCTGCGCATCCGCCCGCGTCCGGCCGTGGACACCACACCACCGACGCCGCCGCCCCGCACCAGCACGCCCGTGCGCCACCGCTAAGCACCGAAGGCACCGACGACCCCGGCACCGGGCATCACCTACAGCACGGTGCCGGACTGCCCGCACGTCGCTCGCCTCCTCTGCGGCGCCTCACCCCCGCAAGCCGGCACCGCCGCTCACTCCGAAGCCAGCACAAAGACGCCCTGATCAGGCGCAAACCCCCTACCTTCAACCCCTTTGAGGAGATCCGTTTATGGCCGTGTTGGTACACCCGGCTGTCAGAACGTGCGGAAGGGCGAGTCAGGTAGCTGCGGGGCGGTGAGGCCCGCCCTGGAGCATGTCGGCAGTCATTGGCCATCGTTCGTGGTCCAGCCACGCACCGTTGATGTGCTGGAAGCCCGGGCCCGCTGCGCCTTCGCCCAACACCCCACCGCTTTCCCGCCACCACCGATAGGAGATCCGCCGTGCCCGAAGCACCGGCAGAGCCGTTCATGACGATCCGGCACACCATCACCGGCGAGATCACCACCACCGGCTACAACGCCGCCGCCCGGCGGATCCTGCTCCAGGCCGGCTTCGAAGAGACGCCCAGCTGCGCCTGCCGAGCGACACAACCCGGTACGCAGCACCCGCACGGGCCTGCCCGGCAGCCGGCGAGCTGCTCGTCGCCAGCCATCCCCTGCACCTGGACCAAGCCCTCGGTCGGCCGGTGAGCGCCGACGGTACGCCCCGGTCGGCCCGGTCGCCGATGTCGGCACAGTCCGTGATCCGCTCCGAGAGCGGCCGGCCTCTCCAGCGCATCGCCAACCCCGCCCGCACCCGCACCCGCACCCGCACCTGTTGAAGGATTCTCGTTTTGACCACACCCGGAACGCCTGCCGGTCCAGCGCGGACCAAGGGCGGTGAACTACGGGCCAAGGTGGCTCGACTGCTGGCCGACCGGTCGGCGGACACGCTCACCATCGGAGACATGGCCCGGCAGCTGGGCCACTCCCACGGCGCCGTCCGCAACGCCGCCCTCACCCTGGTGCGACGCGGCGAGGCCGCCCAAGGCGGAAGCGGACAACCGGAGTTCCGCGCGAACGCGAAGACCGCCGCAGCCGCGCAGACCGCTGTGATCAGCCCACCGGGCACCCACGCTCCCCGCGCCCAGACGACTACGGCCCCCACGGCCCGCACGCCCAGGCAGACCGGCCCGATCCGCCGCGCGGGGGGCCAGCTCTACCACCCCCGGGAGCTGGCCGATCTGCCCGACGTCGAGGCGTTGAACCGCCTGCGCGACGCCGACGTGCCGGTGCTGCTCTACGGCCCTCCGGGCACCGGCAAGACGAGTCTGGTCGAGGCGGCGTTCGAGGACCTGCTCACCGTCGCCGGTGACGGCGACACCACGGTCGGCGACTTGATCGGCGAGTACACACAGAACGACGCGGGAGCCTACGTCTTCCAGTACGGTCCGCTGGTCACCGCGATGACCGAGGGCCGCGCCCTGCTGATCGACGATGCCACCTTGATCTCACCGAAGGTCCTGGCGGCGCTGTATCCCGCGATGGACGGGCGCAGGCAGATCCAGGTCAAGGCCCACAAGGGCGAGACCATCAAGGCCGAGCCGGGCTTCTACGTGGTGGCGGGCCACAATCCCGGCGTCCACGGGGCGGTTTTGACGGAGGCGCTCGCGAGCCGGTTTAGCGTGCAGATCCAGATCGGCACGGACTATGACCTCGCCCTGGCGCTGAGGATCGATGCCCGGGTGGTCCGGGTCGCCCGACACCTCGCCCACCAGGTCGAACTCGGCGAGCTGGGCTGGGCCCCCCAACTGCGGGAACTGCTCAGCTACCAGAAGACCGAGGCCGTCCTCGGCACCAAAGCCGCGCTCGCGAACCTCGTCGGCATCGCTCCTGTGGAGGATCGCGACGCCGTCGCCGCCGCCGTCATCAAGGCTGCCGGCATCAAGAAGATCGCTCCTCTCACCCTCGGCAAGCAGCTCCCCGCCTCAGCCGCCCGGCAGCCCCCGGGCAGCACCGGCTCCGCACACCGGGGCCGCTCGCGATGAGCGCCCACCACCACGTCCAACCGTCCGCCACCACCCGGGACGACGACGCCGACCTCGCGCGATGGGACGACGACGGCGCCCCGCCCGCGCAACCCCGTTCCTCCCCGGCCGCGTGGCTGCGCGTGGGAGCCGAACTCGGCGACCGGCTGGTCGCCCTCTCCGGCCGCCAGGACCTCCTCGTCACCTGCCGCCCCGGCACGCGCAGCGGCGCACCGGCCGCGTTCTTCCCCACGCTGGGCGAGGTCGAGTTCGACGCTGGCCTGTTCGCCCCCCTCCAGCCTCACGAGATCCATCCGCGGATCGTGGGCGACGAGGAGCGGTATCCCGCCGCCTGGGGAGTGTTCGTCCACGAGGCCGCGCACGCGGCCCACTCCGTCTGGACACCGTCTGCCGGAGCGGACCCCCGTGTCGTCGAGGCCGCGCTCCTGCTGGAGGAGAGCCGTGTCGAAGGCGCACACCTGATCACGCGGCCCACGGACCGCACGTACCTGCGCACCAGTGCCCGAACCCTGGTCATGCCCGACATCGCCCACCCCGCCCTGAAGGGCATCGAGCACGCCGCCGGCGTGGCGGCCCTGGTCCTGGGCCGCCGTGACGTCGGCATCCTGGACGCCGGCGAGACCCGGGCCGTCGCCGATCTGTGCGAAAAGGTGCTGGGCGCCAACCTGTTGGCCACCCTCACCCGCATCTGGACCGCAGCCCACCGGTGCGCCGACGACGACGCCACGACCATGCTCGCGCACGCTCAAGAGTGGTGCGACGCTCTGGACGCCGCGGCCCCCGCCCTGCCCGTGCCGGAGAACTTGGCCGATCTGCTGTGCGGCGCCGTGGGGGTCGTCATGGACAGCACGGCAGCCACCGACGCCGCCGGCCTCGCGGCACAGGCCGCAGCGGCCAACGCCATCGCCGCGCAGTCCACGGCGCAGGCTCAGGACCGCGCCCAGCGGGCCGGCCGGCGACGCAAAGCCGCCGCCACCGCCAAGTCGGTCTTCAACACCCGTGGCACCACCGTCACCCCCGACGGCACACCGGCGCCTCGTAGCAGCCCGGTCACCGGCACCCGCAGGCCCACCGCCGCCGAGCAGAGTGCCGCCGCGCGCCTGAGCCGCGCCCTGCGCGCCGCCGCCTACCGCGAACGGACCGAGGAACGGACCACCAGCGCCACCCCGCCCGGCCGCCTGAACATGCGCGCGGCCCTCGCCCGCGACGCTCAACGCGCGGCCGGGTCGGTCCCCACCGCACAACCGTTCACCCACACCCGCCGCCGGAACTCCCCCACCCCACCGCTTCGTGTGGGTATCGCCGTCGACGTCTCCGGCTCCATGCGTGCCGCCTGCGCGCCCGTCGCGTCCGCTGCCTGGATCGTGGCACGCGCAGCAGCCCTGACCGATCCCGACTCCCTCACCGCCACCATCGCCTATGACAGGCACCTGACCGCACTCACGCGGCCCACCCACCGAGCACCGGAGCGCGTGACGACGTTCGAAGCCAACGGCGGCCACCACAACCTCGGCGACGCCATCGACGCACTCGACCATGGCCTCGGACTCAGCTGCCCCGGCGCCGGCCGCCTCCTCGTGATCGTCACCGACGCCCGGTACCGCAGCGACGAAACCGCTTCTGCCGTCACCCGCGTCAAGCAGCTCACGACCGCCGGCTGCGCCGTACTCCAACTCACCCTCACCGCGAAGTCCCAGCATCTGCCGGGGACCACCCTGCTGCACCTGCCCCAGCCCTCCAGCGCTCCCGCCGCCATCGCCACGGCGGCAACAGACGCCATCCGCAGAACACGCTGAGACGACGCAGGGCGGAAGCGTCCCCGAGACCACCGCCAAGCACTCCGGACCACCTCCGCCCGCCGCCCGAATCGTGCATCTGATGCACGACCTCCGCGACGACGCAGGCCACCACCATCTGTCTGCTCGACCGCACAGACCCACCCTTGACCCCTGAACTGCCCGTCACCGCAAGGAGATCACCCCGAATATGGCTGTCCGTACGACCTGGAGAATTGTCCACAGCTGTGGACACGAAGTGGCACACAACCTGTCCGACCGGCCTGCCGACCGGCGGGCCGGATTCGCCCGCTGGCTCGCCGAGCGTGACTGCACCGACTGCTGGAAGGCCGCCCGCGACGCCGACACCGAGTCCAAGGAGGAGTGGCTCGCGGCCAAGCGCGCCGCCGAGCAGGAGGCTGCCGTCGCGTGGGCGAAGCAGTTCGCCATGCCGCCGCTGGAAGGCTGGGCCAAGGCCCTGGAGTGGGGCGAGCGCTCCCGCCACCAGCTGATGACGGCCGCGCACACCGCGCTGGTCGTGGAAGGGACCTGGGACGAGGCGGACTGGGCGGAGCTGGAGGAGAAGGCCCGCTCCGTCACCGCCGCCGGGTGGTGGATCGACCAGCGCGACGCCGAGGGCACTGACCTGCTCGAACTCCTCGACGCTGCAGGTGAGAACGACCGCGGGACGGAGAACCCGTTCCGTTGACGGCGGGGGAACATAGCCGGGAAACGCCGGTTAGCCAAACCGGCGTTCCTCCGGACCATTGTTCCTCCCACCGCCGCCACCGATTGCGTTGGAAGGAACTCATGTCCCAGCCCCCGCCCACTTCGGCGTTCGCGCCGACGCCCGACCCGCTCACTCCCGCCCGGGACATCACCCACGCCCACTTCCAGGCCGGCGACACCGTCGTCGTCCTGAAGGGGGTGGCCGGCGGGGAACTGTGGGGCGACGCGATGCGTGTCGTCGCCCCGTCCTGGCACACCCCGACCGACGAGGACGGCTGGAGGCTGCGTGATGCGACCGGCGGCGCCCAGTCCTACGTCACCGGCCACCCCCGCTACCTCGTGCACCTCTCGCGCCGCTGCCCGGACTGCCTGATCCACCTGCGGGCCATGGAGGACGCCCTCCTCGCGCGGTTCGCAGACCGTGACGAGCTGATCGACTGCGGCTGGTACACCACCACCGCCCTGGGCCAGCTCGTGCACGTCGCCGACATCCGGAGCGGCCGGTGATCCCCCGCCTGAACGCGCGGACCCACACTCCGCACGACCCACTCGCCGAGGCGCTGCGGCGGCCAGTCTCCCCGAACGAGGGCCTGACCGAGCACACCATCGTCGCCCACTGGCCGGGCCTGGATTACTACACCCTGGACGACGAACAGAAGACCTGGACATCCGTCCAGTGGGCCGAGCACCTCGAAGGCCCTTACCTGGAGCACCCGTTCGCCGCCAGCCCGGACGACGACCGGCGGGCGATCCTCCACCTCGACGTCCGGCTCCATCCGGACGACCGGGAGCTGACCGGGCCCGAGTGGGCCGAGGTCGCTCACCGGCTCGCCCGCGTTGCCGGTATCGAGATTCCCGGCAAGGAGCACGGCTGCCGGTGGATCGCCGTTCAGGCCCAGCCCGGACGCCTCGACCTGATCGCCAACCTGATCCACCTCGACGGCGCATGGCACGCCCCGCCCCCCGACATCCTGCGGCGCCTTGCGGGCGAGGCGCGCCGCATCGAGCAGGACCTCCACCTGATCCCCCTCCGCGCCGGGCCCACGACTCGGCCCTCCATCCGTACCGCGCCCACGGCATCGCCCCAGCTCGCGAGCGTCCTGGCCCAGCTGGCCGACGAGCACGCCGGCCCGCTGGCAACGGTCCGCGGACTGGTCGAGCACACCGCGCACCGGATCGCCCGCCAGCCCGGAGCCAGCGGCACCGACACGGCCTACCGCCTGGAGCTGATCGCCCGCCGCCTCCATGCCATCCAGCAGGACCTGGACAGCACCGCCGCGCGTCTGGTCCAGCCCCGGGTCGCCGCCGCACCGCCCGCCGTCCGGCACACCGCCCACCGATCACCGTAGGAGAAACGTCTCCTTGCCCCGTACCGGCCGCTTCCTGGACATCCACCGCGACCCGCATTCCAACGAACTCCTCGCCCGCGGCGGTGACTCCCAGGCACACAGCATCCTCCAGCGCGCGGGTTTCGTCGCCGTCGTCCGCCTCCACGAGACCTACCACCGCACTCCCACCGGCCTCAGCGTGGACGACGAGTCCCGTCTCGCCACCGACGCCGTCGCACGCCTGCGGGCCACCGAATACCACGTCGACTGCGCCCCGGACTTCGACACCGACGCCCGACCGGCCAGTTACATGCCGCTGGGCTCCTCCGTCGCCCACCTCGCCGAGCGCCTGCGCGACGCCACCACCACGGACGAGGCTGCCGACGCGCTGACCGAGCTCACCGCCGCCCACGACGGCATCCTGGCCGCGCTGGAGGAAGCACTCACCGCCACCGCCGACTTCCACGACGGGCTCGGCCAGCCAGCCGACCCCTACACCGCCCGGCGGCTGCGCTACCTCGCCGACGAGCACCTCCACATCATCCGCACCGACCTCGCCCACACCCGCAACGCCCTCGCCGACCGGCACGCCCCACACCCCTGCCGCAGCACCTGCACCGGGATCTCCCCACCACCGAACGCGAACGCTCCGCCGTGTGCGCCTGCCCGCCCCGCCGCGCACGCTCCCGGCCCCGCCGCCCCGGTCGCCGCCGGACTGCGCCGCTGACCCCCACCTCGCCCAAGGACACCATGCACGACTACGACACCTCCGAGCGCCTCGCCTCGTACGCCGACGTCCTCGCCGGCGAACTCCCCGACACCTGGACCAGCACTCACCTCCCTGCCGACGCCAAGGACGACCTCACCGAACTCGCCGACCGCATCTGGGACCTGGACCTGGTCGCCGCGTCCCTCGCCGAGCACCCGCTTCGGCACGCAGCCGTCCTGAGCCGCCCCGACGGCGCCCAACTCGTCCTTCTGGACCGGCACGACGAACGCGACGGATTCCTCATCGCCGCCGTCGCCCCCCTCGCCCTGCCCGACGAAGCATTTCGCGCCGTCCCCGAGCCCAACGGCATCGCTCTCGCGGACGACCCGTTCCTGGGCGCCGAGCAGATAGCCGGCGACCTGCTCGCCCGCTACGACAGCGCCCTCGCCCAGGTCCGGCACAACGCCCTGGGCGGCATCCAGCCCTCCCAGCCGGACCGGGTCGTCCTGACCTGGCAGCCGGACGGCAGCGTCGCCACCGCCCCCGTCGACGACCGTGCCGGCGCGATCCTCGTCGCCCACGGCTTCGTCCAGGACCCGCAGAGCGGCATCTACCGCCTCAACAACGACGACACCAGAGCGCAGGCGCGCGCCCTGCGCGAGATCGGCCCGAAACTCGACGCGCTCGGCATCGGCACCGCCCTCCAGCACCCCGCAGGCCGAACCGCGCCCACCTCCGCCCCAGCCTCCATGCCGCCCTCCCCTGCCGGCAGTCGTGCGCCGGCCACCAGGGCTCGATGAAGCAGACGGAGCCCGAGTTCTGGGTGCTGGAGTACATCACCAAGGACCCCCGCACGGGCCTGGTCGTCGCCATCGGCGGCACCGAGAAGGCGGCTTACATTCTCCAGCGAACCGGCGGCTTCCTCTCCGCTCCCGGACCGAGCGGGACTACCACCGGCTTCCCCACGGCCTGCCCGTCGAGCACCAGCGCCTGAAGGCGACCGCTGCCTCGCACGCCCTGCTTTCCGCAGGTCACAGCGTCCACCTCGACCACGCCCTGAACGCGCTGGCTACACCGGACAGCGAACACAACGCGGCCCTGCGCTTCCTCACCCAGCTCGCCGAGCGAGCCTCTGCCGCCAAGACCAGCAGTGCGGTGGCCGAGGTGCTGACCGAGATCGCCGCCCCGGTCAACGGGCTGCTGCCCCTTACCAGGGAAGTGGTCGTCCGGGCCTGGATCGCCGCCAGTGCCCTCCAAGGGGCTGCCCCCGGCGAGGAACCCGAACCCCTCGCACGGCTCAGGGACACCTCGAACTCCATGAGCCAGGCCGCGTGCGTGATCCTCCACGCCCGCAACCACGCCGCACGCGCTCCGCAACCGGCCCTCACACCGCCGCCGAGCTCTGCCCACCCCTCGGCCTCCCGCCACCGTTGATCCCAAAGGGAAACACACGGCCAACCTGGCCGACGAGTACGGCACGGACGTCGAGATCTACAGCAAGGCCCTGACGACCACCCTCCACGCCGACACCCCCACCGGCGCCCCGCCCAGCTCCACGACCTGCTGGAACAGCTCGGCCTCGAACGCCACGAACACCCCACGGGCGCGCCGCTGTACATCTGGCACACCGTGCCCGAACACCTCGGTACCGACGAGCAGAAACGCCTGGCGACCCGTGCCATCCCCGCCCTGCTCCTGGCCGGCTACGACGTCAACTGCACACCCGACGTCTTCGACGACACCGCCTACCGGCCCGCCGTACACGACGCCCGCGCCCGAGAAGCCCGCCCCGCCACGCAGCATCCGGCACCGGCCAACTCTCCCTCGCACCCGCACCGGCCCGCCGCACCCGTAAGACCGCCCGGGCGGCCTGGCCCCCTCGGTGCCGCCCACCGCAACCCGATTCCCGGAGAAACCTGTAGCAGCCCGCACACCCCACCGATCAGCAACCGGCTCCAACCCCGACTCGCGACCGCCCTGTTCCGCCGCTACCTGCGCGCCTGCATCCCGACCGGCCCCGACCGCATCACCCTGCTGGCCGGCGCCCGCCCGGAGGCCGTCCTCGCCGAGACCCAGCGCGTCGGCCACCGGCACCACCACTGACCGTCCACCGACCCGGAGGAGCATGACCCACCCGCCCCTACCCGGTGAGACTGGCCGACGAGATCACCCGCCAGCTCGGCCAGCTCGCCGACCACCTCTCTCAACTTCCCCCGCCCCAGGCCGCGCAGGTCATCGCCCGCGTCCTCGACCCGGACACCGGAGTCCTCGGCGGCATCACCCACCTCGTCGCCACCGGCAGCGTGTTCGCCAAGGACCAGGCCGAACGAGGCGCCCTCCCCGCGGAAGTGTGGCTCGCTCTGGGCCGCGCCTCGAACGAACTGCACGACATCACCCTCGACCTGGACGAACACAAGGACACCCTGCAGCACGTCGGCACCCAGCCCGCCACCACCGCGGCGAAGCCTCCGGCACCCGCACCGCTCGTCGTCCGGCGGCACCGGTGAAGAAGAAGCACTGGCAGGGCTGGGGGCCAGGCGAGCAGACCGAGCAGCACTACCTCGTCCAGCCCCGTGCCCTCGCCGGCGGCGGCGACGTCCGGCACGTCTCGGAGTTCCTGCGCGCCTCGGGCTGGCGGGACAAGTCCAAGACGAACGGCCCGCTACTCATGGAGAGCCCCGACCGCACCGTCCGTGTCGCCTACGACCCCTACATCCTGCCCGGCGGGTGGACCATCCACGGCCAAGCGGACGGCCTGAACGGCGCATGGACGGCGAACCTGGGCCGGCAGACGCCGGTGGAGATCGTCGCCGGTATGACCGACGCCCTCACCCGACCCCGCTCCGCCCACGCCCCCAACGTCTGGGCGCCCCTGCAGGAGCAGAACTGGCACACGCGCTTGGAGGGCGAGCACTACACGGCGACCAGCCCCGACGGCACCGCGTGGATGCAGTACCACCACAGCCCCGACGGCACAGCGATGTGGTGGACCGGAGCGAAGGACCAGCAGGGAAACGGCTGGACGGCCAACTTCACGCCCAACACCCCGATGCACCTGGTACAAGCCCTCTCGGCCGAACTCGCCAATCCCGATCCCGTGATGCGCCCGCGCGGGCGCGTCCCACACAGCGCACAGATCCGCACCTGGTCGGTCTCCGTCACGCCCTCCCAGCTCAGTGCGTGGCAACAGGCCCGGATCACGGCCGCCCGCGCCGCCACCTGGGCCCGCAACAGCGCTCGAAGCACACGGCCACGCACCACCGCCCGTACCCATACCCCGGCCGGCGGCGCCCGGACCCGCCGCTGACCCGCCGCACCCGTCCCGAGGAGCCCGATGCCCGCACTCACCCCGGACACCATCCACACCGCGACCGAAACCCTGTCGGAACTCACCGACTACCTGCGCGAGAACCCTGACCCCGTGGAAGCCCTCGCCTTCGTAGAGCCCCTCCTCGACGAATACACGGGCCTGCCCGTCCAACTCGCCGACACCCTGCGCGCCCTCGCCCGCACCCTGCAGGAACACCCGGACACGCCGCGCACCGCACAGGTCGACCTTCTGATCGCGGAACTGCGCACGGCCGCGTGGGAGCAGGCCGACCAGCACACCCTCCACTACGTCCTGGACGACCTCCGGGACCTGTACGGCAGCACCGCCGCGAGTGAGCCGGGAGACGCCCGGTGCCCCTGAGCGAACGACAGCTCGCCGCGTTCGCCGACAAGCACGCCAGGCAGATCCCCTTCGACACCAGCCCCCGCCACCTCGCCGGCCCCGGGGATGCCCGCCACGTCACCCACGGCCTGGCCGCCGCCGGATGGAGCCCGGTCTCCGACCCGTTGAGCGCCGAGATCGTGCTGCGCAGCCCCGACCTTCGCCACCGCCTCCAGTTCGACCCGCAGTCCACCACCTCCGCGTGGTGGCGGCTGCGGGCCGAGCCCGCCGACACCGAGCCGGGCTGGTACGCCGAGTTCGGCGAACTCGTGCCCGCCGAGGTCCTCGCCGGGTTCACCGACGCCCTCGTCGCCCCGCCGCCACAGCAGCCGGACCCGTGGCAGGCGGTGCCTTCGGCGGGGTGGCACCGCGACTCAGGCGGCACGGCATACTCGCCGGACTCCATGTGCCACATCGAACTGCGCCCGCTGAGCGAATTCAGCGACCGGCCGTCCTGGCATGTCGAGACCCGCGAGCCCGGCTACGACCAGTTCCCCGGCCCGCGTATCTGGCACGCCTACCTCGACGAGCGCACCCCCGCCCACCTCGTCGGATCGTTCCTCACCGCGCTGGTCGACCGAAGCCCGCTCCAACGCGGCATGTACGACCGCACCGGCCACTACAGCACCGTGCAGGAGCCCAGCCCGCTGCGCCCGCAGCAGGTGGTCGACGCGCACACCGCGCGTATCGAGTCGCTCCGCGCCCGGGCACGCTCCACCCGCCGACAGCTGACGAGACCCGCACCGACCCCGGCGAAGGCCCACACCGCCCAGCCAGCCGCCCGCCGCTGAACCGACAGGACCCCTCCCCATTTCCGCCGATCACCGCGCACACCGCGACTCCCTCCGCCACCTCGACCGCTACGTGAGCGACAGCAAGAAGATCCTCGACGCCTGGGACGCCTACTCCGACGAGCACACCGACCTCGACGGATGGCCCTACGACGACCACGCCTATGGCCTGCGCGCGAGCCAGCGCGACGCCGACACCGCCGAGGCGTTCGAACCGCTCCGCTACGGGGCCCGTCACCTGCTGGCCACAGCGGAGACGCAACTGGGCCGCCTGCCGGAAGGTACCGTGCAGAGCCGCTGGGTCTACCAGTTGGGTGTCCTGCACTCCGCCCTCGACCGGCTCGAGCAGCTGCACGAGCAGTGGCTGGAAACCCGAGACGCCCTTCCCGCCACCGCTAAGCCCGGCACCACGGCCTTCGACGACGCCCTCGCCGAGTACCACGCCGAATCGTGGAGCTACCTCGACGACTGGGCCACCCATGGCAAGACACTCCGCGAGATCAACGCCGCTGCCCGCAGCGCCCCCTCACCTCTGGCACCTGCACCATCGCCGGCTCCCGCGGCCGACCGGCGAACCCCGGCACGGAAGTGACCATGCCCCTGGCTCCCGAGACTGTCGAGGTCGACTTCATCGCCCCGCGCCACCTGGCCGGTGGCGGTGACCCCGCCTGGATCACCATCCCCCTCCACCGCGCCTGCGGCTGGAGCCACGGCAACGACCCCCTGATGGCGCGCGTCCTGCTCTCCAGCCCCGACCAGAAAGCCCTCCTGCGCCTGGAACCCGAACCCGACGGCCAGTGGTGGACCCTTCACCACGCTGCGGAGCCGGACCGGCCAGCGTGGTACGCGAGCTTCGGCGCCCTCACCCCAGTCGAACTGATCGCCGCCGTTACCGACGCCCTCACCGATCCGGCCGCAACCGCGAGCACACCATCCGACCCGTACGAGCCGCTCCAACAGATCGGCTGGTCGCCCGCCTCCGCGGACAACGGCCTCGTATCACCCGACGGCACCGCGTACGTCCATCGGCTGGGCAACGCGGAGGAACCGGGCGCCTGGTTCTTCACCGCCGCACTCGGCCCGGACCGGCCGGTGTGGCAGGCCCGCTTCGGCGCGCACATTCCTGCGTACATGGTCGCCGCGTTCACCGCTGCGCTCGCCGATCCGAAGCCCGTACCGCGCATCGACAGCGGGCGCAGTCTCCCGACCCGCGACCCGAACGTCGTCAGCTGTAGGACCGCGGACGTGCTCGCCGTGTACGTGGCCGGGGAGCTGGAAGAACGCGTCCACTCCCTCGCAGCCCGGCGCGCCACCTCGCCGACGAGTCCGATCCCCTCGCGACAGCCGCCGCCAAGAACCACCGCAGCCGCTGATCCCTCCGCCCCGTCCCCGCACGGAAGCACGTAGCCCTTGCCCCCTTCCTCCTCCAACAGCAACACGGACGGGTACGACCTCGTCCTGCGCCTCCTGATCGGCGTACTCGCCGTCGTCGTCCCCCTCGCCCACCTCGCCTGGCTGTCCGGCAACGCCACCGCCTACCTCACCGGCGCCGACTGGGCCCCCTACCAGCCGACCAGCGCCCTCCTCCACCCCGATCAGCTGTGGCCCAAAGCGGGAGAGACTTCCCTGCTGATCGGTACCCGCGTCGTCCCTGTTGTCCTGTTCCTGGCCCTCGCCATTGCGGTGGGCGTCCTGTGGGCCCGGCACAAGAACCGCAGCGGCAGCCGGAAGAAAAAGGTCTCCGGCATGGCCAAGGCGCGGGATATCGAGCCGCTGATGGCCAAGGCGATCACCGACAAGGCCCGCTCCCTGCGCCCGAGCCTGAAAGACGCCAAGCACATCGAGGCCCGCGACACCGGCATCCTGCTCGGTAACCTGCAGGGCACCAAGCACGAGGTGCGCATGGGCTACGAGGACGTGGCGGTCGCCATCATGGCGCCCCGCTCGGGCAAGACCACCAGCCTCGCGATCCCCTCCATTCTCGCCGCGCCCGGCCCCGTCCTGCTGACCTCGAACAAAGCCGCCGGCGACGCCTTCACCGCCACCTACGACGCCCGCGCCCGCGTCGGACAGGTGTGGTCGATGGACCCGCAGCAGATCGCGCACGCCGCACGCGAGATGTGGTGGAACCCTTTGGCGGACGCCAAAACTCTGGACGGAGCCGGGCGGTTGGCCGGCCACTTCCTCGCCGCCTCGGTGGACGCGAGCCAGCAGGGTGACTTCTGGTCCAAGGCCGGGTCCAACATCCTCGCGCAGTTGTTCCTGGCCGCGGCCCTCGACGAGCGGCCGATCACCGACGTCATGCAGTGGCTGGCCTTCCCGGCCGACCGCACCCCGCTCGACATCCTCCGGGACCACGGCTTCGCCGCCGTCGCCGCCCAGCTCAAGGGCACGGTGGAGGGACCGCCGGAAACGAGGGACGGCATCTACGAGACCGCCCGCCAGTACGCCGCCGCGCTGCTGAACAGCGAGATCGCCGCGTGGGTCACCCCGCAGAAGGACACCGCTGAGTTCAAGCCGTCTGCGTTCGTGACCTCCACCGACACGCTCTTCCTGCTCAGCAAGGACGGTGGCGGCGGCGCCTCGGCGCTGATCGCCGCGTGCGCGGACTCGGTGATGCGTGCCGCGACCGCGCAGGCCGAACGCGCCGGCGGGCGCCTCGACCCGCCCATGCTCGCGATCCTCGACGAGGCCGCCAACGTCTGCAAGATCAGCGACTTGCCGGACCTGTACTCGCACCTCGGGTCGCGCGGCATCATCCCGATCACGATCCTGCAGTCCTACCGCCAGGGCCAGAAAGTGTGGTCGGACGCCGGAATGGACGCCATGTGGTCCGCCTCGACCGTCAAGGTCATCGGCTCCGGGATCGACGACCCGGACTTCGCGGACAAGCTCAGCCGTTTGATCGGCGATCACGACGTCGAGACGACCTCCACCTCGCACTCGGAGTCCGGCAAGTCGACCTCGGTCAGCATGCGGCAGGAACGAATCCTGCCCGCCGACGCCATCCGTGCCCTCCCCAAGGGCACCGCGCTCTGCTTCGCCACCGGTATGCGGGCCGCCATGCTGGACCTGCGTCCGTGGTACCTGGAGCCCGGAGCGGAGGAGCTGTCCGCGGCGTCGTCCCGCGCGTCCAAGGCGATCACCGCTCGCGCCGTGGCGAAGCACGCGCCGACGCAGTCCGACTTCGGGAAGGCCGTGTGAGCGCCGCCCGGCTGCATCTGGTGCCGGTGCGCTCACGTGAGGTGATGGACTTCGTGCGCGCCTGGTCACCGCCATCACCCGCCGCCCGCAGGTCAGATCTTCGCCGTCGGAGCCGCGAGGAGACCGGCACGCTGCGCGCCGTGGCTATCGTCGGCCGGCCGGTTGCCCGCCACCTTGATGACGGCGCCACCCTCGAAGTCACCCGGACCGCCAGCGACAGCGGTCGCAACGCCAACTCGGTGCGGTACGGAGCATCGTGGCGCGCGGCGAAAGCCCTCGGTTACCAGCGCCTGATCACCTTTGCCCAGGCGGGCGTGAGCGGCGCGTCCCTGCGCGGCGCGGGATGGGGCCTGATCGCCGGCCGCCCGCCCCGGGCCGGATGGCACACTCCCTCCCGGCCTCGGGCTGGCCACGGCACCGACCACATCGCCCGCTTCCTGTGGCAAGCCCCCTGACACACATGTCTGGAGATGCCCTGCACACTTACGAACCCGCCGACCTCGACGAGATGTCCCCGCGCCAGGCCGTAGACGCCGTGACCGCGGACATCCGCGACCACCACATCACCGTGGACGGCACCGGCCTGTTCAACGCCGCGCGGCACATCGGCCTGCTGTGCCACCTCGCCGCCGGCATGGCCGCCGACGTCGAATACCAGCTGGCCCCGAACATCACCGATCTCCCGCCCGCCGAGATCCTCGGCGCGAGCGCCGGCCACGTCGGGCGGGCCATCGCCCACTACACCCAGGCCCTCGCCCCGCTCATCACCCTCACCACCACGGCGCAGGACACGCTCCAGCAAAAGCTCGACTCGCTGGACCACCACAGCCGCCTACGGATCCACCTCGACGACGCCAGGCGGGCCCTGGCAGCAGCCCGCACCGCGCTGGAGGTACCGCAACCCCGCTGCTGCGAGCGCACCCACCCCAGCCCGTTGCCCGCCCGGCTCTCCGGCGCCGCGCATGACGACACCGCCCACCGATGGCCTCCTCTTTGAAGTGGCCCCGCCACCGACGCCGGTTGAACGGCTCATGCTGCTCGCAGACCAGTACGTGGAGCACAACGACACGCTCGACCGCCTCCTGCGAGCCGGATCGCAGGCCGAGCCCGACGCCCACGTCGCCTCCGCCCAGCGACTCGCCTCCGCGACCCGCACCGCCATCAAAGCGGTCACCGACGAACGCCTCTACGAAAGTCACGAGCTGTCGGACGCGGTGGTTCGTCTCCAACAGCTCGCCTTCCTGAGCAGCGCCTCGACGGACCACCGTCTTCCCATGGCGCGCACCCTGACCGCCCTGGCCCCCGAAGCCGCCATGAGCTGCGCCGACAGCATCGCCCACGAAATCCGACGCCGCCGCTGGAGCACCACCGATGCTCCAGACCACCAGCTGACCGCAACGCAGCGCACCGCCCTGTGGGAGATCGCCTGCGGGCACGTCGTGGCCACCCGCTCCCTGGGACGGCAGTACGTCCACTACCGCGACGAGCGCGTACTCATCGGCACACTGCGGTCGCTGGAGGCGAACGCTCTGGCCGAGCGCGTCCCGAACTCCGCGTCCTCCGCCTACGCGGGCGGACCGCTTCAAGACCGAGTCCGTCTCACCGCCGCCGGCACCACCGCCCTGGCCGCCGTCATCAGCCGCCCGATCACCGCCAGGCCACCCGGCACGACACCCGCGCCCGCCCCCACCGCCGCGACGACGGCCACCCGAAGCCGCTGACCGACCCTCCGGAGCCACACCACCCCATGCCCCTGCTCGACCTGGCAGAACACGCACAACAACTCCGCACTCTGGCACGCGACTTCGAGGCCCTGCACGCTCGCGTTCGGGGCGTCTCCTACACCCCCGGCACCGACGCGCTGCGCCAGATCAGCCCGCTTCTGCTCATGACCCAGGACCTGACGGCCACCGTCCTCGTCCGCCTAGGCGCGCTCGACTCCAGCACGTACACCAGCGTCGCCGGCAGCCGCGCGAGCCTGGAGTGCCTGGCCTCGGTCGTGGTCGCCTCCTCCCTGGCCGGCAACGACCTCGCCAGCGCGCTGCACGCCAACCCCTATGAAGGGGCGCCGTTCCCCGGCTATCCGGCGGACGACGCGTCGGTGCGCACCGCTCGCCACGCCGAGGCCATCCCGAAGATGACCGGCCACCTCGCTGACGCCGCCCACCAGCTCGACCTGAGTGCGACCGGGTGCCACTACGTCGCCACCGGCATCACCCGCGACCTCGCCGCCACACGGGAGGGAGCGGCTACCGCGCAGCGATCTGCCAGCCCTCCGCTGACCAGCGCCCAGTACGACGCCCTCAAGGCACTCGCCCTCGGCGAAGGGCGGCTGTATGAGAGTTCGCAGCGGGGGCTGGGCGTGACCCGTGTCACCGCCGACGACGGCACCCGCGTCTCGATCGCCACCTTCCGGGCGCTGAACAAGCGCGGGCTCGTCGACTGGGACACCAGCACCTCCCTGGTCCACGGGCAGAGGATCACCGTCACCGAGCACGGGCGGCAGGCTCTGGTCAAGCAGCGCCCCGCAGCCAGTGCGACTACCCCCGGGAAAGCCGTCCCCAGGACTCCTGCGGTGCAGGGAGCGCGCCGGTGACGCACTTCGCGCCCCAGGATCGCGTCCTGGTCTCCCCTCTCCATCTGGCGGGCGCCGGGACCGACCGGCTCGCCAACGCGATCCACCCGCTGATCCGCCTCTTCGGCTGGCCGAACGAGCACGAGCGTGACCGGACTGTCAGCAGCCCCGAGGGCACCCTGTTCGTGGGCTTCACCTCCCGCCGCCCCAGAGGGCAGTGGTGATCAGTCCCCCAGCACGAGCCGTTCTGGAAGGCGCAGTTCACTCGGCAGACTGCGATCAAGGCCATCGTCACGGTCACCCAGACTCTGCCTCAGCTGATCGGCTACCAGGGCCGGGCCACCGCGCAATCCCCCGGACGCGAAGCCCACACCACGCTGCGCACCCCGCCGCTGAACACCCTGCGTTCCCAGCCAATCCGTCCCCGCGCGCCCGCGAAGTACGCAGCTAAGGGCACAGGAAGCCGTATCGGGTCATCACCCCGCCCGCCGCCCGGCATACCGCCCACCGAAAACCCCTGGACCGCATTGTCTCTTCTGGACATCCCCGATGTGTTCATCGGGTCCACCGACGACGGGCACACCTTCGTCGTCCTCAACCGCCGCATCCGCGACACCGCCCGGCTGCTGACCGAGGCCGGGTTCCTCACCCGCGAACACCTCGGCCGCACGCTCTACCTGCTGCCACCGGGCACCGCGCTGGACGCGCACGAGCGCGCCGGAATCGCGATGTACGGGCTCCTGGCCTACACCCACGACCTCGTCGACCTCGCCTGGACCACGCGCCAGGACGGCGCAGCCCCGTCACGCGAGCCCGACGTGGCCATCCGCTTCACCGACCACGCGGTCAGCGCGACCGCGGCCACGGGCCAGGCCGACGCCATCTCGTCCAGTACGGCTTCATATCAGCGGGGGAGAAGCAACAGCACGCACTGCCACCCGGATTCGGTGATCGCGACGCGCTCAGTGCCGTTGTCCGAGCCGAGGCCCACCTCTACGCCGAAGGCATCAGCGTGCGCATCGGCCTCGGCATCGCGACCCCGCAGGACATCCCACCGGCACCATCCCGCCCCGGTGCCGCCACCGCACCGCCGCCCATCACACAGGTCCAGCGGCGCAGCCGCTGACCACCACCCGCTTCCCCCCAGGGCACTGCACCATGCGCAAGCGCCGCCTGCCCTTTTGACCATTCGCTCTGCGGCGGCCGGCCCCCGAACTCAAGCTGCCCGCGCCGCCGCCCGGTCATCGGTCAGCGCTGTACCCGTGGCCCGAACGCCAGCGCACCTGCGCCTTGCCAACCCCACACGATCGCGCCGCTGACTTTCCCGCCCGGCCGCTGGGGGTCGTCTCCCCGATATCCGGCCGCCCCCAGGACGGCGGCAAGCGCAGTGAGGTGCCGAACGGCCAGTTCCACCAACCCGGCCCGGACGGCGAACGGCTGCCCCCTACTGATCCCCCCTTTGGAAGTCCTACCTGTGCGCAACCCGCTTTCTGCCACCGAGGTGTTGTCGGTCTCCGCCGCGGACGGCACTCGCCTGTCCGTCTACCGCGACACCCCTGCGCGCCCGCGTCCCGGCGGCGCGACGGTCGTGCTGGTGCACGGCGCGTCCGTCACCGCGGACCTGTGGCGCGTCCACGCCCGGCTCCTGACCGGTCTGGGCCTGAGCGTCGTGCGCTACGACCAGCGCGCGCACGGTCACACCCCGCGCGGCCAGGCACCGCTGACGATCCGGCAGCTCGCCGACGACCTGCATCAGATCCTGACCCGCGTCGTCCCCGCCGGGCCGCTCGTGCTCGCCGGCCATTCCCTGGGCGCCCTCGTCCTGCAGGAACTCGCCGCCCTGCACCCCCAACACCAGGCCCGCATCCGGGGCATGGTGCTGCTGTCGGCCACCGCACGTGGTGCGACCGTGCTGCCCGGACGCGACCCGCGCTCCTGGCTCCTGGCCGCCGGACGCAGCCTCGCCGCCCTGGCCTGCACCCGGGCGCCCCGCACGGTGGACTTCCTGCGGCGCCGGCTGCCCACCACACACCCCTACAGCCTCGCGCCCCACCCCGACCGGCCGGCCGACGGGCCACCGCGGTGCCGCCACGGCATCCGCCACACCCACACCCGCGATCTCGCCGGCCTGTGGCAGTGCCTGCGCCGCTACCAGCCGCGCGACGCCACCGTGCTCAACCAGTTCGGCGACCGGCTGCTGCTGATGGCCGGCGCGGACGACCGGCACATCCCCGCCGCCCACACCAAGCAACTGGCCGCCCAACTCCCTGCCGCTCGCCTGGAGATCCTCCCCGCACCACGCACGCGCTGCCCATCCGCCACCCGCGCTCATCAGCGACCGCATCGCCCGCCTCACCGCCGAACCGAGCCCCACCACCCTCCTCACCCCCAGGACCGATCATTTCCGAACTCCCTGCCTTCCGGGCAATTTCACTAGGTGCCGGTATCCAGTCCAGCACCATGCTCGCCCTCTCCGCACACGGCATACTCCCGAAGGTCGACTACGCAATTTTCGCCGACACGGGCTGGGAACCGAGAGCCGTTTATTCCCATCTCGACCGACTGGAGCGAGAAATAGCCAGACCCGCAGGCATACCCGTTCTCCGCGTATCGTCCGGAAACATACGCAACGATGCCCTGGACCCCAACCACAGATTTGCGTCAATGCCGCTCTACGTCCTGAACAAGGACGGAAATCCGGGTATGACCAGACGGCAATGCACCGGGGAATATAAAATCAAGCCGATCAAGAAAAAGGTCCGCGAACTACTCGGCTACCCCTATCCCACACGCATCCCCAAGGGCGTCTTCGTCGAGCAGTGGGTCGGCATCTCCACCGACGAATTCCACCGGGCCAAGGACGCCGACGTCAAGTACATGCGCAACCGGCACCCACTCATAGACATGTGCTGGTCACGGTCCGACTGCGTCCGCTACCTGGCGTCGCTCGGCCTGGCCGACACCCCGAAATCGAGCTGCTTGGGTTGCCCTTTCCACGGAAACGCCCAGTGGCGCAACATCCGCGACAACTCTCCGGAGGAATGGGAGGACGTGGTGGAGTTCGACGCGGCCATCCGCAAGGGAAACGCCCGCGCGAACGCCACCGGCAACCGGCTGCTTGGCGAGGCGTTTCTCCACCGCTCCCGCGTGCCTCTCAGCGAGGCCCCCATCGATCACGTCACCGCCGCCGAATGGGCAGCGATGCAGCAAGAACTCACCGACAGCGGACCTGACCTTCAGGAGCTGGAGCAAGGAGTCGCCGACGGCTGCTCCCCGTGGGCCTGCCGCGGTGAAGTCGAGCCGGCACAGAACAACTTCGGACTGGCCTCTTGACCATCCTGGACCTGTTTGCAGGACCGGGCGGATGGAGCCACTCGCTAAACGTCCTCGGCGCACGGGACGTGGGCCTCGAATGGGACGAATGGGCCTGCAAGACCCGAGCAGCGGCAGGGCAGCTGACCATTCGCACCGACGTGGCGCTGTATCCCGTCTGGCCCTTCCTCGGCAAGACCGCCGGGCTCATCGCGAGCCCGCCCTGCCAGGCGTGGTCCATGGCCGGCAAGCGCCTCGGCCTGGTTGACCAGCCGCTCGTGCACCAGGCAGTGGCGGACCTCGCCGCCGGACGCGACACCCGCGAGAAGCTGCTGACCGCCTGCCGGGACGAACGCTCGCTGCTGGCCGCCGAGCCCATGCGCTACCTCCACGCCCTCAACACCGTCGGCGAGCCCGACTGGGTCGCCATGGAAGAAGTGCCGGACGTCCTGCCGCTGTGGAAGCAGTACGCCTCCGTGCTGCGCGGATGGGGGTTCTCGGTCTGGTACGGGATCCTCAACGCCGCCAACTTCGGCGTACCGCAAACCAGGCGGCGGGCCATCCTGCTCGCCTCCCGCGTCCGCACCGCCCAGCCCCCACCACCCACGCATGCCCAGACCGCCGAGCCGGAGAGCCTGTTCGGGCCAGGCCGTGACCGATGGGTGTCGATGGCCGAGGCCCTCGGCTGGGGCGCCACCGACCGCCCCGTCCCCACCGTCTGCGCCGGCGGCGGACCCGGCGGCGGGCCCGAACCGTTCCCTTCAGGCTCCCGCAAGACGCTCTCCGACGCCCGGGAGCGCGGCACCTGGATGCCGCGACCGGAGGCTGTGGTCCTGCAGTCCCGCCGCGAAGGAGCCGGATGGGCCGCCCGGCACGGCACCCGCGAGAACCGGACCGCCACCGCCCCGGCGCCGACGTTCACCGCCGAGGCGCACCGCTGGTCCTGGTCCCTGCGCAGCAACAACCAGGCCAACGCCACCATCCGTCCGCTGTCCGAGCCGGCAGGCACGCTGTTCTTCGGTCACCGGGCGAACGAGTGCACCTGGGTCGCCGCACCGGCCCTCGCACCGACGGACGACACGGACACGGCGGCAGTGCCGGAGCCGATCCGGATCACCGCCCGCGAGGCCGGCCTCCTGCAGACCTTCCCCGCCGACTACCCCTGGGCCGGCAACAAGGGCCAGCAGTTCTCCCAGATCGGCAACGCCGTACCGCCGTTGCTCGCCGGCCACCTCCTCGCCCCGCACCTCGGCGTCACCCTCGACCCCGACGACTTCACCCTCACCGCCTGATGCCCCGCACCCCCGAACCTGACGAAATCGGCGACCTCGACGACCTGCCCGACACGCATCCGCCGCGGCCCGTGCACTACGTCGAGCAGGCCCTCCTCGGCGCCCTCCTCCTCGATCCGCACCGTCTCGCCGACGTGACCGGCATCGCCGGCAACTCGTTCTCCACCGCCGCGCACTCCGCCCTGTACGCAGCGATCAGCACCCTGCCCCCGCCCGACCCGGCCAAGCACGCGAAGAACACCAAGTGGCTCGACCAGGTGCTCGCCACGGGGCGCGAGCAGGCGCGCGGACTGACCGCCTCCTACCTGCACACCCTCATCCAGGTCTGCCCCTGGCCCCGCCACGCACCGGCCTACGCACGGATGGTCGAGGCCGAACACGCCCGCCGACGCCTGCAGACGGCAGCCGAACGCTTCGTCCAGACCGTCCACGATGCCTCCCTCCCCCACCCCGTCCAGACGGTGCTCGCCGAGGCCGACGCGCTCGCCGCGGTCGTGGACGACATCGCGAGCCGGTTCCCACCGCGCGCCGGCGTCCTGCCGCGCACCCCCGCACCTCCGCCAGCCATCGCGCCCGACTACATCGAGGCAGTCGAGGAGGAGCGGCTGCTGCTCGCGACCGCCACCGCCCACCCATCCGATATCGAGTCCGTCCGGTGGCTGCTCCCCGACGACCTCACCCTGCCCTTGCACGGCGGCCTGTGGCAGTGCCTGACCGCTCTGGCCCGCCGCCGCGAGCCCGTCGACCCCGTCACCGTCCTGTGGGAGGCCCAACAGCGCGGCCTGCTCGACGACGGAAGCGAACCTGGCGAGGTGCTCCGCCTGCTGGCCGAACCGGCCGGGTCCGTGGAGCACTGGGGCGAGCGCGCCCTGCAGCGCTCCCTCCTGGCCACCGCCGATCACACCGGCCGGCGCATCGAGGCGTACGCCGGCGACCCGGCGAACACCCCGTTCCAGCTCGTCGCCGGCGCCCGCCGATCCCTCGCCGACATCGGCGCCGTCCGCACCCGCTGGCAGCACGCCACCGCAGCGGTCCCGCCGCCACGACCGCGACCCGCGCCCACCACCCGCGCCGGCCCGCCAACCACCACGGCCGCCCACTTCACCCGCGCCGCGCGAGCAACCCGATAGCACCCCGCATACGCCGGTGGCCGGACCCGAAGGCCCTGCCACCGGAAGAGGAGACGACCACCTCAACGTGCCCACCACACTCCCCATCGACGCCCACGTCCACCTCGACACCCACCCCACCCATCCCAGCGCCGTGACCGCCGTCCTGACCGGCACCCAGGCTCACATCGCCCACCTGGGCCTGGAGGCAGCCGACTGGACCGTCGTCGCCGACAACGTCCTGGTCCTGGTCCGCATCGACCACGAGGAGCCGTACTGGGCCCAGGACGCAGCCAAGCACCTGACCGCCGAAGGCATCACCGTCGAGATCACCCCTCGGCTCCAGGAGGCCATGGACGAGGAATGGACCTGGGCGAACTACCCGATGCCCTGGTGCACCCGCAGCGAAATCCGCGAGGTCTCCAACGAGGCCCAAAAGATCCATGACGACATCCGCCACGGCCAGCTCCTCATCCACGCCCACGCCAACGACGGCCACACCACCGTCGCGGTCGGCACCTACCTCGGCCGCAACGGCAAGTCCGTCTACCTCCACGGCGAGGACCACCTGCGGCAGGTTGCCGACACCTTCGACTCACCCGCCCAAGCCCTGCTCGCCTTCGAGAAGGTCCACGGCGCCGACATGCGCCCCGGCCCAGCACTCCTGACCGACGCCGAACGCGCCGCCGCCGAAGCCCGCACCTCGCTCGCCCTCACCACAGCCAAGCCCGAACCGGCCCGCCCGGAGCCGGAAACCGTCCCGGCCTATCTGTCCGATGCCGGCGACCACGACGCCATCCTCGACACCTTCCTCAATGCACACGGCGAATGGGAGAAGTGGCGCACCTGGTCAGACGAGACCACCCACGCGATCCACGAATCGCAGACTCTGCGCATCGAGCGGGTCCACGAAGCCCACCCCCGAGAGACCGCCTGGACCGTGGCCGCCTACGAGACGCCGGTGTCCGACCGCATGTGGCACCTGACGGCCACGGGCACTGCTCCCGCTCCCATGCTCCAGGCTCTGCTGAACCACCTCGCCGACGGTGGCGGATGGGACACCGCCGCCCTGGGGAGCCCCGTGGACGAGAAGACCGTCACCGCCGCCACGAAACCCCTCGCTGACGCCGGATGGAAACACACCGTGGACGGACGCTGGCTCCGCTGGACGAACGCCTCCCAGGATGCCGGTGTCCAGTTTGACGCCTTCGCCGCCCAGCAACCGAACAGCCCCCTCGCCACCTGGACCATCTGGGCCGGCCCCACCATCGACCAGCCCACCTGGACGATCCACGCCTCCCCCTACGCGCCCGCGCCCATGATCGCCGGCCTGGCCGGGGAACTCGCGCACGGCACCGGCACGCGGCAGTTCAGCCCCAGCGTCCAGCGGCAGCCTCCGCGTCCCACCGCCACCGAACCGGCCATCGCGACGACCGTCGCCAGACCTCAGGCGAGCCGAAGTCGCTGACCAGCACACTCACGCACGCGAACAGCAGTGTGGCCCTGCGGACGGGGGATGCCGCAGGGCCACACTCGCACCGTACCGCGACTATCCGTTTCACGGGGGCTTACTCTCGCTGAATGCCGATGAGGCCCCCGCCCTCGGCAACCCAGCCCGGGGGCGCTCGTGGATTCACTCTGCATAGCGCTCTCGCCTTGGCTTGTGGCCCCTAAGGTCCAAGCAGTGGTCGCGGGCGGCAAGGGAGTCCAAGTGAAACGTGAACGGGCAACGGAGATGCTCCACGAGATGCTCGACAATCTGGACGCAGGCAGTCGCCCCCTCGACCTCGTAGACGAGGTCTATGTCTTCGGTTCCTACGCCCGAGGCGCGCTGCAGCCAGGCGACCTCGACGTGTCGGTGGTCCACCGGGCCGACACCGAATTCACCGAACACGTCGTCGGCGCCCTCATGTACGGGCGGGATCCGATGGCGGGCATGAAGCGCGCGCTCAAAGGCAGCAAGCACGGCTTCCAGTTCCAGTTCAACCAGAACGACCGCCTCCCTGAAGGCTCCGAGCCGAAGCTACTGTGGAAGCGCGGCGACACCCGCGCCACAGCAGAGGCACGGCTACAGGGGCTGACAGCGGACCCGTCCGCCGGCCGTGCGCCTCGCGACGCGATGGTCGAACAGTTCGAAGGACTCGACCGGTGGATCCCCCTCCCCGTGCGCACCCATCTGGTGGAACTGCTGAACGCCGGCGGGATCGAGATCCGCCGCATCGAGCTGGCGGCTGCCGAGCCCACGAGCCCCGCAGCCGTGGCCGCGCTGGGGCGCCGCTGGAAGCCGGACAGCCCACTGCGCCGCGCAGCCGCTGCCGCAGTGCGCTATACGGAGGACACCGGCATGTCCCCGCCGTCCATGTGGGTGCAGGGACAGCCACTCGACCACCGCCGCGACCAGTACGGCGCCGGCGCCCTGTGGATCAACCTCGGCTGGTACCACTTCGACCAGCTCGTCTTCCGGCTCCGCGAGGGCGCCCAGAGTCTGGAGATCGTCCGCCCCACACGGACGCAGCCGCTTCACGCCCTCCACATCACCGTGTGCGACGCCACAGCCCTGCCCCCGTTGTAGCCGCGCCAGTGATGCCGAAAACAGCGCCGCTCAGGAGACAGATCAGTGCCAGAGCAGCGCGACCAGCCCGGCAACCGCCGCAGGTTGCCGGGCCTCCATGCACTCGTCAGTCAACGAGGTAGTGGGCTTCGACGTAGGCGACGGTGGAGCCGTACGGCTCTCCCACCGGCTTCAACATGTACCGGCGGAAGACCGCGGCGGTTGCACGGCGGACGCCGCGGTTGCGAGCCTCGGCGTTGTCCCACGACTGCGCGAGGGTGCGCTTGACCACCTGATCGATCTCCTCGGCCAGATTCTGCTCCGTGACGGTGAGGCCGGGCGGCGCGTGGTCGTGGATGATCCGCGACAGGACACCCACATGGTCATCGTCCAACACGACGGCTTCGTCGGGGTGCTTCTCGGCGTTCACGATGGCACGGGCAACCCGGAGCGCTTCGGCAAGGAACTCCAGGGCGTCCTGGGCATTCTGGATGATCCGGTCCCGCAGCTGCCTGATCCGCTCTGCCAAGGCGGTGTACTTCGCCGACCCCGGTTCGACGCCCTTCTCAAGGGCCGCCTTGATGTGGTCCAGGATCTCCGCCGCAGACGGCGGCCTCTTGTCCTCGCTGTCGTCCTTGTCGGGCTTGGGACGGACGAGGGCCAGCAGCTCCTTGAGGATCGTAATGCCCTGGGCATCCAGAACGAGGGCTTCTTCCTGGGAAGCGGCCACCGAGAAGGAGTGGACGTGGGCATTGATTATCTCCAGGACCATCGGCCCCAGCTCGCCCAGTCGCTCCTTCCTTTCCTCGTCGGAAGACTTCTTGAACAGGGTCGTGTACGCAGACCCGAAGAGCCCGAACCCGTCCTGGTACTTGGCGACCCGCTTGTCCGTGTTGATGAGCGGGTACAGGCGGGCCAGAAGCCGGTAGTTCTTACTGAAGACCTCGGCGGCGTCAGGGTTAGCGTCCAGGAAGCCGTTGATGACACGTACGGACTCGTATCCGTGGGCCGTGAGGTCAAGGCCGTCCACGTCAGCGAGGAGGTCTTCGATGCGGGCGAAGGTGGTGCGGAACTCGGCGACCAGGTCGGTCAGGTCGGTGACGAACCCGCCGCCCTTGCCGGCGGACCCCTCCGAGGTGGGGTCGACGACGGCACGCTGGACCTCTTCGGCCAGGCTGATGTAGTCCACGACCACGCCGGTGGCCTTCACGAATCCTGCCGGGGAGATCCAGGTGCGGTTCGGGCGGGTGATTGTCTGGAACAGGTTGTGAGCCTTCATTGGCTTGTCCAGGTAGAGGACGCCCTCGTTGGGGGCGTCGAACCCTGTCATCAGCTTGGCCGTCACGACAAGGAAGCACAGAGGGTCATCGGGAGTGAGGAATCGCCGCTTCTGGTCTTCCTCGTCGACCTCGGAGAGCCGGTAGGGCCGCATGGCCGCTTCCTCGGTCTTGGCGTCCGAGACGTGGATATTCACCTCTGCGGTGATCCGATCGTGCTTGCCGACCTCGGCGAGTACCTGCGACGCCTCGTAGCCGGCCAGCAGCTCGTTGATCTTGTCCGTGTATGCCACGGCCAGCTCACGGTTGTAGGCGACGACCTGCGCCTTGAGGCCGTTGCGATAGGTGCTGGCCAGGTAGTGGTCCACGATGTCCTGGCAGACCGTGTTGATGCGTTCGGGGTTGGCGAACACTGAGGTGAGGCGCCCGAACTTGCGGGACAAGGTTTCACGGTCGGGGTCGTCGAGGTCGAACTCGTCGGCGAACTGGTCGAACTCGGCCTGTAGGGCCCGGTCGTTCATCTCGAAGGTGACCGGGTGCGGGTCCAACATGACTGGAACGGTTGCCTCGTCCTGCAGAGACCGGGACACCGAATATCGATGCAGCACCCTGTTCGGGTCGGTCTCCTCACCGAAGAGGGCGAAGGTGTTGGTGGCGAGGTTCCTGACGGGTGTGCCGGTCATGCCGAAGAACTTCGCGTGCGGCAACGCTGCGCGCATCTGCCCCGCCAGGGAGTCTTCCTCGGATGATTGCGTGCGATGTGCCTCATCGACCAGCACGATGATGTTGCGGCGGGTCGACAGGTTCTTGCCGGCATCGGCGAACTTGTGGACAGTCGTGGAGATGACGCCGCGCACATCGTCAGCCAGCAGGGAACGCAACTCCTTGCTGGTGGAGGGCTGGTGGAAGTAGGCGTCTCCCATCGCCGAGGTGAATACCCCGGAGGTTTGCCGCACGAGCTGGGTTCGGTCCGAGAGCAAGATGATCGTGGGCGACTCGGTGCGGGTGTCAGCCAGCAGCAGCGAAGCAGCGAACACCATCAGCAGCGTCTTCCCGCTGCCTTGGTGGTGCCAGATCAGACCTTTCTTGCCGTCGGCCAGGACCCGCCTGTGGATCAGATGGGCGGCCTCCATCTGCGGGTAGCGGGGCAGGTACTTCCTGTCCGCCCCGCCTCCAGAGGTGTCGAACAGGGTGAAGTTGGCGAGCATGTCCAAAACTGTGGCCGGGTTGAGCAGCAGCTCGACGGAGCGCTGCACGTCGGCCTGCCCGGACAGGTTCTCGTCGTCGTCAGTGGATCGGAACGGCTGCCACAGGTTCAAGGGCGCACCAGCGGCACCGAACCGCAGCTTCAGCCCGTCGGAGGCGACAGCGAAGACATTGGGGGTGAAGAACCACGGATACTCGGTGGCGTACACATCGTTGACCTCGCGTGCGGCGTCGGCCCACCCGGACTTCGCGGTCGGTGACTTCACCTCTACGACAACGAGGGGCAGGCCATTGGCCCAGTACACGAGATCGAACCGGCGGGGAGTCTTGCCGGGGATGGTTATGGTCACCTCGTCCGACACGACAAGGGCGTTGGTGGTCGGATGCTCGAAATCGATGACCTTCAAGGCGTGCCACACGCCGTCGGCGCCCCGGAACTCCTTGTGCCCGCGGAGTAGTTCCAGCACCTGCTCGTTGGCGCGCACCAGCCCGCCTTCGACGGCGTTGACCGTGGCGATGATCTCCTCGACCACGGCGTCCACGTCGAACCCGTCGATCACCTCAGGGTTGAGCCGGACGATGGCGTCCCGCAGCTGGTCGGCGAGCACCGTTTGTGTCGTCTCACGCGGCAGCGACCTGCCCGCTTTGTAGCCCCATCCCATCGGGAGGGACCACTGGATCATCGAGTTCTGGAACTCGCGTTCCCGTATGCCCTTAGCCACGGCTCAGACCCCCAGTTCGGCAGACTCAATCGCGATGGTGCGGTCCAGCAGTCCCGCCAGCAGCCCAACCCGAACCTCACGGAGGCGCGCGGCTTCAGCGACAACAGCCTCACGATGCCACCTGAGCGCAGACAGCGCCGCGTCTACCGAAGCGATGCTGTCCGGACAAGGCATTGCTACCTGGATCGAGAACAGCTGTTTGCGGTTCACCTTGGGCATCTTGGTCCGCCCAGCCATGGAAACCGCTGACTCGACTACGCGCTCTTGGAGCAGTACCTCACGCAGCAGGGACGCGGGAATGCCAGCCTTGGGCCTGAGCGGGTAGGCGTCCGCACTGCACAGCCCTGAGAACCCCGGCACAGCAACCTTCCTTAGCGCGGGACGGATCTTCGAGTAGATGACATCACCTTCACGGAATAGGAACTTCCCGCTGATGATCTTGTCCTCCCGAGCGGTTCGTGCGCCGACGATCTCCCCGGTGCCTTTGGCGATCGTCTCAACACCAACGTGGGTCAAGTCCGCGTACTCCTCCAACCTCGGGTCCACGAGCCGAGCGGTCAGCTCGCAGACATCAGAGAGTGGGGTCAAGGGCGCATCCTTGAGCAGCGACTCACGTGTTGCGTCATGAACTCGAGCGAGCGCTTCCGCTTCCCCGCGGAGTGCGGTGATCTGGGCATCGACCGCGTCGAGCATCTCTACGATCCGAGCTTGTACCTCACGGGGCGGGATCGGCAGTTGAATCTGCAAGAGCTGCTCTGGGTTGAGACGCTTGCGCCGTTGAACCGTCCCGCTCACTCGGTTCTTCATCTCTGCCCACAGTCGCGGTGAGCCACAGACATGCCTCATCCAGTCGGGCATCACTTCGGGGCCAAGCGTGAACGTCGGGAACTCGTTGCTGACGACGAACCCGTCGAACTCGGCAGGTACTACGGTGATCGGGCCCTCCCACGCGGTCAGCTTTCGCATCACAACCTGATCGGCATGAAGCACGTTCATTGCTGCGTACTCTGTATCTCCGCCGTCGAGTTCGCCTTTAGCAACAACCCCCTTCCCTGCATTCAAGACCCCGGCTAGGCGGTAGGTTGTTGCGGGCTTCATCGGTGTGCGCTGGATGTCGAGACGCATCACTTCCCCGAGCGGACGAAGCGGATAGCCGTCACCAGCCGAAGCCCTCGATCCCTGCGGCGGGACAGCTACCTTGCGACGCACAGGAGTCTCCGGGGCACTGAGGCTGATCTGCTGCCAGTCACTCATCGAAGCCCTCGATCCCGGCGGCAGAGAGGACCGCGAGCATGCGCCGCTCGGCCTTCTGGCGCTCGGCACGGGCGATGTTGAAGGCGTCGATGAGGGTGCCGAGGTCTTCCTGCTCAGCGGCGGCCTGCTTGATGTAGCGGCCGATATTGAGGTCGTACCCGTTCGCCACGATCTCCGTGGTGGGGACGAACCGCGCCGAGAGGTCAGTCTCTTCGCTGCCGTCGGAGCGCGAGTGGTAGGCGGTCACGACGTTGGTGATGTCTACGTCCGTGAGGACGTTGCGGTTCTTGGCTTTGGTGAATCGTGCGGAGGCGTCGATGAACAGCACGCCGTCCTTCCGCTCCGGGGCCTTGGTGCCAGGGGCACGGAATACAAGGATGCAGGTCGGAATCGTTGTGCTGTAAAAGAGGTTCGCGGGCAGCCCGATCACGGCTTCCAGGAGGTCGCGATCCAGGACGCGCTGCCGGATGGCTGCTTCCTGGCCGCCTCGGAAGAGGACGCCGTGCGGCAGGACGACGCCGGCGCGGCCCTTCTTCGGATCCATGCTGGCGATCATGTGCTGCACGAATGCCCAGTCCGCCGACGACTGTGGGGCGACCCCGCCGATGGCGCGCGGGTCGTTGGTCCAGGGCTTCCACTTCAGGCTGTAGGGCGGATTGGCGACGATGATGTCGAATTGCTTGACGGACCCGTCCGGCTTCTTGAAACGCGGGTCCCTCAAGGTGTCGCCGACCTCGACCTTGAACTCGGTCAGGTTGTGCATGAAGAGGTTCATGCGGGCCACGCCAGCAGTGTCCGGTACCGCCTCTTGCCCGTTCAGGCTGAGTGTGTAGCCCCGCCCGCCGTGGGCCTTCAGTAGGTTCGCGGCGGCAATGAGCATGCCACCTGACCCGCAGGTCGGGTCGTACACCGACTCGTGGTTCTTAGGGTCCAGCAGTTCGATGATCAGCTCGACGACCTCGCGCGGCGTGAAGAACTGGCCAGCGCGGGTACCGGACCCGTCCGAGAACCGCTTGAGCAGGTATTCGTACGCTCCCCCGAGCACGTCGTGGGACATGTTGCCCTCGTGCATCTTGGGGACGCGGTTCATCGTCCGCATGACCGACGCCAGCACCTCCCCTGGAAGCACCGCTTCGGAGGTCCAGGCCATGGACCCGAAAATTCGGGAGAACTTGTCAGGGTTGGCCGACTCGATGGCCTGGAGGGAAGCGCGAACCCGCTGGCCGAGGCCGTGCTGGGCGACGGTGGCGAGGATGGATGACCAAGAGGCGCGGCTCTCGGCAACGGTACCGGGGAAGATGAAGGGGATCTTGAACGTCTGGTAGTTGCTGTACTCGACCTCGTCGGCTTCCTCGGCTGAGAGGTCGAGGTCCCCGTTCTCCTTGAGGAAGGTCTGGTGGGTGTGCTCCCAGGTATCCGACAGGTACTTCCAGAACATCAGAGGGAAGACGACCGAGGAGTACTGCGCTTCGGGCATCGCGACGCGCAGCTCGTCGGCGGCGTCCCACAAGCGGTTCTCGATCTCCTGCTGGGTCACTACCATCAGTCGGGGGGTGTCCTTGCTCGTCAAAGGTGGCGACCCGAAGGCCGTGAAATCCTGCTGGTCAGTACATTCAGGGCGCGCCCTGCATGTACACAACAGGCTCGTCTTGCCCGGGTGAGCACACGCGGAGCGTCGCGCTCCCTGCACGGGAGACTCACAGACGATATCCCTCCCCCGAACCACGAAATACGGCAACCGACGCAGTCATCGGGACGCACCGTGCGGTGACCTCGCGGGCATATGTGCGCGGGCGGTCGACGGCACCCTGCATATCTCCGTCGCCGCTGCGAGCTTCACCCGCCGGACCCCATCGCTCGAGAGCGGCCCGCGCCGGACCTCCCAGGAGTGGGCCGATGGCTCGCTGCTCCTGTCCGATCGGTGCAACCCGAGCGAGGTACTGGGCTCGCTCCGATGCCATTTTTCGGCTCGCGAGAGACAGGGCCGTCATACGTAAGCTCATGGGGCGACTCCGGAGACATCGGCAACGGTGCTGCGGCATATCCCACCACGCACCACTGACAGCGCGGGCCGCGAGCCTTCCCCGGGCCTGAGACAGAGCGGTTTTCAGAGAAGAATCCCGCAGGCCGTAGAACCGCTGCCCGCAGCGCCGTCCGGCAGCTCCGGCCGAGGATAATCGAAATCACGAGCGGGTCAGTCGCATAGGCATTCGAATTTTGAGGGGCGTTGTCAGTGCGGTCGGGTATACCGGTCGGCTATGAGTGTTGCTCAGGAAGCGGCTGCGTCGGCCTCCGGCGGTACGCAGCCACAATCAGTTGACGGCGACGTTCCAGATGACCACCGCCCCGCTGCTGCGATCCCTGCATCGCGGGACGCCGGCCCCGGCGGAGAAAGAGACCCACGGACCGCTCAGGACGACTACCTGCTGGTGGAGCTGCTGTGTGCCGCGTTGGCGAAAATCCGCCTCGAACGACAGCGCGCCGACGTTCAGGCCCGCGGCACGGACGGATCGGGGCCATTGCCGCGTGCCTGGCGTGACGCACGGGGCCGCCTGTGGTGGAAGGCGCAGTCACTGGGCTTGGAAGGGCCCGGCGATGACCTGGAACTGTTCGACTGGTGCCGTCACCCGCTGGGATCGTGGCCTGTGCCGCTGTCGCTCACCGAGGGCGATCTCGAAGCGGTGCTGCTGGAGGGTGATGCCCTGTCGGAGTTCGCCGAGCAGGCGGCGGACCTGATCCAGCACGCTGACGTCGAGGCGGAACTCGTTCAGAATCAGGTTTTTGCCGCCCTGATGCTGTGTGCCCGGATGAACGGTAAGGACGACGACGCTGTTCAGCGGGTCTACTGCCGACTGCGGCGCCTGCTGATCGACCATCCGGTGCTCAGCGACCGCGAGGTCCAGGCGCTGGCGCGGGAACTCCCGGCAGCGGACTCCGACCACGACTCGTTCCTGGCGAAGTTCGTCCGCATCGCCTACGTCCACCAGCCGGTCCAGGCGCCGGGGAAAGTCCGCCTGCGGCGCTGCGCAGACTGCCGAAATCCGGTTGATGATGGGGCCGTTGACTGTGGGACTCCCGGCTGTACAGGGGTTCCAGAGCAGTACAAGGTTACGTGTCTGGGCGCGTATTGGACCCAGCACCGGGCAACCCGCCAGTTCTTCCACGACCCGGGACTGCTGGAGGGACGACTGCTGGACGCCTTGGGCGAACTCGCCGACGGCACACTGTGCGTCGAGGACTGGCCGTGCCTGGATGCGTGGGATATGGCGTTGGCGTTCAAGGCCCAGGATCCGGGTGCAGAGGCGGAGCGCTGGGTCGTCGACGCCAAGGACTGCTCAAGCCCGGCCCTACTCGCCCGGGGCTTTCGCTGCGATCCACGCGTGCCGGCGCGGCGACGCATCATCGTCATCCCCATGCACCGCCTCAGAACTCCCGGCTACCGCGCGGATCTGGAGCGTGAACTGCAGGGCCGCGTTTCCGGCGTCGAAGTCCTCGACGAGAAGGCGTTCCTGCGGCAGGCCACCGTCCGTGCGCGTCAGGCAGGAGGAATGCGATGAGGGATACCCGCGCTTGGAGCAAGCCGCTGGTGAAGGAATTGGCGGATGACAGCGCGCGCCCGCTGCTCGGCCCCCTCAGGCCGTGGGAGATCTGCGCGCTGGAGATGGGCCTGTCGTTCCTGGACGACCATCTGCCGGGCCAGGGCGTCGGCGCGCTGTGGCCGGTCCTGTCCGGTTACATGCGTCTGGATGAGGACCTGGGCCCGCAGCTGCGGACCCTGCGGGAGGTGATGGGCCCGCTTGCCAAGACCGGGACCATGCGGGAGAAGCTCGATCAGTACGTGAAGCTGCCGGTACAGGTGCGGGGCTTCGAACCCTGCGACATGCTTGGCCACAAGCCGGAGTTGTCGACCGTGTTCACCCGCCGGTCCACCCCGTACGCAGCGGCCCGTCATGACGTCTACCGTGAGACGCTGCAGAAAATCGCCCCCTATCAGACAGCCTCCTCATACCGGCCGGCGCCGCCGGGTTCGGTGTGTTCCTTCGAGCGGGCCGACGGCAGGCGGGAACAGATCCGCATCCCCGAGTCTTTCATCCCGGCGCCGGCGACCGCTGTGCTGCCCGCAGCGGTTTCCCGGGTGCAGGAGCCCATTCCGCTCACGCGGGATGACTTCCAGTGGGCTGCCGAACAGATCGACAAGATCCTGGAAGCTCATCCGGAGATCGAAAATCGGGACTTCGTCAAACGGTTCGAGCAGATGGAAGCCCTGCTGGCCGACCACGCCAATGGTCGTCTCCTCGATCAGCAGTGGCGGATGACCATTGACCGCCTTTGGCACGTGGTCGGCCTGATGAACAGCGGCAAGTCCACCCTGCTGGACCTGATCGCCTTCATCGTCACCCGCCGTGGCGGCAAGGTCGGTTTCGTCCTCGCCTCCGGCAGCGACGTGTTCGCCAAAGTCTGAGGGGCCACGAAGTTTCCGGACAGGCACCCAATAGGGTTGTCCTGAACAAGGAAACGAGGAAGAAGTGGCGCCACCCAGTAAGTACTCGCCGGAGTTCCGCGAGGAAGCCGTCCAGATCGCGTTGAGATCAAGCAAGACGATCTCCGAAGTTGCCCGGGAGCTTGAGCTGAACTCGGAGACACTACGCGGCTGGGTGAAAAAGTACCAGAAGCAGCAGGAACCGGCCCCCGATGCGGAACTGACGGTGAACGAGCGGGCGCGCCTGAAAGAACTCGAACGACGCAACCGCGAGCTGGAGATGGAAGTTACCTTCCTGAAAAAAAGCCGCAGCGTACTTCGCGAAGGATCCCCGGTAGCAAGCAAGTACGAGTTCATCGACGAGATGCGGCTCGACACCGAGAAGTACGCATACAGCGTCGAGTTCATGTGCGGCCGACTCGGCGTCTCCAGATCCGGCTACTACGACTGGAGATCCCGCCCGGAATCCGCGACAGCTCAGCGGCGCGAAGAACTGAAATTGCTCATCGAGAAAGCCTTCGACATGTCCGACAGCACCTACGGGCACCGGCGCATTCAGGCCCAGCTGCACCGCTGGGGTGTCGCCGCAGGCGTGGAGCTGGTCCGCCGCCTCATGCGCGAACTGGGCCTGGTGCCATGCCTGCCACGGCCGAAGAGGTTCAACCTCACTCAGGCTGCGGCCGGCCAAGTGCCGGACCTCGTCGGCCGCGACTTCACCGCGGATGCGCCCGGCAAAAAGCTTGTCGGCGACATTACCTATATCGCGACCGGGGAAGGCTGGCTGTACCTCGCAACGGTCATCGACTGCTGCACGAAGGAAGTCATCGGTTACGCGATGGACGACCACTACCAAACCCCACTGATATCCAGGGCGATCCGTAACGCGGCACGGAACAGGAACCTCTCGGCCGGCGCGATATTTCACTCGGATCGCGGAAGTAACTACATGTCAGCCGAGTTCGGGAGGACGCTGGACCGCTTCGGGCTCCGCAGATCTGCCGGCCGCACCGGGATCTGTTTCGACAACGCCATGGCCGAATCATTCTTCGGCTCCCTGAAGAACGAGCGCGTATCAAGGGTGACTTACCTTACCCGCGAGGCGGCCCGGCAGGACATCACTCGCTACATCGAATTCTGGTACAATCGCAAACGCCTCCACTCGGCGGTGGGTTACCGCCCTCCGTGCGAAGTCCACGCCGAGTACGAGAAGTTGCGAATTACCGCGTGAAATAAACGGTCAGAAGCCTGTCCGGAAAACGCGAGGCCCCTCAGTCAGCTTCCTGCAGGCCCTGGGCATCGATGCCGTGCCCATCTTCGGACGCACCCGGGAAGGCGTCCACAAGGACCGGTTCTGGCGCTCGCTCCTCCATGACGGCGAGACGACCTTCCCCACAGGTCTGGACCCTGCCGCGGCGTTCGCTGACGATCAGTGCTACCTGGAGGAGCTGCGGCTGACCAGCAGGACCGACCGGGCCCCGCTGCCCCGCGAGGAGCGGCCCTGCACAGCCCGTCTCGCCGTCGCCGGCGAGAGCGGGCGTCGAGACTGCCCGCTGCTGTCCCGGTGCCCTTCGCATACGGCGGCACGCAAGGTAGCCGAAGCACAGGTGTGGGTGACGACCGCGGCGGGCCTGGCGTCGACGCGGATGCCGCAGTCCCAGATCGACGTCCGCGTCGCCGAAGCGGCCCAGCACCACCTGTCCGTCCTGCTCGTGGACGAAGCCGACACCGTGCAGCAGCAATTCGACGACCGGTTCCTGCTGCACGAGATCCTTTCCCAACCCGGCAGGGGCTGGAGTCACCGAGTAGGCGACCGCATCGGGCAGCGACTGGAGCACTCCTGGTTCCTTGATCTACTCAACCCGGAGGTGACGGCCGGCGACAAACACTTCCGTCGGCACGATCAGGCACTGACCGAGCTGTACCGGCTGGTCATCGCCTCTGGTGCGGACGCACTGCGCGACGTCATCGCCGAGGGACCGTTCACCGGCTACAGCCTCTTGCGGCGCTTGGCCCGCAGCCTTCACGGACTTGGTGAACGGACTGACTTCACGGACAAGGCGGAGCAGGAAGAAGCCGCCGACTACTACTTCGAAGAGCACTTCGCCTCGCTGCTCTCCGCCCCGTTCCAGGCTCCTGCGACGAACTGGGCCGAGCTGATCGAGGCGATGACGGCAGCCCACGACACTCGTGTCTCGGCCCAGGAGGCCGCAGAGGCATGGATCACGACGCACCAGCCCGCCATCGACGAGGCGAAGGTCCGAGGCACGCTGGCGGAGTACGCACAACTGCTGCAGGCCGGGGTGTGGGCCGCGCGAATCACAACCTCTTTCTTCGAAGTTGCCCAACGGCTGCACGCCATCAGCTCCTCGCCGATCGGCGACGGGGAGGACTTCTGGAGCCGGCAGCCGCCACGTGACCTGATGCCGTTCGTGCCCGAACAGGCTGCCGGGAACCTGATGGCACTTCAGTGGCAGCCCAACCCCGGTGGTGACAGCGGATCGTTCAGCATCCTGTGGCTGCGCGGGGTCGGCCGCTGGCTGCTCTACCACCTCCATGATCTCCTGACAGCCGAGGGCATCGAGGGACCACATGTCGTCCTTGCCTCCGCCACCAGCTGGATGCCTGCCTCGCCCCGCTTCCACCTGGACGTCGCCCCGAACCTGGTACTACGGGAGCCGGCCAAAGCCAGAGCGGCGCTGAAGGAGAGCAAGATGTTCTTCCGGCCGCCGCGCTACGTCGACGGCCGCCCCGTCTTCACCTCGGGCACCGGCGGCGACCCCACTCGACACGCCCACGCCCTGTGCACGGCCGCCGACTGGATCTGCAACCCAGCTCCCGGTGCGCGCGAGTCCCTGCTCCAGCAGGCCCGTCTGCGGCTGGCCGACGACCGTCAGCAGGTCCTGTTCACCGTGCAGAGCACCCGCGATGCCCAGACGGTCGCCGACTACATCAACCACAAGACGCCCTACACGGCCCTCCACGTCATCCGCGACGACGACCCGCCCACCCGGCACAGCATCCCAAGGCGCCGACTGCCCACCTTTGCCGCTTCCGGCGCCGACATCCTGGTTGCTGCCGAAGGCGCCGTCCAACGCGGCCACAACATCCTCAACGCCCGCCGCGTCGCCGCCCTGGGCGCGGTGTTCTACCTGGCCCGCATCCACCCACCCGCCGACGATGCCACCTTCCCGCTGTCCCTGCTCAGCCGCGAGGCGATGCGCCGCCTCCGCAACCCGATCGAGCTGGCCGACCCCTCGGTCGATCCCGTCGACCTCGCGCGCAAACTCCGCCACGGCGAACGCCGCCGCTGGCAGCAGCGGGTCGGAGAGCCGGTGCTGTTCTCCCGCCTGACCGACCCGGTCGAACACGCGGCGTTCGTCGGCAACTTCCTCGTCCCGCTCCACCAGACGATCGGCCGCGGCATCCGCGGCAACGAACCGGTGCTGGTGTACCTCTGCGACGCCGCCTTCGCGCCCCGCACCGCCACGCTCGACAAAACCGCTGCCGACACTCCCCGCACGAGCGTGATCGTCGCCGCCCAGCAACTCCTGCACGGCTGGCTCACCGATCCAGGCCCAACCGCCACCGCGGCACAGCGCCTCGACCATGAACTCGCCCACGCCTGCTGGGGCCTGGCCTCCCATCTCCTCGACAACATCGACTGGGGTCACCGCTGATGCCCGCCTACCGCGCCACCCAAGCCACCGCGCTCACCTTCGCTACCGGCGCCAGCTGGCCCGTCACCGGCTACCGCGCGACCTGCCCACCGGGGATGCTCAGCCTTCTGCAGGCCGCCTGGGAGGCCCGCCCCAGCCGCCGAAAGCGCAACGGGCCCGACAACCTGCCCACCAAGTCGCTGAGGGACTTGATCACTCTCATCGACCCGGAGATCACCTCCGTGCAATGGAACCCGCGTCATCCGGCGTGGCTGCGCGCGCGTACCGAGATCGACCCGGACCTGCTGCTGATCGCGCTGTCGGCATGGGCCTCCACGCACGTGGCGCCCCAGGTGCCGGACACCGACTGGTACGGCCGTCTCGAAGGCGCCGGCCAGTTCGAATGGATCCCCGAAGACCTCGACCTTGCCCAGCACGGCCTCCACGCCAACGGCACCGCCAACCCTCCCGCGCACGTCTTCGACCTACTGCCCAGCCTCGTCGCCGAACATCTCACCACCACCGACCTTCAGCTCCTGGGCCACCGCCGTGACCTGCGGCTCGGCCCTACCCAAGCCGACGGCCGCCGCACCCTGCATCTCGGCCAACCGGAGCCCCTCATCGATGAAGAGGGCGCGGCGGGAGCCAGCGTGGACGTCCTCACCTTCCACCTGGAAACCGTCCCGGGCGTCCCCGAAGTCCACCTCCACATCGACCTGGGTATGACCCGCTTCGCGACGAACGCGCTCGACTACATCCCCCGCCGCGGAAACGGCGACCCCACCGCCAGCGTCCTGCTCTCCGCTAAAGAGGGATTCATCCACCGCCGCGAACGTCCCATGCTCCTGCAGAGCTCCGTCACCATTCGCCGACGCGGACAGGACAGCTCCTGGGCCTGGCAGCCGGGCGTCACCAGCATCCTCGCCCGCCTCACCCACCACGAGCCACCCAGCCTCGATGAACTGCGCGCCGCCCCTGGAACCGCGGCGCGTCAGCCCTTCGCCGCGCACCTCGTCCACAGCACCGGAATGACCTACCGCCATCCAAACCAGGACGGCGCCCCGCCGGCTCGTGCTACGCACGACCACCCCGTCGGCCACGGCTACCAGCCCCGCGACCACATGGAGGCCCTCGCTCAGGTCGCCCGACAGCTGGAGGACAAGGGGCTGGTCCCCCTGACGCCCAGCCCCAAGGCACGGACCCGGTCGAAGACACGCCTGCCGATGCAGCTGCCCGACTCCCCCACGTACGAACTCGAAGTCTGGGCCTCCTCCGACCGCACCTGGCAAGGTCTACAGACAGCCGCCGCCGACAAACTCGGACTGACTCCCGCCACCTCAACAATGGAGTGCGCCAGCTTCACCGGACCGATCAACCTCACCCTGCACCGCCACGACCCGCAAGACCTGACCGCCGGCCTGCCACGCTCCCCCGAGTCGGACCCGGCAGCCCGCCGGGCTGCCTACGAAGCCAGCGAGGCCGAACGCACCACGCGAATCACCCGTGCATTCCCCCGCCTTGCCCACCCCATCGCCTGCATCGTGGAGATGGAAGGCGCGGCCTACTTCTCCCGCACACACCAGCGCGATCCCAAAACCCTCTTCAAGAAGGTCCTCCCGAGCCTGCGCCGCAACGTCCAGGGCCTGCGCCCCATCCCGCCGGCCAACCCCAATCCCAGCAAAGCAGCCTTCGCCAAGCGTTTCCCCGGCACCGACTTCGCGACCACCGACATCGAGCGCGCCGCTTCCGCTCTCCGGGACGCCCTCCGCCAGGCCGGTCACCTGCCCAAACTCACTGCCCCACCCGGCGTCGAAGGCCCCTTCGAGCTGATCACCGTATGGCTCGCGCCCGCCGGCGAGCGGATGCTCGTGCCCATGCTGATCCGTCAGCACACCCATGAGGAGTCCACGGCACAGCTCATGACGACGGGCAGCCCCACCGAGCGCCCCATGCCGCTGACCGCCCTGCCGGAAGCCCTCGTGGCCGGCCGCGGACGCGTGCCCCGTACCGCTCGCGCGGCCCTCGCCGAATTCCTCACCAATGCTCTGTCGCTCGACTCCACCGTCAACCGCCTGTTGCTCGTACGCCGCGCCCGGACGAGTGACAAGGACATCTGGCCCTGGCTACAGGACAGCCGCATCACCTTCGACCAGCTCGTGCTGCCGGGCATCGACATCACGGCCCCTAACGCGGACCCAGACCGCCGCAAGCCCGGCGACCAACCGGGCCTGCGCATCATCCGGCTACGCGAGCGCAGCGATCGCTCTGCAGTGCCCAGGGCTTTCGGTGTCACCCAGGAAATGGTCAGCGCCGGCGACGACACCGACGAACTGATCCCCGTCACCCGGCACGGACGATTCTCCGGCCTCGTTGAAGTCGGGGAACGCGCCTTCTGGGGCATCAACCCGCGCCCCGATCAGAACCAGACCCCTCTCACGCTCACCAAGTTCGACCCAGCCCAGACCGGCAACCGGACGTGGACCTGCTCCAACCCCACCTCCCTGGAGATCGTGCCCGCCTTCCTCCAGGACGGCGACAACCCGGCCGACTGGGCCATGTACGTCCACGCCCAACGACGCCTCCACGCCCACACCAACATCGCCACCACCTGGCCAGCCATCGTCCACCTCGCCGAACTGATGGAGGAATACATCATCTGATCGGCCAGCCCCACGCCACTGGTGACTGGTCAGGTCACACGCGCTAGCCGGATGGGTCGGAGGCCATCCGGCCTCGCGTCGTCGCACCCAGGTAGATTCCGCCGCACGCCGCCCATGCAAGGATGGCGGATTCTTCGGAGGGCCGTTGTCGTCACCGTACGAACCGCACCGGCCATGCGTCCACGTCGCGGACAAACAGATCCCACGTGGCTGAGTCCTCGCCCTCCACGTCTTCCATGGTCACTGGCAGCTCTGGGTCAGGAGTCGCCCCGTGATTCATGCTCTGTTCGGGCCGGAGCCGCATGCGTTATGCGTTATGCGTTATGCGTGACGATAGCGGGCGTGCAGGGCGGGTGGTCCAGCTGAACGCCGGGTGGGCCAGCCTGGGATACACCTGAAAGCGGGATGGCAGGGCGACCACAGCGCAGGGGGCGGGTATCGCAACCGCCGGGCGGGTGACCTGATTCTCCGACGATGTACGCGGGTCGGGTCAGCGCAGGACGATGGGACGCTCGGGCACGCCTTTGGCGAGTACCTCGGTGATGAGGTCGAGGAGACCAACGGGGTAGATCGTCTCCGGGGTGTCCCTCAGCTCCTGAAGCGTCCACCAGCGATGGGCCTGGATGTTGTCGGGCTGAGTGGCATGGGCGGGGTCGACATCCTTAGGCGCGAGTTGGGCGAGAAAGTACCGCTCGACCTGCCGGACTTCCCGCCCGCCGACTGCATGATCCGTGCTGCGCTGGGCGACCTGCGTGCCCAGTACGACGTCCTTCTCGTCGACGCCGAGTTCTTCGCTCAGTTCACGGAGCGCGGCGGCGGCGTGCTCCTCCCCTACCTTCAGGGAACCGCCGGGAGTGGCCCAGTAGCCTCCGCCCTCGCGGTAGCGCAGCAGGAGGACCCGCTGGGCATCGTCAAGGGCGATGACGCGTGCGGCTTCCCGCAGGGGTGAGGTCGTCATGCCGCCCATTGTGGTGGTTCAGCCCCGTTCGACGAGGCGGCTCCGACCCAAACGGTGTCCTAGTCTTCTGCCTGAGGGTGACGAGTGCGTGGGCTGGTAGTTCAGACCGGCCGCACGGCGGACGTCAACGGCCGGCGCCGCCGCACAGATTGAGGCGGCTGCCCATCTCGGGATTCGGCCCCTGCGTGCTTGCTACGGTCCCGCATATGACGCTGCCTATGCCTCGTGCTGTTGATCTACGCCGGGAACCGCTTGACGGGGTGCTGGAGCGTGTGGAGCGGTCGCTGCAGGTACGTCTCGACCGGGAAACAGCGGTGCGCAAGCGCCGGACGGTCGGGGCACGGACCGACCGCAATACATGGGTGCGCATCGAGCGGCGAGGGTTCGACCGGATCGGCGCCCAGGGGTGGAACGGCCCCGAATCCGCTGCTGTCCTGAGCGGGGTCGTCATGCCGCGGTGGTGCACAGGGCTCGCTTGGTGCGAGCCGGGTGAGCCGGTGATGTGGCGGGCGGATGAGATGGAACTGGTCAATGCCGCGCCGGTCGGTCAAGCCGCTCTCGTGATCGAAGACCCTCGTCTCGCGGATGCGTGGTGGTCCGCTCTGAACGCCTCGCTGGACGCGCTCGCTGCCCAGTCCGCACCCCGCGTCGCCACGCCGGACACCGAAACCATCAGGCAGGAGCTGGTGAGAGCAACCCTCGGGGAAGTCTTTCCCGAGGTGACCGACACCACGGTGGAGGAGTGGCTGCCGGCCCACGCCGACCTGACGTGGGCGAACGTGACCGGCCCGGAGTTCTGCATGATCGACTGGGAAGACTGGGGCATGGCACCACGAGGGCTGGACGCGGCAACGCTATGGGGCCACTCCCTCGCCGTCCCGGCCTTGGCGGAACGTGTGTGGAGCGAGCGTCGGCCGGACCTGGAGAGCAGGTCCGGTCGGCTGATGGCACTGTTCGTGTGCGCGAAGATCGCGGGGCCACACGCGCACCCCAAGGATCCCCGTCTGGAGCCGGCCAGGAAAGAAGCCGCGCGGCTCCTTTCTGAGCTTCACGGCTTCGGACGACGCCCCTCGGGCAGCTGCCCGGACTGACCGTCATCCGGCCTCTGCCCAGCCGTCGAATGAAAGGATCGGGCCGCCGTCCAGGTACCGCTTGACGGCGACCAGGGTGGTGTGTGTGAACGGTTGCGGCAGGTCGTCCGGCGGCACCCAGGCGATGGTGTCGTGCTTGTGCGGCTCCGCGTTGTGGGGAGTACCGCTCCACCGGTCGGTGTGGAAGACCAGGGCCATGAACATCCCTGGGACCTCCGCTCCCCAGGAGCCGTGGACGACGTGGACCAGGCGTAGGTCCGCCTCGGCGGCCACGACGCCCGTCTCCTCCTTCAGTTCCCGTACCGCGGTCGCGGTGATCGGTTCACGGGGCTCGCCCTTGCCGCTGGGGACGTCCCACTCGCCAGGCGCGAAATCCAAGTGCGCGCTCCGCCGAAGGATGAGGAGTCTGCCGCTGTCCGGATCCGTGACGAGAACAGCGGCGATGAGCCGCGTCGTCATCGGTTCGCTCTTCCACCGGGCTGCCGGCTGATTCGACTCAGTCAAATCGCCTTCCTCCAAACGATCTCGAGCTGTGGGCGCATACACCCAGCACATGGGATCGGTCAGTCTGCCGCAGCAGCCGTTTGGGCCGCCTCGATTTTTTCGCGCTCGGCTCTTGTTGAGACCCCTGGGTCGGACCCGTGGCGTCTATCACGTCGTGCTGATAACGAAGTTGATCGCGGAGGAGACATCGTCGGCAACATGAGTGGGTCGGTAGGCGTCCTGGAGCCACCGCCGCCCACCCGACACCCACACGCTTCGAAGACCGAGCGCGTTCGCGCCCGCGATGTCGGCGTGCGGTGAATCACCGATGATCCAGGCGCCAGTGAGGGGAGCTCCGACGGCTTCCGCCGCCGCTTGGAAGATCTCCGGGCCCGGCTTCTTGTGACCGACGTGTTCGGAGATCACCCAGCCCTGGACGAGCCGGTCAAGCCCCGTATTACGGATCTTCGCTTCCTGCTGCACGGTCCGGCCATTGGTGACGATCACGCAGGTACAGCCGCGGGACAGCGCCTTGGCGAGCGCCTCGCGGGTGGTCTCGGCCAGTACGACGCGATCAGCCGCGCCACGGTCAAGAAGAGTCCGGATAGCACTCTCAGGAAGCACCGTGCCATAGCGGTCCGTCATGGCCTCGGCGACAGCGGGTTTGGGTGTGTAGCCGCTCGCGTCGAGGGTCATCAGCCAGTCGATGTCGGTTTCAGGCAGTGCATTCTCCGCCAGGAGAGCGGTCGCCGCGGCCCGGAAGGCGGCGTCGCGGTCTACCAATGTGTTGTCGAGATCCAGCATCAGCAGCTGCATGAGCGGCAGTAGACCACGAGCCATAGCCTCCGGGCAGGTGGGTTTCCCGGCCGCGAACCGCGTGATCTCAAGATGAACCAACGTAGGTGGTCGCGCCCGGACTAGCCTTCGAACCGGACCGACGTCAGTGCGAGAGCCGGGCATCCACGAGTAGGCGCACACGATGAGCACTCCGTCCCGGAGCCCACTCGACGAGTTCGGCCGGGGCCTGCCTCCGGGCGCTTGGCCCTGCCCCGGCACATCGGCTGGGGCCCGCACGACGAGTACGGCCTAGCCGGCGCACCGTCGACTGACCCGCATCGGTCGGCGCGGCCGGTGGCGGCATCGGTCCCCTCCGGTCCCCGATGGCTCCGGGAGGGTGCGGACTGGCATCGCAGGCCGTCCGGCACCCGAAGCACCGCTGACGATTGCGGCGAGCTGATGACGGCTCGGGCAGGTGAACGCAGCCTGCTTCGAAGCGGGGCAACATAGCGCGGGATCGCCGGTTGGCCAAACCGGCGATCCCGCGCATCATTGGTGGTCCACCGCCACTACCTGCCCGTACGTCGGAAGGCACGACCACCACAACATCCACAGCCGCCCAACCCCGTACGCCCTCACGTCACAAACACACCGGACGGCTACGCCGCCGCGTAGCTGGCGCGGAAGAGGTCCACGGCCCGCTCCATGTCCCGCTCGGAGCGCAACTGCACCTCCAGGTCGCCCGTGCCGTGGTGGCCCAGCCCCGTCACATCCCGAGTGAAGCCAGGCATAAGGTCGACCTCCTTCGGGTCGGCCTTGAGATAGACGAGGAGCTTGGTCTTCTGCGGCGGGCAAACGCAAGCGAAGTTCCGCAGGCGCTGATAGGCCCGGTACTGCTTGCGCTGCACCCGGCTGACACCGTCCCCGAGGCCGAGCAGCACCTCATCAACCGCCTCCACCAGCTCCGCCAGCGCACCGCCCTGCTCTCGGGCGGGCGGCAGCCCGGCCGCGCTCCGGCGAACCCGCCGCACGGCCGGCGTCCGCCCGGTGACGGAAGCCACGGTCTCAAGTCCAATCAGGTCCTTGCCGAAGAACCGGTAGCGGACCAGGTCGATGCTGCGCCTGTGCTCGCGTACGGCGTGCCCGTCGTAGCGGGTGAAATCGCCGGCGACACAGATCAGCCGGGGTGCGCTCCACAGCACCTGGGACGCGGCCGATACCCCGAGCCGGTCGCGGACCAGGTGCCGGAAGGCGTCCTTGTGCGCCATCAGCCACGCCATGTAATACAGACCCTGATTGATCACGCTGGCCGAGGTGCCGCGCTTGAACTCCACGACCACCGGCGCCCCGTTCTCATCGAGCCCCAGCGAATCGATTCGTCCGCCGTCAGCACAGTCGATGACGTACTCGCTCGCCAGGAACCGCACCCCCAGCATCGTCTCCATGTGCGCCTCGACGAGGCCCTGCACATCCGCCTCGATCTCGGCAAGACGCGGCGCGACCTCCGTCACGCCGCCATTCGTCGTGTGGAACAGCTTCAGGCCCGACACCTTCCCCTCCTCGGCTCGAAGATCGAGAACGCAGGAGAGGGGTAGATCTATTTCCGCGCGGGCGCACCGAACAGGTGAGGAGATGTGAGACGGTGACCACTTGGCACAGCCGGGAACCCCTGCATCCCATCCGTCCCAGAGGTGCCCTCATCCCACATACGTCCCACACCCCCTGACAGCGTGTCAGCGAGGAAGAAAGCGGCAGGTCAAAGCACCTGCCGACGAGATGCGCCAGGCGCCTTCTAAGCGCCTGCTCTGTCGCTGATGGCTCATCGAGTCTTTGCCAGTAACGGATCATAACGTTCTGTGATTTATCAAATGGTGCGGTCGTACTCGAGCTGGAGCAGCGGTGGACCGCTTCACATCGAGCACCGCGGTGTATGTGACACTGGTCGACACGTGAGGCCCCTCGGTCAGAACAATCCGTCGCAAGATCGTTCCTACCAGGGGCCTTACGCCTGCCCGGACTTGGGGACCGCACGGGCGGCAGCGCAAGCATCGCGATCACAGCGAGCGACGAACGCTTACCGGGAAAGACTCAATGCGACCATCCGATACCGCACATATGCAGGACTAAGCTAAAAATTACCTGGCTTGCCTATGCTCCTGCCGAATGTGGCTAATCACGCAAAACGTACCATCGGCCGCCACCCAACGCCAGACGTGCCCGGATAGAGCCAACCTTGGAGATCGGGCGGGTTATTCCGCTGTTCGTCATCGTCCGGCCTGCTTGGATTATCGACCGGACACGTCCAGTCAAGGTATCCGCCGAAGCTTTCGAGACGCCAGTACGGGACCCAGGGAGAGACGTCCTTCGGAAGTGGTGAAAGAGCTCGCAGCATGTCCGTGATCGGTTCGCGTCCAGGTGAGAGCAGCGGCCGACTCTCGGCTGAGACATCCCCCCGCGCCGAGACGACCCGCCATGAGCCCGTTCCCAACTTTTGGGACATGTTTTCGAACTTTTCCTGTAGGTAGCGACTTGCATCTCGGAACTGGCTTTCGATTGCCTTCACCGTACCGAGTTTTTCATGCGCAAGATCATCTATCGATGTCCGCAAAGTGCTTTGCATTGGGAGCGCCCACTCTGCAGTCTCGTCGAGCACCGACGCCAAGTCGGAGAGTTCAATACCATCGATGAAGGGAACAGTAACTTCGGCAAGGTCTAGGACACGCGGTAGCCGTGACTGTCCCTGGCCGGCAACCGCACCTTTCCGGCCTACGCTGAATACTCCAGCGAGAAAAACATTGGCGAGGCAGTCATCTGTCCATCCGACCGCACTCTGAGTGCATCCCACAAGTGGAGCGGGAAGAACGAGGAGTCGACCGCCTCTAAATAGAGCCGAAGCCTCCCCTGCCAGAAACGCTGTAACTTTTCGTGGAAGGGGGTTGGCCCACCCTACCGCAATAGCCCAGCGATCGCGTATCCGGGTGCTTGTCCACTCATAGCCGTGGCCGCCCGTAACTGCAATGTCGGTAGGCAAGGGAACCATCACCATGCCGCCTCCAAGTTGCCCCTTCCATTTGACGATGACCGTATCGAAGAGAGGGCATAGCATGCGTGCCAGGGATCGGATTTCATCAACTGAAAACACGTCGACGGCGATAGCATCGTGAGGCTTAGCTTGGACGGCTGCCGCGACTCTCAAGAATCCGCCTCGACCCCATGCGTCCAGAAGTTCCGATTCAGGGCCGCCTGTTTGGTTGTGCCATTCTTCCCACCAGGACACAACCGGGCTCACTTGCGCTGCCACAGCTTCACGTAGTGAACTTCTTCGGGCAACGAGTGCTATATCTCGTGCTTCCTGTGAGCGTAGCCACCCGATGGTGGGTAGTTCCCTGTCGTCGAGGTGTCTGTCGAAGGCACGTGCACGAGTGGAGACCATATCAGGACGGTCGCTATCATCGGTGTCGGTGAGTAGGCTCTTGACGAGATCACTTGCCCGTTCCGGGTGGCCTGCAAGTCGAAGATCCTCCGCTTCGCGTAGCCATGCTTCCATGCCAACCTGGAACGAGAATTGTGGATGCGCCATTGCGGTGTCTGATCTCACATCGCAAAAGAGTTTTGCAGCCTCTTCTAGCCGACCTAGACTCTCAGCGACCCTCGCACTCCAGAAGGCTATATCAGCCAAGAGGATTCCTGCATTTCCTTTAATATGCGTCCGTTCTTGGTCTGTGAACGTCAAAGCCAAACCGAGAGCCTCGTGAGCCTCGGCAAGCGCTGTTTCCCGAGCATCTCGGGTACTCTCCGACGCGGCCGCGAGGCGGGCAAGTGTCCGACCTCGCGCAAATAGGGTGCTTACCCGTAGGGTCACCCATGATTCCATTGGTACGCCAAACGCGGGCTTGTGCTTCTCGCACCATTCTTCGGCTCGCCCAAGGTACAACCGGGCTATCCGCCCCTCGCCTAGCTCTGCCGCCAGTTCGGCTGTTTGGAGAGCAATGGTTGCGGACAGGGCAGCGTCTGCTGCGGGCGCAGCGATATCGTAGCTCGCTACAAGCAAGGTGAGAGTGTCGTCCAGGCGGCCCGCGCGGTTGAACTGTGCGGCGATTTCTCCAAGTGAGTGCACCGCTAGCGTCCGGGGGACTGTACCTTGCTCCAACAGGTCCTTTACATCACCGACGAAATCCTCGACGTCGTTAGTTAAAACCGTCCCTGTATGGCAGGTGGCGGCAAGCCAATTTGCGCCAAGGGCGAGTCGCGGGTCGCCCACTGCGCGGGCGAGTAGACGTTCTACCTCACCACGTAGCGCAAGCACCTTCTCCTCCTGCCCAAGCCGCGAGAGGGCCTCTAGGCGAGCAGATAGAGCTTCGACTTGATAGTCGATAGCGTTCGGATCTGCCAGCCGGGCTACATCGTCCGCCAGTCGCAACATCTCGGTTGGCCGCTGCTGCACCCGGGCCAGCAACAGTCGCTCTGCTGCCACGCGGACTGGGTCTGAGCCCAGTCGCTCAGCTGCGGCAACATGATCTTCGATCATCTTAAATTGTTCGATTCGGCCAGCATCATCTGGCGACGAATGCCACAACTGTTGGGCCAAATTGCGTGCTGCGCCAAGATGTGCGCGACCTTCAAGCTGGAGATCGCTGCCAGTCTCGGCGAGATCTCTCGCTTCTTCGCATAGATTCGCCGCCGCCTCAAATTCGTATCGCACGCTATGAGATTCCGCATCTTCTAGCTTGGTTCGCGCCTCTGCAAGTGCTTCCTCCTTCAAGGGATCGAGTGGGGCGGGAAAGAATTCGATGAGCGCCCTGGCGTAGGCAGCCGCAACTACGGCCGCATACGCCTGCCAAGTGTCGTTCTTGTAGGGATCGCAGTAGTCGCATATGCCTCGGATGACGAGATATCCTTGACCTGCAGTCCACGATCCATCTGCAACGCCTGAGCCTTCCATCTCAACAGCCCGCACATCAAGACGATCTCTCAAGGCATCGCGAATCCGAGGATCTTTCAAGAGTACATTTGCTGAAGCGATTCTTCCGAAGTGCACGCGCGGGTGTCCCACCCGACGGTTGGGATCCCGAGGATGCCGGATGATCCGAGCTGGTTGGCTGGAGGTATAAAGCCGATCTGTCGATGCGTCGGGTCGCACGGCTCCAGGAAGGCGCACCAAAGCATGAGCAATGTGCTGCTCCCATGGGAAGCTTCCCAGGTCCTTCTCGGACTCCAGAAGGTTTGCCTTACCGATCAGCGCGCTGGATGGTGACGAAGAAGAGTCTCTGATCTCTACCGCGCCTTCCGCCAGCTTGACGTTGTCGTATTGCACGACACCAAAGTGGTTCGATACCACGATATCGCCGAGGCGAACATGCTTGTCAGGGTGACGTGGATGAGGTACACCCCCAGCGATTCCGACCATCAACACGTACTTGATATCCCGGAAACTACCCAACAGATGTGACGCCGCGATGGCTGCGCTGTTGTTGGCGGGCTTCTTCTGAAGGGTCACCACCACTCGATGTGTTCCAGAGCCGTCCAGGGCTGTTACGGTCCCAACTGCGTAGTCATTTGGATCGTCCTTGACTTCTACGATTTGGGACTCGTCCAGAACCGCGCGCATAGCGGCGAACTCTTTTGGCAACGCTGTTACCACCCCGAAGACGCTCGGGGAAAGAGAAGCGACGTCTACAGACTTGGCGCCTGAGTGGTCACTCATCTTTACCACCTGAGCCCGAATCGGATGGACCCCTACACGCGATTCTGCCACTGGACGTCTTCACTCGCAGTTCCCCAGGTTGAACTCGTAGGGTTCCACAGGTGTGACGTTCTGCGATTATCGGAGTATGACGGATACAATGCGCTGCGGGCGCGGGTACATGCGCCGAGGCAGGAACGACTGAGCCTGGAGGCCCCGAACGGTTCGCGCTACATCCAGTCCGGCCGCATCTGATCATCGGCAGCCTGCCGCCCACGAGATGGGACTGGTCACATGGCCGACGTCCCTGTTCACGAGGTGCGTGGCTGTCAGGGTAGCGCCAAGACTTTTGCTTCCTCACCATCGCGGCTGGCCAAAGCAGCGTTCTCCAGGGCGAGCAGGTTCAGGGCTGTGGCGTAGATCTGAAGCCGGCCTTCCAGATCCCGGCAGTGGGCTTGGAGTTCGGCGTGATTCTTCTTGAGCGCCTCGAACTCATCTGCGTGCCGGAGGTGCGCCGATCTCTTCGCCTCCTCTTTCATGGCCTGGGCCTGGAATAGGTCCTTGAGGTCGGTGTGCTGGTGGGTGAAATGCCACCGTTTGGCACTAGCCTCGATGGCCAGCTGCAACACATTCAGTCGTCCGGTGGACCGCTGTGGGGTGCCTGCGAACAGGCAGTTCATCGCGGCGAGAATCGCCCGCCGGACGGAGTCCGTCTCGTGGTCCATCGGGAACCGGCTCATTCGGCGGAACCTCCGGCGCCGTGGGCGTTGATGATCTGCTCCAGTCGGTCCCCCTTGCGGATGAGTGAAGAAGTCATGTGCGGGCCACCAGACCGCATCCGTTTCCCCGATGCGGAGCTACGGCCCACGGGTCAGCGCGGAACCAGCACGGGAGGGGTGATGAGGGGTGCTCACAGGTCAGCACCAAGTCAGCACGGGGACGAGAAAGGGGCCTGCCTCCGAAGACAGACCCCATCTGACCTGCATATTTGCCAGATCAGTTGAGCCGTGCCACGTCACCCGCTACACGTTGAAGCGGAAGTCCACCACGTCTCCTTGCCATGCCAGCCTTGACGTCGCGCGGACCTACCCACACACCGGACCGCTGACCGGCGGCACCGGCCGGTCCAGCTGCACCAGCGCCACTCCGCCTCCCTCCAGGCATTCAGGCATGCGTCATCGAAGTCACTCACGAATGTCTCGGACTGACGGAGAATGACGCTCAGCAGGTCTTCGAACACTTCTACCGCGCTCCCTCACCGGTACCACAGAAACCGGCTCCGGCCTCGGCCTGTCCATAGCGGGCAGATGCATCAACGACCTTGTCAGCGGCCTCGAACGAGCGACGCCGGGACGCTCAGGTTCACCAGCGAGAAGTATTGGAGCCGGACTCCGGGCAGGGTCGCGATGCTCGAAGAAGTAACTCCCGGACTGGCACAGGTATCCGCGGTCTGACTACATGCCATCACTCGATCAACCCGCCCGGCGAGGACCGACAATCCAGCGCCGCGGCGGCAGTGCGAACCGACCGACGGCAGTCCCCGCGCAGCGTCTCGCGCACGGCGGCATGGCTCTCCCCGTGGGGGAGGTCATCAGCAAGTACATAGCGGACGCGCGGACTTGGATCGACGGCCAGGCGAGCGCCAAGGTCTGCTGGCGATGGCCGTTCCGTGGTACACCACAGGCGGGCTGCCAGGGCGCGAACTCGTTCTGCAGAGTGTCCGGCCAACACGGCGGGCGGCAACACATGCTGCTTGGGGGACAGCTTGGCCAGCGCTTCCACCGTGAGGCGTTCGGCTGAGCCTTCCGCCTGGGCGAGAAGTGGAAGCGCGAGTTCAATGATCCGTTGGGCGTCGGCATCGGTGCTGGCTAGGTGGGCTGCCGTGGCCACGCCGTGATAACGAAGAGTGGTCAGTCCCATGTTCAGCTGGAAGCGGTCATAGGAACTCGTACTGGCCAGATCGTCTTGGGCACTGCCGTCGAGTCGGCCCCGGGCTGCCTCCAAAGCTGCTTCGAATGGGCGGGCACGCTGTTCGGGGCTCAGGTGCGGGGCGAGGACCGCGAGAGCATCAAGAGCGTCTTGACGTTCATGGGCTGTGTGATCGTGGCTACGAACGCGGGCGGTCATGGCTTTCGCAAAGGACTGCCACTCGGCCGACTGTAGAAGGTGGCCGATCAGAAGTGCTGCTTGTGCCGGCGTGGCGGTGAGATCTGGATCGGTGCTGCCGCTTCGGCCGAGGGCTCGGTCGAGGAACGCCCGTGCCAACGGCCGACCTGCGTCAGCCGGCGCTCTTGCCAAGATCAAGGCTTGCGCGGCGTCGGCGTTGCCGCTTGCCGCCATGCTGCAGCGCTCGGTGACCACTGACGGCTGGAGACGGAGCACCGCTTCCCCTTGCCCCAGCACCGTGTTGGCCATGAAGGCATCAATCAGCAGGCCATGACAGATCCGGTCGACGGCCTCTACCTGGAGGCGGCCCGAGTGCCGCTGAGCAATCCGGACGAGTGCTTCGGTGCACGCCTCATCGGTGGTGCGGTTGCGGCGTGTGCGACTGTCAAGCATTCGGAAGGTGGCCTCGAGGAAGCGCTGGGCCTGCGCGGCGCTCGACGCGTCAGCCAACCGAGCGAAGGCACCGAAGGCGGCCTGGCGCGGATCGCGGGTGCCAAAAGGAACGGGGTGTTCGTCCCCAATCTCCGTCAAAGCCGCGTCGGCCCAGGTGCGAGCATCGCCGGCCAAGAGTAGGTCAGCGGCGGCTTGCACGGCGAGGAACGTGCCGTGTCGTCTCCATCGCGGTTGGTCGGGCAGATCCTCAGGAACCTGGAGGGAGAACGGTTCCTCGGGTAGGCGACCGCTGAGCGACTCGAGAGCCTTGTCGGCGCCAGCGGAAATGAAATGGCTGACGGCAGCAGCAAGCTCCCCGTTGTCGAGATGAACTCGACCGAGAATTTCGTGGGCCTCGTGCTCCTCAAGCCACGCAGCCGAGACCGTCGCCTGCCGGAGGTACTGGGTGAGGGCCTGCAGGGTCTCAGCTGGACGGGCCTGGTTCGCCACCCGTCCCAAGGCCCGCTCACGGGCGGAGAATGGCTGCGGCAGAACACTGCCAGAGCCAGCAGCCCGTAGGACAGTCGCGGTGGGATACGCCTGACCGATCTTGTCACCCTGCAGGCCGTAGCGGATGCGGACAAGGTTGTGCGCCTCGATCCACGCCGCAGCATCCTGATGATTGCTGCACTGAACAGCGCGCTCAATGGCGTCGTCGTACCGGCCGAGGGCTTTCTGCGCCTGCCCGTGAGTGGCCAAGAAACGGCCATGGCGGGCCAGCAGTAGCGCGGTGATCGGCCGAGGGAAGTCGGCTCGGGCGGATTGGGCAAGGGTGGTCCACGCGGTTCCAGTGAGGTCCAGATCAGCCAGACATGCCCGCAGCCGCGCCTGCAACAGCGCATCTCTCTGAACCGCCCCGGGTTCGGTGGAGATCTCAGTTGGTGGCTGTGAGCTGGGTTTTCGTGGTTGCTCGGTAGTAGTTGGCTTCGTATTCGACGGGCGGAATGTGCCCTATCTCACCGTGGAGCCGGCGGTGGTTGTACCAGTCGACCCACTCGGCGGTGGCGAGCTCGACGTGCGAGAGCGTCTTCCACGGCCGCTGCGGTTTGATGACCTCGGTCTTGAACAGACCGATCGTCGACTCCATGAGCGCGTTGTCGTACGCGTCGCCGACCGAGCCGATTGAGGCCGCGATGCGGGCCGCGTCGAGGTGTTCGGCGAGGCGAAATGAGGTGTATTGCGACCCGGCGTCGGAGTGGTGGACCAACTCGCCAGGGGCCGGCGGACGGCCGTCGCGGTCGCGCTGCCACAGCCCCATGTCCAGGGCGTCCAGGACGAGTTGGGTCTCCTTCGACAACGACGCGGACCAGCCGACAATGCGACGCGAGAAGGTGTCCACGACGAACGCGACATAGACGACGCCCGCCCAGGCCGCGACGTGTGTGAAGTCGGCGACCCAGGTGCGGTTCGGAGCCGGGGCGACGAACTCGCGGTCGAGCAGGTCCGGGGCCCGGGCGGCGGCCGGATCCGGCATGGTGGTGATGACCTTCTTGCCGCGGACGGCGCCGGCGATGCCGAGCTCGCGCATGAGGCGCTCGATCGTGCAGCGGGCCACCTCGTGGCCCTGGCGGTTGAGCTGTCGCCAGACCTTCCTGGCGCCGTAGACCCGGTAGTTGGACTGGTAGACCTCCTGGATCAGCTCCTTGAGTTCCTCGTCTCGCACCGCTCGCGGAGAGGGGCTTTCGAGGCGTTTCTTGCAGGCGTAGTAGGTGGAGGGGGCGATCTTGCAGCTGTGCTGGGTCAGTACGCGGCAGATCGGCTCGACGCCGCCGAAGCGGTCCCGGTGCTCGTCGATGAACGTTACGAGCGAGGAAGTGGCCGGTCGAGCTCGGCCGCGAAGAAACTCGCCGCGGCCTTCAAGATCTCGTTCGCGCGCTTGAGTTCGGCGATCTCCTTCTTCATCGCCTTGATCTGCGCGGACTCCTCGCTCGTCGTCCCCGGCAGGGTCCCGGAATCGATCTGGTCCTGGCGGACCCACTTGCGCAACGTCTCGCGCGAGCCGATGCCGAGCTTCGCCATCACCGCGTTGATCGCGGCGGACTCGGTCGGGTAGTCACCGCGGACCTCGGCGACCATGCGCACCGCGCGCTTGCGCAGCTCAGGGGGATAGGAGGAGGGACGTGCCATGACTCTGATCCTTACACGGAATCGAGTCTCCATTCGAACCGGGGCGGTTCACTCTGAGTCGCAGTGGCAGCAAGGCTGGACAAAGCCTCCTCTCGCGACCGCAACAGGTCCATTCGGCCGGTTGCAGTGGCGTGCTCCGCAAACCAGGTAGCAGCCAGCACACAATGCGGGTCACTGGCACGGAGAGCGTCAATCGTGGCGCACACTTCATCAAGAGTGACCTGGTGAAAGTGCTCGTAGGCCGCGAGATCGCCGAGGGCGTTCGCCGCGCGGATCAGTTCGTCAGGCGCCTCGATCTGATCGGTGGCCAGCCGTTGACTAACCGACACCGCACGCCACACCTCACCTGAAGGCAAAGCCGCGGCCAACACGGCCACGCCAGCAGCCACGCCGGCGGTGTGCTCCCCGGCTTTGTGGTGAGCCTTGGCCTGCTGCTGACGTACAGCCAACGCGAACGGAACCCAGGCCGAAGACTCAAGCGCATCCGCAACGCGCGCGTAGCGGACAGCAGCGGCCGCGGGATCACATTCCTCCAGGGCCTGAGCCTCCTTGAAGTTTTCGGCCAGCCCGAGATGCGCAATCGGTCCCCGCAGCAAGGCGTCAGGATCGACTTCCGCCAGCTGCTGATTACCGCCGAGCGAGAGGAAGCGCGGCTTGAGTCGAGCGGCCAGGTGCCGACGCAACATAGTTTCGGTGACCTGAGCAGCGGTCGGAGCCCAGTCACCCACAAGGTGCTCAATCCGGCTCATAACTCCTTCCGCCGCCCTCGTGGAGTCCTCAGCAGCTACATCGCGCAGCCGGTCGACCGCCTGAGTGCGATCACGCTCGTCACCGCCCTCCAAGCGGATGTGCTGAACCCTCAGGGCGGACAGCAGACGCCAGGTCAGCTCTTTGGCGGACACGATGGTGGTGTCAATGCCACGTGCCGCGGCAGCTGCGGACACCACCTCGTCAAGCTGGCGAAGGCGGGCTCGTACCTTCTCGTTCGTGGGACCCGAGCGGGCAGCCTCGGTCCGAAACTGATCCGGCCCTCTTCCGGCCGCGATCTGGGCCAGGCTGGCCACCTCATGACCGTGGACGTTGCGCTCGGCGACCGCGAGCACCAACCGATAGCGGCCTTGCTGTACCTCTTGCCAATGTTCGGAAATCTCCAACAGGAAGCTGCCGATCAATGCCACGGTTGCCTCGCTCGATGGCACGATCTCAGGATCTCTGCGGACGCCGATACAGACGGAGAAGTCCTCGCCGTCAGGCGACGGCCTGGCGGTGATCAGGATGTCGTCGACTTTGCTGAACTGGCTCGCCTGCAGCTTGATCTCCACCGGTACGAGCACCGGGTCCCCGAGCTCGTCCAGCGAACCGCGCGTCAGCAAGGAAGAGAGAAGGACCGCGGCGTAGCGGTGTTCCAGTACCGTGCCCCCGCCGCCCGTCGAGTACGGCGAGACGCCCATCAATGCGCTCCTGCGTCGTTGACCAAGGCCACAACTCCAGCCTATCCCGCGTGTGAGAGCTGACGGCTGTCCCGACTGCCCATTCAGCTAAAACGCGATTCACCCATCGGGCCGGACAGCAGGAGGGGCCGCGCAAGAGACCCCCCGCTTGCCGGTCGACATCGATCGCCGTGCTGCTCGAGCACCGTCCAATCTCGTGACCCTGGAGATTCCATAGGGATCCGGCACCAAGTAGGAGATGGACCATGAGGCGGGGCGGATCCGCCTGGACCGACTGCTGTTCACCGCTACCCGCCATCCGGCTGACTACGGCTGCGTCGACCACGCTCTCGGCCTCGACGGCGAACGACTCGACGCCCTCGTCATCATCGGCGAGCGAACCTCCCCGGCTGCGTCATCCAAGGCCCGCGTAATCACAGAAGTGCTTGCGGTGATGAGCCCGGACCACCTCGCCAAATTCGCAGTTCTACGCGCCACGGGCCTGGCTTCTATCCGGCGGACCAAGATCCGGGCTGCTGGGCGCTCCACACATGTAGCTGAGCAAGAGCGCTTGGCACCACGAAATTCCCGCTAACCTGCCACACCCGCGTAGCCAGCAGACCGCCTGACCAGCGACACAAAACGCCTGACGACCCATCAGAACGAGCGTCAAATGAGCGTCACGAGCGTCATTTCAGCGTCAAGATATCGCCCGTAACGCCCACACCGCACATAATGCGCACGGACAAAACCGCAGGTCAGGCCCCCTCGTGGCCGGTTCGAGGCTCGCGACACACTCCACATGATGAGTCATCGGAAACACATGGACGACTCTGCGAACCGCCCACAGTGCGCGTCAACGTCCGCCCGGTTCCGGTCCACAGGGACTCCAACCCTTCAGGTGTGCCTTGAGTTCGTCCGACGTGGGCTCCCTTGGAGTCGGCATCACCGGAAGCTGGTTCAAGGGGTCGATCGCCCGCACAAATTCACGTGCCCACTCCAACCAGCGTCTGGCCGATCCCAGAGTGGACTCGTCCACATCACCATGTTGGACAAGACGACGTTCCAGAGCATCGCAGTACGCACCGAGCACGGCGGCCTCCTGCCAGCGTCCGGCTTCCTCGCGCAGCTTCTCGGCCAGTTGGTCCTGAACAGCTCGCTTCCTCGCCTCCTCCATGGCCGCCCGCCAACGGACCTCGCGCTCCGCCCTGACCCACTGCTCGTGCTCCCTGCGCTGAGCGTCCTGTGTCGCTCGCGCTTCGACCTCCCCAAGGATCACCCCCAGGGCATCCTCAAGCGCCCTGCTCTTCCGGTCTCGCCAACGCCCTGGCCGACCGGACCGGCCATGGTCAAGCTCGACGACAATACGCGCGGAGCGCTCTGCATTCGTCGACTGCGGGAACTCCTGCCTGACACTGACCGCGCACGCGAAACCGCCGACCACCACGTCCACTCCGCCCTCGTGCCGCGAATAGCACGACCGGCTCTGCTTGACCTCGTATCCTCGCCGCACCGCCTCGGCAGCCAGCGCCTGCAGCAGCAAGAGCGACCGGCGGCGAAGCACAGCGGGAACGACGAACTGTTCGTCATCGTCCTTGAGCGCAGCCACAGCCGGATGAAGAGAACTCAGCCGCGTGCTCACCGGCACCACCGACGCATCAGCCTCCGGCCGCCGACTCCGCACGTTGGGATGCGGACCTTCAGCAAGAAACATCTCCAGCCCGCGTGCACCGATCCGGGCCTTCTCGATGCGTTTGCCCCGCGGTTCCAGGCCGTGCCGCTTGGCGAAATCCACCGCACGCCGCAACTCCGCAACCTCGTCGTCATCGAGGTCGGTGAAACAGACACGCCCCTCGACAACCAGACGCTCGACCAAATCCACTGCCTTCGCCCGCCGAGCTCGCGCGATGGGCCGCTCGCTGTATGGCGTCGGATTGCGTTTTCGAGCGGTCACTTCGCACTGTGCTCCATTCTTCGTGGACGCCAGAGTCCCAGCTGACACTAACTGAACGCCACCCGTAAACAACGATCGTCGGGATGACGACCAAGCCGCGTACAAGAACGAAGCCGGCCTCAGCGACTCCGTGTACGCATCCCCACCGCTCCAGATGACTGTCAGCAGGCGGCGGTCTAGCAGGGGCGGGCCGAGCGTAATTCTCGCGGCACCCCGACTCCAGGCCCCTCACCAGTCACGAGCCGCAGCAGAAGCGTGTGCCGCCGTTCAGTAAAGGCGGACCGCCGATGCACGAGCCGCCGCCCGCACCCCACTCACCCTGCGCAGGACCGAAAGGGCGGCCGACGACAAGAAAGGGAGTCCCGTGAGAAATTCCCAGAACTTCCGGCTGCGTCAACGAACATGGCGGTGAAGCAGCCGAAAGATCATCTACGCAGCTCAGTGCTGCCGCCATCCGACGCGGTCGGCACTATAACTCGGAAACGCCGGTTAGCCAAACCGGCGTTTCCAGAGACGATTATTCCGCCAACGTCCGCTCCCGAGCACAACCACGGACCTAAGCGACAGTGAAGGCGCGTCGCGACTACCGGCTCGAAATTCGCCGCGCGCGTTCTCCGGTCGCGAACTGTGTCGTCCGTCTCTGGACTCTTCCACAGATCCGTCTAGTGTTCCGTACTCCCCGGAGAATAGCCGCACTTGCCCAATGAGCCGATAACAGCCATTGCCCACGCCGAACCGCATCACGAGAAGGAGGCCGCAGCGTACCCTGCAGCTCCTCCCCATCATGTCGTCTCACCTGATAACCAAGCGCCTCTGCTGACCAACGTCTGGTATTCGACCAGTGACCTCGCCGCTTGTCTGAGAGTGGACGCCTCAACTCTCCGCCGTTGGCGCACCGCTCAGCCTCCTCAGGGGCCGCCTTTCGTCACGGTCTCGGAACGCGTCGTCATGTATAGCGCCCTCGACGTCGAGGAATGGCTGCGCCGCCGACGTACCGTCCCTGCCAAGGGGCTCAATGGCCGATAAGACCAGTGTTCCTGTCGGTGTCCGGCTCTCCACCGATATCGAGTACCGTCCTGACCGCCCCACTCCGTATCGGGCACGCGTCCGGTGGACCGATCCGACCAGCAAGCGCCGCCAGTCACTGTCCGAGGGAAAGGACAGCGAAGACGAAGCGCAGGAATGGCTCCAGGGCATCATCGAGGCCGCACAGGCCGGCCTGAGCCCAACGCTGGCCACCATGAAACTCGCCGAATACGGCGAAGCGAACATGGACCTCGCCCTGCGCGGCCTGGAGTTGAAAACGCTGGACCCCTACCTCGCGGGGTGGCGGATGCGTGTGGTCCCCGCCCTGGGTCACCTCGCGGTACGGATGATCACCAATGGCGTCGTCGACCGCACCGTGCAGAACTGGATCGCCGACGAGCACAGCCGCTCGACCGTGAAGAACACCATCGCCGTCCTGGTCCGCGTCATGGAGCAGGCCGTCCGTGACGGCATCATCAAGGTCAACCCCGCCCGGGTGACCGGCTGGCAGAAACTCTACAAGCAGGCCGAGGACGAACTCCTCGACCCACGCGCGCTGGCCCTGCCCGACTGGGAGACCCTCCTCGCACTGGCCGACGCACTCGTGGCCGCCTCCCACGACCACTACCGCGGCTGGGGAGACGTCGTCCTCTTCGCCGCCTGCACCGCCGCCCGGATCGGCGAGGTCTCGGGATGCCGCGTCGGTGACATCGACACCAGCCAGTGGATCTGGACCGTGCGGCGTCAGACCACACCCGCGCCCGGCGGGCTGACCGACAAGGGCACCAAGGGCAAGCGGGCCCGCAAGGTTCCCATCGTCGAGGAGATCCGCCCCCTCGTCGCCCAGCGCATCCTGTCCGCCGGCCCCGATCCCGACGCCCGCCTGTTCACCGGCCCGCGCGGCGGACGCATCTCCACCGCCGTCCTGCGCGACGCCACACACTGGGACGACGTGGTCACCAAACTCGGCTACGAGCACCTGCGCCGCCACGACCTCCGGCACACCGGACTGACCTGGTTCGCCGACGCCGGAGTCCAAGTGCACGTCCTCCGCAGGATCGCCGGCCACGGGTCACTGACCACCACCCAGCGCTACCTGCACCCGGACGTACACAAAATCACGGCCGCCGGGGCGGCGCTCTCCGCCCACCTCAGTGTGCTCCGCGCACCGCGCTCCCTGCCGGGCCCGATCGTCATGACTCGCTGAACCCGGTCAAGGGCGCCGGTCCCCAAGTGGTCCCCAAGAATGATCAAGGGCCGGTTTCGGATGCCTCCGAAACCGGCCCTGACCTGCGACTGTCTCCAGTCGGGACGACAGGATTTGAACCTGCGACCCCTTGACCCCCAGTCAAGTGCGCTACCAAGCTGCGCCACGTCCCGGTGCGCTGTCCGCGGAGAACCGCGTGATCGCGCACTGAGAACTTTACCGTACGTCGGCCACTGCCCGGTGGCCGGTGAGCGGCGAGGGACAATCGGGGCATGAGCGGGACAGCGGAGGACGGGACGGCGCCGGAGCGGGACCGGGACGAGGAGGGGCGGGCGCGGAGCGCGCGGCCCCAGGACGGCTGGGGCGCCCGTTGCCGTACGGGGCGCCGGGGGTGGAGCGGCAACCCGAGGGGTGGTGCGGGACCCCGAGCGGACGGTCGCCGAGGCGCAGGCGCTGCTGGACGCGGGGAAGCCGTTCCATGCGCACGAGGTGTTCGAGGACGCCTGGAAGTCCGGCCCCGACGAGGAGCGGGCGCTGTGGCGTGGCCTCGCCCAGCTCGCGGTGGGGCTCACGCACTCGGCGCGCGGGAACGTCAAGGGCGGTGCACGGCTGCTGCGGCGCGGCGCCGGTGCCGTGGAGGAATGGGGCGCCGGGAGCGGACGGTCGCAGCCGTACGGCGTCGATCTGGACGGGGTGGGGGCCTGGGCCCGGCGGCTGGCCGACGTCGTGGAGCGGGAGGGGGCCGCGGTCGACGCGGAGGCGTGGGCGCCGCGGTTGCGGGGCTGACAGCGGGGCCCCGGACTCGGCGCCGTACGGGACGAAGGGCTCAGCGGAGCAGTAGTTGCAGGCCGCCCACGATCGTCGCCGCGATCACCAGCTGCTCGAACAGCTTCTGGTTGATGCGGTTCACCGCCCACTTGCCGAGGAACGCGCCGGGGACGACGAACAGGACCAGCGCGGCGTCCAGCAGCAGCGAGTGCGCGTCGATGAGTCCGAGACCCACGCTGAACGGGACCTTGGAGACGTTGACGATGAGGAAGAAGAACGCCGACGTGCCGAGGAAACCGAGCTTCCGGAAGCCGGCCGAGAGCAGGTACATCGACATCACGGGACCGCCGGCGTTGGCGACCATGGTGGTGAAACCCCCGAGTACGCCGTACGAACGGGCCTTGACGCGGCCCGCGCGGGTGGTGATCGCGTCGGGTTCGTCGTCCTTGTCGACCGTACGGCGGCGCCAGATGGTGACGGCCGTCATCAGCAGCAGGATCGCGCCGATGGATGTGCGGACGACCTGGTCGTCGGCCCGGGCCAGGAACAGCGTGCCGAGGAGCACGCCGGCGCCGACCGCCGGGAAGAGCTTCCAGAGGGTGGGCCAGTGGGCGTGCCTGCGGTAGGTGAGCACCGCGAGGACGTCACCGACGATCAGGATCGGCAGGAGGACGCCCGTCGAGGCGCGCGCGGGCAGCACGGCGGCGAAGATCGCGAGGCTGACCGTGTTGGCACCGCTCACCGCGGTCTTCGAGAAGCCGACGAGCAGGGCCGCGAAGGCGAGGGCCGCGAACTCGGCCGTGGACAGGTGCCAGAGAGTCATCGTGTTCATGCGGGGACCGATGCTATGCGCACCTATCGGCGGGCGGCAGAACCGTCTCGCCAGTCGGCCCTGCCGTCCGGGTCGGCGCTTTGGCCCCGGACGGCCCATGGACCATCGTCCGACGGGCTGGCAAGATCCCCCGGGTACCTTCACCGACGTAGTTGGAGGAGTCATGGCCGACTCGCGCGAGCACAGCTTCGCCGGTACGCGGGGCGGTGTCACCGCGCGGGAATGGCCGTGCGAGAGCGCGCGGTACGTCGTGCTCCTGGTGCACGGGTACGGGGAGCACATCGGCCGGTACGAGCATGTCGCCGACGCCCTGGTGCGGCACGGCGCGGCGGTGTTCGGTCCCGATCATCTGGGGCACGGTAGGTCGGCGGGCGAGCGGGTGCTGATCGAGGACTTCGAGGACGTGGTCTCCGATGTGCACGCCGTGGAGGTGCTGGCGCGGGCCGGGTACCCGGGACTGCCGGTGGTGCTGATCGGCCACTCCATGGGCGGTCTGATCGGCGCGCGGTACGCCCAGCGCTACGGTGCCGGGCTCGCGGCGCTCGTCCTGTCCGGGCCGCTGATCGGGATCTGGGAGCCGTTGCGGGCGCTGCTCGCGCCGCCCCGGGTCCCCGAGGTGCCGCTCGACCCGAAGCTGCTGTCGCGGGACATGGCGGTCGGCGCCGCGTACGCGAACGATCCGCTGGTGTGGCACGGCCCGTTCAAGCGGCCGACGCTGGAGGCGATCGACCGCACGTTGGAGGCGATCTCGAAGGGCGGGCCCATCGGTCCGCTCCCGCTGCTGTGGCTGCACGGCGACGACGACCGGATCGTGCCGCTGCCCGGCAGCCGTACGGGGATCGAGGAGCTGCGCGGGACCGAGTGGACCGAGCGCGTCTACCCGGGCGCCCGGCACGAGGTGTTCAACGAGATGAACCGGAGCGAAGTGCTCGCGGACGTCACGGAGTTCGTGGACGGCGCGCTGGGTCGCTGAACCCGCGTTTTCCGTCCTCCGCGCTGGGCACCCGGCCCCGCATGGAGTGGTTGCGGAGAGCGGCCTGCGTGGGAGAGGACCCCGACCTGTTCTTCCCCGTGGGCACCACAGGACCGGCGCTCGACGACGTCGCCGCCGCCAAACGTGTCTGTGGCCGCTGCCCGGTGCGGCGCGAGTGCCTCATGTGGGCGCTCGGCAGCGGGCAGACGGCCGGCGTGTGGGGCGGCATGGGCGAGGAGGAACGCGCCGACCTGCTCCGCAGAACCGGGAGCGCCGACGCCGCCCGGCACGAGGCTCTCGCCGGTACGAAGCGATGAGGAGTGACGCGTAGATGACGATGGTGAGGAGCACGCTGCCCGAGCCCGCCCGCCGGATCGCGGGCGACGCGCTGCAGGAGAGCCTGGTGGATCTGCTGGGGCTCTCGCTGATCGGCAAGCAGGCCCATTGGAACATCGTGGGGCCGAGGTTCCGTTCGATCCACCTGCAGCTCGACGAGGTGGTGTCCACGACACGGTCCTACGCCGATCAGATCGCCGAACGCGCCGCCGCGCTCGGGATCTCCCCGGACGGCCGACCGGAGACCGTCGCGGCACGGTTCGATCTGCAGGGGCCGAAGGAGGGCTGGCTGCGGGACACCGAGGTCGTACGGCTGCTGGTGGGTGCGCTGGAGGAAGCGATCGGGCGGCTGCGGAAGCGGATCGACGCGACCGAGGAGGCCGACAAGGTCACCCAGGATCTGCTGATCTCGCTCACCTACGAGTTGGAGAAGCAGCGCTGGATGTTCGAGGCCGAGAACTGGCCGCGCGAGGACTGACCGTGAGAACCGACCGCGAGGACTGACATCGGGCACGACGCGCTACGCCCGACATCCGACATACGACGTCGGCGCACCACTGTCCCGTCGAGGACCACGGGCCGCCGGAGCCCCCGACCGCCTCGCAGCGGTCGGGGGCTCCGGCGGCCCGGCGCGTCGCGTGTCGCCTGGTGTCACATGGTGTCGCGTGGCTGTTCCGTCAGGTGGCGCTCTTCTTGGCCGCCACGGCCGCGAGCAGCCGGTCGCGTGACTCCTCGACCAGGCGACGGGCCCGGCCGACGTCGGCGAGCAGCCTGCCGTCCCGCTTGTGGATCACGCCGTCGACGATGACCGTGTCGACGTTGGAGACGTCCGCGCTGAGCGTCACGGCGGCGGTGGCGTCGTGCACGGGCACCATGTTGAGGGCGGTGGCGTCGAGGGCGACGACATCGGCGCGCTTGCCGGGGGTGAGGGAGCCGGTACGGTCCTCCAGACCGGCCACATGGGCGCCGTTGACCGTGGCGATCTCCAGCATCTGACGTGCCGTCAACATGGTGTTCGGGACCGGCAGGTTGGCGTGCCAGCAGTCGGCGTTGACCCGGGCCCGTTCGGCAGCGAAGGCGGCGCGGATCTGGGTGAACATGTCGCCGGGCACGGTGGTGACGACGTCGATGCTCAAGGACGGCCGCAGCCCGTGTTCGATCGCCTGCATGACCGGCGGCCAGCCGTGCCCCATCTGGGTCTCCACCTGGGCGGCGATGGAGACCGTCCCCCCGCTGTCGGCCACCATCCGCCACTCGTCCTCACCGAGGTGGCAACAGTGGACGTAGGTCGTGTCGGGCCCGAGCAGGCCCATCTGGTGCAGCCGCCTGACCATGCCGAAGCGTCCGGCCAGGCGGCCCATGGCGACGTGCACGGTGATCGGGATGCCCAGCTCGCGGGCGAGTCCCCACTCCCGCTGGACCACGTCGTCGGTGCAGAAGCCGGGGCCCCGGGTGGCCAGGGCCATGGTGAGGAGGCCGCCGTCGGAGGCGAAGTGCTCGGCGCGGACGCGGCGTACGTCGTCGCCGGGTACCGCGATCTTGCTGTCGAACCAGTAGTCGGCGAGGGAGGTGTTGGCGCTGCCGTACGCGTACTGGGCCCGGATGCCGGTCTCCGACAGCGCCTGGATCGCGGCGTCCGGGTGCTCGGGCGTGTTGTTGATGTGGGACCAGTCGACGAGGGTGGTGATGCCCGCGTTGAGGCACTCCAGGGTGCCCGCCAGGTTGCCCGCGTACACGTCCTCGGGGGTGTAGACGGGCGCGAAGGTGTCGAGGACGTCGACGAAGTAGTCGTCGAGGGTGGCGTCGGGGGCGCAGCCGCGGATCGGCGCCTCCCAGGTGTGGCGGTGGGTGTCGACGAAGCCGGGGATGACGATGCGGCCGGTCATGTCGAGCACCTCGGCGTCCACGTCCGCGTCGATGTGCGGCTCGACCGCCGTGATCGTGCCGTCCTCGATGAGGATGTCACCCCGCGGCAGGTCACCGATGGCCGGGTCCATGGTGACGACATGGCCCGAGCGCAGGAGCATCCGTGGCATCCGTGTGGTCATCGCCGTTCCTCCCAGAGGTGGGTTCCGCTGAAAACTGACGGAATGTCAGTATGCGGCGAGGTCGCGGACGGTGCCCAGACCCGGCCGACGGTGGGACGACCCGCTCCCGGGAGGTGCCTGCAGACGCGCAGCAGATGGATGTGCAGGCGGGACGCCGGCAGAAGGGACCGCCCCTGGAGTGGCGAGCCGCCCACGCCCCGCGTCAGGAGGCTGTCCGGGAATTGGTCGCCTCGTCCGAGGGGTGGACGTCCTGGGGTTTCCTCGGGTCCTCGCGGCGGGCGTGCGGGGCGTGCAGGTCGAGCTCGTAGGCGACCCGGATCAGCGGGACGTGGGTGAACGCCTGCGGGAAGTTGCCCAGTTGGCGGCGGGCACGGGGGTCGTACTCCTCGGCGAGCAGTCCGACGTCGTTGCGCAGTTCCAGCAGCCGTTCGTACAGCGCGCGGGCCTCGTCCTCCCGGCCGATCACCAGCAGGGCGTCCGCGAGCCAGAAGGAGCAGGCGAGGAAGGCGCCCTCGCCACCGACGAGGCCGTCCGGCGAGTCGGCGGCACCCGCCGAGTAACGGGCCACCAGCCCGTCCGAGAGGAGTTCGCGCTGCACGGCCTCGACGGTGCCGATCACCCGCGGGTCGTCCGGCGGCAGGAAGCCGGTCTGAGGGATCTGCAGCAGCGCGGCGTCGAGTTCCCGGGAGCCGTACGACTGGGTGAAGGTGTTCCGCTCCGGGTCGTAGGCCCGCTCGCAGACCTCACGGTGGATGCGGTCACGGACCTCGCGCCACCTCCCCACCGGACCGGGACGGCCGTGCGCCTCCGCCAGCCGGACCGCCCGGTCGAAGGCGACCCAGCACATCACCTTGGAGTGCGTGTAATGGCGGGGGGCGCCGCGCATCTCCCACAGCCCCTGGTCGGGCTCGGTCCAGGCCCGCTCCAGGTGCTCCAGGAACACCGCCTGGAGCGACACCAGATGCTTGCGCGGGCGCAGCCCGCAGCCGATCGACAGATGGATCGCGTCCATCACCTCACCGGGCACGTCGAGCTGCCGCTGCCCGGCGGCGGCGTTGCCGATCCGCACCGGGCGCGACCCCTCGTAGCCCGGCAGCCAGTCGGCCTCCCACTCGGTGAGCCGCCGCTCCCCCGCGATGCCGTACATGATCTGCACGTCCTCGGGCCGCCCCGCCACCGCCCGCTCCAGCCAGGCGCGCCAGGCGTCCGCCTCGGCCTTGAAACCGCTGCGCAGCAGGGCCTCCAGCGTCATGCCCGCGTCCCGCAGCCAGCAGAACCGGTAGTCCCAGTTCCGTACGCCGCCGATCTCCTCCGGCAGGGATGTGGTCGGCGCGGCGACGATGCCGCCGGTCGGCTGGTACGTCAGGGCCTTGAGCGTGATCAGGGAGCGGGCGACGGCGTCACGGTAGGGCCCGTCGTAGGTGAGTCTGCGCAGCCAGCGGCGCCAGTACGACTCGGTGCTGCGCAGTGCCTCGAAGGGGTCCACCGGGTGTGGTGCGGACAGGTGGGAGGGATGCCAGGTCAGCACGAAGGGGATCCGTTCGCCCGCCGCGACCGGGAACACGGCGGTGTGGGCCGTGCCGTGGCCGACCGGCCGCACGGGGGTGCGCAGCCACACCGACTCGGGTCCGGCGGTGCCCGTCAGCGCGCCGCCCCGGCGGCGCATCCAGGGCAGGACCCGGCCGTAGTCGAAGCGGAGCCGCAGGTCCATCCGCATGTCGACGGTGCCGGAGAGCCCTTCCACGATGCGTACGACGCTGGGGGCGCCGGTCTTGCGGCACGGCATGAAGTCGGTGACCAGGACCTGGCCGGCGGTGGTCTCCCACTCCGTCTCCAGGATCGCCGTGTCGTCCCGGTAGCGGCGGCGGGCGTAGGGGCCGTTCTCGTCGGCGGGGGCGATGCGCCAGCGTCCGTTGTCCTCGTCGCCGAGCAGGGCGGCGAAGCAGGCGGGCGAGTCGAAGCGGGGGAGGCAGAGCCAGTCGATGCTGCCGTCCTTGCCGACGAGGGCGGCGCTGAGGAGATCGCCGATCAGGGCGTATTCCTCGATGCGGCTGGGCTGTCCTGGCATGGGGTCAGTGTCGGGGGACCGAGGGCGCGCGGCATGCGGGGTGGGGCGTTCGAGTTCCCGCGAGTCCCGGTCGTGGCGGACTTGCGCGCGGGAGGAGTGCCGTGGGTCCAGCCCGTACTCGGCCGAAAGGGTGACACGGGTCTGGGGCGGACGGTGGGGTGGGGGTGGGGGTGAACGAGGGTCTTCACTTTCCGGACGGTAGCGGGCCACGCGACGGCAAGGACCGCTCCCCCGCACGACCGGAAGCTGCACACGACCCCTGTTCCGAGCACCGCGCACCACGTCCGGAGCACCGCGCACCATGGTCGAGCGCCGACGGCGCGTACGAAACACCGACGGCTCTACCGCGACCATCGGTGAACGTCCACGGAAAGGACCGGCTCTTGAACGCTTCCGCGAAAGCCTCGGACATCTCCCCGACCGAACGGATCCGTACCCTCGCGGACATCCTCTCCGGCAGGATCACGGCGCGGGAGGCCGCGCACCGCCACGGCCTGCCCGTGGGGGTCGTACGGCAGTGGCTGCGGGAGATCCCGGTCGTGGCGCCGACGGATCCGACGGGCCGCGCCGACCGAACGGACCAGGCCGACCAGGCCAACCGGGCCTCCGGTGACGACGTGGCACCGGCGCGAGCGGACCGGCGGCCCCTGCCCCGCTGCCGGGTGGTCGTCGACGAGATGGTGCAGGGGCTCGGGCTCTGATCGCCGCTCCGGCCCCTACGCTCCCCGCCATGACACTGCGGAACACCGCCCATGGAGGTCAGTTCGGCTCACGTCATCGTCACCATGGTGCGCCGGGCACGGTCGCCGCGCGGGCCGCGGACGTCGCCGACCGGACCGGCGGGGCTCGCCCGCCCGGGCCACTTCCTCGACCTGCCGGACGAGGTCTCCCGCAGATGATCGAGGTCGACTACTTCGGCACGCTGCACGCCATCCGCGCCGTCGCCCCCGGCGAAGAGCCGGGGGAAGCCGGAGCAGACCCGGGCCGTCGGCGGAACGATCAGACCGCTCACGGCGGAGAAGGACGCGGCGGCGATCGCGAAGGGCATCAACCCGCCGTTCGCGGCTCGGCGCGGCGCCGAAGAGTTGCCCCGTGACTCGTGTGGCCCTCGCCGCCCGCCGGGGCAGGGGGCCCGGGACCCGTTGCCGGGGTATACCGCGCCGTAGCGCCATGTGACATAGTACTGGCGTGACCGAGCGACTGACCTGCGACGTCGTGGTGGTGGGCGCGGGAATGGTGGGCGCGGCCTGCGCCCTGTACGCGGCCCGTGCGGGTCTGGACGTCGTCGTGGTGGACCGCGGCCCGGTGGCCGGCGGCACGACGGGTGCCGGCGAGGGCAACATCCTGGTCTCCGACAAGGAACCCGGTCCCGAGCTCGAACTCGCCCTACTGTCAAACCGCCTGTGGGCCGAGCTGGCCGCCGAGCCGGGTCTGGGAAAGGCGTTCGAGTACGAGGCCAAGGGTGGGGTCGTCGTGGCGTCCGCGCCGGAGGGCCTGGCCGCGCTGGAGCGGTTCGCCGCCGGGCAACGCGCGGCCGGGGTGGCGGCGTTCACCGTCACCGACGGACAACTGACCGACCTGGAACCCCACTTGGCGCCCGGCCTCGCGGGCGGCATCCACTACCCCCAGGACGCCCAGGTCATGCCCACCCTGGCCGCCGCCCACCTCGTACGGGCCTCCGGGGCCCGGCTGTTCACCGGCAGGACCGTGACCGGGGTGCTGCGCACACGGTCCGGTGCCGTGCGGGGCGTGCGGACCGACCGGGGAGACGTCCACGCCCCAGCGCTGGTGAACGCCGCCGGCACCTGGGGCGGCGAACTGGCCGCGCTCGCCGGTGTGCGCCTTCCGGTCCTCCCCCGGCGCGGCTTCGTACTCGTCACCGAACCACTGCCACCGATGGTGCGGCACAAGGTGTACGCCGCCGACTACGTGGCCGACGTGGCCAGCGACTCGGCGGCGCTCCAGACCTCCCCCGTGGTGGAGGGCACGGCCGCCGGACCCGTGCTGATCGGCGCGAGCCGCGAACGGGTCGGCTTCGACCGGTCGTTCTCGCTCCCCGTCGTACGGGCCCTGGCGGCGGGCGCCACCCGGCTGTTCCCGTTCCTGGAGGAGGTGTGCGCGATGCGGACGTACGTCGGCTTCCGGCCCTACATGCCGGACCATCTGCCCGCGATCGGGCCGGACCCGCGGGTGCCGGGCCTGTTCCACGCCTGCGGGCACGAGGGTGCCGGGATCGGGCTCGCGACCGGGACCGGGCAGCTGATCGCCCAGGTGCTCGGGGGCGCGACGCCCGAGCTGGATCTCGCGCCGTTCCGCCCGGACCGGTTCGCGGAGCACGAGGGGGATGTGGCGTGAACCCACGGGAACTGGCCCGGGCGGAACCGGGGCCCGCCTTCACCGTCACCCTCGACGGGCGTGAGCTGGAGGCACTTCCGGGCCAGACGGTCGCGGCCACGCTCTGGGCCGTCGGCGTGACGTCCTGGCGCAGCACGAGGGGCGCGGGGCGACCGCGCGGGATCTTCTGCGGCATCGGTGTCTGCTTCGACTGCCTGGTCACCGTCAACGAGCGCCCCAATCAACGGGCTTGTCTGGTTCCGGTCCGGCCGGGCGATGCGATCCGCACCCAGGAGGGCACCGGCCATGAGCACTGAACCCGGGCCGCCCCGGCTGGCGATCGTCGGCGCCGGCCCCGCGGGCCTCGCCGCGGCCCTGGCGGCGGCCGGTCGAGGCGTGCGGGTCACCGTGGTCGACGCCGGCCGGGCAGCCGGCGGCCAGTTCTACCGGCAGCCCGCGGCCGCGCTCGGCGCCCGGCGCCCGCAGGCCCTGCACCATCAGTGGCGCACCTGGCAGCGGCTGCGCGACGGCCTCGCCCGGGAGGTGGCCGCCGGACGCGTCACCCACCTCCCGGACCACCATGTGTGGTGCGTGGAGCGGCGCTCCGAGGGCTCTGGGCGCTTCACCGTGCACGCGCTGCTCGGGCCCGACCGGGAGCGGCCCGTGGAGGTGCGCGCGGACGCCGTCCTGCTCGCGACCGGAAGCTACGAGAAGGTGCTGCCCTTCCCCGGCTGGACCCTGCCGGGCGTGGTCACCGCCGGGGGCGCGCAGGCCATGCTGAAGGGCACGCTCGCGGTGTCGGGCCGTACGGCGGTCGTCGCCGGGACCGGCCCTTTGCTGCTGCCGGTGGCAACCGGGCTCGCGGCGGCGGGGGTCACGGTGGCCGCGCTGGTGGAGTCCGCCGACCCCAAGGCCCTGGCACGACGGGCCGGGGCGCTGGCCGGCCGCGCTGACAAACTCGCCGAAGGGGCCGGGTACGCGGTCGAGTTGCTGCGCCGCCGGGTACGGACCCTCGTCCGGCACACCGTCGTCGAGGCGCACGGCGCTGACCGGTTGGAGGCCGTGACCGTCGCCGCGCTCGACACCGAGGGCCGGGTCCGGCGCGGGACCGGCCGGCGCGTCCCCTGCGACACGCTCGCCGTCGGGCACGGCCTGCTCCCGCACACCGACCTCGCCGAGGCGCTCGGCTGCCGGCTCGAGTCCACCGGCCCACGTGTGTGGGTCGACGAGGAGCAGCGCACCGATGTGCCGGGCGTATGGGCGGCGGGCGAGACCACCGGGATCGGCGGCGCGGTCCTCTCCCTCGCGGAGGGGCACATCGCCGGACGGTCGGCCGCCGACCGCCTCCGGGGGCGGGTGCCGGCCCCGGCCGCGTGGGCGGGTGCCGCCAAGTCCCGTGCCGCACTGCGGGAGTTCTTCGCCGTACTCGACTCCGTGTACGTCCCGCCTGCGCACTGGACCGAGCAGGTCACGGACGACACGGTCGTCTGCCGGTGCGAGGAGGTCGACGCCGGAGCCGTCCGCGAGGCCGTCGCGGAACTGGGCGCCGGGGACGTCCGGACGGTGAAGCTGCTCACCCGAGCCGGGATGGGCTGGTGCCAGGGCCGGGTGTGCGGGCCCGCCGTCGCGGGGATCGCCGGGTGCGAACCGGGCGTCGCCCGAAGGCCGTTCGCCCAGCCGGTGCCGTTGGGCGTACTGGCGCGGGCGGGCGAGAGCGAGGACGACTCCGAGGAGGACCCCGACGGCGGCGCCCCGCCCTGAGCCCCGCGCGACACGCGCACGCGCGCCCCATCACCCGACGCCCCTCGCCGGACCTGACCTGACCTGACCCGACCACCGCACCACCGCACCACCGCACCACCGCACCACCGCACCACCGCACACCAGTGATATGTCACACCTCATGGAGAGGGCATCCCACTCATGGCCACCACCGAGAACCGTCCCTGGCGCGGCGTCCTCGTCGCCACCGCGCTCCCCCTCCGCGACGATCTCTCCGTCGACCACGACGCGTACGCCGAGCACTGCGCCTGGCTCGTCGAGAACGGCTGTGACGGTGTCGTACCGAACGGCTCGCTCGGCGAGTACCAGGTGCTGACGCCCGAGGAGCGCGCCAAGGTCGTCGAGACGGCCGTCGCCGCGATCGGCGGCGCGCGGGTGATGCCGGGTGTCGCCGCGTACGGGTCCGCCGAGTCCCGGCGCTGGGCCGAGCAGGCGCGGGACGCGGGCTGCGCGGCGGTGATGCTGCTGCCGCCGAACGCCTACCGCGCCGACGAGCGGTCCGTGCTCGCGCACTACGCCGAGGTCGCGAAGGCCGGCGTCCCGGTCGTGGCGTACAACAACCCCATCGACACCAAGGTCGACCTCGTCCCCGAACTGCTCGCCAAGCTGCACGGCGAGGGGTACATCAGGGCCGTGAAGGAGTTCTCCGGCGATGTCCGCCGGGCCTACCAGCTCGCCGAACTCGCCCCGGACCTCGATCTGTTGATCGGCGCGGACGACGTCCTGCTGGAGCTGGCGCTGGCCGGCGCCAAGGGCTGGGTGGCCGGCTACCCGAACGCGCTGCCCGCCGCGACGGTGGAGCTGTACCACGCGGCGGTGGACGGTGACCTCGCCACCGCCAAGGACCTCTACGCGCAGTTGCACCCGTTGCTGCGCTGGGACTCCAAGGTCGAGTTCGTGCAGGCGATCAAGCTGTCGATGGACATCGTGGGCCGACCCGGAGGACGCTGCCGTCCGCCGCGCGTGGAACTGCTGCCGGAGCAGGAGGCCGTGATCCGCTCGGCCACCGAGAAGGCCGTCGCGGCGGGGCTCGCGTAACCACAGCAGAACTCGCGTAACCACAGCAGAAAGGGAGGGCCGGTCATGCGCAGCAAACTCGTCCTGCACGCCGTCGACTCGCACACCGAGGGCATGCCCACCCGGGTGATCACCGGCGGGATCGGCACGATCCCCGGCGCGACCATGAACGAACGCCGTCTGTGGTTCCGTGAACACCGCGACGACGTCAAGCAGTTGCTGATGAACGAGCCGCGTGGGCACGCGGCGATGAGCGGCGCGATCCTCCAGCCGCCGGCCCGCCCGGACTGCGACTGGGGCGTCGTCTACATCGAGGTCTCCGGCTATCTGCCCATGTGCGGTCACGGCACGATCGGCGTGGCGACCGTGCTGGTGGAGACCGGCATGGTCGAGGTCGTCGAACCGGTCACCACCATCCGCCTCGACACCCCGGCGGGCCTCGTCGTGGCCGAGGTGGCGGTGGAGGACGGCGCGGCGAAGGCGGTCACCCTGCGGAACGTGCCGTCGTTCTCCGTCGGCCTCGACCGCAAGGCCACGCTCGCCGACGGCGGGACGGTGACCTACGACCTCGCGTACGGCGGCAACTTCTACGCGATCCTGCCGCTGGAGCAGTTCGGCCTGCCCTTCGACCGCGACCGCAAGGACGACATCCTGCGGGCGGGCCTGGACCTGATGGAGGCCATCAACGCCGAAGGGGAGCCCGTGCACCCGGAGGACCCGTCGATCCACGGCGTCCACCACGTCCACCTGTACGCCCCGGGCGCCACCGCCCGGCACTCGCGGCACGCGATGGCCATCCACCCCGGCTGGTTCGACCGCTCCCCCTGCGGCACGGGCACCAGCGCGCGCATGGCACAGCTCCACGCGCGTGGTGAACTCCCCCTGCACACCGAGTTCGTGAACGAGTCCTTCATCGGCACCCACTTCACCGGCAGACTGCTCGGCGAGACCGAGGTGGCGGGTGTGCCCGCCGTACTGCCAAGCTTCACCGGCCGCGCCTGGATCACCGGCACGGCACAGTATCTGCTCGACCCGACCGACCCGTTCCCGGCCGGGTTCGTCCTCTAGGAGAGGTGCGATGGCCCTGTCAGCCCCTGCCGCCGGCCCCGCCCTGCCGGTGCTCGGCGGCAAGAAGAGCAGCTACCGCGAGCGCGTAGCCGACGCCTTGCGGGCCGCGCTGATCGCCGGTGAGCTGCGGCCGGGCGAGGTGTACTCCGCGCCCGCGCTCGCCGGCCGCTTCGGTGTCTCGGCGACGCCGGTGCGGGAGGCCATGCTGGATCTGGCCAAGGAGGGGCTGGTCGACCCCGTGCCCAACAAAGGGTTCCGGGTCACCGCCGTCACCGAGAAGCAGCTGGACGAGTACACGCATGTCCGCTCGCTCATCGAAATCCCGACCACGGCCGGCCTGGCCCGGACCGCCGACCAGATCTCCCTGGAGGCGCTGCGGCCCGCCGCCCGGGAGATCGTGGCCGCCGCGGCCGCCGGGGACCTCATCGCGTACGTCGAGGCCGACACCCGCTTCCATCTCGGTCTGCTCGCCCTCGCGGGCAATGCGCACCTCGTCGAGGTGGTGGGTGACCTGCGCAAACGCGCCCGCCTCTACGGCCTGACCGCACTCGCCGAGTCGGGCCGGCTGCTGTCCTCGGCGCAGGAGCACCTGGAGTTGCTGGACGCGCTGCTCGCCCGCGACGAGGAGGCCGTACGCGCGGTGATGACCCGCCACCTCGGTCATGTGCGCGGGCTGTGGGCCGCGCACGACTGAACGTCCGCGCCTGATCGTCCGCGCCGCGCATGCGGGCGGAGCGGCCGGGGCATCTCTGACAGGTGTGATCGGAGCGACGCGCGCTTCGACTGACGTTGAAAGTATGATCGGCCAATGTCTGACATGACCGAAACCACGCCCGGCTGGCTGCCGTCCGACGAGCTCGAGTCGGCGCGCGCCCGGATGCCGATCCTGTACGTCGAGGCCGTGCCCGTGCGCGTCGACGACAGCGGCGAAGTCACCAGCATCGGGCTGCTGCTGCGCATCGGCCCGGACGGGACGGTCAGCCGCAATCTGGTCTCCGGCCGCGTGATGCACCACGAGCGGGTCCGGGACGCGCTCCTGCGTCACCTGGAGAAGGACCTCGGTCCGGTGGCGCTGCCCCGTGTCCCGTCCGCCCTCCAGCCCTTCACGATCGCGGAGTACTTCCCGACGCAGGGCATCACCCCGTTCCACGACCCGCGGCAGCACGCGGTCTCCCTCGCCTACATCGTCCCGGTGGCCGGTGACTGCCGACCCCGGCAGGACGCGCTCGACCTGGTGTGGTTCAGCCCCCAGGACGCGGCGTCGGCCTCCGTCCAGAGCGAGATGCCGGGCGGCCAGGGCGTCCTCCTGAAGCAGGCCCTGGCGCATGTGGGCTGCCTGTCCTGACACGGATGTCTGCCTTGACCGGGCTGTCCGCCCTGACGGGGCGGGGGCGGCACGGAGGGCGGGTGGCACCGGCCGGGGCTCAGGGTTTCGGTCCGAGGTAGGCGGCGTGCGGGTTCCCGCTGAGCCTCGCCGCGGCGGGGGGCCGCCAGTTCGGTCGCCGTGGCGCGGGCGACGGCGGCACGGCCCGCTTCCCCGAGGGCGTCGGCGAGACGGGCCCGGCCGAGCCAGTTGTAGGGGCTGTGCGGACTCAGACCGGTGCGCTCGCCGATCAGGAGCCGGGCCAGGTCGTCCCGGCGCGCGCGGAGGGCCGCCTCCAGCAGGGTCCGCTGGACCACGTCCCGCTGGGCGTGGCTGCCGCCGAAGGTGTGCAGCCGGCGGCGGATCGGCCACAGGAGGTCCACCACCGTCGCGTGGTCCGCACGGGCGAACGCCACCAGCGCCTCGCACACCGGCAGCCCGATCTCGGCGGTCATCACGCGGTTGGTGCGGGGCCGCCCGTCCTCCTGGGCCGCCCCGCAGCCAGCGCCGCCGGTCGGCGACGAACTCGTCCGCGGTGTCCAGCCGCCCGGCCCCCGCGAACGCCATGACGGCGTGCACGTCGTTGAAGGCGTAGAACGGCGGGTCCTCGCGCGCGGCCCACGCGTCGGCCAGTGACCGCCAACGGGCCTCCTGGTCCACGCCGTCCAGGAGGAACCGCCACAACAGCGAGGCGGCGTCGAGGAGTTCCATGACGAACCCGGACGAGTTCTCGTGGTGCAGCACGGCGTCGTAGATCCGCAGGGCCGTGGCGGTGTCGCCCGCCTCCAGCGCGTACAGGGCGTAGTGCCACCAGCTGTGCACCGTCAGCAGGCTGCCGCTCGCCCAGTCGTCGAGGCGCGCGTCGAGGAAGTCGAGCCCCTCGGCGAACCGGCCCCGCATCTCGTGCACATGGACGACGGCGTGGATGGCCCAGATGTCACGGGGGTTCCGCTCGACGGCGGCACGGGCCACCTCATCGGCCCGGTCGTAGTGGCCCGACTCCTCCAGGCCGAACGCGTACATGCCCAGGAGCGGCCCGCGATGGGGGTCGTCCGTGTCCCACGCCGGCAGGGCTCCGCCGATCCGGTCCCGCAGCCGCGTGGCGTCCCCCGTGAAGAAGTCGAGCTGGTGGCCCACCGCCAGGGCGAGCGGATCACGCGGGCACTCCACGACCAGGTCCTCCAGGATCCGACCGGCCAGACCCAGATCGCCGTCGAGCCAGGCTCCCGCCGCGGCCATGTGCATCCGCTCCCGCCGGGGCAGCGCCGCATGGTCCAGCCCGGCGCTGAACGCCCGGAAGCCACGGCCCGCCTCCTCGGCGTCCCGGGACTCGGTGCCCAGCACCCCCAGATACGCCGCGAACGCCTGGGCCAGCGGCGATCCGGGGCACGCGGCCACGGCGTCCGCGACGGCGGTCGGGAACTCCGGCCGGAAGAACAACAGCCCCTCCACGGCCCGGTCCAGATGCCCCGCTCCCTCGGCGTCGCACTCGTGGAGGCGGTTTCCGTACCGGTCGTTCACCATCGCAGCTCATCTCCGGCGCGTGTCGGGTGTCGCGTATCGAGTGTGAGTGTCGTCGGTCGGACCGCGGTCGTCGGCGACGACACCGCGGCACAGCCCGGGCCCCCATCCAACCGACCAGCCCACCGCCCAGTCCACCGCGCACCCCCGACACGCCCCGGATCACCACCGCGCGCCGGATGTGGCGTCCTGTGCCCCCCCCCCTCGCGGCGACTTGGAACCATTGCCTCCGTTTCTCCGCCCGACACCCACCCCCGCCTGCGTCTTTTCGGCAGGGTCGAACGAGCGTGACAGCCGTCGCGCACCACCGGCACCATCGAGTCACACCGGAACGACTCCGTATGCGCGTACCGACGTCTGGAGTGACATCCGTATGAGAAGCAACAGGATCGCGGTGGTCGCCGCCGCCACGGCCGTGCTGCTGGCCGGGGGGATCGACGGGGTCCGGGCCGCGAGTGCCGCGCCCACGGCCGCCGACCACTGCGGCGGTTACTGGGACGCCAGTTGGCCTCCTCCGGAGATCGGCCAGGGCGACGTCGACACGACGAGCCCGTCCGCGGTCATGCTCGGGCAGTGCTATCTGAACCTCTCCATGTCGGGCGACAACCTGACGGTCGACGGCAGGTTCGGACCCAACACGCGCCTGGCGACCGTACGTTTCCAGCAGTGCGCCGACATCGACGACGACGGAGCCATCGGCCCGGTCACCTGGCCCCTGCTCCGCTCGTGGGCGAACAGCCCGGGCTATCTCTGCGACCTCGACCTGCCCTGATCCCACTCTCCGGCCACCGCCCCTCCGGAAGGACAGCCATGCATCCGAGGCACACGTCTCCGTCCGACTCCACCAACTCCGCAGCCTCCTTCGCCTCGCCCGGCGCGCCCGCCCCCTTCGGCGCGTTACCCAGGCGCGCGCTGCTGGGGGCCCTCGGCGCCGTCGCCGTGACGGGAGCCGTCTCCCGCCCGGCCGCGGCGGCGGGCTCCCCGACGGCCGGCTCCCGCTCCGCCGCGTACGTCATGCTGTCCCGGCAGGCCTGGGGCGCGGACGAGAGCCTGCGCTTCGGCGCGGACGGCAGCGAGACCTGGCCGCCCGACTACCACCCGGTGCAGACCCTGTCCGTGCACCACACCGGCAGCGCGAACGGCGAGGCCAATCCCGCGGCCCGGGTCCGCACGATCTACCGCGACCAGACGGTCGGTCAGGGCTGGGGCGACATCGGCTACCACTACCTGATCGACGCGGCCGGACGGGTCTACGAAGGACGGTGGTCCGGCACCGACGGGGACCCCGCGCACAACGCGGCGGGACGGCTGGTCACCGGCGCCCACATCGGCACGTACAACACGGGGAACGTCGGGATCGCCCTGCTGGGGACGTTCAGCGCCGTCGCGCCCACGGCCGCCGCGCGCGGCGCGCTCGTCCAACTGCTGGCGGAACTCGCCACACGGCACTCCATCAACCCCCTTCAGCAGAAGGTGGTCTACGTCAACCCTGTCAGCGGCGCCATATGGGACGGCCCCGCCATCTCCGGCCACCGCGACTGGGCGGCCACCGACTGCCCCGGCGGCGTACTGCACTCCCAGCTACCGGCGATCCGCGCGGACGTGGCGGCCCTGACGGGGTGACACGGTCGGCCCGCTCGCACGGCCGGCCGGTCCGTCGGTCGGTCCGTCGAGGGGACGCTCACCGCAGGGCGATCACCGCCATTCCCCGGGCGTGGCCCCCGCTCCCCATGGCGTACGCCCTCGGCCGTGTCGGCCAGCGCCTGGAGCACGTCCACCAGGTTCCTGGCCGTGCGCCCCGGCGACACCGTGGTGATCAGCGGCGCGTCCGGCGCCGTCGGCGGGCCGACTGACCCGACCGCCGGACGATACGTGGAAGGGGCTGTACCGGATCACTCCGGTACAGCCCCTTCACCTACGACTCTCTCGAGTCGGGACGACAGGATTTGAACCTGCGACCCCTTGACCCCCAGTCAAGTGCGCTACCAAGCTGCGCCACGTCCCGGTGCCCGTCTGACCTGGGGTTTCCCCTGGCTGAACGTGCACGGAAACAATACCGCACTCGGGCCGGTGGTCGCGCACGCGTTTTTCGCCGCGAGGGAGGGGAGGCACCCTCGCACCCCCGACCGCCACGCCTTGACCTGAAGTTTGGTTGAGGTTGCAGGCTCTCTCCCATGACGACGACGTACGGATTCACAGAGCTGCCCGAGCTGATGGGGCTGATGACGGGCGCCGAGAAGCACGGACCGGCGGCCACCTCCACGCTGGACGTGCTGTGGGTGCTCTACGACCGGGTGCTGCGGGTGGGGCCGGGGCGGCCGGAGGACCCGGACCGGGACCGGTTCCTGCTGTCGAAGGGGCACGGGCCGATGGCGTACTACGCGGTACTCGCCGCGAAGGGCTTCGTGCCGGTCGACTGGCTGCCCGGCTTCGGTTCCTACGACTCTCCGCTCGGCCACCATCCTGACCGGGTGCTGGTGCCGGGCGCGGAGATCGGCAGCGGGTCGCTCGGGCACGGCCTGCCGATCGCGGTCGGGACGGCGCTCGGGCTGCGGGCCCAGGGACGGGTCGACCCGGCGGTGTGGGTGCTGATCGGGGACGCGGAGCTGGACGAGGGCAGCAATCACGAGGCGATCGCGTACGCCGGTCCCGCCGGCCTCGACCGGCTCCACACCGTCGTGATCGACAACTCCTCCGCCAGTCACGCGCGGCCCGGCGGTATCGCCGCGCGGTTCGAGGTGGCGGGCTGGTCCGCCGAGACCGTGGACGGGCGCGACCACGAGGCGCTGCACGCCGCCTTCACCGCGCCGCACCCGGGGCGGCCCCGGGTCGTCGTGGCCCGTGTCGAGCCGAAGAACGCCTGAATCAAGGCCCGACCACATGAGCCCAGCCCGACGCGACCCGACCCGACCCGCCCCTAGAGTTCCGCAACCACCCTGGAAGGACGCAAGACCTCATGGACACCATGCGTGATCGCCTCGCACCCGTCATCTCCGGCCTGCTCGACGAGGACCCCCGGGTCGCGGTGGTCCTCGCCGAGATCGGCCGGGACGGCTTCACGGAGGCCGCGCTCCGCCATCCGGACCGGGTGATCAACGTCGGCATCCGGGAGCAACTGCTGATCGGCACGGGCGCGGGCCTGGCGCTGGCCGGGATGCGGCCCGTGGTGCACACCTTCGCGAGCTTCCTCGTGGAACGGCCCTTCGAGCAGGTGAAGCTGGATCTGGGGCACCAGGACGTGGGCGCGGTGCTGGTCAGCGCCGCCGCGTCCTACGACTGGCCCGCGGGCGGCTTCACCCACATGGCACCCGGCGACGTGGCCGTCCTGGACACACTCGACGGGTGGACCGTGCACGTACCGGGGCACCCCGACGAGGCCGAGACGCTGATCCGGCACGCGGTGGGCGCGGGCGAGGACAAGGACGACAAGGTGTACGTACGGCTGTCCGCGCAGTCCAACGGGTCGGCGCTCGCGGTGGACGGACAGCGGTTCTGCACCGTGCGGGAGGGGCGCCGCGGGGTCGTCGTCGCCGTCGGGCCCATGCTCGACGCCGTCCTCGCGGCGACCGCGGGGCTCGATGCGACGGTGCTGTACGCGTCGACCGTGCGCCCGTTCGACTCGGCCGCGTTGCGCCGGGCCACCGACTCGGCGGGCACGGACGTCGTCCTCGTCGAGCCCTACCTGGCGGGCACGTCGACGGCTGCCGCCAACGACGCGCTCGCTCATGTGCCGCACCGGGTCCTCGGGCTGGGGGTGGGCCGGCGAGAGCTGCGCCGCTACGGGCAGCTCGATGAGCACGTGGCCGCGCACGGGTTGGACGCGGCCTCGCTGCGGGAACGGATCACGGGGTTCCTGCGGTAGCGGCACGGGCGGGCCCGGGCAGCTCAGTCGGCGGCCGGGAGCCCCAACTCGGGGTGGGCGTCGAGGAGTCGGGTCGGTGCCGACTGGCGCCAGGAGTCGGCGAGGACGTCGCGCAGCTCGGCCTCGTCCTCCAGGGCGGAGAGCCGCACCCTCACCCAGGCGAACCCGGCCTCGTGGTCGGCGATCCAGAACTTGCCGGGCTCGGCGAGGACCAGCTCGTCCCGCTCGACCTTGGGGCACCGCACGGCCATGGACGTCTCGTCCTCCGGCAGCGTCGCGAACATCTTCCCCGCCACCCGGAACGTGGGCATGCTCCAGGCGATCTTCTCCGTACTGTCGGGCAGGGAGAGGGCGACTCGTCGTACGTCTTCAGCATCGGGCATGGAACGCACGGTAGCGGTGACCACTGACACTCACCGAGGCCGCTTGCAGTAGATCGACGTCGGCCGCAGCGTCCCGTGCGGGTCCGCCGCGTAGAAGGCGCTCCCGCTCACCCGGCCGCCTCCCCCAGCGCTTCCAGCACCGGCCGGATCAGCGGGTGCCCCTCCGCGCCACGGCGCACGGCGGCGAAGACCCGGCGGGTGGGGGCCACGCCGTCGACGGGGCGTACGACGACACCCGTGAGGTCCGTGCCGCGCAGCGCGGAGCGGGGCACGAGGGCTACCCCCGCGTCGGCGGAGGCGAGGGCGACCACGGCACGGAAGTCGTCGGAGGAGTGTTCGAGACGGGGTTGGAAGCCTGCGTTCTCGCAGGCCAGGACGACGACGTCATGGCACGGGTTGCCGGGGTAGGGGCCGATCCAGGGGTCCTTGGCCAGTTCGGCGAGCGGCACCTCGGCCGAGTCGGCGAGACGGTGGCCCACGGGCACGACCGCGTCGAACGGCTCGGCGTACAGCGCGACGTGCGTCAGGCGGGGGTCGTCGGCTGCCGGCGCGCCCCGGTACTCGACGGCCACGGCGATGTCGACCTGCCGGTCCAGGACCATCGGCAGGCTCGCGTCACCCTCGGCGTCCTGGACGCGCAGGCTGATGCCGGGCGCGGACACGGCGAGACGGGCCAGCGCGGGTGCCACGACCTGGGCGATCCCGGTGGCGAAGGAGGCGACCGTGACGGTGCCGGCCTCGCCCGAGCTGTACGCGGCCAGTTCCGCCGCCGCCAGTTCCAGCCGGGCGAGGACCGCGTTGGTGTGGCCGAGCAGGATCTCGCCGGCCGGGGTCAGCCGTACGCCCTTGGCACCCCGTTCGACCAGGCGGTGTCCCGTCTCCTGTTCCAGGGCCGTGAGCTGCTGGGAGACGGCGGAGGGGGTCAGGTACAGCGCGGCGGCAGCCGCCGTCACCGTACGGTGGTCGGCCACCGCACGAAGGATGTGGAGCCGCCGCGCTTCGATCATGGGGTCGATTCTCTCAAATGCCCGCTTTCCCCCGGAGCCGCCCGCATCGGGCCCCCGCCCCGGCCGACCCGCTTCGCTCCGCTCAGGTCTCCAGCTCCGCCCGTGCCGCTACGAACGCGTCCACCGCCCGGTGCACGTCCACCGTCGAGTGCGCGGCGGAGAGCTGGACACGGATGCGGGCCTGGCCCTGCGGGACGACCGGGTAGGAGAAGCCGATCACGTAGACGCCACGTTCCAGGAGCAGCTCGGCCAGGCGCCCCGCCTTCGCCGCGTCGCCGATCATGACGGGGGCGATCGGGTGGTCGCCGGGGAGGATGTCGAAGCCCTCCTCGGTCATGCGACGGCGGAACAGCGCCGTGTTCTCGGCGAGGCGGACGCGCAGGTCGTCGGCCGACTCCAGGAGGTCGAGCACCTTCAGGGACGCCGCCGCGATCACCGGCGCGAGGGTGTTGGAGAAGAGGTACGGGCGGGAGCGCTGGCGCAGCAGGGCGACGATCTCGGCGCGGGCGGCGACGTAGCCGCCGGAGGCGCCGCCGAGGGCCTTGCCGAGGGTGCCGGTGATGATGTCGACGCGGTCCATGACGCCGTGCAGCTCGGGGGTGCCGCGGCCGCCGGGGCCGGTGAAGCCGACGGCGTGGGAGTCGTCGACCATGACCATGGCGTCGTGGCGGTCGGCGAGGTCACAGATCTCGCGGAGCGGGGCCACATAGCCGTCCATGGAGAACACGCCGTCGGTGACGATCAGCTTCCGGCGGGCGCCGCCCTGGGTGGCCTCCTTCAACTGCCGTTCCAGGTCGCCCAGATCACGGTTGGCGTAGCGGAAGCGGCGGGCCTTGGAGAGCCGGATGCCGTCGATGATCGAGGCGTGGTTGAGGGCGTCGGAGATCACCGCGTCCTCGGGGCCGAGCAGGGTCTCGAAGACGCCGCCGTTGGCGTCGAAGCAGGAGGAGTAGAGGATCGTGTCCTCCTGGCCGAGGAACGCCGACAGCCGCGCCTCCAGCTCCTTGTGCACCTCCTGGGTGCCGCAGATGAAGCGCACGGAGGCCATGCCGTAGCCCCAGCGGTCGAGGGCCTCGTGGGCGGCGGCGATCACCTCGGGGTGGTCGGCGAGGCCGAGGTAGTTGTTGGCGCAGAAGTTGAGGACCTCGCCGGGACGGCCGCCGGCGGTGACCGCCACGGTCGCCGACTGCGGGGTGCCGATGACCCGCTCGGGCTTGTGCAGCCCGGCGGCACGGATCTCGTCGAGGGTGGTGCGCAGGTCGTCGCGCACGGAGTCGAACATCGTGAACTCCTAGAAGAAGCAGGTGACTTACGTGGTCCGGAAGCCGGTGACTCACGCAGTCCAGTCGAGGATGACCTTGCCGCCGGCACCACTCGCCGCGTCCGCGAACGCCGCCTCGTGGTCGCGGTAGCCGTAGCGGCCGGTGATGACGGGGGCCAGGTCGAGGCCGCCCTCCAGGAGGACCGTCATGGCGTACCAGGTCTCGAACATCTCGCGACCGTAGATCCCCTTGATGGTGATCATGGAGGTGACGATGCGGGCCCAGTCGACTGCGAACTCCTCGGACGGCAGTCCGAGCATGGCGATCCGGCCGCCGTGCGTCATGTTGGCGATCATGTCGCGCATCGCGGCGGGGTTGCCGGACATCTCCAGACCTATGTCGAAGCCCTCCCGCAGACCGAGGGCCCGCTGGCCGTCGGCGATGGTCGACTCCCGCACGTCGAGCGCGAGGCTGACCCCGATCTTGCGGGCGAGTTCCAGCCGGTCCTCGCTGACGTCCGTGACCACGACATGGCGGGCCCCGGCGTGCCGGGCGACGGCGGCGGCCATCAGCCCGATGGGGCCCGCCCCGGTGATCAGGACGTCCTCGCCGACCAGCGGGAAGGAGAGCGCGGTGTGCACGGCGTTGCCGAACGGGTCGAAGATCGCGGCCACGTCGAGGTCGACGGGGACGCGGTGCACCCAGACGTTGGTCGCCGGCAGGGCCACGTACTCGGCGAACGCCCCGTCGCGGCCGACGCCGAGGCCGACGGTGGCGCGGCACAGGTGGCGGCGGCCGGCGAGACAGTTGCGGCACTTGCCGCACACCAGGTGACCCTCGCCGCTGACCCGGTCGCCGACCCGGATGTCGGTGACGGCACCGCCGGTCTCCACGACCTCACCGACGAACTCGTGGCCGGCCACGAGCGGGGTGCGGATGGTCTGCCGGGCCCAGCCGTCCCAGGACCGGATGTGCAGGTCGGTGCCGCAGATCCCGGTCCGCAGGACCTTGATCAGGACGTCACCGGGGCCGATCTCGGGCTCCGGGACGTCGACGAGCCACAACCCGGGCTCCGCCTTCTCCTTGACCAGCGCCTTCAACGCTACGGCTCCTGTGGGTGCGCCCCCGGCGGCGGCCCATGACGAACGGACCCGTACCGGGGAGAGGGGTGGAATCGCCGATCAATCTGCCGCACGCCGATACCCCGGGTCCATCGAGCTTTTCTTAAGCTCCGCCGCAGCTTTCCTTCACACCCGCGGCGGCGATCCGCCGTGGACCGCACCGCCGATCCGCCATGAAGTGCCCTCCCCTCGGGCGTTACGGAAACGCCTCCCGTCCCTCGATCCGGGCGGCGAGTTGCGCGGCCATCGCCTTGATGGTCTCCAGACCCGCCGTGCCCCATGAGCGCGGCTGGACGTCCATGACACAGACCGTGCCGAGGGCGATGCCCGTACGGTCGAGGAGGGGGGCGCCGAGGTAGGAGCGGATGCCGTGGTCGTCGACGACGGGGTTGCCGGCGAACTTCGGGTACTCGCGGACGTCTTCGAGGACGAGCCCCTTGCGGCGCACCACCACATAGGGGCAGAACCCGTGGTCGCGGGCGAGACGACGATCGACACCGAGCACCGTGGTGTCCGCCGTTGGCTCCGCCGACACATGCAGGCCGGCGAAGAACTGTCGTTCCTCGTCGATGAAGTTGACCGTCGCGTACGGCACCGCGGCGACCTCCGCGAGCCGGTCCGCGAAGGTGTCGAACTCCGGTTCGGCGTAGGCGCCGAGCCCCAGCATCCGCAGCCGCGCCACGCGCTCGGGGGCGCCCGGGTCGTCGGGGGTGAGCAGCAGCCGTCCGACCGGACGCGGCGGGTCGTACGTCACGTGTGGGCTCCGTGGCTCGGCAGTTGCGCCGGGGTGTGGGCGAGGAGGTGCCGGACGAGGGTGAGCAGGGTCTGGGCGCCCGAGCTGGAGATCCGGGCGTCGCAGCAGACGACGGGGATCTCCGGGTCGAGGTCGAGGGCCGCGCGCACCTCGTCGGCGTCGTAGCGGTAGGAGCCGTCGAACTCGTTGATGGCGACGATGAAGCCGAGGCCGCGCTGCTCGAAGAAGTCGACGGCGGCGAAGCAGTCCTCCAGGCGGCGCGTGTCGGCGAGGATGACCGCGCCGAGGGCGCCCTCGGAGAGTTCGTCCCACATGAACCAGAACCGCTGCTGTCCGGGGGTGCCGAACAGATAGAGCACATGGCGCGGGTCCAGGGTGATGCGGCCGAAGTCCATCGCGACGGTCGTCTCGACCTTGTTCTCGATGCCGTCGAGATTGTCGGTCGCGGCGCTCACGGTGGTGAGCAGTTCCTCCGTGCTCAGCGGCGCGATCTCGCTCACCGCGCCGACGAAGGTCGTCTTGCCGACCCCGAACCCTCCCGCCACCAGGATCTTGAGTGCGGTGGGGAAGGGGTCAGAGCTGTCGTCGTAGTCCATCGAGCACTGCCTCCAGAAGAGACCGGTCTGTCGGGTTGTGGTGGAAAACCGGGGGCTTGGTGGTGAGGGCTCCGCAGTCGACGAGGTCGGACAGCAGCACCTTGGTGACCGTCGCCGGCAACGTGAGGTGGGCGGCGATCTCGGCGACCGAGACGGGTGCCCGGCACAGGTCGAGTGCGGTCGCGTGCTCGGGGCCCAGATAGCCGAGGGGGGTCGCCCCGGTGGCCATCACCTGTGAGAGGAGATCGAGCGCGGTGGTCGGCCGGGTCCGGCCGTTGATGACGGTGTAGGGGCGCACCAGACGCCCGGCGGCGTCGTCGTACAAGGGTCCGTCGCCGGCCGCGGGCACGGTCAAGGCCTCATCGCGGAGGGTTCGACGGCTTGCCGGGGCTGGGTGACCAGGTACGGGCGGACGCTCTTGACCAGCATCGCCATCTCGTAGCCGAGGACGGCGGCGTCGGCCTCGCGTCCGGCGAGCACGGCGAGGCAGGTGCCGGAACCGGCCGTGGAGACGAACAGCAGGGTCGAGGCGAGTTCGACGACGACCTGGCGGACGTCGCCGCCGTCGCCGAAGCGGACGCCCGCGCTGCGTCCGAGGGAGTACAGGCCGGAGGCCAGGGCCGCCATGTGGTCGGCGCTGTCCGGGTCCAGGCCGTGGACCGACTTCACCAGCCCGTCGCAGGAGAGCAGCACCGCGCTCGTGGTGTGCGGTACACGCTGGACGAGGCCGCTCATCAGCCAGTCGAGGTCGGATACATGGCCGGTCGGCGCATCGCTCGCCATGGTGGATCGACTCCTTGGGGTGCGTTGGTCTGCGGGAGCGCAGGGGTGGGGACCGTGGTGGGGTGGTGGTGGGGGTGAGGGGGTGGTCATCCGGCCGGTGTGCTCCCGTCCTGCCGGGGTGTGAGGTCGTGTGCCGCGTCGAGGGCGGACGGCGGTACGGCTATGGGGGCGCCGCCCCTTGGGTGTCCGCCCAGGGGTTGCGCGGCGTCCTTGTGGGGTGCGTCCATGTGGGCCAGCTCCATGTGGAGTGCGTCGGCGCCGCCCGTGCCGTCGTGCGGTGCCGGGGCCGGGTAGCCGGTGTTCGAGCCTGTGCGCGGCTGTCCCGTGTCGATACGGGACGCGGCGTCGGGGGCGGGCGGTGAGAAGTCCACGGGCGACGCGAAGTCGGCCGGGGCGGCGATGTCGGCGCGGGAGGCGAAGTCGGCGCGGGTAGTGCTGTCCGAGCGAGAAGCGAAGTCGGCGGGGACAGCGCTGTCCACCTGCGGCGTGTCCAGGGTGGAGGTGTCCCAGTCCGAGCTCTCCATCTGGCGTGCCTCGGCGAGTCCGATGCCGCGCTGGAAGGCGGCCATCAGCCCGGGGTCGTGGCCGATGTAGTGGTCGGGGTCCTGCCGGGGCGTGGGTGCGGGGCCGCCGCGCAGCTGGGGCACGATGTGCTGCTGGGCGCGGCGGCGGGGCAGCTGGGGCTTGCCCATGGTCCCGCGGACGGCGCCGCCGACCCGGGGGTCGGGGTGTGCCGGCGTCGTCCGCGACCGTCCGCCGGTCGTCCGGGCGGATGCCGGGCACGGCCTCGGCCGGGTTGGGCCGGTCCTCCCGGGCGCCGCGTACCGGCAGCGGGGTCGGTCCGGTGCCGCTCCTGCCCGAGCCCTGCCGGGCGCCGCCCGGCCGGGGCCCTGTTGCCGAGGCACGGTGGCGCGTGCGGGCTCGGCGCCGCGCGGTGGCCGGTCTCGGGACGTGCGGGCTGCGCGGGGCCGGGCGGCCGGACCGCTCGTGCGCTTCGGCGGCGCGGGCGGGGCCGCCCGTCGGACGGTCGGCGGGGCGGGTGCGGACGCCCGCTGGGGCGGGGCGGCCGGTGCCTGGTGGGTCCCGGCGGACCTGCGCATGCCGGTGCTCTGCTCGGGGACGGCGTGAGTGTGCGGCAGGTCGTCGGGTTCGCCGCCGAGGAGGCCCTGAGGGACGACGAACGCGGCCTGGACGCCGCCGTAGATGTTGCTCTGGAGGCGGACCTGGATGCCGTGGCGGCGGGCCAGCTGGGAGACGACGAAGAGCCCGATGCGGCCGTCCTGGAGGAGGCTGGCGACGTTGACCTGGTCGGGGTCGGCGAGCAGGGCGTTCATCTTGTTCTGCTCGGTGACGGGCATGCCGAGACCGCGGTCCTCGACCTCGACGGCGAGGCCGGAGGTGACGAGGTTGGCGCGGAGCAGGACCTGGGTGTGCGGGGCGGAGAAGACCGTGGCGTTCTCGACGAGCTCGGCGAGGAGGTGGATGACGTCGGCGACGGCGTGCCCGCGCAGGGTGCCGTCGACGGGGGGCACCAGCTTGACCCGGGAGTACTGCTCGACCTCGGCGATCGCGGAGCGCAGCACCTCGGTCATGGAGACGGGGTTGCTCCACTGGCGGCGGGAGACGGCGCCGCCGAGGACGGCGAGGTTCTCGGCGTGCCGGCGGATACGGGTGGCGAGGTGGTCGACGTGGAAGAGGCCCTTGAGCAGGTCCGGGTCCTCGATCTCGTTCTCCAGGTCGTCGAGGATGGAGATCTCGCGCTGGACGAGGGACTGGAGTCGGCGGGCCAGGTTCACGAAGACTTCGAGCTTCTGTTCGCTGCCGGCGTGGCTGGAGAGCTGGGAGGCCTGGACGACGGCGGTGACGGCGCTGTCGTGGGCGCGGGCGAGGTCGGCGGCGAGCGGCTCGAAGTCGTCGGCGCCGGCGGCGGTTCTGATGCGGGGCCCGCGCGCGGGCGGCTGGTCGCCGCGCCGGAGCGCGTCGACCAGGGAGCGCAGGTCGTCCTCGCCCTTGCTGCTGGCCTGACGCAGGGCGCCCAGCCGTTCGCGGACGGCCTTGGCGGTGCGCCCGGCGGCCACGGCGCCGATCGCGATGCCGGCGAGGGCCACGGCGGCGGCTCCGGCGAGGACCGCCCACAGAGTGAGGCTGGGGCGGGCGCCGCCGGCGCGGAAGGTGAAGAGGACGGCGGCGCAGGCGCTGAGGGCCACCGCGGTGGGGGGCAGGACCGCGAGGCGCACCAGCTGTGGCCGTATGTGGATCTCGGGCAGTGAGGGGACGGCGGCGCGGGTGGCCGATCGCCCGTGCCGCCCGCCCTCACGGCGATCTGCGCGGGCGGCCGGTGCGCGAAGGTGAGACATCAGCGTCCTCGTACTGGTCCGTCTGGGGGTGGGGGGTGCCGCGTCCGGGCGACTCGGGCGTGCGCCCTCGCGTGTCGGTCGCGAGAGACGAAGAATTCGGCACAGCGTCGTCCGACGGCAACTCACAGTAGTCGCCAACGCGTCATGTGCGGTGCGCAGTTGACAAAGACCGCCGTAATGCGTCCCACTCTGGTATGAGGCTTCGTGCGAAAGTCCGATAATTCTTCGGACGCTTGCTCCTGCCGGATTCCTTTTCCGCTCGAATTTCGATCAGAGTCGCTCAGAATGGGTCAGTAAAAGAAGTGGAGGGCCGGGGAGCACTGTGCTCCCCGGCCCTCTGCGTCCCACGAAAAATCACCCTGTCGGGAGAATTCCCGACCGGATTCTCAGCCCTCCGCCACCAGGTCCAGCCGCTCCCCCACCGGGGGCCAGGCGGCCCAGCCGCCGACCGGCTGTTGGGAGACCGCGCGCCACCACGGATCCACCGGCGGGGTGTTCTTCGGCTCGAACGGCTCCCCCGGCCGCGGCGCGGCCATCGTGACCCCCGCGTCGTGGGTGGCCCACATCATGCGCTCGCCCGGCTCGGCCCAGGCGTGCATCGCCAGGTTGAACGTCGCCCAGTGGATCGGCATCATCACCCCGCCGGGCTCGCCGCCCTGCAGGTCGAGGTGGGTCCGCAGTCCCTCGTCGGGGGTCATGTGGATGTCGGGCCAGTACTCCGAATAGGCACCCACCTGGATCATGGTGAGGTCGAACGGGCCGTGCGCGGCGCCGATGTCCTTGAAGCCCTCGAAGTACCCGGTGTCGCCGCTGTGGTAGATCCGGTGCTCCTCACCGGCGACGACCCAGGAGGCCCAGAGCGTGTGCTGGGTGTTGCGCAGGCCCCTGCCGCAGAAGTGCCGCGCCGGGGTCGCGGTCAGGGTGAGGCCGCCGACCTTCGTGTCCTCGTGCCAGTCCAGCTCGCGGATCCGGTCCGCTGAGACCCCCCAGTGCTCCAGATGGGCGCCGACGCCCAGGGGCACGGCGAAGAGCGTGTCCGTGCCCGCCAGTTCCTTGATCGAGGGCATGTCGAGGTGGTCGTAGTGGTCGTGCGAGATGACGACGACGTCGACCGGGCCGAGCGCGGCGAGCGGCACCGGGACGGGGTGCAGCCGCTTGGGCCCGGCGAAGGCGAACGGGGAGCAGCGCTCACCCCAGACCGGGTCGAAGAGCACCCGGTGGCCGTCGATCTCGGCGAGCACGCTCGAATGTCCCATCCAGGTGGTCCGCAGCCCGCTCGCCGGGGGCCTGGCCAGGTCGGCGAGGGTCGTGGAGTGCACGGGGATCAGCCCCGCCGGGGCCCGCCGCACCCTCTCGTCCTTGCGGAAGTAGCTCCTCGCCATTTCCACGGCGGCACCCCCGGAGGGGCGGACCTGGGCGCCCTCGGGGTTCACGAAGACCCCGTTCGCGAAATGCGGGGATCTGCGGATCCGCTCCCATCGGGCGCCGCTCGGATCCGCGCCGAAGGCGGCGGGCCGCACTGCGCGCAGCCCCGAGCTCAGAGAACGGGATCCGGAACCGGACACGGCACCTCCAGGTGGATTCGCTCAGGCATCCCATTATGGTCCGCCCCTCCGACCGCGCCGGGTCCGATCGTCCCCGCGCGATGCAATACTGACCAACTATTCAGTAGATCCTTTTGTTCCCGGGGAGCCCCATGACCATCAGCCCTTTCTTGTCGCTCACCTGGACCGACCACGTCACGGGCCGGCGGGGCTTCCTGGTCGTGGACCGGCTGGTGCGCGGGGTCTGCAGCGGTGGCCTGCGGATGCGCCCCGGCTGCACGCTGGACGAGGTCGCCGGGCTCGCGCGCGGCATGACCATGAAGGAGGCGCTGCACTACGCCCCCGAGGGCCGGTACGTCCCGCTCGGCGGCGCCAAGGGCGGCATCGACTGCGACCCCCGGGACCCGGAGGCCTACGGCGTCCTGGTGCGCTACCTGCGCGCGATGCGCCCGTACATCGAGTGCTTCTGGACCACGGGCGAGGACCTCGGTCTCGCCCAGGACCTGGTGGACCGCGCGGCCTGCGAGGCGGGCCTGGTGTCGACGGTCCAGGCGGTGTACCCCCTCCTGGACGACGAGGGATCGGCCCGGCGACGCCTCGCGGACGCCTTCGCCGTCCAGGTGGACGGCATCGGCCTCGATGAACTGGTGGGCGGCTGCGGTGTCGCCGAGTCCGTGCTCACCGCCCTGGACCGGACCGGCACGCCGCACGCCGGGACCCGGGTCGCCGTGCAGGGCCTGGGCACCATGGGCGGCGCCACCGCCCGCTTCCTCGCCCGCGCCGGCCTCACGGTCGTCGCGGTCGCCGACATCAAGGGCACCGTCGCCAACCCCGCCGGGCTGGACGTAGAGGCCCTGCTCGCCGCGCGCGACCCGTACGGCACGATCGACCGCGCCGCGCTGCGGCCCAGCGACCGGGAGACCCCCGCCGACGCCTGGGTGGCCACCGAGGCCGACGTGCTCGTCCCCGCGGCCGTCTCCTACGCGATCGACACCACCAACCACCACCTCGTCACCGCCCGGCTGATCGTCGAGGCGGCCAACATGCCCGTGCTGCCCGAGGCCGAGGAGGCGCTCACCTCCCGCGGTGTCACCGTGCTGCCCGACGTGGTGGTCAACTCCGGTACGAACGCCTGGTGGTGGTGGACCCTCTTCGGCGACATCGGCCCCACCGCCGACGAGGCGTTCACGCACACCCGCCGCTCCATGCGCGCCCTCGTCGACCTGATGCTCACCCGGGCCGAGACCGAGGGCATCACGCCCCGCGCCGCCGCTCACGCCATCGCCGCCGACCGCGTCCCGGCGATCACGGACCGCTTCGGCTGGCACCGCTGACGTCCCGGCCCGCGCCGGGGTGGCTCGAAGCCTGCGGCGGCAGTCGGGGGCCTGGGTAGGGTTGCCACGTGGGCAGGGTGCGGTTGAGCGTGGCCGAGCGGCGTGCGGAGTTGCTCCGGGCCGCCATCGAACAGATCGAGGAGCGGGGCGTCGCGGCGGTACGGATCGCCGACGTGGCCGCCGTCCTCGGGGTGAGCAACGCCCTGGTCCTCTACCACTTCTCCACCAAGGAACGCCTGGTGGCCGAGGCCTTCCGCCATGCCGCCGAGGACGACCTGGCCCACCTCCGCAAGCTCCTGGGCCGCCGCACCACGGCCCTGCGCCGCCTGAGGGCGGCCGTCCGCTGGTACGCCCCCACCGGCCAGGCCAAGGGCTGGCGGCTGTGGATCGAGGGGTGGGCCGCGTCCCTGCGCGACCCCGCGCTGCGCGAGGTCACCCGCGATCTGGACCGCCAGTGGAAGGCGGCTCTCACCGAGGTCATCGAGGCGGGTGTGGCCGCCGAGGAGTTCCACTGCCCGGACCCCACGGCGTCCGCCCTCCGCCTCACCGCCCTCCTGGACGGCCTGGCGGTGCAGATGACCTCCTACGAAGGAGCCGTCTCCCGCACCAGGGCCCTGGAGTGGGCCGACCGGGCCCTGGCCCACGAACTGGGCCTGACCCCCGACTCATTGACAACGGCGCCCCGCTGAACACGGCGAACACCCGCGCCCCGCAAGGGGCGCGGGGAACTGCGCGGGGAACCACAACGGACAGAACGCCGCCCACGGAGCCCGAAGGAACGTGCCGCACAGGGCTTCAACAGGTCGACCGAGAGCCATACTTGACCATGAGGGGCCGGCCCGCGATGGCCCGGCATGGGGAAAGGCAGCAATCCGGTGAGCGACAGCCAGGGCGTGAGGAAGGCCGAAGTGCGGCTCAAGTGGGACCCGAGTCCCTGGAATCAGTCACCTCATCATCTCGACATCATCGCCACGACGTACTCGGCGGACGCGCCCCGCGGGCGGCCGGTGTACGTCGTCCACTTCGACAGCCGCTCACCGGACGGCACCATCAACATGTCCCGGCACAGCCAGTGAGGGGCCACACAGCGTTGCAGGCGCTGTCGGGCCGGGGCAGCCGTGGCCGGGGAGCGGTTGCGCCTTCAGGGCGGGGGCGGGCCCCGCTGCGGAAGGTCGGACCACCGCCCGGGGGCCGTGGGCGGGGTCAGCCCGCCAGTAGGGTCGTGAACCGGGCCAGCCGGGCGCCCTGGAAGCGGGCGCAGGCCAGCGCCGTCTCGTCCGGGAGAATCGAGGGGAAGCCGGCGGGCCATGACGTTCCGTACGGGTTGCCGCCCGACGCGTAGACGGCGTCGTCCGTGTAGCCGAGCGGGACGATGACCGCGCCCCAGTGGTAGAAGACGTTGTTCAGGGACAGGATCGTCGACTCCTGGCCGCCATGCCGCTCCGCCGAGGAGACGAAGGCCGTCACCGGCTTGTCCGCCAGCTTCCCCTCCTGCCAGAGACTTCCGGCGGTGTCGATGAACTGCTTCAGCTGCGCCGCAGGAGCGCCGTACCGCGTAGGGGTGCCGAAGGCGTATCCGTCGGCCCACTCCAGATCGGCGAGCTCGGCCACCTCAACGGTCGACTCCGTCTCCCGGTGATGCGCCGCCCAGTCCGGATTCGCCGCGATCGCCTCGTCGGGCGCGAGTTCGGCGACCCTGCGCAGCCGCACCTCGGCACCGGACGACTCGGCGCCTTCGGCCACCGCTCGCGCGAGCCGATGCACGGACCCCGTCGCGCTGTAGTACACGACCAAGACATGAGCTGACACGGAGAACCCCTCCTGGAGGCAGTGGACGACCACAGGGCGGTCGACGGTGACAGGGCGGACGGTCAGGGGAAGGCGCGCGGAGGAGCGCGCTCTCACTTGTCGGGCGTGTACGAGAGGACGGCCGTGACCGTCTTCTCCTCGGTGTTGGCCTCGATGCCGGCCCAGCCCAGTTCCCGCCCCTGGCCACTGAGCCGGGAACCGCCCCAGGGCACGCGGGGGTCGAGCGGCGCCCAGCCGTTGATCGCGACGGCGCCCGCCTTCACCTGACGAGCGACCACATGGGCCCGGCTGACATCGGCGGTCCACAGGGTGGCGGCCAGCGCGTAGTCGCTGTCGTTGGCCATCGTGATCGCGTCGGACTCCGTGTCGAACGGGATCACGGCGCCCACGGGCCCGAAGATCTCCCTCCGGGCGATCCTCATGGCGTTGTCCACGTCGGCGAACAGGGTCGGCTCGACGAAGAAGCCCCTGGCGTGCGGCCGGCCGCCCCCGGTGATCAGGCGGGCGCCCTCGTCGACCCCGGCCGCGATGTACTCGGAGACCCTGCCCAGCTGCCGGGCGTTGATCAGCGCGCCCATCGTGGTGCCCTCGTCGAACGGGTCGCCGACCTTGGTGGCACGGGCCCGCGCCACCAGGCGCTCCAGGAACTCGTCGTACACGGAACGAGCGACCAGGATGCGGCTGCCCGCGGCGCACACCTCGCCCTGGTTGGCGAAGATGCCGACCGTCACCCCTTGCGCGGCCTCGTCGAGATCCGCGTCGGCGAAGACGATCTGGGGACTCTTTCCGCCGAGTTCCAGGGTCGTGCGCCGGAACCCCTTCGCGGCGGCCAGAGCCACCTTGTGTCCCGTCTCGGGGCTGCCGGTGAAGGAGATCTTGTCCACGCCGGGGTGGTCGATGAGCGCCTGCCCCGTCACCGCGCCGAGTCCGGGAAGGACGCTGAACGCCCCGGCCGGGAAGCCTGCCTCCTCGATCAGCGACGCGAGGAGAAGGGAGGTGAGGGGCGCGTCCTCCGGAGGCTTGAGGACGACGGCGCAGCCCGCGGCGAGCGCGGGCGCGATCTTCCACGCCCCGATCATCGTCGGTGAGTTCCAGGGCGTGATGGCCGCGACGACCCCGACCGGCTCGCGGACGGTGTAGCTGTGCGTGGGCCGTCCCATGTAGGAGGACGTGGGGACGGAGCGGCCCTCCACCTTGTCGGCCCAGCCGGCGAAGTACCGGAACGTCTGGATCGTCTGGGGGAGGTCGATCGCCCGCGGTTCGAAACCGGGCTTGCCGATGTCCAGCGACTCCAGCGTCGCGAACTCCTCGCTCCGGGCCTCGATCAGGTCGGCCAGGCGGTGCAGCAGGACCGCCCTGACGCTTCCTTCGGTCCTCCCCCACTCTCCCTCGTCCATCGCGGTCCGGGCGTGCGACACGGCCCGTTCCACTTCACGGGCCCCCGCCGCGGCCACGGTCGTGAGCCGGCGTTCGGTGACCGGGTCGATCACGTCGAAGGTTTCGGTGCTCTGACTGCTGTCCCATCGCCCGGCGAGGTAGGGCTCCGTGGGAACGGTGGCGACCAGCCGTTCGGCCTCTGCGCGTGTGAGCATGTACGATTACCGTTCTATGAGGACGATATTCGAAACCATAGGGAGAGGGTGACGTCGGGTCAAGGGGTCGGCGTCACCGAGCCGTTCCCGGCGCCGTGACATGATGTGCGCCACTCGGTAGCAGGAGGAGAGAGAAGATCGTGGCGGCGACCGGCGGGGAAACGTCCCTGACTCTTGACCGCGGGCTGACGGTGCTGTCGCTGCTCGCACGCAACGCCGACGGCCTCACTGCGGCGGAGCTCGCCGAGCAGCTGACGATCGCCCGGGCGGCCGTCTACCGTCTTCTGCGCACGCTGGAGGCGCACAACCTCGTCGCCCGCCTCGGCACGCGGTACATCCTCGGATTCGGTGTGGCCGAACTGGCCGGACAGCTCAAACCACGGCTGCAGGCCACCGTCCTGCCGATCCTGCGACGGCTCAGCGAGCAGACCAACAGCACGGCGCTGCTGAGCGTCGCCGACGGCGACCAGGCCCTGATCCTGCTGACGGCGGAACCGCCGAACTCGACCATGCACCTCGCCATGCGGGAGGGTGCCCGGCACGCCCTGACCGTCGGCGCGGACGGCATCGCCATCCTCGCCGGCCGGCCGGACTCCGACGCGGACACCGAGCACGTCCGCGAGGCCCGCCGCCGGGGCTACGCGGTCAGCGTGGGCTCGATCCAGGAGGGCGCGATCGGCATCGCCGCCCCCATCCGGGTCTCGGACTGGTCGACGGCGAGCCTCGGAGTGGTGCAGCTCGGCCTCAAGCTCGTCGACGACCGGATCCCGCATCTGGTGACGGAGGCGGCCGGGAGCGCCGCGACGCAGCTGGTCGGCACAGCCGGCCCCGAGGCCGTCGGGCGCTGACACCCGCCGACCCCGCGGCCGCCCCGGTCAGTGGCAGTGCGTCGTCCCGTGCCCCGGCGGGGGCGGTACGTCCAGCGAGGGGTTGCGGTCGAAGAATCCGACCGGCTTCAGCGCGAATCCGACGTAGTCGCAGGGCATGATGGGCCAGTCCTCCGGGCGTGGCAGGTGCGAGGTGCCGAAGGTGTGCCACAACACCACGTCCGTGTCGACGAGATCACGCTCCTGCCGGATCCAGGTGCCGATGCCGTCACCGGGGTGCTGGTTGGGGTAGTCGCCGGCGGCGTGCAGTTCGTCGGGGCTGTACCGGGTCACCCACAGATGCGCCCGCGCGAACTCGGCACGCCGCGCCAGATCGCTCTCGGGGGCGGCCAGCAGGGTCGGCCCCACGAAGGGCACCAGCTTGTAGGCGACCGGCTCGTCGAAGCGGTTGCGTACGCCGGGGTTGGTGATCTTCCAGGTGCGTGCGGCGAGCGGGTCGCACATCCGGCGTCCGTCGCGTTCGTTGGTGATCTCGGTCCGGCGGGCGACGATCGCGTTTCCGTACGGGTTGTCCGGCCCCATCGGCAGACCCACCGCGTCGACCTCCACCACCGTGTTGCGTGGCCCGTCGACCTCCATGTCCAGGCGCATGTTGAACAGGTGCTGGTGGTTGGGCGCGTCCAGCTGGGGCGCCACGAGCGTGCCGTAGGCGGGTTTCTCGCCGGGGGCGACGGCCCGGGTCTGCACGATACCGGTCAGCTTGGCCTCGAACTGGATCGTCCCGTCGAGGTAGAAGTACCAGAAGAAGCCGTACTCGTAGTTGCCGATCGTGTGGATCGACGACACGACCAGCCGCCGGGAACGCCTGACCTCCGCCTGCGGGACGTAGCGGAAGTCCCAGTGCTTCCAGAGGATCCCGTAGTCCTCCTCGTGGAGGCAGATGGCGTTGGTGACGGTGTGCGCGGTGCCCGACTCGTCGCAGAGCACGGCGTCGAGATACCGGATCTCGCCGAGGCAGTCGCAGCCGAGACTGAGCGAACCGACCGTCTTGCCCAGGCTGTACTCACCCGCGTCGAAGACGTTCCGGAAGAAGAAGTCGTCGCTGGTGTCGCCATAGGGCACCACCATCTCGCTGATGCCGGCCCGGTGCAGGATCGGGCGTCGGCGCCCGTCGTCCTGGTAGGAGACATCGCTGATGACGAGTCCCTCCACCACGTCGATGTGGGCGTGCAGCCGCCACCGCTGCCACTCGATCACATGGCCGGACACCGTGAAGGAGGGGCCTTCGGGCTGGGTGATCTCGATGGGGCGGAGGTCGTCGCGCAACGGACCGACACTGGCCGGGTCGTAGTTCCCGCTCTCCGGCGGAAGCGGCAGCGGATCCCCCTCCTGGATGGCCGCCACCGAACGGGCGTCGCAGTCGATGACGAAGACGAGGTTCCCGACGGGCCTGGCGTAGCCGTTGTCCTCGGTGAAGTGGCGGACGTACGCGGTCGCCCGGATCACTCGTCGTCGTGCGTCCACCCCCTCGATCGGCAACGTGCCGGTCGACCAGGGGTCGAACTGCAGCTGCGAGAGATCGTCGACACCGTGCCGTACCAGGGCCTCCACCGCGGCCTGGTCGTTCTTGATGATCTCGTCGAGTGCCATCAGCTCGTCGATCATGATGGAGGGCTGCCTGCCGGGGAGATGTTCCCAGGAGACCAGGCTGTCGTCGGTGAGATCGACCCGCGCCTCGAACATGGCGCCGGCCTCGGGGTCGTAGACGACGAGGAAGGCCACCCGGGGGATCGGCTGCGCGGGGTCGTACTCCCGTACCTGTTGCTTGTCGGGAAGGTCCAGCCGGATCAGCGGGAACCTGATCGCGGTCCGCTCCGCCTGAGCGGCGCGCACCACGCCGACCGCCTGCTCCGTCTCCTTGGAGCTGAGCGGATCGTACGGGTGCGACGTCGTGGTGGTCACTGCCGTTCCTCCTGCCGGTCGGGGGTTGGATGCGGGGATGGGGCGGGGCGGCGGATGCGGGCGCCGTCATCCTGTGGTCACCTCACTCGATCTGCGCGCCGGCTCGTCGGCGACGCCTCCCTGCCGGGAGGACCTTCCGTGGATGAAGAAGGACCACACCGCGCCGAGTGCCACCCAGACGAGAAGGGCCCAGGGAACGGTGTCGAGGGGGCTCTGCGCCTTGTAGACGGCGCCGAACACCGCGCCTGCCGCCACCAGGGCCCCGACGCTGCCGGCGACGAGGAGCTTGGCACGGTTGACGTACGGCCACAGGCCCTTCACACCGAGCGCGGCGACGATCATGTACATCAGCGCGAGGCCGGTGCCGCCGAAGCCGGCCATCCAGGTGAACGCCGGCGACCACTGCGGTTGCAGGACACCGGGCTGAGCGGTCTCGCGCGGGAAGATGCCGTCGCCGACACGGACGGCGACGATGGCCACACAGGCGAACACACCCAACAGGGCGCAGCCCCATACGGGGGTGAGGAACCGGCGATGCAACTTCGCCAGCTTCGAGGGCAGTCGGCCGCTGCGGGCCATGGAGAGCATCCCCCTGCTGGACGCGACGCCGACACCGATCGCCACCGCGAGGACGTCGAAGATGATCAGGATCCCCATGAAGGTCCCGAAGCCGTCGGACCCGTACTCCTTGCCGGAGGCCAGGGCCTCCAGCGGGAAGACGCTGTCCTTCCACGCCTGCGCGTCGAGGCCGAAGCCCAGAGCCTGCGCGTAGGCCACGATCAGGTAGTAGACCCCGACGATGCTGATCGACCACATGACCGCGCGGGGCACGTGGCGCTTGGGGTTCTCGGTCTCCTCGGCCAGGTTGGCCGCCGACTCGAACCCGATGAACATGTTGATGCCGTACAGCACGCCGTAGAGGAGGTCCAGACCTCCCACGGAGAACGGGTCGAAGGGTTCGGCGGACAGGCCCTGGCTGCTGCCGCCGACCCGGAAGACGATGACCAGGGAGAACACAAGGACGACGACCATGGTGACCAGGGCGAGGAAGAGCTGCGCCCGGATGGACACCTGGACGCCGACCACGAGAAGGGCGACGACGAGGGCGGCGTAGCCCAGCGACAGGGGCCACCACGGCACGTCGACGGAGAGCGAGTTGAGGAGCCAGGTCTGGGTGAGTCCGCCCAGCACGAGGAAGGTCGACGCCCCCAGCACCATCATGGCGCCGTAGTAGAGCCATCCGGCGACCACGCCGACGCGCGGGCCGGCGCTGTCGCTCACGTACTCGTAGAGCGAACCGCACAGATGGATCCGCCTCGCGTACTGGGCTATGACCCATCCGACTCCACAGATGCCGATGCCGGCGATGGCGATCGCGACGGGGGTGGCGACGCCGGCGCCGCGCCCCGTGGCCGACAGGCCGACGACCAGGGGCAGCAGGGCCGCGACCGAGAAGACCGGCCCCATGAAGCCGATGGATTGAGTGAGGACGCCGATCAGGGACAGGCGGCCGTGGGCCAGGGTGGTGCGATCAGGGCTTGCCATCCCGATCAGCCTCCAGTTTTCACCACTGTGCGATATTCGTACATGCTGTACGTTTGTTGGTAGCACATGGTGTGGTGGCTGGTGGTGGGTGTCAAGGCCCGCCGGGCACAAAGGAGGCCGCCCCCGCCGAACTGTTGCGACGGGGGCGGCCGTTGACCGAGAAGAAGGAGCCGGGCGGCGACCTACCGCGGCCCGAGCAGGAACGCCCGGGCGGAGTGCGCGGCGGAGACCACGTCCGGCGTGGCCTCGTCGACGCGGTCCTGGCGGTGCGAGACGAACATGACGCAGGCGTCCAGCACGTCCCCTCCCCGGGCCAGCGGCGCCGCGACCGCGTGGGCACCCGGCTCGACCGCGCCATGACTCGTGACCCAGCCCCGGCGGCGCGCATCCCGTACCGCCTCCGGGTCGTCGTCGGCGGGGGCCCGTCCGGCGCGGATCGCACACGGCGCGGCCCCGCGGTCCAGCGGCTGACGGGAGCCCTTGCGGTAGGCGAGGTGGTAGTCGGCGTTCCGAGGGACGGCCGTGGCTACGGCGACGACGCAGTCCGGTTCCGGGAAGAACAGGATCGCCGTACCGCCGTAGCGGTCGGCGAGTTGCTGCAGCAGCGGCTGGACGAACTCCGCGAGGGTGGGCCGGGAGGAGCCCGCGAGCGTATGGAGTTCCCCGCCGGGCACGTACGCGCCGTCCGCGCTCCTCGCCAGGAACCCCTCGGCGGCCAGCGTGCCCGCGAGGCGGTGGACGACGGTCCGGTGCAGCCCCGTCCGGGCGGCGATCTCGGCGACCGTCAGTCCGCGGGGCTGGTGGGCGACGGCCCGCAGGACGGCGAGACCCCGGACGAGCGTCTGCGACGGCGGCTGACTGGGCCGCTTGACCGCCCGCCCGCCCTCCTCGCTCCCGCCGTGCGCACTGCCTCCCATGCCGCTCGCGACCTCTGCCCGCACCCCGCTCACCACCTTCCCGGTTCCGCTCACGCGTTCAGCGTAGGCCACGGATCCACCGGCCCCGGGGCTTGACGTCGGGGCCCTCCCCTGCCAATCCTGTGCACCTTACGCACAGACGGTGCGCATAGTGCACGGAGGGAAGTCCATGAACCACGCCACGACCGTCTGGCAGGCGAACCGGTTCGGCGCCATGACCGGGGCGGAGGCGCTGGTCGAAACCTCGCTCGCCGCCGGAGTGGACGTCTGCTTCGCCAATCCGGGAACCACCGAGATGCCGCTGGTCGCCGCGTTGGACTCGGTCCCCGGCACCCGCGCGGTGCTCGGGCTCTTCGAGGGCGTCTGTACCGGAGCTGCCGACGGCTACGCCCGGATCGCCGGGCGGCCGGCGATGACGCTGCTCCACCTGGGCCCGGGTTTCGCCAACGGCATCGCCAACCTGCACAACGCGCGCCGGGCCCACTCCCCCGTCTTCAACGTCGTCGGGGACCACGCCAGTTGGCATCTCGCCCATGACGCGCCCCTGACCTCGGACATCGTCTCGCTGGCGCGCCCCGTCTCCGGCTGGGTCGGCACCGCCGCCTCCGGTGCGGGTCTGGCCGAACTGACGGCCCGCGCCATCGGGGCCGCCGGCGCCGCGCCCGGCTGCGGGGCCACCCTCATCGCCCCCGCCGACCTCCAGCAGGAGGTCCTGGAGGGCCCGGTGGACGTCGAGTTGCCCGGCACACCGCGCCGACGGGAGGTGGCGGCCGAGGTCGTCGACGCCCTCGCCAAGCGGCTGCGGGCCGGGGAGCGCGCCGTCCTCCTGCTGGGCGGGACGGCGCTCGACGAGCGCGGGCAGCGGGCGGCCGCGCGGATCGCCGCCGCCACCGGGGCGGTGCTGTACAGCGAGACCTTCCCGGCCGCCGCCGAGCGCGGCGGCGGTCTCCCGGACCTCGACCGCCTGCCCTACTTCCCGGAGAGGGCGGTCGAGGCTCTCGCCGGGGCCCAACTCGTCCTGCTGGCAGGGGCCTTGGAACCCGTGTCGTACTTCGGCTACGAAGGGATCCCGAGCCTGCTCGCTCCCCCCGGCACCGTGGAGGTGCTGAGCACACCGGAGGAGGACGGCGCGCACGCGCTGGAGGTCCTCGCGGACGCCCTGGGAGCGCCCGAACCGCCGTCACCCGCCCGGCCTGACGACGCGGGGCTCCCGGACGGAGCGCTGACGCCGCGGTCGGTCGGCCGCATCGTCTCGGCGCTGCTCCCTGAACACGCCGTCGTCTCCGTCGAGGGCGGCACCTGCGGCTACCCCTTCTTCACCGCCTCGTCGCACGCCGCCCGGCACACCACCCTGACCAACACCGGCGGAGCCATCGGACAGGGCCTGCCCGCCGCCGTCGGTGCCGCGATCGCCGCGCCCGGCCGCAAGATCGTCGCCCTCCAGTCCGACGGGAGCGCGCAGTACACGATCCAGTCGCTGTGGACGATGGCACGGGAGCAGCTGCCCGTGGTCACCCTCATCGCGTCCAACCGCGTCTACAACGTGCTGCGCACCGAACTCGACCGGCACGGCCAGAGCAGTCCCGGTCCCAACGCGATGGCGCTGACCAGCCTGGACGCGCCGGCCTTCGACTGGCCTTCGCTGGCCCGCGCCTACGGCGTACCCGGCACCCGGGTCGAGACGGGTGAGGCACTGCGGCGCGCGCTCGGCCGCGCGCTCGCCTCCGACGGTCCCCAGCTCATCGAGATGGCCCTGTGAGAGGAGCCGCCATGCACAGCACAGCAGACCCGGTCGCGGACGTGGCGGGGGCGGTAGACCGCTTCCTCGCCGCGCCGCGGACCATGCTCATCGGCGGCCACTGGGTCGGCGCCCTCTCGGGCCGCTCGTTCGCCAGTGTCGACCCCGCCACCGGCGCCGTGCTCACGACCGTTCCCGACGGCGACGCCGCCGACGTCGACCGGGCCGTCACGGCGGCGCGCCGCGCGTTCGGCGACCCCGGCTGGCGGCGGATGAGCCCGCTGGAGCGGGGCGTGCTGCTGAACCGGGTCGCCGACGTCATCGAGGCGCACGCGGACGAACTCGCCCTGCTGGAGTCGCGCGACAACGGCAAGCCGGTCTCCGTGGCACGCGCGGTGGACGTGGGCACCAGCGTGAAGCTGTTCCGCTACTTCGCGGGCTGGCCGAGCAAGCTGGAGGGCAGCACGATCCCCGTGTCGCCGCGCGGTGGACTGCGCGTGCTGAACTACACCACGCGGCAACCGGTGGGCGTGGCGGGACTGATCGTGCCGTGGAACTTCCCCGTGTCGATGGCGTGCTGGAAGCTGGCGCCCGCGCTGGCCACCGGCTGCACGGTCGTCCTGAAGCCCGCCGAGGAGACCCCGCTGTCCACGCTGCGGCTCGCCGAGCTGCTCCAGGAGGCGGGGGTGCCGGACGGTGTCGTCAACGTCGTCACCGGGCGTGGCGCCTCGGCGGGTGCCGCCCTCGCCGCACACGACGGGATCGACAAGATCGCTTTCACCGGGTCCACGGAGACGGGCCGCGCCATCGTCCGCGCCGCCGCGGGGAACCTGAAGAAGGTCTCCCTCGAACTCGGTGGGAAATCCCCCAACATCGTGCTGCCGGACGCCGACCCCGAGGCCGTCGCCGAAGCCGCCGCGCAGGCCGTCTTCTTCAACCAGGGACAGGTCTGCACGGCCGGCTCCCGGCTGTACGTGCACCGCAAGATCTTCGACGACGTACTGGACGCGGTGGCCGAGCGCGCCCGCGGCATCGTCGTCGGTCCCGGCAGCGACCCGGCCACCGAGATGGGTCCGCTGGTCTCCGCGCGCCACCACGAGCGGGTCACCGGGTTCATCGCCGCCGGCCGGGAACAGGGGGCACGGCTCGCCGCGGGCGGCGGGCGGCCCGGACTCGACGCGCCGTACGACGCGGGCTACTTCGTCGAACCGACGGTGTTCGTGGCGCCCGACGACGGTCTGCGCATCGTCAGGGAGGAGATCTTCGGCCCCGTGCTCGCGGCGATGAGCTGGGACGACGTGGACGATCTGGTCGAGCGGGCCAACGACTCGCCCTTCGGGCTGTCGGCCGGCATCTGGACGTCCGACCTGGGCCACGCGCACCGCATCGCCGACGAACTGCAGGCGGGCACCGTGTGGATCAACTGCTACAACCTCACGGATCCCGCGTCGCCCTTCGGCGGCTTCAAACAGTCCGGCTGGGGCCGCGAAATGGGCCGGACCGTGCTCGACCACTACACCGAGATCAAGAGCGTCTGGGTCAACCTAGGCTGAGGCCGAGGTCCACTCCCGGGCGGGCAGCCGCGGTCGCGCCGCACAGCGCGCCCCTCGGCGCCACAGGCGCGCAATTCCGCATTCCCCTTGCCACCGCAGGCACTCGGCTGCGGGTGCCCCTCGGCGCAGCGTCCCCCCTGACGTCGCGTGCCGCCTCGCTTCCACACCCCCTCGTCGTCGTACCCCCATGTCCCGATCACCCCTGTGGAGCCATGCATGGACCTCGAACTGGATGGCAGGACCGCCATCGTCACCGGCGGCAGCCTCGGTATCGGCCGGGCCACCGCTCGCGCGCTCGCCGCGGAGGGCGCGACCGTCGTCGTCACCGCCCGTCGGCTGCCCCTGCTGGAACGTACCGCCAAGGAGCTGGAGGCGGAGACCGGCAGCCGGGTCGTCCCGCTCGTGTCGGACACCGACGACACCGAGTCCGTGCGCGCCATGGTGCGGCGCGTGGCCGACGAGTTCGGACGCGTCGACATCCTCGTCAACGGCGCGGCGGCCCCGTCCGGGCTGGTGCGCAACGCGGTCGAGGAGGCCGACCCGGAGCTGCTGCTCGCCGACCTCAACACCAAGGTCGTCGGCTACTTCCGCTGCGCGCAGGCCGTCACCCCGCACATGAAGGCGAACGGCTACGGCCGGATCATCAACATCGGCGGGCTGACCGGCCGTTCCAGCCACGCGCTCTCCGGAATGCGCAATCTCGCCGTCGTCCACCTCACGAAGGTGCTCTCCGACCAGCTCGGCCCGTCCGGCGTCACCGTCAACACGCTGCACCCCGGTGTGGTGGAGACCGAGCACATCCACGAGTTGTACGAGAAGGAGGCCGCCAAGCGCGGCGTCACCGCGGCCGAGGTCGAGGCGGACTTCGTCGCCCGCACACCGATCCGCCGGGTCCTGGAGGCGGACGAGATCGCCCAGGCCGTCTGCTTCCTCGCCTCCCCCAGGGCCGCCGCGATCACCGGGGAGTCGCTCGGCATGGACGGCGGCCTCACCCGCGGCATCTTCCTCTGACAGCCCCCGGACGTCTCCACCGCAGTCCCCGCGCCCCTCAACACCCCTCACACACCCCCTCGTTCCGCAGCTCCGAAAGGAAGAACCCCACATGGAAGGCACCATCCTGGTCGCCACCGCAGGCCAGGGCGTCCTGCGCTCCTCCGACGACGGCGCCACCTGGTCCCGGCTCGGACTCGGGCAGGCCCTGGAGTTCGACGCCGTCGTCCGCTGCCTGGCCGTCCACCCCGAACAGCCCGAGGTCGTCTTCGCCGGCGCCGACGCGGGACTCGTGCGCAGCGGTGACGCCGGGGTCACCTGGCACCGTGTCGACTCACCGATGAACGACCGGACCATCTGGTCTCTGGCGATCGACCCCACCCACCCGGACACCATGCTCGTCGGGACCGGCGCCCCCTCACGGGCCGCCATGTTCCGCACCACGGACGGCGGCGCCGGCTGGGAGCAACTGCCGCCCGAGATCCCGGAGTTCTGCGCGGGCGTCAACCGTCCCCGCATCCTGACCTGCGTCGTCGACCGCCATGAGCCGAAGAACATGTGGTTCGGCGTCGAGGAGGGCGGCCTGTGGCGCAGCGGCGACCGCGGCGACACCTGGGAGCGGATCGACGGCACTCCGGCCTCCCTGCCCCAGGGGGTGACCAACTCGGACGTGCACTGTGTCGTCGTCCTCGAGGGCCCGCCGAAGACGATCGTCGTCGCGGTCGTCAACGCGCTGTTCGTGAGCCATGACGACGGGGCCACCTGGACCCGCACCGACTCCCGCAAGACGTTCGGCATCTACTACACCCGGCTGGTCAAGCAGCTCCCCGGCACCGACGACCTGCTGCTCGGCATCGGTGACGGCACCCCCGGCACCACCACCCGGATCCTGCGCTCCGAGGATCTGGGGCGCACCTGGCAGGACACGGTGATGGAAACGCCCGCCAACTCGACCGTCTGGGCCTTCGGCACCCACCCCGCCGACCCGGAACTGGTCTTCGCGGGCACGAAGTACGGCCATCTCCTGCGCTCCACGGACGCCGGGCGCAGCTGGCGCAAGGAGTGGCGCGAGTTCAGCGAGATCACCGATGTGACCTGGACCCCCGCCGTAGCGCCCACCACGGAAGGACACTGAGCATGGAGCCCGACGAGCGTGTACTGGCCCCGCACGAGGAGCCCACGCCGATCCCCGCCGACCCGCGTGACGTCGTGCGGCCGCGGGTGCGGCGGACCCATCTGTCGCTGTTCGTCCGCGACCCGGAGGCCTCGGCCGCGTGGTACGAGGACGTCCTGGGCATGGAGGTCACCGCGCGCGGCCCGCAGTGGGTGTTCCTGTCCTTCGGCAGGAAGCACCACGACATCGCCCTGATCCGCGCCGAGGAGGGAGCGGTCGCCGGAGGCCTCGGTCTCCAGCACTACGGGCTGGAGGTGGAGGGCGACCTCGACGAGTGGCGGCGGCTGTACGGGATGCTCCTGGCCAAGGACGTGCCCGTGGTGAAGACCACCGATCACAAGATCGGCTTCGGGCTCTACTTCACCGACCCGGACGGCAACCGCTTCGAGTTCTTCCACGAGACGGTCACCGACGACGAGGAGGGCAAGCGCGTCCTCGGCCGGTACGGAGCCCCCAGCGAACCCGTGGAGATCGAACCGCTCCGCGGGTGACCCGCCGCCCCTCACTCGCCCCACCGTCCCTCACTCACCCCTGACCGACCCGGAGGAAAGACCCATGCCCCAGCCCAACTTCGCCGGGTACCACATACGCAAGTGGTTCACCCAGACCGAGGACACCCTCGCCAACGAGACCGGTGTCCTCGCGGACGGCGACCCCGTCCGTAAGATCGTGATCGCGGCGGCGGTCCACAACCCCTACGCCGGGCGGTTCAGCCAGGACCTCGGCCACATCGTGGCCGATTCGCCGAAGTTGGGTGAGGAGTTCGGCCGGCGCGCCCTGGAAGCGGCCGGTGGCCTCGCGATCCAGAGCTACGGAAAGGCGTGCCTGGTGGGCACGGCCGGCGAGTACGAGCATGGCAACGCCTTCCTCACCGCGGTCTTCGCGGACCCGGTGCGCGAGGCGGTCGGCGGCGGTAGGGCCTGGGTGCCGTCGACGGGCAAGCGGGGCGGGCCCGGCACGGTCCTCGACGTTCCGCTGGCCCACAAGGACGCTCTGTACGTCCGCTCCCACTACGACACCATCACGGTGAGCTTCTCCGACGCCCCGAACCCGGACGAGGTCGTCGTCGTGTTCGCGTTCGCCACCCGCGGTCGGCTGCACGCCCGGCTGGGCGGTATCGCCGCCGACGAGGTCCAGGGCCAGGACGGGCTGCGCTGAGATGGCCGTCGACACCACCTCCGGCGGGCGGGACCGGTTCCTCACGCTCAACGGGCTGCGCGCCCACTACGTGGAGTGGGGCGAGGCGGACCGGCCCGCGATCGTCATGCTGCACGGACTGCGCAGCTACGCCCGGACGTTCGAGCCGCTGGCCGGGCGGTTGCAGGACCGGTACCGCGTCCTGGCCCTCGACGCGCGCGGGCGGGGCGACAGCGACTGGGACCCGAACGGCGCGTACCACACGGAGTCCTACGTCGCCGATCTGGAGAAGTTCACCGACCTCCTCGGCCTGGACGGATTCGTGCTGCTCGGCCACTCCATGGGCGGCGCCACCACGTACGTCTACGCGGCACGCCACCCCGAGCGGGTGCGTGCGGCGGTCGTCGAGGACATCGGCCCCGGCTCCTCGCTGTCCGGTGCGGGCGCCGAGCGCATAAGAAGGGAAGTGGCCGAGACCCCGCGTGACTTCCCCGACCAGGAGGCGGCCCGCCGGTACTGGCGGAGCATCCGGCCGCACATCTCCGAAGGGGCCCTCGAATCCAGGCTGCGGCACACCCTCACACCGGACGAACAGGGGCGCTGGCGCTGGAAGTTCGACCTGGCGGGCATCGCGGCGGCCCGCCTCGACCCGGATCCGGCCCGCCAGGTCGACCTGTGGCCGTATGTCGAGGCGCTGCGCTGCCCGACCCTGGTCGTCCGCGGCGGGGAGTCCGACTTCCTGCCCGCCGCCACGGCGGTGGCGATGACGCTGCGCAACCCGCGGATCCGGCTGGTGGACGTCCCGGGCGCGGGCCATTACGTGCACGACGACGCCCCGGAGCCCTTCCACCACCATTTCACCCGATTCCTCAGGAGCGCGGAGGCCGTGCGATGACCGAACCCGTCGTGCACCGCGCCCAGGTGGCCGTCGTCGGCGCCGGACCCGTCGGTGTGACAGTCGCCAACTACCTGGGCCGCTACGGAGTGCGCACCCTGCTGATCGACCGCAGCGAGGACATCGTCGACTATCCCCGCGCGGTCGGCATGGACGACGAGTGCCTGCGCAGTTTCCAGGGCATCGGGCTCGCCGAGGAGATGCTCGGTGACATGATCCAGAACGTGCCGCTGAAGATGTTCGCCGCGAACGGCCACTGCCTGGCCGACATCCGGCCGGACACCAAGGAGTTCGGCTGGCCCCGGCGGAACATCTTCATGCAGCAACTCGCCGAACGCACCTTGCGCGAGGGTCTCACCCGCTATCCGCGCGTGCGGTCCCTGCTGGGGCATGAGCTGGTGCGTCTGGAGCAGGACGGCACCGAGGCCCGGCTCCACGTCGTCGGGCCCGACGGACAACGGGGGCTGGTGCACGCCGACTACGTGGTCGCCGCCGACGGCGGCCGCAGTACCGTGCGCGAGCAGCTGGGCATCCCGTTGAGCGGGGACACCCACCCGCGCAAGTGGGTGGTCATCGAGTGCGACAACGATCCGCTCGACGCCCCTTACACGGGGCTGCACGGCGACCCGAAACGCCCGTACGTCTGCCTGGACCTGCCGTACAACTACCGCCGCTGGGAGTTCATGCTGTTCCCCGGCGAGGACGCCGAGGCGATGCTGCGGCCGGAGAAGGTGCACGAGCTGCTGTCCAGTCATGTGCCCGATCCCACGGCGCTCCACATCATCCGGGCCCGCGTGTACACACACCACTCGCGGGTGGCCGACCGGTTCGTGGACGGCCGGGTCTGTCTCGTGGGCGACGCCGCCCACCTGATGCCGCCGTGGGCGGGGCAGGGCATGAACACGGGAATCCGGGACGCGACCAACATCGCGTGGAAGCTGGCCGGCGTCGTCAGCGGTCGCGCCCATCCGCGGATCCTCGCCACCTACGACACCGAGCGGCGTGAGCACGCCCACGCGATGGTGAAGCTGTCGGACGCCATCGGCCGGTTCCTCTCGCCGACGAACACCACGGTGGCCCGGGCGCGCGACACGCTGGTGCGGGGCCTCACCGTCGCACCGCCGGTGCGCAGCTGGCTGGTGCACATGAGGTTCAAGCCCGTCCCCCGGTACACCGAGGGCATCATGCTGCACGGCCGACGGGCGGGGCGGCGGAACTCCCCGGTGGGCCGGATGTTCGTCCAGCCGAGGGTGGAGACCGCCGACGGGCGGGTCGTCCCGCTGGACGAGACCCTCGGCGAGTGGTTCGCCCTCATCGGCTACGGCACCGATCCGCTCGTCCATCTGGATCCCGACAGCCGTACCTTCTGGGACCGGATCGGCACGCGGTACCTCACGGTGGTCGAGTCCCGCTCGGGCCGGTCCCGTACCGAGCGGCGCACGTCGGCGACGGACTCGGTGACGGTGGAGGACGTCGACGGCACCCTGCGGGACTGGTTCGCCGCGCACGAGGGCGGTGTCGCCGTTGTCCGGCCGGACCGGTATCTCGCGGCCCTGGCCGTGCCCCGCGACCTCGGGGCGGTGACCGACGCGTTCGAGCGGCTGATCGCGCCGTCGCGGGCCGCGGAGTCCAAGGACGCCTGGCGTTCGGTGCCCGTCCCGGAGGGAGAGGCCTCGTGATCGTCGAGCAGCGGGACTACCTGCTCAAGCCGGGCGCGGCGGCGCACTACGTGCGGCTGTGGGAGGAGTACGGCCGAGAGCCCCAGGTGCGGATCCTCGGCAACCTCCTCGGCTGCTGGACCACCGAGGTCGGCGACCTCAACACGCTGGTCTACCTCTGGGGCTTCGAGAGCCTGGAGGACCGCGCCAAGAGACGCGCCGCGCTGGCGGAGGACGACGAGTTCGCGTCGTTCCGCGGCCGGGTGCGGGAGCTGCTCGTCCGGCAGACCAACCGGATCCTCGTCCCCGCCACCGAGCACGTCCATGTGCGCCCGTCCGGGGGAGGCCGGGGATGACCGCCGATCCGGCCCCCTCCGCGGCCGCGCAGGAGTACGTCGACGCCATGGCCCGCGACCGCGGGTACGTCCTCGACTACCACAAGGTCATGGCGCGGTACGACCTCGACGTCCTACGGGCGGCGAACGAGCTGGTCCGGGCGGCCTATCTGGCGCCCCGCAGTCTGGACCGCCGCACCAAGGAACTGCTGTTCATCCTCAGCCTGACCGTGATGCGCGCGGACCGGCATCACATCCAGAGCCACATCCGGGTGGCCCTCGACCTCGGGGTCACCCCGCGGGAGATCCTGGAGGTGATCGAGATCGCCCTGCCGGAGGCCGGCATCGTCGCCTTCCAGGCCGGGCTGGAGGCCTGGCGGGAGACGGTCGGCGCCGTCGGCATCGAACCGAACTCCGTTGACGGGGCGGGCGGTTCGGGCCCGGCGGAGTGAGCGGCGCGGCGCGGCGAGAAGGGGCGGTCTCCAGGAGACCGCCCCTTTCGGGTGCGGGAGCGCCACAGGGGGGAGCGTCAGAGGGAGGAGGGCACCTCGGGCGGCGCGGGCTCCGTCTCCCGGCCGTCCGTCCGGCGCCCGCCACCGCCGCCGAGACGGCCGCCCCGTACGGCGCCCAGGGCGAGCCCGCCGACGAACACCAGCAGGACGCCCAGCTCCAGGAGCAGGGCGGTGCCGCCGGAGGCGCTGATCAGGGTGGGGAAGTTGGCGATGGCCATGACCATGACGCCGAGCAGCAGCAGGACCGACACGCTCGGCGCGATCAGCGTGTGCCAGGGGCGGGTGTCCAGGCGGGTCCGCCGGAAGAAGGCCACGATGGAGAGCGAGGTGAGGATGTACAGCACCAGCAGCGACAGCACCGCCACTCCCCCGCCCCAGGTCAGCAGGGTGACCACCGGGTCGGCGCCGGCCACGGCGAACGGCACGACCATGGACAGGGCGAGGACGGTCTGCGCCAGCCCGGCGATGTGGGGCGCCCCGTGCCGGTTGGTGTGCGACAGCCGGGCGGGCAGGACGCCGGTGGAGCCGAGCGAGTGGAGGTAGCGGTTGATCGCGTTGTGGAACGCGAGGATGCCCGCGAGGAGTGACGAGGCGAGCAGGACGGCCATGGTGTCGGTGGCCCACGGGCCGAGGGTGTCGGTCACGGGCGCCAGGACCACCGAGGTGGCGTCGCCGTCGCGCAGGGCGGCGCGTGCCACGTCCTGCACCCTGTCCGCGCCGTGGTGGCTGACGACCATCCAGGAGACGAAGCTGAAGAACACCGAGATGACGACGACGGAGAGGTAGGTGGCCCTCGGCACGGTGCGCGCGGGGTTCCTGGCCTCCTCCGCGTAGATGGCCGCGGACTCGAAGCCGATCATCGAGGCGATGGCGAAGGTCAGGGCCACGCCGGGCGCGCCGGCGAGGAACGCGGACGGCGCGAAGCTACCGGTGAGGTTCAGCCCCTGGGGGCCTCCGCCGGTGACGAACTCGTGGATCGCGAACGCCACGAGCAGCGAGCTCTCGGCGACGACGAGGAACGCCAGCAGCTTGGCGCCGAGTTCGATGTTGAGCGAGCCCAGGGTCTGCACGAGGGCCATCGTCGCCACCGCCCAGAGCCACCAGGGCAGGTCGACGGAGAGGTACTGCACGGCCAGGCCCTTGACGACGACGCCGTACAGGCCGTACATGCCCGCCTGGGTGGCGCCGTAGCAGAGCAGGGCGGTCTGGGAGGCGCCGACTCCGACGGTCCCGCCCAGCCCGCGTGTCACATAGGTGTAGAAGGCTCCCGCGTCCGTGACGTGCCGACTCATGGTGATGAACCCGACGGCGAAGACGGCGATGACGGCGCCGACGACGAGGTACGCGGCGGGCGCTCCACCGCCGTTGCCGAGGCCGAGCGGCACCGGCAGGGTGCCCACGATGCCGGTGAGGGGGGCCTGCGCGGACAGGACGAAGAAGAGGATGCCGGCCACACCGACCGCACCACGGCGTAGGTGCGTGCGGTGTCCCGGATCGCGTGACTGCTGGGACAAGGGGACTCCTTGATCAGTACGGAGCGCGCCGGCGGGGAACACGGCACGGGACCCGGACGGGGGACGCCGCATGGGGAGGGGGCGTCAGGCTGAGGACGGTCGCGTCCACGCCGGGACCGTGTCGGATCCTGGTGACCGCCGTCCGGATGTGATGGGGGACACTGTCCTGCCATCCGGGCCCGGGGAGGGTGCGCGGCCGTGCACGCGCTTTCGCCACTGCATGCACGGAGCGGAACCGAGGGGGCACGGACAGCGCTCCGCCGGTACGCCCCGGCGGACGGGAACGATCTTCCGGTCAAGGGGAGTTGACGATACGGTGGCGGAGCAGCAACGACCGGATGGAGCGCGTCCATGCGAACCGTCGTGACGACCGAGCAGGTCTCCCCGGACGAGCGGTTCGACTTCTGGGTCGAGGAGATGGCCCGTCTGATGGTCGCGCCGCTGGACACCACGCGGACGGCCACCGATGTCTTCCACGGCACGGCCGCCACCGGCCGGGTCGGCGCGCTGCGGCTGAGTTCGCTGAACGCGGGACCGTTGCGGGTACGGCGTACGGAGTCGTCGGCCGCGCGCCACGAGGAGGACTTCTACAAGCTGGCCCTCCAGGTCTCGGGCTCCGCGGTGATCGAGCAGGACGGCGTGCAGAGCCGGCTCACACCGGGTGACCTGGCGCTGTGCGACACCTCGCGCACGTACGGCTTCACCTACGAGAGCCCCTTCAGCACGGTGCTGGTGCTGGTGCCACGCCCGCTGATCCCGCTGCGACCGGAGACCCTGCGTGCGGTGACGGGCCGGCGGATGGCTCCGGACCAGGGGGTGGGCGCGGTCGTGGCGCCGTTCCTGCGGTCGCTGACCGAGCAGAGTGCGCACTGCGCGGGACCCGAGGTGTCGCGGCTGGCGGACGGAGCGGTGTCCCTGGTCACGGCGCTGCTGTGCGAGCGGCTCAACCGGGCGGCGCCGGTGGCACCCCATCTGGCGACCATGCTGCGCATCCGCGACTACATCGAGCGCCATCTCGCCGACCCTGACCTCACACCGGACGTGATCGCCGGGGCGCACGGCATCTCGCGGCGCTATCTCTTCAAGCTGTTCGCGCAGGAGGAGACGACGGTCGCCGGCTGGATCCGCACCCGACGGCTGGAGCAGTGCGCCCGTGACCTCTCCGACCCGGCGACCCGGGACCAGCCGGTGGCCGCTATAGCCGCCCGCTGGGGGCTCCTCGACGGCCGTCACTTCGCCCGCGTCTTCAAGGCGGTCTACGGCGAGACCCCGCGGGACTACCGGCGGCGGGCCGGACGGGGTCAGGCGCCGGTGCGGCCCGCGCGCCTGGGCGGCTGACGGTGCCGCGTCGCCCCGGTTCCGCCGCTCAGTGCACTGCGAGGTGGCGTTCCGTGCACGGGCTCGGCTGAGCACGGCGCTCCCGGCGGGAAAGCCCCTGCCGGGCTCTGGACGGGACACGGGCCGCGCGTTTTTCATCTACGCACGTTGAAAAAAGGCGGCCTCCCCTGGAAGGAACGCGATGACCTCCCTGCCCCTCACCCCTCGCACCGCTCACCCCGAGTGAGATCACCGCGGCCCGCGCGATCCTCGCCGAAGCCGGCCTGCTGACCGGCACCAGCCGCTTCGCGTACCTCGGCCTGGAAGAGCCGGAGAAGGACCTCCTGATGGCGCACGCCCCGGGCGATCCCGTCGACCGTCGTGTGCGGGTCATGCTGCACGACACGGCGGGGGCGCCCGCGCATGACGTCGTGCTCTCGCTGACCCGCCGCACGATCGACTCCGACCACACGCTCGATGCCGTCAAGGACGGGCAACTCCCCATCTTGGAGGAGGAGTTCGATCTGATCGAGGAGATCGTGGCCGCCGACGGGAGATGGCGGGCGGCGCTCGCCCGGCGCGGCCTCGACGGGGCGCTGGTGCGGGTCGCCCCGCTCTCCGCCGGGGTGTACGCGGACGAGTACCCCGACGAGGCCGGACGCCGTGTCCTGCGCGGCCTCGCCTTCGTCCAGAAACAGCCGGAGGACTACGCCTGGGGATGTCCCGTCGACGGTCTCGTCGTCTACGTCGACGTGCTGAACAGGACCGTCGACCGGATCATCGACCTCGACCCGGTGCCGCTGCCCGATGTGTCCGTCGACTTCGGCGACCCGGCGGTCACCGGCCGCCGCACCAGCCAGAAGCCCATCGAGATCACCCAACCCGAGGGGCCGAGCTTCACTCTCGACGGCAATCTCCTGGAGTGGGAGAACTGGTCCCTGCGGATCGGCTTCGACGCCCGCGAGGGCATGGTCCTCCACCAGATCGCGTTCCGCGACCGCGACAAGGGGCGCGACCGTCCCGTCATCCACCGCGCGTCGATCGCCGAGATGGTCGTCCCCTACGCCGACCCGTCGCCGGTGCGCTCCTGGCAGAACTACTTCGACACCGGCGAGTTCCTGATCGGCCGCATGGCGAACGCCCTCGAACTGGGCTGTGACTGCCTGGGCGACATCACCTACCTGGACGCCGTCATCGCCGACGACGCGGGGGCGCCGCGCACCCTGCGCAACGCGATCTGTCTGCACGAGGAGGACCACGGCATCCTCTGGAAGCACACCGACCTGTGGACCGGCCGGGCCGAGACCCGCCGCCAGCGCCGGATGGTGCTCTCCTTCTTCACCACCATCGGCAACTACGACTACGGCTTCTACTGGTACCTCTACCTCGACGGCGCCATCGAGTTCGAGGCGAAGGCCACCGGCATCGTCTTCCCCTCCGCCTACCCGGGGCCCGGCTACCCGTACGCCTCCGAGGTCGCCCCGGGGCTCGGCGCCCCATACCACCAGCACCTGTTCTGCGCCCGCCTGGACATGGCCGTCGACGGCCCGGCGAACCGGGTGGAGGAGATCGACGCCGTCCGGGTACCGATGGGACCGGACAACCCGCGGGGCAACGCGTTCACCTTCCGGCGCACACCGCTGCGCACCGAGTCGGAGGCCCAGCGGGACGCCGACCTCGCCGTCGGCCGGGTGTGGCACATCTCGAACCCCGAGTCTCTCAACTCCCTGGGCACGCCCGTCGGGTACACCCTCCACCCGGAGGGCAGGCCGACCCTGCTCGCCGACCCGGGCTCGTCCATCGCCGCCCGCGCCGCCTTCGCCACCCGGCATCTGTGGGTCACCGCCTACGATCCCGGCGAGCGCTACCCCGCCGGCGACTTCGTCAACCAGCATCCCGGCGGCGCGGGCCTGCCCGCCTACACGGCCGCGGACCGTTCCCTCGACGGCCGGTCGCTCGTCGTGTGGCACACCTTCGGCCTCACGCACGCCCCCCGCCCGGAGGACTGGCCGATCATGCCCGTCGACCACACGGGCTTCAAGCTCACCCCGACGGGCTTCTTCGACCGCAACCCGACACTGGACGTCCCACCGGCCGCGGCCGTCTCCCACGGCTGCTGCGATGCATGAACTGCTGGCGGTGGCCGGTCTGGCGGCGGCGGCGGTCTGCCTGGCCGGTCATCTGCCGGGGCCGGTGCGCGGCTGGGGGCCGCACGCCGTCGTCACGGTGGTGATGGCCGTGATGGTCCTGCCGGGCGAGCGGTCGGGCGGGGCGGCGCTCGCCGGTACCGCCGCCGTCGCGGCGGCCGCCGTGTGGCGGCTGTGCGCGGGGTGCCCGGGGCGCGGCAGAGCCGCCGAGACGGCCGACCTCGCGGCGATGGCACTGCTGACGGCGGCGGCCCTGCCGTGGGGAACGGCCGTGCCGCACCACGGAGCCGGTGCCGGAACGGGGGGCGGCGGGCTCGCGCTGCTCGTGGCCGGCTGCTGGGCGGCGACGCGGGCGGGAACCGTGATGTTCTCTCAACTACGCGGTGGACACGGCCCGTCGGCGCGACGGCAGGACGCGCCGGCGGTCCTCATGGTCGCGGCGATGACCGCCATGGCATGGTGAAGCGGCACAGGCGGGCGCCGGTCCCGTCGGAGGAAGGGAGTCGGCGGGCTCATGCCGAAGATCGTCGACCATGACGCGCGCCGTCGTGAGATCGTCGCGGCGGTGTGGGCGTTGATCGCCCGCGAGGGGCTCGACGCGGTCACGATGCGCGATCTCGCCGCCGAGGCGGGGTACGCCAACGGGGCCCTCGCCCCGTACTTCCGCGGCAAGGACGACATCCTGCTGGCGGCCTTCCAGTACGCGGTCGAGAGCACCGACGTGCGTGCCGAGCGGGCCATCGGCGACGCCACCGGGCTCGTGGCGCTGCGTCGGCTGTGCCACGAGATCATGCCGCTGGACGAGACACGGCTTCTGGAGGCCCGGGTCGTCGTCGCGTTCTGGGGCCGTGCCCTGCACGACCCGCGGATGGCGACCGTCCACGTCACCGCCGTGCACCGGTGGCGGCAGCGGATGACCGACTGTCTGGCCGAAGCCAGGGCGGCCGGCGAGATCCGGGGCGCCGCGCCGGACGAGCGGAGCGCCGACGCGCTGCTCGCGGTGCTGGCCGGTTTCCAGGTCAACGCGCTGCTCGTACCCCATACCGCGACGCCGGACCATCAACGGGCCGCCCTCGACAGCCTGCTGGCGTCCTTCTAGCGCCACGAAGGCCGCCCATTCATCTCATGAACCCGAATCATGAACCCGAAGGTCCGCCCGGGACCTGCATGTGGGGGGCGTTCCTCGCCACCACCGCCCTGCGCGAGCGCGGCATCATTTCCGAAGATCGCCCGACGCGGCCAACCGCACGGCTCGGGCCTGGGCACAGTCCGGCAAGCAAGACGGAGAGGTATACGAGAGGAACCGGTGGTTGAGGCCTCCTGGGTTTCTCAGGCCACCGCTCGGCCCTCAAGCCACGAACTCTGCCCTCAAGCCACCGTCTCGATCCGCAACCTGATGTCGTCCGGCGACAGCTGCCCCTTCGCCGACACATGGTCCCCGGAGGACTCCCCCCGCAGCCGCCGGCCGATCCACGGCACCAGATACTCCCGCGCCCACTGGATGTTGTCCCGCCGCATCTCCAGCGTTCCGCGCGGCGGCAACGGCGGCCACGGCTGATCGGGATCCGCGGGGACCTCGACCCCCAGCACCTGCCCGGCCCGCAGAGCGACCCGCGTGTGCCCCTCCGGGGAGAGATGCAACCGGTCCAGGTCCCAGGCCCGCCGGTCCTGCACCGTCTTCAGCGACCACAGGTCCAGCACGGGGCACCCGTACCGGTCGGCGATGGCCCGGACATGCAGGTTGTACGTGGCGATCTTGCCTCGCAGATGCCTCAGCACCGGCACGTCACGGGTGTCGAACCCGGTCGTCACCATGACCGTGCCGACGGCCGAGGTGAGCCGGACGACCGCCCGCTCGAACCGCTCCGCGACCTCGTCGGGATCGGTGCCCGGCCGGATGATGTCGTTGCCGCCCGCACAGAAGGAGATCAGATCGGGGGCGAGCTCCAGCGCCCTCGGCACCTGGTCCTCCACGATCTGGTCGAGGAGCTTCCCCCGCACGGCCAGGTTGGTGTAGTCGAAGTCGCCCTCGGGCAACCGGTCCGCGAGAAGCACCGCGAACCGGTCGGCCCAGCCGACGAACCGCCCGTCGGGTCCGGGATCGCCGACGCCCTCGGTGAAGCTGTCCCCCAGCGCCACGTACGACCCGACCATTGCTCTGCTGTCCTTCGAATCGTCTGTCACATCGGGCCATGATTCACCTTCGGGTGTGACCTACGCGACCGTAATAAGGGCTTGACGGACGGTGAGATAGACCACGTGTCAAGTGTCGGTCAACCCGGAATACCCGGGCCCCGTCAGTGGAGCCTCCACACCCGGAAGTCCTCGAACCGGAAGTGGCCCCCAGCGGTCCGGCCCGCGCCCGCGGCCCTTCCCGGGAACTCCGAAGGCCGGACCCCGGTCATGGGGTCCGGCCTTCGGCGGGTGCGGCGGCGTGGATCAGATGCCGACGCCCTTCGAGCGGAGGTACGCCAGCGGGTCGATGTCCGAGCCGTAGTTCGGGCTGGTGCGCATCTCGAAGTGGAGGTGCGGTCCGGTGACGTTGCCGGTCGCGCCCGAGAGACCGATCTGCTGGCCGCCGCTCACGGACTGGCCGGCGGAGACGGAGATCGAGGACAGGTGGGCGTACTGGGCGTAATAGCCGTCGGCGAGCTTGACGACGACCTGGTTGCCGTACGCGCCGCCCCAGCCGGCCGAGACGACGGTGCCCGCGCCCACGGCCTTGAGGCTGGTCCCGGTGGGGGCCGCGAAGTCGACGCCCGTGTGGTAGCCGCTGGACCACATGCTGCCGGCGGTCTTGTACGCGGTACCGACGGTCGCGCTCAGGATGGGCCGGCTGAAGCCGGAGGCGTTGGACGACGACTGACCGCTGCCCGTGGAGGTCGACGCCTGGGTGTCCTTCGACTCCTGCTTCGCCGTACCCGAGGACTTCGAGGTCTCGGAGGACTTCGAGGTCTGGGAGGACTCGGCAGGCTTCGAGGACTGCGACAGCTGCGGCTTGGAGGACGAGCGCGACGTCTCGCTCGACGCGGCCCGCTCACCGATGGTGAGCTTCAGCCCCGGGTGGATGAGCGAGGGGTCGGAGCCGACCGCCTCACGGTTGTCCGAGTACAGCTGCTTCCAGCCGCCCTCGACGTCCTGCTCGTCCGCGATCTTCGCGAGGTAGTCGCCGACCTTGACCGAGTAGGTCTTGGGAGCCGCCTTCTTGGTGGTGGTTCTCTCCGCCTGCGCGGCCTTCTCGGCCTGCTCGATCCGTGCGCCCGCCTCGGCCGCGGCCTTCTCGGCGGCGATCGTGGCCGCCTTCCCGGAGACACCGGAGACGGTGGCGCTCGGGGTCGCGGCGTGGGCGCCCGCGGCTCCGATCAACGGCAGCGCGAGCGCCGCGCCACCGGTCCCGGCGGCGGCGATCGAGCGGGTGAAGCGCTGGGACTTCGGACGGCGGTGCTTACCCTTCGCGGGCATGACGAATTCCTCTCCGGCGCCTGCGAGGTGAGCTGTCGGGTGCGGACTGGAGATGTCCGGCCGTGCTTGCGCACGGCTTTACCCCTAGCCGTTCCGGAGACCGGAACAGGCGGTGATTCCTGTGGGTCCCCCGCTCCTGCCGTGGATCGGGTCGGTACGCGGCTCCGGTCGGCGGCAGGATTGGGCGTCCGTCCGGATTGACGCCGAACGTAAGCGACTTGTGCCCACAGAGACAACCATGGGGACTTCCTGTACGTCTTCCTCCCTGATCCTTACTCCAATTCGCCATCACACTCCGTAAATGACCGGTCTAGCGCGTATTCCAACCTCCCTGGAAATCAGCGCGAATTACGTGGACATGACGGCAACGGAACGTCACGAATATGACGCTGCTCACGCACCTACGGCCCAGTAGGCTTTATTCCGGGGCTTGTTGGAATTACAGCTTCATTTCGGACAGATCACTCAAGTGCGACGCAGGCGGATAACCTTCGCATCGAAGTCGCCGCGCAACCCCGTCGGCAATCCGTGGTGCGCCAGCACGGCACCTCGGTACGTTTCGCCCGTTTCGCGGCACTCGTACGCCGCCCCCGGATCCAGCCCGCGCAGCCGGAGCGGGGAGAGCGGCTCTCCGTAGTGCTGGGCCTGGAGCAGCGCGAGGACGACCACCTCGTCACCGTGGACGTACTCCACGGCACTCAGCCCTCCCGCCGGCGGCCGCAGCCGGTACAGGTCGCCCCGCTGCACGACGGGCCGGATCTCCTTGTACAGCTCCACCCACTCCCGGGCCTCGGCCAACTCCTCCTCGCTCCACTCGGTGAGGTCGCCGCCCACGCCGAGCACACCCGCCATCGCGCTGACGAACCGGAACCGCAGCGAGCTGACCCGCCCGTTGAGCTGGTTGTTCGGGCTGTCGGTGACCCACGCGGCCATGCTCCGGGCGGGATGGATCTGGCTGAAGCCGTGCTGGATGGCGAGCCGGTCGAGCGGGTCGGTGTTGTCGGAGGTCCACACCTGGTCCGTCCGCGCCAGGACCCCGAGGTCGATCCGGCCGCCGCCACCCGAGCACGACTCGAACGCGACCCCCGGGTGGGCGGCCCGCAGCCGGTCCAACAGGGCGTAGAAGGCGTGCACGTGCTCCACCCACAGCTTCTGCGGATAGGGCTCGCCGGGCCAGCCGGCATCGGTGAAGCAGCGGTTGAAGTCCCACTTCACATAGTCGATCGGGGCGCTGGACAGGAGGGTGTCGAGCCGTTCCCAGAGGTATTCCTGGACGTCCTCGCGCGCGAGATTGAGTACGAGTTGATTGCGCAGTTCCGTCCGCTTTCGCCCCGGTTGGAACTGTGCCCACTCGGGGTGCGCCCGGTACAGCTCACTGTCCGGGTTGACCATTTCCGGCTCGACCCAGATGCCGAACTGCATCCCGAGGGCGTGCACCTGCTCGGCGAGCGGCTCGAGCCCCTTCGGGAAACGGTCCGGATTGGGGGTCCAGTCGCCGAGGCCGGCCCGGTCGCTGGTCCGCGCCCCGAACCAGCCGTCGTCCACGACGAACAACTCGACCCCGATCGCCGCGGCCCGCCGTGCGAGCGCCCCCTGCTGCTCCTCGGAGATGTCGAACTCCGTGGCCTCCCAGGAATTGAAGAGCACAGGCCGGTCCCGGTCCGCGTCCGGGATGACATACGCCCGCTGGTACGCGTGCCAGGCGCGGCTCGCCCCGCCGAAGCCGCCGTCGCTCCACAGGCCGGCGAAGACGGGCGTGGTGAACGTACCGCCCGTCTCCAGCAGCAGCAGTCCGGACTCGTCGTACCCGGCGCCGCCGGTGATCTGCACGCGGGCGTCCGGGAGTTGGGCCACCGCGATCCGCCAGGAACCCGACCAGCCCAGGGCGCAGCCGTAGACCTCGCCGCGCTCCTCGGTGGCGTCGGTGTCGAGGGCGACCCAGGGCAGGTGCTGATGGCCGGTGTGTCCGCGCCGACTGCCGAGGACCTTCTCGCCGTAGGTGAGGTCGGCGCGCACGAGCCGGGACTCGGCCGCCCACCGCCCGTGCAGCTGGGAGAGGCGCCAGGTGTCCTCCTCGCGCCGGGGCAGCGTCCAGGTCGCCGAATCGGCCCGCAGCAGCTCCACCGCCGGGCCCTCGTTGACGAGGGTCACCCAGCGCTCGACCACGTCGTCGCGCATCCGGTAGTGCAGGGTGATCCGGAGTCCGTCGTCGGTGAAGCGCAGCCGCAGCTCGTCGCCGTCGGCCTCGTACTCCTGGAAGGTCCACTCGGTGCCGCGTCGCTTCTCCGTGCGCACGGAGAGCGCGGGGCGGGTGAAGCGAGGTCCGCCCTCGACGGGGTACTCCTCGTGTCCGTCGACCGGGGCCTCGAAGGGCCGATACGGCAGCCGCTGCCGTGCGGCCAGCTCCTCTGCGTCCGCGAGGGCGATCCGGGGACCCCAGTGCAGGTGCAGCAGCTCGTCGTTCTCGGTGAGCCGCAGGGCATAGCTGCTCTCGGGTCCGCTGAGAAGCCAGGTCCGGCCGTCAGTTCCGATGTCCAACATCAAGCCCTCACAGATTCGAACAGGTACGATCGGGTTCCGACATCATCGCAGGTCGCCGCGGGCGCTCGACGGCGCCTGTGGACAACCGCCGAGACATCGGCACAGCGGCCTGTGGACAACTGCTCGGGGCTCGGGCGCCCGGCTGTGGACAACTCATTGGTGTACGCACCCATGTCGTATCGTCGAGTGCGCGCCTCGATGCCGAGTGCGCGGCCGTCGGCGGCCCGCGCGGACGGCCGGATGGGAGGGAGCCCCAGTGACGCAGCAGATCCCGTCGACCGAGCCCGAGCTGACCGGAGTGCGCAATTTCCGCGATGTGGGCGGCCTGCCGACGGTGGACGGCCGTCGGGTGCGTCACGGGGTGCTGTTCCGCAGCGGCCACCTGGCGCACGCCACCGACGAGGACGCCGCGTTCCTGGCCTCCCTGGGCCTGCACACGGTCTTCGACTTCCGTAACACGGCCGATCAGAAGCTGGAGGGCCCGGACGTCGAGCTGCCCGGCGTCCTCAATGTGAACCTGCCGCTGAGCGACCCGGCGGACGGCGCCGAGTTCTGGAAGATGGTCCGCGACGGCGACCTGGACCAGCTGCGGGAGCTGTTGGACGACGGCAAGGCGGCCGGCCGGATGATCGCCTCCTACCGGCGGATCATCAAGGACCGCACGGCCGAGCACTCCCGAGTGCTGCACGCACTGGCCGAGGACAGCGTGCCCGCGCTGATGCACTGCGCGGCGGGCAAGGACCGCGCGGGCCTCTCCGTCGCCATCACACTGCTCGCTCTCGGTGTGGAACGCGAGGCCATCGTCGCCGACTACCTGGAGTCGAACGCCAAGCACCGCCGCTACAAGGTGCACCGCAGCAGCACCGCGGCCAGCGCCTACTCCCCGGAGGTCATGGAGCTGCTGAGCCCGCTCTTCGACGCCCGCGCCGAGTACCTCCAGACGGCCTTCGACACCGTCGAGGAGACCTGGGGGGACGTGGACACGTATCTGGAGCAGGGCCTGAGGGTCACCCCGGAGACCCGGGAGCGGCTGCGCGAGCGCCTGCTCGACTAGCCCGCGGCCGGTGAGCCGTTACTGGTTGGCGCCCACCTCGAACAGCAGATAGATGAAGGCCGCGAAGACATGGCCGACCGCGATGTAGATGATGAGCCGCACCCACAGGGCGCGGGGGAACTTCTCTTCCAGGTCGCTCATGGCGTCTCTCCGGAGATGGTCGGCCCGAGGCACAGCGCGGCGTTCGGGCTCTGCAGCAGGGTGTGGACGAACAGGAGGTCGGCGCCGTCGTGGTCGGCGGCGGCGATGCGGTGCGGGGTCAGCGAGTCGAAGTGCGCGCTGTCCCCCGGCTCCAGCAGTTGCGCGGTGTCCCCGAGGCGCAGCCGCAGCCGCCCCTTGAGGACGTACAGCCACTCCTCGCCGGGATGCACCCGGACGATGTCGCCCTGCGAGCCGTGCGGCACGTGGACGCGCAGCGCCTGCATCCCGCGCCCGGACGCGCCCGCCTGCCAGTACGTCCAGCCGCCGGCCCGGGTGGGCTCCATGTCGGACGCCCGCAGCACGGCGTCCCGTTCGGCGACGGTCTCGCCGAGCAGTTCGGAGACGGTCGTACCGTAGACGCGGGCCAGCGCGAGCAGCATCGGCAGCGAGGGCTGGCGCTGTCCGGTCTCCAGCCGGGAGAGGTGGGCGGGTGACAACCCGGCGGCGCGGGCGGCGGCCTCCAGGGTGAGGGCGGCCCGGCGGCGCAGGCCCCGCAGCTGCGGGGCGACGGCGGGCAGTTCCGGGTCGACCGGGGGCTCGGGAGGTGGGTACCCTCGGAGGGGCTCATGCCCTCCATTCAGCCGCAGCTTTGCCTCTGCGGCAAATTTCTTGCCTCAGAGGCAAAGACCCGGGGACCGCACACCCGACGCCCCAGCACCCCAGCGGTTCAGCGGTTCAGCGGTTGGCGACCGCCTGCTTCACCAGTGTCCTGCCGAAGTCCCACATCAGTCCGCCCCCGCTGTGCGCGTCGTCCATCACCTCCGTGAAGGCGGAGACGAACCGGTCCACCTCCCGTTCCCCGATGATCAGCGGCGGGATCAGCTTGATCACCTCCAGGTGGTCGCCCGAGACCTGGGTGAGGATGCGGTGCCGTCGCAGCAACGGTACGACGACCATCTGGGCGAAGAGTCCCTTGCGGGCCGCCTGGAGCATGGTCCAGCGGCCGCGCAGCTTGAGCGAGCTGGGCCTGCCGAACTCGATGCCGATCATCAGTCCGCGACCGCGTACGTCGCTGAGCAGCTCGTACTTGTCGACCAGGGCCGTGAGCCTGCTCTTCAGCAGCTCCCCCGTGGCCCGGGCGTGGGCTACGATCCGCTCGTTCTCCATGACCGAGAGGACGGCGAGCCCGGCGGCCATGGCCTGGGCGTTGGAGCCGAAGCTCGCGGAGTGGACGAGGACCCGGTCCATCGACGAGTAGACCTTCTTGAAGATCCAGTCCTTGCCGAGGGTCGCGCCGACGGGGACATAGCCGCCGGAGAGCGCCTTGGCCACACAGACCAGGTCCGGTTCGACGCCGTCCTCGTGCTGGTAGGCGTAGAAGTCCCCGGTGCGGCCGAGCCCGGTCTGCACCTCGTCGACGATCAGTAGAGCCTTGTGCCGGTGCAGCAGTTCCTGGGCGGCGCGCAGATAGCCGGGCGGCGCCTCGTACACGCCCTTGCCCTGAATGGGCTCGACGACGAGGGCGGCGACGTCGCCCTTGCGCGCCTCCCTCTCCAGCGCGTCGAGATCACCGAGCGGTACGGCCGTGTCGGGGAGCAGCGGTGCGAAGCCGTCCCGGAAGCCGTCCTCGCCGTTGACGGAGAGCGAGCCGGTGGTGAGTCCGTGGAAGGCGTGCTCGCAGTAGAGGACGCGGGGTCTGCCGGTGGCGTACCGGGCGAACTTCAGCGCGGTCTCGACGGCCTCCGTGCCGCTGTTGCCGAAGAACACGCGGTCCAGGTGCGGACTGTGGGTGAGCAGTCTCTCGGCGAGCAGTCCGGGCAGCGGCTGGCAGTCGAAGCGGGTCAGGTCGGCGAGCCCCGCGTCGAGCACGTCGTGCAGGGCCTTGCGGACCACGGGGTGGTGACGGCCGAGCCCCATGACCCCGAACCCGGCGAGCATGTCGAGGTGGTCGGCGCCGTCCGTGTCCCAGAAGTACGCGCCCTCGGCCCGCTCGTAGACCTTGTCGAAGCCGATGGTGTGCAGCATGCGCGGGAGTTGGTGGTTGAGGTACCGGGCGTGGAGTTCGTAGCGTTCGGCTCCGCGCTCGGCGAGGAGTGCGCCGAGGTCGAACTGCTCGGATTCCGGCGCTGGTTCCAGGGTGGTCATTCCGGTTTCTCCTCGGCGGGCTCGGCCTTCGACGGGGCGTGCTCGGCGAAGTCGTCCCGGGCGGCCAGCGACGCGCTGATCCGCCCGGCGATCTCGACGGGCGTCAGCCCTATGTCCGCCAGCACCTCCGCGCGTTTGGCGTGCGCGAGGAACTGCTCCGGGATGCCGAACCGCCGTACGGGTACGTCGACCTCGGCGTCCCCCAGGGCGAGGGCGACGGCCGAACCGACGCCGCCGGCCCGGCTGTTGTCCTCCACGACGGCCACCAGCCGGTGTTCGTCGGCGAGCCACGGCAGCGCCGGATCGACCGGCTTGACCCAGCGCGGGTCGACGACGGTGCAGCCGATGCCCCGTGTCCGGAGCAGTTCGGCGGTCTGGAGACACACCGACGCCATCACACCGACGGCGACGAGCAGCACCTGCGGGCGCTCCGAGGACTCGGCGGGCCCCTCGGACGGGGAGCGGGTCCCCCCGGACGGGGAGCGGTACAGCACGTCCATGCCGCCCACCCGCTCCAGGGACGGGATCTCCGGCCCCACCGACTCCTTGGGGAACCGGATCAGGGTGGGGGCGTCGTCCACGGCCACCGCTTCCCGCAGCTGTGCGCGCAGTTGCTCGGCGTCGCGGGGGGCGGCGATCCGCAGCCCGGGTACGACCTGGAGGACGGACATGTCCCACATGCCGTTGTGCGACGCGCCGTCGACGCCGGTCACCCCGGCCCGGTCCAGGACGAAGGTGACTCCACACCGGTGCAGGGCCACGTCCATCAGCAGTTGGTCGAAGGCCCGGTTGAGGAAGGTCGCGTAGATCGCCACGACCGGATGCAGCCCGCCCGTCGCCAGTCCTGCGGCCGAGACCGCGGCGTGCTGCTCGGCGATGCCGACGTCCCACACCCGGTCGGGGAACTTCTCCGCGAACCTGCCGAGGCCCACCGGGTGCAGCATGGCGGCCGTGATCGCCACGACGTCCTCGCGCTCGTCCCCGATCCGCACGATCTCGTCGCCGAAGACCGACGTCCAGGACGGTCCCCCGGCCGGGGTGAGCGGTTCGCAGGTCAGCGGGTCCATCACGCCGACGGTGTGGAAGTGGTCCTCCTCGTTCGCGAGGGCGGGCTCGTAGCCGCGGCCCTTCTGTGTCAGGCAGTGCACCAGGACGGGCCCGTGGAAGCGTTTGGCGCGGCGCAACGCGGACTCGACCGCCCTGGTGTCGTGTCCGTCGATCGGTCCGACGTACTTCAGGCCCAGGTCCTCGAACATGCCCTGTGGCGCGAAGGCGTCCTTGAAGCCCTTCTTCGCCCCGTGCAGCGCCTCGTAGACCTCCCTGCCGACGACCGGGGTGCGCAGCAGGACATCCTTGCCCCAGGCGAGGAACTGCTCGTAGCCGTCGGTGGTGCGCAGGGTCGCGAGATGGTTGGCGAGGCCGCCGATGGTGGGTGAGTAGGAGCGTTCGTTGTCGTTGACGACGATGATGAGCGGCCGGTCCTTGGCGGCGGCGATGTTGTTGAGGGCCTCCCAGGCCATACCGCCGGTCAGGGCGCCGTCGCCGATGACCGCGACGACATGGCCCTTCTCCCCCCGCACCTGGCGGGCCTTGGCGAGGCCGTCCGCCCAGCCGAGGGCGGTGGAGGCGTGGCTGTTCTCGACGATGTCGTGCTCGGACTCCTCGCGCGAGGGGTAGCCGGACAGGCCGCCCTTGCCGCGCAGCTTCGAAAAATCCTGACGACCCGTCAGAAGTTTGTGCACATAGCTCTGGTGACCGGTGTCCCAGACGATCCGGTCCACTGGTGATTCGAAGACCCGGTGGAGCGCGACGGACAGTTCCACCACCCCCAGGTTGGGCCCCAGGTGCCCCCCGGTCCTGGCGACCGCGTGCACCAGGAACTCCCGGATCTCATCGGCCAGTTCCCCGAGTTCCGCCTCGGTCAGCGCCTTCAGGTCGCGCGGTTGCCGGATGTTCTCCAGAATCGTCACGTCGGGCCCCCTCTCGGTCCGTGCTCTTCAGCCCGTGTCGTCAACTCACGGTGACCGCCGGTTCCCCCGACGCGACGCCGTCCTTCTCCATCTGCTCGGCGATCTTCATCGCCTCGTCGATGAGGGTCTCCACGATCTTCGACTCGGGCACGGTCCTGATGACCTCGCCCTTGACGAAGATCTGCCCCTTGCCGTTGCCGGAGGCGACCCCCAGGTCCGCCTCCCGCGCCTCCCCGGGTCCGTTGACGACGCAGCCCATGACCGCGACCCGCAACGGGACCTCCATGCCTTCCAGACCGGCGGTCACCTCGTCCGCCAGCCGGTACACATCGACCTGCGCCCGCCCGCACGAGGGGCACGAGACGATCTCCAGCCGCCGCTGCCGCAGGTTCAGCGCTTCCAGGACCTGGATGCCGACCTTGATCTCCTCGACCGGCGGGGCGCTCAGCGAGACCCGGATCGTGTCGCCGATCCCCTCGCTGAGCAACGCCCCGAAGGCGACGGCGGACTTGATCGTGCCCTGGAAGGCCGGACCGGCCTCCGTCACGCCCAAATGCAACGGGTAGTCGCACCGGGCGGCCAGCTGCCGGTACGCCTCGATCATCACGACGGGGTCGTTGTGCTTGACCGAGATCTTGATGTCCCGGAAGTCGTGCTCCTCGAACAGCGACGCCTCCCACAGCGCGGACTCCACCAGCGCCTCGGGGGTGGCCCTGCCGTACTTCTGGAGCAGCCGCCGGTCGAGTGAACCGGCGTTGACCCCGATCCGGATCGGGGTGTCGTGGTCCTTCGCCGCCCGCGCGATCTCCTTGACCTTGTCGTCGAACTGCTTGATGTTGCCGGGGTTCACCCGTACCGCCGCGCAGCCGGCCTCGATCGCCGCGAAGACGTACTTCGGCTGGAAGTGGATGTCCGCGATCACGGGGATCTGCGACTTGCGTGCGATGGTGGCGAGGGCGTCCGCGTCGTCCTGTGTGGGACAGGCGACCCGGACGATCTGGCAGCCGGACGCGGTGAGTTCGGCGATCTGCTGCAGGGTGGCGCCGACGTCCGACGTACGGGTCGTCGTCATCGACTGCACCGACACCGGGGCCCCGCCCCCCACCGCCACCGGGCCGACCTGGATGCGCCGCGAGGTGCGGCGCTCCGCGATCGGTCGGACGGGCAGCTCGGGGACGCCCAGCGACACGGCGGTCATCACATCACCCCTGGTTCCCGTGGTTCGAGGAGACGGTCTCGCGCAGGGCGCGCAGGGATTCCTTCAGCGATCCCATGGTGGCGAGGACGGCGGTCGGTTCGTAGCCGCAGTGCGCCATGCAGTTGGCGCAGCGCGGGTCCTTGCCCCGGCCGTACGCGTCCCAGTCGGTGTCCTCGATCAGCTCCCGGTACGTCGTGACGTACCCGTCGCTCATCAGGTAGCAGGGCCGCTGCCAGCCGAACAGCGAGTAGTTGGGGATGGCCCACGCCGTGCACGGGAAGTCGACCCTGCCCTCCAGGAAGTCGAGGAACAGGGGTGAGTGGTTGAGCCGCCAGCGCCGCCGGTTGCCGCCGGAGAAGGCCTTCTTGAACAGTTCGCGGGTCTGCTCGACGCCGAGGAAGTGCTCCTGGTCGGGAGCCTTCTCGTAGGCGTAGGCGGGCGAGATCATCATCTCGTCGACCTTGAGGTCGTCGTTGAGGAAGTTCAGGACCTCGATGACGGTCTGCGGGGTGTCGGTGTTGAAGAAGGTGGAGTTGGTGGTCACCCGGAAGCCGCGCCGCTTCGCCTCCTTGATGGCGGCCACGGCCTCGTCGAACACCCCCTCCTTCGCCACGGACTCGTCGTGCCGCTCCCGCAGCCCGTCGATGTGCACCGCGAACGCGAAGTACGGCGAGGGCTTGAACTTGTCCATCTTCTTGCGCATGAGCAGGGCGTTGGTGCACAGGAAGACGTACTTCCGCCTCGCCACCAACTGCCGCACGATCTCGTCGATCTTCGGGTGCATCAGGGGCTCGCCGCCGGCGATCGACACCATCGGCGCACCGGACTCCAGAACGGCGCCCACGGCCTGCGCCACCGGCATGCGCTGCTTCAGCACACCCGCCGGATGCTGGATCTTGCCGCAGCCCTCACACTTCAGATTGCAGGCGTAGAGCGGTTCCAGCTCGACGATCAGCGGGAACTTGTCCCGCCTGCGGAGCTTCTGTTCGGCGAGATACGTCGCCACCTTGATGGACTGGCGGAGCGGCATGGCCATCTGGCTCACCTCCGGGGGAGCAGCAGGGAACGGTGCCATTCGTAGTAAGCGGGAAGGACGGCACGAAGGACGCGGAAAGCTGATATTCCACCGCGTACCGTGCCGATCCGGACCAGTTCATGTTCTGGAGCGTCCACGACCACCCGGACGGCCGCAACCGGGCGTGCGCCCGCTCTCACGGCGCGGTGGAGCGTGACCGCGGATTCCATGTCGACCGCGATCGCGCCGGTCGCGAACAGGTCCGCCCGCTCCTGCCCCCGTACGACGTGGTCCGATCCGGTGAGCGGGCCGGTGTGGATCGTGCGCCCCGGTACGGCCCTCGCCAGCTCCTCGACCAGCAGTTCGGTGCCCACACAGGGGGTGACGGCGCCGTCGGGGCCACGGGTCTCCCCGGCGACGACCAGATCGCCGGGGTGCATGCCCGGGGCGAGCCCGGCGCAGAACCCGGTGGCCAGGACCGCCGCGTGGCGCAACCCTGGGCCGGCGAGCAGCCGGGCGACGGACCGCTCGGCGGCCCTGGGGCCCATGCCGGTGCGCAGGACGGTGACCGGGCCACCGGCGCCTCCCCGGTCGCCGCTGCGCAGGGCGAGGTGCTCGATGCCGAGCGCGCAGGCGATCAGCAGCGGGACCGGGGCGGCGGGCGTGTCCATCAGCGGCCCTGGGCTGTGAGGACGGCCGGTTCGCCGTGGACGTACCGGCCGAGCGCGGTGAGCGGGAAGACCTGCCGGTAGAGGTGGTAGTTGATCGAGAAGTCCCAGGGGAAGCCGGTGCCGGTGAAGTACGGCTCGTCCCAGGAGCCGTCCTCCCGCTGGGTCTGGGCCAGCCACTCGACGCCGCGTTCGGTGGACTTGGCGTCCCGCTCCCCCGCTGCCAGCAGCGCGAGCAGCGCCCACGCGGTCTGGGAGGCGGTGGAGGCGCCCTTGCCGCCCCACTCGGCGGGGTCGGGGTAGGACCGCAGGTCCTCGCCCCAGCCTCCGTCGTCGTTCTGCACGGTCTCCAGCCAGGCCACGGCCCGGCGGATCGCGGGGTGCGCGGCGGGCAGCCCGGCGGTCACCAGCGCGGGGACCACCGAGCCGGTGCCGTACACGTAGTTGACGCCCCAGCGCCCGAACCACGCGCCGTTCGGCTCCTGTTCGGCGAGCAGCCACTCGATGGCGCGCCGGGTGCGCGGGTCGTGGGACAGGCCCTCGACCGCGAGCATCTCCACCACGTGCGCCGTGACGTCGGCGGACGGCGGGTCGATGACCTCGCCGAAGTCGCAGAACGGCAGCCGGTTGGGGAACGGGCTGGTGTTGTCGACGTCGAAGGCGCCCCAGGCCCCGTTGCGCGACTGCATGCCGGCGGTCCAGCGCACCCCCCGCCGGACGGCCTTCTCCACGCGCTCCGGGTCGGAATGGGCCACCCGGCGCAGCGCGAGGACGACCTCGGCGGTGTCGTCGATGTCGGGGTAGTTGTCGTTGTGGAACTCGAAGGCCCAGCCGCCCGGCGGGAGGTGGGGGCGCTTCACCGCCCAGTCGCCGGGGCGGACGATCTCCTCCCCGAGCATCCAGTCGGCGGCTCTGACGAGTTGGGGGTGGTCGGCGGGCAGGCCCGCGTCGGCGAGCGCGATGGTGGCGAGGCAGGTGTCCCACACCGGCGACTGGCAGGCCTCGATCATCCGGGCCCCGTCCTCGCGCCACACGGCGAACCGGTCGAGCGACTCCAGCCCGGCACGCATCACGGGGTGGTGGAGGTCGTAGCCGAGCAGGTGCAGCGCGATCAGCGAGTACACGGCCGGGGGCTGGATGCCGCCCCAGCAGCCGTCGTTCTCCTGCCGTTCGACGATCCAGCGGGCCGCGCTGTTCATCGCGGCCTTGCGCAGCCGCTTCAGCGCCACCTTGTGATAGCCGTGCAGGAGCCGGTCGATCCTCTGGAAGGCGCCCTCCCAACTACCCAGTGGGTCAAGGGGCTTGGGCGGGTTCGGGCGCCCGGGGTCGGTGTGCAGCTCGTCCAGCGGGAACGGCGCGGGCCGCACGGGACGCTTCGCCGAGACCACCGTCAGCGGCACGATCGTCTGCCTCGCCCAGCAGCCGAAGTCGTAGATGTTCAGCGGCATCCACTTCGGGAACCAGATGATCTCCGGCGGCATCTCCGGCAGGTCGTCCCACTTCCACCAGCCGAACAGCGCCAGCCAGATACGGGTGAAGACCCGGGCGGCGGCGATCCCGCCCCGCTCGCGGATCCACGCGGAGGCCCGCGCCATGTGCGGCGCGCCGGGGTCGTCCCCGGCCAGCCGCAGCGCGACGTAGGCCTCGACGGTGGCGGAGAGGTCGGGCGGGCCGCCGTGGAAGGTGGCCCAGGTTCCGTCCGGGCGCTGCTCGCCTCTGATGAACAGGGCGGCCGCATGGGTGGTCTTCTCGTCGCGGATGCCGAGGAACTGACGGAGCAGCAGGTCCTCGGCGTCCATGGTGACGTTGGTCTCCAGGTCGCCCTTCCACCAGCCCTGGGCGTCCTGCCGGGAGAGGAGGAAGTCGGTGGCGCGTCGTACGGCGAGCGCGGCGGCGTCCTGGACCCCTGCCGCCGGCGCGGTGTCGTGGTCGGTGTCGCTGGCCGAGGGGGCTCGGGGCGGCAGTGCCCCGGTGCTTCCGTCGGTCGTCGCTGTCATGGCTTCCCCTTCGTGCAGTGGACGGATCTCTCTGCGGTGGGTCAGCCGTCGGCCGGTGCGTGTCCGGTGACGGGGCACCGGCCGGCGACTACGCGAGGGCTATTCGACCGATGACGGTCGGCTCCTGGGGGATGGCGATCATCTCTTCCGTACGACGACGAAGTCCGCGAGGGCCGCGAACTCCTCCCGGACCCGCTCGGGCATCCGGATCGAGTCCAGCGCATCGATGGCGATCCGGTGCTGGCGGCGTGCCTCCTCGACGGCCCACTCGCGGCCGCCCGCCTCCTCGATGAGGGCGGCGCGCGCGGCGAACTCCGCCTCGGAGAAGTTCGCGAAGTCGCTGGCCTTGGCGTCGGCGGCGAGGAGTTCGCCCAGCTGCTCGGAGGCCGGGCCACCGGCCGCGAGCGCGGCCACGACGGGCAGGGACTTCTTGCGCTGGCGCAGATCGCTCCAGGTCTGCTTGCCCGTGGACACCGGGTCGCCCCAGATGCCCAGCAGATCGTCCACGGCCTGGAAGGCGAGGCCGAGGTGGTAGCCGTACCTCTCCAGCGTGTCGGCGGTGTGGTCGTCCGCACCGCCGAGGACCGCGCCGATGGAGCAGGCGCAGGCGAGCAGGGCGCCGGTCTTGTTGCCCTCCATCTCCAGGCACTCCTCGACGGTGACCCGCTCGCGGTGCTCGTAGGAGATGTCCTGGGCCTGTCCGTCGACGAGCGCGCGGGTCGCCGTGGTGACGCGGCGGGTGGCGCGGGCCGCCTCGACGGTGCCCAGTTCGAGGAGGATCTCGTTGGCCAGGACCATCAGCGCGTCCCCGACGAGGATGGCCTGCGCGGGGCCGTGCACCTTCCACACGGTGTCGCGGTGGCGGCGCTGCTCGTCGCCGTCCATCAGGTCGTCGTGCAGCAGCGAGAAGTTGTGCACCAGCTCCACGGCCACCGCGCCGGGGATGCCGACCTCGGGCGCGGCGCCGGTGACCTCGGCGGACATGACGGCGAGCGCGGGGCGTACGGCCTTGCCGCCGTCGCCGTCCGCCGGGTTGCCGTGGGCGTCGATCCAGCCGAAGTGGTAGGCGGCGACGGTGTCCATGGGGGGCGCCAGCCGGTCGACGGCCGCCCGCAGCACGGGGGTGGCCAGGGTCCGCCCGCGCTCCAGGAGCGCGGTCACGTCCACCGCGGTCCTCGCGGCGGCCGTCACGGCCGGGGGCACAGTGGGCACAGTCTCTCCAGAGGTCGATGTGTTCGCGGTACCGAGAGTGCGGTCGCCGGTCCGGTGCGCTTCGAGCGTCATGCCGCCTCCTCGTGGTCGAGGAGGCGGTTCCGGGGCCGGCCCGGAGCGGCGAGGGCGGCCTCCGCCGCCGCGATGCCGCTGCGAACCGCACTCTCCATGGTCGCGGGCCACCCGGTGGCGGTCCACGCTCCGGCCAGGTACAGGCCGGGTGCCTTGGTGCGGGCGCCGGGCCTGAGCCGTCCGACGCCGGGGGTGGGAGCGAAGGTCGCGGTGCGCTCCCGGGTCACGAAGAAGTCCTTCACCTCGGCGCCGCGCGTGCCGGGCAACAGCCGTTCCAGCTCGGGCAGATATCGCTCGCGCAGGACGGAGACCGGTGCGTCGATCTCGTTCCGCGCGGCCGACTGCGACAGCGCCAGGTACTGGCCCTCCCGCAGGCCCGAGGCCTCGGTCCGGTCGAAGACCCACTGGACGGGTGAGCCGAGCGCCGCGAAGAACGGCCGGCCGAGCACCTTACGGTCGTACACCACATGGACGTTGAGGATCGGGGCGGTGCCGATCTCCAGCAGCCGCCCGGGCCCGTCGAGGGCTCCCTCGGGCAGCAGGTCGTACGTTTCGCGCTGGGGCACGGCGAGCACGACGGCGTCCGCGTCGAGGGTCTCGCCGGGCACCTCGACCCGCCAGTTCCCGTTCTCCGTACGGGAGACGGAGGTGGCGCGGGCGCGCAGCACGGTGCGCACGCCCGCCGAGTCCAGCGCCTTGCGGGCCTTCCGGTCGTGCAGTTCGCCGAGCGGCACCCGGGCCCAGCCGATGTCGGCGGCGCCCGGCTCGGACAGCAGGCCCGTCTTGAACACCATCGCGGCGAGCGCGAGGGAGGCGTCACCGGCCACCGCGTTGAGGGTGGCGACCCCCACGAGGTCCCACAGCGCCTCGACGGCCCGCGCCGACTGCCCGTGCGCGGCGAGCCAGCCGCCGAAGTCCTGTGCGTCCAGGGCCGGATCGGCGAGGTCGAGCGCCTTCAGCGCCAGCGCGGCCCGCCCCACCCCGGCGCGCTCGGTGAGCGAGAGATGGGTGTACGTGGCGAGGCTGCGCCCCAGGTGCAGCGGTACGGGCAGCGCGTCGCGGCGCAGTCTGCCGAGCCGCCTGCCCGGCCGTCCCTCGGCGTCGAGAACGGGCACGTCGAGACGATCCTGCACGGGCGCGAGCGCGGCGGCGTCGACGCGGTCGAGGAACCAACGGTAGGCGGTGCAGCACCGCAGGTACACGTGCTGTCCGTTGTCGACGGTCAGGTCGCCGCGCTGGAAGGAGAAGGCGAGTCCGCCGAGGCGGGGCCGTCCTTCAAGGAGCGTGACCCGCGCACCGGCGTCGGCGAGCGAGAGCGCGGCGGTGATGCCGGCGAGCCCTCCGCCGATCACCACGGCCGTGCTGCGGGGCCGGTCCTCACGGTCCGTTCCCCTCGGTTGCCGGGACTGCGTGCCATCGGTCATCGTGCACCCTCCCCTGCCGGTCCGCCGGGGTGCCGAAGCGGTTCACGGCGGACCGTCGCAGTCTGGGACGCCCCACCGGTGCGGAGGGTTGCGTACCACTTTTCGCCGATGGGTTCTCCTTGAACCGGATTGTCCATCAGACGCGCCTCCTGACGGTACGGCGAGACACATGGCGGGCGTCCAGACCCGAGAGGCCGCGCACGGCGACGTACGCCTTCTCCCGGCCGGGCAGCGAGACGCGCCCGCGCAGCACCGCCTCCGGCTCGCGCTCGATGCGGTCGAGCAGCCGGCGGTAGATGCCGGCCATGGCGGCGACACAGGCGCCGCTGCGGCGGTCGAGCATCGGCAGCAGCCGGTACCCCTCGGCGAACAGGGCGCGGGCCCGGCGCACCTCGAAGTGCACCAGGCCCGCGAAGTCGGAGTCCGCGGGTGGCAGCGGCCCGGCGAACCCGGCCGAGCAGCCGAACTTCGCGAGGTCGTCGGAGGGCAGATAGGTTCGCCCGCCCTGCGCGTCCTCCCGAACGTCCCTGAGGATGTTGGTCAGTTGGAGAGCGAGGCCGAGGGTGTCGGCGTACTCCGGCGCGCGTTCCGCGCCGCGCGCCCCGGGTTCGGTGCCGAAGACGCCGAGCGAGAGCCTGCCGATGGCCCCCGCGACGCAGCGGCAGTAGACCTTGAGGTCTTCCCAGGTCTCGTAGTGCTCCCCGTGCACGTCCATGAGGACGCCGTCGATGAGTTCGTCGAGGGCGTCGAGGGGGATCGGGAAGGCGGCCGACGCGTGGGCGAGGGCGACCGCGACGGGGTCCGTGTCGTCCTCGTCGACGGAGCCGCTCCTGACCCGGGTCAGCAGCGCCCTGGTCTCCTCCAGCCTGCCCGCCTTGACCTCGATCGCGAGGGCACCGTCACCGATGTCGTCGACGCGCCGGGAGAAGGCGTACAGCGCGGACATCGCGCGGCGCTTGGGCGTCGGCAGCAGCCTGATGCCGTAGGCGAAGTTGCGGGCCTGTTGTCCGGTGACGGCCTCGCAGTAACTGTAGGCGGCGAGTACCGGCGCGGACACGTGTGGTTCCGACTCCACGGTCCGGATCACCCCTCTCCTCGCAGGGTCGCGCCCACCTCGCGCAGCAGCCGGAGCTTGCCGGGCTTGGGCGGGCCGGGAAGTACGTCGAATGCGGCGGCGGCGATGGCGTGGACCGCCGCCCTTCCTCCCGCCACGAACCCCGCGAGGAGCAGCCTCAGCCTGCCGTGGACGCTGCCCACGAGGGGGGCGCCCTCATCGAGGAGAAGGCGGGCGCGTTCCGCCTCGTACGCGATCAGGGCGCGCGCCGACGCTCCCGCGGTGGGCGCGACGAGGTCCTTCTCCTGGACGTGGAAGCGCTTCATGTCCGCGGCGGGCAGATAGATCCGGTCGCGGCCCAGGTCCTCGGCGACGTCCTGGAGGTGTTCGACGATCTGCAGCGCGGTGCAGATCGCGTCCGAGTGCCGGACCCGCTCGGGGGTGGTCGCGCCGGTGACGGCGAGGACCAGGTGGCCGACGGGGTTGGCGGACAGGGCGCAGTAGGCGAGCAGGTCGTCGTAGGTCTCGTACCGCTTGACCAGCTGGTCCTGGCGGTTGGCGGCGATCAGCGCGAGGAACGGCTCGGGGGTGAGGCGGTGGCGGCGGACGGTGTGCCGCAGCCCGCGCAGCAGGGGGTGGTTCGGGGTGCCGTCGAAGACCTTGCCGAGGTCGGCCTCGAAGGCGTCCAGGAGGAGCAGTGGATCGTCCGCGTCCTGCGGGGCGAGACCGAGGAGGCGGGCATCGGCACCGCCGGGGGCGAGATCGCCGTCGCCGATGTCGTCGACGAGGCGGGCGAAGCCGTAGATTGCCATGAGGTCGTCGCGCCAGGCCCGGGGCAGGAAGAACGGGGCGACGGGAAAGTTCTCGGCCCCGGCCTTGTCGAGGGTGTCGCGCTCCGGGTTCCCGGCGCGCGCCGTCCCGGTTTCGGTCACCGCTCGTCACCCGGCACGGGAACGGCAGAAGCGTGGTTGCGCTGGGGAGTCTCCGTAGCCATGGCCGTCACATCTCCCGTTCTACACTGCCGACCCAATACGCACTATTTCGGACACGCCGCCCGGTGGGCGGCGTCTGCGGCGGATGCCGGGTGTCGCGCATTATGGACCCACTTGCCGCGATTCGGCACCGGTACAGCTTACGTTGTACAACGCACCATGCTTCGTGGGGGTGTCCTGCACATCACAAGAACGCACCGATTACCCCCAAGATTCCTATGGGCGGCCGGAGTTGACGCTTCCTTGCCGAAGTTGGCGTTTCCTTTGCGGATACCGCCCCCAGGCTGCCGGACGAGCGCCTCGCCCCGGTCTCCCTTGCAAACGCCGGGCCCCGCCGGAGCAGTTCCGGCGGGGCCCGGGTCGTGCGGGACTACTTGCCCGTGAACTTCTCGTATTCCTTGAGCACCTCGTCGGTCGGGCCGTCCATGCGCAGTTCGCCGCGCTCCAGCCACAGCACGCGGTCACAGGTGTCGCGGATGGACTTGTTGTTGTGACTGACCAGGAAGACCGTGCCGGCCTCCTTGCGCAGCTCGCGGATGCGGGCCTCGGAGCGCTTCTGGAAGGCGCGGTCACCGGTGGCGAGGGCCTCGTCGATCATCAGCACGTCGTGGTCCTTCGCGGCCGCGATGGAGAACCGCAGACGGGCCGCCATGCCGGAGGAGTACGTGCGCATCGGCAGGGTGATGAAGTCGCCCTTCTCGTTGATGCCGGAGAAGTCGACGATCCCCTGGTAGCGCTCCTTGATCTGGTCGCGGGACATGCCCATCGCCAGGCCGCCCAATATGACGTTGCGCTCGCCCGTGAGGTCGTTCATCAGGGCGGCGTTCACGCCGAGCAGGGAGGGCTGGCCGTCGGTGTAGACCTTGCCCTTCTCCGCCGGAAGCAGACCCGCGATCGCGCGCAGCAGGGTGGACTTGCCGGAGCCGTTGGAGCCGATCAGACCGATGGCCTCGCCCCGGTAGGCGACGAAGGAGACGCCCTTGACGGCGTGCACCTTGCGCACCCCGCGTTCCTCGCCGCGCTTGAGGATGCGGCTGAGGGCCGCGGTGGCGCTGCCCTTGCCGGTCTTGGCTCCGTTGACGCGGTAGACGATGTGCAGCTCGTCCGCGATGACGGTGGGGATGAGTGACTCAGCCACGGCCGTACCTCTCCTCCGCCTTCCAGAAGTACACGAAGCCGCCGAGCGCGATCAGTACGGCCCAGCCGACCGCGACCGCCCACACGTGCGGGGGCAGGTTCTCCGAGCCGTAGCCGTCGATCAGCGCGAAGCGCATCAGGTCCATGTAGATCGCCGCCGGGTTCCACTGGAGAACGTCGGCGATCCACTTGGGGTGGTCCTCCAGCATCACCGGGATGGAGAACATCACGCCGGAGGCGTACATCCAGGTCCGCATCACGAACGGCATCAGCTGCGCGAGGTCCGGGGTCTTGGCGCCCATCCGGGCCATGATCAGCGCGAGCCCGGTGTTGAAGAGGAACTGCAGCACCAGCACGGGCAGGATCAGCAGCCAGGACAGGCGCGGGTAGCTGCCGAAGCCGACCGCGACGCAGAACAGCACGATCATCGAGAACATCAGCTGCTGGAGCTGCTGGAGCGCGAAGGAGATGGGCAGCGAGGCGCGCGGGAAGTGCAGGGCGCGCACCAGGCCCAGGTTCCCGGAGATCGCGCGGACGCCGGCCATCACCGAGCTCTGGGTGAAGGTGAAGACGAACACACCCGTGACCAGGAACGGGATGTACACCTCGCGGGGCATGCCGCGATCGGCACCCAGGATGAGGCCGAAGATCAGGAAGTACACCAGCGCGTTGAGCAGCGGGGTGGCCACCTGCCACAGCTGGCCGAGCTTGGCCTGGCTGTACTGCGCGGTGAGCTTCGCCTGGGAGAAGGCGAGGATGAAGTGGCGCCGCCCCCACATCTGGCGGACGTACTCCACGAGTCCGGGCCGGGCGCCGCTCACGGCGAGCCCGTACTTGGCGGCCAGTTCCGTCGCGGAGAGCCCGTCGTCGGGCGACGGACGGTCGCTCACCACAACCCTGCCGTCATGCGTTGTCTCACTCACAAATGGAAACTTTCGTCCTCAAAGTGCGCAGCCTGGTCGGGCCGAGGCGGAAACCTGGACCGGGTACGGCCGCATGCTCTCAGATTTCGAGCTTGTCAGATGACGGGAGGTCGTCCCAGCCGGGTCAGCCGCCACACCGTACGCCACTTCATGGGCCGGCGGGGACCACAGGGGCTCGTCCAGCCCTCCTTGAAGCCGCCGAACCAGGCCTTCAGGGCAGGCCCGGAGGGCTTGCGGAGCAGGGTCAGCAACAGCCAGACGCCCAGATAGACCGGGACGAGCGGCGCGGGGAGGTTACGGCGCGCGAGCCAGACGCGGTTGCGCGCGACCATGCGGTGGTAGACCGCGTGCCGGGAGGGCGCGGTCGTGGGGTGGTACAGCACCATGTCGGACCGGTAGTCGATCATCCAGCCCGCGTCGAGGGCCCGCCATGCCAGGTCGGTTTCCTCGTGCGCGTAGAAGAACTCGTCCGGGAGGCCGCCGACTTCGGCGAAGACCTGCGTGCGTACGGCGTTGGCGCCGCCGAGGAAGGTGGTGACCCGGGAGGAGCGCATCGGATCGGCGGCCCGCAGCCGGGGGACATGGCGCCGCTGGGTCTCGCCGGTGTCGGGGTCGGCGATGCGGAAGCTGACGATGCCGAGCCTCGGGTCGTCCTCGAACGCCTTGCGACAGAGTTCGGCGGTGTCGTGGTGCGCGAGCAGACCGTCGTCGTCGAGGAAGAGCAGCACGTCGACGTCCCGGCCGCTGGGGCCGAACGCCTCTATGCCCATGTTGCGCCCGCCGGGGATGCCGAGGTTCTCCGGCAGCTCGACCGTCCGGACGCCCTCGGGGACGTCCGGGACGGGCGAGCCGTTGCCGACGACGACCGCCTCGACCCGGTCGCCCTCCTGCTTGGCGACCGAGTCGAGGAGGGCGCGGAGTTCGTCGGGGCGGTTGCCCATGGTGATGATCACCGCGCCGACCTTCATGCCGCCGCTCACTTCAGCCTGCTGGAGACGAGGATCGACACCAGGTGCAGCAGGGTCTGGAGCAGGGCGATGCCGGCCAGGACGGCGACGCCCACCCGGGAGAAGAAGAGGTCGCCCCGGATCTGGTCCACGACCGCGAGGGCCAGGATCAGCAGGGACGCCTCGACGCCGAGGATCAGCCGGTGGAACTTCAGGGCGGCGGCGGCCCTGCGGGCCAGCGCCATGCCGGAGGAGCGCGGCTCGGCGGCCGACTCCTGGACCGGCGGCTTGCCGGTCTGGTGCCGGGCGACGCCCACGAGGTCCGTCTCGGCCTTGATCAGGATGGCGCCGAGCGCGGCGAGGGTGCCGAGGAAGGCCCACAGCCAGTCGATCCGGCCGGTGCCCCACAGGTCGGCCGCGCGCAGCCCGAAGCCGACGAGGACGGCCGCGTCGCACAGGTAGGCGCCGACCCGGTCGACGTAGACGCCGGTCATCGAGTACTGCTTGCGCCAGCGGGCGATCTCGCCGTCGACGCAGTCGAACAGCAGGTACAGCTGGACCATCAGCACACCGAGGACGGCGCCCGGGATGCCCGGCACCAGCAGGGCCGGGGCGGCGAGGACGCCGAAGACGGTCATCAGGTAGGTCAGCTGGTTGGGCGTGACCCGGGTGTTCACCAGGTGCCGGTCTATCCGCAGCGAGATCTCGCGCATGTAGAGCCGGCCGGCCCAGTGCTCACCGCTGCGCCGGTCCTTCACACCCGGGGGGTGAACGACCGGGCGCAGCTCAGCTACTGATGGCTTTGGCATAGTCGGCGTAGGCGTCCTTGATCTGTTCGGTGCTCAGTTCGAGGTGTTCCAGGATGGTGTAGCGGCCCGGCCGGGTCTGCGGGGCGAACTCCACGACCTGGACGAACTCGTCGACCGTGAAGCCGATCTCCTCCGGGAGGACGGGCAGGCCGTGGTGGCGCAGCACCTCGGTCATCTGGCCCGCGATCTCGTGGTGGCCGCGCAGGAACGTGGCGAACGCCCCGCCGAGACCGCACTGTTCGCCGTGCAGGGCGTTCCGCTTGGGGAACGTGAGGTCGAACGCGTGGCTGATCTCGTGGCAGGCGCCCGAGGCGGGACGGCTGTCGCCGGCCACCGACATGGAGATCCCGCACAGGACGAGGGACTCGGAGAGCGTGGTCAGGAAGTCGTCGTCGCCGACCCCACCGGGGTGACGCAGCACGGCCTCGGCGGCCTGGCGGGCCATGGCGGCGGCCAGTCCGTCGACCTTCTCGCCGGTCTCCCGGCTGGACAGCTCCCAGTCGGCCACGGCGGAGATCTTGCAGATCACGTCGCCGATGCCGGCTCGCACGAAGCGCACCGGGGCCTCCCGGATGACATCCAGGTCGATGACGATGCCGATCGGGTTCGGCACACCGTAGGAGCCGCGGCCCGCGTCGTTGTCGAGGGTGGCCACCGGGGAGCACAGACCGTCGTTGGCGAGGTTGGTGGCGACGGCGACCAGCGGCAGGCCCACCCGGGCGGCCGCGTACTTGGCGCAGTCGATGACCTTGCCGCCGCCGAGCCCGACCACGGCGTCGTAGTGACCGCCCTTCTTGATCGAGTCGGCGAGCCGTACCGCTCCGTCGATGGTGCCGTCGGCGTCGCAGAACCAGTCGGCCTCCGGGAACGCCGGGGCGAACCGGTCGCGCAGCGCCGCGCCGGAGCCGGCGCTGATCGCGAAGGCCAGCCGGCCCGACGGCGCGATGCGCTGGTCCGACAGGATCGTCGCCAGATCATCGAGCGCGCCGGGACGGATGTCCACGACGACCGGCGAGGGGATGAGCCTCGTCAGTACTGGCACGCGATCTCACGTCCCTTGGCGAGGTCGTCGTGGTTGTCGATCTCGACCCACTTGACGTCACCGATGGGCGCGACGTCGATACGGAAGCCGCGGTTCACGAGCTCCTGGTAGCCGTGCTCGTAGAACTGCTGCGGGTCCGTCTCGAAGACCGTCTTCAGGGCGTCGGCCAGCTCGTCGGCGGCCTCGCCCTCGATGAGGGTGACGCCGATGTACTCACCGGTCGCCTCGGCCGGGTCCATCAGCTTGGTGATCTTGGTCATGCCGCCCTCGGGGCCGACGACGACCTTCATCTCCTCGTCGGCGAGGGACTTCACCGTGTCGAGGGCGAGGATGATCTTCTTGCCGTCGCCGCGGGCGGCGAGCAGGGTCTTCTCGACGGAGACCGGGTGCACGGTGTCGCCGTTGGCGAGGATCACCGAGTGCTTGATGGCGTCACGGCCGCACCACAGGGAGTAGGCGTTGTTCCACTCCTCGGCCTTGTCGTTGTCGATCAGGGTGATCTTGAGCCCGTACTTGGCCTCCAGCGCCTCGCGGCGCTCGTAGACGGCCTCCTTGCGGTACCCGACGATGATCGCGACCTCGGTCAGGCCGATCTCGGCGAAGTTGCCGAGGGTGAGGTCGAGAACGGTGAGGCTGTCCTCGGCGCCCTCGGGGCCGACCGGCACCAGAGCCTTGGGAAGGGTGTCGGTGTAGGGGCGAAGACGCCGTCCGGCGCCGGCCGCCAGCACGAGGCCGATCATGCGGGTTCTCCTTCATCGTGTACGGCGGGTGCGCCTGTCTTGTGGGCGGTCACCCAGAAGCGGATGCTCTCGAAGAGCACCAGCAGTGCCACGGCCACGGCGAGAGCCGTGAGCGCGACTGTGAAATCTGTGGGCGCGAGCAGCGCGGCCAGGACGGTGACCAGCAGGGTCCTGCCTTCGTGGCCGCCGATCGCCCGCACCAGCCACCGCGGCGGCGCGCCGGCGTCGCCGCGGATGCGGTACACCGTGTCGTAGTGATGGTAGGCGACGGCCGCCACCAGCCCGAAAGCCGCGGGAAGGGCGCCGTTCACCTCGGCTTTGGCCGCCAGTACGAGGACGGTGCCGTATTCGGCGGCGCGGAAGAAGGGGGGAATCAGCCAGTCGAGGGGGCCCTTGAGGGAGCGCTCGACGGCCTCCGCCGACAGCCCGACGTACAGGGCGGCCATGGCGACGACCTGCCAGGAAGCGCCCCAGACCCAGGCGGCGGTCACCACGGCCACGGCTCCGAATGCCGCGCTGAGCAGTGCCGTCCCCCGCGGCGGGCCCGGCAGGAGCCGCGCCAGCCCTTCGGCGAGCGGGCCGGTGTCCGCGAGGTCCGCGAGCGCTCTGGCCGCGCGGTCCGTCCGCTGGGCCTTGCGCGTCAGCGAGCGCAGGACGCGGCCCGCCGTGGTGTAGGTCGCGGCGAAGGCACAGCCGATGAGCAGCGCGTAGAAGGTGATACGGGGTGTGGTGAGGGCCGTGAGGACGGCGATCATGGCCCAGCGTTCGCCGATCGGCAGGACGATCATGCGGCGGATCCAGACGGTCCAGCCGACGCTGTCGAGCTTGCCGGAGAGGGCGGCGGTGGGGCTGGTGTTGGCGGTGGCGTCGTGGTTCGCCTCGTTGAAGGAGAAGTCGACGACGTGGCGGCAGGTCTGGAGGACCATCGCGGCGAGCGCGAGCGCCCAGACGTCGTCGCCGCCGCGGGCGGCGCCCAGCGCGAGGCCCGCGTAGTAGGCGTACTCCTTGGCGCGGTCGAAGGTGGCGTCGAGCCAGGCGCCGAGCGTCGAGTACTGCAGCGAGTAGCGGGCCAGCTGGCCGTCGGTGCAGTCGAGGACGAAGGAGAAGAGCAGCAGGAGGCCGGCCGCGACGAAGCCGCCGCGGGTGCCGGTGGCAGCGCAGCCCGCCGCGATCAGGGCGGTGATCAGCGAGGCCGTGGTGACCTGGTTCGGGGTCAGGCCCCGGCGGGCGCACCAGCGGGCGATGTAACGGGAGTACGGGCTGATGCAGTAGGTGGTGAAGAAGCCGTCACGGGACTTCACCGCCGTGCGCAGCCGTACGGCCTCGTCGTCGACGTCGGCGACCGCCCGGCGGGCCTCGTCGCGAGCCTGCGGGTCGGCGGGGACGGCGGCGACCAGGGTGCCGAGTTCGGGCCGGTAGAGGCCGACACCCTCGGCGTCGAGGGCGGTGACGATCCGGTCGGCGACGCCGACGCTGTCGACGGCGACGGCCGCGGTGCCGCCCTCGGCCGAGTTCTCGCGGGCCAGCGCCCGGGTCAGCGCCTGCCGGGCGGCGGGCCGCACGGTCACGGCGCCCGGGAGGGCGGCGGCGTCGAAGCGGGGGTCGGTCAGTCCCAGGCGCAGCGCGTGCACATGGCCGACGAAGCGGGCGTCGACGATCGCGACCCGCTGGTCCGCGGGCACCGTCGCCAGGAGCGTCTCGGCGTCACCGGCGTCGGAGGCGGTCCGCACGTCGAAGCCGAGCGACCGCAGATCGCCCTCCAGCGACGACCCGGGGACCGGCTGACCGGTGAGGATGGCGGTCGACAGACGAACTCACTCCCTGGGTGCCGACGCGACCGCGCCGGACATGTACGTGGTGGGGGCGCCCCGGCCCGCTGGGACCCGGCGGCGTGTCGGCAGAGGTTATCGGATGAAGAGAAGCGGGCGTTCACCGCCCGTTCACGGCCGGATCAGTTCGGCCTGCTCAAGCCGTCGGCCCTCCGCCGCCGATCATCATCGTGGATGTGGGGGTTGCGCCACAAACTCCGGTGCGGATATCGGTTGATAGGGGGTAAAGGGATGGGGTTCGCTCGTCGACGGACGGCGACGTTCCGCGCCCTCCAGGGGCGCGGGGAAGGACGCGAGCACCCGCCCACGACCCGCCGCCCGCCAACCCTGCACACCGCCTACGGGGAACAGGCACAACGCACCCCCCGCATAAGGTGAGCGCATGACATGGCTGATCACAGGCGGGGCGGGCTACATCGGCGCACACGTGGCGAGGGTCATGACCGGGGCCGGCGAGCAGGTCGTCGCACTGGACGACCTCTCCGCGGGGGTCCGTGGCCGCCTCCCCGAGGACATCCCGTTGATCCACGGCTCCGCCCTCGACGGCGACCTCCTCAAGCGCGCCCTCACCGAGCACTCCGTGACCGGTGTGGTCCACCTCGCGGCCCGCAAGCAGGTGGGCGAGTCCGTCGCCCAGCCCACCCGCTACTACCAGGAGAACGTCGGCGGACTCGCCACGCTCCTGGAGGCGGCGGCCACCGCCGGGGTCGAGCGCTTCGTCTTCTCCTCCTCCGCCGCCGTCTACGGCAACCCGGACACGGACCTCATCACGGAGGACACCCCGTGCGCCCCGATGAGCCCCTACGGCGAGACCAAGCTGGCCGGGGAATGGCTGGTCCGGGCGGCGGGGAAGGCGCACGGCATCGCGACCGTGTGCCTGCGCTACTTCAACGTGGCCGGCGCCGCCGAACCCGCCCTGGCCGACACCGGGGTCTTCAACGTCGTCCCGATGGTCTTCGACCGCCTCACCCGCGACGAGGCCCCGAGGATCTTCGGCGACGACTACCCCACCCCGGACGGCACGTGTGTCCGGGACTACATCCATGTCGCCGATCTCGCCGACGCGCACCTGGCGGCGGCCCGCCGTCTCACCGCCGGGGACGTCTCGGGCGACCTGACCGTGAACATCGGCCGGGGCGAGGGCGTTTCGGTCCGCGAACTCGTCGACCTCATCGGCGAGGTGACCGGGGACAGCCGTCCCGCACTCGTCGAGCCCCGCCGCCCGGGTGACGCGCCGCGCGCGGTCGCCTCGGCCGAGCGGGCCCGGCGCGAACTCGGCTGGACGGCCCGGCGCGAGGTGCGCGAGATGGTCGAGTCGGCCTGGGCGGGCTGGCGGCTGCACCACGGTCACTGACCCTCCCCGCCCTACGCCCCCGATCATGGCAACGCTCTGACCTGCACATCGTTTCCGCAGGTCAGAGGATATGACAACGGTGTTCAGTGCCGCTTTGCCGGATACCCCCCACCCGTAGTTGACTGTGGTCCGGAGCCGAACACACGGACGCATCACGGACGCTTGAGAGAGGCGGATCCATGGGGGCCGGTCACGACCACGGGCACGCGCATCACGCGCCGACCAGCGGTACGGCGGCAGCCGCGTACCGCGGGCGGCTGCGGATCGCGCTGGCGATCACGCTCACCGTCATGGTGGTCGAGATCGTCGGCGGCGTGCTCGCCGATTCGCTGGCGCTCATCGCCGACGCGGCGCACATGGCGACGGACGCGGTGGGCCTCGGCATGGCGCTCCTCGCGATCCACTTCGCCAACCGCCCGCCGAGCGGCAACCGCACCTTCGGCTACGCCCGCGCCGAGATACTCGCGGCGCTCGCCAACTGTCTGCTGCTGCTCGGCGTCGGCGGCTATGTGCTGTTCGAGGCGATCCAGCGGTTCATCACACCGGTCGGGACCCAGGGTGGACTGACCGTCGTCTTCGGCGCGATCGGTCTGGTCGCGAACATGATCTCGCTGACCCTGTTGATGCGGGGCCAGAAGGAGAGCCTGAACGTCCGGGGCGCCTTCCTGGAGGTGGCCGCGGACGCGCTCGGTTCCCTGGCGGTGATCGTCTCCGCGGCGGTCATCCTGCTCACCGGCTGGCAGGCCGCCGACCCGATCGCCTCGCTCGTCATCGGTGTGATGATCGTCCCGCGTACGGTGAAGCTGCTACGCGAGACCCTCGACGTGCTGCTGGAGGCGGCGCCGAAGAACGTCGACATGGCCGAGGTACGGGCCCACATACTGGCACTGCCCGGCGTGGAGGACGTCCACGATCTGCACGCCTGGACCATCACCTCCGGCATGCCCGTGCTCTCCGCCCATGTGGTGGTGAGCTCCGACACGCTGGACTCCATCGGCCACGAGAAGATGCTGCACGACCTCCAGGGCTGCATCGGCGACCACTTCGACGTCGAGCACTGCACCTTCCAGCTGGAGCCGGGCGGCCACGCGGAACACGAGGCGAAGCTGTGTCACTGACCACCGGCTGGACCACGCGACCGGAGACGTCCGCCGACCGCGAGGGGGTGTACGGCGTCAACGCCGCCGCCTTCGATACCGACGCGGAGGCCCGGCTGGTCGACGCGCTGCGCGAGGACCCCGGCGCCTGGCTGCCGGACCTGTCGTACGTCGCCGAGGCCCCGGACGGCACGCTCGCGGCGTACGCGCTGATCACCCGCTGCCATGTCGACGAGGTGCCCGCGCTGGCGCTGGCCCCCGTCGCGGTCCTGCCGGACCACCAGCGGCAGGGGGCGGGCGCGGCTGTCGTACGCGCGGTGCTGGAGGCGGCACGCGCGCGCGGGGAGCGGCTCGTCCTCGTCCTGGGGCATCCCGGGTACTACCCGCGCTTCGGCTTCGTCCGTGCGTCCGAGTACGGCATCCGGCCCGGATTCGAAGTGCCGGACGAGGCGATGATGGCGCTGGTCCTCGACGGTTCCGCCCCGGTCGCGTCCGGCACCATCAGGTATCCGGCGGCTTTCGGGGTCTGATCCACGGGCCAGGTGTCTTCGGCGGGGGTGTGCGGGTAGGACATGCGGGTCGACCGCGAAGTGCCGGAAGCACCGGTTCGTTGCGGCAGACTTGAGGCTCGAAGAACGAGGCGAAGGATGGGCATGCCGATCACACCTGCCACCGCGATGCACAGTCCCGAGAGCGGCACCACGGAAGCGATCCTGCTGGAGCTGGTCGACGAGGACGGCACCACGATCGGCACCGCGGAGAAGCTGGCCGCTCATCAACCGCCCGGTCAGCTGCACCGGGCGTTCTCCGTCTTCCTCTTCGACGAGCGCGGTCGGCTGCTGCTGCAGCAGCGGGCCCTCGGCAAGTACCACTCCCCCGGCGTCTGGTCGAACACCTGCTGCGGCCACCCGTACCCGGGCGAGTCCCCCTTCGCGGCGGCCGCCCGGCGGACCCACGAGGAGCTGGGGGTCTCCCCGGCACTCCTCGGCGAGGCGGGCACGGTCCGCTACAACCACCCGGACCCGGACTCGGGCCTGGTGGAGCAGGAGTTCAACCACCTGTTCGTCGGGCTGCTCCAGGCGCCGCTCCGGCCGGACCCGGAGGAGGTCGGGGACACCGCGTTCGTCACCCCGGCCGAGCTCGCGGAGCGGCATGCCAAGGACCCCTTCTCGGCCTGGTTCATGACGGTCCTGGACGCGGCGCGGCCGGCGGTCAGGGAGCTGACGGGGCCGGCCGCGGGCTGGTGACCACGGGCTCCGGCCCGGGGCCGCGAACCCTCACCCCTGGAACAGATGTGCGGGTTCGAGCGGCAGGGCGACCCAGACCACCTTGCCGCCGCTCGCGGTGTGCTCCACGTCACAGACGCCGCCCGCCTCCAGGGTGATCTCCCGCACCAGGAGCAGACCACGGCCGCCGAGCCGACCGTGGTCGGTCTCCAGGGCGGTCGGGCGGTAGGGGTGGTTGTCCTCCACCGAGACCCGCACCCACTGGGCTCCGACGGCGACCTCGACGGCGAGCGTGGGCGACAGGAGCGCCGCGTGTTTCACGGCGTTCGTCACCAGCTCGGAGACGATCAGCAGGAGTCCCTGGACGAGGTCGTCCGAGATCGGCACGCCTTGGCGGGCGAGCAGTTCCCGGACGGCGCGCCGCGCCTGCGGCACCGAGGCGTCGACGGCGGCAGCGGTGAACCGCCAGACCCCTTCGTAAGGCAGTGGCTCCGGCGGCCTCGGGTCGTCGGGTCGGTGCCCGTCGCCGTCAGGGCGTGGGTCGCTCCCGCGCCCTTGGTCGTCCATGGTCCGGTCGCCACCCTTGCGCTCGATTGTCACCACATGTCGAGTGTTGGTAACTCGAAGCCGCGCACGAAGAACTGAACAGAAGTCAGCGTGTATCGACGACTTTCGGATCACTTGTGAGCGAGTCGGTCGGTCGCATGACAGCAGCTTTTCGAGCTGCGTCGCTTTGGGAACTATTCGGGTTGTACGGGTTCGGCCCCGGTCGCGAAGCCGGGTCTCGACACCGGTCGCGACACCGGTGGCTAGCATCCGGGGCATGGAGCCTCAGCTGCTGGACACCGTCGCCGACGGGATCGCGACCGTCGTCATCCACCACCCAGCCAAGCGCAACGCCATGACGGCCGGGATGTGGCGGGCACTGCCGCCGCTGCTCGACCGGCTGGCCGCCGACCCGGCGGTCCGGGCACTGGTGCTCACCGGGGAGGGCGGGACGTTCTGCGCGGGGCCGACATCTCCACGCTGCGGGGTCCCCGGACGAGGCCCAGAGGCTGGCGGTCCTCGCCGAGGAGGCCCTCGCCGCCTTCCCCAAGCCGTCCCTCGCGGCGATCCGGGGGCACTGCGTGGGTGGCGGGGCCCAGCTGGCGACGGCCTGCGATCTGCGGTTCGCGCGGGAGGGAGCGCTGTTCGGGATCACCCCGGCGAAGCTGGGCCTCGTCTATCCCGCCTCCTCCACCCGGCGGCTGGTGTCGCTGATCGGGCCGAGCACGGCCAAGTACCTGCTGTTCTCCGGCGAGTTGATCGACGCGGAGCGGGCGCTGCGCACGGGCTTGGTGGACGAGGTGCTGCGTGAGGGCGAACTCGCCGACCGGGTCGAGGAGTTCACCCGGGTCCTGGTCTCGCGCTCGCGGCTGACGCAGGCGGCGGCCAAGGAGTTCGCGAACGGCCGCACCGACCGCGACGCCCACTGGGCCGAACAGGCACGCGGCAGCGGCGACACCGCGGAGGGCGTCGCCGCGTTCCTGGAGCGCAGACCGCCCCGCTTCACCTGGTCGGCGTGAGGGCCGCCGCGACGGCGGTCACATCAGGGCGAAGCGGCTGTTGGTCCGGAACTCCTCCACGAGGTGGGCCGGCGCCTTGTGCGGGGCACCGGCGTCGTAGGGCGGCTGCGGGTCGTACTCGGTCATCAGCTGGACGGCCTGGGCGTGCTCGTCGCCCGCGATCCGGCCGACCAGGGTCAGGCCCATGTCGATGCCGGAGGACACCCCGGCCGCGGTGACGTACTTGCCGTCGATGACGACCCGCTCCCCGGTCGGCTCGGCGCCGTACTGCTTCAGGAAGTCCAGCGCCAGCCAGTGCGAGGTGGCCCGGCGGCCTTCGAGGAGCCCGGCGCCGGCCAGGAGCAGGGAACCGGTGCACACGGAGGTCGTCCAGGTGCTCGTACGGTCGGCCGTGCGCAGCCAGTCGAAGAGGGGCTCGTTCTCCATCTGCGCGAACTGGCCGGGGCCGCCCGGCACCACGACGACGTCCGGACTCGGGACCTCGGCGAGCGACCTGTCGGCGGTGAGCGCCAGGGCGCCGGTGTCGGAGCGGACGGGGCCCGTCTCCTCGGCGACGAAGACGAGTTCGGCGTCGGGCAGACGGCCGAGGGTCTCGTAGGGCCCTACGGCGTCGAGGGCGGTGAAGCGGTCGAAGAGGACGATGGCGATCTGCATCGGGATTCCTTTCAGCGAGTGGGATCGGCGGCCGGGCGGAAGCGGCGGCGGTACTCCGCCGGGGAGGTGGCGAGGGCCTTCACGAAGGCGCGGCGCATGGCCTCGGCGGTGCCGTAGCCACAGGTGCGGGAGATCTCCTCCACTCCGTCGGAGGTGTCCTCCAGGAGGCGGCGGGCGTGTTCGAGGCGGACGCGGTCGACGTACCTACCAGGGGTCGTGCCCGTCTCGGTCCGGAAGGCGCGGGCGAAGTGGCGGGGCGAGAGCCGGGCACGGGCGGCCAGGTGCTCAACGCTCAGGTCGTCGCCGGGGTGCTCGGTGATCCACTGCTGGACCTCGCGGAGCGGTTCCCGCTGCGCGGTCTGGGCGGCGAGCTGGGCACTGAACTGAGCCTGGTTGCCCGGGCGACGCAGGAAGACCACGAGATGGCGGGCGATGGTGAGAGCGGCCTCGCGGCCGATGTCCTCCTCGACGAGCGCCAGGGCGAGGTCGATGCCGGCGGTGACACCGGCGGAGGTCGCGATGTGCCCGTCGCGGACGTAGATGGGGTCGGGGTCGACCTCGACCGCCGGGTGGTGGCGGGCCAGGGTGTCGCAGTACGCCCAGTGGGTGGTCGCCCGGCGGCCGTCCAGGAAGCCGGCCTCGGCGAGCAGGATGGCGCCGGTGCAGACCGAGACCAGGCGCTCCGCGCGCGGACCGTGCTCGCGCAGCCAGTCCAGGATCTCGGGAGCCGGGGTCCGTGTGCCCTGGCCGCCCGGGACGAGCAGGGTGTGCGGGGCGGCGGGGGCGGCGGCGAGGCTGTGGTCCGGGACGAGGGTGAGGCCGCTGGAGGTGCGCACGGGCGTGCCGTCCAGGGAGGCCGTGCTGACGCGGTACGTCCCCGGTGTGTGCTGTTCCGCGCCGGCGAAGACCTCCAGCGGGCCGGTGACGTCGAGGCTCTGCACGCCGTCGAAGAGGACGACCAGGACTGTTCGCATGCCTTCGATTCTTGGGCGGCCGAACCATGACCGCAATGACGAGCACCCCACCTTTCCTGCCATCGGGGGTGGACGGGCGGGACCACCCCGCACTCACGTACCAACCAGTCGGTAATCTGCCGCCATGACCTCTTCCCTGCCGGAGCGCGCCGGGCGACGCTGCCACAGCCTCCTCAATCCGTTCCACTCCGCGCACTACTTCTCGCCGGACCTCGGGCGGGAACTGGCCGCCGTGGGGGTCGAGGACCCGCGGGCGGCGTACTTCGCCGTCCGGGCCGCCGCCCTCGGGCGCGTCGGAGCGGGCGTCGTGACGGCGACGTTCTTCAACTTCCGTCACGAACTGGTGGCGGAGCACGTGCCCGCCGTGTGGGAGACGGCGTCGCCGTCCACGGTGCTGGCGGCCCGTGAGCGCGCTGTCGACGCCACGCTGCGACGGCTGCTCGGCGAGGAACCGCTCGCCTCCGCGGAGGTCGCCGAGGCGGCGGAGCTGGCGCTGCGCGCCACCGAGGCGTGTGTGCGGACCGCACGCCCCCTGTACGCCGCGCACGCCGACCTGCCCGTACCCGAGCGCCCTCATCTCGCGCTCTGGCACGCGACCACCCTGCTGCGCGAGCACCGGGGCGACGGACATCTCGCGGTGCTCCTCGACGCCGGTCTCGACCCGGTCGAGGCGCTGGCCAGCCACACCGCGACCGGGAAGGGCATGTCCCCGAAGTGGGCCGTCGCCACCCGCGGCTGGACGCGGGTCGACTGGGACGCCGCGAACGCCCGGCTGCGCGAGCGCGGGCTGCTCGACGCCGACGGCGGACTGACGGAGGCGGGCGTGGCGCTGCGCAGGGACATCGAGGACGCGACCGACCGCCTCGACCTGGCCCCCTACGGGCATCTGGGCGCGGCCGGGGTGGAGCGGCTGACCGAGCTGATGACCGGCCTGGTGACGACGATGCTCGGCGCGGGGGCGTTCCCGGCAGGGATGATCGGCAAGGGCTGAGCGCGCGGCGCGCAGGCATGAACGGCGCCGGGCGCGGTACTCGATCGTTCCTGGCCCAGTCAGCCGGGAGACGAAAGGGGAAGTACGTGTTCCGTGCGATCGCAGACGTGTTGCGGCAGATCGGTGGGGCCATCGCGACGGTGGTCACGCTGCCGTTCCGGGCCGTGGCCCGGCTCTTCGGGGGCGCGTCGAGCTCGACGCGCCGCACCGGGCGGGCCCGCCGGGCCTGAGGACGGCCAGGCCGTACAGACCTGGGAGCCGGACGCGGGATCGCGTCCGGCTCCTCCGCTGTCCGGAACCCGCGCGTTTGCCGCCCTGAGCCCCCGCTGTCCGTGCCACCTGCCACAATTGCCGCGCAACCTCAGTGGAGAAGGCGGTACGGGAACGTGACGACACCCGGGTCCATCGAAGTACGGTCCATCGAAGGCAGGATCGCCGAGGAGCTCGGCGTACGGGAGCGGCAGGTCAAGGCCGCGGTGGAACTGCTCGACGGCGGTTCGACCGTGCCCTTCGTCGCCCGCTACCGCAAGGAAGCGACCGAGATGCTCGACGACGCGCAGCTGCGCACGATCGAGGAGCGGCTGCGCTATCTGCGGGAGCTGGAGGAGCGGCGGAGCGCGATCCTCGACTCGGTGCGCGAGCAGGACAAGTTGACGCCCGAGGTCGAGGCGCAGATCCGCGCCGCCGAGACCAAGGCCCGTCTGGAGGACATCTACCTCCCCTTCAAGCCGAAGCGGCGCACCAAGGCCCAGATCGCCCGCGAGGCCGGTCTCGAACCGCTGGCCGAGGGCCTGCTCGGGGACCCGACCGTCGAGCCGCTGGCCGCCGCCGCGGCGTTCGTGGACGGCGAGAAGGGTGTGGCCGACGCGCAGGCCGCCCTGGACGGCGCGCGGGCGATCCTCACCGAGCGGTTCTCCGAGGACGCCGACCTGATCGGCGAGTTGCGCGAGCGCATGTGGGTACGGGGCCGGCTCGCCGCCAAGGTCAAGGACGGCAAGGAGGACGCGGGCGCCAAGTTCGCCGACTACTTCGACTTCTCCGAGCCGTTCACCGAGCTGCCCTCCCACCGCATCCTGGCGATGCTGCGCGGCGAGAAGGAGGACGTCCTCGATCTCGTCCTGGAGCCGGAGGAGCCCTCCGAGCAGCCCGGCCCCTCCTCCTACGAGGGGATCGTCGCGCATCGTTTCCAGATCGCCGACCGGGGCCGACCCGCCGACAAGTGGCTCACGGACACGGTCCGCTGGGCCTGGCGGACCCGCATCCTCGTCCACCTCGGCATCGACCTCAGGCTGCGGCTGCGGACGGCCGCCGAGGACGAGGCGGTGAACGTGTTCGCGGCGAACCTGCGCGACCTGCTCCTCGCCGCCCCGGCCGGGACGCGCGCGACGCTGGGCCTGGACCCGGGCTTCCGTACGGGTGTGAAGGTCGCCGTGGTGGACGCCACCGGCAAGGTCGTCGCCACCGACGTCATCTACCCGCACGTCCCGGCCAACAAGTGGGACGAGGCCATCGCCAAGCTGGCGCGCCTGGCCAAGGAGCACGCGGTCGAACTGGTCGCGATCGGCAACGGCACGGCGTCCCGGGAGACCGACAAGCTCGCCGGTGAACTGATCACCAAGCACCCGGAGTTGAAGCTCACCAAGGTGATGGTGTCCGAGGCGGGCGCCTCCGTGTACTCGGCGTCGGCGTTCGCCTCCGCGGAGCTGCCCGGGATGGACGTCTCACTGCGCGGCGCCGTGTCGATCGCGCGCCGGCTGCAGGACCCGCTGGCCGAGCTGGTCAAGATCGACCCCAAGTCGATCGGTGTCGGGCAGTACCAGCACGACCTGTCCGAGGTGAAGCTCTCCCGTTCCCTGGACGCGGTGGTCGAGGACTGTGTGAACGGCGTGGGCGTGGACGTGAACACGGCCTCCGCGCCGCTGCTGGCCCGGGTCTCCGGCATCTCCTCCGGGCTCGCCGAGAACATCGTGGCCCACCGCGACGCCAACGGCCCCTTCACCTCGCGTTCCGAGCTCAAGGGCGTGACACGGCTCGGGCCCAAGGCGTACGAGCAGTGCGCGGGCTTCCTGCGGATTCGGGGCGGCTCGGACCCGCTGGACGCGTCCAGCGTGCACCCGGAGGCGTACCCCGTGGTCCGGCGGATGGTGAAGAGCTCGGGGCAGGAGGTCGCGGCACTCATCGGCAACACGGGGGTCCTGCGGTCGCTCAGGCCGGCGGACTTCGTCGACGAGACCTTCGGTCTGCCGACCGTGTCGGACATCCTCAAGGAGTTGGAGAAGCCGGGGCGCGATCCCCGGCCCGCCTTCAAGACCGCCACCTTCAAGGAGGGCGTCGAGAAGATCTCCGACCTGGAGGCCGGGATGGTCCTCGAAGGGGTCGTGACGAACGTCGCGGCGTTCGGGGCGTTCATCGACATCGGTGTCCACCAGGACGGGCTGGCGCATGTCTCCGCGCTGTCCCGGACGTTCGTGAAGGACCCGCGTGATGTGGTCAAGCCCGGGGACATCGTGAAGGTGAAGGTGCTCGACGTCGACGTGCCGCGCAAGCGGATCTCGTTGACGTTGCGGTTGGACGACGAGGCGGCGCCGAAGGGGACGGCCGGGCAGTCCGGTGGGGGTGCTCGGCAGCAGCAGCGGGTGGCCGTGGGGGCCTGCGCCTCGGCAGCAGGGGCGTGGGGGGGTAGGGGGTGCGGCTGCTGCGCCTGCCAACAGTGCGATGGCGGATGCGTTGCGGCGGGCGGGGTTGGTGGACAAGAAGCGCGGCTGAGGTGACGGCGGGGTTTTCTCGCCCCGCCGCCCCTACCCGTCCCGTCCTCGCAAGGGGCTGCGCCCCTTTGACCCCCAGGCGTCCGTCCGGTGGGGGCTGGTCGCGCAGTTCCCCGCGCCCCTCAAAAAGCAGGGGCTGCGCCCCGTGCCTTTCGCCCTGAGGCCCGGAGGCCCTTCAGGGGCGCGGGGAACTGCGCGAGAAGCCCCACTCAGCCGCGGCCGGCGGTGGTGCTCACTGCTCCGTCACCTTGCCCGCCTCCACGACCAGACGGCGGGTCACTCCTACCGCGTCCAGCATGCGGCGGTCGTGGGTCACCAGGAGCAGCGTGCCCTCGTAGGAGTCCAGGGCCGACTCCAGTTGTTCGATGGCCGGGAGGTCCAGGTGGTTCGTGGGCTCGTCGAGGATGAGGAGGTTGACTCCTCGGCCCTGGAGGAGGGCCAGGGCCGCGCGGGTGCGTTCGCCCGGGGACAGGGTGATCGCCGGACGTAGGACATGGTGGGACTTCAGGCCGAACTTGGCCAGGAGGGTGCGCACTTCGGCCGGCTCGGTGTCGGGGACCGCCCCGCAGAAGGCGTCGAGGAGGGACTCGGGGCCGTGGAAGAGGGCGCGGGCCTGGTCGACCTCACCGACCAGGACCCCGGAGCCCAGGGCGGCATGGCCCGAGTCCAGGGGGACCCGGCCGAGGAGCGCACCGAGGAGCGTCGACTTCCCCGCGCCGTTCGCGCCGGTGATGGCGACACGGTCCGCCCAGTCGATCTGCAGGGAGACCGGTCCGAAGGCGAAGTCGCCGCGCCGCACCTCCGCGTCGCGCATCGTGGCGACCACGGCGCCGGAGCGCGGGCCCGCCGCGATCTCCATGCGCAGCTCCCACTCCTTGCGCGGCTCCTCCACCACATCGAGCCGTTCGATCATGCGCTGGGTCTGCCGGGCCTTCGCGGCCTGCTTCTCGCTCGCCTCGCTGCGGAACTTGCGGCCGATCTTGTCGTTGTCGTTGCTCGCCTTGCGCCGCGCGTTCTTGACACCCTTGTCCATCCACGAGCGCTGCATCTGGGCGCGGTCCTGGAGCGCGGCCTTCTTGTCGGCGTACTCCTCGTAGTCGTCGCGCGCGTGCCGGCGGGCCGTCTCGCGCTCCTCCAGGTAGGCCTCGTAGCCGCCGCCGTAGAGGTTGATCTGGTTCTGGGCGAGGTCGAGTTCGAGGACCTTGGTGACCGTACGGGTGAGGAACTCGCGGTCGTGGCTGACGACGACCGTGCCCGCGCGCAGGCCGGAGACGAAGCGTTCGAGTCGTTCCAGGCCGTCCAGGTCGAGGTCGTTGGTGGGCTCGTCGAGGAGGAAGACGTCGTAGCGGGAGAGGAGGAGGGAGGCGAGTCCGGCGCGGGCGGCCTGGCCGCCGGAGAGGCCGGTCATGGGTTGGTCCAGGTCCACGCCGAGCCCCAGGGTGTCGGCGACCTCCTCCGCCCGCTCGTCGAGGTCGGCGCCGCCCAGGTCGAGCCAGCGCTCCAGGCTCACCGAGTACGCGTCGTCGGCGCCCGGCGCGCCCTCCACCAGTGCCTGCGTGGCCTCGTCCATCACCCGCTGGGCCTCGGCCACCCCCGTGCGCCGGGCCAGGAACTCCCGTACGGTCTCGCCCTCCCGCCGCTCGGGCTCCTGCGGCAGGTGTCCCACGGTCGCCGTGGGCGGGGACAGCCGCAGCTCGCCCTCCTCCGGCGGGAGCAGGCCGGCGAGCAGACGCAGCAGCGTGGACTTGCCGGCGCCGTTGGCTCCGACCAGACCGATCACATCACCGGGGGCGACGACGAGGTCCAGCCCGGAGAAGAGCGAGCGGTCGCCGTGTCCGGCTGCGAGGTTCTTGACGACGAGGGTGGCGGTCACAGGGGGTGATTTTACGGCCCCTGTCACAGACTCGGGGCGCTGCCCCGGACCCCGTTCGCGCAGTTCCCCGCGTCCCTACAGCGCCATCGGTTCCACCAGCACCGTCCCGGAGGTGCGGGCCACGATGAACGATTCTCCCTTCGCCGCCTTCGGGTCCAGACCGATGCGGTGCCGGCCCGCCGGGAGGATGCCGTCGAAGAAGCGGTAGGTGTGGGGTCGGTAGAGACGGTCGAGGCGGTAGGCGGTGAGCTCCACCCGGCAGGTGGAGGTGATCTCGATGCCGGCCTGCCCGTCGGCGGCGACCAGCCGGGTGAGGCGGCGCTGTTCGGCCGGGCTGCGGTCGAGGGCGTGTTCGATCTGGGCGACGAGGAGCGGGATGATCGGGGCGAGTCCGTCGACGTACGCGACCTGGACCCCCGCGCGGTCGAAGGCCAGCCGCACGGCGTCGCGGTCCGCCTTGCCGACGGCCCGGCCGAAGGCCACGGCACCGTAGGCGCGCAGCTCTTCCGGGGGCACGCCGGTGGCGTCCTGCGCTATGTCGGCGCCGATGCCGATGGCGCGCAGGGCGGCGGCGAGTTTGGCGAGCACGGCGACGCGGGCGCCGATGAGGAGGACCCGCCGGGCCGACGGCTCGGGGCCCGACTCGCACAGCAGGGACCGCAGGGCGCCGCGGTACTCGGCGCCCTGGAAGCGGAAGGGGCCGATGCCGGTGTAGCCGTTGAGCCTGAGGTCGGCCTCCTCCTCCGTCTGCCAGGCGAAGTCCCGCCACACGAAGTCGTCGCCGTCCCGCTCTATGACCGCGGTCACCGCTCCGCAGGCGAGGTCGGCGCATTCGGGGCAGCCGTAGATGACGTAACGGCCGCTTCTCAGGGGTGCCTCGGCCTCCAGGAGCAGACTGCGCACCTGGGCGGTGAAGATCGAGGGCGGGACGTCGGAGGCCAGGGGGGAGACGGCGTCGAGGTCGGAGAGCTGGAACAGCAGCGGGCGTCCGTCGACGATGAAGTCCACGAAGTCCCGGTGCACTTGGTAATCACCGTTGGCGAGGACGCCACCGGCTCGCATCGCCGGTGCCAGGCCGAAGGTCGCGTACTCGGCAGACATGGTGTGAGTATCCCCACAAAGGCAGACTTGTGAGCACGGCATGACATATTCCGTTAACGTCCCCGGGTGACCAGTGAATCGAACAGTGACGTGATCGTGGTCGGTGGCGGCGTCGTCGGTCTCACGACGGCCGTCGTGTTGGCGGAGAGCGGCAGCCGGGTCCGGGTGTGGGCGCGGGAGCCCGGGGAGCGCGCGACGTCCGGCGTCGCGGGTGGACTGTGGTGGCCCTACCGGATCGAGCCGGAGGAACTGGTCGGCGCGTGGGCGCTCGACACCCTCGACGTGTACGAGGGGCTGGCGGCCCGGCCGAACGAGACGGGCGTACGCATGGTCGAAGGCGTACACGGCGGGACCACGTTGGACGGGCTCGGCGCGTGGGCCTCGCGGGTGGCCGGGCTGCGGGTGGCGACGGCCGGGGAGTACCGGGGTGTCGGGCTGTGGGCGCGGCTGCCGCTGCTCGACATGCCGGTCCATCTGCGGTGGCTGCGCGAGCGGTTCGTCGCGGCGGGCGGCGTCGTGGAGGAGCGCACGGTGACCGACCTCGCGGCGGTCGACGCCCCCGTGGTCGTCAACTGCACGGGGATCGGCGCGCGCGAGCTGGTGCCGGACCCGTCCGTACGGCCGGTGCGGGGGCAGCTGGTCGTCGTGGAGAACCCGGGGATCACCACCTGGCTCACCTCGGTGGACCATTCCGGTTCCGAGAGCACGTACTTCATCCCGCAGCCGGGCGGGCTGATCCTCGGTGGTACGGCGGAGGAGGACGCCTGGTCCCTGACGCCGGACCCGGTGATCGCGGAGGCGATCGTGAGGCGGTGTGCGGCAGTTCGGCCCGAGATCGCCGGGGCGCGGATCGTCGAGCACCGGGTCGGGCTGCGACCCTCGCGCCCGGCGGTCCGCCTGGAGCGGGAACTCCTGCCGGGCGGGAGGGTGTTGGTGCACAACTACGGGCACGGTGGGGCAGGGGTGACGGTGGCTTGGGGTGCGCGCGGGTCGCTGCGCGGCTGGCCACGGGTTGAGCGGGCGTCGGGAAAGAAGAGGGCGTCGGGAAAGAGGGGGTCGTCGGTCGGGTGCGGGTCGTGGGGGCCGGTCGCGCAGTTCCCCGCGCCCCTGACGGGGCGCGGGGCGCCCTGCCCCGGCGCGTGTCTACTCCGCGCGATGGCCGATCGGGTCCCCCTCGATCTCCGTGCCCTGGCCCGGACCGACCCTGATCTCGAACTCGCCGTCATAGCGCTTGTGGCCCTCGATGACGGCCAGTTCGACCGCTTCGGAGGCCATCTCCTCGCGGACCATCACGGGGTCCCGCCGCAGGTCGCGCATCATCGCGACGCACATGCCGATCATCACCAGGACGAACGGCGCGGCGGCCAGGATCGTGAGGTTCTGCAGGCCGGTCAGGGCGTCTCCCTGGCCACTGCCGACGAGGAGCATGATCGCGGCGACGGCCCCGGTGACGACGCCCCAGAAGACGATGACGAAGCGGCCGGGTTCGAGCGCGCCCCGCTGCGAGAGCGTGCCCATCACGATGGAGGCGGCGTCGGCGCCGGAGACGAAGAAGATGCCGACGAGGATCATCACGAGCAGGCTGGAGACCGTGGCCAGGGGGAACTCGTGCAGAACGGCGAAGAGCTGACCCTCGGGTGTGGCCTCCTCACCGAGTCGGCCCTGTCCCTGGAGCCGCATCGCCGTGCCGCCGAAGACCGCGAACCAGACGAGGCTGACCGTGCTGGGCACGAGGATGACGCCGCCGACGAACTGGCGGATGGTGCGGCCGCGGCTGATGCGGGCGATGAACATGCCGACGAAGGGCGTCCAGGAGATCCACCACGCCCAGTAGAAGACGGTCCAGCTGCCGAGCCAGTCGGCCACGCCCTCGCCACCAGAAGCCTCGGTGCGGCCCGCGAGTTGGGGCAGGTCGCCGAGGTAGGAGAAGACCGAGGTCGGCAGGAGGTCGAGGACCAGGATGGTGGGTCCGGCGACGAAGACGAAGACCGCCAGCAGCAGGGCCAGCACCATGTTGGTGTTGGACAGCCACTGGATGCCCTTCTCCACGCCGGAGACGGCGGAGGCAACGAAGGCCAGGGTCAGGACGGCGATGATCGCGACGAGCAGGCCGGTGCCGACCTTGTCCATCCAGTTCAGTTCGCGAAAGCCCGAGCCGATCTGGAGGGCACCGAGGCCCAGGGAGGCCGCCGAACCGAAGATCGTGGCGATGATCGCAAGGATGTCGATGGCCCGGCCGAGGGTGCCGCCCGCACGCTTCTCACCGATCAGCGGGGTGAAGACGGCGCTGATGGTCTGACGGCGCTGCTTGCGGAAGGTGCTGTAGGCGATGCCGAGGCCGACCACCGCGTAGATCGCCCAGGGGTGCAGCGTCCAGTGGAACAGGGTGGTCGCCATCGCCGTTTCCATGCGTTCACCGGAGCCCTGGGGGCCGGTGCCCGGCGGGGGCGAGGTGTAGTGGGCGAGGGGCTCACTGACGCCGTAGAACATCAGGCCGATGCCCATGCCGGCGCTGAACATCATGGCGACCCAGGAGACCGTGCGGAACTCGGGTTTCTCGCCCTCGACGCCGAGGTGGATGCGGCCGTAGCGGCTGACCGCGAGCCACAGGGCGAAGACGACGAAGCAGGAGGCGGCCAGCATGAACGCCCAGCCACCGTTGTGGATGAGGCCGTTCAGCATCTTGCCGGAGACGGTTTCGAGGGCGTCGGTCCAGATGGCACCCCAGAGCACGAAGGCCAGGGTGAGGGCCGCCGTCACACCGAACACTACGGGGTCCGTCCGGGGCCGCCCGCCGCCGGGGAGACCCGCCTCCGAGCCTGGAAGCGCGCCTCCCCCGTGGTGGGTGGTGCGATGATCGTGCGTCACAGGTGGAACCTTTCCGCGAGTGGCTGGAACAGACCTTCTCCTGCCCAGGAACCCCTACCACATGTGACTTCGATCCTTTCTCTTTCAACAGTCGGTGTCGGGCACCCCTTCCGTCAGGCGGTACGGGGCCTGCGCGTCGAACAGCAGCGGGACCAGCGCGCGGAACGGCTGGCGCAGCGGTACCAGGACGCCGCCCCGGTCACCGTCGCCGTCGGTTTCCGGCCGTACGCGGACGCCGTGCAGCGCCAGTTCGTCGGCGACCTCCTCGTACTGCTGTGGGGTGAGCCGGTAGCCGCAGGGCGGGTCCTGGATCACCTCGGCGGGGTCGGCGGGGTCGTTGTCGGCGCCGCCGACATAGACCGGGCCGGTGTCGCGGAGGCCGGCCAGACGGGCCGCGCCGGTCACCCGGTCCACCTGTCGGCCGCGTTCGACGGCGAAGCCGAACAGGCCTTTCAAGGCGGCGAGTTGGGAGTTCACCCGGCGCAGGTTGTTGACCGGCTCCGGGGTGTCGGCCGTCAGGGGTTCCACCCTGCTCTCGATCAGCAGCCCGACCGAGTGCTTGATTCCTGACATGTTGCGCAGAATGCGCTCCTGGCCGTCGCCGGCGACCTGGCGGATCGGGTCGCCGGTCACCGGGTCGGTCCAGATGCCGTAGGTGCCGGTCGAGTGGCCCGCGGCCCCGGCGGCCGGGCGTACGTGGCCGAGGGAGAGCGTGCGTGCCTCGGCGTGGACGGCCGGGTCGGTGTTGAGGTTGCGCGGCCAGAGGTCGAAGAGATCCTTGTCGTAGTACTGCGGGGTGGCGCCGTATTCGTGCAGGTCGTAGACGATGTCGGGCCGGCGGTCGCGCACGACGGCGGCGAGGGCCCGCGCCTCGGCGGTCCGCAGGGCGAGGTGGTCGCGGTTGATGTCGACGCCGTCGCCGTTGCCCCGGGTGCCGGCGGCCCGGCCGTCGGGGTTGGCGGTGGGGACGACGAGCACCGTGGTGGATCTCAGCAGCCGTTCGGTCCGCTCGTCCCTGGCGAAGGCGAGGTCGCGCAGGGTGGTGAGGCAGGCCTCGCGGCCGGCGGGCTCGTCGCCGTGCTGGCTGCAGATGAGCAGGACCGTGCGCGAGGTGGGGCGGGTGCCGATCCGGACGAGCTGGAGCGGGCGGCCCTGCTCGGTGGTGCCGATCCGGGTCGTCGACACCCGGTCGCTCGCCCGGTCGACGGCGGCCAGGAAGGCCTGCTCCTCGGGCTGGCCGGTCCAGCGTGCACCGCCCGACCGCTCGAATCCGGTGCGCGGCAGAGCGGTGTCCGTCGCGTGCGCCGGAGTCGACAGCAGGGGCACTGCGAGGGCCGTGCCGAGCAGTGCCGCGATGCGGGCCCTCACGCGCCACCGCCCGGGACGCGGGCGGCCCGGCCCGGGTCACGTACGCCGTCGAGGACCGAGGCCTCCGGGCGAGCGATGGTGCCCGAGGTGGCCTTCGCGAAGGCCACGCCGCCGCCGACCAGCGGGACCTGCGCGGAGGTGCGCTTGAGGTCGATGGTCAGGGTGGGCGTGCTGGACGGCGGGTCGATGAGGTCCTCGTCGGTGCCCGCGATGATCAGTGCGAGACGGTGTCCGGCCGGGACGACGTGATCGCTCGCGTGCAGGTCGAGGGTGATCGTGTACGGGGTGCCGGGGGTGAGCGGGGCGCCCGTGGCGGAGGAGTGGTTGCCGAGGTCGGCCCAGCCGCGGCTGAAGATCGTGTAGTCGACGTCCGCGGTCTTGGCCTTCGTCTCCCGGAAACAGGAGCTGTCACCGGTGGTGCTGGGGCCCCAGCAGGTGCGTTCGGTGAGGGTGGTGATGCCCTCACCGACGGTGGAGTAGTCGCGGATGGTGTCCGGGCCGAGGTCCACGAGGACCGCCGAGAGGTGGGCGCTTGAGGTGGTGGGCGTGGCGGTGACGGTCACCTTGGAGGAGCCGGAGAGCCGCAGGTCCTGTGTGAGGGGCGCGGTCGCGAAGCCCGCCTTCTCCGGGGTGGACCTGTCGACGTGGGCGGCCCAGTCGGTCTCGTTCAGCGCGGGGTCGTCGGTGAAGGTCTCGGTGCCGGACCGCTTGCGCAGGCCGAGGGTGCCGACACCGGGCGCGGCGCCCTCGGCGGGGCGCAGGGTCGTGGCCTTGGTGGCGCGCGGCGGCCAGACCCTGGACGTCTCCCACTGGTCCGGGTGGCGTTCGATGTCGGCCATCGGCTCGTCGTCGATGCCGTTGTCGTAGCCGAGGAGTTCGTGGTCGAACCAGCGGTGCAGGGTGTCGACCCAGGCGGCGCGGCGGAAGTCGAAGGGGTCGACGTGGCCGACCTCGGAGAGCCAGATCTTGCGCTCGACGCCGTGCTTCGCGAGCGCGTCCCACCACTGGCCGAAGTGCTTGGGGCGGACGTTGAGGTCCTGCTGACCGTGGACGACGAAGACGCTGGCGTCGATCTTCCGGACGTCCTTGACGTAGTCCCGCTCGGTCCACAGCGGGGTCCAGTCGCCGGTGCGCGGGGCGCCGTCGACGAGTCGCTGCTGGACATGACCGCACTTGGCGCGGGCGTCGGGGCTCTCGACGTAGTCGGAGAGCCACTCGGGGCCGGAGTTGTAGAGGGGGGCGCCCTTGGCGAAGTAGTAGTCGTACCAGGAGGAGATCGCGCCGATCGGCACGATGGTCTCCAGGCCCTCGACGCCGGTGGCGGCCACGCCGTTGGCGATCGTACCGTCGTAGCTCTTGCCGATCATGCCGGTCCTGCCGTTGGTCCAGCCGGCCCTGGTCTTGGTGCTTCCCGTACGGGTGGTGTACGCCCGGCCTCGGCCATTGAGCCAGTCGACCACCGCCTTGGCCGACTGGACGTCGGAGCGGCCGCCGACGTCCACACAGCCGTCGGAGCGGTTGGTTCCCGCGAGGTCGACGGCGACGAACGCGTAGCCGCGGGGCACGAAGTAGTTGTCGTAGAACAGCGGCATCTGGACGACGTTCCCGTTCGCGTCGTACGTCTTGCGCTGACTCTCGTTGCCGCGCCCACAGCAGGAGTAGTAGGGGCTGGCGTCCATGATCACCGGGATCTTCCGGCCTCGCAGGGCGGGTTCACTCGGGCGGACGATGTCGACGGCGACCCGGTCCGGCTTCCCGTCGCGGTCGCCGTCGAGCCCGGTGTCCACCCAGACGGATTCACGGACGGCGTTCTCGTACGAGTAGACCGGCTCACTCCTACGGGGCGCCGGGGTGCCGGCGGCCGCCGAGGTGAGGAACGTGGCGGTGAGGGCGGCGGCCGTGGCGGCCGTCGCGAACGATCTCCAGGTCGTGAAGCGTGCACGTCGCACAGATATCGGCATGCGCGGACGGTACTGCGGTCAACTCCCGTGCGACAGAGGGACTTTTGGATACTCGTGGGACTTCGGCCACGGTGTGGCCGGAAAGGGTGCCGGATGCGGGCGGCCTCGTGCCGGGCTTCGGCCAGGGTCTGCGCCACATCCGCCCGCTTGATCCGGGCCTGCTCCCGCAGGGCTTCGGCTTCGGCCTCGGTCCCCTTCGTAACGGCCTCCCGTTCGTCCAGGACGCGCTGGATCCGGGGCACGAGCCGGACGAAGAAGAGGAACACGAGCGCGAACAGCACGGCCGCGACGACGAGTTCCCCCACGACGGGGTTCAACGGGCCGATGTCCATCGGGAGCAGATCCATACGGGTGCCCTACCCGTTCCCCGGCGCGCGGTACCGCGCGCCGGCCCCGGATCAGTCCCCGTGGTCGTACACCGTCACCGCTGTTCCGCGCCGGACCAGCCGGTCGAGGATCAGGCGCTCGACCCGGGACCACTTGCCACCGGCGAGTCCGCAGCCGATGCGGGGCATGTGGACCGACGCATCCAGTTGCAGGGCCTTGTCGGCGAGCAGGCCGAGGGCCGTGTCGATGGCCTCGTAGCGAACGGGCGCCCCCTTGCTGCCGGTGCGGGTGCCGTGCTGGCCTATCAGGTTCGCCACCCAGGTGTGGCGGCCGACCTGGACGAACTGGGCGGAGCCGAGCCCGAAGTCGTTGCTCGCGCGGTCGCGGTGCCATGCGCGGTAGGCGGCCTCCGGCTCCGGCCAGCGGCGGGACAGGGCGAGGACGAAGCCCTTGCCCCAGCCGCCCAGGTCGTTGCAGACATGGGCGATGACCTTGACGCCCTTGCCCAGCGGCACGGTCGCGTCGCCCCGGACGTAGGTGATCCCCGACATGACGCCACCGTACGGGGCGGCACTGACAGTCCGTGCCGGCCGAGGTGTCACGGCACTGGTGGGACAGCGATACTGCTGTGCATGACGACCGACATCGGGGAGGGCTCCGGCTCCGGCTCCGGCTCCGGCTCCGGCTCCGAGGAGATCGTTCTCACCGTCGACGAGCTGGCCGCGCGGGCGGGGGTCACGGTGCGTACGGTCCGCTTCTACGGGACCCGGGGCCTGCTGCCGCCGCCGGAGATCGGGCCCCGCCGTGTCGGCCACTACGGTCGGGAGCACCTGGCCCGGCTCGCGCTGATCGAGGAGCTGCAGCGACAGGGCATGACACTGGCGGCCATCGAGGGGTATCTGCGCAGGCTGCCGCCGGACCTCACCCCGCGCGACCTCGCGCTCCAGCGCGCGGTGGTGGCCTCCTGGGCGCCGGACGCGGTGGCTACGGTCACCCGGGAGGAGCTCGACCGCCGGGCGGGGCGGGTCCTGGGCGAGGCGGACGTCGAACAGCTCGTGGCGATGGGCGTGGTCGAGCGGGACGGCAACGAACTCCGGGTGGACCCGGGGCTGCTCCGGCTGGGCGTGGAACTGCTCGGCGTACCCCTGTCGGAGGAGTCGATCCGCGCCGCGCGGACCGTACTGATCGAGCATTCGCGCGCGGCGGCCCAGGAGTTGTCGCGGCTCTTCCGCGACGCGGTGGCGGATCGCGATCCGCAGGCCGTGAAGTCCCTGTCGGCCCATATGCAACCGCTGGTCGTGCAGGCCCTGTTGACGACGTTTCAGCGATCGTTGACGGACGAGCTGAGCCAGTGGGCGTCCGGGTCCTGAGCCGCGGCGTTCACCGCACGGCCCGGTCCAGGTGGGCGATGACGGCGGGCACGTCGTCGCTCTCGGTGCTCCGGATCAGTTGCAGAGCGGGACGGACGAGGCCGCCGGGACGGGGGATCAGCCGGGCGAGGACGGCGGCCCGGATGTCGAGCCGCTCGACGGTCGCCGCGCGCTCCTCCTCGTCCTGACCGGCCAGCAGCACCGCGTTGAACCAGGCCACCTCTCTCGACCTCCGAACGCTGAAGTCGAGGATCCGCTCGTCGGTGCGGGCTCCGACCTGGTCCAGCAGCGACATCAGGGGCGAGAGGGCGCCCAGCGAGTCCTGCACGGCCAGCACCACCCGCCCGAGCCCCTGGTGAATGCCCGTGCCGACCTCGACGGTCACTTGTCGGTACAGCGCCGCGAAGTACCCCACCCGGCCACCACCATGCCCAACTCCTCCCCACAGCCGCACAGTTCGACCTGCACTCCCACTAAAGGACCGCGCCCCGTCAGGGGCGCGGGGAACTGCGCGAGAAGCCCCACCCAGCCGCGGACGAAGAACGCACCGAGGGGGTCGAAGGGGCGCAGCCCCTGGTGGGGGCACCTCCCGCTCGAGCGAAGCCGAGAGTGGGGAGGGAAGGGTAGGGGTGGCGGGCGAAAGGAACGCCCCCGCCACCCCCAACCTCACTCGTCCCCGAACCGCTCCCCCTTCTCCGCCTTCTCCACCAACAGCGCCGGCGGCTCGAACCGCTCCCCGTACCGCCCGGCCAGCTCACGCGCCCGCGCGACGAACCCGGGGAGCCCGCCCTCGTAACCGTTGATGTACTGCAGCACCCCACCGGTCCACCCGGGGAACCCGATCCCGAAGATCGACCCGATGTTGGCGTCGGCGACGGACGTGAGCACGCCCTCCTCCAGCAGCCGCACGGTGTCCAGCGCCTCCGAGAAGAGCATCCGCTCCTGCATGTCCCGGAAGGGAATCCGGTGCCCCGGCTTCGTGAAGTGCTCGCGCAGTCCGGGCCAGAGCTTGGCGCGGCGGCCGTCGGGCCCGTAGTCGTAGAAGCCGGCGCCTCCGCTGCGGCCGGGGCGGCCGAACTCGTCGACCATGCGGTCGATCACGGCCTCGGCCGGATGCACGGTCCAGGTGCCGCCCGCCTCCTCCACGGCCCGCCGGGACTCGGCGCGGATCTTGCGGGGCAGGGTGAGGGTCAGCTCGTCCATGAGGGAGAGGACCTTGGCGGGGTAGCCCGCCTGGGCCGCCGCCTGTTCGACGGACGCGGGCTCGATGCCCTCACCGACCATCGCGACACCCTCGTCGATGAAGTGGCCGATGACCCGGGAGGTGAAGAAGCCGCGCGAGTCGTTGACGACGATCGGGGTCTTCTTGATCTGCCGGACCAGGTCGAAGGCGCGGGCCAGGGCCTCGTCGCCGGTCTGCTCGCCCTTGATGATCTCGACGAGCGGCATCTTGTCGACGGGTGAGAAGAAGTGCAGGCCGATGAAGTCGGACCGGCGGACGACGCCCTCGGCCAGTTCGGTGATGGGGAGGGTGGAGGTGTTGGAGCAGAGCAGGGCGTCCGGTGCCACGATCCCCTCGATCTCCTGGAACACCTTGTGCTTGAGCTCGGTGTTCTCGAACACGGCCTCGATGACGGCGTCGCAGCCCGCGAGGTCGGCCGGGTCGGCGGTGGGGGTGATCAGGGCGAGGAGGGCGTCGGCCTTCTCCTGGGTGGTGCGGCCCTTGGCGACCGCCTTGGCGCAGAGCTTGTCCGAGTACCCCTTGCCCTTCGCGGCCGCTTCGGGCGTCACGTCCTTCAGGACGACCTCGATGCCCGCGCGGGCACACGAGTACGCGATGCCCGCGCCCATCATCCCGGCGCCGAGGACGGCGACCCTGCGGACCTGGCGGGGCTCGACGCCCTGGGGTCGGTTCGCGCCGGAGTTGACGGCCTGGAGGTCGAAGAAGAACGCCTGGATCATGTTCTTCGAGGTCTGGCCGGCGGCCAGTTCCACGAAGTAGCGGGCCTCGATGACCTGGGCGGTGTCGAAGTCGACCTGGGCGCCCTCGACGGCGGCGGCGAGGATCCTGCGCGGCGCCGGGTAGGGCGCGCCGCCGGTCTGCTTGCGCAGGGTGGCGGGGAAGGCGGGCAGGTTCGCCGCGAACTTCGGGTGGGCGGGGTGCCGCCGGGGATGCGGTAGCCGGGCTTGTCCCAGGGCTGCTGCGACTCGGGGTTGGCGTCGATGAAGGCGCGGGCCTTGTCCATCAACTCCTCCCGGGTGGCGGCCACTTCATGGATCAGGCCGTTGTCCAGGGCGCGCCGCGGGGAGTACTGGGTGCCCTGGAGCAGCACCTTCAGCAGGGCGTCGGTGATGCCCAGCAGCCGGACGGTGCGGACCACGCCGCCGCCTCCGGGGAGGAGGCCGAGGGTGACCTCGGGGCAGCCGATCTTGGAGCCGGGGGCGTCGAGGGCGATGCGGTGGTGGCAGGCGAGGGCCAGCTCGTAGCCGCCGCCGAGGGCGGCGCCGTTGATCGCCGCGACGACCGGCTTGCCGAGGGTCTCGATGCGGCGGAGGTTGCGCTTGATCTCCAGGCCGCCGTCGAACAGCTGCTGTGCGGTGTCGGGGGTGACCTTGATGAGGTCGCGGAGGTCGCCGCCGGCGAAGAAGGTCTTCTTGGCGGAGGTGATGATGACACCGCGGATGGTGTCCTTCTCGGCCTCCAGCCGGTCGGTGATCACCGCGAGGGAGTCGCGGAACGCCTGGTTCATGGTGTTCGCGGACTGGTCGGGGTCGTCGATGACGAGGGTGACGAGGCCCGTGCGGTCCTGTTCCCAGCGGATGGTGGTGCTCTCGGTCATAGCGGGGGTCTCCGTTGAAGTCTCTTGGTTCCGCCGGGGTTTCAGACGCGTTCGACGATCGTCGCGATGCCCATGCCGCCGCCCACGCAGAGCGTGGCCAGCCCGTACCGCTTGTCCTGGCGCTCCAGTTCGTCGACGAGCGTGCCGAGGATCATCGCCCCGGTCGCGCCGAGCGGGTGGCCGAGCGCGATCGCGCCGCCGTTGACATTGACCTTGTCGAGGGAGAGGCCCATGTCCTTGACGAAGCGGAGCACGACGGCGGCGAACGCCTCGTTGATCTCGACGAGGTCGATGTCGTCGATGGTCAGTCCGGCCCGGGCGAGGGCCTTGCGGGTCGCGGGCGCGGGGCCGGTGAGCATGATGGTGGGCTCGGAGCCGGAGACGGCCGCGGAGACGATCCGGGCGCGCGGGCGCAGGCCGTAGCGCTCGCCGATCTCCTTGGTGCCGATGGCGACGAGGGCAGCGCCGTCCACGATGCCGGAGGAGTTTCCCGCGTGGTGGACGTGGTCGATCTCCTCGACCCAGTGGTACTCCTGCAGGGCCACCGCGTCGAAGCCGCCCAACTCGCCGATGTCCGCGAAGGAGGGCTTCAGTTTGGCGAGGGAGTCGGCGGTGGTGCCGGGCCGCAGGTGCTCGTCGTGGTCGAGGACGACCAGTCCGGAGCGGTCCTTGACGGGGACGACGGACCGGTCGAACCGGCCGTCCTTCCAGGCGGCCGCCGCCCGCTCCTGGGAGAGTGCCGCGTACTCGTCCACGTCGCGCCGGGAGAATCCCTCGATCGTGGCGATGAGGTCGGCGCCGATGCCCTGCGGCACGAAGTTGACCGCCAGGTTGGTCATCGGGTCGTTGAACCAGGCGCCGCCGTCGGAGGCCATCGGCACCCGGGACATCGACTCGACGCCGCCCGCGAGCACCAGGTCCTCCCAGCCCGAACGGATCTTCGCGGCGGCCAGGTTGACGGCCTCCAGGCCCGATGCACAGAAGCGGTTCTCCTGGACGCCGGCCACGGTGTCGGGCAGTCCGGCGGCGATCGCGGCGGTCCGGGCGATGTCGGAGCCCTGGTCGCCGACCGGGCCGACGACGCCGAGCACGACGTCGTCGACGGCTGCCGGGTCGAGACCGGGGAAGCGGTGCTGGACCTCGTGGATCAGTCCGACGACGAGGTCGATCGGCTTGGTGCCGTGCAGGGAGCCGTTCGCCTTGCCGCGGCCGCGCGGGGTGCGGATCGCGTCGTACACGTACGCTTCGGTGCTCACGAGTCTGGCCTTTCGGTGGCGGGAGGGTACGGCCCGGGGGCCGGTGTCAGTCGGTGTCCTTCGCGGCGACGGCCTCGGCGGACGCGTCTGCGGGGGCGACGGCCTGGTCGGCGACGGCCTCGGCGGACGCGTCGGGCAGGAGGCCCGCTATGCCCCAGTCGTGGGCGACGTCCGCCGTGTCGGCGCCCGGCTGGGCGGGTCCGGTGCGCACCGAGGTGTGGGTGGCGGAGAAGCGGGGCGCCGGGGCCGGCTGGGTGATGCCGCCGAAGTCGGTGAAGGTGCCCCGGGCCGCGAGATGCGCGTGGTGCGGCGCCTCGCGCAGGGACAGGACGGGGGCCACACAGGCGTCGGAGCCCTCGAAAACGGCCGTCCACTCGTCCCTCGTACGGGTCTTGAAGCGGGCCGCGATCGTCTCGCGCAGATCGCCCCAGGCGGCCGTGTCCTTGCGGGCCGGGGCCCGGTCCCCGATGCCGAGGAGGTCGACGAACTCCTCGTAGAACTGCTGCTCCAGGGCGCCCACGGCGACGTACCGGCCGTCGGCGGTCTCGTAGGTGCCGTAGAAGGGACAGCCGCCGTCCAGGAGGTTGGCGGCGCGGCGGTCCTGCCAGCCGCCCGCGGCGAGCATGCCGTGGAGCATCGCGGACAGGTGCGAGGCGCCGTCGACGATGGCCGCGTCCACGACCTGCCCGGCGCCGGTCGCGCGGGCGTGGTGGAGGGCGGCGAGGACGCCGACGACGAGGTAGAGGGAGCCGCCCGCGTAGTCGCCGAGGAGGTTGGCTGGGGCGACGGGCGGAGTGCCCGGGGCCCCGGTCATGCCGAGGGTGCCGGTCAGGGCGAGGTAGGCGATGTCGTGGCCGGCGCGCTGGGCGAGCGGGCCCTGCTGGCCCCAGCCGGTCATCCGGCCGTAGACCAGCTTCGGGTTGCGGGTGTGGCAGGTCTCGGGGCCGACGCCGAGGCGTTCGGCGACGCCCGGCCGGTAGCCCTCGATCAGGATGTCGGCGCGTTCGGCGAGGTCGAGGACGGTGTCCGGGCCGCCAAGGGACTTCAGGTCGACGATCACCGAGCGCTTGTTGCGGTTGGTGATGTCGTACAGCGGGTTCACCGCGAGGCCCGCGCCGCCCGGTCGGTCGACGCGGACGACGTCGGCGCCGAGATCACCGAGGAGCATCGCGGCGAACGGTCCCGGGCCGATGCCCGCGAGTTCGACCACGCGCACACCTGCGAGCGGACCGTGCCCGGGCGTCTTCGCCACTGACATCGAGCCCCCAGCCCTGTGACACAAATGATGTAACACCAGCGATGTTAAGAACGTGTTCCACTCCGCACAAGCCCCGAATGAGCAAACGCTTAGTCATTGTGCCCCCAGTCGTGGCGGGTGTCAGCCCGGCGGCCACCAGGTCCCCGGCACCGCCCTCAGCGGGCCTCCAGCTCCGCTATGAGCCGCTTCGGGGCGATCACGCGGTAGCTCTCCTCGACCCAGTCGCACAGCAGCTCCGCGCGCGGGGCGCCCTTCTCCTCCAGCGGCACGCGCACCCAGCCGGACCTGCCCAGGCCGTACCCCGCCGGTTCGGCGCCGGGGCAGGTCAGGGCGTGGGCGTGGGTCTCCTCGTCCTTGAGCTTCACGGTGACGCCCAGCGGATAGCCGCCGTCATCCGTCCCGAGGAACACGAACACCTTCCTGTTGACCTTCGCGACGCTCTCGCCCCACGGGAACTCCTCGACCGCGCCGGGCATCCCGAGGGCGAACTCGCGCACCTTCTCCCATTTTTTCAGGGCACTCTTCGGTACGGTCACGGCCACCTCCGGATCCCGCGCACGCGGCTGCTCGTCCCTCACGCTAGCCTCAGCGACCGACAACGGCGCGTGGACGGGCCGTGGGCGAGTGCTGAGGGGTTCCATGAGCAACGGGCAGGACAGGGCGGAGCGGGCGTACGACATCGTGCTCTACGGGGCCACGGGGTTCGTCGGGGAGCTCACCGCGGAGTATCTCGCCGCCAACGCGCCCGAAGGGCTGCGCTGGGCGATCGCCGGGCGCAACGCGGAGAAGCTCGCCGCGCTGCGCGAGCGGCTGCCCGGCGGCGCGGGGATCGGTGTGCTCCGGGCGGACGGGTCCGATCCGGACGCCGTGCGCGAACTCGCCCGTCAGGCACGGGTGGTGGCCACGACCGTCGGTCCGTACATCACCCACGGCGAGGAGTTGGTGGCCGCCTGCGCGGACGAGGGAACCGACTATCTGGATCTCACCGGTGAACCCGAGTTCGTCGATCTGACGTTCGTCCGGCACGACGCCCGCGCGCGGGAGACCGGCGCCCGCATCGTGCACGCCGCCGGCTTCGACTCGATACCGCACGACCTGGGCGCCTACTTCACGGTGTGTCAGCTCCCGGAGGACGCGCCGATCACCGTGGACGGATTCGTGCGCGCCGAGGGCATGTTCTCGGGCGGCACGTTCAACTCCGCGCTCACCGGGTTCTCCCGCGGCCGGGAGACGATGGCCGCCGCACGGGACCGCAAGCGGCACGAACCGCGGCTGGTGGGGCGCCGGGCGTACGCGCCGGTGAGCGCTCCCCGGTTCGCGAAGGAGGTCGGGGCGTGGGCGCTGCCGCTGCCGACCATCGACGCGCAGGTGGTGCAGCGCTCGGCGCGCGCCCTGCGGCGCTACGGGCCGGACTTCCGCTACCGCCATTACGCGGCCGTCAAAACGCTGCCCTTCGCGGTGGGCGGGGTCGCATTCGTCGGCGCGGTCGTCGCCGCCGCCCAGGTGCCCCCCGTACGGCGCTGGCTGGGCGACCGGCTCAAGCCGGGCGAGGGCCCGAGCGCGGAGAAGCGGGCGAGGAGCTGGTTCTCGGTGCGGTTCGTCGGCGAGGGCGGCGGACGCCGGGTCTTCACGGAGGTCGCGGGCGGCGATCCCGGCTACGGCGAGACGGCGAAGATGTTCGCCGAGTCCGCCCTGTGCCTGGCCCTCGACGACCTCCCGGCCACGGCGGGGCAGGTCACGACGGCGGTCGCGATGGGCGACGCGCTGATCGAGCGGCTCCGCGCGGCGGGGATCACGTTCCGGGTGGCGGCGACCCGGTGACAGGGTGAGGCGCCGACCGGTCTACTGCGCCCACCCGGTCAGCGTGTAGACCATCCCGGCGATCCAGGCCAGTCCGGCGAACACGGCGAGGAGCAGGCCGGTCGTCACGGCACGCTCGACCGACTGGGTGGGGCCGGCGGCGGGCTTCGGGGCTCGGTGCGTCGTCATACGGCACAGCCTGCCGATCATGACGACGCACCGGCATCCGTACAGGTACTCAGTTCGTACTCAAGCCTCTTGTGCGACCCCCGGCTTCGCGTCAGGACGTCGTCGTCCGGAGGGCCTCGCGGCACAGGGAGTCGGCCCTGCGGGTGGTCTCCGGGAGGCGGTAGGACGGGGTGAGGGCGAGGGTGTGGGCGCAGGCGTTGTCCAGGTCGACGCGGTGGCCGACGGAGACGAAGACCGGCTTGACGGCGTCGCGGGTGCGCAGTGCGCGGCCCACCTCCTCGGTGCCCGCGAGGAGCGGGGACGCGCTGCCGCGCGCGGCGCCCGGATCGTCGTAGGTGAAGGTGAAGGGGTTCTTGGCGACGCCGATCGTGGGGAGGCCGGTGAGGACGCCGAGGTGCGCGGCGAGGCCGAAGCGGCGCGGATGCGCGAGGCCGTAGCCGTCGCAGACGACGAGGCCGGGGTCGCACGGCAGCGCGTCGAGCGCGGCCAGCACCGTCGGGATCTCGCGGAAGGCCAGCAGGCCGGGGACGTAGGGGAAGGAGACCTGCCCGGTCGCCGTGGCCTCGGCGACCACGTCGAGCGTGGCCGCGTCCAGCACCACGGCCGCCGCCGCGACCACGTTCCGCTCGTCGTCGTACGCCACGTCGACGCCGGTGACCCGGCCGCTGCCCGGCGGTGGTCCGGTCTCGTCGAGCACCACCTTCCCCCGCAACTCGTCCTGCACGGCGAGGGCTTGCTCTTCGGTGGCGGGCCAGCCCGCCGGGATGCGTACGGTCGTCATGGTGCCGACGAGCGTACGCATCCCGTCACGGGCGCGCCGCCCCGGGCTACTTGTCGCCCAGGGCGCGCTTGAGCTGGCTCTTGTCCATGTCCGAACGGCCCTGGATGTTGCGCCGCTTCGCCTCGGCGTAGAGCTGGTCGTACGTGGGTCCCTCGGATCCCTTGTGCGAACGTTGCCCGCCGCGCTTGCTCGACGACATGTCCTGGGTGGAGGTGCGGCTCGCGGTCTTGGACTCGCCGGAGCGGGCGCGTTCCTTGTTGACGGTCCGGGCGGCGATCTCCTTGGCGCGCGACTCGCTCTCACCGCGGTCCTCGGCGCTCTCCTTGATGTGCTCGTACTGGCGTTCCCTCTTCGGGCTCGAACCGCGTGGCATGACCGATCGCTCCTTTCGTGATTCGAACACGCCACAAGTACCCCTCTCGGCGGGAACAACCCCGTACCCGCCCACCTGGCGGAACGCCGACGCGCGCGTCAGTTCTCCAGCCGGGCCACCCGTCCCCGCTCCCCGCCGCCCAGCAGCCCCGGTCCGGTGTGCAGTCGACCGTGTCGTACGACCCGGTATCGACCGTGCGCCAGGTGCGGCCGCCGTCGGTGGTGAGGTCGGTCCCCGTGGGGCCGACGGCGAGAGCGGTCGTACGGCTGTACGGGAGCCAGGCGACGCCGGAGCGGTAGGCGGGCGGGGGCTGCGCGGCGGGCGTCCAGGTGCGGCCCGCGTCGCCGGTGGTGGCCGCGGCCTGCGGTGACGGCTGTTCGGCGCGGTAGTCGCCGCCGACGGCGATGCCGTGCGCCCGGTCGCGGAAGGCCAGCGCGAAGACGCCCCGGGCCGGGTCGCCGGCCGGTACGGGGGTGTCGGCGACCGTCCAGGTGCGCCCCCGGTCGGCGGAGTGCAGCACGCGCGCGCGGGCCGCCCCTCCGGTCGCCAGCCACACATCGCGCGGCCCCGAGCTGACCAGGCACTGCCCGCTCGCCGCGAAGCCCGCCTCGCCCTCCAGGGCCGGGGGCATGCCCTCGTTCGGCAGGACCTCCCAGGAGCGGCCGCCGTCCTCGGTGGACAGGATGCGGAACCTGCCGTCGACCGGGTCGCTCATGGCCAGCCCGTGGCGGGGGTCGAAGAAGGTGAGGCAGTCGTAGAAGGCGCGCGGGTCGGTGTTGCGGAAGGACTCGGTCCAGGTCTCGCCGCCGTCGTCCGTGCGGTACACACGGGAGGCCTCGCCCTCGCCGATGGCCAGGACGACCGCCCGGCGTGCGTCGAATGCCTCGATGTCCCGGAACTGCAGTTCCTGTGCGCCGGGCGGTGAGACATTGCGCCAGGTCCTGCCCCCGTCGCCGGTGCGGAGCACGGTGCCGGCGGAACCCGCCAGCCACGCGCTGTTCCGGCTGACCGCGGCCAGTCCGCGAAAGCGCACGTCGGTGCCGGTCTCCTTCAGTTCCCAGTGCGGGGGACGGCCGTCCCCGTGTGCCTGCGCGGGCACCGCCAGGGCGGCGGCGAGTGCCGCCGCGGCCAGTCCCGTCGTCATCGTCCGACTCGTCCGACTCGTCCTTCTCGACTGCCCCATGCCCCTCATGGCGGGCGAAGCTAGTGCAGCGAGGGGGTGCCGTCCAGATGGCCTTCGCCGGGAACCACCGGGCGGCGTCCGGTGTCCTCTCCCATATCCCGGGACACGGGATGAGAAATGGATCACCCCAGTGATTGGGCCCGGTGACAGAGGTCACTCGAACCTCATGTGCACGGATCGGCCCGATCCGGCGTCTTTGCATATGCCCGGCCGCAGTCAACCGGAATCCGTCCACCCGTCACGAGGGAGCAAGGCGTTGTCCACCGTCATCGAGCAGCCCGTAGAGGCCCGTCTCGTCGCCGCCGCACCGCGGATGCCGAGCATTCCCGCCACGCTCCACTACGACCGCAGCGACCCGTTCGCCGTCCGTATGACCTTCCCCGCCCCGGCCACGCTGGAGGGGGTCGAGGTCTGCTGGACCTTCGCCCGCGAACTGCTCGTCACCGGTATGGAGGACCCGGTCGGCTACGGCGACGTACGCGTCCGCCCGTACGGCTACGACCGGCTGGTCCTGGAGTTCCACGCCCCGGAGGGCACGGCCGTGGTGCACGTGCACGCCGACGAGGTACGGCGCTTCCTGGAGCGGTCGATGGATCTGGTGCCGCTCGGCCTGGAACACCACCAAGTGGACCTGGACCACGATCTGGCCGAGCTGATGCGCGACGCCTGCTGAGGCCCCGACCCGCCGAGGGCCCACCCCCAGACGCCGCCCCGCTCCGCCGGGGGCGGCCGATCCGGGTGCCGATCAATTGCGTTGACACCCCTCCGGCCCGTCCGTACGTTGTTCCACGGTCCTGTTGCCGTCGATTGGAGAAGGACGTTGCTCGTCTGAGGTCCTGAGACACCGCGTCACACAGCCCGCCGTATCCCGGCGCCCCTGTGTGCGTAGCGTGCGACCTCGGCGTACAGCCGTCCCTTCGGCAGCGGGCCTTTCTCTCGCCCCCGTCGTATGTCGCCCTCGCGGTGTTTCGAACGCGTCGCCCCTGGCCGCTTCCCTCACCCGCGAGGTTCCTCATGTCTACTCCCCTTTCCCTCACCTGCGCCTCCCTGTCCTTCGCCTGGCCCGACGGCACCCCCGTCTTCGAGGATCTGCAGTTGGCGTTCGGCCCCGGCCGGACCGGACTCGTCGGCGTCAACGGGTCGGGGAAGTCAACCCTGTTGAAGCTGATCGCCGGTGAACTCACCCCGTCCGACGGCACCGTGCGGGTGGCCGGCGAGGTCGGCTACCTGCCGCAGAACGTCACGCTCGACACCGGCCTGAGGGTCGACGAAGCGCTCGGCATCGCCACCGCCCGCGCCGCGCTGCACGCCATCGAGGCCGGTGACGTGGCCGAGGAGCACTTCGCGGCGATCGGCGACGACTGGGACGTCGAGGAACGCGCACTGGCGACCCTCGGCGGGCTCGGGCTGGGCCACGTCGATCTGGACCGCACCATCGGCGAGGTCTCGGGCGGCGAGTCGGTGCTGCTGCGGCTGGCCGCGCTGCTGCTGCGCCGCCCCGACGTCCTCCTCCTGGACGAGCCGACCAACAACCTCGACCTGTACGCGCGACGCAGGCTGTACGACGCGGTCGAGGCGTGGTCCGGAGTGCTGGTCGTGGTCAGCCACGACCGTGAACTCCTGGACCTGGTCGCCCAGATCGCCGATCTGCACTCCGGCGAGGTCACCTGGTACGGCGGCAACTTCTCCGCGTACGAGGAGGCACTCGCCGTCGAACAGGAGGCGGCCGAACGGATGGTGCGGGTCGCCGAGACGGATCTGAAGAAGCAGAAACGCGAACTGGTCGACGCACAGGTCAAGTTGGCCCGGCGCAAACGGTTCGGGCAGAAGATGCAGGACCAGAAGCGGGTGCCGAAGATCGTCGCACACGCGCGCAAACGGGCGGCCCAGGAGTCCGCCGGCAAGCACCGCATCCTGCACGAGGAACGGCTCGCCGGGGCGAGGGAACGCCTCGACGAGGCGGTGGAGGCCGTACGGGACGAGGACGAGATCCGCGTCGAGCTGCCGTACACGGCCGTACCTCCGGGCCGTACCGTGCTCACCCTGCTGGACCTGGAACTGAGGTACGGCGCCCGAGTGGCGGGCGGCCTCGATCTGCGCGGCCCGGAGCGGATCGCGTTGGTCGGCCGCAACGGCTCGGGCAAGACCACGCTGCTGCGGACCATCGCTGGCGAGCTGGAGCCGGTCAGCGGCGAGTCGAGGGCGCACGTCCCGACGCGGTTCCTGCCGCAGCGGCTCGACGTCCTCGACGACGGGCTGACGGTCGCCGAGAACGTGGCCAGGTTCGCGCCGGACGCGACCAACAACCGGATCCGGGCGCGCCTCGCCCGCTTCCTGTTCCGAGGCGCCCGGGCCGACCAGCAGGCAGCCACGCTCTCCGGCGGGGAGCGCTTCCGCGCCGCCCTGGCCGCCCTGATGCTCGCCGAGCCCGCACCGCAGCTGCTGATGCTGGACGAGCCGACGAACAACCTCGACATGGCGAGCGTGCGACAGCTGACGACCGCGTTGGAGGGGTACGAGGGCGCACTGATCGTGGCCAGCCACGACCTGCCGTTCCTGGAGTCGATCGGGATCACACGGTGGCTGCTGATGGAGGAGGGAGAGCTGCGGGCGACCACCCCGGAGGAACTCTGGACGGCCGACTGATCCGGGCGGCGCCGGGGGCCGGCCGACCTGGGCTCTCGCCGACCGGTCGGCAACCGCCGAGTAACTCAGGAGGGCCACAGCCTGTCCCGGGGTTTTGTCCTGGTGGGCCGGGACTGCATGATGGCGGACCGGCGTCGCTTCACGGGCGCCGGAAAACCGTCGTCCGATTCGGAGTCACCCACGTGCCCAGCAAGAAGGCTCTCGTCCGCCGCCCCAGCCCCCGCCTGGCCGAGGGCCTCGTCACGCACGTCGAACGCACGGAGGTGGATGTCGACCGGGCGGTCGAGCAGTGGGAGGCGTACGGCGAGGCCCTGCGCGACCACGGCTGGGAGACGATCGAGGTGGACCCGGCCGACGACTGCCCGGACTCGGTGTTCGTCGAGGACACCGTCGTCATGTACAAGAACGTGGCGCTGATCGCGCGCCCCGGCGCCGAGTCCCGGCGGGCCGAGACCGAGGGGATCGAGGAGGCCGTGGCCGCGCTCGGCTGCTCGGTGAACTGGGTCTGGGAGCCGGGCACGCTGGAGGGCGGCGACGTCCTGAAGGTCGGCGACACCGTGTTCGTGGGCCGGGGCGGGCGCACCAACGCGGCCGGCGTCCAGCAGCTGCGGGCCGCGTTCGAGCCGCTCGGGGCGCGAGTGGTCTCCGCCCCGGTGAGCAAGGTGCTGCATCTGAAGTCGGCGGTCACGGCGCTGCCCGACGGCACGGTCGTCGGGCACATCCCGAAGATGGACACCCCGTCGCTGTTCGGGCGCTTCCTGCCGGTGCCGGAGGAGGCCGGGGCGCACGTGGTGCTCCTCGGCGGCGACAAGCTGCTGATGGCGGCGAGCGCGCCGAAGACCGCCGAGCTGTACTCCGACCTCGGCTACGAGCCCGTCGTGGTCGACATCAGTGAGTTCGAGAAGCTCGAGGGCTGTGTGACATGCCTCTCGGTGCGGCTGCGTGGACTGTACGCCTGACGGGTCATCGCTTCCCCTCTTCGGCCCCGGGACCTGCGAGTCCACGGGGCCTTCGGCATGCCCGCCGAGCCCTCGGGGGACGCCGCTGATCAGCGGTCTTTACAGCGCACTTAACCTACGGCATCGTAACCTACGGCTTCGTAGCCTACGATGCCGTAGGTTCAGGTCGCCCGCCCGCGGCAGCACCGAACGTCCCGTTCCCTGTACGTCCCCCTGGAGCATCTGTGTCGATCACTTCTCCCCACCTCGGCAGCCCGTCCGGCGAATGGACCGACGCGCGGCTGCTGTACGCGCTGGAGGAAGTCGTCGAGAAGGAACTCAACCGGCACCTGAAGGTCACCAAGGACTGGATGCCGCACGAGTACGTGCCTTGGAGCGACGGCCGCAACTTCCCCGGCCTCTTCGAGGACGGCGAGGCCTGGGAGAAGGGGCAGTCGAAGGTCTCCGAGGTGGGCCGGATCGCTCTCGTGGTGAACCTGCTGACCGAGGACAACCTGCCCAGCTACCACCACGAGATCGCCACCCTCTTCGGCCGGGACGGCGCCTGGGGCACCTGGGTGCACCGCTGGACCGCGGAGGAGGGCCGGCACGGCATCGTGATGCGCGACTATCTGCTCGCCTCGCGCGCGGTGGACCCGGACAAGCTCGAAGAGTTCCGGATGTCCCACATGAGCGAGGGCTTCGAGTCGGACAACCGGCACTCGATGCTGCACACGGTCGCCTACGTCGCCTTCCAGGAACTCGCCACGCGCGTGTCGCACCGCAACACCGGCCACCACTCCGGTGACCCCGTCTGCGACCGCATGCTGGCGCGCATCGCGACCGACGAGAACCTGCACATGATCTTCTACCGGAACCTGCTGAAGGCCGCGTTCGAGTTCGCGCCCGACCTCACCATGCAGGCCGTCCGCGACGTCGTCGTGAACTTCCGGATGCCCGGCCACGGGATGCCCGGCTTCGAGCGGGCCGCCGCGCAGATGGCCATCGGCGAGGTCTACAACATGCGCATCCACCACGACGACGTCCTCGCGCCCGTCATCCGCTTCCTGAAGATCATGGAGATCGACGGTCTCGGCCCCGACGGCATGAAGGCGCAGGAGGAACTCGGCCTCTACATGGGCGGACTCGACGCGGAGGCCCGCAAGTTCGACGAGAAGCTGGCGGCGCGCAAGGCACGGATGGCGGCGCGGGCCGGGGCCTGACGGCCGCGCACCGCGGACTCTCGTCAGGCGCACCGCGGACTCTCGTCAGGCGCGGCGCCGATGTTCGTAAGGCGTGGGATCGTGGATGTTCGAAAGGCGCGGGGTGCCTGAGGCGGGTGCCCGTGCGGCGCAGGGGGCGGGGTGGCTGGATTCGAACCAGCGTGTTCCGGTTTTGGAGACCGGCGCGTCTGCCTCTGCGCTACGGCCCCGCCCTTGCGGGGAGCCTAGGGCGTGTTTCGGAAGTCCCTTCTGCTCTGCGACGCCCGGCACGCTCCCCCGGTCTCGGCTGGCGCTCGACCGGGAGGTACCCCCACCGCCGCACCGGACGAAAGGCCAAGTACACCCAGTACGAGGCCTTTCGTCCGGCGCGCCGAGAGCACGCACCGGACGCCGCAGAGCCGCCCTTCGGGCGACGAAGGGACTTCCGAAACACGCCCTAGTCGCTCCCCTCACCACTCCGCCTCCCGATAATCCTTGAGGAACACTCCCGAAACCGGGTCGCCGGTCTCGCCGCGCACGATCGGGTCGTAGACGCGGGCCGCGCCGTCGACGATGTCGAGCGGGGTGCGGAACCCGGCGCCGGCCATGCGGCCCTTCTTGGGCGCGGGGTTCTCGTCGGTGATCCAGCCGGTGTCGACGGCGCACATGTGGACGCCCCGCTCCGCGAGTTCGGCGGCGCTGGTGCGGGTGAGCATGTTGAGGGCGGCCTTGGCCATGTTGGTGTGCGGATGCCCGGCCGTCTTGTTCCGCACGGCGAAACGGCCCTCGACGGCGGTCACGTTGACCACGTAACGGCGGGGGCGCGGGGCGGCGAGCAGCAGCGGCAGCAGGCGGTCGCAGAGGAGCGCCGGGGCCAGGGAGTTGACCAGCTGGGTCTCCAGGACCTCCGCCGGGTCCAGTTCACCCAGCCGCGCCGACCAGGAGTTCTCCGGGGCGGGGTCGGGCAGCAGCCCGGCCTCGTCGGCCTCGCGCAGCACGACGGGCAGGGTGGCGGCGCCGGCCCCCAGCATCCGCATCGGGGTGAACCCCGGTGCCTGCCGCGCCCCTTCGGGCAGCGCGGCGTACTCCCCGGCGGCCAGTAGCGCATACGACTCCGGTGGCCGCCGTACGGTCTGGGCCGCGTTGTTGACCAGGATGTCGAGGGGTTCACCCTCCTGCCGCAACTGGTCGCACAGGCCCAGTACTTGGCGCGGGTCCCGTAGGTCGACAGCGACGACGGTCAGCCGGTCGAGCCACTTCTCACTGCCGGGCTCGGCGCGGAAGCGGCGCACGGTGTCGTGCGGGAAGCGGCTGGTGACGAGCAGTTCGGCGCCGTCGCGCAGCATCATCAGCGCCAACTGGAAGCCGATCTTCACCCGGCCGCCGGTGAGCAGCGCGCGGCGCCCGCTCAGGTCGGTGCCGAGGGCGCGGCGGGCGGTGTTGTCGGCGGCGCAGTCCGGGCACAGCCGGTGGTAGAAGGAGTCGACCTGTCGATAGGACGCCTTGCAGACATAGCAGTGGCGCGACTTGCGCAGAACTCCCCCGTCGCCCGGCGCCCGTTCCGACAGGGGGGCGTCCTCGCGCCGGTCCAGGGCTCCGGTGGCGGTCGCGGCCATCACCGCGGCGTCCGCGGCGGACTTCTCGGCGGCGAGTGCCTTGCGACGACGCTTCCACCCGTCGCGCGCGAAGGACGCGGCGACCCGCTCGGTCCGTAGCCGCACGGGGTCGTCCACGGGCAGCGCCTTCAGCCGGCCCACCGTACGGTGGAAGGCGGCCAGTTCGTCCTCGGTGATGCCACCGCTCTCGGTGATGCCGCCGTCGGCGCTGGTGCCGTCGTCGTCGCTCATGCGTGCCCCGCCCCGCGTGTCCCGTGCCGTGTCGCGGCTGCCCCCGGCCCACGCGGCCCCCGAAGCGGCGCGGCGCCGTGCGTCGGGCGCGGTGCGCCACTGTGAAGCGAGGTCCGGACGACCGGATTCGAACCGGCGTTTCCGCCCTGCCAAGGCGGTGCGCCTGCCTCTGCGCTACATCCGGACCGCGCCCCCGGATCCTATGCGGCCGCTCCGGGCGAGCCCCACCGATTTCATGACCGGACCGACAGGTGACCGCGCCGAGCCGGCACCGCGTTCACCGGCGGCCCGGTCAGCCGTTCTCGGTGCGCCGCAGACGCAGTCTCTCCTTCTCGGAGAGCCCGCCCCAGACGCCGAACCGTTCGTCGTTGGACAGCGCGTACTCGAGACACGCGGTGCGCATCTCGCACATACCGCAGATGCGCTTCGCCTCACGCACCGAGCTGCCGGGCTCGGGAAAGAAGAAGTCTGCCCCCGTCTGCGCACACAGCGCCCGCTCCTGCCAGGCACGGTCGATCGGGGTGATCGTGTCGTTGTGCATGCCCAGCATCGTGCCGGGCACCGAAAAACGTTCGATCAACGCGCCATCAACGCGGCGCTCCGGGGCTCCGGGGCTCCGGGGCTCCGGGGCTCCGGGGCTCCGGGGCTCCATGGTCCCCTCGCCGACCGGGGGGACACACGGCGGCGCGCGGGAGGCGGCCTACAGGAGGCGGCGTGCGCCCGCTTCCACGGCGCCTCCGGGGCGATGCGCGGGCGGTCGCGCGTACGCGGTGCCAGACTCGGCAGTACGGGCAACCGGCCCCCGGACCTCTCTGGAGGAGCGCAGCCATGCTCACCACCCGTCACATCACCGGCGCCCCGAACTGGATCGACCTCGGCACCCCCGCCTGGAACATCTACTTCCGTACGCCGGACGCCGACGCCACGGCCAAGGCGGTCGAGCATGCCCACGGTTCCGTGCGGATGCGGCCCATGGACGTGGCGGACGAGGGCCGTATGGCGATCCTCGCCGACCGGGCGGGTGTGTCCTTCGGCGTGTGGCAGCCCCGCCGCGTCCAAGGACTCGACGTCGTCACGGACCCGGGCGCGCTGTGCTGGCTGGAGCTGTACACACCGGATCTGCCCGCGGCGGCCGGGTTCTTCAACTCCGTGTTCGGCTGGGAGACCCCGGCGATCGACGTGGGCGGCGGCAGCCGCACCTGTGTGCACCCGGCGGGCACCGAACCGGGTTCGATGTTCGCCGGCATCGTGCCGATCGACGAGGACCCGAGCGAGGCGGGGTCCGGACCGTACTGGCTGCCGTACTTCGAGGTGGCGGACCCGGACGCCGCGGTGAGCCGGGCGCTGGAGCACGGCGGCGGCGTCCGGCGGCCGGCCAACGACATCCCGGGCGCGGGGCGTTACGCCAAGCTCACCGACCCGTACGGGGCGCGGTTCGCGGTCATCAGGAGCGAGCAGCCGCAGGGATAGGACCGCCGCCAGGCCGGGACTCCGCCTCACCGTGAGGCCGAACGCCGTTCGACTTGTCGTCAGTTCATGAACTCGGCCATGCTCTTGAGAGCGCTCTCAGTCATAAGTCTTGACGGGTCAACTTCCCCTGGGAACAGTGGGGGAACCACAGCAGGGGCCCCGTCCGCTGTGCCTCCACTCCCCCACGTCCCAGGAGGCCATCGTGATCTCCCGCCGTACGTTCCTGTCCACGACCGCCGCCGCCGTCGGCGCCACCGCCGTCGGGGGTGCCCTCGGCTCACCCGCCCAGGCCGCGCCCGCGACCTGCCAACTCGCGCTGCGCAATGCCTCGTTGCCCGGCACGGTCCGCGCGTACGTCACCGGGCACGAGCAGTCGACGGGCGCCTGGGTGCTGCTGCGGGCCGACGGGAGCGTCTACCGGCCGACCTCACCGTCGGCACCCCAGACGCCGCTTCCAGTCGACTGCGCGATCCCGCTCGGCGCGGCGGGCTCGGCACCCAAGGTACTGACGCTTCCTCAGATGTTCGGCGCCCGCGTCTACTTCGTACGGGACAGCAGCCTGGAGTTCTTCCTCAACCCGGGGCCCGCCCTGGTCGAGCCCGCCTTCGCCACGCCCGCCGACGCCAACTACGGCAAGACCTGGTCGTTCTGCGAGTTCACGTTCAACCCCACGCAACTGTTCGCCAACATCAGCTACGTCGACCTGGTGACGGCCCTCCCGATCGGGCTGACGCTGGAGGGCGACGGCACGCACACGGTCGCCCCGCTGCCCGACGGGGCGGTGGAACGGATCGCCGCCGATCTGGTGGCGCAGGCGGCGCGGGACGGTCAGCCCTGGGACCGGCTCGTCATCCGGCGCGGTGACGGCAGGGTGCTGCGGGTCGTCTCACCGCAGAACCTGATGGCCCCGTACTTCGACCGGCCCGACCAGATGCCGTTCCGCTCCTACTGGAACTCCTACATCGACCAGGTGTGGGCGAAGTACCGGACGCAGGACCTGAGGATCGACCTCCAGGGCGGTCGGGGCGTCCTCACCGGGCGGGTCTCCGGCGACACCCTCACCTTCGGCGGCGGCCACTCCTTCACCAAGCCGACCTCGAAGGACATCTTCACCTGCAACCACGGCCCGTTCGCCAACAACCCCGGCGACCCCGACACCAGGAAGGCCCTGCTCGCCCGGCTCGCCGCAGGCTTCAACCGCTCGATCATGCTCACCCACCCCACCCAGCCGAACGGGGTGACGGCCGCCGACTACTACCAGGGGGCGGTGACGAACCACTGGTCACGCGTGGTGCACGCCAACTCGCCCATCGGGTACGCCTTTCCGTACGACGACGTACGGCCCGACGGGCAGCCCGACGTGTCGGGCGCGGCCCACGACGGCAATCCGCGCCGGTTCACGGTGACGGTGGGCGCCTGAGCCGGGCGGCCTAGGCGGAGGCGCGCCGTACCAGGGTGGTCGGCAGGACCACGCTGGTCGGCGTGCCGACCGGGCCCCGACCGGCCTGTTCGTCGGAGGCTCGCCGTTCGAGGCCCCGCAGCAGCAGCCGGGCCATCAACCGGCCCATCTCCTCTATGTCCTGACGGACCGTCGTCAACGGTGGGTCGGACTGCTCGGCCACCGGCAGCATGTCGTCGAAGCCCACCACGGCGACGTCCTCGGGGACCCGGCGCCCGAGTTCCCGCAGGACCCGCAGCGCGCCGGACGCGGAGACGTCGTTGGCGGCGAAGACCGCGTCCAACTCGGGGCAGCGGCCCAGCAGTTCCCGCATCGCCCGCTCCCCGCCCGCCGGGGTGAAGTCGCCCTCCACGATCAGCCGGGGGTCGGCGTCCACCATGACGTCCCGGAACCCGTCGAGCCGGTCCACGGCGGAGGTCTGGTCCAGGGGCCCGGTGATGTGGGCGATCCGGGTGCGGCCGAGGCCGACGAGATGGCGTACGGCGTCCCGTGCGCCGCCCCGGTTGTCGCTGTCGACGTACACGGTGGTCGTGTCGCCGCGTGCGCCGTCCGCCCAGCCGGGACGGCCGCCGAACACGGTGGGGACGCCGGCGCCCCGGATCAGCGCGGGCAGCGGATCGTCGAGGTGCAGCGAGAACGCGAGCGCCCCGTCGACGTGTCCGCCCGCCAGATACCGCCCCACCCGGGCGTAGTCCTCGGGGCCCTCGGTGAGCAGCAGCACGAGCTGTGAGTCGTGCGCGGTCAGTTCCTTGCTGATGCCCCGGAGTTGCAGGGCGAAGAAGGGATCGGCGAAGACCCGGGTCTCCGGCTCGGCGATCACCACGGCCACGGCGTCGTGCCGTCGGGTGACGAGGCTGCGGGCGGCCTGGTTGGGCACGTATCCGAGCTCCTCGACCGCCTTCCGCACCCGCTCGACCAGGGGTTCCCGCACGCCCTCGCCGCCGTTGACGACCCGCGAGACGGTTGCCCTGGACACCCCGGCGCGCGCGGCCACGGCCTCCAACGTGGGACGCGACGCTGTCTCGGTCACTGCGGAACACTCCTCGGGGCGGCTCCGCCCAGGATAGCCCCGGGCAGAAGTCCCCTGAGAGCGCTCCCGGCGGCGGCCGTCCGCCGAGGTCTCAGTGGTGGTGCGACCCGCCGGACCCCGCCGCCTCGTCGACCCCATCCGCCCGTCGGCGACGTCGGCCCGCCCGCCCGTTGCTCGCCGTGCGGCGTGTGCGGCTCGTACCCCGGGATCGTGCCGTCCGTCCTGCGCACCAGGAACAGGCCGACCATGCCCATGTCGGAGTGGCTCTGGACGTGGCAGTGGTACATCCAGGCACCCGCTCCCACTCCTTCGCCCGCGATGACCTGGAAGCCGAAGGAGTCGGCGGGGCCGACGATCTTGTTGTCGATGACCTGGCTGGGGTCGTCGGGGCCGGTGAGCATGCCGGTGCGGTTGTCGGCCCAGCGGTGACCGTGCAGGTGGAAGGTGTGGTAGTACTCGCCGTGCGTGATGACGACGAACTCGACCCGGTCGCCCACGGTCGCGTCGAAGTCGGGCCCGGAGTGCGCGGGCTTGTTGTTGATGAGCAGGTCGTTGAAGACGACGGTGACGGTCTTGTCGGGCAGCACATCGCCCTTGCGGCGGACGACGACGGGGCCGTAGAGACCCTTGCGGACGCCGACCGTGCCGTGTTCGGTGCCGACGACATGGTCGTGGTAGTGCCAGTAACCGGCGCTGCCCGCACGCCAGGTGCCGTCCTTGCGGGCGCCGGGGGCGTGGGTGCGCCAGGTGTAGGTACGGATGCCGCCGGGTTCGACGTCGCTCCGGTTCTGCCTGGTGCCGTCGCTGGAGATCTCGTAGTCCAGGCCGTGGACATGCAGGCTCGCCGCCACGTCCATCGTGTTCTCGAACTCGATGTGCAGGGTGTCACCCTCGTCGAGCTCGATCAGCGGACCCGGTATCGAGGCCTTGCCCTTCTCCAGGCCGTAGCCCATCTGTCCGTCGGGCAGCTTCTCGGCGTACATCTTGATGTGCCGGACCACGCCGCCCCCCGGGGCCGTCCTCGCCCGCGTGGCGGCGCTCGCGGACCCGGAGGTGCCGACGGTCTCGACGGCCACGGACAACGATGTCGCGGCGGCCGCTCCACCCAGCAGCATCCGCCGGTTGAACCCTCGTCTGTCCATTCCGTCCATGCGGAACTCCCCACGCCGATACGGATCTTGCGGAGACGCAGCTGTGATCAACCTGTGAGACGGTAGCGGCCTCGCGACCGTTTATCCACAGCCAGGACAAAGTTCAGACCATTCCGGTCATAGCTCTTGGCGAGTCGCGTCGAAGCGGGCTAGCTTCCTTGGCGCTGTTGCTGTGACCGAGGAGGTGCCCATGTACTTACGAGGGTTGAGCGACGCGAGGAGACGGGCCTGGGCGGCCACCCTGACCGCCTCGGTCGTCACCGCGGGACTCCTGTCGGGCCCCGCGGCCCAGGCGCGACCGGCGCCGGAACCACCGCTGACAACGATGTCGATCAAGTCTCCGCCGGGCGGCTCCGGTCCTCGGGTGCTGATCTTCCACGGCTCCGCGGCTCCCGGGGAGGAGTCGCCCGTGGTGAACGCCGGGATCGAGGCGATCGAACGGATCGGGCTGTCCGGACCGGCCGCGGAGCGCTTCGGGGTCGTCGCCACCGACGACGCCTCCGTCTTCACCGACGAGACCCGGCTGAGCGGCTTCAACGCCGTCGTCTTCCTGACCGGCGGCGGTGACGTACTGGATCCCGAGCAGGAGGCGGGCCTCGAGACCTATATGGAGGCGGGCGGCGGTTTCGTCGGCGTCCATGACGCGGCCCGCGCCGAACCGTACTCGGACTGGTTCACCGGGCTGATCGGTGCCCGTCCGGCGGCGTCCAGCCCGACGGCCGTACAGCGGGCGACGGTCGAGGTCGGTGACCGGCGGCACCCGGCCACCAAGGACCTGCCGGCACAGTGGAAGCGGCCCGACAAGTGGCTCAACTGGACGAAGAACCCGTCCGGTTCCGTGCACACCGTGGCCCGGGTCCGCGAGTCGACCTACCAGCCGGGCACCGGCGCCAACGGCTGGGACCACCCGGTGAGTTGGTGCCGCGACTACGACGGCGGCCGCTCCTTCTACACGGGCATGGGCGGAACCGTCTCCGCGTACGACGAGACCGACTTCCGCGCGCATCTGCGCGGCGCCCTGCTCTGGACCTCCCGCCTCGCGCGGGCGGACTGCAAGGCGACCATCACCGCCCACTACAAGGCGGAGCGGCTGACCCGGCCCAACCAGCCCGGGCAGAACGACCAGATCGGTGAACCGCACGGCCTGGTCACCGCACCCGACGGGCGGGTCCTGTACATCGGCCGGGGCGGCGCCGACTCCTCCCAGCCCGTGGTCACCGACTGGAACGACCCCGACATCGGCAAGGGCAAGGGCGAGGTCCACGTCTACGACCCGCGGACGAAGAAGGTCACCCTCGCGGGCGCCCTCACCGTCTTCGGCAACAAGGGCGGCGGCGACGAGCTGATCAAGGTCGAGGAGGGCCTGCTGGGCATCGAGCTGGACCCCGGCTTCCAACAGAACGGCTGGGTGTACCTGCACTACACACCGCACGCGCGAATCGATCGTGACACCCGGATGGCCGAGCGCCGCGTCTCCCGCTTCACCCTCGACCTCGCGAGCAACAAGCTGGACCTGGGCAGCGAGAAGGTCCTGCTCAAGTGGCCGGTGCAGATCCACAGTTGCTGTCACGCGGGTGGCGGGATGAGCTTCGACTCCAAGGGCAACCTGTACATCGCGACCGGAGACAACAACTCCAGCGGCTTCAGCGCCGGTTACTCGGGCAACAATCCCCAGCCCCACTACAAGGGCGTCTCCTTCGCCGACGCGCGCCGCACCGCCGGCAACACCAACAACCTCAACGGCAAGATCCTCCGCATTCACCCGGAGCCCGACGGCACGTACACCCTGCCCGCGGGGAACCTCTTCACCGGCGAGGAGACCGCCGAGGGCGGCGGCAAGACCCGCGGCGAGATCTATGTGATGGGCGTCAGGAACCCCGCCCGGATCTTCGTCGACCGGCAGACCGACGTCCTCTACGCCGGCTGGGTCGGCCCGGACGCGAGCGCGCCGTCGACGACCTGGGGCCCCGCCAAGTACGACACCTTCGCCGCCATCACCGAGGCGGGCAACCGGGGCTGGCCGTACTGCATGGGCAACAGGCAGCCCTACCGGGACCGCAACCTGCCGGACCCGTCGCGGCCGCTCGGCTGGTACGACTGCGACCACCCGAAGAACGAGTCCCCGAACAACGATGGGCTGGTCAACCTGCCCCCGGTGACCGGCAACAACATCTGGTACGCACCGCAGGGCGGCGCCCCGGACTTCCCCCGGGACGCCAGCGGCATCCCCTCCTACAAGAACGAGGAGGCCACGTACCTGCTGCCATGGCTCAAGGGCGGCGGCCAGGCCACCATGAACGGTCCGGTCTACCGGTACTCCGAGTCGGGCGACAACTCCGTCCGCTGGCCCGCCTACTGGGACGGCAAATGGTTCGTCGGCGACTTCTACGACGCCGACCAGCCGCGCCACGCGGTGGTCATGGACCCGAAGAACCAGGGCGGCGGCGGGCTCCCGGTCCACGCGGAGTCCCTGAAGAAGATCGTGCCGGTCGGTGCCGACGGCATCAGGAACCTCATGGACTGGAAGTTCGGTCCGGACGGCGCGCTGTACGTCCTGGACTACGGGCGCGGCTTCTTCACCTCGGACGCCAAGTCGGCGTTGTGGCGCGTCACCTACACGGGCGGCGGTCCGACGCCGGCGGCCGACGAGCTGGCGAGGAAGGCGGAGTGATGCGGGAAAGACGTTTGTGGGCAGCTCTGTTGGCGGCCCTGCTGATGGTTCTCGGGCTCACGTCGACGCCCGCGTCCGGCCGCACGGACGGGGTACGGGAGAAGGCCGCTGCCCAGGTGCTCACCTGGACCGCCGGTGACGACATCACCAAGTACCTGACGGCGCCGCGGACCGCGGTGGCGGGTCCGGCCACCCTCGTGTTCGAGAACAGCAAGGCGACCGGCAACACCATGGGGATGCCGCACACGTTGACGTTCGACGTCTCCGACCCGGAGTACAACAACGACGTGCCGCTCAACGTCCTCGCCAACCCCGGGGACGACCAGGGCGGCCGCCACACCGCCGAGGTCACGCTCACCCCCGGCCGCTACCGCTACTACTGCACGATCCCCGGGCACGGACAGATGCAGGGCATCCTCGTGGTGACCGAGGGCACCGGTGAGGACACCACCGCGCCGGAGACCTCGGCGAAGGTCACCGGAACGCAGAACTCCCAGGGCGCGTACGTCGGTTCGGCGTCCGTGGCGGTGAGCGCGACCGACACCGGCGGTTCGGGGGTCGAGCGGATCGAGTACGCGATCGGTGACGCCGGGGCCTGGCTGCCGTACACCACGCCCGTGGTGATCGACCAGGTCGGCACGCACAAGGTCCGCTACCGGGCCACCGACAAGGCTGGCAACACGGCGGCCGAGAAGAGTGTCGGGTTCACGGTCGTGGCGCCGCCGACCGACGACACGACCGCGCCGGAGACCTCGGCGACGGTGGCCGGTGAGAGGAACCCCCAGGGCGACTACGTCTCGATGGCGACGGTCACCGTCTCCGCCTCGGACACCGGGTCGGGGGTCAACACCATCGAGTACGCGCTCGGTGACTCGGGGGCCTGGCAGCCGTACACCGCGCCCGTGATGGTGCACGACGTCGGCACGCACAAGGTGCGCTACCGGGCCACCGACAAGGCGGGGAACGTGGCGGCGGAGAAGAGCGTCGGCTTCACCGTCGTCGCCCCACCGGCCGAGGACACCACTCCCCCGGTGACGGGCGTGACCGTCGAGGGCGACCGGAACTCCGCCGGCGCGTACCTGAGGAGCGCCAAGGTCACCGTCAGCGCCACGGACCACGGCGGGTCCGGTGTCGCGGCCGTCGAGTACTCGCTGGACGGCGGCCCCTACCTCGCGTACTCCGCGCCCGTGGTGGTCGACCGGGCGGGCACCCACACGGTCGCGTACCGGGCGAGCGACAAGGCGGGCAACACGGCCGCCGCGCGCTCGGTCAGCTTCACCGTCGTCGCCGGCGGCGGGGTTCCCGCGCCCAACTGCGCCGAGTACGACGAGCGGTTGACGGTCTTCGTCGGCACCGTCGACTCGGGGGTGCCGAACCGGGTCACGAACAACCGGTGCCGGATCAACGAGTTGATCGAGGACGAGAAGGAGTGGACCTCCCACGCCCTGTTCCTGAAGCACGTGGACACCGTTCTCGACAAGCTGTTCCGGGAAGGGGTCGTCGACCTGCGTGAGTACACGGCCGTGAAGGAGGCGGCGGAGGAGTCCGGGATCGGCAGGCCCGGCCAGACGGAGGGCTACCGCACGATCCTCGACGGCACGGCCGAGTCGTTCGCCAAGTGGCAGCAGGTGGGCGGCGGTTCGTTCGGCCTGAACGGCGACGGCTCGATCACCTCCGGCACGACGAGGGACGGGCTCGGCATGCTGTGGTTCCCGGAGCGGAAGTACGGCGACTTCTCGCTGCGCCTCCAGTGGCGGGACGACGCGCCCGGCACCGGCAACGCCAACTCCGGTGTGTTCGTGCGCTTCCCGTCGGTCCTCGACCATCCGGAGGAGTCGCGGCCGGAGTGGGTGGCCATCAAGTACGGCCATGAGGTGCAGGTCCTGGACCGGCCCGACGGCGACATGTACAAGACGGGGTCGGTATACGGCTTCGACCGGGTCGGGCTCGCCGGTGCGGGCGTCACCCAGAAGGGCACCTGGAACGACTACGAGATCAGGGTGGTCGACCAGCACTACTCGGTCTACCGCAACGGTGTCCTGATCAACGAGTTCGACAACACCGGCGGCCAGGACTTCACCCCGCCCCGCTCGGACGACCCGGGCACGGACGGACGACGGTTCGCCTCCGGCTATCTCGGACTCCAGGTGCACGGCACGACGGACGTCGTCTCCTACCGGGACATCCGGATCAAGGAACTGTAGGGAACGTCGGTGGCCCGTACCCGCGCCGGGTGCGGGCCACCGTCACGCCTTCTTCGCCCTGCTCGGCTGCACCCGCTTCGGCTCGCCCGGCATCTTCGGGTACTCCGGCGGATACGGCAGGTCCCCCAGCCCGTGGTCGTGTTCGTCCCGCGCCGCCAGTTCCAGCAGCGCCTCCAGGGAGAACGCGTGCTCGTCCATGTCGGCGTGGACGTCACCGACCTCGGCGAACCTCCCCGGCATCGTCCCCAGGTCGAAGTCACGCGGTACGGCGACCCCCACCTCGTCCCAGGTCAGGGGCGCGGGAGACGGGGGCGTGCGGGCGGGGCGCACGGAGTAGGCGGAGGCGATGGTGCGGTCGCGGGCGGTCTGGTTGTAGTCGACGAAGATCTTCGCGCCGCGTTCCTCCTTCCACCAGGCCGTGGTCACCTGCTCCGGCATCCGGCGCTCCAGTTCACGGGCGACGGCGATGGCCGACCGGCGTACCTGGGTGAAGGTCCAGTCGGGCCGGATCGGTACGAAGACGTGCAGGCCGCGGCCGCCGGAGGTCTTGGGCCAGCCGCGCAGACCGCCGTACTCGTGCAGGACCTCCCGCAGCTCGTGCGCGGCGCGGACCGCGTCGGCGTAGTCGGTGCCGGGCTGCGGGTCGAGGTCGATGCGGAGTTCGTCGGGACGGTCGACGTCGGCGCGGCGGACGGGCCAGGGGTGGAAGGTGAGCGTGCCGAACTGGGCGGCCCAGACGACGGCGGCGACCTCGGTGGGACACATCTCGTCCGCGCTGCGGCCGCTGGGGAAGGTGATGTGCGCGGTGGGGATCCAGTCGGGCATGTTCTTGGGGGCGCGCTTCTGGAAGAAGTTCTCGCCCGTCACGCCCTCCGGGTAGCGCTCCAGGGTGGTGGGCCGGTCGCGCAGGGCCCGCAGGATGCCGGGGCCGACGGCGATGTAGTACCGGGCGAGGTCCAGCTTGGTGAAGCCGCGCTCCGGGAAGAAGATCTTGCCCGGGCTGGACAGCCGTACCGTCCGCCCCGCCGCCTCCAGTTCCACCGCTTCACCCATGCGAGCCACGGTAGGCGGATGGATCGAATGCCGCATACCGGGACCTTCGGCTCGCTGAAGGTGCCGGTACGCGGCGAAGGTCGCCGCGCGGCGACTCCCTGGCGGTCGCAGAATCGAAGGCATGGATCTTCCGGTGATGCCGCCCGTGAAACCGATGCTCGCCAAGTCCGTGGCGAAGATCCCGCCGGACATGCACTACGAGGCGAAGTGGGACGGGTTCCGGGCGATCGTGTTCCGCGACGGGGACGAGGTCGAGATCGGCAGCCGTACCGGCAAGACGCTGACCAGGTACTTCCCCGAGCTGGTGGCGGCCCTGCGGGAGCGGCTGCCGACGCGCTGCGTGCTGGACGGCGAGATCGTGATCGTCCGCGACGGGCGGCGGCTGGACTTCGACGCCCTCACCGAGCGGATCCACCCCGCGGACTCCCGCGTCCGGATGCTGGCGGGGACGACCCCGGCCTCCTTCATCGCCTTCGACCTGCTCGCGCTGAACGACGAGTCGCTGCTCGACGTCCGGCTCACCGACCGGCGCGCCCTGCTGGAGCTCGCCCTGGCCGGGGTGAGCGCCCCGGTGCACCTCGCGCCGGCGACCACGGACCGCGAGCTGGCCGAGCAGTGGTTCGAGCAGTACGAGGGGGCGGGCCTGGACGGGGTGATCGCCAAACCGCTCACCCTGCTCTACCGGCAGGACGAGCGGGCCATGTTCAAGATCAAGCACGAGCGGACGGCGGACGTGGTGGTCGCCGGGTACCGCTTCCACAGGAGCGGACCGGTGGTCGGCTCGCTGCTGCTGGGCCTCTACGACGACGGGGGCACGCTCCAGCACATCGGCGTGTGCGCGGCCTTTCCCATGAAGCGGCGCGCGGAGCTGGTGCAGGAGCTGGAACCGCTGCGGCTGGAGGACGTCCGGGAACACCCCTGGGCCGCCTGGGCCGAGGAGGCGGCGCACGAGACGGCGCGGCTGCCCGGCGCGCCGAGCCGGTGGTCCACGAAGAAGGACTTCTCCTGGGTGCCGCTGCGCCCCGACCACGTCGCCGAGGTGGCGTACGACCACATGGAGAACGGTGTCCGTTTCCGCCACACGGCCCGCTTCCGGCGCTGGCGCCCGGACCGCACGGCGGAGAGCTGCACCTACGCGCAGCTGGAGGAGCCGGTGAACTACGACCTGGCGCGGATCCTCGGTCCCGGCACGAACCGGTGACGCTCAGGGCTCCATCAGTACCTTGACCGCCCCGTCCTGCTTGCGCTGGAACATCTCGTAGGCGTGCGGGGCGTCGGTGAGCGGCACCCGGTGGGTGGCGAAGTCGTCGACGCCCAGGGGGTCGTCGTCCGTGAGCAGGGGCAGGATGTCGTCGCTCCAGGTACGGACGTTGGCCTGGCCCATGCGCAGCCGGATCTGCTTGTCGAACAGGGTGAGCAGGGGCAGCGGGTCGACCTTGCCGCCGTAGACGCCGGAGAGGGAGATCGTGCCGCCGCGTCGTACGAGTTCGATGGCGGTGTAGACGGCGGCGAGCCGGTCCACGCCGAGGCGCTCCGTGAGCCGTGAGCCGATGGCCCGGGGCAGCAGTCCGGTCGCGTTCTGGGCGAGCCGGGCGGCCGCGCTGCCATGGGCCTCGGTGCCGACGGCGTCGATCACGGAGTCGGGGCCGCGGCCTGCGGTCCGGTCCTGGACGGCGCCGACCAGTTCCTTCTCGCTGTCGAAGTCCCTGAGGTCGAAGGTCTCCACGCCCCGCTCGCGCGCCCGGCGTAGCCGCTCGGGCACCAGATCCACCCCGAACACCTGCTCGGCTCCGCGCTGGAGAGCCACCCGGCAGGCCATGTCGCCGATGGGTCCGAGGCCGAGCACCGCGACGCTGCCGCCGGGCGGGACGTGCGCGTACTCGACCGCCTGCCAGGCGGTGGGAAGCACGTCGGAGAGATAGAGGAAGCGGTCGTCGGGCGGCCCCTCCGGCACCTTGATCGGTCCGAACTGGGCCTGCGGGACGCGCAGGTACTCGGCCTGGGCCCCGGGGACCGAGCCGTACAGCCGTGTGTAGCCGAAGAGGGCCGCACCCATGCCCTCGCCGGTGCACTGGGTGGTCTCGCACTGGGTGGGGAGCCCGGTGAGACACATCCAGCAGTTGCCGCAGGCGATCTGGAACGGCACGACCACCCGGTCGCCGGCCGCCAGATCGGGGACCCCCGCACCGACCTCCTCGACGATGCCCATGGGTTCGTGACCGAGGATGTCGCCCGGCGTCATGAACGGGGTGAGCACCTCGTACAGGTGCAGGTCGGAGCCGCAGAGCCCGGTGGAGGTGATCCGGATGATCGCGTCGGTCGGCTCCTTCAGCACCGGATCGGGCACGGTCTCCACACGCACGTCCCGCTTGCCCTGCCAGGTCACTGCCCTCATCGTGCCCACACTCCGTTCCCACGCCTCGGTCAGCAGGTTTCCGCCCGAGTACCCGACCCCTCACCCCCGAACCAGTCAGAAACAATCCGCTATGGCCATTGATAAACAGATAAGTGCACAATCAGATGCATCATGAGCGGGATGAATGAGATGAGTGGGACAAGTCGGATGGTCGGGATGGGCGGAAGGGGCACGGTGCGCAAGGGGTCCCGGACGCGACGGGCCCGGCGCGGCGCGACCGCGGGGGCACTGCTCGCCGCGGTGGTCGCGGGCACCCTGCTGGCAGGCTGCACCACGACCGGGAGCGACCACGACGACGGACTTGGGCAGGGCAACGATCGCCGGGACGACCGGACCGGCGCCCCGCCGGCCGGATCCGCGCTCGCCGTGAAGATCGACAACGTCTCCGCCGCCCGCCCCCAGACCGGCCTCGACACCGCGGACATCGTCTACGCCGAGCAGGTCGAGGGCGGCCTCAGCCGGCTGATGGCCGTGTACGCCACCCGGTTCCCCGAGGTGGTCGGACCGGTGCGCAGCGCCCGCGAATCCGACCTGGAGCTGCTGCGCCAGTTCGACGAGCCGACCCTGGCCTTCTCGGGAGCGCAGAGCAAGCTCCTGCCGCTGATCGGCAGGGCGCCCCTGCACGCGAAGACCCCCGAGGACGCCGGCGCCGCCTACTTCCGGGGCGACGACAAGCCCGCGCCGCACAACCTGTACCTGCGCCCCGGGAAACTCCTCGATGCCCCGCCCGGCGCCGACGCCCTCACCACCGGTTTCCGCTACGGCCCCCCCCTCGGGCGGCACCCCCGAGGACTCCCGCACCGTCCGCTATCCGGCCGCCCGCTTCACCTTCACCTGGTCCGACGACAGCCGCCGCTGGCAGGTCTCGATGGACGGCAGACCGACGGTCACCACCGACGACGTCCGTGCCGCCCCGGCCACGGTGGTCGTCCAGCACGTGACCGTCCGCCCGTCGCAGTTCCGCGACTTCCTCGGCAACAACACCCCGTACACGGAGACGGTGGGCTCGGGCCGCGCGGAGGTCCTGCGGGACGGCAAGATCTTCGACGCGGACTGGGAGCGGAGGACGGCGACCGACGGCACACGGTTCACGACGACGGAAGGCGAGCCGATGAACTTCGCCGAGGGCCAGGTATGGGTGGTGTACACCGCCGACCGCTCGTAGCCGACCGCGTGCCGGAGCCGGCCGAACGCCCGGCCGAGCCGGCGGAGGGCTCGGCGGAACCAGCGGGCTCGGCGGGGCTAGCGGAGCGCCTCCGTCGGGCTGCGCAGCTCCTCCGCCGCGTCGGCCACCCGCCGGATCAGCTCGAAGAACACGCCCTGCTCCTCCGCCGACAACGGGGCCAGGAACACCTGGTTCATCCGCGCCGTCCGCACCGTGAGCCGACGATGGGTCCGCAGCCCGTCGTCCGTGAGCCGCAGCAGGAACCGTCGCCCGTCCTGCGGATCGCGCACCTTGTCGAGGAGCCCCCGGCGCCCGAGGCGGCTGATGACCTCGGACATCGTGGACCGGTCGAGCCCCACCCGCTCCCCCACCGTGCGCTGGTCGAGCCCCGGTTCGGCGACGAGGGTGTTGAGGACCGCGAACTGCGGCGAGGTGATCTCCTCGGAGACCATCACGTTCCACAGCAGATAGTGGGCCTGCTGCAGCCGTCGGGCCAGGTGCCCGGGGTGGGTGGAGAGGTCCACCGCGGCCATGTGCGCTCCTCGACTCGGGCTCGGCAATTCATCCGTGCACTGAACGATACCCGCCACGCCTCAGCGTCTGTCCATACGGCGTACGGATCCGACCTGGCCTTTTTCGCAGCTCTTGACGAGGGAGCCGACGAGTGGCAGCGTGAAGGAAACTTCACCAAAATGCTCAGTGCCCTGATTAACCGGTCACCGGGTGCGCGGACGAGATGGGGCCCTCACGGATGGACAAGGTGGTCGCCACAGCCCTGGAGGCGGTGGCCGATGTGCCGGACGGCGCGACGCTCCTCGGAGGCGTCTCGAACAACCGTGGGGCCATTCGTCCATCGGGGCGAACAAGGAATTCGCGCGCCAGTGCCTGGTCGGTGAGCCGGAGGTCGAGATGATCCCGCAGGGCACGCCGACCGAGCGGCTGCGCGCCGGCGGCGCCGGCATCCCCGCGTTCCACACCCCGGCCGGCATCGGCACCCAGGTCGCCGAGGGCAGCACGCCCTGGCGCCACGGCGGCCACGGTGGCGTCTCGCCGGCCTCGCCGCCCAAGGCGGTCCACGAGTTCGTCGGGGGCACGACCGGCCGGAACCGTCGCGCATCAGTCGGCCCGCAAGGGCTCGGGCGTCGGTGTCGCCACGCTGTGCATCGGCGTGGGGCAAGGGCTCGCCCTCGTTCTGCGGCTCTGCGCCGTGTCCGCGACTGCCGGCCGTCGTCGCCGGTCACGCAGTTCCCCGCGCCCCTCAGGGGCGCCGCACCCATCCCGCCTTTTGACGTGAACGTCAGGAACCCCCAGGGACACCACTCATGACCCTCACCCAGCACGACATCGACCAGGAAATCGCCGTCGAACACGCGGCCTACGAGAAGCGGGTCGCCGACGGGGCGCCGGTGGAGCACCATCCGCGCCGCGACTACACGCCCTACCGGTCCTCGGTGCTGCGGCACCCGAAACAGCCGCCGATCTCCATCGACGTCACCAAGGACCCGGAGCTGGTGGAGCTGTTCTCCCCTGCCTTCGGGGAGCGGGACATCACCGAGATCGACAACGATCTGACCCGGCAGCACAGCGGCGAGCCGATCGGTGAGCGGATCACGGTCACCGGCCGCCTCCTCGACCGCGACGGCCGCCCGCTGCGCGGCCAGCTGGTGGAGATCTGGCAGTCCAACTCGGCGGGCCGCTACGCCCACCAGCGCGAGCAGCACGACGCGCCGCTGGACCCGAACTTCACCGGCGTGGGCCGCACGCTGACGGACGACGACGGCCGTTACCACTTCACCACGATCCAGCCGGGCCCCTACCCCTGGCGCAACCACCTCAACGCCTGGCGGCCGGCCCACATCCACTTCTCGATGTTCGGCACGGCGTTCACCCAGCGGCTCGTGACACAGATGTACTTCCCGAGCGACCCGCTCTTCCCCTACGACCCGATCATCCAGTCGGTGACGGACGACGCCGCCCGGCAGCGGCTGGTCGCGACGTACGACCACAGCCTGTCCGTACCGGAGTTCTCGATGGGCTACGTCTGGGACATCGTCCTCGACGGCCCGAAGGCCACCTGGATCGAAGAAGGGCGCTGACCTGCCATGACGAAGATCGACACCAGTCGCCCGGAGACGGTCCTCCCGACCCCGTCGCACACGGTCGGGCCCTTCTACGGCCACGCCCTGCCCTTCCCCGGCGGCGACGACATCGCTCCCCTCGGCCACCCCGACACCATCTCCCTCCAGGGCCACATCCTGGACGGCGAGGGCAACCCGCTGCCGGACGCCTTCCTGGAGCTGTGGGGTCCCGACCCGGACGGCAACGTCCCCCGCGTCGACGGGTCCATGCGCCGCGACGCCGCGAGCGGCGGCTTCCTGGGCCGCAACGGCGTGGAGTTCACCGGCTGGGGCCGCGTCCAGGCCGACGCGAGCGGTCACTGGGCCGCGCGTACGCTGCGGCCCGGCGCGCGCGGGCGGAACGCGCCCTACCTCAGCGTGTGCGTCTTCGCCCGGGGCCTGCTGGTCCATCTGTTCACCCGGATCTACCTGCCGGGCGACGACGCCGCACTGGCCGCGGACCCGCTGCTGTCCCGTGTGGACGAGGCGCGCCGGGGCACGCTGATCGCCGAGGACCGGGGCAACGGCACCTACCGTTTCGACATCCGCCTTCAGGGCGAAGGCGAAACGGTCTTCCTGGAGTTCCAGTGACTTCTGCTGACGCCGACACCGGTCTGCTCTCCCCCGGGTGGGCCGGTTCCCCGGCCTCGGCCGCGACGAGCGACACCGCATATCTGCGGGCGCTGCTCGACGCCGAGGCCGCGCTGACCCGCGCCCAGGCCGCGCTGGGGCTGGTCCCCGCCGCGGCCGGGCCCGCGGTGACCTCGGCGGCGGACGCCGCGACCCCGGACGTCCGCTCCCTCGCGGAACGCGCGCGCGGTGGCGGCAACCCGGTGATCCCACTGGTGGCGGACCTCACCGAGGCGGTCGGCCCCGAGTACGGTCCGTACGTGCACCGGGGTGCCACCAGCCAGGACATCATGGACACGGCGACGATGCTGGTCGCCGCGCGCACCCTCGACCTGGTCCTGGCCGACCTCGGCCGTACGGAGTCCGCGCTGGCCGCGCTCGCCGCCGCGCACCGGGACACGGCGATGCCGGGCCGCACCCTCACCCAGCACGCCGTGCCCACGACCTTCGGTCTGAAGGCGGCCGGCTGGCGCTCGCTGCTCCTGGACGCCAGGGACCGGCTCGCCGTCGTACGGGCGACGCTTCCGGCCCAACTCGGGGGCGCGGCAGGTACCTTGGCGGCGTTCACGGTCTTCGGGGCGGCCGACACCCAGGCCCTGACCGCCGCCTACGCGCGTGAACTTGGCCTCCACGCCCCCGAGTTGCCCTGGCACACCCTGCGCACCCCGATAGCGGACCTGGCCGGAGCGCTGGCGTTCACCGCCGGCGCCCTGGGCAAGCTCGCGGTGGACGTGCTCACCCTGGCCCGTACCGAGATCGCGGAGGTCGCCGAGGGCAGCGGGGGCGGTTCGTCGGCGATGCCGCACAAGGCGAACCCGGTACGGTCGACGCTCATCGCGGCGGCGGCCCGGCGGGCGCCCCACCTGGCGGCGACGTTGTACGCGGCGCTGACGGCCGAGGACGAGCGGCCGGCCGGGGCGTGGCACGCGGAGTGGGAGCCGTTGCGCGAACTGCTCCGGCTGGTCGGGGGCGCCGCCCGGGACGCGGTGGAGCTCACGCTGGGGCTCCGGGTGGACCCCGGCGCGATGCGCCGGCACCTGGACCTCACCCACGGGCTGATCGTCTCGGAGCGGCTGGCCGCCGAGCTCGCGCCGGTGCTGGGCAGGGCCCGCGCCAAGGAACTGCTGACCCGGACCGCCGAGCGCGTCTACGCGGAGGGGCGCTCGCTGGGCGAACTCCTCGCCGAGGAACCGGAGTTGAAGGACCTCGACCTCGCGAACCTCACTGATCCCAGCCGTTACACCGGCTCCGCCGGATCCCTCACCGACCGCGCACTGGAGCGACGTTGACCGACAAGCTGCTCAACCACCGTGCGGAAGGCCCGACTTCCGCCCCTCCCCTGCTGCTCGGCCCCTCCCTCGGCACGTCCACCCGGCTCTGGGACAAGGTGGCGCCCGAGCTGTCGATCACGCACCGGGTGGTCCGCTGGGACCTGCCGGGGCACGGTGACTCCTCCGCCGGGCTGATCGGGCCGGGGGCGACGGTGGCCGACCTGGGCGCCCTGGTGCTGGGCCTGGCGGACGCACTGGGTGTCGAACGGTTCGCGTACGCGGGGGTGTCCCTGGGCGGTGCGGTCGGTCTGTGGCTGGCGGCGCACCACCCGGAGCGGGTCTCCTCCCTGGCCGTGCTCTGTTCCTCGGCCCACTTCAACGGTGCCAAGCCGTGGCGGGAGCGGGCGGAGCTGGTGCGCCGGGAGGGTCGGCAGGGGCTGGCCGGGCTCGCCGAGACGGCCGACTCGCGGTGGTTCACGCCCGGGTTCACCGTGCCGGAGCTGGTGGAGGACCACCGCAGGGCCGACCCGGAGGCGTATGCCGCGTGCTGCGACGCGCTCGCCGCGTTCGACATCCGCGAGGAGCTGGCCGGGATCACCGCGCCCACGCTCCTCGTCGCCGGCCGACAGGATCCGGCGACGCCGCCCGCACATCTGCGGGAGATCGCGGACGCGGTGCCCGGGGCGACGCTCACCGAGATCGCGGGGGCGTCGCATCTCGCCCCCGCGGAGCGGCCGGAGGCCGTACTGGCCGCGCTGCGCGGGCACTTCGACGGGTACGCGCGGCGCGGGATGGAGGTGCGGCGCCAGGTGCTCGGCGATGCGCACGTGGACCGCGCCCAGTCCCGGCAGACCCCGTTCACGGCCCGGTTCCAGGACTTCATCTCCCGCTACGCGTGGGGCGAGATCTGGACCGATCCGACGCTGTCGCGCCGCGAACGCAGCATGATCACACTGACCGCGCTGATCGCCCACGGCCACTACGACGAACTGTCCATGCACATCCGCGCGGCCCGCCGCAACGGCCTCACCCCGGAGGACATCGCCGCCGTCCTCCTGCAGTCGGCGGTCTACTGCGGCGTCCCGGCGGCGAACTCGGCGTTCGCGGCGGCGCAGCGGGTGTTGGCGGAGGAGGGGCAGGACTGACCGGGCCTCGGACGGGACTTCACGTCGAGACGCCCGACCGCGGACGGCACCTCGTAGCGCGGCGCCCGACCGCGGACGCCCGGCGTGGCCCCGGCCCCCGCCCCTACCCGAGCCGGGCGAGTTCCTCCCGTGCCTGCCTGGCCAGTCCGTCGGCACCGCAGGACTCGGCGAGCGTCAGCCCCCGGTTGAGTTCGGAGACCGAGCGGCTGGCGGTGCCGTACTCGACGCGGGCCGCGGCGTGCTCGTACGCGGAGGGCGAGGCCGCCAGGTACGTGACCGCCTGGGCGTAGAGCGAGACGGCCGTGCGGCCGGTGGCCAGGGACGCCTCGACGCGCAGGGCCTCGCCGATGGCGGTGTCCGTACCGAAGCGTTCGGCACGGCGGCGGACGCTCGCGGCGAGTTCGGCGGCACGGCGCGGGTCCTCGGTGGCGAGGGCCCGTGCGAGGGCGCTGCCCCAGGTGGCGGAGACGGGGTTGTGGTGACCCCGGACCGCCGTCGCCTTCTCGGCGGCCTCCAGTTCGTTGATGCCCTCCTTGGTACGGCCCATCGCGAGCAGCAACCGCCCTCGCACGGAGCGCGGTTCGGGCAGCACGATGGTGGACGGGTACGGCGGCGCGAAGTTGTACTGCTCGGCGACCGCCCAGGCCTCGTCGACGTGGCCGCGCACGAGCAGCGTGTCGACGAGGTTGGCGGTCGTGGTCCAGTACAGAGGCAGTCCGCGGCCGACTCCCTCGGCGAGCACGAGCGACTGGCGCAGCGAGGCCTCGGCGTCCCTGAGCCGGCCCCGCATGCGGTGGCCGAGCCCGACGTAGGCGTGGGCCAGCGCGAGGTGGCCTCCGCTCCAGCCGGCGGACTCGTAGGTGCGCAGGGCTTGCGTGTACAGGCTCTCGGCCCGGTCGAGGCGGTCCGCGTAGGCGTATGCGGTGGCCAGCATCAGGAGCAGTTCGATGCCCCACTCGGTGTCGGTCCAGCCGAGTCCGGGCGCGAGGCGGCCGTTGACGAGGGCTCGGTCGCAGAACTCGACCACCTCCTCGGCGTTCTCGCCGCGTGTCATCGCGTCGAAGCCCCGGAGGATGAGCAGCGCGCGTTCGGAGTTGTCCCGGCCGGTGCAGGTCGCCGCGAGGGCGGCGAGTTCCTGGGAATGGGTCGGTGGGAGTTCCTCGCCGGCGTGGACGCCTTCCCACATGTAGCGCGCGGCCTGCAGCCGCATCCGGGAGGGTCCGGGTTCCAGTCGGCCGATCTCCGCGTCCAGCGTACGGACGGCCTCGTGCAACTGGTCGTTGTGGAGCAGCACCTGGGAGAGGCGGAAGACCGCGTCCACGCGCTCGGCGCTGTCGAGGCCCGGCTCGGCGAGTGCCGAGCGGAGGTATTCGATCGTGGTGGAGGGCGAGGTCAGGAGGGTGGCGCAGCCCAGTTCGTAGAGCACGCGGACCCGGACGTCCGGCTGCGGCGGCTCCTTCAGGGCGCGCTCCAGACAGCGACGGGCGGCCTCGGGGGCGCCCACGGCCAGATGTTCGGCCGCGGCGGCACGCAACTGCTCGACCAGCTCGGCCTCGCCGTCCGGGTGCACCTCGATGAGGTGGCGGGAGGCCGCGGCGGCGCCGCGCCCGGATTCGGTGACGGCCGTCGCGGCGACTCCGTGGAACGCGGTGCGGATGCCCGCCGGGATCGAGTCGTAGACGGCGGTGGCGATCAGCGGGTGGACGAACTCCAGGTCCCCGGCGTCCGCCTGACGGTTGGCCGGATCCGGCTCGGTGAGGATACGGGCCGCGGTCAGCAACTCGGCGCACTCCGAGGCCGAGGCCCGGGGCAGGCTGGCGAGGCGGGCCACGATGTCGACGGTTATCCCGGTGTGGAGGATGGCCGCGGCCCACGCGAACCGTGTGGCCTCGACCCCCAGTTCCTCCAGGCGCGCGACGAGGCCGGTGCCGCGCGCCGAGCGGTCCAGGGCGCGCAGTTCGCCGGCTGAGTCCTCGACCGGATCCAGTCCGCAGTCCTTCACCTTGGCGAGCAGTTCGACGGTGTTGTACGCGTTGCCACCGGTGACCGCCCACACCTCGCGGCAGAAGGGGTCGTCGGCGTGCCGGCCGAGCGTCGCGCGGGTGAGCCCCGCGGTGGCCTTCGGGGTGAGCGCCTGGAGTGTGGTGACGGGGCGTGCCTTGGCGGCGATCCGGCTGAGGTGGCGAGCGCGTTCGCCGGTGGCCTCGCCGGGCCGGCGGGCCACCACGACCAGGACGCACATCTCGGTCAGACGGTCGGCGAGGGTGGACAGCCAGTGCAACGTCTCCTGGTCGGCCCAGTGGATGTCGTCGATCAGCAGAACGAGCGGCCAGGCGCGGCGCACGAGGCGGTTCACGGCGGCGACGAGGCCCTCGCACACGCCCTGCGGGTCCGCCTGGCCCTCGCCCGGCTCGGCCAGCCCGAGGGCGGGTCCGGAGATGTCGTACCAGTCGCCCAGATACTCGCGCGCCTCCTCCTCCATCAGCCCCATCAGTCCGGGCTGCAGCAACTGCCGTACGACGTGGAAGGGAACGGAGGTGACGGTCTCGCCGCCGCGTGCGTACCAGACGTGGCAGCCGCGCTCCTCGGCGATCCGGCGGGCCTCGGTGAGGAGAGCGGTCTTGCCGACGCCCGCCTCACCGGTGAAGACCAGCACACTGCCGGGGGACGCCTTGTCGACGCACAGTTCGTCGATCGCCTCCGTGACGGCGGTGATCTCCGCGTCGCGCTCCCACAGGGAAGCCGAGGCTGCCCCGTCGGGCCGAGCCTCCGTCATTTCCGCTACCTCCCCGTGTCGTCCGCAACGATGCACAGGTCATTGAGCGTAGCCCTCTGGCAGTCGAAGTGGAGGCCGGTCGGGGTACCTATGGCCATGTCGGGTGACATCGGGCCGCCGGGTGGCGACGCATCCAGCCGCCCACCTGGCGCGTTGAAGGTGATGGACAGTCAACTTCCCGTGCTCGAAGGCCGATTTTCCGGTTTTCGGTGGCGGGCCGTTCCCCACTCCGCGAAGGAGACGGTATGACAGCGCCCGCCCCCGGCCCGGGGCCCCGTTCCGTGCGGACCGGGGGTCGCGCAGGGCCCTGTTCGCGGGGGCCGTGGGGAACTTCATCGAGTGGTACGAGTTCGGGGTGTACGGGTACTTCGCGACGATCACCGCCGCGCGCTTCTTCACACCGGAGGGCGGCGGCGAGGCCGAGGCGCTCGTGCGGACGTACGCCTCGTTCGCGCTGGCGTTCTTCTTCCGGCCGGTGGGCGCCGCCCTGTTCGGCAGGCTCGGTGACCGTGTCGGCCGCCGTCCGGTGCTGGTGCTGGTGATCGTCCTGATGACGGTCGCGACGACGCTGATCGGCGCGCTCCCCACGTACGACACCGTCGGCGCGGCCGCGCCCTGGCTGCTGACGCTGCTCCGGGTGCTCCAAGGGCTGTCGGCGGGCGGGGAGTTCGGCGGCGCGGTGTCGGTGCTGACGGAGTTCGCGCCGGCCGGCAGGAGAGGACTGTACGGGGCGTGGCAGTCGTTCACGGTGGCGCTGGGGCTGCTCGGCGGGGCGGGGGTCGCCGCGTTCCTCGCCACCGTCCTCTCCCCCGCGGAACTGGGGTCGTGGGGGTGGCGGCTGCCGTTCCTGGCGACCCTGCCGCTCGGCCTCGGCGCGCTGTGGCTGCGGTTGCGGCTGGACGAGACGCCGGCCTTCCGGCGGGAGAGCGAGGAGGGAACGGCGCCGGTCCGGCCGCCGGCCCGCGACACCGCCCGGGCCATCGCGCTCGGTGCCGGTCGCGTCATGGGCTGGGCGGCGGCCGGTTACACCTTCCTGGTCGTACCGCCCTCCTACCTCCAGAACAGTCTGGATGCCACCTTCCGGCAGGCGCTGCTGGCCACTGTGCTCGCCAATCTCGGCTTCGCGGCCACGATCCTCCCGGCCGGCCGGCTCAGTGACCGGGTGGGCCGGCGGCCGGTCATGCTCACGGGCGCCCTGTCAGTGACCGTGCTGGCGCTGCCGCTGCTCAACCTCCTCCAGGACCCCGGTACTTCGACCGTGGCGAAGGGGCTCGCCGTCTTCGCGGCGGGCACGGTCGTCGGGCTGATGGCGGGGCCCGGTCCGGCCATGCTCTCGCGCCCGAACGACCGGACAGCCGGGGCTACCGGGCCGCCGGACTACCGGGCCGCAGCGCCACCGGACGACAGCCCTGGACAGCCCACCAGTTGGCCGGACAGTCGGGCGTCCGGACCTCCGAACACCTTCGGGCGACCCCCGCACGCCCCCGGAACTGCGGCGGGCGCGCGTGAATACCCGCCCCTCTCATCCGGTTTTCACTCCGGCCTCATACGGTTCCCCCATGACGCAGGTGACTCCTCCCGGCTGGTACCCCGACCCCGGCCAGACAAGTGACGCGCCCGCCACCGAGCGCTGGTGGGACGGCAAGGCGTGGACGGACCAGATCCGCCCCGTCGGCTCGGCCGCGGGGTTCGGTCCGCCGGCCTACCCGCCAGGCACCGGGCCCTACCCGCAGGGGCCCGGGGCCACCCGGACACCCCGGGTACCCCGGCTACCCGGCCCCGGCCCCCACCCCCAGGCGCGGCCTGCGCACCGGGATAGCCGTGGCCGTGGCCGCCGCGGTGCTGGCCAGCATCGGCGTGGGCGTGTACGCGCTGACCAGCAACGACGGTGGTGGCGAAGGCAGTACGACGTCCCAGGGACCCGGCGGGCAGAACGGCGGGCGGGCGACGACGGCGGCCAGGGGACCGGGCGGCAACGGCGGGCCCGGTGGCTCCGGCGGTTCCGGTGGTCAGACGCCTGCGCCGGACGGGTCGGGGCAGCCGCCGCAGGAGGAGGGGTACGCCACCGACACGACCAGCGGCATCAGCATCCCCGTGCCCGAGGGCTGGGTCACCTCACCGTTGCAGGTCGGCGCGCAGGTGACGACCGAGGCGTCGTACGACTGCCCGGCCGACCCGACGAAGACGTGCACGCGCGGCGGCGCCTACTCGACCCCCGCCGAGCTGTTGAAGCTGAAGGCCACGACGGCCGAGGCGGCCGCCAAGGAGGACATCGCCCAGGCCGCCGAGGACGCCTACGGCACCGAGGGCTACGGCAAGATCACCTCGCACGAGGAGCTGGCCTCGAAGGCGGTGACCGTGGCCGGCGAGAAGGGCTACCACGTCCGCTGGAAGGTGATCACGGGCAAGGGTGACGACGGCTATGTCGAGTCGCTCGTCTTCCCCTCCCCCGCCGACTCCTCACGGCTCGTCGTCGTCCGCTTCGGCATCGACGTGAGCGACAAGGCACCCGAGCAGTCGGTCATCGACGAGATCACCAACGGCATCAAGAAGGCGTCGATCAGCGGGGGCAGCGGCCAGGACGTGTGAGCCACCGGCCTCAGCCCCGCCCCGGCGGGAAACAGTCGGCCGGGTGGGATTCCTCTCCGCTCCAGAGGAACCCCACCCGGCCGGGGTTACGCGCCGCCCCCGTCCCCACGGTGCGGCGCGATCAGGTCGTCGTCCGGTCGGTTCACGGACGGCGGCCTGAGCCCTACACGAGGCCGAGCGTCGGGAGCACGGCCGCCTCCATGAACTTGATGATGTACGTCTCGTCCGCGTCCCGGCCCTCCAGCACCGGCCGGGCCCTCAGGACGCCGAAGATCTGCGCCGGGACGAACTCCAGCGCCGGGTGGTCGGCCGGGACCTCGCCCCGCGCCACCCCGCGGGCGATCATCGCCCGGAGCGCGTCGATCTCCGGCTCCACCAGCGCGTCGCGCAGGGCCGCCTTCAGCTCCTCGTCCTGCACGACCGCATGGCCGAGGGCCTGCAACAGCCGCCCCTCCAGAACGTAGCCCTCCCCGGCGCGCCGGGCCACCTCGCGCAGGTCACCGGCGAGGGTGCCGGTGTCGATGCCCGCGAAGCGGACACTGCGGCGTGCGCGCAGCGCGGCCGCCACGAACTGTGGTTTCGTCCGCCACTGCCGGTAGAGCGTCGACTTGCTGCACCGGGTGCTCGCGGCGACGCCCTCCATGGTGACCGAGTCATAGCCGCACTCACGGATCTGTTCGAGCACAGCGTCGAAGAACTCCTGCTCGCGCTCGGGCGTGAGCTTGGAGCGGCGCGAGGCGACGGCCGTCTCCGGCCCGTCCGCTGCCTGCGACGTCATGACTCGTGTCTCCTTCGGTCGTCCCCATGCCGAAAGGCCTGTCGATACGCCACTGTACCGGAACGGCCCTGTATCGGTACAGTGGCGTATCGATACCCCATCGTTTCGGTACAGTGGCGTATCGGTACACTCTCGTATCGGTACCGGCTCGTATCGGTACCACGGCGTATCGATCACCTTGGGAATCAGCGCCACCAGCGCCGTCAGCGAAAGGGCCGGGGATGGAATGCCGCACCGCGCCTGCGGAAGAGCCGGCCGCCGCGATACCGCGGCCGCCCCTCGTCCGTGAGTTCCTGCTCGTCGCAGGGCTCTTCCTCGTCTACAAGTTCGGTCGGCTGCTGGCCAACGGACACACCGCCGAGGCCTTCCGCAACGCCCACGACGTATGGGACTGGGAGCGCGCCCTGGGACTGCCGGGCGAGGGCTCCGTGCAGTCCGCGCTGCTGCACGGCGACACGCTGGTCCACATCGCGAACGTCTACTACGCGACCGTCCACTTCCCCGCCACCGCGGCCTTCCTGGTCTGGCTGTACCTGCGGCGCCCCGGGCACTACGTCTGGGCCCGCCGGGTCCTCGCCGCGCTCACCGCCGCCGCGCTGCTGCTGCACCTCGCGTTCCCGCTGGCCCCGCCGCGGATGCTGGACGGCGCGCACCTCATCGACACCGGACAGGTGTACGGGCCGACGGTCTACTCGGCGACGCCGGCCACCGACTCGCTGGCGAACCAGTTCGCCGCGATGCCCTCGCTGCACTTCGGCTGGGCCCTGATGGTCGCGGTCGGTCTGATCGCGGCGACCCGATCCCGCCTGCGCCGGCTGTGGCTGCTGCACCCGCTGGTGACCCTGGTGGTGATCGTCGGCACCGCGAACCACTACTGGCTCGACGCGATCGTCGCCGGCGTCCTGCTGGCCGCCGTCCTCGCCGTGATCCAGCTTCCGCACCGCACAGCCACCACCGCCGGGCAGCGCTCCGGGACCCTCGTCCCGGCCGAGGAGCCCGTCCTGGCCGGAGCGGGACGATGAACGCCACCCTAGTCGCCGTCGCCCTCTCCCTGGTCTCCGCCGTCGCGTACGCGGCCGCCGCCGTGGCCCAGGAGCGGCTCGCCGCGCGCAGCACCGACTCCGGCGTACGGCGGATGCTCGCCAGCGGTGCCTGGTGGAGTTCGGTCGTGCTGAACGCGGGCGCCGCTCTGCTGCACGTCGTCGCCCTCAAGTACGGCCCCCTCACGGTGGTGCAGCCGCTGGGCGCGCTCACGCTCGTGGCCGCGGTGCCGCTGGGCGCGCGGGTGGCCGGACGCCGGGTCACCCGCGCGGAGTGGCGGGGTACCGCGCTCACGCTGGCGGGTCTCGCCGCGATCCTGATCGTCGCGTCCGGGCCCGCCCCGGACGACGTGCTGAGTCTGCCGGAGGCAGTCGCCGTGGCCGGCGCGACCGTCGCCCTGGTCGGTCTGCTCTCCCGGCCCGGCGCCAGGCCCGGACTGCGCCACGCCGGTGCCTCCGGCATGGCCTCGGGTGTCGCCTCCGCGCTCACCCAGACCGTCACGGTCGCCGCGACGGACCACTCGGGGTCCCTCCTCGACGTGGAGGTCGTCGTGGTGGCCCTGCTGGTCGCCGCGTTCGCCGTGGGCGGGCTGCTGCTCTCCCAGACGGCGTACCGAGGGGGTCTGGGGCGCCGCTCGCGGTCGTGACCCTGTCGAACCCGCTGGCAGCCGCCGTGATCGGCCCTCCCTCCTCGGAGAGGGCCTGCGGGGCGGGGCAGCGGGAGCGCTGCTCGCGGTGGCGGGGCCGTGGTGGCGGCGCGGGGTGTGGTGCTGCTGACCCGGGTGACGGCTCCCACCCCGGTGGGCGAGGACCACCCGGTGGCGGCCGTCCTGGCCCTGGAGCCCCACCACGCCCCCACGGAACCGTCGTTGCTACCGCGTCGCCCGGGCTCCCTCACCTGGGCACCTCACCCCTCTGAGCAGGCGGGGTGGGAGGGCCTACCGGCGCTGACAGGGGTGCCGTCCGCGCCCACCCTCCCCCACCTCGGCTTCGCTCGAGCGGGAGGTGCCCCATCGCCCCAGCGGGATGATTGCCCGCGGCTGGGAGGGGCCGGAGCGGACGCGCCCCTGGGGCCGCGGCCTTCGGGGCCGCAGGCCCTCAGGGGCGGGGAACTGCGCGATCTGCCACGTACGACCGGTGGCCGCCCGATCACAGATCCCGCCGAGCCGGTAGGCGCTCCGAGTCACCGGCCCCCGACCCACCCGGCACCCCAGGTCACCCGGCGTCCTACTGCCGCCCCAGCGCCGGATCGCTCACCCCGACGCGCCCGTTCTCCACGTGTCCGGCGAACCTCCGGAGGAACCCCCCGTCGGCGGCGACCGTCAGGTCGTACCACCGTCGGCTGGAGCGCAGGTCGACGACCTCGCGGACGGTGGCCCCGGCCCGGACCCGGACCGTACGGGCCCGGCCGCCGTACGCGCTCTCGATCGTGAGGCTCACCGCGGTGGCCCTCTTGTTGGTGAAGGTCAGCTCCACGTCGTCGCCGACGTGCCGCGCGGTGACCTCGGGCCCGCGAACCGTCCCCGGCCCCTCGAAGACCCGCAGGAAGCCATTCGGCCCGTGCACCGTGAGGTCGTACGACCCCCCGGAGGCCGCGGAGCTCCACGTGTCCGAGACGGCCTTGCCCGCCTCGGTCGTGTACACCCACGGCCCGTCCGTACGGTTGCCGGACGTGACCAGGAACGCCGCCCCCGCCCTGCCGCCCGAGGCGAACGTGAGGGTGAGGGTCCCGGCCTTCGGATCGGCCGAACCGTCCACCCGGGGCACGTACTTCAGCGGCCGGGCGGGACGCAGTCCCCGTTCCTGCCGCGGCATGCTCGGGTCCGCCGGCACGGTGGGCCGGTAGTCGGGGTGCCGCTCCCGGTCCGGCGGCTCGTACGCGTCGGTGTCCGGCAGCGCGGCGGGCCGGCTGTCCTTGCGGGAGAAGTCGAACGCCGAGGTCAGGTCACCGCAGACGGCCCGCCGCCATGGCGAGATGTTGGGCTCGCGCACCCCGAACCGCCGCTCCATGAACCGCAGGATCGAGGTGTGGTCGAGGGTCTCCGAGCAGACGTAACCGCCCTTGCTCCAGGGGGAGACGACCAGCATCGGCACGCGCGGGCCGAGCCCGTACGGACCGGCGACATGGGTGGGGCTGCCCGCGAAGAGGTCCGGACCGACCTCCACCGTCGACTTGCCGCGGGAGGCGTCGCGCGGCGGGAGCGGCGGCACGAGGTGGTCGAAGAAGCCGTCGTTCTCGTCGTACGTGATGAACAGCGCGGTCCTCGCCCAGACCGCCGGGTTGGAGGTGAGGGCGTCGAGGACCTGGGAGATGTACCAGGCGCCGTAGTTCGAGGGCCAGTTGGAGTGCTCGGAGAACGCCTCGGGCGCGGCGATCCAGGAGATCTGCGGGAGCTTCCCCGCCTTGACGTCGGCCCGCAGCCGGTCGAAGTAGCCGTCGCCGGCCTTGACGTTCGTGCCGGTCCGGGCCTTGTCGTACCAGGGGTCCCCGGGCTTGGCGCCCCGGTACCTGTTGAAGTAGAGCAGCGAGTTGTCGCCGTAGTTGCCCCGGTAGGCGTCGGCTATCCAGCCCCAGGAACCGGCCGCGTCCAGGCCGTCGCCGATGTCCTGGTAGATCTTCCAGGAGATCCCGGCCGCTTCGAGCCGTTCGGGGTAGGTCGTCCAGTCGTAGCCGACCTCGTCGTTGCCGAGGACGGGGCCGCCGCCCTTGCCGTCGTTGCCCGTGTGTCCCGTCCACAGGTAGTAGCGGTTGGGGTCCGTGGAGCCGATGAACGAGCAGTGGTAGGCGTCGCAGACGGTGAACGTGTCGGCGAGGGCGTAGTGGAACGGGATGTCCTCGCGGGTCAGGTACGCCATCGTCGTGGTGCCCTTGGCCGGTACCCACTTGTCGTACTTGCCGCCGTTGTAGGCGGCGTGCCCGTCGGGCCAGCCGTGCGGCAGGCCCTCCAGGAACTGCATGCCGAGATCGTCGGCCTCGGGGTGGAACGGCAGCACGTCCCTCGTCCCGTCCGACTGGTGCCACACGCTCCTGCCGTTGTCCAGCGTCACCGGATGCGGGTCGCCGAAGCCGCGTACGCCTCTCAGCGAGCCGAAGTAGTGGTCGAAGGACCGGTTCTCCTGCATGAGGACGACGATGTGCTCGACGTCCTCGATGGTGCCGGAACGATGGTGCGCGGGCAGCGCCGCGGCCCGCTCGATACTGGCCGACAGTGCGCTGAACGCCGTAGTGGCGCCCGCGGCCTGGAGGAATCGCCGCCGGTTGACTTCAGGCATGGGTGGATGACCTCTTGTCCTGACGTGGTGCGTCGGATGTGACCTGCGCGCTGGAGGTGCTTCGAGTGTCCCGGGGCATGGTCCAAGAGGAACGAACGACGGGGAAGGGTCCGTGGCGCGGGTGTGACGCGGCGGGGGCCGCCTCGCGAACAGCGTCGTTCACACGTGTCTGTCACCGCTGCGACCACAGCGCTCGCTTCCGTATCCGACCCCCGACCCCGCGGTCCGCGTGCCAACCCGTGGCTGACGCTGGTCGCCGTCGCGTTCGGCCTGTTCTTGGTCGGCCTCGACGGCTCCGTCGTCTCCGTCGCCAATGCCGAGATCGCCCGCGACCTGAACGCCACCACCGCCGAACTGCAGTGGGTCACCAACTCCTACCTGCTCGCCCTGGCCGCCGCCCTCATCCACGCACGGCGAAGTAGCGGGCGATGCCGACGATGGGTGCCAGGGCCTCGGGAAGGATCTCCTGGCTGTAGACCACGCGGGAGCCGTCCGCGTCGGGGAGCACGTCGATGGTGCCCAGGTGGAAGTCGATGGGCTGGGGCATGCCCTCGACGAACCGGTACTGGAAGCGGCGCAGTGTGTCGTCCTCCGTCACCACGAGGGACTTCAGCGTGCCCTCGGCCGTGGTCAGGTGGCGGTGCGTGCCGTCGAAGTGTGCCTCCTGTACGGCCGGGAACCACTTCGGAATCATGCTCACGTCGGTGAGGACGGCCCAGACGCGGTCGGGGTCATGTGCGACTCGGGTGTCGAAACGGAACGTTGCCACAGGGAACTCCCTGGTTGTGCGGGTGTTCGAGAAGGAGTCGATGCCTGTCCACCGACTGGTCGTTCACATGCACGATGCCGGTGCGGACACGGCGTGCCGGCTTCGGGCCGTGGGTGCCGTTCTCGGTGAGGATGCCGCAACTGAGGCCGTGCTCGGTGTCGTTGGCCAGGGCCACCGCCTCGGCGTGGTGCAGTTCCGCGTCCTCGGGCAGGTCGGTCAGCACGGTCGCCGGATACAGGGCATCGGCGGTGGTCCGCCCGAGACGGCCGGGGTCTCCTTGCCGCCGATCAGAAGGTCACGGTCAAGTGGCACGAGGTCGTCTCCCTCGGTTGCTCGGGGCGTGCATCCTGCGGGTCAGGCGCCGATCATGTTGAAGCCGCCGTCGGCGTTGAGGTAGACGCCGGTCACGTGAGCGGCGTCGTCGGTGGCGAGGAAGAGGGCGGTGCCCGCGAGTTCGGCAGGGCCCGGGACGCGGCGCATCGGGGTCTTGGCGATCATGTCCTCGCGGCGGCCGGACTTCCAGTCCGCACGACTGAGGAGCATCTCGGTCTCGATGTAGCCGGGGGCGAAGGTGTTGACCCGCACGGTGGGGGCGAACGCCTGGGCGTAGGACTTGGTGATGCCGAGGATGCCGTACTCGGCGGCGGCGTACTGCGGGGCGCGGGCGCTGCCGCGCACGATCACGGTGGAGCCGATGTTGACGATCGCGCCGTGGCCCTGCTCCAGCATCCGGGAGCCGAACTCGTGGACGCACAGCATCGTTCCCTTGATGTCCACCGCGAGGACGTGGTCGATGGACTCCTCGGTGAGCTCCCGCCAGGACATCTGGTCGCCCGCCATGTCACCGACGTTGTTCACCAGCACATCCAGGCCGCCGAAACGGCCGAACACCTCCTCGGCCATGCGGATGGCATCGGCGTGGACGGCGATGTCGGCCTGCACCGTGAACGCCTCGCCACCGACCCCGACCCCGCGGGCGCAGGGCCAGAGAGGCGCCTGTTCCGGTCTCGGCCGGAGCGGTGAAGCGAACCGAACACCACGTTGCCGGCACCATGTACCTGACCAGGGGGTTTCCGTCCAACGGAAGTCCTATTGCCGGGGTGGAGGCGACATCGTCATGGTGTTTCCGACACGACGTCGAGGATGACGGGACCCCGCTCATGCCGCACATGACTGCTTTTGCCAGGAACCAGTGGTACGTCGCCGCCTACGCCGAAGAGGTGGGGCGGGAACTGCTGGGCCGGACGATCCTCGGTGAGCCGCTCGTCTTCTACCGGACGGAGGAGGACGGGACGCCGGTCGCGCTGCACGACCGGTGTGTGCACCGCCGGTACCCGCTCTCCAAGAGCGGGCTGGACGGGGACCGGATCGTGTGCGGGTACCACGGCTTCACGTACGACACGTCGGGCGCGTGTGTGTACGTGCCGGGGCAGAAGCGGATCCCGCGGACGGCTCGCGTGGCCTCCTACCCGGTGGTCGAGCAGGACTCGCTGATCTGGGTGTGGATAGGCGACCCGGCGCTCGCCGACCCGCAGACGATCCCGCGCGCGAAGCACCTGGCCGCCCCCGGCTGGACGACCGTGCGCGGTATGGAGCCGATCGACGCCGACTACGGGCTCCTCGTCGACAACCTCCTCGACCTCTCCCACGAGACCTACCTGCACGGCGGCTACATCGGAACCCCCGAGGTCGCCGAGACACCGATCACCACCGAGGTCGACGAGGGCGCCGGTGTCGTGCGCGTGAGCCGGCACATGGACGACGCCGAGTGCCCGCCGTTCTACGCGCGGTCGACCGGCATCGAGGGACGCATCACCCGCTGGCAGGACATCGAGTACTTCGCCCCCTGCCTGTACCTGCTGCACAGCCGGATCGCGCCGGTGGGCGTGCTCCCCGAGGCGGACGGCAGCGACCCCAACGGCTTCCACACCGAGATCACCTACGCGATCACCCCGTCGACGGACGGCAAGGTGTACGACTTCTGGATGGTCTCCCGGGACTGGGCGACCGAGGACGACGAGGTCACCGAGTTCCTCAGGGGCAACAACCACACGGTCGTCATGCAGGACGTCGTCGCGCTGAACCTGCTCCAGGAGACGCTGGGCTCCGAGCGCACCGGCTACCAGGAGCTGAGCATCAACATCGACACCGGTGGTCTGGCCGCCCGCCGTATCCTCGCCCGGCTGGTCGAGCAGGGGGAGAAGCCGGTGGAGAAGGTCCAGTGAGCACACCGCCCACCTTCCGGACCGGAGAGGTCTACCGCATCGCCTGGCTGCCGGGCACGGACATCCTGCACGGCACCTGTCACTGCGGGCGCGAGCACACCGCGCAGGACCCCATCGAGATGTGGGAGTGGATGCTCTCCCACCCGCAAGGACACCAGCCGCAAGGCACGGAGCCACAAGGAATCACCTCATGACCTCGTCCTCCACCTCGTCCGTCCACGAGGTCGAACTCATCGTCGACAGCCGGGAGTTCGCCGCCGACGGCGTGCTGGCCCTCACCCTGCGGCATCCACTGGGCGAGGAACTCCCGGCCTGGGAACCGGGCGCGCACATCGATGTGCTGCTCGGCCCCGGGCTGGAACGGCAGTACTCGCTGTGCGGCGACCCGGCGGACCGGCACACCTGGCGGATCGGGGTGCTGCGGGAGCCCGACGGGCGCGGCGGATCGGCGTACGTGCACACGGAGTTGGCGCGCGGCGACAAGGTCCGGGTGCGCGGCCCGCGCAACAACTTCGCGCTGGAGCCGGTGCCCCGCTACCGGTTCGTGGCCGGCGGCATCGGCATCACCCCCATCCTGCCGATGCTGGCCGCCGCCGAGGCGGCGGGTGCGGAGTGGTCGCTGCTGTACGGCGGGCGCAGCCGTGCATCCATGGCGTTCCAGCAGGAGTTGGCCGGGTACGGCACCCGGGTGACGGTCGCCCCGCAGGACGAGAGCGGGCTGCTGGACCTCGGGTCCGTGCTGGACGGGCTGCCCGAGGACACCCTCGTCTACTGCTGCGGTCCCGGACCGCTGCTCGACGCGGTCGAGGAGCGGTGCCCGGGCAAGGCGCTCCGCATCGAGCGGTTCCGGCCGAAGGAGCAGGAGACCGGCCCGGACGGCGAGTTCGAGGTCGTGCTGGAGCGGACGGGGAAGACGGTCACGGTTCCCGTCGGGGTCTCCGTGCTCGACACCGTGCGTGCCGCCGGGGTCGAGGTGCTGTACTCGTGCACGGAGGGCACGTGCGGGACCTGTGAGACGGATGTCCTGGAGGGCACCCCGGACCATCGCGACTCGGTGCTCAGCGACGAGGAGCGCGCGGCCGGGGAGACCATGCTCATCTGCGTGTCCCGCTGCCAGGGCTCGCGGCTGGTGCTCGACCTGTAGGGGCGCCGGAGCCGGGGGCCAGGGCTCGCGCCCGGCCCGCGGCCGCCCCGTCACACACGGGTCCGCCTCGATCCCGGCGACCTCACGGCGGCCGCCACCTCACCGTCCGGTCCCGCACCGGGGCGGCGACACGCATCCCGCGCGTGATCCGATCCCGGGAGGCCGGTTCCCTCCCGCCCTGGCCAGGTGGGGACGGACAGAGGGCGACGGAGAAGCCCCAGACCTTCTCTCCGGAGGAAAGGGGGCTCCGCACTCCCCCAGCCACCGCTGGGGGTGCCCCCAGGCTCCGTTCCCGGCGTCCCGGATCGCCCGCTGACGGCAGCCCGAACAGTGGTCGGCGGAGGTGAGGCGTCGGTGCGGGATGCTTCGCGTCGAGGGCCCGGTTGATCGCGAGTCCCCGCTCGAAGGACCGGACGACATGCGCTTCGCGGGCCGCGCCCAACCGGTCTCGACCGGGCATCGTCGCCTCCTGGCGGACACACGGAGACGCCCGGCACGTGCGCTCCGTACGCACGGCGGTGCGCCTCATACACACGGTGGTGCGCTCTGCGCACGCCAGGACTCTTGCAAAAACGTCAACGACCTTGCACAGCGGGGGCATTGACCCGCTCGCACCGACCCTCTACGTTCGCGCTGTGCACTGCCGTGCGGTCCACGCACACGTTGCCGAGCAACTGTCCCACTAGGGGGAGCCATGCGTCGTCTGCCCATCGGCCTCGCGGCCGGCGCTCTGTTTCTGGCCGCCACGGGCTGCGGTTCGTCCGACTCCTCGGGGTCGAGCGGGGCCGGCGCGTCCGGCAGTACCACCACCCTCAAGGTCGGCATCATTCCCATCCTGGATGTCGCTCCCGTCTACCTGGGCCAGAAGAAGGGCTTCTACGCCGAGCGCGGCCTGAAGCTGGAGCTGACGCCCGCTCAGGGTGGGGCCGCGATCGTGCCCGGTGTGATCTCCGGCCAGTTCCAGTTCGGGTTCAGCAACACGACGTCATTGCTGGTCGCCCAGTCCAAGAACGTGCCTGTCAAGGTCGTGGCCAACGGTGTGGCATCCACTGCCGAGAAGGGTGCCGACTTCTGCGGCATCACGGTGAAGAAGGACAGCCCCGTCAAGTCCCCCGACCAACTGGAGGGCAAGAAGGTCGCGGTCAACACGCTCAACAACATCTGTGACACCTCCATCAGGGAGTCGATCCGCAAGGCGGGCGGCGACCCGTCGAAGGTCGAGTTCGTCGAGATGCCCTTCGACCAGATGCCCGCCGCGCTCGACAAGGGCCAGGTCGACGGGGCCTGCACCCCGGAGCCCGCGCTGGCCACCGTCAAGGCGGCCGGCGGCCGGTCCATCGCGTCGAACTTCTTCGACGTGGACCCGAACCTCACCGTGGCCATGTACTTCACCTCCCAGCAGTACGCCCAGAAGAACCCGGAGCTGGTGAAGAAGTTCCAGGAGGCGACCGTCGAGTCCCTCGAGTACGCCGACAGCCACCCCGACGAGGTCCGCGAGATCCTCACCACGTACACGAAGATCCCGAGCGCCCTGCGGGACAAGCTGACCCTGCCCCACTTCCCCGCGGAACCCGACCGCCCCTCCATCGAGCGGCTGGCCGAACTGGGCGTGCAGGACGGCCTGTTCGACAAGGCCCCGGACCTGGACAAGCTGCTTCCGTGAGGACGGGCAACACCGCGCTGGGCGCGGCCGGCCTCGTGGGGTTCCTCGTGCTGTGGGAGGCGGTCCCCCGGGTCGGCGTCGTCAGGGACGCCTACTTCCCGCCGGTCAGCCGGGTCGCCGGCGCCCTCGGCACCGAGTTCGCCGACGAGGCGTTCTGGACGGCGCTCGGCGACACCCTCACCGGCTGGGCGGTCGGGCTGCTGATCGCCGTCACCGCCGGGATCCTGGTGGGGATCGTCATCGCCGTCGTGCCGTATCTGCGCGAGGCGACATCCTCCACGATCGAGTTCCTGCGCCCGATCCCCTCGGTCGCGCTGATCCCGCTGGCGGTCCTGCTGTACGGCAGCGAACTGCGGTCGGTGCTGGTGCTGGTGGTCTACGCGTCCTTCTGGCAGGTCCTGATCCAGACCCTGTACGGCGTCCAGGACGTCGACCCGGTCGCCGAGGAGACCGCCCGCTCCTACGGCCTCGGTACGTGGGCGCGGATCCGCCATGTGCTGTGGCCCACCGCCCTGCCGTACGTCATGACCGGCGTCAGGCTGGCCGCGGCGGTGGCGCTCATCCTGGCCGTGACCGCCGAACTGGTCATCGGAGCGCCGGGGTTGGGGCAGCGCATCGCGGTCGCGCAGACCTCGCAGGCGGTGCCGGAGATGTACGCCCTGGTGGTGGTCACCGGGCTGCTGGGGCTGCTCATCAACGTGGGGGCGCGGACGGTGGAGCGGCGGGCGCTGGCCTGGCACCAGTCGGTGCGCGGGGAGGTGGCGGCGTGAGCCGTGCACTGCTGCGACCGCTGTTCGTCGTCGCCCTCCCCCTCGTCCTGGTCACGGTCTGGTGGTTCGCGTCGGCGGGCAGCACCGATGTGTACTGGCCGCCGCTGCGCACGATCCTCGCCACCTTCCCGGACGTCTGGACGGCCGAGCGGCTGCGCGCCGACGTCCTGCCCAGCCTGCTGCGCCTGACCGCCGGGTACGCCCTGGCGGCGGTCGTCGGTGTGGCGCTCGGCACGGTCATCGGCACCCACCAGCGGGTGCGGGCGGTCTGCGAACCGGTCCTGGAGTTCCTGCGGGCGGTGCCGCCGCCCGTCCTCGTCCCGGTCATCATGCTGTTCGCGGGCATCGGCGACACGATGAAGATCGCCGTGATCGCGAGCGGCTGTGTCTGGCCGATCCTGCTCAACACGGTCGAGGGCGTCCGCGCTGTGGACTCCGTGATGTCCGAGACGGCCAGGTCGTACGGCATCACGGGCGCGGCGCGGCTGCGGAACGTCGTGCTGCGCTCGGCGAGCCCGCAGATCTTCGCCGGGCTGCGCCAGGCGCTGTCCATCGGCATCATCCTCATGGTCATCAGCGAGATGACCGCGGCCAGCAACGGACTGGGCTACACCATCGTCCAGTTCCAGCGCGGTTTCGCCATCCCCGACATGTGGACCGGCATTCTCGTCCTCGGCCTGCTGGGGTTCCTGCTGTCCGTCGTCTTCCGGCTGGTCGAGCGGCGCGTGCTCGGCTGGTACCACGGTCAGCGCGCGTCCTCCCGGCGGTCGTAGTGAAACTCGAGAAGGAGCAGCGGGCGATGCACGCCTTGCTTGACGTAGCGGGCCTGAAGAAGGTCTACGAGGGTTCCGGGCGCCGCGTGGAGGCGGTGCGGGACCTCACCTTCACCGTCGACGCCGGCGAACTGGTGTGTCTGGTGGGCCCGTCGGGCTGCGGCAAGACGACCCTGCTGAAGTGCGTGGCGGGGCTGCTGAGGCCGACGGCGGGTGAAGTCCGCCTGGCGGGAGAGCCGGTGGAGGGGCCGCCGCCGGGCATGGCGGTCGTCTTCCAGGAGTACGGGCGCAGCCTCTTCCCCTGGATGCGGGTCCGCGACAATGTCGAACTTCCGCTCAAGCAGAAGAAGTTGATCCGGGAGCGGCGGTGGGGTCTGGTCGAGGACGCGCTCGCCTCGGTCGGTCTGTCCGACGCCGCCGGGGCGTACCCGTGGCAGTTGTCCGGCGGGATGCAGCAGCGGGTCGCCATCGCCCGCGCGCTGGCGTACGAGCCGGACGTCCTGTTGATGGACGAGCCGTTCGCGGCGGTCGACGCCCAGACCCGCGCCGACCTGGAGGATCTCGTGCGGGGTCTGTGGCGGAAGCGCGGGATCACGATCCTCTTCGTCACCCACGACATCGACGAGGCCGTCTACCTGGGCGAACGTGTCCTGATCCTGTCCGCCTCCCCCACGGTCGTCCAGGAGCAGCTGAAGGTCGATCTCCCCGCCGAGCGTGACCAGTTGCACACCCGCGTGGCCCCGCGCTTCGCGGAACTGCGCACCCATGTGTACGAGCAGATCCAGGCGGCCAAACGGGGGACCGCGCTGGAGAAGGATTGACCTCCGGCGCCGTCGGCGACCTGAACGCCGGCGGCGCCGGAGGGGGTGCGGCTCACCTCTCCGGGGAGGGCACCACGCTCAGGTGGGTCGATGCGGGTCGGCGGGGCGGCGGGCCCTGCGGGCGTGGTCGGTCGGACGGTTCACCTCGTGCAGGACGAGGGTCATCCGGTGGTAGCCGAGGTCGTGGAGGGTGTCGGGGCTCTCTCCGACGACCCGGCAGTGGGTCGCGCCCCACCGCGGGTCCGGGTGGACCAGGGGCCGGACGGCGCCGTCGTGCCGGACGGCGCCGGGGCCGACGGTGCGGAGCCAGTGCGGCAGGCCGTGGCGGTAGGCGGCGTCCATGATGGGGTCCTGGGCGATGTCCCGGCGGATGGACTGCAGGCCCCGGTCCTGGGGGTGGCGCTCCACGGCGGCGGCGAAGTGGGCGAGCATCGGCAGACACCAACTGGACTCGTGGTCACCGAGAACGGTGGCGGCGTCCGGGTGGAAGAGCACGAAGCGGAGGAAGTTGTCGTCCGGCAGGGCCGTCGGGTGGGGCCCCACTCCGGTGAAGAGCGCGCGGAACGCGGCGTTGCTCAGGACGACGTCCCAGCGGTGGTCGAGGACGACGGACGGGAACAGGACGGAGTCCAGCAGTACGGCGTAGTCCTGGAGATACGCCTGCGCTTCCTGGGCTTCGGACGTGTCGGGGACGGGCCGCGGTACCGACCGCTGCCCTCCTGCCTGATATGCCATCGGGAGGTCACCCCTCTTGCCTATGCGGCCTTCACACGGCTCCTTGATCCTCCTGCCCCGGGCGGAGGCGTGTCAACTATCGTGGCATTCGGCGCCGGTTGACGGCTGAATCTCGCCACAGTTGTGGCGAGACCTGGATGTGAGTTCGACCGAACCGCTAGTCTCCCCGCAGTTCACGGTGTACTTGCCGGGACCAGGGTCTCGCGCCAGGCTTGGATCCACGGATTCCGCAGTACCGCGAAATTGGCCTGAGAGAGACGTAGGAGATCTGTCGGTGACGGATGGCTTCGAGGTTCCGGACGCCGCGGCGACGGTTCTGCTGCCGGCCGTCGTGGCCCGTGTCACCGCGCTGGCGGACAAGTTGCGCGTGGGGCACGCGGAGGTCTTCGACACCCGGCGGCTCTCGGTGGCCTCGGGTGTGCCGGAGGCGGTCGTGAAGGCCCTGCTGAGCGGTCGGCGCGCCGGTGAGCCGGACGTCCAGGCCCGCTTTCTGCAACGCCTCGACCTGCTGCGACGCACCCGGCTCAAGCCCAACGGCCGCAAGTACACCCAGCAGGAGATCGCCGACGGCGCGGGCATGTCGCGCCAGCAGGCGGGTGCCCTGATCAACGGCGATCGGCGTCCCACGATGGAGCACTGCGACGCCATCCAGCGCTTCTTCAGGGTCCACGCCGGCTTCCTGACCGCCGAGGATCCCGAGGCGCTGGCGAGCGCCCTGATGCGGACCGAGCAGGAGCTCCTCCAGCAACTCGCCGACCGCGAGCGCGCGGCGGCCGAGGCCGCGGACGACCCGTTGCAGCGGCTGCTCCAGAACCACGGTGTGCGTTCCATCGCCTGGCGGGCGGCGCAGCTGCCCACCGACCAGCACCGCGACAAGGTCGCGGAATGGTTGGACATGCTGCTGGAGAGCGTCAAGCGGCCCGAGTCCTGACCGGGGGAGATCTGTGAGCATCGGAAGGGAAATGCGCCGTCTGTGCGGCGAGTTGGTCGGCGAAATCACCCTGTCGGCACCGGCGGACCCCGCCGATCTCTACAGCGCCCTGTGCGACGCCATGAGCAGACGCCGCGGCCGCCCCGTCCACTACCGCACCGCCGCCTTCCCGCCCGGTACGGCGAGTGGGCTGTGGCTGGACATGGCCGAGCAGGACCTGGTCGTCATCGAGGAACGCACCGCGCCCGACCACCAGTTGGTGATCCTCGGTCACGAACTGTGGCACATGCAGGCCGGGCACTGCGGACAGCACGTGGACGGCGCCGCCGTCGCCGCGCGCTTATTGAGCCAGGGCGCCGATCTCGAGGAGACCGTGCTGAGGGTCGTCGCCCGGACCCGGTTCGACCTGTCCGACGAGCAGGACGCGGAGAGCTTCGGACTGTTGCTGGCCAGCAAGTGCCGTATGTGGCTGGCCGGTTCGGCGCTGCGCGGGCCGGTGCGCCGGGACCACCTGGCCGGCCGCATCGGGGCCTCGCTCGGCTACCGCGGGCCGCAGGGCTGAGCGGCACGGACGCCCAGACGCCGAGACGCCGAGAATTCCGAAGACATGGACGGGTCCAGCTACTACATTCCGGCCATCGCGATGACGATAGCCCTCGCCCTCAAGACGCCCGCGCTGCTGCGGAACTGGGGCGATCCCCTGATCAGGTCCGTGTGCGCGCTGATGACTCTGGCCGCCCTGGTCTTCTGCTTCGCCGCGCCGCCGACGATCATCGAGCTGAACCGCGTCACGGGCGTCACGAACGTCTCGGCCGCCGTCGTCTATCTGCTGCTGAGCGCGTTCAGCGGCTCCTGCCTGGTACTGATCACCAACTGGCGTGGCGGCCCGCCGGAGACGACCCGGCGCCTCTCGCGCCGCTGGATCGCCGGGTACGGCGCGGTGTGCGTGGCGATCGTGGTGCTGTTCGTGCTCGGCGAGGCCCCCGTGGAGCGGGTGCGGGACTTCGACACGTACTACGCGGGCGCCCCGTTCCTGCGCGAGATGATCGTGCTGTACCTGACCGGGTTCATGGTCGCGGGGCTCGCGATGAACGTGATGTGCTGGCGCTGGGCGCTCCAGGTGCGCGGCTGGCTGCGTGCGGGGCTGCTGATCATCGCGTTCGGTTTCCTGCTCAACGTCCCGTTCGCGGCGGTCAAGCTGATCGCCGTGGTGGCCCGCTGGCAGGGCGGCGACCTGGACTATCTGAGCACGTACGTGGCGCCCGTGCTGTCGTCCGTCGGCGCGCAGGTCTGCGCGGTCGGCTTCTGTCTGCCGCTGGCCGGGGAACGCCTCGGGGACTCCTGGACCATCTGGTCCATGTACCGCCGGCTCGGCCCGCTGTGGCGGGAGTTGCGCCCCGTCTGGGCCCAGGCGAGCCACGAGGTGCGGATCTCCTGGTGGGCGCCGGCCCGGCTCCAGATGACACAGCGCGAGTCCGACATCCACGACGGCATGCTCAGCCTGTACCCGTACTTCGACGCCGAAGTGCGGGCCAAGGCGTACGACGCGGCCGTCGCGTCGGGTTCGGAGCCCGTCCAGGCGCGGGCCGAGGCCGACGCGGCGATGGTGACGGCGGCGGTGCGGGCGAAGGCGGACGATCCGGAGGGCCGGGTCATCAGCTCGGCCCCGGCCGACGCCCCGGCCCCGCCGGCCGAGAACCCCCGTGACCTCGTGCGGATGTCCATCGCCCTGCGTCAGTCACCCGTCGTAGCGGCCGCCCGCGAATGGGCCGCCGCGACCAGGTCAGGAAGCGACTTCCATGAGCGAACCCCTTAGCGGCCCGCGCGACGGCGCGGCCACGACTCCCCGGCGTGCCGTCGTCGTCGGCGCGGGCCTGGCCGGTCTGCTGGCCGCCGCCGCGCTGCGTGACCACGCCGAGGTCACCGTCGTCGAACGCGACGCACTGACCGAGGGACCCGAACCCCGCAAGGGCGTGCCCCAGGCCCGGCACGCCCATCTGCTCTGGTCGGGCGGGGCCCGGGCGATGGAGGAGCTGCTGCCGGGTGTCACCGACGCCTGGCTGGCCGCGGGTGCCCGGCGCATCCCGCTGCCGACCGGGCTGGTGGGCCTGTCTCCGCAGGGTTGGGTGCGCCGCTGGCCGGAGATGGAGTTCATGATCGCGTGCAGCCGCGATCTGCTGGAGTCGGTCGTCCGCGCACGGCTCGTGGCCGACCCCCGTGTGACCGTGCTGGACCGCACCGAGATCGTGGGCCTGGCGGGCGACGCCTCCCGGGTGACGGGCATCCGGCTCTCCTCCGCCGACGGCGAGGACCGGGTCCTCACCGCCGATCTGGTGGTGGACGCCGCCGGGCGCGGTTCGCGGGGCACGGCCTGGCTCGACGCGCTCGGGGTCGCGCCCGCGCCGATGGACGAGGTCGACTCCGGTCTCGTGTACGCGAGCCGGGTCTTCCGGGCGCCGGCGGGCACCGAGGAGTACCCGGTGGTCAATGTGCAGCCGGACGGGTCGCAGCCGGTGCCGGGGCGGAGCGCGACGCTCGTGCCCATCGAGGGCGGGCGGTGGCTGGTGACGCTGTCGGGCACCCGAGGCGGTCAACCGACGGCGCGGTCCGAGGAGTTCGAGCCGTTCGCCCGGGACGACGTCCGGCACCCCGTCGTGGGCGAGCTGATCTCCCGCGCCGAGCCCCTGACGGACGTCGTGGTCACCCGCAGCACGATCAACCGGCGCCGCTTCTTCGAGAAGGTGTCCGGCTGGCCCGACGGTTTCGTCGCGATCGGCGACTCGGTCGCCACGTACAACCCGATCTACGGCCACGGCATGTCCGTCGCCGCGCAGAGCGCTCTCGTACTGCGGGAACGGGTCGCCGCGCTCGGTCTCACGGCGCCGGGGCTGGCGCGCCGGGTGCAGAAGGCGGTGGCGAAGCCGGTGGGCCTGGCCTGGGAGCTGGCCACCGGCACGGACATCCGGTACCCGGAGGCCATCGGCAAACGGCCGAACGCGGCGCAGAGGCTCTTCGGGCGTTACGTGGAGCGGCTGATGCGGACCGCGCTCGGCCGGCCCCTGGTCTTCCGGGCGTACCTCGGCGTGATCACCCTCACCGCGCCGATCGGCGCCCTGGTCCGGCCGGAGGTCGTCCTCGCGGTGCTGCGCGGCTCGGTCAACCCCCCTTTGACGGAACCACCCCTGACGGAGGATGAGCGAAGAACGGTGCTGGGAGCGGGCTCCTAGGGCGGCTTCCGCGCGCGGGAGAGCGGGATTGTCAGTGGTGGACGGCAAGCTGGGAGTGTGCCGCCCCTGTGCCGGGGCGGGCACGGAGTTTCGCCGATCCGACCAGGGGAGAGCCGTTCGATGCCGACCGCCGTACTGACCGACCGCGAGCGCGCCGCCGTGCAGGCCTATCTTCGGCTGCTGGGGACCGTACGAGCAGCGTTCGACGGGCCGCCGGACTCCCGCCGACCACCCGTGGTGCCGCCCGCCGCGCTCGCCGAGGCGGAGCAGGCACTGGCGGCGGCGGGGCTCTCGGGCAACGAGGAGGAGTTCTTCGAGCTGCTGCGGAGCTGGTGCCCGCAGGTGTGAGTGAGCGCGGGCTCCGTGTGCGGGGGCGCGGGCTCCGACGGTCCGCCGGGTGACCTCCGGCGGGCCCTCGCCGGTCCCGGTCTAGGGGGTGTTTCGAAAGTCCCGCACAGCACCCACGGCGCCCGGCACGCACTCTCGCCGCACCGGCCGAAACCCCAAGTACGTCCAGTACGAGGGCTTTCGTCCGGCACGCCGAGAGCACGCACCGGACACCGCGGGCACCGCACAGGACTTTCGAAACACCCCCTAGGGCAGCCCCACGGTCAGGCACATCCCGGCGGCCTGGTCCACCAGTTGCCGCAGGGCCGGCACATGGCTCTCGTCGCCGCCCAGTTCGTCGAGGACCCGGTGCGCGTCGTCGCGGAACGCGGCGAGGTCCCGCTCGAACCGCCGGAGCACGGCGGGGCCGAGCAGCAGTGCGCGCAACCGCGCGCGGGCCGCTGCGGAGCCGCGCGCGGCGCGCCCGAGTTCCGCGACCCGCTCCCGGGAGCCCGGGGGCGCCTCCTCCAGGGCGCAGGCGAGGAGATAGGTGACCGTGCCGTTCAGCAGGTCCTCGTCACGACCGGAGAGCAGGTCCTCCTGGTCGTTGAAGAGCTGCCAGAGGATTCCGAAGACCTCACCGAACTCCCGCCACAGTTCGGTGCGTTCGCTCCTGGCGCCGGAGAGGATCGCGGCCATCGCCGTGATCATCCCGAAGGGTGCGCCGGACTTCCCTCGATAGGCGGCCACGACCGCGTCGCGCGAGGCGTTCGCCAGGTCGCCGCGCAGATCGCGCAGTTGGCCCTCCACGGCGTCGATCCAGCAGTCGACGATCTCCCGGGTGAGGGCGCCCCGCACCGCGTCCGGCACCGGCTGGGCCTGGACGACCCTGATGGGCAGGGCCTGTCCGCTGAGGACGGACGCCAGCAGCGCCTCGTCCGTGCCGAGTCCGGCGGGGGTGTGCGCGCCGTGCCCGTCGGCCAGGTCGTCGAGGTAGCAGGCGGAGGTCCACCACAGGACGTGCACGGCCGCCAGGGGAACGGCCGGTCCCGGGGCCCCGGTCTCGCAGGCGTGCACGAGCAGGGGGAGCACGGACAGGGGGTATTTCATCCGCTGGTGGCCCAGCAGCCCGGATATGGATCGTCGGACCGCCCCGGACGACGGCCCGAGGCTCTCCAGGGCGGTGGCGATCTCCGCGTCGATCTCCGGCGCGACCTGTCTGTGCAGCTCACCATAGGACAGGGTGGTCATCCGGCGTCCTCGGTCTCGACCTCGGAGGGAAAGGGAACCGAGACCGCGGTCGCCACCAGCCCCCGCCGGACGCTCCAGCGACCGTCGAGGACGTCGAGTCGCCGGCCGGCCACCACCGGTCCCGGTACGAGGAGTTCGGCGCGGAAGCGGCCGGAGCGGCCGTCGGGGCCCACGGTCACCTCGATGTCGGCCTCCGAGAAGTCCAGCCATCGCCGGGTGAGCGGGAACCACGCCTTGTAGACGGACTCCTTGGCGCTGAAGAGCAGCCGGTCCCAGTGGACCGAGGGGTCGTCGGCGGTCAGCCGGCGCAGCCGGGTCTCCTCCGTGGGCAGGGCGATCGCCGTCAGGACGCCCTCGGGCAGGGCGTCGTGGGGTTCGGCGTCGATGCCGAGGGAGGCGAGGTCGACGGCGCGGACCAGGGCGGCGGCGGCGTATCCCTCGCAGTGGGTCATGCTGCCGGTCAGGCCGTCCGGCCAGCCGGGGGCGCCGCGCTCGCCGGGCACGATCGCCCGAGGGGCGACCCCGAGCTTCTCCATGGCCCGCCGGGCGCAGGCCCGGACGAGGGTGAACTCGCGGCGCCGCTTCGGTACCGCCCGGGCGACGACCGCCTCCTCCTCGGGGTACAGCTCGACCCCCTCGACGGCGGCGGCCTCCTCATGGGCGTGCGCCTCCACGACCACGACCGCTCCCGGGAGCAGTTCCTCGATCACCGGCTCCGACCTCCAACGGCAGAATGCGGCGCAGCCTGCCCGGGGGTTCCGGACGCGGTCGCCACTCGCGGGGGTATCCCACGGACACCTCTTCGAAGCGGACCCCGTCCAGCCAGGTGGTCCGCGGGATGTGCAGATGGCCGTAGACCATGACCTCGACGTTGAACCGCCGGTGCCAGTCGGCGGTCAGCTCGGTGCCGCACCACATGGCGAACTCGGGGTACCACAGGACGTCCGTCGGGTGCCGGTCCAGGGGGTAGTGGTTGACCAGCACCTTCGGGAGGTCGGGCGGGAGTTCGGCGAGCCTGCGTTCGGTCTCGGCGACGCGGGCGCGGCACCAGTCGTCCCGGGTCGGGTACGGGTCGGGGTGCAGCACGTGCTCGTCGGCACAGACCACTCCGGTGCCGTGCGCGTACTCCAGGCCCTCCGCCTTGGTGGCGCAGCCGTCGGGCAGGAACGAGTAGTCGTACAGGAGGAACAGCGGCGCGATCACCACCGGGCCGCCCGGCCCCTCCCACAGGGGGTACGGGTCCTCGGGGGTGACGACGCCCAGCTCCCGGCAGAGGGCGACGAGATGGTCGTACCGTTCGACGCCCCGGTACGGGACGGTCTCGCTGGGGTGGGTCCACAGTTCGTGGTTGCCCGGCACCCAGACGACCTTGGCGAACCGGTCGGCGAGGGTCGTCAGCGCCCAGCGGATGTCGGCGACGGTCTCGGAGACGTCACCGGCGACGAGCAGCCAGTCGTCGTCGCTCTCGGGGCGCATCCGCTCGACCAGGGCGCGGTTCTCGGGATAGCCGATGTGCAGATCACTGACGGCCAGCAGATTTCCGTGACGGCCGACCCTCGACTCCACCCGTGCTCCTCTCCGAACGCCGAACATCAACACGAGAACACAGGTGCGCGCCCACGGACAAGACCGACCTGCCGAGCCACGGCCCGCCGGGGCGGGGAACACCGTCGTCGCCCTGTCGGGGAACACCGCCGACTCGCCCGTGTGCGCCGCCGGCGCGCCCGTGGACCCCGCCGACCTGTCCGAAGACACCGCCGCGCGAGGATTAACACGCGCGTGACAGAAACATGGGTCCCAGTGGCCGTATGATCCGTCCTACACCACCGCCACGCCCCTCCTTCGCGTACGGCGGTTCGGCGTACCTCCATCCCCCCTGGCCGGGCACGGCCTGCTTCGCCCTGCCCGCGAACCTTGGAAAGGCGGCCTGCATGGTCTCTCGCGTACGCGTCTGGCTCAACCGCACGTACGCGGAGAATGTCTTCTTCATGGATCAGCTGCGGCATAATCCGCACGCTCGTCCGGTGGACATCCATGCCACGCACGGCGACGCCGACTCCCCCGTACTGGCCGCCGCCGACACCGCCGACCTGGAGCCCGAGGGCCTCTCCCCCGCCGCGTACGTGGAGTACGCGCTGGACCAGTGCGCCAAGCGCGGCATCGATGTCTTCGTGCCCCGGCTGCACCAGGCGGCCCTCGCCGCGCACCGCGAGGAGTTCGCCGCCGTCGGTACGGCCCTGCTGGCGCCGACCGCCGAAGCCATCGAGGTGTTCGAGGACAAGGTGACCGCGTACGAGGCGGTCCGTGAGCACGGGATTCCGGTGCCGCCGTGGTACCGGGTGACGAACGCCGACGAACTCGTCGCCGCTGTCGAGGAGTTGGAGGCCGACGGACACAGGGCGTGCTTCAAGCCGGCGTCCGGGGCGGGCGGTGTGGGCTTCCGTGTCGTCACACGCGCCCCCTTCTCGCTCGATCACCTCAGCGGTTTCCCCAGCCCGTACGTCCAGCTCGACATGGTCGTGGAGGCGGTGCGGGCGGCCGAGGAGCCCGTCGACTGGATGGTGATGCCGCGGCTGGAGCAGCCGGAGGTGTCCGTCGACTGCCTCACCGGCCCCGACGGCCGGGTCCGGATGGCCGTGGGCCGCACCAAGAACGGCCGGCGGCGCGGCTTCACGCTCCACCCGGCGTGGATCGAGCCGACGCGGCGGCTCGCGGAGCGGTTCGGGCTGCACCACCTGACGAACATCCAGTTCCGGATGTACGGCGACGAGCCGGTCCTGATGGACGTGAACACGCGCCCGGCGGGCGGGCTGCACCAGCTCGCGCTGTGCGGGATCAACGCGCCGTGGGCGGCCGTGCGGTTGGCGCTCGGCGAGGAGACGGGGGATGTGCTGCCGACTCGGCTGGGGCAGGACTACACGGTGGTGTCGGGGCCGCGGCCGGTGCGGCCGGTGTCATTGCCGCATCAGGTGGCCGAGGTGGGGGTTGCCGACGTGGCTGTGGCCGAGGTTGCCGTGGCCGAGGTGGCGGTTGCGGTGGATGCGCGCCCTGTGGCTGTGGCGCCGCCGGTGGCGTGCAAGCCGACGGTTGCCGATCGGCCGCTCGCCGTCTGAGTTCTCTCGCCCCCGCCGCCCCTACCCGTCCCATCCCCAGGGGCTGCGCGCCCCTTCGACCCCCGCGTCAAAGACTCGGGGCTCCGCCCCGGACCCCGTTCGCGCAGTTCCCCGCGCCCCTGACAGGGGCGCGGGGAACTGCGGGGGAAGCCCCACCAGGGGTCAGCGCTTGCCCACCGTCAGCCGTAGTGTCTGCACCTCGAACGGGCGCAGGGTCACCGGGACGCCGTCGCCGTCCGTGGGCGCCTCGGACAGGGGGCGTTCCAGCAGGTCGGTGATCTGGGCCCCGGCGAGCGGGAAGCCGGTGCGCAGGACGCCCCGGGCCCGGCCGCCGCTCGACTCGTAGATCCGGACCACGACGTCGCCCGAGGCGTCGTCGGCGAGCTTCACCGCCTCGACGGTGACGCCCTCGCCGTCCACGGACACGACCGGCTCGGGTGCGCCCGCCGCGTCCGCGACGCGCAGCGGCAGGTTGAGGGCGTAGCCCTCGGCGACCGCGTCCTCGATGCTCGCGCCGGGGAGGAGGGAGTACGTGAACCGGTGCTTGCCCTGGTCGGCCTCGGGGTCCGGGATGCGCGGGGCGCGGACCAGGCTGAGGCGGACCGTGGTGGTCGTACCGCCGTCCTCGCGGACCGTGCGGGAGACGTCGTGGCCGTAGGTCGAGTCGTTGATGACCGCGACGCCGTAGCCGGGTTCGCCGACATGCACCCAGCGGTGGCCGGAGACCTCGAAGCGGGCCGCCTCCCAGCTGGTGTTGGTGTGGGTGGGGCGCTGGATGTGGCCGAACTGGATCTCGGCGGAGGAGTGGGCGGCGCGGACGTCGATCGGGAAGCCTGCCTTGAGGAACTTCTCGGCCTCGTGCCAGTCGATGTCCGTCTCGAAGTCGATCCGGGGGCTGCCTGCGCGCAGGGTGATCGTCTGGGTGAGACGCGAGCCCTTGCCGAAGGTCCGTTCCACGCGGATCGCGCCGAGGAGGGGGTTCTCCTCGACCACGGTGATCGACTCGGGGTCCAGCAGGTCCGTGTAGCGGTTCTTGTAGTGCTTGTCGACGTCCCAGGCGTCCCAGTAGTTGGGGAGGTCGGTGTGCAGGCGGAGCAGGTTGCCCTTGTCGCCGAGGACTTCGCGGTCGGCGACCAGGTCGCGGACGGAGGCGAGGGTGCCGTCCTCGGCGATCTCCACCCGGACCAGGCCGTTGTCGAGGACGCGGCCGGAGACGGTGACGGGGTGCGGGGGCTCGGCGGCGGTGAGGGGCGCGCTGCCGTTCGCGGGGACGGTGACGTACGCCGGTGCGCCCGCGGATGTGCGGATCACCTCGGCCCGGTCACGCGGGCTGGTGTTGAAGACGCGCGCGTCACCGGCGCCGAGCGCGGCGACCGCTTCCGTCGTCAGCTCCTCCAGCTCCTTCGCGACCCTCGCGTACTCCGCCTCCGCCTCGCGGTGCACCCAGGCGATGGACGAGCCCGGCAGGATGTCGTGGAACTGGTGGAGGAGGACCGTCTTCCAGAGGCGGTCGAGCTTGTCGTGGGGGTAGCTGTACTGCGGCGCGTGGAGCGCGGCCGTCGTCGCCCACAGCTCCGCCTCGCGCAGCTTGTGCTCGCTGCGGCGGTTGCCCTGCTTGGTGCGGGCCTGGGAGGTGTAGGTGGCGCGGTGGAGTTCGAGGTACAGCTCGCCGTTCCAGACGGGGGCGTCCTCGTACTCGGCGCGGGCCTTGGCGAAGAACTCGTCGGGGTGTTCGACGACGACCTTCGGGGAGCCTTCGAGGTCGGCCAGCCGACGGGCGCGTTCCATGATCTCGCGGGTGGGGCCGCCACCGCCGTCGCCCCAGCCGAACGGGGCCAGCGAGCGCGTACCGGCGCCCTTCTCCTGGTAGTTGCGGACCGCGCGGTCCATCTCCTCGCCGCTGAAGCGGGCGTTGTAGGTGTCGACCGGCGGGAAGTGGGTGAAGATGCGGGTGCCGTCGATGCCCTCCCACCAGAACGTGTGGTGGGGGAAGCGGTTGGTCTGGTTCCAGGAGATCTTCTGGGTGAGGAACCACTCGTTGCCGGCGAGCTTGGCGAGCTGCGGGTAGGAGGCGTTGTAGCCGAAGGAGTCCGGGAGCCAGACGCCCTTGGTCTCGATGCCGAAGTGCTCGATGAAGAACCGCTTGCCGTGGACCAGTTGGCGGGCGATGGCCTCGCCGCCGGGCAGGTTGCCGTCGGACTCGACCCACATGCCGCCGACCGGTACCCACTGGCCCTTGTCGACGGCCTTCTTGATCCGCTCCCACACCTGCGGGTAGTTGTCGCGCACCCACTCGTACTGCACGGCCTGCGAGCAGGCGAAGATGAAGTCCTCGTACTCGTCGGCCAGCGCGGTGACGTTGGAGAAGGTGCGGGAGGTCTTGCGCTTGGTCTCGCGGATCGGCCACAGCCAGGCCGAGTCGATGTGGGCGTGGCCGACGCCGGAGATGGTGTGGGCGCTGGCGTGGGCGGGCTTGGCGAGGACCGGGGCGAGGATCTCGCGGACGGCCGTGGCGCTGCCGGAGACGTCGTCGAGGTCGACGGCGTCCATGGCCCGGTCCAGGGCGTGCAGGATCTCGTGGCGGCGGGGCTCGTGCTCGCCGAGGTGGACCATCAGCTCGCGCAGCACCTGCAGGTCCAGGTCGAGGTGGAAGACCTCCTCGTCCAGGACGGCGATGTCGGCGCGCCGGAAGGTGTAGAGCGGCTTGTCGCCGGCGGTGAGGATGTCGCCGAGCGGGGTGATCCTGGAGAAGTTGTCGGCGAGGATGTCGGGGTTGGAGGCCGCCTCGACCAGGTAGTCGATGCTCTCGCCGCCGCGTACGGGGTTGCCGATCGGCACGTACTGGTTGAGCGGGTTGACCGCCTTCAGCGGGGTGCCGTCGACGAGGTGGACCAGGGCCTCGGCCTGGTTGCCGGGCCAGTCGCCGACGAAGCCGAGGTCGATGACGGCCTCGACGCGGCGGCCCGCCCACTCTGCGGGGACCTGTCCGCGCATCCGGAACCAGGTGGTGCCCCACGGCGGGCCCCAGGGGGTGTCCATCGCGAACGGGGCGTACGAGGCGGCGGCGGCCTCCTCGAAGGGCACGGGCTCGCCCGGCGCCTGCCAGGCCTCGACCTCGAAGGGGACGGAGGCCGCGTAGAGGGCGGGCTTGATGCGTTGGGTGTGGACGCGCTCTACGCGTTCCTCGATCCGGCGGCGTTCGTCATGCATGAGGTCTCCAGAGAGGGTGGTGCGGGAGCGGGTGGAGCAGGTGCGGGTGGTGCGGGAGCGAGTGGAGGTGCGGGAGCAGACGGGTCGGGAAAGCGCTTTCTGAGGGGGAGCCTACTTCAGGTACCCGAGGCCAGGGTGCACGGCCGTGTAGCCCTCGACCAGACGGCGGGCGACGTTGACCGAGTCCACCAGGGGGTGCAGGGCGAAGGCCTTCACCGCCGTCGCGCGGGAAGCCGCCTCGGCCGCCGCCAGGACCTCGCGCTCGACGGCCTTGACCGCGCAGACCAGCCCGGTGGCGTGGTCGGGCAGGGGGGCGACGGAGACGGGGTGGGCGCCGTTGGCGTCGACCAGGCAGGGCACCTCGATGACGGCCTCGGTGTCGAGGGTGGTGAGGGTGCCCTTGTTGCGGACGTTGAGGATGAGGGTGGTGCGCTCGTCGCGGGCGATGGCCCGCATCAGGGCGAGGGCGACCTTCTCGTAGCCGCCGGAGAGGTCGTCGGCGTCGCGTTCGCCGGCGCCGGCCGTCTCCCGGTTCTCCGCCATGTAGGTGGCCTCGCGCTCGGCGCGGGTGCGGTCCCAGGCCTTGAGGGCGTGGGCGTCGGGGCGGCGCATCTCCTCGTAGAAATGGGCCTGTTGTTCCTTCAGGAAGGCGCCGCGGGTCTTCTCGACGGCCTGGTAGGCGCGGACGGCCTCACGGTTGAAGTAGTAGTAGTGCAGGTACTCGTTGGGGATCGCGCCGAGGGACTGGAGCCAGTCGACGCCGAAGAGCTTGCCCTCCTCGAAGGAGCCGAGCAGGTCGCGGTCGGCGAGGAGGCGGGGCAGCTCGTCGCGGCCGACGACGTGCAGGCCCCGGACCCAGCCGAGGTGGTTGAGGCCGACGTAGTCGATCCAGGCCTCCTTGGGGTTCGTCACCCCGAGGACGCGGGCGATCCGGCGGCCGAGGCCGACGGGTGAGTCGCAGATGCCGATGACGCGGTCGCCGAGGTGGCGGGACATGGCCTCGGTGACCAGGCCCGCCGGGTTGGTGAAGTTGATGAGCCAGGCGTCCGGGGCGAGCCGGGCCACGCGCCGGGCGATGTCCACGGCGACCGGGACGGTGCGCAGGCCGTAGGCGATGCCACCCGCGCCGACGGTCTCCTGACCGAGGACCCCTTCGGCCAGGGCCACGCGCTCGTCGTTCGCGCGGCCCTCCAGGCCGCCGACCCGGATCGCGGAGAAGATGAAGTCGGCGCCGCGCAGGGCCTCGTCGAGGTCGGTGGTGGCGCTCACCTCGGGGGCGTCGGGGACATCCGCGGCCTGCTCGGCGAGGACGCGGGTGACGGCGGAGAGCCGCTCGGCGTCCAGGTCGTGCAGGACGACACGGGTGACCCGGCCCTCGGCGCGGTCCCCGAGGAGCGCCCCGTACACGAGGGGCACCCGGAATCCTCCGCCGCCCAGAATCGTCAGCTTCACTCAACTACCACCTTTGCCGATCGTGCGTTCGTGCGGGCCGTCCGGCCTGCCCCCTCGACCCCCGTGGGCGGGTTCGGTGGGGGCGTCCCACGCGATTCCCCGCACCCCGAAGAAGCGGGGCCGCGCCCCGGCTCCCTCGGCCCGCGGGGACCGTGTCCCTCAGGGGCGGGGAACCGCGCGGGACGCCCCTCCCACCCGTACCCGACGACACGCCCCCTCTTGCCGGCTCGGTCCGAACCGTTCGGCCGGACCGTTCGCCCGGGCCGTTCGTTCGGGCCGTCCGTCCGGACCGTCCGTCCGGGCCGTTCCGCCACCGTGCGCGGAGGCGTCCGACACGTGTCAACCGCGCCGCGCGGGAGGGCGGTCACGGTGTGACCACTTCGACACCCGCATCCTCCAACGACGCGCGGGTGGCCTGCTCCACCGGCCCGTTGGTGACGACCACGTCGAGTTCCCTGGGGCCGCAGACCTTCGCCATGCCCGTCCCGGGGAACTTCGCGGAGTCGGCGAGCAGGACGACCCTGTCGCTCGCCCTGATCATCGCGCGTTTGACGGGGACCTCGACGACGGTCGTGTCCATCACCTGTCCGCCGGGGCGAACTCCACTCGTACCGAGGAAGAGCCAGTCGGCGTGGAGTTGACGGAGGTTGTCCTCGGTGAGGAAACCGACGAGGGAACGGTACTCGCGGCGGACCATGCCGCCGAGCAGCACCAGTTCGATGCCCTCGTCGTCGGCCAGCTCCTCGTAGACCACCAGGTTGCTGGTGATCACGGTGAGGCGGCGGCCGTGCAACTGCCGGGCCAGGCGGTAGGCGGTGGTCCCGATGTCCAGGAGCACGGACTGGCCGTCGTGGACCATCGACGCGGCCTTCGCCGCTATCGCGTCCTTCTCGGCCACCCGCACCTCGGCGACCTCGGCGAAGGGCTGGTCGCCCTCGTCCACGACCGCGCCGCCGTGCACCCGGGTGAGCAGCCCCTCCTCCTCCAGCCGGACGAGGTCACGCCGGATGGTGGCGGGGCTCACACCGAGCTGTTCGGACAGGTCGGTGACCGCCGCCGGCCCGCCAGATCGCAGGGCCCGCAGGATGAGTTGGTGTCGTCTCTCTGCCAGCACGCGCTGAACAGTACTCGTCATTCGCAAGCAAATCCATGCTCACTTCTGCTCGACTCTTGCCAAACCTCTCGGAGGCGCGCACGATCTGTGCACCGAAATTGAAGACTTTTGAAGAGTGATCCTCAAAAGTCTCGACGAGAGGGTGCACGCGTGGACGACGACCGGCCCGATGTGCTGCTGACCGGGCTGCTCTTCTACGACCTCGTTCTCACGGGGCTGGGAAAGCCGCCCACCCCCGGCGAGGAGATCTGGACCGACGGCATGGGCTGCGGTCCTGGCGGCATCGCCAACCTGGCGGTGGCCACCGCCCGTTTCGGCCTGCGGACCTCGCTGGCCACGGTCTTCGGCGACGACTACTACGGCGCTTACTGCCGTGACGTCCTCGCCGGCCAGGAGAACGTCGACCTCTCCCTCTCGCGCACCGCTGACGGCTGGCACACCCCCGTCACCGTCTCCCTCGCCCACGGTCACGACCGGGCCCTGGTCACCCACGGCCAGGAACCGCCGTACTCGCAGGACGTCCTGATGGGCGACCCGCCCGAGTCGCGCACCGCGCTCGTGCACATCGAGGCCGAGCCGCGCGAGTGGCTCGCCAAGGCCGCCGCGAACGGCACGCTCATCTACGCGGACGTCGGCTGGGACCCCACCCAGCGGTGGTCGCGCGCCCTGCTCGACCAACTCGCCCTGTGCCACGCCTTCCTCCCCAACGAGACCGAGGCGATGGCCTACACCCGCACCGACAGCGCGGCCGCCGCGCTCGGCACCCTGAGCGAGCTGGTCCCGGTGGCGGTGGTCACCCGCGGCGGCGAGGGGGCGGTCGCGGTGGACCAGACGACCGGGGAGTACGCGGAGGTCCCGGCCCTGGACGTCGACGTGCTCGACGCGACGGGCGCCGGCGACGTCTTCGGCGCGAGCTTCGTCGCCGCCTCCCTCGCCGGCTGGCCCCTGACGGAACGGCTGCGGTTCGCCGTCCTGTCCGCCGGACTCTCCGTCGGCCACCACGGCGGAGGTCTCGCCGCGCCCGGCTGGTACGGCGTCGAGCGCTGGTGGCGCTCGCTGACCGATCCCGGTCTGAAGAAGGCCTACGGCTTCCTCGCGGACCGCATCCCGGCCGACGTCGGCCCACCGGTGCACTTCGCCCCGGTCACCCCGCCCGCTCGGCCCCCAAGACCCCACGCACCAAAGCCCTGAAGTACCACGAACAGGAACAAACAGGAGTAACCCGTGGACCTTTCTCGTAGAGGCTTCCTCCAGGCTGCCGTGTTCACCGCGGCGGCCTCCGGACTGACCGTCGCCTGTGGCGGCGGCTCGGAATCCGGCGGCACCAAGGACGGCAAGAACCTCACCCTGTGGTACTGGGGCGGCGCCCTCAGCGACAAGGTGGTCGCCGAGGCCAAGACGCACTTCAAGAGCCAGATCAAGCTGACCAGTTCCTCCATCGGCGGCGACTTCAAGCAGAAGCTCACCACCACGCTCGCGGCGGGCGGCTCCTCCGTCCCGGACATCACCGGCATCAAGGGCGAGGACATCGCCTCCTTCCTGCCCAACGCCGACCGCTTCCTCGACCTGAACGACCTGGGCTTCAAGAAGATCTCCTCCCAGTACCTGGAGTGGAAGACCAAGCTCGCCCAGACCGAGGACGGCAAGCAGATCGGTTTCCCGATCGACATCGGCCCCACCGCGCTCTTCTACCGCGCCGACCAGTTCGAGAAGGCCGGACTGCCCAGCGACCCGGCGAAGGTCGCCGCCGAGGCCAAGACCTGGGACGACTACTTCGCGCTCGGCACGGAGCTGAAGAAGGCGCTGCCCGGGACCTTCCTCATCAACAACATGGGCTCGGTCTTCAGCATCGCGGTCGGCCAGGGCACCAAGCGGTTCATCGACCAGGACAACCACTTCATCGGCGACCAGGACCACATCCGCGCCGCGTGGGACCACGCGATACGCGCCTACACGCTCGGCCTCGACGCCAAGATCAACGACCAGAGCTGGAACGCGGCCGTCGGCAAGAGCCTGACCACCGAGGTCGGCGCCGCGTGGCACGCACTGGACATCCAGTCGGCGGCCCCCGGGACCAAGGGCAAGTGGCGGGTCACGGCGACCCCGGGCGGACCGGCCAACCAGGGCGGCTCCTATCTGACCCTGCCCAAGCAGTGCCGGAACCCCGAAGAGGCGTTCAAGATCATCAGCTGGATCCTCAGCCCGGAGAACAACGCCAAGAGCTTCGCCGACGCCACCATCTTCCCCGCCTCCCCGGAGACGTACGCGATGCCGGCGATGACCGGCCCCGACGCCTTCTTCGGCGGCCAGAAGATCATCGAGGTCTTCGGCCCGGCCGCCGAGGCCATCCCCGTCAGCTACGAGGCGCCCGCCGACTCCGCCGTGATGGCCCCCTTCATGGCCGAGCTGACCAGCATCGAGGCCAAGGGCAAGAAGCCCGACGACGCCTGGAACGACGCGGTCTCCCAGGCCAAGCAGATCGCCAGGCGACAGGGGGTGAAGTGAGGTGTCGTCACCTCCGGTGACCGGCCCCGCCACGGTGCCCGAGCACCGTGGCGGGCCGGGCCCGGCCCGCTTCCGCCCGCGGCGCACCCCGCCCGCGGGCGTCGCGCGGCCCACTCGTCGTGGGGTGCTGTCCTACTGGCGGCAGTACCTGGCGATCTCGCCCTTCTATCTGATCTTCCTGGTCTTCTCGTTCGTCCCCGTCTTCTACTCGCTGTACCTGTCCTTCCAGCGCTACGACGGCCTGGGCACCAAGGAGTTCGTGGGCCTCCAGCAGTTCGAGTTCCTGTGGAGCGACCCGGTCTTCTGGCTGTCCATCCGCAACACCCTGATCATCTGGGTCCTGTCGACCGTCCCCACGCTCTTCGGCGCGCTGGTGCTGGCGACGCTGCTGCATTCGGTGCGCCGCTTCAAGGGCTTCTACCGCATCGCCCTCTACGTGCCGAACGTGACGTCGATCGTCGCCGTGGCGATCTTCTTCGGCGCGGTGTTCAGCAACGACTTCGGCCTGGTCAACGCGATCCTCGGCACGGTCGGCATCTCCCCCGTGCCGTGGCTGAGCAACCCGTGGCTGATCAAGGTGGTCATCGCGCTGCTGATGACCTGGATGTGGACCGGCTACAACATGATCATCTACCTGGCCGGCCTCCAGGCCATCCCGCAGTCGGTCTACGAGGCGGCCAGGATGGACGGCGCCGGACCGATCCGCACGTTCTTCCAGATCACCATCCCGATCATGCGGCCGATCATCCTGTTCACCGTCGTCATCTCGACCATCAACGGTCTGCAGAGCTTCAGCGAACCCCAGGTCCTCTTCGCCAGCAACGCCGCCAACCAGAACCTCGGCGGTCCGGGCCAGGCGGGTCTGACCACACTGCTCTACTTCTACCAATCGGCCTTCCTCGACAACGACTACGGCTACGGCGCGGCCATCGTGTGGGCCTTCTTCGTACTGATCATCGTGCTCGTCGTCATCAACTGGCGCATCGTGCAACGAGGGAGGAAGCCATGACGACAGCCGTCACGCCACGGCCGGCGACGGCCGCGGGCAAGGAGCCGGCCCCCGGCGCGAAGCGGCCGCGCCGCCCCAAGGGCCCGTCCGCGCACGTCTTCCTGATCCTCGCCGTCGTGATCTCGGTCTTCCCGTTCCTGTGGACGATCGTGATGGCGACCAACACCACCCGGGACATCTACAAGAGCCCGCCGAAGCTGACCTTCGGCTCGCATCTGCTGGAGAACATCCGGGGTGTGCTCGACACGGTCGACTTCTTCGGCTCGATGCTCAACACGATCGTCATCGCGTCCGTCACCACGGTCCTGGTGCTGTTCGTCGACTCCCTGGCGGCCTTCGCCTTCGCCAAGTTCGAGTTCCCCGGGCGCCGGATCCTCTTCGCCACGCTCCTGGTGTTCATGATGCTGCCGCTCCAGCTCGCCGTCCTGCCGCAGTTCATCCTGATGTCGGAGATCGGCTGGGTCGGCATGCTCAAGGCACTGGTGTGGCCCGCCCTCTCCAACGCCTTCGGCATCTTCTGGCTGCGCCAGTACATCGAGAACGGGGTGCCCGACGAACTGCTGGACGCGGCCCGGATCGACGGCGCCGGGTTCTTCCGGCAGTACTGGAACGTCGCCCTGCCGATGATCAGGCCCGCGATGTCCTTCCTGGCCATCTACGCCTTCGTCGGTGCCTGGAACGACTACGTCTGGCCGCTCATCGTGCTCACCAACCCCGAGCACGTCACGCTCCAGGTTGAGCTGGCCCAGCTCAACGTCGGCCACAACACCAACTACAGCATGGTGATGGCCGGTGTGCTGATGGCGTCCCTCCCGCTGGTGATCGTCTTCGCCGTCTTCGCGCGGGGCTTCATCGCGGGGGCCACCGAGGGCGCGGTCCAGGGCAGTTGAACCGCGGGGCAGGGGCAGGTGGGGCCGATGTCGGGACGGAGGGGCGCGGTGACGGACACCGGGAGCGCGACGACCGTGCGGCCGGGGCGCGGCAAGGTGCTGGTGGTGGGCATGGACGGGGTGCGCTACGACCGGCTCGTCCGCTCCTCGGCCACGGCGCCCGTACTGCACGGCCTGATGGTCACCGGCGCCCACGGCAGCGGTCTGCTGCCCTACGGCGAGGTGGACGGCCAGGCCGAGGGCGGGCCGTCCACCAGCATGGCCTACACCGACTCCGGTCCCGGCTGGTCGAGCGTGCTGACCGGGGTGTGGCCCGACCGGCACGGGGTCACCGGCAACGACTTCGCGGGCGCCGACTACGTCCGTCACCCCGACTTCCTCAGCCGGGCCGCCGCCGCGCGACCCGGTCTGCGTACGGCGGCCGCGGTGTCCTGGCCGGAGCTGATCGACCGCGGCACGCTGGGGCCCGGCGTCGGCGAACGCGCGCGGTACGACGGGGAGTCCGACGGTTACGAGCAGGCGGACCGGCTCGTCGCCGACACCGCCGTGCGCTGGCTCTCCGAGGGCGACCCGGACGCGCTGTTCGTGTACTTCGGCGCCACCGACGAGGCCGGTCACGCCACGGGGCCGCTCGGCCCGGCGTACGACCGGGCGCTTCTCGCCCAGGACGCCCACCTCGGGCGACTGCTGGACGCGATCGCCGCCCGACACCGCGACCCCGCACGCGCCGACGAGCACTGGACGGTCTTGGTCACCACCGACCACGGACACCTGGACACCGGCGGCCACGGAGGCGACACCCACGCGGAACGCGAGATCTTCGTCGTCCTCGCGGAACTGGGAACGGGGGTCGGGCCGGGGGCTGCCGCTGAGCCGACGAGGGCCGTGGAGCCGGGGACGGCCGATGCGGGCAGCGCGGGCAGGACGAGCGGCAAGCCCGGTACGGACGGTCCGGCCGGCCAGGATGGTCCGGGCGGCCCGGGTGATCCGAGCGGCCCGGGTGATCCAGACGGCGCGCCCTACGCGAACAGCACAGGCAGCGCGCACAGCACGGACGGCACGCACGGCCCGGACGGCGCGGACAGCACTGGCGGCACGGCCACCACGCACAGCCTGAGCGGCACGCACAGACCCAGCCCCACGCACAGCACGCACAGCACAGCCGACGCGCACAACATCGGCGGCACGCACAGCCCGCACAGCGTGACCGGCACGTACAGTCCCGGTCGCACGGTCGGCGCGGACGGCGGCCCCGCACCCCGAACCCCCGGCGGCACCCGCTGGGCTCGCCCGCTCTCGTCGACATCGCGCCCACCGTGCTGGACCGGCTCGGCGTCGGTGTCGACCCCGACTGGGGGCTGGCGGGCCGGGTGCTGCCCCGCCGGCCGCAGCCCCTCCCCTCCCTCACGCCACCCCCGACTCCGGAACGGTCATGACCGACGCACTCTTCGCCCTGCGCCCCTGGAACTCGCCCGAGGTGACCTCCTGGGGGCGGCTGCCCATGAACGCCGTGGACCGGCGTGCGGGAGCCGTGTCGCTCGACGGCCGGTGGCGGTTCCAGCTGCTGCCGTCGCCCGAGCAGGAACCGGGACCCGCCTGGTCCTGGGCCGACCTCCCCGGTTCCTGGGCCCTGGACGTGGCGGAGGATCCGCCGCAGTACACCAACGTCCGGATGCCGTGGGCCCAGTTCCCACCGGACTCCCCGCCCGAGAATCCGACCGGCGTGTACGAGCGGGAGGTCGAGATCCCTGCCGAGTGGGCCGGCCGCCGGATCGTGCTGCACGTCGGAGCCGCCGAGAGCGTGCTGCTCGTCCAGGTGGACGGAAGGCCCGCCGGTGTCTCCAAGGACTCCCATCTGGCCGCCGAGTTCGACCTCTCCGGGCTGGTCCGCCCCGGCGCGAGGGCCACCGTGCGGCTCACGGTGGTGAAGTGGTCGGACGCCTCGCACATCGAGGACCAGGACCAGTGGTGGCTGGGCGGCATCACCCGCCCGGTGCTGCTGTACGCCACCGATCCGCTCCATCTCGCGGACGTGACCGTACGGGCCCGTCGCGACGGGGAGCTCCGGGTGGACTGCCGGATGCGCGCGGTGGCGGGCACGGCGACGGGCGCGCTGCCCGCCGGGTGGTACGTCAGCGGGGAATTGGACGGTCAGGGGCTGGAAGGTCTGGAGCTGACCCAGGACCGTGAGTTCGACCGGCTCAACGCGGAGGACGAGCGGGTCTCCGGCTTCCTCGGCGAGGCCCGGATGGGGACGGTCGTCCCGGACGTGCGGGCCTGGAACGCCGAGACCCCCGAGCTGTACGACCTCACCGTCCGGCTGCACCGCGCCGACGGAACGGTGGCCGACACCTCGCACCACCGGGTCGGCTTCCGCGACGTGGAGATCCGGGGCCGGGACCTGCTGGTGAACGGCGAGCGGGTGTACTTCCGGGGCGTGAACCGGCACGACTTCCATCCGCTGACCGGGCGGACGGTGTCGCGGGAGGACATGCGCGCGGACCTGTTGACGCTGAAACGGTTCGGCTTCAACGCGATCCGTACCTCCCACTATCCGGGCGACCCGGCCCTGTACGACCTCACGGACGAGCTGGGTTTCTACGTGGTGGACGAGGCGGACGTCGAGTCGCACGACCACGCCCACGAGATCGCCGACGACCCGCGCTATCTGAACGCCTTCGTCGACCGTGTCTCCCGCATGGTCCTGCGGGACAAGAACCATCCGTCGGTGATCGTCTGGTCGCTGGGCAACGAGTCCGACTACGGGGCGAACCACGACGCGGCGGCGGGCTGGCTGCGACGGCACGATCCGACGCGTCCGGTGCAGTACGAGGGCGCGGCGAAGCTGGACTGGGCGGCCACCGACGACGCCTCCGACATCGCCTGTCCGATGTACGCGCCCATCGAGGACTGCGTGGCGCACGCGCTGTCGGGCGAGCAGACCAGGCCGCTGATCCAGTGCGAGTACTCGCACGCCATGGGCAACAGCAACGGCACCCTCGCCGACACGTGGGCCGCCATCGAGGCGACCCCGGGTCTTCAGGGCGGGTTCATCTGGGAGTTCTGGGACCACGGCATCCTCCAGCGTGTGAACGACGGACGACCGGCCGGGCGTGGGGGCGCCGAGCTGTACGAGAACGGTGTCGCGGGCCCCGGTCTGCGCTGGGCCTACGGCGGCGACTTCGGCGAGACGATCCACGACGGCGCGTTCATCGCCGACGGGGTCGTGTTCCCCGACCGCACGCCCAAGCCGGTGATGTTCGAGCACCGGGAGATCGCCGCCCCGGTGCGGCTGTCGGTGGAGGGCGAGGGCACCTGGCGGGTGCTGCGGGTGCACAACCGGCAGCACTTCCGCGATCTGTCGTGGCTGGCCGCCGAGTGGGAGTTCGCGGCGGCCGACGGCGGCAGCTGGACGGTCCCGGCCCAGCTGCCCGCCGTACCGCCCGGCGGTTCGGCCGTCATCGACCGGCCCGAGGTGCCGGGCGGGGCCGGCGAGATCTGGCTGACCCTGCGGGTGACGACGGCGGGCGACGAGCCCTGGGCGCCGCGCGGCACCGAGGTGTGCAGTCCGCAGGTCCAGTGGTACGCGGCCGAGGAGGGCGAGCCGGTGGTGGGCGCCGAGGAGGATCTCGGGCACATCCCGCCGCCGGAGACGGACCCGGACGGGCTGCTGCTGCACCCGCTGCTCGCCTCCCCGCCGGTCCTGAGCCTGTGGCGGGCCCCCACCGACAACGACGTCCTCGGCGGCATGGCCGAGCGCTGGCGTGAACTGGGCCTGGACCGCATGGAGCGCGAGCCGGTCGCCGTGGAGCGCAAGGGGTCGTCCGTGCGGGTCCGCTCCCGTTGGTCGACGGGGGCCGGACAGGTCGAGCACGAGCAGGTGCTCACCGCGCTGGTGGACGGCCGGGTGCTCGTGGAGGAGACGGCCGTCCTCCCCGAGGAGCTGACGGACGTGGCCCGGGTCGGCACGGTGTTCGAGACCGTCGACGGTCTCGACGACCTGGCCTGGTACGGGCAGGGCCCCTGGGAGAGCTACCCGGACCGGGCCGCCGGGGCGCCCGTCGGCCACCACGGGGCCCCCGTGGACGCGCTGTTCACCCCGTATCTGCGGCCGCAGGAGAGCGGGGGCCGGCACGGTGTACGGCACTTCACGCTCTCCGGGGGCGGCCACGTCCTGGCGGTACGGCTGGACGGCCCCCGGCAGGTGTCGGTCACCCGGCACCGCGCGGCTGATCTGGCGGCCGTGGCGCATCACGACGAGTTGGTGCCCCGGCCCGGCTGTGTGGTCCACATCGACGCGGCGCACCGGGGACTGGGCACCGCGTCGTGCGGCCCCGACACCTCGCCGTCGTACCTCGTTCCCCCGGGTGTCCACCGCTGGTCGTGGACGCTGCGGGCGCTCTGAACCACGAACCTCTTACGGAGTCACTGTGTGCACCTCGCACGAACCGGGGCAGGAGTCTGCCCAGGCCCGCTCGGGCAGACGTAACTTCCTGCGCGCGACGGCCCTGCTGGGCGCCGCGGCGACCGCCTCGCTGCCCGTCGTGGCGCAGGCGGCGCCCGGGCGTTGGAAGCCCGATCGCACGAGCCGTCGCTTCACGCTCGCCGTCATGCCCGACACGCAGTACCTGTTCGACGGGCCGAGCATCGACCAGGCGCCCGTCGAGGCGTCCCTGCGGTACCTCCTGGAGCACGGTGCGGAGGAGAACATCGTGTTCCTGTCCCACCTCGGGGACCTCACCCAGAACGGCACCGCGCGGGAGACCGCGGCGATCGGCGAGGCCTTCCGGCTCCTCGACCGCAGGGGAGTCGGCTACAGCGTCCTCGCGGGCAACCACGACGTACGCTCCTCCACCGACGACCAGCGGGGGCCGACCCCGTACCTGGACGAGTTCGGACCCGACCGCTTCGCGGGCCGGCCGACCTTCGGGGGCGCCTCCCCTGACGGTTACAACTCCTTCCACCTGTTCGAGGCGGGGGGCCGGCAGTGGATGGTGCTCGCGCTGGACTGGCGGCTCTCCGCGAAGGGCTTCGCCTGGGCGAAGGACGTCCTGGCCGGCCACCCGAGGACTCCGGTCGTCCTCACCACGCACGAGATCGTCGACGGCGACGACTCCCTCTCGTCGTACGGGCAGCAGCTGTGGGACCGGCTGATCAAGGACCACGACCAGATCTTCCTCACCCTCAACGGGCACTACTGGCCGGCGGCGCGCGCGACCCGCAGGAACGCCGCTGACAACGATGTCCATCTCCACCTCACGAACTACCAGAACCGGTACTTCGGCGGCGCGGCGATGATCCGTCTCTACCGCTTCGACCTCGACCGGAACACCATCGACGTGGAGACGATCTCCCCGTGGATCCTGGGCCGGGCGGCCGAGGGGCTCAACGAACTGGAGCGGCAGGAGAGCGAACTCTCCGGCGATGCCGACCGGTTCACGGTCGAGATCGACTTCGAGAAGCGGTTCGCCGGTTTCGCGCCGGTGCCGGCGCGGGCCTCGCGTCCGGTGTCGAAGATGCTGATACCCGGCACGGTCGCCTACTGGCGGTTCGACGGGCAGCGGGACGGCGCGCAGGTCGGCGGCACCGTCCCGGACCGCTCCGGGCGCGGCAACGACCTGACCCTCGTGACCGTCGGCGGCGGCACCCTCACCTGGTCCGCCGACCACCACCCGGACCAGCCCGGCCACGGCAGCCTGGAGTTCCACGGCGGCAAGCCCCCGCTGACGGGCGCGTATCTGCGGACGGTCGACGGTGCGCCCCTGAACTCGGCCACGTTCAGGGACGGTTACACCATCGAGGCGTTCTACCGGCTGCCCGCCGACTGGAACCCCTCGAACCACGCCTGGGCGGGCATCCTCGGCCGCACCGGCACGGGCGGCGCGGCGGGCAGGACCGCCGACGACCCGGACGAGCCGCTCGCCACTCTGTCGCTGTCGAACGACCGGGAGCCGCAGTGGGCGGTGCGCCCGCTCAACCAGCAGGGCATCGCCACCAACTGGGGTCAGGAGACCCCGCTGGAGACGTGGTGGCACCTCGCCGTCGTCAACGACGGCCGGCACACCACCCTCTACGTCCAGGGCTGCCCGGTGGTGCGCAACCCGAAGGCCACCGCCGTCGGGCTCACCTCGGTCGGACTGCCCTGGATCCTCGGCGGCTACGAGTACGCCGGGAAGATCGACCAGATCCTGCACGGACGCCTCGGTGACGTCCGCGTCGTCGAACGGGCGTTGCCCGTCAAGTCGTTCATGAACCACTGAGACGCGAAGGAACCACAGACCATGTCCGACCTCTCCGGCACACCCGAGCAGCAACTGCCCACCTGGGCCGATCCGTCCGTCTCCCCCGCCGACCTCGACGCGCAGGGCGTGTCACGGCGCGGACTCCTGCGCGGCGCGGGCCTGTTCGGCGCCGCCTTCGCGATGGGCGCCGCGGGTGCCCTGACGGCTCCGGCCTCCGCCGCCTCCCGCCCGTACGGGGGTGAGGACCCTCGGCTCGCCTACCTCGTCGGCGACCACCACATCCACACCGTCTACAGCCACGACGCCAAGTACACGTTCTCCCAGCTGGCCTCGGCGGGCGCGAAGTACGGCCTCGACTGGATGGTGTTCACCGAGCACTCCAACTTCGGGCACGCCGACTTCGGTGCGGCGCTGGAGCACGAGGAGATCCTCAGAGCCCGTGCGGAGAACCCCCGCCAGCTGATCTTCCAGGGTCTGGAGTGGTACATCCCGGCCGCCGAGCACTGCACGGTCTTCACCACCCCCGGGCGGCACGAGGTCGACCTGCTCACCCGCTTCGAGAGCGCGTACGACGGCAAGCTGCTGGGCTACACGGACGGGTCCGTGGGCGGCGCGGACACCGCGCGCAACGAGGCGCACGCCGTCAAGGCGATCAAGTGGCTGGCCCAGCAGCGCCGTTCGGGCTACGTCGACGATGTGCTGGTCCTCGCCAACCACCCCATGCGGCTGGGCATCGACTCCCCGCACGAGATGCGCGACTGGCGCGACGCGGCCCCGGAAATCATGATCGGCATGGAGGGCGCGCCCGGCGCCCAGGGCGCGGCGATCCCCGGCTGGCGCGGGACGAACTCGATCCGCGGGGAGTACGAGAACAAGCCCTCCGCCCAGTCCTGGCCCGGCTATCCGGCCGAGGCGTACCTCACGTACGGCGGTTTCGACTGGTCGACGGCGACCGTGGGCGGACTCTGGGACGCGATGCTGGCCGAGGGCAGGCTGTTCTCGATCACCACCAACTCCGACGCCCACCGGATCGTCTTCGACACCTGGAAGAACGGCGACTGGCCGGCCGGGCAGAACTTCGACAACACCGGCAAGCTGCCCGATCCGGTGAACACCGACGCCCCGCAGCCCGGCAGCGACTTCTGGCCCGGCCAGTTCAGCCGCACCCACGTCGGTGTCACCCGTTACGGCTACCGCTCGGTGATGGCGGGGCTGCGCGCGGGCCGTGTCTGGGTCGACCACGGCCATCTCCTCGACGGCCTGGACGTCCGGGTCAAGCGCGACCGTGACCACGGCCGGGGCGTCACCCTGGGCGGCCGGCTGCGTGTCCGCAGGGGCGAGCGGCTCACCCTGAACGTGACGGTGACGACGGCGTCCCGCGCCAACCCGCACGGGATTCTGCCGGAGTTGGCCCACGTCGACGTCGTCCGGGGCGCGGTGCGCGGGCCGGTGACGGACCGGGACGCGTGGCAGGCCCCCGACACCAAGGTCGTCCACACCACGGACGTGAGCGGTCGCACGGGCACGTACACGCTGCGCGTCCCGGTCACGGCGGGCGACGAGTCGTTCTACCTCCGCCTGCGCGGCAGCGACGGCAAGCGCAACGGGACGGGCTACCTGGGCGCGGCGGTCGACCCGCACGGCCCGGTCCCCCACGAGCCGGGCGACGGCGACCCGTGGGAGGACACGTGGTTCTACTCGAACCCGGTGTTCGTGGACGTGATCGGGTGACCGGGTGATCCGGTGACCGGTCAGGCGTAGAAGCGCGACAGGCTCTGCAGGACGGCGGCGGGCTTCCCGCCGCCGTCGATCTCTATCGCGCCGTCCACCGTGATCTGGACGCCACCCGGGACGTCCTCGACCGAGGAGAGCTTGGCGACCAGCCGGATGCGCGATCCGACCTTCACCGGCGAGGGGAAACGCACCTTGTTCAGGCCGTAGTTGACCTTGGTGGTGACTCCCTGGACGTCCAGGAGTTCGGTGAACAGCGGGATGAAGAGGGAGAGGGTGAGGTAACCGTGCGCGATGGGCGCCCCGAACGGGCCCTCCTTGGCCTTCTCCTCGTCGACGTGGATCCACTGGTGGTCCCCCGTCGCGTCGGCGAACGTGTTGATCCGCTCCTGGGTGACCTCGATCCACTCGCTGGTGCCGAGGTCGCTGCCGGCGAGCTTCTTGAGTTCGTCGAGACCGTTGACCGTGATGCTCATGTAGCTGTCCTTAGCTAGGAGTTGGTACCGAAGGCCTTGCGCACCCGTGCCTTCAGCAACTTGCCGGAGGCGGTCCGCGGCAGCTCGCCGGCGATGACGACCGACTTCGGGATCTTGTATTTGGCCAGCCGCCCGGCGAGCGACGCCAGCACATCGTCGGCGTCCAGCGAGACGCCCTCCCGAGGCACGACCACGGCGCGCGGCACCTCGCCCCACTTGTCGTCGGGCACGCCGATGACCGCGCACTCGACGATGTCGGGGTGGGCGAGGAGCTGGTCCTCGATCTCGGCGGGGTAGATGTTCTCGCCCCCGGAGATGATCATGTCCTTGATGCGGTCGACGATGAAGACATAGCCGTCCTCGTCGACGCGGGCCGCGTCCCCGCTGCGGAACCACCCGTCGGCGAAGACCGCGGCGGTCTCCTCGGGCAGCCCCCAGTAGCCGGGCATCACATGGGGCCCCCGGACCACCACCTCGCCGGGCTCGTCGACGTCGACCGGGGTCATGTCGGGGCGGACGACCCGTACGTCGCTGAAGAAGTGCGGTACGCCCGCCGACCCGGCCTTGCTCACGGCGTGCTCGGCGTCGAGGAAGAGCGTGCCGGGGGCGGCCTCCGTCATGCCGTAGCCCTGGAGGAAGGTGAGCCCGCGCTCCTGGAACCTGGCGATGAGCGGGGTCGGCACCGGGGAGCCGCCGCAGGAGAGCATCCTGAGCGACGACAGGTCGGCGCCGGCCCAGCGGGGGTGCCGGGCGATCTGGTCGAACATGGTGGGCACGCCGAACATGAAGGTGATCCGGTGCCGTTCGATCAGGTCGAAGGTGGTCTCCGGCACGAACGCCTCGACCAGGACGCAGGTGCCGCCCTTGAGCAGCACGGGCAGGGTGAGCATGTTCAGCCCGGCCGTGTGGAACAACGGGGCGGAGACCAGGGCGCGTTCGTCGGTGATGACGTCCTGGTCGACGAGCACGTTGACGGCGTTCCAGATGATGTTGCCGTGGGTGAGCATCGCGCCCTTGGGGCGGCCGGTGGTCCCCGAGGTGTACATGATGATGCAGGTGTCGTCGGCGACGACGGGCTGGTCGATCGGGTCGGTGTCGGCCTCCGCGAGCAGCGCCTCGTACTCGGTGCCGATCTCCACGAACGTCCGTACGTCGGTCCCGCCGCCCGGCAGTCCGGCGACGAGCCCGGTGAAGGAGGGCCCGTACACCAGCGCCCTGGCCCCGGAGTCCGCCAGCTGGTAGGCGATCTCGGGGCCCGCGAGGCGGGTGTTGAGCGGGACGAAGACCGCGCCGAGGGTACCCGCGGCGAACAGCGTCTCCAGGTACGAGGGGTGGTTGGGCCCCAGGTAGGCGATGCGGTCGCCGCGGCGCACGCCGACGGCGCGCAGGGCGTGGGCGAGGCGCGTGGTGCGCTCGTACAGCTCCCCGTAGGTGAGGCGCGTGTCGCCGTGGATCAGCGCGGTGCGCTGCGGGGTCTTCCGGGCCCGGCGGGCGGGCCACGAACCCAGTCCCTCATTGCGCATGTGTGTACCCCTGTCCGTCTTCGCACATGGGGAGGTCCATCTGCGTCCTCTACGGTTTGGTCAGGCCGAGCAGTCGGGCGGCGTTCTCCTTGAGGATCTTCGGCCTGACCTCGTCCTTGATCGGCAGCTTCTCGAAATCGGCGAGCCAGCGGTCGGGGGTGAGGACGGGGTAGTCGGAGCCGAAGAGCACCTTGTCCTTGAGCAGGGTGTTCGCGTACTGCACCAGCTGCGGCGGGAAGTACTTCGGCGACCAGCCGGACAGGTCGATGTGCACGCCCGGCTTGTGCGTGGCGACCGCCAGGGCCTCGTCCTGCCAGGGGAAGGACGGGTGCGCCAGGATGATCTTGAGGTGCGGGAAGTCGGCGGCCACGTCGTCCACGTGCAGCGGGTTGGAGTACTTCAGCCGGATGCCTCCGCCGCCGGGAACACCGGCGCCGATGCCGGTCTGCCCGGTGTGGAAGAGGGCGATCGTGCCGGTCTCCTCGATGACCTCGTACAGGTCGTACGCCACGGAGCGGTCGTTGGGGAAGAAGCCCTGGATGCTGGGGTGGAACTTGAAGCCCTTCACCCCGTACTCCTCGACCAGTCGGCGGGCCTGCTTGACGCCCGCCTTGCCGCGGAAGGGGTCGATGGAGGCGAAGGGGATCAGCACGTCCGCGTTGGCGGCGGCCGCCTCGGCGACCTCCTCGTTGGGGACGGGCTCGGTGCCGGTCGCGGACTCGGCGTCCACCGTGAAGATCACGGCGGCCATCTTCCGCTCGCGGTAGTAGGCGGCCGTCTCCTCCAGGGTGGGCTTGCGCTTGCCCTCGACCTTGAAGTACGCGGAGGAGGCGTCGTGCAGGTCGTCGTCCAGCGACGACGTGCCCTTCTTCGAGGACACCTCGGCGTGGGTGTGGACGTCGATGGCGACGAGGTCGTCCACGTTCATGGCGGGGTCGGCGGGGCTCATCACGCCTCCGGAATCTTCGGGGCGGGGATGCCCACGGTCTGCGGCTCGGCGCCCAGCGAGGTCGGCCAGACGTCGGCGAGGGCCTCGGGGGTCCAGCCGCCGTCCGCGTACGCCGTCTTGATCTCCTGCGGGTGGGACCAGAGTGCCACCTTGTCGCCGCCGATGCCGATGGCCTGGCCGGTGACCCCGCGTGCCGCCTCGGAGGCGAGGAAGGGGACCAGGGCCGCGCAGTCCTCGGGGGTGCCGAAGCCCTCGCCCTTGCGCAGGAAGTCGGGGAACGGCTTGCCCTCGCGCAGGGCTTCCACGTAGGGGGCGAAGACCGGGATGGTCTCGGTCATCGCGGTGGCGGCGACCGGCACGATGGCGTTGACCGTGATGTTCGCGCGGCCCAGCTCCATCGCCCAGGTGCGGGCGAAGGCGGCGATGCCGGCCTTGGCGGCGGCGTAGTTGGTCTGGCCGAAGTTGCCGCGCTGGCCGGCCGGGGAGCCGACGAGGATCAGGGAGCCGCCCTCGCCCTGTTCGCGCATACGGATCGCGGCGGCGCGGGCGCAGGTGAAGGTGCCCTTGAGGTGGGTGGTGATCACCGCGTCGAAGTCGTCGTCCGACATCTTCCACAGCACCTTGTCGCGGAGGATGCCCGCGTTGGTGACCAGGATGTCGAGCCGTCCGAACTCCTCCACCGCGCGGCCCACCAGCCGGTCGGCGGCCTCGGTCGTGCCGACCGCGACGACCTCGGCGACGGCCTTGCCGCCCGCCTCGGTGATGGACTTCACGGCCGCCTCGGCCACGGCCTCGTCGATGTCGTTGACGACGACGGAGGCGCCGGCGGCGGCGAGGGCCTGTGCGTAGGCCAGGCCGAGGCCACGGCCACTGCCCGTGACGACGGCGACCTTGCCGGTGAGATCGATGCTGGGCACGAGGGATCCCTTCGAGTGGCGGAACGGCTTCGAGGTCGAAATGCGGCACCGCGGTGCCGAGGTGCGCTGCCGAGATCGAAGTTAAGAGCAATAGTTGTTGACGTCAATAGTTGTTGTTCCCCGGGCGTTGCGTCATGCTGGAGCGGTACGTACGCGCCGCCCCGACCGGGGCGCAGGCCTGATCCCCGCACGACAGGCCCTGGACCAGGGAGCTCGCCATCACCCGCCAGCAGACGCAGGACGCCGCCTCGATCGACGCGCACGAGCCGTGGATGCGCGGGCTGCACGCGGACACCGGCTATCTGCTGTACCGGCTGGGGCTCAGGTCCGGTCAGCTGTTCAACTCCTCCCTCCAGGAGTCCGGCCTCCGGCTGCGGCACTACGCGCTGCTGCGCTTCCTGGCCACCTCCCCGGGCCCGCTCCAGCGCGAGCTGAGCGCCTCCCTCGGCTACGACCCGAGCGCGATCGTCGGACTGGTGGACGACCTGGAGAAACTCGGCTTCGCCGAGCGGCGTCCCTCCCCCGACGACCGCCGCAGCCGGATCGTCGTGCTCACCGAGGACGGCCGGTCCTTCCTCCGTGACACCGACGAGGCCGGACAGCGCGTCTCCGACGATCTGGTGGAGCCCCTCGACGCCACCGAGCGCGCGACGCTCCACGCACTGCTGCAGAAGATCGCCGAGGCCGGACTGGGGTGACACCACGATGCCGATGACCACCGACGCGCTTCCGCCGGCGGGATCCGCGCCCCGGCAGCCCGCGCGGGGAAGCACCCCGGCGGCCGTCCGTTCCGCTCCCGACCGGCTGCTCGCCGTGCTGGCCGCCTTCGACCACGACCACCCGGCGCTCTCGCTGACCGACATCAGCCGCCGGGCCGGCCTGACCCTCACCACGGCCCACCGGCTGGTGGGCGCCCTCACCGAGTGGGGCGCCCTGGAGCGGGACGCCTGCGGGATCTACCACGTGGGACTCCGCCTCTGGGAACTCGCGGCGCTCGCCCCGCGCGGGCTCGCGCTGCGCCAGATCGCGCTGCCGTACCTGGAGGACCTGTACGAGGCGACGCACGAGAACGTCCAGCTCGCGGTCCGCGACGGGGACGAGGTCGTCTACATCGAGTGGCTCTCCGGACGCTCCGCCGTCGGCGTCCACATCCGGGTCGGCGCCCGCTGGCCCCTGCACGCCACGGGCGTGGGCCTGGCGCTCCTCGCACACAGCGACGCGGACTCACAGGACACCTACTGCGAGGGGCCGTTGGCCTCCTTCACGCCGCACACCATCACGGACGCGCCCCGGTTGCGCCGTGCGCTCGCCGAAGTACGGCGCACCGGCGTGGCGGTGAGCAGCCGTCAGGTCACCGAGGACGCGCTGTCGGTGGCCGCCCCCGTGCGCGGACCGGGTGGAGCCGTGGTCGCCGCCGTCTCGGTCGTGGTGCCCCAGGCCGGCGCCCAGGTCCCGGTGCTGACGCCCGCCGTGCGGGTCGCGGCACGCGGTATCTCCCGCGCCCTGGGCTGGCAGCCGGACGAACCCCGCCGGGGTTCACTGATCCCGGGCCGGGGCTCCGCCCCCGCCTGACCGTCGGGCGAGCCAACCGTCCGCCGGGGCGGAACCGGTCCACGGTGGCCGTGCCGAGGCCGCGCACCCGCCGGTCGTTCGGCGGTTTCCGGCCGTAGGAGCCGAGTTCGCCGTAGCCGAAGTCATCGGCGAGGACGACCAAGAAGTCGGGGCCCTGCGCCGGGGCGCGGGCACGGCCGGCTCGTCCCGGGCGCGGGTTCGGTGCCATCGGCGTTGTGCCCCTCCCGGGCGACGCGGCCGACGGCCGATCCGGTCGCGCGGACGGCGGCGGTAGCTTGTCGCGGCAGGTCGGTGGTCGTCGATTCGGCTGTGTCGTGCGGGCGTTCAGCCCGACAGGCCCTCGTAGGCGGCCGCGAGGATCGAGAAACCCCGCTCCTCGCCGAGGCTGCCGTCGATCATCTTGTTCATCATGTACGCCACGGTCATCCGGGCGTCGAGGTCGACCATGATGAGCGAGCCGCCCCAGCCACCCCAGAAGCACGTGCGGGGGCTGGGCAGTTGGCCGCCGTTCAGGCCGTAGCCCATGCCGTAGCGCATCGGGACGCGCAGGACGCTGTCGATGCCGTCGAACTGCTCCTCGAAGATCCGCTCGCACCCCCGCTCCGACAGCAGCCGCACCCCGCGCGCCGCGCCGCCGCAGGACAGCAGCGACTGGACGGCTGCGACCGAGCGGGCGTTGCCGTGGCCGTTCGCGGCCGGTATCTCCGCCCGCCGCCAGGCGGTCGAGTTGGGGGCTCCGTCCGGGATGTGCGGGTTGGGCGGCGGGCCGTCCTCGGGCGGGGAGGAGGGCGGCATGATGATCGGCGCCACACGGTGGTCGTGCTCGGCGGCGAGGCCGATGTGGAAGTCGGCGCCCAGCGGTCCCGTGACCTCCTCGGCGAGGAAGGTGCCCAGGCTGCGGCCGCTGACCCGGCGGACGATCTCCCCGAGCAGGTACCCCTGGGTCAGCGCGTGGTAGCCGGCTTCGGTGCCGGGCTTCCAGGCCGGTTCCTGCGCGGCGAGCCGCGCGGTGACGGTCGGCCAGTCGTAGAGGTCCTCCAGCGTCGTGGGCGCCTCGAAGCGGGGCAGACCGGCCGTGTGCGAGAGCACATGGCTCACGCGTACGTCCTCCTTGCCCGCCGCCGCGAACTCCGGCCAGTACCTCGCCACCGGGGCGTGCAGGTCCAGTTCGCCCCGGTCGGCGAGCATCAGCACGCACAGGGCGGTCATCGTCTTGGTGGTGGACCACACATGGGTCAGGGTGTCCCGCTCCCACGGAACGGTCCGGTCGACGTCGGCGTATCCGCCCCAGAGGTCGACCTCCGGCTCACCGTCCACGTACACGGCGACCGAGGCACCCACGTCCTTGTCGTCCAACGAGGCCGCCAACGCCTCCCGCACCGCGCCGAACCGGTCCGTGCACGTGCCATGAGTCGTCGCCATGAGGGGAAGATATCGGGTCCCCTCGGGAGGAGCCATCGAATTGACCGGGGCCCCGACGAGAACGGCGGCGGCCCGATCCGGCCGCCCCGCACGGCCCATCGGCGTACGGGACGGGCTGGTCTTCGTCTACACCGAACCCGACAGCACCCGGCGGCGCATGGTCGCCCTCGACACCCGGACCGGGAAGCAGCGGTGGGCCCGGGACATCAGCGGGAGCGAGCCGGCGGCCCTCTTCACAGGCGGCCTGCTCGCCCTCACGCCCGACCACTCGCAGGTGATCGCCCTCGACACGGCGGGCAGGGAACTGTGGCGGACCTCCGAACCCGCCGGGGTCAACTGCGTCCCCACGGTGCTCGGCGACGCCCCGTACGAAGTGTGCTGGGAGGGTGACGACTTCCTCGACACGCGCCCGTTCACCCTCGTACGGCTCGACCCCGACGACGGCACGCCTCGGGAACGCACCCCGATGCCCGAGAAGGCGCTCGCCCTGGGCGCCGTCGACGGACGGCCGCTGTTCCTGGAGGCGGAGACCACCGAGGAGGTCTACCAGGCGGGGTACGAGCGGCCGTACGACGCGTTCCTGCGGGTGGCCCCGGAGACCGGGAAGGTCACCCGGATCCCGCTGGAGCGCGCGCTGCGCGGCGCGGCGACGCTCGTGGACGGGGTCGTGTACTTCGTGCGGACCAGCGGGGCCGTCACCGCCGTGTCGGCGACCAGCGGCAAGGTGCTGTGGGAGCTGACCACCGACATGGAGAACCTGTCCGCCCCGGTGGTGTCGGCGGCCCGCGACGAGATCTACTTCGCCAACCGGTTCGGCCGGCTGCTGGCCCTGGAGCGCGGCACGGGCGCCGAGTTGTGGCGTACGGACGCGCTCGACGACCCGGGGGACATCGCCACCCAGACCCCGCCCCGGGTGCTGCTCGTGGACGACGCGATCGTGGCGACGGCCGGGAACATGGCGTTCTCGGTCAACCCGGACGAGCCGACGGAGGCCGGACCGGCCGCTTCCCCCGTCGGCGACTGACCACCCGCCACCAGAGAACCAACCAGCCGCCGTGTGACCGCGTGGGGACGTGGACACCTCCCGAGACGGCCGGTCTTCATATCGTGAACTCGCCGCCCCCGCACGGACTTTCTCCGCTTTAACTCTTGACGGCCGCAGCGCCGGAGCGCACATTGACCGCACGCTCTTCTCTGAGAGCGCTCTCAGGACGGGACTCCGCGGAGCGCTCCCCCACACCCGCGCAATTCACTCCGTACACCCGAAGAGGCCGCCATGAGTGAAACCCCCGGCATACCCGACCGCGGCGCATCCCTGAGACACCGCCGCCCCCTACGACGCGCGTTCCTCGCCGTGGCCACGGCGCTGGCCCTGGCCACCGCCTGGGCGACGACCGCGCAGGGCGCCGCCCCCACCCCGCCCGCCGGCTGGACGCAGGTCTTCGTCGACGACTTCAACGGCACCGCCGGCACCGGCGTCAACACCTCCAACTGGCAGTACGCGACCGGGACTTCGTATCCCGGCGGTCCTGCCAACTGGGGTACCGGCGAGGTCGAGACGATGACGAACAGCACCGCCAACGTCTCCCTCGACGGCAACGGCAATCTCCGCATCACCCCGATCCGGGACGCGGCCGGCCGCTGGACCTCGGGCCGGATCGAGACCAACCGCACCGACTTCCAGCCCCCGGCGGGCGGCAAGCTGCGGGTCGAGTCCCGGCTCCAGATGCCGAACGTCACCGGGACGGCCGCCGAGGGCTACTGGCCGGCGTTCTGGATGCTGGGCGCGCCCTACCGGGGCAACTACCACAACTGGCCGAGCGTCGGCGAGCTGGACATCATGGAGAACGTGCAGGGCCGCAACCAGGTCTGGGCCACGATGCACTGCGGCACCAACCCCGGCGGCCCGTGCAACGAGACGACGGGCATCGGCAACTCCACCGCGTGCCCGAACACGACCTGCCAGTCCGGGTTCCACACCTACACCATGGAGTGGGACCGCTCGGTGACCCCGGAGACGATCCGGTTCCTCGTCGACGGCACCCAGTTCCACTCGGTCAACGCGAGCCAGGTCGACGCGACCACCTGGACCAACGCCACCGACCACGGGTTCTTCATCATCCTGAACGTGGCCATGGGCGGAGCCTTCCCCGACGCGTTCGGCGGTGGTCTGGACGGTGACACCCGCTCCGGGGTCCCGATGGTCGTCGACTACGTGCAGGTGCTGTCGGCGGCAGGGGGCACCACCACGCCGCCGCCGACGGGCACCCGGGACGCGTACAGCGCCATCCAGGCCGAGTCGTACAACAGCCAGAGCGGCACGCTCACCGAGACCACGACCGACACCGGTGGTGGGCAGAACATCGGTGCCCTGGCCAACGGCGACTGGGCGCTCTTCCGACACGTGAACTTCGGCTCCACGGCCGCGACCCAGTTCGTCGCCCGGGTGGCCTCCGGCGCGGGCGCGGGGGTGAGCGGCCTGGTGGAGGTGAGGCTCGACAGCCGTTCGAACGCGCCGGTCGGCAGTTTCTCGATCGGCAACACCGGCGGCTGGCAGTCCTGGCGGACGGTGCCCGCGAACATCAGCCGGGTCACCGGCACCCATGACGTCTATCTGACCTTCACCAGCGGACAGCCGCAGGACTTCGTGAACGTGAACTGGTTCAACTTCGGCCGCTGACAGTCGGCTTGACTGAGGCACGACTCGGGTGAGGGGCGGGCTCCACGGCGGTGGAGCCCGCCCCTCACCGCGTGTCAGCGCAGCTCCGCCCGGAACGCCACCGGCGTGGTCCCGGCGTGCAGCTGGAAGAACTTCGATTCTCTCCTCGCCGCGAATGCCGGGGGCCCCTCGCAGGAAACATGTGAGGGCCGTCCTGCGGTACCCGGTCAGGCGTGAGAGAAACGATGCACCTGCCTCGGCCGGATCCACGACAAGTCGTCCGCGCCCACCTCGTACTCGGCGAAGCCGATCATGGGGCGCACCGGGCCGCCGTCGAACAGCATGACCACCGCGGAACGGAAAGGCCTTGATCCGGTCGCCGTCCGGGAAGTCTCCGTCCATGATGCCGTCGGTGGAGTGGTTCGAGGAACAGCCGCGCGAATATCGCGAGCGCGTGCTGCCGCCGTCCGTGCGGGCCCGCGTGGCGGTCGAGGCGGGGATCGGTCCGACCTGGTACCGCTACGTCGGTGACCACGGCCGCATCGTCTCCCTCGAACACTTCGGCGCCTCCGCCGTCGCCAGGACCCTGTTCGCCGAGTACGGCTTCACCGCCGAGAACGTCGCCGCCGTCGCGAGGAGCGTGCTCGACCGCACGACTCGGCCCGGCACCGACGCGGCCGGCACGCGCGCCCGAAGGAAGATGATCACTGTCGACACGACGCCGCAGGCCAGGGGAAGTTCTTGAACAGCAAGGGAGTTGATGGGGAATGACCACCGAGTGGCGCAATCCGCTCCGGGACGCGGAGGACCGCCGGCTCCCGAAGATCGCGGGCCCGTCCGGGCTCGTCATCTTCGGGGTGACCGGTGACCTGTCCCGCAAGAAGCTGATGCCGGCCGTGTACGACCTGGCCAACCGGGGTCTGCTGCCGCCGGGCTTCTCGCTGGTGGGGTTCGCCCGCCGGGACTGGGAGGACGAGGACTTCGCGCAGATCGTGCACGACGCGGTCCGTGAGCACGCCCGCACCGAGTTCCGCGAGGAGGTCTGGCAGCAGCTCGCCGAGGGGATGCGCTTCATCCCTGGCGACTTCGGTGACGACGAGGCGTTCAAGCGGCTCCGCGACGCCGTCGAGGAGTTGGACAGCTCCCGGGGGACGGGCGGCAACTTCGCCTTCTACCTCTCCGTGCCGCCGAGCATGTTCCCGAAGGTCGTCAAGCAGCTCAAGAAGCACGGCCTGGCCAGTCCGCCCGAGGGTTCCTGGCGGCGCGCGGTCATCGAGAAGCCGTTCGGCCACGACCTGGCCAGCGCCCGCGACCTGAACGCGGTCCTGCACGAGGTGTTCGATCCCGAGCAGGTCTTCCGCATCGACCACTACCTCGGCAAGGAGACCGTCCAGAACATCCTGGCGCTCCGCTTCGCCAACCAGATGTACGAGCCCATCTGGAACCGGAGTTACGTCGACCACGTACAGATCACCATGGCCGAGGACATCGGCATCGGCGGTCGCGCCGGGTACTACGACGGCATCGGCTCGGCCCGTGACGTCATCCAGAACCACCTGCTGCAGCTGCTGGCCCTGACCGCCATGGAGGAACCGGCGGCCTTCGACGCCGAGTCGCTGCTGACCGAGAAGCTGAAGGCGCTCAAGGCGGTGCGGCTACCGGAGGACCTGGGCCGGCACACCGTGCGCGGCCAGTACGCGGGCGGCTGGCAGGGCGGTGAGCGGGTGCCCGGCTACCTGGAGGAGGAGGGCATCGACCGGTCCTCCACCACGGACACCTACGCGGCGATCAAGCTGGGCATCGACAACCGCCGCTGGGCGGGCGTCCCCTTCTATCTGCGCACAGGCAAGCGGCTCGGCCGCCGGGTGACCGAGATCGCGGTCGTCTTCCAGCGCGCCCCGCACTCCCCCTTCGACTCCACGGCCACCGAGGAGCTGGGGCAGAACGCGATCGTCATCCGGGTGCAGCCGGACGAGGGGATGACCGTGCGCTTCGGTTCGAAGGTGCCGGGTACCTCGATGGAGATCCGGGACGTCACGATGGACTTCGCGTACGGCGAGTCGTTCACGGAGTCCAGCCCGGAGGCGTACGAACGGCTGATCCTGGATGTGCTGCTCGGCGACGCCAACCTCTTCCCCCGCCACCAGGAGGTGGAGGAGTCCTGGAAGATCCTCGACCCGATCGAGGAGTACTGGGCGGGGCACGGCAGGCCCGCGCAGTACGCCTCGGGTGGTTGGGGTCCCGCGGAAGCGGACGAGATGCTCGCACAAGACGGACGGAGCTGGCGCAGGCCATGAAGATCGACCTGACTGACACCACGGCAAGCAAGATCAACAAGGCCCTGGTGCAGGGCCGCCGGGCCATCGGCACGCCCGCCGTGGGCATGGTCCTCACGATGGTGATCGTGACGGACGAGGAGAACGCGTACGACTCGATCAAGGCCGCCGAGGAGGCCTCGCACGAGCACCCCTCGCGCACCCTGGTCGTCATCAAGCGGCACGCCCGCACCCCGAAGGACCGCACCAAGTCGCACCTGGACGCCGAGGTGCGGGTCGGCGGCGCCGACGCGGGCACCGGCGAGACGGTCGTGCTGCGGACGTACGGCGAGGTCTCCGACCACGCCGACTCCGTGGTCCTGCCGCTGCTGCTGCCGGACGCGCCGGTGGTGGTGTGGTGGCCGGTGGACGCGCCGGAGAACCCGGCGAAGGACCCGCTGGGCGCGCTCGCGCAGCGCCGGATCACCGACATGTACGCCGTGGAGACCCCGCTCGCCGCACTCGAACAGCGGGTCGCCTCCTACACCCCCGGCGACACCGACCTCGCCTGGACGCGGCTCACGCCGTGGCGCTCCATGCTCGCGGCCGCCCTCGACCAGGCCAAGGAGACCATCACCTCGGCAGCCGTGGAGAGCGAGGCCGACAACCCCAGCGCCGAGCTGCTGGCCCGCTGGCTGGAGGCCCGCCTCGGTGTCTCCGTCGAGCGCGTGCTGACCGCAGGTCCGGTGGTCACGGGCGTCCGGCTCGGCACCGCGCGGGGCGAGGTCGTCATCGACCGGCCCGAGGGGCCGCTCGCCACGCTCACCCTGCCCGGGCAGCCGTCGCGCACCCTCGCCCTGAAGGTCCGCGCCACCTCCGAGCTGATCGCCGAGGAGCTGCGCCGCCTCGACGCCGACGAGATGTACGCCGTCGCCCTGCGGGGCGGCACGGGCGACGGGCAGACCGCCGCCGATGACTGACACGCCTCCGCTCGACTCCCGTATGGAACAGGTGAACTGACATGGCAACGATGCAGCTGGGTCTCATCGGTCTCGGCAAGATGGGCGGCAACATGCGCGAGCGGATCAGCCGCGCCGGCCACACCGTCGTCGGCTACGACCGCAACCCCGAGGTGTCCGACGTGGGCAGCCTCGCCGAACTGGTCGAGCGCCTCGACGGGCCGCGCACGGTCTGGGTGATGGTCCCGGCCGGCGCTGCCACCCAGTCCGTCATCGACGAGCTGGCGGAGCTGCTGTCGCCGGGCGACACGGTCGTCGACGGCGGCAACTCCCGGTGGACGGACGACGAGAAGCACGCGGCCGAGCTGGGCGCGAAGGGCATCGGCTTCGTCGACGCCGGTGTCTCCGGCGGCGTCTGGGGTCTGCAGAACGGCTACGCCCTGATGGTCGGCGGCGACGAGGAGCACGTCGAGCGGCTCCAGCCGATCTTCGAGGCGCTCAAACCGGAGGGGCCGTACGGCTATGTCCACGCCGGCAAGGTCGGCGCCGGTCACTTCTCCAAGATGGTCCACAACGGCATCGAGTACGCCATGATGCAGGCGTACGCCGAGGGCTGGGAGCTGCTGGAGAAGGTCGACTCGGTGACGAGCGTGCGCGAGGTGTTCCGCTCGTGGCAGGAGGGGACCGTGATCCGCTCGTGGCTGCTGGACCTCGCCGTCAACGCGCTCGACGAGGACGAGCACCTTCAGAAGCTGCGTGGCTACGCCGAGGACTCCGGTGAGGGCCGGTGGACGGTCGAGGCCGCCATCGACCACGCGGTGCCGCTGCCCGCGATCACCGCGTCGCTGTTCACCCGCTTCGCCTCGCGCCAGGACGACTCGCCCCAGATGAAGATGATCGCCGCGCTGCGCAACCAGTTCGGCGGCCACGCGGTGGAGTCGACGAAGGGGAAGTGACGCAGGAGAGGCAGAGGGCGACCGGCCGGTTCCCCGGACCCCTCGGGGTGTGGGGAACCGGACCTTCCGGAGCATTGTCGGCAGATGCGCACATGGCGTGAACTGTCGCTGTGGCCGGAACCTCGCCACCGGTAGCGTGCGGCCCCTGTCCCGTATGCATCGCGTGCGCATGAGTGCGCGTACATACGCAGCGCGTCGGTAGGGGGAGCGGCGATGGCCGAGACAGGGCAGCACGATCAGCGCTACGAGCGGTACGACGGGGGCAGCCCCGAGGCCGAGCGGCTCGTGTTCGAGCGGTTGGCACGGGAGCTGATGGAGGTCCAGGTCAGAAACCGGCGGGCCGGGGGCGGTGGCCTCGCTCGGGCGTTCCACGCGAAGGCCCCGCTGGGCGTGGAGAACGCGCGGCTGCGGTTCCACGACGACCTGCCGGTGGCGTTGCGGACCGGGTTCGCGCAGCCGGGTGCCGACTACCCCGCGGTGGTCCGGCTGTCCAACGCGAGCGGGATCCGGCAGGGGGACGGCTCACCCGATCTGCGGGGCGCGGCCGTGCGGGTCAGGGTGTCGGAGGGGGTGAGCCACGATCTGCTGGCCACCAGTTTCCCGGTGTCGCACGCGAGCGACGCGCGGGAGTTCGTGGCGTTCGCCAAGGCCATGGCGGGAGCCCGGAGTCCGCTGCGGAAGGTGTTCGCGCTGTTCGTGAAGCTGCCGCTGGCGGTGGGGCCGAGGACGGCCGCACGGATGCGGCGCAATGTGACGGAGGCCACCCGGCGGCCCGTCAACTCCCTGGCCACCGAGACCTATTGGAGCCGCGGCGCCATTCTGTGGGGCGACGCCGGGCCGGTGCGCTATCTGCTGCGGCCCGCGCCCGGCACACCGGCGGCGGCCGAGCCCGATCGCCGGGACCCGGACTTCCTGCACCGGGAGCTGGCGCGGCGGCTCGGGCAGGCGGACGTGGCGTTCGATCTGTGCGTGCAGCGGTACGTGGACGAGCGGCGCACACCGGTCGAGGACGCGGCGGTGGAGTGGAGGGACGCGGTGGCGCCGGCGGTGCCGATCGCCAGGCTCACCGTCCCCGCACAGAAGCTGGACGGGGCCGAGGCTCGGGCGGCGGCACGGCGGATCGAGGACCTGACCTTCAATCCGTGGTACACGACCGATGATTTCCGGCCATTGGGCCATATCAACCGGGCCCGGAAGGCCGGGTACCGGGCGAGCGGCGCGCACCGCCTCGGGCAGCGCTTCGTCGCCGAGGAACCCCTGCGCAACAAGGTGCTCGGCCGTCTCGTGGGCCCCGCGCTCGGGCTGCTGAACCGTGCCGTGCCGTGGCACCGGCTGCCGTTGTCGCTGAGTCTGCTGAACCTGGTGTTCCTGCGGAAGACGCTGCGCCGGCTGAACCTGATCGACACCGAGGTACGCGAGGCCCCGCCGAAGGCCCAGCCCGTGCCGGAGCCGATCCCGGAGCGGCTGCGCACGGAACGGTCGTACGACGGGACGTACAACGATCTGTCGGAGCCGGCGATGGGCGCCGTGGGGGCCGCGTTCGGGCGGAACCTGAAGCCGGACTACCGGCCGGACACCTTCGACACACCGAACCCGGTGACGGTCAGCAGGCAGCTGCTGCACCGGGAGAGCTTCGTGCCGGCGACCTCGCTCAACGTGCTGGCGGCGGCGTGGATCCAGTTCCAGGTGCACGACTGGGTGAACCACCGGCGGTACAAGACCGGTGACCGCAGTGTGGAGGTGCCGCTGCCGCCCGGCTACGACGGGACCTGGCAGAACGTGCCGCGCGGCCCGACCGAGCGGGTGATGCGGTTCGCCGAGAACGAGGGCCTGGAGGTGCCCGGCCGCCCGCCGATCCTGTTCGCCAACTCCGCCTCGCACTGGTGGGACGGCTCCGAGGTGTACGGCGAGAACGAGCGGACCGCGCGGTCCCTGCGCGAGCCGGACGGGGGCGCGAAACTCCGCCTGGAGGACGGCCATCTGCCGGGCGGCACCCACGGCATCCCGCTCACCGGCTTCAGCGAGAGCTGGTGGATGGGCCTCAGCGCCCTGCACACGCTCTTCGCGCGGGAGCACAACGCGATCTGCGACGCGCTGCGGTCGCAGTACCCCTCGATGAGCGAGGAGAAGGTCTACCAGACGGCCCGGCTCGTGGTGTCCGCGCTGATCGCGAAGATCCACACCGTGGAGTGGACGCCCGCGATCCTGGCCACCGAGGCGATCGATCGCGCGCTGCGCACCAACTGGTCGGGCCCGCCGAAGAACTGGCTCAACCAGCTGGGCCTGTGGCTGTTCGAGGCGCACTCGCTGACCGGCATCCCGAAGACGCTGCCGGACCACCACTCGGCGCCGTACTCACTGACGGAGGACTTCACCACCGTCTACCGTATGCATCCGCTGATCCCGGACGACTTCGAGCTGCGGGAGCACCAGTTCGGGCGGCGGCTGGAGACGGTGGGCTTCCCCGACATCCAGGGCGGGGCGGCCGAGGCGCAGATCCGGAAGACGGGACTCGCGAACGCGCTGTACTCGTTCGGCATCGCCCACCCCGGCGCGATCACCCTGCACAACTTCCCTCGCTCGCTCCAGCGCTTCGAGCGGGACGGGGAGATCATCGATCTGTCGGTCGTCGACCTGGTCCGCACGCGCAGGCGGGGGGTGCCGCGCTACAACGACTTCCGGGCCGGGCTGCACCGGGGGCGGATCCGTTCCTTCGAGGAGCTGACCGAGAACCCCGAGACGCTGGCGCGGCTCAAGGACGTCTACCGGGACGTCGACGAGATCGACACCATGGTCGGGCTGTTTGCGGAGAACCCGCCGGAGGGCTTCGGCTTCAGCGACACCGCCTTCCGGATCTTCGTCCTGATGGCCAGCCGACGGCTGCAGAGCGACCGCTTCCTGACGGTCGACTACCGGCCCGAGGTCTACACACCGCTCGGCATCGACTGGGTCGAGCAGGGCGGCATGAACGCGGTGGTCCAGCGCCACTGCCCGGAGCTGGCACCCCTCCTGCCGCGCGACGCGAGCGCCTTCGCGCCGTGGCGGACGGTGCCCACGACCGGCACCACCGGTACGACCGACGGCGGTTCACCATGACGCCGTGACAGACGACCCGGGGTCATGTGTCACGTGGTGCCCCGGGTCCGAACGACAACGGGGGAAACACGCATGACCTTCACCGACAACCACTCAGAGCTGCCCGGAGACCCGGAGCTGTCCGCGCTACCCGGGGCGGGCGAACAGCTCGCGGTCCAGGAACAGCCCGGCACCGGCGTGGGCACCACCCACCCGGGGCTCGCCGACCTCTTCGACCGTCCGCTGCTGCGGACCGTGTGGCGCCGCCGCACCCACCGCGTGAGCCGGGGTGCCAAGGTGTCCGCCGGGACCATGACCTACACCTCCCGCAACGCGGCCGAGCCCCTGACCGAGCTGGAGGAGGCGATGCTGATCGCGATCACCGGCACCACCGGCCTCACCATGCCCGACCGGCCCTTCGAGGATCCGGACAACGGCACCCCCATCATGTCCAAGCCCAACCTGACGATGGCGGGCCGGACCGCGGGCAGCCCGGACAACGCGCAGGGCACCCACTTCTTCCTCGTCAACGACTCGGGCACCTACTTCCTGCGCAGGCTGGAGCCGGCACCGGACGAGCCGTTCGACGCCGAGACGCTGATCGCGCGGGCCCGCCGGGCGAAGGTGAAGGTCCTGGACCACCGCCTCGACGTCGCACCGGACCAGCGGGACTTCCCGGCGTACCTGGACTCCAACCGCTTCCTGTCCAACCTGCCGGGCACGACCCTGCTGTTCCCCGTGGTCGACCTCTCCCACCAGTACGTGAACGCGCTGATGTACCTGCTCACCCAGCCGGACGGGGCGCGTCCGACCTTCGTGGACGACCGCAACTTCTACCGCCCGGCCGGGGTCCGCACGTGGGTGCGGAACGGGTTCCTCAACGGGGACCTGAAGCTGCCGCTCGGCGCGCTCGGCCCCATGCGCACCCAGATCGAGGCGGACCTGCTGCTGCAGAACCTGATGCTCACGGCCGAGGCGATGGGCCTGGGCGCCTGGATCCACGCCACCATCAACCCGCAGATCGCCCTCGGCGACCCGAAGTTCTCCCGCAGGTACGGCAGGATGCTCGGCTTCGACTTCGTCACCCCGCGCTGGCGCCCGGCCGACATCTGGCGCTGGCACATCCCCCTGCCGAAGTACGCGAACGTGCGCGCGCACCCGGTCCGGCTGCCCTCCCCCGACGGCGGCGCGCCGCTGATCGCCGCCGCGTGCCCGCCCGTGTTCGGGACCATGTCGGAGGCGGTGCGGAGAATCGTCCGGGAGAAGTTCGGCCGCGGCGGCGTCTACACCGACCGGGACGTCTTCGCCCGGATCTACCGGGAGGACTACGGGCAGCGCTATCTCACCGAGGCCAGTGAGTACGAGGAGCGGGTGGTCGAGTGCGCCCGTGACGTCTGCGAGTACATCCTCCGCACGCACGGCCGCTTCCCGGCCCACACGGACGCGATCCACGTCCCGGGCGTGTGGCTCCAGGTCCACCACGTGGAGAACGAGTACTACGAACGCTTCTTCACCAACGGCCTCACGGACGCGCACCGCGCGCACGCCGGGGCGTGGGGGCACTAGAGGGAGCGCTGAAGGGAGTACCGAGGGGCGGCAGGGTGTGTCGTTCGGGATCCGGCCGGAACGTGCGTCCGGATCGCGGTAGTTGACAGGTGCAAGCGTCGCGGGTGAGATTCCCGTTGATGATGATCAACGATCTGACGGCGGCCGAGCGGCGGGTGTGGGACGCCTTTCCACTCGGCGCGGCGGTGGACTTCGGGGCCGCGGACCGCCCGACCGCCGAGGACGGGGCCACCGCGGACGGCGCCGGTTGGGGTCCGGAACGGACCGTCCGGGCGCGGGTGCTGCGGGCGTTGCTGCTGACCGCTCCCCAGGAGGAGGGTGAGGTCGCGGCCCTCAAGATCGAGGGCGCCCGGATCACCGGCCGCCTGGAGCTCAAGTACGCGACGGTGGCGAGCGTCGTACGCCTCAGCGGCTGTCACTTCGACGAGGTGCCCGACTTCTCGGGTGCGCACTTCAACTACCTCAATCTGTCCAAGTCCACCCTGCCCGGCCTGCGTTCGGCACGGGCCCGCGTGGACGGCGGGCTGCGGCTGACGGAGTGCCGTTTCCGGGGGCCGGTGAAGCTCACCGGGGCGCAGATCTCCGGGACCCTGTTCATGGAACGCGCCGAGTTCACCGCGTCGGACGGGGAGCCCGCGCTGCGGCTCACCCAGGCGGAGATCGGGGAGGAGCTGTGCGCTCCCGGACTGCGCGCGGACGGTGAGGTCCGGCTGGGCGGCGCCCATGTCGCCGGCAAGATCGACCTGCGCCACGCCCGCCTGCACCGGCCGGGCGGTACGGCCCTCGGCGCGGAGACCCTCGCCACCGAGTCCGATGTCGTGCTGCGGCACGCGGACGTACGCGGGCGGGTGGAGCTGCGCGGGACCCACGTGGGCGGCTGGCTGGAGCTGTCCTACGCCCGGTTGTCCAACCCCGGCGGTACGGCGCTGCGGGTGAGCAGCAGTGTCATCAGCGAACTGTGGCTGCGCGAGGGCCCGCCGGTGGAGGGCGTCCTGAACCTGCGCCGCGCCCAGATAGAGGTGCTGTTCGTGGAGCCGGACAAGCTGCCGGACCAGGTCCTGCTGAACAGCCTCTCCTACACCTCCCTGATCCCACACGTGCCCGCCGAGCGGCGGCTGCCGATGCTGGAGCGGGACGGGGAGGGGTATCTGCCGTACGCCTACGAGCAGTTGACCGCCGCCTACCGCAGGATCGGTGACGACGACGCCGCCCGGCGGGTCCAACTCGCCAAGCAGCGCCGCAACCGGGCCACGCTCCGCTGGCACGGCCGGCTCTGGGGCTACGCCCAGGACGCCACCGTCGGCTACGGCTTCCGTCCGCTGCGCGCGGCGGTCTGGCTGCTGTCGCTGATGGCGGTGGGCTCGGTGGCGTACGCGGTGCGGACGCCCAGCCCGCTCAAGGCGGACGAGGCCCCGGAGTTCAACCCGGTCTTCTACACCCTCGACCTGCTCCTCCCGATCATCGACTTCGGGCAGGAACGGGCCTACGCCCCCGAGGGCTGGTCGCAGTGGCTGTCGTACGTCCTCGTCATCACCGGCTGGATCCTGGCGACGACGGTCGTCACCGGTGTGACGCGTACCGTCAGCCGCCAGTAGCCTCCGGCTCGCGTGCGTGCACCTCCCGTGCCCACGGCGCCCGTCCCTCCGCCTCCCGTCCCCCCGGCTCCCCTCATCCGACCGGTCGTCGGACGTGCTGGGCGGCGAGGCGCACGGGCGCGTTCTGCGCGCCGTAGCCCTGGTACCCGGTGTCGCGCTGGACAAGCTCGAAGAAGACCCGGCCGACGGTCTCGGTGTAGCAGTGGCGGAACGCGCCGCCCGCGTCACGGTCGTAGAGGATGCCGAGTTCCCGGTACGTCTCCAGCTCGCCGTCGGCGAACTCGAACCGTGCGGCCAGGTCGTCGTGGTAGTTCGCGGGGACGGCCAGGAGCCGGCCCCCGGCCGCGCGGAAGGCGCGGGCCGCGGCGACCACGTCGTCCGTGGCGAAGGCGATGTGCTGGGCGCGGGCCGTGTCGTCGGTCGGCGCGGGGCCGACGCTGAGGGCGATCCGCACGCTGCCGTCGTCGTTGGTCACCGGACGGCTGCGGAACAGGCCGTAGGGGTCGGCGACATCGACGCTGTCGCTGGCGTGGAGGCCGAGCACCGTGCGGTGGAAGAGCGCCGCCTCGTCGAACTGGTGCCAGGGCTGGGTGAGCGCGAGGTGGTCGACGCGGTGGACGTGGCCCGCGGCCTCGGGGTGTGTCACGGGCCGGAAGTCCCCGGTCCAGCTGGGGAGTCCGGGGCGGTCCGTCGCGCAGAAGAAGAGTGCGGTGCCGTCGGGCGCGGCGACCGCTTCGAGCGGGGCGTCCTCGGCGGCCCGGCGGCGCGGCAGCACCGGCGCGAGCAGGGCCTCGGCGCGGCGGGCGGCGCCGGCCGGGTCCGGTGACTCCAGTCCGATCGCGGCGAGCTGGGTGCCCTCGCGCCGGGCCGCCGGGCCGGTGTTGACCAGCACCCGTGCCTCGCCCTGCCGCCACAGGTCCACCGGCTTGCTGCGATGGCGCGCGGTGCGGGCGAAGCCGAGCGCGCCGAGCAGCGCGGCGACGGGTTCGGCGTCGGGGGTGACCAGCTCCGCGAAGGCGACGCCCGTGGGCACCACCCGCTCCGGCAACGCGGCGATACCGGCCGCCTCCTGGAGCATCAACAGCGAGCGGTGGGCGTCCACGGCGGTGGGGCCCGCCTCGGCCTGCCGGAAGACGTCGTTGAAGACCTCCAGCGACAGCGGCCCGTCGTATCCGGCCGCGCGCACGTGTCCGACCAGTCCGGTGACGTCGAGGCCGCCCTGACCGGGGAAGCAGCGGTAGTGCCTGCTCCACTGCAGCACGTCCATCGCCATCAGCGGGGCGTCGGCGAGCTGGAGGAAGAAGATCTTCTCGCCCGGGATGTCCTCGATGCCCTTGGGATCGGAGCCCCGGGCCAGGATGTGGAAGCTGTCCAGGCATGTCCCGAGCGCCGGATGGTCGGCCGCCTCCACGATGCGCCACGCGTGGTCGTACGTACTGACGTGCCGCCCCCACGCCAGCGCCTCGTAGGCGACCCGGACGCCGAACTCCTCGGCGAGAGAAGCGAGTTGTCGCAGCTGGTCGGCGGCGAGCGCATCGTCGTCCTCGGCGAGCGGATGGACGCTGGAGCAGACGAGCACCGTGTCGCAGCCGAGGCGCCCCATCAGCTCGAACTTGTGCCGGGCCCGCCGCAGGTTCGCCTCGAACAGGTCCGGCGGCACGGCCTCGATGTCCCGCATCGGCTGGTAGAGATCGATGCTCAGCCCGAGATCCGCACAGCGGGCCCTGATCTCCTCGGGCGTGAGCGGACTCGCCAGCAGATCGTTCTCGAAGATCTCCACCCCGTCGAACCCGGCCCGCGCGGCGGCGGCGAGCTTCTCGGTGAGGGACCCACTGAGGGAGACGGTGGCGATGGATGTACGCATACAGAACTCCTCGAAACCCGGGTCGCGCCCTGAAAGGGGCGCGGGGCGTGACACTGTGCGGCTCCGCCGCGTGGGCGCGACCAGCCACGACGAACCCGCGGCCGACGCACACGACCGACCGTCGCGGCGCTTAGTTACGGGCGCCCGCGACCCCGGCCAACTCCTCGATGTCCGCCAACATCCGCGAAGCGTCCGGCTCACGCCCCGTGAACAACCGAAACGCGTCGGCCGCCTGGAACACCGCCATCCCTCCCCCGTCCAGCGTGGCGCAGCCAAGATCCCGCGCGGCCCGCAGCAACGCGGTCTCCAACGGCCGGTACACCACCTCCGCCACCCACAGCCCGGCGTGCAGCAACTCCGCGGCGAACGGCAGCCCGGGGTGCGCGGCCATCCCCGTGGGCGTGGCGTGCACGACCCCGTCGGCCGCCCCCAGCAGCGCCGGCAGCGCGTCCGGCGTCGCCGCGGCGGCCCGTCCCGTACCGAAGTGCCGGCCGAGGGAGGCCGCGAGGTCCGCCGCGCGGTCCGGCATCGCGTCGACGACGGTGACGTGCTCCGCGCCGAGCGTGAGCGTGGCGTGGGCGACGGCCGCGCCCGCGCCCCCGGCGCCGAGCTGCACCACCTTCTCCAGGGGGACGTCGGGCAGCCCGCGCGCGAAGGACGCGGCGAAGCCGGTGACGTCCGTGTTGTGGCCGATGGCGCGGCCGTCCTCGAAGACGACCGTGTTGACGGCGCCGAGCGCGGCGGCCTGCGGGGCGAGTCCGTCGAGGTGCTCGATGACCAGTTGCTTGCAGGGGTGGGTGATGTTCAGCCCGTCGAAGCCCAGGTCGCGGGCGGCACGCACCAGGTCGCCCACCGCCTCCGGGGCGAGGCCCAGGTCGTCGATGTCGATCAGCCGGTACAGATAGCGCAGACCCTGCCGGTCGGCCTCCCGCTCGTGCAGGGCGGGGCTGAGGGACGGCCCGATGCCGGAGCCGACGAGGCCGACGAGATACGAGTCCTTGGCCACAGCGGCCCTCCCGGCGAGATCTAATGTACGAACTAGTACGTTAGTCATAGCAGCCGCACCCTCCCCGAGGGAAGACCGCCGCCGCAGCTCCTAGAATCACGGGCACCGGCCGCACTCGCCCGAAGGAACCCGATGACCAGCGTCGAAGAACCGGCACGACCGAACGGGCGGATCCGTGACGCCGCCCGCACCAAGGCCGAGATCCTCGACGTCGCGACCAAGGAGTTCGCCCGTTCCGGGTTCGCCGGGGCCCGGGTCGACGAGATCGCCGCCCGGACCCGCACCACGAAGCGGATGATCTACTACTACTTCGGCGGCAAGGAGCAGCTGTTCACCGCCGTGCTGGAGCGGGCGTACTCCGTGATCCGGCAGACCGAGCAGGAGCTGGACGTCGAGCACCTGGACCCGGTGGCGGCCATCCGCCGGCTCGCCGAGGTGACGTTCGACCACCACGAGGCGCACCCCGACTTCATCCGCCTGGTCAGCATCGAGAACATCCACGAGGCCGAGCACATCGCCTCCTCCGAGATGCTCGCCAAGATCGGCTCGCCCGCGCTGGACGTGATCCGCCGGATCCTGGAGTCGGGCCAGGAGTCCGGCCTGTTCACCGCCGACGTCGACGCCGTCGACCTGCACGCGATGATCAGCTCCTTCTGCTTCTTCCGGGTCGCCAACCGGCACACCTTCGGCGCCCTCTTCGGCCGCGACCTGGTCGACGCCGGACGCCGCGACCACTACCGGCAGATGCTGGGCGACATGGTGATCGCCTACCTGACGGCGGACCGCGCGGCGGACTGAGGCCCCTCGCACGTCCGCGACGAAATCCTTCGGTGGCACCTCTTGACACCCGGGAAACGTCGGCGCAACATCCGTAGCCAAGCGCTACTAACTATCCAGTGCGTTAATTAAGCCGGGTGCCCGGCACGGCTGTCCCACCACCCCGGGATCGGCCCTCTCCCCTGCTGTGACCTGTCCCGCTCTGTCTTGCCTTCCTCCGCTTCACCCCCCTCTCATGGGGGAGATCCCTCGAAGGAGCACGCCGTGTCCGTCCCCGCCGCACCGCCCGGCCAGCCCAAGAAGGCCGCCACGGCCGCCTGGATCGGCAGCGCCCTGGAGTACTACGACTTCTTCATCTACGGCAGCGCCGCCGCCCTGATCTTCCCGACGGTCTTCTTCGACGAGTCCGACCCGGCCACGGCGACCCTGCTCTCCCTGGCCACGTTCGGCGTCGCCTACGCGGCGCGGCCGATCGGCGCGCTGTTCCTCGGGCACTACGGCGACCGCCTCGGCCGCAAGAAGATCATGGTCTTCACGCTGATCCTGATGGGGCTGTCGACGTTCCTGATCGGCTGTCTGCCCACCCGCGACCAGGTCGGCACCCTCGCCCCGGTCCTCCTGGTGATCTGCCGTGTCCTGCAAGGCATATCGGCGGCCGGTGAGCAGGCCAGCGCGAACTCGATGACGCTGGAACACGCGCCGTCGGACCGTCGCGGCTTCTTCACCAGCTTCACCCTGAGCGGCACCCAGGGCGGGCAGCTGCTGGCCACCCTGGTCTTCATCCCGATCGCCGCGCTCCCCGAGGACCAGCTGCTCTCCTGGGGCTGGCGCGTCCCGTTCTGGATGAGCATCGCCGTCGCCGTCGTCGGCTACGTCATCCGCCGCACCCTGGACGAGACGCCGGCCTTCACCCAGCAGACCGAGTCCGAGGGCGTCGCCAAGCTGCCGCTGGCCATCCTGCTGCGCGAGCACTGGGCGGACGTGCTCCGGGTGATCGCCGGCGCGCTGGTCGCCTCGGTCTCCACGATCTTCACCGTGTGGGCGCTGGCCTACGGCACGAGCGAGTCGGTCGGCCTGTCCCGCTCCTCGATGCTGTGGGTGGGCGCGCTCGCCAACCTGGTCGCGCTCGGCGCCATACCGCTGTGGGCCACGCTGTCCGACCGCATCGGCCGCCGCCCGGTGTTCCTGATCGGCGCGGCCGGCAGCGCGGTGATGATGTTCGTCTACCTGTGGGCGATCTCCACCGGCGCGTACCCGCTGGTCCTGGTCCTGGGCATCGTCACCTTCGGTGTCGTCTACAGCGCCGCGAACGGCATCTGGCCCTCCTTCTACGGCGAGATGTTCTCCACCCGGGTCCGGCTGTCCGGCATGGCCATCGGCACCCAGATCGGCTTCGCCATCGCCGGATTCGCCGTCACCTTCGCCGCGCAGATCGCCGGTCCGGACGGCGACGACTGGTTCGCCGTGGCCCTCTTCACTTCGGCGCTGTGCGTCCCGCCGGTCCTCGCCGCGCTCACCGCCCGCGAGACCCACAGGATCCCGACGGAGCTCCTCGGCACTCGCACCCCGCACGCGGAGAACGACCGGGAGCGCGTCGCGGCCTGAGCCACGGCCCGGTCCCGCCCCGAGTCCCCGGACACCCACGCGGTGGCCGGGGACTCCCGCGTGTCGCCGGTGCCGCGCGACCCCAGGGCGAAGGCCCGCGCGGCTCGGCGGGATGATGATCACACCGCCGCGACCACGCGGCACCACAGCAGGGGGGGAGCATGTGAAGCGCGACGAGGACCCTTGCAGAACCACCCCGCCACCGTGGCAGGGGTGGCCCTCGGCCGAGACGAGCCGACGGCGCTGGCGGATCGGGCTGCTCGTTCCGCTCCTCGGCGCGGCGGGGTGCGGCCTGCTGTTCCTGTTCGGGGTCGGCGCGTTCGCCGTGCTGTTGATCGTCAGCCGTCTGTCGGTCCCCATTCCTGACGGCGAGCCCCTGGCTCAACGCCGCCGTGGCACCGGACCCCGGCGCGGGCACCTGGAAGCTCTACACCACCGACGGCCCCGAATCGGGCGAACCCTCGTCGGAGGTACAGCTGACCTTCACACCCGGCACGGTGTGGACGGAGTACGAGGCCCGGGGCACATCACAGGACCCCGTCCTGTGGATGTACATCGGCGACCCCGACAACGGGGAGCTGTGCGTCCTCGAACGCGCGAGGACCTCCGACTGAGACACCCCCGATCAAGGGTTCGCTCAGCCCCTGTGCAGCACCCGCAGGTGTCCCGGTGCCGCCGGATCCCGGTCGACGACCAGGACCGGCGCCCCGGCCCACTGCCACACACCGATGCCCGGTACCCGGGAGAAGCTGATCCGGCCACGGGTGCCCTCGACCGTGACGTGCGGCCAGGCCGCGGCGACGCCCGCCCGGTCCGTGCCGTGCGTGCGCATGGCCTCGGCGAGGACGGTGATCGTGTCGTAGCCCTCGAAGGCGACGAAGGAGGGAGCCTCGCCCAGCCGATCGCCGAGGCCCGTCCCGACACGTGAGCCGAGGGGGCCGAGCCGGTCGGGCTGATAGCTCAGGAACGGAACTCCGGCGCCGTCGGCCCCCAGCGACGTCGCCCAGTCGGCGAGCTCCGGCTGCCCGGCCGGAGCACCGATCAGCACGTCGGCGAGGCGGCGGTCACACCGTACGGCCCTGACGATCGGCACGGCCGGCTGCGGGTGGCCGACCAGCAGGAGCAGGGCGGTCGCGCCCCGGTCGACGAGCGCGTCGCACACGCCGTCGGGGGTGAGCGCGCCGCTGTCGAGCTCGACGACGGTGCCGCCGTACGCGGCGAGGTGGTCCCGCAGGATGCCGGTCCCGGCGGCCCAGTAGACGCTCGGCTGGGTGACGACGGCGACCCGGCGGTGGCCCTCGGCGAGGAGGTGGTCGGCGTAGATCCGCCAGCCCCGGGACTGCGGCGGGGGAAGGCGCGCGACCCAGTCCGTCGGCTGTTCGGCGAGCCCGTCGAGCACCGCCGACGAGCAGAGGAACGGCAGGCCGAGGGCGTCGGCCCGGCCGGCCGCGGCGCGGGCGACGACGCTGTGGTACTCGCCGGCCAGGGCTGCCACGCCCAGGTGTGCGAGTTCGTCCACGGCCGCGGAGGCCCGCTGCGGATCGGCGGCGGTGTCCCTGACCACGAGTTCGAGAGGCCTGCCGGCGACACCGCCGGCGTCGTTGACCTCGCGCACGCCCAACTCCAGTCCGGCGAGCAGATGCCGACCCGCCTCGACCCAGCCGGGCCGGGTCAGGGGGACGAGTGCGCCGATCCGGATCGGTCCACCGGCGTCGTCCGCGTGACGGTCCGGGCTGGGCTCGCCTGTGGTCATGCGGACATTGCGTCCACCGGCGCCGCCGACGGGCAAGCGAATATCGCGGTAGACAGTGTCTACCAAATCCGTAGACAGTGTCTGCTCCCCTTTGGTAGACAGTGGCCATGGACGAACGGAACACGGGGCTGCGGTCCCGACTGGTCGACGTCGGGGTCGAGTTGGTGACGGCGGAGGGCGTGCAGGCCCTGTCGCTGCGGGAGATCGCACGGCGGGCCGGCGTGTCGCACGGGGCACCGCGACGCTACTTCCCGACGCACCTGGAGCTCCTGTCGGCCATCGCGCGCCGGGGTTTCGAGGAACTGGCGGGACGGGGGGTCGCAGCGCTCGGGGACGGCACGGCGGGGCCGCGTGAGCAGATCGCGACGCTGGGGCGCGTCTACCTGGACTTCGCGCTCGCCAACCGGGGCATGCACGAGCTGATGTTCCGTCACGACCTGCTGGAGAGCGATACGTTGGGGCTGCGGGATGCCAGTCTCCCGATGTTCGCGCTGCTGGTGGATCTCGTCGGGCGGGCCCGGCCCGACGCCGACGCGCGGCTCGTCGCGGGCGCGCTGCTGGCGAACCTCTACGGCATCGCCCAGCTGTGGACCTGGGGCAGCCTTCAACTCACCACCGGGGCCGACGACTTCGCCCCCCTGCTGCACACCGCACTGGACGCGCACCTGGGAAGCGAGGAGCGGTGACAGCCCCCACCACGGCCACCGGCACGGTCCCCACCACGGAGGCCGGGGCCGACCGGCACGGGCCCGTGTCCGCGTCGTCCCCCCGCCTCACCCTCGCGGCCAGTGTGCTCGGCGCGGTGCTCGTCGCCCTCGACGGCACGGTGCTGATGATCGCCCAGCCGGCCCTGCGGCGCGACCTGGACGCCTCCCTCACCGAGGTGCAGTGGACCAGCACCGGGTATCTGATCGCGGTGGCCGCGCTGTTGGTGTTCGCGGGACGGCTGGGCGACCGGTTCGGGCATCGACGGGTGTTCGCCTGGGGTGTGCTGGGGTTCGGCGCGGCCTCCGCCGGCATCGGGTGCGCGTCCGAGGTGGGTTGGGTGATCGCGCTGCGGGTGGTCCAGGGGGTCTTCGGCGCGCTGCTGCAGCCCGCCACGCTCGGCATGCTGCGGGCGGCGTTCCCGCCCGACCGGCTGGCCATGCCCATCGCGCTGCGGACCAGCGCCATCGGGGTCGCGGTGGCGGCCGGTCCGCTGGTCGGCGGGGTGCTCGTCGACCAGGTGGGGTGGCGGGCGGTGTTCTTCCTCAACGTCGTACCGGCGCTGCTCATGGGCCTGGCGGCCCTGGCGGTGCGCGCCCCCGAGGCGCGGCGGTCGCGGCCGGCAGCCGTGTCCCGCCTCGACCTGCCGGGCACCGCACTGCTCGCCGTGGCCCTCGCGGCGCTCGTGCACACCCTGGTCGGGGTCCCGGAGCACGGCTGGACGGCCGCCGACGGGCTCGTCCTGTCGATCGCCGTCGCCGCGACGGCCGTCCTCGTCCGCCACGAACGGCGGACCCCGGATCCGTTGCTGCCGTCCGCCGTGCTGGGCTCGCCGCCCGTGCGCGCGGCGCTCGGGGTGCTGGTGACCGCCTCCGCGGCGATGCTGGGCGCGCTGTTCGTGTGCAGCTTCGTGCTCCAGGACGTGCTCGGCCTGGACCCGCTGCGCACCAGCCTCGTGGCGCTGCCCGGCGGGGTGACGATGGTGCTCGGGGCGCCGCTGTCGGCCGTCCTGCTGCGGCGGTGGGGCGCCCGTCCCACGGCCCTCACGGGGACCCTGCTGCTCACCACCGGAGTGCTGACGCTGTCCCGCCTCGGCCCCGGGTCGTCGACGACGCTGATCGGGGGCGGGTTCCTGCTGCTCGGGGCCGGTTTCGGCGCGCTGATGGTCACCGCGACCGCCGTCGTCGTACGGCACGCGCCGGAGGAGGCGGCCGGGGTCGCGGGCGGACTTCAGCAGACCGCGATGAACGTCGGTCCGGCGCTCGGTGTGGCGGCCGCGACCACGCTCATGCCGCTCGGGACGGGCCCGGCGCTGCTGCTCCTGGCCGGTGCGGCCGCGCTGGGTGCGCCTCTCGCTCTGCGAATGCCCCGACCCGCCCGCCCCGCGAGGGATGGAACGCGATCAGTACGGAACGATGAAGACAAGAAGCGTGAAGGCGACGAGCACGATCGCGAGCCGTGACCCGGGCCACCGGAGGAGAAGCACCATGGAACGACTGCGCCGAGAGGTCGAACCTCGCGAGGCCGGCCTCGACCCGAAGACCCTGGCCCGCCTGGACGAGTACCTCGCCCTCCAGGTCGAGGAGGGGCGCCTGCCCGGTTACCTCCTCTCCCTCGCCCGCGGCGGTCGCGTCGCCCACCTCACGACCTATGGCCTGCGCGACCGCGCGGCGGGGCTGCCCGTCGAGACGGACACGCTGTGGCGGGTGTACTCCATGACCAAGCCCGTCACGTCCGTCGCCGCGCTGATACTGGTCGAGGAGGGACGGCTGTCGCTCGACGACCCGGTCTCCCGGCACCTCCCGGAGTTCGCCGAGCCGCGCGTGTACGAGTCCGGTGAGGGCGCCGGCGTCCGGACCCGCCCGGCGGAGCGGCCCCTCCTCGTGCGCCATCTGATGACCCACACCTCGGGCCTGACCTTCGGTTTCTACTACGACCACCCGGTGGACGCGCTGTACCGGGACGCGGGCCTGGAGAACTCCGTACGGCCGGGTGCCACCCTGGCGCAGACGATCGCGGAGTACGCGCGCCTGCCCCTGCAGTTCGAGCCGGGCGCGCAGTGGAACTACTCGGTCTCCACCAATGTCCTCGGCCGGATCGTCGAGGTGGTGTCGGGGCAGGACCTCGACGCGTTCTTCGCCGAGCGGATCCTCGGCCCGCTCGGCATGACGGACGCGGGCTTCCAGGTGAGCCCCGAACAGGCGGGGCGGCTGGCCGAGTTGTACGGCGAGCAGGAGGACGGCTCGATCGCGCCGGTGCCCGGCCTCCCGGTGCGCGGACGGCCGCGCTTCCTGTCCGGCAGCGGCGGGATGGTCGCCACCGCCCGGGACTACCACCGGTTCGCCGAGTTCCTGCGGCGACGCGGCGAACTCGACGGCGTACGGGTGCTGTCCGCCGAGTCCGTCGACATGATGGCCACGAATCAGCTGCCGGGCGGTGTCGACATCCATACGTACGGCAGCGCGTTCCACCGGCAGCCGGGAAATAGGGGCGTCGGCTTCGGGCTCGGGGTCTCCGTCGTCGTCGACCCCACGGTGACGGAGTTCCCGTCCTCCCTGGGGACGTTCGGGTGGACCGGGGCGGCGACGACGATCTTCTGGGTGGATCCCCGGCGGGACCTGACGGTGCAGTTCATGACGCAGGTGCGGCGGCGGTCGTCGTTCTCGGTGTACCCCGAGCTGAAGCGGTTGGTTCATGAGGCCGTGCTTCAGCCGCGGGTCCGGTGGGGGTTCTCGCGCAGTTCCCCGCGCCCCTGAAGGGGCGCGATGGGCGCCGTGAACTCGACACCGGCCTCGGCCAGTTCGGCGAGCCACGCCTGTGACCGCTCCCCCGTCTCCGCCGCCCTGCTCAACCCCGTCGGCAGCGAGCCGTCCAGGATGTGTCCCACCCCCAGGGCGAGGGGGCGGGACACCAGGCGGGCCATCGCGCTCTCCTCCTCGGTGCCTGTCGCGTCGAGGAGGTAGCGGCCGGACCACCGCTCGCCCGAGTCGGCGCGTACGTCGAGGGAGACCGCGAGGACGACCCGGTCGCGGTCGGAGTCGGTCGTCGGGTGGCGCGCCGCCAGTTCCTTCGCCAGTTCGGCGATGCGCAGGTCGTCGTCGCGTTCGAGTTCCGCGAAGACCGGGGCCCAGGCGGCGAGCCAGCCGTCGAGACGGAGGGTGCCGCGGACGAAGGTGCTCGGTCTCCAGGCCGGAGGCAGGCCGTACTGGGCGACGAAGGGGACGCTGTCGCGGTTGGGGTAGGCCTCGAAGGTCTCGCCGTCGACGACGTGCGGCCGGGTGGCCGTCCAGGGGCGGTCGGCCGTCGTCTCGACACCGTCCTCGATGTAACGGGCCGGTGAGCGCAAGGCGTTCAGGACCCCCGCCGGGGCCCAGCTGAAGCGGTACCGGAAGTCGTTGGGGACGGCCGGGACACCGCCGCAGTAGGAGGTGAGGCTGTACGTGGCGGCGGTCCCCGGGCCGATCGCCCGGGTGGCCCGGTCGATCAGGCTGTGCGCGAAGAGGTGGTCCACGCCCGGGTCCAGGCCGGCCTCGGTGAGGACGGTGACGCCGGCCGCCTCGGCCGCCGGTATCTGTTCCAGGACCGCGTCCGAGACATAGCTGGAGCAGGCGAAGTGGGCCCGCGCCCCCACGCAGGCGGCGAGCAGCGGGGCGTGGTCCGGCGCCGGGAGCATGGAGACCACCACGTCTCCCGGGGCCAGGTCCGCCGCGAGCGCGGGCAGCGTGTACGCACGGGGCTCGGCCCCGCCCGTCAGTCCCCGTGCGGCCAGTGCCCGCGCGGCGCGTTCCTCGGTGCGGTGCCACAGCCGTACGCGCGCGGCGGCGCCGCACAGCGTCGCCAGGCCGCTGCCCGTGGACAGGCCGGCACCGACCCAGTGGACGGTGCCGCTCGCGGGGACCACCTCGGTCATCGTGCAACTACCTTTCTGTGAGGCCCAGTTCGTCACTCGCCCGGCGGAATCGGTCCAGGCAGCGACCCCAGGCCCCACCCGTCTCGAAGTCGAGCAGCTGCGGCAGCAGCGCGGCCGAGAAGTCGGTGCTCGCCTCGCGGGGCAGCAGGGAGGGCAGGTTGTCGATGGCGATGAGGTCGAGCGGGGGGTGTTCGCGCAACCGCCGTACCGGGCGGTCCCACTCGGTGGTCGTGTCGTAGACCGGCAGGACGTTCATGGGTGAGCCGACGTCGACCGTGACGTCCGAGAGGGTGCGCAGCCGACGGTCCGGCCCGTCGAGGTCCTTGTCCGTCAGGAACGGCGGGACCGGGCTGGTCGTCAGGACGGTGTTGACCACCAAGTCGTGGGCCAGCAGGGCCGGCCGGTCCAGGGCGCGGGTCTCCGCCAGGTCCCAGCAGGTCGGCTCGACGCCCGCCTCTTCGAGGGCGACCCGCGCGCCTCGGCCGCTGCGGCCCAGGGCGCCGATCACCAGCGCGGTCAAGTCGCCCCGGGAGGCGCGGAGTTCGGCCTCCATCGCCTCCTTGGTGGTGGGGACGAGCGGAGCCCGGAGCGCGCCCCGGTGGTGGAGCACGGCGAGGGCCGCGCCCAGATAGCCCGCCCAGAAGCCGAAGGCGGCGAGCCGGCGGCCTTGGTCGTCCACCAGGTACTCCAGGTCGAGCAGCGCCCCACCCCCGGCCGCGAACCTGCGCAGCAGCGCCTCGGCTCCGGGCTGCCCCTTGTAGGCGTGCCCGAAAAATACATGACGATGCGTCAGTTCAGCTGGTTCGTCCGGCAGTTCCTTGAGACCTACGATCACCGCGCGCGCCGACGCCGACACCCACGAGCCCGGGTCGGCGACCTGGCAGCCGGCCTCCTCGTACGCCTGCCTGGGGAAGATCCGCTGAGGGGAGTCCTCGACGGTGATCCGTACGCCGCTCTCGACGAGCCGCCGGGCGTCGGACGGCACGATCGGGGTGCGACGTTCGGTGGTGCGGGTCTCGTGGCGGAGCCACAAGTGGAGATCGGTCATACGAGGTTGGCCTCCGGGCGCAGCGCGTCGGCCGTGAACCGGTCGACGGTCAAGGGGCTGATGTCGACGAAGGGTACGCGGCCCAGGTACAGGTCGCGGACCACCTCGCCGACCGCCGGGCCCTGGAGGAACCCGTGGCCGGAGAACCCGGTCGCGTACAGGAAGCGGGAGCAGGAACCGGCCTCGCCGATCAGGGCGTTGTGGTCCGGTGTGATCTCGTACAGGCCTGCCCAGCCGCCCGTGCGGCGCAGGTCCAGCAGGGAGGGGGCGCGGCGCCGCATGGCCTCGTACAGGTGGGGGATCCAGCGGTCGTGGGTGTCGGTGGCGAAGCCGGGCCTCTCGTCGGGGTCGGACATGCCGACGAGGAGACCGGGGCCCTCGGTGTGGAAGTAGAGGCTGCTGGTGAAGTCGATCGTCATGGGGAGGTTCGGCGGGAGGTCCGGGACCGGTTCGGTTACGGCGATCTGGCGGCGCAGGGGTTCCACCGGGAGGTCGACGCCGACCATGGCGCCGACGGAACGGGACCAGGCGCCGGCCGCGCACACGACCGTGTCGGTGACGATGCGGCCCTTGCTGGTGACCACCGCGGTGATGGTGTCCCGCCAGGTCTCGATGCCGAGGGCCTCGCAGTTGCGCAGCACGGTCGCCCCGTGGCGGCGGGCCCCGGCGGCGTAGCCGTGGACCACGGACTCGGGGGTGCAGTGCCCGTCGTCGGGCGAGAACGCGGCCGCCAGCAGGCCCTCGGTGGAGATCAGCGGGGAGAGCCGCCGGGCCTCCTCGGGGTCCACCATGCGGCTGGGCACGCCCAGGTCGTTCTGGAGCTGGACGCCCGCCTCGAACTGGGCGACCTCGTCGGGGGTCGTCAGGAGGAAGAGGTAGCCGACGCGGTGCAGGCCGATGTCGTGGCCGAGTTCGCGCCGGAAGCGGCCGAACGCCTCCAGGCTCCGGGCGCCGAGCTGGATGTTGAGTTCGTCGGAGAACTGCGCGCGAACCCCGCCGGCGGCCCTCGCCGTGGACCCGGAGGCCAGTTCGTCGCGTTCGACGAGGACGACGTCGTCCACTCCGGCGGCGGCCAGGTGGTAGGCGATGCTCGTCCCGATGACCCCTCCGCCGATGACGACGACCCGTGCGCTGCGGATCACGAACGCTCCCTTCGTCCGACCGTGGTCGCGATGCCCGACGGAGTCAGGTCTTCCACCCGGGGCGAACGTTCATGCGGGACGCCGGTGCACTTGCCCGAAGAGGCAGTACGCGCGGAGCTGCGGTCGGGCGCGGCGGCCGGTGTCGAAAGTCGCCTCCGAGGCGGCCGCCGCGCTGACCCCGGCGCTCAGGACGAGTGGACCACCGCGTCCAGGTGCGGCAGGTAGTGGTCGAGCCGCTCGCGCTTGGTGCGCAGGTAGGTGATGTTGTCCTCGCACGGGGTGATGAGCAGCGGCACCTGCTCGGAGACCTTGATGCCGTGGCGCAGCAGCGCCTCCCGCTTGCGGGGGTTGTTCGACATCAGCCGGACCGACCGTACGCCGAGGTCGTGCAGCATCTCGGCCGCCACCCGGTAGTCGCGGGCGTCCACCGGCAGACCGAGGGCGAGGTTGGCCTCGACGGTGTCCAGACCCTCCGCCTGGAGCTTCATCGCCTGGAGCTTGGCGAGCAGGCCGATGCCGCGGCCCTCGTGCCCGCGCAGATAGACGAGGATGCCGCGGCCCTCGGCGACTATCGCCCGCAGCGCGCTGTCGAGCTGTTCGCCGCATTCACAGTGCTGGGAGCCGAACGCGTCACCGGTCAGGCACTCCGAGTGCAGCCGGATGAGAATTCCCTCACCGCCGCTGATGTCGCCGTACACCAGTGCCACTTGTTCTTCGCCGCGGTCCTGGTCGAGATAACCTACGGCCTCGAAGTCGCCGTAGGTGGTGGGCAGGGGGGCGTTCACCACGCGTACGGCGCCGGAGGACTGGGCATTCGTGCCGAGTACACCAACATTTTCTGTCATGATCTGGTTCCTAACTGGTGAGTCCTGATGTCATGCGAGCCATGCGAAAATGACGGAGCATCAGCAGAGACGAAAGGCCGTGAAAAGATGAGCAGTTCGAGTCTTGTACCGACGGACACCACCGCGGACGTCCGGGCGCGGGGGGCGGCGGCGGGCCGCCAGGTCGCGGTGCTCCCGGTCGGCAGCTACGAGCAGCACGGTCCGTATCTGCCCCTGGCCACCGACACGCTGGTCGCCTGCGCGATAGCCCGGGAGATAGCCGGCGCGTACCCCGTGCACCTGCTGCCGCCCGTGACCATCGCGTGCTCGCACGAGCACGCGGCCTGGCCCGGCACCGTCAGCATCTCCGCGACGACGCTGCACGCGATGGTGACCGACATCGCCGCGTCCCTGCGCCGGTCGGGCGTCGAGGCGCTGGTGGTGGTGAACGGACACGGTGGGAATTATGTGCTGGGCAATGTCGTCCAGGAATCCACCGCGGCGGGACATCGAATGGCGCTTTTCCCGGCGATGGAGGACTGGGACGCCGCACGCGAACGAGCGGGCGTACAGACCTCGTTGCTCAGTGATATGCATGCGGGAGAAATTGAGACCTCCATACTTCTGCATTGCCATCCCGAATTGGTCCGACCCGGTCACGAGACCACCGATTTCCTTGCCGACGACCGCCGTCATCTCCTCTCCCTCGGTATGTCGGCCTACACCGATTCCGGTGTGATCGGCCGTCCGTCCCTGGCGTCCGCCACGAAGGGGAAGGAGTTGCTGGCGGGTTTCGTGGAATCCTTCGGGGCGTACCTCTCGTTGGTCACCTCGGACGCCTGGGGCGAGGGTCCGGTTCCCTCTCCGGTCTCCCCCGCGGGCGACTGACGGCGGGCCCGCAGGGAGCCGTACCAGCGTCCGACGAGTACGAGCGCTCCCGGCAGGGCGGCCGCGAAGCTGAGCACACCGTAGACGACGGCCACGGTCAGCCCCTGCGAGGCGCCGAGGCCCGCGGCGCCGAAGGACCAGGCGGTGACGCCCTCCCTGGGGCCCCAGCCGCCGACGTTGAGCGGCAGGCTCATGGCGATCAGGGCCAGCAGCGCGAGGGGCAGCAGGCGCAGCGGGCCGGCGGTGGAGCCGGCGACGTCCGCGGCGAGCAGGAACGTCGCCACGTACCCGGCCAGGACCGCCACGGACGAGATCAGCACGGCGGGACCGCTGTCGCGCTGGAGCAGCACGCCGCGCGCCTCGACGAGGGCGGCCCGTACCCGGCGGCCTCGACCTCCGCCGGACACGCTCGGCCTGCGGCCCATGCGGACCGCCGCCCAGATCGCCAGCGCCCCCAGCGCGGCGAGCGCCGCCACACCGGCCGCGTGACGGGCCTCCTCCAGCACGGGCGACGGCAGCACCAGCAGGACCGTTACGCCCACGGCCGCCAGCACCAACTGGCCCGCGGTCCGCTCGATCACCACCGCGCGCACGCCCCGGCCCATGTCGCCGGAGCTCTGGCCGTGCCGCACCGCGCGGTGCACGTCGCCGAGGACGCCGCCGGGCAGTGCCGCGTTGAGGAACAGCGCCCGGTAGTAGTCCGCGACGGCGGGCCCGAGCGGCAGCCTGAGCCCGAGCGCCCTCGTCACGGCGCACCAGCGCCACGCGCTGAACACGGTGGTGAGCACGCCGATCCCGACCGCCGCCGCGAGCGTCCCGCCGTCGATCCGCCGCAGCCCGTCCACGAACACCCCGGTGCCCATCCGCCAGAACACGACCACGAGGATCACCGTCCCGGCGAGCGTCCCGAAGTGGGTGCGCAGGACGCGGAGGAACTTGGCGGTGGGGGTGGCCTCGACGGGACCGTCCGCCGAGCCGACGTCGCCCGGGGCCACCGAGGACACACGGGCCGCCGGGGAGTGCGCGGGGGTTTCCTGGACGGACGTCGGCGCCGCCTCGGCGCGAGCCGCCGCTGCCCCGCCCCGACTCCGGCCACCGGCCGACTCGTCGGACACGTCCACCGCTGCCGCGTTCGCCTCGGCGGCCTGATGCCCCTCGGCGGACGCCGGTCCGCCGGCCGGCCGTACCAGGGCCTCCGCCGTCGAGGCGGCGGTCGGCTCCGAGGAGCCGGCACGGTCGGCCGCGTTCGGTGCGGCGACCGGGTCCGCGTCGGCGGCCGTCGAAAGGGCTGCGCGGCCGTCCGCCGCGGCCGCCGCAGTGTCCGCCCGGCCTGCTGGGTGCGCCTGGTCCGTGTCGGAACCGGTCGTGGAGGCCGCGGCCTCCGTCTCGCGAGAGCCCGGCTCAAGGATGCGCGCCCCCGGTACCGAAGCGGCGGGCGGCAGTTCGCGCGAAGTCTCGTCCGGTGTCAGCGTGCGCACCCTTGCCCGGGAGCCCGGTGTGCCCGCCTTCACGCGGGCCCGGACTCCGCGTGGGCGCAGGCGTATGCGGTCCCCGATCGCCGGTGGGTGGGTCTCGACCGTCTCCTCCACCGGTGCCGTCATGAGGCTCCGCCCCTCGGCCGGGGCAGCGCCAGGAGGTCGCTGTGGTGGACGACCGCGCGGAGTTCGCCGGCCGCGTTGGCCGCGAGACGGTCGCGGAGGTACGCCTCGGCCCGCTCGGTGAGTTCGGGGCGCTGCTCGCAGGCGGCGCCGACCCAGCCGCGCAGCCACTCCTCGACGAGGGCGGTGTGCCGGGTGTCGAGCTGCCAGGGGCTCGGGTGGACCCGGACCGTGGCACCGCGCTGGGCGAACGCCTCACAGGCCACGGTGATCGCGTCCGGTCCGAGCAGATCGCTCGCGCGCTGGTGGGCGTTGAACGCCTCGGCGATCTCGGTGTCCATGGGGTGCGCGGGGAAGAGGTCCACCCGGCCCACGACCGAGAGCGTCAGGAGCGCGGGGACACCGGCGCCCGCGCAGGCCGCCGCGAGCGCCTCGATCTCCTCCACCGTGAGCACGTCGAGCAGCGCGGACGCCGTGACCAGCGAGGCACCGTCGAGGTCGGCCGCCGTGAGCCGTCCGATGTCACCGCGCCGCGTGGTGACCGTGACCGGGCTGCCGTCGGCGGCGGCGCGCGGCGCCCGCGCGACGGCCAGCCGCAGGAGGTTCGGGTCCTGGTCGTGCAGCACCCACCGCTGGGCGCCGTCCAGCCGGGGCGCGAGCCAGCGCCCCATCGAGCCGGTGCCGCAGCCGAGGTCGTGCACGGTCAGCCCGGTGGCCCGGCCGGGCAGGTTCGCGAGGCGGATCCGCAGTGGGTCCAGCAGTTCCGTCGCGCGGGCGTCGGCGTCGGCGCTCTCGCGCAACTCCAGCCACTGCGGCGCGTACTGGTGGTCCTCGGGCGCCGGCGTGTCCCCGCCGCGTCCCGCCATGCTCAGCACCCCACCGGCGGGCCCGGCGGCCGTGGCCCCACCGGCCGCGGCAGTCGCCCCCGCGGCGGCCGACGTACCCGACGCCGAGGTCGCGCCCGTGGGCAGCGGCCCGCCCGTCGACAGGGGCCCGCCCGCGGACATGGTCATATCGGCTGAAGTGGTCATGCGGCCCTCCGAGGTTCGTGCCGCAGCCTGCCCAGCACATGGGCGAGGCTGCGGGCCGTGGTCGCCCACCCGTCCAGCGCGGCCCGGCGCCCGCGCGCCGCGGCCTTCAGCCGACGCCGTACGTCGGCCTCCCCGAACCAGCCGCGCAGTTCCGCCGCGATGGCCGCGGGGTTCTCCGGCGGGACCAGGATGCCGGGCACCCCGCCGTCGGGGGCGCGGCCCACGGCCTCGGGGAGACCGCCGACGTCCGTGGCCAGTACGGGGATGCCTCGCGCGAGCGCCTCGGTGACCGCCATGCCGTACGTCTCGGCGTAGGAGGTGAGGACCATCAGGTCGGCCGCGGCGTAGCTGGCGTCGAGTTCCGCGCCCGCCTGGGGTCCGGCGAGGTGGAAACGGTCCTCCAGGCCGAACTTCGCGATGAGCGAGCGGATGTGGTCCACGTACTCGGGGTCCTGGTCGAGACCGCCCACCAGGACGCAGCTCCAGCGCAGTTCGGTGACGGTCGCGAGGGCCTCGACCAGCCGGTGCTGCCCCTTGCGCGGGGTGACCGCGGCCACGCACAGCAGCCGGGAGACGCCGTCGGTGCCGGAGGCGAGGGGCGCGATGTCGGCGCCGGGGGCGGCGACATGGACCCGCTCGGGGGCGAGCCCGTGATGCGACACGAGTCTGCGCACCGCCCATTCGCTGGTCGCGATCACGGCGGACACACCCCGTAGGGTGGTGCGTTCCTTGGCGTCGAGTTCGGCGGCGAGTTCGGGCTCCAGGCCGGTCTCGTCGCCGAGCGGCAGGTGCACCAGCACGGCCAGGCAGAGGCGTTCGGCCTCGGGAAGGACGATCTCGGGGACTCCGCAGGCGACCAGTCCGTCGAGGAGGACGACCGTGCCGTCGGGGAGTTCGCTCAGCGTCCGGGCGAGTTCGGCGCGTGCCGTGTCACCCGGGCTCGGCCAGCTGCCGTCGATCGCGTGCTTGTGCACCTGCCAGCCGAAGCCGGGCAGATCGAGGCAGATTCGGCGGTCGTAGGCGTTGCCGCCGCTGGGCCGGGTGGGGTCGTCGACTCCGCCCGGCATCACGAAGTGCACGGTACGCAGCGACATGGGGATGATCGCGGCGTTCTTCAGTGCCGCGTTCTGCACGGGCACATAGCCGAGCCGCACTTGCTCTCCCCCATCCGCGAGCCGCACTTGCTCTCCCCCGTCCGCCGGGCCGGCGGTGCCGACGGCCGCCCGGTCGATGGTCACATCGGTCACAGGGCACGCTCGTAACTCGCCCAGGCGATGTGCGACTCGTGCAGGGTGACCGAGAGGCCCGCGATGCCCCTGGCGTTCTCCCCGAGGGCGCCCTTGTGGATCCGCTCGGCGAGGCGGTCGGCGATCACCTTGGCCAGGAACTCCGTGGAGGTGTTGGTGTTGGCGAAGTCGGGCTCGTTGTCGAGGTTGCGGTAGTTCAACTCGCTCACCACGGCACCGAGCTCCTGGGTGGCCAGCCCGATGTCAACGACGATGTTGTCGTCGTCCAGTTCGGCGCGCCGGAAGGTGGCGTCCACGAGGAACGTGGCGCCGTGCAGGCGCTGCGCGGGTCCGAAGACCTCCCCGCGGAAGCTGTGGGCGATCATGATGTGATCGCGAACGGTGATGCTGAACAACGGACGACCCTCCAGTGCGGTACGTCTACCCCCGGGCCGGGGCATGCCGTGTAGTACGGCTGCTCCCTACCCGTTGTTCAGCCGAGCTTTCCGGTTTCTTCGGAGGTCAGCGTTCCGTTCGGGCAGTTCAGGGGCGGGTGGGGCGAACCGTAACACCAAGCTCAACGGCTCACTGGGCGTCGTAGCGCACCCGGTGGCACATCCCCGGGAGTTCTCCGCTTGCCAGCTTCGGCATGACCTCGGGGAGTTCCTCGAAGGCGCACTCCCCGGTGACGAGGGCGTCGAAGCGGGCGTCGGCGAGGAGTTCGAGGGCGAGCGCCAGCCGGTCCGCGTACGTCCGTCCGACGCGGGCCGCCGGGGAGACGGTTCCCACCTGGCTGCTGCGGATGGTGAGCCGGCGCGAGTGAAAGGCCTCGCCGAGCGGCAGCGCGATCCGGCGGTCGCCGTACCAACTCAGCTCGATGACCGTGCCCTCGGCGGCGAGGAGTTCGAGGGAGCGTACGAGGCCCTGTTCGCTGGCGCTGGCGTGTACGACGAGGTCGCACTCGCCCAGTGCCTCGTCGGGCAGGGCGAAGTCGACGCCGAGGGCGCGGGCGATGTCGGCTCGCGCCGGGTCCGCGTCGACGAGCTGGACGCGCACGCCCGGGTAGCGCGCGAGGAGCGCGGCGACCGAGCAGCCGACCATGCCACCGCCGACGACGGCGATCCGGTCCCCGATCAGGGGCGTGGCGTCCCACAGGGCGTTGACGGCGGTCTCCACGGTCCCGGCCAGGACGGCGCGCGCCGCCGGGACGGTCTCCGGCACGACGGTGACGGCGCTCACGGGAACGACGTAGCGGCTCTGGTGCGGATACAGGCAGAAGACGGTCCGGCCGACCAGTGCGTCGGGCCCCTCTTCCACCCGACCGACGCTGAGGTAGCCGTACTTCACGGGGGCGGGAAAGTCGCCCTCCTGGAAGGGCGCGCGCATGGTCGCGCGCTGGTTCTCGGGCACTCGGCCGTGGAACACGAGCGTCTCGGTGCCCCGGCTGACTCCTGAGTACAGCGCGCGGACCAGGACCTCGCCGTCGGCGGGTGCGGCGAGGGCCTCCTCACGGATCTCGCCGTGGCCGGGTGAGCGTAGCCAGAAGGCATTTGCTGTCGGTTTCATGTGCGTCTCCGTGAACGGTCGAGCGGTTCGCCACGTACGCAGCGGTGGGAGTCGCGGACACGGTACGCGGCGATGATCCACTTGTCACACGTTCGGAAGGTATGCGGTGGCCCTGATCAACACATACGACGGCCGGCTGTTGCTCTCGGAGACGACGGTGGGCGCGGGCGCCCAGGTGCTGCTCCTCGCCTTCCTGGGCACGGCGATCGGACTGGGCCCGGCGGGGTGGCTGACCGGGCTGGCCTTCGGGCTCGCCACCTGGGCGGTCCTCAACCGCGCCCTGCTGCGCACCCGGACCCGTACCTTCGGCCCCGCCAACCGCGTCACGCTCGGGCGGGCGGTACTCGTCGGCGCCGTCACCGCGCTGGTCGCCGACTCCTTCCAGAGCTCGCCGCCCGTCTCGCTCTTCGTCGGTCTGACGGCCGTCGCGCTGATCCTCGACGGCGTCGACGGCAAGGTGGCCCGCCGGACGGGGACGTCGACCGCGCTGGGCGCCCGCTTCGACATGGAGGTCGACGCGTTCCTGATCCTGGTGCTGAGTGTGTACGTCTCCATGTCGATGGGCCCGTGGGTGCTGCTGATCGGCCTCATGCGGTACGTGTTCGTGGCCGCCGCCAAGGTCGCCCCGTGGCTGAACAACTCGCTGCCGCACAGCATGGCCCGCAAGACCGTCGCCGCCGTCCAGGGTGTGTTCCTGCTGGTCGCCGCCTCCGGTCTGCTGCCGTACGCGGCGGGCTTCGGCCTGGTCGCGCTGGCACTGGGCTCGCTGCTCTGGTCGTTCGGGCGGGACGTCGTCTGGCTGTTCCGCAACCGTGAGGGCCTCGGTGAGCCGTTGGCCACGGTGACCGTGAACCAGACGGTGGCCATGGCCATGGAGACTTCCGTCGAGCGCCGGGCGGCCGAACTCGTCACGAGCTGACCCGTCCCCGGCGCTTCGAAGATTCAGCGGACCGCGAGGACGATCTTGCAGGTCGTCCGGTCGGTCTCCCCCCAGCGCGTGCGCCTCGGCCGCCTCGGCGAGGGGGAAGGTCGCGTCGACATGGGCCCGCAGCCTGCCTTCCTCGACGAGTCCGGCGATGGCCCGCATACCCCCTGGTCGGCTTCGACCAGCAGTTTCTCCAGCCGTACGCCCGGAGCGGCGGCCTTCTGGGCGTCCTCCCCCCCCGACCGGCAGGATCGAGACGAGGGTGCCGCCCGTACGCAGCACATCCAGGGAACGGGTGCGGACGTCCCCCGCGAGGGTGTCCAGCACGACGTCCACGTCCGTACCGCCTCGGCGAAGTCCGTGCTCCGGTCGTCGATCAGCTCGTCGGCCCCCAGGTCCCGCAGGAACTCGTGCGGGCCCGCGTCGGCCGTACGTCGGCGGTGTCGACGAGCGCCTGGTACGCGGTGAGCGCGGCCGGCGGCAGGGCGCCCGTCTGAACGTGGTCGACGGTCGACGGGCGAGATCGCGGGCCACGTCGGCTTCGCCACCGGCACGACGCTGCGGCAGCATCTGCACGCGGCCATCGGGGTGTCACCGCTGACGTACCGACGCACGTTCCGGGCACGGACGGAGGCCCCCACCGCGGTTGAGGCGCCCGCCGTGTCCTAGGAGGTCCGGGTGAGGCCCCGCAGGAGCAGGTCGGCGAGGTGGGCGTAGGCGCCGGCGTCGTCCAGGCCCGTCGCCGCGACCACCTGGCGCTGCTGGATGCGGACCATCACCGAGGTGATGACCTCGGCGGCGAAGGGCACATGGACCTCGCGGAACACACCGGCCGCCACGCCCTCGTCGATCAGCTGCTGGACCCGGGCGGCCGCGGCGCGGGTATTGCGCTCGTACACCTCGGCCGCGGGTTCGAACGCGGCCACGTCGTCGAAGAAGGTCGGCGAGACGGGCGCGAGTTCGGCGGCGACCGCGCCCAGGTAGGCGGCCAGCCGTCCGGCGGGATCGGGCTCGGCCTCCAGCGCGGCCTCCACCCGCGCGGTGGCGCCCCGGAAGAAGTGCACCACGACGGTGCGGACGAGCTGCTCCTTGCTGCCGGCCAGCCCGTACAGCGTGCGCTTGGAGCAGCGCAGCCGGGCGGCGAGGTCGTCCAGCGTGAACTGAGCGAAGCCCTCGGCGATCAGCAGGGCCACCAGATCCTCGAACAGCTCCGACCGGCGGGCCGCGCCGCGCCCGGTCAGCTTCGGGGCGCCCGCGGCTGAGGTCTCAGTCATTCGATCAGTATCCCAGGGCGACCATGCGCTCCATGAGCTCCATGCGCTACGCTAAACGGTACTGAAGTACCGGTTGAAGTACCGCTTCGCGAATCGGATGGAGTTCGACATGGCCGTCGACCGCATGCTGCCCACCGAGGAAGCGGAAGATCTGATCGCGCTCGTCCGCGACCTCGCCGACCGCGAGCTCGCCACTCGGGTCGAGCGGCACGAAAGCACCGAGGAGTACCCCGAGGGCCTGTTCGCCATCCTGAGCAAAGCCGGACTGCTCGGCCTGCCGTATCCGGAGGAGTACGGCGGCGGCTCCCAGCCGTACGAGGTCTACCTCCAGGTCCTGGAGGAACTGGCGGCCCGGTGGGCGGCCGTCGCCGTGGCCACCAGCGTGCACACCCTGGCCTGCCACCCGCTGAACGCCTTCGGCACCGAGGCCCAGAAGCAGCGCTGGCTGCCGGACATGCTGGGCGGCGAACTGGTCGGCGGTTACAGCCTCTCCGAACCGCAGGCCGGCTCCGACGCCGCGGCCCTCGCCTGCAAGGCGGAACGCACCGACGCCGGCTACCGCGTCACCGGCACCAAGGCCTGGATCACCCACGGTGGGAAGGCCGACTTCTACGCGCTGTTCGCCCGTGTCGCTCCCGGAGCCGACGCCGGGCCCGGAGCCGGCGGCATCTCCTGCTTTCTCGCCCCCGGTTCCGCCGAGGGCCTGTCCTTCGGCGTGCCGGAGCGGAAGATGGGCCTGCAGGGCATCCCGACCACCTCCGCCTACTGGGACGGAGCGCTGCTGGAGGCCGACCGGCTGATCGGCGCCGAGGGGCAGGGCCTGCAGATCGCGTTCAGCGCCCTCGACTCCGGCCGCCTGGGGATCGCCGCCTGCGCCACCGGTCTCGCGCAGGCCGCCCTGGACGCCGCCGTCGACTACGCCGGCGAGCGCACCACGTTCGGCCGGAAGATCATCGACCACCAGGGCCTGGCGTTCCTGCTCGCCGACATGGCCGCCGCCGTCGACTCCGCGCGCGCCACCTACCTGGACGCGGCCCGACGCCGCGACGCCGGTCTCCCCTTCGGACGACAGGCGAGCGTCGCCAAGCTCATCGCCACCGACGCCGCCATGAAGGTCACCACCGACGCGGTCCAGGTGCTCGGCGGCTACGGCTACACCCGCGACTTCCCGGTGGAGCGCTACATGCGGGAGGCGAAGATCATGCAGATATTCGAGGGCACCAACCAGATCCAACGCCTGGTCATCAGCCGCAGCCTGAGCCGCTGAGGCCGCAGGAGCCACCGGGGCCGCTGAAGCCGAGGAGCCGCAGGAGCGGCCGGGGCGTCGGCTCGTCGCGCGGCCGGCCGCGCTAACCGGTGACCGCGCCGGCCCCGGGCGGCATGTTGTACGGCGTCACCACCTGGATCGCCGAGGGAAGGAACGGCCCCTCGTCGGGCAGGGCCTGGTGGGCGCGCATGATCACCTGGCAGGCGCGGCGGACGTCCTGGCGGAGGTCGTGGTGGAGCACGGCGGAGAGCCGGTGCTCGCGCAGCAGCCGGGTGTTGTCGTGGTCGAGGTCGTGGGCGACGAAGACGTGCGGCTCACGGCCGAGCGCGGCGAAGGCGTCGAGCGTCGCGGTGTTGCCGCCGCCGATGGAGTAGACGGCGGCGATCCCCGGCTCCCGCTCCAGCGCGTCGAGGACGAGGTCCCGCTGGGTCGCGTCGAGGCCGTCGCTGTCGGTGACCTCCACCAGGGCCCGTCGCGGCGCGACCGCCCGCATCACCCCGCGGAACCCCATCTCGCGCTCCTCCTCGTTGCGGTAGAAGCTGCGGCTGAGCGTCACCAGCACGGCGCCCGGCCGGTCGCCGAGCCACTGCCGCAGCAGATACGCGGCGGTCGCCCCGGCGGCCCGGTTGTCTATGCCGACGTACGCGCCGCGCGGGCTGCTCGGCAGGTCGGTCACGAAGGTGACCACCGGGATCCCGGCCGCGACCAGACGTTCGACGGCGGCGGTGACCTCCGGTACGTCCGGCGCCTTGAGGATCACGCCCTGCGAGCCGCGCCGCCCGATCCGGTCGAGCACCCGCACCATCTCCGAGGCCGACCCCGTCTCCCGGAAGTGGAAACGGGAGCGCACGACCGCCGGGTGCAGGGACGGCAGCTCGGCCTCCAACGCCTCACGGACCGCCGTGGAGAACCGGTCCGGGGTCTGCATCACGATGTCGACCATGAACGTACGGCCGCCGATGCGCACCTGCGTCCGCTGCCGGTCCAGGTCCCGCACGGCCTGGTGGACCTCACGGGCGGTGCTCTCGCGCACCCCTCCCCGGCCGTTGAGGACCCGGTCGACCGTGGCCTGGCTGAGCCCGGCCTGCCGCGCGATCTCACGGATCGTGTAGGGGTGCGCCATGGGGGTGTGTCCTGGATCTCGATGGGGAGCCGGCGGTGAATCGGATGGGGGCCGGCGGTTCGGATGATGGGTTTTTGATGGTCCGCTGCGGGTTGTACGAGGGGCCCCGCGCCCCAAGACTGGCAGAGGCGAGGGCGCTGTGAAAGGCCGTACGAAACCGAGGCGACCGGAACCGCCCCAGGTCCTGGCACGGACCGCCCGAGCCGATCGAAAGGAAGCACCCCCAGATGGCACTACTGGAGGACAAGGTCGTCCTCGTCAACGGCGGCAGCCAGGGCGTCGGCGCGGGCGTCGTCCGCGCGGCCCTGCGCGAGGGCGCGACCGTCGCGTTCACGGGCCGCCGCGCCGAGGTCGGCGAGCGGCTCGCGGCGGACACCGGTGCCACCTTCGTGCGGGCCGACCTGACGGACCCCGCGCAGGTGCGCGGCGCCGTGGACCAGGTCGTCGCCGCGCACGGGCGGGTCGACAGCCTCGTGAACGCGGCCGGCCTGACCTCACGCGGCTCGCTCCTCGACACCTCGCCCGAACTGTTCGACGCACACATCGCGATCAACCTGCGCGCCCCCTTCTTCGCCATGCAGGCCGTGGTCGAACACCTGGTGGGCCGCTCGGCGCCGGGCACGATCGTCAACATCGGCTCCAACTGCGCGCACGGTGGACCGCCGAACCTGGCCCCCTACTCCGCCGCGAAGGCCGGCCTCGCGGGCCTCACCCGCAACGCCGCCCACGCCCACCGCTGGAACCGGATCCGGATCAACGACCTCAACATCGGCTGGACGGAGACCGAGGGCGAGGACGCGATCCAGCGCGAGTTCCACGACGCGGGCGACGACTGGCGGGAGCGGGCCGCCGCCGCCCTGCCGATGGGCAAGCTCGGCCAGGTCGACGAGATCGCCGACTTCGTGGTCTTCCTCCTGTCCGACCGCAGCGGCGTGGTCACCGGCTCGGTGATCGACTGGGACCAGAGCGTCCCGGGCGCCTCGGACTGACCCGCTCCCCACCCGCTCCCCACCTGCTCTCACCTGCTTCCCACCTGTTTGATCTGCACTTTCGAAAGGGACACTCGTCATGCGCATTGGCATCCTGGGGCTGGGCCGCATCGGCGCCTTCCACGCCGGGACTCTCGCCGGACTGGACGTCGTGGAGCAGCTGGTGGTCTCCGACCCGGTGGCCGCCGCGGCGCTGGCGGCCGGCGAGAAGTTCGGCGCCACCGTGGTCGATTCGCCCGAGGCGGTATTCGCCTCGGGGATCGACGGTGTCGTGATCACCGCCGCCACCGACGCGCACCCGGGGCTGATCCTGGCCGCCGTCGAGGCGGGTATCCCGGTGTTCTGCGAGAAGCCGGTGGCGAAGACGGTCGAGGAGAGCCTCACCGTGCTGCGTGCCGTGCGGGAGAGCGGCATCGAGGCGCAGATCGGCTTCAACCGCCGCTTCGACGCGGGCTGTGTGGCCGCCCGCGAGGCCGTCCTCAGCGGCGAGCTGGGCGCGCTGCACACCGTACGGTCGACCACCCTCGACCCCGCCCCGCCGCCGGCGGCCTATGTCGCGGTGTCGGGCGGCATCTTCCGCGACTGCGCGGTGCACGACTTCGACGTGGTGCGCTGGGTGACGGGCCGCGAGGTCGTCGAGGTGTACGCGACGGGCGCCAACAAGGGGGCGGAGTACATCAAGGAGGCGGGTGACGTCGACACGGCGTCCGCGCTCCTCACCTTCGACGACGGCACCATCGGCGTCATCTCCAACACCCGTCACAACGCCCGGGGGTACGACGTCCGCCTGGAGGTCCACGGCATGAAGGACAGCATCGCCGCCGGCCTCGACACCCAGCTCCCGCTGCGCTCCGCCGAGCCGGGTGTGACGTTCCCCGCCGGTCCCCCGCACACCTTCTTCATGGACCGCTTCGCCCCCGCCTACCGCGCCGAACTCACCGCGTTCACCGAGGTCGTCGCCGGCACCCGCACCTCCCCCTGCACGGTCGCGGACGCCCTGGAGGCCAGCTGGATCGCCGAGGCGGCGACCCTGTCGGTGGCCGAGCGCCGCCCGGTGCGGCTGGAGGAGGTACGCGCTTCGGCTTCCTAGGTTTCTCCCACGACAGCCACGAGGCGGAGAAGGCCCCGGGGCCTTCTCCGCCTCGTCCGTGCGCGTCTCTGTCGAGCCCTGCCGATGCGGCGCCGCACGCCCCCTGCCACACGTCGGGGGTGAATGATGGAGGCCGGAACCTCTCCCCGACCGGGCAAGTCCCGCCCGACCATCAGCGCCTACCGCCTCGATGACGACGGGCGCCGGGTCGGCGTGGCGGAGCCGACCGCGTACGCCCCCGGCACGGGCTCGTTCCCGACGGTGCCCTCGCGTGTCCCCCGTGCCGCTGCCCACGCTGCCTGGCCGGCCACGGACCACGCGCTCGGTGGCGGCTCCCGCAGACGGCCCGTGGACGGCGCCCACCTGCGAGGCACGCCCACACGTAAGCCGGTCGACCAGTCGGCCGAGGTGTTCACAGGTGCGGGTCTACACACTGCGTATACATGGGGTGTATACGCAGTGTGTATAGTGCTCGGCATGTCCATTGGTCTTACGCTGTTAGGGCTCCTGGAGTCCGGCCCCGTCACGCAAGTCGACCCTCCTGCACTGCCTCGCCGGCATCGTGACACCCGACTCGGGCTCGATCACGTACAACGGCCGTGAGATGGCCACGATGAACGACTCCCAGCGCAGTGCGCTGCGACGTTCCGAGTTCGGCTTCGTCTTCCAGTTCGGCCAGTTGGTGCCGGAGCTGACCTGCGTCGAGAACGTGGCGCTGCCGCTGCGGCTGAACGGCTCCTCCCGCACGGAGGCCGAGCGCACCGCCCTGGCGTGGATGGAGCGCCTGGAGGTCGACGACCTCAAGGGCAAGCGGCCCGGCGAGGTCTCCGGCGGCCAGGGCCAGCGCGTCGCCGTGGCCCGCTCCCTGGTCACCGGCCCGCGGGTGCTGTTCGCCGACGAGCCCACCGGCGCCCTCGACTCGCTCAACGGCGAGCGCGTGATGGAGCTGCTCACCGACGCCGCCCGGTCCGCCAACGCGGCCGTCGTCCTCGTCACGCACGAGATCGGGGTGGCCGCGTACTCGGACCGCGAGATCGTCGTACGGGACGGCAAGTCCCGGAACATGGAGCGCGCCGTATGACCACCCGCACCTCGCCCACCGCCGCCCGGCCCGGGACTCCCCCGCGACCCGACTCCTCGGGAGATCCCCGCCACGACACCCCCATGCTGCGGCAGTGGTCCGCAGACCTGACCATGGGCGTCAGGTTCGCGTTCACCGGAGGCCGGGAGGGCTGGATACGTCTCCTGCTGACCGGCGTCGGCGTGGGTCTCGGCGTGGCACTGCTGCTGCTCACCACCGCCATCCCGAACGCGATGCAGACACGGGAGGACCGCGAGTACGCGCGCCTGGCCTTCGCGATGGGCGGGCGCGAGCCGGCCAAGGCCGACAACACGCTGCTCGTCGCGGAAGTCTCCACCGAGTTCCGCGGCCGGAATGTCCTCGGCCGTCAGCTGGAGCCCGAGGGCCTGCGGGCGCCACTGCCGCCCGGGATCAAGAAGTTCCCCGCGCCGGGTGAGATGTTCGTGTCCCCCGCGCTGAAGGAACTGCTGGAGTCCAAGGACGCCGAGCTGCTGCGCGAACGGCTGCCGTACCGCGTCACCGGCAGCATCGGGGAGAGCGGCCTGATCGGCTCGGCCGAACTCGCCTACTACACCGGCGGCCGGAACCTGGCCAAGTACCACGACTCCTCCGGCGTCTCGCGCATCGACGCCTTCAACGTGCACAAGCCGCCCTCGAAGGAGCAGGACCCGGTCCTTCTCCTGCTCGTCCTCACGGTCTTCGTGGTGCTGCTGATGCCGGTCGGGGTGTTCATCGCGGCGGCCGTACGCTTCGGCGGCGAGCGGCGCGACCGCAGACTCGCCGCGCTGCGGCTGGTCGGCGCCGACGGCCGGATGACCCGCCGGATCGCCGCCGGAGAGGCACTCGCCGGAGCCTTCCTCGGACTGCTCTTCGGCATCGGCTTCTTCCTGGTCGGCCGCCAGATCGCCGGCTCCGTCGAACTCTTCGAGATCAGCGTCTTCCCGGGCTACCTCGACCCGGCGCCCGTACTCGCCGTCCTGGTCGCCGTCGCGGTCCCGGCCGCCGCGGTGGTGGTGACGCTGCTCGCCCTGCGCGGAGTGGTCATCGAACCGCTCGGCGTGGTGCGTATGGCCAAACCCGCACGACGCCGACTGTGGTGGCGGCTGCTCCTTCCGCTCGGCGGCCTCGGCCTGCTCACGCGGATGATCGGCAAGGGCAACAACAACGGCGAATTCAACGAGTTCATGGTGGCCGGCGGTGTCATCCTGCTCCTCGTCGGCATCACCGCGCTGCTGCCATGGGTCGTGGAAGCCGTCGTGGCCCGCCTGAACTCGGGCCCGGTCTCCTGGCAACTGGCCGTACGCAGACTGCAGTTGAGCAGCGGCACCGCCGCCCGCATGGTCAACGGCATCGCGGTGGCGGTGGCCGGCGCGATCGCCCTGCAGATGCTGTTCGCCGGCGTCCAGGACGACTACACGAAGCCCACCGGCCAGGATCTCACGCGCGCCCAGATGGAGCTGTCCGTGCCGAAGAACATCCCCATCGCGGACACCCGGCAGAAGCTCACCGGCACCCGCGGTGTGCGCGGCGCCGTCGCCCTGTCGGACACCTGGCTGGGCGACCGCGCCAAGGACCCCGAAGCGACCGCCGGGGTCACCGTCGGCGACTGCGCCGACCTGCGCGAAGTGGCGAAACTGCCCTCGTGCCGCGAGGGCGATGTCTTCGCCTTGCACGGTACCGAACCGGAGCTTGCCGAACCCGGCCGGAAGCTCGTCCTCGACCCCTCCCTCGACGGCGACCCCCATGGTGCGCAGGTGCCCTGGACAGTGCCGCGGGACATCAGGAAGGCCGAGCCGCGCACCGACCCGACGGGCTGGGAGCGGGAGGGTTTCCTCATGACCACGAGCGCGCTGCCCACCGCCGCGGCCGAGACCGCCCGCGGGCTGATCTACCTCAAGCTCGACATGGCGGTCCCTGACGTCAGCGAGATCGTGCGCAACGCCACGGTGAAGATCGACCCGCTCGCGGTGCCCAGGATGTTCACGGAGGGTGAGCGTACCGCTGAGTTCGACTCCATCCGCACCGGGCTGTTCGCCGGCGCGGCCTGTGTCCTCGCGCTGATCGGGGCGAGCCTGCTGGTCTCCCATCTGGAGCAACTGCGCGAACGCAGGAAACTGCTCTCCTCGCTGATCGCCTTCGGCACGCGGCGCCGCACACTGGCCCTGTCGGTCCTGTGGCAGACCGCGATCCCGGTCGCCCTGGGCCTGCTCCTCGCCACGATGGTGGGCCTCACCCTGGGCTCCGTCCTGCTGAGAATGACGGACACCGCGGTGGCGGTGGACTGGCTGAGCGTCCTGGCGATGACGGGCATCGGCGCGGCGGTGGTCCTGGTGGTGACAGCCCTCAGCGTCCCCCCGCTCCTTCGCCTGATGCGCCCGGACGGCCTCCGCACGGAGTAGCACGGACGCCCGTCAGGAACGCGGGAACGGGGACCGGAGAACGGGGAGCGGGGAACGGTGCGTTCAGCTCCGGCCCGCCTTCCTGATCGGCGCCGACCAGGCCGGGGCCACCTCATGGTCGACGGAATGCCCCTGGCCGGTGGCTACGGGGTGACGCCGGGGTGTCGGGTCTGCCGGTGCCCGGTCAGAACAGTGCCAAGCCCTCGCCGCTGGTGTCCGCGATGACCGGCCGGGACTGGGCGGGGAGGCCGTCCACGCGGTCGGGACCGGCCGCGGCGGCCACGGCGGGGGCCGTCTCGGTCAACCAGACGCGGAACCGCTCGACGGCTTCGCGGTAGGGGACCCGCGCCAGGACACGGTGCTCGCCGGAGGGGCAGCAGTCGACGGCGACCGTGAGCAGGCAGGAACGGGGCGTGTTCTGACTGCCCGTCCAGGACACGCGCAGGACACCGCACGGCGTGCGCCCGCGGGGGGCTCGGTGGGTGGGGCGCAGCGATCGGCAGGCTGTGTGGGCGGTCCACGCGGCGAGGTGCGGCAGGGGCAGGGTGGTGCGGGCGCGGCACCCGGGGCAGCGGTGCCAGTGGCGGAGCCAGGCGTCGGTGTCGGTGTGGAAGAGGCGGGTGTAGCGGTTCGCCACGCGGATGTCGTTGCTGTACAGGTGGTCGGGACGTTCGAGTGTGTTGCAGGACTGGCAGACGGGGGCGCGGACGTAGCCGTGTTCGTGGCAGTGGTCGAGGACCGCGGCGGGCGCGGTGCGGCAGACGGCGCACGCCCACCCGGCCACCTTGCGGGAGGTACCCGGCTTCTTGCTGAGCACCGAGTACAGCTGGCCTTCCAGTTCCGCGTTGTACGGGCGCGGTGCGGCGGTGGGTCCTCGGGGCTCGTCGCCTGCCGACCCTCGACGTCTCGCCGACCGTCGGCGTCCCGGCCCGCCGGGGTGGGCGGGCGGCTCGGTGGCGGCTGTGCCTGCCCGGCGGGTCCGCGAGGCTTGCGCCCACCGCGCTTCGGCGTGCTCGGCCGCGTCGAGCAGCCTGACCACGGCGCGCGGCAGCCACCACGTCCGCTGCGTCCCGTCGCGGGTCTGCTCCACGAGCATCTGTCGCCAGTCGATCCCCGCCAGATGGTACGAGCGGCCGACGTCACGTCGTGCCGCCCTCTCGGGGCCGCCCGGCTCACGCAGTTCACCCGTGATGCGCCGGCGCCAACGCAGCGGCGTCTCCTCGTCGACCTCTTCCCTCGGCGCCCCCCGAAACGGACCGATGCGGACCAGGTCCCGCCGGTCCACCCCCACCGCGTTCAGCTCCGCGGCCGCCCGGCGCACCTCACCCTCCGGGACACTCCACTGACCGCCGCTCATCCTCACCGTCGCCACCACATGGCCGCCGAGCAGGACGTACCCCACCCGGGCATGGGCAGGAGAGCAGGTGAATGCCCCAGCAGCCGTCGGCACAGCACTGCCGGCCGTCAGATCGACCCACAGAGCGTCCGCGGCACCGAGGGTGATCAGGCCGTCCGTGCGACCGGGCATGACACGCTCCGACATACCGACAGGCTAACGGCGCCGACGCGGCAACGCGCGCTGCCCGAGGACGTGCAGGTCGTACTGGACGCGCTGGAGCGCAAGGGTCAGGTGATCCTGCACGGGCCGCCCGGTACGGGCAAGACCCGGCTCGCGCTCGGCGCCGCCCTCGCCCTGGACGGACGCGCGGACGCTCTCGGCGCCGACACCGGTCAACGTGCCGCGGCGCAGGCCGACATGCTGCACGGCGACCGCGTCCGCCTGGTCACCTTCCATCCCTCCCACGGCTACGAGGACTTCGTCGAGGGCTTCAAGCCGGACCTGAGCGCCACCGGCCCGGGGCTCACCCTCACTCTCACGGACGGCCTGTTCCACAGCCTGTGCAACCGGGCCGCCGCCCATCCCGACCAGACGTTCCTGCTGGTCGTCGACGAGATCAACCGCGGTGACCTGCCTCGGATCTTCGGCGAGTTGATCACGCTCCTCGAACTCGACAAGCGGAACCTGCCGGTCGCCCTGCCCGTCAGCAAGCGCCGCTTCTCCGTACCGCCGAACGTCCGGGTCATCGGCACGATGAACACCGCCGACCGGAGCATCAGCCACCTGGACGCCGCGGTTCGCCGCCGCTTCGCCTTCCTGCCCGTGGGCCCGGACCCGGACGCGGTCTCCGGGACGGTCGGCCCTCTGGACCTGGCCGCGTTCTTCGAGTCCCTCAACACCCGTATCGCGCGCCATCTCGACGCCGACCACCAGATCGGACACGCCAACCTGCTGCGCGACGGTGAGCGCCTGGATCGGCTCAGTACTGCGCTGACCACGTCACGCCCCCGGTCGGTGACGGCCACCGCGGGCGATGCCGTACTGCGGGACCGTCGGCTCGTCGGAGCGGCGGCCGAGCACAGTTCCTCCCCTGCGGGACACTCGAACACACGTACACACCTTCACCGCCCAGCAATCCACGCAAGTCCGTTGACGACGCTAACAAGCTTCCGTCATGCTCGGATTGCCAACGGCTCACCGGCCTCTCGCGTCACCTCGGGGCACGCCCGCCGCAGCCACCAGAGCGCCCAAGGGAGCGTAGCCATGAACGACACCAGGCTCCGTGACCTGCTCTGACCGCCGTCACGCCCGAAGACGCCGCCGTTCCCGTTCACGTGAGGAGCAGCACCATGGACACCCGCCGCTACCGCATGGTGGTCACCAGTCGGACCGACTACGTGCGGACCGGTGCTCTGGTCGATGAGCAGCTGCGCCACTGGCTCGCCGGACCACCCAAGCGGTACAACGTCGACGCGTTCGCCGAGGGCCGCAACGAGATAGCCCGCGGAGTCACCCTCGACCACGACTCCGTCACGGCTGCCACCGGCACCTACGGACGATGGCGGCTCCGGGAGACCGCGCCCGGCGGCACCTGGCAGACCACCGTCGTGACGCGGCAGATCGCCGACGAGCCGACCTGGGTCCAACTCGACGTCGAGCACCTCCCCGACGACGCCGACGACGCCCCCGTGCCCGCCAAGACACCCCGGCTCGCGAAGCACCTGCTGGAGGCACTCGACGCGCACGACGGTCTGGCGGACGTGACGGCCATACCCCAAGTCGTCGAGGCGGAGGACGTCGAGGCGGTGATAGACGAACTGTGCGACGCCGACCGGCGCCTTCCCATCGTCATGGCGAGCACACCGTACGACGTCGACTTCGACGCCTGGCTGGAGGAGACCGTCGACCCTCTCGTCCGTCCCCTGGTGGGGCTGGCGATCCTTTACGTACTCACCCCGGGAGCCGAGTCTGTCTTCAACCGGGCGTTGGAGCACCACCGCGTGTACAACGGAGGGGTCCGCACCTACCTGCCCGGCGTCGACCCGGCCTGGCCCGCCGACGGCCAGCGGCACCGTGTGATGTCGAAGCGGCTGATCACCGAGAACCCCCGGCTCGCCACACGCCTGCTGAACCAACTTCCTCAGGGACTCGCCACCCGCCTGCCCCTGCCCGACGCCCTGGATTCCGTGCCGCTCATGCGCACTCGGGCCAGGGACGGGGTCGGAGCCTCCGAGCAGGAACGGTTGCGCGACGAGAACGACGCCCTGCACGAGATCCTGGAAGAGGCGGCGCGCGAACAGCGGGTCAGAGCCGACGAGATCCGTGACCTCAAGCGGGAACTGCGTCAGGCGGAGGACAACGAGGCACAGGTCGTCGTCGACTACGACGAGCAGTACAAGGAACTCCATCGAGCCAAGGCACAGATACGGGAACTGCAGAGAGAACTCCTGAAACTGGGCGCCTCCGAGCAGGCGTACATACCGGTGGACCCCTCGGTGAACGCGCCCACGTCCTTCGCCGAGATCCTGGACCGGATGGACGGCATGCGACGCGTCCACTTCAGCGGCCGACGCAAGTACTCCCTGGAACTCGACGACCAGGCCTACGGGTCGTCCTGGGTCCGAATGGCCTGGGACGCACTGCTGGCGCTCCAGGACTTCGCGGAAGCCGTCGCGAGCGGCAGGGCGAACAGCGACTTCAAGCAGTGGTGTGCGGACGCGCCCGAGGGAGCGCACGTCATCTCACCCCGCAAGATCGTCAGGGACGAATCGAAGTCCGTGAAAACGAACGGCGACTGGAGTCGGGCACGCACGTTCCCCGTGCCCCGCCACGTCCATCCGGCCGGCAAGGTCTTCATGGGGGCCCACCTGCGGATCGGCGGAGGCAACACCGTCGCGCCGCGCCTGCACTACTACGACGGCTCCTGTACCGATCACGGAATCTACGTCGGCTACATGGGTCCGCATCTGACCAACACCCTGACCTGAGAGCCCCCGCACAACGATCGCCGGACCGCAGCCCGCCAGTCCGGATCCAGACGACACAAGTCCGGGACCGGACCGGTCCGTACCCGAGGAGCACTGCGCCACGTGAACCCTTACAACTCACCTGCCCCGCCCGCCCTTGGTGGCGCACCACCCCGCCGTGCTCGGCATCCCTCGCCCTCGTCGCGCTGCTCGGCGCGTTCAGCTTCGGGCTCGGCTTCGTCGCGATGATCGCCGCCATGGTGGCGGTCTGGGTGCTGCCGAAGTGGCGCTGGTTCGCCAAACTGGGCGCGACGTTCGGAGCCTTCGTGCTGCTGTCGGTCGGCGCGGGGCTGGGCGGGCAGCTCGACGAGAGTGCCTCGAAGCAGCCCGAGGCCAAGGCACGGGACGACGGCGGGGTGAGCGTCGAGACCGCCTCGTCCCCGACCCCGTCCCCGGCGAAGGTCGTCAGGGCCGCCGACTACACCGGGAAGCCACTGAACGAGGCGGAGAAGCTGGCACGTTCCGCAGGCTTCACGACCGCACGCCACGACGCGGCCGAGGACGACCGCTCGATCATCATGCGGTCCCTGTGGACGGTGTGTTTCCAGAAAGCCGACACAGCCGCGAGGAGCATCGACTTCGCGGCCGTCAAGAGCGGCGAACCCTGCCCCGAGAAGGACGGCGGCCCGCTCCCGTGGCCGAAGATGCCGGACGTGGTCGGCGCCACCTACACCTCGGCCACCAAGGATCTGAAGCAGGCCGGCATCGATCTCGACGGCGTCACGCTCGACGACGTGTACCTCGACATCGACACACCCACCGCCGAGGAGGCCGCCGAGGACGGCGACGAGTGGCGGGTGTGCTTCCAGTCCCCGGACGAGGGAACCAAGGTCACCTCCACCTCCACGGTCGGCCTCGACCTGGGCCGGTGGACCGACGCCGACCTCGTCCAGGACTGCCCGAAGGCGAAGGACACGACCTACAAGATCCCGGCCAACGATCCCGACTACGAGAGCGACAACAGCACCAGCGAGGACAACGGTTCGACAGACGGCAGTTCCTCGTCCTCTTCCTCGTCCGGCGGCTCCACCGGCGGCGGCAGCGTCGGCACGGTCCACCCCGGCTCGTTCTGTTCTCCGCAGGGAGCGACCGGCGTCACCAAGGCGGGAACCCCCATGGTCTGCGGCCCCGGCTCCGACGGCCGCAACCGCTGGCGCTCCTCCTGACCCTCCACAGCCTCGGTCGATCCCAGCTGGTCAGTCCGACGTACTCCACCAGCGGGCGGCCTCAGGACATCCACGCCGGGCAAGCTGCCACCTCACAAGGCGATGAGCACTGGGTAGCCTGCCACGCGGTTGACGTCGCAGGGACGCGTTGCAGCACGACTCCGATCTGCTGCGGGAGCGGTGCCTGCTGTTCGTGGCCTGCACGAGGGCGCGGGAGGCGCTGGCGGTGTCATGGAGCGGGATCGCAAGTCCGTTCGTACCACGGCTGAACCGATGTGAGGTGCCGGGCAGTGATGAGGCGTCACTCCGGTGGTTCCAGCGCGCCGTTGCTCAGCCCGTCTCGCGCGAGTGACGCCGCCTCCCGGCTCAGTTCGCCGACTCTGCGGGCTCGTTCCTCGAATTCTTGAAGCGCCCGGAAGGCCGCCCCGAAACGGCGTTGCTCGGCGATGTCCATCTGTGGGATGCGCGCGCCCTTCCCGTCGAGGCGAAAGGTGCCGCTGGCGCTCGTGGAGCGCCGGGTGTTCGAGGCGCTGCGCAGAAAGCCCTGCAGGTAGTCCGTGTCGAGCTGGTCGCTGACCGAGACCGGCTCGGGATCGCCGTACTCGATGAGCCCTGCTCGGGCGAGGTCGGCGACACTGACGGACGGCCCGTCGACGGCACCGGGGCCGTCACCCGCGGCGAGTGTCGGCAGCAGGTCGGCCAGCAGCCGCACCTGCTCCGTCAACTTTTGCCGCAGGGACAGGTATTCGGCCACGTAGTCACGGTGGGACTCCGCCACATGACGGCCGGGGGTGAGGTCCACCGTGTCGTCGAGCAGGTCGATCAGGGGTACGTCCGCCACCTGGCCCGGGACCGGTTCCGAGGACTCGTCGGGGTCGGTCGCGGTCAGGTCGACCATGCGGACACTGGTCACGGCATCACCGAGCGTGCGCGGTCGGCGCAGGTGCCACAGGTGCACGGGGAGGGCGTGCGAGGAAGCGGTGCCGGGCGGGAGAGCGGTGACCTGGGTGAGGATGCCACGCCGTACGAGTTCGGCTCGGATACGGCGGCCGGCCTTGCGGTAGGCGACCGAGGCGGGCATGACCATGAGGACTCGGCCGCCGGGGTTGGTGTGGGCGTACGCGTGCTGGAGCCAGGCGAGTTCGCCTTCGGCGCGCGACGGAGTGCCGAACTCCCACCGCGAGTCCAGGAGCAGTTCCTCGCGTCCCCAGTCGGTGTCGCCGACCGGGGGATCGCAGACGACGAGGTCGGCCTTGACATCCGTCCAGAGATCTCCGCGCAGGGAATCGCCGGTGCCGATGTCGACGCCCACGCGACCGGTGAGATCCGCGCGGAGCTGCGCGAAGCGCGCGCTGCGGATGTCGGACTCCTGCCCGTACCGCAGGGGCCCTCGCTCCGGCCCAACGGCCAGAAGCAGCGTGCCGATGCCGCAGGCCGGGTCGAAAAGGGTCGCGTCACCCGCCACCTCACCGGCGAAGCGACGCACGGCACGGACCACGCGGGGGGAGGTGACCTGGTCCGAACCGGCCCGGCGCACGGAGTCGGTGAAGCGCTCCGCGAGAGCGTCCACCACCTCGGCCGTGGAACCACTGCCGATCAGGTCTCGAGCAAGCCGGACGGCGTCCTCCGGCAGATCCTTCGGGCGCGCTTCCCCGGCGATCAGCCGTGCGACATCGACGAGCCCGCCGATCATCTCCTCGCCGTAAGCCCCGCGCAGCACCTGCCACAGCCGGACCTCGATCGAGACGTCCTGCACCTTGCGCTGCTTGTCCAGCCACGCCTGCACCTCGGTCAGGTCGAAGAGCGGGCTGTTCACCCCGCCACCGGCGGGCGCGGGAAAGTCGCTGTACCGCCGCCTCCAATTGGAGACGGCGGCGCGAGTGACGCCTGCGAGCCGGGCGATCTCGGCGCCGGTGACCAACGCATTCGTCGATGCCGGGGAGGTATCTGCCATACCCGCCACCGTACACAGCGATCTCGGCTGCCATCAACGACCAGACTCGTTGACGCTGTCAACGAACCCCCCCAGGAGCAGCACATACCCGCTGTGAATACTCACTCACTCCTCGAACAGCCCCGGGCGCCCCTCCCCGCCCTCCCCTGCGCTGGTTGCACGCTCGCGCCGGGAACCGCGGCGCGGAGTGCAGTCAAGGAAGCGGGTGACGTCGACACGGCGTCCGCGCTCCTCACCTTCGACGACGGCACCCATAGGCGTCATCCCTCCGGCGTCCCGCACACCTTCTTCATGGACCGCTTCGCCGGTGCCTACCGCGCCGAACTCACCGCGTTCACCGAGGTCGTCACCGGCACCCGTACCTCGCCCTGCACGGTCGCGGACGCCCTGGAGGCCGGCTGGATCGCCGAGGCGGCGACCCTGTCCGTGGCCGAGCGCCGCCCGGTACGGCTGGAGGAGGTCCGCAAGGAGGCCTGAGCAGCACCGGGGCGCCCGGCACGCCCCCACCCGGCCCCAGGCATCCCCGGCGTCCGCACCGCCACCGCCCCGGTACCCCACCGCCCCGGCCTCCCGGCGACCCCGACCACACCGGTCGGAGCGCCGGAGTGCGGGGGCGGATCTACGCTGGAAAGCGGCCGCTGGAAAGCAGCCCTGGCGGGACGGCTGTCCGGACGGAGGCGTGTTGCGTGGAAATGGCCGACCAGCAGGATGCCCCCACTGCCGCCGTGGTGGTCGACGCGGACGGCGTGGTGAGCGGCTGGAGCGAGGGAGCCACACTGCTGCTGGGCTGGACGGCGGCGGACACCGTCGGGCACCCTGTGGCCGAGCTGCTGGCCGATCCCGTACCGCCCGGCTTCCCGGAGGACCATGGCGTCGGCCCCGACCCCACGGGGTTCGTCCCCCTCCGCCACCGGGACGGTTCCACACTGGACGCCGTGGTGGCGGTCCACCCTTTGCACGGCACCGACAGCCGGGCGCTGGGCCACGTCCTGACCGTGCAACGCTGGGGGCGCCGCCCGGTGATCGCCGACCGGGCCTTCGAGCAGTGTCCCTTCGCGCTGGGTGTCTACGACCCTGAGCTGCGGTTCCTGTGGATCAACGCCTCCTCCGGCCGGGTGATCGCGCACACCGAGGAGCAGGTGCTCGGCAAGAAGTACCGCGAGGTGCTTCCGGAGTTGGACCGCTCGCTGTTCCCCGAACGGGACGACAAGCCCTACACCGACGCGCTCGCCGAAGTGGCGAGGACGGGCGAGGCCACGCGTCTCATCACCGTCTTCCGCCCGCGCGGCAGTGACTACGCCAATGCCTGGGCCACCAGCATCTGGCCCGTCCGGGACGCCGAGGGCACGGTCCGCGCGGTCGCCAACTGGGGATTCGACATGAGCGCCGAGTACTGGGCCCGGCAGCGCCTGCTCCTCCTCAACGAGGCCAGCGGCGGAATCGGCCGGACACTCGACGTGATCGGCACGGCCGAGGAGCTGGCCAGGACCCCCGTACCGGGATTCGTCGATCTCGTCACCGTGGACCTCTTCGACGAGGTGCTGTGCGGGGAGGAGCCGCCCTCGCCACCCGCGTTCAGCCCCCGCGAGGCCATCACGCTCAGCCGCGCCGCACAGCACAGCGCGAGGGACGACGACTCCTCCCTCACCGAGCCCCCCAAGCCGGTCAGCCACGCCGCCGGTTCCGTGGCCGCCCGCTGCATGGCCACCGGCAGGTCCACGGTCGAGCTGACCGCGGAGTCCGGACAGGGCGGCGAATGGGCGTTCGGGCCGGGGCTCGCCGCCGACCCGGCCCACTGGCCGCCGGGCAACCCGGTGGTCGACGAGTCGCTCGCCGAGGACGGACTGACCGGCCGGATCACCGTGCCGCTGCGGGCGCGCGGCGCGCTGCTCGGTGTCGTCGTGTTCTCCCGCCAGAACCGGCCCGAGGCCTTCACCGCCGACGATCTGATCCTCGCCGAGGAGCTGGCAGCGAAGGCGGCCGTCGCCATCGACAACGCCCGCCGGTACTCACGCGAGCGCACGACCGCGCTGACCCTGCAGCGCAGTCTGCTGCCGCAGCGGCTGCCGAGCCAGGAGGCGGTCGAGGTGGCCTCCCGCTATCTGCCCGCCGGGACCGGCTCGGAGGTGGGCGGTGACTGGTTCGACGTCATTCCGCTGTCCGGCGCCCGTGTCGCCCTGGTCGTCGGTGATGTCGTCGGGCACGGCCTGCACGCGTCGGCCAGCATGGGCCGGCTGCGCACGGCGGTGCGCACCCTCGCCGACGTGGACCTGCCGCCGGACGAGCTGCTCACCCATCTGGACGATCTGGTCCTGCACCTCGCCGGCGACCACCATCCCGGCGGGCACTTCCAGCCGACCGGCGAGTCCGGGGCCACCTGTCTGTACGCCGTCTACGACCCGGTCTCGCGCCGTTTCACGGTGGCGAGCGCCGGCCATCCGCTGCCGCTGGTCGTCTTCCCGGACGGCACCAGCATGCCCGTGCCCGCGCAGCCGGGGCCGCCGCTCGGCATCGGCGGGCTGCCGTTCGAGGCGACCGAGTTGGAAATCCCCGAGGGCAGTCTGCTCGCTCTGTACACCGACGGCCTGGTGGAGAGCCGCGAACGCGACGTGGACCAGCGGATCGCCGAACTGCTGCGGGTCCTGCGGCCTTCCGCGACGTCGCTGGAGACTCTCTGCGACACGGTGATGGACGCCATGCTCCTGCCCGATCGCCGGACCGACGACGCGGCCCTGCTGCTCGCTCGCACGCACGCGCTGGATCCCCACCATGTCGCCGACTGGGACGTCGAGGCCGACTTCGCGCAGGTGCAGCAGGCCCGGCAGGCGGCCGTCGACCAGGTGGAGGCATGGGGTCTGGCCGAGGCGGCGTTCATCACCGAACTGGTCGTCAGCGAACTGGTCACCAACGCCATCAGGTACGGCGAGCCACCGATCCGGCTGCGGCTGATCCGTGACACCTCCCTGATCTGCGAGGTGTCCGACGGCAGCAACACCGCCCCCCATCTGCGCCGCGCCCGCGCCTTCGACGAGGGCGGCCGGGGCCTGTTGCTCGTCGCCCAGCTCACGCAGGGGTGGGGCACCCGGCACACCACCGACGGAAAGACGATCTGGTGCGCCCAGACCCTCACCCCTCCGGAGCCTTGACGAGTCCGAGCCGCGATGGCCATGAGCCGCCGTGAGGACGAGCCGCGACGAGCACGAGTGCGACCGGTCCTCGGCCGGGCACCGCCGTCTCAGGCGCTGGAGCGGAAGACCAGGCGCGTGGGCAGGATCAGCGGGGTGGGGTCCTGCCCGTTGAGGAGCGCGACGAGCATGCGGGCCGTCTCGCGGCCGAGGGCCTCTATCGGCTGGTGGACGGTGGTGAGCGGCGGATCGGCGATCCGGGCCGCGGCCAGGTCGTCGAACCCGACCACGGCGACGTCGTCGGGGACCGGCCGCCCCGCCTCCCGCAGGGCGCGCAGCGCCCCCGCCCCCATGTTGTCGTTGGCGGCGAACACCGCGTCCACATCCGGGTGTTCCGCCAGCAGCGCGGCCATGACGGCGGCCCCACCGGGCTCCGTGAAGTCACCCTCGTACGGCGGGAAGGGTTCGCGCCCGGCGGCCAGCATCGCGTCCCGGTAGCCGCGGTACCGCGCGCGGCTCACCTCGGTGTCCAGCGGCCCGCAGATCGCGGCCACCCGGTTGCGGCCCAGGGAGAGCAGGTACTCGGTGGCCTCGCGCGCTCCGCCCGTGTTGTCGACGTCCACGTACCAGCGCGGGGCCGAACCGACGGGGCGGCCGCCGAACACCACCGGCATCTCCGCCTCCTCGGCTGTCCGCGCCAGCGGATCGTTCTCGCGCAGCGCCATCAGCATGACGCCGTCGGCGCCCTTGCCGCGCAGCAGTTCCTCCACCCGTCTGCGGCCCCGGTCGGTCGCGGCCAGGCACAGCATCAGATGCAGGTCGCCCTCCTCCAGCGCGGCCGACGCCCCCACGATCACCTGGGCGAAGAAGGGGTCCGCGAAGATCGACGGATCCTCTCCCGAGACGACCAGCGCGGCCGCTCCCGTCTGCCGCGTGGCCAGCGCGCGGGCCGTCGGATTGGGCACATAGCCGAGCTGTCGGACGGCCCGCTCGACGGCCTCGCGCTTCCCCCGGCTGACGTGCGGCGCGTTGTTGAGGGCGCGGGAGGCCACGGAGCGGGAGACACCCGCGAGTTCTGCCACGGCGTCGAGCGTGGGCTGCCGACGCGGCGGATCGCCCGCCATGACCATATGGACCCCTCCCCCTGGCCGAAAACTGGGAACGCTTCCGGTCATAGGGACCGTAGAGCCTCGAACTCGCCCTGTACAGAGGGAGTTTCACGCCTCGGCTCTTGACAGTTCTTCCAGCCAGCCACACGATACCGACCACACCCCAGAGGTTCTCAGCGCAACTGGGAGCGCTCCCAATGGGAGCGCTCCCACTCCCCCCAGGCACGTCGAACCACCGCACTTCCTCAGCGCGTCGCACGCTCTGGACGAGCGCGTGCGACGCCTCCCTGCCAGGAATTCCGAGGTGATGTCATGCGCCGCAGGCTCCGCGCCCTGATGGCAGCGCTCTGCTCGTTGCCGCTCGCGTTCGCCGCCGCTCCGTCCGCCCATGCCGCCGACCCGACCAGCATGACCAGCGGGTTCTATGTGGACCCCGACAACAGCGCGAAGCGGTGGACCGCCGCCAACCCCGGTGACGGCCGGGCGTCCGCGATCAACGCCTCCATCGCCAACACCCCCATGGCCCGCTGGTTCGGCTCGTGGAGCGGCGCGATCGGCTCCGCCACGGGCTCGTTCACGGGCGCCGCGGACAGCCGGGACAAGCTGCCCATCCTCGTCGCGTACAACGTCTACAACCGCGACTACTGCGGCGGGCACTCTGCCGGCGGTGCCTCCTCGCCATCCGCCTACGCGAGCTGGATCTCCCAGTTCGCCGGCGGTATCGGCAACCGTCCGGCCCTGGTGATCCTGGAGCCGGACTCCCTCGGGGACTACGGCTGCATGAACCAGGCGCAGATAGCCGAGCGCCAGAGCATGCTCAGCGGCGCCGTCTCCCAGTTCAACCGCCAGGCCCCCAACACCTGGGTGTACATGGACGCCGGCAACCCCGCCTGGACGGACGCCACGACCATGGCCAAGCGGCTGCACGAGGCGGGAGTGCGGCAGGCCCACGGCTTCTCGCTGAACATCTCCAACTACCTCACCACGAGCGAGAACACCGCCTACGGCAACGCGGTGAACAGGGAGCTCAGTGCCCGCTACGGCTACACCAAGCCGTTCGTCGTGGACACCAGCCGCAACGGCAACGGCTCCAACGGCCAGTGGTGCAACCCCTCGGGCCGCCGCATCGGCGCCGCCACCCAGATGGGCGGCGGCGCCGAGATGCTGCTGTGGATCAAGGTGCCGGGCGAGTCGGACGGCAACTGCGGTGTGGGATCCGGCTCCTCGGCCGGTCAGTTCCTGCCCGAGGTCGCCTACAAGATGATCTACGGCTACTGACCACGGCCGTCGACCCGCTGCTCCAGGACTCCGTGGCCCGGTCCACTCGCCCCGCGACCGGGCCACGGGCTCGACGTCAGCCGGAAGGCCCCGCCGTCAGCCGGGTGAGGTCTCGACGTCAGCCGGAAGAGGTCTCCTCCAGCTTCTCGAAGAAGAACTCGTGCTTCAGGAAGGAGACGTCGTACTCGTGACCGGACCGGGGTGGCAGCAACTGCGACGCCTGGAAGAGACGCCACCCGTCGAGCAGCGCGTCGAGCCCCGTGGAGTAGGGCGGCTCGTCGCTGTCCCCCGCCGTCGGACGGGTCCGGCCGGTCCCGTCGTACCGGGACCAGCCCACGACCGGCGAGTCGAGCGCCGAGGTCGACAGATACAGGACCAGGACCTGTTGCCTCATGCGTGGCTCCTCAGGGCGGGCCGGTTGCTGACGCGCGTGACCCAGTACTCGACGTCGAACGACTCGTCACCGGTCAGGGCCCGCCACAGCAGGACCCGGTTGTAGATCTCCAGTCGGCCGGTGGCCTGCTCGTACCACGGGAAGTGGGTGCCCAACTCCGCGGTGACGGCCGGGTCGTGCAGGTCCGCGGTGTCCCAGAGGCGCACCTGCGGCACGGTCGGGTTGAGGCGCAGTTTGTACATGAAGCGGCGGCGCGCGGTGTCGTTGCGGCGGCCGCCGTGCCAGATGCCGTGGTGCACGAGGACGACCGTGCCGGCCGGGCAGGTCAGCCGGGTCTGCCCCCGCAGGTTCTGGACGCGGCCGATGTCCGTCTCGTTGATCCGGCGCAGATGGCTGCCGGGCACGCTGAGGGTGCCGCCCATCTCGGCGGTCACCTCGTGCGGGTAGTACATGAGCTGGAGGTCGAACGCGTCCGGCCGTACGTCGATGATCGCGTCCGCGTGGAGGTCCTGCGCGTGGCCCTCGTGGGGCTCGCGGACGTGCACGGCATGGTGGTCGACGGTCGGTTCGGGTCCGACCAGACTCTCCATGGCACCGGCGACGACCGGCAGTTCGAGCAGCGCGTGGACGAAGGTGTCGGGCGGGAACGCCGCGCTCAGCGGGGTGCCGTACGGCACTCCCGGCAGGCCCTCGGCCAGCGCGGCGACGGCCCGTTCGTTGATGTTCGGCGGCACCACCCCGTCCAGGCGCAGAAATCCCTGCGCGACGAAGCGGGCCACCTGAACCGAGGTCAGGAGGTGCTTGCTGGTAGGCATACGACGAACCTACGGACCACACCCCGCCCTGTAGTGGGCTGAAATCTTCCTGCGGTGGTCCATTTCCGTGACCGGCAACCGGCGCGGCCGGTGGGCGCCCCCGAACGGGAGGCGCCCACCGCCGTGGACCACGCGGACTAGGCGGACTACGCGGTGAGGTCCGCCTCTCGGTGTCCCTGGCGTCCCTCGTGCCCCTCGTGTCCCACGAACCCCACGAACCGCGACCACCCCGCCCGACCGACCGCGAAGTGCGGCCGGGTCACGTCCTTGGAGTCACGTACGCACACGGCACGTCCGGTGACGGCGACTTCGACGCAATCGTCGCCCTGGCTGCCGCTGTAGCTTGACTTGAACCACGCCAGTTCCGTCGTGCTCATAGGTCCAGTTCCCCTCGGAGTCGCTCCAGCAGCGCCCGGGAATCCTTGGCATTCAGGGCCTGCGAGCGCAGTGTGTCATAGCGCTGGTGGAGCAGGCTCACCTCTTTCGAGTCGGAGATCAGACGGCCGTTCTGCTGTCCCTCGGAGTACGCGAGCCGCTGCCCCTGCGGTGTCTCCAGCAGCCGCACGGGCCCGTCGAGGCACGCGTGCAACCCGGCCTCCAACGGCACGATCTGGAGCGTCACATTGCGGGGCGCGCTCAGCTCCAGCACATGGTCGAGCATCCCCCGCATCCGCGCGTCGCCGCCGAACCGCCGCCGGAACACATGCTCCTCGACGATGAAGCTGAACGGTGTCGTCGGCCGCTCGAACAGCATCCGCTGACGCTCCATCCGGCGGTCCATGAAGCTGTCCAGCTGGTCGTCCGGGGTCACCGGGACGGTCCCCTCGAAGACCGCCCGCGCGTAGTCCCGCGACTGCAACAGGCCCGGGACCAGCCTGCATTCGTACGTGCACAGGCTCACCGCGACCCGCTCCAGCCGGGCCCACTGGCGGAACCAGGCCGCCAGGCCCACGTCCCCCCGCCCCCGCGTCACATACTGTGACGACTTGCGCAATGCCCCGGTGTTCCCCAGCAGTTCGTCGGCCCGCCGCACGTAGTTCGCGTCCGGCATCCGCCGCCCCTGCTCCACCGATTCCACCGTGTGCCGGGAGAAGCGGACGAGATCCGCGAACTCCGCCCGGCTGTAGCCCGCGTGCTCGCGCAGCGCCTGTGTCACGGCGCCCCACGTCCGCAGACTGTCCGAGGGGTCGGGTTCGCGGTCCACCGCCGTCCCCTCGTCGGCCACTGCCTCGTCGTAGTCGTTGCTCATGCCGCCGCCCGTCATCCGCGGCCACCTCCGGTCTTCGTGCGCTGTGGCCCCCATGCCCCGACGGCACCCACAGTGACGGGAAGACGTGCGTACTGTCCACGGAATGTGCCCGTACGCTGACGCAGCGTACGGGCCGGGTGACGCTCGCGCAGGTGGCCGCCCCCCGACGGTCACCGGCGCGAGTCCGTCAGGAGATGGGTGGCACGTCCTTGCAGTCGGGTACGCCCGCCAGCCAGGCCGGGCCCTTGATGTAGATGTTGGTGACCCAGGCCCGGTAGTCCGGCAGGTAGGACCAGACGTCGTTCTCGTAGCCCTCCGCCCTGACCAACTCCGCGTGCTTCTGGCAGTACACGCGGATGGTGGTCGAGTACGGGAAGGCGTAGACGCGGTCGGCCCCGAGGCTGGGCAGGGCCTTGGTCCAGACGCCCGTGCCCCACGTCTGGTGGATGTGGCCGGTGGGTTCGCCGGTGTTGACGCGGACGGCGCCGAAGTAGGTGCTGCCCAGCCGGACGTCACTCACCATCAGCTTGGTGCCGGACTGCCTGGCCTCGACCATCTTGCCCGCGCCGAGGTAGATGGCGATGTGCTGCATGTCCGTCGAGTCCTTGCCGTAGGCGAGGAGATCGCCGGGCAGCAGCGGGGCGAGGCCCTGGGCGGCGGTGAAGCGGGCGGCGGCGCGGTGTGTGTAGAACTGCTGGCTGGCGACGCCGTTGAGGATGTCCCTGCCGCCGGTGGCCTGGGCGTACGCGTACCGGACCAGGCCGGAGCAGTCGAACCCGCGCCGCTCGGGGTCGTGTTCGCTGGCGGGGTCGGAGGGGTCGACCTGCCCGTAGGTGGCCCCGGGTGTGGCCCCGTGGCCACCGCCCCAGGTGTACCAGGTGCCCGCGGCGACCTCGGCGCAGGCGGCGGCGATCGCCCGCTCGGCGGCGGCGGAGGCGCCGGACGCGAGAGGTCGGCAGTCACCGGCGGCGGGGGCGGCGGGTGCCGCCGAGGCCGTGGACACCGGCGCCCAGAAGAGCAGCGCCATGAGGGCGATCAGTGTGCGGATGACATTGGTCCGGCTCACCATGCCGGAACCCCCGTTTCCTGTTGGTCTCTTCGGTCTCGTCGGTCTCGAACGAACTCGTGGTGGTCGGGCAGCAGCCTGGCCGACCACCACCCCGCTCGTCGAGATCCGGGTGTAGCCCCGTCCCACCGGGCAACGGGAAACACTTGGGAAACCCCTTCCGAGCAGGGCGATTGCCGAACGGTCCGCACAGTCGCCGCGTGTCGCTCAGCCACGCCCGCACGTCGGCGGGTCCGCCGGGACGGGAACCTGGGGCAGCAGTGCCGCGCGCTCCTCGGCGCCGATGTCGGCGCGCAACCGGCAGATGTCCGCCAGCCGGGAGCCGGGGTCGAGGTCCCACAGCCGTGCGGTGCCGTCGGTGCTGCTGCTGGCCACGGTCCGCCCGTCGGGGGCGAAGTCCACGCCCCACACCGCGTTCGTATGGCCGGTGAGTGTCGCCCACGGCTGCCGTCCGGCGACGTCCCACAGCCGTACCGTGCGGTCGTTGCCACTGCTGACGAGGGTGCGGCCGTCCGGGCTGAAGGCCACCCCACGTACCGATCCCGAGTGGCCGGTCAGGGCGGTCTCGAAGCTGCGGTGCCGGACGTCCCACAGGCGTACGGTCCCGTCGTTGCCGCTGCTCGCGAGGGTACGGCCGTCCGGGCTGAAGGCCACGCCCCGCACGGCGCCCGAGTGGCCGGTCAGCGCGGCGAGTTCGCGATGCGAGGCGACGTCCCACAGCCGTACGGTCAGGTCGTCGCCGGCACCGGCGAGGGTGCGGCCGTCGGGGCTGAACGCGACATCGTTGACGAAGTCCTCGTGGCCGCCGAGGACGGCGAGTCGCCGGCGCTCCGCCACGTCCCACAGGCGCACCGTGTGGTCGGCGCCCGCCGAGGCGAGGGTCCGGCCGTCGGGCGAGAAGGAGACGGAGAAGACCTGTCCGCTGTGTCCGGTCAGCTTCTTCAGCGCCTTGCGCTGCGCGACGTCCCACAGCCGTACCGTGCCGTCGGAGCCGGCCGACGCGAGGGTCCGCCCGTCGGGCGAGAAGGCCACCGAGAACACGGTCTCGGTGTGCCCCTCCAGCGCTGCCACGAGGGCGTGCGTCCGCGCGTCCCACAGCCGTACGGTGTGGTCGGCGTCGGCGGTGGCCAGCAGTTTCCCGTCGGGGCTGTAGGCGGTCTGCCAGACCTCCGTGAACGGACGCGGCGTCAGGACGGCCCCGCTCAGGTCCCACAGCACGGCGGACTGGTCGAACCCGGCCGTGGCCAGCAGGGCACCGTCGGAGGTGACGGCCACCCCGAGGACGTAGTCGGTGTGACCGGCGAGTACCAGGGTCTGCCGGCCGCTGCGCACGTCCCACAGCCGCGTCGTCCCGTCGCCGACCGCGCCGACGACCGTCTCCCCGTCCGGGGTGAAGGCGACGCCGTTGATGTCGTCGCTGCTGCCCGTGAACGTGTCGGTCAGCCGTCTGTCGTCGACGTCCCACAGCCGTACCGTCCGGTCGACGCCGGCGGAGGCCACCGTGCTCCCGTCGGGTGAGAAGGCGACGCCCAGCACTTCGTCGGCGTGCCCGTCGAGGGCGTCGACGGGCACGGCCCGGTCGGTGTTCCAGAGTCGTACGGCCCGGTCGCCGCCGGCGGAGGCGAGCGTCCGCCCGTCGGGGGCGTACGCCAACGTGTTGATGTCGCCCTTGTGCCCGGGGAGGGTCGCGGTGAGCCGGGCGCTGGAACCGGTGTCCCACAACTGAACGGTCCCGTCGGCGGCGGCGACCGCGAGTCCGCCGCCGCGCGGGTCGAAGGCGACCGCCCGCGCGCCCTTCGTGGCGTCGGAGAGCGCCGCCGTCCGCCGGTGCCCGCCGGTGCTCCACAGGGTCACGGGCCCGTCGGTGGACGTGATCGCGACCGTACGGCCGTCGACGCCGAAGGCCACCGAGCGCACGCGCCCCGGCACCCGGAACCGGGCGAGGACGCGGTGGCCGTCGGCCGTGCTGCGCAGGACGACCGTGCCGTCGGAACTGGCCGTCGCGATGCTGCGGTCGTCGGGCGCGAAGGCGACCGCGTTGACCGGGCCGCGGTGCCCGTCGATGCGGGCGGAGAAAGGCTGTGACTGGGTGCTGAGCAGGGCGCCGCGAGCCTCGGCGGTGGGGGCGGTCCGGTAGGCCTCCTCGGCGAGGAGCATCGACGCCTCCGGGCGGCCCCCGGCGAGGGACACGGAGCGCGCGGCGAGGGCCTGGGAACGGGCGACCCGTTCCTGGTCGAGGGCACCCTCGCGCTGTTGGTAGGCGAGACCTCCGGCGGTGACGGCCAGGCCCAGCAGTACGGCGAGGGTGGCCAGCATGGACTGTCGCAGCCGTACCTGTCGTCTGGCCTGTCTGCGGCGTCCGTCCTCCTCCGCCTGACTGGCCCTCAGGAACGCCTCCTCGTCGGGCCCGAGCCTGCTCCAGCCGTCCGACTCCTCGGCCCACGCCGTCACGGTGTCGAGGCGGGTGCCCCGGTACAGGGCGGACGGGTCGCGCCGCTCGCGCTCCCATTCACCGGCCGCGTGCGAGAGCTGCTGGTGCAGCAGGAGGCCCGCCCGGTCGGCACGGATCCAGCCGCGGAGCCGGGGCCAGGCGTGCAGCAGCGCCTCGTGGGTGATCTCGACGGTGTCGCTGTCCATGGTGATGAGCCGGGCCCGGACGAAGGCGTCGAGCGCGGCGGCGGCCCCGTCCGCGTCGCCGAGCCGCGCCATCAGGGCGTCCCGGCTCATCCGGCGGCGGGTCGCTCCGGCCCCGTCCATGACGAGCACCAGCCGGGACAGGATGCGTCGGATCGTCTGCTGCTCGGCGGGATACAGCCGCGCGAACACGTTCTCCGCGGTGCGGGCGACCGCTCCCTGGATTCCGCCGGCCCGTTCGTACCCGTCGACGGTCAGCGCGGAGTCCCGCCGCCGCTGCCAGGTGGCGAGCAGTGCGTGGGAGACGAGGGGGAGCGCGCCGGAGGGTGTCTCGTCGGAGCCGACCGCGGAACCCCCGGGGCCCGTGTCCGGGTCGTCGCGCAGGCCCGCGTCCCGTAACAGCAGCGGGACCAGGCCGGGTTCGAGGGTGAGGCCCGCGAGCTCCGCCGGGCGGGTGATGGACTCCCGTAGCTCCGCCACGGTCATCGGGGAGAGGACGAACAGTCCGTCGGTGAGGACGGGGGCGAGCTCGGGCAGGCCCAGACAGCTGCCGGTGAAGTCGGCGCGGACACCGAGCACCACGACGGCGGGCGGGTGCGTGCCCTCCGCCGGCCGGGAGGTGGCGAGGGCGCACAGCACACGGGCGAAGGAGCGGCGTTCGCCCTCGTCCGAGCAGAGCGTGAACAGTTCCTCGAACTGGTCGACGATCAGGACCGGTCGGGCCGGTGGGGGCCGTCGCTCCCCGGGGGCCCGTGGCGAGGTGTCCGCCTCGGCCCGTACGGCGCCGAGCAGGGCGTCCGGGTCGTCCCGTACCTCGTCGGCGGTGACCCCGAGGTCGCTGCCCAGCACCTTGGCGGTGCGTTCCAGGAGTTCTTCCAGGGGGCGCGCGGTGGGGGTGAGCTGGACCACCGGCCAGCGGTCGGCGCCCGGCATGGGGAGGTCGCCGCGCCTGAGCGCGGGGACGAGACCGGCGTTGAGCAGGGACGACTTGCCCGCGCCGGATGGGGCGGCGAGCAACAGCGGTCCGCTGCCCACCCGTTCGAAGACCCGTTCCACCAGTGCGGCGGTGGCCTGCTCGCGGCCGAAGAACCACTCCCCGTCCTCGGGGGTGAACGCCGACAGGCCGCGGTAGGGGCAGGTCTCGGCGGGCTGGTGCGCGGCGGCGTCGGGTCCCGGGTCGCCGTCGTCGCGCGGCGCCTGCCGCACCAGCCGCAGCAGCTCCCCGTCGGCGCCCAGCACTTGGTCGCAGAGCCGGGCGACATCGACGGTCGGCCGCTTGGCGCCGGTCTCGATCTTGCTGAGGTAGCCCTTGCTGTAGTGGGTCCGGCGGGCGAGATCGGTGAGCGACATTCCGCGTTCCTGCCGGAGCCGCCGCAGTTGTGCCGGGAAGGACAGCGTGGTCGGCGCGTCCCGGTCCCGTCCGTGGTGAGGGTCTGTCTGCTGTCCGTGCAGCGGGTCCCCCAAGGTGTCCCCCAAGGCAGTGCAGTGCGGCCGTGAGACGGCGGAAACCCAGGTTACTGCCGGGTCGGCGGGGGCGGCCAAGTCTTTCACCCGGAGTGGCGAAAACGCCGACGTCCGGAACCGCGGGCAGCCGGTTCCGGACGTCGTCAGGCGGACGTTCTCCGTGGCACTACGGACGGAGGACGATCGAGTTGATGGGCGTGAGGTTGCGGTAGAAGGCGTGCCCCGCCGGAATGGTCTCGATGCAGTCGCCGCCGTTGTACTGCTTGCACAGGTCCGCGAGGGCGCCGCCGTACTGGTTGTTGTAGACCCAGTGGTACCCGACCTGGTTGCTCAGGTTGTGGGCCTTGTAGCTGTAGTACACGTTGGTCGGGTGCGGGTTGTCGCGTGGTTCGACGCCCTGGCCGTAGATGCAGACCGCGCCGTACGGGCAGCCGTCCCAGGTGTCGGCCGGCTTGGCCTCGGCCGAGCCGCTGAGCGCCACCATCGCGGCCACCGACGTCAGGAACGCGGCGGCGCCGCGGAACATGTTGCGCATGTTTCCCCCTTGCTGGTTCTCACTGTTGCCGGGTCTCCCTGGCCGTTGACTTCGAAGCCAGCATCGCCATCTCGCGGACCGGGATCGACGGGTTTCCTGTTGCCCGCCGGGGGCGCGGCCGGGAAACACGGTGTGACCAGGGCCGTTTCGGGACGGGAGGCAACCCCGGGGGGGGTGGTCCACCAGGGCACGGGGAGAGGCACAGCAACACCACAGGGACCTCCAAGCGGAATCACCCTTCGCAGAAACCCCTGCGCGATCCATTGACGTGCAGATACCCCCCTCTTATCTTCTGACCGAAGTTCCGCACGATGTACGACATACCGAACAAAACAACATCCTCACGCCTCAGGGCAGTTCACGCAGAAATGGGACGAGCGTTGAACAGAACCCTCAGGGCGGTCCTCGCCCTCCTCACCTCGGTGGCCGCCCTCCTGGGGCTCACCACCGCCTTCGCCGGCGCGGCCGGAGCCGCCCACCCGCCGGCGGGGCAGGCGACGCGGTACACCATGACCGCGTTCACCAACAGCAGCGAGTCGAACATGTACGTCTACGACTCGCCGGACGCCACCGGATTCACCCTGCGGAAGGGCCCGGCCTACACCCCGCCCTCCGGCCTGATCCGTGACCCCAGCATCTTCAAGCACACCGACGGCTTCTACTACCTCACGTACACCACCAACTGGACCGGGAACACGATCGGTTTCGCCCGCAGCACCGACCGGGTGAACTGGACGTTCCTGTACAACCACACGATCCCGATCAGCGGGCTGACCCGCACCTGGGCTCCCGAGTGGTTCATCGACACCGACGGCAGCGTCAACATCATCGTGTCCCTGACGGCGGCGAGCACCGCCACCCACTTCACCGCCTACAAGATCACGGCGACCAACTCCGCGCTGACCACGTGGTCCGCACCCACCCAGCTGTCCGGCATCGGCCCGAACTACATCGACACCTTCATCGTCAAGGTCGGCTCCACGTACCACGCGTTCACCAAGAACGAGACGACGAAGTACATCGAGTACGCCACCGCCTCCAGCCTCACCGGCCCGTACACCATACGGAAGACGGGCAACTGGGCCGGGTTCGGCGACTGGGTCGAGGGCCCGGCCCTGGTCCCGCTCGACAACGGGGGCTGGCGCATCTACTACGACGGCTACCGCGCCGGGAAGTACTGGTACAGCGACAGCTACGACAACTTCGCCACCTGGTCCACGCCCACCGAGGTGCCCGGGCTGACCGGCTTCATACGCCACGCCACCGTGCTGAAGGAGACAGTCTCCGGCGGCGTCACCCTCCCCACCAACACCACCCGCTCCCTCCAGTCCGTCAACTACCCCGGCCGGTACGCCGCAGTGCGCTCCGACAGCCTCGGCTACATCGACCCGGTGGGCGCCTCCAGCAGCACCGCCGTCAAGCAGAGCGCGACCTTCACCGTCGTGCCCGGCCTCGCGGACGCCAACTGCTATTCCTTCCGCGACTCCTCGGGCCGCTACCTGCGGCACTGGGACTTCCGGCTCCGCTTCGACACGAACAACGGGACGACCGTGTTCGCCAAGGACGCCACGTACTGCGCCCGTCCGGGCACGACCTCCGGCTCCGTCCGCCTGGAGTCGTACAACTACCCGGGCCGCTACATCCGCCACTACAACTACGAACTGCGCGTGGAGACCTACCAGTCCACGGACATCTTCAGAGCCGACAGCAGCTTCACGGCCGTGAGCCCCTGGGCGTAACAGCACCGAGCGAAGCCCCGCGCCCCTGCTTTCTAGGGGCGCGGGGAACTGCGCGAGAACCCCCACCGAACCCGCACTGTGGGGGTCAAAGGGGCACAGCCCCTTGAGGATGGGACGGGTAGGGGCGGGGGCGGAAAAGGATCCCGCCCCCGCCCCCTAACCCACCGCCACGGCCCCCGGCACCGCCGCATACCCGGCAGGCCGCGCCGTGAACGCCCCCGCCCCTGCGTCCGGCTCCGCAACCGCGTCGCGTACCCGAACAGCTCCGCCAGCGGCACGACCGCGGTCACGACCACAGACTCACCCCGGGTCACGGAATCCGTCACCCGCCCCCGCCGAGCCGCGAGATCCCCGAACACCCCGCCCACGGCATCCGCTGGCACGGTCACCATGACATCGGCGACAGGCTCCAGCAGCCCCATCACCGCCGCCCGCATGGCCGCCCGGAGCCCGAGCCGCCCGGCGGTACGGAAGGCCATCTCCGAGGAGTCCTTGGAGTGGGTCGCCCCGTCGGTCAGGGTGACGCTCAGCCCCGTCACCGGGTGACCACCGAGCGGCCCCTCGGCAAGCGCGTCACGACAGCCGGCCTCGACCGCGCGCACGTACTCCTGCGGCACCCGCCCGCCCACGACGGTAGAGCGGAAGACGAAGCCCGTGGCGGCCCCGTCACCGTCGTCCTCCGAAGGCGGCAGAGGCGCCACGTCCAGCACGACGTGCGCGAACTGCCCGGCCCCGCCGTCCTGTTTGACGTGCCGGAAGACCAGCCCCGACACCCCATGCACGACCGTCTCGCGACAGGCCACGCGAGGCCGACCGACGGCCACCTCCAGCCCATGGACCTGCCGGACCTTCTCCACCGCGACCTCCAGATGCAGTTCGCCCATGCCGGACAGCAGGGTCTGCCCGGTCTCGGGATCGGTCCGCACCACCAGCGAGCGGTCCTCCTCGGCGAGCCGTGCGAGGGCCGTGGCGAGCCGGTCGGTGTCGGTGCTCCGGCACGCCTCGACGGCCACCGACACCACGGGGTCGGCGACGGACGGCGGTTCGAGGAGCAGCGGCGCCGCCGGATCGCACAGCGTCGTCCCCGCGCGGGCGGACTTCAGCCCGACCACCGCGACGATGTCGCCGGCCACGGCCCGCTCCAGTTCGGCGTGCCGGTCGGCCTGGACCCGCAGGATCCGGCCGATCCGCTCGGTGCGCCGCGTCCCGGCGTCCAGCACGGTGTCCCCCTTCCGGATCGTGCCCGAGTAGAGCCTCACGTACGTCAGCCGTCCCGTGGCCGTGGCGCTCACCTTGAACGCCAGGGCCGCGACCGGCGCCTCCGCCTCGGTCGCCCGCTCCTGCTCCGCACCGTCGTGCGTGCCGCGTACGGCCGCCACGTCCAGCGGCGAGGGCAGGTACGCCACGACCGCGTCGAGCAGGGGTTCGATGCCACGGTTGCGATAGGCCGAGCCGCAGAGCACGACCACGCCCTCGCCCGTGCGGGTCAGGTCGCGCAGCGCGGCGGCCAGCGTCCGCGCGGAGAGCGTGCCCCGTTCGCAGAACTCCTCCAGCGCCGTCGGATGCAGTTCGGCCACCGCCTCCTCCAGCCGCCGCCGTCGCCGCTCGGCCTCGTCCCGCAGGTCGTCCGGGACCGGACCCTCGTCAGCTGTGTCGGAACCGTCCGCCCACACCAGCGCCCGCATGCGCAGCAGGTCCACCACACCGACGAACCCGTCCTCCGTACCGATCGGCGACTGCACCACCAGCGGGACCGGGTGGAGCCGCTGCCGGATCGACTCGACGGCCTTGTCCAGGTCGGCGCCCGCGCGGTCCAGCTTGTTGACGAAGGCGATGCGCGGCACGCCGTGCCGCTCGGCCTGCCGCCACACCGACTCGCTCTGCGGCTCGACGCCCGCGACCGCGTCGAACACGGCGATCGCCCCGTCGAGCACCCGGAGCGAGCGCTCCACCTCGTCGGCGAAGTCGACGTGGCCGGGGGTGTCGATGAGGTTGATCCGATGCCCGTCCCAGGCGCAGCTCACCGCCGCCGCGAAGATCGTGATCCCGCGATCGCGTTCCTGCGGATCGAAGTCGGTGACGGTCGTCCCGTCGTGGACCTCGCCCCGCTTGTGCGTGGTCCCGGTGGCGTACAGGAACCGCTCGGTGACGGTGGTCTTGCCTGCGTCGACGTGGGCGAGGATGCCCAGATTCCGCACGGTGGTCAGGGGGTTGGCGATGTTGGTGACGTTGCTGCGCATGGCCCGTGGCCTTTCAGCTGAGCTGTTTCAGGGCAGCGCGATTCCCGTACGGGTACGGCGGACGGCACGGACGTGCGCGCGGACGGAGCTGTCGCTCCGTCACGCGCACAGGGGTCGGCGTCAGGCGTGCGTCACGGGCATCCGGTACCGGCCGCGCAGCGGGCACCGGACGGACGAGGACACGAGGATCACCTCGTACAGGGAACGGGGAACGACGACGGCGGCGGTACGGTCACACACGGTCGGGCTCCCCTCTCTCGTCGGTTGTGGGGCGAGTCTAGGGACCGTGGCGGGGCCGGGTCACCGTATTTTCCGCGGGGTGGGTCATTCGGCCCGGATGTCGTCCACGTACACGACGCCCTTGGTCACCACCTCGCTAGCCCGGCCGAGGTACAGGTTGAATGTCTTGACCCGGGCCAGACGGGCCTCGTCGAGCACGGCGGTGGCGTTGCCGGTGTCCCAGGGGGCGGGCCGGAACTCGTCGAAGGGGACCCTGATCTCCTGCCCGCTCGTGTCGTTCAGCGCGAAGCGGTACTGGAACGGGATCCCGTCGGCGACGATCTCCAGCGCACCCGCGTTCTCCGAACCGTCGCCCCGCAGCCACAGCCGCAGGGAGGTGAAGGCGGTCCAGTCGGCGTCGACCGGCCTGCCGATCCCGGTGAACTCGGACCCGGTGAAGTCGTAGGCGTAGGCCAGTCCGTAGGAGCCGGAGGACTTGTGCTCGGTCGACAGGGTGAGGGTGTGGGTGTTGAGGTGGGTGTACGCCTCGCCGAGCGCGACGTCGTCCCCGGCGTACCCCTCGAAGTCGTCGATCCACCCGGCGGGCAGCCGTGGGGCCTCGCCGAGGAGGACGACGGCGGAGTCGGTGAGCGTCCTGCCGTCGACCCGGGCGCGCACGGTGAGGGTCGCCGAGCCCTTCTTGCGCAGGGTGGGGCCGATCGACCAGACGGCCGAGTAGTAGCCGTCGGCGTCCGGGCGCAGCGCTCGGGCGCGTCCGCCGTTCACGGAGTAGGTGACCCGGCTCGCCCGCGCGGGCGTGACCCGCACCCGGACGGTGGTCCTGGCGGCCGTCACGCGCTGCCGGTCGGTCGGTGTCACCAGGTGCGCGGTCGGGCCGTTCCTGACGGCGGTGGTGCGGGCGGCGAACACCCCGCGCAGATCGGCGGCGAAGAGGGTGTAGGGATCTTCGTGGAACCGGACGAAGTCCGGCAGCAGGGCGTGGCCCGGGTACGGCACATAAGCGCGCTTGGTGCCGCCGAAGTTGGCCCACGTGGCCATGTACGTCACCTGGCGGGCCAGCGGGTCCCCCTCGACGGCCCGCAGCAGCCGGGTGAACCACTGCGGGTCGCGGATCTCGGTACCGCTCTCCCCGAACTCGGTGAAGGCGGGCACCTTGCCCCGCTCGTTCGCGAGACGGACCACCATCGCCAGGTCCCTCACGAGACCGTCCAGCCAGGGGGTCGGCCCGGCGCCCTCGTCGTAGGAGTCGTAGCCGAGGACGTCGACGAACCGGTCGCCGGGGTAGGTGCGCAGGTACCCGGCCGGGTCGCCCCCGAGGCTGGCGTTGGGCGAGTAGGCGTAGAGCAGGTTGTGGACGCCCCTGACGTCACGCAGGTACTCCACGGTGTAGCGGAACAGCTCGATGAACTCGCCCGAGGTGGTGTGGCCGGCGCCCCACCAGAACCAGCCGCCGTTGTTCTCGTGGAAGGGGCGGAAGATGACCGGGATGAGGGTGCCGTCCGGGCGCCGCGCGCCCTTGACCGCCTTCGCGACGCGGTCGAGGAAGCGGTTGAAGCGCGCGTGCTTCGCTCCTCCGGGGAGGATCTGGCCGACGACGCGGCCCGTGGTGTCGTAGAAGTCCCCGCCGGTGACGAAGTTCGGCATGTGGGCGCTGAGGGTGTTGATGCCGCCGCGGGCGTCGCCCTGCCGGATGCACCGGCTGAGCGCGGCGATGTTCTCGGCGTCGGTGCCGTCCTCGGAGCCGGGGCGCTCGTCGCCGTCGAGGACGAGGGTGTCCCAGCCGAAGACCGCGGGGTGGTCGCCCACCGCCGCTCTGGTGTCGGACGCCCTGCCGTCGGGCGTGGTGAACGTGAAGCCGTAGGTCAGGTCGTGCTGGTGACCGAACAGGACGCCTCTGCCCTGCTGCCGCTTCAGGTACGCGAACAGGGCGCGGGTGGCGGGGGTCGCGTGGTCGTCGACGATCCGGACCGGCGTCGGCGTGCCGGGGACCGCCGCCGGCGCGGCCATCGATGTGCGGGTGCCGGCGGCCGCGGCGACCGCGGCGCCCAGCAGGACGAACGTGCGGCGCTTCAGGGGAGAGCTGGACATGTGTCTCCTGTGACGTGCTCGGCTGCCGGGGCGGCAGCGGTGGGGGACGGCGCCGATGCCCTGCACGCGCGGAGTACGTCGGCCACGCGCGTCGGATGGGAGGCGTGTGCTTCAAGTGACGCTATTTGACTAGAGGTTGAGAAGAAACGAAAGGGTCCGGCTCGATCCGCCGGAGGCCGTCGGCGGCGGCGCGGCGCGCCGAGCACGGCCGGGAACACGCGAAGGGCCCCGACCGTCCGGTCGGGGCCCTTCTCACATGTGTCGCCGTAGCGAGTGTCCGAGGGGGGACTTGAACCCCCACGCCCGATAAAGGGCACTAGCACCTCAAGCTAGCGCGTCTGCCATTCCGCCACCCGGACCAGGTGTCCGCCGCCTGGCCGGGGGTGTTCCCCGCGGCGACATGGACAACAATACCAAGGTTTCGGAGTGCCTTTCACCTGCATATATCGGGGCTTCGGGCGGGGCCGTGCGGGCCTCGACGGGCGGGTTCGCGCGGCCTCACCAAGGGTGATCGGACGGTCACGAACAGGCCACTGACGGCCAGGTCAGGCGACCGACGGCATGAGGTGGTAATCGGGGAAGTTCCCCGGCAGCCGCTCCCCCGCCGGGCCGCGGGTGACGGCCTTGACGAGCAGGTCGCCGCCGACGAAGGCGCCCCGCCAGGACGCGCCGAAGCCGCCGAAGAGCTCGTCGCGGTCGCCGCGGGAGCGCGGCTCGCCGTGGCCGACCTTGAAGGCGCGGATCTGGGGCGCCAGCCGCTCGTACGTCGCCCGGTCGTCGGTGGACAGGGTGGCGACGAGCGCGCCGTTCGAGGCGTTCATGGCGGCGAGCAACTCGGCCTCGGTGTCGACCAGGACGATCGTGTCGACCGGGCCGAAGGGTTCCGCGTGGTGCAGCGGGGAGGACGGGGCGGGTCGAGGAGGGTGACGGGGTGGACGTACGCGCCGGTGTCCTGGCCGGGCAGGAAGCGCGCGTCGGCGAGCCGGCCCCGGTACAGGGGGACGGCGCCCCGGTCGACGGCCTCGGCGACCTGGTCGGTCAGTTCCTTGGCCTTGGCCGCGTTGATGACGGGCCCGAAGTCCAGGGTCGGGTACGGGTCGTCGGGGTGCTCCACGGCGAGCGGATGGCCGACGCGGAGGGTGCGGACCGCCGGGAGGTAGGCCGCGAGGAACTCGTCGAACAGCTCCCGTTGGACGACGAAGCGCGGGTACGCCGTGCAACGCTGTTTGCCGTAGTCGAAGAGTTTGGGGACGACGGCGGTCAGGGTGTCCCAGTCGGTGTGGTTCCAGATGCCCCAGGTGTTCAGGCCCTCCTGTTCCAGGACGTGGCGCTTGCCGAGGTCGGCGACGGCGGTGGCCACGGCGGCGCCGGTGTCGCGGCCTCCGACGAAGGAGACGCAGCCGATCTCGGGGGCACGGACCAGCGCCTCGGACAGTTCGCGTCCGCTGCCGCTGACGAGGGTGACGGGGACGCCCTCGCGGGCGGCGAGCGCACTGGCGAGGGTGAGACAGGCGACGCCGCCGTCGGTCGGGGTCTTGGCGATGACGGCGTTGCCTGCCAGCGCCTGGACCAGCATCGCGTGGACGAGCACGCTCATCGGGTAGTTCCAGCTGGCGATGTTGGAGACCGGGCCGTCGAGGGGGACGCGCCCCTCGATCATGGGTTCGATGCCGTCGACGTACCAGCGGACGCCGTCGATGGCCCGGTCGACGTCGGCCTGGGCCGGCCGCCAGGGCTTGCCGATCTCCCAGACGAGGAGCAGGGCGAGCAGTTCGCGGTGCCGGGTGAGGGCGTCGAGGGTGGCGGCGACCCGGGCGCGGCGTTCGGCGAGGGGGACGTGGCGCCAGGCCCGGTGCTGGTCGAGACAGGCCCGGACGGCGTGGTGCGCGGTGGCGCTGTCCAGTCGGGGCGGGCCCGCGACGAGGGTGCCGTCGACGGGGCTGGTGGCGGGCAGTGCCCGGCCGTCGGCCTGCCAGGTGCCGTTCCAGAGGTTGAGGACCCGGTCGTCCCGGAAGGCCTCGGGGGCGACGGCGAGACAGCGCCGCCACGCGTCGGTCCAGGCGGTGCCGGATTTGAGGGTGAGGGTGGGGGCCATGTCACGCACTGCCTTCCAGTGCGGCCAGCACCAGCCGGGCGGTCTCGGTGGGGGTGTTCCCGACCCGTACCCCGGCCGCCTCCAGCGCCGCCTTCTTCGCCCGCGCCGTACCGGAGGAGCCGGAGACGATCGCGCCGGCGTGGCCCATCGTCTTGCCCTCGGGGGCCGTGAAGCCGGCGATGTAGCCGACGACGGGCTTGGTGACGTGGTCGCGGACGTATGCGGCTGCCCGTTCCTCGGCGTCGCCGCCGATCTCGCCGATGAGGACGATCAGTTCGGTGTCGGGGTCGTCCTGGAAGGCGGCGAGGCAGTCGATGTGAGTGGTGCCGACGACGGGGTCGCCGCCGATGCCGACGCAGGTGGAGAAGCCGATGTCGCGGAGTTCGTACATGAGTTGGTAGGTGAGGGTGCCGGACTTGGAGACGAGGCCGATGCGTCCCGGCTTGGTGATGTCGGCGGGGATGATGCCCGCGTTGGACTGGCCGGGGGTGATCAGTCCGGGGCAGTTGGGGCCGATGATCCGGGTGCCCTTGTCTAGCGCGTAGGCCGTGAAGGCGACGGAGTCGTGGACGGGGATGCCCTCGGTGATGACGACGGCGAGGCCGATGCCGCCGCAGGCCGCCTCGACGACGGCCGCCTTGGCGAAGGCGGGTGGGACGAAGACGACGGTGACGTCGGCGCCGGTGACCTCGATGCCCTCGGCGACGGAGCCGAAGACGGGGACGGCCCGCTCGTCGAAGTCGATGGTGCGGCCGGCCTTGCGGGGGTTGACGCCGCCGACGACGTTCGTGCCGGCCGCGAGCATCCGTCGGGTGTGCTTCATGCCCTCGCCGCCGGTCATGCCCTGGACGAGGACCTTGCTCTCCTTGGTGAGGTAGATGGCCATGTCCGGGCTCCTCAGTTCGCGTGGGCGAGGTCGGCGGCGCGGCGCGCGGCGCCGTCCATGGTGGTGGCCTGGTGGACGAGGGGGTGGTCACGGTCGTCGAGGATCGCCCTGCCGCGTGCGGCGTTGTTGCCGTCGAGGCGGACGACCAGAGGTTTCGTCAACTGCACGCTGTCCAGGGCCTGCACGATCCCGTCGGCGACCGCGTCGCAGGCGGTGATCCCGCCGAAGACGTTGACGAGGACGGACTTCACGTCGGGGTCGGAGAGGATGACGGAGAGGCCGTCGGCCATGATCCGGGCGGAGGCGCCGCCGCCGATGTCGAGGAAGTCGGCGGGGCGGGCGCCGCAGCCCGCGACCACGTCGAGGGTGGACATGACGAGTCCGGCACCGTTGCCGATGACGCCGACCTCGCCGTTCAGTTTCACGTAGTTGAGGCCCTTGGCGGCTGCCGCCGCCTCCAGCGGGTCGTCGTGCGCGAAGCCCTCGTCGCCCAGGCGGGTCTGGCGGAAACCGGCGTTGTCGTCGAGGGCTACCTTGCCGTCGAGGGCGAGGATGCGGCCCTGCTCGGTGCGGACGAGCGGGTTGACCTCGACGAGGAGGGCGTCCTCGCAGGTCAGCACCTGCCAGAGCCGCATCAGGACATCGACGGTCTGCGGGGGCAGGCCCGCCGCCTCGGCGATCGCGGACGCCTTCGCGGAGGTGACGCCCTCGACGGGGTCGATCGGGATCCGGGCCACCGCCTCGGGCCTGGTCGCCGCCACCTCCTCGATCTCCATGCCGCCCTCGGCCGAGGCGATCGCGAGGAAGCGGCCGGCGGCGCGGTCGAGGACGTACGAGACGTAGAACTCGCTCTCGATGGCGACGGGTTCGACGATCATCACCTTTCGGACGGTGTGGCCCTTGATGTCCATGCCGAGGATCTGCCGTGCGGTCAGTTCGGCGGCCGCGGGGTCGGCGGCGAGCTTCACCCCGCCCGCCTTGCCGCGTCCGCCGGTCTTCACCTGGGCCTTGACGACGACGCGTCCGCCGAGTCGGCGGGCGATCCCGCCGGCTTCCTTGGGCGAGTCGGTGACTTCCGCCCTCGGCACCGCTATGCCGTGTTCCTCGAAGAGTTCCCTTGCCTGGTGCTCGAACAGGTCCATTCCGGCTCCTGACTCAAAAGTGCCGCACGCCCCCTGGACACCACCCACCGGATGCGGGATAACAAGCTTCATACAGTATTCGTCGACTGTATGCAATTAGCCGCGAGAGCGCTCCGACCCGTACCGAAGACCCCACGAAGAGCTCACGAAGACCCCACGAAACCCCTACGAAGGGACAGGACTTCGCCATGCCCGACGGCAACAGCCAGGACCTCATTTCCGGTGGTCACCTCGTCGCGAAGGCACTCAAAGCGGAGGGTGTGGAGGTCATCTACACCCTGTGCGGCGGCCACATCATCGACATCTACGACGGCTGCGTCGACGAGGGCATCGAGGTCGTCGACGTCCGCCACGAGCAGGTCGCCGCACACGCCGCCGACGGCTACGCCCGTATCACGGGCAAGCCCGGCTGCGCGGTCGTCACCGCCGGCCCCGGTACCACCGACGCCGTGACCGGTGTCGCCAACGCCTTCCGCGCGGAGTCCCCGATGCTGCTGATCGGCGGTCAGGGCGCGCACACCCAGCACAAGATGGGGTCCCTCCAGGACCTGCCGCACGTCGACATGATGACGCCCATCACCAAGTTCGCGGCGACCGTGCCGGACACGGCCCGCGCCGCCGACATGGTGTCGATGGCGTTCCGCGAGTGCTACCACGGCGCCCCCGGCCCCTCCTTCCTGGAGATCCCCCGTGACGTCCTCGACGCCAAGGTGCCGGTGGAGAAGGCACGCGTCCCGAAGGCCGGCGCCTACCGGGCCTCGACCCGCTCGGCCGGCGACCCCGAGGCGATCGAGAAGCTCGCCGACCTGCTGGTGCACGCCGAGAAGCCCGCGATCCTGCTGGGCAGCCAGGTGTGGACGACCCGGGGAACCGAGTCCGCGATCGAACTGGTGCGCACGCTCAACATCCCGGCGTACATGAACGGCGCCGGGCGCGGCACACTCCCGCCGGGCGACCCGCACCACTTCCAGCTCTCCCGCCGGTACGCCTTCTCCCACGCCGACGTCATCGTCATCGTCGGTACGCCCTTCGACTTCCGCATGGGCTACGGCAAGCGGCTGTCGCCGGACGCGACCGTCGTCCAGATCGACCTCGACTACCGGACCGTCGGCAAGAACCGCGACATCGACCTCGGGATCGTCGGCGACGCGGGCCTCGTGCTCAAGTCGGTGACCGAGGCGGCCTCCGGACACGCTTTTCATGGGTACGGCAACGGGGGCGCGTCGAGGCGCAAGGAGTGGCTCGACGAGCTGCGCGCCGCCGAGCAGACCGCCATCGAGAAGCGGCTGCCCAGCCTGAAGTCCGACGCCTCGCCCATCCACCCCTACCGGCTGGTCAGCGAGATCGACGACTTCCTCACCGAGGACTCGATCTACATCGGCGACGGCGGCGACATCGTCACCTTCTCCGGTCAGGTCGTGCAGCCCAAGTCACCCGGGCACTGGATGGACCCGGGTCCCCTCGGCACGCTCGGCGTCGGCGTCCCCTTCGTGCTCGCCGCCAAGAAGGCGCGGCCCGACAAGGAGGTGGTGGCCCTCTTCGGTGACGGCGCCTTCTCCCTCACCGGCTGGGACTTCGAGACCCTCGTCCGCTACGACCTCCCCTTCGTCGGCATCGTCGGCAACAACTCCTCCATGAACCAGATCCGCTACGGCCAGAAGGCCAAGTACGGCGAGGAGCGCGAGCGCGTCGGCAACACCCTCGGCGACGTCCACTACGACAAGTTCGCCCAGATGCTGGGCGGATACGGCGAGGAGGTCCGCGACCCCGCCGACATCGGCCCCGCGCTCCGGCGCGCCCGTGAGTCCGGCAAGCCGTCGCTCATCAACGTCTGGGTCGACCCGGACGCGTACGCCCCCGGAACCATGAACCAGACGATGTACAAGTGAGGTGCCCTCGATGACCCCCACCGCAGGAACGTCGACCAAGGCTCTCGAAGGCGTCCGCGTCCTCGACATGACGCACGTCCAGTCCGGCCCGTCCGCCACCCAACTCCTCGCCTGGCTCGGCGCGGACGTGGTGAAGCTGGAGGCGCCGACGGGCGACATCACGCGCAAGCAGCTGCGCGACCTCCCCGACGTCGACTCCCTCTACTTCACGATGCTCAACTGCAACAAGCGGAGCATCACCCTCAACACCAAGACCGAGCGCGGCAAGGAGATCCTCACCGAACTGATCCGGCGCTCCGACGTCATGGTCGAGAACTTCGGACCGGGCGCGGTGGACCGCATGGGCTTCACCTGGGATCGTATCCAGGAGATCAATCCGCGTATCGTCTATGCCTCCATCAAGGGGTTCGGGGACGGCCCGTACACCAACTTCAAGGCGTACGAGGTCGTCGCGCAGGCCATGGGCGGGTCCATGGCGACCACCGGCTTCGAGGACGGGCCGCCGCTGGCGACGGGGGCCCAGATCGGGGACTCGGGCACGGGCATCCACGCCGTGGCGGCAATCCTCGCGGCGCTGTACCAGCGGGAGAGCACCGGGCGCGGCCAGCGGGTCAACGTGGCCATGCAGCACGCCGTCCTCAACCTCTGTCGGGTGAAGCTGAGGGACCAGCAGCGGCTGGCACATGGCCCGCTCCGTGAATATCCCAACGACGACTTCGGCGACGAGGTTCCCAGGTCCGGGAACGCGTCCGGCGGCGGCCAGCCCGGCTGGGCCGTCAAGTGCGCGCCGGGCGGCCCGAACGACTACGTCTACGTCATCGTGCAGCCCGTCGGCTGGCAGCCGCTGAGCGAACTCATCGGCCGGCCGGAGCTCGCGGACGCCCCCGAGTGGGCGACGCCGGAGGCCCGGCTGCCCAAGCTCAACAAGATGTTCCAGCTGATCGAGGAGTGGTCGTCCACCCTGCCCAAGTGGGAGGTGCTGGAGCGGCTGAACGCGCACAACATCCCGTGCGGGCCGATCCTGTCCACCAAGGAGATCATCGAGGACGAGTCGCTGGTCTCCAACGAGATGGTCGTCACCGTGCCGCACCCCGAGCGCGGTGAGTTCGTGACCGTCGGCAGCCCACTGAAGCTGTCCGACTCCCCCGTGGACGTGACCAGTTCACCCCTGCTCGGCGAACACAACGAAGAGGTCTACGTCGGCGAGCTGGGGCTCGGCGACGAGGAGTTGCGCCTGCTCAAGTCGAACGGAGTGATCTGATTGATGGCCGAAGACCGGGGCGCACGGGTGCGTGAGCTCCTCGACGCCGTACGGGCCGAGGGACGGTGCGCGCTGACCGCTCCCGAGGGCAAGGTGATCGCCGACGCGTACGGGATCGCCGTACCCGGCGAGGAGTTGGCCCGGGACGTGGAGGAGGCGGTGTCGTTCGCGGCGCGCTTCGGCGGACCGGTGGTGATGAAGATCGTGTCGCCGGACATCCTGCACAAGACCGACGCGGGCGGGGTGATCGTCGGGGTGGAGGGCGCGGCCGACGTACGGGCGGCGTTCCACACCATCGTCGACAACGCGCGCGCGTACGCGCCGGACGCCCGTATCGAGGGCGTCCAGGTGCAGGAACTGCTGCCGAAGGGGCAGGAAGTCATCGTCGGCGCGGTGACGGACCCGACGTTCGGCAAGGTGGTCGCGTTCGGGCTCGGCGGGGTGCTGGTCGAGGTCCTCAAGGACGTGACGTTCCGGCTCGCTCCGGTCGACGCGGACGAGGCGCTGTCGATGCTGGACTCGATCCGCGCGGCCGAGATCCTGCGGGGGGTGCGCGGGGCGCCCGCCGTGGACCGGTGGGCGATCGCCGAGCAGATCCGCCGGGTCTCCGAACTCGTCGCGGACTTCCCGGAGATCGCCGAGGTGGACCTCAACCCGGTGATCGCGACCCCGGAGGGCGCGGTCGCGGCGGACATCCGGGTGATCCTCGCGGAGTCGGTGCCGAAGCCGAGGCGCACCTACCCGCGGGACGAGATCCTGACGTCGATGCGCCGGCTGATGCAGCCCTCGTCGGTGGCCGTGATCGGGGCCTCCAACGAGCAGGGCAAGATCGGCAACTCGGTGATGCGCAACCTCGTCGACGGAGGCTTCGCCGGCGAGATCCATCCGGTGAACCCCAAGGCCGATGACATTCTGGGCCGCAAGGCGTACAAGAGTGTCACGGACGTTCCCGGTGAGGTGGATGTGGCGGTCTTCGCGATCCCCGCCAAGTTCGTGGCTGCGGCGCTGGAGGATGTGGGTCGCAAGGGCATCCCCAACGCCGTTCTGATCCCGTCGGGTTTCGCCGAGACCGGCGAGCACGAGCTCCAGGAGGAGATCGTGGCGATCGCCGAGCGGCACGGCATCCGGCTGCTCGGACCGAACATCTACGGCTACTACTCGACCTGGCAGGGCCTCTGCGCCACGTTCTGCACGCCCTACGACGTCAAGGGCGGGGTGGCGCTCACCTCGCAGTCCGGCGGCATCGGGATGGCCATCCTGGGCTTCGCGCGCACCACGAAGACGGGTGTGTCGGCGATCGTCGGCCTCGGCAACAAGTCGGACCTGGACGAGGACGACCTGCTGACCTGGTTCGGCGAGGACCCGCACACCGAGTGCATCGCCATGCACCTGGAGGACCTGAAGGACGGGCGGGCCTTCGTGGAGGCCGCGCGGGCGACCGTCCCGAAGAAGCCGGTCGTGGTCCTGAAGGCGGGCCGTACGGCCGCCGGGGCGAAGGCGGCGGGCTCGCACACGGGCGCGCTGGCGGGCGACGACGCCGTGTACGAGGACATCCTCAAGCAGGCCGGTGTCATCAGGGCGCCCGGCCTGAACGACATGCTGGAGTACGCGCGCGCGTTGCCGGTGCTGCCGGCGCCCCAGGGCGACAACGTCGTGATCATCACGGGGGCCGGCGGCAGCGGTGTGCTGCTGTCGGACGCGGTGACGGACAACGGGCTGACCCTGATGGAGATCCCGCCGGACCTGGACGCGTCGTTCAGGACGTTCATCCCGCCGTTCGGGGCGGCCGGCAACCCGGTCGACATCACCGGGGGCGAGCCGCCGTCGACGTACGAGGCGACGATCCGGCTGGGCCTTACGGACCCGCGCATCCACGCGCTCGTCCTCGGCTACTGGCACACCATCGTCACTCCCCCGATGGTCTTCGCGAAGCTCACCGCGCGCGTGGTGGCCGAGTTCCGGGAGCGCGGCATCGAGAAGCCCGTGGTCGCGTCGCTCGCGGGTGACGTCGAGGTGGAGGAGGCCTGCCAGTACCTCTTCGAGCGGGGGGTCGTGGCGTACCCGTACACGACCGAGAAGCCGGTGGCGGTGCTGGGCGCGAAGTACCGCTGGGCGCGGGCCGCGGGGTTGCTGTGACGGGCGCGCCAGCTGCGGTACGGCCGGGGGTCCGGGGGTCGTCCCCCGGGCGTGACACAGCCCGCTGGGCGCGGGCCGCAGGTTTGCTCTGATGGGCGCGTCGGCTGCGAGTCGGCCGGGGGTCCGGGGGTTGCCCCCGGGGCGTGACACTGCCCGCTGGGCGCGGGCCGCAGGTTTGCTCTGATGGGCGCGTCGGCTGCGAGTCGGCCGGGGAGCCGGGGGTTGCCCCCGGGGCGTGACACTGCCCGCTGGGCGCGGGCCGCAGGTTTGCTCTGATGGGCGCGTCGGCTGCGAGTCGGCCGGGGAGCCGGGGGTTGCCCCCGGGGCGTGACACTGCCCGCTGGGCGCGGGCCGCTGGGCTGTTGGGAGGCGGTCGATGAGCTGAGCGACGGCTCGAACCACGGGGCCTGCGGCGACCGCTCACCGCGGGCCCCGGCGCAGAGAAGCACGGACAGGGGGCGCTGGCCAGACTTCTTCCACGCGGAGGGTTCGATCGACATGGCAACAACTGACATCTCCACACCCGTCCCCCACCGGGAGGTGACGGACGCAGGCGGCCGGATGTACCGGATCGGCGAGTCCGACCTGGACATCATGGGGCGCAAACGCAAGTGGATGGTCATCCTGCCGTGGGTGGGCATGATGGGCATCAGCTCGGCGGAGTACGCGTTCGCGTCCGCCGAGGAGACTCTGCACACGGCGCACAGCTGGAGCAACCAGCACATCTTCTGGATGCTGGGCGTCTGGGTGTTCTTCCAGGCCGCGGTGGCCTTCCCAGCGGGGAAACTCCGTGAGAGCGGCAAACTCCCCGCCCGCTGGGCGATGATGCTGGGCGCCGTCGGCACCCTCCTCGGGTACGTGTCCCTCGCGTTCGCACCGCACGTCGTCGTCGCGTACATCGGCTTCGGCATGTTCAGCGGCATGGGAGCCGGCATGGTGTACGCGACCTGCGTGAACATGGTCGGCAAGTGGTACCCCGAGCGCAAGGGCGGCAAGACCGGCTTCGTCAACGGCGGCTTCGCCTACGGTTCGGTGCCCTTCGTCTTCATCTTCACCGGGTACATGGACCTGACGAACTTCCGCTGGGTGCTCGTCTGTGTCGGTGTGTTCCTCGCGGCGGTCGTCGCCGCGGCGGGCTACTTCTTCCAGGACCCGCCGAAGAACTGGTGGCCGGCCGAGGTCGACCCGCTGCGCAAGCCGGACGACCCGCGCGCGCGGCGCGCGCTGGAGAAGAACCCGCCGGCCGTGAAGCAGTACACGCCGGGTGAGGCCTGGCGGACGGGCCGGGTCGCGCTGATGTGGTTCTGTCTGCTGTGCACCTCGGGTGTGAACATCTTCGGCATCGCCTTCCAGGTGCCGTTCGGCAACGAGGCGGGTTTCGCGGGCGGGATCGTGGCCACCGCGATGTCCCTGAAGGCGATCGTCAACGGCACGGGCCGCGGTGTCATCGGCTGGCTCTCCGACCGCTACGGCCGCAAGCAGTGCCTGATCTTCGTCTGCATCGTGCTGGGTCTGTCCCAGTACGGCATCCTGTGGTCCGGCAACATCGGCAACCTGCCGCTGTTCCTGGTGTTCTCCAGCATCTCCGGCTTCGGCGGCGGCGCCATCTTCCCGATGTTCGCGGCGATGACCGCGGACTACTTCGGCGAGAACAACAACGCCTCCAACTACGGTCTGGTCTACAGTTCCAAGCTGGTGTCCGGGCTTCTCGGTTCCGGTATGGGCGCCGTGGTCGTGGGCGCCTGGGACTACGCGGGCGCCTTCGTGCTCGCCGGTTCCATCTCGCTCTTCGCCGGTGGCGTGGCGGTCTTCCTGCACCCGCCGGGGCGGCCCCGCAGCAAGCACATCGCTCCCAACCCCCGCCCCCTCGGTGACGAAGTGGTCTGACGCCTTTCGCGTACGGCAGCAGGCGGCCGCCCCGTGGTGCGGGACCACGGGGCGGCCGCCTGCTGCCGTTGTCGTCCGCCGCCGGTCAGCACTTCTCCCGCAGCGAGTGCAGGTGCTCGCTGGAGCGGCGGGCGAAGGTGAGGGACTCGGAGGGGTTGTCGTGCTCGGCCTGCCAGTGGTGGGCGAGACGGTGGCCCTTCAGCCGGGTGACGGCCGAGATGAACTTCTGGTAGTCGATGTCGCCGTCGCCGACGTCCACCATGCGGTAGCCGAAGGGGTTCGACGGGTCGCTCTCGCCGTCCTTGACGTGAAAGAGCGGGTAGCGGTTCGGGCGCCGCAGGACGTAGTCGAGGGGCTCGAAGGGCGCGGCCGTGCCGTCGGGCCGCTTCGAGAACCGGAACTGGGCCACGTAGGCCCAGAAGATGTCCATCTCCAGGAAGACCAGGTCGGGGTCGGTCTCGCGGAGCAGCACGTCGTAGAGGCGCACCCTGGGGTTGTCGGTGGCGAAGGAGAACTCCTCGCTGTGGTTGTGCTGGTAGAACTTCATGCCCCGTGCCCGGGCCGCCGCGCCGTAGGTGTTGAACTCGTGGGCGGCCCGCTTCATCGCGTCGACGGTCGTGCCGTAGCGGAACGGACCGGCGGCGGTGCCGATGTGCTTGAGGCCCAGGGCCTGGGCGTCGTCGAGGACCTTGGTGAGGTTCTGGGCGAAGGTGTACGCGTTCGGGTCGCTGGAGTAGTAGCCGACGTGGCTGCCGATCGGGGTCAGGCCGTGGTTGCGGGCCAGGCGCTTGAGCTGTGCGAGGGTGATGGGGCCCGCCGAACCCTGGGTGTAGCCGGCGAACTCGACCTCGTCGTAGCCGTACTTCTCCAACTCGGCGAAGACGGGCGCGAAGCCGAGGGTGGAGACCTTGTCGCGCAGGCTGTAGAGCTGGATGCCGAGCCGGCCGGGCGGGAGGACAGGGCGGCCCCGGCCCTTGCCGGCGGCCGCGGAGTCGGTGCCCGCGGCGGCCTGCGCCGGGGCGGCCGCGCCCAGCAGAGCCGCGACGGTGGTGCCGGCGGCGACGCCGAGCATGCCTCGTCTGCTGAGGCGGTGGGTGAGCTCGGGATCGGTCTGGTGCATGCGGCTCATGCTGGAACTCCTCTGGGTGGGCGGGCGTTGTCAGTGGTGAGTGCTTCACTTGTGACCAGTCAGGACCCCATGTGTCCTGGGCACCGGTCAGGACAGGCCGGCAAGTCGGAGCAGGAGTGCTTTCACATCGGTGGCCGCCACACGGTCACCGACGGCTCGGGGGGTGGAGCAGATGATGAGCGGACCGTCGTCGTCGCTCACGGGAAGGCGGCCGTGGCTGCCGCGAATAGGCGAGGGGTCCAGCGGCACGACCGCCATGCGGTAGCGCAGACCGAGTTTCTTGCGGGCCAGTGCCGTGGCCGCCTTGAGCTTCACCAGCGGGTCGAGCGGGTCCATGAACAGCTCGACCGGGTCGTAGCCGGGTTTGCGATGGATCTCGACGAGGCGTGCGAAGTCGGGCGCGCGATCGTCGTCGAGCCAGTAGTAGTACGTGAACCAGGCGTCCGGCTCCGCGACGGCGACAAACTCGCCGGAGCGTGGATGGTCGAGGTGATGGGCCTTCTTGCCCTCGTCGTCGAGGAGTTGATCGATCCCGGGGAGATCCGCGAGGGCTTCCCGGGTGGCGTCCAGGTCCTCGGCGCGGCGTACGTACACATGGGCGATCTGGTGGTCGGCGACCGCGAAGGCGCGTGAGGCCATCGGGTCGAGGTACTCCATGCCGTCCTGCGTGTGCACGTCGAGGAGGCCGGCGCGGCGCAGGGCGCGGTTGATGTCGACGGGACGGTTCACGCGGGTGATGCCGTACTCGGAGAGCGCGACGACGGTACGGCCGTCCGCGCGGGCGTCGTCGAGCAGGGGTGCCAGGGCCCGGTCCAGGTCGGCGGCCGCCTTCAGGGAGCGCGGGTCGTCGGGGCCGAAGCGCTGCAGGTCGTAGTCGAGATGGGGGAGGTAGCAGAGCGCCAGGTCGGGGCGGCGGGTGCGGACGACGTGGCGGGTGGCATCGATGATCCAGCGGCTGGAGACCATGTCGGCGCCCGGTCCCCAGAAGTGGAACAGGGGGAACGTGCCGAGTTTCGCGGTGAGTTCGTCGTGCAGGGCCGGGGGGCGGGTGTAGCAGTCGGGTTCCTTGCGGCCGTCGGAGTAGTAGATCGGACGGGGGGTGACGGTGATGTCGGTGTCGGCGCCCATGGCGTACCACCAGCAGATGTTGGCGACCGTGTAGCCGGGGTGTGCGCGGCGGGCGGCGTCCCAGAGTTTGTCGCCGGCGACGAGGCCGTTGTGCTGGCGCCACAGCAGGACGTCGCCGAGTTCGCGGAAGTACCAGCCGTTGCCGACGATGCCGTGCTCGGCGGGGAGCGTGCCGGTCAGGAAGGTGGACTGGGCGGCGCAGGTGACGGCGGGCAGGACGGTGCCGAGCGGGGCGCGGGAGCCGGACTGTCCGAGGGCCTTGAGGTGGGGCATGTGGTCGAGGAGACGGGGGGTGAGGCCGACGACGTCCAGGACGAGGAGAGGGTGGGCCCGGCGTCGGGTCGCGGGGTGGGGCGGCCTCGGGGTTCATGGCAGCCCTTGAGGCCGAGGTCCGTCAACAGGTCGCGTGCTAAGGCGAGTTCGGCGGCGATGCCGTCGGCCAGTTGGGCGTGTGCTGGGGCGCAGCTCGGGGCAGGGCCTGCCAGGTGTAGGTCTCGACCTCCAGATGGCGGGTGAGCGGGTGGGCGCCGCCGACCAGGTGGGCCAGTGCGGCCTTGAGGACCGGGAGGGTGGAGGTGAGGGGCGCGGCGGGGCCGCGCAGCGGACGTGGAAGTGGGCGCGCCAGGGGAGGCGTCGGGCAGCGCGTCGCCCGTGAGGGCCTCGCCGAGGTCGTCGTGCCGCGGGCCGCCGGGCCGTGGAGGTGCGGGTCTGGTGCAGGAAGCGGGGCTCGTCGAAGGCGGCGAGGGCTTCGCGGACCTCGGGGAGGTGGGGGTGTTCGGCGTGCACAGCGGCCGAGAGCTGGGATTTGACGATGGGGACACGGGCGCGGGTGAGGGCGTCCAGGGCGGTGTGCGGGTCTTCGAAGGAGGTGGCGAGGTGGCAGGTGTCGACACAGATGCCGATGCGTTCGTGGCCGATGTCGGTCAGGGGTCCGATCGCGTCGGCGGTGGTCTCGACGGTGCAGCCCGGTTCGGGTTCCAGGCCGATGCGGATGGAGCGGCCGGTCAACTCGGCCACGACGTCGAGGCGTTCGGCGAGGGTGCGCAGGGCGGTGCGGGAGCGGGCGGCGCGGGTGTCGTCGTAGGCGGTGCGCCAGGCCAGGGGCAGGGTGGAGACGGTGCCGTCGGTGACGTCGTCCGGGAGGAGCTGGGCGAGCACCCGGGCGAGGGAGGTGGTGTGGTCGAGCCGCTCGGGGTCGGCCCAGTCCGGCCGGTACACGCGGTACTTGACCTCCTCGGCGCCGAAGCCCTGATAGGGGAAGCCGTTGAGGGTGACCACCTCCAGGCCGCGCCGGTCGAGTTCGGTGCGCAGGCCGCGCAGCGCGGCCGGGTCGGTCACCAGGGCCGCGGCGGCGTCCCTGGCCAGCCACAGGCCGATGCCGAGGCGGTCGCGGCCGAGGCGGCGGCGGACGGGCTCGCAGTGGTCGCGGAGCTGGGCGAGGACACCGTCGAGGGTCTCGGCCGGGTGCACGTTGGTGCAGTAGGCGAGGTGGACGGTGGAGCCGTCGGGGTGGCGGAAGCGCATGGGTCACTCACCGCCGCGCAGGATGCTGTTTCCCTCGTGCGTGGCGTCCGTCGTGACGACGTCCAGGTCGAGCCGGCCGCTGAGTCCGTAGAACGCCACCGGGTTGCGCCACAGCACCAGGTCGACGTCGTCCTCGTCGAACCCGGCCGCGAGCAGGGCGTCGGCCACCTTGCGGGTCTTCAGGGGGTCGCTCCTGCCCCAGTCGGCGGCGGAGTCGACCAGCGCCTTCTCCGGGCCGAACGTCTTGAGGACGGCGACCATGCGCTCCTCGTCCATCTTGGTGTCGGGATAGACGGAGAACCCGAGCCAGGCGCCGCTGTCCCTGGCCTCCTCGACGGTGGTCTCGTTGAGGTGGTCGAGCAGCACCCGTTCGACGGGCAGGGCGGAGGCCCGTACGACGTCGAGGGTGCGGCGCAGGCCGGCGAGCTTGTCCCGGTGCGGGGTGTGGACGAGGGCGGGCAGCCCGTGGTCGGCGGCCAGCTGGAGTTGGTGTTCGAGCGCGTGGTCCTCGGCCGGGGTCATGGAGTCGTAGCCGATCTCGCCGACCGCCACGACCCCGTCCTTCAGCAGGTAGCGGGGCAGCTGGTCCAGGACCGGGGTGCAGCGCGGGTCGTTCGCCTCCTTGGGGTTGAGGGCGAGCGCGCAGTGGTGGGCGATGCCGTACTGGGCGGCGCGGAAGGGTTCCCAGCCGAGCAGGGAGTCGAAGTAGTCGACGAAGGACTCGGGCGATGTGCGGGGCTGGCCCAGCCAGAAGGCCGGCTCCACGACCGCGCGGACGCCCGCCTCGCGCATCGCCTCGTAGTCGTCCGTGGTGCGTGACGTCATGTGGATGTGGGGGTCGAAGATGCGCATCAGGACTCCTCGCCGTCGAGGCCGGGCTCGGCGGACGGTGGGGGCGCGGTCAGGGCCAGGACGCGGTACAGGTCCTCGGGTACGGGACGGCCCGCGGCGGTGCGTTCCTCGGCGAAGGCGCGGAGCATGCGGGCGAGTTCGGTGTCGCCCGCGACGCGGCGGGGCAGGTCGGCGACCTCGTCGACGCGCACCCCGGTGAACAGGCACTTGAGGACGGCGTGCCGCCAGTGGTGCGGGGCCAGCCGGCGGGCGGCGTACGGGCCGAGCGCGGCGGCGACCAGGCGGGTGTCGTTGGTGCGCAGGGCGTCCTCCACGAGGTGCAGCGCTTCGGGGCCCGGCACGAGGTGGGTCAGCGCGTGCAGGACCGCGCGGCGTTCGTCGGCGGTGCCCTGGCGGTAGACCCGGGTGAGCGCGTCGGTGTCGGCGCGGGCCGCGTGCAGGATCAGGACGCGGACGGCGTCGGCGTGTTCGGTGCCGCAGCGTCGGCCCGCCTCGGCGAGGCGCAGCTCCCAGGGGGAGATGGGCCCGTGGGTGCCCGGGTGTTCGGCAGCCTCGTCCAGCGCCCTGCCCAGCCAGGCGTGGGCGGCGCCCGTGAGGTGGGCGTCCAGGTGGCGGCGCAGGTCGGCGGGGGCGGTGTGGGCCGGATGGTGTGCCGGGTGGGCGGGGTCGGCCGTCGGCGCGGGCGAGGTGCGGTCAGGGATCACGAGCTGCTCCCGGGATGGGTGGTGCGGCCGGTCGATCGGTGCGGAAGTGATCTGTGCGGGAGCGATCTGTGCAGGAAGGAGAGGGACTGTTCGGCGAAATGGGGGCCGGCGTGGGAGTGGCGGGGCAGTTCGACGACGGTCAGGGCGCCGTAACCGACGGCGGCCAGGGCCTCCAGCACGGGCGGGAAGTCGATCTCGCCCTCGCCGAACGGCAGATGCTCGTGGACGCCCCGTCGCATGTCCTCGATCTGGACGTGCCGCAGCCAGGGCGCGGCGGCGCGCACGCAGTCGGCCGGAGGGAGGGGTTCGAGGCACTGGCAGTGGCCGATGTCGAGGGTGAGGCCGAGTACGGCGGGGCTGTCGAGGGCCGCGCGGAGGCGGTGGAAGTCGGCGAGCGTGGCGAGGAGGTGGCCGGGTTCGGGTTCGATCGCGAGGGGGATGCCGGCGGCGGTGGCGGCGTCGAGGACGGGGGCGAGTGCGTCGGGGAGGCGTTTCCAGGCGGTGTCCTCGTCCGTGCCGGGCGGGGTGACCCCGCTGAAGCAGTGCACGGCGTGGGCGCCGAGGTCGGCGGCGACCCGCACGGCACGGACGAGCAGGTCGGCGCGGCGGGCGCGGTCGTCCGGGGGGGTCCAGCAGGGTGGGGCCGTGCTTGCGGCGCGGGTCCAGGACGTAGCGGGCCCCGGTCTCCACGGTGACGGACAGCCCGAGCTCGCCCAGCCGCCGCGCGAGCCGCCGGGTGCGGGCGGCGAGGTCGGGGGCGAGCGGGTCGAGGTGCATGTGGTCGAGGGTGAGACCGACCCCGTCGTACCCGAGGTCGGCGAGGAGAGCGAGCGCGTCGTCGAGCCGCAGATCGGCGAGCCCGTTGGTGCCGTAGCCGAAGGAGAGGGGGGTGGGTGGATGGTTCATCGGGTCTCCTCGCGTGGCCCCGGCCCGCCGCCCCTGTCATGCCGCCGCAGCCGCTCCGCGAAGCTCGCGAGCGCCGCGTACTGCTCCCCCAGTGCCGCCGGGCTCTCCCCCACCGGGTCCTTGAAATAGAAGCCCAGCTCGGCCAGGGGGCCGGAGAGGCCCGCTTCGTGGGCGCGGGCCAGGAGGCGGGCGAGATCGAGCACCAGCGGGGCGGCGAGGGCGGAGTCGCAGCCCTGCCAGGTGGTCTGGAGGACCATCCGGGTGCCGAGGAAGCCGTCGAAGGCGATGTGGTCCCAGGCGGTCTTCCAGTCACCGAGGGCGGGGACGTCGTCGATGTGCGTCTCGCCCTCGGGGGTCGCCCCGAGGCTGTCGGTCAGGACGCGCTCCTTGCCGGCGTTCTTGGCAGCGGCGGCGGCCGGGTCGGCGAGGGCGGCGCCGTCGCCCCCGCCGAGCAGGTTGGTGCCGGACCACGCCCGGACGGTCAGCGCCCGCTGCGCGAACATCGGGCCCAGGACCGAGCGGAGCAGGGTCTGCCCGGTCTTGCCGTCACGGCCGGCGTACGGGAGGCCGGAGGAGGAGGTGAAGGAGGCCAGGGACGGGTGGTGCAGGCCGGTCGAGGGGGTGAAGTTGACGTAGGGGCAGCCGGCGCGCAGGGCGGCCGCCGCGTAGAGGGAGCTGGGCGGCAGGGCCTCGCCGGTGGGCGCGGGCTCCGTCGACGCCACGTTCACCACCACGGCCCGGGTCAGCCCCCGGCGTCGTACGAAGTCCTGGATGTCGGCGGCGTGGGAGGAGATCAGCTCGTCGGGCGTGCGGGTGTCGCCCGGGAGGGGGCCGCCCGGCCTGATCTCCCCGTCGGCGGAGGCCAGTTCGGCGGCGACGGCCACCGGGAGGTCGTGAGGCAGGACGCCGCCGGAGGCCAGGGTCTCGGCCCGTTTGGGCAGGGGGCAGTCGACCGTGTCGTGGCCGCCGAAGACCAGCGAGGAGAGGGGCGGGAGACCCGCGCCGGCGAAGAGTGGGGACTCGGTGACCATGCCCGTCGGGGTGTGCAGGCCCGCCGTGACGGCCGCGCAGCCCGCGACGACGGTGGTGGCGACGGAACCTCGTGCTCCGATCAGCCAGACGCCGACGCTCGATGGGGGAACGGACACGGACGCGGACATGGGCAGCCTCCTCGTCGGGCCAGTGAGTCGAGCCGGTGAATCGAGCCGGTGAATCGAGCCGGTGAGGGTGAAAGGGGCGAGACGGCGAGCGGGGGTCCGGCGTCCCCCGCCCGCCGTCGCTCAGTCGCCCGGTGGCGGGTCCGCCCTGCCGGCGGCCCGCGCGGGCAGTTCCTTGACGCGGATGTCGCGGAAGGACACCTGGTCGGCGGATCCGTGGTTCTGGATGCCCACGTGACCGTCGCGCAGGCTCCGTACCGGATCCGTGTTGGTGAAGTCGTTGATCTTCACGCCGTTGAGCCAGACGCGGAGGCGCTCGCCCTCCACGCGGATCTCGTACGTGTTCCACTCCCCCGGCGGGTTCAGGGCGCGGTCGCGCTTCCTGATGTCGGCGGAGCGGAAGCCGTAGACGGACCCGGTCGTCCTCTCGGGTACGTCCGTGGCGTCGATCTGGACCTCGTAGCCGTTGTTCACGGCCGACCAGGGATCGTCGGAGGGCGGGAAGCCCACGAAGACACCGGAGTTGTCGTCGCCCGAAGGGCCGGACATCCTCCAGTCGAGCTTCAGGGAGTAGGACCCGAAGCTCCGGTCGGCGTACCAGAGCATGCCCATCCCGCCGGACGACGTGATCGTGCCGTCGTCGGACAGGGTGAAGGAGCCCGGACCCGCCTGCCGCCATGCCGCGAGCGAGCCGGCGGTGCCGTCGAACAGCGGCCGGTAGCCGTTCTCCGGACGGCAGTCGGCCTGGGCCTCGCCGATCGCCCACCGGATGCCGCCCAGCAGGTGCTGACGGAAGGCGGGTTCGACGAAGGACTCCTTGGTATGGCCGCCGCCGGTGTAGAAGGCGCGGCCGCCCTGGTACTCCTGGCACCAGGCGATCGGATGGTCGCTGTTCATGGTGCCGCCCGTGTACGACGACTCGTCGAGCGAGGCGAGGACATGGGCCCGCTCACGGGGGTTGGAGCGGTAGTTGTACCACTCGTCCGTGCGGTTCCAGGTGGCGCCCAGACCGGCGGTGGCCGGGTGGGCATGGTCCTCGACGTCGACCGTCGCGGGCTGGATCACGGGGTGCGACTGGAAGTACGCCCCCGCGAGCCCGCCGTAGAAGGCCCAGTCGTACTCGGTGTCGGCGGCCGCGTGGACGCCCACGTAGGCGCCTCCGCGTCTGATGTACCGCTCGAACGCGCCCTGTTGGGCAGCGTTCAGCACGTCACCGGTCGTGGAGAGGAAGACCACCGCGTCGTAGCGGCCCAGGTTCCACGAGGTGAACGCGCCGGCGTCCTCGGTGGCGTCGACCGTGAAGCCGTGGGCGGCGCCCAGTTCCCGTACGGCCGTGACGCCCTCGGGGATCGAGTCGTGGCGGAACCCGGCGGTCTTGGAGAAGACCAGCACCCGGCGCTCGTCCCCGTGACCCGCGCCGCCGGGACCGCCAGGGCCTCCGGAGGCGCCCGCGTCATCCGACACGGCGGGCCCCGTCACACAGCCGATCAGCAGGGCGGCACCACCCAGCGCCGCCCACAGGCGTCCTCGTCCGCGTCCGTATCCCGGCATGACGCCCCCTCACCGCTTCGTGAAGGTGAAGTCGTCCACGTCGAACAGGCCGCCCGAGCCGCTCCCCTTGAACACCAGGTACAGCGTGGTGGTGCCGCGCGGGGCGCGGGACAGGTTGGCGGTGACGTCCTGGAAGGTGTCCCAGCCGCCGGTCACCGGCACGGCCGCGCTGCCGAGGAGACGCCCGGTCGGCGAGCCCGCACGGACCTCCAGCTTGCCGCCGGCGCCCCCGGAGGAGATACGCGCGGTGATCTTCGTGGCGTTGGACAGGACGTACGGCTCGAAGGAGATCCAGTCGCCGTTGGAGATGTCCCCGACCGTCTTGCCGCCGTGGGCCGTGGGCTTCGTCTGGACCGCGACGCCGGAGGAGTCGCCGTAGTGCTCGGCCTGGCGGTGGGTGGGCTGGACGACGTTCTGGTCGTGGGTGGTCAGCGGCTCCTGTCCGCCGCCTCCGCCGTCGGTGTACTCGGCGTCGAACACCCCGAAGATGTTGGCGTTCTCGTCGTGGCCGCCGTCGGCGCTGGTCTGGATGGTGCCGGTGCAGCCGTTGGCGGAGGTCACCGGGTGGCCATGGCTGTCGTGGCCGAGGATGAAGGTGACCTTGACCTTGGCGCAGTCGATCGGGCGGCCGTCCTCCCGGTCGCTGACCCTCACCTTGAACGGCACGGCGTCACCGAAGGCGAACAGCTGCCCGTCCTGCGGGAGTTCCAGTGTCACCTTGGGCGCGGTGTTGCCGACCACGATCCGTACGCTGGCGCTGCCGGTGCGGCCCGAGGGGTCCTTCGCGGTCACGGTCGCCGTGTAGGTGCCGTTCTTCTTGTATGTGTGCGCGGGGTTCGCGGCCGTGGAGGTGGAGCCGTCGCCGAAGTCCCAGCTGTAGGTGAGGGCGTCGCCGTCCTGGTCGCTGGTGCCGGCGGAGGAGAAGCGCACCTTCAGCCGCGCCTGACCGGAGGTGCGGTCGGCGGCGGCCTGGGCGATCGGGGAGTGGCCGTCGGTGGCGTTCTCGATGCGGTACAGGGCGGAGTGCTCGTCGCCGCCGAACCAGGAGATGCCGTAGTCGAGGACGTACAGCGCACCGTCCGGGCCGAAGGCCATGTCCATGACCTGGGTGCCGGTCCAGGGCACGTTGTTGATCGACTGCACGGTGCCGTCGGCGTCGCTGGTGATCCGCTTGATCCAGCGGCGGCCGAACTCACCGGCGAAGAAGTCGCCGTCGTACGCCTCGGGGAACTTCACCGGGGAGTCGAGCGAGGCGTCGTAGTGGTAGACCGGGCCGCCCATCGGGGACTCGGAGCCGTCGCCGAACTCCGGAAGGGAATTGCCGTTGTAGGGGATCCAGGCGGGCTCGGCGGGCGGCAGGTCGGTGAGGCCGGTGTTGTTCGGCGAGGTGTTCTTCGGGGCCGCGCAGTCGAAGGCCGCGCCCGAGGTGCCGGTGGCGAAGTCGTAGTCGACATAGGCGTCGTTCATGCCGGTGCAGTACGGCCAGCCGAAGTTGCCGGGCTTGGTCACCCGGGCGAACTCGACCTGACCGGCCGGACCGCGCGAGGCACTGGCGGCGCCGGCGTCGGGGCCGTACTCGCCGACGTAGAGGATGCCGGTCTTCTTGTCGACACTGAAGCGGAACGGGTTGCGGAAGCCCATCGCGTAGATCTCGGGGCGCGTCTTGTCCGTGCCGGGCGCGAAGAGGTTGCCGTCGGGGACGGTGTAGGACCCGTCGGCGCCGACCTTGATGCGCAGGATCTTGCCGCGCAGGTCGTTGGTGTTGCCGGAGGTGCGCTGGGCGTCGAAGGCCGGGTTGCGGTTGGACCGCTCGTCGATGGGGGTGAAGCCGTCCGACTGGAACGGGTTGCTGTCGTCGCCCGTCGAGAGGTACAGGTTCCCGGCGGCGTCGAAGTCGATGTCACCGCCGACGTGGCAGCAGATGCCCCGGGAGGCGGGGACGTCGAGGACCTTCTTCTCGCTGGCCTTGTCGAGGGTGCCGTCGGTCTTCAGGACGAAGCGGGAGAGCCGGTTGACGCCGTCGAAGGGCGCGAAGTCCGCGGCCGTGCCGGTCTCGGGGGCGTCACCGGCCGGGGTGTTCAACGGGGGCGCGTAGTACAGGTAGATGAAGCGGTTGTCGGCGAAGCCCGGGTCGACGCCTATGCCCTGGAGGCCCTCCTCGTCGTGGCTGTACACGTCGAGCTTGCCGGCGAGCCTGGTGTTGCCCGCCGCGTCGGTCAGCCGCAGTTCGCCGTCGCGCGAGGTGTGCAGGACGGAGCGGTCGGGGAGGACGGCGAGCGACATGGGCTCGCCGACCTCCGGCTCGCCCTTGGCGAGGGTGACCTGCTGGAAGTCCTCGGCGGCCGCCGCCTTCGGCTCGGTGTCCGCCGCGCCCGCCGGGGGCGCGGTGAGGGAGAGCGAGGCGCCGGCGAGCAGCAGACCGGTCAGCAGGGCGATCGGTCCGCGCAGTCCGCGGCGTCTGAAGGTGCTGGTGGCGCTGGTGGGGTGTCTGTTGTCGTCGTACGGGTGCACGAGATGCCTCCAGTAAGGGGCTGGTCGTACGGGGGTGTGCGGGTGTGTGCGGTACGCCGGGGTGCGCCGTCACCCCGGAAGACAGGGGAGCGTTACTCGTTGCCGCCGAACGCCGCGTCGAACGAGGCCGTCGGGGGTTCGAAGTCGAACGCCTTGAGGCGCGCGAGGGCTTCGGGGGCGCCCTGGAGCCGGTCCATGCCGGCGTCCTCCCACTCCACGGAGATCGGGCCCCGGTAGTCGATCGAGCGGAGCATCCGGAAGACGTCCTCCCAGGGGACGTCGCCGTGGCCGGCCGAGACGAAGTCCCAGCCCCGGCGCGGGTCGCCCCAGGGCAGGTGCGAGCCGAGGCGGCCGTTGCGTCCGTCGAGCCGCTTGCGGGCCTCCTTGCAGTCGACGTGGTAGATCCGGTCGCGGAAGTCCCACAGGAACCCGACCGGGTCGAGGTCCTGCCACACGAAGTGCGAGGGGTCGAAGTTCAGCCCGAACGCCGGACGACGGTCAACTGCATCCAGCGCACGCTGAGTTGTCCAGTAGTCATAGGCGATCTCGCTCGGGTGGACCTCGTGCGCGAACCGCACGCCCTGGGCGTCGAAGACGTCGAGGATCGGGTTCCAGCGCATGGCGAAGTCGTCGTAGCCGCGCTCGATCATCGCCTCGGGGGCGGGCGGGAACATGGCGACCAGGTGCCAGATGGCCGAGCCGGTGAAGCCGATGACGGTGTCCACGCCGAAGGCGGCGGCGGCCCGCGCGGTGTCGGCCATCTCGGCGGCGGCCCGCTGCCGCACGCCCTCGGACTCGCCGTCGCCCCAGATGCGGGCGGGCAGGATGGCCCGGTGACGTTCGTCGATGATGGCGTCGCACACCGCCTGCCCGACCAGGTGGTTGGAGACGGCCCAGCACTTCAGGCCGTACTTCTCCAGGAGTTGGTGGCGGGAGTCGACGTACGACGGGTCGGCGAGGGCCTTGTCGACCTCGAAGTGGTCGCCCCAGCAGGCGAGTTCGAGACCGTCGTAGCCGAAGTCGCGGGCGAGGCGGCAGACCTCTTCGAGGGGGAGGTCGGCCCACTGGCCGGTGAAGAGCGTGAAGTCGCGCGGCATGTGCGGGCCTCCTCAGGCCGTTGTGGGGGTGTGGGACGGTGCGGGGACGGGAAGTGGGTCGGGGTGTAGACGGAGTTCTTCTCGGCGCTCTCCTCGACCGCCGCGAGCACCCGCTGCACCTGCAGTCCGTCCGCGAACGAGGGCTCGGGCCGTCGGCCGGCCGCCACGGCGTGGACCAGGTCTCGGGCCTGGTGGACGAAGGTGTGCTCGTAGCCGAGGCCGTGCCCCGGCGGCCACCAGGCGTCGAGGTAGGGGTGGTCGGGTTCGGTGACGAGGATGCGGCGGAAGCCGGCGTGGGCGGCGGGCTCGGTGTGGTCGTGGTAGGAGAGTTCGTTGAGCCGTTCGAGGTCGAAGGCCAACGAGCCGCGTTCACCGTTGAGTTCGATGCACAGGGCGTTCTTGCGGCCGGTGGCGAAGCGGGTGGCCTCGAAGGAGGCGACGGCTCCGGAGGCGAAGCGGCCGGTGAACAGGGCCGTGTCGTCGACGGTGACCGCACCTCGGCCCGCGGTGCCGGCGGAGGACGCGAGACCACTGGTCGCCCCGGCCGGCAGGGGCCGTTCGCGTACGAAGGTCTCCGTCAGCGCGGACACTCCGACCACCGGCTCGCCCGCCAGGTACTGCGCGAGGTCGACGATGTGGGCGCCCAGGTCGCCGAGCGCCCCGGAACCGGCGGACTCCTTGCGCAGCCGCCAGGTCAGCGGGAACTCCGGGTCCACGAGCCAGTCCTGAAGGTATGTCACCCGTACGTGCCGCAGGGTGCCCAGTCGGCCCTCGGCGACCATGCGGCGGGCGAGCGCGGTGGCGGGCAACCGACGGTAGTTGAAGCCCACCATCGCCAACCTGCCCTGTGCGTAAGCCTCTTCGGCCGCCGACGCCATCCGCTCCGCCTCCGCCACGGTGTTGGCGAGCGGCTTCTCGCAGAGCACGTGCTTGCCGGCGGCCAGCGCGGCGAGCGCGATCTCGGCGTGGCTGTCGCCGGGGGTGCAGATGTCCACGAGGTCGATGTCGTCGCGGGCGATCAGCCGCCGCCAGTCGGTCTCCGTCCCCGCCCACCCGTGCCGGTCCGCCATGGCCCGCACCGCGTCCGCGTCCCGCCCGCAGACGGCGGCGAGCACGGGGGTGAGCGGCAGGTCGAAGACGCGCCCCGCCGTGCGCCACCCCTGCGAGTGCGCGGCCCCCATGAAGGCGTACCCGACCATCCCGACCCGCAACTGCGGCTTGTACGCCCCTCCGGCGAGCCCCGCGGGCCACTCCCCGGCACGAGGACCGGCACCGGCCGGACCGGCCCCGGGCCCCGCGTCGGGCCCCTGCGCTCCTGACCTCCGCCTCGGCCTGGTCGGGCTGCTGCGGCTGTCCCATGCGTGTGTCCTCCTCGTGGTGGCGCGGTGGGGTGGGGCCCGGGTCGGCGGTCCGGGGCCGGGTCCCGCGTCGTCCCGGCCCCCGGTCGCGGTCGGGTCCGTGGTCCCGGTCGGGTCCGTGGTCCCGGTCGGGTCCGTCGGGCGGGACCCGTCACTTGAAGCCGGTGGCCATGTACTGGTCGACGTTGTCCTTGTCGACGACGGCCGAGTACAGCGTCAGCGAGGACGGGATCTCGAACTCGGCGAGGCCACCGACCCCCTTGCCCTGGCCGAGGGCGCGGGCGAGGTCGATCGCGGAGGCGGCCATGGTCGGCGGGTAGAGGACGGTCGCCTTGAGGACCCCGTCGTCCTTCTTGATCGCCTGGAACGCGGAGAGCGCGCCCGCGCCGCCGACCATCAGGAAGTCGTCGCGCCCGGCCTGCTCGATGGCGCGCAGGGCGCCGACGCCCTGGTCGTCGTCGTGGTTCCACAGGGCGTCGAAGTTCGACTGGGCCTGCAGGAGTTGGGCCATCTTGGCCTGCCCGGACTCGACGGTGAACTCGGCGGCCTGCCGGGCGACCTTCTTGATGTTCGGGTAGTTCTTCAGGGCGTCGTCGAAGCCCTGGGTGCGCTGCTTGGTCAGCTCCAGGTTGTCCAGCCCGGCGAGCTCGATGACCCGGGCGTCGCTCTTGTCCTTGAGCTTCTCGCCGATGTAGTGGCCGGCGTTGAGGCCCATGCCGTAGTTGTCGCCGCCGATCCAGCAGCGGTACGCCTGCGGGGAGTTGAAGATCCGGTCGAGGTTGACCACGGGGATGCCGGCCCGCATCGCCTTGAGGCCGACCTGGGTGAGCGCCTTGCCGTCGGCCGGCAGCACGACCAGGACGTCGACCTTCTTGTTGATGAGGGTCTCGATCTGCCCGATCTGCTGGGCGGTGTCGTTCGACCCCTCGGTGATCTCCAGGGTGACGTCCTCGTACCGCTCGGCGCGGCTCTTGGCGTTCTGGTTGATCGCGTTGAGCCAGCCGTGGTCGGCCTGCGGTCCGGCGAAGCCGATGGTGACCGCCTTGCCGGGCTTGTCGTCGGCGGCGGGCTGGTCGTTCGCGGCCGGGTCGTCCTTGGTCTCGTTGCTGGTGCAACCTACGAGGAGGGCGCCTGCCGAGACGGCGGCGGTCCCGAAGAGCAGTCCTCTGCGGCTGGTGAACTCTGGCATGGCGGTGGACCTTTCGCGTGTCGGCTCTTCGGTGGTCAGGTCGTGCTGGCCGTGCGTCGCTGGACCAGGACCGCGGCGACGATGATCGCGCCCTTGGCGATCTGCTGGACGTCGCTCTGCAGGTTGTTGAGCGCGAAGATGTTGGTGATCGTGGTGAAGATCAGGACGCCGAGGACGGAGCCGGTGATGGTGCCCCGGCCACCGCTGAGCAGGGTGCCGCCGATGATCGCGGCGGCGATGGCGTCGAGTTCGTAGAGGTTGCCGTTGGTGTTCTGGCCCGAGCCGGAGAGCACGATCAGCAGGAAGGCGGCGATGCCGCAGCACAGTCCGGAGAGCAGGTACAGATAGAGCCGCTGGCGGCGGACGTCGATGCCCGCGAGCCGGGCCGCCTCCGCGTTGCCGCCGACGGCGACCGTGCGCCGGCCGAAGGTCGTGCGGTTCAGCACGAGCCAGCCGATGATCGTCACGAGTGCGAAGACCAGGACGAGCGGCGGGATACCGAGGACGTACGCGTCGCGTTCTCCGAGGTCGAGGATGGCGTCGACGGTGACGACCTGGGTGCTGCCGTCGGTGATCTGGAGGGCGAGTCCGCGGGCCGAGGCGAGCATGGCGAGGGTGGCGATGAAGGGGACCATCCCGCCGTAGGCGATGAGCAGTCCGTTCACCAGGCCGCAGCCGACGCCGACGATCACCGCCGTGAAGAGGATGCCGGCGAAGCCGTACTCCTGTGTGGCCACGGTCGTCGCCCACACCGACGCCAGGGCGACGATCGCCCCCACCGACAGGTCGATGCCGCCGGAGGTGATGACGAAGGTCATGCCGACGGTGACCACGCCGATGACGGAGGCCTGGGTGAGGACGAGTTGGAGGTTGCGGGTGTCGAGGAACTCGTCGGGCCGGGTGGCGCCGCCGATGACGATCAGCGCCGCCAGGACACCGAGGAGCGAGAGGGTGCGCACGTCGGCGCGGAACACGAGGGTGCGCCAGGCCGGCGGTTCACTGACGGGGGGCGCCTTGTCGGCGCCGTCCCGGGGCGGGGACACGGGCTGGGTCATGACGCCGGGCTCCCTTCACCGGTCGCGGGGCTCCCCGCACCGGCCACCGGACTTGCCACACTGGCCACCGGGCTTCCTTCCATCACGAGGTCGAGGACACGGTGTTCGTCGAGCTCACGGGCGGGCGCGGTGTGCACGACCCGTCCCTCGCGCAGGACGAGCACCCGGTCGGCGAGGCCGAGGACTTCGGGCACCTCGCTGGAGACCAGCAGTACGGCGAGCCCTTCGTCGGCGAGCCGGCGCACCACCGCGTACAGCTCGGCGCGGGCTCCGACGTCGACGCCCCGGGTCGGCTCGTCGAGCAGCAGGACCCGGCAGCCGCGCAGCAGCCAACGGGCGAGGACCGCCTTCTGTTGGTTGCCTCCGGAGAGGGTGCGGACGGGGACGGCCGGGTTGTCGGGGCGCAGGGACAGCTCGCGGGTCGCCGCGCGCGCTCCTTTCAGCTCCGCCGCCCGGTCGATCCAGCCGACGCGTGCGAAGCGGGACATCGACGACACGGAAACGTTTCTGGTGACGGACTCCAGCATCAGCAGCGCCTGCGCCTTGCGCTCCTCGGGTGCGAGCCCGAGCCCGGCCCGTACGGCGGCCCGTACACTGCCGAGCCTCAACTGCCGCCCTTCCACGGTGACTTGACCGGCATTGGGCTTGCGTGCGCCGTAGATCGTCTCCAGGATCTCCGAGCGTCCGGAGCCGACGAGTCCGGCGAGCCCCACGATCTCGCCGGGCCGCACGTCCAGGTCGAACGGCTCGAACTCCCCGGCGCGCGCCAGTCCCCGCACCTGGAGGACGGGCTCGACGGCGGCCGGGGCGCGGGCGGGCGGTCGGGGAAGACGTACTCGACGTTGCGCCCGGTCATCAGGGCCACGACCTCGCGCGTCGGCGTGGACTTCGCGGGCAGCCCGCCCGCCACGGCCCGCCCGTCCTTCAGTACGGTCACCCGGTCGCCGATCCGGCGGATCTCCTCCAGGCGGTGCGAGATGTAGACGACGGCCACGCCGTCGGCGGTCAGGTCGCCGACGATCCTGAACAGGTTGTCGACCTCGTCCGGGTCGAGGGCGGCCGAGGGTTCGTCCATCACGATCAGCCGTACGTCGTGGGAGAGCGCCCGCGCCATGGAAACGATCTGCTGCTGCGCGGCCGACAACTCACCCACCAGCCGCGCCGGATCGACCTCCGGATGGCCGAGTCGCTTGAGCAGCGCGGCCGTCGACGCCCGCGCCGCCTTCCCTCGTACGACGAAGCCGGCCGCGGTGGGCTCGTGTCCGAGGTGGACGTTCTCGGCCACCGACAGCCCCTCGACCAGGTCGAGTTCCTGGTAGATGGTGGCGATGCCGAGGCGCATGGCGGCGATCGGGGACTTGAGGGTGACGGGTTCGCCCCGCCAGGTGATGGTGCCGTCGTCGGGCTGGTGGGCACCGGCCAGGACCTTGATCAGGGTGGACTTCCCGGCGCCGTTCTGGCCGAGCAGGCAGTGGACCTCTCCGGCCTGGACGTCGAGGTCGACGCCGTCCAGGGCCCGGACTCCGGGGAACGACTTGGTGATGCCGGACATGGTGAGCAGCGGTAATTCTGGTGCCATGAGTTCCCCTTGGCGGGCGTGCGGGCCGGTTTCAGGGCGAAGCCGTCTGCTGGGCAGGCGTTTCGGGCAGGGCGAGGCAGAGCGCTGTGCTGGTGGGCCCGGGCGGTCGAGGGCCTAGGCGGGTGCGAACGGAAGAGGGCTCACGCGGGTGAGAACAGGTGGTCGCTGATGAGACGGGCCGCGCCGATGACTCCGGCGGTGGGCCCCAACTCCCCCAGCACGATGGGCAGATTGTTGGTCGCGAGAGGCAGTGACTGACGGTAGACCTGGGTGCGGATGGCGGCGAGCAGGGTGTGGCCGAGGCCGGTCACTCCGCCGCCGATCACCACCAGGCCGGGGTTGAAGAAGCTGACGAGTCCGGCGATGACCTGGCCGGTGCGGTTGCCGCCCTCGCGTATCAGGTCGAGCGCGGTGGCGTCGCCGGCGGCGGCCGCGGCGGCCACGTCGACGGCGGTGAGGGTGCCGTTGGTCTCCAGACGCGAGGCGAGTTCCGCCGAGAGTCCCTGCTGGGCGGCTTCCCCGGCGTCGCGGGCGAGGGCGGCGCCGCTGAAGTGGGCCTCCAGGCAGCCCCGGTTGCCGCAGGCGCAGGGGCGGCCGTCCGGTACGGCGAGGATGTGCCCGATGTCGCCGGCGCTGCCCGTCGTACCGCGGTGGACCTCACCACCGACGACGATGCCACAGCCGATGCCGGTGCCGATCTTGACGCAGAGGAAGTCGCCCACGGAACGGGCCACGCCCGCGTGCATCTCCCCCATCGCCATCAGGTTCACGTCGTTGTCGACCATGACGGGGCAGCCGAGTTCCTGGCTGAGCGCCTCGCGGACCGGGAACCCGTCCCAGCCCGGCATGATCGGCGGGGCGACCGGGACGCCCTCCGGGAAGCGGACCGGTCCGGGGACGCCGATGCCGGCGCCGTCGAACCCTTCCGCGAGCCCGGAGGCCTTGAGCTTGGCCGCCATGGACAGCACCTGCTCGAAGACGGCGACGGGGCCCTCCCGGACGTCCATCGGCTGATTGATGTGCCCGAGGATCTCCAACTCGGCGTTGGTGACAGCCACATCGATCGAGGTGGCGCCGATGTCCACGCCCAGGAAACGCAGTTGGGGAGCGAGGCGGATGTTGTGCGACCGGCGGCCACCGCGCGAGGCGGCGAGTCCGTCGGCCACGACCAGTCCCGTCTCCAGGAGCCGGTCCACCTCCACGGCCAGTTTCGACCGCGAGAGGTCCACCCGATCGCCCAGCTGGGCCCGCGAGTTGGGCCCTCCGTCCCGCAACAGCCGCAGCAGCCGAGCCTGATGCGCGTTCGCGGGTCGAGCCGTCATACGTCTCACAAGCCCCTCCCCGCCTCAACCGGCCGCAACGTCCTTCGGGTTCCGGCCACTTCGCCGCGACCGTCCTTTCGCAGGGGAACGTAGCAGCGGCTGCCGGGGCTGGGAAGAAGTTGCGCAGGAATTGCCGTCAACTTTCTCCACTGAGAGGACAAAGGGCGTCACGGCGGCGGGCCGGGACATGCACGCCCCGCAGGGTGCGACCGCCGAGGAGCAGGGCGGAGGCGGTCCACCGGGCGAGCAACGGCGCCCAGCTGCCACCAACTCACCGCGCCCGCCCACCAGCGACGACGCGCCACGAGCGGCTGTCGGCGCCGAGGTCCACGAGGGCCAAGGCCCACGAGGTTCAGGACGTCCGGGTCCGCGACGGCCGAGGCCCGCGACGGCCGAGGCCCACGACGGTCTGGCGCCCCGCGTCGGCGGCGCGCGAAAAGGGCGGCCGTCTCAGAGACAGCGGCCGCCCTGCTCGTGAATCTCCCTCACTTCTCCCGCTCGTGGTACGTCTTGCGGGTGTGTTCCGTGTGGGCCCGCATGACCTCCGTGGCCCGCTGTTCGTCGCGGCCCGAGATCGCCGCGATGAGTTCGCGGTGCTCGATCCAGGACTGGTGGCCGCGTTGCCGGGCGACCGGGGTGTAGTACCAGCGCACACGGCGGTCGACCTGGGCGGCGAGTTCGGCGAGGACCGTGTTGCCGGCCAGCTCCATGACCTTGGCGTGGAAGCGGGCGTTGAGGGCGACGGCCGCGTCGACGTCGTCGGCCTCGACGGCCCGCTCGCCCTCCGCGCAGAGCTCCTCCAGGGCCGTGATGCCCGCCGTACCGGCGTTCGCCGCGGCGAGACGGGCGGCCTCGGCCTCCAGCAGGGTGCGGACGGTGAGGAGTTGGTCGGCCTCCGCCTCCGTCGGCTCGTGCACGAACGCGCCCTGGGCGGGCCGGAGGTCGACCCACCCCTCGGTGTTGAGCCGCTGCAGGGCCTCGCGGACGGGCTGCCGGGAGACCCCGAGGTGCCCGGCGAGTTCGCTCTCGACGAGGTGCTGGCCGGGGCGCAGCGCACGGGTGGTGATGAGTTCGAGCAGGGCCTCGTAGACGCGGTCGCGCAGTGGACCGGGGCGTTCGAGCTTGGGCACGGCCCCTTGCGGAAGTCCTGTCGACAACATTGGGGTCCCCCTCCAGAGCACCACTGGATGTCACGCACACGGAAAGTCAACGGCCCGTACTGGAAAGAACTCGGAAGAACGGGAAAATCCAAGTCAACAGCCAGTATGGATTGGCTTTCGTCTACAGTCTACGGGCCACAATGGCCAGCCCGATGGAGGGTCGGACTCGTCACATCGCCGTCATCGCGCCACGAACGCCCTGCTCAGGGGCAGCGGACCACCTGTCCGGCGTAGGACAGGTTGCCGCCGAAGCCGAACAGCAGCACGGGGTCGCCGGAGGAGATCTCGCCGCGTTCGACGAGCTTGGAGAAGGCGAGGGGGATGCTGGCGGCCGAGGTGTTGCCGGAGTGGACGACGTCCCTGGCGACGACGGCGTTCACCGCGCCGATCTTCTCGGCGAGGGGCTCGATGATGCGCAGGTTGGCCTGGTGCAGTACGACCGCGGCGAGGTCGGCGGGGGTGAGCCCGGCCTTCTCGCAGGCGGCGCGGGCGATGGGCGGCAGCTTGGTGGTGGCCCAGCGGTAGACGCTCTGCCCCTCCTGTGCGAACCGGGCGGGGGTGCCCTCGATCCGTACGGCGTTGCCCATCTCGGGCACCGATCCCCACAGCACCGGCCCGATGCCGGGCTCCTCGGCGGCCTCGACGACGGCCGCGCCCGCGCCGTCCCCGACGAGGACACAGGTGGTGCGGTCGGTCCAGTCGGTGACCTCGGACATCTTGTCGGCGCCGATGACGAGGGCCCGGGTGGCGGCGCCCGCGCGGACGGCGTGGTCGGCGGTGGCCAGGGCGTGGGTGAACCCGGCGCACACGACGTTGACGTCCATGGCGGCCGGGTTCGGGATGGAGAGCCGGTGCGCGACCCGGGCCGCCATGTTCGGGGAACGGTCGACGGCGGTGGAGGTGGCGACCACGACCAGGTCGATGGCCTCCGGACCGAGTCCGGCGGCGGCGAGCGCCTTGGCGGCGGCGTGCCCGGCCAGCTCGTCCACCGGCTCGTCGGGGCCCGCGATGTGCCGGGTGCGGATGCCCACTCGGCTCGTGATCCACTCGTCACTGGTGTCGACCAGGCCCGCCAGGTCCTCGTTGGTGAGGACCTTGGCGGGCTGGTAGTGGCCGACGGCGGCGATTCGCGAGCCGTTCATGGGTGGTTCCCCTCGTTGCCTGTGGTCAGCGGGATCCACCAGTCTGATCAGTGACTCACGGGTACGAGGGCGGGTGAGGCGACAGTAAAGCGCGGCCCGAGTTGTGGGCTTCTGTCAGACCCGCGACGAGTTCCGGCGTGATCAGCGTGCCCGGGGCGATGTGCCCTCAGCAGATATCGAGGCGATTGAAGTCGTACGTCACGTGGTCCGGGACCGTGTAGATGGTGTTGTAGCTCGCAGGCATGTACCTGTGGTGGTTGGGCCCCCAGAAATGGACCACGGCTCCGCCAGTCTGGTTGTTGCGAACAGCGAGCGCGTCGATGAAGTTCGAGAGCGACCGCGTATCGCACTTGAACAGGTGGAAGACGCTGTGCTTGCCGTCGCCTTGGCCAACCGACACGCAGGCGATTCCACTTGCCTCGGAGCACCACCTCAACCACCAGTCCCGATCCTTGCTCGGGATATCCCGCCACACCTGCTCGCCCGAGAACAGCGGGTAGATCTCCGGCGTCCATGCGGCCGCTCCGGTCGCACCGTTCGGTGCTGCCTGTGCCGGTGCCTGCGCCGCCAGCGGAAGGGCCACCGCGGCGATCATCGTCGCGACCATCGCAGCCGCCCGCTTGCTGATCCTTCTCAACCTCACGTGATCTCCTCCGGTTAGTCGCGACCGATGCGGCTGTGCACCGACGGTTCGCAAGCTAGCCGTGGGACTGCGGGACAGGGCATCCGGAACGTGCGGGGGTACCTTTCCCTGCCGCATCGGGCACCGTGGCGACGCGACAGCCATGGCGATCGGTGACAGGGAGGGGTGGGGCTACATGCGGTTCCGACGAGGGAGAGGTCCGGGCTCAGGGGCCATGGCTCTGGTGGTGTTCGTGGCTCTCCTGACGACGCTGGCGGCCACGGCACCGGCCACATCGGCCGCGCCGGGAGCCGCGCGCTCGGCGGCAGCGGCGCCGGCCGCCAGACCCGACTTCAGACTGCCCTTCGCCTGCGGGCAGAAGTGGCAGCTGCAGACGTACCGAGGGCACGCGCCGGACGACAAGAAGCTCGACATGTACCGGGTCGGCGGGAACACCCTCGGCGCCCTGGTGGCCGCGTCCGCGGCCGGCACGGTCACCGAGCTCTTCGAGCCGGGTGGCCTGGAGATCAACCACGGCAACGGCTGGTTCACGGTCTATCTGCACATGGACCGCATCGACGTACGCCGCGGGCAGCAGGTCGCCTCCGGAGCCACGCTCGGGCGGCTGGGCCTGGTCGGCACCACCTCCGCACACCTGCACTACGAGCAGTTGTACGACACCAACGGGGACAACAACGGCGAGAACGACGAGATCGTCCACCCGGTGATCCAGGGGACCGAGTACCGGCTGTCACCGGACGACACCTTCCCCCAGGTGACCAGCACCAACGCCTGCGGCGGCGGTGGCGGTGGCCAGCCGGCGCGGTACTGGGTGGACACCTTCGCCGACGCGACCGGTTACGCCGCCGTCGACTGCGTCGGCGACAGCAGGCCCGCGTGCGCGCCTCAGGGCAAGCTCTACAAGGGCACCAACTACGTCCTGTGCAAGCTGCGGGGGGACAAGGTGGAGGTGGGGACCTCCTACAACCACTACTGGCTGCTGACCGACCTCGACGAGGTGGTGCCCGGTGGGAAGGCCCGTGCCTTTGTGTCGGCGTACTACCTCCAGCGCTGGGGGAACGACGAGGCGAGGGGCAACGACGGCGTCGTGATCCGCAACTGCGAGCCCCACGAAGGTCCCCGGTGACGTCTCAGCTCCCAGGTGACGTCTCACGGACCGGCGGGCGGCACCGGCGCCCGCCGCATCCGGGTGAGCAGGCTTTCCGCGGTGTGGACGGCGCGCTGGGCGTGCGTCGGCGCCAGGCAGTCGGCGGCCAGTTCGCGCCAGACGGGCGGTACGGCGTCGTCCAGACGCAGCGGGGCGCGCCCATGGGCGTACTCCTGCACCGCCGCCCCGCGTGCCACCGGTGTGGCCCCGGGGAACGGTGAGGTCCCGCCGGCGAACATCTCGTGGATCACGATGCCGAGAGCCCAGATGTCGTGGCTGGGCCACACCTGCACGCCGCGCTCGTCCAGCGGGGCCCTCCAGCGTTCCGGGGGCAGATAGTCGGGGGTGCCCAGTGGCGGCATATGGCCGTGGGTGCCGTCGGGGCTGTCCAACTCGGCGGCGAGACCGAAGTCGGAGAGTCGGACGGAACCGTCGGCCATGATCAGTACGTTGTCGGGCTTGAGATCGCCGTGCACCCAGTTGATGCCGTGCAGATGGGCCAGACCTTCGCAGATCCCGGTGAGGATGCGCGACGCCGCGGGCTCCGTCGGCGCCGGGCCGTCCTGTTCGAGGAGCTGGCGCAGGCTGTGCTCCGCCCGCTCCATGATCAGGACGACGGCTCCGTCCAGAGCGGGGTCGCCGGGTTCGCTGAGCACGACCGAGTCGAGCATCCGGATCAGTCGTGGATGGCGGGTCCGGCGCCCGAACTCGGTCTCGCGCCGGGCGGTCTCCACGAGAGCGTGCGCCTGACGTGGGGCCAGTCCGACGGTGGGCAGGAACTTGAGCGCGACGGCTCGCTCCCGCCCGCCCTCGGACCGGCCTCGCGGTTCGTCGCCCCTCGGGCTCGCGGGTCGGCCCTCGTGGACGGTTCCCCAGCCCCCGCTCGCGATCCGTTCCCCGACCTCCCAGTCGCCCACCCGGTAGCCGGCCGGTAAGTGGGCCAGGGGCGCGCTCATCCGACGCACGCTCTCGCCCGTACGCCTTCCGCCACGCGCGGAGGCAGCAGACCCAGGTGCTCCTCGCGGACCAGTCCGAAGCGGAGTGCGAGCCCGACGATCGCCTCGCGCTTGCCGTTGCGGCGGGCGCTGGGCCCCGGGTCCGTCGCGGAGCCGGCGACCAGCCGGAGCTTCTCCTCGGCGAGGTAGTCGATGTGGGAGCTGACGGCACGGGCGGTGAGCCCGCGGTGCCCCGGGCAGTTCCTGAGACGTTCGACGATCTGGGGCGTGGTCGGCACGGCGATCACCGACTCGTCGCGCAGCCGGGGCTCGCAGAGCGCCACCAGGATCAGGAAGTAGGTGGCGGTCTCGTCCAGGGAGTAGGCGACGAGGGTCTGTGTCCCCCACCGGCCGCCCGCGAGCTGCGCGCGGTCGGCGTCGAGGTACACGTGATCCGGCGCGAACACCTGGAAGCTCACCGTCGCCCCCCGGGTGGGCAGGACGACCCGGGCGAACTCGAAGGGGATGGGTGCCCCGGCCCGGCGCGGTGGGACGCGTAAGTACTCCCCGGCCCCCTCCGGGTTCTCCACCAAGTAGCTCTGGGTAGCACTGAAGTTGCTCAACTGCCAGTGGTCCTCGGCCACCCGTATCTCGCCCGCCAGCCGGGAGACCGCCGGATCGCCGAGCCGCACCTCCACCGGGGTGTCGGCCGAACCGCGCCCGAACCGGGCGACGTCCCCCGGTCCCAGACGCAGGGTCACCGGCGCCGCACCTTGTCCCCGGGCCTCGACGCGGCCCCCGTTCTCCACCCCGTGGCCGCAACCACCTCCGTTCCTCTGTCCGTCCCGCGGAAGATGAATCGTCACTCCGCTCATCACAACGCCCCCGATCCTTGCCGCCCCGTCCCGTCCGCCCTGACGGACACCGCCGACCGAGGTCGCGATGCCCGCATGTGCCTCGGACGCCACAGGAACGCGTTCCGTTCGCTCTCCGCCCCGGCCCCGTGCGCCGGCAGTGGTACGGGGCCGTCCTTCCGTCCCCCCTGACGGGAGGACGGCCCCTGGCACTGTGCGGTGGACGTCCGGTCAGTACAGCTTGTTGACGGCCGTGGTCGTGGTCTTCTTGAAGGCAGCCACGGGCGCACCGGTGAAGTCGCCCAACTGCTGCCACCGCACGACGGTGACGGTCTTGCCGTCCCGTCCCACCGACAGCAGGGAGACATCGGTGGACCCGCCCGCCGTCTCGACGTTCACGCCGCGGACATGGGCGCCCTCCTCCACCGGCAGCGTGCCGAAGTCCCGGCCCTCGGCGTCGACGTCGGGCGAGTTCGCCTCCAGGCGGTCGGCGCAGGTGCGGATCAGGTCGTCGTAGTGCTTCGCCAGGGCCTTGGCCTGGGAGGCCGAGCCCGTCACGGCGGTCAGCTGCACGGCGCTGGTGTCCACGTCGGTGCGGAACTCCCGGTGCCGGTAGTCCCAGTCGAGCACGCCCTCCGTGCTCACACTGACGCCGAGGGCCTCCGGGAACCCCTCGGTGACCGGCCCGGCGGTCCAGGACGACGTCGGGTGCGGGGGCAGCTGGGACGCCGACAGGAACTTGGGCGCGGCGGCCTTCGTTGCGGCCCCGGCGGCCGGCGCCGTCGACACCGCGCCCGCCGAGAGGGCGGCGACGGCGAGAGCGGCGAGAACGCTCGTACGCATACGCATGGACATGGGTGTTCCCCCTGGGTTGAGTGGTGCGTGGTCATGAACGCCCCGAAGAGACCGGTGGTCGGCCGGGCCCCGCTCGGTGCGACACCAAGAGCATCAGCGGTCACAACAGCCGGGCGCAACAGCCGACGGCCCATCGAGCACCCTGGAACCGTCCCACCCAACCTGACCTGCGGTTAGATGGGTGCCTGGGATACGGTCGCGGCCACGTTTGGCCGTACGTCGCGAAGGGCCCGGTCGCGAAGGGCCCGGTCGCTAAAGTCCGTTGAGCCACCGCCGGATGTCGGGGAGGGTCTGGTCATGGAGTACTTCTGCTACCACCGCGACCGGCCCGGCTCCCTCCCGTTGCGCGAGGAACTGCTGGAGCAGCACTGGTCCTACATGGACGGGTACGAGAAGGAGCTGATCGCGCGCGGCCCGACGTTCGCCGGTGACGGCGAGACTCCCACCGGCAGCGTGCACATCGTCGACCTGCCCGATCCCGCCGCCGCCCGCGCGTTCGCCTTCGACGAGCCCAACTACCAGGCGGGCTCGTACCGGGACGTGCTGCTGCGCCGGTGGCGGAATCTGCTGGGGCGCACCATGTGGGAGTTTCCGGGTGGCGCCGGCGGCGGCACCCGGTACCTGGTGCTCGGCCTCGGCTCGGGGCCGGCCGCCGACGTCGACGTACCGTCCGACCGGGACGATCTGATCGCGTACGGGCCGCTGCTGTCCGACGACGGCACCGCGTGGCTGGGGACCGCGGTGCTGCTCAGGGCCCCGGACCCGGACTCGGCACGCGCCGTCCTGACCGCGGACCGGTACGCCACCGTCGAGGTCCACGACTGGGAGTTCGGCGGCCGGCGCTGAGGCGGTGTCGGCGTCGGTTCGGCGGCCGGCGCTACGGCGGTGTCGGCGTCGGCGTCGGGACGGACCGGGTCAACGGCTGCCCGAGACGTTCCTGGCGGGCACAGGGCCGGTGCCCGGCCGGTGCCCCGTGTAGCGAGGTCGGCGGCCCGGCGCCGCGTAGGCCAGGTGCACGAGACGGGAGTGTTCCTGACGCATGCGCATCAAGGACTCCAGGATGTAGCCGACGAGCAGGACGAGCACGGCGATCGTCATGATCGCGGCGGCGAGGATCGCCGTGGGGATGCGCGGCACGGTGCCCGTGCGGATGAACTCGGCGATGACGGGGATGCCGAGGACGACCGAGACGAAGGCCAGGATTCCCGCGACCACGGTGTGGACGAGCGAGGGCCGCTCGCGCCGGGCGAGATCGAGGATGACCCGCAGGATGCGCCAGCCGTCCCGGAAGGTGCGCAGTTTGCTCTCGCTCCCGGCGGGTCTGACCCGGTAGTCCACCTCCACCTCGGCCGTGGGCAGCCGGAGGTGGAGCGCGTGGATGGTCATCTCGGTCTCGGTCTCGAACTGGCGGGCCAGCGCCGGGAAGGACTTGACGAAGCGGCGCGAGAAGACGCGGTAGCCGCTCAGCATGTCGGTCACGTCGTTGCCGAACAGGAACCGCACCGCGCCGGTGAGCAGCCTGTTGCCGGTCGCGTGCCCCACCCGGTAGGCCTCGCTGACGGTCTCCCGGCGGGCGCCGACCACCTGGTCGTACGGCCCCTCGAAGAGCAGGTCGACCAGGTCGCGTGCCCGGGACGCGTCGTAGGTGTCGTCGCCGTCGATGAGCAGCAGGGCGTCGGCGTCGACATCGGCGAAGGCCCGCCGGATGACGTTGCCCTTTCCCTTGCGCGGTTCCTGACGGACGATCGCGCCCGCTGCCCGGGCGACCTCCACCGTGCGGTCGGTCGAGGCGTTGTCGTACACGTAGATGTCCGCCTCGGGGAGCGCCATCCTCAGGTCGCGCACCACCTTGCCGACGGCGGCCTCCTCGTTGTGACACGGCACGACACACGCGATCGTCGGTTGCACGGCCACTCCTTGCCTGACCCGCCGTCGGACGACGACAGAACTACGGATGACGACGGAATTTCGGATGACGATAGGAAATAATGCGTTATGGGCGCGTCCGGACGGTCAGGACGCGCCGGGTCGTTACTCTCGCCGTGTGCTGGTCCTCGTATCCATGGCACTGCGTGTACGTGACGCCGTCCGGGGCGTCTGGCGCGAGGCCGCCAAGTTCGGGGCCATCGGGGCGCTGGCCTTCGTGGTGGACAACGGCGGCTACAACCTGCTGGTGTTCGGCCTTCCCGGCGGCGCGGAGGGCGGGGTGATGCGAGCCGACCCCGTGCCGGCCTCCGTCGTCGCGACGTCCGCCGCGGCGCTCTTCAGCTGGGCGGGGAACCGCTACTGGACCTACCGCCACCGGCATCGCGAGAACATGACGCAGGAACTGACCCTGTTCCTGTTCGTGAACGCGGTCGGTGTCGCCATCACCGCGGGCACGGTCTTCGCCTCACGGCATCTGCTCGGGCTGGAATCGATGGCGAGCGACAACGCCGCCCGCGTCTTCGGCTGGGTCCTCGCCACCCTGTTCCGCTTCGTCACCTACCGGCGCTACGTCTTCGTCGCACCGTGACCGCGGCGCGACCCGATCCCCGCCGCGCCCCGATCCCCACCGCAGCCCGAACCCCGCCTCGCCCCGACCCGCGTCGCGCCCCGCCCCGCCCGTTCGGTCCCGTCGGCGCTGTTAGCATCCGCCGCATGGGACAAAAGGTGCGCATTCCGGGCGAAAAGCGCTGGACCTGGTGGCTGACCGGGGTCGCCGTCGCGTGTTGCCTGGCCACGTCCGTCGTCTTCACCCCCGGGTTCATGAGTCCCGACAGCATCGACCAGCTCCGGCAGGCCATGGGCAGGACGCCGCTGACCGACTGGCATCCGCCCGTGCTGAGCCTGGTGTGGCGCGCACTGATCGCCGTCACCGGGACGCCCGCGTCGATGGCCGTCCTCCAGTCCGTCGTCCTCTGGGGCGCGCTGTGGGTGCTCGCCCGGTGCGTCTGGGAGATGACCGCGAGCCGTGCCGGTTCGCTCGCCGTCCTCGGTCTCGGGCTGACTCCCCCCGTACTGACCTTCGTCGGCGTCGTCTGGAAGGACGTGCACGCGGCCTGCGCGCTGCTGGCGGCCTGCGCGGTGGCGTTCGTCGGGCTGCGGCTGCGGGACCGCGGACTGTCCCCCAGGATGCGCTGGGGTCTGCTCTGGCTGGGCGTGCTCCTCCTCGCCTACGCCGTGCTCGTGCGCAAGAACGCCTTCCTCGCCGCGATCCCGATGTTCGTCCTGCTCGTCCTCGCACTGTGGCACTCCCCCGGGCGCCGTACGTGGGCCGCGTGCACGGCAGCGCTGGTGGCCGCGGTCGTCCTGCCCGCCGCGGCGATCTCCTTGATCGCGCGGCCCGTGCAGACGGACCAGGGCGCGCAGATCGTGCTCGACGACCTCGTCCACGTGCTGACCGTGGAGGAACTGCGGTCGGCCGACGTGCGGCCGGAGCTGCGGGACCGCCTGGTGGCCGCCGCCGAGGAGTGCGACCGCGTCGACGCCCTGTCGGACGCCTACTGGGCCTGCTACGAACGCTCGCCGGACGGCATGGCCGGCGACGCGGACGAGCTCACCTCCCTCTGGCTGCGCGAGATGCGCGGACACCTCTCCGGCTATCTCCAGTACCGCCTGCGGGTCTTCACCGCCCTGCTCTTCGAGACGGGCTACGTGTACCAGCCGGGGGTCTTCGCCAACGACCTCGGCGTCGAGGTGGCCCGCCCCCGACTGGAGGCCACCCTCGCCTCGTACGTCAACGGCGTTGCCACCGATCTGCGACCGCTCTTCCGGGGATGGTTCTGGCTCGCCGTCGCGCTCGTGCTCGCCGTCCGTCCGGGCAGGGGGAGGTTCTCCCTGCCGATCCGGGCGCTGGGCATCAGCTCGCTGGCGTATGTGCTCGGCTATCTGCCCATCGTCCCGGCGACGAACTACCGCTACGTCTACTGGCCTGCGCTCGCCTGCGCGCTCGGTGTGCTGCTGCTCTGGCTGGACCGCAGCGCCCCCGACCGGCCCACGGCGGGCTCCGGCGTCCGGCACGACAGTGCCGCCGCCACCCTCCCCACCGCCGTGACGGCACATCAGCCGACAGCCGCCGAGGACCGGTCCGCGACGTGAGCGTGCCGATGCCGGGTTCACCGGCACCGGCACCGGAGCACAGCACGGTCGTGGCACTCACCCGGTGAAGAGTTGCGTGGCCTTCCGTACGAGTTCGTACAGCCCGTAGGTGAGCGGAACGCCCACCCAGATCCACGCGAAGACGATCAGGGGGCGCCGGTCAGGCGGGTTCGGACTGCTGTCGCTGGACGACATCGGCGGCCTCCCTCGGGGCGGGGATGTGGAAGCGGGGGTGGACGGGCCGGACCAGCTCGTTGGCGACGAAGCCGACGACGAGCAGCCCGATCATGATGAAGAATGACGTGCCGTAGAGATCGGAGCCGGACTTGCCCGCCTCCTCCTGCCGGTCGGCGATCCAGTTGACGATCAGCGGTCCGAGGACACCGGCCGTGGACCAGGCGGTGAGCAGCCGGCCGTGGATGGCGCCGACCTGGTAGGTGCCGAAGAGGTCCTTCAGATAGGCGGGGATCGTGGCGAAGCCGCCGCCGTAGAAGGACAGGATGACCAGGGCGCAGACGATGAACAGCGGCTTGGAGGAGTCGCCGAACTGCGCGATCAGCAGGTACATCAGCGCGCCGACGCCCAGGTAGACGCGGTAGATGTTCTTGCGCCCGATGAGGTCGGACGTCGAGGACCAGACGATACGGCCCGTCATGTTGGCCGCGGAGAGCAGCGCGACGAAACCGGCGGCCGCGGTGACGGTGACGGGGGTGGAGGAGTCCGCGAAGAAGTCCGTGATCATCGGGGCGGCCTTCTCCAGGATGCCGATGCCCGCGGACACGTTCATGCACAGGATGACCCACAGGCACCAGAACTGCGGGGTGCGGATGGCGTTGCGGGCCGAGACCTGCGGGCCCGCGAGGACGCTCGGTCCGCTGTCGACCGGCTTCTCGGTGCGCGGCACCCGAACCAGCAGGACGCCGAGCAGCATGAACACGGCGTACGACAGTCCGTGCACCAGGAAGGCGAGGGCGATGCCGGAGGAGTCGGAGCCGAAGGACTCCAGCATCTGGGCGGACCAGGGCGAGGCGATCAGCGCGCCGCCGCCGAAGCCCATGATCGCGATGCCGGTGGCCATGCCGGGCCGGTCCGGGAACCATTTGATCAGGGTCGAGACGGGCGAGATGTAGCCGATGCCCAGACCGATGCCGCCGACGAAGCCGTAGCCGAAGACGATCAGCCAGTACTGCTCGGTGGCCGCACCGAGGGAGGCGAGCAGGAAGCCGGAGGAGAAGCAGATGAGCGCGACGGTCATCGCCCAGCGCGGCCCGTTGCGCTCGACGAGGGTGCCGCCGAACGCGGCGGACAGGCCCAGCATCACGATGCCCAGCTGGAAGGGCAGGGCGCTCTGGGTGCCGCTGAGGCCGAGCGCGGCTTCGAGCGGCGGCTTGAAGACGCTCCAGGCGTAGGCCTGTCCGATGGAGAGATGTACGGAGAGCGCGGCCGGGGGGACGAGCCAGCGGCTCCAGCCCGGAGGCGCGACGGGGGGACTCATGATCCCGGACGGTAGGGAGTGGCGCGGGAGTTGAGAAGGCGGCGCGTCGACCGTATGCGATGAACGGTATCCACCGCGCGCCGAACGGTCGTTCCCCGGCCGGACCCGCCTTCGCGTACCGGCCACCTTCATGACCGGGTAATGCCTTGCCCGGTCGTTGCGCGAAGTCTTGTCGGCCCAACTTCCATACTGTAGACAATATTTCGTCGACACAGTTCGAACAGTGCGCCATCTCCGCGGTATCCCTCGACCGAACGGAGCTCCCTCACCATGAAAGTCGCAGTTCTCGGCGCCGGTGCGATCGGCGCCTATGTCGGCGCCGCGCTCCACCGCACCGGCGCGGACACGCATCTCGTGGCCCGTGGACCGCATCTGGCGGCCATGAGGCGGGACGGGGTGCGTGTGCTCAGCTCGCGCGGGGACTTCACCGCCCGCGCCCACGCCACCGACGATCCGGCCGAGATCGGCCCGGTCGACTTCGTGTTCCTGGGCCTCAAGGCCAACTCGTACGCGGCGTGCGGGCCGCTGATCAAGCCTCTGCCCAGAACGGCATCCCCTGGTGGTACTTGCACCGGCACGGCGGCCCGCACGACGGCCACCGCGTCGAGAGCGTGGACCCGGGCGGCGCGGTCAGTGCGGCGCTCGCGCCCGAACGGGCCGTCGGCTGTGTCGTCTACGCGGCCACCGAGCTCGAAGGGCCGGGCGTCGTACGGCACCTGGAAGGCACCCGGTTCTCCATCGGGGAGCCCGACCGTACGGTCTCGGCGCGCTGTCGGGCGTTCAGCGAGGCCATGGTGGCGGGCGGTCTGAAGTGTCCGGTGGAGCCCGACATCCGGGGCGACATCTGGATCAAGCTGCTCGGCAACATCTCGTTCAACCCGATCAGTGCCCTGGCCCGCGCGACCATGCGGCAGATGTGTTTGCACGGCGCCACCCGCAAGGTCATCGAGACGATGATGGCCGAGACGCTGGCCGTCGCCGAGGCCCTGGGCTGCGAGGTCGGGGTCTCCATCGAACGGCGGATGGCCGGCGCGGAACGCGTCGGCGACCACCGCACCTCCACGCTCCAGGACCTGGAGCGCGGCAAACCGCTGGAACTCGACGTCCTGCTGGCCGCCGTCGTCGAACTGGCGGACATCACCGGCGTCGAGGTGCCCACACTCCGCACCGTCCACGCCATCTCGGACCTGCTCGCGCTGAGGAGCGCCGCGTGAAGAACCGGCAGAAACAGCAGAAATGGCAGAACCGGCAACCGAAGAGCTACACCAGGCTCACCCGTCCCCTCGTCCGCGACTCCCGCGACGAACCCTTCCGGCAGGCGAGTTGGGAGGAGGCACTGGACCGGGCCGCCCGTGGCATCGAGCGCAACCGCGGCGCGTTCGGCATGTTCTCCTGCGCCCGCGCCACCAACGAGATGAACTACATGGCGCAGAAGTTCGCCCGCGTGGTCATGGGCACCAACAACGTCGACTCCTGCAACCGCACCTGTCACGCACCGAGCGTGGCCGGTCTGTCGGCCGCATTCGGCTCCGGCGGCGGCACCTCGTCCTACGCGGAGATCGAGCACACCGACGTCATCGTGATGTGGGGGTCCAACGCCCGCTTCGCGCACCCGATCTTCTTCCAGCACGTGCTGAAGGGGATACGCAACGGCGCCCGGATGTACGCGGTCGACCCCCGCCGGACGTCCACCGCCGAATGGGCGGAGAGCTGGCTGGGGCTGAACGTGGGCACCGACATCCCGATGGTGCACGCGATCGGCCGCGAGATCATCCACGCGGGCCTCACCAACGAGGCGTTCGTCGAGCGGGCGACCACCGGCTTCGAGGAGTACCGGGCGCTCGTCGAGCCCTGGACGCTCTCGCTCGCGGAGAAGGTCACGGGCGTACCGGCCGCCGCCATCCGGGAGTTGGCGCACGCCTACGCCCGCGCCGAGCGCGCCCAGCTGTGCTGGACCCTCGGCATCACCGAGCACCACAACGGCACGGACAACGTCCGCGCGCTGATCAACCTCTCGCTGCTGACCGGTCACGTGGGCCGCTACGCCTCCGGGTTGCAGCCCCTGCGCGGCCAGAACAACGTGCAGGGCGGCGGCGACATGGGCGCCATTCCCAACCGGCTGCCCGGCTTCCAGGACATCCTCGACCCCGAGTCCCGGCTGAAGTTCGAGTCGGCGTGGGACACCGTCATCCAGCCGCACTACGGGCTGAACCTGACGGAGATGTTCGAGGCCATGGAGGAGGGCTCGCTGAAGGCCGTGTACTGCATCGGGGAGAACCCGGCGCAGTCCGAGGCCGACAGCGGGCAGGCCGTGCGGCGCATACGGGAGCTGGACTTCCTCGTCGTCCAGGACATCTTTCTCACGAAGACAGCCGAGCTGGCCGATGTCGTGCTGCCCGCGACCGCCGGGTGGGCGGAGACGGAGGGCACGACCACCAACAGCGAACGGCGGGTCCAGCGGGTGCGCCGGGCGGTCACCCCGCCCGGGGAGGCCCGCGAGGACATCGACATCATCTGCGACCTCGCCTCCCGGCTCGGGCACGACTGGAAGTACGCCGACGCCGAGGCCGTCTGGAACGAGTTGCGGTCGGTGTCGCCGGCCCACTACGGCATGACGTACGAGCGGCTGGCGGAGCACCAGGGCATCCAGTGGCCCTGCCCGGAAACCGACCGGCTCGAACCCACCTATCTGCACGGCCGGTTGTGGGATCCGGACCCGGAGCGGCGGGGCAGGCTCGCGCCCTTCGGGATCGTCCGGCACGACCCCCCGGTGGATCTGACGGACGAGCAGTTCCCCATCCGGCTGACCACCGGCCGGCGCCTCGACTCCTACAACACCGGTGTGCAGAGCGGCGGTTACGCCTCACCGCTGCGGCGCGGGGAGTACATCGAGCTGTGCCCGGAGGACGCCGAGCGCTACGGGGTCACGGTCGGCGAGGAGGTCCAGGTCTCCTCGCGGCGCGGGTCGGTGACGGCACCGGTGTGGATCGACCTCGGGCTGCGGCCGGGCCTGGCCTTCATGACCATGCACTTTCCCGACGAGGTGGACACCAACCAGCTGACGATCGAGGCCAACTGCCCGATCGCGGGGACGGCGGAGTTCAAGGCGTCGGCGATCCGGATCGAGAAGCTGCCCGTCGCGACCATCGTGAGGTGACGTCAAGTGGACCTGCACTTCGGTGACAGCGAACCGACGGACGAGGAGAAGGCGGCGGTCGACGCGCTGCTCGGGCCGCCGGAGTCCTCCTGGGAGGGCGCGGCCCGCGACGAGATGACGGACGCCGATCTGCGGTGGGCACGGGGCGGCCGGGAAGCCCGGGAACGCCGTGACCTGCTGTTGCCGGGGTTGCACGCGATCAACGACCGGATCGGCTGGATCAGCGAGGGCGCGCTGGACTACCTCTGCCGACGGCTGACCGTCCCGCCGGCGGAGGCGTACGGCGTGGCCACCTTCTACGCCATGTTCTCGGTCGAGCCGCGCCCCGCGACGGTGCTGCACGTGTGCACGGACCTGGCGTGCGCGGCGGCCGGGGCCGCCGACGTGTGCGCCGGGGTCGAGGCCCGCCTGGGCCTCGGCAGCGGGGTGAGCGTGCAGCGCGGCCCGTGCCTGGGACTGTGCGAGCGGGCACCCGCCGCGCTCGCGATCAAGGCCGGGGACCCGGTGCGTACGGCGGTGGCGGCGCCCGCGACCGTCGAGCGGGCCGTCCTCGCGGCGAGCGCGCCCGACTCGGCCGAGGAGGAACCGCCGGCGGCCATGGCGGTCCCCCAGGCCGGGGACCCGTCGCTGACGCTGCTGGGCCGCGTCGGGGTCGTCGATCCGTCCTCGCTCGACGACTACCGGGCGCACGGCGGTTACACGGCCCTGCGGCGGGCCTTCGAACTCGGGCCCGCCGGAGTCATCCGCGAGGTCACCGACTCGGGCCTGGTCGGGCGGGGCGGCGCCGCCTTCCCCACCGGCCGCAAGTGGCAGGCCACGGCGGCTCAGCCCGACCGTCCGCACCACCTCGTCTGCAACGCGGACGAATCCGAGCCGGGCACCTTCAAGGACCGCGTGCTCATCGAAGGCGACCCGTTCTCCCTGGTCGAGGCGATGACGATCGCGGGGTACGCGACCGGCGCGCACCAGGGCCACCTGTATCTGCGCGGCGAGTACCCGCGGGCCCTCTCCCTCCTGGAGAACGCCCTGGCACAGTGCCGGGCCCGGGGCCTGCTGGGCGAAGACGTCCTCGGGCGGGGATACGCCTTCGACATCGAGATCCGCCGGGGCGCCGGGGCCTACATCTGCGGCGAGGAGACGGCCCTGTTCAACTCCATCGAGGGGTACCGGGGCGAGCCGCGCTCCAAGCCGCCGTTCCCGGTGGAGAAGGGCCTGTTCGGCAAGCCGACGGTGGAGAACAACGTCGAGACGCTCGTCAACGTCCTGCCGATCCTCACCATGGGCGCCCCGGCGTACGCGGCGATCGGCACCGCCCGCTCCACCGGGCCGAAGCTGTTCTGCGTCTCGGGCAGTGTCGAGCGGCCCGGCATCTACGAGCTGCCCTTCGGGGCCACGCTGGGAGAGCTGCTCGCACTCTCCGGCATGCGCGACGGCCTGCGGGCCGTCCTCCTCGGCGGCGCGGCCGGTGGTTTCGTCCGCCCCGACGAGCTGGACATCCCGCTCACCTTCGAGGGGACGCGGGAGGCGGGCACGACGCTCGGCTCGGGGGTGGTGATGGCCTTCGACGACACGGTCCCGCTGCCCCGGCTGCTGCTGCGGATCGCCGAGTTCTTCCGGGACGAGTCCTGCGGGCAGTGCGTGCCGTGCCGGGTGGGGACCGTACGCCAGGAGGAGGCGCTGCACCGGATCGCCGAGCGGACCGGAGCGGCCGCGGCCGGTGACATCGCCCTGCTCAGGGAGGTCGGCCGCGCCATGCGGGACGCCTCCATCTGCGGTCTCGGGCAGACCGCGTGGAACGCCGTGGAATCCGCCATCGACCGTCTGGGGGCGTACGAATGACCGTGATCCCGCTGGGAGTGCCGCGTCGCCTCCTGGAGTTCACCCTCGACGGGGAGCCGGTGCGCGCCCCCGAGGGCTCCACGATCCTGGACGCCTGCCGGGCCGCCGGCAAGGACGTGCCGACCCTCTGCGAGGGCGACACCCTCACCCCGAAGAACGCCTGCCGGGTCTGTGTCGTCGAGGTCGAGGGCGCCAGGACCCTGGTCCCGGCCTGCTCCCGCAAGGCCGAGCCAGGCATGGAGGTGCGGACGGACACCGAGCGCGCCCGGCACAGCCGCAAGGTCGTGCTGGAACTCCTCGCGTCGTCGGTCGATCTCTCGACGACCCCGAAGGTCGCGGGATGGCTCAAGGAGTACGAGGCGAAACCGGACCGCTTCGGCCCGGACGCGGCCCGGCTGAACGAGGAGCCGAAGGTCGACAACGAGCTGTACGTCCGGGACTACGACAAATGCATCCTGTGTTACAAGTGCGTGGACGCCTGTGGGGACCAGTGGCAGAACACGTTCGCGATCTCCGTCGCGGGCCGGGGCTTCGACGCCCGGATCGCCGTGGAACACGACGCCCCGCTCACCGACTCGGCCTGCGTGTACTGCGGCAACTGCATCGAGGTCTGCCCGACGGGCGCGCTGTCCTTCAAGTCGGAGTTCGACATGCGGGCGGCGGGCGCCTGGGACGAGTCGGCGCAGACGGAGACCACCACGGTGTGCGCGTACTGCGGTGTGGGCTGCAACCTCACACTCCATGTGCAGGACAATGAGATCGTGAAGGTCACCTCGCCGCACGACAACCCGGTGACCCACGGCAATCTCTGCATCAAGGGCCGTTTCGGCTACCAGCACGTACAGAACCGGGACTGAGACACGACATGGGACGAGTCACGGAACGACGCAAGGTGATCCGCATCCGGGACGGCGCGGTCTCCACCCGCCCGGACACGCTCGTCGCCGAGGAACCGATGGAGATCCGGCTGAACGGCAAGCCGCTCGCGATCACCATGCGCACCCCGGGCGACGACTTCGCCCTGGCGGCGGGGTTCCTGGTCAGCGAAGGAGTGCTCGCCGAACGGTCGGACCTGCAGAACATCGTCTACTGCGCGGGCGCGACCGCCGACGGCTCCAACACGTACAACGTGGTGGACGTGAAGACCACCCCCGGGGTCGTCGTCCCGGACATCACCCTCGAACGCAACGTCTACACGACCTCGTCCTGCGGGCTGTGCGGGAAGGCGTCGCTGGACGCCGTACGGACGACCGCCCGGTGGGCCGTCGACGACACGCACGGCGGTGACGCTCCCCCGGTCCGTCTCGACCCCGAACTCCTCGCGGGCCTCCCCGACCGGCTCCGCGCGGCCCAGCGGGTCTTCGACCGGACCGGGGGTCTGCACGCGGCGGCCCTGTTCAGCGAGGACGGCGAGCTGCTCGACGTGCGAGAGGACGTCGGGCGGCACAACGCCGTGGACAAGCTGGTGGGGCGGGCGCTGCAGAGCGGGTCGCTGCCGCTGTCGAGGGCCGTGCTGCTGGTGTCGGGGCGAGCGTCGTTCGAGCTGGCGCAGAAGGCGGTGATGGCGGGGATCCCGGTGCTGGCCGCGGTGTCGGCGCCGTCGTCCCTCGCGGTGGACCTGGCGGCGGAGACCGGGCTGACGCTGGTGGGCTTCCTGCGGGGCGCCTCCATGAACGTGTACGCGGGCGAGCACCGGATCGCTCTGCGGGCCGCGGCCGCGAAAGGGTGAGCGGCCGCCCGCGACACGGCGGCGGGGCCCCCGACGGCGGGGAGCGCCCCCTGCGCCCTGGGGGCCCCGCCGTTTGCTCCGCCGGGCAACGCCATGGGCCCACTGGTTTCGTCGCCGGGTGCGGGTGGGTGAGGGCTGGTCGCGCAGTTCCCCGCGCCCCTAGAAGATCAGGCCCTGTGGACCTGAGAGACCACGGCCCCGCGCCCCTGAAAGGCACGGGCGCAGCCCCTGCTTTCAGGGGCGCGGGGAACTGCGCGAGAGCCCTCACCCACCCGCACCCGCCGACGAAACACGCACCCCCACCCCTGACGCGAAACACGCCCACCCACCCGCACGGTTCTTGTGAGCCCCAGACGCCCCAGTACCGTCATGGCCGCACATCGGACGTGGGACGTCCGATGTCCCATCACCCAGACGGATGAAGGGCTGGCCACCGTGCCGTCGATTCTTCGCGCACGCCTCAGATCCCCCTCACCGCGGTGCTCACCACCACCGCCCTCCTCGCCCCTCACCCTCCCACCCCGCCGGGGCCGCACCCCAACCCACCCCCACCACGGCCGAGTTCGAGCAGCAGGTCCTCTTCAAGGCCTCCCAGGACCCCGGCTACGCCTGCTTCCGCATCCCGGCGATCGTGCGAAGCAACACCGGCGCCCTGCTCGCCTTCGCCGAGGGCCGCGTCCTGAACTGCGGGGACGCGGCCGACATAGACCTCGTGGTGAAGCGGTCCACGGACGGCGGCCGCACCTGGGGCCCCTTGCAGGTGGTCAACGAGGGCGGCGGCGACACCCACGGCAACCCCGCCCCCGTGGTCGACCGCCGGACCGGCCGCATCGTGCTGGCGGAGACGTACAACACCGGCCGCCTCGACAGCGCCAGCTGCGACGTCCCCTGCGACCGCGCCCCGCACCTCCAGTACAGCGACGACGACGGGCTGACCTGGTCCGAGCCGCGCAGCCTGAGCGACCAGATCCGCCCGGCCGACTGGAACTCCTGGTACGCCACCGGCCCCGTGCACGGCATCCAGCTCACCCGAGGGCCGCGCGCCGGGCGCCTCGTGCTCGGCGTCAACGCCGAGACCTGGGCGGACGGCCGGGTCACCGCCAACCACGCGGCGCTCGTGACCAGCGATGACGGCGGAGAGAACTGGAGGATCGGCGCCACGGACACCTGGCCGGTCGCGGACGACGGAACGTTCCGCCAGAAGCCGTCGGAACTGACACTCGCCGAGCGCGCGGACGGCTCGGTGCTGGTCAGCGGGCGCGAGCAGGACGGCACCGACCTGGGCCACCGCAGCCAGGCGGTCAGCAAAGACGGCGGCACCACCTTCACCGGGCCCTTCCGGGCGCTCCCGGACCTGTACACGCCCCAGGTGCAGGGCTCCGTGCTGCGCCTCGGGAACCGGATGCTGCTGGCGGCCCCGGCCGACCCCGACCGCCGCCGCACCATGGCGATCCGCTCCTCGTACGACGGCGGGCGCACCTGGGAGAGCGTGGACCGGGGCACGGTCGTCACCACGGACTGGTCCGGCTACTCGGATCTGGTCCGGATCGGTGGCGGCGAGGCAGGCAACGAGGTCGTCGGGCTGCTGTACGAGGGCGGCGCGGTCGACGCCCGGGACGAGATCCGCTTCGCCCGGTTCACCGAGGACTGGCTGAAGCCCCGCAGGGGCCCGGACCCGACGACGCCGGACCTCGCGCCCGGCGGCAGACCGGCGGCCGTCCTCGGGGGCGCCCGGCCCACGGACGGCGTGGTCGGCGGCGCGCTCGGGTTCGACGGCGCCGACGACGCCGTACGACTGCCGTACCGGTCCCGACTGCCGCTCGGCACCGAGGAGTTCACCGCCTCGCTCTGGTTCCGGTACTCGGCGACCGCCGGGGAGCAGCCGATGCTGTGGATGGGCGGGGTCGGCACCACACAGCCGCAGGTGTGGCTGCGCGGGGAGCCGGCGTCCGGGCGGCTGACGGGGCTGATCACCGTGCGGGACGGGGCCTCGCCGCCCCGCACCGCCTCCGTGCGCTCCACGGGCGCGTACAACGACGGGGCGTGGCACCGGCTCGTACTACGGCGCGATGGGGGTACCTCCCGCGCGAGCGCAGCCGAGCGTGGGGGAGGGCAGCTCACCCTCTTCGTCGACGGCACCGCGTTCACCGCCGCCGACGTCCCCGGATCGGTCAGCCGGAACTCGCCGTTCGGCGTGCACATCGGGCAACGGGTGGACAGCCGCGCCCACTTCACCGGCTCGATCGACGAAGTACGGGTGTACGACCGGGCGTTGAGCGACGCGGAAGTGGCCGGGCTCTCGTCGGCCGACTCCGCGACGCGCGGCGAGATCCTGCGACTGCCCATGGACCGGGTGGACGCGGGCAACTAACGTCCCTTCCGTGCCCGACGACGCCGGAGCGCGACAGCGGACGGGGGCCGGACCGGTCCTGATCCTGGCCCTGGTCCTGGCCCTCGCCGCCGTGCTGCTCACCGCCCTCCCGGACGACGACCGGGAGGGCGGCGTCTCCTGCACGGCCCGTACGGTCCGGGACTGGGACCCGGACGCGTCGCTGACCGGCGAGTTCGCCCGGTACGGCGACGACGCCACCCGCACCGACGACTGGACCGGCGGCGACGGCACCCACTCCGTGCGGCTCCCGGACGGGCGGGTGCTGTGGCTGTTCTCGGACACCTATCTGGGCCAGGTGCACCCACCGCCCAACCCGGCCGGCGAGTCCGTCGCCTGGCGGGACGTCGCCACGCCCCTGGTGCGCAACTCGGCCGTGGTGATGTCCCCTTCGGGTCGTCTGGAGGCCACGCTCCCGGCGCCGGTCTTCCCGGACCCGGCCCCGCAGCGATGGCGCTGGCCGGTGGCCGCCCGGGTCGAGCCCCGCTCCCCCGGCTCGGACGAGAAGGTCGTACGGGTGCTGCTGTGGACGCGTACGGCGGGACCGTCGCCGTGGATCTACGGGGTGCCCACCGCGACCGAGGTCGCCACCCTGTCGCTGCCGGAGCTGCGGCTGGAGGGGATCACCACGGTGCTGGACCAGGAGGCGGTCGCTGACCCGGCCCGGCGGGTGCTGTTCGGGACGACGGCCGTGGACGCGGGCGAGTGGACGTACGTCTTCGGCGGCACCGACGCCCAGGCCGCCTCCCGGCCGACCTCACACGCCTATGTGGCCCGGGTGCCGCGCGGCCGGCTCGGGGAGCCGGGGGCGTGGGAGTACTGGGACGGGAGACGGTGGGCGGTGCGGGGCGGCCGAAGGCGGTGCTCGGCAACGGTGCGGACAAGGGGGTGGGCAGTGCCTTCACCGTCGTCCGGGACGGGCGCACCTATGTGCTGTTCACCATGGCCGCCGGGACGGCGGGGCTGACGACCGTGACCGCGTACTGGGCCTGCTCCCCCACCGGGCCCTGGCACGGGCCCACCGAGGGGTTCAGTCCCCCGCTGCCGAACAGCGGCGTCGCGGCGTACAACCCACAGGCGCACCGGGCGGTCGGCGACGGGCGGCTGGTGCTCAGCTACGACGTCAACTGGCTGGACGCCGACGCGGCGGCGGCGCAGCTGAACATCACCCGGAACGTTTCCCTGTACCGACCGCGGTTCGTATCGCTTCGTCTGGCTGCTCCCTGACCGCCGGCTCGTCCGCGGAGCCCTCCACCGGGTCCTTGGCGCGGCGCTTGGCGATGACCGCGCAGACCATCAGCTGCATCTGGTGGAAGAGCATCAGCGGCAGGACGGCGAGGGACGCCTCGGGGCCGAACAGGACGCTCGCCATGGGCAGTCCGGAGGCGAGGGACTTCTTGGAGCCCGCGAACTGGATCGCGACGCGGTCCGCCCGGTCGAAGCGCAGGGCCTTGGCGCCGTACCAGGTGAGCAGCAGCATCACCGCGAGCAGGACCGCCTCGACGACGAGGAGTCCGGCGAGCCGCAGCGGACTGACCTGGCTCCAGATCCCGCGCACCATGCCCTCGCTGAAGGCGACGTAGACGACGAGGAGGATGGAGCCGCGGTCGACGAGGCCGAGGATCCGCTTGTGCCGGGTGACGAAGCCGGCGATCCAGCGGCGGGCCAGCTGTCCGGCGACGAACGGCACCAGCAGTTGGAGCACGATCTTCAGCAGCGAGTCGGCGGAGAAGCCGCCGACGCTGGCGCCCAGCAGGCTCGCGGCGAGCAGCGGGGTGATCACGATGCCCGCGAGGGAGGAGAAGGAGCCCGCGCAGATCGCGGCGGGGACGTTGCCCCGGGCCATCGAGGTGAAGGCGATCGAGGACTGGATCGTCGACGGGACGAGGGTCAGGAAGAGCAGACCGGTGTAGAGGGAGGGGGTGAGGAACACCGGTTCGAGGCCGCGGGCCGCCAGACCCAGCAGCGGGAAGATGACGAACGTGCAGGCCAGAACGGTGAGGTGGAGCCGCCAGTGCTTGAGGCCGTCGAGGGCCTCGCGGGTGGAGAGCCGGGCGCCGTAGAGAAAGAAGAGGAAGGCGATCGCGGCCGTGGACGCCCCCGAGGCGACCTCGGCGGCCGTACCCCGCGCCGGGAGGAGCGCCGCGACGCCCACCGTCCCGAGCAACAGCAGGATGTACGGGTCGATCGGCATCCAACTCGGCCACTTCAGGCGTTTCACGGTGCTCCACGTACTTTCGATGAGGGTGCGTCAGGGGCCGGAAGGCCCCTTTCCATCGTCCTCTCCGGACCCTTGATCGGGAATCCTTCATACCGCTCTGACTGTTATCGCGTTCCACGATAAGCGGGTAGGCTGGCGCTCGTGTACGACCCCTCCCAGCTCCGCACCTTCCTCGCCGTGGCCCAGACCCTGAGCTTCACCCAGGCCGCCCGGCGGCTGGGGCTGCGGCAGTCCACGGTCAGCCAGCACGTGCGGCGGCTGGAGGACGCGGCCGGGCGGCAGCTGTTCTCCCGGGACACGCACTCCGTGGAGCTGACGGAGGACGGCGAGGCGATGCTCGGCTTCGCCCGGCGGCTCCTTGAGGTGCACGAGCAGGCGACGGCGTTCTTCACCGGCACCCGGCTGCGCGGACGGCTGCGGTTCGGCGCCTCGGAGGACTTCGTGCTGACCCGGCTCCCGGAGATCCTGGAGTCCTTCCGGCACGACCATCCCGAGGTGGAGCTGGAGCTGACCGTCGAGCTGTCGGGCACACTGCACGAGCGGCTCGCGGCGGGCAAGCTCGATCTGGTCCTGGCCAAGCGCCGTCCGGAGGATCCCCGCGGCGAACCCGTCTGGACGGACCGGCTGGTGTGGATCGGCGCGGAGCGGCTCCGTCTCGACGCCGACCGGCCGGTCCCGCTGATCATCTATCCGCCGCCGGGCATCACCCGCGCCCTGGCCCTGGAGGCGCTGGAGCGCGAGGGCCGCGCCTGGCGGATCGCCTGCACCAGCGGCAGCCTCAACGGCCTCGTCGCCGCCGCCCGGGCGGGCCTCGGCGTGATGGCGCATTCCCGCCGCCTGGTGCCCCCTGGCCTGGTCCGCGTCCCGGAGCGGGCCGGGCTGCCGGAGCTCGGCGAGGTCGACTTCGTCCTCGTCCACGGCCGCCGCCCGGGTGCGGCGACGAGCGCGGCGGACGCCCTCGCGGCGGCCATCCTCGTCGGCGGCGACCGGCTCCACGGCCGTGCACGGGGGGTGTGACGCCCGGACCGGACCTGAACGATGCTCGCGTTTCCCCAGGCCAGACCGTGTTCGCGAGGACGCGCACCGTAACCGGACCGTGCGGGTTCGGTGGAGATTGCGGCCCCGAAACTCACTGATGCGTCAGAAATTGCGCCTGAGACCTCCCCATCTGCGTGTGTTTTCCGGCGTCACGCCCTGCCGTCCCCTCGAATGCGCCCCCTCCACGACCCTCCCGTCCGTTCTCCCGGTGAGGTAGCTTTCACGCGCTGTGCGGAGCGCCACGAGGAGCGGGTTTGCGCGAGTTCACCAACCCCCCGTTGGCGTCGGCGCCGCCGGTGGGCGGCCTGGCCGACGTCGTCTTCGAGTACGCCCAGGAGGACCCGACGCACATCGCGCTCGGCCGCAAGGACGAGCGGGGCGAGTGGCGAGACGTGACCTCCGCCGAGTTCCGCGACGAGGTTCTCGCACTGGCGAAGGGCCTGCTGGCGCAGGGCATCCGGTTCGGCGACCGGGTCGCCATCATGTGCCGTACGCGCTACGAGTGGACCCTCTTCGACTACGCGCTGTGGACCGTCGGCGCCCAGGTCGTCCCCGTCTACCCGACCTCCTCGGCCGAGCAGGTCTTCTGGATGCTGTACGACTCCCAGTGCACGGCCGCGATGGTCGAGCACGAGGACCACGCGATGACCATCGCCACGGTCATCGACCGGCTCCCGCAGCTGCGCAGGCTCTGGCAGCTGGACGTGGGCGCGGTGCAGGAGCTGTACGAGTCGGGGGCGCACCTCGACGACGAGGTGGTGCACCGGCACCGGCGCGCGGTGACGCCGGAGTCGATCGCGACGATCATCTACACCTCCGGCACGACGGGCCGTCCCAAGGGCTGTGTCATCTCGCACGCCAACTTCATGGTCGAGGCGGACACGGTCATCGAGCGCTGGGCGCCGCTGTTCAAGTCCCGCAGGGGTGACGAGGCGGCGACGCTGCTGTTCCTGCCGCTCGCGCACGTCTTCGGGCGGATGGTGCAGGTCGCGGGCATCCGGGGGAAGGTCAAGTTCGGCCATCAGCCGCAGCTCAACGCGGCGGTCCTGCTGCCCGACCTGGCCGCCTTCAAGCCGACGTTCTTCCTCGCGGTGCCGTACATCTTCGAGAAGGTCTTCAACGCGAGCCGGCGCAAGGCCGAACGCGAGGGCAGGGACGGGCCGTTCGAGAAGGCCGTCGAGGTCGCCGTGAAGTACGCGGACGCGATGGAGGCACGGGCCTGGGGCACCGGGCCCGGTCCGTCGGCCGGGCTGCGGATGCAGCACCAGTTCTTCGACAAGGTCGTCTACGGCAAGATCCGCGAGGCGATGGGCGGCCGGATCAAGTACGCGATGTCGGGCGGTTCGGCGATGGACCGTCGGCTCGGCCTGTTCTTCGCGGGCGCGGGCGTCCACATCTTCGAGGGGTACGGTCTGACGGAGTGCACGGCGGCCGCGACCGCCAACCCGCCGGAGCGCACCCGGTACGGCACCGTCGGTCAGGCCATCCCGGGCATGACCGTGCACATCGCGGACGACGGCGAGATCTGGCTGCGCGGCCCCAACGTCTTCCAGGGCTACCTCAACAACCAGAAGGCCACCGACGAGACGCTGCACGACGGCTGGCTCGCCACCGGTGACCTGGGCTCCCTCGACGAGGACGGCTATCTCACCATCACCGGGCGGAAGAAGGAGATCCTGGTGACCTCGGGCGGCAAGAGCGTCTCGCCCGCCATCCTGGAGGAACGGGTGCGCGACCATCCGCTGGTCGCCCAGTGCATCGTCGTCGGCAACGACCGCCCGTACATCGCCGCGCTGGTCACCCTGGACGGGGAGGCCGTCGAGCACTGGCTCCAGATGCACCACAAGGCGAAGCTGTCGCCGGCCGAGCTGGTGCGCGATCCGGAGCTGGAGACCGAGGTGCGGCGGGCGGTGGTCGCCGCCAACACCCTGGTCTCGCAGGCCGAGTCGATCCGTACGTTCCGGATCCTCGCCCACCAGTTCACCGAGGAGCACGGTCTGCTGACGCCCTCGCTGAAGCTGAAGCGGAAGGCGATCGAGAAGGCGTACGCGAGCGAGGTCGAGGCGCTGTACCGGGCGTGAGACCCGCTCGCCCCGTCACGGGCGCCGTCGGCGGCCGGTCAGACCAACTGGTAGCCCCGCATGTTCCGCAGCAGCAGATGGCAGTTCTGCAGGGAACCCGAGGTGTCGCCCAGCGAACGGTAGATGCCCCACTTGGGGCGCAGCCGGTCCGCGAGGAAGGTGTCGACGCCGCTGCGGGAGACGTCGATGAGCGTGGTCGAGCCCTTCTTCAGGATCCACCGCACCGAACCGGCCGAGCCGTTGCCCACCTTGACCTGGAAGTCGACGTCCACCCAGGAGTTGTGCAGCGGCGCCAGGTCGGTGCGGCCGACCAGGATGTCGTCGATCGGCAGCTTCAGCTCGATGGTCTGCGCGCCTCCCCCACTCTCGGCTTCGCTCGAGCGGGAGGTGCCCCCATCCCGCCGCAGGGACTGCACGACGAGCGGCGAGGTGCCGGCGCCGGGCTGTTTCATCTGCATGATGTGCGTGAAGCTGGTGGTCGCCTTCAGCGAGGTCGGGATGTACATCTGGTAGGTGACCCGCCAGGTCTGCCCCTCGGTCCAGCGCAGGAAGCCGCTGCCCGTCCGCAGGCCGGTGACCTCATGGCGCTGGCGGTCGGTGGAGGTGTCCCGGTCGACGGTGTGCATGTCGAACCGCCAGGTGTCGCCGGTGGCACGGATGTGCGGCGCGGCGGCGGTGTGGGAGTCGGCGCGGTCGTCCTCCAGGGTCTCGAAGGCGCGCAGTCCGTCGGCGCTCGCCGAGGGGGACCACTTCAACTGCCAGGAGGCGGCGTGCGCGGCGGGGGCCGGCAGCCCGACGGCGGCCGCCGCGGCGCCGCCGAGCGCGGCGCCGAGAACGTTCCTTCGAGTGGGGGTCATGAGCCATCCATTCACGTACGTGAGTGAGATTCACCGACATGTGTCGCGGCAAGGACAGGTTCCCCGCGTGACCGCGTTCGGTCAATGGTCCAGACCGATAGGCTGGGACCGCCGGATCCATTTCCGGCCAATCTGCGGTTCGGGGCGCGAGCGAGCCGCTCAGGAATGCATCGCGCGCCGTGATCGTTGACGATGGGAAGTACCACCCGACGACTTAAAGGATCGAGAGCTCGTGAGCAGCAAGGTCCCCCCGATCATCCTGAACAACGGCGTCGAGATGCCCCAGCTGGGCTTCGGCGTGTGGCAGGTGCCGGACGACGAGGCCGAGCAGGCGGTCACCACCGCACTGGAGGCCGGCTACCGGAGCATCGACACCGCCGCGATCTACGGCAACGAGGAGGGCACGGGCAAGGCCCTCGCCAAGGCCGGCGTCGCCCGCAAGGACCTCTTCGTCACCACCAAGCTCTGGAACAGCGACCAGGGCTACGACTCCACCCTGCGCGCCTTCGACGAGTCCCTGGACAAGCTCGGCCTGGAGTACGTCGATCTGTACCTGATCCACTGGCCGCTGCCGGACCGGGGCACCTTCGTCGACACGTTCAAGGCGTTCGAGAAGCTCTACGCCGACGGACGCGCGAAGGCCATCGGTGTCTCCAACTTCCTTCCGGAGCACCTGGAGACCCTGATCGAGGCCACGAACGTCATCCCGGCCGTCAACCAGATCGAGCTGCACCCGCACCTGCAGCAGCTCGCCGCCCGCGAGTACCACGCGGAGCAGGGCATCGCCACCGAGGCCTGGTCGCCGCTCGGCCAGGGCAAGGGGCTCCTGGAGGTCCCGGCGATCATCGCGATCGCACAGAAGCACGGCCGCACCCCCGCGCAGGTGGTCCTCCGCTGGCACCTCCAGCTGGGCAACGTGGTCATCCCCAAGTCCGTGACCCCGTCCCGCATCAAGGAGAACATCGAGGTCTTCGACTTCTCCCTGGACACCGAGGACATCGCCGCGATCAGCGCGCTGAACGAGGACCGGCGCATCGGCCCGGACCCGGCGACGTTCAACCAGGCCTGAGACAGGGCCCGAGACAGCACCTGAGACCTCACCTGAGACCGCCCGTCGGAAGCCGCTCGACGGGCGGTCTCGTGTGTCCGGCACCCGCGGCGCCCGCGGCCCCATGGCGCCCGCGCTCAGACCGGCTGCCCGATCGGCCGTACGACCACGGTGTTGATGTCCACCCCGGCCGGCTGGCGGATCGCCCAGACCACGGAGTCGGCGATCTGGTCGGCGGTGAGGAGATGGCCGGGCGGCAGGCTGCCGTAGCTGTCCCAGAACGGCGTCTCCACCCGGCCGGGCGCGATGAGGGTCACGCCGACGCCCCATTCGGTCACCTGCCGCCGTGTGTTCTCCGCGAGTCCGGTGACAGCCCACTTCGTGGCCCCGTAGATGTTCCCGGGCCCGTGAATGAAGCCCGCGACGCTGCCGACCAGCATGATCCGCCCCCTGCTCTCCTTGAGGGCGTCGATGGAGGCCCGGATGAGCAGGGCCGGGCCGAGCACATTGGTCAGCACCATCTCCGACCACCCGGCCGGATCACCCTCGGCGACCGTGTCGTGGGTGCCGAACCCGGCGTTGGCGAGGGCGGTGTCGATCTGCCCGAACTCCTTCAGCGTGGCGTCCACCGCCGCCTGTACGTCCGCGTACTCCGCCGCGTGCCCCGGCAGGGTCAACAGGCCGTCCGGATCGCCGAGTTCGGCGGCGAAGGCCCGCAACCGGTCGGGCCTGCGCCCGGTGACGGCCACCCGGTGGCCGAGGTCGAGCAACTGCCGGGCGACGGCGGCTCCGATGCCGCTGGATCCGCCGGTGATGAGCGCCACGGGAGCGTCGGTCATGGAAGTCCCCCTACTGGTTCCGGCCGGCCGGGTGGACTCCGGCCGACGTACGGAGTCCATCACTTGGAGCACTCTCGAAGTCAAGCGCCGCCGGGCCAGGGGGACTTCGCCGCGACGCGCTCCGTCACCGCCGAGCCACATGCACCGTCTGGGCCGCGAGGACGAAGAGGTCCGTGCGGTGGTGCAGGCTCGCCTTGTCGTCGGGGTCGAGGAGACGGTCGACCGTCGAGAGGTCGGCGGCGTCGAGGAACTCCGCGAGCATGCCCCGGGCGCGCTGGAACTGGCCCACGGCGTAGGCGCGGGCGGCTTCGGGGACCGGGGCCGGCAGGTCCAGCAGGAAGGTGCGGGACGTGACGTCGCGCAGACCCGCGGCGATGAGCAGCCCCGGCCAGTCCTCGGTCTCCGGGACGCTCCCGGGCACCGACCCCCGCATCTCGGTGAACCACCGGTCCTCCGCCGCGTCGATCCGGGACTGCAGCCCGGGGCGTCCGATGCCGATGTCACGCGGCAGGAACCGACTGGGCAGCCCGCCCTCGACGAGGGCCAACGTGCCGCCGGGCGCCAGGCGTTCGGCGAAGGCTGCGAGGGCGGCGCGCTGGTCACCGAGGTGGTGCAGACTGCGGCTCGCCCACATCAGGTCGGCTGGGTAGTCCAACTCCCCCAGACCGTCCGGAAGTTCGGCCTCCAGGGTGGCGAACCGGTCCGCGAGGCCAAGCTGTTCGGCACGGGTATGCGCACGCTCCAGCAGCGGCCCCGAGCCGTCCAGTGCGACGACCCGGGCGCCGGGGAACTCCTCGGCGAGCAGACAGCTCACCACCCCCGGGCCGCTGCCGACGTCGACGACCAGCCCCGGCTCGGGCTGGCGCATGGCGACCCAGGCGGCGGCACGCCGATTGAGCGGGTCGAACAGTTCCGCCTGCTCCACGAGGTGCTCGGCCAGCTCGGCCCAGTCCAGATCGGTGTGATGGCCGTGATCGTGGCCGTGGCCCTGCCCGCACTGGTGTCCGTGCCGGTGCGGATCCTGGCCGTGGTGGTGCTGCCCCATGACGGTGAGCCTCTCTTCCGGGTGGTGTCAGCCTGCTCCGACGCACCCGACGACCGCCACCTCTCTTGCCGTACCGGCAAATCTGCTGTGCCGATTCCGCCCGGTCATCCCTGCTGTGCCGGCCGGTAGACACACACGTTCGCGCCGGTGCCGCTGGTGGTCGTGGAGACCAGTTCCAGGGTGTGCTTGGCACCGTCACCCGGGAAGATCGTCTTGCCGCCGCCGAGGAGCACCGGCATGACGATCAGCACGAGCTCGTCGGCGAGCCCCTCCTGGAGGAGGGTGCGGGCGAGCGTCGGGCTGCCCATGACCAGCAGGTCGCCCCCCTCGGCCTCGCGGAGCTTGCGGATCTCGGCGATCGCCTCCGCGCCCGGGACGAGCGTGGTGTTGTCCCAGGTCAGCTCGGACTCGGTGAGCGTTGTGGACACGACGTACTTGCGGATGGAGTTCATCCGGTCGGCGAAGGGGTCGCCCGCGCGGTCGGGCCACGCACCGGCCATGGCCGTCCAGGTGCGTCGGCCGTACAGCAGCGCGTCGGCCTTCTCCAGGGCGGCGTCCCAGGCGCCGCCCACGACCTCCGGGTCGAAGAACGGGTGGGTCCAGCCGCCGTGGGCGAACCCGCCGTCGATGTCCTCGTCGGCACCGCCGGGCGCCTGCACGACTCCGTCCAGGCTCATGAACTCGCAGATCACGATGCGCATGGGGTTCTCTTCTCTCTCACTGTCACGGGCTTACGGCGATACAGACCGCCGCGCCGCCCGGAACTCATCGCATCCGCCCACCTCCCTCATCGTGACGTGCCTCACACGGGCATGCCACCGGTCCGCCAGGGGGTGGGGGAAGAGAGACTGACCCCTGGCGGACCGGTTCACGCGAGCGGACTCAGAGCGCGGGGTACGCGTTCTGCATCAGCTGCTGGAACTGGGCGGAGAACCAGTGCCCGGAGATCGGCGCGTTCGCCAGGGCGCCGGACATGTTGTAGTTGTTCCGCGGGTTGCCCGTGTACGTCGGGTCGCACATGCGGTCGAAGCCCTTGCCCTCGTCGTTCGGGATGGCGGAGCTGGCCCCGTCGGACTCCCCCGGCGGCTTCATCCACACGTAGGCGTCGATCCCGGTCGCCGGGGAGGCCTTCGGACGCTCACCGAGGCCGGCTCCGGACTGGTTGCACCAGTTGCCCGTGTTGAGGCGGCGGTCGTAGCGCCCGCCGTCGATGTAGGTGTCGACGCTGGTCGTCGCGCCCGGTCCGGTGGGCCGTGCGGTACCGCCCCAACCGTTGCGGGAGGTGTCGATGAGCATGCCGATGTTCGAGTTGAAGCCCGCCGAGACCGCCTGGGCGCGGAAAGCCTGGGCGAAGGACAGTTCGTCGACGTAGCGGTTCCAGTCCAGCCACTTCGACTCGCGGACCGACTTGCCGGCCACGGTGTCGTTGATGGTGAAGTTGTTCTCCTTCAGCGCGCTGTAGTTCGCCGTGTTGGTGATGAAGCCGTGGACGTCGTTCACCGTGGCGCCCTCGGCGGTCGCCGCCTCCTTCATGATGGCGGCGGAGGGGGCGAAGTTGTCGTCCCAGCCGAGCCAGCCGTGGTGGCCGGCGTCGACGTAGTTGTAGACGTTGGGGACGTCGCCCAGCTTGTTCAGCGCGTACCCGACACCCTTGACGTAGTTGCCGTTGGCCTTCATCACGTCGCACTGCGGCACGGCCGTCGGGCGGCTGCCGACGTTGGTGACGAGGTTGGGCAGCGAGTCGATCTCGACCGTGGTGACGATCCGCAGGCCGGCGTACTTGGAGTCGGCGAGGATCGCCTTGATCGGGTCGATGTACTGCGTCTTGTACTTGTCGATCTCCGTCGGGCCCAGCTCGCCGTTGGAGGCGAGGGCCGAGCAGTCACGGCCGGGCAGGTTGTAGATCACCAACTGGACGACGAGCTCGCCCGAGCCCTTCTGCCGCAGCGCCTCGTCGAGGTGGGCGCGCAGGCCCATCTTGCCGCCGGCGCCCGCGATGGCCGCGGTGCGGTCCAGCCAGACACCCGTCGGCTGGTTGGAGATCCGGCTGCCGCCCGGTTCGGCGGCGGCGTTGGCGGACCACTCGGGGTTCACGTACACCTTGGCGCCGCTGTACGGGTTGTCCACCCTGCTGCCCGGCGTGCCCGGGTCCGGATCGGTGCCGCCACCTCCGCCGTCGTCGACGTTGCAGGTCACGCCGTCGAGCGTGAAGGTCGTCGGCAGGGCGTTGGTGCCGCTGTAGGAGGCCTGGAAGCCGAAGCTGACCGAACCGCCGGTGGCCAGCGTGCCGTTGTACGTCTCGTTGGCGGCTGTCACCGACGTACCGCTCTGGGTGATCCGGGAGTTCCACCCGCTGGTGACCTGCTGGTTGCCCGCGTACGACCACTTCACGGCCCACGAGGACTTCGCGGCGCTGTTGTTGGTGATCGTGACGGCGGTGGTGAAGCCGGTGGACCACTGGTTCTGCACCTTGTAGTCGACCGTGCAGGGGACCGCCTGGGCGCCGACGTCGTCGGGCACCGCGGCGGCGGCGGTCCCGGCGGCGCCGGCGACCAGCGCCAACGCCGCGAGGAGTGCTGTTCTGGTACGGCTCATGAGTGCGGGTTCCTCTTCCGTAGTGGGGTGTACGAGGAGGAGTCGTCGCGCTGTCGCCGAGGCGAGTAAAAGACCTGAACGCTGGGGGTGTGCGCGGAGCGTTCCTCGCAGCTCGGACACGCCTGGGACGAGCGCGTCGACTGATGGAACCGCTCCCACTGGTGCTGGTGAAGGTAGCGCCAAGTGACGGCAAAAAACAGAGGTGTTGCGTTATTGCGCTCAACGAATTGTTTCCGCCTGATCGAATCATTTCGACTCTTCAAACACCTTGACCCCTTGGGCCCTCCTCCTCACTATGGGAGCGCTCCCACTGGTTCAAGGCTTGTTGTTGCTGCTCCGCCCCCACCTTCGCAAGAGCCGCACGGAAGGAACCAGAGCATGCACCCCAGACCGGGACGCCGTGCCACGCGGCGTCTGTGGACCGCCGTGGTCGCGGCCCTCGCCCTGCCCCTGACGATGCTCGGCACGGGGTCGACCCCCGCCAGCGCGGCCGCGGTCGCCTGCAACGTCGACTACAAGACCAACGACTGGGGCTCGGGCTTCACCGCCGAGCTCACGATCAGCAACCGGGGCACCGAGGCCATCAGCGGCTGGACCCTGACCTACGACTACACGGGCAACCAGACGCTCAGCAACGGCTGGAGCGGTACCTGGTCACAGTCCGGGAAGACCGTGACCGCGCGGAACGCCTCATGGAACGGCACGATCGCCGTCGGCGCCGCGGTGAGCACGGGCGCCCAGTTCACGTACAGCGGCACGAACGCGGCGCCGACCAACTTCGCGATCAACGGCACCGCGTGCGTGGGTGCGCACCAGCCGCCGATCACGGTGCTGACCAGTCCGGCGCCGGGCGCGGTGTACTCGCAGGGCACGGCGGTCCCGATGGCGGCCACGGCCGCCGCCGCGGACAACGCCACGATCACCAAGGTCGAGTTCTACGACGACACCACGCTGCTGGGCACGGACACCACCTCGCCGTACACGTACTCCGCCTCCGGGCTGAGCGTGGGCAGTCACTCGCTGGTGGCCAAGGCGTACGACAGCCTGGGCGCGTCGGCGAACTCCACACCGGTCGGCATCACGGTCGCCTCGGGTCCCGCCGTGGTGGTCTCGCCGACCCAACTGGGCGTCCGCCAGGGCCAGTCGGGCACGTACGACGTGAAACTGTCGACCCAGCCGTCCGGCAACGTGACGGTGACGACCGCGCGGGCGTCCGGCAACACCGGTCTGTCGGTGTCGGGCGGCGGGTCGCTGACCTTCACGCCGTCGAACTGGAGCACGGCCCAGAAGGTGACCATCTCCGCGAACGCCTCCGGCACCGGCTCGGCCGTCTTCGACTCGACGGCGACCGGCCACGCCAAGGCCTCGGTGACCGTGACCCAGCTGGCCGCGTCGAGCGAGTACGACGAGCGGTTCCTGGAGCTCTACGGCAAGATCACCAACCCGGCGAACGGCTACTTCTCCCCCGAGGGCATCCCGTACCACTCAGTGGAGACGCTGATCGTCGAGGCGCCGGACCACGGCCATGAGACCACCTCGGAGGCCTACAGCTACCTCCTGTGGCTCCAGGCCATGTACGGCAAGGTGACGGGCGACTGGTCCAAGTTCAACGGGGCCTGGGAGATCATGGAGAAGTACATGATCCCGACCAAGCCCGACCAGCCCACCAACTCCTTCTACAACGCCTCCAAGCCGGCGACGTACGCCCCGGAGCACGACACCCCGAACGAGTATCCGGCGCAGCTCAACACCAATGTCTCGGTCGGTCCGGACCCCATCGCCGCCGAGCTGAAGAGCGCCCACGGCACGGACGACATCTACGGCATGCACTGGCTGCAGGACGTGGACAACGTCTACGGCTACGGCAACTCGCCCGGCAAGTGCGAGGCGGGTCCGACCGACACCGGCCCGTCGTACATCAACACCTTCCAGCGCGGGCAGCAGGAGTCGGTGTGGGAGACGATCCCGCAGCCCACCTGCGACCAGTTCAAGTACGGCGGCCCGAACGGGTACCTGGACCTGTTCACCCGTGACGCGTCGTACGCCAAGCAGTGGAAGTTCACCAATGCCCCGGACGCCGACGCGCGAGCCGTGCAGGCCGCTTACTGGGCGGACATCTGGGCCAAGCAGCAGGGCAAGGGCGGTGACGTCTCCGCGACCATCACCAAGGCCGCGAAGATGGGCGACTACCTGCGCTACGCGATGTACGACAAGTACTTCAAGAAGATCGGGAACTGTGTGGGACCGACCACCTGCCCCGCGGGCACCGGCAAGGACTCCTCCCACTACCTGCTCAACTGGTACTACGCGTGGGGCGGTGCCACCGACACCAACGCCGGCTGGGCCTGGCGCATCGGCTCCAGCCACACGCACGGCGGCTACCAGAACCCGCTGGCAGCCCACGCCCTCGCCAACTACGCCCCGCTGAAGCCCAAGTCGGCGACCGGGCAGGCGGACTGGGCCAAGTCGCTCGACCGGCAGATCGAGTTCTACCGCTGGCTGCAGTCGAACGAGGGCGGCATCGCGGGCGGCGCCACCAACAGCTGGGCGGGGCGGTACGCCACTCCCCCGGCCGGGACGCCGACCTTCTACGGCATGTTCTACGACGAGAAGCCGGTGTACCACGACCCGCCGTCCAACCAGTGGTTCGGCTTCCAGGCGTGGTCCATGGAGCGGGTCGCCGAGTACTACCAGCAGACGGGCAACGCGGCAGCGAAGACCGTGCTGGACAAGTGGGTCGACTGGGCGCTGTCCAAGACGACGATCAATCCGGACGGGACGTACCGGATTCCGTCGACGCTCCAGTGGTCCGGCGCGCCCGACACGTGGAACGCGTCGAGTCCCGGCGCCAACGCGGGACTGCACGTCGCCGTCGCCGACTACACCGCCGACGTGGGTGTGGCCGCCGCGTACGCCAAGACGCTGACGTACTACGCGGACCGCTCCGGTGACGCGGACGCGGCCCGGGTCGCCAAGGCGCTGCTCGACGGCATGTGGGAGCACCACCAGGACGGGCTGGGGGTCGCGGTTCCCGAGACCCGGGCGGACTACAACCGGTTCGACGACCGGGTGTACGTGCCGAGCGGGTGGACCGGCAGGATGCCGAACGGCGACGCCATCAACTCGACGTCGACGTTCGACTCGATCAGGTCGTTCTACGAGGACGACCCGGCCTGGTCGAAGATCGAGGCGTATCTGGCCGGCGGGGCCGCGCCCTCGTTCACGTACCACCGGTTCTGGGCCCAGGCGGACATCGCCCTGGCCATGGGTTCGTACGCGGAGTTGCTGGAGTAGCTCCGGGACTCAGGTCGCACGTCGGCCACGGGACGTCCGTGGCCGGTCGCGCCCACCCACGCGGCGGAGCCGCACAGTAGACACAGCCCCGCGCCCCTTCGGGGGCGCGGGGATCTTCCCCCCACCTGTCAGGAGAGGACCCCCACTGTGCGAAGAACGCGCATCCTCACCGCCGTCCTGGCCCTCGCCGCCGGGCTGCTGGCGGGCTCCCCACCCGTCGTGGCCGCCGAGCGGGCCGAGAAGTCGGTGGCTGTCGCCGCCGACACCTACACCTGGAAGAACGCCCGGATCGACGGCGGCGGCTTCGTCCCGGGCATCGTCTTCAACCGCAAGGAGCGCGACCTCGCGTACGCCCGCACCGACATCGGCGGCGCCTACCGCTGGGTGGAGTCGTCCCAGACCTGGACCCCGTTGCTCGATTCCGTCGGCTGGGACGACTGGGGTCACACCGGTGTCGTGAGCCTCGCCTCCGACCCGGTCGATCCGAACAAGGTGTACGTGGCGGCCGGAACGTACACCAACAGCTGGGATCCGGGGAACGGGGCGATCCTGCGGTCGTCGGACCGCGGGGCCAGCTGGCAGAAGGCGCATCTACCGTTCAAGCTGGGCGGGAACATGCCGGGGCGGGGCATGGGCGAACGGCTGGCGGTGGACCCGAACCGCAACAGCGTGCTGTACCTGGGCGCGCCCAGCGGGAAGGGGCTGTGGCGGTCCACGGACGCGGGGGTCACCTGGTCGCAGGTGACGAACTTCCCGAACGTCGGCAACTATGTGGCCGATCCGTCCGACACCAGCGGCTACTCCAGCGACAACCAGGGCATCGTCTGGGTCACCTTCGACGAGTCGACGGGCACCTCAGGCAACGCCACGCGGACCCTGTACGTCGGGGTCGCCGACAAGGACAACGCGGTCTACCGGTCCACGGACGCGGGGGCGACCTGGTCGCGGCTGGCCGGGCAGCCGACCGGCCATCTGGCCCACAAGGGCGTGCTCGACACCGCGAACGGCCATCTGTACCTGTCGTACAGCGACAAGGGCGGGCCGTACGACGGCGGCAAGGGGCAGCTGTGGCGGTACGCGACGGCGACCGGCACCTGGACGGACATCAGCCCGGTGGCGGAGGCCGACACCCACTACGGCTTCAGCGGGTTGACCGTCGACCGGCAGGACCCGGGCACGGTCATGGCGACGGCGTACAGCTCCTGGTGGCCGGACACCCAGATCTTCCGCTCCACGGACAGCGGCGCCACGTGGACCAGGGCCTGGGACTACACCTCGTACCCGAACCGTGCGAACCGTTACACCATGGACGTCTCCTCGTCCCCCTGGCTGACCTGGGGCGCGAATCCCTCGCCGCCCGAGCAGACACCCAAGCTCGGCTGGATGACCGAGGCGCTGGAGATCGACCCGTTCGACTCGAACCGCATGATGTACGGGACCGGCGCGACGATCTACGGCACGGAGAACCTGGGGAACTGGGACAGCGGCAGCCAGTTCACCATCAGACCGATGGTGCGGGGGCTGGAGGAGACGGCCGTCAACGACCTGGCCTCTCCCCCGTCCGGCGCGCCGCTGCTGAGCGCGCTCGGAGACATCGGCGGCTTCCGGCACACGGACCTGACGAAGGTCCCGTCGATGATGTTCACCCAGCCGAACTTCACGACGACGACCAGTCTGGACTTCGCCGAGTCGAACCCGAACACGGTGGTGCGCGTGGGGAATCTGGACTCCGGTCCGCACATCGCGTTCTCCACGGACAACGGCGCCAACTGGTTCGCCGGGACGGACCCTTCGGGTGTCAGCGGCGGCGGTACGGTCGCGGCGGCCTCGGACGGCGGCCGTTTCGTGTGGAGTCCCGAGGGCACGGGCGTGCGGTACACGACCGGGTTCGGCACCACGTGGTCGGCGTCGAGCGGTATCCCGTCCGGCGCGATCGTGGAGTCCGACCGGGTGGACCCGAGGACCTTCTACGGCTTCAAGTCCGGGAAGTTCTACGTCAGCACGGACGGCGGGGCGACCTTCACCGCGTCGAACGCGACCGGGCTGCCCAGCGGCGACAGTATCCGTTTCAAGGCACTGCCCGGGGTGAAGGGCGACGTCTGGCTGGCCGGTGGCGCCACCGACGGGGCCTACGGGCTGTGGCACTCGACGGACGGCGGCGCGACCTGGACCAAGCTCTCCGGCGTCGAGCAGGCCGACACGATCGGCTTCGGCAAGGCGGCGACGGGAGCCTCGTACCAGACCCTCTACACCAGCGCCAAGATCGGCGGCGTGCGTGGCATCTTCCGCTCGACGGACAAGGGCGCGACCTGGACCCGGATCAACGACGACGCCCACCGGTGGGGGTGGACGGGCGCGGCGATCACGGGTGACCCGAGGGTGTACGGGCGGGTCTACATCGCGACGAACGGGCGCGGGGTCATCTACGGCGACTCCTCCGACACCGGCGGCGGGGGCGGCGGTACGGATCCGGACCCCGAGCCCGAGCCGACGGGCCCCTGCGCGGTGACGTACAAGATCACCAATGAGTGGTCCGGGGGCTTCCAGGCGGACGTGCGGCTGTCCAACACGGGCGCGAGCGCGTGGACCGGCTGGTCGCTCGGCTGGACCTTCCCGGGCGGCCAGCGCATCTCCCAGATCTGGAACGCCGCCCACACCCAGACGGGGTCGGCGGTCACCGCCCGGAACATCGGCTGGAACGGCACGGTGGCGGCCGGTGCGTCGGTGGGCTTCGGCTTCACCGGAAGCTGGTCGGGGACGAACGGCAAGCCGACCGCGTTCAAGCTCGGTGACCAGTCCTGCGCGGTGACCTGACACCCGCGCCGGACGAGAAGAGGGCGCGCGTCCGGGTCGGCGCGCGTCCTCTTCGTATCCTGTACAGGTGGAAGGTCGAACCGCGTACACCCTCCCCTGTGGGCATGTTCATGTCGGGCACAGAAGGGCAATCCAGAGTGTGTACGCACGGCTCGCCCGGAGACCTTCACAGAAGGAGCCCCTGTGCCGAACCACAGCCGCGTCACGCGCCGACTGAGCATGAAGACCGCCCTCGCCGCGGCGGCTCTGCTGCCCTTGTCCCGTACCACCGGACTGTCCGGCGCACCCGCCGTCGCGGCGGTGGCGGAGAAGAAGGAGGAGGCCATCGCCGGCCCGCCCCTCGCGACCATGTCCTTCAATCTGCGCTACGCGAGCACCGTGCGGCCCAACAGCTGGGCCGTACGCAGACCGGTGATGAGGGCCCTGCTGCGGCAGGAAGCGCCCCATGTCATCGGCACCCAGGAGGGCCTCCATCAGCAACTGCGCGACATCGAGGCCGACCTGGGGACGGACTACCGCTGGATCGGCACCGGCCGTGCGGGCGGCAACCGCGACGAGTTCATGGCTGTCTTCTACGACACCCGCCGGCTCGCGCCCGTCGAGTACCGGCACTTCTGGCTCTCCGACACACCGGAGGTGCCCGGGTCGAACACCTGGGGCGGCGGTTCCATCCGGATGGTCACCTGGGTCCGGTTCCGTGACCTGAAGGACGGCGACAGACAGTTCTACGTCCTCAACACCCACCTCGACAACCTCAGCCAGTACGCCCGCGACCGCGCCGCGGCCCTGATCGCCCAGCGCATCGCCGGGCTCGACCGGTCGCTGCCCCTCGTCGTCACCGGCGACTTCAACGTGGCGGCCCACCGGAACACGGTCTACGACACGATGCTGGGCGCCGGCCTCGTCGACACCTGGGACGCGGCGCCCGAGCGCAACGACCTGTACGCGACGTTCCACGGCTACCGCCCGCTGACGCCGGGCGGCGACCGCATCGACTGGATCCTGACCACTCCGGGCATCACGGTGCACCGGGCGGCCATCAACACGTTCGCGTCCGGCGGCCAGTTCCCCAGCGACCATCTGCCGGTGCAGGCGTCCGTCACGCTGGGCTGACCAGCGCGCGCAGGAGTCCGTGGGCGGGCCGGGCCCGCCCACGGAGCGGCCCCTACGGCGTGTACACGGTCGGCCTGGGCGGCGTCGGCATGCCGGCGCCGATGAAGAAGCTGGTGTGCGGGGGCTGGTTGTACGCGGTGTTCTGCCAGGCCAGCCCTGTGCGGTACATCGGGTCGTGCAGCAGGGTCGTGATCTTCGTGCTCGTCTCGATCGGCGTCGAGTAGATCCGCAGCGCCGTGTTGCCGCTCGTGCGCCAGACCACCTCCTCACGCCAGTCGCCGAGGATGTCTCCGGAGAGGGCCGGGGTGGCCTTGGTGCCGTTGTTGGAGGAGACCCCGGAGCCGGTCAGCAGCCGGGTGTCGGCGGAGGTGCCGTACTTGTCGATCCGGGTGCCGTCGAGGAGCTCACGGACCGGGTCGCCGTCCCACCAGGAGAGGAAGTTGACCGAGGAGGGCTCGCGGCCCTTCGCCGCGCCGGCCTCGTCGCGGATGGCGGAGTCGGAGGCCGACCACATCTCGGGGCCGTCGTTGCCCGCGTGGATGTCACCGGCGACTCCCCGCCCGTTGTCGCAGCAGGCGGCGAGCTGCCAGCGGACCGCACCGTTGGCCGGGTTGATGTACAGCTCGGCGGGCTGGGAGGTGGACTCCGAGACCTTGAAGTACTCCAGGCCGGACGTCGACGCGTCGAGGTCGCCCAGGTGCTGGGCGTCGCCGTGGCCCGTCCGGGTGGTCCACAGGGCGGCCCCGTTGTCGTCCACGGCCATCGCGCCGTACACGATCTCGTCCCGGCCGTCGTTGTCGACGTCACCGACGGAGAGGCTGTGCGAACCCTGACCGTCGTAGCCCCGGCCGGAGTTGGTGGAGGAGTTGGTGTCGAAGGTCCAGCGGCGGGCGAAGGAGCCGTTCCGCCAGTCCCAGGCCGCGATCACCGAACGGGTGTAGTAGCCGCGCGCCATGATCAGGGAAGGGCGGGCACCGTCCAGATACGCCGTGCCGGCGAGGAAGCGGTCCACGCGGTTGCCGTACGAGTCGCCCCAGGACGAGACCGTGCCCCGGGCCGGGACGTGGTCGACGGTCTGCATCGCGCGCCCGGTCTGCCCGTTGAACATGGTCAGGTACTCGGGCCCGGACAGGATGTAGCCGTTGGAGTTGCGGTGGTCGGCGGAGGAGCTGCCGATGACCCTCCCCGCCCCGTCGACCGTGCCGTCCGCCGTCTTGGCGGCGATCTCCGCCTTGCCGTCGCCGTCGTAGTCGTACACCTGGAACTGGGTGTAGTGCGCGCCCGAGCGGATGTTGCGGCCCAGGTCGATGCGCCACAGTCGGGTGCCGTCGAGCTTGACGCCGTCGATGATCGTGTTGCCGGTGTAGCCGGACTGGGAGTTGTCCTTGGCGTTCGTGGGCTGCCACTTCAGGACGAACTCCAGGGCCCCGTCGCCGTCGAGGTCGCCCACGGAGGCGTCGTTCGCCTCGTAGGTGTAGGCGACGCCGTCCGGGGTGGTGCCGCCCGCGGGTGCGCTGATCGGCACGTCCTTGTAGCCGGTGCGCAGTTGGACGGCGTGCACCGAGTCGCCCTGCTCCACGCCGCCCACGATCGCGCGGACCGTGTAGTCGGCCTGGGCCGGGGCGCCGGAGTGGAAGTAGTTCGTCGAGCCGGTGATCGGGGTCGAGTTGACCTTCGTACCGGCTCGGTAGACGTTGAAGGACACGTCATTCGGGTCGGTGGCCAGCCAGCGCCAGCTGACCAGGTTGCCGCTGTCGACGTGCACGCTGACCACGCCCCGGTCGAGGCGCTCGACCTGGCGGGCGGTGGCGGCCTCGGCCGGCGTATCGGTGAACGTGGTGAGTCCGGCGGCGACCAGGGCCGCTGTCACCAGCGAGCGCAGGGCTCGGCGTCTGTGGTGCCTGTGCGGGTGCTGCACGTGATGAACCTCCAGAAGAAACGGACGGGTTCCGCTCCTTCAGTCGCCACCGTTCCCGGCCACGTTGCCGTACCTTTCGGCCAGTTCGGCCACGGTCCGGGCGATCCTGTGGCGCAGTTCGGCCGGTTCCAGCACCTCGATGTCCGTGCCCAGCCGCAGGAACTCGCCGTGTGCGTGTCCGACGGACTCGACGGGCACCCTCACCGTGGCCCAGCCGTCTTCGGCCGTGCCGCCCTCGACGGGAACGGCCCTGGGCAGGGTCACGCCCGGCGCCAGCCGGACCAGCGCCTCGCCACGGTGCAGCCGGGCGTGGAAGTCGCGCTGGTACGCCGCCCAGTACGCGGCGAGGTCGAAGCCGTCCGGGCGGGTGAACTCCTCGTCGGCGGCGTCGGGTTCGAGGATGTCGAGGATCTGGTCCACGCGGAACGTACGGGGTCCCGGCCCGGCGACGACGTACCAGCGGCCCGCCTTGAGGACCAGGCCGTACGGTTCGAGACGGCGCCGTACGTCGGTCGGCTCGGCCCAGCGGCGGTAGAGGACGTGCAGCACCCGGCCGTTCCAGACCGCGTCGGCGACGGCGGCCAGGAACGGGGTGTCGTCGGCCTCCGCGTACCAGCCGGGGGCGTCCAGGTGGAAGCGGCCGACGACCCGGTCGGCGTGGGCCCGCAGCTCGACGGGGAGGGCCGCGCGGACCTTCAGCCGAGCGGCGGCCAGCACCGCGCCGAGGCCCAGGTCGGCGGCGGGCCCCGGCGCGCCCGCGAGGAACAGGGCCTCGGCCTCGTTCCTCGTGAGCCCGGTGAGGCGGGTGCGGTAGCCCTCCAGGAGGCGGTAGCCCCCGGCGTGGCCCGCGTCGCCGTAGAGCGGGACCCCGGCCGCGCCCAGCGCCTCCACGTCCCGGTAGACCGTGCGGACGGAGACCTCCAGCTCCTCGGCGAGCTCGGCGGCGGTCATCCGCCCCCGGGTCTGGAGCAGCAGCAGGATGGAGACGATTCGGCTGGACTTCACTGACACAGGATGTCAGTGAAGCGGTCCTAACGTGCCGCCATGCCCTTCACCGAGAAACTGCTGACCGTGCCGCCGCCCGTCGAGGCGGCCGGCCGACGGATCAAGCGCTACCACGTCACGGCCGACCCGGACGGCATCGCTCCCGAGGTCGCGGAGGCGGCGTACGCGCTCCTTCCCGCACTGCCGCCGGAGCCTGACGGGACCACACCGCCCGCGACCTTCGTCGTGCTGCACCGGGGCGGCGACACCGGTGCCTACCTGAACGTCTACAGCTGGGTGTGGGACAACGTCCTGCACTTCGCCGGAGCGGCGGCGGGCCAGCCGGTGCTCGGCTGCCCGGACACCGACCCCACGCACTTCGTGGCCACCGACCGCCCGTGGATCGGCTGCGTCTGGGAACTCCCGCCGATCCAGCACGAACGCGACGCCTGGGTACGGCACGTCCTCGCACCCGAACTCCCTTATCTCGACGCCTACTTGGCGGATTCCCTGCCCGCCGGGACGACCGGAACCCCCTCGCTCACCGGAGGTCGGCGATGAGCGGCCCGCACGACTTCGACTTCTTCCACGGCGCGTGGGAGGCCCACCACCGCCGCCGCACCGACTTCCTCGCGCCGGACAGCGACTGGGAGGAGTTCACCTCCACCAGCCGCTGCTGGGCCCTCTTCGACGGGGCCGCGAACATCGACGAGATCGACATGCCGCACCTCGGCTCGAAGGGGCTGACCCTGCGGCTGTTCGACCCACGGGCGCGAACCTGGTCGCCGAGCTGGTCCTCCAGCCGTACCGGCACGCTGTTCCCGCCGGTCACGGGCCGGTTCGAGGGCGGCCGGGGGGGAGTTCCACGGCGACGACACCCTCGACGACGAGAACGTGCGCGTGCGTTTCGTGTGGTCGGGGATGTCCGAGACCTCCGCCCGCTGGGAGCAGGCGTTCTCCCGGGACGGCGGCACGACCTGGCTGACCAACTGGATCACGGAGTTCAGGCGGCCTTCCGGAACGACCGCAGGGTGAACTCCGGGTCCGGGCGCGGCAGGTCCTGGTCGGGCAGGGCGGCGAGGCGACGCGCGAAGTCGTCGGCCAGCGGATCGCCGGGCGGCAGCGTGACGAACCAGCCCCTGCGCAGGTCGGCGACCGTGCGGCGAGGGCTGCGGCCCTGGCCGCGCCCGGGGAAACGGGCCTGCCCGGCGGCGCGCAGACCGTGGGCGACGGCGTACTTCTCGACCGCGCCCGCGGGGTCCATCGCCGGGGACCGGGGCCGTGGGGCGAGCACCGCGTCGATGTCGCTGCCCACGTTGTGGGAGGCGGCCTTGTCGACGGTGGTGACGTAGACGCCACCGGGGCGGAGCACCCGCGCGCACTCCCCGACCACGGCCCGCACGTCCTCGGGGCCGCCCAGCAGATGCAGCAGCCACACACTGGTGACGGCGTCGAACTCCCCGTCGCTGAACGGGAGTCGGCGGGCGTCACCGATCACGACGGAGCCGGGCAGCCGGGCGGCGGCCCGGCTCGCCATCGCATGCGTGAGGTCGACCCCCGTGACCCGTGTCCGGGGACGGGCCGCCGCGAGGCGGCGGGTCACGATCCCGGTGCCGCAGGCGATGTCGAGCAGCCGGCGGGCGCCCTCGGGGACGAGGCCGAGCACGGCGTGGGCGGCGGCCTCGGCGCGGGGCTCGCCGCCCCGCAGGGTGTCGTAGGCGCCGGCCTCCTTGTCGTAGTCCAGCACCCGCCTCAGCTCGCCCCGTGACCGGGGGCGAGCGCCTCCACCCTGCGGGCCAGCTCGAAGTCCTTCTCGGTGACGGCGCCGCCGACGCTGTGGGTGTGGATGGTCAGCGACACCGTGTCGTAGCCGAGGGTGAGGTCGGAGTGGTGGTCGAGCTCCTCCTGGGTCTGGGCGATGTGCACGACCATCGCGGTCGCCGCGAAGTGCGAGCCCAGCCGGTAGGAACGGGCGATCCGGTCCCCGTCCAGCGACCAGCCGGGCAGCTCCGTCAGCCGGTCCTCGATCTCCTTCTGCGACAAGGGTTCGACGGGCATGACCCACTCCTTCCGGGAGGTCCCCTCCGTGACGTCCGGTCCCTCCCAGCGTGCCACAGACGGAGGGCCGGGTCCCTGGTCAGGAGCCCGGGCGCGCCACGCCTCGACCGGCTCGGTTACGTTCTCCGCATGACCAGTGTCCCGACGACTGTCCCGACCGGTGCCCCGGGCCGTCCCACCACGCCCGCCGTCCAGGGCGTGGGCCCGCTGCTGCGCTCCTGGCGGGAGCGACGGCGGGTCAGCCAGCTGGAGTTGGCGCTGCGCGCGGGTTCCTCGGCTCGGCACATCAGCTTCGTCGAGACGGGCCGCTCCCGCCCGAGCGAGGAGATGGTGCTCCGGCTCGCCGAGCACCTGGAGGTACCCGTACGGGAGCGGAACGCGCTGCTGCTCGCGGCGGGTTACGCCCCGCACTACCCGGAGACGCCGCTGGACGACCCGTCGATGGGCGCGCTGCGGGAGGGCATGGAGCGGCTGATACAGGGCTACGAGCCGTATCCGGCGCTGGTGATGAACGCGACGTACGACGTCCTGGCCGCGAACCGGGGCATCGTCATGCTTCTCGACGGGATCCCCGAGTCTCTGCTGGTGCCGCCGCTGAACGCGATGCGTTTGACGCTGCACCCCGAGGGCATGGCGCCGCGCATCCGGAATCTGCGCGCCTGGCGCGGGCACCTGCTGGAGCAGATGGAGCGCCAGGTCGCGCTGCACCGCTCGGAGCCGCTGCGGGCGCTGTACGAGGAGGTGGCGGCCTATCCGCTGCCGCCGGGCACGCCCGAGGACGATTCCGGCGGGGACGCGGGGGCGAGACCCGGCGCGGGGGCGAGCGTGTACTTCGCGCTGCCGATGCGGATCGAGCACGAGGGCCGGGTGCTGTCGTTCATCTCCTCGGTCTCCACCTTCAACACCCCCCTGGACGTGACCGTGGCCGAGCTCGCCATCGAGACGTTCCTCCCGGCGGACCCGGCGACGGTCAAGTACCTGCACGGGCTGATGTCCTGACGGTCAGCCGACGTCCGTGCGGGGGCCTGCCGCGCGGAGGGCCAGGTACTGGAGTGCCGCGAACCCGGCCACGGTGACCGCCTGGAGCGGTGTCCACACCGCGCCCGCCGCGCTCGGCGTCAGCCACAGCACCAGGGAGACGAGGCTGAGGACCGTCCAGGCGAGGTTGGCCTCGATCACGGCCCGTACGGGCAGCGTCGGCGGACGCTCACGCGCGGCGAGCAGGGCGACACCCACCGCGTACACGGTGAGGAACGCGCCGAGCCCGAGGAGCAGCCCGGGGTCGACCCCGAGGAAGCGGCCGAGGGGGCCGGAGGCCAGGAGGTAGGCGAGCCCGTTCGCCCCGGTCACCGCCGCGTCGGCGGCCAGGAAGCGGCGCAGCATGGTGCGGGGCTCGGTGGTCCGGGCCAGTACGGCGAGCCGGGCCGTCGACGCGAAAGTCATGGACATGGCAGATCACGCTCCGTCGAGGTGGTGGGCGGGAACGGGAGGGACCGGGGCCGAGCGCGCCCGTGGGGCGGCCGGAAGGACCCGGTGACCTCACCTTGCCGCGCGGTACCGACGGCGGTCGATTACCTCCGAGGTCATGGCACCCCGTACCCTGCGGGGTCGTCGTGCCCCGAGGCCGCCGGAACATCGCGTTCCGGCCGCCCCTGCGCGGTGCCACCGGGGCATGACAGACTGTTGGGGTATATCGGCGCGTGGGGAGGCGTGGCGTGAGTGAGCGGCGGGCAGCGCCCACCGTGGGCCAGGTGGTGCTCGGAAAACGGCTCCAGGAACTGCGGGAGGCCGCCGGGCTCAAGCGCGAGGAGGCGGCACGCGTCCTCCGGGTCGCCCCGGCGACGGTACGGCGCATGGAGACCGCCGACGTCGCCCTGAAGATCCCCTACGTCCAGGTGCTGCTGACGACGTACGGGGTCGCCGAGCACGAGGTCGCCGCGTTCGTGTCGCTGGCCGAGGAGGCGAACAAGCCGGGGTGGTGGCAGCGGTTCCACGATGTGCTGCCCGACTGGTTCAGCGTGTACGTCAGCCTGGAGGGCGCGGCGCAGCTGATCCGGCAGTACGAGCCGCACTTCGTGCCGGGGATGCTGCAGACCGAGGAGTACGCGCGGGCCGTGATGGAGGCCGGGACGGTCGGGCAGACCGGTACCGAGAGCATCGAACGGCATGTGTCGCTACGGATGGCGAGACAGAAGCTCCTCACCCAGGAGCAGCCGCCGCACCTGTGGGTGATCATGGACGAGACGGCCCTCAGGCGGCCGGTGAGCATCCGCTCCCAGGTGATGCGCGACCAGATCGACCGGCTTCTCGACGTCACCGAGAAGGACCATGTGATCCTCCAGGTCTGCGAGTTCGCCAGCGGCCCCCACCCGGGCACCTACGCCCCCTTCTCCCTCTTCCGCTTCGCCGAACCGGAACTCCCCGACATGGTCTACAGCGAGTACCTCACCGGTGCCCTCTACCTCGACTCCCGCACCGAGGTGGCCCTCCACCTCGAAGTCCTCGACCACATGGCGGCACACGCGGCCTCCGCCGAGGCGACCCGGGACATCCTGAAGCGGTACCGCGACACACACTGAGCTGAGCCCCCGGGCGGCTACGCCGCCCCTCCCTCCCTTCGGCCCCTTCTCCTCGTCCACGATCTCCGCGTCGACCACCGTCGTGTCGTCGTCCTCGGCGGCCTTCCCGTTCCCGTTGCCGGCCGGGCCGGAGGGCGGTGTCTCGGCCCGGTCTGCGGCCGCCGCCGCGTACATGGCCTGGCCCATGCGCTGGCTGACGGTGGAGAGGTGGTCGGTGGCGGCGCGGAGGGACGCGGTGTCCTCGGGGTGCTCCAGGAGGCGCTTCACCTCGGCCACCGCTGCCTCCACCTCGGCCCTGCTGTCGGCGGGAACGCGCGCCTCGTTCTCGCGGAGGAACTTCTCGGTCTGGTAGGCGAGTTGCTCGGCGTGGTTGCGGGTCTCGGCGGCCTCGCGGCGCCGGCGGTCGTCGTCGGCGTACCGCTCGGCCTCCCGCATCATGCGGTCGATGTCGTCCTTGGGGAGCGCGGAGCCGCCGGTCACCGTCATCTTCTGTTCGCGGCCGGTGGCGAGGTCTTTCGCCGAGACGTGCATGATGCCGTTCGCGTCGATGTCGAAGGCCACCTCGATCTGCGGGACACCGCGCGGCGCGGGCGGCAGCCCGGTGAGGTCGAAGACGCCCAGCTTCTTGTTGTACGCGGCGATCTCCCGCTCGCCCTGGTACACCTGGATGCCGACCGAGGACTGGTTGTCGGCCGCCGTCGTGAAGATCTCCGAACGGCGCGTGGGAATCGTCGTGTTGCGCTCGATCAGCTTGGTCATGATGCCGCCCTTGGTCTCGATGCCCAGGGACAGCGGGGTGACGTCGAGCAGCAGGACGTCCTTCACGTCGCCCCGGATGACGCCCGCCTGGAGCGCGGCGCCGACCGCCACCACCTCATCGGGGTTCACCCCCTTGTGCGGGTCCTTGCCGGTGAGTTCCCGGACCAGGTCGCTCACGGCGGGCATCCGCGTCGAACCGCCCACGAGGATGACATGGTCGATCGCCGCGAGCTTCACCCCCGCGTCCTTGACGGCCTGGTGGAACGGCGTCCTGCACCGGTCGAGCAGGTCGGCGGTCAGCTCCTGGAACTGGGCGCGCGTCAGCGTCTCCTCCAGGTGGAGGGGCCCTTCGGCGGAAGCGGTGACGTACGGGAGGTTGATGGACGTCTCGGAGGAGCTGGACAGCTCGATCTTGGCCCGCTCCGCGCCCTCCCGCAGCCGCTGCAACGCCATCTTGTCGCGGCCGAGATCGACGCCGTGCTGCCCCTGGAAGCGCTTGACGAGGTACTCGACGACCCGCTGGTCCCAGTCGTCGCCCCCGAGCCGGGTGTCGCCGTTGGTGGCCTTCACCTCGATGACGCCGTCGCCCATCTCCAGGAGGGAGACGTCGAAGGTGCCGCCGCCGAGGTCGAAGACGAGGACGGTCTGCTCCTCGCCCCGGTCCAGGCCGTACGCGAGGGCCGCCGCCGTGGGCTCGTTGATGATCCGCAGGACCTTCAGGCCCGCGATCTCGCCCGCCTCCTTGGTCGCCTGCCGCTGCGCGTCGTCGAAGTACGCGGGAACGGTGATGACGGCATCGGTGACGTCCTCGCCGAGGTACGACTCGGCGTCCCGCTTCAGCTTCTGCAGGACGCGCGCGGACAGTTCCTGGGCCCGGTAGCGGGTGCCGTCCACGGAGCCCTCCGCGGGGAACCGCCAACTCGCGTCGCCCATGTGGCGTTTGACGGAGCGGGCGGTGCGCTCGACGTTCGTCACGGCCTGCCGCTTGGCGATCTCGCCGACGAGCACCTCGGCGCTCTTGGCGAAGGCCACCACCGACGGTGTCGTCCGCTGCCCCTCCGCGTTCACGACGACGGTCGGCTCACCGCCCTCCAGCAGGGCCACCACCGAGTTCGTCGTCCCGAGATCGATCCCGACCGCACGCCCCATCGCCGTCCCCTTCCAGCGGAGTCCGCAAGGACCCGCGAGGTCCGCCAAGTGTTCCCACCACCAGCACAAAACTTGAGTGGGCTCTTGTCAATGGGGCGGAGACGGGGCGCACGAAGCAGACGGTCAGGCCAGCTCGGCCGTCAGCGTGATCGTCGTGCCGGTCAGGGCCTGGCTGACCGGGCAGTTCTTCTTTGCGCCCTCGGCCGCCTCCTGGAAGCCGTCCGCGTCGAGGCCGGGGACCTCGCCGCGGACGGTGAGGTGGATGCCGGTGATGCCCTCGCCGGGCTGGAACGTCACGTCCGCCTTGGTCTCCAGGCGGGTGGGCGGGGTGCCCGCGCCCGTGAGGCCGTGGGAGAGCGCCATGGAGAAGCAGCTGGAGTGGGCGGCCGCGATCAGCTCCTCGGGGCTGGTCTTGCCGTTCGCCTGCTCCGCGCGCGACGGCCACGACACCGGCTGCGAACCGATGCCGGAGGAGTCGAAGGTGACGGTGCCGGTGCCCTTGAGCAGCTCGCCTTCCCAGACGGTGTGTGCGGTGCGCGTGGTGGCCACGATGAGTCCTTTCCTGTCAGTCACGATGCCGGAGTCCCGTCGCCGGGGTTCCGTCGCCGGGGTTCCGTGCCCCCATCCGATCACACTCCGGCGGGCAGGAGGCTCATCTCACCCTGAACACCGGCCCCCGCGCGGTGAACGGCAGGCGAGCACCTTGGGGAATCAGATACGCGTGCTCCCGCCGTACCCGCAGCACGTCGCACCAGCCGTCCGTGATGACCAGGACCGGTGCGCCCGGCGGGAAGTCGTCGGCGCGGTGCAACAGATCGACGCCCGGCTGCAGTTCCGTACCGCCGCGCCCGCGTACCCGTACCCGTCCGGCGATCTCGGTGACCGGCAGGTACCCCGCGTCGTGCGGGGCGGCGTCGCAGAACACGACCCGGGCGGCCGGTACGTCCCGGCCCGCCGCGTACGAGGCGATCGCGCCCAGCGCCTTGCCGAGCAGCGTCCGGTCCATGGAGCCGGAGGTGTCGAGGACGACGCCGAAGGTGCAGCGGGCGATCTCCTCGGGTGGGAAGTACCGTCCGGCGCGCGGGATGTCGGGGGTGGCGGACTGACGGCGCGAGGGGCGCGCGTAGCTCCGTACGGCCTGGGGACTGGGTACGAACTCGTCGAACCAGCGGGCGAGTTGCGCGTCCCAGGGCAGGGGCGGATGGCTGAGGGCGCGGATCTCCTCGACCAGACCGGCGGGCAGCAGACCGCGTTCCTGCCGCTCGTGCAGGTCGAAGCCCCGGGCCAGGCCCCGGCGGTAGAACTCGTCGAGGTCCACGTAGTCGCGCGGCGAGCCGAGCGGACCGCCGAGGATGTCGCCCACGCCCCTGCCGCGCGGGGTGGCGAGCCTGCGCATCCGGCGCAGGTCACCGACGATCCGGTCGTAGACCTCCTCGGCCGACAGCCCGGTCAGTGCGGGGTCGTACAGCAGCCCGTCGGGCATGGTGCCGACCTGCATCTCGCGCAGCCAGTCGTTGATGACGTAGTCGGCGGCGATGTTGAACAGGAAGGGGTCACGGGTGCCGCAGCGGTCGCCGTGGCGCAGGGCGGCGTGCAGCATCTCGTGGGCGAGGATGAACCGCCACTCCTCGTCGTCGAACTGGCGGAGCGGGTTGAGGTAGATCTCGCCCGCCTCCGCGTCGACGGCCGCGACGGAGATGCCGTGGGCATGGGCGAGTTCGACGTCGGCGACGATCCGGATGCCGGCCGCGATGCCGCCGAGCAGCGGGTAGGAGGAGATGAACCAGCTCAGCGCCTTCTCCCAGGGCCGCATGCGGGTCGGCTCGTCGTCCAGGGACTCGCGGCGGCCGCCGGCCATGTCCATCGCGGCGGACATCGTGCGGGTGAGGGCGTGCGCGAAGGCGAGCTGCCAGTCCGTGGGTGTGCCCCGCCACGTGGGCCAGGACAGCAGCAGCTGGTCGGGCTCGCCGCCGGCCGTGCCGCAGTGCTCGTACGCCGCCGGGAGTCCGTCACGGCGCCAGCGGGCGGCGAGGCGCTCCTCGTCGCCGTCCGGGTAGCGGTCGGGCAGGTTCTCGGGGGTCAGGCCGACGGGGAAGGTGAGCAGGAACCGGTTGACGGCGACGCAGCGGGCGGCGAGGTCGAACCGGTCGGGCTGGGTGCGCTCGCCCCGCGCCGCCGGGACGTGCCCGAAGCCCAGGTGGATGGCGGCGTGGGCGATGGCCCAGGCCCAGGCGTCGGGGGCCGCGAGCCGGTCGGGGTGCGCGTGCAGCACGCCCTCGGAGTCGACCCGGACGAGGCCCTCGCGGGGCGCCAGGTCGCACTTCTCCTTGCGGCAGACGCTGAACCCGACCGCCCGCAGCGCGGAGTTGCGCCGCACCGCCTCCAGTCCCGCCTCGAACGCCTCGGTGGCGAGGTCCCGCTGTGTCTTCCGTTTCCCCCGGCCCTTGCCGCCGGCCGTGCTCACCGGCGCGCCTCCACCAGCCGGGGCATGTCGCGGGCCGCCTCGACCAGGAACCAGGCGGGCAGCACGGGGTTGCCGTCGGTGTCGTCGGCGATGACGGTCTGGGCGACCTCGACGGAGATCTCCGCGAGCCGCACCAGCAGGGACTTGGCGCGGTACGCGGTCTGCCGCCCGTTCGCGGACATGTGCTGCTTGCTGACCGGCAGTTCCTTGATCAGCCGGCCGCGGAAGGAGTCGGCGAGGTAGTACAGCAGGTCGCGGTCCTCCACGCGGTGGGGCCAGCCGGCCTCGCCCTTGAGGATGGCCTCGATACCGAACCGGCTGCGCACGATCTTGACGTAGCCGCAGAAGGCCACCGCGTGCGCGGGCGTCAGCGTGCCGTGCGCGAGGATCTTCAGGGTCTCCTCGTCGAGGTCGGTCCCGAAGGAGTGCAGCGCGTCGGAGAGCATGTGCCAGGAACGGGGCGTGGAGAACGGCTCCTCGCTCTTCGGCGGCTTCGACCACAGCTGGTCCGGGCGGTCGGTGAGGTGGTCCAGGATCCAGGGGTGGATGCCGTTGTCCTCGGCCCAGGCCAGCCAGTCCTTGGCCGACGCCTGGAGGTGGACGTGGGTGAGCCGGTTGACCAGGGCGGAGGCGATGGGGCGGGCCAGGGCGTTGTCGGTGGCACGGTTGCCGGCGCCGACGACGATCGAGCCCTTCGGCAGCTCGTAGTTGCCGATACGGCGGTCCAGGATCAGCGAGTAGAAGGCCTTCTGCACATCCGGGGTGGCCGCGTTGAGCTCGTCCAGGAACAGGCAGTACGGCTCGTCGCGGGCGATCGCCTCCGGCGGGCAGAACACGGAGCGGCCGTCGCGGATCTGCGGGACGCCCATCAAGTCCTCCGGCGCGAGCTGCGTACCGAGGAGGCTCACGCACTCCAGGCCCAGCGACTCGGCGAAGTCCCGCACGAGTGAGGACTTGCCGATGCCGGGGGCGCCCCAGAGGAAGACGGGGCGCACGGTGGCGAGGCCGAGCAGCAGCTCGGGGAGGCGGGAGGGCGTGACGGTGACGGCTGCCTGCAAGGCGTGGGCTCCAGGGATTCGGTCCTGCGGACGTTGCGGCCAGTGTGGGTGACCGCTTCGCGGGAGCGCAGCCGAATTTTTTCTGGGCCGGGGGCGCCTAGTAGGGCTCCGTTACGTCTGTCTGTCGGTCCTGTTTGGGGGAACGCTGAAGGTGTGGACGCACATGAAGTGAACCGTGCTCGGGCGACGTTGGCGTTATTCGTCGCTGACGTGTTCGCGTCGGTGCCGCGCAAGGATCAGCGGGCGAAGGGCGACTGCTACCTGCGGGGACTGATGCTGGACGGACGGCGGAAGTCGATCCAGCCGATGGCGGAACGGCTGCCCGACGGCAACGAGCAGAACCTGCAGCAGTTCGTGAACCAGTCGACGTGGGATCCGGTGCCGGTGCGGCGGCGGATCGCCCAGCGGATGGTGCCGAGAATCGGCCCGGATGCCTGGGCGGTCGATGACGTGTCGTTCCCCAAGGACGGGAAGATGTCGGTGGCGGTCGCGCGCCAGTACTGCGGGGCGCTGGGCAAGCGGGCCAACTGCCAGGTCGCGGTGAGTGTGCACGCGGTCTCCGACACCGCGTCCTGTCCGCTGCAGTGGCGGATGTTCGTGCCCGAGGAGTGGGCGGACGATGCGGTGCGGCGGCAGAAGACCGGGATACCGCAGGAGGTCGGGCACCGGGAGAAGTGGCGTCTGGCCCTGGACATCCTCGATGAGCTGGCCGGGTGGGGTCTGGTGCCGCCGGTGGTGGTGGCCGACGCCGGCTACGGGCAGAACGCCGACTTCCGCGACGGTCTGAGCGAGCGGGGCATCGGCTATGTCGTGGCGGTCCGTTCGGACGTGACGGTCCACCCGCACGACGTGCGGCCCACCGCCCCGGCCTGGTCCGGGAACGGTCGCAGGCCGCAGCCCCGCTACCGGGACAAGCCGTCCTCGGTGGCAGCGCTGGCTCAGGAGCACGGACGGCAGGCGTTCACCGAGGTGACCTGGCGTGAAGGCTCCCGCGGGCCGATGCACTCACGCTTTCTGGCGCTGCGGGTGCGGCCGGCCGGGGTGAGGGCCCGCCGTCTGGCCCAAGCCGCCGCCACTGCCGAGCACGGCCACTGGGACGGTGTCCTGCCCGAGGTGACGCTGCTGGTCGAATGGCCCCAGGACGCCGAAGCACCCACCGACTACTGGCTGTCCAACCTGCCCGCCGACACACCGATCACCGAACTGGTCCGCCTGTCCAAGATCCGCTGGCGCATCGAGCACGATTACCGGGAACTCAAGCACGGCCTCGGCCTGGACCACTTCGAGGGCCGCTCCTGGAACGGCTGGCACCACCACGTCACCCTGGTCACCGCCGCCCACGCCTTCCTCACCGAACAGCGCCTGTCCCCAAAAGCCGATACAGCGGACTCACCCTCTACCAGATCCTCGACGCCATCCAGGACCTGCTGAACTGCTGGACCGGCACCTGCACCACCTGCCACCGCCCCCTGCCCAGAACATCCACCACCAGCCCAAGCACAAGAGCCAGAGCAACCTAACGGAGCCCTACTAGGGCGTGTTTCGGAAGTCCCTTCGTCGCCCGAAGGGCGGCTCTGCGGCGTCCGGTGCGTGCTCTCGGCGCGCCGGACGAAAGGCCTCGTACTGGGTGTACTTCGCCTTTCGTCCGGTGCGGCGGTGGGGGTACCTCCCGGTCGAGCGCCAGCCGAGACTGGGGGAGCGTGCCGGGCGTCGCAGAGCAGAAGGGACTTCCGAAACACGCACTAGGCGCCCGCCGGGTCCTGTTGGGTGGCGGGTGCGGGTCGGTTCGTGGCTGGTCGCGCAGTTCCCCGCGCCCCTTCGGAGTGCTCCAGTTGAGCCACGGGGACTTGGGGGCCGTCCGCTTCCCTCAGCCAGCGTGTCAGGACGCGGTGGATGTGTTCCGCGCCCGTCAGGGGCTCGTCCTGCGCCACCGGCTCGGAGAGGGCCAGGGGGGACATCAGGAAAGGGCGGGACTGGCAGCCGCCCAGGCCTCCGTGGGAACCGATCTGTTCCTCGAAGGCGAGGACCTCGCCGTCGGCGGGGTCGTAGGAGGAGTTGACCATGATGTCTGCGGTGTGCGGGAAGCCGTGCGTGCGGCGTACGGCGTCGGCGGCGCCGGGGCCGAAGTCGGCCAGGGGGCCCGGGTGTTCGTCGCTCAGATCGTCGATCGGGATCTCCGCGCCGTGCGCGCCGAGGACCACACCGCCGTGCTCCTCGCTGCGGACGAGGACGAACCCGACGCCGGGGTGGTTGGCGAGGGTGGAGAGCAGCGCGGGGTGCCGCGCGTCGATCTCCTCGCGGCTCATCCGGTGGGAGACGTCCGGGAACGAGACGAGGCCGAGGTTGCCGGAGGCCAGCGTGATGGGCTCGGAGCGGCGGGTGGGGCGGTGCTCCTCGACGCCCTCCTCGACGGGGATGCGCAGCGCGGCCCGTACCGCCGCGCGTGCCTCGGCGCCGCTGTGGGTGCGCTGGGCGCGGCGCGGGACGGCCAGGCCGCAGCCGGCGCGGACCAGGTCGCCCAGGGTGAGACCGTAGCGGCCCAGGAAGGTCTCCCCGGGGCTCTGGCCGTGGTCGGAGAGGAGGACGATCCGGTAGGCGCGCGGGGCGTGTTCGGCGACCTGGGCGATCAGCGCGAGGGAGCGGTCCAGGCGTTCGAGGATCTTCGCGGCGTCCCGGCTGTGCGGTCCGGAGTGGTGCGCGACCTCGTCGTACGCCACCAGGTCCGCGTAGATCGCCGCGCGGCCGGCGAGCATGTCCCCGATCACCGCGGCGACGACGACATCGCGCTCGACGACGGTGGCGAAGGCCCGGATGAACGGGTAGAGCCCGCCGCGCTTGACGCGCGGGCGCTGCTCGGCCATCCGGGCCCGGGTGGACTGGCCGATCTCCCGCAGGACGTCGGCGACGAAGGACATGGCCGTGCGGACGGCGTTGGCGGGGTCGGAGAAGTAGGCGAAGTAGCCGGCGCGGGACCGGTTGCGCCTGCCCCGGCGGGCCGCCATCGACAGCACCAGCGCGAGCTGCTCGGCGCCGCCGCTGAAGAGGTTGCCGCGGCTGGCGCCGTCGACGGTCAGCAGACCGCCGTCGCCGGTGCGGTCGACGGCCCGGCGCTGGAGCTCGGCGGCGCTGGAGGGCCGGTTGCAGACCATCACCTCCCGGGTGTCCTTCTCGTACCAGCGGAAGGCCGGCACGTCGTGGTTGGTTCCGTGCAGGATGCCGAGCTGGCTGGCGCCGGTCTGGCTGGACCAGTCGGTGCGCCACGGGGTGAGCCGGTGCGTGGGCCGGGGCCGGGCGACGCCGGCGGAGGCGGGCGGCGGCGCGAGGCCCAGCCACGCGGCCACGGTGGGCATCAGCCCCTTCTCCGCCGCCGCCTCCAGCACGTCGTGGCCGACTCCGTCGAGCTGGAGGAAGAGGGTGCCGGGGCCGGCGGGCCCCATGCGGCCGTCGGCGTGCCCGCGGCGGCGGTCGGCCAGGCGGTACAGGCGGCGCCGGTAGGCGTCGTCGTCCCGTACGGCGAGGGCGCCGCCGGTGGCGGAGGCGACGGCGGACATCACCGCGGCGACGACCACGGCCGTCTCGGGCGCGGCCGCGCCCTGGCCTGAGGGGTTGAGCCGCAGGGCCAGCAGGAGCAGGGAGCCGTTGAGGAAGAAGACGAGCAGGCCGAGGACGAGCGCCGGGACCAGCAGCAGGGCCCGCACCAGCAGGGGCCACACGAGCGAGGACAGCAGACCGAAGGCGCCCGCGCCGAGCGCCGCGGTCACGGCGATCTGCGTGGCGCTCTCGTCGCTCTCGGACTGGAGCCGGAAGTCGGGGAGCGCGCCCGCCAGCACGAGCATGGTCAGGGTGGACACCGCCCATACGGCGAGCATCCGCCAGACGCCGCTCAGCACCCTCCGCCAACGACCACCGCCCACGTTCCGGCCACCTTTGCGTCACGATCCTGGGTTCAGCCTGTCATAGGGGTGGGGGCGCCGGGGTGGCATCGAGGGGCGGCACGGGGGCACGGCTCGGCAAGGGGCGGGCAGGGGCCGGGACTTGCCATGCGTCGCGGGCCGCGGGTCGTCGGTGGCCGGTCGCGCAGTTCCCCGCGCCCCTGGAGGGCGCTGGTGCACCCGGCGCTCGAAGAGGCACGTGGTGCCCTCAACGGCCGTCGTAGCCCGCCGTCGGCATCGACAGGCGGCGGTGGACATGGGCCTTCATCTGGGCGTCGTAGGCGGGTTCGGCGTGGCCGACGGTCTCGACGCGGATGCCGCGCCGGGCGCACTCGGCGGTGAAGTCGTCGACGGAGGCGAAGGCGCGCTCCAGGACGCGGTGGCTGGGGGCGACGAAGAGATCGACCAGGCCGGCGTCGACGTCGGCCCACAGGGCGCAGTGATCGGGGCGCAGACCGCGTACGAGCAGCTCGCGCGTGACCACATAGCCGCGCTCGGCCGCCCAGCGGGCGCACATGGCGTGCTGGCTGCGGGAGTCGACCAGGAAGGGGTCCGCCTCCAGCTCCTCCAGCGGTGTCAGGCTCGCTATGGCCGCGACCCGCACCACCGCACCGCGTCCCGGCGCGACCTGCCCCACCGCGCCGCGGCCACGGGCCGCGTCCGGGCACGCCACCCCGGAGACGCCGCTCCGATCGCCCTTGTCTCCCATGCTGTTCCCCCTCCCCCGGGCCCGGGACCCGTCCCGCGGAGCGAACCGCGGACGCCGGAACCGGCATGCCCGTCCACGGCATGATCCGCGGGACGGGCTCAGGCCGCAGACCCTACTCCAGCCCGTAGGCTCGGGGGAGTGGCGCGAAGGAGGCGAACGGAGTGCCGGTGGAGATCACCTGGTGGGGTCACGCGACCTGCACAGTGGAGGACTCGGGTACGAGAGTGCTGACCGACCCCCTGTTCGCGCGCCGGCTCGCACATCTGCGCAGGCGCCGGGGCGCGCCCCCGCCACCGGAGGCCGCGGTCGCGGACGTCGCACTGGTGTCGCATCTGCACGCCGATCATCTGCACGTCCCCTCCCTGGCCCGGCTCGCCCCGGGGACCCGGGTGGTGGTGCCGAAGGGCGCGCCGCGCCAGGTGCCGGGGCTGCGCAGGCTGGCCCATCTCCGGCTCTCCGAGGCGGCGCCCGGGGACGAGGTCAGGGTCGGTGACCTGCTGGTACGCGCTGTCTCCGCCCGGCACGACGGGCGGCGGCTGCCGGTCGGGCCGCATCGTTCGCCCGCGCTCGGGTTCGTCGTCGAGGGCGAGGCACGGACGTACTTCGCCGGGGACACCGGGCTGTTCGAGACGATGTCGAAGGAGGTCGGGCCGGTCGACGTGGCCCTGCTGCCGGTCGGCGGCTGGGGACCGTACCTCGGCGAGGGGCATCTGGACGCGGGGCGCGCGGCGGAGGCGCTTGCGCTGCTCGCGCCCCGGAGCGCGGTTCCGGTGCACTACGGCACGTACTGGCCGATCGGCATGGACGCCGTGCGCCCCCATGAATTCCACGCTCCCGGTGAGGAGTTCGTACGCCTCGCCGCCGCGCGCGCTCCCGAGGTGGCCGTGCACCGGCTGGGCCACGGGGAGAGCGTGCGACCGGGGGTGGCGCGATGAGACGCCCGCCGATCGCGGTCACCCGAGTCCTGGGGGAGGCTCGGTGATCGTCCTGGCGGCGAGCGCTCCCGTGCCGTACGCGTCCACCCAGCAGGCGATCGGCTATCCCACGCTGTTCCTGCTGGTGCTGATCGGAGCGCTGGTACCGGTGGTGCCGACCGGAGCGCTGGTCAGTTCGGCGGCCGTGGTGGCGTTCCATCAGACGGCGCCGCTCTCGCTGCTGATGGTGTTCGTGGTGGCGTCGGTCGCCGCCTTCCTCGGGGACATCGCCCTGTACTGGCTGGGGCGGCGCGGTATGGGTTCCAAGAACGGTTCGCGCTGGTTGGAGGCGATCCGCCGCCGGGCGCCGGAGGATCGGCTGACCCAGGCGCAGGCGAAGCTCGACGACCACGGGGTGGCCGTGCTGGTGCTGTCGCGGCTGATGCCGGCCGGGCGTCTCCCGGTGATGCTGGCCTGTCTGCTGGCGAAGATGCCGTTGCGGCGGTTCGCCCGGGGGAATCTGCCGGCGTGCCTCGCGTGGGCCGTGACGTACCAGTTGATCGGCATCCTGGGCGGGTCCTTGTTCGAGGAGCCGTGGGAAGGGGTGCTGGCGGCGGTCGTGCTGACGCTGCTGATCAGTCTGGTGCCGAGTGTGTGGCGCCGGGTCGTCCGGTGAGGGCCCGGGACTGACGGGAGGCGCGTCGCGGGCCGGCCCGGGCGCATCACGCGCGGGTCAGTCCAGCACTCGGGAGCCGCCGATCGGCAGGTCCCACAGGTTCTCGCGCGGCAGTCCGGCCGCCCGCCATGCCGTCCTCACTCTCCTCAGGGGTTCCAGGACCGGTTCGGCCGACAGCACGAAGGTGGCCCAGTGCATGGGGGCCATGCGGCGGGCGCCGAGGTCCTGGAAGGCACGGACGGCTTCCTCCGGGTCGCAGTGCACGTCGCTCAGCCACCAGCGGGGGTCGTAGGCGCCGATCGGCAGGAGGGCTACGTCGATCCCCGGGTGGCGGCGGCCGATGAGGGAGAACCAGTGGCCGTAGCCGGTGTCGCCGGCGAAGTAGAGGCGCCGGCCGCCGGGGGCCGTGAGGACCCAACCGCCCCACAGGGACCGGCAGGTGTCGGTGAGGGTGCGCTTGGACCAGTGGTGGGCCGGTACGAAGTCGAAGCGGACGCCGTGGAGTTCGGCCGCCTCCCACCAGTCCAGCTCGGTGACCCGGTCGAACCGGCGCCGCCGGAACCAGCGGCCGAGTCCGGCGGGCACGAACACCGGGGTGTCGCGCGGGAGTCTCGCCAGGGTGGGCGCGTCCAGGTGGTCGTAGTGGTTGTGGCTGATGACGACCGCGTCCACCCGGGGCAGCGCGTCCCAGTCGACGCCCGCGGGGGTGACGCGCGCCGGGGTGCCCAGGATGCGGCGGGACCAGACGGGGTCGGTGAGGACGGTCAGCCCGCCGATCCGCACCACCCAACTCGCGTGCCCCGCCCAGGAGACGGCCAGAGTACGGGCGTCCACCCTCGGCAACGGGCTTGGCTCGTACGGCAGCAGCGGGACGTCGGCGAGTCCGTCGGCCCCGGGCCGCACCGAGCCCTCACGGGCGAACCGGGCGAAGGCCTTCAGCCCGGGGAGGGGCGTGGTGAGCCGGTCGGCGAACGACCGAGGCCAGCGGCGCGGCTCCCCGAGGGGCGGGGCGGAGCGAGCGGCGGGAGGAGGGGGTCCCGGACTCCGGGTCGGCGGTGCCCCGGGTGGTTGTCGAGGAGGCGGTCGTCGCCGCGGTCGTCGGCTTGGAGGTCGTCGTCGAGGAGGCTGTCGTCGTGGAGGTGGTCGACTCGGACTGCTGCGTCATCGAGGAGGCTCCCGTCACTGAGCGTCGTCGTCACGAAGGATCGTCATCGCTGAAGTCCGCCGAAGGCCGGGGTCACCGAGGCCGCCGGGGTCACCGAGGCCGCTGGTGCCGTCGGTCCCGCTGATGCCGTCGGTGCCGTCGGTGCCGTAGGTCCTGCCGAAGAGCCTCACCGCAGGTCCTCGAACCCCGCTCCAAGGCGGGTCAACGCCCTTTCCACCTGCGGGAGTTCCAGTGGATCCGGTGCGGTGAGGGCGCGGGCGCGGTCCTCCTCGGTGGTGCCGAGGAACGCGTCGGTGGACAGCCGGACGCGCAGCGCCCCGAGGTCGTCCCCGAACCGGTGGCCACCGGGCGCGGGCATCCCGAGCCGATCGGTGAGGAAGTCCTCCGCCTCCTGGGCGTCACCGACGCCGTACCCCGCGAGGGTCGAGCGCAGCGGGGCGAGGTCGGCGTAGAGATGCCGTCCGGCGCGCGGCGGCAGGGCGAGCGCCCCGGCGGCCACCACGGCGCGGTACGCGGCCTCGGCGAGGCGCGCGTGCAGACGCACGGCGGCGGCGAGCCGTTCGGTGACGGCGGCGGGCTCGCCGAGGGCGTGGGCGGCGGCCGCGGCCACCGGGGTGGCGACCCGGGCGCCCAGCGCGGTGAGCACGTCCAGGACCCGGTCGCGCAGCCCCGTCCCGTCCCTGTTCGCCGGGAAGCGGGCGACGGCGGCCGGCCAGCCGGCGGGCAGGAAGGCGCCGGCGAGGTCGGCGACGACGGTGACCCGGTCGGGCAGCATCTCGGCGGGGCTGAGCAGCACGGTGTCGTGCGGGTCGTGCACGGTGTCACGCCAGGTCTCGTCGCTGACCAGGTGCAGCCCCTCCCCCAGGGCCGCCTCCATGGCCTCGTGCACCAGTTCGGGCGGGGCCACGGTCGCGGTCGGGTCGTCGGCGACGCACAGCACGAGCAGCCGGGGGTCGCCACCCTCGGCCCGGATCCTGCGGACGGTCTCCAGGAGCGCGTACGGGTCCGGCACGCCCCCGCACTCGGCGGGCGTGGCCACGTGGAAGACGCTTCGCCCCAGCGCCCGTGCCTGCGGCTCCCACCAGGCGGCGCACGGCCGTGGGAGCAGCACGTCGCCGCCGATCGCGGCGGTCAGCGCGAGGAGCAGGGCGGGGGCGCCGGGGGCGGCCAGGGCCCTGTCCCGGGTGGTGGCCAGTCCGCGCCGGTCCCAGTAGCCGCAGGCGGCGTCCAGGAGGGCGGGGTCACCACCGAGCGGGACGGGGTGGGGGCTCTCCGCCGCGGCGGAGAGCGCGGCGGCCAGTTCGGGCAGGACGGGCAGTCCCTGGGCGGGGAGCGGCGGGCCGTAACGGACCGGACCGTGCCCTTCCGGATCCGTCCGCCGCATGTGTGCCTCCGCCCGCTCCTGATGCGTCGCCCGGCGCTCACCCCTCGGGATCGCTCCGGGATGTCGATGGTGCTCGTGCTGCCGCGTGGTACCGCGTGGTCCTGCTCGGTGCTCCGTATCGTGCGTCGGGGTGCGTCGGCCGGCCCGTGTCGAACTCGGCGGGCCTCGCACGCACCCTCGGCCTGTCAGTACCCCAGGCCCACGCGCCCCATGGGCCCCGGGGCGGGTTGCGCCGGTCACATCCGCCAGGGGCCGGTGGCTGGGCGCGGAGCGCTCAGGGCGTCCATCGGTCCCGGCGGCGCAGCCGGTGCACGGCTGCGCCGAGCGCGCCCGCGACGAGCAGGCCGCCCGCGACCATGGCCGGGACGGAGTCGGTGAAGGCCCCGCCGTCACCCGCGTGGACGCCGCGCTGGATTGGTGCGGGTTGGTGCGTGGAGTGGTGGGAGGGCTGGTGCGTGGGCTGATGGGTCGGTTGGTGCGTGGGCTGGTGGGTCGGCTTGAGGGTGGACCAGGACTGGTCGCCGCCGAGGGAGACGTCGAAGGCCGCGCTCCACTGTTTGCCCTCGCCGCCGGGGGCCGCCGGGCACACGCCGTCGACGCCCCACTCGGTGGCCGAGTTCGCCGCGTCGACTCCGGTCTCGAAGTCCGCGGCGGGCGCGATCTTCGCCGTGCCCTGGTAGGAGGGGCCGGCGGCGGCGTCACCGTCGCCGGGGAGGCGTTGCAGCGTGACGGTGCCCTGTTCGAACGCCTGTGAGCTGGCGTCGATGGTCTCGGGGGCGGTGCCGCCGGTCGGGTCGCAGGCGACGGAGAAGGTGAGGGTGCCGCCCGGCTCGACGGACTGGGGGTCCACCTCGGCCGCGGGGTCCGCGTACGCGGGTGGGGCGGCGGCGCCCAGGACGGCACCGATCAGGGCGGCGGCGGACAGGACACGGGCTCTGCGGCGCATGGGCGGGCGCGTGGGCGGGGCATCGGGGACTCCTTCGGCCGACTCCGGCGGGGCGGGGCACGACCGCCGTGCCCCGCGTCCATCAGAGCGCCGAGCCCCACGGGGCGCGCGTCGCCGGGCACCATTCGCGGGACGCGGAGGGCCGACCGGGTGACGGTTCGCTCCGCTGGGTTCGCCGGTGAGCGCCGTGGCGGGAGCGGGTTCGTGGTCGGCCGCCGGTTCGTTGTGGCTGGTCGCGCAGTTCCCCGCGCCTCTGTGGGGGCGCGCTGCGGCTCGGGTCGGCTCAATCAGAAAGGGAGACCAGTTCCCGTTCCAGGCCTCTGCCCCTCTTCTGGACCACCGCCGACGCGACGTCCGAGAGTTTGCGGTTGGTGCCCTGGGAGATGCGGCGGAGGACGGTGAACGCGGCGTCGGCGTCGCAGCCGAGGACGTGCATGACCATGCCGCAGGCCTGGTCGACCACGGGGCGGGAGCGCAGTGCGGCGCCGAGCTGGTCGAGTTCGCTGAGGGCGGCCCGGTAGGAACGGTCGCGGACGATACAGGTCGCGGCGAGGTCGCCGAGGGCACGGGCGGGGCCGTGCGGGACGTCCCTCAGGGCGTGGGGGCGGAAGCTGTAGAGGCTGAGGGCCACGGTGAGCCCGGAGCGCCTGAAGGGGAGCGTGACGCTGGACCGTACGCCCGCGTCGAGGGCCACCGCCCGGTACTCCGGCCAGCGTTCCTCGCGCAGCAGATCGGCGGAGTCGACGGGCTCACCGCGCTCCAGCGCGGCCGGGAGCGGTCCGTCGCCCGAGCGCAGTTGGACGGCGACGAGTCCCGCGAGGTCGGGGTGGGTGACCGCGGCGGGCCGTTCGGTGCCGCTGTCGGACACCATGCCGCTGGCGCCGCAGCAGTCGTCGGTGCAGCGGGCGGCCTGTTCGACGAGTTCGGAGAGCCTTCTGCCCGGATGTGCGGATTCCGCCGATTCCCCTCCCACGCGGCCGAGTTGTTCCCGTTCCGGCATGATGCACGCCTCCTCCTCGGATCGCCTTCCCACGCACCCGCGCGGAAAACGAATCTTCGGCTTTCGGTCCGGCCGTGCCCTCCGCGTCGTCCAGGCGCTACGTTCGTCGCATGACCCAGACGGACGAATTCGGTGAGGAACTCGCGGATTTCGTACGCCGTGTCGCGGAGCTCAAGGCGGCCCGTTCGGTGCCGACGGGAGATCTGCCGACGGTCCTGGACGCGGCGTTCTTCGAACTCGACCACGTCGCTGACCAGTTGTGGCCGTGGTACGAGCGACTCACCGCCTCGGGTCCGGCCGGCGGCACCTCGTCCGCCGCGCAGGAGCACCAGTTGCTGAGGACCGTGTTCCAAAGCCTGCCGCTGCCGGTGCTGTTGGTGGACCGCGAGACGGTGGTGCGGCGCCTCAACCAGGCCGCGACCGCCTTCACCGGCGTACGGTCCGGTTATGCGACGGGCCGTCCGCTCAGCGGTTTCCTCGCCCATTCCGACCGGGGCGCGTTCCGTTCGCAGGCGGCGGCCGTGGCCCGCGGCGAGGGCGACCGCAGCCTCAGCGTCCACCTGCAGCAGCGCCCGTCGTTGCCGGTCCGCGCCACGCTCACCAAGCTGCGCCCCGGCAGCGGCGAGCCGCGCAACACCGTCCTGGTCCTCCTCCAGCCGGCCGGGCACCGGATGCCGACCGTCGAGCCCCTGCGTCCGCTGCCCAACCTCACCGAGACCACCCGCCACGCGACGCTGATGGACCTCCTCGACACGATGACCACGGCCCTGCTCACGGCGCCGACCGGTACGGCCCTCGACCGGGCGGCCCGTGTCCTGCACGGCCGCTTCGCCGACTGGGTGGTCGCCGACACGACGACTCCCGGCCTCGCGCGTTCCACGGTCCTGGCCCCCTCGGAGGAGGAGGCGAAGCTCCTGGTGTCCCAGGACCCCGCCACCTGTCCCCTCGTCGTCACGGCCGCCCGGGGCGGTTCCCCCGCCCTCCAGATCCGTCCGGCCGACCCGGCCGCCTTCGGCCACGACGGCTCGGGGGCCCCGGTCCTCGTGAAGGCCGATGTGACCTCCCTGCTGACCGTGCCGCTGGCTCCCCCGGAAGGCCCGGTCACGGGCGTCCTGACCCTCTTCCGCTCAGGCGCCCGCCTGGCCTTCTCGATGGCCGAGGCCCAGGCGATGGACACGATGTCCCGCCACATAGCCCTGGCCATGGAAACCCGGGCCCCGTAAGGGGCGCGGGGAACCGCGCGACCAGCCACGACGAACCCGCAGACGACCGACGCACCCCACCCCACGGCGCCCACGGCCAACCAGCGGAGCTACACCGCGTCCTTCATCACCTGGTCCCGCAGCCGATCACAGCACCGGCTGATCAACCGCGACACGTGCATCTGCGAGATCCCCAACTGCTCGGCGATCCGGCTCTGCGTCATGTCGCCGAAGAACCGCATGTACAGGATCGCCCGCTCCCTCTCCGGCAGCGCGGCCAGCCGGGGCTTCACGGCCTCGCGGTCCACCACCGTGTCCAGCGCGGGGTCCGGCGCCCCCAGCGCGTCGCTCAGCGAGTAGCCGTCCTCGCTCCCCGGCAGCTCCGCGTCCAGCGACAGCGCCGTGAAGCTCTCCAGGGCCTCCAGCCCCACCTGGACGTCCTCCTCGCTCATGTTCGCGTGTGCGGCGATCTCCGCGACGGTGGGGCGTCGCCCGGAGATGGTCTGGGACAGGTCCTGACTGGCGAACCTCACACGGTTGCGCAGGTCCTGGACCCGGCGCGGCACGTGCAGAGTCCACATGTGGTCCCGGAAGTGCCGCTTGATCTCACCGGTGACGGTGGGCACGGCATAACTCTCGAAGGCGTTCCCCAGCTCGGGGTCGTAGCGGTCGACGGCCTTGACCAGGCCGAGCGAGGCGACCTGGCGCAGGTCGTCGTAGCTCTCGCCGCGGTTGCGGAACCGGCCCGCGAGCCGTTCGGCCATGGGGAGCCATGCCTCGATGATCTGCTCACGCAGGGTGTCCCGCTGTTGACCGGGCGGAAGCGCGGCCAGCCGGCGGAAGGCCTCCGCGGTGTCGGGGGCGTCGTCGTGCGGATGATGCTTCGCCTGGGTACGCATGGTGCGTCGCAACTCCCTGGATGGCGCTTCTGGGATGGACGGTCACCGTGGGGGCGCGGAGCTGCACGAGGGACAGCACACCCGTGAGGGAAACCTCGCCACTTCCACGGACGTGCCTCCTGTCCGAAGCACTTCTATGCGCCTGCCCCGGATCATGCATGGCAAACACATTCGGGGTTTTCCATTCCGCCCGCGGGTGACTCGCTCGGGAGACCACACCCCGGGAGGTCCAGTATGAGCACCACCGTCGCCGATCACATCTTGCGGAGGCTGCGCGAATGGGATGTCGAACAGGTATTCGGCTACCCAGGGGACGGCATCAACGGGCTGCTCGCGGCCTGGGGCCGGGCCGAGGACCGGCCGCGGTTCATCCAGTCCCGGCACGAGGAGATGTCCGCCTTCCAGGCGGTCGGCTACGCCAAGTTCTCCGGCCGGCTCGGGGTGTGCGCGGCGACGTCGGGCCCGGGGGCGATCCACCTGCTCAACGGGCTGTACGACGCGAAACTGGACCATGTGCCGGTGCTGGCGATCGTCGGCCAGACGCACCGCAGCGCGATGGGCGGCTCCTACCAGCAGGAGGTCGACCTGCACACCCTGTTCAAGGACGTGGCCTCGGACTTCGTCGAGACGGTGACCGTGCCCGAGCAACTGCCCAACGTCCTCGACCGGGCGATCCGCACCGCGTACGCCCGACGGGCGCCGACAGCCGTCATCGTCCCCGGTGACGTGCAGGAACTGGAGTACTCGGCGCCGACCCACGAGTTCAAGATGGTCCCCTCCAGTCTGGGCGGCGGCTCCTGGACGGCGGTGCCGTCGGCGGAGTCGGTGGAGCGGGCCGCCGAGATCCTGAACGCCGGCGACAAGGTCGCGATCCTCATCGGGCAGGGCGCCGCCGGTGCCCGTGTCGAGGTGGCCCGGATCGCCGAGCTGCTCGGCGCGGGCGTCGCCAAGGCGCTCCTCGGCAAGGACGCGCTGAGCGACGAACTGCCGTACGTCACCGGCTCGATCGGGCTGCTGGGCACGCGCCCCTCGTACGAGCTGATGCGTGACTGCGACACGCTGCTGACCATCGGCTCGTCCTTCCCGTACTCCCAGTTCCTGCCGGACTTCGGCAAGGCGCGGGCCGTGCAGATCGACATCGACCCGCACATGGTCGGGATGCGCTACCCGTACGAGGTGAATCTCGTCGGGGACGCCAAGGCGACGCTGGAGCGGCTGATCCCGCTGATCGATCCGGAGCGGGGGCGCGAGTGGTACGACGAGGTGTGCGCGGGGGTGGCGCGCTGGCGCGAGGTGATGGCGCGCCGGGCCGAGCCGTCGGCCGACCCGATCAACCCCGAGCTGGTGGCCCACGCCCTCGATCCGCTGCTGCCGGACGACGCGATCATCTCCTCGGACTCCGGTTCGGCGGCGAACTGGTACGCCCGGCACATCACCATGCGCGGACGCATGCGGGGCTCGCTGTCCGGCACTCTGGCGACGATGGGGTGCGGGGTGCCGTACGCGATCGGCGCGAAGTTCGCGCACCCGGACCGTCCGGCGATCGCCCTGGTCGGGGACGGGGCGATGCAGATGAACGGCATGGCGGAGCTGATCACCGCGGCGAAGTACCAGGACCGCTGGGAGGATCCGCGGCTGGTGGTGGCCGTCTGGAACAACCACGACCTCAACCAGGTGACGTGGGAGCTGCGGGCGATGGGCGGGGAGCCGTCCTTCCTGCCCTCGCAGGAGCTGCCGGACGTCCAGTACGCCGCCTTCGCGCGCTCGCTCGGGCTGACCGGGATCCGGGTGGAGAAGCCGGAGGAGGTCGAGGCGGGCTGGCGAGCGGCCCTCGCGGCGGACGGTCCGGCGGTGGTGGAGTTCCTCACCGACCCGGCGGTGCCGCCGATCCCGCCGCACGCGACCTGGGAGCAGATGGAGTCCACGGCCGCCTCGATCCTCAAGGGCGACGCCGACCGGGCGTCCATGGTCAAGCAGGGCTTCAAGGCGAAGATGCAGGAATTCCTGCCGGGCGCCGGGTCGAAGAAGCACGACGACTGTTGAACGGCACTGAGGAGTTCAGTCGCGCGCGAAAGAGTTCAGTGGTCAGTTCAGTAGCGCGGTGAACTGTTCAGTGCCGTACCTGGCATCGTGGTGTGGCTGCAGGTCCCGACGCCACGCCACGTTTCCGCGTCAGTTGTCCGCGGCCGGTAGCGGAGGGGAGTTCTCCAGCAGCCACACGATGCGCGTCAGCATCTCTGAGCTCGACCGGTCACACACCTGCTCGTGGCGTTCCTCGACGAGCACAGGGGCCGCATCGGCGGCGTCGAGCAGATCTGCCGCGTGCTGACCGCACACGAATGCTGGATCGCCCCGTCCGCATGAACGCCCACGAGCGCCAGGCGACGTCGGCCGCCCGCACCGTCCGCGACAGCGACCGCGAGTCAAGACCGCAGCACCGAAGTCGCTTCTGGTGATGGTCGATCGGCTCGGCGTCCTTGGCCGTTCGGCGGGGGTGGTCCGGAAGCTTGGCAGAGGCGTCAGGGCGTCCCCACCGGCGACGTTGGGCGCATGACTCAGATCGAGATCTCACACGAAACGCCACCTCCGCGGCACGGGGCACCGACTGAACCCGCAGGCGTGGTCGAACAGCAGCCGTCGGTGGGGCGGTTGGTCGGGGTGGACCTGGCCCGCGCGCTGGCGGTGTTCGGCATGTTCGCGGTCCACGTCGCCCCACCTGCCGAGGACGTGGGTGGCTTCGGCGGCCGGCTGCTGGAACTGACCGAGGGCCGGTCGTCGATCCTGTTCGCCACCCTGGCCGGGTTCTCGCTGATGCTGATCGCCGGCCGTCGGGAGCCGAAGACCGGCCTGGCCGGCCGGCAGGCGACGGCCCGGATCATGATCCGGGCCGTGGTCCTGCTGGCACTGGGCACCGTGCTGACGATGCTCAAGACCGGGATCCTGGTGATTCTCGCCTTCTACGGGGTGTACTTCCTGCTGGCGCTGCCCCTGATACGACTGCGGGCCAGGACCCTCGCGATCATCGCGGCCGTGCTCGCGGTCGTCGGGCCGCAGGCGGCGTTCGGCCTGAAGTGGCTGCTGGGCGAGACGACGGCGAAGATCATCAACACCTACGACCCGATCGGCCGGCTCGGCGGCGACGGACTGCTGGGTCTGCTGCTCGACGGTTACTACCCCGCGATCACCTGGATGCCGTTCGTGATCGCCGGCATGGCACTGGCCCGGCTCGACCTGGCCGCCGGCGTGGTGCAACGCCGGCTGGCCGCGCTCGGCGCCGCGCTGATGGCACTCGGATACGGCACCGCCTGGCTGACGGCAAGGCTGTACCCGCCCATTCAGGCGGACAAGGCCGCTCTGAAGGAAGCCTTCGCGAACCTGGATCCGAACTCCATCGAATCCCTGCGACCGGGATCGCCGGCCTTCGACTACATCAACAACAAGGTCACGGACAGCGCGAACCTGGCCTCGTCGCTGCTGGGAGCCGAGCCGCACAGCGGTACGACCTTCGAGATCATCGGCGGCCTCGGCGTGGCGATCACCGTGCTCGTCTGCGCGACCGCGGCCATGGCCCGGCTGGCATGGCTGCGGCGGCTGGCGAGCCCACTGATCGCCGTGGGCACCATGTCCCTGACCCTCTACGTCGCCCACGTCGCCGCCTACGCCATGCTGCCCGAGGATGCCACCAACACCCTGGTGCCGCTGTTCGGGTTCATCGCCGGGGCGATCCTGTTCGCCACCGTCTGGTCGCGCTTCTTCAGCCGCGGACCGCTGGAGTACCTGCTCAACAGCACCACCAAACTGGCGAAGTTCGTCCGGTGAGACGCGGCGTGTCAGGGCACGTTCGCCCTTCGCCCGAACGAGGTCGGCCCTGGCCGGCCCCGGATACGATGACCACGGCCCCCGTCCTCGGGTACGGTCGGCGCCGATCACGGGCTACCGGTCATCACCGCTCCACTGCTGCGGCTGGTGCCCCCGGCCGGCGTGGCCCGGAGGCGGCTGCGCTCATCGGTCGGGCGACCGCCCGGCTCGGCGGCCACCGCCGTCGTCGTGGAGGTGCCGTGGCTGGTTGGGCGAAACTCGCCGAGGTCGTCACCGCCGAGGCGGTGACGACCTGGCAGCACCTGGCACGACAGGGCAGGTTGCTGCTGGCGTGGTGGTTGTTCCTGCCCGCCACGGCGATCGTCACGGCCGTCATCAACGTGCCCGGGCAGCCCGCGACAGCGATCGGCCTGCTGGCCGCCGCCCTCGCCCTGCTCTGCCGATTCACCTGGCCGATCACCTCGCTGCTGGCCGGGACCGGCGTCGCGATAGTGCCGTCGATATGGCCGAGCACGACCCTGTTGGCCTTTCTCTGGCCGGTGAGCGTGATACTCGCCTATGCGGTGGGCCGCCAGGTCCCGGACCCCCGCCTCGCCGTGGCCGCCCTGGCGCTCGCCACCGGCGTGCAATCCGCGGCCAACCTCGCCGAGCTCGCCGGGCTGACGGTCGACCTCCAGGATGTCGGCGTCATCGTCGTCATCAATGTGCTGCTGGTGGTCCTGCCGGGCGCCATCGGCATGCGGCAGGGGGAACGAGCCCTGGCCATGGATGCCCTGCACGAACGCAACGCCCTGCTGGAACACGCCAACCTGCTCGGCGAGTCGCAGGCCCGCATGCAGGAAAGGGCCCGCATCGCAGGCGAGATGCACGATCTCCTCGGCCACCGGCTCAGCCTGATCGTCCTGTACGCCGGTGCCCTGGAGATGCGCACCCGCACCGCCGCCCCCGAGATCAACGAGCAGGCCGACCTGCTACGGACCACCTCCCGGACCGCACTCGACGAGCTTCGCACCGTGCTGGGCATCCTGCGCCTCGACGGCGCCGAACCCCCGGACGGCACCGAATCGGTGGCCGGCACGCGCGAGGACGTCACCAACCTGGTCGCCGAAGCCCAGCAGGCGGGCCTGCCCCTCACCCTGTCCTGGCACGGCGACGAACTCACCGACACCGACATCGGCATCCGCCGAGCGGTCAACCGCATCGTGCGCGAAGCCCTCACCAACGTGCACAAACACGCCCCGGGCGCGCCCACGCGGCTGACCGTCACCGTCGACACCGAAAAACTCACCATCAGCGTCCGCAACGTCGCACGCCCGCCCGCCGTCCCACCGCCCAGCAGCGGCCTGGGACTGGCCGGCCTGCGCGAACGCGCCCGCCTGGCCGGCGGCGACCTCACCGCCGGCACAGACCCGCTCTCCGGCAACCACACCCTCACCGCCACCCTCCCCCTGCGCCGTTGAAGCCCGGGCACCATGAGCCCGACCATCGATCAACCCGCCCTGGCCGACGCGCAGATGCTCCCCTCCCGTACCGGGGCCGAAGACGGGCCCCGCCACGACGCACCACGAAGGAAGACCAAGACGGCCTTCATCGCCCTCGCCGGAGTCGCCGTCGCGGTCGCGGTCTGCGGCGGCCTCGGCTCAGCGTCTGTTCTTCCTTCGAGTTCGCCGTCTCGCCACTGACCTACCAGCAAATCAAGATCGGCGACACCCAGGACAGGGGAGGCGGATCAGGAACGGCTGCTTGGCGGAAGAACTCCGGCATCGTGCGCCAGGATCGCCGCCTGAACCCGGTTGGTGCAGCCAAGGACGGAGAGGATGCGACTGACGTGTGACTTGGCGGTGCCTTCACTCATCAGCAGCGCCTTGGCGATCTCAGCGTTCGAGCAGCCCTCACGCAGCAGGCACAGCACGTCGCGCTCACGGTCGGTCAGAGCCGCCACGCGGCGTCGCGCCTCGTCGGCCTGGCTCACGTCGCGGTTGACGTGGCGATCGATCAGCTGCCTGGTGACCCGGGGCGACAGGACAGGCTCACCGGCGGCCGCAGCCCGGACAGCCCTGATCAGGTCGTCGGGCGGGGTGTCCTTGAGCAGAAACCCCGCAGCGCCGCAGCGCAGCGCCCGGGTGACGTACTCTTCCTCACCGAACGTGGTCAGCATGACCACGCTGGTCCGCGGCGCCACCTTCCCTATCTCGACGGCCGCGGCCAGCCCGTCGACGCCGGGCATGCGAATGTCCAGCAGCGCCACGTCAACGAGGTGCTTGCGAGCGAGCTCGACGGCGCCGGCACCGTTGTCCGCCTCGGCCACGATCTCGATGTCATCGGCGACCTCGAGCACGAACCGGATCCCGGCGCGGATCAATGCCTCGTCGTCGGCCAACATCACCCGAATCACCCTGCCACCCCACTCAGTCAGCCGCGACGTCCCCGACGGCCGACGCGCGAGCCGACTCCGGTCAGAACGCGGCGAGTGCCACAGGCGTTGGCACCCCATTATCGACGGACGGCACGGCAGCGCGCACCGAACGGCAAAGTGCGGCATTTCAGGCTGGTCTGACGGCAATTTCCCCGCCCTCCGGGTCACGGTCGGCCCGGGTGGCTGATGTCGAGTTCGGCCGCGGGCAGGTCTGCCCGCCGACTGGTGTCGGCGAATACCCGCCGGTCACTGGGCACTTCGCCGGCGGCACCACGGCGCAGCGCGACGTGCTGGTCGGCGTCGGCCTCACCGACCTCACTGCCCCACAGCGCGCCTCGCAAAGCTACGAGGACCAGGTGAGTGCCGTCGCCCGGAAGGCGGGCGGCCGGGCATGCCCGGCCGCCCGAGCCGGTCAGTTGCCGGGGACGCGCTGGGCGGTGTGCGGTGCCCGCACGCCGTCCAGGACCCTGGCCTCGGGTGCGGCGGACGTGCCGCCCGAGGTGGCGCGGGCGAACGCGGCGGCGCCGCCGAGAAGCGGGACGCGAACCGATGTACGGGCCAGGTCGAGGGTGAGCGTCGGGGTGGTGGACGGCGGGTCGATGAGGTTCTTGTCCGTGCCCGCGACGATCAGGGCCAGGCGGTGGCCCTTGGGGACGACGTGGTCGGTGGCCGCGAGGTCGAGCGTGATGGTGTAGGCCTTGCCCGGGGTGAGCGGGACCCCCACGAAGGCGTAGCCGCGGGGAACGAAGTAGTTGTCGTAGAACAGCGGCATCCGGGCGACGTGACCGCGTTTGTCGTACGTCTTCTTCTGGCTTTCGTTGCCGCGCCCGCAGCAGGAGTAGTACGGGCTGGCGTCCATGATGACGGGGACCCTGCGGCCCTGCCGGGCGGGTTCGCGGGGCCGGACGATGTCGGCGGCCACGCGGTCGGTCCTCCCGTCGCCGTCGCCGTCGAGGCCGGTGTCCACCCAGACGGACTCACGGACGGCATGGGCGTAGGAGTAGACCGGACGGCTCTCCTTCGGGGCGGGGGCGGCCTGGGCCGCCGCCGGGGTCAGGAGGGCGGCCAGCAGGGCGGCCACGGACACGGTCGCGTACGTTCTGCAGATCGTGAAGCGCGTGCGTTTCCGCATACGCGGAGGCGGCCCCACGACCGCGGGCACGGTCGCGATGATCGCGTGCCGTGGAGGTGGCGTTTCGTGCGAGAACTCTGTCTGAGTCATGCGCACAACGTCGCCGGTCCGGACGCCCTGACGCGTCTGCCAAGCTTCCGCACCATCCCCGCCGAATGGCAGAGGACGCCGAGCCGATCGACCATCAGCGGGAGCGACTCCGGTGTCGCAGCGGGAATTTTGTAGTCCCGCGGAACCACGAACGCGTTCCGGAATCAGGGCCACGGGTACTGAACTTTTTCCTTTCGTCCGACAACCGCCACCGGTTCCGCACGCCGCCGGTCCGCGCCCCGGAGGTCCGTGACCCGGCTACCCCGTGTCGGTGCCGGGTGTTCGGGTACGCGGGGGCCACCAACCGATCTGGAGGGGAGTCATGCAGCGAGGCAGCGACCGGATGAGCGCCCACCGCGACGACGAGATGAAGCACGAACTGCAGGGATTGCTCCGTTCTGGGCATCCCACCCGGACGGAGGAGTGGAACGACCCCGAGCCCTACGCGGAGGACGATCCGGAGGTGGCGCGCGGGCCGGTGACGCCGAGCCGGGCGCCCGCGCGGGTGGAGGCGCTGCGGCTGGACCTGGCCCGGGTCCTGGGCCGTACGTCGTTCCCGGCGGGCCCCGCCGAGCTGATCCGGGTCCTGCGGGACCGGCACGCCCCGGACGGGCTGGTCGCGCCCCTGGAGCGGCTGCCGCGGAAGGCGCGCTACGACTCGGTCCACCGGCTCGCTGAGGCGGTGGTCCAGGTCCAGGACGAGAGCGGTGGGGCCGGGGAGGCCGGAGGAGCAGGAGCGGCCGGAGAAGCGAGGGGTGGGGCCGCGCGGCCCCCGATGGAGGCCATGGAATCCACACACGACGGGGACACATAGGGCCCCTCCTCGCGGGTACTGCGGGCAAGGTCACGCCGATGCGGGCGTGACCCCGGTCGGGACGGAGCGACGAGAGGCCCGGAGACCATGGCCGAGTTCGTGAGGGAAGTCATGACGCCAGGTGTGGCGACGGTCCGCCCGGACGCCTCCCTCGTGGAGGCGGCGCAGCTGATGCGCGCCCAGGACATCGGGGACGTGCTCGTCGCGGCCGACGGACACGTGATCGGGGTTCTGACGGACCGCGACATCACCCTGCGGGCCGTCGCCGACGGGGCCGACCCGCTGACGGTGAGCGCCCAGGCCGTCTGCACCCCGAACCCGGTCGTGATCGGCCCGGACGACGCGGTGTCCGCCGCCGTCGCGCTGATGCGTGACCACGCGATACGCCGGCTGCCCGTCATGGAGGACGGACACCCGGTGGGCATGGTCAGCCTCGGCGACCTGGCCGTCTCCCAGGACCCGGGCTCGACGCTCGCCCACATCAGCCGGGCGTCCCCCGAACCATGGCCACGGACCGACCGAACCTCCGGGTCCAGCCCGGGAGCGGACCGATTATTCGCCACCGCCTCAGGAACGCACCGGCTCTCCGGCGCCGGCCGAGGGGCGGACCGGCTCTCCGGCGCCGTCCCAGAGGCGGACCAGACACCCGGCGCCGGCCCGCAAACGGACCCCACCTCGGGAGCTGGTCCCGAAACGGACCCGGGCTCCGGCGTCGGCCCGGGGCCGGTCCCGGCCTGACCGGGCGGCTCGCCTCCGACGGACCGAGCGGCGCGCCTCCGACGGACCGTGGCGGCGCGTCCCCGCCCACCGACGCCACCCAGCCGGCTGAACCGCCGCCGACGCGCACCACCAGCGCCGACCCGTCCTGCAACCCCAACCCCAACCCCAGCCCCGACCCCAAGCGCGCACCCCCGCACCCCACCCCGCATCGGACAGCCACCGGCACGGAGACCATGGACGACGACAGCGTGACCACCGATCAGCTGCCCGACCACTCCCGTACCCCCGTCCTGGAGGCCCTGGAGCGCTACCGGCGCGCTGACCGCCGACCTTTCTCACCGCCCGGCCACATGGGCGGCGTGGGCGTGGACGCGCGGGTCGCCCTGACGCTCGGTCCCGATGTGTTCGCCTCGGACGTGCTCGCCCTGAACGGCCTGGACGACCGGCGGATGTCGGGCCGCAACAAGCACGGAACAAGGCCTGTGACAAGGCCTGGATCAACTCACGGAACACACGGGGAAAGGCAAGGAGAGGAGACCGAGCAGCCATGCGTATCGCATTCCTGACAGCCCCCGAGGGTGTCGAGCAGATCGAGCTGACAGAGCCGTGGCAGGCGGCGGAGAACGCCGGTCACGAACCCGTCCTGGTGTCGACGAAGCCAGGTCGTATTCAGGCCTTCGACCATCTCGACAGGGCGGACACCTTCGCCGTGGACGCCGTGGTGGGCGAGGCGCCGCCCGAGTCGTTCGACGCACTGCTCCTGCCCGGCGGGGTGGCCAACCCCGACTTCCTGCGCATGGACGAGAAGGCCGTGTCGTTCACCCGGTCGTTCTTCGAGCGGGGCCGTCCGGTCGCGGCGATCTGTCACGCGCCGTGGACGCTGGTGGAGGCGGACGTGGTGCGCGGCCGGGTCCTGACGTCGTGGCCGAGTCTGCGCACGGACATCCGCAACGCGGGCGGCACCTGGGTGGACGAGCAGGTGCGAATCTGCGACCACGGCCCCAACAAGCTCGTCACCAGCCGCAAGCCGGACGACCTCAAGGCGTTCTGTGAGGCGTTCCTCGACGTGTTCTCCCAGGAGGCCGCCTGATGACCTCTCCCCAGGACCGCAAGCAGGAGCAGCGCGAGGCGGCCCACCCGGTCGACCCGGCGTCGGGGCCTCTCACCACCGACCAGGGTGTGGCCGTCGACCACACCGACGACTCGCTGACCGTCGGTGAGCGCGGGCCGACCCTGATGGAGGACTTCCACTTCCGGGAGAAGCTCACCCACTTCGACCATGAGCGGATCCCGGAGCGAGTGGTCCACGCCCGGGGCGCGGGGGCGTACGGGTACTTCGAGCCGTACGAGTCCTGCGCGGAGTTCACCCGGGCGGCGTTCCTCCAGGACCCGTCGGTCCGCACCCCCGTCTTCGTGCGGTTCTCGACCGTGCAGGGGCCGCGCGGGTCGGCGGACACCGTGCGGGACGTACGCGGCTTCGCGACCAAGTTCTATACGTCCGAGGGCAATTACGACCTGGTGGGGAACAACTTCCCGGTCTTCTTCATCCAGGACGGGATCAAGTTCCCCGACTTCGTGCACGCGGTGAAGCCGGAGCCGCACAACGACATCCCGACGGGCGCCTCCGCGCACGACACGCTCTGGGACTTCGTGTCCCTCCAGCCGGAGACGCTGCACGCGATCATGTGGCTGATGTCCGACCGGGCGATCCCGCGCAGCTACCGCATGATGCAGGGCTTCGGCGTGCACACCTTCCGCTTCGTGACCGCCGACGGGCGGGGCACGTTCGTGAAGTTCCACTGGAAGCCGAAGCTGGGCACGCACTCGCTGGTGTGGGACGAGGCGCAGGAGTGCCAGGGCCGGGACCCGGACTTCAACCGCCGGGACCTGTGGGACGCCATCGAGGCCGGCGAGTTCCCGGAGTGGGAGCTGGGCGTCCAACTCGTGCCGGAGGAGGACGAGTTCGCCTTCGACTTCGATCTGCTCGACGCCACGAAGCTCATCCCCGAGGAGCAGGTGCCGGTACGGCCGATCGGCCGGATGGTGCTGGACCGCAACCCCGAGAACTTCTTCGCGGAGACGGAACAGGTCGCCTTCCACACGGCGAACGTCGTCCCGGGCATCGACTTCACCAACGACCCGCTCCTGCAGGCCCGTAACTTCTCCTACCTGGACACCCAGCTGATCCGCCTGGGCGGCCCCAACTTCAGCCAGCTGCCGGTTAACCGGCCCGTGGCGCCGGTGCGCACCAACCACCGCGACGGCTACCACCAGTCGGCGATCCATCGCGGCACGAACTACTTCCCGAACTCCCTCGGCGGAGGCTGCCCGGCCCACGCGGGCGCCGACCCGCACGCCTACGCGCACCTCGCCGAGCGCGTCGACGGTGCCAAGATCCGCCGCCGCAGCGAGAGTTTCAAGGACCATCACAGCCAGCCCGCGCTGTTCTGGAACAGCATGGCGCCCTGGGAGAAGCAGCACATCGTGGCCGCCTTCCGCTTCGAACTGGGCAAGGTCGGGGCCCTCTCCGTCCGCGCTCGTACGGTGGAGGAACTGGTCAAGGTGGACCCGGAGTTGGCGGCCGAGGTGGCGAAGGGCATCGGGGTGCCCGTCCCGTCGGACGCCGAGCCTGGGGCGTACAAGCTCAGCTCCCCGGCCCTCAGCCTGGAGGCGCAGCGCGGCCCCGGTTCCATCCGTACCCGGCAGATCGCGGTTCTGGTCTCCGACGGTGTGGACGCCGAGCAGGTGACCGGAGTGCGGGAGGCGCTGGCGGCCGAGGGCGCGATCGTGGAGGCCCTCGCGGCGCAGGACGGCACCGTACGCGGTGCGGACGGCGCGGAGTACACGGTGGACCGGGCCCTGCCGACGGTGGCCTCCGTCCTGTACGACGCGGTGTTCCTGCCCGGTGGTCCGGTCGGCACCCCGTCCCAGGCCGCCGACCCCGACGCGATGCGCTTCGTCCGCGACGCCTACCGGCACGGCAAGCCGATCGGCGCCCTGGGGTCCGGCGTCGGGGTCGTCGCCGCCCTCCGGCCGGAGGGTGTCCGGCTCTCCTCCGAGTTCCACCATGTGGTGGCGGACCGGGGCGTGGTGACGGACACGGCCCAGGGCACCGCGAGCGAGGACTTCACCAGGGAGTTCGTGGCGGCGATCGCGGCCCACCGCCACTGGGACCGCCCGCCGACCCACTGCTGACGAACGACGATCACACGGGCCTTGGGCACCTCTCGGCAAGGGGCGCCCAAGGCCCTTCCCGTTCGGGGGCGCGGGGAACTGTGCGATCAGCCACGACGCACCCGCACCCCGCAACGCACCCGACGGCCCCGAGCTCCGAACGGCCCCCTACGGCCGCCGCCCGAGCAGACACAACAACCTGGTCTGCGCGTCCGCCCCCACGGGCGGAGCCACCGGTGCCCCGAACAGCCCGCTCTTCTCCAGGTCACCGGCGTACGGAGCGATCTCGTCGACCGCGAACCGCACCAGCTCCCCCGGCAGCCGCTCGTCCGCCCCGATCGCCCGGGACAGGTCCCACGCGTGCACGACGAGATCGGCGACCATCTGCGCGCAGTACGCGGTCGCCGGGGTGTCGCCGTAGGAGAGGTGGACCGTGCGTTCCAGCGCGCCGGGCGCCGTGAACGCCTCCCGCGCGGAGTGGGCGGCGGTGTCCCAGGAGGCCGCCGGGTCGGGGCCCAGCAGGTCGCCCCCGAAGGTGTCGCCGACCTCCTCGATCATGCAGCCGTCCCGTACCAGCGAGGGCACCCACAGCTGCTCGGAGACGAGGTGGTTGACGAGGTCGCGGACCGACCACTCGGCGCAGGGCGTGTCGGCGCCCCACTGGTCGTCCCGGACGGCGTGGACCCTCGCGCCGAAGAGGTCCTGCGCCTCGGCGTGCCGGTCGAGCAGCGCACGCGTCCCCGCGCTCGCCCCGGGTCTCATGGCGTCGCCGGCCCTCGATCCCGCGCTCCGTCGCGCGTACGGCCCGAGACGACCGGCCGACGCGGGTGGCGGCGCAGATACTCGCCCTCCAGCTGGGCCATCCGCTCGTTGTGGGTGCGCAGCGCCTCGGTCGACCCGTGCAGCAGCGTGTCGTGCCGCGTGCGGTGGATCGACTCCAGTTCCTTCATCAACTGCTGGTCGTCGAGCTGGTCCGGGTGCACTCCGGTCATGGTGGTACCCCGATCTCGGTGGTCCTCCCTCCACTGTACGAAGATCCGGGGCCCCGGGCCCCCGCGCGGACGGGAGCCGAGGACAGGGCCTAGCGGGCGCGCTCCACGCGGCGCTCGTCCCACACGGGCTCCGGGGTCTCCCGTACGCGGCCGTCGGAACCGAAGACCAGAAAGCGGTCGAACGAACGAGCGAACCAGCGGTCGTGGGTGACGGCGAGGACGGTTCCGTCAAAGGCCTCCAGCGCTTCCTGGAGCGCCTCGGCCGACTCCAGGTCGAGGTTGTCCGTGGGCTCGTCGAGCAGCAGCGCGGTGACGCCCTGCAACTCCAGCAGCAGGATCTGGAAGCGGGCCTGCTGGCCGCCGGAGAGCCGATCGAACGGCTGCTCGGCCTGCTTGGTCAGCTCGTAACGGCGCAGCCGGGACATGGCGGCGCCCCGGTCCTGGGCATGCTCCTTCCACAGGATGTCGAGCAGTGTCCGCCCCTCCAGCTCGGGATGCGCGTGCGTCTGCGCGAAGTGTCCCGGCACGACCCGGGCGCCGAGCTTCCACTGCCCAATGTGGGCCACGTCGTCGCCTGCGAGCAGCCGCAGGAAGTGGGACTTGCCGGAACCGTTGGAGCCGAGGACGGCGACCCGTTCGCCGTAGAAGACCTCCAGGTCGAAGGGTTTCATCAGCCCCGTGAGCTCGAGCCCCTCGCAGGTGAGAGCCCTGACGCCCGTACGGCCGCCCTTGATCCGCATGGTGATGTCCTGCTCGCGCGGCGGCTCCGGCGGCGGCCCGGCCTCCTCGAACTTGCGCAGCCGGGTCTGGGCCGCGGCATAGCGCGAGGCCATCTCATGGCTCACAGCCGCCGCCTGGCGGAGGTTCAGCACGAGCTTCTTCAGCTGCTCGTGCTTCTCGTCCCAGCGTCTACGCAGTTCCTCGAAGCGCTCGAAGCGCTGTCGCCTGGCCTCGTGGTAGGTGTCGAAGCCGCCGCCGTGCACCCAGGCGTCCGCGCCCGCCGGTCCCGGCTCCACGCTGACGATCTTCTCGGCGGCTCGGGAGAGCAGTTCCCGGTCGTGCGAGACGAACAGGACGGTCTTGCGGGTCTCCTTCAGCCGCTCCTCCAGCCAGCGCTTGCCGGGGACGTCGAGGTAGTTGTCCGGCTCGTCGAGGAGGAGGACCTGGTCGGTGCCGCGCAGCAGCGCCTCCAGGACGAGCCGCTTCTGCTCACCGCCGGAGAGCGTCCGCACCTGCCGCCACTGCGCCTTCTCGTACGGCACGCCGAGCGCGGCCACGGTGCAGATGTCCCACAGCGTCTCGGCCTCGTAGCCGCGCGCCTCGGCCCAGTCGGAGAGCGCCTGCGCGTACGCCAGCTGGGCCGCCTCGTCGTCCACGGTCATCATCGCGTGCTCGGCGGCGTCGACCGCCTTCGCGGCCTCCCTGATCCTCGGCTGCGCCACCGACACCAGCAGGTCCCGCACGGTCGTCTCGTCCCGCACGGACCCCACGAACTGCCGCATCACGCCGAGGCCCCCGGTCACGGTCACCGATCCGCCGTGCGGCTTCAGCTCACCGGAGATCAGCCGCAGCAGCGTCGTCTTCCCGGCCCCGTTGGGCCCGACGAGCGCGACGACCGCCCCTCCCCACCCGGAAGGACACGTCCCCGAGCAGCGCCCTCCCGTCCGGCAGGTAGTACTCCAGATGAGCGGCTTCGAGATGTCCCATGGGGCGCATTGTCCGAGCCGCGCCACCACACGGGCAAATCCATTTCCCAGTGGCCGTGGTCCGGCTGCGGTGCGGGGTTCGTTGTCGGGCGTGGATGCGTGGGGCTTCTCGCGCAGTTCCCCGCACCCCTTCAAGGGCCTACGGCCCTTTCGGGCCGAAAAGCACGGGGCGCAGCCCCTGCTTCTCAGGGGCGCGGGAACTGCGCGACCAGCCCACACCCGCACCCGGCAACGCAACCCCACCCACCCTCGCCCGACCCGCCCGTCGCCCAACCCCACCCCGCCCGACACGGTTCCGTCGCCATGGGGTACCCGTGGACCCATGACCCCAGACGTCGACCTCACCGTCCGCCCCCCGGGCCACCACATCCTCCGCGACCGTTTCCTCGCCGCGGACAGCCGCCTCTTCGACGCGGTGGCGACCCGCGACTGGCCGGGTGCCCATCCCCTCCTGCCGAAGCTGAGCCGGGCCGCGAACCACGGGGTGCTGTGGTTCGCCACGGCGGCGGCGATCGCGGCGACCCGGAGTCCGCGGGCCCGCAGGGCGGCCGTCCGGGGCGTCGCCTCGCTCGCGCTCGCCTCGGCGACCATCAACACCCTCGGCAAGCGCTCGATCCGCCGCCCCCGCCCGGCCCTGCACAACGTGCCGCTGACCCGTCAGCTGAAGCGTCAGCCGATCACCACGTCGTTCCCGTCGGGCCACTCCGCCTCCGCCGCCGCCTTCGCCGCCGGTGTCGCCCTGGAGTCGCGCGGCTGGGGCGCCGCGGTCGCCCCGCTGGCCACCGCGGTGGCGCTGTCCCGCGTGTACACCGGCGTGCACTTCCCGAGCGACGTCCTGGTGGGCGCCGCCCTGGGCGTGGGCGCCGCCTACGCCGTGCGGGGCATGGTGCCCACCCGCGACCAGCTGCCGCCGCCCGGCCGCCCCTACGTGGACGCGCCCGCCCTGCCGGACGGCGAGGGCCTGGTCGTGGTCGCCAACCGCGCCTCCGGCACGTCGGACCGGGTGCGCGCCCTGCGGGACGTGCTGCCCGGGGCCGAGACCGTGGAGTGCGAGCCGGAGGACGTGCGCGCCGAGCTGGAGAAGGCCGCCACCCGTGCCCGGGTGCTCGGCGTGTGCGGCGGCGACGGCACGGTGAACTCCGCCGCCGAGGTGGCCCTGCGCCATGGACTCCCCCTCGCCGTCCTGCCCGGCGGCACCCTCAACCACTTCGCGTACGACCTCGGCGTGGAGGACGTCCGCGACCTGGGCCGCGCGGTGCGCCAGGGCGAGGCCGTCCGGGTGGACCTCGGGCACTTCACCACCGGCGACACGGAGGGCCACTTCCTCAACACCTTCAGCCTCGGCGTCTACCCCGAGCTGGTGCGCGAGCGCGAGCGCTGGGAGAAGGCGCTCGGCGGCTGGCCGGCGGGGGTCATCGCGGCCCTGCGGGTCCTGCGCTCCGACCGGCATCCGCTGCAGGCCACCTTCGAGGGCCGGCCCCGTCCGATCTGGCTGCTCTTCGCGGGCAACGGCACCTACCGCCGGCTGGGCCTCGCCCCGGCCCGGCGCTTCGACCTGGCCGACGGGCTGCTGGACGTCCGTGTCGTGCACGGCGGCCGCCGCCCGGCCCTGCGACTTCTGGCCGCGGCCGCCGCGGGCCCGCTGACCCGGAGCCCGGCCCACGCGGCGGTCCGCGTGCGGCGGCTCCGGGTGGACGGGATCGCGCCGGGCACCCTCCTCGCGTACGACGGCGAAGTCACCGAGGTGAAGGGCGATCTGACGCTCCGGAAGATCCCGGAGGCGCTGACGGTGTACCGGCCCGTACCGATGCGCTGACCCCCTCCGCCACCCAGGCGCGGTGTGTCCATAATTCAAGACGGCGGTCTCATTATTCGGCGTCCTCGCGTACGGTTCGATGACGAACCCGCGGTTGTCGCGGCCCTCGGGGAAGGGGAACGGCCATGCCGAAGGCACAGGAGACCGCCGTCTACACGCACGGGCACCACGAGTCGGTGCTGCGCTCGCACACCTGGCGCACGGCCGCCAACTCGGCGGCCTACCTCCTCGGTTCGCTGAAGCCGCACATGAAGGTCCTGGACATCGGCTGCGGTCCGGGCACCATCACCGCGGACCTGGCCGCCCTGGTCCCGGACGGCCAGGTCACCGGTGTCGACCACGCGCCCGGCATCCTGGACCAGGCCCGGGCCGCGGCCGCCGAACGCGGCCTGGAGAACGTGGACTTCGCCGTCGCGGACGTCCACGCCCTGGACTTCCCGGACGACAGCTTCTGCGTGGTCCACGCCCACCAGGTGCTCCAGCACGTCGGCGATCCGGTGCAGGCACTGCGCGAGATGCGCCGGGTGACCGCGCCCGGCGGGATCATCGCCGTCCGCGACTCGGACTACGCCGCGATGACCTGGTACCCCGAGTCGGCCGGCATGGACGACTGGCTGGACCTGTACCGCCGGGTCGCGCGCGCCAACGGCGGCGAGCCCGACGCGGGGCGCCGGCTGAAGTCCTGGGCGCTGCGCGCCGGGCTCACCGACATCACGGCCACCTCCGCCACCTGGACCTACGCCACGGCTCAGGAACGGGCGTGGTGGAGCGGGCTGTGGGCGGACCGGACGGTCGCCTCCGCCTACGCCGACCGGGCCACCGAGGGCGGCCATGCCACGGCCGGGCAATTGCGGGCGATCGCGGATTCCTGGCGGGAATGGGGAGAGCAGGAGGACGGCTGGTTCGCCGTACTCCACGGAGAAATTCTCTGCCGTAAGGCGGCCTGAAAGCGGGAATTCTGGTAACCCGGACCATCAGGAGGTTCGCATAATGGTTCCCATCCTGTTGGTACTGCTTCTGATTCTGGTGCTCTTCGGCGCCGGATTCGCGGTGAAGGTTCTCTGGTACATCGCCCTGGCCGTCCTGGTGCTGTGGCTCCTCGGCTTCCTGGTGCGCGGCACGTCCGCCTCCGGAGGAAGGAGCCGCTGGTACAGGTGGTGACGTCACTCCCGCGGTAGCAACGGTCCGAGCGGCCCGAGGTCCAGATTCAGGTCCTCGGGCCGCAGCCCGTAGCGCTCGCGCAGCTCGGTCATACGGTCGTCCAGCAGCATCAGCGTGAGCCCGATGCGCTCCTCCTGGTCCTCCGACAGCTCACCGGTGTCGAAGCGCCGCAGCGCCTGCCGCTCCATGAGCTGACGGAGCAGCTCGACGACGGTCAGGACCAGCTTGACCAGGTCCCTCTCGACCGTGTCGGGCTCCAGTTCGAGACGGTTGCGGCCGCTCACTCGATTCCTCCCCAAGGCGACGGGACCTGTGCGTTCACGGAGCTGATCAGCGCGTTCAGATCGATGCGGACGAGGTCGACGTCCGCGATGCGCAGGGTGAGGTCCCCGGTGATGACGACCCCGCCGGCCAGCAGCCGGTCGAGGAGGTCGACGAGGGCGACCTCACGACGTTCGATCACGGTCACGTGCTCTCCTCCCCCGTGCCGGTCTCCCCGCTGAAGGAATAGGCGGCCCACGGCCCGGTCAGTTCCACCCGCAGTCCCGGTTCCTCGCCCTTCGTGCGGTCCACCAGTTCCACGAACTCCTCGGAATGCGCGCGCGGCACCAGATAGGCCGCGTTCAGCACATTGCGTCCGGGAACTCCGGAGAGCGCGGAATTCTGCGGGGCGTGCAGCCGGGTGTCCTCGGCGAATTGCGCGAGAGTTTCGTGCAGCCGGCGGGCGAACCGGTCGGCGTTCTCCCACATCTCCTCGTGGGCCCGGTGGCTCCGCCGCCGCTGCCGCAGATAGTCACGCCCGCTGGAGACCTTCGCGGGCGCCTGGGCCTCCTCCCGCTCCTCGGACTCCGCGTAGACCTTGACGCCCCACTCCACCCGGCCCGAGAGCCGGTCCAGAGTGCGCCGGAAGCCCTCCTCGCGGGCCTCCAGCATGACCCGTACGCCGCTGTCGTCGCGGAAGACGGTGCCGAGCCGGAGCGGCAGGGGCGTGGTGACCACGGTGAGGGCGTCGATCACGCTCTGGTGGGCCCGGGCGGTCTCGGTCAGCCAGTCCAGGTCCTCCAGATGGGCGCGGAGCGGCTGCTCCGCGAAGTCGCGCTCCGGCACCTCGCTGACCACGGCGATCAGATCGTGGTGGCGCAGCTGCCGGGGCGGTGCGCCCGCGACCCCTTTGAGCTGGGACTGGAGCGCCGCGTCGAAGGGGCGGCAGACGGCGTACACATACCGCAGTCCGGTCATGAGGGCTCCTCTCTGGCGCGGCCGCGTTCGATGGCCGGCTCCGGCTCCCGCCGGTACCCGCCGTCGTCCAGCTCCGCGAGCCGGGCGCGCAACTCGGCGTTCTCACGGGAGAGTTCGTCGCGGCGGGCGTTGGACGACAGCGCCGGGTCGGTCTCCCACCAGTCGATCCCCATCTCCTTGGCCTTGTCGACGGAGGCGACGATCAGGCGCAGCTTGATGGTGAGCAGTTCGATGTCGAGCAGGTTGATGCGGATGTCACCCGCGATCACCAGGCCCTTGTCGAGGACACGCTCCAGGATGTCGGCCAGGTTGGCACTCCCGTTCTGCCCGTACGGCTCGGGGACTCGGCTCGGGAACGTCATCGTCGACTCCCGCCCACGGCGGCCCGCTCCTCGTCCTCATCCTCGTACGGTTCCTCCTCGATGTCCTCCTCGGCCTCGTCCTCGGCCTCGGGAACGTCCTCGTACGCCTCCTCCGGTACCTCGTCCGGGTCCTCCAGGTCGCCGTCCTCGTCCTCGTCGACGTACCCTTCGGCCTCGTCGTCGGCCTCGGTTTCGTCGTCGGCCGGCTCGTCGGAGTCGCGCGGCTCCTCGTCCGGCTCGGGCTCCTCCTCGTACTCGCCCTCGGCCTCGCCGTCCTCCTCGGCCTCGCCGTCGTACAGCTCGTCCCGGCTCTCGTCCTCCCGCCCTCCTCGTCCTCCCGCCCTCCTCGTCCTCCCGCTCCTCCTCGGCGAGGGGCGTCCTCGTGGCTGACGACGACCTCGCCGTCGCGGATCTCGCCGCGCCAGCCCTCCTCGGCCTCTCCCCTGAGGGTGATGAAGCGGGCGAAGTTCTTGAGGTCGAGCCGGGCCCGGCGTCCCTGGGCGCGCCAGATGTTGCCGGTCTTCTCGAAGAGGCCCTTCGGGTAGTACTCGATGACCAGCAGGACCCGGGTGAGACTGTCGGCGAGGGCGTGGAAGGTGACCGCGCCCTTCGTGGTGCCCTTGGCGCCCTCCGACGTCCAGGTGATCCGCTCGTCGGGCACCTGTTCGGTGGTGTGCGCCTTCCAGCTCCGGTTGGACCAGAACACCTTCATCTGCCAGTCGGAGTGGGTGTCGTCGGCCTGGTCGGCGTTCTTCACCCCCTTGGCGAAGGTGCTGAAGCTCTGGAACTGCGTCCACTGGTCGTACGCGGTCCGCACCGGCACCCCGACGTCGATGGACTCGATGATCACGGTCGGCTTGTTGCCCGAGCCGCCCTTGCGTTTGCCCTTGCCGCCGCCGAGGTTCTTGAGCGCGCCGAGCACGTTGTCCTTGGCCCGGCCGGCGCCCACCTCCAGGGCGGTGCGCAGCGGCCCCTTGCCCTCGGCGAGCTTGCGGCCGCCGTCGAGGGCGAGCTTGGCGAAGCCGGGGCTGTTGCCCTCGGCGATGTCGTTGAGCTTGCCGGTCGTCTCGCCGAGTTTGCGGCCGGCGCCGACGACCAGCCGCTGGGCCTGCGCGGCCAGGTACTCCTTGGCCTCGGCCTTGAGGTGGTCGACGGCCTCGCTGTGGGCGACGTCGGAGAGCGGGTTGCTCTTCGTCGCGTCCTTCGCCCGGCCCGCGGCCCCGCCGGTCGCGCGGCCGGTCGCCGATCCGAGGGTCTCAGTCATCGCCGCCGCCTCCCCTCGTCGTCCGTGACCGCGTGGCCTTGCGCGCGGTCTTCTTCGCCGGAGCGGTCTTCTTCGCGGGGGCGGTCTTCTTGGCCGCCGTCTTCTTTGCTGCAGGCTTCCGGTCCGGGGCCTTCTTGGCCGGGGCCTTCTTGGCCGGGGCCTTCTTCGCCGTCTGCCCGCGCGAGGGGCGCCGGGACCGCTCGTCCGACTCGCGGTCGGGTCCCGAGTCGTCGGGCTCGCGCTCCTCGGGCTCCCGCTCCTCGTCCTCGTCGCGCCCCGGCGCATCCGGCGTCACCCCGGCGAGCCGGTCGCGCACCTGCGAGGTACGCCCGTGCAGCCGGCCGGCGAGCCCCTCGATCTGCCGCTCCACGAGCGCGCCGGTGGCCGCCTTGCCCGCACCGCGCAGGTCCTCGCGGAGCTGGTCCCCGAGCTCCTTGAACTGCGGGTTGTTCTGCAGCTGCTGGGACACCAGCTCCGCGAGCGCCCGTGGGTTGAGGTGCATCCGCTTGCCGGCCACCATGGTGCCGACGGCGAACGCGAGTTTCATCTTCTTGGTACGCCCGAGGACGTATCCGGCCCCTACCGCGAGGCCCAGTCCGATTCGATTCATTGTGTCGTCCCGTTGCCGGCTCCTGTGCCCCTCTGCGCGCTGATCTCCAGCCGGTCGAGGAGCTCGTCCTCCAGGCGGTCGAACTCCTCCTCATCGATCTCGCCCGCTTCGAGCCGCTGCTCAAGGCGGGCGAGATCGGCGCGGACGGCCGCCGGGTCGTAGTACTGGCGCTCGGCCTCGGTGAGCACCTGTCTCACCGTCCAGAGGCTGCCGCGCACCGGTGCGAACGGCAGCAGCAGTACCTCGGTGATCAGTCCCATGCACTCGCCTCCTCGGCCGTCGCGCGCTGTCAGTGCGTCGTCTCCGCGGGTTCCGCGGGCTGCGCCGGCCCCGGCTCGACGAAGCTGTACGGCGGCAGCGGCCCGTTCACCCGTACCTCGATGTGCGGATGGCTCTTGCGGACCTCCTCCACGGCGTCGAGGAAGACCGCCGCCGAGTCCCGGCCCACGAGGAACGACAGATTGGCCAGCCAGCCGGTCGACTCGGGGCCCGCGCTGACGGCCTCGGCGGCCGGCTCCAGCGCCTGCCGCAACTCCGCCGCGTCGTCGGCCTCCCGGGCCTGCACGGCGGCGACGACCATCTCGCCGAGCCGCAGCCGGTCCTCGTGAGTACCGCCGCCCGCCTGCCGGTTGGCCTCGGTCATGGCGCGCAGCTCGGGGTTCTCCCCCATCACACGGTGCAGCACGGCCTCTTCGTCGTGGCTGGCCTTCACGTTGTACTCGACCTTGCCGTCGAGGGCGCCGAGCCGCTCCCGGTAGTGCTCCGCGCGTTCGGCGAGCACCCCGGTGACGGACGCGTCGTCCGGGGCGACACTGCCGAACCGCATGGGCAGCAGGGGGCCGCCCGCACCCGCCTCGCTCAGGACGTTCTGGTGGGCCAGCAGATCCTTGCGCTTGGGACGCAGCCCTTCGGGAGCCTCGCTGACGATCGCCGCCAGCTCGCCCTCCTTCAGGATGCGCACCGGCCGCGCGGGATCCCCCACTCCGCCCATGCCCTCGGGGAGGCCGGGGTGCGAGCTCGCGGTGATGCCGTAGACGTACGTGCTCACTCCTGTTCCTCCCTCTTGCGCGAGCTCGTGGTCTTGCGGGCCCGCGGCCGCGACTCGGACTCACCCTCCTCGCGGGCCTGCTTGAACGCGTCGGAGATGGTCTCGGCGGCGCCGGACAGCGCCCCCTTGGACTTGCCGCGCGCACCGGACTCGGTGATCTCACCGACGAGGTCCGGCAGGCCGGGGTTCTTGCGCGGCCCGGCCTCCAGGTCGAGCCGGTTGCACGCCTCGGCGAAGCGCAGGTAGGTGTCGACGCTGGCCACCACGACCCGGACGTCGATCTTCAGAATCTCGATGCCGACCAGGGAGACCCTCACGAAGGCGTCGATGACGAGCCCCCTGTCGAGAATGAGTTCCAGGACGTCGTACAGGCCGCTGCTGCCGCCTCCGCCGCCGGACTGCTGTGCCGGGACTACGGTCATGCCGGCCGATCCTCCTTGTCTGTTGGGTGCTTGAGCGGGACGGCGACCTACCGGCCGCCGGGGCGATGCGGGTCCGCCCGGCCGCGTTCGTAACGACGGACACGCCGATAGCCGGTGAGCTCGCCCTGCGGGTCGAGTTCCACCCGGTAGCTCGCGAGCAGGCTCATCGTGTCCGGGACCCTGGCGATCTCCAGGACCTCGACCTCCAGCGTCCAGCCGTCCTCGGACTGTTCGAACGACGACACGGACTCGGGCGCCATGCCGGTCAGCTCCGCGAGCTGGGTCCGCGCATGGCGCAGCACCTGCATGGGGCTGGGGCGCTCGTCCGCCGATTCCCGCACCTCTTCGGTTTCATCCGATTCACGCTTTGTGCGCGAATTCTGAGCTCTTGATGTGTTCGATGTGTTCGACATGGCCACCTCGAACACCGAGTGGCCACACGTCCGTTGGCCAAACCTCCTCGGGACGGCCGCGCAGCGCCGTCAACCGCGCAGCGCGGCCAGCCGACGCCGTGCCGGAGCGAGCGCGCGACCCCGCCTCATGGCTCCCGCCCAGGGGTCGGTACGGGCCTGGTCGACAGCGTCCGCCAGGGTCCAGCGGCGGGCGTCGACGGCCGGGTCGTCGAGCTGTTCCCAGGTCAGGGGGGTGGCCACGGGCGCGCCGGGGCGGGCGCGCACGGTGTAGGGGGCTACGGCGGTCTGGGCGTAGGCGTTGCGCTGGATGTCGAGGTAGAGCCGGTCGCCCCGGTCCTTCTTGCGGGGTTCGACGGTGAGCCGCTCGGGATGGGCGCGGACGAGTTCCCCGGCGAGTTCCCGGGCGAAGTCGCGCACCGCGTCGAAGTCGTCGTGCCCGTTCAGCGGTACGACGACGTGGACGCCCCGGGAGCCGGTGGTCATCGGTACGGACGGCAGGTTCAGCGCGTCGAGCAGGTCCCGTACGTCCCGGGCGGCCTCCCGGACCTGCGCGAAGTCGTCCACCGACGGGTCGAGGTCGATGACGAGCCGGTCGGGTCGGTCGACGTCCCCGGCCCGGGAGAGCCAGCGGTGCAGGGTGAGGCAGGCCTGGTCGGCCAGGTGGACGAGGGTGGCCGCGTCGTCGCAGACCGGGTGGACGACCGTGCCGCCCTCCTTGGGCACCTCGACGCGTTCGATCCAGTCCGGACAGTGCTCGGGGGTGTTCTTCTGCATGAACATGGGCCCGTCGAGCCCGTCGGGGTGCCGTTCCAGCATCAGCGGGCGCCCGCGCAGATGGGGCAGCATGAAGGGGGCGACGGCACGGTGGTAGGCGACGAGATCGCCCTTGGTGTACTCCTTGCCGCCGCCGTCGGCGGGGAACAGCACCTTGTCCGGCCGGTGGATCTCGACGGTACGGCGGCCGACCCGCATCGTGTGGCTGTCCCCCATCGCCTGCTCCTCTCGGATCGCGATCGTCAGACCTCTCGGGGCCTTCAGGGTCCGTCAGTGCCTTCTCGGTGCTCTCAGGGCGTGATCGCGTGCTCCACCAGCAGCCGTCCGGCCAACGCGATGGCTTCCGCGTCGATCCCCGCCTCGCGCAGCTGCTCCTCGGGCGAGGCCGAGCCCGGCATCGTACGGACGGCCAGGCGCACCAGGCGGGGCACCGGGCGGCCGTCGAGGAAGGCGTCGAGGACCGCGTCGCCGAGGCCGCCCTCCTCGTGGTGGTCCTCGACGGTGAGGATGCAGCCGGTGCGTTCGGCGGCCTCCCGCAGGGTGCGGCGGTCGACGGGCTTGACCGAGTAGAGGTCGATCACCCGGACCTGGATGCCCTCGCGGTCCAGCGCGTCGGCGGCCTTGAGGGCCTCGTGGACGGTGACCCCGGCCGCGACGACCGTCAGCCGGTCGGTGTCCGAGGCGCGCAGCACCTTGCTGCCGCCGACCGGGAACTCCTCGGTCGGGCTGTAGAGGACGGGCGAGGCGCCCCTGGAGGTGCGGAGGTAGCGGACGCCGTCGAGGCCGGCCATGGTGCCGACGAGTTTGGCGGTCTGGTTGGCGTCGCACGGGTACAGCACGGTGGAACCGTGCACCGAGCGCATCATCGCCAGGTCCTCCAGACCCATCTGCGAGGGCCCGTCCTGGCCGATGGCGACGCCCGCGTGGGAACCGACGAGATTGATGCCTGAGCCGCTGACCGACGCCATGCGGATGAAGTCGTGGGCACGGGTGAGGAACGCCGCGAACGTGGCGGCGTACGGCACCCAGCCGCGGGCCGCGAGGCCCACCGAGGCGGCCACGAGCTGCTGTTCGGCGATGTAGCACTCGAAGTAGCGGTCGGGGTGCTCCTTGGCGAAGTACTCGGAGCGGGTGGAGTCGCCGACCTCGCCGTCCAGGGCGACGACGTCCCCGCGGGCGGAGCCGAGCGCGGCGAGGGCCTGCCCGTAGGCGTCCCGGGTGGCGACCTCGTCACCGGTCTCGTAGCGCGGCAGTTCCAGGTGCCCGGTGCGTACGGCGTGCAGCATCCGGGCGGCGGGCGGCGGGGTGACCTCGACGCGGAGGTCGCGCACCCCGCCGAGTTCCGCGATCGCCTCGTCGGCGTCCTTGAGCGGCTTGCCGTGCAGGCCCTCCCGGTCCTGGACGGCCTCGACGCCCTTGCCCTTGAGGGTGCGGGCCAGGATCACGGTGGGCTGGCCCTTGGTGGAGGCGGCCTCGCCGTAGGCGCGGTCGACGGCGTCCACGTCGTGTCCGTCGATCTCGATGGTGTGCCAGCCGAAGGCCGCGAAGCGGCGGGCGTAGGCGTCCAGGTCGTGGCCGTGCCGGGTGGGTCCGCGCTGTCCGAGTCGGTTGACGTCGACGATCGCCGTCAGATTGTCGAGATGCTCGTACGCGGCGTGCTCGGCGGCCTCCCACACCGAGCCCTCGGCGAGCTCGCTGTCGCCGCACAGCACCCACACCCGGTAGCCGGTGCGGTCCAGCCGCTTCCCGGCCAGCGCGACGCCGACGCCGACGGGCAGTCCCTGGCCGAGCGACCCGGTGGCCGTCTCCACCCACGGCAGCCGCCGTGGCGTGGGGTGTCCCTCCAGCCGGCTGCCCAGCTTGCGGAAGGTCATCAGCTCGGTCTCGCTGATCGCGCCCGCCGCCTTGTACGCGGAGTACAGCAGGGGCGAGGCATGCCCCTTGGACAGCACGAACCGGTCGTTGGCGGGGTGCTGGGGGCGTTCGAAGTCGTACCGCAGATACTTCGCGAGCAGCACCGCCATCAGCTCGGCGGCCGACATGGACGACGTCGGGTGCCCGGAGCCCGCGGCATCCGAAGCGCGGACGCTGTCGACCCGCAACTGCTGGGCCAGCTCAGTGAGTTGACGGCTGTTCATGACTCTCCTTTCGAACCCTCGGCGGGCTTCGGCGGGTTATCGGACGCCGGGCCGCGCTCCTGACCCGGTGACGTGGCCGGGGACTCGTCGGCGCCCGTCTTCGCCTTCCGGGGGGCGCCGGGCACCTTGGCCAGCTCCGGTGACGCCGTGTCCAGGGGGACCGACCAGGACCGGACGAGGCCCAACTGGACGCCCTGGCGGGGCAGTACGGCGTCGAGGAGCCAGTCGGCGGCGACCCGGACTCGGTTGCCGGGCATGGCGGCGAGATGGTAGCCGCGCGCGACGGCCCCGGCGACCGGCCCGGACAGCGGGACGCCCAGCGGGTTGGCGGCGGCCTTGACCCCGCCGAGGTCCACGACGAAGCCGAGGTCGCTGTGGCGGTAGGGCTCGGGCTCGCCCCGGCCGAGCGAGGCGGCGACGTTGTACGCGGCCACCTTGCCCTGCCGCCAGGCGTGCTGGGCGGTCATCGGGGTGTACTGGCCGGGCTTGGTCAGGTCGGGTACGGCGGCCGCGTCGCCGCAGGCGAACACGTCCGGCCGGCCCGGCACCTGCAGCGTGGGCTCGACGAGCAGCCGGCCGCGTTCCATCGGCAGCCCCAGCGACTCGGCGAGCGGATCGGGCCGTACGCCCACGCACCACACGAGCGTGCGGGTGTCGACGAACTCCCCGTCGGTCAGCAGCACTCCGTTCGGTGTGGCCTCCTTCACGGAGGTCCCCATCCGCACGTCGACACCCCGCTGCCGCAGCACCTTGTCGGCGGTCCGCGACAGCTTCTCGTCCATCTCGGGCAGCACGCGGTCGGCGATGTCGAGCAGCATCCAGCGCGGTCGCATGCCCTCCCGCAGCGGTTGCTTGCGCACCAGCGCGTCGGTGAAGATCTGGCCATGGGCGGCGACCTCGGTCCCGGTGTAACCGGCGCCGACCACCACGAAGGTGCAGCGCGCGTCGCAGCTCTTGGGGTCCTCGCTCCCGGCGGCCAGCTCCACCTGCCGGGTCACGTGGTCCCTGAGGTACAGCGCCTCGGGCAGCCCCCGGAAGCCGTGGGCGTGCTCGGCGACGCCGGGGATGGGCAGCAGCTTGTTGACGCTGCCGGCCGCGAGCACCAGCCGGTCGTAGGTGAGGGTGCCGACGCCGCCCTCGGGATCCGAGTAGCGCACGGTGCGCGCGTCGAGGTCGATGTCGTCGGCCTCGCCCAGCACCAGCCGCACATGGGGCAGGGTGCCGGTGAGGGAGACGGTGACCCGGCGTGGTTCCAGGATGCCGGCGGCGACCTGGGGCAGCAGGGGCAGATACAGGAAGTAGTCGGTCGGGTTCAGCAGGGTGATGTCGGCCTTGTTCCGGGTCAGCCGCGCGAGGGTGCGGGCCGTCCGGTAGCCGGCGAAACCGGCACCGACGATCACGATGCGGGGTCGACTCACGGTTCGCCTCCGGCGGGTCGCGTGCGTACGAACCTTCCGCGTCCCCCTGGTCAGCGGGCCCAAACCGGTGGTCCGCCCGCTCGTGCGCGGGTTTCCGCCGTGATCCACGGGTACTCGGACCACGTCCCGGCCCGTCCCGAGCGCACCTGTCGCGGAGGTACCCCCCATGCCCGAGTACGGATACTTCCTGGCGACCGAGGAGTTCGGTCCAGCCGAGCTGATCGAGCAGGCACGGATGGCCGAGCAGGCCGGATTCGACTGCCTGTGGATCTCGGACCACTTCCACCCGTGGAACGACGCCCAGGGCCAGAGCCCGTTCGTCTGGTCGGTGATCGGCGCGCTCTCCGAGGCCGTGTCGCTGCCGATCGAGACGGCGGTGACCTGCCCGACCGTCCGGATCCACCCGGCGGTCGTCGCCCAGGCCGCGGCGACGAGCTCGGTGATGACGGGCGGCCGTTTCCGGCTCGGCATCGGCTCGGGCGAGGCGCTCAACGAGCATGTCCTCGGCACCCGTTGGCCCCCGGCGGACGTCCGTCTGGAGATGCTGGAGGAGTCGGTCCAGGTGATGCGTCGCCTGTTCACCGGCGAGGAGGTCACCCATCGCGGCACCCACTACACGGTGGAGAACGCCCGCCTCTACACGCTCCCCGAGGCGCCCGTCCCCATCGACATCTCCGGCTTCGGCCCCAAGGCCACCGCGCTCGCCGCCCGCGTCGCCGACGGCTTCATCACCATGAGCCCCGACGAGGAACTGGTGACCCAGTACCGCAAGGGCGGCGGGGGCGCGAACCCCGTCAGCGGCGGCACGAAGGTGTGCTGGGGCCCCGACCGGGACGCCGCGGTCCGGCTCGTCCGCCATCTGTGGTCGAGCCAGCTGCTGCCAGGCGAGATGGGGCAGATCCTGCCCACGCCCAGCCACTTCGAGCAGCTGGAGCCGCTGGTCACCGAGCAGATGGTCGGCGAGAACACGGTGTGCGGCGACGACGTCGACGAGCACGTCGCCGAGCTGACCGCCTTCGCCGACGCGGGCTTCGACCGTGTGTACGTCAGCCAGATCGGCCCCGACCAGCGTGGCTTCTTCGACTTCTACCGCACGAAGGTGCTGCCGCAGCTCCGGCGCTGATCCGCACCGCCCCCGAGTTCTCGGCCCAGATGGTGTTTCCCTCTCCCCATCGTCTGGGCCGAGTGCACGTGCGCAAGGAGCGGGGCCCGGAACGTCCTTGCCGTCCGGGCCCCGCTCCTTCGGCGGCTCTTTTCTACTCGGCTTTCCTCTCGGCTTTCCTGCTCTTTCCTCCGCTCACCGCTACCGGTGACGCGGGTCCTCGGGGTCGACGCCGGCCGGGGGCGGCGCACCGGTCGCGCCGCCGGGTGCGACGGGCGGCACCGGCGGATATCCGGCCGGCCCCGTACTGCCCGGGGGCATCCCCGGCGCCGTGCCGCCGACCACCCGGTCACGGCCCCCGGCGATCTCGCCCTCGTGCTCGGCCGTCGGCCGGGACGCCGAGGGACGCGCCGCGCTTCGCAGCACATACGCCGCCACACCGAGCACCACGGCCGTGATCAGCGCGGCGGCCCAGTCCGGCAGGCCCAGCGACAGGGCCAGCCCGAGGGCCAGCGCGAGGGCGGCACCCGCGTAGAGGGCGAGCGCCCCGGACGCGGCGTACAGCGCGGCCTTGCGGCGCTGCTTGCGGGTCTGCTGCCGCAGCTCGTCGCGGATGGTCTCGCGGGCCACCAGCGCCAGCTCGTCGACCAGGTGCTTGTCCAGATGTTCGAGATGATCCAAGCGGTCCATTGCGCCCGGGTACCCCCGCCCGTGTCCGCGTAACGCGGGCCGGTAACGCGGCATGCGCCGGGGGCGGATCCCCAACTAGGCTCTGTACCATGGAGATTCTCGGCACCACGCTCCGCATCTGCGTCGACGACCTGGAAGCAGCGGTCCCGTTCTACGAGAGACTCTCGGGCGGACCGGCGATGCGCTTCGAACGCGGTGGCGTCCAGGTCGCAGCCGTCGGCTGCTTCCTGCTGATGAGCGGCCCGGAGTCGGAGCTGGAGGTCCTGCGCAAGGTCGCCGCGACCATCGCGGTCGAGGACGTCGACGAGGCGAACCGCGTCCTCACCGCCTCCGGCGCCCGGGTGCTGGCCGGCCCCGTCCCGACCCCCGTCGGCCGCAATCTGATCGCGGTCCACCCCGACGGCTCGGTCTACGAGTACGCGGACCGCCGGACGGCCGGGTGAGCCTCAGGCGGCGAACGCGGCCACCACGAGGTCCGTGAGCAGCGCGCCCGCCGTGCCGTCGGGGTCCAGATCCGGGTCGTAGATGGTCACGTTGAGGCCCACGCAGTGCGGTGAGCGGACCAACGGGCGCAGCAGCGCGGTCAGTTCGTCGGGGAGGAGCCCGTCGGGGTCGGGGCTGTCGACGGCCGGCATGACGGACGGGTCGAGGACGTCGGCGTCCAGGTGGACCCAGAAGCCGTCCAGTTCGGGCGTCTCGAAGCTCAGCGCGGTGACCCGGGCGAGATCGTCCGCGCCCCAGGTGCGCAGCTCGCCGACGGTCACGACGGGGATCTTCAGGGCGGCCAGCTCGGTGCGGTCGTCCTCGAACGCGTCCCGGATGCCGAAGAGCCGTACGTCCTCGTCGCACAGATAGGGCCCGAGCCCTTCCAGATCGGTCAGGTCCGGCTGGCCGCGCCCCGTGGCGAGCGCCAGCTCCTCGCCGCCGGCCGCCCCGAGCCGGTCGGAGTTCCCCGGGTGCCGGAAGTCGGCGGAGGCGTCGACGGCGACCAGCCCGTACCGCCCGATCCGGCGCAGCGCGAGCGCGGCGCCGAGCTGGATCGAACAGTCCCCGCCGAGGACGACGGGCAGCTCACCGGCCCGGACGTGCCGCTCGATCCGGTCGGCCAGCCTGCGCGTGTACGAGGCGATCGCCCCGGCGTTGAAGACGCCGTCGCCCTCCTGCCAGTCGCCCCGGTCGTAGCGCGGCGGCACGACCACCCCGCCCTCCAGCGCGCCGAGCCGCCGCACGATGCCCTGTTCGCGCAGCGCGCCGGCGAGCTTGTGGCAGCCGGGCACGGTTCCCGGGGCGGGGGGCCGCAGGCCGAGGTTGGAGGGAGCGTCCACGACGACGATGTTCCGCATGGCTCCCATCCTGCGCGACGCGGTCGCCCACCGGGACGGGAACGGATCATTCCGGCAGGCGGTCCCCGCCCGGCGCCGGGCGCTCCATCTCCGTGGTGAGCGCCCACCTCTGGTGGTCCCGCCAAGCACCGTCGATGAACAGGAAGTCCGGCGAGAACCCCTCCAGCCGGAACCCGCACCGCCGGGCGAGGGCGATGGATGCGGCGTTCTGGGGCTGTACGTTGATCTCCAGCCGGTGCAGCCCCATGAAGGTGAACGCGTACTCCACGACCAGCGCGAGCCCCTCCCCATCAGGCCCCGCCCGGCGGCGTGGGCGAAGGCCCCGTAGCCGAGGGCGCCGCTCTGGAAGCCGCCCTCCACGATGTTGTTGATGTTGATGAAGCCGGCGATGCCCCCGCCGCCCCTCTCGCACACCAGGAACCCGGCCTTGGTCGGATCCTCGATCAGCCGTCCCGCGTAGGCGCGGTACGCGGCCTCGGTCGCCGGGGGGAACAGCCACGGCCGGTGCAGCTCCCCGCTCTCCCGCACCCGTCGGACGAACTCGGGACCGTCCTCGGGTGTGAAGCGCCGGATCACGACGCGGGGGCCTTCGATGAGATGACGAACGTTCTCGGACACCCCGCCACGGTACGTCGGGGCGGATGTCACCTGCGCCGTCTCATGAAGTACGCCCCGCACACCGCTCCGACCAGGCCCGTCCCGAGGAGCGCCAGCCACAGGGGCATGGTGACCTCGGAGACCAGCAGCTGGATGTCGGTGCTCTGCGTGTTCTGGAAGACGAAGACGAGCGCGAGGACGGCGAGCAAGCCCACGACGACCCGGCCGGGGGTCAGCGTCTCGCTCCATCGCTTCCGCCCGTGCGTCCCGACTCGTGGCGTCTTCTTCGCGCTCATACCTCCAGAATGACGCGGGCGCCCCCGACGCGCCTGGTGGGAGGGGTCTCGGGCAGTCGGCCGGGGGCGGCGCGGGTCGTCAGGTCAGCGCCGGCTCGTCCAGCGTCAGCGTCCCCGCCTCCGCGTCCAGCTCCGCCGTCACCCCGAAGGGGATCGTCAGCGCCCCTTCCCCATGTCCGAAACCGAACTCTTCCACCACCGGCACCCCGGCCCCGCCGATCCGGTCGACGAGCAGTGCCCGCACCTTCTCGTACGGTTCGCACTCCGCCCAGGAGCCGAGGACGATGCCGGCGACCCCGTCGAGCCAGCCCGCGCGCAGGAGCTGGGTGAGATAGCGGTCGAGGCGGTAGGTCTCCTCACCGACGTCCTCCAGGCAGAGCAGCGCGCCCCGGGCCGACGGCCGGGCGTGGGGACTGCCCAGCTCGGCCGCGAGCAGACAGAGGCAACCGCCGAGGAGCACGCCCCGCGCCCGGCCCGGTACGAGGGCGGTGCTGCCTTCGACGGCCCGGATCGTGCGGACCGACTCGGGGGAGAACAGGGTGGCGCGCAGATGTTCCTGGGCCCGGGTGTTCTTCAGGAAGTCGACCCCCGCGACCATGGGGCCGTGCAGGGTGACCAGTCCGGCGCGGGTGGCGAACGCCTCGTGCAGCGCCGTGATGTCGCTGAACCCGACGAGTGTCTTGGGGCCCGCGGCCCGGATCGCGTCCCAGTCGAGCAGGTCGACCATCCGCTGGACGCCGTAGCCGCCGCGGGCGCACAGCACGGCGGACACGGAGGGGTCGCACCAGGCGCTCTGGAGGTCGGCGGCCCGGTCGGCGTCCGTGCCGGCGAGGTAGGAGAACTCGGGGTGCCGGTCCAGTGCGTGGGGTGCGACGACGGGGTCGAGGTCCCAGCCGCGCAGCAGGTCCAGCCCGGCGCTGAGCCGTTCCTCGGCGACCGGTCCGCTGGGCGCGACGACGGCCACCCGGGCGCCGGGGACGAGGCGAGCCGGTCTGGTCAGCGGCGTCACTGATGTCACGGATGTCACTGGTATCACGGGTGTCACTTGGCGAGCTCCAGAGTTGGGATACCCGGAGGATTCAACCCGAAGACCCGTGCATACAGCGAAAGCTCCGCCTCCAGGGCCCGCACCATCGTCTCCGCCCGCCGGAAGCCGTGCCCCTCGCCCTCGAAGGCGAGGTAGGCGTGCGGCACCCGCCGCCCGTCCAGCCGGGCGAGGAACCGCTCGCACTGCGCGGGCGGGCAGATCACGTCGTCGAGGCCCTGGAGCAGCAGGAACGGCGCCTTGATCCGGTCGGCGTGCTCGGTGGGCGACCGCTCCGCGTACCGCATCGGCTCCTCGGCCAGGGGACCCACCAGAGTCTCCAGATACTGGGATTCGAAGTCGTGCGTCTCCCCCGATCCCCAGTTCGCGAGGTCGAGGATGGGGTACAGGATGGTTCCGCAGGCGTATACATCGGTCGCGGTGAGGGACACGGCAGCGGTCCAGCCGCCCGCGCTGCCGCCCCTGATGGCGAGCCTGGTCCGGTCGGCGGTGCCCTCGTCGGCGAGGGCGAGCGCGACGGCCGCGCAGTCCTCGACGTCGACGACGCCCCACTGCTCGCGCAGCCGGTTGCGGTACTCCCGTCCGTATCCGGTGGACCCGCCGTAGTTGACCTCGGCGACGCCGATGCCGCGTGAGGTGAAGTAGGCGATCGCGAGGTCCAGGACCAGCGGCGCACGGCTGGTGGGCCCACCGTGGGCCCAGACGACGTAGGGCGGCAGCTCGGTGCTGAAGGCGACGGCGCCGGGGTTGTGGGGCGGGTAGACGTGGGCGTGGATCTCGCGTCCGGCGGGGCCGAGGAAGCTGCGGATCTGGGGTTCGGGGTAGTAGGAGGGGTCCACCGGGTCGTCGTGCGCGGCTCCGACCACCCGGGCGTCGCCGGTGGCGGCGTCCAGTTCGACCACCTCGTAGGCGCTGCGGGGGCTGGCGCCGATGCCGAGGACCCGGCCGCCGCGCACGGCGAGCGAGGGCGCGAACTCCGTCCATGGTCCGGCCGCGTCCACGACCTGGCCGGTCTCCAGGTCGAGGACGCCGAGCGCGGTGGCGCCCCGCCCGTGGATCACGGCGACCAGCCCGCCCTCCAGCAGCGCGAACCAGCGCCAGCCGACCTTCCACAGCGGGCCGCCGAACTCCTCCTCCCGGGCACAGAGGGCCGTGCGGTCGCCGCCGTCGGGGTCGAGGCGGTAGAGGTTCCAGTAGCCGGTGGTGTCGCTGGAATACACGAGGGTGCCGTCGGCGGCCCAGTCGACCTGGGCGACGGACTCCTCCGGACCGCCCGCGACGGTCCGGGGCGTGCCGAGCACGCCGTCCTCGGTCACCTCGGCGACCAGCAGCGACGTGCCGTCCCAGGGCATCCTGGGGTGGTCCCAGGCGAGCCAGGCGGCACGGTGGCCGTCGGGCGAGAGCCGGGGGCAGGTGACGAACCGCCGGCTGTCGTCGGCGACTTCCCGTACTGCACCCCGGTCCTCGGCCGCCGAGCCGTCCAGCGGTACGGCGGCGACGACCCGGCGGACGTCGGTGGGCCCCTCGCCGGTGAACTCCTCCAGGACGCACCACACCTCGTCCCGCTCCGGGTGCGGTCTCGGGTCCACCCAGCGCAGGCCGCCGCCGACCGGCGACACCGGGGTGAGCGGGCGGGGCTCGCCGCCCGGCTCGAACCCGTAGAGGCGCTGGTCGGCGAAGTTCACGAACACCACGAGGTGGCCGGTGTCCCGCGGGACCGCGGTCCAGGCCTGCCCGCCGTACTCCATGACGCGGCTGCGCACGTTCCACGGGGCCGACAGGACCGACTCCTCCGTGCCGTCGGCCGTGCGCCGCACCAGGGTGCGCCGGCCGCCCTCGGCGGGCCGTGGCTCGGTCCACCAGGCCTCGTCGCCGACGAAGCCCACGAACTCGGGATGCCCGTCGTGCGCTGCGGCGAGCGCCGCGTCGATCGGCGAGGGCCACGAACCGTACGCCAGGGTCTGCACCTTGTCCCCCATGTCCCTTCGTCCCCCGAGTCTCATCGGTCAGGCCGTCCGCAGGAAGCGGTCGAGCACACGGACGCCGAAGTGGAGCGCCTCCACGGGGACGCGCTCGTCGACGCCGTGGAAGAGCGCCGCGTAGTCGAAGCCCTCGGGGAGCTTCAGCGGCGAGAAGCCGTAGCCGGTGATGCCGAGCCGCGAGAACTGCTTGGCGTCGGTGCCGCCCGGCATGCAGTACGGCACCACGTGCCCTTCGGGCGCGAACTCCTCGACGGCTGCCCGCATCCGCGCGTACGTCGTGGAGTCCACCGGCGCCTGGAGCGCCACCTCCCGGTGTTCGTACTCCCACTCCACGTCCGGTCCGGTGAGCAGGTCGAGGGTCTCCCGGAACTCGTCCTCGCCGCCGGGCAGATACCGTCCGTCCACACGTGCGGCGGCCTCCCCCGGGATCACGTTGATCTTGTAACCGGCGTCCAGCATGGTCGGGTTGGCGCTGTTGCGGACGGTCGCCTCGACCAGGGCGGCGGCCGGGCCGAGCTTGTCGAGCAGCCGGTCGACGCCGCCCGGGCCGTCGAGGTCGGCCTCGACGCCGTACAGCGCGGCGAGTTCGGTGAGGGCGGCGCGGACGGTCGGGGTGAGCCGCAGGGGCCACTCGTGCGCGCCGATCCGGGCGACGGCCGCCGCCAGCCGGGTCACGGCGTTGGCCCGGTTCACCTTGGAGCCGTGGCCGGCCCGGCCGCGCGCGGTGAGCTTCAGCCAGCCCGTGCCGCGCTCCCCCGCCGCGATCGGATAGATCTGCCGGCCGCCGCCGTCGTGGAAGGTGAAGGCCCCCGATTCGCTGATGCCCTCGGTGCAGCCCTCGAAGAGAGCGGCGTGCCGGTCGGCGAGGAACCCGGAGCCGTCCTCGGCGCTCGCCTCCTCGTCGGCGGTGAACGCGATCACGAGGTCCCGGCGGGGGCGCACGCCGGTGCGCCCCCACTGGCGTACGACAGCGAGGATCATCGCGTCCATGTTCTTCATGTCGACCGCGCCCCGCCCCCAGACCACACCGTCGCGGATCTCCCCGGAGAACGGGTGCACGGTCCAGTCGGCGGCCTGGGCGGGCACGACGTCCAGATGACCGTGGACCAGCAGGGCGTCCGCCGACGGGTCGGTGCCCTCGATCCGCGCCACCACGTTGGTCCGGCCCTCGGTGCGCTCCAGCAGTGTGGGCTCCAGGCCGGCCTCGGCCAGCAGGGCGGCGGCGTACTCGGCGGCCGGCCGCTCCCGGCAGTCCCCGCCGCCACGGTTGGTGGTGTCGATGCGGATGAGGTCGGAGGTGAAGCGGACCACCTCGTCCAGCGCCCGCTGGTCCGCGGGTGCCGTCTGCTCAGCCATATGTCTCCTCCACCGCGGCCGAGACGATCGTGGTGACCGCCTTGAAGGTGCGGATTCCCTCGTACATCGTCGGGCTGGTGTACGCGACCTTGCGTTCACCGGTACGGACCACCCCGGGCACCACGGTCGCGGCCATCGCCAGATGCTCGGCGTCGAACTCCAGCGCCACGGTGAACGGGCCGCCCCTGACCGGTGCGTGCCGTACGGCGAGCGCCGCGGCCTCCTTCGCCGCCGCGCGGATGTCGGCGGCCGTTCTCGCCGGGGTGCGGCACACCGCCGCGTACCGCGACACATGGTCCTTGACCGCCACTTTGAGCGCCTCGGGCGCATAGCCCAGGGCGTCCTCGCACGCCACGTCGTCGCCGGTCACCAGCACCACCGGTACCCCGTACTCGGCCACCACATGCGAGTTGAGCAGCCCTTCGCTGGCCCGCTCGTCGTTCACCCACACCCCGGTGATGGAGTTCGCCAGGTAGGTGTGGGCGAGGACTCCCTCCATCCCGGCGCCCGCGTGATAGCCCACGAACGCGATACCGTCCACGTCCCCGTGCTGGACGCCCTCCACCATGGACAGCGCCTTGTGGCGGCCGGTGAGCATCTGGGCGCGCTCGTCCAGCTCCTCCAGCAGCAGGTTGCGCATCGTCCAGTGCGCCTCGTTGATCAGCACCTCGTCGGCCCCGCCGTCGAGGAACCCGAGCACGGCCGCGTTCACGTCCGAGGTGAACAGCGAACGGCACCGCTCCCACTGCGGTGTCCCCGGCAGCACGTCGGCCGGCCAAGTGACACCGGTGGCGCCCTCCATGTCGGCGCTGATGAGGATCTTCATGGCTCGAACCGTACGCGCTCACGACGATCCGTGGCAGACCTGTGGATAACTCTCACCGGCCCGGCCCACCGAGGCGTGGACCGGGGCCTGTCGTCACCTCGCCGTCCGCCCGCGACGCACGGCCTCAGGCCGTGCGGCCCGCCACGTACCACCTCGACGGCAGTTCGATCCGGGTGCCGTCCGCGGTGTGTTCCGTGGTGACCAGCGGGAGTTCACCGCTGGTCACCACGGTGAGACCGGCGGCGCGCAGGTGCTCCGGGACCGCGGCGTCGGTGACCGCGCCGGGGGCGATGCCGTGCCGGAAGATCGGGGCGAGCTTGGCGGGAGGGCCGGCCGGGTCGGCCGCGAGGCCCATGAGAACGGGCTTCGCGGCCTCGGCCAGTTCGACGAGGCAGACCCGGCCACGTTCGCCCAGCAGCGTGGCGACGGTGTCGACGAGGCGTTGACGGTCGTCGGGCTCGCACTGGTGGAGGACCCCGCGCACATAGACGTTGGCGTCGCCGAGGTCGGCGTGGAGGGCTTCGGCGTCCGTCTTGTCGGCCGCGTCGAGCACACGGTAGGCGGCCCGGCCGTCCGGGTCGGCCGCGCGGGCCCGGTCGAGGGCGGCGCCGGAGAGGTCGACGCCTATGACGCGGGGGAAGCGGTCGGCCAGGAAGCGGGTCTGGGTGCCGTTGCCGCAGCCCAGGTCGACGAGAGGGAGGTCCGCCGCGGTCAGGTAGGGCTCGAAGAGCGCCAGATGGACGGCGGCGGTCCGTTCGGGTCCCGCGTCCCAGAAGACGGCGCCCGGTTCGTCGGGGGCCTCCCGCCAGAACCCCTCCCAGGCGTCCCGGTACCGACTCGTCACGCTCATGTCCTACCCCCGACCAGCGACACGGCCGCCGCTGTGACGGCCCAGTTCGGTCTACCCTGCCCGGCAGCCGGAGACAAGCATCGTGCGCGTACCTTCACCACGCGTTCGGATCACGCGCGCCGCCTCGGCAGGGTCAGTTCGAACCAGACGGTCTTGCCCGCGCCTGTCCGGCTGGTCCCCCACTCGCGGGCCAGGGCGGTCAGGACACGCAGTCCACGGCCGGACTCGTCCGTCGGTGCCGCGCTGAGCAGGCTCGGCAGGGTGGGGTCGTCGTCGTAGACCTCGCACAGCAGGGTGTCGCCGCGGACCAGACGCAGTTCGATCCGGCGCCCGCGCGCGTGCCGTACGGCGTTGGTGACGAGTTCGCCGGCCAGGAGCGCGGTGGTGTCCGTGAGGGCGTCGAGGCCCCAGACGGACAGCTGTTCGCGGACGGCGGCGCGAGCGCGGGCCGCCTCGACCGGGTCGGGGGCGAGACGCCACTCGGCGACGTCCTCGGGCTCGATGCCGCTCAGCCGCGCCATCAGCAGGGCGACGTCGTCCTTGCGGCCGCCGCGTGTGTTGAGGGCGCGGATGATCGTGTCGCAGGCGTCGTCCATGGAGGCGGCCGGGTGGGCGGCGGACTCGCAGAGCGTCGCGAGGCCCACGCCGATGTCCTCGCCGCGCATCTCGACCAGCCCGTCGGTGCACATCACGAGCCGGTCACCCGGCTCCACGCGCACGCGTACCGCCTCGAACGCCACCCCGCCGACGCCGATGGGCGCGCCCGTGGGCAGGTCGAGCAGTTCGCTGCGGCCGTCCGCCGCGCGGACCAGCACGGGTGGGATGTGGCCCGCGTTGGCGAGGTGCAGTTCGCTCGCGATGGGGTCGTAGACGGCGTAGAGGCAGGTCGCGAGATAGTGCTCGCCGAGGCGCTGGGCGAGGTCGTCGAGGTTGCGCAGGAGCTGCGCGGGCGGCAGGTCGAGGGCGGCCATGGTCTGCACGGCCGTGCGCAACTGGCCCATCATCGCGGCGGAGTTGAGGCCGTGGCCCATGACGTCGCCGACGACCAGGGCGGTGCGGGCGCCCGGCAGCTTCACCGAGTCGAACCAGTCGCCGCCGACCCGCCCGAGCAGGGTGCCCGGCAGATAGCGGGTGGCGATGTCGCAGCCCGCCATGTGGGCCTCGATCTGCGGGAGCATGCTGTCCTGGAGCGTCTCGGCGACGTTCTCCTGGTAGGTGTACATGCGGGCGTTGTCGAGGACGAGGCCCGCCCGGGCGGCGAGTTCGGCGCCGGTGACGCGGTCCATGTCGTCGAAGACCTCGCGCTCCGGGTGGCGCAGCAGGATCATGAAGCCGAGCACGACGTTGCGGGCCTTCAGGGGCACGACCAGCATGGAGCGGCCCGTGATCAGCGGCCGGATGTCGCGCTTCTCGAACTGCGCGGCGATCGCGTGTCCCATCTGCTCGCTGATGCGCGGCACGAGGACGGGCTCGCCGGTGGTCATGCACTGGAAGAACGGGGTGTGCGCCGGGAACGGCATGGCCTCGCCGACGGGTACGACGTCGTCCCAGCGGCCCGGCTCGTCCGTGTGCTCCACGGCCACCCGGTGCCATATGGTCGTCGTGTCGGGCACCCCGTCCGGGAACCCCTCACCGGCGACGACCTGTTCGCGCAGGTACGTGCCGGCGACGTCGGTGAAGCGGGGCACGACCGCCCTGCTGACCTCGACGATGGTCCGGGAGAGGTCGAGGGAGGTGCCGATGCGCCCGCTGACCTCGTTGAGGAACTCCAGGCGCTCGCGCACGGCCGCGTGTTCGAGGTCCTCGCCGTCGTCCGGCGTGTCCTGCGGTACCGGGAGCCCCTCCGCGACGGCGCGCGCGGCCCGTTCACGGCGGGCGTGTCGCTCCGCACGCCGGGGCACGCCCCAGTCGGGGGTCACGGGCACCCGGTCGTTCTGGCTGAACTCCAGGACCGGATAGCCCAGTTCGAGGACCTGGGCGACGATGCGGGCGCCCTCGCCGACGCTCATGCTGGGCAGGATCTCGGGGAGCCTGCGGGCGAGTTCCTCGGCGCCGGGGAAGTCGGTGTGCAGGGCGAAGCCAGGGGCGATGCGCTCGACGGCGACGTCCGCCCCGTCCTCGCGCCGCAGGGTCTCCGCGTCGGCGGCCAGCACCAGCAGCCGTTCCCGGCCGGGGCCGACCAGGGGGTACGCCCACCACAGGACGTCGATCCTGCCGCGGCCGGGCACGGTGAGCCGGGCGCGGCCGGCCGCCGGGTAGGAGAGCTGCCCGTCGAGCGAGGTCCCCAGGTCGTGGCCGAGGACGTCGTACGCGCCGTCGGCCGCGCGGAGCGGGATGTCGTCCTCGTCGGGGAGGGCGCCGGAGACGGGCAGCAGGTCGAGGGCGGGGTGGCCCACCGCTTCGTCCTTGGTCGTGCCGAAGAGCCGGCGTGCGCCGGAGCTCCAGTGCGACACGAGCCCGGCGCGGTCGACCACGACGACGGCCAGGGGAATCCGGCCGGCGGCGGCGTGTTCCGGCGTCTCGTCACCGGCTACGAGGCCGGTAGTCGCGCCCGTGTCGGTGCCACGGTCCATGGCCAAGGCCCTTTCTTCCCATGGCTCGCAAGATCTGCGCCGCCCTCACTACCGTACGGCTGCGTAGCGTTGCGATGTGTGGCAATACGCGAATTGCTCCCTGGGAGCCTCCGGCGCACGCGCAGGCCACACGGGCGACGCACGATGGTCCGCGCGCCCTCGAGTGCCCGGCGCCTCAGTCCGCGTGGCCTAGGTGGAGGTCCTGTTCCGTCCTGGAGCCGGAAGCGACCTGGAGCACGGTAGCGACGGGTGGATAGCCGGTGGCGACGACCGTGTACTCGCCGCAGGACAGGTCGACGAACCGGAAGGTCCCGTCGATGCCGGTGGTCGCCGTGTCGACGACGTTCCCGGCGGCGTCGAGGAGGGTCACGCGCGCGTCCTCCACCGGCCGACCGCCCCCGGCGCGGACCGTGCCCCGCAGGACGGCGCCCCCGGCGAGCTCGATGTCCTGGCGTGTCTCGCGGGCGGCCCGGACGGTGACGGGCAGCGCGGCCGGCCGGTAGGAGTGGGCGCCCGCCGCGAGGGTGTACTCGCCCGCGACCAGCTCCGTGACGAGGTACTCGCCCCGCTCCCCGCTGCGGGTCGTCACGACGACCTCGCCGTGGACGTCGGTGAGCGTGACGGTCGCGTCGCTCACCGTCCGGCCGTCCGCCGTGCGTACCGTCCCGGCCAGGCGGCCCGCGCCGCCGAGCACGATGTCGACCTCGACGGGGACCTCCCCGACGGTGACGCTCACGGCCTGCGGCTGGTGGCCCCCGGCGGCCGCGATCAGCACGTACGCGCCCGGCCCCGGGGTGGACAGCGCGTATCGCCCGTCGTCGCCGCTGCCGCCGCGCCCGGTCTGCCGGCCCCCGGCGTCGATGAGGGTGAGCGCGGCCCGGGTCACGACCCTGCCGTCGGAGTGTCGGACCGTGCCGCGGACGGGGACGGCGACGCCGGGGACGTACGGCGAACGGGCCTGCGGGATCTGGACGGGGGCGTGTCCGTCGGCTCGGGCTCGGGGCCGGGTCGGCGGGCACCTCGTCGACGGGCACCGGTGTCCTCTGCTTGAGGAAGCAGGCGACGAGGAGCCCGAGGACGAGCACCGGCGTGAGGTACTGGAAGATCCCCGGCATGGCGTCCGCGTACGCCTGGACGTAGGCCTCGCGCAGGGGGTTCGGCAGGGTGTGGACGAGGTCCGGGGTGAGCGAGCCGGGGTCGGGGAGCACGGCGCCCGGGCGCTGGGGGAGGCGGTCGGTCAGCCGGGCGGTGAGGAGCGCGCCGAAGGCGGCCACGCCCACGCCGCCGCCGACCTGCCGGAGGTAGTTGCCGGCCGCGGTGGCGGGCCCGATGTCGGCGGGGCGCACGGAGTTCTGCACGGCGAGGATCAGGACCGGCATCACCATGCCGATGCCCGCGCCGAGGACGGCGGTCCAGATGCCGAACTGGAGCCGGGGCGCGTCCGTCCCCGGACGGGACAGCAGCCACACGCCGAGCGCGGTCAGGGCGCAGCCGAGGACGGGGTAGGTCCGGTAATGGCCGGTGCGGTCGATGAGCCGGCCGGAGACCACGGACGCGCCGACGATGCCGGCGGTCATCGGCAGCATGAGCACCCCGGCCTCGGTGGCGGAGATCCCGCCCACCATCCGCAGCTGGGTCGGCAGGTAACCGGCGGCGCAGAAGAGGGCGGTGCCGATGGCGATCCCGACCAGGCCGGTGACGACGAAGACCGGGTCCCTGAACAGCCGCAGGGGGACGAGGGGTTGGGGCGCGAACCGCTCGGCGACCAGGAAGAGCACGGTCGCGGCGACCGCGCCGACGGCGAGGCCGAGGACGGGCCGTGAGGTCCAGGCGTAGGTGGTGCCGCCCCAACCGGCCAGCAGGACGGCGCAGGTCGAGGCGGTGGCCAGCAGCACCGCCCCCACGACGTCGAGGCGCCCCTTGGCCGTGGACGGCGGCAGTCTCAGCGCGAAGGTGACGACGGCCAGCGCGAGGAGCCCGACGGGCACGTTGAGGTGGAAGCACCACCGCCAGCCGACGTGATCCGTGAGCACGCCGCCCAGGAGCGGGCCCGCGACGGAGGCGAGGCCGAAGACGGCGCCCACCAGGCCCAGCCGGCGCCCCCGGTTCCGGGTCGGCAGGATGTCGGCCATGATCGCCTGCACGCCGATCATGAGGCCGCCCGCGCCGACGCCCTGGAGCGCGCGGAACGCGATGAGCTGGTCCATGCTCCGGGAGAACCCGGCGAGCGCGGAGCCGGCCACGAAGACCGTGAGCGCGCACTGCAGGACGCCCTTGCGGCCGTGGAGTTCACCGAGCCTGCCGTAGACGGGGAGGGTGACGGTGGCGGTGAGCAGATAGGCCGTGATCGGCCAGGCCAGTCGGTCCGCGCCGTGCAGCTCCCCGACGATCTCGGGGAGGGCGGTGGCGACGACCATCTGCTCCAGCGCGGCGAGGAGCAGGACGAGCAGCAGGGCGGAGAAGACCAGCCGGACGCGGTACGGGCCGAGCCGGGCAGGCCCGTCCGCCGGTGGCGGTGGAGCGGGTGTGGTGGTCGGCTCGTCCTTCACCAGTGTGGTCGCGCCCATGCGTACCGCTCCCCTCGTCGCACTTACCGCACAATTCCCGCGTCAAGCGGCAACTGTCGGCAAGTGCGGCGAGTTACGGCATTCCGGGGAGCGTCAAGGAGATCCACTCGAACCGGTGAGGACGGCAACGCGCCCCGGGCGGTCGCCCGTTGGGCCGGGCGTACCGCTCGCTCCGTGCTACTTCTCCACCTCGGCGGCGAGGTTGGCGAGCAGGGCGTCGTAGATCCGGGCGAGGCCCTTGGGGGCGAAGGTCTTCTCGAAGAAGCCGCCGATGCCGCCGGCGCCCTGCCAGGTGGTGGTGACGACGACGCGGGAGCTGCCCTCACCGGCCGGGGTGACCCGCCAGACGGTGACCATGGAGGAGTTGCGGTCCTTCTCGACGAGCTCGCCGTCGGAGGGCTCGGTGACCTCCAGGAGGCAGTCGCGGACGCGCTTGCTGGTGGCCTGGAGCTTCCAGTGGACGAGGGTGCCCTCGCCGTCGCCGCCCTCGCGCACCTCGTACTCGCTGAAGTGCTGCGGCATCAGCTTCTCGCGCGCGCCGTTGTACTCGGCCAGGGTGTCGAACACCGTTTCCGCGTCCGCCGCTACGACTCGTTCGGTCGTGGCCTCGACCTGCGCCATTGCACTTCCTCCAGCACTTGGTAACTCGGGGATGTGCGGAAAGCCAACCACCCCCCGGCCGGAGGGCCCAAATCGGGGTGCCCGATGGGCCCGGGGCGGACGGCCCCGGGGACCCGGAGCGGACGGCGTCAAGGGCCCGGAGCGGACGGCCCGAGGGCCCCCGACGAGACCTCCACACGATGTTCGAAAACCAGTTCGCACGATCAAGGGAACATGTGTTCTATTCTGAGGCGAGAGCAACCGAGGAGGCGTCCATGCGCTGGGACCATCTGGCCGAGAACCCCGCCCCGGCCCGGGACGCCGCGCTGTTCGGCGCGGACATGGTGACGAGCCGCACCTTCGACACTCCCGAGTTCCGCGGCATGACATTCCACGAGGTCCGGGCCAGGACGATCGTGAACCGGGTGCCGGGCGCCTCCCGGATGCCGTTCGAATGGACGGTGAACCCCTACCGGGGCTGCACGCACGCGTGCGTCTACTGCTTCGCCCGCAAGACCCACAGCTATCTGGACCTCGACACGGGCCTCGACTTCGACTCCCAGATCGTGGTGAAGATCAACGCCCCCGACCTGCTGCGCCGGCAGCTCGCCTCACCGCGCTGGCACGGCGAGCACATCGCCATGGGCACCAACGTGGACTGCTACCAGCGGGCCGAAGGCCGTTACCGTCTGATGCCGGGCATCATCGCCGCCCTGCGCGATCACGCGAACCCCTTCTCGATCCTGACGAAGGGCACGCTGATCCTGCGCGACCTGGATGTGATCCGACAGGCCGCGGAGGTCACCGAGGTCGGCATCTCGGTCTCCGTCGGCTTCACCGACCCCGAGCTGTGGCGCACGGTCGAGCCGGGCACCCCCGCCCCCGAGCGCCGGCTCGACGTGGTGCGGGCCTTCACCGACGTCGGCATCGGCTGCGGCGTGCTGATGGCCCCCGTGCTCCCCTTCCTCAGCGACCACCCCGACCGGCTGCGCGCCACCGTGCGGGCGATCGCCGCCTCCGGCGCCACCTCGGTGACCCCCCTGGTGCTGCATCTGCGGCCCGGCGCCCGCGAGTGGTACATGGCCTGGCTGGAACGCCACCACCCCCATCTCGTACGGCGGTACGAACTGCTGTACGCGGAGGGCGCCTACGCCCCCAAGTGGTACCAGCGGCAGATCACCCGTCAGGTCCACGAGCTGGCACAGGAGTACGGCATGGGACCCCGGCGCGCGGAGCTGCCGCGACGGGCACCCGCGCGCGAGCCGGTCGCGCCGGAGCCGGTCCGGGACCCGGAACCCACGCAGCTGACGCTGCTCTGACCCTCCCTCAGGGCATCCGGACGCTTCTCGCGCCCCCGATCGGGTCAACTCTCACCGGCACGAGTTCCTTCGGCGGCCCGCTCCGGGACGATGCGACGAAGGCCGTGGTCTGCACGGCCCGCGATCCTCCGTCCTGGGAGGCCTGACTGATGAAGAAACGCGCAGCCGCTCTGTGCGGTGCCGCCGCCGTGCTGGCCGGAATGGTCACGGCGGTCCCGGCCGGCGCGAGTGGCGCCCTCGCCGCCGCGCCGACGGCGAAGCTCGCCTGGAAGAAGTGCGCCACAGGCGACTATCCGACGCTCCAGTGCACCACCCTGAAAGTGCCGTTGAACCACGGCGAGCCGGACGGCAGGAAGATCACGCTCGCCCTGTCCCGCGTCCCGCACACCGCGAAGAAGTACCAGGGTCCCCTGGTGGTCAATCCTGGCGGCCCCGGCGGCAGCGGCCGTACCCTGGCCGGATTCGTCGCGTCCTCGCTGCCGAAGAAGGTGGCGGCGCAGTACGACGTCATCGGCTTCGACCCCCGCGGCGTCGGCGCCAGCAAGCCCGCGCTCGACTGCCGGCCCGGACACTTCGGGCCGGTGCGCCCCGACTCCCTGCCGGCCGACGCGCAGACCGAGCGGGCCAACCTCAAGCGCGCCAAGGCCTTCGCCGACGCCTGCGCGAAGAAGTACGCGGACGTGCTGCCGTTCATCGACACGGTCAGCTCGGTCAAGGACATGGACGCCATCCGCGCGGCCCTCGGCGCCAAGAAGATCAACTACTTCGGGTACTCGTACGGCACCTATCTGGGCGCCGTCTACGCCAAGCTGTTCCCGCACCGGGTGCGGCGCGCGGTGCTGGACTCCGTCGTCGACCCGTCGGGCGTCTGGTACGACGACAACCTCCGCCAGGACCACGCGTTCAACGACCGCCACCGGGCGCTGATGGCGTGGATCGCCAAGAACGACAAGACGTACCGGCTCGGCACCGACCCGGAGAAGATCGAGGCCAAGTGGTACGCCATGCGGGCGGCGCTGGCCCGCAAACCCGCGGACGGCAAGGTGGGCCCCTCCGAACTGGAGGACACCTTCATGCCCGGCGGCTACTACGACGGCTACTGGCCCCATCTCGCCGAGGCGTTCGCCGCCTACGCGAAGAACAAGAACGACGACCCGCTGGTCGAGGCCTACGAGAACTTCGGCGCCGCGGACGCGGCCGGTGACAACGGCTACAGCGTCTACACCTCGGTGCAGTGCCGCGACGCGCGCTGGCCGCGCGACTGGGCCGAGTGGCGCGACGACAACTGGACGGCGTACGAGAAGGCGCCCTTCATGACCTGGAACAACGCCTGGTACAACGCGCCCTGCGCGTTCTGGCCGACCGAGGCCCTGGATCCGGTGGACGTCTCCAACACCGAGCTGCCGCCCGTCCTGATCCTCCAGGCGACGGACGACGCCGCGACCCCGTACGAGGGCGGGGTCGCCACGCACCAGCTGCTGCGGAACTCCAGCCTGGTGGTCGAGCAGGGCGGCGGGAACCACGGCATCTCACTCAGCGGCAACACCTGTCTGGACAAGCACCTGGCGGCGTACCTGACCGACGGCAGGGTGCCGCGCGGCACGGGCGAGGTCGACGCCGTCTGCGCGAAGCTCCCCGACCCCAAGCCCCTGAGCAAGCGGGCCGCGTCCGCCTCGTCCCGGGGCTCGACGCTGCACGGCCTGCTGGGCTTCCGCGGCTGAGCCCCGGCCGTGGGAGGCCCACCGAAAACCACGGGACTCCCACGGCCGCCGGGCCTAGGGTGCCGCCATGAACGACACCCACCATGACCTGCGGATCCGCGAGATGACCCTCACCGACTGCCGTCCCGTGGCGGAGATACGGGTGGCGGGCTGGCGGACGGCGTACGCCGGGCTCGTGCCCCAGTCGTACCTCGACGCGATGCGGGTGACCGAGGACGCGGAACGACGGCGCGAGCTGCTCCTGAAGCCCGGCAACCCGGTGGTGAACCTGGTCGCCGAGCGGGCCGGCGAAATCGTCGGCTGGGCGGCGTACGGCCCCTACCGCGACGGCGAAGTCCGCACCGGGGACGCCGAGTTGTACGCGCTCTACGTCCACCCCGGGCACTGGGGCGGCGGGGTCGGCGCGGCGCTCCTGTGTACGTCCGCCGAACGCTGCGCGGCCGCCGGCCACGACCGGATGCTCCTGTGGGTGCTGAAGGACAACGTCAGGGCCCGCCGCTTCTACGAACACCACGGCTTCACGCCGGACGGCACGGAGGAACCCTTCGAGGTGGAGGGGGTGGAAGTTCCCGAGGTTCGTTACACACGACCCCGCTGAGGGGCGCGGGGAACTGCGCGATCAGCCCCCACCGGCCCGCAGCTGAACCACGGCCCTGAAAAGTGGCCCCCAAAGCGGAGCGCTACCGCTGGCGGGGGATTCGCGTCAGCGCCCGCACCGCCGCCTCCGCGAGCCTCGGATGGGCGAGGGCGTCCTTCAGGACGGGCTCGGCCCTGCTGTCCCCCAACGCCCCCAGCCCCTCCACACAGGCCAGCGCCACCCGGCGGTAGGGGTCGTGCGGACCGAGGCGGCGCCGGAGCGTGGTGATCAGCGCCGGCACCGCCTCGGGCGCCCGGAGCTCGACGAGCAACCGCACGGGGTGCAGGGCATAGGCGACCCGGAGTTCGTTCGTCGCGAGGGCGGCGGCCGCACGCGCGGTGCGCGGGTCGCCGAGCCGGGCCAGCGCGTACGCGGCGGAGGCGCACCGCGGCGGATCGCGGTGATTGAGGAGCAGGACCAGCGCCTCGAAGGCCCGGCGGTCCCCCGCCACCCCCAGCCTGAACGCCGCCAACTCCCGCGCCCACAGCGGCTTCCCGGCTTCGGTGAGCACCGCCGCCAGCTCGTCCGTGGACTCGGTCGTGACGAGCCGCTCCCATTCCGCCGAGCCTCCCGACTCGCCCCGCACACGCTCCGTGAGTGATCGCAACTCCTCGTCCATGCGACCGAGCGTACGGGCGTGAACGCGCTTCGCGAACACCCTTCGGGACGTACGTCACAAACACGAGGGCTGGCGCGCTCGTTACCCACCGGTTAAGCTCAGACGAGCGAGTTACCCACTCGTGTTCGCTCTCGACGGTTTGGTGACGCAGCCGTCGTGAGCACAGTCGGTTCGGTACCCGGAGTTTCGATGTCCGCGTACCAGTACGGCTCGGCCTCGGGACAGGGCCGGTCGGTTCAGCCGTTCCCCGGGCGTGTGCACGCCCCGCGGCGACGGCACCGGGCGTGTGCGTTCATCAGCCCGGCATCACCAACACCCGCGCCCCACGCGCCGCTTGCGCGCTCTTCGCGTATCCGCGGCGCTTCCCTCAGTCGTCACCCTCATTCCTGGAGTCCCGCGATGGCCACTCCCCTTTCCGACTCGTCGCTGTCCCCCCTGTCTGCGCAATCCCCGTTCCAGACGATCGCCGTGGTCGGTCTCGGCACCATGGGCACCGGTATCGCCGAGGTGCTGACCCGGGCCGGCCGCGAGGTCGTCGGCATCGACATCAGCGAGGCCGCCGGCGCGCGTGCCGTCGCGGCCCTGGAGGCCGCGACCGAGCGCGCCGTGACCCGTGGGCGGATCACCGAGCGGGAGCGCGGTGACGCCCTCGCCCGCTTCCGCACCTTCACCGACCTCCAGGCCGCGGCCGACGCCGACCTGGTGATCGAGGTGGTCCCGGAGTCGTACGAGATCAAGCAGCAGGTCTTCCGTGAACTCGACGCGATCGTGCGGCCGGAGGCCGTGCTCGCCACCGGCACCAACGCCCTGTCGGTGACCCGGCTGGCGGCGGAGTCGGCGCGTCCGGAGCGTGTCCTCGGTCTGCACTTCTTCAACCCGGCGCCCGCCATGAAGCTGGTCGAGGTCGTCTCCTCGGTGCTGACCGCGCCGCAGGCCGTCGCGGCCGTCACGGATCTCGCCCTCGACCTGGGCAAGGAGCCGGTCGCGGTCGGCGACCGGCCCGGTTTCGTCGCCGACGGGCTGCTGTTCGGGTACCTCAACCAGGCCGCCGCGATGTACGAGGCCAAGTATGCCTCCCGCGAGGACATCGACGCGGCCATGCGGCTCGGCTGCGGGCTGCCGATGGGCCCCCTGGCGCTGCTGGACCTCATCGGCGTCGACACCGCGCGCACGGTCCTGGAGGCCATGTACGCGGCCTCGCACGACCGGCTGCACGCACCGGCGCCCATCCTCCGCCAGCTCAGCGAGGCGGGCCTGACCGGCCGCAAGTCTGGGCGCGGCTTCTACTCCTACGAGGCGCCCGGCTCCGCCACGGTCGTGCCGGACGCGCTGACGCCGCGGGACGGGGTCGCCACGGTCGCCGGGCGCACCGTCCGCTCGGTCGGTGTCGCGGGCTCCGGCACCATGGCGTCCGGGATCGCCGAGGTGTTCGCGAAGGCCGGGTACGAGGTCGTGCTCGCCGCCCGCAGCGAGGAGAAGGCGCAGGCCGCGAAGGCGCGGATCGGCAAGTCGCTGGCCCGCTCCGTCGACAAGGGGCGTATGACGGTCGAGGCCGCCGCCGAGACCCTGGACCGGATCACTCCGGCCGGCTCCTACGACGCCTTCGCCGATGTCGATCTGGCGCTGGAGGCGGTGGCCGAGGACCTGGAGGTCAAGCGGCAGCTGTTCGCGACCTTCGACAAGGTCTGCAAGCCGGGCGCGATCCTCGCCACCACCACCTCCTCGCTGCCGGTCGTCGCCTGCGCCCGCGCCACCTCACGTCCGCAGGACGTGATCGGGATGCACTTCTTCAACCCGGCGCCGGCGATGAAGCTGGTCGAGGTGGTCCGTACGGTGCTGACGGCCGACGACGTGCACGCCACGGTCCGCGAGCTGTGCGCGAAGGTCCGCAAGCACCCGGTGGACTGCGGCGACCGGGCCGGGTTCATCGTGAACGCGCTGCTGTTCCCGTACCTGAACAACGCGATCAAGATGGTGCAGGAGCACTACGCGACGCTGGACGACATCGACGCGGCCATGAAGCTGGGCGGCGGCTACCCGATGGGCCCGTTCGAGCTGTTGGACGTGGTCGGGCTGGATGTCTCGCTGGCCATCGAGAAGGTGCTGCACCGCGAGTTCCGTGACCCGGGACTGGCTCCGGCGCCGCTGCTGGAGCACCTGGTGGCCGCGGGCTGCCTCGGCCGCAAGACGGGCCGCGGCTTCCGCGAACATGCCAAGCGCTGACGGGACGGGCGACGAGCTCGGCACGGCCGGGGGCCCCGCGTCCTCGCCGTCGCCCCGCCGGGCGGGCCCGGCGACGACGGACCGGGCGTCCCCGGCGCCGACCGGCGCGCCGTCGGACGGGCCGACGACAAGGACCGGGCCGGGGCGCCGCCCGGCGGAGCCCGGACCGGGGCCTCGGCCGACGGCTGCAAACCGTCCCGGAACGCCGGCGGCCGGCACAGGCCCTCCCGCACCGTCGGCGGTAGGCACAGGCCGTGCTTAAAAGTCGGCGGTCGGTCCGAGCCGTTCCGTCGGTCCGGCGGCCGAGGCGGACTGGGGCGGTCTGCTCGGCCCGGGCAGCCGCCCCTCGGCGTCCCGGTCCGCCGTCTCCGCGCCCGGCCCCTCCCCGCCGACCTGGTCCCGCCCCGGTCCCGGCCGGGCGGAACGATGGCCGCTCACGCGCACTCTCCTGCACGGATGCAGTACGTTCGGGGCATGTCCCAGCCCGCCAAGTCCTCACGTACACCAGCTGCGCCCGACGCTCCGGAGAGCGCCGCGGGAAGTCGTGCCGCCGCCCAACGCCTGAAGATGCGCAGGGAACTGGCGGCCGCGGCCATGGAGCTGTTCTCGACCAAGGGGTACGAGGCGACCACCGTCGACGAGATCGCGGCGGCGGCCGGGGTCGCCCGCCGCACCTTCTTCCGCCACTTCCGCTCCAAGGAAGAGGCGATCTTCCCGGACCACGACGACACCCTGATCCGCGCCGAGGCGGTGCTCAACGCGGCGCCCCCGCACGAGCATCCGCTCGACACGGTGTGCCGCGGGATCAAGGAGGTCATGAAGATGTACGCGGCCCGGCCGGAGATCTCGGTCGCCCGCTACAAGCTGACCCGTGAGGTCCCCACCCTCCGGGAGGCGGAGATCGCCTCCGTGGCCCGCTACGAGCGCCTCTTCACCCGCTATCTGCTGGGCCACTTCGACGAGCACGCCCACCACGACGCCGGCAACGACGACCCGCTGCTCGCCGAGGTGGCCGCGTCCGCCGTGGTCACCGCGCACAACCACGTGCTGCGGCGGTGGCTCAGATCCGGCGGACAGGGCGACGTCGAGACCCAGCTCGACCACGCCTTCGCCATCGTCCGCAAGACCTTCGGCACGGGCATCGGCGCGGGCCGCACCCTGGCGCCCGAGCCGGCCGCCGCGACGACGTCCACGCACGGCGAGGTCCTGGTGACCGTCGCCCGCACCGACGCCCCGCTGGACGAGGTCATGCGGACCATCGAAGAGGCGCTCCGCGACCGCTGATCCGTCCTGGAACCGCGCTCGAAACCTCGATCTACTCAACGGTAACTGTGAGAACGGCCACCCCACGGGGTGGCCGTTTTGGCACGTCAGAGCACCTTTTCCACGCTCGCTTGATCGATCATCGCTCAGGTGTTACGTAAAGATTTCACCTGAGCGAACTTTCTGGCACTCGGTGCCTTGCGGGGTGACACGGCGTGCCATACGTTGAAGGAGTCCGGGCGGCCGGAGTGCGGATGAACCCCGTACGCCGGCTGTCCCCGCAGACCTCGGTCCGCGCGCCCGGACGCCTGCGTCACAGGCAACCCTCCGCGCCACACACAGCGCCGCCGAAGCACCACCTCCGCCGAACCGACGGCATCACCACCCAGCAGCAGCACCCGACGTAACCCTCAACAGCGTCTTCCCGCGAGGACGCTCGTCGCCGGAGGCACCACCGTGAAGGACATCCTGGACGCGATCCAGTCGCCGGACTCCACGTCCGCCGACTTCGCCGCTCTGCCGCTCCCCGAGTCGTACCGCGCGATCACCGTGCACAAGGACGAGACGGAGATGTTCGCGGGCATGACGACCCGCGAGAAGGACCCGCGCAAGTCGATCCATCTGGACGAGGTCCCGGTGCCCGAGCTCGGCCCGGGCGAGGCACTGGTGGCCGTCATGGCCTCCTCGGTCAACTACAACTCCGTGTGGACCTCGATCTTCGAGCCGCTGTCCACCTTCGGGTTCCTGGAGCGCTACGGCCGCACCAGCGAGCTGGCCAAGCGTCACGACCTGCCGTACCACATCATCGGCTCCGACCTCGCGGGCGTCGTGCTGCGCACCGGCCCCGGAGTCAACTCCTGGAAGCCCGGTGACGAGGTCGTCGCGCACTGCCTCTCCGTCGAGCTGGAGTCCTCCGACGGCCACAACGACACGATGCTCGACCCCGAGCAGCGGATCTGGGGCTTCGAGACCAACTTCGGCGGCCTCGCCGAGATCGCGCTCGTCAAGTCCAACCAGCTGATGCCGAAGCCCGACCACCTCAGCTGGGAGGAGGCCGCCGCACCGGGTCTGGTGAATTCCACCGCGTACCGGCAGCTGGTCTCCCGCAACGGCGCCGCCATGAAGCAGGGCGACAACGTGCTGATCTGGGGCGCCAGCGGCGGACTCGGCTCCTACGCCACGCAGTTCGCGCTGGCCGGCGGCGCCAACCCGATCTGTGTCGTCTCCAGCGAGCAGAAGGCCGACATCTGCCGGGCCATGGGCGCCGACGCGATCATCGACCGCAACGCCGAGGGCTACAAGTTCTGGAAGGACGAGCAGACCCAGGACCCCAAGGAGTGGAAGCGCTTCGGCAAGCGCATCCGCGAGCTGACCGGCGGCGAGGACATCGACATCGTCTTCGAGCACCCGGGCCGCGAGACCTTCGGCGCGAGCGTCTTCGTCACCCGCAAGGGCGGCACCATCACCACCTGCGCCTCCACCTCGGGTTACATGCACGAGTACGACAACCGCTACCTGTGGATGTCGCTGAAGCGGATCATCGGCTCCCACTTCGCGAACTACCGCGAGGCCTGGGAGGCCAACCGCCTGATCGCCAAGGGCAAGATCCACCCGACGCTGTCGAAGGTCTACTCCCTGGAGGAGACCGGGCAGGCCGCGTACGACGTGCACCGCAACCTCCACCAGGGCAAGGTCGGCGTCCTCGCGCTCGCCCCCGAGGAGGGCCTCGGTGTGCGCGACCACGCCAAGCGCGCCCAGCACATCGACGCCATCAACCGCTTCCGGAACATCTGAGGTCCACGATGAGCGAGCGTCAGCCCGCCGAGGGCAGGCAAGCCAAGGACCGGCCGTGGCTCATGCGCACGTACGCCGGCCACTCCACGGCCGAGGCGTCCAACGAGCTGTACCGGCGCAACCTCGCCAAGGGGCAGACGGGTCTGTCGGTCGCCTTCGACCTGCCGACCCAGACCGGCTACGACTCCGACCACATCCTCGCCCGCGGCGAGGTCGGCCGGGTCGGCGTCCCGGTGGCCCATCTCGGTGACATGCGCAGGCTGTTCCAGGACATCCCCCTGGAGCAGATGAACACCTCGATGACCATCAACGCCACCGCCATGTGGCTGCTGGCGCTCTACCAGGTCGTCGCCGAGGAGCAGGGCGCGGACATCACCCGGCTCCAGGGCACGACCCAGAACGACATCGTCAAGGAGTACCTGTCGCGGGGCACCCATGTGTTCCCGCCGGGACCCTCGCTCCGGCTGACGACGGACATGATCGCGTACACGGTCTCCCACATCCCGAAGTGGAACCCGATCAACATCTGCAGCTACCACCTGCAGGAGGCCGGGGCCACGCCGGTGCAGGAGATCGCGTACGCGATGTCCACGGCGATCGCGGTCCTCGACGCCGTGCGCGACTCCGGCCAGGTGCCCGAGGAGCGCATGGGTGATGTCGTCGCTCGCATCTCCTTCTTCGTGAACGCGGGTGTCCGCTTCGTCGAGGAGATGTGCAAGATGCGCGCCTTCGGCCGCATCTGGGACCGGATCACCCGTGAGCGGTACGGCATCGAGAACCCCAAGCAGCGGCGCTTCCGGTACGGCGTCCAGGTCAACTCCCTCGGGCTGACCGAGGCGCAGCCGGAGAACAACGTCCAGCGGATCGTGCTGGAGATGCTGGCCGTGACGCTCTCCAAGGACGCGCGGGCCAGGGCGGTGCAGCTGCCGGCCTGGAACGAGGCACTGGGCCTGCCCCGGCCCTGGGACCAGCAGTGGTCGCTGCGCATCCAGCAGGTGCTGGCGCACGAGAGCGACCTGCTGGAGTACGAGGACATCTTCGAGGGCTCCCATGTCATCGAGGCGAAGGTGGCCGAGCTGGTCGAGGCGTCCTTCGCCGAGATCGAGCGGATCCAGGAGATGGGCGGCGCGATGGCCGCCGTCGAGTCCGGCTACCTGAAGTCGCAGCTGGTCTCCTCGCACGCCGAGCGCCGGGCCCGGATCGAGTCCGGCGAGGAGAAGATCGTCGGCGTCAACATCTACGAGTCGACGGAGCCGAACCCGCTGACCGCCGACCTGGACGCGGCGATCCAGACGGTCGACCCGGCGGTCGAGGCGCGGGTGATCGAGTCGCTCCGGAACTGGCGCGACACCCGTTACCAGCCACCCTTCAACCACCCGCGCCCGTGCAAGGCGCTGGAGCGGCTGAAGGAGGCCGCGAAGGGCACCGACAACCTCATGGAGGCCACCCTGGAGTGCGCCCGCGCCGGGGTCACGACCGGCGAATGGGCCGGGGCCCTGCGCGAGGTGTTCGGCGAGTTCCGGGCGCCGACCGGTGTCTCGTCGGCTCCGGTGGCCGTCTCCGCCGAGGAGGGCTCGGCCATGGCGGAGGTCCGCCGCAAGGTGGAGCTGACGGCGAAGGACCTGGGCGTCGGCAAGCTCCGCTTCCTGGTCGGCAAGCCGGGTCTGGACGGGCACTCCAACGGGGCCGAGCAGATCGCCGTGCGGGCCCGTGACGCGGGCTTCGAGGTGGTCTACCAGGGCATCCGGCTCACCCCGGAGCAGATCGTGGACGCGTCCCTCGCCGAGGACGTGCACGCGGTCGGGCTCTCCATCCTCTCCGGCTCGCACGCCCAGCTCGTCCCGGACGTGCTGGAGCGGCTGCGGGAGGCGGGGGCCGGCGACATCCCGGTGATCGCCGGCGGGATCATCCCGAACGCCGACGCGGACCGGCTCAGGGCCGCCGGAGTGGCCGCCGTGTTCACCCCGAAGGACTTCGACATCACCGGGATCATCGGCCGTATCGTCGACGAGATCCGCAAGGCCAACAAGCTCGACCCCCTGGAGGTCCCCGCATGACCGTCAACCGTCTGCGTCCGCGCCGCTCGTGCCTCGCGGTCCCCGGAAGCAACCCCCGCTTCCTGGAGAAGGCGCAGGGGCTCCCGGCGGACCAGGTCTTCCTCGACCTGGAGGACGCCTGCGCCCCCCTCGCCAAGCCCGAGGCGCGGCACACCATCGTCAAGTTCCTGAACGAGGGCGACTGGACCGGCAAGACGCGGGTCGTGCGGGTCAACGACTGGACGACGGAGTGGACGTACCGCGATGTCGTGACCGTCGTGGAGGGTGCCGGGCAGAACCTCGACTGCATCATGCTGCCGAAGGTGCAGACGGCCCAGCAGGTCGTCGCCCTCGACCTCCTGCTGACGCAGATCGAGAAGACCATGGGCTTCGAGGTCGGCAGGATCGGCATCGAGGCGCAGATCGAGAACGCGCAGGGCCTGAACAACGTCAACGAGATCGCGACGGCCTCCCCGCGCGTGGAGACGATCATCTTCGGCCCGGCCGACTTCATGGCCTCCATCAACATGAAGACGCTGGTCGTGGGCGAGCAGCCGCCCGGCTACCCGGCGGACGCCTACCACTACATCCTGATGAAGATCCTGATGGCCGCCCGCGCCAACGACCTCCAGGCGATCGACGGCCCCTACCTGCAGATCCGCAACGTCGACGGCTACCGCGAGGTCGCCCAGCGCGCCGCCGCCCTCGGCTTCGACGGCAAGTGGGTGCTGCACCCCGGTCAGGTCGAGGCGTCGAACGAGATCTTCTCGCCCTCGCAGGAGGACTACGACCACGCCGAGCTGATCCTGGACGCGTACGACTACTACACCTCCGAGGCGGGCGGCAAGAAGGGCTCGGCGATGCTCGGCGACGAGATGATCGACGAGGCCAGCCGCAAGATGGCACTGGTCATCTCCGGCAAGGGACGCGCCGCCGGCATGCAGCGCACCAGCAAGTTCGAGATCCCGGAGGCGTGAGGCCATGCAGTTCGGACGCACCTACGAGGAGTTCGAGGTCGGGGCGACGTACAAGCACTGGCCGGGCAAGACGGTCACGGAGTACGACGACCACCTGTTCTGTCTCCTCACCATGAACCACCACCCGCTCCACATGGACACGAACTATGCGGAGAAGACGACGGACTTCGGCAAGAACGTCGTCGTCGGGAACTACATCTACTCGCTGCTGCTGGGCCTGTCCGTGCCGGACGTCTCCGGCAAGGCGATCGCCAACCTGGAGATCGAGTCGCTGCGGCACGTGGCGCCGACCTTCCACGGCGACACGATCTACGGCCAGACGACCGTGCTCGACAAGTGGCCGTCGAAGTCGAAGAACGACCGCGGCATCGTGTACGTGGAGACCAAGGGCTACAAGCAGGACGGCACGCTGGTCTGTGTCTTCCGTCGCAAGGTCATGGTGCCCACCGAGACCTACATCAAGGAGCGCGGCGGCGAGCAGCCGGGCCGCCCCGAGCTCAGGGAGCAGGAGAAGTAGCCATGGCACGACTCGCCCAGACCCACGGCCTCACGGACGTCCAGCGGGAGATCCTCTCCACCGTCCGTGACTTCGTGGACAAGGAGATCATCCCGGTCGCGACCGAGCTGGAGCACCGGGACGAGTACCCGCAGCAGATCGTCGACGGGCTCAAGGAGCTGGGCCTGTTCGGCCTGATGATCCCCGAGGAGTACGGCGGTCTGGGCGAGTCCCTCCTCACGTACGCGCTGTGCGTGGAGGAGATCGCCCGGGGCTGGATGTCCGTGTCCGGGATCATCAACACGCACTTCATCGTGGCGTACATGCTCAAGCAGCACGGCACGCAGGAGCAGAAGGACCACTTCCTGCCGAGGATGGCGGCCGGTGACGTCCGCGGCGCCTTCTCGATGTCGGAGCCGGGGCTCGGTTCCGATGTGTCGGCGATCACATCGAAGGCGGTCAAGGACGGCGACGAGTATGTCCTGAACGGTCAGAAGATGTGGCTGACGAACGGCGGAACGTCAACACTGGTCGCCGTTCTCGTCCGAAGTGACGAAGGACACCCCGAGGGCACGGCGCCCCACAAGTCGATGACGACCTTCCTCGTCGAGAAGGAGCCCGGCTTCGGAGAGGTCCGCCCGGGCCTCACCATTCCCGGGAAGATCGACAAGATGGGCTACAAGGGCGTCGACACGACCGAGCTCATCATGGACGGACTGCGCATTCCGGCCAATCGTGTACTCGGCGGCACCACCGGCCGGGGGTTTTACCAAATGATGGACGGCGTCGAGGTCGGCCGGGTGAATGTGGCCGCACGTGGCTGCGGTGTCGCTCAGCGTGCATTCGAACTCGGTGTCCAGTACGCCCAGCAGCGCCACACTTTCGGCAAGCAGATCGCCCAGCACCAGGCGATCCAGTTCAAGCTGGCCGAGATGGCTACCAAGGTCGAGGCCGCGCATGCCATGATGGTCAACGCAGCACGCAAAAAGGACTCGGGCGAACGAAACGACCTCGAAGCAGGGATGGCGAAGTACCTCGCCTCCGAATACTGCAAGGAAGTCGTCGAGGACGCTTTCCGGATCCACGGCGGTTACGGCTTCTCCAAGGAGTACGAGATCGAGCGTCTCTACCGCGAGGCGCCGATGCTGCTGATCGGCGAAGGTACCGCCGAAATCCAGAAAATGATCATCGGTCGTCGGCTGCTCGAAGAGTATCGATTCCAGGGCTAGTACGCGGTTGGTCCGGGGTCGGATGTCTGGTTCGGGGTGTTTTCTTCGAGAAGAAGATCACACCCCGTCAGTACTCTTCGGCCGTCGACTCGGCTTCCTGGCTTGCCCAGTTGCGGTCCGCGACCGGTACGATCCCGTGAAAGCCGCCGTCCCCAGTCACCGCGCGGCATCATCCGCTACGAAGGTCATCCATGCCCCACAGCCAAACCTCTGCACCACGCGACAGCCTGGCAGGCGTACGTCTTGCGCGCGGAGCATCGCCGTGGCTTCTCCCGACCGTCGCCACCGCAGCACTCAGCCTCGCCCGTTCGCGCCGCTCCGGCGCTGCCCGGGCCGTGGCCGTACCCGCCACCGCGCTGGCGGCGGGCATGCTGTGGTTCTTCCGCGACCCCGAGCGTGAGATCGCCCAGGGCCGGGTCATCTCGCCCGCCGACGGAGTGGTGCAGAGCATCATGCCGTGGAAGGACGGCCGCACCCGCGTCGCGATCTTCATGAGCCCGCTCAACGTCCACGTCAACCGCGCGCCGCTCTCCGGCACGGTGACGTCCGTGGAGCACATCCCGGGTGGGTTCGTACCGGCGTTCAACAAGGAGAGCGAGAACAACGAGCGCGTCGTCTGGCACTTCGACACCGAACTCGGTGACATCGAGATGATCCAGATCGCCGGCGCCGTGGCTCGCCGTATCGTTCCATACATCCCCGAGGGCACCAAGGTCGAGCAGGGTGACCGGATCGGGCTGATCCGCTTCGGTTCCCGCGTCGACATCTACCTGCCCGAGGGTGTGGAGATCGACGTCGAGGTGGGCCAGAAGACCGTGGCTGGGGTGACTCGCATTGACCGTGATTGATCCGGAGACCCAACCCGGCCAGACGGCCGCGACGGGCTGGGTGCCCGAAGTCGACGAGGTGGAGGACGACGCGGAGGAGATGCCGCTGTCGCTCCGCCTGTCGATAGCGGACACGCTCACCCTCGGCAACGCCACGTGCGGCTTCATGGCGGTGTACTTCACCACCACGGGCATCCTGATCCCGCACCTCACCGGTAGCCAGGAGTCGGGCATGGCCCGGCACAGCGCGGCCACGGCCGTGATCCTGATGCTGTGCGCGGCGATCTTCGACCTGTTCGACGGGCTGGTGGCGCGCAAGCTCCGCTCCTCGCCGATGGGCGCGGAGCTGGACAACCTCTCCGACCTCATCAGCTTCGGCCTCGCGCCGGCGTACTTCGTCCTCGTCTACGGCATGGTCGCGGACGACGCGCACCAGCGGGTGGCGGCGGTGGGGGCGATCGTCGTGCTGCTGGCCGTGGTGCTGAGGCTCGCGAGATTCTCCTGCGTGACGGTGAAGGACGGCACCTTCCAGGGCATGCCGTCGCCGTTCGGCGCGCTGACGGTCATCTCGATCGTGCTGCTGGAGCTGCCCTTCGTGGCGACACTCCTGGCCATCGTCGGTGTCGCCTGGCTGATGGTGAGCCGCGTCGAGTACCCGAAGCCGCGGGGTCCCCTCGCGGGCGCGGTGCTCACCTGGATCGTCCTCGCGATGGGCCTCCTGGCGGCCTGGGCCTTCGACGCCCCCGGCGGCCAGCTCCTCCTCCAGACCGGCTGCGCGCTGCAGCTCGTCATGGGCGCGGTCATCCCGCTGTTCGCCACGGCCCGCCGGGTGAACAACTTCCGCGACAACCGGCGCGAGGCACGGGCGACCCAGCTGCCCTGACGCTCCGCTCCAGCACTGAGGGGTGTGGCCCGAGCCGATACGGCTCGGGCCACACCCGTTTCGCGTTCAAGGGCGTCGGGGTTTGCCCTTGAGGGGTCAACTACCTCGTGTGGGGCTCCAGTTGCTGGGGGTGAGGAAGAGGCGGACGGTGGAAAGGGGGGATTTCACATCAGTTGACCCCTTTCGAGCGTCAAGCGTCAGGAGAAGAGCATGACCTCGTACGAACTCGAAGAGCACAGGGTGAGGCACGTCTCGAAGATCCCGGCGAACGAGGACATCGAGGTGCAGCTGCCCGTCCGGGAGTACGACGGCACCCACGGGCACAACCGCGAGCCGGTGCTGATGCTGCACGGCAGGAGCGTGCCGGCACTCCCCGGCTTCGACCTCGCACCGGTGCCCGGCGACAACCCGATCCGGTACAGCTGGGCACAGGAACTGGCGAAGGCCGGGTTCGACGTCTTCATCATGGACCTCCAGGGTTCCGGACGGTCACCCCGCCCGATGATGGACGTGCCGTGCAACGCCAATCCCGCCCAGCAGGCGCCCGTGCTCGTCCCCAACCCCTGCCGGAACCGTGCACTCCGCCACCCCCGTACCCCTACCAGCTGGGCAACTCGGAGAGCGAATGGGCCGAGGTGAAGAGGGTCGTCGACTTCATCAGGAGCCGTCCCGACGCGGACAAGCCGATCCACTTCGTGGGCTGGTCCGCGGCCGCGTTCGTGATGGGCCCCTACGCGCTCCAGAACCCCGACGACGTCAGGAGCCTCTTCCTGCTCGCCCCGATGTTCCCGCCGAAGGGGCGCTGGTCGGAGCAGGTCGACGAACCCTTCGGGCGTCCGGCCGAGGCCGCGCAGCTGCCTCGGCCCGGTTTCCCGATGCACGTCGCCAGCAAGTCGGGGTTCAAGGCCTCGCTGAGCGGTCCCGCCGCCCTCTGGGAGCCCGGCATCGACGAGCTGGCGTGGGAGGCCTGTATGCGGGACGACCACGAAGGCAGCAAGTGGGGCCGTAGGGTGAACGGCGGCGAGCCGGAGGGCGTCCTGCGGTACCGCAACACCTACTGGTGGGGCTGGAACAACCACACCGTGCCGCTCATGCACCAGAACAAGTACGTCCTCGGTGGCCGTGTACCCGTGCTCATCCTCTACGGACAGAACGACCGGACGGCCAACACTCCGACGCCGATGCCGGACGATCTGAACTTCTCCGTGCCGGCCCTGTACAAGGCCATCGCGGGGTCGAAGAAGCTGATGTTCTGCTTCGAGGGTTCGGGCCACTCCCTCGTCTGGGAGACCACTGCCGAGGCCATCCACCGCTTCTCGAAGCACTGGCTCAAGAACGGCAAGGTCGAGGGCCTCGGCAGCGGCAGCTACTTCAGGGAACTGGACGGCAATCTGATCCCGATGCTCTAGCCGTCAGGTCAGGAAGTCCCGGCCGATCCCCTCGGCCACCCGTTCCAGGATCGGCCCCGGATCCGCCAGACACCGCTCCACGTCCGGCTCGGCCTCCGTCAGGGGGTACGCCCTGCGGATGCCGGCCCGGCCCAGGGCCTCCGGTGGCAGGGCCAGGCGTCCGCAGACCGCCACGACCTCCTTGCCGGCGGCGCGGGCGGCCGCCGCGACCCCCGCCGGGGCCTTGCCGTGCAGGGTCTGCTCGTCGAGGGAGCCCTCGCCGGTGATGACGAGCGTGGCCTTCGACAGCGCCGCCGCGAAGCCCAGCACGTCGAGCATCACCTCGATGCCGGGCCGGAAGCGGGCACCGAGGACGAGGGCGCCGTAGCCGATGCCGCCCGCGGCGCCCGCGCCCGGGGCGAGGGCGTGCTCGGCGGCGCGCGGCCCGACCGTCTTCTCCAGGACGGCCGCGAAGTGCGTCAGGGCCGCGTCCAGCGTCGCCACGTCCTCGGGGCTCGCGCCCTTCTGCGGGCCGTACACGGCCGGGGCGCCCTTCGGCCCCGTCAGCGGGTTGTCGACGTCGCTCGCCAGGACGAGGTCGACCGACGTGAGCCGCTCGTCGAGGCCCGACAGGTCCGCCGTCACCAGGTCGCGCAGGCCTCCGCCGCCGGGCCCGACGGGCTCCCCCGCCGCGTCCAGGAAGCGCGCCCCGAGCGCGGCCAGCATGCCGGCGCCGCCGTCCGTCGTGGCGCTGCCGCCGACACCGAACACGATCGTGCGGGCGCCCGCGTCGAGCGCGGCGCGCAAGAGCTCCCCGGAGCCGTACGTGGAGGCCGTGAGCGGTGCGAAGACCCCGGCGGGGAGCCGTTGCAGGCCGCTCGCCTCGGCCATCTCCACGACAGCCGTGTCAGCGCGCAGCGCGTAGGCGGCGGTGACGGGCTCACCGAGCGGCCCCGCGACCCGTACCTCGCGGCGCTCGAAACCGGCCGCGACCGCCGCGGCCACCGTGCCGTCGCCGCCGTCGGCGACCGGCAGCGCCTCGACCTCCAGGTCGGGCAGGACCCGGCGCAGGCCCGCCGTGACCCGCTCGGCGACCTGGACGGCCGTCAGCGTGCCCTTGAACTTGTCCGCGGCGATCAGCACCCGCGGGACGGCCGTGCCCGTGCCGTCGGCCGTGCCCGTGCCTGTGTCGCCAGGCATGTCCCTGTCGCCGGACGTGTCGATCCCGTCCATCGCGGCGTTCGCCACCTTGCGTTCCCCTCGCTCGTCGGGCCTTGCGCACGTCAAGGCAGTCGCGCCGCTGTGACCCTAACCGCCCCGGCCCCGGTACGTCATGCCCCGTCCCGCCCACCGAACACCGTCCGCCGTCCACCGAAGACCGTCCGCCGGACACCGCCGGCGGACACCGCGCGAGCCCCGCCGGGCCTGCGTGCGCGGAATCGGGCGGAATCGGGTAGACCTTCGGACATGACGCCCACGACCACCACCTCCCTCGCGCCCCCGGTCGGCGCCGAGCTCGCCGACCGTGTGCTCGGGGGCTGGCTGGGCCGGATCGCGGGGAACATGCTCGGGAAGCCGGTGGAGCAGGGGGAGGTGTGGACACGGGCGCGCATCGACCGCTATCTACGGCTGGCCGGTGCCCTGCCGCTCACCGACTACCTCCCGGAACCGCCCACCGAGAGCGACGGGCTCGCGCTGCGGCCGGAGTGGCGCGAGTGCGTGCGCGGGCGGATCCACGGCAGCTGCCGCGACGACGACGTGGACTACGCGATCCTCGGGCTGCACCTGCTGGAGACGCACGGCTTCGATTTCAGCACCGAGCAGCTCGGTGACCTGTGGCTGCTGCGGCTGCCGTATCTCCAGACGTTCACGGCGGAGCGGGTGGCGTACCGGAACCTCGCGAACGGGCTGAAGCCGCCGCTGACGGCGACCTACGACAACCCGTACCAGGAGTGGATCGGCGCCCTGATCCGCGCCGACGTCTTCGGCTGGACCTCCCCCGGCCTGCCCCGGCGTGCTGCCTCGCTGGCCCGGCGCGACGCGGTGCTGTCGCACACCGGCAACGGCGTGTACGGGTCGATGTGGGCGGCGGCGCTGATCGCGGCGGCGTTCACGGCGACGGGGGCGCGGGCCGCGCTGGACGAGGCGCTGGCGGTGGTCCCGGCGAGCAGCCGGCTGGCGCGGACGGTGCGGCGGGTCGTGTCGCTGTACGAGGCCGGACTGGCCTGGGAGGAGACGCTCACGACGGTGGGCGAGGAGACGTCCGGGCTCGGCTGGATCCACGTGGTGCCGAACGCCGCCGTGCTCACGGCCGGGCTGCTCTACGGCGAGGGCGACTTCACCCGCACCCTCGCGCTGACCGTCCGAGGCGGCCTGGACACCGACTCCAACGGGGCCACCGCCGGGTCGGTGGCGGGTGTGCTGTGCGGGGCGGCGGCGATCCCGGAGCGCTGGAAGGACCCGTTGGAGGACACCGTACGCAGCGCCGTGTTCGGCTTCGACGGGGTGCGCATCAGCGAACTCGCGGAGCGCACGGTGCGGTTGGCCGGGGCCTTCGGCCCCTGAGCGCCGGTCCTTCCGCTCCCCGAGCGCCGATTTCCCGCCGTCGCGGGCCGTCTACCCTGGGCGGATGACCACTCAGGACTTCGCCGCGTACATCGCGAGCCTGCCCCGTGTCCTCGCCGGTGCCGCCGCGATCTTCCGTGACGCCGAGGGGCGCGTGCTGCTCGTCGAGCCCAACTACCGTGAGGGATGGGCGCTTCCGGGCGGGACGATCGAGTCGGACGACGGCGAGGGCCCGCGGCAGGGGGCACGGCGCGAGACCCTGGAGGAGATCGGGCTGGACGTCGAGCCGGGGCGGTTGCTCGCCGTGGACTGGGTGCGCGGGGCGGGCCGGCCGCCGCTGGTGGCGTACGTGTACGACGGCGGGGTGCTGGACGAGGACGATCTGAAGCGGATCCGGTTGCAGGAGGGGGAGCTGCTGTCGTGGCGGCTCGTCCCGCGCGCCGAACTCCCCGGGTACCTCCTGGGACCGCTCGGCCGACGGGTGCTGGCCGCCCTGGACGCGCTGACGGAGGGCACGGGGGCGGTCGAGCTGGAGAACGGCGAGCGGGTGGCCTGAACCGTCGAGGACCGGCCACCGCGGTGTCGCTCGGTCACCGTCCGCCGTTGACAGGAGTCAGCTGACGTCACGTCAACACGCCTTGTACAGAACGTGAAGTGGGTGAACCTTCCACTTAATAGAAGTTTAAAGCGCTGGCTGAAAACGCTGCCCGCTCGTCACTCCAGCCTCTAGGCTGACGTCAGCCCCGTCCGAGCGATCGCGCCTCGTCGCCCCGCTCGGTGGCCGGGGCAGCACTCGGGACACCCGTGACCGGCGGCCCGGGCGCGGCCGTGGCGCCGGGAGATCCGGAGCCTTTGGGGGAACGGTCACCGGGAGCCGCCCGGGGCAGTCGGTCTTCCCCCACCTGCGGGCCGTTTCTCGCCCGTCCTCACCGAACAGGCAGCTGAGGTCATGGAACCACTGGGCTCAGACGATCCCGAGGAGCTAGGTCCCTACCGTCTCGTGGCACGGCTCGGCGCAGGAGGGATGGGGCGGGTCTATCTGGCGCGCTCCCCGCAGGGGCGGACCGTCGCGGTCAAGGCCATCCGGCCCGAGCTGATGGGAGACAAGAACTTCCGTATCCGCTTCCGCCGCGAGGTGGAGGCGGCGGGGGCGGTCGGCGGCAGATACACCGCGCCCGTGGTGGACGCCGACCCCGAGGCCCCCACCCCTGGCTGGCCACCGACTACATCGCCGGGCCCACCCTGGCCGAGGCGGTCGCCGCGCACGGGCCCCTGCCGGTGGAGTCGGTGCTCGTGCTGGGCGCCGGCATCGCCGAGGCCCTGATCTCGGTGCAGGCGGCCGGACTGGTGCACCGCGACCTGAAGCCCTCCAACGTGCTGCTCGCCGCCGACGGTCCGCGCGTGATCGACTTCGGCATCGTCCGGGCGAGCGACGGCTACGACCTCACCCGCTCCGGCGCGCTCTTCGGCTCCTTCGAGTACATGTGCCCCGAGCAGGCCACGGGCGAGCCGCTGGGCCCCGAGGGGGACGTCTTCTCGCTGGGCTCGGTGCTCACGTTCGCCGCGTCCGGGCACGCCCCGTTCAGCGGCAGCGCCGCGGCCACGCTCCTCTACCAGGTGGTGCACAGCGCACCGGATCTGACCGGAGTACCCGAGCCTCTCGACAAGATCATCAACCTCTGTCTCACCAAGGACCCACGGCTGCGGATCACCCCGGACAAGCTGGCCGCCGCCTGCGCGCCCGGCGGTGTGGAGCAACTGGCGGACGACGGCTGGCTGCCTCCGTCGGTGGCCTCCTCGGTCGCCCTCCGCGCGGCGGCGGTGCAGACCCTGGAGACCGGGCCGAACGGCCCGGTCGCCTACCGCTCCACCGAGACCGAACGGGAGCGGGCCGCGTACGACTTCCAGCAGGAACGTCACGCCTATGCACCGCGACCCGATCGGGCGGTGTACGACACGCGGCGGGAGCGGGCCGCGTACGACTTCGAGCGGGACGAGGCGCCCGGCGTCGCGGACACCGCGTCGACGTACGCGTCCGGCGGCTCCGGCGGCCTGTACGACGGCTCCGGGGACCGGGCGGCCGAGGTGCCGTCGGCCGACGGGGACGGCGGGCACAGCGGGGCCGTCGACGGCGCGGGCCGGACCGGCCGCGAGCCCTCGGCCCCAGCCGCGGCCGTCGACGGCGCGGAGCCCGGTGCCGCTCCCGAGGAGCCCGAGCCGTACCGCGCCACCGGGCACCGCCGTGCCGTACCGCGCCCGGGTCCGTCGCGGCGCACCGTCCTCACCCTGTCGGCGGGTTCCGCCGCGGCCGCGGTCGGCGCCGGCCTGGTGCTCAGCCGCCGGGAGAAGCCGACGGTACCGTCCGCGGAGCCCGCGGGCCCGGCGCCGAAGCCGCTGTGGACCTACCGGAGCGGGCCGCTGCTCCAGGCGCCCGCCACCTTCAAGGACGGCACGGCCCTGGTGAAGACCCGCCCGGGTGACCTGGTCTGTCTGGACCTCAAGGACGGCACCCGGCCCAAGTGGGTCTACGAGGGCATCAGCCAGTCGCCCACCCCGGCCGTGCTGGCCTTCGACGCCGCGGTCGCGCTCGGTGAGGGCGCGACGGTGATCGGGGTCGACCCGGTCGACGGAACGGAGCGTTTCACCATCGACTTCGGGCCGGACTTCCGCTTCACCACCCTGCTCGGCGCCACCGACGACCGTGCCGTCTCCATCATCGGCGTGCGGCTCCGGCGCGAGTCCGTCGAGCAGGGCGTGGCGACGTCCACGGAGACGGTGTTCGGGGTGGATTTCGCGGCCCGCCGCGCCGAGGTCATCCCCATCAGCCCGGAGGACGTCGGCATCAAGCTGGCGCCGGTCATCCTCCCCGGCTACTTCGTCTACGCCGACGGACTGCGCAACGTCACGGTCCGGGACACCGACAGCTCCGGCGTCCTGTGGCGGCATCCGGTCGGCTACGACCTGCGGCCGGGGCTCGCCGTCGTCAACCGCACGGTGTTCGCCGTCGGCCAGGAACTCAAGGCCCTGGACCTCAACGACGGCAGACTCCGCTGGCGGGTGAAGCCCGAGCGCGGCATGTTCGCCTCCCTCGGCGGCTACGGCAACACCGTCTACGTCACCGGCACGGACCCCGCCGGCGTGTACGCGTTCAACGCCGGTACCGGCACCCGCCGTTGGTTCTGCCCCACCCCGCGCCTCAACATCGACCAGCCGATCACGGCGGGCCCCGAAGCGGTCTACGTCCCCGCCTACAAGAACAAGAACGGCTTCTACGCGATCGGCGCCGACAAGGGCCGGCTGCTGTGGAACTTCACGGACGGCCTGGAGACCGGCGTGAACGACTGGCAGCTCGCCTGCGACCACAGCGGTGTCCTGGTCGCCCAGCACTACGACCGCACATACGGCCTGCCCGCCCCCTGACCCGCCACGCCACGCCTGTATCCGCTCGCCCAGGCCACGGGGCCCACCTACGCTCGCCCCATGAACAAGCCCCTCGTCGCCCTCCTCAGTGGCGCAGGCATCTCCACCGACTCCGGCATCCCCGACTACCGGGGCCCCAACGGGCTGTGGCGGCGCGATCCGGAGGCCGAGAAGCTGGTGACGTACGAGTACTACATGGGTGACCCGGAGATCCGCCGGCGTTCGTGGCAGATGCGGCGGCGGAACCGGACACTCCAGGCCGATCCGAACGTGGCGCACCGGGCGGTGGCGGAGCTGGAGCAGTCCGGGGTGCCGGTGCGGGTGATCACACAGAACGTGGACGGGCTGCACCAGCTGGCCGGGATGCCCGCCCGCAAGGTCCTGGAACTGCACGGCTCCGTGCGGTCCGTGGTGTGCGTCGGCTGCCACGCCCGGATGCCGATGGAGGACGCGCTCGCCCGGGTCGAGGCCGGTGAGGACGACCCGCCGTGCCTGAAGTGCGGGGGCGTGCTGAAGTCCGCCACCGTCATGTTCGGCGAGCGCCTCGACCCGGTGGTCCTCGGCGAGGCCGTCGCGATCAGCAAGGCCTGCCAGATCTTCATCGCCGTCGGCAGCAGCCTCCAGGTACAGCCCGCCGCCGGGCTCGCGGGCGTCGCCGCCGACCACGGGGCCCGTCTGATCATCGTCAACGCCGAGCCGACCCCGTACGACGAGCGGGCGGACGAGATCGTACGGGAGCCGATCGGAACGGCGTTGCCGGAGGTGCTGCGAGGCATCCGCGAGGCGAGCGACTGAGGGACCCGTGGGCCCGGCCCCTCAGAAGAGGGCCGCGCCCCGTTCGAAGTCCAGCAGGCGCTGCTTGCGCTCCGTGCCGCCGCCGTATCCGGTGAGGCTGCCGTCGGAGCCGACCACACGATGGCAGGGGACGATGATGCCCACGGGGTTCTTGCCGTTGGCCAGACCGACCGCGCGGGACGCCTTGGGATTGCCCAGGGCGCCCGCGAGTTCGCCGTACGAACGGGTCTCGCCGTAGGGGATCCGGGCGAGCTGCTCCCAGACCTGGCGTTGGAACGGGGTCCCCCGCAGCCGGAGTTCGAGGGTGAACACCTTCAACTCACCCGCGAAATAGGCCTCCAGCTGTTCCCGTGGTTCGGCGAAGGCCGTGTCGTCGCGTGCGCCGAAGCTCTCCTGCGGCGGGCGATGGCGTTGTTCGGTCATGTAGAGGCCGCACAGGGCACCGTCGTCGGCGACGAGGGTCAGGGGGCCGTAGGGGCTGTCGACGACGGTGTGCCGCTTCTGCTGCTGCATGAACTGTCCTCTACAGGAAGAAAGTTGATGGGGTGGCTGTCCGTCGCCCAGAGGTACTGGACCGCGTACGCCCGCCACGGCCGCCAGGCCTCGGCCCGGGCGGCGAGGGCCGCCGGGGTGGCCGGCAGGCCCAACTCCCGTGCCGCACGCCGGATGCCGAGGTCCCCGGCGAGGAAGGCGTCCGGGTCACCGAGCGCGCGCATGGCGATGACCTCGACGGTCCAGGGACCGAAACCGGGCAGCGCGAGGAGCCGGTCACGGGTCTCGGCCCAGTCGCTGTCGACGCCCAGGTGCAGTGTTCCGTCGGCGAGTTGCCCGACCAGGGTGGTGAAGGTGGTCCGTCGGGTGCGCGGCATCGCGAGGGTCTCGGGATCGACGGCCGCCAGCGACTCGGGGGACGGGAAGAGATGGGTCAGGCCCCCTTCCGGGTCGTCGACAGGTTCACCGTGCGCGACCACCAGCCGGGCCGCGTGGGTCCGGGCGGCGGCCGTGGAGACCTGCTGGCCGAGCACCGCCCGTACGGCGAACTCGGCCTCGTCGACGGTCCGTGGCACCCGGCGCCCCGGCGCCTTGTCCACCAGCGGCGCGAGTACGGGATCGGTGCGCAGTTGCTCGTCGACGGCGACCGGGTCGGCGTCCAGATCGAGCATGCGGCGACAGCGGCTGATGGCGACGGGCAGGTCCCGCAGATCGCCGAGGGAGAGCCGGCAGGCGATGTGGTCGGGCTCCGGCGTGAGGGCGACGACGCCGTGACCGTACGGCAGCCGGAGCGTGCGCCGGTACGCGCCGTCGCGCCACTCCTCCACCCCGGGTACGGCGGTCGCGGCGAGGTGTCCGAAGAGGTTGTCGGGGTTGAGCGGGGCCCTGAACGGCAGCCGGAGGCTCAACGCCCCTGATGTGCCCGCGGAGTCGGAGCGCTGCCGGGCCGACCGCGTCGCCCGCTCGCGCAGGGCGCCGGGCGCCAGCGCGAAGACCTCCCGGACGGTGTCGTTGAACGTCCGGATCGACCCGAACCCGGCGGCGAACGCGATCTCCGCCATCGGCAGCGCGGTCGTCTCGATCAGCAGCCGCGCGGTCTGCGCCCGCTGCGCCCGGGCGAGGGCCAGCGGGCCCGCGCCCAGCTCGGCCAGCAGCTGCCGCTCGACCTGCCGGGCGCTGTAGCCGAGCCGCCGTGCCAGTCCCGGCACGCCCTCCCGGTCCACGACGCCGTCCCCGACCAGCCGCATCGCCCGCGCCACGAGGTCCGCCCGCTGGTCCCACTCCGGTGACCCCGGGCTCGTGTCCGGCCGGCACCGCTTGCAGGCCCGGAACCCGGCCTGCTGACAGGCCGCCGCACTCGGGTAGAAGGTCATGTTCTCCGCCTTGGGCGGTACCACCGGGCAGCTGGGCCGGCAGTAGATCCGCGTGGTCACCACCGCCGTGAAGAACCATCCGTCGAACCGCGCGTCCTTCGACCGCACGGCCCGCACACATCGTTCCGTATCCGCGTACATCCCGTTCCGCATGACTCAAGCATCGGGGAGGGAGAGGGGGCAGGGCTGGCGGAAATCCGACATCGGCGTGGGGTGACCTGCGACCTCCGGAAGCCCATGCCGCCCTCAAGGGCACGGGGAACTGCGCCACGGCCACGACGCGCCCGCAGCCGCCACGCGACGGGACGCCCCTCCCCCTCAGGCGTCCGCGGCCCTCCGCCACGCGGCTTCCCGCAGCAACCGCAGGCCGTTCAACCCCACCAGCACCGTGGACCCCTCGTGTCCCGCCACCCCGAGGGGCAGCGGCAGATGACCCACCAGGTCCCACACCACCAGCACCGCGATGCAGACCCCCGCGATCACCAGGTTCTGCACCACCAGCCGCCGGGCCGCCCGCGACAGCCGCACCACCGCCGGGATCGCGCCCAGCTCGTCGCGCACCACCACCGCGTCCGCGGTCTCCAACGCGAGATCGGAGCCGGCCCGGCCCATGGCGACACCGGCGTGCGCGGCGGCGAGCGCGGGCGCGTCGTTGACCCCGTCCCCGACGAACAGGACCCGCGCGCCCCCGCCCTGCAGCTCCCGCACGGCCTCCACCTTGCCCTGCGGCAACAGCTCGGCCCGCACGTCGTCGATCCCGGTGTCCGCCGCGACCTGGGCGGCGGCACGGGCGTTGTCCCCGGTGAGCAGGACCGGCGACCCAGCGGTCAGGACGGTCAGTGCGCCCACCGCGGCGGGCGCGTCGTGGCGCAACCGGTCGGCCAGGGTGAGCGTTCCGACGGCGGCCCCGTCCCGCTCGACGAGAACGGTCGTCCCTGGGGCGACCGCTGCGTCCACGGCGGCCTCGTCGCCGTCGCCGCCGTGCTCCCCCGCCCGCCCCACGGTCACCGCGTGTCCCTCGACGGTCGCCCGGACGCCTCGGCCCGGCGTGGCCACGAAGTCCTCGGCGGCGGCCGGCCGCAGTCCCCGCGCCCCGGCGGCGGCCACCACCGCGCGGGCCAGCGGGTGTTCGCTCGGGTACTCGGCGGCCGCGGCCAGCGCCAGCAGTCCGTCCTCGTCGAGCCCGGAGCCCGGCAGCGGTCGTACGGCGACGACCTCGGGCGTGCCCTCGGTGAGCGTGCCGGTCTTGTCGAGCGCGACGGCGTCGATCTCGCCCAGCCGCTCCATCGCGACGGCGGACTTCACGAGGACACCGTGGCGGCCGGCGTTGGCGATGGCGGAGAGCAGCGGCGGCATGGTGGCGAGGACCACCGCGCAGGGCGAGGCGACGATCATGAAGGTCATGGCGCGGAGCAGCGCGGCCGTGAGGTCCTCGCCGAAGGCCAGGGGGACACCGAAGACGGCGAGGGTGGCGACGACGACACCGACGGCGTACCGCTGTTCGACCTTCTCGATGAAGAGCTGGGTCGGCGCCTTGGTGCGGGAGGCCTCCTCGACCAGGCTCACGATGCGGGCGATCACGGAGTCGGCCGGGTCACGCGCGACGCGGACGCGCAGCGCTCCCGTGCCGTTGAGGGTGCCCGCGAAGACCTCGTCGCCCGGGGCCTTGGGGACCGGCAGCGGTTCCCCGGTGATGGTGGCCTGGTCGGCCTCGCTCTCCCCCGCAACGACCAGCCCGTCGGCACCGATGCGCTCGCCGGGGCGGACCAGCACCACGTCACCGACGGCGAGTCGGTCCGTCGGCACGGTCTCCTCGGCGGTGCCGTCCGGCGACAGGCGGGTGGCCGTGGTGGGCGCGAGGTCGAGCAGACCCCGTACGGAGTCGGCGGTGCGGGCGGTGGCGAGGGCCTCCAGGGCACCGGAGGTGGCGAAGATGACGATCAGCAGGGCCCCGTCGAGGACCTGGCCGATCGCGGCCGCGCCCAGCGCCGCCACGATCATCAGCAGGTCGACGTCGAGGCTCTTCTCGCGCAGTGCCCGCAGCCCTTCGAGGGCGGGCTCCCAGCCGCCGGCCGCGTAGGCGATCGCGTAGAGCGGGCCGTACAGCCAGGCGGAGGCCCCGGCCAGGTCCAGCGGGAACGCGAGCAGGAAGGCGAGGGTGGACGCCAGCGCCCAGCGGGCCTCGGGAAGGGCGAGGACGCGGGTGCTGCGGCGGGGAGCCGTCGACGTGGACGGACGGCGGACCGGGGTGGGGGTGAGGGTGGCAGACACGCGGGCCACCATACAGGAACACATGAAGACTCATTCATGCCTTCATGTGCGATGGGTAAGATACTCGCCATGGGTCATGGAGCCGTCACCTCAGCGCAGGACGCCACCCCTCGTGTGCGTCTGGACGCGGCCAACGTCGCCAAGGTGGCCACCACCCTCCAGGCCCTCTCCACCCCGTCCCGCCTGCTGATCCTGGCCAGGCTGCGCGAAGGGCCGCTCCCGGCCACCGAGTTGGCTGCCGAGGTCGGGATGGAACAGTCCGCCTGCTCCCACCAGCTGCGTCTGCTGCGCAACCTCGGCCTGGTCGTCGGCGAGCGCCGGGGCCGTTCCGTGGTGTACGCGCTGCACGACCACCATGTCGCCGAGCTGCTGGACCAGGCCGTCTACCACGTCGAGCACCTGCGGCTGGGGATCAGCGACGCGCCGGACGGGGACTGAGCCCACCGGACGGCGACCGACACCTCCCACGACCGGGCCGACGGCACGCACCACCGGGCAAACGGGACGCAGCACCGGGCAAACAACACGACACCCGCCCCGGCCGGTGGCCGGGACGGGTGCCCGAGGCGAGTGTCCGGGCGGTCCGTCACGTCGAGGGAATCGCCGGGAGCGTCGTGGCGGGCAAGCCGCCGAGCAGACCGCCGAGCAGCCCGGTGACCAGGCCGAGCACCGGCTGCAGGAGACCGGTGACGACAGCGAGGACCGGGGCGAGCAGACCGGTCACCGCACCCAGGACCGCGCCCAGGTCGAGCGAGGTCAGCGCCTTCAGCAACGCGTCGACCGCGGCCTGGAGGGCGGCCGGCAGATCCGCGACCGGGTCGGCCTTCGCCGCGGCGGCGCGGTCCGAGCCGGCCGGGGCCGCCGCCTCGATCTTCTGCAACCGCTGCTGCACGGTGGCGTGGGCGGTCCTGAGCGCCGCGACGTGCCGGGCCGCCTCGGTGGTGTTCAGCTGGTCGGCGTCCAGCTCGGCGATGGTGGTCATCTCGTCCAGCAGCGGGGCGAGCACGTCGTTCTGGTCCATGCGGTCGAGCAGGTCCAGCTGGCCCAGCAGCTCGTCCACGTCGGTGCCGACGGCGTCGGTCTCCGTGACCGTGCCGGCCGCCTCCGCGGCCGCGTCCGTGTCGGCGTCGAGGTCCGCCAGCAGCGCGTCCAGGTCGCTCTCGAGCTTGTCGAGGAGCGCCTCCATGTCGGCGATCTCCTTGTCGACGATGGCGTCCGCCTCCGCCTCCTCCGTCGCCACGAGAGCGTCGATCTCCTTCTCCAACGAGTCGAAGAAGGCGTCCAGATCGGGTTCGGGGACCGCGGCGGCCCGGGAAGCGGCACGGTCGGAGGCGGTTCGGCCCACGTCGACGGCCGCGGTGGCGGTGCCGACCGGCCCGAAGACCAGTGCCCCGCAGACCAGAGGTGACAGGAGAAGAGCACGGGAGACGAGGGCGCGCATGCACGTTCCTTTCGAAGGAGCTGTCCTTGCGCTCACGGTGGGAGGCGCCACGAGGCGTCGCAACCGAGCACAGCGCCCCGGACGGACCCGCCGACCGACCACGTCGACCACCCTGACCAGCGTGTTTCCCTCGAACGACCGCTCCATGCGACTCCGTTCGAGTCGCTCGCGCCGTTCGTCCGTCAGAGTGCGGAAGAGCGACACGCCGTGCCGCGTCCCCGCTCCGCGCCGGTGTCAGCCCGTCTGTTCGGCGAACGCCTGGTATGCCTCGTCGTCGAAGAGGACGAACCTGACCTCCTCGACCGAGGTCTCGGTGGTGCGGACCGTCTCCACGGCGATACGGGCGGCGTCCGCCATGGGCCAGCCGTAGACGCCGGCGGAGACGGCCGGGAAGGCGACGGTCCGGGCTCCCAACTCGTCGGCGACGCGGAGGGACTCGCGGTAGCAGGAAGCGAGCAGGGCGGAGCGGTCGAGGCTCTGGCTGTGGACGGGTCCGACGGTGTGGATGACCCAGCGCGCGTCCAGGTCGCCCGCCGTGGTGGCGACGGCCTGGCCGGTGGGGAGGCCTCTGCCGTACTGGGAGGCGCGGAGCTTGCGGCAGTCGGCCAGGATGGCGGGGCCGCCGCGCCGGTGGATGGCGCCGTCCACTCCTCCCCCGCCGAGGAGGGAGGAGTTCGCGGCGTTGACGATGGCGTCGACGGACTGCCGGGTGATGTCGCCCCGGACGAGGGTGATGGTCGTCATGCCCGCCTCTATACCAGCCGACGGGACACGCGAGCCCTCCATTTCCGGCGCATTCCGTGGTGGGCGGCACGCCTCGTTCGTGACGGCCTACCAGCCGACCGGCAGCGACCGCACCCCGTGGACCGTGGTCATCGTCGGCGCGAAGTCCTCCGGCGGTGCGGTCGGGCGCAGGCCCGGCAGACGGCGAAGAGCGCTGGCAGGCCGACCTGGAGTTCCGCGCGGGCCAGGGACCGGCCGATGCGCCGGTGCAGTCCGTGGCCGGAGGCACCGCGGCGCACGTCCAGGGTGTCGGGGTCGGCGAAGACGGACGGGTCGCGGTTGGCGGCCTGGAGCGTGAGGGACACCAGAGGCGAAGAACGCCGGAGGTGAGGGACGTGAGAGGTGGCGAGGTGGGGTCGGGCGGTTTCCGGCGTGGTCGGGTCAGGCCGTCGCCGCGCAGGAAGTCGAGCGGGCGGCGGGCCGCTTCGGGGCGTCGAGGGAACCGCCCTGGATCTCCACGGAGACCGGTCCTCGGTGGTCGAGGCCCTGGAAGGCAGCGAGCACGGGTGGTAAGTCGATCTCTCCGGTGCCGAGTTCGAGATGCTGGTGCACGCCCCGCCGCATGTCCTCGATCTGCACGTTCAGCGGACGCGGGGCGACGAGGCGGACGCACCCCAGCACGGTCCGGTCCTCCGCGCAGTGCGCGTGCCCGATTGATGTTGGCCGGGGTGCGGGCAAGAGCGCCGGTGGACTCAGGGTTCCTGCCGCAGTCTCCGCCAGACCGCCTTGGCCGCGTTGTGGCCCGACATGCCGTGCACCCCGGGTCCCGGCGGGGTCGCGGAGGAGCAGATGAACACGGCCGGGTGCGGGGTCCCGTACGGGCGGAGCGAGAGCCTGGGGCGCAGCAGCAGTTGGAGGCCGGAGGCGGCGCCGCAGGCGATGTCGCCGCCCACGTAGTTCGCGTTGTGCGCGGCGAGTTCGGGCGGGCCGGCGGTGGCGCGGGCGAGCACACGGTCGCGGAAGCCCGGGGCGAAACGCTCCAGTTGACGCTCGACGGCGTCCGTCAGGTCCCCCGTCCAGCCGTTGGGAACGTGACCGTAGGCCCAGAAGACGTGCTTGCCCGCAGGGGCCCGGCCGGGGTCCACCAGGCTGGGCTGGACGGTGATCAGGAAGGGCCGGTCGGGCGCACGGCCCTGCCGGGAGGCCGCGTCGAGCGCCGCGCCGATCTCGGCCCTGCTCGCCCCGACCTGGACGGTACCGGCGAGGCGCGCCTCCTCGGCGGTCCACGGCACGGGGCCGTCCAGCGCGTAGTCGAGCTTGAAGACGCTCGCGCCGTAGCGGTACGTGTCGTAGTGGCCGCCGAAGCCCGCGATCCGGGCCAGCGCGGTGGGTGAGGTATCGAAGACGTAGGCGCGGGCCGGCGGCAGGTCGTCGAGGCGTTTGACCTCGTAGTCGGTGTGGACGGTGCCGCCGAGGTCCTTCAGGTAGGCGGCGAGCGCGTCGGAGATGGCCTGCGAGCCTCCCCGGGCGACCGGCCAGCCTGCGGCGTGCGCGGCCAGGGCGAAGACCAGGCCGACGGCGCCGGTGGCGAGGCCACCGAGCGGGGCGATGACATGGGCGACGAGTCCGGCGAAGAGCGCCTGTGCCTTCTCGTCCTTGAAGCGGCGCATCAGCCAGGTCGAGGGCGGCAGGCCGACGAGGCCGAAGCGGGCGAGACCGACCGGGTCGCGGGGCAGCGCGGACAGCGGCAGCGACATGAAGTCCCGGACGAGCGTGTCCCACTTGGGCAGGAAGGGCTCGACCAGTCTGCGGTACGCGCCCGCGTCACGCGGCCCGAACGAGGCGGCCGTCTCCCCCACCGAGCGGGACAGCACGGCCGCCGAGCCGTCGAGGAAGGGGTGCGCCATCGGGAGGTCGGCGTGCAGCCACTCCAGGCCGTAGCGGTGGAGCGGCATCGCCTTGAACGCGGGCGAGTTGACGCCGAGCGGGTGGGCGGCCGAGCAGGGGTCGTGGTGGAAGCCGGGCAGGGTCAGCTCCGCGGTGCGGGCGCCGCCTCCCACGGTGTCCTTCGCCTCGAACAGAGCCACGGAGAAACCGCGGCGGGCCAGCTCCACGGCGGCCGTCAGGCCGTTCGGCCCCGCCCCCACCACCACCGCGTCGAGCATCGACGGCACGTCCGGACCCCTTCGTCGTCGGCCGATGACCAGCAGGCCGTGCCGACGGGCTCCCGCCGACGGCAACACCTGCGCTCAGGATATGCCGCGGCACCGACAGCACCGGTCAGGGGTGACCCCACACCCGGCCGACTCGCACGCCGGACCGCGTGGCGACCTCCGCACCCCGTGCCCCCGCGCGCCGTCCTCCGCGCCCGGGCCGCCGCCATGGCCCGGCGCGTACCCCGTTCCCGGCGGGCTGTCCCTCGCGCCGGCGCCCGGCTCGGACCCTCCCTTCAGGCCCCGGCCGCCAGCAGATCCGCCACGCGGCGGGCCGTGGCCGCGTCCCGGGCCGCGGTGAACGGCAGGGTGTTGCCGCCCGTGATGCGGAAGGGCCCGCCGGCCAGGGTGAGATGGGCGCCGCCCGCCTCCTCGACCAGCAGGAGACCGGCCGCGTGGTCCCACGCCGCTTCCCAACTGAACGCGATGGCGTCCAAGTCGCCCCGGGCGATGGCGAGGTACTCCAGCCCGGCCGAGCCGCAGGCACGCGGGGACACCCCGTCGGTCCAGAGGCCGAGCAGGGCCCGCTTCTGGTCCTCGGTGGTGTAGTCCGGGTGGGAGGTGGCTATGTCGAGGTCGCGGCCGGGGTCGGGCACTCCGGCACGCAGCGGCTCACCGTCGAGCGTGGCCCCCTGGCCGCGGATCGCCACGGCGAGCCGGTCGAGCGCGGGGGCGTACGTCCAGGAGGCGAGCAGGACCCCGCCCTGGGCGAGGGCGACCAGCGTGCAGAACCCGGGCTCGCCGCGCACGAACTGCCGGGTGCCGTCCACCGGGTCGACGATCCAGACCGGTGCCTGCCCCTGGAGCGCCTCGTACGACGCGGGGTTGGCGTGCACCGCCTCCTCGCCCACCACAACGGACCCGGGCAGCAGCGCGGGGAGCGCTTCCGTGAGATACGCCTCGGCCTTGCGGTCGGCGTCGGTCACCAGGTCGTGCGGTCCGCTCTTCTGGTCGACCTCGTGCGCGGCGAGCTGCCGGAAGCGCGGCATGATCTCCGTGGCGGCGGCCTTGCGGATCGCTTCCTCGACGTCCGAGGCGTGTCGGGCGAGAAACTCGTCGATGGTTTCGTTGTCTTCGATCATGTCTCCATGACAGCACGCGGCACTGACAATCCCCACCCGTTCGGGGTATTCGGCATGGAATCACCGTGAATTCCCGGTGCCGGCCGGAGCCCTCGGAAGCGGGAGGATTCGTCCTGGCTCAGCGCCCGACCGCGTATCCCTGCATGCCGCGCGGGTTCGCCGCCGCCGACAGCACCCCGGTCTCCGGGTCGCGTGCGACCGCGCACAGCCGGCCCTCGGACCAGGCCTCGCCGACCACGACGTCATGGCCGCGCCGGCGCAGTTCCTCGACGACCGCCGGGGGCGTCCGGGACTCGACGGTGACGCTGCCGGGGCGCATGCCGCGCGGGTAGAACGAGCCGGGGAAGCTGTCGTTGTGCCAGTTCGGGGCGTCGATCGCGCCCTGGAGGTCGAGGCCGCCGCGCACGTGCGGACGGAGGGCGACGGCGAGGAAGAAGTGCAGCTGCCACTGGTCCTGCTGGTCGCCGCCGGGCGTGCCGAAGGCCATGACGGGCGCCCCGTCGCGCAGCGCGAGCGACGGGGTGAGCGTGGTGCGCGGGCGTCGGCCCGGCGTGAGGGAGTTGGGCAGGCCCTCGTCCAGCCAGGCCATCTGGAGCCGGGTGCCGAGCGGGAAGCCCAGCTCGGGTACCACCGGGTTGGACTGCAGCCAGCCGCCGCTGGGCGTGGCCGCGACCATGTTGCCCCAGCGGTCGACGACGTCGAGGTGGCAGGTGTCGCCCCGGGTGGCGCCGTCCGCCGCGATCTCCGGCTCCCCCGGCACCGGCGACCGGGGACTCTTGGCCACGGTGGGCTCGCCGACTCCCCCGAGCCCGCTTGCGACCGTGGGCTCGCCCACGCCCAGCGCGTTGAAGCCCGGCGCCTCGGTGGCCACCACGCGCGCGTGCGCGCTCAGTCGCGGGGTGCGGCCGCCCGGGGCGCCCGGCAGCAGGCCGTACGACGCCGTGTCGCCGACGAGCGCCCGCCGGGCGGCGTTGTACTCGTCGGACAGCAGCTCGGCGAGCGGCACCGGCGCCGCGTCCCCGTACCAGGCCTCCCGGTCGGCCATGGCGAGCTTGCAGCCCTCGACGAGGAGGTGCACGTACTCGGCGGACCCGTACGGGGGCAGGTCGCGCGGCAGCAGGGCGAGTTGCTGGAGGAGGACCGGGCCCTGGCTCCAGGGGCCCGCCTTGCACAGGGTCCAGCCGTTCCAGTCGTACGTCGCCGGCGCCTCGTAGGTCGCGGACCAGGCGGCCAGGTCGGCCATGGTGAGCGTGCCGGTGTGCCGTTCGCCGCTGGTGTCGAGGGTGGGCCGGCCGGCCTGGCGGACGAGGGCCTCGGCGACGAAGCCGGAACGCCACACCGCGCGCGCCGCCTCGATCCGGGCCTCCCGGTCCCCGGCCCCCTCGACCTCGGCGAGCAGCCGCCGCCAGGTCGCGGCCAGGGCTGGGTTGCGGAACAGCTCGCCGGGCCGGGGCGCCCGCCCGCCCGGCAGGTACACCTCCGCCGACGACAGCCACTCCTTCTCGAAGAGGTCCCGCACGGCCTCGACGGTCGCCCCCACGTTCTCCACGGGCGCGTGTCCGTCCTCCGCGTACCCGATGGCGTACTTCAGGACGTCGGCGAGGTCCTTGGTGCCGTGGTCCCGCAGGAGGAGCATCCACGCGTCGAAGGCGCCCGGCACGGCGGCGGCCAGGGGGCCGGTGCCGGGGACGAGTTCGAGGCCGAGCCCCCGGTAGTGCGCGGCGGTCGCCCCGGTGGGTGCCACGCCCTGTCCGCACAGCACCCGGACCTCGCCGCCGGCCGGGGCGAGGAGGATGGGCACCTCGCCCGCCGGGCCGTTGAGGTGGGGTTCGACGACGTGCAGGACGAAGCCCGCCGCCACGGCCGCGTCGAACGCGTTGCCGCCGTCCTCCAACACGGCCATCGCCGACTGCGAGGCGAGCCAGTGCGTGGAGGACACCATGCCGAAGGTCCCCTGGAGCGTCGGTCGAGTGGTGAACACGGGCGGACTCCTCACTGCGCGGCGGGCGTTCGGTGATCGTACGCAGCGGACGGTGCACCGCTGCTCAGCAGTGGCCGCCCTTCAGGTCTTCTCCCGGCCTCCGCCCCACGGTCAGCACATGTCCGCTCGCCCCCAGCAGCGACGGCTCCGTCTCGATGCGCCGGGTCGCCGCCAGTACTGCCTCCCTGCGCTTCGGGTCGTCCAGCCACTCCTCCACGCCGCCCATCAGCCAGGCGACGCCCTCGACGCCGTACTGCCCGTCGGGCGCGAGGCCGGCCTCGGCGAACTCGCCCGGCACGTCCGCGGGATCGGCGAAGTAGGCGGTGGTGAACTCGGGGTCGGCCGGCGAGTACCGGTGCCTGCCGTGGTCCGACACGGCGTCGGTGCGCTCGCGGCGCTCGGGGATGAAGTAGTCCCCCTGCCTGAGGCTGTCGTTGAGACCGGCGAAGCGGTTGATCGTGGCCGCGACCACCACACCGCCGGGCCGCACCGCGCGCCGGGCCTCGGCCAACGCCCGTACCTGGTCGGGTCGTTCGGGCAGGTGGTAGAGCGGACCGAGGAGCAGCACGACGTCGTGAGCGGCGTCCTCGGCGGGCAGCGCGCGGGCGTCCCCGAGCCGGGCGGTGACCCCGGGCAGCCGCCCGGACCGTTCCACGTGCATCGGAACGGGGTCGACGACCTCGACCCGGTGGCCGTCCCCGGCGAGCCACTCGGCGTGGATCCCCGTACCGCCACCGACATCGAGCACACGCGCGGGCGCCCCGGGCAGCAGTCGGCGGAGAAGGTCCCGGGTGCGCCAGAACTCCAGCCGACCGGCGCCCTCACGGAGGCGGGTGAGCTCTCCTCCGCGCTCGTAATAGGCGAGGATCTCCTCGGGCAGGGACGGGAGTTGGGGCTCGGTGTCGTACGGTGACCGGCTCATGGTGCCAGGGTGCTGATCACCGTGGAGCACGCGCGAACGGTTAAGAGTCGGGGGTGACTTTCGTCCAGGCCGTCGTGCCGAGGCGGCCCGTGTTGCCCACATCGAAGCCGCCGTCGGGGGTGAGGAGCTCCGCGGGGCGGCCGGGGAGCGGGGCGATGCGCAGGGTGGGGGCGTTCACGGCCGGTGCGTCCGCCTCGGTGACCGTGTTGCGCCAGACCAGTGTGGTCCCGGCGGACTCGCCCGGTTTCAGGGTGACTTGGCGCGGACCGAGGTCGGGCACGGCCGTGGTGACGTCCTGGGGGCCCTGGAGGACACGTACGTCGTCGTAGGGCTCGCCTTCCGCGTCGAGCAGCTGGATCGACGGGTAGCCCTTGACGGTGTACGTCCTCTCGCCGCAGTTGGTGAGGGTCACGCCCATCGCCCGCAACCCCATCGCCGCCTCCACGAGGCCGGGCAGCATACGCACCCCGGAGCTCGGGCAGCCGGCCGTCGTTCCGGGCGAGGTGTCCCCCGTCGGATCCGCCCCCAACTCGCCCTCCGGCGCCTCGGAAGGCGCCGGGAGACCCGGTCCACCGGGGGCTTCCGTCCCCGCCGACGAGGCCGCGGCCGTGGGCCCGGCACGGTCCGGGTCGCGCTCGCGGTCGAGTTCCTCGGAGAGTCCGCAGCCGCCGACGGCCAGGGCCAGCGCCACCGCCACGAGCGCGCGGGAGGCCGTACGGCCGCGTATCGGGATCATGGTCCGATCCTGACACGGACGAGGGGGCGGAGGCCGTGACTCCGCACGGGACGCCGTGACTCCGCCCGCGCGAGGACCCTGTCACCGGGTGCGCACGGAGCGAGTTCGCACTTTCGTCCCACAGGCAGTCGTGTGACACTGGCGTACCCCACCGCCCGGCGGTACCGCCGCCTCGACCCCGAGAAGTGCGCTGTGCGTGATCTCCCTCTGCCGCTCGCCCTCACCGCGCGACTGATGCCGGTCGCCGTACTCGCCGTCGCGGGCTGGGCGTTGTCGTCCGGTCCGCTGTCCGCGAGCCCGGCCGGGGAGGACACCGCGCGGGACACCGCGTCGGGCCCCGTCTCGACCGACAAGTCCGCGCCGTCGACGGCGACGGTGACCAAAACGTACGAGAAGGCGCCCTCGCCCTGCTCCGGCATCACGGAGAAAACGGTCAAAGCACTTGTTCCCGGCGCGAAGACGGCCGGCAAGGAGATCGCGTCGACCAACGAGTCCGTGCGCCGCACCTGCTCGTGGAACGCGCTCAAGGGCTTCGACTACCGCTGGCTGGACGTCTCGTACGAGGTCCAGCAATCGGACGACAAGGCCGAAAGCGCCTACAGGACGCGCACCACGGAGAAGAGCGGCGGCGGCGCCGTGCCCGGTCTCGGCGACGAGGCATACTCCGTGGTGAACCTCACCACGGAGGACAAGCAGCAGACCCGTGAGGGCGTGGTGTACGTCCGGATGTCCAACGCCCTGGTGGTCGTCACCTACAACGGCAGCGACTTCGAGTCGCGCAAGGCGCCCGGCACGGACGAGATCAACAAGGGTGCCATCAAGGCGGCGAAGGAGGCGGCGGCCGTGCTGGAGGACTCCCAGTAGGGCGTCTCCCCGGCGACGGCCGCCGCGAGCACGGGCCCGTCAGACGGACACCCGCTCCTTGTCGGTCCGGACCTTCTCCCGCTCACCGGCCATCAGCACCACGTACAGCAGCATCGACGTGCCCAGGCCCACCGCCCAGCCGTAGTCGGCGAGCGGCTTGAGGAACGGGATCAGGCCGTCGTGCGGGAACGGCCCCGAGGAGACGCCGTCCTCGGAGACGGTCGAGTACGAGCCGCCGACCGCGAGCACACCGCCGACCACGAAGGCCGCTATGGCCCGCCAGTTCCAGCCGGAGGAGTACCAGTAGCGTCCGCCCGGCGTGTACAGGTCCGCCAGGTGCAGGACGGTACGGCGGACGATCCAGTAGTCGGCGATGAGGATGCCGGCGACGGTGCCGAGCAGACCGCCGACCACACCGAGCCAGGTGAAGATGTAGAACTCGGGCGTGGAGATCAGCTTCCACGGGAAGATCAGGATGCCGACGACACCCGTGATGAGCGCGCCCGTACGGAAGTTGATGAGCTTCGGGGCGAGGTTCGCCAGGTCGTACGCCGGTGAGACCACGTTGGCGGCGATGTTCACGGAGATGGTGGCGACGAGCACGGTGATCAGGGCGAAGAGGAGACCGAAGACGTTGTCGGCCTTGGCCGCCAGTGTGACCGGGTCCCAGATGGCCTCGCCGTAGACGACCTCGGAGCCGGAGGTGACCAGGACGGCGAGGATCGCGAAGAGCGTCATCGTGGTGGGCAGGCCGAGGGACTGGCCCCAGGTCTGCGCCTTCTGACTGGCGCCGAAACGGGTGAAGTCAGGGATGTTCAGGGACAAAGTTGCCCAGAAGCCGATCATTCCCATCAAGGAGGGGAAGAAGACCGGCCAGAAGTCGGGGCCCCAGCCGAGCCTGGAGGGCTGGTCGAGCAGCGCGCCGAAGCCGTCGGCCTTGACCGCGATCCAGACCAGCAGCACGAACGCGCCGACGATCACGAACGGCGCGGCCCAGTTCTCGAAGTGCCGCAGGAAGTCCATGCCGCGGTAGATGATCGCTATCTGCAGGGCCCAGAAGAGGATGAAGCAGAGCCACAGCGGCCAGGGGTTGCCCGCGATCTTCCCCGCGCTCTCCCACTCACCGCCGGTGAGCTTGGAGCCGAGGGCGAATATCCCGGAGCCGCCGATCCAGGTCTGGATGCCGAACCAGCCGCAGGCCACGGCGGCCCGGATCATCGCCGGGATGTTGGCGCCGCGCAGACCGAAGGAGGCGCGGGCCAGCACCGGGAAGGGGATGCCGTACTTGGGGCCGGCGTGCCCGGTGGCCAGCATCGGCAGCAGCACGATGACGTTGGCGAGGGCGATGGTGAAGACGGCCTGCTTCCAGTCCATACCGAGGGCGACCAGGCCGGAGGCCAGGGTCCAGCTGGGGATGCAGTGGGCCATGGAGATCCACAGCGCCGCGAAGTTGTACGTCGTCCACTTGCGCTCGGAGACGGGTACCGGGCGCAGGTCCTCGTTGGCGAAGGGGCTTTCGGCGGGGAAGTCCCCGGGCGCCAGCTCGATCCGGCCGGACAGGTCGGCGGACGGGGCCGTCGGCGACCCCGTGGGAGCTATGTCGGTCATGGGCAGGCCAATCAGGAAGGCGGGACGGGAAGAAAGGCCGTGCGGAGGCCTTGGGCCCTGCCCTTCCGGGACGGCGGAAGGGCAGGAGACAAGGTGTGGGGGCTCGGGGAGGTCGGGGGAGGTGGCGGAGTGGATCGGAGCGGTTGATTCCGGTTGTCGGGGTGGCCGGATTCTTGCAGTCGGCGGGGCCTTCCGGGGAAGCCGGGTCTAGCCGTTGACCGCCGGGATGACCGTCGAGCCGTAGGTGTCGATCACCCTCTCCTGCGCGTCGTGCATGTCGTAGACGGCGAACTGGTCCACGCCGAGCGCCCTCAGCGCGTTCAGCTTCTCGATGTGCATGGCGGGGGTGCCGATGACGCAGAAGCGGTCCACGATCTCGTCGGGCACGAACTGGGTGTCGGGGTTGTCGGCGCGGCCGTGGTGGGAGTAGTCGTACCCCTCGCGCGCCTTGATGTACTCCGTCAGCTCCTCCGGTACGGCCGCGGAGTGCTCGCCGTACTTGGACACCAGGTCGGCGACGTGGTTGCCGACCATCCCGCCGAACCAGCGGCACTGTTCGCGGGCGTGGGCCAGCGCCTCGGGCGAGTCGTCCTCGGTGACGTACGCGGGCGCGGCCACGCAGATCTTCACCTCGGACGGGTCGCGTCCGGCGGCGACGGCCGCGTCCTTGACCGCCTTGACCATGTACTCGGTGAGGTAGAGGTCGGAAAGCTGGAGGATGAAGCCGTCGGCCTCCTCACCGGTCATCTTCAGGGCCTTGGGGCCGTACGCGGCCATCCAGACCGGGAGTTCGGCGTCCTCCTTGATCCAGGGGAAGCTGATGACCGTACCGCCGAGGTCGGCCTCTTGCCCGCTGCCCAGCGAGCGGATGACCTTCATCGCCTCGCTGATCCGCGCCAGCGTGTTGGGCTTGCGGCCCGCGACCCGCATCGCCGAGTCACCGCGGCCGATGCCGCAGACCGTGCGGTTGCCGAACATGTCGTTGAGGGTGGCGAAGGTCGAGGCGGTGACCTCCCAGGTGCGGGTGCCCGGGTTGGTGACCATCGGGCCGACCGTCAGTTTCGTGGTGCTGGACAGGATCTGGCTGTAGATCACGAACGGCTCCTGCCACAGCACGGCGGAGTCGAAGGTCCAGCCGTACGTGAAGCCGTTGTCCTCGGCGCGCTTCATCAGCTCGATGACACGCGAGGCCGGCGGGTCGGTCTGCAGGACGAGTCCGAAGTCCATCTGCTCCACTCCTAGTTGAGGTACTGACAGGTGGAGCGGGGGGTGTAGGCGCCGTGCCCGGCGTGCCCGGTGTACTCCCGCTCGGTGATGACGAGTTCGCCGCGCGAGAGGACCGTCTCGACCCGGCCGGTGGTGCGCTTGCCCTCGTACGCCGAGTAGTCGACGTTCATGTGGTGGGTCTCGGCGGACATGACCTGCTCGGCGTGCGGGTCGTAGATGACGATGTCGGCGTCCGCGCCCGGCGCGATCGTGCCCTTCTTCGGGTACATGCCGAACATCCGGGCCGGGGTCGCGCAGGCGATCTCGATCCAGCGGCGGCGCGAGATGTGCCCGTCGACGACCGCCTGGTGGAGGAGGTCCATCCGGTTCTCGACGCCCGGGAGGCCGTTGGGGATCTTGGAGAAGTCGCCGCGGCCGAGTTCCTTCTGCCCGACGAAGCAGAAGGGGCAGTGGTCCGTGGAGACCACCTGGAGGTCGTTGGTGCGCAGGCCCTGCCACAGCTTGGCCTGGTGCTCGCGCGGCCGCAGGGGCGTGCTGCACACGTACTTGGAGCCCTCGAAGTCCGGCTCCGCGAGGTTGTCCGTGGACAGGAACAGATACTGCGGGCAGGTCTCGCCGAAGACGTTGTGCCCCTCGTCCCGTGCGCGGGCCAGCTCGGCGACTGCCTCCATCGCCGAGACGTGCACGACGTACAGGGGGGCGCCCGCGACCTGGGCGAGCTTGATGGCGCGGTGGGTGGCCTCGGCCTCCAGCAGGGCCTTGCGGACCTCCCCGTGGTAGCGGGGGTCGGTCTCGCCGCGTGCCAGGGCCTGTTCGACCAGTACGTCGATCGCGATGCCGTTCTCGGCGTGCATCATGATCAGGCCGCCGTTCTCGGCGGAGCGCTGCATGGCGCGCAGGATCTGGCCGTCGTCGCTGTAGAAGACGCCCGGGTAGGCCATGAACTGCTTGAAGGAGGTGACGCCCTCCTGCACCAGCAGGTCCATCTCCTTGAGCGTGTCCTGGTTCACGTCCGACACGATCATGTGGAAGCCGTAGTCGATCGCGCAGTTGCCCTCCGCCTTGGCGTGCCAGGCGTCGAGGCCCTCGCGGAGGGTGTGGCCGACGCTCTGCACGGCGAAGTCGACGATCGTCGTCGTACCGCCCCAGGCGGCGGCGCGGGTGCCGGTCTCGAAGGTGTCGGAGGCGAAGGTGCCACCGAAGGGCAACTCCATGTGGGTGTGGGCGTCCACGCCGCCGGGGATCACGTACTTGCCCGTGGCGTCGAGGGTTCGGTCGGCGGTCCAGGCCTCCGCGGCGGATGTGCCGCCGGCGGCGAGGGCGGCGACTCGACCGTCCTCGATCAGGACATCGGCGTGGATCTCGTCCGAGGCTGTGATGACGAGACCGCCGCGGATGACGGTACGGCCGCTCATTCGGTCACGCTCCGTTCGGTTGTCGGGACAGTGCCGGTCGTTCGTGGCTGGTCGCTCCCCCACTCTCGACTCCGCTCGAGCGGGAGGGGCCCCCATCGCGGCGGAAGCCGCGTATCAGGCACCGCCCCGCGCCCCTTACGGGCGCGGGGAGGGCGTTGCTACGGCGCCGTCAGCGGGCCGTACGCGTCCGGTCGGCGGTCGCGGAAGAACTGCCAGCGGTCGCGGACCTCGCGGAGCTTGGCCAGGTCCAGGTCCCGGACGACGAGTTCGGTCTCCTTGTCGCTCGCGACCTCGCCGACGAACTGGGCCTCGGGGTCCACGAAGTAGGAGGTGCCGTAGAAGTCGTTGTCGCCGAGTTCCTCGACACCCACCCGGTTGATGGCGCCGATGAAGTACTCGTTGGCGACGGCCGACGCCGGCTGCTCCAGCTGCCAGAGGTAGCGGGACAGGCCGCGCGAGGTGGCCGAGGGGTTGAAGACGATCTCGGCGCCGCCGAGGCCGAGCGCACGCCAGCCTTCCGGGAAGTGCCGGTCGTAGCAGATGTAGACGCCGATCTTCCCCACGGCGGTGTCGAAGACAGGCCAGCCCGCGTTGCCGGGGCGGAAGTAGAACTTCTCCCAGAATCCGGGGACTTGCGGGATGTGGTGCTTGCGGTACTTGCCGAGGTACTTGCCGTCCGCGTCGATCACGGCGGCGGTGTTGTAGAGGACGCCCGGCTGCTCCTCCTCGTACATCGGCAGCACGAGGACCAGGCCGAGTTCCTTGGCGAGTGCCTGGAAGCGCTTGACGATCGGGCCGTCGGGGATCGCTTCCGCGTACTCGTAGAACGCCTTGTCCTGGACCTGGCAGAAGTAGGGCCCGTAGAAGAGCTCCTGGAAGCACATGACCTGCGCGCCCTGGGCCGCCGCGTCGCGGGCCGCCTGCTCGTGGACCTGGATCATCGACTCCTTGTCGCCGGTCCAGGCCGTCTGGAAGATGGCTGCGCGGATGACTCTGCTCATCGGGACCTCCGGTCACTCGGTGTGCTGGGGCGGGCGTCGGAAGTGCCGTCGTCCGCCCGAAGGGCGGGCCCTGCGGCGTCCGGTGCGTGCTCTCGGCGTGCCGGGCGCAAGACCTCGTACTGGATGTACTTGGGCTTGTGCCCGGTGCGGCGAGAGTGCGTGCCGGGCGTCGCGGGGCAGGCGGAACTTCCGACGCCCGCCCCAGGAGAGTAGGAAGTCCGGGAAGCCGGTTTGAGTTGCACGGTGTCACGTCTGCGGGCCTTCTCCGTTCCACCGTGTCACCTCTTCGTGGGCGCATGTTTCACCGCTGTTTTCGCAGGTCCCGGCATGTTTCAGCCCTGTTGCGCGTCGTGCGCGAGCAGGGCGATGTGGACGGAGGCGGCCTGTTCGAAGTCGTCGAGGTCCACACCGAGGCGGGCCTCTATGGCTTCCAGCCGGCGGTACAGCGCGGGCCGGCTCACATGGTGCAGCTGCGCGGTGTGTGACTTGTTCCGGCCGGTCGCCAGATAGGTCCGCAGCACGGGCAGCAGATCCTGTTCGGCGTGTCCGTCGCCGCACAGCAGCCCGTCCAACTCCCGCTCGGCGAAGGCCTGGACGTGCGGGTCGTCGCGCAACAGCCGGATCAGGCCGCGCAGATGGACGTCGCGGAGGCGTACGACGACGGGCAGGTCCAGCCCGGTCGCGGCGGACTGGGCGACGGCGTCCGCCACGTGCCGTGCCTCCCGCAGCCCGCCCGGCACGTCCTCCCACGTGATGCGCGCCTCGGCGGCGGCCACGACCGTCGTCCGCACCCCGGACTCCGACCGCAGCCGGGCCGCGAAGTGCTCGGTGAGCGCGGTCGCGTCCTGGTCCCGGGCCAGGCTGAGGAGTACGGCGGTGGCCCCCTCCGCGAGTTCGGCGACGAGCCCGGGGAGCCCCAACATCCGCAACACTCGGTCGAGTTGCGCCGGGTCACCGTCGGGTACGACGAGCGGCACGAAGGTACGGCGATTGACGGGCAGCCCTGCCGCCCGCGCCCTGGGCAGCAGTTGCCGGGCCGGTACGACCCCGGAGACGAGGTCCGTCAGCAGGCTCTGCGCGGACTGCTCCTCCCAGGAGTGCGCCGCGCCGCCGAGCATCCGGTGGAGAACGAGCGCCTCGGCGGCCCGGTCGGCGAGCAGCCGCCCGGTGGCGATGTCGCCCCGGTAGCCGCACAGCACGATCTGCCCCCAGCGTTCCCCGCGCCCGCCCAACTCGGCCCGGACCCAGCCGTCGCCCTGGGTGCCGCCCGCCTGACGGGAGATGCGTTCCCAGTCGCGCAGCACGTCGTCGACCGCCGACCGCTCCCCCGCCGTGGCGAGGACCCGGTGGGCGAGGTTGGTGACGACGAGCGGACAGCCCGCGTGCTGGGCGATCTCGTCGAGCAGCCGTTGCAGCGGAGCGCCCGCGGTGATGAGTCCGGTCAGGGTGGTGCGGACGGCCTCGGACAGGCTCACGGCCGCGAACTTCCGCCGTACCAGCCGGGACTGGACCTCCTCGGTCAGGTCGGCGAAGGGGAACGGCCGGTGCAGCACGACCATGGGCAGACCGCACCGCTCCGCCGCCCGCCGCATCACGTCGGGCGGCGTCGGGAAGGCCCGCCCGAGGCCGAGGACCACCGCGGCGGCCTCGGACCGGTACAGCGAGCGGATGTACTCGGCCTGGGCGTCCTCGTCGCCGGCGAGCAGGACCCCGGTGGTGAGGACCATCTCGCCGCCGCTGAGCATCACGCCGACGTCGGGCGCCTCCGCCACGTGCACCCAGCGCACGGGCCGGTCGAGGTGACCGGCCCCGGCCACCACCTCGGGCTCTCCGGCGAGGACCCGGTCCAGGGCGAGGACCTGGCGTACCGACAGGGCGGGTTCCGGAGCGGTGGCCGAGGTGGTGGTCATGGCGGGGTTCCTCAGATCTGTTCCTCTGGTACTACTGGATGCTCCTCAGAGCCCGTTCGAGGGCGTCGGCGCCCTCCTCGGCCTCGGCGACGGTCAGCGACAGCGGGGGCGCGATGCGCAGCGCGCTGGTGTTGTGGCCGCCGCCCTTGCCGATCAGCAGGCCCTCCCGGCGGGCCGCTTCGAGAACGGCGGACGCGGCCTCGGGGTTGGCCTCCTCGGTGCCGGGCTTCACCAGCTCGATGCCGATCATGAGGCCCCGGCCGCGTACTTCCTTGACCGCCGGGATCTGCGCGGTGATCGCCCGCAGCCGCTCGATGAGCAGCCCGCCGACGCGGCGTGCGTTGCCCTGGAGGTCGTGCTCGACCAGGTAGTTCAGGTTGGCGAGGCCGGCGGCCATGGTGATCTGGGTGCCGCCGAAGGTCGAGATCGAGTTGCTGTCGAGGCAGTTCATGACCTCGGAGCGGGCGACGACACCGCCGATGGACATGCCGTTGCCGATGCCCTTGGCGAAGGTCAGGATGTCCGGCGGCCCGTTCTGGCCGTGCGCCTGCCAGCCCCAGAAGTTGTCGCCGGTGCGGCCCCAGCCGGTCTGCACCTCGTCGGCGATCCACAGCACGCCGTGCCGCTGGAGCACCTCGCGGAAGGCCGCGTACAGGCCGTCGGGCGGTGAGGTGAACCCGCCGACGCCCTGGATCGGTTCGGCGATCAGCGCGGCCGGCGGGCGGCCGTGGCCGAGCAGGTCCTCCAGGTCTGCGACGCAGGCGGTGATGAAGTCGGCGTCGCTCAGGTCGGCGTACGGGCCGCGGGTGCGGACGCCGCCGTGCACGTACAGCGTCTGCAGCGGGGACAGCGAGGTCGGGGACCAGCCCTTGTTGCCGGTGATGCCGACCGCGCTGAAGGAGCGGCCGTGGTAGCTGTTGCGCATTGCCAGGATCTGGTTGCTGCCGCGGTACGTCGTGGCCAGCATCAGGGCGGTGTCGTTGGCCTCGGTGCCGGAGGTGGTGAAGAAGACGCGGGCGTCCGGGATGCCGGACATCTGCGCGATCCGCTCGGCGAGTTCGACCATCGGCCGGTTGAGGTAGAGCGTCGAGGAGTGGATGATCCGCCCGGCCTGCTCGCTCACCGCCTTGGTGACCTCGGGCAGGGCGTGCGCCGTCATCGTGGTGAGGATGCCGCCGAAGAAGTCGAGGTACTTGGTGCCGGCGGCATCCCAGACGTGGCGCCCCTCGCCGTGGGTGATCTCCAGCGGGTCCGCGTAGTAGAGCGCGAGCCAGTCGGGCAGTACGGCCTTGTGGCGTCCGAGCAGTTCGTCGGTCACGGCTGCACCACTCCTTTCACTGCTGTACGGGTTCTGCGAGTGTCACGGCTGTACGTGCCCACGTCAGGGCTGCACGAGTCCTTCGTACGCGTCGGGCCGGCGGTCCCGGTAGAACGCCCACTGCTGTCGTACGTCCTCGATGAGGTCGAAGTCGAGGTCCCGGACGACGAGTTCCTCGCTCTGGTCGCTCGCGACCTCGCCCACGAACTTGCCGCGCGGGTCCACGAAGTAGGAGGTGCCGTAGAAGTCGTTGTCCCCGTACTCCTCCCGCCCGACGCGGTTGATCGCGGCGACGAAGTACTCGTTGGCGACGGCCGCGGCCGGCTGTTCCAGCTGCCAGAGGTGGGCGGAGAGGCCGCGGTGGGTGGCCGACGGGTTGTAGACGAGCTGGGCGCCGTTCAGACCGAGCTGGCGCCAGCCCTCCGGGAAGTGGCGGTCGTAACAGATGTAGACGCCCACCTTGCCGACGGCCGTCTCGAACACCGGCCAGCCGAGGTTCCCGGGCTTGAAGTAGTACTTCTCCCAGAACCCCTTGACCTGGGGGATGTGGTGCTTGCGGTACTTGCCGAGGTAGCTGCCGTCGGCGTCGATGACCGCGGCGGTGTTGTAGTAGAACCCGGACTGCTCGACCTCGAAGACGGGGACGACGATCACCATGCCGGTCTCGCGGGCCAGCTCCCGCATGCGGGTCACGGTGGGGCCGTCGGGCACGGGTTCCGCCCAGGCGTAGTGCTCCGGTTCCTGGACCTGGCAGAAGTAGGGCGCGTTGAAGACTTCCTGGAAGCCGATCACCTTCGCGCCCTGCCGGGCCGCCTCGCGGGCGTGCTCGATGTGCTTGTCGACCATGGACGCGGTGTCTCCGGTCCAGGTGGCCTGGACCAGGGCGGCGCGTACGACGTTGGCCATGTCAGCTGCTCCTTCGACAGGGACGTCAGAGAGCCTCTACGCCCGTAGAAGCAGGCCGTAGAGGCTTGAAACTAAGCCCCGTCGACGGGCTGGGCAAGACCATCGTCGTCAACCGGCCGAGTCGATCACGTTTCGCACTCCAGTGGGTGATTACGCCTGCGTTTCGCACCTGGAACCGGACGCACCGGCGACGGCGGGCCCGGCTGCGGGCTGGTGGGGCGGGGGCGGGGGCGGGGTCAGGTGAGGCCCTGGACTCGTAGGGCGTGGGTGACGTCTCGGTGGCGTTCCTTCGAGACACCGCGCGCCGCCGCCAGGACGAGGGGCGCGAGCCGTCGAGGATGGGCCTCCACGCTCCGCGCCGCCTCCTCCGGCGTACGCACGCGCACATAGACGTCGAGCAGCGCACGCGCCTCCCGATCACGCCCCTGCGCGACGAAGCCGAGCACCGCCTCGCCGATCTCCTCGGCGGGCCTCGTGACGCCCTGCCGCAGCATCTGCTCCCCGTCCGCGGCGCGACCGACCGCGTTCAGGGCGTCCGCGACCGCGACCAGCCGGTCGGCGGGCAACGACCCGGCCTCCCACAGCAGGGTCGCCCAGTCGGCGTCCAGCCCCGCGCGGTGCAACTCGGCCGCGAGCAGCGGGAAACGGGCGGCGGGCCAGTGCGCGACCTCCACGAGGAGGGCGTGCGCCTCCCCGCTGCGGCCTTCCCGGCGCAACCTCACCAGCCGGTGCACGGTCCCGGCGATCTCCTGCCGCGCCTCGTCGTCCAGCGCCTGACGCGCCTGCGGCTGCTGCGGTGCCACGGCCTCGGCCGGCTCCCCGGCCCCGGCGTACCGGGCACCCCGGGGAGCCTTCCCCTTGCGGCCCCCGCTCGGCTCGGTCTTGGACTCGGCCACGGGCTCGGCCGCGGGCGGTGCCTCCTCGACCTCCACCGCCCCGGCGAAACGGGCACCCTCGGGGGCGGCGCTTGGCACGCTGCTTGGTCGCCGCGGGGCGGGTGCGGGGACTCCTGGGCGGTGGATTCCGGGCGTGGTCCCGGGGCCGGGATCGGGCCTCGGATCTGGGGCCGGGGTGGGTGTGGCGGTGGGGGCGGGGTGGATACGGGGTGACGGTCGTCCGCCCGCTCCCCGCCGACGGTACGCGGCTGACGTCCCCGACGGCATGCTCTCGACGCGCGCCGCGCCCCGCACGGGGTGGTGCGGGGCGCGGCGGTCGGCGTCCTCGATGCGGGTGCGCAGTTCCATGCAGCGGGCACTGGCTCGTTCGTGGTCGTTGTGGGCCCAGGCCAGGTCCAGGCGGAGGGAGTCGGCCTCCTCCTGGCTGGTGGCCGCCTGGAGCCTGCGGGTCAGGTCGGCGGTACGGTCGGCGGCGTAGCGCTGTTCGCGGAGCATGACGTCGAGCCGGTCGCCGAGGGCGTGACGGCCACCGGGCCGGGAGTCGTACGCGGCGAGCGAGGCGCGGTGCAGTGCGCGGGCCCGCTGGGTCTCCTGGGCGGCCGCGGCGGGTCCGTACGCGGTGTCGAGGTCGTGCATCAGCGCTTCCACGACGTCCCAGGGCGGCACTTCCAGACCGTCCAGGCACGCGCGCATGCCCTCGGGATCCCGCTGCCAGAAGACGGCGCACCAACCGGCGCCCTGGTCGAGCCTGGTCATCAGCTTGTTCAGGTATCCCGCGAACTCCCGCACCTGACCCGGGAGTTGATCCACAGCCATCGCATACTCCCCGGCCGACTGGAGTGCTCCGGTCCGCAAGAAAACACCAGTTGTGTTACAGACGGGCTACGTAGAGTTTTCGGAGCGGACGCGGTGTGCCGCGCGCGCCGTCGCGGTGGCCGTGAGCGAGAAGTCCAGCCAGGGCAGGCGAACAACTTCGGCCAGGGCGACGGTCCGCCTCAGGCCACGGCCGCCACCGTCGCCGCCGTCGGCGTCTCGGCGGCGGCCGGCCCGCAGCGCGTCACGAGGTCGTCCATGGACAGACCCAGCGCGCGGGCGAGGGCGGCGATCGTGAAGAAGGCCGGGGTGGGGGCACGGCCGGTCTCGATCTTCCGGAGGGTCTCCGCGGAGATGCCCGCGCCGGCGGCGATCTCAGCCATACTGCGGCCGCCACGGGCGTCACGCAGCAACCGGCCGAGCCGCTCGCCGCGTTCGCGCTCTTCGGGGGTGAGAGGGGTGCGCACCATGACCCCATTCTAATACCGATCCCCTCCGGCGGACCGGTATTAGAATTGGGCGCCGAGCGGTATAGTAATTGGCATGGTGGAACTGAAGACGGATGAGTCGATCGAAGCGATGTACGAGACGGGGCAGGTCGTGGGGCAGGCGCTCACGGCCGTGCGGGACGCCGCCGACGTGGGGGTCTCCCTGCTCGAACTGGACGAGCTGGCCCACGATGTGCTGCGGAAGGCGGGCGCCACCTCCCCCTTCCTGGGCTACCACCCCTCCTTCGCGCCCACGCCCTTCCCCGCGGTGCTCTGCGCCTCCGTGAACGACGCGATCGTGCACGGCATCCCGACGGCGTACCGGCTGCGCGACGGTGACCTCGTGTCCCTCGACTTCGGCGCGCAACTGGGCGGCTGGGCCGGGGACTCGGCGCTCAGCTTCGTGGTGGGCACGCCGCGCACGGCAGACCTGCGGCTCGTCGCGACGGCCGAGCGCGCCCTCGCGGCGGGTATCGAGGCGGCCGTCGTGGGCAACCGCATCGGAGACATCGCGCACGCGATCGGCAGCGTCTGCCGGGCCGCCGGGTACGGCATCCCCGACGGGTTCGGCGGGCACGGCATCGGGCGCAGGATGCACGAGGACCCGGGGGTGCCGAACGAGGGGCACCCCGGGCGCGGGATGAAGCTGCGGCACGGGATGGTCCTGGCGATCGAGCCGATGGTGATCGGCGGGGGTACGGACGGGTACCATGCGGCCCCGGACGGCTGGACGTTGCGCACGAACGACGGTTCCCGGGCGGCGCACGCGGAGCACACGGTGGCGATCACGGAGGCGGGGCCGCGGGTGCTGACCGCGCGGTGACCGTTGTTGCGGAGCGCGGTTGCCCGGCCGGCGATCGGGCGACCACCGGCGCGTGGGGGTTCTCGCGCGGTTCCCCGCGCCCCTGAAAGACCAGGCCCTGCGTCACGCCACCGGCTAGCGCTGCAGTGTCAGTACGCCTGGCCGGTAAGGGATGAGGCCGTAGTCCAGGCCGTCGATGTTGGGGTCGTGCCCCTGGTAGAGGAACTGCAGGTTGCAGGGGTCAATGGTCTTGGTCTGGTCGGGGTTGGTGCGAACCAGATCGCCGTGGCTGATGTCGTTGGTCCAGGTCGCGCCGCTGTTGGCCTTGCCGGCGAAGGGGCTGGTCACGGTCTCGGCCTGCGGCTGCGGTGTCCACGTGCCGCCGAGGCTGGTGGCCGTGAACGAGCGGAAGCAGCGACCGTACCCTGTGTAATTCTGGGCCTCGACGATCATGAGGTACTGGTTCTGCCCCTGGACCTTGTAGACCTCGACCGCCTCGAACAGGTTGAGCGCCGTGTCGCTCGCTCGAGGTGCGGTAGCCGAAGCTGTATGGCCAAGCCCCGTTGTAGGCGAGCACCCAGAGGTTCTTCGGGGCGAAGTAGAACAGCGTCGGCGCGATGGCATCGAAGGGCAACGCGTTCTGGGGGGCGGTGGTTTCCCTTCTTGTACCGCGCTGGGCGGGGCGGTCATTGCCGGCGAGCCTGTCAGACACGGACGTAGACCTCCATGCCGGGGACTTCTCCGGCCAGGTGGTAGCCGCCGACGAAGTACTGTGCCGCATCGACCTTGGGGTCGTGCTGGGAGAAGGTGCGGATGTTGCGCCAGAAACGGTCGATGTTGTACTTGGCGGCGGCGCTGCGGGTCCCGGTGAGGTCGACGATCCCGGACGCGACCTCGACGGCGATGCCGGTCGCGGCGGTCTTGGCGGAGAGCGCGTCGATCATGAGCTGGGCGATCTCGGTTTTGTCGTCGGCGTTCTCCACGGCACGGACGAGTTCCATCAGCAGGGCTCGGGCCGCGTCCAGCTTGATGCGGAACTCGCCTATGCGCCGGCGGACGAACGGGTCGGTCTGGATCGAGTCGTAGATCTTCACCGTGGGAGTGGTGGAGGCCCTGACGTAGTCGATCGCCGCGTCCAGTGCCCCGTAGGCAGGGCCGAGAACGATGATCGCCTGGCCGGCCTGTGCCACGGGGAACAGCAGGGGGTCGCGCGTGGCCTGGACGGTGTACCAGCCGTCGGGGACGAAGACGTCGTCGTAGGTGATGCGCTGGCTCTGGGTGCCGCGCATGCCCATGACGTCCCAGTCGCCGTGGAGGCGAACGGCCGGGGCGTCGAGCGGGATCAGGGCGGTGACCAGGGACGTCGAGCCCTCCAGTTGGGCGGAGACGCTCGCGTAGCCCTCGGCCGCGCTGCCGCTGTTGCTGTTGAAGGACTTGGTGCCCTTGACCAGCACGCCGCCGTCGACCTTGCGCGCGGTGGTCGGGCCGGTGGCGACACCGGTCTCGGAGGCGGACGCGACGAAGCGGAACCTCCGGCCGGTGGCGATGTCCTCTGCCACCTGACGCTTGGTCGCTTCGGGAAGATCGCTGCTGAAGAACTCGGCCAGGACGACGGAGCCGACGACGGTGTTGAGCAGGACGGCGGCGTCTCCTCGACCGATAGACAGATAGATCTTGTACAGGGCCTCCAGGCCGAACGCGACGCTGCCGTCGCTGTACCCGCCGTATGCGGCCGGGACCTGCAGACGCCAGAAGCCGGCTTCATTGAGCAGCTTCATCGCCTCCGTCGGGTCCTCACTCAGGCTGTCCGCGCGGTTGCCGATTTCAGCCAGCCGGGGAACGAGTTTTGCAGCCTTGTCAACAAGCTCCTGAATTTCACTGTCCGTGGTTTTCGACTTCTGTCCCATGGCTTTCTCCTCAAAACGGCGGCACCGGGAAATTCCTCGTGTTGACCGCGCCATGAGCATCACGGTATGAGTGACTATCCATAGAAGCAAATAGTTCATTTGCGCACGCGCTATAGAATGCTTCTATGAGTCACGTGAGGAGAAACCGATGAACCTGCGCCAGTACGAATACGCCTTGGCCATGGCCGAAGAGGGCTCTGTCACTGCGGCCGCCGCCCGGCTCGGCGTCGCCCAGCCCACGGTCTCCCATCAGGTCGCGGCGCTGGAGAAGGATCTCGGCGTCCGCATCTTCACCCGGATCCCGCGCGGAGTCGCGGTGACCGTCGCCGGGCGGGCCTTCCTCAAAGAGGCCGAGATCGCCGTGAGCGCCGCCCGCCGAGCCCGCGCCGCGGCACGTGCCAGCGGAGGCGATCTGACGGGCGAACTCCTCGTGGTCGCCTCAACCGGCCTGGCGACCAACCAGCTTGCCGCCGCCCTGGGAGAGTTGCGGCGCATCCATCCGCGCCTTCATGTGACTCTCGTGGAAGAACCCACGCCGGTGGAGATGGAACACCTCGACCACCTGGGTACGGTCGATCTGGTGCTGTACCACCACCTCGCACCCGAGTGCGGCTACGACGTCCACGAACTGGGCGAGGAGCCGTATGCCGTGATCCTTCCTCCCCAACACCCCCTGCACCGGGCGGACTCCGTACGACTGGAGGACCTGGCCGGCGAGGGCTGGGTGCGGTTCACCCGTGGCGGCCTCCTGGACGAACAGATCGGCCAGGTTCTCAGGCGCGTCGGGATCACTCCCTCGACCGTGGCACGCGCCTCTCAGATCGCCACGGCGGTACAACTGGTCGCGCATGGCCTGGGTGTGACCATGGTCCCCGCCTCCACCGTCCCGCCCCCCTATACCCAGCTGGCCAGGCCGCTGGCCCCCGCCCTCTCCGAACGGGTCCTGGTCGGCGTGCGTCACGACCCGGGGCCGGCCGAAACCGCCCTGCTGGACCTCCTTCGCCAACAGGACTGGTCAACGCCCGCTGCCTTCAGCAGCGCGCGGGCCCTTGCCGCCTCCTCGGCGTGACGCCGACCGGGCTTCCGTGCGCCGCTGAGGAATATCGAGTGTCTTGTCGTCGCGGGTGGCCAGCCCCCGCCATTCCTTGAACTTGTTGATGGCGCGCTCGACTGTGTCGCAGTCTTTGTAGAGCGTGGCGTCGTGGCTGCTCTACCTGATGCATGTCAGCAGCGGGGACCCGGACGTGGTCTGGATGTGCGCATGCTTCGCTGACGAGGCGGCCTTCGAGCGCGCCGTGTCGCTGGTGCGCGCGGAGGTCGCCAAAAGTCTCCACGAATTCTGCGTCGCGGGGACGGAACACGTACCGGCTCGGCCTGGTCGCGGGAAGGGGCTCCCCGCGGCGCCTTGGGACAATGACGCGTGCCGACGGTCACGGGACGCAGGCCCCGTTTCCGCCGAGGCTGATCATGGCGCGGTACAGCTGCTCCTCGGTGAGCGGCGGCGCCGGCAGCGGGTGGGCGCGGTCGGTTCGGAAGCCGTCGAGCAGCAGGTAGAGGTGGCGGCGCCAGGCGTCCGGGGCGATGGCGTGGGTGGCCTCGGTGACGCGGCTGTGCGACCAGATGACGAAGGCAAGGTCCTCGGGGGTGAGGTCGGGGCGCAGGCTGCCCTGCTCCTGCGCACGCTCGACGATGTGTACACCGAGTTCGCGGATGCGGGTCTGGGCGCCCGCCAGGCAGGCGCTCTCCGGCAACCGCATGGAGGCCAGGTCGTTGAACCCCCGGTCCTGTGACTGGAGTTCGCACATGGTCTCCAGGAAGTGGCACAGTCCCGCCCAGGCGTCATCCATGGTGACGGCCTTCTCGGCGGCCTCCCGCCAGACGGCCAGCTTCCCGGCGAAGGTCGCCTGTACCAGGTCCAGCCGGGTGGGAAAGTGCCGGTACAGCGTGCCGATGGCCAGCCCGGCCCGCTTGGCCACCTGCTCCAGGGGTGCCTCCAGGCCCTGCTCGGCGAAGCAGGAGCGGGCCGCGGTGAGGAGGGCCTCGCGATTGCGCTGCGCGTCGCGCCGCAGGGGGCGGACAGGGGCCGGGTTCCCGGCGGAGGCGGACGGAGGGTCGATGGCCATGTCCCTCAGCCTACCAACCGGAGGGATGCCTCATGTTCTCTGCTACGATCCAAGAACATGAGGCTGCCCTCGACTTTCAGTCCTGACCGCTGTCGTGGCGGGAGGTGCCCCTCATCCGTCCAGCCCGTCCGACCAGAGGAGCACCACCCATGCCCGTCATCGCCGTCATCGGGGCAGGCCCCGGACTGGGCCTGTCCATCGCCCGCCGCTTCGGAAGGGAGGGTTTCCAGGTCGCCCTGGTCTCCCGGACCCAGGACAAGCTCGACGCGCTCGCCGCGCGGCTCGCCGAGGACGGCATCGAGGCCGCAGGCTTCGCCGCGGACGTGACGCGTCCCGACTCGCTGCAGTCGGCGCTCGCCGCGGTCGCCGACCGGTTCGGGGCCGTCGACGTACTGGAGTACTCGCCCGCCGACCCCACTTTCGCCGGCGCCGCCGCCGTCGACGCCACGGCGCAGGACCTCCACAAGCAGCTCGACTACTACCTGTACGGAGCGGTTGCCGCGGTCCGTCAGGTGCTGCCCGCCATGCTCGAACGCGGCAGTGGCACCCTGCTGTTCTCCACGGGCGCCTCCTCTATCCGGCCGCTCGGCGGCGCGTTCGGCAGCGTCGGCGTCGCGGCGGCGGCCCTGCGCAACTACGCCATGGCCCTGGGCATCGACCTCGCCGAGCACGGTGTGCACGCCGCGCACGTGGCCATCGGGGTGTTCATCGGCAGCGGTCCCGGCACCGAGCCCGAGACCATCGCCGAGCACTACTGGAACGCCTACACCAAGCGCGACCAGGCCGAGATCGTCCACACCGTCCCCGGCGGCATCTGGTGAGCACCTCCGGCACGCCCGCGGCGAACACGGCCACGCCGCCCATGGTGAAGATCTTTAGAGCCGCCAACAAGGTCGTACGGCCGCTGCTCGCCTCCCGCTTCCACAAGCCGCTGAGCGGGCGCCTGATGCTGCTCACGTACCAGGGGCACAGGACGGGCCGCGAATTCACGGTCCCCATCGGCTACTTCGACTGGGACCCCGGCACGGTGCTCGCCATGTCCTCCCAGCTCGGCTGGATCCCCAGCATGCGCCAAGGGTCCGCCGTCCGGCTGCGCATCCGGGGCCAGGACCACAGCGCCGTCCCGACGGTCGTCGAGGACCCTGAGGAAGTCGCCGCCCTGCTCGGTGAGTTCGGTCGGCGCAAAGGGCCCAAGGCCGCCAAGGCACTGATGCTCGGCCTCCCGGGCGACCGGCGACCCACCGACGACGAGCTGCGCACGGCCGCCGCCAAGACCCGCTTGGTCTGCTTCCGGATGGAGCCCGAGCGGCCGGGCCGGTACCACTCGACCGGCTGATGCGGTCGACAGAGTTCCCCATCCCAGACACGCATCGCAGTTCTTGTGACACGTACCAGGCTTGGGAAAGGGTCAGCGCAGCGACCGCCTCGCGCGTCAGGTGATGCTGGTGGGGAAGGTCCGGACGGGGCTGGGCTGGGTGCTGTTGTCGGTGCGCCGGTCCAGCTCGGTGCGGAGTTCGTGGATGACCTGGGCATAGACGGCGACGCGCTCGCGGAGCCGGCCGTTGTCCTCCCGCAGTGCGCGGGCGACGGCTTCGGCGTCTGCTGCGCGGGCGTGCAGATGCTGGAACGCGGGCGGGATGCCGTTTGCCTCGGACTTTCGGCGGGTGAACTCTTCTTTCAAGTCGACGTGCTTGTGCGTGAGGACCCAGCGCTTGACGCCTGCCTCTGCGGCGAGTTGCAGCGTGGTGAGCGCCCCCGTGGACCGGATTGGACGGCCGTCGAACAGCCGCTGGATCGCTGCGGTGATGGCGTCGCGTTCGGCGTCGTGGTCAGTGGCCATCGTGCTCTCCGACCCCGACGCGCTGGCCGGTGCGATCGACGAGCGGTCGGGCCCCGAGCGGCACAAACCCGGTCAGGGCCCCGCGCCCGCGTCGCTCGCGCTGACCCCGGCGGTCAAGCGCGCGCTGCTGGACGCGCACGAGCTGGCCCGGGTCACCGGCTCCGGGCAGACCGGCATCCCCGTCAGCAGCCTCACCCAGGAGGAGCGGGAACGGCTGCTGGGCCTCGCGGAGCGGCTGCGCCGCCGGGTCGTCGGGCAGGACGAGGCGGTGGACGTGGTGGCGGACGCCGTGCTGCGCTCGCGCGCCGGGCTCGCCAGTCCCGAACGGCCGATCGGCAGCTTCCTGTTCCTGGGCCCGACCGGCGTCGGCAAGACGCAACTGGCCCGGGCGCTCGCGGAGGCCCTCTTCGGCAGCGAGGACCGGATGGTGCGGCTCGACATGAGCGAGTACCAGGAACGGCACACGGTCAGCCGCCTGGTGGGCGCCCCGCCCGGCTACGTCGGCCACGAGGAGGCCGGGCAGCTGACCGAGACCGTACGACGCCACCCGTACTCACCTCTGTTGCTGGACGAGGTGGAGAAGGCCCACCCGGACGTCTTCAACCTGCTGCTCCAGGTCCTCGACGACGGCCGGCTCACCGACTCCCAGGGCCGTACGGTCGACTTCGCCAACGCCGTGGTCGTCATGACGAGCAACCTGGGCTCGGACGCCATCGGCCGGGGGCGGGGCGGGGCTCGGTTTCTCGGCGGGCGGCGCCGAGGCGGACGAGGAGGACCGGCGGGAGCGGATCCTGCGGCCGCTCCGGGAGTACTTCCGACCCGAGTTCCTCAACCGTATCGACGAGATCGTCGTCTTCCGCCGGCTCGGCGACGACCAACTGCGGCGGATCACCGCTCTGTTGCTGGAGGGGACGCGGCTGCGGCTGCACGCGCGGGGCGTCACGATCGAGTTCGGCGAGCGGGCCGTCGACCATCTCGCCCGCCACGGCCACCAGCCCGAGTACGGCGCCCGGCCGCTGCGCCGCACGATCCAGCGGGAGGTCGACAACCCGCTGTCGCGGCTGCTGCTCGACGGGCGGCTGCCGTCCGGCAGCCGGGTGGCGGCGGAGGTGGAGGACGGACGGCTGGCGTTCCGTACGACGCCGCCGCCCGCCTCCGAGGGCGCACCCGGGGGCGCTACCTGACGGGGTGCACGACCATCGCCGCGCCGCCTCCGCGCCGTACCGTCTCCGCGGCGGCCAGCCACTTGCCGTTCGGCAGACGCTGGACGGCGGTGGCCGCGCCGATCTCCGGGTTCTGCCGGAAGCCGTGCCCGATGGCTTCGAGTTCGGTCTTCAACGGGCTGTTCCACAGGCCCGGTTCGAGTTCGGTGGTGGTCTGGTTGCGCTGACTGGCGCGCGGCGCGGCGATCGCGTCGACCAGCGGCAGCCTCCGGTCGAGGAAGCCGGTCAGGGTCTGCAGCACGGTCGTGATGATGGTCGCGCCGCCGGGCGAGCCGAGCGCCACCACGGGTTTGCCGTGCCGGTCGAGCACGATCGTCGGGGACATCGACGAACGCGGCCGCTTGCCCGGTCCCGGCAGGTTGGGGTCGTGCACGGCGGGGTTCGCCGGGGTGAAGGAGAAGTCCGTCAGCTCGTTGTTGAGCAGGAAGCCGCGGCCCGGGACGGTGATGCCGCTGCCACCGGTCTGCTCGATGGTGAGGGTGTAGGAGACGACGTTGCCCCACTTGTCGGCGACCGTGAGGTGGGTCGTGCTGTCGCCCTCGTACGTCGTCGGCGCCGCCGTACCGCCGCTCGCGCAGGGCGCCGGGTTGCGCGGGTCGCCCGGGGCGACGGGGCTGGTGAGCACCGCGTCGTCCTTGATCAGGCACTCACGGGAGTCCGCGAACCGCTGCGAGAGCAGTTCCTTCGTCGGTACGTCCTCGAAGGCGGGGTCGCCGACCCAGCGGCCCCGGTCGGCGAACGCGATCCGGCTCGCCTCGATGTAACGGTGCAGGTACTGGACGTCGCTCGCCTTGGAGAGGTCGGTCCGCTCCAGGATGTTGAGCGCCTCGGCGACCGTCGTGCCGCCGGAGGAGGAGGGCGCCATGCCGTACACGCCGAGGCCGCGGTACGACGCCTTGGTGGGGGCCTGGCGCCTGGTGCGGTACTGGGCGAGGTCGGCCCTCGTCAGGTCGCCGGGGCGGGCGTTGTAACCCGAGGCCGGGTCCACCGGCGGCTTGTTGACCGTGTCGACGATGTCCTGGGCGAGGTCGCCCCGGTAGAGCGCGCCGACGCCCTTGCGGCCCAACTCGGCGTAGGTGCGGGCCAGATCGGGGTTCTTGAGGGTAGAGCCGACCACCGGGAGCCTGCCGCCGGGGAGGTAGAGGTCGACCGTGGCCGGGAAGTTGCGGAACCGGGCCTCGTTGGAGGCTGTCTGGGCGCGGAAGGTCTCGTCGACCACGAACCCGTCGCGGGCGAGTCTCTCGGCGGGCTTGAGCAGCTTGTCCAGGGGCTTGCTGCCCCAGCTCTTCAGCGCGGTCCCCCACGTGGCGGGGGTGCCGGGGGTGCCGACGCTCAGCCCGCTGGTGACGGCCTCGGCGAACGGGATCGGCTGCCCGTTCTCCAGGAAGAGGTCCTCGCCGGCGCTGAGCGGCGCGGTCTCGCGGCCGTCGACGGTGTGCACCGTACGGGACTTGGCGTCGTAGTAGACGAAGTAGCCGCCTCCGCCGATGCCCGCCGAGTAGGGCTCGGTCACACCGAGCGCGGCGGCCGTGGCGACCGCGGCGTCCACCGCGTTGCCGCCCTTGCGGAGCACCTCGATGCCGGCGGCGGAGGCGTCCGGGTCGACGCTGGAGACGGCGCCGCCGTAGCCGACGGCGACCGGGCTCTTCGAGGGGGTGTTCGTCGCCGCCGAGGTCGGCGGGGCCGCCCCCACCGACATCACGGCGGACGTCGCCGCCAGTACAGCCAGTTTCCGCGCGACAGGGCGACGCAGACGCATCAGTACCTCCAGTCAAGGACCGTCCGCGCAGACTAACGCGGCTGCCATGGCCCCGTCAGGAGGCACTCCGGGGCCCTGAATCGGACACGGGATTCGAGCACTGTTCGACGGCGCCCGCTACCATGCGCGGCCATGAATGACGACGTGCGCAATATCGTCCTCGGCGTGATCGCGGCCGGGTTCAGTGCCTCCCTGGGCTGGTTCTTCCGGACATACCTGTGGAAGCGGAAGCTCCGCCGCAAGCAGGCGTTCTTCGGGTTGCCGGCGAACTCGGAGTCCCTGCTGGTGGTCAACCGGGATCCGTCCAGTGCGGACCTGGCGGTCCACCGCTTCGACGTGTTCGCGCTGCTGGAGCTCTCCGCGCTGATCAAGGACTGCGGCTCGCACGCCCAGATCATCACCCAGGACGCGGCTCAGCAGGGGTTCGGCGAGCGCACCGAGTTCTGCGTGGGAGGCCCCGTTTCCAATCGCCGGATGGCGGCGCACATAGGGGCCATGCTGCCCGGCGTCACCTTCAACAGCGATCCTGAGCCGGGCCCGCACCGGGCGGCCTTCCAGATCGGCAGCGACCAGTACCGCCTGGACCCCGGCGTCACCGAGCACGTGCTCCTGGCCCGGCTCACCACCGGACAGCCGGACCAGTCGCGGCCGGTCTTCCTCTTCTGCGGCCAGCGCGCCATCACCAACCAGGCCGCCACGCGCTATCTCGCCCGCAACCACGAGCGTCTGCACCGCAAGTACGGCACGGGCACCTTCGTGCTCCTCCTGAAGGTGGTCAACTCCCAGGCGTACGGCGCCGACGTGGTCGAGCTCGTCGCGGACGTCACCCGGGCGGCCCAGACCCCGGCACCCGCACCGTCCGCCCCCGCCCAGATCTCCCACCGCGCCTCATAGTTCACCGCCGAACGTTACCGTCACGTAACTTACCGAGGAGTTACTTCCGGTAAGGGTGTCCGGTTACCGTCGGGTCACTTTGCACTGACACGAGTGAGGAGCGACCCGTGAGGCACCCGCACGGCACCACATCGCGTACGACCAGGGCGCTGCGGACGACCGCCGTGGGCACCGTCTCGGCCACCCTGGTCGCCGGTACGGCCCTCGGTCTCGCCCCCTCCGCCCAGGCCGCGTCCGGCGCCACCGCCACACCCACCACCCGCTTCGTCGACATCGAGGGCGACGGCGCGACCGTCCTCAAGGCCAATGTCGTCGCCCCGGCGGACGCCTCCCGCACGTACCCGCTCCTGGTGCTGCCCACGAGCTGGGGCCTGCCCCAGGTCGAATACCTGGCCCAGGCCCGCAAGCTGGCCGACGCGGGCTACGTCGTGGTCAGTTACAACGTGCGCGGCTTCTGGGAGTCCGGCGGATACATAGAGGTCGCCGGGCCACCCGACACAGCCGACGCCTCCAAGGTGATCGACTGGGCGCTCGCCAACACCCCGGCCGACGCGGCCCACATCGGCATGGCGGGGCTGTCGTACGGGGCGGGCATCAGCCTCCTCGCCGCCGCGCACGACAAACGCGTCAAGGCGGTCGCCGCGCTGAGCGGCTGGGCGGACCTGATCGACTCGATCTACGGCGGACGCACCCAGCACCTCCAGGCCTCCGCCCTGCTCGACGGAGCCGGACGGATCACCGGCCGGCAGAGCCCCGAACTCCAGCAGATCTTCAAGGACTTCTACGCCTCCAACCTCGCCAAGGAAGGGGACATGATCACCTGGGGGAAGAAACGTTCCCCCAGGACCTATGTGGACCAGCTCAACACCCATGGCACGGCCGTCATGCTCGCCAATGCCTGGGGCGACTCGATCTTCCCGCCCAACCAGTACGCCGACTTCTACGAGAAGCTCACCGGCCCGAAGCGGCTGGAGTTGCGGCCGGGCGACCACGCCACCACCGAGATGACCGGTCTGTTCGGCCTCCCCAACGACGTGTGGACGGACACCCGGCGCTGGTTCGACCGCTACCTGAAGGGGACCGCCAACGGCATCGACCGCGAGCAGCCCGTCCGGCTCAAGTCCCGTACGGGCGGCGCCTTCGAGGGCTACCCGGACTGGAAGTCGGTCACCGCCACCCGCAAGAAGATCGCCCTGGCGAACTCCACCACGATCCGCGCGAACGTCGACTCGGGCGCGAACGGCGGGGTGGTCTTCCTCTCCAGCATCCTGGACCAGGTGGCCCGACTCCCGCCCGTGGCATCGATACCGCTGCTGCCACGCCGCTGGGCGGCCGTGTGGCAGTCGGAGAAGTACCCGACCTCGCAGGCCGTGCGCGGCACCGCGAAGCTGCACACCACGGTGACGGCCACCAAGGAGAGCGGCACCCTCGTCGCATACCTCTACGACGTGGGCCCGCTCGGCCTCGGCAGGCTGGTCAGCCACGCGCCGTACACCTTCCACGGCGAGACGCCCGGCAAGCCGTTCGGCGTGGACCTGGAGTTGCTCTCCACGGCCTACGACGTTCCGGCGGGCCACCGTCTCGCCCTGGTCGTCGACACGGTCGACCCGCTCTACATCGAGCACAACCCGACCGGCGCGCAGCTGACCTTCTCCTCGCCGCCGAACGACCCGTCGTACGTGTCGATCCCGCTGCGCGAGCAGTGATCTCCGGCTGCTGCCGGGCGGGCCTGGCCCCTGGCCGCTGCGCGCCCGGCAGCGGCGTCCCTGTTCGGCCGGGGGTGGCGTCCACGGCCTCGCTCACCCCAAGTGGATGAACCGCTCATCGTAGTCGAGGCCCGCACCCGGTCCGGTGCCGGTGGTCAGTGCTTGAGGATCTTGGAGAGAAAGTCCTTGGCGCGGTCGCTCTCCGGGTTCGTGAAGAAGTCGTCCGGAGAGCGGTCCTCGACGATGCGGCCGTCCGCCATGAAGACCACCCGGTTGGCGGCCGAGCGGGCGAAACCCATCTCATGGGTGACGACGACCATGGTCATGCCTTCACGCGCCAACTGCTGCATCACTTCGAGGACTTCGTTGATCATCTCCGGGTCGAGGGCCGAGGTGGGCTCGTCGAACAGGATGACCTTGGGGTCCATGGCGAGGGCGCGGGCGATGGCGACCCGCTGCTGCTGGCCGCCGGAGAGCTGGGCCGGGTACTTCGGCGCCTGGTCGGCGAGACCGACCCGGTCCAGGAGTTCGCGGGAGCGCCGGTCCGCCTCCTCCTTCTTCCGTTTGCGGACCTTGACCTGACCGAGCGTCACATTCTGCAGGACCGTCTTGTGCGCGAAGAGGTTGAAGGACTGGAAGACCATGCCCACGTCCGCGCGGAGCGCCGCCAGGGCCTTGCCCTCGCTCGGCAGCGGCTGCCCGTCGATCCGGATCGTGCCGGAACGGATGGGCTCCAGCCGGTTGATGGCCCGGCACAGCGTCGATTTCCCCGACCCCGACGGGCCGATGACGACGACCACCTCCCCCTTGCCGACGGTGAGTTCGATGTCCTGGAGGACATGCAGCTCGCCGAAGTACTTGTTCACGTCGTGCATCTCGATCAGCGGATCGACCGCCATGCCCTGCCCGCCCTACTCGCCCTCGACCGTGTGGTGTCGCAGGTGCCGCAAACTATCCGGCTGCAGGAGACCGCAATACGCGACACGCACTCGCGGGGATTAGCCGTATTGTCGGTCACCGTCCGCCTGTCGGCCACCGTCCGCTCGTCCGCCTCTGTCCGCGCCGGGGAGCGCGCGCGGGCCGCTCACTGCTCGGCGACCTCGGCGTAGAGCTGGGAGAGTTCCGGTGCGCCGCTGGCGGCCCACGCCCGGCCCGCCTCGACCACGTCGATCTCGCGGCCGGAGTCCAGCCGCACCACGGGCTGGCCGTTGGGCCAGATCTCCCAGCGGGCGCCCGGGACGGTGCGGACGACGACCGTGCCCAGGTAGAGACCCGCGTCGTTCCCGAGCCAGGCCGCGGTCTCCTCGTCGTCGCGCCAACGCGGGACGAGTTGGTCGATCGCCTCCAACGAACGTGCGGAGTCGTCGAGTTCGACGCCGGCCAGCGCCGCCTGCGCGCGCAGCAGTTCGCATTCGGAGAGAAGTTCGGCGAGGCCCTCGTGACCGTCGTCGTCACCGTCACCGCCGGTGAACACCGCGACCCCGAACGCGGGGTCACGCCTCTTGCGCCAGTTGCCCAGGAAAGAGATGTTCATGCGCTCAGCGTGTCATCCGCCTCACGCTTCGCACCACAGGCGCGCGGAAACCGCTTGTTCGCCGGGAGTTCGGCCGTGGTTCCCGCCTGCCTCATTGACGGGTCCCTGACGCCTCTTTAGCTTCATGGCACATCCGTCGTCATGACACATCGGTCGTCTCGTCGTCGTACCGGTGTCGCACCCGTGGGCGCGGCGATGTCGTGTCCGCCGGCATCGCCGCCGTCGCGGGTCCAGCGAGCAGAAGGGATCACGCGTGCGCCGACGCGTCTGGAGAACGGTCGTCGTCCTGGCACTCGTGGCGGCGGTCGCACCCGTCGCCACCGCACGGGCCGCCGCCGGCCCGGCGGCCGAACCGGCCCCGCTGGAACACCTCTTCGACAACAGGGCGGTCAGCGACGACGCGCGGCCCGCGGAGGCCGACTTCGACGGCTCCGGCCGTTCGCTCTCCGCAGACGACCTGACGGCTGCCGGATGGACGCCGGGGCGCACGCTGACCGTTCAGGGCGCGCGCCTGACCTGGCCGCGCCGCGCGGCGGGCGAGCCCGACAACGTGCGCGCCGCGGGCCAGGCCGTGCGCGTACGGGGCCGGGGCGACGCCCTCGCCTTCCTGGTGGCCGCCACGGGTGGTGGCGCCGCGACGGGCACCGGCACCGTCCGCTACCGGGACGGGGCCCGCTCCCCGTACCGGCTGACCGCCCCCGACTGGCGCACCGGACCGCTCGCCACCAAGGCCGTCGCCCTCCCCCATGTGAACTCCCCCGGCGGTCAACTCGTCGAGAAGGCGCGGCTGTACGTCGTCACCGTGCCGCTCGTCCGGGGCCGCGAGGTCTCCTCGGTGACCCTCCCGCGCGTCCCCGACCTGCATGTGTTCGCCCTCTCGGTCCGCCCCGACACCGCTGCCTGGACCGGCGGTTGGGCCGCTTCCACGTCCGGCTACCCGGCCGTCGGCCCCTGGACGGACCGGACCCTGCGGCTGGTCGTCCACACCTCGGCGGGCGGGCACCGGGTGCGGATCCGGCTCGACAACACCTTCGCCTCGGCGCCGGTACGGGTGGGCGGCGCGACGGTGGCGGTGCGGGCGACGGGCGCGAGCGCCCGGAGCAAGCCGGTGGCCCTGTCCTTCCGGGGTGCGGCCGGCACCGAGATCCCGGCCGGTGCGCAGGCGTTCAGCGATCCGCTGGGCTTCGAGGTGCCGCCGGACACCGACCTGCTGGTGAGCTTCCACCTGCCCGGCACCGTGACGGCCGCCCCCGTGCACCGGCTCGCCCGCCAGACGTCGTACGTCAGCGAGCCCGGGAACCACGCGGGAGACGCGTCGGCCACGGCGTACACCTCCACGATCTCGTCCTGGCCGCTGCTGACCGGCGTGGACGTGGGCGGCGGACCGGGCTCCGTCGTACTCCTCGGGGACTCGATCACGGACGGGGAGGCCACGACAGTCGACGCGAACCGGCGGTGGCCGGACGTCCTGGCCCGGCGGCTGCTGAGCCAGGACGAGGTCCCGCGCTACGGCGTCCTCAACCAGGGGATCTCGGCGAACCGGGTGGTCACCGACCGCTACCCCGGTGACGGTGTCTCCACCGACACGGGCGGCGTCAGTGCCGTGCACCGCCTCGACCGCGATGTCCTCGCCCAGACCTCCGCCCGTACCGTCGTCGTCTTCCAGGGCGTCAACGACGTCCGCTGGGGTGCCACGGCGGGCGAGGTCGTCGCCGGGCTGCGGGAGATCGCGGCCCGGGGCCGCGAGCGGGGTCTGCGCGTGCTCGTGGCGACCGTGGCGCCCTGCGAGGGCGAGGCACGCTGCACGGCCGCCGCCGACGCCCAGCGCGTCGCGGTGAACGAGTGGATCCGGGGCGGCGAGGCGGGCGAGGCGTTCGACGGGGTCCTCGACTTCGACGAGGTGCTGCGCGACCCGGCTCGTCCGGCCCGGCTGCTCCCCGCGTACGACACCGGGGACCATCTGCACCCCAACGAGGCGGGCCTCGCGGCGCTCGCCGAGTCGGTGGACCTCGACCTGCTGTGACGGCCCGCGCGGCCCCGGAGGTGTCGCGCGGCTCAGACCTCCAGGTCCACCACGACCGGCGCGTGGTCCGAGGCGCCCTTGCCCTTGCGCTCCTCCCGGTCCACGTACGCGTCGGTGACCGCCTTGGCGAACGGCTCATTGCCGTAGACGAGGTCGATGCGCATGCCACGGTTCTTCGGGAAGCAGAGCTGGCGGTAGTCCCAGTACGTGAAGGGGTGCTCGTACTTGAGGGGCCGGGGGACGACGTCGGTCAGGCCCGCCTCGCGCAGGGAGGCCAGTGCGGCGCGCTCGGCGGGGGTGACGTGGGTGAGGCCCTCGAACGCGGCGACGTCGTACACGTCGTCGTCCGTCGGCGCCACGTTGTAGTCGCCCATGACGGCGAAGGGGCGGCTGCCGGCCGCGTCACCGGCGACGGCGGCCTTGAGGGCCTCGAACCACTGGAGCTTGTACGCGTAGTGCGGGTGGTCGACCTCGCGGCCGTTCGGCACGTACACCGACCAGACGCGGACCGGGCCGCAGGTCGCCGAGATCGCGCGGGGTTCCACGGAGCCGTCGTAGCCGGGGTCACCGGGCAGGCCCTTGACGACGTCCTCGATGCCGACGCGGGAGATCACCGCCACGCCGTTCCACCGCCCCGTCGCGTGCACGGCGGCCTCGTAGCCCGCCTCGCGCAAGGCGTCCAGCGGGAAGCCGTCCTCCGCGATCTTGGCCTCCTGGAGGCAGAGCACGTCCGTGCCGCTGCTCTCCAGCCAGGCGAGGAGCCTCGGGAGGCGGGCGGTGATCGAGTTCACGTTCCAGGTCGCGATGCGCATGCCCCACAACCTACCGGGCGGGTCCGACAACGCCCGTCCCGCCCGGTCACGGGCCCGGTGGGGCCCCTGGTCCCGTGGTCCCGTGGTCCCGTGGGCCGCTGGTCCCGTGGGCCGCTACACGTCCGCCGAGGCCCCGGGTGCGAGCCGGAGGTGTTCCGCGCCGCCCAGGGCGCCGATCTGGCGGTCGTAGATGGGGCGGGCGAGGTCGGTGAGGAGGGCGTCGTGGATGTCGTACGCCCGCTGTGGCCCGACCTCGCGGACGTAGTCGATGACCTCGGAGATCTTGCTCCAGGGGGCCATCACGGGGAGCATCAGCGTCTCGACGGGCCGGCCGGGGACGGTGAGGGCGTCGCCGGGGTGGAAGACGCGGCCGCCGTCGACGAGGTAGCCGACGTTGGTGATGCGCGGGATGTCCGGGTGGATCACCGCGTGCAGCTCACCGTGGACCTGCACGTCGAAGCCGGCGGCGGTGAACGTGTCGCCGTGGCCGACGGTGTGCACCCGGCCCGGGAAGGCGGCGGAGATCTTCTCGGCGACCGAGCGCAGGGTCCAGATCTCGGCGGCCGGGTTGCCCTCCAGGGCCGCCCGCAGCCGTCCCTCGTCGAAGTGGTCCGGATGCTCGTGGGTGACCAGCACGGCGTCCGCGCCGAGGGCGGCGTCCTCCTCGCTGAACCCGCCCGGGTCGATGACGAGCGTGCGTCCGTCCTTCTCCAGCCGGACGCAGGCATGCGACTTCTTCGTGAGCTTCATGGTCATGACTCCATCCTCCCCCGGACGGGCGGTCGGCGGCGGCTCACTCCTCGGGGGTGGTCTCCTCGCGGATGACCTGCTGGGCCACGCGGAACGCGCTGTTCGCGGCCGGTACCCCGCAGTAGACGGCCGCCTGGAGGAGGACTTCCTTGATCTCGTTCGGGGTGAGGCCGTTGCGCAGGGCGGCGCGGGTGTGGAAGGCGAGCTCGTCCAGGTGCCCGCCGGCGACGAGCGCGGTCAGGGTGACACAGCTGCGGGAACGGCGGTCGAGGCCGGGCCGGTCCCAGACCTCGCCCCAGGCGTAGCGGGTGACGAACTCCTGGAAGTCGCCGGAGAAGTCGTCCGCTGATGCCAGCGCCCGGTCCACGTGCGCGTCGCCGAGCACCTCGCGGCGGACCTTCAGCCCGGCGTCGTACGGGTCCGGTCTGCCCGTCGCCTCCGGCTGGAGGACGGGCGGCGCGATCTCGGCGACCGGTCCGGTCTGCGGCAGGACGGCCGCGAGGGCCGGCTTGACCGGGGCGGCCGGAATGGCGACCTGGCCGGTGGTCGAGTCGTAGGCGGGCTGCCAGGCGGTGGAGAAGTGGCGGACGAGCAGATCGGTGACGGCGGCGGGCTGCTCGACCGGGACGAGGTGGGAGGCCCCGGGGACGACCGCGAGCCGGGCGTCCGGGATGCCCGCGACCAGCGTACGGGCCTCGGCGGGGCCGGTGACCTGGTCGTCGGAGCCGACGAGGACGAGCGTGGGGACGCCGATCCGGCCGAGTTCGGCGCGCACGTCGAACGAGGCGAGCGCCTCGCAGGCGGCGATGTAGCAGCCGGGGTCGGTGGTGCGGACCATCTGCACGGCCCACTCGGTGATGGCGGGCTGCGCCGCCGCGAACCCCGCGGTGAACCAGCGGTCGGGGGACGTCCGCGCGATGGGGTCGAGGCCGTTGGTCCGCACGATCACCCCGCGCTGGCGGAACTCGTCGGCCGTGCCGAAGCGAGGCGAGGAGGCGATCAGCGCGAGCGAGGCGAGGCGCTCGGGGCGGCGCAGGGCGAGTTCGGTGCCGATGGCGCCGCCGAGCGCGCAGCCCGCGTAGCCGAACCGCTGCACACCGACCGCGTCCAGCGTGGCCAGCAGACGGGCGGCCAGTTCGGTGACCGAGCCGCCGGGGTACGCCGGTGCGCCGCCGTGGCCCGGCAGGTCGAAGCGGAAGATCCGCCACTGCTTGGTCAGTTCCGGGATCTGGCGGTCCCACATGTGCCATGTGGTACCCAGTGAGGGACCCAGGATCAGGACGGGAGCGTCTTCTGGCCCGTCAAACCGGTATTGCAGGGTGTTCGGTGGTGTCTCGCTCACCCGTCTGAGCCTCTCATCTGTCACGAGATGTCACATCGCCGGGGTGGACCTAGCGGGCCTTGCCCCGCTCCGGTCCTGCCAACGAGAACCCAGGTATACATTCTCCGGCATGTACTCGTGGCCATGTCGGCAGTGGGCCCTCCGGGCGCGTGCCCTCCTTCAGCCGCTACGAGCAACGCTTTCCTCTTTGATCACGGCCTCCAGGCGGTTCAGGAAGCAGCATCGAGTGTGGTGGCACGAACGAGGCTCGGCGCGATCCACCTGGAAACCTTCCGAAACCCCGCCCAACAGCAACTTAAACGCCACACGGTGAACGCTTGGTAGAAGGCTTGGCCGTAGCCGGATGCTCTCAGTGGGCGGTTCGTGAGCTGATGTCTGTTTCCGGCTGAGGTTGGTGCGAGGTCGCTGGTGGAGGTTCCGTCGGCTATTGCTTTCTGGCGAAGTTGCCGGTGTCGGCCTCGGTGAGGATGCCGAGTCTGACCAGGCGTTTCAGCTTGGCGCGGGTGCCTTCGACGTGCTTCGGCAGCAGTTCGTGGCCGAGGGCTTCGCAGACGTCCTTGGCCCGTAGCGGTCCGGTCGTGTGGTTGAACGCGGCGAGGATGCGGGGGTAGTCCGGGTGCTCGGGCAGGTCCGGCGGCGATGCGGGGAGCCGGTCGGCGAGGGCGGTGACGGTCGTGCGGGTGATCGCGAGGTGCTCCAGGTGCGTCTCGGCCTCCCGCAACCGGGTCTGTAGGTCGTCGATCTGTGCGCGGAGGTCGTCCGCGTGGGCCCGGGCGGCGTCTTCCTGGAGGCCCAGGGCGTCGAGCAGGGGCTGGATGTTCACGCTGCCGCCGCCTGCGCCTCGCGCCAGGTGGGGGCGTTCGCGCCGGTGAGGCGTCGGGTCATGACGTGGGTCATCGCCCAGTAGACGCGGGAGGCGGAGGAGGAGGGGCGGTGCTCGTAGTCACGGACCAGGCGCCGGTGCAGTATCAGGATCCCGTAGGTCTGCTCGACCCTCCACCGCTTCGGCTGCGGCACGAACCCTTTGACCTGCGGGTCGCGTTCGACGATCTCGACGTCGATCCCCAGGCCGGCGCCGTGCGCGACGACCTGGTTCTTGAAGCCCTGGTCGACCAGGGCCTTGCGGACACTTCCGCCGGCGTGTTCGGCGACCTGGTCCAGCAGGATGCTGCCCGCGGCGTTGTCGTGGGCGTTCGCGGCGAGGACGACGACTGCGATGACCAGGCCGAGGACGTCCACGGCCAGGCCCCGCTTGCGGCCCGGCACCCGCTTGGCCGGGTCGTGGCCGGTTGTGGAGGCGGGGACCCCGGCGGCCACGTGGACACTCTGGGTGTCCAGGACCACCAGGGTCGGGTCCTCTAATCGGCGGGCACTCTCCCGGACCTGGCAGCGCAGGAGTTCGTGGATGACCTGGTCGGTTCCGTCGTCCCGCCAGGCGGCGAAGTAGTAGTACGTCGCGCTCTTCTGCGGCAGGTCGTGCGGGAGATAGGCCCACTGGCAGCCGGTCCGGCCCTGGTAGAGGATCGCGTTCACGATCTCCCGCATCGCGTACTTGCCCTGGTGGCCGCTGACCGAGCGGTGCCGGGCCTTCCACGCGGTGATCACCGGTTCGATCAACGACCATTGCTCGTCCGATAAGTCACTCGGGTACGGCTTGCGTTCACTCACCCGGTCACACCACCAGATCAACAGCCGCGGACCGGCAGATTCCGCCCTGCCGCCACACCATCAGGCGACAGCAGATCCGCTCAAAGACTCACGAACCGCCCACTCAGAGGCCGCTCGAAGGTGTACTTCGCCGTCTTGTAGCGCGCCACCTGCAGTGCCACCTCCACGGTGGCGTTGGGCCGCCCGGCGGCAGTGATGTCGAGGTACTGCCCGCAGACGATCTCCGTGCGCATCACGTCGATGAGCGGGAGAACGGCGGCCAGCTGCGCCGGTTGCAGACCAGCGGTGTGCGGGAGTTCGTCCGACCAGACCAGGGCCAGATCTCCGGCGAGGATCGCGGTACCGATTCCCACCCGCCCCGGCGTGGGCCCATCGGCTGCCTCGTGGCGAAGTGCCATGGCCCGGTGCACACTCGGGCGGCCGCGGCGCATGTCACTGTCGTCCATGACATCGTCGTGGATGAGCGCGAAGGCATGGAACAGCTCCAGGGCGGCAGCTGTTTTCAGCACCGGCGCGGGCACGTCCCGCTTCGGCTGTGCGGCCTGCCAGCCCAGGACACTCAGGACTGGACGCAGCCGCTTTCCCCCGCATGCCACTCCCGCACCCCGAGCAGTTCCTCACCGGCGGCCGGTAACGAGCCGCCGTGCGGCCGCATCGGCTCGATCTCCAAAGCATGGTCACCGATTTTGAACTGGATCTCCGTATCGACCTCGACGAGCTTCCGGTCCTCGGCGATGATCTCCTCGTACCGCGCCCGGGAAACGCTCCCGACCTTCGTGCTCGTGGGCATAGCGCCCACCACCCCTCAGCACGGGACGCCGACACTCCCTCCGCCGGCGACAAGCCTCGGCCTCCTCCGCAGCATCCTGCTGAAGGGAGATCAGAGCAACCACCGGCCACAGCTTTTACCTTCTGCAGGCCAAGGAGGGGCTCTGACGGATCCTCAATCACTCAGGCCGCGAAGGCGCTTCTCGCAGGCCCGCAAGGCGGCCGATGCGAGCTGGAGAAAGTCCTCGGGCAGCTCGCGCTCCATGCGCTCGGCGGCGTGCCGGTAGGTGATGAGCACGGTGACCAGCACCGCGGCGTCACGCGCAGCGGCCAGTACAAGGTCGTCCGGCGCCGAGAACCCACCCCGCCGAACGGCGCGACAACACCCCGTACTACCTGGCGCAGGCGGCCTGACCTCCTGCCCGGCTGACGGCCGTGCCGTTGGTCAGGCAGGACGTCGGTTCCCGAGAATCTATCCACGGTTCGAGTCATAGCCCCACCGAGCCCGGCCGTCTTTGCCCTTGAAACATTTGGCGGGCCGTCCGTCTTCTGCGGTGCCGAGAGCGCCGACGGGGGAGCAGGCGTATCCGAACTGGACACCCGTCTGGCCGCCAGAGCTGCTCCCGCCGCTTGTCCCGCCACCGCCGGAGTCGTCGCCGCTGCCTTCCGCGGGCGGCGCAGTGACGGTCACCTCCACTGTCTTCGTCGCGGTGACCGTGGGCGCGGGCTTCACCTCCGCCTTCGCCGTCACGGTGACGGTCGGGCCAGGGCTGGCCGCCACGGGTTTCGCATCGTCGGTCGTGGTGCCGTCGCTGCTGCCTCCGGCGACGAGGCCGAGGACGACGCCGAGGTAGATGCCGAGAACGAACGCGATGCCGAGTGCGGGCAGGACGTACCTCTTGCGCGCCCATGTCGGGGTCAGTCGCGGCGGCTGCGGTCTGGGCGGCCACATGTACGGGTTGGTCATCTCGTCCCCCGGTGGGCGGATATGGAGGGGATGACGGTACTGCCGGGGAGATGATGTGTCCGCTACCTGGGGAAGCAGTGACCTTCCTGTGATGGCCTGTCGCACTCGTCCGGCTACTCGGCTGTCTCCGGCTCGGGATGCCGTATGGCCTTGGAGGAGGACTACGACATGAAGCAAGTCGGCGACGGCTGAAAATTGACCAGTAGCGAAGCTTGAAAGTAACGTCCCGCACTCAGCCGTCACGGGGTCAGTCGCCCCTCTGGTCACCCCTTCCACACTGGGCAGGTTGAAAGACAGGTTCTGACCGCGGTGAGCTCGTTGCCGTGAGGCGCCAGGACCTCCCCCGTGGCCTGCAGCCGCACCCGCACCGGTCTGTCCGGCATCGACACATACGCCAGAGGCGTCCACACGGGAAGGAAAATCGCGATGAGCACCGCTGCGAATCGGTTACGGGCGTGCTCGGCCACCGCGTACCGCGTGGCCGTGAACAGCAGCATCACCTGCTCCCTCATGCCGCTTCCCTCCCGTGCGCCTGGAGACGACCGCCGTCCAGGCGCCACAACTCGTCCAAGGGCGCGGTGTCGTAGGCGAGATGAGAGACCACGAGAACTGAACGCCCCCGCTCGCGCAACCGGGATGCAAGCTCCCAGAACCGCAGGTAGGTGTCCCAGTCGAAGCCCTGATAGGGCTCATCCAGCAGCAGCACCTGCGGGTCGTGCATCAACGCCAGCGTCACGTTGAGCTTCTGCCGCGTCCCTCCGCTGAGGACGCCGGCCCGCTCGTCCAGGTATTCGGCGAATCCGAGCACGTCCATGACCTCCCTCGCAAAGCTGAGGCTGTCGAGACGGAACGCCGCCCGGAAGAAGGGACTGCTGCACCTGTCGGTGACCGATCCCATGGGCCACGACATCGACGCCGCGCTGGCCGCCACGGTCCTCGTGGGCGCCCTGCGCGGTGCCCGCCGTGCCGGAGCCGACCTGGCCGAGCAGGCCCACCTGGCCGACCAGGCCCTGGCCGACCACGGCCGGGGCCACGCCACCGGGCAGTTGCTGCGCATCGACCTTCACACCGGGCAGGCCCGGCTCGTCAACGCCGGTCACCCCTGGCCCCTGCGACTGCGCGGGGGGACTGCGGAGGTGCTCACCTGTGAGGTGGACCACCCCTTCGGTCTGTCCGTACGCGTGCCGCATCCCTACCGCGTGCAGGAAGTCGACCTCCGCCCTTGCGACCGCCTGCTCATGATGACCGACGGCATGCTCGAACGTCACGGGGAGAAGGTCGACCTGCTCGCCCTGCTGGAGCAGACCCGGGGCCTGCACCCGCGGGAGACCGCGCTGACGCTGACGTCCGCGGTCCTGAAGGCCGCCGGCGGCCGTCTCGAAGACGATGCGACCGCGATGTGCCTGGACTGGCACGGCCCCCAGCAGACCCAGCGGCACGTCAGCTCCGGCGCGGACACGCAGCAAGCCTCGGCCGGCCGCAGGAGGCGAGAGCCGTGACCGACGCCCGAGAGCCGGCACGCCGGTGCCGGTCCGTTCGGCTCGGCGACTGGTGCGCCGGGTGACGTGGCGGATACATCGGCAGCCTGCCGGCTGTCGAAACCGCTCCGACCGGGGTGTGCAGGTCACGCTGGTCGAGCTCAAGGACATCCAGCTGCCCGGCACCATGAAGCGCGCCATGGCCCGCCGGGCCGAGGCCGAGCGGAAGAAGCGGGCGAAGATCATCAACGCGGAGGGCGAGTCGCTGGCCGCAGCCGCGCTTGGTGACGCCTCGGACACCATGATGGCCCACCCCCTGGCGCTTCAACCGCGCAATCTGCAGCGCCTGGTGGAGATCGGTGTCGACCAGAACACCACCGTCGTCTTCCCGGCCCCCCTCATGAGCACGATCGGCGAGCTCGGCTCCTTCCTCGCCCGGGAAACCGCGGCAGCCGCGCCCGACACCGCGGCGTGACCCGACTGCCACCATCACTGCATCCCGCGGTGATGGGGCGGGCGAGCGGTCCGTGCCACCGGGACGGCCTCGTGGCCGATGCCTGTCGCGCGCGTCCTGCGTGCATCGGCTGATGATGGGAGTACGGCCGAACACGCGGAGCTGATCATGGCGGGTTGGCGGGTCAGGGACTACGCCCAAGACGATCTCGAGGCGGTGGTCCGCGTCGACATGGAGAGCGGCACGACCGAGGAGCCGCCGCTCTTCCCGCTCTCGGACGCCGTGACGGCTCTCCAGGCCCGCCACCCGGCTGTGGTGGCCACGGCCGACGACGTGCTGATCGGCGCCGCGGTGAGCACGGTGGAGGGTGAGCGGGCATGGATTCTGCGCATCTGCATGGCGCCCGGCTGGCGGCAGCGCGGGCTGGGCAGTGCTCTGGTCACAGCCCTTGAGCAACGGCTCTTCGCTGACGGCGTCCGGGCGGTGCACGCGGTCCTGCCCGAGGGAGAGACCGGTGCCACCGCTCTGCGCAACTGTGACTTCGGCGCCCGCTCGGGCCTGGTCTTTTTTCAGAAGCAGGGGCCGGTGACCCCGCAGTCCGTCGGCATGCTCTCCTCGCTCGGGGCCGAGTTGCCACCCGGGGGGTTGTGGGAGAAGGTCGCGGGCATGCAGAACGAGAAGCGGCTCATCGAGCGGCGCCTGGTCCTGCCGCTGGCCCATCCCGAACTGGCCGCCCAGCACGGAGTGGAACTGCCACGGGCGGTGATGCTGTTCGGCCCGCCCGGGACAGGCAAGAGCACGTTCGCGCACGCGATCGCCAGCCGTCTGGGATGGCCCTTCCTCGAACTGTTCCCCGCCCGTCTGGCCGCCGAGTACGGCCTGGCGACCGGGCTGAACCGGCGCTTCGACGAGATCGCCGGGCTGGACCACGTCCTCGTCTTCATCGACGAGGTCGAGGAGGTCGCCGGCGAACGTGGCGGCGCGGACGCGACTGCGGTCGGCGTCGTGAACGAGCTGCTCAAGGCGATCATCCGGTTCCGAAGGCAGGACGGGCGGCTCCTCGTCTGCGCCACGAACAACGTGACCACGCTCGACTCCGCGTTCCTGCGGCACGGCCGCTTCGACTACGTGCTGCCGATCGGCCCTCCCGACCACACCGCCAGGACCGCGCTGTGGGAGAGCTACCTGGCCCGAGCGGGGGCGCGGGCCGACAGCGCGGTACTCGCGTCCGCCAGCGAGGGGTTCACCCCCGCCGACATCGCCCACGCGGCGCGCACCGTCTCGCAGGCCCAGTTCGAGCGCACCTTCGATACCGGAACCCGGACCACCCCCACCACCGACGACTATCTGGACACGATCGGCGACACCAGGCCCACGGTCAGCGCCGCCATGGCCCAGGAATTCGCCCAGCAGACGGACAAGTTCGCCCGCATCTAGGGGGTGTTTCGAAAGTCCCGCACAGCACCCACGGCGCCCGGCACGCACTCTCGCCGCACCGGCCGAAACCCCAAGTACACCCAGTACGAGGGCTTTCGTCCGGCACGCCGAGAGCACGCACCGGACACCGCGGGCACCGCACAGGACTTTCGAAACACCCCCTAGCGTCCGGGCCGACGGGGAGTCGATCCGCGATGGATGTGTCAGGCCGGCAGAGACGGCGTGTCGCCGCCCGTGTCGATGAGGATCTGCCTGGCCTCGGTGACGTTGTCCACCCGTACGGCCCGGGCCATGGCGCCGCGTGCCGCGTCGGGCGACGTGTCCGGAGGGACCAGCAACAGAGAGAAAAGGTCCCCTTCGCCTCGGGTGATGAGGACGGTGTCGTCACCGACCGGGAAGGAATCGATGTGCACGACTCCGCCGTCCACCATCACCCGGGTCGGCAGTCCGTCCCAGGCACTGCCGTCCAGACCGACACGGGTGATGGGCCCGAGATGCTCGGTCAACGCGGACCGACGCACCAGCCGCGGCCTGGGGGCTCTGGGGAGTCGGCTACACCGCCACCGCCCTGGTGCACGCGTTCGCCGACGCCTTCGGCGGCACCCCCAGCGGCACACCGACGGCCACCAGCTGACCACCGCCTCCGCGAACTCCAGGAGGACTCGTTCTTCCCACGGACCACGCCTCCCCGTCCCCGACGCCACCGGTGCCGCCGAGGCAAAGCCGCCGTTGTGTTGCTGCCGGCCCTCCTCGCGCGCACCGTCGACATATGGGTGCCCCAACCCGAAGGGCCACTGATGCACGCCTCCCACCACTCTGACCGGCGTCCAGGCGGCCCGGATCCTGACCGCCCTCGCCGGTCCGTGACGCATCCCTCGACCTTGGGAGGGTGCCACTACCCGCCCTGCGAAGGAGAAGTGACCGTGCACGACCATCACACGGAACACCAAGGCCATGAGGGTCACGCCAGCCCCTCCGAGCCCCGGTACGCCCGTGCTCCCAAGGGATGCAGTACCGCGGTGCTGGACGTACGGGGTCTCAACTGGGCCTCCCAGCAGAGCGCTGTCACCGCCGTCCTGGGGCGACGGCCCGGCGTGCTCGATGTCGAGGCAAACCCGGTGGCGCAGACGGCGACGGTGGTCTTCGACCCAAGGCGCACGTCCCTGGCGGAGCTGCGCGACCGGGTGCAGGAGTGCGGCCTGCACTGCGCGGGTCAGTCCGTCCCGGCCCATGTCTGCGATCCGATGGCCGAGCCGGATCCGCCCGCCCCGACCGCAACGGCACCGAGCGCACCGCCGCCGGGCGTGCACGCGGGCCACGCGACCGCGCGGCCCGAGACGACAGCCGCGCCTCACGTCCACGAACCGGCCGCGCCCGCGGACCACGCCGCCCACGAGCACGAGGAAGCGACGCCCTCGCCCCACGAGGTGATGGGCCACGGCGGGCACGGCGCCATGTCGATGGCGGCCATGGTGGCCGACATGCGCAACCGCTTCCTGGTCGCGGCGGTGTTCTCGATCCCCATCGTGATCTGGTCGCCGATCGGCGAGGACGTCTTCCACCTGGACGTGCCCGTCCCGTTCGGGCTGCGCGAGGACGTGTGGGCGCTGCTGCTGAGCCTTCCGGTGATCTTCTACTCGTGCGTGATCTTCTTCGACGGTGCGCTACGGGCCCTGCGGGCCCGCACCCTGGACATGATGGTGCTGGTGGCGGTCGCCGTGGGCTCCGGCTGGCTGTACTCCCTGATCGTCACGCTCACCGGCGGCGGAGACGTCTTCTACGAGGCGGCCACCGTGCTGACCTCCTTCGTCCTGCTCGGCCACTGGTTCGAGATGCGTGCCCGCGGCGGCGCCAACGACGCCATCCGCGCCCTCCTCGACCTGGCCCCGCCCAAGGCGCTCGTGCTGCGCGACGGCGAGCCGGTCGAGGTGCCCACCGCCGAGGTGGTCGTCGGCGACCTGCTGCTGGTCCGCCCCGGCGCGAAGATCGCCGTCGACGGCGTGGTCGAGGAGGGCAGCAGCGAGGTCGACGAGTCGATGGTCACGGGCGAGAGTCTGCCCGTGCACAAGGAGCCGGGCTCGCAGGTCGTGGGTGCCACCATCAACGCCAACGGCACGCTGCGCGTGCGGGCGACGAAGGTCGGCACGGACACCGCCCTGGCCCAGATCGTCAAGCTGGTCCAGCAGGCCCAGAACTCCAAGGCCCCGGGACAGCGGCTCGCGGACCGGGCGGCGTTCTGGCTGGTCCTCGTCGCGCTGATCGGCGGGGCCGCGACGCTGGCCGTCTGGCTGCTGGCCACCGACCGCTCCCTCGGTGCCGCCATGCTGTTCGCCATCACGGTCGTGGTCATCACCTGCCCGGACGCGCTCGGGCTGGCCACGCCCACCGCGATCATGGTGGGCACCGGTCTGGGCGCCAAGCGCGGCGTGCTGTTCAAGAATGCCATGGGGCTGGAGACCTCCGCCCGCATCCAGACCGTCGTCATGGACAAGACCGGCACGCTCACCCAGGGCGAGCCGGAAGTCACCGACGTGGTCACCGCTCGCGGCTTCCACGAAGGCGAGCTGCTGCGCCTGGTCGCGGCGGTGGAGCGGGAGTCCGAACACCCGCTCGCCGAAGCCGTCGTACGCCATGCGGAGGCGACACAGCGCGTGACGGAACTCGCGGCGGGCTTCGAGAGCGTCCCCGGTCACGGAGCCATCGCCACCGTGTCCGGCCACCGGATCGTGGTCGGCAACCGCCGTCTGGCCGAACGTGAGAACGTCGACCTGACGGAACTAGCGGCGAAGCGGGAGGAGTTGGCCGCCACCGGCCGTACGGTCGTGATCGCCGCCGTCGACGGGCGAGCTGCCGGCCTGATCGGCATCGCCGACGCACCCCGGGAGACCTCCGCCACCGCCGTGGCCGAGCTGCACGCCCTCGGCGTCGAAGTGGTCATGCTCACCGGCGACAACCGGGCTACCGCCGAGCGGATCGCCGAGCAGCTGGGCATCGACACGGTGATCGCCGAGGTCCTGCCGGGCGACAAGGCCGCCAAGGTCGCCGAACTCCAGGCCACCGGCCGCACGGTCGCCATGGTCGGCGACGGCGTCAACGACGCCCCGGCCCTGGCCCGGGCCGACCTCGGCATCGCCATCGGCGCGGGCACCGACGTCGCCATCGAGACCGCCGACCTGGTCCTGATGCACTCCGACCCGCTGGACGTGCCCACCGCCCTGCGCATCGGCCGCGGCACCCTGCGCAAGATGCGCCAGAACCTGGGCTGGGCCATCGGCTACAACGCCCTCGCTCTGCCGATCGCCGCCGGGGTGTTCGAACCCGCCTTCGGCCTGGTCCTCCGGCCCGAGATCGCCGCCCTGTCCATGTCCGGCTCCAGCGTCATTGTGGCCGTGAACGCACTCGCGCTGAAACGCCTGCGCCTGCCGATCGCTCTTCCCGGCCCCGTTCCCGCCCCGCCGGCACCAGCCGCCGGCAGCGCCGACGAGCCCGTCCGCCGAGCCGCCTGACCCGCGCAGCGAACGCTCGACGGCCCTTCCCTGCCGATCCCAACTCCCGCGAGAGCGCAGGTGTCCCAGCCGCGGACGCGGGCATGGGGCCGCTGATGAAGCTTCTCCTATGGGGCTGCGTAGTGCAGCGAAAGGGAGCGACGGCATGCGGCGGCTGGGGACCTCGTGGCAGAGATCATGGACCGCCCGTGGCGGTGGCAGCGGCCGGCGACGGTGCGGGTGATCGCTGAACAGCCTCACCGCCGAGCAGCGGGCACAGCTCGGGGAGAAGGAAGCCGAGGCCGACCGGGCCGCCGGCACCAGCGACAGCTCGGCCACGTACAACGGCCCCGCCGGCGGACGCGCCCGCCCCGCCATCGAGTTCGCCTACGCCCAGCTCGGCAAGCCGTACGAGTGGGGGTCGACCGGACCGGACTCCTACGACTACATGCCTTTCTACGCGGCCACCCGCCCCTGATCTCGGACCCGAACGGCCGGAATCGGCACCGACGCACGACGCCGAAGCACCCGCGCCTGCGTGTCCCAGGTGCTTCACAGCCCGAAAGCGCCGCCTTCGATGAGGATGAGCAGGCCGAGGGCGATCAGGACCAGCGGCAGCAGGATGTGCCCCCACCGAGCGAGGGCTTTGGCAACGAGGGGGCGGGTCGCGAAGAAGCGGCCGGCGAAAACCGAAAGTCGGTGCACAAAGCCACGCCGCTTCGTTCGCAGCGATCAGCCGCGTTCCGGGCCTACCCGCCCTGTGCCGGCCGGCGGACCGGCCGGCACGCGAGACGGCCGGCGTTCACGCCTGGTAGGCCACCAGCGCCATCATCCCGGCCTCGCCGTGATACGCGTTGTGGCAGTGGAGCATCCACTGGCCGGGGTTGTCCGCGTCGAACTCCACCGACAGCGTCTTCTTCGGAAGCACGATGGCGGTGTCCTTGCGCGGGCCGCCACCTGCGAGCTGGTAGGTGTGGCCGTGCAGATGCATCGGATGCCACATCTCCGTCGTGTTGACGAAGTCCAGCCGGACCCGCCGGCCCTCCTCGACGAGGACGGGGTTCGCGGACGGGTCGTCCATGTCGAACGCCCTGCCGTTGATGGCCCAGTTGTATGTGTCCATGCCGCCGGTCAGCTCGATGCGGTGCACCCGGTCCGCCTTCTTCGACGCGAGCCGGACGTCGTCCGCCGCCTTCAGTTGGGAGGCGGTCAGGATCCTGCCGTTCAGTTCCTTCGGCCGGACGGACGGCTGCGGCGCGCTGCCGGATCCGGTACGGACCAGGGCCATACCGCCGGTGTCCTTGCCCTCTGCCTCGGCGACCAGCGGGAAGACGCCGTCGCCGAGGGTCACCAGGATGTCGTAGCGCTCGCCCATGCCGATCAGCAGGGCGTCGACCTGCTGGTGCTCGACCGGGAAGCCGTCGGTGTGGGTGATCGTCAGCTTGTGGCCGCCGAGCGCCACCCGGTACGCGGTGTCGCCGCCCGCGTTGATGATCCGCAGCCGTACACGCTTGCCGGGCTCGCCCCGGTAGACGTCCGGGTCCGCGGGGACGCGTCCGTTGACCAGGTGGTACGCGTACTTCACATCACCGGCGTCGCCGCCGAGCAGCTCGCTCTCGGCGCCCATCAGCATGAACCTCATGGACATCCCGCCGGACGAGGACGAGGCGGACGGAGAGGCGGAACCGTCGCCCATGTCCATCCCCTCCATGTCCCCCATGTCATGGCCACCGTGGCCGCTGCCGGATCCGGAGCCGTCCCCCATGTCCATGGCGCCCATGCCCTGCCTCAGCTCGGCGAGAACCTCGTCGGGCGTGCCGGTGACACCGTCGACCCAGTCGTCCAGGACGACGACCCACTCGTCGTCGTACGACAGCGGCTCCTTCGGGTCCTCGACGATCAGCGGCGCGTACAGGCCCCGGTCGAGCTGAACACCGACATGGGGATGGAAGAAGTAGGTGCCGGGGGCGTCGGTGAGGAAGCGGTAGGTGAAGGTGGAGCCCGCCCGCACCGCCTGCTGGGTGACCGGGGGCACGCCGTCCATGTCGCTGCGCAGGGAGAGGCCGTGCCAGTGGATGGACGTGGTGGTCCTGTTCGGCAGCTGGTTGGAGAGTTCGGCGGCCAGCGTGTCGCCGACGGACAGCCGGATCTCCTTGCCCGGGGTCCGGCCGCTGAAGGCCCAGCTCTTGGCCATGACACCACCGCCCAGGTCGAGCGTGGCGGGCGCGGCGGTCAGGGTCACGTTACGCACGTTGCCGGTGCTGGGGCGCTTCTTCTCTGCGGCAGCGACCGCCGAGCCGGAGGGGCTGACCAGGGAAGGCGTACTGCCTGAGCCGGCGCTGCAGGCGGCGAGCGCGCCCGTGCCCGCGACGCCGAGGCCGGCCAGCAGGACGGAGCGGCGGTTGATGCTGTTCATATCGATTGACCTCAAATCTCTCTGTACGCATGGGACGACACGTGCGGAGACGGCTCCTCGGCATGAGAAAGCGGCGAGGAGGCCGTTGGGCACGGCCTAGATGCGCAACTGAGAGAGAGCGGACAGATCCGGGGGCGCCCGGCCCACCGCCCCGGCCGGCACCGCACCAAGGGCGGCGGGGCCGTAAGCGTCGAGGCCCCACGGCACCGTCGAGGCCGCAGGCGGCACGAGGGTGAACTCGCCGACGCTCGCCGGCGCGCAGTGCTGCATGGCCATGCCGACACATGCCGCGCCCTCGGTGCCGTCCGCCGCGGGTCCGGCGAGCGCAGCGGCCGCCTGCTCCGCGGCCCCCTGCTCCGCGGCCGCGTCTCGGTGCGTGTGCCCGGGCATCTCCATGGCCCGCAGTGCGGGATTGCCTGCCATCACCATGCCCCCGGGCATCACGTGCACGGCGGACGACGGCGACGAGGCCATGGGCGCTGCCGTCGCCTCATGGTGAATCAGTACGGCCAGCGCGGCGAACAGGGCGATGGCGGCAGCACGGGTCCAGCGGACGGCGCCACGGGGGTCGCGAGTCCGCGAGGCGAGGGCTGCCGGGACTGCCGTCACTGCACCTGGGGCTTCCTGTCGAGAGGACTGCCGGATCAATATACCCCACGGGGGTAAACGGGAGATGAGGTCGGCTGCGCGAACGTTCTACGAACATCTTTAGTGGAAAAGCGGCAGGGCCCGCCGCCCTCCGGCACCGATCCGAAGGAGGCGACCGATGATGGCAACGCCACCGCCGCCGCGCTCTCCCGGCACACCGGCTACGACGCCGACATCACCCGCGCGACCCTCACCGCGTGCGCCACCGCCTGCAGAGCCTGCGCCGACGAATGCTCCGCGCACGCAGACCAGCACGAGCACTGCCGCCTGTGCGCCGAAGCCTGCCGCTCCTGCGAACAGGCGTGCAACGACCTCGTCCAGGCCCTCGGCCGACCAGCGCGGCCACACCCCACAAGGCAGGGCCGCCGGTACGCCGATCCGGCGGCCCTTACACACCTCGGCGGGCCGCCGCACCATCGGCCCGCCTGGCGGCGAGCGTCGGCTCAGTGCACGTGCGGTCCGCCGGTCAACTGCGGCTTGCCGCGCGGTACGAGCCCCAGGGCCACCGCGGCACTGACGGCCCCCGCCACTGCGCACACGGTGAAAGCGTCGGTGAAGCCGCCCACCGCGCCGCGCTCGAAGCCGGATGCCGCGACGGTGGAGACGACCGCCACGCCGATCGAACCGCCCACCTCGTGGAAGGTGTTGACGACTCCGGAGGCCAGCCCCGCCTCTCGATGCTCGACCATGGCGAGCGCGGTGGTGGTGGCGGTGACGAAGACCGCGCCGACCCCCAGGGAGGCGACCACGAAGCCCGGCAGCAGGCCGCCGTACACGCTGCCGGTACCCGACAGTCGGGTGAGGGGCACGGTTCCGGCAGCCGCGATCACCATGCCCCCGACGGCCGTGGCGCGGCTGCCGATCCGGCCGACGAGGCGGGACCCCAGGTGCGCGCCGATGCCGGTGGCGACAGCCACCGGCAGGAAGACCAGGCCGGTCTTCAACGGACTGAAGCCTCGCAGGTGCTGGAGGTAGACGGACCCGAGGAAGAAGAAGGCGATCAGCAGGGCCGTCGCCATCAGCATCAGGAACGCCCCGGCCAGCACAGGCCGCCGGGTGAACATCCGCAGGTCCATCAGCGGGGCCCGGCTCGTCCGCTCGGCGACGGCGAACAGGACGTACGCCACCACCGCGCCGGCCAGCGGCACCAGCGTGGCGGGATCCACCCATCCCGAGCCCCCCGCCTCGACCAGCCCGTAGATCAGCGCGCCCGTGCCTCCGGTGACCAGCAGTGCGCCGGGCACGTCGAGCCGGGCGGGCTGCGGTCCCCGGGCCGCCACATACACGGGGACGGCGGTCAGGACCAGGAGGCCGACGGGCACGTTGACGTAGAAGACCCACTGCCAGCCCGGCCCGTCGGTCAGCACCCCGCCGACCAGGACACCGGCCGCGGCACCGGACCCGCCGATCGCGGCCCACACGCCGAGGGCCTTGTTGCGCTCCGCACCGTGGAAGGTCGTGGTGACGATCGACAGCGCGGACGGCGACAACAAGGCGGCGCCGATGCCCTGGGCGATGCGTCCGCCGAGCAGGACCGGAGCGTTCTCAGCCAGTCCGGCGACGAGGGATGCGACGGTGAAGACAGCGAGTCCGACGAGCAGGGTGCGGCGCGCACCGAGGGCGTCGGCGAGGCGGCCTCCGAGCAGCATCAGACCGCCGAAGCAGAGGGTGTACGCGGTGACGACCCAGGTCAGCGTCTCACGGTCGAGGTCCAGGTCGGCGGCCATGTCGGGCAGGGCGACGTTCACCACGGTGACGTCCAGGATCAGCATGAACTGGGCCAGGCAGACCAGCGCGAGGGCGGCCCAGCGGCGCGGGTCGGGAGGCGACGGGGCGGCGTGTTCCGGCGTGTGCGGAGTACCGGCAGTGGAGTGGGTCATGGCAGCTCCTTGAGGCCAGGTGGCGCATGGGCGGGCGCCAGGATGAGCACGAGGGGAGGCCGAGCGCGTGATGACGGCCCTCGCGGATATGACCGACGCTGAACGTGAGCACACTTGAACTGTACTGTTCAGTTCATCTGAACTCAACTGTTCAGTTCAGATGGGTGCTAGGGTCCTGACCATGAGCAGGGAGAGTGCCAAGCAGCCGCCAGTCGGCCCCCGTGCGGAGCTCAAACGGCAGGCCATCGTGCGAGCCGCACGCGAGCTGTTCCTGCGGGAGGGCTTCGGTGTCGGCATGGACGCCATCGCCACCGAGGCCGGCGTGTCGAAGGTGACCGTCTACAACCACTTCGGCAGCAAGGAAGCCCTCTTCACCGCGGTCATCACGGGCGCCCTCGACGAACCCCTCGCGGGAAGTGCGGAGACCGCTCTCGAAGGGCTGGCGGAGGCCGAGGACCTCCGCACGGCCCTCCTCGACGCCGCACGCAGCTGGGTCCACTCAGTGCGCACCAATCGCGAGGTGGCGGCGCTGCGCAATCTCGTGGCCGCCGAGGCGCAGCGCTTTCCCGAGCTGGGCCGGGCCTGGCAGCAGCACGGGCCCGAGGGGCACCATCCCGCGGTCGCGAACGCATTGCGCACCCTGGCGGACCAGGGCCGACTGGTGATCCCGGATCTGGAGGCGGCCATCATCCAGCTCTACGCGCTCCTGGCCTTCCCCCATATGGTCTTCGGCTCCTACGGCACACATATCGACGACGACCTCACCGACCGCCTCCTCACCAGCGGCGTCGACATGTTCCTGAGCCACTACAGCCCACGGCCCACGTAACGGAACCGCGGCCTTCCCTCCCTCAGCCCGCTTCGCCCCCACGCCAGGACGGAGCGAGAGGCGGAGCGCCAGGCCGACAGTACCGGCCGGCAGCAGCGGCACCTCCCGCCGCCCGAGAGCGACCACGGCTCCGCGGCCGGGCCACGCCACGAGAACGCCGCACAGCTCCGGAGGCGGCGATCACGGTGCCGACTGCCCGCCACTGTCACCGCTCATCACCCACTACACCCCTCACCAAAGCCCTTGTCCCGCCGCGTCGACACCGTCGTCCTGGACAAGACCGGCACCGTCACCACCGGCCGGATGACACTCCAGGACGTGTACGTCGCCGAAGGCGTCGACGAGCTCGAACTGCTGCGGCTGGCGGGCTCGCTGGAGCACGCCTCCGAGCACCCGATCGCCCAGGCCATCGCCGCCGGAGCGATCGAGCGGGCCGGCAGCCTGCCGGTGCCCGAGGACTTCGAGAACGTCCCCGGCCTCGGCGTTCAGGGAGTCGTCGACGGGCACGCCGTCCTTGTCGGACGCCTGAAGCTTTTCGCCATGGGGGTCCCCCGCTCGAGCGAAGGGGACGCAGCTAAAGGGGAACCTCTTTGGCATGCTGTGATGCATGACGACGACACAGCAGATCACCGGCCGCGAGTACCTCCGAGTCAGCAAGAAGAAGGGGCAGAGCTGCGACGAGCAGCACGCCGACAACATCCGCAGTGCCGAAACGCACCGCATCATGATCAGTGCCGCCCCGTACATCGACGACGGCATATCGGCCAGCAAGTACAGCCGGAAGCAGCGCGGCGACTTCGCGCGGCTGGTCAAGGACCTGACTTCCGGCGCGTTCACCGACGACGTTCTGATCATCTGGGAGTCGTCGCGTGGGTCCCGCAAGGTCTCAGAGTGGGCGTATCTCATCGAGTTGTGCGAGGAGCAGGGCAAGCTAATTCATGTGACCAGCCATGGACGCACCTACGACCCGCGCAACGGCCGCGATGTCCGCAGCTTGCAGGAAGACGCCGTTGACTCTCAGTACGAGTCGTACAAGGTCCACACCCGCACCGCGCGCAATGCCGCCTCGAATGCTGCGGACGGCCGTCCGACCGGCCGCGCCCCCTACGGCTACGTGCCTGTGCACGACACGCGCACGGGGAAGCTCACGGACTGGATAGCCGACGACACCGAGGCCGTTCCGGGGCTGAGTAAGGCGGACATGGTCCGTGAACTGTTCCGGCGGATCAAGGCGGGGCACTCCATGGGCGCCATTGCCCGTGACTTCGCGGAGCGGGGCATCCGCAACGGGTCGGGGCGCCCGTTCGTGCCGCAGCACCTGCGGAGCATGGCAGTGAAGTGCGCGTACGCCGGAATCCGCTCGCACCATGGCATGGAGCGCCCCGGAACGTGGAAGGGGCTTGTCTCAGAGGCGGACTACCGGGCAGTGGTCCGCATGCTGACGACCAGGACGCAGAGCCAGAAGCGGCGCCCGGACGGCCGCGCACAGTATGAACTGACCCGGATCATCCGTTGCGGGAAGTGCGGTGGCCCCACGCGTGCCGTACAGGTCAAGGGCGTGCCCAGTTACGCGTGCCGCGATCACGGGTGCGTCCAGGTTCCCCAGGCGCGCATTGATGAACTCCTGATCGGCACCGAGGAGAGCCCCGGCGAGATCCTTTCGTTCCTGGGCGACGAAAGCCGGGTGTACGCGGCGTTCACTGCCGCCCCGGAGGACGAGGCGCGCGCCGAGGAGATCCGCACCGAGAGAGAGCGGCTGGAGGGCGAACGGCGCGAGGCGGAGGGCACGAAGACGGCCACGGTGGGCGAGGCGCTCGCCATGGGCCGACTCGTGGACTCCCTGACGGAGGACATCGAGCGTCTTCGGGCCGAGGAACAGAAGCTGCGGGCGCCCGCACAACTCGCCGACATGATCACGCCTGGTAAGGACGTGGCGCGACGCTGGGCCGCTGCCCCCGTGGCGGCACGGCGTGCCGTCGCGCGCATGGTGCTCGCTCCCTCGGTGCTGGGCGAGGTGCGCATCATGCCGGTTGGTCCGGGCAGGCGCGTTGACCCTGCCGACCGCGCACACCTGCACAAGACCGCCTGCAACGGCTGTACGGCCGCGTAACGGTCCGCCAACGGCGCCCCCGTCCCTTTCCTGGGACGGGGGCGCTTCGGCGTTCCTGGGGGCCGTACAGGAGAATTACACGCACGTGCTTTCTTGCGCTCGGGCCACCTTCCGGATAAAGCTGTTTCCGCCTGCCTCGCGCAGCGCACGGACTCACCTCCTAGCCCGTAACTGGGCATATCCCGGAGTCCCCCATGCCCATCTCTCCCGAGAAGGCACACCTTCGCGCCCGCATCGCTGGGCGCAGGCGGCAGAACCCTGACGCTGATGTCACCGAAGAACAACGCGAGTTGAGGGCACTTGCCCTTGCAGAGCGCATCAGGCGTGACGTCGAAAGCGCACCGCCCCTCACCCCCGAACAGATAGAACGGCTCCGGGCACTCCTGCCCCCGGTCGAGTAATCACCCCTGCCCACAACTCCATACGCCCGAGCGCCCGTTGAAGCGAATAGACACGGGTTGAAGCATGAGCGCCGGTAGCCACGCTGGGAAGCGTCGCGCCGAGTACGTCAGTGCAAGAGCGGTAAGGCGGTCAGGTGATGAGCTGACGACCATTGAAAGTACCGTTTACGTGAAATCAGGAGGGATATCTATGCCCAAAAAGAACCGACCAAGAAAGCCGAAGCCGGCGCCGAGCGGACCCCCGAAATCGGTCAAAGAATTTGCCCGGCAATACCGTTGTTCGCATTGCCGGTCAAGCGTTGACGGCATCACTAAGGACCCGTCCGGGATGTGGCGCATGACGGTGTGTCATGATGCGAGCTGCCCGGTATTGCGAGGCACCCTCACAGACGTTCCTGACACATTCCGGGCAGCCGTAGCCACAGGCGGAATGACAGGGGTCATAACTGGCCCACTCGGCGGAGGCGCTGAGTGACTGAGACAACGCCAGAAGAGTTGCACAAATCGGAGATAGACATTCGCCTCGCCCTCGCGTGGCTCCTCAATCCGCAGACAGCACCCCTGGAGTCATTCAGCGATGACGTACAGCGCATCGTCTCACGCGTTGCATCGAAGCTGCCCACGAGGGGCCTAGATGCCGAAACAGAGGCACGTATCGAGGCATTTGAGCGCGAGGGGGCAGAGATAGACAAAGCAAATGACATAGTTAGTTATGAGAGGGCAAAGAAACGGGCCAAGAGAATCCTACTGGAGGAGAACGGCAAGGGCCCATCATGGACACCGGCAGACATTGACTCAGTATGGGAAGCGGCAGAGAGCGAGACACAAACCGACGTCGGCCACCTGTCCGGCGATATGCCCCTAGGTATTTTCTACCGTGGAAAGATAAACGGCGTCCATGCCGAGTCGGAAGCGGGCAAGTCCTGGCTAGTGTGTCTGGTAGCCGTACAGGAAATCCGGGCACGCCGACATGTGGTCTATATCGACTTCGAAGATGACTCAGCCTCTATTGTCCGACGACTAAAATTGCTTGGGGCAAGCCGTGAGGATATAGCCCAGTTCTTCACCTACTGCAACCCTACGGGGCCGCTTACAGACGCCGAGGAAAGCGAGTTTCGGAGGCTCGTTTCTCTTGACGGCAGTCTCGCCATATTCGACGGCATGACAGAGGCAATGGCCCTTGAAGGCTTGGACGGCATCAAAGCGGAGGACGTAGCGGCATGGCATTCCAAGATGACAAAGCCGTTCGCTGCCGCTCAATGGGCCGTCGTTGTGCTCGACCACGTGCCGCACGACGGTAAGCGCGCCATCGGATCACAGCACAAAAAGTCTGCCCTTACAGGCGTGTCCTATCTCCTTGACCCTGTCCATCCGATAGGCAAAGGCGCAACCGGAAAAAGCAGGCTCCGAGTCGAGAAAGACCGGCCAGCATGGGTAAGGGCCCATGCCGTACCGGGCAAGACTCCGCAGCACTTCGCAGACCTAGTGATCGATTTCAAGGAAAAACCTATGCCCATAGCCAAACTATGGCCAGCACGCCCAGCAGATGAAAAGGGATATAGGGCGGAGCCTCCGGAGAAGCTACGTACTGCCGTCCTGGGATTTGTCCAACACAACCCAGGGGCGAGTAAGAGCGCGATACGCCGAGGAGTCACAGGCGGAAACGCAGAGATTGACTGGGCGCTGGAATGGCTTATAGATCACGCCCAGGTGATCATTAAAAGTGTCGGCCAGGCTAATAAGCACTACCCTGCCGACCCTGCCGGAACCCTGCCTTAACCCTGCCGCGCGGCAGGGTCGTATGTCCCTTTGCAACCCTGCCTCCCTGCCCCTGCCTATAAGGCAGGGCAGGCGGCAGGGCAAGGAACGGGCAGAGAAAGGCCGAAGGTAGGAAGCAAGATCACGGCATGGTGGCAATGCTGGGCGCTGGAACCTGAAAGCCTCTCGTCACAAGGCGAGAGGCGGGCCGGAGCGCTCCGATTTTTAGAAATCTGCCCCCTTCTCAGCCCCTGCCCGAGCTAATTTTTATCTCCCCGATGCCGAGTACCTGAGATGATCTTGAAGGAGTCACCATGGACGGTAAGACCCTTGAGCCCGCAACTGTCCCGGCTCTGCTCCGCGCCTGCCTGGCCGGAGACGAGACCGGCGCCGCCGTGATCGTGGACAACTCCGACCCCCTCATGCTGATATTCGCCATTGCGGCATGGGCGAATGAGTACGGGATCTCCACCAAAAACGGGTCAGTGGAGAATTGGGACGCTGCACTCGCGGAGGTGCAGCGACAAATGAATGCTCATTGATTTACAATTCAGACGGTTCCAGGCATGGACCGCGCCCCCCCCTGGTAGATATCCCTGGGGGCGTGGTCCAGCCGGATTCCCAGTGCCACGGGCACCCCTCGCCGGTCAGATGGTCCGGGTGGGTGGTGAGTCCGGGCCGGTCGGGCAGATGCCCCGACGGCCGACCCCTTGCAGCGGGCACGCGCCATTCTTCCGCGCACTTATTCAAGGGGTGGATTATGCCCACACTCGCCGACCAGATTCGCAAGGTTGAAGGCGTTCGCGACAACGCGCGCCACCGCAAGGACATGGCACAGAAGCAGGCGGAACGCGTTCTCGACGCTGCGCAAAGCGCCGGACGCACTCACCTGACTGCCGAGGAAGACCGAGCCGTTCAGGAGTTCACCGAAGCCCGTGACGCTGCGGTTATCGAGGTGCGGAATGCGGCGCGTGATCTGGAACAGTTGCGCGCCGTGCAGCTCGAAGAGGTCACGTACGCCCAGAGGGCGAATCAGATCACGCCCACGCAGGTTCGCAAGCCTGCTTATGACCGTGTGGCCCGTATCGGGATGGAGCAGCGAACCTACCGGCCCGACGAGGACCCGGCAGGCCGCAACTTCCTGATGGACATCTCCCGGCAGTTCATGTTCGGGGATGTGGGCGCGAACGAGCGCCTGGCGCGGCACATGCAGGAAGAGCGGGTGGAGCGCGGCGAGTACCTGACGCGTGCGGTCGGTACAGGCGCGTTCGCGGGCCTGACGGTGCCGCAGTACCTCACGGAAATGTTCGCCCCCGGTACGGCCTCGCTGCGCCCGTTCGCGGACGCTGCCTGTGCTCCTCACCCGCTGCCCGCATCCGGTATGACCATCGAGATCAGCCGCATCACTACCTCTTCAAGCGCTGCGCTTCAGACCACGCAGAACACGGCCGTTTCGGAAACCAACATGGACGACACTCAGTTGTCCGTTCCCGTGCAGACTGCGGCTGGTCAGCAGACCATTTCGAGGCAGGCAATCGAGCGCGGTACCGGTATCGACGACGTGACAATGCAAGACCTTTTCGACCGTGTGGCGACCACGCTGGATTCCACACTGTTGAATCAGGCCACCACCGGTCTGACGAACGTTGCTTCGGCCACGGCCTATACCGACGCGTCGCCGACTGCGGCGGAATTGTGGCCGAAGATTCAGGGCGGCGCGTCCACTGTGGAAGCCACGCTGTTGAACATGGGCTATGCCACGCATGCGGTGATGCATTCCCGCCGCTGGAACTGGCTTGCTTCGCAAGTCGGCTCTTCGTGGCCGTTTGTGTCGACGGGTGGAATGCCGGTAAACGCCGGCGGTTTGACGCTCACGAACGAGTACGGCCCTGCCGTGCGCGCCAAGCTGTCGTCCGGGCTCCTGGTCGTGGTGGACAACAACATTGCGACCAATTTCGGCGGGGGCACGAATGAGGACGAGATTTATGTTGTCCCGCAGCGTGAATGCCACCTTTGGGAGGACCCGAACGCCCCAATGTTCATCCGCGCGGAACAGCCCGCCGCCGCTTCCCTGGGCGTGCTCCTGGTCGCGTACAGCTATTTCGCGTACACGTTCCAGCGGTATCCGTCCGGCGCCATGGCAAAGGTGGCGGGCACCGGTCTGGTCACACCGACGTTCTGACCTGTTCGGCCATGAAACGGCCCCGGTATCCCTCGCGTTTGCGGGGCGGTACCGGGGCCGTTTTCTGCGTTGGCGGTGCCTCAGACTGCCTTGGTCGCAGGCTCGATCGGAACGCCCCTTGACCACAACTCCTCTGCATGCTCAGCAAATCGAGCGAACATGCCGCCATCCTCGTATTGCCTCAAGTGCAGGAGGGGCGAGTCATGCCCGACCAGTCGGGCGAGGTGAGGAGTAACTAGCGCCTCATTGTCGAACCTGAATACCGACAGGGACACATGGTTTGTCGCATCCCCAGGGGCAGAGAAACGCGTCTCTAGTCCCTCATGGGAACCCAGCTTGCCCAGGTGTTCAAGCGTGATGCGAATACGCGTGGACACTGTTAGCGCCACATCTTCGATTTCCTCGCGGTTGCGCGTTACCTCGCCGTCTGGGTCGCCCAGGAGGAAGCGCACGCGGCATCCGTTGTCGAGTTTCTGACGCAGGGTGGAAACGAATGCAGGCTGGTCGAGCCACAGGAAATAATTGGTGTAGCCCGCGAAGAACAATTCCTTTGAGGCATCGGCGATTAGCTCGCCCCAAACGGTCGAAGGGCAGGACGACCGATAGGGATACGAGCGAACAATTTCCCGGTCACCGCCGGTCTTAATCCGGTCCTTAACCGCTTTGGGCCACAGCATTTCTTCGTCAACTCCCAACGCCTGACAGGCGTCTTCGCGGTTTCTGGCGTGCGGGATTAGCTCAGCGTCCGCAACCCACCTTTCAACGGTCTTGCCAGAAACGCCTACGCGAACCGCGAGTTGCCTTGGCGACAGGTTCGCGGACTGCATAGCTGATCTTAGAGCCGTATTCAAGTCTCCCCCTGGGACGTTTGGGCGTTCTTCCACGCTACCGCCGAGACGTCCCAGGTGTCGCCAGACCTGGCCAGATACGTCCTTGATGAGTCGTCAGCATGGCCAGACAGCAAGGACCCCAGCGACCGCGCGAACGGCCCTGGGGCGTGGCCGACGCTTCGAAGGAGCGACGACAATGCACTACCTATCACAGACGTTCGAACGGGTGAGAGCCGTATTCCGGCGACGCACGCCCGGCAGGCACAGCAGCGCGCATGTGCCCCAGGCGCCGCCCCGTACGTGGCTCGCCCCCGGCGTACTGGGCGCGAGGCTGGTCATTGCTCGCAGGCACCGCGCGGAGCGCGCCCAGGGCGAGGCATGGCAGCCCCGGCCGCACGCGCGCGCCGAATGGTTCCCGCCTGCCGACTGGGAACACACAGGCGCCCTTGTGCGCCCCTATGTCGCAGCACTGGGCGAGGCGCCCAGGAATGCGCGCACAGGCGCCCAGGGCGACCCTTGGGGGTGCGTCCAGTGATGACCATCGCTGTGTACCGGATCGATCCGCAGACAGGCACCCGGACCCTCGTACGCGCCGAGCACACCGTGAAGCCGTCGACCGTGCCGGATTACTCCAGCTCATATCCGCCGTGTGCCTGCTCGCGCTGTAGGGGCAAGGGCAGCAGGGGCAGGCTGCATTCCCTTGTGGCCGAAGCAAACCGCCGTAGCAGGGGGGACCTGTGACGCGCTCGATCATCAAAGCCGCTGAATGGACGCTAGGGCCGGAAACCGCCCAGGGCGCTACGCAGGGCATCTACTCAGCCGAGTGCATCACGTGCGGGGCGCAGGCTCAGCCAACTGACAATGAGTGCTTGCCAGTTGAAGTGTGGGCGTTGAAGCACACGGGCCTGAATCCGACACATCGTCAGTTCAAGGCGACGGCAGAGACGTTCTGGCGCGTGACTCCCACGGGAGACAACCCGTACCGCGAGAGCGACGCCCAGGGCGTCTAGCGCGCTAGCACCAAACCCGATGGCTGCCGCTCCGGGGTGTCGCGAGGCACAAGGGCAGCACGCAGGACACCCGTACCGGCCTCCCCCGTCCGGTGCGGGCAACGCCCCCAGCAGGCGACCGCAAAGGCCCTGTTGGGGGCCTCTTGCCATGCCACCGCCGTGAAGCTCGCAGATTATTGCCGGAGTCTGGCATTGCTGCCCGCAACGAGTGCTGTGATCATGCATGCGTCCCGATCGGGGCACCCCTGATACTTTCGCCCGCTGTTCGGAGGAGGACCTATGGAATGGGTCGTTGGAGTTGGCTTGTTCCTGGGCCTACTGATCTTCGCCTTGGGGGTGGCCTCGATACGTACAGGCTGGACGTTGCCGTGGGCGCGCCGCCACATCAGGCACCCCCGTGTCTACGGGGCTGGAGCACTCTTGATGGGAACGTCTTTTGTGCTGCAAGGGTTGTTCTATTTCGGCGTGCTGCCGGTCCCGTCTTGGGAAGTCCGCTTCTTCAGCATGAACGCGCTCATGTTCTCTGGATTGGTGCTTCTAGGAGTTGGTCAGCTGCCCGCCCGACGTAAGGGGCCAAGTGTGTAGCATCACTTACGCTGGTCACGGCTCCGCATCGGTTACACGGCCCGAAATCGAACCCGAAACCATCGTTTCCCCAGGTCACAGCTAGGTTCCCCTTTAACTGCGCCTCCAAGTCGAGAGTGGGGGAGGGTGATCGAGCTGCCGCGCGAGCTGGCTGAGGCCAAGGCCGCAGCGGAGGCCGAGGGCCGTACAGCAGTCGCCGTCGCCTGGGACGGCGAGGCCCGCGGCGTCCTGACCGTCGCCGACGCGATCAAGGAGACCAGCGCCGAGGCGGTCGCCGAGCTGCGCAGGCTGGGCCTGAAGCCCGTCCTGCTGACCGGCGACAACCAGCTCGTCGCCGAGTCCGTGGCGAAGACCGTCGGCATCGACGAGGTCATCGCCGAGGCCCTCCCCCAGGACAAGGTGGACGTCGTCAAGCGACTGCAGACCGAGGGGCGCTCCGTCGCGATGGTCGGCGACGGCGTCAACGACGCGGCCGCCCTGGCCACCACCGGCCTCGGCCTGGCCATGGGCACCGGCACCGACGCGGCCATCGAGGCCGGCGACCTCACGTCCTGGCCGCCCCCCAGGACGGCGTCCACGAGTCGAAGGACGGCGGCAAGACCTTCCGCAAGCGCCTCGCCGTCGAATCGAGTGGCGGACACTGACCGGCGTATGGCGGAGCCGATCACCAGGGCCGGGCGCCCGGCACGGCGATCGGACGTCAGCCCTGGGGACGCAGGCCGGCCAGGGTCACCACGACGAGCCGCCGCACCGCGGCCCCGGGCCTCCACAGATCAGGGGGCCGCGGAGCCGTTGCTGCACGGGCGGCGGCCACCTGACGCGGTGTGCGCAACCGCTCGGGCAGGTCTGCGAGGTCAGACCAGGTTGATGTTCTCGGCCTGCGGCCCCTTCTGGCCCTGAGTGACGTCGAACGTCACGGCCTGGCCCTCCTGGAGCTCACGAAAGCCGGTGGAGTTGATCGCGGAGTAGTGCGCGAAGACATCCGGGCCGCCGCCGTCCTGGGCGATGAAGCCGAAGCCCTTCTCCGCGTTGAACCACTTCACAGTTCCCGTTGCCATGCCTCATGCCTTCCAGTCGATGAACGCCTCCCACTCCATGTGGCAGACGGAGGTGATCGCCCTGGTCCCTGCGGCACAGCACAGCAAAACGCCCACACCAACGGCGCGGGCAGAGAATTCCGAACCACGACAGCTGACGCAGACGTTACACGCCGACACACCGGGTCACCACAGGAATGATCACGCCGCGCACGAGACCGTGCGTGCGGTGCCCGCCGACGCCGGCTGACGGGCACGCTCATCTCATGCCGCTGCCGTCGGGTTCGCTGATTCGGCGGCGCGACGATATTCGGCGTTGATGCGCTGGGCTTCCTCGAGCTGGTCTTCGAGGATGATGATCCGGCAGGCGGCCTCGATGGGAGTCCCGTGGTCGACGAGTTCCCGAGCCCGGGCGGCGATGCGCAACTGGTAGCGGGAGTAGCGGCGGTGGCCACCTGCGGAGCGGAGCGGGGTGATGAGGCGGGCTTCGCCGATGGCGCGGAGGAAGCCCTGTGTGGTGCCGAGCATCTCGGCGGCCCGGCCCATGGTGTAGGCGGGGTAATCGTCGTCGTCGAGACGGCCGAACGTGTCGTCTGCTGTCATTGCACCTCTCTGCGGAACGCGTCGAGGGGCCCTGGCGCCGTACTGGCACCAGGGCCCCGAAGGAACTACACCATCCGCCGGCCCTGATACTGCACCGGCCCTCTGTTTCCGCAAGCCCGACCGAGACGCTGTCGGGGACGCGGGGATCGCGGTTGCTTGACCGGAGACCACCTCACTATCGATGTCCTGCGGTACCCGGGTCCAAGACTTCCGCCCGGGCGATCCTGATGGCGCTCGGCTCCTCCGTTCTCCCTCTTGATCAACTACTCACTGACGGAAACTGCGAATTGCTGGTACCGCAAACTGCTGGTGGCCTCGAACAGCGCCACTCTTCGGCAGCCAGCCCCGTCGCCCGTCCTTCGTCTGCTCTGGCTTGGAACCCCACTGCCGAACCTCCCGATGCGCGCGCCCGCAGCCGACGCCTTCACCGAGGTACTGCTCAATGACCTCACTGCTGGGTACTGCGAACTTGCACTTACGGGTACTGCCACTGCGGTACTGCTCATGGCGGCCCCTGATCACTGCGGGCCACCCGGTCCGGTCGTCAGTCCCGTCGCCGTCCTGCAACCACTCTGGCTTCGGAACTCCACCACCGCACCGTCCTGCGACTGCAACTACTGCACTACTGACCGGCAGTTCATCTCTGCCAGCCTCGCTCGATCTCGGCTACGAGAGAAACCTTAACCACACCGCCGTCCAATGTCTACTCTGGCCAACATAGATTTTCGCGCACTCGAAGACGAGGTAATCCGCCTCGACCGGGTCTGCGCCGCCCTCGACGATCCCGGGACGATCGAGCAGCTCGTGGAAGTGTGCACTCGGGTGCCGCGATCCGCGGGTCGACGCTCCTGCTGCCGCCTCAGCGCCGTAGCGAGGATCTGCCTCCTCGTCCGCGGCCACTCTCTCGTGCTCGCCCAGCCGGTGGCATCGTCGCGGAGACCAGGGTGGCCCTGATGATCACGGTGATCGCCGACACCGCAGCCGTTCGTTCCGCAACGGCCTTTGCCGACGCACGCGATACGGTGCGGGCCTTCCTCGAAGGTTTGCGGCAGCCGGCCGCGGCCCCTGACGCAGCGGCCAGTGTTGTCCTGGTCGTGTCCGAGTTCGTCACCAATGCCCTGCGCCACGGCGGTCACCCGCCGGGCCTCCGGCGGCAAGACCGTGAGTGCCTGCCTTGCCCGGTGGCGTCACCGCTCAAGCAGCCGGATGGCGGCGAATATAATCTGTCTCGTGTCGAAGCCTGACGAACTGCTGGTTGACCTCGCCGCCCTGGTGGAGTCCGGCCAGAGCAACCAGATGTCCCTGACCGTGGTCACCGGTGGTGCTGTCATCACCGGTCGGCTGGCTCCCGAAGCAGTGTGGCGACAGAGGGTCTCGGAGGTACTGACGGATTCCGCCCGCCTGGGCGAGTTCGCCGCTGTCTTCAACACTCCCGCGACGAACGGGCCGCCTACGCATCTGCACTTCCATGTCGCCCGGATCCTCCAGGGCGCTATGGGGATCCCGGAGACAGGCGGGATGTACCGGGTTGCGATCAAGGACGTCAGCGCCTGGACCGTGGGCGACTTCAGTTATTCCGACCACTGAGCGACGGCGACGGGACCCGCTGCACGCAGTGTGGGCCCGACCGGCGTACCGGTCGGGCCCACACCGGTGGTCAGATGTCGGCTTGTGCCTGATTACCCGGTCAGACCGTCACGGGGGTGCCGAGCATCGCGCAGGCGTGCTGCAGCGAGCCGGGGATGCCCAGCGGCGCGACCTTGGGGAGGGCGCGGCGGGTGAAGCCGAGCTGAGTCATGGCCCCGATTGCACGACGGGGTCGGTCCGATAGCGGCGAACCAGCAGGTCGACGTTACGGTCCAAGGTGGCGGGCCTCGTCCAGCACCGTGATGCCCAGGTGGTTCAGCCTGCAGTCGCCACGGTCGATGAGGTCCTTGTACGCCGAGGCTCAGCGCGCGCCATATCTCCTGGACGGCATCTACGACGTGTGCCAGGTCGTGCCGAGCGAGGGCCCGAGGATCAGGACCGGGGGCGTCGTCCGCAACGCAGGTCACACGCCGCTCACGCCGTCTCCACGCGACGACCGGTACAGGGGTCTAACAAACATCCCCGCGTGTCGCACGACCGAACCCGGCGGGAAGGGGCGGGCGAGGGGCGGGGGCACGGCCGCGTCGGTGGCTGCCGGAGGTCGGCGGGCTTGCGGTGGCGGGGTGTGGTCAGTCGTCGTCGGCCGGTCCCAGGACGGTCAGGGCGCCCACCGGGTCGAGGTCCGGAGTGCCTCTCGGCCACCAGTCGTCGTGGCCCGGTTCGGACTCGTACGCGTACCACAGGCCGTCCTGGCCGAGGCGGAGTTGCATGTGGCCGTGGGGGTGGGTGAGATGGTTGCGCCAGGGGCGGAAGGCCGGGAAGTCGGCGGCGAGCAGCAGGGGCGGGCGCGGTCGAAGCGGCCGGCCGGCGGGTCCCAGGGCTGCTCCAGCACGGCCAGCCCTTCGAGACCGCCCTGGCGCCAGGCGGCGACCGCGCGGGCCAGGTCGGCCGGGGTACGACCGGTGGCGGCGGCCAGCGAGGAGTAGAGGGCGCGGGTGGTGGCGGTGAGACCGGAGCCGGGGCGGGCGGCGGCGAGCCGCACCGCGTCCTGCCAGAGCGTCAGTTCGGCCACCGGGTCCCGACCCGTGGTGAGCAACGCGTGCGCGCGGGCCGCCGCGTCGGTGGCCAGCTGGTCCAGCGCGAACGGGTCGGGGCCGCCGCGCGCCAGGTAGACCGGCGGTTGTTCCGGGTGCGGCGGTGGGGGCGCCGGGGCGGGCAACGGCGGGAGGGCGCGCGGGGCCAGGGCGTCACGGGCCCGTACGCCCGGCAGCGGCGCGGGCTCCTGCTCCTGCGCGGCGCGCGCCGCGCGGGCCGCGTTGCGCCGTGACAGCGCGTCGATCAACTCCCGCTCGCCCCGGCCGCGCAGCAGCAACAGCACGAAGGGGTCCTCGTCCAACAGCCGCGCCGTCTGGTAGCAGAGCGCCGCCGCGTGCTTGCAGGGGTGCCCGAAGTCGGGGCAGCTGCACCGGGGTTCGAGCTCGCCCGCGCCCGGCAGCAGGCGCACGCCCCGGCCTCCGGATCCGCCTCCTGGCCGGGCCCCGGGCCCGGCCAGGGTGTGGGGCAGTTCCTTGTCCAGCAACGCGGCGATGTGGCCCGGCTGTTCCGCCGCCGCGTCCAGGAAGCGGTCCCATTCGGCGTCGTCCAGCGTCCGCAGCCGGAGCTGCACCCGGTACGGCCGGGGCCTGCTGCCGTGCACATACGCCAGCACCAGCCCCGGCGTGACGGTGATCGCGTCGACGTTCCCCCTGTCGGCGTACGCCCGGCCGCGCGCCAGCCGTGCCGTGTCCAGCGCGCCCTCTTCCAGCGCCATCACCCACGCGTTGCCCCACCAGCTCTCCGCGAACGCCTCCCCGGCGGAGGGGCGGGGCGGAACGGGCGGAAGGTGCGCCGCAGTTCACCGTCCCGTGAGGGCGCGGCCATCGTGCGGGGAACGCGGGGTGGTGGGGGCGTCCGGGACGTGGGCCGCGGGGAGGGCGGGGTCCGGGGGCGGGGTCCCGGGCAGGTCGGGTCCGGAACCCGGGCCAGGTCCGGGCCCCGGGCCGGAGCGGCGGGGCGCGCGACGCGCGGTCGCCGGGTGCGCGCTCGTGCGGCGGCACCGGCTCGTCGGCCGCACGGTCCCACCCGATGGTGGTGTCGATGTCGTTGTCAGCGCCGGTGCCAGTGCCGTTGCCGGTGTACGGCTCCACGGCCGAGGTCTCACCGGGGTCGGGCTCCTCGACCGGCAACTCGAAGGCACCGGCGAGCAGTTCGCGCAGGTCGCGCGTACGGTCGCGCAGGGTTCGGCCTGCGGGGGTGCCTCCCGAGCGGCGCTCCTCGTGGACCCCTCCGGGTGCCCGGCCACGCGGGGTGTCCCACGGAGCCCGCGTCCCGCTGCCTCGCCGCCCCGTCGCCGATCCCACCACTGTCGGGGCTCGGGGACGCCCCCGGTCCGCCCGCGACCGGGCCGACGACGCCCCGCCCGCCGCGCGGCCCGGCCGCCCTGGCCCGCGGCCCGGACGCCCTCCGCCTCGACCCGGGCTCGCTCAGCATCACGCGCCGCCCGCAAAGCCTCCCGGGCGACGTCACCGGGCCGCCGACCGGCCCTGCCCGCGTCACCGCGGCCGGCGCCGGCCGCATCGCCTTCGCCGGCCCGCACGGCTGCACCGTCATCGGAGTGAGCGTCGAAGGCAGTTGGCTCGCCGGGGACGGCGCTCGGCCTCTCCGGCGAACCGGGCTGTGAGCCCGTGGCACTTGCCGAGCCGGGGACTGCGCCGGACGGACCGTCCTCGCCCTCACCGGTGGTGGGCGTGGGCGTGGGTACGTCCGACGGGCTCGCCTGCGCCGAGGCGTCTTCCGCCGTCCGCGCGCCGGAGGCACTCGCTCCGCTCAGCGCGGCCACACCCCACTCCTCCGTCGGCCCCTCCACATCCGCCGACCGAGCCCTGCGCAGGGCCTCCCGTGCCACGTCTCCGGGCCGGACGCCGGGCCTCGCCGCCGTCCGGACGTCCGCCGCGCTGTTCGGCCCGGCCACGCCGGTACCGGGCGCGGCCGCCGAGCCCTGGCCGTCGCCGGGCTCAGCTCCCTGCCCGTCCCGTACCCGTGCCGCCCGCAGCGCCCGACGAGCCGCGTCGGCAGGCCGGGGCCCGGCACCGGAATCAGGCCCGACCGAACCTGTCGGCTCTCCCACCTCCGCAGGCTCTCCCACCTCTGCCTCATCGGACAACGGCGCATCGTCCGTCTCCGCCGGAGGAGTCCCCTCCACCTCGGCTCCCCGGCCCTCTTCCCCGCTCCGCGCGCTCGCCCCGGCCCGGCCGGGCACCCCGCCCGGCGTCCCCGTACCCCCGCTCACGACGACCTCCGCAGCGACACCAGGTCGGTCAGTTCTCGGTCGGTCAGTTCCGTGAGGGCCGCCTCACCGGAGCCGAGGATGGCGTCGGAGAGGGCGCGCTTGGACTCCAGCATCTCGGCGATGCGGTCCTCGATCGTGCCCTCGGTGATCAGACGGTGGACCTGGACGGGCTGGGTCTGGCCGATGCGGTAGGCGCGGTCGGTCGCCTGTTCCTCGACGGCCGGGTTCCACCAGCGGTCGAAGTGCACGACATGGCCCGCGCGGGTGAGGTTGAGGCCGGTGCCCGCCGCCTTCAGCGACAGGACGAGGACCGGTGTCGCTCCGCTCTGGAAGCGGTCCACCATGTGCTCGCGCTCCCTGACCGGTGTACCGCCGTGGAGCAGTTCGACGGGGACCGCGCGGGCGGCGAGGTGGGCGGTGATCAGCCGGGCCATGCCGACGTACTGGGTGAAGACCAGCGCCGAGCCGTCCTCGGCGAGCACCGTGTCCAACAGCTCGTCCAGCAGGGCGAGTTTGCCGGAGCGGGCGGCCAGGCGGTCTCCGGCGGCGGCTCCCGCCTCCTCCTTCAGATACAGCGCGGGGTGGTCGCAGATCTGTTTGAGGGCACCGAGCAGCTTCAGGACGAGACCCCTGCGCGCGATGCCCTCCGCGGTCTCGATGGCCAGCATCGACTCGCGGACGACGGCCTCGTACAGGGCGGCCTGTTCGCGGGTGAGGGGGACAGGGTGGTCCGTCTCGGTCTTGGGCGGGAGTTCGGGCACGATGCCCGGATCCGACTTCTTGCGGCGCAGGAGGAACGGGCGGACCAGACGGGCAAGGCGGGTGACCGCCTCCTGGTCCTCGCCGTTCTCCACGGCGCGGGCGTGCCGGGCCCGGAAGGACTTCAGCGGGCCGAGGAGCCCCGGGGTCGTCCAGTCCAGGAGGGCCCAGAGTTCGGAGAGGTTGTTCTCGACCGGGGTGCCGGTGAGGGCCACACGCGCGGGCGTCGGGATCGTGCGCAGGGCCTTCGCCGTCGCCGAGTAGGGGTTCTTGACGTGCTGGGCCTCGTCGGCGACGACCATGCCCCAGCGCTGGTCGGCCAGGTGCGGGGCGGCCGAGCGCATGGTGCCGTAGGTGGTGAGGACGAAACCGCCGTCGATGTCGTCCAGGGAACGGTCGGTGCCGTGGTACCGGCGCACGGGGACACCGGGGGCGAAGCGGGTGATCTCCCGCTGCCAGTTGCCCAGCAGGGAGGCGGGGCAGACGACCAGCGTGGGCTCGGGGCGGGCCCGGCGCAGATGCAGCGCGATGACCGTGATCGTCTTGCCGAGGCCCATGTCGTCGGCGAGGCAGCCGCCGAGGCCGAGGGAGGTCATGAGGTCGAGCCAGGCCAGGCCCCGGAGTTGGTAGTCGCGGAGGGTGGCCGCGAGGCCCGGAGGCGGTTCGACCGGGCCGAGGCCGGCCGTCAGGCGGTCGCGGAGGGACGCCAGTGCCCCGACCGGTACCGCCTCCACCGTCTCGCCGTCGACCTCCGCCTGGCCGGTGAGGGCCACGGACAGGGCGTCCACCGGGTCGAGCAGGCCCAGTTCGCGCTTGCGGGCCTTGCGCACGAGGGCCGGGTCGACGAGGACCCACTGGTCGCGGAGGCGGACGATCGGGCGGTGTGCCTCGGCGAGGGTGTCCATCTCGGTCTCGGTGAGCGGGTCGCCGCCGATCGCCAACTGCCAGCGGAACCGCAGCAGTTCCTCGCTCTCGAAGAAGCCGGTGCCGTCCGTGGCGGAGCCGGGCGCGGGGCGCACCTCGGCGCGGGCGCTGAGGTCGTGGGCCAGGTCCCGGGGCCAGTGCACCGCGACACCGGCCGCGCCGAGCCGGGTCGCGGCGACCCCGAGCAGGTCGGACAGTTCGTCCTCGGAGAGGGCGAGGACATCGGGGACGTCCTGTTCGCAGAGGCGGTCCAGGGGCGGCCAGACCCGGGCCGCGCGGCGTACGGCGAGGGCAGCGTCCACGCGCGCGCGGGGCCCGAACGCCGCGTCCGCGTCGCCCGCCCAGAGCGCCGCCGCGTCGACGACGAGGGTGGGGTCGGCGAGGCTGTGCACCTGGACGACGGCGGCGCCCGCGCGCGGGGCCCGCTCGACGTCGTCGAAGAGGTCGTACGCCGACAGGTCCAGGCGCAGGGAGATCCGTACGCCCGCGTCCATGCCCGCGGCGACCTCGGCCGCCCAGTCGCGCGCGTGCGGCAGGCGCTGTCCGGAGTGCGCGGCGAAGGGTTTCCCGGAGACGTAGGGCGCCGCCGGGCCGCGTGGGAGGGTGTCGGCGACCGCGTCCAGGAAGGACCGCATCAGTGCCTCCGGCTCGGGCAGCCGGAGCGGCCCCTTGCCGGGCAGCGGGACGGCGTGGCCCTCGTACGGCAGGGCCGCGGCGACGGCTCTGAGGTGGGCGATGTCGTCCGGGTCGAGCGGTCCCGCGCGCCAGGCGTCGTATCCGTCGGCGGTCAGCCCGGGCAGCAGCCGCCCCCGCGCGACCAGCCGCAACGCGTGCAGCGCGGCCGCGCCCCAGCAGGCCGTGGCGGGGTGGGCGGCGGGGTCGCGGCGGGCTCGGGTGAGCAGGGGAAGGGCCTCGCCGACCGGCAGGCACAGTGCGGGGACGGTGCCCCGGCGGGCGCCGGAGCCGTGAGGTCGTATGACGGTGAGGTCCTCGGCGGCGCCCGGGGACGGCTCCGCCCCCGCCGGGTCCCAGAAGGCGAACCTGCTGTGCCGGGGCAGCGGGGCGGGGAGGAAGACGGCGGCCAGCCGGACGGGGACGGACGTCCCCGCGGGTACGGACGTGTCGGCCTCGGGCACAGCCATGTCCCGCATACCTCCGGTCACCTCCCGCCCCTCGTCGGATGAGCCTTCTCCGGTCAGACTCCCGTCAGCCGCTCTCGACTCGGCCGTGCGACTGGACCACGTGGCTCGGCCACGTGGCTCGACGATGCGACTCGATCAGCTGTCTCCGACTCTACGGGCGGGGTCTGACAATCGGCCGCGACGAGCGGGCGAAGGCCCGGCCGCGACCGTGTCCGGGCAGGTCAGGGGACGGTTCGGGACACCACGTACACCATCGGATGGTCCGGGTTGGACCGGTTCACGACGATGTTGTGGGTGGGCGCGGGGTTCTTCTGGACGTTGACGAGGCCGTACCAGGGGCCGGTCCCGGTGAAGTCCCAGCCGACGATGCCCCGGTCACGGGCGTTGATCGCCGCCTTGTCCTCGACCAGGTCGCCGGTGCCGACGCCGATCTGGTCGAGGAAGCTCTCCAGGCCCTCGTTGCTCGTGTAGAACTGCACGTAGAGACGGCTGGTCCGCCAGTTGTTCGTCTCGTAGTACGCGACGTGCTTGGAGTACGGCGGGATCGGCACCTCATAGAGGCGCTGCTGGATCCGGGAGGGCCAGTGGGCGGTGAGGCCGGTCGCCGAGTACTTCTTCTCCTTGTCCTTGCCGCTGTCGCGGCTCTGGTTGGCGGAGATCACCAGATAGCCGGCCGGTACGCCGATGAGCAGCACGATGATCGCCAGGGTGATCGCCCGGCGGCGGATCACGTGAAGGCGGTCCTCGGCCGGCCGCTCCGGTTCCTCGGGGGAGGAGCCCTGGTGGGGCACCGCGGCGGTCATGCGGTGTCCTGGGTCGTGCGGCGGGCCTCCACGTACCGCGCGTAACGCTCGTACCGTTCCACCCGGCGCCGGTTGGCGCGGCGGAAGCGGCGGGCGACGAGTCTCGCGAGGTCGGCGGCGCCCACCATGCCGGCCTCGGGCCCGAGCTGGGCGCGGGCGATCCGGGCCTCGGGGCGGTAGCCGCGGCCGGTGAGGTGACGGCGGAAGGCGTCCCGGGCCGGGCCGATCAGCAGGTCGTCGGCGGCCGAGACACCGCCGCCGATGACGAAGCAGGACGGGTCGAGGGCGGCGGCCAGGTTGGCGATGCCGACGCCGAGCCACTGGCCGATGTCCTGGAGCAGCTCGATGCACATCGCGTCGCCCTCGCGGGCCAGCTCGGTGATCATCGGCCCGGTGATGTCGCCGATGTTCCCCTTGACGTGCTCGATGATCCCGTACGCCACCGGGGAGTCGGCCGCCGCGAGTTCGCGGGCCTCTCTGACCAGGGCGTTCCCCGAGCTGTACTGCTCCCAGCAGCCCCGGTTGCCGCACGGGCAGCGGTGGCCGCCGGGCACGACCTGCATATGGCCGAACTCACCCGCGACGCCGAACTTGCCGCGCTTGACCTGACCGTCCTCCAGGATCGCGCCGCCGATGCCGGTGCCGAGCGTGATCATGACCAGGTGGTCCTCGTCGCGGCCGGCGCCGAAGCGCCACTCGGCCCAGGCGGCGGCGTTGGCGTCGTTGTCGACCAGGACGGGCACCGCGAGCCGGCCGGCGAGGCGGTCGCGCAGCGGCTCGTTGCGCCAGGACAGGTGGGGGGCGAACAGCACGCGGTTGCGGTCCGCGTCCACCCAGCCGGCGGCGCCGATGCCGACGGCGTGCACATCGTGCCGGTCGGAGAGGTCCAGGACCAGTTCCGTGATGGTGTCCTCGACGACCTGGGGGCTCTTCGACTTGTCCGGGGTCTCCGTGCGGAGCTTCTCCAGGATGTTGCCGTCGGCGTCCACGACGCCCGCCATCACCTTCGTGCCGCCGATGTCGATGCCGACGGTGGGGACGCGCGGGGCCGTCAGATGGGAGCGGCGCTCGCGCGTTCCCACGGTCCGCAGGACGGTGGCCCGCGCGGAGCCGCGGTGGGTGAAGTCGCGGTAAGTGCTCATCGGGCCGATTCTGCCTTAGCGCTCCGCTCGGTGCGGCGTGGGGGCGGGGGTGCCATGGGTTGTTTTTCGGGTGCGGGTCCGGTGGGGGCTGGTCGCGCAGTTCCCGCGCCCCTGGAAAGCGGGGGCTGCGCCCCGCGCTTTCCAGGGGCGCGGCACGGAGATCTCCTACGCCCTCACGAGCAGCTGGAAGTCGAACGAGTAGCGGGAGGCGCGGTAGATGTGGGTGCCGTATTCGACCGCTCTGCCCGTGTCGTCGAACGTCGTGCGCTGCATGGTCAGCAGGGGGGCACCCTCGGGTTCGGCGAGGCGGTCGGCCTCCTCCGGGGTGGCCGTTCTCGCGCCGATGGTCTGGCGGGCGCTGTGGAGAGTGATGCCGGCGGTCCGCATGAGGCGGTAGAGACCGGTGGCCTCCAGCTGGGGCGAGTCGAGGTCGAGCAGGTCGGGCGGAAGGTAGTTGCACAGGTAGGCCATGGGCTCGCCATGGGCCAGACGGAGTCGCTCGATGCGGTGGACTTCGCCGCCCTCGGCGACGGCCAGGGCGGCGGCCACCTCGGCGGAGGCGGTGACGGTGGTGTTGACCAGGACGCGGGTGGCCGGGCGCTGGCCGGCGGCCTCCAGGTCGTCGTAGAGGCTGCTGAGTTCCAGGGGGCGTTTGACCTGGCTGTGCACGACCTGGGTGCCCACGCCGCGGCGGCGTACGAGCAGTCCCTTGTCGACCAGGGACTGGATGGCCTGGCGAACGGTCGGCCGGGACAGGCCCAGGCGGGCGGCCAGTTCGATCTCGTTGCCCAGCAGACTGCCCGGGGTCAGCTCGCCGTGCTCGATCGCGGCCTCCAGTTGCTGGGACAGCTGGAAGTAGAGCGGGACCGGGCTGCTGCGGTCGACGCTGAGCTGGAGCGACACGGTCGGATCCACTTCTGGTTTCGGCACGGGCCGAGCGTAACCGCGGTCCCGGGTGACGGGAAGCCGCGTGGTTCGGTTGTCCGGACAAACCATTGACACGGCGGCAGGTACGACCCCACTTTGTTTCCCATGCGCATCGGACTCATCGGGGCGGGTCGCATCGGGACGTTTCACGCGACCACCCTCAGCCGCCACCGTGATGTCGGCTCCCTCATCATCACTGACGTCGACCGGGCTCGGGCCCATGACCTCGCGGATCGCCTCGGCGAGACGGTGGCGCCGGGCGTGGACGAGATCTTCACCTGGGGCGTGGACGCCGTGGTGATAACGGCCGCGACGTCGGCCCACGGCGAACTGATCGGTCGGGCAGCACGCTCGGGACTGCCGGTCTTCTGTGAGAAACCCATCGCCGTCGACCTGCCGGGCACCTTAAGCGCGCTGACCGAGGTCGACGCGGCGGGGACGGTGCTGCAGATGGGCTTCCAGCGGCGCTTCGACTCGGGCTATGTCACGGCGCGGGAGGCGGTGCGCGCGGGCCGGCTCGGACGGCTGCACACCGTACGGGCGCTGACTGCCGATCAGACGCCGCCGCCCCCGGAGTATCTGCCGGTCTCCGGCGGGATCTACCGGGACTGTCTGATCCACGACTTCGACATCGTGCGGTGGGTGACGGGACGCGAGGTCGGCACGGTGTACGCGACCGGGTCGGACGTCGGGCACCCGATGTTCCGGGAGGCGCACGATCTCGACACGGCGGTGGCCGTGCTCACGCTGGAGGACGGCACGCTCGTCACGGCCACGGCGGCGCGGGTGAACGGGGCCGGGTACGACGTACGGCTGGAGCTGGCCGGGGAACTGGACACGGTGGTGGTCGGGCTGGACGACCGTACGCCGGTCGCGTCCACCGAGCCGAGCGGGCCGCCGCCGGCGGACAAGCCGTGGACCGGTTTCCTGGAGCGGTTCGCGGCCGCGTACGAAGCCGAGATCGGCGCGTTCGTGGAGGTGGTGCGCGGGGAGCGGGCGAACCCGTGCGACGGCCGTGAGGCCCTGCAGGCTCTGCGGGTGGCGGAGGCGTGCGAGCTGTCCCGGCAGGAGCATCGGCCGGTCAACCTGGGCGAGATCCCGGGGGGCCGGGAGTAGCTTCACGTCTCGTCGCGGCTGTCGGCCCGGTGGGGCTTCTCGCGCAGTTCCCCGCGGGCTTTTAGGGGCGCGGGGAACTGCGCGACCAGCCCCCACCGGACGGACGTCTGGGGGTCGAAGGGGCGCAGCCCCTTGCGAGGATGGGACGGGTAGGGGCGGCGGGGGCGAGGAACCGCCTCACCAGCGCACCGGCAGGCTCCGCACCCCCCGTATCAACATCCCCGGCAGCCACTCCCCCGGCACCCCGTCCATCGCGAGCCCGGGACACCGCTCCAGCAGCGCGCGCAGCGCCACCCGCGCCTCCAGCCGGGCGAGCGGCGCACCGAGACAGAAGTGGATGCCATGGCCGAAGGCGAGATGACCGCGCGTGTCGCGGTGGATGTCGAAGCGGTCGGGGCCGGGGTAACGGGCGCCGTCCCGATCTGCCGCGGCCAGCCCGATCAGCACCGAGTCCCCCGCCGGGATGACCGTGCCCCCTATCTCCAGCGACTCGGCGGCGAAGCGGAACGTCGCGTTCTCCACCGGCCCCTCATGGCGCAGCGTCTCCTCCACGACGGCGTCCACAAGGCTCATGTCGCCCCGCACCTCGGCGAGTTGCCCGGGATGCGTGAGGAGAGCGTGAACGGCACCGGTGATCAGGTTGACGGTGGTCTCGTGGCCGGCGATCAGCAGGATGAAGGCCATCCCGCGCAGCTCCGCGGGTGACAGACGGTCGCCGTCCTCGTCGGTCGTCCGGATCAGCGCGCTCAGCAGATCGTCGGCCGGCGGTGCGCACCGCTTGGCCTCGACCAACTCCTCCAGGTAGGCGGCGAGTTGGACGAAGGCCGCGTACTCGCTCTCCCCGCTGGTGGGTGCCACCGCCTCCGTCGACAGCTTACGGAAGGCCGCCCGGTCGATCTCGGGCACCCCGAGCAGTTCGCAGATGACGGTGAGGGGCAGCGGGTACGCGAAGGACTCGACCAGGTCGGCGCGGCCGCGCGGCAGCATCTCGTCCAGCAGCGCGTCGGTGATCTCCTGGACCCTCGGCCGCAGCCGCTCGACCCGGCGCCCGGTGAACTCCCGGGCGATCAGCCCGCGCAGCCGGGTGTGCTGGGGCGGGTCGGCGACCAGCAGGTACTTGCCGATCAGCTCCTCGTCGAGGAAGGTCACCCCGATCGTCGAGCCGTCCTTCGACAGCCGGGGGTCGGCGAATGCCGCCCGCGCCTCCTCGTACCCGACGACGAGCCAGGCCTCGTGGTGCGCGTCGTGCTTGGGCAGCCGGACCCGGTGGACGGGACCGCGCGCCCGCAGTTCGGCGTAGACGGGATGCGGGTTCTCGGTGAACCCCGGTCCGTACTCCCCGAGATCGATCGCATGCTCATGCCCCATGGTTCCCCCTTCACCCGTCCAACGCCCGCCGTCGCTCAGGAGTGCCCGCCGTGCGTCAGGGGTGCCCACCGTCCGTCAGGGGTGCCCGTCCTCCTCCAGCAGCCCGGCGTCGTAGGTCAACAGGGCGATCTGCACACGGTTGTTGAGGCCGAGCTTGGCGAGGACGCGGGAGACATGGGTCTTGACCGTGGCGACGCTCATGAAGAGTTCGGCGGCGATCTCGGCGTTGGAGGCGCCGCGGCCGACGGCCACGGCGACCTCGCGTTCCCGGTCGTTGAGGGCGGCGACCCGCGAACGGGCGGTGGCGCGGCGGGTGTCGGGGCCGGGGCCCGCGGCATGTGCCATGAGCCGGCGGGTGACGGCGGGCGAGAGTACGGGGTCGCCGGCCGCGACCCGCCGTACCGCCTCGGCGATCTCGGCCGGAGCGGTGTCCTTGAGGACGAAGCCGGCCGCGCCGGCCCGCAGAGCACGCAGGACCTGGTCGTCGGCGTGGAAGGTGGTGAGGACGACGACCTCGGGCGCGTCCGGGCGGGCGCGGAGCCGCTCGGTGGCCGAGAGACCGTCGAGGGTCGGCATCCGGATGTCCATGAGGACGACGTCGGGGCGCGTACGGTCGACGAGGGCCTCCACCTCGTCGCCGTCGGCGCCCTCGCCCACGATCTCGATGTCTTCGGCGCCGCCCAGCATGAGCGAGAGGCCTCTGCGCACGAGGGGGTCGTCGTCGACGAGGAGCAGTCGGATCGCGGTCATCGGCCCACCGTTCGGATGTCGGTCATGGAGCACCACCGTAGGGCGCTTCGCCCGGACCGCCGCGTCGCCTCGGCCCGACCCGTTAGTGTCGGCCGGTACGGCATTCAACTGACGGAGGTTTTGGGTGCGTTACCGACTCCTGGGCCGGACGGGGCTGCGGGTCTCCGAGCTGTTCCTGGGCGCCATGACGTTCGGGGAACAGGGCGGGGTGGGGGCGCCCCCACAGGAGTGCGCGCGGATCCTCGACGTGTACGCGGAGGCCGGCGGCAATGTGATCGACACGGCGGTCAACTACCGGGGCGGGGAGAGCGAGCGGATCGTCGGTGAGCTGCTCAAGGGGCGGCGCGACCGGTTCGTGCTGTCCACCAAGTACACCGTGTCCCGGGACGGCGCCGACCCCAACGCCGCGGGCAACCACCGCAAGAACCTCGCCCTGTCCCTGGAGACGAGTCTGCGGCGCCTCGGGACGGACTACATCGACCTCTACTGGGTGCACATCTGGGACCGCAACACCCCCGTCGAGGAGACGATGCGCGCCCTCGACGACGCCGTACGGTCCGGGAAGGTGCTGTACGTCGGCATCTCGGACGCCCCGGCGTGGGTGGTGGCGCGCGCCAACACGCTGGCCGAGTGGCGGGGTTGGTCGCCGCTGTCGGCGCTCCAGGTGCCGTACAGCCTGCTCAACCGGGACATCGAGCGGGAGCTGCTGCCGATGGCGGAGGCGTTCGGCATGTCGGTCGCGGCGTGGAGCCCGTTGCAGAACGGCGTGCTGTCCGGCAAGTACACCCGTCCGGGCGGGGTGGCGCCGGGCACGGCGACCCGGCTGTCCGCCGAGGCGATCGGCGCGCGCGAGCGGGCGGTGGCGGAGGCCGTGCAGTCCGCCGCGGACGAACTCGGCGCCACCCCGGCCCAGGTGGCCATCGCCTGGACCATGGCCCACTCCCCCGCCGTGCACCCCGTCCTGGGCGCCCGCCGCGTCGAACAGCTGATGGACAACCTGGGCGCCGCCCGGCTGGTCCTCCCGGAGGAGGTCCTGGCCCGGCTGGAGGAGACCACCGACTTCCGCCTGGGCTTCCCCGGCGACTTCATCGACGAGGCGTCGGCGTGGGTGTACGGGTCAGTGGGGCAGCGCGTGGTACCGCGTACGGCGTGACCCGGGCCGGGGCCGCCCGTCAGGGCCGCCCGTCAGGCGCGCAGGCGTACGCCGTGGCGGGTGCGCAGCCGGCGTATCTCCCACCACGCGACGGCCGTCACCGAGGCCGGGCCGCCGACGAGGGCTGCGAGCTGGACCAGCGGCGGGCCCGGCGGCAGTCCGCCGACGGCCAGGTTGATGGCGGAGAACTCCCAGATCAGGGCGCCGGTGAGCAGCGCGGGGAGCGCGGGGTGCACATCGACGGTGTTGAAGGCGCTGCGGACGGCGGGCCCGGTGGCGAAGACGATGAAGAGCAGCACCCAGAGCAGCGGGACGAGGAGGGCGAGGGGCGACCACAGGTTCATGTCGGGTGCCAGGTGGACGCGGGTGTAGTAGATCGCCCCGCAGAGGAGCGGGACCGTCGTGAAGGCGCCGACGTACCACAGCGCGGATCTCCCGGCGGTGCGCAGCGGGGCGCGCATGGCCCGGCGCGCGTCGGGCGACGACCAGCGGAACAGGGCCGCGACGACCACGGGTGCGCTCAGGAGCAGCAGCCAGGGGCTGATGGTCAGCCGCATCATGAACTGCTGCTGGGCCTGGTCGACGTCCTCGGGCTTGCCGTACACCGCCAGGATCAGCAGTGATATGAGGGTGGCCGTCCAGGCGCGTCTGCGCTGCAACCGCGTCACGTCCTCGTCCGGGGGGCGGTGGCGTGAGCGGGAGGGGAAGATCCGCCGGGCGGGGCGGCGCGCCGAGCGGGCCAGCGGGTAGCCCACCAGCAGACCGACGACCATCGGCCACGCGCACATCGCGGCCAGCACCCACAGGCAGCCGTGCAGCCGGAGCCCGCTGAGGAACTCCCTGAGCGGCGGCCATTCGTCCTCGCGCAGCCTTCGCACGAGGGTGGGCGGCGGGCCGTAGGGGATGCGGTGGGAAATGCGGGAGATGTGGCGGGAGGTGAGGGGGATGCGGTGGGTACGGTCCGTCGTCCGGTGGCGGCCAGGATGGCTGATACGGATTCCGTCCCCCGAAACTCACTCCGCTGTCCCCTCCCGTCCCGTTGCCGGGACGCTCCAGTGCTGTGTGCCGTACGTGCCGAGGCGGTCGTACGGGTCAACTGGCCATCATGGGGCACGAGATGGTGCGGCGCACCCCGATAGTGGTGTCCGGTCGGGGTGGTGCCCGGGGTCAGTCCCAGGGCAGGCTGGCGCGCACCGCGAAGCCGCCGTCGTCCTCGGGGCCGTGGTCCAGGCGGCCCCCGGCCAGCGTGGCGCGTTCGGTGAGGCCGATGAGGCCCTGACCGGAGCCGGGCACCGGCGGGACCTCCCCCGGGGGCGGGCAGTTGCGTACGCAGAGGGTGAGTCCGTCGCCCGGGGCGCCCGTGACGGTGACGGTGACCTCGGCGCCGGGGGCGTGCTTGCGGGCGTTGGTCAGGCATTCCTGGGCGATGCGGTAGGCGGTGCGGCCGACGGAGGTGGGGACGGCGGCGCGGTCGGTGACGTGCTGGTCGAGGACGACCTTCATCCCGGCCTCACGGCACTCGGAGACGAGGGTGTCGAGCGCGGCCAGGGTCGGCTGAGGGCGGCCCGCGTCGTCGGGATCGCCCGCGCGGAGCACACCGATGATCTCCCGCAGGTCCTGAAGCGCCTCGTGGGCGCTCTCCCGGATGACGCCCGCAGCGCGGACGATCTCGGCCCGTGGCGCGTCGGGCCGGAACTCCAGCGCGCCCGCGTGGACGCTCAGCAGGGTCAGCCGGTGCGCCAGGACGTCGTGCATCTCACGCGCGATGGCCTCCCGGGCGAGCCGTTGCGCCTGTTCGGCCCGGAGCGCGGCCTCGGTCTCGGCGCGTCGGGCACGGTCCCGGAAGCTCAGCATGAGCTGCCGCTTGGAGCGCACGAACATGCCCCAGCCGACGATCGCGGCGGTGAGGACGAAGACGAGGAGGACCGCCCAGGGGTAGGGGACGTCGGGGTCGGGGCGCAGCCAGAAGAAGAGCGGGTCAGCAGCAGGGACACGCCGCCGGTCCAGGCCACGTACCGGAAGGGCCGGTGCACGGTGAGGGTGAAGAAGGCGATCAGACCGGCGCCGCCCGCGGTGTTCGACACGAAGCAGACGGGGACCATCGCCACGGCGAGGCCGACCGTCCAACGTCTGCGCAGCCAGACGGCGGCGCAGGCGAGCGCGCCCAGCACCTGGTCGAACGTGGCGAAGGCCGACGGCAGGTCGGGTTCGTTCCTGACGGTGTCCGCGCCCAGGAGGCCGAGGAACACGGCCAGCAGGAAGCAGGTGAAGTCGACGGCCCAGTCGCGCGCGGTGCGCCTGGGCGGCCGTCCGGGTCGGCCGTCCGCGGTGTCGTCGCCGGAGTCGAGGAGGGCCGACGGCAGCAGCCAGCTCCGTCCCGGGAAGTTCGGGGGCTCGGATACCGCCTTGTCACCGCTCACGGTCGACAAATCTACGGGGAGCCGGGTCCCAAGACCTCCCTTCCGGCGGTGATCGCGACCGAAGTCGTGGCGCCGTCGACTTTCGGCTGTTCGTCGCGCCGAGATCGGTACTCCGGTCGCGCGGGCCTCGCCCCGCGGCCGATGAACGTGGGGGGACCGCGGGGCGAGGATCCTGGACATGAAGCAGCTGTTGGAGTTTCTCGGGTTCATCGCCCTGCTGCAGGGCACCGGCGGTCTGGTGTACGAACTCACCGGCAAGCTGAAGTGGGGGGTGACACAGTGGAGCGCCCTGGACGGCTACGAGATCTATGTGAGCGTCGCGCTGATCGTCCTGGCGGTCGCCCTGTTCGCGGCGGCGGAGAGCCGGAGGTCCCGTTGACCGGTGGCCGCGCGACCGTCCGTCCGGTGGGGGAAGGACGGACGGTCGCGCGGGGTGCGGGCCGGCCTGGTCAGCGGTCGTGGTCGACCAGGTCGAAGGACGCGTAGTGGTCGGCGGTGCAGTAGTCCTCCTCGTGGGCCTGACCGGTGACGATGCGGCGGGCGCCGCGGGTGGAGGAGCCGGGGGTCTTCACCGTGTACTCGTGGTATTCCTGGAGCACCTTTCTGACCTGCGCTTTCGCGGGCCGGATCGGTTGTGACCTGCTAGGTCGGGTTGCAGAGGCGATCGGAGGCAGTCAGAGGAAACCGCTCTGATTCGACCCGGGTTCGACCCGAGCTGCTCGGAGCCAGTCAGAGGCAATCGCCCTCTGTTTGGCCCCGAATCGGCCGAGGTCGGAGCGGTGTCGAACGGGTCAGGACTCCTCTGGCGGCACTCCGAGTCGATCTCGGTCGAGCCGCGATGGGGACGCCTGCCTCCGCTGAGGAGCCAGGCATACGAAGGCCTCCAGGACGGCCATCCTGGAGGCTTCGCTTGGCACCGATATTGGAGGTCGGTTCCGGACACCGCCCGTGGTTTTAGCGGGCCTGGGTGGCGTCCACGTCCTTGCGAGACGACCCCACAGTGCCACACCACACCCACCAGGCAGACCCATCCCGACGGACATTTCACCCGCGCGAGCGACTGGGGCTTCACCGGCTGCCTCCGGCCGCGGCTGACCTTGTCCTGGTCGGAGACCTCACCGGCCGCTACGCGGCGGGCAGTTACAGCAGGCTCGGCTCCGACGGTAGGAGCGTGGTCCTGCGCGAAGACCGGCAGGGTGCAGCCGAGCACGGGCACCGGATCACCGCGGCCATCGCCTGCCACGTCGCCCGCGCCGGCGGAACCGCCGACCAACTGACCCAGCTGCTGCTCCACTCCGACCACGAAGGCGGTCGGCACGCCCGGCACATCGCATTGCGCTCCGGGCAGGCGCGAGCCCTGGACTACATCCGCCGGGTGTGGGCCAGCGCCTCGGCGGTGGTGACCAGCACGCGGGTGCTGGAGTCGCGCCAGCATGCGTACGAGGTTCTTGCCGCGCTGCGGGACCGGATCGAGACGACGCCCTGGCGCGGGGAGCGGGGCCGGACCGCGCTGCGGGTGCTGCGGGCGCATCTGAACTTCGCCGAGATCGCGGGCGGCCCCCTGCATCACGCCAGTGAGCGGCAGACCGCCGAGGAAGCAGGCGTCTCCCGTACGACCCTGCGGGCCGTCTACGAGACGGTCCTCAAACCGCAAGGTTGGCTGCGCCGCCTGCGGGTCGGCCACGGCCGGGAGGGCTCCACCTGGTACCTCGCCGACGGCAACGCCCCCGCTTCGCTGTCTCGTTTCCGGACCACTCAGTACCCCCCCGACTCGTCACTTGAGGAGTGGCCCACCCCTGAGACAGGGTCGGCCGCCGACATCGATTCCACCGTCGTCGGCCGGCTGATGGGCCACGACGCCTTCGCCCACCACGGCCTCGGCAGCTCCGCGCTCATGATCATCGGCGCGCTGCACGCCCGGCCGGCCCAGACGGTCGGTGAGCTTGTCGGCTCGGCATCGGTGTCCCGGGCCACCGCCTACCGGACCCTGCGCCGCCTGGCTGACCACGGCCTGGTGCACCACAGCGGTGAGACCTGGAGCCTCGCGCCTCGCGCGCTGGAGGGCTTCGGTACCAGCCTGCCGGATGCGGTTCCTGGCCCGACCGCGTACCCGGCACAGGGCTGGGACGCGGTCGCCCGGCAGTGCGCCACCGCGGGCGTCGCGGCCCGGCGCAAGGCGCTGCACGCGGTCGAGCGCGCGGCGTACCGGGATGTGTTGGAGCGGCTGTCGGAGCACCGCCGCAAGGCCATGGTGATCGTCCGCGACGGCCGTCAGGTACTGATCCCGGCACCTCGTCCCGACGAGATTCCCTCTGCGTGGCACGCCCCGGGCGGGCGCGTCCTCGACCCGGTCACGGGCCGCCCTGACGCCGAATGGCGCGTGGCCACCGACGGCCGGCTGATCCTCATCACCCCATCGGACCAGCGCAGTTACGACGAGCTGGCCGCCGCCCATGCCGAAGCCCTCAGCGAATGGGAGTCCGCCGCATGAACCCAGAGCCCCCAGTCACATCCGATACCAGCGAGGCGATGACGCCCAATGTCCTGCGCAAACAGTACGAGTCCGGTGCCACGGTCGACGAACTCGTCGCCGCCAGTGGCCTGTCCTACGGCACGGTCCTCAACCGGCTGCACGAGGCCGGGACCGTGATGCGCACGTCGTGGCAGACCCGCCGAATGCGCGAGGACCCCCAAGCGCGCCAACGACTCGCAGCACATCTCCGCACACTGTACGAGGAGCACGGCGCCACCCTCACCGAGCTCGCCGCGGCGGCGGGAGGGACGAGGCGTGCTGCCCGGCTCCTGTTGATCGAGGCCGGCGGCACCGTGCGCACCACGCAGCAGACGCTGCGGATGCGCGCCGCAGCGCGGGCCGCTGAGCGGCGGAAGCTCGCGGTGTCCCTGCGGGCGCGGTACGAGGCCGGCGCCACGGTCCCGGACCTCGCCCAGGAGTGCAACTACTCGGTCGCCACCGTCTACCGGCTCCTGCACCAAGCAGGCACCCACATGCGGCCCCGGCACAGACACAGCCCAGCCCGTGAACCGAGAAAGCGGTCATGAGCGCCCCCGCCCTGTCGGGTGTCCCCCGCCTTGCCCGACAGATCAGAAAGTCGACCGTGCGCTATCCCGGACGCAGCGCTGCAGCACAGGCTCCTCCGTCATCGGCAAGCAGCCGCCACCGAAAGTCGGCCCACTCGCCGACCCGCAGAAGTCAACGCATCCTTTCCAGTTTCAGGAGATCAAGCACACGTGAACGAGAACACCCGTCACAAGACCCTGGCAGCGGCCACAGCCCGCGCCTGGGACGCCTTCGTCATCGTCGTCGGCATGCTCAAGGGCGGCACCGGCAAGACCACCTCGGCCTGGTTCATCGCGCTCTACTACGCCGTCGTCCTGGGGCTGCCGACGCTGCTGCTGGACGCGGACGCGACCAGCCAGTCCGCCTATGACTGGTTCAAGGTCGCCAAGGCCGAGGGTTTCGAGATCCCGGAGAACCTGGTGGTCGAGCGGTACCCGTTCGATGACATCGCCGAGTACATCCGTGAGAAGCGTGCCGAGTTCGGCGCGATCGTGGTCGACGCCGGCGGCGGCAGCGCGAAGCTGTTCCACGAGGCCGTTACCGAGGCGAACCTGCTGCTCGTGCCGGTCGCCCCCACCAAGATCGAGCGCCGCAAGCTCGTGGCCACCTTCGACGAGGCCGAGCGCGCCGCCGCCCGCAACGAGCGCGACGTCACCGCCCACGTAGTCCTCGTCAAGGCCGACGACCGCACCAGCCTGCCCCGCAACGCGAAGGACAAGCTGCTGGAGCCCGAGAAGGGTGAGGGCATCGGCCCGGACCGCGACGAGCCGTTCCCGCTCGCCGAGACCGTCATCCACTCCTGGGTGCACTACATGGAGGCCTTCGGCGAGATCCCGACCGAGCTGAGCGAGTACGCCGAACTGATGAAGGAGCTCACGGCATGAGCGAGCGCATGAAGCCCCCGGCCCGCCGCACGGGACGCACCCTGGGCGGGGCCAAGAAGTCGGCCCCGCCGCCTCCCCCGGCCGCCGAGCTCACCCCGAGCAGTACGCTGCCGAACAGGCCGCCGCCCAGGGCGAAGGCCGTCCCACTGCGGGCGAGGCGCAGGTGCAGCCCGCTCCTTCCGCCGCTCCCGCCGAGGCATCGGCGCGAGGCCGGACCGATGCGGCGCCCGAAGCGGCGGAGCCCTCCACCCAGCCGACTGTTGAGGTCACGCGGAGCGGCCCCGTGCCGGAGCCAGACGCCAGTCAGCTGGGCGTCGCCGCCCCGGAGGCGAGGATGGAATCCGCTGGGGAGCCAATGGAGACGCACGTGCCGCATGTGCTCCCGGCTCCCGAGCCCGCAGCACATGCGGTCCAGCCCACGCAGCCGACCGAGCCCGTTCCGCAGCATGGCCCGTCCGCGGCTCCTGGCGCAGTCCCGGCCGCCGAGGTGGCGCTTCGCCCTGCGGCTCCTCCGACGGCAGGCGGCAATGGGTTCCCGGTGAGGACCGATGTTTCACGGGCTCACCAGGAACAGGATGCGCAATCGCAGGAAGCGCCCAGCGAAGGGACAGCGTGGGCTCAGGGATCCGGCCGTCCCAAGGACATTCCTGAGGCCGCCGTTGTTCTCAACCAGCGCATCATCGCGCGCGAGAGTCTCGACTCGTCGGTGCCCGCGGCGCTGAAGCTGAAAAAGCGACTCAAGCGCTTCGCGCTGGACAACGAACTCGATCACCTGCCCATCGGCGACATCGTCTCGGTGGCACTGGACGAGTGGCTCACCACCCGCGGGTTCTGACCCGACCGCAGGGCACAGGGCGGCCACCCTCACTCAAGGGGGCGGTCGCCCCGTGGCGACTATTCCAATAACCCAATAGGCGGATAGCTATCAGCCTAGTCAGACCGACCGGAGCAGCTCGCGTGCCTGATCAGTCCCCCTACTCCCGCCGACTACGCGAAATCGCCGATGCGCTCGACGCCGAGTTCCAGCCGACCGATGACGTTCTCATGCCGCATCCGGACACTTTGGACGTCATCAGAAACCGGCACACCAAACGCGGACAGCTCAACCACGCCGTCCCCGAAGTCCTCCAACTCCAGCGCCGGATCCGCCGTTACAACGCCGACACGGGCGTACCGCATGGAGACATCGTCGCTCTCGCCCTCGACACCTGGCTCCGCGCAAGGGGCTACCCGCCGAGCCGCCCGCCCACCAACACGACCGCAACATGATCGGCACGCCGACGAACGACAAAGGGAGGACTTGCCTCTACTGCAGTCCCATACCGGGGATCCTCTTCACGTATCAACAGTGAGCGTTGTTCAACCTGAATTCGCTGGTCATGGGGCTGGCGTGGGCGGGGGCTGAGGTGCTTGTGCCAGTCGGGGGCGTGATCGGTAGCAGGTGATCATCCGACGCATCGCCGGTTCGCCGGAATCGCGATGCCGGGTTGGGAGTGCCTCGTAGGCTCCGAGGAGAGCCGGGTGGGAAGGGGCTGCTGGTGGCGGACGTACTGGTCTGGGTGATGCAGCGAAGGGTGGTGCTGGCCGATCGCGCCGAAAGGCTGCGCAAGGAACTCGCCGAGATCGATGCCGAGGTGGCCCGGCTGGAAGCCGCCGAGGTGGTGATCGGGCAGTTCATCGAGGCCGAGCGGAGCGGGCAGGCCGACGGCCCGGCCGCGGCTGAGGAGTTGGAGCGAGTGACGACTCCGGGTGCGGGCGGGATGCTGCTGGTCCCGCACCGAGAGCCGGGCACGGACGAATGTGCGCTGCCCGCCGACTACCAGGCGATCATGAAGATCGTGGCCGCAGTCTCGGAGCCGGTCCCGGCCAAGGACGTCAGCGTCCACCTCGGCAGGGGCACCCAGCCCGGGCAGGCAGGTCGAACCGGTACGCGACAAGCTCAGGCGCCTGGCCGACCGGGGCTGGCTGCACCGCACCCCCGCCGGCCGCTTCACCGCCCTGCCGCAGCCGCCGGTCTGACCGGACCCGGCCGGATTCGGGCGTAACACGTAGGACCCCGGCGGGAGTTGGGGATTCCATGCGAAAGAACACCAGTCCCGCCGAGGGCACTGAGGGGCTTGTCTACCAGTGCCGCCTGCCGCTGTCGAGCTCCACCCTGGACCTGGTCGCCGGCCTGGTCCGCAGCCACCTGAAGAAGATCCGCTCCCGCTGGCGCAAGCTCCCACCCGGCCGGATCGCCCTGATCGTCCTGGCCGTCCTCCGCCACGACCAGCGGCTTTCCGACATCGCGGGCGGCAACGACGTCTCCGCCTCCACCGTGCGCCGCTGGCTACTGGAAGTGATCGGGTTGCTGTCGGCCCGTGCCCAGCGCCTGGACCGTGCCCTGAAGAAAATCGCCCGGAAGGGTGGCGTCGTCGTCCTGCTCGACGGCACTCTCGTCCGTACTCGCCGACGCACCGGGGACGAGAACCGGCCGAACTATTCGGGCAAGCACAAGGCCCACGGCCCGCTGTTCCTCGCCCTGACCGACGAGACGGGCAACCTGGTCTGGATCTCGGCGGCAAAGCCTGGGCGCTCCAGCGAGATCACCACCGCCCGCCACAACAGGATCACTACCCGCCTGCGGGAGGCTGGTCTGGGCGCTCTGGCCGATCTCGGCTTCGTCGGCTTGGACGACGCCCCCGACGACCCGGTCATCGTCACCGGCCGACGGGCAACCCGCGGCCATCCACTCACCGACGCCCAGAAAGAGGCGAACCGGCTGGTCAGCCGCGAGCGAGCGGCGAACGAGCACGGCTTCGCCGACCTGAAGAACTGGCGGATTCTCACCAAGGTCCGCATGAACGCCCGACACGCGACCACGCTGCTGCGGGCGCTCCTCGTGCTAACGAACGCTGAGGTCCACCGCTGACGGACGATCACCCCCGACCGGCACGAGCATCCCAACCGCGACCCACGCCAGCCCCAGGACCTGCAACTTCAGGTTGAAACGAGTTCATTGAGAATGCGCTGCACCATGGTTCAACCGCGCCCGCTGAGCTGGAGCGACGTCCGGTATGCTGTATGGGGCGGGCTTTCAAGGAGCGTCAGGGGCAATAGAGAGGCCACAAGGACAGGAACAGATCGACAAGCCTGCATAGGGTCGACACCACTCACCGCCTCTTGCCTGCTGGAACGTCATCGATGAGCGTTGATCGGCAAGGGCCGCCAAGATCCTCAAAGGGGGCCTGTTCCACCTGCCCTACTTCCGATTCCTGAATATCGGCCCCTGCCAATAGTCGGATAGATCCCGTCGCAGCCTCTGCGGAGCCACAGCCGGCGGTGGGTATCTTGATCACCGTCGCGGACCGGCGCTCCGGCGATCTCCTCGCTCTTCGTCACCGCGATGTCGACGAGCCGGCTGACTTCGGTCAGCGCGGTGTGGACAGTGCGGTGTCCACCGAGCAGGATGCCTTCCACGGACCGGATCGCGTTGGCCGGCGCGTAGTAGAGCCGGCGCACGCGATAGATCGCCCATGGCATCGTCTTCATGTGGGCGACGGCGAGCGTGATGGGCTCGGTCACCTGGTCACGGTGCAGTCGCGTGATGAGTAGACACGGTCGGAGCCGGGCTTGGCCCTGGGCTACGTCGAGGGAACCTGATCGGGTCGAGGCCGACGACGGACAGGCCGAGGTCGGCGAGCTTCGGGGCCAACCCCGATGTCGCAACCGATGGCCACTACGGTCCGGGCGTTCAGTCCGGCGGCGACGGCGATGTACGGGTCGAGGTCGAACCGGTCGCCCTCGTGCACGTCGTAGAAGGCGGCGGGCAGGGGATGGGTGGAGCCTTCGTCTGCCATACGGCCGATCCTGGATCAAGCGGCCTGCGGGCGCCGTCGATCTTTGCGCCAGGTGCCCGGGGAGACGCCTTCACGGCGGGTGAAGGCGCGGCTGAGGGCGGTGCCGGTCTCGTAGCCGACCCGCACGGCGATCTCCTGCACGCTCAACGGGGTGTCGCGAAGCAGGGTCTTGGCCCGGTAGAGCCGCCACGAGGTGAGGTAGCTCAGCGGCGTCTCTCCGGCCTTGGCGTGGAATGCGGCGGCGAAGGCGGAGCGGGACATCCCGGCGGTACGGGCGAGTTCGGCGACGGTCCACGCCTGCGTGAGGTCGCCGTGCATGGCGTTCATGGCGGCGGAGAGCTGAGGGTCGCGGAGCGCGGCGAGCCAGCTGACGCCGCCGCTGCCGATGGAGGCGCAGCAGGCTCGCATCGCCTGCACGAAAAGCACATCGGCAAGCCGGCTGGCGATCAGCGCGGAGCCGACGCCGCCCTCGGACGCCTCGGCGTCGAGCAGGTCGAAGGTGGCACGAAGCGACCGGCCGGCGGCGTTGCCGAGATCGATGCGCAGCAACGGCGGCAAAGCGTCGAAGAGCGGTTCCGCGGCGGCGGTGTCGAAGGAGAACCGGCCGGAGAGGATCACCGTCCGCTCACCATCGCCGCTGTGCTCGGTGACGTGGCCCTCGGACAGCGACTCGCAGTCCACGAGGGCGCGGCCAGGCGCGTCCTGGAGCGTGAACTCGACGTTGCTCTGAACCAGGCAGCAGTCGCCGGCGACGAGCAGTTGCGGTTCGTCGAGCGACTTCGTGCCGAGCCAGCAGGAGCCCTCCGCGACCAGCACCAGCCGGGCGGAGTCGCGCGACCGCACGGAGATGCCCCACGGTGCGCCGGCGTCGAGCCGGGCGTACTGGGAGGGCCTCATGCTCATCGTGGTGAGCACGCTGTCGACAAGATCCATGACTCCTCGGCCCTGGACGATCGGTTGCAAACTTTGGACTCCAGGATACTGGTCGTCCAGCCCGGGCATCCTAACGTCAAGATCATGCAGTCATACCGATTGAACGCCGACCGCGTCCTCGAACTGGTAGAGGGCCCCATGCCCACGCCCGGACGTGGCCAAGTCCTGATCCGCGTCAAGGCCACCTCCCTGAACGGCCGCGACATGATGATCGCCAACGGCCTCTATCCGTTCCCGCCACTGCCGAACCTGATCCAGCTCTCCGACGCCGCCGGTGTGATCGAGGCCGTTGGGCCGGACACCACCCGGTTCCGGGTCGGCGACCGCGTGGTCAACTCGTTCAACCCGACATGGTATGGCGGCCCGGTGCGAAAGTTGGGCCAGATGTACGGCACCGACATCGACGGTTGGCTCACCGACTACGCCGTCGTCGACGAGAACGTCCTGGTCTCGATGCCCGAGCATCTCAGCTTCGAGGAGGCCGCGACGCTGCCGTGCGCGGCCCTGACCGGTTGGTCCGCCGTGGCCGGCGTCGGGCCTGGCGACACCGTGCTGGTGCAAGGCAGCGGCGGCGTGTCGCTGTTCGCGTTGCAGTTCGCCCGCACGGCCGGCGCTCGAGTCATCGCCACCACCTCCAGCGAGGCCAAGGCCGAGCGCCTGCGCGAACTCGGCGCCTCCGACGTCGTCAACTACGCCGAGAGCCCTGACTGGGGCTCCGTCGTCCGCAAGCTCACCGACGACCGTGGCGTCGACATCGTCGTCGAAGTCGGCGGTGCCGCCACCATCCCGCAGTCCGTGGAGGCCCTCGCCCTGCACGGCACCATCTCCCTGGTCGGCCACCTCGGCGGCGCCGGGCAGGGCATGGACCTGATGTCTCTCTCCCTCCGCTTCGCCACACTCCGCGCGCTCGGCGTCGGAAGCCGTAGCGACCTGGAGGAGATGAACCGCGTCATAGCCCAGCACCGCGTCCGCCCCGTGATCGATCGGGTCTTCCCCTTCTCCGAGGCCCTACAGGCATTCGAGCACTTCGCGCACGGCTCACGTTTCGGCAAGGTCGTGATCAGCCACTAACGGCGCTGGGTCGGGAACCGGCTGTCGGTCAGGATGGCCGGTTCCCGGCGAACGTCGCCTCGGTGTGCCGGGCTTTGGCGCTCGAAGACGGTCAGCGACTGCAGGAAGGCGTCGCGGGCATGGTCGACGTGGGCGCCGTCAAGATCGGCCACGGTGCCGTCGATGATGGTGTTGCCGCCGATCTGGCGGTACAGGTCGAGAGCCGGCGCACCCTCATGCCCCAGGGGCCCTTGCAAGATCGAAGATCGCCTGGTTCGCCGGAGTCGTCGCGAAGTAGGGGTGAGCGTCCCGGGACGAAGCCGAGATCGGCCAGAGCGCCCAGACCAGCCTCCCGCAGGCGGGTAGTGATCCTGTTGTGGCGGGCGGTGGTGATCTCGCTGGAGCGCCCAGGCTTTGCCGCCGAGATCCAGACCAGGTTGCCCGTCTCGTCGGTCAGGGCGAGGAACAGCGGGCCGTGGGCCTTGTGCTTGCCCGAATAGTTCGGCCGGTTCTCGTCCCCGGTGCGTCGGCGAGTACGGACGAGAGTGCCGTCGAGCAGGACGACGACGCCACCCTTCCGGGCGATTTTCTTCAGGGCACGGTCCAGGCGCTGGGCACGGGCCGACAGCAACCCGATCACTTCCAGTAGCCAGCGGCGCACGGTGGAGGCGGAGACGTCGTTGCCGCCCGCGATGTCGGAAAGCCGCTGGTCGTGGCGGAGGACGGCCAGGACGATCAGGGCGATCCGGCCGGGTGGGAGCTTGCGCCAGCGGGAGCGGATCTTCTTCAGGTGGCTGCGGACCAGGCCGGCGACCAGGTCCAGGGTGGAGCTCGACAGCGGCAGGCGGCACTGGTAGACAAGCCCCTCAGTGCCCTCGGCGGGACTGGTGTTCTTTCGCATGGAATCCCCAACTCCCGCCGGGGTCCTACGTGTTACGCCCGAATCCGGCCGGGTCCGGTCAGACCGGCGGCTGCGGCAGGGCGGTGAAGCGGCCGGCGGGGGTGCGGTGCAGCCAGCCCCGGTCGGCCAGGCGCCTGAGCTTGTCGCGTACCGGTTCGACCTGCCTGCCCGGGCTGGGTGCCCCTGCCGAGGTGGACGCTGACGTCCTTGGCCGGGACCGGCTCCGAGACTGCGGCCACGATCTTCATGATCGCCTGGTAGTCGGCGGGCAGCGCACATTCGTCCGTGCCCGGCTCTCGGTGCGGGACCAGCAGCATCCCGCCCGCACCCGGAGTCGTCACTCGCTCCAACTCCTCAGCCGCGGCCGGGCCGTCGGCCTGCCCGCTCCGCTCGGCCTCGATGAACTGCCCGATCACCACCTCGGCGGCTTCCAGCCGGGCCACCTCGGCATCGATCTCGGCGAGTTCCTTGCGCAGCCTTTCGGCGCGATCGGCCAGCACCACCCTTCGCTGCATCACCCAGACCAGTACGTCCGCCACCAGCAGCCCCTTCCCACCCGGCTCTCCTCGGAGCCTACGAGGCACTCCCAACCCGGCATCGCGATTCCGGCGAACCGGCGATGCGTCGGATGATCACCTGCTACCGATCACGCCCCCGACTGGCACAAGCACCTCAGCCCCCGCCCACGCCAGCCCCATGACCAGCGAATTCAGGTTGAACAACGCTCAGTGGGTCGGGAGGGCGCCTTGGGGTGTCAGTGCCCGCGTATACGCTCCCCCGGTGATCATTGACCGTACCGCTCGCGTCGTCCCTCCCCGCTACCCCGACCGCGACGTACGCAGCAGGATCGGCGACGCGTTGGGTAAAGCCGACGACGCCGACCTGCTCGCTGCGTACCTGTGGGTGCAGGAAGTTTCGATCGGCCGCGAAGCCTGCACCGCGCTGCGAAGGCAGAGAGATGCTCTCCGCAAGAATCTCGAAAAACTCAACAGCCTCAAGAACAGCTCACACTTTCGTGGGCGCACCTGGGACTTTACTCGGGCCGAACTTGACTCGCTCTTCGATGCATTCATCATGAAGGTGAGCGATGAACTCGACCTCATCGATGGCTCCTTGCGGCAAGCGGGCCTGGCCTTCGAGAAACTCAGTACGCTGCCAGAAGAGGACTTGTCCACGCGCTACGCTCCCGGCCGTGTCGACTCTCCGCTGAACACCATCGCCGAACAGTGGGACAAGATCGCCCCCAGCACAGAACGCTTCGCGGCAATGAATGACCGGGCACTCGCAGAGATCGAACGTCTCGCAGTCGTCGACGACCGGAGGAACATCTTCGCCCAGAGCCAGAAGAGTTACACTCTCCGGCGCATCCGGGAGTTCGATGGCAAGGACTTCGAGGTTCTCGTCGCGTGGCTCACTCAGCGCGACGGAATGAAGGTGATCCGGCAGCATGGCGGTACCGGGGACCGGGGTGCGGACGTCATCTCTCAGACGCCAGACGGCCGACGCGTGGTGGTGCAGTGCAAGCAGACCAGCAGGGCTGCCAAGCAGACTGTGACCAGTACGAACGTGCAAACATTCAATGGAACCGCTCGCCTTGAGCACAAGGCCGACATCGCTCTGATGGTCACCAACGGCACTTTCTCCGAACCTGCGCGCGACTTCGCCAATGATCACGCGATCCACTTGATCGGTGCAACGGAACTGGAGCGCTGGGCTACATGGGGCGACTCCCTGTACGACGTCGTGGGCCTCTCTCGGGGAAGCGCCCTTGAGGCATCAGCCTGATCACGTTGCTCTGGCGCGGGTCGCACGACCGCGCGCCCGACTTGGTTCCACGCAGGGCGGAACGGTCTTCGCTGTGCACGGCAGCAGTGTTGTGTTGCTGCCGGGTCGGTCTCAGCGGGTCAGTCGCCGGGTCAGTTGTTCGGCGGTGAGCTCCACTCGGCCGACTTGAGGGTCGTACCCGAACATGCGGGTGGGCCGGTTGAGGTACTCGGACTTTGACGGGTACTGGAAGTAGAGGATTTGCCCGCACACGGGGGCTACATCTCGCATCAGTGTGTCTTGGCACGTGCCCAGGACAGTGATGCCGTGGGCGGTGGCGACTTTGGTGATCGCGCTCAGCACTTCGCGGCGGTGTTCTTGGCCCAGGGAGTCGCCTAGTAGACTGTCGCGGCTAGTTTTTGGGATAGAGGTGGCGCAGTTTGATGCGTGCGTCGTGGGTGGTGAACTGCCAGTTCACCTGACGCTGGTCGGTGTTGGTGGCGTTCTGCCAGGCTGAGAGTTCGGTGTTGAGGGTGTCGAGGTCGCTGATCCGGCGGTCGAGGCATTGCCGGGTCAGTGCGGAGAGTTCGATCTCGGCGATGTTGAGCCATGACCCGTGCTTGGGCGTGTGGTGGATCTCGAGGCGTTGGGCCAGGGCGAATGCCTCTTCGGGTTCGAACGCCTCGTACAACGAGGCGATGTTGTGGGTGTTGAGGTTGTCCATCACCAGCACCACGGTCTCGGCGTCGGGGTAGTCCACGCTCAGTAACTGTTTGACCTGGCCGGCCCAGTCGATCCGGGTCCGCCGGGACAGTGCCTGAACGCGACGCCACCCGCGCAGGGGTTCGACCCACACGAAGATCGAGGACGTGCCGCAGCGGATGTACTCGCTGTCCTGGCGGGCGTCGTGACCAGGGCGGGCCGGGAGTGGGTCGCGGGCATCGCCGAGGAGCTGGTAGGGCTTCTCGTCCATGCACACCACCGGACGTGCCGGGTCGTAGGGCCGGGCATAGACGGCCAGCACGTCTTCCATCCGGGCCGCGAACTCCGCGTTCGCCCGGGGTGGGATGGTCCAGCACTTTCTCAGGTGAGGGCGCAGTTCCGTTTTTTTAAGACCCGCCCGATGGTGGAGTGGTCCAGATCGGGGATGTCCTCGGCCAGCGCGACATGTTTCTCCAGCAGCCGCAGCGACCACCGGGTATGGCCCTGGGGTGGCTGTGAGCACGCCATCGCGATCAGCCGGGCTTCGACCTCGCCGGTCACCGGCGAGGGCACCGGTGGGAGGTCGCGCTTCTTCCGCGCGATCGTGGCGTGCACATCGCCACCGGTCTCGGCGAAACGCTTGGCGACCAGCCGTAACGTCTCACCGGAGACGCCGAGCCGGGCCGCGATCACCGCCTTGGGATCCACGTCTCCCACCGAGGTGTCCAGTGCTAGCAGTACACGCGCACGCATGATCATCGAGGCCCCACGAACACCCGTGGTGGTCACCCGGACCAACTCCTCACGATCCTGCGGTGTCAACCTGACCGGCCGCTTCTTCTGTGAACCCATGACGACAGTCCTGTCCGGCAAAAGGGAAGGAGGAACCCACCAGACACCAGCCTCCCAACCAGACACGCCACAACTAAGCAGCGACGCACTACTAGTTCGTCCAGGACGAGCACTCGGCCTTGGGCGTGAGGAGCTGCCAGAAGAGCGGCGAGAACGAGGTGGATGGAGAAAAGCTTTTCCTGGGCGGTGTTGGTGACGGTGTCATAAGCGAGCATCGGGCCGTTGGGGTTACGTCGCCATCGCGGTGTGACGGAGCAGCGCCAGCTGTGGTCGGTGTCCGTAGGCGGATCGATCTGATAGTGCAGGTCCGCGCCGAAAAGGCCAGCGTCGCGGTTCAGTTGATCCAGTGCCACAGTGATGTTGTCGAGGGCTCCGGCAACGCGTTGGGTGATGACTTCCTGAGTGTGTCGGAGTTCCTCGGCGAGGGTCTCCACCGATCGGGAGATGAAGGCGTTCTCCTCAAGGCGCTCGGTGCGCACCTTCTCCACGGTGGTGTGGATGTCAGCGTCGGCGGCCTCGTTGTCGGTGAGCCACTCGCTCAGGGCCTGCAGCGCGGCATCTGCCTTCACATCGGGCTCAGTGTCGTCCGTGTGGCTGGCGCGAGCGAGGGCGACAGTGGGATATCCGCTGGTGCTCGCCCGAAGGGAGAGGGCAACCATGCACCCGTCGACAGTCGCGTTGGCGGCCATGTGGAGTTGGTCGGCGGAGCGCCGCTCCCGGGGCGGTTCCCCATGGGGTGCAGCGAGTGGAATGGGTGCTTCGGTGAGAAGCCGCGTGTACTGAGAGGGTAGCCAGTCCGCGGGCCAGTTCAGCAAGGCACGGGCAGCTTCCGGGTCTAGCCCCAGATCGGCTGCCGCGGTGTTTGCGCCGTCTCCTTCGATGACCGCCTGTTGTTCGCGGAGTTCGGCGTCGCAGTTTCGGAGCGTGACGTTCGTTTCCTGGATCCGCCGCTCCAGCTCTTCGATCCGTTGCTTGCGGCCGCTGAGGGCGGCTTTGGCCATGGCCCAGGCGTCCACTGCGTCTGCGAGAAGTGTTACGACCTGGGGAAGAGTGTTGCGCCTGCGGGTAAGCCTGTCGGTGGCTTCGCGGTGGTCTTTCAGCAGTTGCGGTAGGGCTTCGAAAGCCTGGGCCCGCTTGAGTTCAGCCTCTGTGAGAGTGATGCGACGTGCGAGATGCTCAAGGAGGTTCTCCGCTTTCTGCTGGCCGAACAGGGCCTCGTCGTGACGGGCGCGCAGGTGAGCGCACAAGGCAGCCCGCCCGACGGTCGGGTTGGGGAAGGACCCGACGATGTGGACGCCGAGGGCGTCGACGCTGGAGTGCGGAGGCTGTTCGGTCCATTGGGTCTGGTCGGCGAGGGCGTGCAGGAACTGGCGTGCCGGTTCTGGCGCCGAGCGGATGCCGGCTGGCCACGCGGTCTTGTGGCCAGTGCGTGAGGTGGCGGTTGCGGTCCGACTGGGGTCCTCGGTGATGAGGATTGCGCCAGGCAGTGCGGTCAGTGTTTTGAGAGCGGCGGGCAGATCGGCATGTGCCACGCAGACGGCATCGCGCCACGGGTGAAGGGCGGCTTCCCACATGTCTCGGGTCTGGTCGTCGAGGTCGATCTGGTCGAGCAGGCCTACGCCGGTGATGTCCTCCTCTGCGGCCAGCGCATGCAGGACCTCCCCGACGAGACCTGCTTGTCCCTGCTCGGCTTTGCGGAGTTGGTCGGCGTAATGGCGGGCGTCACGTTGGGCGATGCCGCGGTTGATCTCTGCTTCTGCCGTCTGCTGGGTGAGTAGCGTCAGCTGTTCCTGAAGCGCGGCCGCGGTTTCGCCGGCGTGCGTGGCGCTGAGGGTCCGAGCCTCGTCGAGCGTCTTGTGCGCCTTGGCGAGTTCTTCTGCGAGGTGGCGTTCCTCGGTCTGAGCGTTGGTCAAGTCGGTGAGGCATTGGTCTTTGGTCTGTTCGGCTGTTTTGCAGGTGCGGTCGAGTTCTGTGAGGTTGGAGGCGGCGGTCTTCTGGGCTTCCAGGTGTTCAAGAAGATCGGTCGTCGTCTTGTGGGTGGCCGCAGTCTGGGGCAGGAGGATCTCGGCGCTGCGCAGGCGTGCGGTCTCGTCCAGCAGGGTGCGGGCCAGGGCGGCGTGGCGGTCGGCTTCGGCGCTGCCGATCTTGCGGCGGAGTTCGTCTCGGGCCTCTGCTTCGCGAAGCATGGTGTCTTCCCTGGCGAGTGCTTCGTCGTGTCGTTGAAGGGACTTGGCGTATTTGGCTCGCTTGTCCTCCAGTGCCTTGCGTTGTCCTTTGTCGTGTTCGAGCAGGCTGGCGCGGCCGGACAGGGTGATCAGGGCATCACCGATGTGGTCGGGTGAGTAGGTGCCGGCTTCCAGCTTGAGCAGGGAGGGCCGTGAGCGCACCTGCCCGCGGGACGCCACGTAGGCCAATACCTTGGGCGATCGGCCGTAGAGCTGGTTGGCGTATTCGCCGGAGCCCAGTGCCTCGACACCGAGTTGTTGGTAGAAGGCCGGTGCTGCCCGGTGACGCTCGTCGTCTGTACCGTCGGTGAGCAGGTGGACACCGGGGTGGTGGCGTACCTGGACGTGGGGTGAGTCGTTGCTGATCTGCAGCCAGACGCTGTGCGGGCGGCTGCCGTCGGATTCTGCGAAGACGCCAGCGATATAGCCGCGGTCCGCTGCATCGACCAGCTGGGTGGAGGCGCCGGCGATCACGGGTTCGAAGAGCAGGTTGACGGTATTGGCTGTGCCGTTGCTGGTGATCTGCCATTCAGGGTCGCCCAGGAGCAACGCCACGGCGGCGAGGAAGCTGGTCTTGCCTGATTCGTTGGAGTCCTTGGGGCCTCGACCGGTCACGGCGATGAAGGTGCCCGGAATCAGTGCAACCGGGTCGCTGGTGAGCCGGGCGATGGCGAAGGTCTGGACGGCGACCAGTTTCCGGCTGCCGATGATGCCGGTGGACAGATGACTGTCGAGGCCGGTTGGGGTGGTCACGGGTGCTCCTGGGACGGGACGGCGGGTCGGGCGGCTTGGCGACGCCGCGCGATGGCGCTGGCGAGGTGGCCATCGGGCCGGCCGGCGAGGATGAGGTCCTCCCACAAGGCGGCGACGCTGGCTTCACTCAGCCGCTGCAGGCACGAGCCGGGGACGTAGTTTCCCTGGCCTGCGGTATCGACCATCCCTGCCGCGGTCAGGGTGCGCAGGGCCTCGCGGATCGTGGTTTTGGTCAGGGCCCGGTTGCGGGCGAGTTCTCGCAGGGTGACGGAATGCTGAGTGGCGTTCCATTGCGGGTGTGTGTGGCGTCCTTGGGCTCGCGGCAGAGCCACGGTGTGCAGGAGGACCAGGGCGAGGACGGTTCGCTCGGCAGGGCTGAGCGTGCCGATCCCGGCTGCGGTGAGTGCTTCGGCGACCAGGTCTGGGTATCCGGTGGTCCAGGTGCCCTGGGGTGTGCGGATGAGTGTGCGGCCAATGTCGGCCAAGGCGGTCTGGACATGGGCACGGACGTCCGGGTCGGTGAGCGCCGGCAGGTTGCGTGGGGGCAGTGGGCCACACGCACTCTCCAGGGCGGTGACGATGCTGTGGGTGATGTGATCGCTGCTGTGTTGAGCAGTCGCGTCCGGCGGGGTCAGTTCGTGCGGCGCGGTAGCGGTGTCCGGATCGTCAGCGTGCGCCTCTACGGAAGGGGGTGAAGGGTGCACAGTGTGCTGCTGGTGGGGGTCAGGCAGCCGTTGGTGGCCTCTGCGGAGCGCGGCGATCGTGGGACCGGGCAGGGTGGCCACGGCGGGCCCCAGATGCAGCGACGGGCCGACCGCCACGATGAGACCGTGCCCGGGCAGTACGCGCTCCAGAGCAGTGGAGACGCTCTTGCGATCCGCGCCCAGGTGCACGCCGGCGTTCTCGATCAGCTGGGCGGAAAAGGGCTGCCCGGGGTAGTGCGGCACAGTGGGATCGGGCCATGCGGCCTTCAGACACAGGGCCCAGACCAGGGTGGGAATCCGGGGCAGCGTGGCGGGAGCTTGCTCCCCCAGTTGCTCGATGTCCGGGGCGCTGCCCGCAGGCCATCCAAGCCGCAGCGTCATCCTGGTCTCCCCAGCGGCCCGGAGCTGTAGCACGGTCCGGCCCGCTCGTTGGGCGGCGTCAGCGGTTTCCTTGAGCAGGTCTGCATTTCGGGGGGTGGCGACTGAGCCGGCGGCGCGGATGGCTGCCAGCAGGAGTGCGGAGGGAGATGGTGGGGCGCTGTCACCGGTCACGGTTGTGGCCTCCGTTGTCGGTTCCTGCGTGGAGGATGATGTCGTGGAGGTAGGTGACCTTGGCCGTGGGATCGACGCGTACCGGCACAGCTATCTCGATGTGGCAGTCGACGAGAGGATCTGCATCGGCGGCCAGGAGTTCGACCAGCAGTCGCCCGGCTCCGGGCCAGCCTCGTGCTTCGAGAACGTCGGCAAGGGCTGCATGCTGCTGAGGTTGCTCCACAGATGCCACCTGTCGCTGACCTGCACTGCTTCGGGCAGGGCCTGGCGGATCGCCTCGCCATAGGTAGTGGAGCCGTCCCGGCAGACGTACTCGGCCCCGGGATGCTCGCGCAGCCACACCGCCAGGGTCTCGGCGGTGCGATCGGGCAGGACGTCGATCCGCTCGCCGGTCTCGGCGTCAATGATCACGGTGGCGTAGCGGTGCCGGCGCTTGAGGGCGAAATCGTCGACGCCGAGCACGCGCGGGACGCGCAGCGGCGGGACCGCCCTGCGCATGAGTATGCGCAGGGCGGTCGAGCGAGAGATCCAGCAGGCCAGCACGCGTGAGAGGCGTTCACCCGCCCGGCCCGCTAACTCCTTGACCACAGAGCCGAGTTGGTCGGCCAGACGGTTGGTCCGGCGCTGGTAGCGCTCCACGACGCCGGGAACCTGCTCGCGGAACGTCTGCCGCGAGCAGCCGAGCACCGGGCACACCAGCCGCCGCAACCTCACCGAGACGACGACCCGCCGTCCGTCCATGGGCACGTCCGCGACTCTCCGCCCGTGGAACCCGTGCACCCGCCCTGTCGGCGTGCCGCACTCGGGGCACGGCACCAGATCGTGCCGGGTCCGCGCCGTCACCCGGATCAGGCCGCCCTCGTCCGCCACACCCTCGATGACCAGCGCCGACAACCCCGAAAACACCACGCTCACAAGCTCGTTGACATCTCGCACACCATGCCAACGATGCCCGTCACTCGTCGTTACCACCGATTACGGGACAGAGCCGCTCACCGTACAGACCCGACCTGCACCCTGTCCCGCCAGCAGGGACACCCCGGACCATACTGGGTCTTCAAAGTTGAGCGGTGCGGAGGTGTCCGCGGGCCCGGCGGGTGGTGACGCAGCGGGTCCGTAGCCGTTGGTTGTCGGCATTGCGAAGGCCGAACGCGTTGCGGGCGACGAGCTTGATCACGCGGTTGATGCCCTCGCTCTTGGCGTTGCTGTGTCCGGTGTCGATGAATGCGGCGATCTCGGCCCACCAGCGGTCGACGGTGACGGCGAGCTGCCGCACCTCGGGGATGTCGGAGTCCGCGCACCACGTGCGGAATTTCCAGCGGGCGTGGCCGACTTGGTGGCGGTCGGCGCCGGTTCTCGCCAAGGCGAGGAGGTTGCGCAGGTTCTCCTTGGCGATCCATGCCGTCAACAGGGTCTGGCCGATCGTCCCCTCGCCCAGCAGCGTGTTCCACATCGTGGCGAACTGCTCGTCGGTGAGGTCCTCGCGGTTGCGCAGCAGGCGCCGCCTGGCTTTCCATTCCGGGTCACTGGCGCGTCCGCGTCGGCCGCGCATCTCGGCGGTGGTGCGGCGCCGGACCATGGACAGCATCTTGTTGGCGAGCTGGACGACGTGGAAGTGGTTGACCACGACGGTGGCCTGCGGGAGACCGGTGCGGACGGCGGCGCGGTAGGTGGCCGACATGTCGATGGTCACGTACTCGATGCTCTTTCTCCAGGTCAGCGGGGTGGCGGCGAGCCAGGCGAGCACATCGGCGACGGTGCGGCCCTCGACCTGGCCGAGCAGGCCGCCAGTGCCGAGCGCGTCGGTGAACCCCGTGTGCCACCGATCGCGCGTCAGCATCCACTTGCCCGTGGCGGGGTCCTGTTCCCAGCGCGACCGTCCGCGCCGAGTCTCGTCGATGCCCAGCACCTTCACCTCGGGCAGCGGGGCCTCGGTGACCTCGCGTGCGACGGCGCGGAAGGCGTCCATCACGGTCGGCCAGGACAGACCCAGATCCCGGGCGGCCTGGATGACGGTGGAGGCGGCATCGCGTATTCGCCGCCCGGCGGCACCGCGCAGTCGCATGGTGATCCGTGCGCCGGCCGGTAGCTGCGGGATCTGCTCGGTGAAGGACCGGCGCGGGCAGCCGGCCTCCCGGCACCACCAGCGGCGCTTGTGCCAGCGGAACTCCAGTCCGCTCTCGCCGTACGGCAGATCGCGGGGCCGCGTCACCGCCGAGCCCTTCACCCTGGTGGCGAACACCCCACAGGCCGGGCACGCCCGGGCCCTGTCATCGGCCGTGGCCAGGTGGACCCGGCGTGTCCCGTCCGCCAGCCGCTCGACCCGGACGACGGACACCCCGTCGAGGTCGAGCAGCAACGTCGTATCGTTGAGCAAGCCCGTGGCTCCTGCATGATCGTTCTGCGTAGAGAACAGAAATGATCACGCAGGCCCACGGGCACCTTGCGTCCAGGGCCAAGCAGCCCGAACCAACACGGAGCGTGACGCCGTGTCAGCAAACCGAACCAGCGCACCGCTCAACTTCGAAGACCCCGTTTTCCCAGGTCAGAGCCTGCTTGGCGTCGTACTCCTTCTCGGCCCTTGTCAGTCTTTTCCGATCCTTGTGTCCAACCTGCGTCCCGAACACCTCCCGGAAGGACAAGTTCGGCTCCCGCAGCAGCCTGTCTCCCAGCTGGGAGACAGGTTCCAAACCCGAGAGCAGCGGATTCCCCTTCCACGCGCGAAGGCTTCACCCCGGCCGTCGGGGCGGAGCCTCTATGACCGGTGTCGTTGGCTGTCAACGGCCAGGACGTCTACCGGTGCAGAGCCAGCCTTCAGGCTGACCGTCCTTCGCGGGCATACCGGGCCGTTAGAAAGGCGCTCTCGACGGTGAGCACTCATTCCGCCCAGCTAAAGGGCTGCCGTCATACGGTTTGCCTCCGCTCGAGCGGAGGTGATCCGCCCACCACGGGCTCAAGCACGACGCTCCAGCACCCCTCTACGCAGGAATTCACCGCCGGACAGGTCGTTCGTGAAAGTCCCCGGCTTGTCCCTGGATCGGCGATGACTCCCGGGGCGCGGGGGCGGCGTATTCCCCGGCCTGTCGCGAAGTGTCCGACAGGTCAGTTCAGAAGGGGTAGTGCGCTTGCTGTGTGGCGATGGTCACCCAGCGGGTGTTGGAGAACGCCTCGATTCCCCACCTGCCGCCGAAGCGCCCATAGCCGGAGGCCTTCGCTCCGCCGAACGGGGCCTGCGGCTCGTCGGCCACCGACTGGTCGTTGATGTGCACGATGCCCGTACGGATCCGGCGCACCACCGTCAGTCCATGGGTGGCGTTCTCCGTGATGATGCCGCAGGTCAGGCCGTTGTCGGTGTCGTTGGCGAGGGCCACCGCCGTGTCGTCGTCGGAGAAGGTCTCGATCACGCAGACCGGGCCGAACGCCTCGGTGTGGTACAGGTCCGCGTCCTTCGGGACATCGGTGAGGACGGTCGCCGGGTGGACCGCGCCGTCCGGTTCACCGCCGCCGACCAGGACCTTCGCGCCCTTGGCCACGGCGTCCGCGACCAGGTCGGCCACCCGCCGGGCGGCCGATGCGCTCACCAGCGGGCCCACGACCGTGTACGGCTCCCCGGGGTCGCCGACCGGCAGCGAACCCGCCTTCGCGGTGAACTTCCGGGTGAACTCCTCCGCCAGGGACTCGTGGACGAGGATCCGGTCGCCGGACATGCAGATCTGCCCGGCGTTCATGAACACGCTGAACGTCACGGCGTCCACGGCATAGTCCACGTCCGCGTCGTCAAGGACGAGCACCGCGTTCTTGCCGCCCAACTCCAGTACCGCGGGCTTGAGGTGACGGGCCGCCAGCTCTCCGACGATCCGTCCGACAGCGGTGGAGCCGGTGAAGTTCACCGCCCGTACCCGCTCATCGGCGATCAGCGTCTCGGCGATCTCGACAGCGTCCTCACGGGCGTTGGTGATGACGTTGAGCACGCCGTCCGGCAGCCCGGCCTCCCGCAGCACATCGGCAACCAGCAGCCCACAGGCGATCGGCGCGTCCTCGCTCGCCTTGACGACGACCGTGTTGCCCGCCGCCAGCGGCGCCGCCACCGCCCGCACGCCCAGGATGACCGGCGCGTTCCAGGGCGCGAACGCCGCGACCACGCCCAGCGGTTCGCGCACCGCCAGGCCTAGCGCGCCCTGCTCCTGCGCGCTGAGCACCTCACCGCGCGGGGCGGTGATCGCGGCCGCCGCCTCGCGCAGGATGTTCGCCGCCAGCATCACGTTGAAGAACGCCCACGGCCGGGTGCCGCCCGCCTCCTGCGCCATCAGGTCGGCGACCTGTGCGCCGCGCCCGTCCAGCAGGTCGGCTGCCTTGAGGAAGATCGCCCGACGGGCGAAGGGGGCCAGCGCGGCCCATGCCTCGAAGGCCGCGTCAGCCGCGTCCACGGCACGTACGACGTCCTCGGGACCGGCGGCGGCGACGGTGGCGTACACCTCCCCGGTGAAGGGGTTGATGTCGTCGGTGGTCCGGCCGGAGGCGGCGGGCACGTCTCTTCCGGCGATGTACAGGTCTCGGGTGATGGCCATGAGGTCGATCTCCTTGCTACGTAGCGTCGTTGATACGCGTTCTTACGTGGTGATACGTGGTGGGCGTGGTCAGGGCCGTTGAGCCACGGCCTGGTCGGTCAGTTCGGAGGCGCCCGCCTCGACACGGTCGGCGGCCCGGACCATGCCGGCCGCTTCCTCGGCCGGCATGTCCCAGGCCGCGATGCGGCGTACGCCCTCGGGCCCGAGTTCGACGGGCACGGTGAGGCTGGTGCCGTGCACGCCGTACTCGCCGTCCAGCACGACGGAGGCGGGGACGAGCGTCCCGGAACCGGTGGCGATCGCCTCGATGAGGCGGGCGGTGCCCAGGCCTGTGGTCCAGGTGGAGGTGCGCCCCGAGTCGAGGGCCACGTGCTTGGAGTACCAGGTGTCCACGTACTCCTCGGCGGCCACGCGCTGCTCGTCGGTGAGGACGACGGGCTCCCCGCCGACCCTGACCCGGCTGTACAGCGGGACCTGGCCCTCGCCGTGCTCGCCGAGCATCCAGGCGTCGACGTCCTTCGGCGGCACGCCGAGCGCGAACGCGATGCCGGTGCGCAGCCGGAGGCTGTCGTTGAGGGTGTAGCCGATCAGCCGCTCGCGCGGCAGCCAGCCCTGCCGGTGCACCCAGGTCAGCAGCGGGTCGACGGGGTTGGTGAGCATGAGCACCAGCCCGCCGAAGTCCGCTCCCGCCTCCCGCAGGGGACGCAGGCACTCGGTCACGATCCGCGCGTTGTCGGCTAGGAAGACGGAACGGGAGGAGTTCAGCCGCAGCGGGACGGCGGCGCTCAGCACGACCACGTCCGCGTCGAGCGCGTCCTCGGGGGTGCCGCCCCGGACGGTGTCGGCGGTGGCGCCGAGGCCGAGGGCGTTCTCCAGGTCCATGGTGTGGCTGGTGATCATGTTCGGCCGGGTGTCGACGAGCACGATCTCGTACGTCCCCTGCGCGGAGAGCAGGTTGAACGCGGCGGAGGAGCCGATGCCGCCGGCGCCGCCGATGATGACGACCTTCACGTGTGTGCCTTCCGTTCAGCGGGTCAGGAGGAGTAGTGGGCGTCGGCCTCGACGGCGACCTCGAGCACGAGCGGCTCACGCCGGTCCGCCAGTGTCGGCAGGACCTTGTCCAGGACGGACAGCAACGCGGTGTGGTCCTCGACCCGTTCGGCCGGGCAGCGCAGGCCCTTGGCCAGGGTCGACACGCTCAGCTCGGTGAAGGCGGGCCAGGCCGGGGCGGCGGAGCCCTCGCGCTCGGAGAGGCGGTCCATGATCGCGTAGCGGCCGTTGGCGAGGACGACGAACAGGACGCCGATGCCGTAGTGGGCGGCGCTCCACAGTGCCTGGATCGAGTAGAGGGAGGAGCCGTCGCCGAGCACGGCCACGACGGGCCGGTCCGGGGCGCCGTGGCGGACGCCGATCGCGGCCGGCATGGCGAAGCCCAGTCCGCCCATGGCCGCGCTGAGGAAGCCGAGCGGCGCCCGGGCGGGCAGCAGCCGGTGCAGGTCCGGGCGGCTGGAGGGGGTCTCCTCGACCACCACGGCCTTCGGGTGGAGCCGCTCGGCGAGAGCGGCCAGGACGTGAGCGGCTCGCAGGGGTTCACCGGGGAGGGGCGGCTGGGGTGCGGTCGGCCGGTTCGGCGCCGAGGAACGCGGGATGGCGGGCACCAGCTGGGCCAACCGGCGTACGGTGTCGGCCGGTTCGGCGAGCAGCACCAGTTCCGCCGGGCTGCGGTGGGCCTCCTCCGGGTCGTCCGTGATGACGGCGACCCGGGTGCCCGGCTCGGTGAAGTCGCCCGGGGCGTACGGGTATTGGCGGAACGCGGCGGCTCCGACGGTGAGGACCGTGTCGTACGGCGTGAGCACCTCGCGCAGTGCGGGACGCGCGGCGGGCAGGTGGCCGGCGAAGAGACGGTGGTCCTGGGGGAAGCCGGCGCGGGCGCCGAACGGCTCCTGGTAGACCGGGCAGTCCAGGCGCTCGGCCAGCGTGACGAGCGTCTGCCAGCCGTCCGCCGTGTCGTTTCCCGCGCCCGCCACCAGACAGGGCGAGTCGGCGGCCGTCAGCAGCGTGGCGAGGGCGGCCACGGCGTCGTCGGAGGCCGTACGACAGCCTCGCACCGCGACCGGTCCGCGCGGCGCGGCCTGGGCGACGTCGTCGTCGGCCTCGGCGAACCAGTCGTCCATCGGGACGACGACGACCGCCGGACCACGGCCTTCCTGGGCCTCGTGCCAGGCGCGGGCCACGGCGCCGGGGACGTCCTGCGCACGGGCTGGCGTGTGCTGCCACACGGGGTACTCCCCCGCCAGTCCGTCCAACCGCCCGGCCAGGAACGGCTCGTGGGGCAGATGCCGACGGTCCTGCTGGCCCACGATGACCACCAGGGGCGCGCGGTTGGCGCGGGCGGTGGCCAGGGCGCTGACCGCGTTGCCGTATCCGGCGGTGGTGTGCAGCAGTACGAGCGCAGGGCGACCGGTGGCCAGGGCGCTGCCGGAGGCCATCCCGACGACCGAGCCCTCGTGCAGGCCAAGCACGAAGGAGATGTCGGCGGGCAGATCGGCGAGGAAGCCGACCTCGGTGGAGCCCGGGTTGCTGAAGAGGGTGGTCAGGTCGTACTGGCGCAGGACGTCGAAGGTCTGTTCCTTGACGGTCCTGGTATGGGCGGCCGTGGTCATCGCGGGTTCCCTTTCTGGCAGGACTGGACGCTAAGCCGCCCAACCCCGGGGGGCCACGGGCACGTTCACTATGCGAAACGTGCCGTACGTGAGTCGGTCGCCGAGTCGGCGGACGAGTCACTCGACCCCGGGCAGGACCGCTCCGGTGGACAGCTCTCCGCGCAGCCGGCCGGTGATCAGGCGGGCGGTGTCGAGGACTGCCTCGATCTGTGGCGGGCCGGGGTGTTCGACGGTGAAGGCGATCGACACGGCGGCGACGGCGTGGCCGGGCGCCGACACGACCGGCGCCGAGATCGTCCCGAGGCCGCGCACGACCTCGTTGCGTGTGGTGGCGTAGCCGCAGGCGCGGGCCCGGCTGATCTCCGGTCGCTCACCGAGCAGTTGCGGCTCGGCGGACAGCATGGCGATGCCCGGGGAGCCCAGGGTCAGCGGATGCCGGTCGCCGGGGCTGTAGACGGTGCGCGAGCGGGTGCTCTCGACCTCGACGGAGACCAGCGTGACCGCTTCTTCGCCGTCCCGGACGACGAAGAAGGAGGTCAGGCCCACGCACGCGGCCAGCTTGGCGATCTCCGGTTTGGCGATGCGCTGGAGCATGGGCAGGGTGCGCCGGCCCAGTGACTGGGCGCGGGTGCCGATGACGTACCCGTGGGTGGTGTGGGCGACCAGGTGGTGGTCCTGGAGGGTGCGCAGCAGCCGGTAGACGATCGAGCGGTGCAGCCCCATCTGCTGGCTGAGTTCGGCCAGCGTCAGGGGTACGTCCGACAGCGCGATCACTTCCAGCAGCCGAAGGCCCCGGTCCAGGGTCTGGACGGGGGGCCGGCCCGGCGGCGGGGAGTCTTCGGCAGGTCGGGTCATGGCTCGGGGATCTCGTCGTCCAGCGCCGGGAACGCGGTCTCGGCGGGGCTTCCTTCCCGGACCACGGGTCGGCGGGGTTCGCGACGGTGAACGAGGTAGGTGGCGTCGGCGCGTGCGTAGTGCCCGGCCGGGTCGTAGGCGTTCTTCGCGAGGTCGATCTCGTCGAGATCGATGTCGGCGTACACCAGTGCCTCCTCACCCTCGTCGAGGTCCTTGGTGAGGGTACGTCCGTCGGGGCCGAAGATCCGGGAGCAGCCGCCGCCGGCGGTGAGCAGGCGGCGCTGCTCGGGGGTGGACGCGAAGACGTCGATGCCGGCCGGGGAGATGACCTGGGTGGCCATCAGGACGAAGGTGCTGCCCTCGATGGCGTACACCTGGCTCGCGGCGGTGTTGGCCTCGGCGCTGAGCTGGAAGGCGAGGTCGCGGTAGAGACCGAAACACGGCCAACTGGCCACGTGCACCTGCTCGTTCTGCGCGTACAGGGCGTACTTGCTGAGCGGCTGGACGTGCTCGGCGCAGTTCAGCGCGCCGAGCCGGCCGAGCGTGCTGTCGACGACCTTGAGGTCGCTGCCGTCGCCCTCGCCGAACAGGCTGCGCTCGACATGGGTCGGCTTGAGCTTGCGGCGGTGCAGGAGCACGCTGCCGTCGGCGGCGATCACGGTCTGGGTGATGTAGAGGCTGCCGTGGTCCTTCTCGCTGTATCCGAGCGCGACGGTGATGCCGTGCTGTCGGGCGGCGCGGCGGATCGTGGTCATCCCATCGCCGTCGGGGGCGAGCGAGGCGGCGTGGTAGCGGCCGACGAAGGGGACCTGGTCGGCGACCGCTCCCAGCCACAGGAAGTGCGGGTAGCCGGGGATCCATACTTCGGGGAAGGCGATGAGCGAGGCCCCGCCCCGGGCCGCTTCCGCGATCAGGTCGACGGTCTTGGCGACCCCGGCCTCCGCGTCGAGCCAGGCGGGCTCGGCCTGGACGGCCGCGGCCTTGAAGCGGCGAGTGGTCTCTGTCATGTCCGATCGTCTCCTTCTCTTCATGCTCCCGCTTCCAGGAGCTTTTCGACCAGCAGGCCGAGGCCCAGGAGCCGTCGGTCGGTGTTCCAGGGCGCGTCGAGCGCCACACCCACCGGGAGTCCCGGGCCCGCCGACCGGACGGGCACGGTGAGGCCGGGAAGAGCGGCGACGCTGCCGGGTCCCGTGTTGCGGATGTACGTGGGGAAGGTCGGACGCAGGACACCGTCCAGCCGTACCCGCTCGGTGTCGGTGTCGATGCGTCCGGCGGGCAGGGGGGTGGTGGGGAAGAGCACGGCGTGTGCTCCGGTTTCGCGGAAGATCCGCCGGTAGCCGTCCACCAGGACACGGTCGCGGACCTCGAGGGCGGCCTTGTACGCCGACTCGGTGACCGCCTGCGGGAACACGACCCGCTCCATCGTCGTGCGTACGTCGGGGTGTGTGATCCGGGCCAGGAGTTCCGCTGGTTCCGTGCCGCCCGTCGCCACGCTCAGGTACCCGGGGAGTTGCCTGGCGGCCTCGTAGAGGGTGATGGGGAATCCGGCCAGTTCCTCGGCCGTCTCGACCTCCGGCAGCCGCACCGGCACGAGCCGGACCCCGGCGGTCCTCAGGACGTCCAGGGAGTGCTCCCACACCTCGGCGGTGCGCGGGTGCAGCGGCTCGGTGAAGTGGTGTGCGGGGACGGCGAGCACGACCTCGCGCGGGTCGGGTGCCTCGGCCGGGCCCCGGTCGGCGGCGAGGATGGTGTCCAGCAGGACGAGGTCGGCGACGGTCGCGGCCATGGGGCCGATGGTGTCGCGCGTCCGCGACAGCGGCGTCACGCCCCCGGCGGGGTAACGGCCCGTGGTCGGTCGAAGACCGGCGATGCCGGTGAGCGCGGCCGGGACGCGGACCGAGCCGCCGGTGTCGGTGCCCAGCCCGGCCGGGGCCAGACCGGCGGCGACGGCCGTGGCGGTGCCGCCGCTGCTTCCGCCCGCGAAGCGGTCGGGGTCGGCCGGATTGCGGGCGGGGCCGTACGGGCCGCCCGCAGTGGTGGCTCCCAGGGCCAGCTCGTGCATGTTGGTCTTGCCGAGCACGATCGCGCCGACCGCCCGCAGCCGGGTGATCGCCTGCGCGTCGCGGTCCGGGACGAATCCGGCGAGCGCCTCGCAGCCCGCGGTGTTGGGGAGTCCGGCGACGTGGATGTTGTCCTTGACGGCGATCGGCAGCCCGTGCAGCGGGCCCCGAGCGGGGCCGCGGTCCGCTGCCGCGGCCTCGGCGAGTGCGCGGTCGGCGTCGAGGGTGACGAAGGCCCCCAGGTCGTCGGCCCGCTCTGCGCGCGCGAGGAGTTCCTCGGTGAGCGAGACGCTGGTGAGCGTCCCGGTGGCAAGCCTGGAGAGGGCGGTCTGCATGGGCGGACAATAAGGGCCTCTCCGCTGCTCATGAACATGGCTGTTTCGCAATGCGAGACTCCAGATACGTTGGTCGGCACCGTCCGGGGCTGAGCCGGACCGGCACGCGATCGTCCACCGCGCCGAGAACGACGTCGGCGCGGTGGGAGACCGGGATCGCCCGGTCGGTCGTCGTCAAGCACCTCTCGCGAGGTGGCGGCGGGTGCCCGAAGCGGCGTGGGGCTGCGGTACGCCGGTCCTCTGGTCCGTGAGGCCGCGAGACTGCCAAGCCGCCAGACCCTCAAGCCGCCAAGCCGCCCAGTCGAGAGGCCACCGTGCCGTCGGCCCCGAAGCCGTCAGAGCGCGTCGCATGCCGCCTCGACACGCAGATCCTGGTGCGAGCGCCCGGCGCGCAGGCGGTAGCGACCCTGGACCGTGTGCCAGGTGTCCAGCTCCGCGTCCCAGATCTGCGCGGCCCTGCGAGGCACCGGTATCTCCACCACGGTCGTCCTTCCGGGGGCGGCCTGGGCGGTGGCGAAACCGGCGAGCCGGCGTCGGGGGCGCTCGGCCGCGTCGGCGGTGGCCGTGTCCGCCGGTTCCAGATACACCTGGACGACCTCACGGCCCGGGCGCCCACCGGTGTTGCGTAGCTTCACGCGCAGTGTGCCCAGCTCGTGGGCGCCGGGTGGCGCGGGCGTGAACTCGGCCTCTTCGTACGCCCAGTCCGTGTATCCCAGGCCGTGGCCGAACCAGTAGGCGGGCGGGGTGTCCTGGCGGGCCCAGGCCCGGTAGCCGATGAAGACGCCCTCGTCGTATGTGAGGAGGCCGTCGACGGGCTCGGTGTCCAGGACCGGGCAGTCGGTCATGGCCGCGGGCCAGGTGGTGGGGAGCCTTCCGCCGGGTTCCTCGGCGCCGAGCAGGACGTCGGCGAGGGCGTGCCCGGCCTCCTGCCCCGGGAACCAGCCGAGCAGGACGGCGGCGACGTCGTCGCGCCACGGCATCTCCACCGGGGAGCCGGTGTTGACGACCACGACGGTGCGCGGGTTGGCCTCGGCCACCCGGCGGACGAGTTCGTCCTGGTGGCCTGGCAGCTTCAGGCTCGCGCGGTCGAAGCCCTCGCTCTCCGTCTCCTCCGTGGTGGCCACCACGATCACCGCGACGTCACTGGCCGTGGCGACCGCGACGGCCTCCTCGATGAGTTCCCGGTCCGTGGCGGTCGGCGGGCGGTGCCCCAGGCCGAAGGCGAGAGCCGCGATGTTGTCGTCCATGCCCTTGGTGAACGGGACGAAGCGAAAGGCGACCTCGACGGTCTCGGCCGCGGTCAGCTCGACGGTGAAGCGCCGCTCGGACGGGTTGGTGAAGGCGAGGAAGGGGTCGTCGGAGTCGGGGACGCAGACGTCCTCGGCCAGCCGGTGACCGGCGACGTCGAGGGTGTAGCTGCCGAACCCCGTGACGCCGAAGGTGTGGGTTCCGGTCCGGTCGGGGGTGAAGCTGCCGGTGATTTCCACGGAGTGGAGCTGCCGTGCGGTCACCCCGATGGGCAGGCTGCCCACCGTCATCACATGGCCGTCGGGCTGGGGCAGTTCGGCGAGGACGTTGCCGTCCTCGTCCCGGTAGCGGGAGCGCAGGGTGAAGTACTCGGCGGCCGGGGCGAGGCGGGTACGCGGGTCGGCGCCCTGCGCGTGGACCAGTTCGACGGCCGGCGGAAGAGCGCGGCGCAGACCGGCCAGCGGGCTGACGACGTGCTCGGGGAAGACGGTGGCGCTGCCGCCGCCCATGACGCGGGCGTGGCGGGCGGTGTCGCCGATGAGGGCGACCCTGCGCAGCGCGTCCCGGTTCAGGGGAAGTACCGCGCCGCCGTCGGGAGCGGGGTCGTTCTTGAGCAGGACGAAGGAGCGGCGGGCGATCTCGCGCGCCAGAGCCCTGCCGTCGATCTCCTCGGCCCCTGACGCTCCGGCGGGCGGGGCGCCGTCGAGCGCGCCGACACGTGCGGCCAGCCGCAGGACGCGACGTACCGCCTCATCGAGTGTCCGCTCGGCGACGCGGCCGTCGCGCACGGCGTCGGCGAGAGCGCCGCCGTAGACGGTCTTCGGGCCCGGCATCGCGATGTCCAGGCCGCCCTCGGCGGCGCGTACCGTGTCGCGGGCGGCCATCCAGTCCGAGACGATCACGCCGTCGAAGCCCCACTCCCCGCGCAGGACCTCGTTCTGGAGGCGGTGGTTCTCGGTCATGGTGGCGCCATTGACACCGTTGTAGGCGGACATGACACCCCAGGGCCCGGCGTGGGTGACGATGTGCTCGAAGGGGGCGAGGTACAGCTCGCGCAGCGCCCGTTCGCCCACTCGCGCGTCGAGGGTGAACCGCTCGGTCTCGCTGTCGTTGGCGACGAAGTGCTTGACGGTCGTACCGACACCGCCGTCCTGCACACCGCGCACGTATCCAGCGCCGATGACCCCGGTGAGCAGGGGATCCTCCGAGAAGCACTCGAAGTGACGGCCGCCCAGCGGAGTGCGGTGCAGGTTGACCGTGGGCGCGAGCAGTACGTCGACGCCCTTGCGGCGGGCCTCGTGCGCGAGCAACCGGCCGGCCCGGTGCGCGAGTTCGGGGTCCCAGGTGGCGGCGAGGGCGGTCGGACTGGGCAACGCGACCGAGGGGTCGTCCGGGGACCACCGGGTTCCCCGCACTCCGATGGGGCCGTCGGACATGACCACGGACCGCAGGCCGACCGCGGGCACGGCGGGCAACGACCACATGTCCTGGCCCGCGATCAGCCGGGCCTTGGTGTCGAGGTCCATACGGGCCAGAGCGCCCTCGACCACCCATGCGCACAGTTCGTCATCGTCCGCCGCGGTCGCCGCGGTCGCCGCGGTCGCCGGGATCGTGTCCCGGCGGCTGTGATCCGCCCGCGGGGTCGTCCCGTTCACGGTGTGGCTCGTCACCGGGGTGCCTTCGGTCATGGCTGGTGCTCCTTCGTTCGGGTCGCGGTGGCAGGGCGTCCAGGTGCGCCCCGCCCCCGTTCGGGCCCGTGGCCGGTGCGGTTGTCGCGCCCACCACGGGCAGGAGAAGGTGTCGACACACGGACGGCCCCCACCGGCCCGCGTGTCGACACCGTGATGTCCGGGGACGCTCAGCGCGCTCCTCGCACCGGCCGTACGGCCAGGGCGCCGAGCACCGCGAAGCCCGCGGCGGCCAGGAACAGGGCGGTGTAGTTCTGCCCTGCCCCGAAGGCCAGGAAGACCGGCGCGATCGCCGGGGCGACGGACTGCGGAAGCGCGTTGGCGATGTTGAACACGCCCAGGTCCCTGGCCACGTTGGTCTTGTCCGGCAAGACGTCGAGCACGAGCGCGAGGTCGACCGACATGTGGACGCCGATACCGAGACCCACGACGGCCACACCGGCCAGCAGCAGGGTCATGCTGTGCGCGACGGCGATGGTGGGCAGACCGATCGCGGCGATGACACCCGCGAGCCCGACGAAGAGTTTGCGCCGGCCGAGCTTGTCCGACAGCCAGCCGCCACCACCGGAACCGGCCAGGATGCCGACGACCATCACCGACAGGACGACCCCGACCTGACCACCGACATTGTCCGGCGTGTAGCCGAACCGGTCGATCAGCAGGAAGGCCTGGTACGTCATGAGCGTCGCCCAGCCGAGTACGAGGAGGAAGCGGCTCAGCCAGGCCCAGGCGTAGCTCGGCTGCGCGACCGGGTTGACCCAGAAACTGGCGAGGAACTCCTTGACCCCGTACGGCGTGGACGGCTTCTCTGTGCGCACCCTGTCCCGCAGCACCACCAGCAGCGGCACGACGGCCAGCAGGCCGAACAGGGCCGGTACGCCGAACATCAGCGTCATGTTCCCGGCGACGAGGTCCACCACGTACGCGGCGACACCGAGCGCCAGGAACTGACAGAGGCCGAGCAGGCCGGAGAACTTGCCGCGCTGGTCCTCGGGCACCTGGTCCGGGACTACCGCCACGATGCCGGCCAGCGCGGTGTTGTAGGCCAGCTGGGCCAGCGAGCACCCCACGATGAGCATGCCCATGTTGGGCGCGTAGATGATGACCGAGGTGGCCAGGGTGCCGCCGAGCATGCCGCCGAGGACGAACGGCCGGCGCATGCCGAAGCGCGACGTGCACCGGTCGGACAGTTTCCCGGCCCACGGGTTGCCGACGAGGGCGAACAGCGCGCCCACACCGCCGACGACACCGATCACCGAGGTGGCGTCGTCGGGGTACAGGCGCAACACCTTGAGCTGCAGGGTCACCACGGCCGGTGCGAGGACCGCCAGCCAGATACCGAAGTAGGCGAGTGCGTAGAGCGAGACGAATCCGGCGCCGACGCGGGCGGTGACGGCCGGGGTGGCCGTACCGGCGGAGGCGAAAGGAGCGTGGGTGGTTCTTTCGGACATGGGGATCTCCCAGAGCGCGGAAGAGAGCGGAAGAAAGCGAGCGAGAGTCGCAGGAGAGCGGAAAGGAGCGGGGACTCGTTCCCCCGGGGCCGGACGGACGACTTCGCCGCGCCGGTGGGACCGCACTCTACAATTGCTACCTATCGGTCGGTAGGTTTTCGTCCATGATTTTTTCCGCCGCACTAGAGTGAGCCGGGTGGCGGACGACAACAGCACGAGGACCGGCGAGAGCACCAGGACCGGTGGCAGGCCTAGTACGTACGCACGGGGCGAGGCGGCCAAGCGGCGGATCCTCGACGTCGCGATGGAGGAGTTCGCCGCCCGCGGCTTCTGGGGCGCGTCCCTCCAGGACATCGCCGGCCGCACGGGCATGTCCAAGCCCGGCCTGCTCCACCACTTCCCCAACAAGCAGGCACTGCTCGCGGCCGTACTGGCCGAGCGGGACCTGCGCGACCGGCACGGCATGGGCGTGGAGGACATCTTCACCCTGCGCGGCCTGCAGGTGCTCGACATGCTGGACCGGCTCGTGGTGGTCAACGCCGATCGCTTCGGGCTCGTACAGCTCTCCCACGTCCTGGCCGCCGAATCGGCGGGCGGCGACCACCCCGCGGCCGAGCACGGCAGACGCCACTTCGCGGAGGCGCGGACGCTGGTGCGTACGGCCCTGGAGGCGGGCATGGCCGACGGTGAGCTGCGCAGGGACCTCGACTGCGGGCTACTGGCCACGCAGATCGTCGCTGTCATGGAGGGCCTGGAGAACCAGTGGCTGGCCGATCCCGGCCAGGTCGACCTGGTGGGGGTGTTCCAGGCTTACACCAGGGACCTGCGCGAACGGATCCGCGCGACGCCCTGACTCGCGAGGGCGCCGGACGCGGAAGTCTCCGGGAGTTCCACACACCCCGTCATGGACGTGCTGTATCTCCTCTACGTCCCCCTGCGTACAGCTGATGTTTCATTAGGGTCACCGACGGCCCAGCCGTCTCGCATATCGAATCCGTGCCCTGTCCAGGCACGGACGGCGGGCCTACGTTCGCGGCCACTTCCTCCACTCGCCGCAGCCCGCGATCTGCGGCTCAAGGCCCTCCGGAGCCCGCCATGGAACACCCCGCGATCAAGCCCTCCCGCCGCACCGTCCTCAGAGGCCTCGGAGTCTCTGCCGTGGCGGCCTCCCCGATTCTTTCCGCCTGTTCCTCCGGCCTCAAGGGCTCGGGCAGTTCGACCGGCGACACCATCAAGATCGGTTACGTCAGCCCGCGCACCGGCGCCTACGCGGCCTTCGCCGAGTCCGACGCCTACATTCTCGAGCAGGTGCGTGCCTTCTTCGCCAAGGGGATCACCCACGACGGCAAGAAGTACGACGTGAAGATCCTGGACCGCGACACGGGCTCGGACCCGCAGCAGGCGGCCACCATCGCGGACGAGCTGATCTCCCAGCAGCAGGTCGACCTCGTCCTCGTCACCGCGACGCCGGACACGATCCACCCGGTGGCGGCCAAGTGCGAGAGCGAGGGCGTGCCCTGCGTCTCGACCATCGAGCCCTGGCAGGCCTGGTTCTTCGGGCGTGGCGGCACGCCGAAGAAGACCTTCACGTACACGTTCCACTTCTTCGACGGCATCGAGCACCTGGCCAGGGTCGAGAGCGACATGTGGCGGCAGCACGACACCAACAAGAAGGTCGGCGTGCTGTGGCCGAACGACTCCGACGGCAACGCCTTCCGGGACAAGACCACCGGTTACCGCGCGCAGCCCCCGACCAAGGGCTTCACATTCGTGGACCCGGGTTCCTACGAGCCCGGCACCAAGGACTTCTCGTCGATCATCGCGAAGTTCAAGAAGGAGGGCGTCGAGATCCTCGCCGGCGTGCCCTCGCCGCCCGACTTCTCGACGTTCTGGACGCAGGCCGCACAGCAGAACTTCAAGCCCACGGTCGCCACCATCTCCAAGGCCATCCTCTTCGAGTCGTCGGTGGCCTCCCTGCCGAACAACCTCGGCAACGGGCTGTGCACGGCGAGCTGGTGGGTGCCGCAGTTCCCGTTCACCTCCACGATCACCGGTCAGACCGCCACCGCGCTCGCCGACGACTACGAGAAGTCCCCGCTGGCGAAGGGCCGGACGTGGAACCAGGGGCTCGGCCCCAACCACGCGCTGTTCGAGGTGGCCAACCACGTCCTGCGCAACGCGAACCCCAAGGACCGCGAGGCCGTCGCCGCCCAGATCGGGAAGACCAGCCTCGACACCGTCCTCGGCCACCTCTCCTGGACCGGCGGCGGTGCGGCCAACCCGGTCAAGAACGTCGCCACCATCCCCATGGTCGGCACCCAGTGGATCAAGGGGAGCGGTGACGCGTACGAACTGAAGGTTGTCAGCAACAGCTTGATGCCGATGGTCAAGCCCGACGCGAAGGCGGCGGAACTGTGACCGCTCCACTCCTCGAAGTGGACCATCTGGCCGTGCACTTCGGCGAGTTGCGGGTCCTGGAGGACGTCGAGCTGACCGTCCCGCGCGGGCAGGCCGTCGGTATCGTCGGCCCGAACGGCGCGGGCAAGTCCACCCTGCTCAGCGCGATCTCGGGCGTCGAGCGCGCGACCGCCGGCTGCGTGCGGCTCGCGGGCCGCGATGTCACCCGCAGCTCCGCGGCCGAGCGATGTCGGCTCGGCGTCGGCCGCTCCTTCCAGATACCGCGCCCGTTCGGCGACCTGACCGTGTTCGAGAACGCACTGGTCGGCGCCGAGCGGGGGGCCCGGCTGCGGGGCGGCCCCGCCCGCGAGCAGGCCCTGCGCGCGCTGGAGACCGCCGGGCTGCTCCACCTCGCCAACAAGCCGGCCGGCTCCCTGCCCCTGCTCGGCCGCAAACGGCTGGAGCTGGCACGGGCGCTGGCCACCGGTCCCGATCTGCTGCTCCTCGACGAGATCGCGGGCGGCCTCACCGAGGCCGAGGCGGAGGAACTCGTCGCCACCGTGCTGTCCCTGAAGGAGTCCGGCGTGACGATCCTGTGGATCGAGCATGTCGTCAAGGCCCTGGTCCAGGTCGTTGACCGGCTGGTCTGCCTCGCGTACGGCCGGATCCGCGTCGACGGCGACCCGCACGAGGTACTGGCCAGCGACGAGGTCGCGGAGGTCTACCTGGGAGGTACGGCGGCGTGAGCGCGAGCCTGAGCCCGCTCCTGCGGGTCACCTCCGTCGATGCCGGATACGGCGACTTCCAGGCCTTGTTCGGCATCGACCTCGAAGTGGCCGAAGGTGAGCTGATCGCCCTGGTCGGTGCCAACGGCGCAGGTAAATCCACCCTGTTGAAAACAATCGCGGGAGCCCTGAAGCCCTTCCGCGGCACGATCGGCCTGGCCGGTGAGGACGTCACCGCCGAGCCGGACATCCGCCGGGCCCGCAAGGGCGTCTGCCTGGTCCCGGAGGGCCGCCGGCTCTTCCCGTCGCTCACCGTCGAGGAGAACCTCCAGGTGGGCGCCGCCACCGGGCGCAAGGGCCCCTGGAACCTGGCCAAGGTGTACGAGGCGATGCCGCTCGTCGCCGACCGCCGTACCCGCAAGGCGGCCCGGCTCTCCGGCGGTGAGCAGCAGGCCGTCGCCATCGGCCGCGCGCTGATGGGCAATCCGCGGCTGCTGCTCCTCGACGAGGTCTCCCTGGGCCTGGCCCCGCTCGTCGTGGACCAGCTCTACACGGCGCTGCCCGGTATCCGTGCCGAGGGCGCGACCGTGATCCTGGTCGAACAGGACCTCAACCGCACGTTCGCCGTGGCGGACCGCATCGCGTGTGTCCTGGAGGGCCGGATCGTGCTGACCGGCACGGCGGCCGAACTCACCCGCGACCAGGTGACCGCCGCGTACTTCGGCACCGGCGCCTTCCCGGAGGTGAAGACCCCATGACCTGGCTCAACGCAATCCTGCAGGGCGTCCTGCTCGGCGGCATCTTCGCCATGGCCGCCGCGGGCCTGTCCCTCGTCTTCGGCGTGATGCGGATCGCCAACCTCGCCCACGGGGATCTGATGATCCTCGGCGGCTACGTGGCCTCGGTGACCGCGGCGCACTACGGCGTCCCGGTCCCCGTCACCATCGTCGTGTCGATGGTCGCGGTCGGCGCACTCGGCTACCTCGTCCAACGCTCCATGCTGGACCGCGCGATGGGCATCGGCGAACTCGCCCCGATGCTGGTCACCTTCGGCATCTCAGTCATCATCCCGAACGTCCTGGTCCAGGTGTTCAGCAGCGACGCGCAGCCTCTGCCCATCGGCTCGCTCGGCACCGCGAGCATCGACCTCGGCGGTGGCCTGGCCATCGGATGGTTCCCGCTGATCACGGTCGCGGCGGCGGTAGCGGTCCTCTCCTCGCTCCACCTCTTCCTCTACCGCACCCAGCCCGGCCGGATCGTCCGGGCCACGTCCGACGACCGCGCGGTGGTCCGCCTCATGGGCGTCGACAACCGCCGCGTGTATGCCCTGACCTCGGTCATCGCCTTCGCGACGGTGGCCCTGGCCGGTGTCCTGTACACGATGCGGCAGGGCGGAGTCACCCCCTTCGAGAGTCAGCTCACCGTCCTGTTCGCCTTCGAGACGGTCATCATCGGCGGTCTCGGCTCGCTGTGGGGCACGCTCGCGGGTGGCGTGGTGCTCGGTGTGGCCCAGTCCGTCGGCGCCCAGATCTCCCCGGACCTCCCCCTGCTCGCGGGGCACGTGGTCTTCCTCCTGGTCCTGGTGTTCCGTCCGCAGGGCCTGTTCGGCAGGAGTGTCCTCGCATGACCGTCCAGACAGCCCCCGCTGCCGAGGTGACCGCGCTGCCGGCCGTTCACCGGGGTGGCCGCGCCACGGTCCTCGGCCTCACGGGCACGGCCGTCGTCCTGCTGGCGATGGCGACCCTTCCCTACCTCGTCGAATCCGGCGTCACGGCCCAACTCGTCAAGCTCTGCTACCTGGTGGCCCTCGCGTCCATGTGGAACCTGCTCGCGGGGTACGCGGGCATGATGTCGATGGGCCAGCAGGCGTTCATCGGCCTGGGCGCCTACCTCCTGTTCATCGTCAACGACCACGGCCTGAGCGTCTACGCGGGCACGCTCGTCGTCTCCGCTCTGGTGGCGCTGCTCGCCTGGCCGGTGTCGTACCTCGCCTTCCGGCTGCGCGGCGGCTACTTCGCCGTCGGCACCTGGGTGATCGCCGAGGTCGTCCGCCTGATCGTGGTCCGCTTCGACTTTCTCGGAGCGGCGAGCGGACGCACCCTGTCGGACGTCACCGCCGATCCGGTGCTGCGGCGCGCCTTCACCTACTGGCTGGCGCTCGCCGTCATGGCCGCGGCCGTGCTCGGCACCTACGCCGTCCTGCGCAGCCGGCTCGGCCTGAGCCTCCAGGCCATCCGCGACGACGACACCGCCGCCGGTTCCCTCGGCGTGAACGTCACGCGCGGCAAGCGGATCATCTACATCACCGCGGCTGCCGGATGTGCCGCCGCCGGTGCGGTGATCTGCGTCAACAGCCTGGGGGTGGCGTCGCCGACGCAGATTTTCGGGGTGCAGTACTCGGCCCTGATGGTCTTCATGGTGATCATCGGCGGCATCGGCACGATCGAGGGCCCGGTCGTCGGCGCGATCGCGTACTTCCTCCTCGACAAGTACTTCGCGCAGAGCGGTGTCTGGTACCTGATCGTGGTGGGCGCGGCGGCCATCGTGGTCTCGCTGTACCTGCCGCGGGGGCTGTGGGGGACGCTGGCGCACCGCACGGGATTCGCCGTTTTCCCGGTGCGCCACACGGTCCGGTTGTAGACCCGGCATCAGGAAGAGGCGGCCCGGCCGGTGGCTCCTCTCCCTGATGTGCGCGCCATCACCTCAAGCGATCCAGTAACCGATCACGATGTGGTTGTCCCACACCGTCATGCCATCTCACCGCGTAACGGCATTACGGATAGTGGATCCGGAGGAAGGAGAGGTCCTGCGTGGCGGGGCGGAGAGCAAACGCCACAACGCAGCCCTCCTCTGCCTTACCTGCCGCTACAGAGACGTCCTGCACGCCATGCCAAACACTGGGCGATCACCCCCCAAGGTCCTCACCTTGTCGGCGTCGTCTGAACCGTGGTTCTGGATCACTTTCCGTACCAGAGCCACGGAGGGTCACCACAACCGCGATCATGAACGGCCTCACGCTGCGAGGAGGACCCGCTTGCGGAGCAGGTCGAAGTTGGCGTGGCCGAACATCTGCCGCTTCAGCATCTTGATCTTGTTGTTGTGGCCCTCGACCGCTCCAGAGCTGTAGGGCAGGCTGAGCCCGGCGACGACGGCATCGAAATCCTGGCCGAGGCCGGTGACAAAGCCATGCAGGGCGGGCAAGTCGTCAGCCTGCACGCGTTCTATCCATTGACCGAGTTCGCTGCCCCGGCGGTCGTTCATCAACTCGGCGAAGAGACGAACGTGTTCGGCGGTTCTGCCGAGGGCGGGGCAGCGGGCGAGAATCTGCTTGAGCTGCTGGGCCTGGTCGTCGGTGAGGCGGTCGGGGCGACGGGTGATCCAGCTGGTCACGTCCCGCACGGACGGCGCTTTGCGGGGCGGATCGTCGTGCGGGAAGGCTTTGCGGAGCCGCTGCACGTGCTTCTTCACGACGCTCTCGCCACCGGGATAGCCGCGCTCGCGGACTTCCTCGAACAGGCGGCGGGCGACGGTGCAGCCCTCCGCCCACCGCTGATGGAGGTAGGGCTTGTAGGGGTCGAGGATGCTGGTCCTGCCGGTCCACCGTCCGACGAGGAGCTCGTCTGCGGTAGCCGCATTCGCGAGTCGGCGGACGGTGTTGCGGGCCAGGCCCAGCCGGCGGGCGATCGGCCGCAGCCCGAGCCCCTCATCCAGCAGGGCATGGGCGGCCGCGTGCTGCTCGCGTACCCGGTCGGACAGACGGCCCGACTGTCGTGGTTCCTCCGGGGAAGGCGGCGCAGGCTCCGGGTTCTCCAGGGGCTCGGCGGCGCGGACCGGGGCAGTGTTCTCCGGCTCGCGCAGCAGGGCGCGGTGCTGGATGACCGTCTTCTCGACGGCCTCGGCCAGGTTTTTCCAGATGTGCCACCGGTCCGCGACGTGAATAGCATCCGGGGCGCCGAGCCGTCCGGCCTCGGCGTAGGCGGTCGACCGGTCACGGCATATCACCTCGACGCCGGGGTGGTCGGTGAGCCAGGCGGCCACCGTCGCCGTGGCCCGGTCGGGCAACAGGTCAACCGGACGGCGCGTGTCGATGTCCACCAGGATCGTGCCGTAGTTGTGTCCCTTGCGCAGGGCGAACTCGTCCACTCCGAGCACCCGTGGTGTGTGCGCTTCCGGCTCCGGAAGGCGGCGTATCAGCCGCAGGAGCGTCGACCGGCTCGCCCGGACCGCGAGCGTGTCCGCCAAGCGGGCGCCGGCCCGGCCCGCCAGCATCACCGCCACCTTTTGCAGCACCGTCTGCAGCCCGGCGCTTCGTCTCCCGTGCCGGAAGGTCAGCCCGTCGACCTGCTCGGCGAACGTGGCCTGCCGGCAGGCGCGGTCGCGGCAGCGGAACCGCCGGACCTGTAACTCGATCACCACGTGACGCCCGCCGACTGCGGTGTCGGCGAGGCGGCGTACGTATCGGCTGTGCACTCGGCCCGACGTCGTCGAGCAAGCAGGACACGCAGCCCGCTCCGCCGACGCGCGGGCCCGCACGATCACCAACTCGCCGTCGGCCACTGCATTTTCGAGCACAACGCCTTCGACCGGGTGGAACCACAGGTCCTGGAGGAACACATCACCCACGGCCGTTCATGATCGCGGTTGTGGTGACCCTCCGTGGCTCTGGCACGGAAAGTGATCCAGAACCGAAAACTCCCCATAGGCGGCCATTTACGGCCCCACTGATGGCCAGCGGTTTCCCCGCGGACGGCCAGATATCTCCCCGCTCACAAGATTCTTCAGCAGGCGGCGGAAGAAGCGTTTGGCTGCAGCGGTGTCCCGGCGGCTCGGTACCAGGATGTCCAGGACGTTGCCGTCCTGGTCGACCGCCCGCCACAGATACTTCTGTTCCCCATTGATCTCGATGAAGACCTCGTCCAAGTGCCACTCGTCACCAGGCCGGGGCCGGCGGCGGCGCAGCGAATCGGCGTACCGCTGACCGAACTTGGCGCACCAGCGGCGCACCGTCTCGTACGAGACGACGATCCCCCGCTCGAGCATCAGCTCCTCGACCTCGCGGAACGACAGCGGGAAGCGGTGATACAGCCACACGCAGTGGGAGATGACCTCGACCGGGTACCGGTGCCCCTTGTACGACGGAGCCACGGCCCCGACGGAACAGCATCCTCCAACGCGATCAACCAGAAGATCATCCCACCCGCTCAGCCAACGTGACAGCGCCTCCCGGATGCCTTGGCAATGCCGATCGCCGCGACCCGCGCGACCGTCCTGTCGTCGTGGTCTTCTCTCAACTCCTCCATGACATGCCCCCTATTGTGCTGGTTCGGGTAGGGGCTGCCCGGGGAGCCTGAGGGGGTCAGAGAAGCTGATGGGCGTGCTCAAGGCGACAGTATGCGGCCCCTCGGGTGGCTCCCTCACCAGACTCCTATGCGGGCTCACGGCCCAAACATCAAGCGGCGTCGGCGGACAGCCCCTGTACCGATTTTCACGCCCGCGGGGCGTCACCGCAGGTGAGCGGTCGACTCCTATAGGGTCACGAACGCCCGTCCGGTCGCGTGCGAGGCGGCTCCTCCGAGCGGATCGACAAATCCTGAACAAGACAGTCGAGACGTCGGTCAGTCCGTGAGTCAGACCCGTCGGAGAAGCCACGTCACATCCTGACTGTCAGTCCTCGTTCTGGCTCAGAACAGTAGGACGGGACGGCCGCGTACGCCGCCGGTTTCGAAGAGCCGGTGCGTCGCTTCCGCCTGGTCGACGGGAAATGTCGCCGCGACGCGGAGTGTGAGGATGCCGGCCTCGGCCTGGTCGCGCAGTTCCGTCAGGGCCGCCGTGTCCCGGACCCGGTTGTGCACGAAAACGGGGCACCAGCGCACAGCACGGTCCGCGATCCCGGTGAATCCCTGCACGGTCGCGATGCTTCCGCCGTCGCGTACCGCTGCGGTGACCGTGTCGTTCATCACCGCGCCGTCGATGATCCCGTCCGCGCCGCCGGGGCACAGATCACGGACCCGTTCGGCGAACTGGCCCCCGCGTGGGAGCACGTGATCGGCGCCCAGGCCGATGACGAGGTCCCGGTCCCTCTGGGCCGCGTCGGCGATCACCGTCAGCCCGGCGGCCTTGGCCAGTTGCACCGCGTAACCGCCGACCGCACCGGCCGCGCCGGTCACCGCGACGGTTGCTCCTGGCGCCGGCTCAAGGGCCTCCAACGCCATCCGCGCGGTCAGCGCGTTCATCAGCAGGGTCGACGCCGCCGCCGGGTCGGCCCCCTTCGGTGCGCGGACCACCGATTCCGCCGGTGCCACCACGTACTCCGCCTGCGCACCCAGCGCCAGTTTCGGCACCAGCAGAGCGATCACCTCGGCGCCGGCCGCTAATTCGGCGCGCACTCCCTCGCCGACCTCATCGATCACCCCGGCCGCATCCCACCCCACCACGTACTTCTCGGCGGGCGGAAACCATTCGGGGCTGTACTCGGCGACGAGCCCGAGCCGCGCGTTGACATCGGACGGGTGCACAGCGGCGGCGGCCACCTTGATCCGCACCTGCCCGGGCCCGGCATGCGGCTCCGGCAGATCCAGAACCCGCATGACCTCCGGGCCGCCGAACTCGGTGAAACCCACAGCTTTCACTACGCCACCTCACGATCAAGTTGATCATTCAGAACCCGATACAAGTGCGTTCCGGGTTCGCTCGTTAAGGACGCTAACAGAGCCGATAAGCTCGATACAAAGTGGTCCCAGTGTGAGAAGAGAGCAGGCATGCCCGACCCCAGTGCGCGACTGCGCCGTCCCCCCGGCGCCTCTGGCCCTCCACGTGACCCCGCCCGGGATGCCCAGATCCTGCGCGCGGCCAGCGAGTTGCTCGCCGAGGGCGGATATCCGGCGCTGACCATGGACAAGGCCGCGGCACGAGCGGGGGTGGGCAAGGCGACCGTGTACCGGCGCTGGAGGTCCCGCGCAGAGCTTGCCGCCGAGGCGCTGGACCACGCCGGTCTCACCGACGACCTCGTCCCGGTCACGATCGGCCGCGGCCAACTCCGCGCGGAACTCATCGCGACCATGACCCGCGCCACCCGGAGCCCGGACCACTCTCGCGTCGACCTGCTCTCAGCCCTGCTCGACACAGCTCGCCAGGAACCGGAACTGTGCAGCCTCGTCCGCCAGCGCTATATCGACTCCCTGCACCAAGCCGTCGAGGGCGTGCTGGCGCACGCGGTGGAGCGCGGCGACCGGCCCCCTGGCCGGACCGATCCGTCAGGAGAACACCCGATCGCGGTCTCCGCCGCCCTCGCTCTCCTGCTCCACTGGCAGCTTGTCCGCGGCCGGCAGATCAGCGACGACGACATCGCAGCGATCGTCGACGGCATTCTCATGCCTTCGCTCTGACGAACGCGTACAGCGGCCACCGGCAAGCGACTGATCAGAAACGCCTGGGGCTTCGTGCCGCCCGCGCGTCAACTCACGTTCGAGGAACGGGTGAACTGGTTCCCCCGATGAGCTGAACCGCCTGGCCGCCAAGGCCGGCATCACCGACGCCGCGATCGTCTCCCTGATCGCGGCCGCCGACTCCTTCACCGTCTCGACCATGTCCCGAAGGCGACGCACTCAAGGACACCATCACCAAGTACCGCCTGCCCGGCGAGATACCGGCACCGGCGAGATCCGCAACGGCTTCGCCCACCTCCACGTCGTCATGGGCGCCGAAGGCGACCGTGCCATCGTCGGACACCTCCACGAAGCCGTGATCGGCACCCACTTCGCCCGCGTCTACGTCATCCCCGTCACCTGACCGGCCCTGCGTCAGGTGCCCGTGCCGGGCCCCTCGGTCCCGTTGACCAGCCAGGCCGCGAGATCCTGGCGCTCGGCGACGTGGACGCCGCCGTCGACGTCGCCCAGTGCCGCCCACACCTCACATGTACCGGGCGGATCCGGCCTGGGCCCCGTCGCCGACTTCCTCGACCTCACCGCACACGCCCCGTTCAGGCGACCAGCCGCAGCTGCCCGACCCGCCTGCCCGTCCGGGCAGCCCTCTTGCAGGACCGCGAAGAAGATAATGGGGGGTGCGACAGATCGGTGGCCAGGTGGGTCTGTCGCACGAGAAGGTCGGCTACCGGCTCGCCCAGCGCGTGGGCAGGGACGAGCCGGCTGAGGAGACCTCCTGGATTGTGGTGGAGGCGGTTTCGGGTTTGGCGGTGGAGCGGAGCGGTGGCCCTGGACCTCGCCTGGCAGGGTGAAGCTGTAGTGGCCGGGTGTTGCGCCCGGTTGCGAGGCTGTGATCTGCCGCGATGGCGGCCTGCTACGGGAGATCAGGCCCCGGCGGACGCGGAGCCCGTCTGCTGAAGCCTGCGCGCCAGCACGGGGCGGCCCTCGTCGATCACGTTCTCGGGAAGGTCATAGCCGTGCTGGTCGGACTCGATGTCGGTGAAGTGCTCGGCGATCTCCTCCGCGGTGGCCGGACGCTCCAGCGGGCCGAACCAGCCGTGTGTCACCGCGGGGACGACCTTGGCGAATCGCCCGCCGGTGGCCGAGTAGAACCCGCGCGTGGCCGTGTTCTGCTCGCTTGCGAGGTAGACCACGACGGGCGTGACGTAGGAGGGATCATGGGTGGGTGCAAGGACGGCCGCGTCCGGGTGGACCTCTCCGACCATCTCGTCGTACCACTGCTGGCTCATCTCCTGCGCCAGCCGGGTGCCGGCGGTGGGGAGCACGGCGTTGACGAGAATGCCGTGCTTGCGCCCTTCCCAGGCGAGGCAGTTGGTGAGGCCGAGCAGACCGGCTTTGGCCGCGCCGTAGTTGGTCTGCTCCGGGCTGCCGAAGGCGCCGGAGGCCGATGACGTGAACACTATGCGTCCGTAGCCCTCACGCTGCATGACACGGTAGGCGGGCTGAGTGACGTAGAACGCCGCCTTGAGGTGCACGTCGATGATGTCGTCGAGTTCGGCGGCCCCCAGGTCCTCGAACACCTTGTTGCGCAGGAACCCGGCGTTGTTGACGACCGCGTCGATGCGGCCGAAGTTGTCCATCGCGCACTCGGTGATCGCCTGGCCGCCCGATCGGGTGCTGACGGAGTCGTAGTTCGCCACGGCCCGCCCGCCGGCGGCCCGGATCTCGGCGACGACCTCGTCGGCGGCGCTGTTCGAGGCGCCCGCCCCGAACCCGGTGCCCCCGAGGTCGTTGACGACGACTGCCGCTCCCCTGCGGGCGAAGTCCAGGGCGTGTTCCCGGCCGAGTCCTCGGCCGGCGCCCGTGATCGCGACAACACGATCGGTGAAGGTGATCTGGGACATGGATGCTCCTGAGTCTTGGCGCCGGAGGACCGGTGTGATGGTGCCGACCTGTCGGCGGGGTTAGCTGGGCGGGTAGATCAGCGGGGATCGGTGTCCCACGCGAGGTGGAGTTCGTGGACGGTGCTGACGGAACCGGATGCCATGCGGGGCGTCGTGCCGGGCTTGATGACGAAGTCCGGGATCCGGGCGAGCCATTCCTGGAGGAACACCGTGAGTTCGAGCTTGGCGAGGAAGGAGCCCGGACACCGGTGGGGCCCGTTGCCGAAGGCCGCGTAGTGCTGCTCGGGGTGGGGCCGGGTGAAGTCGACGACGAGCGGGTTGTCGACCTGCCGCTCGTCGAGACCGTAGAGGTGGTTGGGGACGAGGATCTGCTCCCCCTCCTTGAGCCGCATCCCCTGGAACTCGGTGTCCTGCGTGATCAGCCGCGCGGTGTTGATGAGCCCGTGGCGGCGGATGAGCTCCTCGACGGCGTTGGGCACGAGGGAGGGGTCGTCGATCAGCTGCCGGCGGTGTCCCGGGTTCAGCGCGAGGAACCGTACGACGAAGCCGAGGATCGAGGCGACGGTGTCCAGACCGCCGGACAGGACGATCTGGGACAGCGCCACGGCCGCCTCGAAGGTGATGGGCTCGCCACCGACCTTCGCCGTCACGATCTTGCTCAGGAGGTCGCTGCCCGGTCGCTCGGCCCGTGCGGCCAGGGCTCGGGCGACGTACTCGCCCAGGGCGGTTTGGCTTTCAAGATGCTCCTGCCGATCCCGCGGTCGAATGACCTTCTCCGCGAGCGGCAGGAGGTAGTCGCGGTCTTCCGGCGGAAGATCGACAGTGCCGAGGAAGACGACGACGGGCAGTATCTGGGCGAAATCGCCGACGAACTCGCACTCACCCTTGGGGCGCAGTTCCTCGACGATCGACACGGTGGTCTCCCGCACGACCGGCTCCAGGGCCGCTACGGCCTTGGGGGAGAAAGCGGGAGACACGAGCATCCGGTACGAGCCGTGCCGTGGCGGGTCCATCTGGACGACGGCTCCCTCGCGCACGTGCGGGCCTCCGATCGTGAGGCGCGCGTGCGAGAAGCGCTTGTGGTCGAGCTGGATCGCCTTGATGGCGTCGGCGCGTGTGACGACCCAGTGGCCGCCGTTGCGGGGGGTCCAGAAGATGTCGGGCAGGGTGTCCTGCGCGTTCTTCCAGGCCAGGTGCAGGTCCTCGTCGATGCCGGCCGGCCGCAGGTAGTCGAAGTCGACGACGCGGTCTTCCGGTACGTGCGCGGGGATGTCCGTCGTGGAGTTCGTGGTCATCGTGTCACCTCTCTCGTCAGGGTGGTCGGGCGCAGGAAGGAAGGGCGGGTCAGGCGCCGGTCTGGGAGGCAGGGAGCCTCACGATCAGCCCGTCGGTGTCCTCGGTCACCTGGACCTGGCAGGACAGTCGGCTGGTGGGCCGGACGTCGAAGGCGGCCTCGATCATGACGTCCTCGGCCTCCTCGGGCGCGGGCAGCTTGTCGGCCCATGCCGGGTCGATGTAGACGTGGCAGGTGGCGCAGTTGGCGTAACCGCCGCACTCGGCGACGATGCCGGGGACGAGGTTGTCCATCGCGGCCTGCATGACAGACGCGTCGGCGCCTGCCTCGACGGCGTGCTCGGTGCCGTCGTCCTCGATGAAGGTGATCTTGGGCATGGTGGAACTCCCCCTCCTCGCGTGGGTGTGTTTCATGAACAGGCGGCCCTTTTGGCCGCCTCGGCGGGCCCAGGAGCAGTCACCGCCGGCGTGGGCGCGGCCGGGATCAGAGTGCGGCCTGAGCCAGGGGGATCTCGCTGTCGGCCAGTCGCTCGGGGTCGACGGGACGGCCGCTGGTGACGAGCTGCCGCGCGGTGGCGAAGTCGCCCGGCCGGCTGATGACGTCGGCGGCGACAACCCTGTCGCCCGTGAGGTAGAAGGCGGACAACGTCGTGTCCGTACCACCGCGGGTGATACACCGGTCGTGGCCGGCTGACAGGCCCACCATCTGGAGCTTCAGGTCGTACTGTTCCGACCAGAACCACGGCGTCGCCGTGGACGCCTGTGGCCGGCCGAGGATGGTCGCCGCGGCGACCTTGGCGTGCTCGATGGCGTTGGGTGCCGACTCCAGCCGGATGCGTCTGCCGGCGTAGGCGCTGGGCTGGTTGGCACAGTCGCCGATGGCGAGGATGTCCGCGTCGCTCGTACGTGCGAACTCGTCGACGACGATGCCGTTGTCGACCTGCAGACCTGCTGCGGAAGCCAGGCCGGTGTTCGGCTCCATGCCGATCCCGACGAGTACGAGGTCGGCGTCGAGCCGGTCCACGACCCCGCAGGCCGACACCTCCACCCCGGTCACCCGGCGTCCTGAGGCGTCCACGGCCACGTCGGCCACCGTGGCGGCGAGTCGGAAGCGGACACCGTGGGAGCGGTGGACGTCCTCAAGGAAGCCGCTCACCTCCGGCCCGGTCACGCGTGCCAGCAGTCGCTCAGCCGCCTCGACGACGGTGACGTCGACGCCGAGCTGCGTGGCCACCGCAGCGATCTCCAGGCCGACGTAGCCACCGCCGATGAGGACGAGTTTGCGGCCCGGAACGAAATGCGGACGCAGCGCGTCGACGTCGTCGATCCGGCGCAGCGTGAAGAGGTTGTCGAACTGGTCCATGTCCACGCCCGGCAGTGTCAGGCGCCGCGCGCGGCCTCCTGTCGCCAGGACGAGTCTGTCGTACGGCAGGCGGCTGCCGTCGCTGACGACGAGTTCTTTCACCGTCCGGTCGATCGCCTCCGCCCGTGTGCCCAGCCGCAGAGCGATGTTGAAGCGTTCGTACGTCGCGGCAGGCTTGAGGTAGAGCTGTTGCCGGGAGAGCTTTCCGAGGAGGAAGCCCTTCGAGAGTGGCGGGCGCTGGTACGGCGGGCTCAGCTCGTCTCCGACGAGGGTGATGCTGCCGCTCCAGCCGCGCTGGCGCAACGTCGTTGCGAGTTCACTGCCGGCCTGTCCGGCCCCGACGACAACTAAGTGATCTGGCATGGTTCGGCGTTCCTTCCATCGTGAACCTCCCTGGGGGCAGAGCAAGGTGGAGTCGAGCCCGGCGACGCCGTTGCCGGCACTGGCCGATCGGGATTCGGTTCAGAGCGACTGGGTTTTCGCGCGAATCTCGTCGAGACACTTGACGACGCCCCCGAGTTCTTCGGCCGGCATGCCACCGACCAGCTCCGTCATCAGCCGGTCGACGATGATCTTGGCTGCGGCGTGGACGCGACGGCCTTCATCGGTCAGGACCAGGCCTCTCTTGCGCCGGTCGTCCGGGTCGGCAACCCGTTCGAGCAGTCCTCGCTTCTCAAGCGAGTCGATCTGCCGCAGCACGACGGTCTTCTCCCTAGCGAGCTCGGCGGCGAGCTGGGCCTGGGTGATCAGGTCGGTGTGCTCTGCAAGGGCGTGGAGCACCGCGAACTGATCCGGCGTCAAATCCAGACCGCCGTCCCCGAAGAGTGCACGTGTCTTTCTCGTCAACTCGGCCATGAGTCGCATCAGCGCCGGGGCCAGTTCCGAAACGTGGGTGCTGTTGTCAATCATTGACATCCTCACTCAGTGACAATGTCAACCATATTGTGGATGCCAGGTTGCTGTCAACCCTGCGGTCGGATGGGTGCCGCACAGGGTGGAGGCCGGAGGGCTGCGCACGGCTGTGGTGGTGCCCGGGGTGTGACCCATCCCGCCGGCGGGGCCGACAGGATGGGTCACACAGTTCCTGCCGGCCCCTGATGCCGATGCCTGGCAACTGATCCTGCAGCTCTGTCAGCGAGTCGAGCGGGGCGGGGCGGTCAGTCCTCGTCCTGGCTCAGAACATCAGAACGGGACGGCCGCGTACGCCGCCGGCTTCGAAGAGCCGGTGCGCCGCTTCCGCCTGGTCGACGGGAAATGTCGCCGCGACGCGGAGCGTGAGGATGCCGGCCTCGGCCTGGTCGCGCAGTTCCGTCAGGGCCGCCGTGTCCCGGACCCGGTTGTGCACGAAAACGGGGCACCAGCGCACAGCACGGTCCGCGATCCCGGTGAATCCCTGCACGGTCGCGATGCTTCCGCCGTCGCGTACCGCTGCGGTGACCGTGTCGTTCATCACCGCGCCGTCGATGATCCCGTCCGCGCCGCCGGGGCACAGATCACGGACCCGTTCGGCGAACTGGCCCCCGCGTGGGAGCACGTGATCGGCGCCCAGGCCGATGACGAGGTCCCGGTCCCTCTGGGCCGCGTCGGCGATCACCGTCAGCCCGGCGGCCTTGGCCAGTTGCACCGCGTAACCGCCGACCGCACCGGCCGCGCCGGTCACCGCGACGGTTGCTCCTGGCGCCGGCTCAAGGGCCTCCAACGCCATCCGCGCGGTCAGCGCGTTCATCAGCAGGGTCGACGCCGCCGCCGGGTCGGCCCCCTTCGGTGCGCGGACCACCGATTCCGCCGATGCCACCACGTACTCCGCCTGCGCACCCAGCGCCAGTTTCGGCACCAGCAGAGCGATCACCTCGGCGCCGGCCGCTAATTCGGCGCGCACTCCCTCGCCGACCTCATCGATCACCCCGGCCGCATCCCACCCCACCACGTACTTCTCGGCGGGCGGAAACCATTCGGGGCTGTACTCGGCGACGAGCCCGAGCCGCGCGTTGACATCGGACGGGTGCACAGCGGCGGCGGCCACCTTGATCCGCACCTGCCCGGGCCCGGCATGCGGCTCCGGCAGATCCAGAACCCGCATGACCTCCGGGCCGCCGAACTCGGTGAAACCCACAGCTTTCATTACGCCACCTCACGATCAGGTTGATCACTTCAGAACCCGATACAAGCGTGTTCCGGGTTCGCGCGTGAAGGACGCTAACAGAGCCGATAAGCTCGATACAAAGTGGTCCTAGTGCGAGAAGAGAGCAGGCATGCCCGACCCCAGTGAGCGGTGTGCATCGTGAAGTCGCAGGTCGCGGGTCTGGTGTGAATGGCGAGTTAGGTACTCGTGCCGGTCGGCGGCCGATGACCATGGCGTAGATCATCGGGCAGGTCCGGCTCCGGCGGGACGCCGGGTTCGCCTGCGCCCACGACCGGCCCCCGCCTACGATCCGTCAGCAGGTCAGCACGCCGTGAGAACGCGGGGGATGCAGGGGCGGCAGTGGATCACCGTCGGCCGGAGCAAACTGGACGCTCTCGCCGAGGAGTTGGCCAAGCAACTCCAGGAGGTCCAGGTCGAGCGGGATGAACTGGCGATCGCAGAGCGGGTGCTGAACCGCCTGGCCGAGCAGGCCCCGGCCGACGCCGGGGCTGCCGCTCCGGTATCGGCGAAGGTGGCCGGGCGGGCAGTCCTGCTCATCCCGCACCGCAGCGACGCGGCCGACGAGGGCGCGCCGCCCGGCGACTGTCGCAAGATCCTGGCGATCGTGCGCGACCTCTCCAGCCGTACCGGCCGCCTTACCCGAACTGCCCCCCGACGCTCCGTCAGCCCGCTAGGCTCGAAACCACGCTCCTGACCAGCGGGAATGGTGAAGCCCCACGCAGTACTAATACTCCAGTCTGGTTTCGCGCTCTATCCGGCAGGTTCGTCGGCGGACCTTGCTCAGGTGACCGTGACCTTGATCGTGTGCCAGCCGGTTGCCCCGTCGGGAAGCGGCTTGTGTGCCTGCCCTGTCTGCACCTGGCCGGTGTGGTCGATGGCGCGTACTTGCAGCCGATGCTTGCCGGGCGTCGCCTGCCACGGCCAGCTCCACTGCCGCCAGGTGTCCACCGACGGCACGGCCGCGAGCATTGCTTGCCGCCATGGTCCGTCATCCACGCGGACCTCCACCGCGCTCACTCCATGATGCTGCGCCCACGCCACTCCGGCCACCATTACCGGACCCCGCTCCAGCCGCTTGCCCGCGGTCGGTGTGTCGATCCGCGACTGTGTCTTCACCGGAGCCAGCGCCGCGTAATCCCGCCGTACCCAATAGGCGCTGAAGTCCGAGAAGCTGCTCAGCTCCAGCTCCGTCAGCCACTTCGTCGCCGATACGTATCCGTACAGTCCGGGCACCACCATCCGGACCGGAAACCCGTGTTCGACCGGCAGTGGCTCCCCGTTCATCCCGACCGCCAGCAGCGCGTCCCGCCCGTCACGCAACGCCGTCGTCGGCGTACCGGCCGTATAGCCGTCCACGGAACGGCTCACCACCTGGTCCGCCCCGTCATCCGGCTCGACTTCGTCCAGCAGATCCTTGATCGACACCCCCAACCACCGCGCGTTGCCGACCAACTCACCACCGACCTCGTTGGACACACATGTCAGTGTGATGTACCGCTCCACCATCGGCCGTGCCAGCAGTTGCTCGTACGTCAACGTCAGCGGCCGTTTCACCCGGCCATGAATCCTCAGCCGCCAGTCCTTCGGTTCCATCTGGGGCACCGTCAACGCGGTGTCGATCCGGTAGAAGTCCGCATTCGCGGTCACGAACTTCGTCACTCCGGGCACGTCAGCGGAGACCTTGGCGGGCAAGGGCGGTGCCGGGCTCGACGGGGACGGAAGAACTACCGTGGCCCGGGCCGCGGCCACACGCTGTGCCCAGAGCCGACGTCCGCCCGGTACGGCCACCGCGGCCGCACCGATCGCCCCGTACGCCAGCACGAGAAACCGTCTCCGGCCCGGTGGCTGTCCCACGCCGTCCACCACCGGGACGCCGGTATCCGACGACGGCAAGCGGACGCCCTGCACGGGGGCGGTGACTTCCTGCGCCGCCCCGCCCCCGTCCGGGCCGGTGTCGTCGCTCAGGTCCCGCGCCGATGCCGCCGCACGGCGCGGCAGGGTGTGGCGCAGCAGTGCCAGAAGGCCGGCGGCAGCCAGTGCACCGACCACCGACGGCAGCGGGTACGCCCATGTGGCGCTGGAGCGGGTCGCTGACGCAAGTACGCCGATCATCCCGAACACGGCGACCCCGGCCAACCCGTACCGGAGCCGACGCATGGCCATGACACCGATGATCGCGGCGAAGACCGCCAGCACCAGCACGATTCCCGCCTGCAGCGCCAGCTTGTCGTACGTGTAGAACACCGTGACCGCGAACTCCTTGACGGGAGTCGGCGCGGCGTCCACGGCGACGCCACCCACCGCCACGAGGGGCGCTGAGGGCCCGCCCGTCGCGGCTGCCACCAGCTCACCGACGCCCAGGGCGAGCGCGGTGGCCGCGACGCCGGCAAGCTCTCCGTACCACTGTTTGGGCGGTCGTTCCGGGGCCGGCCGACCTGCCTCCTGAGCCTCCGCGTCGGCGCCGGACAGCTGTTTGGCGCTCATCGGCCGACCCGACGTCGCCGGGCGATGCCGACACCCAGCACGACCAGACCGACGAGCGCCACGATCGGCCCGACGACCGCCCACAGCGTCACGCCGCTCATCGCCGAGCCCTTCATGACGTCGATTCCCTGCAAGGTCCAGGTCACGCCGAAAAAGATCAGCAGGGCGCCGAGGACGAGGACGAGCCAGTTCTTCTTCATGGGGTACCTCCAGATGCGGACCGGGGTTCTCGACAACGAGCGTGACGGTTCTGTGGCCGCCGCCGCGACAACGCTTGGTTGGACCCCGTTGTCCACCGATCGACGTACGCACGGCTCCACCGGTGCGTGGACGTTCCCCGGCGCCGAGCCGGGCACCTTGGACAGGGGCGCTCGTAGACTGGCGGCCGGATCACGGCGAGCGAAGGTGGGCAGGAGGTGGCAGTGCGCAGCACCGTCGACTTCGGGTTCCGCTACCGCGTCGGATGGCATGTCCTCGTCGGCGCCGTCGCGATACCTCTTGCCGTCGCCGTCGCGGCCGACGTCACCGTGGCGCTCGGGCAACGCATGCTCGCTCTCATCACGCTCGCCGTCATCGTCGCCTGGTACGCCCTGGTCGCTCCGCGGGCCATGGAGAACCGCGACGAGCGTTGGGGCGCGGTCTATTTCGCTGCCCTGGCGGTTGCGTTCCCGCTCCTGCTCGCCATCGCCCCGATCGGTGGCGCACTGCTGTTCGCGCTCTGCCCGCAGCTGTTCGTGATGGTCTCGAGGTGGCGCGTACGCCTGCCACTGCTGTCGATCCTCTACGCCGAACTCGCCTGGGCCATGATCGCGCGTGTCGGCATCAGCCGCTACACGCTGGCGATGGCCGGCGTGACCGTTCTGGTACCCATGACCGTGACGATCCTCGCGGGCGCCTATCTGACCGGCATCCGCGAGCAGAACCGCAAACGGGCCGAGCTGATCGAGGAACTGACCCGGACCCGGGCCGCACTGGAACGCGCGGGCCACGAGGCCGGCGTCCATGCCGAACGTGAACGCCTGGCCGCCGAGATCCACGACACCCTGGCACAGGGCTTCACCAGCGTCCTCATGCTCGCCCAGGCCGCGCGGACGACCCTGTTCCGTGATGCGACAGCCGCCGACGGTCAGCTCGACATCCTGGAGAAAACCGCCCGCGAGAACCTCGCGGAGGCACGCTCACTGATCGCCGCGTTGGCCCCGGTCGATCTGACCGGCCGCGGCCTCGCGGATGCCCTGGACCGGCTCGCCGCCCGGCACACCCGCGACACGGGTACGCACGTCGAGGTGTCGATAGTCGGCGAGCGGTCCGGCGCGCCCACCGGCACCGACATCGCCCTGCTGCGCACCGCGCAGGAGGCCCTGACCAATGTCGGCAAGCATGCCGACGCCACGAAAGTACGGATCGAACTACGCCACTACCACGGCCTCGTGGCACTGGCAGTGACCGATGACGGCCAGGGCTTCGCCCCGGCCGTCATCCGGGGTGGATACGGCCTGCTCGGCATTCGCACCCGCGCCTCCAGCCTCGGCGGAACCTGCACGGTGCAATCGACTCCTGGCCAAGGCACCACGGTGCGGGTCGAGCTGCCGCTGACCCTGGCCGAGCAGGCGGCGCGTAGCCTGCAGCTACTGCATGATCTCGGCCCCACACCCGACCACTGAGCGGGCGGAACCAGCTCGATGACTGTCCACATCCTGATCGTCGACGACCATCCCGTCGTACGCTTCGGCCTCCGCGGCATGCTGGAAGCCTACGACGACCTGCGGGTCGTCGGCGAGGCCGGCTCCGGCGACGAGGCGATCGTCCTCGCCGCCGCAACGCGCCCGCACGTCGTCCTGATGGACCTGCGGATGCCGGGTACCGACGGCGCCACCGCGACGGCGCGCATCCGCCAGGAGCACCCCGGCATTCGCGTGCTCGTGCTGACCACCTACGAGGGCGACGCCGACATCCTGCCGGCGATCGAGGCTGGCGCCACCGGGTACCTGCTCAAGGACACCCCGATCGGCACCCTGACCGACGCCATCCGGGCGGCCGCCCGCGGCGAAACCGTCCTCGCCCCGCCGGTGGCCGCCCGGCTGGTGAGCCACATGCAGGCGCCGTCCGGGGAGCAGTTGACCCCCCGCGAGGTTCAGGTACTCGGCCTCGTCGCGCGCGGTCTGTCCAACAGCGAGATCGGTCGGCAGTTGTACATCGGCGAAGCGACGGTGAAGACGCACCTACTGCGAACGTTCGTCAAGCTGAGCGTCAACGACCGCACCGCAGCGGTCACCCTCGCTCTCTCCCAGGGCATCCTCACGTCCCCGCACCAGTAGTGCGCGATTGCGCCGTCCCCCCGGCGCCTCGGGCCCTCCACGTGACCCCGCCCGGGATGCCCAGATCCTCGGCGGCAAGCTCTGTGCGGGACCTCCAGCGCCGGTACACGGTCGCCTTGCCCACCCCCGCCCGTGCCGCGGCCTTGTCCATGGTCGGCGCCGGATATCCGCCCTCGGCGAGCAGCTCGTTGGCCGCGCGCACCACGCTGGTCTCACCGACGACCTCGTCCCGGTCACGATCGGTCGCGGCCAACTCCGCGCGGAACTCATCGCGACCATGGCCCGCGTGCAGAGACGCGATCTGAGGCAGGTGAACTGCGGCCGGCCCGACCTCCCCTCCGTCAGCTTCGGCCCGCCGGGCCTGCTCCCAGGGCGGTTTAAAAGTCTGAGTGATCATGTGTCCGCGCGGGTCGGGCCAGTCCGATGAGGGCCAGGGGGCGGGTGAACGGCTGGTAGGACATCTCCCGGAGTCCTGCGGCGATGTGCGTGTGTCCGGCGGTGCCGAGTTGGTTGACCGCGAAGCTGCGGAGGGTGGCCGTGTTCTCCGGGCCGTGGCCGGTGTGGATCTTGGAGGCGTCCTCGCGAAGGTGGTGGTCGCGGACGAAGCGGAGTCGGTTCTCGACGGTCCACTGCGGTCGGATGATCTTCGTGAGTCGTTGCGGGGATGCCTGCCTGCCGGCCGGCTGGTCAGGTCGGTGATGACGTAGGCCGTCTCGCCCCTGCGCCTGCCGGTCTTGAGGCAACTGCGGTGCCGGACCACGCGGGCGACCTGGGCGACGTGCGGGAAGTCGAGATCGTCGACGGTCAGGGCCTGCACCACGCGGGTCTCCTTGCGGCCGTGGCCCTCACGCGGTCGTGGAACTTCGTGCTCACCTGCTTCCAGGGCAGGGAGTGCAGCCTCTCGTAGAATCCGGCCTGGTTCTTCTTCACCGTCAGCGCGTAGTACGCCTGTTCGTCCTCGACGAGGAAGCGGACGTGGCCGCGCCGGGCGTGCAGGGCGTCGGCCGGCACGGTCGCTCCGGCCAGGTCGAACGGGGCGAGCAGGCCGGCGAAGTAGCTGATCTCGCTGGTCTTGTCCGGCACCCGCAGCTGGGTGACGGTCTGCCCTGCGTCGGTCATGGCGGCGAGCGGCACATGTGAGCGCTGCCGACGTACCGACCTGCCACTGGCCGGCGGACATCAGCGGGCACCGGATCCGCGTCGGCCGCGACCCGGGGCCGGCTGCCGCGCCTGCCGCTCCTACGACGGCGCCTCGTCGATGAGACGTCGGGCGGCCGCGACGGCCGCGGCCCGTCGCTGGGTGGTGACCTGGCTTCGCTCCACGCCGAGCCCACGCGTCGACAGGCCCGTCGTCGCCATGGTGTGCGCGACGCCGACCAGCAGCATCACCAGGTCGAACGGATCCCACACCGGATCGATCGCGCCCTGCGCCTGCCCCTCGGCAACCGCCTTGATGGCATTGCTCAAGAGATCCGTGTGCGCGGATGGGGCCTCGTCGCCGAACTCCAGTTGCATCCAGGCCGAGAGGCGGCTGTCCAGTGGGTTCTGCGCGAAATGGTCGAAGAGGCGACCCACATAGCCGGGCATGTCGGCCGGCGCGGGCTGGGCGACGCCATCCAGTTCGAGGAGCCAGAGCCGGATGACCTCCGCGAACAGAGCCTCCTTGCTGGGGAAGTACGTGTAGAGGCGCTCCTTGCTGGCGCGCGCGGCGGAGGCGATGCGGTTGATCCGGGCCCCGGCGACGCCGTACTCCGTGAACTCCTGTCGGGCCGCCTCCAGCAGGCGCTTCCTCGTGGCGTGTCCGGCTTGACGCATGGACCGAATCCTACGTCGCCCCCCTTGCCGAACCAACTGGTTCGTGATTACTGTCCAGGCTATCCGAACCAACTGGTTCGGAAAGAAATGCTGCGCCGCCAGTCGCCGACCCCGGCCGACCTGGGCGGCGAGAGAAGAAAAGGGGCGAACGGTGAAGATCTACGCCTTCGAAGAAGCAGGCGGCCCCGCCCGTGAGTCGACGGTCGCGACCCCTCGACCGTCCGGACACGAGGTGCTGCTCCGGCTCACCCACAGCGGTGTCTGCCACAGCGATGTCCACATCCGGGACAATCTCACCCTCCCGTTCCCCGTCGTCGCGGGGCACGAGATGGCCGGTGAGGTCGTCGCCGTGGGGGAGGACGTCACCACTACGAAGCCGGGCGACGTACGGCTGGTCTTCCCCTGGCTCGGCTGCGGCACGTGCCAGGACTGCCGCGCCGGGAACGACGATCGCTGCCCCGACCAGCGCCCACTCGGCGTCACCGCATACGGCGGCTACGCCGAGATGGTCCACATCCCGCACGAGCGCTACCTGCTGGACAGCACGGGGATCGACACCGGCTGGGCGGCCACCCTCGCCTGCTCCGGCCTCACTGCCTATGCGGCGGTGTCCAAGGCGCTGCGCGGCGACCCGGACGATGAGATCGTCGTCCTCGGCACCGGCGGCGTCGGGCTGATGGCCGTGGCCGTGCTGCGCGCACTGGGGCATCGGCGCGTCACCGCGGTCGACGTCAACGCGGAACGCCTCGCCATGGCACGCGAGTTGGGGGCGGCGGACACCGTCGACAGCTCCGCCGAGGGTGCGCTGGAGGCGCTGTGCCGGGTCACCGGCGGCGGCGCGGTCGGCGTCATCGACTTCGTCAACAACGGTACGACGGCCCGGCTCGCCTTCGACGCGCTGCGCCGGGACGGCAAGCTCGTCCAGGTCGGCCTGTTCGGCGGCGAGCTGACCCTGCCCACCGCCCTCATGCCGGTCAAGCGGCTGACCCTGCAGGGCAGTTACGTCGGCACCCTGACCGAGCTGCGCGAGGTCGTGGAACTGGCCCGCTCCGGCCGCCTCCCTCGCACCCCGCTGATCACCCGCCCGCTCACCGCCGAGGGCGTCAACGCGTCATTGGACGACCTGGCCAAGGGCGCGGTCCCCGGCCGGATCGTGCTGACCGCCTGACGAGACGGTTCCACCAGGCCCTTCTCGCCGCCCCGCCCTTCGGGGAAACGCCACACACCTCAGGGAAGTGAAAAAGTGACCCGCACTGAGCCCGCCCACACTGAGCCCACCCACCGCATGCTCATCGACGGCCGCTTCGTCGGCGCCGAAAGCGACCTGCTCGACGTACTGAACCCGGCCACCGAACAGATCGCCGGCCGCGTCCCCGACGCCACCGACGCCCAGCTGAACGCCGCCGTCGAGTCCGCCGAGCGCGCCTTCGCCTCTTGGAGCGCATCCTCCGTCGAGGAGCGCCGCGCCGTGCTGCGCGCCGCCGCGGCCGTCGTCGGCGAGCACACCGAGGAGCTGGCCGCCCTGCTCACCGCCGAGCAGGGCAAGCCGCTGGCCGACGCGCGCGCTGAGCTCATGGCCGTCGTCGCCTGGTTCGACGGACACGCCGCCATGGACTACCCCGCCGAGGAGGTCACCGAGACCGAAACCCACCGCGTCCGGGTGCGTCATGTGCCGCTCGGTGTCGTCGCCGGCATCGTGCCCTGGAACTTCCCGGTCGGCCAGGCCTCGTGGAAGATCGCCCCGGCGCTGCTCACCGGCAACACCATCGTGGTCAAGCCGTCGCCGTACACGCCGCTCACCACTCTGCGCATCGGCGAACTGCTGGCCGACGTGGTGCCCGCCGGTGTGCTCAACGTCATCAGCGGCGGCGACAGCCTCGGTCCGAGGCTCGCCGAGCACCCGGGCATCCGTAAGATCGCCTTCACCGGCTCCACCGCTACCGGCCGCAAGGTCATGGCCTCCGCCGCCCGCAGCCTCACCCGGGTCACCCTGGAGCTGGGAGGCAACGACGCCGCGATCGTGCTGCCCGACGTTGACGTGGACGAAGTCGCGCCGCGGGTCTTCTGGACCTGCTTCGGCAACAGCGGCCAGATCTGCATCGCCGCCAAGCGCGTCTATGTGCACGAGGACGTCTACGACGCGTTCGCGGAGCGGTTCGCGCAGATCGCGCGGTCTGTCAAGGTCGGCAACGGCCTGGAGGAAGGGGTCCAGCTCGGCCCGATCCAGAACCGCGCGCAGTACGAGAAGGTCGTCGGCCTGATCAAGGAGACCGTCGATTCCGGAGCCAAGCTGCTGGTGGAGGGCTCGATCCCGGACGGCCCCGGCTACTTCGTGCACCCGACCGTGGTGGACAACCCGGCCGACGACTCCGCGATCGTCACCCAGGAACCGTTCGGCCCGGTCGTCCCCCTGCTGCGGTTCCGGGACGTCGACGAGGTGGTCCGCCGCGCCAACGACTCCGAGTACGGGCTCGGCGGCACCGTCTGGAGCCGCGACCTCGCGGCGGCCGAGGAACTCGCCGCCCGGATCGAGACCGGCACGGTGTGGATCAACCAGGAACAGATGCTGTCCCCGATGCAGCAGTTCAGCGGCCACAAAGCCTCCGGCCTCGGCACCGAGAACGGCGTCGAAGGCGCGCTGGAGTACACCAACACCCAGGTGCTGTCCGTCCGCAAGGAATAGCCCCGGGGCGAAGCCCCACCCCGGCGATCCGCTGGTCAGCTCCAACACACCGGTCAGTTCCAGCGCACCGAGTTCCGGGTCTGTCAAAAGAGCGGCTCTGGCCCGTAGTCGGTGGTGACGCCGGGTGTTTGTCAGGGCAGGAGGATGCGGTGGCGGAGGAGGTCGAATCCGGCGCGTCCGTGCATCTGTCGCGTGATCCTTCTTGGTGCGGGTGTTGACGCCGTTGACAGGTCGTTGGTCAGTTCGGGGAAGAGGAAGAAACGTCGCCCGGTGCCCCGGCTCTCCCAGCCCTTGGGGACGGGGATGCGTTCGATCTTCCTTCGCCCGAAGGAGCGCTCGAGTTCGCCGCCGTCGCCGAGGGTCGCGCTCATGTATACGCGGCGGGCCGGGCTGTTGAAGGCCTGGTGCTGCATCGTGGGCGCGATCAGCGGGCGGATGAGGATCTGTCCGTACGAGACGTAAACCGGGTCTTCGAACTTGAGCGGTGCGGCGTTGGTGTGGGCTGACTTCCCGTCACATTCCGTGATGGGCGGGGTGGTTGTCGGCCCTGGATGTAGGACGCCCGTGGTCCTGGGTGATCATTTCTGTTCTCTACGCAGAAGGATCACTGGGGAGCCACGGGCTTGGTCAACGATACGACGTTGCTGTTGGACCTCGACGGGGTGTCCGTCATCCGGGTCGAGCGGTGCGAGGACGGTGGCCGCCGGATCCACCTGGCCACGGCGGATGCCTCGGCCCGGGCATGCCCGGCCTGCGGGGTCTTCGCGTCCCGGGTGAAAGGCTCCGCGACCACCCGGCCCCGTGATCTCCCTTACGGCGAGCGCGGGCTGGAGTTCTTCTGGCACAAGCGGCCCTGGTGGTGCCGCGAGCCGGCCTGCCCTCGCAAGTCGTTCACCGAGCAGATCCCGCAGATCCCGGCCGGCGCCCGGCTGACCGGCAGGCTACGGAGTACGGCCGGACGTCGGATACGGGACGCCGGTTCCACAGTCGCCCAGGCAGCCCGCGATCTGCATCTGTCCTGGCCGACCGTGATGGACGCCTTCAAGGCCGTTGCCCACGAGGTCGTCGAAGCGCCGCTGCCCGAGGTCGGGGTGCTGGGCATTGACGAGACCCGGCGCGGCAGGACCCGCTGGGAGCAGGACCTCGAAACGGGCAAGTGGCAGCTGACGCGGGACCGGTGGCACACCGGGTTCGTCGATGCGCTCGGTGTCGGTGGCCTGCTCGGCCAGGTCGAGGGCCGCGCCGTCGCCGACGTGCTGGCCTGGCTGTCCACCACACCCCTGACCTGGCGCAACAGCATCCGGCACGTGGCCATCGACATGTCGGCCACCTACCGGGCCGCAATCCGCACCGGCCTGCCGAACGCCGTCGTCGTGGTCGACCATTTCCACATCGTGCAGCTCGCGAACAAGATGCTGTCGCTGGTCCGGCGCCGCACCACCGCCGAAATCCGGGGTCGGCGCGGACGCGCCACCGACCCCGAGTGGAAGGCCCGACGACGACTCCTGCGCAACCGCGAGAAACTCACCGACGAGCAATTCGCGAAGATGTGGAACCCACTGCTGGCCGAGGGGAAGATCGGACGAACCCTGCTGCCCGCGTGGATCGCCAAGGAATCCCTGCGCAACCTTCTCGCCCTGGCCCGCACCGGCGCCGACCGACACTAAGTCGGCCGCGCACGATGGAAGTTCCTCACCTGGTGCGCGGACGCAGACATCCCGGAAGTCCGCACCCTCGCCACCACGGTCGACCGCTGGTGGCCCGAGATCGCCGCGTTCATCGACAGCGGACACAGCAATGCCAAGAGCGAAGGCATCAACCGCGTGATCAAGCTTGTCGCCCGTGCCGCCTTCGGATTCCGCAACGCCGCCAACCAGCGCCTACGCACACGCTGCGTCACCACCCGCCGAGCCCGCGGACACCTCCGCACCGCTCAACTTTGAAGACCCACCATACTTTCGAAGGCGCCCGAAGCGTCCCAACTCGCTGGCAACTGACCTGGGGCCGCATCTTGCACCCGCCGGATGCCCCATACGCCCTATCCACCCCTTATCGACAGGACAGGATGGACGATACGAGCGGTATATCTCCGCGCCGTCACCCACCCACACGGCCCGAATTCGACCCGGATTCGACCCGGCCAGTTTGTTCAGCGAGAAAACATGGCCTCTGACCTGCGGAAATGTGGAGCGGCAGACGAGTCGGGCTGTACGCCGGGTAGTAACCGGTGGACCGCGACGGCAGGACGCGCTCACGGTTCTGGAAGACGCTGCCGTCCTGCGCGTACGGGTAGGGGCCGCCCCGCGCGATCAGGTCGAGCGTGGTGTGCGCCTGCGACGGCAGGTCGCTGTAGCAGATGCTGCCGACCGCCGCGGCCGCCGGTGTGGCCGTGACGGTGCCGCCGACGAGGAGTGCGGACAGGAGGGCGGCCGCCACTCCGATGCGTGGTGCTCGTGGGGGGAATCGCATGGCCTCATGATGACGCGCGTAGACAGTGACATGTCAATGACAAGTTCCATGATTTTCCGGGCACGTCCGTTAAGTTTTCCGGGAGTTAACCGGGGCCGACGGACCTGCCGTTTGGATCACGCCTGGGCCGCGGGGCGTCAGGCGCCGTCGCCCGAGGCCGGCGTGATCCAAACGACCCTAGCCGCCCAGTTCCTGGTGGCGGGTCGACAGGTGGGTGCCGCCCTGGTCCGTCAGGGAGCCGAAGAGGCGGAGGCGGGAGATGCCGCCGTCGGGGTAGATGTCGACGCGGGCGTGGGTGGCCAGGGCGGGGGCCGCGAGGACGAAGCGGTGGTTGGTGTCGGGCTGGAGGCGGGTGCGCGGGAGGACTTCCGTCCACTCGCCGTCGTCCCCGTCCCTCACCGAGACCGTGGCCCAGCCGGCCGCATTGCCCTTGAGGTACGCCGTGTCGATCTCCAGGGCGCGGATCTCGGCCTGGGCGGCCAGGCGGTAGCGGATCCAGTCGTTGCCCTGGTCGCGGCGGCGCCGGGTCTCCCAGCACTCGTGCATCACCCGGGCGCGGCCGGGCTGGATGGTGTTGGTGGCGGGCGAGTAGAAGAGGTTGGAGGCGTCCTCGGCCCGGCCGCCGTTCTCCAGGGCGACCACGTCGAAGGTGCCGAGAGCCGCGAGCCAGGCCGGGTCCGGTACGACCTCCCCGTGGACCCGGAGGCGGGCGATGCCGCCGTCGGGGTGCTGGTTCAGGCGGAGGTGGGTGAAGCGCTGCTCGACGGAGACGGCGAAGCCGTTGGCGGCGTGGCCGCCGACCGGGGTGCGCGGGACGAGCGTCGTCCACTTCACGTCGTCGGCGAGCAGTTCCTCCGGCGACGGGGAACCGGCCACGCAGGCGCCCTCGACGGACACCGCCTGCGGGTAGTTGCCGCGGAAGTGGGCCGTGTCGACGACGATCCCCCGGATCACACCGGGCGCGCCCAGGCGGATCAACGCCCAGTCGTGGTCCTCGGCCGCCGGCCAGGGATGCTCGGCGGAGGCACCCCGGCGGCGGCGCGTCTCCCAGCCGTCCATGACCTTGCCCTTGTGCCCGAAGTGCTCGGGGTCGAACTCGGCGCGCTCGGGCACCAGCAGGTTCTCCCGGTGGGCGAAGAACTCGTCGTTGGCGGCGATCACACCCGCGCCGAGCCTGCGGTCGGCGAGGTCGGCGTACTGGGTGAAGGGGAAGTCGGCGGTGCGGTAGTCCGCGTACGGGTCGCCGCCGCCGTAGGGGTTCGCGTCGCCGGTGAAGCTCGCGAGCGGGGTGTGGTGCTGCGCCGTCACGATGATCAGGTCTGCCTTTCGGTGGTGGCCGCCGCGCGGGTGTGGGGGTGAATCAGGCTGTGCGGGTGAGGAGTTGTCCCTTCGGTTCGGTGAACTCGCCGTCGGTGACGATGCGTTCACCGCGCAGCCAGGTGGACTTGACCACGCCGTACAGGGTCTTGCCGGCGTAGGCGGTGACCCGGTTGCGGTGCTGGAGCGCGGCCGGGTCGACGGTGAAGGTCTCGTCGGGGGCGAGGACGGCGAAGTCGGCGTCACGGCCGGGCTCGATGGCGCCCTTGCGGTCCAGCCCGACGAGGGCGGCCGTGCGGGTGGACATCCAGCGGACCACGTCCTCCAGGCCGTGGCCGCGCCCGCGGGCCTCCGTCCAGACGGCCGAGAGGCTCAGTTGCAGGCCGGAGATGCCGCCCCAGGCGGTGGCGAAGTCGTCGGTCTTGAGGTCGGCGGTCGACGGGGAGTGGTCGGTGACCACACAGTCGATGGTGCCGTCCGCGAGGGCCTGCCAGAGGAGGTCCTGGTTGGCGGACTCCCGGATGGGCGGGCAGCACTTGAACTCGCTCGCCCCGTCCGGGACTTCCTCGGCGGTGAGGGTGAGGTAGTGCGGGCAGGTCTCCACGGTGATCCGTACGCCCTCCCGTTTGGCCTCGGCGATCAGCGGGAGGGCGTCGCCGGAGGAGAGGTGGAGCACGTGGACGCGTGCGTCGAGCCGCCGGGCCTGGGCGACGAGCGCCGCGATGGCGGTGTCCTCGGCGTCACGCGGGCGGGAGGCGAGGAAGTCGGCGTACCGGGGGCCGCCCTGCCGGGGAGCCGCGTCGAGGTGGCGGGGGTCCTCGGCGTGGACGGTCAACAGTCCGCCGAAGCCCGCGATCTCGGCCAGGGAGCGGGCGAGTCCGTCCTGGTCGAGGTGCGGGAACTCCTCCACGCCCGACGGCGACAGGAACGCCTTGAAGCCGAAGACCCCGCTGTCGTGCAGCGGGCGCAGGTCCTTGACGTTGTCGGGCAGGGCGCCGCCCCAGAAGCCGACGTCGATGTGGGCCTTGTCGGCGGCGACCTCGCGCTTGGTACGGAGGTGGTCGACCGTGGTGGTCGGGGGGAGGGAGTTGAGAGGCATGTCGACGAGGGTGGTGATGCCTCCGGCCGCCGCCGCGCGGGTGGCGGTCCAGAAGCCCTCCCAGTGGGTGCGTCCGGGGTCGTTCACATGGACGTGGGTGTCGACGAGGCCGGGCAGCAGGACGTGGTCGCCGAGATCCTCCAGGCGCGCGCCCGACGGTATGTCGGCGTCGTGGGGGAGTACGGCCGTGATCCTGCCGTCGGCGACGGCGACCGCGGCGGGGCGCGATCCGTCGGGGGTGATGACGCGCGTCGAGCGCAACACCAGTTCAGTCTCGGACACCGGGACCCCTCTCGCCGTACCGCTCTTCACTTCCACGTAACGGTATTTACTTCCACGTAACGGAATTCAACGTTCTGTTGAAGAAGTTTTCACCCCGCCTCACACCCCGTCAAGGGCACACCCTCCACTCTGCCTCGCGCACCACGCATCCTGGTTGTTTTCACAAGACGGAATTATCATTCCACTAAGCAGAACTTAATGACGTACGAGCTCGTAGTCAACGAACTGCCGGGTAGGCTGCGACCTCGCCCGCCATCTCGAAAGGACCGCGCCCGTGCCGATGTCCAGCGCCAGCGCCCACACGACCGACTCCGCCAAGTCGTCCTCCGGTGGTGTCCAGTCCCTCGAGCGCGCCTTCGATCTGCTGGAGCGGATGGCGGACGCCGGCGGCGAGGTGGGCCTGAGCGAGCTGTCCGCGAGCAGTGGCCTGCCGCTGCCGACGATCCACCGGCTGATGCGGACGCTGGTCGTCTGCGGCTACGTACGCCAGCAGTCCAACCGGCGCTACGCCCTCGGCCCGCGCCTGATCCGCCTCGGCGAGTCCGCGTCCCGGCTGCTCGGCACCTGGGCCCGCCCGTACCTGGCACGTCTCGTCGAGGAGACCGGCGAGACGGCGAACATGGCGCTGCTGGACGGCGACGAGATCGTCTACGTCGCCCAGGTGCCGTCCAAGCACTCGATGCGGATGTTCACCGAGGTGGGCCGCCGCGTCCTCCCCCACTCCACGGGGGTCGGCAAGGCGCTCCTCGCGGGCTTCCCGGCCGACGAGGTGCGCGCGCTGCTGGCCCGTACGGGCATGCCGGCGGCCACGGACAAGACGATCACCACGCCCGAGGGCTTCCTGAGCGCCCTGGAGGACGTCCGCCGGCTGGGGTACGCGATCGACGACAACGAACAGGAGATCGGCGTCCGCTGCCTCGCCGTCTCCGTCCCGGACTCCCCCACCGCCGCGGCCATTTCGATCTCCGGCCCTGCGGGACGCGTCACGGAGACGGCGACGGAACGGATCGTGCCGGTGCTGCAGCAGGTGGCGGTGGAACTGTCGGAGGCGCTGGCGAGTTCGGGCGCGGGGAGCTGAGCGGCGGGGCGGCGTTTGATGTCGGCCTCTGCGTTGTCGGGTGCGGGTGTGTGGGGCTTCTCGCGCAGTTCCCCGCACCCCTAAAAGCAAGGCCCCTGCGGGCCGGGAGAAAGCAGGGGCGCAGCCCCGCTATTCCAGGGGCGCGGGGAACTGCGCGACCAGCCCCCACCGGACGGACGCCTGGGGGTCAAAGGGGCACCGCCCCTTGAGGACGGGACGGGTAGGGGCGGCGGGGGCGGAAGACGCGACGGTCAGCGACGAGGCGGCTCCCCGAACAACTCCACCGCCGTCCGCACGTCCGCCAACCCCTTCGCCAACGCACTCACCGACCCGATCGACCCCGCGATCAGCAACAGCGAGCGCCGCAACCGCGGCACCTCCGGCATCCCGGTGACGGCCATCGCCGCGAGCGCCGCCAGCTCGTCCTCCGCTATACCCCGGTCGGGGAACTCCGCCGGATGCGCGGCCAGTTCACGACGCAGCCGGGACACGGCCGAGCTCAGCTCCGCCACTCTCGGATCCTCGTCACCGCCGGTCACTGGCCTCTGCCCCAAGCTCCGCAACACAGCCCTCTCCCCCCTCGCCCACGCCTTCGTGCACGAGTCATGGCCGTGCGACGGCGCACGGCCGCCCGCCCCGTGGCGTCGGTCGGGCGCCGGGGGTGGCGCGGGCCAGTAAACGCCAACCGGTGTGGCGAGCGCCACCACGGGGACCGAAATTCAGTCCCCGGGCATCACAAAGACGGCACCCGGTCCGTGGGGCTTCACGGGACGCCCCCGCCCGGTCGGGTATGCAGGGGACATGACGCACCACCAGTCCCGCGACACCGCCCCTGACACAGCCCCCGACCCGGCCCGCCCGGCGTCCGAGAGCGTGATCGTCGGCCTGCTGCTGGCCGCCGGTGGCGGGCGGCGCCTCGGCGGCCGTCCCAAGGCCCTGCTCACCCACCGCGGCCGCCCGTTGGTCGAACACGCGGTCGGCGTACTGCGGGCGGGCGGCTGCACCCGGGTCCATGTGGTCCTCGGCGCGGAGTCGTCGGCCGTGCGTGCCCGCGCCGACCTGTCCGGCTGCGTGCTGGTCGACAATCCGGACTGGGCCGAGGGGATGGGCTCCTCGCTGCGAGCCGGACTGGAGTCACTGACGGGGACGGGAGCGGACGCCGCCCTGGTGTCGCTGGTGGACCAGCCGGGCATCGGGCCGGAGGCGGTGGCCCGCGTCCTCGCCGCGCACGGTTCGCGCGGGTCGCTCGTGGCGGCCGCGTACGACGGCGTGCGGGGCCACCCCGTCCTCTTCGGCGCCGACCACTGGGCCGGCATCGCCGCCACCGCCACCGGCGACCGAGGGGCCCGCGCCTATCTGCAGGAGCACGGCGACACGATCACCCTCGTCGAGTGCGGGGACGTGGCACGGCCGTACGACATCGACACCGAGGCGGACCTCGTCCACCTTGAGTGAGCGGGGTGACACTCAGCGCCACCCTGCCTCGATCCGAAGAATCTCGACATCAACAAAACATTGAACTTCCACCATGAGGAAACTATTATCCACTGTTCAGAAGCGTCCCGCCCATCCGGGGGCGCCCACAGCCCGACCCGGGTCGACTGACACCCGGTGCCACGCCCGCTGAAGGAAGTGACAGCTCATGTCCGCACCAGCGCCGTCCCCGCTGGCCATCGTCGACGCCGAGCCCCTGCCCCGCCAGGACGAGGTCCTCACCCCGCCGCCCTCGCCTTCGTGGCCGAGCTGCACCGCCGGTTCACCCCCGCCGTGACGAGTTGCTGGCCCGCCGCGCGGAGCGGCGCGCCGAGATCGCCCGCACCTCCACGCTCGACTTCCTCCCGGAGACCGCCGCGATCCGCGCCGACGACTCCTGGAAGGTGGCGCCCTCCCCGGCCGCCCTGAACGACCGCCGTGTCGAGATCACCGGCCCCACCGACCGCAAGATGACGATCAACGCCCTGAACTCGGGGGCGAGGATCTGGCTCGCGGACTTCGAGGACGCCTCCGCGCCCACGTGGGAGAACGTGGTCCTCGGCCAGGTGAACATGGCCGACGCCTACACACGGAACATCGACTTCACCGACGAGCGCACCGGCAAGACCTACGCGCTGCGCCCGGACGAGGAGCTGGCGACGGTCGTCATGCGCCCGCGCGGCTGGCATCTCGACGAGCGCCACCTCGTCGACAGCGCCGGCGACGGCCGGGCGGTGCCCGGCGCGCTCGTCGACTTCGGGCTGTACTTCTTCCACAACGCCCAGCGCCTGCTGGACCTCGGCAAGGGCCCGTACTTCTACCTCCCCAAGACGGAGTCCCACCTGGAGGCCCGTCTCTGGAACGAGGTGTTCGTCTTCGCGCAGGACCACCTCGGCATCCCGCAGGGCACGGTCCGCGCCACCGTCCTCATCGAGACGATCACGGCCGCGTACGAGATGGAGGAGATCCTCTACGAACTCCGCCACCACGCCTCGGGGTTGAACGCGGGCCGCTGGGACTACCTCTTCTCCATCGTGAAGAACTTCCGTGACGGCGGCGCCAAGTTCGTCCTCCCGGACCGCAACGCGGTGACGATGACCGCCCCGTTCATGCGCGCGTACACCGAACTCCTCGTCCGCACCTGCCACAAGCGCGGCGCGCACGCGATCGGCGGCATGGCCGCCTTCATCCCGTCGCGGCGCGACGAGGAGGTCAACAAGGTCGCGTTCGAGAAGGTCAAGGCCGACAAGGACCGTGAGGCGAACGACGGCTTCGACGGCTCCTGGGTGGCCCACCCCGACCTGGTCCCGATCGCCATGGCCTCCTTCGACGCCGTCCTCGGCGACAAGCCCCACCAGAAGGACCGCCTCCGCGAGGACGTCGACGTCAAGGCCGCCGATCTGATCGCCGTCGACTCCCTCGACGCCAGGCCGACGTACGCCGGACTCGTCAACGCCGTCCAGGTCGGCATCCGTTACATCGAGGCCTGGCTGCGCGGCCTCGGCGCCGTCGCCATCTTCAACCTGATGGAGGACGCGGCCACCGCCGAGATCTCCCGCTCCCAGATCTGGCAGTGGATCAACGCGGGCGTCGAGTTCGAGCGCGACGGACAGACGGTGAAGGCCACTCCGGAGCTGGCCCGCGAGGTCGCCGCCGAGGAACTCGCCAACCTGCGGGCCGAGTTGGGCGAGGAGGCGTTCGCCGCCGGACACTGGCAGCAGGCCCACGACCTCCTGCTGGAGGTCTCCCTCGACGAGGACTACGTCGACTTCCTGACCCTGCCGGCGTACGAGCAGCTCAAGGGCTGAGCTACGACCCTCCGATCCTGTCCGAGTGGCCCAGGGACCTTCCCGGGGCCACTCGGTCGCGTACGGCCTGCTTCACGGCGGTGGGCTCGGGGAAGCCCTGGTCACGGCGGTCCCAGACGACCTCGTCGCCCACCCGGACCACGAAGACGCCGCCCGTGCCGGGCTTGAGGGACAGCTCCGTCAGTTCGGTCTCGAACGTCGTCAGCAGTTCCTGGGCCAGCCAGGCTGCCCTGGGCAGCCAGCGGCACTGGGTGCAGTACTCGATCTCGACCCGCTGTGTCCGCGTCATCCCAGGTGCACCGACCAATCCTGTTCCGCCGCCGGTTTGCCGTGCAGGTCGGGGACCCGCTTCAGCCAGTCCGGTCGGCCTCGCTGTGTTCTCGCCGCGCGGAGGGCCTCCTCGGCGGCGAGTTCCTCCCTGGTGGGGAAGCCGGTGGGGAGCCAGCCGGCGGAGGCGGCCACGCGCGCGTGGAGGTAGCGCACATAGGCGTCGCGGACCTCGTCGGGCGAGGTGAAGCCGTCCTCGACGGGCAGCCAGCCGTCCGGGACCTCCGCGACGATGCGCCGCAGCAGGTCCTCGGTCACCTTCGGCGCGAGCTCCGCGTCGGCCGCGCGCACGTCCGGGGCGTAGTGGCCGAGGGCGTGGTGGCGGAAGTCGTAGGCCTTGGTGGGGTCCGAGGCGTCCCAGCGGTGGTGGAAGACGAGGGCCGCGCCGTGGTCGATCAGCCAGAGGCGCGGGGGCGCGATGCCGAGGGTGGGCCAGATCATGAGGTTCGAACTGTGCACGGTGCGGTCGACGTTGACCGTGAGGGCGTCGAGCCAGACGATCCGGCCGGCTTCCAGCGGGTCGACGCGGAACTCCCGCGCGACCTCCGGGGTGAAGTCCGCGGCGCCCGGCAGATAGTCCATGCCGAGGTTGAGGCCGGCACTCGCCGCGTGCAGTTCCCGCACCTCCTGGTGCGGCTCGCTCTCGGCGATCGCCGGGTCGAAGCGCGCGAGGACCAGCTCCGGGAACCGCATCCCGAGCGCCCGCGCCAGCTCCCCGACGATCACCTCGGCGACCAGCGCCTTGCGCCCCTGCGCCGAGCCCGTGAACTTGACGACATAGGTGCCCAGGTCGTCGGCCTCGACGACGCCGGGCACGGAGCCACCGGCACGCAGGGGGGCGACGTAGCGGGTCGCGGTGACCTCTCTCAACATCTTCCGCTCCCGGCCTTCGGCATGAAGGCACATAGTAACCAGGCGCCGTCGCCCGCCCGGCGGACCCCGGTCACGGCGACGCCGTGACCGGGGCTCGGGATCGGCTACCGGCGGGTGCCGGCCGCGGCTAGTTCCGGTACCGGAACACGATCCGGCCGCGGGTCAGGTCGTACGGCGGGAGTTCCACCAGTACCCGGTCCTCCAGCATGATCTTGATGTAGTTCTTGCGGATCTTCCCGCTGATGTGGGCGAGCACCTGGTGGCCGTTCTCCAGCTCCACGGTGAACATGGCGCTGCGCAGGCACTCGACGACCCTGCCCTCGACCTCGATGACGTTCCTGTTCCTCGTCATCGCACCAGCTCCAGGTTGCTGCCGGCCCGCCGGGCGCCGACGCTTTCGAGCAGCGCCGAGGCGGCGTGGTTGGACTCCTGCACCTCGGTCCACGCCTCGGTGAACCCGGCGCGGTGCAGGGTGTCCAGCGCGTGGGCGAGCAGCGCCCGCGCAATGCCCCGGCGCCGCTCGCCGGCCCGGACCGCGAGCAGCCCGATCCGCGGCCGGATCGGGATCACCACCCGGATCAGCCCGAGGTAGCGGTCCGGCGCCGCGGCCAGCGCGTACGTCGACGGGTCGACGACGGTGTCGCCGTCGGGGCCGTGCACCACCTCTGCGGGCATCGACTGCCATCCGACGGTCGCCTCGACCTCGTCACGGATCGCGCGGTCCACCGCCCGCAGCAGACTCTCGTCCCCCCGACCGGCGGGGACGATCGTCACGCCGGAAGGCGGCAGGACCTCGTCGAGCCCTGTGGCCCGCGGGTCGGTCGGCACGACGTACTCCCACTCCCGGCGCCGGATCGTGAATCCGGCCCGCCGCAGGCGGGCCGTCAGCTCCACGTCGGCCTCGTCCACAACGATGTGCAGCGGCGCCGGCAGGTCCGCCGACATCGCCTCGGCGAGCCGGTCGAAGGGCTCGTCGTGCCAGGCATCGATGCTGACGAACAGCCGTCCGTCGGGCCGGTGCCGTGCGTGCCCGCGGCCGACCACCAGGTCGTCTTCCAGTGCGTGCCATTGCCCGTCCGCGACGCGCGTGATCATCACGGCGTTCTCGCCCGGACCGGCGGTGCGGGGTTTCGTTCTCATCGGAGTCTCCCTCCAGGAGTGCCTCGATCTCAGGCGCTCCCGGCGACACCGAACGTCAGCCGCCGGACCGTGACGAGTTGAGGGAGCACCCACGGGTGACTGGGTTCACGGGGCTCACCTCCCTACGACGACTTCACGGTCCGCCATGAACCTAGCAACCGGGAGCCGTCCCGCTCAAAGGATTTGTTCGGCTCGCGGGAGGGCGGCTGCCGGCCGGTCGGATTCTGCGCACCACGCGGGTGGCGACCGTGGCGTACCCGATGCCGACCGCCAGGGAGGCGAGGAGGGCGAGGACGGGGAAGTCGTCGCGGAGGAAGGGGTAGACCTGGAAGTGGGTCAGATAGATGTAGAGGGAACTGCTCGCCAGGACGCCGGCGACGCGGTTGAGCGGACCCAGGCTAGGCAGCGTCGGCACCCAGATCAGCAGGGTCAGGCCCGCGACGACCAGGAGCGTGCGCTGCGGCTGGTCCTGGAACAGGCCGGGCGTGGTGAGCAGGAGCACCGCGGTCAGCAGCAGCCGTTGCCGCGCGCTCGTCGCCCGCGCCGCCGCCCAGCCCAGCGCGAACAGCCAGAACACCACGGCCGGGCCCAGGTGGAAGCGGGCGGGCGCCAGGCCCAGCAGGTCGTAGCGGCCGACCAGGCCGATCGCCACCAGCGTCAGCGGGACCGCGAACGGGTGGCGCCGCTCCAGCCGGTCCAGCAGCGGCACGGCCAGCAGCGCGCCCAGCACGACCATGAAGTAGACCAGCGCCTCCACGAACCAGTAGTGCCACTCGTGACGCTCGGTGCCCTGGTCGAGGAGGCTGTTGACCAGCAGGGCGTTGGCCGGGTCGTACAGGCCGGTCAGCAGGACCGCGCAGGAGATCCACACCATGCTGGGCAGGGCTATGCGGGCGACGCCGCGCCACAGGTGGCGTACGCGGTCGCGGTGGGCGGCGGCGGTCAGGTGGAAACGGGCGAAGTTGTAGCCCGCGACACCCATCAGGATGTGCGCGCCGCCCTGGAGCGTGAAGACGGGGATGTGCGAGCCGACGACGAGGACGATCCCGATCGCCCGTAGCGCGATCCCGGTCTCCACGGAACGCCGGGCACCTCGGGAGCGGGTCTCGCGCGCCCCGGTGTCCTCCGCCCGATCCCCCGACTCCGTTGCCAGGGAGGCGAGTTCGCGAATCGGCCGCGCGGGCCAGTCCGTGGGGAGGGTGCCCAGGGCCTCCTCCAGCCGCAGGGACATCTCCACGTAGCAGAGCGAGTCGCCGCCCAGACCGACGAAGCTGCTGTCGTCGGTGACGTCGTCGCGGTCGAGTATGTCGGCGTAGAGGCTCCGCAGCGCGGCTCCCGGGTCGGTGCTCCACGGGGCGGCGTCCAGGTCCGCGCCCGCCGCGACGGCCGGGCCCGCCGGGCCCGCCGCCGGGGATCGCGGACGCGTGAGACGGCGTACGGCCTCGTGGTCGGGTTTTCCGCTGGCCAGGCGGGGCAGCTCCGGAACGACGCGCACCCGGACGGCTCGCGGCGGGATCCCGCACTCCTGTGCCACCAGGCGGCGCACGCGTGTCTCGTCGGAGCGGCTCTCGACACCGTCCGTCAGCGCCGCCACCGCCAGCGCGTCCCCGTCGCCCACACAGAACGCGGTGATCCCGTGCCGTTCCAGCAGGGCCTCCACACGCTGGGGGTCGATCCGCAGGCCGCAGATCTTCGTGAACCGGCTGCGGCGCCCGACTATCTCGTAGAGCCCGTCGGGCGCGCGTCGTGCCAGGTCGCCCGTGTGCAGTTCCTGGACCGTGCGCCCGAGGGCGAGGTCGGCCGGGCCCTCCGCGTAGCCGAGCATGACGTTCGGGCCGGAGTAGACGAGTTCGCCGACGTCGTCCGCGTCGGGGTTCTGGGCGGTGTCCGGTTCGGTCGGCGTGTCGACGGGTGCCAGGCGGAAGGAGCCGCCGGGGATCGCCACGCCGACGGCTTCCGGGCGGGCCGCGGCGAGGTGCGGCGGCAGATAGGCCATGCGGGCCGTCGCCTCGGTCTGCCCGTACATCACGAAGAGTTCCCAGCCCGCCCGGCGCCCCTGCTCGGCGTAGCGGGCGACCCGTTCGGGCGCCAGCCGGCCGCCCGCCTGGGTGACGCGGCGCAGGTGCGGCAGCTCCATGTCGGCGAACCCGACGCGGTCGAGGAGGTCGAAGGTGTACGGCACGCCGGCCAGCGAGGTGCCGCGGGCGGCGCGGAACTCCTCCCAGAAACCGGCGTCCGCCACCGACCGGTCGGTGAGGATCAGCCCGGCGCCGCGCACCAGGTGGCTGTGGATGACGGAGAGGCCGTAGCAGTAGTGCGGGGGCAGGGTCGTGGCCGCGCGGTCGGTGTCGGTGATGCCGAGGTACCCGGCGATGGACGCGGCGTTCGACTGCACGTTGTCGTGCGAGAGGCGTACGAGCTTCGGGGAGCCGGTCGAGCCCGACGTGCTCAGCAGCAGCGCGAGGTCCGGGTGGAGGGTGTGGGCGGTGCCGGGCCTGCGTTCGTGGAGGGTGACGTGGCCGCGCTCGTCCTGACGGGCCACCACGTCCGGGTCGTACGCCTCGGTCAGCGCGTCGATCGTGCTGTCGCTGTCCCCGGGGACGAGCAGGACCGGGTGCCCGGCGGACAGGGCGGCGAGATGGACGACGAGGGCGTCGACGCGGTTGGCGCCGGCCAACAGGACGAGGCGGCGGACGGGACCGAGGCGCTTGGCCGTGGCGCTGACCCGCCGGGCGAGCTCTCGATAGCTGAGCTCGCCCGAAGGCGTGATGAAGGCGACGCGGTCGCCGTGGGCGGCGAGCTGGCGCGCGAAGGCCACTCCGCGCGGTGCGGCGGAGGTCCGGACCGGCGGGGCCGACAGGGGGATCGGAGTCGAGAAAGGGCTCGCGGCCGGGGGCCGGGAGGCAGCACGAAGGGGCTCGGGCGGTGAGATCACGGGCGCGCAACCTTTCTGCGGCAGCGTCCGCAAAGAGCACAGTCCCCTTGACGCTTAGGCAAGGTTTACCTTATTCATAGCATGTTCACAGTTGGCTTGAAAACATCAGTTCCCCACCCGCCGACCGACCCCGCGCCCAGCGGTTCGCCGGTGGCTCCCGCAGGAAGGCACACCACCATGCGACGCCCCCTGGCTCGCCGGATCACCGCGCTCGTCGCGGCCGGCCTGCTGCTCCCCGCCCTCGCCGCCTGCGGCTCCGACGACGACACGAGCACGGCCGGGGAGGGGGGCGAGTCCACCCTCGTCATCTACTCCGGACGCAACGAGAAGCTGGTCAAGCCGCTGCTCGACAAGCTGGAGAAGGCGGTGGGCACCAAGGTCGAGGTGCGCTACGGCGACAGTGCGGAGCTCGCCGCCCAGATCCTGGAGGAGGGCGAACGCACGAAGGCGGGACTGTTCTTCTCCCAGGACGCCGGCGCCCTGGGCGCCCTCTCCAAGGAGGGGATGCTGACGAAGCTCCCGCAGTCCTCGCTCGACGGGGTGGACGAGGCCTACCGCGGCGGCGACGGCGATTGGGTGGGCCTGTCCGGACGCGTCCGGGTGATCGCCTACAACCCCGACGACCTCACCGAGGATCAGGTTCCGGACAGCGTCCACGACGTGATGAAGCCGCAGTGGAAGGGCAAGGTCGGGTTCGCGCCCACCAACGCCTCCTTCCAGGCCTTCGTCACCGGCATGCGCGTCCTGGAGGGCGACGACACCACCCGTGAGTGGCTGACGGACCTGAAGGCCAACGGCGCGAAGACCTACGCCCACAACCTCGCCACCCTCGACGCGATCGAGGCCGGTGAGGTCTCCCTCGGCCTGGTCAACCACTACTACTGGTACGAGCGGGTCGCCGAGAAGGGCGAGGACAAGGTCAACGCCAAGCTGCACTTCCTGCCCGGCGGGGACCCCGGCGCGCTGATCAACGTGGCGGGCGCGGGCATCCTGAAGGACAGCGGACAGACCGAGGCCGCGCAGAAGGCCGTCGACTACCTCCTCTCCGAGGAGGCGCAGACCTACTTCGCCGACAAGACGAAGGAGTACCCGCTGGCCGCGGGTGTCACCAGCACCGTCGAGGGGCTGCCGCCGTTCGAGTCCCTGGAGTCCCCCGACATCGACCTCGGCAAGCTGGACTCCCTCCAGGAGACCCTGGCGATGCTCCAGGACGTCGGGCTCGTCTGACACTCGTGAACACCACCGCATCCACGGCACCCCCGGCCGGCGCGGACGCTCCGGCCGGGCGCCGACGGGTCCGCGCCGCCCGGGGGGCCACCTCCGACGCCGGGCGCCGACCGCCGCTCGTCCTGCTCGTCCCCGCCTGCGCCGCCGCGCTGTTCGCGCTGCTGCCGCTCGGCTACCTCGCCGTGCGCGCCCTCGAACGCGGGCCCGCCTTCGCCTGGGACGTCGTCGCCGACGAGCGCACCCTCGCCCTCCTCGGCCGCAGCCTCGGCCTCACCGTCGTCGTCGTGGCGGCCTGTCTGGTGCTCGGCGTCTCCCTGGCCTGGCTGACCGTGCGCACCGCGCTGCCCGGCGCCCGCGCCTGGTCGGTGCTGGCCACGCTGCCGCTCGCCGTGCCCAGTTACGTGGCCGCCTTCGCCTGGCTGGCCGCCGAGCCCGACCTCGCCGGTTTCGGCGGCGCCGCGCTCGCCCTGACCCTCGTCAGCTTCCCGTACGTCCTCCTGCCGGTCGCCGCCGCGCTGCGCGGCACGGACCCGGCGCTGGAGGAGGCCGCCCGCTCCCTGGGACACGGACCCCTGCGGACGTTCTGGCGCGTCACCCTGCCCCAGCTGCGCCCCTCGGCGGCGGGCGGCGCCCTGCTCGTCGCGCTCTACGTCCTCTCCGACTTCGGCGCGGTCTCCCTCATGCGCTACGACACGTTCACCCGCGCCATCCACACCTCCTACCGCGCCTCCTTCGACCGCACCCCGGCCGCCGCGCTCAGCGTCGTGCTGGTGGTGATGACGGTGACCCTGGTCGCCGCCGAGGCCCGTACGCGCGGACGTGCCGGGCACGCGCGGACCGGCAGCGGGACCGCCCGCCCGGCCGCCGCGCTCCCCCTCGGCCGGTGGCGGCCGGTCGCCCTGCTGTGGTGCGCCGCCGTGGCCGCCGTGGCGGTCGTCTTCCCGCTCGCCACCCTCGGCTACTGGCTGGCCGCCGGCACCTCCGCCACCTGGGACCTGCCCCTGCTCACGGACACCGCCCTGGCCACCCTCGGGGTCGCCGCCGCGGGTGCCGCCCTCACCACGGTCCTCGCCCTGCCGGTCGGGGTGATCGCGGCCCGCCACAAGGGGCGCGGGGCACGGCTGTTGGAGCAGTCGGCCTACGCGGGCCACGCACTGCCCGGCATCACGGTCGCCCTGTCTCTGGTCTTCTTCGCGGTCCGCTACGCCTACCCCCTTTACCAGAAGCTGCCGCTGCTGGTCGGCGCGTACGCCGTCCTCTTCCTGCCCGTCGCGGTCGCCGCGACCCGCGCCGCCGTCCTCCAGGCTCCGCCCGTGCTGGAGGACGTGGCCCGCTCGCTCGGCCGGCGCCCCTGGCAGGTGCTGCGCGAGGTCACCGTGCCGCTGGCCGCGCCCGGCGTGGCGGCCGGGGCGGCCCTCACCTTCGTGGTCTGCATGAAGGAGCTGCCGGCCACCCTCCTTCTCCGGCCGACGGGCATGGACACCCTGGCCACCCGCCTGTGGACCGAGACGGGCGCCGGCTCGTTCGCGGCCGCGGCCCCCTACGCGGCCACGCTGATCCTGCTCGCGGCCGTTCCCTCCTACCTCCTTGGCAGGCACCGCCCATGAACGCTCTCCGGATCGAGGGTCTGACAAAGTCCTACGGCCCCGACGCACCCGTCCTGCGCGGCCTCGACCTCACCGTGCCGTCCGCCAGCCTGGTCGCGGTCCTGGGCCCCTCCGGCTGCGGCAAGACCACCATGCTCCGGGTCGTCGCGGGCTACCTGCGCGCGGACGCGGGCACCGTACGACTCGGCGACCGGGTCATCGGCGGCCCCGGGGTCCACCTGCCGCCCGAGCGCCGCCGGATCGGCATCGTGCCCCAGGAGGGCGCGCTGTTCCCGCACCTCAGTGTGGCCCGCAACGTGGCCTTCGGCCTCAAGGGCGCCGACCGGACCGAACGCCGGAACCGCACGGAGGAGATGCTGGACCTGGTCGGCCTCGCCGGCTACGGCGACCGCATGCCCCATGAACTCTCCGGCGGCCAGCAACAACGCGTCTCCCTGGCCCGCGCCCTGGCCCCGCGCCCCCAACTGGTCCTCCTCGACGAGCCGTTCAACGCCCTGGACAGCGCCCTGCGGGCGGGAGTGCGGGCGGATGTGCGCGCGGCGCTCCGGGCAACGGGCGCGACGGCGGTTCTGGTCACCCATGACCAGCAGGAGGCCCTGTCCACCGCGGACCTCGTCGCGGTCGTCCACGCGGGCCGGGTCGTCCAGTGCGCCACACCCCAGGACCTCTACCGCCGGCCCGCGGACCCCTGGGTGGCGGCGTTCGTCGGGGAGGCGGTGCTGCTCCCCGCCACCACCGGCGGCGACAACACGGCCGACACGGCACTGGGCCGCCTCCCCCTCACCGGCCGGCCCACCGGCATCCGAAAAGGCACGGTCCTCCTGCGCCCCGAACAACTCCGACTCACCGCCCCGGACACCGAGGGCGCCGTCCGGGGCGAGGTGACGGACATCCGCTACTACGGCCACGACGCCATGGTCACCGTGACCGTCCCGGACCACGGCTCGCCCATCGAGATCCGCGTCCCGGGCCAGCCGCCGGTGAGGCTCGGGGAGGAGACGGGCGTACGGGTCACGGGCGAGGCGACACTGCACGCGAAGGTCACGTCGTGAGGCCCCCTTGCCGGAACCACCCGCCGACGCCGACGCGCGCTTCGCCGACGTCATGTGCGCGACGTGGCGGTCACCGGCCGCCGCTACCGGGCGGTCGGCGGAACGGGTTGGGCAGGGGGAGGTAGCGCGCGGCCGCGCCGTCCGCGCCCGTCCATCTGAGCAGCAGGTTCGTCTTGCCCGGCAGCGTGGGCGAGTCGAGCAGGTCGGCGACCTCCGGCACGTGGCCGTGGCGCTCCAGCTCTCGTCGTACGGCGGGCCGGGGGTCGAGCGCCGGGTGGTGTTCGGTCAGGGCCGCCACGATCTCCAGGAGGTTGTTGACGAAGAGGCAGTAGACCAGCCGTTCCCAGCCGGCCGCGCGTGTGACGTCCGGGAGGAGCTTCACCCCCTCGGCGTCGCGGTAGACCACCTGGACGGGGGTGCCCGAGGCGTCGCAGGCGACGACCGTGTTCTGCAGGTGGGCCTCCAGCACGACGCCGTGGCCGTGGAACGCGGCGAGGGCCGGGGGGACGACCACCCGCAGATACGCCTCCCACCAGGCCTCGGGGTCGGCGGCGCGCAGGAGCGGGTTCCCCGGGAAGGCCCCGGCGCTCTCGGTGAGGGCGGCGGCGAGGACGGGTGTCGTGCCGGGGGGCACATGGCCGCCCAGGCCGTCCCGCACCAACACCGCCAGCTCCTCGAACGCGAAGGCGGCGGTGCGGTAGCCGCGGTCGCTCAGCCAGGCACCCGGCGACCCGGCGAAGGCCCCCGTGACCGCCCGGTCGATGCGGCGCAGCCTGAGCAGGTCGTGCCGCCACAGCCGGCGGATGTCATTGGTGATCCGCACATCGAGGCTGAACTTCAGGAAGAGGTCGGAGCCGGGACCGCCGACGACCTCAGGTACCGCCTCTGGTCCCGCCTCGGGCACGTACACCGTGCGGATCGCCGCCGTCGGCCACGTCTCCCCCCGCGTCCGGCCCAGCCGTACGAGGCGGCCGTCCGTGAACGCCTCGGCCAACTCGTCGCCCACCAGGTCGAGTTGCCAGGGGTGGGCCGGAAGAAGCCGATAGCCGGGCGGGGCCGAGCCCAGGGTGTCGAGGGCGGTGGTGTCGCCCTCCTCGACCACCGCGTCCTCACGGACGCCGAGGAGGACCAGCGGAAACCGGACATACGCCTCCGGCGCGTACGGCAGCCAGGCGGTGGCCGGCCCGCCGCCACGCGCCTTGGGCGCGGGATGGTACGGATGACCGGTGATCAGGGACTGTTCGGAGCGCCGGTACGGGTCCTCGGGCACCGGCGCGTGGGCGCGCCGGGCCAGGAGGGCGGCCACGGCCTCGCGGCTGTCCAGCATCTCGGCGGGCAGTTCGGAGTTGGCGAGGCCGGTGAGGGCACGCAGTTCCTCGGCGACGAGTTTGACGAGGTCGGTGTGGGTGAGCGCGTGCCAGCCGCCCTCCGTGCGCACCTCGGGGTGGATGGGGCGGCGGGTGCCGCGCACCCGCAGGAGGCGGCCGCTGCCCCTGAGGCGGTGCACCACGGTCACGCCCGACGACCCCCGGCCGGCTCTCCGGCCGGCCCGCTCCCGGCCCTCCCTCCGGCGCGCCCGTCGGCTCCCCTCCGGCGCACCGGCCGACTCCCCGCCTCCCGCAGAAGGCAGTTGAGCAGGGGTGCGGCGGCGTGGGCGTCGGCGACGGCGCCGATGCTGTCGCGGGGCGGGTGGGCGTCCACGGGGTCCATTCGTTCCTTACGGTGCACTCGTGATCAGTATGTCTGCCCCTCACGCCTCGTCGCGAAGCAGCCATGAGGCGTCCGCCCGCGATGCCGTCATGCGTCGCGGAGGAGGCGGACGGGCAGTGGTCGTACGCCGACGTTCGAACCGACATCCCTGTCGCCACCCGTACCCGCCCGACACCGCGCCCGCACTCGTCGCACCCGCACACGCACCCGAGGAGCCCCCTCCGTGGCCCGTCCCCCCGCGACCGAAGCCGACGCCGACGCCGAGGCCTCGCTCGGCGCCGAGTTGGGCGCCGTACGCCCTGATCTGACGCTGCCGTACACGACCGCGCTGCCCGGCGCCCGGGCGGCGGTGCTGACCCGGCTGTGGCGCGGCCTCGTCCACGAACCGCTGCCCTGGGTGGTGCGGCGGGAGACGGCCGGAGCGGACGGGGTCACGCTCCACCTCGCCGACGGCCGGCGGCTGCACGGCCCGGCCGTGGACCCGTACGGCACCGCGGCGCGGGTCGAACAGGTGTGGTTCGACGAGCGGCCCTACGACCGTCCGGCACGGCTGATGAGCGCGCTCGCCGTTCCGCACAGTGCCGCCTTCGCCGCCGAACTCGACCACAGCGTCGCCTCGTTGGCCCTGTCGCGCGCCAACCGGGGTGCGCCGTCCGCCCCCTTGGCGTACTCGGCCCCGAGGGCGGGCTGGGAGTGGGAGCAGGCGATCGTCGACGGTCACCCCTTCCACCCCAACTGCCGCTCCCGGCCCGGCTTCTCGGCGGGTGACCAGCTCGCCTACGGACCGGAGCACCGGCAGGTGGTGCCGCTGGGGCTGGCGCCCGTCGACGACGCGCTGGTCGTCGGGGCGTGGCCGAACGCGCTGCGGGACGGCGGACGGGTACTGGTCCCGGTGCATCCGTGGCAGGCGGCCCGTGTCCTCAAGTGCCCGTTGGGAGAGGTGATCGAGGCCCATCCGCTGATGTCGCTGCGCACCCTCGCCCTCGCGGACGGCGGTCCGCACGTCAAGACCGCGCTGAGTGCCCGGCTGACCTCCTCCGTGCGGGACATCTCGGTCTACTCGATCGAGACCTCGGCGATCGTGTCGGACTTCATGGCCGAGGTCGCGGCCCGCACCGAAGGACTGCTGCACGTCACGCGCACACTCGGCGCGGTCACCGCCGGTTCGCCGGATCTCGCGGCGGTGCTGCGCGAGTCACCGGACTCGTACGCGGACACGGCGGCCGGTGAACGCGTCCTGCCGGTGGCCTCCCTGGCGACGACCGAGCTGCCGCGGTCGCCGTCCTGGCTGGCGGACTTCACCCGTCTCGCACTCACGGTCTCCCTCCGGCTGCTCGACGTGGGCGTGGCCCTGGAGGCGCATGGCCAGAACCTCCTGGTGGTCCTGTCCCCGTCGGGTGCCCCCCGCCGTCTCGTCTACCGCGACCTCGCGGACATCCGGGTCAGCCCGGCACGCCTCGCCCGGCACGGCATCGCGGCGCCCGCGATGACCGGCCGCATCGTCACGGACGACGAGAGGACCCTGCGCCGCAAGCTGTTCGGCGCCCTGATCACGGGCACGCTCGGCGCGACGGCCGGTTCGACACCCGTCCTGCGCGAGGCGCTCGCCTCCGCCGTACGGGAGCTGCCGCGCACCGCGGATATGGGCACGTTGCTGGAGGGCCCGGTACCGACGAAGGCGTTGACGCTGATGCGACTTTCGCCGGAGCGGCCCGGCGACATCTGGGCGGAGGTGCCGAGTCCGCTGCGGTGAACGGCCCGTCGACAGCGGGTCTCGTTTTGAAGCACGGCCCTCCGGATCAATAGGATCCGCCGATGATCACAAGACAACGGCTGGCAGCAGGAGTGTTCGCCCTGCTCGCCGCCCTGACGGCCGGGATCGCGGTCCCGTCCACGGCCGTCGCCGACGAGACCACAGCCACCGCGCCCAAGGTCAACCTCCTGTTGGACGTCAGCGGTTCGATGCGGGCCAAGGACATCGACGGCGAGTCCCGCATGGCCGCGGCGAAGCAGGCGTTCAACGAGGTGCTGGACGCCACGCCCGAGGAGGTCCAGCTCGGCATCCGCACGCTGGGCGCCAACTACCCGGGCGACGACCGGAAGACGGGCTGCAAGGACACCGCGCAGCTCTACCCGGTGGGGCCGCTGAACCGCACGGAGGCGAAGACGGCGGTGGCGACGCTGACGCCGACCGGCTGGACCCCGATCGGCCCCGCGCTGCTGAAGGCGGCCGACGACCTGGAGGGCGGCGAGGGCACCAAGCGGATCGTGCTGATCAGCGACGGCGAGGACACCTGTGCCCCGCTCGACCCGTGCGAGGTGGCCCGTGAGATCGCGGCGAAGGGCATCGGCCTGACCATCGACACACTCGGCCTGGTCCCGAACGCCAAGCTGCGCGTCCAGCTCAGCTGCATCGCCGAGGCGACCGGCGGCACGTACACCTCGATCGAGCACCGGGACGAACTCACCGACCGGGTCAACCAGTTGGTCGACCGGGCCGCCGACCCCGTGGTCGTACCGAAGGCCGTGGAGGGCGCCGAGCGTTGCGCGCAGGCGCCCACGCTGACGTCCGGTCTCTACACGGACCGCCAGGAGTTCGGGCAGCAGCGCTGGTACCGCGTGGACGTGAAGCCGGGCCAGGAGCTGCGGGCCTCGGTGAGCGTCGCGGCGGACCGTGACGTCAACCCGGACTACGGGGTGCTGCTGCGCGCCGTGACCACGAAGAACCGCGAGATCGTGCGCGGCGAGGCGGCCGGCACCGGCCGTACCGACGTCATCTCCGCCGGTCTGCGGCACCCGAAGCCGGAGGCCGAGGACGCGGAGGACTCGGCGGACGAGGACGTCGCCGAGACCGTCTGTCTCCAGGTGACCCACTCCTACTCGCCGGCGAGCGGTGTGAAGACCACGCCCGGTCTGCCGCTGGAGATCACCGTCGACGTCGTGGACGGGCCCGACCAGGCCGCCGACGTGGCATCCTTCGGCCTCGGCCGCGGCTGGTGGCTGCTCGGTGTGCTGGTGCTCGTCGGGTTCCTCGCGGGTGTGCTGTGGGGCTGGCTGTCACGTTGGCGGGTCGCGGTCTGGAGGACCAACTGATGCGGATCACACGTGTGTTGAGCGCGGCCCTGCTGGCGCTGGGCCTGGCCGTCTCCCCGGCGGTCGCGGACTCCACGCCCTCCGCGAGCCCCTCGGACGGCGGTGACGCGCCCACCGAGGCGGGCACGTCCTTCCGTACGGCCGCGGAGTTCGAACAGGGGCAGACCGCGACGGCGAACGCCTCGACCGGTGACTACCTGTACTGGTCGTTCCCGGCCGACGCGGGGCAACGGCCCACCGTGCGGGCGACCGTCAAGCTGCCCGAGGGGGCCGAGTCCTCCTCGACCTGGCAGATCGACGTGTACGACGGGCTGCGGCGCCGCCAGGCCTGCCAGTACGGGGCGCAGACCCGAACCGCCGGGGCGGGGGCGGGCTCCGTCGAGTTGTCCTGCACCCTGCGGACGGTCCGCGCGTGGTCGGAGGAGTGGGCCGACGACCCGCTGCCGGGCACGTACTACCTCCGGCTCACCACGATCCGGCTGGCCACCGCCGATCTGGGGCTGCCGGTCGGCGCCGAGGTCGAGGCCGACTCCAAGGACATCGGCGGGTCGGCGGCGGTCGACGGGTCGCTGGCCCAGCCGCTGGTCCCGGGGATCGCGGTGACGTCCCGGCAGGAGGACGACGAGGACTCCTCGGCCGAGGCGGTGCTCTCGTCCCTCGAACCCGACGACGGGTGGGCCTCCGGCTGGTGGAGCGACCGGTGGGTGTGGACCGCGCTGGGGGCGGTGCTGGCCGCACTGGCGGGTATCGCCGGGTACTCACTGACGCGGGGGCCGGGCCGTCCGGGTCGCGTCCCACCGCCGGGCGCCTGACGCGCCGTCCGGTAGGGAGTTCGCCGGGCCGCCCCATCGATCTCGTCCGCGGCCCGGTGGGGCTTCCCGCGCAGTTCCTCGCGCCCCTGAAAGCAGGCTACGCCCCTGCTTTTCAACCCCAAGCCCCGGCCGGTTCAAGCTGGCAGCCCCGCCCCCTTCAGGCCCGCAGGGCCTGAAGGGGCGGGAACCGCGAGAAGCCCCACGCACCCGCAGCTTGCCCACCCCCGCAGGCCCTGGTCTTTCGGGCCCGCGGGCCTGATCCTTCAGGGGCGCGGGGAACTGCGCGAGAAGCCCCACGCACCCTCAGCTCACCCACGGCGCTCGACAGCCCCTCACGCCTCCCTGCAACTCCTTGGCCAGCGCCCCTCCCTCCACCTCCACCCGCCCCGCCCGCACTGCATCCCCAGCCCCAACTCCCCCGACCGAGCGCACCGCAGGTGTCCGTGTCGAGGGTCAGCCGTACGTCCGCCTCCCCGGGCGCGGGCCCGTCCCCGTACACCGGCCCCTCCTCCGCCTCCGCCCCGGCCCACACATGGAACGCCCCTTCCTCCAGCCGGACCTCGACGAGGCCCGCACCACCCCGGCCAGCTCGCGCAGCCCCGCAGCAGCGGCAGCGCGAACCAGTGCGCCCGTACCGCGTCCGTGGCCCGGCGTTCCCCGAGCGCCGACTCCCCACGCCCCCAGCGCCTGCAGCACTGGCAGCAACTCCCTCCCCCGGCCGGTGAGTTCGTACACGTACGCCGCTCCCGGCGGCGGCAGCCGGCGTCGTGTCGACAGACCGTCCCGTTCCATGTCCTTCAGTCGCGACGCGAGCACGTCCGTGCTGACGCCCGGCAGGTCCGCGTGCAGATCCGTGTAGCGGCGCGGCCCGGCCAGCAGTTCGCGCACGATCAGCAGGGTCCAACGGTCACCGACGAGGTCGAGCGCCCGGGCGGCGGAACAGTACTGGTCGTAGCTTCGGCGAGGTGACATGGGACGCAGTCTAGACATGTCGTTGGACTTTCCAAGCACCTACTTGGTAAAACCAAGCATCACAACGAACCGGAGGGCGAGGGCGCATGGAGTTCCGGCAGTCGAGCAAGCTCAGCGAGGTCTGTTACGAGATCCGCGGCCCCGTGATCGAGCACGCCAACGCGCTGGAGGAGGCGGGGCACAGCGTCCTGCGCCTCAACACCGGCAACCCCGCGCTCTTCGGCTTCGAGGCGCCGGGGGAGATCATCCAGGACATGATCCGGATGCTCCCGCAGGCCCACGGCTACACGGACTCGCGCGGCATCCTCTCGGCCCGCCGCGCGGTCGCCCAGCGCTACCAGGAGCGGGGCCTCGACGTCGACGTGGACGACGTCTTCCTCGGCAACGGCGTCTCCGAGCTGGTCTCCATGGCCGTACAGGCGCTGATCGAGGACGGCGACGAGATCCTGATCCCCGCCCCCGACTTCCCCCTGTGGACGGCCGTGACCACCCTCGCCGGCGGCAAGGCGGTCCACTACCTCTGCGACGAACAGGCCGACTGGTACCCGGACCTCGACGACATGGCGTCGAAGATCACCGACCGCACCAGGGCCGTCGTCGTCATCAACCCGAACAACCCCACCGGCGCGGTCTACCCCAAGGAGATCATCGAGGGCATCCTCGACCTCGCCCGCCGTCACGGCCTGATGGTCTTCGCCGACGAGATCTACGACCAGATCCTGTACGACGACGCCGTCCACCACTCGGCCGCCGCGCTCGCCCCCGATCTGGTCGTCCTGACCTTCTGCGGTCTGTCCAAGACGTACCGCGTCGCGGGCTTCCGCTCCGGCTGGCTGGTCGTCACCGGCCCCAAGCAGCACGCCCGCAACTACCTGGAGGGCCTGACGATGCTGGCCTCCATGCGGCTGTGTGCCAACGCGCCCGCCCAGTACGCCATCCAGGCCGCGCTCGGGGGGCGGCAGTCGATCACCGACCTCACCACCCCCGGCGGCCGCCTCCACGAGCAGCGCAACGTGGCGTGGGAGAAGCTCAACGAGATCCCCGGCGTCTCCTGCGTGAAGCCCAAGGGCGCCCTGTACGCCTTCCCCCGGCTCGACCCCAAGGTCCACAAGATCCACGACGACGAGAAGTTCGTCCTGGACCTGCTCCTCCGCGAGAAGATCCAGGTCGTCCAGGGCACCGGCTTCAACTGGCCGACCCCCGACCACTTCCGCATCCTCACCCTCCCCCACGCCGACGACCTGGACGCGGCGATCAGCAGGATCGGCCGCTTCCTGAGCGGGTACCGGCAGTAGCCGACGGCCGGAACCGGTGGTCATCGACGTCCGGAACCGGTGGCCGTCGACGGCGGGTACGAGTGGCCGTGGACGGCGGTACGGCACCGTCGCGTACGCCGACCGGGGCGTCGGCGTACGCGGGCGTCCGGGCATCGGCGCGCACCCAGCATGGGTATCCCTTCCCCATGACTGAGCGCCCGCTGCTCCTCCTCGACGTCGACGGCCCCCTGAACCCGTTCGGCGCCCGCCTGTGGCGTCCTCGCGGCTATGTGACCCACCGGGTGCGCCCGGCCTGCTGGTCCTCCCGGCAGAAGCCGGACTCCCGGCGGCTGCGCCGGGGCCTGCGGATCCGGCTCAATCCGGCGCACGGCGAGCGACTGCTCGCGCTGCCCTACGAGTTGGCGTGGGCGACGACCTGGATGCACGAGGCCAACGAGATGATCGGCCCGGTGATCGGGCTGCCCCGCGATCTGCCGGTCATCGAGTTCGCCGGCCTCTTCGCCGAGGACCCGGACGGGCTGTACTGGAAGACCCGGCAGGTTCTGGAGTGGGCGGCGGGACGGCCGTTCGTCTGGGTCGACGACATGATCACCGACCTCGATGTCCGGCATGTGGCCGAGCACCACGACACCGCCGCGCTGCTGCTGCGGATCGATCCGCGCCGGGGGCTACGGGAGGCGGAGTTCACGGAGTTGGAGCGGTGGGCCCGTGCTCTGTGAGGCGCGGGACGCCGTCGGGCGCGCCGCGGACTCGTAGCCTGGGGGCATGGGTGATCTCCTTCTTGTGCGGCACGGTGAGACCGAGTGGTCGGTGTCCGGGCAGCACACCGGCTGGACCGACATCTCACTGACGGACCACGGCCGCGAGCAGGCACGCGGCCTCGCCCCGCTGCTCGGCTCGCACCGCGTCGGAGCCGTGTTCGTGAGCCCGCTCAAGCGCGCCCGGGAGACCGCCGACCTGGCCGGACTCACCGGAGCGCGCGTCGACGCCGACCTCGTCGAATGGGACTACGGCGGGTACGAGGGCGTCACCACCGTCGAGATCCACCGCTCGCGGCCGGAGTGGTTCCTCTTCACGGACGGCGTGGCGCCGGGGCCGCCGGAGCACCCCGGGGAGAGCCCGGAGGAGGTCGGTGCCCGTGCCGACCGGATGCTGGCCAAGACCCACGCGGCGCTGGCGAACACGGAGGGCAGCGTGGTGCTCGTGGCCCACGGTCACTTCCTGCGCGTGCTCACCGCCCGCTATCTCGGACTGCCCGTCTCCGGCGGCGCGCTGTTCCAGCTGGCCACGGGCACGGTCTGCCGGCTGGGGACGGAGCACGGGCGTCCGGTCCTCGCGGGGTGGAATGTCAGACCCCCCTCGTAGTCTCCGTACCCAGGGGGTGACCCATGGCCGGTTCGGGTGAGGGAGGGTGCCGTGACACGACCGCCGACCGCCGCCCAGCGGCGCATCATCGACGCCGCCGAGCCCGTGACCGGGCGGCTGACGGGTACGGAGCACCAGCTCGCGGCCCTGGTGAAGCGGGGCCTGGCCTTCCGGCATCCGCGCCCGCCGCACGACCACTTCCTCACCCCAGCCGGGCATCGCCTACGGGAGACGGCGCCGGTTCCGGAGACGACCCCCCGGGAGCCGGCCCGGACGGACACCGTTCCCGCCGGTACGGACGTCTTCGCCGCGCGGGTCGGCGGTGAGGAGGCCGCCGCCACCGGACCGGCTCGGGCCCGGGAGGTCCACAGCGCCTGGCAGGGGCTTCTGGAGCTGCGCCGGATGACGAACACCGGCGGCGCCACGGACCGTCCCTGCGGCTGGGAGCGCACGCATCTGGTGCAGGCCGCCGCGCTGGCACTGGAAGCCGCGGGCCATCCGCCCGCCGGAGCGGACCCGGCGGGCGGCGGTTACCGCGTGCGGGCCACGCCCCAGCCCGAGGCCGTCGCCGTACGGGAGCCCGACGCGCAGGCACTGCGGGCCTGCGGGGCGACGCTGGAAGAGGCGGGCTGGCACGCGGGCGAGCACACGGATCCCCGGACGCGCGAGCGCTATCTGCTGGCTTCACCGAGACGGGTCTAGCGGATCGACCACCGGATCGGGCCGGGGCGAGGCGAAGCGGGGGTCGGGGCGGGCGGGTCGGTTCTGAGCAAGCGCTCAGTAAGCTAGGGGGCGTTCCGTTCGCCTCAGGTAGGGGGAGTCATGGCCGAGCCGTTTTCCGTTCCGGTGACCGTGCGCGGGTACGAGACCGATGTGCAGGGGCACCTGAACCAGAGCGTGTACCTCCAGTACGGCGAACACGCGCGGTGGTCGCTGCTGCAGGCCGCCGGGATACGTCAGGCCGATCTGCTGGCGAAGGGGGTCGGACCCGTTGCGCTGGAGACGACGGTCCGTTACCGGCGCGAGCTGCTGGCCGGTGACGAGGTCGAGGTGACGTGCGTGTTCGTGTGGGGCGAGGGCAAGACGTTCCGCATCGAGCAGACCGTACGCAGGACGGACGGCACGGTGGCCGCCGAGATCACCGGCGTCGGCGGGCTGATGGATCTGAGGATCCGCAAGCTGGTGGCCGACCCCCGGGAGTACTTCCGGGCCCTGGCGACGGACCCCACCCTGTTCGGGCTGTAGGCCCGGCGACGGACCGCCCGCCGACCGGGGCTCGACAGGGCGACGGTCCCGGCGTCGCCGCCCCGGGCTCGACGAGGCGACAGGTCCCGGCGTCGTGGACCGTGAGCGCGAGCTCTCGGCCCACGACGCCGGGGACTCACGGCCGGTGGCCGCTCAGCCCAGCGGGTTCAGCAGCTCCGGGTCGTTCTCGAAGGCGAAGAGCAGCAGGTCCGCCATGGTGAACCTGCCCTTCCGGTGGGACGGGAGGCTCGGGCGCCAGCCCGGGTGCTTCACGATCGACCTCCGGCTGCCCTCTATCGCCCGGTGGAAGACCTCCGCGACGAGGGTGCCGCCGACCCCGGTGAGGCTGCCGGGGCGCGCTTCGTTCACCTCGGCCTCGCGCAGCACGTAGAACCACAGCGGGGTGTGCTCCACGAGCTGGGTGCGCTCGGCGTCGGTGAAGCCCTCCAGCGCGGCTCCGCCGTTGCCGCGCAGGATCTGGTCCTCCGTCAGGGGCTTGAAGCCCATCTGGGCGGCCAGTTGCGGCCCGGTTGCCAGCTCGACCATCGAGGCCCGCACCAGGTTGCGGAACGCGAGGTTGCGCTGGATGGGCGGCGGAGCCGGGCGGCCCCGACCGTCGAAGGTGCCGGTGGGCAGCGTGGACAGGGGGTCGACGAGCAGGGTGTCCAGCCGCTTGGCCACGTTGAACTCGCGCTCCGGCACGACCAGGTCGTCCCGGCCGATCTCGCCGAAGTCGAACAGCCGGCGGAAGTCGACGATCCAGTTGCTCGGCAGCCGCAGGTTCTCGCCGGAGTCCGGGTCGTCGAGGTCGCTCAGGTCGTCCGGTCCCGGGGTGAGGTTGCCCGCCGTCCCGCTGAAGCGGAACAGCAGCCCGAGCGAGGCGATCGGACCGGGGCCGCCCGCGCGGAACACGCCGTTCCACTGGTAGGCCCCGCGCACCATGCTGTGGCCGAGGCGGTAGGCCGCCACCGAGAACTCGATGGGCATCGTCGGGAAGTCGCCGGGGCGAACGTACCCGGGGCGCTCGAAGTGCCTGCGTCCGCGCTCGAAGACCCGCTCGACGATGTCCGGGTCGACGATGCGCGGCAGGAAGTCGGTGCGCAGCACCCACTGGTAGTGCTTCACGACGAGCTCCCGGGCCGCCTGGAACAGCCGGTGCTCGGGCACTCCGCGGTCGGCGAGGTGGTCGACGACCCGGTTGTGGAAGCGGATGAAGGCCAGGTGGAGCTGGCCGACCGCGAGGTTCTCGTCGTTGCGCGCGTCCGGGATGAGCGGGGCGCGCTGGTCGGCCCGGGTGCCGCCGGTCGCCTCGCCGACCCTCGGCAGGTCGAAGCCCTCGCGGTCGATGTTGGACGTCGACTCGGGCGGGAAGTCCACGCCGAGCGTCGTGCCCATCCGCAGGCGGCCGCCGGGCTCGTAGAAACGGGCGCTGCCCGCGTGGCGCGGGCCCATGCCGTAGAGCGAGTCCAGGTCGAGGGCGGGGCTGCGCCCCTGCACCAGGTCCTCCACCGGGACCGGCTCGCCCAGGCCCACCTGGGTGCGGTCCAGGGTCAGGTCGTGGTCGACGAACTGACCGAGATACGTGAACCCCGCCGGGATCGACGCGCCGGGCTCCCCCGAGTCCGGGTCGGCGCCGCCGGTGCCCGTGGTCATGGCCACGGCCAGCTTGCCGAGCAGTTCCTCGTCGAGCTGGACCCCCTTCTCACCGAACCGGGAGAAGCGGAAGGCCATCTGCTGCTCGGTCGCGCTCGGCACGCGCGCGACCGCCGCCCCCTTCTCGAACTCCAGGATCCGGCCCTCGTTGACGACGTAGTAGGTCTCGCGATGGTGTCGGTGCACCATGTGTGTCCCCGTTCTGTCCCCCGGCTCCGCGAACGGTCACAACCGGACTTACCGGTTCTCTCCGTCGGCACCGGCCCCCACCGGACGCGAAGCGATCATTCGGATAAATCACTGTTTCCCGACAACGCGTCGGCCACGAGGAGCGGTTCCCGAACCGGGAAATCTACTCATACTGGCGTAGGAAGCAGCCGTTCACGTCGGGTTCTCCCCCGTGTGGCCGCGTGTCCGCGCACAAGTGGGGTGTCGGCGGGTACTCCTCCCACGGCGTACCCGCCACCCACCGCCCCCACCGCCCCCACCGCACCCCGGAGACGCCATGCCGCTCGCCCGCCGTGCCCTGCTCACCGCGTTCGCCGCCGGTTCCGCCGCCGCCTGCACCTCGGCCCGCGCGATTCCCTCGGACGACGCGCCCCGCACCGACAAGGCACAGCGCACGGCCTCGGTGGCGGCCAGAAGGCTGCTGCCGGACCACTGGCGGCAGATCACCTTCCTGGAGGGACTGGAGAAGGACACCTTCCAGGTATCGGGGAGCACGGGCCGCATCACCGTCGCCGGTGACACCCCGGCCACGCAACTCACCGGCCTGAACTGGTACTTGAAACACGTCGCGTACGCCGACATCAACTGGGCGGGCGAGCAGACGGACCTCCTGCCGCGCGAGCTGCCGGGCCTCGACCAGGCGGTGCGCCGCCGGGCGAACGTCGTCCACCGCTTCGCCCTCAACGACACCAACGACGGCTACACCGGCGCGTACCTGGACTGGGGGTACTGGGAGCGCGAGCTGGACGTGCTGGCGCTGCACGGCTACAACGAGGTCCTCGTCTACGCGGGCGCGGACGCGCTGTACCACCGGGTGTTCCAGGAGTTCGGGTACGGCGAGGAGGAGCTGCGGGCGTGGGTGCCGGGCCCGGCCCACCAGCCGTGGTGGCTGCTGCAGAACCTCTCCGCCTTCCCCTCACCCGTCTCCCGGCAGCTCCTGGACGCGCGGGCCGTCCTCGGCCGCCGGATCGCCGACCGGGCCCGGGAGCTGGGGATGACACCGGTGTTCCCCGGTTACTTCGGGACGGTCCCGGCGGGCTTCGCGGAGCGGGTCCCGGGGGCACGGACCGTGCCGCAGGGCGAGTGGATGGGCTTCGCGCGCCCCGACTGGCTGGACCCGCGCGGGGCCGAGTTCGCCACGGTCGCGGCGGCCTTCTACCGGGTGCAGGACGAGATGTTCGGTCCGTCGACGCTGTACAAGATGGATCTGCTGCACGAGGGCGGCGACCCGGGGGACGTCCCCGTGGCCGACGCGGCGAAGGGCGTCGAGCGCGCGCTCCGGCGGGCGCACCCGGGGGCCACCTGGGTGATCCTCGGCTGGCAGCACAACCCGCCGCGGGCGATCGTCGACGCCGTCGACAAGGAGCGCATGCTCGTCGTCGACGGCCTCTCCGACCGCTTCCCCACGGTCACCGACCGCGAGGCCGACTGGGGCGACACCCCGTACGCCTTCGGTTCCATCTGGAACTTCGGCGGGCACACCGCGCTCGGCGCCAACACCCCCGAGTGGGCCGCGCTGTACGAGAAGTGGCGCACGAAGGACGGCAGCCGGCTGCAGGGGATCGCCCTGATGCCGGAGGCGGCGGACAACAACCCGGCCGCCTTCACCCTGTTCTCGGAACTCGCTTGGCGGGAGGGCGAGTTGGACCTGAAGGCCTGGTTCGCCGAGTGGGCGCACGCCCGGTACGGCGCCCTCGATCCGCACGCCGGGGCCGCCTGGGACATCCTGCGCCGCACCGCGTACGGCACCACCCGCGCCGACTCCTGGAGCGAGGGTGCCGACGGCCTGTTCGGCGCCCGGCCGGCCCTGAACGTCGTACGGGCCGGACGCTGGTCCCCGAAGCAACTCCGCTACAGCGTCGCCGAGTTCGAGCCTGCCCTGGACGAACTGCTGCTGGTACGGCCCGGCTTGCGGGTCTCGGCGGCGTATCGCCGCGACCTCCTCGACGTGGCCCGCCAGGCCCTCGCCAACCGCAGCCGGGTGATGCTGCCGCGGATCAAGGCGGCCTACGACGCCGAGGACAGCGCCCTCTTCGCGAGGTCGAGCGCGGACTGGCTGTCGCTCATCGATCTGCTGGACGAGCTGGTGGCCACCGACTCCCGCCATCTGCTGGGTCGTTGGGTGGCGGAGGCCCGCTCCTGGGGCGCGGACGCCGCCGAGCGGGACCAGCTGGCGTACGACAACCTGTCGCTGCTGACCGTGTGGGGAACACGGAAGGGAGCGGACGCGGGGCTGCGGGACTACGCCAACCGGGAGTGGGCGGGACTGGTCGGTGGGCTGTACCGGTTGCGCTGGTCGACGTACTTCGAGGAGCTGAGGGCCGCGCTGGCCGCGGGCCGGACGCCGGCGAAGATCGACTGGTTCGCCCTGGAGGACCGCTGGGCGCGGAACCCGGGGACCCTCGCGACCGAGCCGGCCGGCGACACGTACACGGTCGCGACCCGGGTCCGGGACCGGCTCGCGGCCCTCTCCTGACGGACCCCGCCGGCGCGTGCGGCCCACCCGGGACGGCCTGCCCGGGACGCCGTTCCGGGGCGCGCACGCGTGTGAGCGCCCCGGAGACGGCTGCCGTGGACCTCACCGAGGTCCACGGCTCTGGCCGAGGGCCGTCCCCCTCGACCAGAGCTCAGCGGGTCAGGCCCCGGCGGCGATCCGCGCCAGCCGCCGCGCCTCCTGCCGCGTCGAGCGGGCGATCGCGTCCTCGTCGACGTGCAGCAGGCGGTTGTTCGCAACGATCTGCCGGCCGTTCACGAACGACGCCGTCACCGGGGCCGCCGCGCCGAGGACCAGGGCGGCCACCGGGTCGGCGATCGAGGCGTGCGCGAGCGTGTCGAGCTTCCAGAGGACCAGGTCGGCGAGCTTGCCGGGCTCCAGGGAGCCGATCTCCCGCGCCCGGCCCAGGACCTGGGCGCCGCCGAACGTGCCGAGCCGGAGGGCCTGGCGGGCGGTGAGGGCGGCCTCGCGGTGGGCGCCGAGGCGGTTGATCAGGAGCGCGTTGCGCAGCTCGGTGTGGAGTTCGCCGGACTCGTTGGAGGCCGTGCCGTCGACGCCGAGGCCGACCGGGACGCCGGCCGCCAGCATGTCGGGGACCCGGGCGATCCCCGCCGCCAGCCGGGCGTTGGACGACGGGCAGTGGGCGACACCCGTCTTGGTACGGGCGAAGGCCTCGATGTCGGAGTCGTTCATATGGACGCAGTGGGCCATCCACACGTCCTCGCCGAGCCAGCCCGTGGACTCGAAGTAGTCGGTCGGGCCCATGCCGAACAGCTCGTGGCAGAACTTCTCCTCCTCGACCGTCTCCGAGCCGTGGGTGTGCAGCCGCACCCCGAGGCGACGGGCCAACTCCGCGCCCTCACGCAGCAGTTCGGTGGAGACCGAGAACGGCGAGCAGGGCGCGACGGCCACCTGGGTCATCGCGCCGAAGGAGGCGTCGTGGTGCTCCTTGACGGTGGCCTCGGTCGCCGCGAGGGCGCCTTCGAGGCTCTCGACGGCGAAGTCCGGGGGCAGGCCGCCGTCCTTCTCGCTGCGGTCCATGGAGCCGCGGGCCAGGGTGAAGCGGACGCCCGTCTCGCGGGCGGCGCGGATGATCGCTCCCGACAGGTCGCCCGAGTCCTTCGGGTAGACGTAGTGGTGGTCCATCGCGGTGGTGACGCCGCCGCGGGCCATCATCGCCAGGGAGCCCTGGGCCGCCGCGTGGACCATCTGCTCGTCGATGCGGGCCCAGGTCGGGTAGAGCGCGACGAGCCAGTCGAAGAGGTTGTGGTCGGTGGCGAGGCCCCGGGTGATCCACTGGTAGTAGTGGTGGTGCGTGTTGACCAGGCCGGGGGTCACGAGGTGGCCTGTCGCGTCGATACGGCGTACGACGTCCGCCAGGTCCTCGGGGGCCCGCCCCCTGCCGAGCGACTCGATGCGGTCGCCGGCGATGACGAGATGGCCGGTGGCGTACTCGGTGTCGTCGGCGTCCACGGTCGCGATCGAACAGTTCTCGATCACGATGCGCTGAACTGATGTCATGGTGCGCCCTTCAGAGGTTTGTCAGGTCCGCCGGGATCTTCGCCTCGCACCCGTCCCGCAGGACGGTGGCCTCGATCAGGCCGTAGGGGCGGTCGGCGGCGAAGTACACCTCGTTGTCGTTCTTCAGCCCGAAGGGGGCCAGGTCCACCAGGAAGTGGTGCTTGTTCGGGAGGGAGAAGCGGACCTCGTCGATCTCCGCGCGGTGGTCGATGATCCGTACGCCCATCTGGTAGAGGGTCTGCTGGAGCGAGAGCGAGTACGTCTCGGCGAAGGCCCGGAGCAGGTGCTGCTTCACCTGCTCGTAGGAGGTCTCCCAGTCGGGCATCGGCTGCTCGTCGTCGGTCCAGTTGAAGCGCCAGCGGCCGGAGACCTCGGTGGCGAGGATGCGGTCGTGCGCCTCGGGCAGGGTCGTGTACTTGTCCTTGACGTAACCCCAGAACTCAGAGTCGGTCGAGTTCATGACCGTGAGGTCCTTGAGACCGGAGACGACCTCCCACGACGAGCCGTCGTGGGCGATCTGGGTCAGCCGGGTCTCCTGGCCCTGCCGGACGAAGGAGTGCGCGCCCTCGCCGCCGTGCTCGATGCGCTCCCAGGCGTACTGCTCGATACGGATACGGGCCCGGTGGATGGCCGGCTGGGAGGTCACGAAGTGCCGGGCGAGATGGATGCCGAACTGTTCGGCGGACTCGATGCCGTGCTCCTTGGCGAAGGCGTACACGGTGTTCTTGGTGGTGTCCGTCGGCAGGACGTTCGCGTTCGACCCCGAGAGGTGGACCTCGTCCATGTCGCCGCTCAGCGAGACCGAGACGTTGAGGTCCTTGATGTGGTGGGTGGCGCCGTCCCGCGTGATGCGTACGACGCGGTTCTCTGCCTTGCCGTACTGGTTGGGTCCAAGGATGGGCATAGCTAGCTCCCTCGATAAACGGAGTAGCCGAACGGGTTGAGCAGCAGCGGTACGTGGTAGTGCTCGCCGGGCGTCACCGTGAAGGTGATGACGACCTCGGGGAAGAACACGGCACCGCTGTCCCGATTCGCGGGGGCGTCCTGCTGCGCATCGGCTTGCTTGTGCACGGTCTGTGCGGCGTTCCGGGCGAGGTACGGCTCGACCTCGAAGTCGAGTCGCACCTGTGTGGTGCCCTCCGGCAGGGCCGGGAGGTCCTTGCAGCGGCCGTCGGCGTCGGTCGCAGAGCCGCCGAGCGCCCGCCAGTCCGCTTCCCGTCCGGAGCGGGCGGCGACGTGGACGGCGACGCCCGGGGCGGGGCGCCCGACGGAGGTGTCCAGGATGTGCGTGGACACCGAGGCGGTCGTGCTGGTGCTCATGATCGGGCTTCCTCTTCGACGTCGACGAGCCGGGCCAGGCGGATGCGGTTGATCTTGCCCAGTTCGGTGCGGACGATCTCGCGTTCCCGCTCCGGCGCGTTGCCGATCCGGTCCCGGACCGCGTCGCGCATCTGCTCGCCGGTCCGGCCGGTGGCGCAGATCAGGAAGACATGGCCGAACTTCTCCTGGTAGGCCAGGTTCAGTTCGAGCATCTCCGCCCTGAGCTCGTCGGAGGCGCCGGCCATACCGCGCTGCTCACGGGCCGAGGTCGGGTCGCCCGGCTTCGGGCGGCCGATCGGGGGGTGCCCGGCCATGGCCTGCGCCAGGTCTTCCTCGCCCAGTTCGGCCATGGCCGCGTCACTGGCGGCGAGGAGGTCCTCGACGGCGGCGTAGGGGCGGCCGGCGAGGAGTCTGCGCCCCCATGCGGCCGAGGCACACGCCTCGTGGAGCGCGGCGGCGGCCACGTGCTCCTCCAGGGCGTTGAAACGGGCGAGGCCCGGTGTCGAGGAACGCGAAGTCACGGGAGCCTCCGTCGCCGTGGTGCTGGACTGGCTACGGCAAGCTAACGCCCCGCGACGACCTTGCGTCAACAGTTTGTTGAAAAATCGCGGTTACGACACTCGCCCGTGGGGCTCAGGTCTCTTTGTCACGGTTGAGGTAGTTGTAGACGGTGAAGCGGCTGACCCCGAGGGCGCTCGCGACGGTCTCCACGCCGTGGCGCACCGAGAAGGCGCCGCGCGCCTCCAGGGTCCGTACGACCTCCTGCTTGGCCCTGCGGTCGAGGTCGGCGAGCGGCCTGCCCTTCTGGCGCTCCATCGCGGCGAGGAGGTGATCCAGCGACTCGGCGAGCTGCGGCAGCCGTACGGCGACGACGTCCGCACCCTCCCAGGCCAGGACGACGTCGTCGGGGCCGGCCTCGTCCGGCGGGAGCATGAGACCGCCCATGGCGTCGACCAGCGGCTTGACCGCCGCGACGAAACGCTCGTCGTCGGCGCCGGTCACTCGCCGCCCTCCCCGACCACATTGACCTGGAGCGAGATCCGAGTGGCGCCGGACTCCAGCGTCCGGCGCAACAGCGCCTCCACGGCCGCCAGCACGGCGTCGGCCCGCCCCTCCGCCGTGTTGCCGAACGGGCCGACGTCGACCGCGTCCAGGTCGGCCGCCTCGATGACCTCCCGCGCCACGAGCGCGTGCGCCGGGGCCTCGTCGAGGTCGAAGGGCTCGGTCGTGAACTCCACTCTCAATCGCACTGTGCCCCCAAGGCAAACACTCTGACCTGCACGTTCCCTCAACCCTCCGATGGAGAGGGCACAGCGGGGGCGCCTTCGCCCGTCACCGTACGGAGAGCCCGGTCCACCGCCGCCCTTGCCCGCTCGTCCGACTCAGGGAAGAGATGGCTGTAGACGTTCAAGGTCATCGCGGCGTCGGTGTGCCCCAGCCGCTCCGACACGACCTTAACGGACTCCCCCGCAGCGATCAGCAGAGACGTGCAGGAGTGCCGCACGGCGTGGGGGCCGGGCCGCGCAAGGTCCTGCCCACTCCCCATGCGTCGCCGGGCGGCTGGAGAGCCGCCCGCGTACCTACACCCGCCCGAAGTAGTTCGTGTAATGGATCAAGCGCGCGTATCTCCTGCCAGACGGGGGAAGTGCAGAACTCGGCCGCCCCAGGAGCCGCAGCGCCGCCAGCGCGGCCACCCACGGGGTCGGATCAGCGGGGTGGGCATCGGCGGCGACGCGGCAGAGCGCCGGGGCCTCCCGCGGGTCGGTCGCCAGTTCGGACCACAGGGCCGGCGCCAGGCCATCCGGGTCGGGGGGCCGGCGCGGGCGCGGCCTGGGCGAGGATCCCGATCCCGGGCGACGGCGAGGTCCTGCGGTCCCGGTCCGCGGGCGGCGACGATGCCTCTCAGCACGCGGCCCAGCGGAACGTCGTCGAGTTCGGGGGCGAGGCGGGGTGCCTGTCGCTTGGGGCCGAAGAGAGCCATGTCCTTGTCAGTGTCTGTGGTGGGCGGCGTCAACCAGTGCGTCGAACAGGACCTGCTGGGCCGGGTCCTGGTCCGCGGTGTCCTCGGGGTGCCACTGCACCGCCGCGAACCACCCCGGGTGTCCGGGCAGTTCGAGCCCCTCCACGGTGCCGTCGGCGGCCCGCGCGGTGACCGTGAGCCCGACGCCGATGCGGTCGACGCGCTGATGGTGGTAGCAGGAGACCTCCGTCTTCTCGGCGCCGGTGGCCTGTTCGAGCAGCGTGCCGCGCTGGATCGCGACCGGGTGGACGATGTGCCGGTGCTCGCGGTCCGCGCCGCCCATGTCCTGTTCCAGGCTGCCGCCGAGGGCGACGTTCACCACCTGCAGCCCACGGCAGATCGCGAGCAGGGGCAGTCCCAGGTCCAGTGTCCGGCGGGCGACTTCGAGGTCGAACACGTCCTGGAGGTCGTCGACGTCATAGACGCTGTCATGGGTGTCGGTGGCGCCGTAGCGGTGCGGGGCCAGGTCCCCGCCGCCCGGGAGCAGCACGCCGTCGAAGCGGGCAAGCCGTTCGGCCACGTCGGCTCCGGCCGGATCGGCTGGATGGATGCTCACCGGCTCACCCCCGGCCCGCCACACGGCCTCGACCAGCGCGCGGGCGTTGACCTCGGCGGCGTAACGGAGCGCGGACGTGGTGGCGGCGAACCGGGCCGGGATCGCGATCAGAGGTCGCGGGTGCGTACGGGTCACAGCTGGATCCAGGTGGTCTTCAGTTCGGTGTACTTCTCCATGGCGTGGGCGGACTTGTCGCGGCCGTTGCCGGACTGCTTCATGCCGCCGAAGGGGACGGTCAGGTCGCCCTCCTCGTAGCAGTTGACCCAGACCGTCCCGGCCTTGAGCGCGCGCGAGACCTTGTGGGCGGTGGACAGGTCGGAGGTCCACAGGCCGGCGGCGAGGCCGTACTCGGTGGCGTTGGCGAGCCGTACCGCCTCGTCGAGGTCGTCGAAGGCCAGGACGGACAGGACCGGGCCGAAGATCTCCTCGCGGGCCAGCCGCATGCCGGGGTCGACCCGGTCGAACACGGTGGGCCGCAGGTAGCTGCCGCCGGTCTCGGCCCGGGTCCGGCCCCCGCCCACGCGCAGCCGGGCGCCCTCGTCCAGGCCGGAGGCGACATGCTCCAGGACCTTGCCGAGGTGGCTGTCGCCGACCAGTGCGCCCATCTCGGTGGCCGGATCGAGCGGGTCGCCCACCCGCAGCTCGTGCGCCCGCGCCACGACGGCCTCGGTGACCTGTTCGGCGATGGAGGAGTGGACCAGCAGCCGGGAGGGCGCCGTGCACATCTCTCCCTGGTTGAAGAAGATGCCCCAGGCCGCGGTCGCCGCGGCCTTCTCCAGGTCGGGGGCGTCGGGCAGCACGATGTTCGGTGACTTGCCGCCGAGTTCGAGCCAGACGCGCTTGAGGTTGGAGTCGGCGGCGTAGCGCAGGAAGTGCCGGCCGACGGCCGTGGATCCGGTGAAGGCCAGGACATCGACGTCCGGGTGGAGGCCGAGCGCCCGGCCGGCCACCGGACCGTCACCGGTCACGACGTTGAGGACACCCGGCGGCAGTCCGGCGTCGGTGGCGGCGCGGCCGAGCAGGAGGGCGGACAGCGGAGAGGACTCCGACGGCTTCAGGACGACCGTGCAGCCGGCGGCGAGCGCGGGCGCGACTTTCCAACTCGCCAACGTGAGCGGGAAGTTCCATGGCACGACGGCGCCGACGACACCGGTCGGCTCTCGGGTGATGAGAGCGAGCGCGTCCGGCGCGGTGCGCGGGGACTCGTCGGTGAGCTTGTCGGCGAGCTGCCCGTACCAGCGGAAGGTGTTGATCGCGGCGCGCAGCTCGATGGCGTACGCGTCCGTGATCGGTTTGCCCATCTCCAGGCTCACGGTCAGCGCCAGTTCCTCGCGCCGTTCCTCCAGCAGCTCGGCGATCCGCAGCAGGACCCGGCCGCGCTCGGCGGGCGCCAGATGCGGCCACGGCCCTGTGTCGAAGGCGCGGCGCGCCGCCGCGACCGCGAGATCGACCTCCGCCTCCCCCGCGTCGGCGACCTGGACCAGGCTCTGGCCGTCGCGCGGGGAGATCACGGCGAACGATCCACCGTCACCGGCTTCGCTCCTGCCGTCGATGTGGTGCTGCGTGGGCAGGTCGAGTTCCTTGGCGCGGCGCAGCAGTTCCTCGTGGGTGGCGTTCAGCACGCGCTCTCCCTCTCCGTCTCATCCGTTTCGTTTGGCGAAAACAACTCACGCGCTCCGGCACAAGGCCGGATACGGCCGGGGCGCAGGCTCCGGCCGTATCGGTGAGGCAAAGCGGTGTTCAGTCGGCGGTCTGTGTCCGGGACCGCGTCAGCCGGGCGGCGACGACGCCGAGGATCAGCACCACCGGAACGGTGAGCTGGAGCCATATGGCCGTCGTCTGGTCACCGCCGATCAGCGTCGTGAAGTTGGCGATGATGAGCCAGATGGCACCCGCGATGCCGAGGGCGCCCAGGACGGGGGCGATCAGGGTGTTCCAGGGGCGGGTGTCGGCGCCGGAGCGGCGGAAGAACACGATGACCGAGACCGAGGTCAGGAAGTACAGCAGCATGATGCCGAGGACCGCGACCCCGCTGAACCAGGAGAAGAGGGTCAGCACCGGGTCCTTGCCCAGGATGGCGAAGGGCACCACGAGGAGCACCGCGATCGCGGTCTGCACGGCGCCGGCCACCCAGGGCGAATGACGCCGGTTGACGGCGGTCAGTCCGTGCGGCAGGAGCCCTTCGCGGCCGAGCGAGAACAGGTAGCGGTTGGCGGAGTTGTGGAAGGCCAGGAGGCCGGCGAACAGGGAGGTGGCGAGCAGGATCGGCAGCACGTCGTTGACCCAGCCGCCGAACAGGTCGGCGATCGGCGCGAAGACGAACGCCGCGCCGTCACCGCCCTCCAGCGCCTTGCCCGCCTCGGCCGTGGCCTGGGAGGCGCCATGCGCGGAGACCAGCATCCACGAGGCGAAGGCGAAGAAGCCGGTGATCACCGCGACGGACAGGTAGGTGGCCCGGGGGACGGTCTTGCGGGGTTCCCGGGCCTCCTCGCCGTAGATGGCGGTGGCCTCGAAGCCGAACATCGACGCCACGGCGAACATCAGCGCCACACCGGGAGCGCCCTGAAGCGCGGCGGACGGAGAGAAGCTCTCCGTGAAGCCCAGGCCCTCGGGGCCGCCGCCCTTGAAGAGGGTCACGAGGGCGAAGGCGATCAGGATGCTGAACTCGGCGAGCACGAAGACGGCGAGGATCTTGGCGCCCATCTCGATGCCCGAGGCGCCGAGCACCTGCACGATCGCCATGGTGACCAGCGCCCAGACCCACCACGCCACGTGGGCCCCGGTATGGTGCTCGACCAGGCCGCTCATGATGCTTCCGTACAGCCCGTACATGCAGGCCTGGACGGCGCAGTAGGCGAAGAGCGCGACGGCGGCGCTGCCGGAGCCGGTCGAGCGGCCGAGCCCTTTGCCGATGTACGTGTAGAAGGCGCCGGCGTCCACGACGTGCCGGCCCATGGCGACGAAGCCCACGGAGAACAGCAGGACGATGACGCCGGCCGCGAGATAGGCGGCCGGAGCGCCGGCCCCGTTGCCGATGGCGATGGCGATGGGCACGGCCCCGGCGATGCCGGTCAGCGGCGCCTGGGCGGAGAGAACGAAGAAGAGGATGCCGAGGACACCGAGAGAGTTGGGCTTGAGTCTGCCTGCTATGGATGCATCATCAGCGGTCTGCGTCGCGACCGCGGTCTGACTGTCCACTCGAATCACCTGCCGGGGAACGGGGAGGGCGGAGTTTTGTTTTAGGCCAAACGAGTTGCCCCATGGTGGGCTGGAACTATCCGTTTGGCAAGGGGTTTCGGTGAGATCCTTCTGCGGACACGGAGGTCTTTACAGGACCGTGTCCTCCGGTCGACGCCCAACGGGGTCGGCAAGGGCCCACTCGGCACCCGTCCCTACTCGTGCACCGCGATGGCCTGCAGCGGACAGACCTCGGCGGCCTCGTGCAGCTCCTCGGCGCTCGCCTCGTCCACGTCGGCCACGTAGACGTCGGTCGCCCGCGACCGCAGGGACAGGCGCCCCTCGTCGTCCAGCGCGAACAGGTCGGGGGCCGCGTAGACGCACTGGCCGTGGTCCTGGCACTTGTCGAGGTCGACTTCGACCTTCATGACGGCTCCTGCCTCTCGAAGGGGTCGGGGATCAGCGAAAACGGACGGGGAGGTGGGTGATCGTGCGCAGGAACTCGGTGTGCGCATAGGCGGGTTCTCCCGCCAACTCGACACCGGAGAACCGGTTGACGATCGAGCTGAAGACGATGTCGGCCTCGGCGCGGGCCATGACCTGGCCGGCGCAGCCGTGCGTGCCGGAGCCGAAGGCCAGGTGCTGGCTGGCGGCGAGGGGGCGGGTGCGGTCGAAGGTGTCGGGGTCGGCGAAGACCTCGGCGTCGCGGTTGGCGGAGGCGATGAGCAGGGCCAGCGCCTCTCCGGCCGGCACGGTGCTGTCGCCGATGACGGTGTCCTGCGTGGTCAGTCGCACCACCATCGACTCGGGCGTGTCGATGCGCAGGATCTCGTTGATGATGCCGGGCCGCGCCTCCGGCTCGTCCCGGTAGGCGGCGAACAGCTCGGGCCGCTGTGTCATCAGCCAGATGCCGTGATTGATCAGGTGCTTGACGTCGAGGTGGCCCACGGCGAAGAACAGGAAGATGGTGTGGACGACCTCTTCCTCGGTCATCCCGCCCTCGTCCTGCGCGGCGATGAACGCGTCGATCAGTCCCTCGCCGGGGTGGGCCCGCTTGTCGGCGACGAGCCGGCGGATGTGCTCGGCGAACCAGGCGAACGCCTCCGTGGTGGCGCGGGCCTCCTCGTCGTTGCCGCCGGGGCCGAGGCTCAGCCCGATCTCGTAGGTCTTGCGCTGGATGGCGTCCATCTCGGTCGGCTCGATGCCGAAGATGTGGCAGGTCGTCTCGAAGGTGCACTTCAGGGAGAGGCCGTCGGCCGCGTCCAGGGTTCCGTCGCCCTTCTCGACCCCGTCGAGCACGGCCTCCACGGAGGCGCGCATCACCTTGGACCACTCCTCGACGGCCTTGGGCGTGAACCAGCGGTTGGTGATCCGGCGCAGCCGCGTGTGGTCGGGGGCGTCCTTGCCGAGCATGGTGTGGTGGATGGGGTCGGCGACCCCGAAGTCGAGCTGCTGCACGCTCAGGGTGGGGTTGCGGATCAGCCGGGCGACGTCCTCGTAGCGGGAGACGACGTACAGGCCGAGCGGATGCCGGTAGACCGGGTGCTCCTGCCGCAGCCGCGCGTAGTACGGGTACGGGTCCGCACGGAAGCCGGGGTCACGGAAGGGCAGCAGGTCCTCGGTGGCGGACACGGGTCCGGCCGTGGTGACGGTCATGGCGAGGCACTCCTCGTATCGGGCGCGAGGCGGAGGGAAGCCGGGAGTGGCGAAGGGGAGGCGGCAAAGGGGAAGCGGCCAGTGGCCCTGCACCGCGAGAATTATCCACTCGGATAATTTCGTCAATACCTCACGGGCGGGTAATCAACTCTTTACGCCGCCGGAAACAGCCGAGTCCCCGTCGCCGGGCGACGGGGACTCGGTCTGACCTGCTGTTATGGCGGGGAGAACGACATGGGCGGCTACTCTGCCTCTCCAGACTTCCGGGTCAGCAGTGACCGCAGCTCCTTCAGCGCGGCCTCGGTGACGTCCGGCTCGTCGAAGACCAACTGGTGCAGCACGAGGCCCTCCAGAGCGGCGAAGACGAGCCGGGTCAGGGCAGGGCTGGTGCCTTCGGGCAGGCTCCGGGACAGTTCCCTCTCCGTGGCCTGGAAGTACTCGTCGTACAGTGCGCGAATCTGCGGCAGCAGCTCGGGCCTGCGCCGGGACTCGAGCATGAGCTCGTACTGGAACGTCTGCAGGGCAGGCGCACGCGTGACCATGTCCGCCAGTCCCGCCGCGAAGTCCGCGATGTCGCCCGTACCCGGCTCCAGGGAACTCGTACTCGCGCTGGTGCGCACCGCGTGTTCGAGGGCTGCCTCGATCAGCGCGTCCCGCGAACCGAAGTGGTGCACCACGAGCCCGTGCGTGACACCCGCCTCCTCCGCGACGGCGCGATAGGTGAGCTTGCGCAGCCCGCCCCGGGCCACCACGCGCACGGCCGCGTTGAGCAGGGCCTCACGGCCGGTCCCGTAGTCCACCCGCTTGCGGGGCCTGGCCGGGGGCTTGTCGGAGGAATCGCTCATGAGCGCGACCCTACCCGTACGCCGGGGCCGGCAGACCGTCGCAGGGGCGTCAGCGCTTCGGCGGGCGGATGCCGCGGAACTCCCAGTCGCCGCCGAGCGCGGTGGACAGCACCTCCTCGGACTCGGTGGGCTGCGCGCCGACATCGGCGCGGATGGGAGTGGGGCCGGTGACGACGTGGTTGGTGAGCCGTCCGAGGCCCTCCACCTCGACCTCAACGACGTCACCGGGCTGTACGGGCCGGGAGTTGGCCGGTGTGCCCGACAGCAGGACGTCGCCCGGGTACAGGGTGATGGTGCGGGCGATGTCGGCGACGAGGTAGTGCATGTCCCATTGCATCTCGTCGGTCGAACCGTCCTGGACGACCTCGCCGTTGACATACGTCCGCAGGCTCTTGCCGTGGAAGTCCCAGTCGGTGACCAGTCCCGGACCGAGCGGGCACAGGGTGTCGGAGCCCTTGACCCGGAGCATCGAGCCGGCGTCGGTGTCACGGAAGTCGTGCAGGCCGTAGTCGTTGGCGACGGTGTAGCCGGCGATGTACTCGCCCGCTTCGGCCGGGGAGATGTTGCGCGCGGTCTTCCCGATGACGATGGCGACCTCGCCCTCGTAGTTGAGCCACTTGCAGCCCTCGGGCCGGACGATCGCGCCCTTGTGGGCGTTGAGGGCCGAGGTCGGCTTGTGGAAGTAGGTGGGCGTGGCCGGCAGCTCGATCCCGAACTCCTCGACGCGGCTACGGTGGTTGAGGTGGACGGCGATCACCTTGGAGGGGACGACCGGCGGCAGGTGGTGCGCCTCGTCGGTCTTGACGCGGCGGCCGTCCCCTGCGACCAGCTCGTCACCGTCGACGGTGACCTGGACGGCGGCGCCGTCGAGCAGGATGCGGCGGTACTCAGGCATGAGCGGACTCCTGTACGGGGGTGTGGGATGCGGTCCAGCCGCCCTCGGGGCGGTCGAACCAGAGGTGCACCTGGCCGGTGCCGATCGAGTTCTCGTACTCGCCGTACTGACGGGCCTTGGCGACGCAGGCGCGTTCGCCGAGGGCGCCGGCCATCATCAGGTAGTGGAAGAACTTCGCCTCCGGCTTGTACCTCCAGAACGCGTCCATCGTGTCGAGGACCTTGTCGTGACGGCCCTCCTTGAACCAGGCGATCCGCTCGTGGTCGGCCTCGCGCGCCTCGGGTGTGAAGATGTGCACCGGGTCGCTGGACTCGTGGTCGCGCAGCTCACGCAACGGCCAGAACGTGTGCGAGAGGGCACCGGAGGCGATCAGCAGCACGCGTCGCCCCGGGGTGGCGGCGATGCCGTCGGCCAGGGCGCGGCCGAGGCGCAGGTGGTCCTCCATGTCGCCGGTCTGGCAGACGCCGATGGTCACCCACCGTTTGTCGGGCAGGCCCTCGCCGAGGAACTTCCAGAGGTTGATGGTGGCGTAGTAGATCGGCAGGTAGTCGTCGTCGATCGCGGTGATCCAGGTGCCGTGCTGGTCGGCGAACTTCGCGATGTTCCCGGCCAGTTCGGGATCACCGGGGAAGTCGTACGGCATCCGGCACATGCCGCGTGGCAGTTCCTCGGAGGTGAACAGGCCGGCGCGGCGGGCTTGCGCGGTGACGACGAACTCGACGGTGGTGGCCCAGTGGGAGTCCAGGACGACGACGGTGTCGTAGTCGTCGCGGGCGAAGACGTCCTGACGGAGCTGGTTCAGGCCCGTGACGAGGGTGATCTCCTTGCCCTCGTTGAGCTCCAGCCGGTCCTCTTCGGGCAGCACGATGGTGGGGACGTGGGCGAGGAGGCCCGCCCCGACGATCTCACCCATGGTTTGTCCATCCGTTCGGTGCGGTCACGGTGTTCTTGACGTCGCAGTAGAAGTCGAAGCTCCAGGTGCCGCCCTCGCGGCCGACGCCGGAGAGCCGGGAGCCGCCGAAGGGGGCCTGCAGGTCGCGGACGAAGAAGCAGTTCACCCACACCGTGCCCGCGACCAGGCGCGCGGTGACGCGCTCGGCGCGCTCGGGGTCGCCCGTGAAGACGGTGGCGGCCAGCCCGAAGCGGGTGCCGTTGGCGAGCCGGACGGCCTCCTCCTCGTCCGTGAAGGTCTGCAGCGTCAGGACAGGGCCGAAGACCTCCTCCTGCACGATCTCGGAGTCCTGGGCGACATCGGTGAGCAGGGTGGGCGCGTAGTACTGGCCGTCCCCCCGGTGGCCGCCGATGACGGCGCGGGCACCGGCCGCCACGGCCCGCTGCACGAACCCGTCGATCTTCTCCAGCTGGCGGGGGTGGATGTTGGGCCCTATGTCGGTGGTCTCGTGGCGCGGATCGCCCTGCTTCAGCGCGCTCGCCTTCTCGACGAACCGGCGCGTGAACTCCTCCACGACCGCCTCCTCGACCAGCAGCCGGGTGCCCGCCAGGCACACCTGGCCGGCGTTGTCGTACTGCTCCACCGCCAGGTCGACGGCGAGGTCCAGGTCCGCGTCGGCGAACACCAGCAACGGCGACTTCCCGCCCAGTTCGAGACTCAGGGGCGTGAGCTGCGCGGCCGCCGACTCCGCGATGCGCTTGGCCGTGGGCACCGAGCCGGTGAAGCTGATGCGGCGCACGTCCGGGTGCGAGGTCAGCGCGTCGCCGATCTCGGAGCCGTAGCCCTGGACGACGTTCAGGACACCCGCCGGGAGCCCCGCCTCGGCGGCGATGTCGGCCAGCAGGGAGGCGGTCAGCGGCGACCACTCGGCCGGCTTCAGCACCACCGTGTTCCCGGCGGCCAGCGCCGGGGCGACCTTCCACGTGGCCAGCATGAGCGGGGCGTTCCACGGGGTGATCAGGACGCAGGGCCCGGCCGGGTCCCAGCTGACGTGGTTGGTGTGGCCGCGCGTGTCGAAGTCCTCGTGCTCCAGTTGGAGCAGCCAGTCCGCGAAGAAGCGGAAGTTGTGGGCGACCCGCGGCATCACTCCGCGGCGGTGGGAGCGCAGCAGGGCTCCGTTGTCGGTGGTCTCGACGATGGCGAGCTCTTCGATGCGCTTCTCGACCCCGTCGGCGATCGCGTGCAGGATGCGGGCGCGCTGCGCGTGGGAGGTGGCGGCCCAGGCGGGGAACGCGGCCTTCGCGGCGGCCACGGCAGCGGCCGCCTCCATGGGCGTGCCCCGGGAGATGTGACCGATCGTGTCGCCGTCGATGGGCGAGACGTCCTCGAACGTCTGTGTAGAGGCGACGCGCTCGCCGCCGATCCAGTGCCGGGTGTCGACGGTGACCCCGGCCACGGTGATGGTGTGTTCGCTCATGCTCTGTTCCTCCGGTCTCACGAGGTGGTGGGGTCTACTCGGCGCCGGAGGTGCCGGATTCCAGCAGTCGGCCGCCGTCCCAGACGACGCCGACCTGGCGGTAGTAGGCGGCGATCGGCTCGTGGATCTCCAGGCGGGCCAGTTCTTCGGTGGGCGCCTCGAACAGCTCCAGCTCGGCGTCGCCGCGCCAGGCCTGTCCCGCCTCGAAGGACGCGGCGCCCGACTCGATCAGCTCGTCCAGGGCGAGGCCCTTGCCCTTCTCGATGGAGGGCAGCCAGCGGTGGTGGGCCATCGGGTGGGCGTTGACGAAGCCGTTCGTCTCCGACGGTTCGCGCAGGGTGACCACGGTGTGGGCGAGGCGCCGGTCGGCGGCGGCGAGCGTGGCGCCGAAACGGGCTCCCGCCTCGATGCGCGGTGCGGGGCCGTACGGGTGCGGGCGCGTCTGGTGGATCGAGCCGAGCTTCTTCGGGTAGCCCTGGTGCAGGCCGCGGGCGATCGCGAAGTCCTTGTCGACCCAGATGTAGACGCAGCGCGAGTACGTCTGCCCGCGGTACTTGCAGCGGACCACCGCGAAGGCCTCCTTGTACTGGGAGAGCACCGGGTCGAGCAGTTCCTCGCCGGACGCCGAGCAGGACTGCCAGTCGGCCCAGATCAGCGCCACCGCGCCCGGGTCCTCGTCGGCGAGCTCCAGGGGCTCGGGAAGCAGTTCACGCACGCGGGCCGGGTCGGTGCGGTACTCGACGGTGAGCAGGTCCCCGGAGTACCGGTAGGGCGGTGAGGGGATCAGCGACGAGGCTCCGCTCGCCGTCTTGGGGAAGAAGAATCCACGGACGGTGGTCATGATCAGCAAGGTCCTTAGGCGGAGAGGGCGGGCTGCTTGAGCAGTTCGGCGCGGTAGCGGGAGGCGGCGGCCGCCGCGGCCTGGCCGCCGAGGGCGACGACACCGGCCAGCCGGCCGGCGGCGTGGTAGCCGACGACGACGTCACCGTCGAGGTCGCCTTCCAGTACGCGCACGTCCTCCTTGCCGAGTGCCGGCGCCCCGAAGGACTGCAGGCGGAAGTCGTGCTGGTCGCTCCAGAAGGTGGGCAGCGGCGCGAACGGGGACAGCTCGTGGCCGGCGCCGGTCAACGCGGCGACGAGGGTCTTCGCGGCGTGCTTGGCGGTGTCCGTGGGGATGCACCAGTGCTCCACACGGCGCGGTACGCCGTCGTAGCGGGCGTTGGGGAAGCGGGCGACGTCGCCGACGGCCACCACGTCGGGCCGTCCGCCGACGCGCAGGTGCTCGTCGGTGGGCACGCCGTCGCTCAGGTCGAGGCCGTTGCCGTCCAGCCATTCGGTGTTGGCGACCGAGCCGACCGACTCGACCACCACGTCGGCGGGCAGGACGGTGCCGTCGGCGAGGGCGACGCCGGTGACGTGGTCGTCGCCGGTGAAGCCGGTCACGCCCGTGCCGAGGGCGAAGCGCACACCGCGCTCTTCGTGGCGCTTCAGCAGGGCCTTGGCGAGGAGCTCGCCGAGGGGGCCGACCATCGGCAGGGGCAGCGGGTCGACGACGGTCACCTCGCGGGCGCCCAGAGCGACGGCGGTGGCCGCGACCTCGCAGCCGATGAAGCCGCCTCCGACGACGACCACCCGGGCTCCGGGCCTGGTGAGGGCCTGCCGCAGGCCCTGCGCGTCGTCGATGGTGCGGACCGTGTGCCGGCCCGCGAGCGGGCCGGGGCAGCGCAGGCGCCGGGGCCGCATTCCGGTGGCGACGACCAGTCCGTCGTACGAGAGCGCCTCGCCGTCGTCGAACTCGACGATGTTCTCAGCGAGCCGCGCGGCGACGACCCTGGTGCCCAGCCGCCACTCCGCGTCGGCCACGCTCGCCCGCGGGCGGAAGGCGAGGGACTCGAAGGGCGCCTTGCCGGCCAGGACCTCCTTGGACAGGGGCGGCCGGTTGTAGGGCATGTGCGGCTCGTCACCGACGAGCGTGATGGCTCCGGTCCAGCCGGCGGCCCGCAACTGCTCGGCCGCGCGCAGGCCGGCCATGGAGGCGCCGGCCACGACGATGCGTGCACTCCTCGGCGTCATGGTCATCCCTCGATACGGATGGCCTGGAGCGGGCACACGTCGGCGGCTTCCTCGACCTCGTCGCGCAGCGCGTCGTCGGGGTCGGAGACGTAGGCCAGGTGGCCGCTGTCGTCCATGGAGAAGACATCGGGGGCGGCGAAGACGCACTGGCCGTGGTCCTGGCACTTGTTCATGTCGACGACGACCTTCATGGCCGGTCCTCCTGGAGGTGAGGGCGTCGGGGCGGGAGGAAGGGAGGAAGAGGGGCCCGACCGCCGTCGAATCACGGTCGGCCGGGCCCCGGCCAAGAGCCCGGCCGACTGACCGGACCCTTACTCATTTGGCTTCAAACAACATAGGAAGCCGCCAAGCTCTGGTCAATACCTATCCATGCGGATAATTTTTTTCCTGCCCCCTTGCGGGGCGTTCGCAGCACTCTTACCGTTTGGCATCAAACAAGCCGTCCGTACGCCGCACCCCCACCCGTACCGGCCCTCTGACTCCCTCACGATCCACACCCCTAGCGCCCGAGGAGACATCGGTGAGCGCAGCCCCAACCCCCAGCCTCCGTCAGCACATGCAGCGGCTCGCCGCCGAGGGCATCGACGTGGTGCGCGTGACCTATCCCGATCTCATCGGCACCGACCGCGCACGCGACATCCTGCTGGACCACCTGCCGTCGGCGTGTGACCACGGCCTGGCCTTCTGCCGGGCCGTCTACCACACCAGCCCCCAGGGCGACGTGGTCCCCGTCTCCGGCGGTCTCGACGCCGGCCTGCCCGACGTCACCGTGCGACCGGACCTCGACACCCTGGTCCCTCTCCCCTGGGAACCCGGCGTCGCGTCCTGCCTCGCCGAGGTCACCGACCCGGCCACCGGCCTGCCCGCACCGGAGTCACCCCGCGATCTGCTGCGCACCGTCCTCGCCCGGTGTGCCGAACACGGCCTGCGTCCGGTGGTCGGCCCCGAGCTCGAGTACTTCCTCTGCGACGAGGACCCGGCCTCCCCGAGCGGCTGGAAGCGTTACTCGGGCGCCGCCGGCGTCGTCTACACCGCCGGCCTGCGCGCCGACGGCGACAATCACCTGCTCCGCACGCTGCGTCTGCTGCGGGACATGAACATCGGCGTGACCAGCGGAAACCACGAGTTCGACGGGGGCCAGTTCGAGATCAACCTCACCCACTCCGACGCCCTGTCCGCCGCGGACCGCGCCTTCCGCTTCAAGTCCGCCATCAAGGAGCTGGCCCGGAAGGAGGGGAAACTCGCCACCTTCATGGCCAAGCCGTTCAACGACGCCGGCGGCTCCGGTTTCCACCTCCATCTGTCCTGCGACAGCTCCGACGAGGCAGGCGCCGGTAACGCCTTCGACGGTCCCGCCGGGCCGTACGGGCTGTCCGCCACCGCACGCCACGCCGTCGCCGGCGTCCTCGCCCACGCCCCGGCCCTGGCCGCACTGGCCAACCCGACCGTGAACTCCTACAAGCGTTTCGGCCCGGACACCCTCGCGCCCTGGCTGATCGACTGGGGCCTGGACAACCGCAGCGCCATGGTCCGCATCCCGCCCGAGCGCGGCTCCGGCGCCCGACTCGAACTGCGCCTGGGTGACGCCAGCGCCAACCCGTACCTGCTGATCGCGGGCGCGATCGCCGCCGCACTGCTCGGGGTCCTGGCCGGCGAGGAGCCCCCCGCCCCCTTGGAGGGGTACGGCTACGACACCGCCAGGGCGGCCGTGCTGCCCATGAGCCTGCCGGCCGCGCTGGACGCCCTGGAAGCGGACACGGAACTGACCGACGTCCTCGGCAAGGACTTCACCGACTCCTTCCTCTCCTACAAGCGCAACGAGATCGAACGCTTCCAACGGCACGTCACCGACTGGGAGTTCACCGAGTACGCCTACCACCTGTGACGACTGGGAGCCATCCGATGACGACCGAGACCCCGACCGCCGCCGTGCACGAGCCGATGCCGCTGGCGGACGTCAACCTCGCCGACCTCGACAACTTCACCGACGGCATCACCCCCTGGCGCATGTTCCACACCCTGCGCCACCAGGACCCGGTGCACTGGCAGCCCGAGGACGCCCCCAACTCCGGCTTCTGGTCGGTGACCCGGCACGCGGACATCGCCCGCGTCGACCGCGACGCCGAGACCTTCACCTCCATGAAGTTCGTGAACCTCGAAGAGGTCGACGAGGACCAGATCAAGACACGGGCCTCCATCCTGGAACTGGACGGCGTCCGCCACCGCGCCATGCGCAGCCTGCTCCAGCGCCAGTTCGGCGCGAACGTCATCAACAGCTACACCGACTTCCTGCGCGGCCTGACCGCCACCACGCTGGACGCGGCGCTCGCCAAGGGGAGCTTCGACTTCGTCAAGGAGGTCTCCGCCGACTTCCCCATCAACGTCCTCGCCCGCCTCCTCGACGTACCCCCGGAGGACAACCAGCAGCTCATCGACTGGGGCAACCGCATCATCGGCAACACCGACCCCGACTACGCCGACGTCCTGCTGCACAGCGCGGAGAGCGAGCAGTACCGGCACCTCCCGTTCCGCTCGCCCGCCTCGCTGGAGGTCTTCGAGTACGGCCGTGAGCTGGCCCGGCAGCGGCGTGGCGGCGACGGCACCGACCTGGTGTCCAAGCTGGTGAACACCACCCCGAAGGACGGTGTACCGCTCTCGCCGCAGGACTTCGACAACTACTTCCTGCTCCTCGTCGTGGCCGGCAACGAGACCACCCGCCACACCATCACCCACTCCATGCTGGCCCTGCTCCAGCACCCCGAGCAGCTGGCCCGGCTCCAGGAGGACCCCTCCCTCATCCCGACGGCGGTGGAGGAGTTCCTGCGCTGGGCGTCGCCCGTCTACCACTTCCGCCGCACGGCGACCCGTGACGTGGAACTGGGCGGCAAGCGGATCAAGGAGGGCGACAAGGTCGTCATGTGGTTCGCCTCCGGCAACCGCGACGAGGAGGTCTTCGGCAACCCGTACGACTTCGACGTCACCCGCGCCGACAACGACCATGTGACCTTCGGCAAGGGCAGCCCGCACCTGTGCCTGGGCAACCTGCTCGCCCGCACCGAGATCCGCATCATGTTCGAGGAGCTCATCCCGAGGATCGCGGACATCCGTCTGACGGGCGAAGTCCCGCGCGTACGTTCCAACTTCGTCAACGGCATCAAGAAGCTGCCGGTCGAGGTCACCCTCGCCTGACCGCCCGACCGCTTGACCGCTTGACCGCCTGACCCAGCCGTCCAGAGGGGGCGGCCGCCGGGACGCCCGAACCCGACCGAGTGGCCGCCCCTCACGACTGCCCTCACACGCACTCCTCCCGAGGATCGCCACGATGACCACTCCCCGCATGCAGCTCGTCCTGAGCGAGAACTGGACCATGACCGCAGGCCGCGCGGATCTGCCGACCGTGATCCGCTGGGCCCGCGAGGCCGAGGACGCCGGATTCGACTCCGTCATGATCAGCGAACACATCGTGCTCGGCCCCGACGCCGGAGCAGCCGGTGTGATGGGCAACCCCCGCGACTACGCCCTGCCCGGCAACCAGGACCCCCACACCCCATGGCCCAACTCGCTCATGCTGCTCAGCGCGATCGCCGCCGTCACCGAGCGCGTGCGTCTGGCCGCGTCGGCGGTCATCGCTCCCCTGCGCCATCCCCTGCTCCTGGCCCGTGAGCTCGGCACCCTCGACCTTCTCTCCGAGGGCCGTCTGATCGTGCTGCCCAACGTCAGCTGGAGCCGGGACGAGTACGCGGCACTCGGTGTCCCGTTCTCCCGGCGTGGCAAGCTCCTCGACGAACACCTGGAGATCTGGGCGAAGTTGTGGGGCCCTTCCCCCGTGTCCCACGAGAGCGACCACTACGCCTTCCAGGATGTCTACTTCGAGCCCAAGGCACACCGTCCGGACGGCCCCCGGCTGTGCTTCGGCGGCGCGGGCATGCACGACGCGATGGTCCGCAGGATCGTCCGGTACGGCCACGCCTTCAACCCGCTGGGCAAGGTGACGCCCGAGCACATGCGGAAGCTGGAGACCGCGATGGCCGCCGCGGGCCGCGACATCGCCGACCTGGAGATGATCGGCGGCACCCGCGCCGTGTTCCCCGACGACAGCTCCTGCGCCGACCTGGCACAGGCTCTCGAGGCCATCCCCGAGCAGATGGCCCAAGGTTTCACCACCTTCTGCGTCAAGCCCTCGCAGTTCACCGACGACCCGAACGGGGTGGGCGCGTTCTGCCGGGAGGTGATGCGCCGCGTGGAGTTGCTGACCGCCTGACGGCGCCGGACCGCGGAAGAACGAACCGAGAACGCCCCTACCGAGCCCTCTTGACAAGCTCCGGCCACCGACGGCAATCTTCCATTAGGTAGAAACTGAATTCCATCATACGGAATATAATCCGGTTGAACTCGGAGAGTGCACGGAAGGGAGCGTCCGAGGCCCCATGGGATTCGCGGAGCAGCGCTACACCGTCAACCTGTCGATCCTCTTCACGGAACTCCCGCTCCCGGAGCGCCCCGCGGCCGCCGCCGCGGCCGGCTTCACCGCGGTCGAGCTGTGGTGGCCCTGGGTCGACTCCCCCACTCCCCCTCGGTCCGAACTCGACGCCCTGCGGGGCTCGTTCGAGGACGCGGGTGTACGGCTGACCGGGCTGAACTTCTACTCGGGGGTGCTGCCGGGACCGGACCGCGGCGCGCTGTCGATCCCGGGCGAGGAAGCGGAGCGCTTCCGCGCCAACGTCGACGTGGTCGCGGAGTTCGCCGAGTCCGTCGGCTGCGGGGCGCTCAACGCGCTGTACGGCAACCGCGTCGCCGGTGTGGACCCGGCCGAGCAGGACGCCCTGGCCCTGCACCACCTGGTCCTGGCCGCGCGGGCCGCCGACCGGATCGGCGCGATCCTGCTGATCGAGGCCCTGAACAAGGTGGAGTCACCGCTCTATCCCCTGGTGTCGGCCCCGGCCGCCGTCGGCGTCGTCGACAAGGTCAACGAGGCCTCGGGCCTCGGCAACGCGCGCTTCCTGATGGACCTCTACCACCTGTCCATGAACGGCGAGGACCTCCCGCGGGTGATCGCCGAGCACACCGGGCGGACCGGGCATGTGCAGATCGCCGACAACCCCGGCCGCGGCGTCCCCGGCACCGGGGCCGTCCCCTTGGAAGACCTCCTCGACCAGCTGGGCAAGGCCGGTTACGAGGGCATGGTCGGCCTGGAGTACAAGCCGGGCGACCGGCCGAGCTCCGAGGCCTTCGAGTGGCTCCCCCGGGAGGCCCGCGCGGCTCGCTGAGGCCGATGAGGCCCACCCCACCGCCGTAGCAGAGCAGTCAGAGAGGCACCCTCACCATGAGCAATCTCCCCAAGGTCGCGTGGATAGGCCTCGGCATCATGGGCTCCCCCATGTCCGAGAACCTGATCAAGGCGGGATACGACGTCACCGGCCACACCCTGGAACAGGACAAGCTGGACCGGCTGACCGCCGCCGGCGGGACCGCGGCGGCCTCCGTCGCCGAGGCCGTGCGCGACGCCGACGTCGTCATCACGATGGTGCCCGCCTCCCCGCAGGTCGAGGCCGTCGCGTACGGCCCCGACGGCATCCTGGCCAACGCCCGCCCCGGCACCCTGCTGATCGACATGTCGTCCATCACCCCGCAGACCTCGATCGACCTGGCGAAGGCCGCGCAGGAGAACGGCGTCCGGGTGCTCGACGCCCCGGTCTCCGGTGGTGAGGCGGGCGCCGTCGAGGCCGTGCTGTCCATCATGGTCGGCGGCGACCGGTCCGACTTCGACGAGGCCGTGCCGCTGTTCGAGGCGCTCGGCCGGACGATCGTGCTGTGCGGTCCGCACGGTGCGGGGCAGACCGTGAAGGCCGCGAACCAGCTGATCGTCGCCGTCAACATCCAGGCGTGCGCCGAGGCCGTGGTCTTCCTGGAGAAGTCGGGCGTCGACCTGACGGCGGCCCTCGATGTCCTGGGCGGCGGGCTCGCCGGATCGACCGTGCTGGCCCGCAAGAAGGACAACTTCCTGAACCAGGACTTCAAGCCGGGCTTCCGCATCGACCTGCACCACAAGGACATGGGCATCGTCACCGACGCGGCCCGCACCGTGGGCGCCGCTCTGCCGGTCGGCGCCGTGGTCGCCCAACTGGTCGCCTCGCTGCGCGCCCAGGGTGACGGCGGCCTCGACCACTCGGCCCTGCTGCGGGGCGTGGAACGCCTCTCCGGCGCCCAGGTCTGAGGCGTCACCCCACGCACTTCCGGTCCGCGGCGGCGCCGACATCTGTCCTGTCGCGCCCAGGCGCCGCCGCGGGCCGGAACCGCCGTCCCGGGTACGCCGACTTCCTGAGCGATGTCGGCGAGCCCGCCTCGACGGCCGTACGACCCCTGACGGGGGGTGAAGCTGGGGCCGTCGCCGACGGGTGTGCCGTGCGCCCCGCCCCGGCGATCGACTTCCTCCATCCCCTGCCATCCCCGATCGGCGTCCGGTCCCTGGTGGACCCCCACCAGCCACCGGACGCACGGCCCGCGACCGTTTCCGACCGACCCGGATGAGGGGTGAGCGTCGGCCGCTCGCGGGCAGGGCACGGACCGCGGCGGCGCTGCGCGCCAGTGCGGTGGTGAAGGCCCCGGCCCGCGTCTCGACGTGAGGGACGCGAGACCGGAGCCGCCGCGGCCGCCGCGGTCCGACCCGTCGATCCGACCCGTCGAGTGCACTCAGCCCGCGCACCGCCCAGCCGGTGCCGGGCCTTTCGCGATCAGGGTGCGACACCCCGATCACCGGCGGACGTCAGGGCCCGCTGCCTACGCAAGGCTGCGTAGAGCGTCTACGGAACCCTCAAATCAACCTCTGAAAGCACGCCTGGGGGCTTCAACTGCCCCTGGGGCAGGGCACATTCTCGACACACGAGGCCCGCCGGCACGGGGGCGGCGGGCCTCGACGGGGAAAGGCCCCACGGGGAAACGGGGGTACGGGGGAAGAGCCCACGGGGAACCAACGGGGAAACGGGGGCCCGGGATCGGGGTGAACCGGGGAACGGGGATGCCTTGAGTGACAGCGCGACGAAGCGGCCCGTCCGTACGGGGTCGCGCTGTCGGAGGGGCGGGTCGAGCGCCCGCGGACGTCGGGGGTCGTCCGCGGGCGCTCGGCTTTTTCATGCCGAACGGTCGTGTGCTGTCCCGGATCAGCCCGCTCGGCCGCGGGCGCGGCCGAGCAGCACGCGGGTCGCCGCCTCGCGCAGGATCCGTGGGCCGTCCTGGGTGAGCAGGGATTCGGCGTGGAACTGCAAGGAGGAGAAGTGCGGTCCGCGCAGGGCGTGGATCTCCCCGGTGTCCGGCGAGCGACTGATCTCGACCACGCCCACTCCGGGACAGTCGGCCTTCTCCTCGTCGCTCCAGGCGGCGAAGGCGTTGTAGAAGCCGACGCGTTCGCGGCTCCCGAAGAGGTCGATCTCCTTCTGTACCCCCTGGTTGGGCACCTCGCGTCGCCGCAGCGGGAAGCCGAGACGGGCCGAGAGGACCTGGTGGCTGAGGCAGACCGACAGGAAGGGCCGTCGGCCGTCCAGCAGGCGTCCGGTCGCGGCGGCCAGGTGGGCGATCTTGGGATGGTCCATGTCCCGCGGATCGCCCGGCCCGGGTCCCATGACGACGAGGTCGTGTGCGTCGAGGTCGTACGGCTCGTCGTAGCGGCGAACGGTCACGGCCAGCCCCAGCGCCCGCAGTTGCTGGTCGAGCATGAAGGTGAAGGTGTCCTCGGCGTCGACGATCAGCGCACTGCGGCCGGCGAGTGCCGAGTCCGGGCGCTCGCGCTCGGTGGCATCGGCGAGCCAGAACCCCGCGATCATGTCGTTGCGGCGGGCCAGCGCCGCGTTGATATGAGGATGTGCGCCGAAACCCGACGGGCGGTGGCTCTCCAGGGCGGTGAGCAGCCCGGCGGCCTTGGCACGGGTCTCCTCGACCTCGGACCCCGGGTCCGAGTGCCGTACCAGCGTGGCACCCACGCCGATGCGCAACCGGCCGTCGCCGCCGATGTCGGCGGTGCGGATGAGGATCGAGGAGTCGAGGGTGCGCCCGCCGTCGTCGTCGTGTCCGATCAGGGCGACCGCTCCGCTGTAGTAGCCGCGCCCTCGCGGTTCATGACGGCCGATCACCCGGCAGGCGCTCTCCAGCGGACTGCCGGTGACGGTGGGCGCGAACATGGTCTCGCGCAGGATCTCGCGCACATCGCGCGAGGTACGCCCCTCGACGAAGTACTCGGTGTGCGCCACCCGGGCCATTTCCTTCAGATACGGCCCGGTGACACGGCAACCGTCCGGGCAGATCCGGGCCATCATCTTCAGTTCCTCGTCGACGACCATGTACAGTTCGTCGGTCTCCTTGGGATCGGCGAGGAACGCCATCACGTCCGGCAGCGTGGGACCGCTCGCCGGATAGCGGTAGGTGCCGCTGATCGGGTTCATCACCGCGACGCCGTCGTGCAGGCTGATATGCCGTTCCGGGCTGGCACCGACCAGGGTGCGCTCGCCGGTGTGCACCAGGTACGTCCAGTAGGCGCCCTGCTCGTACTCCAGCAGCCGGCGGAAGAAGCACAGGGCGTGCGCGAGCGTGTAGTCGGTGATGTCCGCGACGAGCGAGCGGTGGATGACGAAGTTGGCGCCCTCGCCCTCGCCGATCTCGTCCCTGATCACCGTGCGCACGATCTCGGCGTACGTCTCGTCGTCCACGTCGAAGTGCTTGCCGGTGACCTCGATCGGCACCTCCGCGATACGGCGCACCGCCTCGGCGACCGTCATCACGGCCTGGTCGGTGACCGTCATGGCCAGCAGCGGTTCGCCGTCGTCGGTGCAGGCGAAGCCGCGCTCGGCGATCTGACGGTAGGGAAGCAGCGCCAGCACCTCGTGTGCCGCCCGTCCCGGGCCCGCGGGCCGGGCGCGGACGGGGAGTTCGGCCAGTGAGCCCACCGCCGAGACGTCGCCGATCACCACCTCCAGCAGCCCCGGTCCCACCGTTTCGGGCCGGTGCAGCAACGCGAAGGGCGGGGGCTGCGGAACCAGGACACGGTCCAGCACATCCTGCGGTGCGGTTGCTCCTGGCGATGTCACGGTGCGGTCACCACCGTGTCGAGCGAGCTGACGAGCGCCTCGGTGGTGAGGACCACCGCGCAGCGCTCGGCCGCGTACTCCAGCGCCATCCGGTGGTGTCTCGCGGAGAAGTCGGCGACCGCGTCGGCCACCAGGAACGTCTCGATGTCGTGGCTGAACGCCTCGACGGCCGTCATCAGCACTCCGACGTGCGCGTACACCCCGCACAGGATGAGCTGGTCACGGCCTTGCTCCCGCATCCAGTCGAGCAGACCGGAGCGGAAGAAGGCGCTGTATCGCCACTTGGTGAACATCCGGTCCGTGGCGGCCGGCGTCAGCTCGTCGATGATCTGCCGGTCCTCCGGGGCCGGGCGCATCCCGGGGCCCCAGAAGTCCTTCAGCAGTCCTCGTTCCCGCTCGTCCATGCCTCCGGGCTGCGCCGTGTACGCCACCGGGACGCCGACGGCGGCACAGCGCTCGCGCAGTCGTGCGGCACTGCCGACCAACTCGTCGCGGAGCGCCCCGTCCGCGGGAAGGGGCTTGAGGAAGTAGCGCTGCATGTCGTGGACGAGGAGGACCGCGCGGCCGGCGTCCGGCACCCAGGACGCCGTGTTGCCGGGCAGGTCGCTCGCGGTGGGCAGGGGGTAGGAATGGACAGGGGGTATGCCGGACATGAACGTCTCCCGTGTGATCAGGATGTCCCGGCCGCCCGGACTTGCCTGCGCGGCCGGACAAGGCTGTGCGTGCGATGTCAGGCGCCGAGCGCCGCGCCTCCGTCGACGGTGAGGGCGTGCAGCGTGACGTGGGACGCCTGGTCGGACAGGAGGAAGACGACCGCGTCCGCCACGGCGGACGGCTGGGCGATCCGGCCCAGCGGGATGCCCACGCGGAACACCTCGGGGCGACCCTCGACGGTGTGCCGGGGCCCGGACTCGTCCTGCCACATGGAGGTGAGCATCGGGGTCTCGGTGGAACCCGGGGCGACCACGTTGCAGCGGATCCCGTGCCGGGCGACCTCCAGGCCCAGGCACTTGGTGAACATCGTCGCGGCGGCCTTGGACGCGCAGTAGGCGGCCATGTCCGTGCGGGGCGTGCCCGCCGCGTTGGAGGCGACGGTGACGATCGCCCCTCGGGCGCGCTCGACCATCCGGTTGACCACTGCCCGGGACATGTGGAACACGCCCGTGGTGTTCACGGCGAAGGTGCTGAGCCAGTCCTCGTCGGTCAGCTTCCGGGCCTCACCGAGCCGCAGCACTCCCGCCGCGTTCACCAGGTAGTCCACCGCCCCCACCCGGTGTTCCACCGCCTCCACCAGCGCGTCGGCCGCCGTGCCGGAGGTCACGTCCGTGGAGAACGCCTCCACCGTGAGTCCTTCCGCGGTCAGTCGCCCCACCGTCTCCTCGAGCCCGTCGGTGTCCCTGTCGACCGCCGCGATCCTGACGCCCCGCTCGCCCAGACTCCGGACGACCGCTTCGCCGATTCCTCCCGCGGCGCCGGTGACGATTGCTGTCCTGCCTTCCATCCCTACGAACCTCCCCGTTGACTTCGTCGTTCGCGGAATTCGACCCTGCGCTCATCCCCGCCACTCGGCGGCCACCGCGATGGCCTGCCGGGGGTTCAGCCTCGGATCGCACAGACTCGTGTACTTGACCCCGACCTGGTCGAGCCGCGTGTGGTCGGCCACGCACTCGGTGACCTCGTCGGGGGTGGTCTCCAGATGCATGCCGCCGGGGACGCCGCCGGCCGTGCGAACCGCCGACTGGAACTCCCGGACCTCGTGCAGGATCGACTCCATGAACCGGGTCTTCAGACCGTCCGGCCCGCTGACGGTGTTGCCGTGCATGGGATCGGTCAGCCAGACGACCGGGTGGCCCGCCCTGCGGACCGCCTCGACCAGCGGCGGCAGTTTCGCGGTCACCGCCTCGGCGCCCATGCGCGCGATGAGCGTCAGACGGCCCGGCTCGCGTGCCGGATCGAGGCGCTCGCAGAGGGCCACCAGCTCGTCGTGGGTCATCGTCGGCCCCACCTTGCACGCGACGGGGTTCGCCACGTCGGCCAGGAGCGCGACATGGGCGCCGTCCAGCTGGCGGGTCCGTTCGCCTATCCAGGGCCAGTGCGTGGAAGCGAGCAGCAGTCGCCCGTCGTCCGTGCGCCGCAGCAGGGGGACCTCGTAGTCCAGTACGAGGGCCTCGTGGCTCGTCCACACCTTCGGCTCGACGGGCGGCTCCGGTGCCGGCCGGGTGCCGGACGGGCGAGGCGGTTCGTCACCGGTCCAGCCGAGGAACGTCATCGCGTCGCTCGCGGCCTGGTAGCACATCAGCATCCGGGCCGGGTCGTGGCGCCTGGCGTGCGGGGCGGGCTGCGGATCGTTCACCATGTGGCCGCGGTAGACCGGGAGTTCCATATCGCTCACCAGTTCGGTCGCGCGGGAGCGCGGTTTGGCGAACTGACCCGCGATCCGGCCGACGCGCAGCACCGGCTTGGACGAGGCGGTCTTCATCACTCCCGCCAGCGCGTCGAGCACGCCCGCCTTGCGTGCGACGGACCCTGCCGTGCACTCCATCGGCACCTCGGCGCAGTCTCCGGCCTGGATCACCTGGAGTTCGCCGGCCGCGACGCGCGCGAGCAAGCGGCGGAACATGTCGGTGTCCTCGACCCTGACCAGCGCGGGCGCGGCGGCGAGCCGGCGTCTCACCCGCACGAGCAGCTCCCGATCCGCCCAGGCCGGTTGCTGCCGTGCCGGCGGCGGATCCGCGTCCCTGTGGACGCCCTCGGCCGCGCGGTCGTCCGTCCAGGCGGCCAGAGTGGCGGACCTGTCGGCGATCCCTGACATTCACTTCCCCCGTTGATTGAGTTACCTGTGTCGTTCAGCTGCCGGTGACCTGGTTCAGCAGCTCCCCCCACTCCCGGGACGCGGGTGCCTCGTCGCCGCGCCAGGCCACGTGCTGGTCTGGCCGGACGAGCACCAGGTCGCGCTCCCACACGGCGCGTACGGCGGCGCTGTCGACGGTGAGCAGGTCGACCGGAAAGCCGCCGCGCCGTGCCTGCTCCACCAGGTCCTTGCCCCGGTTCTCACCGGAGAGGTCCACCAGGGTGAACCCGCTGCTCAGCCGGTCGAACAGGGGTGTGCCGTCCGTCAGCCGCACGTTCGGTGCGCGGCCACCGGGCCAGGTGCTCGGGACGATCGACTGCCACTGCCAGTCGGGCTCCGGGGCGTCCTCGTGCCGCACGACCGGGGAGCCGGTGTAGCGGTAGCCGAAGTGGATGCCCATGTTGTCGATCTGGAAGCTCTCCTTGTCGAGGTACGCCGCCAGCTGGGGGCGCGACGCCCCGGCGGCCGCCAGCTGCGGGAACCTCATCCACACGGCGAGCAGGTTGGCGCACATCTCCCGATTGAACAGGGCGACGGGCCGGCGCTCGGCCTCGTAGGAGTCGAGCAGGCCCGGACCGGCCCAGCCGTTCAGCGTGGCGGCGAGCTTCCATCCGAGGTCGCAGGCGTCGCCGAGTCCGGTGTTCGCACCGTGCCCGCCGGTCGGATAGAACTGGTGCGCCGAGTCCCCCGCGAGGAAGACCCTGCCGCTGCGGTAGGAGTCGGTGACGGCCAGCCGTCCGTACCAGTGCGCCACGTTGAGCACCTCGTCGACCGCGAAGTCGAATCCCAGGCGTTCCTTGACGACGGCGAGCGGCTCCTCGGGCTCGGGTGTGTCCTCGGGGAGGACGAACGTGCCGGTCCAGGTACGTCCGCCGTCCCGGTTGACCAGGGTCGCTCCGCCGGCCGTGATGGTGAGGAAGGACGGTCCGTGGCGGAACAGGGCGGGGTCCTCGCTGCGGAAGTACACATCGCAGTGGCGGGTGCTCGGGCCGTTCTGCTGGGTCGCGATACCGGCGCGGCGCCGCACCGTGCTGCCGCCCCCGTCGCACCCGACGAGATAGTCGGCTCGCACGGTCCGCTCGGTGCCGCGGACCTCGTCGGACAGGCGCGCTGACACCCCGTCCCCGTCGTCGGCCAGATCCAGCAGGGCCCAGCCCTCGCACAGGTCGATCAGCGGATGCTCGCGCACCTGCCGGCGCAGGACGTCCTCCAGCAGCGAGCCCTGGAGCCGCTGGTACGGCTCGAGCGGCGCGGAGCCGTCGGTGACCTCGGCGAACCTCTCGCGCAGCCCCGCCACCGACGGGTAGGTCCACACCGAGACGGGCGGCTGCCCGTGGTCGGTGATCCAGAGGAAGTCGAACGGCTCGTCGGCGGCGACACCGCGCCGGCGAATCTCGTCGGTCACGCCGAGACGGCGCAGCAACTCCATGCTGCGGCCGTTGATGAAGTCCATCTTGGGGTGCGCCGAGACGGTCGTGGAACGCTCGACGACGGTACTGCGCACGCCGTGGTGGGCCAGCTCCAGCGCGAGGGTCGCACCGACCGGTCCGGCGCCGACGATCAGGACGGGTGTGCTGTCGGGGAGGGCGGAAGCGTGGTCGGGCACGGATGCTCCTGTGAGATCGGCGCGGGAGAAGGCAACGGGCTGTCGGGTCGGGGCACCGCACCGTCGGTCGCGGTCCGGGCCCCGATCCCGGTCGCTACGAGGGCTGGGCCCCGGTCTGAGGCCGGGCGTCGAAGCGGATGAACCGGGTGAGCAGGGCCGCGACGACGGCCACGGCCACCGAGCACCACAGGGCGAACTGGTAGCCGGACACGAGAGCCTCCAGCGGTTCCTGGGTGTCCGTCACCGCATGGGTGCGGGCGTCGGCGATCGCGACGAGTCCGGCGAGGCCGATCGCCCCGCCCGCCTGGTACGTCGTGGTCGCGAGGCCCGAGCCCGCACCGGCGATCGGGCCGGTGAGCCCCATCGTGCACACCACGAAGGACGAGACGATGGAGACGCCCAGGCCGAAGGACCACAGCACGGCGGGCAGCAGGAAGCCCGTGACATAGCCGGCGTCGACGTCGATCACCGCCGCCCAGGCGGCGAGAGCCAGGGCCTGGACGAGGACGCCTCCCATCAGGACGTTCTGCGGACCGAACCGCAGCACCCGCGGGGCCACCTGCGTGCCGGCCAGCATGGCCAGCGGGATGGGCACGTAGGACAGGCCCGCCTTCGCCGGACCGTAGCCGCGCACCTGCTGCAGATAGATCGTGATGATGAAGAACGTGGAGATCAGCAGGGTGCCCACCAGAGCGAAGGCCACATTGCCGATGACCAGTGGACGCATACGCAGCAGCACGGACGGCAGGACCGGATCGTCGGCGGTGCGCTGACGGACGACGAAAGCGACGAGCAGCACCGCGGCGCCGGCGAACCCGGCCAGGGTCGCGGCCGAGCCCCAGCCCTCGGCACCACCGCGGGCGATGGCGAAGATGAGGGCCAGCAGACCGCCGGTGGCGGTGACCGCGCCGACCACGTCGAGCCGGGCGTCCGTCTGGGGACCGGTGGCCGGGAGCAGCCGCAGGCTGGCCAGGAGGATGCCGACGCCGATCGGGACATTGATGATGAAGATCCACTCCCAGCCGGCCGTGGTGAGCAGTCCGCCGAGCACCAGACCGACCGGCGCGGCGACACCGCCCATGCCCATGAAGAGGCCGAGCGCCTTGTTGCGGTCCGGCCCCTCCGGGAAGATGTCCGTGATCAACGCGAGGGCCGCCGGGGTGACCAGCGCCGCCCCCAGTCCCTGCAGCAGCCGCGCGACGACCAACTGCCAGTCGTCGGCGGCGAGTCCGCAGCCCAGCGAAGCGAGCGTGAAGAGGGCCACGCCCGCGGTGAAGAGCCGCCGTCGGCCGATGACATCGGCGGCGCGGCCCGCCAGCAGCAGGAAGCCGGCGAAGCCGAGCAGATAGGCGTCGACGACCCAGGCCAGGCCGGTGGCCGAGAAGCCGAGGTCGTCCCTGATGGCGGGCAGCGCGATGTTCACCACCGAGGCGTCCATCACCGACATGAACTCGATCAGTGCCAGCACCGAGAACATCGCCCAGGGACCGCGGCCGCCGCCCTTGTCGGCCGTCCCCGACGCCGGGGAGCCGGCGTCGACGGCCCCGCTCCGGCTCGGCGTGATGTCGTTGGTCATGAAGGTGTCCCATTCGTCGTGTCATCGGGGTCGGTGCCTGCTGCGGCTCGCTGCGACGTGAGCAGTGGCGCGGTCACACTGGTCAATCGTCGGCAGACGCCGTGCCCCGGGCATCACGTCATCACGCCATCCTTCGTGACGCGCGGGGCACTTGGGCGGTCGAGAGGCGGCCGCGGCAGATCGCGTGAAACTGTGATGTCCGGACGCGAGCGCGGGCGCCATGCTGCGGCGAAGGGCAAGAACGTTTGCCGCCGGAACGCGCGAAAGGCCGACCCGTGATCATCTTCAAGTACACGCTGCCCGTCAACGACCCGAGCCTTCCCGAACACCCGGAGATCGACCGCGACCAGCTCTGGGAGAGCCTGGTGCACAAGGCGGCCAACCCGGTCTCGTACGTGCCGTCGATCAGCTTCGCGGAGGTGCTGGAGGAGTTCGAGGGCGGCTTCGTGCGGCGTATCGCGCTCCGTGGCGACCATTCGGTACTGCTGCGGGAGCGGGTGACTCTGGAGCGGGGGCGGCGCATCGTCTTCACCCAGCTGGACAACCCGCTGCTGACCGAGATCACCAACGAGATCGGCGTCGACGCGGAGGGCCTGCTCACCTTCACGTTCACCGCCACGCTGTCCGCGGCGGGCCTGGAGCGGAGCCGGCAGGAGGCAGGTTTCATCGCGGAGAACGACCTGTTGTTCTACGACACGGCGGCCGCCACGGTGAACACCGTACGGCTCACGGCGGCCCGTACGGTGACCGCGGCCTGAACCGCGGACATGCGGGAATGCCGCGGTCCAGGACCCGTGAGAGGGCCCGGGACCGCGGCATTCGCGCGGTCGGTGCGGTGGTTACGCGAAACCACCGTTGGCGTGGATGGTCTGGCCGGTGAGCCAGCGCCCGTCCTCACCGGCGAGGAACGCCACGACGTCGGCGATGTCGCCCGGCTGCCCGAGCTTGCGCAGCGGGGTCTGGGCGATCAGGGTGTCGAGGTTGGCCCGCGCCTCGGGAGCGAGCATGTCGGTGTCGGTCGGGCCCGGGGCCACGGCGTTGACGGTGATGCCGCGCTCGCCCAGCGCGTGGGCGAGGGACCGGGTGAGGACCTCGACACCCACCTTGGTGGCACCGTAGGCGCCGAGGAAGGCGATGGCGCCCGACGGCAGTCCGGCGGAGAGGTTGATGACCCGGCCGCCGTCCCTCAGGTGCTTGGTGGCCTGCTGGTGGGAGAGGAAGACGCTCTTGAGGTTGGTCGCGACCAGCCGGTCGAAGTCCTCCTCGCTGATGTACTCCACCGGTGCGGCGGCCACGGTCGCGGCGTTGTTGACGACGATGTCGACGCCACCGAACTCCTTGACCGCGGTGTCGTACAGAGCGGCCACGTCGGCGGAGACCGACACATCGGCCTGGACGGCGACGGCCTTGCCGCCGGCACCGGTGATGGCCTTCACCGTCTCCTGCGCCGCGTCGGCGTTGCTCTGGTAGTTGACGACGACGGCGGCACCCTCGCGGCCGAGGCGCTCGGCCGTCGCACGGCCGATGCCCCGCGACGCGCCGGTGACGATGGCGACCTTGCCGTTGAGACTCATCTCTGTTGACTCCTTGGTCAGAGCGGATGACAGGTGGTGACAGCGCTTCCGTGCGCCCGGTTCAGCCCGGTAGTGGTACGGACTGGGCGTGCCGGAAGACGTTCTTGGGGTCCCACTTGGCCTTGGCCTGCTGCAGCCGTGGGAAGTTGACGCCGTAGTACAGGTCGTGCCAGGGCACGCCCGACTTGTTCCACGCCGGGTCGGAGAGGTCTCCGTCGGCGTAGTTGACGAAGCAGCCGTCGGTGACGGTGTTCGACACGGGCACACCGCCGGTGCCGCCGTACACGTCCCGGTAGAACTCGCGGATCCAGGCCTCGTGCCAGGAGTCCTGCGCCGCGTCCCGCCAGAAGTTCACGTACATCAACTTCATGACGGAGTCGCGCTGGGACACCGCGGTCGCGGTCGGGGAGACGGAGTTGACCCTGCCGCCGTACGAACTGATCAGCACCAGGGCACCGGGGTACGGGTAGTCGGAGCGCGTCAGATGCCTGTGGAACGCCGCGACATGGGCGTCCGTGAAGGTCTTGCGCATGTAGGCGGACTTGCCCTTGAAGCGGTTGGTGGGGTCGCCGCCGCCGGTGAAGCCGGGCCACTCGACGCCGTGCAGCCATGGCAGGGTGCGGCGTTCGTCGACCTGGAAGGAGACACCCGTGCCCTGGTTCACGGCCGCGAGGAAGTCGTCGAGCAGTCGGTCCGCGCCGGAGACAGTCGCGTCGATCTCCGTGGTCAGGGAGAAGGATCCGGCGGCCTTGGGCGCGGGCTTCAGCTGGCTGAACAGCCCGGCGTAGGGAGAGGACGCGGAGCTGTTCCGCTCGCACCAGGTCCCATAGTTCTTCAGGATCCGGCCGAACGACTGCTCGGTCAGGTCGGCCCAGGACCAGGAGACGGAGCTGACCAGCAGCGAGGCCGGAGGCTTGGGCAGCAGGTTCTCGGGCGCGGAGCCCGTGGCGTTCGGGGACCGGAACAGATAGCGGGTCACCACACCGAAGTTGCCGCCGCCGCCACCGGTGTGCGCCCACCACAGGTCCCGATGGGGGTCCGAGGCGTCCCTGGTGGCCGTGACCAGCCGGGCCTTGCCGCCGGAGTCCACCACGACCACCTCGACCCCGTACAGGTGGTCGACGATGAGCCCGTGCCGCCGGGAGAGCGCCCCGTAGCCGCCGCCTGCCACGTGGCCGCCCGCCCCGACCGAGGGGCAGGTACCGCCGGGCAGGACGATCCCCCATCCCTTGTACAGGGCTTTGTACATCTGCACCATCGTGGCGCCCGCCTCCACCGCGAACGCCTGGCGGGAGGAGTCGAAGTACACCTGGTTCATCTGCGACATGTCGATGACGACCTTGATGCCGTCGCTGACCCAGGGTTCGTAGCAGTGCCCGCCGCTGCGCACGGCGATCCGCTTGCCCGCGCCCACGGCCTCCTGGACGGCGCTCAGCACCTGGCCGGCCGAACTCACGATGCGGACGGAGTCGGGCTTGCCGACCCACCGCTGGTTGAACCCGCGGACCAGGTCCCCGTACTGCTGGTCCGCCGGTGTGACGGTGAAAGGACCGTAGGCGACCGCCTCCCGCGCCTCCGCGGTGGCCGCTAGGGCCGTCGGGGCACCGCCGACGACGGTCCCCGCCGCCGCGGAGGTCACCAGGAATCTTCGACGCGATATCCCACTCATGTACTGCTCCCCCATCGAATATCGGTCCCGCCTGCCCATGGACGGCTCGAGACCCGTGCTGCGACCGGCCCCCGCGGCGGGATCACCAGCCTGTCAACCACGCCTCGTCCGCCACATCGCGTCTTCACGTGATCCTCGGACGCTCCGGCAGGAGTACCGGCGGCCCGACGCCGGGAAAAGCTCACGAGAACCGGGGATGCTCTCGGGCGGCGCGCGGGGGGAGGCTGCTCGTCGGCGGGGCGGCCGTGGCAGTCGGCGTACGGCGTCCGCCAGTTGCCGGACCACAGGAGGCGAGCACCCATGACCGAGCTGAGCTGGACCCTTCCGGTCGTCGGAGAGGACGAGGGGGGAAGACGGCGGCTGGACCCCGAGGAGGTCTGGCAGGGCCTCCTGCGCAAGGCGGAGAATCCCGTTCCGTTCATCGCGGGCATCACCGGGTGCCAGGTGCTGGAGCGCCACGAGGACGGACTGCTGCGGGAGATCACGGTGGCGGGCCGGGCCAAGGCCCGTGAGCGGGTCGTGTTCCACGATCGCCGGCTCATGGTCTTCCACCAGATCGACGACCCGTACCTGGCCGAGATCCACAACGAGATCGGGCGGGACGAGCAGGGGGCGACCACGCTCACGATCAGGGTGCTGCTCTCGGCGGAGGGGAAGGCCAAGGGCGAGAGGGACGGCTCCTTCGTGGAGTCGACCTCACGCTACTTCGGCGGGATCGTGCAGCCCATCGTCGACACCCTCGTTCGCTCGCGGAGCGAGGTCGGGCCCGGGGCGTGACCGCCGGGGACGGTCACGCCCCGGCGCGTCAGGCGGTGGTCCCCTCACCGCCTCCGTCGTGCAGCATCGCCTGCCGCGCCAGCTCCACCCGGCTGGAGACACCCAGCTTGGCGAAGGCATGGCGCAGATGCGTGTCGACCGTGTGCGGCGACAGGAACAGCCGCTCGGCGGCGGCCCGGTTGGTCAGCCCTTCGGCGACCAGGCGCACCACACGCAGTTCGGCGCCGGTGAGGCTGTCCCAGCCCGTCTGCGCCCGCTGCGCCGACTGCCACTTCTTGCGGCGTACGCCCAGGCCGCGCAGTGCCCGCTGGACCCGTGCCATGGACCGGGTCGCACCGCAGTCGGTGAACCGGCCGAGGGCCTCCTCCAGCAGGGCCACCGCGCGGCCCCGGCGCCCCGCCCGGGTCTCGGCGTGCGCGGCGTCCTCCAGGGCGATGGCCCGCGCCAGATGGCGCGGGCCGGCACGGTAGGCGTCCACCGCCGCGTGCAGCATCGCCACATCGTCGGCGAGGAGACCTTCGGCGTGGTGGGCGGCGGCAGCCAGCGAGAGGGTCTTCGGGGTGTCGTCGGCGAGTTTGCGGGCTGCGACCGCCGCGGCCCGGGCCTCCTCGGACGCCCCCGCGTCGAGCGCGAAGCGCACCAGGGCGGGCGCCGCCCACGCGACCTGGGTCAGCAGCAGCGGGCGCTCGTCGAGTCTTTCGTACACCCCCGACAGAGCCGTCACCGCGGCTTGGGGGTTCCCCTCGGCGTACGCCAACTGGGCCTGCAGCCAGGCGATGTCCTCCGGCACGACCCCGTAACCGGACTCGGCCATACGGTGCGCCTCCGTGAACAGCTTGCGGGCCCGCACCAGTTCGTCCCGGTGTATCGCCACCTGCCCGAGAATGGTGAGGAGGGACGGAACGATGGCCAGCGCACTGAGCTGTTCGGCCACCGCCTTCCCGGCCAGGGCCTCGGCCTGGGCATCGCTCAACTGGCCCGCCATGAGCCGAAGTTCGGCTCGGCCGTAGTGCCACAGGGGAAGTGACCAGGCGGAGCCCAGCGCTCGGGTGTCGTTCTCCCCGAGTTCCAGGACGGCGTCGGCCTCGCCGAAGCGGTCGGCGGCGACCAGTGCCCGGCCCAGCCACAGCCGGGGATGCCGGTGCCGCGCGTCGCCGCCTGTGTCGTCGGCGAGCTGCACGGCGTCCGAGGCGAGCGAGATGGCCTCGTCGACCCGGCCCAGGATGCGCGCGGCGACACTGAGAGCCGCGCCCGCGTACACCACCGTGTCCGGCTCGCCGACCGCCATCGCCTCGATCGCGGAGGCCTCCGCGCCTCTCACGTCGTCGCCGTTGAGCAGGGCGTGCGACTGGACCGCGAGGAGTTGCCCCCGGACCGCGTCCGGGACGCCCGGCCGGGTCAGGGCCCGGCGGGTGTACTCGACCGCCATCGCGTCCTGGCCGGCATGCTTCAGCGCCTCGGCCAGCCCGACGTACACCGAGGCCTCCTGTGCCCGGCTGATGTTGCGGTGCAGCGCCTCGGCACCCAGGTCACGGGCCTCGGTGATGCGGCCGGACGAAGCCAGCAGACTCACCGCCCGCGCGATGAGGCCGGGCGCCTCGGGGTCGTCGGCGGACAGCAGGCCGAGCGCCTCCAGAACCAGGTCGGCGGCCGTGCTGGGGGAGGTGGGGGCCACCTCGTCCGCTGCCGCGCAGAGCACGTCGATGGTGTGCGGGTTGTCGCGGCTGGCGCCGCGGATCAGGTGCAGCGCGGTCTCGGCGCGGGGGCTGCCCGCGGCCTCCAGGACCGTGGCGGCCTCCTGGTGCAGGATCCGCCGGACGGATCCGGTGAGGGAGTCGTAGACCGCCTCCCGGATGAGGTCGTGCCGGAAGGCGAGTGCCGTGCCGTCGTCGACCAGGACGTGCGCCTCCACCGCCTCCTCCACCCGGGGCAGCAGGGCGAAGCCGCGCTCGCCGAGCAGACCGGCCGCTTCGCTCGGCAGGAACGGGCGCCCGAACACCGAACCCGCTTCCAGGAGCCGGCGTGTCGGGGCGGACAGGTGGCGCAGCTGGTAGTCCACCGCGCTCAGGAAGTCGTCGGGCAGGGCGTCGTTCCCGACGACCTCCACCATGCCGTCCACACGCAGCAGCCGGTCGTCGTCCTCCAGCGCGTTGAGCAACTGTTCGAGCAGGAAGGGGTTGCCGTCACTGCGCGCGGCGAGAGCCGCCAGGTCGGGGCTCGGCGCCGCGCCGAGCACGTGCGAACAGAGCTGGACGATGGCATCGGGGTCGAGTCGTCCGAGGACGACATGTTCCGCACCGTCCTGGAGGAGCCGACCGACCACGTCGTATCTCGACTCCTGGGCCGACGGCGAGCGCCGTGCCAGCAGCCACTGCACCGAACAGGCGCGCAGCCTGGGCACCAGGATCTGCAGGGTGAACGCCGTGAGTTCGTCCATGGACTGGGCGTCGTCCAGGGCTATGACGAGCGGACGGGTGCGGGCGTGCTCCTCGATGAGGTCGCCGAGCCGGCTGACCAGCCAGAAGCGGTCGGCCTCCTGGCTGCCCAGGCCGCGGAGCGCCGACATGTCCGCCCGGTCCACGACCGGAGGCACGCTGTCCCGCAGCGCGGACAGCAACACCGCGAGCGGCGCCACCCGGTCGAGCTCGGTGGCGCGGCCCAGGGCGAAGGTCATCCCCAGCCGCTCCGCCTCGCGGGCCGCTTCCTGCAGCAGTCGGCTCTTGCCGATGCCGGGCGGTCCCTCCACCACGAGGCACCGTCCGCTGCCCGACGCCGTGGCCCGCAACGCTTCGCGCAATAAGCCCAGTTCGGTGTCCCGACCGACGGCTGGGCCCGCGTTCTTCACAACCATGCTCTGTCTCGTTCCCCCGTGGTGATCGACCGACGACGGGCCCTGTTCTCCCGGCCCGGCTCGTCGTCGGCACATGCTTTCGATGCCCACCGTAACCGCTGCCGAACGTTCCGCGAGCTGGGATTTCTCGTGGATCCCGGCTCGATCATGGCTGAAATTCTCGACCCCCGGTGGCACATATATGCGTAGTGCATGTAGTGCTCCTGGTCCCTCCGCACGGCCGTACGGGTCACGCACACACCGGTCATCTCGGGACACTCGCACCGGGTGAGCCGTCCGGCCCGAATGTCGCGTGACACGCGGGGGCGGGATCACGTGAACGAGCGATGTCACGCCACCGCCGGTCGGCGAAGGATTCTCGTCATAAGGAACACGGCAAACCCGAGTGACGCGGACCCAGGAACTACGGGGGTTCCCTGCTCGACATCCGCAGGGAGGGGATGTGTGATGTTCACCAATCTTTCTTTCGGCCGCAGACTCCGGCTGAGGCGCCTGTACGGCGGCGACGGCGACCGACTGCTCGTCGTGCCGCTGGACCACCCCATCAGCGACGGGCCGATCATCACGCGGGACGGCGGACTCGACACCCTGGTCGGCCAGATCACCGACAACGGCGCCGACGCGGTGGTCCTGCACAAGGGCGGACTGCGTCATGTGCACCCGGCCCGGTTCTCGCGGACCTCGCTGATCGTCCATCTGAGCGCGAGCACGATCCACGCGCAGGACCCGGACGCCAAGTACCTCGTGAGCGGCGTCGACGAGGCCCTGAGGTACGGCGCCGACGGGGTCAGCGTCCACGTCAACCTCGGTTCGGCCGAGGAGCAGCAGCAGATCGCGGACCTCGGCCGGGTGTCGGACCTCTGCGACCGGTGGAACGTGCCGCTGCTGGCGATGATCTACCCGAGGGGGCCGAAGGTCACCGATCCACGGGACCCGGCCCTCGTGTCGCACGCCATCACCGTGGCCGCCGAACTCGGCGCCGACATCGTCAAGACGCCGTACGTGGGCTCACCGGACGAGATGGCGGACGTGGTCAAGGACGCCGCCATTCCGGTCATCGTGGCGGGCGGACCGCGCAAGACCACCGTGCCCGACGTGCTCGCCTATGTCGACGAGGCCCTGCGCGGTGGCGTCAGCGGCTTCGCGATGGGCCGCAACATCTTCCAGTCCGCCGATCCGGGCGCGATGACGCGGGAGATCGCGCAGCGCCTGCACCAGGTCCACGACCACTCCTTCGGCGACCGGCACTCCACGCAGGGCTCGCACCCGGGGCAGTTGCAGACCCTCGCCGGCTGAGCCACCGCACCGACATCTGCCACCCCTCCACCACCCCAAAACTCTACGGGAGTACGGAACATGAAGATCAGCTGGCTGGACGTGCGGGACCTCGGCGAGGCCAAGGAGGCGATCCTGCAGGAGGCGCTGCACCACCGCGTCGAGGGCATCGTCGCGGACGACACCAAGGATCTGGCGGACCTGCCTCCCACGGTCACCAAGATCCTCTTCCCGCACGGCAAGGACCTCCCCGACGACTTCGGCGACGCCACGGTGGTCGTGGTGGACCCCGCCCGGCACGGTGTGACCCCGGCCGAACTGGCCATCAAGCACCCCGGGGTGGAGTTCGGCCGTTTCGTGGAGATCATCGACGCGCCGACCCTGGAGGACGCCTGCGAGTCGGCGCGTACGGAGCGGTGGAGCCTGCTGCTCTTCCGTGACCCCACCAAGATCCCGCTGGAGATCGTCATCGCCGCGGCCGCCCGGGCGACCGGCAGCCTGGTCACCGTCGCCCAGGACGTCGAGGAGGCGGAGATCATCTTCGGTGTCCTGGAGCACGGTTCGGACGGCGTGATGATGGCGCCGAAGGCGGTCGGGGAGGCGGCCAAGCTGAAGGCCGCTGCACAGGCCGACGTGCCCGACCTCGACCTGACGGAGCTGGAGGTGGTGGAGACCGCGCACATCGGCATGGGTGAGCGTGCCTGCGTGGACACCTGCACCTACTTCCGCGAGGACGAGGGCATCCTGGTCGGCTCGCACTCCAAGGGCATGATCCTGTGCGTCAGCGAGACGCATCCGCTGCCCTACATGCCGACGCGCCCGTTCCGCGTCAACGCGGGCGCCATCCACTCCTACACCCTGTCCAAGGACGAGCGCACCAGCTACCTCAGCGAACTCAAGGCGGGCAGCAAGGTGATGGCCGTCGACATCAAGGGCCGGACCCGGATGGTGACGGTCGGCCGGGTCAAGATCGAGTCCCGTCCGCTCATCTCCGTCGACGCGGTCGCGCCGAACGGCCGCCGGGTCAACCTCATCCTCCAGGACGACTGGCACGTGCGGGTGCTCGGCCCCGGTGGCGTCGTCCTCAACAGCACCGAACTCAAGCCCGGTGACAAGGTGCTGGGCTACCTGCCCACCGAGGACCGGCACGTCGGTTACCCGATCGACGAGTTCTGCCTCGAGAAGTGAGTCCTGTCATGTCGGTGGCGACGGACGGACGACCGGTGCTGGACTTCCACGTCCGGCTCGCGCCGGTGGCCGGGGCGCCGGACCGTCTGCTCGCCACCATGGACGAGTGCGGCATAGGCCGCGCGGTGGTCTGTGCGGGCGGCACCATGCCGCTCGCACAGCTCTCCCGGTTCCTGGTGGAGGGCGGGCACATCGAGTCCGACGCGGACAACGAGGCGGTGCTGCGGGCCTGCGCCGCGTCCGACGGCCGGCTCATCCCCTTCTACTTCGCCAACCCGCACCGGGACCCGGAGCACTACCACCGGGCCGCGGCGCACTTCCGCGGCGTGGAGATCTCCCCGGCGGTGCACGGCGTCGCACTGGACGACCCGCGCACCGCCGACCTCGTCGAGGTGGCTCGGGACGTCGGGCACAGCGTGTACACGGTCTGCCTGGAACGGCCGGGCAGCAGGGTCGCCGACCTCGTGTCGCTCGCCGCACGCCACCCCGAGGTCACCTTCGTCCTCGGACACGCGGGCATCGGGAACATCGACCTGTACGCGGTCGAGTCCATCGCTCCGCTGCGCAACGTGCTGCTGGAGACATCGGGCGGCTACACCTGCGTGGCCCGCGCCGCGGTGGATCAACTGGGCGCGGACCGGGTGCTGTTCGGCTCCGAGGCCCCGCTGCAGCATCCGGAGGTGGAGCTGACCAAGCTCCGCCGTCTGGGGATCGGTGACGACGACTGGCAGAAGATCGCGTGGCGCAACGCGTGCCGTCTTCTCGGACTGGAGGGAACGGAGTGACGACGATGGACAAGCTGCCCCGCATCGGGGACTGGGCCACTTACGACGAACTCGCGGCGCGACAGCGGGCGGTGCTGCCCCAGGTCCTGGCGCGGGCCGCCAAGTCGCCCTTCTACCGGTCCCGGCTGGGCCCGGACGGCATACCGGACGATCTCGCCGGTTTCCGCCGACTGCCCACCACCACCAAGACCGACCTGCGCGACAACTACCCGTTCGGCATGCTGGGCGTCGCCAACAGCGAACTGGCCACGTACCACGAGTCCAGCGGTTCCACCGGCCGGCCGACGCCCTCCTACTACACGGAGGACGACTGGGTCGATCTCGCCGAGCGTTTCGCCCGCAAGCGGGTCGCCATCGGCTCATCGGACACCCTGCTGGTGCGCACCCCCTACGCCATGCTCCTCACCGGGCATCTGGCGCACGCGGCGGGGCGGTCGCACGGTGCGACGGTGGTCCCGGGCGACAACCGTTCACTGGCCATGCCGTACTCACGGGTGGTCAGAGCGCTGCACGACCTCGGCGTCACGCTGACCTGGTCGATGCCCACGGAGTGCCTGCTGTGGGCCGCCGCGGCCAAGGCCGTGGGGCTCCGCCCCGACGAGGACTTCCCGGCACTGCGCGCGCTGTTCGTCGGCGGCGAGCCGCTCAGCCCGGCCCGGCGGGCCCGGATCAGCCGGGTGTGGGGGGTGCCGGTGGTGGAGGAGTACGGCTCCACCGAGACCGGAAGCCTGGCCGGGGAGTGTTCCGAGGGTCGGCTGCATCTGTGGGCCGACCGTGTCCTGTTCGAGGTACGGGACCCGGAGACCGGGGAGATCGGCACCGAAGGCACCGGGCAGCTCGTCGTGACGCCGCTCCACCGGGAGGCCATGCCGCTGCTGCGCTACAACCTGGAGGATGCCGTCGAGGTGTCCTACGACCCGTGTCCCTGCGGCTGGGTGCTGCCCACCGTCACCGTCCTCGGGCGGGCCGTCTACGGACACCGGATCGGCGGGACCCTGGTCACCCAGCACGGGCTGGAGGACCTCGTGTACCGGCTCCCGGACGCCTACGGCGTGCTCTTCTGGCGGGCGCAGACAGCCTCCGACCATCTGCGGGTCGAGATCGAGGTCGAGGCCGCGCACGAGGCCGCGGCATGTGCCGAACTCGCGGCGACGGTACGCCGGGAGCTGGGCGTCGAGTGCCGGGTCGAAGGGGCGGCGCCGGGCGGCCTGGTGCCGAGGGACGTGCTCACGGGCATGCCCGATGTCGTCAAGCCCCGAAGTCTGTTCGGTCCCGACGAGGACTGGAACAAGGCCGTCCTCTACTACTGAGACCGCTCGTCGAGAGTTGTGATCATGATTCAGAGTCGAAGAGACCCCACATGGAGTCACGGCGAGAGCCGCATCGCGATCGTGGGTGCCGGCATCGCCGGCCTCACCGTGGCCCTGGCCCTCGGGCGGGCCGGCATCCGCAGCGAGGTCTTCGAACAGACGAAGAACCTCCGCGAGGTGGGCGCCGGCGTGCAGATCGCGCCCAACGCCACCCGCCTGCTGCACCGTCTCGGTCTCGATCGACGGCTGAGCGCGACGGCGGTGCGCCCGTCCGCGGTGGAGATGCGCCGCTGGGACGACGGCCGGCTGCTCAGCCGCACCGAACTCGGAGACACCTGCGAGGACCTGTACGGGGCGCCGTACTACACGGTGCACCGCGCCGACCTGCATCAGGCGCTGCTGTACGGCATCGACGACAACAACCTGCACATCGGCCGCCGATGCGTGGGCGTCGAGGAACTGCCGGAGGCGGTGCGGCTCCGTTTCGAGGACGGCTCGGTGCACGAGGCGGACGTGGTGATCGGCGCCGACGGCATCCACTCGGTGGTGCGTGACACCCTCGCCCTGGACGAGCCCAGGTTCTCCGGGCAGTCCATGTACCGAGGGTTGGTGCCGGGCCATCACCTGCCGTTCCTCGTGGAGGACCCGAAGGTACGGCTGTGGCTGGGGCCGGACCAGCACTGCGTGTGCTATCCGGTGAGCGCGGGGAAGTGGATCAGTGTCGGGGCCACGGCCCCGGCCGGGAACCGGTCGGTCGAGTCATGGACCGCCGAGGGCCGTGTCGAGGACCTCGTCCAGACGTACCAGGGCTGGGACGAGGAGGTGCTCACCGTCCTCAAGGCGCTCGGCAGGGTGGGTCGCTGGGCCCTGCACGACCGCGACCCGCTCCAGCGCTGGACCACCGGCAGGATCGCGGTGGTGGGGGACGCGGCGCATCCCATGCTCCCCTTCCAGGCCCAGGGTGCCAACCAGTCGATCGAGGACGCGGTCGTGCTCGCCGACTGCCTGCGCGGGGTCACGCGGGACGGCATCCCCGAGGCGCTCACCCGCTACGAGCGCGTGCGCCGACCGCGCACCGACCAGCTCCAGCGGATGTCCCGGGCGAACGCCCGTACCTTCCATCTCTCCGACGGACAGGGGCAGCGCGAGCGCGACCAGGTTCTGGCCGGCGCCCAGAACCTGCGCGCGCAGGAGTGGTTGTACGGCTACGACGCCGAGTCGGCACTCCTGGCGGAGTGACGCGCAGGACGGACACGACGGCGCCACGGCCCCCCGGGCCGTGGCGCCGTCGTGTCCGTCCTGCGCAAGTCCGGCGGACGTCCGTCGGACTTCCGTTCGCCACGCGTCGACGTCACCCGTCGGTGGCGGCCTCGGCGAGGCCGAACTCCGTGTGCAGGAGCTTCAGGGTCTCCACGTGGTCGTGGCGGGGAACGATCACCGAGACACGCAGCTGGGAACTGGAGACCCAGCTGGTGGCGATCCCCACCCCGGAGAGCACCATGGTCAGACGGGCCAGATACTCCGGACGGTTCAGCAGGCCCATCCCGATCAGCGACACCTTGGCGACATCCGTGTCCACCCGGACTCCGCCGCCCAACGGGGCCACGGCCCTCTCCAGCGGCTCCCTGATCCGCTCGACATCACTGTGCCGAACGGTGAAGCCCATCCGGAACTCCTCCTCCTGCGGACCGGACCGGGCGACGAGGTCGACCGGGACCGCGTTTCCAGCCAGGATGCCGAGGATCGTGGAGACGGGATCGCCCTTGCCCTTGCAGTGCACGAGAACGCGCGCCACGTCCGTGTCGGACGTGATGGCGCTGATCGCGCCTCCCGTCTCCAGCAGCCCGGTGTCCCCCTGACCCACCACGGTCCCCTCCCTCTCCACCAAAGAGCTTCTGACGTGCAACTCGACTCCCTTGGCCGCGGCCAGTTCCGCCGACCTGGAGTGCAGGACCTTCGCTCCCGAGAAGGCCATCTCGACCATGACGTCCGAGGCCACGTACGGGAGCCTGCGGGCCGACTCCACCAGACGGGGATCGGCCGTGTACACGCCGTCCACGTCCGTGTAGATCTCACAGCTGCCCGCGTCGAGGGCCGCCGCGAGGGCCACGGCCGTGGTGTCGGATCCACCGCGGCCCAGGGTGACCACGTCACCGACGTCGTTGATCCCCTGGAAACCCCCGACGACGACCACGCGCTCCTCGTCCAGACAGCCCCGCAGCCGCCCGGTGTCGATGGTGTCGATCATGCCCTCACCGTGGCGGCCCACCGCCCGGATGCCCGCCTGCGGCCCGGTGAGGGAGACGGCCGGAACTCCCAGCCGCTCCAGCGCCAGGGCCAGCAACGCGGCCGAGGCGTACTCGCCCGTCGCCAGCAACTGGTCGGTCTCCCGGGGCGCACGCCGTGCGGCGTCCCGCCCTCCGACCTCGTCGACCAGGGCCAGGAGGTCGTCGGTGGTGTCTCCGCGGGCCGAGACGACGACCACGGTGCGCCGTCCGGCACGACGGGTCGTAGCCACCCGCTCGGAGATCCTGCGGAGTCTCTCCGCCCCGGCCAGCGAACTCCCTCCGTACTTCTGAACCAAGATGCCCACGACTGGTCCCTCCCCCGTCACGGATCCGGCCGAGCGGTCGTGTGCGGTGCTGCGGCCTCCTCGGAGCCTGCCTTGCCAGGAGGGCCGGGACATCACCCGTTCGCGGGATGCCGACCGGTTGCGCGGTGCTCGCCGCGGGACCCCGTGAACGCGTGATGGAGACGGCTCCGGGCGCGCCGCGGACCTCGGCGGCCGGGCCCCGGCCCTCCGGGGGCGTCGGCATCCCCGGGCCGAGCCGGTCTCACCCCCGCAAGGCCCTGATCGACGTGGGCGCGTGCCCCGGCTCCGTCGCGATCTCCTCGAACTCGACCACGTTGGCGATGTCGTTCGTCGTGGACATCGCGATGTCGGTGACGCGCTCCAGGATGGCCTCGACGACCACCGGCACCCGGTACTGCGCCGCGAGCTTCTCGGCCTGCTCGAACGCGGCGCCCAGGTCGGCCGGGTCCGTCACCCGGATCGCCTTGCAGCCGAGGCCCTCGGCGACCTTGACGTGGTCGACGCCGTAGACCCCCAGCTCGGGCGAGTTGACGTTCTCGAACTCCAGGCTGACCTGGAAGTCGATGTCGAAGGCGCGCTGGGCCTGCCGGATGAGGCCCAGGTAGGAGTTGTTGACCAGGACGTGGACGTACGGGATGCGGTGCTGCGCCCCGACGGCCAACTCCTCGATCATGAACTGGAAGTCGTAGTCGCCGGAGAGGGCGACGACGGACGCCTCCGGGTCGGCCTTGGCGACGCCGAGCGCGGCCGGCACGGTCCAGCCCAGGGGGCCCGCCTGACCGCAGTTGATCCAGTGGCGCGGGCGGTGGACGTGCAGCATCTGGGCACCGGCGATCTGGGAGAGGCCGATGGTGGAGACGTACCGGGTCTCGGGCCCGAAGGCCCTGTTCATCTCCTCGTAGACACGCTGCGGCTTGATCGGGATGTCGTCGAAGTGCGTACGCCGCTGGAGGCGGGCCCTGCGGTCCTGCGCGTCGGCCGCCCACGCGGAGCGGTCCGGCAGCCGGCCGGCCGCCCGCAGCTCCCGTGCCACCGCGAGGAACAGTTCCAGCGCGGCCTTGGCGTCGGAGGCGATGCCGAAGTCGGGAGCGAAGATCCTGCCGATCTGGGTGGGCTCGATGTCGACGTGGACGAACGTCCGCCCGGCCGTGTAGACGTCCAGCTTCCCGGTGTGCCGGTTGGCCCAGCGGTTGCCGATACCGAGGACGAAGTCGGACTCCAGGAAGGTGGCGTTGCCGTAGCGGTGCGAGGTCTGGAGGCCGACCATGCCGGCGTTCAGCTCGTGGTCGTCGGGCAGGACGCCCCAGCCCATGAGGGTGGGAACCACCGGCACACCCGTCAACTCGGCGAATTCCACGAGGAGTTCGCAGGCGTCGGCGTTGATGATCCCGCCGCCGGCGACGATCAGCGGCCGCTGCGACGCGTTCAGCATCCCGATCGCCTTCTCGATCTGGGCGCGGGTGGCGGCGGGCTTGTAGACCGGCAGCGGCGCGTAGGTGTCCGGGTCGAACTCGATCTCGGTGAGCTGCACGTCGACGGGAAGGTCGACGAGGACGGGCCCGGGTCGGCCGGAGCGCATCAGGTGGAAGGCCTGCTGGAAGACGCCGGGGACCTGCGCGGCCTCCAGGACGGTGACGGCCATCTTGGTGACGGGCCCCGCGATGGAGGCGATGTCGACCGCCTGGAAGTCCTCCTTGTGGATGACGGCCGTGGGCGCCTGGCCCGTGACGCAGAGGATGGGGATCGAGTCCCCGATGGCCGAGTACAGCCCGGTGATCATGTCGGTGCCGGCGGGCCCGGAGGTGCCGACACAGACCCCGATGTTCCCGGGGCGGGTGCGGGTGTACCCCTCGGCCATGTGCGACGCGCCCTCGACGTGCCGGGCGAGGGTGTGCTGGATCCCGCCGGCCGCCTTCAGGGCCGCGTAGAACGGGTTGATCGCGGCGCCGGGGACCCCGAAAGCGTCACGGACTCCCTCGCGCTTGAGGATCTCGACTGCCGCGCGGGCAGCGGTCATACGAGCCATTGCGTACTCCTGCTTCAGCTGCCGGACTCGCGCTCCCGTCGCGCCCCGCGGTGAGCACTTCCGTAATTCGGAAAATTATTTCTGCTATCTGGAAGCAGAGTAGGAGCCGGGGCAGGGGGCGTCAAGGGCGTGGGCAGCGGAATCCACCTGGGGCTCTCAGGGTGTTTCCCTGCCGGAACAGCCCGTGCTGGAGGACGATGAGGAGGCGTTTTCGACGGGCCCGGCGGTGGGGTGGGGAGCATGAGCGAGAGCATGGCGGTGCGGTGCCCGGACTGCGGGCGGGAGCACCGGTACGCGGCCCCGGCCTACCCCTGCGCGTGCGGCGCCCCGGTCGCCCCGGCCCTCGACCACCGCGCAGCCCCCACCGCGGTCACCCACCGCACCTGGGACGAGGACTGGGTCACCGTGCGCTGCGGGAACTGCGGTCGCGCCGACCAGTGGCCCCACCCGGAGCTCGGCTGCTCCTGCGGGACCGTGCTGCGGGTGCCCGTGGCCGGCGCCCTGCGGCCGCTGGGCCCGGGCGACGCCGTGGAGACGACCGGAGCGGACGACGGCCCCCGGGCGGCCTTCCGCCCCGTCACCATCCGCACGGCCCGCGACGCGGTCACCGCCGTCGCCCTCTATCTGCGCTGGCTGGGCTACCAGGACATCCGCCGCGCCGACCAGCGCCAGCCCGCGGGGATCGGGCTCGCCGCGCGGGGCGTCCTGGCCCAGGTGGACCCGTCGGTGCGCCCGGCCTCGCTGCGCGACGTCGAATGCCTGTGGCTGACCGCCATGACCGAGTCCACCGACTGCGTGTACTTCTCCCTCGCCGGGTACGCGGACGACGCCCGCGACCGCGCCGACGGCCTGGGCGTCTCCCTGTTCGTCCTGGATCTCACGGGCACCCCGCAGCCGATGAACCGCGCGGCGACGGAACTGGTCGCCACCGGCGCGAGCACCTGAGCGACGACCACGCCGCACCGAACGCGCGGCCATGGGCTACGTGACTATCCGGCGGCGTACCGCTCACGCAGTTCGACCTTGCGCACCTTCCCCGACACCGTCATCGGGAAGGCGTCCAGGACGCGCAGCGCGCTGGGGATCTTGTAGTGCGCCAACCGCCCCTCGCAGAAGGCCCGCAGCTCCTCCAGGGTGGGCGGTTCGGCGGCTTCGCGCGGGATGACGCAGGCGAGCACCTCCTCGCCGTACCGCTCGTGCGGCACGCCCACCACCTGGACGTCGGCGATCTTCGGGTGGCCGTACAGGAACTCCTCGATCTCGCGCGGGTAGATGTTCTCGCCACCACGGATGATCATGTCCTTGATCCGGCCGACGATCTCGACGTACCCGTCCTCGCGCATCGTCGCCAGGTCCCCGGTGTGCATCCACCGTCCCGCGTCGACGGCCTCGACCGTCTTCTCCGTCTCCTCCCAGTAGCCGAGCATCACGCTGTAGCCACGGGTGCACAACTCCCCCGCGCTGCCGCGTGGTTGTGTCGCCCCCGTCGCCGGGTCGACGATCTTCACCTCGATGTGCGGCAGGACGCGGCCCACGGTGCCGGTGCGGTGGGCCAGGTCGTCGTCGCGCCGGGTCTGGGTGGAGACGGGCGAGGTCTCGGTCATGCCGTAGCAGATCGAGACCTCCGTCATGTGCATCTCGGCGACCACCCGCTTCATGACCTCCACCGGGCAGGGCGAGCCCGCCATGATGCCGGTGCGCAGGGAGGAGAGGTCGTGGGCGGCGAAGTCCGGGAGGTTCAACTCGGCGATGAACATGGTCGGTACGCCGTACAGGGATGTGCAGCGCTCCCGCTCGACGGCCTCCAGGGTGGCCCGCGGGTCGAAGGAGGGGGACGGGACGACGACGCAGGCGCCGTGCGAGGTCGCCGCGAGGTTGCCCATCACCATGCCGAAGCAGTGGTGGAACGGCACGGGCACACAGATCCGGTCCTGCTCGCCGTAACCGAGCAACTCCCCCACGAAGTAACCGTTGTTGAGGATGTTGTGATGGGAGAGGGTCGCTCCCTTGGGGAAGCCCGTGGTGCCCGAGGTGTACTGGATGTTGATCGGTTCGTCGCAGGACAGGTCCGGGTACGGCACCGGTGTCCCGCGCGCGAGCAGCGCGTCCCAGCTCGGGTCGCCGACGTAGACGGTCTCCCTCAACTCAGGGCAGTTGCGGCGCACCTGCTCGACCATGGCCCGGTAGTCGCTGCTCTTGTGACTGAGGGAGGCGAACAGGAACGAGACCCCGGCCTGCTTGAGGACGTACTCGACCTCGTGGGTGCGGTAGGCCGGGTTGATGTTCACCATGATCGCGCCGATGCGGGCGGTGGCGTACTGCACCAGCACCCACTCGGGGCAGTTGACCGCCCAGATGCCCACCCGGTCGCCCTTGGCCACACCACTCGCGAGCAGCGCGTACGCCAGCTCGTCGACGTCCGAGGCGAAGCGCGCGTACGTCCAGCGCCGCCCGGACGGCACGTCGACGAGCGCCTCACGGTCCGGCCAGGCGGCGACGGCCCGGTCGAGGTTGGCGCCGATGGTGTCGCCGAGCAGCGGGGTCGCGCTCGTCCCGTGGGCGTACGAGGTCACCGGAAGTCCTCCTCGCGGTACTCCGCGTCCGAGCCCACGGCCGTGGCCTCGCGCAGCGCGATACGGCGGATCTTGCCGGAGACGGTCTTCGGGAGTTCGCCGAACTCGATGCGGCGCAGGCGCTTGTAGGGGGCGAGGACCGTCCGGGAGTGCTCGAAAAGCACCTTCGCGGTGTCCGGGCCCGGTTCCCACCCGGCCGCGAGCACGATGTACGCCTTCGGCACGGCGAGCCGCACCTCGTCCGGCGCGGGGACCACGGCCGCCTCGGCGACCGCCTCGTGCTCCAGCAGGGCGCTCTCCAGCTCGAAGGGGCTGATCTTGTAGTCGCTGGCCTTGAACACGTCGTCCGCGCGGCCCACGTAGGTGAGGTAGCCGTCGGGGTCTCGGGAGCCGATGTCGCCGGTGCGGTAGTAGCCGCCGGCCATGGCCTCCGCCGTACGGTCGGGATCTCCGTGGTAGCCGGTCATGAGGCCGACGGGGCGGCCCGAGAGGTCGAGGGCGATCTCTCCCTCGTCGGCGTCGGGGGCGCCGGTGACGGGGTCGAGGAGGACGACCTTGTAGCCGGGTGCGGGCCGGCCCATCGAGCCGGTCTTCAGCTCCTGGCCAGGGCTGTTGCAGACCTGGACGGCGGTCTCGGTCTGGCCGAAGCCGTCCCGGACGGTGACGCCCCAGGCGCGGCGGACCTGCTCGATCACCTCGGGATTGAGGGGTTCACCGGCCGCGACGACCTCACGGGGCGGGGTCCGCAGCTGACCGAGGTCGGCCTGGATGAGCATGCGCCACACGGTGGGCGGGGCGCAGAAGGTGGTGACGCGCGCGCGGTCCATCTCCGCGAGCAGCCGGTTCGCGTCGAAGCGCGTGTAGTTGTGGAGGAAGACGGTCGCCTCCGCGTTCCACGGGGCGAAGAGGTTGGACCAGGCGTGCTTGGCCCAGCCGGGCGAGGAGATGTTGAGGTGGACGTCGCCGGGGCGCAGACCGATCCAGTACATGGTGGCCAAGTGGCCGAAGGGGTACGACACATGGGTGTGCTCGACCAGTTTGGGCCGGGCGGTGGTGCCCGAGGTGAAGTACAGCATCAGCGGGTCGGTGGCGTTGGTCGCACCGTTCGGCTCGAAGCGGGCGGAGGCCGCGTAGGCCTGCTCGTACGGCCGCCATCCCTCGACCGTGCCGCCGACCGTGGTGCGGGTGTAACGGCCGGGCACGTCCGCGAACTTGGCCGCCTCCTCGGCCCGCGCGATCACGTGCCGGACCCGGCCGCGCTCCACGCGGTCCCGCAGATCGGCGGGGCCGAGCAGCGGCGTCGCGGGGATGACGACGGCGCGCAGCTTCATCGCGGCGAGGGCGGTCTCCCACAACTCCGCCTGGTTGCCCAGCATCACGAGGACACGGTCGTCGGCGCGGACGCCCCGGTCCCGCAGCCAGTTGGCGACACGGGAGGAACGTTCGGACATCTCGGCGAAGGAGAGACGGGTCTCGGTGCCGTCCTCCTCCACGATGTGCAGGGCCGTCCGGTCGTTCCCACGTGCGATCACGTCGAACCAGTCGAGCGCCCAGTTGAAGTACTCGGGGCGGGGCCAGTCGAAACCCTTGCAGGCCGTGGCGTAGTCCTCGCGATGGGCCAGCAAGAAGTCCCGGGCCGCCCGGAACTCCTCCGTGGCGCTCGTCCTCGCCGACATGTGTCCTCCTCATTGCCGGACCGTTGCCTGACATCGTGTAATGCGTGATACACGTCTCACTACCCCCGAACGGGGGTGCGCCGCGCGGAAGGGGCGAGTTCGTGGCACTGGATCCCTCGGGTTCCGTCGGGCCGGCCTGGTCGGGCCGGGCGGACCTGCGCGGCGCACTGCACCGGCTGCGCCGGGCCACCGGGCTGCCGCTCGCCTTCGCGGGTCTCGTCGAGCCCGGCCCCGGGCAACTGCGCATCAGCGAACTCCAGGGGAACCGGACCACCTCGCTCCAGGGTCTGGCCGTGCACTCGGGCAACGGTCTCGGCGGCAAGGCGGTGGCCCTGGCCCGGCCGTGCCGGGTGACCGACTACTCCGCGTCGCGCCGGATCAGCCACGAGTACGACGCCGCGGTCGCCGCCGAGGGCATCCGCTCCGTCCTCGCGGTCCCCGTCGTCGTACGGCGTCAGGTGCGCGGCGTGCTGTACGGCGCCCTGCGCGCGGCACAGCCGCTGGGCGACCGCACGGTGTCGGCCGCGCTGGACGCGGCGCGGGACATGGAGCAGACGCTGGTGGTGCGCGACGAGGTGCGGAACCTGCTGGCCGCGACCGCCCCGACGCCCGAGGGGGATACGGCCGGGGCGTGGGAGGAGGTCCGGGAGGCACACGGGGCGCTGCGCGCGCTCGCCCCGCGCGTCGACGATCCGGAGCTGCGGGCGGAGCTGCTGCGGGTGTGCGGGCGCCTCGCCGGCGTGACCGGCGGGGGAAGCGCCCCGCCGGAGGGTGTGCCCCGGGTCGTCCTCACGGCGCGTGAGACGGATGTGCTGGCGTGCGTGGCGACGGGTGCGAGCAACCAGGTCGCGGCGGAGCGTCTGGGGCTGCGCCCCGAGACGGTGAAGGCGTATCTGCGGTCGGCCATGCGGAAGCTCGGGGCGCACGGGCGGTGGGAGGCGGTGGTGGCCGCCCGCCGGGCCGGGGTGTTGCCATAGCGAAGCGGCGTGCGGTGCGGTGCACAGTGAGGGCCGGTGGGGGCTGGTCGCGCGGTTCCCCGCGCCCTGACGGGGCGCCCCCTCCGGGGCGAGGCTGTCGCGTCCCGGGAGCATTCATGTAACGGGGCTGTGAAATTCCCTATGCCGTACCCTTCCTGTTATTTCCCACACCGGGCCGCGTTCCGAAATTCAAAGACAGGACGCCTAATATTGGCCCGGACACGACACTCGAGGGGAGCGGTGGCCCGTGCGACGGGAGTTCAAGGAGCCTGGGAGACCCCGCCCCGACTTGGTCATTGGCAGGGAGGAGCTGTTCGCGGGGGCGCGCGAGCAGCTTTCGCGGGGCGGCAGCGTGCTGGTGCACGGCTCCGCGGGCATCGGGAAATCGACCGTCCTGCGCGCCCTGGCCGCCGAATACGACGAATCGGCGCGGACGGTGCTGCGCTGCTCGGCCACCGAGTCCGAGTCGCATCTGCCGTTCCTCGCCCTGACCGACCTGCTCGGGCTGGTCATGGACGAGGTCTCCGACCAGCTGCCCGCGCCGCAGCGCACCGCGCTGGAGTCCGCACTCACCGGCCGTGGCGAGTCCACGCTCCAGCGTGACGGGCTGGCCCTGCGGCTGGCCGTGCTGTCGACGCTGCGCGCGCTGGCCGCCAAGGGCCCGGTGCTGATCGTCGCCGACGACCTCCAGTGGCTGGATCCGGCCAGTGTGGAGCTGCTCGGGTTCGCCGCGCGGCGGCTCGGGGAGCTGCCGGTGCGCATGCTGTGCGCCGTACGCACGTCGACGGACCCCCACGGCCACGAGCAGGACAGGTATCTACGCGCGTCCCCGCCCGACACCCTCGCCCTGCGGGTCGCCCCGCTGTCCCGGGCGCACGTCGCCGAGCTGCTGGAGAACCGCGGCTACACCGGTCTGCCCCGCTCGACCGTGCGCGACATCCACCGCACCAGCGGCGGCAACCCGCTGTTCGCGCTGGAGCTGGGCCGCGCTCTCGCCGACAGCTCGACCCCGCCGCGCCCCGGCGAGCCGCTGCCCGTGCCGACCTCGCTGCGGACCCTGGTCCTGAACCGGCTGGACATGCTCTCCGCCGAGGCCCGCCGCACCCTGCTGGTCGCCAGCGCCGGTGCCCGGCCCACGGTGGCGCTGCTGCGCGCCGCCGGGCGGGAGAACGCCGAGGCGGAGACCGCGCAGGCCGTCGAGCTGGGCCTGCTCGCGCCGGAGCGGGAGGCGCCGGGCGTGCGGTTCGCGCACCCTCTGGTCTCGGCGGCGCTGTACGCCGAGGCGACCGCGCAGGAGCGGCGGGCCGCCCACGCCGCGCTGTCCACCGCCGCCGTCGACCCCATCGAGCGGGCCCGGCACCTGGCGCTGGCCACCCAGGGCACCGATCCGCAGGTCGCCGCACGGCTCGGCGAGGCCGCCGCCGTGGCCCGGGACCGGGGCGCGCCGTCGGTCGCCGCCGAGCTGGGTCTGCTCTCGGCCCGGCACACCCCGGCGGACGCGACACCCGGCCCGGACGAGCGGCGGCTGCAGGCGGCGGAGGACGCGATCACCGCCGGGGAGAACGACCTCGGCCGCGACATCGCCCGTGAGGTGCTGAGCCGGGCCACCGAGCCCGCCGAACGGGTCCGGGCCTGGATGGTGGTGATCGACGCGGCCGGGCAGTCCCTCGCCGAGGTCGACGCCGTCTACCCGCAGGTCCTCGCCGACGCGGGCGACGACCCGCGGCTGCTCGGGCTGGTCCGCTACCAGCTGGCCTGGCGGGCGCTGGTCCTGGAGGGCGACTTCGCGCAGAGCCGGGAGGAGGCCGCGCGCGCCGCCGAGTTGGCCGGACGCGCCGAGGACCGGCGCACCGAACTGCTCGCGCTCGCCTTCCAGGCGCAGACCGAGATGCTGATGGGCCACCCGGACGCGCCCATGACGATCAAGCGGGCGCTGAAGGAGCCGCAGGACCCGCTGCTCGCGTGCCACCACAACGGGGCGGGCGCGACCCGCTTCCGCTGGCTGCTGATGAGCGACCAGCTCGGCGAGGCCCGCGCCACGATCACCTCGCTGCTGCGGGAGGTCCGCCGGCGCGGCATGGTCGAGAGCGAGGTGCACTACGTGCGCTTCCTCGCCGAGACCGAGCTGCGCTCCGGGCACTGCGGCCGGGCCCTCGACCTCGCCCGCGAGGGCTATGTCCTGGCCCGGGACTCCGGCATCGGCGAGGGCGCGTCCGCCATGCTCACCTCGCTCACGGAGGCCGCCGGCGGCGATGTGGAGCGGGCCCGGGCGCTCGCCCGCGAGGCCGCCGACCGGGCCGAGCAGGACGGCGACCTGATGTACCTCTCCCGCGCCCTGGGTGCCCTCGGGCACGCCCAGTTGGTGGCGGGCGACGCGCCGGGAACGGTCCAGTCTTTGCGTCGCGTACGGGAGTTGGAGGACGGGCTGGGGATCAACGATCCCGCGCGCGGCCGGTGGCACGGCGACCTCGCCGAAGCCCTGGTGCGGGTGGGTGAGTTGGCTGAGGCACAGGACGTCATCGACGTCACGCGGCAGCAGGCGCTGCGGCTCGGCCGGGAGAGCGTGCTCGCCGTGCTCGACCGCGCCGAGGCCCTGGTGCGTGCGGCACGGGGTGAACAGGACGCCGCCGTACGGCAGTTGACGTCGGCCCAGGACCGGCTCGCCAAGCTCGGCCACGGCCTGGAGGAGGCGCGGGCCGCGTACGCCCTGGCGGGGCTGCGCGCCGCCCCGCAGGGCCTCGGTGCCGCGCGGCCAGGGGGGACGCCCGCGCCGGGCGCGTACGACGAGGCGTCCCGGCTGTTCCGCCGGTGCCGCGCCCTGCCGTGGCTGCGCCAGGTGGAGGAGGCCTCGGTCACCCCGGCGCCGCCGCAGCCCGTGATCGCCCCGTCCGCGCTGGACGCCCTCGCCGTGCTCGCGGCGACGGAACGCCAGGTCGCGGAGCTGGTCATGGAGGGCGCGACCAACCGGGAGATCGCCGGTCGGCTGTACATCAGCGTGAAGACGGTCGAGGCGACCCTCACACGCGTCTACCGGAAGCTGGGTATCCGGTCGCGTGTGGACATCGTGCGTCTGGCGGCGGGACACCGTACGAACTGACCTCCCCGGGACCGGCTGACGAGCCCCTCCCGGGACCTGGGCCCTGTCGCGTCACATTCCCGTCTGCGTGTCGTCTGCCGCGCCGGGGAGACATCCGTGCGGGCGCACTGTGGAGGCATCCGGTGGAGGCATCCGTGCGGGGCGGCGACCTTGCGGCTCCAGCCTAGGCTCAAACCCAGGCCCGGGTCATCGAGGGTTTTCCCTCCTCAACTCCCCTAGGGGGATCCCCCCTTGGGAGCGGCTCGCTCCGGCTCTTAGTTTCTGTGACGTGCCGCACGCCAGGGCACACAGACCGGCCCGCCGCCCCCGCTCGGCTCCCCCGAGCGGGGGCGGCACCGCAGGCTCTGTGCACTCCCCACCCGCGCGTCCCCCACCGGCAACCCCCATGAGGAGAACCATGTTCGGGTTCAACCGCGCCAGGAAGTCGATGGTCGCCGCCGCTGCCACCGCCGCCGCTGCCGCTGCCGCACTCCTGACCGCGCCCGGCGCCGTCGCCGCTCCCCAGCCCATCGTGGGTGGCACCACCACCACCGCCAGCGCGTACCCGTACGTCATGCAGATCACGAACGCCTCGCAGAGCCAGTTCTGTGGCGGCACCCTCGTCTCGCCCACCAAGGTGATCACCGCTGCTCACTGCATGGTCGGCAGAACGACCTCCAACACCCGTGTCGTCGGTGGCCGCACCTACCGCAACGGCACGAACGGCACCGTCAGCACGCTCAGCAAGATCTGGATCCACCCGAGCTACAACAGCTCCACCATGACCAGCGACGTGGCGGTGCTGACGCTCGCCGTCGCGCAGCCGTACACCACGGTGCCCTACGTCAGCGCCTCCCAGACGGGCGTCTACGCGGCCGGCACCACCGCCCGCATCGTCGGCTGGGGCACCACCTCCTCGGGCGGTTCCTCCTCCAACCAGCTGCGCACGGCGACCGTGCCGGTCGTGGCCGACTCGGTCTGCGGCAGCTCCAGCTCCTACGGCTCCGAGTTCATCGCTAGCTCCATGGTCTGCGCCGGCTACTCCTCCGGTGGCGTTGACACCTGCCAGGGCGACAGCGGCGGTCCCCTGATGATCGGGGGCGTCCTGGCAGGCATAGTTTCCTGGGGTTACGGCTGCGCCGACGCGCAGTACCCCGGTGTCTACACCCGGCTGACGACCTTCTCCAACACGGTGGCCGCGCAGGTCAACTCCTGACGGGAAGAAGTCGGCCCACGGACTCCTGAGGCACGTCCTCGGGTGATATCAGGGGGCGCCTCGAACCTGCCACGAGCGGTTCGGGGCGCCCCCTCTCCACTTGTGCGACGAGGGCGGCGGGTCACCGGTCGACGGCGGGTCACCGGTCGGTGGCTGCCACCGTGCCGAAGCGGATGTCGTACGAGCCGGTGCCGTGCAGCGTCTCGAGCAGGCGGGCGGCCTCCTCCACCAGCTCCGTCCGCTGCCGGCCGGTGAGGCGTCCGAAGGGTTCGAGGGTGACGACGTGGGCGTCGTCGCCGTCGAGCCTCCAGATGCCGGCCAGGAAACCGTCGACGAGGAAGGTGCGGTGGGCCTGGTTCCCCTGCCAGGAACGGCCCTTGAGGTCGGGTGGCACGACCCGGGAACGGTCGGCGTGCGAGAGAAGCAGATTGTCGAACTCGGGGAGCAGCCGGGTAGGCGCCGGTGTCTCCGGGTCCGGGCGGGGCGCGTCCGGGAGGTCGAAGAGCTCGGTGCCGCGCTCGTCCCGGAAGGTGACCAGCTCCGGGCGCAGCCGTTCGAACGCCGCACGCAGCCGGGTCAGTCCCGCCCAGGTCTGCATGTCCTTCACGGAGGCGGGCCCGAAGGCGGCGAGATAGCGCCGGACCACGGCCTCCGGTGCCGGGGCCTCCTGGGCGGGCCGGCCGAGCCAGTGTTCGGCGGTGGTCAGGGCGCCCCGCCCGCTCCTGCGCCACAGACCGCGCGGGGTGACCTGGACGAGCGGCAGCCGGCAGCGCGCGGCGAGACCGAGGGCGAACGGGTCGGCGTCGGGCCACTCCATGACCAGGGCCTCACGCAACTGCTTCAGCGTGCGCGGCTCGTCCTCGACGAGTTCGCGGGCGATGGCCTCCAGCCGGTCGAGGTCGACGCCGACCAGCCCCTTGCGGAACAGGTTCAGCTCCCGCTCCCGGGCCGGCTGCACCAACGGCCGCAGGGTGAGGCAGTCCTCGGCGGTGTGCGTGTGGATCGTGGACCGCATGCTGACGATACGGACGACCTCCCGGTCGGCCATCAGCCCCGACAACTGCTCCGGCGCGAAGCCGTCCAGGCGGGCCGCGAGCGCGTAATAGGGCGGCTGGACGTTCTGCGCCTGGAGGCCGAGGAGGTGCTCGACGGCGTCGTGGGCGGACATCTCCACCCGGCCGAGGAGGAGTTGACGGGCCAGGGTCGCGCGATTGAGAGCGAGGGTACCGAGCCGGGGAGCGGCGGCCTGGGGCGCCTTGTTCGTCATGCTGTGCACGCTAGCGGGCATCGCGGACAACTTCTGTCCTCGACGGCGAGGGCGCACGGTTTTCACCGCCGCCGGCACGGCCACCGGTACCAACGGGCGCGACGGTGTCGCGTACGCCCGGCCCCCTGTTCGCGTCCTGTCCGCAGTCCCGTCCGTATCCTGATGGGTGAGGTGATCACACAGTCCTACCAGTCCGCGCACCTCGGGAGGCATCCGCGATGGCCGATCGACGCGCCCGCCCGGCGCCGAAGAGCACCGGCCCCACATCCAAGAGCGGCCGGAAGTCCGTCTGGCGCCGTGCGCTGCCCTCTCCGCCGACACCGCCCGGCGGGCCGACGACACCGAGCCCGGACCCGTCGCCGCCGCCCGCGGCCGAGCGGGCGGCCAGTGTGGTGGAGGCGGCCTTGTACCAGGACGGAGTACGCGTCTCCTCCCCGGCGACCCTCGCGGACACCTTCCGCGAACTCCGCCGGGCCCCGGCGGGCATGGCATGGATCGGCCTCGCGCGTCCGACCGAGGCCGAACTCCTCTCCCTGGCCGCCGAGTTCGACCTGCACCCGTTGGCGGTCGAGGACGCGATGGAGGCGCATCAACGCCCCAAGCTGGAGCGCTACGGCGACACCCTCTTCGTCGTCCTGCGCGCCGCGCGCTACCTCGACGCGCTGGAGGAGGTGGACTTCGGCGAGCTGCACGTCTTCGTGGGGCCGGACTTCGTCATCACGGTCCGGCACGGGGCGGCACCGGACCTGTCGGCCGTGCGCCGCCGGATGGAGGAGGACCCGGAACTGCTGAAGCTGGGCCCCGAGGCGGTCCTCTACGCCATCCTCGACGCCGTGGTCGACGGGTACGCGCCCGTCGTCGCGGGGGTGCAGAACGACATCGACGAGATCGAGACGGAGGTCTTCCGCGGCGACCCGGAGGTCTCCCGCCGCATCTACGAACTCTCGCGCGAGATGGTCGAGTTCCAGCGCGCCACGCGCCCGTTGGTCGGCATGCTCCACGGCCTCATGGCCGGCTTCACCAAGTACGAGACGGACGAGGAGCTCCAGCGCTACCTCCGTGACGTCGCCGACCACGTCACCCACACCAGCGAGCGCGTGGACGGCTTCCGCCAGGCCCTCACGGAGATCCTCACGGTCAACGCGACCCTCGTCACGCAGCAGCAGAACGCGGAGATGCGGGCCCTGGCGGAGGCGGGCTTCGAACAGAACGAGGAGATCAAGAAGATCTCTTCGTGGGCGGCGATTCTGTTTGCTCCGACACTCGTAGGAACTATTTACGGGATGAACTTCGAGGACATGCCTGAGCTCGGTTGGAGCTTCGGCTATCCCTTCGCGATCGGCCTGATGGGGGTGGTTTGCGTTAGTTTGTATGTGATTTTCAAGCGGCGGGACTGGCTCTAGCATCCTGACGTGACGCTCAGTTGCCGTTCGCATTTCGCTCGCGTATCCCTTGCAGATCCGGCCAAGAAGGGTCGTGGGGAGTCTCCGGGGAGAATCCGGGGAGAACGAATGGCAGCCGCCGTCTTGGTTTCTCAACAAGTGGCCCGCATGACTTCCTGTTCGCCCACCTCACGACGTCACCGCCGCTGCGGCCAAAACGCAGACAGTGAGAACTTTCGGCCGCACCTGTTCGCCAAGGACCCTGTGAAGTCCACCTTCGATGACGGCCAGACTCTACTGCTGGAGGGCATTTCTACCGGGTGGCACGGAGGCGACCGTGTCCTGCGACGGAATATCCGTCCGTTCTCGCACTGCCCGTTCCCGGGCATCAGTGCACACAACACGCACCGACAAAACAACAGGTCGAGCCCTTCGCGGCTGGTTCGAGGATGGCAACACGCTCCATGTGAGCGCATTCGGAGAGGCACCGGCCTGGAAGGATCCCAGAAGAGCCCTGGTCAGAGCCGGTTTTCGGGCTCATCATCCGTCGTGCAGACACCCAGAGCGTCAAGGCCGACGTCCTGCTCAGGGCTGAGCATGACTGCGGCAACCCGCTCACCGGGGCATCCACCCTCGCTCGCTCCGGACACCAGCTCACACATCATGACCCTCGCACTGTCTCCGGCCGCCACAATGGAGTCATGCCCTCCAGCCCACAGCACCCCGCCCGCTCCCCGAGGGACGTCTCGGGCGCGGACGCCGAGGCTCTCGCGCTGTATCGGGAGAAGTTCCGCCGCCGTCTGCCGGAGTCGCTGGACGAGTTGCACGGGCCACCCACGGTGTGGTGGATCTGCCGCTGCTCATGGCCTGGTCCGGGATGACCTCGTACGGCCTGGGCAAGCCGCGCCAGCGCATGGGCCTGTACCGCGCCGTCCTGCACGAGGGCCTGCACGACGACCTGCCCCGCTACCTCAACCAGGACCTGCTCCTCCAGCTGTGGCCGGTACTGCGCACCCTCGTCGGCCGCACCGTGCGCACCGAAGACGCCTTCCCCCAGCTCGCTCCCGCACCCGGGCAGCCGCGTGACGGACATGCCCGAGCTGCACACGCGGCTCCTGGCGGACGTGATCGCGCTCGGTTCCCCGTATCCCCTGGTTCTCACCGGTGGATACGCCGTGCGGGCACATCGCCTCGTGAACCGCCCCAGCCAAGACCTCGACGTCGCCACCGAGAACCCTGCGCCCATGGCCGACATCGCCGCCACGCTCCGCGCCGGCCTGGAGTCCCGCGGCTGGAAGGTGCACGCGCTGGAGACCGCCCCGCTGTCCGCCCGCTGCACCGTGACAGACCCGGCCACCGGGCAAGAATGCGAGGTCGACATCCTCAAGGAGATCTTCTGGCGGCCGGTCACCCAGAGCCCGTACGGGCCCGTCCTCGCCGAGGAGGACGTGATCGGGACCAAGGTCCGCGCCCTCGCCGACCGCGGAGCGCCCCGCGACCTGATCGACGTGTTCGCGGCCTCCCGCCGCTGGACCAATGCCGAGCTCGAGGAGTTCGGCCGCCGCCCGCGGCCGCTTCGAGCGCGAGGATCTCCAGGCAAACCTCACGGGCGCCGAGTGGACCGACGACGAAGCCTTCGCCGCCTATGGGCTCGATGACACCACCATCACGGCACTTCGCGCTTGGGCCGTGGAGTGGGCCAACGACCTCGCCACCCGTCTCCTCGCAGAGGACGATGATCCGGACATCGACTGACCGCGTCCGGATGAGATCACATCTGCAATCGATCAGCGCAAGAGCCAGGAAATGAGTGGGTAGCAAAGCAGCGGGTCGCGGGTCCGTCCCGTGTCAAATACACCGGCCAGGCCCCGAGGGACGAAAGTCGGCTGGCAGGCTGCGACTCCAAAGGCATGGTTGTTGACCTTTGCGGCGTGATGTCATTGAGGGCTGGCAGAGAGGGCCCCGACGCCGCCAGTCTGCTACCGGGCCTCCTGGCAGCTACCCGGACCGGACTTCCACCGGCAGGCGACAACGAGCTTACGACCGAAGATCACTTACAACATCAAGACCTCCAGTCTGCTGGGCGCGCGGAAGATCGAGGCTAGATCAAACGCCCTCTCAGGGCCGCCGACGGGGATCAATTGCCATGGCTGCTCCTATTCGGCGTCGGTCCGAACGGGCTGCATACCGAGAGCCCTGCGAAGCGCTCGGAACCGGACCGTCCACATGTGGCGGGCCGCTTCCGCGTCGGGCGCGTAGTGCTCCGCAGCGTGATAGACGCCGGGATAGACGTGTAGCTCTGTGGCGACACCGGCGGCGAGGAGCCGCTGTGCCAAGGCGAGATCCTCGTCTCGGAAGACATCGGCGGTTCCGACGTCGATGAACGTTGGCGGCAAACCGGCCAGGTCCTCCGCGTGCAGCGGGGCGGCATATCCGTCAGGCTTCTGACCGGCGAGGAACCACTCCCAGGCCTCGACGTTGTTCCTTCGGTCCCACACCCCGATCTCCGTGACCTCGTGAGCCGACGGTGTGGTGTTGCGGTGGTCGACCATCGGATAGAGGGCCATGACATAGGAGAGCGCGGGTCCTGCAAGGTCTCTCGCCTTGAGGGCGGTGGCAAGGGCCAGGTTGCCACCCGCGCTTCCCCCGAAGACCGCCAACCGTGCTGGGTCGAAGTCCAGGGATGCCGCGTTGTTGCTCATCCAGCTGAGGGCGGCGTAGCAGTCGTCGACCTGTGCCGGGTGCGGATGTTCAGGCGCCTTGCGGTAGCCGGTGGAGAGGACGAGTGCCCCGAGTTCCTCGCAGATCTTTACGGCCGCTCCGTGTTCGTAGTCGATGTCACCGAGGCACATGCCGCCGCCGTGGATGAAGAACACGGCGGGCGAGGCACGCTCAAGCCGCCTGGGCCGGTAGATGCGTACCGGCACGTCTGCGCACCCCACCGGACCAGGCACCCACACGTCCTCGGTGGAGCATGTCTGAGCTGCCTTGACCGCCTCGACCATCTCTGCCGCATGCATGGCATCGATGCGCCTACGTTCCGCCAGGTCCTCAATGGCACACACCCCACCGGGGAAGTTCTCAAGGAGCTCTTCCAACGGTGCCCGTAGCTCAGGATCGAGGCTGTCGAGCTGGCTGATCTTCACTACGCCCCCTGTCAGTTGCGAATTCTCAATGGACATTCGTGCCCTCGCGGTCGAGGCTGGCCAACATCGCGTTGACGACCTACGCGGGCGCTTCAGCGGCGTCGCCGACCCGGGCGATCCGGTTGTCGCGCCCCGCGACTTCGACGGTGTGCGGCACGGCCGGGTCGACGATGTGCACATTCCCGCCGGTCAGGACCAGGACTGGTGACGAGTCCCGATGGTTCATCGGTCCTCCCTCGCGTCCACCAGGAAGCGGGTGGCGCGACGAGGGCGCAGGTACAGCACCTCGTAGCCGAGCGCGGCGGCGACGATCCCGGCGGTGATGACCAGGTCCATCGGAGCCGACTGGGACACGGCGTAGGCCAGGGCGATGATCACCACCACCGGAGCCAGCGGCCACAGCGGCATCTTCCAACCGGCATGCGGCGTACGACGGGCAGCGAGCGCCCCGACGGCCAGCAGCAGGTAGACGGCGGCGACAACGACGCCGGTGATCCCCAGCAGGGACTCGATGTCGAAGAAGTAGGCGAACACGGCGCCGGGCAGCGCTACCGTCAGCGTCGCCACGACCGGCGTGTTGAAGCGCGGATGCAGCCGGGTGAGCGCGGCATTGACCGGAGCAGGCCACGCCTGGTCGCGCCCCGAGGCGTACATCACGCGGCCGTTCTGCAGCACCATCACGATGACGGCGTTGAGGATCGCCAGCGCGATGCCGGCGCTCACCGCGGCAGCGACGCCGGGGCCGGCCCATGCCTCGACGAAGTCGGGGAAGCCCAGCACCCCCAGGTCCTTGAGTGACCCGACGCCCACGACGACGGCGGCTGTCGGCACGATGATGACCGTCGCAGCGACGAAGATCGAGCCGAAGACCGCACGCGCCACGTCACGGCGAGGCTCGATCATCTCCTCGGCCAGGTACGACGCGGTGCCGAAGCCGTTGACGATGAGCATCGCGACGACGAGCCCGGACACCACGACGCCGAGCGTGAACGGGGAAAGCATCCCGTCGGTCAGCGCCTCGGGCTGCACCAACGTGCTCACCGGGCGCTCGGCATGCGCGAAGCCGAGGTAGGCGACCACCCCGGCCGCGAGGACCTCCAGGGCGAGGAAACAGCTGGTCACGAACGCGTTCGCGCGGACATCGAGGATCGCCGTGCAGGCGGCCAGCAGCATCACCACCGCACCGGTGGTGGGCCGATCGAGGTCGGCGATGGAGCTCAGGTAGTCCGCCGTGCCGAGCGCGATGATCGGCGGGATGATCACGAGGAGGGCGGCCGTCAGCACGAAGGTCAGCCAGCCGAGCGTGCGCCCGATCGTGTGGGTGATCATCGCGTACTCGCCGCCCGAGCTCGGGGTGCGCGTGCCGAGTTCGGCGTAGCAGGCGCCGGCGGCGATCGAGACCACGACGCCGAGGAGCAACGAGATGACGACGCCCGAGCCCTGCGTGGCCAGCAGCTCCGGAACGATGATGAAGAGGCTGGAGGCCGGCGTGATGCACGAGACGGTCAGCAGGATCACCGCAGTCACGCCGAGCACCGGCTTCAGCCGTCTCGACGCCCGGGCGGGAGGTTCGGCGGGAGGCTCGGCGGTGATCTCGCCAGGGGGCGATGCCATAACGACTCCTCGGATTGAAAGGCTTTCAAAATGGGCCTCGCGCCAATGTGCGGCTCCCCGTGGCTAGAGTCAAGAGGTGACCAACCAAAATCTCAGGCGCCACCGCCGACTCGAGCGTCCGCGCGAGCGGGTCATGGAGGAGGCGTGGGCGCTGCTCGTCGAGCGCGGTCTGGCTGACCTGAGCCTCTCCGAGCTCGGGCGTCGCCTGAACACGAGCGCCGGTCACCTCTCCTACTACTTCGGCAGCAAGAGCGGGCTGCTCCTGGAGCTGCTCCGCTGGAGCGAGGGAGAACTGGCCGAGCAGCGGGCACTTCTGCTGGAGTCCGATGACTCGGCCGAGGAGCGGCTGCACAGCCTGTGCATGCTCAACTTCCCTCGTGCCGCCGGTGACCCCCGCTGGCTGCTCTGGGTCGAGCTGTGGCCGCGGGTGATGCACGAGCCCGCCCTGCGCGAGGCTCAACTCGAGTTCGACGCCGCCTGGCGCGCGGATATCGCCCGGATCCTCGACGAGCTGACCGACGAAGTCGAAACGCTCACCCAGCGAGTGGTCGCCCTCATGGAGGGGCTGAGCGTGGCCCTGCTGACGGGCGACACCACGCTCACCGTCGAACAGGCGTGGCAGCACGTGAAAGCACTGCTGCCCGCTGCTGATCAGGACACGCAGCGGAATGCCTAGGGGGTGTTTCGAAAGTCCTGTGCGGTGCCCGCGGTGTCCGGTGCGTGCTCTCGGCGTGCCGGACGAAAGCCCTCGTACTGGACGTACTTGGGGTTTCGGCCGGTGCGGCGAGAGTGCGTGCCGGGCGCCGTGGGTGCTGTGCGGGACTTTCGAAACACCCCCCTCGGCTCGGAATGCCTCTCGCTGTACGGCGACGAGCTGGTCCCGTTCCTGGCGGCTGATGTGCTCGGGCGCAGGGGTGGTTGTCCAAGAATGCAGGGTAGACATGGGGACGCGTACTCCTTGATGCGGCTCCGTGCGGCTCAATGCGCACTGTGCATCGTGAAATTGCTGGTCACGGGTCTGGTGTGCGCGGGGTTCGGGATGCTCGTGCTGGTCATGGGTGGATGACTTCGGTGAAGGTCGTCGGCCACCGGGAGACTTCGCGGCTTGTGAGGACGAGCAGAGACCTGACCGGGGCGGTCGCCCAGGTCGGGTCGGTGTGGACCTTGCTGAGCACGCGGCGAGGCTCGTCAGTTCACGACGTTGTGTCGGGCACTCGACCGTCCGCCGGTCCGGCAGCGGCACGGGCCTGCATGAGGAGAGCCTCGGTGCCGTGCAGGAAGACCTCAATGCTCAAGTCGAGTTGGCGCCTGTCATAGGTATCGACTCCGCGCTCGACGATCCGGGCAAGGTTCTCGAAAACATGCCGGCCGCGTCCCTCGATCGCTTCGCGCGTCAGGCGCGGCCGGACGCGTTCGCCGCCGCGTGCGACGAACAGGGCGTCGCGGGCGTAGGCCCAGCAGACCGAGCGCGCTATGGGTCGGCTGGCCGACGACGTGACGGGCCCTCGTCGCCACCCTGATGAGCCGGCCGGGGCGCCTCACGAACGACCCAGTTCCGGCGGCAGACCGAACACACCGCGGGCGGCCGTCTCGAACAGGGTCCGCTTCTCCTCGTCCCCGACGGGCAGGCGCTCGTGCACCTCGACCTCCGCGGAGGCGGCCTGGAACGGGTAGTCCATGGCGTAGAGGACCCGGTCGGCTCCGACCACCTGGCGGGCGAACATGATCGCCGGCTCCCAGGCCATGCCGCTTGTGGTCAGCCAGATGTTGGTCTTCAGGTAGTGGCTCGGAGGCTGCCGCAGCGACGGACGCCAGGGGTAGCGGCCGGTCCTGTCCTGGACCTGGTGGAAGTGGTCGACCCGGAACGCCCAGAACGGCAGCGCCTCGCCGAGATGGCCCACCACGAGGCGCAGGCCCGGATGGCGGTCGAACACCCCGGAGAAGATGATGCGGATCAGGTGCATGCCGGTCTCGACTCCGAATCCGAAGATCGCCCCGTCGAGTCCCGAGTCGAGCAGCGGGCCGATCAGCCCGTCGCTCGGCGTGTTGGGGTGCAGGTACACCGGCACGTCGAGTTCCGCGGCCGTCGCCCAGAACTCCTCGAACTTCGGCGCGTCCAGGTACTCGCCGCGCGTGTGCGAGTTGACGATCACGCCTTTCAGCCCGAGCTCCCGGACCGCCCGGCGAAGCTCCTTCACCGAGAACTCGACGTCTTGCAGGGCGACGGCGGCCAGTCCGCTGAAACGTGCCGGGTGCTGTCGGCATGCCTGCGCGATGTGCTCGTTGGTCATGGCGGCGAGTTCGCGCGCCAGCGGAAGCTCGAACAGCTCCACGCCGGGGGTGGTGAGCGAGAGCACCTGGTGGTCGATGCCGAGCTCGGCCATGTCGGAGAGCCGGCGGTCCCCCAGGTCGGTGATGCGTGAGCGGAACAGCTCGGTGTGCGCCGTCCGGTTGAGCAGGTAGTAGCTCCACAGGCTGCGGAACCCCGCGTCGCCTCCGTGGGTGTCGAGCAGCCGACGGTACTCGTGGATCAGCGCGGGAGGCGCGTACGCCTCCTCCGTCGCGATGCGCAGGTAGCGGCCGTCGTCCGAGGGCCGCGAGGGTGCCGGGGGCGGGGAACTGGACACGTCTCTCCTGTGGGTGCTGGTCCGGGTGTCGCCATGTCACGTGGTGTCCGGCCCGTGAGCGGCCGGTGGCGGCCGGCCCGTGGAGCGGCCGGTGGCGAACGCTGTGCCAAATGCGGTGCTGCCGCGTATCCAGCCACAGGCCCGGGTTGCCGCAGCCATGGCACACGGGGCTTTCTGGCCTGCGGAACGGCGTGGGGAGATCGGGCCGGGGCGCTCCGGGGTCTGCCTAGGGTGCGGTCGCAGTCACCCGAAGGACGGAGACAATGAAATTCCCCGACGTACCCACGTTCCGCGGTTTCCAGGCCCCCGGGCGGTTCGAAGCCGACATCCGCGCCCTGGAGGTGGTGCAGGGCGAGGTTCCTGCCGACCTCGACGGCGCCTTCTACCGGGTCGGGCCCGACCCGCAGTTCCCCCCTTTGCTCGGTGACGACATCTTCCTCAACGGCGACGGCATGGTCAGCATGTTCCGCTTCGAGGACGGCCGGGTGGACTTCACGTGCCGGTGGGTCCGCACGCCGAAGTTCCTGGCCGAGCGCGAGGCCGGGCGCTCGCTGTTCGGGGCGTACCGGAACCCCTTCACGGACGATCCGGGTGTGCGCGGGATCAGCCGCGGTACGGCGAACACCAACCTCCTCTGGCATGCGGGCCGCATGCTGGCGTTGAAGGAGGACAGCCACCCCGTCGAGATCGACCCGCTGACCCTGCGGACCATCGGTCCGTGGGACTACGACGGCGCGTTGAGGAGCGCCACGGCGACGGCGCATCCGAAGGTCGACGCCGAGACCGGCACACTGGTCTTCTTCGGCTACGCGGCCAAGGGGGAGACGACCCCGGACATCGCGTACCACGAGGCCGACGCGCACGGAACGATCGTCTTCGAGCGGTGGCTGACCGCGCCCTACGCCAGCATGGTCCACGACTTCGCGGTCACCGAGAACCACGTGGTGTTCCCCGTCGTGCCGCTCGTCAGTGATCTCCAGCGGCTCAAGGGCGGCCTCCCCCACTTCGCATGGGACCCGTCGAAGCCGGTCTGTCTGGGGGTGCTGCCGCGCCGGGATCCCGCTGCGGAGGTGCGGTGGTTCGTGGGCGATCCGCGCTTCGCCTCGCACACCATGAACGCCTTCGAGGAGGACGGCCGCATCCACATCGACATGTCGGTCGGCGACAGTGTGGTCTTCCCCTTCTTCCCCGAGATCAACGGAGCCCCGTTCGATCCCGAGGCCGCGACACCGTACATGTCCCGCTGGACGCTCGACCTGCGGCGCCCGACCGACGACTTCACCCAGACCAGGCTGTCGGACGTGCCGGGTGAGTTCCCCCGCATCAACGAGCGACGCGCGATCCGCTCGTACCGGTACGGCTACATGAGCATGCAGAGCGGTGTGCCGGACCCCACCATGCCGTCGAGCGCGAGCGGCATGCGGTTCGATCTGATCGGGAGGGTGGACCTCACCACCGGGACGACGACCACCCACTACGTGGGCGACACGTCCGCCACTCAGGAACCGCTGTTCGTCCCGCGCCGGGGCGCCGGCGGCGAGGGCGAGGGATACGTCATGGCCCTGATCAACCGGTACGCGGACATGCGGTCCGACCTGGTGATCCTGGACGCCGAGAACGTGGACGGCGAGCCTCTCGCCACCGTCCGGCTGCCCCTGCGGCTGCGGAACGGCCTGCACGGGACCTGGGTCGACGGCGAGGACCTCGCCGGCCACCGCACCGACCGGGAGGAGGGACACCCATGTCGCTGAGCACACTGCGGGCGGTCGCGCTGGACGGGGCCCGCGACGCCGCCTTCCTGTCCCCGGCGCGCTGGCCCGTCGAACCGCACGACCGGCTCGCCGACCACGGATACGACGTGTTCGAGCACGCGGTCTCCGCAGACGCCCGCCTGTACGCCGAGGGGGCGGTCCGCCCCCCGGCAACGACCGGCGCGGTCTCCTGCACGACGCGTGTGCTGGTGGTCCGGCCGGTGGCCGACGAGACCTTCAGCGGTCGCGTGCACGTCGAGCTGCTCAATCCGTCGACCGGCCACGACTTCCCCATGTACTGGCCCGACCTGGCCGGTCACCTGATCCGACGCGGTGACGTCTACATCGGCATGACGTGCAAGAACGTCACGGTCGAGGCGCTGCGACGTATGTCACCGGAGCGGTACGGCGATCTGTCGTTCCCGCACGACGGGGCCGTGTGGGACCTGCTCGGCTCCCTCGCGGCGACGCTGCGGTCGCCGCACGGCGGCGGCCTGCTCCCCGGCCTGCGCGAGCCGGCGCGGATCCTCGCGACGGGCTGGTCGCAGTCGGGGTCCTTCCTGCGGACCTACCTGTCCGAGGGACTGCACGAGCAGCACTGCGCCGAGACGGGCCGCACGGTCGTGGACGCCTTCCTCATCGGGGTGTCCAGCGGAGGCTTCGGACCGATGGGCTACGTCAACGTGGACCGGCACGGCGAGACGGCCTTCGACGCCGATCTGCGGCCGGTGGGAGGGCGGCTCGTGCAGCTGCCGATGGACGATGCCCGCAGGACCGTGGGCGGGTCCCGGGTACCGGTCATGGAAGTGATGAGCGAGGACGAGGCGCTGCATCACCTGTGGCACCGGCGACCCGACAGTGACGTCCCCGGCGACCTCTACCGCTGCTACCAGCTTCCGGGGCGCGGTCACGAGTCCGGGCTGCTGGAGGAGTCGGTCCGGGCCGCCGACCACGCACAGGCTCGCGCCCACGGGCCCGGGGGTGCCGACGCCTCCGGGGGCATCGAGGCGCCCGAGGGCGTCGATCCGGCTCCCCCGCTGCGTCACGGAGCCTCCAGGTACCTTCTGGCCGCCGCCGTGGAGAACCTGCTGCGGTGGGCGGACGGCGTGGCGGCGCCCCGGGTCGACCCGATCGCCGTCATGGCCCGGCCCGGCAGCAGGCTCGACGCGGACGGCCTCGACCACAGCGGAACGTACGTCCTGCGCGATCCGGACGGACACGCCCTGGGCGGCATGCGCCATCTCGACGTGGACCTCCCCGTCGCCCGGACCCGGCGCGCGCCCGACGGGCCGATGACCATCGGGACCTGGCACCGCGAGCCCTTCGGACCGGCGGAACTGGCACGCCGCTACGGCAGCCCGGAACGACTGCGGCGGCTGGCGAGCGAGCAGGCGTGGCGACTGGCCGAGCGCGGCTGCTGCCTGCCCGAGGACATCGCCGACACGGTCGAGGACTTCTGCCGTTCCGCGGGGCGCTTCTGACAGGTGCCGCGAAGGGAGCCCGAGCTCACTCCGGTGGGCCGGGCGGCTCCCCCGGCAGATGTCCGCCGCCCCGCTGGGCGAGTTCGAGAGAGATCTTCTGAACGGCTGCCTGCAGGGCATCCACGACGTGGTCCTCCTGCCTGCCCGGGAACCGCGTGTCGGACCAGGCCACCGACAGCGCCATCGGCCCCGTGCCCGGCGGCAGCCGGAGCGCGACGCCGATGGCCGTGACGTTCTCGTGGGCCTCCCGGCTGCGGGCGTATCCCCGCGACCGGATGTCCGCGAGTTCGGCCTGGAGCTGGGGCAGTGTCCGCACCCGCGCGTAGCGGGTGACGGGCAGACCGTCCGGGAAGAGCGACTCGGTCTGGGCCCGGCTCAGCCTGGCGAGCATGGCCTTGCCGCCGGCGAGGGTGTGCGCGGGCAGCAGCCAGCCGACCCGTGAGGAGGCGATCCGGGTCTCGTCACGCCACTCGACCCCCGTGAGGAAGCGCGCGCCGTTGCCCTCCAGGGCCAGCAGATGAGCCGTGCCCTGCAGCTCGTCCCTGAGGCGCTGCAGGTGGGGCAGCGCCACGGACTCCACGTCGGGCGCCCGGTCGGCGGCCTCGGTCAGCGACACCAGGGCGGGCCCCCGCACGTAGACCCGCCGCTCGCCCTGTTCCACGAAACGGTGGTGGAGCAGCATCTGCAGCAGCCGGTGGGCGGTCGAGGGGGCCACGCACAGGAGGCCGGCCGCCTCGGACACGGTCAGCTGGGGGCGCTCGATGAACGCGCTGAGCAACGTGAGCGCGCGCCCCACGGACGCTATGTGGTAGGCGGGGGCTTCACCGCCGTCCGGCCCCGGCATCCCCGCGGCGTTCGCATGCTGCGCGGTCATGGTCACCTCCGAGCCGCTCGCGCCCAAGGCTACGTCGCCCGCCGGTCCCGGCGCCCGGCGTCTCACGCCTTGTCGCGCCGGATGAGGCCGGCGCCGCTCCGGTGCGGGTCCGTCCCGCTCGCGGCGATGCGCTCCCGCATCTCGTCGTGCTCCGGGTCCGCGTCCGGCAGCACGACACGGAACCACATGTCCTTGAACTTCCACCGGCCGTTCACCCGCTCGTAGTGGCACTTGTACCTGCCTTCGAGCCAGGGGCCCCACACACGCATCAGACCGCCCGTGGTGCGGAACTCGCAGACGTGACGGTGCCAGGTCCACTCCCCGTACGCCAGGTCCGCGCCCGCGGACAGCTCGACGACCGGCGACGACAGGACGTAGCCGTCGGCGCTCTTCACCAGGTTGTGCAACTCGTCGAAGACCTCCTCGACGAGTTGCTTCTTCCCCTCGGTGCGCCCGTGCCACCGGATGTCCGTGACCGCGTCCTCGGTGAAGAAGTCGGCCATGCCCTCCCAGTCCCGGTCCGCGAGCTTGCGGATGTAGCGCCGGTGCAGGCTCTTGATCTCCTCGATGTCCTCCAGCCGCTGGAGCCGGCTCTCCAGGAGGGCGTTCCGGCGGGCCAGGCTCTCCAGGGTGAGGCTGTCGGGCTGCCGGTGCGGGTCGGTGTGGGGCATGTGGCTCTCCTGCTCTGTGCTCGGTGGTCTCTCCGGTGACGGGTGACGGTCCTGGTGATCAGGATCGCCCAGGGGTGACGGCCGGGCCGCGTCGGCCCGGTACCGCGTGACCTACTGGATCGGGGGTCCGGGAAAGGAGGACGTGTCGGGCCGGTGGCTCAGTGCCTGCAGCTCACTGCACTCGTCGATCGCCCACATCCCGTGGTTGCGGCCCAGGCCGCTGCGCTTCATGCCGCCGAAGGGCATCGTCATGTCCGAGCTGCCGACCCGGTGGGAGTTGACGAACACGGAACCCGCGGCGACACCACGGCCCACGGCCAGGGCGTGCTCGGCGTCCTCGCTCCACACGGAGGCCGCGAGGCCGAACTCGGTGTCGTTGGCCATCCGGACCGCGTCCTCGACGTCGTCGAACGGGACGACCGGCACGGTCGGGCCGAACTGTTCGCGGGAGACGAGCGCCGAGTCGTGGGGAATGCCGGTGACGACGCTCGGGAGCATGAAGTAGCCGTCGTCCCAGCCGGTGCCGTCCAGCCGGCGCCCGAGTACCTCGACCCGGGCGCCCGCCTCGCGGGTGGACTCCAGGAGAGCCGTCACCGACTCGAACTGCCGCCTGTTGTTGAGCGGCCCGATCGTGCTGGCCGGGTCGAGACCGTCACCGACGACGATCTCGTCGACAGCCGCCCGGAACTTGTCGACGAACTCGTCGTACACACCGCGCTGGACGTACAGCCGCTTGATGTTGAAGCAGACCTGGCCCGTGCAGGTGTACACCGAGCGGCGGATCTCCCGCATCAGCCGGTCGTCGAGGACGGCGGTGTCGAGGACGATCGCGGGGTCGTTGCCGCCGAGTTCCAGACTCACGCTCGTGATGTTGTCGGCGGCGCCGCGCAGCACGGCCCGTCCGCTCTCGGTGCCGCCGGTGAACAGGACCTTGCGGACGCCGGGGTGGGAGACCAGGGCGGCTCCGGCCTCGCCGCCGAGGCCGGGCACGACGTTCACGACGCCGTCCGGGAGGGTCGAGGCGAGCAGGGCCAGGGTCTCGGTCAGCGCGAGCGGAGCGAACTCGGACGGCTTGACGATCACCGGGTTGCCCGCCGCCAGCGCCGGGGCCAGCACCATCATGCACAGGTAGACGGGGTAGTTCCAGGGCACGATGACCACGGTCGGGCCCATGGGCAGGCGCCGGACGACGGTGGTGCCCCGCTCGTCGCGGACGACGGTCTCCTCGTCCACGGCCGGTGCGATGTCGGCGTAGTAGCGCAGCAGCCTGGGTGCGCCGCCGACGTCCAGCCGCGACTCCCACAGCACCTTGCCCTGCTCACGGGTGAGCAACTCGGCCCGCGACTCCGTGTCCCGCTCCAGCACGTCGGCGGCGGCGTGCAGGAGCCGTCCTCGCTCCGCCCCACTCAGGGACCCCCAGACGGCTGCGGCGGCCACGGCGTTGCCGACCACCTCGTCCACCACGCGCGGGCCGGCCAGCGTGTACGTCCCGACGATCTCGCCGGTCCGCGCCGGGTTCACGACCGGGGCGGTCCCGGCCCGGTACCTCCGGCCCGCGCTGACGACCTGCGCCGTCCTCTTCTCGTCTGCCGCACTGGGCACCGCTGCCTCCTGAGCGCTCGGGTGTCGGGAACCGGCGTCAGTCAACGGCGGCGGGGCCGTGTCCGGTGCCGGGCGGGGCACCGTTTTCTGCCGGGCAGAACTTCCCGGGCGCTCCCGCCTGAACCGTCCGGCCGGCGGCGCAGGATGCCCTCCGTGCGACTCGCCCGGTGCACCCGTTCCCTCGGGGCGGAATCCTCTGCAAGGAGCAGGCATGGCAGCACTACTCGACGACGGCCGGTGGTCCACCCACATCCGGCTCGACACCTGGACCGAGGGCCGGGGCGGCAAGGCGGCCGTCACCGAGCCCGCCACGGGACGGAGTCTCGGCACCGTGGGTCTCGCCGCACCCGAGGACATGCACCGCGCCGCCGGCATCGCGGCGGCGGCACAGCGGGACTGGTCGGCGACGCCGCCCGAGGAAAGGGCCGCGCTCCTGCGCCGGGCCGGGGACCTGTGGACCAGCCACGCCGCCGAGGTGACCGAGTGGCTGGTCCGCGAAGCCGGCTCGGTACCTGTCAAGGCCGGCCTCGAAGTGCACACGGCGGCGCAGGAGTGCTACGAGGCGGCGGCGCTGCCCACGCATCCCGCCGGGGAGGTGCTGGCGTCCACGTCCGGCCGGTGGAACCTCGCCCGTCGCCGGCCCGCGGGCGTCGTGTCCGTGATCTCCCCCTTCAACTTCCCCCTGATCCTCTCGATCCGCTCGGTCGCACCCGCCCTGGCCCTGGGCAACGCGGTCCTGCTCAAGCCGGACCCGCGCACCGCCGTCTGCGGCGGTGTGGTCCTCGCGCGGATCCTCGAGGAGGCGGGCCTCCCGGCGGGCGTGCTGCAGGTCCTGCCGGGCGGCGCGGACGTCGGTGAGGCGGCGGTGACCGCCGCGCCGGTACGCGTGGTGTCCTTCACCGGATCCACCGCGGCCGGACGGCGCGTGGGCGCGCTGGGCGCCCAGCACCTCAAGAGGACCCATCTCGAACTGGGCGGGAACAACGCGCTCATCGTGCTCCCGGGCGCGGACGTGGAACGTGCCGCCTCGGCGGGGGCGTTCGGCTCGTTCCTGCACCAGGGACAGATCTGCATGAGCACGGGCCGGCACCTCGTCCACGAGTCGCTGTACGAGCAGTACCTCGCGCTGCTCGCCGACAAGGCGTCGCACCTGCCGGTGGGGGACCCTCATACGGCCGAGGTGGCCCTCGGCCCCCTCATCGACTCCGCGCAGCGGGACCGCGTGCACGAGCTGGTGCAGGACAGCGTCTGCGCCGGCGCGGAACTCCTCACCGGCGGCCAGTACGAGGACCTCTTCTACCGTCCGACCGTGCTGGCCGACGTCCAGGACGGGAACCGGGCATGGGCGGAGGAGATCTTCGGCCCGGTGGCGCCGGTACGTTCGTTCTCCGACGTCGACGAGGCGGTCGCCGCCGCCGCCGCGACCGAGTACGGACTGTCGCTGGGGATCCTCGGCGAGGTCGGCGCGGCGATGCGGGTGGCGGACGCGGTGCCCAGCGGGATCGTCCACATCAACGAGCAGACGGTCGCGGACGAGGCCCATGTGCCCTTCGGGGGCGTCGCGGCCTCGGGGACCGGTGCGCGGTTCGGCGGCGCTGCCGCCAACATCGAGGCGTTCACGGAGACGCAGTGGCTCACCGCGCGGGCCGACATCGCTCCCTATCCGTTCTGAGACATACATCCGTTCTGCGACGTACGCCTCCGAGGCGGGCGCCCGCGGGCGCAGGTCTCCGGAACACCACCGCAGAGACATATACCACTGACATGTTCGGACGCCATGTCCGCTTGTGCGGCACACCGTTCCGGGCATCCGGCACGGGGACGTCCCCGAAGTTCATCCAGGCAGGCGACAGACCCATGGACACGCAACCGATCGAGTCCGCGACCGCGACACAGACCCTTGCGGGCCTGCGTCGCGGTGAGTTCTCCAGCGTCGAGCTGGTCCGGGCGTACCTGGACCGGATCGCGGCCCATCCCTGGGTCAACGCGATCGTGACCCTCGACGCGGACCGCACCCTCGCGGAAGCCCGCCGGGCCGACGAGACCCGCCGCGCGGGCGGCCCGGTGGGCCCCCTGCACGGCCTGCCGATCACCGTCAAACACGACCAGAAGGTCCGTGGTGTCCTGTCGACGTACGGATCCGAGAGTCTGCGGGACCACGTGCCCGAGGACGACTCCGAGGCGGTCGCCCGGTTGCGGGGTGCGGGGGCCCTCGTCCTCGGCCGCTCGAACCTGCCCGAGTTCGCCTCCGACGGGCAGGCCTACAACGCCCTGCACGGCACCACCCGCAACCCCTGGAACCGCGAGCGCACCACCGGCGGCTCCTCGGGCGGCTCGGCCGCGGCGGTGGCGGCCGGGATGACCGCGCTCGACCTCGGCAGCGACATGGGCGGATCCATCCGCATCCCCGCCGCCTGGTGCGGCGTCCACGGCCTGAAGCCCACCTGGGGCGTCGTGCCGATGCGGGGTGCGGTTCCGCATCCGGACGAAGCCGAAGGAACGGACCTGACCGTGCCCGACGTCGCCGTGTGCGGTCCACTGGCCCGGGGCGCCGATGATCTGGACCTGGCCCTGACCGTGCTCACCACGCCCCGGGGCGATCGCGGCGGGCTCCGGCCGGACCTGCCGAGGGCGCCGTTCACCACGCACCGGGAGCTGCGCGTGCTCGCCTGGTTCGACGACCCCGTGACCGGGGTCGACCCGGCGACTCTCGACGTGCTGCACACGGCCTGCCGCTCCCTGGCGGACGACGGCGCCCGCGTCACCTACGGCGTGCTGCCGCCGGGTGGCCTCGACCGGCTCGGGGAGCTGTTCGAGCTGCTCTTCATGGCGGACGTAGGCGGCGCCACGGACGACGCGGGCTTCGAGGAGCTGCACCGCGCCTTGGGGCGGCTGCGTACCGAGTCGCCCATGGCCGAGCTGCACCACCGCGCCCTGGGCCTCACCCACCGGGAGTGGCTGTCCCTGCACCGGCAGCGCCTGATCCTGCGCCGGCGGTGGCGGGAGCTGTTCGAGGACTACGACGTGGTCGTCACCCCGACGGTCATGACGACCGCTCTCCCCCACGACCACAGCGAGCCGGTCCAAGCGAGGCGCTTCGAACTGAACGGCGAACGCCATCCGTGGCGGCCCGCGCTGACGCGCTGGTGCGGCGCGGTGGGAGTGCTCGGTCTGCCGGCCGTCTCGGCGCCCGTCGGGCTCGACCGTCACGGGCTGCCGGTCGGCATGCAGGTCGTCGCCGCTCCGTACCGCGACCGCAGCGCCATCGCCGCGGCCCGCCTGATCTCCGAGAGCGTCGGCGGGTTCAGCGCGCCGCCGCTCGGCGAGACCTCCGGGTGACCGCGCGACCCGGCGCCCGCCAGTCCACCCCCCTCACCACTTCCGCCACTTCCGCCGAGGAGAGCCCATGAGCATCGCCTTCGTCAACGGCCGCCGGTACGTCACCGGAGTCGGCACCCGGCCCGGCGGGGTGGCCGTGCGGGACGGGCGCATCATCGCCGTCGGGCCCGACAGCGACGTCCTCGAGGCGGCGGGCCCGGCCGCCGAGATCGTCGATGTCGGCGGCGGCCTGATCAGCCCCGCCTTCGGTGACTCGCACATGCACCCGACCATGGGGGGACTGCAGCTCGGGCAGTGCCACCTGGACCACTGCACGTCCGCCGAGGAGTGCCTGGACGTGATCGCCGCCTACGCCGCGGACCACCCGGACGAACCCTGGATCCTCGGCGGCGGATGGTCCATGGCGCATTTCCCGAGAGGCACCCCCCACCGGAGTCTCCTCGACCGCGTCGTTCCCGACCGGCCCGTGTTCCTGCGCAACCGTGACCACCACGGCGCCTGGGCCAACTCCCGCGCTCTCGCACTCGCCGGCGTCGACGCGACCACGGCCGACCCTGCGGACGGCCGCATCGAACGGGACCCCGACGGCGGCCCCGCGGGAACGCTGCACGAGGGCGCGGTACAGCTGGTTGCCAGGGTGGCACCGGCGCCCACCCGCCGTGCGCTGGTCGAAGGGCTGCTGCGTGGCCAGGAACACTGTCTGGCCCAGGGGATCACCCAGTGGCAGGACGCACTGCTGCGTGTGCTGGGCCCCGGGCTCGACGCGATGGACGTCTACCTGGACGTGCTGGCCGACGGCGCTCTGAAGGCGCGGGTCAACGGCGCCCTGTGGTGGGACCGCGACCGCGGCACCGGCCAGATCACCGACCTCGTCGCCCGCCGGGAACGCGCGCGGGGCCATGACAGCCCGGGCAACGGCGTCCGGGGCCATGACGACCTCTTCCGGGCCGACGCGGTCAAGATCATGATCGACGGGGTCACGGAGAGCTTCACAGCCTCGCTGAGCCGGCCGTACCGGGACCGCTGTGGGCATGACACCGGCAACCATGGAATCAGTTTCATCGACCGCGACGTGCTGCGGGAGGTCGTCGCGACGGTGGACGCGCACGGCTTCCAGGCGCACTTCCACGCCATCGGGGACCAGGCGGTGACGGACGCGCTGGACGCGGTCGCCCACGCCCGGCAGGTCAACGGCGACTCGGGCCTGCGCCACCACGTGGCCCATCTTCAGATCGTGCGGCCCGAGGACGTGCCGCGGTTCGCCCGGCTCGGGGCGGTCGCCAACATCCAGCCTCTCTGGGCGCGTCACGATCCCCAGATGACGGAGCTGACCATCCCGTTCCTGAACCCCTCCCTGGCGGACCGGCAGTACCCGTTCCTGGACCTGCACCGCGCCGGCGCCGTACTGGCGGGCGGCAGCGACTGGCCGGTCACCAGCGCCAGTCCGCTGGAAGGCATGCACGTCGCCGTCAACCGCACGGCCGAGCACGCCCCGCCCGACACCGAGCCGTTCCTCCCACACCAGCGCCTCCCGCTGGTCGTGGCGTGGGACGCCTACACCCACGGTGTCGCCCACCTCAACGGCCGCGAACGGCAGACGGGACGGCTCGAACCCGGATACCTGGCCGATCTGGTGCTCCTCGACCGTGACCCCTTCCTGGGCTCACGGCACGAGATCGCGGAGACGGCGGTCGTCGGCACCTGGATCGGTGGCCGACAGGTGTACGGGCACCGCTGACGCCGACGCCCCGCCGCGGGGCGCCGCGTCTCTCCGTCTCGTCTCTCCGTCTCGTCATTACGCGTCGTCATTCCGCGTCGCAGAATCAGCGCCCTTCCCGCCGGAATACATGGCCGAAAAGCACCTATCGTGCAGCAACCGTTCCCAGGTCAACCAAGAGGAGGAGCTTTGGCCATCGTCGAACACAGCCTGCCCCGCTCCGCCGGCCGACAGTGGACCGGAGTGCTCGTGGCGGCGGCGGGACGTCTCGCCCAGATGGCACTCACGCTCCTCGTGGCGAGCTTCCTGATCTTCACCGCACTGCAACTCGCGCCGGGCGACCCGGTCGAGATCATGCTGGGTGCCAAGGCCGGCGACCCGGAGGCCGTCCAGCGCCTGAACGCACAGTTCCACTTCGACCGGCCACTGCTCGTCCAGTACGGGCACTGGCTCACCGGTCTTCTCCACGGCGACCTCGGCACCTCCTTCACCCTCCGGGAGAACGTCTCGTCGCTGATCGCCGCGCGGATCCCCACCACCGCCCTGCTGGTGGCCTACGGAGGTGTCCTGGTCCTGGTGTTCGGCTTCGTGGTGGGGCTCGTAGCGGCCCGCGCGGGCCGGGCAGCCGACACCGGGATCTCCGTCCTGCTCTCCGTGGCCCTGGCAACTCCGACCTATGTGATCGCGATCCTCCTGATCACGGTCTTCTCGCTCTACCTCGACTGGTTTCCCGTCTTCGGCAGCGGAGACGGCCTGCTCGGACGCCTGCACCACCTGACCCTGCCCGCCGTGACGCTAGCGCTGTCGAGCAGCGCCGCGATCGCCCGGGTGACGCGGGCCGCCGTCAAGGAGGAGGAGCAGCGGGACCACGTGACCACCGCCGTCGCGCGCGGACTCGACCCGGGCACCGTTCTGCGCCGACACGTCGTCCGCAACGCGCTGCTGCCGATCACGACCATCGCGGGCATCGTCGCCGCCGGTCTCATCGCCGGCACGGTGATCGTCGAGAACGCCTTCGGCCTCGACGGGGTGGGCTCCCTGCTGATCCAGGCCATCACACGGAAGGACTATGCCGTCGTGCAGAGCACGAGCATCCTGGTCATCGCGGCGTTCCTCCTGGTGAACGCCCTCGTCGACGTCCTGTACGGGCTCATCGACCCGCGCACGCGTACGGGTGACACCCGGTGAGCGCCCTCGTGACGGCCCGGCTCCGGCTCCGGCGCGGCTCCGGGGTCGCGACGACGGTGGCGATCCGGTGTTTCGGCGCGTTCGCCGTGCTGCTGGTGCTGCTCGCCGTGTGCGCCCCGCTGATCGCCCCGCAGGATCCGAACAGCGGAGACGTCCTGTCCGTACTGCAGGCTCCGTCGTCGGAGCACTGGCTCGGCACCGACGCATCCGGCCGTGACCTGTTCTCACGCCTGGTGTCCGGCTCACGGACCGCGCTGCTCGGCCCGCTCGTGGTGGTCCTGGTCGCCACGTCGATGGGCACGGCCCTCGGTGTCCTCGCCGCCTGGCAGCGCGGCTGGGTCGACTCCCTGGTCGGCCGGCTCTTCGACCTGGTGTTCTCCTTCCCGTCGATGCTGCTGGCGCTGCTGTTCGTCACGGTCGTGTCCCCGGGTCTGTTCTCGGCCGCTCTCGCGGTCTCCATCTCCTTCGTCCCGGCCATCGGACGGCTGGTCCGCGCCAGCGCGCTGCGCGAGGTGAACGAGCCGTACGTACAGGCTCTGTACACCCAGGGATTCGGACCGGTCAGGCTGTGCGTCCGGCACGTCCTGCCCAATCTGTGGCCGGTGATCGTCGCCCAGGTGACCATGTCCTTCGGCTACGCGATGGTCGAGCTGGCCGGCATCTCGTTCCTCGGTCTCGGTGTGCAGGACCCGACCGCCGACTGGGGCAAGATGATCAACACGGGACAGAGCAGCATCGTCCGTGGCTTCCCCCAGGAATCCCTGTACGCGGGGATCGCCCTGGTCCTGGCCGTCGTGTGCTTCATCAGTCTCGGTGACCTCCTGTCCGGGCGCCGCGAAGGGGGCCGACGATGACACCGCTGCTCGAAGTGGACGGCCTTCGCCTCGCCCTCGGCGGCCCCGGCCGCCCGGAACAGGAGCTTCTGCACGGCGTCTCGTTCACCGTGGGTGCCGGGGAAACGGTCGGGATCGTCGGCGAGTCGGGCTCCGGCAAGACGCTGACGATCCGGGCGGTCGCCGCACTGCACCCGCCGAGCGCGAGGATCGACGGCGACATCCGGTTCGACGGGCGGTCCGTCCCCGCGATGTCCCCTCGGGAGCTGACGCGACTGCGCCGTGACCACGTCGCCATGGTGTTCCAGGACCCGCACGCGGCGATCAACCCGGTCCACCGCATCGGCGACCTCCTCACCGAGACCTACCGGAGGGAAGGCCGCGAACAACGCCGGGACGCGACCGCCCGCGCCCAGGAGCTGCTCCACCAGGTGCGCATCAAGGATCCTGCGCGGATCCTCGGCTGTTTCCCGCACGAACTCTCCGGCGGCATGCTGCAGCGGGTGATGATCGCCGCCGCCCTCATGCGCGATCCGCGCCTGCTGCTCGCGGACGAGCCCACGACCGCACTCGACGTCACCACGCAGGCCGAGGTCGTCGCCCTGATCGCCGAACTGCGGCGCGAACGCGGCACGTCGTTGGTCTTCATCACGCACGACATCGAACTCGTCGGGGCCCTCTGCGATCGGATCCTGGTGATGTACAGGGGCCGGATCGTGGAGGAGCTGACGTCGGCACAACTGCACGACGGCAAGATCTCACACCCGTACACCGAGGCGTTGCTCGCCTGCCGCCCGGACATCACACGGCGCCGGCACCGGCTGCCGGCGGTCCCGGCCGACGCGTTCGAGGAAGGCTGGGCCGCCCAGTGATCAGCCAGGAGTCACAGCAGTCACCTGAAGCACCAGGACGTCCGGGGTCGGTCGCCGACCCGGGGGACGCGACCGCTCCCGTCGTACGGGTTCGGGATCTTCACAAGACCTTCCAGCCCCGTGGGCTGCTGAAGGGCGGAGCCCCGGTCGTGGCGGTGGACGGCGTCTCCTTCGCCCTGCCGGCCGGTTCGACGCTCGCCGTCGTCGGTGAGTCGGGCTCCGGCAAGACCACCCTGGCCAGAATGATCATGGGGATCGAGACACCGACGAGCGGGTCCGTCGAGTTCTTCGGCAAGACGCGGCCCCGGCGGCTGCGGACCCGCGACCGGCGGGCCCACGCCCGGGTGATCCAGATGGTCTTCCAGAACCCCTACCGCTCCCTCGATCCCCGGCAGAGCGTGGGCGCCGCCGTCGACGAGGTCCTGCGCCTCCACTTCGACCTCGGCCGCCCGGACACCAGAGCCCGCACGGCCGAGCTGTTCGACCTGGTACGGCTGAGCCCCACCCTGCTCGACGCCCTGCCCCGCGAACTGTCGGGCGGCCAGCGGCAGCGCGTGTGCATCGCCCGAGCCCTCGCCACGAACCCCCGCGCGATCGTCCTGGACGAGGCCGTCGCCGCGCTCGACGTGCTCGTCCAGGCGCAGGTCCTCAACCTGCTGGCAGACGTCCAGGAGGAGACGGACGTCAGCTATCTGTTCGTGACCCACGATCTGGCGGTCGTGCGGCAGGTGGCCGACGACGTGCTGGTCATGCGATCCGGCCGCGTGGTGGAGCAGGGGCGTGCCGAGGAGGTTCTGGACCACCCGGAACACCCCTACACCCGCCTCCTGCGCGACTCCGTTCCCCGGCCGGGCTGGAAGCCCACCCGCCGCCCCACTGACGACAGCCCCGCGATGCCGGTCTGACGCCACCAGGCCCGACCGTCGACCCGCCCTCCGCCGACGCCCCGGCGTCCTCGCACGCTCCGCTGTCGTGTCCCGTACGGTTCCGGCGATGTCCGTCGCCGCGCCGGGCGTGCCTTCGCGGACGCCACCGCCCCTCTTCCTCCGGACACATCTTCCACACCGCAGAATCGCCCCGTTCGTCACCCGTGACCATGAACGCGGGGTGGCTGAATATGACGCCTCGGCGACCACATCCGGGCCGGCGAACCCGCCCCCCCATCGCCGGTCCGACCTCCTCGAAGGGATCTTCCATGTCGCTGTCGTTCCCTCCCTCTCTCCGTGCCCGCCCACGCACACCGTCACGGCGGTGGCGGACCGTTCAGGTCACGGCTGTGACGGCCTGCCTCGCCCTCGCCACCGCCTGCGGCGGCGGGCCCGCTCCCGCCGGGAAGAAAGCGCCCGCCGTCAAGGACTGGGCCACCACTACCCCCCAGGCCACCGGCAACCTCGACAGCGTGAACTGGAACCTCATCCTCGAGCCCACCACGCTGGACCCCCAGCAGGCGGACAACTACGGGGTCAACGACGTCCTCGCCAACATGTGCGAGAGCCTGCAGACGCTGAACCCCGACTTCTCGATCAGTGACGGCCTCGCGTCACTGAAGGTCGAGAACGGCGGAAAGCGGCTCGTGTACGCGATCGACGCCAAGGCCCGCTTCTGGGACGGGCAACCGGTCACGGGCGCCGACGCCGCCTTCAGCCTGACCCGTGCCTGGCACCCGCCAGCCCAGCAGGCACCCCGCTACGACCATTACTTCAAGGCCGTCACCGCCGTCAGGGCGACCGGGCCGCGCGAGGTCACCGTCGATCTGAAGCACCCCGATCTCCTCTTCCAGAAGATGATGGCGACGTTCGCCGGCTCCGTGGTCCAGGCTCGGTACTCCAAGGCCCATCCCGACTACGGGAAGCCGACCGTTCCGCCGATGTGCTCCGGGCCGTACACGTTCAAGTCCTGGAAGACGGGCTCCGCGCTGACGCTGGAGCGCAACGAGAAGTACTGGCGCGGCGTCACGGCCAAGACCCGTCAGGTGAAGTTCAGCTTCCTGCAGGGCGACAGCTCACAGACCCGGGCGCTCACCGGCGGCGCGATCCAGGGCATGTACCAGCCCCCGACCTCCGCCCTCAGCACGCTCGGCAGCCACGGCAAGGTGTACTACGGCAAGTCCTTGCTCTCGTTCTACCTGGTCCCCACGGCGAAGACCGGCCCGCTGCAGGACCCGCGCATCCGCAAGGCCCTGTTCCTGGCACTGAACCGGACGGCGGTCGCCCGTACCGCCTTCGGCGGCGGCGCGGTCGCCTCCCGCAGCCTGCTCCCCGCCGACGTGTACGGGCCGGTCGAAGCGACCAGGAGCGAGGGCACCGGAGGCAGCCCCGACGAGATCGCCCAGGCCAAGAAGCTCGTGAAGGAAGCGGGGTCCCCCAAGGAGAAGATCGTCCTCGCCGGAGCTCCCGCCATCAGCGACACCCTCACCCAGACCCTGCAGGCCCTCGCCGAGGCAGGGCAGAAGATCGGCCTCGACACGACCTACAAGCCCGTGGCCCTCGGGCAGTTCTACGACCTGTTCTCCGGTCCGAAGGGCTGGAAGAGCACCGGTGCCGACGCCTTCGGCTCGCAGTGGAGCCTCCCCGTCGCCGACCCGCAGGCGCTGTACTCGGTGTGGGGCAGTCCGGAGGACTCGTCGAACTACTCGCAGTTCACGGACAGCGCGGCGAGCGAGCTGATCCGGCGGGCTGCCGCGGAAGGGAACACCGGCAGGCGCGAGGCACTGCTCGGCCAGGCCGACGAGCGGCTGTTCGACCGGCTGCCCTGGATACCCGTGGTGGACGTGGCCAACGTCCTGTACCTGAGCGACAGTGTGACGGGGCCGCCGGCCTCCTTCGTGAACTGGTACTCCCCCTGGGCGCAGCAACTCGGGTCGACCAAGTGACGCAGGTGTGACGCGCTGCCCGGAACCCGCGAAGTGACCGTCCGCGCGGTGTGGGGCCGGTGAGAGAACGGGGGAAGCGGTCGTGGGTGACAAGGCACCTGACGCCTTGTCACCCACGACCGCTTCCGGTGCCGCCGTCCGATCCCCGCATGTCGGGTGCGAGCCGGCTCCTCGGCGTCACCACCGACCACCGCCGGACCCGTCGCATTGACACACCCGCCGCGGGGCGATGTACGGCGTGGCCGACCGCGGCGGGTTGCCCGACTATGGGTGGGTCACGGGATGAAGCCGTAGTCCAACTGCGCGATGAGTTTGGTCTTGTCGCCCTTCAGGGACACCAGGAGGGTGCGGGCCAGGGTGCCGCCGAAGCGGGTCCCGCCGTCGGCGGTCGGAACCGTGTCGATGAAGCTCTCCACCAGCCCGTTGGGCATCACGTAGTGCGAGTACTGCTGCGTCGGGGCGTCCTCCGGGTTGCCCAGGACCAGTGCGCTGCCGTTGAGCGGCCTGTAGTCGCTGCGCAGGGACGATCCGACGAAGCCGTAGAGGCCGTCCCAGCCGCTCAGCCCCGGCGCGAACGTGAACTTGTGGCTGATGGTGAACAGGTAGTACTTGCCGTTGCGGATGACGAGGTGGGGTCGTTCGGTCTGCTGGTTCACGCAGTTGGCCGAGAGCAGCGGGGGTCGCAGCCGCCAGTTGTCCATGCTTCCGCTGTCAGCCGTTGCCAGACCGATGTTGCCCGTGTAGTACTTCGCGTCCTCCGGCACCTCGTGGCCGGCCGGGACGTCACCTATGTCGCGCTCGGTGCACCGGTACGTGCCGGCGACACCGGCGGTGTTGCCCTCGAACAGGAGGTGGATCTTGCGGTCCCGGGGGTCCCGGAAGACGAACGGGTCACGGAAGGCGTAGATGATCGGGCCCGCCTGGGACTGTTGCAAGGTCTGGTACAGCTTGCCGTCGGCCTCGGCGATGACGCGGTGGTCCTGGAAGCCGCTGAACCACACGCGCTTCCTGTCCGCGTGGATCTTGCCGGTCGCCTGCGCCAGACGCTGCAGTGCGTCGTTGGGGTCGACACCGCCGTTGTCGCGCCCGGAAGCGGTGTAGAAGGAGTACACCTTGTCGCCGACGAGCGCCGTCGAGCCGGCCCACTCACGTGAGCCGAACGAGGTGCCGGGCTGGAACAGATCACCGCCGTACTTCCAGCTCTTGGCGTCACGCGAGTAGAAGTAGCCGATCTTCGCGTACCAGTGCCGGTCACCGAACGGCACCGAGCGCGGAGCCGTCAGCGAGAAGATGACGTGCCAGCCCTTATAGGTGGCGGTCCGGGTGTTGAGCTTGGTGAGCGGCCAGGTGTCCCACACCCACACCTTGTCGGTCATCACCGGGAAGTCCGGCGACACGCGGGGGGCGGTGTTGGTCTTGTCCTGCCGGAGCTTCAATGCGTCCGCGCGGGACCAGACGGCGAAGTAGTCGTCGTCCGCGCTGTACTGCCGCGTTCCCGTCTGCGACGAGGCCGGCCCGTCCGCGGAAGCCGGCGTCGCCACACCTCCCAGCACCGCGAGGGCCATCAAGCCCGTGGCCAGCCGGATCAGCACTCTGCGTGATCTGCGCATGCGTCGTCCTTCCGAAGCGGGTGATCGAATGGAACCGCACTGGAAGCGATTCCGTTTCGCGGTTACCCCCCTTCTCGCCTGACACGCCATCAACTTCCGTTACTGCAAATCAACTTCTCGGTGCAGGGAGTTGTGAGGATGTCTCACGTGGTGATGTCGTGAGGCGCGGGATCGCCTGTATCTCGGCGGGGTCCTGATCGAGTGCATGCAGAAGGTCGACCAGGTTCACCAGGTCCACCTCGACGTCCGCGGCGACGCCGTCACCCCTGACGGGCGGCTTCGGCCTGAGCCGGGACGGAAGCCGGGGCAGCGCCCGGGATGGAGATCTCTCCTCCCCGGGCGCTGTCTGGTTCGGGCGGGATGTGAGGGTGAGGCGCATGACCGCCGACCCACCTGCGTCGCGTCGGGGCGATCACTTGTCCGCCGCGAGGTGTTTGAGCGCGATGTTGAGTTCGAGGACGTTGACCCGGGGCTCGCCGATGAAGCCGAGGGTGCGGCCCTGGGTGTGCTCGTCGACCAGCCTCCGCACCTGGGCGACGGTCAGGCTGTTCCGCTCGGCGACGCGGTGGACCTGGAGATCGGCGTAGGCCGGGGAGATGTCCGGGTCGAGACCGGAGCCGGAGGAGGTGACCGCGTCCGCGGGGACCTCGGACGGCCTGACGGTGTAGCCGGGCACCGAGTTGTCCTTGACTACCTTCGCCTTGGCGTCCTCGACCTGCTTGATGAGGTCCTTGTTGTCCGCGGACAGGTTGGTGGCGCCGGACAGGATCAGCTTGTAGCGGGTGTTGAGCGAGTTCTCACCCAGTCCGTTCGCCGGGCGGGGCTGGAAGTAGTCCAGGCTGTATCCCTGTTGGCCTATCAGTGAAGACCCGACGACCTTGCCGTCGTACGTCACCTCGGAGCCGTTCGCCTTGGTGGGGAAGAGCGCCTGCGCCACACCTGTGACGGCCAGCGGATAGACGATGCCGGTGAGCACGGTCAGCACGAGCAGTGCCCGCAGGCCCGCGATCAGCAACCGGGCAGTGTTCGCAAAGGAGTTGTTCATGTCCTTCACCCGATCCCGGGGATCAGAGAGATGAGCAGGTCGACGAGCTTGATGCCGATGAACGGCGCGACGAGCCCGCCGAGGCCGTAGACGGTCAGGTTGCGGCGGAGCAGTCTGTCCGCGCTGACCGGCCGGTACCGCACGCCCTTCAGGGACAGCGGGACCAGCGCGATGATGATCAGCGCGTTGAAGACGACCGCCGAGAGGATCGCGGAGTCCGGCGAGGACAGGCCCATGATGTTGAGCTTGTCCAGGCCCGGGTAGACGGCCGCGAACAGCGCCGGGATGATCGCGAAGTACTTCGCCACGTCGTTGGCGATGGAGAAGGTCGTCAACGCACCCCTGGTGATCAGCAGTTGCTTGCCGATCTCGACGATCTCGATGAGCTTGGTCGGATTGGAGTCGAGGTCCACCATGTTCCCGGCCTCCTTGGCGGCGGAGGTCCCGGTGTTCATGGCCACGCCGACGTCCGCCTGGGCGAGGGCCGGGGCGTCGTTGGTGCCGTCGCCGGTCATCGCGACGAGCTTGCCGCCGGCCTGCTCACGCTTGATGAGGGCCATCTTGTCCTCGGGGGTGGCCTCGGCGAGGAAGTCGTCGACGCCCGCCTCCTCGGCGATCGCACGGGCGGTCAGCGGGTTGTCGCCCGTGATCATGACCGTCTTGATGCCCATGCGCCGCAGCTCCTCGAAGCGTTCGCGCATGCCCTCCTTGACCACGTCCTTGAGGTGGATGACGCCCAGCACCCGTGCCCCGTCGCTGTCCTCGACGGCCACCAGCAGCGGCGTGCCGCCGGCCTCGGAGATCCGGTCGGCCAGCGTGCCGGCGTCCTCCGAGACCGTGCCGCCCTGCTCGCGCACCCAGGCGATGACCGATCCGGCGGCGCCCTTGCGGATCTTGCGCCCGTCGACGTCCACGCCCGACATCCGGGTCTGGGCGCTGAAGGCGATCCACTCGGCACCGGCCAGCTCGCCCTGACTCCGCTCGCGCAGCCCGTACTCGGTCTTCGCCAGGACGACGACGGAGCGGCCCTCCGGGGTCTCGTCGGCCAGTGAGGAGAGCTGGGCCGCGTCGGCGAGGTCGGTCTCGGTGGTGCCGGGGACGGGCACGAACTCCGCCGCCTGCCGGTTGCCGAGGGTGATGGTGCCGGTCTTGTCGAGCAGCAGGGTGGAGACGTCACCGGCGGCCTCGACCGCCCGGCCGGACATCGCCAGGACGTTGCGCTGCACGAGCCGGTCCATGCCCGCGATACCGATGGCGGACAGGAGCGCGCCGATGGTGGTCGGGATGAGGCACACCAGCAGGGCGACCAGCACGACCATCGTGAGGTGGGTGCCCGCGTGGTCCGCGAACGGCGGCAGGGTCGCCACCGCCAGCAGGAACACGATCGTCAGCGAGGCCAGCAGGATGTTGAGCGCGATCTCGTTGGGGGTCTTCTTCCGGGCCGCGCCCTCGACCAGGGCGATCATCCGGTCGATGAAGGTCTCGCCCGGCTTGGTGGTGATCCTGACGACGATCCGGTCGGAGAGGACCTTGGTGCCGCCGGTGACGGCGCACCGGTCGCCGCCGGACTCCCGGATGACGGGCGCGGACTCGCCGGTGATCGCCGATTCGTCCACCGAGGCGACACCCTCGACGACGTCACCGTCGCCGGGGATGATGTCGCCGGCCTCGCACACGACCAGGTCGCCGATCCTCAACTCGGTTCCGGGTACCCGCTCTTCGGCACCGTCGGCACCGCCCTCGGTGAGCCTCCGGGCCACGGTGTCGGTCTTGGCCTTGCGGAGGGTGTCGGCCTGCGCCTTGCCCCGGCCCTCGGCGACGGCCTCGGCGAGGTTGGCGAAGACGACGGTCAGCCACAGCCAGGCGCTGATGGTCCAGCCGAACCAGTCGCCCGGATCCTTGACGGAGAAGACCGTGGTCAGCACGGAGCCGATCCAGACCACGAACATCACGGGCGACTTGACCATCACCCGGGGGTCGAGCTTGCGGAAGGCGTCCGGCAGCGACCTGAGCAGCTGCTTCGGGTCGAACAGGCCCGCGTCGACCCGTCCTTCGTCCTTGTGACCGGTCGGCACATCACGGTGCGGCGCCCGGTTCGGGGTGGCTGTGGACATCGAGTCCTCGTGCTTCTCTGTGCGGGTGGTCATGACGCCAGCCCCTCGGCCAGCGGCCCGAGCGCGAGGGCCGGGAAGTAGGTCAGACCGGTGATGATCAGGATCGCGCCCACCAACAGACCGGTGAACAGCGGCTTCTCGGTGCGCAGCGTGCCCGCCGTGGCCGGGACCGGCCGCTGCTCGCCGAGGGACCCGGCCAGCGCGAGCACGAACACCATCGGCAGGAAACGGCCGAGCAGCATCGCGAGTCCGGTCATGGTGTTGTACCAGTCGGTGTTGGCGTTCAACCCGGCGAAGGCCGAGCCGTTGTTGTTGGCGGCGGACGTGAAGGCGTACAGCACCTCGGAGAAGCCGTGCGCTCCGGGGTTCAGCATGGAGTTCGGCGGGGTCGGCAGGGCCATGGAGACGGCGGTGAGGACCAGCACCAGGGCCGGTGTGATGAGGATGTAGCAGGCGGCGAACTTGATCTCGCGGGTGCCGATCTTCTTGCCCAGGTACTCGGGGGTGCGGCCGACCATCAGCCCGGCGATGAACACCGCGATGATCGCCATGATCAGCATGCCGTAGAGGCCGGAGCCGGTGCCGCCGGGCGCGATCTCGCCCAACTGCATGCCGAGCAGGGTGAGGCCGCCGCCGAGTCCGGTGAAGGAGGAGTGGAAGGAGTCCACCGCGCCGGTCGAGGTCAGCGTCGTCGACACGGCGAAGATCGACGAGGCGCCGACCCCGAAGCGCTGCTCCTTGCCCTCCATCGCCCCGCCCGCGATCTGCAACGCGGGGCCGTGGTGGGCGAACTCGGTCCACATCATGAGGGCGACGAAGCCGACCCAGATGGTGGCCATGGTGGCGAGGATCGCGTACCCCTGCCGCACGCTGCCGACCATCACACCGAAGGTGCGGGTCAGGGAGAACGGGATGACGAGCAGCAGGAAGATCTCGAAGAGGTTGGTGAACGGCGTCGGATTCTCGAACGGGTGGGCGGAGTTGGCGTTGAAGATGCCGCCGCCGTTCGTGCCGATCTCCTTGATGGCCTCCGTCGAGGCGACCGCGCCGCCTTTCCACTGCTGGGAGCCGCCCATGCTGTGCCCATGGAAGAACTGGCCGACCTCGTGGATGCCGGAGAAGTTCTGGATCGCCCCGCACGCCACCAGCACGATCGCGGCGACCACGGACAGCGGCACCAGGACCCGGACGGTGCCGCGCACCATGTCCGTCCAGAAGTTGCCCAGTTCACCGGTCCGGGACCGTGAGAACCCGCGTACGAGAGCGACGGCCACCGCGATGCCGACGGCCGCGGAGACGAAGTTCTGCACCGCCAGCCCGGCGACCTGGACCACATGTCCCATGGTCTGTTCGCCGTAGTACGACTGCCAGTTGGTGTTGGTCACGAACGACACGGCCGTGTTGAACGACTGCGCCGGGTCGACCGAGGCGAAGCCGAGCGAGCCGGGCAGGACGCCCTGGATCCGCTGGAGCAGATAGAGGAAGAGCACACCGACCACGGAGAAGGCCAGGACTCCGCGCAGATACGCTGGCCAGCGCATCTCGGTGTCGGGGTCGGCACCGATGCACCGGTAGATCCACTTCTCGACGCGCCAGTGTCGGTCGGAGGAGTAGACCCTGGCCATGTAGGTGCCGAGGGGGATGTGGGCGAGAGCCAGCGCGCCGATCAGGGCGAGCAACTGGAGGACGCCCGCGAGTACAGGCCCCATGCCCCCCGCTGCGGCAGCAGCTGATGTCACTGTCAGAACCTCTCCGGGAAGATCAGGGCGAGGACGAGATAGCCCAGCAGGGAGACGGCCACGATCAGGCCGACGGCATGCTCGACGCTCACAGCCGGGTCACCCCCTTGGCCACCAGAGCCACCAGCGCGAACACCGCGACCGTGACGACGACGAAGGCCACATCGGCCATCGCGAACTCCTAGGAGAGGGTAGGAACAGGATCGGACGACTAAGAGGAAAGCCCCTCTTCGGCCGCAGAGTCCGCCCGTTGACGGGTCCCTTACGGGCAGGTCGCCGGCTTTGACGGAACCCATACGGCCCGGTCCGCGCCAGATCTGTTCGGCGCTCTCGCGCGTCGTGAGCGAGTGCAGCGTTCACATGCATCTCATTGCAATGCCTCTGCGGCCGTCGTTGCATTTAGCACGAAGCCCACTGCAACGAAATCACCAGCTTCACCTGCAATGAGAGCGTCATGTCGCAACAACTATGTTGCTAGATCTACGAACGCAACGTAGCTTTTCCTTCATCGGAAACTTCGATTCACAGGAGAGCATGATGCAGAAGTTCGAGACCCCCGCCCCCATCTCCGCCGTCCTGGACATCCCTGCCGGGCGCGTGCGGTTCGTCGCCACCGACGGCGGCGGCACCACCGTCGAGGTCCTGCCCGCCGACCCGTCCAAGGGGCGCGACGTCAAGACCGCCGAGCGCACCACCGTCTCGTACGCCGACGGTGTCCTGCACGTCATCACCGCTGCCCCCGACAGCAAGCTGGTCGGCTTCTCAGGGGCCCTGGATGCCACCGTCCACCTGCCCGTCGGCTCGCACGTCGAGGCCAGGTCCGAGAGCGCCGAGTTGCGGACCGAGGGACGCCTCGGTGACGTCGCCTTCACGGGCGCGTACCGCCGGATCAAGGTCGACGAGGTCGCGAGCCTCTGCCTCACCGCGATCGACGGCGACGTCGAGGTCGGCCGGCTGGGCGGCCCCGCGGACATCAGCACGCAGCGGGGCTCCATCCTGATCGCCGAGGCCGTGCGCGGCAAGGTCGTGCTGCTCACCCAGTCCGGGGACATCACGGTCGGCGCCCCCGCCGACGTCTCGGCCGCCCTGGACGCCGGCACCGAGTACGGCCGCGTCAGCAACGCCCTCCGCAACGACGGCACCGCCGAGCTCGACATCCGCGCCACCACGATGCAGGGCGACATCACCGCCCGCAGCCTCTGAGCAGCACCGGCTGAGGGCGGCACGAAGGCACGGAGGCACGGAGGCGCGAAGGCGCGAAGGCGCGAAGGCGCGAAGGTCTTGACGGACCTTCGACGCCTTCGGAGCACGCTTCCCATGGGCCCGGACGTCGCTCTCTGCTTACGCTGGGGGTGCCGTCCGCGTGATGGCTTTTCCCGTACGGAGCCATGCGCCGGGAGCACGCCGATGGCCGCCACCGAACGCCCTCAACGGCGCCTGCACACCTGGATGCTGGAGGGTCTGTCCGACATGGGCAAGGGCGACGGCCACGCCGGACCGCCCGCCCGGCCGGAGCCCGCGCGCCGGGGGCAGCCCTGGTGGCGGGTGATGCGCCTGACGGGCGTCGACTATGTCTCCACTCCCGGTTACCAGCCCGGCATCGCCGCGCCGGCGGCCGGTCTGCTCTCCCCCATCGCGACCATCGTGCTGGTCGTCGTCACCCTCGCGGGAGCCCTCCCGTGTACCGGCGGGTGGCGGAGGAGAGTCCCCGGGGCGTGGGCTCCATCGCGATGCCGGAACGCCTGCTGACGTTCTGGAAGGGCAAGCTCTTCGTCCTCACCCTCCTGGGCTCGCCGGCCTGTGGCACGTCGTCACCGAGGGCCAGGTCGTCACCGACTGGTCGACCGCGCTGACCGCCGAGCCCCTTCGCCGACTTCCTCCGCTTCTTCCTCTTCGGCCAGGGCGAGGTCGTCCCTGTCACCCGGGAGGTCCTGCGCGAGGCGGAACACGACCGCGCACGCCGCCGCGCGTACATGCTGACTGACGGCCCACCCGGCCGCACGACGGAACGGGGCCCTCTGGTCGAGGGCCCCGTTCCGTCGTGCGGCCGGGTGGGCCGGGCCGTCCGGCTCAAGCCGCGACCCTCTCCGTCGAGTCCGCCTGCCCTGCCGGGCACCCCGCGTCCGTGCGGCCCGCCCGGGCCGCCCGGGCCACCCTGCCGGTCGGCTGTACCGTGCGGCGGCGACGGACCGGCATGCCCACCGTCGGGTTGGCGACACTCCAGGCCGCGCCCTTGCAGATGAACTCCTTGTAGACGGCGGCGAGGCGGCCGGTGAGGGCCTTCGGGACGGCCCGGTCGTCCGCGGTGACGAACTGGATCAGGCCCTCCTTGCGGCCGAGCGAGACACACTGCTGGTAGTAGCGGATCCCGATCTTCGGGAGCTTTCCGCCGGTCAGGCGGGCCGCGATGGTGTCGGCGGCCTGCCACGAGGTGGGAACACCGGAGGCGCACGACATCCGCAGCGGCTTGTCGCCGGGGCCCATCACCAAGGCCGCGTCACCGATGGCGTACACCTCGGGGTGCGAGACCGAACGCATGGTCCCGTCGACCACGATCTGGCCGGTGCCGGAGACCTCCAGGGTGCTGGCCTCGGCGATCGGGTGGACGGCGAAGCCGGTGGCCCAGACGGTGACCGCGGCCGGGACGGCCGTCCCATCGGTCAGGACGCGGTCGGCTTCGACGGCGGTGACGGCGGTGTGCTCGTGCACGGTGATGCCGAGCCCGGCGAAGACCTTCCGCAGATGCCCTCGCCCCTTGTCGGAGAGCCAGTCGCCGAAGCCGCCGCGGGCCACGAGGGCTACATCCAGGTCGGGGCGGGCCTCGGCGATCTCGGTGGCGGCCTCCACGCCGGTGAGCCCGCCGCCGACGATCACCACGGGCTGTCCCGCGTCCAGCCGGGCCAGCCGCTCGCGCAGCCGGAGCGCGCCGGGCCGGCTGGAGATCTCGTGGGCGTGCTCGGCGGTACCGGGGACGCCCTGAGGGTTCCAGCCGCTGCCGAGGGCGTAGACGAGGGTGTCGTATTCCAGTTCCTGCCGCGCGGCGCCCTGCGCGTCGACCACGGTGACGGTCCTGCGGTCGGCGTCGATACCGGCGACCTCGGCGAGCTTCACCTCGACGCCGGTGCCCTCGAACATCTCGTCGAAGGGGCGGGGCTTGAGCTCCTGGCCGACCGCGAGCTGGTGCATCCGGACGCGCTCGACGAAGTCGGGCTCGGCGTTGACGAGGGTGATCGCGACGTCCGCGCGGTGCAGCCGCTTGGCGAGGCGACCGGCGGCGGAGGCTCCGGTGTAGCCGGCTCCGAGGACGATGATGCGGTGCTGCTGCATTTCCTGCTCCTGTCTGCGCGGGTCAATGCTTGCCGTTGCTCGGTCTCGCCCCTTGAACCGGGCAGCCCGCGTTTTCCTGACAGAAAGGGAATGTGAAGCAGGTCACACCCGCCGTGGGGGCTCAGGACGACGCGGGCGGGCAGGCGCGCAGAGGCTCAGAACGCGTGGAACAGCGGCTCTCCGTGGTCGGTGGCCGCCCACACCTCGGTCGCGCGCTCCAGCTTGTCGGGGTTGACCTGACTGCGGAACGCGACGATGCCCTCCGTACCGATCTCCAGACAGATGACCCCGACGACGCGGCCCTCGACGACCGCGAGGACCGCGGGGCCGCCGTTGGCCGTCGAGATGTGGATCTCGGGCGAGCCGCCGACCAGGGACCGCTTCTGCGGGGCCGGCTTGAACAGGCCCCGCATGAACTTCGCGACCGCGAGGGCGCCCTCGAACGCCCTGGCGCGGGCCGGGACCTTTCCGCCGCCGTCGCCGACCGCGATGGCGTCCGAGGTCAGCAGCGCCACCAGCGGTTCGGTCTTCCCGCTGGTGGCCGCCGCGAGGAACTCCTCGACGATCCGCCGGGCCGCCGCCTCGTCGATCTCCGTACGGGTCTTGCCCGCCGCCACGTGCTTCTTCGCGCGGTGGAAGATCTGCTGGCTGGCCGCCTCGCTGATGTCGAGGATCTCGGCGATCTCCCGGTGCGGGTAGTCGAAGGCCTCCTTCAGCACGTAGACCGCCCGCTCGTTGGGGGTGAGGCGCTCCAGCAGGGTCAGGACTGCGTACGAGACGGACTCGCGCTGCTCGACGGTGTCGGCGGGACCGAGCATCGGGTCGCCGGCGAGCAGCGGCTCGGGCAGCCACTGGCCCACGTAGCTCTCCCGGCGTGCGCGGGCCGAGGTGAGCTGGTTGAGGCACAGGTTGGTGAGCACCTTCGTCAGCCAGGCCTCGGGCACCTCGACCCGGTCGACGTCGGCCGCCTGCCAGCGCAGGAACGTCTCCTGCACGGCGTCCTCCGCCTCGCCCGCCGAGCCGAGGAGGCGGTAGGCGATCGCCTCCAGACGGGGCCTCGTCGCCTCGAACCGATCCACGTCGTGCGTCGTCAGCGCCATGCTTCGGATCCTAGAGGGTGCCGCCGACGACCGTGATCGATTGGGAGCGAACGGAGGGATGGGAGGGTTCCGCGCGAGCGGAGTGGTCGAGGGGCCGCGAGGCCGCGAGGCCGACCGGCTTGGCGACCGGACTGTCGGCGACTTGCTGGCCGACGGCTGCTGGCCGACGGCCGAAGACTGCTGGCAGGCCGCCTGCCGCCTGCCGCCTGCCGCCTGCCGCCTGCCGCCTGCCGCCTGCCGCCTGCCGCCTGGGAATCGTGCACCGCGTATCGACGTTCTCGCAGCATGGGTGACGCATCCCAGCACCGTCCCGACGACCCCGGCCCGTCCACCTCCTCGGCCACCCGCGCACGCCTCGCGGCCGCCCGTGCCGAGACCCTCGCTCGCGCGGCCGCGCTGAGCCGCGACTTCGACGGGATCGTCGCGGCGAACGCCCTGGTCGCGGTGGACGACGAGCACGACCCCGAGGGAGGCACCACCGCCTTCGAGCGGGCCCATGTGGCCTCCCTGATGGCGCAGGCCCGCGAGCATCTGGCGGAGCTGGACCGGGCCCTGGAGCGCCTCGAACGTGGAGAGTACGGGCGGTGCGAGAACTGCGGGACGACGATTCCGCCCGAGCGTCTGGAGATCCGCCCGGCGGCGACCACATGCGTCCGCTGCGCCGGTTCCGACCCCCGTCGGCCACCGCGCACCGCGTGACGCCTGACGCCTGACACCGGCTCGTGCCGATCCCCCCACAGGCCACCCCGGTGGGGGGCGGAGCCGGCACGGCAACCCGGACAGGCCCTCCGGTCACTCTCCTTCGTCGCGAGGAGTGCCACGAGTACGGCGTGCGCGGTCAGGACGTACTGGACAGGCCAGCCCAGCCGGGAGGCGCCCGCCGTCAGCAGCGCGGCAGCCACGCCCGCGGCGCTCCAGGCGGCGTAGACGGAGGAGAGGTATGGCCAAGAGCGAAAGGCCCAGGGCCAGGTACCGAGGGCGCGCGCGACCGGAAACGGACGGCTGGGGGCTGGGGGCCGGGAGCCGACAGCCCGACAGCCCGACGGTCATGAAGCGGACGGGCTGGGGTGTCTCACGGGGCGGGTTCGCCGTCGGCCGGGTGGCAGGGCATCGGTCTGTGGCGCGCCGGGGCGGTCAGTGGGCTGGCCGCTGCGGCCCCCTTTGTGGCCGCACGGGCCAGTCCGCCGGTGCTTGCGTGCTGCCTAAGTTCCTCCCACGCCGACAGTGGCGACGAGAGGAGGTGGACTCGTGAAGGAGTCCGAATTCGACACGTGTGTCATCGGTGCCGGTCCCGCTGGGCTGGCAGTGGCACGAGCGCTCGGTGAGCGACGGCTCCCCTACACGCACATCGAGCGGCACACCGGTCCGGGCGGCCTGTGGGACATCGACAACCCGGGCAGCCCGATGTACGAGTCGGCCCATTTCGTCTCCAGCAAGACCCTCTCGGGCTTCGGCGGCTGGCCGATGCCCGACCACTTCGCCGACTACCCGCCGCGGCGGCAGATCCTGTCGTATCTGACGTCGTTCGCCGACGCGTACGGGCTCTCGGAACGCATCGAGTTCGGCACCGCCGTGCGCGACGTGGCGAAGAACGCGGACGGCACCTGGACGGTCACCCGTGCCGACGGGCGCACCAGCCGCCACGCGCAGGTGGTGGTCTGCACCGGCTCGCAGTGGCACCCCAACATCCCCGAGATCCCGGGTGACTTCAGCGGCGAGATCCGGCACACGGTCGGCTACCGCAGCAGCGACGAGCTGCGCGGCAAGCGGGTCCTGGTGGTCGGCGGGGGCAACTCCGGCTGCGACATCGCCTGTGACGCGGCCCGTGCCGCCGACCACGCGGAGATCAGCATGCGCCGCGGTTACTGGTTCATCCCCAAACACCTGTTCGGCAGGCCCGTGGACACCCTCGAAGGCGTCGGTCCCCGGATGCCGAAGTGGCTGGAGCAGAGGCTGTTCGGCGCACTCCTGCGGATCGTCAACGGCGATCCGACCCGCCTCGGCCTGCAGAAGCCGGACCACAAGCTCTTCGAGACCCACCCCACGGTCAACTCGATGCTCCTGCACCACCTGCAGCACGGCGACATCACCGCGCGGCCGGGCGTCCTGCGCGCCGAGGGCCGCACCGTCCACTTCACCGACGGCAGCAGCAACGACTTCGACCTGATCCTGCTGGCGACCGGCTATGTGCACAAAGTGCCCGTCGCGCAGGCCTACTTCGGCGACGAGCAGCACCCCGACCTGTACCTGTCGTCGTTCTCCCGCGAGCACGAGGGGCTGTTCGGCGTCGGCTTCATCGAGACCAACTCCGGCGCCTACCAACTCTTCGACGCTCAGGCCCAGTTGATCGCCGGGTTTATCCAGGACAGCCGCCGGGGCATGCCGAACGCCGAGCGCTTCGCCCGCATGATTCGCAGCGACCGCCCGGACCTGACCGGCGGTCTGCGGTTCGTGGACTCCCCGCGCCACACCGGCTACGTCGACAGCGCCGCGTACACCAAGTACGTCACCAAGGTCGCCGCCGCCCTGGGCTGGCCCACCGAGGGACGCGCTCCGGCGGTGCCGGTGGTCCGCAGCAAGGAGACGGTGGCATGAGCGGCTACGACTACGCCGGCAAGGTGATGCTGGTGACCGGCGGCGCGGGTGGCATCGGCAGCGCGCTGTGTCGGCGGTTCGCGAGCGGCGGCGCGGTGTGCGTCGTCGTCGACATCGACGGTGAGCGCGCGCGGCGGGTCGCGGACACCCTGCCCGGCGCCGGTCACCTGGGCCTCGGCTGCGACCTGCTGGACCGGGCCGGGATCGCGGACCTCTTCGAACAGGTCGCCGCCGCCTTCGGCCGCCTCGATGTGCTGGTCAACAACGTCGGTATGACCAGCACCGAGCGGTTCGACGTGCGCCCGGTGGAGACCATCGAGCGGGAGATCGATCTCAACATGATCTCTCCGCTGGTGGCCACCCGGCTGGCCATTCCCCTGCTGATGGCCTCCGCCGATCCCCGCGTCGTCACCACGGTGTCCCTCGCCGGCATCTTCCCCCAGGGGGAGACTCCGATCTACGCGGCGTCGAAGTTCGGGCTGCGCGGCGCGATGCTGTCCATCGCCCTCGACCTGGGCGCCAAGGGCATTCGCGTCGGCTCGGTGCTGCCGTCGGCCACCGACACCCCGATGCTGCGCCGGGAGGCCGTCGGCGGCGGCAACTCCCTGCAGTTCCAGGACCCCCCGCAGCAGCCGTCCGACGTCGCCGCCGCGGTGGTGAGCCTGCTCGACCGGCCGCGGCTCGAGGCGTATCCACGCGTCGGCGAAGCGCTCCTGGTCCGCTTCTCCATGCTGGTGCCGAACCTTCTCCCCAGCCTTCTCCCGCTCTTCCGCAAGCGCGGCGAACGCGGCCTGGCCCGGTACCTGGAGGACCTGCGGCGCAGAGGACTGGCCCGGCAGGTCGACGGCCGCTGGGAACTGGTGCAGGAGGCATGACCATGAACACCGACACGAACGCCGACATGAACACCGACACGAACACCCGCCCGGACGACCGCCTGCTCACCGTCATCAACCCGGCCACCGGGGAGATCCTCGACACCCTGCCCGCCGCCACCGCGGGCGAGGTGGACACGGCCGTGGACCAGGCGCACCGCGTCTTCGACAGCGGGGTGTGGGCGGCCCGGCCGCCCCGGGAGCGGGCCGCGGTCCTGCTGCGCCTCGCCGAGCTGATGGAACGCGATGCCGAGATCCTGGCCCGCCTGGACTGCGAGGACGCGGGCAAACCCATCACGGAGTGCCGTACCGGCGATGTGCCGGGCGCGATCGAGTCGATCCGCTGGTTCGCGGAGGCGGCCGACAAGGTCTTCGGCCGCACCGCCCCCACCAGCCACGACCACCTGGGTCTGATGAGCCGGGAACCCGTCGGAGCGGTCGCCGCCGTCCTCCCCTGGAACTACCCGCTCGCCATGGCCGCCTGGAAGATCGGGCCCGCCCTCGCCGCGGGCAACAGCCTGCTGCTCAAGCCTGCCGAGGCGACCCCGCGCTCGGCCCTCCACGTGGCCCGGCTGGCGACGGAGGCGGGGCTGCCGGACGGCACCCTCGCCGTGCTGCCCGGCTACGGCGCGCAAGCCGGCCGGGCGCTCGCCCGACACCCCGGGATCGGCGCGCTCTCGTTCACCGGCTCGACGGCGACCGGACGGCGGATCCTGGCCGACGCCGCGGAGACCAACTTCAAGCGGGTCTTCCTGGAGATGGGCGGCAAGAGCCCCCAGGTGCTGATGCCGGACGCGCTCGACTTCGGCGTCGACCTCATCGACGACATGATCGAAGCCGCGTTCCTGACGATGGGACAGAACTGCACGGCCGGCTCCCGGATCCTGGTCCACGAGGACATCGCCGCCGAGGTCGTCGCACGGTTCACGGCCGCCGCCGGGGCCCTGGTCATCGGCGACCCGGCCGAGCCGGACACCCGCACGGGACCGCTGATCAGCACTGCGGCGCGAGACCGGGTCGCCCGCGCCGTGGACGAGGCGGTCGCCGCCGGAGCCGTGGCCCACACCGCCGGGTTGCCGGCGGGCCTGCACCCGCACGGGGCGTACTACCCGCCCACCGTCGTCGTCGGCGCCCCCGACGGCAGCGGGGTCCTCACCGAGGAACTGTTCGGCCCCGTGGTCACCGTCCAGACCTTCGCCTCCAAGCGGGAGGCGATCCGGACGGCGAACGCCACCCCCTACGGCCTTGCCGCCTCACTGTGGACCCACGACCTCGACACCGCCTTCCGTCTCGCCCGCGGCATCCAGGCCGGAGTGGTCTCCGTCAACTGCTACAGCGAGGGCGACATCACCGCCCCCTTCGGTGGCTGGAAACAGTCCGGATTCGGTGGGGCGGAGCGGTCCACCGACGCCTTCGGGCAGTGGACAAGGGAGAAGACCGTCTGGATCCGTACCCGCTAGCGCGGCCGAACCCGGACACAGCTGCCTAAGGTGGTCGCGAGTACGGCCCTGGAGAGAAGCCATGACCGAGGCAACCCGTCCGGAGAACAGCACCACCCGCAGCACGTCGGCGACGATCTCCCCGAACATTCTGCGCTATCTGGGCCAGATCACCGAGGAGTACGGAGTCGACCTACAGCCGGAACTGTCCCAGGTCGGTCTCACCGAGACCCTGATGCGCTCGGCGGCCCTGCGCGTCTCCTACCGCCAGGGCAGTGCCGTCATCCGGCGCGCTGTCGAACTCACCGGGGACGAGAACCTGGGCCTGCGGGTCGGAGCCGCGCAGCACCTCACCGCCTGGGGGCTGGTGGGCTTCGCCATGCTCGCCAGCGACACCCTCCAGGTCGCGATCGAGGCGGGGGTCCGCTTCCAGAACGTGTCCGGGGCGATGACGGTCTGGTCGGCGGGCCGGGAGGGCTCCGACTACGTGATCCGGGCCGACCTCCCGGACCCGATGATCGACCCGAACGTCGCCGTCTTCCTTGTCGAGGAGGCGTTTTCGAGCGTCGTCACCCTGGGCCGCCTCGCCGCCGACGCCGGCCTCGCACCCCAGGAGGTCCACTTCGCCTTCGCCGCCCCGCGCGACGTCCAGCCCTTCCGCGACCTCTTCCGCTGCCCCCTGCACTTCGGCGCCTCCCACAACCGGCTGGTGGTACCGCAGGCATGGATCAACCGGCCGATGCCGGGCCGCGATCCGGTCACCTACGCCGCGACCCTCGAACTCCTCGAAGGGCAGATGGCCTCCCGCCGTCGCCAGCAGGACCTGCTGGAGATCCTGGAGATCTCCGTCGCGCAGAGCCTCCCGTTCGTCCCCTCCTTCTCCGAGCAGGCCCGCCGACACGCGTCGAGCGAGCGGACGCTGCGCCGCCGCCTGGCCGACTGCGGCACCTCCTACGAGGCGATCGTCGAGGGCGTCCGCCGGGAGCGCGTCGAACTGCTCCTGCACCGCCCTCACCTCACCCTCCGCGAGGTGGCCCGCCAGGCGGGCTTCTCCGACGAACGCGCCCTGCGCCGGGCTGTCCGCCGCTGGCACGGCATGGCGCCGTTGCAGCTGCGCGCGGGCTTCTCTTCGCAGACGGCGGGAACAACGCCGAGTCAGGGACGCGGCGAACTAGGCGACCAGTCGTAACCGGACGCCTTGCCGAGCTTGCGTACAGCCGCTTCTCCGCCCGAGGCCGGAACGCGACTCTCGACCACCGAGACTCCACGTGCGCCCGCCACCTTCGAGGGACTGGTCGGCAGGGTCACCGGGGCACTGACGTCTCCGGCCACTGCTGTCGGCCTGGCATGACGCCGTCGGCCACCTGCGGCTGATCGCCCGCACAGCCCCGTTGCCGACCGGTGGACGGCAACGGGGCCGGCGGCTGCACCGGCCGACCCCGATCACCGCAATCTCTTGTTTCGACATGTCTCTATGTTGACGTTTTTCGATTCAAGGCGAAAGATTGCATCAATGGACGTCAATACAAGCCGTTCAAGCCGTTCCGGGCACCGCCATGCCCGTCATCCAGGAGTGAAGTCATGAGCGAGCAGAGCACCACCGACCTGCGCGAAACCGTCCGCCGGCGGTACGCCGCCGCAGTCGTGAAGGTCACCGAAGGCGGCACCACCTGCTGCGGACCCGAGCCCGTCGAGGTCGACGAGAACTTCGGCTCCACCCTCTACGCCGCCGACGAGCGCGACGCCCTGCCCGCCGAGGCCGTGGCCGCCTCCCTCGGCTGCGGCAACCCCACCGCCGTCGCCGAACTCCGCGAAGGCGAACGCGTCCTGGACCTCGGTTCCGGCGGCGGCATCGACGTCCTGCTCTCCGCCCGCCGCGTCGGCCCCACCGGCAAGGCGTACGGGCTGGACATGACCGAGGAGATGCTCGCCCTGGCTCTCGCCAACGCGGCGAAGGCCGGCGCGGCGAACGTCGAGTTCCTCAAGGGCACCATCGAGGCGATCCCGCTGCCCGCGAACACGATCGACGTCGTCATCTCCAACTGTGTGATCAACCTGTCCACCGACAAGCCCGCCGTCTTCGCCGAGACCTTCCGCATCCTCAGGCCCGGCGGCCGGATCGGCGTCTCCGACGTCGTCGCCGACGACACCCTCACGCCCGACCAGCGGGCCGAGCGCGGCGACTACGTCGGCTGCATCGCCGGCGCCCTCTCGTTCGCCGAATACCGCGCCGGACTCGAAGCCGCCGGGTTCACCGACGTCGAGATCACCCCGACCCACCCGGTCGCCGACGGCATGCACTCCGCGATCGTCCGTGCCACGAAGCCGGTGACCGCCGAAAGCGGCCGTCCGGCCGCCGAGTCGAGTGCCGCGTGCTGCGGCGTCGAGGCCTGCTGTACGCCGGCCGAGACCGCGGTCGACCCCGGCCTCACCGTGATCGAGGCCAAGACCACCTCGGGATGCGGTTGCCAGAACTGACGCCGACACCGCCCCAGGGCCCTTCGCACCGGAGGGCCCTGGCCCATGCCCACGGTGGACATCGAGGGCACGGCGGTGACCGCGCGGGGGCGGCCCGTGCCTGCTCCCGGGCGTGACGGCGACTCGCGTACGTGCGCAGACCCGGTCGAGCCCCGCGCCTTAAGTAGGCTGGTGCGCCGAGCGAAGGAGCGCCGCGTATGAGCCTGCGCCTGAAGGCGATCACCCGTGAGGATCATCTGGCCTTCGTCCGGGCCCGGCCCTCGGTCAGCCACATGCAGGTGCCCTCGTGGGGCGATGTGAAGCCGGACTGGCGGGCGCGGAGCCTCGGCTGGTTCGACGAGAGCGACCGACTGGTCGGCGTGGGCCTGGTGCTGCTGCGGCCCTTGCCGAAGTTGCGGCGGTACCTCGCCTACCTGCCCGAGGGGCCGGTCATCGACTGGACCGCGCCGGATCTTCAGCGCTGGCTGGAGCCGATGCTCGGCTATCTGAAGGAGCAGGGCGCGTTCTCGGTGAAGATGGGGCCGCCGGTGGTGACCCGTCGCTGGAGTGCCGAGGCGGTCAAGGCGGCGATCGCCGACCCGGGGGCGAGGCGGCTGGGGGACGTGGAGGCCACCGTGCACGAGCCGGGGTCCGCCGGCATCGCCGACCGGTTGCGCCGCATGGGCTGGCGGACGGCCGAGCCCGGAGGCGAGGACGGCTTCGCCGCCGGCCAGCCGCGCTACGTCTTCCAAGTCCCTTTCTCGGGACGGTCGTTGGAGGAGATCCAGCAGGGCCTCAACCAGCAGTGGCGCCGCAACATCAAGAAGGCGGAGAAGGCAGGCGTCACGGTCGTGCGGGGCGCGTACGAGGATCTGCCCGCCTTCCACGAGATCTACGTGGAGACCGCCGGCCGGGACCGGTTCATCCCCCGTCCCCTGGCGTACTTCCAGCGCATGTGGACCGCGTTGACCTCGGAGGACACCGACCGTATGCGCCTGTACCTCGCCCACCACGAGGGCGAGGTACTCGCGGCGGCCACGATGCTGACCGTCGGCACACACGCCTGGTACTCCTACGGCGCCTCCACCAGCCGCAAGCGCGAGGTGCAGCCCAACAACGCCGTCCAGTGGCGGATGATGACCGACGCCCACGCGCTCGGCGCCGGCGTCTACGACTTCCGCGGCATCACCGACACGCTGGAGGAGAGCAACCACCTGCTGGGACTCCTGCGGTTCAAGTCCGGCAGCGGCGGCGAGGCCGTCGAATACCTCGGCGAGTGGGACTTCCCGCTCAACAAGGTCCTGCACAAGGCCTTCGACCTCTACATGTCCCGCCGCTGATCCCGTCGGCCGCCCGGTCCTCTTGTGCGAACGCACATGCCATGCCGAGCATCAGAAGGCCCGGCTCATGCGATGACACTGATGGCATACACCTGGCACTTGCGGCATTATCATCTGCGCAGACCTAGCTACGGAATCGGGGACGGCGAGCGTCGACCAGTTGATCAGGGGCGTTGACCGTCGCCGAGTCCGTTCAGTCCGTGCAGTCCGCGCAGGACCAGAGGGAGTGGACCCGTGACGACCCGTGCCGTACGCCGGACCCGTACGACCAGGCGGACCCTGCGGGCAGTCGGGGTCGGTGGCGCCGCCCTGCTGGCCCTGAGCGCCTGTGGTTCCTCCGACTCCGACTCCTCCGCGAAGTCGGACTCCTCCGGCTCGGACGAGCTGTCCGGGGAGGTGACCGTCTTCGCCGCCGCCTCGCTCAAGGAGAGCTTCACGACGCTGGGCGAGCAGTTCGAGAAGGAGCACCCCGGGACGAAGGTGACGTTCAACTTCGGCGGCAGCGACGCGCTCGCCGCCGGCATCACCGGCGGCGCCCCGGCGGACGTGTTCGCCTCCGCCAGCCCCAGGACGATGGCCGTCGTGACCGATGCCGGTGACGCCTCCAGCACACCCGAGACCTTCGCCCGCAACCAGCTGGAGATCGCCACCCTCCCCGGCAACCCCGACAGGATCTCCTCCCTCGAGGATCTGAACGGCTCCGATCTGAAGGTCGTGCTCTGCGACGAGGCCGTGCCCTGCGGCGCCGCCGCGCGGAAGGCCCTCGACGCGAGCAAGCTGAAGCTCACGCCGGTGTCGTACGAGGAGGACGTGAGGTCCGCGCTCAACAAGGTGGTGCTGAAGGAGGCCGACGCGGCGGTCGTCTACAAGACCGATGTGCGGGCGGCCGGTGAGAAGGTGGAGGGTGTGGAGTTCCCCGAGTCCGCCGACGCCATCACCGACTACCCCATCACCCTGCTCAGGGAGTCGGAGAACACCGACGCCGCCAGGGCGTTCATCGCGCTCGTGCGGTCCGCCGAGGGCCAGAAGGTCCTGACCGAGGCCGGGTTCCTGGAGCCGTGACGTCCCCTTCTCCTTCCGCCTCTTCCTCTCAGGGGGCCGGCACCGCGGACACCCTGGGCGGGGGTCCGCGGCGTCGGCGCGTCCCCGGACGCGGGTGGCTTCCCGGACGCGGAGGGTTCCCCGGGCGCCACGGGGGTGTCCCGCTCCCCCTGCTCCTGCCCGCGCTGATCGGCCTCGTCCTCCTCGTCCTCCCGCTCGTCGCCCTCCTGATCCGGGCGCCCTGGCGCAGCATGCCCGACCTGCTCACCAGCCCCGAGGTGTGGCAGGCGCTGAAGCTGTCGCTCGTGTGCGCCACGGCGGCCACGGCCGTGAGTCTGGTCCTCGGGGTGCCGCTGGCCTGGCTGCTGGCCCGGGTGGACTTCCCCGGACGCGGTCTCGTACGGGCCCTCGTCACCCTCCCCCTCGTCCTGCCCCCGGTGGTCGGCGGTGTGGCACTGCTGATGGCGCTCGGCCGCAACGGGGTCGTCGGGCAGTGGCTGGACGACTGGTTCGGGATCACCCTGCCGTTCACCACGGCCGGGGTCGTGGTGGCCGAGGCGTTCGTGGCGATGCCGTTCCTGGTCATCAGCGTGGAGGGCACGCTACGGGCAGCCGACCCCCGGTACGAGGAGGCCGCGGCCACGCTGGGGGCCTCCCGGTTCACGGCGTTCCGCCGGGTCACGCTGCCGCTGATCGCGCCCGGGGTCGCGGCGGGCGCCGTACTGGCGTGGGCCCGCGCTCTGGGCGAGTTCGGGGCGACCATCACCTTCGCCGGCAACTTCCCCGGCCGTACCCAGACCATGCCCCTCGCCGTCTACCTCGCCCTCCAGAACGATCCGGAGGCGGCGATCGCCCTCAGCCTGGTCCTGCTGGCCGTGTCGATCGCGGTGCTCGGAGGGCTGCGTGACCGATGGATGACCGCCTCATGACCGACGACGGGAACCCCGGCGAGGGTCTCGACGCCCGGCTGGTGGTCGTACGCGGCGCGTCGTTCCGTCTCGATGTGACGCTGACCGCCGCGCCCGGTGACGTGGTGGCGCTGCTCGGCCCCAACGGCGCCGGCAAGACGACGGCGCTACGGGCCCTCGCCGGGCTCGTGCCGCTGTCGGGCGGTGGCCGGCTGCGACTGGACGGCGCCGAGCTGGACGGCCGGCCACCGGAGTCACGCCCGGTCGGCGTGGTCTTCCAGGACTATCTCCTCTTCCCGCACCTCACCGCCCTCGACAACGTGGCCTTCGGCCCCCGCTGCCACGGCGCGAGCAAGGCGGAGGCGCGGGCGCGGGCAGCGAAGTGGCTGGAGCGGATGGGCCTCGCCGCCCAGGCCGGAAACAAGCCCCGGCGGCTCTCCGGCGGCCAGGCGCAGCGCGTGGCCCTCGCCCGCGCCCTGGCCACCCGCCCCGGCTGCTCCTCCTCGACGAGCCCCTCGCCGCCCTCGACGCCCGCACCCGCCTCGACGTCCGCGCCCAACTCCGGCGCCACCTGGCCGACTTCGAGGCCGTCGCCGTGCTCGTCACCCACGACCCGCTGGACGCCATGGTCCTGGCGGACCGTCTCGTCGTCATCGAGGACGGCCACGTCGTCCAGGAGGGCACCCCCTCCCACATCGCCCGCCATCCCCGTACGGACTACATCGCCCACCTCGTCGGCCTCAACCTCTACCGGGGTGAGGCGCGCGGCCACACCGTCCACCTCCCCGACGGACCGGCGATCACGACGACGGAGAACCTGACCGGCCCGGTGTTCGTCGCCTTTCCGCCCAGCGCCGTCACCCTCCACCGGGACCGGCCCACCGGCTCCAGCGCCCGCAACCTCTGGCACTGCGAGGTCACCGGCATGGAGGCCCACGGCGACCAGATCCGGGCCTCCCTCGCCGGTGAACTCGCCCTGGCCGTCGATCTGACGACCGTCGCGGCGGCGGAGCTCGGCATCCACCCGGGCACGGAGATCTGGGCGACGGTCAAGGCGAGCCAGACGCACGCCTACCCCGCCTGACGAGGGACGGCGCGGGTGTCGCCTCGCGGGCGCGAGGCGACACCCGGGGCTACGGTGGGCCGCACGGCCGTCCAGAGGCCGGCCGTCCGACACCGGTCGGATCCGTCACCCGCTGCGAGGTGTTCCCTCATGAGCCTGAGCATCCGCAATCAACTGCACGGCACCATCACCACCGTCACCCCGGGGGAGGCCATGGCGACCGTCAGGGTCCGCCTCGACGGCGGACAGGAGGTCACCGCCGCGATCACCCTCGACGCCGTGGAAGGCCTCGGCCTGACCGCGGGCACGACCGTACGCACGCTGGTCAAGGCCACCGACGTGTCGCTGGCCACCGGCCCCGTGGACGGGCTGTCCATCCGCAACCGGCTCCCCGGCACCGTGCGCGAGGTGACCACGGGCTCCGCCATGGCGGCGGTGAGGGTCTCGGTCGAGGGCGGCGAGCTGACCGCCGCGATCACGAAGGACGCGGTCACCGAACTCGGTCTGGCGGCGGGCTCCGCCGTCACCGCGCTGTTCAAGTCGACGGAGGTCTCCCTCGCGACCGTCTAGGCAGCCGTCACCGCAGGGCCGCCAGGACATGGCTGGGGCCCACCTGCCAGACGGGCCCGACGTGTTCGAACCCCGCGTCGCGCAGGAGGGCGACGTGGCCGGAGAGGGTCAGGTCGTTGCCCTCGCAGTGGGGGCGTCCGGCGTCCGCGCGGTGTGAGAGGAGCCGGGCGAGTTCGGGGTCGGCGGCGGCGCCGGCCCACCAGGAGTCCCAGTCCTCGACGAGGGGCAGGGCGGAGCGTTCGCTCCGGCGGCGGCCGATGTCCAGGGCGAGCTCGGAGACCTTCGTGGAGTCGGGGCTGATGTGGTCGCCGTTGATGAGGATGCCGCCGGGCCGCAGCAGCCCGGCGAGTTCCCGGTAGACGCCCCGCAGGGTCCGCGTGCCGAGGTAGTGCAGGGCGGTGGTCGACACCACCGCGTCCACCGGGCGCTCCAGGGCGAGCGCGTCGAGCCAGCCGGGTTCACCGATCACGGCTCTGACGTAGCGCAGAGTGGGCCCGTAGTGGGCGCTGCCCAGTTCCAGGAGGAGCGGGTCCGCGTCGACGGCGAGCACGTCGGCGGTCGGCAGTCGGGCGGCGAGCCGCGCCGCCAGGCACCCCGGGCCGCTGCCCAGATCGAGGACGAGCGGCACGGCCCGGTCGCGGGTCACATGCTCGACCAGATCCGCGATGACCTCGAACCGTTCCTCACGGTCGACCGCGTACAACTGCTGCTGGCGTTCCCAGCGCTCCACCCAGCGCGCCGCCGTCGTCGTACTCAGACCCATACCTGTCGCACTGCCCCCGTCTCCGGAAACCGTTCCTGTTAATGGAAATCATTGCAGGCTGGCGAGGATGGTGAGCAGTTCTTCCATCGCTTCAGGGGTGTTGTGCACATGCAGGCTCACCCGTACCGAGCCGTCCTCCGGGTCGCGGCCCGCCTGGCAGTGGCCGTCGGAGCGCACCATGAACCCGCGGCTGAAGAGGATGAAGCCGAGGGCCTGCGAGCCGATCCCGCGATGCCGGAAGGTGACGAGCGTGCGGCGCCGCTGCACCTCGCTGTCGGCCCTGAGGCTCGTCCGGCAGCCGAGCACCTCGTAGGCGTCCATCCGGGCCAGGCGGTCGGTCAGCAGCGTGGTCAGCGCCACGGTCCAGCGTTCGATGCGGGCCGGGTCGGCGGCGGTCAGCCAGTCGAGCGCGGCCGCGAGCCCCGCCACTCCGACCGTGTTGGGGTGCCGTTCCAGCCGCCGGGCCGCAACGGCGGTCCGTGTCGGCCGCGCGCCCAGACCGCGCCGGAACCGGGCAGGGCCATCGTCTTGCGGCCGGAGAAGACCACGAAGTCCACGTCGAGTTAGGCCACCGAGACCGGCACGTGCCCGACGCTCTGCGCGGCGTCCAGGCAGATCGGTACCTCCGGCCCGACGACCTGGCGCAGACGGTGGGCAGTTCCTCGATCTCGGCGCCGAGCAGCAGGAGCAGGTCCTTGATCTCCGGTACGCGCATCCGGTTGGTGACGCTCTTGAACGGCAGTCCGTGCAGGCCGGCGATGAGGGCGAGGGCCTTGGCGGTGTTGCCGCTGGACAGCTCCACGATCGTCTCGCCGCGCTCCTTGGCTCCGGCGATGTCCTGGCGGGTCATGCTCCACGCGGCCCGGTCCTTCAGCGAGCCGAAGGGATTGAGCATCTCCAGTTCGGCGTAGAGGTCGATGTCGCGCAGGCCGTGGACGGCCGGGTCGATACGGACCAGCGGCGTGTCGCCGATGGCGTCGGTGATGGTGTCGTACCTCATCCCTGCGGAGCCCCGTGCGGTCGAGCGGCCAGTACTCCTCGTCCAGACACCACCGCCACGGACCGTCCTGCGACCGACCGTCCTGCCGGTGGACCGCCACCTTGCGGGCGACGGGCTGCTGTTGGGCGTGTGTGGCACCGAAGTCCACGCAGTATCCGGCCGTGTTGACGAAGGAGAGCAGGTCGCCGGGGCGCGGGAGCCGGGGCAGGAAGACGGTGCGGCGGGTGATCAGATCCGCCTCCAGACAGAGGTCGCCCATCAGGTGGACGGCGACCGCGCCGGCCGCCTCGCCGGAGCCCGGGTCGCGGGGCAGGACCAAGGGGTCCATGAGCACTCCGTGGTCCTCCAAGCCGACGTCCCCCGCGTTCATCGCGAGGCGCACCAGGTACGGTCCCGTCTCCGGGTGCCGGACCTCCATGACCCTGCCGAGGGTGAGGCCGCACTGGTCGACCAGGGCGCGACCGGGCTCGACGTAGGTCGGCTCGGGCGCGGCCCGGAGGGCGAGGTTCAGCGGACAAGGTTCAGCGGGCAAGGTCTCGACCAGCAGGCCCGGTTCAGAGGATGAGGCTCCAAGAGCGCACCCGGCGGCCCGGTTTCAGAGGGCGAGGCTCATCAGGATCGCGTCCCGGTCGTCGCCCGGCGCGATCCGCAGCGCGCCGGGCCACCGGCCGACCTCAACCCAGCCGACCTTGCGGTAGAAGTCCTCCAGCCCCACGCCACCCCGTGCGGAGAGCGACAGCCGCTCCAGGCGCATATCGTCCCGCGCGATGTCACGCACGCGGTGCATCAGGGCGGCGCCGATGCCCTGACCCCGATGGCGCGGACTCGTCTGGACGTGGTTGACCGTGCCGCAGTGCGCGCCCAGGGGATGCGGCTCGCGGCGCAGGATCAGCCAGCCCGCGAGCGTGCCGCCGACGGTGGCGACGAGCAGTCTGCCGTGCCCCGGGTGCAGTCGGCCGACGAGCCCGTCGACCACGGGGGCGACGTCCCGGGCGGTGACCGGCAGCGGGGGGAACTCGGTGGCGAGCACGGCACCGCCCGCGTTGGCCACTTCCGCCCAGCAGTCGACGATCTCCTGCCTGAGGTCACCGCCGACCTCGCCGGGACAGGTCAACTGCCGCAACTCCACGACTCCGAACACCGTCATGCCCCTCAGCCTCCCAGAGCGGCGAGGCCTGCACACGTCCACGAGGGGCCGGCCCGCCGCTGTACGGAGGGTCGTCGTGGCTTCAGAGGGTCGTCGTGCCGGTCGGGGCTCCTGCGGAGGCCAGGGAGGGCGTGGGTGCCGGGGGCAGTTCGGCCCGGCCGAAGAGCAGGGCGTAGCCGGGCGGGAGTTGGGCGAGGATGCGGTCGAGGAGGTCGTCGCCCGCGAGCTGGGCGACGATCCGCAGGACGGTGCCGGTGTCCCAGCGGGTCGTGGCCGGCGTTCCACCCGTACGGGTCGCCAGGTCCTTGACGAAGCCCCAGCCGGTGACGGGTTCGGTGTCGGGGATCTCCGCCGTGAAGCAGCGGGCGGCCTCGTACGGCAGCCTGGCCGCGAGTTCCACGCGCTCGTCGCCGGTGAGCCGGCGGCCGAAGGCGGCCAGGACGGTGCGCACGGCCTCCTCGGCCCGTGCGCGGGTTGGGTACGCGCCTTCGTAGCGCACTCTCTCCAGCATCTGCTCGAACGTCATGCCCACGGTCTGCCGGCACGGCTCTTGCAGGGTGAACATCGTGAAGCGGTCGCCTTTCTCGTCCGAGGGGGCACAAGGGGTGAGGGTGGTGAAGGCGGTGGGGTCGCGAGCGAGGGGCGGCCCGGGGTGCTCGTCCGGGCCGCCGACAGGGGGCTCAGCCGCTGATCTCCCGGTGCGTGGTGCCGCCACCGATGGCGACCTTGCGGGGCTTGGCGCGCTCGGCGATCGGGATCCGCAGGGTGAGCACACCCGCGTCGTAGTCCGCCTTGATGTGCTCGGTGTCCAGGGTGTCGGCCAGTACGACCTGGCGGGAGAAGACACCCAGGGGCCTCTCGGAGAGCTCCATCTGCACGTCGTCCGCCTTGGTGACGGGGCGCCGCTCGGCCTTGACGGTCAGCATGTTCCGCTCGACGTCGACATCGATCGCGTCCGGGGACACACCGGGCAGATCGAGGGCGATCACATACTCCTCGCCCTCGCGGTAGGCGTCCATCGGCATCGCCGACGGGCGCGACCAGGTGCCGGTCGTGTTCAGGAGCTGCTGGGTGAGGCGGTCCAGCTCACGGAACGGATCGGTGCGCATCAACATCGTCAAACACCTCCAGTGTTCGGGTCAGGCACGTTCCTGCCAATGCGTTTCACCTGCCTTCGTTGTAACATGTCATCCAAGTGATGACAAGTGGGAAGTCGTCGAGACGACGACATCACGCACGATCACCTCAGCCGACACCTCGGAAGACACCGCACTGGAAGGGCCCATGAACAGCACCGATCAGCCCGCCTGCGACCACGGCAGCCCCGGCGGTCTCACACCCACGTCCTTCCTCGCTGCCGCCGCGGCCCTGGACACGATCCACGAGGCCCTGCACACGGCCCGGACACCCCAGGACGGGGACCGGCCCGAACCCGACCCGGCCGGCTCGCAGCAGGCGCTCGCGGCGCTTCTGATGCTCCGCGAGGCCCGGGATCAACTCGCCGAGTGGGAAGCGGGTCTGATCGAGGCGGCCCGGGAGGCGGGCGCCAGCTGGGCCGACCTCGCCCACCCCCTCGGCGTCTCCAGCCGTCAGGCGGCCGAGCGCCGGTACCTTCGGGTACGGCCCGGACGTCCCGGTTCCACCGGGGAACAGCGCGTACAGGCCACCCGCGACCGCCGCGCCGCCGACCGCACCGTCACCACCTGGGCCCGCGCCAACGCCGCGGACCTGCGCGGGCTCGCTGGGCGGATCACCGCGCTGACCGACCTCCCCGCCGCCGCCCGCACCCTCGTCGAACTCACCGCCGCCCTCGCCGACGACGACGCCGCCGCCCTCATCGCCCCCCTGGCCGACACGCACACCTATCTGACGCCGGGCCACCCCGACATCGCGGCCCGCGTCGACGACATCACCCGCCACACCGACCGGCTCCGCCGCGCCAGCAGCGACCAGCGCCAGAACAGGACGTGACCGGCTCCCGTCGTGCGCGACGGGAGCCGGGGAGGGAAGAAGAGGTCAAGGGTCGAAGGGATGCCGGTGGGCGCCGAAGGGCGTACCGCCCGGCCAGGGGCGTACCGCTCGGTCAGGGGCGTTCCGCGCGGATGACCACCAGCTCCTCGTGGTCGTCGCCCTCGCCGATCAGGCCCTGGCGGGCGAGCCAGGGGCGGCGGGAACGCAGTACCGGGCCGTAGGGCACCTCGGCGCGGTCGACGACCGAGGCACGCAGTCCGCCGTCCTCAAGGCTTCGCAGCGTGGCGTCGGTGCCGCACAGGCCCGAGTGGACGACCAGCAGAGCCCCGCCCGGGCGGAGCATCCCGGGTGCCGCCGCGCAGAGGCGGTCGACGAAGACACGGCCGTCCCGACCGGCCTCCCATGCCCGGGCCCGGCCTCCGCGCGGTATCCGGTCGGCGGGCGAGGGCACATAGGGCGGATTGCTGATCACCAGGTCGTACCTGCGCCCCGTGGCCGCCGTGGTGAGGTCACCGTGGCGGACGCGCACGCGCCGCCGGGCGAGCAGCGCGTTGACGCGTGCCGTGAACACGGAGAGCCAGGAGATGTCGACGGCGGTCACCCGGGCACCCAGACGCGCGGCCTGTACGGCGACGGCGCCACTGCCGGTCCCCAGGTCGAGCACGTCGGTGGACGAGTCGACACCCTCACGACACAGGGCGCGTGTGAGCAACTCCGTGTCCCACTGCGGTGCGTACACACCCGGCGGGGTGAGGAACAGCGTCGACGTCGACACCAACGTGAACGCCGCCATCGGTCACCTCCGTCTCGCTTGCATCTCGGATATCACCCGCACCACTCGCATCACCCGTGCACGGGCCTCACCCGAGTGCCCAGGGATCCGAGGAGCACACAGCGACTACGGGTGATCGGGCTGCTGGCCCGGCGGCACTCCCCCTCCCTTGCCTCCGCCCTTGTCGCCCTTGTCCGTGCCGTGGGCATGGCCGCCGCGCTTCGCGTCCGACTGCCGCGCCTTCAGCTCGGCGCCGTCCTGCGGTGTGGCACCGCCCTTGTCACTGCGCCGCTGTTCCGGCTGCTGCGGATTGGACATCTCTGCTGACAGCTCGCTCACTTCCGGGTGGTCGAGCTCACTTCAGGGGTGTTTGAGACGGACGGGTGCCCATGGGGTGGCATCCGAAGCGACCGTGTGGGGTTTGGTCGGTTATGGGTACTCGCGAGACCGAGCGGCGGTGCAGGTGCCGTCCCACTCCACGGAGGGATGGGTTCCCATGACTCAGCATGTCAGCGACCTGATGACAAGCGCCCCGGTGACCGTCGAGCCGCAGACGTCGGTGGCGACCGTGGCCCGGATGATGCGGGACGAGGACATCGGCGCCGTCCTGGTCACCGAGGGCGATCGGCTGCGAGGGCTGGTCAGCGACCGCGACCTGGTGGTCCGCACGGTGGCCGAGGGCGGCGACCCGAACCGGACGACCGTGGCGGACGCGTGCAGCGACGACCTCGTCACGGTCGGCCCGGACGACGACGTGCGCCGCGCGGTGGAACTGATGCGTGAGCACTCGGTCCGCCGGATGCCGGTCGTCGACGAGGAGCAGCACGCGGTGGGCATCGTCTCCCTCGGGGACCTGGCCATCGAGCGCGACCCGGAGTCGGCCCTCGGCGACATCAGCTCCACGAAGCCCAACAAGTAGTGCGTCCACCGAAGGAGCGTGTGCCATGACGACCCCTGATCCCGGCCCCCGACGGATGCCGGGAGCCGACGCCCCCCGTGGTGTGCCGCCCGGTGAGACTCCGCCGGGCGAAGGGGGGACCTACGGCATCTCCCACCCGGAGCCGCCCGCACCGCGCAAGGGGTGGGGGTCGATGTCCCTCGCCCTGATCCTGGTGCTGGCAGCGCTGATAGTGATCGGACTCGTCGGTATGGCCGTGGTCCTCTGACGTCCGCCGAGCCCCTCCGGCGTCCGCTCCGCGAACCACCGTGGCCCGTGCGCTACCGACCGCCACCGGACGGATCGGCCAGGGCGATACGTGCCGTGATGCGCTTGCCGACCGGCTCCCGCTCGACGAAGAGGTCCTCGGTGACGGCCTTGACGATCTCCAGCCCGTGCTGTCCGATCCGGTCGGGGTCGGCGGCCTGTGCGGCGGGCACCGTGGGATCGCTGTCCCACACGACGATGTCCACGCCGTCGGCGGTGACCCGCAACTCCAGGAGCACCGGCCCTGGGGCGTACTTGCGGGCGTTGGTGACCAGTTCGCTGACCACCAGCTGCGTGAGGTCCCGTACCCGTGCCGAGACGGGCAGGTGGTGTTGGGCGTGGGCACGGTCGAGGAAGGCGAGGGCGTGGTGGCGGGCATCGGCGATGCAGCCGTCCTCGCCACCCAAGGCGTATCCGGCGCGCATCAGATAGGTGTCCGGCCCGCTACAGCCGTCGCCGTCGGCATTCGATCCCACGTGTCCCGCCCTCATTCCCCCCTCACATACGCGCCCGTACCCGCGATGGTCCCATGCATGCCTCCCGCTTCGGCCGCCGGAGGGCCTGCCCGGTCCCGGGCCGGGCATCACGGCCCCGGCCCGGGATCCGGTCGTACGGCCTCGGTGATGCCGGCGCGGGCCGCTTCGAGCTGGGCGGCGAACGCGATGCCCAGGAAGAGCGCCACGCCCGTCAGGTTGGCCCACAGCAACAGGGCGACGAACGCCGTCAGCGGCCCGTAAACGGCGCCGAACGACCCGCTCTTCGCGACGTAGAGCGCCAGCAGCCAGGTGGCCGTGACCCACAGGACCAGGTGGACCGCCGAGCCGAACGCGAGCCAGGTGTAGCCCGGTTGGTCCCTGCGCGGGGCCCAGCGGAAGATCACCGCCGACGCGACCCAGGCGAGCAGGACGCCCAGCGGCACTTCGAGCGGGCCCCACCGGCCGAGCCACGCCCGCGACCAGCCCAGGGCCTCCACCACCGCGTTCCCCACGGCGTCCCCGGCGACGAGCACGAGGAAGCCCAGCACCATCGGCATGCCCGCGGCGAGCGCGAGGAGCAGGGCCCGCCCGTACTTGGCGAGGAAGGGCCGGTCGCGTTCGATGCCGTAGATACGGTTGGCGCCCCGCTCCACCTGCCCCATCGCCGAGGCGAGGTTGAGCAGGGCGAAGGCGAGTCCCAGCCACATGGCGACGGCGTTCCAGACACCCGAACCGGCACTGCGGGCGGTGGTGTCCAGCGCGTCCTCGACCAGGCTCGCGCTGGCGCCCGGCACGATCCGGCCCACGGTGAGTTCGATGATCCGCCCCACGCTCTCCGTGTGCACGGTGGTGGCCACACCGACCAGCGCGATGGTGAACGGCACCAGGCCCAGCACCACCTGGAACGCGAGCGAACGGGAGTGGCTGAAACCGTCCGCGTAGCGGAACCGGGCGAACGCGTCGAGGAGCAGCCGGCGGCCCCCGTAGCGCCTCAGCGCGATCAGCGCCTCGTCGCCGGAGAGCTCCTCCCCGATCATGTCCCGCGTCTGCGGGACGTGGACCACGGTTCCCATCGCGGCGGCTCAGCCGTTCGCCGCGGCCGTCACCGTGGCGGGATCCATCCCCGTCAGCTCGGCGATGCGGTGCGGCGGCACGCCCGCGGCCAGGGCGCGACCGATCAGGCCGTCCCGGCCGTCCGCGCAGTCGCGGTAGGCGAGCAGTTCCTCCTCGATCCGGGCCAGCGGCTCCGGCGCCAACCGGTGGCGGACCCGGCTCAGTTCCTCGTCGCTCAGCGGGACGGGCACCCGCTCCGTGCCCTCGGGGATGGCGGCCGTCTCCTCCGGCGGCAGCAGGCGCAGGCGCGCGGAGGTCGGCGTGGTCCCGTGGGCGTCCAGCCACGCGCGGACCGCGGGCGTCTCCATGCACGCGAGGTCCTCGACGGCGGCGGGGGCCACGCCGAGCGGTACGGACTCGTCGTCGAGCAGGAACAGATAGGCGTCGTCGGTCATCCTCGATCCTTTCCCCACGGCTGTTGACCGACATCCGCATACCCCCTCCCGGCCGATTCACCGTCCGGCGCCACGGGCGTCCGCGGCCGGACGCGGCCACGGCCCGCTCCGGGAAGGGGCTCGCCCGCGGACGGGGATCCCCCGACGCCGGGCTCGTCCCCGGAGCCCGGCTCGCGTGGGTCCGCGATCAGGCGGTTCCGCCGCGGCGGCCGCGCAGCCACCACACTCCGCCGCCGACCGCGACGAGGACGACCGCGCCGATGCCCAGCGGCACGGCCGGGGAGAGACCGTCGTCGCCGTCCGTGCCGGCCGCCGCGGGCTCCGCCGACGACTTCTCGGCGTCCGGCTCCTTCGTGGCCTCCTTCGTGGGGGCCGCTGTCGTGGGCTCCTCGGAGGGGTGGGCGTGGGGCTGACGGGCTTCGCGCCGGGCGCGGCGGCCTTCAGGTCCAGACGGGGTGCCGGGTGGCCGTGGTGGCCGTCTTGGGACTCCTCCTCCAGTTCGATCCAGCGGTCCACCTTGCCGTCGCTGTAGGACTGCAGGGTCTTGAAGACCAGTGACTTCGCGTCGGGCAACTGCCGTACGGTGACGACGTATTCGACGTCCTCCCCCACCGCCTGCTTCTCGCCCGAGACGGTGTAGCCCCGGCTGGTGGGGCTGAGCTTCCAGCCGTCGGGGCCCTTCTCGTAGGTGATGTCGGCGGGGGCGATGCCCTCGGGCAGGATCACCTCCAGCTTGGTGATGCCGGCCGTGGTGGACTCCGACGCGGCGGAGAAGGTCAGTTCGACGTTCTGGTCGAGGGCGCGGGCACCCTTCGCCTCGACGTCCGCATGGGCCGCGGCGGGCCCCGCGACGGCGACGACGGCCGCGAGGGCGATCGCGGTGAGCGCGCCGGATCGACGCAGGGTGCGCAGCAGGGTGGAGCGGTGCACGGGGAACTCCCTTGAATGGGTGGGCTGTTGGCGTGGTGGGACACGGGGCAGCCCCGGCGTGGGCGGATCGGCCGGTGCCGATCGGCGCGCTCGGGGGTGCGGCGTGCGTCCGGGGCGTGGAGCCGACAGCGCGTCGTGCTCGCGGACGCCCCGGGAAACCGGCTGTCGTCAGACGGCGACAGCGGCCCCGGCCGGTGGCCCCCGGGAGGTGATCGCGTGGATGAGGAGATGGCGGTGCGGCCCGCCGTCCGTACGGGCGCGGCGGGCGCGGGCCGGCGGACGGTACGCCGGCGCGGACGGTCCGAGGAGCGGGCGGAGGGGTGCGGTCAGCCATCCGGCGAGCGCCCGCAGGATACGGAAGGCGGCACGCTCACCGTGGGCGAGCCAGAGGCCGCACAGCATCGCGGCCAGCAGATGGGCGGCGAGCATGCCCGTCGAGGGCAGGCCGCCCATGACGTGCTCCAGCCCGTGCGCGACCGCCACGACCAGGTGGTCCGTCGACGGTGAGGCGGGCGGGGTTCCCGTCGTGTGGTCCATCGTCGCCATGGCGGACCGGACGGGCGGGGCACCCGTCGCGTGGCCGAACGCGTCCGTGGCCGGGCCCGTGGCGCCCCGGGGATGCCGCACCACCGTGTGGGCGAGCGAGAACACCGTGTGGAGGAACGCCTGCGCGGCGACCGTGGCGGAGCCGACCAGGAGCGGGCCGCGCTCCCGGGCGCCCGACCACCAGGCCGCGCCGCCGGTCACCGCCGTCCCCGCGACCATGGCCCACCAGGGCACCGCGGCCCCCGACATCAGGACGTGCCCGAGGGAGGTGAGCAACACGCAGACGGCCGCGAACACGGCGGCCCTGAGCATGCGGGAACACCCCCCAGCGGTCATCGCGCCCCATCCTCGCAGTCCTGGTCCCATGCGTCTCGGGAGGGTACGTGCACGCCCCCGGCCTGCCACTCAATCCGGCCGCGGTGACGCACACCACACCGGCCGCGTAAGGGGTGGCGGGCGGGGGGCTGGCGAAAGACGGCTGCGGTGGCCTGACGCGGCATCAAGCCAAAGTGGCCCCGGCGGTGTCGGTCGTCTTTCGGGATCGCTGTGGCGCTCCTATCTTCGTACGCCAATGGTTACCGACGGTAAGGGGTGGGCGATGGGCACGCTGGGCGGCACCACACGCAGAGGTTTCCTGGGTACGGCGTCGGCCGCAGGTGGTGCCGTCGCCCTCGGCACCGCGCCGCGGGCGGAGGCACGGGACGAGGCGCGGGAAGAGGCCGCTCCACACACCGTGGCGGTCCTGGGCGGGGGCGTCGCCGGTCTCACGGCGGCGCACGAACTCGCCGAGCGCGGCTTCCGGGTGACGGTGTACGAACGCAAGGCGCTCGGCGGCAAGGCCCGCAGCATCGACGTACCGGGCAGCGGTACGGGCGGCCGTGCCCCGTTGCCCGGGGAACACGGCTTCCGCTTCATCCCGGGGATCTATCACAACCTGCCCGACACCATGCGCCGCATCCCCTTCCCGGGCAACACCCATGGCGTGCACGACAACCTCGTCGCCCCCAAGGAGATGCTGTTCGCCCGGTCCGGCGGCCGCGAGGACATCAGGATCCCGCTCCCCTGGCCGGACAGCAGCCCCGCCGACCTCACCCCCGACGAGATCCGCCGAGCCGTCACCGCGTTGCTGGACACCGCCTTCAAACTTCCCCTGCACGAGGCCCTCTACTTCGCCAACCGCTTCCTGGTCTTCCTCACCAGCTGCGACGAACGCCGCGACGAGACCTGGGAGCGGACACCCTGGTGGGAGTTCGTCCGGGCCGGGCAGATGTCGTACGACTACCAGCGGATCCTCGCGGTCGGCATCACCCGCAACATCGTGGCCACCAAGGCGGAGGAGGCCAGCACCCGTACCGTCGCCACCCTGCTGGAGGCCTTCGCCTTCAACCTGCTGGGGCGGGGCGCGGACGGCCCGCTGGACCGGATCCTCGACGCGCCCACCAACGAGGCCTGGATCGACCCGTGGGTGACCCATCTGCGGTCCCTCGGGGTCGAGTTCCGGATCGGCTGGACCGTACGGGACCTGACCCTGGAGAGGGGCCGGATCGGCGCGGCCGCCATCGAGGATCCGGCGGGCACCCGGCGAACCGTCACCGCCGACCACTACATCTCGGCCATGCCGGTCGAGCACGCCCGGCGCACCTGGAACCCGGCCGTGCGCGCCGCCGACCCCCAACTCGCCGCGTGCGACCGGCTGCAGACCGACTGGATGACCGGCATCCAGTTCTATCTGACCGAACGCACGCCGATCCTGCACGGCCATCTCGACCTCATCGACTCCCCCTGGTCGCTGACGGCGATCGCACAGGCACAGCACTGGCCGGGCCACGACTTCCCCGCCGACTTCGGGGACGGCACGGTCGCGGACTGCCTCTCCGTGGACGTCTCCGAGTGGGACCGGCCCGGCATCCTGTACGGGAAGACGGCCAAGCAGTGCACCCGCGCCGAGGTCGCCCGCGAGGTGTGGGCGCAGCTGAAGGCCGCGCTCAACGACACCGGCCGTACGGTCCTGAAGGACTCCGTGCTGCACTCCTGGTTCCTCGACCCGGCCGTGGACGGACTCGGCACCCCGAACCCGGTCAACGAGGAGCAGTTGCTGATCCATCCGACGGGGACCTTCCACCACCGCCCGCGTTCGGCCACGAGGATCCCCAACCTCTTCCTGTCCGGCGACTACGTGGCCGTACCCATCGACCTGGCGACCATGGAGGGTGCCAACACCTCCGCCCGGCAGGCCGTCAACGCCCTGCTGGACCGGATCGGTTCGTCCGCCGAGCGGTGCACCGTCACCCCGCTGTACCGGGCACCCGAGTTCGAGGCGCTCAAGCGCCACGACCGGACCCGGTACCTCCTGCGGCTGCCGAACCTCTTCGACCTCGGCTGACGTCGCCGTCCGGCAGACTTCACCGTCCGCGCCGGGGTCCCGGCCGTTCGCGTGCCACGCTGTGCGCGGTGCCGGGACGGAAGGACGGGGCGGTCTGTGACAACGCAGCGCGAGAGTCGAGGGCTGCTCGCCCGGGTACGGGCGGTCCCCGGGGTCGAAGCGGTGGCGTCCTACCGGCGCGAGTGGCTGGTCAAGGACCTGGTCGCGGGGGTCGTCCTGACCACGCTGCTGGTCCCCCAGGGGATGGCGTACGCCGAGCTGGCGGGCCTGCCGCCGATCACCGGCCTCTACACGACGGTGCTCTGCCTGCTCGGGTACGCGGTGTGCGGGCCGTCCCGGATCCTGGTGCTGGGCCCGGACTCCTCACTCGGGCCGATGATCGCCGCCACCGTGCTACCCCTCGTGGCGGCGGACGGGGATCCGGACCGGGCCGTCGCGCTGGCGTCGATGCTCGCGCTCATGGTGGCGGCCGTCATGATCCTGGCGTCGGTGGCGAAGCTCGGTTTCGTCGCCGACCTGATCTCCAAGCCGACGATGATCGGCTATATGAACGGCCTCGCGCTGACCATCCTGATCGGTCAGCTGCCCAAGCTGCTCGGCTTCAAGGTGGAGGCGGACGGTCTGATCGGCGAGTGCGCCGGGTTCGTCCGGGAACTCGCCGACGGGGCGGTGGTGCCGGCCGCCGCCGCGGTCGGCTGCGGCGGGATCGCCGTCATCCTGGTGCTCCAGCGCTTCCTGCCGAAGGTGCCCGCGGTGCTCGTGATGGTGGTCCTGGCGATCGCCGCGGCCACGGCCTTCGACCTCGGCGCCCGCGGCGTCAGCCTGGTCGGCGAACTGCCCGAGGGTTTCCCGCCGTTCACGATTCCCGAGATCCGTCTCTCCGACCTCGTACCGCTCCTCGGCGGAGCACTGGGCATCGCCCTGGTGTCCCTGGCCGACACGATCTCCAACGCGTCGGCCTTCGCGGCCCGCACGGGGCAGGAGGTCCGCGGCAACCAGGAGATGACCGGGGTCGGCATCGCGAATCTGGCGGCCGGCCTCTTCCAGGGCTTCCCGGTCAGCACGAGCGGGTCCCGGACGGCCGTGGCGGAGCGCGCGGGGGCCAGGAGCCAGCTCACCGGGGTCGTCGGCGCGGCGCTGATCGTCCTCATGCTGGTGCTGTTCCCGGGGCTGTTCCGCGATCTGCCGCAGCCGGCGCTGGCGGCCGTGGTCATCGCCGCGTCGCTCTCCCTGGCCGACGTGCCGGGGACGGTACGGCTGTGGCGGCAGCGCCGGGCGGAGTTCTTGCTCTGCCTCACGGCCTTCCTGGGCGTGGCGCTGCTGGGCGTACTGCCCGGGATCGCCGTCGCCGTGGTGCTGTCCGTCCTCAACGTCTTCCGGCGCGCCTGGTGGCCGTACAACACCGTGCTGGGGCGGGTGCCCGACCTGGAGGGCTACCACGACGTCCGCTCCTACCCGCGGGCCGGGCAGCTGCCGGGGCTGGTGATCTACCGGTTCGACGCGCCGCTCTTCTTCGCCAACGCCAAGGCCTTCCGCGACGAGGTCAGACGCCTGGCCGCCGCCGAGCCGCGGCCGAGCTGGATCGTGATCGCGGCGGAGCCCATGACCGACGTGGACACCACCGCCGCCGACGTGCTGGAGGAACTCGACGAGGAGCTCAACGCCCGGCATGTGCACCTGGTGTTCGCCGAGCTCAAGGACCCCGTACGCCGCAAGATCGAACGCTACGGCCTGACCCGCACCATCGACCCCCGGCACTTCTACCCCACCGTGGAGTCCGCCGTGGCCGCGTACCGCCTGCGCACCGGGGCGGCCTGGGGCCCGCCGCCCGCCGACGAGGGATGAGGCCGGGGGCTGGTGAGGGCCGGGGAGGCCGTCGCGGCCGCGGCCACGACGGGCGGGGGCGCCGGTCGCGCCGAACATCCTGCGCCACCTCGTCCTGGTCGTCGACGCGTACGGCGTGGACCCGCGGCCGCTGCCGGCCCGGGGCGGCTGGACCCGGCGATGCCGCGCTCCGCCGCGCCGCGGGTCCCCTACCGGCAGGGCAGCGATGTCGTCTGCCGGGCCGTCAACGGCCAGGGGACTCGCCGTACGCAGACCCGGACGCGGCCCGTACGCTGTGCGCCGGGCCTCCCCCGGAGGCCGTGGAGCGAGCCGCGCCCCGCGCGCGTGCTCGCCTCTCCCCGACACCCCGAAGGCGGGTACGGCCGTGAAGGTGCACCACCTCAACTGCGGGACGATGCTCCCGCTCACCGGCGCGCTGGTGTGCCACGTCCTGCTGGTCGAGGCACCGGGCGGACTGGTGCTGGTGGACTCCGGGTTCGGGCTGAGCGACATCGCCGAGCCCGGCCGTCGGCTGGGGCCCTCCCGGCGTCTGATCAGGCCCGTGCTCAGGGCCGAGGAGACGGCGGCGCGTCAGGTCGAGGCCCTCGGGTTCCGGCGGGAGGACGTGCGGCACATCGTCGTCACCCACTTCGACCACGACCACATCGGCGGCATCTCCGACTTCCCCGGTGCCCAGGTCCACACGACCGCGGCCGAGGCCCTGGGGGCGATGGTCTCCCCGTCCCGGCGGGAGCGGTTCCGGTACCGGTCGGCGCAGTGGGCCCACGGGCCGAAGATCGTCGAGCACATGCCGGACGGCGAGGCGTGGCGCGGCTTCGCCGCCGCCAAGGAACTCGACGCCGTCGCCCCGGGCGTCGTCCTGGTGTCCCTGCCGGGGCACACCCGCGGCCACGCCTGCGTCGCGGTCGACACCGGAAGCGGCTGGATCCTGCACGCCGGCGACGCGTTCTTTCACCGGGGGACGATCGACGGACTCGCCCCCGTCCCCCGTGCCCTGCGCGCCGTGGAGAACCTGCTGGCGCACGACCTGAAGCAGGTGCGCGCCAACCACGCCCGCCTCGCCGAACTGCACCGCCGCCGCGACGCCGACCTGACCGTCGTCAACGCGCACGACCCCGTCCTGTACGAGCGCGCCCGCACCGCTCCGTAGCCACGGCACCGCACAGGCCGCCCCGGTGGCCGCCGTGGAGAGGGCGCGCGACCGTCAGATCCAGCCGTCGAGGGACGTCATGAAGCCGTCGAAGTCGTCCCGGTGGATGGTGTGGCCCGCTCCGGGGACCGTACGGATCGCGAAGCCGTCGGACCTGAGCCGCTCGGCGTCCTCGGGGCCGACCAGGTAGCTGGGGTCGGCGAGTTGGAGGAGGGAGGGGACGACGAGGCGGTCGGGGACGAAGCCGCTGAGCGGGCGGCCGCCGAGGAAGTGGGCGGAGCCGGCGTCCCAGGCGGCCAGGGTGGCCATCTCGATGTCGACGTCCTCGGGGTCCCAGCGCGGGTTGAGCGCGGCCGTCTGGGCGCGGGTGGCGCGTTTGAAGGAGGCGAACACCTCGGGGCCGACGCGGCGGTCGGGGTCGGCCGACGACCAGGCGGGGTCCGAGTAGACCGCCCGCCGGGGCCGCAGCCGTTCGACGGCGAGGGAGAGGGCGAGCCCGCCCAGGGAGTGCCCCAGGGCCAGGTCGGCCTGTCGGGGCAGGGTGTCGACGAGGTCGTCGGCGAAGAGCCGCGGACTGTACTCGCCGCGCGCTGACAGCCCGTGGCCGCGCAGGTCCACGGCGATCACCCGGTAGCCGCGGTCCGCGAGCGCCGGGGCGACCCGGCGCCAGGTGCGGGAGTCGGACATGATGCCGTGAACAAGCAGGGCGATCCGCTCACCGGCGCCCCATTCCCGGGTGTGCAGCCGCACGTCATGCCTTTCGTCGATTCGGCGTCGGTTCGGCCGGTCCCGGATGGGCGCCGTCGTTCGGGCCGGGTCGCCGGCGGGCCCGGTTGCCGCGTGGTGAGCAGTTTCCCGCCCGTGGGGCGCGCAGTCGAGCGGATTCGCTCCCGAGGAGGCGCGGCCCTCGGAAGCGGCCGCCGTCCGGCGCGAGCCGTCGTCGCATGCGAACCGTCGTCGCATGCGAACCGTCGTCGCATGCGAACCGTCGTCGCATGCGAACCGTCGTCAGGCCGCGTCAGGGACCGTCGCGTCGAGGGCGGTGCGCAGGGTCGTGGCCATCAGGTCGATCGCCTCCTTGCCCGCCGGCACCGGGCCGGTGTGGGTGAAGTAGTGGTCGACGCCCTCGAAGACACGGTGGGTGACCGGGACCCCGGCGGCTGCCAGGGCCTCGGCGTAGGCGTCGCCCTCGTCGCGCAGGCGGTCGTTCTCGGCGGTGATGACGAGGGCGGGCGGCAGTCCGGCGAGGTCGTCGGCGAGTCCGGGCGAGGCCAGCGGGTCGGCGAGATCCGCCGGATCCGGGACGTAGGCGGCGGTGAAGATCCGCATCAGCTGCGGGCTGAGCAGCGGTTTGGCGATGCGGGACCGCTTGGTGGCCGGGTCGGCGACCATGTCGAGCGGCGCGGAGTCGATGATCTGGAGGCGGGGTGTGAAGGTGCCCCGGGCGCGGGCCGTCCGGCAGACCCCGGCGGTCAGGTTGGCCCCCGCGCTGTGTCCGCCGACGGCGATCCGCGAGCCGTCCCAGTCATGGGCCTCGCCGTTCTCCGCGATCCACTCGACGACGTCGTAGGCCTGGGTGACGGCGGTGGGGAAGACGCGCTGCGGGGCGACGGCGTAGTCCACGTTGACGACGACACAGCCGGCCGTGGCGGCGATGTAACGGCAGATGTGGTCGTCCTGTTCGGGGCGGGCCACGATGAAGCCGCCGCCGTGGAAGTTGACGTACACGGGAGCGGGCGCGGGGGTGGTCGTCGGCGGGCGGTAGACGGTGCAGTCGACCGGCCCGGCGCCCGTCTCCACCCGGAGGGTTTCCGTCCGCTTCGGGACGTCGGTGAAGCGCAGGTCCTGGTGGACACGGGTCATGACGCCGCTGAGCAGCAGCTGCACCCCTCTGGCTTGGATTCTGGCACCGAACGACATGATCGCACCCACCCATCGCTCCAACATTGAATCAACAGGATTCCTGTTGATGGGATGATGGACTCCGATCGCGATTTCCGCAACGGTGAGCACGCCACCGCTTCGAGGACGGTGGCGTGGGAGGCGCAGAAGGGCCGCGAAGAGTCAGCTCTCGGCGGCGAGGAGGACGAAGTCCGCGTTCGACGGGTCGAGGCAGACGGCGAGCCGGCCGACGCCCGGCATGTCCTCGGGGCCCATCTGCACGCTGCCGCCGTGCCCGGTGACCGCCGCCACGGCCGTGTCGCAGTCGGCGACGGCGAAGACGGGGTGCCAGTACGGCCGCCCGCCGTTCAGGGCGAGATCCTCGGCCCGCAGCTGCATGAGACCGCCCTGCATCCGCTCCTCGGGAAGCCCGGCGGGCGTGATGAGCGTGTACGCGCCCGCGTCGCCCGGCATCGGCATCTCGCCGAACTGCCAGCCCAGGACACCGCCGTAGAACTCCTTGGCCGCCGAGGCGTCGGTCGTGTAAAGCTCCGTCCAGGTCAGCGAGCCCGGCTCGTCCGCGAGTTCGAAGCCCGCGTTCGTGCCCGGCTGCCAGACGGCGAACTGGCCGCCGAGCGGGTCGCTGTACTGGGCCATCCGCCCCCAGTCGCCGAGGTCCCTCGACGGCACCCGCACCGTGCCGCCGGCGCTCTCCACGGCCCGCGTCGTGGCGTCCGCGTCGGTGACCGTGTAGTAGATCATCCAGGCCGAACGCGCGCCCTGCTCGGTGAGTTCACCGAGCCCGCCGACCACCTTGCCTTCCTTGCGGAAGACTCCGCCCGAGCCCTCCGTCTCCGCCCCTCGCCCCCGCCCCCACCCATGGGCTCGTACTCCCAGCCCAGCACCGCCCGGTAGAAGGCCGCCGCGGCCGGCAGGTCGCGGACGCCGAGGTCCAGCCAGCAGGGGGAGCCGGGCGTCAGGTCAGTGGTGATCACAAGGTTCCCCTTCGCGTTCTCGTTCCTGTGCCTTCAGCCTGACACCGCCCCCGGGCGTCCGCGCGCCGACCGTCAGGCGTCCAGGTCGTCGGCGAAGTGCCGGAAGCCGTGGCGGTCGCGGTGGATGCCCCAGAGGGTGTCGGCGAGAACGGCCGGGTCCTTGCGGTGGTGCCCGGGGACGATCGCGCCGGGCACCACCAGCTGCGCGACATGGATGCCCTCGGCCCCGAGGGTGTCGTGCAGCAGGTGGCCGTACGCGCTCTCGGCGGCGAACGCGACGGACGTCCCCGCCCGGTCGGGGTGCGGGACCACGGCCGTACCGCCGTTGACGAGCAGGATCGTGCCCCGGCCGAGGGCGCGCATACCGGGCAGCACCTGCCGTACGGCGGCGACCGCGCCGTAGACGGAGAACTCGATCGGGCCGACCAGGTCGGTGTGGCTCGTCTCCAGCACCGGCAGCATGAAGTCCGGGTGCGGCAGGGGGCTGTACTGGAGGACCTCGATCGGCCCCAGCGCCGAGTGCGCCGCGTCGAGCACGGCGGTCAGGGCCTCCGGGTCGCGCACGTCGGCGGCGAACCCCTGCGCGGTGACACCCTCGTCGGCGAGGCCGGCGGCGAGCGCCGTCGTGCGCTCCGGATCGCGGGCGACGAGCGCCGCGGCGAACCCCTCACGGCCGAAGCGACGGGCGACGGCCGCGCCGAGACCCGGCCCGGCTCCGATGACGGCGATGGCGGTCATGACGTGTGTGCCTCCCTGGCGTGACGGACTGACGGCCCCCACTGTCCGGGAGCCGTCCCCGACGCTCAATGTTGTGCACTTTATTGACGACAGTCAGGCATGCACCTAAGTTCACGGTGTCCTTCCCCCGCTCTAGGGAGACCGCGATGCCTTCGTCCCCTGTCGCTCCACCACCCCCGAACCCCGAGCAGACCGAACAGGCCGAACAGGCGGAGCGCACGCGGCAGTTGCGCCGTGTGGCGTTGTCCGGGCTGCTGGGTACCGCTGTGGAGTTCTACGACTTCCTCGTCTACGGCACGGTCGCAGCGCTGGTGTTCGGCGAGTTGTTCTTTCCCGGCGCGGATCCGGCGGTGGGCACGATCGCCGCGTTCGGCACGTTCGCGGCGGGGTACGTGGCCCGGCCGCTGGGCGGGATCGTGTTCGGGCACTTCGGTGACCGGCTGGGCCGCAAGTCGATGCTGCTGCTGACGATGGGGCTGATGGGCGGTGCGAGTTTCCTGATCGGTCTGCTGCCCACCTACGACACCATCGGGGTGTGGGCGCCGGTGCTGCTGATCGCGCTGCGGGTGCTGCAGGGCATCGCGATCGGCGGTGAGTGGGGCGGTGCGACGCTGATGGTCGTCGAGCACGCCGGGGAGAAGCGGCGCGGGTTGTGGTCGAGCTTCACCCAGATGGGTGCGCCCCTGGGTTCGCTGTTGTCGTCGCTGGTGGTCACGCTGGTGGTGGCGATGCCGCGGGATGAGTTCGCGGCGTGGGGGTGGCGGGTGCCGTTCCTGCTGAGTGTGGTGCTGCTGGGGGTCGGGCTGTTCGTGCGGCTCAAGGTCGTGGAGAGTCCGCTGTTCACCCAGGTGAAGAAGGACCGGGCGCGGTTGCCGTTGCTGGATGTGGTGCGCCGGCCGCGGGCGCTGGTGCTGGCGGCGTGCGTGGGGATCGGCGCGTTCACCGCGCAGTCGCTGCTCACGAGTTATCTGATCGCGTACGCGACGGGGATCGGGTATCCGCGGCCGGAGGTGCTCAGGGCGCTGACGGTGTCGGCGGCGGTGGCGCTGGTGGTGCTGCCGTGCGCGTCGGCGCTGTCGGACCGGGTGGGGCGCCGCCCGGTGGTCCTGGCGGGTGCGCTGGCCTCGGCGGCACTGGCGTTTCCGGTGCTGGCGCTGGTGGACTCACGCTCACCCGGGCTGCTGATCATGGCGGTGGTGCTGGGGCACGGCATCGCGCAGTCGGTGATGTACGGACCGCTGGGGGCGTTGCTGACGGAGATGTTCGGGACGCGGGTCCGCTACACGGGAGCGTCGCTCGGCTACCAGCTCGCGACGCTGATCGGGGCGGGGTTCTCGCCGATGATCGCGGGGAGCCTGGTGGCCGCGAACGGGGGTTCCAGCACGCCGGTGTCGCTGTTGATCTGCGGAGGCGCGGCGATCACGGCGGTGACGGTGTGGTTCGTGCGCGAGACGCACCGGGAGTCGCTGGGCGAGGCCGAGGCCGCGCCCAAGGGCGCCGCGAAGGAAGAGGTGGCCTCCTAGATGACGCATGGCAGGGGCCCGGGGAACCGCGCGAGAAGCCCCCCACCGGCCCGCGCCCGAGCAGCTCGCCCACGGCTCCCGCATCCCTCACGGGACGCCCGCGACCTGGGGTGGCCGCCCGCCGGAGCACGGGCGGGCGGCCGTACGCTTGCCCCCGTGGAGGACTACGACATCCTGGACACCCCGGACAGCGACACCCCGGACGGCGCCACCTCGGACGGCCCGCAGCCTCGCCCCCAGTCGCTCATGCTCGCCTTCTTCGGCAACAACGTGCTGGAGGAGGGCGACGGTGATCTGTGCGTGTACTCGGGCAGCGTCATCGACGTGCTCGGCCGGGTCGGCGTCGGTGAACAGGCCGTACGGTCCACCCTGACCCGGATGGTCAACCGCGGTCTGCTGCGGCGCCAACGCGAGGGCCGCAAGATGTACTTCGGCCTCACCCCGCAGGCGACGCGCGTCCTGCGGGACGGCCACGTCCGCATCTGGCGGCAGGGCGCGGTCAACGACGACTGGGACGGCACCTGGACCCTCCTCGGCTTCTCCCTCCCCGACTCGTGGAAACGCCAGCGGCACGACCTGCGTTCGCGGCTGACCTGGTCGGGGTTCGGCGCCCTCTACAGCGGGCTCTGGATCGCCCCCGGGCACGTCGACATCGCCGGGGAGGTCACCGAGCTGGGGCTCGCCGAGCACGTCAAGATCTTCCACGCACAGGCGAACGTGGCCACCGACATCGAGCTGATGATCCGCGACACCTGGGACCTGGAGCGCATCGCCGCCCGCTACGTCACCTTCGACAAACGCTGGACGGCCCTCCTGGGCTCGGGGGGCGGCTCGGGCGACGACCCCATCGGCACCCGGCTGCGGCTGGTCAGCGAGTGGCTGTGGACCATCCGCACCGACCCCGGCTCCCCGCCCGGCACCTGCCCCCGAGTGGCCCGCCCGCCCGGCCGAGGAGACCTTCCGCCGCCTCGCCGAGCTGACGGCGGCCCCGGCACGGCGAACGGCCGACGATCTGCTCGACATGGTGCGACTGCGCCACCCCGTTTTGGGCGGCACCCTGGAGTCGGGCCCGACGGCCGACGGCGGCCACGAGGTGGAACTGCGCCTCCCGGCCCGCTCGGAGTGATACCCCGGGCGCCGGACGACGCGAAGGCCGCGCCCTGCTCAACACGCTCTCCACCAGTGCCGCCGCGGACCATCTGGTCGGCCGGAACCCGAAGGACCCCGCCGTCGCCGCCCAGGCCGGTCCGGAGGCCCGGTCGGGGTGACTTCCCCCCGCGCCCCGACCTCCGCGAAGCGGCCCGCCGACGACCGGCGGGCCGCTTCATGCGGTATGGCCGTCGGTCCGGTTCTGGAGGGCGGCCGGCTCCGGGAAGGTGAGGACCGCGGAGTCGTTCAGTTCGGCCCAGACCGTCTTGCCCCGGCGGGCGCGGCGGGTGCCCCAGTGCTCGGCCAGCTGGGCGACCAGGAGGAGGCCCCGGCCGCCCTCGTCGAAGACCCGGGCGCGGCGCAGGTGCGGGGTGGTGCCACCGGAGTCGGAGACCTCGCAGATGAGGGTGCGGTCGTGGATGAGCCGCAGCCGTACGGGGGGCCGGCCGTAGCGGATGGCGTTGGTGACCAGTTCGCTGACCACCAGCTCGGCGGTGAACTCCAGCTCCTCCAGGCCCCACTCGCCCAGCTGCCGGGTGACGTGCGCCCTGGCGCGGGCGACGGCCGCGGGCTCGGCGTCCAGGTCCCAGGTGGCGACCTGGCCCGCGCCGAGGGCGTGGGTCCGGGCCAGGAGCAGGGCGACGTCGTCGGGCGGCCTGGCCGGGAGCAGCGCTTCGAGCACGGCGTCGCAGGTGGCCTCCAGGGAGGGGGCCGGCCGGGCGAGGGCGTCACGGAGCCGGGTGAGGCCCGCGTCGATGTCGTGGTCCCGTGCCTCGATCAGACCGTCGGTGTAGAGCGCGAGCAGACTGCCCTCCGACAGCTCGAACTCCGCCGCCTCGAACGGCAGCCCGCCCAAACCGAGCGGCGGGCCCGGTGGCAGCTCCAGGATGTCGACGGTGCCGTCCCGGCCGACCACGGCGGGCAGCACGTGCCCCGCACGAGCGGCGGTGCAGCGGCGCGATACGGGGTCGTACACGGCGTAGAGGCAGGTGGCCCCGATGTCCCCGCCTCCCGCGACGGCACCCGTCGCAGCGGGGGCTGCGGGCGCGGTCCGACCTGGCTCGGTCCGACCGGGGGACATGGGCCCGGCGGACGTGGGCCCGGCGGACGTGCCCCGGACAGTCCCGCCCTCGCCGTCCGCGCCGTCCGCGCCGTTCTCACCCTTCTCGCTCTTCTCGCCGTTCTCGCCGTTCTCGCCGTTCTCGCCGTTCTCGCCGTTCTCGCCGTTCTCGCCGTTCTCGTCCACCTCGGCGGCGAGGCGGAGCACGACGTCGTCCAGGTGGGTGAGGAGTTCGTCGGGTGGCAGATCGATGTCGGCCAGGGTGCGTACGGCGGTCCTGAGGCGCCCCATGGTGGCGGCGGCGTGGATGCCGTGCCCCACCACGTCGCCGACGACGAGCGCGACCCTGGCCCCGGAGAGGGGGATGACGTCGTACCAGTCCCCGCCCACGCCGCCCTGCGCGTCGGCGGGGAGGTAGCGGAAGGCGACATCGACGGCGGACTGCTTCGGCGTCCGACGCGGGAGCAGGCTGCGTTGCAGGGTGAGGGCGGTGGCGCGGGCATGGGTGTACCGGCGGGCGTTGTCGACGGCGATCGCCGCCCTCGCCGCGATCTCCTGCGCGAGGAGCAGGTCCTCGTCGTCGAAGGCGTCCCGGTTGCGGTCCCGGCAGAACTGCGCGACCCCGAGCGTGACACCGCGCGCCCGCAACGGCACCACCAGCGTGGAGTGGACCCGTCCGCGCCGGCCATCCTCGCCGTCGCCGCCCCCGTCACCGTCGGTCTCCACCGCGCCCACACCGTCCACCGCGTCGCAGCCCCCCTCAGCGCCGTCCTCGCCCGCGAACCCGGCGGCCCCGTACGGCAGCCGGTTGCCGCCGTCGAGGCGGTGCCTGGACGGCTGGCCCGTGGCCAGGGCGCGGGACGGCGGGGAGCCGGGCGGAAGGTGTGGGCGGTCCGGGAGCGGCCGTGGGCGCCGGGCCGGGGTGCGCCGGGGACCGCTGGGCGACCCGGTGGAGCACGGGTGACGCGGGCGGGTCGTCCGGCGCGGCGCCGTGGGCGCCGAGAGCGGAGTCGAGCAGGTCGACGGTGGCGAGGTCGGCGAAGTGCTCGGTGGCGAAGTCCGCCAGCTCCTGCGTGGTGCGGGCGATGTCCAGCGTGGTGCCGATGCGGACGCTCGACTCGTTCACCATGGACAGCCGCCAGCGCAGCCGCCGGTCCCGCTCCTGCTCGTAGGCGACGACGCCCTGCTCGGAGGTACGGTCCACGTACCCGGTCGCCGCCACGACCAGGCGGCGCGCGGCCTCGCTGACCAGGGCCGCGTCGTCGGTGAACCGGGGCATCTCCGCCAGCAGGTGGTCGAGGATGATTCCCTCGCCGAGCCGGAAGGCCCGCAGGACCGCGCTCACGGGGACCCCGTGCCGGGCGACACGGCGTACGCGCTCCAGTTCGGCGGACGACACCTCGATGCCGCCCGGGCCGAGGCCGTACTGCAGGGCGGACAGCACCGCGACGACGTGGTCGGCGACGTTGTCCGACGCCATGGCGTCGGGGTGCGCCCACAGGTCGGGCATCTCGCGGCGCAGGCACTGCTCCACCTCGGCGGTCAGCTCCTCCGCTCTGGGGAGGAGCTCACGCGCGACACGGGCCACGAGACCGTCAGCCGTGGAGTCCACAGTCACGACGGTACGCCGAACAACCGCGCACGCCCCACCGCACGCCTTCCCGCCCCGCGTGCGCCCCGGCCGCTCCGGCGCGGTCCTCCTCCCTGCTCCTTACCCGGGTCCGGTTATGGTGACGTCGCGAATCGAACGTACGCAGGGCTGGTGGAGGGCACGTGGTGTCGGACGTAGGGCGGCTCGTCGCCGGGCGCTACCGGCTCACGGAGCAGATAGGCCGTGGCGGCATGGGCACGGTGTGGCGGGCCGGGGACGAGGTCCTCGACCGTCAGGTCGCGCTGAAGCGGCTGCATGTGCAGCCGCATCTGTCGCCGGACGACCTGCTCACCCTGTACGAGCGCACGCGCCGCGAGGCCCGCAGCGCGGCCCGGATCGCGCACCCGAACGTGATCGTCGTCCATGACGTGGTGGACGACCACCTGGACATGAACGCTGACGGCCGGCCCTGCATCGTCATGGAGTACGTCCCGGCGCCCACCCTCGCCGATCTCCTCACCGACGGCCGGACCCTCCCGCCCGAGGAGGCGGCCCATATCGGTCTGGGCATGGTCGCCGCGCTGCGCGCCGCGCACGCCGCGGGTGTGCTGCACCGCGACGTCAAACCCGGCAACGTCCTGCTCGGGGCCGAGGGCCGGGTCGTCCTCACCGACTTCGGCATCGCGATGACGGCGGACGCCTCGACCCTCACCAAGACCGGCGAGATGGTCGGCTCCATCCACTACATGGCCCCGGAGCGCATCCGCGGCCAGACGCCCGGCCCGGCCTCGGACCTGTGGGCCCTCGGCGCCACGCTCTACCAGGCGGTCGAGGGCCGGCCGCCGTTCCGCCGCCTCACCGCGATGGAGGCCGCGTACGCCATCGCCGTGGACCCCTTGGAGCCCCTGGAGCGGGGCGGCGCCCTGGGTCCCCTCATCGAGGCACTCCTGGCCAAGGAACCCGCCGACCGGCCCACCACCGAACAGACCGAACGAGCCCTCCGCGCCGTGGTCTCCGGCCAGCCGACCGTCGCGCTGCCGACGCCGGGGGCCGGGGCCCTGGCCGGAGGAGGCATGTCCACCGGGGGCTCGCTCACCGGAGGCTCGTACGGCCTCCCGCGGGGCGAGGACGCGTACGACGGGGGCCCCTACGACGAACACGGGACCGGCGGTGCCGAGGCCGGGGTCCGCGCGACCCGTGTGCACGACACGGACGGCGACCGGACCGGCGGTCGGCACACCGGCCGGGAGAGCCTCCCCACTGCCGACGGGAGCCCCGCGGACGGTGGGCGGCCCGCGGGCTCCGGCCGGAAGAAGCGTCGGCTGCTCGTCACCCCGCCGTCGCGGTGACCGTGGCCGCGACGGTCGTCGGCGCCGCGCTCTACGTGACCGGGGACCCGGCCCGGCAGTCTGCGCCCCGAGCGGCCGCAACTCCGCCACCCCGTCCCCTCCGTCTCGCCCGTACCCGACGGCTTCCACCTGGTCACGGACGAGACCCTCGGCATCTCCTTCCCCGTCCCGGACGGCTGGAAGGCCGGCAAGCGGACGTCCGAGTCGGTCACGTACACCGACGAGACCGCACTCGCCGAACTCACGATCGGCATCGTGGACCCCGCCGGCTCGCACCCCATGGCCCACTTCGAGGACATCGAGGCCAACACCAAGGTCAACTACCCGGGCTCGTACCGGCGGCTGCGGATGCAGCGGACCTCCTTCCGCGGGGAGCCGGCGGCCATCTGGGAGTTCACCTTCCAGGGCCGGGCCCGAGCCTTCCGCGCCATCGACCTCGGATACGGCCGCGAGGGCGAACGGGAGTACGACATCTACCTCTCGGCCCCGGCCCTGGACTGGGACACCTACCGCCCCGTCTTCGACACGGCCAAGGACGGCTTCGTCACGGGCGCCGTGGCCAGGACCCCGTGAGCGCCCGGCCTCCCGGCGGCGCCACATGCAGCCGGAACCCCGCGACCTCGCGCGCCGACCACCCCCGCGCGTACTCGGGTGGTCCGCCGCCCGGTGCGACGAGCGCCGCCACGGGCATGCGGTCGGCGGTGCGCAGGATGCCGTCGCGGGTGATGTTGGCGTTGTTCCCGCTGGTGTGGCCGGAGGAACAGCCCGCGTAGTAGGCGATGGGGATGGCATAGTCGCCGGTCAGCAGACAAGGGGGCCGTACACCGAGGCGCCGCAGTTCGGCGGCGACACGGTCCCAGTCGCGGTGGAAGGCCGTGGTGCGGGTGACGGTGCGCTCCAGCACCACGTACTGCACCGCCAGATGCCCGACGAGCCCGAGCGCCACCACGGCCCCCACGACCGGTCGCCAGGCCCCGCCCGGCCCTCTGACGAGGTCCCACAGCGCGTCGGCGACCGGGATCGCCAGCAGGGCGTACGCGGGCAGCAGGAAGCGGGGGGCGGCGTACCCGATCAGGAACAGGTACGGAACGGCGGCCGTGGCGGCGCAGACCAACGGGACCACCGTGGGCGTCGCCCGTCCGGCCCGGACCGCGACGGCCAGGCCGAGAGCGGCCAGCACCGGCAGGACGAACCACCAGGCGATGACCGCGGGGTGCGGCAGATCGCCGGTGCACGGCCGGCACAGCGTACGGCCCACCAGGCTGCGCATCTGGTCGTCGACCGCGATGTTCCAGCCCAGCCCGCCCTGGATCCGTGACGCGACGGCCAGCCGCCGGGCCGGTCCGCCGAACTGGGCGTACGCCTCCACGACCCACGCGAGCGCGCCGGTGGCGAGGCCGACCGCCATCACCCCCAGGAGCCGCGGCCGGCGCCACCGCCGTACGAGGACCAGCAGCGTGAACAGCGGGAGGGTCACCCACACCGTGTCGGTGGGCCGCATCCACGCCATCAGGGCCGTGGCCGCGCCCGCGCCCCACAACGCCGCCCGGTCCTCCGGATCGTTCCGCGCCCGCAGGAAGCACCCGACACAGCCGAGCGCGCCGATCGCGACCCAGTGGTTGGGCATGGCCTGCGGTCCGTAGAAGAGAGTCACCCACAGAGAGGCGAACAGCGCCCCGGCGAGCGCCAGCGCACGCGCCGGGAAGAGTCCTCGCCAGGCGCGCAGGGCGAGGTAGAGCCCCACCCCCGACAGCACCGCCAGATACACCCTCAGCACCACGGTGGAGGACGTCCAGACGACCACCGGCGCCACCAGCAGCGGCACGCCCCGCGTGCGCGGGGCGCTGAAGAACGCCGCCGGCGCGTGCGGGCTGACCTGGCTGACGTACACCGTCTCGTCCCACCCGAGCCCCATCCCCGGTGGCACGAGCAGGAGTTGGGCCAGCGTGAAGACTCCGGCGACCACGGCCACAGGGCCGGGCCTCGACGGCGCGGCCGCCCGGACGGCGACGGGCGCGACGACCGGAGCGGCATTCGAACTCATGCGCATGGACCCATCCCGGGGGCGACACCGACAGACCTCTGACCCGACAAATGTATTAAAGGGGACAAAAGGCTGAGCCGCGCGCACGGACAGGTGATGAACGGCCACCACCGGCTCGCCCGGGGATCCTTCGCACAGTTCGGGGTACCCGTCCACCATCCGGAACGGGTCGCGGGCACGGTACTGGACCACGCCCGTGACACCCGTCATGTCGGTACAGGCCGGGAGAACGCCCGCCGGGGCGTGAGTCGCACCACTTCCCGGAACGTCAGAGTCCGTACTGCTCCTTACGGGTGGTCGCTCCTTCACCCAGGTGCGGGCAGCGCGCGGGGGCGGAAAGGACCTCGGGAGCACGGTGAGGAGGCATACCCCATGGCTCACTCGGTCACCACGAATTCCCCCCTCGTCCGGCGACCCGTGTTCTTGTGCACTACCTTGGGCCGTGAACAGCCGAGCGGCCCACGTTTACCCAATTCTTGCCACATCAAGCCAGAACGGCTGAGCAGCTACTAGGAGCGGGGCTTCCCATGCGTAATGCTGGGGGGTCCCGCGCTTCACTCCACAGCCGCTGGCACGGGAGGGCATCGGGTGGTCAAGACAGTGAAGTCGCTGTTCGGCGAACGGACGATCGCCTTCGAGACCTGGGGCGATCCGGACGCACACCCGGTGTTTCTGCTGCACGGAACTCCCGGAAGCCGACTCGGGCCCCGACTGCGCACCTTCGACCTGCACAAGCTCGGGGTGCGCCTCATCGCGTACGACCGACCGGGGTACGGCGGTTCCGACCGCCATGAGCACCGCAGAGTGGTCCACGCCGCCGAGGACGTAGCGGCGATCGCCGAGAAACTGGATCTCAAGAAGTACTCGGTGGTGGGTAGATCGGGCGGCGCTCCCCACGCCCTGGCCTGCGCGGCACGGAACATCGGCAGCCAGGTGGCGAGTGTCGCCGCGTTGGTCTCGCTCGCTCCGCCGAAGCCCGACAGCGAGGACGACAGCCCGGGTGACGCTGCCACCGACGGACTCGACTGGCCCGAGTGGCACAGGGACATGTCCGAGTCCAATGTGTCGACCTACGAGCTGCTGCGGCGCCACGCACCCGATGTGACCGAGTTGGGTGCGCTGCTGGCCCGCAACGCCGAGACCATCCGGCGCGACCCCACCGTGTTCCTCGCCTCCCTCCGCGGCGAGATGCCGAGCGTGGACCGGGTGATCGTCGAGGACGCCGGGATCCGCCAGGCCCTCCTCAGGAACTACCTGTCGGCGGTGGGCGAGGGGGAGGCTGTCGACCCCCGCGCGCCGATGGGCTGGGTGGACGACCTGGTCGCGTTCCAGCGACCCTGGGGATTCGATCTCAAGGACATCGACCGTTCCGTGCCCGTGATGCTGTGGCACGGCGAACACGACGTCTTCGCTCCCGTCGCCCATTTCCACTGGCTGGCCAAGAAGATCCCCTCGGCCACGCCCAGATTGCAGCCCTCCGCCGCGCACTTCGCGGCGCTGCCCGCCCTGCCCCAGGTGCTGGCCTGGGCCCGGGACGAGGCCGGGCCCTCCTAGGGGGTGTTTCGAAAGTCCTGTGCGGTGCCCGCGGTGTCCGGTGCGTGCTCTCGGCGTGCCGGACGAAAGCCCTCGTACTGGACGTACTTGGGGTTTCGGCCGGTGCGGCGAGAGTGCGTGCCGGGCGCCGTGGGTGCTGTGCGGGACTTTCGAAACACCCCCTAGTAGGGCTCCGTTACGTCTGTCTGTCGGTCCTGTTTGGGGGAACGCTGAAGGTGTGGACGCACATGAAGTGAACCGTGCTCGGGCGACGTTGGCGTTATTCGTCGCTGACGTGTTCGCGTCGGTGCCGCGCAAGGATCAGCGGGCGAAGGGCGACTGCTACCTGCGGGGACTGATGCTGGACGGACGGCGGAAGTCGATCCAGCCGATGGCGGAACGGCTGCCCGACGGCAACGAGCAGAACCTGCAGCAGTTCGTGAACCAGTCGACGTGGGATCCGGTGCCGGTGCGGCGGCGGATCGCCCAGCGGATGGTGCCGAGAATCGGCCCGGAGGCGTGGGCGGTCGATGACGTGTCGTTCCCCAAGGACGGGAAGATGTCGGTGGCGGTCGCGCGCCAGTACTGCGGGGCGCTGGGCAAGCGGGCCAACTGCCAGGTCGCGGTGAGTGTGCACGCGGTCTCCGACACCGCGTCCTGTCCGCTGCAGTGGCGGATGTTCGTGCCCGAGGAGTGGGCGGACGATGCGGTGCGGCGGCAGAAGACCGGGATACCGCAGGAGGTCGGGCACCGGGAGAAGTGGCGTCTGGCCCTGGACATCCTCGATGAGCTGGCCGGGTGGGGTCTGGTGCCGCCGGTGGTGGTGGCCGACGCCGGCTACGGGCAGAACGCCGACTTCCGCGACGGTCTGAGCGAGCGGGGCATCGGCTATGTCGTGGCGGTCCGTTCGGACGTGACGGTCCACCCGCACGACGTGCGGCCCACCGCCCCGGCCTGGTCCGGGAACGGTCGCAGGCCGCAGCCCCGCTACCGGGACAAGCCGTCCTCGGTGGCAGCGCTGGCTCAGGAGCACGGACGGCAGGCGTTCACCGAGGTGACCTGGCGTGAAGGCTCCCGCGGGCCGATGCACTCACGCTTTCTGGCGCTGCGGGTGCGGCCGGCCGGGGTGAGGGCCCGCCGTCTGGCCCAAGCCGCCGCCACTGCCGAGCACGGCCACTGGGACGGTGTCCTGCCCGAGGTGACGCTGCTGGTCGAATGGCCCCAGGACGCCGAAGCACCCACCGACTACTGGCTGTCCAACCTGCCCGCCGACACACCGATCACCGAACTGGTCCGCCTGTCCAAGATCCGCTGGCGCATCGAGCACGATTACCGGGAACTCAAGCACGGCCTCGGCCTGGACCACTTCGAGGGCCGCTCCTGGAACGGCTGGCACCACCACGTCACCCTGGTCACCGCCGCCCACGCCTTCCTCACCGAACAGCGCCTGTCCCCAAAAGCCGATACAGCGGACTCACCCTCTACCAGATCCTCGACGCCATCCAGGACCTGCTGAACTGCTGGACCGGCACCTGCACCACCTGCCACCGCCCCCTGCCCAGAACATCCACCACCAGCCCAAGCACAAGAGCCAGAGCAACCTAACGGAGCCCTACTAGGGCCTGTCGTGCCCGCCCCGCGGGTCAGATCGGGTGCGGCTCCAGGTCGAGACAGCTGAGTTTCCAGTCCTTCAGGGCCACCACGCGGGGGTGGTCCCTGCCGATGCGCTTGCTGAGCGCGGCCAGTGCGTCGTGATGGGTGGTGCGGGCCTTCTCCGCCTGGCCCAGATGGCTGAGGACGACGGCGAGGTTCCCGGCACAGGTCAAGGTCGACGGGTGCAGCGGGTCGAGAACCTCCCTGAGCATCTCGAACGACCCGACGCTGATCCCGCGGGCCTCGTCCCAGCGGCCGAGCGCCGCCTCGGCGACGGCCAGGTTCGCGTGGCAGATGAGCGCGAACGGGTGTTCCGCGCCGTTGAGTTCGGTGAACCTGGCCTGGGCCGCGCGGAGCAACTCCCGTGCCTCGGTGGCGGCTTCCGGGTGGATGGACCCGATGTCGTGGAGGAGCAGCACCGCGTGGTTGACCGAGCAGGCCACCGTGTGGGAGTGGCCTTCCCCCAGCGTGTCCCTCAGGTTCTCCTGAACCCTGCGGATCAGGTCGAGTCCTTCGTCGACCCGGCCCTGGGCGGCCATGTCACCGGCCAGGCTCATCTCCAGCAGCAGTTCCTCCGAGGTCGACTTCTCACCGTCCGGTGTGCTTCTGAGCACGTGCCGTACGAGCTCCTCGGCCTCCGCCGCCCGGCCCGCCCTGCGCAGGGAACCGGCCAGCCCCTTGGCCGTGTTCAGCACGGTCGGTGAGCCCTGGGTGAGACGGGGATTGCGCAGACAGCGCTCGTAGGCGCGCCTGAGCAGCGCGACCGACTCGTCGTAGTCACCGCAGTCACGCAGGTCACGGCCGAGGTTCACCGCCGACTCGATGGTCAGGGGGTGGTCGTGGAGCTGGATCGCCTCACGGAGTTCCAGTGTTCTGCGGTCGAGATCGCGGGCCCGGTAGTAGTTGCCGGAGAGCCTCAGGGCAACGGCGAGGTTGTTGGCCGCACTGAGGGTGCGCGCGTTGTCCTCGCCGTAGTTCTGGTCGTATCTGCGGTAGGTCTCCTCGTCGTACTGCAGGGCCTCGGACAGCCGGCCCAGGCCGCGCAGGTCGGCGGCGATGCTGCTCGTGGTCATCAGGATGTGCTGGTCGTCGATGTCGTCCAGCACCTCCAGCTGCCGCTCCAGCACCTCCTGGTCCAGGGCGAGGGACTCCTCGTACTTGCCCTGGGCGCGCAGGATGTTGGCGACCTGGAAGCGCATGTGCAGCGTCCAGCGTTCGTCGGGCGACTCCTCCGCCGACCAGGCGGCCACCCGCCGCAGGCTGTAGTCCATGGCCTGGCTCAGCTCGCCCCGGCGGCGCAGCTGACGGACCCGGTCCACATAGAGTTCCTTGATGCCCTCGTCGGGGGCCATCTCGGCCCAGGGGGTGCCGAGGTGCGGCCAGATGATGCGGTACTTCTCCCAGGTGTTGGGGTTCTCCGGGTCGTCGCCGCTCGGCCGGGCGGCGATCAGCGAGCGGTAGACGGCCTCCTGTGCGGCGTCGCGCTCGGCGGCGGTCATCTCCTCCCGCATCGCGCTCTGCATCATCCGGTGCACCGTCACGCTCCGGGCCTTGCGGTCCAGTGTGACCAGGGAGAACTTGCTGAGTTCCTTGTAGGCGCGGGAGACCGTGCGCACCCCGCCCAGGGCGCGGGAGACCTCGTAGCCCTCCAGGAGATCCATGGAGATCTCCTCGGGGCTGTAGTACGAGCAGATCTGCAGCAGCTTCACCGCCGGCGGGAAGCTCTCCCGCAGCTGCCTCAGGCCGAACTCCCAGGTGTTGGTACCGGACTTGACGACCGCGCCCACCGACTTGTCGTCGGGGGCTCCGGTGGCCTGCGGCTGGAGCTTCTTGATGTAGTCGCGTACGTCGGCCCGGGTCTGCTCGATGAAGGCCGCGGCCCGTTCGATCGCGATCGGCAGGTCGCCCAGGGCCTCCGCGATCTGGTCGGCCTCCGTCCAGCCGCAGTCGGGCAGCCTGCTGTGCAGGTGGGCGATGCTCTCGTTCCGCTCGAACACCGGGATGTCCACGGTGTCCACGAACCGTCCCCAGCCCTCGGCGCGCTGGCTGGTGACCAGGACGTGGCCGCTGCGGCCGTCCATCATGTACTCGGGCAGGTGGTCCGCCTCCGGGACGTTGTCCAGGATCAGCAGCCAACTGTCGTACCGGTCACCGTGGTTGAGGGCCTCGTACACCATCTTGGCCGTGTCGGTGGGGTTGGTGCGCGCGGGCAGGCCCAGCGCCTCGGCCATGCCCGCGTACTGCTCGACGGCCAGGATCTTCTGCTCGGCCTGGATGTGCCAGACCACGTCGTAGTCGCTCTTGTAGCGGTGGGCGAACTCCTGGGCCAGCAGGGTCTTTCCCACTCCGCCCATGCCCTTGAGCACCAGGGCCCGGGTGTCGCCCTTCCAGAGCTTCTCCCGGATGCTCTCCAGGATTTCCGTACGACCCGTGAAGGACGACGTGCGCAACGGGACGCCGAAGACCGAGGGCTCGGTCTTCGGGAAGCGGGGCAGTTTCGGCTCGTCGCCGGTGAAGTGGCTGTGTGACAGGGAATCGGCGCTCCGGCCGAACCAGGTCAGCAGGGCGTCACGGCCGGCCTCACCGTCGTGGCAGCCCGTCATGTCGGCGAGCTGCTCCGTGAAGGGGGCCTCCAGGGACACCTGGTCGTCGACCTGCATCGAGACCAGCTGGTGCGTCCGCCGGTCGCTCTCCGCGTAGACCGCCTCCCAGGTGGTGCGGAAACGGGACGACCTGAGGTAGGCCTCGGAGAAGATGACCAGGGTGTGCGAGGCCGACTCGACGCCCCGTTCGATCTCCTCCCGCACCTGTGAGCTCTCCGTGGTGCCTTCCTGCGCCAGGTGGACCTTGAAGCCCGCCTGCTCCAGCACGGCACCCGCCCAGTTGGCCCAACTGCGGTCCTGCGGGACGAAGCTGACGTACACGTCGGAGATACGCGGGGGGCGGTGGCGGGTGTACCGGTCGAGGGTCTTGTGGCGCAGCGACTCGTCGATGCGGGGCATCGACTCGACCTGGCCGTCGGTGATGACCTCGGTGAGTCTCTCGTAGGCAGCGAGCAGGCTCTTGGGGTCCCCCGGCTTCTCCCTGAACGGGGCGAGGGTCTCCTCGTAGGAGTAGATGGGCCGGTAGGGGATCTCCACACTCCCCCAGTAGCTCTCCGGGTCCCGGTCGGGGATGTGCTTGCGCACGATGCGGTCGAAGCGGTACTGGATCTGTCCCCGGGCGGCGTCGAGCCGGTCCGCCTCGGCGTTCTCCACCCGCATGGGGACGGGCAGGATACGGATGTCCCGGTTGCCGTACAGCATTCCGTCGATGCGCTCGGCGACCCCGGCGGCGCCCTCGATGCTCTGGCTGCTCGGGGTGAAGCAGGTGACCACGGTGTGCGGCAGATTGACCGTGCAGATGTCGGAGATGTCGTTGAGTCCGGTGCGGCTGTCGATCAGGACGTAGTCGAAGTTCTCGACGAACTCGCGCTTGAGCCCTTCCAGGAACCTGGTGGCCAGGGGCCCGTCCATGAAGTCCTTCCAGTCGAACTGGGAGAACGCCGAGAGATAGCCCTTGTTCTTGGTGCCCGCCGGCATGTAGTAGAGCTGACCGCCCGAGGGGAAGTTCCAGTCGACCTGGATGAGGCAGCTGTTGAGGGTGATCCCGTCGGCCGTCTCCAGGTCGGACGCGCTCGCGTAGTCGGAACCCAGCTCGAACTGCGGGAAGGTCTCGCCCCTGCTCTGCATCGAGCGCGCGAACTGGGTGGATCTGCTGACCAGTTCGAGCACACCCGGCGTGGTCCGCAACTGACTCTCGCTCAGGAAGGGGTGCAGGAAACGGTCCAGACCGGGGGCGTCGAGGTCCCAGTCGACCACCAGGACGCGGTTGCCCGCGGAGGAGAGGATCCAGGCCGTGTTGGCGAGCGCCATCGTCCGCCCCGTACCGCCCTTGTACGAGTAGAACGTGATGATCCTGCGCGCGTCCTCGCCGGTCATGGCCTGCCCTCCACGCGACTGCCGTCGCTCGATGCCCCGTCGCCCCGGCCGGTGTCGGGCCGTCGGGGCAGGTCCGCACCGGTTTCCGAGATGCCCCGGAGAGCAGTGTCACCCCGGGGTAATTGTGAGTGAATGTACCGCAAGTACCGGATCTTGGTTGCCTCGGCCAGTTCGCCGAACCACCGGGTGAAGACATCCGCCCCGGCCAGCCCCGTACGGCTTCCTGCTCCCCACCCGGCCCTCGCTGATGAACCGGGGGAAGTTGGCCGCCAGCAGCCCACGCAGCCGGTCGGACTGCTCCTTCGTCTGGAGGTCGTCCCCCGCCAGAGTACTCAGCACCGCCGTCCACGGACGCCGGGCCCGGTCGAACTCCCTTGCCTCGCGAGCCATTTGGGAGTTCTCCAACGCCCAGGGGTCCACCACCAGGATCCAGGGGGCGGTGGGGAGTTCGGTGTCCCGCAGCTCCGTCTGGAACTTGTCGAAGGGCTTCACGGTGGGCTCGAAGCCCAGGTTGCGGGCCAGCGCCTCCAGCAGTTCGACCAGCGGTCCCACGGCCGGGCCGTAGGGGCGCCAGTCGTCCACCCGCGGACCGTAGCGAGCGCTGTCGCGGCCGACCGGCAATCCCTCCTCGGTCGGGGCGAGCACGGTGATGTGCAGCGGAGAGGCGAAGGGCGGATCGGCGAAGGCGTCGTCCAGGCCCGCCAGCGTCTCCGGCTGCGGCGTCCTCCCCACGCCGCCCGCCGTCCGCGGCCGGGTGGGCCTCGTGGCCGCCAGGTCGACGATGCGCTGGGCCAGCCAGTCGGTCACCTGGGCGACCTGGGCGGAGACCCGGTCCGCCGCGCCCTCGTCCTCCGGGTCCGGCCGTTCGGACAGGTCGAGCACCTGGTCGAGCAGCCGGTGCAGCCCCATGGACGCGTAGTTCTCGGCGGCCTCGCCGATGCCGTCCGGCACCTGCGGGTACTGCTCCTTGACCTTCTTCGGCAGCGACGTGGGCGAGTACGGTGTCCACAGCACCGGCACGATGCTCGGCCGGTCCTCCGGGGTGGCCCCCTGGGTGACGGCGGTCCACTGCCGGCCGCACTGGGGATTGCTGAAGTACCGCTTGGAGTACAGCGGAACGAAGACCTGGCAGTCGAGAAGCGCCTGGACCGACTTCTCCCCCGGCGTCCCCGGCCGTTCGACGAAACCGGCCTCCTCCCGCGTCACTCTCGCGCGCCGCGCCACTTTGCCGCACAGTTCGTCGAAGAACTGGAAGACCAGACGATTCGGATCCTGTGAGGCGTCCCGGTGTCGGGGAACAGGAACCCGCGCATAGCTCATGAAGAACATCGGCATCCTGCTACTCCCCCTCGAAGACGTTCCGGAGGTCTTTGAACAGCTCCGTGTCGCACGGTTCCAGGCTGGTCTGCTGGGCCACCTTGACGATCATCTGGGCGAGCGCCCACACGGAGCTGCGGTACTTGGCGTGGCGGCCCGCCTGCTTCAGTCCGTAGAGGCCCGACTGCAGGTAGTCCTTACCCAGAACGGGGTGGGCGTACTGCACCTTCGCCGCGACCGGCGGCAGTGTCAGATGCTGCTGTCCCACCCAGAGGACGGGAATGATCGCGTTGCCCGTGTACGGCCGGGTCCGAAGCTGTTCCTCCTGACGCCGGGCGAAGGCGTCCCATTCCTTTCCGCACCATTCCCTCTTGAAGTACCGACTGGTGTAGATGGGCACGAAGACGCGGCAGGTGGCCAGGGCGTGTTTGAGTCTGCTCTGCCAGTCCTCGCCGAGATCGATGCTCTGGTCGAGGAATCCCGGCGATTCCTCGCCATCGTGATCCGTCAGCTGCATGATGTCGCTGCATAAGTGGGCGTGAAACTGCTCCAGCGCCACGTCCGACGGGTCTTTCTTCGCCCTCGTGCCCGTTATCGGCAACCGTGCGTAACTCATGAAGAACACGTACGGATCGGAGGAATCCGACGCCGGTGTCACCTGAGAAGCCGGATGAATCATGGACTCGCCTTTCCCCTCCCCCGTCGCCCACCTCGGGTCTCCCCGCCCCGAGCATCACAGCTGAATCTCCTCCAGGATCCATTGGAACGCGAAACCCGCTGTGGGTGCCAGGGGTCGGCCCGAGCAAGTTGCACCGGACACCCGTGCCAAACCCGTGCCCAAAAGGGGAGTTGACCGGAGATCAGACGGCGATCGGGCCGGTTTCGGCCACTCCGCCCAGGCTCTCGGCCTCGCCCCGGAGCCCGCGTACGAACCGGTGTCCCAGGGCGGTCAGGGAGCCGGTTCCGGCCACCGTGTCGAGGGCGTCCAGTACCGCCGTGCGCCACTTGTCCGCCTCGACGCGGGAGCGTTCGTACAGGGCCGGGCCGACCCCGGCCACACCGCGGCGGACCCTGAGCCGCCAGATGTCGGCGACCGCGAGGTGGGCGTACGCGCCCTGCACGATGGCGTCGAGGGGCCGGGCGTCGGGACGCCACAGCACGCGGTAGCGGCGCTCGTCGAGACCGTCGAGCAGGTCGAACATGTCGAGCATCGCGCCCAGTTTGACGTGCTGGTACTCGTGGACGATCAGCATGGCCAGGTCCTCGGCCGAGCGGGGCAGCGCGATGCCGACCGCCCCGAAGGCGTGCCGGGAGGTGGCGCTGACGTCGTCCCCGGACGCGGCCGGCACGAGCGGGGTCACCGTGGTCAGCCCGGCGGCTATCCCCTGCGCGTACTCGGAGTACTGGGTCCTGATCAACTGCCAGGCCTCCCCGAACATCGTCTCCCACCGTCGGAATTCGGCCTCGGACAGCCGGGGCAGGGGCTTGTAGCCGTAGCAGTCCCGGGAGGGGTCGAGGTCGTCGAGGGCCACTTCCAGTCCGTCGGCGGACAGATGGCGCAGGGGCTGCCAGCACATCCCGTCGGGGGGCAGTTCCTGGCCCAGGGTCCGTCCTTCGACGGTGAGCGCGGTGTCGGCGGCCGTCACCGTGAGCGTTCCGGAGGGGCGACGACGACTGTCGGCACCCAGCGACAGCCGCCCCAGCCCCGGGAGATGGATCGCCGACCCCTCGGGCTCGTGCCGCAGCGGGACGGACAGGGTCAGCCGACCCCCGGCGCGCGCGACGGCCGACAGCGCGGCCTCCGCCGGCCGCCCCTCGGCCCGCCGGCGCACCGGCTGCCCGCACGCGAGGGCCCACACGCGCAGGTACGGGTCGGCCAGCAGGACGTCCAGCGCGGCGGCGGGCAGGGCCAGGATCGCCTCCCAGCCGGGTCCCGAGTCGACCGGATCGCCGATTCCCGGGCCCGCACCCGCACCCGCACCCGCACCCGCACCCATGCTCGCGGTCCCGTCCACACCCGCAACCACGCCCGCATCCGCCGGAGTCGGCCCGGCGGTCAGTCCCGGGCCGGAGCGGGTGCCGGGGGCCGGTCCTCGGCCGGGAGCCATGGCCCGGCCCGGATCCGGACCCTGGGTGTCCGCGCGGCGGGCCGCCGCCAGCAGTGCCCTGCGCTGGCTGTTCTGGGCCGCCGCCAGGGAGCGGACGGCCGCCGCGCCGCCGTATCCGGCGGCCAGTTCGTCGAAGTGGGTCCAGGACAGGCCGTGCCAGCCGTGGCGGACGTCGGCGTCGTTGCGCTCCGTGGCCTGGACGTACTCGATGATCTTCAGCAGGTCGGCGCAGTAGACGGAGGGGTTGTCGAACCCGTTGGAGGCGCGGTGGCGGTGTCCGTAGAGACCGCCGCCGCAGACCGAGACGACGGGGCAGGCGCGGCACTGTGCGCTCAGTCCGTCCAGTCCGGCGCGGCGGGCCTGGATGCCCCGGTGCTCGGCGGCCTCCTCCAGGCGGTGGGTGGCGAGGTGCATGCCGGTCGCCGGGGCTCCCGGGTAGGCCGTCTTCAGCCAGTCCGCCTGTTCGAGGGCACCGTCGGTCTCGATCACGAGCAGGTCCGAACTGCCCGGTCCCAGCGCCTCGGTGAGGCTGCCGCGGCCCCGGGTCAGCCGGCCGATGGACTCGAACATGCGGATGCGCATCGGCATGCCGTCGGCGGTCCACTCCTTGTGCACGGCGATCAGCCAGTCCGCGTAGTCGGTCTCACCGCCGGGGCGGGGCGGCGGGAACTCCCAGGTGGCGTGCGGCAGCAGGAAGTCGACGGCCGGCGGGCGGAGTTCGGCCAGCGCCCGGTACACCTCCACCGGGTCGTTCTCGACGTCGATGGTGCAGAGCAGTCCGCCGAAGGCTGCTCGGTGGGGCGGTGTGCCGAGGAGACGTACGGCGCGGACCGCGTCACGGTAGGAGCCTGAGCCGTCCCGTCTGATCCGGTGGCGGTCGTTGGACGCCTCGTCGCCGTCGAGCGAGATGCTGGTGACGATCGACTCGTCGACGAGCATCGCGCAGAACTCGTCGTCCAGACGGAGGCCGTTGGTCTGCATGCGCAGGTCGAGTTCGGCCACGCCGTGCAGCGCCGAGCGGAGCGAGCGGGCGAAGCCACGCAGTCGTTCCCGGCCGGCGAGCAGGGGCTCACCGCCGTGCAGGACGACGTGCACCCGGGTGAGCCGGTGCGCGGCCGCGTGCTCGGCGATCCGCCCGGCCACATGACGAAACGTTTCGTCGGACATCGTCACCGGCCGCCCGCGCCAGCTCTGGTCGGCGTGCTGGTAGACGTAGCAGTGATCACAGGCCAGATCGCAACGGCTGTGCACCTTGATCACAAACTGGCGGAAGGGCCGCGCCGCCACCGTCACCGGTACGATCCCTCGTCGTTCCGGCCAGGCCGGTCAGAGCGACGACTGGAAGGCGGCCACCGGCTCTCCGCCACCTGCGAGCATCCTTGCCATGGCGGACTCCTGCGCGGACTCGGGCACCTCGTCCAGTGAGGTGTCGTGCAGGTCCCTGACCACGCTCGTGGCGAAGGGCTGCTCGTACCTGTCCATAGGCGTCGTCTCCTCGGGCGTACGGCTCCGGGCGGCACACCTCATAGTGACGGCCCGGTAACCGAACAGCAAGGCGATCGCAAGCCAAGTCCGCTGACCGGCGGGAAGTCGTTCGCCGACCGGCGAGGGGGCCTTCGCGAGGCGCCCTCGCCGTGTCGTCGGCCGCGTGGCCGCTCACGAGGAGCGGGCGGGGTCAGGCAGCCCCGTCCTTCGAGGAGACCGCGGGTGCGGTGAGGTCGTCCTCCTCGGGAAGTTCTTCGACGTCGACGCCGCGGACTTGGGCCAACTCGTGCTTGAGCGCGGCCAGTTCGGTGCCGCCCGCCATGTGGTTGGTGAGTTCCTCCAGGCTGACCCGGTCGCGGGGGGCACTCAGTTCGAGGGTGCCCAGGCGCAGGACGCTGAAGTGGTCGCCGACCATGTAGGCGTGGTGGGGGTTGTGGGTGATGAAGATGACGCCGAGGCCCCGGTCGCGGGCGGCGGCGACGTACTTCAGCACCACACCGGACTGCTTGACCCCGAGCGCGGCGGTGGGCTCGTCCAGGATGAGGACGCGGGCGCCGAAGTAGACGGCGCGGGCGATGGCCACGCACTGGCGCTGGCCGCCGGAGAGGGTGCCGATGGGCTGGTCGAGGTCGTCCAGGACGATGCCCATGTTCCGCAGTTCCTCGTCCGCGGTCCTCTTCATCTTCTCGATGTCGAGGCGGCGGATCGGCCAGGGGCCCTTGGTGAACTCGGAGCCGAGGAAGAAGTTGCGCCAGACCGGCATCAGGGGCACGGTCGCCAGGTCCTGGTAGACGGTGGCGATGCCGGCGTCCAGGGCCTCGCGCGGGGTGGTGAACCGCACCGGGTTCCCGTCGACGAGCACCTCGCCCTCGGTGTGCTGGTGCAGACCGGAGATGATTTTGATCAGGGTGGACTTGCCGGCGCCGTTGTCGCCGAGGACGCAGGTGACGCGGCCGGGGTGGACGGCGAGGTTCACCCCGTGCAGGGCGCGGACGTTGCCGTAGGCCTTGCCGGTGTCGCGCAGTTCGACCACGGGCGCCTGGTCGTCGGCCGCCGCTTCGGGGGTGCTGGTGGTGTTGCTGGTGGTCATGGGGTGGTTCACCTCCGGGTGGCCTGGGCGCGGACCCACAAGTTGACGAGGGCGGCGATCAGGAGCATCACGCCGAGGAAGGCCTTGAACCAGTCGGGATTCCAGTTGGCGTAGACGATGCCCTGGTTGACCATGCCGAAGATGAAGGCGCCGATGACCGGGCCGATCGCGGAGCCGTAGCCGCCGGTCAGCAGACAGCCGCCGATCACCGCGGCGATGATGTAGAGGAACTCGTTGCCCACGCCCTCGTTGGACTGCACCGTGTTGAACGAGAACAGCAGGTGCATGCCGACGAACCAGGCGCCCGCGCCCACGCCCATGAACAGGGCGACCTTGGTGAAGTTCACCGGCACGCCGACGGCCCGCGCACTGTCCTTGTTGCCACCGACGGCGAAGATCCAGTTGCCGAACTTGGTGCGCAGCAGCAGCCAGGTCGCGATCGCGGCGAAGACCAGCCAGTAGAAGATCGTGATCTTGAAGTCGACGCCGCCGATGGAGATCTCGGAGGCGAAGACGCTCTTGGCCTGGTCGAAGCCGTCCATGTCGGCGATCGAGTCGGAGGCCACGTTGCCGGTGAAGATCTTCGTCACCGCGAGGTTGGAGCCCTGGAGGATCAGGAACGAGCCCAGGGTGACCAGGAAGCTCGGCAGGCCCGTCCTGATCAGCAGCCAGCCGTTGAACGCGCCGACTGCCAGGGAGACGACCAGGGCGACGAGCACGCCGGTCCACACGTTCACCGTCAGCTGGAAGCTCAGGATCGCCGCCGTCAGCGCGGAGGTCGTCACCGCGACACCGGCGGACAGGTCGAACTCGCCGCCGATCATCAGCAGCGCCACCGGCAGGGCCATGATGCCCATCACCGAGGCCTGGTACAGCACCGTCGCCAGCGAGCTCGCCTCACGGAAGGACGGGGCGACGGCGAAGAAGAACACGTAGACACCGATCGCGGCGATCAGCGCGCCGACCTCGGGGCGGGCCAGCAGCCGCCGGCCCAGGGAACGCTGTGCGGTACGGCCGTCCTTCTGGGCGGCCGGCGGAGCCGGCGACGAGGAGGAACCCGTCGCCGGTGCCGTTGCGTGGGTCATGATCGGATCACCGGGTGCCCTTCGCGGCGAACTTGGCGATCTGGTCCACGTTGTCCTTGTCCACAAACGCCGGACCGGTCAGCACGGGAGCCTCGCCACCGCCGCTGTAGTTGCCGTTGTTCTTGTAGAGCCACAGCGAGTCCACGGCCAGGTAGCCCTGGAGGTAGGGCTGCTGGTCCACGGCGAACTCGATGTCACCCGCCTTGATCGCGTCCGTCAGCTCCTTGTTCAGGTCGAACGTCGCCACCTTCGCCTTGCTGCCCGCGTCGTCCACGGACTGCACGGAGGTCAGGGCGATCGGGGCGCCGAGCGTGACGACCTCGTCGATGGAGGTGTCCTGCTTGAGCTTCGCCGTGACGGTCGACTTCACCGACGGCATGTCCGTGCCGTTGACGTAGAGGTTCTCGGTCTTGCCCTCGAACGTCTTCTTCACGCCGGCGCAGCGCGCCTCCAGGGAGACGTTGCCCTGCTCGTGGATGACGCAGACCGCGTGCTTCGCGCCGGTCTCGTTGAGCTTCTTGCCGAAGGCCTCGCCCGAGACCTGCTCGTCCTGGCCGAAGAAGGAGAGCAGCCCCTGCTCCTGCCACACCTCCATACCGGAGTTGAGACCCACGACGGGGATGCCGGCCTTCTCCGCCTTGGCGATGACGTCCTTCATCGCGTCCGGCTTGGCGAGGGTGACGGCGATGCCGTCGACCTTCTGGTCGATCGCGTTCTGCACGAGGTTGGCCTGGTTGGCCGCGTTCGGGTCGTTCGAGTAGACGAGCTCGACGTTGTCCTTGTCGGCGGCCGTCTGGGCACCCTTGCGGACGATGTCCCAGAAGGTGTCGCCCTGCCCCGCGTGGGTCACCATCGCGACCGTCATCTGGGGAGTGTCGGCCTTGCCCGCGGCGGCGTTCGACCCGCCCTCCTCGGCCTTCTTGCCGCCGGAGTCGCTGGAGCAGCCGGCTATCAGCAGCGCGGAGGCCGCTGCCATGGCGAAGAAGGGGGCCACTCTGCGCGAGCGGGAGTACGTGCGGTCCATCTTTCCTGCACCTCACTGTGCGACAGGGGGAAAGGGAACGGGACAGCGTCGGGCGGATGCCCGCGCAGGCCCGGACGTTCGAAGTCCGGATCATTGTGCCGGTAGGCCGACTGCGCTGTTTCGTTGGGACGGGATACAAACCCCTGCCGGACCCCCCTGTCAAGACTTTGTTAAGACATCATTTCACGAGCAGGTCAGGATGTCAGTACAAAGCCTTGACAGGGGGTCGGTTCGGGTCCTAAACCTGGGATACATCCGGACCCGGGCGTGCGCACCCCCACGCGCGGCGGGTCTCCGCCGGCCCGCATCCCCCCACCTGAGGAGCGACGCGCATGCCCGAGCCCGCCGAATCCCTCGATCCGATCACGACGGCCGTATCGGAATCGATCTCCATCCGTTGCAGACCGGCGTCCCCGTCGCGCGTGTCGAGCTGAGCCCACCCGTACGAGATCCCCGCCACCACCCCAGCCCGTGAGGTCCCGATGCCCCAGTCCCCACCCGCCGGCTGACCGTCGCCCAGGCGCTGGTGCGGTTCCTGTCCGCGCAGTACACCGAGCGCGACGGTGTGCGCCACCGGCTGATCGCCGGAACCTGGGGCATCTTCGGCCACGGCAACGTCGCGGGCCTGGGTCAGGCGCTGCTCGAGGGCGGTGAGGAGACGATGCCGTTCCACCAGGGCCGCAACGAGCAGTCCATGGTGCACGCCGCCGTCGGGTACGCCCGCCAGCTGAACCGGCTCTCCGCGCAGGCGGTCACCACCTCCATCGGCCCCGGCGCCACCAACCTGGTGACCGGCGCCGCCCTCGCCACCATCAACCGGCTGCCCGTACTGCTGCTGCCCGGCGACTCCTTCGCGACCCGCACCGCCGACCCGCTGCTCCAGCAGTTGGAGCACCCCGCGGAGGCCGATGTCTCGGTCAACGACACCCTGCGCCCGGTCTCCCGGTACTTCGACCGGATCACCCGCCCCGAGGCGCTGATCCCGGCCGCCCTGAACGCCATGCGGGTGCTCGCCGACCCCGTCGACACCGGCGCCGTCACGCTCGCGCTGCCGCAGGACGTCCAGGCCGAGGCGTACGACTGGCCGGAGGAGTTCTTCGCCGACCGCGTGTGGAACGTACGTCGCCCCCTGCCCGACCCGGTCGAGCTGGCGCAGGCGGTGCGGGCGATCCGTGCCGCGCGACGGCCGCTGATCGTCGCGGGCGGCGGCGTCCACCACAGCGAGGCCGAGGAGGCGTTGAAGGCACTGGTCGACGCCACGGGCATCCCGGTCGCCTCCACCCAGGCGGGCAAGGGCTCGCTGCGCCACGACCACCCGGCCGATCTCGGCGGCATCGGCCACACCGGCACGGCGGTCTGCGACGACCTGGCCCGGACGGCCGACCTGATCGTCGGTGTCGGCACCCGGTACACCGACTTCACCACCGCCTCCCACACTCTCTTCCAGAACCCGGACGTCCGTTTCGTCAACCTCAACGTCGCCGCGTTCGACGCCCACAAGCTGGCCGCCCGGACGGTGGTCTGCGATGCGCGGGCGGGGCTCGCAGCGCTCACGGACGCGCTCGCCGGCCACCGGGTGGACGAGGCGTACGAGGCCGAGTACCGGGCCGGCAAGGAGCGCTGGGAGCGGGTCGTCGAAGCCGTCTGCACCGCCGCCGACGAGCACGCCGTGCCCACCCAGACCCAGGTGCTCGGCGCCCTGGACTCGGTCGTCGGCGACGAGGACGTGGTCATCAACGCGGCCGGCTCGCTCCCCGGCGACCTGCACAAGCTGTGGCGGGCCCGCAGCCCCCGCCAGTACCACCTGGAGTACGGCTACTCCTGCATGGGCTACGAGATCCCCGCCGGGATCGGCGTCCAGCAGGCGGCACCCGGCACGGCCGTCTGGTCGCTGGTCGGGGACGGCACCTATCTGATGATGCCGACGGAGATCGTCACGGCCGTCCAGGAGGGCCTGCCGGTCAATCTGGTCCTCGTCCAGAACCACGGCTACGCCTCCATCGGCGGCCTCTCCGAGTCGGTCGGCGGCGAGCGCTTCGGCACCGCCTACCGCTACCGCGCCGCCGACGGCACCTTCTCCGGCGCCCCGCTCCCGGTGGACCTCGCCGCCAACGCGGCCAGCCTCGGCATGGACGTCATCCGCGCCAAGACCGTCAAGGAACTGCGCGACGCGCTGGCGGCGGCCCGCGCCTCGGACCGGCCCACCTGTGTGTACGTCGAGACCGACCCGACGCCCACCGCTCCCCCGGCCGAGGCCTGGTGGGACGTCCCGGTCGCGGAGACCGCCTCGCGGCCCGCGGCCGTGGAGGCGCGCACGACGTACGACCGCGAGGTGGCCAAGCAGCGCCGCCACCTCTGACCGAGCCGTCGCCCTCCGGGGCGGCTTCTCCCCAGCCGCATGCTCGGGCCATGTAAGGACAATGCGTTGACAGGGGTTCCTGTCATCCGGACGGACGGATACCCTCATGGGCGTGACCAGCGCGACTACGGGGACTACAGGGAGTCTCGGCCTCAGCGTCGACCGGAGCAGCCCGGTGCCGCTGTACTACCAGCTGGCCCGCCAGCTGGAGTCGGCGATCGAGCGCGGTGCGCTCGGCCCGGGCAGCCTCCTGGGCAACGAGATCGAGCTGGCCGGCCGTCTCGGCCTGTCCCGGCCGACGGTACGGCAGGCCATCCAGTCGCTCGTCGACAAGGGCTTGCTCGTACGCCGCCGGGGCGTCGGCACGCAGGTGGTGCACAGCCAGGTCAAACGGCCGCTGGAACTGAGCAGCCTGTACGACGACCTGGAGGCGGCCGGCCAGCAGCCCACGACCAGGGTGTCGCTGAGCGAGATCCGGCCGGCCTCCGCCGAGGTCGCGGCCGCCCTGGGCATCGCCGAGGGCGCCGATGTGCACCTCTTCGAGCGGCTGCGCCTCACCCACGGTCAGCCGGTGGCGTTCCTCTCCAACTTCGTCCCGGCCGGGCTGCTGGAGCTGGACACCGAACGCCTGGAGTCGACGGGCCTGTACCGGATGATGCGCAACGCCGGTATCACCCTGCACAGCGCCCACCAGAGCGTCGGCGCCCGTATCGCCACGGCCGAGGAGGCCGACCGCCTCGGCGAGCCGGAGGGCGCCGCACTGCTGACCATGCAGCGCACGGCGTACGACGACACCGGGCGCGCCGTCGAGTACGGCGCCCACGTCTACCGGGCCTCCCGCTACTCCTTCGACTTCCAGCTGCTCGTCCGCAACTGACGTCGAGACAGGGGCGGTTCAACGGTTCTCAGAGGTTCACCCAGGCCCCCGACTCGGCGGAGCGGCTCATCGCGTCCAGCGCGGTGGCACTGTGCACCGCGTCGGCGAGGGTGGTGCCGTGCGGGGTGCCGTCGGCGATGGAGCTCAGGAAGTTGTACGCCTCGATCACCTTGAGGTCGTCGTAGCCCATGGCGTTGGCGGAGCCCGGCTGGAACGCGGCGTACGTGCCGTGGCCGGGGCCGACGTAGAGGGTGTGGACGGACTGGTCCTGGTAGGCGTCGCCCTTGCTGACGCCCAGCTCTCCCATGCGGCGGAAGTCCCAGAAGAGGGTGCCCTCAGTGCCGTGGATCTCGAAGCCGTAGTTGTTCTGCTCGCCGACGGAGACCCGGCATGCCTCCAGCACCCCCCGGGCGCCGGAGGTGAAACGGAGCAGGCAGTTGACGTAGTCCTCGTTCTCGACGGGGCCGAGTTCGCCGCCCGAGGCACGGGTGTGGCCGGCGGTGGCGCCGGTGGGACGGGCCCGCTCGGGGACGAAGATCGCGGTGTCGGCGATGAGCGAGGCGATGTCACCGAGCAGGAAGCGGGCCAGGTCCACCCCGTGCGAGGCGAGGTCGCCGAGGACCCCGCTGCCCCCGCGCTGCCGCTCGTACCGCCAGGTCAGGGCACCCTCCGGGTGGGCCGCGTAGTCGCTGAAGAGGCGGATGCGGACATGGGTGACCGTGCCGATCTCCCCGGTGGCGATCAGTTCCCGGGCGGCTTCCACGGCGGGCGCGTTGCGGTAGTTGAAGCCGACGGTGCCCTGGACGCCGGCCTTCGCGACCGCGTCGGCGACGGCGCGGGCGTCGGCGGCGGTGAGCCCGACCGGCTTCTCGATCCAGATGTGCTTGCCTGCCTCGGCCATGGCGACGCCGATCTCCCGGTGCAGGAAGTTCGGCGCGGTGATGCTGACCGCCTGGATCCGCGGGTCGTCGAGCACCTCGCGCCAGTCCTGGGCCGTGTGGGCGAACCCGAACTGCCGGGCCGCCTCCTCGGCGCGCCCGGGGACCTCCTCGACGACGGTGACCAGCTCGGGCCGCACGGCCAGCTGCGGGAAGTGGTGGGTCACCCGGGCGTAGGCCTGGGTGTGCACCCGTCCCATCCAGCCGAACCCCACGACGGCGACACCGAGCCCACTCACCATGACTGCCCTTCTTTGGACCGTTCCAAAAGCGTACGCCGCTCACACTGCGGGCATGCTCCGGCACTGTCAAGCCCTTTGACACCGGCACCCCGCTGTGGAACGGTCCAGGCCATGAGATCCGGACCCGCGAACCCGACGATCCGCGACGTCGCCGAGCGGGCCGGCGTGTCCAAGTCGCTGGTCTCGCTGGTGCTGCGCGGCTCTCAGCAGGTGCGCGAGGAGAAGCGGCAGGCGGTGCTGGCCGCCGTGGACGAGCTGGGCTACCGGCCGAACGCCGCCGCGCGCAGCCTGAGCGAGCGCCGGACCCGCACGGTCGGCGTCCTCCTCAACGACATGCGCAACCCCTGGTTCGTGGAGCTGCTCGACGGCCTCAACTCCCGGCTGCACGACAACGGTCTGCGCATGCTGCTGGCCGACGGCCATCTCAACCGGCGGCTCGGCGAGGACCTCACCCGCACCTTCACCGAGCTGCGGGTCGACGGGCTGATCGCGGTCGGCACCCTGCCGCCCTCCGAGGCCCTGCGCACGGCGGCCGGGCTCGTCCCGACGGTGGTGGCGGGCGCCCGCGAGCCGGCGCTCCCCCAGGTGGACGTCGTCGCGGGGGACGACCAGCTGGGCGCCCGTCTCGCCACCGAGCACCTCGTCGGCCTCGGCCACCGGCGCATCGCGCACATCGCGGGGGACGGTGTGGTCGGGGCGCTGCGCCGTCGCAGTTTCGAGACGGTGATGCGCGAGCACGGGCTGGGCGAACTGGCGGCCGTCGAGCGGGGCGACCTGACCGAGGAGGGCGGCTACCGCGCCACGGTCCGGCTGCTGAACCGCCCCGAACCCCCCACCGCCGTCGTGGCGTTCAACGACATGGCCTGTGTGGGCGCGCTCTCCGCCGCCGAGGAACTGGGCCTGAGGGTGCCGCGCGACCTGTCCCTCGTCGGCTACGACAACACGTACGTCTCCCGGCTGCGCCACCTCTGGCTCACCACCGTGGACAACGCCAGCCACGACGTGGGCCGCGCCGCCGCGCAGTGCCTGCTGGACCGCATCGCCGATCCGGCCCGCCCCGCCGAGGTCGTCCTCACCACGCCGACGCTGGAGGTCCGGGGGACCACGGGCCCGCCGGGCGGCCGGTGAGAGAACGGCCGGCCCGCCGGTAGGCCGCTGAAAGGCCGTCCGGGCTCGTCGGTGTCGAGCACGCGCCCGGGGCAGGGTGACGAGCCGTCAGCTGGGTGGCGGCAGGCAGTGGTCGTCGGGCGCGACGGTCCGCCAGATGCGCCGGCCGATGTCTCTCAGCTGCCGCTGCTGGGCCCGGGTGAGCGCGTCGAACACATAGCGGCGTACGGCGGCGGCGTGGCCCGGCGCGCTCGCGACGAGCTTGGCGTGTCCGGCGTCCGTGAGGACGGCCAGGGTGTAGCGCCCGTCGGAGGGATCCGGCTCGCGGCGCACCCAGTCGCTCTTCTCCAGCCGCTTCACGAGGTGGGAGAGCCGGGACAGCGACGAACCGACGTACCCGGCCAGGTCGCTCATCCGCAGCGTGCGCCCCTCGGTCTGGGACAGCATCGCCATCACCACGTACTCGACGTGACTGACACCCGCGTCCCGCTGCAGCTCCGCGTCCAGCGCGCTCGGCAGCCTGACCATCACGCCCGCCAGCGCGTGCCAGGTCTCCATCTCCTCGTCGGTCAGCCAACGCGACTGCTGCGGTGTCTCCATGGCGCCCACTCTACGTGCGGCCACCATCGACCAGTCCCGTTCCGGCCCGTCGAATGACTTGACGCTTCAAGTTGATCAGCCTACGTTTTGAGCCTCCACTTCTCTTGAACATTCAACCCACCCGTTCTCGTCCCTCCTGAGGAAGAACCTGCCATGAACGTCACTCTCTGGATCATCGCGGGCCTGCTCGCGGCCGCCTTCCTCGCCGCCGGCCTGATGAAGACCGCCCAGTCCAAGGAGAAGCTGTCGGCCTCCGGCATGACGTGGGTCGACTCCTTCTCCCCGGGCATGGTGAAGACCATCGGCGCGCTGGAGGGCCTGGGCGCCATCGGGCTGATCCTTCCGGCGGTCCTCGACATGGCCACGGTGTTCGTCCCGCTCGCGGCGACCGGTCTGGCCGTCACGATGCTCGGCGCGGTCGTCTTCCACCTCCGCCGGGGCGAGACCAAGGAGACGGCACCGAGCCTGGTGCTGCTGGTCCTGGCGATCGTGGTGGCCTGGGGCCGCTTCGGGCCGTACGCGTTCTGAGTCCTACTCCGTGTCAGGACGGGCGCCGCCCGTGAGCAGCACGGCCGCCGTCTCGGTGTGGAAGCCGGCGGCCGCCCAGTCGAGCGGGGAGCGGCCCGTACCGTGGTCCTCGCGGAGGTCGGGATCGGCGCCGTGGGCGAGGAGTTCGCGCACCGTCTCGGTGTGTCCCCAGCAGGCGGCGCCGCACAGCGGGGTGCCCTCCGCGCCGTGTCCGCTCTCGGTGTCGGGCGCGGCCCCGGCCGCGAGCAGGCGGCGGACCGTGTCGGCGGCACCGTTCACGGCCGCCGCGTACAGCGGCGTCGTCCCCTCGGCGTCCGTCGTCTCGGCGGGGGCTCCGGCGCGCAGCAACGCGTCGACGGCGGCGGTGTCGCCGAACGTCGCGGCCGACACCAGCCGGCTCGACAGTTTCTTCCGCCGCCGTCTGTTCACCGTCGCCCTGTCCCTTCTCGGCGTGTCCGGGGCGTCGGCACGTCGCACGGCATCGGCCCGTCAAGGGGGTCAGCCCATCACACGCCCTCCCGTGTGGCGACCGCTTTTTCGCGCCCGTCGACTGGTCCGTGCACCTCTCCTTGTACCTCTCCACGTACGTCGACGGCCGTGAGCGCCAGCGCCAGCAGTCCCGGTACGAGGAACACGAGCGGCAGCAGCATCCAGGCGCTCGCCACGGCCGTCGCCACGGCGAGGACGACCAGGGCGCTGCCGCCCGGATCGCGCACCGCGTCGCGGGCCGCGCCCCGTACCGCCCCGGGCCAGTCGTCGACCGACTCGGAACGGGCGCAGGCCCGCAGACCGATCACGGCGGCGCCGGTGCCGAGCGCGGCGGCGAGGAGGGCGAAGGTCCGGCCACCGGGGAGCCCGGCACCGGCCAGGGCCAGGTCGACCAGGGCGAGGGCCAGGCCCGCGAGGGCGAGGAACCCGGCGGCCAGGTCGCCCAGCCGCAGCCGCCGGCGCAGCGCCCCGAGGAACCGGGCGGCCGTGACCGGGCGGTCCTCCCGTACGCCCCGCAGGACCGCACAGGCGGTGGAGAGCGCGACCGGCAGGGTCACCAGCGGGAGGCTCACCACCGCCACCACGACGCCCAGGCTCAGTACGTCCGCGAACAGCGTCATCCGGGGGCCGAAGATCTCGCCCGGCTCCCTCTTCGTCCGCACGGGGCGCACCCCCGTCACCCCTTGATCCCGGAGTTGGCCATGCCCTCCACCAGGAACCGCTGGAAGGCGAGGAAGAACAGCACGATCGGGAGGAGGGCGATGACGGACATGGCGAACATCGGGCCGAACGCGGAGGTGCTGGACGCGTCCACGAAGGACCTCAGGGCCAGGGTCAGGGTGAACTTCTCGGGCGAGAAGAGATAGATCAGCTGGGTGAAGAAGTCGTTCCAGGTCCAGATGAAGGTGAAGATCGCGGTGGTGATCAGGGCGGGCCGGGTGAGGGGCAGGATCACCGAGAGGAAACTCCGGAACGGGCCGCATCCGTCGATACGGGCCGCCTCCTCCAGCTCCCTCGGCAGTCCGCGCATGAACTGCACGATGAGGAAGACGAAGAAGGCCTCCGTGGCGAGGAACTTCGGCAGGATCAGCGGCCAGTAGGTGTTCACCATGCCGAGCTGGTTGAAGATGATGTACTGCGGGATCAGCACGGCGTGGTGCGGCAGCATGATCGTCGCGATCATGAAGGCGAAGAGCGGCCCCCGGAGGCGGAAGCGCAGCCGGGCGAAGGCGTACGCGGCCAGGGAGCACGACAGGACGTTCCCGACGACCGCGCCACCGGCGATCAGCAGGGAGTTGCCGAGCAGTCGGCCCACCGACACGTCGTTGACGCCGTCGAGCGCGGTCTCGTAGTTGGACCACTGAAGTCGGCTGGGCAGCAGGTCGAGACTGGCGATGACCTCGTCGGCGGGCTTCACGGAGGTCGCCAGCAGCCAGGCCAGCGGGTAGAGCATGACGAGGAGCGCGGCCAGACAGCCGGCGTGCAGCGCCACCCGCCGCCAGGCAACGGGCTTGCGCAGCAGGGGCGTTGCGGGTGTGGTGCTGGTCATCGGTCCCCCTCGGAGGCGTAGAAGACCCAGGAGCGGGAGGTGCGGAAGAGGATCGCGGTGACCGCGCCGATGGCGAGCAGCAGCACCCAGGCCATGGCGGAGGCGTAGCCCATGTGGGAGGCGACGAAGCCCCGGTCGTAGAGGTAGAGCGTGTAGAAGAGGGTGGAGTCGGCGGGGCCGCCCTTGCCCGCACTGATCGCGAAGGCCGGCGTGAAGACCTGGAAGGCCTGGATGGTCTGGAGGACCAGGTTGAAGAAGATCACGGGCGACAGCATCGGGACCGTGATCGACAGGAAGCGGCGCCAGGCACTCGCGCCGTCCACCTCGGCCGCCTCGTACAACTCCCCCGGGATCTGCTGGAGTCCGGCGAGGAAGATGACCATGGGGGCGCCGAACTGCCACACCGTCAGCAGGGCCACCGCGAACAGCGCCCAGCCCGGCCGGTTGACCCAGCCGCCGGTGCCGAGGAGGTTGTCGACGGTGCCGCCGTCGTTGAAGATCGCCCGCCAGACCAGGGCGATGGACATGGAGGCGCCGAGCAGGGAGGGGGCGTAGAAGGCGGAGCGGTAGAAGCCCCGTCCGCGTTTCATGTTCCTCAGGGCCAGGGCGACCAGGAGGGCGAGGGCCAGTTGGAGCGGGACGGCGATGACGACGTACATCAGGGTCGTCGCCACCGAGCGCCAATATCGCGGGTCCTCGGTGAACATCTGGGTGTAGTTGCGCAGGCCCACCCAGTTCGGGGCGCTGAAGAGGTCGTAGTCGGTGAAGGAGAGGTAGAGCGAGACGGCCATCGGGAGCAGGGTCAGGACACAGGCCCCGAGCACCCAGGGGGACAGGAAGACCCAGGCCGCGCCCTCGCGCCGACGGGGGCGTCCGGGCCGTTCCGGCGGGGGAACTCCCTTCTTCCGTACGGTCGTCGGCAGTTGTGTGGTGGTCATGACCTCAGCTCCGCCTTCGCCTCGATGAGGTAGTTCTCGGCGGCCTCGCGGGGGGACATCCGCTCGTAGGACACCTGGTCGTAGTCGCGCTGGAACGTGGTCTGCAGGGCGCTGTCGCCCGACGGGGGCGCCTGGGGCGGCGGGTCGAGCTTTCCTTCGACCGTGGCCTGGTACTCGTAGATGGTTCTGTCGAAGTCCTTGAGGTCGGTCGCGATGTCCTCGCGGATCGTCTCGTTGACGGGGATGCCCCGGGTGGCGCCGAGGATCCGCGCGGCCTCGTCGTCGTTGAGCAGGAAGTCGACGAGCCGGGCGGACTCCTCCGGGTGGCCGGAGTCGGCGGCGACCCCCATGAACATGGAGGGCTTGAAGTACTGGCCCGCAGTGCCGTCCTCGCCCGCGGGCATGGGGGCGAGGGAGATCCCGGTGGGGACGAGCGCCAGGTAACCGCTGGCCGGGGCGTCCCAGTTGACGTCGGAGGCGGCCTTGCCCCGGCCGAGCGGGGTGTTCTCGACCGAGCCGTCGAGCTGGGTCGTCTGCTCGGCCGGCGAGACGGCGCCCTCTCTGCGCAGTCGGTCGGTGAAGGTCCACCAGCGGGTCAAGTCATCGACGTCGAAACCCAGTCGGCGGTCCTCGGTGTACAGGGCCTTGCCCTGGCCGCGCAGCCAGATCTCGAAGGCGTCCTCGCTCTGGCCAGGGTCGGTGCCGCCCGGCTCCCCCGTCTTCTCGGCCACCGTCCGCATGGCGTCGGCCCATTCGCCCCAGGTCCAGCCGACCCGGGGCGGTGCGAGTCCGGCCGCCCGCCATTTCTCGGTGTCGTAGACCATGGTCTCGGTGCCGCGGCCCTGCGGTACGGCGTACTGCCTGCCGTTCACCCTGCCGGTGGCGAGCAGTCCCGGTTCGAACTCGGCGGTGTCCAGGGCGCGTCGCTGTTCTGCGAGGTCGAGGAGGACGCCACCGGACGCGTACTGGTCGATCATCCGGTAGTCGAGTTGCATCACGTCCGGGGCGTCGCCGCCGGCCGCCTGGGTGGCGAGTTTCTGCTTGTACGCCTCGTAGCCGGCGAAGGAGGTCTGGACGTCGATCCCCGGGTTCTTCTTCTCGAAGAGCTCGACGGCCGCCTGGGTTCTGGCAGCCCGGTCGGGGTTGCCCCACCAGGTGTAGCGCAGGGCGACCTCGCCGCCGACGCCGCCCGACCCGTCCGGTCCGGAGCAGCCGGTGAGCAGCGCGCAGAGCGCCAGCACGGTGGCCGCCGCACGGGGTTTCCAGGACTCCTTCGTCCTGATTCGGGGCATGAGTGGGTCACCTCTTTCACTAGAAAGCGCTTCCACCCCCCGTAGTGACCCTAGGGAAGGTCCGGATGTCACAACAAGACCCCTGCACCACCTCCCTACAACCCCGCCGTGCGGCCGTGGTGGGTCTCGGTGCCCGGGCACGGATGTTCACCGAGGCCCTGACGGGTCGCTTCGCGGAGCGGATCGAACTGGTCGGCCTCTGCGACCCGAACGCGCCTCGGATGGCCGTCCACAACGCCTGGATCGCCGCCGACCACCCGGGCCGCGCGCCCGTACCCGCCTACGCCGCCGGGGAGTTCGAGGAGATGCTGCGGCGCGAGCGGGTCGATCTGGTGGTGGTGTGTGGGGTGGACCGGACCCACGACCACTACATCGTGCGGGCCCTGGAGGCGGGCTGCGACGTCGTCACGGAGAAGCCGATGACGACCGACGCCGAGCGCGCCCGCCGCGTCCTGGACGCGTGTCGCCGGACGGGCCGCGAGGTGCGGGTGGCCTTCAACTACCGTTACAACCCCGTCCACTGCGCCGTGCGGGAGCTGCTCGCGAGCGGGGAGATCGGCGAGGTCGGCTCGGTGCACTTCGAGTGGCTGCTGGACATACGGCACGGCGCGGACTACTTCCGCCGCTGGCACCGCGCCAAGGCCGACTCCGGTGGGCTGCTGGTCCACAAGTCGAGCCACCACTTCGACCTGGTCAACTGGTGGCTCGGCACCCGCCCCGAGAGCGTGTTCGCCCAGGGCGGCCTCTTCTTCTACGGCGACGAGGCGGGCCGGCGCCGGGGCCTCGCCCGCGACTACGCCCGCGCCCACGGCTCCCCCGCCGCCGAGGACGACCCCTTCGCGTTGCGTCTGGCGGACTCCCCCGTCCTCAGCGCGCTCTACCTGGACGCCGAGGGGGCGGACGGCTATCACCGCGACCAGAACGTCTTCGGCCCCGGCGTGACCATCGAGGACGACATGGCGGTCCTGGTGCGCTACGCGTCCGGCGCCACCCTGACCTACCACCTGACGGCCTACTCCCCCTGGGAGGGCTACCGCATCGCCTTCAACGGCAGCGAGGGGCGTGTGGAGCTGCTGGTGGAGGAGTCGACGTGGACCCGGCCGCACGTCCCCGTGACCGGGGCGAGCCCGGTGCTGCACGGCGCCGAGGCGGGCGAGGAGCCGGGCAGGACACAGCTGCTCGTACGCCGGTTCTGGGAGCCGCCTCGTGAAGTGAAGGTCGAGACGGCCGAGGGAGGGCACGGCGGTGGCGATGTCCGCATGCTGGCCGACCTGTTCGGGGATCGTGTGCCGGACGCGCTGGGGCGGGCGGCCGACGCGGTGGACGGGGCACGGTCCCTGGTGACGGGCCTGGCGGCGAACCGGTCGCTGGAGACGGGGGCGCCGGTGATGGCGCGGGATCTGCTGGACGTGTGAGCCCGCGCCGGGCGGTCGGCGCGGGGCGGGGCGGGCGGCACGAGTGTCTCGCCCTCGACCGGCCGGGCGTGGCGAGCCGTTCAGGAGGTGCGGCGGGTCACCAGAGGAGTTCGAGGCGCTCCGGGGAGCGGTGGATCATGGTCGATCGCATGGTGATCCGTTGGTCGCATGGCGATCCGTTGGCCGTCCGCCAGGCGCAGGCCCGGCAGGCGGCCGGTCAACACCGCCAGGGTCAGGCGGAGTTGTTCGCGGGCGAGTGGCGAGTCGGCGCAGGTGTGGGTGCCGAAGCCGAAGGCGCCGGGAGGGCCGGCTGGGCGTCGGGACATCCGGGCGCGACGCGACCCTCCGCGTGCCCCGGCACCCGCCTCCGCCTCGGCTGTTCCCTTACGCTCACCTCGTGGTTCTCTTCCTCCTGGAACGCCTCTCCCCGCTCCCCGTGGACCGCGCCTGGCGGCTCCTGACCGACTGGTCCCGGCACGCGGACGTCGTACCGCTGACCCGCGTCACCGTGCGCACGCCTCCGCCGACCGGAGAGGGCACGGTCTTCGTGGCCCGCAGCGGTGTGGGGCCGCTCGCCTTCGACGACTCGATGGAGGTCACTCTCTGGCAGCCACCGGAGGCCGGGGCTCCCGGGAAGTGCCGCCTCGTCAAGCGTGGTTCGTTCGTCACCGGCTGGGCCGAGATCGAGGTCCATCCGTACGGTGACGGCGCCTCCCGCACGGTCTGGCGCGAGGACCTGCGGGTGCGATGGCTGCCGGGTCCCTTCGACCGCCCGCTGGCGTGGACGGCTAGACGAATGTTCGGCCGCGCCATGGACGGACTGCTCGGGGACGACGGCCGGCGTACGGACTGAGTCGGCCGTCCCGGCAGTCCTGTCGTCGGCCGCGGTGCGGACCTCGCTGTCAGACCCTCCCCCTACTGTCCGAACCATGAGCACAGACCACCACACCACGCGGGAGTCCTCCGACACGGTCGCCACCGACTACGAGATGCTGCTGAGAGACGAGTTGGCGAAGAGCCCGTTCGAGCGGGCCATGCTCGGAGTGTTCGCCGATCGGGTGCTGGATGCCGGGGGCGGACGCGTCGCGGATCTGGGATGCGGGCCGGGGCGGATCACCGGCCATCTGGCCTCGCTGGGGCTCGACATCTGTGGCATCGACCTCTCGCCCCAGATGGTCGCCGTGGCCCGCTGGGCCCACCCGCGCCTCCGGTTCGACGTGGGCACGATGACCGCGCTCGACTTCGCGGACGGCTGCCTGGCGGGAGCCGTCGCCTGGTACTCCACGGTGCACACCCCGCTCGCTGAACTCCCCCAATTGTTCGGGGAGTTCCAGCGGGTGCTCACCCCTGGGGGCCTCCTGGCGCTGGCCTACAAGGTCGGCGACGAGTCCGTCCACCTGACGCACGCCTACGGTCACCCCCTCGACCTCGACGTGTACCGCTTCCCGCCTGATCGGATCGCCGAGCTGCTCGGCGATGCAGGGTTGGTGGAGTCGGCGCGGCTGGTGCGGGAGGCCGACGGGCCCGGCGCACCGGCGAACACCCCACAGGCGTATGTGCTGGCGCGCAAGCCGGAGTGAACTACCGGGTGCCCGGGAGGAGGCCGGGAGACATGAGCCGACCGCCGTCAGGACGGGCCCGGGTCGCCGTTGTGGGACGTGGACAGGCCGTCGCGGCGGTCGCGGTCGCCGTCGCCCGTCGTACTGAGGAGCGTGTCGCAGATCTCGCGGAGCTTGTCGGTGGCCTGCTTGGAGAAGAGTCCGCAGAGCCCGGCGATGCCGGAGAAGCCGTACGGGTTGGTCGCCCCGGCCCCGGAGCTGCCGGCGAACAGGCCACCGCGCAGCAGGAGATAGACCAGGAGCGCGAGGGCCACCCCGATGCCGGCGCGCAGGAGGTACCACCACAGCCAGCTCGCGTAGAGCCGCCGGTTGCCGACGTACGTCGCGAACGACGTGGCCGCGTGGACGAAGCTGCCGAGCGCGCTGCACACGACCACGGCCAGCAGCATCGCGGTGTCGGCGGTCAGCGACCAGTCCCCCAGCCCGAACGGCGACCAGCGCGCGGTGGCCGTGGGCTCCGCCCCGGGCTCCACCGTCGCCAGCACCGCCGGCCAGAGGGTCACCAGGGCTCCGCAGACGAAGACGACATCGGTCAGGAGGAAGAGGCCCAGGATCGCCGTCGAGACGGTCGACAGTCGGCGGCGGTCGTCAGCGGGGCCGTCGCTTCCGGGGGCGGCGGAGTCGGCGTCGCCACCCGAGCCGTCGTCGCCTGAGCCGTCGCCACCCGAGCCGTCGTCACGTGAGCCGCCGCCACCCGAGCCGTCGTCGCCACCCGAGCCGCCGCCGGCCCCGTCGTCATCGCCATCAGCGGTGCGAGCCTCGTCACCGCTGTGGGCGTCACCGTCCGTGCTCGGGGCAGCGCCGCCATCGGCGTCGCCGCTCGAGGCCCTGGCCTCGCCACCGGCGTCACGGTCTGAGGGCGCGTCACCGTCCTCGCCGTCCCCTGCGGTCCTGATGCCGGCGTTCCCAGCCGTGCTGCCGCTCGACCGCGTGCCGTCATCCGCGGCGGCCCCGGTGGCGGCGCCCCGCCCCACTCGTCCGCCTCCACCTCCGCCTCCGCGCCCGTCGCGAGTCCACCGTCCCGCCTCTCGGCCCCGCCCCGTGCGGGCGCCCCACCGGTCATCGTGGTCAACTGTCCGCCCCCGTCGCGCTGTTGTCCTGTCGCAACGGTCGGGCCTGTCCTCCCGGGGGGTCAAGTCGGCGGCGCGGGTCGGAGTCAGGAGACGCGGAGGCTCGGCAGTTCCGTGAGGGCGCGTGGGGCGTCGTGGTGGATCGGGGTGTGCGCGCCGGTCAGGGGGACCCCGCTGCCGCCACGCCGGTCGGCGACGATCTCGGCGGCGATCGACAGGGCCGTCTCCTCCGGCGTGCGGGCGCCGAGGTCGAGCCCGATCGGGGACCTGAGCCGGGCCAACTCCAGCTCGGTGACGCCGACTTCGCGGAGGCGTTGGTTGCGGTCGAGGTGGGTGCGGCGGGAGCCCATGGCGCCGACGTAGGCGACGGGGAGCCGCAGGGCGAGACGCAGGAGCGGGACGTCGAACTTGGCGTCGTGGGTGAGGACGCAGAGGACCGTACGGGCGTCGACGGAGGTGCGCTCCAGGTACCGGTGGGGCCACTCGACGACGATCTCGTCCGCCTCGGGGAAGCGGGCGCGGGTGGCGAACACGGGGCGGGCGTCGCAGACGGTCACGTGGTAGCCGAGGAACTTGCCGATCCGGACGAGCGCCGACGCGAAGTCGATCGCGCCGAAGACGATCATCCGGGGTGGCGGCACCGAGGACTCCACCAGGACCGTGAGCGGCGCTCCGCAGCGTGAGCCCTGCTCTCCGATCTCCAGGGTGCCGGTGCGGCCGGCGTCCAGCAGGGCGCGGGCCTCGGCGGCGACCGTACGGTCCAGTTCGGGGTGAGCCCCGTACCCGCCGTCGTACGAGCCGTCCGGGCGGACCAGCAGGGCCCGGCCCCGCAGTTCCGCCGGGCCGGAGACGATCCGGGCGAGGGCCGCCGCCTCCCCGCCCGCGGCGGAGGCGAGCGCGGCGGCGGCCACCGGGCGGACGGGGTCGCCGGCCCGCACCGGTGTCACCAGGATGTCGATGATCCCGCCACAGGTGAGACCGACGGCGAAGGCATCCTCGTCGCTGTAGCCGAAGCGTTCGAGGACGGGTTCGCCGTCCTCCAGCGCCTGGCGGCACAGGTCGTAGACGGCGCCCTCGACGCAGCCGCCGGAGACCGAGCCGATCGCCGTGCCGTCGGCGTCCACCGCGAGGGCGGCGCCCGGCTGCCGGGGGGCGCTGCCGCCGACGGCCACCACGGTGGCCACGGCGAAGTCACGCCCCTGCCCGACCCACCGGTGCAGCTCTTCGGCGATGTCCAGCATCTCTCGGTCTCCTCACAGGCAACGGTTGCGCGGACGATACCCGGCGGTGGGCCGCGAGGCCCGGTCCGCCTAGTGCACGCCCAGCCAGCTCTCGATCGGGTCGAGGGCGAAGAAGACGACGAACACCGCCGTCAGGCCCCACATGAACGCGCCGATCTCCCTCGCCCGGCCCTGGGCGAGCTTGATGGCGACGTAGGAGACGACACCGGCGGCGACGCCCGCGGTGATGGAGTACGTGAACGGCATGATCACGACGGTCAGGAAGACCGGGATCGCGGTGGCACGGTCGGACCAGTCGACGTGCCGGGCGTTCATCATCATCATGGCGCCGATGACGACGAGCGCGGCCGCGGCGACCTCGCCGGGCACGATCGCCGTGAGCGGGGTGAAGAACAGACAGGCCGCGAAGAACAGGCCGGTGACGACGGAGGAGAGGCCCGTGCGGGCGCCCTCGCCGACCCCGGTCGCCGACTCGACGAACACCGTCTGGCCGGAGCCGCCGGCCACACCGCCGATCGCGCCGCCCGCACCGTCGATGAACAGCGCCTTGGACAGGCCGGGCATCCGGCCCTTGTCGTCGGCGAGCCCCGCCTCCGTGCCGACGCCGATGATGGTGGCCATCGCGTCGAAGAACCCGGCGAGGACGAGCGTGAAGACGATCAGGCCGACCGTCATCGCGCCGACGTCGCCCCAGCCGCCGAACTCGACGTGCCCGAAGAGCGAGAAGTCCGGCATCGAGACCGCGCTGCCGTGCAACTCGGGTGCGCCGCCCGCCCATTGCTTCGGGTCGATGACGTCGAGGGCGTTGAGGAGCACGGCTACGACCGTCCCGCCGACGATCCCGAGCAGGATCGCGCCGGGGACGCCCCGGGCCTGGAGCATGAAGATCGCGAGGAGGGTGACCGCGAAGAGGAGGACGGGCCAGCCGGCGAGTTCGCCGGTGGGGCCGAGGCTGACCGGGGTCGCCTTGCCCTGGTGCACGAATCCGGCCTTGTAGAACCCGATCAGCGCGACGAACAGACCGATCCCCATGGTGATCGCGTGCTTCAGGGCCAGCGGGATGGCGTTCATGATCATCTCGCGGAGGCCGGTGACGACCAGGAGCATGATGATCACGCCGTACATCACGCACATGCCCATCGCCTGCGGCCAGGTCATCTGCGGGACGACCTGCGAGGCGATGACGCCGGAGACGGAGAGGCCGGCGGCGAGCGCGAGCGGGACCCGGCCGACGACGCCCATGAGGAGCGTGCTGACGGCCGCGGCGAGCGCGGTCGCCGTGATCAGGGTCTTCTGGCCGAGGGTGGCGCCGGCCGCGTCCGGGCCGGAGAGGATGAGCGGGTTGAGCAGGAGGATGTACGCCATCGCCATGAAGGTGGTGACGCCGCCGCGGACCTCTCGGGCGAGCGTGGATCCTCGGTGGGTGATGTGGAAGTACCGGTCGAGACGGGACCGGCCGACCTGGTCGGGGGTTCCGTCGGGGGCCGTCCTCGGCTTGAGCGACTGCTGGGTCATGGGGCGTTCTCCCAAGGTTCACAGGGACGCGGCCGTTGCACTGGGCAGTGGCGGGTTCTGGGAAGTTGCCCGACCCGGGGGACGGCCCGAGGCGAACGTGGTGGGTGTGCTTGTGGGGTGCGTTGTCGGGTGCGGGTGGGTGGGGCTTCTCGCGCAGTTCCCCGCGCCCCTAAAGCAACGGCCCTACGGGCCCTGAAAAGCATGGGGCGCAGCCCCTGCTTTTCAGGGGCGCGGGGAACTGCGCGACCAGCCCCCACCGGACCCGCGGTCGCCAAAGATCCCGCACCCCCGAGCTCATAGGCGCCCGGCGAAGACTAGGCCGTACCGGTCAGATGCTCCGGCCGTACCGGCGTCCTGTTCAGCTCCAGCCCCGTCGCGGAGCGAATCGCCGCGAGCACGGCCGGAGTCGACGACAGGGTCGGTGCCTCGCCCACCCCACGCAGCCCGTACGGCGCGTGGTCGTCGGCGAGTTCGAGCACGTCGACGGGGATGGTCGGCGTGTCGAGGATCGTGGGGATGAGGTAGTCCGTGAAGGAGGGGTTGCGCACCTTCGCGGTCTTCGGGTCGACGACGATCTCCTCCATGACCGCGATGCCCAGCCCCTGGGTCGTGCCGCCCTGGATCTGGCCCACCACGGAGAGCGGGTTGAGCGCCTTGCCGACGTCCTGCGCGCAGGCCAGTTCGACGACCTTGACCATGCCCAGCTCGGTGTCGACCTCGACGACGGCGCGGTGTGCGGCGAAGGAGTACTGGACGTGGCCGAAGCCCTGCCCGGTCCGCAGGTCGAACGGCTCGGTCGGCCGGTGCCGCCACTCCGCCTCGACCTCGACGGCCTCGTCCCCGAGGACGTCCACCAGGTCGGCCAGGACCTCGCCGGCGTCGGTGACGACCTTGCCGCCCTCCAGCAGCAACTCGGCCGTGGCCCAGGCGGGGTGGTACGTGCCGAACTTGCGGCGGCCCAGCTCCAGCACCTTCTCGCGGACCAGCTCGCAGCTGTTCCGGACAGCGCCGCCCGTGACGTACGTCTGGCGGGACGCGGAGGTCGATCCGGCCGAACCCACCTGGGTGTCGGCCGGGTTGATGGTCACCTGGCTGACGCCCAGCTCGGTGCGGGCGATCTGCGCGTGGACGGTGATGCCGCCCTGGCCGACCTCCGCCATGGCTGTGTGGACGGTGGCGACGGCTTCACCGCCGACGACCTCCATCCGGACGCGGGCGGTCGAGTAGTCGTCGAAGCCCTCGGAGAAGCCGACGTTCTTGATGCCGACCGCGTAACCGACACCTCGGACGACGCCTTCGCCGTGCGTGGTGTTGGACAGGCCGCCCGGCAGCTGTCGTACGTCCGCCGCCTCGCCCGCCGCGAGCCACTGCTGCTCGGGCGGCAGGGGCATCGCCTTGACGCGGCGCAGGAGTTCGGCGACCGGGGCCGGGGAGTCGACGGCCTGGCCGGTGGGCAGGAGGGTGCCCTGCTCCATGGCGTTGATCCGCCTGAACTCCACCGGGTCCATGCCGAGCTTCGCCGCCAGCTTGTCCATCTGCGCCTCGTAGGCGAAGCACGCCTGGACCGCGCCGAAGCCGCGCATCGCGCCGCAGGGCGGGTTGTTGGTGTAGAGGGCGAGGGCCTCGATGTCGACGTCCTCGATGACGTACGGGCCCGCGCCGAGGGAGGCGGCGTTGCCGACGACGGCCGGGGAGGAGGAGGCGTAGGCGCCGCCGTCCAGGACGATACGGGCCTTGAGGTGGGTGAGCTTGCCGTCCTTCGTCGCGCCGTGCTCGTAGTGGAGCTTCGCGGGGTGACGGTGGACATGGCCGAAGAAGGACTCGAAGCGGTTGAAGACGATCTTGACGGGCTTGCCCGTGCGCAGGGCGAGCAGGCAGGCGTGGATCTGCATCGACAGGTCCTCGCGACCGCCGAAGGCCCCGCCGACGCCGGCCAGGGTCATGCGGACCTTGTCCTCGGGCAGGCCGAGCACGGGGGCGATCTGGCGCAGGTCGGCGTGCAGCCACTGGGTGGCGATGTAGAGGTCGACGCCGCCGTCCTCGGCGGGGACGGCGAGGCCGGACTCGGGGCCGAGGAAGGCCTGGTCCTGCATGCCGAAGACGTACTCGCCCTCGACGATCACGTCGGCGCGCTCGCGTGCCTTCGCCACGTCGCCGCGGATGACGGGCTGGCGGTGGACGATGTTGGGGTGCGGGACGTGTCCGACGTGGTGGTCGGTGCGGTTCTCGTGGAGGAGGATCGCGTCCGGCGCGGTCGCGGAGGCCTCGTCGGAGATGACGGGCAGTTCGCGGTACTCGACCTTGATCTTGGCGGCGGCGCGCCGTGCGGTCTCGGGGTGGTCGGCGGCGACGATGGCGACGGGCTCGCCGTGGTGGCGGACCTTGCCGTGGGCGAGGACGGGGGTGTCCTGGATCTCCAGGCCGTAGTGCTTCACCTCGGTCGGCAGGTCGTCGTACGTCATGACGGCGAACACGCCGGGCGTGGCGAGGGCCTCACCGGTGTCGATGGAGACGATCTCGGCGTGGGCGACCGGGGAGCGCAGGATCTGGCCCCAGAGCATGTCCTCGTGCCACACGTCGGAGGAGTACGCGAACTCGCCGGTGACCTTGAGGGTGCCGTCCGGACGGAGCGTGGACTCGCCGATGCCGCCCTTGGTACGGGAGCCCTGGGTGAGGGTGGTGGGCAGGCCGGTGGTTCCCATGGTTCAGACCCCTTCGGACTGCCGGGCGGCCGCGAGGCGGACCGCGTCCATGATCGTCTCGTAGCCGGTGCAGCGGCACAGGTTGCCCGACAGCGCCTCACGGATGTCCGCGTCGCTCGGGTTCGGGGTGCGTTCCAGCATCTCGTCGGCGGCGACCAGCAGACCCGGGGTGCAGAAGCCGCACTGGACGGCCCCGGCGTCGATGAACGCCTGCTGGATCGGGGAGAGTTCGGTGCCCTCGCCGGTCTGCGAGTCGGTGCCACCGGCCGCCCACCGCCTGGCCTCGTCGAGCGAGGTCCCGCCCGTACCCGCCGTACCGGCCTTGCCCGTCGTACCGGTCGTACCGCACGCCCCGGCCGCGCAACCGCCGTGCTCCGCCCGCTGCTTGGCGAAGTCCGCGAGCCCCTCGACCGTGACGACCTCGCGGCCCTCGACCTGGCCGGCGGCCACCAGGCACGAACACACCGGGACGCCGTCGAGGCGGACCGTGCAGGACCCGCACTCGCCCTGCTCACAGGCGTTCTTGGAGCCCGGCAGGCCCATCCGCTCCCGCAGCACGTACAGCAGGGACTCGCCCTCCCACACGTCGTCGGCTTCCTGCGGACGGCCGTTGACCGTGAAACTGACGCGCATTACGCGACTCCCTCCGTGGCGCGGGCGGTGCCGCGGTACGACTCCCAGGTCCACATGAGCGTGCGGCGGGCCATGACGCCGACCGCGTGGCGGCGGTAGCTCGCGGTGCCGCGTACGTCGTCGATCGGGTTGCAGGCGCCGGCGCACAGGTCCGCGAACTGCTTGGCGACCGACGGGGTGATGATCCGGCCGTTGTCCCAGAAGCCGCCCTCGTCGAGGGCCGCGTTCAGGAACTCCTCGGCGGCCCGGGCCCGGACGGGGGTCGGCGCGGCCGAGCCGATGCCGGTACGGACGGTGCGCGAGGCCGGGTGCAGGGCGAGCCCGAAGGCGCACACGGCGATGACCATGGCGTTGCGGGTGCCGACCTTGGAGTACTGCTGGGGCCCGTCCGCCTTGTCGATGTGCACCGCGCGGATCAGCTCGTCCGGCGCGAGGGCGTTGCGCTTGACGCCGGTGTAGAAGTCGTCGATGGGGATGAGCCGCGAGCCCCGTACGGACTCGGCCTCGACCTGTGCGCCCGCCGCGAGGAGGGCCGGATGGGCGTCGCCGGCCGGGGAGGCGGTGCCGAGGTTGCCGCCGACGCCGCCGCGGTTGCGGATCTGCGGAGAGGCGACCGTGTGCGAGGCCAGGGCCAGGCCGGGCAGCTCGGTACGGAGGTTCTCCATGATCCGGGTGTACGGGACGGAGGCGCCCAGGCGCACCGTCTCCTCGCCGACCTCCCACTCGGAGAGTTCGCCGACGCGGTTCAGGTCGAGCAGGTACTCGGGCCGACGGTGGTCGAAGTTGATCTCGACCATGACGTCGGTGCCGCCGGCGATCGGCACAGCGGTGGGGTGCTCGGCCTTCGCGGCGAGCGCCTCCTCCCAGCTGGCGGGGCGAAGGAAGTCCATCTGACCGGCTCTCTTCTTCGTCTCGAGTCGTTCTGTTTGAGCCAGATCGTGTGCGGCGGGCCCGGCTCGTCCATGCGCTGTTCATGTGTTCTGGGACTCAGTACACAGCGCCCTCCTCCACCCCGGTCAGTCACGGAATCCATGAAGGAGTTGGCTGGCCAGGGCCCGCATCTTGTAGATTCGTATGAACAGAGGCCCTCTGCAACCTCTTGGTATTCCCCCGGAAACATCCTTGTTCCCGACAGGTCTCGACACAGGAACGGCGGCGACGAGAATGCGCCTGCGCGCACTGCTGGACACCGACGCGCTGGGCCTCAGGCTGCTCGGCGGCGAGGACGAGCTGGACCGCGTCGTGCGCGGTGTGATGACCACCGACCTCAGAGATCCCAGCCGCTATCTCTCCGGCGGCGAGCTGGTGCTCACGGGCCTCGCCTGGCGCCGCGACGCCGCCGACTCCGAGCCGTTCGTCCGGATCCTGGTCGGCGCCGGGGTCGCCGCGCTGGCCGCCGGGGAGGCCGAGCTGGGCAACGTCCCCGAGGACCTCGTCGTGGCCTGCGCGCGCCACCGGCTGCCGCTCTTCGCGGTCAACGAGTCGGTCGCCTTCGCGACCATCACCGAACACGTCGTACGGCAGGTCTCCGGCGAGCGCGCCGGGGACCTCGCGGCCGTGGTGGACCGGCACCGCCGGATGATGACCTCGGGCCCGGCGGGCGGCGGGCCGGACGTGGTCCTGGACCTGCTCGGCTCCGACCTCGACCTGCGCGCCTGGGTGCTCTCCCCCGCCGGGCGGCTCGTGGCGGGCCCCGAGGACGCCGGGGGCGCCCTCCCCGCCGAGCTGCGCGCGCGGCTGTCCGCCGAGCATCTGGCGGCGACGCGCTCCGGGCGCCGCGGACCGCACCGCGTGGCCGTCGGCACCAGCACGTACTCGCTCTTCCCGATCAGCGGCACGGGCCGGGGCACGGACTCCGGCGCCCGCGACGTGCGCGAGACCCTGCTGTCGGACTGGCTCCTCGCGGTCGAGGCCGACGCCGGGGACTGGCCCGCCGAACGGCTCGACCTGCTGCACGGCGTCACCCAGCTGATCGCGGTCGAGCGCGACCGCCGCGACGCGGCCCGTACGGTACGGCGCCGGCTCGCCCAGGAGGTCCTGGAGCTGGTGCAGGCGGGGGCGGCCCCGGCCGAGATCGCGGCCCGGCTGCGGGTGGCCGCGCCGGTGCTGCTGCCCGGCCTCGGGGCGGCGCCGCACTGGCAGGTCGTCGTCGCCCGGGTGGAGTGGGAGGGCGGCGAGGTCCACAGCGGCCCGGTCACCCAGGCGCTCCTGGAGGAGATCCTCGTCGACCCGCTGTCCACGGGCCCCGAGCCCTCCGACCGCGTCGCGGTCGCCCATACGGGTGAGGAGGCCATCGCCCTCGTCCCCCTCCCGGCGGTCTCCTCCGAGCATGACGGCTCCGAGGCCGGCATCCACGCCGACGTCCTCCTCGCGGCCGTACGGAACCCGCTGGGCGCCGGCCTCGACGACGACGGCCGGCTCACCCTGGGCGTCAGCGCGGCCGTGCACTCCGCCGAGGGGCTGCGCGGCGCCCTGGAGGAGGCCCGGCACGCCCGCCGGGTGGCGGCGGCCCGCTCCGGCCGGGTGTGCGCGGCCGGCCACCAGGAACTGGCCTCGCACGTGTTGCTGCTCCCCTTCGTCCCCGACGACGTGCGACGCGCCTTCACGGCCCGGCTCCTCGACCCGCTGCGCGACTACGACCGGCGGCACCGCGCCGAGCTGATCCCCACCCTGGAGGCGTTCCTGGAGTGCGACGGCTCCTGGACGCGCTGCGCCGCGCGCCTCCATCTGCACGTCAACACGCTGCGGTACCGGGTGGGCCGCATCGAGCAGTTGACGGGCCGGGACCTCTCCCGCCTGGAGGACAAACTGGACTTCTTCCTGGCCCTGCGCATGAGTTGAGGCCAGGGGGTGGTGGACGAAGATCGAAGTGCGCCGTCCGCACCCCATGACTTTGTGAATTCCTTCACCCACCCCCCTTGGCCGGGCCCCGGGATTCGTGCTGAGATGCCGCCACCACTCAAAGCTCAAGGGCGTGCTCGGGGAGGGCAACGTGGCGCATACCGCCATGTCTGGTGACGGAACGACAGCCGGTGACGATCCACTCCAGACCGCGGTATGGCGGCTGCGCTCACGCGCCTGCTGGGTCGACGCCGCCGCCCTGATCGAACCCGACGGCCCACGGGCGTCCCTGCAGCGGACCGCGCTGCTCGTCGAGCGCTGTCTCTACACCGAGCAGGGCTGGGAGGACGCCGAGGACGCGCTGCGCACGGCGGAGGCGCAGGCCCGCACCGACGACGAGCGCGGCGCGGCGGCCTGCGAACGCGGCCAACTGGCGTACGCGGCCACGCTGCTCGGGATCCGGGACCGCTCCGACGAGGCGCGGGCCGCGCTCGGCCGGGCGGCCGCCCTGATCGCCCCCGGCGCGCCCGGCCGGGCGCTGCTCGACTTCCGGCGGGGTCTCATCGCCGAGAACCTCGCCCGCTCGCCGCAGTCCGCGCGCGCCGCCTACCGCCGGGCCCATGCGGGTGCCACCGCCCATGACGACCTGCTCCTGCTGTCCTTCACCTGGCGGCATCTCGCCGGACTCGCGCTGCGGGAGGGGGAGTTGGCCGAGGCGCGGCACGGCTTCGCCGAATCCCTGCGCATCCGGGAGGAGCTGGGTTACCTCGTGGGCACGGCCCCGGCACTCGTCTCCCTCGCCGAGACCGAGACGGAGCCGGAGGCGTCACGGCTGCGGGAGGAGGCGGGACGGTTGTTCCGGCTGCTGGGGGGTGTACCGACGTGGCTGGCACGGCAGTTGGCCCCACCGCCGGCGGCGACGGCGTGACGGGCCGTGACCGGCATGGGGTGCGTGTGGGTGCGTTGTCGGGTGCGGGTCCGTCGTGGTTGCTCACGCAGTTCCCCGCGCCCCTGAAAAGCAGGGGCTGCGCCCCGTGCTTTCGGCCCGAAGGGCCGTAGGCCCTTAGGGGCGCGGGGAACTGCGCGAGAGGCCCCACCGGACCCGTACCCGCCGACGTCCCCTCAGCCCTCCACCCCGAAATGCCTCTCCACCAGACAGCACGCCGCTTCCAGGTCCTGTGCCACCAACGCGTCCAGCAACGCGATGTGCTCCGCCGCGTCCGCCATCAGCTCCACCCGGCCACCGCCCCCGGCGACCCCACGTGACCGCCGCCCAACGGCAGCTGCGTACGCCGGTGGAGGTCGTCCGTGATCTGCAGCAGCTGCTCGTTGCCGGACAGCCCCAGGACCCCCCGGTGGAAGGCCCGGTCCGCCTCGCCGTACGTCGCGCGGCACCCGGAGGACGCCGCCCGGGCCGTCTCGTCGGCGAGGGGCCGTAGTTCACCCCAGCGGTCCGCCGGCACGGTACGCGCGAGCCGCATGATCACCGGCACCTGGAGCAGCGCCCGTACCTCCGCCAGTTCGGCCAGCTCCCGGGCGCCCCGCCGTACGACCCGGAAGCCCCGGTTGGGCACGACCTCGACCGCGCCCTCGATGGCCAGTTGCTGCATCGCCTCGCGCACGGGGGTCGCGGAGACCCCGAACCGCTCGCCCAGTGCGGGCGCGGAGTACACCTCACCCGGCCTCAGCTCCCCGCCGGCGAGCGCGGCCCGCAGCGCGTCGAGGATCTGTCCCCGCACGGAGGCCCGCTGGACGACCGGACGCCCCTGTCCGCGCGGCAGCGGGATCGGGACCTCGCTGTGCGTGTGCTCGCCCCGGGCGGCGTCGGCGCCGGGCCCGCTGTCGCCGCGCACCGCGGCCACCGTGCCGTCCGCCGCGATGCCCCGCTCCCGGTCGACGTCCGCGACTCCGGGCTGCGCGGGCACGCGATAGGCCGACGCCGGACGAGCGGCGGGGTCCGGCGCACTCACGGCCGTGGCCTCGCGCGGGCCGGCCTGCTCCACGGGTCCTCCTCCGAGCCGAGTCGAGTGTCGAGTGGGCCGAGCGGTGCGGCCGACGGGGTACATGGGGGCGGTTAGGTCACTACTCGGGTTGTTACCGGTCGTAAAGCACCATAGGCGCACATGCCCTCAGTTCAAACCTCGACCACCTCGGGTAAGGTAAGCCTTACTTGGCAGCGATGGTGAAACGGCGGTCCCCGTATGCCCCAGTCAGCACCGGCACCGGCACCCACTTCACGCAGGTCGCCCGTGGCGGCGGCGTACGCACGCCTCACCGAGGTCCTGCCCATGATCAGCGTGACAGAACTCTCCCTCGCCGATCCATTGCCCGAGGGCGGGGGGTGGGTCTCCGCCGCCGGACTCGCGGCGGCGGGAGCCGAGCTGGACGCGTTCCTGGCGTGGGACGAGGCCCAGATACTCCGGGACCACGGCCGAAAGGGCCGCCCGGACGTGGTGGCGACCTTCGGACTGCACCGCTATTCCTGGTACGCCTGCCTGCTCTTCACGGTCCCCTGGTTCCTCCAGCGCCGGGTGCCGCGCTTCCCTGCCGAGCACGTGGCGTTCCAGCGCGAGCAGAGCCGGCTGGTGGTGCGCGGTGAAACGTTCAGCTGCCTGCCGGACGATCCGGCGGCCGGTGACCCCCGCGCCCGGGTGGTCGCGGACGAGGAGGCACTGCGGGCCGAGGTGCGCGCCGCGTTCGCCGCGCACATAGAGCCGGTCCTCGGCGGCTTCGGCCCACGGATGCGGCGGCGCGGGCGCGCGCTGTGGGGCATGGCGACCGACGAGGTCGTCGAGGGCATCTGGTACGTCGCCGAACTCCTCGGCCCCGACGAGCAGGAGCGCTGCCGCCGCGAGCTGGAACTGTTGCTCCCCGGCGCGACCCGGCCGTACGTGGGCGCCGCGGGCTTCCGTGAACTGACCGGTCCGGGCGGCGAGTCGCTGCCCACCCGGGACCGGGCGAGCTGCTGCATGTTCTACACGCTGGCCCCGGAGGACACCTGCGTCACCTGCCCGCGCACCTGCGAGTCGGAGCGGATCTCCAAACTGACGGCCGCCGCCACCGGTTGACGGCCCCTCACCGCCGCCGGGCGGCGCCCCGAGGGGCGCCCCCCCGGCGATCGCCCGTGGCATGTGTCGTAAGATCCACTGCGGGTGGGAGCCTCGTTGGGTTACAGGTAGTTCACAAATTCCTCACTTGTCGCAGGAACTTTCCGTGGAACCACTCGAACGGGTAATCTCACTCGCACTCAACTCCCGTCCCTCGCGCGGTAGTTCGAGCAGAATGCCGCCTTGCGTCACTCATTGCACTTCTTTGGCGGTCTCTTGCCCCGAAACCCCCTGAGGGCCGCGAGGATTGGGCCACTATGGCGGGCGTTACGCCCTATCCCAATGCAAGGGACCCCTGATGAGATTGACCGACATATCGCTGAACTGGCTGCTTCCGGGCGCCGTACTGCTCCTGGGCATGCTGGCGGCGGTTGCGGTGCTCGCGCGCGGCAAGCGCTCCGGGGAGCACGCCAAGACAGAGGATTCGTGGGAACGCAGCGAGGAGCGCCGCCGGCGCAAGGAGGCCCTCTACGGCACCGCCTCCTACATCCTCCTCTTCTGCTGTGCCGCGGTCGCCGCCGCGCTCTCCTTCCGCGGCCTGGTCGGCTTCGGTGAGCAGAACCTGGGCCTGACCGACGGGTGGCAGTACCTGGTTCCGTTCGGCCTGGACGGTGCCGCCATGTTCTGCTCGGTCCTCGCGGTGCGCGAGGCCAGCCACGGTGACGCCGCCCTCGGTTCCCGCATACTCGTGTGGACGTTCGCCGGTGCGGCCGCCTGGTTCAACTGGGTGCACGCGCCCAGGGGTCTCGGCCACGACGGCGCCCCGCAGTTCTTCGCCGGCATGTCCCTGTCTGCCGCGGTGCTCTTCGACCGCGCGCTGAAGCAGACCCGCCGTGCCGCGCTGCGCGAGCAGGGCCTCGTACCGCGTCCGCTGCCCCAGATCCGTGTCGTCCGCTGGCTGCGGGCCCCGCGTGAGACGTACAGGGCGTGGTCGCTGATGCTCCTGGAGGGCGTGCGCAGCCTCGACGAGGCCGTGGACGAGGTGCGCGAGGACAAGCGGATCAAGGAAGAGACCAGGACGCGCAAGCGCGAGCAGGAGCGTCTGGAGCGCGCCCACCTCAAGGCGATCAGCCGGGGCCACCGGGGTCTGCCCGGTCGTGGCGGCGGCGGTGGCGGCGGTGGCGGACGCCAGGTCGACACCACGGTGGAGCGTGTCCCGGCGGCCCAGGTGGCCTCGGACTCCGCCATATCCACGCCCGAGCAACTGCCCGTGCGTACGCGTCCCTCCCTCCAGCCGGTCCGCAACGGCGCTGACAAGTCGATCACGGTCGACCTCACCGCGGAGGACGACACCATGGCCCTGCCGCGGCTCGACTCCCTGGAGCGCAAGCTCAAGGACCTGGAGCAGCAGTTCGGCTGAGCCGGCCGAGCGGTACGAGCGACACATCGGACAGGGGCGCGGCATCGAGCCGCGCCCCTGTCCGTTGTCGAGGTCCGGTCAGGTCAGCCCGCCGTCGAGGTCGAACCACACCGCCTTGCCCACCCCGTGCGCCCGTACGCCCCAGGCGTCGGCGAGGGACTGGACGAGAAGGAGGCCGCGGCCGTTCGTGCTGTCGTCGGCGGGCGGCACCCTCGGCCTGGGCCTGCGTCCCACGAAGTCCCGTACCTCCACGTGCAGTCCGTCGGACGAGACGGTCGCGGTCAGCACCGCGTCATGGTCGGTGTGGATGATCGCGTTGGTGACCAGCTCGCTCGCCAGCAGCTCCGCTATCTCCGATTTTCCCGGCCGCCCCCATTGCCGCAGCAGTTCCCGCAGTGCCCTGCGGGCCTCGGGCACCGCCCTCAGGTCGGCCCGCCCGAGTCTGTGCCTGAGCTGTTCGGCGCCGGCCTTGTCCGCCTCGTCGCCGACCGTCTCCTCCGCCTCTGCCGAGAAGGCCCCTGTCGCCGTGGGACCGCCCCCTCGTGCCTGCCTCTTCATGACCCCGCCCACGCCCCGATGACTGGTCCCCTCCTGCTCGAACACGTACACGGGGATCCATGCCCGGTCCGGATCGCGGCACTCATGTCGAATCGTCAACGACCGTCCGTACGCTTTCAAACGCACAGAGTCAAGCCAGCCGCCGGTACCGTGTGACAGCGCTTCCCGTCTCGTGAAACCACCGCACAGCCCTACGAACCCGGCGCCCGCCCTTCTGCGGGCAACCCGGCGCGACCCCGCCCATGGACCCCAACTGCCCATGCGGGACTGCCGATCCAGTCGGATGCCAGCGGGACACGACTGGCGTGGGAGCGCCGTATACCCCGGCCGGGCCGGACCACTCCCTTCAATGATGTCGATTGGCCGGAATCGAGCGCTGGTACAGGCCAACTCGCGGCCCGGCACGGCTGATTGACGCCTCTCCCGGCCCGCCGGTGGACACCGTCAGGTCTCCCACACGGCGGCGGCCGTACGGTCGTCCGTGTACCCCTTGACCCTGACCTGGGCGTCGGCGAGGAAGGCGGCGAGTCCGGGCGGCTCGGCGGCTGTCCAGCGGGCCGCCAGATGCTCGGCGAGCGGCGGCTCCCCGCGCAACGGTTCGGCCAGACCGCCGGTGCACAGCAGCAGGACGTCGTCCTCGCGGGCCACGGAGGCGCGGAAGCGGAAGGGTTCGCGGGGCGCGGCGGGAGCGGGTTCGTACGGGCTCGGGGGTGTCGTGATGCCGAGGTCCATGGTGAGGCGGTCGCCGTCGGGGGTCTCGTGCGGCAGCGAGCCGAAGCCGACCACCGGGGCCCCGGGCGTGTCGGCGACCCGGGGCTCTATGTCCTGCCACTCGCCGCCCCGCAGCCGGAACAGGCCACCCGCGCCCACCCCGAAGAACACGCGTGTACGGCACCCCGGGTCGGCCGGAAGCAGCAGACAGCGCAGGCTCGCCGTGTACTCGTCCGGGTCGAGCCCCTGTTCCACGGCGCTGGCGCGGAGCTTGCCGAGGCTGCGGTCGGTGAGGCGGTGCAGCCCCGACTTCAGATCGCCTCGCCGGGCGGCCCGGATGTCCTCCACCAGCCGCACATGGCTCAGTCCGACGGCCCGGCCGATCCAACGGCACGCCTCGGCCGCCGCGCGGTGGGCTCCCGGGGTGGCCCGGGCACCGGTGGCCATGGCCACCAGGACGAGCGCCTGTTCGCCGAGGCCGAAGCGGGCGGTGAGGAGCGCGTCGCGGCGCGGCTCGCCCCGGTAGCGCGCGGAGTCCCCGCGCAGCGACGCGGCGCGCAGCGTGCACGCCCCGTAGCGCGCGCCGTCCAGCACCGTGTCCGCCACCAGGTCCCCCAGGTCCTCCGGGTCCGCGGGTGGCAACGCGGTCGGCTCCGCGTCGTAGGTGGGCGGGCCGGACCCCACGTACTCGACCCGCACCCGCCCGCTCTCCCCGACGAGCGACACCCTCGTCCGCCTGGAGGGTGGGGAGGTCGAGCTGGGTGGAGGGCCGGGCGTCGGCCGGTTCGGGAGCCGGGGAGGGCCTTCACCGGGGCCGGAGGGTGGCTGCGCGGGGATGGGCGGCTGAGGCTGTGGCTGCTGGGGGCTCCGGGCGGGCGGCCGCGCCATGGCAGGGCCGCGCGGAAGCCGGGTGGTGTGGGCACGGACGGGAAGGTCAGGGGACCCGAGGGCTGGACCGACGGCGGCTCCCAGGGCGCGGGCTGCGGAGTGAGCCCACCGTGCCGGGGGTCCCGCACGGGCACGGAGGCCGACGGGTCGAGGGGCTGACGCGGGACGGAGGGGAAGGACGCCCGCGGAAGGGGCTCGGCGGACGAAGCGGAGCGGGGTCCCACGGAGGAAGCGGAGCCGGTGCCGGACGGCGGGCGAGGCCGGGCATCAGCAGCACCGTCGGGACCGGAAACCGCCGCAGGTCGCGGCGGAACATCGGACGGCCCGGCGCCGGGATCGGCCGGCCCACGTGAGCCGCCGTCGTCCACAGACGACGCGCCCCCAGAACCGGACGGCGGACGCGGAGGGTCTGCGGGCGGCACGGCACCGGCCCCGGACGAGCCGCGGGAGCCGGCATCCACCGGCGATGCGGCAGCCGGGCTCGACGAGGGGCGCGGAGAGACTGCGGGCGGTGCGGGTACGGGGTCGGGAGGGGTGCCCGGCCCGAAGGCCGGGGCGTCCCGACCGCTCAGGTCACGCCCGCCTTGGCCGTCACGCCCAGCCGGGGCTTCCCGTCCGCCTTGATCGGCACGCCCACTCAGGCCACCGCGCCCGCTCAGGCCGTCCCGGCCGCCTACACCGTCACGCCCGCGGGGCATCGCGTCGGCCTTGGCCTTCGCGCCCGTCGAGGCCGCCCGGCGACTCCTGGGCGGCACCCGGTGCGACGGCGCGCCCGGTGAGCCTTGAGGCGGCACCCGGTCCGAGAGGGCGCCCGGCACCGGGTTCGAGCCGTATGTACCGGTGCGAGACGCCCGGCGGGGCCGTCCCGGTGTCCGAGGCGCCCTCCCCTGGCCTCTTCCGGAACCATCCGCCCTGCTCGGCGAGCCTTCCGGGCCACCCGCCCCGCTCGGCCCACTCCCCGGCCGTCCGGCTCGGCCTCCTCCTGGCTCCCCTCTGGCAGCCGCCGTGCCCGGCACAGCCGCCCAGGCTCCCGACGTCCCCGGGACCGCTCCCCAGGCTCCCCGCGCATTCGGCGGCGCACCCGAGGCGCTCGACGGGTCCGGCGGACCCGTCGGCGTCGACGCACCCGGTTCACCCGGGGAACCCGGCATCCCGTCCCCGACCGTGTTCGCCGCGGAGGCGAAGCGGTCGTCGAGGGAATCGGCCGCCACCGAGGGGCCCGTGTCCCCGCTCGCGTCGTCGTACAACTGCCGCCACCAGTCGTCCTCGTGACCGGTCGGCCTCTCCCCCTGCTGGCTCATGCCCCTGATTGTCCACCTCGGGAGCCGTATGAAAACGGGGCATCCGGAAAATCGGGCCGCGCAGCCGACGGCCCGTCGGCGTGTCGGACTACATGCCGAACTCCGGTGCGAGACAAGGGAGTCGGGAGGAGTGCGGGAGATAGGGGACATTAGGGGGATAGAGGAAAAGGAAATGCGGGAGATGCGGGAACCGAAGGGGAGTGCGGCGTCCAGGAGCGCGCCGCGGACCACTTCACGCGCGCTTCGGAGCACTTCGCGTTCGGGACCGCCGGGCGGTGCCCCCCAGGAGAAACCGCCCGGCGGCGCCGGGTCGACCGGAGCGCGGTGCGGGCGCGTCGGCCGATCGGCCCGGGTGTGCGGCACGTTGCTGGGATTCCGCTGTGGGACCCCGCCTGCCGGCGGGACGCGTGGTGCGGTGATGATGGGCCGACGCGGAAGTGTGCCCAAGGGGCGCGGCGAGTGAGGGGCGGGGTCGCCGGATGCTGGGAGCGATCGGTCTCGACGAGACCCACGAGTCGGCGTACCGGGCCCTGGTGTCCGTGGGCGCCGCCGACGTACCGGACCTGGCGCGCCGGCTCACGCTCGGGGAGCACGACACCGAGCGCGCGCTGCGCCGACTGGAGCGGCACGGTCTCGCCGCCCAGTCCTCCGCGCGCGCCGGCCGCTGGGTCGCCGCGCCCCCTGGTGTGGCCCTGGGCGCCCTGCTCACCCAGCGGCGGCACGAGCTGGAGAAGGCCGAACTGACGGCGGCGCTGCTCGCCGAGGAGTACCGGGCGAGCGCGGCGGAGCCCGCGGCGCACGACCTGGTCGAGGTGGTGATCGGCTCGGCGGCCATAGCGCAGCGCTTCCTGCAACTCCAGCTCGGGGCCACGGAGGAGGTCTGCGCGATGGTCACCGGCGCTCCCATCGCGGTCTCGGGGCCGGAGAACAACCCCGCCGAGGAGCAGACGACCGGTCGCGGCGTCGGTTACCGCGTGGTGGTGGAGCGGGCCGTCCTGGACGAGGACGCCGGCCTCACCGAGCTGTCGGCCGCGCTGGGGCGGGAGGAGCAGGTGCGGGTCATGGACGAGGTGCCCACGAAGCTCGTCATCGCCGACCGGACGCTCGCCATGGTCCCGCTCACCACGCACACCGCCGAGCCCGCCGCGCTCGTCGTCCACGCGAGCGGTCTGCTGGAGCTGCTGTCGGGCCTGTTCGAGTCGGTCTGGCGGCAGGCACTCCCCCTGCGCCTGGGCTCCGGCCGGGTCACCGAGGATGTCCCGGACGCCCCCGACGACACCGATCTGGAGATCCTCTCCCTGCTGCTGGCCGGCATGACCGACGCGAGCGTGGCCAAACAGCTGGAGCTGGGCCTGCGGACGGTACAGCGCCGAGTGAAGCGCCTGATGGAGCTCGCCGGGGTGACGACCCGGCTGCAGCTGGGCTGGCACGCGTACGAGCGGGCCTGGGTGACCCGGGACTGACAGCACTGACCTGCGCCTTCTCCCACGGTCCGGCACCCTGGGCAGATGGGAGCGTGGGAACTCCTGCTGGTCGGGGTCGTACTGCTGCTCGGCCTGTGCGGAGTGCTGGTGCCCGGGATTCCGGGGTCCTGGCTCGTCTGGGCCGGGGTCATGTGGTGGGCGCTGGAGGACCCGCGGCCCATCGCGTGGTGGGTGCTGGTGGGCGCGACCACCGTGCTGCTCCTGTCCCGGGCGGTCCGCTGGGGCCTGCCGCCCCGGCGCCTGGCGGAGAGCGGCGCGACCCCCCGGATGGGCGTGTACGCGGGGGCCGGGGCCTTCCTCGGTTTCGTCCTGGTCCCCGTGCTCGGCGCGATCCCCGGTTTCGTCGGCGGCATCTACCTCTCCGAGCGGCTCCGCCTGGGTCACCCCGGCGCGGCGCGGGCCGCGACCCGTACGGCCATGCGCTCGGGCGGTTCGAGCGTCCTGGTGGAGCTCCTCGCCTGCCTGCTGGTGACGGGGGCGTGGGTGGGCACGGTGTTCGGCGGCTGAACCGGCTGATCCTGGCAGCGACGGGTCGGGCCGCCGCGGCCGGGGCCTGCCGTCACATTCCCGTCCGCCCCGCGACGCCCGGCACGCCCTCCAGACCGAGGAGGAGACGCTTGCGGTCGAGGCCGCCGGCGTAGCCGGTGAGGGTGCCGTCCGCGCCGATCACCCGGTGGCAGGGGCGGACGATGAGGAGGGGGTTCGCGCCGATCGCGCCGCCCACGGCCCGCACGGCCGCGCGGGGTGCGCCGATCCGGGCGGCGACGGCCCCGTACGTGATGGTCGCGCCGTAGGGGACGTCGTCGAGCGCGGCCCAGACCCGGCGCCGGAACTCGGTGCCTTCCCCGCGCAACTCCAGCTGGAATTCCTTCCGCTCACCGGCGAAGTAGGCGGCGAGCTGTTCCTCGGCCGCCCGGAAGGGGGCCGGGTCGCGCAGCCAGCCCGGCAGCGGGACCCTGCCCCCCTTCTGCTCCGGTACGGAGAGGGAGGTGAGGGCGCCGGACTCGTCGGCGGTGAGGAGCAGTCGCCCGACGGGACTGTCGACGACGGTGTAGTAGGTCCGCTGCTCGGTGCTCACGACTGAACTCCCTGTTCCTGGGTCCGAAGATGTCTGAGGGCGTACGACCGCCAGGGCCGCCAGGTGTCCGGCACGGTCTCGCCCGGGGGTGCCACGTCGGGGTCGCCGAGTGCGCGGGTGCGGATCGCGGCGACGGTACGGGCGTCCAGGCCCGGCAGCGCGAGCAGGGCCGTCGCGGTGGCGTCCCGGTCGGCGCCGACGTCGAGGCGGCAGGTGCCGTCGGTGAGGGCGGTGGCGAGGGCGCCGAGCGGACCGCCCGCGTCGGCCAGTGCCGCGGGTTCGGGGAACAGGTGCGTCAGCGTCCCCTGCGGGGCGTCCAGCCGCTTGCCGTACGCCTGTACGAGCGGTGCCGCCTCGGTGTGACCCACGAGCGCGCGTACGGCGTACTCCTCCGGGTCGGCCGTGCCCGGCGAGCGCAGCCCTGGTCCGGCGGCGACGAGCGGGGCGAGCCGGGGGTCCTCGCCGAGGCGCTCGTCCACGGCGTACGGGTCGGCGTCCAGGTCGAACAGCCGCCGCAGCCGCTGCACGGCGGTGGTGAGGTCGCGGGGGTCGGTGAGATGGAGCCGGGCGTCGAGCCAGCCGCCGGAACGGCCGGTGGGACGGCCTCCCGGCCGCTCGTCGACCTCGGCGATCCCGGTGCCGTACGGGAGACGGAGGGTGCGCCGGTACGTGCGGTGGCCTGGTTCGCCGGTCGTCTCCTCGACGCCGGTGACGGCTTCGGCGGCCAGGACGTCGAAGAGGGCGGTGGACTGGTACGGGCCCCGGTACGCGAGCCGGAGCGGTATTCCGGCCGTCCGCGGGCCGGCGGGCCGCCGGGGTGCGCCGGCGCGCAGGGCGCTGGGTGTCATGGCGTAGACCGCCCTGATCGTGTCGTTGAACTGGCGCACGCTGGCGAAGCCGGACGCGAAGGCGATCTCGGTGACCGGGAGGGTGGTGGTCCGCAGCAGGACGCGGGCGGTGTGCGCCCGCTGGGCGCGGGCCAGGGCGACGGGCCCGGCGCCGACCTCGGCGGTGAGCTGCCGCTGGACCTGCCGTGCGCTGTAGCCCAGCCGCACGGCCAGCCCGGCGACGCCCTCCCGGTCCACGACGCCGTCCCCGATGAGCCGCATGGCCCGGCCCACCGAGTCCGCGCGCACGTTCCACTCGGCCGAACCGGGCACGGCGTCCGGCCGGCAGCGTCGGCAGGCACGGAATCCGGCGCCCTGGGCGGCGGCCGCGGTCGCGTAGAAGCGGACGTTCTCCCGTTTCGGCGTCACCGCCGGGCAGCTCGGCCGGCAGTAGATCCCGGTCGTCCCGACGGCGAAGAAGAACTCCCCGTCGAACCGGCCGTCCCTGCTCCGCACGGCCTCGTACCTGGTGTCCTCGTCCTTCATGCCCTCAAGTGTCGACGACGCGCAGGCGCCGGGCTGGCGGATTTCGGACACGGCGCTGAACCCCGCGCCCAAAGGGGCGCGGGGAACTGCGCGATCAGCCCCCACTCACCCGCGGCCGAAGATCACCGGTGCCCACCCCTCTTCGCCTCCATCGCCGCGCGCCCCTGCGCACCCCGCCGCTTCCACTCCTTGCGGATCTCCGCCCGCAGCCGCGCGTCGCTCTTGGCGACGATGCGCTGGTTCTCACGGAGCAGCTTGCGGTAGCTGTCGAGCCGCCGCTCGGGCAGTTCACCGGACTCGACGGCGCCGAGGACCGCGCAGCCGGGCTCGGCGAGGTGCGCGCAGTCGTGGAAGCGGCAGTCCGCGGCCAGTTCCTCGATCTCGGCGAAGACCTGCCCGACCCCGGTCTCGGCGTCCCAGAGGCCGACCCCGCGCAGCCCGGGGGTGTCGATGAGGACTCCGCCGCCGGGCAGGGCGAGCAGGTTGCGGGTGGTCGTGGTGTGCCGTCCCTTGCCGTCCACGTCGCGGATGGCCTGGACGTCCATGACGTCGTCGCCGAGCAGCGCGTTGGCGAGGGTCGACTTGCCGGCGCCGGACTGTCCGAGGAGCACGGAGGTGCCGCCGGAGATCACCGCCGCGAGGACGTCGAGACCCTCGCCGTGGGTGGAGCTGACCGTCAGCACGGGGACGCCGGGCGCGGTGGTCTCCACGTCCTGCACGAGGTGCCCCAGCGTGACGGCGTCCGGCACGAGGTCGGCCTTGGTGAGCACGACCACGGGCTGGGCCCCGGACTCCCAGGCCAGCGCGAGGAATCGTTCGACACGGCCGAGGTCGAGTTCCACGGCGAGCGACACCGCGACGATCGCGTGGTCGACGTTGGCGGCGAGGATCTGTCCCTCGGCGCGCTTGGAGGAGGTGGAGCGGACGAAGGCGCTGCGGCGCGGCAGGTAGGTGCGGACGTACCGGGGGTCGCCCGCGGGTTCCACGGCGACCCAGTCGCCCGTGCAGACGACCCGCATGGGGTCGTGGGGGGTGACGAACGCCGTGTCGGCCCGCAGCGGACCGTCCGCGGTGACGACGTCGCACTGCCCGCGGTCGACACGCACGACCCGCCCGGCGATCAGGCCCTCGGCGTCGTACGGGGCGAAGGCGTCCGCCCAGGAGGTGTCCCAGCCGTACGGGACGAGCGGGTGGGAGGAGGACGACAGGGACGAGCCCGGGAAAGAGGAGAGAGACAAGGGTGACCCTTCACAGGGGTGGCCCGGCGGCGTCAGCGGACGCGAGAGAAGAGAGAAGTCAGCCGGTGGCCACGGAGGTGGACTGGATGGATTCCTGGATGCGGGCAGCGCCCATCGCAATGACAGCCATCGGTCGACACCTCCTGTCTCACTCGTCGTAGCGACGGCGGCCGGAACCGCCGCCGTGCTCGGTGATCTCACCCTAGCGGGGGCCCGTGGGCCCCCGTCAATCGAATTTCCGCGCCGCGTTCCGTGCCTCGTGCTCCGTGCCTCGTGCTCCGTGCGTCGCGTTCCGCGCTCAGTCCGCCCGGTCGCACTTCTTCCCGTTGAGCGTGAAGTCCACGGGAGCGGGGTTGTCGTAGCCCTCCCAGATGCCGAGGAAGCCGACGCCGAAGGTGCCGCCGGCGGCGACCGTCTTGTTGTAGTCGGCGGAGGTGGCGGTGACCTTGGTGCCCTCCTGGTCGAAGGTGCCGTCCCACATCTGGGTGACGCGCTGGTCGGCCGCGTAGGTCCAGGCGACGTGCCAGCCGTCGAGGGCCTTGGTGGAGGTGACGGTGACGGTGCCCTGGAAGCCGCCGGGCCATTCGTTGACGACCTGGTAGCGGACGTGGCAGGTGGTGTCGGAGGACTTGCCGGGGTCCACGGGCTGGTGGGTGACCCGGGCGGGCGTCGAGGCGTCGCCCTGGGGTTCCTCGTTGCTGTTGCCGCCGCCCTTGCCCTCGCCCTGCTCGTCGTCCGTGTCGCCGGAACCGGTCTCGCCTGGCCGCGACGTGCTCTGCAGCTCCGACGACCCGCCGTCGGACGGGTCGCCGGTCACCGGGAACCTCGGGTCCTGCTGCACCACCGACGAGTCCCGGGCGGACGAGCCCTCCGCGACGGTCTCGTCGTCGCCGAACGGCATGAGGGAGACCGCGAGCGCCAGCACGGAGACGAGGCCGGCTCCGACGAGCACTCCGTTGCGGCTGAACCGGGGCTTCGCCTCCCTGCCCGGTGAGAGTCCCCGGTCGGTGCCGCTGGCGTCCGCGCGCCCGGGGAGCAGTCCGGCATCGGCAGCGCGGCGGCGGCGCTCCAGGTAGGCGAGTCCGCTCCAGCCGATCACACCGTTGGCGAGGGCGGCGGGCAGTCCGCCGCCGTGCAGGCCGAGGCAGGCCGCGGCCTCGGCGCACTGCACGCAGGTGGCGAGGTGGCGGGAGAGGTCCTCGGGGGTGTCGGTGCCGGGCGAGCGGGTGACCGCGTCGAGCAGCCGGGCGTAGGTGCGGCAGTCGGCGTGCAGGGGCGCGTCGAGCTGACCGCGGTGGCAGCGGTCCCGGAACAGCGCCCGCACCTGGCCGAGTTCGGTGCTCGCGACCGCCGGGTCGAGGCCGAGCCGGCGAGCCACCGAGCCCAGCGGCAGCGACTCGACCTCGGCGAGCCACAGCAGGGCCGCGTCGGGTTCCTGCATGTCCCGCAGGGCACGCAGGGCGAGGGGCCGGTACAGCGGCGGGCCGGTGTACCGGGCGGCCTTGTCCGAGTGGAGCCAGAGGCGCAGCTCGGGGTCGAGCCGGTGGCCCTGGCCGCCCGCCTCCCAGGCCGCGGCGCTGGTCCTGACCCAGGTCAGGAGGAACGGTATTCGAGGCAGGCGCAGGGCACGCCGTCCGGCACCGCGGTCGGCCCCCGCCTCGTGCTCCAGGGCGTGTGCCTCGCGCATGCCGTTCGTGAAGGCCTCGGTGGCCAGTTGGGTCGCCGCGGCCGACCCGGACGTGCACAGGTCGGCGTACGACAGGACCGCGTCCCAGCACTCCGAGAACAGCGCGGCCTCGGCGGCGTCCTGGGGCTTCGGCAGGTCGGGCATGGGTCTCCTGCATCCAACAGAGCGAGGGGGGAAGTGGGCAAAAGTAGTCAACTGCCCTTTAAATCCAAGGCAATTGGGGATACCACCTTGCGATGCCCCAGAGCTTTTCACGCTTCCCACACAACTGACAAGCTACGTCTTCAAACGCGGTTACCAGCGGTCACACTGTTGAGTTGTACGTACGCCGACCCCGATCGACTCAACCGTCGCAGGAATGAACAGTAGTTACTCGGCGGGAACCTCCTCGACGGCCGGGAGACTGTCCATGAAAGAGCTGACGGAGAAGACGGCACGGCCGGGTCCGGGCGGGCCGTATCCGGGCGGCGACGACAGCCCGAACTCGTCCATCGTGGCGCGGTAGGCCTGCAGCAGCCGGATGTGGTACTCCAGCGGCGCGCCCTGCGGGTTGGCCTTGCCGAGCGGGGTGGTGGGCTCCGGGCACCAGGTGGTGAAGCGGGGCGTGATGCCGTGCGACATGAAGAAACGCAGACCCTCGGTGGTCGAGGCGATCGCCTCGTCGACCGTCTTGAACCCGAAGGGCTCGGCCATCTCCACGCCCGCCACGAAGTTGGGGATCACATTGCGCGCGCCGAAGACACCGGCCGAGTCCAGGATCCGCTTGTGCCACTCGTCGCGGCCGACGTACCGCTCCTTGCCGGGGCAGTACATCTTGAACAGGTACTCGTCCCACACCTCGTAGTTGGGGTGGTAGATCTTCACGCCGTAGTCGTGGAAACGCTTGACGTCGTCCAGCGGCAGCGCCTGCGCGACGACCTTGCCGATCCAGCGGTCCGGGAAGCGCTCCTCGATGGCCTTGGCGTAGTGGCCGTAGAAGTCTGCCTCGTCGCGGCCCGCGACCGTCTTGGTGATGGCGCCGCCGGTGAGCGTGTACGCGGTGGACGTCTTCGCCGTGTCGTACCGGTCGATGATCTCCAGGGCTTCGAGGACCTCGTCGACGTCCTTCACACCCGTGTACGGCCTGCCCGCCGCCTTGTGCTGGCGCCAGTTGTGGTTGATGTCGCAGTACTGGCACTCCTCCTTGGCGCCGAAGTACTGGCAGACGCGGAAGACGGTGAGATAGATGAGGTAGCCCCACTGGATGGTCGGGGCCACCTCCATCACGGACTTCCCGTTGGAGAGGGTGTGCTTGTAGTACTCCGGCATGGGCGGGACGCCGACGTCCGCGATGCGCTTGCCGTCGAGGTACAGGCCGAGGAGGCCGTCCTCGTCGGACGCCACGCGGTAGGGCGAGGACGGGTTGACCCGTACGGAGACGACCGTGCGCCGCAGGTCGTACGGGCCGCCGGTGAGGATGATCTCCTCCGGCGGGCGGCGCAGGGCGGCCTCGCCGAGCTCGGGGAGGGTGCCGTGGTCGAAGGAGAAGATGAAGTACGACTTCGGCTTGACCTCGCCCTTCTCGTTGTCGCTCAGCGCGGAGGCATCGAAGGCCACGCCGCCCCTGAGCAGGTCCTCCTTGAAGACGGCTTCCCGTGGCACGTGCGGGAACCTCTCCATCAGGTCCTCCACCAGTGCGGTGCGGCTGCCATCCATCCCGTTGTCTCCTCGCTCCCGACGACGCGCGGGGGTCGCCCGCGCGCATTCCCCACGGCCTCCGGCGGTCGGACGGAGGGGTGGGGGTGGTTCGGGGCGTGGCGCCTTCCAGCTCGGGGGTAGGGGTGCGTCGGCGGGTGCGGGTGGGGTGGGGTGCGAGTAGTTGAGGTACAGGAATCCCGGCAAGGGCGTCCCCGGCCCCGAGATCGCGGGGAAGCTCACGATCAAGACCGGGAAGAACGCCGGACAGCATCCCTCCGTCGCCTCGGTCCACCGCGCGCTCGCCGACGCCGAGGAGACCGGCGGGCAACGCTGATGTCCCGGACGCGGCGAGCGCCGCGAACCAGTTCCTCGGCATGTTCGCCACCTGCGTCCTGTGGCCCCGCATGCTGCTGACCGACTGCAACCCCGCAGCCTCCGACATCCACGACGCCGTCGAACAGGCCGTCCAGACCATGCTCGCCAGGTACACCCCGACCTACCGGCCCGACCCGAAGTCGGAACGTTGACATCGTGGCCGTACCCGCCCACCTCCTCAGGCCAACCGCCGCAGATCCTCCAGATACCGCAGGACGGCCGCGACACGGCGGTCCACCTGGTCCGTCGGGGACAGGTCGAGTTTCGCGAAAATGCTGCGGATGTGCTTGTGGACGGCGCCGTCGGTGACGACGAGCCTCTCGGCGATGGCAGAGTTGCCCAGCCCTTCGGCCATCAGGGCGAGTACGTCCCGTTCGCGAGGGCTGAGCCGTTCCAAGCGGGTGTCCTGGCGGGAGCGGGTGAAGAGCTGGGAGACGACCTCCGGGTCGATGGCGGTGCCGCCACCGGCGACGCGGCGGAGCGCGTCCATGAACTCCTCGACGCGGCCGACACGTTCCTTGAGCAGGTAGCCGAGGCCGTTCACCCCGTTGCCGAGCAGTTCGGTGGCGAAGCTCTGCTCGACGTACGCGGACAGCACGAGCACGGCGAGGTCGGGCCGTCGGCGCCGGGCCTCGACCGCGGCGACGATCCCCTCGTCGGTATGGGTCGGCGGCATCCGTACGTCCAGGATGGCGACGTCCGGCTTGTGTACGTCGATGGCATCCAGCGCCTCGTCGGGGTTCCCCGCAGTGGCCACCACGTCGAGCCCCTCGGCACGCAGCAGCAGGCCGAGCCCCTCGCGGAGCAGGGCGTCGTCCTCAGCTATCACAATCCGCACGTCAGGCTCCACAGCTCAGATTCCGCAGGTCGGGCTTCGGCCGTCACATTCCACAGGGAAGATCCACAGTCAGGACGGTCGGGCCACCGGGCGGGCTGGTCACGGTGAGGCCGCCGTCGTGAGCGGCAACCCGGCGACGGATGCCGGCGAGCCCGGAGCCGCCGATCTCTTCACCGGGGCCGACGGCCCGGGGGGTGACCCCGGCGCCGCCCTTTCCGTCGTCCTCGACCGAAAGCCGGAGCCGGCCCCGGCCGCCGCGTGCCGTGACGACGGCGTGCCGGGCGCCGCTGTGCTTGGCGATGTTGGTGAGGGCCTCGGCGACGACGAAGTAGGCGGTCGCCTCGACGGAGGCGGCGCAGCGCTCGGGCACGTCCACGTCGATCCGGCAGGGCACAGCGCAGTCCGCGGCGAGCCCGGAGAGCGCGCCCGCGAGGCCCCGGTCGGCCAGCACCGGCGGCAGGATGCCGCGGGCGACGGTACGCAGTTCGGCCAGCGCCTGTTCGGCTGCGGACTGGGCACGTTCGAGGAGTTCGTCGGCGCCCGCCGGGTCGCGGGCCACCATGCGACGGGACGCCCCGATCAGTACGGCGACGGAGACGAGCCGGTTCTGCGCGCCGTCGTGCAACGTGCGTTCGATGCGGCGCAGTTCGGTGGCGTGGGCGTCCAGGGCGGCGGCACGGGTGGCGGTCAGTTCCGCGACACGCAGGGAGAGGTCCGCGTCGGGGCCGGCTGACAGGAGCCGCCGCCCGGAACCCGACTGGAGCCGTGCCATACCGGGTGCCAGGCCCAGAATGATGGCGACCCAGCCCACGCCCAGGAGCATCACGGCGAAGGCATCCAGCCAGGTGCGCGCGTTCCCGATGCCCACGGAGGTGGCGGTCGCGCCGTCGGGCATGAGCGTCCAGTACAGCGGGAACGCGGTGTCCCGCACGGCGAGGACCGGCAGCACGACGCCAAGCAGTCCGAGCAGCGTCCCTACGGTCGAGTGCCGTACCAGCCAACCCAGTTCGCGGCGGGTGGTGGGGTCGACGAGCGCGGCCCGCAGCCGCTCGGGCGGGGCTCGGGGCGGCGACCTCGGGGCCCCAGCGGTCGAGTCGAGCCCGTTCCCGGCCCGCCAGGGCATGCAGGGTGCGCAGGAGCGCGGGCGCCGTCACCAGACCGACACCCACGACGCCGGTCGCGGCGGCGAGCGTCAGGCACAGCAGCAACAGCAGGGCGAGCAGAGCCGTGTTGAGCCCGGACGCGAGCTGGGCGATCGCCTGGCCGGCGGCGCTCAGGGTCCGTAGCGCGATGCCCTTGAGGCTCTCGCGGCTGTCGAGTCGCTCCACCGCTCCACCGCCTGCCCCGCTCGTGCCCGTCATCATACGAACGACCCTATGCCGTCGCCGAGTTCGACGTCATCCGGGCGGCGAGCAAGTACAGCCTGCTGTACCCCGAACCGGGCGGGCTGCGGGATCGGCCACCGGGGGTGCTGATCCATAGCGTCGGTGACAACGACGGAACCACCCCACGAGACACCGGGAGCAGCCCATGCAGCACACGACAACCCCCGATCCCGCCGACCGGCTCGGCTCCGGGGACATCGCCCGCGCTCTGCTGTGGACGGTGGTGGTGGCCAGTGGGCTTGCCAACATGGCGGCCTCCTTCGGTGACGCCGACACCTGGGTGCACCTGGTGTGCGGCGCGGTCACCGTCCTGTGCGTGGGCACGCTCGTCGTACGGAACCTGCGGGGCCGACGATGACACCGCCACCGCCGCTCCTGGGCGGCAGACTGCTGCGGCCCGCGCAACTGGCGGCGATGAGGACGACGGTACGGGCCCCGGAGCTGGACCCGGGGTGGGCCGGCGCGCGCTACGGCCTCGTCCTGATGGAGGTCCCGCTGTCCTGCGGCGGTGTCTACTACGGTCACGGCGGCGACATCCCCGGCTACACGACACGCAACGGATTCAGCGCCGACGGCCGCCGTGGTGTGGTCCTGAACGCGTCCGGCGACGGTTCTTCGGACTCCTCCAGCCAGCAGACCCAGAACGACCTGATCGACGACGAACTGTGCAAGTGAGCATCGGCTGACGCGCGAGAACCAACCATGTGAGAACAGCTGATCAGGCTGTGACGGCAGCCGCTTCGGAGCCGTCACAGCCGTTCCGAGCCGTAGCGGGTGCGGCGCGCCGTCGGCGCCGTGATCCCAGGCCGGGCCCGGTAGTATCGCGGGCCCGGCCCTTTGCCGTGCGCGGCATCTCTTCCTCGTCCGGGAGCCGCTTCGCCGGGCGGCAGGGCCACGGCGTACGGGCGGTGGCCCCAGTCCCCAGGTAGTGCCTGCGATACCTGGGGATGGGCAGCACATGGGTTGGTGACGGACCCTGTGCGCACAGAAATCTATGGGCATGACGCAACGCAAGGCAGTGATCATTCCCTCGGTCCTCCTCTCCCTCTGTGCGCTGGCGGCCACCACGCCTGCCATGGGCGCCACGGCGCACGGTTCGCCGGCCCCGGCCTCGAAGGCATTCGCTGCCTGGCGGCATGGCGAGAGTGTCGTGGCCGGCATCGACCGCAGCTCCCACACTCTGCGGACCACGAACCCCGCAGGCAGTCTGCGGGACCTCGACGCACTGGGCCGTATGCTCAAGAGCGCCGAGGTGGTGGGACTGGGCGAAGCCACCCATGGTTCGCGGGACTTCTTCCGCATGAAGCACCGGGTGTTCCGCTACCTGGTCGAGAAGAAGGGCTTCCGGACCTTCAGCCTGGAACTCCCCTGGAGCAGCGGCGTACGGATAGACGAGTACGTGGTACAGGGCAGGGGCAACCTCAAGGACATCGCCCGTGAGGAGTTCCAGGGTTCCTACCGGATCTGGAACAACCAGGACTACATCGATCTCATCACGTGGATGCGGGACTACAACCTCCAGCACCCCGGCGACCCGGTCCGCTTCATGGGAGACGACATGGGCTACGCCGGCCCGGAACTGTACGCACGGGTCATCGACCACGTGTCCCAGAAGTACCCGCGACTGCTGAAGCAGGTAACCGAGTTGTACCGCGGTCTGGCCCCGACCACCGACGCCGGCACCTTCGCCGAGGAGTACGCCAAGCTGCCACTCTCCGAGCGCAAGGAGCGGGCGCGGCGGACCGGGAAGGTGTACGACCTCCTGCGCGCACAGCGCCCAGGTCGCGGTGACACGCGGAACCACCTGTGGATGACACGGCACGCCCTGGCCATCCACCAGATGGCCAGGGGCTTCGCCTTCGACTTCGGCGACGAGGCCCAGATCGCCCAGATGATGAGGCTCCGCGACCAGGTGATGGCTGAGAACGTCGAGTGGTGGCACCGACACACCCGGAACAAGATCCTGCTGTCGGCCCACAACACCCACGTGTCCTACGACTCGTTCGACGCCCGGTACCCCAAGACGCAGGGCGCCTTTCTCCGCGACGCACTGGGCAGCCGCTACGCCGGCATCGGCTTCTCGTTCTACAAGGGCTCCTTCAAAGCGTTCGGCACCGACGACAACGTGATCCGCACCTACCACGTCGACGGCGCGAAGCCGGACTCCAACGAACAGACCCTGGACAAGGCCCGCCAGGACGACTACATCCTCGACATGCGCACGGCTCCCGGGCCGGTGCGCGAGTGGCTGGACAAGGAGCGTGTCACCTGGAACATCGGCGCCGGATGGCCGGACCCCGTGGAATACACGGCCGCACTCGGCAAGGCCTACGACATCCTCATACACCTGCACGACATCCAGGCCACCACCTACCTCGGTACTCCCTGACACCTCCGTCCCCGGCACATCCGTCGGCGGGCCGTAACGGTCCTGTTCGCCACGACACATGACGAACGGGACCGTTACGGCAGCAAGGCGCGTCTTCGAGTGGCGTTCGCACGGCACGCCGGTACGTCGCTGCTCCGGGGCACCGCAGATCAGCAGCGCAGCGCGCCTTCGGTGCGCGCCGGGGGCGTGGTAAATGCCGTGGCGCGCGCCGAGGTGCTCCTTGTGTGCCCTGACGTGGGCTGATGCCGGTCCGGGAGGCTGGTGGGGTTCGTTCCGGCCGAAACCGAGGTCTCTGTGATGCCGGTGAGCTCGCAGGTCAGCATGGTGCCGAGGGCCGTCCGCGGGAACCGTGGAGTGTTGCTGTGAGCACGTGCGTCAGAATTCCTGATTCACCCTGGCCCTCCCGGAACGGCGTACCGCTCGGCCGTTGAGGGAGGGGCTCTGGACATGGACGTACTGCACGAACGCTGCGCCGGTGTGGACGTCAGCAAGAAGGACGCCAAGGCGTGCATCCGCACCCCGAGTACGAAACGGCGTGGGTCGTTCACGAACCAGACCACGACCTGGGGCGCGACGACGAACGCCGTGCTCGCCCTGCGCGATCACCTGCTCGCCGCCCAGGTCACCCTGGTGGTGATCGAGGCGACCTCGGACTACTGGAAGCCCTTCTACTACCTGCTGGCCGACGAGTTGAACGTGATCCTGGTCAACGCGCGGCAGGTCAAGAACCTGCCCGGCCGCAAGACCGACGTCTCGGACGCGGCCTGGCTGGCCCAGCTCGGCGCCCACGGCCTGGTCCGTGCCTCGTTCGTCCCGCCGCAGCCGGTGCGCGAGTTGCGGGACCTGACCCGGGCCCGGACCCAGATGACCCGCGAGCGCGGCCAGATCGTGCAGCGGCTGGAAAAGCTGCTGGAGGACACCGGGATCAAGCTTGCCGCGGTCGCCGCCGACATCATGGGCGTCTCCGGCCGGGCCATGCTCGAAGCCCTCATCGCCGGGGAACGCGACCCGCAGGCCCTCGCTGAGCTGGCCAAACGCAAGCTCCGCAACAAGATCCCCGAACTCACCGAAGCCCTGACCGGACGCTTCCGCGCCCACCACGCGTTCCTGACCCGGCTGCACCTTGACCACTACGACCAGCTCACCGACGCGATCGGGCAGCTGGACGCACGGATCGAGGAGGCGATGGCCCCCTTTCGTCCTGCGCTCGACCTCCTGGACACCATCCCCGGGATCAACCGGGCCGTCGCCGAAGTGATCATCGCGGAGACCGGCGGCGACATGACCCGGTTCGCCACCGCCAAACACCTCGCCTCCTGGGTGGCGTCTGCCCCGGCCACCACGAGTCCGCCGGCCGCACCAAGAACACCAAGGTCCGGCCCGGCAACCCCTACCTCAAGGGCGCCCTCGGCCTGGCCGCCTTCGGCGCGGTCAGAACCAAGGACACCTATCTCCAGGCCCGCTACAAGCGGCTGACCGCCCGCCGCGGCCCCCTGAGGGCCCTGGTCGCCGTCGAACACTCGATCATCACCGCGATCTGGCACATGCTCACCAACCACCTCCCCTACCACGAACTCGGCGGCACCTACTTCACCCAGCGCGACCCCGAACGCGCCACCCGCCGCGCGATCAACCAGCTCAATCAACTCGGCTACACCGTCACCCTCAACCCGAGGGAGCACGCAGCCTGACACAAGAAACCCGGACACCCGGTGGCCAGCACGGCCACCGGGCACCCAGACCTGCCCACCACCGCCCTGACCTGCACCTATTTACGCGTCAGAGTCTTGGCGGTTCGTGAAGCGCACGGGGCAGTTACGGATCACCGATGCCGACGGACTGCGGCTGACTCTCGGGCTCACCTTGACTGGACCCCAAGAACGCGGGCAAGCACCCCTCGGTCGCCTCGCTGTACCGGGCGCTCGCCGAGGACGAAGACACCGCCAGGTCCGACGATGCACAGGTCATCGGCCCGCGCCGTCCGGTCCGCGCCCGCATCACCGGGCCCGGCAGCGACACCGACCCGGCGCTGATGGAACGGCTCACCGCGCAGGTCCTCGACGGCGACACCGTGCTGGACGACCTGGCCCGCCAGGCCGAAGACGGGTCCGACGACATGGTGGCCCAGCTGCTCGCACAGGCCCGGAACGACAACCGGTAGGAGAAGCCCAGCAAGATCAATCTCACCGGGATTTCCTGTACCTCAACTACTCACCCCCGGGGTGGTTCGTGGTTGCTCGCGTAGTTCCCCGCGCCCCTGGAAACTCCGGGCGCGGGGAACTACGCGACAGGCCCCCACCGGAGCGGAGGCTCGAAGGCTCGGTGCGCCTCGTGTGGGTCAGCAGTCGCGCAGCGGGTTCGTCTCGCTGTAGATGGCGGTGTCCTTCATCCAGCCGGACTGGCCGTTGTCGGCGACGGTCCTGAGCCAGCGGGTCGGGTGCGGTCCGCCCACCCATGCCTGGTTGTCCAGCTTGCAGTAGAACCAGCTCGGGTTGGTGTTCATGGTCCCGACGACCTGGTTCGGGTTGGGGTAGAGGGGGTTGTTGCCCACCGATCCGTACACCGAGGCACCGGAGACGTTGTTGCACCACCACCTGATGCCGTCCTCGTGCCGCCAGCAGTTGGTCGCGGCGGACGCGGACGGCGCCGCGAGGGTGGTGCCGAGCGCGGCGGCCAGGCCGGCGGTGGCGACCAGCCATCGAAACCTCATGGACGTGTTCCTTTCCTCAGCACGTGCGTGTCCCGCACCGAAGCCTGCCGACTCACGAGGCATGGTCGCGCCCCCTTTCGAGCAGGGTCGAAAGCCGCTGGTGAGAGCTTTGTGGCCGACGGCCGACGGCCGACGGCCGCGGCGCCGCCTCCGTGGCCGGCGCTCAGGCCGTCCGCTCCAGCGCCGCCCGGTCGAGCGCGTGCGCCAACTCCTCCCCGGCGGCCAGTCGTTCCGCCTCCCGCGTGACCGCGAGGCCGAGGCGGGCGACCTCGTTGCCCTGGGAGCCCGCCAGGTGCGGGGTGACGAAGGCGTTCGGGAGGTCGAGCAGGGGCGAGTCGGCGGGCAGCGGCTCGGGGTCGGTGACGTCGAGGATCGCGGAGAGGCGGCCGGCGCGCAGCTCGTCGACGAGGGCGTCGTGGTCGACGAGGGCGCCGCGCGCGGTGTTGATCAGGGCGGCCCCGTCGGGCATCAGGGACAGGGCGCGGCGGTCGATCAGGCGGTGGGTCTCCGGGGTGTCGGGGGCGTGCACGGTGACGATGTCCGAGGTGCGCAGCAGGTCGTCGAGCGGGAGCAGGGGGACGCCGAGGGCGGTGGCCCCGGCCTCGTCGACGTAGGGGTCGGTGAGGCTCACCCGCAGGTCGAAGGGGCGCAGCAGTTCGATGACGCGGCGGCCGATGCGGGAGGCGCCGATGACGCCGACGCGGCGGCCGTGGTTGCCGATGCCGGGGACGAACCCCCAGCCCGGCGAGACGCGCTCGGCGCGCAGGCGTTCGCGGCTGCCGAGGATGTCCTTGCCCGCGAGCAGGATCATGGCCAGCGTGTATTCGGCGACGGGCAGGGCGTTGGCGGTGGCGGCCGTGGAGACGGTGATGCCGCGTTCCCAGACGGCCGGGGTGACGAATCCCTTCACCGAGCCCGCCGAGTGCAGCACCGCGCGGAGCTTCGGCGCCGCGTCGAGGACCGTCGCGTCGATGCGGGGGCAGCCCCAGCCGGTGACCAGCACCTCGGCCTCCGCCAGCGCCGCCCGGACCTGGGGATCGGCGAAGTCCTCGGCGATCAGGGCCGGGTCGATGTCCACGGTCGCCCTCAGCCGGGCCAGCACGTCCGGCGGGAAGACCTGCGGAACGTTCTCGGCCGTCATGGCGAACAGTGCGCGGGGACGCTCGGGCAAGGAAGGACCTTCCGGCTGGGCGGACTGGGAGGGCTGGGCGGACTGGGAGGGCCGGGAGGGCCGGGAGAGGGCGAGGTCAGGGGACAGTAAGCGGTCTCTACGGTAGGCAGGGGGTCGTGGGGAGGTCAATGAACCGGCAGCGGCGCGGGGCGGAGAGGATGGCCTCGACAGCTACGGCCGGCGGAGGACATCAGGCATGACGACCGAGACCATCACCAACTGGGCCGGGAACATCACGTACACCGCCGGGGAACTGCACCGGCCCGGGTCCGTGGACACGCTGCGGGCCCTGGTCGCGGGCAGCGAAAAGGTGCGGGTGCTGGGCAGCGGCCACTCGTTCAACGAGATCGCGGAGCCGGGACCCGGGGGCGTGCTGCTGTCCCTGACCGGGCTGGCCCCGGAGATCGAGGTGGACACGGCGGCCCGGACCGTACGCGTCGGCGGCGGTGTCCGCTACGCGGAGCTGGCCCGCGCGGTGCACGCCCACGGTCTCGCCCTGCACAACATGGCCTCCCTGCCGCACATCTCCGTCGCGGGCTCGGTGGCCACCGGTACGCACGGCTCGGGCGACGCGAACGGCCCGCTCGCGGCGGCGGTGCGCGCGGTCGAGCTGGTCACGGCGGACGGCACCACGCTGACGCTCGCGCGCGGCGACGACCGTTTCGGCGGGGCGGTGACCTCGCTCGGGGCGCTCGGCGTCGTGACCGCGCTCACCCTCGACCTGGAACCGGCCTTCGAGGTCGGCCAGCGGGTCTACGGTGAACTCCCGCTGGCGGGGCTGGACTTCGCGGCCGTGTCGGGGGCGGCGTACAGCGTCAGTCTCTTCACCCGCTGGCGGCACTCCGGCTTCGACCAGGCGTGGGTCAAGCAGCGCGTGGACGGAACCGCCGCGGACTTCCCGTGGGCGGCGCCCGCGACGGAGGCGATGCATCCGGTGCCGGGGATGCCGGCGGTGAACTGCACCGAGCAGTTCGGGGTGCCCGGCCCGTGGCACGAGCGGCTGCCGCACTTCCGGGCCGAGTTCACGCCGAGCAGCGGGGACGAGTTGCAGTCCGAGTATCTGCTGCCGCGCTCGTTCGCCGGGGAGGCGCTGCGGGCGCTGGACGGGATCCGGCATGTCGTCGCGCCGGTGCTCCAGGTGTGCGAGGTGCGTACGGTCGCCGCCGACGAGCAGTGGCTGAGTCCCGCCCACGGCCGGGACACGGTCGCGCTCCACTTCACCTGGATCGCGGACCCGGCGCCCGTGCTGCCCGTGGTCCGGCGGGTCGAGGAGGTGCTCGCGCCGTTCGAGGCCCGGCCGCACTGGGGCAAGGTGTTCACGGTTCCGGCGGCGGAGCTGCGGGCGCTGTACCCCCGGCTGGGTGATTTCCGGGCGTCGGCCGAGGTCCTGGACCCGGCGGGCAAGTTCCGCAACGCCTTCGTACGGGAGGTGCTCGGCGCGTGAGTCGTGTACGGGTCGTCGGGGCGGACTTCGTAAACCCCCTTTCCTAACCCCTTGTAGAAAGCCCCTCCTCGCCATAGCCTTGGCGCCGCGCCGGGGCAGCAGGCCTCGTCATGGCCTGGAGGGATCGAGGGGATCGTGTCGTCGGTGAAGCGCACCTCACGCGACATCCGCACCGCGAACCGGTACGAGGTGCTGCGCCAGATCATCGCCAAGTCTCCCACCTCCCGTCAGGAGCTGGCGGCGGCCACCGGGCTGAGCCTGGCCACGGTCGCCACGCTCGTCGGCGAGCTGCTCGACCTCCGCATGATCACCGAGGTCGGGTTCGAGGACTCGGCGGGCGGGCGCCCCCGTGGACTGGTGGCCGTCAACGCGTCGGGGGGCGCGTTGATCGGCGTCGACATCGCGGAGACCTACGTCCGCGTCGAGCTGTTCGACCTGGCACTGAACGTGCTGGCCCGCGCCGAGGAGAACGTCCGCCCCGGCGAGAGCCTGCCCGAGCAGATGGTGGGGCACGTCGCCGCCGCGGTCGGCTCCGTGGTCGCGCAGGCCGGTACCGAGGGCGCCCGGGTGCTCGGCGTCGGGGTGAGCGTGCCGGGCCAGGTCGACCGCGCCACCGGCATCTCGGAGTACGCGCCCAACTGGGACTGGCACGACGTGCCGCTGCTCGATCTGCTGACCGAGCACATCGCCTACCCCCTGCACCTGGACAATCCGCTGCGCGCGGTCGCGGTGGCCGAGCTGTGGTTCGGGGCCGCCCGCGGACACGGGGACGCCGCGGTGATCACCCTCGGCACCGGCGTGGGCGCCGGGCTCGTCCTGGACGGCGGGCTGCACCGGGGAGTGAGCAACAGCGCCGGCGAGTGGGGCCACACGACGATCGTGCTGGACGGGCGGCTGTGCCACTGCGGCAACCACGGATGCGTGGAGACGTACGTGGGCGCCCCGGGGATCATGCTGAACCTCCGGGAGCTGAGTCCGCGCAGCACGCTGCTGCACCCCGAGGATCAGACGGCCACCATCGCGGCCCTGGCGCGGGGCGTGGCCCGGCGCGACCCGGTGGCGGTCAAGGTGGTGCGGGACACCGCCCGATATCTCGGCGCGGGCATCGCCGACCTGGTCAACCTCTTCAACCCCGAGGTCGTCGTGCTCAGCAGCTGGGTCGCGGCCGCCCTGGGCGAGCCGCTGGTCGCGGAGGTGCGCGAGGCCGTCGCCCGGCACGCGCTGCCGCGTCCGATGGCGGCCACCGAGATCGTGCTCTCCCCGATCCCGAGCGATCCGGCGTGCCTGGGCGCGGCGACGTTCGCACTGGAGGGCGCGCTGCAGTCGGTCGGACAGAAACCGGGCACCCGGGCGGCGCCGGCCGCGTCGCGGAGCAGGCCCGCCGCGCGCCGCCGAGGGCGGCCCGAAGAGCGCGAGAGTCTGCGCCAACACCCCTGAGCCGAGGGCCACCGGACCCTGACCCGGTGGCCCTCTCCCCCCACGTCAACCCCTTTGCGCCGCATGGACGTTCGGACCACCGAACCGAATACAACGCTTCGAACAGACTTCGTCCAACCCCTTGCCGAAGCCTTAGCCGAAGGTTAACGTCCCGCACCGCAAGCCTCTTTGAGCCACTGAGCCGTTCGGCACTGAGCCGCCGAGTCATGGGCGCAGAGCCGCAGCCGTACTCGAGACAAGGACGTCAGCATGTCGGCATTCAGGAACAGCAACTTCGACCGCCGTACCGCCCTGCGGGCCGCGCTGGGTCTGGCCGCCGCCGGCGGACTGGCCGCGTGCGGCGGCAACACCGGCCGAAGCAGCGGCGGGGGCGCCGGGCTCACGCAGTACTTCCACGCGTACGGCGAGGCGGGCACCGAGCAGGCCATCAAGCGGTACGCGAAGGCCTACAAGGAAACGAACGTGACCACGCAGTGGATCACCGGTTCCAACTTCGAGAGCAAGCTGTTCGCCTCGCTGCTCACGGACAAGGCCCCCGACTGCTTCGAGTTCCACCCGCAGCTGCAGATGATCGAGAGCGGTCAGGTCGCGGACCTGACCGACCTGATAGACCCGGTGAAGGACGACTTCAACCAGGCCGACATCCAGTCGCACACGGTCGACGGCAAGATCTACGGCATCCGGATGATCGACGACCCGCAGTTCTTCTTCTACCGCAAGTCGATGTTCGAGAAGGCCGGTGTCGAGGTCCCGACGACGCTGGAGGAGCTGGCCGAGGCCGCCGCCAAGCTGACCACGGACAAGGTCAAGGGCGCCTACCTCGGCAACACCCTGCACTCCATGGTCAACCCGCTGATCTGGTCGGCCGGTGCCCAGCACCTCGACGAGAAGAACCAGATCGCCTACCACACGGACGCGGTCGTCGACGGCTTCAAGCAGCTGCGCAAGCTGTTCACCAGCGGTGACCTGCTGCTCGACGCCCCGACCGACTTCTGGGACCCGTCGGCGATCAACCAGGGTCTGACCGCCATCCAGTGGTGCGGCATGTGGGCGATGCCGCAGATGCAGGAGGCGCTCGGCGACGACCTCGGCATCTTCCCGTTCCCGAAGGTCGGCAGCGCCGGCAAGCAGTCCGTCTACAACGGCGGCTGGTCCATGTTCGTCAACGCCAAGGGCAAGAACGTCGACGAGACCAAGGAATACGTGAAGTGGCTGTGGATCGACCAGAAGGAGTACCAGGAGGACTGGGCGCTCTCGTACGGCTTCCACATTCCGCCGCGCACCTCGATCGCGGAGTCGGCCGACAAGCTGAAGTCGGGTCTGCCCGCTGAGGGCGTCAAGCTCTTCAACGAGTTCGGCCACTTCGACAACATCGGCTGGACCCAGGCGAGCATCACCGCCCTCGAGGACGTCCTCGCCAACTCCGTGCGCAAGGGCGGCGACCCGGACAAGGAACTCACCAAGGCCGACGCGAAGGTCAACAAGGAACTGAAGAAGCTCTTCGGCTAGGCCGACGGACAGGTACTCACGACATGTCGACCATCACCAAGGACGGCGTCTCCAGCCCCGCCCCGGTCAAGGCCGCCCCGGCCAAGCCGCGGCGGGGGCTGCGGGGCTCCCCCACGTTCAACTTCTGGCTCTTCACCGGGCCGTTCCTGATCGGCCTGGCGATCTTCGTCTATCTGCCGATCCTGTGGAGCCTCTACCTGTCGTTCTTCGAGGCCCGCTTCACGGTCACCCCGAGCGAGTTCGTCGGCCTCGACAACTACGTGACGATGCTGACCGACGAGGAGTTCATCCGCTCTCTCGTCACCTTCACGGTCTTCGCCGTCTTCATCGTGCCGCTGACCTGGGGCACCTCGTTGGGGCTGGCGCTGATGGTGAACCGGCTCCGCGTCATGCGGGCGTTCTTCCGCTCGGTGTTCTTCCTGCCGACGGCGGTCAGCTATGTCGCCGCCTCGCTGGTCTGGAAGATGTCCATCTTCAACGGTGTCCGCTTCGGTCTCGCGAACACCTTCCTGGGCCTGTTCGGCATCGACAACACAGCGTGGCTCGCCAGCCCCGACCCGCCGTGGTACTGGCTGGTCATCCTGACCGTGCGTCTGTGGCTGCAGGCCGGCTTCTACATGATCCTCTTCATCGCGGCCCTGCAGAACATCCCGCAGGAGCTGTACGAGGCCGCCTCGATCGACGGCGCCAAGCCCGGCTGGCAGACTTTCTGGCACATCACCCTGCCGCAGCTGCGGGCGACCTCCACCGCCGTGATCCTGCTGCTCCTCGTGGCCGCGTACCAGGCCTTCGACGAGTTCTTCAACCTGCTGAACAAGACCACCTGGGGCAGACCGCCCCTGGTCGAGCTGTACTACAAGGCCCTCGGCGACGCCCAGGACTACGGCGCGGGCAGCGCGGGCGCACTGATCCTCACCGTGCTGATCTGCCTCGTGACCCTGCTCCAGGGCAAGTTCCTGGGATTCGGAAGGGGTGAGGAGTCCAAGTGACCACCACCACGACACCTCCGGCGGACCGCGTCGACCGGACCGACGTATCGGCCAAGCCGCGACGCGTCCGGACCGGCAGTGTGATCGGCTCGACCGGGCTGTACCTCGCCACCGGCCTCGCCGCGACCCTCTTCCTCATCCCGTTCTATCTGATCGTCCGCAACGCGCTGATGACGGACCCGGAGATCACGGGCGAGGAATGGAAGTGGTTCCCCACCGACATCCAGTGGGGCAACATCAGCGAGCCGTTCGACGACCCGTCGGTCGACTTCGCCCGCTCGCTGTGGAACTCGGCCGTTGTCGGTGTCCTGCACACCGTCGGCACGCTGCTGGTCTGCTCGCTGGCCGGCTACGGCCTGGCCCGCATCCCGTACAAGCACGCCAACAAGGTGTTCTACGCCGTCCTCGGCACCCTGATGGTCCCGACCGCCGTGACCTTCGTGCCCAGCTTCGTGCTGGTGTCGTCTCTCGGCTGGATCGACACCTACCGGGGTCTCATCATCCCGGGTCTCTTCAGTGGTTTCACCTGCTTCCTGTTCCGGCAGTACTTCCTGGGGTTCCCCAAGGAACTGGAGGAGGCAGCGCGGGTGGACGGGCTCGGTTACATGGGCGCGTACTGGCGGGTCGTCGTCCCCAACTCGCTCAACTTCTTCGCCGCGATGGCGACGATCACGTTCATCAGCGGATGGAACTCCTTCCTGTGGCCCTTGGTCATCGGCCAGGACCCGAGCGCGTGGACCGTCCAGGTCGCGCTCTCGAACTACATGACCGGCCAGACCGTCAATTTCCACCTGATCTTCATGGCAACGGCCATTTCCATCCTGCCCCTGGTGTTCGTCTTCCTCTTCCTACAGCGCTGGCTGGTGCAGGGCATCGCGCAGACTGGGATCAAGGGCTAGGAAATCAGCAAGGAGACCGATGTCTGTCCGCACCACCGGCGCCACCGGCGCCGCCGCCACCTCGTCCGTCGCGTACGTCGAGGACGTGTCCCCGGGCCGCGGGGCCCTGCCGCCCCGCGCCTGGTACGCGTCCTCCGACGCCCGCTCCCTGTCGCTGAACGGCGACTGGAGCTTCCGTCTCTCCCCCACCGCCGACGCCGAGGACGACTCGTTCGCGGCGGAGGGGTACGACGCCGGCGGCTGGGCCGATGTGACCGTCCCGGGTCACTGGGTTCTCCAGGGCGACGGTGCCTTCGGGGCGCCGATCTACACCAACCACCTGTACCCGTTCCCGGTGGACCCGCCCAGTGTGCCGTCGGAGAACCCGACCGGTGACCATCTGCGGTACTTCGACCTGCCGGACGGGTGGCCTTCGGACGGTGGCGCCGTGATCCGCTTCGACGGTGTGGAGTCGTGCGCCCGGGTGTGGCTGAACGGCACGGACATCGGTGAGTTCAAGGGCTCCCGGCTGCCGCACGAGTTCGCGGTCGGGCATCTGCTGAAGCCGGCGGGGAACGTCCTCGCCGTCCGGGTCCACCAGTGGTCCGCGGGCTCCTATCTGGAGGACCAGGACCAGTGGTGGCTGCCCGGCATCTTCCGGGACGTCACCCTGCTGCACCGCCCGGCGGGCAGCGCCCTCGACTTCTTCGTGCACGCCTCCTACGACCACGTCGGCGGCATCGGGACCCTGCGCGTCGACTCCGACGTCGACGGCCGGGTCCTCGTGCCCGCCCTCGACATCGATGTCGCCACCGGCGAGCCGGTGACGGTCCCGGTCGAGCCGTGGACCGCCGAGACACCCCGGTTGTACGACGGTGAGCTGGTCACAGCGGGCGAGCGCGTCCCGCTGCGGATCGGCTTCCGTACCGTGGTGCTGGAGGACGGCCTGCTGAAGGTCAACGGGAAGGCGATCCTCTTCAAGGGCGTCAACCGGCACGAGTGGCACCCCGTCAAGGGCCGCGCGCTGGACCTGGAGACCATGCGCGAGGACGTGCTGCTGATGAAGCGGCACAACCTCAACGCCGTGCGCACCTCGCACTACCCGCCGCACCCCGCCTTCCTCGACCTGTGCGACGAGTACGGCCTCTGGGTGATCGACGAGTGCGACCTGGAGACCCACGGCTTCACCGAGCAGAACTGGCGGGACAACCCCGTCGACGACGACCGCTGGACCCCGGCCCTGCTGGACCGCGCGGCCCGCATGGTCGAGCGCGACAAGAACCACCCCTCGGTGGTCATGTGGTCCCTCGGCAACGAGGCCGGCACCGGCCGGGGCCTGACCGCCATGGCCGAGTGGATCCACGGCCGCGACGGCTCGCGCCTGGTGCACTACGAGGGCGACTGGGACTGCCGGGACACCGACGTCTACTCCCGCATGTACGCCGACCACGCCGAGGTCGAGCGCATCGGCAAGCGCCTGGACGGCGGCACCCACAAGCGCCGCGAACTCCCCTTCATCCAGTGCGAGTACGGGCACGCCATGGGCAACGGTCCCGGCGGCATCGCCGACTACCAGCGCGTCTTCGAGGCGCACGAGCGCCTCCAGGGCGGCTTCATCTGGGAGTGGATCGACCACGGCATCAAGCACCCGACGCTGGGCTACGCCTACGGCGGTGACTTCGGCGAGGAGCTGCACGACGGCAACTTCGTCTGCGACGGCCTGGTCTTCCCGGACCGGACGCCCTCCCCCGGCCTGATCGAGTTCAAGAAGGTCATCGAACCGGTCCGGATCGAGGGCGACGGCACGGCGGGTACGGTCCGGGTGCGCAACGCGTACGACTTCCAGGACCTGTCCTCGCTGGCCTTCGAGTGGGCGTACGAGGTGGACGGGAAGACGGTGGAGGCGGGCGCCCTGTCCGTGCCCGCCCTCCGGCCCGGTGAGTCCGCCGAGGTGAAGCTGCCGCAGCCGCCGGCCAACGGACCGGTGGGCGAGGCGCTGTGGACCGTACGGGCGCTGCTGGCCGAGGACACCGCCTGGGGGAAGAAGGACCACCAGGTGGCGTGGGTCCAACTCCCGGCGGTGGAACGGCCGTTGCCGTCGGTGACGCCGGGTGACGGTCCTACGGCGAGCGAGAGGCTGATCTATCTCGGCCCGGCCTCCTTCGACGTCCGCACGGGTGCGCTGAAGACCATCGGCGGCGTCGACGTGACGGGGCTGCGGCTGGACGTGTGGCGGGCGACCACCGACAACGACGAGGGCGCCTGGAACGGCAACACCTGCTACAGCAGGCTGTGGCGGGAACTCGGCCTGCATCGCATGCAACACCGCCTGGAAGGTGTGGAGTTGGGCGCCGACGCGCTGACGGTACGGACGCGGGTGGCGCCGGCCGCCCGGGAGGTCGGCCTGCGCGCGACGTACCGGTGGACCACCGACGACACCCGGCTGAGGCTGACCGTGTCGGTGGAGCCGGACGGTGACTGGACCGTCCCGCTGCCGAGGCTCGGCATCCGCTTCGGACTGTCGGCGGCGAACGCGGTGACGTGGTACGGCGGTGGCCCCGGCGAGGGCTACCCCGACACCAGGTCGGCCTCCATGGTGAGCCGTTACCACTCCACCGTGGACGACCTCCAGACCCCGTACGTGCGCCCGCAGGAGAACGGCGTCCGGCCCGACGTCCGCTGGGCGGAGCTGGGCGGTCTGCGGATCGAGGGCGACCCGGAGTTCGGGTTCACGGCCCGCCGCTGGACCACCGAACAGCTGGACGCCGCCACGCACCTGACGGACCTTCAGGCGGGCGACACGGTCTGGGTCACCCTCGACCACGCCCAGATGGGCATCGGCTCCCAGTCCTGCGGCCCGGGCCCGCTGCCGCAGTACCACCTGGCGGCTGGGCCGGCGGAGTTCTCCTTCGTGTTCTCCGCGGTCGGCTGAACGGCAGCGACCCGGTGAGGGCGGCCCGGCTTCGGCCGGGCCGCCCTCACCCGTACGTGGCGGCTCCGCCGAGCGTCAGTGGTCCGCGCAGCACGGTGTCGGTTCCGGGACCTCGAAGGGAACGAGGGTGCCGCCGACGGCGGGCATCGTGGTGAGGACCAGTTCGCCGTCCTGCCAGTACGGGCGCACGTGGTCCTGTGTCATCAGCGGGGTGTCCGGGGACGGTTGCGTGGGCGTGCCCAGCACCGCCACCCGGGTGATCGCGGAGCGGTCGAGGACGTCCGCGACCGTCAGGGTGCCGGTCAGGGCCGTGACGCCGGGGTAGATCACGGCCCGCCCCATGGCGTCCGGGAGGCCGGGCGCCACCTCGTGGGCACGGGCCGCCAGCCGCTCCCGGACGGTGCTCAGGAGCGGCCGGGACGGCACCGCGAGGGACAGGGCGACCCGTGGCCGGTCCCCCCGGACCAGGTGGGTGCAGCCGAACGTGCCCTCGGGGAGGGCGAGTTCGGCCGCCAGCGCGTGGAGCAGATGATCGGCCGCGCGCAGATCCCTGACCTCGGCGTCCACGGTGAGGGCATGCATGGTCATGGTCATGGTCACGAGGGCAGGACCCATACCGGGTTGGAGTAGAACCACAGGTCGCGCCACGGGTCGGCGTCGCCGACGACGTCGATCGCGGGGCCCGCCGGGTCGACGGCCGCGCCCATCAGGCCTACGGCCGAGCGGTTGCCGTCGCTGCCGCGCAGCCGGACGTAGAGCGGGCGGTCCACCTTGCCGAGTTCGCAGGTGAGCCGGACCGTGCCGGTGGACTTGTTCACCTCGTAGGACTTCACGACCTTCGCGGTCGGCGCTGTGAAGGTGTCCTTGTCGGCGGCCGCGCCCGTCACATCGCCCTGGATGACGTCGACGCGAGCCAGCTTGGGGACGAAACCGGCCCAGTTGGGGCCACCGGCGAGCGCCACGTCGACGCTCAGGGTGACCTTGGTGCCCTTCTTGACGTGCAGGGCGCCGCCGAGGGTGGCCCAGCGGCTGCCACCCAGGACGCGGACGTCGAGGCCGCTGATGAGCCGGCCGTGGTCGACCCAGATGCGGCCGGCGCGAATGCCCTCCATGACGGCGGCGTAGGTGAAGCCGTCGGCGCCGACGTGGGTGCGGCTGTACTGGCCGGGCCAGTAGTCGCCCTCGGTGAGGTCGATCTTGCCGCTGTAGACGGGGTCGGTGTGCTTGCCGTTGGCGGTGTAGTCGCTGTCGGGACCGCCGCGCTCGGCGGTGTCCGTGTAGACGTTGTGGGAGTCGGAGTTGGCGGTGATCCACCAGGGCTTGCCCTCGGCGAGGAGGCTGTCCCACAGGCCGCCGACGGTGGCGGTCATCCAGTCGAAGCCGCCCCAGGTGCGGTAGCTCTCCAGGGGATAACCGGCGAAGGAGTTGGCGCCCGGGCTGCCGTCGTACAGACCGCGGGCGCGGCCCATGCCGACGGACTTCTCGATGCCGGCGGCCTGGTGGCCGGGCGCGCCCTCCATGCCGACGGCGATCCGGTGGCGGGCGGACGTGGCGTCGCGCCAGGCTCGGATCTCGTGCGGTGAGTCGATGCCCTTGCGTGCGGGGTGGTTCGCGAGCATCAGGATGTCCTTGACCTTGCGCCGCCGGACCTGCTCCGCGAGGAAGTCGAGGCCCGCGATGGCGAGGGCCTCGTTGGCGGGCGTCGAGTCGGTGGCCTTCTTCACACCGCCGTCGTAGTCGGTCTCGAACTGCTTGAGGACCGAGACCTCGTTCCTGCCGGGGTGCACGAAGACGGTGCCGTGCTCGGCGGCCGGGATGTTCCACTCCAGGCCCTGGAAGACGAGGGTGTCCTCGTACGCGGCCCGGGCCTCCTTGATGTCCGGGTTGACCTTCTCCACACCGATCCTGGCGTGCGTCTCGTTGCCGTGGTCGGTGATGACCAGCCAGTCCATGCCGTGCCTGGCGCCCTGGCGGACCTGGTCGACGACGCGGTACTTGCCGTCGTTGCTGTACTGGGTGTGGATGTGGTGGTCGCCGGCCAGCCACAGGAAGCCGCCGCGCCTGCGGTTGTTCGGGGCGGCGTACGCGGGGGCCGTCGCCGCCGGGGCGAGGACGCTCGCGGCGGTCAGGCCCGCGCCCAGCAGACCGGCACGGCGCAGCAGGGTGCGGCGCGACTGCTGCTCGGGGGTCAGCGCCTCGTCGGGCACGGAGGTGTCGAAGGCGGCGGGGAGGGCGGCCGCCGCCTCGTGCTCGTGATCGTGGTCGTGCCCGTGGTGGTGATGCCCGTGGCCGTGGTGCGCGTGCCCGTGTCCCATGAAACGCCTCCTGGATGCCGCTGCCTTCCGCGGCCGCCTACCGCGACGCGATCGCGCCGTCTGTGGAGGATCGAGGCGAAAAGTGAACGTTAAACGATCAGAGAGTTGCCGTCCGGTTCCCGGGATACGGCGAATCGCCACGCCCCTCACTGTTTCCCCAACTTACCTTGCACGTCACACTGGTTGACGTCGAACCTGAACACCGTTCATCTTCCCCTCACCCCTGCCCCGCCCTCGGAGAGTCCCCATGAGAAGACTGATCGGCACCCTCGCGGCCGCCGCGCTCGCCGTCACCGGCCTCGCGACCACCGGCGCGACCCCCGCCGCGGCCGCCACCACCGGCACGTTCAACGTGCTCACCTACAACGTCGCGGGCCTCCCGGAGGGGCTGAGCTCCGGCAAGCCGGCGACGAACACCCCGCTGATCTCCCCGCGCCTCGGGGCGTACGACATCGTCAACGTCCAGGAGGACTTCAACTACCACGCGGCGCTGTACGCGGGCGACGACCACCCGTACCGCACCGCCACCAGTGGCGGCGTGCCCTTCGGCGACGGTCTCAACACGCTGTCGGACTACGCGTTCGACGACTTCCAGCGCGTGAAGTGGAACAACTGCACCGGCACCAACTGCCTCACCCCGAAGGGCTTCTCCCTGGCCCGGGTGCGGCTCGACGAGGGCGTCTACGTCGACCTCTACAACGTGCACACCAACGCCGACTCCGACGACGCGGCCCTCGCCGCCCGCCGCGCCAACGTCACCCAGCTCTCCGAGTTCATCAAGGCGAACTCGGCGGGCAACGCGGTGATCGTCATGGGCGACACCAACACCCGCTACACGCGCACCGGCGACAACATCCGCTCCCTCGTGTCGGAGAACGGGCTCACGGACCCGTGGGTGCAGCTGGTCAAGGGCGGTGTCGCCCCCGCTCTGGGCGCCGACGCGCTGGTCTGCCCGACGACCGCCCCCACCAACGACTGCGAGGTCGTCGACAAGGTCTTCTACCGGGACAGCAACGTGGTGGACCTGACCGCCACCCGCTACAACAACGACTGGGCCAAGTTCCTCGACTCCGCGGGCGCCAACCTCTCCGACCACTTCCCGCACGCGGTCGACTTCTCCTGGACCCTCAACTCCAGGCTCCGGGCCAGCGACTTCTACGGCGGCCCGCACGGCACCGCGTACAACGACGCCGACAACCTGCCCTCGACGGTCTCGCCCCGCACCCTGACCCTGCGCGGCGCCTCCCGCCTCGACGCGGTCTCGCTCACGCACGACGGCGGTACGACGCTGACCCACGGCGGCACCGGCGGCACGGCGACCTCACTCACCCTGGCCGCCGGCGAGCACCTCACCTCCGTGAAGCTGACGCAGGGCCAGAAGAACGGCCGTACCCGGATCTTCTCCGCCTCCTTCGGCACCGACAAGGGCCGCACCCTCGCCGCCGGCACGGCCACCTCGGACACGAAGACCTTCACGGCCCCGTCCGGCTGGCAGATCGTGGGCTTCACCGGCCGCGCGGGCGACGAGATCGACAAGCTGGGCGTCCTGTACGCGCCGATCGGCTGACCTGCGCTCCAGCCGTCGCACGGCCCTCCGGACCCTTGATCAGCGGGCGGTAGCCTTGGCGTTCCGGGTCCCCGAGGTGAAGAGGTGGTCTCCATGGCCCGTGCCGGGCTCACCGTCGACCGGGTCGTGGAGGCCGCGGCCGATCTCGCGGACGAGATCGGGTTCGAGAAGGTGACCCTGTCCGCCCTGGCGCGGCACTTCCGGGTGAAGGACGCGAGTCTGTACTCGCACGTCAAGAACCTCCAGGACCTGCGGACGCGGGTCGCCCTGCTGGCCGGCGGCGAGATGATCGACCGGATCGCCGAGGCCGTGGCCGGGCGCGCGGGCAGGGACGCGCTGGCCGCCTTCGCCGGGGCCTACCGGGAGTACGCCCTCGACCACCCCGGCCGGTACGCGGCCACACAGCTCCCCGTCGACCAGGTCCTCGTCACCGACTCCCCCGCCCTGCGCCGCACCGCCGAGATCACCTACGGCATGCTCCGCGCCTACGGCCTCGACGAACCCGACCTGACCGACGCCGTACGCCTACTGCGCAGCACCTTCCACGGCTACTGCGCCCTGGAGGCCGGCGGCGGTTTCGGCGCGGCACGGGACGTGGGCCTGTCCTGGGACAAGGCCGTGGAGGCGTTGCACGTGGCCCTGACCCACTGGCCCGGGGACGACCGGGAACGGGTGTAACCGCACTACGGGCCCGCACCGGCCCTCTTGTAAGGACGGGACGCCGACCTGGGCGTACGCGCCCGGCGCCCCGTCCTGCACGACCTCTCTCAGCGAGGCTTCACCGACCACGAAGACCCTGCGGATCGCCCGTCCGACGCCGTCGCCGTCCGGTCGAAGCGGAACGCCGCCCGCTCGCCGTCGGCCCACGTCACGACCACGTCGTGCGGCCCCTCCACCGCCACGGACACCAGGTCCGTGAGCGGCAGGGGGTCGGGGTCGGCGGTGAGCCGGGCGAGAGCGACGAGGAGGGTGGGGTCCTCCGTCGTCCGGCCGGCACGTCCGGACCCGTCCGCCTCCTCCGGGCCCAGGCCGTACACGGGCGCGAGTTCGGCCCGTACGCCCTTCGCCGCCGCCCAGCCCGTGACCCGCACCGGGGTGCCGGGGGCCGCGCCGCTCACCAGATGGGCACGCACCTCGACCGCACCCCGGGCCACCACGAGGCTGGTGACCCGCACACCGCTGTCGCCGACCGCGTGCCGGGACGCGGCCCACCCCCGCCCCACGCCCAGCGGCTCGATGTCGACACGTCCGGCGTCGCCGTCGACGATCACGCTGTTGTCGTATGTCCCAGCCGGCTTCGCCAGGGGCACGGGCTCCGTCACGGTCGAGTACGCGAGGCGGGTGTAGAAGGGGTCGTAGCGGACGTCCTCGCTGCCGTGGTTGTGGAGGCGGACCAGGCCGTCCGAACGTGTGGACTGCAGCAGCCAGTTGGGCGGGCCCACGGGGCGCAGCTCGTCCTCGCGCTCCACGGGGCCCGGTTCCTCGGTCGCCGTCCACACCTCGTGGTCCGGCGGCAGGAGCAGGCCCAGGAAGCCCTTGCTGGCCCAGTACGGGGAGGCCGGTCCCGAATAGCCCTGCAGGACATCGGGGTTCGGGCCGTGCCAGCCCAGGGACAGCAGGCCCCGGTCGTCCACCGCGCCCCGGTCGAGGAAGTACTTCAACGCGCCCGAGGCCAGCCGTCGTGTCTCGCCGGGCGACAGGGGCGTACGGCCGGTGAGGGCGCCCAGCCAGAGCGGGACGGTCGTCGCGAAGCGGTAGGTGAGGGAGCGGCCCTGGTGGAGCGGGGCGCCGTCGCCGCCGAACAGGCGGGCGTAGTCGCCGAGATGGGCCGCGAGGCGGTCGCCGTAGCGGGCGAGGAGGCGGTCGTCGTGCGCGAGCCAGGCGTGCAGCACCGGGTAGAGGTGCATGGCCCAGCCGTTGTAGTAGTCGAACTTGCGGCCGTCGCCGTCGGTGTACCAGCCCTCGCCGAGGTACCACTGCTCGATCCGGTCGAGGCGCTGCTCGACGACCCGGCGGGACAGCTCCGGTTCGTACCCGATCTCTTCGAGGAATCCGCCGACGGTCACCGGGAACAACTCCCAGTTGCAGGGCCAGGGTTCGGCGGTGAGCGCGTCGCCGAGCCAGGCCGCCGCGCGCTGGCGGACGGTGTCGTCGAGGTGATCCCAGAGCTGCTCGCGTGTCACGCGCAGCGCGAAGGCGATCGACGCGGCCTCGACGAGGGGCTGGCCCCGGTCCTCGATGCGCGGCCAGACGCCCGAGACGCCCGCGGCCAGGCCGTCGGCGTAGCGGGCGAGCGCGGTCTCGTCCCGGCGGAAGGCGGCGAGCAGGAGGGTGCGGGCGTAGCCCTCCAGGCCGTCGGAGAGCCGGCCGGACCAGCTGGTGCGGTCGCCGGGCAGGTCGTAGAGGGCGCCGTCGGCCGTCGCGTACGGTTCCACGGCGGCCAGCAGTGAGTCGGCCGCCGCCTCCCAGTGGGCGCGGGTGTAGCCGGTGTACGGGCTGAGGGTGCGGTCGTCGTGAGGCTGCTGCGAGGGCATGCGCTGCGCTTTCTGCTGTGGGCCGAGGGCGCCTGATAGCTCGGGGGTACGGCTGCGTCGGGCGGGTGCGGGTCAGGGGGCTTCTCGCGCAGTTCCCCGCGCCCCTGAAATGCGTGGGCTGCGCCCTGTGCTTCTCAGGGGCGCGGGGCTGGTCTTTGAGGGCGCGGGGAACTGCGCGAGCAACCCCGACGTACCCGCACCCGACGACGCACTCCACGCGCCCCACGCCCACCCACCCCCAGACCTGAGGCGCCCCGGTTCCGGTCGGGACGCCCCAGGCGTCTCTACCCCACCCTGGTCCGCCCCTCGGGCACCAGCCCCTGGGCGACGAGTCCGTCACGGACCAGGCCGGCGTAGACCGTCGCCCCGTGCACGGACGTGTGGGTGTTGTCCCGCTTCTCGTTGTACAGGTACAGCGCCTTGGACCCTTCCGTCCCCAGCGACTCCACGAGCGCCTTCGTGGCGGCGGTGAGGTCGATCAGCGGCACCCCGCCCGCCGCGGCGACCTCGCGGGTGACTGCCGGATGGTCGACGCCGAGGCCGTTGACCAGCAGGGCGGTGCCGTTGTTCAGCGTGCCGTCGGCGTTGAACCAGCGGCGGACGATCGGGGTGACCAGGACCGGCCGGCCGCCCTTCTCGCGGACGCCCGCGACCAGGGTCTCCAGGTTGGCCCGGTAGGTCGGCCCGTCGGTCTGCTTGTCGTTGTGGGCCAGCTGGATCAGGACCAGGTCGCCCCGGCGGATCCGCGGCTGGACGGTGGCCCAGAGCCGGGAGTCGGCGAGGTAGGACACCGTGCTCTCGCCGGAGTCGGCGTAGTTGGCGACCGAGACGCCCTTGCGCAGGTACTGCGGGAGCTGCTGGCCCCAGCCGGAGTAGGGGTCGCCGGGCTGGTCGCAGACCGTGGAGTCGCCGACGAGGAAGATCTGGCGGGCGCGCTTGGCCGGGGTCACCCGGATGTCGGCCAGCGCGGGCGCCGTACCGCCGATGACGAGGTCGAGGCCGGGGGTGCCGTCGTGGCCCGTGGGCTCGCCCTCGGGGGTGCGGACGTTCACGGTGAAGCTGCGGGAGACGGGCTCGCCGGCCTCCGTGGCCGTCTCGGCGAGCAGCGTGCGGCGGGTCTCTCCGGTGACCTTCGTGCTCGCCGCGCTCTCCCCGCCGAGGCGGACCGTCACGTCGTACGTGCCGGCCGGGACGTCGAAGTGGCAGGCGTTCGCGGCGCAGTTCTCCAGGCCCGGTGCGGGGCGGCCCCGGTGCGCCTCGGCCGGTGCGGCCGCCAGGACGGTGCCCAGGGTCGCGGCCGCCGTCAGCGCGGCGACGGTGAAACGTCTCATTGCGGCTCCTCGAAGGGGTGACATGACCCGGCGGCTGGACGGTACATCGTTTGGCAAGCGCTTTCTAGATGTCCGGCCACTTTCGCACATTGTCAACTTCCCCACCGCGAAAGCCCTTTCGCGAAAACGATTCAACTGTCACCCTTCCGAATCACCCGCACTCCCCCCACGCACCTCCGAGGAGGCACCCCCCATGTCCGGATCCCCCGACCGCACGACGCTCGGCCGACGCGGCTTCGTCGTCGGTACCGCAGCCACCGCCGTCGGCGCCACCCTCGCCGGACCGCTGGCCGGCACCGCCCGCGCGGCGGCCTTCGGCTACACCGACGACGGCACCAACTATGTGATCGACACCGGCGCGAACCTCGTGTTCAAGGTCAGGAAGAGCAACGGCGACCTGTCGTCGCTGGTCTACCGGGGCGTGGAGTACCAGGGCTACGGCGGCATGAACTCGCACATCGAGTCCGGCCTCGGCACCTCCACCGTCACCATCAGGCAGTCCGGCTCGACGATCCTCGTCTCCGTCGCCCACGGCACGCTGAGGCACTACTACGCGGCCCGCAGCGGCGAGAACAACGTGTACCTGTGGACCAACAAGGCCGACACCTCGGTCTCCGCGACCCGCTTCATCGTGCGTGTGAAGGCGGGCCTGTTCCTCAACGACCAGCCCGACTCCTACACCTACGCGCCCACCACCATCGAGGCTTCGGACGTGTTCAGGAAGTCCGACGGCCAGACCCGCTCGAAGCACTTCTCCAGACTCCGGGTCATGGACTACGACTATGTCGGCTGGTCGGCGAACGGCGTCGGCCTGTGGATGGTCCGCAGCAACCACGAGAAGGCCTCCGGCGGCCCCTTCTACCGCTCGCTGCTGCGCCACCAGAGCGCGGACGGCGGCGGCCTCTACGAGATCCTGTACTACGGCCAGAACCAGACCGAGGGGCAGCGGTTCGGCCTCCAGGGTCCGTACGTCATCGCCTTCACGGACGGCGGGGCGCCCTCCTCGTCGCTGTTCCCGGGCACCCTGACCACCTCGTGGGCGGACTCGCTCGGCCTGTCCGGGTACGTCGCCGCGAGCGGCCGGGGCCGGGTGGCGGGCGTCGGCATCACCGGACGGAACACTGCGTACGCGTACACGGTGGGTCTCGCCAACTCGGCCGCCCAGTACTGGGGTTCGGCCCGCGCGTCGGACGGCTACTACTCCATCCCTGGGGTGCTCCCGGGGACGTACACCCTCACGGTCTTCAAGGGTGAGCTGGCGGTGTACACGACGTCGGTGACGGTCACGGCGGGCGGTACGACGACACTGAACTCGATCGCGATCCCGTCCACCAACGACCCCTCGAACGCGTCCGCGATCTGGCGGATCAACGACTGGAACGGCACGCCGAGCGGCTTCAAGAACGCCGACCTGATGACGTACGCGCACCCCTCGGACATCCGGGCCGCCGCCTGGACCGGCAACGTGGTGATCGGCAGCGGGACCGAGACCTCGGCCTTCCCCTGCTACCTCTGGAAGGACGTGAACAGCGGACTCCTCGTCTACTTCCGGCTGACCGCGGCGCAGGCCGCAGCCGCCCACACCCTGCGCATCGGGGTGACGACGGCTTACGCCAACGGCCGGCCGCAGGTCGTCGTGAACGACACCTGGACCTCGGCGATCCCCTCGCCGCCCACCCAGCCGAACACCCGCTCCCTGACGAACGGGTCCTACCGGGGCAACAACCACACGTTCACCTACAGCGTGCCGGCGTCCGCCTGGCTGACGGACACGAGTCGGTACAACGTGCTGCGGATCAACGTGGTGAGCGGTTCGGGGACGACCTCCTACCTCAGTGCGGGCACGGCGATCGACGCGATCGACCTGCTGAGCTGACCGTTTCCAGAGGACTGACGTATCGTCATGTCCCGCGCGTCCACTGCTGGTTGGTGCCCCCGTTGCACGTGTACGTGATGACGGCGGCGCCGTCCGCGGTGGACGCGCCGTTGACGTCCAGGCACTCGCCGGTCGCGCGGGACTTGACGTTCACGTAGGAGCCGGTGGTGGTGAGCGAGAACTGCTGGGCGGTGTTCGAGGAGTCGCAGTTCTCCTGGGTGACCGTGTTGGCGTTCTCCTGCACGCACAGGGAGCTGTGCCGGGTCGTCAGCTGGTAGTAGCCGCTGCCGACGGACTTGAACCAGTACTTCTGGTTGGTGCCGCCGTTGCAGGTGTACTGCTTGATCTGGGCCCCCGGCCACTGCGACTGGCTGGTGACGTCGGCGCACTTGGACGAGTGGCGGGCGATCAGCGTGTTGTACGTGGCGCTGGTGCCGCTGATCGTGCCGGTGGCCGTGTCGACGGTGACCTCCGGCGACCAGGACATGGACATCGTGGTCGAGGTCGGGAAGGTCAGCGGCAGCCAGACGTAGCGGGAGTCGTTGACCGTGCCGCCGAAGGAGTTGCCCCAGCGGTCGCCCAGGTAGAGGTACGAGGTGGTCGACGTGCCCTGCACGGGCAGCACGTATGCGGTCTGCGAGCCGAAGGTCGTGGAGTCGCCGACGTTGGCCATGGCGGTCCAGGGGCCCGCGATGCTCGTGGCGGTGGCGTACTGCTGCTGGTTGGGGTTCCAGCCCGTGGCGCCCGACGTGAGCATGAAGTAGACGCCATCGCGCTTGAACAGGGCCGGCGCCTCGCGGTGGCCGCCGTGCCAGGGGTCGGCGACGAGGGCGGCGATGCCGGTGTAGTCGGCGGTGAGCCGGTAGATCTGGAGGTCGTAGTTCTCACGGGCGGCGGAGATCATGTAGCCGGTGCCGTCGGTGTCCACGAAGGTGGTGATGTCACGGGACATGTGGGTGCCGAGCGGGCGGAAGCTGCCCCGCCAGGTGTAGTTCCCGTCGACGGTGTCGGAGACGGCGACGGCCGCGCGGGCCTCGCTGTAGTCGACGCCGTTCTCCTTGTGCATCCACATCACGTACTTGCCGGTGGCCGCGTTGTACATGACCTTCGGCCGCTCGATGTTGGCGGTCGCCAGCTCGGGGTCGGTGGCCTCGGTCAGGACGTGGTTGCGGAACTCCCAGGTCTTGAGGTCCGTGGAGCGGTAGGCCGAGACGTACCGGAAGCTGTTGTCGGTGTTGCGGTTCTCGCCGAACCAGTAGTAGTACGAACCGACCTTGACGACTCCGCCGCCGTGGGCGTGCAGGGGGTTGCCCGAGGTGTCCTTGAACTGGGTGCCGTTGGGGACGGTCTGCGGTGCCGCCTGGGCGGGGCCGGCGGTCACGAGGGCGCCGGCCAGCGCCAGACAGAGCGCGAGGAGCATCGCGTACGCACGTCTCATCTCAGCTCTCCTTACCGGGTGTTCGGGGTGGGTGAGTCGGCCACGGGGACGCCGAAGTCGGGGGTGCCGTCGGGCTTCCAGTCGAGGCGCTGGATCCGGGTGTGGCGGTTGGGGTCGTCGAGGGGGTCGCCGACGATGTCCTTGTACTGGCGGGCGTGGTAGACGAGGACGTCGGTGCGGCCGTCCTCGGCGACGGTGAAGCTGTTGTGGCCCGGACCGTACTGCTGGGTGGTGTCGTTGCTGGTGAAGACCGGCGTGGGGGACTTCGACCAGTTGGCGGGGTTCATGAGGTCGGCGTCCGCGTCGACGGTGAGCAGGCCCATGCAGTAGTTCGCGTCGGTCGCGCTCGCCGAGTAGGTCATGAAGAGCCGGCCGTTGCGCTTGATGACCGACGGACCCTCGTTGACCTTGAAGCCGATGACCTCCCAGTCCAACTCCGGTGTCGTCAGGCGCACCTGGGGTCCGGTCAGCGTCAGCGGGTCGGCCATCCTCGACAGCCAGACCGCCGTGTTGTTGTTCATCCCGGGCTCGTGCTGCGCCCACGCGAGATAGCGGGAGCCCCGGTGGGTGAAGGTGGTGGCGTCCAGGGAGAAGGTCTCCCAGGCCGTCTTCAGCTGCCCGCGCTCGACCCAGGTGCCCTGGAAGGGGTTCGGGTGGGAGTTCTCCAGCACCCAGATGCGGATCGCCCAGATGTCCTCGGCGGGCGCGGAGGCGAAGTAGATGTACCACTTGCCGTCGACGCGGTGGATCTCGGGCGCCCAGATGTGCGCGCCCATCACGCCCGTGGCGTGCTTGCGCCAGATCACCGACTCGGCGGCCGTCGACAGACCGCGCAGGGTGCGGGACCTGCGCAGGATGATCCGGTCGTACTCGGGAGCGGTCGCCGTGAAGTAGTAGAAGCCGTCGGTGTGCCGGTTGATGTGCGGGTCGGCGCGGTTGCGGACCAGCGGGTTGACGTACGGCGGCGCCGCCGCGTGCCGGGAACCGGCCGCGTGGGCGGCGGTCGCGGGCACCGCCGTGAGGGCGCCGGCGGCCAGGGCACCCTTCAGGAGCAGTCGACGGTTCGGGGGTTCGGGAACGGTGTGGTCGCGGCCCATGGGGCTGTGGCTTCCTCTCGGAGGGGGGAACAAAAGGAAACAGAAATGTTCGACATATCGCACAAGATCTTTCATTCCGAACGCCGAAAAGGTAAGGGCGTGTTACGGGGAGGTCAACGGGTTGCGCGAGACCAACACAGGCTCACAGGAACGGAACCGGGGGATGGCGGGATTCTTGTTCGAGGTTTCTCTTCGAGATTTCTGTTATCGGCGCGGGCCCCGGACCGTCCCCATGACGTGCGCACCCATATCCACAAGACAGCGTCGGCCGCCGGAGCCCTGGCGGTCACCGCCCTGCTGCTCGGCACCCCGACAGCGACCGCCGCCGGCCCGCGCGACGCGACCGCCGACGTCCTGGCCGGGCGGGACGTCACGCTCGCCGGGGACACGGTGGTCACCGTGCCGTCCGGGACGACCACGTACGACGGGGTGTTCAGCGGCACCGGCACCCTCACCGTGCGCGGCACCGGGACGCTGGTCCTCACCCGGGACAGCGACTTCACCCTGCCGAAGTCCCGGCAGCGGCAGCGCGTGCGCGTCCTCGGCGGCAACCACCCGTACGTCACCGTCACCCACCCGGACCCGCCCGCCGTGACCGTCGCGAAGGGCGCGACCCTGCAGTACGGCAACAGCGGCTCGACCGGGGTGATCGGCCACTACCCGTACGGCACCCCGGCGTTCCGGCTCAACCAGAACAACATCCGGGTCGACGGCACCCTGCGGCTCGCCCTGAAGGACGTCGCATACAACCTGGGCACCATCAGCGGCTCCGGCCTGGTCAGCCAGCCGAGGTTCCTCTGGGCCACCTGGGACCTGTCGGGTACCCACCCCTTCACCGGGGTCATCGACAACGGCACCCAGGTGAACGCCGGAAGCCCGGAGTTCGCGACCTCGCTGCCGAACGCCCGCAAGGTCCTCAACCAGGGCACCTGGACCGTGGACACCCCACTGGGCCGGACCGTCACCCAGCAGATGGACTTCTACCAGCGCGAGTACGGCAGCGACATCAACGTCCAGTCCCGGCCGGGCAGCAAAGTGGTCCTCACCGGCCAGTACAGCTGGTCGGACCGGGGCGGCGACACCAACCCCTCACTCAGCGACCCCGCCCTGAACTGGACGCCCGCGCACAAGAACGTCAACAAGCGCGGCACCAACATCAAGGGCGCGAACGTCCAGTGGGGCGACGGGACGACGAACAAGATCTTCATGCCGGGCACCGCCGAGACGGTCTACATCAACCTCCTCGCCGCCCGGTCCCGTTCGCTGCTCACCTTCGACTACAACGGGCCGGTCACCCTGGGCGCCCCCATCGGCGGCGGCGTGTTCCACGACACGCTCTCCGCTCCCGGCGCCGGGGACATCGTCATCAAGGGGACGAAGGGCAACGACGTCACCTTCGCCGCCGTGCAGTACTACAACGGCTCGACCACGGTCGAGAAGGGCGCGGTGCTGCGGCTGGGCAGCGGCAGGGCGGGCGGCGACGGCGGGCTCCACACCAAGGGTGACCTGTACAAGGTGGTCAACAACGGTCGGCTGGTGGTCCGGAACGTCTCCAAGCCCGTCACGCTGCCCAAGGTGAGCGGCAGCGGCTCGCTCACCCAGTCGGGCGCCGCGACGACGACCCTGACGGGCGGCGGGGTGACGTACACCGGCAGGACGACCGTCACCAAGGGCACGCTCGCGCTCCGCTCGGGAGCGACGCTGGCGCGCAGCCAGGCGATACGGCTCACGACGACCGGGGCGAAGCTCGACGTGGGCACGGCCGGCCTGCGGGTGACCCACTCGCTGGCGGGCGAGGGCACGGTGAAGGGCTTGGTGACCAACGCGGGCGCCGTCGTGGCCGGCCTCACGGTGACCGGGGGCTACACCCAGACCGAGCAGGGCGAACTGGTGCTGCGCGAGAAGCCGTTGAAGGTGAACGGGGCGGTGAGGCTCGCCGGTGGGCTGGACTTCGCGGCCCTGGGCGCGGTCGGCGGACCCGGCGAGAAGATCACCGTGATCAACCGCACGGGCAAGGGCAAGAACGTCGGTACGTTCACCGGTCTGCGCGAGGGCGCCGAGGTGAAGCTGGCCGACAGTACCTACCGGATCGGGTACAAGGGCGGTGACGGGAACGACGTCGTCCTCACGCGGGTGAAGGGCAGCCCGTCCCCGTCCGTGAAGGCCGCCGGCGCGGGCTCCGGCTCCGAGGCGCGGGACCCCCGTACACAGAACGCGAGCGCCTCCGCCGACAGCGGCTTCGGCTGGTGGCCGTACGCCCTCGCCCTCGGCGGTCTCGTCGGGCTGCTGGTGCCGGTGGCCAGGCGCCTCGGGGGCAACCGGCGCCGGGGCGGGCGGCACGCGGCCACCGGCTGAGCCCGGCGGCCGCTGTCCTCAGCCGTCCTGCCGGGGCTTCTGCTCCAGCAGGGCGGCTCCGAGCGGGGTCAGGGTGTGCAGGACCGTGTTGGCGTGGCGGTGACTGGCCATCAGGCCGGCGTCGCGCAGGACGGCGGTGTGATGGCTGGCCGTCGTGGGGGTCACACCGGCCCGGCGGGCGGCCTCCGTGGTGGTGCAGCCGGTCTCGCCGGCCCGCAGGATGGCGGCGCGGGTGGTGCCGAGCAGGGCGTTCAGCGGCGGCGAACCGACGGAACGGGGCGCCGCCGGCTGGTGGTGCAGGGGGTAGAGCAGCACGGGCGGGAGCCCGGCGTCGGCCAGGGCGATGGGCGCGTGCCAGCAGAAGTGGGAGGGGATCAGGAGCAGCCCCCGGCCCGCGAGGAGCACGTCGCGGTGGTCCGGGTACGGGGCGATCTCCAGGACCGGCGGCAGCCAGCGGATCGTGGGGCCCAGCTGGTCGAGCATCCCCTCGGTCCCGGCGTGGAACAGGGCGCGCGTGTGCCGGGCGCGTTCGGCCCGCAGCCGTTGCTCGATGTGCGCCTCGTGCGGGGCGATCACGGCACGGTGGTAGGCGCGCAGGGCGTCCACGAGTTGTTGCCGCATGCCGCGCTCGCCGAGCCTGCGGGTCCACGCCGGGGCGCCGACGGCCCGGCGGAGCAGCTCGACCTCGCCGTCCACCCTCTCGTCCGGGGTCGCCAGGACGGCTTCCAGCCCGGCGTCCAGCCCCTGCGTGCCCTCCGGCGGGGTCAGGAAGTCGGGGAAGTACCCGGCGCGCGGGAAGAGCGGCAGCAGGAAGCTCTTCACGGTCTGGTCGAGCCCGGCCTGACGCAGCGCGGCCCGCGCGTCACGGAACCAGGAGGCGTAGGCCCAGCGGCCTTCGCGTGTCTGGAGCCGGTGCAGGCTGACCGCGATCTCCCAGAGCGCGTGGGGCTCGGTCGCCACGCGCACCTTGGTGAGGTCTTCGGGTCCGAAGTGAAAGCGGAGCATCCCGTTCCCCATGGTCGTCGGTCTCCGACCTGCGTGTTTTCACTCACCTCACATGAGCATGACAGCGCCGAGGGGTGCGGGAAACATGAATTCCCGCCAGCCGTGCCCGCCGGCACGATCCAGCAGGAGACAGGAGAAGGGACCGGGGATGTCCTCGCACCAGCAGGAGAATGACCGGAAGCAGAGCCGTAGGCCTCGTCGGATCCGCCGGATCCTGGCGGCCGTGGGCCTCACCGCCGCCGTGGCCTCGTTGGGCCTGGTCGCGCCCAGCTCGGCCAGCGCCGCGCCGCAGGCGTGGGAGTGCGGCACCGGGAACGTGTGTGTCTGGAGCAACATCAACGGGACGGGCAGCCGCTGCGCCTGGAGCAACGCCGACCCCGACTGGTGGAACGGCAGCATCCAGTGTTCGTGGTCCGACACCCAGAACGTCAGGTCCGTCTGGAACCGCGGTACCTCGTCCTCGTACAACTACGTCGCGCTCTACACCGGCGCCAACTACACCGGCACCCGCTACTGCTTCAGGCAGGACGGCGGATACGACAACGACTTCAGCGCCAGGATCCGCTCCCACCGTTGGCAGGCCTCCTGCTGATCAGGAGGTGACCGGCGGGTCCCGTCGCGGGGCCCGCCGGTTCGGCGTGTCTAGGCGCCGCCGGTTTCCTCGGCCCCCTCCTGCCGCCCCCGCAGCCACACGTACACCGGGATGCCCGCGAAGAGGAACAGCGCGCCCTGGTAGACGGCCGCGTAACCGGCGCCCGCGATCAGCCAGAAGGAGAAGGCGAAGGAGAGTGCGGCGACGATCAGGTCGCGGGCCAGGCCGGCGGGGCGGACCCGCTCCCGGGTGCCGCGCGCCAGCCAGTACAGCTGGGCGGCGGCGGAGAGCAGATAGGGGACGCAGCCGGTGAACGTGGTGATGAGGACGAGGACACGGAACGCGGTGTCCGGGTCGTCCGCGTAGTTGACGACGATGAGCAGCGTGCCGAGGACGGCGGTGGCGAGGACGCCGAAGCCGGGGACACCGCCCTTGCCGACCCGGGCGAACGGCTTCGGGAAGAGGCCGTCACGGGCGGCGGCGTAGGGCATCTGGGCGCTGAGCAGGACCCAGCCGTTGAGGCAGCCCACGATCGAGGCCACGGCGACCAGCGCGATCACCGTGCCGCCCCAGCTGCCGCCCGCCATCGCGTTCACGGCATCGGCGAAGGGCGCCCCGGACTCGACCAGTTCCTCGTGCGGGACCAGGCCGAACACGGCGACCGTGCCGAGGATGTAGACCACGGCGGAAGCGAGGGTGCCGAGGACACTGGCGCGGCCCACGGTGCGCTCGGGATCCTTGACCTCGCCGGCGCTGACGGCGGCCGACTCCACGCCCAGGAAGCTGTAGAGGAGGAGCGCGGCCGCGGCGGCGACCGCGCCGGGGGCGCTCTCGCCGGAGGCGTTGAACGGACCGAAGTTGTCGGTGTCGACGAAGAACAGGCCGACGGTGGCGACCAGCAGCAGCGGCACGAACTTCAGCACGGTGGAGACGATCTGCACGGCGCCCACATAGCGGGTGCCCGCGAAGTTCGCGGCGGCCGGCAGCCACAGGGCGGCCAGGGCCACCAGCGCCAGGACCGCCTTGCTGTCACCCAGCGGTATCAGCACGTCGACGTAGCCGACGACACCGACGGCGAGCGCGGCGATGCTGACCCAGCACATCGTCCAGTACGACCAGGCCGACAGGAAGCCCGCGAAGGGGCCGAAGGCGTCGCGCGGGTAGACGTAGAGACCGCCGGTGACCGGGCTGCGGCGGGCCAGCCTGCCGAAGAGCAGCGCCAGCAGGACGGCGGCCACGGAGAGGATGACGAAGGCGAGCAGGCTGACCGTGCCGTACGGGGCGACGGCCGCGGGGAGGGTGAAGATGCCGCCGCCGATGATGTTGCCCATGACGAGGGCGGTGGCGGCGGCGAGGCCGAACTTGCGGCCTGGGGCGGCGGGCGCGCCGGGGTCGAGGTCGGTTCGGGCTCGGTGGCCTCGGGGGTGCTGGTCGTGGTCATGACGGTTCCCGGGGATGGGGCGGGGTGGGGACGGGGAGGGCGTGATCGTACCGCCGTGGTCCACATGGTGGTCAATCTGTTCATGTACTGGACACACTCGGGGCGGTCCAGGCACCTCGACTACCGTCGACGGCATGACCAGCAACGCACCCGGCAGCTTCTCCCACGTCCCCGGTCCCCGCGTCGGCCCCTTCGCCTCGGCCCTCGCCGCCGACGTCCTCGTCCTGGACGGCGGCATGTCCAACCAGTTGGAGTCGGCCGGGCACGACCTGAGCGACGCGCTGTGGTCGGCGCGGCTGCTCGCGGAGCGGCCGGAGGCGATCACCGAGGCCCATCTCGCCTACTTCGAGGCGGGCGCGAGCGTGGCGATCACCTCCAGCTACCAGGCCACCTTCGAGGGTTTCGCGGGGCGTGGCATCGGGCGCGAGCGGGCTGCCGAACTCATGGCGCTGAGCGTCGAGTTGGCCGTCGACGCGGCGGTGGAGGCGCAGGCGCGGGGCATCACGCGCCCGCTGCTGACAGCCGCCTCGGTCGGCCCGTACGGGGCGATGCTGGCGGACGGCTCCGAGTACCGGGGACGGTACGGGCTGAGCGTGGCCGAGCTGGAGCGGTTCCACCGGCCCCGGCTGGAGGCGCTGGCCACCACCCACCCTGACGTCCTCGCGCTGGAGACGATCCCGGACACCGACGAGGCCGAGGCGCTGCTGCGGGCGGTCCGGGGTCTGGACGTGCCCGCCTGGCTGTCGTACACCGTCGCCGGTGACCGCACCCGCGCCGGTCAGCCGCTGGAGGAGGCCTTCGCGCTCGCCGCCGACGCCGAGGAGATCGTCGCCGTGGGCGTGAACTGCTGCTCGCCCGACGATGTGGACGGCGCGATCGAGACGGCCGCGCGGGTCACCGGCAAGCCGGTGGTGGTGTACCCGAACAGCGGCGAGACCTGGGACGCGTCGACCAGGGCCTGGACCGGGCGGTCGACGTTCACGACCGAGCAGGTGGAGGCGTGGCGGGCGGCCGGGGCCCGGCTGATCGGCGGGTGCTGCCGGGTGGGTCCCGAAGCGATCGCGGCCATCGCGAAGTCCCTGGGCTGACCGGCCGGGGCGTCCGCCGTGCGTGGCCGCGTGTGGGTGCGTGGGTGCGTAGGGGGTGTGTGGGGGCTGAACGCGCAGTTCCCCGCGCCCCTGGGGGGCGCGGGGCGGCCGGGCTCCGGGGTCTACTTCGCCTCGCTGCCGTACTTCGAGGTCGACCAGAAGTAGCCGAGAACCGCGAGGCCCAGGCACCAGGCCACGGCGAGCCAGCCGTTGTGGCCGATCTCGGTGCCGAGGAGCAGTCCGCGCAGGGTCTCGATGGCGGGAGTGAAGGGCTGGTACTCGGCGATCGGCCGGAACCAGCCCGGCATCGTGTCGGCCGGGATGAACGCGCTGGAGATCAGCGGCAGCAGGACCAGCGGCTGCGCGCTGTTGGCGGCCGCCTCCGCGTTCGGGCTGGACAGACCCATACCGACCGCGATCCAGGTGAGCGCCAGGGAGAACAGCGCGAGCAGCCCGAACGCCGCCAGCCACTCCAGGACCGAGGCGTCGACGGAACGGAAGCCGATGGCGACACCCACGCCACCGACGAGCACCACACTGGCGACGCACTGCAGCACGCTGCCGGCGACATGCCCGACGAGGACGGAACCGCGGTGGATCGCCATGGTGCGGAAGCGGGCGATGATGCCCTCGTTCATGTCGGTGGCGACCGACACCGCGGTCCCGACGACGGTGCCGCCGATGGTCATCATCAGGATGCCCGGGACGATGTAGGCGATGTAGTCGGAGCGGTCGCTGCCGCCGATGCCCGCGCTCATCACGTCGCCGAAGATGTAGACGAAGAGCAGCAGCAGCATGATCGGGGTCAGCAGCAGGTTGAGCGTGAGGGAGGGGTAGCGCCGCGCGTGCAGGAGGTTGCGGCGCAGCATCGTCGAGGAGTCACGGACGGCGAGGGCGGCGGGGTTCGGGCGGGCGGGGGGCGGGGCGCTCATCGGACGGTCTCCTTGGACTGGTTCTGCGGGGTGGGGACGCCGGTGCCGGTCAGGGCGAAGAACACGTCGTCGAGGTCGGGGGTGTGCACGGTGAGTTCGTCGGCCTCGACGCCTGCGGCGTCCAACCGGTCCAGCACGGCGCGCAGTTCGCGCTGGGTGCCGCCGCTGGGGAGCTGCAGGGCGAGAGCCTCGTCGTCCCGGGTGACCTCGCGCAGCGCGGAGGCGGCGGAGCGGTAGGCGGCCGGGTCGGCGAAGCGGAGGCGGACGTGGCCCCCGGGTATCTGCCGCTTCAGTTCGTCGGCGGTGCCCTCGGCCACGATCCGACCGCCGTTCAACACCGCGATGCGGTCGGCGAGTTCGTCGGCCTCCTCCAGGTACTGGGTGGTGAGGAAGACGGTGACGCCGTCGGAGACCAGCTCGCGGATGATCTGCCACATGGTGTGGCGGCTGCGTGGGTCGAGGCCGGTGGTCGGCTCGTCGAGGAAGATGATCCGCGGGCCGCCGACCAGGGTCATGGCGATGTCGAGCCGGCGCTTCATGCCGCCCGAGTAGGTGGAGGCGGGCTTGCGCGCGGCCTCGGTGAGGTCGAAGCGCTCCAGCAGATCGGCGGCGACCCGGCCTCCCTCCTTCCTGGACAGGTGGTGCAGGTCCGCCATGAGGAGCATGTTCTCCTCACCGGTGATCAGCCCGTCGACGGCGGAGAACTGTCCGGTCACCCCGATCACGGAGCGGATGGCCTGGGGGTGCTGGTGGCCGCCGACCCGGATCTCGCCGGCGTCCGGGGTGACGAGCGTGGAGAGGATCTTGACGGCGGTGGTCTTGCCGGCGCCGTTCGGGCCGAGCAGGGAGAAGATCGTTCCCTCGGGGACGGTCAGGTCGACACCGTCGAGGACGGTCTTCTCGCCGTACGCCTTGCGCAGCCCGCGTGCCGCGATGGCCTGGTTCGTCATGGTGGGTGTCGCCCTTTCCGGGGTCGTCAGAGGCTGCGGGCGGTGATGTCGCCGTAGCCGGTGGTCGCGTGGATGTCGAGGCGGGCGCCGGTGCCCCCGCTGTTCCGGAGCGAGTTGTGGATACGGCCGTAGGAGGTGCCGGCGTCCAGGGAGGCCGAGGCGCCGGTGGCGGCGCCGACGGAGATCTCGCCGTACCCGGTGTGCAGGGTGACGGTGCCGCCGGCGGCCTCGGTGATGCGCAGGTCGCCCTTGCCGCTGGTGATGTCGGCGGAGCCGTCCAGGCGGCCGACCAGTGCGTCACCGGCCAGGATGTTCAGGCGGGCGCTGGCCGCCTCGTCGAGCTTGACCTGGCCGTGCGCGCCGTCGATGGCGACGTCGCCCAGCCGCCCGACGCCGCGGAACTCGGCGGCGGCCGCCTTGGCCTCGACATGGGAGCCGGCGGGCAGTTGGACGGTCACCTCCAGACTTCCGGAGGGGCCGAGGAGTTCGTTCTTCGCCGCCGGGGCCTGGATCCGCAGCACTCCGTCGCGGTAGTCGACCGTGGTCCGTTCGGCGGCCCTGACGTCCCGGCCCTTGGCGGCGTCGGCGGGCCGGACGTCGACGGTGGTGTCGGCCCGGTCGGCGGCGATGAGCCGCACGCGCCCGGCGGGGATGTTCAGGACGGCGGAGATCGGGGCGGGGGTCTCGAACTTCTGCATGGTGCTCTCCTTCAGCTGTCGCGCTTCGGCTCTTGCTCTTCGACTCTGCTCTTCGGCTCTCGCCGTTCGCGCTTCGTTTCCGACAACAGAAAAGCTACGTTGCGTTCGAAGTTCCAGCAACACTCTTGTTGCACAGATATGCCTTTTCTGCAGGTCAAAGTAGCAATTTCGTTGCAACGGGCTCGCGAGTAACGCAACATCCCCACTCGAAGCGTTGCAATGAATTGGGCGTGAACGCTATAGTCGGCGTCGGCGCACCACGCAGCACGAAGGAGACAGCGATGCCGGGAGGCAGGCTCACCCAGCAGGAACGCCAGCAGATCGCTCTAGGGCTAGCCGACGGCCTCGCCTACGCGGAGATCGCCCGACGCCTGGAGCGCCCCACCTCGACGATCACGCGTGAGGTGATGCGCAACGGCGGCCCCACCGCCTACCGCGCCGACCTGGCCCACCGCGCCACCGAACGCGGCGCCCACCGGCGCCGCCGGACCACGCCCCGGGCCGCACAGACCCCCGAGCAGGTTCCCGGCCGCGACACCGAGGCCGTACGCGAGTACGAGGAGACGTTCACCCACGTCATGATGGCCTCGGGCATGCCCACGATGATGGCCCGGGTGATGGCCTGCCTCACCCTCACCGACAGCGGCAGCCTCACCGCGGCAGAACTGGCCCAGCGGCTCCAGGTCAGCCCGGCCTCCATCTCGAAGGCGATCGCGTTCCTCGACAGCCAGGGCATGGTCCGCCGGGAGCAGGGCGAACGCCGCCGGGAGCGCTACATCGTCGACGACGACGTCTGGTACCAGTCGATGATCGCCAGCGCCCGCGGCATCGCCCAGGTCGTCGAGACCGCCCGCCAGGGGGTCGGCGTCCTCGGCCCCGGCACTCCCGCCGGCGCCCGTCTGGAGAACGTCGCCCGCTTTCTCGACTTCGTCAGCGAGAACACCACCCGCGCCGCCGAGCAGGCCCGCGAGATCCTGCACACCAAACCCCGGACGTCCACGGACGGCACCGCCGAACCGGCCGCGGACCACGGGTAGCGGCGGCCGGCCGTCCGCGGACGGGGCCGGTCTCAGGGGCTGCGCCGGAAGCGGCGCAGGGCCGGCAGCGGACCTCCGCCGGAAGTGACGAAGGTGCCGGCGCCCTGGATCCTGCGCGGCCGCCCCGCGTCCGCGGCCCAGAGGACGAGCTCGGGGTCGTAGGGGCCGTGGACGACGGTCCCGGCCTCCGGGGAGTCGAAGACACGGACCGGATGGGTGTGGTCCCAGACCGGCCAGGCCGGGTCGCCCGCCGTCGCGAAGCGGACCCAGGCGCCGTGCAGGGCGGTGGCGAGGTCGCGGGGGGCGTGCTCGCCGGCGAGCTTGGCGGAGGCGGCGATGTCGCCGGTGTCGAAGACGAAGCCGAGTTCGAGGGCGTGGCAGGAGCCGAGGGCGGGGATGCCGGAGGACCAGGCGAACTCGTAGACGTAGGACCGGGCGTGGTCGACGCGGGCGTCCGCCACCCGGTGCAGGGGGACCCGGAGCAGGTGGTCGGTGACCAGCTGACCCACCAGGTCGGCGGTGCCCTTGTCAGGGTGGAGGTCGCGGTAGGCGCGCGGGACCTCGGGGCCGCAGTGGCAGCGGGCGCGGGCGCCGGCCAGCGCGACCGTCCCGAGGCGGTCGACGCGTTCCTGGAGGCCGCCGGGGACGAGCCAGAGGCGGTGCTCGTCGCGGGTCCAGCCCATGAGGAGGTCGATGCCCGGAGCCGCGCCGTGCTCGGTCAGCGCCTGGAGCGGGTCGGTGGGCAGCAGGTCGCCGTCGACGACGATGCCGAAGGCGGGGCCGCCGAGCACCGGGCTGCTGAGGCGGCCGACCTCGGCCTGCGCCTCGGCGAGCGCGGTCCGGTCCACGGCGGCGAAGGCCGCGGCGGTCGCCGGCACCTTGAGCCGGTTCGCCATCCGGCGGACCATCCGGCGCACCTTGTCGCGGTCCAGGGCCTCCGGCGGCCCGCTCTGCAGCACCGCCCTCCGGAACAGGCCCCGGGCGCGGGGCATCGCCAGCAGCGCGCCGACGCTGATGGCGCCCGCCGACTGGCCGGCCAGGGTCACCCGGTCCGGATCACCGCCGAACGCCGCGATCGCGTCCCGCACCCACTCCAGCGCGGCCAGCTGGTCACGCAGCCCGAGGTTGGCCGGGGCGTCCGGGAAGAGGCCGTAACCCTCCACGCCCAGGCGGTAGTTGAGGGAGACCAGCACCACCCCGTCCCGGGCGAAGGCGGCGCCGTCGTAGACCGGGACCGCCGACGAACCCCGGGTGAGGGCGCCGCCGTGGAGCCAGACCAGAACCGGCAGCCGCGCCCCGGGGCCCGGCTCAGGTGTCCACACGTTCAGGTTGAGGCAGTCGTCGCCCGGGACGACGGGGTCCGACAGATAGCGGGCAAACGCCTCCGAGTACGGCGGTTTCGGAGGCGTCGGCCCGAAGACGAGGGCGTCCCGCACCCCGACCAGGGCTCGGGCGGGGAGGGCGGGAGGAACCGGCGGGGCCGAAGGGCGGGCCGCGTACGGGACGCCCCGGAACACCGCGATCGGGTCCCCGCGACCGTCCCCGCCCCCGTACTCGTACATGCCGCGTACGTCCCCGTACGGCGTCCTGACCACGGGGCCCTGCCGGTCTGCCGTCATCGCGCACCAGCTCCTCACGCCGCCCGCTCGTGAACGTCGTCCCCCTCAGAGCACCACATCCCTTCGCGGTATTCCGGTCGTGCGGGGTCCTGAGCGGCCGTTCGGGCGACGGCGGCCGCGCCGGGGCGACCGCTGGTGGGCGGGGCGGCGGCTACCTGGCGTACATCGGCGTCCCACGGTGACTACGAACCCGACGGACGTCCGGTGGCGAGGAGGGGCGACGGCACCACATAGGACCGGCGCAGCGCACCCGGCCGATTCCCTTCTCCTCCGCCACCGCGTGGCCCACTGGCCTGCCCGCTTGTTCGAGGTTTCGAAAGTTTTGGTTGAGGTGGTCCTCCGAATTCCCGCTTCTTCCCGCCGTGTTGAGTTGGGCTTAACGTAGAGAGCGCTTGCTACACGGCTCGGGATCGGCCGTGCGCGGAGCAGCCCTGTTCGAAAATTTCACCGGCCCTCGGGACGGGGCCCTGAGAGGTGGAGTCGCGATGGTGCGTGGCGGGAGCGCGACGGCCGGGCCGACGCTGGCGGTCGTGGCGCGCGAGGCCGGGGTGTCCGTGCCCACGGCCTCGAAGGTGGTCAACGGCCGTGAGGACGTGGCCCCCGAGACCAGGCGCCGGGTCACCGAGGCCTTGGACCGGCTCGGCTATGTCCGCAGACCCCGGTTCGAGGCGTCCAAGCCGCCCCGCATGGTCGACCTGGTGGTGCACTCCCTGGAGAGCTCCTGGTCGGGCGCCGTACTGCACGGCGTCGAACAGGCCGCCCACGACGCCGGCCTGGAGGTCGTCGTCTCGGCCGGCCTGACGCGCACCCGGGGCGCCCGCCCCGAACGCGGCTGGTTCGACAAGCTGACCGCCCGCGGCTCCGCCGGCGTGCTCTTCAACCTGGCCGAACTGTCCCCCGCCCAGTACTCCTGGCTCACCCAGCACCACATCCCGTTCGTGCTGATCGACCCGGTTCTGGAACCACCGCCCGGCGTCCTGTCCGTGGGCGCCGCCAACTGGCAGGGCGGGACCACCGCCACCGACCATCTGCTGTCCCTGGGTCACGAGCGGATCGCCGTGATCGCCGGCTACCGGCGCAAGATGTGCAGCAGCGCCCGGGTCGCGGGCTACCGCTCGGCACTCACGGCCGCGGGTCTGCCGTACCGGCCGGAGTACGTCCGCTACGGCAACTTCATGGAGACCACCGCCCGGCACCGGATGCTCCAGCTGCTCGACCTTCCCGAGCCCCCGACCGCCGTCTTCGTCTGCTCGGACAAGATGGCCCTCGGCGTCTACGAGGCACTGGCCGAGCGGGGGCTGCGGGTGCCGGACGACATCAGCGTGGTCGGATTCGACGACCTTCCCGAGGCCCGCTGGGCGTCCCCACGCCTGACCACCGTCCGCCAGCCGCTCTCGGAGATGGCCCAGACCGCGCTACGGCTGCTGGTGCGGATGATGGAGGGCCACCAACCGGAGGGCACCCGCACCGAGTTGTCGACGCGGCTGGTGGAGCGGGCCAGTACGGGGGCGCCGCGCTCGGTCTGAGCCTGTGGGGCGGGGTGCGTCGCGGTTCGGCCAAGTGGTTGCGGGGGACCTCGGTTCGGGTGAACGGTGGGCGTCGTGGGACCGTACGGATAGGGATGGCCAACCGGGTGTCCCGGCGGTCCCGAGGCCCCGGCCACTCCGCTCCACCAGCACCGAGCTCCACATGCTCCACAGGGAAGGACCTTCGGGTTGTCGCACATACGCTCTCCGCAGCTTCCGGGACCGACGCCGACACCGGACGACGACAAGGCCCCGGAGGACGCCGCCCCTCCGCAGCGGGACGCGGTCGCGGAGACCGAGCCGACGGCGGGGACGCGGGCGGAGACACCGGCCGACAAGGCGGAGACGCCGACTGACAAGGCGGAGAGGGCGGAGGCACCCGAGGAGTCCGCGCCCACCCCCAAGGCAGATCGGGAGCACTCGGAGGCCACCGCCGAGCCCAAGACGGACACCACCGCACCCGACACGGACACCACCGCACCCGCGGCGGACGCCTCCGCACCCGAGACAGCCACTCCCGACGCGGACCCGGACGCGGACTCGGACTCGGACCCCGGTGCGGACCCGCCCCTCCCCGGCTGGCGCGTGCGGCGCCCGGGCCGCGCGTGGCTCGCCTGGGCCGCCACGGGGCTGGCCCTCGTGCTCGTGCTGTTCGCGCTCGTCGTGCCGAACGACATCACCGAGCTCGACCCCGGCCGGTTCCTGCGGATCCCGGCGGAGGGCATCCTCGTGGCGGGCCTGCTGCTCGTCCTCCCCGCGAAGGCGCGCCGCGTGGCGGTCGTGGTGGTCGGCGTGGTGCTCGGCCTGCTGACCATCGTCAAGGTGCTGGACATGGGCTCGTACTGGACCCTGGACCGCCCCTTCGACCTGGTGCTGGACTGGATCCTGCTGGACGACGCGCTGTCGTTCATGAAGGACTCGCTCGGTGGGGCCGCCGCCCAGGCCGCGACCGTCGGCGTGATCGCGCTCGCGCTGGCGCTGCCCGTGCTGATGACGCTCGCGGTCGTACGACTGAGCCGGCTGATGGTGCGCAACCGGCACACGGCGAGCCGTACGCTCCTCGTCCTGGGGACCGCGTGGATCACGTGCTCGACGCTGACGCTGGAGATATCCGACGTCCCCGTCGCCTCGCACAGCGCGGCCACCCTCGTCGAGAACCGGATCGAGGCGGTCAGCAACGGCCTGAAGGACGGCGAGGCGTTCCGCAAGCAGGCCGCGGTGGACGCCTTCGCCGACGTACCGCCGGACCAGTTGCTGACGGGGCTGCGCGGCAAGGACGTACTGATCACGTTCATCGAGAGCTACGGCCGTTCCGCGATCGACGACCCGCGGATGGGCGAACCGCTCGGTGAGACCCTCGCGCAGAAGACACAGGAGCTGAAGGACGCCGGATACGCCTCGCAGAGCGGCTGGCTGCGCTCCCCGATCACGGGCGCCGGCAGCTGGCTGGGGCACTCCACGTTCCTGTCCGGTCTGTGGATCAAGAACCAGTCGCGGTACAACCACCTCGTCGCGAGCGACCGGCTCACCCTCACCGAGGCGTTCCGCCGCACCGGTGCCTGGCGCACGGTCGGCATCGTGCCCGGCACCCAGAAGACATGGCCCGAGGGCAAGTACTTCGGGCTGGACCACATCTACGATTCCGACCAACTGGGCTACCAGGGGCCGAAGTTCAGCTGGTCCACGATGCCCGACCAGTACACGCTGAAGGCCTTCCAGGAGCTGGAGCACGGCAAGGAGGACCGGGAGCCGATGATGGCGGAGATCATCCTGACCTCCAGCCACAACCCGTGGGCACCGATCCCGAGCACGATCCCCGAGGAGCGGATCGGTGACGGCTCGGTCTACCACTCCCTCCAGAAGGCCGAGGGCAAGAACCCGACGGAGGTCTGGAAGGATCCGCTGGCCGTTCGGGACGAGTACCGCAAGTCCATCCAGTACTCGGTGACCAGCCTCGTCGACTTCGTCGCGAAGTACGGCTCCGAGGACACCGTGCTGGTCTTCCTCGGCGACCACCAGCCCAACAAGACGGTCACCGGCGACAACCCCAGCCACGACGTACCGGTGTCGGTCGTCGCCAAGGACCCCGTAGTGCTGGAGAAGATCTCCGACTGGGGCTGGACGGACGGGCTCAAGCCCGCCGACGCCACGCCGACCTGGCGGATGGACAAGTTCCGTGACCGCTTCATGACGGCGTTCGGGCCGCAGCAGCCGGGCGGCACGCCCTGATCGCCGACGCACCACGCCGGAGGGCCGATCCGCCAGGTCGGCCCCGGGATTGAGGCCCCTCCGGAAGGCCGATCCGCCCGAACAGCGGCCCCGGGGGTTGAGGCCCACGCCGCCGGGCGGTCGGCCCCCCACACCGGGCAGGGCCCGGCGGGCATCCCGTGTCGGCGGGGGCTCAGCCCGAGGCGCCCGCGTCCTCGCGCGGGGCCCCGTCGCCCGCCGGGGGCAGGTCTCCGCGTTCGACCGGCCTGCCGTGGGGCGGGGCCTGTCGCGGTGGCGGTGTGGGAGGAGGAAGGCCAGTTCCGCGTCGGTGGGGCGGTGGGCGGCGAGCGCGGCTGCCCGCAGGGCGTCGCGGTCGACGGCGGTCTCGGCGGCGCTGATCCGAAGGAGGTTCCCGTCCTCCGGTGCGGCGTACTCGTGCTGTCCCGCCGAGGTGCGGTACCAGGCGTCCCCGTCCCGCTCGCAGTGGACCGCCTCGCCCGTGCCCTGGCCCACCGGCTCCTCGGGACAGCCGGCGGCGGTCATCCTGCCCCGGTCGACGAGGAGCAGGAGCTGGGCGCTGTTCTCGTGGGACCAGTAGGCGGCGGAGAACCCGTCGTCGCCGTACACGCCGACGGACTGGCGGGCCAGCGTGAACCCGGGGGACTCGGTGACGTAGACGAGCCCCGGCGCGAGGCCCAGCGCCTCGGCACGGGCGTGCAGTTCGGCCCGGTCGGGGAGCGGCTTCAGGGGCTCCCTGTCCCCGACCACGACCTCCTCGGTCCCGCAGGCGGTGAGCAGCGTCGGCAGAAGCGCCAGCGGCACCAGAACCCGCGCGGTACGGAGCATGGACATGCCCACCATCCTGCCGCACAGATGTTCCACAGGTGAGCCAAAGGCTCCGTTCCGTGAGAGCGCTTGCGCACGTGTCCGATTCCTTCAAGACCGGGCGTCGCCCCTCACCCTACGGTGGCCGCATGACTCCACGACTCGACGCGATCGGGATGGTGGCCTCGGACATGGCCGCCTCCGTCACCTTCTACCGCCGGCTCGGTTTCGACTTCCCCGAGGGTGCCGAGAACCTGCCGCACGCCGAGGCCCGACTGCCGGGCGGGCTACGGCTGTTGCTCGACACCGAGGAAACCGTCCGCTCCTTCCATCCGGCGTACCGCCCGGGGACGGGCGGCGGTGCCGGGCTCGCTCTGCTGTGCGACAGCCCCGCCGAAGTCGACTCGGTGTACGAGGAGTTGACCGGCGCCGGGTACCACGGCGAACTCAAGCCGTGGGACGCGGTGTGGGGCCAGCGCTACGCCGTGGTGCTGGACCCCGACGGCAACGGCGTCGACCTCTTCGCGCCCCTGCCGACGCCCACCGACGGGTAGCCTCCCGCGAACGGGTGGCCTTCCGCGAACGGGTGGCCTCCCACCCACGGGTGGCCTCCCACCGACGGGCGGCCGCCCGTCGCGGCTACCGCCCGCCGAGCAGTTCGCCGAGGGGCAGCCCCGCCAAATCCCTTACGTCGCGGGCGAGATGCGCCTGGTCGGCGTAGCCGGCCCGGGCCGCCGTCTCGGCGAAGGGCACGCCGTCCCGGGCCAGCGCGAGCGCCCGCTGCAGCCGCAGCACCCGGGCCAGCGTCTTGGGTCCGTACCCGAAGGCGGCGAGCGACTTTCGGTGCAACTGCCGTGCCCCGAGCCCGAGTTCGTCGGCGGTCGCCGCGACCGACCGGCCCGCACCAAGGGCGCCGACGAGCTGCCGCAGCACCGGATCGGGCGGGCCCACCTCTGCCGCCCGTTCCAGGACCACCTCTTCGAGGCCGCTCGCCGGATCGTGCGCCGCGTTCACCCGGGCCGTGAGCCGCCGCACGACCGCCGGCGACCACAGCTCGGCCAGGTCCACCCGTCGGTCCCGCAACTCGTGGGCGGGCACCCCCAGAAAGCCGGGCGCCTGGCCGGGGAAGAACCGGAGCCCCGCCCACCTGTCGGACGCCCCTTCGGTGACGTACGCCCGGGTGTCGGGGCCGGCGACCATCAGCCGCCCCTCGTTCCAGAGCAGGTCCATGCACCCGTCGGGCAGCACCCGCCCCGCGCCCGGCCGACTCGGCCGACTCGGGCTGTCGGTCCACACCACGGCCCCACCCAGCCGAGAGGCCCTTTCGACATACACAACGAAGAGGCTAGCCCTGTGGCCAAGGGCTACGCCCGGCCGGCCCGGGGGCGCGGGGAACTGCGCGAGGAACCACGGCCGGCCCGCGGATGTCTGAGCGCCTCGGCCCCAACGAAGCCCCACGGCCGGTCGCGGGCTGCGGACCGTCACGGGCGGGGCGGACCGTCACGGGGCTGCGGACCGTTGCGGACTGCGGACCGTGCTGGGTTGCCCGCGCAGTTCCCCGCGCCCCTGGAAAGCCTGGGGTCACCCGGCGCTTGACGACGCACCGCCTGCCCACGCCCGGCCACGGCCCCCTGCCGCGGCCCTATTCCTCCCCCTTCTTCGCCGGCGACCGCAAACGCGACGTCACGTCCTCCGGTGGAAGGAAGCGGGACCAGCGTTCGGGGAACTCGGAGGGCATGTCGGGGTCCTCCGGGTCGTGGGAGCGGGCGGCGGCCGCGCGGGCGACGTACTCGGCGGCCTGTTCCTCGCGGAGGCGCTCGTTCGCGGCGCGGGCGGCGGCCGTGGCCGCGGCGGGCCAGACACGGTCGATCGCGGCGTTGACGGCGGCGCCGACCAGGACGGCGAAGGCGCCCACGCCGATCCACAGGAGGACGGCGACGGCGGCCGCCAGGGAGCCGTAGATCGTCGCCCCCTCGACCGTGTTCGTCAGGTAGATGCGGAGCAGGAAGCTGCCCAGCACCCACATGCCGAGGGCGACCAGGGCGCCGGGGACGTCCTCCACCCAGGGGGAACGGACCGGCACCGACACGTGGTAGAGCGTCGTCAGGAAGACGATGGACAGGACGATCACAACGGGCCAGTAGAGGACCTGGACGACGGTCGCCGACCACGGGACGATCCGGACGACGGCGTCGGGGCCGGCCACCATCAGCGGGAGCGCGATCGAGCCGATCAGCAGCGCCACGAGGAAGAGCAGGAACGCCATGAGCCGGGTCTTGACGATGCCGCGGACGCCGTCGAGGCCGTACATGACGGTGATGGTGTCGATGAAGACATTGACCGCGCGGGAGCCGGACCACAGGGCGAACAGGAAGCCTATGGAGATGACGTCGGGTCGACCGCCCTTCATCACGTCGTCCAGGATGGGCTGCGCGATCTGCGTGACGCCCTTCTCGGACAGGACGGTGCGCGACGCCTCCAGGAGGTTGAGCTCCAGGCTGGCGATGGTGTCGGCGCCGGTCCAGTCGTCGACGTAGCCGAGCAGGCCGATCATGCTGAGCAGCAGCGGCGGCACGGAGAGCAGCGTGAAGAACGCCGCCTCGGCCGCGAGGCCCAGGATGCGGTACTCGATGCAGGAGTTGACGGTGTCCTTCAGGAGCAGCCAGGCGGTCCTGCGCTTGGAGACGTCCCGGTAGAGGGCACGGGCGCGGTGGAGACGCCCCTGGGGGCTCTCCGGCGGTGGGGGTGACTGACTTGCTGGCTGCACGCCCTAACGGTATCCGCCTGCGCGTGCCGCCCTCACCTCCCGGTGCCGCCTGCCGCGCCACGGTGCGCGTGCGGCGCACGGCCCCCTCCGGTCGCGTCACGGGGCAGCAAACAAAGGGAAACCCAACAGAAATCAAAGATGATTCCGAATCTCCTTTTCTGTCATGAACGTGCTGGCTGAATCGATGAGGGGACGGAAGTGGAACGCGCGGGTGTGTTTGTACCGCCCCTTTAGAAAGTTCCCCGCTGGAACAGGGCGGGGACCAGGACCCGACAGGTCGGACGAGATCGGAGAAGGGGCGGGAAAGCGTCAATTACCCGACCTCCCTTGACCTGTTCGTGAATGTACCGAAAGAATCCGGATTGCATTCCGCTGCGCCCCTCCGGACCAGATGCCGGCACAGCGCACACCGGGGGCCCAGCCAAAGCTCCGGCCAGGCCTGATCTATTCCGCCACAGCCGTCACCGCTCTCCGTTCCTGCAACTCTCCCCCCTCCTTCTGTCATTCCGCGCGCCGTCCCGTTCACCCCCGGGCGCCTTCCATCGCAATACCTGTCGCGGAGAAATTCAATGACATTGCCAGCGCCACGACCCGTGGCGGAAATACCGGGCGAGGTCCAGGGGGCCGAGCCGGACGCGGCGGAATCGTACACCGCCGTCGAGCGACTCCTCACCGAAATTCTCGCCGGAGTCGCACACATCGAACACGTGCCCGCAGAAAGCCATTTCTTCGACGACCTCGGTGCCAACTCGCTGACGATGGCCCATTTCTGTGCCCGCGTCAGGAAGCACCCCGATCTGCCGTCGGTGTCCATCCGGGACGTCTACGGCCACCCGACGATCCGCGGCCTCGCCGCCGCGCTGACCGAAGCACCGGCCCCGCCGGCCGCCCCGCCCGAGCCCGCCGAGCCCGTGCACCCGGGCAGCACGTTCCGCTACGTCCTGTGCGGCGTGCTGCAGTTGCTCCTCTTCGGCGGCTACTGCCTGCTCGCCGCCTCCGGATACGCACAGGGATACGAGTGGGTGGCGGACGCCTCCGGAGTGGTCGAGATCTATGTGCGTTCGGCCGTCTTCGGGGCGCTCGCCTTCCTCGCCCTGTGCATCCTGCCGGTCGCCGCCAAGTGGCTGCTGATCGGGCGGTGGAAGCCCCGGGAGTTCCCCGTGTGGGGCCCGGCGTACCTGCGGTTCTGGCTCGTCAGGACCCTGCTGCGCACCAGCCCGATGGCCCTGTTCGTCGGCAACCCGCTGTACGTGCTGTATCTGCGGGCCCTCGGCGCCCGCATCGGACCGGGCGTCACCATCCTCAGCCGCACCCTGCCGGTCTGCACCGACCTGCTGACCATCGGCGCGGGCACCGTCATCCGCAAGGACTCCTACTTCCTCTGCTACCGGGCGCGCGCCGGGCGCATCCGCACCGGCACCGTCACCCTCGGCCGGGACGCCTTCGTCGGCGAGCACACCGTCCTCGACATCGGCACCGCCCTCGGCGACGGCTCCCAGCTCGGCCACTCCTCCGCGCTGCGGGCCGGCGAGTCCGTCCCGGCCGGAGAGAGCTGGCACGGCTCACCGGCCCGCCCCACGGACGTGGACCACATCCGGGTCCCCCGCCCCCACCGCCCCTGCGCCGGGCCGGCTACGCACTCGGCGCGCTGCTCCAGACCCTGCTGCTGTACGTGCCGCTGACCGTCGGCGGCACCTATCTGCTGCTCACCACCGCGCCCGAGCTGGACACCCTGCTCGACCCGGCGGCACTGCACGCCACCTCGGCCCGCTTCTACGTCGAGGCGATGGCCCTGTCACTCGCGCTGTTCGCGGGCTCGATCCTCGCCGGGGCCGTCCTGGTGTTCGTCGTGCCGAGGCTGCTGCGCCCGCTGGTGAAACCCGACCGCGTCTATCCGCTGTACGGCTTCCACTACTCCACGCACCGCGCGATCACCCGCCTGACCAACCTCAGGTTCTTCACGTGGCTGTGCGGCGACAGCTCGTACATCGTCCCCTACCTCAAGGCCCTCGGATACGACCTCTCGCGGGTCGAACAGACCGGGTCCAACTTCGGCACCGCGATGCAGCACGAGACGCCGTACCTGGTGAAGGTCGGCAGCGGCACGATGGTCGCCGACGGCCTCTCTGTCATGAACGCGGACTACTCCAGCACCTCGTTCCGGGTCTCCCGGACGGCGATCGGCGGGCACAACTTCCTGGGCAACGCCATCGCCTACCCGGTCGGCGGCCGGACCGGCGAGAACTGTCTGCTGGCGACCAAGGTGCTGGTGCCCCTCGACGGCGAGGTCCGCGAAGGGGTCGGGCTGCTCGGCTCACCGCCCTTCGAGATACCCCGCACGGTCGAGCGCGACAGCCGCTTCGACCATCTGCGCGAGGGCGCGGAGCTGCGGCGCCGGCTCGCCGCGAAGAACCGCTTCAACCTGCGCTCGATGGCACTGTTCCTGTTCCTGCGCTGGCTGCACACCTTCGCGCTCACCGTCCTCGGCTTCGCGGCCTTCGACCTGTACGGCCACGTGGACGGCCCGGCTGCACCGCTCGCCCTCGCCGCGCTGCCCCTGACGGCACTGGTCTTCAACGCCCTCTACTACGCGCTGGTCGAACGGACCCTGACCGGCTTCCGCCCGCTGCGCCCCCGGCTGTGCTCCATCTACGACCCCGTCTTCTGGCGGCAGGAGCGGCTGTGGAAGCTGCCCGACCGGCATCTGGAGATCCTCAACGGCACCCCGTACAAGAACCTCGTCTGGCGGCTGCTCGGGGTCCGCATCGGACGCCGGGTGTTCGACGACGGGGCGTACATCACCGAACGGACGCTGACGGAGATCGGGGACGACTGCACCCTCGCCGCCGGCAGCAAGATCCAGGCGCACTCGCAGGAGGACGGCACCTACAAGTCCGACCACATCACCATCGGCGCCGGCACCACGCTGGAGGTCCAGGCGTTCGTCCACTACGGCGTGACGCTGGGCGAGGGGGCCGTGCTGGCACCCGACTCCTTCCTGATGAAGGGCGAGGAGGTGCCGCCGCACGCGCGCTGGGGCGGGAACCCGGCGACGGAGACCACCGGAACACGGTAATCGGGGGAAGAACATGGAACGGTCGGAGCCGGGCGACGCTGCCCGGAAGTACTGGCACGAGGTGCTCACCGCCGGGGGGCGGACCGCGATACCGCAGTGGAGCACCGACCCGGCGAAGAGGGTCGCCGCCTACGAAGTACCCCTTGCGGATGGGCTGTTGACCGCTGCGGACGGCACGGCCGCACTGCTCGCCGCGCACGCCAGGGTGCTCGCCACGCTGTCGGGCGAGGTCGAGATCACCACCGGCTGGCTGGAGGACGGCCGGCTGCTGCCCTGCCGGCTCACCGTCGCACCCGGCGACACCTGGCGGGCCCTGCTGGCGCACACCCACCGGACCACCACCGAGCTGCTGACGCACGCCGCCTTCCCGGTGGCCGCCCTGCGACACGAACTCGGCCTCGACGAACCGCCGTTCGAGACCGTGCTCGACACGAGCGGGGGCGACGGCGACCTCGCCGGGGACGTGGTCCTCCGGGTCGGGCTGGTGCACCGGGACGACGGTCCCGCGCTGCGGCTGCGGTACCGCACGGACGTGCTCGACGAGGAGGCCGCCGCCCGGATCGCCGGGTACCACGTCACCGCGCTCACCCGGCTCGCCACCGAACCGGACGCCGAGCACGGGCGGCGGAGCCTGGTGGCGGACGACGAACTCCGCTTCCAGCGCGACGGATTGGCCGGTCCGCGACGCGAACTGCCCGACCGCCGGGTGCACGAGCTGTTCGAGCAGCGGGTGGTGGCGCACCCGGACGCGGTCGCCGCCGTCCACGGCGACCGGCGCTGGACCTACCGCGAGCTCAACTCCCGCGCCAACCAGCTCAGTCGGGCCCTGCTGGTCCGGGGCCTCGGTCACGAGGGCGTCGTCGCCGTGGTGACCGAACGCAACCTGGACTGGATGGCGGCCGTCCTCGCGGTGTTCAAGGCGGGCGGCGCCTATCTGCCCGTCGAACCGCACTTCCCCGCCGAACGCGTCGCCACCGTCCTCGCCCGCGCCGGCTGCGAGCTGGTGCTCACCGAACGGGGCAGCACGGACACGCTGGACCGGGCCCTGGCCGGCCTGCCCGGCGTGCGGCGGCTGCTGGTCGAGGACGCCTACGACGAGGCCCACCCGGACTCCGACCTCGGCCTGGACATCGGGCCGGACCGGCTGGCGTACATCTACTTCACGTCCGGTTCCACGGGCGAGCCGAAGGGCGCGATGTGCGAGCACGCCGGGATGGTCAACCACCTCCACGCCAAGCTCGACGACCTCGACGTCCGCGAGGGGAACGTGGTCGCGCAGACCGCGCCCCAGTGCTTCGACATCTCCCTGTGGCAGCTGCTGGCCGCTCCCCTGGCCGGCGGGCGGACCCTGCTCGTGGAGCAGGAGGTGATCCTGGACGTCGGGCGGTTCGTCGACCGGATCGCGAGCGGCCGGGCGAACGTGGTCCAGGTGGTGCCGTCGTACCTCGAAGCGGTCCTCGCCCATCTGGCGCAGCATCCCCGTGAACTGCCCGACCTGCGCCGGGTGTCGGTCACCGGCGAGGCGCTGAAGAAGGAGCTGGCGCAGCGCTGGTTCGCCACCGAGCCGGGGATACCGCTGGTCAACGCCTACGGGCTGACCGAGACCTCGGACGACACCAACCACGAGGTGATGGACCGCGCTCCGGAGGGGGACCGGGTGCCGCTGGGCCGTCCCGTCCGCAACGTCCGCGTGTACGTCGTCGACGAGCACCTCTCCCTCGTGCCGCTGGGCGCCCCCGGGGAGATCGTCTTCTCCGGGGTGTGCGTGGGGCGCGGGTACGTCAACGACCCCGAGCGCACCGCGCGGGCCTTCACCACCGATCCGTACCGGCCCGGTGAGCGGCTCTACCGCAGCGGGGACCACGGTCGCTGGCGGCCCGACGGCAAGCTGGAGTTCCTGGGCCGCCGGGACACCCAGGTCAAGGTGCGGGGGTTCCGCATCGAGATCGGTGAGGTGGAGAACGCGCTGCTCAAGGTGGCGGGCGTCCGGGACGGCGCGGTGGTGGTCGCCAGGGGCGCGCACCTGGTCGCCTTCCACTCGGGCCGGCCGCTCGCGGCCGAGGAGCTGCGGGACCGGCTGGCGGCGACGCTGCCGGCGTACATGGTTCCGACGGTGTTCCACCGGCGGGAGAGCCTGCCGCTGACCGCCAACGGCAAGACCGACCGGCGGACGCTGACCGCGCTGGCCGAGGAACTCGACACGGCGCGCGGCGGGTCGGGCGAGCCTCCGTTCACCTCGACCGAGCAGCGGCTGGCCGCCGTGTGGGCCGAGGTACTCGGGGTGCCGCGGGACCGGATCGGCCGGCACGACCACTTCTTCGACCGGGGCGGCACCTCGCTGTCGGCGGTGAAGCTGGCGATCGCCGTGGACCGGGCGGTGTCCCCCAAGGACGTGGCCGCCCATCCGACCCTGGCCGGGCTGGCCGGGCTGCTCGACACGAGGACCGGGGCCGACACCGTCGACGGGACGCCACACTCCGCGCCCCGCTCCGCCGCCGACACCACGGGGAGGTCGTCATGAGCTTTCTGAGCCGTCGACGCGGCGGAGGGCGCCGCGGCCGCGGGGACACGGAGACTGAGACGGAGAACGCATCGACGCCGACGCCGTCCCCGGCTGCCATCGCCCTGCCGGACATCGAACTCTCCACCGACAAGCCGCCGCTCCTCACCGTCTCCCCCGCCGAACCCGCCGCCCACTGGGCCGCCGTTCACCGCGGTGCCCTGCGGGCCGCCATCGCCGAGCACGGCTCGCTGCTGGTGCGCGGCCTCGGGCTGCGGGACGCGGCCGAGACCGGCGCGGTCTTCCACGAGCTGGCCGACACCCTGACGGCCGAGCGGGAGGCCTTCGCGCCGCGCCGGTCGTACGTGGACGGCGTGCACTCCTCGACAACCTGGCCGTCGAACCAGCCGATGTGCATGCACCACGAGTCGAGCTATGCGCTGGAGTTCCCCGGCCTGCTGCTCTTCGCCTGTCTGCAGGCGGCCGAGCGGGGCGGGGCGACCGGGATCGCGGACGCCGAGGCCGTACACGCGTCGCTGCCGCGCGAGGTGACCGAGCGGTTCGAGCGGGAGGGCTGGCTGCTCACGCGTTCGTACAACGACGAGATCGGTGCGTCGGTCGCCGAGGCGTTCGGCACCGCCGACCGGACGGTCGTCGAGGCGTACTGCCGAGCGCACTCCATCGAGTTCGCCTGGCACCCCGACGGCTCGCTGCACACCCGGCAGCGGCGGGCCGCCGTGCTCCGGCATCCGGTGACCGGCCGCCGCTGCTGGTTCAACCAGATCGCGTTCCTCAGCGAATGGACCATGGACCCCGAGGTCCGCGAGTACCTGGTGGACCTGTACGGGCCCGCCGGGCTGCCCTTCAACACCCGCTACGGCGGCGGCGATCCGATCGGCGCGGATGTCATCGAGACGCTCAACGAGGTCTACGAGAGGCACACCGTCCGCACCCCGTGGCGAGCGGGCGACCTGCTGCTCGTCGACAACATCCGCTGCGCCCACAGCCGTGAGCCCTTCGAGGGGCCGCGCGAGGTGCTGGTGGGCCTGGCCGATCCGGTACGGCTGCCGCAATCCCCTGCCAACGGTTCGACGCGAAGGACGAGGTGAGCTTCCGATGACCGAGGTTCCGCCGACCGAGGTTCCGATGGCCGGGGTTCCGGGTTTCGCCGTGATCTCCGGCGCCCAGGTGCAGCAGGCCCTGCGGGGCCGGGAACGGGAGATCGTCGAACTGGTCGAGTCCGCCTATCTGTTGCACGGCGACGGGAGGACGGGCGACACGGTCAACCCGCCGTCGTACTTCCTCCGCTTCCCCGACCGCCCCTCCTCGCGGATCATCGCGCTGCCCGCCTCGCTGGGCGGGAAGTTCCAGGTCGACGGGTTGAAATGGATCTCCAGCTTTCCGGAGAACACGGCGTCCGGGCTGCCGCGCGCCTCCGCCGTGCTGATCCTCAACGACCACGCCACCGGCTATCCGTTCGCGTGTCTGGAGGCCTCGGTCATCAGCGCGACCCGGACGGCGGCCTCGGCGGCGCTGGCGGCCGACCGGCTGAGCGCCGCGCGCCGGGGGGCGCCGCGTCCGACGCGGGTCGGCTTCGTCGGCACGGGGCTGATCGCCCGGCACATCCACACGTTCCTCGCGGCGACCGGCTTCGCGTTCGAGGAGGTGGGGGTGCGCGACCTGGCCGCGGACAGCGCGGCCGGCTTCCGGGGGTACCTGGAGCGGTCCGGCGCGGCCGGGCGGGTGACCGTGTACGACGGCGCCGAGGACGTGATCCGGGCGAGCGACCTGGTGGTCTTCGCGACGATCGCGGGCGAGCCGCACATCCGTGAACCGAAGTGGTTCGCCCACGATCCGCTGGTGCTGCACGTGTCGCTGCGCGATCTCGCGCCCGAGGTGATCCTCGCGTCGGCGAACTTCGTCGACGACGTCGAGCACTGCCTCAAGGCGAACACGTCACCGCATCTGACCGAACAGCTCACCGGAGCGCGGGACTTCCTCGACGGGACGCTCCACGACGTCCTCACCGGTCGGGCGACCGTGCCGGCGGACCGTCCGGTGGTCTTCTCACCCTTCGGCCTCGGGGTCCTGGACCTCGCGGTCGGCGCTCAGGTCCACGAGGAGGTTGCCCGCTCCGGCGGACTGCGGATCGTGGACGACTTCTTCCACGAGCTGCGCCGCCACGGCTGACCGCCGGGCGCAGCGAGTACGACATGCACAACCAGGGGGGCAGCGGTGCCAGTCATATCCGTTCCCACGGACTTCAACGAGGAGGAGCTGTACGTCGATCTGCGCCAGGTCGTCGGGCAGCAGCTCTTCCTGAAGTGCGAGGGGTTCAACTTCGCCGGCTCGATCAAGCTCAAGGCCGCGTCCGAGATGGTGCGGGCCGCCGAACGGGAGGGGCGTCTCGAGCCGGGCTCGACGCTCGTGGAGTCGTCGTCCGGCAATCTGGGCGTCGCGCTGAGCATGATCGCGGCGAGCCGGGGCTACCGGTTCCTGTGCGTGACCGATTCCCGGTGCAATCCGCAGACCCGGCGCGTGATCGAGGCGCTGGGCAGCCGGGTGCACGTCATCTCCGAGCCGGACCCGCACGGCGGTTTCCTGGGGGCGCGGATCTCGTACGTCCGCGCGCTGTGCGCCACCGATCCTCGGTACGTGTGGCTCGACCAGTACACCAACGAGGCGAACCGGCGGGCGCACTACCGCACCACCGCGCCCGCGATCGCCCGGCAGTTCCCGCGCCTGGACGTGCTGTTCGTGGGGGTCGGCACCTCCGGGACGCTGATGGGCTGCGCCCAGTGGTTCTGGGAGCGGCGGCGCCGGGTGCGGATCGTGGCCGTGGACAGTGTGGGGTCGGTCGCGTTCGGCGGGGCGCCGGGACGCCGGATGATCCCGGGGCTCGGCACGAGCGTGACGCCGGCACTCCTCGACGCGTCGTACGTCGACGACGTCGTCCGGGTGGAGGAGGTCGACACCGTACGGACCTGCCACCGCCTGGCCCGCCGGGGCTTCCTCTTCGGGGGCTCCACGGGCACGGTCGTCAGCGGCGCCGGTGAGTGGCTGGCCCGCAACGGCTCGCCCGACACCACGGCGGTGGCGATCTCGCCCGACCTCGGCGAACGCTACCTGGACACCGTCTACCGGCCGGGCTGGCCGCTGGAGCAGTACGGCGAGGCCGTGCTCGACCCGGAGGAGGAGTTCGGAGCGGGCGACCTGGGGACGGGCGAGCTGGCGGCGCCCGTCTGAGCCGGCCTCCGGGTGCCCGGCGCCGACCGGTTCAGCTCGTCGCCGGGCACCCGCCGCGGGACACCCCTGGCTGTCGCCGTGACGACGGGACACCGACGGGTAGGTTCCGGATATGGCATCCAGCACCCACGAAGTGACCAATCAGGCTCCGCCCTTGGTGGACTACGACGTCTTCGCCGCCGACCAGGTCCTGACCGAGGCGGTCGAGCGGCATCTGGCGCCGGAGGTTCTTCAGGAGGCGCGGGACGAACTGACGGGGTTCGGCCGTACGGCGGGCTCCGCGCAGGTGCAGGAGTGGGGGCGGCTCGCGAACGAGAACCCGCCGAAGCTGCGGGCGTACGACCGGTACGGGAACCGCGTGGACGAGGTCGAGTTCCATCCGTCCTGGCACCGGCTGCTCGGCAAGGGGGTCTCGGCGGGGCTGACGGCGGCCTGGACCCGGCCCGGCGGTCATGTACGGCGGGCGGCGGCGTTCGTCGTGTGGACCCAGGTCGAGGCCGGCAACGGCTGCCCGCTGTCCATGACGCACGCGGCGGTGCCCGCCCTGCGGACGGACCCGGCGCTCGCCGCGGAGTGGGAGCCGCGGCTCACGTCGCAGCTCTACGACTGGGACCTGCGGCCCGCCGACCAGAAGGCCGGCGCCCTCTTCGGGATGGGCATGACCGAGAAGCAGGGCGGCAGCGACGTACGCGCGAACACGACCGCGGCGCGACCGCTGGCGGAGGACGGGACGTACGAGCTGACGGGCCACAAGTGGTTCTGCTCGGCGCCGATGTCGGACGGGTTCCTGGTGCTCGCGCGGGCGCCCGGCGGGCTGACGTGCTTCCTGGTGCCCCGGGTGCTGGCGGACGGTTCACGGAACGTGTTCCGCATCCAGCGGCTGAAGGAGAAGCTGGGCAACCGGTCGAACGCCTCCGCCGAGGTCGAGTTCGACGGAACGTGGGCGCGCCGGGTCGGCGACGAGGGTGCGGGGGTGCGCACGATCATCGGGATGGTGGCGGCCACCCGGCTGGACTGCGCGCTGGGCGCGGCCTCGTTGATGCGGCAGGCGGTCGCACAGGCGGTGCATCACTGCACGTACCGGGAGGCGTTCGGCGGGCGGTTGGTGGACAAGCCGCTGATGCGCAATGTGCTGGCCGATCTGGCGCTGGAGTCGGAGGCGGCGACGACGCTGGCGATGCGGCTGGCCTCGGCGTACGACGCGGCCGAGGCGGGCGACGAGAGCGAACGTTCGTTCTTGCGGCTCGCGGTGCCGGTCGCCAAGTACTGGATCACCAAGCGGTGCGCCCCGCTGGTGGTGGAGGCGTCCGAGTGTCTGGGCGGGAACGGCTACGTCGAGGAGTCCGGGATGCCGCGCCTGCTGCGCGAGTCCCCGCTCAACTCCATCTGGGAGGGCGCCGGGAACGTACAGGCGCTCGATGTGCTGCGGGCCCTGCAGCGCGAACCGCGGGCCCTCGACGCCTACTTGCGGGAGGTGGGCCGGGCGCGCGGCGCCGACCACCGTCTCGACGGCGCGATCAAGGGCCTGTTGACCGAACTCGCCGATCTGGACGGCATCGAGGCCCGCGCCCGCCGGCTCGTGGAGCGGCTCGCGCTCGTCCTCCAGGGGGCGTTGCTCACGCGGTACGCGCCCCCTGCGGTCGCCGACGCCTTCTGTGCCTCCCGGCTCGGCGGGGACTGGGGCTCGGCGTTCGGCACGCTGCCGCACACCCTGGATCTGGCCTCGGTGGTGGACCGGGCGCGGCCGGTGGGCTGAGCCGCAGCCGTACGGAGTACGCCCGTTCTCACCTCGGGCGCCCCCTCTTTCGAGTGGTGCGGCCGGGCCGTCCGAGGCGGGGGTGGTGCTGCGCCGACACGGCACCACCCCCGCTTCTGTGGCCCCTCGGAACGGAGCGCAGACGCCGCACCGGGCGACGTTGAACAAGTTTCAAGGAGCACGGGCCGGTCCGCCAGGGTTGCAGAGGGTTGCAACTCGACCTCTCTGTGGCCGGAGGCCGCCCCTCCGTGGCCGAAGAACGGCACACTGGGAGACCCGCAGTCGACGCCGTCGCGCGGATCCGGACTTCCACGGCCACCAGGGGCCGCGGAGCGGACGGCCTGCCGGGGAGGAACGTGTGACGCACTTGCCGATGGAAGTCACGCGGCTGACCGCCACGGACGCCGCCCGGGCGGCCCGGGTCCTCGGCGAGGTGCGCGCCGCCACCCTCGACGGGCGGACCTCGAAACCCGCCCCGCGCCCCGTGATCCGGGAGTCCTGGGGCCGCACGGCGCGCGGTGGCGTGGACCCCGACCACGACTTCCGGTCCGATCTGCTGGGCCGCGACGAGGTCGAGCGCCGTCGTCGGACCTCGCGGCTGCGCCATGTGCTGCCGGTGCTCCGCGAAGGGCTGCTCTCCCTGGCGGACACCACGCAGCACATCATGATGGTCGCGGACGCGGACGCCCGGGTGCTGTGGCGCGAGGGCAGCGCGGCCGTGCTCCGCAAGGCGGACGGGCAGGGACTCGGGATCGGCTCGGACTGGCGCGAGGAGATCGTCGGCACCAACGGTGTCGGCACGCCCCTGGTCTCCCGCCGTGCCGTCCAGGTGTTCTCCGCCGAGCACTTCGTGCGCGCCCTGCACCCCTGGACCTGCACCGGCGCCCCCGTCATCGATCCGCGCGACGGCCGGCTGCTCGGCGCGGTCGACATCAGCGGCCCCCTGGAGACCCTGCACCCGTCCACGCTCGCGCTGGTCGACTCGGTCGCCAAACTCGCCCAGGCGCACCTGCGGGAACTGCACCTCGCCTCGCTCGAACAGCTGCGCGCGGTGGCGGCTCCGGTGCTGGCCCGGATCGGCGGCCGCGCGATCGCCGTGGACCGGGACGGCTGGACGGCCGCCGTCACCGGGATGCCGTACACCAGCCGGGTCGCGCTGCCGAAGTGCCTCTCCCCCGGCCGCTGTCGGCTGCCGGCGCTCGGCGCGTGCGTCGTCGAGCCGCTGCCGGCGGGCTGGTTGATACGGCCCGTGGCGGAGCCCGCGTCCGCCCCGACCACCACGCACATCACGCTCGACGTCTCCCACCCGCGCGGCTGGACCGTGACCGTCACCGGCAGCGCGGGCTCCTGGACCCACGAGCTCACGCCCCGCCACGCCGAACTCCTGTACCTGCTCGCCCTCCACCGGGGCGGACGCAGCGCCTCCGCACTCGCCGACGACATGTTCGGCGACCCCGCGCGCACCGTCACGGTCCGCGCCGAGATGTCCCGGGTGCGCCGCTATCTCGGTGCCTTCCTCGACCACCGGCCGTACCGTTTCACCGAGCGTGCCGACGTCGAAGTCCTGCTTCCCGAGACCCCGTTGGATCTGTTGCCGCACTCGGTGGCGCCGGGGGTGATGCGGTCGCGGGGTGGTGCGCCGGGTGGCGTCCTCCGGACGGACGGGCCGTCGGGGCACGAGCGGGCCGGGCCGAACTCCTGAGCCCCCACCGAACACCCCGACCCTCGTACCGGTGAACGGATCATGGCCCTGGGGTGAGGGATCTCCCTGTATTTCCCGGGACCTCGGCGTGACACGTGTCCCACTGGCGTAGCATCGCTGCCAGGCCGCCCCACCTGCCTCTCCGTCAAGATCTAGTTCTCGGTAGGCAGTTGGCCGTCCCCGGGAGGTTTGATGAAGCACCGCGGCAGGCACCGACGACGCAGAAGGGGGCGTGCGCTCCGCGCGTCCCTGGCGGGCACCGCGCTGGCGCTCACGGCGGCGGCCACCCTGATCAGCACGTCGCAGGCGGCGGGCGGCGAGACGCCGGGTGCCCTCACCTCGATCACCTCGGCCGGTGAGCTGCGGGCCCTCCAGCTCCGGGAGACCCTGACCGACGGCACCGGGCTGCGCGCCCTCACCGCGCAGATGGGCGGCGCGGTCGGTCTGGACCAGGTGCTGGGCAGCGCGAACCACGTGATGCGCGGCGAGCCCGACTGCTTCAGCACCGAGAAGGACAATCTGCCCGTCGAGCCGGTCGCCGCGCGGGCGTACTGCTGGGAGCCCGGTGACGCGGTCGACGACCGGTGGGTCCCCCGCTCGGTCACCACGTCCCGGGACAACGAGGTGATCGCGTCCGGCTGGACGCACAGCGGCGCCGAGCGCGTCACACCCGCCGGCTCCGCGTCCGGCGCCGGCACGCGCACCGGCGGGGCCGACGACGAGGGGCTCGCCAGGGTCGCGTTCGTCGACGCCAGTGATCCGTCGAACCTCAGGTACCGCTGGGTCCTGCTGGTCGTGCCGACCACCGACGAGCGGGGCTTCGAGGGGGTGCGCGCCAGGCTCGGCGGCATGGCCTGGTACGAGGACAAGCTGATCGTCACCGCACGGGGCCCGCGCAGCCGGGGCGGGCAGGACGACTCCCTGTACGTGTTCGACCTGGCCCGCTTCCTCCGCGCCGACGTGACCGACAGCGAGACGATCGGCAGGTCCGGCGACGGCTGGTCGGCCCATCACTACCGGTACGCGCTGCCGGCGATCGCCTCGTACAGCCCGCCGAGGGGCCGCGGCTGCGACGCGCGGGACGACGACGGCGTGCCCTGCTTGGGCTCGCTCTCCCTCGACCGGACGTCGACCCCGCCCGGCGTCGTCGCGAGCGAGCGGCCCGCGCCGGGCGGTGCACGGCCCACCCGGGTCTGGCGCTACGCCCTCGACATCACCGGCGACCGCACCGGCCTGCCGGCCACGGGACGCGCGAGCAAGGCCGTCCCCACCGAGGCGTACGAGACCGAGGCCTCCGGTGTCCGGGGTGTCCTCTCCCACCAGGGCGACTGGTACGTCGACCAGGCGGCCGAGAAGCGCGAGGGCCACGGCACGCTCTGGCGGCAGGACGACGAAGGCGCCGAGGCGGCGAGGTGCGCGGCGGACGGGGCCGACGAGAAGTCGGGCATCCGGTCGTACGCCTGCTGGGGACGGCACACCGCCTCCCTCTCCTACTCGCCGGAGAGCGACGAACTCTGGACCCTGACCGACCCCATCCCGGAGCGGGTGCTGTACGCGGTGAGACTGTCGGACGTCACCGGCACGCTCGACTAGGGCGCGCCCCCCAGAGGCCGGGCCCCTTCCTCGCGGGGACCCGGCCCGGCCTTGGAGGTGGGTCGGGGCACGTGATTCCCTGGGCCCATGAGCAGCAGCCCCGTCACCACCTGGTCCCTGGAGCAGACCTCGCCGAGCGACCTGCTTCCCGCCGCGGCGCCCGAGGGCGACGACGTGCGTATCGTGCGCGCCGAGGTCCCCTCCCCCGAGTTCAGCCGATTCCTGTACGCCTCCGTCGGCGGGGACGTCCTGTGGATCGACCGGCTGTCGTGGTCGTACGCGCGGTGGCAGGAGCACCTGGAGCGGCCGGGCGTGGAGACCTGGGTCGCCTACGACCGGGGTACGCCCGCCGGTTACGTGGAGCTGGAGCCGCAGGACGGCGGGGTCGCGGAGATCGTCTACTTCGGGCTGATCCCCGGGTTCCGGGGGCGGCGCATCGGCGGGCACCTGCTGTCGTACGGCACGGCCCGGGCCTGGGACCTCGCGGAGCGGTGGCCGGGGCTGCCGCCCACCAAGCGGGTCTGGCTGCACACCTGCTCCCGGGACGGCGAGCACGCGATGGCGAACTATCTGCGGCGCGGTTTCACCCTGTTCGACACCAAAGTGACCGAGGAGGCCGACGCCGCGGCGCCGGGGCCCTGGCCCGGCGCGACCCCGTCCACACCATGACCCACATCACATTGTCTCACGATGCGAGACATCCTTGTCCGGAATATGGATGACGGTGGACTCGGTCTAAAGAGGCGTGCCACGCTTCCGTCATGTCTGGAACTGGAATTGCCTTGGTGAGTCGGCGGCACGTCGACCTCGGCCGCATGTCCAGCGCCATCTGTCCGGTGAGCTGAGCCCGACCGCGAGGGGTTGGACGACCCCGGGCGACAGCGCCGCACACCCTCCTCTGTTTCGGCCCGCGCAAGGACGCGCAGGCGTCGCACACGCTGCCCGCGTGTGCCCGCATGTGCGCGCAAGCGCGGGTCAGAGCCGATTCCCACGCCTTTCCCGAAGGACATACACACCATGGCCGCCACCCCGCAGAACCCTGCCACGCCCCGCCGCAAGGTGAGCCGTCACCGTGGCGAGGGACAGTGGGCCGCGGGTCACTTCACCCCGCTGAACGGCAACGAGCAGTTCAAGAAGGACGACGACGGTCTCAATGTACGGACACGCATTGAGACGATCTACTCCAAGCGTGGCTTCGACTCGATCGACCCCAACGACCTGCGCGGCCGCATGCGCTGGTGGGGCCTCTACACCCAGCGCAAGCCCGGGATCGACGGCGGCAAGACCGCGATCCTGGAGCCGGAGGAGCTGGACGACAAGTACTTCATGCTGCGGGTGCGGATCGACGGCGGACGCCTGACCACCCAGCAGCTGCGGGTGATCGGCGAGATCTCGCAGGAGTTCGCGCGGGGCACGGCCGACATCACCGACCGGCAGAACGTGCAGTACCACTGGATCCGCGTCGAGGACGTGCCCGAGATCTGGGAGCGGCTGGAGGCCGTCGGCCTGTCCACCACCGAGGCGTGCGGTGACACCCCCCGTGTGATCATCGGCTCACCCGTCGCCGGGATCGCCGCCGACGAGATCATCGACGGCACGCCCGCGATGGAGGAGATCGGCCGGCGGATCATCGGCAACCCTGACTTCTCGAACCTGCCCCGCAAGTTCAAGTCCGCGATCTCCGGCTCGCCGCTGCTCGACGTGGCGCACGAGATCAACGACATCGCCTTCGTCGGTGTCCGCCACCCCGAGCACGGCCCCGGCTTCGACCTCTGGGTCGGCGGCGGCCTGTCCACCAACCCCAAGATCGGGCAGCGGCTCGGAGCCTGGGTGCCGCTGGACGAGGTCGCGGACGTGTACGAGGGCGTCATCTCGATCTTCCGTGACTACGGCTACCGGCGGCTGCGCACCCGCGCCCGGCTGAAGTTCCTGCTCGCCGACTGGGGCACGGAGAAGTTCCGCCAGGTGCTGGAGGACGAGTACCTCAAGCGCAAGCTGATCGACGGCCCGGCGCCGGACCAGCCGGTGGCCCGCTGGCGCGACCACGTGGGCGTCCACCAGCAGAAGGACGGCCGCTACTACGTCGGGTTCGCCCCGCGCGTGGGCCGGGTGGACGGCACCACGCTGACGAAGATCGCCGACCTTGCCGAGGCGCACGGCTCCGGCCGGGTCCGGACCACCGTCGAGCAGAAGATGATCGTGCTCGACGTCACCGAGGAGCAGGTCGACTCGCTGGTCGCGGGCCTGGAGGCCCTGGACCTCACGGTGAACCCCTCGCCGTTCCGGCGCGGCACGATGGCCTGCACCGGCATCGAGTACTGCAAGCTCGCCATCGTCGAGACGAAGGCGCGCGGCTCCCTGTTGATCGACGAACTGGAGCGCCGGATCCCGGAGTTCGACGAGCCGATCACCATCAACATCAACGGCTGCCCGAACGCCTGTGCGCGTATCCAGGTGGCGGACATCGGTCTCAAGGGCCAGCTGGTCCTCAACGACGCGGGCGAGCAGGTCGAGGGCTACCAGGTGCACCTGGGCGGCGCGCTCGGCCTGGAGGCCGGCTTCGGCCGCAAGGTGCGCGGTCTGAAGGTCACCGCCGACGACCTCCCCGACTACGTCGAGCGCGTGCTCAAGCGCTTCCAGGAGGAGCGCGAGGAGGGCGAGCGCTTCGCCACGTGGGTCGCCCGCGCCGGCGAGGAGGCCCTCTCGTGAGCGAGCGAGCCGCCCCCTTCTACTGCCCCTACTGCGGTGACGAGGATCTGCGCCCCAACGAGGAAGGTCACGGGGCCTGGGAATGCGGAGCCTGCAATCGAGCCTTCCAGTTGAAGTTCCTCGGGTTGTTGACCCGGGGCGTGAGCCGCGCTCCCTCGGCTCACGCTCTTGAAGAAAGCAGCCTTCGGCGAGCCGATAGCGGAGGGGATCACATATGACTGCCGTCAAGGCGGATTCCGACACATCCGCGTCCCGGGCGGACGCGGCCGACCAGGAGGCGACCGACCTGGACGCGGCGAAGCGCGCCGAGCTCAAGGCGCTCGCCGAGCAGGCCGGCCGCGATCTGGAGGACGCCTCGGCCCTGGAGATCCTCCAGTGGGCCGTGGACACCTTCGGCAACCGCTTCTGCGTGACCTCCTCCATGGAGGACGCGGTCGTCGCGCACCTCGCCTCCCGCGCCAGGCCCGGCGTCGACGTCGTGTTCCTGGACACCGGCTACCACTTCCCGGAGACCATCGGCACCCGGGACGCCGTCGAGGCCGTGATGGACGTCAACGTCATCACGATCACCCCGCGGCAGACGGTCGCCGAGCAGGACGCCGAGTACGGCCCGAAGCTGCACGACCGCGACCCCGACCTGTGCTGCTTCCTGCGGAAGGTCAAGCCGCTCGAAGCGGGCCTGACCCGCTTCGACGCCTGGGCGACCGGACTGCGCCGCGACGAGTCCGCGAGCCGGGCCGACACCCCGGTCGTCGGCTGGGACGAGAAGCGCGGCAAGGTCAAGGTCTCCCCGATCGCCCGCTGGACGCAGGACGACGTGGACGCGTACGTGGCCGAGCACGGCGTGCTCACCAACCCCCTGCTGATGGACGGCTACACCTCGGTGGGCTGCGCCCCCTGCACCCGGCGGGTCGCCCCCGGCGAGGACGCGCGGGCCGGCCGCTGGGCCGGCAACGCCAAGACCGAGTGCGGGCTGCACCTGTGACCGAGACCGCCGACACCGTCGGGAACGCCGGCCCCGGGACGGGCCGTGCTCCCGCGACGAACCAGGAGAACCCAGTGACGACCGGAGCCACCGTCTGGCTCACGGGTCTGCCGAGTGCCGGCAAGACCACCATCGCCTACGAACTCGCGGGCCGCCTGCGCGAGGAGGGCCACCTCGTGGAGGTCCTCGACGGCGACGAGATCCGCGAGTTCCTCACCGCTGACCTCGGCTTCACCCGCGCCGACCGCCACACCAACGTGCAGCGCATCGGCTTCCTCGCCGAGTTGCTCGCCCGGAACGGCGTCAAGGCGCTCGTGCCGGTCATCGCGCCCTACGCCGACAGCCGCGAGGCGGTCCGGGGGCGCCACGCGGCGAGCGGAGCCGCGTACGTCGAGGTGCATGTGGCGACGCCGGTCGAGGTGTGCTCCGAACGCGATGTGAAGGGTCTGTACGCCAAGCAGGCGGCCGGTGAGATCTCCGGGCTGACCGGTGTCGACGACCCGTACGAGGCTCCCGAGACCCCGGACCTGCGCATCGAGTCGCAGGACCAGACGGTCCAGGAGTCCGCGGCGCTGGTCCACAAGCTGCTCACGGAGAGGGGTCTGGCATGACGACGACCGTCGCCGCCGTCTCCGGGGAGACCGGCACCCCGTACACGCTGTCGCACCTGGACGCGCTGGAGTCCGAGGCGGTCCACATCTTCCGTGAGGTCGCGGGGGAGTTCGAGCGGCCGGTGATCCTCTTCTCCGGCGGCAAGGACTCCATCGTCATGCTGCACCTGGCGCTGAAGGCCTTCGCGCCCGCCGCGGTCCCCTTCTCCCTGCTGCACGTCGACACCGGACACAACTTCCCCGAGGTGCTGGAGTACCGCGACCGCACCGTGGCCCGCCACGGCCTGCGGCTGCACGTGGCCTCCGTCCAGGACTACATCGACCGCGGAGTGTTGCGCGAACGCCCCGACGGCACCCGCAACCCCCTGCAGACCGTGCCGCTCACCGAGAGGATCCAGGCGGAGAAGTTCGACGCCGTCTTCGGCGGCGGCCGCCGCGACGAGGAGAAGGCACGGGCCAAGGAGCGGGTGTTCTCGCTGCGCGACGAGTTCTCCCAGTGGGACCCGCGCCGCCAGCGCCCCGAGCTGTGGAACCTCTACAACGGCCGCCACGCGCCCGGCGAACACGTCCGCGTCTTCCCGCTCTCCAACTGGACCGAGCTGGACGTCTGGCAGTACATCGCCCGCGAAGGCATCGAACTCCCGGAGATCTACTTCGCGCACGAGCGTGAGGTGTTCCAGCGGGCCGGGATGTGGCTGACCGCCGGCGAGTGGGGCGGCCCCAAGGACGGCGAGACCGTCGAGAAGCGCCTCGTCCGCTACCGCACCGTCGGCGACATGTCCTGCACGGGCGCGGTCGATTCCGACGCGACCACGCTGGACGCCGTGATCACCGAGATCGCCGCCTCCCGGCTCACCGAGCGGGGCGCGACCCGCGCCGACGACAAGATGTCCGAGGCCGCGATGGAAGACCGCAAGCGTGAGGGGTACTTCTAGGCATGAGCACGATCACCGCCGAGGAGCTCTCGGCCACCACGCTGCTGCGGTTCGCGACCGCCGGTTCCGTCGACGACGGCAAGTCCACCCTGGTGGGCCGCCTGCTGCACGACTCCAAGTCGATCCTCACCGACCAACTGGAAGCCGTGGAACGGGTCTCCGCGAGCCGCGGCCAGGAAGGCCCCGACCTCGCCCTCCTCACCGACGGCCTGCGCGCCGAACGGGAACAGGGCATCACCATCGACGTCGCCTACCGCTACTTCGCCACCACCCGCCGCCGCTTCATCCTCGCCGACACCCCCGGCCACGTGCAGTACACCCGCAACATGGTCACCGGCGCCTCCACCGCCGAACTGACGGTGATCCTCGTCGACGCGCGCAACGGCGTCGTCGAGCAGACCCGCCGGCACGCCGCGATCGCCGCGCTCCTGCGAGTCCCGCACGTGGTCCTCGCGGTGAACAAGATGGACCTCGTCGCCTACGAGGAGCAGGTCTTCGCGCGGATCGCCGAGGAGTTCACGGCGTACGCGTCCGAGCTGGGTGTCCCGGAGATCACCGCGATCCCGATCTCGGCGCTCGCCGGCGACAACGTGGTGGAGCCGTCCGCGAACATGGACTGGTACGGCGGCCCCACGGTCCTGGAGCACCTGGAGACCGTGCCGGTCAGCCACGACCTGGCGCACTGCCACGCCCGGCTGCCCGTGCAGTACGTGATCCGTCCGCAGACCGCCGAGCACCCGGACTACCGGGGGTACGCGGGCCAGATCGCGGCCGGCACCTTCCGCGTCGGCGACTCGGTGACGGTGCTGCCGTCCGGCCGGACCACGAAGGTCACCGGCATCGACCTGCTCGGCAAGCCGGTCGACTCGGCCCACACCCCGCAGTCGGTGACCCTGCTGCTGGCGGACGACATCGACATCTCGCGCGGCGACCTGCTGGTGCCCAGCAAGGACGCCCCCGCGACCACGCAGGACATCGAGGCGACCGTCTGCCACGTGGCCGACCAGCCGCTCACGGTGGGCCACCGGGTGCTGCTCAAGCACGGCACCCGTACGGTCAAGGCGATCGTCAAGGACATCCCGTCCCGGCTGACGCTCGACGACCTGTCCCTGCACCCGCACCCGGGACAGCTCGTCGCCAACGACATCGGCCGGGTGAAGGTCCGCACGGCCGAGGCGCTGCCGGTCGACTCCTACGCCGACTCCCGCCGCACCGGCTCGTTCATCCTGATCGACCCCGCAGACGGCACGACCCTGACGGCCGGCATGGTCGGCGAGTCGTTCGCCTCCCCGGAGCCCGTCAAGGACGAGGCCGAGGACGACGGGTGGGACTTCTGACATGAACCCCCCGGACTTCTACGCGACGTTCGCGAAGGAGGGCGGCCGTGTGGGCAGCGGCGCCCTCGGGAGCGGGCAGGGCGGCGTGGCGCGATGTGTGCGATGACGTACGCGCACCGCATGCGCGCCCCGTCCTCCCACCCGACGTCCCGGTTGCGACGAAGACCCTTTTCCTGATTTCCCGGCCACGACCGTCGAGTTCGTGACCGCCGGGCCTCCGAGAGGACCACCTCCCGTGCCTGCACACCGCTCAGCTCTTCTCCGCCGTGGCGTCGCCGTGGCCGCCGCGCTGCCCCTGCTGGCGCTCGCCGCCTGCGGTTACGGCTCCCAGGCCAAGGACGACGAGACCGCCCAGGTCGCCGCCGGCGCCAAGAAGATCGAGGGCCTCGACACCGTCAAGATCGGCTACTTCGGCAACCTCACGCACGCCACCGCCCTGGTCGGGCGGCAGGAGGGCATCTTCCAGAAGGAGCTCGGCGCCACCAAGGCCGAGTACGCGGTCTTCAACGCCGGCCCCTCCGAGATCGAGGCGCTGAACTCGAAGTCGATCGACATCGGCTGGATCGGCCCCTCCCCGGCGATCAACGGCTACACCAAGTCCGCCGGCAAGGGCCTGCGCATCATCGGCGGTTCGGCCTCCGGTGGTGTGAAGCTCGTCGTCGACCCGGACAAGATCAAGTCCCTCAAGGACATCAAGGGCAAGAACATCGCGACGCCGCAGCTGGGCAACACGCAGGACGTGGCGTTCCTCAACTGGATCGCCGAGCAGGGCTGGAAGGTCGACGCCGAGAGCGGCAAGGGCGACGTCTCCGTGGTCCGCACGGACAACAAGATCGTCCCGGACGCCTACAAGTCGGGCTCGATCGACGGTGCCTGGGTGCCGGAGCCGACCGCGTCCAAGCTGGTCGCCGAGGGCGCGAAGGTGCTGCTGGACGAGGCCGACCTGTGGCCCGACAAGAAGTTCGTGATCACGAACATCATCGTGCGGCAGGACTTCCTGAAGGAGCACCCCAAGGTCGTCGAGGCCGTGCTGCGGGGCGCGGTCAGGACGAACGCCTTCATCAACTCCGACACGGAGAAGGCGAAGGAGGCGGCCAACGCCCGGCTGAAGGAGGACTCCGGCAAGGCACTGGACGCCAAGGTCCTCGACCCGGCGTGGACGTCCATCCAGTTCACCGACGACCCGCTGGCGTCCACCCTGCAGACCGAGGCGGACCACGCGGTCAAGGCCGGTCTGCTCAAGGACCCGCTGCTCGACGGCATCTACGACCTGTCGATCCTCAACAAGGTCCTGAAGTCCGAGGGCGAGTCCGAGGTCGACGACGCCGGTCTCGGCGCCAAGTAACGCGGTAGACCGACGAGTCCCCAGGAGGTGACGACCATGGCCACCACCCTCGCCAAGGCCGAGGACACCGAGGCAGTGGAGCACGCAGCCCGCATCGAGCATGTATCGAAGTCCTTCGCCGGACCGACCGGGCAGCAGCTCGTGCTCGACGACATCACGCTCGATGTCGCTCCGGGCGAGTTCGTCACCCTCCTGGGGGCCTCGGGCTGTGGCAAGTCCACCCTGCTGAACCTGGTGGCGGGGCTCGACGCCCCGTCCCAGGGCAGCATCTCGACCGACGGGCGCCCCGCTCTGATGTTCCAGGAGCACGCCCTGTTCCCGTGGCTGACCGCGGGCAAGAACATCGAACTCGCCCTGAAGCTCAGGGGAGTTCCGAAGAACGAACGGCGCGAGCGCGCCGAGGACCTGCTCTCCCTGGTCCGGCTGAAGGGTGCGTACGGCAAGCGGGTGCACGAGCTGTCCGGCGGTATGCGGCAGCGGGTGGCGCTGGCGCGGGCCCTCGGCCAGGAGAGCAAGCTCCTGCTGATGGACGAGCCGTTCGCGGCGCTCGACGCCATCACCCGGGACGTGCTGCACGACGAGCTGACCCGGATCTGGGAGGAGACCCAGCTCTCCGTCCTGTTCGTCACGCACAACGTGCGCGAGGCGGTGCGGCTCGCGCAGCGCGTGGTGCTGCTGTCCTCGCGCCCGGGGCGGATCGCCCGGGAGTGGCGGGTCGACATCCCCCAGCCCCGCCGTATCGAGGACGCTCCGGTGGCGGAGCTGTCCTTGGAGATCACCGATGTCCTTCGTGAGGAGATCCGCCGTCATGGCCAGCAGTGAGACGAGGGCGACGGACACGATCGACGCCCCGGTCGCCGACAAGGACCGGCTCGGGGCGGTGGAGGCGGGCCTCGACGCCCTGGAGACGCCCGGCGCCGGCCGGCCTCCGTTCAGCCAGACGTTCCGGCAGAAGATCGTGCCGCCGATCACCGCGGTCGTGCTGGTGCTCGCGGTGTGGCAGGGACTGGTGTCGTTCGGCGTCGTCACCGACCCGGGCAAGCTGCCCCCGCCGTCCGCCGTGTGGGACGCGGCGGAGCAGGCCTGGCTGGAAGGCAAGCTGCTCGGCTACGTCTGGACGAGTGTCTCGCGCGGCCTGTTCGGCTTCCTGATCGCACTGGCGATCGGCACGCCGCTCGGCATCCTGGTCGCCCGGGTGCGGTTCGTTCGGTCGGCGATCGGTCCGATCCTCTCGGGGCTGCAGTCGCTGCCGTCGGTGGCGTGGGTGCCGCCGGCCGTGGTCTGGCTGGGTCTGACCGACGGGATGATGTACGCGGTGATCCTGCTCGGTGCGGTCCCCTCGATCGCCAACGGGCTGGTCTCCGGCATCGACCAGGTGCCCCCGCTGTATCTGCGGGCGGGCCGCACCATGGGCGCCACCGGACTGCAGGGCGCCTGGCACATCGTGATGCCGGCCGCGCTGCCCGGCTATCTGGCCGGTCTGAAGCAGGGCTGGGCGTTCTCGTGGCGTTCACTGATGGCGGCGGAGATCATCGCCAGCCACCCCGATCTCGGGGTCGGTCTCGGCCAGTTGCTGGAGAACGGCCGCACCAACATCGACATGGCCACCGTGTTCCTCGCCATCTTCCTGATCCTGCTGGTCGGTATCGCCATCGACCTGCTGCTCTTCAGCCCGCTGGAGCGGCGGGTCCTGCGCGGCCGCGGCCTGCTGGTGAAGAGCTGATCCACATGGTCAGGAAGCCGGTCCTCCTCGTCGTCGCCCACGGCAGCCGCGACCCGCGGCACGCCGCGACCGTGCACGCCCTGGTGCGGCGGGTGCGGGCGCTGCGCCCCGGGCTGCGGGTGGAGACCGGCTTCCTGGACTTCAACCTCCCCTCGGTCCACGGGGTGCTGGAGTCGCTCGCGGCGGAGGGTGTACGGGACGTGGTGGCCCTGCCGCTGCTGCTGACCCGTGCCTTCCACGCCAAGGCCGACATCCCGGCGGTCCTGCGCGAGGCGCCGCCGTCCCTGCGTGTCCGCCAGGCGGAGGTGCTCGGCCCGTCGCCGCTGCTGCTGTCGGCCCTCGAACGCCGGCTGTACGAGGCGGGCCTGAGCCCCGCCGACAAGTCCTCGACCGGGGTCGTGCTGGCCTCGGCGGGGTCCACCGACCCGGAGGCGATCGCGGTGATCGCAGCAATCGCGCGGGAGTGGCGGCACACCGGCTGGTGCGCCGTGCGACCCGCGTTCGCCTCCGCGTCCCTCCCTCGCACGGAGGACGCCGTACGGGAGCTGCGGGCGCTCGGCTGCGCACGGGTGGCCGTGGCGCCGTACGTCATCGCGCCGGGACGGCTGCCCGACCGGATCGCCGCCGGCGCGGACGCGGCGGGCGCGGACGTCCTGTCCGAGGTGCTCGGCCCCGCCCCCGAACTGGCCGCGCTGCTGCTGCGCCGGTACGCGGAGGCGCTCCGGCAGGGGCAGCTCACCGCCGCCTGAGCCGGCGTCGTCAGCCGGCCCGTGTCAGCTCCGCCAGTTTCACCACCGTGTTCCAGTTGCGGGTCGTGGCGGTCAGGCCCTTCAGGAGGCGGGGCTTCGACAGGGTCTCCGCGAGCTTGGAGCGGCCGAGGCCCTCGGGGGCGTACAGGTACAGCACCCGCTCCCCGATCCTGAACTCCTCGGGCAGGAAGGCCGGTTGGTCGATCCCCTCGAAGCGGCCCGCGTCCACCGTCTCCGACAGATACGTCACATGGAGCTGCTTGCCCTCCAGCTCCGCCGCCGGGAACGGGCACGCCTCCCGGACGGCCTCCAGATACGTGTGGTCGCGTACCAGGACGTCCACGGTGAAGCCGAAGTGTCCCTCGATGGCGGTCGTGATCTCGGTGGCCAGGGACTCCTCGTCGCCGTGGTCGCTGGTGAAGACCGCGTTGCCGCTCTGGAGGTAGGTGGCCACCCCCTCGTGGCCGAGGCCGGTCAGCAGGGTGCGGAGGTCGGCCATCGGGACCTTCTTGCTGCCGCCCACGTTGATCCCGCGCAGAAGCGCCGCGTACGTCGTCATGGGCTCACCCTAAGCACCGTACGGCGTGACACCCTGAGCAGCGGCCCCGAGAACCCGGGATGGGTGTAAGGGGCCACTGTCCTCCCTGATGGGGAGGGAGCGGGGTCCGAGCGGAGGACCCGGGGGCGATGGGGTTCGCCGGAGAGCACGACGAGATGCCCTTATCCAGCTCATACCTTCGAATCGAAAGGTGGCGGCAGGGGGTCGTCATCGCATACGAGGGGGCTGGCCCGTCATGGCGAACGGAGAGGTACGGGTGCGGGGAATCGCCGCCCGGGCGGGCGGCTGGAGCGCCCAACACCGCTGGGCGGCCGTCGGGATCTGGCTGCTGTTCGTGGTGCTGACCATGGGGATCGGCTCGGCGATGGGCTCGGTCGAGGTCAAGGACAGCGATCAGCTCAAGGGGGAGACCAGCACGGCGGCGCACATCGTCGAGGAGGCGGGCATCGAGGAGCCCGCCGGCGAGACGGTCCTGATCCAGGCGAAGGACGACCGTACCCGGGCCACGGACCCCGCGTTCCGGGCCGCCGTCGACGACGTGATGAAGGCCGTCGGGAAGACCGGTGAGGTCGCCGACGTGACCTCGCCGTACGACACGGGGACCATCTCGAAGGACGGCCGCAGCGCGCTGGTGCAGTTCGACGTGCGGGGCGCGTCGGACACGGCGGGCGAACGGATCGAGCCGGTGCTGAAGGCCGTCGCGGACGTCCAGAAGGAGCACGGGACGCTGCGGATCGAGGAGATCGGCGGCGCCTCGATGATGAAGACGTTCGACGACGCCTTCGGGGACGACTTCCAGAAGGCCGAGTACTCGGCCGTACCGGTGGCGCTCGGCATCCTGCTGATCGCGTTCGGCGCGGTCGTGGCGGCGCTGGTGCCGGTGGCGCTGGCGATCACCGCGATCATCGCGACGATGGGGCTGATGGCCATCGTCAGCCATGTGATCCCGATGAGCGACACCGCCAACTCCGTGATGCTGCTGGTGGGTCTGGCCGTCGGTGTCGACTACTGCCTGTTCTATCTGCGCCGTGAACGCGAGGAGCGGGCGGCGGGCCGGGACGCGCGGACCGCGCTGCGGGTGGCCGCCGCGACCAGTGGCCGCGCCATCATCGTCTCCGGTGTCACGGTGTGCGTGGCCATGGCGGGCATGCTGTTCACCGGGCTCGCCGAGTTCGAGGCGATGGGCCTGGCGTCCCTGATGGTCGTGGCCGTCGCGATGGCCGGTTCGGTCACGGTGCTGCCCGCGCTGCTGTCACTGCTGGGCGGGCGGGTCGAGAAGGGCCGTATCCCGTTCCTGCACCCGGACAAGCGGCGCAAGAGCGGCCGCTCCGGGGGTGGTGCGGAGAGCCGCTTCTGGAACGCCGTCCTGCGGGTCGTGCTCGCCAAGCCGGCGCTGTCGCTGGTCGTGGCGACCGGCGCGCTGCTCGCCGTGGCCGCGCCCGCGCTCGGGATGAAGACGCAGAACCTGACCCTGGACCAGGAGTTCGGCGACTCGCTGCCGATCGTGCAGACCTACAACCGGGTCAACGAGGCCTTCCCCGGCGGTTCCGAGCCGGCCGAGGTGGTCGTCAGGGCGAAGGACATCAACGCTCCCGAAGTGCGGGCGGCACTGGCCGACTTCAAGGCGAAGGCCGTCGCCTCGGGTGCCTCGCGCGGCCCGGTAGAGATCGAGGTGCACGACGAGCGGAACGTGGCGTTCGTGTACGTGCCGCTGGTCGGCGGCTCCGACCAGGACAAGGCGGGCGCCAGCCTGGACAAGCTGCGCGACGAGGTACGGCCCGCCACGCTCGGCAAGGTCGAGGGCGTCGAAGCGCCCGTCACCGGACAGGTCGCGGGCAACCAGGACTTCAACGACCAGCTGGTCGGTTCCGTGGTCCCGGTCTTCGCCTTCGTCGTGGTCTTCGCCTTCCTGCTGATGCTGCTGTCGTTCCGCTCGCTGACGATCGCGGCGACGTCGATCGTGCTCAACCTGCTGTCGGTGGGCGCCGCGTACGGCATCCTCGTCGCGGTCTTCCAGCACGGCTGGGGTGCCTCGCTGGTGGGCGCGGAGGGTGTGGGCGCCATCATCACCTGGCTGCCGCTGTTCCTGTTCGTGATCCTGTTCGGGCTGTCGATGGACTACCACGTGTTCGTGGTCTCGCGGATCCGTGAGGCGCGGCTGCGCGGTCGTACGACGAAGGAGGCGATCCGGCACGGAGTGGTCACCACGGCCGGGGTCGTGACCAGCGCGGCCGTCATCATGGTCGCCGTCTTCTCGATCTTCGGGACGCTGTCCATGCAGTCGATGAAGCAGATGGGTGTGGGCCTCGCGGCCGCCGTCCTCATCGACGCGACGGTCATCCGCGGCGTGCTCCTGCCGGCCGTGATGGCCCTGCTGGGCGAGCGCAACTGGTACCTGCCGACGTGGCTGAACCGGCTGCCGGACCTCACCCACGACGAGTCCCCGGAGCCGGGAACGGGAACGGGGCCGGAGTCGACCCCGCCGGCCCGGGACCAGCGGGTACGGGTCTGATCGGGTCCTGAGCGCGGTCGTGGGCCGGGGTGGCATCGCCGCCCCGGCCCACGACCGTGTCCGTGCACCTGTCTGTGCACCTGTTCGTGCCCGGTGACTCAGGCCGCCGTGGCGACGTCACCCCGGTCGAAGGAGTCGAGGGTCCGGGTGAAGTCGCGGGTGGAGAGCAACAGCTTGTAGACGATGGCCAGTTCGAAGACGAGCAGCAGGACACCGGAGACGACGGTCGCCGTCATCACCGAGTCGACGATCGGGCCGATCATGAAGACGCCCATCTGGAACTCGATGCCGCTGATCAGATGCGGGCGGACCCGGTGGCGCAGCAGGAAGGACCGGACGCGCAGATAGAAGGGAAAGCGGCGACGGAACTCCTGGTGCAGGTCGACGACCTGGGTTTGCGGGGCCGCCTGGGTGACCTCCGCGGCGGCCGTGCGCAGGTCCTGTTCGATGTCGGCCTCGGGGTTCTCGCGCAGCAGGTCCTCCATGAAGGCGAGTTCCCGCTCGTTCTCGGCACGGCGGGCCTCGCGGAGCCGGGCCTTGATCTGCTTGCGCATGGTGTGGCGGACCTTGAAGGTCTCCAGGGAGTTGATGTAGCGGAGCGCGTCGCAGCCGATGACGGCGGCGGCGAGCCAGATGTAGAAGGTCTCCCCCGTGCGCTGGTACTGCCCGGCCATCAGGGCCACCGAGCACGCCGCGACCCGGACGCGGTCGAAGACGAAGTCGAGCCAGGCACCGAACACGGATCCCTGGCCGGTGAGCCGGGCTACCTTGCCGTCCATGCAGTCGAGGATGAAGCTCAGGTGGTAGACGACGGCGCCGGCGATCAGCCAGCGCCAGTCGCCCAGCGCGAAGAAGGCGGCCGAGACCAGACCCAGCAGGAAGGCGCCCCACGTCAGCTGGTTGGGCGTGATCCTCGTGTACTTCGCGGTCAGCCGCACCAGGGGGGTGGCGACCGGGTCCACGAGCAGCACGGTCCACCAGGCGTCCCGCTTCTTCTGGGTGACGCGGCGCACTTCCGCGAGGTCGGGTATGTCTCGGCGCATGGGTCAACTTCCTGGCGTTCGAAATGAGTTCATCATCAGCTTGGAAGTCGTTCACCCGAGGCACAAGAAGCGCCGAACACAACCTTTCGGAGGGGGTAACGGTCGAACCCGGTAACAGAGTCAGTGCGCGTTCCGCGCGGACCGGACGTTATCCGAGCGTTACTGAGTGACCTGATCGTGACCTAATAAGTGCCGTGATTTCACGACAGGCGTGGAACCAACGGGCTTGCCCGGCTATCAGGGGTTTCTGCAGCCCCCGTCACGAGGTTCCGAGTTCCGCCTCGATGATGTCGGCGGCCCGTCGGGTGCCGCCCTCGCCCGCCATCTCCCGCTGGATCTCCTTGAGTCGGCGCGCCACGTCGGGGTCGTCGACGAGGGAGAGGACCGCCTCGCGCAGGGCCTCGGCGGTCGCCTCCTCCCTGGGCAGATGGCGGGCGACACCCAAGGACTGGAGCATCTCGGCGTTGCCGAACTGGTCGACGGCCTGCGGCACGGCGACCATCGGGGTGGCGGTGGCGAGCCCTTCCTGGCTGCCACCGGCACCCGCGTGGGTGATGAACGCGTCGGCCTGCCGGAGGACCGCCAACTGCGGCACCCAGTCCCGCACCTCCACCCGGTCCGGGATCTCCCCCAGTTCCGCCGGGTCGACGTGCCGGCCGACCTGGAGCACCATGTGCCAGCCGGGCAGCTCACCGAAGGCCCGCACGCACGCGCGGTAGAAGTCCGGCTGCTTGGTGAAGGCCGACCCGAGCGAGACGAGCAACACCTTCTCCGCGCCGGCCGGCCGCTGCCACTCACCCTGCGCCGAGCGGTCGCCCTGGCAGGCGCCGACGAAGGTGTGGCGGCTCTCGTCGACCCGGTCGGCGTTCGGCTGGAGCACCTTCGGGATGAGGACGAGGGAGCGGGCGGGCCTGCCGACGAACGGGTCGGGGTGCTCGGTGATCCCGTTCTCCTCCAGCCAGGCCCGGAACCGGGCGTAGTACGCCTTGCCGCGTTCCGTCTTCCTGGGTTCGGCCCACATGGGCTCGGCGACCTCCTCCTCGTAGCCGTCCCAGGCGACCAGGTTCGGGGAGAGGGAGATCGCCTTGACGCCCCAGCGGTGGGCGAGGACGCGTGCCGGGTACGAGGTGATGTCGTGCAGCACGAGGTCGGGCTCGTCGCCCTCGTAGGCCGCGACGAGCTGCGGCTGGGCCTGGATCGCGTCCTCAAGGAAGGGCTCGACGTTGTCGAGGAGCGCGCTCCCCCACGCCTCCGGGTCGGCGTCGGGGCCGGGCAGCGTGGAGTGCCAGGGCTTCGGCTCGGCACCGGTCTCGGCGACCTTCTCCGCGAAGGCCGGCGGGATCGCGTACGTGACCCGGTGACCGCGGGCCACCAGCTCGCGGACCACTTCGAGGCTCGGGTTCACGTGGCCGTGGGCGGCGATGGAGAACATGGCGATGTGGGAGGTCATGAGCCCGACCGTACGCGAGACGATACGTCTCGTGCAACTTCCTTTCGGTGGCCGTTGGGGGGGTGCGTTGTCGGGTGCGGGTGGGTGGGGCTTCTCGCGCAGTTCCCCGCGCCCCTAAAAGACCAGGCCTCCGCGGCCCTGAAGGGCGACCGGCGGCGCCCTGAAAAGCACGGGGCGCAGCCTGCTTTCAGGGCCGCGGGGAACTGCGCGAAGCCCACCCACCCGCACCCGAGCCACCACCCACCCCCTCACCGCTGATAGCGCGCCAGCACCCGGTTCCCGTCGTCCTCCAACCGCTCCCGCAGCTCACCCAGGCCGATCGCACCGCTGTAGTACTCCTGGTACGCGGGGGTGGCCACCTTGTCCTTCCACTCCGGATAGCCCCGCACGGACTGCGCCGGCGCCGGCCGGAGGTACCCGGCGAGCGCGGTCCCCGTGGCCCAGTCGTGCTCGGTGGTGCGCAGTGCGGGATCCCGGAGGGCCTCCGTGCCGGTCGGGAGCATCCAGTCGCCGAGGGCGAGACGGACCATGTTCTCGGGACGCAGCAGAAAGTCGACGAACGCGGCGGCCTGCTCCTTGTGCGGGCTGTCCTCGGCGACGGAGAGCGTCTGCGGGCTGACGCCCTGGGTGAGCCCGCCGGCGCCGACGGGAGCGGGCAGCACCTGCCAGTCGAAGCCCTTCGGCGCCTGCTGGACGATCTGCTGACGGTAGGAGAAGCCGAGCGGCACCATCGCGTACCGGCCGCCGAAAAAGCCGGGCAACGTGTCGGAGCCGCCCATGCCGAGGGTGCTGGCGGGCGCGCTCCCGTCGGCGTTCACCGTGTCGCGCACGGTCCTCGGGACGACCGCGTCGGCGCCCTCGAACCGGACCTCGACCTTGCCGTCGCTCCGGTGGAACAGTTGTCCGCCTGCCGAGAGGGAGAGGTTCAGCGTGGCCGACACCGGTTCCTTCAACGGCCAGGCCACGCCGTACTTCCCGGCGCCGCTCAGCTCCTTCGCCACCTCGCGGAACTCGGCCCAGGTCCACGGGTCCTCGGGGGTCGGCAGCCGCACACCGGACTCACGCAACCAGGTGGCGTTGGCGATGAGGACCCGGGGTTCCTGGAGGAACGGCACCCCGTAGACGCCCTCGCCGAAGGTCGTCGTCTCCCAGCTGTGCCGCGGGATGTCCTTCCTGAGCCGTTCGGGCAGCAGCTCGCGCAGATCGGCGAGGTAGCCGCCGTACGCGAAGTCCGCGAGGTCGTCGGAGGCGTCGTGGACGATGTCCGGCGCCTCACCGCCCTCGAAGGAGGTGAGGAGTTGGTCGTGGACGCTGTCCCAACTGCCCTGGACGTACTCGACCTGGACGTCGGGATGGGCGGCGTTCCACTCCCGCACCAGCTTCTTGTTGACGGCGACGGACTCCTCCTGCCAGGCCAGGGACTGGAAGCGGAGGGTGATCCGGCCGTCGTCGGAGGTCGCCCCGCCGTCGGTGCAGCCGGCGGCGAGGAGGCAGAGCAGCAGAGCCGCGACGAGCCGAGGTGCGCGCATCAGTTCTTCACCGCCCCGGCGAGCATGCCGCCCGTGATCCGTTTCTGGATGACCGCGAAGACGACCAGGGAAGGGAGCGTCGCCAGGAAGGCCGCCGCAGCCAGCGGGCCCAGGTCGGCCACACCCTCGGCGCCGATGAAGTGGGTGAGGACGACCGGCAGCGTCTGTTTCTCCGGTGTCTTCAGCAGGACCAGCGCGAAGAAGAACTCGTTCCATGCGGTGACGAACGCGAACAGCGCCGTCGCCACGATGCCGGGCGCCAGCAACGGCGCCGTCACCGACACCAGGGTGCGCAGCCTCCCGGCCCCGTCGACCGCGGCCGCCTCCTCCAGCTCGGCGGGCACCGCCCGGACGTAGCCGACGAGCATCCACAGCGCGAACGGCAGCGCCCACACCACGTACACCGTGATCAGTCCGGGCACGGAGTTGATCAGCCGGAGGTTCTTCAGCACCAGGAAGAGCGGAATGATCACCAGCACGAACGGGAACGCCTGGCTGACCACCACCCAGCCGGTCGCCATCCGCGACAGCGTCGTGCGGTGCCGGGCCATGACGTAGGCCATCGGGGTCGCGATCAGTACGGCGACGACGGCCGCGCCGACCGCCGCGACCAGCGAGTTGAGCGCGGCCTCGAACAGGGGCTGCTCGTCGAAGGCCTGCCGGAAGTTGGCGAGGGTCGGGTCCTTCGGGATCCAGGTCGGGTGGAGGCTGCCCAGTTCGCGGGCCGGTTTGAAGGCGGTGGAGACCAGCCAGAGGAAGGGGAACGCGAGGAAGCCGAGATACGCGACCAGGGCCAGGTACTGCCCGGTGCGTGCCGCCCTGCCGGTCCTCATGAGTCCTCCCCCCGCCGCAGCCGGCCGACCAGCACGAACGCCAGGACGGTCGAGATCACCGCGACCAGCACGCAGCCCATCGCCGCGGCGTACCCGAACTGCCCGTAGCGGAAGGCCTCCTCGTAGGCGAAGAGCATCGGCAGGCGGGTACGGCCGCCCGGTCCGCCGTTGGTCAGGACGTACACCAGGGCGAAGGAGTTGAAGTTCCAGATCAGGTTGAGCGCCGAGACGGCCAGGGCGATGGGTCTGATGGCGGGCCAGGTGACCGTGCGGAAGCGGCGCCAGGCGCCCGCGCCGTCCATCGCGGCGGCCTCGTGCAGTTCGCGCGGGGTGTTCTGCAGCCCGGCGAGCAGGGCGACGGTCGTCTGCGGCATGCCCGCCCAGATCCCGACCAGTATGACGGCGGGGAGGGCGGTGGCCAGTCCGCTCAGCCAGTCGCGGCCGTCCCCGAGGCCCAGGTCCCGGACGGTCTCGTTGAGGATGCCCGCGTCGGCGTTGTAGACGAGCCGCCACATGATCCCGACGACCACCTCGGGCATGGCCCAGGGGATGATCGCCAGCGCGCGGGCCAGCCAGCGCAGCCGCAGGGGCTGGTTCAGGAGGAGCGCGAGGCCGAGGGCCAGCAGGAACTGCGGGACGGTGACGCCGACCGCCCAGAGCAGGCCGATGCGGAACGAGTCCCAGAAGAGGGTGTCGTGCAGCAGGTCCTGGAAGTTGAGGGTGCCGATCCACCGGGTGGGCTCGGTCCGGCCGGACTGGGCGTCGGTGAACGCCAGCGCGATCCCGTACAGCAGCGGTCCGACGCTCAGCACCAGGATGGGGATCAGCGCGGGCAGCACCAGGAACCAGGCACCGTGGTCGATCAGGCGCCGGTCCCGGCCGTCCGCCGGGGTGCGCCGCTTGGCCGGTCGCGGGCGTTGCGGCTTCGCGGTCGCCAAGCTCATGTCCGTCATGGTGCTGAGGGCATGACAGGGCGTCAAGACACCGCGCACACGGTCCGACCTGTGCGAATGCGAGACTGGCCGTCGGATGGCGTGAAGCCGACGCCACGAGCGCGTGTCGGCGCTACGGACAGGGAGGCGACGGATGGACGAGGCTCGGGCCCGGGGTGTGGTGGTCGCGGCCGGCGTGCTGCCCGGTGCGGCCGGGAAGGCGCGGCTGCTCGGGCTGGGCGAGAACGCGGTGTTCGCCGCCGGTGACCTGGTGGTGAAGGTGGGCCGTGACGCCGAACTCCTCGACCGGGCCCGGCGCGAGGTGCGCATCGCGGAGTGGCTGGCCGCGCAGGGTGTCCCGGCGGTGCGGCCCGCCGAGCCGGATGCCCTGCTCGTGGAGGGGCACCCGGTGACGGTGTGGCATCGCCTGCCCGATCCCGTACGCCCCGCGGAGCCGCGTGATTTGGCTGAACTCCTTCGCCCGGTCCACGCCCTTCCCACCTCCTTCGCCCTTCCCCGCCGTGAACTGCTGGGCGGTGTGGAGCGCTGGCTGCGGCTCGCCGGTGACGCGATCGACCCGGCGGACGCGGCGTATCTCCGGGAACGCCGGGACGGCTTCGAAGCGGCCGCGGCCGCTCTCACCCCGCGTCTGCCCCGGGGCCCGATCCACGGCGACGCGCTCCCCCGCAACGTGCACATCGGCCCGGACGGCCCGGTCCTCGTCGATCTGGAGACCTTCTCCGGTGACCTCCGCGAGCACGACCTCGTCGTCATGGCCCTCTCCCACGACCGCTACGGCCTGCCGACGCGGGAGTACGACGCCTTCACGGCCGCGTACGGCTGGGACGTACGGGAGTGGGACGGCTGCTCGGTGCTGCGGGGTGCCCGTGAGACGGCCAGCTGCGCCTGGGTCGCGCAGCACGCGCCGAGCAACCCCAAGGCGCTGGCCGAGTTCGAACGCCGCGTCGCCTCGCTGCGCGACGGGGACGAGACAGTTCGCTGGTATCCGTTCTGACCCGGGCGGGACCTGAACGGGCCGCCGGTGTCCTTCCTGACCCCGCACGGTGCCTAGCCGGCCCGGAGTATGAGCGTCACCTCGTCGATCTCGGCGTCGCGGGCCAGGGCGAAGCCCCGGTCGTGGCCGGTGACGACGAAGCCGCACTTCTCCAGGACGCGGACCGAGCCCGTGTTGTCGGCGGCGGCGCGGGCGTACAGCGGACGGGTCGGGTCGAGGGCGATCAGCGCGGCGAGGGCGGCGGTGGCGATACCTCGGCCCCAGTGGGCGCGGTCGATCCAGTAGGTGACCTCGCGTTCGTCCGGCGGGCCGTAGACCGCCGCGTTGCCGACGACCTCGCCGCCGGCGACCACCGTGCGGGCCAGGATGTCGGGGTTGGCGCGGATCTTCGCCCAGTGACCGTCGAACAACTCCCGGTCGGAGTGGTACTCCCCGGTGAAGGCGGCGATCCGCTGTGCCTCGGGGTCACGGGCGTGGCTCCAGAAGAACGGCAGGTCGCTGTCGCGTACTTCGCGCAGGGAGATCTCGTCGGCGTTCATACCGTTTCGTCCTCCAGTTCGCCCAGCGGCCAGAGCGCGTCCACGACCGCTTCCGGGTTGCCCTTGCGGCGGAGGAACGCCTGGAAGTCGGCGGCCCGCTCCGCGTACCACTCGATCTGGCGGCGGTGCAGCTCGGCCGGGCCGAGGGCGGCGACCTTCGGGTGGCGCTGGGCTATCGCACGGGCGAGGCGGGCGGCGGCCAGGGCGTCGGCGCAGGCGTTGTGCGCGGCGTCCAGGGGGACGCCGTACTCGCCGCAGACCGCTTCGAGGTTGCGTTTGCCCCGGCGGTAGCGCTCGACGGAGCGGTCGATCGTGTAGGGGTCGACGACGGGCGCCGGGTCGAGTCCGCCGAGCCTGTCGCGCAGGGACGGCAGGGCGTACCGGCGCAGTTCGGCGGAGAGCAGGGTCAGGTCGAAGGCCGCGTTGTACGCGACGACCGGGACGCCCGTCCTCCAGTAGGAGACGAGGACGTCGGCGATGGCGTCGGCGACCTGGTCGGCGGGTCTGCCCTCGGCCGTCGCACGGGCGTTGGTGATGCCGTGCACCGCCACCGCCTCCTCCGGGATCTCCATGCCCGGGTCGGCGAGCCATTCCCGGTGTCCGACCGGCTCCCCGTCCTCGACCTCGATGACCGCGCCCGTGACGATGCGCGCCTCGCGCGGGTCCGTCCCGGTGGTCTCCAGGTCGAAGCCGATCAGCAGCTGCCGGTGCCAACCCATGCTGGCCCCCCTCCTTGGTGGTGCTTTCCCCCAGTGACCACCACCATCGCACGGGCCACTGACAATCCGAGGCGCACATTCCGCTTCGCCGTGCCCCAGGCGTGCGGGCACTGCGTCGCGGCCCTGCGCACGACCTCTGTCGCGGCCGTCACGACACCGGTCGGGAGTCCGCCCACGCCACTTCGAACTCCTCGCGGTATGTATCGAAAAGGCCGACTTCGCCGTTCTCGTCCGCCTTGAGGACCCGGTTGCCGCCGCGCAGGACGAGGACGGGCGCCTCCATGCCCCGGGTGCGCCGCAGATAGGTCTGGACGACCGCGACCCCGTCCGTGCCGTCGCCGTCGACGAGGTACGCGGTGAAGCGCGGGGTCTCGTCGAAGACCTGGATCTCGAAGGCGCCGGGGTCGCGCAGCCGGGAGCGGACCCGGCGCATATGGAGGATGTTCATCTCCACGGCACGACTCAACTCGCCGCGCTTTATGCCGAGTTCACGCTCACGCCGCTTCACGGCGCTGGAGGCGGGGTTGAGGAAGAGCAACCGCACGCGGCAGCCGGACTCGGCGAGCCGGACCAGCCGCCGCCCGGAGAAGTTCTGCACGAGGAGGTTCAGGCCTATGCCGATGGCGTCCAGGCGGCGGGCCCCGCCGAAGAGGTCCTCGGCGGGGAACTGCCGCAGCAGCCGCACCCGGTCGGGGTGGACGCCGACGACGTCCGCGTACCGGTCGCCGACGAGGTCCTCGACCGCGTCGACGGGCAGCCGACGCGCGGAGGGCACGTCGCTGCCGGCGCCCAGGATCTCCAGCAGCTTCGCGGAGGCACGCTCGGCCTGGGCGAGGACGGCCTCGGACAGGGCCCGGTTGCGGGAGACGACGTTGCGGGTGACCTCCAGCTCGTCCAGGGCCAGTTCCACGTCGCGCCGCTCGTCGACGTACGGCTCGAAGCAGGGCCAGTGCTGCACCATCAGCTCACGCAGCTGCGGCAGGGTGAGGAAGCTCAGCACGTTGTCGTCGGCCGGGTCGAGCAGATAGCCCTTGCGGCGGCTGACCTCGCGGACCGCCACGGCTCGCTGCACCCACTCCTGTCCGGCGGGTCCGGCGGCGGCGACCACCCAGTCGTCGCCGTGGACGGGCTCGTAGATGGGCCGCAGCACGGCGGCCACCACGGCGCGCAGCCGCTGCTCGACGAGGTTCAGCCAGATGTAGGCGCGGCCGGCCCGCTGGGCGCGCGTACGCACTTCGAGCCAGGCGTCGGCGTTCCAGTCCAGTTCCGGGCCGATGGAGCCCCGCTCCATCGGCCGCGCCAGGGACACCGCGCCGGGTGGGACATCCGTGGGGTCCCCCTCGTGACCCGTGTCGCCCGCGCCACCAGGAGGCAACTCCAGCCCTCCCGAGCCCACCCACGCACCGCCTTCCGCTCCCCCGAGCTCACCCCTACGCAACGATCAAGGAAGGGTACTCCGGTAGCGGGTGACGATACAGCCGGATGGACAGGTCGTTTCTCAACTACCGCACGTGACTTGGTCGTTCCGGGGCGCTACCGCGCGGGGAGTGAGCCGATTCATAGCGATCGGGCCACCGGGACGCGACTCCGGGGGCCCCTCGGGGCGTCACGATGTGTCCACTCCGGGCAGGAAGGACGTATGTCCTAGGAGGTTCCATCAGATTGGGGGAGACTCCATCCGGAGTCGCCCCCAGCGGCGCGCGACAACTGGAAGAGTCGTATCCATGCAGGTCTGGCCTGGACAGGCGTATCCGCTCGGCGCCACGTACGACGGCGCCGGTACCAACTTCGCGGTCTTCTCGGAGGCCGCGCACCGAGTAGAGCTGTGTCTGCTGGACGACGACGGCTCCGAGACGGCGGTGGAACTGCGCGAGACGGACGCGTTCGTGCGGCACGCGTACCTGCCCGGCGTGATGCCGGGGCAACGGTACGGCTTCCGTGCGCACGGCCCGTACGCGCCGGAGCGGGGGCTGCGCTGCAACTCCGCGAAGCTGCTGCTCGACCCGTACGCACGTGCCATCAGCGGCTCGGTCACGTGGGGGGAGGAGGTGTACGGCTATCACTTCGGGGCGCCCGAGAAGCGCAACGACCTCGACTCGGCACCGCACATGCTGACCTCGGTCGTGGTCAACCCGTACTTCGACTGGGGCGACGACCGGCGGCCCCGGACCGAGTACCACCACACGGTGATCTACGAGGCCCATGTGAAGGGCCTCACCATGCGGCACCCGGGGCTGCCCGAGGAGCTGCGCGGCACCTACGCGGCGCTCGCCCACCCGGCGATCATCGAACACCTGACCGAACTGGGCGTCACGGCGCTGGAGCTGATGCCCGTACACCAGTTCGTGAACGACCACCGGCTGGCCGACCTGGGCCTCAGCAACTACTGGGGCTACAACACCATCGGCTTCTTCGCCCCGCACAACGCCTACGCCTCCTGGGGCGACCGGGGTCAGCAGGTGCTGGAGTTCAAGTCGGCGGTCCGGGCCCTGCACGAGGCCGGCATCGAGGTCATCCTCGACGTGGTCTACAACCACACCGCCGAGGGCAACCACCTGGGTCCCACGCTCTCCTTCAAGGGCCTCGACAACCCGTCCTACTACCGGCTGACGGACGACCCCCGCTACTACATGGACACGACGGGCACGGGCAACTCCCTGCTCATGCGGTCCCCGCACGTGCTGCAGCTGATCATGGACTCGTTGCGGTACTGGGTCACCGAGATGCACGTCGACGGGTTCCGCTTCGACCTCGCGGCGACCCTGGCCCGGCAGTTCCACGAGGTGGACCGGCTGTCGTCGTTCTTCGACCTCGTCCAGCAGGACCCGGTGGTCTCCCAGGTGAAGCTGATCGCCGAGCCCTGGGACGTCGGCGAGGGCGGCTACCAGGTGGGGAACTTCCCGCCGCTGTGGACCGAGTGGAACGGCAAGTACCGGGACACGGTGCGCGACCTGTGGCGGGGCGAGCCGCGTACGCTCGCGGAGTTCGCGTCCCGGCTGACCGGCTCCTCCGACCTCTACCAGGACGACGGGCGCCGCCCGCTGGCCTCGATCAACTTCGTGACCTGCCACGACGGGTTCACCATGCGGGACCTCGTCTCCTACAACGAGAAGCACAACGACGCGAACGGCGAGGACAACCGGGACGGGGAGAGCCACAACCGGTCCTGGAACTGCGGGGCCGAGGGCGAGACGGACGACCCCGGGGTGACGGCCCTGCGGGTCCGGCAGGTGCGGAACCTCATCGCGACGCTGATGCTGTCGCAGGGGGTGCCGATGCTCAGTCACGGCGACGAGTTCGCGCGGACCCAGGGCGGCAACAACAACGCGTACTGCCAGGACAACGAGGTGTCCTGGGTGCCGTGGCCCTCCGGTGCGGACGGGGACGAGGGTGACGGTGACGGTGGGGTCTTCGGGGATCTGCTGGAGTTCACCCGGGCGATGGTGTGGCTGCGGAAGGACCACCCCGTCTTCCGGCGGCGGCGGTTCTTCCACGGACGGCCGGTGGAGGGCACGCACGACGAGCTGTCGGACATCGCCTGGTTCACGCCCGAGGGGCGGGAGATGGTGCAGCGGGACTGGGACTCCTCGCAGGCGGGGGCGCTGAGCGTGTTCCTGAACGGGAACGCGATCTCCGAGCCGGGTCCGCGAGGCGAGCGGATCAGCGACGACTCGTTCCTGTTGATGGTCAACGCGTCCGCGCAGCCGCTGGAGTTCGTGGTGCCGGTGAACCACGGGCCGCAGTGGCAGATGGTGGTGGACACGGGGCGGGAGGACGCGGTGCCGGTGGACGGGCCGAAGGTGGCGGCCGGGGAGCGGGTGGAGTTGGTGGACCGGAGTCTGGTGGTGTTCCGGAGGCCGGCGTAGGGGGATTCGCCGTAGGGGTTGATCACCGTTGCCGACAACAGGGTCGTGCGTGGATCGCGCCCACGCGGCGGAGCCGCACATGGATACAGCCCCGCGCCCCTCAAAAGCATGGCGTCCTCGCGTGTCAGGGTGCTCCAAGTCCGGTGTGGCGGGTACGTAGGAACCCATGACCTCTGTCGTGCCTGCCGCCACCTACCGGCTTCAGCTTCAGCCCGGCTTTCCCTTCTCCGCCGCAGCGGCCGCCGTGCCGTACATCGCCTCGCTCGGTGTGTCGCATCTGCACCTCTCCCCTGTGCTGGAGGCCGTACCGGGGTCGTCGCACGGGTACGACGTGGTCGATCACGGGCGGGTGCGGGAGGAGCTCGGGGGCGAGGAGGGGCTGCGGGAGCTGGCCCGGACCGCGCGCGCCCACGGGCTCGGGCTCGTCCTGGACATCGTCCCGAACCACATGGCCATGGCGCCCCGGCACAACCGGGCCCTGTGGGAGGTGCTGCGGGAGGGGCCGGAATCGGCGTACGCGCGGTGGTTCGACATCGACTGGGAGGCGCAGGGCGGCCGGGTGCTGCTGCCGGTGCTCGGCGGGCCGCTGGGCGCGGAGATCGAGCAGTTCGTGGTGGACGGGCGGGAGCTGCGGTACTACGACCATGTGTTTCCGCTGCGGGAGGGCACCGAGAAGCTGCCGCTGCCGCAGCTGCTGGACGCGCAGTGGTACCGGCCGGTGTGGTGGCGGCTGGCCCGTACGGAGCTGAACTACCGGCGGTTCTTCAGCATCTCCGAGCTGATCGGGGTGCGGGTCGAGGAGCCGGAGGTCTTCGACGCGACCCATGCGAAGGTCCTGCGGCTGCTGGACGAGGGGGTCGTCGACGGGCTGCGGGTCGACCACCCCGACGGGCTCGCCGATCCCGACGCCTATCTGCGGCGGCTGCACGAGGCGACCGGCGGACGGTGGACCGTCGTCGAGAAGATCCTGGCCGACGGGGAGGCGCTGCCCGGGGCCTGGCCGGTCGCGGGAACCACCGGCTACGACGCGCTGCGGCACATCGACGGGCTGTTCACCGATCCGGCGGGGGCCGGTGAACTGCTGGGTCAGTACCGGCGGTTCACGGCCGCGCAGTCCGACCGGGGCGGGAAGTGGGACGCGACCGTGCGGCGGGCCGCGTACCGGGTGCTCACGCACGAGCTGGTCGCGGAGGTGGAGCGGCTCACCCGGGTGGCGCACCGGGTGTGCGAGCGCTCCCTGGACCTCTCACTGCGCGACCAGGCGCCGTGGGCGCTGCGCACCGCGCTGTGCGAGCTGCTCGCACGGATGGAGGTGTACCGGCCGTACACCTCCGAGGACGCCTCCCTCGTCGTCACCGAGGAGGCCGCGGCCGAGGCGCGCGCGCTGTTCGTGGTGCCCGAGGAGGCCCGGTCGGTGGACGCCGTACGGGACCTGGTGCTGGGCCGGGGGGACGGGCCGGACGAGGTGGAGTTCCGGGCGCGGTTCGCGCAGACCTCGTCGGCGCTGCGGGCGAAGTCGGTGGAGGACACGGCGTTCTACCGCTATGTGCCGCTGCTGTCGGCGAACGAGGTGGGGGGCGATCCGGGGAGCCCGGCCGTGTCGCCCCAGGACTTCCACGCCTACTGCGCGCGGGTGCAGCGCGACTGGCCGGCCACGGGGACCGTGCTGTCGACCCACGACACCAAGCGCAGCGCGGACGTACGGGCGGCGATCGCGGTGCTCGCGGAGTGCCCCGGGCGGTGGGCCGAACTGCTGGCGGAGGTGACGCGGGACGGCCCGGGGGTCCCGGATCCGCAGCTGGCGTGGGCGGCCTGGCAGACGGCGTTCGGGCTCGGCCCCGACGCCGAGGAGCGACTTCAGGGGGCCCTGCTGAAGCATGTGCGGGAGGCGGGGCTGCACACCTCCTGGACCGAGCAGAACGCGGCCTACGAGCAGGATGTGGCGGAGTTCGTCGCGCGGGGACCGGCCCTGGACGCCCGGGTCGCCGCGCTGCGCGAGGAGTTGGCGCCCCACGTGCGGGCGAACGCTCTCGGCGCGGCCCTGGTGCAGCTGACGATGCCGGGGGTGCCGGATGTGTACCAGGGGACGGAGGCCGAGTACCGGGCCCTGGTGGACCCGGACAACCGGCGGGCCTTCGCTCCGCACGAGGAGGGGTCGGAGAAGTTCCGGCTCACCGGGGCGGCGCTGCGGCTGCGCGGGCGGCGGCCGGAGGTCTTCGGGGAGACGGCGACGTACGTGCCGCTGGCGGCGGAGGGGGCGGGCGCCGGCCACTGTGTCGCCTTCAGCCGCTCGGGCGAGGTGGTCACGGCGGTGACCCGCTTGTCGCTGCGGCTGGCCCAGGCCGGGGGCTGGGGCGACACCCGGCTGACGCTGCCCGAGGGCCGGTGGGGCGAAGTGCTCGGCGGGGAGCGGGAGTTCTCGGGCGAGGTGCGGCTGGCGGAACTCTTCGAAGCCCTGCCGGTCGCGCTGCTGGAGCGGGTCGGCGCGTGACGCTGCGTACCGGATGGCGGGTGGGCCCGAACCGGCTACGGCGACTCCGAACCAGGCGACGGCGGACCCGAACCCGCTACGGCGACTCCGGACCGGGTTGCGGTCGACCCGGACCGGGTTCGGTGGGTCCGGGTCGGGTTCGGTGGGGACCCCGTGCCGGGTAGCGGTGAACCTCGTACCGGGTGACGGTGAATGCGACTGGGCGCCCCTGGGAGCCGCCCCTGCCATGCGGGGACACTGGGTATGTCCCCCGCCCGGCCCGGTCGGGCGCGCGGACTTGGGTGTCAGGCGGACGGGACGGGGGTGGGTCTGCTGTCGGAGCTCGGTTATCCCACGGTGGCTGAACTGGAGTCGGCGGCGCGAGCCCTGACGGCCCGTCGGCCGACGCTGTGCGCACTGCGGAGCATCGGCTCCTCGCGTGCCGGCCGCCCGCTGCGTCTGCTGTCCGTAGGGCGCGCGAGACGCGCCGTCCTGGTCGTCGCGGGCGCCCACGCCAATGAGCCGACCGGCGGCTCCACGGTGCTCGCCCTGGCCGAACGGGTGGCGCGGGACGGGCGATTGCGGTCCGGTGTGTCCTGGCACTTCGTGCTCTGCGCGGACCCGGACGGGGCGAGCCTGCACACCACTCCCCTGCCGCGCACCCTGCTCGACTACCACCTCGGGTTCTTCCGGCCGGCCGGTCCCGAGCAGCCGGAGTGGTCGCCGTCCGTGCTGCCGCCGGAACGGCTGCCACCCGAGACGTACGCCCTGATGGGTGTGCTGGACGAGTTGCGGCCCTACCTCCAGGTGACCCTGCACGGCACCGATCTGGGCGGCAGCTGGGTGCAGTTGACGAAGGACGTGCCGGGGCTCGCCGAGCCGTTCGCCAAGTCCGCGGCCGAGCTGGGGATACCGGTGGAGAGGGGCGCGTCGGACGCCGCCGGCTGGCCCGTGTCCGGGCCCGGGGTGTTCGTGATGCCCCGGCCCGGCGGCCTCGCGGCGTACCCGAGCATGCCGGACGACGCCCGGCACAGCACCTGGTACCACGCCCACCGGTACGGCGGTCTGACGGCGGTCGTGGAGGTGCCGATGTGGGCGAGCGACCTGGTGGACGACATCGCCCCGCACCCGGCCCCGGCGGCGGCGCTGCGGCACCTGTCCCGGCGGCTGCTGACGGACGCGGGCCGGGTGGAAGGGGTCCTCGCCGAGGCGCTGCCCCGGCTGCCGGGACCCGAGGGGCCGCTGCTGCGGGCCGCCCGGTGGGCGCTGGCGCTGGTACCGGGGCTGGCCCGGGACTGGAGGGACGGTCCGCCGGCGGATCTGTCGACGGCGTACGTGGGCAGTGTGGAAGCGTTCGGGCGGCGACTTCCGCTGCGGGCGGCGGCGATGCTGCTGCGGGTGCTGAGGGAGGCCGACGACCCGGGGGTGCCGCTCCTGGAAGCGCTCGTCGCCGAGTGGTGCGAGTCCTTCACCGAGCGGTTCCGTGCGCGGTGGGTGCCGGTGGGCGACCAGGTCGAGCACCAGGTGCGGACGGTGTTGGCGGCGGCGGCGTGTGCGCGGGTGGGGTGGGCGCCGGGGACTGAGGGCGCCGGGTTCGCCTACTGGGGTGCCGCGTTGTGCCGTCGGGCGGGTGCGGGTTCGTCGTGGCTGGTCGCGCAGTTCTCCGCGCCCCTCGAAGAGCCGGTGGTCATCAGTCCGACAAGGCGAACACCGCCCCCGTGCGCGCCGCCATCACGCACGCGTTCGCGAACGTCTGCTCGTAGGTGACCGGTCTGCCGCCCCACTGGCCCTCCGCCGAGGCCCGCACGGGGGCGTAGATCTCGGTGCAGATGGCGTTCCGGTGAGGGATGCGGGTGATGTCGCCGTCGGTCCGGCGGAGTTCCGCGCACGCCTCTGCGGCCCGGCCGTGGCCCTGCGGCGGGTCGCAGAGGAGGAGGGTGCCGCGGGTGTCGGAGGAGCGGGCGTCGCCCCGGGTGAGGGTGACGTAGAGCCAGTCGCTCTGGACGGCGCTCGTCCGGTCGGGGGCCGAGGCGCCGAGGGTGAGGAGGGCGAGGGCGGCGAGCAGGCAGCCGCGTACCGCGTGGGTGGGGTGCGTCATTCCCGGTGCATCGGCACGGCGGGCTCGGAACTCCATCCCTGCTCACCCGAATGGGAATCCGCACGGGAGTCCGCACGGGAGTCCGGGCAGGGCCCCAGCGGGGCGGGCCCCGGCTGGTGCGGGCGCCCGGCCGCCAGCTCGAACGCGGCGAGAACCACGCGGGCCTGGTACTCCGCCTGGTGGGCCACGGGGATCCAGCGGGCCCCGTATCCGTCGCGGTAGTCGGCGCACCACTCGTCGATCAGGCGGTCCAGCTCGGGCAGCACGCCGGCCGGGTCGTGACCGGCACGGGTCACCAGCTGGTGCAGCAGCCCGGCGGTGCGCAGGGCGACCCGGCGGCCGGAGAGGGCGAGGGTGGTGAGCCGGGCGGTGTCGAGCGGGGGCAGCGGCCGGGCGGTGGTGTGGACGTCGGGGTCCCAGGAGTCGGCGACGCCCGGCCCGACCAGGACGTAGTCGTCGACCGGGGCGAGCAGCCGGGCCGCGTCCGGGGTGCCGCTCACCGAGGGGCGGACGCGGGTGAGGAGGTCCTCCAGGAGCCGGGTGTCCTGGCGCAGGGCACGGCTGACGGTGCGCAGTACGGCGTCGGCGTCCGGCGCCGGGGAGGCGTCCTCGACGGCGGCCACGCCCCACATCGGCGCCTCGACGACGGCGGTGGCCGTGCCGTGGCGGTGCGGGTGGAACCAGGTGGACTCGACGGCCGCCTCGGTGATGGCGGCGGCCAGGTCGCCCCGGCGCGGGGGCGGGATGCGGTAGACGGCGGGGCCGAGGCAGGGCCAGTACAGGGTGTCGTACGGTCTCAGCTCGCGGGGGATGCCGAGGCGGGCGGCGATGCGGGCGACGCGCTCGGCGAGCCCCGGCAGGTCCCGGGTGAGTTCGACGAATCCGCCGCCGACGTCGACGCCGTGCAGCGAGCACTGGAAGAAGGGCCGCAGTTCGTCCTGGAGGTCGAGCAGGGCGCGGGTCTCCGGCAGCACGGCGCCGGCCGCGCCGTCGGGCAGCCATTCGGGCTGTTCCAGGAAGCCGGGGCGGAAGAAGTGCCGGAAGTGGTGGCCGAGGGTGTACGGGCCGCGGAGCCAGCCCTCGTTGCGGCGGGAGCCGTCGGGGTCGAGGCTCAGCAGCAGGTTCCAGGTGGTGTCGGCGGCGTCGCTCAACCGGGGGTCGGCCAGGGCCCGTTCGGCGAGCCGGAGGACGGTGGCGCCGCCCACGGGCTCGTTGGCGTGCGGGCCGGCGACGATCAGGGTGTGGCGGCTGCCGTGTCCGACGGAGAGCAGCCACATCGGGGTGCCCGCCCGTGAGGTGCCCACGCGGCGGAGTCGGGCGCGGTGCGGATGGCGGGCTACGAGGGCGGCGGCGCGGGCGGACAACTCGTCGACGGTCGGGTAGCGGAGGGGTGGCGGCAGGGCACACCTCCACGAATGTGGTGACGTCGGTTCACCTGGTGTGCATGGTGTAAGCACAGTCAGTCATGGCTGAGAACGCACGTCAACACCCTGGAACGGGAGGGCAGTTGACAAACTCGCTGCGTAAATCCCAGGCCAGAGCTTTGCCGTGGGGTCGGTCACAAGGTCATTCGGAGGAGAGGCGGAAGACCATCCGGCCGAAACTCACCTGGTCGCCGTCGCGGACGACGGCCGCGCCGATCACCCGACGGCCGTTGACGGTGGTGCCGTTGGTGGAGCCGAGGTCGCGCAGGATCCACATGCCGCCCTGCCGGCTCAGTTCGGCGTGCACCCGGGAGACCGTCTCGTGGCTGAGCCGGAGCCCGTTCGCCGGGTCGCGGCCTATGCGCAGGGCGTGGCCGCCCGCCGGGTGCGGCAGCTGGAGCTTGGGGAGCCGCTCGGCCTGCCAGGCCCTGCGCAGTTTCACACCGAAGCCGGAGACCGCGCCCACGGTGCCGAGCACCAGCCGGGACCAGCGGTTCTCGACGGGCAGGTCGGCGGTGAGCGCGACGAGTTCGTCGGAGCGGCGGGCGGTGAGGGCCAGCTCCATCCGCCGGATGAACGTGTCGTGCGACAGACGGCCGAGTGCGACGCCGTCACGGAGCACCCTCAGCGCGCGGTCGCGCTCCGCGTCCGACAGCCGCGCGGGGTACGTGTGGAACTCGAAGGACGACGTCACGCGTGTGATTGTCGGTCAGCGAGGCGGGAGGTGTCCAGACAACCCGTAAACGGTGACCATCCGCGGACATGCGGGAGGACGGTACGACTCGCGAGAACAAAAGCACCGATCCCGGCGCGCGACGATCTCGTTTGCTCCACGATGGACGAGCAACCCCCTGACTACCCAGGACCACGACCGGCAGCCGAGGGAGAACCGTTCCGTGCAGTTCGAGGTGTGGGCACCGCAGGCCGACCGTCTGACCCTCCACCGGGCGGGCACCACGCACGCCATGGAGCGCGATCCGGAGCGGCCGGGCTGGTGGACGGCCGAGGCGGAGGCGCCGGACGGCACGCGCTACGGTTTCGCCGTCGACGACGGTCCGGTGCGCCCCGACCCGCGCTCGCGCCGGCAGCCGGACGGCCCCGACGGACTGAGCGCGGTCGTCGACCAGGGGCGGTACACCTGGCGCTCGGAGTGGCCCGGACGCGGGCTGCCGGGCGCGGTCCTCTACGAGCTGCACGTCGGCACGTACACACCCGAGGGCACCCTGGACGCGGCGGCCGAACGTCTCGGGCACCTCGCCGAACTGGGCGTCACCCACGTCGAGTTGATGCCGCTGTGCCCCTTCCCCGGGACGCACGGCTGGGGTTACGAGGGCGTCTCGCCGTGGGCCGTGCACGAACCGTACGGCGGTCCCGAGGCGCTGAAGCGGTTCGTGGACGCGGCCCACGGACTGGGCCTCGGGGTGGTGCTCGACGTCGTGCACAACCATCTGGGCCCCTCCGGCAACTACCTGCCCGTCTTCGGGCCGTACTTCACCGAGCGGCACCACACGCCGTGGGGCGCGGCGGTGAATCTGGACGCGCCGGGCTCGGACGAGGTGCGGGCGTACTTCCGGGAGAGCGCGCTGGCCTGGCTGCGCGACCACCGTCTCGACGGGCTGCGGCTGGACGCGGTCCACGCGCTCAAGGACACCCGGGCCCTGCACTTCCTGGAGGAGCTGACGACGGCGGTGGACGCGCTCGCCGAGGAAGTGCGTCGGCCGCTGTTCCTGATCGCCGAGTCGGACCTCAACGACCCGCGCCTCATCACCCCGCGCGCACACGGCGGACTGGGCCTGCACGCCCAGTGGAACGACGACTTCCACCACGCCCTGCACACCACGCTGACCGGGGAGTCCCAGGGCTACTACGCGGACTTCGCGCACGCGGGCCCGGCGGGCCTGGCGAAGACCCTGACGGGTGGCTTCTTCCACGACGGCACATACTCGTCCTTCCGGGAGCGCCGCCACGGCCGCCCCCTGGACCGTACGAGCGTCTCAGCGCACCGGCTGCTGGGCTACACCCAGACCCACGACCAGATCGGCAACCGCGCCCAGGGCGACCGGCTCGCGGCGACCCTCTCCCCCGGCCTGCTGGCCTGCGCGGCGGCGCTCGTCCTCACCGGCCCCTTCACGCCCATGCTCTTCATGGGCGAGGAATGGGCCGCGTCCACGCCCTGGCAGTTCTTCACCGACCACACCGATCCGGAGCTCGCGGAGGCCGTACGGCGGGGCCGGCGCCGGGAGTTCGCCGAGCACGGCTGGGCCGAGGAGGACGTCCCCGACCCCCAGGATCCCGCGACGCGCGACCGCTCCTGCCTCGACTGGTCGGAGCCCGCGCGCGAGCCCCACGCCCGGATGCTGTCCTGGTACCGCGTTCTCATCGCCCTGCGCCACTCCCTGCCCGATCTCTCCGACCCCGATCTCTCCGACGTCAAGGTCGCCTTCGACGAGGAGGCCCGGTGGTTCGGCTTCCGCCGGGGCGATGTCCTCGTGGCACTGAACCTGGGCAAGGAGACGGCCGAGGTCCCGGTCGGGGTGCCCCACGCGCGCGTCCTCGCGGCGTGGGATCCGGTGGAGGCGCCGGGGGCCGACGGGGTGCTGACCCTGGGCGGGGAGTCGTGCGTGGTGCTGACGGTGGCGTGAGGCGACCAGGGGCCGCAGGCCCCTTCAGGGGCGCGGGGAACCGCGCGATCAGCCACGTCCGACCCGCGGTCGCCCTGTGCCGCGCGCCCCCGAGCCCTGAGGCGCTGCTTCGTCAGTCCTCACCGCGCAGATCCGTCACCCTCTCCAGCAGGATCGGCTCCCACGCGCGACGCAGCCGGTGACGGAGGACGGGGAGGGGCACGGCGGCGCGCCCCTGAAGGCCCTCCGCGAGGATGACGACCGTGTCGCAGCGGGCCAGCCAGAGTCCGCGCAGACAGGGGCGGACGCCGTAGCCGGCCAGCGTCGCGGCACGGACGGCGGCCGGTGAGCCGACGGCCGCGGCGAGGCCGGCGATGTCCTCGGCGGGGTCGCCGACGGCCGCGTCGGTCCAGCCGAGCACCCCCCGGACCCGGCCGTCGGCGCTGACGACGAGGTGGTCGCCGGTGAGCCCGTGGTGAACCAGGACGGCGGTCGGCGCCGTCAGCTGCGCCGCCGTCGCCGACGTCAGCTGCCCGAGCCGCCGCGCGTCGAACTCGTCGGCCTCGGCGAGCAGGCGCGCCGCCCGTCCCGCCGCCGCCCGCAGCGCCTCCAGCGGGCGCGGGGCGAGCCGCGGCACCCCGAGCGCCTCGGCCTGCCGCGGCGGCACCTCGCGCAGCCCCGTGAGGAGCGCCGCCAGGTCGGCCTCGCCCACGGCGGACACCTCGTGCTCCTCGGCCGTGCCCCCGGCCAGCCGCGTGTCCAGTGTGTAGGTGAGCCCTCCGGACCACTCGCCGTGCGCGACGCTCACCGGCACGGCGACGCCGATGTGCGGGCGGACCAGGTCCCGCAGCCGCAGTTCGCGTCGTTGCGGCCCGACGCCGTGCCGGTCGGTCACGAGGCGAAGGACATGGCGGGTGCCGACCCACCAGGTGCCGTGCGTGTCGTCCCCGGCGACGGGTCGCACGTCGGGGCCGCCCGCGCCCTTGCCGCCGGGCCTGCCCGCCCCGTTCTTCAGCAGGGAACGGACCAGCCTGCGGACGCTGTCCGCGGTGGGTGTCGGTGCCTGGGTCATGGTCGCGCCGTCGTCCGGGGGTCAGGGGAGCGGGGGTTGCCAGCTGCTTGCCGGGGAGTGCGTACGAGGGTGGATGAGCTCGATCGTGTGATGATCGACTTCCGGGCTTGCGACGGTGTGGGCTGTTCGGGCTACGGTGAGCGGGCGATCCGGGACACCGGGAACGGAGCCGGCGTGCGGAGCCCCCTTTCCTCCGGAGAGAAGGTCCCGGGCCTCTCCGTCGCCCTCTGTCCGTACCCACCTGGCCAGGTCGTGAGGGAACCGGCCTCCCGGGACGGACCACGTACAGGATGCGTGTCGCCGCCCCGGGGTTGAGTACGCCGGGGACCTGGGGGTACCTCCCACGCCCTTGAGGCAGTGGGGGAACGCCCAAGACCGTTCGGGGCGTGCGGCTGGGCGGACTCACTCATACTCAGTCCCCAGGAACGGTACGGGAAGGGTCACTCGACCACCGCCATCTCCCGCGATGTGTTGTTGAGGCGCCGGCCGCCGTCCTCCGTGACCGTCACGATGTCCTCGATGCGGACGCCGAAACGGCCCGGCAGATAGACACCGGGTTCGACCGAGAAGCACATGCCGGGCACCAGGGGCCGTTCCTCCCCCTCGATCATGTACGGCGGCTCGTGGGTGGTGACGCCGATGCCGTGCCCGGTGCGGTGGATGAAGCGGTCGCCGTACCCGGCCTCGGCGATGACCGCGCGGGCGGCCCGGTCGACGTCCTGGCAGGCCGCGCCGGGACGCACGGCCCTGAACCCCGCCTCCTGGGCAGCCCGCACGAGGTCGTGCACCTCGCGTTCCTCGGCGGCCGGTTCGCCGACGTGGACCGTGCGGGAGGTGTCGGAGCCGTAGCCGTCCTTGAGGCCGCCGAAGTCGAGGACGACCATGTCGCCGTGCCCGATGACCCGGTCGCCCGCCTCGTGGTGCGGGTTGGCGCCGTTCGGGCCCGAGGCGACGATGGTGAAGTCCACCTGGGAGTGCCCGAACCGCCGCAGCAGGTCGGCGAGGTCGGCGGCGACGTCGCTCTCGCGGCGCCCGGCGAAGGGCACCTGCCGGATCTCGTCGTACGCCCGGTCGGCCGCCGCGCCGGCCGCCGCCATCAGCTCCAGCTCCGCCGCGTCCTTCACGGCCCGGAGCATGGGCAGCGCCTCGGTGAGCGCGACGAACGCCGTGCCCGGCAGCCGACGCTGAAGGCCCAGCAGGTGCAGGGCCCAGGCGTTGTCGCTGACGCCGAAGCGGCCGCGGGGGCCGAGGGCGGAGACAGCCGCCTCGTAGGGGTCCTGGCCGTCGGTCCAGTCGCGCAGGGTCAGCGCGGGTCCGCCGGGTGCCCCGGCGGCGTCGGGGGCCTCCAGGGTGGGGACCACCAGCACCGGGTCCTCGCCGTCGCGCAGCACCAGCATCGTCAGCCGCTCGGTCTCGGGCGGCCGGTGCCCCGTCAGCCACACCAGGTCCGGGCCGGGCGCGACCAGCAGCCCGTCGAGCCCGGCGTCCGCCGCGGCCCGCGCCGCGCGCCGCATCCGGGCCCGGTGGTCGTCGGTGGTGAAGGGGGCGCTCATCCATGCCTCCGCGTGCTCGGAGTTCCCTGGGGCTACGGGCAGCATCCTGCCCCTCCGCCGCACCGCACGCGAGCCGATTGGCACGTGGCGTCAACTGTCGTACGGCCCGCGCGGCGGCTCCGGCCAGTGCGTTCCACACCGCCGCCGAGCTCTCCCCCACCAACCCTCGCTAATGCTTGCGTGTTGCCTTCCCATTAGCACTAATGCTTGGATTCAAGTGTTCCATTAAGGCGACGCCCGAGGGAGGCGTACGACGATGCTCGTACTCGCGCACATCAGTGATCTGCATCTGGACGGGAGCGACCGGGCCGGCCGGCGGGCCGAGCGGGTGCGGGATCTGCTGTGGGGGCTGCCGGGCCCGGTGGACGCGCTGCTGGTGACGGGGGACATCGCGGACCACGGCACGGAGGCCGAGTACGAGGAGGCGGCCCGTCTGCTGGGGCTGCGCGGGGGCGGGGCGCCCTTCCCGGTGCTGACCTGTCCGGGCAACCACGACAGCCGGGCCCCCTACCGCAAGGCGCTGCTCGGGGAGCCGCCGACCGACGGGCCGGTCAACAGCGTGCACGTCTTCCCGGACGCGGCCGTCCTGATGTGCGACACCAGCATCCCGGGGCAGGACGAGGGCGCACTGGACGCGCAGACCCACGCCTGGATCGAGGAGACCCTGGACGGGCTCGACGGCGACCGGCCCGCCCTGCTCGCCTTCCACCACCCGCCGGTGGCGCTCCACCACCCGCTCCCGGACCGGTACCGGCTGGGCCGGTCCGCGAAGCTCGGCCGGCTGCTGGAACGCCGGCCGGAGATCGCGGGGATCATCACCGGTCACGCCCACACACCGGCAGCGACCACCTTCGCCGGGCGTCCGCTGGTCGTAGGACCCGGGGTCACCTGGACGCTGCGGCTGCCCTGGGAGGGCGACACGGTCGCGGACCGGGAGGCACCGCCCGGGCTCGCCTTCCATGTCCTGGACGACGAGGGGCGGCTGACCAGTCACTTCAGGGTGGCCGCGTAGGAAGCGGCGGGGCCGCTCAGGTCACGACGCCCGGGACGGCGACCAGGTACTGCCGGGTGCCGTTCGCGTGGCGCACGAGGAGTTTCAGGGCCACCCCGGGGCGCGCGGCGGCGACGGCCCGCGCCAGGTCGGAGGCCGAGCCGGTCCGGGTGCCGCCCAGGGCGAGGACGGTGTCACCGCGGACCAGGCCGGCCGCGTGGCCGGGGCCGGGGATGTGGACACCGACGACGAGCGCGCCGCGACCCGCCGCCCCCGCGGACGTGGGAGCGGTCGAGGGTGTGGCTGCGGTGGAGGGTGCGGCTGCGGGCACGGGCGCAGGAGCATCGACGGCTTCGACGCCGAGCGTGGGGCGGGTGGGCGCGCCGATGCCGGGTGACACCGAACTCCCCTGCCCCGGCGCCGACTTGGGCAGGCCGCCCCGCGCCCGGTCGTCGGCGTCGGCGTCGGGGCGGCCGACGGCTCCTCGCTCGCCCGCGGCCCGCTCCCGCAGCTCGGCAAGTCTGCTCATGCCGATCACCGTGGCGCCCATCGTGCCCAGCCCGACGCCCGACAGGACGAGGGCGACGCAGGCGGCCAGGGCGAGCAGCAGGGTGACGAGTCGCTGCCGGGCGCGGCGGGGCGCGGCATGCGGACGCCGGGTCGGGCCGGACGGGCGATCGCCGCAGGGCTCCCCGCCCGGCATGGGTTTGGGCCGCAACGCTGTCTGTTCCATGGTGGCCACCTCCGGCCGGAGACCTACCCGGGGCGCCATGGCACGACGAGCCACGAACGAGTGAGACTGACGCCCCGTCACATCAGTCGCAGCAGGCGTCTAGGGCGCGTTTCGGAAGTCCCTTCGTCGCCCGAAGGGCGGCTCTGCGGCGTCCGGTGCGTGCTCTCGGCGCGCCGGACGAAAGGCCTCGTACTGGGTGTACTTGGCCTTTCGTCCGGTACGGCGGTGGGGGTACCTCCCGGTCGAGCGCCAGCCGAGACCGGGGGAGCGTGCCGGGCGTCGCAGAGCAGAAGGGACTTCCGAAACACGCCCTAGTAGGGCTCCGTTAGGTTGCTCTGGCTCTTGGGTTCTGGCTGGTGGTGGATGTTCTGGGCAGCGGGCGGTGGCAGGTGGTGCAGGTGCCGGTCCAGCAGTTCAGCAGGTCCTGGATGGCGTCGAGGATCTGGTAGAGGGTGAGTCCGCTGTATCGGCTTTTGGGGACAGGCGCTGTTCGGTGAGGAAGGCGTGGGCGGCGGTGACCAGGGTGACGTGGTGGTGCCAGCCGTTCCAGGAGCGGCCCTCGAAGTGGTCCAGGCCGAGGCCGTGCTTGAGTTCCCGGTAATCGTGCTCGATGCGCCAGCGGATCTTGGACAGGCGGACCAGTTCGGTGATCGGTGTGTCGGCGGGCAGGTTGGACAGCCAGTAGTCGGTGGGTGCTTCGGCGTCCTGGGGCCATTCGACCAGCAGCGTCACCTCGGGCAGGACACCGTCCCAGTGGCCGTGCTCGGCAGTGGCGGCGGCTTGGGCCAGACGGCGGGCCCTCACCCCGGCCGGCCGCACCCGCAGCGCCAGAAAGCGTGAGTGCATCGGCCCGCGGGAGCCTTCACGCCAGGTCACCTCGGTGAACGCCTGCCGTCCGTGCTCCTGAGCCAGCGCTGCCACCGAGGACGGCTTGTCCCGGTAGCGGGGCTGCGGCCTGCGACCGTTCCCGGACCAGGCCGGGGCGGTGGGCCGCACGTCGTGCGGGTGGACCGTCACGTCCGAACGGACCGCCACGACATAGCCGATGCCCCGCTCGCTCAGACCGTCGCGGAAGTCGGCGTTCTGCCCGTAGCCGGCGTCGGCCACCACCACCGGCGGCACCAGACCCCACCCGGCCAGCTCATCGAGGATGTCCAGGGCCAGACGCCACTTCTCCCGGTGCCCGACCTCCTGCGGTATCCCGGTCTTCTGCCGCCGCACCGCATCGTCCGCCCACTCCTCGGGCACGAACAGCCGCCACTGCAGCGGACAGGACGCGGTGTCGGAGACCGCGTGCACACTCACCGCGACCTGGCAGTTGGCCCGCTTGCCCAGCGCCCCGCAGTACTGGCGCGCGACCGCCACCGACATCTTCCCGTCCTTGGGGAACGACACGTCATCGACCGCCCACGCCTCCGGGCCGATTCTCGGCACCATCCGCTGGGCGATCCGCCGCCGCACCGGCACCGGATCCCACGTCGACTGGTTCACGAACTGCTGCAGGTTCTGCTCGTTGCCGTCGGGCAGCCGTTCCGCCATCGGCTGGATCGACTTCCGCCGTCCGTCCAGCATCAGTCCCCGCAGGTAGCAGTCGCCCTTCGCCCGCTGATCCTTACGCGGCACCGACGCGAACACGTCAGCCACGAATAACGCCAACGTCGCCCGAGCCCGGTTCACTTCATGTGCGTCCACACCTTCAGCGTTCCCCCCAAACAGGACCGACAGACAGACGTAACGGAGCCCTACTAGAAGTTCGATGAAGATCTTGGTGAGGGTTGTCCGGCCGCCAGGCCGGACAACCCCTGTGGTCATGTAGTGGCCGGTGCGATGTGCCAGGTGCCACTGGTGTGGGTGAGTCCGAGGTTGATCAGTCGGCGGAGGTTGAGGGCGGCGGCTCGGGTGTGGAGCCAGGTGTCGTTCTTGATGGTGCCGCGGTAGCGCAGGCGCCGGTTGCCGTGGTGGACGAGCCAGGCGACGGCGCGTTCGACCGGGGGCCGCCAGCGGCGGTAGTCGGCCTGCCAGCCGGGGTCGGTGGCGGCCTGGCGGCGAGCGGCTGTCTGGAGGTTGTGGTGGGGCCGGATGGTCAGGATGCGTCCGGCCCTGGCTTTGGTGCACCGCTCGCGCAGGTGGCATCCGGCGCATAGGTCCCCGAAAGAGGCTTTGCGTTGGTGGTGCTGCCCGCCGGGGTCGGACAGGGCGACGGTGTGTCCGGCCGGGCAGGTCACGACGGCCGTTTCGGTGTCGATGGCGAAGTCGTCGAGGGTGAAGCCGCCGGGGACGGCAGGCCGCAGCGGGGCGGGTTTGAGGAACAGCTGGTGCCCGGCCTCGTGGAGGGTCTGGCGGACATCGCCGGTGGAGTAGGCGGTGTCGCCGAAGACGTCCAGCGGGTTGTCCTCGTCGGCAAGCAGGTCCAGACCGACGGCGGCCTCGTGGTGTTCGGCTCCGGAGCCGGGCCGCAGGGCGACCGCGGTGTATAAGCCGGTCTCGGGCTCGATGGCCAGGTGGGCCTTGAAGCCGTCCTGCTGGTGGCTGCGCGTCTTGTGGACGTGCCGGGCTTCTGGATCGGTGGTGGAGACCATCCGGTTGGGGGCGGTGCCCCGGGTGATGCGCCAGCGTCCGTCGCGGCCGTCGGAGTCCTCGGCGGGCTCGACGTCCTGGCCGGCGACCAGGGCCAGAATGCCCACCGCGTTCGCGGCTTTCTCCGAGAGTTGCTGTTCGGGCAGGTGGCCCAGCAGCCGCAGCGCGTCTGTGACCAGGGCGTCGACCAGTTCGGCGCGGGCCTGCTCGTCGTTCCAGGCGATGCGGGGCTTGCCGGGGTCGGTGTAGTCGTGCGCGGTGCACTGGGCAGCGGCGACTGCGTCGGCGCCGGGGACCTCGCGGATCACCGCGCGGACGGCGGCGATGATCTGGGTGACGGTGTCCTGGGTGGCGACCGCGTCGTCCAGCACGGTGGAGTCCAGTGCCCGGCGGTGCTTGCCCTTGAGGACGCCGGTGGCTTTCACGACCTCGCGCACGGCGTCGAAGATCCGGTTCGGGCGGGCGGAGCGGGACAGCGGCGGCGGAAGTAGGCCAGCAGCGACGGGTCGAATGCCATGTCGTGAAGTCCCAGGCCGCATGCGGCCTTCCAGCGCAGGTCGCACCGCAGTTCCTGGACCGTCTCGAAGTCCGACAGCCCGTGCAGGGCCTGCAAGGTGATCGCGGCGGCCAGGATTTGTGGCGGCATGCTCGGCCGTCCGTTCACCGACGGGTACATGTCCGCGAACATCTCAGCCGGGAACAACTCGCCGCGATGCTCGGCCAGGAACGCGAACACGCTCCCGGCCGGGATCAGATCCCGGCAGGTTTCCCACACGTCCGGCCCGACGGTCTCGCCGACCCACTCGCCCATCGCCACAAGACGAGTCTGGCCCTGCCGCTGACGCGGCAGGGCCAAAACCCAAGATCTTCATGAGCCTTCTAGAGCTGCTTGGCACCGGTCAGCTCCCGCACCAGTGCCGCCGCCGCCCCGCCGGGCGTTCCGCCGTGGACGATCTCCGTACGGTGCACGAGGCGTGGTGTGACGAGGGGCACGGCGACCGCGCCGGGGACGTCGACGGCGAAGCCGCGCGGCAGGACGGTCAGTCCGTGTCCGGCGGCGGCGAGGGTGGTGAGGGTGCGCAGGTCGGTGCCCTCGTACCGGAGGGCGGTGCGGACACCGCCGGTGCCGCTCGCGGTGCGGAGCCGGTCCAGCGGGAGGCCGGCGCCGGGGGCGTCGAGCCAGCGGGCGTCGACGAGGTCGGTGAGGCGGAGGCCGGGACGGCGTGCGAAGGGGTGGTCGGCGGGCAGCAGGACGCAGACGGGTTCCTCGCCGACGCCCCGGGTGGTCAGGGGTGCCACGTCGGGGAGTCGGAGGGTCACTGGGGCGGCGAGCCCGTCGACCAGACCGAGGTCGGCGGCGCCCGTGGCGACGGCCGCCGGGATCTCGTCGCGGGCGAGGGTCCGCAGGGTCACGCCGGCTGCGGGCAGCGCGGCGAGGACACGGGGGCCGAGAGCCGTCGGGGTCACCGCGAGGGTGAGCCCGTGCTCGGGTGCGGACGCGATCCGGACGACGTCGGCGCGGGCCGCCTCCAGACGCAGCAGCAGGGGTCCGGCGTGTTCGAGGAGCCGCTCGCCCGCCGCCGTGGGCAGCACGGGGCGCCGGGTCAGCAGCGGGGCACCGAGGTCCTGCTCCAGCGCGGCGATGTGCTGGGACACCGCGGACTGGGTGTAGCCCAGCTCACGCGCGGCCTCGGAGAAGGAGGCGAGTCGGGCCACGGTGACGTACGTACGCAGCAGATGCGGGTCCATGGCGGACAGGATCGCGCACCGGCCGGCCGCGGGTCCGTCGGCGGCCCTCGTCAGGACTGTCAGGACCGCTCATCAGGACTGCTTATCGGGGATGCAGAAATCATCGTTGGACGTGAAGTCGGGGCCGCGCCCAGGATGACGTGCATGACGAACAACGCGCCGCAGCCCGCCCTCCCGAACCGCCCCGCCCGCCCGGCTGGCCGTCGTCGGCGACCGGTCCCCCGACGTCGTCTCGCACAGCCGGATCCCGCTCCTCCTCGACGCCCTCACCGGCCAGGACCGGCTGGTCCTCGACGCGTACTGGATCCCCTCCGAGGACGCCGCCGCCGACGCGGCGGCCGTACGGGGGTTCGACGCGGTGTGGGTGGTGCCGGGCAGCCCCTACCGCAGTGAGGCCGGGGTGCTCTTGACCATCCGTACCGCGCGGGAGGAGGGCATCCCGTTCCTCGGCACGTGCGGTGGCTTCCAGCACGCGCTGCTGGAGTACGCCCGGAACGTGTGCGGGCTCACCCGGGTCGCGCACGCCGAGAGCGAGCCGGACGCCGAGGACTTCCTGATCGAGCCGCTCGCCTGCTCCCTGGTCGGGCACGAGGGGACGGTCGTCATCGAACCCGGCTCGCTCGCGCAGTCCGTGATGAACGCCGAGCGGTCGGTCGAGCGGTACTTCTGCGCGTACGGCCCGACCCGTCACCTCGACACCCTGCGCGCCCACGGTCTGCGGTTCTCCGGGCACGACGAGGACGGGCACGTCCGGATCGCCGAACTCCCCGGTCACCCCTTCTTCCTGGCGACGCTCTTCCAGCCGGAGCTGGCCGGCGACGGCAGCCGCCCGCACCCGATCGTGCGCGCGTTCGCCCGGGCCGCGGTCGAACACGCGACCAGGGCGGCGGCGCGTCAGCCCGCGTGAGCCGGGGTGAAGGAGAGAACCGGTGGCCGGTCCGGGACGAAGCCGTGGGCCCGGCGGGAGAGGAACTCGGGCTTGTAGCGGTCGACCTGACGGTGCCAGTTGAGGATGCCGGCCAGCCAGTTCCTCAGGTCGGCCACATAGCCGTCCATGATGGCGCGTGCTTCCCGCGAGAGCGCGAAGTCGTCGTAGACGACCGGGAGTTCATGGGCGACGACATGCTGGAACTGCCGCATCCGCTGGGTCATCAGGTCATGGATCACGCCGAGCGCGGTCGGATAGTCGCAGCCGAAGAAGTTCTGCACGACGAGGATCGCGTTGTGGACCTCGCCCTCGTACTCGATCTCCTTCTGGTACGAGAAGACGTCGTTGATGAGGCAGCCGTAGTCGATGGCCGCGTTCTCCAGGGAGCGGACGGGGCCGCTGCGGTACACCTCGGGCGGAATCTGCGGGCCGTGGCCCATCCGGCACATGCTGAGGGTCAGGTCGGAGCCGAAGGTGGCGCGCCGCATCTCCAGGTAGTCGACGGGGTCGGGGACGCGGTTCTGGATCTGGTTGAACACCTCCCACACCCAGCTCTCCGTCATCTTGTCGACGGACTCCTTCAGGCCGCGCCGCTCGTCGGGGGTCATCGTCGCCGTCGTACGGGCCCAGAGGTCGATGAGGCCCCGTTCCATGCCGTTGACCGGGACGGGGACCGGCTCCCCGTCGACGGGCATGCAGTCGGAGAGCCGGGCCGTGGTCAGACGGGCGGCGGCGAGGTCGCGGCGGTGGCCGAAGACGAGGGGGTAGTAGTCGTCGCCGTAGGTGCCCCAGGCCAGCCAGGCGGAGCTGAGGTCGAGTTGCTCGGGGGTGGCGTCCGGGTCGAGGCCGGCCGAGCAGAGTGGCAGGTCGGCCGCGGCGAGCCGTTCCTCGTCCCAGACGCCCTCGCTCAGCATGCCCATCGCGTGCGTCCACGCGGTGAGGCGGGGGCGGGCGCCGTCCAGGTGCGGGCAGAGCTCGACCTGGAACGGCAGCTGGAAGTCGGGCAGTCGTGAGGGCCCGACCTTCTGGTACGGCACATGGGTGTGGGCGCGCAGCCGTTCCGCGGCGGCGGTCGCCAGCAGGGCGCCGACGTCGGCGGCGGACGTGCCGAAGCCGGGCTGGGCGAGGAGGGCGGGGCCGGAGAGGACCGCGCCGCCGAGGTCGAGCGGGCCGCGCGCGGACTCGGCACCCTGGTTCATGTACCGGCTGGACCGCATGTGCCATTCGTGGCCGCCGGACTGCCAGTCCTGGAGCCCCTTCGTGTACGCCGCGACGGCGGCGACCTCGGCCGGGGTGAGGTCCTTCTCCAGGGCCAGGGCGGGGACTTCGGTGAGTGCGGTGTTCTCGAACTGGTGGAGCCGGGAGGTCAGGATGTCGTTGACGGTCTCGGCGGCCTGCTGGGTGTCACAGCCGAAGAAGGTCTCCAGGACGAGGACGCCGTTGCTGTTCTCGCCCTCGTCCTCGACCTCGCGCTGGTACGAGAACAGGTCGTTGCGCAGGTGGACGGCGTCGGAGAAGGTCTCCATCAGGACCCTGAGCGGCCTCGATCCCGCGACCGACGCCGGGACCTCGGCGGTCGCGTACTCGACGAGACCGGCCGACCAGGGCGCGCCGCCGACCTTGCGGCGCATCTCGATGTACTCGACCGGGTTCGCGATCCGGCCCTCGTTGATGTTGGACAACTCCCACAGAGACTCGTTGAGCAGGTGCTCGGTGGCGACGGCGAACCGGCGGCGCCAGTCCATCGACATCGACGGCACCGTCCGCGCCCAGAGGTCGGCGAGGCCCGCCTCCACGGGGTTCCGCGGCTCCGGTACGGGAGTCGCGAGGTCCAGCGGCATGAAGAGCGGGAGCCGGTCGAGGTGGGCCTTGCCGCCGGGGCGGTCCTGGGACCGTTTGAACAGCTCCAGGAAGTGGTCGTCGAAGAAGAAGACCCACACGTACCAGTCGGTGATGAGCGAGAGCGCCGGACCGTCGCAGTCGGGGTGGGTGTACGCGCACAGCAGACCGTAGTCGTGCGCGTCGAGGTCCGCCTGGCACCAGACGCCGGAGCCCTCCAGCATGCCCATCTGCCGGGCCCACGCGGAGGAATGTGTGCGGGCCTCTTCGAGGTGGGGGTTCAGCCGTGCGGGATACGGCAGGTAGAAGTGCGGGAGTTCGAAGGGCTGCGTCATGGGCGGGCCCTACCCGTGGCCTCCGGCTGGCATCCGGATGGGGACACATGATCACACCATCGCGTGAACCTGGGGGGTTTCTCGCCCCCCGCCGCCCCTACCCGTCCCATCCTTCAGGGGTTTCGCCCCTGCGACCCCCAGACGTCCGTCCGGTGGGGGCTGGTCGCGCAGTTTCCCGCGCCCCTTGAGGAGCTCCGCTCCTCGGGGTTCAGGTGCTCAGCTGGATCACGGCCCTCGTGCCGCTCGTGCGCCAGTGGTGGCCCTCCGTTGTCGTGAGGGCGGTTTCCGTTTCTGGGGTCAGGCCTGTGATGACGTCCGACTTGAGGGTGCGCAGGGCCGCCACGGGGGCCGGGAATAGGAAGTGACCTCCGCGAAGGGGTGGTGGGGGCCAGAGGCGGTCGCCCACCAGGCGGCGGTAGTTGAGGTCGCCCTTCATCACGGTCAGGTCGGCGGAGGCGAAGTCCGCGCGCAGGTCGGCGGGCATGTCCGCGTAGGGCAGCGGGGCGCAGGAGAAGGGGTGGGCGCGCAGGACCAGGCGGCCTTCGCGGAGCGCCGCGTGCAGTCGATGCCCGGCGTCCGTCTTCGCCGCGATCAGGTGGCGCACCGCGTCCAGGGTGTCGGCGGTGGTGGCGTCCGAGACGAAGTACGGGTACGGCTTCAGGTGCAGCAGGGCGCGGTCGAAGTGGCCGTGGGTGAGGATGTGGTCGACGAGCAGCAGGTCGGGGATGAGTTCGCGGCCCGCGTTGTCGGCCACCAGGCAGAGCGTGCGGCCGGCGGAGCCGGACAGCAGGGAGAGGAGAGCGTCGCTGTCGTCCGCGACCAACGGGGAGTCGGTGGCCTTCTCCTCAGTGCTCTGGAGACGGAAGCCGAGGTCCGCCCGGTTGCCCCAGAGGGAGCCGTGGAGGAGGGCGTCGAGCTGGTCGGGCAGGGGGCGTTCCGCCAGGGGGCCGAGGGCGGTGAGTTCGGCGGCGGCCTCGGGGGTCTCCAGTTCGGCCAGTTTGAAGGGGCGGAACGGGTCGACTCCCTGCCAGGGGCCGGGGTCGAAGTAGCCGACGGCGCCGAGGAGTTGGCGGTAGAAGCAGCTCTCGGCGGCCAGGAAGGGGAGGGAGAACCAGGAGCGGCCGGCATAGCGGCGGGCGTCCCAGGTGTCCCACCAGTCGTCGGCGGCCGGTGGCGCGACGGTGCCGTGGAGCGTGTCGTGCAGCAACTCGTCCAGCGCGCGGCGCTGTTGTGGACCGTAGGGCGTGGCGTCCTGGACCTTGCGGATGAGGGCGGGGTGCCGTTCGGCGAGGACGCTGTGCGGGAAGGAGGCCGGGTCGTCGCCGCGGACGACCGGGGCGGGGCGGGGTGTCAGGCATGGCCGTGGGCTCCCTCAGGGGGCGGTGGGGCCGGCGGGTGTGGGCGGCAGTTCCACCTGCTTCAGCTTCTCGTCGAGTTGCTTGGTGAAGCCGGCCTCGGTCCAGACGTACTTGCGGAACTGGTCCGTCGTCAGCGGACCCGGCCACGGGCTGCCGGTGGAGTAGAAGACGGACTCGCAGGACGCGCAGTGGCAGGCGGCGGTCCAGAGCTCCTCGGCGCGGGGCCTGCCCGCGGCGACGGTGGCGCGTTCGCGGGCCTCGCCCCGGACCACCCAGAGGGTGCCGACGAAGAGGAGGACGGCGAGGGCGGCGCCGCCGATCGTGAAGAGGGGTTTGTCGTTCTGGACTCCGTGCCGGGCGAGGCCCGCGCAGACGAAGGCCAGGACCATGCCTTCCAGGAAGTGCGTGAAGCTGTCGAACCTCGACTCCACGCCCGGGGCCTTCGCCAGCCGGTCGGAGAGGCCGGAGCCCGGGGAGTCGGGGGCGGCGCAGGCATCGGGAACCGTGCGCACCGACGGCCCCGAGGCGCCGCAGCGGGGGCACACCGTCATGACCGGGGCCGCACCGAATCCCCCGGCCGGCGCGTGCTTCGCTTCCTCGGACTTCTCTGTCGCCATGCGCATACGCTAACGCCCGGCGTACATGCGCCGGCGGCCGACCGATGCCCGCTCGCATCGGTCGGCCGCCGGCAGTGGGGGGTGGCGGTCCATCGGGTCCGGCCGTTCGGCCGGAATCACGGGCCTGACGGCCCGGGACTCAGAAGGTCAGCTGCCAGCTGTTCAGCCGGCCGGTGTCCACTGCGGCGACGTCCTGGACGCGCAGCTTCCAGGTGCCGTTGGCGACCTCGCTGGAGGCGTTCACCGAGTAGGTGGTGACCAGGTTGTCCGCGGAGTCCGAGCTGGAGTTCTTCAGACGGTAGGTCGAGCCGTCGGGGGCCACCAGGTCCAGGACCAGGTCACCGCGGTAGGTGTGGGTGATGTCCACGCCGACCTGGAGGGCCGAGGGGGCGTTGCCCGTGCGGCCGGTGACGGAGATCGAGGACTCGACCGCCGCGCCGTTGTCCGGGATGGACAGGGACGTGGTGTTGGTGAAGGTGGTGCCCCCCGTGGAACCTCCACCGGTCACCGCCTGCACCGTCTTGGCCGCGTCGGCGAGGCCGGCGCCGCAGCCGCCCGAGCAAGTACCCGGCAGAGCACGCGAGTTGGTCTTGATCGCGGACTCGATCTGGGCCGGGGTCAGCGCGGAGCTCGCCGACTTCACCAGCGCGGCGAGGCCCGCGATGTGCGGGGCGGCCATGCTGGTGCCCTGGTAGTAGTCGTACGACTCGCTGCCGGGGGTCGAGGCGCCCGCGTTCAGCGTGGACAGGATGCCGCCGGTCTCGACGGTGCGGGTCTCGCCGCCGGGGGCCGCGATGTCGACGACCGAGCCGTAGTTGGAGTAGTACGAGCGGGAGCCGGCGCGGTTGGTGGCCGCCACCGAGATCACGTTGTTGCAGCTGGCCGGCGAGTAGTTGGCCGCGTTGGCGTTGCTGTTGCCCGCCGCGACGACGACCGTGGTGCCGCGGTTGACGGCGGCGTTGATCGCGGTCTGGGTCGCGGAGGTGCAGGCGCCGCCCCCTCCGAGGCTCATGTTGATGACCTTGGCGACGTTGGTGTTGGCGGGCACGCCGGAGACGGTGCCGCCGGACGCCCAGGTGATGGCGTCGATGATGTCGGAGTCGTAGCCGCCGCACTTGCCGAGGACCCGCACCGGGGAGACCTTGGCGCCGTAGGCGACACCGGCCACGCCCTTGCTGTTGTTGGTGACGGCGGCGATGGTGCCGGCGACGTGGGTGCCGTGCCAGGAGGAGGTGCTGGCAGGCTCGCCCGCGGCGCACTCGCCCGCCGCGGTCCAGTCGCCCGGGTCGGCCGGGTTGCTGTCGCGGCCGTTGCCGTCGTTGGCGACGCTGGTGTCGGCGATGAAGTCGTAGCCGCCGACGATGTTCGCGGCGAGGTCCGAGTGGGCGACGTAACCGGTGTCGATGACGGCGACCGTCACACCGGAACCGGTGGTCTTGTTCCAGGCGCCTGGCAGGTTCATGCCAGCCGTGGACTCGTAGAGGTCCCACTGCTTGGTGTACTCGGTGTCGTTCGGGGTGGCCAGCGCCTTGTTCAGGCGGTCCGGGACGACATAGGCGACCTGCGGGTCGGCCTGGTACTCGGAGATGACGTCGGCGACGTCCGTCTTGGTGAGGTCGTCGCCCAGGTCGACCAGGGCGGCACCGCTGCCGAGCCGGCGCTGGAAGTCGAGGCTCTCGCCGGCCTTCTTGCCCTTGGCGACGGCATCGGCGTCGGCAGCCTTGTTCGAAGTGGCCTCGGCGGCGCCGGACTTGTAGCCGACGATCAGGCGCTCGGCGACAGTGCCGGGCGCGGCCTCGGTGGCACCGGCCACGGCGGGGGCGGCGGCGTCCGCCTTCACGGACGGGGCCTGGGCGACGGCGACCGAGGAGGTCATGCCCGCCACCAGGGTGACGGAGACCGCGGCGACGGAGATGAGCTTCCGTCCTGCGGTACGAGAGGGGGAAGTACGCAAGGGCTTCGCCTTTCGTGGCCTGCTCATGTCAGGGGAGGAGCCGGCGGTGAAGCGCTTCTTCATCGAAGCGGCGGGGGGTCCGGAAAGGGTTGGCGCAGAAACCGGCCAAGCGCGGGCCGTCCCACCAGGGGTTACCTATGGTTCGGCTGTGCGATGACATTAGGCAAAGCCCAGGTCATGCGGATACGGGGAAAACCCTCGACCCCCGGGGAACTCCCCTACGCCGCCCGGGAGTCGGGGCTCGATGTGCCGCTTCGCCGGTTTTGCCGTCGCTCTGCCGCCGCACGGCCCGCCGGCCGGATCCGGCCGGTCGAACAGGCTCGGGGCGTTGAACGCGGCGCTCATGGGTCCCGTACGACACGGTGCACCGACCGTCAGCCCTCGACCTCCATGGATCGGACGTACGGATGTACCGCTTGTCCGCCCACCGCGCGACCGCCCGTCGTGGCACCGGCCGCCGCGCCGTCGTCATGGCCGCCGCGGCCACCGCGGTGGCCCCTCTGCTTCTCACCGTGGGCGCCGCCGGACCAGCTTTTGCGCACGGTGCGCCGACGGATCCGGTGAGCCGGGTCTCGGCGTGCTCGCCGGAGGGGGACAGTCAGGGCACGGCGGCGTGCGAGGCCGCCGTCGCCGCGAACGGGGCGCCCTTCACCGCGTGGGACAACATGCGGATCGCCGGTGTGTACGGGCGGGACCGGGAGGTCGTCCCCGACGGACGGCTGTGCAGCGGAGGGCTCGCGGCCTACCAGGGGCTCGACCTGGCCCGCGCCGACTGGCCCTCGACCCGCCTCTCCCCCGGGGCCACGCTGGATCTGACGTACCGGTCGACGATCCCGCACACCGGCACCTTCAAGCTGTTCCTGACGAAGCCGGGGTACGACCCCACGAAGCCGCTGAAGTGGTCCGATCTGCCCGAGGAGCCGTTCGCCTCGCTCACCGACCCGCCGCTGCGGAACGGCTCGTACCGGTTCTCGGCGAAGCTGCCGGCCGATCGGGCCGGGCACCATGTGCTCTACACGATCTGGCAGAACACGAGCACGGTCGACACCTACTACTCGTGCTCGGACGTGGTGTTCCCGAAGGCGAAACAGGCCGACTCCGGTTCGGACGGCGGGAGTTCGGACGGGACACTGGCCGAGGACGAGGAGACCGCGGCCGGGAAGCCGGCCACCGGGAAGGCGAGCGAGGAGAAGCCCCGGCCCGCGACGACAGCGCCGACGCCGACACCGTCCACCGAGGCACCGGCCGCCGGCCCCGACGACGCCGGGGGCGAGGCGCGGGCGGCCGACGTCGGCAGTCCCGTCGCCTCCACGACCGACGAAAGCGGCACCTCCGTACCGCTGGTGGCGGGCGGCGCCACGGTCCTGGTGCTCACCGTGGGCGCCGCCCTCCTCCTCCGCGGACGAGGGCGCCGCTCTCGCGTCGACGGCTGATCGGGCAAGCGACCGGGCCGCCGATCGAGGCGCCGGCCGGACGACCGGTCAGCGCCTCGGGCCGGTCACCGACCGCCGGACCGGTGACCGACCTGCTGGTGCGGTCAGTTGGTGAAGACCGTCGCGCCGCCCTGGGCGGTGTCCGTGACGGGCGCGTACTTCGCCGTGAAGTAGCCGTTGGCGAAGCACAGCGAGGAGCCCGAGGTCTTGGTGAAGGCCTGGGCGGTGAAGTTGATGCTGTTGTCGGTGTTGTTGGAGGTGCCGGTGATGCTGGGCGCCTGGTAGACGCAGTTGATGGTGCCCAGCAGCGTGCGCAGCACGACGGTGGTCTGGATGACCGAGCCCGAGGCCGGGCTGACCGTGACGACGCCGTCGGAGGTCACGGAGGTGGTGTAGGGCAGGTTGTTGACGGTGACACTGGTGACGCCGGTCACACCGAAGACGTTGCTGGTGCAGCTGCCGAAGGTGTGGGCGTCCACGGCCTCGGTGGCCGTGCCGGGCGCCGCCGGGTTGTCGGTGACCGTGGCGGTGAAGGTCGACGCGGCACAGGAGACGCCGCTCGTCCCGGTCGCGCTGGAGCGGAACGTGGCGGCCGTGCCGGAGGCCAGCGAGGCGCTCAGGACGTCGCCGACCGCGACCGCGTCACCGGCGGGGCCGCCGGTGGTGAGCACGGTGTCCGCGGCGGAGGCGGGGCTGACGGCCGACACCAGCAGGGCGGCGGTGCCGGCGGCGAGGGCAAGGAGGGATCGCGTACGCATGGGGGTGCCTCTTCTCGGGAAGCGAGGGCCGGTCGGGCCCTCGGCAAGTGCGGGTGACAGCCCTCGACGGTGCGTGGACTGCGGTGATGGCGCGCGAGTGGTCACCGTTCGCGCGGGGGAACGCGGCGATGCCGCACGGCGCCGTACGGTCGCCGCCGATCCGTGGCACGCCTTCTCCGTACGTGACGGACCGGCAGCGACAGCCGGGGACCGGGACACGGCCCAGTGGAGGGAAGGCGACCGTGCCCGGCACCGCGGCGAGGGGTGGTGCTGCGTGGGCCGCGCAGCACGTTCAGGTGGGTCACCACGCCCCGTCGGCGACGGGGCGTTCGGGACGGTGACAGGCGCTGCGCGTCGGATCCGGCGCCACGGATCCGTGGGGGAAACCCGGGAGAGTTGTAGACCTGAAGAAGAGTCAACGTCAAGGCATCGCAAGCAAGTTGATGGCCAAGCAGGGCTTCGGAGTTGGCCGAGATCAGTGGCCTCCGGAGACAAAACCGAAGGTGAGAGATGTTCATCTTTCACAGGGGCGGCACAACCAACATCCTTTTGCCACAAGCACCTTGACCCTTGAAAGTAACCACCGGTAACTTCCCGAATGGCTACTGCGGCGTAGCAAGTAAGCCCTTGCACCACGGGAGGTGCTCTCGGGCGTGCGCCGCAACCGCTGTCCGCGCCAGGACAACGTGCCGTTGCCCCAACTGCAATGACTTGGAAGTCCAGGGAGCACACATGGCCTCGTCCTCGGACGCCACGGCGTCCACCAACGAAAGACCCGAGGGTCCCGAAGCGTCCGGCAGACGCGGGCGGGTCCGTCTGAAGCGCGCCGCGGTGATGGCGGTGCCGGCCACGGCGGTCGCCGCCGGTCTGATGATCATGACCGCGCAGGGCGCTCTGGGTGTCCAGTTCGCCATCTCGGGCATGCCGTTCGTCGTCACCGCCGACAAGCTCGACGGCGAGGGCTTCGCCCAGTTCGGCGCGCTGGACCACATGATCGAGAACAGCCCGAACGAGGGTGACACCGGCGGTCAGGTGCTGGTCGTGACCTCGGTCGTGAAGAACGGCAAGCTGACGAACCTCTGCCAGAGCGTGGACCTCGGCGGCATCCAGCTGGTCCTCACCGCCGGCAACAAGGGCACGCCGGTGAGCGTGAAGAACCTGGCGATCGACTCCGACGACATCTCGGGTGACGCCTCGTTCAACAACATCGAGATCGGCCGTGACTCCAGCACGTTCGACAAGGTGGACCAGAAGGGTCAGCCCGGTGTCTACGGCCAGCAGGCCGACACGGTCACGATCACCGACCTGTACCAGCACAACTACGCCGCCACGGCTGCCGTCTTCAAGCTCCCCGACCTGCACATGAACTTCCGGAGCGAGGGCTGCGACTAGTGAGCGACTTCCGGGAATGGAGAGGTCACCGACCGTTCGCCGGTGGTCTGCTGCTGGCGTTGGGCGGCGCCGAGATCCTGCTGACGATGAAGGCGCCGCTCCCGGTCATCCTGAAGATCGGCATGCAGGGGCTGGCGGGCTATCTCCTGCCCTCGCTGATGATCGTGTGCGGGTTGCTGATCATCTTCAATCCCGCTCAGCGCCTGTTCTACTCCATCCTCGGGATCATGCTCTCGCTGGGCACGTGGCTCACGTCCAACATCGGCGGGTTCGTCGTCGGACTGCTGATGGGGGCGGTGGGCAGCACGCTGGCCTTCGGCTGGCTGCCCGATCAGGAACCCCGGCAGAAGCGGTCGGCGAAGCGGGCGGAGAAGGCGGCGCGGGCTTCGGAGAAGTCGGAGAAGCATGCCGCAGAGCTCGGGTAGTCGCGGTTGTTCGGCGGGTACCGGCCGTTGTGGTGGTTCGCGCGGTTCCCCGTGCCCCTGGGGGGTGCGGGGTTCGGCGTTCACAGGGGAGCCGACGCTGTCGTCAGCGCCCGGTGCAGCCGGGCCGTGTTCGTCCAGTAGGTGTCGTGGGTGAGCGGGACGCGCCAGTAGAGGCCGGGGCCGGCGGTACGGCGTAGCGGCGGGACGGCCACGTGACTGCCCCGGCCGAGGACCTGGACGTCGGGCAGGTGCCAGGCGGACGCGTCGCCCGGCGGGACCAGCCAGTACATGATGCCGCCGTAGCCGTCCTTGATGACGGCGCCGCTCTCGTCCCCGAGGGACGCGAGGGCCGGCGCGCCGAGGGCCACCGGCACCCGTACGGCGTTCCACCACCGCCCGGCGGGCACGGTGCGTACTTCGGGACTGTAGGCACACATCCAGCGCGGGGCCCTGCTGACCATCATGGAACTCACCGGCTCTTCATGGGGGGGGTGGGCCCGATCCTAGGAGCGGTCTCCGCGGCCGACTTGCGAGTACGCGCAGGGAAGTTGCCGTCGTACGCAGCGCGCGGGACACGATCTCGCCCGGCCGTGCCGTCGAGCCGTAGCGTGACCGGGCTTGCACGTTGCGCTGTTGGACCGTCTTCGACCCAGGAGGACCCCCATGGGCCACCCGAGCCCCTTAGTGATCGACCCGACCGGCCGTGACATCCACGGCGAGGCCGCCCGCATCCGCGAGACGGGTCCGGCGACCCGGGTCGTGCTGCCGGGGCCGCCGGCCGTCGAGGCCTGGGCCGTCAGCAGCCCCGAGCTGCTCAAGCGGCTGCTCACCGACCCCCGGGTGTCGAAGGACGCGCGACAGCACTGGCCGCGGTTCGCCGCCGGTGAGATCACGCCGGAGTGGCCGCTGTTCACCTGGGTCGCCGTGCAGAACATGTTCACCGCGTACGGCGGGGACCACAAACGGCTGCGCACGCTGGTCGCCAAGGCGTTCACCGCGCGCCGCACCAACGCCCTCCAGCCGCGTATCGAGGAGATCACCAAAGGGCTGCTGGACCGGATCGAGGAGGGCTTCGGGCGCGCCGGGACCGTCGATCTGCGGGAGGAGTTCTGCTATCCGCTGCCGATCCAGGTGATCACCGAACTCTTCGGGCTGCCCGAGGAACGGGGTCTGGAACTGCGGGAGTTGGTGGACAGGATCTTCGACACCTCCGCCGATCCCGGTGAGATGACCGCCGCGTTCGGGCGGTTGCAGGCCGTGCTGGCCGAACTCGTCGCCGCCAAGCGGGAGTCGCCCGGCGACGACCTCACCTCCGGGCTGATCTCCGCCCGCGACGAGGACGAGACCCGGCTCAGCGAGCAAGAACTCATCGACACGCTGGTGCTGATGATCAGTGCCGGGCACGAGACCACCGTCAACCTCCTCGACCAGGCCGTCCACGCCCTGCTGACCCACCCCGAGCAGCTCGCCCATGTCCGGGAGGGCCGGGCGACCTGGGACGACGTGATCGAGGAGACGCTACGGACGCAGGCGCCGGTGGCGAGCCTGCCGCTGCGCTACGCCGTGGAGGACCTCGCCCTCGCCGAGCTGGGCGGGCCCGAGGGGGTGGTGATCGCCAAGGGTGAGCCGATCCTGGCCGCGTACGCCGCCGCCGGACGCGACCCCGAGCGGCACGGGAAGGAGGCCGACGCCTTCGACGTCACCCGGGCCGACAAGGAACACCTCGCCTTCGGCCACGGGGTCCACCACTGCCTGGGCGCGCCGCTCGGCCGCCTGGAGGCCCGCATCGCACTCCCGGCACTCTTCGCCCGCTTCCCGGCACTGGAACTGGTGGCCACGGAGGACCAGTTGGGTCACGTGGAGTCCTTCATCTCCAACGGTCACCGCCACCTACCGGTCCGCCGCACCTGACGAAGCCCGGCGCCGGCCCTGCCGCCTCTTCCCGGCCCGGGTTGCCACCGCCGGGGGCGCGGCCCCCTACTCTCCGCGCCACCAGGCCAGTAGGCGGGACCAGCCGTTTCTCGGGCGGGCGGGGCGGGGGCCGGGGTGCCGTTCGGGCCCTGGGGGCGGTTCGGGGTGGCCGGCCTGGGGCGTGGGGGCTGCGTGACCACCGTCGTCGTCGGCGGGAAGGTCACCGGCAGTGCCGCCAGGGCCCGGTGGAAGGGGCCCGGGCGCCATTCCAACGCCTCCACGGGCACGGCGAGATCGACGTCGGGCAGCCGGTCCAGGAGCTTCTCCACCGCCACCGACGCGATCAGCCGGGCCTCGCTCTGCGCGGGGCAGTTGTGCGGGCCCGCGCTCCACGCCAAGTGGGCCCGGTTGCCCGTCCGCTGATCGCTCGTCAGGGCCGGGTCGGTGTTGGCCGCCGCCAGCGAGACGACCAGCGGATCGCCGGCCCTCAGCAGCGCGCCCTCGTACACCACGTCCCGCTTCGGGTAGTGCACGGCGTAGTTGGCCATCGGCGGATCGGTCCACAGCACCTCGTCGAGCGCGTCCTCCACGGGGAGGCTGCCCCCGGACAGATCACCGGCGAACCGGTCGTCGGAGAGCAGCAGCCGCAGCGCGTTGGCGATGAGGTTCTGCTGCGGCTCGGTGCCCGCGCCCATGAGCACGACGAGGGTGTGGATCATCTCCTCGTCGGTGAGTCCCGCCGGGTGCAGGGTGAGCCAGGACGTCACGTCGGCCCCGGGCTGCTTCCGCTTGAGCATGACCAGCTCGAAGAGCGTGGTGGTGAGCAGCTCGTTCGCGCGCTCGGCGTCCACCCCGTCGAAGATGCCGGACATGCCCTCGACCAGCTTCAGCCCCAGCTCGGCCGGACAGCCGAAGAGGTGGTTGAAGACCAGCAGGGGCACCACCTGGGCGTACTCCCCCAGGAGGTCCGCCTCGCCCATGGGCGCGAACCGGTCGATGAGGGTGTCGGCGCTGCGTTCGACATAGCCGCGCAGGGTGTTGGGCTCGACGCGGGCGATGCTGTCGGTGATGGCACCGCGCAGCCGCCGGTGCTCCTCCCCGTCGGAGAACAGGGCGTTGGGCCGGTACATCATCATCGGGACGACAGGGCTGTCCGGGGGGACGGTTCCGTCCGCGAGGTCGTTCCAGCGGCGTGGGTCCTTGGAGAAGGTCTCCGTGCTGCGCAGCACGTGCAGGGCGGCGTCGTAGGAGGTGACCAGCGTGGCCCGTACGCCGGGGGCCAGCTCGACGGGTGCGGTCGGGCCGGTCGCGCGCACCCTCCTGTAGAACGCGGCCGGGTCGGCGGCGAACTCCGGCCCGTACATGGGCTGGTGGGCCGGACAACCCGGCGGCGGACCGGATGGACCTGACGGGCCGGATGTGTCGGATGTGCCGGATGGACCGAGAGGGTCGGAGGGACCGGACTGCGGTGCGGGGGTCACGCGGGCTCCAGTTCGGTCTTGCGGTCCAGGAGGTATGCGACGAGGGCGATCAGCGCCCGGGTGGAGGAGTCCGGGTCACGGGCGTCGCAGCGCACCAGCGGCGTCTCGTCCAGCAGGTCGAGCGCTTCGCGCACCTCGTCCAGGCCGTGCACGGGCGCGCCGTCGAAGTCGTTGACGGCGACGGCGTACGGCAGGTCGAGCTCCTCCAGGACGCCCATCACCTCGAAGGAGTGGGACAGCCTGCGGGTGTCGGCGAGGACCAGCGCGCCGAGGGCGCCGCGGGTCATGTCCTGCCAGAGCCTGGTGAAGCGCTGCTGTCCGGGGGTGCCGAACAGGTAGAGCACCAGGGAGTCGTCGAGGGTGAGCCGCCCGAAGTCCATGGCGACCGTGGTGGTGGTCTTGTCACGGGTGCCGGCGAGGTCGTCGACGAGCGCGCCGGCCTCGGTCATGACCTCCTCGGTGCGCAGCGGCCGGATCTCGGAGAGCGTGCCGACGAACGTGGTCTTGCCGACCGCGAAGTGACCGACGACCAGCAGCTTGGCCGCCGTTCTCACCGTGGGCCGCAGATAGACGTCGTCAGAGGCGGGCGCGGAGCCCATCGAGGACCTCCTGGAGGATGTTCGCGTCGGACGGCCGGGCGGCCGGGAGGGAGGCACCCGCGCGAGCCTGTTCGAGCGCGGGGGACGAGGCGCGGGTGACGATGTGGCCGCTGTCCATGAGGTCGGCGACCAGCACCTTGGTCACGCTGACCGGCAGTTCCAGACGGCTCGCCACCTCGGCCAGGGAGAGCGAGCCGGGCCGGCACAGGTCCATCATCCGGCGCTTCTCCGGACTGAGCCCGGTCAGCGGCAGATCGGTCGCGGCGACCAGCAGCGTGACCAGGTCCAGGGTGTTGCGGGTCGGGTGGGCGCGGCCGTCGGTGACGACGTACGACCGCACCAGTCGCCCCCGTGGCCGGCGGGGGGTCATGCCCTGCTGCCCGTGTCCAGCCGTGCCGGGCTGGTCAGTTCCTTGCCGAGGCGGTCGACGAGCTTGTGCATGCGGTACGTCACCGCCTCCATGTCGACCTCGTCGCCGGTGGAGACCGCGAGATAGGCGCCCTCGCCGGCCGCGACGAGGAAGACGAAGCCGTGTCCGAACTCGATCAGGGTCTGTCGCCACGGGCGGTCGGCGGGGCCGCAGAACTCGGAGGTGCTGCGGCTGATGGACTGCAGCCCCGAGAGCCCGGCGGCGAGGCGCTCGGCGTCGTCGCGGTCGATGTCGGCGGAGTGGGCGCGAAGCATGCCGTCGGCGGAGAGCAGGATGGCGTGCCGCGCCTCGGGGACCTTCAGCACGTCGTCGAGCATCCAGCCCAGCTCGTTGTTCGTGGGCTCGATCATGCGTGGGGGGTCCCTTCGTTCTGGTGGGGGGTGGGCGCCGCGGCGCGATCACCGTCACGGTCACCGTCGCGGTCGCGGTCGCGGTCGCGGTCACCGTCGCGGTTCGGCACGTACTCCTCCTCGTCGAGGATGCGTCCCGCCGCGCGGCCGAACCGGGTGCCGCGGGCGAAGGCGCCCATGAGGCGGGCGTTCTCCTCGGGAGAGCGGCCGGGGGGCTCCTCGGCCCGTGCCACGGGCTCCGGTTCCGGGGCGCCGGTCCGCCTGGGGGTGCGTCGACGGCGCTTGGGCAGTCCGCCCTCGGTGGTCGCGGCGGGGGCGGTCTCGACGGTCGCCGGGCGGGGGCCGGGGGCGGCCTCGGTCACGGGCGTACGGGCGAGTCGCGGCTCCGGGGCGGCGGGGTCCACGTGGGTGAGCAGCGCGGTGGGCAGGAAGGCGACGGCGCGGACACCGCCGTACGGGGAGCGCGTGTCCACGGAGACGGTGAATCCGTAGCGCCGGGCGAGCATCCCGATGACGGCGAAGCCGAACTGGGGCGGGTCGTCGAGGCGGGTGACGTCCACCTCGGCGTCGCCGGAGAGCAGCAGGGTGGCGCGCCGCACGCCGTGGGCGTCCATACCGACACCGGCGTCGTCGACGATCACGCAGGCGCCGTTGTGCACGGTCTGGACGTTGACCTCGACGGTGGTGTTGGGCTGGGAGTGCCGGGCGGCGTTGTCGAGGAGCTCGGCGAGCACGAGGACGACCGGTTCCACGGCGCGGCTCTCCACCGCGAGGTCGACCTGGCCGTGGACGCGGACGCGCCGGTAGTCGCGGATGCGCGAGGTGGCGCCCCGGGCGACCTCGACGAGCGGGGAGGTGGCCCGCTGCCGGCCCGGCCAGGAGCCGCAGAGGACGGCGATGGCCTGGGCGCGCCGCCCGAACTGGGCGTTGGTGTGGTCGACTTCGAGGAGGTCGCGCAGCACGTCGGGGTCGTCGTGCCGCTCCTGCATCTCGGAGATGGACATCTGCTGCTCGTTGGCGAGGGCCTGGATGGAGCGCATGGACGCCTTGAGCGCGGCCTTGGCGGACTGGTCGGCCCGGTGCTGCGCGTGCTCGACGGCGCCGGAGAAGCGGGCGAGCACCTCGTCGAGGCCCTTGCCGAAGTCCGTACCGGCCAGACGGCCGTCGAGCGGTCCGACGCCGGGCACGCTCTGGCCGGGGTGGTCGGCGAGGGCCGGCAGGCGGACCGTGACCAGATGGCGCAGCTCCTCGTCCCGGGCCCGCACGTCATCGGCCAGATCGGCGTTCCTTCCGCGCTGTCGCCTGGTGATCCCGTGCTGGCGCAGCAGGAGTACGGCGGTGGCGAACAGGGCTGCCGCGAGGGCCCAGATCACCGCCTGCGATATCGGTTCGGTCATGAAGTACGAGTCCTAACGTCCTCAAGTCCCCCGGCGTCGGAGGGTCCCGGGACGCCGGCGGGAGTTGACGGAGCGCACGACGCTAGCGGCGCCACCGCACGGGCACTTTCCGTGACGCGCAGGGAAGTTGTCACAGGGCGCAGGAGTGGCGCAAGGGGCGTGACGCGAAGGGAGAGGTTCCCAAAGGCATATTCAGCCACTCGGCCGGGCGGCACGGCAACCGCTTGCCACGCTAGGGTGCCCTCCGTGTCCGACCGGACGGTAACTGTCTTTGATCAAGCAGAAGTTGAAGATTCTCGTACGGGGGACCGTACAAGACAACGAGGACATCGTCGGGGGCCCGCACCAAGGAGGGAGAGCGTTGCCCGCGGGAAGTTACAGCGTCGAGGCGCTGACCACCGAGGAGCTGGCCCCGCGCGAGCGGGCCGACTTCTGGACCGAGCAGATCGGCTCGTACCAGTCCCGGATGGGCTTCAGATACGCGCGGGCGGAGAACTTCCGCGGCGAGACGCTCCGGCAGCGCACCGACACGTATCAGTTGGTGAAGTACCGGTCCGACGAGATCGAGTACACCCGCACGATGCGTCAGGTACGCCAGGATCCCGACGAGGACTACCGGCTGCTGCTGCCGATGAGCGGTGAGATCGTGCTGCGGCAGGAGGGCGAGGAGGCCCGGCTGACCCCGGGCACGGCCGCGCTGGTCACCTTCGCCTCACCGTTCCAGTGCCTGCAGAGCGACGCCATCGACGCGTTCATCTTCACCATCCCGGCCCGCGAGGTGGACGGCCGGCTCAACACCAGGTCACCGGTGGCCAGCGGACTGAACCTCGCGACCGGTCTCGGCCGTATCGTCGGCTCGATGCTGACGGGGTTGCACGAGGAGCGCGAGCACCTCACCGACCCGGAGTTCAACGCCGTCTCCGACCGGGTGGTGGAGCTGGTGTGCATGCTGGCCGCCGGCGACGACCGCCCCGACGTCCCCGGGCAGCTGGGCGAGGTGGAGGCGATGGTCCGCCGCTATGTGCGCGACCACGCGGCGGATCCGAATCTCACGGGTACGGCGGTGGCGCGCGCCCTCGGCTGGTCGCTGCGCCAGATCCAACTGGCCCTGCAGCAAGCGGGCACCACGCCCCGTGAGCTGATCCGGGAGGAGCGGCTGCGCCTGGTCCGGGACCGCTTGCTGTGCGCGGAGTGCGAGCACCTGACGATCACCGACCTCGCCTACGCCGCGGGATTCTCCTCGGCGAGCGCCTTGAGCACGGCCTTCCGGCGACGCTACGGCGTCAGCCCCCGGGAGATGCGACAGAGCATACGCTGACGCAACTCCGCCTGATGACCAGGGAGTTCGGGCGGGATCAGGACAACTGGAGCCACCTGTGAGTAGGTTCTCACACCGGACTGCCGTATCGTTCCGATGAAGTCTAAATTTTGATCAAAGCATGGCCGACGATCGACCCCTGGCCGCTTTCCGGCCCTCGTGGTGTGAATGTTCCTGGAGCGCGTCGTGCCCACGGTGTGCGACCTCGCCTCGTTCGCACCCGACTCCGCTCGTCCGGGCGGTCGTTGACACGAGGCAACGCACCGCCTGATGGCGAGAATCATGCGTTCGCCACGGCCGGGAACGACGCCCGGAACGGCCGAATCCGCAGGTGACCCCCCTCCCGGCAGCCCCTCTTTCACAGTCGGCGCGACGCCGTGACGGAGGTGTGAAGAACTGCACCGGCGCCGCCTTGCGCGGAGACGGTAGAAAGGCGTCGCAGACCCTTGCCGCGCTGACGGCACCTCAGGTGACAGACCTCCCCTGAGCGTCTAGGACCGCTGGTCAGATAGTTGACGTTCTTCGCTACTCTGTCGCGTACTGGCTGATCGAGAGGACTCCGATGCCTGAACCCCCACCCTTCGCAACGACCCCGGATCACGGTCGGCGGGACACCACCACTCCCCCGTCCCGTCACCGGCACGGAAAGCCCGGGGTGTCGGATTCCGCGAACTCCTCCGCAGCACAGTCCCGACTGACACGGCTCGCCGTTCTCCCGGCCGCATTCATGGCCGGAATATCCACCGCCGTCACGGGCACGGTCCTGCGGCTCCAGGACGGCACGGCCGACGCCGCCACCTGGGGAGTGCTGGCGGGCGGTGCGGTCCTGGGCTGCGGCTGTCTGGCCGGAGCCGTGCTGTCGGCCAGGAAGCGGGCGAGGTCGGACGCGCGGCGCGCCGAGTCGCTGCGCCAGGCCATCACCAACGGCAACTGGGCGCTCGACGAGGACCTGACCCGCCTCAAGCGCGGCGAACAGCTGCTCTCGCGCGGCTTCGCCTACCAGGCCCCACGCGGCGAGGACCCGTACCAGAAGCTGGAGTACGACGTCACCGAGGCCCAGCACCGGGCCCGGGAGGCCCTCGTCTGGGCGGCGAGCTACTTCCAGGCGGCCTCCGACGACAACAGCGACAAGGTCGAGGTCTTCGTCAACCTGGCCCGCCGGCTCCAGTCGCTGGTGCACCGCACCATCCGTGAACTGGACGACCTGGAGAACCAGGTCGAGGACCCGGACCTGCTCCGCCGGATCTTCGGCATCGACCACCTGGCCACCCGAATACGCCGGCACGCCGAGAACCTCGCGGTGCTCGGCGGGGCGGTCTCCCGGCGCCAGTGGACGAACCCGGTGACCCTGACCGAGGTGCTGCGCTCCTCCATCGCCGAGGTCGAGCAGTACTCCCGCGTCAAACTGGTGCCGCCCATCGAGGGCACGCTGCGCGGCCACGCGGTCGCCGACGTCATCCACCTGCTGGCCGAGCTGGTCGAGAACGCCACGATGTTCTCCCACCCCGACACCCAGATCCTCCTGCGCTCCCGCCGGGTGACCGCCGGCATCGCCATCGAGGTGGAGGACCGCGGCCTGGGCATACCCCAGGAGGACCAGGACCGGATCAACACCCTGCTCGCCGACCCGGCCCGCATCGACGTCGCCAAGCTGCTCGCCGACGGCCGGATCGGTTTGTTCGTGGTCTCCTCGCTGGCCCGTCGGCACGGCATCGCGGTCCAGCTGCAGGGCAACATCTACGGCGGTGTGCAGGCGATCCTGGTGCTTCCGCAGGGTCTGCTGGGCGACGAGGAGGGGCAGGCCCCCGTGCAGGCCCCGGTCCAGGCACGGCCGCCCGCCGCCCCGGCCGGCGCAGACGCCCCGCCCGCCTGGCAGCCCTCACCGCACGCGGCTCCCCGGCCGCCGCACCGTCGCACGCGCACGCGGCTCCCCGGCCCGCACCGCCTCCCACCCCGGTCCCCGCCGGGCATACCGCAGCGTTCGGCCGCGCCCGCGCGCCCCGGCGGCCGCCCGGCACGAGCAGGCCCAGCCCGTCTCCGACGTACGGTCGGAGTACCGCCCCTCCGGGTACGACCGCCCGACGGCCGCCCCGCACGGATCCGGCGCGTCCGGCAGGCCGAACCTGCCCAAGCGGCGTGCGATGGAGCACCTGGCGCCCGAACTCCGCCAGGGCCCCCTGCCACGTCCCGACACCACCGAGCAGGAGCTGAACTTCAGCCCCGGCCTCCTGGCCGGAATCAATCGAGGCTTCGGTCTCGCCGGCGCGACCTCCGACGCGATCCCCGTCGACGACGCGCGCTGGGCCTCGCCCCAACCGCAAGGAGAAGAACCCCACCATGGTGAGCGATAGCCACCCCACCGGGCAGAACATCGACTGGCTGCTGGACAACCTCAAGAAGACCGTTCCCGGTACCCGGCAGGTCCTGTTGCTCTCGTCCGACGGCTTGAGCAAGGCACATGTGGATCTGAGCACCGACGACGCCGACCGGCTGGCCGCGATAGCCTCCGGGCTCAACTCCCTGGGCCGTTCCTTCGGTCACGACAGGGTGCTGGGCAACGGCGGCACCGTGCGCCAGGTCATCGTGGAGCTGCACAACGGCATCCTCATCGTGGCCTCCGCGGGCCACGGCGCCGTGCTGGCGGTCACCGCGGACGCGTCGACGCACACCGAGACGCTCGGCTACGAGATGGGCATGCTCATCCGGGCCGTGCAGCCGTTCCTGGCCACGCCTGCCCGCCGCTCGACCATCGCGCCGTCCGGCGCGGGGATGTGACGCGATGACGGACGAGCTGTTCCTGGACGAGGAGGCCGGACGCTTAGTCCGGCCGTTCACCGTCAGCAACGGGCGCACTCGACCCTCGACATCCTTCGACCTGCTCACTCTGGTGATGGCCACCGGTGTCCGGCCGCTCGCAGACCTCGGCCCCGATCACGACATGGTGCTCGGGCTGTGCGTCAGGCCGGTGCCGGTGGTCGAGGTGGCCGCGCGGATGAACCTGCCGATCGCGGTCACCAAAGTCCTGTTGTCCGACCTGGTGCAGCACGAGGCGCTCACCGCACGGGCGCCCCGTGCCGTAGAGGCGGCCTCCGCCGCCAACCGAGAAGTTCTGGAGGCGGTGCTTGATGGCCTACGCGCACGACTCTGACCCGTTCCCGACCGCCCTGAAGATCCTCGTGGCGGGCGGATTCGGGGTGGGCAAGACGACCTTCGTGGGGGCGGTCAGCGAGATCGCGCCGCTGAGCACCGAGGAGGTCATCACCACGGCCAGCGCCGGCACGGACAGCCTCGCCGGGATCGAGGAGAAGTCCACCACCACGGTGGCCCTCGACTTCGGCCGGATCACCCTCGGCTCGGACCATGTCCTGTACCTGTTCGGCACGCCGGGGCAGGAACGGTTCTGGTTCATGTGGGACGAGCTCTCCGACGGGGCGCTGGGCGCGGTGGTGCTCGCCGACACCCGTCGGCTCGACGCGTGCTTCCCCGCGGTGGACTTCTTCGAGGTGCGCGGCATCCCGTTCGTCGTGGGGGTGAACGAGTTCGACGGCGCCTACCAGTACTCCGTCGAGGAGGTCCGGGACGCCATCGGCCTGAAGTCCCACGCACCGATCGTGTTCTGCGACGCCCGGCACTGCAGCTCCGGTACGGGCGTGCTCGTCGAACTCGTGCAGCATCTGCTCGCCATGACCCCACCCGTGGCTTCGCACCAGCCGCCCGCGCTGCGTTGACACCAGCTCAACTCGGCCGATCTCGAACGGAGTTCTGATGAACAGCCCCTATTCCGCCTATGAGCCACCGCTCGACCGCCTGCTCCTCACCCCCGAGGATCCGGGGGCGCCGCAGCGTGCCGCGCGGCTCGCCCAGCTGGGGCTCGCCGACACCCCCCGGGCCGAGTTCGACGCGTTCGCGCGCCGGCTGGCCCTGGAGCTGGACGCGCCGTACGCGATGGTCAACTTCGTCGACGACCGGCGTCAGTTCTTCGCCGGGCTCTACACGCCGGACGCCGGCCCCGTGAACATCGCGCAGGGGCAGGCGGCCGAGACCTCGATGAGCCGGGAGATGCGCCTGGACCACGGTTTCTGCCCGCACACCGTCAAGCGGACGGCGGCCCTGGTGCTCGACGACGTCTGCGACTACCCGCGGTTCGCGGGCAACCCGGTCGTCGACGAGATCGGCATCCGCTCCTACATGGGGGCGCCGCTGGTCGACACGCTGGGCGGCATGAACCTCGGCACGATCTGCGTCGTCGACACCGACTCCCGTACGTGGGGACGGCAGCGACTGGAGATCATCAAGCACATGGCCCAGGAGATGTCCGACCGGATCCAGGCCATCGCCGGCGGCCGCTGAGGCCGATCCGGCGCCGCCGGTCCGTCCCGGTCGAGGGGAGACGGGCCGGGGGGTGTTCCGGCCCCGGGAAACGCAGAGAACCGCGGACACGTCGTCGTGTCCGCGGTTCTCTGCGTTTCCCCACGCCGGGTGACGCGCCGTCACGACCTGCGGGCCGGTGGAGCCTCTCGCGCAGTTCCCCGCGCCCCTCGCGGGGCGCGGTGCCGCGCCCGGACCCGCGGAAACCGTTTCGGCCGGTTCTCAGACCAGTTCTCCGACCGGGACCGGTTCCTGTTGCCGCTCATCGACCTGCGGCGTACGGACCAGCTCGGCGAGCCGTTCGGACCACTCGCCCTTGTTCTCGCCGAGCGCGAACTCGCCCAGCCGCAGGCCCTGGATCTCGGAGGTGCCGGCGGGCGCGTAGATGTGGAAGGCGTCGCGCAGATAGCGCTCCAACGGGCGGTCGGTGAACAGGCCGCACGCGGCGTGCATCTTGACGGACTCCTGGGCCGACTCGATGGACGCCTCGACGTTGTAGAGCTTCGCGGACATCAACTCGACGTCGCAGGGCCGCCCGTTGTCCAGCAGGTGCGCGGCGAGATAGGCGCTCTGCCGGGCGAGAGTGAGGCGTTGCAGCATCCGCCCCAGCTCGATCTTGATGTTGGGCAGGTGACCGAGCGGCTTGCCGTAGCGCCGGGTCTCCCCGCAGTACCGCGCGGTCTCCTCGAACACCGCCTGGTGGATGCCCAGGGACACCGCGGTCAGGTTGAGGCGGCCGTAGAGCACCGACGAGGAGTAGGCGACGGCCAGCCCCTCGCCCTCCTCGCCGAGCCGGTTGGCGGCCGGCACCCGGCAGTTGTCGAAGACGAGCTCCCCGAAGCTGAACCCGTGCAGGCCCATGGAGGGCACCTGGGGCGCCAGGGAGAAGCCGGGACGGTCGGACTCCACGAGGAAGGCCGTCATGCCCTTCGAGCCCGGTCCGGTGCGCACCACGACCCCGTGCACGTCGCCCACATGGCTGTTGCCGACGAAGACCTTGCGGCCGTTGAGGATGTAGTCGTCGCCGTCCCGTACCGCGCTGCTCTCCATACCGGCCACATGGCCCCCCGACCCCGGCTCGGTGACGGCGATGGTGGGCAGCACCTCTCCCGCGGCGATCTTCGGCAGCCAGTGCCGCTTCTGGCTGTCGTCGCCGAAGTGGATGATCTTGGCGACGCCCAACTGGGAGGCCTGGACCATGGCCCCCATCGCGCCGCTCACCCGGGACAGTTCCTCGATGATGATGGTCTTGGCGAGGTGGCCCGCGCCCATGCCGCCGTGAACGGGGTCGATCGTGGCACCGATCCAGCCCTGTTGGGCGATCAGACGGGAGAGCCCCACCAGCGCGGTGCGGGATGCCTCCATCTCGGGTATCAGGGGGCGTACCACCCGCTCGGCGAACTCGCGTACGCGTTGCCGCAGATCTTCGTGATCCTGGGTTGTGAAGACGTGTTCCACGCCAAGCCCTTCTAGGCGTTTACCCGCGCCCGGGGGAGACGCGGTGGCTGTGCGCCGATCATGGTTCGGTTGGGAGTCTGACCGACTGGAACATGGTCTACAAATCAACCTCTTACGCCAAGATCGTTTAGGGGGTTTGGCCGAAACATTGACAGTTGAATTATGAGCCCAAATGTGAGATACGAGTACGGCGATGTCCACATTTTGATACTTTCCGAGCCGAACTTGCACGACTGCCTCAACTCCGGACCAGGCGACGGCGGACCTGGCGACCAGCCAAACCCCGGACGACACAAGGTGTGTTCACGCTGTGCACCGCCAAATACCAAACCGCGGCGCCCCGTGCGGGGGTTTGAGCAGGTCATCATAGATTTCAAGCCACCCCCCGGGAGGATGGTTGTGGCCACGAAGTGCCGTTCCTGCGAGGCTGCTGTGTCGACAAGTCAGTTTTCCCTGAGCCCCTTTCCCCGAGCCCTCCGGAACCTTCCGCTCCGCCGCTCCGCCCCCGGCACCCTCCGGCCGTCTCAAGGCCCGCGCCAAGTGCGCCCGCCCGGCGACGAGTTACGGTCGGGCCGTCGAGCGGGTCCGGGACCGGACAAGTGCTGACGACGGGCCCCGGGTCCTGATACCGTTCCGTCGCCCGCCGACTTCGGCCGACGGTGTGTCAAGCCGGGCACAGAGGATGCCGGGCGGCTGGCGGGCGCACCCCCACCGCCGTCGGACGTTCACTGTCGTACGAGGAATCAGATGCCAGGCACCCTCCCCCGCGCTCACACCGCGTCGCGCGGCGGGACCCCCACCGGCAGCACCACACGCGCTGCGAGCCGGCGGCCCCGATGAGCGGTGACACGCCCCGCGGCGGGACCGGCGCCGCGCCCCTCCCGCAGGGCCTGCCCCGGCGGGCCCGGAACGCCCCGCCCGTGCCACGGTCCCGCGAGAACGCACCCGAGGCCACCTCCGCGGCCGACGGCGACGACGCCGAGGACACGCTCAGCCCCGAGGACCTGGCCCGCGTCATGGTGGCGATCCAGCGGGGCTCGACACGGGCCCGGCTCGCCGAACCGCGCGACGACCACGGCACCCACAGCACCGACGGCCGACCGGCACCCCGACCAGGTCCCGAGGCCTCCTGACGGGCGCTGCCCCAGGCGCCCCGACGACCCGGCGCCGCCCCTGGCGCCGACCGACCGTGAGGAACACGCACGACATGACTGAGCAGGAACGACCCGGTCCCCAACTGGACTGGCTGCTGGACGGACTCGTGGAACGCATACCCGAGATCCACTGTGCCATCGTGCTCTCCGGGGACGGCCTTCTCATCGGCAAGTCGAAGGACATCCGGTTCGACGACGCGGAGCACCTGTCGGCCGTCGGCTCGGGCATGCACAGTCTGGCCAGGGGCGTGGCCCGTCACTTCCAGGGCGGCGAGGTCCAGCAGACCGTCATCCAGATGGAGCGGGCGTTCCTCTTCGTCACCGCCGCGGGGCGGGGCGCGCGGCTCGCCGCGATCGCCTCGGAGGAGGTGGACGTCGGCATGATGGCCTTCGAGATGGGCACCTTGGTCAAACAGGTCGGCAAGTACCTGAGCGCGGCGCCCCGTTCGGAAACCTCCTCCGGTTACGTGCAGGACGCGTGAGCCGCGCGAGCGGCCGGGCCTGGAACTCGTCGAAAGGGTGATGGATGGTGTCCGTCAGCTCCGGGCCGGTCGTACCCACCGCCCTGAAGATCCTCATCGCGGGCGGTTTCGGCGTCGGCAAGACCACGATGGTCGGCTCGGTGAGCGAGGTGACCCCGCTGGCGACCGAGGAGCACATCACCGCGGCGGGCAGACGCGTGGACGACATGAGGGGCGTCGAGAAGAAGGTCTCGACCACCGTCGCCCTGGACTTCGGACGCATCACGTTCTCCCCCGAGCTGGTGCTGTATCTCTTCGGCACGCCGGGACAGGACCGCTTCTGGTTCATGTGGGACGACCTGTGCAGCGGTGCCCTCGGGGCCGTCGTCCTCGCCGACACCCGTAAGCTCGACGCCTGTTTCCCCGCGGTCGACTTCTTCGAGTCCCGCGACGTCCCCTTCGCGGTCGGCGTCAACTGCTTCGACGGGAAGCGTGAGGTGGACGTCGAACAGGTCCGCCAGGCGCTCGACCTGTCGCCCGAGGTCCCGGTCCTGCTCTGCGACGTACGGCAGCGCCACTCCAGCAAGGAACTCCTGCTGGCGGTGCTCGGCGCGGCCCGCCGCAGGATGGAGGCCCGCCTGGTGGCGGCGGGGCTCCGCCCGGGCTGAGGCCCCGCACGGCGGGTCAGGCGGTCAACTCGGCTGCCCTGGTCAAGAGTTCGGACCGGCGGATGCGTCGGTGCGGGTCGAGGGGACGGTGCAGGCGTACGCGCCCGCGATGGCCCCGAAGAGGGCGCACCGACTCGGTGGTTCGCCGGTGAGGCGGCCGAAGAGGTAACCCGCCGCGAAGGCGTCGCCCGCCCCGTCGGAGTCCACGACCGGCGTCGGCGGGGCCACCGACGGAACATGGCTCAGCTCGCCGTCGACGAGGTGGTACGCGCCCCGTGCCCCGTCCGTGGCGACGACGGTCCGGGCCCGGCCCCGCTCGCTGACGCGGCGCATGGTCTTCTCCGGGTCGGGGAGCGCGGCCGCCGACAGGAAGACGAGGTCGGCGGCGAGGGCGAACGGCTCGTGGTACGGGTTGACGCCGTCCCAGTCGTGCAGATCCGTCGAGACGGTGCCCCCAGCTCGCGCAGAACGGGCAGCGAAGCCGCGCACAGCCGGCTGATGGAGACGTGGACGTGGTGGCTGGCCCCGGCCAGCGCGCGGACCGTGTCCGGGGGCAGCTCGTCCACCTCCTGGCTGCGGCTGCCGTCGTAGAGCGAGCAGCGGCGTCCGTCCGGGCCGACCAGGTTCACCGCGCGCCGGGTGCCGCCCGGCAGGGGCGCCTCGGTGAGCGGGATGCCCCGGTCGCGGTGGAGGGCGCGGACCAGGTCTCCATGGGGGGGTCCCCCCGGTTCGAGCGCAGTCGAGAACTGGGGGAGGTCGTCACCGAGCAGGTCGAAGTGGTGCGTGCGCAGCCCGAGCGCGTGCGTGGCCACCGCCATGAGGTCGCCGGTCTGTCCGGCCCGGGTCTCGATGTCCGACACCAGATGGCTGTCGGCGAACGGGAGCGGCAGCTCGGGCACGTAGACGATGGTGTCCACGCCCGCCCCGCCCAGCACAAGAACATCGATCTCGGACTCGCTGCGCACGGCGCCTCCAGCGACGACGGTCTGACGTGGAGGCAGCGTACGTCCGAAGGACTCCCGCGCCCCGAAAGGGGCGCGGGGAACTGCGCGACCGGCCACGACGACGCCACACACGAACGACGACACAGCGTGTATCGGCGAACACGGGACAGCGAGCTCCGCCAGGGCGCGGGGAACTGCGCGACCAGCCACGTCGGCGCCGCGGCCGCCCACCGACACAGCACGCATCGGCGGACGCGTGGCAGCTAGCCCGAACGGCGTGCCTCGGCGGGCCCCGGGCGCCGTATCCGGCTCTCCCGGCGGAGCGTCTACGTCCAGGACGGGTCGGTCAACGGAAACCCTCCGCTCTCGTGCGAGGCCGTCGGAGGGGCGGGCTCGGCGGTTTCCCGGCCCTCCGACGGCAGTTCCGCCCAGACGACACGACCGGACCGTTGTGGGGTGTCGCGCACCCCCCAGTCGCTGCTGAGCATGCCGACCAGCATGAGTCCGCGCCCATTCTGGTCGTCGGGGCCCGGACGGCGCCGGGCAGGCTGTGCGTGACCGCTGTTCTGGTCCTCCACCTCGATCCGCAGCCGACGGCCGGTGAAGTGCAGCCGGCACACGATCCACTCGCTGTCCGTGTGGGTCAACGCGTTGGTGACCAGCTCGGAGGTGATCAGGAGCGCGTCCTCACGGGTCTCCGGACGCACCTCCCACTCGTCGAGCAGCTCGCGCACGGTTCTGCGCGCCTCGCCCGCGGAGGCGGGCACCGCGGGCAGTCCGAACACACCCGCGCGGTGGGGTTCGTACGCCTCTGTGCCAAGGGGTGGGTACATGGTCGGGGCTAACCGGTCCGGGGACTGGGGAGGGTGGGCGGAGCCATCGCCGTATGCCTTTCGTTGGCCCTTCGCACCGGTGGGGTGCCGGTGCCACGGCCGTCTCGCCGCTCGGCACGAGCTCTGGCAACTCGCGTCGAACAGCGCTGAGTTGCGGCCACATCTCCCCCAACCTGGCCGCGCGGCCCGAGTGTTCGCCAAGGCCGTGACGGTACGTCCACTGTGGCATCCGTGAACAACACCTCGCAACCAGCAAGTTGAAATTTGCAAGTTGCGGGTCGCATGTTGCCCCCGATCGAGCCAAGATCGTGTCAGACTGCGCTCTCGAAGCGACTCGCACAACAACGCGCATTCTTTGAACGAAAGCGCGCAGGACCCGTAATCGAGTTCGACATGACCTCTGTGGCACGGTATGAGGGGTGGTGGGCGTGACCGCGGAAACGGACTGGGGCGGCGCCCCCTCCGTCCTGCGCATGATCCTCGGCAGACAGCTGGAGGAGTTGCGCACGCGCGCCGGCCTGACCTTCGAGCAGGCGGGTGAGGCGATCGGTGTCAGCCATTCCACGATCCGCCGTCTGGAGTCCGCCAAGGTCGCCCGGTTGCGCCTGCCGGATGTCGAGAAGCTGCTCCAGGTCTACGGGGTACGGGACCAGCAGGAGATCGAGACCTTCCTGAAGTCGGTCCGCGAGGCCAACAAACGCGGCTGGTGGCACACCTACCGCGACGTCCTGCCCGACTGGTTCGCCGCCTACCTCAGCCTGGAGCAGGCCGCGCTCCAGATCCGCGCGTACGAGGCACAGTTCGTGCACGGCCTGCTCCAGACCGAGGAGTACGCCCGTGCCCTGCTCGGCGCCGGCAACCCGCACGCGGCGACGGAGGACACCGAACGGCGGGTGGCGCTGCGGATGCGCCGACAGGAACTGCTCACCCGTGCGGGGCCGCCCCGGCTGTGGGTGGTGATGGACGAGACGGTGCTCAGATGGCCGGTCGGCGGACCGGACGTGATGCGCGCCCAGATCGACCATCTGATCGAGCTGAACCGGCTGCCGCATGTCACGGTCCAGCTCATGCCGTTCCACAACGGCCCGCACCCGGCGATGCGGGCCGGTGCGTTCCATCTCTTCCGGTTCAGGGCTCCCGAGTTGCCCGACATCGTCTACCTCAGCGGTCTGGTGGGCGCGGTGTATCTCGACAAGGGGGACGACGTCGTCGTCTACCGCGAGGCCATGGACCGGCTGGGCGCCCAGTCGGCGCCCGCCCGCAAGACCGAGGCCCTTCTCGGCGCGCTACGCAAGGAGCTCTGACGTGCACCACCGCATATCCCAGGCAACGACCCCCGGAGTACACCACGACGTCCGCAACGGCATGCCCGCCCGCGACCTCGGCGCCCAGGACTGGCACCGGCCGTGGAGCGACGACGCGGGCGGCGCCTGCGTCGAGGTGAAGAAGCTCGCCGACGGCCGGGTCGCCGTACGCCAGTCGACCGACCCGGACGGCCCCGCGCTGCTCTTCACCCCCCGTGAGATGACCACCTTCCTGGCCGGCGTGAAAGCGGGCGAGGCCGACTTCCTGCTCTGAACCGCACAACCTGCTTGCTCTCACGCCTCGTTGACGCACCACCTGTTTGTGGATCCGGGGGTTCCGGCACTTGTCGAACCCCCGGGGCCTGCCCGATCGTGCACCTGGACAGAACGACTTGATGGGAGGGACGGCGTTGCCCGACAACGGATGGCCGGCCGACCGGATCGACACCGAGCACGCGCACTCCGCGCGTATCTACGACTACATCCTCGGCGGCAAGGACTACTACCCGGCCGACAAGGAGGCCGGTGACGCGATGGCGCACGAGTGGCCGGCGCTGCCGGTCCACATGCGCGCCAACCGCGACTGGATGAACCGCGCGGTGCGCTGGCTCGCCGAGAAGGCGGGCATGCGCCAGTTCCTCGACATCGGAACCGGCATCCCGACCTCCCCCAACCTCCACGAGATAGCCCAGTCGGTGGCCCCCGAGTCCCGGGTCGTCTACGTGGACAACGACCCGATCGTCCTCACGCTGTCCCAGGGGTTACTGGCCAGCACCCCCGAGGGCAGGACCGCGTACATCGAGGCGGACTTCCAGGATCCGGAGACCGTCCTCGGCTCTCCCGAGTTCCGGGAGACCCTCGACCTGAACGAGCCGGTCGCGCTCACCGTGATCGCGATCGTCCACTTCGTGCTGGACGAGGACGACGCGGTCGGCATCGTCCGCCGGCTCCTCGAACCCCTCCCCTCGGGCAGCTACCTGGCGATGACCATCGGCACCGCCGAGTTCGCCCCCGAGGAGGTGGGCCGGGTCGCCCGCGAGTACGCGGCCCGCGACATGCCGATGCGGCTGCGCACCATCGACGAGGCCCACGAGTTCTTCGAGGGCCTGGAACTCGTCGAGCCGGGCATCGTCCAGGTCCACAAGTGGCACCCGGACGGCACGGGCGAGCAGAACATCCGCGACGAGGACATCGCGATGTACGGCGCGATCGCGAGAAAGCCGTGAGCTAGGACGGCGTGCCCCTGACCCTGCTTCTCGACGCCGGGCCGGGGGCGCGACCGTCTGGGGCCCGCCAGGGGCCCCAGACGGGGCGCGGGGAACTGCGCGACCAGCCCCCACCGAACCCGCGGTCGCCCGAAACCCCACCATGGCAGCCCCGTGGGCGCCCGGAACCTACCCCGCCGTCCCCGTACTGTCACGAACGATCAGCTCGACCGGAATCACCGGTTCCCTCTCCAACCCCTCCCCCACGTCCTCCGGATCGTCCAACTGCGCCAGCAGCAGCCGCAGCGCCCGCCTGCCGATCTCGGAGAAGTCCGTACGGATCGTCGTCAGCGGCGGCGACAGGTGCGCCGCCTCCGGGATGTCGTCGTAGCCGACCACGCTCACGTCGTCCGGCACCCGGCGTCCCGCCTCGTGCAGGGCGCGCAGCAGACCCAGCGCCATCTGGTCGTTGGAGACGAACACGGCCGTGACGTCCGGGCGGGCCGCGAGGCTCCGGCCCAGCACGTAGCCGGAGTCGGCGCTCCAGTCCCCGACCAGGGGCTCGTGGACGCGTGCGCCGGCGTCCCGCAGGGTCTCGCGCCAGCTCGCGGCGCGTCGGTCGGCGGACGTCCAGCCGGTGGGGCCCGCGATGTGCCAGACGGTGCGGTGGCCGAGGTCCAGCAGATGCCGGGTCGCCAGCCGGGCGCCCGCCGTGAAGTCCGAGGAGACCACGGGGGTGCCGTCGCCGAGGCCGTTGTCCAGCATCACCAGCGGGGTGTCCGGGCGGGCCCGCGCGAGCGCGGTGGCGACGGGCCGCTGGGGGGCGATGACGATGATCCCGTCCGCGCCCTCGGCCGACAGCCGGTCCACCGCCTGCACGACGGTGTCCCGGTCGGCCGTGTCGAGGGCGATGGAGCTGACGAGGTACCCCGCCCTCTGGGCGGCCGTGTTGATCGCGGTCAGGGTGGAGGCGGGGCCGAAGCGGGCCGCGTCGAAGGAGATCACGCCGAGCATTCGGGTGCGGCCGCTGGCCAGTGAACGGGCACTGCGGCTGGGGCGGTAGCCGAGCGTCCGCATGGCCTCCAGCACGGCCTCGCGGGTCTCCGCCCGGACCGCCGGGTTGTCGTTGAGGACGCGGGAGACGGTCTGTTTGGAGACACCGGCGAGACGGGCGACGTCGTCCATCACCGGGCGGGAGCCGGCGAAGTTACGGCGGCTGCGGCGGGCTCCGCCGGGGCCTCCGGCCGCACCGCCGTCCGTGGTGCCTGGTGGCATGCGGCTGCTTCCTTTCGACGGGGGTGGGGGTTGGGCGGGGTGGGGTGGGGTGGGGTGGGGTGGGGTGGGGTGGGGTTTGGGGCCACAGGATAGGTCCGAGGGTTTCGCCCCGCCGCCCCTACCCGTCCCATCCTCAAGGGGCTGCGCCCCCATGACCCCCTGTGCGGGTCCGGTGGGGGCTGGTCGCGCAGTTCCCCGCGCCCCTGAAGGGCCTTCGGCCCTTCGTCAAGAAGCACGGGGCGCAGCCCCTGCTTTTGAGGGGCGCGGGGAACTGCGCGAGAAGCCCCACCGGGCGGACGTCGGGGTCGAAGGGCGCAGCCCCTGAGGATGGGACGGGTAGGGGCGGCGGGGGCGAGGGGAGCCGTGGGGTCAGCCCGGCCGGAGGGGCCAGGTTCGGACCGTCGTGTACTCCGCCCGCAGGACCTCCGCCGGAATCGGCGAAGCACCCGCCCGGCCGGGCACATACACCGGCGCCCCGCCCGCCAGCGGCAGCACCCGCAGCCGCAACACCCCCGCGGGCAACCGATCGAGACCGATCTCCCAGACCCGCCCCGAGAAGAACTGGTCGGCGACAAGACGCTCCCCCGCGTACGCCCGCGCCACATCACCGGTCCAGTGCAGCCGAAGGAGGGCGCCGGGCCGCGGATCGTCCGGCAGGACGACCTCGTACTCGGCGGCCACCGTGTCGAAATACTCGTCGGCCGGCACGCTCGCCCGCCCCAGCACACCCGTCGTGACCGGAGGTGCCTCACCGGGAGGGCGGACCAGCGTGACGGGCAGCGCACCGTCCGACCCACCGGAGCCGCGTCGCCCGTCCTCCTCCTCCGCCGCCGCCACCACCAGCGTGTAGCGGACGAACACCCCCTCCACCGCCTCCTTCACCGTCGCCCCGGTCATCACCGGCGCCCGCTCCGGTGCGGGCAGGACGGCGAACGACGGCTCCCCGGCCGCGGAGTGGAGGCGTACCTCGTCCGCGTGGGCGTCGAAGACCACACCGCCGTCAGCCGGCAGGACCAGCCGCTCGGCACCCCAGGCGGGCCCCCGGTAGGCGGTGCGGGCCGTCGCCGCGTCCAGGACCAGCAGGCCGACCCGGCGGCCGTCGGCGGTGTCGACCTCCACCAGCGCGTCCGTGCCGGGGCGCAGCCCCGTCACCAGGGCCCGGTCGCCCGCGGTCGTGACCTCGGCGCCCGGCGGCGCGGCCACGGTCGTCACGGTGCGCAGGTCCAGGGCGAGTTCGGGGGCGATGCCGTCGGTCGCGGCCAGGACCAGGATCGTACGGCCGCGGCCGTCGTCGACCGTGCAGACGGGTTGCGCGGTGGCCCAGTCGAGCCGCAGCCCAGCCACCTCCAGCCGCAACGGCCAGCAGAAATAGGCTCCTTGGGGGATGGTGACGGGTGCGCTCGGCAGCGACAGCACCTCACCGTCCCCGGGGAACTCCACCTCGAAGGACGTGTCCGGGTGGTCCGGCAGCGGCTCGTGCGGCTGGTGGTTGTTGACGAAGAGGAAGCCGGAGCGGTCGTCGGCGCGGACCGCCCAGCGCAGTGTCCCCCGGTCGTCCTGGCCCACGGGGAGCGACTCGGGCAGGACGGACTCCATGGGGGCGATCAGCGCGCCGAAGTCCGCCAGCATCAGGTGCTGGAGGCGGAGTTCGTCGTAGGAGGGGCGGTACTGGCCGTACTCGCCGAGGGGGGCCTGGAAGTCGTAGCTGAGGCGGGGGAGGTCGTTGGGGTAGCCGGTGACGTGGGATTCCTGAAGGGGGGTGAGGTCGCCCGGCGGGTTGGTGCCGCCGTGGAACATGTAGTAGCCCTGCCAGACCGAGCCGCAGCCGATCTTGGTGAGGCCGAGGGCGCCGACGTCGGCGGCCTCGACACGCGGACGACGGTGGTACGCCACCGCCATGCCGCCGCCCAACTCGCAGGTGGCCCAGGGGAATCGATCCGTCGGCACCTCCGGGTCGCCGCCCCGCGCCGTCGTCGGGCGCAGGTCCGCGCCGATGCCCTCGTCGTCCCGCTGGTGGGTGAAGAAGAAGTGCTTGCGGCAGGTGTCGGGCCAGCCGCCGTCCGCCTCGGTCCAGAAGGCCTCGGGATAGCCGCCGTAGAGGGGGACGAGTTCGTCCGGCGGCAGCCGCACCCCGCCCCAGGCGGTCGACGTCCACAGGGGTGCCGCCAGACCGGCCTCCTGGGCCATGCGTTTCAGGGTGAGCAGATGGTCCGGCTGGTCGTACAGCTCGTTCTCGATCTGGATCGCGACGATCGGGCCGCCGTCGGCCCGGCCCAGGCCGCGGAGCTGCTCGGCGACGGCCGCGTACCAGGTGCGGACGGGGGCGAGGTAGGCAGGATCGTCGGTGCGCGGGGAGTCCGTGCGGGCCAGCACCCAGTCGGGCAGGCCTCCGTCGCGTACCTCGGCGTGCACCCACGGGCCGATACGGGGGACGAAGTCCAGGCCGTGGCGGGCGCAGAGTTCGGCGAAGCGGCGCAGGTCACGGTCGCCGTCGAAGCGGACGCGGCCCTCGCGCTCCTCGTGGTGGATCCAGATGACGTACGCGGCGACGACCGTCACCCCGCCCGCCTTCATCTTCAGCAGTTCCTCCTCCCACTCCCCCGCCGGGTAGCGCGAGTAGTGGAACTCGCCGGAGACGGGGAACCAGGGGCGGCCGCCCCGCGTGAGCACCCGGCTGCCGACCTCGATGGGGTCGGGCACGCCGGGCGCGTCGGCGAAGGGCAGGTGGCCCCGCCGCGAGGGGGCGCCGCTCCCTCGGAGGCGCACGCGGTGCGGCCGCGTCATCAGGGCTTCACCGGGCCCAGGTCGGGCGTGTCCGTGAACTCCGCTCGTGTGCTGGTCGTGGCGTTGAGCTCCAGCAGGACCAGGTCGTTGCTGCCCGGGCGCAGGACCGGGCCGGGGACGTACAGGGTGCGCTGGGGGCCCCGGTTCCAGTAGCGGCCGAGGTGGAAGCCGTTGATCCAGGCCTGGCCCTTGGTCCAGCCGGGCAGCGACAGGAAGGTGTCGGCGGGGGTGTCGACGTCGAAGGTGCCGTGGTGGAAGGCGGGGACGGTGACCGGGGTCGCGTCGGCGGCCGCGAAGGGGACCGTGGACAGGTCGGCCAGCGGGAGGCGGTAGGTGTCCCAGCCGAGCAGGGCGGTGCCGTTGAAGGTGACCGGGCCGAGGAGTCCCTTGGCGGCGCCGATGCGGGGGCCGTAGTTGACGCCGCCCATGTTCTCGACCAGCACGTCGAGCGTGGCGCCGGGGCGCGGGACGCGCAGCGGCAGCGTCTCGTCGTGGCGTTCGCGTTCCAGTACGCCGACGGGGGCGCCGTCCACGAAGACCTGGGCACGGTCGCCGACCCCGCCGGCGAAGTGCAGCAGGCCGTCGCCCGCCTCGGGGAGCGTGGTGCGGTACAGGGCGTAACCGGAGCGCTGGCCGAACTCCTCCATGGTGAGCGGGTGTTCGCTGCGCGCCACGGCGGCGCCCGCGAGGGTGGTCGCGTACGGCAGCAGGGGTGCCCGGCGGTCCAGCTCCACGGTGAGGCCGGAGAGTCTGGGCGCGGGTGCCGGGACCGGCTCGTCCGGGACCGGCGCGTGGCGGGAGATCACCTCGCGGAAGGCGTGGTACTTGCGGCCCGGGTCGCCGGACTCGGTGAGGGCGGCGTCGTAGTCGTAGGAGGTGACGATCGGGGCGTAGCACTGGTCGTGGTTGGCGCCGTTGGTGAAGCCGAAGTTGGTGCCGCCGTGGAACATGTAGATGTTGACGGAGGCCCCGGCGGCCAGCAGCTTGTCGAGGTCGGCGGCGGCGCTCTCCGCGTCCCGCACGTGGTGCTCCTCGCCCCAGTGGTCGAACCAGCCGATCCAGAACTCCGAGCACATCAGCGGCCCTTCGGGCATGTGGGCCCGCAGCGCCTTGAGGTTCTCGTCGATCCTGCCGCCGAAGGTGGCGGTGGACAGGACGCCGGGCAGGCTCCCGGCGGCCAGGTGGTGGGCGGAGCCCGCCTGGTCACACGTGAACAGCAGTTCCTCGACCCCGCGCGACCGCAGCGCCTGGTGCACGTGCTTGAGGTAGGCGGTGTCGTCGCCGTACGCCCCGTACTCGTTCTCGACCTGGACGGCGATGACCGGGCCGCCGTTCGCGGCCATGTACGGCAGCAGCGGGGGCAGCAGGATGTCGAGGTAGCGGTCGAGGGCGTCGGTGAAGCGGGGGTCGCTGGAGCGCAGCCGGATGTCGGTGTCCGAGGTGAGCCACGAGGGCAGACCGCCGCCGTCCCACTCGGCGCAGATGTACGGGCCGGGGCGCAGCAGGACGTGCAGGCCCTCCTCGCGGGCGAGCCGCAGATAACGGGGCAGGTCCAGCAGGCCGTCCAGGACGAGGGCACTGTCGGGGTCGGGCTGGTGGAGGTTCCAGGGGACGTACGTCTCCACGGTGTTGAGGCCCATCAGGCGGGCCTTGCGCAGCCGGTCCGCCCACAGGTCGGGGTGGATGCGGAAGTAGTGCATCGCGCCGGAGATGATCCGGAACGGTTCACCGTCGAGGAGGAAACCGTCGGACGACGTGGTCAGAGCGGGCGAGCGCAAGGCTGTTTCCCTTCGGCTGGGACGTACGGGCAGGATGGTGGGAAGCGACTGGGCTACGGCGAACCGGAGCTGGAGCGGGTGGCCCGGATGAGCCAGAGGGTGGCCGCCAGGCACACGGCCGAGACCGCGCCGAGCAGCAGGGGGACCGCGCGGACGCCGGACCACTCGATGGCCTTGCCGAGCGCCGGGCCCGCCGCCACTCCGCCGATCATGGAGGCCGCGATGACGAGCGCTCCGGCCCGGCGGGCGCGGGGTGCGGCAGCGTTCAGCCAGGGCAGGCCGGTGGGGAAGATCGGCGCGATGAACAGGCCGACGCCGGCGTAGGCGTAGGGGGCGAGTGAGGGCACCGAGGCCAGCAGCAGGCAGACCGTCATACCGGCGCAGGAGACGGTGATGATCGTCTGCGGGGAGTGGCGCAGGGCGATGGGGGCGACCAGGAAACGGCCGACCGTCAGCATCAGCCAGTACACGGAGGTGGCGGTCGCGGCGGCCCCGGCGCCGTATCCGACCGTCTCCAGGTGGGTGGGTTCCCAGCCGCCGACGCCCGCCTCGATGCCGACGTGCAGGACGTAGAGGGTGACGAACACCGCGAGCACCGAGCCGAGGCTGCGGCCGAGCACCGAGCCGCCCGCCACCGTGCCGGAGCGCGGGCCGCGGCGGGTGCGGCGGTCGTGGCGGGTGCGGCGGAGGCGGGCGGGGGCACCTGGTCGCGTACGCCCCGCAGGCAGAGCAGGAGGGGCAGGTTGGCGGCGGCGAAGGCGAGGAAGAGCGCCGGGTAGTGCTCGGCGCCGACGGCGGCGATCAGGGCGGGGCCGAGGACCGCGCCGATGCCGAAGTGGGCGTTGAGGATGTTCAGCATGGCGGTCGAACGGTGGCCGAAGCCGACGGCGAAGAGCTGGTTGAGGCCGTAGTCGATGCCGCCGAACCCGAGTCCGGCGAGCAGGGCGGCCACCAGTCCGGCGGGCCAGTTCGGGGCGAGTGCGAAGCCCGCCGCGCCGAGGGCCATCAGCAGGTAGGAGGCGCCGAGGATCCGGCGGTTGCCCATGCGGCCGAAGAGCCGGTCGAAGAGCAGCACGCCGACGACACCGCCGACGAAGTGGGCGCTCAGCCCCAGCCCGGCAGCCGACGGCGACAGGTCGTGGGCGTCGCGGAAGGCGGGGATGGCGGGGCCGTACAGCGCCTGCAGCGCGCCGATGAGGACGAAGCCGACACAGGACGCGACCACGGCGGCAGAGCTGAACACCCTCGTCTCCGGGGCCGGTCGGATGTACTTCACCTCTCGCGCGGTCGGTGTGTCGGGCACGCGGGACTCCGCCTCTCCGTGACTGGGCCACTGGCAGTGTTACCGGTAACATCACCGACGTCAAGATTGCCCGCGAGGCTGGATGACGAGCGGTGCGGGCGCGTCGGGAGGGGCCTGAGGGAGGCCGGTGGGTAGCTGGGCGGGCGAGACCTGGGGACGCCGGTGGGGGTGGCGAGGCCGACGCGGCCGACGGAAACGTGTCCGGTGACGACGCCCCCGGCGCCGACCGACTGACCGCGAACGCGTCCGGCGCCGACGCATCCGCCGAGAGCACGCCCAGCGCCGACGCACCCGCCGAGAACGCGTCCGGCGCCGACGCGCTCCCCGGGAATCCGGACCGGCATGTGCGGCCTCGCAACGGTGGCGACCTGGGGGACTGTGTCCGTGTGCTCGCGGAGGTCCACGCTCGCGACGGCTATCCGGTGAACTGGCCCGAACGACCCGACGAGTGGCTGTCGCCGCCCTCGCTCGTCGCCTCCTGGGTGGTGGAACAGGGCGGCCGGATCGCCGGTCACGTCGGTCTGTCCCGGAGCGACGCGGGCGATGCCGCGCCAGGGCTGGGGAGTGCCCGGACGGGGACGGGAGCCGACCGGATCGCCGTGATCAGCCGCCTCTTCGTCGCGCCGTCGGCCCGTGGCCAGGGCTCGGGGCGACTCTCCTCACCCGCGCGGCCTCCGAGGCGCGGGAGCGCGGACTGCACCCGGTGCTCGACGTGGTGGCGTCCGACACCGCGACGGCGGCCCTGTACGAACGGCTCGGCCGGCGACTGCTGGCCACGGTCGAACAGCGGTGGGGCCCGGACCAGACGGTGGCCGTCCGCTGTTACGCGGCGGCACCCTGATCGCGCCCTCGTCCCTCCGCTCCCCCGCTCCCGTCGGCCCGGAGCGGAGGGGCGGGCGCGCCCGGGAGCGGGTGCCGGGCGCGCCCTGCGGTGGGGCCGGTCAGCAGATCGTCTGGGCGCCCGAGGCCTTCCCGGGTATCTTCGCCGCCGACGTCCCGGCCGAGGTCACCGAGATCCTCGCGGTCTCCCAACGCCCGCTCTCGACCTCGGTGTTCACCGAGACGGCCGCCACCGCCGCCTGGCGGACCAAGCCGTCCTGGGCCGTCGTCGCCGACGCGGACGAGGCCATCAACCCCGACGTGAGCGCTTCGGCGCCAAGCGCGCCGGCGCCACCGTCACCGAACTGGAGGCGCCTCGCACGCCGTGGCGGTCTCCCGCCCCAAGGAGGTCGCGGCGGTGATCCGCGCGGCGGTACGCGCCACCGCCTGACGAGCGGAAGAGCCAGGCCCGCAGAACGAGGGCCCGCCCACGGGCACCCGCGGGCGGGCCCTGCCGCACATCAACTCCCCTTGTGCGGGGCACGGTTGGACTGATCTTCTAGGGTCCGCAGCGCCACGGACGCCCGCTGGGGGCTTTCGTCGAGTGCGGGCAGGCACAGTCGAGCGCAGGGGGACCCCATGCCGCGTACCGCGGTCGTCATCGGGGCGAGCATGGGCGGCATGCTCGCCGCCGCGGCTCTGGCCCGGTCCGTCGACGAGGTGATCGTGCTGGAGCGCGACGAGCTTCCGGACGAACCCCGACCGCGCAGAGGGCTTCCGCAGGGTCGCCACGCCCACCTCCTCCTGCCCAGCGGCCGTGACGCCATCGACGAACTCGTGCCGGGCGGCAAGGTCCGCGAACGGCTGCTGGCGGCGGGCGCCCGGGAGCGCGGTCTCACCTCCGGCCTGGTCACCCTGGGCCCGCAGGGCTGGTACCGCCGCTCCCGCCACCACGACACCCACCCCCTGCTCATCGCCGGCCGCGACCTGATCGACCGGACCGTACGGGAGGCCGTTCTCGCGAGCACCGCCCGCGTCAGCGTGCGGCGCGCCTCGGCCACCGGCCTCCTCGGCACCGCCGAGCGCGTCACCGGCGTCCGGTTCACGGCCGGGGGAGAGCGGGGCGAGGGCGCGCGGGCGGGCGCGCCCGAGGAGCGTCTGCGCGCGGACCTGGTCGTCGACGCGAGCGGACGCGGCACCCGTGTCGAGCACTGGCTCGCGGACCTCGGCATCACGGGCATCCGCAAGGACGTGGTCGACTCCGGGCTCGTCTACGCGACCCGCCTCTACCGCACCCCCGTCGCCGCGGCGGACTTCCCCCCGGCGCAGGTGACGGCGGACCCGACGGGCGGCCGGCCCGGCCGGTCGGGACTTCTCCTGCCGATCGAGGGCGACCGCTGGCTGGTCAGCCTCGCCGGCACGCGGGGCGGCGAACCCACCGCCGCACCGCAGGACTTCGTCCCCTTCGCCCTGGGCCTGCGCCACCCCCTCGTGGGCCGGCTGATCGCGGGCGCCGAACCCCTGACCGACGTGACCCTCAGCCGCAGCACCCGCAACGAACGCCGCTACCTCGAGAAGTCCGAGCGGTGGCCCGAGGGGCTGGTGGCACTCGGGGACGCCGTCGCCACCTACAACCCGGTCTACGGGCAGGGCATGTCGGTGGCCGCGCTGGGCGCGCGCGAGCTGCGCCGGGAGCTGGACCGGACCGGTGTCGGGGCCGCCGGTCTGGCCCGGCGGGTACAGCGGGCCGCCGCGAAGGTGGTGAACGCGGCGTGGACCATGTCGGTCGGCCAGGACCAGTGGTTCCCGGGGGTGCGGGGCAAGTCCCCCACGCTCGCCGACCGTCTGCTGTCCGCCTACACCGGCCGCATGACGCGCGTGGCCACCGGCTCGTACCGGGTCTCGGCGGCGATGTGCAGAGTGACCACCCTCCAGGCGGACGCCCTCCACCTGCTCCACCCCACCCTCCTGCTGTCCACGGCCCTGGGTCCGCTCGTCCCCCCGCTGTCGGGCCCTCCGCTCACCCCAGAAGAACGGAGCATCCTGGACAACCTCAACAGACGCGCCCCTTGAGCGGCGCGGGGCTGTATCGACATGCGGCTCCGCCGCGTGGGCGCGAGAAGCCCCTCCGGCCCGCAGCCGAAGAACAGTTCTCTACCAGCCCTTCGCTCCGCGCGTACCGCCCCTCCACAACCCCGCCCGCACCGCCCGAGACATCCGGATCAACGCCGACTGCCCGGTGTCCAGCCCCTGCCCCCGGCCATCGAACCCGCACCCGCACTCGCCCCCGCAGGCCCCACGTGCCCCCAGCGATCCCCACGAGCACCTCCAGAGCGGCGAAATCCAAGCCCCCTGTATGCCTCCCTGCCGCGGCCCCCGACCCGCTCCCGCGTCCCCGACATCACGGCCACGGCCACCATCGCCGCGTCCCCGATGGCCTCCGCCTCACCCGCACTGGAGCCGAGGGACAGCGCCTGCCGGTAGGCCCGCTCACGGACCGCCTCGTCGAAGTGGACGGACACGTCCCGCAGTCCGTCCCGTATGGCCGTCGTCCGGTGCGTCAGCCGCAGTTCGACGTCGCCGAGGGAACGCCAGGACAGCAGCACGTTCCGTCCGATGCGGCCGGCGCTCCCGGAGCCGACGAGCCGGAACAGCGGCCCGAGCCGCAGGAAGGCGACCAGGCTGTCGACGCGCGGTCCGAGCAGCGGCAGGACATAGCCGACCGAGGTGAGGACCGCGCCCACGGTGACCAGCATCGGCGCGAGCCGCGTGCTCAGCGGGTCCCAGTGCTGCCCGGTCCAGCGGCCCACGACGGCCACCATCTTGAGCACGCCGTACGCGCTGGTGCACAGCCACCCGACGGCCAGCACGGCCAGAGCCCGTCGTGTCCAGCCGCTGAGCTGGAAGGTCCAGCGCCAGCACAGGAACGTGGTGGTGAGGGCGGCCACCAGATGGGCCACCAGATAGAGGACGATCATCTCGCGGATGAACGGCGTGTCCGCGTAGTACGTGTCGAAGTCGGCGAGGCGCTCGACGGGCGCGTCCCCGACGACGAAGAGCGCCGTCTGCGCCGCGATGACCACGTCGTAGGCGAGCAGCCACCGGCGGGAGACCCGTCGCAGCCGGGCGGGGTCGTCGGCACCGCGCCAGTGCACGATCAGTACGAGGGACGCGGCGGAGAAGGCGTTCACCGCGCCGTAGGCGAGGCAGGCGGCGGCGTTGGGAACGCCGACGACACGGTTGACGAAGCCGACGGTGGGCGGGGCGCCGAGGGCGAAGCAGAACCCGGCCAGGAAGATCACGGCGCAGAGCGCGCGTTTCATCGGATCTCGCCGGTCGCGCCACAGGCCGGGCATCTGGGCGGCGAAGCCGGTCCACAGGGTGGCGGCCGCCAGAAAGTACACCAGTCCGTTCACGGCAGGCCCCCCGGCTCGGTCCGAGAGACCTCTCGTGTCAACACCCTTCACACAGTAGTCACGTAGTCAACCCCGGCTCCCGCCGACGATCAGCTCTCGTCGGCGGTCAGCCTCAGCGAGATGCTGTTGATGCAGTACCGCTGGTCGGTGGGGGTGGCGTACCCCTCGCCCTCGAAGACGTGCCCGAGGTGCGACCCGCACCGGGCGCACCGCACCTCCGTGCGCACCATCCCGTGCGACCGGTCCTGCAGCAGCTCCACCGCGTCGCTGTCCTTCGGGTCGTAGAAGGACGGCCAGCCGCAGTGCGACTCGAACTTCGTGTCGGAGGTGAAGAGTTCGGCACCGCAGGCGCGACAGGAGTAGACGCCCTTGGTCTTGGTGTCGGTGTACTCACCGACGAACGCGGGCTCCGTGCCGGCCTGCCGCAGCACGGCGTACTCGGCCGGCGTCAACTCCGCACGCCACTGCTCGTCCGGCTTCTCGACGTCGTACGACATGCACCTCAGCCCCTCAGCTCGAAAGACGGTCCAGGATCCGCGGGCCCAGGTCCGTCACATCACCCGCGCCCATGGTGAGAACGAGATCACCGGGCCTCGCCATTCCCGCGATCGCGGCGGGCACCTCGGCCTTGTCGTGCAGGGCGGTGACGTTCGCGCCCGCGGTCCGGGCCGCGTCGATGATCAGCTCGCTGGTGACCCCCGGGATCGGGTCCTCGCGGGCCGGGTAGATGTCGAGGACGACCGACGCGTCCGCGAGCGCCAGGGACTGCCCCATCTCGGTACCCAGTTCCTGGGTGCGGGAGAACAGGTGCGGCTGGAAGACGACCAGGATCCGCGCGTCCCCGGCGGCGGCCCGCATGGCCTCCAGGTCGGCGGTCATCTCGGTCGGGTGGTGCGCGTAGGAGTCGATGACCTGTACGCCCCGCGCCTCGCCCTTCAGCTGCAGGCGCCGCTTCACGCCGGTGTACGCCGCCAGCGCGGGCGCCAGCGCGTCCGCCGGTACACCGAGCGCGACACCGGCCGCGAGCGCGGCGACGGCGTTGTGGGCGTAGTGCCGCCCGGGCACGGACACCGTGAAGACGATCTCCTGCCCGTCGAGCAGAACGGTGACCTCGCTCTTCAGCCCCTGCGCCACGACCGACAGAACGCGTACGTCCGCGTCCTCGCGCTCGCCGTAGGTCACCGTGCGCACCCCGGACAGCCGGGAGGTCAGTTCCCGCGCGCCCTCGTGGTCGGCGGAGATCACCAGTGTGCCCCCGGGCACGATCTTCCCGGCGAACGTCTCGAAGGACTCGTAGATCTCGTCCATGGACGCGTAGTTGGCGTGGTGGTCGAGCTCCGCGTTGAGGACGATCGCCACCTCGGGCGCGTACTTGTGGAAGCTCCGGTCGCTCTCGTCGGCCTCGGCGACGAAGATCTCCCCGTCGCCGTGCAGGGCGTTCGACCCGGGTACGTCGAGGTCGCCGCCGATGGCGTACGACGGCCGCAGCCCCAGCTCACCGAGCGACACGGCCAGCATGGACGTCGTCGTGGTCTTGCCGTGCGTCCCGGCGACGGCGATCGGCCGCAGCCCGTCCATCAGCCGGGCGAGCGCGTCCGACCGGTGGACGACGGGGATCCCGAGCTCGGCGGCGCGGGCCAGCTCGGGATTGTCGGCCCGGATCGCCGAGGACACGACCACGCAGGTCGCGTCGTCCGCGAGATGCTCCGCCGCGTGCCCGATGTGCACGGTGGCCCCCAGCGCCCGCAACGCCTGAGCCGTCTCCGACTCCTTGGCATCACTCCCGGCAACCTTCGCCCCTCGCTGCGCGAGGATCTTCGCGATCCCCGACATCCCGGCCCCACCGATCCCGATGAAGTGCGGTCGTTCCATGGCGCTGGGAAGGCCGGGTGCCATGCGTGTTCTCCAGGTGACGTACGAAGCCGACGGACGCCCCCAGCCTATTGCCTGCTGTACGGAGGCCCGTACAGCAGCCGCCCACGGACCGCGTCCCTGGCTGGCGGCGCAGCCGCCGTCCAGGGGCGCGGGGAACTGCGCGACCAGCCACGACGCACGCGCACCGACAGAACACGGCAACCCCTACGGCACCCCCGGCCTCACACCCGCGCATGGGAGAACAACTTCAACACCGGCACCCCCACCTTGTGCCGAGCCCGCGAGGCCCAGTCCCGGTGAAAGAACTCCTCCACGTAATGCGGATCGGTCAGCACCAACACCTCATCGGCCGAAACCTCCTCCACCAGCGACTTCAACGCGTCCAGCGGATGATCCTCGATCAACCGCCCCTCCGCCGTGCTCCCGGCCCCCCGCAGTGCCTGCAAGGACACCTCCAGAGCCCGTTCCCCGGCGTCCATCGCCTGCTCCCCCTCCGGCATCTCCCCCTCCCGCGCCGCCTCGTCCAGCTCACCGAGGGCGAGGTCGTCGATGGCCCGCAGCAACCGGTCGGCCTGATTTCCGCGCGGCTGGAGCAGCACGTGGAAGGAGGCCCGCTCGTCGCCGTGCAGGGTCGTGACGAACTCGACGTCCGCGGACGTCAGAGCCTTCTCGATCATCAATACGCTCGTGAACGACACCACAGGCGCCCTTCTCCTCGGAGGGCCCCGCGGGCCCTCACTCCTCAGAGTTCTAGTGTGCCCGGCGAAAGCTAAACGGAACGGTAGATTCCGCCCGCTTTCACGTACGACCGACCCGCGTTCATGTACGACGGTAACGACCGAACAGGAACCCGGACTCCTCCAGCAGCGACACCAGGGCGAAGCGCTTGGGCACCGCCACCGAGGGTCCCCCGGCGATCCGTTGCGCGTCCCCGGCCGTGAGCATCGGCGACACCGTCAGACAGAGCTCGTCGAGGACGTCGGCGGCGACGAGCTGACCCAGGACGCGCGGGCCGCCCTCGGTGAGCAGCCGGGTCAGCCCCAGGTCGGCGAGGGCGCGTACGGCACGGGCCGGGTCGACGCCCATCCCGTCTCCGGCGACCACCACCCGGACCCCCGCCTTCTCGGCGGTGGCGACCCGGTCCGGGGCCGCGGCGGCACCGGTGAGCAGCAGCGTGGGCGTCAGCGGCGAGGTGAACAGCGGCAGCGAGAAGTCCAGGTCAAGGCTCGCGCTCACCACGGCGACGGCGGGCGCGGCCGTCTGTCCGGCCGCCCGGCGCGCCTCGGCGAACGCCTCCCGCGCGCGTGCCGGACGGTACCCCTCCTGCCGTACCGTTTCCGCGCCGACGATCACCACGTCCGCGAGCCCTCGCAGCGTGCCGAAGATCCGCATGTCGGCCTCGCTGGAGATCGGCTGCGAGCGCCCGTCGTGCTGGGCGGCGCCGTCGAGGGTGGACACCATGTTGGCGCGCAGCCAGGGCTCCCGCCCGCCGGGCGCGGGCTCGGGGTAGGCGTACGCGGCCGCCAGTTCGTCGAGGCTCCACTCCCGCTCGACAACGTTCGACGCCCCTTCCGCCGCCGCCCCGTCCGCCGGTGCCCCGGCCGCCGAGGGCCGGCCGTCCCGCGCGCCCGGCGTCCGGGCGCCCGCCGGGCCCTCACCGCCGTCCGCCGTCGGCACCTCGGCCGCCATCGCCCCACCGGTCGCTTCCGGTGTCCGGGCCGCTGTCTCTTCGGTCACAGGGAACAGGCGTCGCATGTCGTGCAGTCTGGCACGACCCTTAGACTCGGTAACCGTGTCGTCGTCCTCAGCCACCGTGTCCGGATTCGGTTCGATACCCGAAGCGGCTCCCGCGTCCCTGTGCACCCGCGAGCCCCATGTCCCCGCGGACCGGCTCGTCGCCGAGATGGTGCCGCCGCCCCGCTTCGACTCGGTGCGCTTCGACACCTACCTCCCGGACCCGAACCAGCCCAGCCAGACCGAGGCCGTCCGTGTCCTGAGCGGTTTCGCGGCGGGACTCGGGGGCGCGCACGCGACCGGTGCCGGCCGACGCGGCTTCTTCGGCTTCGGCAAGGCGAAGGCCAAGGTCCCGGCGGGCCCCCGCGGCGTCTATCTGGACGGCGGATACGGCGTCGGCAAGACGCACCTGCTCGCCTCCCTCTGGCACGCCACCCCGGCCGAGCCCTCCCTCAAGGCCTTCGGCACGTTCGTGGAGCTGACGAACCTGGTCGGCGCCCTCGGTTTCCAGAAGACGGTCCAGACCCTCTCCGGGCACCGCCTCCTGTGCATCGACGAGTTCGAGCTGGACGACCCGGGCGACACCGTCCTGGTGTCGACCCTGCTCGGCAAGCTGGTCGACGCGGGCGTGGCGCTGGCCGCCACCTCGAACACACTGCCGGGCAAGCTCGGTGAGGGCCGGTTCGCGTCGGTCGACTTCCTGCGCGAGATCCAGGGCCTGTCGGCCCACTTCCGCTCCCTGCGCATCGACGGCGAGGACTACCGCCACCGCGGTCTGCCCGAGGCCCCGGCCCCGTACTCCGACGAGGAGGTCACCAAGGCGGCGTACGCCACCGAGGGCGCCTCGCTCGACGACTTCCCGCACCTGCTGGACCACCTCGCGCGCGTCCACCCCAGCCGGTACGGCGCCCTGACGGACGGTCTGAAGGCGGTCTGTCTGACGGACGTCGAGCCGGTGCCGGACCAGTCCACGGCGCTGCGGCTGGTGGTGCTCGCCGACCGGCTGTACGACCGCGAGGTACCCGTGCTCGCGTCCGGGCTGCCCTTCGACCGGCTGTTCAGCGAGGAGATGCTGAACGGCGGCTACCGCAAGAAGTACTTCCGCGCCATCTCCCGCCTCACCGCCCTCGCGCGCGACGCCGAGCGACTCGTGAAGCACTGAGCACACCACCACCGGCCGTAGCCCGACCCAGCGGAACTCCACCAGGTCAAGGGCTGGTTCCAGCCAACCCGCCCTCGCTTTTCAGGCTCTCTTCAGCTCGCAACGTTAAGTTAACCCTGCAAACAACTTTGCAGGGTTAACGTGTTTCTTGACCAGCGGTTGACCATCGGTTGACCAAGTCGAGCAAGTGTCGACGCGTGGGAGACACCCGGAACTGCCAGCGAGGAGGCTCATATTGCGAGGTACGACGACCCGGACCGTCCTTTCGGCCCTAGCCGCCGTCCTGCTCACCCTGGCGTTCTTCGCTCCCACCACATCCTTCGCAGCCGCGCACACGCTTGGTCACGCCAAGGCCAAAGCCGAGCCCGGAAACACCCCCACCGCGAAGCCGTTGCGTGACACCGCGGCCACCCACCGCACATGCGCACCCTCACAGGACCCGACCGGTCCGCATCGCACACGCGACCGGCATCGCCTCATCACCCACACCGTTCCCGAAACGCCCGCGCGTCCGCCGCTGGGGGAGAACCCGGCGGCCGCGAGCGCACCCGAACGGCCCTCGGCCCCGCACCACCGGGCGTCGAGACCCCTCACGGCCCACACCCCGGCCGCTCTCCAGGTCCTCCGCTGCTGAGCCGCGGAGCGCCTGTTCCCCCCACTCTGTCGTGCAAGCCCGACGCGCCACGAGGCGCGCCAGGAGGAGTCACCCCATCATGCAGCCCCTCATCGACAACGCCCGTACGTTCGGACAGCGCCCTGAGGAGTTCGCCAGGCTGGCCGAAGGCCAGTCCCCCGAGGTCCTGTTCATCACCTGCTCCGACTCGCGGGTCGTCCCGGCCCTGATCACGGGCGCCCGCCCCGGCGAGCTCTTCGAACTGCGGACCGCCGGCAACATCGTCCCCCCGTACACCGCCGACCGCCCCACCGGTGAGACGGCCACCATCGAGTACGCCGTGGAGGTCCTCGGCGTCACCGACATCGTGGTCTGCGGACACTCGCACTGCGGCGCCGTGGGCGCCCTGGTGCGCGGCGACGACCTGGACGCCGTACCGGCCGTACGCGACTGGCTGACCAGCGCCACCCCCCGCCCGGCAGGGGCGGTCGAGGACCCGACGGTCGCCGACGGCGTGCAGAACCACGTCCTCAGCCAGCTGCTGCGCCTGCGCTCCTACCCGTGCGTGGAGAAGCGCCTCGCGGACGGCCGGCTGCGGTTGCGCGGCTGGTACTACGAGGTCCACACGGGTGCCGTGCGCGAACACCGCGTGGACTCCGACAAGTTCGAGACCCTGTGACCGGCGGCCAGGTGTCCGAGATGAACTCCCGGACCTCTCCCCCGTCCCCGTCCTCCAGGTTTCCCCATCTGCGGCAGGACTTCGGCGCCTCGCTCGTCGTGTTCCTGGTCGCCCTCCCGCTGTGCGTCGGCGTCGCCGTCGCCTCCGGGGTACCGGCCGAACTCGGCCTGGTCACCGGCATCGTGGGCGGCATCGTCGCCGGCATGCTGCCCGGCAGCAGCCTCCAGGTCTCCGGCCCCGCCGCCGGTCTGACCGTGCTGGTCTTCGAGGCGGTCCGCCAGTTCGGGCTGCCCGCCCTCGGCGTGATCGTGCTCGCCGCCGGTCTGCTCCAACTCGCCATGGGCGCGCTGAAGCTGGGCCGTTGGTTCCGTGCCATATCCGTCTCCGTCGTCGAGGGCATGCTCGCCGGCATCGGCCTGGTGATCATCGCCGGCCAGCTCTACGCGGCGGCCGGCCTGAAGGCCCCCGCCTCCGGCATCGACAAGATCGCGGGCCTGCCCGGCGCCTTCGTCGACGCCGTCGGCAGCACCACCGCGCTCGCCTCGCTGGCGGTCGGCGCGGGCACCATCGCCGTGATGGTGCTGTGGAAGCGCCTGCCGAAGAGGGTCCAGCTCGTCCCCGGCGCGCTCGCCGCGGTCCTGCTGGCCACCGGCGCCAGTCTGGCCTTCAGCCTGCCGGTGGCGAACGTCGAGGTGAAGGGCCTGCTGGACGTGATCCAGCCGCCCGGCCCGGACGCCTTCGGCCGGCTTGCCGACGTGGCCCTGCTCGGCACGATCCTCGCTTTCACCCTCATCGCCTCCGCCGAGAGCCTGTTCAGCGCGGCGGCCGTGGACCGGATGCACGACGGTCCGCGCACCGAGTACGACAAGGAGCTGATCGCCCAGGGCGCCGGCAACACCGTGTGCGGGCTGCTGGGCGCGCTGCCGATGACGGCGGTGATCGTGCGCAGCTCCGCCAACCTCCAGGCGGGTGCGAAGACGAAGGCGTCCCGCGTCCTGCACGGCGTCTGGCTGCTGCTCTTCGTGGCCGCGCTGCCGGGGGCGCTCGCGCTGATCCCGCTGCCGGCCCTGGCCGGCATCCTCGTCCACGCGGGCTGGAAGCTGATCCCCTTCCGGGGGGTCGTCTCCCTGTGGCGCGGCCACCGGGGCGAGGCGCTGATCCTGGTCGCCACGGCCGTGGCGATCGTCGCGGTCAACATGTTCGAGGGCGTGCTGATCGGTCTGGCCCTGTCCGTGGCCAAGACCGCCTGGGAGGCCTCTCACATCAAGCTGGAGGTCATAGACAAGGGCGCCGGCCCGGTCCAGGCCTACCTCTCCGGCAACGCGACCTTCCTCCGCCTGCCGAAGATACTGGACGACCTGGAGTCCCTCCCACAGGACCGCCCGGTGGAACTCCACCTCACCGGCCTCCACCACCTGGACCACGCCTGCCGCACCGCCCTGGAGAACTGGGCGGCCCGCCACAGCGCGACGGGCACGGAACCGGTACGCATGACAGTCCCGGAACCGGAAAAGACCACGTCAGCCACACCCTGACCCAGCCAGCCCCCGGTGCCCCGGCCTTCAGGCCGGGGCACCGACTCGTCCCACACCCCCTTTCCACGACGCCGTGGCTCGCCTTTTCTGCGGGCAATCGTGCCGCTGGGGCGGCACGGGTGGGCGCAGGCGGCACCCTGTTAGCGTCGGCAAGCGCCTCCCACCCCGGCCCGACCCCAGCGCCGGAGCACTTCCACCCCGCCCCGCCCCGCTCCCGCTCCCGCTCCCGGCCGACAGTCGCCCCACCCCCGCCTCCGACATATCGTGGTATTCGCACACACACCGGACGACTCAAGGGGGTCGTCATGGTCGAGACGCTGCTCATCACCGCCGCGGCGATCGGCTCCGCCGCGGTCGTCTACGTCGCCGCCGCGGCCCGAGTCGTCAAGCAGTACGAACGAGGCGTGGTCTTCCGCCTGGGCCGACTGCGCGGCACCCCCAGAACACCCGGCTTCACCATGGTCGTCCCGGGCCTCGACCACATCCGCAAGGTCAACATGCAGATCGTGACGATGCCGGTCCCGGCCCAGGAGGGCATCACCCGCGACAACGTCACCGTCCGTGTCGACGCGGTCGTCTACTTCAAGGTCGTCGACCCGGCGAACGCGGTCGTACAGGTCGAGGACTACCGCTTCGCCGTCTCCCAGATGGCCCAGACCTCCCTGCGCTCCATCATCGGCAAGAGCGACCTCGACGACCTCCTCTCCAACCGCGAGAAGCTCAACCAGGGCCTGGAACTGATGATCGACAGTCCCGCCGTGGAGTGGGGCGTCACCATCGACCGCGTCGAGATCAAGGACGTCTCCCTCCCCGACACCATGAAGCGCTCCATGGCCCGCCAGGCCGAGGCCGACCGGGAACGCCGCGCCCGCATCATCAACGCGGACGCGGAACTGCAGGCGTCGAGAAAGCTGGCCGAGGCGGCGAAGGAGATGGCCGACACCCCCTCCGCCCTCCAACTCCGCCTGCTGCAGACGGTGGTGGCGGTGGCCGCCGAGAAGAACTCCACCCTGGTCCTGCCCTTCCCCGTGGAACTCCTCCGCTTCCTGGAACGCTCCCAGGCGGGCCCCTCGCCGGACCCCCGCCCTCGCGCCCTCAGACCCCTCCCCCACCTCCCTCCGCCCCACCTTTCCCACCCCCTCCGACCGAGTGACACGAAGGACGACTCCGCGCTCGACCTCTACGCGCGTGGTTCACGTGGCGCTGACCACGTGATACACACAGGCGGGTCACATCCTGTCCGCCAGCAGGAAGGTTGTCCCCCGTGTCAGTGACCCGCCGTCAGGCCCTCGCCCGCTCGGGCGCCGGTATCGCAGGCATCGCGTTCACCGGAGCCCTCTCCGAGCTCTTCGTGGGCACGGCCACCGCGCAGAGCACCCTCGGCCACTCCGGCTACGGCCCCCTGATCCCCGACCCGAACGGCCTGCTCGACCTGCCGAAAGGTTTCCGCTATCGGGTCCTCTCCCGTGAGGGCGACCCCCTCAGGTCGGGCGAGGGCCCGGTGCCCAGCAACCACGACGGCATGTCCGCCTTCCCCGGCAGACACGGCCGTGTCCACCTCGTCCGCAACCACGAGAACCGCCACAACGGCCGTATCCCGGTCCCCACGATCCAGGGCCTCACCTACGACCCGGCGGCCAAGGGCGGCTGTACGTCCCTCACGCTCGACGCCCGGGGCAAGGTGCTCTCGGAACAGGTCTCCATCGCCGGCACCGCGGTCAACTGCGCGGGCGGGCCCACCCCTTGGGGCACCTGGCTGACCTGCGAGGAGAACGAGGACAAGGCCGGCACCAACGGCTACACCAAGGACCACGGCTTCATCTTCGAGGTCGACGCGGCCGATCCGCGGCGCTCGGGAGCCGTGCCCCTCACCGCGATGGGCCGCTTCCAGCACGAGGCGATCGCGGTGGACCCGAAGCGGGGAGTCGTCTACGAGACGGAGGACGCCTTCGAGCGCCCCTTCGGCCTCTTCTACCGCTTCCTCCCCGACAAGCCCAAGGGGGGCCTCGGTTCACTGCGCGCGGGTGGCCGACTGCAGGCGATGCGCGTCCCGGGCGTACCCGACCTCTCCCCCATCCAGGAGCCCGGCGCCTGCTTCGACGGCATCGAATGGGTCGACGTCCCCGACCCCCTGGCCGCCCACACCGCCATCCGCCACCAGGACTTCGGCCCCAAGGGCATCACTCACGCGCAGAAACTGGAAGGCTGCTACTGGGGCGGGCGCTGCGTCTACTTCGTCTCCTCCTTCGCCCGCAGCTCGGACGGCTCGGCCGCCGACCACTACGGCCAGATCTGGCGCTACGACCCCGACCACCGCACCCTCACCCTGGTCATCGCCTTCGGCCCCGACACCGACCTCCAGCTCCCCGGCGAATCCCCCGACAACATCTGCCTCGCCCCCTCCGGCGGCCTCATGGTCTGCGAGGACGGCAACGGCGCCCAGCACGTCTACGGCGTCACGCGCCGCGGCGAGGTCTACGCCATGGCCCGCAACGCCCAGAACATCGGCACCCCCGAAGAACCGGAATGGGGCGAGTTCGCGGGCGTCACCTTCTCCCCCGACGGCGACACGATGTACGTCAACTGCTACACCCCGGGCACGACCTTCGCGGTCACGGGGCCGTGGCGTCGCTGACGACTCCAACAACACGGACCGGGAGCAGCAGGCGGCTGTCAGTCGTCTGCTGCCGTACTTCCGGAACGCCCCTCTCCGAAGGCTGCCGCCTGCTCGGCGTGCTGCCTGCCCCGGGCGCCGTGCGGATCGCCGTCCGCGCCGGTGACGGCGAGGACGGCATCACCTCCCTCTACGCGAGATTCCCCACGACGTCGTGGCCCCTGCGTACATCCCCGGCATCCAGCCCTCGTGGACCTCGCCGACTGGTAGACGGTGGCGCACGGCGAACATGTACGGCACCGGGCCGTACACGCCTGTTCGATGGACAGTACGCGTAACCGTTCGTGACTCTGGGTGAGTTGATCGTGGGGAGATCCGACTCATCTGGAGGTGGCCGAACATGGGTGTCGACTGGGAGCCGGACCCGTCCGACAGCCTGAAGACGTTCGGGGCGTTCGTGCAGGCGCTGCGCGAGCATCACGGCTTCACGCGGGAGCAGTTCGCTCCGCTGGTGAGCTTCAGCGTGCACACGGTCGCCTCCATCGAACTGGGCAGGCGGATGGCGGATGAGGTGTTCGTGCAGCGGGCGGATCGTGTGCTGGGCAACACGGGCGCGTTGCTGAGGGCGGCGAAGCATGTCTCGCGACAACCGGGGCTGGCGTCGTGGTTCCGCCGCTGGGCCCAGTTGGAGCGGCACGCGGTGAGCCTATGCACGTACGAGTGCCGTCTCGTCCCGGGCTTGTTGCAGCCGGAGTCGTACGTGCGGGCGCTGTGCGACGAGGATGTACCGCCGTTGCCCGACGACGAGTTGGAGGCCCGCGTCACAGCGCGCATGGCGCGGCAGACACTGTTTCGCGACGAGCCCAGGACCACGTTCGACTTCGTCGTCGAGGAGGCCGTGCTCATGCGTCGCCTCGGCGGCACGGACGTCTGTGCCGAACTGCTCGACCACCTGCTGGCGGCAAGCGCGTTGCGCAACGTCACCCTTCAGATCATGCCTGCGCGCACCGAGCACCACGCCTGTCTGGCCGGCCCCATCCGCCTTCTCGAAACCCCTGACGCACAGCGGTACGCGTACTCCGAGGGTCAGGAGAGCGGGCGCCTGATCACCGACAGGAAGGAGGTGGCCAAGCTCTCCCTGCGCTATGCCAGACTGCGTTCGCAGGCCCTCTCCCCGCAGGACTCCGTGGGCCTGTTGAAGAGAATGCGAGGAGAGCTATGAGCACCGCTGAACCGCACTGGACCAAGAGCAGCTACAGCAGCGCCCAGGGCGACGACTGCGTGGAAGTCGCCCCCCTCCCCTCCGCCGTCCGCGTCCGGGACTCCACGCGGCCCGCGGGCCCCGCGCTGACCCTCTCCGCCGCCGCCTGGGCCCCCTTCATCGCCCAGGCGGGTGACTTCGGTGCGGACTCCCCCGCGTTGGGCAGTTAAACCGACTGTCCGCTGACCCCATCGCCGTACTTTCGTGCGGTGATCAGTCCCGTACGTAGCATCACCGCGCTCTACGCACTCGGCGTGCTCGGTGCCGCCCTCGCCGCCTGCGGCACCCCGCACGCCTCGACGCGCATCGTCAACGCCACCGCCAGCCCCTCGGCGGCGACGGCGTCCCGGCCGCCGACGCTCGCGCCGGGTCCGGCAGGGCTGACGCCGGTGTTCGAGCACGGTCTGCGCAGCCGAACCGACAAGACAGTTGCGCTCACCTTCGACGCGGACATGACCGCGGATCAGGGCGAGCGGGCCGCCGCGGGCGAACGGTTCGACAATCCGGAGCTGATCGCCGCGCTGCGTCAGCTGAAGGTCCCGGCCACGCTGTTCATGACGGGGCGGTGGGTCGAGGAGTACCCGATCCAGGCGCGGTCCATCGGGCGGGACCCCCTGTTCGAGGTCGCGAACCACTCGTACAGCCATCACGCCTTCACGGAGAACTGCTACGGCCTGCCGACCATGGCACCCGCGCGCATGCGGGCGGACCTGGAGCGGGCGTACCGGGTGTTCCGTGAGGCCGGGGTCCGGGATCCGATGCCCTACTTCCGGTTCCCCGGCGGCTGCTACGACAGCCGCGCGCTGCGCAGGCTCAGCGCGTCCGGCGTGACGGCGGTGCAGTGGGACGTGGCGAGCGGCGACGCGTTCGCGACGGACGCGGACGAGGTGGTGCGGGAGGTGCTGGACCGGGTGCGGCCGGGGTCCGTCGTGGTCATGCACTGCACGCGCAGTGCCGCGCCGGTCACGGAGCGGGCCGTACGGAAGATCGTGCCGGCGCTGCGGGAGCGCGGATTCCGGTTCGTGAAGGTGTCGGAGCTGGTGGGGACGACGGCGGCGAAGGCGGTGGCGGCGCCCTGAGCGGGCCAGCGTAGGCCCGCACAGGTCTGTTCGGGTCCGGGCGAGGCCGCTCTACGCTGGACGCATGAGCGACCACGACTACAGCGGCGCCCTCGCCGAGTGCGTCCTGTGCCGAAAGCCCACCGAGTACCCGGAGTCCCACAAGGGGATCACCCTGTGCCCGGTGTGATGGGGGTCCCCCCGGTTCGAGCGAAGTCGAGAATTGGGGGAGGCGAGAGGCAGAGCGGATCGCCTGTTCAGGCTGAGCGGCGTCTGGTCAGGGCGCAGGCGACGGCGGTCGCGGCCGCCGTGAGGAGCCCGGCCGCGAGCAGCGGCAGCACGGGGACCGGGATCGTCGCGTGCCGCGAGCCGTCGACCAGGGCCGTGACCGCCGCCCTCGCCGGGGAGCCGGCCATCACCAGCGCGAGCAGTGCGCCGAGCAGGAGCGCGGGGACGGCCCGGCCCGGTGAACGCAGCAGCGGCCAGTTCGTGAGCGCGCCGACCGCCGTGCCGAGGAGAGCGCAGACGAGGGCGGCCAGGAGGCCCGCGCCGCCCGCCGGGAGCGCCTCGACCCGCGTCTGGTGGTCCGTGCTCGTGGGGGCGCTGATGAACGTGACGAGGACCGTGGCCGCCGTCCCGAGGAGCGCGGCCGCCGAGAACGCGACCAGGACACAGGCCAGGTGCGCGCGCCCCGGACCGGCCGCCGCACCGGTACAACTGCGGGCCGCGGGCGGCTCGTTGGTGACGCAGATCCGCATCAGCCAGGCGGATACCGGCAGCAGCGCGGCGGCCGTGTATCCGAGCGAGTCGAGCACGGGCTGCCCGCGCTGCACGCCGATGGCGAGGAACGCCGCGTACAGGATGACGGGCGGCAGCCAGCGCTGGGAGCGGACGAGGAGGGCCGCCTGGTAGCGGAGGAGGGCGGTCATCAGGAGCTTTCCAGTTCGGGATCCGGCGCCGCTTCCGGTCGCGGTTCGGGCAGGGGTGCGGGTTTCGGCGTCACGCTCACCACGTGCCACGGCGGTCGGGCGTCCAGCAACGCCCGCAGCAGCTCGTCGGATCCGGCCTGCGGGACCGTGAACCGGTGCGTACCGTGGACCAGTTCCTCGACGGCTGACGCCATTTTCCCCACGGCCTCCGGGACTTGTGCGTCCGCCGGGCCTCGTCCCTCGACGACCACGGAGACCGAGGGGGCGGCGCCCAGCGGGACCCGGGGTTCGAGCGCCCCTCCCACCACCGCGTACGTCGCGTCCGGCGCCCCGGCCAGCCGCCGGGGGTCGTGGTCGACGAAGACCACCGCGGCACCGGCGGCGGTCCGCTCCACCACCACCCGCTCCAACTCCTCGCGCGCGTCGGAGTCCAGGCCGGTCCACGCCTCGTCGAGGACGAGCAACTCCGGTTCGGCGAGCAGCGCCTGGGCCACGGCGACCTTCTGGCTGCTGCCCTTGGAGAGCTCCGCCATCGGCGTACGGGCGTACTCGGCGGCCCCGAAGCGCTCCAGCCAAGCGTGGGCGGCGCGGGCGGCGGAGGGGCGGTCCAGGCCGTGCACGGCACCGAGGTGGGTGAGGTACTCGACGGCGGTGAACGGCAGGGCGGCGGGGAAGCGCTCGGGGACGTACGCCGCGCTGGGGCGCCCCGTCACCCGGCCCTCGGTGGGGGCGTCGAGCCCGGCGAGGACCCGGAGCAGTGTCGACTTCCCGGTGCCGTTCGCGCCCTCCACCCGGATCAGCGCGCCGGCGGCGATCTCCAGGTGGAGGCCGCGCAGGACCCAGTCGCCGCGGAAGCCGTACCGTCGGCCGACTCCCTCCAGCCTCAGCAGTAACTCACGTTCCATGCCCCCATCCTCGTACACGTCCCCGTACAGGCGAGCGAGCAGGGGCGCGGGAACAGGAAGTCCGCCTGGCAGACTGGGCGGGTGACCACCAGTGACACCCCTCAGGACAGCCCCAGACCGGACAGCCCCTTCCGGGACGAGCGGACCTCCCGCGACGAGGCGCCGCAGTTCGTGCTGCCGCTGGTCGCGCACATCGAGAAGGCCTCGCCCCCGGCGCGTACGGACGCGTTGGAGACGGCGGCGCGGGCGGTGCTGGTGATGTTGAGCGACGCTCGATCGCTGGGCGACGGGGAGTGGGCCGAGGCGATGCGGAGCTGGCAGGACGCCCGGATCCGCAAGGTGGTCCGGCGGGCGCGTGGCGCGGAGTGGCGGCGGGCCGAGGCGCTGCCGGGGATCACGGTGACGGGCAAGTCGGCCGAGGTGCGCGTCTTCCCGCCGGTCCCGCTCGACGGCTGGCCCAAGGACCTGGCCCGCCTCCAGGTCTCCGGCACGGACCTCGACGACCCGGAGCCGCCGGCCGGCCCCGAGCCCACGGCCCCGGTGCTGTGGCTCAACCCCGAGGTGACGATGTCGGCGGGCAAGGCGATGGCCCAGGCGGGCCACGGCGCGCAGCTCGCGTGGTGGGACCTGGACGAGGCGGCCCGCACCGCCTGGCGTGACGCGGGCTTCCCCCTCGCCGTCCGCACCGCCGCGCCCGCCCACTGGGACACCCTCACCACCGCCGGCCTCCCCGTCGTACGCGACGCGGGCTTCACGGAGGTGGCCCCGGGCTCCTGCACGGTGGTCGCGGACCACACCGCGTTGCGTTCCCGACCCACCTCCGCCCCGATTACACGACTTTCAGATCACACACCTGTACCGAACGAAAGCAGCCGAACGTATTCCGCCTGCTTTGGTCGATGAGGTGTGAGCGTCACCCCGAGTGGAATAGAAACCGGGCATCGTCAGCATTCCACCCGCATCGGGCCTGACGTATCGGGGGGCGTCATCAAGATTTCCTTTCACCGAATCTCGGCGATTCCGGCACCGCTCGCTCTGCTGCTCGCACTTCTGCTTGCACTTCTGCTCAGCGGATGCGGTGGCGGCACTCCGGCCGGCGGTGATTCCGGGGACGACGACGCGGGATCATCGCTCATCGAGTCTGTGGAGCCCACGGTCGAAATCCCGTCCGAGGAAGAGACGGACGAATTACCGCCCGAGGAAGAATCCGTCACCGGGCACGTGCCCGCGGAACTGGTGGGCGAGTGGGACGGGGACGGACAGGGCTCCGCCCGGGTCGACAAGATCGCCTTCTTCGACGACGGCACCGTGAGCCTGCTGTACAACAACGGCCAAGTGCTGGACGGGCCGGCGGTCGTGGAGGAGTCACGGATGACCCTGTACGTCCCCGGAGGGCCGATCGTCTACGAGAGCTGGTACGTCGAGCGACCGGACATCGGAAACGAATACGGCCACGCATTCGAGTCTCTCCTACTGGACGGCGTGAGTTACCTGCGCCAGATCAGTTAGTCCGCATTCACGAAAACAGGGGGCAAAGCCATGCATGGTCGGTCCACAGCGGTGGATGAAGACCTGGTGCGTGAAGTGACCCGGATCGTGGTTTCCGAAGTCGCGCCACAGGAGATGGTCGTCTTCGGAATCAACAGCCGGGCCTATTTCCGGGACCCAGCCGGAACGCTGAAAGCGGCGGCGGGCGACGGCGGCGGATCGCAGGAGCGGATGCTGGGCGCCGGCGCCACCGAGGTCGTCGTCCTGCTCACTCCGTTCGCCCTCGCGATGGTGCAGGGCGCGCTCTCCTCGTTCATCGGAGCCTTCGCCGCGAACCTCGCCGACGGCAGCGGCACCGCCGTACGGACCTGGCTCGGCGGCCTGTTCGGACGGGGCGGCGGTGACGCCGACACCGAGACGGACAACGCGCTGACACCCGAGCAGGTGGAGTGGCTGCGCGAGGAGGCGTACCGCACCGCGCTGAGGGCCGAAGTCGAAGAGAGTCGGGCCCGGTTGCTGGCGGACGCCCTCGCGGGCGCGGCCCGCGTGCGCCGGTGATGTGCCGGAGTCCCCGGTGTCGTCCGCCCCGCCCGACCCGTTCGCGCTGCCCAGCGGCGCCAAATTCCGCTTCGCGCTGGTCGTCACCGCTCTGCTGGGGACGACGGCCTTCATCCACAACCTGCTCTACTTCACCGTCTCGCCCGACGCCGACCGGGCCGTAGCCGTCTACCAGCGGTGCGCGGCGGGCCCGCAGGGTCAGCCACCCGCGAGGGACGCCCTCGCGTACACCCAGGGCTTCCTGGGCTGCATCGCCCCGTACGAGCGGGAGAAGGCGTGGTGGGTGCTCGGCGGGATCCTGCTGCTGGCGTCGACGGCGACGGCGATCTACCTCCTGCTGCCCTGGTACCTGACCCGTCGCAGGCGGTTGGAGCCACTGTCACCTCACGACCCCGACCACGCCCCGCTGCTGGCGCTGCTGCACTCCCTGTGCCGGGAGGCGGGCCTGTCCCGGCCTCCGGAGTTCTGGGTCAGCGACCTGAAGGACCGCAAGACGGACGCGTACACCTTCGGCCGGAGTGGCCGGTACCGCGTGGCGCTGGCCCAGGGCACGATGACCGCCTTCGGCCTCGCCCCGCAGCGTGCCCGCGCCGTCGTCCTGCACGAACTGGCGCACCTGCGGAACAAGGACGTCGACGTCACCTGCCTCACCGTCGCCCTGGCCCTGGCCTTCGTCCCCGCCGGACTGCTGCCGCTCGCCGTCGCGCTGATCGCCACACCGGCCCACAGCGTCCTGGCCGTCACCTGGCGTTCCCTGGTGCTGGTGGCCCTCGTCTGGGTGACCTGCGCATCCGTGCTGCGGATGCGTGAGTACGGCGCCGATGTGCGGGCCGCCGCCTGGGGCGCGGGACCAGGGCTGCTGGACGTGCTCGGTACCGAGCGCGGCCGACCCGTGTCCCGGTGGCGCCTCGGGCCACTGGCCGTGCATCCGCCGGCAGCCTCACGGGCCGCCGAGATCACCCGGCCGCGGGAGTTGTTCCGGCTCCGCTTCACCGAGTGCTTCACCGCGGGGTCGGCGGTCTCGGTCGCCGCGAGCGGACTGCTCACCCTTCTGTGGCTCATGTTCAACCGGCTCGACGCCCTCGACGCGCGCTGGACGATCGTGCTGCTGTGTGCGCCCGCCGCCCTCGCCGTGATCGGACTGGGTGTCTGGCGGGCCGCCCTGTTCGGCGGTGGCACCCGGGCGGTCCTCCTGCCGGCACTGGGCCTCGGTCTGGGGCTCGTCGTGGGCGTGCCGCTCGCGCCCCAGAGCGGCATCGTCCTGACGGATCGACCCCCTGTCCCGGGAGCGGCGGCAGTGCTGTGGTCCCTCGCGCTGTGCGCGCTGCTGGTGGCGCTGTCGGCGTGGATCGCCAGGTCGGCGGCGCTCTGGCACGCCGCCGGGGAGCCCCCGTCCGCACGGGCCTGGCAGGCCGGGCTGCTCGCCGCCGCGCTTCCGTTCGCGGTGCTCCTGAGCGGATGGATGCTGCTGTACGACGCCGGTGAGGCACTGGGGCCCGTCCACGACTCCGCCCGGGAGTTGTACGCCCTGGCCGACGCCTCGGCACCGGTGGGTCCCTACTGGCTGTGGGCCCTCGTGGAACACCCGTTGACGCTCCGGTTCACCCAGTGGACCCCGCTCGTCATGGCGCTGGTCGCGGTGTGGCTCTTCCCGGTCGCCGCGTCGTGGCGCCGCCGGCCTTCGTACGACACCGGCTGGGCTCGGCACGTCCTGCTGACCAGCACCGCGACAGCCGCCGCGTTCGCGTGGTTCCAGCTCCTGGAACGGGTGCTGCTGCGTGAGAGCGTGAGCCAGGCGGTGCGCGGGCAGGACGGTTTCCTGCTCGCGTTCACGTACTGGCAGATCGGCGCCGCGATGCTGTTCCAGGGGATCGCCGCCGCCGTGACGGTCCGAGTACGCCGCCACCACCGGCCGGTGCTTCCGTTCGCCCTGCTGACCGCCTTCCTGACCGGCTGCCTGCTGACGGCGGTGTTCTTCAGCGGGGTCGTCCTGGCCGGCTGTGCCGACGCGCTCGCCATGGTTCCGGGCCGGTGCGCACTGGACCTTCCGCTCCCCCTGATCCGCGACACCCTGCTGCGGATCCTGGCCGGCGGGTTCCTCTGCGCGCTCGCGGGCGCGGCGGTCTCCCGCTTCGTCACCCGCCTCCTGGACGAACGTCCCCCCGGCGCGCCGCTGCTCCTCGTACCACCCGAACGCACCGCACCGTCCGGGCCATCGGCCCCCCAGCTCGACCGGCGGCTCACCATCGCCCTGGCCTGTGTCCCGACGGCCGCCGTCGTGGCATTCGCGCTCATCGTCGGCCCCCTCGGCCAGACGTCCGACGCCGATGCCGGTGCTGCTGGTGCTGGTGCCGGTGCCGGGAACGCATCCTCGGCGGCGGCCTGCCGAAAGTTCGACGCGTTCCTCGGAGCCGCGGACTCCCTGACCCCGGCCGAGGCCAACAGCCGGCTCTACGAAGCGGTACAGCTCGCCCTACGGGCGGGCGACACCCGGCTGGCCGCCGATTTCCAGGGGCTGTTCGCCGCCGCCCGGGACGGGGATGCCGAGAGGTTCGGTGCACTGACCGACAGCATCGCCGGCCGGTGCGCGGCGGAGGGGGCCGCCCTGGGGAGCCTCGCCCAGCCGATGGGGCACCGCCCGGCGCCCGTTGCGTCCGGGCCCTCCGCCCCACCCGTCCTCAGCCGGTTCAAAGGTCGTTGAACAACACCGGCACCCCGCACGTACTTCCCGGTACTGGCCAAGCATCTGCTCCAACGACCAGTTGGCATCACCCGGGAGGATCACTTTGCGGCGTCTCAACGGCTCGCTCATCGCCAGCCTGGCTCTCGTCGTCACCGTCGGCGCGCTCGCGTTCCCCGTATGGTCCTACGCCGACCGCTCGGGCACCGCCCAGGCCAACATGGCCGCCAGCACGGTGAACACCCAGTGGGGGCCGCTGACGGCCGCCGACCGGGACCTGATCATCCGTGTCCGGCTGGCCGGCCTGTGGGAGCTGCCCGCCGCCGAGAAGGCGATGGCGCGGTCGAAGAGCCCGGAGGTCAAGGAGGCCGCCGACCACCTGATCGTGGGTCACAAGGACCTCGACGAGCGGGTGCGGGCCGTGGCCTCCCAGATGGGCGTCGAGCTGCCGAACGTGCCGAACGAGCAGCAGCAGGCCTTCCTCGCGCAGATGGACAACGCGACCGACGACCAGTTCGACCGGGTCTGGGCCAACCTGCTGCGCTCCGCGCACGGCAAGATCTTCCCGGCCATCGGAGCGATCCGGAACCAGACCGAGAACACCCTGGTGCGCCAGCTGGCCTCGGACACCAACCAGACCGTGCTCGACCACATCACGGTGCTGGAGAAGACCGGCCAGGTCGACTTCGACGCGATCGCCAACGGCACGATCTGACGCCGCCCCGGCCCCGCCCCCGGGCAGCGGCCCGGGACCGGACAGTCACAGCGGTATCAGCGTGAGCCGCAGCGGTACCAGCGATATCCCAGCGGTCACCATCCGCGCCCAAGCAACAGTTCAGTCCCCAACGATCAGTTGGTTTCCTCCGGGAGGCTCATTTGCGACGCTCCAAGGGCTCTGTCCTCGTCGCCCTGGCGATCGCCGGCACGCTCACCGCGGTCGCCTACCCCATCTTCTACTCGTACCCCAACCGCAACGCGACAGCCGCGGCCGCGCTCACCGGTGACACGGTGACCACGCAGTGGGGGCCGCTCACCCCCTCCGACCGCGACCTGCTCATCCGGGTGCGGCTGGCGGGCCTGTGGGAGCTGCCCGCCGGGCAGCAGGCGCTGGAGCGCAGCGGCAGCCAGTCCGTCAGGGAGGCCGCCGACCACCTGATCGTGGGCCACACCGACCTCGACAAGCGGTCGCGGGTCATCGCGGCGAAGCTGGGCGTCGAGCTGCCCAACCAGCCGACGGCGGAGCAGCAGGGCTGGCTGGACCAGATGACCGCCAGCAAGACCGAGGCCGAGTACAACAAGACCTGGGCGAACCTGTTGCGGGCCGCCCACGGCAAGATCTTCCCGGCGATCGCCTCCGTGCGGAACTCCACCCGCAACACGCTGATCCGCCAGCTGGCCTCCGACGCCAACCAGACCGTGCTGGACCACATCACGGTCCTGGAGAAGACCGGTGAGGTCGACTTCGCGACGATCGCCGACAACTCCGTCAGCGGTACCGCGAGCCCCACTGGCCCGCCGCCGCCCGTCCCCGGCCGGGTGCCGCCCGCCGCGCCCCCGGCGGTGCCGTCCACCAACCCGGACCTGCAGTCGAAGCCGTCGCCCTTCGAGTCCGGGAACGTCCCCACCGGACGTCCGGACCCGGAGGAGATCAACAAGGACCAGGGTCAGCCGCAGGTCCAGTAGAAAGCTCAAATGTTGCTCTGAAGGTCCCCTCCACGGGGTTCGGCCCCGGCTGACGGGGCCATGACTCCGTCACGCCGGAACACAGGTCCGCCGTAAGGAGACACACAGGGTCCTGGTGCAGCCGTGGCCGACGTGACCGAGGAGGGGACGGGGACGATGGAGCAGATCGCACAGTTGGGGACGGGGATCGGCTGGCGGCCGGAGATCGCCGACGCCGTGGAGCGCATGGCCGGTACGGACGGCGGTGTCGACTGGGTCGAGGTCGTCGCCGAGAACGTCTGTCCCGGCCACATCGCCGAATCGTTGCTGCGCCTGCGCGAGCGGGGCGTCACGGTCGTGCCGCACGGTGTCTCCCTCGGTCTGGGCGGCGCCGCCCGCCCTGACGAGCAGCGCCTGCGCTCCCTCGCCGAGCGCGCGGAGGCGCTGGGCGCCCCCCTCGTCACCGAGCACGTCGCCTTCGTCCGGGCGGGCGGCGCCCTCACCGCGTCGCCGCTGCTGGAGGCCGGACACCTGCTGCCGGTGCCGCGCACCCGGGACGCCCTGGACGTGCTGTGCGAGAACGTCCGGATCGCCCAGGACGCACTGCCGGTGCCGCTCGCGCTGGAGAACATCGCGGCGCTCATCAACTGGCCGGGCGAGGAGATGACCGAGGGGCAGTTCCTGTACGACCTCGTCGACCGCACCGGCGTCCGGCTCCTCATCGACGTGGCGAACCTGCACACCAACCACGTCAACCGGGGCGAGGACCCCGCGAAGGCGCTCGACGAGCTGCCGGTCGAGGCCATCGCGTACGTCCATGTCGCGGGCGGCTTCGAGCGCGACGGGGTCTGGCACGACAGCCACGCCCACCCCGTCCCGCAGCAGGTCCTCGACATCCTCGCCGACCTCGCCTCCCGGGTGTCCCCGCCGGGCGTACTCCTGGAGCGCGACGACAACTTCCCCGAGCCGGGCGAGCTGGAGCGCGAGCTGAGGGCGATCCGGGGGGTGCTGGAGAAGGCCGACGTACGCGGCCCCGGGCGGAAGTCGGGCGCGCTCGGGGCGGAGGCGGGCACGGAGACCGAGCCCGCCGCCGAGACCGAGCCCGTCACCGGGACCACGCCCGTCACCGAGGCCGAGCCCGCCGCCCGGCAGCGGCTCGGGCTCGCGCAGGCGGCGCTGCTGTCCGCGCTGGTCGCCGGGACCCCGGTGCCCGAGGGGTTCGACCGGGTGCGGCTGGGCGTCCAGGCGCGGGCCCTCGCGGCCAAGCGGGCGGACGTGGTGGCGAAGGTGGCACCGGAGCTCCCGGAGATTCTCGGATCGTCGTACCGGTCGACCTTCGTCGGGTACGCGCAGGGCCACCCGATGACCGAAGGCTATCGGCGGGACGCCCTCTCCTTCGCCGAGCACGTGCTGCTCACGGGCCGCCCCGACGACGCGGACGTGCTGCGCGAGGTGCGTCGCTGGTGGCTGGAGCGCTCGGGCCCCACACCGCTCTCCCAGCGGCCGACGGCCCGGCTGGCCCGCGCGACCCGCAGGGTGCTGCTACGCCGATGAGCCGGGGTGTTCGACCCCGAATGTGCTGCGAATAACAGACCCGTGCCCCCGGCACGGGTTCACCGTCCCGTGCGCCGCGTTCGGCATGATTCATCCACCCCTTCGCGTACCCCATCAAGCGCGCTTTGTCCCCTCCTCAGCCCTTCCTCCTCATACGGCAGTTGGCGTGGACCGGGCAGTAACATGCCGGTGTGTAGGCCGATCAGCACCCGTTGCGCACTAGCGTGCGGTGCCGCGAGCAGGAGGCACCATGCGAACCACCAACGGCAGAGGAGGACTGTTCAGTGGCACAGGACTCATCGTCGCCGGACTGACGGCGACGCTCGTCGCGTTGCTCTTCCCGATCTGGTCGTACGCGGACCGCTCCGGGACCGGCGTCAGCGTGCTCAACGCGTCCACCGTGACGACGCAGTACGGCCCGTTGTCCGCCCTGGACCGGGACTTCATCACCAAGGTCAGACTGGCGGGGCTGTGGGAGCTGCCGGCCGGACAGCAGGCCCAGACCAAGGGCGGCACCCAGGCCGTACGCACCGCCGGTGAGCATCTCGTCGAGGGCCACACCTTCCTCGACGCGCGGGTCCGCAATGTCGCCGAGCGCCTCGCCGTGCCCCTGCCCAACCAGCCGAGCGACCAGCAGAAGCAGTGGCTGGAGACGCTGACGGCGGCGCAGGGCGAGACCTACGACCGCGAGTTCGCCAACATCCTGCGGCTGGCGCACGGCAAGGTCTTCTCCGTGGTCGCCCAGGTCCGGGCCACCACCCGCAACTCGCTGGTCCGTGACCTCGCCGACGACGCCAACACCACCGTCCTCGACCACATCAGGGTCCTGGAGGCCACCGGGCTCGTCGACTACGACGCGATCGCCCGCGACGCCGCGTCCGCGAGCGCCCCGCCCCTCACCGACTCCTGCACGCCCCCACTCCGTCGACCGACCCGGCTCCCCGTCCCGGTGACCCCTCGCCCACCCCGTCCCGGCCGGACCCGTCGCCGACCTACAGCCTGCCCCGGCCGCCAACGGCCCGGTGGACGACGGCTGAGCCAGGCGGGAGCCCCGGCACCGCTCCCGCCGATCCAGCCGCCCGCCGCCGCCCGGTCCTGGCAATTGCGGGCCGTGGCCGCGAACAAACGTAAGAGAGCGGGCGTCTTCCTTGCGGATTGCGGACATCGCGGGGTGCGGCCCGGGGCCGGCGCATAGAAACTCGCCATGCTCTGGGTCCTCTTCCTCCTGCCGGCCTGGGCCGCCGCCGGCGTGTCCTGTGCCCGACTCTGTCTGACCTCGATGCGCGCGGCGGCGGCCGAGTCCGACGTCAGCGCCGACCACGCCCACCACTGCCACCGGCTCACCCTGTACGAGGCGGCGTTCCTGTCCGGCGGGCCGGCCCGCGTCGCCGACCTCACCCTGGTCTCCATGGCCGGCCACCGCAGACTCCTGCTCGCCCACACCGGCTGGGTGACGGTCGTGGACCCGGACGGACGGGACGACCTGGAGCGCTCTGTCCTCGGCGCGATAGGCCCCGGCGGGCAGGCCCGGATAGCGCCCGTACGACGGACCGCCGCGGCCGCGGACTCCGTACGCCGCCTCTCCGACCGGCTCGTCGCGGCGGGGCTGGCCGTGCCCGACGCCGCGCGCACGAGCGTGGCCGACGCGGTCACCCAGGTACGGGCCGCCGCGCTGGGCGTGTGCGGACTCGGGGCGCTGGCGCTGCTGCTGCCCGCACAGGGGCTCGATGAGCACCGCGTGCTGGTCGCGCTGTGGTTCGCGCTGCCGCTGGTGCTGACGCTCAGCTGTCTGGTCATCGCGCGGGTCGAGAGGCAGCCGGGCACGCGCTGGGCGACGCCGGAGGGGGCGCGGGTGTTACGGACCGTCGCGGGCCGGGGCGGCGGAAACCTGGCGGATCTCGTCTCCGTGGCCGTCTGGGGTGTGGGGGCGGTCGGGTCCCCGGAACTGCGGGCAGCCTTCGAGCAGCGACGGCAATGGCAATGGCAATGGCAATAACGACGCCGACACTCCCCGACAGTCCTTTACATTCACCCTATTTAACGCCAAACATCCCTTTGTCGCTGTCGTGCTTCGGAGGGATTCGCCATGCGGGCTGCCGTGCTCTACGGGACTGCCGGGGCGGTGGTGCTGAGTGGCCTCGGCGCCGCGCCCGCCGAGGGGGACATGACCCGGACGGCGGCGGACGCGGTCGCCGTCGCGGCCGAGCGGGCCGCGGACGAGGGCATCCGGTTCGGGAAGTGCCCGGCGGCGGAGGGGCTGCCGACCATCGTGCGGTGCGGGACGGTCAAGGTGCCGCTCGACTACGCACAGCCCGACGGACGGCAGATCTCACTGACCGTCAGCCGGATCGAGGCCCGGGGGAAGGACGCCAAGGGGAGGAAGGTCGCCCGGCAGGGAGCGCTCGTGTTCAACCCGGGCGGGCCCGGCGCCTCCGGGATGTTCTTCCCGCTGATCGGCCACCTCCCGGACTGGAAGCGCATCGGCGCCGCGTACGACCTCGTCGGCTACGCCCCGCGCGGGGTCGGCCGCTCGGCACCGCTGTCCTGCCAGGACCCGAAGCACCTGCACCGCGGGCCCGCACCGGCGCCGACGCACCCCTCGGAGTCGTACAAGAAGGAACGCGTCGCGCGTGCCAAGGCGTACGCGCGAGGCTGCGCGCGGCGGGGCGGGAGCGCGCTGCGGCACTACCACTCCCTCAACAACGCCCGTGACCTGGACGTCCTGCGCGCCGCGCTGGGCGAGCCACGCCTGACGTTCATGGGGGCGTCGTACGGGACGTACTTCGGGGCCCTGTACGCCTCCCTGTTCCCCTCGCACGTCCGCCGGATGGTCTTCGACTCGGCCGTGAACCCGGCCCCCGAGCAGATCTGGTACCGCAACAACCTCGACCAGTCGGCCGCGTTCGAGGGGCGCTGGGCGGACTTCCGGGCCTGGGTGGCCAAGCACCACCGGGTCTACGGGCTGGGCGACACCCCCCGGAAGGTGCTGCGCAGCTACGAGCGGGCGTCGGCGCGGCTGGCCGCCCGGCCCGCCGGCGGCACGGTGGGTCCGGGCCAGTTGCAGGGCGCGTTCCTCCAGGCCGCGTACTACGACGACCACTGGCCGCAGCGTGCCCTGGCGCTCTCCGCGTATCTGAAGGGCGACCCGAAGCCGCTGATCCAGATCGCCGGTCCGTACCCGGAGGCCGCCGCCGAGCAGGAGAACACGAAGGCCGTCTACACGGCCGTGGAGTGCAACGACGCGCCCTGGCCGACGCGGTGGAAGGACTGGGACCGCGACAACACCCGGCTCGCGCGGACCGCGCCCTTCGAGACCTGGGACAACGTGTGGACGAACCTTCCGTGCGCCTACTGGGAGGGCCCCCGGCAGCAGCCGCTCAACGTACGGACCGGGCCCGGGGAGCTGCCGCCGACGCTGATCCTGGCGGCCGAGCGGGACGCCGCCGCGCCGTACGACGGGGCGATCGAGCTGCACCGGCGGCTGTGGGGCGCGGTGCTGGTGACCGAGCGGGACGCGGGCAACCACGGCGTCGCGGGCGGGTCCAACACCTGCGTCAACCGGTACCTGGAGGCGTACCTGCTGCGGGGGCGGCTGCCGGAGCGGAGGGCGGCGTGCGCCGCGCGGCCCGAACAGGAGCCGAGAGCCGTGCGGGGCGGAGCGGCCGTCCCGGAGCTGCGGGCCCTCAGAGGCTGATCGCGCGGTTCCCCGCGCCCCTGAGAACGAGCAGGGGCGCGGGAGACGGTCTACGCGAGGCCGGTCTTCTGCACGAGGCCGGGCTACGCGAGGCCCGCGACCAGTTCCGCCACCGACTTGCGGCGGCCGGTGTAGAACGGGACCTCCTCGCGGACGTGCATCCGGGCCTCCGAGGCACGCAGGTGCCGCATCAGGTCGACGATGCGGTACAGCTCGTCGGCCTCGAAGGCGAGGATCCACTCGTAGTCGCCGAGCGAGAACGAGGCGACCGTGTTGGCCCGGACGTCGGGGTAGCCGCGGGCCATCTTGCCGTGGTCGGCGAGCATCCGGCGGCGGTCCTCGTCGGGCAGCAGGTACCAGTCGTAGGAGCGCACGAAGGGGTAGACGCTGACGTAGTCGCGGGGCGTCTCGTCGGCGAGGAACGCCGGAATGTGCGAGCGGTTGAACTCGGCGGGGCGGTGCAGCGCCATGTTCGACCACACCGGGGTGAGCGCGCGGCCCAGCCGGGTGCGGCGGAAGAGGTTGTACGCCTCCTGGAGCTGGTCGCTGGTCTCGGCGTGCCACCAGATCATGACGTCGGCGTCGGCGCGCAGACCCGACACGTCGTACGTACCGCGAATGGTCACGTCCTTGGCGGCGAGCTGGTCGAACAGCTCCTGGACCTCGTCGGCGTAACCGGCGCGGTCCTCCGGCAGCACGTCCTTCAGCTTGAAGACGGACCACAGCGTGTAACGGATGACCTCGTTGAGGTCCTTGGCCAGCTTGCCCTTGTTCGGGATCCGGCCGGACTCGGTGGTGGGGGCGTCGTCGCTCATGGGTCTCATTCTCCCGCTCCGCCGTGCAGGCTCTGCACCGGGTGGGCCGTGAGGTGCCGCACGGCCCGCAGGTCACCGTGGATCCGGTCGACCGCGGCGGCGGCGCTCGCGACGCACGCCGGGATGCCGACGCCGTCGTACGCCGCGCCGCAGACCGCGAGGCCGGGCAGCTTGCCGAGGTGCTCGCGGAGGCGGGCCACGCGCGCGTGGTGGCCGACCGGGTACTGCGGCAGGCCGTCGTCCCAGCGGGTGACGCGGGTCTCCAGGGGGGCGGCGGTCAGGCCGGTGGCCTCGCGCAGGTCGGTTCTCGACACCTCCACCAGGTGGGCGTCGTCGTGCTCCAGGATCGCCGTCTCGCCGTACCTACCGACCGAGGTGCGCAGGACCAGCAGGTCCGGGTTCTCGTCGGCGATCCAGCCCCACTTCTGGGAGGCGAAGGTGGACGCCTTGATGGTGCGACCGTCGACCGGCGGCACCAGGAAGCCGCTGCCCTCGGGGAGGGTGACGTCGGCGCGGCGGTAGGCGAGGGTGACCAGGGCCATCGAGGCGTACTCGACGGCTCCGAGCTCGGTGGCGGCCTCGGGCGCCTCGGCGCGCAGCAGACCGGCGGCGACCGGCGCGGGGACGGCCACGACGACGGCGTCGGCGTGCAGGACACGGGCGTCGGAGTCCGCGGCGCCTTCCGTGCCCGGGCCGCCTCCGGCGACGACGCGCCAGCCGCCCGAGGACCGCCGGCGCAGTTCCGTGACGGGGGCGTGGGTGAGGATCTCGGCGCCGCGGGCCCGTACCGACTCGGCGACCGCGAGCGGCAGTTGCCCCACGCCGCCCTCGATGCCCATGAAGACCGGGCCGGTCTGCCGGGCGGCGGCCGCCCGCTCCTGGATGCCCCGGACGGCCTCGGTGAGGGAGGTGTGGGTCCGCGCGGCCTCGAAGAGCTGCGGGACGGCCGAACGCATCGAGATGCGGTACGCGTCGCCCGCGTAGACCCCGCCGAGCAGCGGCTCCACGAGGCGGTCGACGACCTCGCGGCCGAGGCGGGCGGCCACGTACTCCCCCACCGCCACGTCGTCGCCGATCTCCGTGCGCGGCAGGTCGGCGTCGCGCTCGACGCGCGCCAGGCCCTCCTCGGAGAGGACCCCGGACAGGGCGGACGCGGTGCCGGGGACGCCCATGACGTGCCCCTTGGGCATGGGGCGCAGGGCGCCCCGGGTCCACAGGGAGGCGGTGGCGGTGGCGGGCGGCTGGAGCCGGCCGGCGAGGCCGACCTCCCGGGCGAGGGCGACCGCCTCGGGCCGGCGTGCCAGGATCGACTCGGCGCCGAAGTCGACGCGGGCGCCCGCGATCTCGCCCGGCAGCAGCTTGCCGCCGACCCGGTCCGAGGCCTCCAGGACGGTCACTCTCGCGCCCCGGTCCAGCAGCCCGTGCGCGGCGGCCAGCCCCGCGATCCCCGCCCCGATGACGACGACGTGCCCGGCGTCGCGCCCGACGTCCGTACGTGATCCGCTCATGCTCCCACCCTCTCAGACGTCACCGACAGCCATGGCGCCGGTCCCGCCCACCGAGGGCTCGGCCGTGGCCCCGCCGAGTCCCGACTGTGACCGCTTCGCGACGACCCATGCCCAACGTTCCGGCCCGCTCCGGCGTCAAAGGACCGTCAGCAAGGCAGACAGGCGATTTCTCGACCCTCGGGGGCACATCTCAATGGCAGAGACGCACGGATCAATGGCAGAGGCACACGGACGACGTTCCCGGCGGCCCGCGGCGGCCCTGGCGGCTTTGTTCCTCGCCGCCGCCCTGGCAGTGACGGGCTGCTCCGGCGACCGCGGTGACGCCACGAGCGGCCAGGCCAAGTCCGCGGCCGACGACGGCGCGGCCCGCCAGGAGGGTGCCCTCTCCGAGCAGAGCGGCAGCAGCGACTACACCGGCAAGGGCAAGGGCTCCGAGGTACCGAACGTCAGCCCGAGCCACATCATCCGTACCGCCACCCTGACCGTGCGGGTCAAGGACGTGCCGAAGGCCCTGGACGAGGCCCGCACCGCCGTCGAGGGCGCGGGTGGGTTCGTCGGCAGCGAGTCCACGACCCGGGACGGCAAGGACCGCGAGCGCACCAGGGTCGTCCTGAGGGTGCCCGCCGAGAAGTACGAGGAGGTCCTCACCGAACTGGAGGGCACCGGCAAGCTGATCGAGCGGAAGACGAACGCCGAGGACGTCACCGACCAGGTCGTCGACGTGGAGAGCCGCATCAAGACGCAGCGGGCGAGTGTGACCCGGATCCGCGAACTGATGGACAAGGCGACCAAACTCGGCGACGTGGTCACGCTGGAGGGCGAGCTGAGCACCCGTCAGGCCGACCTGGAGTCCCTGCTGGCCCAGCAGAAGTCCCTGAAGGACCGCACCAGCCTGGCCACGATCACGCTCTCCCTGTCCGAGACCGCGGTGAAGAAGGCCGCCGTCGACGACCCCGGCTTCGCGGACGCCCTGGCCGGCGGGTGGAACGCGTTCGTCGCCGTCTTCCGCTGGCTGGGCCTGGCGCTGGCCGCCGTCCTGCCCTTCGCGGTGGCCGCGGCGCTCCTGCTGCTCGTGTGGTACCGCCTCTCCCGTTCCCGCCGGCCCGCGCCGGCGGTGGCCACGACTGGCGCGGCCGCCTCGCTCCCGGCCTCCGCGCCGGACGAGGAGGAGCGGCAGGAGCGGGAGTGACGCGGGCCCCGGACGCGGGACCCCCGTAGCGTTGTTCCCATGAACACGAGCCGCACTGAAGAACGTTCGAGGGAACGCCTGGTGGTCGTCGGAGGCGACGCGGCGGGCATGTCCGCCGCGTCGCAGGCCCGCCGGCTGAAGGGCCCCGACGCCCTGGAGATCGTGGCGTTCGAACGGGGCCACTTCACCTCCTACTCGGCGTGCGGCATCCCCTACTGGGTGGGCGGCGACGTCCCCGACCGCGACCGGCTCATCGCGCGCTCGCCCGAGGAGCACCGGGCCCGGGACATCGACCTGCGGATGCGTACGGAGGTCGTGGAGATCGATGTCGAGGGCTCCCGCGTGCGGGCGCGGGACCTCGACGCGGGCACCGAGACCTGGACCGCGTACGACAAGCTCGTCATCGCGACCGGCGCCCGTCCGATCCGCCCCGACCTGCCCGGCGTCGACGCGACCGGGGTGCACGGGGTGCAGACCCTGGACGACGGTCAGGCCCTGCTGGACACGCTCACCGCCACCGAGGGCCGTCGCGCGGTGGTCGTCGGCGCGGGATACATCGGCGTGGAGATGGCCGAGGCGCTCATCAACCGGGGGTACGAGGTCACGGTCGTCAACCGCGGCAAGGAGCCGATGTCCACCCTGGACCCGGACATGGGCCGCCTGGTGCACAAGGCCATGGAGGGCCTGGGCATCACCATGGTCGACGACGCCGAGGTCACCGCCCTGCGCACCGACGACGACGGCCGCGTCCGCGCGGTCGCCACCGAGGACGCCGAGCACCCGGCCGACGTGGTGGTGCTGGGCATCGGCGTACGCCCCGAGACGACCCTGGCGAAGGCGGCAGGACTGCCCCTGGGCGACCACGGCGGGCTGCTCACCGATCTCGCCCTGCGCGTGCGGGGCCACGCGAACATCTGGGCCGGCGGCGACTGCGTGGAGGTCCTGGACCTGGTCTCGGGCCGCGAGCGGCACATTCCGCTCGGCACCCACGCCAACAAGCACGGCCAGATCATCGGCGCCAACGTCGGCGGCGACTACGCCACGTTCCCCGGTGTCGTCGGCACCGCCGTCAGCAAGGTCTGCGACCTGGAGATCGCCCGCACCGGCCTGCGGGAGAAGGACGCCGACCGGGCCGGCCTCCGGTACGTCAGCGTCACCGTCGAGTCCACGAGCCGCGCGGGCTACTACCCCGGCGCCGCCCCCATGACGGTGAAGATGCTCGCAGAACGCCGCACCGGCCGTCTCCTGGGCGTCCAGATCGTCGGCCGGGAGGGCGCGGGCAAGCGCGTCGACATCGCGGCGGTGGCCCTCACCGCGGGCATGACGGTGGAACAGATGACCGCCCTGGACCTCGGCTACGCGCCGCCCTTCTCCCCGGTCTGGGACCCGATCCTGGTAGCGGCGAGAAAGGCGACGGCGGCGGTGCGGAAGGGTGCCTCCTGATGAGGGACTGCCCCGCGATATGGGCGCCTGGCATCAGGGGCCGAGCCCCAGGCCTTTGAGGGGCGCGGGGCTGTTTCGATATGCGGCTCCGCCGCGTGGGCGCGACCAGCCACGACGAGCCCGCACCCGGCAACGCACAGCACCCCTACGGCGATCCCCGTCCTCCCACCCCGTCACATGGCCGACGTACCGGTGATCCGATCTATGGCCTGCCGAGCCTGATCCGCCGGCGGACGCGAGGGCAACGAGGACACCGACGCCGCCGACGTCACAGCGGAGGTCACCGCAGCCGGCGTCGTCTGCGCCGCCGCGGCCGCGGCCGGCTTCGCGTGCGCCGCCGGCCGGGCCGACCGCAACCGGTGGCTCACGGCCTCGTCCAGCGTCACCGGCCGCTGCATCCGCGCGGCCAGCCGCCCGGCCTCCTGGCCGAGCGCGGCCACGTCTTCCCAGGGCAGCCGCACCACCAACGAGATCTCGGCCTCACCATCGGGGGTGGCGTGCATCGGCGGAGTAACTCGGTCGTTCATCGCCTGTTCCTCACGTAGATACGTAGATCCGCGGTTGAGAAGTCATACGCACCACCCGCCCCGCATGTTCACCGGCGCCGACACCGATCCCACGCCCGGCCCGCACCACCCCCGAGATGCTGATTCCGGCCGCATATCCGGGGCACAAGTCCGGTGTGGTCATCCCCGTCCATGACGTGAACCCCGCGGGCCGCACGCCCTATGTGACCTACGCCCTGATCGCCGCGAACGTCTTCGTCTTCGTCTTCATGCCGGGTCTCGCCGGCTCCGTGCCGGGCGACAGCGAAGTGGCCCGGCTGTGCCATACGCAGGCGTTCCTGGAGCAGTACGCGGCGATACCCCAGGAGTTGATCCGCCATCAGCTGCCGCGGCTGGTGCCCACCGGCGAGCTCGCCCCGTCGGGCGGCTGCGCGCTCGGCCCGCCGGGCTACGACAAGTCGCCCGCGCTGTCCGTCCTCACCGCGCTGTTCCTGCACGGCGGCTGGCTGCACCTGCTGGGCAACATGCTGTTCCTGCTGATCTTCGGCAACAACATCGAGGACCGGCTGGGCCACATACGGTTCGCCCTGTTCTACGTGGCCTGCGGGTACGCGGCGTCGTACGGCTACGCCCTCCTCAACGCCGACTCCGGTGAGCCCTTGATCGGCGCCTCAGGTGCGATCGCGGGGGTCCTAGGCGCCTATCTCGTCCTCTACCCGAAGGCCAGGGTCTGGGTCCTCGTCCCGTTCCTGGTCTTCCTGCCGCTGAGACTGCCCGCGTGGCTGGTGCTGGGCTCCTGGTTCGTGCTCCAGGCCGTGTACTCGTCCGGCGAGAGCGTCTCCGACATCGGCACGGTGGCCTACGCGGCCCACCTGGTCGGTTTCGTCGCCGGCATGCTCCTCGCCTGGCCCCTGCGCCCCGGCACCCCACCCCCGCCCGAGCCACGCGGCCTGCTCTTCGGCAGACGGGCGCGGCCGGGCTGGTGAGGCCCGGGCGCGAGGGGTGATCGCCTAGGGCGTGTTTCGGAAGTCCCTTCGTCGCCCGAAGGGCGGCTCTGCGGCGTCCGGTGCGTGCTCTCGGCGCGCCGGACGAAAGGCCTCGTACTGGGTGTACTTGGCCTTTCGTCCGGTGCGGCGGTGGGGGTACCTCCCGGTCGAGCGCCAGCCGAGACCGGGGGAGCGTGCCGGGCGTCGCAGAGCAGAAGGGACTTCCGAAACACGCCCTAGAAGGCTCATGAAGATCTTGGGTTTTGGCCCTGCCGCGTCAGCGGCAGGGCCAGACTCGTCTTGTGGCGATGGGCGAGTGGGTCGGCGAGACCGTCGGGCCGGACGTGTGGGAAACCTGCCGGGATCTGATCCCGGCCGGGAGCGTGTTCGCGTTCCTGGCCGAGCATCGCGGCGAGTTGTTCCCGGCTGAGATGTTCGCGGACATGTACCCGTCGGTGAACGGACGGCCGAGCATGCCGCCACAAATCCTGGCCGCCGCGATCACCTTGCAGGCCCTGCACGGGCTGTCGGACTTCGAGACGGTCCAGGAACTGCGGTGCGACCTGCGCTGGAAGGCCGCATGCGGCCTGGGACTTCACGACATGGCATTCGACCCGTCGCTGCTGGCCTACTTCCGCCGCCGGCTGTCCCGCTCCGCCCGCCCGAACCGGATCTTCGACGCCGTGCGCGAGGTCGTGAAAGCCACCGGCGTCCTCAAGGGCAAGCACCGCCGGGCACTGGACTCCACCGTGCTGGACGACGCGGTCGCCACCCAGGACACCGTCACCCAGATCATCGCCGCCGTCCGCGCGGTGATCCGCGAGGTCCCCGGCGCCGACGCAGTCGCCGCTGCCCAGTGCACCGCGCACGACTACACCGACCCCGGCAAGCCCCGCATCGCCTGGAACGACGAGCAGGCCCGCGCCGAACTGGTCGACGCCCTGGTCACAGACGCGCTGCGGCTGCTGGGCCACCTGCCCGAACAGCAACTCTCGGAGAAAGCCGCGAACGCGGTGGGCATTCTGGCCCTGGTCGCCGGCCAGGACGTCGAGCCCGCCGAGGACTCCGACGGCCGCGACGGACGCTGGCGCATCACCCGGGGCACCGCCCCCAACCGGATGGTCTCCACCACCGATCCAGAAGCCCGGCACGTCCACAAGACGCGCAGCCACCAGCAGGACGGCTTCAAGGCCCACCTGGCCATCGAGCCCGAGACCGGCTTATACACCGCGGTCGCCCTGCGGCCCGGCTCCGGAGCCGAACACCACGAGGCCGCCGTCGGTCTGGACCTGCTTGCCGACGAGGACAACCCGCTGGACGTCTTCGGCGACACCGCCTACTCCACCGGCGATGTCCGCCAGACCCTCCACGAGGCCGGGCACCAGCTGTTCCTCAAACCCGCCCCGCTGCGGCCTGCCGTCCCCGGCGGCTTCACCCTCGACGACTTCGCCATCGACACCGAAACGGCCGTCGTGACCTGCCCGGCCGGACACACCGTCGCCCTGTCCGACCCCGGCGGGCAGCACCACCAACGCAAAGCCTCTTTCGGGGACCTATGCGCCGGATGCCACCTGCGCGAGCGGTGCACACCAAAGCCAGGGCCGGACGCATCCTGACCATCCGGCCCCACCACAACCTCCAGACAGCCGCTCGCCGCCAGGCCGCCACCGACCCCGGCTGGCAGGCCGACTACCGCCGCTGGCGGCCCCCGGTCGAACGCGCCGTCGCCTGGCTCGTCCACCACGGCAACCGGCGCCTGCGCTACCGCGGCACCATCAAGAACGACACCTGGCTCCACACCCGAGCCGCCGCCCTCAACCTCCGCCGACTGATCAACCTCGGACTCACCCACACCAGTGGCACCTGGCACATCGCACCGGCCACTACATGACCACAGGGGTTGTCCGGCCTGGCGGCCGGACAACCCTCACCAAGATCTTCATCGAACTTCTAGCGGGCCGTCCGCGTGTGGACGTACTCCACGAGGCGGGTCAGGGCGTCCGGGTCGGTGCTGGGCATGACGCCGTGGCCGAGGTTGAAGACGTGGCCCTCCAGGCCGGCGGCGGTGTCGAGGACCTCGCGGGTCTTGGCCTCGACGGCCTCCGTACCGGCGAACAGGACGGTCGGGTCGAGGTTGCCCTGGAGCGCCTTGCCGGGGCCGACGCGGCGGGCGGCCTCGTCGAGCGGGACCCGCCAGTCGACGCCGACGACGTCCGCGCCGGCCTCGCCCATGAGGCCCAGCAACTCGCCGGTGCCGACGCCGAAGTGGATGCGGGGGACGCCGTAGGACTCGACGGCCCGGAAGACCTTCGCGGAGGCGGGCAGCACCGAGCGGCGGTAGTCCGCCGGGGCCAGCGCTCCGGCCCAGGAGTCGAAGAGCTGGACGGCGGAGGCGCCCGCCTCGATCTGCACCTTGAGGAACGCGGACGTGATCTCGGCGAGACGGTCCAGCAGGTCGGCCCAGAGCTCGGGGTCGCCGTACATCATCGCCTTGGCGTTCTCGTACGTGCGGGACGGGCCGCCCTCGACGAGGTAGCTGGCGAGGGTGAACGGGGCCCCCGCGAAACCGATGAGGGGGGTCTCCCCGAGTTCGGCGGTGAGCAGCCCGATGGCCTCGGTGACGTAGGAGACGTCCTCGGGGGTCAGGTCGCGCAGCTGGGCGAGGTCGGCGCGGCTGCGGATCGGCTTCTCGACGACCGGTCCGACGCCGGGCTTGATGTCGAGGTCGATGCCGATGGCCTTGAGCGGGACGACGATGTCGCTGAAGTAGATCGCCGCGTCCACGCGGTGCCGACGGACCGGCTGGAGGGTGATCTCCGTGACCAGCTCGGGCCGCATGCACGACTCCAGCATCCCGATGCCCTGGCGCACCTTCAGGTACTCGGGGAGCGAGCGCCCGGCCTGCCGCATGAACCACACCGGTGTGTGCGGCACGGGCTCGCGCCTGCACGCCTTCAGAAAGGCTGAGTTGTACGTGGCGGTCGGCTGGTGGCCCGAGGGGCTGGCGTTGGCACTCACGAGGCAAAGTCTCGCACGCCCGCTTGACAGCGACGGCCCGCCCCGTGGACGACGGGTCGGCGCGGCCCGCGTTCGCTCAGCGCGATGCGACCGTGACCCAGCGCACGGGTGTCTTGCCCTGCGCCCGGGCCCCGTTCCCCTTAATGTTCCGGCATGGCTGCGGCTCAGGGACGACTGTCGGACGGCGCTGGCGGGATGGACGACGCGAAGGAGGGGGAGCGCGATGCGAGGGAGACGGCACCGCTGCCGTTCCGCTCCGCCGTCGAAGCGCTGCAGGCCCCACGGCTGCGGCCGGAGATCGAGATCGAGTCGACCAAGCCGCCCCAGCGGCTCGCGCCGTACGCGTACGCCCTGGAGGCCGCGGTCGTCGAGGGCGACGAGGACCTGGCCGACGGCCGGCTGGTGCTGCTGCACGACCCGGCGGGCCACGACGCCTGGCAGGGCACGTTCCGCCTGGTGACCCTGGTCCGGGCGGAGTTGGAGCCCGAGATGGCCGCCGATCCGCTGCTGCCGGAGGTGTGCTGGTCGTGGCTGACCGGCGCCCTGCAGTCCCGGGGGCTGTCGTACGGGGAGCCGAGCGGGACGGTGACGCGGGCGAGCTCGCACTACTTCGGCGGGCTGGCGACGCGGCCGGCCGCGTCGCAGATCGAGATCCGGGCGTCGTGGACCCCGCGCGAGGTCCTGGGCGGGGTGCCCGACACCGCCGCGCACCTCGCCTCCTGGTGCGACCTGCTCGCCCAGATCGCGGGCCTGCCTCCGGCGGTCGACCCCGGGGACGCGGCGGTGGTGTCGCTGCCGCAACGGCGGGGCCCGCAGTCCCGCTGAACCCTTTCCGCCTCGAAGGACCGTGCTCCGCCGGAGCACGGTCCTTTCGCGTGCGAGCCACCACGCCGATCAGAACCATCACTTTGTCGATACGGCCACTTTCGGCCTTGTATCGACATGAAGCGACACCGTTCGGTCTTCGAATGATCGAAGATTTGTCCGAATTGAACGTATTGTTACTCACCAAATCGTGATCATTCTCTAAAGGAGCAGAGGTTTGGTGCCGAAGACCTCTGTGACCTTGAAAGCACGGTTCGTCCCGGCTTCGACCCCACGAGCCCAGCGAGCCGGCCCCCGTCCCGCATCCCAGGAGGCCTGGTGTCCGTTCTCCTCGAGCAGCCCGCAAGCCTGGTCGCCTACCGTCCGAACAAGCCGACCGCCATGGTGGTGGTGGCGGACCCCCGGGTCCGGTCCACCGTCACCAGGCACTTGTGGGCCCTCGGGGTCCGCGACGTGATCGAGGCCTCGTCCATCGCCGAGGCCCGTCCCCGCGTCGGCAACCCGCGTGACATCTGCGTCGCAGACGTTCACCTGCCGGACGGTTCCGGCCTCACCCTCCTCTCCGAGACCCGCGCGGCGGGGTGGCCCAACGGCCTCGCCCTCTCCGCCGCCGACGACATCGGCGCCGTCCGCAACGCCCTCGCCGGCGGCGTCAAGGGATACGTCGTCACCGGCACCCGCACCAACATCGGACTGCCCACCCGCCCCGGTGCCGCCCCCGTCGGCTCCGCCGCCCGTATGCACCGCCGCCCCCGGGCGCCCCGAGCCACCCGGGCGGCTACCGGGAACTGTCGGGACGCGAGGTCGAGGTGCTGCGCCTGGTCGCGGAGGGCCAGTCGAACAAGGCGATCGGCGTCTCCATGGGCCTGTCCGCGCTCACGGTCAAGAGCCACTTGGCCCGAATCGCGCGCAAGCTCGGCACCGGCGACCGTGCCGGAATGGTGGCGGTGGCCCTGCGCACCGGGATCATCCACTGACACCGGGACCTCCGCAGCGGCGAGAGGACGGTATTTCCCCCGTACATCCGGTCCCTCCCGGTTCGCCGGGAACATTCACTGACACGTGTGACACGTGACTGGTTTACGACCCCACAAGGCCCGTCGGCGGAACGTTCCGTCGGCGGGCCATGTCCATACACGGATACCCTTGACAGGTGACCGACGCCCAAGAGACCGCAGCAGACAGGACCCTGCGAACCACCGGAGGCGCCCCTCCGGACGACGGCGGATCCTCTGAAGCGGGGGCGCCGATCCCTTTGCTGGAGCCGAGGGAGGGCATTCCGGCCGTGATCGCCGACGAGTCCTCGCTCGCCGCGGTGATCGCCGCCTTCGCCGCCGGCTCCGGCCCCGTCGCCGTGGACGCCGAACGCGCGTCCGGTTACCGCTACGGTCAGCGGGCCTATCTGGTGCAGCTGCGCCGCGAGGGCGCGGGCACCGCGCTCATCGACCCCGTCGCCTGCCCCGACCTCTCCGGCCTCGGCGAGGCGCTCTCCGGCGTGGAGTGGGTGCTGCACGCGGCCACCCAGGACCTGCCCTGTCTGCGCGAGATAGACATGGTGCCGACGCGGATCTTCGACACCGAGCTTGCCGGGCGGCTCGCGGGCTTCCCCCGGGTCGGTCTCGGCGCGATGGTCGAGGGCGTCCTCGGCTACGTCCTGGAGAAGGGCCACTCCGCGGTCGACTGGTCCACCCGCCCGCTGCCCGAGCCGTGGCTGCGCTATGCCGCGCTCGACGTGGAACTCCTGGTGGACCTGCGGGACTCCCTGGAGAAGGAGCTGGACCGGCAGGGGAAGCTGGAGTGGGCGCGGCAGGAGTTCGACGCGATCGCCTCCGCGCCGCCCGCCGAACCCCGCAAGGACCCCTGGCGGCGGACCTCCGGCATGCACAAGGTGCGGCGGCGCCGGCAGATGGCGGTCGTCCGGGAGATGTGGGAGGCGCGGGACCGCATCGCCCGGCGGCGCGACGTGTCGCCGGGGAAGGTGCTGAGCGACGCGGCGATCGTGGAGGCGGCGCTGGCCCTGCCGGTCAACGCGCACGCGCTGGCCGCGCTGACCGGGTTCGGACACCGGATGGGACGGCGGCAGCTGGAGCAGTGGCAGGCCGCGGTGGACCGGGCCAGGGCCCTGCCGGACTCCGCGCTGCCGGCGCACGGGCAGCCGGTGACGGGGCCGCCGCCGCCGAAGGCGTGGGCCGACAAGGACCCCGCGGCGGCGGCGCGACTGTCCGCGGCGCGGGCCGGGGTGTCCGCGCTGGCGGAGCAGCTCACCATGCCGCAGGAGAATCTGATCACTCCGGACACGGTGCGGCGGTTGTGCTGGGAGCCGCCGGCCACGGCTGACGCCGAGTCGATCTCCGCGGCGCTGGCGGGATACGGGGCTCGGGCCTGGCAGGTGGAGTTGGTGACGCCGGTGTTGGTGGGGGCGATGGCGGCGGTGGCGAAGACCAAGGGCGCCCAGTCGCCGTAGAGGTTCCGCTGTTCGGCGGGTGCGGGTCATTCGTGGCTGGTCGCGCCCACGCGGCGGAGCCGCATGTCGGAACAGCCCCGCGCCCCTCAGGGGTTCCGGTGGCTGTCCGACACCCTTACTTCGTCGCTCCCCTCATGAAGCCGTTGTAGATGAATCTCTGGAGCAGCAGGAAGGCGATCAGGGTCGGCAGGATCACCAGGACCGCTCCTGCCGAGATCGTTTCCCAGTGGGCTCCGAAGGGGCCCTTGAAGCGGAACAGGGACGTGGAGATGACGCCTCGGTCGTCGGACGGCAGGTAGAGGAACGGGATGTAGAAGTCGTTGTAGACCGTGATCCCCTTGACGATGACGACCGTGGCGATCGCCGGTTTGAGCAGGGGCAGGATGATCTTGCGGTAGATCGTGAAGGCGTTGGCGCCGTCCAGGCGGGCGGCCTCGTCGAGGGAGACCGGGATCGACCGCACGAACTGCAGGAAGATGTAGATCGAGACGATGTCGGTGCCCATGTAGAGGGCGATCGGCGCCCAGAGGGTGTCGAACATGCCGAAGCTGTCGACGATCTGGAAGGTGGCGACCTGGGTGGTGACACCGGGGACGAGGGTGGCGACCAGGAAGAGCGCGACGACCAGTTTCCGGAAGCGGAACGTGAAGCGGTCGATCGCGTAGGCCGCCATCGAGCCGATGAGGACCGTTCCGGTGATGGCGAAGAAGAGGATGAAGGCCGTGTTGCCGAAGGCGGCGAGCATCTCGCCGTCACGGAAGGCCGTGACGTAGTTCTCCAGGTTCAGGAAGTTGTCCGGCAAGGTGAGGGCGCCGCCGCCGGCCGCCATCTCCCGGTCCGTCTTCAGCGAGGTCAGCAGGACCACCAGCAGCGGCAGCAGGACCACGACCGACGCGCCGACCAGGGACAGATAGGTGAGCGAGCGGGCGACTCGCCTGCGCAGCACGGGTGTCGGCGTCGTCATACGAGGTCCACCCTGTCGTCGGGGACCAGTCGGCGTTGCAGCCACGTCACCGCCAGGATGATCAGCAGCAGGACGACCGCGGCGGCGGACGCGAGGCCCGTCTTGTTGAACTGGAAGGCGAGCTTGACGGTCTGGATCACGAAGGTCTCGGTGCCGGTGGCGCCGCCCGTCATGATGTACGGGATCTCGAAGACCGAGAGCGAGCCGGAGATCGACAGGATCACGCTCAGGCTCAGGACCGGTCGGATGCCGGGCGCGATGATGTACCGGAACCGGTGCCAGCGGCTCGCGCCGTCGAGTTCGGCCGCCTCGTAGAGCTCCCCCGGGATCGACTGGATCGCGCCGAGGAAGAGCACGAAGTTCAGGCCCAGGTAGCGCCACACCGAGACGCCGGCGAGGGAGACGTTCGCGGAGGTCTCCGTGCCGAGCCAGGCGCGGTCCGGCTCGTGGCCGAAGAGGGCGAGGACCGAGTCGAGGGTGCCGCCGTCCTGGAAGAAGTAGAGGAAGACGAAGCCGATCGCGACGCCGTTGATCAGGTACGGGAAGAACAGGACGCCCTTGAAGAGGTTCCGGAAGCGGACGTCGAAGCTGAGGATCGTCGCGAAGTAGAGGGCGAGCACGATCTGCAGGGCCGACGCGGCCAGGTAGTAGCCGCTGACGAAGAAGACCCGGAACAGCTCGGGACGGGTGAAGATCTCGACGTAGTTGTCGGTGCCGGTGTAGTGCAACTCGGGGCTGACGCCGTCCCAGTCGGTGAAGCTGTACGCCAGCATGTTGGCGACCGGCGCGTAGGTGAAGGTGATCAGCAGGGCCAGCGGGACGGCCAGGAAGAGCCAGGGGGTGAGCCCGCGACGCAGGCGCGCCCCGCGAGGGGCGCGCCGGGGCGTGGGGCGCGGCCGCCTGGGGCCGCGCCGCCTTCTCCGTCGCGTGCGAGGGGTGTGTCGTACGCGCCTGGGGCATCAGGACCCCACGGTCTTCGCTGCCTCGGTCCAGCGCTTGCCGAGGTCGTCGAGGAAGTCGTCGATGTCGCCGTCCTTGGCGCCGCGGGCGATGTCGACCAGTTCCTGGCGGTAGGCGGGGCCGTTGATGCCGACCTCGGAGGCGCTGTCGATGGCCTTGACCTTGCCGCCCGCGGTGTCGTCCAGTTCGATCAGTTCGACGCCCTGCTCCTCGTAGGGCTTGAGCACCTCGGGCAGCGGGGCGTCCTTCAGTGTGGAGATGGAGAGGTTGTCCGCCGCGTAGCCCGACTTCTCGGTGAACCAGTCGACCCAGGCGCGGGCGGCCTCCTTGTGCTCGGAGTGGACGCTGACGGCCTGGTTGTAGTCGGGGTTGGCGGTCGCGCAGGCCTTGCCGTCGACCCGGGCGGGGAAGGGCATGAAGCCGATGTCGTCGGGGTCGGCCCCTGCCTTCTCGGCCGCCTGCCGGAACTGGATGACCGCCCAGCTGCCGAGCCAGGCCGTGGCGATCTCGCCCTTGGCCAACTGGGGTTTGGAGTTCTCCCAGTTGGTGGTCGCCGGGTCCTTCTCGATCAGGCCCTGGTCGACGATGTCGTACAAGAGCCGGTCGGCCACGCGTAGTTCGCCGTCCTCGCCCCAGGGGTTGCCCTCGGCGAGGCGGGTGGTGGCCTCGGTGTCGCAGCTGACCGAGCCGTTGACGTACGTCCACTGGGTCAGCGGCCACTGGGCGGCGAAGTTGGTGTAGTACGGGACGGCGTCGGTCTTGGCCTTGATGGCCTTCAGGGCGGTGAGGAACTCCGTCGGGGTGGTGGGCCATTCGGTGACTCCGGCCTCGGTCCAGATCCGCTTGTTGTAGAGGAAGCCGGGGGTCGCGCCCATCGGGCTCTGTCCGTAGACCTTGCCGTCGACCGCGGTGAAGCCGGTGAAGCGGTACTTCTCGCTCAGTTCCTTCTGGGTGCCGAGCGAGGCGAAGAACTTCGGGTAGTCGTTCTTCTGGATCACGGACGGGATCATGAGGACGTCGCCGTAGTTGTCGGTGTTCATCCGGATCTTGACTTCGGCCTCGTAGTCGGTGATCCCGTCGAACGTGACCCTCACCTTCGGATAGGTCTTGTTGAAGTCCTCGGCGTACTTCTTCATCGTGCCGTCCTGCACGAGGTCCGTCCGGTGGGTGAGGACCGTGATGGATCCGGACACCTGTGCCGGGTCGTCGGCCGCCTCGGCGTCGGCGCCCTTCGCGCTTCCTCCGCCGCCGGTGCAGCCCGACGCGAGGAGCGCGGCCGCCAGCAGTGTTCCGGTGAGCGTCTTCCGGTGGTTCATGTGCACCAGCTCCGTTCGGGACGGACGAGCACGGGTGGGATGGCTGGTTCGGCACTCTGGCAGCCCGTCACTGAACCGGTAAAGTCCCTATTTCGCCAAGGATGCCGAAAGATTTCGCGACTGTGTCGGCTCACTGACTGGACCGGTTTAGGGAGTGCGCATGCTGGACGCCACACCGCTCGCCGAGGGCTGGATCCTCCGGCACGACCAGGGACCGCTGCCCGCCGCGGTGCCCGGGTGCGTGCACACGGATCTGCTGGCCGCGGGCCTGATCCCGGATCCCTTCCTCGGCCGGAACGAGGACGCGGTGGCGTGGGTGGGGCGCCGCGAGTGGACGTACGAGGTCGAGCTGCCCGGGGGCGGCGCGGCCGGCGGGCACGACCAGACCGATCTGGTCTTCGACGGGCTCGACACCGCCGCCGAGATCCGGCTCGACGGACGGCTCCTCGGCTCGGTACGGAACATGCATCGCTCGTACCGCTTCGACGTCACCGGTATGAGCGGTCTGCTCTCGGTGCGCTTCGCCTCCGCGTACGCCGAGGCCGAGGCGGTGCGCGAACGGCTCGGCGACCGGCCGAACGCCTATCCGCAGCCGTTCCAGTTCATCAGGAAGATGGCCTGCTCCTTCGGCTGGGACTGGGGGCCGGCCCTGGTGACCGCGGGGATCTGGCGGCCCGTTCGGCTGGAGCGGTGGTCCACCGCCCGGATCGCCCGGGTGCGGCCGCTGGTGACCGTCGAGGGGACGACGGGCCGGGTGGAGCTGCTCGTCGACGTGGAGCGGGCGGCCGTCGAGGCGGGGCTGCGGCTGGAGGCCCGGGTGGGGGGTGTCGCCGCGGTCGCGGAGGTCGAGGGGACGAGCGGCACCGTACGGCTGGAGGTACCGGGCGTGGAGCTGTGGTGGCCCCGCGGCTACGGTGAACAGCCCTTGTACGAGGTCGAGTTGACCCTCTACGGCGCAGGTGACGCGCTCGATGTCTGGCGGCGGCGGGTTGGGTTCCGGACCGTGGAACTGGACCGGGCCGCCGATGAGCACGGGACCGCCTTCACGCTCGTCGTCAACGGCGAGCGGCTGTTCGCGCGCGGGGTGAACTGGATCCCGGACGACGTCTTTCCCTCCCGCGTCACGCGCGAGCGATACCGGGAGCGGCTGGGGCAGGCGACCGGAGCCGGTGTCGATCTCGTACGGATCTGGGGCGGCGGGATCTACGAGAGCGAGGACTTCTACGACCTCTGCGACGAGCTGGGGCTGCTGGTCTGGCAGGACTTCCCGTTCGCGTGCGCGGCGTACCCGGAGGAGCAGCCGCTGCGGGGCGAGGTGGAGGCCGAGGCGCGGGAGAACGTCGTACGGCTGATGCCGCACCCCTCACTGGTGCTCTGGAACGGCAACAACGAGAACCTGTGGGGGTTCCGGGACTGGGGCTGGGAGGAGCGACTCGCCGGGGAGTCGTGGGGCGAGGGGTACTACCTGGGGCTGCTGCCGCGGGTGGTCGCGGAGCTGGACCCGACCCGGCCGTACACGGCGGGCAGCCCCTGGTCGGGGTCCTGGGACCGGCATCCGAACGACCCGGCGCACGGCACGCACCACTCCTGGGAGGTGTGGAACCGGGAGGACTACGCGGAGTACCGGTCCGATGTGCCGCGGTTCGTCGCCGAGTTCGGGTGGCAGGCGCCGCCCGCGTACGCGACCTTGCGGCGGGCGCTGCCGGGTGAGGAACTCGCGCCCGATTCCCCCGGCATGCTGCACCACCAGAAGGCCGAGGACGGGAACGGGAAGCTTCAGCGGGGGCTCGCGCGTCATTTCGTCGTGCCGGACGGGGACTTCGACCGCTGGCACTATCTGACGCAGGTCAACCAGGCGCGGGCGATCGCGGCCGGGATCGAGCACTGGCGGTCCCACTGGCCGGTGTGCGCGGGCACGGTCGTGTGGCAGCTCAATGACTGCTGGCCGGTGACCTCGTGGGCGGCGGTCGACGGGGACGGGCGGGAGAAACCGCTGTACCACGAGCTGCGCCGGCTGTACGCGGACCGGCTGCTGACGCTTCAAGTGCGTGGCACGGGACTGGTGTTGGCCGTGGTGAACCAGTCGGGCGAGTCCTGGGCCCCGGGCGGTCTGCGGTTGCGGCGGATCACCGTGGAGGGGAACGTCCTCGCCGAGGCGGTGGTGGAGGTGTCCGCCGCCGCGCGTACGGTGGCCGAGGTGCGGGTGCCGCGCGAGGTGGAGCCCGTGGGGGCGAAGGAGTTCCTGGTGGCCGACGGGCGTGACGGGGAGAAGTCGCTGCGGGCGGTGCACTTCCCGGTGCCGGATCGTGAAGTGCCCTATGCGAGGCCGGAGTTCGAGGTCGAGGTCGGGCCGGGTTCGGTGACCGTGACGGCGCGGACGCTGGTGCGGGACCTGCTGCTGCAGGCGGACCGGCTGGGGCCAGCGGCGCGGGCGGACACCGGACTGGTCACCCTGCTGCCGGGTGAGCGGGTGACCATCGGGGTGCACGGGCTGGAGGCCGTGCCGGACGCGGAGGACGTGCGGCGGGCCCTGTACTGCGTGGAGCCCGCCCGATGAGCACCTCGCCGACTCCGCCACCGTCACCGTCGCCCGGTCCGCCGCCGGCGCCGACCCCGCGCGTGACCATCAAGGACGTCGCGGCACTCGCCGGGGTGTCCAAGGGGGCGGTGTCGCTCGCGTTCAACCGGAAGCCGGGGCTGTCCGACGCCACACGGGACCGGATCTTCGCGGCGGCGCGGGAGCTCGGCTGGGCACCCAACCTGGCGGCGCGGTCGCTGTCGAGTCAGCGGGTCGACGTGGTGGGGCTGGCGATCTGCCGGCCCGCCAGGCAACTCGGGCTCGAACCGTTCTACATGGAGTTCGTCTCCGGTGTGGAGAGCGTGCTGACCGAGCGGTCCTGCTCGCTGCTGCTGCGGCTGGTGCGGAACCTGGAGGAGGAGGTGGGGCTCCAGGACGCGTGGTGGCGGGGGCGGCAGGTCAGCGGGTCGATCCTGGTCGACTTCCGCGCGGACGACCCCAGAGTGGCCGCGGTGGAGCGGCTGGGGGTGCCGGCGGTGGCCGTCGGGCATCCCTCGCTGACCGGCGGGCTCACGTCGGTGTGGACGGACGACGCGACCGCCGTGACGGAGGCGGTGCGGTATCTGGCGGCGCTGGGGCACCGGCGGATCGCGCGGGTGGGAGGCGCGGCCGCGCTGGGGCACACGGCCATTCGTACGGCGGCGTTCGACCAGGCGGCCCGGGAGTTGCGGCTGGCCGGCGCACGGCAGGTGGCGACCGACTTCTCCGGAGAGGCGGGGGCGCGGGCGACGCGGTCGCTGCTGACCGGGGTGGGGGTGATCGTCCACGGCGATCGTCTACGACAACGACATCATGGCGGTGGCGGGCTTGTCGGTGGCGGCGGAGATGGGGGTGCGAGTGCCGGAGGATGTGTCGTTGCTGGCGTGGGACGACTCGCAGTTGTGCCGGCTGACGCGGCCGACGCTGTCCGCGATGAGTCATGACGTGCATGGGTTCGGGGCGGAGGTGGCGCGGACGTTGTTCGAGGTGATCGGTGGGGGTGGGGATTCGCATCCGGTGGCTACGCCTGTGCTGGTTCCGAGAGGGTCCACTGCGACTGCCCCCTGAGCGCCGTACGGGACCGCGGGTTCGTTTGGGCCGGTCACGCCCACGCGGCGGAGCCGCATGGTGACACAGCCCCGCGCCCCTGAGGTGGGCGAGCGTAACCGGCGGTAACATGGGGAACCGATGTGACCTTCGCCGCTCCCTCCCCCAGGGGTGGGCAGCACTGTTACTCGCAAGTAGCATGGGCCTGAGCGCGCGCTCAGCGGTTGCGCGTCGCAGCAGTGCCGTCCCGCACCTCTGGAGGAGAGCCATCGTGCCTCGTACCGTCAAGGAAGTCGTCTTCGTCGACGGCGTCCGCACCCCGTTCGGCAAGGCGGGCCCGAAGGGCATCTACCACGAGACCCGCGCCGACGACCTCGTCGTGAAGGCGATCCGGGAGCTGCTGCGCCGCAACCCCGGTCTGGAGCCCGCGAAGATCGACGAGGTCGCCATCGCCGCGACCACGCAGATCGGTGACCAGGGCCTCACCATCGGCCGTACGGCGGGCATCCTCGCCGGTCTGCCGCAGTCGGTGCCCGGATACTCCATCGACCGCATGTGCGCCGGCGCCCTGACCGCCGTCACCTCGGTCGCCGGTTCCGTCGCCTTCGGCGCCTACGAGGTCGCCATCGCCGGTGGTGTCGAGCACATGGGCCGCCACCCGATGGGTGAGGGCGTCGACCCGAACCCGCGGTTCGTCAGCGAGAAGCTGGTCGACGAGTCCGCCCTGTTCATGGGCATGACCGCCGAGAACCTGCACGACCGGTACCCGACGATCACCAAGCAGCGCGCCGACGAGTACGCCGTGCGCTCGCAGGAGAAGGCCGCCAAGGCGTACGCCAACGGCAAGATCCAGGCCGACCTGGTGCCGATCTCGGTGCGCCGCACCAACGCGGAGGCCGGTGAGACGGGCTGGGGCCTGGTCACCGCCGACGAGCCGATGCGGCCCGGCACGACCATCGAGAACCTGACCGGCCTCAAGACCCCGTTCCGGGTCCACGGCCGGGTCACCGCCGGTAACGCGGCCGGTCTGAACGACGGCGCCACCGCCTCGCTCATCGCGTCCGAGGACTTCGCCCGCGAGAACAACCTCCCGGTGAAGATGCGCCTGGTCTCCTACTCCTTCGCGGGTGTGGAGCCGGAGGTCATGGGCTACGGCCCGATCCCGGCCACCGAGAAGGCGCTCGCCCAGGCGGGCCTGTCGATCTCCGACATCGGTCTGTTCGAGATCAACGAGGCCTTCGCCGTCCAGGTGCTGGCCTTCCTGGAGCACTACGGCATCGCCGACGACGACGCGCGCGTCAACCAGTACGGCGGCGCCATCGCCTTCGGTCACCCGCTGGCCTCCTCGGGTGTGCGTCTGATGACGCAGCTCGCCCGCCAGTTCGAGGAGCAGCCGGAGGTCCGCTACGGCCTCACCACCATGTGCGTCGGCTTCGGCATGGGCGCCACCGTCATCTGGGAGAACCCGCACCACAAGGACGCCGGAGGCGACAAGTGAGCACCACCGCTGAGCTTCTCAAGGGCGCGGCCGAGCTGTTCCCCGACGAGGTCGTGACGTCCGCGCACGTACGCCACCTCGACCTGCCGTTCGGCGCCGGGCGCTTCGCGCTCATCACGCTGGACAACGGCTTCGACCACACCAAGCCGACCACCTTCGGCCCGGCGTCGCTGGCGAACCTGAACACCGCCATCGACCAGGTCGAGAAGGAGGCCGCGGCCGGCGAGATCGTCGGTGTCGGTGTCACCGGCAAGCCGTTCATCTTCGCCGTCGGCGCCGACCTCAAGGGCGTCGAACTGCTCAAGGAGCACGAGCACGCGCTCGCCATCGGCAAGGGCGGCCACGAGGTCTTCAAGCGCCTCTCCGCGCTCGCCGTGCCGACCTTCGCGTACTACAACGGTGCCGCGATGGGCGGTGGCGTCGAGGTCGGTCTGCACTGCTCCTACCGGACCGTCTCCGCGGCCCTCCCGGCGTTCTCGCTGCCCGAGGTGTTCCTGGGCCTGGTCCCGGGCTGGGGCGGCTGCACGATCCTGCCGAACCTGATCGGTGCCGACAAGGCCGTCTCGGTGATCATCGAGAACAGCCTCAACCAGAACAAGCAGCTCAAGGGCGAGCAGGTCTACGACCTCGGCATCGCGGACGCGATCTTCGAGGGCGCGGACTTCCTGGAGCAGTCGCTGATCTGGACGGCGTCCGTCCTCAAGGGCGAGATCGTCGTCGACCGCCCGGTGATCGACCGCGGCGAGGCCTGGGACCAGGCCGTCGCCCGGGGCCGGTTCATCGCGGACTCGAAGGTGCACGGGGCGGCCCCGGCCGCGTACCGCGCGCTGGACATCATCGCCGCCGCGAAGAACGGCGACCTCCAGCAGGGCTACGACGCCGAGGACGTCGCCCTCGCCGACCTGATCATGGGTGGCGAGCTGCGCGCCGGCATCTACGCCTTCAACCTGGTGCAGAAGCGCGGCAAGCGTCCCGCCGGTGCCCCGGACAAGAACCTGGCCCGCCCGGTCACCAAGGTCGGTGTCGTCGGCGCCGGTCTGATGGCCTCCCAGCTCGCGCTGCTCTTCCTGCGCCGCCTGGAGGTGCCGGTCGTGCTGACCGACATCGACCAGGAGCGCGTCGACAAGGGTGTGGGCTACGTCCACGCCGAGATCGACAAGCTGCTGCTCAAGGGCCGGGTCAACCAGGACAAGGCCAACCGCCTCAAGGCCCTGGTCACCGGTGTCCTGGACAAGGCCGAGGGCTTCGCGGACGCGGACTTCATCATCGAGGCCGTGTTCGAGGAGATCGGTGTCAAGCAGCAGGTGTTCGCGGAGGTCGAGGCGGTCGCCCCGGCGCACGCGATCCTCGCCACCAACACCTCCTCGCTGTCGGTGACCGAGATGGCGTCGAAGCTGAAGAACCCCGAGCGGGTCGTCGGCTTCCACTTCTTCAACCCGGTCGCGATCCTCCCGCTCCTGGAGATCGTCCGCGGCGAGCAGACCGACGACGCCTCCCTGGCCACGGCGTTCGCCGTCGCCAAGAAGCTGAAGAAGACCGCGGTCCTGGTGAAGGACGCCCCGGCGTTCGTCGTGAACCGCATCCTCACCCGCTTCATGGGCGAGATCCAGAACGTCATCGACGAGGGCACGCCGGTCGAGGTCGCCGAGAAGGCGGTCGAGCCGCTGGGCCTGCCGATGTCGCCGCTGGTCCTGCTGGAGCTGGTCGGCCCGGCCATTGGCCTGCACGTCTCGGAGACCCTCAACCGGGCCTTCCCCGACCGCTTCACGGTCTCCCCGAACCTGGCGGCCGTGGTCAAGGCCGGCAAGCGCGGCTTCTACGTCTACGACTCCGGCAAGCCGGAGCTGGACCCCGAGGTCGCGGCCCTCCTCAAGCAGGGCGACTCCGTCCTGTCCGAGGAGCAGGTGCGGGCCCGTGTGCTCGACGCCGTCGCCCAGGAGATCGGGCTCATGCTCGACGAGGGTGTCGTCGCCGAGGCGCAGGACATCGACCTCTGCCTGATCACCGGCGCCGGCTGGCCCTTCCACCTGGGCGGCATCACGCCGTACCTGGACCGCGAGGGCGTCAGCGAGCGGGTCAACGGCAAGAAGTTCCTCGAGCCCGGGGTGGCTTCGGTCCCCGCGTGACCCATCGACACGGCTGAGGGCCTCCGCCTGCGGGCGGGGGCCCTCTTCCCGTACCGGCCCCGCAAGGGGCGCGGGGAACTGCGCGAGCAACCCTCCACGAACCCGCACCCGCCAACCAGCGCCCCCGGCAGACGCATGGGCGCATACGGCGTGAGCTGACACGCGTGGGCGCATACGCGGGCGCGGACGCCCCGTCAGACCGCGACCGACGGCGCCAACGCCAGGCCCGTCTCGTCGTTCTGCCGGGCTATGCGCAACGCGCCCCCCGGGTCGATCACCCCGAGCACCACCCGCCCGTGGGCGTCCCGGGCCAACGCCGGCGTCCCCACGCACCGTTCGCGGGTCGGCGCCCAGCAGACCCCGGCCTCCTCGTTCTCCGTGCCGCAGGCCGCCAGCAGGACCCGCCCCTCGCCGTCGCGACGGGCCAGGACCGTGCAGTCGTACCCGTCGAGCGGCACCCGCAGCACGGCGACCGGTCCCTCGGCCGGGGCCCCGTCGAGCGGGATCACCGGGCCGCCCGGCCGATGCGCGACGACGCCTCCGGTCTCCGGGTCGGTCCAGTAGTACGTCGCCCGGTCGGGCCCGGTCTCCAGCCCCACCGCGCTGCCGGGGGCCACGGACAGCGGCACGGTGGGCGCCTGGCCGAAGTTCCCGTCCGGCTTCTCCTGCGTCCAGCGCATGACCAGGTCCTGGCCGCCGGCCAGCGCCTCGACGTGCCCGGACGCGTACGCGACCACGGCCACAGGCTCCCGCACCACGCGGCCCTTGAGGTCGGTCCAGGCGCTCCACTTGCCGCCCGCCAGCTCCCGGCGCAGCATGACGCCGCCGCCCGCGTTGCGGGCGAAGACATGGACGTTGCCGCCAGCGCTCACCGCGCCGGTGGGCCTGCCGAAGCGCGCCGCCTTCGCCGCGTCCTTGTGCGGATTGCCCAGCGAACGCCACTCGGTGACGGGCCGTCCGGTCTGGTACTGGATGGCGTGCACGACGTCCACGGCGGGCGGCCCCTCGGTCTTGGGCACCTCACGGCGGCCGAGGAAGTGCACATAGGTGTCCTTGCCCTGCACGACGTGGAGGTCGGTCAGCCCCGACACGGGGAAGAGGTCCGGCCCGGTCCACTCGGCACCGCCGGGCCGGGTCTGCGTCCAGCGCAACAGCCCCGTGCGGGCGCGGGCGTACGCGGTGAGCCTGCCGTCCTTGCCGAGGACCAGCCAGGAACCGGCGAGCGTGGTCTCGGCCCGGTGCCGCGCGCTCGCGCCGTGCGCCGAGTTGTCGGCCGCCGCCCCCTGGGCAGCACCGCGCCCGGATCCGGTCCGCATGACGTGACCCGCCCCTTCCGATGACGCTCGGCGCGGCTCCCCGGCCGCCTTCTCGCACGACAGGCGGAAGACCGAGCGGACCCCATCATAGGATCAACGTTTCGCCGACCCGGCCCGGCCGCCCGGCATGCGACCCTGTCCCTCATGGACGCGCCTCTGCTCGTGATCGTCGACGCCGCCAATGTCGTCGGCTCCGTCCCCGACGGCTGGTGGCGCGACCGGCGCGGCGCGGCGGAGCGGCTGCGCGACCGTCTGGCCCGGGACGGAGTTCCCGGCCGGGAGGGGCCCGTCGAGCTCGTGATGGTCGTCGAGGGCGCCGCCCGGGGTGTGGAGCCGGTGCCCGGTGTACGGGTCGAGGCGGCGCCCGGCAGCGGTGACGACCGCATCGTGGAACTCGTCGCCGAGGAGGCGCGCGACCGCCCCTGCCTCGTGGTCACCGCCGACCGTGAACTGCGGTGCAGGGTGGGAGAGTTGGGCGCCGAGGTGGCCGGACCGCGGACAGTGCGCGGGGACGCCTGACCAGCCGTCCGTCGGTCCGTCGGTCGAGGAACCGCCCGGAGGTGGTCTCCCGATGACCGCGAACCAACTGCCACGCAGCCGCCCGCCCTTCCTGCCGCAGGTCGTGCAGGGTGCCGATGCCGGGCAGGAGGAGCGTGTTGGGGCCCCGCGTAGACGCAGTGGGCGCCGTACGACTCCATCAGCTAGGCCTGGCGGGCGAGTTCGGCGGGTTCGGCCATGTGGGCGCCGTCGCCACCGCCCTGGACGCCGCCGCGTTCGCCGCGATCCAGATCGCCCACGGCGACGGCCTGGCCGGCTCCGGCATCACGGCACGCCTCCGGCCTCGTGCCTCCCGCCGGAAGCCGGACGTACGGGGCCGGAGAGCGGGACAAGGGCCCGCGCGTCGGCTACGGGGTGCCGCCTCCCGGCGGCCCCTCGACCCCGCCCGCGGGCGTCTTCTCGGGACGTGCGAGCCGGCTGTGCGAGCGGCCGTAGACGAAGTAGACGACGATGCCGAGGGCCATCCAGGCCGCGAACCGGAGCCAGGTCTCGGCGGGCAGGTTGAGCATCAGCCACAGCGAGGCGCACACCGAGAGGATCGGGACGACCGGCACCCAGGGCGTGCGGAACGCGCGGTGCAGGTCGGGTCGGGTCCGGCGGAGGATGACGACACCGATCGCGACGACCACGAAGGCGAACAGCGTGCCGATGTTCACCAGCTCGGCCAGCTCGCTCAGCGGGGTGAAGCCCGCGACGATCGCGATGACCACACCGAGCAGGATGGTCGGCCGGTGGGGGGTCTTGAACCGGGGGTGGACGTGGGAGAAGAAGCGCGGCAGCAGTCCGTCGCGGCTCATCGCGAAGAACACCCGGGTCTGACCGAGCAGCAGGATCATGCACACGGTCGTCAGACCGACGGCGGCGCCGAAGCTGATGAAGCCGGCGAACCACGGATGCCCGGTGGCCTTGAACGCGTCGGCGAGCGGCGCGGTCACGGACAGGTCGGTGTAGTGCTGCATGCCGGTGACGACGATCGAGACCGCCACGTACAGCGTGGTGCAGATCAGCAGGGAGCCGAGGATGCCCCGGGGCATGTCGCGCTGCGGGTGCCTCGTCTCCTCGGCGGCCGTGGCGACGACGTCGAAGCCGATGAACGCGAAGAAGACGACGGAGGCGGCCGTGAAGATGCCCATCACCCCGAAGTTGGCGGGCGCCCAGCCGAACATCAGCTGGATCAGCGGGGACTGGAGACTGTCGCCCGCCGGCACCTCCTGCGCCTTGGGGATGAACGGGTCGTAGTTGTCGGCGGTGACGAAGAAGGCGCCCGCGATGATCACGGTGAGGACGACGGTCACCTTGATGGCGACGACGACCGAGGTGACCCGCGCGGAGAGCTTGGTGCCGGCCACGAGGATGGCGGTGAGGATCAGGACGAGCGCGGCGGCGAGGATGTCGAAGCCGAAGCCGTCGGCCCCGTCCCTCGTGCCGAGCGCGGTCGGCAGGTCCCAGCCGGCGTTGTCCATCAGCGAGTGGATGTAGCCGGACCAGCCGACGGCCACCACCGCCGTCCCCAGCGCGAACTCCAGGACCAGGTCCCAGCCGATGATCCAGGCGGGCAGTTCCCCGAGGGAGGCGTACGAGAAGGTGTACGCGGATCCGGCGACCGGGACCGTGGAGGCGAACTCCGCGTAGCACAGGGCGGCAAGCGCGCAGACGACGCCGGCCACGACGAAGGCGAGGGCGACGGCGGGACCGGCGTTGTTCTTGGCCACCGTGCCGGTGAGGACGAAGATGCCGGTGCCGATGATGACACCGACGCCGAAGACGGTCAGATCCAGCGCGGACAAGGATTTCTTGAGCGCGTGCTCTGGCTCCTCGGTATCGAGGATGGACTGCTCCACCTTCTTCGTCCGGAAGAGTGTGCTGCTCACGGGCGTACCTCCCACGCTTGTCGTCCTCGACATGATCGAGAGGGGGCGATGGGGGTCCCCCGGGTCGAGCGAAGCCGAGAGCTGGGGGAGCGTATGCCCCGGCGCGAGCGGTTTCACGCGAATGGGCCGGTCTCACCACCGTAAAGGATGGCGAAACCGGCTCATTCGGGCCGCACGGGTGGGTCAGTCGCGCGCCGGTTCCGCCTCGGCGGGCGCGCCGTCGAGGCGGCCGTCGAGCTTGGAGACCAGCCCGGTGACCTGGCGGGCGATGTCGGGCGCGGTGAGCCCGATCTCAGCCAGGATCTCGGCGCGGGAGGCGTGGTCGAGGAAGCGCGGCGGGATGCCGAAGTCGCGCAGCGGGATGTCCACGCCGGCGTCGCGCAGTGCCTGGGCGACGGCCGAGCCGACGCCACCGACGCGGGAGTTGTCCTCTACGGTGACGACCACACGGTGCTTGTCGGCGAGCGGCGCCATGTGCTCGTCGACGGGCTTGACCCAGCGGGGGTCGACGACCGTCGTGGTGATGCCCTGCTTGTCGAGCAGGTCGGCGATCTCCAGGCACATCGGCGCGAGGGCGCCGACGGAGACGAGGAGCACGTCCGGGGTGTCGGTGCCGGGCTCGCGCAGCACGTCCATGCCGCCGACCCGGCGCAGCGCGGGTACGGCGGGACCGACGGCGCCCTTGGAGAAGCGCACCACGGTCGGCGCGTCGGTGACCTCGACGGCCTCGCGCAGCTGGGCGCGGACCTGGTCGGCGTCGCGCGGCGCGGCCAGCCTGAGCCCCGGGACGACCTGGAGGATCGACATGTCCCACATGCCGTTGTGGGAGGCGCCGTCGGTGCCGGTGACACCCGCCCGGTCCAGGACGAACGTCACACCGCACTTGTGGAGGGCGACGTCCATCAGGACCTGGTCGAAGGCGCGGTTGAGGAAGGTGGCGTACACCGCGAAGACGGGGTGCAGACCGCCGGTGGCGAGGCCCGCCGCCGAGACGGCGCCGTGCTGCTCGGCGATGCCGACGTCGTACACCCGCTCGGGGAAGGCCTTGGCGAACTTGTCGAGTCCGACCGGCTGGAGCATGGCCGCCGTGATGGCGACGATGTCCTCGCGCTCCTTGCCGAGCTTCACCATCTCCTCGCCGAACACCGAGGTCCAGTCGGCGCCGGAGGAGGTGATGGGCAGACCGGTGTCCGGGTGGATCTTGCCGACGGCGTGGAAGCGGTCGGCCTCGTCCTGGAGGGCGGGCTGGTAGCCGCGGCCCTTCTCGGTGAGGCAGTGCACGATGACCGGCCCGCCGAAGCGCTTGGCACGGGAGAGCGCGGACTCCAGGGCCTCGATGTCGTGCCCGTCGATCGGACCGACGTACTTCAGGCCGAGGTCCTCGAACATGCCCTGGGGGGCGATGAAGTCCTTCAGGCCCTTCTTGGCGCCGTGCAGCGTCTCGTAGAGCGGCCGGCCGACGACCGGGGTGCGCTCCAGCAGGTCCTTGCCGCGGGCGAGGAAACGCTCGTAGCCGTCCGTCGTCCGCAGCGTGGCCAGGTGGTTGGCGAGGCCGCCGATGGTCGGCGCGTACGAGCGCTCGTTGTCGTTGACGACGATGACCAGGGGGCGATCCTTGGCGTCGGCGATGTTGTTGAGCGCCTCCCAGGCCATACCGCCGGTCAGCGCGCCGTCACCGATGACCGCGACCACGTGGTCGTCGCGTTCGAGCACCTGGTTGGCCTTCGCGAGGCCGTCGGCCCAGCCCAGCACCGTGGAGGCGTGGCTGTTCTCGATGACGTCGTGCTCGGACTCGGCCTGCGAGGGGTAGCCGGACAGGCCGCCCTTCATCTTCAGCTTGGAGAAGTCCTGGCGGCCGGTCAGCAGCTTGTGGACGTAGGACTGGTGGCCCGTGTCCCACAGCACCTTGTCCTTGGGCGAGTCGAAGACCCGGTGCAGGGCGATGGTGAGCTCGACCACGCCGAGGTTGGGGCCGAGGTGACCGCCGGTCTTCGACACCGCCTCGACGAGGAAGGTCCGGATCTCCTCCGCCAGCTGGTCCAACTCCTCCAGGCTGAGCCGGTCCAGATCGCGCGGTCCCCTGATGCGGGTCAGCAGCGGCACCCGTGCCTCCTTGCGATAGTGCTGTTCGAGCGTTACCGGGCTCGTCGAAGTCTAATCTTCCGCGCACCGGGCCGACGGCCGGGCGGTCGGGTCCCGTGTCACACGAACGGCCGTAAACCATCCTGCGCAGACGTACCCGTACGAAACGTCCGACAACAAGCGGAAGTGCCCGGCGCCTTGAAGGCACCGGGCACATGAGCGCACCGACGGCGGTCAGGCGCGACCCGCCGCCTTCTGGCTCCTACGGCTGACGGAGTCAATGACGACCGCACCCAGCAGCACCGCACCCGTGATCATGTACTGGATCGAGGTGTTCATGTTCAGCAGGTTGAGGCCCGTCTGGATCGACTGGATGACGAGCATGCCCAGCAGCGCGGACCACACCGACCCCCGCCCGCCGAAGAGGCTGGTGCCACCGATGACGGCGGCGGCGATGGCGAGCATCAGGACGTTGCCGCCACCGGCGGACAGTGTCGCGCTCGCGGTCTGACCGACGAAGAACATGCCACCGATCGCCGCGAAGCCGCCGGAGAGGGCGAACACGGTGATCCGGATCATCGGCACGTTGATGCCGGCCCGGCGGGCCGCCTCGATGCCACCGCCGACCGCGAAGACCTGACGGCCGTAGGTCGTACGACGCAGGACGAAGTCCACGATCACCAGCGCCGCCAGGAAGATCACCAGCGCGTTCGAGACACCGGACGCGTTGTTGAGCACGGCGGCGGCGGTGAAGGACGCGAGGGCGAGCACGCCGACGCGCAACAGGATCTCGCTGGTCGGACGGAACGGCACACCCGCAGCCCGGCGACGGCGCTGCTCGTTGAGGTTGCCCACGAGGGAGAGCACCACGGCGAGGCCGGCCAGGATGTACGCGCCGATGATGGCCTGGTCCATGAAGAAGGAGCTCTGGCCGAGCAGGCGGACCGGGCCCTCGTCGGAGGGAATGTTGATCGTGCCGCTCTCACCGAGCAGCCACAGCATCAGGCCGTTCCAGCCGAGGAAGCCGGCCAGGGTGACGACGAACGCGGGTACGCCGATCTTGGCGAAGAACCAGCCGTGCAGCGCGCCGATGGCGATACCGGTGAGGATCGCGAGGACCAGCGACAACCAGGAATTCATACCGTTGTTCACCGCGAACACGGCGAAGACGGTGGAGGCCAGGCCGCTGACCGAACCCACGGACAGGTCGATCTCGCCGAGCAGCAGCACGAAGACCAGGCCGATGGCGAGCATGCCGGTGGCCGAGAGGAAGTAGCTGATGTTCGAGAGGTTGTCGGCGCTGAGGAAACGATCGTTCTGGAGCTGGAAGATCGTCCAGATGACGATCAGGCCGATGACCACCGGCAGCGAGCCCAGCTCGCCGCCCTTCACCTTGCGCTTGAACTCGGTGACATAGCCCTTGAGGCCCTCTTCGCGGACCAGCAGACGCGGGTCGACGACGGTGACCGGCGCCGCCGTGGGGTCGTCGGCGGGGGCGACCGTGGTCTGGCCCTCGTCGGCGGTCGCGGAATCGCTCTTCACGGTCTTGGACGTGTCGCTCACTTTGCCGCCTCCGTGGTGCGCCGCCCCGCGCGACGGGTCACGGCGTTGTCCGTGGCACCCGTGATCGCGGCGATGATCTCTTCGTGACTGGTGTCCTTCACGGAGAAGGAGCCGTTGTTCCTGCCCAGACGCAGGACCGCGACGGTGTCCGCGACCGCCTTCACATCGGCCATGTTGTGGCTGATGAGGATGACGGCCAGGTTGCGCTCGCGCAGCCGTTCGACCAGGTCGAGCACCTGCGCGGTCTGCTCGACGCCGAGGGCGGCGGTGGGCTCGTCCAGGATGACGAGCTTGGGGTCACCGATGAGGGCGCGGGCGATGGCGACGACCTGGCGCTGACCGCCGGAGAGGCTCGCGATCGGGATCCGCACGCTCGGGATCCGGATGGAGAGCGTGGACAGCAGCTCCCGGGAGTTCTTCTCCATCGTCACCTCGTCGATGACGCCCCGGTGCAGCAGCTCGCGACCGAGGTAGAGGTTGCCGACGACGTCGAGGTTGTCGCAGAGCGCGAGGTCCTGGTAGACCGTCGCGACACCGAGACCCTGGGCGTCGTGCGGCTTGTTGATCCTGACCGGGGCGCCCTGCCACTCGATGACGCCCTCATCGATGGGGTGGACACCCGCGATGGTCTTGACCAGGGTGGACTTTCCGGCGCCGTTGTCGCCCACCAGGGCGACCACTTCACCGGCGTGGACCTCCAGCTCGACGTCGGTGAGTGCCTGCACCGCACCGAATCGCTTGGAGACTCCGCGCAACGCCAGCACGGGCGTAGCGGACACGTGAACCATCTCCTTCGCCGCCTGACCGGCGGGGATGCCGCGCCAGGAACCGGGCGCGGAGGATGTGCCGGGCCCCATCGACGAGGGGCCTTCGCACAAGGCTTACAAGGTGGACATGCTTGTGGCCGCTGCTCTGTCGGCAGCGGTTCCGTCCGACGCCCGCCCCGGAAGCGGGGTCTGAAGTCGGGGCGGGCGTCGGACAGGTTCTACGGGACCGCGGGGGTCGTCACCGGGACGACCCCGCGCGGCCATGGGCCCGAGCGACTACTCGAGGCCGGCCTCCTTGCAGGCCTTGGCGTACTCGGCGGTGCAGATGTCGGCGACCGTGTAGAGGCCGTCCTTCACCACCGTGTCGTTGATGTTGTCCTTGGTCACGGAGACCGGGGTCAGCAGCTTCGCCTGGACCTTGTCGCCGGAGCCGCTGGTCACCTCGGTGTCGGCCAGGGACTTGATGTCCTTGCCCTCCAGCAGGTTGACCGCGAGCTCGGCGGCCGTGTCGGCCTCCGGCTTGTAGGCCTTGTAGACCGTGGAGGACTGCGTGCCGGCGACGATCCGCTGGATGGCCGCGAGCTCGGCGTCCTGACCCGTCAGGGGGATGCCACTGATCTTCGCACCCTTGAGGGTGTTGGCGATGCCACCGGCCATGCCGTCGTTGGCCGCGTAGACGCCGGCGATGTTCTTGGCGCCCAGCTGGGTGATCGCCGCAGACATCTTCTCGGCGGCGACGGTGTCCTTCCACAGGCCGGACTGCTCGTAGGCGATGTCGACCTTGCCGTCGAGGGCCTTGTGCGCGCCCTCCTTGAACTGACCGGCGTTCGGGTCGGCGTCGTCACCGTTGATCATGACGACCTTGGACTTGGCGGTCGCCTTGTCGCCGAGGGCGTCGAGGAGGGCCTGGCCCTGCAGCTCGCCGACCTTGACGTTGTCGAAGGAGACGTAGGCCGAGACCGGGCCCTGGGCGAGACGGTCGTAGGCGACGACCTTGACGCCCTTGTCCACCGCGGACTGGATGGAGGACTTGATGGCGGCGGAGTCCTGGGCGGAGACGACGATGACCTTGACGCCCTTGGTCACCATGGTGCTCATCTGCTGAGCCTGCTTGTTCGGGTCGGCCGCGGCGTTCGCGTACTGGACGTCGCAGTCGTCGCAGAGTTCCTTGACCTTGGCCTCGAAGTAAGGCTTGTCGAACTTCTCGTACCGCGCGGTGACCGAGTCGGGCAGGAGCAGGCCGATGGACTTGCTGTCCGAGCCGCTGCCGCTGTCCGAGTCGTTGTCGTCGCCGGCCTTGCCACAGGCGGCCACGGAGAGCGCCAGCGAAACCGCGGTGGCGCCGATCACGACTCTACGCATCGTTGCGTTCATTTTGGGTTGTGCCTCCCTGACACGGGCCGCAGCGCTGCGGCCGAGGTGGCTGGAAGTCAACTCGGCCACACGTGCGACGTCAAGAAGTAAATCCTTAACGGGTTGGCAACGGCGTGTTTCGTTCTCTAAGTGAAGACAGGGGTTGCTGCGGAGAGGGTCCCGTCCAAAAGGGTCGAATCACCCATCTCGCCGAGGGCCAGCGCCAGGGCCCCGAGGACCTCGGCACGGCCACCAAGTGCCCCTGGCAGCACCGAGAGTTGACGTGCGGCACTCGGGATCGCGTACCGGCCGACCGACTCCCTTATGGGTCCCAGAACCAGCTCTCCGGCCTCGGCGAGATCGCCACCGAGGACCACGCGGCTCGGGTTCAACAGATTGCAGAGATTGGCGACTCCACTTCCGATGTGTCGGCCGACGTCGGCGATCACCCGACGGCAGCCCGGATCCCCGTCCCTCGCCAGCCGTACGACCCCCTCCATGGTCAGATCGGTGCCGTGGCTGGACTGGAGGAGCGGCAGCACATAGCGCGCGGCAGCGAAGGTCTCCAGGCAGCCGCGGTTGCCGCAGCGGCAGACCGGGCCGGATTCATCAAGAGTAATATGCCCGATTTCTCCCGCTGTGCCACCCGGGCCTCTGTAGATCTTGCCATCGATCACCAGGCCGGCACCAACGCCGCTGGAAACCTTGATGTAGGCCAGGTCCCGCACGCCCCGGCCGCTGCCCCAGACCAGCTCACCCAGGGCGCCGAGGTTGGCGTCGTTGTCCACGTGCACGGCGACGCCCAGGCGGTCCTGCATCTCGGCGGCGGGCTTGGTGCCGGTCCAGCCCGGCAGGATCGCGGTGGAGCCGAGCGTCCCGGACTCCACGTCGATCGGGCCGGGCACCCCGAGCCCCACGCCCGCGACCTTCGTACGATCCACCCCGGTGGCCTCGATCAGCCGGGTGACCAGTTGCTCCGCACGGTCGAATCCCTGCGTCGAGGAGGCGTCCACGTCCAGCGGCTCGGCCTCCTCGGCGAGCACCTGATGGGCGAGATTCCCGATCGCGACGCGCAAATGCGTGTGCCCGAAGTCCACGCCGATCACGATGCCCGCGTCCCCGCTCAGCGAGACCGCGCGCGCCCGGCGGCCGCCCGCCGAAGTGGGCGTGACCTCGACGGTTCCACCGTCCTTGAGCTCGCGCACGATATTGGAGACCGTGGCCGCGGACAGGCCGGTGGCCCTGGCGATCTCCGCCTGCGTGAGCGACCCGGCGAGGCGCACCGCCCGTACGACGCGCTCGAGATTTGCTCGGTGCAGCGACGACTGCGACCCCGGAGTCTCCATCGACTCATCCACTCCCGTCCCAGACCGGGCGGCCCGCACGCCGCCCGGGTGACCCAGGTCACAGCCGCGGAACCCGGGTCACTTACAAGTTGTGAACTCCAAGCTCCGCTGAACGGGTTACCGCAGTCAAGTCCTTGACGGAAACTGGGACCGCCGAGTGACCACTAAATGTCACTCTGCGGCTACTTGGGGTCCTGGGATCGGCTACTTGAGGGTGGCCGAGGTGAGGCCGGCCTGGACCTGTCGCTGGAAGGAGAGATAGACGACGAGCATGGGGATCATGGCGATGGTGACCCCGGCGAAGAGGACGGGCAGGTCCGAGGCGTAGCCCTGCTGCTGCTGGAGCTGGATGAGGCCCTGGGTGAGAACGTACCGCTCGGGATCGTCGCCGCTCTGCGGCTGCATGAGAACGGTGGGCAGGATGAACTGGTTCCACTGCCCCAAGGTGTTGAAGATCCCGACGCTGATCAGCCCGGGCTTGGCCATCGGCAGCATGACCTGGAAGAACGTCCGGGTGTGCGAGGCCCCGTCGAGGATGGCCGCCTCGAAGACGGCGGTGGGCAGCGTCCGGAAGAACGCGTGCATGAAGAACACCGTGAACGGCAGCGAGTAGGCGACGTACACCAGGATCAGCCCCTGGTAGGTGTTCAGCATGTCCAGCCGTTTGACCATGAAGAACAACGGCACCAGGGCCAGGAACACGGGGAACATCGCGCCGGCGACGAAGAAGTAGTACAGCAGCCGGTTGCCCCGGAACGGGTAGCGGGCCAGGACGTACGCGGCCATCGAGCCGAACAGCATGGTCAGCGGCACGGAGAAGACCAGCACGATGACCGTGTTGACGAAGTAGTCGCCGATGCCCTTGTCCCAGGCCCGGGAGAAGACGTCCAGGGACCAGTTCTGCGGCCAGCCGAAGGCCGAGCCGCCGATCTGGGCGTCGGTCTTGAAGGAGCTGAGCACCAGCCACAGCAGCGGCAGCACGATCAGCAGGGCCCACAGGGCGAGGAACCCGTGCGAGAAGACGTTGAGGACGACGCCTTCCCCGCGCTCGTCGCCGGGATCACCGGACCCCCGCTTGGTCACGGTCGGGCCGGTGGGGACCGAGTCGCCGCGCGAGGCGGTCTTGAGGGGTGCACTCATCTTCTGTCGTCTCTCCCGCTCAGAACTCGACGCGCTCGCGACGGGTGGCCCGCAGCATGACCACCGACACGATCAGGGTGAGGAGCAACATCACGACGCCCATCGCGCAGGCGTAGCCGCTCCTGCCGTACAGCAGGAAGTTCCGCATCATCACGGTCGCCATGACCTCGCTGTGGTGGTCGGGGCCGCCTCCGTACTCCCCCGCCGTCATCGTCGAGACCAGGATGAACATGTCCATGGCCGCGATGCCGAGGTAGACCCAGGCGGTCTGCACGGAGTCCCACAGCAGCGGCAGGGTGATGCGGAAGAAGGTGTGGGCGCGGCCGGCGCCGTCGATCAGCGCGGCCTCGTAGATGTCCCTCGGGATGGCCTGCATGGCGGCGGAGAACAGCACCAGGTAGAAGCCGACGCCGTGCCAGACGACGACCAGGATGAGGGCCCAGAGCACCATGTTCGGCTCGTTCAGCCACTCGACGGGACTGCTCTCGTCGACCAGTCCCAGTTTCATCAGCAGGCCGTTGAGCATGCCGCCGCTGTCGCTGCGGTACACGGCGCCGAAGAGCACCGCGAGGATCGCCAGCGACAGCACCTGCGGGAAGAAGTACACGATCTTGTAGAAGCCCGACCCTGCGACCCCGGACACCCCGCCGGCCCGGCCGCGTCCGCCCGCGTTCAGCATGAAGGCGAAGAACAGCGCGAGCAGGATCGTGATGACCGGGATGAACACCAGGAACAGGATGTTGTGCCAGATCGCCTGGAGGAAGATGTCGTCCTCGAACAACGCGGTGTAGTTGTCCAGGCCGATGAAGGAGAAGGTCTGGGACTGGCCCTTCCAGTCCGTCAGCGAATAGCCGAACGTCTGGATGTACGGCCAGATCACGAAGATCAGATAAAGCGCCACGGGGACCAGGAGAAACCCCGCGACGAACCGGTTCTGCCCTTTGCGCATTGGCGTTTTCCTGCCTCGGGTTCGAGGGGACGAAAAGCGCGCCCCGTCCTTTCAGGGGCGCGGGGAACTGCGCGGTGAGCCACGACGAACCCGCAGCTCACCACAGTGCGCAGCTCCCTCGGCGCTCCGACGCCCCACTAGTCCCGGCGGTTCTTCTTGGAATCCGGGTCCTTCGCCTGCTTGTCCACCGCGGCCTGCGCCCGCTTCAACCACTCGGCCGGCTGGATCCGCTTCGCCATCAGTTCGTTCGACGCGTTCTGGATCGCCGTGTCCATCTCGCTGTACCACTCGGTGTACAGGTAACGGAACGTGTTGTCACCGGCGGCCTTGGATGCCTCGACCGTCGACTGCGTGCCCGGCCGCAGTTGCACGCCGGTGTCGACGCCGTCCTTGAGGATGGTCAGCGAGTTGGCCTCCTTGGCGAACAGCGTCGACCATTCCTTGGAGAGCATCATCCGCATGAACTCCTGGGCGGCCGGCAGGTTCTTGGCCTTGGCCGGGATGATGAACGGCTCGCCGGAGCCGGCCCGGATCGCCTCGAACGGCATCACGCTGTCCGGCAGCAGCGGCATCGGCATGAACGTCATGTCGAAGTCGTCCGGGGTCTGCTTGAGCTGCTCGTTCTCCAGCCAGGAGCCGGAGGTGATGAACACGGCCTTGTACTGGTTCCAGCGGGTCTGGGACTCGGTGTGGGTGAGGCCGTTCGTGCCGGGCATCAGATAGCCCTTCTCGACGACCTCGTAGATCGCCTCGACGCCGGCCTTCGCGGCGTCGGAGCCGACGAACGCCTTCGGGTCGAGGTTGTCGATCGCCTTCATGGCCTCCAGTCCGCCCGTCTTGGCGATCAGGTCCATGATGGCGACGTTGATGTAGTACGGGTACTTGCCCTGGTGGGCGAGGCCGCCGATGCCCTTGGCCTTGGCCTCCTTGCAGATGGTCAGGAAGTCGGCCCAGGTCTTGGGCTCCTCCCAGCCGTTCTCCTTGAAGAGCTTGCCGGAGTACCACAGGCCCCACACCGTGTAGATGTAGTTGAGGGCGACGACCTTGTCCTCCTGCATGCCCGCGTCGAGCGTGCCGGGGATGAGGGTGTCGCGGACCTTCTTGGCCGGGTCGTCGATCGAGGGGGCGTCCAGCACCGCGGCGAGGTCGAGGAGCTGGTCGTTCTTGTAGAGGACGTCGATCGGGATCTGCTGGGCGCCGGAGTCGTCGACGATGTCCGGCGGGTTGCCCGCGTTGAACCGGGGCTGGAGCTTGCCGGTGATCTCCTGGGTTCCGGTGTGGGTGGAGGTGACCCCCCACTTCTCCTGGAAGGAGGCCTCCCAGGCCTTGGCGTAGGCGTCGCCGTAGCCGCCCTTGAAGATGACGACGTCGAGCTTGCTGCCCTTCTTGACGCCGAAGGGGTTCGACTCGGAGGACTCGCCCTGGGTGTCCTCGGAGGTGTCGTCCCCGCCGCCCCCGCTGGCACACGCCGACAGGAAGCTCATCGTGGGGACGGTGATCAGGCCCAGCGCGGCGGACCGCTTGATCAGATCGCGGCGGCCGACGCCCTCGGGGTGGGTGGTGCCGGTGCCCTCGGGGCCGTGGTCGGGCTCAGCGGTAGTGGATCCCATGCTCAAGTCCTCGCCTTCTCCAGGACTCAGGCGGTGAACCGGATCCTCCCGGCACCGCGGTCGGTTCAAGCTGGGGTCGTGCGTGAGGATTCAACAGGGGCAACACGGCGGTCGGCGCGCGGACACGTCCGCGACCACCGGTAATTCCCCCCAGGTAGTGCCGTCCACGTCGTGCGACCACTATGCGGACGCCGACAGGTATAGTCCACTTCCCGCCAGAGGGGCAAGATCGAATGCAAGGTTCGCCTTCGGTCTTTTCCGAGTTGAGACCTCTCGGAAATATGAGCGACCTTGCGTCACCTGACCGGAAAATCCCCGCCATTCGGCCCGGATGGCGCAGTCAACACCCTTGACATCACTCGCCACTTCAACCCCTACTGGTCCTCGCGTTACACAGTCGACAACGTTGTCCTCTTTCGGTCGCTTCTTGATCGGAAACAGTCTGCTGGACGTAGGGAGGGTGCTGCTGATGCGGCACGGAAGGAGTTCCACGGCGGTGTTCGGCGCCGTCGCGTTCGCTCTGGTGATGGCCTCGCAGGGGGCGGCCGTGGCGTTACCGGACCGGCCGGCGGCCGGTGCGCGGGAGTTCGGCTCCTCGTTCGAACCGGACGACCCGGCCCCGGACTGGATCAGCACGGTCGACACCGCCCCGGACGGCTCCCCCCGGGCCTCGGGCGTCGACGGCGGCTACACCACCGGCATTCCGGGCGACATCACCGACCGGGTCACCGAGGTCCGGGCCAGCGGCGAGAACACCGAGGGCGGTGAGGTGAAGGAGAACCTCGTCGACGGCGAGTCCGCCACCAAGTGGCTCACCTTCCAGCCCACCGGCTGGGCCGAGTTCGACCTCGCCGGACCGGCCGAGGTGGTGACCTACGCACTCACGTCGGCGAACGACTTCGAGACCCGCGACCCGAGGGACTGGACCCTCAGGGGCTCCACCGACGGCAAGGAGTGGAAGACCCTCGACACCCGCTCCGGCGAGAGCTTCGCGCAGCGGTTCCAGACGAAGTCGTACGACATCCCCCAGGGCGCGGTGGCCGGGTACCGGCACTTCCGGCTCGACATCACCCGGAACAACGGCGCCTCGATGATCACCCAGCTCGCCGATGTGCGGTTCTCCACGGGCGGCGGGCAGGCGCCCCCGCCGAAGGAGATGCTGTCGCTGGTCGACCGGGGCCCGAGCGGATCCGCGACCGCGAAGGCCGGCGCGGGCTTCACCGGCAAGCGGGCCCTCAGGTACGCGGGCCGCCACACCGCGGACGGGGCGGCCCACTCGTACAACAAGATCTTCGACGTGGACGTGGCCGTCGAGCGCGACACCGAGCTGGCCTACCGGATCTTCCCGTCGCTGGCGGACGGCGACCTGGACTACGACGCCACCAACGTCTCGGTCGACCTGGTCTTCACCGACGGCACCTCCCTCAGCGAGCTGGGAGCGGTGGACGGCCACGGCTTCCCGCTGTCGCCGCGCGGGCAGGGCGCGGCGAAGGTGCTGTACGTCAACCAGTGGAACGACGTGGTCGCGCGGATCGGGTCGGTCGCGGCCGGGCGGACCGTGGACCGGATCCTGGTGGCGTACGACTCCCCGAAGGGCCCGGCACGGTTCCGCGGCTGGCTCGACGACGTGACGCTGCGGGTCCGGGCGCCCGAGCGGCCGAAGGCGCATCTCTCCGACTACGCGGTGACCACCCGGGGGACGAACTCCAGCGGCGGCTTCTCCCGCGGCAACAACTTCCCGGCGACGGCGGTGCCCCATGGCTTCAACTTCTGGACGCCGGTGACCAACGCGGGTTCCCTGAGTTGGCTGTACGACTACGCGCGCGGCAACAACGCGGACAACCTGCCGACCGTCCAGGCGTTCAGCGCCAGTCATGAGCCGAGCCCCTGGATGGGCGACCGGCAGACCTTCCAGGTGATGCCCTCGGCGGCCACCGGGACACCCGAACTGAGCCGTACGTCCCGGGCCTTGGCCTTCCGGCACGAGAACGAGACGGCCCGGCCCTACTACTACGGGGTGCGCTTCGAGAACGGCGTCAGGGCCGAGATGGCACCCACGGACCACGCGGCGGCGCTGCGCTTCACCTACCCCGGCGACGACGCGAGCGTGATCTTCGACAATGTGACCGACCAGGCGGGGCTGACCCTGGACAAGGACGCCGGGGTCGTCACCGGGTTCTCGGATGTGAAGTCCGGGCTGTCGACGGGCGCGACCCGGCTCTTCGTGTACGGAGTCTTCGACGCGCCGGTCACGGACGGCGGCTCGACCGGGGTGAAGGGCCACCTCCGCTTCGACGCGGGCGCGGACCGCACGGTGACGCTGCGTCTCGCCACTTCGCTCATCAGCCTGGACCAGGCCAAGGACAACCTGCGCCAGGAGATACCCGAGGGCACCTCTTTCACGACGGTGAAGAACCGGGCGCGGGCGCAGTGGGACCGCGTCCTCGGGAAGGTGGAGGTCGAGGGCGCGACCCCCGACCAGCTGACGACGCTGTACTCGAATCTCTACCGGCTGTATCTGTACCCCAACTCCGGCTTCGAGAAGGTGGGTTCGACCTACCGGTACGCCTCGCCGTTCTCCCCGATGACCGGCCCGGACACCCCGACCCACACCGGCGCGAAGATCGTCGACGGCAAGGTCTACGTCAACAACGGCTTCTGGGACACCTACCGGACCACCTGGCCCGCGTACGCGCTGCTGACGCCCGACAAGGCCGGCGAGATGGTCGACGGTTTCGTACAGCAGTACAAGGACGGCGGCTGGACCTCCCGGTGGTCCTCCCCCGGCTACGCGGACCTGATGACCGGCACCTCCTCGGACGTGGCGTTCGCGGACGCATACGTCAAGGGTGTGGACTTCGACGCGAGATCGGCGTACGAGGCGGCCCTGAAGAACGCCACCGTCGTGCCGCCGTCGGCGGGCGTCGGCCGCAAGGGCATGGCCACCTCCCCCTTCCTCGGCTACACCAGCACCGACACGCACGAGGGTCTGTCCTGGGCGCTGGAGGGCTACCTCAACGACTACGGCATCGCGCGCATGGGCCAGGCGCTGTACCGGAAGACCGGCGAGAAACGCTACCGGGAGGAGGCGGCGTACTTCCTCGACAGGGCCCGCGACTACGTCGAGCTGTTCGACGGGAAGGCCGGGTTCTTCCAGGGCCGCGACGGCACCGGTGCCTGGCGGGTCGACTCCGCGTCCTACGACCCCCGGGTCTGGGGCCACGACTACACCGAGACCAACGGCTGGGGGTACGCCTTCACCGCACCGCAGGACAGCAAGGGCCTGGCCAACCTGTACGGCGGTCGCGGCGGGCTGGCGAGGAAGCTGGACACCTACTTCTCCACGCCGGAGACGGCCTCCCCCGAGCTCATCGGCTCCTATCCCGGGGTCATCCACGAGATGACCGAGGCCCGTGACGTCCGGATGGGCATGTACGGCCACTCCAACCAGGTCGCTCACCACGCGATCTACATGTACGACGCGGCCGGGCAGCCCTGGAAGACCCAGGAGAAGGTCCGCGAGGTGCTCTCCCGCCTCTACGTCGGCAGCGACATCGGCCAGGGTTACCACGGCGATGAGGACAACGGCGAGCAGTCCGCCTGGTACCTCTTCTCCGCGCTCGGCTTCTACCCGCTGGTGATGGGCAGCGGCGAGTACGCCGTCGGCTCCCCGCTGTTCACCAAGGCGACCGTCCACCTGGAGAACGGCAGGGACCTGGTCGTCGAGGCCCCGGGGAACAGCGCCAGGAACGTGTACGTGCAGGGTCTGAAGGTCAACGGCAGGGCCTGGACGTCCACCGCACTGCCGCACTCGCTCCTCTCGCGCGGGGGTGTGCTGAGGTTCGACATGGGTCCGGAGCCCTCCCGCTGGGGCACGGGTGAGAGCGCGGCCCCGGTGTCGATCACGAAGGACGACAAGGTGCCCTCTCCGCGCAGCGACGCGATCGAGGGCGACGGGGAGCTGTTCGACGACACCTCGTCGACGAAGGCGTCCGTGGGGAGAGTGACGCTGCCGACTCCCGCCCGGACCAGGGCGGTCCAGTACACGCTGACCTCCGCCGATCGCACCGAGGCCCCGGCCGGCTGGACCCTCCAGGCGTCCACGGACGGCCGGACCTGGAAGACCCTCGACCGGCGCTCCGGCGAATCCTTCGCCTGGGACCGCCAGACCCGGGCCTTCTCCGTACCGGCCCCGAGGGCGTACGACCACTACCGGCTCGTCCTCGACGACACGGCGACGCTCGCGGAGGTGGAGCTGCTGTCCTGACAGCTGGACGGAGGCGGCCGGGCACCTCGGTCCAACCGGCTTGACTTGGTTGCCCGTTGGAACGATAGAGTCTTGTCCAGACCACTCGACAACGTTGTCCTGCCGAGGGGTCCCACAGCCGCACTCCCCCGCGCCCGGTCTCCCCCGTACCGGGTCGCGGCTCGCGGACCGGGTGGGCACGCACCGCCCGCCCACCCGGTCCGCCCCGAGCGCGACATCCGCCCCCGCACAGGGCCGGTGCCGCGAACGGGAGCCGGGCTCAGCCCACCCGGCAGGGCAGCGTGGTCGCGGGATCACCTCCCGGCCCTTGCACCACATAGCCGAAGGTGGCGGTTTCACCGGGATCCAGCGACCCGTTCCAGTTCGCGTTGTGCACCATCACGTCCTGTCCGGTGTAGGTGGCGCTGCCACTCCAGAGGCTGTCGACTGTCTGCCCGGCCGGCAGTGTCCAGTTGACCATCCAGCCGAGCATCGGCACGTCGCCGGTGTTGGTGACGACGACCTCGGACTGGTAGCCGCCGTTCCAACTGCCCGTCGTACGCCGGGTCGCAGCGCACTCCCCCGGTACCGGGTCGGTGGGGTCGCCGGGCTGCTTGATCCCGGTCACCTCGCCGTTGCCCCCGTCGAAGACGACGTCGGAGCAGGAGTAGAAGGTCTCCTGGCTGTCCGAACGCTGCCAGACCATGTAGATGATGTGGCGGCCCGACTTGTTCGCGGGCAGTTGGCCCCGCCAGGAGTAGTTGGCCTCGACCGTGCCCGGGCTGCCGTTCAGTGGCGGGTGGTCGACGCTCAGGAACGGCTGTGCCTCCATGTCGTTCCAGGTGAGCGTCTTCGTCGGGTCGAAGCCGTCCTTGGTGATGTAGACGTAGAACCAACCCGGGTGCGCCGCCCACGCGTTGTACGAGAAGTCGACGGTCGCTCCGGAGGTGAGATGGGTCAACGGCCAGTCGGCGCTGGGCGTGTTGAACCCGGTGAAGTTGGTGTTGCCACCGCTGCACAGCTGACCGTCCGGGACGAAGCCACGGGTCCGGCCGGCGCCGTCCGAGCGGAGCACGGAGAACCAGTTGTAGAACGGCGTCGTCCCGCTGACCTGCTGCGCGGAACGACAGGCCGGGTTGATCGGTTCGATCTCCCCGGTGTCGGTCAGCCCGTCCTGCCAGCACAGGAACGTACGGCTGCCGGGCTTCATCGGAGTGCCGTGCGCCTCCGCCTTGCCACTGCCTGCGGCGACGACGAGACCGAGCGCCGGGATCGTGGTCACGAGGGCGAGCAGGACGAGGAGGAGGGCCCGGTGGCGTCGGGGCAGCGTTAATCGTGGATTTGTCACGCGCATGACAAGAACTCCTTGCGTGTACGGCTCGGAGGTGGGGAACGTGCGGGTGCCGGTGCGGAGGCGCCCTGCGGAGAGCCGGTGCGGAGGTGGGGGCGTTGGGCGGTGCGGAGGTGGGGGTTGGGCGGGAGCGGATCCGAAGGGTGGCGGGTTCCGGTCCGTCATCCTTGATGGGAGCGCTCCCACCCACCTTCTTCGGAAGCTAGCGCGGAGCGCGGCGCTTGTAAACGGGTGACGCGCGACGACCCGCGACGACCTGCTCGGGGGCCGCACCCGTTGGTACGGCCTCCTCATGACGCCGGGTCATCGGGTCGTGCAGACCAGGGCCCGTCCGTCGCTCGTGCCGATCAGCAGGCGGCCGGGTCCCGCCACGGTCAGCGCGGTCGGCAGGACGCGCACCGCCCCGACCGCCAGGTGCCGGCGTTCGCGCACCGTGCCGTCGTCGGGATCGAGCGCGACGAGCTCGCCGTCGTCGTAGGTGACGTACACGGTCTCCCGGTCGGCGTCGAGGCCGGTGGCCCTCCGGTCCGTCCGGAAGACCCGGGCCGGCTCACCCCGTCGTCGCCGAGCGCCGTACGACGAACGAGCCGGGCGTGCCCGCCACCGCCAGCAGCCGGCGGGCCTCGTCCTCGACGGCCGGGGCGGGGTCACCGATCTCGGCGAACGGGCGGTCACCGAGGACCCGGTCGAGGTGGACACGGGTCGAGCGGATCGAACGGGTTGTCATGCCGGTGATTCTCCCGGTGCCTCTGCCGGTGCTTCTGCCTGTGTTTCTCCCGGTGCTTCTCTCCAGGGGCGTTCGGCGAGGAGGCGGGCGGTGGTCAGGAGGCGGCGGGTCAGCTTCGCGTGGGTGCCGGTGCCGAGGACGAGCAGCCGATAGAGCCCGCCGACCGGGCCCGGGAAGGTGGCGCGGGTCTCGGCGCGGAGGCGGACACCGCCGCCCGGCTCCGCGTCGTCCAGGCGGAAGGTCCAGGTGTACGAGGAGAAGCGGTGGCGGCCCAGGAGGGTCAGTTCCCGGGGCGGGACCGCGCTCGCGGTGCGGAAGCCGGGGAAGGCCGTCTCGCCCGCGACAGGCGGGCGTGGTCCGCCCGCCGTGTGGTCGGCGCAGCCGACGAGTTTGGCGTAACGGACCGCCGAGGGGCGGGAGAAGGCCCAGTCGAGCGCCTCGGCCAGGGCCCACCAGACGTCCTCGACGTCGGCCGCGACGAGGATCGTGTGCTCGTCGACGAAGGGCAGGGGCGGCGGGGGCGGCGCATCGGTGCGTCCGGGGGACATCCATGGGGACGAGTCTTCGCTCAAGGCGCGCCCGGCGCCAGCGGATTGCCCGGCTAAGTGGCCATGCGACCCGCTCACCTGCTCCACGGAGCCCGGGCGGGGGTTGGCGTCGAGCGCGTCGACGCCTCGGCACACGTGAAGCGCCGCACCCCCGTCACCGGGGATGCGGCCCTCGACTGCCGGCTGCGAGGCCCGCCGCCAACCGGGGCCGGGGGCGGTCGGGCCGTAACCGCGTGCCGAGCAGCGGAGAGCCGACGATCTCGCCGAGGACGCAGGCCGCCGCGAGGATCGCGGCCAGCGAGTGACCACCCGGGCGCTCGCGGACCAGGAAGACCAGGGCCGGGGGCCATGGCCACCGGAATGCGGGCGCCTACCTCCGGTCGGTTGTCAACCGGCGCGCCGGACGCTCCGTGCGGTGAGCGGTAACGGCAGCTGATCATCCGGCAGTTGACGGACTGTCATCAAGTGACGAGTGCTCACAAAGTTTACGAGCGGTGTATTTCACGGATGCCGGAGTGACATAGTGTGCACGCAGTGAAGGAACTGTGTTCGTGGCGCAGATGACCGATTACCACTGCGCGCGGCACTGATGTACAGGCCTGGGGGCTGCGGGATTTGGAGAACATCCGGACCTACGCGGTTGGTGTCGCGCGCGTGCCCGGCGGGCGGCCCAAGGAGGCGGGCGCCCGCCCGGTGGCATCGGGGCACCGCGCCAAGCCACGCTGGTATCTGCCGGTCGCCCTGTGGGTGGACGTGGTCGTGACGGTCGTCTCCGTCCACCTCGTCTTCGACACGGCGAGAGAGCCGCACCCGGCGCGCTCCGCCCTGGCCGCCGCCCTGGCCTGGACCGCTGTCCAGGCGGTCAGGCACCGGTACGGAAGAGCGGAACTGGGCGAGTCCCGAGGAGCCCTTCCGATGCTCCACGACTGGCTCATCCTGCTCGGCACGCTCGCGGTGCTGTGCGTGATCACCCGGCACACCCCGGAACTGCCGACCGCTCTCGCCGCGCTGGTGCCGAGTCTGGTGTGCACGCTGATCTCCAGGCGCTTGATCCACCGCCATCTGACCGAGGCCCGGCGGGCGGCCCAGGCGGTGGACCGAGTGCTGGTGGTGGGCGAGCCCGGGGCGCTGGACGATGCGGTGCGGCGGCTGGCGTCCAGCACCGACCATCCGTGTGCGGTGGTCGGCACGGTGGTGGTCGGCGACGGCACCCCCGTGGGCGGCCCCGCGGCCGACCGGCTGGACTTCGGCACGGACGGCGCGGCAGGTCGGCTGCTCGTGGACACCGCGCGCCGGCACCGCGCCGAGCTGGTACTGCTCGCCCCCGGCGCGCGGCTCACCGGCGACCGGCTGCGCGAACTGTGCTGGGCGCTGCACGACGCCGGTGTGGCGGTGGCCCTGACACCCGGTCTGGTCGAGACCTCGGTCAAGCGGCTCAAGGCGTACTCGATCGCCGGGCTCACCATGCTGCGGATCGAACCTCCGCTCGGCGGCGGGGTGCAGGCCGCCCTGAAGGCGGCCGCCGACCGCTGTGCCGCGGCTCTCGGGCTGCTGCTGCTGTCCCCGCTGCTGGTGCTGCTGACCGCCGCCATACGGCTCGACTCCCGGGGACCGGCTCTGTACCGGCAGCAGAGGGTGGGCCGGGACCAGGAGATCTTCACCATGTGGAAGTTCCGCAGCATGGTCACCGACGCCGATCGGCTCATGGCGCAACTCCAGGCGCGCAACGAGCACGACGGGCTCATGTTCAAGATGCGCCGCGATCCCCGGGTGACCCGGGTGGGCCGTGTGCTGCGCCGCACCTCGCTGGACGAACTGCCCCAGCTTTTCAACGTCCTCCGGGGTGACATGTCCCTGGTTGGCCCGCGCCCGCCACTGCCCGAGGAGGTCGCCTCCTACGACGCGACGGCGCTGCGCCGGCTGCGGGTGAAGCCCGGCATGACCGGGTTGTGGCAGGTCAGCGGTCGTTCGGACCTGTCCTGGGACGAAACGATCCAGCTGGATCTGTACTACGTGGACAACTGGTCGTTCAGCAGCGATCTCGATGTGATGAGCCGTACGCTCCGCGCCGTCGTCGACGGTCGCGGGGCGTACTGAGGACACGGGGGTGCCGGATGAGGTGCTCAGCAACGCGTGCGCATGGCCGAGCCGTCGCCCGGAGTCCTGAACCCGGCAGGCTCGGGCGCCGCCTCCGCGCGGTGAGCCAGCCACCAGCCGTAGGTGGCCGCGATACCGTTTCGCAGTTCGATGCGCGGCTTCCAGCCGAGCGACGTCAGTCGGGAGACGTCCAGCAGCTTGCGCGGTGTCCCGTCCGGTTTGCCGGTGTCCCAGGCGATCCGGCCGGTGAAGCCCGTCACCTCGGCGACGGTCTCCGCGAGTTCCCTGATGGTCAGGTCCTGGCCACAGCCGACGTTGACCGGTTCGTCCCCGTCGTATCCGGCCAGCAGCGCCACGCAGGCGTCGGCGAGGTCGTCGACGTGCAGGAACTCCCGGCGCGGGGTGCCCGAGCCCCACAGCGTCACCTCGTCCAGAGCGGCCTCGCGTGCCTCGTGGAAGCGGCGGATCAGCGCGGGCAGGACGTGGGAGGTCTCCAGGTCGAAGTTGTCACCCGGCCCGTAGAGATTGGTCGGCATCGCCGAGATGTAGGCGGCACCGTACTGCCGCCGGTAGGACTGGACCTGGCAGATGCCGGCGATCTTCGCGAGGGCGTAGGGCTCGTTGGTGGGCTCCAGCGGGCCGGTCAGCAGCGCGTCCTCGCGGATGGGCTGCGGCGCGAGCTTGGGGTAGATGCACGACGAGCCGAGGAAGAGCAGCCGGCGCACCCCGGCCGCGTGGGCTCCGGCGATCACGCCGAGTTGGATCCGCAGGTTGTCCTCCAGGAACTCCACCGGCCGGGTGCTGTTCGCGAGGATCCCGCCGACCTTGGCCGCTGCCAGGACCACGGCGTCGGGCCGCACGTCCGCGAGGAACGCGGCGGTGTGCTCGGCATCGCGCAGATCGAGGTCGGCGCGGTCACGGGTGATCACCTCGTGGTCGTCGGCGGTCAGCCGGCGGACCATCGCGGATCCCACGAGCCCGCGGTGGCCCGCTACGAAGACCCGGGCCCGCGCGGGCAGGTACGGCGACGGCTGGGCGGGGGGCGGCGGTGCCGCGTGCGAGTCGGTCATGAGCCGGATCATGCCAGGAGTACGGGGTGCGTTCCCACACGGATCCTGATTTTCACCACATATCACAACACGCCGTGCGACGCGACGTGCGGCACAGCCTGCGACACGGCTCGCAGGACGACGCACATCGCGACTCGCGACACGACGCTGAGGATGGGGCCGGTGCGCGGCTCGTCCAGAAGGAGCTGCCACGCATGAGCAAGACCGCGCTGATCACTGGCGTGACCGGACAGGACGGCTCGTACCTGTCGGAGCTGCTGCTGTCCAAGGGGTACACGGTGCACGGCCTGGTGCGGCGGGCCTCCACGTTCAACACCGAGCGCATCGACCACATCTACCAGGGGCCGCAGCAGGAGGGCCGGTCCTTCGTGCTGCATCACGCCGATCTCTCCGACGGAGTGGCGCTGGTGAACCTGCTGCGCGACATACAGCCCGACGAGGTCTACAACCTGGGCGCCCAGTCCCATGTCCGGGTCTCCTTCGACGCCCCGCTCTACACCGGTGACGTGACGGGACTCGGGGCGCTGCGCCTGCTGGAAGCGGTACGTGCCTCCGGCATCGACACCCGCGTCTACCAGGCCTCGTCGTCGGAGATGTTCGGCGCGGCCCCGCCGCCGCAGAACGAGAAGACGCCCTTCCACCCGCGCAGCCCCTACGGCGTCGCCAAGGTGTACGGATACTGGGCGACGGTCAACTACCGCGAGGCGTACGGCATGTACGCGGTGAACGGCATTCTCTTCAACCACGAGTCGCCCCGCCGCGGCGAGACCTTCGTCACCCGCAAGATCACCCGTGCGGTCGCCCGGATCAAGGCCGGTCTGCAGAGCGAGCTCTACCTCGGCAACCTGGACGCCGTGCGGGACTGGGGATACGCACCCGAGTACGTGGACGCCATGTGGCGGATGCTCCAGCAGGACGAGCCGACCGACTACGTGGTGGCCACGGGAGTCGCGGCGACCGTCCGCGAGTTCCTGGAGACCGCCTTCGGACACGCGGAGCTGCACTGGCGCGAGCACGTCCGTCACGACGCCAAGTACGAGCGCCCCAGCGAGGTGGACGCGCTGATCGGCGACGCGAGCAAGGCGGAGGAACTCCTCGGGTGGAAACCCGAGGTACGGGTCGACGACCTGGCGCGGATCATGGTCGACGCCGACATCCGGCAGGTCCAGGACGAACTGACGGGTGTCGCCGTGCGCGTGGACCGCTGACGAACACCGGGACCGGCCCCTCGGGGTCGGCCCGTCGAGTGCTGCCGCAGCCGCGGGATCCGCGTCGGCGGTGGAAACATCCGGCAGCCGTTGGCATACGGCTCATTCATATCCGCACATCCCGGGTGCCAGGAGCGCCAGTGACACTGCTGCTCCTGACATCCCCTATCAAGGCGTTCTGTCTTGGGGGCCACATTGAGAACAACCAGAGGGCTGCACGCCGCCCTCGTCCTTTGCCTGGCGGCCGGTCTGGGAACCGCCGTCCTACCGCAGGCCGCCGCGCTCACCGAGCCGGTCGCCTTCACCGCGGACGACCTGCCCACCTGGCAGACCAACGGGACCGTCTGGGCGCTCGCCCAGGCGGACGGAGTGGTCTTCGCCGGCGGCACCTTCTCCGTCGTACGCCCGCCGCAGGGAGGTTCCGGAAGCCAGCAGGAGGCGCTCAACTTCGTGGCGCTGGACGCCGCGACCGGTGCCCCGACCGACTGCGAGCTGTCGTTCACGGTCGGGTCGGGCAACGCCACCGTGCGGGCGCTGGCCGTCTCGCCGGACAAGCAGACGCTCTACGCGGGTGGCTACTTCGGCGCGGTGAACGGCACACCGGTATCCAGCGTCGCCGCCATCGACATCGCCAGCTGCACGCCGAAGACCGGATTCAACGCCGCCTTTGCCGCCACCGTGCGGGATCTCGCCGTCACCGACGACACCGTGTACGCGGCAGGTGACTTCGGCCAGGTCAACGGCCAGACCAGGCAGCGCTTCGCCGCGGTGGCGGCCGGCAACGGCGCGCTGCGGCCGTTCCGGGCCGACGCCGACGAGCCCGGACGCGCCGTCGAGCTCACGCCGGACGGGGAGAACGTCCTGCTCGGCGGTGACTTCTTCAGAGTCAACAGGGCCAACTCCCACGCCCTCGCGGTGGTCGACGCCGACACCGGGAGCCTGACGAAGGCTTACCCGAACGGCTTCATCGAGAGCCGCTCGGTGGTCAAGGACATCGACGTCGACGCGACCGGCTTCTACACCGGCAACGAGGGCACCGGCGCCGGCGTCTTCGACGGCCGGATCGCCCTGAAGCTGGACACGTTCGAGCAGCGCTGGCGCGACACCTGCCTGGGCGCGACCCAGGCCGTCAAGGCGCACAAGGACGTGCTGTACAGCGCCTCGCACGCGCACAACTGCTCCAGCGTCGGCGAGTTCCCCGAAGGCCGCCGCTACCACTTCCTCGCCCAGCCCACCACGTCGGTCGGCAAGCTGGGCTGGTTCCCGGACACCAACGACGGCATCGGCGAGGGCATCGGTCCGCGCACTCTCACCGTCGCGGCCAAGAACGGCGTCGAATACCTTTGGTCCGGTGGGGAGTTCACCACCGTCAACGGCGCCGCCGCGCAGGGCCTGACCCGGTTCGCCTCCACCGGTGACACCGGGAGGCCCACCACCCCGGTGGCGAGCGTGAAGAGCACCAAGGGCGGCGAGGCCGAGATCAGCTGGCGTGCCAGCCTGGACCTCGACGACAGCCGGCTGAGCTACAAGGTCTACCGGGACGGCTCCGCCACGCCCGTCGGCACGGTCGAGGCCGAGTCCCTGCCCTGGGACCGCCCACAGGTGTCCTTCACGGACACCGGTCTGGCCGCCGGCACCCATTCCTACCGGGTGACGGCCACGGACGCGGCGGGCAACGTCAGCGGGCTCTCCGCCACGGTGAGCGTCACGGTCGCCCCCGCCCCGGGGCCGTACGCCTCGGCGGTCCTCGCCGACGGCGCCAACCTGTACTGGCGCTACGACGACACGGAAGGTCCGTACGCCGCCGACTCGTCGCCCGGTGGCGTCAGGGGTGTGCAGTCCGGCCGGCCCGCCCTCCAGCAGAGCCCGGGCGCGGTGGCCGACGCAGGCGCGGCGTACGGCTTCGACGGCTCCGACGACAAGGTGTACAGCGATCGCTGGACACAGGTGGCCAGCGCCTACACCGTGGAGACGTGGTTCAGGACCACCACGACCCGGGGCGGCAAGCTGGTCGGCTTCGGTAGCGGCACCACCAGCAGCCTTTTTCACGACAAGCACATCTACATGACCGACAAGGGACAGCTGTTCTTCGGTGCCTACGACGGCGCGTTCCGTACCGTCTCCACGCCGGGCTCGTACAACGACGGCCAGTGGCACCACGTCGTCGGCACTCAGGGACCGAATGGCATGACCCTCTACGTCGACGGCAAGCGGGTCGACGGCAACGGCAACTCCAGGCACCAGGCCTACACGGGCCGCTGGCACGTCGGCGGCGACAGCCTCGTCTCCGGCTGGCCGTCCAGGCCGTCCAGCCTGTACTTCGCCGGCCAGATCGACGAGACCGCCGTCTACCCGAACGTGCTGAGCGCCGACCGGGTCGCCGCGCACTACGCGCTGGCGTTCCCGCAGAGCGATACCGTCACCACGGTGCAGCCGGACGAGGACACGTACGTCAACGCGGGCGCGCCGGGCTCCAACTACGGAGCCGACTCGTCGCTCGCGGTACGCGGCACCTCCGCCTACGAGACGTACCTGCGCTTCCAGTTGCCCGCCGCCCCCGCCCGCACCAAGCTGACCGGAGTGACGCTGGAGGTGAACACCAACTCGGCGTCCTACGCGGGATCCACCGATCCGGTGCAGATCCGGCCGGTCACGGGCGCGTGGTCGGAGAGCGAGGTCACCTACACGACGAAGCCGTCCCTCGGCACCGAGTCCCTGGGCACGCTCACCCCGCCGACCACCGCCGGTACCAAGGCCACGGTGCAGCTGGACGCGGCCGCCGTCGCCGCAGCCCTGGGCGGCGAGTACGACCTGGCGCTGACGGCCGACGGCACTGACTCGCTGTGGCTGTGGTCGAGCGAGGCCTCGGCCGCGGAGAGCACACCGCGGCTGATCCTCACGTTCTCGCCGGCGTAGACACGGCAGCGGTACGACAGGGTGCTCCGCGGCGGGGCGGCGTCACGGCGCCGCCCCGCCGCGGAACCACCGGAGCAGGAGCAACAGACATGCGTAACCACATCCGGCGCCCGGTCGTGGCGCCCCTGCTGCTGACGGCGGTGCTGACCGTGGCGGGCTGCTCGTCGTCGGGGCCGACGGGCAAGGACACCCCGTCCGCCTCCACACCCACGCGAACGCTCTCGGCGGCCGAGCGGCTCGCCGGGGAGCAGGACTCGGCGGGCGACGGCAGCAGCCCTGCACCCGCACGGTCCGCCTCCGTCGGGCCCGTACGTCCCGACTCGGAACTGAAGCCCGCCACCGGCTCGTTCACCAGGAAGGAGAAGAAGTACCTGAGCGGGCGCGTGCCCGAATCGGTCGAACCCGCCGCCGTGCTGGAGGCCGGCCAGGAGGCGTGCCAGCGGATCGAGCGCACCGCGAAGCACGACAAGGACGCGGCCGCCACCGCCGTCGTCTCCGGGGAGATCCAGGACGCCGCCGACGCCATCACCCACCTCTGCCCCGAGCAGCGGCCGGTGCTGGACGCGGCCGAGGGCGGGTACCCGGACGGCACCCACACCGACCCGAAGCCCGGCCGCTACCGGACCGTTTCGGCAGGCACCGACTGCCTCTGGGGGATCACGGATGCCAAGGGCAAGGAGCTGGATGCGGGCTCCGGGACGGGTGACAGCGAGGAGCAGAGCACCCTGACCATCCCTGCCGGCGCGACGGAGTTCGTCTCCTCCGGCTGCTACGCCTGGCTGCGGGCCTGAGCCACGGCCCGGCCGTAGACCTCCAGGAGTTCCTCCACCACGGCGTCCATCGAGAAGGCGTCGTCGGCCAGCGCACAGGCGGCCGCCGACGCCTTCTCGGCCGTGCCCGGCTCCAGCAGTTCCAGGACGGCCGGAGCGAGCCCTGCGGCGTCCGCGACGACCCGGCCCGCGCCCACCTCCCGGACGGCGGCGGCGAGTCCGTTCGACTCGGTCACCACGGCCGGTGTGCCGACGGACAGCGACTCCAGCACCGACATCGGGAAGGGCTCGTCCACGGACGGCAGGACATAGACGTGCGCGCGGCGCAGTTCGTCCAGCACCCCCGCCGGGCTGAGCGGCCCGACACAGTCGAAGCGGTCGTGCAGCCCCAGGCTGTCGATCAGTTCCCGTACGGCGGCCAGTTCGCCCTCGTCGGGCCCCGCGACGACGAAGCGGGCATCGGAGTGGTGCCGGAGGATCTCCGGGGCCGCCGCCACGAAGTCACGGGGCCGCTTGCGTGCCTGCAGGCGGGCCGCGTACAGGATCCTGGGCGGCCCCTCCGGGACCGGGCGCGCCCCCTGCCGGGACACCGCTGCCTGCCGGGGCACCCCGTTCACCAGTCGTACCGCGTTGCCCAGTGGAGCGCCCAGCACGGCGTCGAGGCCGCGGAGTTCGTGCGCCGTCAGGTGCAGGACGGCCGAGGCGCCGCGCAGCAGCCGCCGTACGGCCAGCGCGTCGAGCACCTTGGCCAGGAGCCTCTCGCTGGGGTCGACCATGCCGTGGGTCTGCAGCACCAGCGGGACACCGGCCCGCAGAGCGGCCAGGGCCACGGGCAGGGTCACCAGGTCGCGGGCCAGGTGGACGTGAACCACGTCCGCGGCGCGTACCAGCCGGCCGGCCCCGGCCAGCAGCGCGGGTGAGGTGATGCCGCTGAAGCCGAGCGGCAGCAGCCGTCGGGCGGGCAGCAGCCGCGCGGGGATCCCCTCCACGTCGGTGGGCGGCGCCGTACCGAACCCGTCGGCCAGGGCCAGCAGCCGGGGCGCGTGACCGCGCTCGCGCAGCGCGTGCGACAGGTTGAGGGCGACCCGGACCGGGCCCCCGAAGGCACCGGTCGGAGAATGCAGGGTGACGACGTGCAGCACCCGCAGACCCGGCGTGCTCATCCCGTCCCGCTCCGGACGCGCCGAACTCATCCCCGCCCCTTCTGGAAGCGCCGCGCTCGTCGCGGCCCTCTCCGGACCCGGCGCACGCCCGCCTTCCACGCGCTGCGCGCCCCATCGCCTCGCACACCCGGCACGCCCCCAGCGTTGTCTCCCAGGCCCGACGCGCTCACATCGGTTCCTTGACGGGGCGACGGTCGCCGTCGGCGGTGTGCAGGGTCAGTTCGGGCAGGTCGCGGTGGAGGACCGAACCGGCGCCGACAACGGCGTGCCGTCCCACGCGGGTTCCCGCGAGCACCGTGGCACGAGCGGCGATCCACGCCCCGTCCTCCACCGTGATGGGCGCGTTGCGGTAGCGGAAGTCGGCCGCCCGGTGGTCGTGGCTGCCGGTGCACAGCAGTGCCTCCTGCGAGACGCACACCTGGGCTCCGATGGTGATGGGCTCCAGGTTGAGCAGCCAGGCGCCCTCCCCGATCCAGGAGTGGTCACCCACCGTCAGCTTCCACGGCCACAGCACCCGGACCCGGTGCCGGATCAGCACGTGGTCACCGATGGTGGCGCCGAACGCGCGCAGCAGCGCGATGCGCAGCCGGGCCGGACACCACCAGGTGGCGAAGAGCAGGTTCTGCACGGCGAACCACAGCGCCTGGGTCAGCCTGCCACGCCCCTTGTCGTACCCGGTCAGCGTGAACGCCGAGAGATCGCGCATGGCGCCGGACTCCCCCCTGTGCCAAGTCGTGGCGCGCGGTGCGGCCGCGCGACGGGGCCCAGGTTAGCGCCTGTCGTACCGTCACCACACGTCCCCGCCCAGGGACTTGGGCCCCGGCCCCGGCCCCGGCCCCTCTCATCGCCAGGCGCGGGGCTCGTTAGACTGGCGGGACCGGGTGCCGACCGAAGACCGCCGGGAAGTCCCGGGGAGCCATGGGAAACCCCGGGGTGATGGGGGTATGGGCAGACCCCGGGGCGATAGGGGTATGGAGTGGCGGCCGACAGCACGGCACCGGCGAAGCACGACTCGACGGCTGATACGACGCACGGCGCCGTCTCGCTGCCACCCCCGTTCGCGGCCCGCACCCTGCTCTCCCGGGCGCTGGCCGTGCCGCTGGTGCTGGGGCTGTCGTGCTTCCTGCCGCTGGTGGTCGTCTCCCAGTCCGGCCAGGGCCCCCGCGACGCGGCTTTCCTTCTCCAGTTCGTCCTCACCATCTACTGCGGGGCGCGGCTGTCCGCCATGGTCCTGGCCGCCCGCCGCAAGCTGCTCCAGGCCTCCTTCTGGATGTTCTGCTACATGGCGATGGGGGTGGCCCCCCTCGCCCAGGCGGTCCTCGGCCGGGTGCCCACGCCGGTCGTCGGGCCCCGCGAGGATCTCGTCCAGGCCGTCTCCTTGGTGCTGCTCGGCTGCTTCGCCTTCGACGTGGGAGCGCTGCTCGCCCGGTACCGCCCGCCGTGGCATCGCCGCGGACACACACACGGAAGGTCGGCGTACGACGGTGCCGCGACAGGGAGCGGTGCCTTCTCGGACACCCGGCCGCTGCTGATCCACCACAGGCGCCTGATCCTGCTGACCCTGCTCGCCTTCGCCGCCGGCGCTCTCCTCATCGTCAAACTCGGCGGCCTCGTCGTCTTCTTCAGCAGCCGCCAGGAGATCATCGCGAGCGTCGAGGAGGCGGGGCTCTCCGGCGACGGCTCGCAGGCGGGCCAGGCCCTGCTGCGCGGCTTCGGCACCGTGCTGCCGCTGATCGCCCTGCTGGTCTACACCCGTTGGCTGGTCACGTCCCGGCGGGCCCGCAGGACCTGGTCGGTGATCGCGACGTTCGGCGCGCTGGTCGTCCTCAACGCCATCGTCAACAACCCGATCTCCAACCCCCGCTACTGGTTCCTCACGGTGATGTTCGCGCTGCTGTTCACGGTGTTCCCGGTGAGCGCCGCGATGTACCGGACGTCCCTGAGCCTCGGCGTGGTGGTCGCCCTGCTGGTCTTCCCGTTCGCCGACCGGTTCCGGTACGACGAGAAGAACACCCGGCAGGTCGAGACGACGTCGTTCCTGGAGCCGCTGGCGCTCAAGGACTACGACCAAGTCGGCATGTTCGCCAACACGATCACCTATGCGGAGTCCGGGCCCGGTCACTCCTACGGATACCAGCTGGCGGGCTCGCTGCTGTTCGCCGTACCACGCTCGGTCTGGCCGGACAAGCCGACCGACACGGGTGTTCTGGTGGGTGAGTGGATGGGCACGGTCAACACGAATCTGTCCTCGCCGGTGTGGGCGGAGCTGTGGCTCGACTTCGGGCCGGTCGGCATGACCGCCGCCCTGGCCGCCATCGGGTACGCGGCGGCCCGTGTCGACCGGCGGCTCGCCCGCCGGGCCGTCCGCCGCGCTCCCCCCGGAAGCCTGCTGCTGATCGCCGTCCCGCTGCTCGCGGGCTACTCGTTCATCCTCATCCGCGGCCCTCTGCTCCAGGCCACGGGCCGGGTCGCGATCGCGGTACTGTGCCTCATGCTGATCGCCACGTACCGGCGGGAGCGGGGGGCTTGGCTGGGCTGAGGGGTTCGGTGCGGCCCGGAGAGCGGCACTGGACGACTCGGTACCACCCGCGGCCTGCTCCTGGGCGTCAGGGACGGCATCGACTACCGACTTGAACTGCGACACCGCCGTGAAATGTGTCGCACCTGCTGATTCGGCTGCCTCGGCGCAGTCGCCGTACACCACATCCGTGGACGTGACCCGACGGACGGCTTCATCCCTCTGAGCATCTCACGAGGATGGGCACGACACAGGCCCAGCCGTCGGCTGCTCCCCCAGGCCGCGCGCACGGGCCATCAGCAAGTCACCGGTCAAACCCAGATCCTGCCACGAGACGACGTCTGCACCCGTTTCTCTCAGTGTGCTCTCACAGTCCCCGGGCGGCTCACGCCCCGGTACAGTCGTTCGTCCGCTCACCGTCCCACCGCCTCGACGTCCGTTCCGGGCGGCTGCGGGGAGGGGCCGCCGTCGCCGCCCGCCGGAGACCGTCGACGCACCCCGAGCACCCGCAGCCACGCGGCCAGCGCCTTCGCCCCTGACCCTGCGGCCAGGCCCCAGGCCGCGCCCAGCGCTCCGGCCCAGGCGTAGCCCGCGTACATCAGCCCTACCGACAGCAGCGAGAAGGCCACCTGGACGGGGAGGGTCTCGCGGGGGCTGAGCACCCGGAGGGTGAGCAGGGCGCTCACGCCCAGGCCCATCAGCGTGTACTGCGTGCCGGTCGCCGACAGCAGTTCCGCGACCGCGGGCCAGGTGTCGCCGAGGACCTGGCGGCCCCAGTGGTCCGGGAGGAGCCACCATGCCGTCCCCCATGCCGCGCCGACGGCGGCCAGGGCTGCGCCCAGCAGGACGGTGGCCCGGACCACGGCCCGGCCTCCGCCGAGCCGGTTCAGCAGGGGTGGGCCGAAGCCCTGGGCGGCGCCGAAGAACACGTTCAGCGGGCCGAAGAGCGCCGAGGCGCCGCGCAGCGCCCCGACCGCCAGCGGGCTGCCCAGTGCGCCCAGTCCCAGCACCGCGAGCTGGCTGGAGCCGTTGCCGACGGCGAACTCGACGGCGAAGCGCTGCCCCAGGTGGCCGCGGACGGCGTACTGGCGCAGATCCGTGCCGGCTCCGGTCAGCGTCCGCCGCAGCAGCAGGGCGGCGAGCGCGAGGCTCGGCAGGGCGGCGAGGCCCCACGCCAGCACCAGCCGGGCCGGGGAGGCCCCGGCGGGCTGCAGGGCCAGGACCGTCACGGTGGAGGCGAGCCGCAGCCCGTCCGCCGCCAGCGCGTGGTGGGGGCGGCCCAGCAGCGAGAAGCAGTACCGTGCGGCGTCCTGGAGCAGGACGACCGGCAGGACCGCGCCGAGCGTCGTGAGCGCCCGCCCGGGGGCGGGAGCCGCCCAGCCGACGGCAGCGAGAGCCGCCCCGACGGCGCACGCCGACACCGCGGTGAACGCCAGCGCCGAGCGGCAGGCCGTCGCCACGCGGCCGGCGTCGCCGCGTACCAGCACCAGCGCCTGCCCGACGTAGGACATGAACAGGCCAAGGACCACGGTGAACACCAGGTACACGAGGGAGAACCGCGCGAACCCGGATGCCGTCGACAGCCGTGCGGCCAGGACGAGCACCAGGATGTTGGTCAGCCCGGCGGCGCCCTGGTCGAGCACCGCGGCGAGCGCCGCGGTACGGGTCCGCAGTGCGCCGTTTCCGGCGCTCACGTCGGCGCTCGTTCCGGCGCTCACGAGCGATCGGGCGGTGCGATGATCCGCAGCGCGACCGTCGTCGAGCCGTCGCCGAGATCGGCTTCCTCCGCCCCGCGGCCCCGGTCGTCGCGGCGGTGGTCCGCGGCGGACCAGGACGAGGCCATGGAACGGTGTCCGGCCGCCGGCTCGCCGGGGGAACCCTCGGTGGCACCGCGCCGCTTGCCCCGCTTGCTCTTCTGTTCCTGTCCGGTCCTGCCCCGCTGTCCCCGGTGCATGACCGTGCCCAGCACGGTGCCTCCCGCACCGGTGATGAGGTCCCGCAGCCGGGCCAGCTGGGAGCGGTGCACGCCGCGCGGGTCGCACACCACCAGCACGCCGTCGACCCGGTCGACCAGCGCCAGCGCGTCGGCGTAGGCGAACACCGGCGGAGTCAGCACGATCACGGTCACCTTCGGGTCGTCCGCCTCCTCCACCAGCCGGGACATCTCCGGCGAGGTCAGCGCGCGCGCCACGTTGCGGACCCGGGTCCCGGGCACCAGGTCGAAGCTGCCGGACTCACCCGCGTCCACGGTCAGCCTCCGCCGCCCCGGCCATTCGTCGGACTCCGCGCCGTGCCCCCAGGACGAACGGCTGATCTCACGGGCGCGCAACTGCCCCTCCAGGGACGGCCGGCGCAACTCGGCCTCGACGATCAGCACGCGTTTGCCGGTCTCGGCGAACGACGCGGCCAGATTGACGGCCACGGCGGCCGCCGTACGACTGGAGCCGCGCGGCGCGGCCACCAGGAGCCGTCGCCGATCGGCGAACCGCCGGTCGTAGGCGAGCCGGTAGGCGATCGAACGGTACTCCTCGGCCAGCGGGGAGTCCTGGCGGTCCTCGGTCAGCAGCGGATCGGTGTCCCGGGTGCGCGGCAGCGCACCGAGGACCGGGGCGCGCAGCGCGCGGGCCACGTCCCCCTCCGAGCGTGCCGCCGGGTCGAAGACCAGCCGCGCCCACGCCATGAGCAGGCCGAGCGCGATGCCGACGGCGCCGCCCAGCCCCAGCGACAGCGCCCACCCGGGGCCGTCGGAGGCGGTGGGCACCGTCGCCTCCTTGATCACCTTGCCGGGTGTCGTGTCGAGCGACCGCAGGTTGCTGATCCGGTTGCCGAGTTCGGTGATGCGGCCCAGCAGGTTGGCCTTGACGGTGTAGTCCGCCTCGGTGCCGCCGCCGTTCTCCAGCGTCGCGGCGAGCTCGTCGTGCTGCTTGGAGACCGGATCGAGCTGCTTCTGCAGTCCTTTGAGCATGGCGTCCCGGGTGCGGTCGGTGTCCTGTTCGCGGTCGTCGAGATATGCCTTGACCAGAGCGTTGGCGCGCCGCTCCGACACCTGGGGGTCCTGGGAGGTGTAACTGAAGCTCAGCACCTGCGACTGCGGCGGGTTGGTCACCTGCAGGCCCTCCAGCAGCGCGTCCGCGTCCCCGCGGAAGCCGAGCGCGTCCGCCGCGAGTTCCGCCGTTCTCCTGCTCGTGGCGGCTTGTCGTTCGGTGTTCATGTCGAGGATCTTGTCGGTCGCGACGCTCGGATTGAACGGGTCCTCGATCGCTGCGCGCACCACCACGTCGCTGGTGGCCACATAGGTGTCGGATGTGCTGTAGCCGAGCCAGGCACCGCCCAGCAGGCCGAGCAGCACCCCGCCGGCGATCAGCCGGGGATACCGCAACAGCTGCCGGAACTGGTCCCGCAACAGGTCCGGTTCGTCGTCCGCCACGGCCACCGGCCCGGTGTCCGCCGTGCCTTCATGTGACTGCGTCATGCCGCCGATCCCCTCACCGCCGGGCGCTGTCCTGACAGCACTTCGTCAAGAAGCGCGTCGTAGCGGGCCAGTCCCGCCGCCCGGCTCAGATGGGCCGCCACGTGGCGTGGCCCCGCGGCTCCCAGCCGCGCGGCCGCCTCCGGGTCGGCGGCCAGGTCCCGTACCGCCGTCAGCAGTGCGGCCGGGTCCTCCGGCGGCACCAGGACACCGGCGCCGGAGCGCCGTACCTCCCAGGCGGTGCCGCCGCCGTCCGTGACCGACGCGACGACCGGCCGGCCGGCCGCGAAGTACGACGTCAGCTTGGACGGCACGCTCATGTCGAGCACCGAGGCCCGCTGGGTCACGGCCAGCACATCGGCCGCCGCGAGCGTGTCGGGGAAGTCGTCCTCCGGGGCCGGCGGCAGGAACTCCAGGTTGGGCACGCCGTCCGCGAACCGCCGAAGGGTCTCGCGCTGGTTGCCGTCCCCCATGAGCACCACGCGGACGGCCGGGTCCAGACGCGCCGTCTGCACCAGCACTTCCAGGCCCTGTTTGAGGCCCATGTTCCCGGAGTGCAGGACGACGGTGTCCGAGGGAGCCCAGCCGAGTCGCCGCCGGATCTCCTCGCGCGGCCGGGTCGGGGCGGCCACGTGGGACCAGTTCGGCAGGGTCCGGATCCTGTCGGGGGCCACGCCGAGGGCGGTGACCTTGGCGGTGAACGTGTCGTGGATGACGCCGACGAGGCCGGCCCGCCGCAGCACGTACGCCTCGACGCGCGCCGCCACGGCCGACGCCCGGTCCCCGCCCTCGATGCCGCTCTGCGCGGCGGCGGCTCCCATCAGATCCTGGACGACGGGCACGTAGGGCACCCGCCAGCGGGCCGCGAGCCGTGCCCCGGCCACGCCGCCCGCGAGGCTGGGCAGTTGGGCGATGACGGCGTCCGGCCGCGGCATCCGCGGTGGAGCGGTGAGCTTGTGCGCCAGCAGCGAGCCCTCGAACAGGGCGCGCCGCACCGCCGTCTGCCGGCGTGGGACGGTGTGCCGCCTGCGGTGCACCGTCACTCCCTCGCGGATCTCGGTGTGCCGCCACCTTCCCCGGTACTCCGGGTCCACCGACCACGACGGGTAGTGCGGCATGCCGGCCAGCACGTGGGTCTCGTGGCCCTGTGCCGCCCAGTGCTCGGCGATCTGGGCGGCGTAGGGACCTATGCCGGTGTGTTCCGGCGCGTAGTTGGTCGACACCAGCAGCAGCCGTCTGTGTCGCCCGGCGCCGGCCGGTCCGGCCGACCCGGATTCGCGCATCGTGTGCCCCCCTCGTGACGAACGATTACTCGGGTACCTTAATCGTTCACCTGTCCCTCGCATGTGTGCACGGTAGTGTCGGCCCGGCATGCGGGGGGAGGAACTGCTTCAGGGGGCAAGTCATCATGGCGGAAGGCAAGTTGTACCGGGTGGGGTACGCCCCCGGGGCCTACGACCTCTTTCACATCGGGCACTTGAACATCCTGCGCCACGCGCGGGAGCGCTGTGACTACCTGGTGGCGGGGGTGGTGTCGGACGAGATGGCCGAACTCGCCAAGGGCAGGCGCCCGATGATCCCGCTCATCGAACGCCTGGAGATCGTCCGGAACATCAAGTACGTGGACGCGGCCTTCGTGGAAACCGTCCCCGACAAGCTGGAGACCTGGCAACAGGTCCGCTTCGACGTCCTGTTCAAGGGGGACGACTGGCGCGGGACCCCCAAGGGGGACCGGCTGGAGCGTGACTTCGCCGCGGTGGGCGTCGACGTCGTCTACTTCCCTTACACCGTGCACACCTCCAGCACCCAGCTGCGCCGGGCACTCGACGCCCTGACACACGAGAAGGGGCGCCTGGCGGATCAGGCCGGGGCCGGGGACCATCAGGGGCTTTCGCAACAGGCCCTGCGGCCGTAGACCCTGTCGCTACGTCACATTCCCGTCCGCCCCGCGGCGGCCGCGGCCGGGCGGCTGAGCTCCCGGAACCACTTGGCCAGGAACAGCGGCAGGTAGAGCACCGCCGCCGCGCCCAGCAGCGCGTACCCCCACAGGAACAGCTCTCCCCCGCCCAGCAGCAGGAACACCAGGCAGAAGACGCCGTGGTCGACCGGGAGCAGCGCCACCGCACGCAGGGTCGACGGCGGCGCGGGGGCGCTGCCTGGGGCGGGCTTCGGCTTCAGCTGCTCGGTGAGCAGACCGCCGAAGAACGTGACGATCGCGGCGAAGAGGAACCCCAGGGGGAGTGCCAGCCATGCGTCGGAGCCTGCGCCGAAGTGTCCTGAGTGGCGGTAGAGGGTGAGCAGTACGGCGGTGTGCAGGGCCGTGATCTTGGCGCAGTCCACCACGTGGTCCAGCCACTCGCCCGCCGGGCTTCCGCCACCCCGCAGCCGTGCCAGCTGCCCGTCCGCGGAGTCGAAGGCGAACCCGACAGCCAGCGCCAGCCACACCACCAAGCCCGTTCCCCACGACGGCTCGGCGAAGGCGAGCACCGCCACGCCGCCGAAGCTGAACCCGGCGCTGATCAGCGTCACCTGGTTGGGAGTCAGTCCGGCGACGTACGAGCCGGCCGCCAGCAACCGGCCCGTGGGGCGATTGACGAACCTCGAATACAGCGACACCCCGCCGGCGCGCTTCTGCGCACCCCGCAGCCGTCCGAGCGCCTCGCCCAACGACATCCCCGCTCCGGCGGCTCTGTCACTCACCTCCGTCATCGGCACCCCCTGTGCTTTCCCGCTTGCGTGTGTGTCCATGATGACAACACCCCTGGTGCCGCCTCCTCGGGGCTCGGCGGTTCAGCCCGCGGACGCCGGAGACTTCTTCGCCGAGGCCGGGATCGCCGCGTCCTGCCGAACAGCCTCCCACAGCTCGGAAGCCTGCGGCTCGGCCGCCACGACTCGGTTGGGATCGGCCTTGTCGTACTTCACCGGCAGCATGACGGTCTCGAGGGAGCCGGGGTCGATGCCGTTCATGCTGCGCCCGAAGTCGGCCAGTGCGGTCAGCGAGGCGAGTTCGGAGTCCGTGGTCAGCGCCTTGGTCATGGACTGGGCGATCCGGTAGGACTTCACGGGGCTGCCCAGCAGGTCCTGCTTCTTCACCTCGCTGAGCAGGGCCGTCAGGAACTGCTGCTGGAGGCCTATCCGCCCCAGGTCGCTGCCGTCGCGGTAGCCGTAGCGGGTGCGGACGAACCTCAGGGAGTCGGCGCCGTTCAGACGGTGGGTTCCGGCGTCCAGGGTGAAACCGCCCTTGGTGTCGTGAATGGGTTCGCGGACGTCGACCGTCACGCCGCCTATGTCGTCGACCAGTTCCTTGAAGCCGGCGAAGTCGATCTCCAGGAGGTGGTCGATCCGCACCCCGGACATCTGCTCCACGGTCTTCACCACACAGGCTGAACCGGCAGCGGAGTAGACCGAGTTGAACATCACGCGGGCGGCCGGACCCAGTTCGGTGCCGTTCGCCCTGGTGCAGGACGGCCGGTCGACGAGGGTGTCGCGGGGGATGCTGACCGCGACGGCCTCGGAGCGGTTCTCGGAGACGTGCAGCACCAGCGCCGTGTCCGAACGGGCACCGCTGACCGCGCCGCTGTCGAGTTCCGCGTTGTCACCCGCGCGGGAGTCCGACCCCAGCACCAGGATGTCGGTCGCCTGTAGCGCGGCGGAAGCCTTCCTTGGACGGTTGTCCCCCAGGGCCCCGTCGATGTCCACGCCCTTGATGTTGCTGTCCAGGCTGCGGTACATCCACCACCCGGTCCCCGCGGCGCCGAGGAGGACGACGGCGCACCCGATACCGAGGATGCGCAGCGTCCGGCGACGGGCGGACGTACGGCGGGGGCCGGGCACGGAGCCGGGAGAGGAGGAATCCGCCTGCCTGTCCTCGTCGGCCGATGACATCGCCTCTGCCATTGCCCCGTTTCCCCTTTCCATGCCTGCTTCCGCACCCGACCCGAGATGCCGGCGCGTGGTCATCCGACCGCGGAGCCTGAGTGGTGTGGGAGGAGAAGGCACTCCGCATGGACGGCCGCGATCGTCGGTGAACTATAAACGACCGCCAACGCATAGTGAGGCGTTCCGCACAGCTTGCTGTCACGGGCCGGGGCGCAGGGGACCGGGCCGGCGGCCCGTGCGAGGGCCGGGGGTTGCGCTGTCGCTTCCGGGGCACGCGGCCGGCCGCCACGGTGCTGCCGCGCCGGATCCGGCTTGAAGCGGCTGCCTCAGAGGATTCTCAGGGCTGCCCGCGAGGGTGACATGAAGCAGGTGCGTAACCGGCAACAGCTGATGCTGCGGTCCAAGGCCAACACGTTGACGGGTGTCAGGCGGGTCTGCCAGGTCGGCACCGGAAAGAAGACGGGCGGGATGGGATGGGGAGAAGGCTCCGACTCCGGAGATGCGGGGGTGGGAGATGGCACGGCAGGTATGTGCTGACCCCAGGCCCGCCCCCAAGCCCGTACGTCGTGTGTACAGCCCGAAGGCGAACGGCAACAGGCGCGTCTTCCGCACCGTCGAGCGCGAGTGCCCCGCCCCCCCCGTGCGCGAGATGCAGGGGGGCGGGGCGCTCGTTCACATCAGGTCAAGAACCGGCAAGTTGGCGCAGCACGTAGTGCATGATGCCGCCGTTGCGGTAGTAGTCGGCCTCACCGGGGGTGTCGATGCGGACGACCGCGTCGAACTCGACGCCGCTGTCGGTGGTCACCTTGACCGTGCGGGGCGTGGTGCCGTCGTTGAGCTCGGTGACGCCCGTGATGGAGAAGGTCTCCTCGCCGCTCAGGCCGAGGGACTGCGCCGAGGCGCCCTCGGGGAACTGCAGCGGGAGGACGCCCATGCCGATGAGGTTGGAGCGGTGGATGCGCTCGTACGACTCGGCGATGACGGCCTTGACGCCGAGGAGGGCCGTACCCTTGGCCGCCCAGTCACGGGAGGAGCCGGAGCCGTACTCCTTGCCGGCCAGGATGACCAGCGGGATGCCCTGCTCGATGTAGTTGCGCGAGGCGTCGTAGATGAAGGAGACCGGCCCGCCGTCCTGCGTGAAGTCGCGGGTGTAGCCGCCCTCGGTGCCCGGCGCGATCTGGTTGCGCAGGCGGATGTTGGCGAACGTGCCGCGGATCATGACCTCGTGGTTGCCTCGGCGCGAGCCGTAGCTGTTGAAGTCACGACGCTCGACACCGTGCTCCGTGAGGTACTTGCCTCCGGGGGTGTCGGCCTTGATCGCACCGGCCGGGGAGATGTGGTCGGTGGTGACCGAGTCGCCCAGCTTGGCGAGGACGCGGGCGCCGGCGATGTCGGAGACCGGGGTGGTCTCCATCGTCATGCCCTCGAAGTAAGGGGGCTTGCGGACGTACGTCGACTCCGCGTCCCACTCGAAGGTGTTGCCCTCGGGGATCGGCAACGCCTGCCACTGGGCGTCGCCCGCGAAGACGTCCTGGTAGGACTTGCTGAACATGTCCTCGCCGATGGCGTTGGCCACGACGTCGTTGACCTCGGCCTCGGAGGGCCAGATGTCGGACAGGTAGACCGGCTTGCCCTCCTGGTCCGTGCCGAGGGCGTCGCGGGTGATGTCCACCTTCATGGAGCCCGCGAGGGCGTACGCGACGACCAGCGGCGGGGAGGCCAGGTAGTTCATCTTGACGTCGGGGTTGATCCGGCCCTCGAAGTTCCGGTTGCCGGAGAGGACCGAGGTGACCGCGAGGTCGTGGTCGTTGACGGCCTTGGAGACCTCCTCCGGCAGCGGGCCGGAGTTGCCGATGCAGGTGGTGCAGCCGTAACCGACGAGGTTGAAGCCGACCTTGTCGAGGTACGGGGTGAGCCCGGCCTTGTCGAAGTAGTCGGTGACGACCTTCGAACCCGGGGCGAGGGTGGTCTTGACCCACGGCTTGCGGGTCAGGCCCTTCTCCACGGCCTTCTTCGCGACGAGCGCGGCGGCGACCATGACGTACGGGTTGGAGGTGTTGGTGCAGGAGGTGATGGCCGCGACGGTGACCGCGCCGTGGTCGATCTCGTACGTCGAGCCGTCGGGGGCGGTCACGGTGACCGGGTTGGACGGGGCGCCGTTCGGGGCGACGGCCGGGGCGTCGGAGGCCGGGAAGGACTCCTTGCCGGACTCGTCCACGGAGTCGACGTAGTTGCGCACGTCCTGCTTGAACTGCTCGGCGGCGTTGGCGAGGACGATGCGGTCCTGCGGGCGCTTCGGGCCGGCGATGGAGGGGACGACCGTGGCGAGGTCCAGCTCCAGCTTCTCGGAGAAGTCCGGCTCGGCGGCCGGGTCCAGCCAGAGGCCCTGCTCCTTGGCGTACGCCTCGACGAGCGCGAGCTGCTGCTCGGAGCGGCCGGTGAGCTTGAGGTACTTGATGGTCTCGCCGTCGATCGGGAAGACCGCGGCGGTGGAGCCGAACTCCGGCGACATGTTGCCGATGGTGGCGCGGTTGGCGAGCGAGGTGGCGGCCACGCCCTCGCCGTAGAACTCGACGAACTTGCCGACGACACCGTGCTTGCGGAGCATCTCGGTGATCGTGAGCACGAGGTCGGTGGCGGTGGTGCCGGGGGTCAGCTCACCGGTGAGCTTGAAGCCGACGACGCGCGGGATGAGCATCGAGACCGGCTGGCCGAGCATCGCGGCCTCGGCCTCGATGCCGCCGACGCCCCAGCCGAGGACGCCGAGGCCGTTGACCATGGTGGTGTGCGAGTCGGTGCCGACGAGGGTGTCGGGGTACGCCTGGCCACCCCGGACCATGACCGTGCGCGCCAGGTGCTCGATGTTCACCTGGTGGACGATGCCGGTGCCGGGGGGTACGACCTTGAAGTCGTCGAAGGCGGTCTGGCCCCAGCGCAGGAACTGGTAGCGCTCCTTGTTGCGGCCGTACTCCAGCTCGACGTTCTGGGCGAAGGCGTCGTTCGTGCCGAACTTGTCGGCGATGACGGAGTGGTCGATGACCAGCTCGGCCGGGGAGAGCGGGTTGACCTTCGCCGGGTCACCGCCGAGCTCCTTGACGGCCTCACGCATGGTCGCGAGGTCCACGACACAGGGCACGCCCGTGAAGTCCTGCATGATCACGCGGGCCGGGGTGAACTGGATCTCCTGGCTGGGCTGGGCCTGCGAGTCCCAGCCGCCGAGGGCACGGATGTGGTCGGCGGTGATGTTCGCGCCGTCCTCCGTGCGGAGCAGGTTCTCCAGCAGGACCTTGAGGCTGTAGGGCAGGCGAGCCGAGCCCTCCACCTTGTCCAGCCGGAAGATCTCGTACGACTCGTCGCCCACCTGCAGCGTGCTGCGGGCGTCGAAGCTGTTCGCCGACACGACAGTCTCCTTCATTCCATGTGCGCGTACCACCGCATCCTGCCGCCACGCCCCCTTGGCCGATCCGCTAAGGTAAGGCTAAGTTAGGCACCCCTTACCGGGGTGGCGGCCGCAGTGCGCCTCGGCAGATATCTCGATGTCGAGATAACAGTAGTACATGGGCGCGGGCTGGTCATGCCCGGCCCAATGTGGCGTGCGCCAATCTCCGCCGCCTGCGCCCCGTCCGCCCGGCGGCGCGGGGACCGCCTGGGGGCGCCCGCCGGCGGCCCGCCGACGGCCCGGGGACCGCCAGGAAACCACCAGGGGACCGAAAATCTCGGTTGATCCGGCCCCTGGCGGATGAATACCTGGTTGTCGTTCCTGATCGTCTGGAGCGCGTCCGGCGTCCGGCCTCCGCGCCGGAACCGGGGGAGGGCCCGCGCGCATGACCATGCACGTCGACCAAGTGGACGTGGCCACCGAGACCGTCGAGGCCCTGATCCGCGAGCAGTTCCCCCGGTGGAGCGGCAGGGCGATCCGGCGCGTGCCGTCGACCGGGACGGTCAACGCCATCTTCCGCATCGGTGCCGACCTCTCCGCGCGTCTCCCCCTGCGTCCGGCCGATCCCGCCGAGGCGCTGGCGGTGCTGGAGCGGGAGGCCCTGGCGAGCGCGGAGCTGGCAGGGGTCTCCCCGTTCCCCGTCCCGAAACCCGTCGCCCTGGGAGAGCCCGGAGCGGGGTACCCCATGCCGTGGTCGGTCCAGACCTGGCTGCCGGGCACGGTCGCCGCCGATGCCGACCCAAGTGGGTCCGACGCCTTCGCCGAGGACCTCGCGGCCTTCGTCGAGGCCCTGCGGGACGCCGGGACACGGGGCCGGGTCTTCGACGGCGACAATCGCGGCGGCGTGCTCACCCACCACGACGAGTGGATGGCGACGTGCTTCGCGCGGAGCGAGGACCTGCTCGACGTGCCCCGGCTGCGCCGGTTGTGGAACCGCCTCCGGGAACTGCCCCGCACGAGCGCCGACGTGATGAGCCACGGCGACCTGATCCCCGGCAACGTGCTGGTCACGGGAGACCGGCTCAGCGGCGTACTCGACACCGGCGGGTTCGGCCCGGCCGACCCCGCGCTGGATCTGGTCGGCGCCTGGCACCTGCTGCGGACAGGACCGCGACAGGTGTTCCGGCGGGCGCTGGGCTGTGACGATCTGGAGTGGGAGCGCGGCAGGGCATGGGCGTTCGAACAGGCGATGGGTCTCGTCTGGTACTACGTCGAGAGCAATCCGGCGATGAGCGCCATGGGGCGCCGGACACTCGACCGCCTTCTGGGGTCGCCGGAGTGATGTCGCTCCGGCCGGGAGCGGAGGCCGGTCCGCGCCAGGCGGGCGTTGTGTCGCTGCGTTCTTAATGCGTTGCGGGGCGTTTCCCTGGCTTCCTAGCATGGTTGTTCCTCATGGGCGGGGGAACCGGCCCTGTCCGCGGCCGTGCCGGCGGATCGGAGATCCCACGCGATGACTTCCCACCTCCACGCGCTCACCTTGGACGCGAACGACCCCGACGAACTCGCGCGCTTCTGGGCCGGCCTCCTGGGCCGGGAGACGACCGAGGACCCCTACGGAGGCATCGCGCTCGCGCCGAACGACGACAGCGGGCTCCGCCTGCGCTTCCTGCCCAGCCAGGAGAAGAAGACCGTCCCCAACCAGACGCACTTCGACCTGACCAGCACCTCCCTCGACGACCAACGGCGGGTCGTGGAACGGGCGCTGGAGCTCGGCGGCCGTCACATCGATATCGGCCAGCTCCCCGAAGAGACCCACGTGGTCCTCGCCGACCCCGAGGGCAACGAGTTCTGTGTCATCGAGCCGGGCAACACCTTCCTCGCCGGCTGCGGATTCATCGGCGCGCTCGCGAGCGACGGTTCACAGGAGGTCGGGTACTTCTGGAGCCGGGCCCTGGGCTGGCCCCTGGTCTGGGACCAGGACGAGGAGACCGCGATCCAGTCGCCGCACGGCGGCCCGAAGATCACCTGGGGCGGTCCGCCGCTGGCCCCGAAGGTCGGGAAGTACCGCCTCCACTTCGACCTCGTCCCGTCCGCCGGCAGCGATCTGCGCGACGAGATCGACCGCCTCGTCTCCCTCGGCGCGGCCCCCGTGGACATCGGCCAGGGCCGGGTCGACTGGGCGGTACTGGTCGACCCCGACGGCCACGAGTTCTGTGTACTGCCGCCGCGCTGAGGCAATTGGCTCCGGGGAACGCCCAGTTGCCGTACACGGGTGGGGATGCCCGGCGAAGAGCGGGGTACCCGTTCGGCATCGGGAAGGAGGCAGACATGCCGCTCACGTTCCGCAAGAGCTTTCGGATCCTGCCGGGTGTGCGACTGAACATCAACAAGCGCTCCTGGTCCATCACCACCGGCGGCCGCAACGGCCCCCGCCGCACCCACAGCAGCACGGGACGCCGTACGACCTCGATGGACCTGCCCGGCCCCTTCGGCTGGCGCCGCACCAGCAACGCGCGGCGCCACTGAGCCCGGCTGACGTCCCCTCAGCTGACGCCACCTGGCTACACCCGACATCGCCTGACCTCGCCTGCCGTCACCTGAACGGGCCCGCGCCACACCCCCAACGGACCCCTCAAGAGGCGCCATCTCATATCTGAGATAACCTCTCCCTCATGGCAGACGACTACCTCGAACGCATCGGCAAGCTCATCCGTGACGCACGGCAGCACCGTGGCTGGACACAGTCGCAGTTGGCGGACGCCCTCGGTACGAGCCAGAGCGCGGTGAATCGAATCGAGCGCGGTAATCAAAACATCAGCCTTGAGATGATCGCCCGAATCGGTGAGGCCCTGGACAGTGAGATCGTCTCGCTGGGTTACGCGGGTCCGATGCATCTGCGGGTGGTCGGCGGGCGTCGGCTGTCGGGCGCGATCGACGTGAAGACCAGCAAGAACGCGTGTGTCGCGCTGCTGTGCGCCTCCTTGTTGAACAAGGGGCGCACAGTGCTGCGCAGGGTGGCCCGTATCGAGGAGGTGTACCGCCTTCTGGAGGTGCTCGGCTCGATCGGCGTACGCACCCGGTGGATCAACGGCGGTGTCGACCTGGAGATCGTGCCGCCGGCCGCGGTGGACCTCGACGCGATCGACGCGGAGGCGGCCCGCCGCACCCGCTCGATCATCATGTTCCTCGGCCCGCTGCTGCACCGAATGGACCACTTCAAGCTGCCGTACGCGGGCGGTTGCGACCTCGGGACGCGGACGATCGAGCCGCACATGATCGCGCTGCGCCGGTTCGGTCTCGACATCACGGCCACCGAGGGGCTGTACCACGCCGAGGTGGACCGCTCCGTCACGCCCGGCCGTCCGATCGTACTGACCGAGCGCGGCGACACGGTGACCGAGAACGCGCTGCTCGCCGCCGCCCGCCACGACGGCGTCACCGTCATCCGCAACGCCTCGTCCAACTACATGGTCCAGGACCTCTGCTTCTTCCTGGAGGCCCTCGGCGTACGGGTGGAGGGCATCGGCACCACCACGCTCACCGTGCACGGGGTGCCGCACATCGACGTGGACGTCGACTACTCCCCCTCCGAGGACCCGGTCGAGGCCATGAGTCTGCTCGCGGCGGCGGTCGTCACCGAGTCCGAACTGACCGTGCGCCGGGTACCGATCGAGTTCCTGGAGATCGAGCTGGCGGTCCTGGAGGAGATGGGGCTCGACCACGACCGCTCACCGGAGTACTTCGCCGACAACGGCCGTACGCGCCTGGTGGACCTCACCGTCCGGCCCTCGAAGCTCCAGGCGCCGATCGACAAGATCCACCCCATGCCGTTCCCCGGGCTGAACATCGACAACGTCCCGTTCTTCGCGGCCATCGCCGCTTCCGCGCAGGGCCAGACCCTCATCCACGACTGGGTCTACGACAACCGGGCGATCTACCTCACCGACCTCAACCGCCTCGGCGGTCGCCTCCAACTCCTCGACCCGCACCGGGTGTTGGTCGAGGGCCCGACCCGCTGGCGCGCCGCCGAGATGATGTGCCCGCCCGCCCTGCGTCCCGCCGTGGTCGTCCTCCTCGCGATGATGGCCGCCGAGGGCACGTCCGTGCTCCGCAACGTCTACGTCATCAACCGCGGCTACGAGGACCTCGCGGAACGCCTCAACACGGTGGGGGCACAGATCGAGATCTTCCGGGACATCTGATCGGCGCGGTGCCGTGCCCCTTGGAGGCAAGGGGCACGGCACCGCGAAATGCCTGCTGACCTGTGGATACTCATTTTCACGACCCTCCACTGATCACTGTTGTTCTTCAACACCTTGTGCAACGCACGTGCAAGATGATCTTGAATGGCCGACGATACGTCAGAGATATCTGATTACTCGTCAGTCCTTACGGGGGGTTGTCCCCGAAGTGGCCTCGCAACGTCCGGTGTCGGTCGCGTCACGCCGACCGTGTCTGGTCGACCGTCGGCACCCATGTCGAAGACCCGGCAAGCCACCCCGGTAGCCATTACGGTGCCGAGGCGGCGCCCCTTGCCGATTTGGTAATGCCCTTCGGCCGTCGGCCTGGAATCACCAGCTGGATGGGGGTTGCTTGCACTACCGGTAGTTCGTTAAATCCGGGTGGTAGAGGTTAAGACCGTGTCCTACATGGTCAGTTGGCAGTTGAGCTGGGCCTGGGGAGTGGTCGGTGGGGATGGATCGTTCCGGACGGACTCTGGGAGCAGCACGGCGCGGGCCGCCGCTTCCGCGTCGACGGCGTCGGTCTTGCCACGTCGTCGGCGCGCTGCCTTGTCAGGCTGGTTGACCTCGGTCACCTCGATGCCCTCGGTGCGCAGGTAACGGGCGAGCGCGGCGCCATAGGAGCCGGTGCACTCCACCCCTGCCCGGTGCAGGGCGCCGAACGAGCGTGCCCAGGAGACAAGTTGTTGATAGCCCTCGGTGGTGGCCGGGAAGCTGCGGCCGTCCGACGCGGCGCCGAGGACGGTGACGACGGTTGCCGCGTGGAAGTCCTTATGCGTGTCGACGCCTAGCAGAACCTCCTCCGCGGCGTCGGCCGGGACATGACACGGGGCTGTGGGCTGCGTGATGCTGGGCAAGGTCGCCTGTCTCCTGATCGCCTCGGAACCGGTGGCCGTCGTCGGGCAGGGGAGGTCAAGACTGTGACGGTGCCTGTCGCGAAGGCCCCTATCGGGACACGCCCCCTGCCCGGCGGCAGCAGATACCGCTCCGCGCGGTGGCCGACAGATCAACAGCAGGGCGCCAAAGCCAGTCTTTCCGCGGGTCAGGCCACCGCTCGAAGCGGTACCAGATCATCCTCACAGCCTTTCCGAACTTGAGGGCGGCGTTTTCACTGGTCGGGAGGTAGGGGCGGTGATTCCGTGGGAGTCGTGACCTGTCATGTCGTCGCTCACCGGGAGGTTGCGGATGCCATCGGTTGTCGGACTGCTGGAACAGCACCAGCTCGCAACGCGCTGTCGGGTCGACGGGCTGCGTGAGGAGGCCTACCGTATCCAGGCCGAGCTGGCCGTGGCCGAGATGGAGTGGCAGGAGTGGGTGATCGCCCGCAGGCGGGTCGACGCGGTGCTGGCTCGGGACTGCGGCAGCACCGCCGACACGGAGGACGTCCCGGATCCGCGGGCCGCAGGCGGACGCCGACGTCCCTGAATACGGCGAAGCCGAAGGGTGGTCCCGCTGGTTGGCCCGAGAGGTGCGCGGACAGCTCGCGGCTGCCTGCACCGAGCGCGCTCGCCAGCCGGACGGGGCACGCTCTTGCCGGTGTGACCGCGGCCTTCCTCTCAGGCGCATGCGGCTCGCTGCGCTGCCCTGGTGATCCGGCCACCCACCCGGTTTGCCGCGCGGAGCGGACCGAGACACGGCGAAGCGTTTCTCAGGGGTGTGGGCACCCGTGTGGGCCCGGACATGGATCGCAGTCCGGGCCCACAACGCATCGATCAGTTGTAGGTGAACCCGCCGGTGACGGTCACACTCCCGGCGGGAGTCGTCACGACGACCTCCGCGTTACCGGCCACTCCCGCAGGAGTGATGGCGCTCAGCACCGTGCCGGTGACGTCGACGACCACGCCGGTCGCCGGGACGCCGCCGATGGTCACGGTGGCCCCGGCGAGGTTGGTGCCGATGATCGCGATCGGGGTGCCACCGATGGCAGCGCCGACGGCCGGGGTGATGGAGACCGCCGTGGGCAGCGGCAGGCCGACGTAGGTGTATCCGCCGGCGACTGAGGCGCTGCCGGCCGCGGTGGTCACCACGACGGGCACGTTGCCGGCCGCGTGCGGCGGCGTGACACCGGTCAGCACCACGCCCGCGATGACGTTCACGCCGACGGCCGGGACCCCATCGAAGGTGACGCTTGCGTTGGTGAGGTTGGTGCCCACGATCGTGAAGGGGGTTCCTCCCGTCGTCGGGCCGAAGGGCGGGCTGAAGACCAGCACGCTCGGGGGCGAGGGCACCACGGGTCCCACGTAGGTGTAGTTGGCCGGGTTACTGGCGCCGGCCGCGGTGGTCACCACGACGGGCACGTTGCCGGCCGCGTGGGGGGGCGCGACCACGGTGATCAGGAAGCCGAAGAGGTCCTGGGAGACGATGGTCGCGGGCGCGCCTCCGAAGGTGACCGAGGTGGTACCGCCGAGGTTGGCGCCGATGAGCAGGACGGAGTTGCCGCCGGCGGTCGGCCCGAAGCCGGGGACCGCAGCGACCAGTGTCGGCTGCGTCAGGACGGAAAGCACACTGGTTTCAGACATGGGTGTCCTCCTGGACTGGGTTGTGGTGGTGTGAGGCGCATCGGCCTCTGGCCGCGGGTGCTTGCATGACTCGTGCGGCAAACGCACAGGGCACCAGCGGGGAAGGTGACCCGGATGTGGTCCTGGACGACCACAGGGCCGGGGTAAGGAATTGCGAATCTTTGGTCGACTCCGGCGGCTTGCCGGGGACCTGGCGCACAACTCTCGCCTTGGGCGGCGGCGCAGCTGCATGTACTACTGATGTGCAACAGACGGGTCGAGAGCGCTGACTGTACGCGCTGGCCCGAATGGGATGGGCCGCCCACCGGTATCCCTATTGACCCATGCGGGTGAGGGGATGACAAGAGACCTTGCAGAACGTCACCCGAATGGGGGGCGCGCAAAGAATGCGCGCCGGGCTGCTCGGTCAGTTTTCGGGGGCTACGTGCACTCCGGTCGGCGATGAGGCAGGCGTTTCGTTTCCCGCGCAATTACGGCGGGATGACTAATCGTCACGACGCCCCACTCGCATTCGCCGCCTCCGTGCGGCGGTTACTCCTATGGTCGCCGAGTGAACCGCCCCGGGTTCGATAGAGATCTCAGATTATGGCTTTGACCTGGGGTTTCGTGGATTCCATGTAGTGCTGAGGTTGAACTCGCAGTGGCGGGCCGGTCGATCATCCGGCACTCATGATCAGTCCGGTCTCGGTGAGGCAGCCGTCGATCAGTTCCGGGCGGTACTGGATCTTCTTGAGCTTGCGCTTCATGACGCGGGCCAGGTGGTCGAGGTTGGCGGCGGCGAAATCGGCCAGGCCGCGCTTGACCAGCGACCAGATGCCCTCCTGCGGATTGAGCTCAGGAGCGTACGACGGCAACTGGAACACCGTCAGCCACTCCTCGTTCTCCACGAAGAACAGCGCGAGCTCGTCGACCAGATGGACGTTGAGATTGTCCCAGACCCAGACCACGGGGGGCCTTGAGCTGGTTGTGCGCTACGACGATCAGGTCGCGGTAGTCCTGCCATCCGAAGCTCTTCGCCTCACCCTTCCGTCCCCGGTACACGTGCAACCGGTAGATCAGACGCGATCGTTCACCGCTCTTGAAGCAGACCACGCCCGCCACGGAGACCCGTCCCCGGTTCGAGCCGCGCACCCGTACCACCGGTGTCCGGCCGCGCGGCGCCCACGTGTGCCCCTTCGGCGGCCTCAGCCCCTGCCCGGCCTCGTCCTCGAAGCAGATGTAGGCGTCCCGGGCCGCCGCGGTGGCTTTACGGTCTCCCACACCTCACTCCGCCACCGCTCGACACTCGCGTCGTCCCGCTCCAGCGCCCGCCTCGCCGGCACCTGCGCAGACCAGCCGTGCCGCCGCATCAACTTCCACACCCCCCTGCACCGTGTACTCCACCAGGAACAACCGGATGATCAGCGCACGGATCCGCACCAGCGTCCAGCCCTGATCCTCATCCCAGCCGTGCGCCAGCGTCCCGCGCTCCAACTCCCGCACCAGACGCTCCCATTGCGCAGGACTCAGCAGCTCCACGCACATCGGCCCCTTCGAGCGCAGCGCCTCCGCCCCGCCCTCGCGCCACGCTCTGCGCCACTTCTCCACCTGGCGCTCCCCGACCCGAAGCTCACGCGCGATGTCCGCGGTCTTCTCGCCGCCCGCGAACCGCTCCGCGGCCTCCAGCCTCAGCTGCTCGCGAGCTGCCTGCCGCCTGGGCGTCAGCCCACCACCCTGCGCATACCTCATCCCTCCGGCATACCGCAACGATCACGAAACGTCAGCTCCCCACCCGCCACTGCGAGTTCAACCTCAGTGGTTGGCTTCGTACTCGACGGGCGGAACGTGCCCTATCTCACCGTGGAGCGGTGGTTGTACCAGTCGACCCACTCTGCGGTGGCCAACTCGACCTGGGAGAGAGACTTCCAGGGCCATCGGGGCTTGATCAGCTCGGTCTTGAACAGACCGATCGCGCTCTCCATCAGGGCATTGTCGTAGGCGTCGCCGACCGATCCGATCGAGGCGGCGATGCCGGCGGCGTCCAGATGCTCGGCGAGCCGGAAACTCGTATATTGCGACCCGGCATCCGACTGGTGGATCAACTCGCCTGGCTGAACTGGGTGTTGGTCGCGGTCACGTTGCCACACGGCCATCTGCAGGGCGTCCAGGACGAAGACTGTTTCCTTCACGGTGGCCGCGGACCAGCCGACGATCCGGCGGGAGAACGTGTCCACGACGAAGGCGACGTAGACGACACCGGCCCAGGTCTTCACGTGGGTGAAGTCCGCGACCCAGCAGCGGTTCGGGGCCTTGGCGACGAAGTCGCGGTCCAGCAGGTCCGGCGCCCGTTCGGCCTGCCCGCCGGGCAGCGTGGTGATCACCTTCTTGCCGCGGACGGCGCCGGTGATGCCGAGTTCACGCATGAGGCGCTCGACGGTGCAGCGGGCCACGGCATGTCCCTGCCGGTTCAGTTCGCGCCAGATCTTCCGGGCCCCGTAGACGCGGTAGTTGGACGTGTGGACCTCTGGATGCGTTCTTTGAGTTCCTCGTCGCGCACGGAACGGGCGCAGGGAGCTTCGAGGCGCTTCTTGTGGGCGTAGCAGGTGGAAGGGGCGATCTTGCAGTCGTGCTCGGTGAGCGTCCTGCAGATCGGCTCGACGCCGCCGAAGCGGTCCCGGTGCTCGTCGATGAACGCTACGAGCGTGTGTGTGGCCGGTCGAGCTCGGCCGCGAAGAAACTCGCCGCGGCCTTCAGGATCTCGTTGGCCCGCTTCAGTTCCGCGTTCTCCTTCTTCAACGCCTTGAGCTGGGCGGACTCCTCCGTCGTCGCCCCCGGACGTGTCCCCGCATCGATCTCGTGCTGCTTCACCCAGTTCCGCAGCGTCTCGCGGGAGGCGATACCGAGCTTCTCGGCCACCGCCTGCAGGGCAGCCGTCTCGTTCGGGTAGTCGTCGCCTACCTCGGGGACCATGCGCACCGCGCGACGGCGGAGCTCAGGCGGGTAATGGGAAGGTCGTGCCATGACTCGATCCTTTCATGAAATCGAGTCTCCATTCGAACCGGGGCGATTCACGTGGGAGCGCCCCCGGTTCGTGCTGCCGTGAAGCCAGCATGCGCCGGGCCGAAGGGCCACGACGGAAGGGGCCGACAACCGCCCAGCTGGCGCCATGGAGGCGCCAACTGGGGGATCCACTCCTCTAAGGGGTGCCCATCACGGCATCGATCTCGACGCTGACCCTGTCCTACGCGCAGGGCAGGCAGCGGCTACTCCGAAGACCGTGCCCCCCGAGAGGCTGGGCTGCCCACCGGTTGGATACCTCTAGTGACGCAGGAACATGGCATATGCCGCAAGGCGCGTGGCTCTTAGTCACCCGATCGGCGGGGCGCACCAAGGGGCGCAATTCCCGAACCGGGATCACCAGCGAATTTGCCGATAATGTACCCTTATACGCGCTCGTCGAACCAGTGGCTAGAAAGGGTGTCCACCGGTCGGCGACCTCGCTTCTTTCGGTGCGGCTCGTCGCCGTGCCGAACATTTGCCCACCGCTCTATTTTCGATGTGTCAATTACTCGGGTTCGACGGGAGTGCAGACGCATTACGAGCGGGCACCGCGTCAGTGTGAGTTATCGAATGGCGGCTGTGCTGTGTCGGCGCTTCAGCGAAATCACAAGGCCACCGGCCACCGGCCACCGTCCCGGGAAGGCGACGGCCTCGTCATCGTCCGCACCAGCACCGAGCAGGACACCTTCACCGACCACCTTGTGGTGTTCCTCAGCCGGGTCTCCCACGCACTCCGGAAGTTGGCCGACTCGGCTGACCACGCGGCGAAGGTGGTGCGGAAAGCGGACGCGGCACGGCGAAGCTGAACCGGCACAGCCAGGTGGGCCGGTAGCGTGCTCTCCGCGCGCGGAGAGCACGCTACCGGCGGGCCGCGGAGGAACATGGCCGACCTCCAACGCACAGCCCCGGCCCCGCCGCGTCGAGTAGAACCGAAAGGGCGTACGTCAGTGGTGGGAGTCCTCTGGGACTTTTCTGGGACTTCCGGCTTCATCAACCGGCACGAGCATGAAACAACCGAAAGACGATTCGCGCAGGTCAGCGACGAAATCCTCCTCACCGTGGCAGGCCACCGCGCCTACTGACCTCTTCCGGGACATCCGAACAGTCCGGCCCTCACGGTGCTGCCGGCGCCCTCCGAGGAGGGCGCCGGCAGCATCCGCCGGAGGGCGGATCAGCGCAGGGTCAGCTCGTCACGCGGAAGGTGGCGTCGCCGCGCGCCGTCGTGGTGGTGACCGGGTCGAGCCGCAGCTGGTACGCCTAGTGGCGGATGTACCGGTCGGGGAAGTTGTACGACTGGAGCCGGTTGGCGGTCGTGTCGGGCCAGCGGGCCTGGACGCGGCTCTCCTCGGCGGCCGTCAGGGTCAGGATCGAGCCGTGGCGCTTCTTGGTGCCGCCCATGGAGTAGGTTCCCGACGTCGGCAGCCGGTAGGTGCCGGCGGCGGACGGGTCGGTCGTCGTGACCGGCATGTATCCCCTCCCGGTCGCGTACTGGTCGAGGTACAGGGTCCACTCTTTCCTCTGTCCAGCCGACACACATCGTTCGGCAATTCGAACAGTGTTCGTGAAGTCGGCCAGGCGCTAGGGGCGAGAACCGGAAGCGTCAATACCTCCGGCAATGTGCCACACAGAAAGTGCGGCGCCGGGCCCCTCGGTCGGTCAGTCCGTTACCGGTGAGCCGCCAGATCTGGTTCTTCTTGGTGGTCAGGGCGCTCGCGTGGGTGGTTCTCGCTCGCGGGTCAGGCGACCGGGTCGTCGGTCCCGGCCTCCTCGCGCCGCTGGTGTTCACGGGCGAGGAGGAGGTAGCTGCTCGCGGTCCAGGTGTAGGCGCGGTCGCGCAGGCCCGTGCCGGTGAGGGCGTCGAAGTTCTCGGCGAACCCGTGGGTCTCGCACAGGGCGCGGAAACGGGCGCTGATGTCGTCCGCGAGCCGGTGGTGGCCCGCGCGGCGCAGGCCGTCCTCGACGAGGACGGTGGCCGGGGCCCAGATCGGGCCGCGCCAGTAGCCGTCGGCGAGGTAGTGCGGGGAGGTGGGCAGTTCGGTGGCGAGGCCGTACGGGGTGAGGTGGGCCTTGATGTGGTCGGCGAGGGTGCCCGCGATCTCGGCGGGCAGGTGCTCACCGAGGGCGATGGGCATCAGATCGAGGAGGCTCGCGCTGCTCCAGGATTCCCCGGTGGTGGTCGAGCGGGCGACGAACCTGTCCCCGGTCCAGAGCCGGTCGAGGAGTGCCGTCTGGATCTCCTCGGCCGTCCGCGTCCATCGTTCGGCCACGTTCTGCTTGCCCAACTCATCTGCCAGCACGGCGAGTTCGTGGAGCTGCAGGACGAGGAAGGCCGCGAGGTCCGCGCTGACGACCACGCGCTCGGGGTCGAAGGTGGTGGCGTTGTCCCAGCCGCTGTCGTTGCCGTGCTGGTAGTGGGGCAGGTCGGCGCCGGGGGCGCGCCGGGCGGTGAGCCAGAAGCCGGTCCAGCGCTCCAGGCGTTCGTACACCTCGGTGAGTTCGGTGTGGTCCACCGGGGTCGGCAGGGTGCGGCGCAGACGGCCGAAGGCCCAGCCGTGGATGGGCGGTTTGACGAAGTTGTGGAGGACCTCGGAGTGGGTGACCGAGTCCGGCAGGGCGCCGCTCTCGTCCTGGTGGTCGAAGGGCAGGTGGAACTGGTCCAGCGCCAGCTCGGGCGAACCCTCGGCCAGGGCGAGGGCGTTGAAGCAGTGGTCCCAGCTCCAGACCTTGTCCATCCAGTGCTTGGACATCAGCACCCCCGGCCGGGTGACCAGGCCCTTCGCCGCCACGGTCGCCGACCAGACGACGTAGGCGGCGAGTTCGGCGGCCGGGGTGGCGTCCGAACGCCAGGGGGCCGCGGCGTCGACGAAGTCCGCGAACGCGGCCCGTGCGGAGGCCACCACGGCGTCGAAGGGCGCCGAGGGCGCGTACGGCGGCCGGGCGGTGTCGAGTTCCTCGATCGCGAGCTCCCAGCTGCCGTCCGTCGGCGCGGTCACGGTGACACCGCGGTCGGCGCTGCCCAGGGCCTGGGCCCCGGCCGTGTCGGCGAGGGCGCCGGACAGCAGGGTGACGCGGTAGCGGCGGCCGGTCTCGTACGAGGTGAACACGTGCGCGTCCGCCACCGGGTCTTGGAAGAAGTACGTGCCGCTGAACGGGGTCAGGGTCCGCGCGGCGGCGAGGACGCCGAGGTCCAGGCCGCTGCCCCGCAGGCGTACGGTGTCCGGGGCCTCGTAGGCGAGTTCCACGCGTCCCCGCCCGGCGGTCCAGGTGAGCAGGGCCGGTGTCGCCTCGACACGGGTGTCGGCCCGGGCGCCCGTGGAGGCGTCGAGGGGGACGAGGCGCAGGACGCCGTGCATGCCGTTCTGGTGCGAGACGAGGTGGAGGTCCTCGGCGTAGGTCTTCTCCGCCACCACGGGCGAGATGTCGAACCAGGATCCGTACGCGCTGAACGGGATGTCGTGGACGGAGAAGGCCGGGCCGGACGGGGCGGCGGTCATGTGGCGTGACTCGTTTCTGGAGCAGGGGGTGCCGACCGACCGGCGCGGGAGGGGCGCCGGACATGGGGCGGGCGGGGGTTCAGTCCTTGACGGCGCCGGTGGTGACACCGGCCGCCACATAGCGCTGGGCGAGGACGAGGATGACCGTGGCGGGCAGTGACGCCACGACGGCGGTGGCCATGATGGCGTTCCACTCCTGGTTGTTGTTGCCGATGTAGTGGTAGATGCCGAGGGTGATCGGTTCGTGGACGCCGCCGTTGACCAGGGTGTTGGCGAAGACGAAGTCGGACCAGGACCAGAGGAAGGCGAACAGGGAGACCGTGACGACGGCGTTGCGGCTCATCGGCAGGACGATGGACACGAAGGTGCGCAGGGCACTCGCGCCGTCCATCTGAGCGGCCTGGAGGAGTTCGCCCGGGATGCCGGACATGAACGCGGTGAAGATGAGCACGGCGAAGGGGACGGCCAGGGTGGAGTCGGCGACGATCAGGCCGGGGACCGACTGGAGCAGGCCGAGTTGGAGGTAGATGGCGTAGAAGCCCATCGCCATGATGATGCCTGGGATCATCTGGGCGGCCAGCAGGACGAAGCTCAGCAGGCCGCCGCCGCGGGGGCGCAGCTTGGCCAGGGCGTAGCCGGCGGGCGCGGCGAGGGCCACGGTCAGCACGACGGTGCCGAGGGCGACCACCAAACTGGTGCCGAGGTAGGGCAGTTGCTCGTCGAGGACGGTGCGGTAGCCGGCCAGGGTGCCGTGGGCCGGGAAGAGGTCCGGTGGGCTCTTGCGCATGTCCTGGTCGCGGGTGAGGGAGACGTTGACCATCCAGTAGACCGGGAAGAGCATGATCCCGGTGAGCAGCAGGCCGACGGCCGTCTTCCACCATGAGCGGGCGGCACTTCGGTTCATGACAGCCCCTGCTTTCTCTGCACGCGGAGGTAGATCAGGCCGAAGACCAGGGCGGCGACCACGAGCAGGTTGCCGACGGCCGCGCCGGGGCCGAAGGCGGGCAGGAGGTTGCCGAAGCCGAGTTGGTAGGACCAGGTGGCGAAGGTGGTGGAGGAGTCCGCCGGGCCGCCCTTGGTCATGATCCAGATGATGTCGAAGACCTTGAGGGTGTAGACGAGGCCCAGCAGCAGGGTGATGGCGGAGACCGGGCGCAGCAGGGGGAAGGTGATGCGCCAGAAGCGCTGCCAGGCGTTCGCCCCGTCGAGGGCCGCGGCCTCGTACAGCGAACCGGGGACGGACTGCAGACCGCTGTGGAGCACCACCAGGTTGAAGGGGACGCCGATCCAGATGTTCGCGATGATCACCGAGGTCAGTGACCAGTCGGGGGAGGTCAGCCAGTGCACCGGGCCGACTCCGACGGCGTGCAGGGCGGCGTTGACGATGCCGGAGTCGCTGTTGAACATCCACGACCAGGTGGAGGCGGACACGATCAGCGGCAGCAGCCACGGCACCAGGAACAGGGCCCGCAGGGTGACCGACAGCCGGAAGTGCTGGTGGAAGAAGACCGCCAGCGCCAGGCCGATGGCGTACTGGAAGACCAGGCACACGGCGGTGAAGACGACGGTGTGCAGCAGGGCGGGGGCGAAGGTCGGGTCGGCGAAGACCTTCTGGTAGTTCGCCAGGCCCGTGAAGGGCGCGTCGCCCTGGACGAAGGAGCGGACGGTGTAGTCGCGCAGGCTCAGGTCGAGGTTGCGGTAGAGCGGGTAGGCGTAGAAGAGGACGAGGTAGAGGGTGACCGGGGTGAGGAAGGCCCAGGCCGCCCACTGTGTGGAGACCGGACGGCGCCGCTCTCGCGCGGGGGCTCGGGGCGGGGCGGGGGCCGCCCCGCCCGGATCGTGCGCGGACCGGCGGTCCGGGACTTGTCTCGTGTCGTTCATCGACGGACCGCGCCTCCCTGCTACTTGACCGCCGACTGGGCCTTGGTCAGCGCGTCCTTCGGCGACTCGGCGCCGCTGAGCGCGGACTGGACGGCCTTCCACAACTGTTCCGAGATCTTGGGGTACTTGGTGCCCAGGTCGTCACTGGTACGGCCCTTGGCCGCCTTGACCGCCTCGATCCACGGCTTCAGGTCCGGGTTGGCCGCCACCTGCTTGTCCTGGACCTCACCGGTGGGAGCGACGTAGGACAGGGTGGTGTCGGTGTCGTACAGGTTCTCGGTGCTGGTCAGGCAGGTGACCAGCTTGCGCGAGGTGGCGTAGCGGCCGGTGTCCTGCTGGACGGGGACGGTCACGAACTCGCCGCCGGTCGGGGCGGCGGCGTTGTCCCCGTCCGCGCCCGGTATCGGCAGGACGCCGTAGTCGAAGCCGGCCTTCTCCGCGCCTGCGAGCTGCCAGGTGCCGTTCTCGGCGAAGGCGTAGTCGCCGGTGGCGAACTCCTGCCAGCTGGTGGTCTGGGTGTTGTTGAGGACGGAGTTGGGGGCGTAGCCCTTGTCGAGCCAGCCCTTCCACAGGGACAGCGCGGAGACGCTCTCGGCGGAGTCGAGTGCGGTGAGCTGCGCGCCCGAGCCCCAGAACCAGGGCAGGAACTGGAAGCTGCCCTCCTCCGTGCCGATCGCGGAGAAGGTGATGCCCTTGTTGCCGGCCTTCTTGACCTTCGCCAGCGCGGCCGTCAGCGACTTCCAGTCCTTGACCGAGGCGATGTCCACGCCGGCCTTCTTCAGGACCTCCTTGTTGTAGTAGAGGGCGAGGGTGTTGGCGCCGATCGGGGTGCCGTAGGTCTTGCCGCCGGACTGGCCGGCCGCGAGCAGGTTGGGGTCCACGGCGGAGGTGTCGAGCTCGTTGTCGTCGGTCGTGGTGAGCACGCCCGCCTCGGCGAGGGTCGAGACGACCGGGTTGTCGACGACGAGGACGTCCGGGGAGTTGCTCTGCTGGGCCGCCAGCAGCGTCTTGTTGGGCAGGTCGCTGGTGTCGAAGCCGGTCCGCTCGATCTTCACGCCCGCGTCGGTGCCGCACTTGTCCAGCAGCTTCGTCCACGCCGAACCCTTGGCGAACTGAGGGTAGGGGTCCCAGATGGTGTACGAGCCGCTGTCCGCGTCCTTGGCACCGGTGCCGCCCGAGCCGGAGGAGCACGCGGTGGCGCTGACGGCCACGGCCAGCGCCGTCAGGGCTGCGGCGGTCAGACGACGTTGTCTGAAGGTGGGATGCATGGCGGGTCCTTAGTTTCAGGCACAGGGGTGCCGTGAGAGGGAGGGAGACGAGGAAGCCGGGCACGCCGAACGGAGCCGGTGGCGGAACGGGGTGCCCGGTGAAGAGGGAAGAAGGACAGGCGGGGTGAACGGCTGACAGAAGAAGGAAGTGCGGGCGGGGTGACGGCTAGGAGACGGTTGCGCCGCCCGCGGGGCCGGTGCTGGCCCGCAGGGAGATCGGCGGTACGAGCAGGTGATTGCGGGGCGACGCGTCGGGGTCGTCCAGCCGCTCCACGAGGAGGTCGACGGCGAGGCGGCCCATCTCCTCCGCCGGTACGTCCGCCGCGGTGAGCTGCGGGGTCACCGTCTCCGCCCACCGGGAGGCCACGATGCCGGTGACGGAGAAGTCGCGCGGCACATGGCGGTCGGCCCGGGCCAGCCCTCGGTAGAGGCCGCCCAGCGCCGCCTCGTTCAGGGTGACCAGGCCCGTGGTCGCCGGGTCGTCCCGCAGGATCCGCTCCAGGCACGCCTGCCCGGAGGCGGCGTCGTCCCCGCAGGTGTACGTCCGCACGGTCAGTCCGCGCTCGGCAGCGGCCTTGGTGAAGCCGTCCAGCCCTCGGTGCGCGGACTCGTACCCGGCCCGCAGAAGCTGCTCGGGCCGGTTGACGAAGGCGACCCTGCGGTGGCCGAGGTCGGCGAGGTGGTGGACGCACGCCTCCGCCAGCGCGGTGTGGTCGAGCCCCACCCACCAGCCGCCCTCCGGCCGCGCGGTGCGGCCGATGGCGACGGAGGGGAAGCCGAGGTCGGCCAGGTGATCGACCCGGTCGTCCTCCAGCCTGATCTCCATCAGGATCGCGCCGTCCACCCGCCGCTCCCCCAGCAGCCGCTGGAAGGAACGGTCGCTGTCGACGCCGCTGGGTGACAGCAGCACGTCGTAGTCGTGGGCCGCGGCGGCCTCCACCACGCTGCCGATGAAGTCCAGCTGCATGCCCGTGTAGTGGTTGCCGGCCGGCGGGAAGACCAGGCCGATCGTGCTGGTCCGCCCGTTGGCCAGGGCGCGGGCGCTGGCGTTGGGCCGGTAGCCCAGCTCGTCGATGACCTGCTGGATCTTCCGGCGGGTGTCGTCCGACACGGGGCGTTTGCCGCTCAGGGCGTAGGACACGGTGCTCCGCGAGACACCGGCCCGCCGGGCGATCTCACCGATGTTCACGGAGAACTCCTTGCTCGAACCGGTTCGATACTCCGCGGAGGCGAAGCTTCCGAGCCGCTGGGACGGAAGGTTGAGGAGCGGACGGTCCCCGGTCGTCGAACCGGTTCGCGTGAAGTGAAGGTAGGAACGGGCGGGGCGGCTGTCAACACCTCGATCGGGACTTCCCGTCGTAGCGCGGCGATCCGGACGATCCGCGGCCCTACGCGGCTTCGCTCGTGTCGGAGGTATTGCTGCGCGATTTCTCCGGTGCTAGCTTCCAGCGAACCGGTTCGACGAAGTGATCCTTCCGGCAGCCGGGGCCTCCGCTCCGCGCAGTCCCTGGTGTGCGGGGCGCCGTCACGGCCACCCGGGTCGGCCGCCCCCGGCTCCGTAGGGCGGGCGATCGAACCGATTCCGCATCGCTGTCACCGAGTCCGCACGCCTCCGCCCTCGAACCCGCCTCACCGACCACGGCACGCGGACCGACAGCCGAGCCGGCGCTGCGGGCCGGGGCGGCGGGCCGGCCGGGACTCGTTACTCACAGGATCGAGGACGCACTCCATGCCATCCGCTGACAGATCGGCCCGGCGCCGGGCCCCGGCCGCCGTGGCCCTGGCCCTCGGCGCGGGCGTGCTGGTCGCGCCGGCCGTCCCCGCCCAGGCCGCCGACGCGCCCGAGCCCACCGCCCGCTACACCTTCGACGAGGACGACCTCACGTCCGGGAAGATCACGGACGTCTCCGGCAACGGTCTGACGGCGAGCCTCGTCAACGGCTCCACCGCGCGGTCCGTCGAGGGCGCGGGCGGCGGCAGGGCGCTCGCCCTGCCCGGTGGAGCACCCACCTCCGACGGCGCGTACGTGCGCCTGCCGCGCGCGGTGGTCGGCGACGCGACCGACCTGACGGTGTCCGCCCGTGTGAAGTGGGGCGACGACAAGTCGGCCTGGCAGCGGATCTTCGACCTGGGCACCGACACCACGAAGTACCTCTTCACCACCCCGTCCCACAACGGCGGCGCTCTGCGCACCGCCGTGACCACCGGCGGCGGGGGCGCGGAGTCCCAGGTCTCCGGGTACGCGGCACTCCCCGCCGGCTCCTGGCGGACGGTCACGGTCACCCTCGACACCGCCGCCGGGCGGGTCACCACCTACCTCGACGGCGTGGCCGTCTCCTCCGCGAAGACCTCCGTCAAGGCCAGGGAGCTGCTGGACGCCTCGGCCACCGCCGCCGGTTACATCGGCAGGTCCTTCTGGCCGGACCCGCTGCTCAAGGGCGCGATCGACGACTTCACGGTGTGGCACTCGGCGCTGAGCGCAGAGCAGGTGGCGGACGTGGTCGGTGACGCCCCCACCCTCCGTTCGTTGTCACGCACGTCCTTCGACGTGCGCACCACGACCGGGACCGCTCCCTCCCTCCCCGCCGCGGTCCGCTCCTCGTACTCCGACGGCTACGACCGTGACACGCCGATCGTCTGGGACGCGGTGCCCGAGGAGAAGTACGCCCGGCCCGGCACGTTCACGGTGGCCGGACGCGCGGCCGGACGGGACGTGCAGGCGACGGTCGCCGTGGTCCGGGAGGGTCAGCTCACCGTCGACCTCGCCTCGGACACCGGCGCGTTCCACGGCGGTGCCTCCGGCACGCTCTACGGCGTGTACGGGCCGGACGTGCCGACCAACAACCTCATCGAGGGCATGGGCCTGCGCACGGTCTCCACCAAGGCGCAGGACGGCCCGCAGCACCCGGGCGCCGACGCGCTGGAAGTGGTGAAGCCGCTGGCGGACTCCACCGACGGCGATGTGTACATCTACATGACCGACATCCACCGCGGCTTCCCGTACCAGTGGCCGGGCGACACCCCGGCCGAGAAGCTCAAGCTCTACGAGCAGAAGATCGCCAAGCAGGTCGACCAGGTGCTCCGACTGCCCGAGCAGTACCAGGACAACATCGTCTTCGTGCCGTTCAACGAGCCCGAGGGCAACATGTTCGGGACCGGGGAGTGGAGCTACAACCGGGTCAGCTGGCTCGACGAACCCGACGACTTCCTGGCCGCCTGGGACTCCGCGTACGAGCTGATCAAGGAGAGGATGCCGGACGCCCGGATCGCGGGTCCCAACACCAGCGTCCTGTACGACCAGGTGAAGGGCTTCATGGCACACGCCCTGGCCGCCGGCACGCTCCCCGACGTCGTCACCTGGCACGAGCTGAGTCACCCGGAGGCGGTGCGCGACAGCGTGGCCACGTACCGCGGGTGGGAGAAGGACCTGTTCGAGGGGACCGCCCGTGAGGGCACCCAGCTCCCCGTCAACATCAACGAGTACGCGTTCAACTACCACACCTCGGTGCCCGGCCAGATGATCCAGTGGGTCTCCGCGATCGAGGAGTCCAAGGTGGACGCCGACATCGCCTACTGGAACATCGACGGCAACCTCTCCGACTCCGCCGTGCAGTCGGGCCGCGGCAACGGCCAGTGGTGGCTGCTCAACGCGTACGCCTCGATGAGCGGGCACACGGTGAAGGTGGACCCGCCGCTCCCCGGCGAGAACTACACCATGCAGGGCGTCGGCACGCTCGACGAGAGGAAGAAGCAGGCCCGGCTGATCTTCGGCGGCTCCACCGGCAAGGGCCACATCACCTTCGCAGGCGTCCCGAAGAAGACCTTCGGCAAGAACGTCCACGCCTGGGTCCGCGAGATCGAGTGGAGCGGGCAGATCGGCGACAGCTCCGGACCGAAGCTGCTCACGGAGACGAACCTGAAGGTCTCCGAGGAAGGCACGGTCTCCGTCGACTTCGGCGACGGCACCCTGCCGGCGCTGAAGGAGTCCTCGGCGTACGAGATCGTCCTCAGCCCCGCCGGGAAGGCGAAGGCCACCCAGGACGCGCCCACGCGCTGGCAGCACTCCTACGAGGCCGAGGACGCCGCCCACACCGGGTCCGGCTACTCGAAGAACGGCCCCGAGGGTTCACCCCGCGACGTGTCGAAGTTCTACACCTCCGGCGGCTACGACGTCGGAGGCCTGCGCACCGGTTCGGACCTGACGCTCGACTTCACCGTGGACGTGCCCGAGGACGGCACCTACGACCTGAGCGTGTTCGCCAACTCGCTCAACACCTTCGACAAGGTGAAGGACCAGGGCCCCACCAACGTCTTCCTACGGGTCGACGGCAAGGCGGACAGTGAGCAGGAGCTGTATCTGCCGCTGGGTTACAAGTGGGTGGTGTGGGACCACACCGACACCACGGTCCGGCTCACCAAGGGCAGGCACACCCTGACGCTCGCCGCGCGGAGCGCCGACGGCAAGCGCGTCACCCAGGGCGACGCCATCGTCGACCGGCTGACCCTCTCCCTGCCGGACGCCTCCGCCCGCACACGGGTGTACGAGGGTGAACTCGCCTGGCTGGGCGGCGGGGCACGTCCCGTCTACGACCTGCCGAAGCGGGCGGCCACCGGATCGGGCGCGGCCCGGCTCCCGAAGAAGGGCACCGCCACGTTCTGGGTGTACTCCCCCGCCGACCGCGAGGCCACCCTCAGGATCGACACCCTGAAGGGCTCGGGCGCCCGGCTCTCCGTCAACGGCCAGGACGTCCTGAGGCTGGACAAGGGCCGGAACAGCGTCGCGGTCTCCCTCTCCGGCGGCGTCAACAAGGTGACCGTGACCGGGAGTTCGTCCACCACGCTCGTCGACCGCCTCACGGTCGCCTCGACCGAGGGCACGCTCCCGACCCGTACGTACGAGGGGAAGGACGCCGAACTCCGCGGCTCGGCCGCGCTCGGCTCCCTCTCCCTGGCCACGGGCGGTACCGCGATCACCGGGATCGGCGGCGACCCCGGCAACGGCAACACCGCCACGTTCACCGTGACCGCGGACCGGGCGGGCACCCACGCGCTGCGCATCCGCTACTCCAACCCGGAGCAGTCGCCGGCCACCCACTACAACCCGGACCCGCTCGCCCGCCATGCCGACCTCGCCGTCAACGGCGGTGGGACGCGGCGGGTCACCTTCCCGCACACCTTCCACCAGAACAACTTCTGGGAGCTGACCGTCCCCGTCCACCTGAGGAAGGGGCAGAACACGATCACCTTCCGCTCCGAGGAACTCCCGAACTTCGACGGCGAGACCTACGCCTCGGACACCTTCCCCGGTGTGCTGCTGCGCTCCCGCTTCGCCCCGCTGATCGACCGGATCACGGTCGCGCCGTACGCGCGGGAGGTGCGATGAGACGAGCGGCGCCGGCGGTGAGATGACGCGCACCAGGGCCGAGTAGCGGGTCGCCTCCCATCCGCCGGCCGCTGGAGCGTGCCGCCTCGCCACCGGCGCCGCGAGCAGGCGCCCGGGTCCACCGTACGGACGGACCCGGGCGCTTCGCTGTACGTGGCCGGCGGCGGAGAAACGGAACAACCTTGTTCGGCCGCGGCGGTGACGGCCGGTGCTCCCGGGCCTTTCCCTTCTGCCACGGCAGGCCGGGCCGGCTCAGGCAGCCGCCCGGCGTACGACCTCCGCGACCTCGTAGCCGGCCTCGACGATCGCCGTACGCACCGCCGCGTCGTCGACCGTCTTCCCCCGTACGATCACCAGGCCGGCGCGTACGTCGACCTCGACCTCGGTGACGCCGGTCACCGCGACGACCTCCTCGGTGACACTCTCGGCACAGTGGCCACAGCTCATGCCGGACACGGTGAAGTACTTCTCGGCCATGGGGTCGCTCCCGTCCTCGGTCGGCCCGGTGACCGCGCCGAGGGGGCGCACGGGCCGCGTGGCACGAGGTACGGCGCACGCCCTCGGCACGTTCAGCCGTCGCCGTCTGCCGCCGTCCGGTCCCGGTCCGCCGCCCTTCAACCGTGTATCCGGAGAGGGCAAGGTCACAGCCGTGCCCCCTGCTGCTCCTTTGTGCCTCTGGCCTAGCATCCGAGCATGACGGTCCTGCCTGACGACGGGCTTGAGCTGGCCGCCGAGTTCCCTGACGCAACCCACGAGCAGTGGCAGCGCCTCGTTGCGGGCGTGCTGCGCAAGTCGGGCAAGGACGTCGAGGGCGCTCAGGCCGAGGAAGCCCTGTCCACCGCGCTGGAGGACGGGCTGCGCACCCGTCCCCTCTACACCGCGCACGACACCGCGCCCCCCTCCGGCCACCCCGGCTTCGCGCCCTTCGTACGAGGAGGCAGGGCCGCCGGCAACACCGTCGGCGGCTGGGACGTTCGCCAGCGGCACACGGCGGCGGACGGCGCGGCCGTGCTCACGGACCTGGAGAACGGCGTCACCTCCCTGTGGCTGGTGCTCGGCGAGGGCGGCTTCCCGGTGGCGTCGCTCGGCCCGACCCTGGACGGCGTCCACCTCGACCTCGCGCCCGTGGTCCTGGACGCGGGTGCCGAAGCGGAGCCCGCCGCACGGGAGTTGCTGCGGCTGTACGCCGAGCGGGGCGTCGCCGGGGCGGCGGCGCGCGGCAACCTGGGCGCGGACCCCCTCGGTCACGAGGCCCGCACCGGACAGACCTCCGACATCGCACCCGTCCTCGACCTCGCGCGCCGGTGCGCCGAGGACTACCCGGGGCTGCGGACGCTGACCGTGGACGCCCTGCCGTACCACGAGGCCGGCGGCTCGGCGGCGCAGGAGCTGGGCGCCTCGCTCGCGACCGGTGTCGCGTATCTGCGGGAGCTGACCGGCGCCGGACTGAGCGTCGAACAGGCCTGCGCACAGCTGGAGTTCCGGTACGCGGCGACCGCCGACCAGTTCCTGACGATCGCCAAGCTGCGCGCCGCGCGCCGCCTCTGGGCCCGGGTGGCCGAGGTGTGCGGGGCGCCCGCCGCCGGGGCGCAGATCCAGCACGCAGTGACCTCGCCGGTGATGATGACGCGCCGCGACCCGTGGGTGAACATGCTGCGCACCACCATCGCCACGCTCGCCGCCGGCGCGGGCGGCGCCGACTCGGTCACCGTGCTGCCCTTCGACCACCGGCTGGGCCTGCCGGACGCGTTCGCGCGACGGATCGCCCGCAACACCTCGACGATCCTGATCGAGGAGTCCCACCTCGCCCGGGTGATCGATCCGGCGGGCGGCTCCTGGTACGTGGAGCGGCTCACCGACGAACTCGCCCACGCGGGCTGGGAGTTCTTCCAGCGGATCGAACGCCTGGGCGGACAGGCCGCCGCGCTGCGATCGGGCGACCTCCGCCAGGACCTCGCCGACACCTGGGCGGCCCGCACCGGCGGGCTCGCCAAGCGGCGCGAACCGGTCACCGGTGTCAGCGAGTTCCCGCACCTGGCGGAGAAGCCGGTCGTCCGTGCCCCGGCGCCCGAGCCGCCCTCCGGCGGTCTCCCCCGCGTCACCCGCGACGAGGCGTACGAGACCCTGCGGGCCCGCTCGGACGCCCACCTCGCCGCGACGGGCTCCCGCCCCCGGATCTACCTGGCCGCCCTCGGCCCGGCCGCCGCCCACACCGCGCGGACGACCTTCGCCGCCAACCTCTTCCAGGCGGGCGGCATCGAGCCCGTCACGGAGGGCTCCTTCGAGGACAGCGGCGCCACCGAGGTCTGTCTGTGCTCCAGCGACGCCCTGTACGAGGAGAGCGCCGCGACCGAGGCGGCCTCGCTCAGGGCCTCCGGCGCCACGCACGTGTTCCTCGCGGGCCGCCCCGGGGAGTACGCCGACGTCGACGCCTACGTCTTCGCGGGCTGTGACGCCGTGGCCGTCCTGTCCGCCGCCCTCGACCGCATGGGAGTGTCCTGATGACCACCCCTCCACCCCATCCGTCCCTCCGTCCCCGACTTCACCGGGATCGAGCTGGGTTCCCCGTCCGTCGACGGCGGCGCCGACGAGTGGCGTACGGCCGTCGAGAAGGCGACCGACGGCGGGGAGCCGCTGTGGGAGACCCCGGAGGGCATCCCGGTCAAGCCGCTCTACACGGGGCAGGACCTGGAGGGTCTGGACTTCCTGGGCACGTATCCGGGCATGGCCCCGTATCTGCGCGGCCCGTACCCGACGATGTACGTCAACCAGCCCTGGACGATCCGCCAGTACGCGGGGTTCTCCACCGCCGAGGAGTCCAACGCCTTCTACCGCCGCAACCTGGCGGCCGGTCAGAAGGGCCTGTCCGTCGCCTTCGACCTGCCCACCCACCGGGGCTACGACAGCGACCACCCCCGGGTGACCGGTGACGTCGGTATGGCGGGCGTGGCGATCGACTCGATCCTCGACATGCGGCAGCTCTTCGACGGCATCCCGCTGGACCGGATGACCGTGTCGATGACGATGAACGGCGCGGTGCTGCCCGTGCTCGCGCTCTACATCGTGGCGGCCGAGGAACAGGGCGTACCGCCCGAGAAGCTGGCCGGGACCATCCAGAACGACATCCTCAAGGAGTTCATGGTCCGCAACACCTACATCTACCCGCCGAAGCCGTCGATGCGGATCATCTCCGACATCTTCGCCTTCACCTCGCAGCGGATGCCCCGCTACAACTCCATCTCCATCTCCGGCTACCACATCCAGGAGGCTGGTGCGACGGCCGACCTGGAGCTGGCGTACACGCTCGCGGACGGCGTCGAGTACATCAGGGCGGGCCGGGAGGCCGGCCTGGACGTGGACGCGTTCGCGCCCCGGCTGTCGTTCTTCTGGGCGATCGGCATGAACTTCTTCATGGAGGTCGCCAAGCTGCGCGCGGCCCGCCTGCTGTGGGCGAAGCTGGTGACGCAGTTCGACCCGAAGAACACCAAGTCCCTGTCCCTGCGCACCCATTCGCAGACCTCGGGCTGGTCGCTGACCGCGCAGGACGTCTTCAACAACGTCACCCGCACCTGTGTGGAGGCGATGGCGGCCACCCAGGGCCACACGCAGTCGCTGCACACCAACGCCCTGGACGAGGCCTTGGCCCTGCCGACCGACTTCTCCGCCCGTATCGCCCGCAACACCCAGCTCCTCATCCAGCAGGAGTCCGGCACCACCCGGGTCATCGACCCGTGGGGCGGCAGCGCGTACGTGGAGAAGCTGACGTACGACCTCGCCCGCCGGGCCTGGCAGCACATCCAGGAGGTCGAGCAGGCGGGCGGCATGGCCAAGGCCATCGACGCGGGCATCCCCAAGCTGCGCATCGAGGAGGCCGCCGCCCGCACCCAGGCGCGGATCGACTCCGGGCGGCAGCCCGTCATCGGCGTCAACAAGTACCGGGTCGACAGCGACGAGCAGATCGACGTCCTCAAGGTCGACAACTCCTCCGTCCGGGCCCAGCAGATCGAGAAGCTGCGGCGACTGCGCGCGGACCGCGACGAGACCGCCTGCCAGGACGCGCTCGACGCGCTCACCCGGGCGGCCGGCGGCGAGGGCAACCTGCTGGAGCTGGCCGTGCGCGCGGCCCGCGCCAAGGCCACCGTCGGCGAGATCTCCGACGCCCTGGAGAAGGTGTACGGCCGGCACGCGAGCCAGATCCGTACGATCTCCGGCGTGTACCGCAACGAGGCAGGCGAGTCCCCGAACGTGGAGCGCACCCGGAGCCTGGTGGAGTCCTTCGCCGAGGCCGAGGGCCGCCGGCCGCGCATCCTGGTCGCCAAGATGGGCCAGGACGGCCACGACCGGGGCCAGAAGGTGATCGCGACCGCGTTCGCCGACCTCGGCTTCGACGTGGACGTCGGCCCGCTGTTCCAGACGCCGGCCGAGGTGGCCCGTCAGGCCGTCGAGGCGGACGTGCACATCGTCGGGGTGTCGTCACTGGCCGCCGGGCACCTGACCCTCGTACCGGCGCTGAAGGAGCAGCTGGCCGAGGAGGGGCGCGAGGACATCATGATCGTCGTCGGTGGGGTGATCCCGCCTCAGGACGTACCCACGCTCCTGCGGATGGGCGCGGCGGCCGTCTTCCCGCCCGGCACGGTCATCCCGGACGCGGCGTTCGACCTGGTGCGGCGGCTGTCGGACGAGCTCGGGCACGACCTGTGATCGATGTCGACGCCTACGCCAAGGGTGTGCTCGACGGGAAGCGGGCGATCGTCGCCCGCGCCATCACCCTCGTCGAGTCCACCCGGCCCCAGCACCGGGCCCTGGCCCAGGAGCTGCTGACCGCGCTGCTGCCGCACAGCGGCCGGGCCCGGCGGATCGGGGTCAGCGGGGTGCCGGGCGTCGGCAAGTCGACGTTCATCGACGCGTTCGGCACGATGCTGACCTCGCTCGGGCACCGGGTGGCGGTGCTGGCGGTGGACCCGTCGTCGAGCCGTACGGGCGGCTCGATCCTCGGCGACAAGACCCGGATGGAGCGGCTGGCCGTCGACCCGGCGGCCTTCGTCCGGCCCTCGCCGACGGCCGGGACGCTCGGCGGTGTCGCGAAGGCCACCCGTGAGTCGATGGTGGTGATGGAGGCGGCCGGCTACGACGTGGTGCTGGTGGAGACGGTGGGCGTCGGCCAGTCCGAGACGGCGGTCGCCGACATGGTCGACTCCTTCCTGCTCCTGACGCTCGCCCGCACCGGCGACCAGCTCCAGGGCATCAAGAAGGGCGTCCTGGAACTGGCCGACGTGCTCGCCGTCAACAAGGCGGACGGCCCGCACGAGCGTGACGCCCGTACGGCGGCACGGGAGCTGGCGGGTGCCCTGCGGCTGATGCACGGGAAGGACGCGGTCTGGACGCCGCCGGTGCTGAGCTGCAGCGCCCGCGAGTCCACCGGCCTCGACACCGTCTGGGAGCGTCTGGAGCAGCACCGCACGCTCCTGGACTCCACCGGCCGGCTCACCGCCAAGCGCCGGGACCAGCAGATCGACTGGACCTGGTCGATGGTCCGCGACGAGCTCCTCGACCGGCTGCGCACCCACCCCGGTGTCCGCTCCGTCGCGCCCGGCCTCGAACAACGGGTCAGGGACGGCGAGTTGACGGCGACGCTGGCCGCCGAACGCATTCTGGATGCCTTCGGGGACCCGTCCCCCGGTTCACCCGGCTGAGCGCCCTGAGTGGTGGCCGCGTGCGATCCGGCTGACGGTGGATCACGTCGGAGTCGGGTCAAGTCAGCTGACGAAGCACCAGCTGCCCGGCTGCCGGCGGAAGGACCATCAGATGCGTTCTGCCCGCATGCTGCTCGTCACCGGGGCGGCGGCCGCCGTCCTCGCCGTCACCGCTCCCGGCGCGTACGCCGACGGTGACGAGTGGGAGCACAAGGACAACGGCTACAGCAAGGAACACCACAAGGACGGCCACCACGACGGCCCGCGCGGCGGGATTCACACGGGTGGCGGCGCGCTGACCTCGCCCGGCGCCGGGGGCTACGACAAGGAGGAGTCCACCAAGGAGTCCTGGAAGGGCGACCACGACAAGCCGCGCGGCGGGATGCACACCGGTGGCGGCGCGCTGACCTCGCCCGGCGCCGGGGGCTACGACAAGGAGGAGTCCACCAAGGAGTCCTGGAAGGGCGACCACGACAAGCCGCGCGGCGGGATGCACACCGGTGGCGGCGCGCTGACCTCGCCCGGCGCCGGGGGCTACGACAAGGAAGAGTCCACCAAGGAGTCCTGGAAGGGCGACCACGACAAGCCGCGCGGCGGGATGCACACCGGTGGCGGCGCGCTGACCTCGTCGGCGGGCGGGGAGGAGTGGAACTCCGAGCGGTCCGGCAGGCCCGGCGCCGGGGGCTACGACAAGGAAGAGTCCACCAAGGAGTCCTGGAAGGGCGACCACGACAAGCCGCGCGGCGGGATGCACACCGGTGGTGGCGCGCTGGCCGCTCCGGCGGTGACCGCGGGCGGGATGGCGGTCCTCGCGGTGGCCGGTACGGGCGTGTACGCCCTGCGCCGCAGGAAGACCGCCGGAAGCGTGGCCTGAGCCCATGCCGGGCGCGATACCTGGCCCGATAGCGGCCGGGCCTCCACACCGTGTGTCGTGTGGCGGCCCGGCCGGCGTTCCCTCGCCCGCCCGGGCGTGCGTCCCGCAGTGCGCCCCGGCCGGCGTTCCCCGCGTGCGGCCCCTGGCCGGTGTTCCCGTCGTACGGGCCCCGCCCGCCCGCTCCTTCGTCCCTTTTCGCTCTGCTGCCGTACCTGTGAGGTGGTTTTCGATGGCAGCCCACTCCTCTCCCCCCGGCGCCCGCGTCAATCTGACCGTGCTGTGCACCGTGGTCCTGTTGATCCTGGCGGTGAGCCTGTTCGGCGGCGAGGACTCCTCGTCCGGCACCTCCCGCCCGCCGGGCGCCCGGCACGCCCCGCAGGCCTCATCCGCCTCCCCCGGCGAGCAGACCGCGCCCGTCGAGCGGCCGGCGGACCGGCGAGAGCGGTCGGCCCGGGCCAGACCTGTCCGGCTGCTCATCCCCAAGATCCAGGTGAGCGCCCCCTTCGTGCCCCTCTCCGTCGGCCGCTCCGGGCAGCTCGAAGCCCCGCCCGCCGACGACGTGAACCTCGTCGGCTGGCACGCCGAGGGTGCCGCGCCCGGCGAGACGGGCACCTCGATCATCGCCGGCCATGTCGACACGGCGACCTCACCGGCGGTCTTCGCCAAGCTCAGCGAACTGGAGAAGGGGGACGTCTTCCACGTCGCGCGCTCCGACGGGAGCAGAGTGTCCTTCGTGGTCGACGCCCTGGAGACGTTCGAGAAGGACGACTTCCCCGACAAGCGCGTGTACGCCGACGCGACCCGCCCCGAGGTCCGGCTGATCACCTGCGCCGGCGACTACGACCGCAAGGTCATGGACTACACGGAGAACCTGGTGGTCTTCGCGCACCGGACCTGAGGTCACGCGGGCACGCGGAGGGAGAGCGCTCCCACGCCCCGGGCGAACACAAAGAGACGGGCTGTCCAAGAACCATTCCCGAAGCGACCAAGGGAGGTTCAAGGGACGGCCATGATTGATCAACGCACGTCCATGATTGCGCAACTTGAACGTTTGAGCGTTTAGGCCGGGCGTACGTTCCTGGCCGTGAACCCTGACGCAACACCCCACAGTGGCGACAGCACCGAGGCGACCGCCACCGGCGTGGACGCCCCGATATCCCACACCAAGTCGCGCGGTCGGCGCTCCCTCCTGCGCGCCGCGCTGGCCGGCACGGCCGTCCTCGGCGGCGGCCTCGCGGTCGGCGCCTTCCCGGCCGACGCCGAGCCCGTCTCCCGCTCCTCCCGCGCCAACCCCGCGCACTCCACCCCCACCCGTCCGCGGCCGAAGACGGCGGACGAGGCGCTGACGGAGCTGTCGAAGGGCAACCGCCGCTGGCGGACCTTCCACGAGCAGCACCCCGACGAGGACTACGCCGTGCGCAAGGCGCTGACGACCGGTCAGCAGCCGTTCGCCCTGGTCCTCGGCTGCATCGACTCCCGGGTCCCCCCGGAGCTGGTCTTCGACCAGGGCCTCGGCGACCTGATGACCGTGCGCAGCGCGGGCGAGGTGCTGGACCGGTCCGTGCTCGGCAGCGTCAAGTACGGCGTCCTCGAACTGAAGATCCCGCTGGTCGTGGTGCTCGGTCACCAGTCCTGCGGCGCGGTGAAGGCGGCCGTCGCGGTGGACGAGAGCGGTGAGGAACTGCCGAGCGGTATCCAGTACATCGCGGACGAGATCGCTCCGGCGATCGACCACAGCGTGACCGGCGACGCCCGGGTCGCGGCGACCATCGACGCGAACGTCCGGCTCGTCCGCTCCAAGCTCGAGGCCGACCCGGACCTCGCCGCCAAGCTGAAGGCGGGCGAGGTTGCCGTCGTCGGCGCCCGCTACGACCTGACGACCCAGGGGGTGCACCTGCTCAAGTAGCGGGCCCTGGCAGGGAGAAGGCGGCTCCGGTGCATCACCCACCACCGGGGCCGCCTTCGTGTGTCGTGATGGCGCCGGGCCGTGTCCGGCCGGCGGCGGCCCTCGACGAGGGTGATGTCCCGCTGCCGCACGGCGTGGAACCTGGGCAGCGGCAGGCCGCCGCCGGAGAGCTCCGTGACGGTGGCCTCCACCCGGGCGGGGCCGGGCCGGAAGCGGCCCGGGGCGGCCTTGTCCGTGTTGGTCCAGGTGTGGTCGGCGCCGTCGCAGACCGCCGAAGTGCCGCCGATGCCCTTGCGGAAGCGGCTCTCGCCCTGCTGGAGCGAGGACGAGACGAAGACGGGGCCGTTGCCGCCGAGACATCGGTAGGTGCCGGACAGGGCGAGGGTGCCGTCGGGGGCCACGACCCCGGTGGGGTCGATGGTCACCGTCTCGAACGGTTCGGTCGTGGCGCCCGCGGACGGGGCAGCGGCGAGCACCAGCAGCGCGGCGCCGGCGGCCGCGCCGAGCAGCCGGGGGACGCGCGCGAAGGCCGGGGACGAGGACATGGGAGAACCTCCTTGGACGGGATCCAGCGGTGATCCAGGGGGGTTTAGAGGGGATCCAGGGGAAGTCCAGAGGTACCGGCCACACCTCTCCGATCGTGCGATCGTCACCCCTTCGTCGACGCGTCGTTCACCCCGTCCTCACTACCGGTTCCGCCTGTCCCACCACCGGATGCGCCCCGCGCGCCCGTGGTTATGTCCGCGTCCTGTCACGGCACGTCCGGGTGCTGTCACGTCTCGCGCGAGGGTGTGGCGATGAGTTCCGGGCGCGGGCATGGTCTGTGGTGCGAGGCGGTGACGCACCGCCGGCACTCACGACGACGTGGAGGCGCGCCATGTGTTCACACCAGCCCCTGTGCCCCTCGGCAGACCGCTCCGACCGCGACGCCGCGCGTGTCGTCGCCTTCCACCCCGAGCAGGGTTGGAACCTGCTGTGCAACGGGGCGATCGTCTTCGACGACACCGGCGAGATCCTGCCCGACGGCAGCATCGTCGCGCCGAGCCGGCTCGCGGTCGCGGCCTGACACCCACCGCACCGGGGCCCGGGCCTCGGCCTCGGGGCTACGGCAGGACCGCGAAGCCGTCCAGCTCCACCCACGCCCTCTCGTCCCAGAGCCGTACGACGCCGACGACCGCCATCGCGGGATAGTCGCGGCCCGCCAACCGCCGCCAGATTCGGCCCAGTTGGGGAGCGCGGCGTCGATAGTCGGCGACGTCCGTCGCGTAGACCGTGACGCGGGCGAGATCGGCCGGCGCACCGCCGGCGGCCTCCAGCGCGGCCAGCAGATTGCCCAGGGCCTGCTCGAACTGCTCCTCCAGCGTCTCCCCCACGATCTTGCCGTCCGCGTCGAGCGCGGTCTGGCCCGCCAGGAACACGATCCGGCTCCCGGTGGTGACGACGGCGTGGGAGAAGCCGGTGGGGGGCGACAGTCCGGCCGGGTTCACCCGCTCGGCGCTCATGACGGCCTCCCCTCGGACCCGGTCCGCCGGTACGACTCCTTGGCGATGACCGTCCGTTGCACCTCGCTCGCCCCTTCGTAGATGCGTGGCGCCCGCACCTCGCGGTAGAGGTGTTCGAGCAGATGGCCGCGTCGCAGCGCCCGCGCGCCGTGCAGTTGGACGGCCGCGTCGACGACGTACTGCGCCGTCTCGGTGGCCAGCAGCTTCGCCATCGCGGACCGGCGCGGCACCTCCGGGTCCCCCGCGTCGTACGCCGTCGCCGCCGCGTAGACCATGAGCCGGGCCGCCTCGGTGCGCAGTGCCATCTCGGCGACCTGGTGGGAGACGCTCTGGAGGTCCCGCAGCTTGCCGCCGAAGGCGTCCCGTCGGGCGGTGTGCGTGAGGGTGGCGTCCAGGGCGGCCTCGGCCATGCCGACCGCGAAGGCGCCGACGCTCGGGCGGAAGAGGTTGAGGGTGGCCATGGCGACCCGGAAGCCCTGGTCGGGTGTGCCGAGGACGTCGTCGGCGGTGACGGGGACGGCGTCGAGGCTCAGGGCGCCGATGGGGTGCGGCGAGAGCATGTCGAGGGGTGTGCCGGTGAGACCGGGGCGGTCGGCCGGGAGCAGGAAGGCGGTCACGCCACGGGAGCCGGCGTCCGGGGTGGTGCGGGCGAAGACGGTGTAGAGGTCGGCCTCGGGGGCGTTGGAGATCCAGCACTTCTCGCCGATGAGCCGCCAGCGGCCGGGGCCGTCGGGTTCCGCGCGCAGGGAGAGGGCGGCCGCGTCCGACCCGGCGCCCGGCTCGCTGAGCGCGAAGGCCGCGATCGCGTCGCCGTCGCTCACCCGGGGCAGCCAGCGGGCCCGCTGCTCGTCGGTGCCGTGGGCGTGCACCGGGTGGGCGCCCAGCCCCTGGAGGGCGAGCGCCGTCTCGGCCTCGGTGCAGACGTACGCCAGTGACTCGCGCATCAGGCAGAGGTCGAGTGCCCCCGAGGTGAACAGCCGGGAGAGCAGGCCCAGTCGGCCGAGTTCGGCGACGAGGGGTCGGTTCACGTGGCCGGGCTCGCCCTTGTCGGCCAGGGGGCGCAGGCGTTCGACGGCCAGTGCGCGCAGCTCGGCGCGCCAGGCGAGTTGTGATGGTTCGAGCGAGAATGCGGTCACTGCCCGTCCCTTCTCACCTGGGGGCCACTGCCGAGGATATCGCGAACTGTTGACTGCCGTCACCAAGGCGATACGCTCGCTGATGCGAGCCCACTCACGCCAGCCAGTCCGGCACTCCGTGCGAGCCCACTTCGGCAGGGACCACAGCAGCAGGGACACAGCAGGGGGCGAACGTCATGAACTCCAGGTTCACCGCCCATGTCGACACCTTCGCCCGGGACCGCCTCCCGCCGCCGGACCAGTGGCCCGAGCTGTCCTTCGACCTCCCCGAACTGCGCTATCCGGACCGGCTCAACGCTGCCGCCGAGCTGCTCGACGGCGGCGAGTCCGGGCGGCCCGTGTTCCGCACGCCCGCCGGGGAGAGCTGGACGTACGGCGCACTCCGGGACCGTGTCGACCGGATCGCGCACGCCCTCACGTCCGACCTCGGGGTGGTCCCCGGCAACCGGGTCCTGCTGCGTGGCCCCACCACGCCCCTGCTGGCCGCGTGCTGGCTCGCGGTGCTCAAGGCGGGGGCGGTCGCGGTGACCGTACTGGCGCAGCAGCGGCCGCAGGAGCTGGCGACGATCTGCGAGCTGGCGCGGGTCTCCTTCGCGCTGTGCGACCTGCGGCACGTGGACGACCTCGTGAAGGCGGACGTCCCGGGGCTGAGGGTCACCACCTTCGGCGGGGGCGGGCCCGAGGACCTGCTCGGGCTGCCGTCGGCGGACGGGGCGCGCGGCCCGTACGAGGCGGTGGGCACGGCGGCCGAGGACGTGGCACTGATCGCGTTCACCTCCGGGACGACCGGGCGTCCCAAGGGATGCGTGCACTTCCACCGGGACCTGCTGGCGATCGCGGACACCTTCTCCCGGCATGTGCTGCGGCCCAGGGCCGACGACGTGTTCACGGGGTCCCCGCCGCTCGGTTTCACCTTCGGTCTCGGCGGCCTCGTCGTCTTCCCGATGCGGGCCGGCGCCAGTGCCCTGCTGCTCGAACAGGCGGGCCCGAGGCAGCTGCTGTCGGCGATCGCCGAGCACCGGGTGTCGGTGCTGTTCACCGCGCCGACCGCCTACCGGGCGATGCTGGGCGAGCTGAACGGGCCTGCAGGGAAAGCCGGTTCGGCCGGGGAAGCAGGCTCGGCAGGGGCGGACGGTTCGGCCGGGGCCGAGCGGTACGACATCTCGTCGCTCAGGCGGTGTGTGTCGGCGGGCGAGAACCTGCCGGAGGCCACCTGGCGGGCCTGGCACGAGCGGACCGGGCTGCGGATCATCAACGGCATCGGCGCGACCGAGCTGCTGCACATCTTCATCTCGGCGGCCGACGACGCCGTACGGCCGGGGCGGACGGGCGTGCCGGTGCCCGGATGGCGGGCACGGGTGCAGGACGCGCAGGGGAAGGAGGTGCCCGACGGACAGCGGGGACTGCTCGCGGTGCGCGGCCCGGTCGGGTGCCGCTATCTGGCCGACGAGCGGCAGCGGGAGTACGTACGCGACGGCTGGAACGTCACGGGTGACGCCTACGTCCGCGAGCCCGACGGGTACTTCCGCTATGTCGCGCGCGCCGACGACATGATCATCTCTGCCGGGTACAACATCGCGGGTCCCGAGGTGGAGGAGGCGCTGATGCGCCATCCGGACGTGGTGGAGACGGCGGTGGTGGGACGGCCGGACGAGGCGCGCGGCGAGGTCGTCGTCGCCCATGTGGTGGTCGCGGCGGGTGCGCGCCGGGACGGCGAGGCGCTGCGCGCGTTCCTCAAGTCGCAGCTGGCGCCCTACAAATGCCCGCGCGAGTTCGTGTTCCTGGACGCGCTCCCGCGCACGGCGACCGGCAAACTTCAGCGGTTCCGGCTGCGCACCCTGAGTGACCAGCAGTGATGCCGACGACCTAAAATGATCAACGTGTCCGAACAGCACGCACCACGTTCGCTCATCGTCACCTTCTACGGCGCCTACGGCCGTTCGGTGCCGGGCCCGGTGCCCGTCTCCGAGCTGATCAGGCTGCTCGCCGCGGTCGGTGTCGACGCGCCCTCCGTCCGCTCCTCGGTGTCCCGGCTCAAGCGGCGCGGCCTGCTGCTGCCGGCCCGCACCGCGACGGGGGCGGCCGGGTACGCGCTGTCGCAGGACGCGCGCCAGCTCCTGGAGGACGGCGACCGCCGGATCTACGCGACGGCGCCCGAGCGGGACGAGGGCTGGGTGCTGGCCGTGTTCTCGGTGCCGGAGTCGGAGCGGCAGAAGCGGCACGTGCTGCGCTCCCGGCTGGCCGGGCTGGGTTTCGGCACGGCGGCACCGGGCGTGTGGATCGCGCCGGCCCGGCTGTACGAGGAGACCCGGCACACCCTGACCCGGCTGCGGCTCGACCCGTACGTGGACCTGTTCCGGGGCGAGCACCTGGGGTTCGCGGCGACCGCCGAGGCGGTGGCACGGTGGTGGGACCTGGCCGGGATCGCCAAGCAGCACGAGGCGTTCCTCGACCGGCACGCGCCCGTGCTGCACGACTGGGAGAGCCACGAGGAGACCCGGCCGGAGGCGGCGTACCGCGACTACCTGCTGGCCCTGGACTCCTGGCGCCAGCTGCCGTACGTCGACCCCGGGCTGCCCGCCGAACTGCTGCCCGCCAACTGGCCGGGGGTGCGCTCGGCGGCGGTGTTCCGTGCACTGCACGGGCGGCTGAGGGACGCCGGAGCCGTGTTCGTGACCGCCGCATCGTAAAAATCTGGAACATTTTCGTTCACTCAGAGAACCCTCAGGTTCTCGCTTCGGTCTTCTCAGAATCTTTACTTACCATCCTGACGCATGAGCCTCATGCGCAACCTGAACCGTGCCCTCACCGCCACCACCGGTCTGCAAGTACGCAGGGCCTCCCCGGTCGCGTCCGCCGCGCCCGGGGCCACGGCGCCGAAGCGGGCGGCGAAGAAGCCCACGGCGGTGTACCGATGTCCGGCTCCCGAGGATCTCGCGACGGACCGGTTGCTCAGGCGGCCGGTCTTCATCATGTCGCCCGTGCGCTCGGGCTCCACCCTGCTGCGCATGCTCCTGAACGCGCACCCGCGGCTGCACTCCCCGCACGAGCTGCACATACGCCGCCTGGAGGTCGGCTACGGCAGCAAGCTCTCCCAGAAGGCGATGAGCACCCTCGACCTGGAGCGCGGTGACCTGGAGCACCTGCTGTGGGACCGGGTCATGCACCGCGAACTGGTCAGGTCGGGCAAGGACTTCATCGTCGAGAAGACCCCGAGCAACGCCTTCGTGTACGAGCGCATCCGGGACTGCTGGCCGGACGCCCGCTTCGTCTTCCTGCTGCGCCACCCGGTCTCCATCGCCCGGTCCTGGCACGAGGGGGACCCCGACAAGCGCACCTACGACGAGGCCGCCGCCGACGCGCTGCGCTACATGAGGGCCGTCGAGCGGGCACGCGAGGGCACCACCGGCGGGTACACCGTGCGCTACGAGGACCTCACCGCCGACGCCGAGAAGGAGCTGCGGGGGCTGTGCGCGTTCCTCGACCTCGACTTCACGCCCTCCATGCTCGACTACGGCAGGAAGGACGACGCCCAGGTCGTCAAGGGCCTCGGCGACTGGCGGGACAAGATCAGGACGGGTCGGGTGCAGGCCGGGCGGGCGCTGCCCACCGACGACGAGATCCCCGACCTGCTCCGGCCGATGTGCGAGGCGTGGGGCTACAGCCAGTGAGGCCGCACGCCGAGATAGCCGAGGTGTGGCCGCGCGACGGGCACATCAGACTCGTCGGACGCATCCACGGGATCCCGGCGGACGGGGCCTGGCACCTGCTCCTCACCCGCCGCGCGCACACCGGCCGGACGCTGCGCTACGCCGCCGCCGTCGAGGGCGACCGCTTCGAGACCGAACTGCCCGTCGGCGACCTCACCGCCGACGACTACGCGCCCGTCGAGGAATGGGACGTCCACCTGACGGACGGTGAGGTCGAACTGCGTGCCGGAAGGCACCTCGACGACGTGCGGGGCAAGAAGAAGATCTTCGTGTATCCGGAGCAGCGCGCGGGAGACCTCCGGGTGCGGCCCTACTTCACGATCAAGGACAACCTGTCTCTGGAGTGCCGTACGGGAGGCCCCGCATGACCGACCGCCGACCACTCCCCCGGCGTCCCCGCATCCGCTACCTGCTGCTGCACGCGTACGGCCGGGGCGGCACCATCCGCACGGTGATGAACCAGGCCAACTCCCTGGTGGCGGCCGGCTGGACCGTGGAGATCGTCAGCGCCCTGCGCCGCCGCGACGACCTCCAGTTCCCGCTCGACCCCCGGGTGCGGGTCACCACCGTCGTCGACCTGCGCGAGGGCGCCCACACCCCGCCGTCCGGGCTCCTCGCCCGCTGGCGCGACCGCCGGCGCGGCGTTCAGCTGGAGGCACCCGCCCGGCACATCCCCAAGGGCGAGTTCGGCTACCGCCACTTCAACCGGTACGTCGAGGACCGGCTCATCGCGTACCTTCGGTCGTTGACCGACGGCGTCCTCGTCACCACCCGTCCCGCGCTGAACTTCCTGGCCGCCGAACACGCCACCGCAGGTGTGGTCCGGGTCGCCCAGGAGCACATGAACCTCGGCACCCACAAGCGGGACGTGCAGCAGCGCATCCAGGAGACGTACCCGCGCTTCGCCGCGGTCGCCGTGCTCACCGAACGCGACCGCGAGGAGTACGCCGAACTCCTGCCCGGGACCAGGGTCGTCCGGATCCCCAACGCCGTGCACTCCCTGGACCAGGTCCCCGCCGACCCCCGGTCGAGGATCGCGGTGGCGGCCGGCCGGCTCTTCCCGCAGAAGGGCTTCGACCTGCTGATCCAGGCCTGGGCGAAGCTCGTCGAGACCTACCCCGACTGGCAGTTGAGAATTTACGGCAGCGGCGAGAAGAAGTCGGAACTGCGCCGCCTCATCGACGAACACCATCTCTACAACCACGTCTTCCTCATGGGGCACACCGACCGCTTGGACGACGAACTCGCCAAGGCCTCCTTCTACGTGCTCAGTTCACGCTTCGAGGGACTGCCCATGGTGATGATCGAGGCGATGAGCCACGCCCTGCCCGTGGTGAGCTTCGACTGCCCGACCGGCCCCGCCGACGTGCTGACGCACGGCGTGGACGGGCTGCTCGTCCCGCCCGAGGACCCCGACGCGCTCGCCGACGCCATGGCCCGGCTGATGGCCGACGAGGTGCTGCGCGCCGACATGGGCGTGGCCGCGGTCCTCACGGCGGCCTCCTACGGCCCGGACTCCGTCCACCACCGCTGGGAGTCCCTCTTCGCCTCCCTCCACGAGCAACGGCACGGCATCGCCGCCGGCGCCGCGAAAGGAACCCACGCATGACCACCTCGTCCAGGGCCTCCCGGGCCCAGGGAGCCACGGTCTGGCTCACCGGACTGCCGAGCGCGGGCAAGACCACGATCGCCCGCCTCCTCGCCGGGCGGCTGCGGTCCGAGGGGCATCGGGTGGAGGTGCTCGACGGTGACGAGATCCGCCGCTTCCTCTCCGCGGGGCTCGGGTTCTCCCGCGAGGACCGCAACACCAATGTGCAACGCATCGGCCTGGTCGCCGAGGTCCTCGCCCGGAACGGCGTCAAGGCGCTCGTGCCGGTCATCGCGCCCTACGCCGACAGCCGCGAGGCGGTCCGGGGGCGCCACGACGCCAGCGGCACCCCGTACTTCGAGGTGCATGTCGCCACCCCCGTCGAGGTGTGCAGCCAACGTGACGTGAAGGGGCTGTACGCCCGGCAGGCCGCGGGCCGGCTCAAGGGCCTGACCGGCGTCGACGATCCGTACGAGCCGCCGGCCGCCCCCGCGCTCCACCTCCCCACGCAGCACCAGACGCCCGACGAGTCGGCCGCGGCCGTGTACGCGCTGCTGGCGGAACGGGGCCTCGTATGACCGGCACGACCGGCACCCCGTACCCGCTGTCGCACCTGGACGCGCTGGAGTCCGAGGCCGTCCACATCTTCCGCGAGGTCGCGGGCGAGTTCGAGCGGCCGGTGATCCTCTTCTCCGGCGGCAAGGACTCCATCGTCATGCTGCACCTGGCACTGAAGGCCTTCGCCCCCGCCGCGGTCCCCTTCTCCCTGCTGCACGTCGACACCGGACACAACTTCCCCGAGGTGCTGGAGTACCGCGACCGCACCGTGGCCCGCCACGGCCTGCGGCTGCACGTGGCCTCCGTCCAGGACTACATCGACCGCGGAGTGCTGCGCGAACGCCCCGACGGCACCCGCAACCCCCTGCAGACCGTGCCGCTCACCGAGAGGATCCAGGCGGAGAAGTTCGACGCCGTCTTCGGCGGCGGCCGCCGCGACGAGGAGAAGGCACGGGCCAAGGAGCGGGTGTTCTCGCTGCGCGACGAGTTCTCCCAGTGGGACCCGCGCCGCCAGCGCCCCGAGCTGTGGAACCTCTACAACGGCCGCCACGCGCCCGGCGAACACGTCCGCGTCTTCCCGCTCTCCAACTGGACCGAGCTGGACGTCTGGCAGTACATCGCCCGCGAAGGCATCGAACTCCCGGAGATCTACTTCGCGCACGAGCGTGAGGTGTTCCAGCGGGCCGGGATGTGGCTGACCGCCGGCGAGTGGGGCGGGCCGCGCGAGAACGAGCGGGTCGAGAAGCGCCGGGTGCGGTACCGGACGGTGGGTGACATGTCCTGCACGGGTGCCGTGGATTCGGACGCGGTGACGCTCGACCAGGTGATCACCGAGATCGCCGCCTCCCGGCTCACCGAGCGGGGCGCGACCCGCGCCGACGACAAGATGTCCGAGGCCGCGATGGAAGACCGTAAGCGCGAGGGGTACTTCTAGGCATGAGCACGATCGCCATCGACACCCTGCGCTTCGCGACGGCCGGGTCGGTCGACGACGGCAAGTCCACCCTGGTGGGCCGCCTGCTGCACGACTCCAAGTCGGTCCTCACCGACCGACTGGAAGCCGTGGAACGGGCCTCCGCCTGGCCGCGTCCATCACGACGGTGACCGACGGGACTTCCACCGCAGCGTCCAACTCCGCCGGAACAATGCCGCGACACACCGCGTCGCCGTCATCAGATTCGCTTCACCCCCGGCCTGAAGGCCAGAGCACTGCGAATAGATCCCGGTAGCCCTGCGGCCTGCCGTGTCGCGTGGTGGTCAGGACAGGGTCAGCCGGGGTCTGGGGGCGTCGGTGCGACCGGTGTTGGGGCAGCGGCTGCCGGCCCGGTACGGGGCGGGCCAGGGCGCGCCCGGTCCCTCGTAGCCCTGTTCGGCCGCCGCGTGGAGGGTCCAGTGGGGGTCGTAGAGGTGGGGGCGGGCCAGGGCGCAGAGGTCGGCGCGGCCGGCGAGGATCAGTGAGTTGACGTCGTCCCAGGAGGAGATGGCGCCGACGGCGATCACCGGCACCCCCACCTCGTGCCGGATGCGGTCGGCGTACGGGGTCTGGTACGAGCGGCCGTACTCGGGCTGCTCGTCGGCGACGACCTGTCCCGTCGAGACGTCGATCGCGTCGGCGCCGTGCGCGACGAAGGCACGGGCGATCGCGACGGCGTCGTCGGCGGTGGTCCCCCCGTCCGCCCAGTCGGTCGCGGAGATACGGACGGTCATGGGCCGCTCCTGTGGCCACACCGCCCGTACGGCGTCGAAGACCTCCAGCGGGAAGCGGAGCCGGTGGTCGAGGGAGCCGCCGTAGCGGTCGGTGCGGCGGTTGGTCAGTGGTGAGAGGAAGCCGGAGAGCAAGTAGCCGTGGGCGCAGTGGAGTTCGAGCAGGTCGAACCCGCTGCGGGCGGCTCTGAGCGCGGCCGAGGCGAACTGCTCGCGGATGTCGGTGAGGTGGGCGCGGGAGAGTTCGCGCGGCGTCTGGCCGCCCGGCTTGTACGGGAGCGGGGAGGCCGCCGCGAGGGGCCAGTTGCCGGTGTCCAGGGGCTCGTCGATGCCCTCCCACATCCGTTTGGTCGAGCCCTTGCGGCCGGAGTGCCCCAGCTGCACGCCGATGGCCGTGCCGGGCGCCCACTCGTGCACGAAGGTGACCGTGCGGCGCCAGGCGTCGGCCTGCCGCGTGTTCCAGAGCCCGGCGCAGCCCGGCGTGATCCGCCCTTCGGGGCTGACGCACACCATCTCGGTCATCACGAGCCCGGCACCGCCGAGGGCCCGGGCGCCGAGATGGACGAGGTGGACGTCGCCGGGGACGCCGTCGGTCGCCGAGTACATGTCCATCGGGGAGACGACGACCCGGTTGCGCAGGGTCAGGCCGCGCAGTCGGAAGGGGGTGAACATCGGGGGCGTGCCGGGCGGGCAGCCGAACTCCCGCTCCACCGCGCCGGTGAAGTGCGCGTCGCGCAGCCGGAGGTTGTCGTGGGTGACGCGGCGGCTGCGGGTGAGGAGGTTGAAGGCGAACTGCCGGGACGGCTGGTCGAGATGGAGCCCGATGTCCTCGAACCACTCCAGGCTGGCCCGCGCCGCGCGCTGGGTGGAGGCGACCACCGGACGGCGTTCCTCCTCGTACGCCCGCAACGCCCGTTCCAGGTCGGGCTGTTCCTCCAGGGAGGCGACCAGGGCCAGCGCGTCCTCGACGGCCAGCTTCGTACCGGAGCCGATGGAGAAGTGCGCGGTGTGCGCGGCGTCGCCGAGCAGGACCAGGTTGCCGTGGGACCAGCGTTCGTTGACGACCGTGCGGAAGGTCGTCCAAGTGGAGTTGTTGGCGCGCAGGGGGCGTCCGCCGAGCGCGTCCGCGAAGAGTTTCGCGCACCGTTCGACCGACTCCCGCTCGTCCGCCCGGTCCAGCCCGGCGGCCCGCCACACCTCCTCGCGCATCTCCACGATGACGGTGGACGCGCCGGGCTCATAGGGGTAGCCGTGCAGTTGCGCCACGCCGTGCTCGGTCTCGGCGATCTCGAAGCGGAACGCCTCGAAGGCGAAGTCGGCGGCGAGCCAGATGTACCGGCAGCGATGTGTCCGGACGGTGGGCCGGAACACCTGGGCGTACGCCTCGCGCGTCGCGCTGTGCACACCGTCCGCCGCGATGACCAGGTCGTACGTCTCACAGAGCCAGGAGGGGTACGGGGCCTCCGTGCCGAAGCGGAGGTCCACGCCGAGGGCGCGGCAGCGGGCGTGGAGGACCTGGAGGAGGGTGCGGCGGCCGAGGGCTGCGAAGCCGTGGCCTCCGGCGGTTTGGCGGGTGTTTCGGTGGGCGATGGTGATGTCGTCCCAGCGGGTGAAGTGGGGTTGTAGGGCGTCGTAGACGGTCGGGTCGGCGTGTTCTATGCCGCCCAGGGTTTCGTCGGAGAGGACTACGCCGAAGCCGAACGTGTGGTCTGGGAGGTTGCGTTCCCAGACGGTGATGTCGCGGGATGGGTTCAAGCGTTTGAGGAGGGCTGCGGCGTAGAGGCCGGCTGGGCCGGCGCCGATGATCGCTATGCGGGTGGGGTGCTTGGGGTTCGTCGGCGACTGCGGTGTTGTGGGGGCTGTTCGCGCCCCGCGGCGGAGCCGCATATCGACACCGCCTCGCGCCCCTGGGGTGGATGTGCCTGGACTTGGCAGGTCAGGCGATGTAGGCATCAGTGGCCCTGCCATTTCGGCACGCGTTTTTCCGTGAACGACGCGTGGAACTCCCTGTAGTCCTCGCCGGTCATCAGGAGGGCCTGGGTCGCCGCGTCGAGTTCCACGGCGGCCGACAGGGGCATGTCCAGCTCGGCCGTCAGCAGGGCCTTCGTCTGGGCGTGGGCCAGGGCCGGGCCCTCGGCCAGGTGGCCGGCCAGCGCCTGGGCGGCCTCGTCGGCACTGCCCTCGTGGGTGAGCCGGCTGAGCAGGCCGATGCGCTCGGCCTCGGCGGCGCGGACGGGTTCGCCGAGCATGAGCAGGCGGGTGGCGTGGCCGAGGCCGACGACACGGGGCAGCAGGTAGGCGGCGCCCATGTCGCCGCCGGAGAGGCCCACGCGGGTGAAGAGGAAGGAGAAGCGGGCGGTGGGGTCGGCCACCCGGAAGTCGGCGGCCAGGGCGAGGACCGCTCCGGCGCCCGCCACCACGCCGTGCACGGCGGCGATCACGGGGAAGGGGCATTCGCGGATCGCTCGTACGACCTGGCCGGTCATCCGGTTGAAGTCGAGCAGCTGGGCGGTGTCCATGGCGAGGGTGGCGCCGATGATCTCGTCGACGTCCCCACCGGAGCAGAAGCCGCGGCCGGCGCCGGCCAGCACCAGGGCCCGTACGGATCTCTCCCGGGAGAGTTCGGCGAGCAGGTCGCGCAGGTCGGCGTAGGCGCCGAAGGTGAGGGCGTTCAGCTTCTCCGGGCGGGCGAGGGTGACGGTGGCGACGCCGTCGGTGATCTCGCACCGCAGGTGCCGCCAGTCGGAGGTGCGGGCGGCGGAGCCGGTGAAGGGACTCATACGGGCGGCCTCCTCGAGGGCTACCGCGACGCGCGGCTACTTCCCTGCCCCTCGAAGTTATCACTGTTATCTGACCGTCGTCACGAGTACGCGATAGGTCGACGCGATAGGCCGATCCGGACGCCACGGAGGCGGCCGGCGGGCCCCGTGACTCGGTCACGGACGTTCGACAAGCCGGTAACGACGGGCTCGGTCGGGCGCGGCGGGGCGTTGGCGCGGGTAGACCGCCGTCAACGGGGCCGACGGCCCCTCGCGGCGCCCGCCGAGCGACTTCACCGGTCCGCGCCGTACCATTCATCACGTTGAAAGCAGGACGAGCCATGACCTGCTCCATGAACGGATCAGCCGCCTTGCACGAACCCTCCGTCCCCGCCTCCTGGCGCATCGCGCTGCCGCACACTGCCGCGGCCGTGCCCGTGGCCCGCGCCCTGGTGCGGACCGCGCTGACCGAGCTGGAGCACGGGGCGGACTGCGACACGGCTGAGCTGCTCACGGCGGAGCTGGTCGCGAACGCGATCGAGCACGCCGCCGGGGAGGGCCCCATAGAGCTGGTCGTCGAGCTGGTGCCGAGCGGCTGCAAGGTGGAGGTCCACGACCCCGACCCCGCTCCCCGGGCGACCTCACCGCCCCGGGACACCTCGACCCCGACCCTGGCAGGAGCACGGCCGCGGTCTGCTGCTGATCCGCGCCCTCAGCTCCGCCTGCGGTCACCGCCCCACGGACTCCGGCAAGGCGGTGTGGTTCCGGCTGCCGACGGTGCCGCCGCAGCGCCGCCACGCGTAGCCCCGGCCAGACCCCCGCTCCGACCCCCGGTCCGACCGCCGGTCCGGCGTCGCGGGGCGTCGGCCTCACGCCAGGGTCGCCACCAGGACCGCCTTGATCGTGTGCAGCCGGTTCTCCGCCTCGTCGAAGACGACGGAGTGCGCCGACTCGAACACCTCGTCCGTGACCTCCAGCGAGTCCAGCCCGTGCAGCTCGTGGATCTCGCGGCCCACCTTGGTGCCGAGGTCGTGGAAGGCCGGCAGACAGTGCAGGAACTTGACGTCCTCGTTGCCGGTGGCCCGCAGCACGTCCATGGTCACGGCGTACGGGGAGAGCGCCCCGATGCGCTCGTCCCAGACCTCCTTGGGCTCCCCCATGGAGACCCAGACGTCGGTGGCGACGAAGTCGGCGCCCTCGCCCCCCTCGTGGATGTGCTCGGTGAGGGTGATCCGCGCGCCGCTGATCTCGGCGAGCTTGCGGGCGTGGGTGACGATCTCCTCGGCCGGCCAGTAGGCCTGCGGGGCGACGATCCGCACGTCCATGCCGAGCAGGGCACCGGTGACCAGGTAGGAGTTGCCCATGTTGAAACGGGCGTCGCCGAGGTAGGCGAGGACCATCTCGTCCAGCGGCTTGTCGCTGTGCTCGGTCATGGTCATCACGTCGGCCAGCATCTGGGTGGGATGCCAGTCGTCGGTGAGCCCGTTGTAGACCGGCACCCCGGCGTACGCCGCCAGCTCCTCGACGTTCGCCTGACTGTCGCCCCGGTACTCGATCGCGTCGAACATCCGTCCTAGCACCCGCGCGGTGTCCTTGACCGACTCCTTGTGGCCCATCTGGGAGCCGGACGGGTCCAGGTACACCGTCCGGGCGCCCTGGTCGGCCGCGGCGACCTCGAACGCGCAGCGCGTGCGCGTCGAGGTCTTCTCGAAGATGAGCGCGATGTTCCTGCCCCGCAGGTACTGGGTCTCCGTCCCGGCCTTCTTGGCCGCCTTCAGCTCCACGGCCAGCTCGATCAGCCCGCGGAACTCCTCCGCGGTGAAGTCCAGCTCCTTGAGGAAGTGGCGCCCGGCGAGGGCGTGGGAAACGGTCGCCATGGGGCGCTCCTGGGTCGACGGGACAGGGACAGCGATAGGAAGACTGGAAGTCTATACGATGTTCCACATTTCTATACGGCACCCTCCGCGCCGCCGCGCGCCCGGCCCCGGCCCCGGCCCCGGCACCCGGCACCCCAGCGCCGCGGATCCCTACACCGCGGATCTCCACCGGGCAGCTCATACAGCGTGGCCCGCCCCTCCCCGCCCCAGCTCGCTGCCCGGGATCTCGATGACCTCGATGCCCTGCTTGCGCAGATGCGTGTTGGTGGTGGCGTTGCGCTCGTAGGCGACGACGACGCCGGGCTCGACGGCGAGGACGTTGCAGCCGTCGTCCCACTGCTCGCGTTCGGCGGCGTGGACGTCCTGCGTGGCGGTGAGCACCCGGATCGCGTCGAGGCCGAGCGCGGCGGCGATCGCACGGTGCATGTGCTCCGGCGGATGGTCGGTGACCTTGAGCTCCTTCTCCCCGACGCCGGGCTCGATGGTGTACGAGCGGAGCATGCCGAGTCCGCCGTACTGGGTGAAGGTGTCGCCGTCGACCATGGTCATGACGGTGTCGAGGTGCATGAAGGCCCGGCGCTTGGGCATGTCGAGGGCCACGATGGTCTGCGCGGAGCCGGCGGCGAAGAGCTTGTGCGCGAGCATCTCGACGGCCTGCGGGGTGGTGCGTTCACTCATGCCGATGAGGACGGCCCCGTTGCCGATGACGAGGACGTCGCCGCCCTCGATGGTCGACGGGTAGTCGGCCTGGCCCTCCGACCAGACGTGGAACGTCTCGGCGCGGAACAGCGGGTGATGCCGGTAGATCGCCTCGAAGTGGACGGTCTCGCGCTGACGGGCCGGCCAGCGCATGGCGTTGATGGACACCCCGTCGTAGATCCAGGCGGAGGTGTCGCGGGTGAAGAGGTGGTTGGGGAGCGGGTCGAGGAGGAAGTCGTCCAACTCCATGACGTGGAAGCGGACGGAGGCCGGCTCCATGTGCGCGTCGAGGAACTCGCGTTTGGTCATGCCGCCGATCAGCGCCTCGACCAGCCCGTCCACGGGCAGCGTTTCGAAGGCGGCCCTGAGGTGGTCCGTGGCGAGCGGGCCGTACTCCTTCTCGTCGAAGACGCGGTCCAGGACGAGTTGCCGGGCCTGCGGAATCCGCATGACGTCGGTGAGGAGGTCACCGAAGAGGTGGACGGCGACGCCCCGGTCACGCAGCACGTCGGCGAATCCGTCGTGCTCGGCGCGCGCCCGGCGCACCCACAGGACGTCATCGAAGAGCAGCGCGGTCTTGTTGCTGGGGGTGAGCCTTTTGAGCTCAAGATCCGGCCGGTGCAGGATGACGCGGCGCAGGCGCCCGGCCTCGGAGTCGACATGGAATCCCATGCCCTCATCCTGACCATTCGGGCGCGTGTTCACCCGCCGGTCGACCGAATCGGAATCCTTCCGCCACCTTCATCTCGTCCTCTTGACGATAAAGGGGTCCCCTCGTTATCGTCTAAGTGACGCGAATCGCTCGCGCCGAACATCGGGGGCGGGCTCGCGGACACGTCCGGCGGCACCAGAGGGGGACCATCCATGGCCGACATCACCAGACGGCTCGGCTGGCGGCATCTGCGCGGAGCACCCACCGCCCACATCCGTCACCACCGCTCCGGGCGGCTCGCGCACGACGGCCCGGGGCTGAGCTTCTGGTACCGGTCGCTCAGCGCCGCGCTCTCCGAGATCCCGGTGGACGACCGGGAACTGGCGATGACCTTCCACGCCCGTACGTCCGACTTCCAGGACGTGGCGGTGCAGGCGACGGTGACGTACCGGGTGAGCGACCCCGCGATCGCCGCCGCCCGGCTCGACTTCTCCATCGACCCCGACACGGGGGTCTGGCGCGGCGCTCCGCTGGAGCAGCTGTCGACCCTGCTGACGGAGACGGCCCAGCAGCACGCGCTGGACGTCCTGGCCCGTACGACACTGGCCTCCGCCCTGGTCGACGGGGTCGCGGCGGTCCGGGAACGGGTGGCGAGCGGGCTGGCGGCCGAGCCACGGCTGCCGGCCACCGGGATCGAGATCGTGGCCGTCCGCGTGGTGGCGCTGCGGCCCGAGCCCGAGGTGGAGCGCGCGCTGCGTACACCGGCCCGGGAGCAGATCCAGCAGGAGGCCGACCGGGCGACGTACGAGCGCCGGGCCGTGGCCGTCGAGCGGGAGCGGGCCATCGCCGAGAACGAGCTGGCCAGCCAGATCGAACTCGCCCGGCGCGAGGAGCAGTTGGTCGAGCAGCGGGGCACCAACGCGCGGCGCGAGGCGGAGGAGAGGGCCGCCGCCGACGCGGTGAAGGCGGGCGCGGAGGCGGCCCGGACGGTACGGCTGACCGAGGCGGAGGCCGAACGCACCGTGCAGCTCGCGGAGGCCGAGGCCGCGCGGAGTGTGAAGCTGGCGCAGGCGGAGGCGGCGCGACAGGTCAAGCTCGCCGAGGCCGAGGCGCGGGCCGCGCGGGAGGTGGGCGTGGCGCGGGCCGAGGCGCAGGCGGCGTGGCTGCGGGTGCACGCCGAGGTGGACGCGGCGACGCTGCACGCGCTGACCGGGACGCGGCTCGCGGAGAACCTGCCGCGGATCGAGAGTGTGACGGTGTCGCCGGATGTGCTCACCGGGCTGCTGTCCAGGCTCGGCGGCGGGTCGGGCGGCGGGGACCGGGCGTGAGTCTGGCGCCGCGCGTGGTGCTGGTCCATCGCACCACCGAGTACGAGGAGTTGGTGGCCCGGCACGGTACGCACGGGCAGGCCGCCTTCTTCCTGCGGTCCCGGGGGCGGGACATCGAGGACGTGGCCGAGCGGCACCGGCGGGAACGCGCGGCGCTCGCCGAGGTCGCCTCCTCGGTGCCGCTGACGTGGCGTCAGTCGCGGGTCGAGCGGGGCGATCTGGACCGCTTTCTGTTCGCTCCCGAGGACGTGGTGGTCGTGGTCGGGCAGGACGGGCTGGTCGCCAACGCGGCGAAGTACCTCGCGGGGCAGCCGGTGGTGGGGATCAACCCCGATCCCCGGCGCAATCCGGGGGTGCTGGTGCGGCATCGGCCGGAGCAGGCCGCGAAGTTGCTGACCGCTTCGGTCCAACAAGCGGGTCGGGTCGACGAGTTGACGATGGTCGAGGCCGTAGCGGACGACACGCAGCGGCTGGTGGCGCTCAACGAGATCTACCTCGGCCCGGCGGGGCACCAGACCGCCCGGTACCGGCTGGGGCTCGACGGCGACAGGGGTGCCGTCGAGCCCCAGGCCTCGTCCGGGGTGCTCGTCGGGACGGGCACCGGGGCGAGCGGGTGGATCCGGTCCGTCTGGCAGGAACGGGCCAGTGCGCTGGCCCTTCCGGGGCGCGACGAGGCGCGTCTGCTGTGGTTCGTGCGTGAGGCGTGGCCGTCTCCGGCGACCGGGACGTCCCTGGTGGCGGGGGAGTTGGCGGCGGCGGCGCGGCTGCGGCTGACGGTCGAGTCGGATCGGTTGATCGTGTTCGGGGACGGGATGGAGGGGATGCGCTGGAACTGACGTGGGGGCAGACGGTGCGGGTGGGGGTGGCGGGGGTTCGGTTGCGGTTGGTGGGCTGACGCGGGGCGCCGCCGGTTCGGCGCGTTGTCGGGTGCGGGCCCGGTGGGGCTTCTCGCGCAGTTCCCCGCGCCCCTGAAGACCAGGCCCTGCGGGCCTGAAAGACCACGGCCCGGCCGGCCAGAAAGGCAGCGGGGCTGCGGGGATGAAAAGCACGGGGCGCAGCCCCTGCTTTTCAGGGGCGCGGGGAACTGCGCGAGAAGCCCCACTCACCCGCACCCGACAACGCACCCCCGCCGCCCAGAGACCTGTCTACTCGGCCCCCTCGGCGGACGCCGCACCCTTGCGGCGCTTGCGGTGGGTGTAGGCCACTACCGCCTCCCACAGATCGCGGCGGTCCACCTCGGGCCACGGCTGGTCCGTGAAGTGGAGCTCCGCGTAGTGGGCGTGCCAGGGGAGGAAGTTGGACGTGCGGATCTCACCGCTGGTGCGCCACAGGAGGTCCACGTCGGGCAGGGCGTGATGAGGCAGGTGCGCGGCGAAGAGCTGTTCGGAGACCCGGGCGGGATCGACCTCTCCCGCGAGCGCGGCACGCGCCAACGCCGCGCCCGCCTGGGCGAGTTCGGCCCGGCCGCCGTAGTTGACGCAGACGTTGAGAGTGAGGCCGGTGCGGTTGCGGGTGGCGTGCTCCTGGGCGCGGAGGACCTCCACCACGTCCTCCGGGAGGCCGTCGGGAGAGCCGACCCAGCGCAGTCGTACGTCGTGGTCGAGCAGTTCACCGTCGAGCAGCTCGGCGCGCATGATCGCGAAGAGTTTGGAGACCTCGTCGGGCGACCGCTTCCAGTTCTCGGTGGAGAAGGCGTAGACCGTCAGATGGGCGAGGCCGATCTCCAGCGCGCCCTGGACGACGTCGCGCAGGGCCACCGCTCCGGCCCGGTGGCCCTCGTCGCGGGGCAGCCCGAGCCCGGTGGCCCAGCGTCCGTTGCCGTCCATGACGATGGCCACGTGCCGGGGCAGGTGCGCCTCGGCTATGGCCGGCGGGCGGGCGCCGTCGCGGTGCGGGCGCGGGGGCAGCGGCGGTTCGGCGATCCGCGTGACGAGCCGTTCGGGGCCGGTGAGGGGGCCCGGAGCCGAGTCGTCCCCGGCGCCGCCGCCGGCCGACGCGCCTCCGGCCGTCCGCACCGGGGTGTCGTCCCTGCCCGGCGGCAGCGTCAGCCGCCACACCACGGCGGCTCGGGCGCGGGCCGGGCCCACGATCCGCCACTCGGTGTGCCGGGGCACGCGTACCGGGCGGTGCAGGACGGCCGAGCCGGAGCGTTCGATCGCGTCCAGCTCCGCGCCGAAGAGTTCGACCGCGGTGTCGAGCACGATGGCGGGGCCCAGCGGCAGCGTGTTCCGCAGCGCCCGGCGGGAGCTCTCCAGCCACTGCCGGGCCTGGTCGACGAGGTGCGCGACCAGCCGCCGTACGGCCGGGGTCCACGCGCGGGAGATCAGCTCCTCCCGGGTCACACCGTGGCGGTCGAGGACCTCGGTGGGGAACCACACCTGCCCGGCGTCGAGGTCCTCGGGGAGGTCGCGGAGCATGTCGGCGAGGAACAGACCGTCCACGAACCGGGTGAAGCCCGGGAGGTCGCGCAGCCGCACGGGGACGGGCAGTCCGGAGCGGACCAGCATGCGCATCAACTGTTCGGGCCAGCTGACGTTCTGGGCGTGGGCTCGCTCCCGCCACTCCTGCCAGGTCGCGACACCCTCGCGGGCCTCGTCCCCCTGGACGGCGTCCAGGGCGCCCAGCAGATCCGCGGGGTCGAGCCCCCAGTGCCAGACCGCGTTCGTCAGCGCGAGTCGTACCGGGTCGTCGCTGGTGCCGCACGCCAGGTCGGCCTCCAGCGCGGTCCGCCACTCCTGGAGCCGCCTGCTCCGCTCCCCCGGCGTGCCCTCGGTGGAGTCGAGCAGGTCGTCGGCGGAGGCGAGAGCGGCGTACAGGGCCCAGCACGCGGGGCGGACCGTCGGCGGCATCAGCTGCATGAGCGCGTACTCGGTGGGCCGGGTCGTGCGGACCAGGCGGCGGCACTCGTCGTACGCGGCGTCGAGGGCCGACCGCTCTCGACCGGACCGCCCGGCGGATCCGGCAGCTGACCGCGTTCCGGACCACGTGGTGCTGCGACGCATGGGAAACCCCACATACCTTCGACTGGGACCGATGGGACCGACTCGGGTGACAGCGGTCGCCTGCGATCGGCTTCGATCGCTGTCTCCCCGAGCACCGCCGGAACCTCTCGAACGCGGAACACGGCCACGCCTGCTCGCGACATTATCAGCCGCAATGTCATGTCACGGGCGCGGGTCCACCCGCCACGGACGAGGGTCGTCCGTGGCGGGCGTCGGTCTCACAACCGGGGGTCGACGGGCTCCGACTCCAGGGCCAGTACCCCGAACACCGCCTCGTGCACCCGCCACAGCGGCTCTCCCTCGGCGAGTCGGTCCAGGGCCTCCAGACCCAGGGCGTACTCGCGCAGGGCGAGGGACCGCTTGTGGTTGAGGAACCGGCCGCGCAGCCGGGCGAGGTTCTCCGGGCGGGTGTACTCCGGGCCGTAGATGATCCGCAGGTACTCCCGGCCCCGGCACTTGATGCCCGGCTGGACCAACCGTCCCTGTCCGCTGCGCACGACCGCCCCGACCGGCTTGACGACCATGCCCTCGCCGCCGCGGCCGGTCATCTCCAGCCACCAGTCGATGCCGGCCCGCACCGAGGCCTCGTCCCCGGTGTCGACGAAGAGGCGCCGGGTGGTCTGCAGCAGGCCGCTGACGTCGTACTCGACGAGCCGGTCCAGGAGCGCGAGCTGCTCGTCGTGCGGGAGCGCGGCGAGGCTGCGGCCCTGGACCGCGAGGATCTGGAAGGGGGCGAGCCGGACGCCGTCCAGACCCTCGGTGGGCCAGCAGTAGCGCCGGTACGCCTCCGTGAACGCGGCGCCGTCGGCGGCCCGCTCGCGCTGCTTGCCCAGCAGCTCGCCCACGTCGACGCCGCGTGCCGCCGCGCCCTCCAGGGCGGCCAGCGCGCCCGGGAACACCGCGGCGGAGGCGGCCCCGACGGCCGCGTACTGGGTGCGCAGCAGCCCGGACGCCTTCAGCGACCAGGGCATCAGCTCGGCGTCCAGCAGCAGCCAGTCGGTGTCGAGTTCGTCCCAGAGCCCGGCCGCCGTGACGGCCTCGCGGATCCTGGCGAGGACCAGCTCGGTGCGTGCCTGGTCGTCGAAGAACGGGCGGCCGGTACGGGTGTAGAGGGAACCGGTGGGCCCTCCCCCACTCTCGGCTGCGCTCGAGCGGGAGGTGCCCCCACCGCCGAAGCGGGCGCGGGCCGCGTCCGCGTCGCGGCAGACCAGGACCACCGCCCGGGAACCCATGTGCTTCTCCTCGCACACGACCCGCGCGACACCGTCCTCCCTGTACTGCGCGAACGCCTCCGCCGGATGTTCCAGGTAGCCCTCCACGTGCGAGGTCGCGGTCGGCGCCATGGTCGGCGGCAGATACGGCAGCAGCCGCGGGTCGACCGCGAAACGGCTCATGACCTCCAGGGCCGCGGCCGCGTTCTCCTCGCGGACCGACACCCGGCCGGCGTGCCGGGTCTCGACGACCCGACGGCCGTGCACGTCCGCCAGGTCCAGCGGCCTGCCCTCGTGCCCGCCGGGCGCCTCGGTGGCCAGCGGCCTGGCCGGCTCGTACCAGACCTTCTCGGCCGGTACGTCGACGAGTTCGCGCTCCGGCCAGCGCAGCGCGGTGAGCCTGCCACCGAAGACGGCACCCGTGTCGAGGCAGATGGTGTTGTTCAGCCAGGTGGCGGTGGGCACCGGGGTGTGGCCGTAGACCACGGCGGCGCGGCCCCGGTAGTCCTGCGCCCACGGGTAGCGCACCGGCAGCCCGAACTCGTCGGTCTCGCCCGTGGTGTCGCCGTACAGCGCGTGGCTGCGGACCCGGCCGGAGGTGCGGCCGTGGTACTTCTCCGGCAGACCGGCGTGACAGACGACCAGCTTCCCGCCGTCGAGGACGTAGTGGCTGACGAGCCCGTCGATGAACCGCCGCACCTCCTGCTTGAACTCCTCGCTCTCGTCCTCCATCTGCGCGATGGTCTCGGCGAGCCCGTGGGTGTGCTGGACGTTGCGGCCCTTCAGGTAACGGCCGTACTTGTTCTCGTGGTTGCCGGGCACGCAGAGCGCGTTGCCGGAGCCGACCATCGACATCACGCGGCGCAGCACGGCCGGGCTGTCCGGCCCCCGGTCGACCAGGTCGCCGACGAAGACGGCCGTGCGGCCTTCCGGGTGGACGCCGTCGACGTAGCCCAGCTTGCCGAGCAGCGCCTCCAGTTCGCTCGCGCAGCCGTGGATGTCGCCGACGATGTCGAACGGGCCGGTGAGGTGGGTGAGGTCGTTGAAGCGCTTCTCGGTGACGATCGTGGCGTGGTCGATCTCCTCGACGCCCCGCAGGACGTGCACCTTGCGGAAGCCCTCGCGCTCCAGGTGCCTGAGGGAGCGGCGCAGTTCGCGGGTGTGGCGCTGGATGACGCGGCGCGGCATGTCGGCGCGGTCGGTGCGGGCCGCGTTGCGCGCGGCGCACACCTCCTCCGGTACGTCGAGCACGACGGCGATCGGCAGCACGTCGTGCTTCCGGGCCAGTTCGATCAGCTGTCGGCGGGACTCCTGCTGCACGCTGGTCGCGTCGACGACGGTACGGCGGCCGGCCGCGAGGCGCTTGCCCGCGATGTAGTGGAGCACGTCGAAGGCGTCCTTCGTCGCGCTCTGGTCGTTCTCGTCGTCCGAGACCAGTCCCCGGCAGAAGTCGGAGGAGATGATCTCGGTGGGCTCGAAGTGGCGTCGGGCGAACGTGGACTTGCCCGAGCCGGAGGCGCCGATCAGCACCACGAGGGAGAGGTCGGTGACGGGCAGGATGCGCCCCTTGCCGGTCTGCCGGGTGGTCTCGCTCATGCTGCCTTCGCCTCCTTCTCGTCGGTCCTGTCGGTGTCGCGCTGCTTGAACACACCCATCTGGGTGGGCGGCCCCACCTCCGGGTCGTCGGGCCCGACGGGTACGAACTCGACGTCGTAGCCATGCCGTTCGGCCACGGTCGTCGCCCAGGCGCGGAACTCCTCCCGGGTCCACTCGAAGCGGTGGTCGCTGTGCCGGGCGTGCCCGGCGGGAAGGGATTCCCAGCGGACGTTGTACTCGACGTTCGGGGTGGTCACGAGGACGGTGCGGGGGCGGGCCGAGCCGAACACGGCGTACTCCAGGGCCGGTAGCCGGGCCAGGTCGAGGTGCTCGACGACCTCGCAGAGCACGGCGGCGTCGTAGCCCTTGAGGCGCTTGTCGGTGTAGGCGAGGGAGCTCTGGAAGAGCTGGACGCGGGATGCCTGACGCTCGCCCATGCGGTCGAGCTTGAGGCGGCGGGAGGCGATGGTGAGCGCGCGCATCGAGACGTCCGTGCCGACGATCTCGGTGAACCGGACGTCCTTGAGCAGCACCTGCACCAACTGGCCCTGACCACAGCCCAGGTCGAGGACGCGGGCGGCCCCGGAGTCCTTGAGCGCGGCGATGATCGCGTCGCGCCGCTGCACGGCCAGCGGAGTCGGCTTCTCGACGGACTCGGCCCCGGTGCCGGCCTCGGCCCCGGTCTCGGCGACGGCCCCCGGCTCGATCTCGGACTCGGCCTCGGCCTCCGCCGTGATCTCGCCGTCGGCCTCCCCGTCCGCGGATTCCTCGACCGCGTTGTCGATCTCCTCGACCTCGCTGTCGTCGGCCTCGGCCAGCCGGACGAGTTCCATGCGCTCCATGGCCTGCCGGGTCAGCGACCAGCGGCGGGACAGGTACCGGCTGGTGATCAGCTTGTGCTCGGGGTGGTCCGGGAGCCAGCCCTCGCCGACGCGCAGCAGCTTGTCCACCTCGTCGGACGACACCCAGTAGTGCTTGGCGTCGTCGAGCACCGGCAGCAGCACGTACAGGTGGCGCAGCGCCTCGGCGAGGGTCAGCGACTCCGACTCCAGGACGAGCCGCACATAGCGGGAGGCACCCCATTCGGGGAACTGGGTGTCCAGCGGCACCGCCTCGGCGGTGACGGTCCAGCCGAGTGGCGCGAAGAGCTTGACGACGAGATCCGGGCCGCCGCGGGCGGGCAGCGCCGGTATCTCGACGCGCAGCGGGCGGACCTGCTCCGGGAGTTCGGGGCGGGCCTTGCACTGGCCGCGCACGGCGCTGGAGAAGACGTCGTTCAGCGCGACGGCGAGCAGGGAGGAGGCCGCGTACGGGCGGTCGTTGACGTACTGGGCGAGCGCCGCGTCGGGGGCGCCGCCGCGGCCCTTGCCCTTGCCCCTTCTGACCAGTGCCACCGCGTCCACCTCCAGCAGCAGCGCTGCCGTGCACCGCTCGACGTCCGCCTCGGGGTAGAGGACGTGCGCTGTGCCGTAGGAGGTGGAGAACGCCTGCGCCTTGTCGGGATGCTTGTGCAGCAGGAAACCGAGATCGGTCGCGGGGCGCTCTGGGGTGCCGATGGTACTGATCGTCAGGAACACGGTGGGGTTGCCTCGTCGTGGGTGTCTGGATGGACGCCCAACGTACAGCGAAGGTTCGGGGCGCACTGAGGCATTTTCGCCGGAGGGCCGCCCCCGCGTCGTGGCCGCGGCCGACCCCGCGGCCACGACGCGGGCCCGACATCAGGGCAGCTCGGTGACCCGGTCGGTGCCCGGTGGGGCGACGGGGCTCTCGGCGGTGAGGTAGTCGGTGAGGGCGCGCCGCCGTCCCGCGCCCCGCCCGGGGGCCTGGGGCCGGGCACCTGGGTGTCGGCCCGGGGCGGTGGTGGCCCGGGCGGCGCCGTCCCGCGCCCCGGGCCGGGCGCGGGACGTCTTCGCTAGGACAGCTGGGACTGCACCTGGCCGGAGATCAGCTCCAGGTGGCCCAGGTCGTCGAGGTCGAGGATCTGGAGGTAGACGCGCTGGGAGCCGATGGCCCGGTAGCGGCCGAGCTTGTCGACGACCTCCGCCGGGGAGCCGGCCAGCCCGTTGGCCTTGAGCTCGTCGACCTCGCGGCCGATCGCGGCGGCGCGCCGGGCGACCTCGGCGTCGTCCTTGCCCACGCACACGACCAGGGCGTTCGAGTACACGAGGTCGTCACCCTTGCGGCCGGCCTCCTCCGCGGCCATGCGGACCCGGCCGAACTGGCGCTCGCTGTCCTCGATCGAGGCGAACGGCATGTTGAACTCGTCGGCGTACCGCGCGGCGAGCCGCGGGGTGCGGACCGCGCCGTGGCCGCCGATGAGGACGGGCACCTTGGCCTGCGCGGGCTTGGGCAGCGCGGGCGAGTCGGTCAGCTGGTAGTGGGTGCCCTCGTACGAGAACGTCTTGCCGACCTCGGTGGCCCACAGACCGGTGACGATGGCCAGCTGCTCCTCCAGGCGCCCGAACTTCTCCTTCGGGAACGGGATGCCGTACGCCTTGTGCTCCTCCTCGAACCAGCCCGCGCCCAGCCCGAGTTCGACCCGGCCGCCGGACATCTGGTCGATCTGCGCGACCTGGATGGCGAGCACACCCGGCAGGCGGAAGGTTCCTGCGGTCATCAGGGTGCCGAGGCGGATGCGTTTGGTCTCGCGGGCGAGCCCGGCCAGGGTGATCCAGGCGTCCGTGGGGCCGGGCAGGCCGTCCGACGAGCCCATGCGGAGATAGTGGTCGGAACGGAAGAACGCGTCGAATCCGAGGTCCTCGGTCGCCTTGGCGACGGTGAGGAGGGTGTCGTAGGTCGCCCCCTGCTGGGGCTCGGTGAAGATGCGAAGATCCATGCCTCCATCCTGCACGCTGACCCCCCGGTCAACGGCACCGGTCACGCTGGCGCCTTGGGGCCACGGTCGGGTGAAAAACCGTCAATCCGGCGCCCGGGACGGGCGGCGTCAGTGACCGGCCGTAACGGTGATCGTTGCTCGGGATGGAGCCGGACCGCCCGGCACCCGTCGCCGGCGGCCGCTGCCGGGACGCCCGCACCACGTGCCCCCTCGGGGGGCGAGGGCCGAGGAGGCCGTCACATGTCCCAGGAAGCCGTGCCGGAGCAGGCTGCCGTGCCTGCGCAGCCGAAGGGTCTGCTCCAGCAGATGGAGGAGCTGATGGCTGCCCTGAACGCGGACCTGTCCCAGCTCGACGCGGAGTTCTCCGCACCGCGGGCCGCCTCCACGGAGGAGAGCGGACCCGCCTGAGGTTCTCCTTGCCACGAACCCCGACGCCCGGCCGTGCGTTTCCGGCCGGGCGCTCGCCGTGTTCGGGGGCCGCGCCCCCTCCCCCGCCCGCCGAGGTGCGTTCTTCGACTGCGGGTGGGTGAGGGCTCGTCGAGCAGTTCCCCGCGCCCCTAGGGCCTGTCGTTTGGATCACGCCTGGGCCGCGGGGCGCCCTCGCCCGAAGCCGGCGTGATCCAAACGACAGACCCTAGGAGCAGGCGCCGGCCCGTCCCGAGCGGCTCACCCCGCCGCCGCGTCTCTCTCCGACAGGACCTGTTCTCTGACGGCCAGCCGCCGCAGCATTTCCAGCACCCGGTCCCGTGCCTCGTCCGCCGCGTCGATCGCCTCCATGCACTGCCAGTACGTCGCCTCGTCGTCCGCCCCGCTCGCCAGACCCACGAGCGCGATGCCGACCTCGCCCAGCAGGCCCCCGAGCCGCAGCAGCGACTCGTGGGCGTCGCCCAACTCGGTGAGCCGGGCGGCGCGTAAGTCGCCCACACCGAGCGGCGGGGCGCCGAGTATGCCGCAGCCGCTGCCGGCCAGTTCGGTCAACCCCAGTGCCTCACCCCGCAGTTCGGGAGGTCCCGAGACCGCGAGACGGCTCCCGATCGCCTGAGCGAGGGCATAGGACTGCCACGCCTCCGCCATGATCTGAGGTCCCTCGACGCTGCCCGCCAGAGCACGCCTGCTCGCGAAGATGAGCCGCACCGCATCCATGCGCTGCCCCCGACTTTCCCCGACGCGCTCTCACACGTCCGCCCGAACTCCTGCCTGTTCATTACCCACAGTGAGGGCCGCTGAGACAGAAAGCCAGAGGAAGCCTGAAATCTGTGGATAACAAGTCGGCTGTGGACAACTTTTCAACTCCGGAGAGTGACAACCGGATGGAGGTGCTCAGCGTCGAGCGTCCTCAGGGTCGCCCCGGTGCCGGAAATCTCCGTTCGTTGCGGTCGATCTTCGCATCCAGCGCTGACAACAGGTCGATCCCCAGCACCTCGCAGAGCTGGAGCAGATAGGCGAGCACGTCGGCCACCTCGTCCCCGACGCGCTGGGCGGTCTCCGGGTCCGACATCACACGAGCCGACTCCTCCGGCGTCAACCACTGGAAGATCTCGACGAGTTCGGACGCCTCGACGCTCAGCGCGGAGACCAGGTTCTTGGGCGTGTGGTACTGCTGCCAGTCGCGGGCGGCGGCGAACTCGGCGAGCCGCCGCTGCAGCGCCGCCAGGTCCGGCTTCCGCTCGGGGGATTCAGGATCTTTCACGGTTCAGGTCTACCACCGTCACCCCGGCCACCCCGGCGGCCCAGGAGGCGTCGCTCACCGCGCCGACGAGCCGGATGTGCCCGCGTTCGCACATCCGGGCCGCCAGCCGCACCAACTCCCCCACCTGCCGGGGGTCCAGGGCCCGGTCGAAGCCGTCGGCGAGGACCGTGAGCGTCTGCAGAGCCGCCGGCACCTCCGCGGCCTGGTCCACCTCCAGCACACCGGGCCCGGTGAACAGCACCAGCGACAGCGCGAGATACCTCAACTCGCCGTCCCCGAGCAGGCCCAGGGCCGTCCGCACACCGTCCCCCCGGTCCAGCACCGCCCGTACCGCGCCGTCCCGCAGCGGCTCGGCGAGCAGATCGAGGACCGGCCCCGCACAGCCCTCGCGCACCGCCCCGACGAGCAGCGCGTGCCGTCGGCCGCACTCCGTCCGCGTACGCCACAGCACGTCGGCGAGGTTGTCGCAGCCCCGCAGCAGCCGACCGGAGCCGAGCGGCACGGCGGCGCGCATCCGGCCGGGGCGGGGATCACAGGCGTAGACCGAGCGGAGGGCGACCACCATCTGCTCGGCGGCGGCGAGGACCCGGCGCTGGCCGTCCGTCTTGCCGGCGACGCGGAGCGGAAGCAGGGCCGTACCGAGGCGGTCGTCGGGCAGGGGGCCGCGGGTGACCGGTGAGGAGCCGGCCGTGTGCCAGGCGGCCTGGACCACGGGGCGGCTCGGGTCGACGAGCGCCGTCTCCAGCAGGGTGAGCCCACCGCACGTCAACCGCTCGCCCACGACGCGGAGTTCGGGCTCGACCTGGACGGCGACGTCGAGGTGCACGGGCCCCTCGGGACCGTCGGCCGTGCAGCCGATCCGGAAGCCGCGGCGCCGCTGGGCGTCGGGACGGGCCCGTTCGGGGACGCAGCCCAGCGGGTCGGGGAAGACCTCGTCGAGGCCGGCGCCACCACCCAGCCCGGCCAGCGCCTCGTACGCCCTGAGCGCGGTGGTCTTGCCGCTGCCGCTGTGCCCCGCGAGGAGGGTCAGCGGCCCGAGCGGAAGGAAGGCGTTGCGGTGTCCGGCGAAGGCGGAGAGCCGCAGTTCGGTGACGCTCGGCCGCTCCGGACGCGCCCCGGCGTCCACGCCGGGCACCACCGGCGAAAGGGATGACACGGTCATATGCGGACACTAGGAGCCGACGCCGCAGACAAACCGTTCCGCCGAGTGGATCTTCCTACGATCGAGGGAGCGCCCACCGGGAACGAGGGCGCCCCGCCCGCACGGGCAGCGCCCCGAACCCCCGCAAGCGCCCTGCTCCCCACGCACCATGAACCAGACGCCAGGAACCACGCGCGATGACCACGCGCCGCGAACCACACGCGATGAAAGGGCGCCGCGAACCACGCCCCGCCCACACCGAGGCCCGACGCGGCACGTTCAGGCGCGCCGCGCCGCGCGAACGCCGCGTGCGTCACACCCCGGGATCCCGGCCCTCCATCAGCCCCCGCACCTCGGTCCCCGGTGGCGTGAGAAGGAACACGTTCCGGTCGACCCGGTGCATCCCGGATGCCAGGCCGAAGACGACGCCCGTGCTGAAATCCAGCACACGCTTGGCGGTGTCGCTCTCGGCACCCGACAGGTCCAACAGCACCGGAACGCCCGCCATCAGCGTCTCCGCCACCTCACGGGCGTCCGCGAAGACGTTGACGCGCAGCACCACGAAGCGGCGCCGGGCCTCCGTCTCGGCTTCCGGTATGGTCCGATGGCCGACTGCGGACGGCCAGGCGTCCCGGCCCCGCAGCGGCACGACCTGGGCGAGCCCCTCCCACTGTTCGTCGGTGACATCGTGGCTGTTCACCCTGTTCACCGGCCTTCCCCCTGGCTCGCACTGAATGACTGCATCGGCCAATTCTTACGCATGGTCACCCGTTCGGCCCAACAGCGACACGGACCGCGACTCCTCCGTCCCGGCCGACAGCCGGAACCCACCCTCACAGCCCCTCGCGCGGCCGTGTGTGGCGGGCGTAACGCCTCATGATCGGATCATGTGACACAGGCGTAACGGGCAATTCGTACGATCGAGCCTGCCGGGCGGCGATCCGGCGACTGAGCGCCAGCCGACCGGCGGCCGTACCAGAAGGCGACCGGCCATCGGGCCGGACAGGGAACGGCCAATCGCCTCGGACGGCGAACGGCTGTCACGCCGGGCGACGAACGGCTGTCGCGCCGGACAGCGCCGGCCGCCACACCGACAGCGCCCGGTGGACCGACCGGACGAGCAAACGGACGAACGGACGAACGACCGGACACCCCGGACGCCGACAGAGAGGGGCCGCCCGTGGCCGCGCAGGGCCCGCAGAGCACCACGACACAGGTGCGGACCGTGTGCTCGTACTGCGGTGTCGGCTGCGGCATGCTCCTGGACGTCGGGATGGGCCCCGACGGCCGGCGCACGGTGTTGAAGGCGTCCGGCGACAAGTCCCACCCGGCGAACTTCGGCCGCCTCTGCACCAAGGGCGCGACCACCGCCGACATGCTCGCCGCGCCGGGCCGCCTCACCACCGCCCTCGTGCGGGACGACCGGGGCGACGAACCGGCCCCCGCGCCCGCCTCCGACGCGATCGCCGAGACCGCCCGGCGGCTGCGCGCGATCATCGACGAGCACGGGCCCGACGCGTTCGCCTTCTACGTCTCCGGCCAGATGAGCCTGGAGGCCCAGTACCTGGCGAACAAGCTGGCCAAGGGCTTCATCCGGACCAACCAGATCGAGTCCAACTCCCGGCTGTGCATGGCGAGCGCCGGCACCGGCTACAAGCTGTCGCTGGGCGCCGACGGCCCGCCCGGCTCCTACGAGGACCTGGACCGGGCGGACGTCTTCCTCGTCATCGGCTCGAACATGGCGGACTGCCACCCGATCCTGTTCCTGCGGATGATGGACCGGGTCAAGGCGGGCGCGAAACTGATCGTCGTCGATCCGCGCCGCACGGCGACCGTCGAGAAGGCCGATCTGTTCCTGCAGATACGTCCGGGCACGGACCTCGCCCTCCTCAACGGCCTGCTGCACCAGCTGCACGCGAACGGGCACACCGACGCCGACTTCATCGCCGCCCACACCGAGGGCTGGGAGGCGATGCCCGACTTCCTCGCCGACTACGCGCCGGACGCCGTCGCCGACATCACCGGCATCCCGGCGGACGACATCCGCGAGGCCGCCCGGCTGATCGGCGAGGCCGCCGAGTGGACGAGCTGCTGGACCATGGGGCTCAACCAGTCCACCCACGGCACCTGGAACACCAACGCGCTCGTCAATCTGCACCTGGCGACCGGTGCGATCTGCCGGCCGGGCAGCGGCCCGTTCTCGCTCACCGGCCAGCCCAACGCCATGGGCGGGCGCGAGATGGGCTACATGGGGCCGGGGCTGCCGGGGCAGCGGTCGGTGCTCGTGGACGAGGAGCGGGCGTTCGTCGAGGAGCTGTGGGAGCTGGCGCCGGACAGCCTGCGCAAGGACGGGGTCGGCAAGGGCACCGTCGAGCTGTTCCAGAAGATGGCCGACGGGGAGATCAAGGCCTGCTGGATCATCTGTACCAACCCGGTCGCCTCCGTGGCCAACCGCAAGACCGTGATCGAGGGGCTGGAGGCCGCGGAGTTCGTCATCACCCAGGACGTCTTCGCTGACACCGAGACCAACGCCTACGCCGATGTCGTCCTGCCCGGCGCGCTGTGGACCGAGTCCGAGGGCGTCCTCATCAACAGCGAGCGCAACCTCACGCTCGCCGCCCCCGCCGCCGACCCGCCGGGCGAGGCGATGGCCGACTGGCGGATCATCGCGGCCGTCGCCCGGGAGATGGGCTTCGAGAAGGGGTTCTCGTACGACAGCGCCGAGCAGGTCTTCGAGGAGATCAAGCGGGCGTGGAACCCGAAGACCGGCTGGGACCTGCGCGGTGTGACGTACGACCGGCTGCGGTCGGGGTCCGTGCAGTGGCCCGCGGCTACGGAGGACGGGCCGGCGCGCAACCCGATCCGCTACGTGGTGGGAACCGGGGCCGCGAACGGTGACGGGGACGCGAACGATGACCGCGCTGCGGGCGGTGAGGGCGCGACCGGTCGGGGGTTGCTCTTCCCCACGGTCAGTGGCCGGGCCGTGTTCCACGCACGTCCGCACCTGCCGCCCGCCGAGATGCCGGACGACGACTATCCGTTCGTGCTCAACACCGGGCGGCTGCAGCACCAGTGGCACACGCTGACGAAGACCGGCCGGGTCGCCAAGCTCAACAGGCTGAACCCGGGACCGTTCGTGGAGGTGCATCCGCGGGACGCGCGTGAACTGGGCGTCGCGGACGGGGACTCGGTGGAGGTCGCCTCGCGGCGGGGGCGGGCCGTCCTGCCGGCGGTGGTCTCCGACCGTGTGATGCCGGGGTGCGTGTTCGCGCCGTTCCACTGGAACGACCTCTTCGGGGAGTATCTGAGCATCAACGCGGTGACGAGCGACGCGGTGGACCCGCTGTCGTTCCAGCCGGAGTTGAAGGTGTGCGCGGTGTCCCTGGCGAAGGTGGCCGCGCCGACGAGGTTCGCGGCGCCGGCCGGGAGCGAACCCACCGGCACGCCGACGACGGCCACGACGACGGCCCCGGCGACAGCCCCCGTACCAGCCTCCCCGCTCCCCGTGGCCGCGTCGATCACCGCGCCGACCCACATCGCCCTCGATGCCAACCCGTTCGGTCTGGAACCCTCGCCACCGCCCGTCCTCTCCGCCCAGGAGCGGCAGTACCTCACCGGGTTCCTCGCCGGGCTCGGGTCCGGGGTGCAGGGGGTGCCCGTGCTGCCGGCGGACGCGCCGTTCGCGCCGGAGCACGCGGTGTGGGTGAACGGGGTGCTCGCCGGGATGTACTCGCGGTCGGCGGCGCCGAGCGCGGAGCCCGCCGTCGAACCGGCCGGACGCGAGGTCGTCGTGCTGTGGGCCTCGCAGACCGGGACGGCCGAGGAGTTCGCGACGGCGGCCGCCGAGCATCTGGGGGCGGCGGGGCACCGGGCGACGCTCGTCGGGATGGACGAGGCCGCGCCGGACCGACTGCCGCTCGGCGCCGACCTGTTGCTGATCACCAGCACCTTCGGGGACGGCGACGCACCCGACAACGGCTCCGGGTTCTGGGACGCGCTGTCCCGGCAGGAGGCCCCCCGCCTGGACGGCGTGCGCTACGCCGTGCTGGCCTTCGGGGACTCCTCGTACGACGACTTCTGCGGGCACGGTCGCCGACTGGACGCCCGGCTCGACGAGTTGGGCGGGGTGCGGCTGGCCCCGCGCACGGACTGCGAGCCGGACTACGAGCCGTCGGCGGACGCCTGGCTGGGCCAGGTCATCACCGCGCTCGGCAAGGGGACGGACGGGGGCGAGGGCCCCGCGGAGGGCGGACCCACGGCCGCGGGAACGACGCCCCAGGGCTCCGTCACCATCGCCCCTCCCCGGGTCACCGCACCCACGTCCACGCCCGTCCACCGCTCCGCGAGGCCCGCGCCGGCCACCGCCCGGCTGGTCGGCAACCGGCTGCTGAGCCTGCCCGGAGCGGGCAAGGAGGTGCGCCGGTTCACCTTCGACACCAGCGGGACGGGACTGTCGTACGAGGCGGGCGACGCGCTTGGGGTGCGGCCGGTCAACTCCCTCGGCCTGGTCGCCGAATGGCTGGCAGTGACCGGTCTGGACGGCTCGGCTCCCGTGACGGTCGACGGGGTCGGCGAGGTGCCGTTCGCCGAGGCGCTGCACCGGCATCTCGACATCACCCGGATCACCTCGGACCTGCTCCGCTTCGTCTCCGAACGGACCCGGGACAACCGGGAGTTGAAGAAGCTCATGCGTCCGGACAACAAGGACGGGCTGGCCCAGTGGTCCTGGGGACGACAGGCCGTCGACGTGGTCGCCGAGTTCGCGGTACGCGCCTCCGCCCGGGAGTGGGCCGGTGTCTTCAAGAAGCTGCAGCCCCGTCTGTACTCGATCTCGTCGAGCCCGCTCGTCGATCCGCACCACATCTCGCTGACGGTGTCGGTCGTGCGGTACGAGAACCTGCACGGGCGCCCGCGCGGGGGTGTCTGCTCCCCCTTCCTCGCGGACGGCGAGGCGGACCTGGAGGTGCCGGTCCACGTCCAGCGCTCCCCGCACTTCCGGCCGCCCGCCGATCCGGTGACCCCGATGATCATGGTCGGCCCCGGCACCGGTGTCGCGCCCTTCATCGGCTTCCTCCAGGAACGGCGGGCCCTCGGCCACCGGGCGCCCAACTGGCTGTTCTTCGGGGAGCAGCACCGGGCGACGGACTTCTACTACCAGGAAGAGCTGACAGAGCTTCAGGAGTCGGGCGTGCTCAGCAGGTTGGACACCGCCTTCTCGCGCGACCAGCGCGCCAAGGTCTACGTCCAGGACCGGATGCGCGAGCACGGCCCCGAGGTGTGGCACTGGCTCCAGGACGGCGCCCGCTTCTACGTGTGCGGCGACGCCTCCCGGATGGCGAAGGACGTCGACCGGGCCCTGCGGGACATCGCGATCACCCACGGCGGGATGACCGAGGACGAGGCGGCCGCGTACGTGAAGCAGCTGACCACGGAGAAGCGGTACGTGCGGGACGTGTACTGAGCGGGTGCCGGCCGGGCCTGTTCGCCGAGCGGGGCCCGACCGGTCGCTCCGCCCGGGTGACACGCGCCTGCGCTCCGCTCAGATCCAGCCCTGCTGCGTGGTGCGCCGCCGCGTGCCGGGTGGGGGCGCCCAGCTTGGACATCGCGGCCGAGAGGTAGGTGCGGACCGTGCCCTGGGCCAGGTGGACCTCGTCGGCGATCTCGGCGACCGAGGCGCCGGCGCGGGCCGCGCGCAGCACCGGCAGTTCGCGCTCGCTGAGGGGGCAGTCGTCCTCGGTGAGGGCGGACGCGGCGATGTCGGGGTCGACGTAGCGGCGCCCGGCGGCGACGTCGCGGATGATCTCCGCCAGCTGGGCGGCCGTGGTCCGGCGATGTGTCACGCCCACAGCGGGCCCAGCACCATCCACACGGTGAAGGCGACGAGACCGGCCGGGAAGAGCGCGGCGTGCGCGAACCGGCCGTCCCCCGCGGCCAGACTGACGGCACCGCCGGGCAGCGCGGCGAGGAGCACCGCGCCGACGATCAACGTCCGGCGGGGCCCCGGGCCGAGGTGGGCCGCGCATCGGCAGGCCCCGGGCGACCTGGCCGGTACTCGCCGTGGGCGCGTCGTTCGCGGTCGCCCTCCAAGGCCTCGACCTTGTCTCACCGGCGGGCGTCATGGTGGGCACAGCGTTGGCGGTACTGCTCTGGGGCGCGCTCCGAAGCGCGATCCGATCCCGGGCCGCGGGCCGAAGCACGGCCGGGAGCGTGGCCGGGGTCTCGGCCGGAGGAACTCCGCACGGGCGTGCCGTCTTCGGGCTCCAGGCCGCCGGGGCGGTCGTGTTCGGGGCGCCGGCCGTGACCGGGCTGGTGGTGGGCGCGGACCTGGGCCGGTATCTGATCGCGGCGGGCTGGTTCTGCCACGGCGTAGGGGACTTCACCCATCTGAGGATGCGTCGGCTGCGGGGGGGTCGTGGCCCCACCTTCGCCGAATGGTGCGCGGTCGTGGATGTGGTGGTCGCCGTGGAGCTGGTGTGCCTCGCGTGACGCGTACGCCCCGCGATCCCGGAGGGCCCCCACCGCCCCCACCACTTCAGCCGCTCCCACCGCCCCCAGAGACGACTTTGCCATCTCTTTACAACGCACTCCGCGGCTGTCTCGTCTCTCCGCTCGGTACGTGACGCCGCCGCACCCCGGGCAACCGGCCGCGCGGCGGCCCACGAAGCCGTTCGACAGACCCGAACCAGACGAGAGAGAGCGACCCATGCGCCGAACCGTCCTCAGTGCCACGGCACTTGCCGTCACCTCCGTGCTGGCGATCGCGCTCCCCGCCTTCGCCGACGGCACGAGCCCGACCGCCGTACCGAAGGAGGCCGCCAAGACGGCGACCCGGCCCCGTCCGCCCCCGCCACGGATCACCCGTCGGACAGCGCGCCCACCGAGGCCACGGACGACAGTGTCGCGAGCCCGGTGCCGAGCCAGGTCTCCGTCGTCCCCGGCGGAGCCCCCGACACCGGTACGGCACCGGAGTCGCAGGGGACCAGCGGCACGGCCGTGCTGGCGGGCACCGGTGCCACCGCGCTGCTCCTCGGTGGCGGCGCGGCCGTAGTCCTCGTACGCCGCAAGCGGGCGAACGAGGCGTGACTCCGCTCTCCAGGCGCGCCTTCGCCGTGGCGGCGGCCGCCGCGCTGTCGGTGAGCTGCGGGGGTGGCCGCGCCGACCACGCCTCGACCAAGCCTTCCGAGGGCGGCGCGACCTCGCATCGGTCCTCGCCGCCCCCGTCCCCGTCGCCGACACCCGGCGCGGCACGCCCCCTGGCCCGTTCGGTCCCGGTGCGGCTGCTGATCCCGGCCATCGAGGTCGACACCCCGGTCATCCGCCTGGGGCTGGCCCCGGACGGCACGGTGGAGGTGCCGCCGGTCACGGAGCACGACAGGGCGGGCTGGTACCGGCACTCGCCGACGCCGGGCCAGACCGGCCCGTCGGTGATCCTGGGCCATGTCACGGTCGGCCCCTACGGCGACGGCGTCTTCCGCCGGCTCGCCCGGCTGCGGCGGGGCGAGCGGATCGAGGCGCGCCTGGAGAACGGCACGACAGCGGAGTTCACCGTCGACTCCGTACGCACGGTCGCCAAGGCCGACTTCCCCGCGAACGACGTCTACGGCAACGTGAACCGCCCCGCGCTGCGCCTCATCACCTGCGGCGGCCCGCGCACGGGCGAGGAGTACCGGGACAACGTGATCGTCTTCGCGACGCTGAGCCCCACGGCCCGGTGACCAGCACCCCGCCCGCCCCCCCCCTCCTTCCTCCCTTCCTCTTGTCGCACCATCACGACCATGGAGAGCGTTGAAACGGTCCCGCGAGAAGGCCGCGTCCGAGTTGTTCGCCGCCCTCTACCCGCGCCTCGCCGGCTGGTGCCGTCGGCTGGTCGACGACGACGAGACGGCCCACGAGATCGCCTCGGAGGCGTTCACCCGGCTCTGGGCCCGCTGGACGTCCGTGGCGGAGCCGCACGGCTTCCTCTACGTCACCGCGGCCAACCTCGTACGGGACCACTGGCGCAAGCTCGAACGCGAACGCAAGGCGATGCACCGGGCCACCGCCGAGGCCGCGGTGCACCCGCGGTACGACGACGCCGAACAGCCCGACCCCTCGGTGCGGCTGCTCGTGCAGTCGCTGCCGGAACGGCTGCGCGTACCGATCCTGCTGCACTACTACGCTGACATGCCGATCCGGGAGGTGTCCGAGCTGACCGGACGCAAGGAAGGAACCGTCAAGGCCGACCTCCACGCGGCCCGCGAACTGCTCCGCGCCCACCTGAGGAGAAGCCTTGATCACACGCCCTGACGAGGGCCCGGACTTCGAGCCCGACGACCCGCTCACCGTCCTCCTGCGTCCCCCGGCCGACCGCCTCGGCCCACCGCCGGGCCGTTACGAGGCCATCCGCCGCACCGCCACCCTCCGCCGACTGGCCCGGGCCGCGGCCGGTGCCGCCGCGGCCTGCGCGGTCGTCACCCTGATCGCCCTCCCGCTGCGGCTCGGCGCCGACGAGGCCCCGGCGAAACCTTCGGTCCCCTGGCCCCGCCCCCGCGACCAGCACCTCCCCGTCACCGACAGCGACACCGACAGCGACACCGACGCCGTCCCGCACGCCCGACACCGGATCGCCCAGCGACGGCCCCGCGACCCCGGTCCCTCGGCCCCGCCCAGCAAGACCGCCACCGACACCCCCGCCCGTCGGCGACCCGGCCGAGGCCACCCGTCCCTCGGCCCTGGACAGCACCTCCGGCACGCCCTGACCCGCGCCCACGCGGCGGCGCCGTCGTCAGGTGCCGCCGCCACGTGATCTCCACCACGAAACCTCTTAGTAGAACAGTAGAAAACGCCCCGCCACCCGGCGCGACGACCGTTCCTTGGGTACGGTCGTGACAGCAGATCCAGAACGGTCGGTGACGGAGCCCCGCATGAAGCTGAGTCGACGCGTACGCGCGGGTGGCCCCCTCGGCCATCTGCTGCTCGTCGCCGTCCTCGCCTTCGGCGTCTTCGCGATGCACAGCACGGGGCACCCCGGCGAGTCCGCGCACTCCATGGGCACGGCCTCCCACGCCGCTGCGACACATACGACGGCGCCGGGTCCGGGACCGTCGTCGACGGCGCCGGGTCCGGGACCGTCGTCGACGGCGCCGGGGTGGGGCGGCCGACTTCCGGGGCCGTCGTCCTCGCACGAACCGGCCACGACCATGGACATGCAGTCCCTCTGCGTGGCGATCCTGCTCGCCGCATGGGTTCTCACCGCCCTCCTCAAGTCGGCGTTCACCCGTCGCCATGAGGAGTGGGCAGCACTTCTCGCCCAGGTCGCCGCGATCGCGCGACCCCGCCCGCCGCCGCGCGGGCCCGATCTCACCCGTCTGTCAGTTCTGCGGCTGTAGGCCGAACCGCCCACGCGGGCGCGCGCACTGCGCGACCCCGCGGTTCCGCCTGCCCACGAACAGCCAAGAACGCACACCACGAGGTGAATCGACCATGACTGCCTTCACGCGTACCGCTCGCCGGACGCGCCTTCGCCGCGCCTCCGCCACCGTCGGCATCGTCGCCGTCGGCGCCCTGCTCCTCACCGCATGCGGCGACGACATGGACGGCATGGACCACGGCAGCGACAAGAGCTCGCCGTCCGCGTCCGGCGACGCCGGATCGTCCGACTCCGGGTCGGGCGACGCCGGATCCGGCGACTTCAACGACGCGGACGTCACCTTCGCGCAGATGATGATCCCGCACCACGAACAGGCCCTGGACATGGCCGAACTCGCCGACGGCCGGGCCTCCGACACGGAACTCAAGGACATCGCCGAGCAGATCGAGAAGGCCCAGGACCCCGAGATCAAGGCGATGAAGGGGTGGCTGCGGTCCTGGGGCAAGCCGACGACCGTCGAGTCCATGCCCGGCATGGACCACGGCAGCGGCGGCGACGGGATGATGTCCGACGCGGACATGCAGCAGCTCAAGGGCATGAAGGGCACCGAGTTCGACAAGATGTTCGCCGAGATGATGATCCAGCACCACAACGGTGCCATCACCATGGCCGAGGACGAGCAGAAGGACGGCAAGAACGATGCCGCCGTGAAGATGGCGGGCGACATCGTCAAGGGCCAGACCGCCGAGGTCGAGCAACTGGGCGACATCCTCGACCGACTCTGAGCACCCCGGCGCGGGCCGACGACGGCCCGCGCCGGTCCTCACTCGGGCAGGCCGTCTACCGGCCGGCTACCGGCCAACTACTATGCCCCTGCGTACGCGCCTACGCGCGTACACGTCAACAGCCAGAAGGAGTAGGGGCCATGAGACGGCTGGGGGAACTGGAAGCTGAGATCATGGACCGCCTCTGGACGTGGAACCGTCCGGCGACGGTGCGCGAGGTCGTCGACGACCTCAACAAGACCCGTCCGCTCGCCTACACCACGGTCATGACGGTCACCAACATCCTCTACAACAAGGGCTGGTTGCTGCGGGGCAAACAGGGCCGCGCCTGGCTGTACACCCCCGTGCGCAGCCGCGAGGCGTACGCCGCCGCGCTGATGGAGGACGGTCTCGACGCGAGCAGGGACCGGCCTGCCGCGCTGGTCCACTTCGTGGAGAACATGACGGAGGAGGAGCAGGCCGCCCTGCGCAAGGCGCTGCGCGCGGTGGGACGGCAGGCGAAACCGTGAACGCGGCTCCACTCCTGCTCGCCTACACGGCGACAGTGGGCCTCGTCGCCCCTCCCCTGGTCCTGCGCGCCGCATGGCCGCACCGGGCGCCGGCCCTGGCCCTGCTGGTCTGGCACACGCTGACGCTGTCCTTCGTCCTCGGGATCGCGCTGACCGCGTACCACCTGCTGATGCCCACCGAGCACACACACCAGGGACTCCTGGGCCTGCTGCACTCCTGCGGACTCGACCTGGGCGCGAGCGGACCCGCTCACGACACCGCCGGCCGCCTCGCCGTCGCCGTTCCCACGACGCTCGGGACGGTACTCGCGGGAATCTTCGCCTTCCATGTCGTACGAGCCCGGCGCGCGCGGGACCGACACCGGGAGGCGGTGGATCTGGTCGGCCGCCGCTCCGAGCGGCTGGGGGCCACCGTCCTGCCGTACGACGTGCCCGCCGCCTACTGCCTGCCGGGCCACCGGCCCCGGATCGTGATCAGCGACGCGGCCGTACGCCAGCTGAGCCCCGAACAACTGGCGGCGGTCCTGGCGCACGAACGGGCCCACATCGCGGGCCGTCACCATCTGGTGATCGCCGCCGCGGAAGCGTTCCACTCACTCTTCCCCCGACTCCCCCTGGCCCGCCACGCCCGAGCGCAGACGGCACTCCTGCTGGAGATGATCGCCGACGACCACGCCCTGCGCGCCCACTCCGACGGGGCCCTGGCGAGCGCGATGTACGAGATGGCGGCGGCCCGGACCCCGAAGGCCGCCTTCGCGGCGGGCGGCCCGGCGGTCCTGATCCGGATCCGGCGGGTGCTCGGGCCGCGCCGTCCCGCACACCGCGCGTTCTGGGGTTCGGTCGCCGCAGTGACCGCGACCGTCCCGCTGTTGCCGCTCCTCGTCGCCTGCCCGCTGGGCGCCGCGTGAAGCGGACATGGCCGCCCCCGTCGTCGCACGGCCTCTTGGGACCCAACTCCGCAAGGGGTGAGGCTCGTTCGGGTCAGACGGTCATCACCAGGAGCATCGTCGCCATCGAGCCGCCCATACCGATGTGACCGGCCAGGCGGGCGTTCGGGACGGACAGCACGTCAGGGGTGCGGGACGCCCGGCGGTGGCGGGCCCGGGCGGCCGACCCGGCGGACGATCCGCCCGGCTCCCGCAGCCGGGCGCGTACGGCCAGCGCCACGGACGCCAGGAAGTAGGCGGCCAGGACCCAGAAGGCGACGCGCCACACCATCGCGGAGCCCGACGCGGCGGCGGCCTCGGTGACGCCATGGGCTCCCATGGCCTCCATCCCGCTCATGCCCTCCGTCCCGGCAGCGCCTCCATGGCCGTGCCCGGAGGAGCCGGCCAGGGCGAGCGTCGGCCCCGAGACGGCGCCGGGCATGGCCAGGGTCATCACCACCATGGCGGCGCTGCCGATCACGAGATGGGCGCCGTGCCGCAGCTGCCGTACACCGCCGCGTACGGCATGCCGGACGGACAGGGCCACGCCCCCGAGACAGAGCAGCCCGAACACGGCCGCCCACCACACGCCGTACGTGCCGTAGAGGCTCGCGGTCGGAGGCGCCGCCATGACGGCCATCCCCACACCCATGACCACCTCGGCCCCTGCCTCGTACCGCACCCAGCCTCTGACCAGCGCCAGCCGCACGAGGTTCCCGACGGCCGCCCCGGCTCCCAGCGCCACCAGCGTCCAGCCAAGAAGGTGTCCACCCACGTCGCCACCCCTTCACGGGGCCGGAAATCCGGCTCACCGATCGTCGACCACTACGTACCCGCTTAGTACGTAGCGACCGCCCATCCGACTCAGACGGGTGAACCGAACCGCCTCCTGGGGCACCCGAGGCGTCCAGGCGCACCTCTGGCCATATACCCCCCTGGGGTATAGCCTGACATGAGCCCGACCACGGGCCACCATGGACGGAGAGGGAGGAAGAGGTCATGGACCACATGAACCACAGGACCGCCCACGACGGCACCACCCACGACCACCCGGGGCACACCGACCCGCGAGGAAGCCACGAAGGCCTTGGAGGGCACGGAGGCCACGAAGGGCATGGAGGGCATGGAGGCCACGGAGGAGCCTCCTGGGCGACGGCGGCGAAGGCCACCCTGCACTGCCTCACCGGGTGCGCCATCGGCGAGATCCTGGGCATGGTCATCGGTACGGCCCTGAGGTGGGGCAACGTGCCGACCATGGTCCTGGCCATCGCGCTCGCGTTCCTCTTCGGCTACTCCTTCACCCTGTTCGCGGTGCGGCGGGCGGGCCTGGACCTCAAGAGCGCGATCAGGGTGGCCCTGGCCGCCGACACCGTCTCGATCGCCGTGATGGAGCTGGTCGACAACGCCATCATCGCCCTCACCCCGGGCGCGATGGACGCCCACCTGGACGACGCCCTGTTCTGGTCAGCCCTTCTCGGCGGCTTCGGGGTCGCCTTCCTCATCACCACGCCGGTCAACAAGTGGATGATCGGCCGGGGCAAGGGCCACGCCGTCGTGCACGCCTACCACTGAACTCGACGCCAGGCGTGACGGACCTTCAGCCGCCCGAACCCCATGGCCCCGGAGATCCGGATCACCGGCCCGCCGGAGGGGGAACGCCGCGGGGCCCGGTAGCGCAGGTCCTTCCACCCCGTAGTCACACCCTCGACATCGACGACCGCGTCACGAGGCACCGTGATCCTGGCCCCGCCGGTTCCGAGTTGAAGCTCGATGTCGACGACCGGATGCTCGATGATCGCCCGCGACAGATCCAGCCGCACCCTTCCGTAGGCGGACCCGACCTTGAGGACCCGAGGCACCCGCCACGCACCCCGCCGCTTGATCCGTCCACCCGCGGCGCCGATCGTCGACGCGGCACCCGGCCCCTCCTCCGGGAGCGAGGCCAGGGCCGTCACGAGTTCACCGCGCACCTCGGCGGTGAGCACGCGATGCAGGCGTTCGTCCAACTCCTCGTGCGAGATGAGCTCTTCGGCGTACGCCGTCTGCAGGCGCCGCACGGCCGTTTCACGGTCACCCTCACTGATCGACTGCGACGAATCCTCCGGTAAAAGGGTCACCGTTTCACCCTACTGCCGGGCAGACGATGCGTTCCCCTCCCCTCCTCTCCTCACCGAACGGTCAGGGCCGCGACACCTCTGGGCAAGGACGGGCATCGCGCGCAGCTCCCGCACCACCTCGGGGCGTCCCGGCAGAGGCTCGCGACCAGCTGGTTTCTCCGCTCGGCGCATCGCCTGCCCGAGCGGCCACCCCTCCCGCAAGGCCGACACCCGGGTGTCCGCGCTCGATGTCGACCGACTGCTGTACACCTTCCGCGCCCCGCCCGAGGGCACTTCCTCACGCCAAGGGGCCGCTCTCGACTGTCTGGCCGGCCTGAGCGGCGATGCGGCGCAGCCATATGTGGGCCGGTTCCCGCTCATGGAGGGGATGCCACCACAAGGACTCCGCCAAGTGGCCGATCTCGAAGGCGGGTTGGACGACGGTGATCGGTTGTCCGGAGAAGGCGGAGCTCGCGACCCGTTCGGGCATCAGGCCGATCCGGTCGGTCCCAGCGACCAGGTGGGGAATGGCCAGGAAGTTCTCCGTGACGATCTCCGCGTGCGGTTCGATGCCCTCGGCGTGCAGGCGGTTCAGCGGGGAGAAGACCGGCGACGGGTGACGGTAGGGCAACACCCAAGGACGTTCCGCCAGTTCCTCCCGCCCGAGGACGGCCGGGGCGCGGTCGGCGGACATCACGCACACCCAACGGTCCTTGTACAGGTCGAAGGTGGGGATGTTCGACAGGAAGCCCTGGGGCAGGACGAGGGCGTCCACCGTGCGCAGGTTGTCCAGCGCCTGCTGCACGACCCGTTCGGTGCTGTGCTGGAACTGGTTACTACGGCGACACCGGCGACCGGACCAAGGAGGAGAGCGCGCCACCCGGGGACGACTTCCGCCTTCGGCAGACTCTTCCCGCTCTTCCGCTTCGGCCTGGGCTGCCGGCTCGGCTCCGGCGACCGGTACTGGCCGTTCGTCTCGTTGACCGACCACATCGGGGCACTGCGCTGCGCGATCGACGGCGAGACGCTCACAGGCCCCGTCAACGCGCACCGGAGCGTCAGATGGGCGTCACCACCGACACGCTCCCCTATCGCGGGGGCCACGTACGGCCCGCCATGGTGCGACGGACGACCATACGTGTGCGCGTCGCCGCGATGGCGAGGGTCAGGCCGACGACCGCCGCGGGGGCTGTAACGATCATCAGCCAGTCCGCGCCATCTTCCGGGCCGGCGGCCACCAGGAGGGCCGCCGTGGCCACGGCGGCGACGAGTCCGCAGGCGAGGAGGGCGGCGAAGGCGTGCCGGGAGCGGCCGTGTCCGGGCCGGCCGGGGGCCGGCGCCGCCCAGTGACGGGCGATCTCCCGCACTTCCTGGCGGTGCTGCGCGGCGGCACGGATCCGCAGCGCGGCCACGACGGTCGCACCCGCCACCGCCACCACGCAGGCCGCCTGCCACACCACGCCGGCGAAGAGCACCACGGCGACGACCGCGGCCGTGCTCCAGCCGGTCAGGCAGGCCGCCGCCGCGGTACGGCGGGAGACCGGCCGGTCGGCCCCGGCGCGCAGGTCGGCGAGGGCAGGGAGGTACCAGACGCAGCCGGCGGCGGTCACCAGCGCGGCGCCCATCGCCGGGACGGTGTGCGACACCTCAGTTCACCGCCTCGGCCGCGGCGATCTCGGGGTGGTGGAGGTCGAAGGCCGGAGACTCGGACCGGATCCGCGGCAGCATGGTGAAGTTGTGCCTCGGGGGCGGGCAGGAGGTCGCCCACTCCAGCGAACGGCCGTAGCCCCACGGGTCGTCGACCTCGACCTTCTTGCCGTACTTGGCGGTCTTCCAGACGTTGTAGAAGAACGGCAGGATCGACAGGCCCAGCAGGAAGGACCCGATGGTAGACAGGGTGTTGAGCGCGGTGAAGCCGTCGGCGGCCAGGTAGTCGGCGTACCGGCGGGGCATGCCCTCGGCGCCCAGCCAGTGCTGGACGAGGAAGGTCAGGTGGAAGCCCGCCGTGAGTGTCCAGAAGGTTATCTTGCCGAGGCGCTCGTCGAGCATCTTGCCGGTGAACTTGGGCCACCAGAAGTGGAAGCCGGCGAACATCGCGTACACGACCGTGCCGAAGACCGTGTAGTGGAAGTGCGCGACGACGAAGTACGAGTCGGAGAGGTGGAAGTCCATCGGCGGCGAGGCCAGGATCACGCCCGTGAGGCCGCCGAAGACGAAGGTGATCAGGAAGCCGGTGGTCCACAGCATCGGCGTCTCGAAGCTGAGCGAGCCCTTCCACATGGTGCCGATCCAGTTGAAGAACTTCACGCCCGTCGGCACCGCGATCAGGAACGTCATGAAGGAGAAGAACGGCAGGAGGACGCCGCCGGTGACGTACATGTGGTGCGCCCACACCGTCACCGACAGGCCCGCGATCGCGATCGTCGCGCCGATCAGGCCCATGTAGCCGAACATCGGCTTCCGGGAGAAGACCGGGATCACCTCGGAGACGATCCCGAAGAACGGCAGCGCCAGGATGTACACCTCCGGATGACCGAAGAACCAGAACAGGTGCTGCCACAGCAGTGCGCCGCCGTTGGCCGCGTCGAAGACATGGCTGCCGAACTTGCGGTCGCACTCCAGTGCGAACAGGGCCGCCGCCAGGACCGGGAACACCATCAGGATCAGCAGCGCGGTCAGCAGCACGTTCCAGGTGAAGATCGGCATCCGGAACATGGTCATGCCGGGCGCGCGCATGCAGATGATCGTGGTGATGAAGTTGACCGCGCCGAGGATGCTGCCGAAGCCCGACAGCGCCACACCCATGATCCACATGTCGGCGCCGAGGCCCGGCGAGTGGACGGCGTCGGACAGCGGCGCGTACAGGAACCAGCCGAAGTCGGCGGCGCCGCCCGGCGTGAGGAAGCCGAACGCGGCGATCGACGAGCCGAACAGGAAGAGCCAGTAGGCGAGCATGTTCAACCGCGGGAACGCCACGTCCGGAGCGCCGATCTGCAGCGGCATGATCCAGTTGGCGAAGCCGGTGAACAGCGGCATCGCGAACATCAACAGCATGATCGAGCCGTGCATGGTGAACGCCTGGTTGAACTGCTCGTTCGACATGATCTGCGTGCCCGGACGGGCCAGCTCGGCGCGCATCAGCAGGGCCATCACCCCGCCGACGATGAAGAACGCGAACGCGGTGACCAGGTACATCGTCCCGATCTTCTTGTGGTCGGTGGTCGTCAGCCAGTCCGTCCACGACGATCCGCCCGCCGTGTGCTCCGCCCGTCCGGATGCCTCGTCGGCCACGGCGACCGCGGCGCGCGGCCGCTCGGTCCCCGTCTTCCGTATCTGTGCCTCGTCCACCGGACGGCGTCCTCCCCATCTGCTCATGTCGTCGACGAGCCGGAAATGCCGTGGTGCGGGATGTTCACCTGGCTCTTGCTTGTCGCCGCCTCATGATCGGCGGTGGGGTACCGGGTCCGGATAGGGCCGAAGGGCCCCTCCCAGGACCCTGCGCAGGGGTCCAACGTCCCCACTTCGCGTCGCTGAGCGGCGCGGCGCGCATCGCCCCGCACGCCGGTCGTACGCTGCTGAGCACCGACCGGTCCACGAGCGGGTGGAAAGGCCGAATCACCACCCCCGACCGCAGCGTCGTCACGGCTTCGGCTCGACGTGCCGGACCGGATGCACAGCCTCCTCGACGCCGTCACGAACCTGGGCCGGGGCCTCGAACTCCCCCAGCGCGGGTCCCCGACGCAGCGGGTCGCCGACGCGGGTGCGCGCCACCAGTGCCTCACTCACCCCACCTGGGCCGGTGGAGCGGACATGGAACTCCAGCGCCCCGTCCGGACGGGGCGCGCAGGCGACGGAGTACGGCCGCCACGTGTGGCCGGAACGCGGCAGGTGAACCGAACCGGCGGAAATGCCTCCGCTCGCACGTTCCCGCGACGGCGTCATCACCCGGCCCGGGGGTGCGCTCCCGGTCGCGGGCCTACGAACCTCCGCGCCCGCCCACCCGCCGAGCGTGGTCGTGCGGGGGCCCGCTGGCTCAGAGCAGGGTCTGCCAGTAGTCCCAGAAACGGGTGACGATCAGCATCACGATGCTCAGGTACCAGGTGACCGGTACCGCCCAGTGGAACTCCAGCACCCCGGCCACCAGCACGCGGGGCGCACGGATGATCCCGTGCCGCAGGTTGTGCGCGGTGACGTACCAGAACATCGCGACGGTGGCCGCCCATGCCAGGCAGCACCACAGGCACAGCGCGCCGATCTCGTACAGCGCCTGCGTCATCAGCCACATACAGAACCCTGCGCCGAACAACGTGCCGGCGTTCAACCCGAGCCAGAACCAGCGGCGGAAGCGGGCCCCGGCCAGCAGTGCCGCGCCGATCGCGACGACCACCGGGTACGAGAGCAGGCCGAGCAGCGGGTTGGGGAAGCCGAACACGGAAGCCTGGTCGCTCTTCATGACGTTCGCACACGACAGGACCGGGCTGAGGTTGCACGAGGGCGAGAAGTCGGGGTCCGCAAGGAGCTGGAACTTGTCGATGGTGATGACGAAGGAGGCGAGGACGCCAAGGGCGCCGGACACGATCAGCAGCCAGGCGAAAGCCCGCCCGGCCCCGCTCGTGCTCGCCGACGTGATCTCCCGCTCGTCTCCGCCCCCCTGAGTCGCAGTGGTGAGATGGTGCACGGTCGTGGTGGTGCCGGTCATCGGGTTTGTTCCGCCTTGGCCCTGTTCGGGGTGGGCCGGGGGCCCACAGTGGTCGACACGTCGCTGCCGCCGCGCGGAGCACGGCCGTTGGCCGGCTCCGGTACGCCGGGGACGGCCCCGCGGGCTGCCCCCTTTGGCCACACGACCTCGACCGGAACGCCGTGGGCGCGGGCGTATGCCACCAGATGCGCGGTGGCATCACGGCCGTTGGACGGCGAGCCGTCCCACACGGCAAGCAGCTGACGACATCCCGCGATCATCCGCTCGTCCTCGCCGATACACGCGTCCCGGTCCGCCGGGTCGTACGCCAGCAGACGCACCTGCTGGGCGAGGACCAGCACCCCACCGGTCGCCGCCCGGTCACGCTGCGGCAGCAACGCCGGCACCATCCCCTGAGTGGGAATCACCACGACGAGTTCCCGACCCGCCGCCCGCACCGCCCGGCTGAACGCCACCGGCACCCCGCCCCCACGCGCACCAGCCCCGGCACCCGCTCGGGCAGGCGATCCAGCACCGCCCGCAACTCGGCCTCCACCAGCTTCAGCGTGTGCGAAGCGAGGTCGGCGTGCCCGACCGCCAAGATCATCTCTCCGCTCACCTCCCGTCGTACGGTGCTCTCGCTCTGCCGTTCGTCCACGCACTGCACGGCCCCGCCCGCCTCGCTCATGAGCGGTGCCGCAAGACCAAGCCCACAGGCGGGATCCAAAGCGTCGGCGCACGGGCGGAACCGCAGGATCAGTGAAGTCAGTACGCGCAACCGGCGACAAGGGCCGAACGGCCCTGCCCGAGAATGTCGACGCGCCTTCGGCCAAGTCCGTCAGACCTGCCGGCGGCCCCTGCCTCTTCCGAGGAGAGCGACGGCTCGGGCGGGGGCGTCCCGTGACTGGCCAGGAGGTGCACCCGGAGCACCTCGGCGACCTGCGCGCCGACCTGCTCGACCGGGTCGAGGCTGACACCTGGGTCCTGCGGGATCAGGCCGATACGCCGCCCTCGCACCTCCCGCCACGCCCGCTCCCCGAGCCCGGTCTGCTCCTCACCCCTCCGAGAAGCCGGAGGCCAGGAGGATCCGAACGGCCGCTCGTACCCTCGTAGCGTCAAAGGAGCGTCACGACCAGCCAGGGCGACGCCTCTGCTGAGCCGTACCAGCGAGATCCTTCAACAACACTTCCGCCACCAGTTCCTCGACCACGGCGATGCCGTGCTCCGCCATGGCCTCGGCCAGGTCGAGATCCCAGGGCGCTTCGGTGATGCGTCCCGGCTGAGGACCGCGTGGGTAGAGGGCGACCGCGGCACGATAGTCCGCGGCCGTCATGCGCCAGGGACGCGCCGGCGTCTTGTCCAGGACATACGCGGCGATGCGGACGCCTTCTCCGTCGAAGTCGCCGTGGTAGCGAAGCGCCGCGCCGTGGTCCGCGAGCATGCGCAGGAGCTGGATCGCGGCGCTGTTGGGCCAGCCGGACGTACAGACGAGCGGCGGGCAGCAGGGCCCGAAGCGGCGTAGGGCCAGGGCCAGGACGCTGGGGTTCTCCACGACGTGGACGACGGGTACAGGGGCCTCGGAAAGGGTGAACTCGCCCGGGTGACGGACGTGGGCGAGGGTCAGACAGGCGGCCTGGCCGGCCTCCGCGCACGCTGTGGCCACCCGGGCGAGCAGGCCGTCACCGGCCGGACGCAGTCCGCCGACGAGGACAGTGGCGGACAGCTCGTCGTCGGCGACTCCCGCGCGGGTCCACAGGGCACGCCGCTGCGCGGCGGACTGCGGCGGGAGGGTGTCGTACAGGGTCGCCAGGGCGCGCAGGACGAGTGCGGACAGGGGTGTGCCGTCGTCGAGTGCGTGCGTCCGGCCGCTCAGGACCCGGGCGGCGAAGACGGGCAGGGGTTCTGCCTGGCCGGGCAGTTCGGCGAGCACCTTGAGCGCGTCCGTGAGCAGCGTACGGGTGTGCTCCACCGAGCCGGCGACCACGCCGGCCGCCCGGCAGGTGGCGGCCCAGTCGGAGAGCGCCGGCTGGGCCCTCACCGTCTCGTGCTCGGCCAGCCAGGTCCACAGCTCGGCCCGCTCGTCCCTCTGGCGGCGCCGCTCTCCGGCTCTGTCGCCGAGAGGGCCGACGAGTGTGGTGACGACTTCTCGTACCGTGCGGCCGGTGAGTTCGGTGACGGCCTCCTCCAGGCGGGTCAGGGGGACGGAGGGGCGTGCGTCCGGCAGGCGGTCGAGGCCGAGGAGGTCGGCGAGCGCCTCGCGCTGGGGGTCGTCGAGCGGTCCGAGGCGCACCCGTGTGACGGGGCGGCCGGAGGAGAGGCGGCTGTGGAGCGTGTCCCAGAGGGGGCGCAGTTCCGGGCGGCGCAGAGTGGCATCGCCCGGGGCCGGTTCCGGGGGGATCGCGGCTTCGGCGCTGGTCATCCCGCCTCCAGGTCGCTGCCGTTCCAGACGAAGCGGGCGCTGGTGACCGCGTCGTCGTCCCCGCCGGTGAGGAGTTGGTGGACGGCGATGCCGGGCAGTTCGCCGTAGGTGCACCATTCGTGGTCGGAGGTGACCATGAGGTCCAGGTCGAGGGCGGTGAGCAGCGCGAAGACCTGCCCGCGGTTGACGGTGTCGACACCGACGAAGACCTCGTCGAGCAGGATCGGCCGGGGGGCCAGGGGCACGGCCTCGTAGTGGGCGGCGACGGCGGCGAAGAGGGGCAGGTGCAGTGCGATGGCCTTCTCTCCGCCGGAGAGCGCGCCGTGCAGCTTCTTGGTCAGCGGCTGCCAGCCGCTTCCGTTCGCCCGGTCGAGGCGGACGGTGAAGCGGTGCCAGGCGGTGTAGTCGAGCACCTCACCGAGCTGTTCCTCCCAACTCGCGGCCGTCTCACTGCCCTTGGCCTCCTCGATACGGGCGCGGAAGAAGACGTGCAGGGCCTCCCGGTCGCTCTCGGTGACCCGGCCGGGGTCCTTGAGCAGCAGCTGGCGGGCGGTGCGGGTGCTGTCCGGAAGGTCCGGGCGGACGTCCCAGACGAGTTGGACGGCGACGTTGGAGGCGGTGCGGACCCGCTCCAGGTGCCCGTTCATGCGGTCGACGAGTTCACCGGCCTGGCGGATGCGGGCCGCGAGGTGGCGGCGGATGTCGCCGGTGAGGATCTGGTCGAACAGGCGCCGCTCGGCGGTCGTGATGTCGTCCCGGCTGCGGTCGCGTTCCTCGGTGAGCGTGCCGAGCAGACCCGCCGCCCCCACCCGTACGCCGTCCAGGGTGGCGGTGAAGAGCTGGATGTCGTCGTCCGGTTCCAGGTCCAGGTCGGCGCGGGTGCCGAGACGCTGGCGGGCCTCGTGGACCGCCTCGGACAGGCGGGTCGCGGCGTCGCCCAGGTTGCGTGGGGCGTGCGGGAGGTCCGGCCACTTCGCCGCCGTGGCGCGGGCGGCCTCCAGGGTGGCCTTGGTGCCGTCCCCGGCGTCGAGTGCCGGTGTGATGCCGGCGTCCTCGGCCAGCCCGGCCAGGCACAGGTGCCGGAACCGGTGCGCCGCTGAGTCCCGGGTCGCAACGGCCTGTTCCCGGCGTTCGGCGTCCTGGCCGCTGGTGGCCCGCAGTTCTCCGACCTGTCCTTCCAGACGCAGCAGGAGTTCGGCGGCCCGGCCGGCCTCCTCACGGCAGCGACGCAGCTCGGTGCGCGCCTCTGCGACGCGTGCGACGATCTGCCGGTAGTCCGCGCCGACGGTGGCTTCCACTGCCTCCAGACGCGCTTTCAGCCCCGTTGCCTCCGCTTCGGCGGCGGCCGCGTCCTCGGCGCGTTCCTCGGCGGTCCGGCGCGATCGGTCCGCCTGGGCGGCCCGCTGGCGGGCCCGGTCGGCGGCGGCGGTCGCGGCGAGCCGGGCGTCCACCCAGTTGTCGGCGGTGTCCCGGAACCTGTCGATGGCGTCGGAGAGCGTACGCAACCGGGCGCGGTCGGTGGGCAGTCCGTGTTCGGCGGCTCTGCGGTCGAGCGTGCGCAGCGCGCCCGCCACCTCCCTCTCGCACCGCGCCAGACGTCCGGCGACGTCACGCACGGCGTCGTCCCGAGCCGCCACGGTGTCCTCCGCGCGCTCCCGGTCACGCCGTCGGACGTCGAGTTCCCGGTGGTCGGGGCGGGCGGCGCGGTCGGCGTCCAGCCGGGCGCGGCGGGCGGCGAGGCCGCGCAGCCGGTCGTCGAGTGCGGCGAGGGAGGCGTTCGTCTCGCCGATGCGGTCGGTCAGTTCGCCGATCATGCGCTGCCGGGCACGCTGACGTGCCAGGGCGCCGATGTGGGCCGGCTCCGGCTTGCTCCAGGTACCGGTGGCGAGCGCGAGTCGCCAGGCGCCGTCGGCGGAGACGGCCGCGGAGTGCCCGCCCGGCAGAGTGGGTCCGTAGGCGATGCCGGCGAGGATGCGGGTCACGGTGTCGACCGGGACGGGGAGGTCCTCCTCGGGCCTCAGCACCTCCAGCAGGCTGGGCCCCGGGGCGGTCGCGGCCAGGGCGGCCTCGGCGCGGGTGTCGTGACCCGGCAGCGTGAGTCCGTCGTAGGGACTGACCCAGGCGTCCAGGAGACCCGACGCCTCCAGTGCGGCCTCCACCGCGGACTGGACGGGGAGCGGGACGCCTTCGCGGAAGGCGACCACGCGCCACAGGGGTGCCCGCCGTCGCCGTACGGACGGCGGTGCGGGTGGGCGGGGGCACGGGCGGCAGGTCGGTCTCACCGATCAGCCGTCGTAGCTTCTCCTCCAGCCGGCTCCGCTCGTCCCGCAGGCCCTGGCGTGCGGCCCGGGTGGTGGCCTCCGCCTCGGCGATCTCCTGTGCCAGCGGGCGCGCGGCGGCTTCGGTCAGGGCCGTGACCTCGGCCTGAGCCGCTGCTGCGGCGGCGAGTGCGTCGAGGTCGGTGATGCGCAGTTCCGTGCAGTCCTCGGCCCAGGCGAGGAGGCGCTCCACCTGTGCGGCGAGGGCGTCGTCCCAGGCGGCGGACGCCTCGTCCCGCCGGGCGATCGCCTCCGCGAGGCGGGTGCGGGCCTGGTCCAGCAGTTCCTCGGCGGCGCCTCGGTCGCGTACGGCGCGGTCATGCTCGTCGATCGCCTCGGTGACGAGGGTGACCTGCTGCCGTCGGGCGGTGTCCGCGCCGCGCAGCAGCCGACGGGCTTGTCGCGCGCCGTTCTCGGCCGTCGTGCGCGGGACGCCGCCCTGGTCGCGTCCCGTGCCGTGGGGGAGGGCCACCGCGGGATCCGCCGCGTCGAGGACCGTCCTCACCTCGTGGTGGATGGACTCCAGCCCTGCTGCCCGAGCCGCCCTGTGTGCTTCCCCGGCGGCTTCGCGCGCGTGCTCGCCGAGTGTGCGGGCCTGGTCCGCCGCCTCGTCGGCGTGCCGCTGGTCCTTCTCCGACCCGGCCTGAGCGGCCCGGGCGGCGGATCGCTGCCGCTCGGCGGCGGCAGCCACGTCTTCGGTGCGGCGGCGGAGCCGGTCGAGTTCCTCGCCCTGCCGGTACGCGTCGCTCTCGCGCAGGCCCTCGACGGTCTCCTCCAGGGCATGGGCGCGCAGTTCCTGTTCCTCGCGCCGGGCCTGGGCCGACTCGCGTTCCGCCAGCGCCTGTCGGAGTTTCTCGGCGCTCTTCCGGGCGACGCGGGTGAGGTCGTCCATCTCGGTGGTGGCCGAGATGAGCGCGGCGGAACTCGCGCGCAGGACGCGCCGCGCGTAGGCACGCTGCCGGGACGCGACGGTCTCGGCGGCCGTCACCTCGTCGTCGAGCCGTCTGAGGTGTTCGCGCTGCCGGTCGAGCCGTTCGAAGCCCTCGGCGAGTTCGGCGATCTCCCCCTCGCCCAGCGGGGGCAGGGCACGCGACAGCAGGGTGGAGAGCAGGGACGGGTCGAGCCGCTCCGACAGTTTGGGCTGACGCAGCTGGAGCAGCGCCGACAGCAGCGACTCGTAACGCTGCTCCCCCATCCCCGCGAAGAGTTCACGCCGTACGGCCGTGCGGTAGTCGGTGGCCGAGGCATGGACGTCGCCGCGGTCGCGCAGGGCTTCGGCGAGGGCGGCCCGGGTCAGTGGCTGTCCCGCCTCGTTGACGAGGAGCACACCGCCGGGACGGGCGATCCTGGAGCCGGTGGTGAAGTAGTCGGCGTGTACCGCGCTGGTGTGCACGCTCGCCTGCAGGCGCGCCCCGCAGCCGAACCACCGCTCGGTGCCGTCGTCGCCGACGCGGCGGAACTCCATCCACACGTATCCGACGCGGGTCTTGCCGGAGGCGCCCTCGCCCAGCAGGTTCCAGTGCATGGTGCGTTCCGAACCGCCGAACGTGGACAGGCGGTTGGGGCGGAGGCTGGCGTCGAAGAGGAACGGCAGCAGCAGTTCCAGGGCCTTGGACTTGCCCGAACCGTTCTGGCCGCGCAGCAGCAGGCGGCCCTGGTGGAAGGTGAACGTCTCGTCGTAGTAGCGCCAGACGTTGAGAATGCCGGCGCGGTGGGGCTGCCAGCGGCTGCCGGTGGCGTCCGCCGCTCGGGCGGCCCCTGCCACGGCCGGTCCGGTGGGCTCCGACCTCCGGGGGAAGGGAAGCTCGGTCACGCTCACTGCTCGTCTCCTTCTGCGGCGACGCCCTCGGCAGCCGTGCCGACTGCCGCCCGGGGGGAGGTGGCGTCCCACGCCGGTCCGGGTTCGTCGTCCCGGCCCGGACTCGTCGTCCGTGTCAGGCGGTAGCGGTATGCGGCCGGGCACGCGACGGCCCGCCCCCCGGCCAGGCGGGCCAGGCCGACGTCACGAAGGACGCGTACGGCGTCGTCGGACAGCCGGGCCGCGCCGTCCTCGGACTGGTACGCCCTGGCCCACCGCGGGAAGCGCCGCAGCAGATCCGCTCCGGCCTCGGCGAGCTGCTCGGGCAGCAGCCCGGCGGGCGCGGCGCACAGCGGCTCCAGGAGGAGCAGCGCGGCGACCCGGGCGGTGGACGTGTCGTCGGGGAAGCGGACATCGGTGGCCAGCCCGTCCGGGTCCACGAGCAGGAAGCCCTCGGCTCGTTCCTCCAGCAGGAAACCGGCCTGCTCGACCGAGCGGCGCAGGATCTGGCGACCGGTCAGGGAGGTGACGTACGCCAGCTCGTCGTCGGTCAGGTCCGTCCGGTACAGCACGGGGTCGTCGAAGAGGCGGCGCAGCACCGAGTGGCGCAGCCTCAGGTTGCGTTGCGCGTCCGTGGCGGCCCGCTCGCCGTGCGCCTCGTCCACCGCGCCGTCGGTGACCGCGCCGCCGTAACGGCGCTCGCGCACCAGACCGGTGAGGAGTTCCCCGAACCGCGCGGGCACCTCGTCCGGGGGTACGGCGAGCCGGGAGGCGCCGACGGGCGCGGCGGGCAGCCGCATCAGCAGCGTGGTGTCCACCCGGTAGAGGACCTTCGCCTCGGCCGACTCGACGTACGCCTCGGTGGTCCCGTCGACCGCGCGCAGCACGTCGTACGACTCCAGCAGTTTCAGGACGTCGACGAACGCCATTCGCTCCGGCTTGTGCACCGGGTCGAACGCGGGCAGCGCCCGGTCGGCCGACGTGGCCTGCACGACACGGTCGGCGAGCATGCCGATGGTCGTCATCGGCATGGACAGCAGCTCTGCGGCGGTCACGCACAGCAGTACGTAACGCCGGCGGTCGAACGGGGCCCGGCCGGAACGGGCCCTGCGGGCCGGCCGGGTGCCGTCCGGGTCGGCGCGGACCTTGGTGAGGCGGGCGTAGCCGCGGCGCGGTTCCACCACCAGGCTCCAGCCGCAGGTGTAGTCGAACCACTGGGCCAGCGGCTCGCGACGGCGGCGTACCAGTTCGAAGCCGGCCGGGTCGGTGGCCTCGGTCAGCAGGGGCCTGGCCAGCAGGAGACGGATGGCGCGGGCGACCTGCTCCCGTTCCGCGGCGGCGAGTTGGTTGGCGAGGGTGCTCATCCGGCTGCCTCCCGCCGCGCGGCGCCCGGCCGTGGGAGGGGGCTCGCTTCGCCGGCCGCTGTGATGAGGACGACGTAGTCCGGTCCGGCGAGTGTGCCCTTCGTCGTGCGCAGGACGGCGGTGCGCTCGTCGGGCGGCGGGAACAGCGCGATCTCCACCCGGCCGTCCCCCGTAGAGGCGCGCCGTGAGCCGGTCGTGTCCGGCCGGGCGGCCAGGGCCCGGCCCACCAGGTCGAGCAGCCGCTCGAAAACGGCGGGATCGAGTGTGCCGAAGGAGGACAGGCGCACCGGGCCGTCCGTCTGCAACGCCTGCCAGGCACGCGCGAGTTCAGCCCGCTCCGCGCGGGCCCGCTCCGCGCGCTCGGCCCTGACCGCCGTGACGTCCCGCACCCTGGCCGTGCGGGTGAAGCGCTCCGTCCGTCCGCTGGTCCGCAGCAGCGCCGACACCTCCACGGGCGGGGCCTCGGACCAGGAACGGGACGACGGGATCAACTCCGGGTCCGGATGGGCGAGGTGGGCGTGGCGCGCCGGGCCGAGTCCGAAGGCCGCCGACCACAGGCGGTGCAGGTCCTCCTCCGCGGGGGCGGCGGCGAACCAACGCGCCAGCTCCCGGAAGTCCTGTACGGCGCTGGAGGAGCGGCGCCGTGACTCGTTGATCCGCTCCAGGACCTGCAGCAGGGAGACGATGGCGCGCCGGGCGATGTCGTGCAGCTGCTCGATCCGGGGCCGTGCCCCGTCGTCCGGCAGGAACCACGCCCGCAGGCCCGCCCAGCGCGCCCGCCTGCTCTCCAGCCAGCCGGCCGCGGGGTCCTCACCGGCGACCGGGGGCAGTTCGGCCCCGCGCAGGGCGCGCTCGCGCAGCACGGCTGTCCCCCGCTCCTCCACCCGGGCCACGGCGGCGGCGACCGCCTGTCCGCGCCGGTCGAGGTTGACCAGGAACTCCTGCAGATAGGCGACGGTGGCGGCCTTGACCTCGCGGAAGACCTCCAGGTCCGCGCCCTCGGCACGCAGGAGGCGCTGCAGTTCGCCGTTGAACGCCTTGGTGTTCTCCACCAGGGCATCCGAATGCGCCTCCAGCTCGCGCAGCGTGCTGAAGATCCGCCGGTCGGCGGAGGCGGGTTCGCCGGACAGCAGGCACAGGTCGTCCAGGCGGTCGGCGATGGCCTCCAGCACGGCCGTCTGCAACGCCCCTGTGGAAGCCAGCACATCGAGCGCGTGCCGCACTCCGGCGAGAGCCGCCTCACCCCGGCGGGTCAGCGAGTACTGGAGGTTGCGCCGCTCGTACTCCTCGGCCGTGCGGTAGCTCTGCGCGTGGTTGTGCACGACGTCGAGGAGTTCCCACTTCACGAGCCGGGCGAGCGCGTCGTGCAGTTCCCCGTCGTCGACGTCCGCCACCCAGCCCACCATGCGCAGTCGTTCGCGTACCGCGTCGACCCCCAGCGTGGTTTCGAGGTGCTCGCCGGCCACGCCGAAGGCGTCCAGCACCGCCCCGTTCAGATCGGCCTTCTCTCCGGTCGTGAACCGGAACATCTCCGGTGGCACCCTGCGCACGCCTGTCGTCCCTCCCCACCGCCCCGGCGGCATCGGTGATCTCCACCGTAGAGGGCGGCACCGACATCACGGGCCGTGTCCGGGAAGAGGGGCGTGCGCCCCGGTCTGCCGGGGAATGGGCGGTGACCGGCCTCCCGCGGGCACGGACGGTGGTCTAGCGTGACCGTGGACACCGGTTCCGCCCGATTGTGAGGCCCTTCGTGCACATCGCGCCCCTCAGCCCCGACGACCCCTGCGAGCTGGGCGGATACGAACTGCTCGGCCAGATCGGCAGGGCGGGATGGGCCAGGTGTACCTGGGCGAGTCGCCCGGCGGGGAACCGGTCGCCGTCAAGGTGATCAAGCCGTCCGTGGTCGACTCCGAGACGCGGACGCGGTTCGCGCAGGAGGTGGAGATCCTCAAGACGATCTGGGGTGCCCGGATCGCCGCTCTCCTGGACGCCGATCCGGACGCCGAGCGCCCCTGGCTGGCCACCGAGTACGTCGAAGGGCTCGACCTGAGTCGGCACGTGGCCGCCCACGGCCCGCTCCCCGCGCTGTTGACGGCGGCGCTGGGCGCGACGCTGGCCGAGGCACTGGCCGGCGTGCACCGGCAGGGTCTGCTGCACCGTGACCTGAAGCCGGCCAACGTGCTGCTCGGACCGAACGGACCGAAGGTGATCGACTTCGGGCTCGCGGTGTTCGCCGAGTCGAGCGTGTCGCTGACCGCGCCGCACATGGTCGTCGGCACCCCCTCGTGCATGCCGCCCGAGCAGGCGAACGGTGAGAAGCCCCTGACCCCGGCGGTCGACGTGTACGCGCTGGGCGCCGTCCTGCTGTTCGCCGCCTCGGGCCACGCCCCCTACCGCGCGGACCACATCCACCTGCTGTTCCACCAGGTCGCCGACCCCGGTGCGCGCCCGACCTGTCCGGGACCCCGGACGAACTCGTCCCGCTGCTCACCGCCATGCTGGCCCACAGCCCGCAGGACCGGCCCGCCTACCACAACGTCAGCAGCCCTCTGGGTCAGTAGCCCAGCTTCCACTTCTGGTTACCGCCGCCATTGCAGCCCAGAACATACGCGCTCCCGTTGCTGTCGCTGTCCAGGCACTGGCCGGCTCCGGGCGCCCTGAGCTCGACCCTGCTCCAGTCCGATCCGACACCATCCCATTCGGTGTTCGGGTCGCCGCAGGACAGCGTGGACAGACCGAAGGTCCTGGACAGGCACAGCCCGGTCGCCTTGTTCCGGATCTTGACCTGGTCGTAGGTGTCGTGGCCCTGGAACTCCACGCTCCAGGTCTGGTAGTCATTCCCCTGCGTACAGGGGTTCGTGTAGACGAAGCCCCGGCCGCTCTCCCCGCCGTCACTGCTGTCCAGACACAGCCCGGTTGCCCAGTTGCGCAGGAAGTCCGTGCCGATGGAGCGCGCAGCAGATGCGGGAGCGGCACTCGTGAAAGCCAAACCGGCGGACAGACCCAGCGCCAGCACCCCAGCCCTCAAACGACGCGAGAGCAGCCCTCCAGCCGAAGCCCGGCTGACGGCCTGTGCGCTGTCTGCCCGCCTCACGTCCCGCCTCCGCATGTCAACCATGTTCAACTTCCTCTGCCTTCTCTCGGCTTTCACAACAGGAGCTTCACCGCACCTGGTGCAGCACTGCTCCCACGGAACCCACACCCTCCAGACGCCCGCCCAGAACAACGGGTTTTCCTCATCACTGTGATCCACATCTCACACGAAACGCCCACGCCACAAGCCACCAGGTATCCGTGGTTCGGTACGGAAGGTTCTGGCCGCGATTCCGTGAATCCCCAGGTCGGCGTACGACTGCGGGAACGTTTCTCGTGGGGATTGCCCTGGTATGGGGGCTGCCGCGATCGAGGATGTGCTGTTTCCCGGGATCGATGTCCGTGTCACGGCGGTGCACGCCACAGAGGAGAGAGTCGCTGTGGAGGCGTCGTCGTGTGGGCAGCCGCCGGCCTGCCCGGACTGCGGCTGACCGGGACTTCGCGTGCACTCCCGGTATGTGCGCCTCGTGGCCGAACGCCCCCTGGTGGGGCAAGCGTTGGTGATCCGGCTGAGTGTGCGCCGCTTCTTCCGGCGAGCGGGCCTCGTGCCGTCGGAGAACGTTCGTCGAGCAGGTCCCGGATCCGAGCGAGCGGTATCGCCGTCACAGCGTTGGGCTGCGGCGATGGATGCAGACCGTCGCTACGTTCCTGGGCGGTCGTCCCGGTGAACGCCTATGCCGGTTCCTGCAGTTACCTGCCGGCCGAACTCATCTGCTGGGCCTGCTCACGACCCCGGTGGTGCCCGAGCGCGCGCCGCGGGTGCTGGGTGTCGACGAGTTCGCCTTCCGCAAGGGCTGGCGCTACGGAACCGTCCTGGTCGACGTCGAAGCGGCCCGCGTGGTCGATGTCCTGCCCGACCGGGACGCAGCCACCTTCGCTGGCTGGCTGCGCGAACATCCCGGCGCGGAGATCATCTGCCGGGACCGGGCCAGCGCCTACTCCAGCGCCGTCCGCGAAGCCGCACCAGGAGCCCAGGAGGTTGCCGATCGCTGGCATTTGCTCCACAACCTCTCCTCCGCGGTCGAGAAGACATGCCATCAACACCGCTCCTGCCTGCGCAAACAGGCCGAAGCGGATCGCGATGCGGAGCCCCGGCGGATCATCGATCCCCTGCCACCGCCGACGCTGCCGCCCACGAAGATCGCTGTCCGCACTGTCGACCGGTACTCCGACATCCATTCCCTGGTTTCACATGTATCCGACGGGCATAAGGAACGCCCAGTCAGTCGATCATCCCCGCCAGTAGACACTGACGACGGGATTGAGGACGACCGGCGCAACGGGACCGCACCGAACGAGACGATCACCGAACACACCCGGGGGAAGCGCACGGGTTGTCGGGGGCCACGGCCACCCACGACGAGACGGTGGGCGCGTTCGAGAACGCGCCGCCTCACGGTAGGCGACCACGCCCCGCCCGGGTACCGATTCGTCGGCTGGGTTGTGCGGTACGTGCCGCGCCCTCCGGCTCCGCCGTGGTGCCGGGTGCCCGGAGCGACGTGGTCGGTGACCGACTCGGAGACGATCCCCGAGCGGCGTGGCACCCCTCGTGGTCGGAACCCCGAAACGTCACTACTGGCGTCCCGGGGCCCCAGCCCTGATCCCATGGCGCTCTACACGAGCGGGCTCAGGGCCTGTTACGGCATCTGAATGCTGACCTGAGCAGCGGCCGTCGTCCAGCCGTCCGCCAGCACGGCCGTGACCCAGGTCGTGAACTGCCCCGCAACCGGTCGGCTCTGGGTTCGACGACGTCACTTCGTCATGGAACTGCTGGGCGACGCACTGTGGTTCCACGCGGTCCGCGTCGGGCATGCTCAGGTAGTGGCTACCGGCGGCGTCCGATCAGGCCGCAGTTCTTCCTCGCCTTCTGCCTCGGCCGCGTCGCACGCGGCCGCCTCTTCGGCCCTCACAGGTCGCCTCCCTCGCTGCGCCACGAGGGCTGCCAGAGCGACTGCCAGCGGTCGCCCGTGAACTTGTTCCAGCAGCGCGTGCACACCGGCCGCTGCGCCGCAGCTCCGGGAAGGCCGCGTTTCGTTTGCAGCAGGTGTGCTCTGGCGCCCGCTTCCGGAAGGCTTCGCCGAAGCCCGTACTGGCGTGAAGCGGACCGCTCACATGGGTGACGCCTCTCCCTCGACAGCACTGCTCGCACGTGTGCCGGACAGCCGGCAGTTTTCACCGCACGGAAGACAGTGGGCTTACTCACGAGATCAGCCGATGCCTCTCCGCCCCGCACGCGGGTGTTGCGCCCCGCATGCCCCCTTTGACCCCGGTTCACTCCATCCGGGCCAACCAGACCGTTTCACTGTCCATGGGTTCCCTCCCTCTTCCAGGATCGGTCTACGACAGGCGCGACCGATGGCATCCCTTTATTCCGTTTTGTGATGCCTGCCGCGCGGGCGAAGCGACGGACAGGAGAAGGGGGACCGGAGTGCATCTGACTCCGCATGAGCAGGAACGTCTGTTGATCCACGTGGCGGCCGATGTCGCCCAGCGGCGGCGTGAACGCGGTCTGCTGTTGAACTATCCCGAGGTCATGGCGCTGTTGACGGCGCACGTCTATGAGGCGGCACGGGCCGGGGCAACGGTTGATGCGGTGATGGAGTCCGGGCGCCATGTGCTGCAGCGCAGCGAGGTCATGGACGGCGTGCCGGAGATGATCGACAACGTCCAGGTCGAGGCGACGTTCCCGGACGGCACGAAGCTGGTGACCATCCACGATCCGTTCGATGAGGCGTCCACCAAGGTGGACATTCATCCCGGCAAGCCGGAACTGCTGCCGGACGAGGACGAACACCGGGTGGTCTTCAACGAAGGCGCGACGCCCGTGCCGCTGGTGGTGCGCAACCCCAAGGACCGTCCGATCCAGGTGGGCTCCCACTTTCACTTCGCCGAGGCCAACGAGGGACTCAAGTTCCGCCGTGAGGCCGCCCACGGAATGCGGCTGCACATCCCTTCCGGTACATCCGAACGGTTCGAGCCCGGCGACAAGCGCACCGTGATGCTGGTGCCGATCGCCGGTGAGCGGATCGTCCACGGGCTGCAGGCCGACAAGAGCGAAGAGGAGAAGCACCTCGATGCCGGACAGGACTGAGAAGAACAAGGCCAAGAAGGACAAGCCCTGGGACCCACTGCTGCGTTCCCGCTACGCCGACCTGTACGGGCCGACCGCCGGCGACCGGGTCCGGCTCGCCGACACCAATCTCGTCCTGCGCATCGACGCCGACTGGTGCGGCGGCCCGGGGATCAGCGGGGATGAGATGGTCTTCGGCGGCGGCAAGGTGATCCGCGAGTCGATGGGCCAGTCACACATCCCCCGCGACGACCCCCGCGAACCGGTGGACACCGTGATCACCGGCGCTCTGATCCTGGACCACTGGGGCGTGGTCAAGGCCGACGTCGGGCTGCGCGACGGCCGCATCCGGGCCATCGGCAAGGCGTACAACCCAGAGACCATGACGCCGCCGGCCAGTCTCGACCCGCGCGCGTCGGCCTTCGTCGTGGGGCCCGAGACAGAGGTGATCTCCGGCAAGGACCGCATTCTGACCGCGGGCGGCGTGGATACCCATGTGCACTTCCTGTGCCCGGAGCAAATCCACGAGGCCGTCGCCTCGGGGGTGACGACGCTGATCGGCGGGGGCACCGGGCCCGCCGAGGGCAGCACGGCCACGACCGTTACACCAGGCAAGTGGCACATCCAGCGCATGTTCGAGGCGCTCGACGCCTTCCCGGTCAACATCGGCCTGCTCGCCAAGGGCAGCACCGTCTCCGAGAAGGCGCTGCACGACCAGGTCGCGGCCGGTGCCCTGGGCTTCAAGATCCACGAGGACTGGGGCGCGACGCCGGCCGTGATCGACGCGGCGCTGAACGTGTGCGAGGAGACCGGGGTCCAGGTCGCCCTGCACGCCGACTCCCTGAACGAGTCCGGCTTCGTGCACCACACCTTCGCCGCGACCAAGAAGGACCGCAGGACGAAGGACGCCAAGTACAGGAGCCTGCACATCTTCCACATCGAGGGCGCCGGCGGCGGCCACGCCCCCGACATGATCAGCCTCGCGAGCCGGCCGAACGTGCTGCCCGCGTCGACGAATCCCACCCGGCCCTTCACGGTCAACACCGTCAAGGAGCACGTCGACATGATGATCGTGTGCCACCACCTCAACCCGGAGGTCGAGGCGGACATGAAGTTCGCCGACTCCCGGATCCGGCCCTCCACCATGGCCGCCGAGGACCTGCTGCACGACATGGGCGCCATCTCGATGATGTCCTCCGACGCCCAGGCCATGGGCCGCATCGGCGAGATGATCATGAGGACCTGGCAGACGGCGCACGTCATGAAGTCCCGCTACGGTCACCTGCGCGAGGACGACGCGTGCGCGGACAACTTCCGTGCCCGCCGCTACGTCGCCAAGTACACGATCAACCCGGCCATCACCCACGGCATCGACCACGAGGTCGGCTCCGTCGAGACCGGCAAACTCGCCGATCTGGTGCTGTGGGAACCGAAGTTCTTCGGCGTCAAGCCGCACATGGTCATCAAGGGCGGCCAGATCTCCTACGCCCAGATCGGCGACGCCAACGCCTCCATCCCCACCCCGCAGCCCTACCTCCCGCGCCCCGTCTGGGGCTTCAAGGGCCGCGCTCCGGCGGCCAACTCCTTCAACTTCGTGGCCGAGGCAGCCCTGGACGGCGAACTCTCCCGGATCGGGCTGCTCAAGCCCCTGCGCCCGATCCGCTCCACCCGGGAGGTCACCAAGGCCGACATGGTCCACAACGACGGCGTCCCGAAGATCGACATCGACCCCGACACCTTCGACGTCACCATCGGCGGCGCCACCACGTCCGACGTCCGCACCACGGTCGACGGGCAGGAAATCGGACGCAACTACGCCACCGAACTTCCCCTGGCACAGCGGTACTTCCTCTTCTGACCACCACAGCTTCTGATTCTGACCACCACGGCCGGAATCGGTCACGCCCTCGCGACCGATTCCGGCACCTCCTCGCGAAAGGCGGTCCCGCCGCCCCATGAGCCGCACTGCCCTGCTCGTCCTGGCCGACGGCCGTTTCCCCGCCGGCGGGCACGCCCACTCCGGCGGAATGGAGGCCGCCGTCGCTTCCGGCCGGGTCCACGACACCGCGAGCCTGGAGGCGTTCTGCCGGGGCCGGCTGCATACCGCCGGACTGGTCGCCGCCGGCCTCGCCGCAGCCGCCGCCGACGGCTGCGACGCCCTCGCCCTGGACGAGGCCGCCGACACCCGCACCCCCGTACCGGCGCTGCGCCGCATCGCACGCCGTCTGGGCCGGCAACTGATGCGCGCGGCCCGGGCCACCTGGCCCAGCACCGACCTCGACCACCTCGCCCGACACCGGCCCCAGGGCGCCCACCAGCCGGTCGTGCTCGGCGTCACCGCCCGCGCCGCCGGACTCGCCCCGCTCGACGCCGCCCGGGCCGCCGCCTACGACAGCGTCGGCGGCCCGGCGACCGCCGCGGTACGCCTGCTGAGCCTGGACCCGCTCGACGCCACAGCCGTCCTGGCGCGGCTCGCCAGCGAACTCGACACCGTCGCGGACGCCGCGGACGCCGCGGCGCGCCGCGTCACCGCCGAGGGCGTCGGCGTCCTGCCCGCCGCCTCCGCTCCCCTGCTGGACATCACCAGCGAGCAGCACGCCGCCTGGACCGTCCGGCTCTTCGCCTCCTGACCAGCCCCGACCGACGCATGGAGCCTCCTCGTGCACCTCGACCACCCCGTGACGATGCCGCACCGCCACACCCACAGCGCCGAACCGCTGCTCGCTGACGGCGGCCACCGCGCCCTGCGCATCGGCTTCGGCGGGCCCGTCGGCTCGGGCAAGACCGCGACGGTGGCCGCCCTGTGCCGCGCCCTGCGCGACCGGCTGTCCATCGCCGTCGTCACCAACGACATCTACACCCAGGAGGACGCGGTCTTCCTGCGCCGTGAGGCCGTGCTGCCACCGGAGCGCATCACCGCCGTGGAGACCGGAGCCTGCCCGCACACCGCCATCCGCGACGACATCTCCGCCAACCTCGAAGCCGTCGAGCAGCTCGAACAGGACCTGGGCCCGCTCGACCTGATCCTCATCGAGTCCGGGGGAGACAACCTCACCGCGACCTTCTCCCGCGGGCTCGTCGACAGCCAGGTCTTCGTCATCGACGTGGCCAGTGGCGACGACATCCCCCGCAAGGGCGGCCCCGGCATCACCACCGCCGACCTCCTCGTGGTCAACAAGACCGACCTGGCACCGTACGTGGGAGCCGACCTGGACACCATGAGGGCCGACACCCGCAGGCAGCGGGGGGACCTGCCGTACGCCTTCACCAGCCTCACCACCCCCGACGGCATCCAACCAATCACCGACTGGGTCACCAACTGCCTCGCCGCCTGGCACGCCACCGGATCCGCCCGGTGAACATCACCGCCGCAAAGACGCCGGCCGTGATTCCAGCGCCGGCCGACGAACCGCTGCGAGCCGTCGGTGGCCCCCACGGTCGGCACTCCACCGAATCCGCCCCGGCGGACCCGTCCGGCGTCACCGCGACCGCCCAGATCCGAGCCGCCCACAACGGCCGCACCACGACGGTTCCGCTCCTGCACAGTGACGGTCCTTTCCACCTGCGCCGGCTACGGGCCCGCGGAGAGCAGGCACGTGTCTGTGTGCTCGGCGCGATGAGCGCACCGCTCGGCGGAGACCGGCTCGCCCTCGACATCACCGCCGGGACACGGGCCCGACTGGAGGTGACCACGGCCGCCGCCACCATCGCCCTGCGAGGCCCCACCACCATCGCCGCCACGTATGACGTACGGATCAGGGTGGACGACGACGCGACCCTGCACTGGCTGCCCGAACCCTTGATCAGTACCCGGGGCAGCACCCTGCACCAGACGTTCACCGTCGACCTCGCCCCCACCTCCCGTCTGGTCATGCGGGAGGAACAACTCCTGGGCCGCTCGGGCGAGGTGCCGGGCCACCTCACTACCCGCCTGGCCGTACGCCGCGGCGGACGACCGCTCCTCGACCAGCAGGCCGCCTACGGCTACCCGGCGCCGGCGTGGGACGGCCCGGCCGTCCTCGGAGCCCACCGGGCGACGGGGCAGCTCCTCCTGGTCGATCCTGGGCTGGGCACGCCCCAGGAGCCGCATGTCATCGGCGCCGACCCGGCCGAGGGACACGCGGTAGTGACCCCTCTCGCCGCCCCCCAGGCCCTCATCGCCACCGCCGTCGCCCCGACACCGGCCCAGCTGCGCCACCTCCTCGACACCGCCCTCGCCTACGCCTACGAGACGCCGAGGCCAGATGCCGACGGCGGGCAGTAGATCCATGAACGACGTGAACGCCGAACCGGAGGACAGGAACATGGGACGAGCACTGATCGTGGTGGACGTGCAGAACGACTTCTGCGAAGGCGGCAGTGTTCCCGTGGCAGGCGGCGCCCTGGTCGCCGTCAAATCCCGCGACCTGGTCGGACGCGCGGCAGAAGCCGGGTATCAGTACGTCGTGGCGACCCGCGACCACCACATCGACCCCGGGGACCATTTCTCCGACACCCCCAACTTCAAGACCTCCTGGCCCGTGCACTGCGTGGCCGGCACGCAAGGCTCCGACTTCCACCCGGACTTCCTCCCCGCCGTACACGCCGGAGCACTTGACGCTGTCTTCTACAAGGGTGCCTACGAGGCCGCCTACAGCGGTTTCGAAGGCGCCGACGAAGGCGGGACGGGGTTGACCGCGTGGCTGCGCGAGCACGGCGTCACCACCGTGGACGTTGTCGGTATCGCCACCGACCACTGCGTGAAGGCCACCGCCCTGGACGCCCGCACCGTCAACCTGAGGTCCTGGCGCCATCGCGCGGAACCTGCCAGCGATCAGGGGCCCTGGAGGAAGACCCCCTCACCGTGATCGCCCTGTCCGGACTCTTGTTCTGCGGGACCACGAGGAGCGGGAAGGGCGGTGGGTGTGGAGGACGAGCAGCGCCAGGGCACCGGTCGCTGCGGACCAGGTGAGGGAGAGCAGACCGTGAGACCAGGCACTCTGCGAGGTGAGGGCTGAGCTCAGCGCCAGCTGGTTCACGCCGTACAGAGGAAGCGCGGACACCCCCGCCACATCCATGAGCGTGTTGAAGACGGGATTCTGCAGGCCGGTGTCGACCAGGCTGAGCATGATGATGAGGAAGAAGCCCTCCAGCTCGCCGCGGACCAGAGAGCCGAGCAGAAGGCCGATGCCGCCGTAGACGAGGCCGGCGCCCGCAAGGGCCAGCGCCAGGGGTGCTGCGTGGCGTACGGGCAGGGAGATCCACAGCAGGATCGTCGTGTAGAGGGCCAGCAGCGCGGCAGTGAGGGCGACGGCGGCAAGCTTCGCCAGCAGCATCGGCAGCCGGGGGTAGCCGGCCAGCAGCAGACGGCGGTCCACCTCCCGCGATTGGAAGGTCTCGGTGAAGGCGATGAAGCCGGCGACCATGGTGATGGCGCCCAGCGCGCTGGCCACCTGGCCCACCTGGCTGGCCGGGGCGGAGACCGGGGCGCTGATGGCGTCCAGCCGGATACGCACCACTTGGTCGGAGGTGCACAAGCGCGCCACGAAAATCCAGACGGGGATGAACGCGACCGCCAGAACCAGGGCCAGCCGGTTGCGCAGGTGGCCCCGAAGGGTGCAGCGCAGCAGTTCGGTGAATGCCGTCCAGGAAAGCCTCAACGGTTCGACTCCTCGAAGTGCAGACGCCCCTGGCGCAGATGAGCGATCGCATCGAAGTGGTGCAGGTCGTGCAGCAGGTGCGAAACCACGATGATCGACCGGCCCTGATCACGCAGCTCGGCGGCCAGGGCCCAGAACCGCTGATGGGTGTCCCAGTCGAAGCCCTGGTAGGGCTCGTCCAGGACCAGCAACTGCGGATCCTGCATGAGAGCGATCAGCAGGTTCAGCTTCTGTCGCGTTCCGCCACTGAGCTCGCCGACCTGCTGTCGACGGCAACCGGTCAGCGCCAGCAGCTCCATCAGCTCGTCGGCGCGCTCCAGGGTCGGCAGCCGGTAGGCCATCTGGAACAACCGCAGATGCTGTCCGACGGTGAACGCGTCGTTCAGTACCGCCCGTTGCGGGCAGTACCCGACCGCCCCGGTCCGTGTCACCGTTCCGCGATCGGGCGCAAGGTTTCCTACGGCGATCTGCAGCAGAGTGCTTTTGCCCGCGCCGTTCTCGCCGACGACTCCCACCAACGTCCCGGCAGGCACGTCGAGATCCACATCGCGAAGGATCTGCCTGCCGCCGTATGCCTTGCAGACTCCGCTGATCCGCAGCCGTGGCCGGTGGCGCGTCGTTACTGCCTGCACATGAGCCCCTCGAATGATCGGACAGGTGGAGCGAGCCGACCCGGAGCCCGCCGCAGAGGTCGAGGCCGCGCAGGCTCATGTCCCCTGGCCTGCGCGGCTCATGAACGCTCATTTGCCCCCGGCCCGGACAGCCCGGACAGCTCGGACGGTCCGGCCCTCGGCGGACCGATCCGCCGCGCGAGGCGGCGCGCTGCTGCCCGGTGTCCAACGAGTCCGTACCGCTGGTGTAACGGCAGCCATCCGCTGTTCCGTTGAGCAGCCGACATCACCACTTGACAGGCTCGGCGCCTCCCCGTCGAGCGTGACCCGCTCCGCGGTCCGCCGTTGTAGGAGTCGATGCCCTCGACACCGCAGCAAAACCTCAGCGCTCCCACGATCGTGATCGGAGCGGGCCCTCACGGCCTGGCGGCCGCCGCAGTACTGCGCCGCTCCGGGGTGCCGACCGTGATCCTTGAACGATCGGCCCGGGTGGGAGCGAGCTGGGCGCAGCGCTACGACCATCTACGCCTGCACACCACTCCCGGTACCTCTAGCCTCCCCGGCCTGCCGGTGCCGCGCCAAGCAGGCCCGTGGGTGAGCCGGGACGACTATGTGCGATACCTGGAGAGCTACGTTGCCCATCACCGACTCGACGTCCGGGTGACCACCCTGGTGCAGCGCATCGAACGGGCCGAGCCGGGTTCAGGAGCACAGTGGCTGGTTCACACCCACGACGGCCCCATGACTGCTGATGCGGTCGTGGTGGCCACCGGCCGCTGCCACACCCCCAACGTCCCGCACTGGACCGGACGTTCGACCTTCACCGGCACGCTGCTCCACTCGGCCCACTACCGCTCTCCGGCCCCCTACCGCGGGCAGCACGTCCTGGTGGTCGGCGCCGGTAACAGCGGTACCGAGATCGCCGGCGTCCTCGCCGGGGCGGGAGCCGAACGGGTACGGATCGCAGTCCGTACCCCACCCAACATCCTTCCCCGCTCCAGCGCCCGATGGCACGCGGTCGGCCGGCTGACGGAGATCCTCCCGCTCACGTGGCGCGACCGCACCTCCCTGCTCACGCAACGTCTCGCGGTGCCCGATCTGACCTCCTGCGGACTGCCGCGGCCCCGCACGGGCCTGTACACCCGCAATGCCCGCGAAGGAGTCAACCCGGTGCTCGACCACGGCTTCGTGGACGCCGTCCGGTCAGGGCGGGTCGAGCCGGTCGCAGCCGTCCAGGCGTTCGACGGCCCCGACGTGTTACTGGCCGACGGCACCCGACTGCGACCCGACACGGTCATCGCCGCCACCGGGTACCAGCCCAACCTGCACGACCTGGTCGGGTCCCTGGGCGTACTCAACGAGGACGGGCAACCTCTCGCCGTAGGGGCACTGACCCGTCCCGAAGCCGCGCGCCTGTACTTCACCGGATACACCAATCCACTCACGGGTGTCCTTCGTCAGGCCGGCATCGAAGCGCACGCCATCGCGCACGCGTTACGGCGCGAGGCGGTGCGAGTCCCCCTTCCCTCCACCCGCGTGGGCGACCGCACGACCGACACACTCCGCAGAGGGCACGCTTCGAGCTGACGGGGCCTCGGTAGCTCGGGCCTTCGGCGGCGTCCCCCGCAGGGCGAGTGGATGGCATCGCGCCTACGGCGACACAGTCCCTGTCCTCCTGGGCCGATGACCAGGACCCGGCGGCCGGTGCGCCCTGACTCTGGGCCGCGCCCGGCGTCACGACGCCTTCACCCCTGCCGACCTGCCGCTGCTGGAGGACCTCACCCGCCGGGCGGGCCTGGCGCTGGACAACGCGCGCCTGTACCAGCGCCGGCGCAAAGTCGCCGAGACCATGCAACGCCACCTGCTGCCCCAACCGCCCGTCCGGCCCGGACTGGAGATGACCGCGCGCTACGTACCCGCTCCGGACGCCTCCTCCGTGGGTGGTGACGGGTACGACGCCTTCGCTCTGGCCGCCCACGCCCACGCACTGGCCATCGGTGACGTCGTCGGACACGATCTCGACGCCGCAGCCAGTATGGCGCGGGTCCGCAACATGCTGCGCGCCTTCGCCTGGTCCTACCCCGAGGCCGCACCCAGCGCCGTCGTCACAGGGCTCGACGATGCCGTGATGCACATAGCCGAGGTACCCATGGCCACCATGATCCTCGCCAGGCTCATCTTCGGGAAGGACAGACTGTGGCGCCTACGCTGGACGAACGCCGGCCACCCGCCGCCCCTGCTTATCACCCACGACGGCCAGACCCGCTACCTCGACGAGGCTCACGGCATACTCCTCGGAACCGGAGTCACCAGACCTCGCCCCGACGCCGTCACCGCCCTGCCACCCCGGGCCACGCTCCTGCTCTACACCGACGGACTGGTCGAATCCCCGCACCACTCCATCGATCACGGGCTTGACCGCCTGCGCCGACACGCGGCCTCCCTCGCCCACCGCCCCCTCGACTCCTTCTGCGACTTGGTGCCGGATCAGGTCCGCCCCAGCGACAACGATGACGACGTCGCCATGATCGCACTGCGCACGCTCCCTCCCGTACGTCCCGCCTGACCCGCGCGTGAGGCAGATCAAGTGGGCGGAACAGGAGACGGTCGAAGCTCCTGAGCCGGTGGGCTGAGGCTTCGAACGCCTCTCTCCGCCACGCGAGGACTTCGCGCGCTGCGGGCCCCGCACTGCCCCACCGGTGAGCGGGGCCAGAACGCAGTCCTTGACGTCACCCGGAAGGTCCTGACATGCCATCAGGACGAGCGTCAGGTGAGCGTCACGAGTGGCACCGCCGTCCCTGCGATATCGCGATCCGGAGCCCGGGGCCCTCCTGGCAGCTGTCGAACCCGCAGGTCGGAAGTCCTCCCGGACATACGGCAAGACTCCTCACCATGCACCTTGGAGAACAGGTCAAGGAACCACCGGCAATCCTCTGCAATCCAGAGAAACAGCAGGTCAGATCCCCTTTGATGCAGGCTCCAAGATTGCCACGCACTCCACGTGCGATGTCATCGGAAACAGATCGAACGCCCTGAGCGTCCGCACCCGGTACCCGCTCTCCCGGAAGTACCCCAGGTCGCGTGCCAGCGCGGCCGGATCGCAGGCCACGTACGCGATGCGGCGGGCCGCCAGGGACGCGAGGTGCTGGACGGTCTTGCGGCCCGCCCCCGCACGCGGCGGATCCAGGACGATGAGGTCCACCTCCGTGATCCCCGTACGCGGCAACACCGCCTCGACCTTGCCCTGTTCGATCCGCACCCGCTCGAACTCGGCGAGGTTGTGCCGCGCGTCCTCGACCGCCCGCTTGCCGGACTCGATGCCGAGGACCGCACCCTTGTCGCCGACGCGGTCGGCGAGGGCGCCCGCGAACAGCCCGACACCGCAGTAGAGGTCCAGCGCCATGTCACCCTTGCGGGGCAGCAGGCCCTGCATGACGGCCTTGACGAGGGTGTCCGCGGCCTTGGGATGGACCTGCCAGAAGCCGCCGCTGCCCACCCGGTACGTACGGTCGTCGGCGCGCTCACGGACGAAGGGGCGCCCGTGGACGCGGTGCACGCCCCCGTCCTTCTCCTCGACCCGCATCACGGACACCGGCCTGTCCAGCTCCACGATCGGCAGACGCGCCCCCGGCCGCGGTTCGAGGATGACCTGACGGTCCTGCGAACCCGTCGCGGCGATCGCGTCGATCGACGCCATGCCCGTCCAGTCGCGCTTCTCGATGCCCAGCTCGGACACTCCCGGTGCCGCGATCATGCAGTGGTCGATCGGCTCGACCTCGTGCGAGCGGTGACGGCGCAGACCGGCGTGCCCCGACTCGTCCACCGCGTACTGCACCCGCGTACGCCACGCGGGGACCTCGCCCGCCGGGACCTTGTCGCCCTCGGCCGGCATCACCGTGCCGTCCCAGCCCGCCTCCTCGGGGGTGAGACCCGCGAGGCGCCGCAGTTGCTCGGCGATGACCTCGCCCTTGAAGCGGCGCTGGGCGCCCGGCTTGGCGTGCTGCCAGTCGCAGCCGCCGCAGCGGCCGGGGCCGGCGTAGGGACAGGGCGCCTCGACGCGGTCCTTGGAGGGCGACAGGATCGAGACCGCGTCCGCCCGCAGGAAGCGCGCGCCCTCCTCGCCGTCGGTCACCCGCGCCACGACCCGCTCACCGGGCAGCGCGTGCCGGACGAAGAGGACCTGTCCCTCGGCGGTACGGGCGATGCAGTGGCCGCCGTGGGCGACGGGGCCCACCTCGACCTCGTACTCCTCTCCCACCAGCGATTTCTTCGGTTCTGCCTGCATGGTGGGGTGACTCCAGAAGAGAGGAAAGCGAAAACGGCCGGACAACAGCCCACCAGTCTACGTGGGTGCTGTCCCGCCGTTGACCACGAGCAGCGGCTCGCGGGCGAGCCTCGGCTTCGCCGGGGTCAGCTCTTGTCGGCCGAGGACTTGCCCGAGGACTTGCCCGAAGTCTTGGCCGGTGACTCCCTGGGGCGCTCGTTCGCCGGACCGCGCCGTACCGACCCCGGCGCACTCCAGTCCTGCCGCTTGCGCGCCCGGCGCTTGGCGACCTCGGAGGACTCCAGCTGATAGGGCACGGAGGTCACCATGACACCCGGCGTGAAGAGCAACCGGCCCTTGAGCCGGAGCGCGCTCTGGTTGTGCAGGAGGTGCTCGTACCAGTGGCCGACCACGTACTCGGGGATGATCACCGACACCGCGTCGCGCGGGGACTCCTTGCGCAGCCCCTTGACGTACTCGATCACAGGCCGCGTGACCTCGCGGTACGGCGAGTCGAGGACCTTCAGCGGCACGTCGATGCCCCGCCGCGTCCACTCCTCCTGGAGCGCCTTGGTCTCCGCCGGGTCGACGTTGACGCTGAGCGCCTCCAGCGTGTGCGAGCGCATCAGCTTGGCGTAGGCGAGGGCGCGCAGGGTGGGGCGGTGGATCCGGGAGACCAGCACCACGGAGTGCACCCGCGACGGCCGGACGACGTCGTCGCTCGGGCCGTCCGGCGCCGCGATCTCCGCGGCGACCCGGTCGTAGTGCTTGCGGATGGCCGTCATCGTCGCGTAGAAGATCACCATGCCGAGCAGGGCCACCCAGGCGCCGTGCGTGAACTTGGTGCCGAGCACGACGATCAGGACCAGCCCGGTGAAGAAGGCACCGAAGGTGTTGATCGCGCGGGAGCGGACCATGTGGCGCCGCTTGGCCGGGTCCTTCTCGGTGCGCAGATGGCGGTTCCAGTGCCGGACCATGCCCGTCTGGCTGAGCGTGAAGGAGACGAAGACGCCCACGATGTAGAGCTGGATCAGACGCGTGGAGTCGGCGCCGTAGATCCACACCAGGAGGACGGCGGCGCCCGCGAGGAGCACGATGCCGTTGGAGAAGGCGAGGCGGTCGCCGCGGGTGTGCAACTGGCGCGGGAGGTAGCGGTCCTGAGCGAGGATCGAGCCCAGCAGCGGGAAGCCGTTGTACGCGGTGTTCGCGGCCAGGAAGAGGACCAGGGCGGTGGCGGCGGCCAGGACGACGAAGAAGAAGGTACCGTCGCCGAAGACGGCCGCCGCGACCTGGGAGATCACCGGGTTCTGGACGTAGGAGTCGCCGACCGGGGTGCCGTCGCGCAGCAGGTCGGCCGCCGGGTTCTCGGCCATCCGCACATGGGTGGCCATGGCGAGGCCGATGATGCCGCAGAACATGGTGACGGCGAAGAAGCCCATCAGGGCCAGAGTGGTGGCCGCGTTCCTCGACTTGGGCTTGCGGAAGGCGGGGACGCCGTTGGAGATCGCCTCGACACCGGTGAGCGCGGCACAGCCGGAGGAGAAGGCACGCAGCAGCAGGAAGACCAGCGCGAAGCCGGCGAGCCCCTGGTGCTCGGCCTTGATCTCCAGGTCGGCGGTGGGCGCCCGCATCGTGTCGTCGAGGACCAGCCCGCGGAACGCGCCCCAGGCGATCATCGTGAAGACGCCGACGACGAAGACGTACGTCGGGATCGCGAAGAGCTTCCCGGACTCCTTCACCCCACGCAGGTTCATCAGCGTGAGCAGCACGATGATGCCGATCGCGCAGAGGACCTTGTGCTCGACGAAGAAGGGGACGGCCGAGCCGAGGTTCTCGACGCCGGAGGAGATGGACACCGCGACGGTGAGGACGTAGTCGACGAGGAGCGCGCTGGCGACGGTGAGGCCGGCCTTGGGGCCGAGGTTGGTGTTCGCCACCTCGTAGTCGCCGCCACCGCTCGGGTAGGCGTGCACGTTCTGCCGGTAGGACGCCACGACGGTGAACATCAGCACGACGACCGCGGCGGCGATCCAGGGGCTGAAGTGGTAGGCCGACACGCCCGCGATGGAGAGGACCAGCAGCACCTCGCCGGGTGCGTACGCCACGGACGAGAGCGGGTCGGATGCGAAGACGGGGAGTGCGATGCGCTTCGGCAGGAGCGTCTCGCCCAGCCGGTCGCTGCGCAGAGCGCGCCCGATCAGAATCCGTTTGGGCACGTCGGTCAGTTTGGACACGCAGAGGATCGTAAGCGCCCCGGCTGGTTCTGGGCACATCCGGGTGAAATCCCGGCGGGCCCCGGGGTGAAATCGGACCGCCGACGACTGCGAAGTGCGTCACGTCACGCATCCTCCGGTGTGATGGGCTGCGTCCTTACGTCCATATGACGAATCCCGTCGAGATGAGGGACCCCGTCGCCCCGAGGAATCCCGTTCATCCCGTGTACGTGCCCGCGTGCCGTGTGCGTATCGGGCATCCGATGGAACCCGTGACGTTCTCGCCCCCTCTGCTCCCTGGAGGCCCCATGCAGGCCGCGACCGCTGAGCTGATCGGCGCTCTCGCCTCCCTCGTCGGACTCGGCTTGTTGACGAGGGCCAGCGTCCGGCGGATCAGCCGGCGACGTCCCACGATGTGACCCGTGGGTGCACGGGGGTGCCCCCGGCGGGCCGCGCGTGTGTAGCTTGGGCGACGGTCTGAGACCCTGTTTTCGACGTTTCGGCTGAACAGTAGCTATTGACACCGGAAGGACGGTCGTGCACATCGTCATCATGGGCTGCGGGCGAGTGGGTTCCACCCTCGCCCAGACCCTGGAGCAACAGGGGCACACGGTCGCCGTGATCGACCAGGACCCCACGGCCTTCCGTCGTCTGGGCTCGGGTTTCGGCGGCCGGCGCGTCACCGGGGTCGGCTTCGACCGCGACACCCTGCGCGAGGCGGGCATCGAGGAGGCGGGCGCGTTCGCCGCCGTCTCCAGCGGCGACAACTCCAACATCATCGCCGCCCGTGTCGCCCGCGAGATGTTCGGCATCGAGAACGTGGCGGCACGGATCTACGACCCGCGCCGGGCCGAGGTCTACCAGCGCCTGGGCATTCCGACGGTCGCCACGGTCCGCTGGACCGCCGACCAGATGCTCCGTCGGCTGCTGCCGTCCGGGGCCGAACCGCTGTGGCGCGATCCCACCGGCGGCGTCCAGCTCGCCGAGGTGCACGCCTCGTCGGCGTGGGTGGGCCACAAGATCAGCAAGATGCAGGAGGAGACCGGGGTCCGCGTCGCCTTCCTGACCCGCCTGGGCGAGGCGATTCTGCCGACCTCGCAGACGGTGCTGCAGGAGGGCGACCTCGTGCATGTGATGATGCGGACGGACGACGTGGAGAAGGTCGAGGCGTCCTTCGCCGAGGGCCCCGACGAGGAGGGCGGTCACTGATGAGGGTCGCCATTGCCGGAGCCGGAGCGGTCGGCCGCTCGATCGCGGGCGAACTGCTGGAGAACGGCCACGAGGTCCTTCTCGTCGACAAGGCGCCGACCGCCATCTCGGTCGAGCGCGTGCCTCTGGCGGAGTGGCTGCTGGCCGACGCCTGCGAGATCACGTCCCTGGACGAGGCGGCGCTCCAGCGCTGCAACGTCGTCATCGCCGCGACCGGAGACGACAAGGTCAACCTGGTCGTCTCCCTGCTGGCGAAGACGGAGTACGGCGTTCCGCGGGTCGTCGCCCGCGTCAACAACCCCAAGAACGAGTGGCTGTTCAACGAGTCCTGGGGCGTGGACGTGGCCGTGTCGACCCCCCGGCTGATGTCGGCGCTGGTCGAGGAGGCCGTGAGCGTCGGCGACCTGGTCCGGCTGCTCCGCTTCAGCCACGGCGACGCCAACCTGGTCGAGCTGACGCTGCCGCCCGAGTCGGCCCTGGCCGGCACCCAGGTCGGTGAGGTCGAGTGGCCGGAGGACACCTCCCTGGTCACCATCATCCGCGGCACCCGGGTCCTCACCCCGACCTCGGACGACTCCCTGGAGGCAGGCGACGAACTCCTCTTCGTGGCCGCGCAGGCGCGTGAGGAGCAGCTGGAGGACCTGCTGTCGGTACGGCGCGAGGACGCGACGAGCTGACGCGGGGTATGCGACGACGACGGGGCGCCCGGAAGTTTCCGGGCGCCCCTTCACATACCGGGCGACCGGGCGCCCCAAGTCTTCGTCGCCTTCAACCCCTGCGCCCGTTCAACCTGATCCAGGCACCTTCAGCCCGTCCGGCGTTCGAGGCCGAGGCCGTGCAGGCCGACAAGCCGGGCCCGGGGACGCAGCCCTTGCGAGGCCCGCACCAGCATCGGGTGCCTAGTCCCCCGCCCGAGCGGCAGCCTTGCGCTCCTCTGCCGCCCGCTCCTCCGCCTCCATCTCGGCGAACACGTCGATCGGGGCCGGCGCCTTGGCCAGGAAGATCCAGGTGAGCCAGACCGCGAGCAGGAACGGCGGGATCTTCAGGGCGATGAGGACCCAGCCCAGCTGTGTGGTGTCGGCCCACCAGTACAGCGGGAAGAGGATGGCGCACTTGCCGAGCAGGATCGCGCCCCAGGCGTAACTCGCCTTCGCGTACGCCTTCTTGCGCCCGGGGTTGCGGGTCCGCCAGGACAGGTTCTCCTTGAAGACCGGGCCGAGCATCAGGCCGATCAGCGGCACACCGGCCAGCGTCGTGATGATGTACGCGCAGCCGAGGCCCAGCGTGTAGAGCATGCCCGGGAGATAGAAGTCCTTGGCGTTGCCGGTCATCATCGCGAAGACCACACCGAAGGCGACCCCGAAGACACCGCTGAAGGCGTGCTTGACGGTGTCCTTCATGACCAGCCGCACCACGACCAGCAGGACGGAGACGCCGAGGGCCGCGAGGGCCGCCGAGTGCAGGTCCTTGTTGATCGTGTAGATGGAGACGAAGAGCAGGCCCGGGAGCACGGTCTCGACCATGCCGCGCACGCCACCGAACGCCTCGAACAGCGCGGCCTCCGTCACCGCCCTGGAGTCGTGCGAGCCGTCCTGTCCGCCCTCGGCGTCCTGGACGCCGCGCTGGGCGTCTTCCGTCGGCTTGTCGAGCGACGTCACCGGCTACTCCCGTCCGAGCGGTCTGAGTTCGTACTTCGGATTGAACAGCACTCTACGGCCCCGGCTCATCGAGATCCGGCCGGATGCGATCAGCTTGCGCCCCGGCTCTATCCCGACGATGGAGCGTCTGCCGAGCCACACGACGTCCAGGGCGGCCGAACCGTCGAAGAGCTCGGCCTCCAGTGCCGGGACGCCGGCCCGGGGGCGCAGCGTGACCGTGCGCAAGGTACCAGTAACGGTCACTATCTGTCGGTCGTGACAGTCACATATGCGTGTGCAGCCGGCGGTGTCCGCGTCCTCGCGCAGCTCCTCCGACTCCAGGTCCGTCTGGGACGAGGAGAGCCGGTCGAGCATGCGCCGGAACCGGCCCGCCGGCTTCTCGGAACGAGGAACAGCACTCATGACAAAAAGCGTACCGGGGCCCGCCGACAGTCCAGCACCCCGTGCGGGGCGGACCTCCGCCGGCTCTCCCGGTCTCACTTCTCGAAGCGGTAGCCCATCCCCGCCTCGGTGATGAAGTGCCTGGGCCGGGAGGGGTCGCCCTCCAGCTTGCGCCGCAGCTGCGCCATGTAGACCCGCAGATAGTTGGTCTCGGTGCCGTACGAGGGCCCCCACACCTCCTGGAGCAGCTGCTTCTGGCTGACCAGCCGCCCGGTGTTGCGGACCAGCACCTCCAGCAGGTGCCACTCGGTGGGGGTGAGCCGGACGTCCCTGCCGTCCCGGTTCACCTTCTTCGCGGCCAGGTCGACGGTGAAGTCGTCCGTCTCCACGATCACGTCGCCGTCCTCGCCGCCCACGGGCTCCGCGCGGCGGACGGCGGCCCGCAGCCGGGCGAGCAGCTCGTCCATGCCGAAGGGCTTGGTGACGTAGTCGTCGGCGCCCGCGTCGAGGGCCTCGACCTTCTCGTCGGATGTGTGCCGGGCGGAGAGCACGATGATCGGCACCCGGGTCCAGCCGCGGAGTCCCTTGATCACCTCGACGCCGTCCATGTCGGGCAGTCCGAGGTCGAGGACGACGACGTCGGGGTGCCGGGCCGCGGCGAGGGCGAGCGCGCTCGCCCCGTCGTGGGCGGCGTCGGCCTCGTACTTGCGGGCCTTCAGGTTGATCACGAGCGCCCGCACGATCTGCGGCTCGTCGTCGACCACGAGCACTCTGGTCATACGGCCCGCCTCAGGTGCCGCATCATGGGCCGCCTCACGTGCCCTCTCAGCTGCCACCTCATGTGGTTCGCCTCTCTGCCGATGTGGCCGTGCCGACCGGTGCGTCGGCGGTCCGGTCCGCCGACGGGACGGCGTCCGCCGATGTGGACGAGCCCGCGGCCTGGTCGGTGCCCGACGAGAAGGCCGTGACGGGCCCGGAGCCGTTCTGTGCGGCCCTTACGGTCAGCACCATGGTGAGTCCGCCGCCGGGGGTGTCCTCGGCGTCGAGCGTGCCGCCCATGGCCTCGGCGAAGCCCCGGGCGACCGCGAGACCCAGGCCGACGCCGGTCCCGCGCGGGGCGTCGCCGTGCCGCTGGAAGGGGGCGAAGATACGGTCCTTGGCCTCGTCGGGAACGCCGGGGCCGCGGTCGGTGACCCGGACCTCGACGCGGCCACCGAGGACGCTCGCGGAGACCTGGACGGGCGTGCCGGGCGGGCTGTACTTGACGGCGTTCTCGACGATGTTGGCCACGGAGCGCTCCAGCAGGCCGGGGTCGACGGCGACCATGGGCAGACTCTCGGGTATCTCCAGCCCGACGCTGCCCTCGGGGACGCCGCCGAGCGCCATGGGCACCACCTCGTCGAGGTCGATCTCGCGGATCAGGGTGGTGACCGTGCCGGTCTGCAGGCGGGACATGTCGAGGAGGTTGCCCACGAGGTGGTCGAGCCGGTCGGCGCCGTCCTCGATCCCTTCGAGCAGTTCGGCCTCGTCCTCCTCCGACCAGGCCACGTCGTCGGAGCGCAGGGAGGACACGGCGGCCTTGATGCCGGCCAGCGGGGTGCGCAGGTCGTGGCTGACGGCGGCGAGCAGCGCGGTGCGGATGCGGTTGCCCTCGGCCAGCGCCTTGGCCTGGTCGGCCTCCTGCTGGAGACGCCGGCGGTCCAGGACGACCACGGCCTGGGCGGCGAACGCGGCCAGCACCCGGCGGTCCTCGGCGGGCAGGACGCGGCCGGAGAGGGCGAGCGCCATGTGGTCGCCGACCGGCATGTCCACGTCCGCGGCCTCGGGTCGGTCCATCTGCCGGGGGCCCACGCTGCCCGCGCAGGTCCACGGGTCGACCTCGCTCTCGCGCTCCAGCAGAGCCACCGACTCCATACCGAAGGTTTCGCGCACCCGTTCGAGGAGTGCCTCCAGGCTGGTCTCCCCGCGCAGCACACTGCCCGCGAGGAAGGACAGGATCTCCGACTCGGCGCGCAGCCTGGCCGCCTGGTGCGTGCGCCGGGCCGCGAGGTCCACCACGGAGGCCACCGCCACCGCGACCCCTACGAAGACCACGATGGCGACGATGTTCGTCGGGTCGTCGATCGTCAGCGTGTGCACCGGCTGGGTGAAGAACCAGTTGAGCAGCAGCGAGCCCAGCACCGCCGCGGCCAGGGCGGGCAGCAGACCGCCGAGCAGGGCCGCGGCCACCGTGAGCGTCAGGAAGAGCAGCATGTCGTTGGCGAGACCGAGGTCGGTCTCGTAGTTGGCCAGCAGCGGCGCGAGCAGCACCGGCCCGGCCGTCCCCACCAGCCACCCCCAGATCGTCCGTGCCCGGCCGAGCCGTGCGCCCCGGGCGACGGGCAGCCCGCGCCCCTTGCCCGCCTCGTCGTGCGTGATCAGGTGGACGTCCAGGTCGGGTCCGGAGTCCCGGGCGACGGTGGCGCCGACGCCCGGCCCGAAGACGTACTGCCAGCTCTTGCGGCGCGAGACGCCGAGCACGATCTGGGTGGCGTTCACCCCGCGCGCGAAGGCCAGCAGGGCGGCGGGGATGTCGTCGCCGACGACGTGGTGGAAGGTGCCGCCGAGGTCTTCGACGAGGGTGCGCTGGACGGCGAGTTCCTTGGGCGAGGCGGAGGTCAGCCCGTCGCTGCGGGCGATGTAGACGGCCATGACCTCGCCGCCCGCGCCCTTCTCGGCGAGCCGGGCGGCTCTTCGCAGCAGGGTCCGCCCTTCGGGGCCGCCGGTCAGCCCGACCACGATCCGCTCGCGGGAGCCCCATATCCGCGACACCTGGTGCTCGCTGCGGTAGGCGTTGAGGTACTCGTCGACCCGGTCCGCCACCCACAGCAGCGCCAACTCCCGCAGAGCGGTCAGGTTCCCGGGGCGGAAGTAGTTCGACAGCGCTGCGTCGACCTTGTCCGGCTGGTAGACGTTGCCGTGCGCCATCCGTCGCCGGAGCGCCTGCGGCGACATGTCGACCAGCTCGATCTGGTCAGCCCGTCGCACCACCTCGTCGGGCACGGTCTCGCGCTGCCGTACGCCGGTGATGGACTCGACGACGTCACCGAGCGACTCCAGGTGCTGGATGTTGACGGTCGAGACCACGTCGACACCGGCGGCGAGCAGATCCTCGACGTCCTGCCAGCGCTTGTCGTTGCGGGAACCGGGCACATTGGTGTGGGCCAGCTCGTCCACGAGGGCGACCCGGGGCCGCCGGGCGAGCACGGCGTCCACGTCCATCTCGGTGAAGACCGTGTCGCGGTACTCCAGCGTCCGGCGCGGAACCTGCTCCAACCCGTGCAGCATCACCTCGGTGCGCGGCCGACCGTGGTGCTCCACGACGGCCACCACGCAGTCGGTGCCGCGCTCGATCCGGCGGTGCGCTTCGGACAGCATGGCGTACGTCTTGCCGACGCCCGGTGCCGCACCGAGGTAGATCCGAAGCTTTCCGCGTCCCATGTCCCCATTGTCTTCCCGTGACCACTGCCCACGCAGCGTCGACCTTACGGCCAATAATCACGGCAAAAAGGACAGAGGCGGCCGGGGGCCGCCTCTTTGACGCAACTCTGACGCCGGCGCCCCGAGGGGCGCGGGGAACTGCGCGACCGGTCGCGCGGACCCGCAGTTCCCTGACGGCCTCGGCCGGAACGGCTAGCGGACCTCGGTGATCTCCGGCCCGCGCTGCAGCTGTCCCATGCCGCCGGAGAAGCGGGAACCGGCCTGCTCCTCCTGCTGGACCCCCTCGGGGACCATCTGCGCGTCGTTCGGCAGCTTCAGGACGATCGGGTCACGCGGAGCCATGGGGCCCTCACCGCGGACGACGACCGTGTCCCGGAAGATCTGCTCCAGCAGCCCGGCGGTCTGCGGCTCCACCGCGCCCCGCCCGGAGATCACTCCGCGCAGGAACCAGCGGGGCCCGTCCACACCGACGAAGCGGACCACCTGGAAGCCACCCGTGCCGTCCGGCAGCTGCACCGGCACCTGAGCGCGGAGCTCCCAGCCCAGCGGGCCCTCGACCTCGTCGATGACCCCGCCCTGCTGGGTGATGCCGGAGGCGATCTCCTCGCGGACCTCGCCCCAGATGCCCTCGCGCTTGGGCGCGGCGAAGGCCTGCAGCTGGACCGCGCTGTCGCGCAGCACGACGGTCGCGGCGACGATCGCGTCACCGGCGACCTCCACCCGCAGCTCCATGCCGTCGACTCCGGGCACGAAGATGCCACCGAGGTCGACCCGGCCCTCGCCGGGCTCGCGCACCTCGGAGCTGTCCCACGGCCCGTCCGGCCGGGGCTCGGGCTCCAGCCGCACGCGCTCCCGCTCGACGTCCGCCTCAGCGTCGGCTTCCCCGGCAACGCCGTCGACCTGCTCGGCCTCGCTCGCCGCGTCCGCCGCGTCCTCAGCGGAACCCTTCTTCTTGCGACGTCCGAACACGTCACTGTCCTTCCCGGTCGGATACGACCGAAGCGTATCGATTCCCACCCGTTGTGCCGCTTGTGCTGCTTGTGCCGCTTGCTCCGTCCACGGCGGCATGACCGCCGGTGGACCCGAAGCCCCCCTCGGCCCGCGCCGAGTCGGGAAGCTCCGCCACCTCCTGGAAGCGCACCTTCTCGACCTGCTGGACGACCAGTTGGGCAATCCGGTCGAAGCGCTCGAACCGTACGGCTTCATACGGGTCGAGATTCACCACGATCACCTTGATCTCCCCACGGTACCCGGCATCAACCGTCCCCGGGGCATTCACCAGGGCGACGCCGCAGCGGGCGGCGAGACCGGAGCGTGGGTGCACGAAGGCCGCGTACCCCTCGGGGAGCGCGATGGCCACCCCTGTGGGCAGTACGGCCCGCTCGCCGGGCTTCAACTCCCGGCTCTCCGTGGTGCGCAGATCGGCGCCCGCGTCACCGGGCCGCGCGTAGTCCGGCAGCGGCACGTCGGGGTCGACGCGCCGGACGAGGACCTCGAGAGGGGGACGGCCGCCGCTCACGGGTTCACCTCGAAGGCTCGGGCCCGCCGTACCTGGTCCGGGTCCTTCATGGCCGCCTGGATCTCCTCCTCGCGGCCGTGGTCGATGAAGTGGTCGACCTTGACCTCGACGAAGAGCGCATCGGCGCGGACGGCCAGCGGTCCGTCGGGACCGCCGACGCGTCCCTCGGCCCGCGCGAAGATCTTCCGTCCGGCCACGGCCGTGACCTCGGCCCTCAGATGCAGCACGGCCCCCACGGGGACGGGCTGCAGGAAGTCGGTCTCCAGGCGTCCGGTCACCGCGATGGTGCGCAGCAGCCAGGTGAGGGAGCCGAGGGTCTCGTCCAGGGCGCTGGCCAGGACCCCGCCGTGGGCCAGTCCCGGAGCGCCTTGGTGCGCGGGCCGCACGGTGAACTCGGCGGTGAGAGTGACACCTTCGCCGGCCCTGGCCTCCAGGTGCAGCCCGTGGGGCTGCTCGCCACCACAGCCGAAACACTGCCCGTAGTGCGCGCCGAGCAGCTCACCGGGGGCGGGTGCCTCGGGATGGCGTACGGGCGCCGTGGCGTCCGCCGGGGGCCGCAGGGCCGCGGAAGTACCTCTCACAGCCGCAGACCTTACCCGCCCGTCAGCGTCCGGCCATCGCCCCTGCGGGCAGGGTTTCCCCTCGGACGCCCCTACGTCCGGGGCCGGAGGGTCCGCGTGCCAAGCTTGACGCCATGCAGCTCTCCGTCCCGCCGTACGAAGAACGGCTCACGGCTCCCCGCACCTGGTGGCTCGTCTGCCTCCTGGTCGGACTCTCGATGGCCCTGATCATGCTGCCGTTCGGCACGCTCCCCCTGCTGGGCGGCCTCGTGGGCGGGACCGCGATCGCCGCGGTCGTCACCAGTTCCTACGGCTCGATCCGCATCCGTGTCGTCGGCGACTCCCTGATCGCGGGCGAGGCGAAGATTCCGGTGAGCGCCCTCGGCGAACCGGAGATCCTGGACCGGGAGGAGGCGCAGGCCTGGCGCACGCACAAGGCCAACCCGCACGCCTTCATGCTCCTGCGCGCCTACATCCCGACGGCCCTCCGCATCCCGATCACCGACCCGAACGACCCGACCCCCTACGTCTACCTGTCCACCCGAAACCCCGACGCCGTCGTCGCGGCCCTGGCAGCGGCGAGGAGAACGACGGCGTAGCGAGCGTCCAGCGGTCCGACCGGCACGGCAGCCCCGCACGCGACCTGCTGACCGCTGACACACGGCGCCGCACGGCTCCCGGACCGACGCCGCGGGCGACGCAGCGCGCGAGCTGTCGGCCACCCACAGCCCGACGCGGCCCACGGTCGGTCACCCAGCCATTCGCGGCGACACAGCACCCGCCTCGCGGGCGGCGACCCATGGCAGCACGACAACCGGCTCGTCGGCCGGCGAGGCAACGCACGGCGAGGCGGCGGGCTGCTCGGCGGCGGGGCGCTTGGCGGCGGACGACATGTGGCGGCGCGCAACGCGCGGCCGGGTCACCCGGCGCGAAACAGCCTCGCGACGGCGGAGCGGACCCACCGCCGACCCGCACAGCCGTGCGAGAGCGCCCGGTGTTCCCTACTGAACTCCTACCGCCGAGAAGCCCCAGCCGCCGCGCCCTCCCACCGAGCCGCCCCTCGACCGGTCCAGGCCCTACGATCCGGTCCGGGCACAGCCACGCTCTTCCCCCCCCCACAACGCCCATGAGCCACGACGGCGGCCCCCGGCGGTGCCGGACCGGGGCGCCCCCTCGATCGGCGCCACCCGCAGCCGACCGGCGGAGCGGCGGCGTCACGCGTCAGCCGCCGCCGAGTTCCTCCGGCAGTTCCCCCACCCTCACAGGATCCACCGGCTTCTCCAGCGGAGGAAGTTCCGGCAACGCCTCCCACGGCACCTGCATGCGCCGCAGGTCCTTGCGGATCCGCTCGGCCAGGTGCTTGGTGTCCCGGCGGTTCATGACCGCCCCCACCGCGGCACCGACCAGGAACGGCATCAGGTTCGGCAGATTGCGCACCATCCGTTTCATGATCTGCTGCCGCAGCTGCCGCTTCATCTGTCCACCGAGCGCCGAGTTGATCGTCGACGGCCTGGTCACGTCGATCCCGCGCTCACCGGACCACGAGTCCAGATAGGCGGTGCTGCGCTGCCGCAGATTCCCCGGCGGCCGCACCCCGTACACCTCGTGCAGCTCGGCGATGAGCTTCAGCTCGATCGCGGCGACGCCGGTGATCTCGGCGGCCAGCTCCGCGGGCATGGCGGGCGGCGCCGGCAGCATCGCCGCGGCCCCGACACCCGCCCCCACCGTGGAGGACGCGTTGGCCGCCCCCGCGACGAGCTTGTCGGCGATCTGCTCGGGCCCCAGCCCCGGGAACTGGGCGCGCAGGGTCGCGAGATCGCGCACGGGGATCCGCGGGGCGATCTCGATGACACGGTCGGTGATGTACGCGAGCCCCGCTCGGGCCCGGTCACCGCTCTTGCGGGCCCCGACCTTGAGGCCCTGTTTCACTCTGTCCCGGACGGCGGCGACGGCGGCCGCGCGCCGTCTGGCGACCGGCGCCGGATTCTCCACCGGAACAGGCAGGCGTCCCTGCTCGTCCGTGGCCTTCCCCGACGCCGTGCCGGACGCACGTTCGAGCGAGGCCGCTCCCTCTTCGGAGGAGCCCCGCTCGTCGTCACGCACGCCGTCGGAGCCGTCGTACGGCTCCTGGTCCGCCCCCTTGCGGGAGCGGCGCTTCCAAGGAGGGGTCGAGCCAGTCACGGCCGACCCTGCCTCAGTCGCAATCGCGGCAGATCGGCTGACCGTTCTTCTCGCGGGCCAGCTGGCTGCGGTGGTGCACCAGGAAGCAGCTCATGCAGGTGAACTCGTCCTGCTGCTTGGGCAGCACCCGGACGGCCAGCTCCTCGTTCGAGAGGTCGGCCCCGGGCAGTTCCAGGCCTTCGGCGGCCTCGAACTCATCTACATCCACGGCGGACGTGGACTTGTCGTTCCGGCGAGCCTTGAGCTCTTCCAGGCTGTCCGAGTCGACGTCGTCGTCGGTCTTGCGTGGGGTGTCGTAATCCGTTGCCATGTCGCGCTCTCCCCCTCTGGGTGTCTGCGGTGTCTCCAGCGCACGTAACGCGTGAGAGGCCGGACTTGTGCCCGACCTGAGGCGGAGATTTTGCCTCACATCAAGGTCTGTTACTCAATCGACACCCAACCGGACTCCTCAAGAGTGATCGGCTTGGATGGCGAACGGGACCGTACACGGTCCTGAGGCTGCATTTCAAAGGCGCCTCAGCATGTACTTCCCGTGATCTCAACCCCCGAAAACCCGGATTTTCCCGGCTTTACGACAGCCTCATGATCACGCTCGGTAGATGGCTGGGAAATCGCCCTTGTGATCGATCACACATCGGTCGTGCACGACCGTTTCGATCAGGTGCCCGGGAAATTCCGCGCAAAGCGAACACGTCCCGGAACCGGGGGTCATTTTCTCAGACCGGAAGGGTCACACGCATCACGAGCCCGCCTCCTTCACGTGGCCGGGCGGCGATGTGGCCGCCGTGCGCGCGGGCCACGGAGCGGACGATCGACAAGCCGAGGCCCACCCCCTTGTCGCTCCCCGTGCGCTCCGTACGCAGCCGCCGGAACGGCTCGAAAAGGTTGTCGATCTCGTACGCCGGGACCACGGGCCCGGTGTTCGTGACCACCAGCAGGGCCTGTCCGTGCTGGAGCTCGGTGGTGACCTCCACCCAGCCGTCCGCGCCCTGCACGTTGTACCGGACGGCGTTCTGGACGAGGTTCAGGGCGATCCGCTCCAGCAGGACGCCGTTGCCCTGCACCACCGCGGGGGCCCGTTCACCGCGGATCTCCACCTTCTTGGCCTCCGCCTCGGAGCGCACCTGGTCGATGGCCCGGGAGGCGACCTCGGCGAGGTCCACCGGCTTGCGCTCGACGATCTGGTTGTCGCTGCGGGCGAGCAGCAGCAGACCCTCGACGAGCTGCTCGCTGCGCTCGTTGGTGGCCAGCAGCGTCTTGCCCAGCTGTTGCAGTTCGGTCGGCGCGTTCGGGTCGGAGAGGTGCACTTCGAGGAGGGTGCGGTTGATCGCGAGGGGTGTCCGCAGCTCGTGCGAGGCGTTCCCGACGAACCGCTGCTGGGCCGTGAAGGCCCGCTGGAGCCGCTCCAGCATCTCGTCGAAGGTGTCCGCCAGCTCCTTCAGCTCGTCGTCCGGGCCGTCCAGCTCGATACGGCGGGACAGGTCGGAGCCGGCCACCGCGCGCGCGGTGCGGGTGATCCGGCCGAGCGGCGCGAGGACCCGGCCCGCCATCGCGTACCCGAAGGCGAAGGCGATCACGGCGAGCCCGAGCAGCGCCAGCAGGGACCGGCTCAGCAGGGTGTCCAGGGCCACCTGGCGCTGGGCGTCGATACAGGCCGAGATCGCGGCGTTGAAGTCCGCGAGCCGCACATTGGTCGAGCCGGCGTCCACCGCGGGACACTTCTCGCTGGTGACACTGATGTCCGTGCCGCCCACGATCTTGAACAGCGGCGCGTTTCCCGTGTTCACCGCCTGGGCGGCCAGCAGATAGATGATCGACAGCAGCAGGATCCCGGCGATCAGGAACATGCCGCCGTACAGCAGCGTGAGCCGTATCCGGATGGTCGGGCGCAGCCACGGGAGCGGGTTCTGGGGCCGCCTGGGGTCCCAGGTGGGTTTCAGGGGCGCCAGCGGGGCGCGGGGTCGTGGCCATGGCGGATCAGATCCGGTAACCGGAACCGGGAACGGTGACGATGACCGGCGGTTCGCCGAGCTTGCGGCGCAGCGTCATGACCGTCACGCGGACGACGTTGGTGAACGGGTCGGTGTTCTCGTCCCAGGCCTTCTCCAGGAGCTGTTCCGCCGAGACGACGGCGCCCTCGCTGCGCATCAGCACCTCCAGGACCGCGAACTCCTTCGGCGCGAGCTGGACCTCCTTGCCGTCGCGGAAGACCTCGCGACGGTTCGGGTCCAGCTTGATGCCGGCGCGTTCCAGGACGGGCGGCAGCGGCACGCTCGTCCGCCGACCGAGGGCACGCACGCGTGCGATGAGCTCGCTGAACGCGAAGGGCTTGGGCAGATAGTCGTCGGCGCCGATCTCCAGGCCCTCGACACGGTCGCTGACGTCGCCGGACGCGGTGAGCATCAGCACGCGTGTGGGCAGCCCGAGCTCGACGAGCTTGCGGCAGACGTCGTCGCCGTGGACGAGGGGGAGGTCGCGGTCGAGGACGACCACGTCGTAGTCGTTGACGCCGATGCGTTCCAGGGCGGCCGCACCGTCGTACACGACGTCGACGGCCATGGCCTCCCGGCGCAGTCCGGTGGCCACCGCATCGGCGAGCAGCTGCTCGTCCTCGACGACGAGTACGCGCACGTCGCTTGTCCTTCCTCTGTCCACCCGCGTAGCGCGTCACAGGCGCGCACGGGCAGGGTGTTCGTGGGTGTGTGACCTCCATCCTGCCTTTTTCGGCCGTAAGTCGGCTGTAAGACGACCTCGGGCGGGAAGAGCGGGGGCGCTCGACCGGGAACGCGGGACTTTTTCGTCCGGTTGAGGTTTCCGTCCGAGAGACCGAGGGGAGGACGGCTTTACACCCCGCGATCACGCTCTGCTTGTGCCGCACCACCATGCGGCACACATCCGCTTTTCCGCAGAGTGGGCGTGGGTGTCCGGCACCGTCGCCGCCCGGCCAGGGCGGCGCTGGGCATCCACAGGAGACGTGATCGCCCCTTCCGAACGGCACACCCCCGTGCCAACGACCCACGACCCAGGACGAGGGGGCGCAGCATGGACGCATTCACCGCAGGACTTCTGCAGCGCATAAGGGCGACCGAGTCCGACCTGACCAGGGCTCGCGACGAGGGCGACGACTTCCTCGTCGAGGTGGAGCAGGGCGAGCTCGACGACCTGCGCCGCCTCGCCGCCGACCACGGTGTGGAGGTCGGCGCGCAGAGCGTCTGATCCACGGCCCACGCGCACGACAGCAATCCCCCCGGCAGATCCAGACCGGGGGGATTGCTGGTTTTTTTGGGGCTCGGTTCGCCTCCGGGGCGCCTCAGCCTGTGTCGAGTCGGCGATCGTGCTCGGCCCTCCTTCGTCGGGCGCTGCGCGCGATCGCCGTCTCGACACAGGCGCGCCCCTTCGGCTCACTCGCCGTAGGGCGCCCTTTTCTGGTGTGGCTCCGGTGTGGGCCTCAGTCGTGCCAGGCGCCCAAGGCGTCCAGGCGGGTCTGGAGGGCCTCGAAGAGGACCGGTGGGGCCGCGATGGTCAGGTCGGTCGAGAGGGGCTCTCCGGGGCGGCCACCGGTCAGGGCGCCCGCCTCCCGGGCGATGACGTCGCCCGCCGCGTAGTCCCAGGGGTTCAGACCGCGCTCGTAGTACGCGTCGAGGCGGCCCACGGCCACGTCGCAGAGGTCGATCGCCGCCGAGCCGCCGCGCCGGATGTCCCGGACGTGCGGGATCAGCTCGCGCAGTACGTCGGCCTGCTTGGCCCGGCGCTCGGCCAGGTAGCCGAAGCCGGTGCCGACGAGGGCCAGCTCCGGCTCCGGGGCGGGTCGCACGCGCGCGGGACGGTCGTTCAGGAACGCGCCCTCGCCGAGGACGGCCCGGAAGGTCTCGCCGCGCACCGGGGCGTGGACCACGCCCACGACCGTCTCGCCGTCCACCCGGACGGCGATGGAGACGGCCCAACTGGGCAGTCCGTACAGGTAGTTGACGGTGCCGTCGAGGGGGTCGATCACCCACTGGACGCCGCTGGTGCCCGCGACGCTGGCGCCCTCCTCGCCGAGCACGCCGTCATCGGGCCTGCGCTCGGCCAGCAGACCGGTGATCAGTTTCTCGGAGGCGATGTCCATCTCGGTCACGACGTCGACCGCGCTGGACTTGGTGGCGGCGACGCCGAGATCGGCGGGTCGGCCGTCGCGCAGGAAGTCCCCCGCTCGGCGGGCGGCGTCCAGGGCGATCTCCAGCAGTTCGGCCTTCAGGCCGTCCGGACGCTCGGGCTGGTCGGTCACGGTGCTCCTCACGCGTACGGGCTGTCGACGCCCGCGGCGGCGGGCTGCGGGGTCCTGGCCGGGCAGCAGCCGACCGGGCACAGGTTGTGGCTCGCGCCGAGCGTGCCGAGGGCGCACGGGGTGACCTCGTCCTGGCCGCGCTCGGTCGCCGCTCGCTCCAGGACCAGGTCGCGGACGGCGGCGGCGAACCGGGGGTCGGCGCCCACCGTGGCCGAGCGGCGGACGGGCAGGCCCAGTTCCTCGCCCTTGGCCATGGCCTCGGTGTCGAGGTCGTACAGGACCTCCATGTGGTCCGAGACGAACCCGATGGGTGCCATGACGACGGCCGGGACGCCGGCCGCGTGGCGCTCCTCCAGGTGGTCGCAGATGTCCGGCTCCAGCCACGGGATGTGCGGGGCGCCGGAACGGGACTGGTAGACGAGCTGCCACGGGTGTTCGACACCGGTCCGCTCGCGGACCGCGTCGGCGATGAGCTTCGAGACGTCCAGGTGCTCCGCGACGTACGCGCCACCGTCCCCGTGGTCCTCGACCGGGCCGGAGGTGTCCGCCGAGGCGTTGGGGATGGAGTGCGTGCAGAAGGCGAGGTGGGCGCCGTCGCGGACGTCGTCGGGGAGGGCGGAGAGCGACTCCAGGACTCCGTCGATCATGGGTTCCAGGAAGCCGGGGTGGTTGAAGTAGTGCCGGATCTTGTCGATCCTCGGCAGCTCCAGGCCCTCGGCCTCCAGGGTGGCGAGCGAGTCGGCCAGGTTCTCGCGGTACTGGCGGCAGCCCGAGTACGAGGCGTACGCGCTGGTGGCGAGGACCAGGATGCGGCGGCGGCCGTCGGCGACCATCTCGCGCAGGGTGTCGGTCAGATAGGGCGCCCAGTTGCGGTTGCCCCAGTAGACCGGCAGGTCCAGGCCGTGCTCGGCGAAGTCCTTGCGTAGGGCGTCCAGCAGGGCGCGGTTCTGGTCGTTGATGGGGCTGACCCCGCCGAACAGGAAGTAGTGCTGCCCGACTTCCTTCAGGCGCTCCTTGGGGATGCCTCGACCCCGTGTCACGTTCTCCAGGAACGGGACCACGTCGTCCGGGCCTTCCGGGCCGCCGAAGGAGAGCAGGAGCAGGGCGTCGTAGGGGGTGGCGTCGTGCGCGTGTGGCATGTCTCCGATCCTGCCACCCGGCACCGACGGACGGGATCCCGGCCCATCCCGAGGATGACTTAGGGTGACCTCACTCGTAAGCTGTATCGACGGAGTTCGCACCTTACGAGGAACTCATCCCTCCGCTTCCCGGAACGACCGGAGCCCCCGTGCCCAGCCCCTACACCGCCCTGTTCGCCACACCCGGCACCAAGGGCTTCACCGCCGCGGGACTCCTCGGCCGGATGCCGCTGTCCATGATGGGCATCGGCGTGGTCACCATGATCTCCCAGCTCACCGGCCGGTACGGCCTGGCCGGCGCGCTCTCGGCGACCATCGCGCTGTCCGCCGCCGTGCTCGGCCCACAGATCTCCCGTCTGGTGGACCAGTACGGGCAGCGGCGGGTGCTGCGTCCGGCGACCCTCGTGGCCCTGGCCGCCGCCGCGGGGCTCCTGGTCGCCGCGCACTACGGCTGGCCGGACTGGGTGCTGTACCTCTGCTCGGCCGGCATCGGCTGTGTGCCGAGCCTCGGGGCGATGACCCGGGCGCGCTGGGCGGCCCTGTACCGGGACACCCCGCAACTGCACACCGCCTACTCCTTCGAGTCGGTCGTCGACGAGGTGTGCTTCATCTTCGGGCCGATCATCTCCATCGGGCTGTCCACGGCGTGGTTCCCGGAGGCCGGACCGCTGCTCGCCGCCTGCTTCCTCGCGGCCGGGGTCTTCTGGCTGACGGCCCAGCGCGCCACGGAGCCGGCGCCGCATCCGCGCGAGCGGCACGACAAGGGGCGTTCGGCGCTGCGTTCGCCCGGACTGCAGGTCCTGGTGGCGACGTTCGTGGCCACCGGAGCGATCTTCGGGGCCGTCGACGTGGTCACCGTGGCCTTCGCCGAGGAGCGGGGCCACAAGGCCGCCGCGAGCGTGGTCCTGGCCCTCTACGCGGCCGGTTCCTGCGCCGCGGGCATCGTCTTCGGGCTGCTGCGCTTCTCCGCGGCGGCGGAACGTCGATGGTTGCTGGGCGTGTGCGGCATGGCCGTGAGTATGATCCCCCTCCTACTGGTCGGAAACTTGCCGTTTCTGGCCGTGGCGCTCTTCGTTGCGGGTCTGTCCATCGCACCCACGATGATCACGACGATGTCCCTCATCGAAGAGCACGTACCACGCACGCAACTGACCGAGGGCATGACCTGGGTGGGCACCGGGCTCGCGGTCGGGGTGGCGCTCGGATCCTCGGTCTCCGGCTGGGTGATCGACGCGGCCGGGGCGAAGGCGGGGTACGTGGTTCCGGCGGCCTCCGGGGCCGTCGCGGTCGCGGTCGGTTTTCTCGGGTACCGCCGGCTGCGCAGGCCGGCTCCAAGGCGGGGAGGGCCCCATGAGCACCACAGTGATCGGCAAGAACGGCACGTGGCGTAACTGGGCGGGGAATGTCGCCTCCCGCCCCGTACGGGAGGTCACCCCGGCCACCGTCGAGGAACTCGCCGCGGCCGTACGGCAGGCGGCCGAGGAGGACCTCCGGGTCAAGGCCGTCGGCACGGGCCACTCGTTCACCGCCGCGGCCGCGACCGACGGCGTGTTGATCCGCCCCCAACTGCTGACGGGCATACGCAAGATCGACCGTGAGGCCATGACCGTCACGGTCGCCGCCGGCACTCCGCTCAAGAGGCTCAACCTGGCTCTCGCGCGCGAGGGGCTCTCGCTCACGAACATGGGCGACATCATGGAGCAGACCGTGTCCGGCGCGACCAGCACCGGCACCCACGGCACCGGCCGTGACTCGGCCTCGATCGCCGCCCAGATCCGGGGGCTCGAACTGGTCACCGCCGACGGGTCGGTGCTGACCTGCTCCGCGACGGAGAACCCCGATGTGTTCGCCGCCGCCCGCGTCGGCATCGGCGCCCTCGGCATCGTCACCGAGATCACCTTCGCCGTGGAGCCGATCTTCCTGCTCACGGCGCGCGAGGAACCGATGCCGTTCGAGCGGGTGCTGGCCGAGTTCGACGAACTGCACGCCGAGAACGAGCACTTCGAGTTCTACTGGTTCCCGCACACCGGCAACACCAACACCAAGCGCAACAACCGCAGCGCGGGCCCCGAGAAGCCGATACCACAGCTGAACAGCTGGTTCGAGGACGAGTTCCTCTCCAACGGCGTCTTCCAGGTGGCCAACTGGGTCGGACAGGCGGTTCCCGCGACCATCCCGACGATCGCGCAGATCTCCAGCCGCGCCCTGTCCGCGCGGACCTACACCGACATCCCCTACAAGGTCTTCACTTCTCCGCGCCGAGTGCGGTTCGTGGAGATGGAGTTCGCCGTTCCGCGCGAGGCCGTCGTGGACACGCTGCGTGAACTCAAGGCGATGGTCGACCGTTCGAACCTGCGCGTCAGCTTCCCCGTCGAGGTGCGCACCGCACCGGCCGACGACATCACGCTCTCCACCGCCTCCGGCCGCGAGAGCGCCTACGTCGCCGTGCACATGTTCAGGGGGACGCCCTATCAGGCCTACTTCACCGCCGCCGAGCGGATCTTCACCGCACACGAGGGACGGCCGCACTGGGGCAAGGTGCACACGCGGGACACGGACTACTTCGCCAAGGTCTATCCCCGCTTCGGCGAGTTCACGGCGCTGCGTGACCGGCTCGACCCCGAACGGCGTTTCCAGAACGACTACTTGCGCCGCGTGCTCGGGGCGTAGCCGGACGGACGGTTCTGGCGATCATGTGAAGCACGTCCCTCCCGGGGTCACGAAAAGGTCTGTTCCGGCGGCGCATTGACGTCTCCCATGAGAAGTTGAGCGGCGTGCCGATCCACGCAAGTGGCCCGAATGGAGTACTGTTGCGAGCCCTGGGTCCGGACTCCCGCCAGGGTGTCCGGGGCCTTCGAGGACCGCCGGGAGGGGGATCGTTGCACAGGGTGATGAGGTTCGTCACTTAGCGTTGCGAATTGATAACCGTGCCATAACGGCGGTCTCGGGCTCACGCCCGACACGCCGGGCAACTCGGCAAGGTTGTGGCAGGCTGCACCCGGGCAGGCCACACTCGACTAGCGGAAGCAGCGACGCACGTGACGTCGGCAGGCACCACCCGGGAGGTCCCCATGCCCGAACTGCGTGTCGTGGCCGTCTCCAATGACGGCACACGGCTGGTGCTGAAGGCTGCCGATTCCACGGAGTACACGCTTCCGATCGACGAACGGCTGCGTGCCGCCGTGCGCGGCGACCGACCCCGCCTCGGCCAGATCGAGATCGAGGTGGAGAGCCATCTCCGCCCCCGTGACATCCAGGCGCGGATACGCGCGGGGGCCACGGCCGAAGAGGTCGCGCAGCTCGCCGGCATCCCCGTCGACCGGGTCCGACGCTTCGAGGGTCCCGTCCTGGCCGAGCGTGCCTTCATGGCCGAGCGGGCGCGCAAGACCCCGGTCCGCCGCCCCGGCGAGAACGCCGCGGGACCCCAGCTCGGCGAAGCCGTCCAGGAGCGACTGCTGCTGCGCGGCGCAGAGAAGGACACCGTCCAGTGGGACTCGTGGCGCCGCGACGACGGCACCTGGGAAGTGCTGCTGGTGTACTGCGTCGCGGGCGAACCGCACTCGGCGAGCTGGACCTACGACCCGCCCCGGCGGCTCGTCCAGGCCGTCGACGACGAAGCGCGGTCGCTGATCGGCGAGTCCGACGACCTCGGGACGCCCGAGCCGAGTTTCCCGTTCGTGCCGAGGATCGCGCGGCTGCCCCGTGACCGACCCCTGGACCGCCAGGCGGAACGTCCCGTCCTGCCCGCGCCGCCCGAGGCCGACGAGGAGATCGTGAGCGAGCGCGACTCGCTCACCAGCATCCTGGAGGCCGTCCCCAGCTACCGGGGCGACCTGGTGGTGCCCGAACTGCCCTCCGCCGAACCGCAGGAGGACTCCGTCTCCGTCGAGGAAGTGGCGGAGGAGGAGTCCGCGGCTCCCGCGGCCTCGGCAGGCTCCGCCTACGCGGACGTCCTCATGCCGCGGTCGGTGGGCGGCCACCGCGACCGGCTGATCGGTGCCACCGACCGCCAGGCCGAGGCGGACGGCGTCCGACCGGGTCGGCGCGCCGCGGTGCCGAGCTGGGACGAGATCGTCTTCGGTACGAGACGCAAGAAACAGGAGTAGCGGGACTACGGCGGTGGGGGGCGGAGCGGTCACTCCTTCCAGCAGATCCGTTTCTCTCGGGTGCGGTCTCCGATGCCATCTCGGGTGCGGGATCGGTCATTCATACGTGTGTGGGGCCCACGTCGTTCAGATGTGGGCCCCACGCATGCCGTCACCGGGTCACTGGGGGTCGGGTCCGGTCGCCACCGGGCGGTCGCCGTCCCGGGACCACTCCGACCACGAGCCCACGTAGAGGGCCGCCGGGATGCCCGCCACGGCCAGCGCCAGCACCTGGTGGGCGCCGGAGACACCGGAGCCGCAGTACACGCCGACCTCGGAGTCGGCGGTCGCGCCGAGTCCCTTGAAGCGGTCGGAGAGTTCGGCGGCGGTCCGGAAGAGGCCGGATTCGGCCACGTTCTCCGTGGTCGGGGCCGACACCGCGCCCGGGATGTGCCCGCCGACCGGGTCGATGGGTTCCACATCGCCCCGGTAGCGTTCGGCGGCCCGCGCGTCAAGGAGCAGCCCGGTGCGGGCCAGCGCCGCCGCGCCGTCCGCGTCGAGCAGCGGCAGCGCGCCGGGGACGGGCTCGAAGGTCCCCGGGGCGGGGTCCGGGATCTCCGCCGTCAGCGCGCCCGTCCAGGCCGCCAGGCCGCCATCCAGAACCCGCACCGAGGGGTGGCCGGCCCAGCGGAGCAGCCACCACGCGCGCGCGGCGGCCCAGTTGAGCCCGCCGTCGTACACGACGACGGCACGGTCGGCCGAGACGCCGGCCGCTCGCATCGCCGTACCGAAACCGTCCAGGTCGGGCAGCGGATGGCGGCCGCCGGCACCGGCCGGACCGGCGAGTTCGGCGTCCAGGTCGACGAAGACGGCTGTCGGGATGTGCGCCTTCTCGTACTCGGGGCGCAGGTTGGGGCCGCCCAACTGCCAGCGGACGTCCAGGATCACCGGCGGACGGGCTCCCGCCAGCTCGTTGGCGAGTTCGGGGGCCGAGATGATGGCGTTCATGGCCCCATCCTCGCGCACGGGGTGGCCGCCTCGCCCGGCGCCCGCTACTCTGCCCGCCGAGCGGTGCCGATCACCGGGCGTACGGGATCAGGCACGAGCTGTACAGCTGACGGACACCACACGGCGGCGGCGGGAACGAGAGCCGGGACCGGCGAGCCGGTCACCGTCGCGTACCCGCGCGTCGAGCGGCGGTGCGGCGCGGACCTGTGGCGCTACGGGTGGTGCGAGCATCGGCACGGGGCGTGATCGCGCATGGACGCGGTACACGCGTACCGAGGGCGACGGACACGGCCACCGCCAGGGGCCGAGGAGAGAGTGACGATGACCGAGGCACGGGGGTCGACCGGCCTGAACGGCACCGTGTATCCACCGGGCACACCCTGCTGGGTGAGTCTGATGGTGCACGGCACGGCCACGACCCAGGAGTTCTACGGGGCGCTGTTCGGCTGGGAGTTCCAGCCCGGCCCCCAGCAGCTCGGCCCGTACGTGCGAGCCCTGCTCGACGGGCGGCAGGTGGCGGGGATCGGCCAGCTGCCGCCGGACCGACATCTCCCCATCGCCTGGACGCCCTACTTCGCCTCGGCCGACGCGGACCGGACGGCGGAGACCGTGCGGCACTGCGGCGGCACCGTGGGCGTGGGCCCGCTGGACGCCGGTGACGCGGGCCGGCTGGTGATCGTCTCCGACCCGGCGGGCGCCGTCTTCGGCATCTGGCAGGCGGCGGGACACCTCGGCGCGGACATCACCGGCGTCCCCGGCACGCCCGCGTGGGACGAACTCCGCACCGTCGACAGCTCGCTGGTGGCCAAGTTCTACGAGACGGTCTTCGGCTACGAGGAGGAGCCGGTGGTCTCCGCCGACCTCGACTACGTCACCCTGCGCGTGGGGGGCCGCCCGGTGGCCGGCATCCACGGTGTCGGCAGCGCACTCCCCCGGGACCGGGGGCCCCACTGGCTGACCTACTTCGAGGTGACCGACCCCGGCGAGGCCGCCGACCGCGTCGTCGAACTCGGCGGCCATGTCCTCGAACCGGCCCATGACACCCCGCACGGCCCGGTGGCCACCCTGGCCGACCCGGAGGGCGCGAAGTTCGCGGTGGTGCGCACGGAACACCGGGCCGCCGACGGGGACGGTCGCACGGTCGAGTGAACCGGGGGCGGCCCGCGCCGGACCGCCGTCGGGTCAGACCGTCTCGACCGGGAGGACGTCCGGGGAGAGGGCGCCCGCGCGGGCCGTGGCGGCCGTCATCCGGCGGCGGTGGTGACGGCGGCAGAGGACCTCGTAGCCGATGTCGTCGGGCTGGTTGACGTCGCCGACGACGACCTGGGCGCCCTCGACGACCATCTGACCGCCTATGGTGCGGGCGTTGTGGGTGGCGCGGGCACCGCACCAGCACAGGGCCTCGACCTGGAGGACCTCGACGCGGTCGGCCAGCTCGACCAGACGCTGGGAGCCGGGGAAGAGCTTGGAACGGAAGTCGGTGGTGATGCCGAAGGCGTACACGTCCAGGCCCAGGTCGTCCACGACGCGGGCGAGTTGGTCGATCTGCCCAGGGGCGAGGAACTGGGCCTCGTCGGCGATCACATAGTCCGCGCGGCGGCCCTGGGAGAGGTGGTCGACGAGATAGGCGTAGAGGTCCTGGCCGTCCTCGACCTCCACGGCGTCCGTGACCAGGCCCAGCCGTGACGACAGCTTGCCCTCGCCCGCGCGGTCGTCACGCGTGAAGATCATGCCCTGGAGGCCGCGCGCCGAGCGGTTGTGCTCTATCTGGAGGGCCAGCGTCGACTTCCCGCAGTCCATGGTTCCGGAGAAGAACACCAGCTCGGGCATGGTGAGTTGAGCACCTTTCGGCGAGGAGGGCGAGGGGGCGGCGGGTCGGGCAGATCCGGCGGGCGGGTGTGCTGGGTGGCGGCAGGGCCTCAGGAGCGTACTTCGAGGAGCGGGACCAGCTGTTCGACGGGGGTCATCGAACCGTGGTTGCCGACCATCGCCGACTCCTTGGGCTCCCGCTCGGAGGCGACGATCAGGACGTCGTCGTGGGCCGCCGCGACCACGTCCCCGATGCGGGCGTACACACGTTCGTCGATGTGCGGGCCGAACCAGCCCGCCGCGATGGCCTCGTCGCGCGAGGCGATCCAGAACTGCTCGCCGAGCACCTCACGCCAGCAGGTCAGGACGTCCGACTGAGCGCCCGGCACCGCGTAGACATGGCGGGCCCGGCCCTCGCCACCCAGCAGGGCGACCCCGGCGCGCAGCTCCCAGTCCTCGTCGAAGTCGATGCGGTGCCGCTCGTCGAACGGGATGTCGATCATGCCGTGGTCGGCGGTGACGTACAGGGCGGTGCGCGGCGGGAGTTGCTCGGCCAGACGCTGGACCAGTCGGTCGACGTGCATGAGCTGGCCGCGCCAGGCGTCGGAGTCGACACCGAAGCGGTGCCCCGCGCCGTCCAGCTCGGAGTAGTACGTGTAGATCAAGGCGCGGTCCCCGGCGGCCAGTTGCTCGGCGGCCAGGTCCATGCGGTCCTCGCCGGAGAGGCGGCCGTGGAAGGTGCCGCCGCTCAGCGCGATCTGTGTGAGGGGCGTGTTCTGGAAGGCCGGGGAGGTGACCTGGGCGGTGTGCACACCCGCCCGGTCGGCGAGCTGGAAGATCGTGGGATACGGCTGCCAGGCCTTCGGCGAGGTCCACGGCTGCCAGCGGAGCTGGTTCATCAGCTCCTCGGTCTGCGGGTTGCGGACCGTGTAGCCGGGCAGTCCGTGCGCGCCCGGGGGGAGGCCGGTGCCCACGGAGGCGAGGGAGGTCGCGGTGGTGGCCGGGTATCCCGCGGTGATGGGGCGGCCGGTGCCGCCGCGCGAGGACGCCAGCAGGGCCGTCAGGTAGGGCGCCTCGTCGGGGTGCGCCTTCAGCTGCTCCCAGCCCAGGCCGTCCACCAGGAAGACACAGACCCGGTCGGCCGCCGTCAGTTCCGGTATCGAGGCGGTCGTGCCGGGGACCCCCATGCCCGCCGCGAGGGTGGGCAGGAGGTCGGCGAGCGAACCGGCGCCGTACTCGGGGACGGGGGCGGAGCCGAGGGCAAGGGGTTCCGGGTGGTCCCAGGTGGGCAGCGCCATCAGCGGGCGGTGTCCGCGGTTGCCTCGGAGAGGGACTGCGCGAAGGCGAGGGCCTGGCGCACGGTCTCCGGGCCGTCCCCGGCCTCGCTGACGCGCAGGCTGAGGTCGTCCGCCGTCGAGCTGCCCGTGTACCCGTGGTCCGCCTCGCAGTTGGGGTCGCCGCAGGCGGCGGGCTCCAGGTCGATGCGGGAGACGGCGCCCCAGCCGATGGTCAGGACGACCTCGCGGGGCAGGGTGCCCGGCGTGTACGACTCGGGGTTGGCGACGACCCGGCTGAGCACGACCGACGAGATCCGGCCGATCTTCACCGACTCGGTCGACGTCGTGGCGTACGGCGTCGGTGACGTGCTGTCCGCGGCCTGCTCGTCGGTGTGGCTCACGATGAAGCGGTTGCCCGTGAGGACGAGGACGGTGACGTGGCGCCGCACCTCGTTCGCGTCGAACGTCGTCTCCTGATGGACCAGGTACGACTTGATGGCCTCTCCGCCGACAGCGGCCTCCACCGCCTCGGCCACGAGGGCCGGGTAGTAGCCGCTGCGCTCGATCGCCGCACGCAGCCCCTGGGTCGTCGTACTGGTCTTGGCCATGACGTCCATCCTACGGTGGCGCACTGACTGCGAGGGACCGCTCTGCCGTCTCCGTTCTGTCGTGGACGGATCAATGCGGGGGCGGCGCGACGCGCTCTCAGTACACCGGCAGGGTCCTCGGGCCGAGGTCGTCGCGGACGGGCGGGCGCGCGAGCCGGACGGTGGCGCCCAGCACGCTGAGGCCCTGCGGGGCGACGACGACGGGTTCCAGGGAGACCGCCACGACCTCGGGGTGGTCGTCGACCAGCCGCGACACCCGCAGCAGCAGCTCTTCCAGGGCCTCGGTGTCCACGGGGGCCGAACCCCTCCAGCCGAAGAGGAGGGGTGCGGTCCGGATCGAGCGGACCAGTGCGGCCGCGTCCCGTTCGGTGGCCGGGATCAGGCGGTGCGCCATGTCGCCGAGCAGCTGCGACGCGGGACCGGCGAGACCGAACGAGAGCACCGCTCCGGCCGCCGGGTCCACCACCGTCCGCACGATCGTGTCGACGCCGCGCGGAGCCATGCCCTGCACGACCGGACGCAGCTCGTCGGGGCCTCCGAAGAGCTCCGTCAACTCCGCGTATGCCCGCCGCAGTTGCTCCTCGTCCGCGAGGTCGAGCCGTACGCCGCCGAGGTCGGCGCGGTGCCGCAGGTGGGGGGCGGTCGTCTTGAGCGCGACGGGGTAGCCGATGAGCCGCGCCGCCCTCGCGGCCTCGTCGGGCGTCGGCGCGGGGCGCGCCTGCCGCAGACGGATGCCGTACCGCGCGAGCAGCGCGCTCGTCTCGTCCTCGCCGAGGGTGAGTCCCTCGCCCCTGGCGAGCAGCGCGTCGATCTGTTCGGCCGCGCCCTTCTCGTCGATGTCCTCGTACTCGGGCACCCGCCCCGGCTCCGCCGCCTCCCGTCGCCACTGGGCGTAGTTCACGGCTTCGGACAACGCCCGCACGGCCCGCTCGGCGGCGGGATAGGCGGGGATGAGCCGAGCCCCGCCCGACTCCACGGACGTCGCCGCCCCGGGCTCCACACCCGCAACGGCCGTCGCCGGCCCGCCCGGGACGCCTGCCGGGCCTTGGGCCGCGACGCCTGGACCTCCTGTCACGCCGGAGCGAGCGGCGCCAGGACCCGGCTGGTCCGGGTGTGGCCCACCCGGGTCGGCCGGGCCGCGGTCGCTCGGGCCGGGGCCGGGCACATCCGAGCCGGCCGAGCCCGGGCCTGTCACGCCCGGCCCCGCTGTGCTGGAGTCGGCGGGGTGTGCGGCGCCACCGGGCGCGGGCGTGGCTGCGCCCGCTCCTGGCGTCTGCCGCGTCGTCACCGCGCGCTGGGCCCCGTCCGCCGCTGCGGCTCCCGGCGGGCTCGCCGTCCCGGTCGCCTCACCGGTTCCCTCCGGCCTCACGGCCGTTTCCCCCCGCGTCGCCCCCGCGGCCTCATCGGTGGGCGATCCGTGGAGCGGGGCTGCTGTGGCGCCGGCGGGCTTGTCGATGGACTGGGGGGCCGTGCTGGCCGCGGCCGACAGTGCTTCCGCGAGGCCGCCCAGCTCCACGTGGACGACCAGCACCGGCTTCGAGGGGTTCGCGGCGGCGGCCGACCGCAGGGCCTCCGCCAGGGCCGCGTCCCCCGGCGAGGTCTCCCCCAGCGCGGGAATCGCCGTCACCACCACCGCGTCGCACGAGTCGTCGGCCAGGGCCCGCGACAGCGCCGCGTGGAAGTCCTGTGCCGAGGCCCCGGTCGTCAGGTCCAGCGGCGGCAACGGCCGCAGCCCTTCGGAGAGGCACGCGTCGTACGTGAGCATCCCGAGCGACTCGGAGTTCCCCAGGATCGCCACCCGCGGCCCCGCCGGCAGCGGTTGCCGGGCCAGCAGCAACCCCGCGTCGACCAGTTCCGTGATCGTGTCGACCCGGATCACCCCGGCCTGGCGCAGCAGCGCGGACACGGTGGTGTGCGGCAGCTGGGTGGCGCGCACGGCGTGGCCCAGGGGCGCTGAGCCGTGGCGCGCCCCCTGCACCACCACGAGCGGCTTGGCCGCGGCCGTGCGCCGGGCGAGTCGGGCGAACTTGCGCGGGTTGCCGATGGACTCCAGATACATCAGGACGACATCGGTGTCCGGGTCCTCGTACCAGTACTGCAGGACGTCGTTCCCGGAGACGTCCGCGCGGTTGCCGGACGAGACGAACGTGGAGACGCCCGTGACCCCGGTGACCCCTCCCCCGCGCCGGTGCAGCCGGGAGAGCAGCGCGATCCCGATGGCGCCGGACTGGGCGAACAGACCGATGCGCCCGGAGCGCGGGGTCTGGGGGGCGAGCGAGGCGTTGAGCCGGACGTCGGGGGCGGTGTTGATGATCCCGAACGCGTTCGGCCCGATGATGCGCATGCCGTACGTGCGGGCCTGGCGCACCAGTTCGCGCTGGCGTTCGCGCCCTTCGGGCCCGCTCTCGGCGTATCCGGCGGAGACGACCACGAGGCCCTGCACACCGTGCTCCCCGCACTCGGCGACGACCTGGGGGACGTGGGCGGCGGGGACGGCGACGACCGCGAGGTCGACGGGCCCCTCGATGTCGGTGACGGACCTGTGCGCGGGGACCCCCGCGAGTTCCTTCTCGTCCTCCCCGAGCGCCTTGTTCACCGCGTACAGCCGCCCGGTGAACCCCGCCTCCCGGAGGTTGGCGAGCACGCTGCGGCCCACTCCGCCCGGTGTGCGCCCGGCGCCGACGACGGCGACCGAGCCGGGGGCGAGCAGCCGCTGGACGGACCGGGCCTCGGCGCGCTGCTCCCGGGCGCGCTGGACGGCCACCGAGCGGTCGGTGGGTTCCAGGTCGAACTCCAGCCGGACGACGCCGTCCTCAAAGCTGCGCTGCTGCTGGTACCCGGCGTCGGTGAACACCTTGATCATCTTGCTGTTGGCCGGCAGCACCTCGGCGGCGAAGCGTCTGATGCCCCGCTCGCGGGCCACGGCGGCGATGTGTTCGAGCAGGGCGGAGGCGACGCCGCGGCCCTGGTGGGCGTCCTGCACGAGGAAGGCGACCTCGGCCTCGTCGGCGGGTGCGGACGCGGGCATGCCATCGGCGCCGATGCGGTCGTAGCGTACGGTGGCGATGAACTCGCCGCCGACGGTGGCGGCGAGCCCCACCCGGTCCACGAAGTCGTGGTGCGTGAAGCGGTGGACGTCCTTGGCGGACAGGCGAGGGTACGGCGCGAAGAAGCGGTAGTACTTCGACTCGTCCGAGACCTGCTCGTAGAAGCTGACGAGACGCTCGGCGTCATCAACGGTGATGGGCCTGATGCGTGCGGTGCCGCCGTCGCGCAGCACCACGTCGGCCTCCCAGTGGGCGGGGTACTCGTGCCGGTCCGACGAGGTCTGCATGGGCCCCAGAGTACGGCTCGCGTCCGACAACGGCGCGGGGCAGTCTGGGGTGGCACGACAGAAGAACAACACAAGCGCGACAGCTGGTTCGTGGTCAGGCCGTGGGCCCGTTCCGGTACGTCGCCCCATATGGGAAACTGGTCTAGACAACCCGGTCTAGACCTCTCTGCAGCACCCGAGACACCTGAAGGGCAGCATCACATGGCTGAGCGCCGCGTCAACGTCGGCTGGGCCGAGGGCCTCCACGCCCGACCCGCATCCATCTTCGTCCGGGCCACCACGGCCTCCGGTATCCCCGTGACGATCGCCAAGGCCGACGGCAACCCCGTCAACGCGGCCTCCATGCTCGCGGTCCTGGGCCTCGGCGCCCAGGGCGGCGAGGAGATCGTGCTCGCCTCCGACGCCGAGGGCGCGGACGTCGCGCTCGACCGTCTGGCGAAGCTCGTCGCCGAGGGACTCGAAGAACTCCCCGAGACGGTCTGAGCGACCGGGTAACCGAAGCGGAAAGGCCTGAAAAGCCGCCCGCACACACACCGAAGGGCTCGTCCGATTTATCGGACGAGCCCTTCGCATTTACCTCATACTCCCGGCCTGCGGGCAGCAGAAATAATGCCCCTCGGAATTCTTCCCTCTTTGTATACGGCGTGCGTGTTAATGCCGCAGGCTCGGCGTGTTTACGGGATGTTGCGAAGTCCTCACACGCTCCGGGCGCTCCGCCCCGCCGGCCCCGGCCGGAAATCGGAGCCGGTGCGCGGCGGTGGCCCGCTCGGTGTGCAGGGACGTGATCGTCCGGGCCCGGTCGCTGTCGCCGCGCGCGACCGCGTCCACGATGCCGCCGTGCTCCGCCCAGGACTCCACGGGGTCGGACGGCGCCTCGACCGCGTACATCCAGGCGATCTTGTGCCGCAGCTGGGCGAGTGTCGAGGTCAGGGCGGGGCTGCCGGACGCCTGTGCGAGCGTCTCGTGGAACCAGCCGCCCAGGGAGCGCAGATCCTCGCTGTTGCCCCTCCTGGCCCGCTCCTGGCCCAGCCTGACCAGGCCGCGCAACACCTTGAGGTGCGCCTCCGTACGGCGCTGCGCTGCGCGGGCGGCCCCCAGGGGCTCCAGCAGCATGCGCATCTCCAGCAGGTCGGCCGCCTCCTGCTCGGTCGGCTCGGCAACGCACGCGCCCGCGTGCCGACGGGTCACCACGAACCCCTCGGCCTCCAGCGTGCGCAGGGCCTCGCGCACGGGCACCCGGCTGACGCCGTACCGGCGGGCGAGCAGTTCCTCGGTGAGCCGGCTGCCGCGCTCGTAGACACCCGCGACGATGTCATCACGGATCGCCGTGCATACCGAGTGCGCCGGAATACGCATGACCGACCTCCGCCTTAATCCCCGTGAAACGTCGATGATTGACGCGTGTTCCAGCGACTCTATTGCAGCGAGCGGGAATTTCCGATGACGGACCGGAATCCGAGGATATTTTTTGGACAGGAGCTGCGTCACACAGTGGGTATGCATGAACGAGGAAAGCCCCGGCTCGGTGAGCCGGGGCCTCCTGGAAGCGTCGGGGACGCGTCAGACGTTCACGCCGTGCGAGCGCAGGTACGCGGCGGGGTCGATGTCCGAGCCGTACTCGGCCGTCGTCCGGGCCTCGAAGTGCAGGTGCGCCCCGGTGACGTTGCCGGTCGCCCCGGAGAGGCCTATCTGCTGGCCGGGGGTGACCGTCTGGCCGACGGAGACGCCGATGGACGACAGGTGGCCGTACTGGGTGTAGGTGCCGTCGTTCATCCTGATGACGATGTTGTTGCCGTAGGCACCGCCCCAGCCCGCCTCGACGACGGTGCCGGAGCCGACCGCGAGGACGGCCGTACCGGACGCGGCGTGGAAGTCGACACCGGTGTGGCTGCCGGAGGACCAGACGGCACCGCCGGTCTTGTAGCCGGTGGAGATGTAGGAGCCGCTGATGGGCGCGACGTAGGCGTTGAGGCGCTCACGCTCGGCCGCGCGGGCGGCGCGGGCCTTGATCTCCTCGCGCTCCTTGGCGGCGGCACGTTCCCGCTCGGCCTTCTCGGCGGCGGCCTTCCTGGCCTCCTCCTGCGCCTTCTTCTTGACGGCGGCCACCTCGGCGGCCTGCTCCTGGGCGGCGGCCTGCGCGTCGACCTGGTCGGCGACCGTGTCGCCGAGGGTGATGATCTGGTTCAGGCCGGTCTGCTCGACCGCGGGCTCCTCCGCGGCGAGCGCGGGGCCGGCCAGGGTGCCGAAGACGCCGGTGGTGGTGAGAGCGGCCACGCCCACGTTTCGCGTGGTCGTGCGCTGCACACGGCTGGGACGGCGGTGCTTCCCGGGGGCGCGGGTGAACGCCATGAAGTGGCTGATCCTTTCCTTCCTTCTCGCCTACCGGGTTAGCTGACGGGTTCGGAGCAGGAAGGTCTCCTACGGCTACCCCCCGTTTCGCGTCGCTCCGCGAAGGGCACCCGATTCACCCCAGGGACTGTGATGGGTCCCCGGCTCCCCTGGCTCGCGCCACGCGGGGACTCGGCGATGACTGTCCGGTGCCGCGGCTGCGGCGAACTTCTGACGAACAGCCGGACTGACGCTAAGTGGGCCGTCTTCGAAATAACAAACGGATCACAGGATTTGTTAACTACGCCACAGGGCAGACACACAACCTCCGCCATCAATACGGACAAACAGGGGCCCTGGTGACTCTTCCGTCACCAGGGCCCCACTGACACGCGTCCGTCCGGTCGCCCTCTACTCGGCCGGGACGACGGTGACTTCGCCGATTCCGAGGGCCCTGACGGGCTCCTCGATCTGCGCGGCGTCCCCGACGAGGACGGTCACCAGACGGTCCACCGGGAAGGCGCTCACGGCCGCCGCGGTGGCCTCCACGGTGCCGGTGGCGGCGAGTTGGCGGTACAGCGTCGACTGGTAGTCGTCCGGCAGGTACTGCTCGACCTGGTCGGCCAGCGTGCTCGCCACGGCCGCGGCCGTCTCGAACTTGAGGGGGGCCACACCGACGAGGTTCTGCACGGCGACGTCGCGCTCGGCGTCGGTCAGGCCCTCGGCGGCGAGGGTGCGCAGCACCGTCCACAGGTCGTCGAGAGCCGGACCGGTGTTGGGGGTGTCGACGGAGCCGCTGATGGCGAGCATCGCGATGCCCGAACCGTCGGGCGCGGCCCGCAGCACCTGGCCGAACGCCCGCACGCCGTACGTGTAGCCCTTCTCCTCGCGCAGGACGCGGTCCAGGCGGGAGGTGAGGGTGCCGCCTAGGCAGTAGGTGCCGAGCACCTGCGCCGGCCACACGCGGTCGTGCCGGTCGGCGCCCACGCGGCCGATGAGCAACTGGGTCTGCACGGAACCGGGGCGGTCCACGATGATCACGCGCCCGGTGTCGTCGGCGGTCACCGACGGCACGGGTCGCGGCGCACCCGGGGAGCCGGTCCAGGCGCCCAGGGTGTCGGCGAGCAGAGCGTCGAGGTCGACGCCCGTGAGGTCGCCGACGACCACGGCGGTGGCCGTCGCGGGGCGCACGTGGCGCTCGTAGAAGGCGCGTACGGCCGCGGAGTCGATGCCCTCGACGGTCTCCTCGGTGCCCTGGCGGGGCCGTGACATCCGGGAGGTGGCCGGGAACAGCTGCTTGGAGAGCTCCTTGGCGGCCCGCCGGCCCGGGTTGGCCGTCTCGTGCGGGATCTCGTCGAGCCGGTTGGCCACCAGCCGCTCGATCTCGGCGTCCTCGAAGGCGGGGGCCCGCAGGGCGTCGGCGAGCAGGCCGAGGGCCTTCTCCAGCCGCGACACCGGCACTTCGAGGGACAGCCGTACACCGGGGTGGTCGGCGTGCGAGTCCAGAGTGGCGCCGCACCGCTCCAGCTCGGCGGCGAACTCCTCCGCCGTGTGCTTGTCGGTGCCCTCGGAGAAGGCCCTGGTCATGATGGTGGCGACGCCCTCGATGCCGGCAGGCTCGGCGTCCAGGGGAGCGTCGAGGAGCACCTCCACGGCGACGACCTGCTGGCCGGGGCGGTGACAGCGCAGCACGGTCATGCCGTTGTCCAGGGCGCCGCGCTCGGGCGCCGGGAACGCCCAGGGCCTGGCCTCGCCGGCCTGGGGCTGCGGGTGGAAGTCCATGGTCGCGAGCTCGGTCACTTCGCCGACTCCTCGGTCTCGTCGGTGGTTTCGGCGGCCTCGGCCGCGGCGGTCTCCTCTTCGGCTCCCTCGTCGCCCGCGACGGGCTCGTAGACGAGCACCGCGCGGTTGTCGGGCCTCAGGCGGGCCTTGGCGATCTTCTGGACCTCGTCGGCCGTCACCTCCAGGACCCGGTCGACGGCCGTCAGGGCGAGCTTCGGGTCGCCGAACAGGACCGCGTAGCGGCACAGTTCGTCGGCGCGGCCCGCGACCGTGCCGAGCCGGTCCAGCCACTCGCGCTCCAACTGGGCCTGGGCGCGCTCCATCTCCTCGGCCGTGGGACCCTCGGCCGCGAACCGGGCGAGCTCCTCGTCGACGGCGGCCTCGATGACGGGCACCTCGACGTCGCCGGAGGTCTTCACGTCCATCCACGCCATGGAGGGCGCTCCGGCGAGCCGCAGCAGCCCGAAGCCGGCCGTCACGGCCGTGCGGTCACGGCGTACGAGCCGGTTGTAGAGGCGGGAGGACTCTCCGCCGCCGAGGATGGTGAGGGCCAGGTCCGCCGCGTCGCACGCGCGCGTGCCGTCCTCCGGCAGCCGGTAGGCGGCCATCAACGCGCGCGCGGGCACGTTCTCCTCGACCACCTCGCGCTGCTGCTCGCCCATGACGTCGGGCAGCGCGCCGTCACGGGGCGCGGGCTTGCCGTCGTAGGACGGGATGGAGCCGAAGTACTTCTCGATCCACGCGAGCGTCTGCTCGGGGTCGATGTCGCCGACGACCGACAGGACCGCGTTGTTGGGCGCGTAGTAGGTCCGGAAGAACTGCTGGGCGTCCTCCAGGCTGGCCGCCTCCAGGTCCTCCATCGAACCGATCGGCGTGTGCCGGTAGGGGTGGCCCTCGGGGTAGGCCAGGCGGAAGATCTTCTCGAAGGCGGTGCCGTAGGGCACGTTGTCGTACCGCTGGCGGCGCTCGTTCTTGACGACGGCCCGCTGGTTGTCCAGATTCTTCTGGTCGAGCGCGAGCAGCAGACTGCCCATGCGGTCGGCCTCCAGCCACAGCGCGAGCTCCAGCTGGTGGGTGGGCATGGTCTCGAAGTAGTTGGTGCGCTCCCAGCTGGTGGTGCCGTTCAGCGAACCGCCCGCGCCCTGGACCAGCTCGAAGTGGCCGTTGTCCTTGACCTGGCCGGAGCCCTGGAACATCAGGTGCTCGAAGAGGTGGGCGAGGCCCGTGCGGCCCGCGACCTCGTGGCGCGATCCGACGTCGTACCAGAGGCACACCGCGGCGACCGGGGTCAGGTGGTCCTCGGAGAGCACCACGCGCAGGCCGTTGTCCAGGCGGTGCTCCCTCACTGTCAGGCCTTCGGAGCCGGCCTCGGCTGTGGCCGTGTGACCCATGGGCGGTACGTCCCTTCGATCGCTGTGCTGTGGTCGCGGAATCCGTGGTCTGTCCGTCGTGGAATCGTCGCGGAATCCGCTGTTCTCCTGCCGGTCCTGCCACTGTATGCAAGCGCGCGGAGGCCTGGAGAAGTTCCCGGGGCCGGTACGCCGAGAGCGAGACGGGGGTTGCGGGCGACGGTCACTGGTTAAAGTCGGCCCACGCTGTTGAAGCGGCGGCTCGGGAGGGCGTGCCCGGCGGTCGGCGCCGGGTCGTGTCGGGCTTGTCAGTGCGGCAGTCCACAATGGTGCGCGTCAGATCCCGTTCACCTCTCGGTGAGAGTGAACTGGAGACGTGAGCGCCCCGTAGGTGAGCGACCAGAAAAAGAGGAGCCGGCAGCGATGGCCCGCCGCAGCACGAAGACCCCGCCGCCCGACGACGCGTTCGAGGAGCGGATCCTCGACATCGACGTCGTCGACGAGATGCAGGGCTCCTTCCTGGAGTACGCGTACTCGGTCATCTACTCCCGAGCCCTGCCCGACGCCCGCGACGGCCTGAAGCCGGTGCACCGCCGGATCGTCTACCAGATGAACGAGATGGGCCTGCGCCCCGACCGCGGCTATGTGAAGTGCGCCCGCGTCGTCGGCGAGGTCATGGGTAAGTTGCACCCACACGGCGACTCCTCGATCTACGACGCCCTGGTGCGCCTCGCCCAGCCCTTCTCCATGCGGCTCCCCCTGGTCGACGGCCACGGGAACTTCGGCTCCCTGGGCAACGACGACCCGCCGGCCGCCATGCGGTACACCGAGTGCCGGATGGCCGACGCGACGAGCCTGATGACGGAGTCGATCGAGGAGAACACGGTCGACTTCGCGCCCAACTACGACGGCCAGGAGCAGGAGCCGGTGGCGCTGCCCGCCGCCTTCCCGAACCTGCTGGTCAACGGCGCGTCCGGGATCGCCGTCGGTATGGCCACCAACATGCCGCCGCACAACCTGGGCGAGGTCATCGCGGCCGCCCGCCACCTCATCCGGTACCCGAACGCCGACCTGGACACGCTGATGAAGCACGTCCCGGGCCCGGACCTGCCCACCGGCGGCCGGATCGTCGGCCTCTCCGGCATCAAGGACGCGTACGCGACGGGCCGCGGCACCTTCAAGATCCGTGCCACGGTGACGGTGGACAACGTCACGGCACGCCGCAAGGGCCTGATCGTCACCGAACTGCCGTTCACCGTCGGCCCGGAGAAGGTGATCGCCAAGATCAAGGACCTGGTCGGCGCGAAGAAGTTGCAGGGCATCGCCGATGTCAAGGACCTCACCGACCGCGCCCACGGTCTGCGTCTCGTCATCGAGATCAAGAACGGCTTCGTGCCGGAGGCCGTCCTGGAGCAGCTGTACAAGCTCACGCCGATGGAGGAGTCCTTCGGCATCAACAACGTGGCCCTGGTCGACGGCCAGCCCCTCACCCTGGGCCTGAAGGAACTGCTGGAGGTCTACCTCGACCACCGTTTCGAGGTCGTCCGGCGCCGCTCGGAGTTCCGCCGCGGCAAGAAGCGCGACCGTCTGCACCTGGTCGAGGGTCTGCTCACCGCGCTGCTGGACATCGACGAGGTCATCCGGCTGATCCGCTCCAGCGACAACTCCGCGCAGGCCAAGGAGCGCCTGATGGAGCGCTTCGCGCTGTCGGACATCCAGACGCAGTACATCCTCGACACCCCGCTGCGCCGTCTCACCCGGTTCGACCGCATCGAGCTGGAGTCCGAGAAGGAGCGGCTCAACGCCGAGATCGCCGAGCTGACCCGGATCCTGGAGTCGGACGCGGAGCTGCGCAAGCTGGTCTCCGGCGAACTGGCCGCGGTGGCGAAGAAGTTCGGCACCGAGCGCCGTACGGTGCTGCTGGAGTCCTCGGGCACCCAGGTGGCCGCGGTTCCGCTCCAGGTGGCGGACGACCCGTGCCGGGTGCTGCTGTCGTCGACGGGGCTGCTGGCCCGTACGGCCAGCGGTGAGCCCTTCGCGGCGGACGAGGACGGCAAGCGCACCAAGCACGACGTCATCGTCTCGGCGGTCCCGGCGACGGCCCGGGGCGAGGTGGGCGCGGTGACCTCCACCGGCCGTCTGCTGCGCCTGAACGTGGTGGACCTGCCGCAGCTGCCGGACACGGCGGCGGCCCCCAACCTCTCGGGCGGCGCGCCGCTCGCGGAGTTCCTCTCCCTCCAGGACGGCGAGACGGTCATCTGTCTGATGACGCTCGACGAGTCCTCGCCCGGGCTGGCCATCGGCACCGAGCAGGGTGTCGTCAAGCGCGTGGTCCCCGACTACCCGTCCAACAAGGAGGAGCTGGAGGTCATCACCCTCAAGGAGGGCGACCGGATCGTCGGCGCGATCGAACTGCGCACCGGCGAGGAGGATCTGGTCTTCATCACGGACGATGCCCAGTTGCTGCGCTACCAGGCCGCCCAGGTCCGCCCGCAGGGCCGCCCGGCCGGCGGTATGGCGGGCATCAAGCTCACCGAGGGTGCGAAGGTCATCTCCTTCACGGCCGTCGACCCGGCCGTGGACGCGGTGGTGTTCACCGTCGCCGGTTCCCGGGGCACCCTGGACGACTCCGTCCAGACCACGGCCAAGCTGACTCCGTTCGACCAGTACCCCCGCAAGGGACGCGCCACGGGCGGTGTCCGCTGCCAGCGGTTCCTCAAGGGCGAGGACTGCCTGTCCGTCGCCTGGGCGGGCCCGGCCCCGGCCCGTGCCGCGCAGAAGAACGGCACCCCGGCGGACCTCCCGGAGATGGACCCGCGCCGAGACGGCTCGGGTGTCTCCCTGGGCAAGACGGTGGCCTCGGTGGCGGGGCCGGTGTGAGGCCGATGCCTCAGACGCCGTCGTAAGACGCGTCGGGTTCGTATGAGGCCTCGGGAGCGTAGGGGGCCTCGGGTTCGTAGGAGGCTTCGGGTTCGTAGGAGGCTTCGGGTTCGTAGGAGGCTTCGGGTTCGTCGGCCTCTGCCTCCCGGACGTAGCGAAGGACGCCCCACATGCCGTGCTCGTCGGCGTGCGGGGCGTCCTTCTCGCCTCTGCACTCCTCCAACTCCTTGGTCAGGGCCGAGGTGTCGATTCCGGCGCCGATGAGCACGAGCCGACTGAGACGGCTCCGCTCACCGCTCGCCCACGGCTCGGGATAGAACCGCAGAAACCGCCCGACGGCGTGCACGGCGTAGCGGTTGCGCGGGTCGTACGGCCCGAAGTCGACGTACCCCTTGATGCGGTAGAGCCCGTCGGCACGCCCGTCCAGGAACTCCATGAGCCGTCGGGGGTCGAGCGGCACGTCGGAGACGAAGGAGACGCTGTCGTAGCCGGTGTGCAGATGCCCGGCGTGGTCGGCCCCGTCCTGGTGCTGCCCGTCGTGGTCGTGCCGGTGCAGGTCGTCGAAGGAGAGCTGGCCGATGCGCTCCTCGGAGGGCCTGCAGTCGAACAGGAACTCGGGATCGACGCGCCCGTAGGTGGCGGGCACGACCGCCGCACGCTCGCTGAGCGAGCGGACGAGCGCCAGGGCCCCCTCCCCGTCCTCGGCCCGGTCGAGCTTGTTGACGACGACGAGGTCGGCGATGGCGAGATGGCGGTCGATCTCCGGATGCCGCTGCCGCGTCCGCGTGAACTCGGCCGCGTCGACGACCTCGACGAGCCCGCCGTACACCACTCGGGGGTTCTCGCTGGCCAGCACCATCCGCACGAGTTCCTGCGGCTCGGCGAGCCCGCTCGCCTCGATGACGATGACGTCGATCCCGGCGGAGGGGTGGGCGAGCCGCTCCAGATACACGTCCAGCTCACTGACGTCGACGGCACAGCACAGACACCCGTTGCCCAGGGACACGGTGGAGTCCCCGAGCGCCCCGGCCACGGCCATCGCGTCGATCTCGATCGCGCCGAAGTCGTTGACCACGGCGCCGATACGGCTGCCTCCGCTGCGGTGGAGGAGGTGGTTGAGCAGGGTGGTCTTACCGGAACCGAGGAACCCGGCGAGGACGACCACGGGGATCTGCCGCGGCTGTGACCTCGGCCCCTGAACCCGGCTCGACGACGGACTCAACACGCGCCCTCCCGGCACGACGACTGGCTCAACACGCGCCCTCTCCCACACCGTTGCCCTCAGGGGTCGATCGAATGCCGCACCAGGATACGAGGGGGCCCGCGCACCTCGCCGAGTGAGCGGTTGTCAGCGGCGCCCGTGGGGCACACGATGGGCATGGCGCCGGGTCGCGCGACCCACGCATCCTTCCGTGCGCCTCCTCTCCGCCTCCCGGTGGACGAGCACCTCTCGGCGACACTGGGAGACGGCAAGCGCCGCCCACCGCTCGCCGGTCCCCAACCTGTCGACCCACACCCGACGACCGGCGGACGGCCGCCTGAATCGGGGATTGACATGACCACACAGAATCATGGGGCGCAGGGACTCGGCCCCGCCGCGGCCGCGGGTCTCGCCTTCGCGGCGGGAGCGCTGAGCGCGTTCGTCGTGGAGCGGCGCATCGGCACCCTGCTTCGGCGCTTGGAACGGCTGGAACGCGAGACGGACCAGCGCGCGGCACTGATCGCCTACCAGCGGCACAACTTCGACCTGGTCATGAAGGCTGCCGCGGATCCGACCTTGTTACCCGTCCTGAACGCCTACGAGGAGGAGTTGTCCACGGACCGGCAACGGCAGTACCTCTTCGCCAATCTCCTGTACACCCACGTCCTCCAGGGCTACCGGGTGGGCGTCTTCAGCCGGGCCGAGCTGTACGGGCACCTCCGCGGCATCTTCCAGAGCACGCTGATGCGCGACTACTGGGCCGCCACGCGCCACCACCGGTCGAGCCTGAAGGAGGACTCGGAGGAGTCGGAGATCGGCAGGATGGTCGACACGCTGATCAACGACCTGGAGGAAGCGAGCACGGACGAGTGGTGGGTCGTGGGCGAACCTCCCGCCGAGTAAGGCACTTCACCTCGCACGGCGCTCGCGTCACACAGCGCGACCCCCACCCCCGACTTCACTCCATCGCACCTTCGATGCATGCGCAACAACCGGGTTCTTGGGGCAGAGTTAACCCCGCTCGTATCACTACCAACGACCCAAGGATCGACCCGTTGAAAATCGTGCGCCGCATCGGTGCGTCGCCCCGCGAGAGGGGCAGTGCCGCGGGGCAGACGTGCCCAGACATCTTCGAACTGCAGGACGGTAACTTCGCAGTAATCGGGACAGATCGGACAGAGAAACTCGACCCCGAGCTCCCTGCCGACGCCTCGCGCGCTGACCACGAGAGGATCGTGGTCATCAGCCGCGAGACTCTCATCCGGGCAAAGTCGGACATCCCCGACGCCTGATCCTGAACGGGGGCTCGCCTGCACTACAGCGCGGGCCCCTCGGGCCGCCGCCCCTCGCGAACCCTTGCGGACGCCATGCATTCCCCCTTCGGCCCAGCCGGAGTTCGGCCGCGAGCAAGTCAGGTTAGGCTCACCTCTGTGAGTACGTGCACATCCGCGTCCCGACACCTCGACGAGCCTCTCGCGGGGACCGCCGCCACGGCGAGGACATGGCTGCTGCTGGAACAGCCTGGTCCCTGGGGCGCCAAGGCGCTCACCTCCAGCCATCTCGACCCCGTGCTCGGCCGCGCCCTCGAAGCCGCGGCGGAGGGCACCGGCGTACGCGTGGCGCTCATCCGGCGCCCCGGCCGCCACGCGGACTGCCGCGAGGTCCGTGAGCGCCAGGTGTTCGTGGCCCACACCGCACCCGGAAACATCTGGCTGCACAGCGCCACGACGTCCGCCCCCGAGCGGCTGCTCGACCTCGATCTCGCCGCACTCGGCCGGGGGGACCACCACACCGTCGGGACGGTTCTGCGCGGCCGGCCCCACACGGGCGACCCTCTCGCACTCGTCTGCACCAACGGCAAGCGCGACCGCTGCTGCGCGGTCCTCGGCCGACCGCTCGCCGCCGAACTGGCCGCCTCCGGGGTCGAGGGCACCTGGGAAGTCACTCATCTGGGTGGTCACCGCTTCTCCCCGACCCTGCTCGTACTGCCTTTCGGATACGTGTACGGCCGCGCCGAGGCCCATCACGTCAAGGAGGTCCTCCAAGGCGTGCGGGAAGGCCGCGTCGTCACCGAGGGGTGCCGCGGCAGTTCCGCCTGGGGACGCCCCGGGCAGGCCGCCGAACTCGCGGTGCGCACGGAGGTCGGCGAGGAGACCGCCGGCGCGCTGACCGTCGTGCGCACGGACGGCGCGGCTCCCCGCTGGGACGTCGTCGTCGCCCACACCGACGGCCGCCGCTGGACCGTGACCGTCGCCCGGGGCACCGCCGAGCCGCCCCGCCAGGAGAGCTGCGGTTCCGCGCTGGGCTCCCCGGCGCGCATGGACGTGCTGACCGTGAGCGAGCTGACACCGGCGGGCGCCCTCTGCTAGCCGACCGGCGCACGGCCAGCCCGCGGCACGGTCCATCCGCAGAACCCGGCCCCTCCCCGGCGAACCGTTCCAGGTCACGTCGTCGCGCAAACACCGGGCGGATGAGATCCGCGCCACACCCCACTACGTCCGGCGCACCCCGTCCACGTACCGTCATGGGTATGAGCCCCCCTCCACCCGCGCGTCGTCTGCGTCTCGGTATGCCGCGGCGGGTGTTCTCGCAGGTCCTGCTGATGCAGGTGGCGATCGCCGCCGGTGTCGCCGTCCTCGCGACCGGGCTGTTCCTCGCACCGCTCAGCGACCAGCTGGACGACCAGGCGATGCGCCGGGCCCTCGCCATAGCCCAGACCACGGCGGCCCAACCGCAGATCGCGGAGGACCTGCTCTCGACGAAACCGTCCGTGAACGGTCCCGTGCAGGTCGAGGCGGAGCGGATCCGGAAGGCGAGCGGGGCCGAGTACGTGGTCGTGATGGACCGGGACGGGGTGCGCTGGTCCCACCCCGACCCCGCGGAGATCGGCGGGCTCGTCTCCACCGACCCGCGCCGGGCCCTGGCAGGGAACGAGGTCATGGAGATCGACTCGGGGACCCTCGGGCGCTCGGCCCGGGGCAAGGTGCCGCTGCGCGACACCGACGGGACGATCGTCGGCGCCGTCTCGGTGGGGATCGAGTACGACAGTGTGCGCGCCCGGCTGATCCACGCGATCCCCGGGCTCCTGGCGTACGCCGGCGGGGCCATGGCGGTCGGGGCGCTGGCCGCGTATCTGATCTCCCGGCGAGTTCACCGCCAGACCCGTGACCTGGCCTTCTCCGACATCGCGGGGCTGCTGGCGGAGCGCGAGGCGATGCTGCACGGCATCCGGGAGGGCGTGGTCGCGCTGGACCGCGCCGGACGCGTGCGCCTCCTCAACGACGAGGCTCGACGGCTGCTCGGGATCGGTGACGAGGCGGTCGGCAGGTCGCTCGACGACGCGCTCGGGCCCGGCCGTACGACCGACGTGCTGGCGGGCCGGGTCACGGGCACCGATCTGCTGACCGTGCGGGGCCACCGCGTGCTGGTCGCCAACCGCATGCCCACGGACGACGGGGGCGCCGTCGCCACCCTGCGCGACCGCACCGAGTTGGAGCAGCTGGGCCGTGAACTCGACTCCACGCGCGGCCTGACGGACGCCCTGCGTGCCCAGGACCACGAACACGCCAACCGGATGCACACGCTCCTCGGCCTGCTCGAACTGGAGATGTACGACGAGGCGGTGGAGTTCGTCGGCGAGGTGGTCGGCGACCACCGTGCGACCGCCGAGCAGGTCACCGAGAAGATTCACGATCCGCTGCTGGCAGCGGTGCTGGTCGGCAAGGCGACCGTCGCGGCCGAGCGCGGGGTGGCCCTGTCGATCGCGGGCGGCACGATGCTTCCGGACCGGCTGATCGACCCCCGAGGGCTGGTCACCGTCGTCGGCAACCTCGTCGACAACGCCCTGGACGCCGTCGCGGGCACACCGCACGCACGCGTGGAGGTCGATCTGCGCGCCGAGGGCCGCACGGCGATCCTCCGGATACGGGACACGGGCCCCGGGGTCCCGCCCGACAAACGGGAGTTGATCTTCGCGGACGGCTGGTCCACCAAGACGCGGCCGACCCATCGCGAACGCGGCATCGGGCTCTCCCTGGTCCGCCGGCTCGCCGAACGGCAGGGGGGCAGCGCCCGGGTCGGCGAGGCGGAGGGCGGCGGCGCCGAGTTCACCGTCGTCCTGCCGGACGCACTCGCCGAGCCGGGCCCGCAGCAGGAAACCGAAGCCGCCGTCACTGTCGCCGACAAGGAGTCGCGATGATCGAGGTCCTGATCGTGGACGACGACGCCAGGGTCGCCCGCGTCAACGCCGCCTACGTGGAGAAGGTCGCCGGTTTCCACGTCGCCGGTGTGGCCCACAGCGCGGCGGAGGCGTTGCACCTGCTGGAGACGTCGCCGCACGTGGATCTGGTCCTCCTGGACCACTATCTGCCGGACGGCACGGGCCTCGTGGTCGTGCAGGAGATGCGCCGTCGGGGCCACGAGACCGACGTGATCATGGTGACGGCGGCCCGTGACGTCTCGACCGTCCAGGCCGCGATGCGCCAGGGCGCGCTGCAGTACCTGGTGAAACCGTTCGCGTTCGCCGGGCTGCGGGCGAAGCTGGAGGCCTACGCGGAGCTGCGGCGCACCCTGGACGGCGGCGGGGAGGCCGAACAGGCCGAGGTCGACCGGATCTTCGGCGCACTCTCGGCAAGCGGCGAACCGGACCTGCCCAAGGGGCACTCCCCCACCACCACCGAGCTCGTGCGCCGTGCCCTGATGAGCGCCGAGGGCGCGCTGTCCGCCCAGGAGATCGCCGAGCGGACGGGCTTGAGCCGCCAGACCGCCCAGCGCTATCTGAAGCTCCTGGAACGCACCGGCCGGGCCCGGCTGACCCTCAAGTACGGTGACGCCGGCCGCCCGGAACACCGCTACGAGTGGGCGACGCGCGCCTGAGGAACGGGCGTGGTCTCCGGAGCGCTCACACCGCCCCCGCGCCCGTGAGCGACCGCACCTCCGTCTCCGCGTGCTTCGCCGCGTCGGGCGGCTCGGCGGAGGTGACCGTGCCGAGCCAGCCGGCGAGGAAGCCCAGCGGGATGGAGACGATCCCGGGGTTCTGCAGGGGGAAGTACTGGAAGTCGAGACCGGGGAACAACGAGTCGGCGCCTCCGGAAGCCACCGGCGACAGCAGCACGAGGACCACGGAGGGGATCAGTCCGCCGTAGACGGACCACACCGCCCCCCGTGTGGTGAACCTCCGCCAGAACAGCGAGTACAGCAGGACGGGCAGGTTGGCGGAGGCGGCGACCGCGAAGGCCAGGCCGACGAGGAAGGCCACGTTCAGATCCTTGGCCAGCAGCCCCAGCCCGATCGCGACCACGCCGATACCGACGGCGGCCGTCCGTGCCACCGCGACCTCACTGCGCGGCTTCGAACGCCTGCGCCGCAACGAGGCGTACAGGTCATGGGCGACGGACGCCGACGACGCAAGGGTGATCCCGGCGACGACCGCGAGGATCGTGGCGAAGGCGATGGCCGCGACGATCGCGAACAGAACCGTTCCACCGGTGGAGTCGGCACCGCCGCCCAGGTCCAGGGCCAGCAGCGGAACCGCGGTGTTCCCGGCGGCGTTGGAGCCCCGCACGGCCTCCGGGCCGACGATGGCGGCCGCGCCGAAGCCCAGCACGATCGTCATCAGATAGAAGCCGCCGATGAGACCGATCGACCAGACGACCGAGCGGCGTGCGGCTCGCGCCGTGGGCACCGTGTAGAAGCGGGACAGGATGTGCGGCAGCCCGGCGGTGCCCAGCACCAGGGCGAGCCCGAGGCTGATGAAGTCGAACCGCGCGGTCCAGTCCCCGCCGTACCGCAGCCCGGGTGCGAGGAACGCGTCGCCGTGTCCGCTGCGCTCGGCCGCCGTCCGCAGCAACTGGTCGAAGTCGCCGTGGAACCGCACCAGTACGAGCACGGTCAGGGCGATCGCCCCGCCCATCAGCAGGACCGCTTTCACGATCTGAATCCAGGTGGTGGCCCGCATTCCGCCCAACGACACGTAGACGACCATGAGCGCGCCGACCCCGATGACCGTCCAGGTCTGCGCCGCCTCACCCTCTCCCCCCAGCAGCAGCGCGACAAGGGTGCCCGCGCCCACCATCTGCGCCACCAGGTACAGAACGGACACGGCAACCGAGGAGGTCCCCGCGGCGATCCGCACCGGCCGCTCGTTCATCCGCGCCGCGACGACGTCGGCGAGTGTGAACCGCCCGCAGTTGCGCACCAGTTCGGCCACCAGGAACAGCACCACGAGCCAGGCCACCAGGAAGCCCACGGAGTAGAGCAGCCCGTCGTACCCGAAGAGCGCGATGAGCCCGGAGATGCCGAGGAAGGAAGCGGCGGACATGTAGTCGCCCGCGATGGCAAAACCATTCTCCATGGGCGAGAAGAGCCGCCCGCCGGCGTAGAACTCCTCGGCGGAGCCATGCCGATGGCGGCTCACCCACGTGGTGATGCCCAACGTGACCGCCACGAACGCGCTGAACAGCACCAGTGCCAGCGTCTGATGATCAGCGGTCACCGCGCACCCCCTCGGACACCGCGCGTCAACTCCTGGGTGTCCCAGCGCAGATCGAGCGCCGCCCGGTCCCGGCGCAGCCTCGCGTGGCGCGCGTAGGCCCAGGTGAACAGGAACGTGGTGAGGAACTGCCCGAGCCCCGCCAGCATCGCCACGTTCACCGCTCCCGCCACCGGGCGTGCCATCAGCTCCGGGGCGGTGGTCGCCGCCACGACGTAGGCCACGTACCAGGTGAAGAAGACGGCGACACCCGGGATCACGAACCTGCGGTAGCGACTGCGCACCTCCTGGAAGGCCGCGCTCCGCTGGACCTCCAGATAGACGTCCGCCGTGCCCTCGCCGCGGCTCTCCCGCGCGTCGGCCGTGACCGCGGCCGGTCCGCCTGCGCCGTCCAACTCCCCCCAGCCGGAGGCCAGCGCGTCGTACCAGGGATCGTCGAACCGCACGTCCGCGCTGGCGAGGCCGTGCCCCTCGTGCTGCTCAACCGGGCTCTCAGAACCACCCCCGCTTCGACGGGGACGGCCGGTGCTTGACTGCATGCCCAAGCATGGACAGAACGGAAGGACCCCTGACGTACCTCTTCCCGATTGTTCACCCCATCAGGTGAAACCCCGGTGGGCCTCCCGCACTTGCGACGCAGGAGGCCCACCGGGTTCACGTACGGGCCGAGGGAGCGCGCCCCCGACGCGCCCGCCGGGCCGGGACAGGTGCCCCGGGTCCGGCGCGGCGCGGCGGCTACGCGTCGATGCGCGACCGGTCCAGCGTCGCCGCGGAGCTGGAGATGAACTCCTTGCGCGGTGCGACGTCGTTGCCCATCAGCAGGTCGAAGACCTGCTCCGCCGCCTCCAGGTCCGACAGGTTGATCCGCCGCAGCGTGCGGTGGCGCGGGTCCATCGTGGTCTCCGCCAGCTGGTCCGCGTCCATCTCGCCGAGACCCTTGTAGCGCTGGATGGAGTCCTTGTACCGGACGCCCTTGCTCTGGAACTCCAGCAGCTTGTCGCGCAGCTCACGGTCCGAGTACGTGTAGACGTACTTGTCCTGGCCCTTCTTCGGCTGGACCAGCTCGATCCGGTGCAGCGGGGGCACCGCCGCGAAGACGCGTCCCGCCTCGACCATCGGCCGCATGTACCGCTGGAAGAGCGTCAACAGCAGACACCGGATGTGCGACCCGTCCACATCGGCGTCGGTCATCATGATGATCTTGCCGTAGCGGGCGGCGTCGATGTCGAAGGTCCGCCCCGAGCCCGCCCCTATGACCTGGATGATCGCGCCGCACTCGGCGTTCTTGAGCATGTCGGTCACGGACGACTTCTGGACGTTGAGGATCTTGCCCCGGATCGGCAGCAGCGCCTGGAACTCGGAGTTCCGGGCGAGCTTGGCCGTACCGAGCGCCGAGTCACCCTCGACGATGAACAGCTCGCTGCGCTCCACGTCGTCGCTGCGGCAGTCGGCCAGCTTGGCCGGTAGCGAGGACGATTCCAGCGCGGTCTTCCGACGCTGCGCGTCCTTGTGCTGACGTGCGGCGATGCGCGTCCGAGCGGCGGCGACGGCCTTCTCCATGACGACCCGCGCCTGGGCGGCGGCGTCCCGCTTGGCGGAGGTCAGGAACGCCTTGAGCTCCTTGGCGACCACCTGCGTCACGATGCGCCGGGCCGCCGAGGTGCCCAGGACCTCCTTGGTCTGGCCCTCGAACTGCGGCTCGGCGAGCCGCACGGTGACGACGGCGGTCAGGCCTTCGAGGGCGTCGTCCTTGACGATGTCGTCCTCGGCCACGCGCAGCATCTTCTTGGCGCGCAGCACCTCGTTCATCGTGGCGGCCACGGCCTGCTCGAAGCCCGCGACGTGGGTGCCGCCCTTGGGGGTGGCGATGATGTTCACGAACGACTTGAGGGTCGTGTCGTAGCCGGTGCCCCAGCGCATGGCGACATCGACGCCGAGTTCGCGGGTGACCTGCGTGGGCGTCATCTGACCGTGCTCGTCCAGGACGGGCACGGTCTCCCTGAAGGTGCCCTGCCCGGAGAAGCGGAGGACGTCGCAGACCGGCTTGTCGGAGGCCAGGTACTCGCAGAACTCGCTGATGCCGCCGTCGAAGCGGAACGACTCCTCGCCCTTGCTCCCGCCCTCGCCGAGGCCGAACTCGTCCCGGACGACGATCGTCAGACCGGGCACGAGAAAGGCGGTCTGGCGGGCGCGCTGGTGCAGGTTCTCCAGTGAGAGCTTGGCGTCCTTGAGGAAGATCTGGCGGTCGGCCCAGTAGCGCACGCGCGTGCCGGTGCGCGTCTTCGGGATCCGCTTGCCCTTGCGCAGACCTCCGGTCGCCTCGAACTTGGCGTCCGGTCCGTTGCCCGCGAAGGCGCCGGGGACGCCGCGCCGGAAGCTGATGGCGTGGGTGCCGCCGTTGCGGTCGACCTCGACGTCCAGGCGGGCGGAGAGCGCGTTCACCACGGAGGCGCCCACGCCGTGCAGACCACCCGAGGCCGCGTACGAGCCGCCGCCGAACTTGCCGCCGGCGTGCAGCTTGGTCATGACGACCTCGACACCGGACAGGCCGGTCTTGGGCTCGACGTCGACCGGGATGCCACGGCCGTTGTCCCGCACCTCCACGGAGGCGTCGTCGTGGAGGATCACCTCGATGTGGTCGCAGTAGCCTCCGAGGGCCTCGTCCACGGAGTTGTCGATGATTTCCCACAGGCAGTGCATCAGGCCTCGACTGTCGGTCGAGCCGATGTACATGCCGGGGCGCTTCCGCACGGCCTCGAGCCCCTCGAGGACGAGCAGGTGCCGCGCGGTGTAGTTGGAACCGTCCCGGTCTGCTCCGGTCAGCAGCGCTGTGGACGGCACGGACGTATCGGCGGTCACGCGGTTCGCTCCTCGCTGAATTTCAGGTGAGGCCCTTTTGGGTAAGGGGCCGGGCTCTGTTGCCGCTCCGAGGGTACCGAGGCCTGGTAGAGCCGTTGTAACGCAACCCTCGTCCGAAACTCAGAGTAGTCCAGAGTCGCATACGCGTTCGATCCCTCGATGGGGTGAAGTACATATCACGTTCCCTTCCAGGCATGAACCATTTAGGCTCCGGGCACGTCCTCATGAACAACCGGCAACCCAGCCGGGAGGACCGTACAACCGAAAGAACAACCGCCAGAACCACCGAAGAACGACTGACAGACAGCGCGAACCCGTACGACACGAAGACACGCACTACGGCCCATTCGCCGCCAACCGGCAGCAGACAGCCGGCCCGGAAAGATTTTTTCGAGTTAAAGCCGCGAGCGGGAACGTTTTCGGCCTGGTTGGATGTTGACCCTGGTACGACAGCTCGTCGAGCTAGAGAAGAGGCGACGTGACTACTGTTCTGACCCCCGCGACCCCGCTGACGGCCGCTGACCGATGCGACCGCTGCGGCGCCCAGGCCTATCTGCGCGTCGTCCTGCTGAGCGGTGGAGAGCTGCTGTTCTGCGCCCACCACGGCCGCAAGTTCGAGCCGGAGCTCAAGAAGATCGCCGCGGAGATACAGGACGAGACGGAGCGGCTCACGGCCGTTCCCGCGACCGCAGAAGAGGACGAGCGCTGACGCTTCGCACCTGACGACGAGCCGCCACCGGCTTGAGGCCGGTGACCGGGCGGCCACTCCCGTACCCACGGGGTGGCCGCCCGCTCTCGTCCCGCCCTCGCGGGGGCGCGTGACCGCGTACGGCGCCTCAGCGCCGTCTCAGCGGCTTACCGCCAGCACCCGGGCCACGTACGAGCCCCTGGTGTAGACGCCGGGATTCCCGGCGAGCCCACAGCCGCTGCCCCACGACACGAGGCCGATCAGCTTCCCCCGGGCGACCAGCGGCCCTCCGCTGTCCCCCTGGCAGGCGTCCCGGCCGCCGTTCTGCTCCCCGGCACACACCATGGAGTCGGACTGGTACCGGCCCTCGGCGCTGCCGGGATAGGCCCGCTCGCAGACGGCGTCGGCCAGTACCTGCACCGAGGCGGCCCGCAGACCCTGTGTGTAGTCCCCGGCGCCCGTGGTGTCCCCCCAGCCGTAGACCGCCGCCGGCGTGCCCGGCGCGTACGCCGCGTCCCCCGCGCCCGCCAGTGCGATGACGGAGCTCTCGGGCAGCGGCGCGGCGAGGGTGACCACCGCGAAGTCCCCCGCGTTCGTATAGGGGTCGTACTCGGGATTGACCCAGGCGCCGCTCACCGGGATCTCCGCGCCCTCGGCTGACTGCAGCTCGGCGCGACCGGAGATGACCCGCAGGTCGGGGACGCGTTCCGGCGGTCCCCCCAGGACGCCCTCGCTGAGGCAGTGCGCGGCCGTCAGCACCGTCGTGGGGCCGACCAGGACACCGCCGCAGAACTGTCCGGCCCGCGTACCTCCGAACCGGTCACGGCTGGAGAGCGCCACCGTCCAGGGCGCCTGGGAGATCTCGACCGGATGACCGCCGATGACGACCTCGGCCGTCGCCGGTGGCGGTGACACCAGCGGTATGACGGCCGTGGTGGCCGCGACGGCCAGCAGTCGGGCGAACGATCGACGCATGCGCGCTCCTCACTCCGGGTCTTTGGGTGGCACACCCAGAGTGATCCACAGGACCGGCTTTCGCATGCCGCACACACGCCGAAGGCCCGGCCCCTTCGAGGGAACCGGGCCTTCGGACCGACCGCGCGAGCCGGTGGCGCGCGCCTAGCTTGTTCTTTATCTACCAAGATCTTCCGGGCTTGCCGATGGCCTTGAGGGTCTCGGGGCGTTTGACGGTCTTGCCGACGTCGTAGCGGGGTGCCCGGTGTCTGTTCTTGGCGCCGGGTGGGCGTCCGGGGCCGGCGCCTTGGGGTTTGGGAACGCGGGCCGGGCAGGCGAGGTGAGCGCGGATGTTCCTGAACCCCCGGCGGACCCGGGCCGGGCTGAGCCGGTCCGGGGTGGTGGGTTTCTCCCAGGGCCGGCGGAGGTCCGTAGCGAGCGGTCGGGCGAGCCGGAGCTGGGTGTGAGCGACGATCAGGATCCAGGTCCAGCGGTCCGCCGCCTCGGGAGTACGGAGCTTCGGGGTGGTCCAGCCGAGGGTCTGTTTTGCGAAGCGGAAGGTGTGCTCCAGATCGAATCGACGGAGAAATGCCTGCCAGAAACGGTCCACATCGTCCGGGGTGGCGCCGGTCTTCGAGGACCATAACCACACCGGCGGCGCGTCTCGTTCCTTTGACAGGTGCTCGACCTTCAGTCGAATCAACGTGCCCTCAACCAGGGGTAGTTCACCGTCGTGGTCGAGCCAGGACGAGCGGTGGGTGAGCCTTGGGTGGACTCGGTCCCATGCCTGAGTCTCGGCCTTGCCGTAGTTGCTGGTGTCGGTGACGGTGGTGATCGCGGGCTCGGGCCAGGTCTCCGGCCTGGTGAAGCGGAACTCCGGGCCGTGCTTGGGCGGCCGGCCATTCGTCCCCGGCCGGCGGGACGGCTTCGGCAACCGCATGACGCGGTCGGACCGGACCCTGCCGACCAGCTCGACGGGCAGGTCACGCAGGACCCACGCCAGGCGGGTGACGTCATAGCCGGCGTCGCTGACGATCACGATATGCGGGTCCCCGGTCTGCCACTGGCCAGCGGTGACGAGCCGCTCCACGACGCCCCGCAGCTGGGCGGCGGTGATGGCGGTCGCGTCGTCCGCCGGGCCGAGCCGGACCGCGTCCAGGATCGCGGTCCAGGACGTGGCGCCCGGCTCCAGCACGGCCACGAAGGAATAGGGCCAGCCCGGAATGAACTGTGACGCCGTCTTCGCGCGGCCGTATACGTGGCAGAACAGCCGCTCGGCCGAGCACGGCGCGTCCGAGCGAAGCCACGGCGACACGTCGACCGCCAGGACCAGGCGCCCGCCGTCGAAACGCGGCAGCGACAGCCCGGCCAGCACGGTCCGCAGCCGGCCGACATCGATCCGTCCGTGGTTCAGTCCGCCGTACATCGCGCCGTGCCCACGACGATGCTCGGGCAGCAGCGTCAGATCCACCGGGGACTTCACCGCCCCCTCCGCACACAGCACCGCGTCGGTGAGTTCGAACAACTCGTCGCGCCGAGCCGTCAGACACTCGTAGAACTCGCCCCGGAAGCGTGACGCTTCCGCGAACGCTTCACTCCGGACAGCATCACGCAGCAGACTCACCCTCACGGCCTTCGTCGTGGTCACGTGCACCTTGGTCGGAGCACAGGATCAGACGAAGGCCGCCCCCACGTCCGGCGAATCCCCAGGTGAGCGACCCAGTTCGAGACACCGTTCGAGACCGAAAGAAAAAGAACAAGCCTAGGGGGTGTTTCGAAAGTCCCGCACAGCACCCACGGCGCCCGGCACGCACTCTCGCCGCACCGGCCGAAACCCCAAGTACGTCCAGTACGAGGGCTTTCGTCCGGCACGCCGAGAGCACGCACCGGACACCGCGGGCACCGCACAGGACTTTCGAAACACCCCCTAGTCGAGGTAGTCGCGCAGCACCTGCGAGCGGGACGGGTGACGCAGCTTCGACATCGTCTTGGACTCGATCTGGCGGATCCGCTCACGCGTCACGCCGTAGACCTTGCCGATCTCGTCGAGGGTCTTCGGCTGACCGTCGGTGAGGCCGAAGCGCATGGAGACGACGCCCGCCTCGCGCTCGGACAGGGTGTCCAGCACCGAGTGGAGCTGCTCCTGCAGAAGCGTGAAGCTGACCGCGTCGGCCGGGACGACGGCCTCGGAGTCCTCGATGAGGTCACCGAACTCGCTGTCGCCGTCCTCGCCCAGCGGGGTGTGCAGGGAGATGGGCTCGCGGCCGTACTTCTGGACCTCGATGACCTTCTCCGGGGTCATGTCGAGTTCCTTGGCCAGCTCCTCCGGGGTGGGCTCGCGGCCCAGGTCCTGGAGCATCTGACGCTGCACACGCGCCAGCTTGTTGATGACCTCGACCATGTGCACCGGGATACGGATGGTGCGGGCCTGGTCGGCCATGGCGCGGGTGATCGCCTGACGGATCCACCAGGTGGCGTACGTGGAGAACTTGTAGCCCTTGGTGTAGTCGAACTTCTCGACCGCGCGGATCAGACCGAGGTTGCCTTCCTGGATCAGGTCCAGGAAGAGCATGCCGCGGCCGGTGTAGCGCTTGGCCAGGGAGACCACCAGACGGAGGTTGGCCTCCAGGAGGTGGTTCTTGGCGCGGCGGCCGTCCTCGGCGATGATCTCCAGCTCACGCTTGAGCTTGGGGGCGAGCTTGTCGGCGTTGGCCAGCTTGTCCTCGGCGAACAGACCGGCCTCGATACGCTTGGCGAGCTCGACCTCCTGCTCGGCGTTGAGCAGCGGGACCTTACCGATCTGCTTGAGGTAGTCCTTGACCGGGTCGGCGGTGGCACCGGCGGCCGCGACCTGCTGGGCGGGCGCGTCGTCCTCGTCCTCGTCGGACAGGACGAAGCCGGCGCTCTCGGTGCCCTCGGGCTCCTCGCCCGGCTTGGCGCCCGGGGTCTCCTCCAGGACCTCTTCGTCGATCAGCTCGACGTCGTCCTTCTTTGCGGTGGTCTTCTTGGCCGCCGTCTTCTTGGCGGCGACGGTCTTCTTGGCGGGGGCCGCCTTCTTGGCGACCGCCTTCTTGGCGGCGGCCTTCTTGGCGGGTGCGGCGTCCTCGGCGGAGGCATCGGCCGCAGGCACCGCGGGGGCGGCTGTCGCGGTGGCCTTCTTGGTGGTCACCGTCTTCGCCGCGACCGTCTTGGTGGCGGTGCGCTTGGCCGGACTCTTCGCTGCGACGCTCTTTCGGGTGCGCTTGGGCTCCGCGGCACTGACCATCAGCGTCACACCCTCTTCCTCGAGGATCTGGTTGAGGCTGCGCAGTACGTTCTTCCACTGAGTGGCCGGAATCTGGTCAGCTTCGAAGGCCCGACGCACATCGTCGCCGGCGATCTGCCCCTCAGCCTTTCCCCGCTCAATGAGCGCCATGACAGAGACGGACTCGGCGATCTCCGGCGGGAGCGTACGGGATGTGCTGGCCGACACGAACAACCTCTCGGAACGTTGGAAAACGGCTTCCGGCCCCGTCCACTGCGGACAGGAGCCGACCACCGGCTTGGGAGTGGGCCGACGGTGCGGGCGGGGGCCGGGAAGAGGCACAGCGCCGTGAACGGCGTCCGTATTCCCTCCGCGGCTGTCACCTCTTAGGTCATCGCGCTGTTCCCACGAGCGTTACGCCCAATCTGCGTGGCCCGAGTCACACCCCGTAAGCACTCAAAAGCGGTCAGACACTGCCAGAGGTAATCGATCAAGGCCACAATCGGTTCTATTCAGACAGGTACCCGAACGATTCCCGAATGAACTCCTCAATGTGGATCACCGCCCTCGGCGGGATCCGCGGGCCCCTACGGGAACACCCGTCGCGCCGGGCCACACCGCTCCCGGCCGACCCACCGCCCGGCCACGACGAGACGAGGCGCCCCGGCACGACGGGCCGCCTCATGGCTCCGGCGTCGCGCCGCCGGACCCGCCGAATCCCAGGGGGATCCGATGGGGCCCGGCGGCACGGTCCGCCGGTGGAACGACGCCCCGGAGGGGAACTACACCCCGACCGCGGCGCCCTTGTCCCGCTCCGGGCGCCGTCAGTGCTCGCGCGGCGCGGGCACCACACGCTCCACCTCGGGGTGGACGGTGAGCAGTTGCCGCATGGCCCCCTCGGCCGCCCCTCCGTCGCCTGCGGCGAGCGCGTCGACGATGCGGCCGTGGTGCGCCAGCGTCGACTCGGTCGGCCGGTCGCATCCGGTGACCGGCCCGCCGGAGACCTGGAGGGCGGCGGAGACGATCCCGGAGAGGTGCTCCAGCATGCGGTTGCCCGCGACCTGGATGAGCAGCGAGTGGAACTCGGCGTCCGCGCGCGAGAAGGTCAGCGGGTCGCCCTGGGCCATGGCATGGCCCATGAGCTCGACCATGTCCCCGAGGCGCTGCTGGACGTCGTCGCGACCGTGCCCGGCGGCGAGGCGCGCGGCGAGCGGCTCGATCGTCCAGCGCAGTTCACTGAGCTCGCGCCGCTGGTCGTCACGCTGCGGACCGAAGGCCCGCCACTCGATGATGTCCGGGTCGAGCAGGTTCCAGTCGCTGACGGGGCGGACGCGCGTGCCGACGTTCGGCCGGGCGCTGACCAGGCCCTTGGCCTCCAGGACGCGCAGGGATTCACGGACGACGGTGCGGGAGACCTCGAATCGCTGGCCGATCTCCTCGGGCACGAGCGGGCGATCCGCGCCCAGGTCCCCGGAGACGATCATCTGGCCGAGCTGCTGGACGAGTTGGCCGTGCAGTCCGCGGCCGCGACTCCCGGCGGCGCGTCGGCCCACGCGTCCCAGCTCGGGGTCCGCGCCGTCCCAGGCGGGGAGGCCCACGCGGTCGACACCGGGGCGCTCGGCGTAGGGGTAGCGGTCGAGTTCGCCCGGTCCGGCGAGGCCGGAGTCGGCGGAGCGGGCGGCGGTCATCATGGTGTGCGCAAGGGTACTCACGCATCCTTTGTCGGCTGCGTTCTCAACTCCCTTGAGGTCTTTGGTGAAAAGCACACGAAAGGGTGATCGCTCACCCCGTCGCAATTGACGCCTTATCGGAAAGAAATGGGCGTTCTACGAGGAGTTGCGTGCATTGCGTCGGCGGAAGAGCACGGACGGTGAGCACGAAAGGATGACGACGATCATCCGCGGACCCGCGCACGCAGGTTCGTGAGGACGTAGGCACCCAGCAAAACGGTCAGCGACAACAGCAGCGCCCCACCCACGGGTTGGACGACGGCCCGCGCCACCGCCTCCAGATAGCGCTCACCCCCGAACGGCCACTGCACCATCACGAGCTCGCGCAGCCGCATCGGAAACCCGATCGCACTGCGCACGGACGACCCCTCCAGCACCTTCTGCACCAGGGGTACGACGAGGAGGGGCACGGCGACCACGGCGGCGAGCCCCGCCGACGTGGACCGGAAGACCCCCGCCGCGAGCACCCCCGCCCAGGCGCATCCCACGACGAGCCCGACCCAACTCGCGCCGAGTGGCAGCCAGTCTGCGGGGACGGAGATGAGCTCCGGCCCGTAGACGAGGTAGAGCACTTCCAGGTCGCAGCCCACGGCGAGGACCGCCAGGAGCAGTGCGGTGCCCGCCGCCACGAGGAGTTTCGCGACCAGCAGTCCGAGGCGGCGCGGCACGGTGCCACGGTCCGCGGCCAGGGCGGGGTGGCGGAACTCGTCACCGAAGGCGATGGCCCCGAGCAGCCCCGCGCCGATGGCGGCGGGCGGCAGCGGCAGTTCCCGCGGCCACGCGGCCAGCAGTCGTGGCTGGGGGGTGTGCCCGACCCTGGCGAGGATCACCGCCACGAGGGCGGAGGTGACGAGCACGGCCGCGGCGGTGACGTACGTGGTGCTGACGCCGCCCGCCCGCCGCAGCTCGTACCGCAGCGGACGCAGCGGGCTCGGCGCCGACCGCACGGTGATGGGCGGCGGAAGCGCCGGCAGGGACGGCGACGGCGGCAGCGGGCCCGTCCCGGACAGGTGGTCGGGGGAGAGCGGCGCCGGGTCGGCATCGACGTCGGACGGGTGGGCAGGGTGGAACGGCGCCGAGTCGGCGTCGGACGGGTGGGCCGGGGAGAACGGCGCCGAGTCGACCTCGGACGGGTGGGCCTCGGACGGCGGCGCCGAGGGCAGTGGCGCGGGGTCGGAGGGATCGGCATCGGCATCGGTCGCGAGGGTGGTGCGGACGGCTCCGGGCTCGGCGTCGCCCTCCGCCGAGCCGTGGGCGAACGCCGGGGCTCGCGGCTCGGTCACGGTCGGGGGCGCGAACGCGCTCGTTCGAGGCCCCTCGGCGGCCATCCGGTGTGCCTCGAACCATCGGGCCTCCTCCGGGTCGGTCGCGCCGTCGGCCCACGCCTGAGCGTCCTCGACCGCCGCCGGTGGCATCGTCGGCACAGGACCCATGTCCCCTACCTCGTCCGCGAGTTGGTGCACGAGGATGCCGTGCCGAAACGCGGCCTCACCGACCTCCGCGCACGTACTGCCGTACACCGACAGCCGGTTGCCTCCCTCCGACACGATCTCCACGGAACGCCGTGCGGTGCGGGCCTCCTTGGTGAGCAGGGCCTCGAGTCGGGCGGCGTACGGGGTGCGGACGGCGACCCTGGGCCGCAGCCGGGTCCGGGAGAAGTCGGCGACCTCCTGGTCGGCGATGAGCCTCCCCTGTTCGAGGGTGAGGACCCGGTCGGCGTTCCGTGCGGCCTCCTTGGGGTCGCCGGTGGTGAACAGGACCGTGCCGCCCTGCTCCGCGTGCGCCCGCATGATCCCGTGCAGCCACCGGCCTTCACGGACCGCCAGCCCGTCGGCAGGCTCGTCCAGCACGAGGGTGTGCGGGTCGGACAGCAACGCGCAGGCCAGACCGAGGCGGCGGTCCATGCCCCGCGAGAGGGTGCCGAGCCGCGCCTCGCACAGACTGACCAGACCCACGACCTCCAGGACCTCGTCGGCCCGCCGCGTGGGCAGCCCCGCGGCCGCGCACAGCATGCGCAGATGCCCTCGGACCGTGCGGGCCGGGTGGCCCGGCACATCGCCGAGGAGCACCCCCACCTCACGCGAGGGGTGGGCGATGCGGTGCAGGGGGCGCCCCCTGAAGTAGGCGATGCCACGACCCTGTTGGAGTTCGAGCATGAGTCTCAGCGCTGTCGACTTGCCCACTCTGGGAGCCCCGAGGAGTGCGGTGACGCGACCGGAGTGCGCCTCGAAGGACACATCGTCGATGGCGGGCGGAAGCTCCTTGCGAGGATTGCTGGTCAATCCGATGGCCTGGATCACCCTAGGCAAGATAGCGCGGTATGTCCGTTTTTTCGGGCACCTCGAGGCGCACCGCACGGCCAAGACAGCCGAACGCGGCGGAGAGGACTCCGGTCACGCGCGTGCTCAGACCTCGGGGCGCAGCATCGGCGGGTTGAGGAGGGTGGCGCCGCCGGCCCGGAAGAGCTGGGCGGGACGGCCACCCTGCCGCGTGGTGGTGCCGCCGGTGGGCACGAGGAAGCCCGGCGTACCCGTCACCTTGCGATGGAAGTTGCGCGGATCGAGGGCCACTCCCCACACCGCCTCGTAGACACGCCGCAGCTCACCGACCGTGAACTCCGGCGGACAGAAGGCCGTGGCCAGCGAGGAGTACTCGATCTTGGAGCGAGCGCGCTCCACCCCGTCCGCGAGGATCTGCGCGTGATCGAAGGCCAAGGGCGCCACCGGCTCGCCGTCACGTCCGTAACCGCCCTGCTCCAACAGCTCCTCCACGGGTGCCCAGCGCGCACTGTTGGCGTCCCCACCCGGCCGGGGGGCGGGCAGGTCCGGGGCGAGGGCGAGATGGGCGACGCTGACGACCCTCATCCTCGGGTCGCGCTTCGGGTCACCGTAGGTCGCCAACTGCTCCAGGTGCGCGCCGTTGTCCTGCGCGGGCTCGGACGGTTCGTGGGCAGTCAGCCCGGTCTCCTCCGCGAGTTCCCTCGCCGCCGCCTGTGACAGATCCTCGTCCGGCCGGACGAAGCCACCGGGCAACGCCCACCGCCCCTGGAACGGCTGTTCGCCCCGCCGTACCGTCAGCGCGCAGAGCGCATGGCGACGGACGGTCAGCACGACCAGGTCCACTGTGACGGCGAAGGGCGGGTAGTCCGACGGGTCGTAGGGCATGCCGCGATCATAGTCGTCTGCCTGACGATAAACACTCCCTTCGCTGGTCACTTCCCCACTTGATCCACTTCTGTCCGTTACCGGTCTTCGCTGATCGGCCGCCCACCCCGTGCACCGCGCTCCGCCGGCCGTTCCCAGCTCGTCACAGGAGGTCACACTCCCAACTGCAGCCCGTCCGCCGCCTCCTCGACCATCGCGAGCCCCAGCCTGCTGACACGTACGGCGAAGGGTGCGCCCGCGACGCGCAGTCCCGTCATGCAGACCTCTCCCAGCGGCGCGCTGCGCACCGGCCGCAGGGTCACCGTCCCAGCGGGAGCGTCGGGCCGGATGCCGACGAGGGTGGTGAGCAGCAGCACGCCCGCGGCCGCCGCCGTCGCGGCCGGTCTGCAGGCGGCGGGGTGAGGCAGCGGAGCACTCCCCGCCGTCCGCTGCTCCCCCGCGTACATCTCGGGCAGCCGACGGCCGAAGCTCTCCGCCGCCGCCAGCACCCCCCGCAGAAGCGCGCTCGCCTCCTTCTCGTACCCGGCCGCCGCGAGCCCCGCGACCGCGATCGCCGTCTCCTGTACGCGCACGGCACCGCTGCGATGGCCGAAGGGGTTGTACCCCGCCTCCTTCGCCCCCAGGCTCCGCAGTCCCCACCCCGAGTCCATGGCGGGCCCTCCGAGCAGCCGCGCGAGCTGTTCGATCCGCACCTTGTCGAGAAGTCCCGGGGCCTGCTCCCCGGCACCGAGCAGGCCGGTGTCGAGGAGGTGGGCGGCACCGGCTCCCAGGTGCGGCACGACCCGCCCGTCCGGGGTGCGGGCGGCCGCGGGTCTTCCGCCGCCCCGGTCCTCGACCCAGAAATCCGCCGCGAACCGGGCCCGCAGGTCTGCGGCCCAGTCCCGCAGCTCGGCCCCGCCCGGTCGGCCGTAGGCGTCGAGGAGGTCGGCGCCCAGCAGCGCGGCGCGGTGGGCGTGCGCCTGGGTCTCGCAACGCAGCGGTCCCCCGGGGCGCGGGTCGGGCAGACAGACACCCCTTCCGGCGGCCCCCCGCAGCCACCGCAGGCAGCGCTCGGCCGCCGGCAACAGTTCCTCCGTCTCCTGCTCGGGGAGTCCCCATCTCCTGGCCTCCGCGAGGAGCACGGGGAACAGGAGGGTCGCCTCGGTGCCGGTGCAGCCCGGCGGCAGATGCGGGCCCGCGTCCCGCCGCGGGCCCGGGATCATGCCGGACTGTGCCTCCCGGCCCACGAGTTGGGTGCGGGCGAGGGTACGCAGTGTGCCCGCGGCGAGGCGGGTCCCGAGCGGCAGGGTCATCCTGGCAGCGACCAGCGCGTCGGCCGGGGCCATGCCGCAGCGCCAGGGCGCGCCCGCCGCCAGGTGTGCGTCCGAGGGATTCTTCGGATCGCGCAGCAGCAGGGCTTCGAGGTCCTCCAGGCAGGTGTGCAGCAAGGGCTGCGCCGTCGGGTCGTCGCCCGCCGCACCGGCCTGGGAAAGAGGGCTCGTGGCCCCGCGCCCCACCGGCCTGATGGGGCCCGCGCCGTTCGGGCGCACTCGCAGCTCCACGCTCCGTGTGCCGCCGGGCGGCAGCTCCAGCTCCCAGCGCAGCAGACCGGCGGAGGCCAGGGCGTCGGCCGGCGGCGGATGCGCGGTGACCGTGGAGTGCCCGTGCGCGCTCGACCAGCGGAGGCCGGAGTCGTACACACTCGCCGACAGTTCCGGGCCGGCTCTGCCGGAGGCGACGGCGCCCAGTTCAGCGAGATCCGTTCCCAGCGACACCTCGACGGGCAGGCGCAGTGGGCGGCGGGCCGTGCTGTGCAGGGTGATCCGCTCGGTGCCGTCCGCATGACGCGTGCGCTCGACCATGACGTCCGGGTCCGGTCCGGCCACGGTCGACATGCGCAGTGTCGCCATGAACCGGGCTCGGTCGGCGGAGAGCATCCGCGCCTGCACGGCGAGCGGTTCCCGTCCGGCCACCCTCACCTGGCAGCGGGAGAGCATGCGCCGTCCGGCACGGTAGAAGCCCTCCAGTCCTCGGCCGTTCAACTGGCCCTGCTCCGACGAGATCGCGAGGCCCGGCAGGGCGACACAGATCAGGGTCGTGTGGGCCGGTGGCAGCTCCGTGGGACGGCGGGGACCGGGGTGCGGCGCCTGCGAGGGCGACGGGCTTCCGGTGGCCGGGTGCGGCAGCCCGGTCGAGACGCCCGCCCCGGGCACGGCGGGCACCGGGCCGCTCCCGACCGCAGGACGCGAGCCTGGGACGCGGGGCAGCGGACTGCGTATGTCCGAAGGAACGCCCGTTCTCTCGCCACGGGCCCGGGCGGAGGGCTGGGTCGGCATGAGGAAGGACGGGACGTCGTCGGCATCGGACATGGAGGGCAGGGGCATGGGGTGGCTTCTTCTGTCTTCGGCGCGCGTGGGGTGCGCTCGGCACCAGGTGGGGAGCCGGAGAGGGACGGGGGGCGACGGCCGCGGGGCCAGGCCACGGGTACCGCCACTCAGGTGAACGGAGCGGCTCCGCTCCGGGTCACGCCCCTGGCCCGGGAAGCCGAGCGACCAGCGGGGTGGCGACATGACCGCGACGTACCTGAAGGACAGCAGCGCGCTCAGGCACACTCCGAACCAGAACAGCGCCACGCTCCACGCCCAGTGCCGCATCGGCGTGCTCACGTTTCCCCCTCCGTGGGCTGCCCACCACCGCGGCGGGCCCGCGCCCGAGCGCTCGCTCCGTCGGCCGTGCTGCCCGGTCGACGGCCTGCGGGTGCGTTGCCGATGGCGGAGCGCGATCGACGGGTTGGAGCGGCGCCGGGTGACCGCCGAACGGGGCGGCCGTCTGCGTTCCCTGCCAGGTGGGACCTGCGTCGGCGTCGAGGGCCGGTCGCGATGCAGGGTTCGGCCGAGGCCGACTGCGGGACCGGACGCTGCTCGGAAGGGCCCTCCTCACCGTTGGCACTGGCACTGGCACTGGCACTGGCACTGGCACTGGCAGGGTCAGGTGTCAGGTCGCGTCCCCTGCGTTCGGCGCGCAGGCAGCGGCGAACGGATTCGGGATCGAGGCCTTCGTTGCAGGCCTGGTGCAGGAGACGGGCGAAAAGGTAGTCGGGGTCTGCGGCGAGGGCCATGGCCAAGGCCTCGCGTGCCTCCAGTTCGTCCCCCGAGGACCAGGCGACCCAGCCCGCGAGCGTGAGCGGGGCGGCGGCGTGCTCGCCGTAGGGACCGACGCAGCGGCGGGCGAGGGCCCGCCAGAGCCGGAGAGCCGGGCCGGCTTCGTCGCCTTCCATCCATTCGGCGGCGCGGTCGCGGGTGGCACGGTCCTGGAGTCCGAGGATCAGCGTGGCCGCGTCCTCGTGGCCGACGAGTTCGTCGTCGTGCAGGTCCGCGTCCAGCGTGCCGGGCACGGCCGGAGCGGCGGTCAGTCGCCCGATGACGCGCTGTGCCACGGCGAGGGTCTCCTCGGCCACGTCCGCGCGGCTCTCCGCGTGCAGAATGCGAGGGACGAGCGCGGACTGCGCGGCGTCGAGGGCGGCCTCCTGCTGCAGCGTGGCAGCGGTCTCCCAGGGCAGCAGCCTGGCCCGCATCTCCTTCAGCGTGCCGCGCACCTGGAGGCCCGCGTAGGTCGCCGCGGCGGCCAGCACGGAGGTACCCGGCAGCCCCATCGGCTCTCCGTCGGAAGAACAGCATCCGTTGCCGGGGCAGCAGTAGGACCAGAAGCGGCCGTCCGAGATGCACAGGGCCTCGACCACCGGGACGTCCAGGGCGCCGCAGGCCCTGCGCAGCAGTTGGGCGAGGGGCCGCAGGCGTTCCATGACGTCGTGTGGCGACTCACCGCTCGCCGGGTCCTGGCAGAGGAAGGCGACCATGCTCTCCGGCCTGGCTCCTCGACGCTCACTTCCGGTCACCAGTCCATGGGCCAGCTGCTGGGCCACGGACGGCCAGTCGTCGGTCTGGGCCGGAATGCCCAGCCGTGCGCGTCCGCCGAAGCGTCCCCGTGCGTCCCGGTCGTGCAGAGCGACGAGGACGATGCTGTCTTCCGGTCGATATCCGAGGAGGTAGGGCAGGGCGTCGGCGAGTTCGGCCGGGGTGCGGAGGGTCACCTGCTGTCCGTCGGTGGGTCCGTTGGCCGTGCCGTGTCCCGGGTAGGCGGAGGGCTCGCTCCTGCGCCCGCATCCGTTCTGCCCACCGATGCCACTGTTGCCGGAGCTCCCGGCCGCTTCGCTGTGATTCGTCATGCGGTGACCATCTCGCGGATCTTGAGATTCCGCTTTGCCCTGTGGATAAGTCCGACCATGATCACGTCAGAAGCTGTCCACAGTTCGCCCCGCTCGTTCGCGCGATGTCCGAGGCATCGGGTTGCATGGGGCCATGAGCGACGAAGACCTGCCCTCCACGGACCGCCAAGATCTACGCACGGCCGCCGACACCGTGCTCGCCCGCCTCGTCGGCGCCCCCGCGGGCTCCGCGCGGCTGCGCGAGGACCAGTGGCACGCCATCGAGGCGCTCGTCGCCGAGCAGCGCAGAGCCCTGGTGGTGCAGCGCACGGGCTGGGGCAAGTCCGCGGTCTACTTCGTCGCGACCGCGCTCCTGCGCCAGCGGGGCGCGGGCCCCACCGTCATCGTCTCCCCGCTCCTCGCCCTCATGCGCAACCAGGTGGAGGCGGCCGCCCGCGCCGGCATCCACGCCCGGACCATCAACTCGTCGAACACAGAGGAGTGGGACACCATCCGCCAGGAGGTCACGGCGGGCGCGGTGGACGTGCTCCTGGTCAGCCCGGAGCGGCTCAACAACCCGGACTTCCGTGACCAGGTCCTGCCCGAGCTGGCCGCCGCGACCGGGTTGCTCGTGGTCGACGAGGCGCACTGCATCTCGGACTGGGGTCATGACTTCCGCCCCGACTACCGCCGGCTGCGCACCATGCTGGCCGATCTGCCGTCGGGTGTCCCCGTGCTGGCCACGACCGCGACGGCCAACGCGCGCGTGACGGCCGACGTGGCGGAGCAGCTGGGCACGGGCGGCGGCACGGACGCCTTGGTCCTGCGTGGGCCGCTGGACCGCGAGAGCCTGAGCCTCGGCGTGCTCGAACTGCCGGACGCCGCCCACCGGATGGCCTGGCTCGCCGACCACCTGGACGAGTTGCCGGGCTCCGGGATCATCTACACGCTCACCGTGGCCGCCGCCGAGGAGGTCACCGCGTTCCTCCGCCAGTGTGGGCACACCGTGACGTCGTACACCGGCAAGACGGAGAACGCCGACCGGCAGCAGGCCGAGGAGGACCTGCTCGCCAACCGGGTCAAGGCGCTGGTCGCCACCTCCGCCCTGGGGATGGGCTTCGACAAGCCCGACCTCGGCTTCGTGGTGCACCTCGGTTCACCGTCCTCCCCCATCGCCTACTACCAGCAGGTGGGCCGCGCGGGCCGGGGCGTCGAGCACGCCGAGGTGCTGCTGCTGCCCGGCAAGGAGGACCAGGCGATCTGGGAGTACTTCGCCTCGGTCGCCTTCCCTCCGGAGGAGCAGGTGCGGCGGACCCTGGACGTCCTGGCACACGCGGAGCGACCGCTCTCCCTGCCCGCTCTCGAGCCTCTGGTGGAACTGCGCCGCTCCCGGTTGGAGACGATGCTGAAGGTCCTCGACGTGGACGGCGCGGTCCGCCGCGTCCAGGGCGGTTGGGTCGCAACCGGCGTCCCCTGGACCTACGACACCGAGCGCTACGCGTGGGTCGCCAAGCAGCGCGCGGCCGAGCAGCAGGCGATGCGTGACTACGTGACGACGACGGGCTGCCGGATGGAGTTCCTGCGGCGGCAGTTGGACGACGAGGAGGCCGCGCCGTGCGGGCGCTGCGACACCTGCGCGAAGCCCCGGTTCGCGGAGACCGTCTCCTCGGCCGCGCTGGACGCGGCGCGCGGCGAGTTGGGGCGGGCCGGGGTCGAGGTGGAGCCCCGCAAGATGTGGCCGACCGGGCTGCCGGCGGTCGGCGTCAATCTGAAGGGACGCATTCCGGCCGGTGAACAGGCCGCTCCAGGACGAGCGTTGGGGCGGTTGTCTGACATCGGCTGGGGCAACCGACTGCGGCCGATGCTCGCCCCCCAGGCCCCGGACGGGCCGGTGCCGGACGACGTGGCGAAGGCGGTGGTGGCCGTACTGGCCGACTGGGCGAAGGGCCCCGGCGGCTGGGCCTCCGGCCAGGCGGACGCACCGCCCCGTCCGGTGGGTGTCGTCACCATGGCGTCCCGTACGCGGCCGCAGTTGATCGGTTCCCTCGGCGCGCGGATCGCCGAGATCGGCCGCCTGCCCCTGCTGGGCTCGGTGGCGTACACCGGCGCGGTCTCCCAGGTCACCCGGAGCAACAGCGCACAACGCCTCAAGGCGCTCGACGGGGCGCTGACCGTGCCCCCTGAACTGGCCGCCGCTCTCGCGGAGGCGGACGGGCCCGTGCTGCTGGTCGACGACGCCACGGAGACCGGCTGGACGCTCGCGGTCGCCACGCGCGTGCTCCGGCGCGCGGGCGCGCAGGGGGTGCTGCCGCTCGTTCTCGCCGTCCGGGGGTGACCGACCGTCAACCGCGCGTGAGCCCCGTGCCGCTTGGGCGTTGCGAACGCGTCCCATGCGCAGGGATATAAGCGGTGGATCACCACAAAACTGTCAGTGGCCCCAATTGCTCGTTGCCGCAACCAACTTCGCCAGGAAGAATTGGAGTCCGCTCCCCGTACGGCCCACTCGTTCATCGGTAGGGCTTCTGCTGCGGCGTGCGCTCCCCCAGTCCGACCCCCGCCCCGCTGTGTGGGCGCGTAGCCGAAGGGAGGATCGTGACCTTCGGATTCGCTCCGTCCTCGGCGGCCTCCGTGTCGACCTCTGCCGACCTCTCCGCCACTTCCGCCAACCGGTTGCTCGAGCCCGCGGAATGGGCCGCCGCCGGGATTCCGCTGCTGCGCAATCCCCGGGAGGTCGTCAGCGGGCTGCACGCGCGGCATCAGCCCCGGCCCGCGACGGCGGTCATCGCCGTCCTGGATCCGGACGAGCGGTTGATGGCGAGCGCCTCGTTCGTCCGGCGCCCGGCCCCGGCCGACGGGTGGATGTTCCGCAACGCCCTCCTCGCGCAGCTGCGCAGGGTCATTCCGCATGATCTGCGCCGGCGCACCCCGGTGCGTACGGCCGTGCTGCTCTACTGCCGTGACGGCGACGCGCGTTGGACAGAGGAGGACGGGGCGTGGATGTGGGGGCTGCGGGACGCCTGCACCCTGCACGGGCTGCGCTGCGGGGCGTACATCACGCTGACACGTGACGGCTGGCAGGTCCTCGGCGAGGGCCGGGGTGGCCGTCGACCGCACGCGGACTCACCGGCCGAGCCCTTCGCCACGGCCGTCGCGCCGCCGCCCATGCCCCGCACCGGTGGCGTCGCGTCGGAGGTACTGCGCCGAGCCGCGGCGCGCTGAGCCGCAGCCCCGGGTTGCTTCGGCACGCCCGGCCCGGACACCGCGAACGCCCGCCCCCACCCCGCGAAGCCACGGGGTGGGGCAGCCCGCCCTCGCCGCACGGCACGGCACCGCACCGCACCGCACCGACAAGCAGAGCCGCGGCAACGCGGCGGAACCGGCCGCCGACGTCCGACGCAGCGCCCCCCGGACACGCCGAAACACCCCGCAGGCACGCCGAAGCGCCCCGTCACGGGGTGTGGCCGCAGTGCCGCCCGGATCGTTCGCGGGCAGGCACGGCTCCCCGGCGGGCCCTCGCGGGCCGACCGGGGCCAGGTCCCCAGTCGCTCAGACTCCGGCGCCCAGCACCGAGTTGATCGTCTGCGGGTCGCCGCACACGATCAACAGGGCCCGGGCCCGGCCGAGGGCCTTGGGGAGCGCCTGGGCGGTGACGGCATCGGTTCCGCCGTTGACGGCGACCACGACGACCGGACGCGGCGCGGCCCGGTCGGTGGCCGAGGCATCGGCGTAGAAGACGTCGTCGCCCGCGTCGTGCTGCGCCCAGTAGGCGGCCTCGCCGAAGGAGAGCTCGTGGTCGGCCCACGGGTGCGACTCGCCGGTGGTGATCACCAGCACGTCACCGGGGGCGCGGCCCGACTCCAACAGCAGGTCGACGGCTTCCTCGGCGGCGTCCAGCGCGCCCTCGGTCGAGGCCGGGATCAGTTGGATCTGCGGGGTTGCGGCAGGGGCGGACGGCCCGGGCTTGGCCGCGGCGTGAGCCGCGCGCTGAGCCGGCACCGGCCGGGCAGGACCCGGACGACCAGGACGCGGCGGAGCCGCGGGACGGGGACCGGGTACGGGACGGGGGGTCGGCGCGACCCGGCCGCTGGCCGGAGTGGCACGCGGGCCCTGGGCACTCTCGTGAATCTGAGGCTCCTCGGGAATGAGAGGCATGAGCTGATATTTATCAAACGCTGGCGCGACTCGCGTCGGCGGGTGGCACATGAGTGCGAACGAATCCGTCAGAAATCGAAGCCGAGCTGACCCTCGATCTCCGGAACGCTTCCGTCCGCCCAGGTGCGGGCCTTCTTGAGGTGCCGCCACTGGGGCAGCGCATCAAGATACGCCCACGACAACCGGTGGTACGGGGTGGGGCCCCGCTCCGCCAGCGCGGCCTTGTGGACAGGCGACGGATACCCGGCGTTGGCCGCGAAACCGAAGTCTGCATGGTCGACACCCAGTTCGGCCATCATTTTGTCGCGCTGAACCTTGGCGATCACCGAGGCGGCCGCGACGGCGACACAGGACTGATCGCCCTTGATCACCGTCCGAACCCGCCAGGGTGACCCCAGGTAGTCGTGCTTGCCGTCGAGGATGACCGCGTCGGGCCGCACCGGAAGGGCCTCCAGGGCCCGCACGGCGGCCAGCCGCAGCGCGGCCGTCATACCCAGGTCGTCGATCTCCTCCGGAGAGGCGTGACCGAGGGCGTGCGAGGTGACCCACTTCAGCAGTTCCTCGGCGAGCGACTCGCGTCGCTTGATCGTCAGGAGCTTGGAGTCGGTGAGGCCCTCGGGTGGTCGACGTAGTCCGGTGACCGCCGCACAGACGGTGACTGGACCGGCCCAGGCTCCGCGCCCCACCTCGTCGACACCGGCGATGACCTTCGCTCCGGTCGTGGCACGCAGAGAGCGCTCGACGGTGTGGGTTGGTGGTTCGTACGGCATGGCGCCCTTAGCCTACGCCGCCCGCGCCCCCGCGCGACACCCAGGTTTCCCGGGGCAACCTGAGCCCCTTCGCCGAGTCCGCCCGGGCGCCTCACCGGCAGAGCAGCGGAACCATCAACTGGTCGATCATCTCCTCGATGTCCTGCTCACTCCATTCGCTCCCGCACATCTTCGAGCGGTACATCATCATGGCCGGAATCGCGTCGAAGACATAGCCGTTGGCCGCGTCGGGGCGTACCTCACCCCGCCTGATTCCACGCTCCACGACCTCGCGCAGCAGCTTGACCGTCGGCTCCACGACACCCTCGATGATCACACCATGGAAGCGTTCGGCCTGGATGGTGTCGCATTCGTGAATCACCGACCGCAGAGCGAACCCGGGACGCGAGAACATCGCCTCACGGGCCTGACGGCACAGCGCCAACAGATCCTCGCGCACGTTCCCGAGGTCGGGCGCCTCCTCGAAACGCGGCAGCCCGGCCTGCAGGGCGTCGGCGACGAGGTCCTCCTTGGAGGGCCAGCGACGATAGACCGCCGCCTTGCCCGTCTGGGCGCCCGCGGCGACCCCCTCCATGGTGAGGCCGCTCCAGCCGACCGTGCTGAGCTGCTCCAGCGCCGCGTCGAGGATGGCGCGCTCGAGCACGGCGCCGCGCCGACGCGGGGAGACCGTCGGGGCAGGAGCGGCCGTCCAGCGCGAAGTGACCATCTGTGTTTCTCCGTTGAGCCAGGGGGCGGGGATACCGAAAGCGGAAGCGGAAGCGGACGGACGACGAGCACCACGGCGGCGACTGCAATGAACGCTTGCGTTCACTAAGGGGGACTCATCACCGTGGACGCGCCAGTGAACGCGAGCGTTCACTAAGGCACTTGTGGGGGACCCATAGTGACAACCTCTCCGTTGACTCAGGATCAGAAGCCGGGAGCCGCCCGCCGGGAGGGGCGTCCCGGCATCGCGCTCACCGTCATCGCGGCCTGCCAACTCATGGTGGTACTCGACGCGACGATTGTGAACATCGCGCTCCCGCACATTCAAGACGCGCTCAAATTCAGCACCACCGACCTGACATGGGTGGTCAGCGCCTACACACTGACCTTCGGCGGTCTGCTCCTCCTGGGCGGCCGGGCCGGTGACATCCTCGGCCGCCGCCGGGTGTTCATGACCGGAATCCTCGTCTTCACCCTCGCCTCGCTGCTCGGCGGCCTCGCCCAGGAACCCTGGCAGCTGCTCGCGGCCCGCGCGCTGCAGGGCGTCGGTGGGGCGATCGCCTCGCCGACCTCGTTGGCGCTCATCACGACGACGTTCCCCGAAGGACCCGAACGGAACCGGGCGTTCGGCGTCTTCGCCGCGGTCTCCGCCGGTGGCGGCGCCATCGGCCTGCTCGCGGGCGGCATGCTCACCGAGTGGCTCGACTGGAGGTGGGTGCTGTTCGTCAACGTGCCCATCGGTGTGCTGATCGCCGTCCTCACCCCGATGTACATCAGCGAGTCCGAGCGGCACCCGGGACGGTTCGACATCGCGGGCGCGCTCACCTCGACCGCAGGTATGGCCTCGCTGGTCTACGGGTTCATCCGCGCGGCGGAGGACGGTTGGCGCGACGGCCTGACCATCGGTTCCTTCACGGCCGCGGTGGTCCTGCTGCTGTTCGGCCTGATCGAGAGGCGCGCCAAGGAGCCCATCACCCCGCTGCGGATGTTCACCGACCGCAATCGCTCGGGCACGTACGTGATCATGCTGAGCCTCGCGGCGGCGATGTTCGGGATGTTCTGCTTCATCGTGCTGTTCGTGCAGAACGTGCTGCGCTACACCCCGATCGAGGCCGGTCTGGTCTTCCTCCCGGTGACCGTCGCGATCGTCACCGGTGCCGGTCTGTCCCAGCGGTTCCTGCCGGTGCTCGGCCCCAAGCCGTTCATGGTGGTCGGCTCCACGCTCGTGGTGCTCGGTCTGACCTGGCAGACTTTCATCAGCCCCGACAGTTCCTACGTCGGTGGCGTGCTCGGTCCGATGGTGGTGTTCGGCTTCGGCATGGGCCTGAACTTCGTGACCCTCACCCTGACCGCGGTCTCGGGGGTGGCCCCGCACGAGGCGGGCGCGGCGTCCGGGCTGCTCAACGTCACGCAGCAGGTGGGCGGTTCGCTCGGCCTGTCCATCCTCACGACGGTCTTCGGTACGGCCAGCCGCGACGAGGCGGAGAAGCAGGTCCAGCTCTTCATGTCCCAGGCAACGGACGCGCAGAAGGCCGAGTTCGCAAAGACCCAACAGCTGCCGGCTCCCTGGAGCCACGAGGTGCTCTCGCAGGGCATCTCGACGGCTTTCGTACCCGCTGTCGCGATGGCCGTCCTCGCCCTGGCCACCGCCCTGGTGGTGATCAGGGTCCGCAAGAGCGACCTGGAAGCCCTCTCCGGCGCGGCCGGACCCACCGCCGGCTGACGGGACGGTCAAGGAAGCGGCCGCACACCAGCCGGATACGCACGGGAGAGCGTGGAGCCGACCGCACACGGCCGGACCACGCCCGTGGGACCGTATCCCCGGAAGCCCACCAGCCGGACCACGCCCGGGGAACCGTGGACCCGGGCGTGGTCCGGCCGTGTGCGGGCCCGCGACGACTGTCAGCGGTAGTACTCCGGTCCCAGCTCATCGCAGGCCGGTCCGCTCGCGCCCCCCGTCGGCGGACGCTCCTCCAGGATGCGCCTGGCCTCGGCCTCGCCCCAGCCCGTGGCGTACCAGGGAACGTGGCGCCGCTCGTCCAGTTCCTCCTTGACGTTCCACAGCGCGCACGACCGCATGGGCTCCTCCAGCCGGTCCAGGGCGGGCACCGCGTCTGCGGACAGGCCTCTGGCGTAGGGGAGGTCGAAGCGACCCGTGGTCTCGTACCGCTCGACGTTGCGCTCGGCGATCAGCCCGTCCGGCGACACCAGCCCGAACGCGAGCACCACGGCGACCGCACTGGCCGCGACGGCGCGCGGCAGCCATCGGGCACCCCACACACCGGCGGCCATGATGAGCACGATGACCAGGCCGAGCCAGAGCTCCACGGTCAGCACCGAGATCCTCAGTCGCGTCAGCCCATACGCCTCCACGTACATGTCCATGCGCCGCACCGCGGAGGCCACGACGACGAGGGCCAGTACGCACAGCGTTCCCAGGACCCCGCGCACGAGCGACCGGTCGCTCGGGCGGGTGCGCGGGGCCCAGCGCAGGGCGATCACGATGACCAGCAGGGTGAGCAGCGTGGCCATGAGCAACTGCCAGAAGCCCTGGCGCGCGTACTGCGCGTAGGTCTGGCCGGTCTCCTTCAGGACGGCGTCGTAGCCGCCGAAGAGCACGGCGAGCTGAACGGCGTTGAAGACGGCGAAGAGCCCGGCCAGTCCGACCAGGGGCAGCGCCCACTCGACACGGCCGCGGGCGCGGCCGACCGGCACCTGGAGGCGGTCCCAACGGGCGGGTGCGGCCGCCGTACGGGCCGCCGCGAGGGTGCCGAACAGCCCCAGCGCGAGAAGCAGGAACCTCCAGGGGCCGTCGGTCACGGAGACGTCGGGCACCAGGGCGCCGAGCAGATCGGCGAAGGCGGCGTCGGCACCGGCGAACAGCGCACCGAAGACGAAGAGGAGGACCGCGGCGACGCCGAACGCCCTCAGCAGAGGCGCCAGGCGGCCGCGATTGCCGCCCATCCGCTCGCGCAGACCCTGCCAGGCCCAGGCCGGTCCGGTGACCAGCGAGGTGAAGACTCCGACGGGTCCGAGCAGGACGGCCGGCCAGGTGCGGCCGCCGTGCAGGGCCAGTGAGCCCGCCGCGAACGCGGTGACGACGGCGAGGAACGAGGGCCACTCCGCGGCGCGCAGTGCGGGCACGGCCAGCAGGGCGAGTCCTCCGGCGCCCCAGACGAGGGCCCAGGGACGCGGACGTCGCCCCGCCCGACGGCCCGCGGCGTACACGGCGAGCGTGGCGGGCACGGCGACGAGGACCAGGTTGACCGCCAGCCCGTCGCCCAGCAGCACCATGCTGAGCAGGCCGGTGGCCAGGGCCGCCCACAGGGTCGCGGTGCGGATCGGCGCGGGCTCACCGGGGCCGAAGTCTCTCAGTGGCGGTGAGGGCGGTGGTCCGGGCGGTGAGGGCGCTGGTCGGGACGGTGTGCGCGCCGGCCCGCCCGGTATGGGTTCGGGCCTGTCCGCCTTGCCCTCCGGTGTGGCGTCCGCGAAGGCGGCCGGCCGGCTGCGGTCCTTCCCGGTTCCCGCGCGGGCCCTCTGCGGCGGGCCTTCGGGTTCTGGCGTGGCTGGTGCTGACGGTGTCTCGGACATGGGACCCCCTCCCCCGACCGGCCCTCGTCGCCACCGTACGCAGCGCGCGGCTGCGGCAGAAGGTTCGTGACCGGTAGCTCATCGCCGCGTCTCGTCATGATCAACAGGCAGCGTGGCGGACAGGGTATGCCGCAGGTGAGCGCACGGGGTCGGCCCGGGAGCGCACTGTGTCACTCCTGTGACAGTCGAGGCGCTTGGGATCGAAGAGACCGGGGAAGCGCATCCGCTGCCTCCCGACGCCTCTCAAGCCGCGGTCGGCCCCTGTGGTCCCCGGTCGCTCATCCCACCTGGAGCCAGTCCGGGAACGCCTCCGTCTGCCGCGTCCAGGCCTCGGGGGGTGCCCCGGCCTTACCAGAGGCCACCACTCCGCCGACGATGGCACAGGTCGTGTCGACGTCACCGCCCACCTGGGCCGTCGTCCAGAAGCCCCCCTCGTAGTCACCGAGGGCGCGTGCCGCCGACCAGAGCGCGAACGGCACGGTGTCGTGCGCCGTCGTACGCCGTCCGCAGCCCAGGACGGCGGCGACGGTGTCCGCGTCGGCGTAGTCGAGCATGTCCCGCGCGCGCCGCAGGCCCGCGCCGACGGCGCTCTTCGGGACGAGGGCGATGACACCGTCCAGCAGATCGCCGGGGCCCGGCGGTCCGGCGGGATCGGCCGCGAGGGCCGCGGCAGCGGCGACGGCCATGGCGCCGACGACGGCCTCACGGTGCTGGTGCGTGGGGTAGGCCGAGATCTCCGCCTGGTGGGTGGCCTGCTCGGGGTCGTCGGCGTACCAGGCGCCCAGCGGGGCGATCCGCATGGCCGCGCCGTTGCCCCAGGATCCCTGCCCGTTGAAGAGCGCGGAGGCCAGCTCACGCCAGTCACCGCCTTCGCGGACCAGCCTCAGTAGGCGGTTGACCGCGGGCCCGTAGCCCCGGTCGAAGTCATGGTGCACGGCGAAGGAGCGGGCGAGTTCGTCCTGGTCGATCCGGTGGTGGGCCGCGAGGACGGCCACCACGGAGCAGGCCATCTCGGTGTCGTCGGTCCACTGCCAGGGGCCGGGCGGGGTCTCGCGACGCTTGAGCAGCGGGTAGTTCACGGGCACGAAGTACTGCGAGCCCAGCGCGTCCCCCACCGCGAGTCCGCGCAGGCTGGACAGGGCCCGTTCGAGGGGGCCGTGAGGAGAGGAGTCAGCGGTCATCGCCCTGCCACTCTAACTGGTGGCCCCGTACGACTCCGGGTCCCGCCAGCGGTCGAACGGCCGGTCGAGCGCGTACTTGCCGTCCTCCCCGAGAACGAGCATCCGCATCTCCGCGTTCCCGGGGTTCGACAGCGACTCGAACTCCGCGACCGTCCAGTGGAACCAGCGCATGCAGAACAGACGCATGGCGAGCCCGTGGGTGACCAGCAGGACGTTCGGCGGGTGGTCGGGGTCCTCGAAACTGCGGAAGAGGCTCTCCAGGAAGCCACCGACCCGGTCGTAGACGTCGGCGCCGGACTCCCCCTGCACGAAGCGGTAGAAGAAGTGGCCGTAGGCGTCCCGGTAGGCCTTCTGGAGGCGGACGTCGTCCGGGTCCTGCCAGTTGCCCCAGTCCTGCTCGCGCAGCCGTGGCTCCTCGCGCACCCGCACCTGCTCGGGGTTCAGGTGAAACGCCTGGAACGTCTCGTGCGTTCGGCGATAGGGGGAGACGTAGACGCTGACGCGCTCGCGGCCGACGACGTCGCGGATGTGTTTGCCGGTCTCCTCCGCCTGCTGCCAGCCGAGGTCGGTGAGCGCGAGGGCGTGATCGGGCTCGCGCTCGTACACGGTGTCATCAACATTGCCCGTTGACTCGCCGTGTCGGACAAGGATGATGCGCCGTGGTCGTGCCATGCCAAGACCCTAAGGGGGACGAGGGCGGATCGAGCACTCGTCCGGGTGCCATACGGCGTAGGTCACACGGCTCCCGCCCGCCGACCTCCAAGGTTTGAAGATCAAACTCGCCGGAGTTGGAATCTCAAACCGTCCAGCTCGGCTCCAGCTCCACAATGTCACCGGTCATGGCGGCGACGTCGGCCTCGATCTGGGCCCGAAGGGCGAGGCGCTCGATGCGTTCGACGCGGTACTTGCCGTGCTCGGCCGCCGACTGCCACATGGAGAGGATCATGAACTCGTGAGCGGGTGCCTCACCGAAGAGGCCGCGCACCATGCCCGGAGAGCCGGCCATCGCGGGGTTCCAGACCTTCTCCTGCATCAGCGCGAAGTGCTCGGCCCGCTCCTCGTGGACACGGCAGTGCGCCACCCGCACCAGATCGGCGTCCGTGAAGCGCGGCTCGAATCCGGTCTTCACGTCGAACCGGTGGTCGAAGAGCTTCGCCTGCATGTCCTTGAAGGTGCCCGACTGCGACGCGGCGAGCCGGTCGTGAGAGCGCGCCATGAAGGAGTCGTAGAAGGCACGGCTCTCCCAGAAGGAGAAGATGTGCGCCACACCAGCCCGCCCCGGCTCCAACCCCGCCCTGTCCACGGAATCCCGGCTCCCCAGTAGCCCCGCCCACTTTCGCTGCCCCCGTTCGAAACCGCGGCGGTCCACCACGGTGCAGCGAATCCACTTGACCAGCACCGCGCCATGGTAAGGCCACGGAACGTGGCGGCGGTCACTCTCCGGCCGGTTGCACCCGGGCGAGCGCCCCGGCGCGCATGCGAGGATGGACAACTGGCCTGGACCGCCAGGCAGTTCGGCCCGCACGCACAGAAGAGGGGGAGGGAGTTCTGTTGAACGGCCTCAACAAGGGCATCCGCAAGGTAGAAGTGTCGCTCAAGTGGGACCCGAGTCCTGCCGGACAGCCGCCGACGGATCTCGACATCGTCGCGGCCCCCTATCTGACGACCGATCCGACCGGCAGCCCCGCCTACGTCGTGCACTTCGACAGCCGCTCACCCGACGGCACCATCACCCTCAACCGTGACAGCAAGACCGGCCAGGGCTTCGGCTGGGACGAGGTCTTGACGGTCGAACTGAACCGCCTCGACAGCCGGTACGGCCGGGTCGTGATCGGTGTCGCCATACAGCAGGGATCGGGCCCGAGGACCTTCGCCGAGGTCACCAAGCCCGCTCTGCGTATCCGTGAGGACTACACCGTCCTGGCGGAGGACGACTTCGGCGGCGTCCTCGGCTCGACGGCCGCGACCGTCGCCGAGTTCGTCCGCGACACCACCGGCGAATGGACCTTCCACCCGGGCATCACCGGCTTCGACGAGGACCCGGCGACCTTCGCCCGCGTCATGGGCGGCCCGCGCGAGGCCTGACCCTCACCCCCACTCGGGCACCGGGGGCGACATGTCAGCTTGATCGCCACGACAGCGGAAGGGGGGAGCCGGCCTGTCGCCGACTCCCCCCTTCCGGCAGTCACTTCACGCCCGGAAGGCGCTCACGTTCAGCTGCAGCCGCTCGTCGAACCGCAGCCCTCGCAGATGTAGCAGGAGCCGGCCCGCTGCATCTTCGTACCGCAGGAGAAGCACAGCGGGGCGTCCGCATGGATGCCCAGCTGCATCTCCACCAGTTCGGCGCTGGTGTGGGCCTGCTTCGGGGCGGGCACGGCCACCTCGGCTCCGGCCTTCGGGGTGGCGACGGCCTTCAGGTCCGTCTGCCGCGGGGCCGACTGCGCCAGACCCTCGACGTCGACGTCCTCCTCGGTGGGCTCGTACGAGCCGGTCTCCAGGTGGCGCTGGCGCTCCTCGGCGGAGTGGATGCCGAGCGCTGAGCGCGTCTCGAAGGGCAGGAAATCGAGCGCCAGGCGGCGGAAGATGTAGTCGACGATCGACTGCGCCATCCGCACGTCCGGGTCGTCCGTCATGCCGGCCGGCTCGAAGCGCATATTGGTGAACTTCGAGACGTACGTCTCCAGCGGAACGCCGTACTGGAGGCCGACGGAGACCGCGATGGAGAAGGCGTCCATCATGCCCGCGAGGGTCGACCCCTGCTTCGACATCTTCAGGAAGACCTCGCCGAGACCGTCGTCAGGGTAGGAGTTGGCGGTCATGTAGCCCTCGGCGCCGCCGACCGTGAAGGAGGTCGTGATGCCGGGACGGCCCTTCGGGAGGCGCTTACGGACCGGACGGTACTCGACGACCTTCTCGACCGCGGTACGGATCGTGTCCTCGGCCTTCGCCGTGATCTCGGCCTTCTCCGAGTCCTTGGTCTTCGCGGAGAGCGGCTGGCCGACCTTGCAGTTGTCGCGGTAGATCGCGAGCGCCTTGACGCCCAGCTTCCAGGCCTCGAAGTAGATCTCCTCGACCTCCTCGACGGTCGCCGTCTCCGGCATGTTGACCGTCTTGGAGATGGCGCCGGAGATCCACGGCTGGATCGCGGCCATCATGCGGACGTGACCCATCGGAGAGATGGCACGCTCGCCCATGGCACAGTCGAAGACCTCGTAGTGCCCCTGCTTGAGACCCGGGGCATCGATCACATTGCCGTGGTCGGCGATGTGGGCGACGATCGCCTCGATCTGCTCCTCCTGGTAGCCCAGGCGGCGCAGGGCCTGCGGGACCGTGCCGTTGACGATCTGCATCGAGCCGCCGCCGACCAGCTTCTTGAACTTGACCAGCGCCAGGTCGGGCTCGACACCGGTGGTGTCGCAGGACATGGCGAGGCCGATGGTGCCGGTCGGCGCGAGCACGGACGCCTGCGAGTTGCGGAAGCCGTTCTTCTCGCCGAGGCGGAGAACGTCCTGCCATGCCTCGGTGGCGGCGGCCCACACCGGGGTGTCCAGATCGTCCATGCGGACGGCCGTGCCATTGGCGTCGGAGTGCTGCTTCATCACGCGGTTGTGGGCGTCCGCGTTGCGGGCGTAGCCGTCGTACGGGCCGACGACCGCGGCCAGTTCGGCGGAGCGCTTGTACGCCGTGCCGGTCATCAGCGAGGTGATGGCGCCGGCGAGGGCGCGGCCGCCGTCGGAGTCGTACGCGTGCCCGGTCGCCATCAGCAGGGCGCCGAGGTTGGCGTAGCCGATGCCGAGCTGGCGGAAGGCGCGGGTGTTCTCGCCGATCTTCTGGGTCGGGAAGTCGGCGAAGCAGATGGAGATGTCCATCGCCGTGATGACCAGCTCGACGACCTTGGCGAAGCGCTCGACCTCGAAGGACTGGTGGCCGAGGCCGTCGTCCTTGAGGAACTTCATCAGGTTCAGCGAGGCGAGGTTGCAGGACGTGTTGTCCAGGTGCATGTACTCGCTGCACGGGTTGGAGGCGGTGATGCGGCCGGACTCGGGGCAGGTGTGCCAGTTGTTGATCACACCGTCGTACTGGATGCCCGGGTCGGCGCAGGCCCACGCGGCCTCGGCGAGCTTGCGGAACAGCGCCTTGGCGTCGACCTTCTCGATGACCTCGCCGGTCATACGGGCGCGGAGGCCGAACTCGGTGCCGTTCTCCACGGCCGTCATGAACTCGTCGTTCACGCGGACCGAGTTGTTGGCGTTCTGGTACTGGACGGACGTGATGTCGTCGCCGCCCAGGTCCATGTCGAAGCCCGCGTCGCGCAGGGCGCGGATCTTCTCTTCCTCCTTCACCTTGGTGGCGATGAAGTCCTCGACGTCCGGGTGGTCCACGTCCAGGACGACCATCTTGGCGGCGCGACGGGTGGCACCGCCCGACTTGATCGTGCCTGCGGAGGCGTCGGCACCGCGCATGAAGGAGACCGGACCGGAGGCGTTGCCGCCGGAGGAGAGCAGTTCCTTGGAGGAACGGATGCGGGAGAGGTTCAGGCCGGCGCCGGAGCCGCCCTTGAAGATCATGCCCTCTTCCTTGTACCAGTCGAGGATCGACTCCATGGAGTCGTCGACGGCCAGGATGAAACAGGCGGAGACCTGCTGGGGCTGCGGCGTGCCCACGTTGAACCACACGGGGCTGTTGAAGCTGAAGACCTGGTGCAGGAGGGCGTACGCCAGTTCGTGCTCGAAGATCTCGGCGTCGGCGGGCGAGGCGAAGTACTTGTTCTCCTCGCCGGCCTTCGTGTACGTCTTCACGATGCGGTCGATCAGCTGCTTCAGGCCGGTCTCGCGCTGCGGGGTACCCACGGCACCGCGGAAGTACTTGCTGGTGACGATGTTGACCGCGTTCACCGACCAGAAGTCGGGGAACTCGACGCCGCGCTGCTCGAAGTTGACCGAGCCGTCGCGCCAGTTGGTCATGACGACGTCACGCCGCTCCCAGACCACCTCGTCGTACGGGTGCACGCCGGGGGTGGTGTGGATGCGCTCGATACGCAGGCCCTTGCTCGCCTTGGTGCCCTTGGCGCGGGAACTCCGTGCCGGACCGCTCGCCGTCTCTGTCATGCCGCCTCCCTGTACGGGCGAAAACGCCCTGAAGTGCCACGCTGTTCCCGTGACACGGTGTTCTGTCTTGTGTCGCGACCCGACTGACACAGCCGTTCGCGACAGGCCTGGATCGCCGCCGGTCGTCCGGACCACCCACTGGTCCGGCGGTGCGGCCCGCCGTCAGTCGGCGGCGTTGGCGGGCACCGGGACCTGAACAGTCCCTCCGGACCCGCGGTCGCTCTCCACCCGCCCCCCGGCCGCGCTCTCGACGTCCTCGTCGTGCGCGTCGGGGCGCTTCCCCTGCTCTTCCCTGAGTTCCGCGATCGCGGCCTCGAAGTCCTCCAGCGAGTCGAACGCCCGGTAGACGCTCGCGAACCGCAGGTAGGCGACGAGGTCGAGTTCCTGCAACGGGCCGAGTATGGCCAGCCCCACGTCATGGGTGGTCAGCTCGGCGCTTCCGGTCGCGCGCACCGCCTCCTCGACCCGCTGGCCGAGCTGGGCGAGCGCGTCCTCGGTGACAGGCCTGCCCTGGCACGCCTTGCGGACGCCATTGATGACCTTGGTACGACTGAAGGGCTCGGTCACGCCGGACCTCTTGACCACCATCAGCGAGCACGTCTCCACCGTCGTGAAACGACGGGAGCAGTCGGGACACTGGCGGCGCCTGCGGATCGACGTGCCGTCGTCCGTCGTACGACTGTCGACGACGCGGCTGTCGGGGTGCCTGCAGAAGGGACAGTGCATAACTCCAACCCTCCTCACAGCACGACTCAATAAGCCCCACGAGCCACTTGGGCCCCGCGGAAGCAGCCCCAAGCATAGGGGATGACCATGAGCCCGAGGACCCGGGGGACCACAACTTCTGGGCCGTTGCAGCAATCCAAGCACTAGATGTAGGGCTTGGCACGTAAATCCCCCCACGGCGCGCGTGTCGCGCACGTATGGGCATGTGCCGGACGAGCAGTCCGTCGCGGAGCGCGTCCGCGCCGTCGCGGAACGGACGCAGGCAGGGCGGGGGCGCCACGAGAAAGGGGTCGGTACCCGGTCGACGGAGTACCGGATGGCAGACTGGGCCACGCGGCGACAGCGGCCCACAAGGCCCCTCGCCCCGGCGGTGAAGAGTACAGCAATCAACGCTTTTGTCCGTCGGAGCCGCCCGCTCTACACCCGGACACATGGTCACGTCAGGTAATCCACGGTTTTTCACTCGAACGTGTGTTTGGCGCAACCTTTCGAAAGCAACTACCGTTGTGCTGCACGGGAGACCATCGAGAGGGGCCGACGTGACCACCACCGCTGACAGTGCCACCATCACTGCCCAGGACCGCTCCCAGAGCCGACTCGAGCCGGTGCATGCGATGAACGAAGCCACGAACCATGAAGGGCCCAAGCGCGCCCTGCCCGGCCGACCTCCAGGCATCAGGGCGGACAGCTCCGGGCTCACCGACCGGCAGCGCCGGGTCATCGAGGTGATCAGGGACTCGGTGCAACGGCGCGGATACCCGCCGTCGATGCGGGAGATCGGCCAGGCGGTCGGCCTGTCCAGTACATCCTCCGTGGCGCACCAGCTGATGGCACTGGAGCGCAAGGGCTTCCTGCGCCGCGACCCGCACCGTCCGCGTGCGTACGAGGTCCGGGGCTCCGACCAGGCCTCGGCGCAGCCGACGGACACGGCGGGCAAGCCGGCCGCTTCGTACGTGCCGCTCGTCGGCCGGATCGCCGCCGGTGGCCCGATCCTTGCCGAGGAGTCCGTCGAGGACGTGTTCCCGCTTCCCCGCCAACTGGTGGGCGACGGCGAGCTCTTCGTCCTGAAGGTCGTCGGCGACTCCATGATCGAGGCGGCGATCTGCGACGGCGACTGGGTGACGGTCCGCCGCCAGCCCGTCGCGGAGAACGGGGACATCGTGGCCGCCATGCTGGACGGCGAGGCCACTGTCAAGCGCTTCAAGCGCGAGGACGGCCACGTCTGGCTGCTCCCGCACAACGCCGCCTACGAGCCCATCCCGGGTGACGACGCGACCATCCTCGGCAAGGTGGTGGCCGTTCTGCGCCGCGTCTGACACCCAGCGGCGGACGGTTGCCCGTGCCCGTCCCCGCCCCTGATCCGGGCCCCGGAATCCACTGCGCCGGTTCCGGGGCCCTGGGCTGTCCAGGGCCCACCCGGACGCCACGGCCCGAGGCTGAGCCCGCGCGCGACGGCCGGTGACCTGCCCCTTCGCCATGGGGACAGGTCACCGGCCGTTCGTCACGCCTCCGCCTTCACCGTTCCTTCCCGCTGCTCCGCCTCTTCCCGGTCCTTCGCGGCGGTGTCGATCGCGGCGAGCGACCTGCGGACCTGGTTACGGTCCGTCGTGTACCAGAAGTCGGGCAGTGAGGCCTTCAGATAGCTGCCGTACCGCGCGGTCGCGAGCCGTTGGTCCAGTACCGCGACCACACCACGGTCCCCCTGCGCTCTCACGAGACGGCCGGCGCCCTGCGCCATCAGCAGAGCCGCGTGTGTGGCGGCGACCGCCATGAAGCCGTTGCCGCCCGCCTCCTCGACGGCCTTCTGGCGAGCGCTCATCAGCGGGTCGTCGGGCCGGGGGAACGGGATCTTGTCCATCACGACCAGCTGGCAGCTGGGACCGGGCACGTCCACGCCCTGCCAGAGCGAGAGCGTGCCGAAGAGACAGGTCTTCGGGTCGGCCGCGAAGCCCTTGATCAGCTCACCGAGCGTCTCTTCCCCCTGCAGCAGGATCGGGTACTCGGGGATGCGGACGCGCAGCTCCTCCGCCGCCAGCTGGGCGGCCCGCATCGACGAGAACAGTCCGAGCGTCCGGCCGCCGGCCGCCTGGATCAGTTCCGTGAGCTCGTCCAGCATGTCCGCCCGGTCGCCGTCCCGCGCGGGACGTGAAAGATGCTTGGCGACGTAGAGGATGCCCTGCCTCGGGTAGTCGAACGGCGATCCGACGTCCACGCCCTTCCACTGTGGAAGGGCGTCGCCCTGGGCGCCCTCGGGGGCCAGTCCCAGCGAAGCCCCGACCCCGTTGAAATCGCCGCCCAGCTTGAGCGTGGCGGAGGTCAGGGTGACGGAGCGGTCCGCGAAGAGTTTCTCCCGAAGCAGACCCGAGACGGACATCGGGGCGACGCGCAGGGACGCGCCGAAACGGTCATGGCGTTCGTACCAGACGACGTCCCACTCCGAGCCGTTGCTGATCCGCTCCGCCACGTCGTGCACGCTCTCCACGGCCGCCAGAGCTTGCTTGCGCACGGCGTCCTCGTCCTGGACGGACTTGTCGCGGGTGCTGCCGATCGCCGAGATCACCGCGCGAGCGGCATCGCGCAGCGCCATCAGGACGTACGCCAGATCCTCTGGAATCTCTTCCAGCCGGCCCGGCAGAGCGAGCTCCATGATCCGCTCGAACCCCTCGGCGGCGGTCTGGAGCTGGTCGGCGACCTTCTCGTTCACGAGCTTCGCCGCCCGCTTCACGGCGCGGTTGACCTGGCCCGGAGTGAGTTCGCCGGTCGCCACGCCGGTCACCCGGGAGACGAGTTCGTGCGCCTCGTCCACGATCAACACCTCGTGCTGCGGGAGAACCGGAGCACCCTCGATGGCGTCGATCGCGAGCAGCGCGTGGTTGGTGACGACGACCTCGGAGAGCTTGGCCCGCTCCCGGGCCATCTCGGCGAAGCACTCGGCGCCGTACGCGCACTTCGTGGCACCCAGGCATTCCCTGGACGACACCGAGATCTGTGCCCAGGCGCGGTCGGACACTCCTGGGGTGAGGTCGTCCCGGTCGCCGGTCTCGGTCTCCTGCGACCAGTCCCGCAGCCTCAGCAGGTCCTGGCCCAGCTTGCTGCTGGGGGCGGCCGCCTCGAACTGGTCGAAGAGGCCCTCCTCCTCGTCCTGCGGCACGCCTTCGTTCAGCCGGTGCAGGCACAGATAGTTCGACCGGCCCTTGAGCATCGCGAACTCCGGGCGGCGGCGCAGGAGGGGGTGCAGCGCGTCGACCGTTCTCGGCAGGTCCCGCTCCACGAGCTGCCGCTGGAGGGCGAGGGTCGCCGTGGCGACGACGACGCGCTCTCCCTGAGCGAGCGCGGGCACCAGATACCCGAGGGACTTGCCGGTGCCGGTGCCTGCCTGGACCAGCAGATGGGAGCCGTCGTCGATCGCCTCCGCGACGGCTTCGGCCATGGTCACCTGGCCGGGGCGCTCCGTGCCGCCGACAGCGGTGACGGCTGCGTGCAGGAGTTCGTGGAGTGAGGGCTTCGTCATAGCGCGACCACCCTACGGGTCACCACTGACAAACGGGTGATCGCGGCGGACGCGTGGGGCCTGGGAGGCGGGATCAAGACGTCTTCTCTTCGACGGGACGGTCTCGGCGCCCGGACATCGAGTCGAGACGAGTCGGGGCGGGGAAGGGCGGGGCGATCGGACCGGGAACCGGAGCGGCTCGGGCGGTGTACCAGAAATGACGGCGTCACAGCAGATCCACATCGGATCTACATCAGATCGCGCAGCAGCCGGTCCCTGCACATGAGGGCGGCCCGCTTGTCGGGCAGGTCGACCTCGGTGGAGTACCGGAAGCCCGCGCTGAGGAAAGCGGAGACGGAGGGAAAGTTGCGCAGGTCGGGTTCCGCGACGACGCGGGCACAGGAAGGTCTTCTGTCGAGGACGAGATCGGCGACGGCGCGGAGCAGGGTGGAGCCGAGACCGCGCCCCCGCTGGGCCACGGGTCCGATGAGCAGATGGATCCCGGTGTCGTGGGGACGGGCGGGGTAATGGCGGGCGAGGGGGTCGAGATCCGCCCGGTAGATCTCCCAATAGCTCACCGGGGTTCCGTTCAGCAGTCCGAGACAGGGCATGCTGCGGCCGTCTCCGTCGAGCTGGGCACGTAGGTGGTTCGCGGTCACGTCCTCGGCTCCGCCGAGCTTCCAGTAGGAGTCCACGGCCGAGTCGTTCATCCAGCGGGAGATCAGCGGGATGTCCCGTCCGAGGCGCACGGGGACGAGGTGCAGCGTGCCTGCCGGGGTGGCGACCGGCCCCCAGTCCGCGAGGTGGTCGAGCAACTCGCCGTTGGCCGGGCGTCCCCTCTGCCCCGCGTCGGTACCGCCGTCGCACGGGTCGGTGTCCTTGGAGCCGAAGGTGTCCTCGGAGCCGGTGTCCTCGGACAGGAGCGCGAGGAAGTCGTCGGTCAGGCGCAGTTCGAGGGTGTCCTCGTTGCCGGGGGCCGAGGCGGTGCCGGTGTCGGTGGTCGCATGGGTGCTCGCGTCGGTGGGAGGCACGGCGATGCTCCTCTCAGGAGATCGGGTGGGTCATGTTCCTCGGAACTGAAGGGAGTCGGACTACACGGACGAGTGGGCTGGACCGCAGTACGGAGGAGGAGTGGCCGGTCATGGAAGGAGGGGGTTGGTGAGAGTGACGTAGACGGACTGGGTGTCGACGGGACCGACGAGTTCATCGAGGCCGTGGAGGCGGGTCAGCAGATTGGCCTTGCAGCGCAGGACGGGTGAGTCGAGCAGTCGGGCGGGCAGGGTGGTGTTCAGCCGGGCGGGACCGGTGGCCACATCCGTGAGGAAGCGGCGGAAGGCGGCGAGCAGGAGCCGCTCGTCGCCGAGGCGCTGGGAGCCGAAAGCACCGATGAGACCGAACACGTTGTTGATGCCGAGGTAGTAGGCGAACCGCTCGTCGGTGACCTCGTCGGAGACGAACGTGTCGCTGCGCTCGCCGATGCCGGGCAGCCGGGATCGGAGGTCCGCACGGCGGGACTCACGGAAGTAGTAGCCCTGGTTGTCGCGGAACCTTCCGCCGATAGGCCAGCCGTCGGGGTCCAGTAGGACGAGCGTGTTCTGTTGGTGCGCTTCGAGGGCGATCCCGGCCTCACTGTCGAGCCACAGCACGGGCCGCACGACGTGTTCCAGGTAGCGCAGGAACCACTCGACGGCTACGGCTCCCCGGGAACGCCCGGTCCGCCCGGCGAGACGGTTGACGACCTCCTCGAGCCGCGACCGCATGAGGAGGCGCTCGTCGGGATGGCCTTCGCCATCGGGGTACGGCCGGGGCGCCACGAGGCCGGCGACGCAGGACGCGTCGTCCGCCGGGCCGAACGGGTTGTGCCGGATGACCACGTCCAGGCCCACCAGGGGGTCGCCGTCCGGTGCGGTGACCGCCAGCCAGGCCGGGTCGCGGACGATGTCGAACCCGGGATGGGCCGCCTGCCACCGCTCGGCCAGGCCGGTGCGCAGCAAGCGGTGCACCTCGACACCGCGATGGAGTTCCTTGCGGAGGTTCTCGCGGCGGGAGTTGGTGATGCGCAGGCCCAGAGAGAGTTTCAGCATCGCGGGGGCACCGGTGCGGTGAACGGTGCGGACGGAGGAGGTGGGGTGCCAGGGAGCGCCGTGCGGGCCCAGGTCGCGCAGCAGGCCGGCGTCGAGCAGCGCGGCGACGGCCGGGCGGTGGCGGACCTCGCGGAGCTGCCAGGGGTGCAGGGGCAGGGCGGTGAAGCCGTCGGGGAGTGGCAGGTCCGGCCCGGCCAGCCGCGCGGTCAGACGGCCGGCGGGGATGACACGGCCGCGCTCGGTCCACGCCGAGTCGGTCGACAGGACGGAGGGTGCGACCGCCATCCAGTGCAGGGGGAAGGAGCCACGCAGTTCAGGTGAGTACAGGCGCGCTTCGGCCTCGGAGAGCCCTTCCCTGCTCTTCGGGGTGGGGTGGAGGGATGGCCGAGGAGGAGGGCCTGCTCGGCGGCCAGGAACCGGGCGGGGTCGTCGGCGGGTTGAGCTCGGCGCTCGGTGATGGACAGAGCGACCTGGCGGGCGGAGTCGGCGACCCTCCCCACCAGGTCCAATTGGCCGCGCTCGATGTGCGGGGTGGGCTGGATGTGCGGGGTGGGCGCGGCCGTGGGTCGGGGGCGGGGCCGGGGGTCGTGCCCTGTGTGCCTCGTGCGGTCGCCTCGCGGGTCAGCAGGGCCGCGAGCGTGACCGCGTCGACAGGGGTGCAGTGTCGGGGGCAAGCGAGGTGGGGGCGGCCGAAGCGGTGCCAGCCGGTGGGAGACCAGTAGCGCACCGGCGCGAGGAGGGTCGTGCCGGTGGCAGGGAGAGGGATGTGGAGGACGCCGCCGTGGTCTTGGGCAGGTGTGAGGTCGTGTTCGCGTACCCAGCAGCGCAAGAGGTTCTCGGCCGCTGCCGCCTGTGCGGCGGTGTGCGGGTCGGGGTGGTGCAGGAGGTCGGCGTCAGTACCGAGGTCGGGGTCGGGCGAGGTCCTGAGGGCCCGGCCGCTGTCCGTGTCCTGGCGTGGGGCCGGGCAGCCGCGCTCGTGGCTCGGCCCCGTCGGGTGGTCGGGAAGCACGGGTCGGCGAGGGACTGGCTGGGCGGGGCACGGTACCTGCGCGGGCACTCCGGGGGGGGGCCGGCTTGACACCGCGGTGGGTCCAGCAGGCTGGGCCCCGGTTCCGTCAGGTAGCTGTCCCGCTCGACTTGACTGGGCCCAAGTTCACCCGGCTCGACCTGGCTGGGCCTGTGCTGCCTCGGCTCGGCCTGGGTGGGCCCGGGCTCACTCGGCTCGACGTGTGCGGGTCGCCGCTGTCCCGGCTCGGTCTGGCCGGGCGACGGTTCGGAACGGCCTGGCAGCGGTGGTTCAGCGTTCAAGGGGCCGGAGGGCTGAGGAACGTGGGCTTCCGGGGAGCGGTGGTGGATGCGGGCCCCGGGGCGGGCAGCGGGTTCACGGCGGTTCCTGGGGTTGCTCGTGCGGGAGGGCAGTCGCGGGTTCGTACTGGCGAGCGGAGGTGAGGCGGGTGCTGGAGGGAGCAGGCGTGGGAAGCGGTGGTGGGGCCGTGCCGTGGGTGGGTGGCTGGTTGGCTGGGGCGTGGCAGGGTGGGCGGTCGTGGGTGGTGTTCAGCCGCCCGGCGTGCGGGCGAGGACTCCGGCTCGCGCGGGGCCGGGTGCGCCGGGAATCGTGTCGCCGCGGTGGCCGCCACCGAGGCGATCGCGTCCGTCAGGCGGTCGAGCACTGCGTTTGTCTGATCGTCGGTGATCGTGAGGGGCGGCAGGAGGCGTACGACGCCGCATGGCGGCCACCGAGATCGACGATCAGCCCGCGGCGGAGGCACTCGCGCTGTACGGCGGTGGCGAGGGAAGGGGCGGGTGGGCGCGGACCGGTCTCGTCGGGTCCAGGGGCGCGTCCGGGGTGACCATCTCGATGCCGATCATCAGCCCCCGTCCTCGTACGTCACCGACACAGGCGAACCGCTCGGTGAGGGGGCGGAGTTGAGCGAGGATGCGGGCGCCCAGGATGGCGGCGCGTTCGGCGAGGCCGTTCTCGCGGACGTGGGCGAGGGTGGCGGCGCCCGCGGCCATGGCGAGCTGGTTGCCGCGGAAGGGGGTGGCGTGGGTGCCGGGCCGCCAGACGTCGAGGTCGTCGCGGTGGACCACGACGGCCAGCGGCAGGCTGCCGCCGATGGCCTGGGAGAGGACCATGACGTCGGGGACGACGCCGCTGTGCTCGACGGCCCAGAAGCGGCCGGTGCGGCCCACACCCGTCCGGACCTCGTCGGCGATCAGCGGGATCGAGCGGGCGGCGGTGATCTCCCGCATGCGGCGCAGCCAGCCGTCCGGGGCGGGGAGGACTCCTCCCTCGCCCTGGACGGGTTCGAGGAGCATGCCGGCGGGCAGCGGTGCTCCGGGCTCGGCGTCGTCGAGGACGGACTCGGTCCAGCGGGCGGCGAGTTCGGCGCCGCGTTCGCCGCCGATACCGAACGGGCAGCGGTAGTCCTGCGGGGAGGGCAGGCGTGGCGCCCGGATGTCGCGGGCGGTCGCGGGTGCTTCGAGGGCCCCGGTGTCCAGGTCGGCGTGGGCGCCGGTGAAGGTGAGCAGGCCGGAGCGTCCGGTGGCGGCCCGGACCAGTCTGCAGGCGACCTCGACCGCGTCCGTGCCGGAGGGGCCGCAGAACCGGACGCGGGCGCGGTCCGCGAGCTCTGGTGGCAGGGTGCGGAGCAGTTCGGTGGTGAAGGCGTCCTTGGCGGGGGTGGCCAGGTCGAGGACGTGCAGCGGAGCACCCGAGGCGACCGCCTTGCGGATGGCTTCGAGGACGACCGGGTGGTTGTGGCCGAGGGCGAGGGTTCCGGCGCCGGACAGACAGTCGAGGTAGCGGCGACCGTCGGCGTCCTCGACGGTCAGCCCGCGCGCGCGCACGGGAACGACGGGCAGGGAGCGCGCGTAGGTGCGCGCCGCCGAGTCTCGGGCGGCCTGCGGCCACGGAATCCTTCCGTGCCCCGACCGCACGGCACGTACCCCGTCGTGCTCCCGTCGTGGGCGGGCCGGTTCGCCCACGGGTCTCTGACCCGCTCGCTCGGGGTCACGTCCCACCGGCGCCACCGCGGACTCGGTCACCGCCACTGCTGCACTTCCTCCCACGGTTCATCAGAGGCGAGTCGGCAGGGGTCACCGAACACCGGCGGGTCCCCCGCACGTACCAACGACGAGACCGGTACGGGGAAGCGGGTCGGACGAAAATATGTGCCGCGGCGGATGCTTGGCCCGTTCGGTCCGGTCCGTTCGGGTGCCGCCGACCGGGTCTTCGACCCGTGTCCCTACGGTCGGGCCCGGACGGCCGGAGCGGTGCGGCCGGGTTCCGGTGGTGGGTTACCGCTTCAGTCCGAGCCGCCGAAGTGGGTGACGTCGATGTCCTCGTCGTCGTCTCCGGGGCGCCAGCGGGAACAGGAGACGATGCCCGGGGGAAGGAGTTCGACGTCGCCGAAGAGGCGTACGAGGTCGGCATGGCTGCGCAGTGTCATCGGCGCCGAACCCTGTCCGTTCCAGTACTCCACGGCCTGCGTCATCGCTTCGCCGTCGACCTCGGTGGTGGGATGGGAGATCACGAGATGGCTGCCGGGCGGTACGGCATCCACCAACCGCCGTACCACAGCGGCCGCTTCGTCGGTGTCCATGACGAAGTTCAGGACGCCCAGCATGGGGATCGCGATCGGCTGCCGGAAGTCCAGGGTGCCCGCGACGCCCCTCAGGATCGTGTCGGGATCGTGGGCGTCGGCGTCTATGTAGTCGGTGGCACCCTCGGCGGTGCTGTTGAGCAGTGCGTGGGCGTGCGCGAGGACGATGGGGTCGTTGTCGACGTAGACGATCTTGCAGGAGGGGTTGACGCGCTGGGCCACCTCGTGGGTGTTGTCCGCGGTGGGCAGGCCGGTGCCGATGCCAGGAACTGCCGGACACCGGCTTCCTCGGCCAGATAGCGGCGAGTTCTTCCCCAACCTAGATTCACTCGCTCAACTACCGTAGGAGAAAAGGCATTTGACCAGGGCGGTTGGTCGGCTGCGCCTGGTCGATCGCCTGGTCGGGGGGGCTCGTAGCCAAACCGTTGCCGTTCCATCGGATGTCCCCCACACCGACCGCATAGTGTGTGGTGCCGTTCCGAAGGACGCGGGTCGGTGGATGTCGCCGGGCCACGCGGACGAGGACTCCGTACGTAGTAGGTACGAAGAAACAAGGGTGCGGAACCGCGCGAATGTCGTGTCGGCCACGTACAAGAAGGCGGCCGGCGCACGGAAGAGTCGTGCGCTGTCCGTCTCGGCACCACAGATTCTCAACGCCCCAGGGGGAGTTCAGACCATGCGACCCATACGACCGCTCTTGGCCGCTCGTCGTGGGAGGAGCACGCGCCGCAGAACCTCCCCCGTTCTGGCCGTGGTCGGCCTCGCCACGGTTCTGTCGTTGACGGCCACCGCATGCGGCTCGGGGGACACCACGGCGAACGCCGAGGCGTCGGCGTCCGCGCAGGACAGCGGCAGCGGGGGCGACGGCAAGATCCGGATCCCGGACGACATCAAGGACAAGCTGAAGGAACACGGGATCGACCTCGACAAGTGGCGGGGCGGGGCCTGGAAGAACTGGGACAAGGACGACTGGCTGCGCGAGGCCGAGGACTACGTCAACCCGATCATCAAGGACCTGTGGGACCCGGACCGGATGCGGGACGCCGAGGAGCCGGAGAAGGAGGTCGACGAGGGCGACCTCACCGGTGACCAGGGTGTGACCGACCCGACGCCGGAGTCCGTCGACGCGAAGGCGGTGGCGGCTCAGTACCACGCGAACGTGCCCGAGGCGGGCAAAGTCTTCTTCGACGCGCCCGAGGGCACGATGGTCTGCTCGGCGACGGTGGTGCAGGACCCGGCCAACCCGGGCAAGTCCAACCTCGTGTGGACGGCCGGTCACTGTGTGCACGCCGGTAAGGCGGGCGGCTGGTACCGGAACATCGCCTTCGTGCCCTCGTACAACGACAGTGCCATGGGGGCCTCGGAACTGAAGACGGCGACGAAGGAGGAGGTCGCTCCGTACGGCGTCTGGTGGGGGGACTGGGCGCAGACCTCGGACCAGTGGATCGAGCAGGGCGGGCAGACGGGCGGTGACGGGGCGACGTACGACTTCGCGGTGATCCATGTGACGCCGGAGGAGGGCAGCGGGGGCAAGTCGCTGGAGGAGATGGTCGGTTCGGCGTTGCCGGTGGACTTCGACGCGCCTGCCGTGCCGCAGGTGCAGAGCATCACCGCGACCGGCTACCCGGCAGGGGCTCCGTACGACGGCGAGACGATGTACCAGTGCACGGACAAGCCGGGGCGGCTCTCGCTCGTCGAGGCCGACCCGACGATGTACCGCATCGGCTGCTCGATGACCGGCGGTTCGTCCGGTGGGGGCTGGGTGGCGACCGGTTCGGACGGTGAGCCCGCGCTGGTGTCCAACACCTCCATCGGTCCGGTGAGCGCCGGCTGGCTGGCGGGGCCGCGGTTGGGCAAGGAGGCCGAGGGCGTGTACAAGGCGGTGAGCGGCAAGTTCGCTTCGCAGTGACGCCGGGCCGTCCATATGGGCGCTTTCTAGCGGTCGTTGCAACACGTGGTCGGTTGATCAGGCCGCGAGCAGTTCAAGCAGGCGCTCGGCTGGGGTTTCCCAGCCGAGCGTTTTGCGTGGGCGGCCGTTCAGCTCGGCGGCCACTGCGTCCAGGGCCTGGCGGGTGTGGGCGGACAGGTCGGTGCCCTTGGGAAAGTACTGCCGCAGCAGGCCGTTGGTGTTCTCGTTGGAGCCGCGCTGCCAGGGGCTGGCCGGGTCGCAGAAGTAGACCGGGATGTCGGTGGCGAGAGTGAACTCCCGGTGCCGTCCCATCTCGCTGCCCTGGTCCCAGGTCAACGACCGCTTCAGGTGGGCCGGCAGGGTCTGCACGGTCTCCACTAGGGCGTGTTTCGGAAGTCCCTTCTGCTCTGCGACGCCCGGCACGCTCCCCCGGTCTCGGCTGGCGCTCGACCGGGAGGTACCCCCACCGCCGCACCGGACGAAAGGCCAAGTACACCCAGTACGAGGCATTTCGTCCGGCGCGCCGAGAGCACGCACCGGACGCCGCAGAGCCGCCCTTCGGGCGACGAAGGGACTTCCGAAACACGCCCTAGAGCATCTCGGTGCCCCGGCCATTGGGCAGGTGCAAGAGCAGCACGTAGCGGGTGGAGCGTTCGACGAGGGTGCCGATGGCGGAGGCACCGTCTTTGCCGATGATGAGGTCGGCCTCCCAGTGGCCGGGAATTGCACGGTCGGCAGCCTCCGCGGGGCGATCGCTGATCATCACCATGGGGTCGCGGTATCGGGGCTGGCGCTGCTGGGCCTGTCGGCGGGGTTTGCGCCGGGCACGGCCGGTGCGCAGGGCTCGGGCCAGCTCGCGGCGGAGTTCGCCGCGGCCCTGGACGTAGAGGGCTTGGTAGACCGTTTCGTGGACCACGTGCATCTCCGGCCGGTCGGGGAAGCGGGCCCGCAGGGCCTGGCAGATCTGCTCCGGGCTCCACCGTAGGTCCAGGTGGTCCTGGAGGAAGTCCCGTGGCTCCGGGTTCTGGCTGATCTTCCCCGGCTTCGGGCGGGGCCGACGGGCATTCGCGCGAGTCTGGGCGGCGTGTGGGCGGTTGTGCCGGGTGCCACGGGGAACGACGGTGCAGTTGCGTCGGATCTCCCGGCTGACAGGCGATGGGCTGCGGCCCAGTTCGGCGGCTATCGCCCGGACTGTGGCCTTCTCCCGCAGTCGGTCCGCGATGTAGATCCGGTCATCCTCACACAGATATCGGGACGGACCGGAAGACGGCACCACCGGTCGAACTGGTGGTGCCGCCGTGTCCCTGCCGGAGGCGTTGCGTCCGTTCCGCCACCGCCTGCCGGTCTTCGGGTTGATCCCGACGATCCGGCGGCCTCGCAGCGTACGGTCCTCACGGATCTTGAAGTCCATCGCATCCCCTGAGCTGGGGTGTTGCGACGACCACTAGAACGGAAGGCGGAGGGGGCGGGCCTTCGGGCATGGCTGGACGGGCGCGCGCTGCCGGACGGTCAGGCAGTCGTGGCCGACGGGACGTACGGCGCCAGGTCGGACGCCAGTTCCTCGTGCACCCGGGCCTTGAGCAGGGTGCCCTCCGGGGTGTGCTCCTCGGAGATCACCTCGCCCTCGGTGTGGGCGCGGGCGACGAGCTTGCCGTGGGTGTACGGCACGAGCGCCTCGATCTCGACCGAGGGGCGCGGCAGTTCGTCGTCGATGAGCGCGAGCAGTTCCTCGATGCCCTGGCCGGAGCGGGCCGAGACCGCGATGGAGCGCTTCTCGATCCGCAGCAGCCGCTGGAGCGTCAGCGGGTCGGCCGCGTCCGCCTTGTTGATCACCACGATCTCGGGGACGTTCGTCGCGCCCACGTCACGGATGACCTCGCGCACGGCGGCCAGCTGCTCCTCCGGGTCGGGGTGCGAACCGTCGACCACGTGCAGGATCAGGTCGGAGTCGCCGACCTCCTCCATCGTGGAGCGGAACGCCTCGACCAGGTGGTGCGGCAGGTGGCGTACGAAGCCGACGGTGTCCGCCAGCGTGTACAGCCGCCCGCTCGGGGTCTCGGCCCGGCGCACGGTCGGGTCGAGGGTCGCGAACAGGGCGTTCTCGACCAGGACACCCGCGCCCGTGAGCCGGTTGAGCAGGGAGGACTTGCCCGCGTTGGTGTAGCCGGCGATGGCGACCGAGGGCACCTTGTTCCTGCGGCGCTCCTGGCGCTTGATCTCGCGGCCGGTCTTCATGTCCGCGATCTCCCGGCGCATCTTCGCCATCTTCTCGCGGATCCGACGCCGGTCCGTCTCGATCTTGGTCTCACCGGGACCACGGGTGGCGAGGCCGCCGCCCTTGCCGCCGCCCATCTGGCGGGACAGCGACTGACCCCAGCCTCGCAGCCTCGGCAGCATGTACTGCATCTGCGCGAGCGCGACCTGCGCCTTGCCCTCTCGGGACTTGGCGTGCTGAGCGAAGATGTCGAGGATCAGGGCCGTACGGTCGATGACCTTGACCTTGACGACGTCCTCGAGGTGGATGAGCTGCCCCGGGCTCAGCTCACCGTCGCAGATGACCGTGTCGGCGCCCGAGTCGAGGACGATGTCCCGCAGCTCGTTGGCCTTGCCGGAACCGATGTAGGTGGCCGCGTCCGGCTTGTCGCGGCGCTGGATCACTCCGTCGAGCACGAGCGCACCCGCGGTCTCCGCGAGGGCGGCCAGCTCGGCCAGGGAGTTCTCCGCGTCCCGCGAGGTTCCCGTGGTCCAGACACCTACGAGTACGACGCGCTCCAGGCGGAGTTGTCGGTACTCGACCTCGGTGACGTCCTCGAGCTCGGTGGAGAGGCCCGCTACGCGGCGCAGGGCCGCGCGGTCGGAGCGGTCGAACTGGTCGCCGTCCCGTTCTCCGTCGATCTCGAAGCTCCAGGCGACGTCCTCTTCCATCAGGGCATCGGCCCGAAGACCTTCGGGGTTGTTCTGCGCGAAGGCGCGCTGCGCGGCCTGGGAAGGGGAAGAAGAGGAGGTCATTGGGTCCTTACGTCGATGGGGATGTCGATAGGGATACCGAAGGGCGACGGATCTTCACGGATCCCGGCCCGTCACTGGTGACAACGTCCGGGGTGTCCCGGGGATTCCCGGGGCGTCCCGTCGTCGACCCGAAGATGGTCGCACGGTACGCCCCGTCTCGTCACTCGGGTTATTTCCCGTCCGCGCGGGGGTCACACCCGCGCGGAACCCGGTCGATCCCGCTCAACGCCCGGCGGAGGCCTCCACCGGTGCCGACTTCCAGTCGGGGTGCCCCGGCATGGGGGGTGTCCGCACCTCGTACAGCCAGGCGTGGAAGAAGTCTCCCAGGTCCCGTCCGGCGATCTTGGAGGCGAGCTCCCGGAAGTCGGCGGTGGACGCGACGCCGTCCCGGTGGACGGTGACCCAGGCCCGCTGCAGCAGGGCGAAGGCGGGGGCGCCGATCTCCTGGCGCAGGGCGTAGAGGAAGAGCGCGGCGCCGTCGTAGACGTTGGCCCGGAAGATGCCGATCTTCTGGCCGCCCTTGGGCTTCTTGGGCGCCGCCGGCGGGCCTCCCGCGGCGCGCCAGCGGTCGGACGCGCCGTACGCGGCCTTCATGCGGGCCGCAACCGACCGGCCGGCGGTCTCCTCGGCGTACAGGGCCTCGTACCAGGTGGCGTGGCCCTCGTTGAGCCACAGGTCGGACCAGGTGCGAGGGCTGACGCTGTTGCCGAACCACTGGTGGGCCAGCTCATGGACCATGATCGACTCGACGTACCACTTGGGGTACTCGGGCCGGACGAACAGCGCCCTCTCGAAGAGCGAGAGTGTCTGGGTCTCCAGCTCGAACCCGGTCTGCGCCTCCGCGATCAGCACCCCGTACGTCTCGAAGGGGTAGCGGCCGACCTTGTCCTCCATCCACTCGATCTGGGCGGGGGTCTTCGCGAGCCACGGTTCGAGCTTCTCGCGGTCCTTGGCGGGGACCACGTCGCGTACCGGCAGGCGGTGCGGTCCGGTGCGGTGCAGGACGGCGGAGCGGCCGATGGAGATCTGGGCCAGTTCGGTGGCCATGGGGTGCTCGGTGCGGTAGGTCCAGGTGGTGGTGCCCAGGGCCCGGTCCGTGCCGGTGGCGAGGCCGTTGGAGACGGCCGTGTAGCCGTCGGGGACGGTGACGCGGACGGTGAACATGGCCTTGTCGGACGGGTGGTCGTTGCAGGGGAAGACGACGTGCGCCGCGTCCGCCTGGTTGGCCATCGCGAGTCCGTCGGCGGTCCGTACCCAGCCGCCCTCCGCGTCGCCCGTGTACACCGGGTCGCTGGTGTGCCGCACCGTGATGCGGGTCCGGGTGCCCTCCACGAGCGGCTCCTCGGGCGTGATCACCAGGTCCTCGCCCACGCCGGTGAAGGCGGCGGGCACCCCGTCGACCTCGACGGAGTGGACCTTGCCGTGGGTGAAGTCCAGATTGATCCGCTCCAGCCGGGAGGTCGTCCGGGCGTCGATGGTGGTGACGGCGGTGAGCGGCTCGCGGTTGCTGCCGGGGTAGGTGAAGTCGAGGTCGTACGACCGCACATCGTATCCGGGGTTGCCGAGGTGCGGGAAGAGCCGGTCGCCTACGCCGAGCGGGGCGGCGGGTGACGGGGCGCTCGCGGCGATCAGGCAGACGGAGACGGCGGAGGCGAGCAGCGCGGCCTGGACGCGGCGGCTCCTGAGGCGTGGGGTGAGCGGCATGGACCACCGCTACCAGCGCGCTCCCGCTCCGCGCCGCCGACGCGCAGCGGTCCCACCCGAACGAGCGGCCCGGCCGTCCGCCGAGCCGCCCCTGCCTCTCCCGGTCCGCTCAGTACGCGGCCACCGTCTGGTGCTGGGCGCGGCCCACGTCGTACACGCCCGGTACGTTCCGCATGGCGCGCATCAGGGCCGGGAGGTGGGCGGCGTCCGGGAGTTGCAGCGTGTAGGTGTGGCGGACGCGCTGCTGGGTCGGCGGTTCGACGGTGGCGGTGACGATGTCGACGCCTTCGAGGGCGATGGCCTCGGTGAGGTCGGCCAGCAGATGGGGGCGCTGGAACGACTCGGCGACGAGGGTGACCCGGAACTCGGTGGTGTCGCCCCAGCGCACGTCGATCTCGGGGCGCCCCAGCCCCTTCATGCGTGTCACCGCGGCGCATTCGACGCGGTGCACGGTCACCACTCCCCCGCGCACGGCGAACCCGGTGACCTCGTCGGGTGGTACGGGCGTGCAGCAGCGGGCGAGGCGGACGGTCGCCTCGGGCCTGTCGACGACGACCACGGCGCCGACGGTGTCGGAGGTGGCGGCGGGCTCGTCGAGGGCGGGCGCCGCGGGGGTCTCGCCCTTGCGGTCGCCGTCGCGCTCGTCCTGCTCGTCGGTGGCGGGTGACGGGTGGGTGGCGAGCCAGCGCTGGATGGCGATGCGTGCGGCGGGTGTGTGGGCGTGCTCCAGCCACTCCCTGGAGGGCTCGGAGGCCGGGTCCTGGCCCATCAGGAGCTGGACGGTGTCGCCGTCCTTCAGGACCGTGCTGAGCGTCGCCAGACGGCCGTTGACGCGGGCGCCGATACAGGCGTGGGCGTCCTCGCCGTACTGCGCGTACGCCGCGTCCACACAACTGGCGCCCTCGGGGAGCCCCAATGTGCCCCCGTCGGGGCGGAACACGGTGATCTCCCGGTCCTGGGCGAGGTCCTCGCGCAGGGTCGACCAGAACATGTCGGCGTCCGGGGCCGCCTCCTGCCAGTCGAGGAGCCGGGAGAGCCAGCCGGGGCGGGTGGGGTCGACGCGCTCGCCCTCGCCGTCGGCCCGCCGTCCGTCGGGATGTTCCTCGGCGGGGGCGGCGTACGGGTTGCCGAGCGCCACGACGCCGGCCTCGGCGGCCTTGTGCATCTGGTGGGTGCGGATGAGGACTTCGGCGACCTGGCCGTCGCCGCGCGCGACGGCGGTGTGCAGCGACTGGTACAGGTTGAACTTCGGTACGGCGATGAAGTCCTTGAACTCCGAGACCACGGGCGTGAGGCAGGTGTGCAGCTCCCCGAGGACGGCGTAGCAGTCGGCGTCCTCGCCGACGAGGACCAGGATCCGGCCGAAGTCGGTGCCGCGCAGCCGTCCGCGTTTTCGTGAGACGCGGTGCAGGGAGACGAAGTGGCGGGGCCTGATGAGGACTTCGGCCTGGATGCCCGCCTCGCGCAGCACGCCGCGTACCTCGTCGGCGATCTCGGCGAGCGGGTCGCTCTCCTGTGCGGCGTTGTCAGCGATGAGGCCGCGGGTGTGGGCGTACTCCTCGGGGTGGAGGATCGCGAAGACGAGGTCCTCCAGCTCCGTCTTGAGTGCCTGCACGCCGAGTCGTTCGGCGAGGGGGATCAGGACGTCCCGGGTGACCTTGGCGATGCGTTCCTGCTTCTCGGGGCGCATCACGCCGAGGGTGCGCATGTTGTGCAGCCGGTCGGCGAGTTTGATCGACATCACCCGGACGTCGTTGCCGGTGGCGACGAGCATCTTGCGGAAGGTCTCGGGTTCGGCGGCGGCGCCGTAGTCGACCTTCTCCAGCTTGGTGACGCCGTCGACGATGAAGCACACCTCGGCGCCGAACTCCTCCCGCACCTGATCGAGGGTCACATCGGTGTCCTCGACGGTGTCGTGGAGCAGAGAGGCCGTCAGGGTCGTGGTTTCCGCGCCGAGTTCGGCGAGGATCAGCGTCACGGCGAGCGGGTGGGTGATGTACGGCTCACCGCTCTTGCGCATCTGACCGCGGTGCGAGGACTCGGCGAGGACGTACGCCCGGCGCAACGGTTCCAGGTCGGCGTCGGGATGGTGGGCGCGGTGCGCCTCGGCGACATGGCTGATCGCGTCGGGCAACCGGTCGCGGGTCGTCGGGCCCAGGAGTGCGGCGCGGCCCAGACGGCGCAGGTCGATACGAGGTCGGCCCTTCCTGCGGTGCGCTGGTGGCGGCGCAGGGGCGGGCGATACGGCGGGGTTCGTGGCCTCCGCGCTCATGGGCACCTCCGGCTGCGTGGACCGGCGGACGGGTGCCCCAGGGCGTGCGGCGGCTCAGGGGATCGTGTCGTTCCCCCGTCCGTGCCGGTGCTTGATGCTACCGAGCCCATCACGCCCGTCCGACCGCCTCTCGCCGAGCGTGAAACGGATCACCCATTCGAGCGATGGCTCCGAGGTTTGCGTTTTCGGGCCACCCCACCGGGGTGGGCCATGGATTCGCACCCCTGAACACGTGGCGGGCTTGGATCCTTATGGTGTTCGCGTCGCGGGCACCGTCATACCAAGCCCTAGCACACTTCAACGTGCCGCGTTTTCCAGCCAGTTGGCATCGATCTCGCCCTCGGCCACGATCACGGCGGGGCCGGTCATCTCGATCTCGCCGTCGGGCCGTTCGGTGATCACCAGGGTGCCGCCGGGCACGTCGACGGTGTAGGTCGCCGGGGTGCCCGTGACCGCCGGGTCGGCGCCGTCGCGCCGGGCGGTGGCCACGGCGACGGCGCACGCGCCGGTGCCGCAGGAGCGGGTCTCGCCGGAGCCGCGCTCGTGCACCCGCATCGCCACGTGCCCAGGGCCGCGGTCGACGACGAACTCGACGTTCACGCCGTCCGGGTAGGCGGAGGCGGGGCTGAAGGGCGGCGGGGCGTGCAGGTCGCCGGCGTCCGCGAGGTCGCCGACGAACGCCACGGCGTGCGGGTTGCCCATGTTGACGTTGCGCGCGGGCCAGCTGTGCTCGCCGACGCTCACGGTCACGTCCCCCTCGGGGAGGCGGGCGCGGCCCATGCCGACGGTGACGTCACCGTCCTTGTCGATGTGGACCTTCTTCACGCCCCCGCGCGTGGCGACGGTGAGGTCGCCCTCGGTGACGTGCCCGGCGTGCAGGAGATAGCGCGCGAAGACGCGGACGCCGTTTCCGCACATCTCGGCGACCGACCCGTCGCCGTTGCGGTAGTCCATGAACCACTCCGCCTCGGCGGCCAGTTCCTTCGCCTCGGGATGCGCGGCGGAGCGGACGACGTGCAGCACGCCGTCACCACCGATGCCCGCGCGGCGGTCGCACAGGGCGGCGACGGCGGCCGGGGGGAGATCGATGGCGTTCTCGGGGTCCGGGACGATCACGAAGTCGTTCTCGGTCCCGTGACCCTTGAGGAAGGCGATCCGCGTGCTCATTCCTCGATCGTACGGGAGCGCTCCGCTGGGTGGGCCGGCTGGAGGGCTTGCGGTTCGAGGGTCTCGAGCGGGTCGATCGTGGCTGGTCGCGCAGTTCCCCGCGCCCCTGACGGGGCGCTCTCTAACGGAGCCGGGCCACTCGCCAGACGGCCAGGAAGGCCACCGCGGCCACGACCAGGGCGTAGGCGAGGACGAGGCGCCAGTCCGGGCGGCGGCCGGAGCCTCGGGCGGGCAGGCCGGGCCACGTGTAACCGACCCGGCGGGCGGCCATCATGCCCCAGCCGGCCGCGGTGGCGCAGATCAGCAGGCCGAGCATGGCGACCACGGCGCCGCCGTCCCCGAACTCGAAGGCGAGGGGGAAGGCGAACATCAGGGAGCCCACCGCGGCGAGGCCCACGATCGGGGCGAGCTGCCAGAGGCGCAGCCTGCGCTGGGGGCGCAGCTCGACCTCCACCTCCGGACCGGACATCTCGTCCGGTTCCGGTCCGTCGTCGCTGACGCCGTCGGGGGTCTGGTCCTCCGGACCGTCGGGGCTCAGCGGATCACCTTCGGAATCCAGTGCGTACCCCTCGGTAACCAGCTGGTCCGCGTCCTGCGCGGCGCCCTGCTCCGTGCTTTGTGCGGTGTCGCGAGGGCCGGCCTCCATCGCCACGCGCCCTCCCAACTCGGACTCCACTTGGTCGATCGAAGCTCGATGATGGCACGCCCCCGGAGGCCGGGATGACCGCCGGGGCGACCCGATGCCATGACGTGATCAGGCTGTGACCGGTCGTTCGACCAACGCCAGTGCGAGCTGCGGGAGTTCCGTCAGGTCGGCGAGCCCCCCCTTGAGCCAATGCACCCGCGGGTCGCGCCTGAACCATGAATCCTGGCGGCGCGCGAAGCGCTTGGTGGCCCGTACGGTCTCCGCGCGCGCCTCGTCCAGGGTGCACTGCCCGGCGAGTGCCGCGAGGACCTGCTGGTAGCCGAGCGCACGCGACGCCGTACGCCCCTCGCGCAACCCCTGCGCCTCCAGTGCGCTCACTTCTTCGACCAGTCCGGCGTCCCACATGCGGTCGACCCGGCGGGCGATACGCTCGTCGAGTTCGGGCCGCGCCACGTCGACGCCGATCTGGACGGTGTCGTAGACCGCGTCATGGCCCGGCAGGTTCGCCGTGAACGGCTTTCCGGTGATCTCGATCACTTCGAGGGCGCGGACGATGCGGCGGCCGTTGCTGGGCAGGATCGCCTCGGCGGCCTCGGGGTCGGCGGCGGCGAGCCGGGCGTGCAGCGCGCCGGAGCCGCGCAACGTCAGCTCCTCCTCCAGGCGGGCCCGGACCTCGGGGTCGGTGCCGGGGAACTCCAGGTTGTCGACGGCTCCCCGGACGTACAGCCCGGAGCCGCCCACCAGGATCGGCCAGCGGCCGTCGGCGAGCAGGGCGTCGATCCGGGCGCGGGCGAGCCGCTGGTACTCGGCGACGCTGGCGGCGGCCGTCACCTCCCAGATGTCCAGGAGGTGGTGCGGGACTCCGTCGCGCTCCTCGGGGGTCAGCTTGGCGGTGCCGATGTCCATCCCCCGGTAGAGCTGCATGGAGTCGGCGTTCACGACCTCGCCGCCGAGGCGCTGGGCCAGATAGACGCCCAGATCGGACTTGCCGGCCGCGGTCGGTCCGACGACGGCGATGACCCGTGGGGAGGGAACTGCGTTGCTCACCGACCCAGTCTCGCAAATGTCGGGGCCCGTTCTCGAACGAGCTACGTGACGCGGGGGAGCCGGAGTCGTTGCGTGTTGCGTGTTCGCAGCGCCGGTTTCGAGTGCCGGCGACCCGGATGACGCAATCGGACGCTCCGGGAGAGGGCGGGAATTAACCCGCATGATTAGCATTGAGGTTGATATGGGCGTTTTTTCACTGTTCCGTCGTAAGGTGAAGGACACGGAAGAGGCCGCCGTGACGGCGCCCGAGCCGGACGCCGAGACGGAGGCGGAGGAGCCGGAGGAGGCGAAGGGAGCCACTGAGGCCGCCCGACCGGAGGCCGGGAGCACGGCCGAGGCCGAGGCGGTGGGCGACGCGGCCGAGCCGGCGGCGGAGGCCGTCGACACGGCGGACGACGTGGAGATCCCCAAGCAGCAGACGGCCGATCAGGCGGCGGACAACGAGTCCAGTGAGAACGCCCGCAAATGACCGCCCGCGCGGGAAGGTGAATCATGGGCCTGCTGGATAATTTGAAAACCAAACTCTCCCCGGCCAAGGACAAGGTCTCGCACCTCGCTCAGAAGCACGAGGGCAAGATCCACCACGGTCTCGACAGGGCCGCTCACACGGTCGACAGGAAGACCAAGGGCAAGTACAGCAACAAGATCCAGTCGGGCACGGGCAGGGCCAAGCACGCCATGGACCGACTCGCGCACCACGAGGGCGGTCACACGCCCCCGCCTCCGGGCGGCGGCGCCAGTCCCCCGCCTCCGGCTTCCTGAACACGCATCTCGTCGGACGGCCGCGGAGCCTCGTGCTCCCGGCCGTCCGCCGTGTCCGGCTCTACGACCAGGCGGCGACCAGGTAACCCACGCCGTACGGGGCGTCGTCGTAGAGCAGGCTGCCGGCCAGGCCCGCGCCCTCGGCGGCGCCCGCGAGGATCTGCCAGGGGGCCCGCCCGGAGGCCCTCAGCTCGCGGGCCACCCCGGTGTCCAGCGTCTTCAGCGCCTCGACGTCGGCGTCGGCGAGCGCGCGCGCGACCCCCGCGTCGAAGCCGGCCGCGCGCTCGTCCAGGTACCCGGGGGCCTTGAGCGTGCGGCACGCGCTGGCGTCGCCCATCACCAGCAGAGCCACCCGCTCGGCCGCCCCGGCGACCTGTCTTCCTACTTGGGTACACCGCTCGACGGCGGTCGGTTCCGCCACCCCGAGCCCTTCCAGCGGGGCGTCGGCCCAGCCGGTGCGGTCGAGCAGCCAGGCGGCGACGGCGAGCGAGGCGGGCAGCCGGGCCGTCGTGTCGCCGTTCCCCCCGCGCCCGAGGCGGACGTCGAGGTCCACGCCGAAACCCCGGAACGAGCCGCCCGAGCCTTCCGGATACGACGCGTGGCGCCCGGCGGGGCCCACGACCACCAGCCGGTCCGGGCGGGCGGCGGCGAGCACTCCGAGCGCGTCCGCGCACGCGTCCCGCGCCGCGTCCAGCTCGGGCGCGGCCCCGGCGGCCACCTCGGGCACGAGCAGAGGCGGACAGGGGCAGACGGCGGCGGCGACAAGCATGAGACGCAGGGTAACTTCCGCGGCCAGGGGCGCCCCCTTCAGGGGCGCAGGGAACTGCGCGAACAACCCCGCTACTGGGGAACCCCGCACCCACCGGTGGTAGCCGTCGGCAGCGGCTCCGGAGCCCCGATCTTCGGCAGCCCCAGCAGCACCCCGCCCGGCTTCTCCGCCGGAACGGCCTGACGCTTCTCCCAGGCGTCGCCCGACCGGGTCCGCCGTACGTCCAGGACCGCGCCCTCGGCCAGCAGGTGGTGCGGCGCGGCGTACGTGATCTCGACGGTCACCACGTCGCCGGGGCGGACCTCCTGGTCCGGCTTGGTGAAGTGGACCAGGCGGTTGTCGGGGGCGCGGCCGGAGAGCCGGTGCGTGGCGCCGTCCTTGCGGCCCTCGCCCTCGGCGGCCATCAGCTCCAGGGTGCGGCCGACCTGCTTCTTGTTCTCCTCCCAGGAGATCTCCTCCTGGAGGGCGACGAGGCGCTCGTAGCGCTTCTGGACGACCTCCTTGGGGATCTGGCCCTCCATGGTGGCGGCCGGGGTGCCGGGGCGCTTGGAGTACTGGAAGGTGAACGCCTGGGTGAAGCGGGCCTCGCGGACCACGTGCATGGTCTGCTCGAAGTCCTCCTCGGTCTCGCCGGGGAAGCCCACGATGATGTCGGTGGTGATGGCCGCGTGCGGGATGGACGCGCGGACCTTCTCGATGATCCCGAGGTAGCGCTCCTGGCGGTACGAGCGGCGCATGGCCTTGAGAACCGTGTCCGAGCCGGACTGGAGCGGCATGTGCAGCTGCGGCATCACGTTCGGCGTCTCGGCCATGGCCGCGATGACGTCGTCGGTGAAGTCGCGGGGGTGCGGGGAGGTGAAGCGGACGCGCTCCAGGCCCTCGATCCGCCCGCAGGCCCGCAGCAGCTTGCTGAACGCCTCGCGGTCGCCGATGTCTGAGCCGTAGGCGTTCACGTTCTGGCCGAGCAGGGTGATCTCGGCGACGCCCTCGCCGACCAGGGCCTCGATCTCGGCGAGGATGTCGCCGGTGCGGCGGTCCTTCTCCTTGCCGCGCAAGGCCGGGACGATGCAGAAGGTGCAGGTGTTGTTGCAGCCGACGGAGATCGAGACCCAGGCGGCGTAGGCGCTCTCGCGGCGGGTCGGCAGGGTGGAGGGGAATGCCTCCAGGGACTCGGCGATCTCGACCTGGGCCTCGTCCTGGACGCGGGCGCGCTCCAGCAGGACGGGGAGCTTGCCGATGTTGTGCGTGCCGAAGACGACGTCGACCCAGGGCGCCTTCCTGACGATGGTGTCCCGGTCCTTCTGGGCCAGGCAGCCGCCGACGGCGATCTGCATGCCGGGGCGGGCGGTCTTCATCGGGGCGAGGCGGCCGAGGTTGCCGTAGAGGCGGTTGTCGGCGTTCTCCCGTACGGCGCAGGTGTTGAAGACCACGACGTCGGCGTTGCCCTCCCCCGCGTCCTCGGGCGCGCGGACGTATCCGGCCTCCTCCAGCAGACCGGACAGGCGTTCGGAGTCATGGACGTTCATCTGACATCCATAAGTACGCACTTCGTATGTCTTGACGCCCACTGCCTGACTCCGGTCGCTGCTGTTGGTCACTCCGTAAGCCTAAGGCAGCGCCCGGGGAGCCCTCGTCCCCAGGCACCGCCGTCTCGTGGCCACGCTCAGCCCGTCGTGTCGTTCCCGTCGAGGACTGTCTCCGGGATCTGCACGTTGATCAGTTCGCCGGTGCGCTGGTCGACGGTGAGGCCCCGGCCGGGCTTGCGGCCGCGCAGGTGGGCGTGGGCGAGGCGGGCCCCGACGAAGTCGCCCTCCAGGAGGCTCTGCGGGCCGAGGAGGACACCCCTTGCGGTGCCGTGTCCGAGCACTGAGCCAGCCCATGACACCGGTCATGGTCTCTGCGGTGGCCGCGACGACGATGCCGATGCCGTGGTCCCGGCCGGACTGGGCCAGGGAGCGCAGGTTCTGGGTCGATGTCCGGCAGGACGAACAGGTCGGCGTCGTCCACCATGACCACCCGGGGTCCGCCGTCGGCCTCCAAGGCCTCGGTGAACTCCTCGACCGTGGGTTCGGTCGCGGTGATCAGCCGTACGCCGGGGTGGGTGCCCAGCGTCCGCAGGGGCGACTCGCGCGGGGCGAGGATCACCAGGCGGGTGCCGGAGGCCAGCAGGGAGACGGCCAGGGAGCGGCCAGGGTCGTGTTGCGGCCCGAGCCGGGCGGGCCGACGACCGAGAAGGCGGGCGAGGTCTCCGCGAAGTCGACGCCGACCGGGGAGACGTCGTCGCCGCCGAGACCCAGCAGGCCCCACATCGGCCGAGCTCCTCCCGCACCTTCTCGTGGGCGTCGGTGAACGTGACCTTCACCGGCAGGGTGCCGATGCGGACGAGGCGTCCTCGGCGCGGGGGTGGACGCTGGCGCGCCGGGCGCCCGAGGCGTCCGGCGCGCCGACGGAGAGCTGGAGGACCACCGCGCCCCGCGCGGGGATCACCAGCGGGGCCTCCAGGGTGAGTTCCTCGACCTGACCGCAGCCGACCTGGTCACCCGCCCGTACCGCCAGTTCGAGCAGAGCGGTGGCCTGGAGGAGGGCGGTGGCCGGGAGGAGGGCGGTGCCGTAGACGCCGTGGTCGGCCAGCCACGGGTGGGTGCGTACCGACAGCCGGCTGGTGAACAGGACCCCGTCGGTGTCGGCGAGCGGGACGGCCGCGCCCAGCAGCGGGTGGTCGGCCGGGAGGAGCCCGGCGGGTGGCGTCGGCGCCGATCCGACGCAGTGCCTCGGCCTGCTCCTGGCCGGAGGCGCCGGGGGCGAGCAGGGCGCCCTGGATCTCGGTGCCGCCGTCGGAGGTGAAGCCGCGGCCGGGCAGGACCATGTCGGGGATGTCGCGGGGCCGCTTGCCGACGGCGTGGTAGTCGGTGCGGTCGTTCAGCCGCAGCAGCAGTTTGTTGTCGTTGAGGGTGGTCGCCCGGCCGGACAGCAGGGCGCGTTCGGATGTGGCGACGAGGTGGATGCCCGCCGCGGCCCCTTCCCGCAGGAGACGGTTGACCTGTTCGACCAGGCGTCCGCCGTTGTGGTCGGCGACGGCCTCGATCAGGGCGTAGCCGTCGATGAACAGCATGACGTGGGCCGGACGGTCCCCGGGCGGCGACCAGTTCACGCAGTTCGGTCAGATTGCCGGCGTGGTGCCGGGTGAGCAGTTCCTGACGGCGCTCCAGATCCGTGTCGAGCCTGGCGAACAGCCGCTCCAGACGCTCGATGTCACCAGGGGGGACCGCGGCTCCGGTGTTCGGGAGCACGCCCAGCGCGGTGAGCGCGCCACCGGCGAAGTCGATGCCGTAGTGGTGGACGTCGGCGCTGGAGTGGGCGCGGGCCAGGGCTCCGGCCATGGTGCGCAGCACCTGGGAGCGCCCGGAGCGCGGGACACCGACGACGTACAGGTGTCCGAATTCGGCGAGGTCCAGCAGGGCCGGCAGCTGCGCCTGGGCCTCGGGGACGTCCGACAGGGCCCAGGAGACCGGGGCCAGATGGGCGCCGCCGGGCTCGTCCGGCTGGGGCAGGTCGTCGATCAGCACATGCCGGCCGAGCGCGGGCAGCCAGGGGCTGGGCTGTGGCACGCAATCGGCGAGCCGAGCCGCCTCGGACAGGGCCTCCACCAGGGCGTTGAGGTCGGTGGGGGCTTCATCGGCCATCGGGTCCGCCGGGTCCGTGTCCTGCTGCCCCTCAGGAGTTCCGGGCCGGGCGACGGCTCGGCCGAGGCGCTGCCAGTGGAGCGCGGCGCCCCAGATCCGGGCCTCCTCGGCGGCCTGCCGCTCCTCGCGGGCCCGGGTCTCGGCGGACGGTTCGGCGACGGGCCTGAGGGTGCCGGCGTACGCGGTCTGGAAAGGGACGACGGTGCCGTGGCCGAGCCGGGCCAGGGCGCGGCCGGGGGTCGCCGGGGAGATGCTGACGGCGTCCTTGGTGTCGATGACGTCCATGCTCTCCGAGGAGTCGGTGACCCGGAGAGCGATGCGCAGGTTGGTGTTGGCCCGGATGTCGGAGTTGACGACTCCGGCGGGGCGCTGGGTGGCCAGGATCAGATGGATGCCGAGGGAACGGCCGCGCTGGGCGATGCCGACCAGGCCGGGACGAAGTCGGGGATCCCCCGGACGAGGGTGGCGAACTCGTCGATGACGATCACAGTCGGGGCAGGGGCGCCAGTTCGGGGCTCCGGCGGCGCATGCCCTGGTACTCGGGCAGATCCTTGGCTCCCGCCTCGGCCAGGATGTGCTCGCGGCGGGTGAGTTCGGCGGACAGCGAGGTGAGCGCGCGCTGCGCACGAGGTGGCTGTCGAGGTCGGTGACCATGCCGAGGGTGTGGGACAGGTCGACGCAGTCCTTCAAGGCGCTGCCGCCCATGCAGTCGACGAGGACGAAGTGACTGCGAGGAGGACGTGGCACTGGAGAAGGGTGCCCGCCCGGTGTTCGACGACTGTCTCTCCCGGGAGGTGAAGAACCCGTCCCTGCCGACCGGCGCCGAACAGGCCCTGCCGGCGGCCGGGGCCCGGAGGCGGCCGGGGCCGGGACCGGCCCGCGCAAGACCGAGGCTCCTGCCGAGGACACCCTGGACGACCTGCTTGACGCGCTCCAGGGCCTCGCGGGTCTGGAGCGCGTCAAACGCGATGTCTCGTCCCTGGTCAAACTCATGCAGATGGTCCGCCGCCGCGAGGTGATGGGCCTGGCCCCGCCACCGCTCAGCCGCCACCTCGTCTTCACCGGCAACCCGGGCACCGGCAGGACCACCATCGCCCGCATGTACGGCCGGATCCTCGCCGCCGTCGGACTGCTGGAGCGCGGCCACCTGGTCGAGGCGGACCGCTCCGCCCTGGTGGGCGAGCACGTCGGCCACACCGGGCCGAGGACCACCCGCGTCAGGCCGCTTCCGACCATCCGCACGGCCGTCTCCCAGCGTCCGGCGGCCGTGTCCGAGCATCACCGGCCGGGGTCGTCCGGCCGGCGGGCTCAGCCGGCCCAGCCCTGCTTCCGCAGCACCGAGGACACGTCGGGCGCCTGGTAGTGGTCCCCCTTGAGCACCTTGCCGTCGGCCCGGCGGGCGACCCGACCGTCGGGGCCCAGCTTGGTCATGTTCGAGCGGTGGATCTCGGCGATCACCTCGTCCAGGTCGATGCCGTGGACGAGGGCGGTGCCGTACGCCACGTACACCACGTCGGCCAGTTCGTGGGCCAGCCGGTCGAGCGGCCCGTCGACCGCCACCTCGGCGACCTCGGCGGCCTCCTCGGCCAACAACTCCCCCCGGTGGGCGGCCAACTCGGGCGAGACCTCGGCGGGGGCGGTACGGGCGTCGAGACCGAAGGCCCGGTGGAACTCACGGACCAGTCGAGCGGGAGAGGAACTCATCCGCCGACCCTACCGATCGCCCGCCCCGCACCGACAGTTCTGTCCGACTCCTACGGTCATGACGCCCAAGTCCCTTTGTTTGATGGATCTTTGACGTTACGTCAGCACAGGGGGCGGTGGCGGAACGGGTGACTCCACTCCGTACCCTCCGTTGTGTCTTCACGTACCACCCCGAGCGATTGAGGACCCATCGTGAGCGTTCCCCCCACTTCCTCCAGCCACCGGGCCAGGTCCCGGGTGACCCGCCGTACGGTGATCGGCGTGGTCGGCACGGTCGCGGCCGGCGCCGTGATCACGCCGACCGTGATGGCCACGACCGGCGACTCCGGCGGCGCGGACACCGGAGCGGACACCGGAGCGGAGGACACCAAGGCCGGCACCACGACCGAGACCTTCCCGAAGACCCGCAGCGAGGCCGCCACCGGCGAGGCGCCCGTCGAGGCGGCCTTTCCCATCGGCTACGTGGGCGTGCGCTGGGGCGGCACCGACGACACCACCGGCGGCGGCATCCGGCTGACGGAGGCCGACGGCGGGCAGGGCGCGTGGCGCTCGCTCGGCGACGGCGGCTGCTCGGTCGCCAACGGCGGCGGTGTGCTGATCGCGGCCGGCCAGGCCGCCGGATACGAGCTGAGAGCCCCCGACGGCGCCACGGGCCTGCGCTCGCTCGCGCTCGACACCCTGCACGGCCCGGACCGCAAGGTCGCCGTGCCGTCCGACCCCACCCGCGTCCGGGGCGTGCAGTACCTCACGCGGGCCGCCTGGGGCGCCGACGAGTCGCTGCGGTTCAAGGCGGACGGCACGGAGAACTCACCCACCGCGTTCTACCCGTTCCAGACGATCACCGTGCACCACACGGCCATGGCCAACGACGACCCGGACCCTGCCGCCACGGTCCGCGCGATCTACCAGCTGCACGCCGTCACCAACGACTGGGGCGACATCGGCTACCACTTCCTCATCGACGAGGAGGGCCGCATCTACGAGGGCCGCTACTCCGGCGACGACGGACTGCCCGCACACGACGCCGACGGCAAGGTGGTGACCGCCTTCCACGTCGGCGGCTTCAACTCCGGCAACCTCGGCATCGCCCTGCTGGGCACCCTCACCGAGCAGGGCCCCAAGGAGGCCGCCCGCGCCGCGCTGACCCGCCTCGTGAAGGTCCTGGTCCGCCACCACGGCGTCGACCCGCAGGCCCGCGTGACCTACACCAACCCGGTCAACGGCACCCAGAAGGAGGTCGCGGAGATCAGCGGCCACCGGGACTGGATGGCGACGGAGTGCCCGGGCGAGGTGATGTACGGAGAGCTGGAGCGCCTGCGCACGGCGGTGGCAACAGGCCGATGAAAGCACAGGGGGCGCAGCCCCTGTGCTTTCATCGGGCGCGGGGAACTGCGCGAGAAGCCCCACGCGCCCGCGCCCGAAGACAGGGTCAGCGCCGAGGTCACGAGCTAGCACCGGATGGGTCCGACCCTGGCCTGCCCGCCCGGTGACCTGGCAGGATCTCGTCGCATGGTCCAGGTACTCCCACGCATCGGCAGGCGGCACGCGCTGCTGGGCTCGGTGGCTTCGTTGGTGGTCCTCGGACTGCTCGCGTGGTGGCTGTGGCCGCGCGAGGAACCCCCGAGCGGGACGATCACGGTGACCACGGGAGCCGAGCGGGGCGTCTACCAGGAGTACGGCAGCCGACTGCGGCACGCGATCGCCGGGGACATGCCGGGGCTGCGGGTCCAGCTCATGTCGAGCAACGGTTCCCAGACGAACGTCCGCCGGGTCGCCACCGGGCAGGCCGACTTCGCCATCGCCGCGGCCGACGCCGTCCAGACGTACATCGACGAGGACCAGCCCGGCGCCGACAAGCTGCGCGGGGTGGCACGGCTGTACGACGACTACGTGCAGCTGGTGGTCCCGGCCGACTCGACCATCCAGAACGTGTCGGAGCTGAAGGGCAAGCGGGTCGCCGTGGGTCCCGAGGGCTCCGGCGTACGGCTGATCGCCGAACGTCTGCTGAAGGCGGACGGGCTGGACATCGACAAGGACATAGACGCGCGGCGCGACACGATCGGCACCAGCCCGGACGCCCTGCGCACCGGGAAGATCGAGGCGTTCTTCTGGTCGGGCGGCCTGCCCACGAAGGGGCTGACGGACCTCGTGGAGAAGGAGAAGTACGACTTCCGGTTCGTCCCTATCCGCAGCGACCTGGTGACCGAGCTGCACGACCAGGGCGGCGTCTTCAGCCACTACCGGACGTCCGTGATGCCCGCCGACGCCTACCCGACCATCCTCCCGGACTCCGTGCCCACCCTCACCGTGGCGAACCTGCTCATCACCCGCGCCGACATGGACCCCCGTCTCACCGAGTGGCTGACCCGCGTCGTCCTGAAGAGCCGGGACAACATCGGCCAGCACGTCCACGCGGCCCAGGTGGTGGATCTGCGCACCGCGATCTACACCGACCCCCTACGACTGCACCAGGGCGCGAGAGCGTACTACCGCTCGGTGAAGCCGTAGCCCTCCGGGGGTCCGACCTGCCTGCCTCCGTTCCTGCCCGGTCTCTCAGGCCGGCGGGCGCGACCGGGGCACCGTCACCGTGACCCGCAGCCCGTGCGGCTCGTGGTGGGCGTAGGCGATGGAGCCACCGCCCGCCGCGATCAGCGCCCGGGAGATGGAGAGCCCGAGGCCCGATCCCTTGATGTTCTGGTGCGCGGTGCTGCGCCAGAAACGGTCGCCGACGCGTTCCAGTTCCTCGTCGCTGAGGCCGGGCCCGCCGTCGGTGACCACGACCGTGGACGTCTCGCCGTTGGAGGCGACCCGGACCTCGACCCGCTCCCCGGCGGGCGTGAACTTCAGCGCGTTGTCGATCACCGCGTCCAGGGCGCTGGACAGGGCGATGGGATCGGCCCAGGCGGTGGTGGCCGGGCAGGTGCCGACCAACGACACCCCCTTGTCGTCGGCCAGCGGCGACCAGGACGCGACACGCTCGGCGGTCAGCTCACCCACGTCGATGAGCCGCAGATCGGAATCCGCGTGCTCGGCGAGCGCCAGGTCGAGCAGATCGTCGAGGACCGAGGCGAGCCGTTTGCCCTCGGTGCGGACGGAGGCGATCTCCTCGTTGCCCTCGGGCAGTTCGAGCGCGAGCAGGTCGATGCGGAGCAGCAACGCGGCCAGCGGGTTGCGGAGTTGGTGCGAGGCGTCGGCGACGAAGGCGCGCTGTTGCTCCAACACGTCCTCGACGTTGTCGGCCATCTCGTTGAACGACCGTGCCAGGCGCCGGAGTTCGGGCGGCCCGCTGGCCACCGCGACCCGTGACTTGAGACGCCCGGAGGCTATGGCGTGGGTGGTGACGTCGAGGACGCGTACGGGCTTGAGCACCCAGCCCGTCAGCCGCAGCGCGGCGCCGACGGCGAGGAGCATCGCGGCGATCTCGCCCGCGCCGATGATCAGCCAGCCGCGCAGGATCTTGGAGCGCATCTGATCGGTGGGCGAGTCGGTGACGACGGCCGCGACGACGTCACCGTCGTGGATGACAGGGGACGCGACGACGAGCCGGCCCTCCTGCCAGGGCCACACCTGTTGCGGGTCGTGCGGGCGGCGCCCCAGCAGCGCCTCCTCGAAGGCGGCAAGCCCCTCCCCGTCGGCGGGCCGGCCCCACTCCACGGGGGCGTTGGCCATGGCCGGCTGGCTCTTCTCCCGGTAGAAGACGCCGGCCTTGATGCCGTACACGCGGTAGTACTGCTCCAACTCCCGCTGGAGGGTCTCGCCGCGGCCGTCCGTGGTGTCCACCCGGGATCCGCTCGGGCGCTCGGTGACGAACTGGGCGAGGGCCGCGAACCGCGCCGTGTCGTCGATGCGGTCGACGACCACCTCCTGCTGCCGCGCCGCCGCGAGGCTCACCGCCAGCGGAATGCCGAGGGCCAGCAGCACGGCGGCCATCAGGACGATGAGCAGCGGAAGAAGACGAGTGCGCACGCGGGCACGCTACGGCGTCGGGGCGACCAGCCGGTAGCCGACCCCGCGCACCGTCTCGATGAGGGCAGGCATCCGCAGCTTGGACCGCAGGGAGGCGACATGCACTTCGAGGGTGCGGCCGGTCCCTTCCCAACTGGTCCGCCACACCTCGCTGATGATCTGTTCCCGGCGGAAGACGACCCCGGGCCGCTGGGCCAGCAGCGCGAGCAGATCGAACTCCTTGCGGGTCAGCTGCACGACCGAGCCGTCCACGCTGACCTGCCGGGTGGGCAGCTCGATGAGCACGGACCCGAGCCGCAGCCCGCTGTCGCCGGACGACGCGGCCTCGTCGGGGGCCCGGCGGCGGGCGACGGCGTGGATCCGGGCGAGCAACTCGCCGGTGTCGTACGGCTTGACCACGTAGTCGTCGGCGCCGAGGTTGAGGCCGTGGATCCGGGACCGTACGTCGGAGCGGGCCGTCACCATGATCACCGGCGTGCTGGTGCGCTTGCGGATCTTGCCGCAGACCTCGTAGCCGTCCTGGTCGGGCAGGCCGAGGTCGAGCAGGACGACCCCGAAGCCGTTGCCCTCGGGGACCAGGGCCTGGAGCGCCTCCTCGCCGCTGCGGGCGTGCGTGACGTCGAAGCCGTGCCGGGCCAGGACCGCGGACAGGGCGGCGGCGACGTGGTTGTCGTCCTCGACGAGGAGCAGCCTCATTCCGGCCCCTTTCCTGTTCGGTGGGTCATGCGTTTCGGTCATGTGTGCGTCTCGGCTGGCACACATTACGCGCACGCGCATCCCGGGCACGCGCGTATCGGCTTCCTGGCAGTCACACTGATGGGTGAGGACGCCGTCAAGGCCGGAGGGGTTCCGCGCGGGTTCCGTTATCCAGCCGAAACGCCCCGCTCGGGCTCGTCACGTGCAGTGTCCGTCCGGCTACCAGATCGTTATGCTCAATTCTCGCTCAGATGTAATGACGCTGGTCGTCGCCGGTCACTACTGTCCTCCGAAACCGAGGAAGACGGAGCCCAAAGCGATGACCGAAGTTTCGGTGGTCAAGGACGCGGTGCCCGCGGCCGACGACCTGGTCGTCCTGAAGAGCGTCAACAAGCACTTCGGCGCGTTGCACGTACTCCAGGACATCGATCTGACGATCACCAGGGGCGAGGTCGTCGTGGTGATCGGACCCTCCGGGTCCGGCAAGTCCACCCTGTGCCGCACCATCAACCGGCTGGAGTCGATCGACTCCGGCGACATCACGATCGACGGCAAGCCGCTGCCCGCGGAGGGCAAGGCGCTCGCCCGCCTTCGGGCGGACGTCGGCATGGTGTTCCAGTCGTTCAATCTCTTCGCGCACAAGACCGTGCTCGAGAACGTGATGCTGGGACAGCTCAAGGTCCGCAAGACCGACAGGAAGCAGGCCGAGGAGAAGGCGCGGAACCTGCTCGACCGGGTCGGCGTGGGAACCCAGGCCGACAAGTACCCCGCGCAGCTCTCGGGTGGTCAGCAGCAGCGCGTCGCGATCGCACGGGCGCTCGCCATGGACCCCAAGGTCATGCTCTTCGACGAGCCGACCTCGGCGCTCGACCCCGAGATGATCAACGAGGTCCTGGAGGTCATGCAGCAGCTGGCCCGGGACGGCATGACGATGGTCGTGGTCACCCACGAGATGGGCTTCGCCCGTTCAGCCGCCAACCGGGTGGTGTTCATGGCGGACGGCCGCATCGTCGAAGAGGCTGTGCCGGACCAGTTCTTCAGCAACCCCCGCAGCGACCGGGCCAAGGACTTCCTGTCGAAGATCCTGCACCACTGACGGCCCTGCCGACGTCCCTTCCGGCCCCCGGCACCCGCACCATGACGGTCCGCATCTCTTCACCACAAAAAGGATGTTCACCATGAAGTTCCGCAAGGCCTCCGCCGCTGCAGCCACCGCCCTCGTCCTCGCCCTGACGGCCACGGCCTGCGGCGGCGACGACAGCAACGGCAACGACAACGGCTCCGACTCCGGTTCCAGCGGCGGCGGCAAGATCAAGATCGGCATCAAGTACGACCAGCCGGGCCTCGGTCTGAAGAACCCCGACGGTTCCTTCTCCGGCTTCGACGTCGACGTGGCGACGTACGTGGCCAAGGAGCTCGGCTACGACGCCAAGCAGATCGAGTTCGTCGAGACCAAGAGCGCCGACCGTGAGAACGCGCTGGCCCGCGGCGACGTGAAGTTCATCGCGGCCACGTACTCGATCAACGACGAGCGCAAGAAGCTCGTCGACTTCGCCGGCCCGTACCTGCTGGCCCACCAGGACCTGCTGGTCAAGGCCGACTCGGACATCAGCAAGGGTACGGACCTCAACGGCAAGACCCTCTGCTCGGTGACTGGTTCCACCTCGGCGGAGAACGTCAAGAAGGACATCGCTCCGAAGGCCCAGCTGAAGGAGTACGGCGGCTACTCGGAGTGCATCGCCGGCCTGCAGAGCGGCGCCGTGGACGCGGTCACCACCGACGACTCGATCCTCGCGGGCTTCGCCGCGCAGGAGAACTACAAGGGTCAGTTCAAGCTCGCGGGCCTGAAGCTCAGCAATGAGAACTACGGCATCGGCGTCAAGAAGGGCGACACGGCGACCGTGGACAAGATCAACGCCGCCCTCGAGAAGATGGTCAGCGACGGTGCCTGGGAGACCGCGGTCAAGGAGAACTTCGGCCCGGCCGAGTACAAGAACGAGCCCGCCCCGAAGATCGGCGTCATCGCCTAGTCAGCGAATATCCGCCACCAGCGCGGTTCTCGTTGTCGCGCCGCCGCCCGCCGCAAGGCGCGGTAAGGGCGGCGGCGCTCTGCGCCTGCCACGTATGCCACACACCCGGAAGCGCGGGAGACAGTGTTCGACTTCCTTTCGACTTACAACGACCCAACCTTCTTGGGTGCGTTCTGGATGACGGTCAAGCTCACCGTCTTCTCAGCCATCGGCTCCCTGATCTGGGGAACCCTGCTGGCCGCCATGCGCGTCAGCCCCGTGCCCCTCATGCGCGGCTTCGGCACCGTCTATGTGAACGTCGTGCGGAACATCCCGCTGACCGTCATCATCGTCTTCACCTCGCTCGGCCTCGCCGACATCTTCCGGGTGACGATGGGCGCGGGCAACGACGTCAAACTCACGGCGTTCCGACTCGCCGTTCTCGGTTTCGTGGCCTATACCGCGGCATTCGTCTGCGAGGCGCTGCGCTCCGGCATCAACACCGTGCCCGTCGGTCAGGCCGAGGCGGCACGCGCCATCGGACTGAGCTTCACCCAGGTCCTCGGCCTCATCGTGCTGCCGCAGGCGTTCCGGGCCGTCATCGGACCGCTGGCCAACGTGCTGATCGCGCTGACCAAGAACACGACCGTGGCCGCGGCGATCGGTGTGTGGGAGGCCGCCTACCTCATGAAGGGCATGATCGAGAAGGAGGCGCAGACCCTGCTCATCGGCGCGATCTTCGCCTTCGGATTCGTGGTTCTGACCCTTCCCACCGGCCTGATCCTGGGCTGGCTGAGCAAGCGACTGGCGGTGAAGCGATGAGTTCCGTTCTGTACGACGCCCCCGGCCCCCGGGCCAAACGGCGCAACGTGATCCTCACGGTGGTCTTCGTCGTCCTGCTGGCCCTCCTCGCGTGGTGGCTCTGGGGAGCGCTGGACAGCAGGAACCAGCTGGAGTGGAAGCTCTGGAAGCCGTTCTTCACCTCCGAGGCCTGGACGACGTATCTGCTGCCCGGTCTCGTCAACACGCTCAAGGCCATGGCGCTCTCCATCGTGATCGCCCTGCCACTGGGTGCGCTCTTCGGCATCGCGCGCCTCTCCGACCACCTGTGGGTCCGCATCCCGGCCGGTGCGGTGGTCGAGTTCTTCCGGGCCATCCCGGTCCTGCTGCTGATGCTGTTCGCCAACGAGGTCATCGCCCGCTCGATGAACGTCACCACCGAGCAACGGCAGCTCTGGGCGGTCGTCACCGGTCTGGTGCTGTACAACGCCTCGGTCCTCGCTGAGGTCGTGCGCGCCGGTATCCTCGCCCTCCCCAAGGGCCAGACGGAGGCCGCCCAGGCGATCGGCCTGCGCAAGGGCCAGACGATGTCCTTCATCCTGCTGCCGCAGGCCGTCACGGTGATGCTGCCGGCCATCGTCAGCCAGCTCGTGGTCATCGTGAAGGACACCGCGCTCGGCGGCGTGATGATCGGGTTCACCGAACTGCTCAGCGGACGCGCGACGCTGGCGGCGGTGTACGCCAACGTCGTGCCCAGCTTCGTCGTCGTCGCGATCGTCTACATCGTCCTGAACTTCATCATCACCAGCTTCGCGAGCTGGCTGGAGCAGCGGCTGCGGCGGGGCAAGAAGTCGACCGGGGTGGTGCTGGGCCCGGCGGCGATCGAGGGCACCGCGGCGACCGGCGCGGGCGCAGGCGTCGGCATGGGCGGTGTCGCCGGCGGCGACGGCGACGGCGAAGCAGGCACCTGACAGGTGATCAGGTGACATCCGCCCAGGATGTCCCCCGATTCGCTCCCCGGAGGGCAGTGGCATGATCGCCACTGCCCTCCGTCACTTGACGCAAGCACCGGCAATGGGTTGCATACGTTCTGTGATCGTGCACCCTGCTCCAACTTCCTGTTCACCCACGTCCGCCGGGACGTCACGTCGGGCAGGGGGCGCCGCGCCGTGGATCCGGTGATCGTCGTCGGCGCGGGGCCCGTGGGGCTCACGCTCGCCCTGGCGCTGGCGCGCCAGGAGGTGCCGTCCGTGGTCCTCGACGAGGGACCGGGCAAGGACGAGCAGCGCCTCGCGCGGACGGTGGTCCTGAACGAGGACACCGCCGCGCTGCTGGAACGGTTGTCCGGCGCTCCCCTCTCCCGGATCGGCTTCCGCTGGGCCGGATGGCGGTCGATGCGGCGCAAGCAGGTGATGCGTCAGGTCCGATTCGGTGAGCCCGACGCCGAGGAGACGGGCATCCCTCCCCGTGAGGTCGCGAAGGCTGGGCGCGGCGGCCACGACGCCGTCGTGGAGGGTTCCGCCGACCTCCCCCCGCTCCACATCGCCCAGCACGTCCTGACCGCGGCCCTGCGCGAGGCCATCGCCGGTGAGCGGCTCGTCAAGGTCGTCGTGGAGAGCCGCCTCGACGCGCTCGAACAGGAGAAGTCCGGCGTCACGGCCCACACCCGCGGCCCCAAGAGCACCTGGTGGCGCGGTAGTTACCTAGTGGGGTGCGACGGCCCCCGCTCGACGGTCCGCAAGCTCCAGGACATCCGTTTTCCCGGCCGTACGGCGGTGGAGCGGCACGCGGTGGCGGCCCTGCGCGCGGAACTCCCCTGGCCGGGCGAAGCGTTGCTGCACCGCATGCCGCCCTGGCGCACGGCGGGCCCGTCCGGCGGGGAGATCACCGCGCGGCCCCTCGCCGAAGGTCTCTGGCGCCTCGACTGGCTCCTGCCACCGGGCAAGGATCTCGTGACGCCCGAACTGCTCGTGGCCCGCGTCCGCGAGACCCTCGCCGGCTGGACGGGCGGCTCGACACCGCCGTACGACCTGCTCGACACCGGTGTCCACACCGTGCACCACCGGCTCGCCCGGCGCTGGCGGGTGGGCCGGGTCTTCCTCGCCGGCGACGCCGCGCACCTGCTCGGGGCCCTCGGCACCCAGGGTCTCGACGAGGGACTGCGGGACGCCGACAACCTCGCCTGGAAGCTGGCCCTCGCCTGGCACCACGGCCCGCACGAGACCCTGCTCGACAGCTACCAGACCGAGCGGCGGGCGGTCGTCGCCGCCCGGCTGCGCGCCGCCGACCAGGTGCTGCCGCTGCTGCGCGGCGGCAAGGGGCTGCGCTCGTACGTCCCCGGCTCGGCCCGGGGCCACGACGCACTGCTGGCCGACGGCCACCTGGGGCGCGGGGCACTGGGTGCGCCGGGGGCGTACTCCGATTCACCGCTCATGCCTCCGCCCGCCGACGGGGAGACACCGGTCGACACTCTGCCGGGCACCCAGGTCGTGGATGTGGAGGTGACTGCGGAGGACGGCACCTTCGTCCCGCTGCGGGACCGGCTCGGACGCGGGGCGCTGCTGGTCGTGCTGATCGCGCCCGGCACCGGGGTGTGGGAGCGCAAGCACTGGATGAGCGCCGGGATCATGCCCCGGCTCGCCGCCGCCGTCTCCGCCCTGCCGCGGCCCGCCGAGTTGCTGGTCGCCGAGGCCTACCCGGGCGCGGCCGCCCACACCGTCCTCCTCGTCCGCCCCGACGGCTACCTCGTCACCGCCCTGAGCGGCGTGCGCCCGGCCGACCTGTACGCGGCCGCGGAGGCGACACTGGGCGGGGCGAGGCAACAGCCCGAGACCAGCGGCGCGGCGACGAGCGCACGTTGAGACACCCTCGTGAGCCCCGGCCCCGTCGCCGACATCCGTAACTCCGTGTCCACATAGTGACGGTGAGTTGACCGTCCTGCCCGGACATGGTCTACTCCGGTCCGTGACCGACACCTCTACGCGCCTGTGGCGGAGGGTCCATATGGACCTCGTCCGCTATGCGGGCTGCGTGTGTCGTCCGTCCTGCTGACTTCGCATCCCTCTTCTTTCGCGCGCGCCGGTCATATGAGGCCGCGCGCTCCCGAGCGAACGCACTTCAGGACGGTACCCGTGTCTGTGTCCCCCGTTGTTCCCCTCACTTCCACTTCCGCCGTCTCCGCCCCCACGCAGGCGGAACTGCTCGACTTCGCGCGCCGGACCGCCGCCGACGCCGAGCTGATCGTGTCCCTTCCGCTCGACCCCGAGGGCCGTACCTGGGTACGGCTCGAAGGCCCCGGCGGGAGCGAGGCCTGGCTCATCGGCTGGCCGCCCGGCACGGGAACCGGCTGGCACGACCACGCCGACTCGGTGGGCGCCTTCGTCACCGCGGCGGGCGAACTCAAGGAGTACTCGCTCGCCGTCCGGCTGCCCACCGACGGCTGGAAGACCCTCGAGCTCACCGAAGGTGTCGACCGCGAGCGGCAGTTGTCCGCCGGCAAGGGGCGCTCCTTCGGACGTCACCACGTCCACGAGGTGCTCAACGAGTCACGCGAGGAGCACGCGGTCTCCGTCCACGCCTACTACCCGCCCCTCCCCCGCATCCGCCGCTTCAGCCGCACGGGCCAGGTGCTGCGCCTGGAACACGTCGAGCGCCCGTCCGACTGGCAGTGAGCCCGGGGCCCCAGCGGCCCCAGCTCGTTCCCCCTTCCCCTGCACGCGGAGGCGGCATCCCTCGCCTCAGTACCCCTCGTCCTCCAACCCCTCCGTCTCCTCCCCCTCTTCCTCCAGCGCCTGCCGGACCACGCGCAGGGCCATGCCCTCGGCGTAGCCTTTGCGGGCGAGCATGCCGGCGAGGCGGCGGAGGCGCTTGTCGCGGTCGAGGCCACGGGTGGAGCGCAGTTTGCGGGCGACCAGTTCGCGCGCGGTACTCTCCTCCTGCTCCGAGTCGAGCTGGGAGACGGCCTCGTCGATCAGTGCCGAGTCGACGCCCTTGGTGCGCAGCTCCCTGGCGAGGGCTCTGCGTGCCAGGCCCCGACCGTGGTGCCGGGACTCGACCCAGGCGTCGGCGAACGCGCTGTCGTTGATCAGTCCGACCTCCTCGAACCTCGACAGCACCTCCTCCGCCACGTCCTCGGGGATCTCCCGTTTCTGCAGGGCGTCCGCGAGTTGTTTCCGAGTGCGTGGGGTCCCGGTGAGCAGGCGCAGACAGATCGCGCGCGCCCGCTCAGCCGGGTCCCCTGAGGACTCGCCTTTCTCGGCCCTCGACGAGAAAGACGAGCCCCGTCCTGCGGCCCCCGTCGTCCGGGCCGTCCCCTGTTCCCCGAAGCCACGCCGCCGACCGCCCCGACCGCCGCGTCTGCCACGCGCGTCGCCGCCCGCACCGCGCGAGGGCCGCCGCCGCGCCGACGGCTGCCGACGGCCGGGCCCTCGGAGCGCGGGCCGTCCTCCCGCCGTACGACGTCGCCGTCACCGCCGTCGTCGTACGGTCGGAATCCCTCGCCCCGTGCCGGTCCGCACCGAATCCCCGGTCCCCCGCCGGTACCCCGCGCTCCCGGCTCTCGGGAACACTGGGATACGCGTACTCGCCCCAGTCCGTTCTGCGCGTCACGGACTAGCTCTTCGCCGCAGCGGCCTTGGTCTTGGTGGCCCTGGCAGCCGGAGCGGACACCGCCTTCGTGGCGTCGTCAGCGGTGGCCGGGGCCGCACCCGCCGCGCCCGGTTCGGCGGTGGGCTCCTCGGGCCGGACGCCGACGCCCAGCTTCTCCTTGATCTTCTTCTCGATCTCGTTGGCGAGATCGGGGTTGTCCTTCAGGAAGTTACGGGCGTTCTCCTTGCCCTGGCCGAGTTGGTCGCCCTCGTACGTGTACCAGGCGCCGGCCTTGCGGACGAAGCCGTGCTCCACACCCATGTCGATCAGGCCGCCCTCGCGGCTGATGCCCTGGCCGTAGAGGATGTCGAACTCGGCCTGCTTGAAGGGCGGTGCGACCTTGTTCTTGACGACCTTGACGCGGGTGCGGTTGCCGACCGCGTCCGTGCCGTCCTTGAGGGTCTCGATGCGGCGGATGTCGAGTCGCACCGAGGCGTAGAACTTCAGCGCCCGGCCACCGGTCGTGGTCTCCGGGGAGCCGAACATCACGCCGATCTTCTCGCGGAGCTGGTTGATGAAGATGGCGGTGGTCTTGGACTGGTTGAGCGCGCTGGTGATCTTCCGCAGGGCCTGGCTCATCAGCCGGGCCTGCAGACCGACGTGGCTGTCGCCCATCTCGCCCTCGATCTCCGCGCGCGGGACGAGGGCTGCGACGGAGTCGATGACGATGAGGTCCAGGGCACCGGAGCGGACCAGCATGTCCACGATCTCCAGGGCCTGCTCGCCGTTGTCCGGCTGGGACAGGATGAGGTTGTCGATGTCGACGCCGAGCTTCTTCGCGTACTCGGGGTCGAGGGCGTGCTCGGCATCCACGAAGGCGACCTGGCCGCCGGCCTTCTGGGCGTTCGCCACCGCGTGCAGCGTCAGGGTCGTCTTACCGGAGGACTCCGGTCCGTACACCTCCACCACTCGGCCACGCGGCAGGCCGCCGACGCCGAGGGCCACGTCGAGCGCGGTCGAACCGGTCGGGATGACCTCGATGGGCTCCTTGGACCGGTCGCCCATGCGCATGACCGCGCCCTTGCCGAATTGTCGTTCAATCTGTGCGAGCGCGGCGTCGAGCGCCTTCTCGCGGTCGGTTCCTGCCATGGGTTCCACCCGGTTTGCTTGAGTCGATCGCTTCACGTGAAAGACGCTAACGCCTGCCACTGACAATGGGCCCGGACGCCCGCCCGGCCTGTGGATAACTCGGGCACTTCTCCACGAAATCCCTGCCGAACTCCCGTCGACAGCCGCGCCGGAGCCTCCATGAGAATGGATGTTCGATTTTGGTGTCAAGCGACACCACGGGCCGTCCGGAGGACTTCCACAGAACCTCGGACCTCTTCGACGGGCCTTCCCGTGCGGCCGCGACGCCCGGAGGCCGCGCCCTACGGAGCGCCGCGTTCCGGCCGGGCGCCGCTCTTGGCCCCGGCGTCGCCCTCGGACCCGGCGTCGGGCTCGGGCCCGGCCTGGGCCTCGGGGTCGTCCGGCGGGCGGTTCGTCGGGTGCCGCCGGTCCACCTTCTCCTCCAGCAGTCTGCGCAGCCGCCTCAGGAGGTTGCGGGAGCCGGGTCTGCGGTGCCCGTGCACCCGGGGGTCGTCCGTGACGTCGTACCGCTTCACGTACGCCCCGAGGAAGGCCTGCAGGGTGGCGATGGCGGGAATGGCGATGAGCGCGCCGACCGCCCCGAGGAGGGCGGTGCCCGCGATGACCGACCCGAAGGCGACGGCCGGGTGGATGTCCACGGTCTTGGCGGTCAGCTTGGGCTGCAGCACATAGTTCTCGAACTGCTGGTACAGGACCACGAAGACGAGGACCCACAGCGCGTACCACGGGTTGACCGTGAAGGCGATCAGCATCGGCAGCGCACCCGCGAGATAGGTGCCGATGGTCGGGATGAACTGCGAGACCAGGCCGACCCAGACCGCTAGCGCGGGTGCGTAGGGCACGTCGAGGTACTCCAGCAGGACGTAGTGCGCCGCGCCGGATATCAGCGCCATCAACCCGCGCGAGTAGAGATAGCCGCCGGTCTTGTCCACGGCTATCTCCCACGCGCGCAGCACCTCGGCCTGCTTCGCGGGCGGCAGCACGGAGCACAGCGCACGCCGCAGCCGTGGTCCGTCGGCGGCGAAGTAGAACGAGAACAGCGCGATCGTCAGCAGTTGGAAGAGACCGCCCAGGACCTGCGCGGAGACGTCGAGGACGCCCGTCGCGCTGTTCTGCACGTACTTCTGGAGCCAGTCGGAGCGCAGCAGCCCCTCCTGGATGTCGACCCGCTTGAGCTCGGTGTGGAAGGTGGTGTTGATCCAGCTGATGACGGAGTCGAGGTAGGCCGGGAAGTCCTCGACCATCTTGATGATCTGGCCGGCGAGCATCGAGCCGAGCAGGGTGACGAACCCCGCGGCCCCGATCAGGGTGATCACGAAGACCAGGAAGGTGGCGAAGCCCCTGCGCAGCCCCTTCGAGGCCATCCAGCTCACGGCGGGCTCGATCGCGAGCGCCAGGAAGAACGCGATGAGGATGTTGACCAGCAGTCCGATCAGCTGGTGGAACGCCCAACTGCCCAGTTGGAAGACGGCTACGAGGGAGAGCGCGAGCACCATCGCGCGCGGCAGCCAGCGCGGCATACGGCCGCTGGGCACGGCACCGGGACCCGGGTCGGCCGGCGTGCCGACGGGAGGTGTCGTACCGGACGTGGGGGCCTGCTGCTGGGACCTCGCGGTCTCGTCTGTGGGAGCCACGCACCAAGTTTCGCCCACGCCACCGACAATCAGTCGCCGCCCTCTGATCCTCCGGCGCAACGACCGACGTCCGTGTGGTGAAGTCCCGGGCTTTTCAGCGATTTTCGGCGGGAACGCCCATGGTCGCGCACACCACGCGCCACACCTCCTTGGCCTCCCAGCCCGCGTCCAGCGCCTCGTGGACCGTGCGTCCGCCGAGGTCGGACATCACATGATCGCGCGCGAAGGTGTCGGCGTACCCCGCACCGAAGTGCTCCGCCATCCGCTGCCAGAAGACCGTCAACCGCATGACTCCAGTATCCCGCCCCAGGGGGTGGGCCTGCCCGGGACGGCTTTCCGATACCGCTTTCCGCCCTACGGTCGGAACCATGGCCGAAACCGGAGCATCCCCACTCCCCTCGTCGTCCCCGGCGCACACCCCGCTGGCTCGCGCCGAGCAGTTCATCTGGCTGACCGCGCGCGTGCTGGAGCAGCGCCGCTTCGCCTACCACTTCCTGGAGGGGAGCGCCGACGCGGTGGAGACCGCGCTGGCCGCCTACCGCAACGCCGACGAGGGCTACGGGCACGCGCTCGAACCCGATCTGCGCGGCCCCGTGAGCCAGCCGCTGCACACCGGGCACGCGCTGCGCGTCCTGGACTCGATCGGGCGCTGCGGCGGACAGCGGGTGGAGCGCGTGTGCCGCTATCTGACGTCGGTGTCGACGCCGGACGGCGCGCTCTCCGCGGTGCACCCCAGCCAGCGCGGCTATCCGGCGGCCCCGTTCGTGCCGATCGTCGACGACCCGCCCAGTGATCTGCTGGCCACCGGGCCCGTGGTCGGCCTGCTGCACCGTAACCAGGTGTGGCACGCGTGGTTGTTCCGGGCCACCGACTTCTGCTGGCAGGCGGTCGAGTCCCTGGAGAAGTCGCACCCCTACGAGGTGCACGCCGCGGTGGCGTTCCTGGAATCGGTGCCGGACCGCCCGCGCGCGCGGGCCGCCGCCGACCGGCTCGGCCGGCTGGTCCGCGAACACCGGCTCGCCGCGCTGGATCCGGAGCGGCCTGGCGACTTCCCGGTGTCGGCCGGTTACGCACCGGGCGAGCACCACTACCCGCACGACTTCGCGCCCACCCCGGAGTCCCTCGCGCGCGCGTGGTTCACCGACGAGGAGATGTCCCGTTCCCTCGACTTCCTGGCGAGCGAGCAGACGGACGACGGCGGCTGGCCGATCCGCTGGCGCCAGTGGGCACCGAGCACGGCCATGGAGAGCCGCCCGATCGTGACGATCGAGGCACTGCGTACGCTGCGGGCGTACGGACGTCCGATCGGCTGAGGCCCGCTGCCGCAGGGCCGCCCGGTGCGTCATGCGGTCGTACGGCAGTCGTGGCGGGCGTCAGCCCGTGATCGCCCGCACCCCCTCCGTCACGAGCACGGCTGCGCCCACGACGATCAGGAAAGGCGCGCGCCAGAGGAGCGCCAGGGCGGCCGCGGCGAGCCCCGCGGTCCTCGCGTCCACCACCAGGTCGTGGCCGACAGCGAAGGTCTGCTGGGCCGTGAGTGCGGCGAGAAGGGCCACGGGCAGCAGGGCGGCGAGGCGGCGCGCGGAGGGGCGTTCCAGATCGCCCTCGGGCTCCATCAGGCCGATCAGTTTGACCGCGTAGCAGCCGACGGCGGTGGCGACGACCGCGAGCCAGACGTTCACCGGGCGTCCCCCTGCCTGTCGCCGCGCAGGCCGTCCTCGCCCTGCGGGTCGGGCCCGCCGTCGTCCTGCCCGTCCTCCGGCCGACCGCCTCCCTTCCGGCGGGCCGCCCGCGCACCGGCGGCCCCGCGCCGGCGCCCCTCCGCCCAGAGCACGACCGGGGCTGCCGTCGCGGCGACCAGGACCGGGACTCCGGCCGGCAGGACGGGCAGCAGGCCAAGCCCCAGGACGACGGCGATGCCCGCGACGGCGCGCTCCCCGGCGGTCTTCAGCATCGGCGCGAGGAGGGCCAGGAAGACGGCGGGTCCCGCCGCGTCTAGCCCCCGGGCACCGGTGTCGCCGATGGCCTCGGCGCCGAGCGCGCCGAGCAGCGTGCTGAGGTTCCACAGCACGTACAGGGTGAGACCGGTGACGGTGAAGCCGATACGGCCGACCCGGCGCGTGGGCTGGGCAAGGGCGACGGCCGTGGTCTCGTCGATGACCCACTGGGCCGCGAACGGCCGCACCGCATCTCGACGTAGGTCGCCCGCAGCAGGTCGACCCCGGGCAGTCCCGCGTACCGCCAGTGCCTCGCCCGTTCCACCCGACCTGCCATACCTCCATTCTGCGACCGGTCCGAACGACGAACCCCACGGGTCCCGGCCGACCCGGCCCCGCGCGGCCCGGTCCTGGCCGGGACCCGTCCCCACCGGCCACGGCCCGACCCGCTCCAGCCGCACCCCACCGCATCCTCCCCTCGGCCCCATCCCCGACCGCGGGCCCCGCGCCCCCGGCCCCTCACGCTGCCCGCCCCGAACCATTTGCCCAGGTCCGAGCCGTTGTCGGTGGTCGGGTGCAGGATGGGGGCATGGTCAGCTCCGCAGATCGAGCCCTCGACGGCTTCTCCCCCGCGACCCGCGGCTGGTTCACGGGGGCCTTCTCCGCGCCCACCGCGGCCCAGGCGGGAGCGTGGCGGGCGATCGGCGAGGGCTCGGACGTGCTGGTGGTCGCCCCGACCGGCTCCGGCAAGACGCTGGCCGCGTTCCTGGCCGCACTGGACCAGCTGACGTCCAGCCCGCCCCCGGCCGACCCGCGAAAGCGCTGCCGGGTGCTGTACGTGTCACCGCTGAAGGCCCTCGCGGTGGACGTCGAGCGGAACCTGCGCAGTCCGCTGACCGGCATCCGTCAGGAGTCGGTGCGCCTGGGGCTGCCCGAGCCCGAGGTGAAGGTCGGCATCCGCTCCGGGGACACACCGGCCGCCGAGCGGCGGGCCCTGGCGACCCGTCCGCCGGACATCCTGATCACCACCCCCGAGTCGCTGTTCCTGATGCTGACGTCAGCCACGCGCGACGCCCTCACGGGCGTGGAGACCGTGATCCTGGACGAGGTGCACGCGGTGGCGGGCACCAAACGCGGCGCCCACCTGGCCCTGTCCCTGGAGCGGCTCGACGAGCTGTTGCCCCGGCCGGCCCGTCGCATCGGGCTGTCGGCCACCGTGCGTCCCGTCGACGAGGTCGCGCGCTATCTCTCGCCGCGCCGCAGGGTGGAGATCGTCCAGCCGCCGTCCGGCAAGGAGTTCGACCTGTCGGTGGTCGTGCCGGTGGAGGACCTGGGCGAGCTGGGCGGCTCACCGGTCGCGGATGCCAACGAGGGCGCGGAGCGGCCGTCGATCTGGCCGCACGTGGAGGAGCGGATCGCCGACCTCGTCCAGGCCCACCGCTCCACGATCGTCTTCGCCAACTCCCGCCGCCTCGCGGAGCGGCTGTGCAACCGGCTCAACGAGATCGCGTACGAGCGTGCCACCGGCGAACCGCTGGACGAGCATCACGCCCCGGCGGAGCTGATGGGCGGCTCGGGCGCGGCTCAGGGAGCGCCCCCGGTCCTCGCCCGCGCCCACCACGGCTCGGTCTCCAAGGAGCAGCGCGCCTTGGTCGAGGAGGATCTGAAGGCGGGCCGGCTGCCGGCCGTGGTCGCCACCTCCAGCCTCGAACTGGGCATCGACATGGGCGCGGTGGATCTCGTCGTCCAGGTGGAGTCGCCCCCGTCGGTCGCCTCGGGCCTGCAGCGCGTGGGCCGCGCGGGACACCAGGTGGGCGCGGTGTCCACGGGTGTGGTCTTCCCCAAGTACCGGGGCGATCTGGTCCAGTCGGCCGTGGTCACCGAGCGGATGCGCAGCGGCTCCATCGAGTCCATGAGGATCCCGGGCAACCCCCTGGACGTCCTGGCGCAGCAGGTCGTCGCCATGACCTCGATGGACACCTGGCAGTTCGACGACCTCCTCGCCACCGTCCGCCGCGCGGCCCCCTTCGCGTCGCTGCCCGAGTCCGCGTTCACCGCCGTCCTCGACATGCTCGCGGGCCGCTACCCGTCCGACGCCTTCGCCGAGTTGCGCCCGCGCGTGGTGTGGGACCGGGTCGCCGGCACGATCACGGGCCGCCCGGGAGCCCAGCGGCTCGCCGTCACCTCTGGGGGCACGATCCCGGACCGGGGCCTGTTCGGAGTCTTCCTCGCGGGCTCCGACCCCAAGAAGGGCGGCGGCCGGGTCGGGGAGCTGGACGAGGAGATGGTGTACGAGTCCCGGGTCGGGGACGTGTTCACCCTCGGCACCAGCTCCTGGCGCATCGAGGACATCACGCGGGACCGGGTACTGGTCTCCCCCGCCCCAGGTGTCCCGGGCCGGCTGCCGTTCTGGAAGGGCGACCAGCTCGGCCGCCCGCTCGAACTGGGCCGCGCCGTCGGCGCGTTCCTGCGCGAGGTGGGCTCCCTGTCCGAGGAGGACGCCCGGCTGCGTCTGCTGACCGCGGGGTTGGACGCCTGGGCCGCGGACAACGTGCTCTCCTACCTGGCCGAGCAGCGCGAGGCCTGCGGCCATGTGCCGGACGACCGCACCATCGTCGTCGAACGCTTCCGCGACGAGCTGGGCGACTGGCGGGTCGTCGTCCACTCGCCCTTCGGCGCCCAGGTCCACGCCCCCTGGGCCCTCGCCCTCGGCGCCAAGCTCTCCGAGCGGTACGGCATGGACGCCCAGGTCATGCACGCCGACGACGGCATCGTGCTGCGTCTGCCCGACGCCGACCTGATGGGCCTGGACCTGCTCGACATGGAGCCCATGAAGGCGGGCACACCCTTGAACACGGCGGCCGACGCCGAGCAGGCCCCGCTCGGCGCCGCGGACGTCGCCTTCGACAAGGGCGAGGTCGACCAGATCGTCACCGACCAGGTGGGCGGCTCGGCCCTGTTCGCCTCCCGCTTCCGCGAGTGCGCCGCCCGTGCTCTCCTGCTGCCCCGCCGCAACCCCGGCAAGCGCACGCCGTTGTGGCAGCAGCGCCAGCGCGCGGCCCAGCTGCTGCAGGTGGCCAGCGAGTTCGGTTCGTTCCCGATCGTCCTGGAGGCGGTCCGCGAATGCCTCCAGGACGTCTTCGACGTCCCCGGACTGACCGAGCTGATGGGCGACATCGAGTCCCGCAGGGTCCGCCTCGTCGAGGTCACCACCCCGGAGCCCTCCCCCTTCGCCCGCTCCCTCCTCTTCGGCTACGTCGCCCAGTTCCTGTACGAGGGCGACTCCCCGCTGGCCGAGCGCCGCGCGGCCGCTCTGTCCCTGGACTCCCGGCTGCTCGCCGAGCTGTTGGGCCAGGCGGAGCTGCGGGAGCTGCTCGACGCCGAGGTGCTGACCGAGTTGGAGCGGGAGCTCCAGTGGCTCACCGAGGACCGCCGCGTCAAGGACGCCGAAGGGGTCGCGGACCTGCTCCGCCTCCTCGGCCCCCTCACGGACGCCGAGTTGGCCGAGCGCGGCGCCGAACCGCAGTGGGCGCCGGAGCTCGCCGGGTCCCGCCGCGCCATCCGGGTCCGCGTCGCCGGCACCGACCACTGGGCGGCGATCGAGGACGCGGGCCGCCTGCGGGACGCGCTCGGCACCGCCCTGCCGGTCGGTGTGCCGGAGGCCTTCACCGAGCCGGTCAAGGACCCCCTCGGCGACCTGCTGGCCCGGTTCGCGCGCACCCACGGCCCGTTCACCTCGGCCATGGCCGCCGCCCGCTTCGGCCTCGGCGTGGCCGTCACGGACGGCGCCCTGCACCGCCTGGCGGCGAACGGCCGTGTCGTGCAGGGCGAGTTCCGCCCGCCCGTCGCCCACCACCACCCTTCCAACGAGGCGCTTCGCGCCGCCTCTCTTGATATGGGCATCAGCCAGGAGTGGTGCGACGCGGCCGTGCTGCGCCGGCTGCGGCGCCGCTCGCTGGCGGCCCTGCGCCATGAGCTGGAGCCGGTTCCGCCCGCCGCGCTCGCCCAGTTCCTGCCCCAGTGGCAGCACGTGGGCGGCGGCCACGGACTACGCGGCGTCGACGGCCTGGTCCGCGCGATCGAACAGCTCCAGGGCGCCTCCGTGCCCGCCTCCGCCCTGGAGAAGCTGGTCCTGCCGTCCCGGGTGGCCAACTACAGCCCGGCGATGCTCGACGAACTCACCGCGTCCGGAGAGGTCGTCTGGGCCGGGGCCGGAGCCCTCCCCGGCAAGGACGGCTGGGTCTCGCTGTACGTGGCGGACGCGGCCCCGCTCCTCCTCCCGCCGCCGCACCCCCTGGAGCTGACCGCGCTCCACGAGTCGGTCCTGAGCGCGCTCTCCGGCGGCTACGGCCTCTTCTTCCGCCAGATCGCCGACCAGGTCCGCGCGACCACCCACCCCGACGCCACCGATCCCCAACTGGCCGACGCCGTCTGGGACCTGGCCTGGTCCGGCCGACTGACCAACGACACCCTCACCCCCATGCGCTCCCTCCTCGGCTCGGGCCGCACCGCGGGTTCCACCGCCCACCGCGCCAAGCGCACGGTCCCCCGCGGTCGGTACGGCTCGCTGACCGCCGCCGCGCGCCCCAGTCCCGTACGGGCCGCCCACGGTCGCCGGCCGGTGGTCCCTCCTCCCCGCCCACGAACCCGACCCCACCGTCCGTGCCCACGCATTGGCCCGCACCCTCCTCGACCGCCACGGCGTGGTGACCCGGGGTGCCGTGGGTGCCGAGGGCGTCGAGGGCGGCTTCTCCGCGGTCTACCGGGTCCTCTCCGTCTTCGAGGAGAGCGGCCAGGCCCGTCGCGGCTACGTCGTCGAGGGCCTGGGCGCCGCCCAGTTCGCGATGGACGGCGCCGTGGACCGCCTCCGCGCGGTGTCCAACGCCCGCGAACGCAACGAGCCCGTTCCGAGCCAGACCCCTACCCCTTCGCCGACGACGCCCACCCCACGACACAGCCCGGGACCGGGCCCAGGACCCGCGGGACGCCTTCTCCGACGCCTCCGGCACCCCTTCCCCGCCGTCGGCGCCGACCTTCCCGACCTCGACCCCGGTCTCGACTCCCCGTACGCCCCGGACGACATCCCCGACGGCCACCACACGTCCGCCCAAGCCGGCCCGTACGCCCGCACCGGCCGCCCCCGCACCGCACCCGCCCCACGTCTTCCCCGCGAGCCGTCGTCCTGGCCGCCGCCGACCCCGCGAACGCCTACGGGGCCGCCCTCCCGTGGCCCGACCCACCCACCGAGGCCGGACACAAACCGGGCCGCAAGGCAGGTTCCCTGGTCGTCCTGGTCGACGGCGAGCTGACCCTCTACATGGAGCGCGGCGGCAAGACCCTCCTGGCCTGGCCCGCCGATCCCGACGCCAGACCGCTCGACGACCCCCGGCTGCGCCCGGCCGCCGAGGCCCTCTCCGCGGCGGCCCGCGCGGGCTCCCTGGGCACGGTCACGGTGGAACGCGTGAACGGCACCTCCGCCCTCACCTCCCCACGGCCCCTCCTGGAAGGAGCAGGCTTCATCGCGACCCCCCGCGGCCTGCGCATCCGCGCGTGAACCGCACGACCCCGCCCTCAGGGAGGCGGGACCGTCTCGCCACACGCGGCGGCATGCCCCACCAGACACCCGATCCCATCCGCCACCACGCACCCGATCCCACCGACATGCCACCCTTGGCCCATGCCCGAAGGTGACACCGTCTGGCAGACGGCGAGACGACTCCACACCGCCCTCGCCGGCAAGGTCCTGTCCCGCTCCGACCTGCGGGTCCCGAGGTTCGCCACGGCCGACCTCACGGGCCGGACCGTCCTGGACGTCACCCCCAGGGGCAAACATCTCCTCACCCGTATCGAAGGGGACCTGACCCTCCACTCCCATCTGCGGATGGACGGCTCCTGGAAGGTGTACGCCAACGACGAGCGCTGGCGCGGCGGCCCGGCGCACCAGATCCGCGCCATCCTGGGCACCGTCGACCGCACGGCCGTCGGCTACCGCCTCCCCGTGCTGGAGCTGATGCGCACCGCCGACGAGCAGCGCGTCGTGGGCCACCTCGGCCCCGACCTGCTCGGCCCGGACTGGGACCCCGACCGCGCCCTCACCAACCTCCTGAACGACCCCACGCGCCCCCTCGGCGAGGCGCTACTGGACCAGCGCAATCTCGCCGGCATCGGCAACGTCTACAAGAGCGAGCTCTGCTTCCTGCTCCGGGTCACCCCCTGGCTCCCGGTCGGCGCCCTCCCGGAGGAGCTCGCCGCCCGGTTGCCCGGCGTCGCCAAGAAGCTCCTCGAAGCCAACCGCGACCGCCCGATCCGCAGCACCACCGGCCACCGCCGCCACGACCTGTTCGTCTACGGCCGGGCCCCCCGCCCATGCCTGCGCTGCCAGACCCCCGTCCGCGCGGCCGACCAGGGCGACGGCTCCCGGGAACGTCCCACGTACTGGTGCCCCACCTGCCAGTCGGGGGCCCCGGCCCCGGTACCGCCAGAACGCCCCGCCCGAGCCCCGTGGCCGCACGTCGAACCCGAGGTCGTACCCGTAGGCCGTAGCGCCCGAGGCGACACCACTGATTGACGGACCGTCAGAAACGCTCGTACCGTCGCCTCATGCCCATCCCGGCGTACGACCTCACCGGCCGCACCGCGTTCGTCACCGGCGCCGGCAGCGGTATCGGCCGTGCCTCGGCGGTACTGCTCGCCGAGGCGGGCGCCTCGGTGCACTGCGCGGACCGTGACGCGCAGGGCCTGCACGAGACGGCGACCCTGATCAAGGCCAGGAGCGGCACCGCCCACGTCCACCACCTCGACGTCACCGACCGCGCCCAGCTCGCGCGGGCGGTGGCCGCCTGCGAGCGTCTCCATGTGATGGCGGCGATCGCCGGGATCATGCACAGCAGCCCGGTACTGGAGACCCGCGACGAGGACCTGGAGCGGGTGTGGAGCGTCAACTTCAAGGGAGTGCTGCACGCCTGCCAGGAAGCGGCCCGCCGAATGATCACCGACGGGACTCGGGGCAGCATCGTCACCATGGCCTCCGGCGCCGTCGACACCGGCGGTCCGGGCCTCCTCTGCTACGGCGTGACCAAGGCGGCGGTGGTCCAGCTGACGAGGACCCTGGCGACCGAGGTCGGCCCGCACGGCATCCGCGTCAACGCCGTGGCCCCGGGCTGGATCCGCACACCCATGACCGACCGCCACGACAGCGAGGCACAGGCGCGGACCGAGTCCCGCATGGCCCGGCTGTCACCGCTGAGCCGGGTCGGCGAACCCGACGACATCGCCCACGCCGTGCTGCACCTCGCCTCCGACGCCTCGGCGTTCACGACGGGTCAGATCCTCCGCCCGAACGGCGGGGTGGCCATGCCCTGGTGACCACGGCCCCCACCGCGCCCTCCAGAACAGGACCACCCCTCGCGCCCCCTGACGCGCCCCCGACCGTTCGCGAGCCCGCCCCTTCGGCACGCAGTGGACAGGCAGGAGACTCAGCCCCCACCCCCGGCCGCGACCGCCCTCGCCGGCGTCCGGACACCAGCGCGAGTCGCAGCACACCCCACCACCACAGCGCACCGAGCCCCAGAGCCGCCCCCCAGCGAGCTATTCGCATGGCCGCCACCTCCAAGGCCTTCGGGCCCCCAGAACGACGCTAGACGGCCCTCGTCACGGCCGGAGAGGGCGCACCACCGGCACAGGGACGCACGGCCCCCTCATGGGGACCGCGCCCCCGGTGCGCCCGGTGCGCCCCGCAGCCACTCACCGCCGTCCTCACGCCCTCACCGGCCACCCGCGCCGCGCTACCCGTTCTCCGCCTGGAACATCCAGTGGTGCTTCTCGAGATCCGCAGTGATCTGGATGAAGATGTCCTGGCTCACCGGATCCGGCTCCGCGGTGCTCTCCACCCGCGTCCGCATCCGAGTGATCACCGCGCCGAGCGCGTCCACCAGGATCCCCACCGCGTCCGCGTCCTTGACCCAGCCGTCCGGCACCCTGCCGATGCCGCTGCTCCCGGCGACCGTTCCCGCCCGCCCGTCCGGCGGGACACCGAGGGTGGAGGCACGTTCGGCGACGGTGTCGGAGTGCAGCCGCGCGGTGTCCACGACCTCGTCGAGCTGGAGATGGACGGAGCGGAAACGCGGCCCGACGACGTTCCAGTGGATCTGTTTGGCCACCAGGGAGAGATCGACAAGATCGACCAGGGCACCTTGCAGCGCCTCGGAGACGGTCTTGAGATCGGCCTCGGACAGCGGGCTCTTCACCACGTTCATCAGCACGCTCCGGATTCTTGAGACGACCGTACGACCACCATGACCGCACACCCCCACCCCGGCAAACGGGAGCCCCAGGCAACACAAAAGCCCCGGCCGGCACCCCCAGGTCTCCCTGGAGGTCCCCGACCGGGGCTCCCGCTTCGCTTCTACCGCTTCACCGGCGCGTGCCGGTGCTCATGCACCCAGGTCGCGGCAGGTCACGCCGCGACGACGTCCACCGCTTCGGCGGGCGCCTTGATCGTGACCCGCTCCGGCGGCACACCGGCCACCGAGACGGAGTTGAGCATGGGTCGGCGCACTGGTGCTGGCACCGGCTCGGTGACCGCTGCGGACTGGGCCAGCTCGGCAAGGGCGAGCTCGTCGCTCACTTCCCGCATGAGCTCGGACATCCGTACGTCCAGCGCGTCGCAAATGGCGGAGAGCAGCTCGGAGGAAGCCTCCTTCTGCCCCCGCTCCACCTCGGAGAGATAGCCGAGTGAGACTCGGGCGGACGAGGAGACTTCGCGCAGAGTACGGCCCTGGCGCTGGCGCTGCCGACGCAGCACGTCACCCAGCAGGCGACGGAGCAGAATCATCGGTGGCTCCCTCCTCGGACCGCGTAGCCGCATCCTTCACGCCCCACCGTACCGCCTTGCGCTGCGGCCGTGCGGGGAGCGCTGTTGTGTTCACTCAGGGCTGCAAACATCAAGTCCCCCCGTTCTGTTCCGTATCCTGTGCCCGCTCATTCCCGGTCTGTTCGCCCGCAAGCTCCTGAAGGAGCAGTGCGAGTACGCTCCGTACACTCTCCATACGGATTTCCGTCCGGCCGCCGTTCAACCGCAACGACGACACTTTCCCGCCACCTGATACGCCGGATTCGGCTGTGGACGGTCCGGCGACGGCCACATAGACCGTGCCGACGGGCTGGCCGCCCTGGGGTTCCGGGCCCGCTACGCCGGTGGTCGAAATCCCCCAGTCGGCACCGAGCGCCGTGCGGACGCCCCGCGCCATCTCTACCGCGACCTGCGGATCCACCGCTCCCCGCTGATCCAGGAGGGTGGCGTCGACATCCAGCAACCGGTGCTTCAGCTCGGTGGCGTACGCGGTGACCGAGCCCCGGAAGGCCTGGGAGGAGCCGGGGGCCGCGGTGAGGGCGGCCGCGACCAGACCACCGGTCAGCGACTCCGCGACGGCGAGAGTCTCTCCCCTCACGGTCAGTAGTCGCAGCACTTCGGCGGCCGTGGAAGTCAACGTTCCGCTCCCTCCGCCGCGGCTTCGCGCTCGGCTGTTCCGCGCCGACGCAGCACAATGGCCTGTCTCACATAGTCGAGCCCGGTGACCACGGTCAGGACGACCGCCGCGGCCATCACCCACCACCTCAGGGTCGCCAGGGGCCCCTCCAGCACCAGCACGTACATCCCGACGGCGATGCCCTGGGTCAGGGTCTTCAGCTTGCCGCCCCGGCTCGCGGGAATGACGCCGTACCGGATGACGACGAACCGCAGGAGGGTGATGCCCAGCTCCCGGCCGAGGATGACGCCGGTCACCCACCACGGCAGATCACCGAGATAGGACAGACAGATCAGGGCGGCGCCCATGATCGCCTTGTCGGCGATGGGGTCGGCGATCTTCCCGAAGTCGGTGACGAGGTCGTACGTCCGGGCCAGGTGGCCGTCGAAGACGTCGGTGATCATGGCGACGGCGAAGGCTGCCCACGCCCAGGCCCGCCAGACCGGGTCGTATCCGCCGTCCATGAGCATCAGGACGACGAAGCCCGGCACGAGAACCAGGCGGACCATGGTCAGGATGTTCGCGATGTTCCAGAGGCTGGCCTGGTTGACGGCGGCAGCTCCCAGCTTCCCGCCACGGACGGGTCGCGCCTCCCCGGCAGCGCTGGGGACGGCGGCGCTCGGGGCGCCGGGAACGCCTGAGGCGCTCGCCGCGCTCTTGGCGCCGGAGGTGCCGCCCGCCGCGGATGCCGGGACTCCCGTCATCTGGCCGCCTCCTCAGTACACGCGGGGGAGGCGAGCGAGCCCGGAAGCACCTCGGCCACCAGGTCGACGCCTTCCGTGCCGACCACCTTCGCCTCGACCATAAGGCCGACGCTCAGGTCCTCGCCGTTAGTGAACAGCACTTGACCGTCCGTCTCGGGCGCCTGGTGCGCGCCGCGGCCGCAGGCGCCCTCGTCGCCGTCGACCGACTCGACCAGGACACGCACGGTCTGTCCGACACGCTCCTCGGCGCGCTGCGAGACCAGTTCCTCGGCCAGTCGCGAGACCCGCGCGAGACGCTCGGCGACGAGGTCCTCGGCCAGCTTGTTGTCGTACGTCGCCGCTTCGGTGCCCTCCTCGTCGGAGTACCCGAAGACACCGATGGCGTCCAGTCTCGCGCCGTTCAGGAACCGCTCCAGCTCCGCGAGGTCCGCCTCGGTCTCACCGGGGAAGCCCACGATGAAGTTGGACCGGACGCCGGCCTCGGGGGCCTTGCCGCGGATGGTGTCCAGCAGCTCCAGGAACCGGTCGGTGTCGCCGAAGCGGCGCATCGAGCGCAGCACCGCGGGGGCGGAGTGCTGGAAGGAGAGGTCGAAGTAGGGCACGACCTTGGGCGTGGAGGTGAGCACGTCGATGAGGCCGGGCCGCATCTCGGCGGGCTGGAGGTAGCTGACGCGCACCCGCTCGATGCCGTCGACCTCGGCGAGCTCGGGCAGCAGGGACTCCAGCAGCCGGATGTCGCCGAGATCCTTGCCGTACGAGGTGTTGTTCTCGGAGACCAGCATGACCTCCTTGACGCCCTGCTCGGCGAGCCAGCGCGTCTCGTTCAGCACGTCCGAGGGGCGGCGCGAGATGAAGGAGCCGCGGAAGGAGGGGATGGCGCAGAAGGAGCAGCGGCGGTCGCAGCCGGAGGCGAGCTTCACGGAGGCGACGGGCGAGCCGTCCAGACGGCGGCGCAGCGGGGACCGGGGCCCCGAGGCCGGAGCGAGGCCTTCCGGAAGATCGACGGGGGCGTGCCCCGGAAGCGCGACCTCGGCTGCGGACTCCTGCCGCTGGGCCGGGCTGATCGGCAGCAGCTTGCGCCGGTCGCGCGGGGTGTGCGAGGCGTGGATGCCGCCGTTCAGAATGGTCTGGAGACGGTCGGAGATGTCGGCGTAGTCGTCGAAGCCGAGCACTCCGTCGGCCTCGGGCAGCGCCTCGGCCAGTTCCTTGCCGTACCGCTCCGCCATGCAGCCGACCGCCACGACGGCCTGGGTTCTGCCGTGCCCCTTGAGGTCGTTGGCCTCCAGGAGGGCGTCGACGGAGTCCTTCTTGGCGGCCTCGACGAAGCCACAGGTGTTGACGACCGCGACGTCCGCTTCCTCGGCGTCCTCGACGAGCTCCCAGCCGTCCGCCTCCAAGCGGCCTGCGAGCTCCTCCGAGTCCACCTCGTTACGGGCGCAGCCAAGAGTGACGAGTGCGACGGTACGGCGTTCAGGCATGGGCTCAAGACTACTTCGTCCCAGTGACAGCCCACGTCGACGGGGTTGGCCGATCTTGGCCAACCCCGTACCCGCGTTTCCCTGTGGGCCGTCCGTACGTCCGCTCCGGAGGCCCGGCGGGCTCAGCCGACCTCCGGGTCGCCCTTCGTGTACGTCAGACGTTCGACCTGGCCGGGCTGGAAGTCGTCCTTGATCTTCTTGCCGTTGACGTAGAGCTGGACGGCACCGGCGTCACCGAGGACGAGGTCGATCCGGGAGCTGTCCTGGAAGGTCTTGGACTGCCCCTGCTTGAGCAGGCCGTCCCACAGGAACCGCCCGTTGTGGTCCTTGGCGGAGATCCAGCTGCGCCCGTCGGAGGCGCTGACCTGCACGGTCACCTTGTCACGGGGCGCGGCCGCGATGGCGCTGTCGGTCGGGTCGGGCTTCGGGTCGGCGTCGGACTTGTCGGCCTTGGGCGTCGGCGAGGGGGACTTTACGGTGGTCGGGGTGGAGCCCTCGGCGACCTGGGTGGTGGAGCCGTCGTCGTCTCCGCCGTTGAACGCGGTGAAGCCGACGAAGCCGATCACCGCGACGATCGCGGCGACCATGGCGGCCGTCCAGTTGGGGCCGCGCCGTTCGGGACGGATTCGCTCCGCCTCGAACAGCGGGGCCGCCGGGGTCGGCGCGGGCCGCCCGCCGTGCGCCTCCGCGAACTGTTCGAGGAGTGGCTCGGGGTCGATGCGCACCGCGCGCGCGAGGGTGCGGATGTGACCGCGCGCGTAGACGTCGCCACCGCAGGGGGCGAAGTCGTCCTGCTCGATCGCGTGCACGATGGCGATGCGGACCCGGGTGGCGTTGCTGACGTCGTCGACGGTCAGCCCGGCCGCGATGCGTGCCTGCTGGAGGGCACGGCCGATCGAGGGGCGTTCCGCCGAGCGTTCGTCACGGTCGTCTTCGAACGGGCGCTCGTCTTCGGGGAAGTTGCCGTCAGGGGAGTTGCCGATGGACACGGGGGCGCCTTTCGAGCGTGTAGCCACCTGTGCTGGAGGTTCAGTCTAGGGGGGGTGCGAAAGGGTGGGGCAACCGGGCGGTGGGACTTTGTACGCCATCAGAATGGCCGGACATCCTGCTGGTGGTGAGGGTGCGGGCACGGGGCTGTCCCCTCGTCCAACTTGACGTACGACGAAGGGAAACGGTTGCTCACCATTTCCTTACGGGTGAGTCACGTTCGAATACCCGGATGCCGTAATCCCATCCGTGTTCCGCCCGCCGGACAACCGGTCTTCTCCTGCCGTGCGCCCCTGTCGCGCCCCTCCGCGATACCGCTGCGGCCCTTACGCCTCAGTCTCCCCCCGGATCACGGCGAGCACGCCGTCCAGCTCGTCGGGTTTCACAAGAACGTCACGTGCCTTGGAGCCTTCGCTCGGTCCGACGACGCCCCGGGACTCCATCAGGTCCATCAGCCGCCCGGCCTTGGCGAAGCCGACGCGCAGCTTGCGCTGGAGCATGGAGGTCGAGCCGAACTGCGTGGAGACGACCAGTTCGGCCGCCTGGCACAGCAGGTCGAGGTCGTCGCCGATCTCCTCGTCGATCTCCTTCTTCTGCTTGGTGCCCACGGTGACGTCGTCCCGGAAGACGGGCGCCATCTGGTCCTTGCAGTGCTGGACGACGGCCGCGACCTCGTCCTCGGTCACGAACGCGCCCTGCATACGGGTCGGTTTGTTCGCCCCCATCGGCAGGAACAGCCCGTCGCCCTTGCCGATCAGCTTCTCGGCGCCCGGCTGGTCGAGGATGACGCGGGAGTCGGCGAGCGAGGAAGTGGCGAAGGCGAGCCGGGAGGGCACGTTCGCCTTGATGAGACCGGTGACGACGTCCACGGACGGCCGCTGGGTCGCGAGCACCAGATGGATGCCGGCCGCGCGCGCCAGCTGGGTGATACGGACGATCGCGTCCTCGACGTCCCTCGGCGCCACCATCATCAGGTCGGCCAGCTCGTCCACGATGACCAGCAGATACGGGTACGGCTGGAGCTCTCGCTCACTGCCCTCGGGCAGCTTCACCTTGCCGTTCCTGATGGCCTCGTTGAAGTCGTCGATGTGCCGGTAGCCGAACGCGGCCAGGTCGTCGTAGCGCAGGTCCATCTCGCGCACGACCCACTGGAGCGCCTCGGCGGCCCGCTTGGGGTTGGTGATGATCGGCGTGATGAGGTGCGGGATGCCCTCGTAGGCCGTCAGCTCGACGCGCTTGGGGTCGACGAGGACCATGCGGACGTCCTCGGGCGTCGCACGCATCATGACCGAGGTGATCAGGCAGTTGATGCAGGACGACTTACCGGAGCCGGTCGCGCCGGCGACCAGCATGTGCGGCATCTTCGCCAGGCTGTGCATGACGTAGCCGCCCTCCACATCCTTGCCGAACGCGACCATCATCGGGTCGTCGTCCTCGGCGAGGCGGAGCACGTCTCCGAGGTTGACCATCTCGCGGTCACTGTTGGGAATCTCGATGCCGACGGCGGACTTCCCCGGGATCGGGGAGATGATCCGGACATCAGGGCTGGCGACCGCGTACGCGATGTTCTTGGTCAGGGCGGTGATTTTCTCGACCTTGACCGCCGGCCCCAGCTCGACCTCGTACCGGGTGACCGTCGGCCCGCGGGTGAAGCCGGTGACGGCGGCGTCGACCTTGAACTCGGCAAACACGTTCGTCAGGGAGGCAGCTATGGCGTCGTTGGCCGCGGTGCGCGATTTCCCGGGGCCGCCCCGCTCCAACAGGTCCAGCGAGGGCAGGGAGTAGGTGATGTCGCCGGAGAGCTGCAGCTGTTCCGCGCGCGGCGGCAGCTCACGATGGGCCTCCGGGGCCTGCTTGGTCAGGTCCGGCACCAGGATGTCCTGGCGGGCGCCCTTCGGCGGCTTGGCGACCGGGGGCTCTTCTTTGGCCTCCTTGGTCGGCTTGCTGCGCGCGGCCGGGACGGGCGTGGTCTCCTCCCGGTCCCCCGCGGTGACGCCCTGGGTGAGGTCGGCGACCACCGGCGAGGGCGGCATGCCGTGCAGCACCGCCCCGTCGAGCGCGGCGGCGGCCGCCGCGGCCACGTCCACGGCGTCCATCGGCCGGTCCGGATCGGGTTGCCGTACGGCGGAGCGCCTCGGGCGGCGGCGGGTGAGGGCCTCCTGCTCGGCGCCGTCGGGGTCGTACGGCTCGGGGGCGGAGCCGCGCCGGCGGGAGCGCGCGGGCAGGCTGTCGCGCCACTGCTCCTCGTAGCGCGCGTCGTCCTCGCCGTACTCGTCGTCGTCCTCGTCGTCGGCGATGACGCCCAGCTTCTGGCCGAGCAGCCGCAGTCGCTGCGGGATCGCGTTGACCGGCGTGGCGGTGACGACGAGCAGGCCGAAGACCGTGAGCAGCACGAGCATCGCCACGGCGAGGGCCTCGCCCATGGTGTACGTCAGCGGGGTGGCCGTGCCCCAGCCGATGAGGCCTCCGGCGTCCCTTATCGCCTGCATGCCGACGCTGCGGGCGGGCGAACCGCAGGCGATGTGGACCTGGCCGAGGATGCCGATGACGAGCGCGGACAGGCCGATGACGATCCGGCCGTTGGCCTCGGGCTTCTCGGGGTGCCGGATGAACCGCACGGCGATGACCGCGAGCAGTATCGGCACCAGCAGGTCGAGCCGGCCGAAGGCGCCGGTGACCAGCATCTCGACGAGATCGCCGACCGGGCCGCGCAGGTTCGACCAGGTGCCGGCGGCGACGATCAGAGCGAGCGCGAGCATCAGCAGCGCGACGCCGTCCTTGCGGTGCGCCGGGTCGAGATTCCGCGCGCCCTGCCCTATGCCGCGGAAGACGGCGCCGACGGCGTGCGCGGCACCGAGCCAGATGGCGCGTACCAGTCGGTACACACCTCCGGTCGGATTGGGCGCCGGCTTCGGAGGGGCCGTCTTCTTCGCCGTCGCCTTCTTGGCGGCGGCTTTCTTCGCGGGGGCCTTCTTCGCCGGAGCCTTCGTCGGAGCGGCCGCCTTCTTCGCGGGCGGCTTCTTCGCTGCGGACTGACGTGAGGCCATGGGTGTGAGGTTACCGGTGGAGGCCACGGCCGACACGTGTGCCTACTGCTTCACCCGTTCGTGTCGCGCGTGCGTCGGCCTGAAGCTGACGCGGCCTGACAGGCCGTCAACCGCGCGGGCGCACCGGCATCGGCCCGTCACCGTCATTGTCCCCGTCCCGGCCCAGTCGCAACGAGACGCGGGCCCGGGCCACTTGCGTGACCGGGCCCGCGCCCTGATGTGCGCTCAGTTCTGTGACGGCATGGGCGAAGGCCCGCCCGTGCCCGGCTCCAACGCGTCCAGCGCCCTGCGCAGACCGGTGAGTTTGCGTTCGAGATGGGCCGCGGTGGCCACCGCCGCGGCGTCCGCGGAGTCGTCGTCGAGCTGTTTGGAGAGCGCCTCCGCCTGCTCCTCGACGGCCGCGAGCCGCGCGGAGAGCTCGGCGAGAATGCCTCCGGAGGGCTCCTTGGAACCGCCCGCCGCACCCTTGCCACCGCCCTCCAACTGGAGCCGCAGCAGCGCCGCCTGCTCCCGGAGCTGGCAGTTCTTCATGTACAGCTCGACGAAGACGGAGACCTTGGCGCGCAGCACCCAGGGGTCGAACGGCTTCGAGATGTAGTCGACCGCACCCGCCGCGTACCCACGGAACGTGTGGTGCGGTCCGTGGTTGATGGCGGTGAGGAAAATGATCGGGATGTCCCGGGTCCGCTCACGCCGCTTGATGTGCGCGGCCGTTTCGAAACCGTCCATGCCCGGCATCTGGACGTCCAGCAGAATGACCGCGAAGTCGTCCGTCAGCAGCGCCTTGAGCGCTTCCTCCCCGGACGATGCCCGCACCAGTGTCTGATCGAGCGCGGAGAGGATGGCCTCCAGCGCCAACAGATTCTCCGGCCGGTCATCGACCAGGAGGATCTTGGCCTTCTGCACCATGGCCCGCCCTCCTCGCCCCGGCTTGGGGCCTCCCCTGTCCGCAGGACTCGACGTGACACCGCTCGGCGTCACCCCAGGGGACGACTCCCTCGCGCCACCCGTCCTTGTGCCGGTCATCGTAGCCGCACCCCGCCCGTCGCCACACCCTGTCACCGTGATGTCACTGTGCTCGTAGCAGAAACGCAAGGGGAGACCAGAAGGTTCCCCGAATCCCGCGTTTCTACACGGCCTCGGGCACACTCCGTCAGCAACTCCGCGCGCACCCCGACGGGTTGTGACCACGGGCCGTACCGCCTGTCACTCACTGCGCATCCACTGCTCCATCACCGCCAGCAGATGATCCGGATCGACCGGCTTCGTCACATAGTCGGAGGCACCCGAGTCGATCGCCTTCTCCCGGTCGCCCTTCATCGCCTTCGCCGTCAGCGCGATGATCGGCAACCCGGCGAACTGCGGCATCCGGCGGATCGCCGTGGTCGTCGCGTACCCGTCCATCTCGGGCATCATGATGTCCATCAGCACGACCGTCACGTCGTCGTGCTGCTCCAGGACCTCGATGCCCTCGCGGCCGTTCTCGGCGTACAGCACGGACAGGCCGTGCTGCTCCAGGACGCTGGTGAGCGCGAAGACATTACGGATGTCGTCGTCGACGATGAGCACCTTCTCGCCGTCGAACCGGGCCGCCGTCCGGCGCGCCCGCGACGCCGCCTCCTGAGCCGCCTGCTGCGCCCAGTGCTCCTGAGCCTGCCCGTTGCCCTGCGCTTGCGCGGAGGACGGGGAGCCGGCCGACACGGACCTGCGGCGGCGCCTGAAGAGCGCGGCGGCCCCGTTCTGGGTCTCGCGGTACGACTTCACCTCGGCCGGCGTCTCGGCGCGCTGGGCCAGCTCCTCCTCGGAGGCCAGCAGCTCGCCCGCCTCCAGCGTCGCAGGCGCGTTGTGCGCGTAGCCCTGCGGGGGCAGTTCGCTGGGGTACAGCGGCAGGTACAGGGTGAAGGTGGAACCGCGTCCGGGCTCGCTCTGCGCGTGGATCTCGCCGCCCAGCAGCCGGGCGATCTCCCGCGAGATGGACAACCCCAGACCCGTACCGCCGTACTTACGGCTGGTGGTGCCGTCCGCCTGCTTGAACGCCTCGAAGATGACCCGCATCTTGCTGGCCGCGATACCGATGCCCGTGTCCGTCACCGAGAAGGCGATCATGTCGGCGTCCGCGTCCCGCAGCGAACCCGCCTCCAGCAGCTGCTCCCGGATGGCCACCGGCACGTCCGCGCCCGCCGGTCGGATGACCAGCTCCACGGCCCCGGAGTCGGTGAACTTCACCGCGTTGGACAGCAGGTTCCGCAGCACCTGCAGCAGGCGCTGTTCGTCCGTGTGCAGGGTGGCGGGCAGCTCCGGCGAGACTCGTACGGAGAAGTCGAGACCCTTCTCCGCGGTCAGCGGCCGGAAGGTGGCCTCCACGTAGTCGACGAGCTGGACGAGGGCGATCCGGGTCGGGGAGACGTCCATCTTGCCCGCCTCGACCTTCGACAGGTCCAGGATGTCGTTGATGAGCTGCAGCAGGTCGGAACCCGCCCCGTGGATCGTCTCGGCGAACTCGACCTGCTTGGGCGTCAGGTTCGACTCGGCGTTGTCGGCGAGCAGCTTGGCGAGGATCAGCAGCGAGTTCAGCGGCGTGCGCAGCTCGTGCGACATGTTCGCGAGGAACTCGCTCTTGTAGCGCATGGACACCGCGAGCTGCTCGGCCCGCTCCTCCAGGACCTGCCGCGCCTCCTCGATCTCGGTGTTCTTCACCTCGATGTCGCGGTTCTGCCGGGCCAGCAGCTCGGCTTTCTCTTCCAGTTCGGCGTTGGACGCCTGGAGCGCCTTCTGCCGGTTCTCCAACTCGTCGGACCGCTCGCGCAGTTGCTCGGTCAGCTCCTGCGACTGCTTCAGCAGCACCTCGGTCTTGGTGTTGACGGAGATGGTGTTGACGCTCGTCGCGATCATCTCCGCGATCTGGCTCAAAAAGTCCTTCTGGATCTGGGTGAACGGTGTGAACGACGCCAGCTCGATCACCCCGAGCACGGTCCCCTCGAAGAGCACCGGCAACACGATGACCTGCGCCGGGGGCGCCTCCCCGAGCCCGGAGGAGATCTTCAGGTAACCGCTCGGCGCGTTCTCCACCAAGATCGTGCGCTTCTCCTTGGCCGCCGTCCCGACCAGCGCCTCCCCGGGCCGGAACGACGTCGGCATGGAGCCCATCGAATAGCCGTACGAGCCGAGCATGCGCAGCTCGTACTGGTCGTCGTTGTCCGGGGCCAGGTCCTTGCCGTCGAGGAACGGCAGCGCGAGGAAGAAGGCGCCGTGCTGCGCGGACACCACCGGCGTCAGTTCGCTCATGATCAGCGAGGCCACGTCGTCGAGGTCCCGGCGGCCCTGCATCAGGGCGGAGATCCGGGCGAGGTTGCCCTTGAGCCAGTCCTGCTCCTGGTTGGCGATCGTGGTGTCGCGCAGGTTGGCGATCATCTTGTTGATGTAGTCCTGCAGCTCCTTGATCTCGCCGGACGCGTCGACGTCGATCTTGAGGTTCAGGTCGCCCCGGGTCACCGCGGTGGCCACGCGCGCGATGGCACGGACCTGCCGGGTCAGGTTCCCGGCCATCTCGTTCACCGACTCGGTGAGGTCCCGCCAGGTGCCGTCGACGTCCCGCACCCGCGCGAGACCGCCCAGCTGCCCCTCGGTGCCCACCTCGCGGGCCACCCGGGTGACCTCCTCCGCGAACGACGACAGCTGGTCGACCATCGTGTTGATGGTGGTCTTCAGCTCCAGGATCTCGCCGCGCGCATCGATGTCGATCTTCTTGGTCAGATCGCCCTTGGCGATGGCGGTCGTCACCATCGCGATGTTGCGGACCTGCCCGGTGAGGTTGGACGCCATCGAGTTCACCGACTCGGTGAGGTCCTTCCACGTACCCGCCACACCCGGTACGTGCGCCTGACCGCCCAGGATGCCGTCCGTGCCCACCTCGCGGGCCACCTTGGTGACCTGGTCGGCGAACGAACTCAGCGTCTTCACCATGCTGTTGAAGGTGTCGGCGAGCTGCGCGACCTCACCGGCCGCCTCGATCGTCACCGTCCGGGTCAGGTCGCCGTTGGCGACGGCCGCGGCGACCTGGGAGATGTTCCGCACCTGCATGGTCAGGTTCTTGGCCATCAGGTTCACATTGCCGCTGAGGTCCTTCCAGATGCCGGTGACACCCGGCACGTGCGCCTGGCCGCCGAGAATGCCCTCGGTGCCCACCTCGCGGGCCACCCGGGTCACCTGCTCGGCGAACGACGACAGCTGGTCGACCATCGTGTTGACGGTGGTGACGAGCTCCAGGATCTCGCCCTTGGCGTCGACGGTGATCTTCTTCGACAGGTCGCCCTTGGCGACCGCGGTCGTGACCTCGGCGATCTGGCGCACCTGGATGGTCAGGTTGTTCGCCATGAAGTTCACCGACTGCGTGAGGTCCTTCCAGGTGCCGGAGACGCCCTGCACCTCGGCCTGACCGCCGAGCTGGCCCTCCGTACCCACCTCACGGGCGACCCGGGTGACCTCCTCGGCGAACGACGACAGCTGATCCACCATCGTGTTCAGCGTGTTCTTCAGCTCCAGGATCTCGCCGCGCGCGTCCACGGTGATCTTCTGCGACAGGTCGCCCCTGGCCACCGCCGTGGCCACCTGCGCGATGTTGCGCACCTGGCCGGTGAGGTTGCCGGCCATGCCGTTCACGGACTCGGTGAGGTCGCGCCACACACCGGCCACGCCGGGCACCTGCGCCTGACCGCCGAGGCGGCCCTCCGTACCCACGTCCCGGGCGACCCGGGTCACCTGATCCGCGAAGGACGACAGCTGGTCGACCATCGTGTTGATGGTGTTCTTCAGCTCCAGGATCTCGCCGCGCGCGTCCACGTCGATCTTCTGGGAGAGGTCACCCCGCGCCACGGCCGTCGTCACCTGCGCGATGTTCCGTACCTGCGAGGTGAGGTTGCCGGCCATCGAGTTGACGGAGTCGGTGAGCTCCTTCCAGGTGCCGGACACACCGTCCACGCGGGCCTGACCGCCGAGGCGGCCCTCCGTACCCACGTCCCGGGCCATCCGCGTCACCTGGTCGGCGAAGCTCGACAGCTGGTCCACCATGGTGTTCACGGTGTTCTTCAGTTCGAGCATCTCGCCCGCGACATCGACGGTGACCTTCTGCGAGAGGTCACCGTTGGCCACGGCCGTGGTCACCGCCGCGATGTTCCTCACCTGTCCGGTGAGGTTGCGGAACGCGGTGTTGACGGAGTCCGTCAGGTCCTTCCACGTACCGGCCGCGCCCGGCACCTGCGCCTGACCGCCCAGCCGCCCCTCGGCACCCACCTCGTTGGCCACCCGCGTGACCTCGTCACCGAAGGACGACAGCTGGTCGACCATGCCGTTGACGGTGTTCTTCAGCTCCAGCATCTCGCCGGCCACGTCCACCGTGACCTTCTGCGAGAGATCGCCGTCGGCCACCGCCGTCGTGACGGCCGCGATGTCCCGCACCTGGATGGTGAGGTTCCGGAACACCGTGTTCACCGAATCGGTGAGGTCCTTCCACGTTCCCGCCGCGCCCGGAACCTGCGCCTGACCGCCGAGCCGCCCCTCGGCACCCACCTCGTTGGCCACCCGCGTGACCTCGTCGGCGAAGATCCGCAGCGTCTCGGTCATCTGGTTGATCGTCTCGGCGAGCTTGGCGACCTCGCCCCGTGCGGGCACGGTCACCTTCTGCGACAGGTCACCGTTGGCGACCGCGGTGGTGACCTGGGCGATCCCCCGCACCTGCGCGGTGAGGTTGCCGGCCATCAGGTTGACCGAATCGGTGAGTTCCTTCCACACCCCGGCCACACCCGGCACCTCGGCCTGCCCGCCGAGTTGCCCTTCCGTACCCACCTCACGGGCCACCCGCGTCACCTCGGAGGAGAACGCGGACAACTGGTCCACCATCGTGTTGACGGTGACCTTCAGCTCCAGCATCTCGCCGGCCACGTCCACCGTGACCTTGCGGGACAGGTCACCCTTCGCGACCGCCGTCGTCACCAGCGCGATGTCCCTCACCTGCGCGGTGAGCCGGTACGCCATCGTGTTGACGGACTCCGTCAGGTCCTTCCAGGAACCCGACATTCCGCGCACCTTGGCCTGCCCGCCCAGCTTGCCCTCGGTGCCCACCTCACTGGCCACCCGGGTGACCTCGTCGGTGAACGTCGACAGCTGATCGACCAGGTTGTTGACCGTACGCCCGACCTTCAGGAACTCCCCGCGCAGCGGATGCCCGGTCCCGTCCGGCGCCTGCGTCCGCAGCTCCATCCGCGGCGACAGATCACCGTCCGCCACGGCCGACAGCACCCGGCTGACCTCGGAGACAGGCCGTACGAGGTCGTCGACCAGCGCGTTCGACGCGTCGATCGCCGCCGCCCAGGACCCCTCGGTGGCACCCGTCTCCAGCCGCTCGGTGAGCTTGCCCTCACGCCCGACGACCCGCCGCACCCGCGACAGCTCACCGGTGAGATGCAGATTCCGGTCCGCCACCTCGTTGAAGACCGCGGCGATCTCCGCCATGACACCGTCACCCGAGACGGTGAGGCGCTTGCGGAAGTTGCCGTCCCGCATCGCTTCCAGAGCCGTGAGCAGCCGGTTCAGGGCGGCCGTGTCCACGGTCGTGCTTCCATTGCGCGGTTTGCGCGACTTGCGCTGGTCACTCAGGGACTGTCCGCCTTTCGCGCGCGCTTTAGTGCCCCGCGCCGCTGCGCCAGACTCCACTGTGTCCCTCCCGCAAGGGTCGACCGTTCCTGTTGGGCGTACTTCGCCATGTTCGAACGCTTCGTACTGCTCACACTGCTCGTACCACTCGTGCTACTTCGTACTCGGAGTCGCCCGACCTCCTCCTGGAAGCCTGCCCAGTGTTTCACCATGGCTGAACCAGGCCATAACAGTTCGGCAGCTTCGCACACGGTCTGAACCGCCCCGGTTCGAATGGAGACTCGATTCCGTGTAAGGATCAGAGTCATGGCACGTCCCTCCTCCTATCCCCCTGAGCTGCGCAAGCGCGCGGTGCGCATGGTCGCCGAGGTCCGCGGTGACTACCCGACCGAGTCCGCCGCGATCAACGCGGTGATGGCGAAGCTCGGCATCGGCTCGCGCGAGACGTTGCGCAAGTGGGTCCGCCAGGACCAGATCGATTCCGGGACCCTGCCGGGGACGACGAGCGAGGAGTCCGCGCAGATCAAGGCGATGAAGAAGGAGATCGCCGAACTCAAGCGCGCGAACGAGATCTTGAAGGCCGCGGCGAGTTTCTTCGCGGCCGAGCTCGACCGGCCACTTCCTCGCTCGTAACGTTCATCGACGAGCACCGGGACCGCTTCGGCGGCGTCGAGCCGATCTGCCGCGTACTGACCCAGCACAGCTGCAAGATCGCCCCCCTCCACCTACTACGCCTGCAAGAAACGCCTCGAAAGCCCCTCTCCGCGAGCGGTGCGAGACGAGGAACTCAAGGAGCTGATCCAGGAGGTCTACCAGTCCAACTACCGGGTCTACGGCGCCAGGAAGGTCTGGCGACAGCTCAACCGCCAGGGCCACGAGGTGGCCCGCTGCACGATCGAGCGCCTCATGCGCGAGCTCGGCATCGCCGGCGCCGTCCGCGGCAAGAAGGTCATCACCACCATGCCGGATCCGGCCGCCGCCCGGGCCCCGGACCTGCTCGACCGCGAGTTCGTCGCCCCGGCTCCGAACCGCACCTGGGTCGCCGACTTCACACACGTCGCGGCCTGGGCGGGCGTCGTCTATGTCGCGTTCGTCGTGGACACCTTCTCGCGTCGCATTGTCGGCTGGTCCGCGTCGTTGTCGAAGGAGACCCAACTCGTCCTGGACGCCCTGGACATGGGGCTGTGGCAGCGCGACCGCGACGGCCGTCCGCCGGCCCCTGGCGAGTTGGTCCACCACTCCGACGCCGGGTCGCAATACACCTCATTTCGCCTCGCCGAACACCTCGACGCGGCCCGCATCGCGGCCTCAATCGGCTCGGTCGGCGACGCGTACGACAACGCGCTCATGGAGTCGACGATCGGTCTGTTCAAGACCGAGGTCATCAAACCGCAGCGGCCGTGGAAGACGCTCTCGCACGTCGAGCTCGCCACCGCCGAGTGGGTCGACTGGTACAACCACCGCCGGCTCCACGGTGAGATAGGGCACATTCCGCCCGTCGAATACGAAGCCAACTACTACCGAGCAACCACGAAAACCCAGCTCACAGCCACCAACTGAGATCTCCACCGAACCCGGGGCGGTTCAGTCCGCACACCTCCGGACGGAAACACAGACGACCGGCATCCGCATGGACGGCGAAGGTAAGTAACCTTGCATGCGGCTGTCCAGCCACGCCGGTTCCTACCCGGCCTGGGCGGTGGCGCACGAGCACGAGCGGGCAGGCATCGGAGGGGCGGCCGCACCATGACCACCGGACTGCATCCCGGGGAGACCCCCCAGGACCCCAGGCCGACGGAGAACCAGCCTCTGCCACGGCAGGAGGCCGTCCACGCACCCCCGCACGTAGAGAACCGGACAAGGAGTTCTGTGATCACCGCGCGCGCGGCCGCCAGCTTCGCTGCCGTCTCACGATCCGTCGCGACCGCCCGCTCGTTCGTCCGCGACACCCTCCAGGGCTGGGGCTTCGCCGACATCGTCGACGACGCGGTGGTCCTCACCAGCGAACTCGTCACCAACGCGGTCGTCCACGCCGGCACCTCCGCGGACGTCCTCTGTCTGCGTGCCGAGGACGGCGTCCGCATCGAGGTCGCCGACAGATACCCCGAACGTGAGATCCCCCTCCAGGGCAGCCACATCAACATGGGCAGCCCCGACCGCGAGGGCGGCCGCGGCCTCCAGCTGTGCGCGGCGATGGCCACCCGCTGGGGCGTGGAGTACACGTCCACGCACAAGCAGGTCTGGTTCCAACTCGACCTCCCCGACCGCCCGGTGGGCACCCGCTCGGCCGGCCCGTCCCTCCCCGCCGACCTGCTCCCGCTCGCCGACGGCCGGGTCCGCGTCGCGGTCGTCCAGATCGACCGCGTGGGCTCCATCGGCGCCTGGAACGAGGACGCCGAGGAACTCTTCGGCTACACCCCCGACCAGGTCATCGGAAAACCCCTCACCGACCTGGCCGCGTGGCCGCACACGCCCGGCACCAGCACGGGCGTGGCCGAGGCCCTCCAGCTCTCCCGCTGGGAGGGCAGTTACGGCATCCGCGGCGCCAACGGCCGGGTGACCCCGGTCTACGCCTCCCACCTCCGGGTCCGCGACTCCGCCGGCGACCCCTCCACGGTCTGCCTCCTCGTGCGCGACGACGAGCGCGCCGTCCTCCAGACCCCCATCCGCATGCCGTCCGGCGACACCTCCGGCTCAGGCGAGGGCCAGGCCACGGACCCCTTCGAGGTCTTCATCGGCTCCCCCGCCCCGGACGACCTCGACGGCCTCCTCCAGCGCACGGTCGAACGCGCCCGCGACATGCTCGACGGCGACTCCGCCTTCCTGCTCCTGGCCACCGACGACGAGACGGAGCTGGAGGTCCGGGCCTCCACGGGACTGCCCTCGGCCCGCCAACGCTTCGCCCGCGTCCCCGTGGAGGCCGGCCCCGGCCGCTACGGCTCGGCCCGCATGCCCGCCGTCCACGACGACCTCACGGCCGTCCCCGGCGCCGTCCCCCTGCTCAACGGCACGGGCATGCGCTCGGTCGTCACGGTCCCCCTCAAGGTCGAAGGCCGCCTCACGGGCTCCCTGGGCGTCGCCGCCGAGGCCCAGGGCCGGTACTCCAACGAGGAGGCCCTGCGCCTGCAGTTCGCCGCCGACCGCATCGCGCTGGCCGTCGAGTCGGCCCGCCTGGGCGAACTGGAACGCCTGCGCCGCGGCTCGCTGAGCTTCCTGGTGGAGGCCTCCGACCTCCTCGCGGGCACCCTGGACCGCGACCAGACCCTGGCCCTGATGGCCCAGATGACCATCCCGACGCTCGCGACATGGTGCGCGGTCTACACGATCGCCGACCAGGCCTCCGACCCGTACCTCTCCTACGTCCTGCACGAGGACGAGGACCTCATCGACGGCCTCAAGGCCCTCCTGGTCAAGATCCGCCCGCCGGAACCCATCCCCACGCCGGGCGCCCGCGTCTGGACGGCCCCCGCCGAGGCCGCCCACCAGGCCGCCCTGCGCACCTCCATGCGCAGCCTCGGCCTCGGCGAACCCGCCACGGTCAGCTCGGGCATCGGCACCACCCTGGCGACGGCCTCGGCGGTGGGTGGCGAGACCGTGGTCCTCCCGCTCGTGGCCCGCAACCGCGTCATCGGCATGCTGACCCTCGGCAAGCCCACCGACGAACACTTCCGCCAGGAGATCCTGGAACTGGCGGAGGACCTCTCCCGCCGGGCCGCCCTCGCCCTGGACAACGCCCGGCTCTACTCGGAGCGCGTGGCCATCAGCCAGTCCCTCCAGCGCAGCCTCCTCCCGCCCGAGCTCCCGCAGATCGACGGCGTCGAGGTCGAGGTCATCTACCGCGCGGCCGGCGAGGGCAACGAGGTCGGCGGCGACTTCTACGACCTCTTCCCCATCCGCGACGGCGCGTACGGCTTCGCCATCGGCGACGTCTGCGGTACGGGCCCGGAGGCAGCCGCGGTCACCGGCCTCGCCCGCCACGCCCTGCGTCTGCTCGCCCGCGAGGGCTACGCCGGCCCGGCGGTCCTGGAACGCCTCAACTCCGCGATCATCGACGAGGGCGCCCGCAGCCGCTTCCTCACGCTTCTGTACGGCGAGTTGTGGCCCCAGGAGGACGGCAGCGCGGTCCTGAAGGTCGTCTGCGCCGGCCATCCGCTCCCGCTGCGCCTGCGCCAGGACGGCACGGTCGAGCCGGCCGCCGAACCGCAGGCCCTGCTCGGCGTCATGGAGGACCTGGAGCTGTACGAGCAGACCGTCACCCTCGACCCCGGCGACGTCCTCCTGTGTGTCACGGACGGCGTCACCGAACGCCGCGAGGGCACCCGCATGTTGGGCGACGACGGCCTCACCGAGGTCCTCACCACCTGCACGGGTCTCACGGCCGGCGCGGTCGCGGCCCGCGTCATGCGTGCGGTCGAACGCTTCGCCTCCGACGCGCCCTCCGACGACATGGCCATTCTGGCGATGCGCGTCCCGGG
>NZ_JAJKLK010000002.1 GCF_020982545.1 Streptomyces sp. MNU76 | reverse complement strand
CCGTCTCGTGGTGGGGCCCGCCCCAGGTACTGCGGGAGTTACTGCTTCGGCAGTTCGACGCCGGTTGCCTTCGCGATGTCGGCGAGCATCTCCTCGGCGGCCTGGACGCCGATGCCGGACATCCAGGTCTCGTCCGGGACCTCGAAGACCTTGCCGTCCTCGACAGCGGGCAGGTCCTTCCACACGGGGTTGGAGGTGACCTGCTTCTGCTGGGTCTTGTCCGGGGTGTCGGCGGTGGTGACGAAGACCAGGTCGGCGTCGGCCTGGTCGATCTCCTCCGGGCCGACGTCCTTCATGGTGACGCCCGGGTCGTCGGAGATCTGCGACTTCGGGCGCGGGAAGCCGACGTCGTTCAGGACGACACCGCTGTAGGAGTTGGAGGCGTAGAGCCGGGTCGGGCCGGCGACGAAGCGGACCACGGAGACGGTCGGCAGGGCGCCGTCCTTCTTCTTGATCGCCTCGCCGAGCGCCTCGGCCCGCGTCTCGTACTCCTTGAGCTTGGCGGCGGCCTCGTCCTCCAGGCCCAGCGCCTCGGCGTGGACCTTGAGGTTCTCCTTCCAGACACCGCCGGTGGTCTCGGTGAAGACCGTCGGGGCGATGGCGCTGAGCTTGTCGTAGACCTTCTCGTGCCGGACCTTGGAGGACAGGATCAGGTCGGGCCGCAGGGAGGCGATCCTCTCCAGGTTCGGCTCCAGGAGCGGTCCGACGTCCGTGGTGTTCTTGAGGTCGCCCTCCAGGTACGTGGGGAAGCCGCCCTCCGTCTTGAAGTGCGGGGCGACGGCGCCGACCGGGTCGACGCCGAGCAGGGTGACGTCGTCGAGCTCACCGGTGTCGAGGACGACGACCTTCTTCGGCTGCGCCGGGATCTTGACGTCGCCCATCACGGTCTTGAGGGTGCGGGGGAAGGCGGCGCTGTCCGCACCGGCCTGGGCGGCGGCGTCCGCCTTCGTCGTGTCGGAGTCGCCGCAGGCGGCGAGGAGGCCCGTGCCGAGGACGACGGTGAGCAGTGCGGCGGTGGGGCGGCCGAATCCGCGCAGGGGTGATCGCTTGAGCATGAGGGGGTGGTCTTTCTTGGTCAGCAGATGGATGAACAGGTGAACGGGTGAAGGGGTGAAGGGGTGAGGGTGAACGGGTCGGGTGGGTGAGTTGATGAGCGGTCAGGTGGTGGCGGGCGCGGTGCTGCGGCGTGTCGCGCCTCTCTTCGGGACGACCAGCGGGGTGCCGGTCTCCGGGTCGGGAATGACCCGGCAGTCCACGTCGAACACGGACTTGACCAGGTCCGCGTCGAGCACGTCGGCCGGTGGGCCGGCGGCGGCGAGGCGCCCGTCCTTGAGCACGACCATGTGGTCGGCGTAACGGGCGGCCTGTCCGAGGTCGTGCAGCACCATCACCACGGTGCGGCCGGCCTCGGCGTGCAGGGCGTCGACCAGGTCGAGGACGTCGAGCTGGTGCCGGAGATCGAGGAAGGTGGTCGGTTCGTCGAGCAGGAGCAGGTCGGTGTCCTGCGCCAACGCCAGTGCGATCCAGGCTCGTTGGCGCTGGCCGCCGGAGAGTCTGTCGACGGGGTGGTCGCGCAGCGCCGTCGTGCCGGTGCGGTCCAGTGCCTCGTCGACGGCGCGCTGGTCGGCGGTCGACCAGGGGCTGAGCAGGCGCTGGTGCGGGTAGCGGCCGAGGCGTACGAGTGCCTCGACGGTGATCGCCTCGGGGGTGACGGGCTGTTGCGGCAGCAGGCCCATCCGTAGGGCCAGGTCGCGGGCGGATATGCGGTGGATGTCGGAGCCGTCGAGGGTGACTGTGCCGGCGGTGGGGGCGAGCAGTCGGCTGAGGCCTCGCAACAGGGTTGATTTACCGCAGGCGTTGGGGCCCACGATCGCGGTCACGGCGCCGCCGGGCAGTGTCAGGTCGAGCCCGCCGACCACGAGCCGGTCGCCGTAGCGCAGGTCGAGGCGCCGGGTGCGGAGTTCGTTGGTGGGGGGCATGTGGGCTCCTGGGGCGAGCGGTTCGTTGTGCGGTACGCGGAGTGCGGGTGCGGGTGCGGGTGATGGTCGGTGCGTTGTCGGGTGCGGGTCCGGTGGGGCGTCTCGCGCAGTTCCCCGCGCCCCTAAAAGGCCAGGCCCCTGCGGGCCTGAAAGACGACGGTCCTCCGGGCCTGAAAGGCGACAGGCGGCCGTCGTGCGGGGTGAACAGCACGGGGCGTAGCCCCTGCTTTTCAGGGGCGCGGGGAACTGCGCGGCCGGCCCCACCGGGCCCGCACCCGACAACGCACCCCGGAGCCGCCCCTCACCCCGCACCGCCGCACTCTGACGGAACATCAGCACCAGCAACCACGGCGCCCCCAACGTCGCCGTCGCGGCCCCGACCGGCAGGCCCTCCACCGGGAGCAGATGCTGGACCACCAGGTCGGCGGCGAGCAGCAGAACCGCCCCGGTGAGGGCCGCCAGGGCAAGCGTCGCCGCCGTGGGTGGGCCGGTGAGGAGGCGGACGATGTGCGGGACGGCGAGGGCGACGAAGGTGACCGGCCCAGCCAGGGCCGCAGCCAGCGAGGCCAACGTGACGGCCACGAGCAGCAGTTGGAGGCGCACGGCGGACGTGTCGAGGCCGAGCGCCCCCGCCGAGTCGTCCCCCAGGTCGAGCACGGCGAGACGGCGGTGGGTGACCAGCGCGACGGCCAGGGCGAGCAGCACGGCGGCGCCCGCGCTCCAGACCTCCGTCCAGGTGCGGCCGTACACCGATCCGGTCGTCCACTGGAGCGCCGAGCCCGCGAGTTCGGCGGGGAAGCGGACGATCAGGAGGTTGACCGCGGCGGCCAGGCCCGCCTGGGCGGCGAGGCCGGTGAGGACGAGCCGGGTGACGGCGAGCCCGGAGCCCCAGGCGAACACCCCGAGCAGCAGCGCGGCCAGCAGTCCACCGGCCAACGCGCCGACGGGGATGAGCAGTTGGGAGGCGCCGACGGCAAGCAGGGCGACCGCGCCGAGCGAGGCCCCGCCGGTCACCCCCATCACGTCCGGGGAGGCGAGGGGGTTGCGGAACAGCCGTTGCAGGACGCAGCCCGCCGCTCCCAGTCCGGCGCCGGCCACCACGGCGGCGACGGCGCGCGGCGCCCGGAACTCCCGTACCACCAGCACATCGCCCGGTTCGCCGAACCCGGCCAGCGCGCGGAGCGCCACGGAGGCGGGCATGTCCATCTCCCCCGTGGAGACGGCGACCGTGACCAGCGCGAGCAGGGCGAGGAGACCGGTCGCGCCGTAGACGAGGAGGCGGGCCCGGCCGGGCGGGCGGTGCGTGCCGCGTCGTACGGCCGCCTTGTACGTCAGTGTCATCGGGCGGCCTTCCGGGCGAGCAGGGCCAGCAGGGGCGCACCGAGGAACGCGGTGACGATGCCGACCTCCAGTTCGGCGGGGCGGATGACCAGGCGGCCGAGGATGTCGGCGGTGAGGAGGAGCAGCGGGCCGGCGAGGAGGCAGCCGGGGACGAGCAGGCGGTGGTCGCCGCCGAGGAGCGGGCGGACGAGGTGGGGCGCGGCGAGTCCGATGAACGCGACCGGGCCGGCCACGGCGACGGCGGATCCGGCGAGCAGGACGACCGCGAGGCCGCCGGCGAGCCGGACACGGGTGACGGGTACACCGAGCGCCTGGGCCGAGTCGTCGCCCAGGGCAAGGGCGTTGAGGGCGGGCGCGACGGCCCCGGCGAGCAGGAGGCCGACAAGGAGCGACGGCAACACCGGCCAGAGCGTGTCGAGTTGGCGTCCCGCGAGGGAGCCCGCCAGCCAGAAACGGGCCTCGTCGAGGGTGCGCTGGCTTGCCAGCATGACGGCTGACGTCCAGGACAGCAGCACCAGTTGGAGCACCGTGCCACCGAGGGCGAGCCGTACCGGGTCGATGTCCCCGGCGCGGCGGGCCAGCGCGTGGGCGAGGACGGCGGCCGCGGCGGCTCCGGCGAACGCGAACCACACGTACTCGACGGGGTCGGTGAGTTTCAGCGCGAAGATGGCGACGACGACCGCGAAGCCCGCGCCCGCGTTGATGCCCAGGGTGGTCGGGGAGGCGAGCGGGTTGCGGGTGATGCCCTGGGCCACGGCGCCCGCGACTCCGAGGGCGGCGCCGACCGCCAGGCCGATGATCGTGCGCGGCAGCCGAAGTCCCGTCACCACCAGGGCGTCCCGGCCCTGCGCGTGCCCCGACAGCGCGTCAAGCACCGTGGGCAGGGGGACGGAGCGGGTTCCGAGGGCGAGGCTCAGCGCGGCGCACAGCGTCAGCGCGCCGATTCCGCCGAGGAGCAGGGTCAGGTGCCTCAGGGCACGCGGGGGCACGCCGGTCGGCGCGGCCCGTTCGGTCGCAGTCACGAAAAGTGAGCTTAGGTTAGGCATGCTTTAGTTTTCAACGGCTGTGGGTTCACTGTGATCCACAACGCCCTTGATCAACCAGCCGGTAACTTCGCTGGTCAACGACGCACACGACTCCTCCACGTCCCACTTGGTCGGCACCACGTGATCTTGCGGCTAAGGTAAGGCTTACCTGCCTCCTACGCCAAACCCTTCACGCTCTGGAGTTACCGATGACCGTGGCCCACCTGGAATCCGCCCAGGCCGACACCGCCACACCCGTCCCGGAACTCCTCACCGCCGCCTACCGCCGCCTGGACGCGATGTGCGAGGCGCTGTCCGTACGGATCGCCGAACCGGGGCCAACCCCCGCCCGCACCGTAGGCCTGACGGAGGGTCAGGAGAGCGTCGAGGCCTTCGTGGAGGCGGAGGCCGCCCGCATCCGGATGCGCCACGACCACACCGCGCCCCGGCACGTCGCCGCCTCCCGTGCTCTGCACGACTACGCCTGGTCGGTGGGCCTGTTGATGAGCGGAGTGTGGTTCCTGGAGCACCGCGTGCCCCGGGTCGCCCCCGGCGACATACGCGTCGACCTCGCGTCCGGGGCCTTCGAAGTCACCCCGGGCACCGAGCTCGCCTGCCTCCCGGGCGACCCCGCCGCACTCCTCCCCGGCACCCGGGTGGCCGCCCATCAGGAGGCGCTGCGCGCCGAGTTGAGGACCGCCGTGGCCGGCCACATGGGTCCTGTGCTGGAGGCGCTCGGCCCGTACGTCCGCCGGGGCTCGCGCGCGCTGTGGGGGCTGGTCTCCGACGACCTGGTCTCCGGCCTCTGGTACCTCGGGCGGACGCGCGGCGACGAGGCCGCCGGCGTCCGGGCCGCCTCCGCCGTCCTGCCCGGCGCCCAGGCGCCCTTCCCCGGCGGCGCGGACTTCCGTTCCCTGTGCACGAGCGACGGTCGCGAGCACCCGACCCGTACCCGTCTGGGCTGCTGCCTCTACTACACGATCCGCCCGGCCGAGGCCTGCTCCACCTGCCCGCGCACCTGTGACGCGGAACGGCTGCGCCGGCTGGAGGGCTGACCGCACGGGAAGGCCCTCGAGTCGAAACTTTCGCTGCCTCCCCGGGCCCCTGAGCCGATTGACGCCGCTCGGCGCAGATAGCAACACTCTTCGACGGGCTTTCCCACAGGACATGCCAAAAGGTCGCAGCGCTGGAGGTCGGTTTGCAGGAGTACGCCGGTTACGTCTTCGTCTACTTCACCGGCGAGGGCAGCCCGGACGGCGAGCGGATCAGGTTCGCGCTCAGCCGGGGCGACGACCCGCTGCGCTGGCGTGAGTTGAACGGCGGGGCGCCGGTGCTGACCTCGGACCTCGGGACGGGCGGGCTGCGCGACCCGTTCCTGGTGCGCGCCCCGGAGGGCGACCGGTTCTATCTGATGGCCACCGACCTCAGGATGCACGGGGAGCCGCACGGCGGCTGGGACCGGGTGCAGCGCACCGGAAGCACCTCGCTCATGGTCTGGGAGAGCACGGATCTGGTGAGCTGGACCGACCGCCGGCTGGTGCGCGTCGCCCCCGACACGGCCGGCAACGTCTGGGCGCCCGAGGCCGTCCACGACCCGGAGCTCGGCGTGTTCGTCGTCTTCTGGGCGTCGAAGCTGTACGCGCAGGACGACCCGGACCACACCGCCGACACCCACAACAGGATGCTGTACGCGACCACCCGTGACTTCCGTGTCTTCAGCGAGCCCCGCCTGTGGAACGACCCCGGCCACTCGGTCGTCGACTCGACCGTCGTCCGGCACGACGGCACCTACTACCGCTTCACCAAGGACGAGCGAGCCCACTCCCCCGCCGCGCCCGGCGGCAAGTTCATCACCGTGGAGAAGTCGACGGGGCTGCGCGACACCGCGTACGACTTCGTGGCCGACCGCATCGGTCACGGGGCCGTGGAGCAGGGCGAGGGGCCGATCGTCTTCAGGTCGAACACGGACGATCGCACGTGGTACCTGTTCGTCGACGAGTTCAGCGGACGCGGCTACGTACCCTTCGAGACCACCGACCTGGACTCCGGGGAGTGGACGCCCTGCGAGGAGTTCGCGCTGCCGCCCGGCGCGCGGCACGGCTCGGTGTTGCCCGTGACGCGGGCCGAGTACGAGCGGCTCCTCGCCGGGTACGCGCCGCCGGCGTCCGTGGTCGACGCCACCGTGCCGGACGGCCTGAAGGCGTACGCGCTCGTCGACGACACCGCGTCGAAGGTCGTCCTGCCTCTGCACCCGGGCACCGAACACGCCCGTCTCGCACCGGAGTTCGACCTGGCGGCGGATTGCCGGATCGACCCGCCGTCGGGCACCGAGCGCGATTTCCGCACCCCGCAGAGCTACACCGTCACAGCGGCCGACGGCACCGCGCGCACCTGGAGGGTCGAGGCGGTGCCCATGCGCAGCCCCCTGCTGCCGGGGCTGTACGCCGACCCCAACATCCAGGAGTTCCATGGCCGTTACTTCATCTATCCGACGACGGACGGCTTCGAGGGCTGGGGTGGCACCCGGTTCGAGGTGTTCTCCTCCGACGACCTGGTCACCTGGGAGAACCACGGCGTGGTCCTCGACCTGGAGTCGGACGTGAGCTGGGCGGAGCGCCACGCCTGGGCCCCGGCCGCCGGGGAACGCAACGGGTCCTACTACTTCTACTTCTGCGCCGACCAGCAGATCGGTGTCGCCGTCGCCCACAGTCCCACCGGCCCCTTCCGGGACGCCCTGGGCCGGCCGCTCATCGGGCGCGACGACTACGCGGGGCAGATGATCGACCCGGCCGTCTTCACGGACGACGACGGCACCGCGTATCTCTACTGGGGCAACAGCGAGGCGTACGGGGTCCCACTCGACGAGGACATGGTCTCCTTCGACCCGGCGCGGGTGAGGCGGTTCACGCCCAAGGACTTCCGCGAGGGCGCCTTCGTCCTCAAACGGCGGGGCGTCTACTACTACATGTGGTCGGAGGACGACACCCGCAGCGACGACTATCGCGTCGCCTACGCCACCGGCCCCACCCCGCTCGGCCCGTGGACCGAGAAGGGCGTGATCCTGCGCAAGCGCCCGGAGCACGGGATCCTCGCGACCGGCCATCACACGGTTGTGAACGTCCCCGGCACGGACGACTGGTTCATCTGCTACCACCGGTTCGCGATCCCGGGCCCCGGCACCCCGCGCGGTGACGGCGTCCGCCGTGAATCCACCCTGGACCGGCTGGTGTTCGCGGCGGACGGCTCGATCGAGGAGGTCGTGCCGACGCTGGAGTCCATCGGGCCGGTGGTCAGTCCAGGGTGATCCGGGCGGCGACGGGCAGGTGGTCACTGCCGGTGGCGGGCAGGGCGCGGATGTCGGCGACGGTCGCCGAGCGGGCCATGACCTGGTCGATCCGGGTGAGCGGGAGACCGGCGGGGTAGCTGAACGCGAAGCCGCGTTCCGCCACGTTCATTCGTGTGGTGAGCGGTGCCAGACCGCGGTCGTCGACCGTGCCGTTGAGGTCGCCCAGGAGGACCACCGGGTCGCGTGTCTCGGCGGCGACGGCCCGGCCCAGCAGGCCGGCACTCTCGTCACGCCGGTGCGACACGAGTCCGCCCGCTCCGAGGCGGACGGACGGCAGGTGGGCGACGTACACCGCGATGTCGCCGTGCGGCGTACGGGCCGAGGTCCTGAGCCCGCGGCGCCAGTCCTCCTCGATCCCCTCGGGCTTGATGTCCAGCGGGCGGGTCCCGGTGAGCGGATGCCGCGACCAGAGTCCGACGGTGCCGCGGACCGCGTGGTGCGGGTACTCCCGGGCGAGCGTCCTCTCGTAGACCGGAAGTGCCGAGGGCACCAGTTCCTCCAGCGCGATGAGGTCGGGCCCGGCCTCTGCCAGGGCGCGGGCCGTACCCGCAGGGTCGGTGTTCTCGTCGCTCACGTTGTGCTGCACCACGACGAGATCCCGCGCCCCGGGCGGCGCGCCGGGCAGCAGCAGGCCGCCGAAGGTGTACGTCCAGGCCGCCGCCGGAAGCAGGAGCGCCAGCAGCGTGACGGCCGAGCGGCGCAGCAGCCCCACGCCGAGCAGGACCACGACCACCAGGCCGAGCCAGGGCAGGAACGCCTCCAGCAGACTGCCCAGCCGGCCCACGGAGTTGGGGGCCAGGCCGGGGAACAGCACGAGCCCGGCCGTCAGCCCGGCCACCACGGCGCTCACCCGTCCGGCACCGGGGCGGTCCGGCCGCACACGGACAGGAGACGGCGGAGGGGACGGTGGAGGGGACGGTGGATGTCCGGCGGTCATGGGCCGTCCTCAGTCGTGCGGGGCCTGGCCGCTGACCCGGTGGTCGGCGTGGCTGAGCGCCTCCACGACCAGGCGCTTGAGGTGCCCGTCGGCGAGGCTGTAGTAGATGTGACGGCCTTCGCGGCGGGTGTCCACGAGCCCGGCCAGCCGCAGCTTCGCCAGGTGCTGGCTGACGGCCGTGCGGGACGCCTCGCAGCGGTCGGCCAGTGAGCCGACGTCCGACTCGCCCTGCGCGAGCAGCCACAGCAGATGCAGCCGGGTGACGTCGGAGAGCATCGCGAACACTCCGGTCGCCTCGGTGAGCCGTGCGCTGTCGGGGGCGCGCAGATGCGCACCGGACGCAGGTGACACGGCATGGCGTTCAGGCATGCGCCCAGCGTAGGCGCTCCGCTCGGGGTGCGGGGGTCGGCCCTGGGTGCGGGTTCGTGGGGGCTGGTCGCGCAGTTTCCCGCGCCCCTGCGGGGCGCTCCCCTCCCGCCATCATGTGCATAGGTGCGCACATGATGGTTATCATCTGGTCATGCTTGCCGTGCTGCGTCATCGTGCCTATCGGCGGCTCTTCGCCGCCCAGGTCGTGGCCCTGGTGGGGACCGGGCTCGCGACTGTCGCGCTCGGGCTGTTGGCGTACGACCTCGCGGGCGCCGACGCCGGTTCCGTCCTCGGTACGGCACTCGCGATCAAGATGGTGGCGTACGTGGTCATCGCCCCCATCGTGGGCGCGGTCGCCGACCGGCTGCCGCGCCGGGCCCTGATGGTGACGGCGGACCTGGTGCGCGCGGGGATCGCCCTGTCCCTGCCGTTCGTCGGCGAGGTCTGGCAGGTCTACGTCCTGGTGTTCCTCCTGCAGTCCGCGTCGGCCGTGTTCACGCCCACCTTCCAGGCCGTCATCCCCGATGTGCTGCCGGAGGAACGCGACTACACCCGGGCCCTGTCGATGTCCCGGCTCGCCTACGACCTGGAGAGCCTCTTCTCCCCCGCGCTCGCAGCCGCGCTGTTGTCCGTGACGACCTACGACGGGCTGTTCACCGGCACGGTCCTCGGGTTCCTCGCCTCGGCCGCGCTGGTCGTCTCCACCACCCTGCCCGAGCGGGCCGCCGTCACCGCCCCGCGCGCGGGCGGCGCGTACGCCAGGGCCACCGCCGGGACGCGCCTCTTCCTCGGCGTGCCCGAGTTGCGGGCGCTGCTCGTCCTGAACCTCGCGGTCGCGGCGGCCGGGGCGATGGTGACGGTGAACTCCGTCGTCTACGTCCGTGATGTGCTCGGCCTGTCCGCGGGCGCCCTGCCGCTGGCGCTCGGGGCGTACGGGGCGGGGTCGATGGCCGTGGCGCTGGTACTGCCCCGGGTGCTGGAGAAGGTGCCGGACCGAGCAGTGATGCTGCCGGGCGCGCTGTCGCTCGCCGTGGTCTTCGCCGGGCTCGGGGCCGTCACCGCTGCCCAGGGCGGGAGTTGGCGGCTGCCCGCGCTGCTGGGGCTCTGGGCCGCGTTCGGTGCCGCGTGCTCGGCGGTGCTCACTCCGGCGGGGCGTCTCGTCCGCCGCTCGGTGTCGCCCGGGGAGCGTACGGCCGCGTTCGCCGCCCAGTTCTCCCTCTCGCACGGTTGCTGGCTGCTGACGTATCCGCTGGCCGGATGGCTGGGGGCGACGGCCGGGCTGAACTGGGCGGTGCTCGCCCTGGGTTCCCTCGCGCTGGGCGCGGCGCTGACGGCCGTACGGCTGTGGCCGGTGTCGTCGACGTCCCACGTGCACGCCGGGCTCCCCTCCGGTCACCCCCATCTGGTGGGCGCCCGACGCGTCCGGGCCGGGTGGCGGCACAGCCACGGCCATCTCACGGACGGGCTGCACGTGCACTAGGGATGGCCCGTGGTACGGCGGTCAGCCGGTCGTCCACTTCTGCTCGATCCGCGCGAACCGCCAGACCAAGGGCGACCGCCCAGGTGACGAAGAAGAGGCCCACGACGACATAGCCGACGGTGTTGAGGTCGAGGCCGGCGACCCGGTCCCGGAAAACGTCGTGCAGATGGGCCTTCTCCGCGACGAGGCCGAGGAGTTCGACCGTGCCGATGACGAGGGCTACGGCCACGGACAGGCCCGTGACAGTGAGGTTGTAGTAGACCTTGCGGACCGGTTGGGAGAACGCCCAGCCGTAGGCGAAGTTCATGAACGAGCCGTCCACGGTGTCGAGGAGCGACATCCCGGCCGCGAACAGGACGGGCAGGCACAGGATCGCGTACCAGGGCAGCCCGGAGGCGGCGCCCGCCTCTTCCTTCCGTGGGTGTGTGCGGTCGCCCCCCAGCCTTGTGCACCATGTAGGCAGCTGCGACTGGCTCGCAGTAAAGCTCGCGTCTGCTTTCGGTCAGGCCGTGGCTCCCGCCGATCTGCGGGGCGCGCGCCGGAGCGTGCGCCCGGGTGTGAGCTGTCGCACGGCGCCCGCGCACCCCTCGCCTCCGCTTGTCAGCGTCCTTATCTGGGCACTACTGTCACCACGCCTTGGTGAACGGGAAATCCGGTGTGATGCCGGTGCGGCCCTCGCCACTGTGATCGGGAAGTCCGGCTCCGGTCCTCACGGACAGCCACTGGGTCTTCGGACCCGGGAAGGCGGAGCACGGGCGGTGTCACCCGTAAGCCAGGAGACCGGCCAAGGCGCGTCAACCATCCACGAGGTGCTGGAGAGGGTCTGCTGAGCCATGCACATAGCCGAGGGTTTCCTTCCTCCGGCGCACGCGATCGCCTGGGGCGTCGCGTCCGCGCCGTTCGTCGTCCACGGAGTACGGGCACTCACCCGTGAGGTCAGGGAGCACCCCGAGAGCACACTGCTGCTCGGTGCCTCGGGTGCCTTCACCTTCGTCCTGTCCGCGCTGAAGCTGCCGTCGGTCACCGGGAGTTGTTCCCACCCCACCGGCACCGGTCTCGGCGCCATCCTGTTCCGGCCGCCGATCATGGCGGTCCTCGGCACCATCACCCTGCTGTTCCAGGCCCTGTTGCTGGCCCACGGGGGTCTGACCACGCTCGGCGCCAACGTCTTTTCCATGGCGATCGTCGGCCCCTGGGCGGGGTACGGCGTCTACCGACTGCTGCGGCGCTTCGACGTGCCGCTGATGGTGACGGTGTTCTTCGGCGCGTTCGTCGCCGACCTGGTCACCTACTGCGCCACCAGCGTGCAGTTGGCGCTCGCCTTCCCCGACCCGAGCAGCGGCTTCCTGGGCGCGCTCGGGAAGTTCGGCTCCATCTTCGCCGTCACCCAGGTCCCGCTCGCGGTCAGCGAGGGTCTGCTCACCGTGCTGGTGATGCGCCTGCTGGTGCAGTCGAGCAAGGGCGAACTCACCCGGCTCGGCGTGCTCCTGACCGACCGGCGGAGCCGTACCGGTGCCGGGGCGGAGAACGAGAGCGAGGCGGTGGCCCGATGAGCCGGAACACGAAGATCAACGTGCTGCTGCTGCTCGTCGTGGCCGCGCTCGCGGTCCTGCCGCTGGCCCTCGGCCTCGGCGACCACAAGGAGCAGCCGTTCACAGGCGCCGACGGCGAGGCGGAAACGGCGATCACCGAGATCGAACCGGACTACGAGCCGTGGTTCTCCCCTCTCTACGAGCCGCCGTCCGGTGAGATCGAGTCGGCGCTCTTCTCCCTCCAGGCCGCCCTCGGCGCGGGCGTCCTCGCCTACTACTTCGGCATCCGCCGAGGCCGGCGCCAGGGCGAGGCCCGGGCGCGGGCGCTGCTGGACGCTGCCGGACAGACCGACAAGGCTCCGGAGGAGCCGGTGGACGCGACCGTCGCGGCCTCGACCGCGAGCGCGTCCGGCCCGGCGGCGAGCGTTCCGGCCGCCGCGGCCTCGAAGGGCGCGTCGGGGGCGTCCGGCGCCTCGGACCCGACCGGCGACGCAGGCTCGTCCGGTCGCTCCGGGGCCGGCCCGGCCGGACGGGGCTGACCCGGGTGCTGCCGATCGACGCGGCGGCGCACAGCAGTCGCTGGCGCCGCCGTCATCCCGTGGACAAGGCCGTGCTCGGGCTCGGTCTCACCGCGCTCGCGATCTCCCTGCCGCCCTGGCCGGGCGCGGCCCTGGTCCTGCTGACCTCGCTCGTGGTGCTGCTGGGCCCCGCGGGCGTGCCCGGCCGTCGGCTGTGGCGGGCCTACCGGGTGCCGTTGGGCTTCTGCGTGACCGGCGCGCTGCCGCTGCTCGTGCAGGTGGGCGGGCCGGACGGGTTCGTCACCCCGGCCGCCGGCGGAGCGGTCCGTGCCGGGGAACTGTTGCTGCGCACCTCGGCCGCCTCGCTCGGCGTGCTCCTGTTCGCCTTCACGACCCCGATGTCGGACCTGCTGCCCCGGCTGGTCCGGGCCGGGGTGCCCGCGCCGGTCGTGGACGTGGCCCTGGTCACCTACCGGATGAGCTTCCTTCTCCTGGACTCGGTGCGCCGGATCCGGGAGGCACAGGCGGCCCGGCTGGGGCACACCACCCGGGCCGCCACCTGGCGTTCCCTCGCCGGGCTCGGCGCCACCGCGTTCGTCCGGGCCTTCGACCGGGCGGCACGGCTGCAGACCGGGCTCGCCGGACGCGGGTACGACGGCACCCTGCGCGTCCTGGTCCCCGAGGCCCGCGTCTCCGTGCGGTTCACCACGGCCAGTGTCGCTCTGCTGGCGGCCGTGGCCGCCCTCACCCTCGTACTGGATTCGTCCTGGAAAGGCCGCTGACATGAGCGAGCCCGTGCTCGTCGCCCTGCGGGGCGCGTCGTTCGCCTACGAGGACGGACCGCCCGTGCTCAGCGAACTGGACTTCGAGGTGCGCGCGGGGCGCGCGCTCGCCCTGCTGGGCCGAAACGGCAGCGGCAAGACCACGCTGATGCGGCTGCTCAGCGGCGGACTGCGGCCCCTCGCGGGCGAGTTGACCGTCGAGGGGCGGCCGGTGTCGTACGACCGCAAGGGGCTCACCAGGCTCAGGACGACGGTCCAGCTGGTCGTCCAGGACCCGGACGACCAGCTCTTCGCGGCGTCCGTCGCACAGGACGTGTCGTTCGGACCGCTGAACCTCGGACTGCCCGACGCGCAGGTGCGGGACCGGGTGGACGAGGCGCTCGGCGCGCTCGGTATCGCCGCCCTCGCCGACCGGCCGACCCACCTGCTCTCCTACGGCCAGCGCAAGCGGACCGCCATCGCCGGGTCGGTCGCGATGCGGCCCCGGGTCCTCATCCTCGACGAGCCGACCGCCGGACTCGACCCGGACGGACAGGAGCGGCTCCTCGCCACCCTGGACGAGCTGCGGCGCTCCGGCACCACCGTCGTGATGGCCACCCATGACGTCGACCTCGCGCTGCGCTGGGCCGACGACGCGGCACTGCTCACCCCGTCCGGCGCGCGCACGGGCCCGGTGGCGGAGATGCTCGCCCGCACGGATCTCCTGCAGCAGGCGGGGCTGCGACTCCCCTGGGGTGTCGCGGTCGCCCGGCTGCTGCGCGAGCAGGGTCTGTTGGCGCGGGAGGAGGCGGGCCCGCGCACACCGGACGAGTTGGCGGCCCTCGCGGAGGCGGACGCCGGTCCGGGGGCGCGGCTGCCTCAGCCTCAGATCCGCAGGCCGTAGACGCGCACGGCGGTGCCCGCGAAGACCTCCCGGTGTTCGGCCTCACCGAGTCCGGACATCAACGCGTCGGCGACGTCCAGGACTTCGGCGTAGTCGGAGGCGAGTCGGCAGACCGGCCAGTCGGAGCCGTACATCAGCCGCTCGGGGCCGAAGGCGTCCAGCGCGGTGTCGGCGTACGGGACGAGGTCCGCGACCCGCCAGGAGTGCCAGTCGGCCTCCGTGACCAGGCCGGAGAGCTTGCACACGGTGTTCGGCAGAGCCGCCAGCCCGCGGATCTCCCCCGCCCACGGCTCCAGTTCACCGGAGGCGACGGGCGGCTTGCCCAAGTGGTCCAGGACGAAGGTGAGTCCGGGAAGGCGGGCCGCCGCCTCCACGGCGGCCGGGAGCTGGTGGGGCCGGACCAGGAGGTCGTAGACGAGTCCCGCGTCGGCGACCGCGGCGAGGCCCCGCAGCACGTCCGGGCGGGTCAGCCAGCGAGGGTCGGGCTCACCCTGCACCTGGTGGCGGATGCCCACCAGGTACTCCCCGCCGGGGGCCTCGCGCAGTTCGGCCAGGGCGTCGGCGACGGCGGGAGAGGTGAGGTCGGTCCAGCCGACGACCCCGGCGACCACGTCGCTGCCGGCGGCGAGGGCCAGGAACTCGGGGGTCTCCTCGGGCACGGTGATCGTCTGGACCAGGACCGTGGCGGTGACGGCAGCGACGCGCGCGGCGGACTCCAGCTCGCGGAGGGTGAAGTCGCGGCGCAGCGGCGCCAGTTCGGGTCCGGTGATCCAGTCCTGGTCGCGGACGGAGAGGTCCCAGACGTGGTGGTGGGCGTCGACGGTCCAGGCGTCGGTGTCGTCCGTTCCGGTCACAGGTGCCACACCACCGGAAGTCCGGCGTCGGAGCCCTCGGCCGAGTAGTCGTGGACGACGTCGAGGAGTTCGGCCATCCGGGCCTGCCAAGCGATGTTGACCGGCAGCTTCTCCAGTTCGGCGATCATCGCCGGGTAGTCCTCGACCTCCAGCAGGTGGAAGAGGTCGGTGCCGCTGCGCCAGATCGTCCACTCGCTCACCCCGGCGGCGCGGATGGCGGTGGTGAGTTCCCCGGGGACCTCGCGGTGGGCCGCCTCGTACTCCTCGACGCGGTCGGCGCGGACCTTGGTGTGCAGGGCGACCCTCACGACGGCTCCTTCGGCTGCGGGACGGGGGTGTGCGGGCTCAGCAGCCCCTCGGCGCGCAACTCGTCCCAGAGGGCGGCCGGGACGGGGCGGCCGTGCAGGTCGACCGTGTCGCGGACCTCCTCGGCGGAGCGCGCGCCCGTGAGCACGGCCGCGACCGCCTGGTGCGCGGAGGGGAACGCCAGGGCCGCGCCGCGCAGCGGTACGCCGTGGCGCTCGGTGACCGCCCTCAGGCGCAGGGCGCGGTCGAGCACGGGCTTCGGCACGGGGGCGTAGTCGTACGTGGCCAGCGGCTTCGGGTCGGTCAGCAGGCCGGAGTTGAAGACACCGCCGATGAGCACGCTGCGTCCCCGGGCGACGGCCTCGGGAAGCAGTTCGTCGAGGCCCTCCTGTTCGAGGAGGGTGTAGCGGCCGGCCAGCAGCACCACGTCGATGTCGGTCTCGCGCAGGAAGCGGGTGGGCACGGCGCACTGGTTCATGCCGACGCCGATGGCGCCGACGACTCCCTCGTCGCGCAGCCGCTCCAGCGCCGGGTAGGCCTCCCGCAGGGCCTGTTCGACGTGGTCGTCGGGGTCGTGGAGGAGGACCACGTCCACCCGGTCCAGACCGAGCCGTCGTAGGCTGGCCTCCAGGGAGCGCAGGACGCCGTCGGCGGTGAAGTCCCAGACGCGGCGGTGGGTCGCGGGGACCGCGAAGCCGTTTGCCAGGTCGTCACCCTCGGCGGTCTCGTTCTCCACCAGTAGCCGCCCGACCTTGGTGGACACGGTGTACGCGTCCCGGGGGCGGCCGCGGAGCGCGGCGCCGAGGCGGCGTTCGGACAGGCCGAGCCCGTAGTGGGGGGCGGTGTCGAAGGTGCGGATCCCGGCGTCCCAGGCCGCGTCGATCGCGCCGGCGGCCTCCTCGTCGGACACCGGGCGGAAGAGGTTGCCGATGCCCGCGGCGCCGTAGGCCAGCTCGGTGACCCGGACCTCGGTGCGGCCGAGGGGTGTGGTCCTCATGAGCCCGCCGGGCGGAGCCTGAGGCCCTGCATGCCGCCGTCGACGGCGAGGGCGGTGCCGGTGACGGAGGCGGCGGCCGGAGACGCCAGGTAGACGATGGCGGCGGCGATCTCGTCGGCGGTGACCAGACGGCCCATGGGCTGGCGGGCGTTGAGGGCGGCGCGCTCGGCATCGGGGTCGTCGGCGGCGTCGAGGAGGCGGCCGACCCAGGGGGTGTCGGCGGTGCCGGGGTTGACGCAGTTGACGCGGATGCCCTCGCGGACGTGGTCGGCGGCCATGGCCAGGGTCAGAGAGAGGACGGCGCCCTTGCTGGCGGAGTACAGGGCGCGCTGGGGCAGGCCGGCGGTGGCGGCGATGGAGCAGGTGTTGACGATGCTCGCGTGGGAGGAGGCGCGCAGGTGGGGCAGGGCCGCACGGGTGGTGCGGACCATGCCGAGGACATTGACGTCCAGGACGCGCTGCCACTGTTCGTCGGGGTTGTCCTCGACGGTGCCCTGCGCGCCGATGCCCGCGTTGTTGACGAGGATGTCGAGTCCGCCGAGCCGCTCGGCGGCCTCCGTGACGGCGGCCCGTACGGAGGCGTCGTCGGTGACATCGGCCTTGAGGGCGATCAGCGGGGCCGAGGCCCCGGAGGGGTCGAGGTCGAGCACCGCGACCCTGGCGCCCCGTGCGGTCAGCAGTACGGCGGTGGCGAGCCCTATCCCGGACGCGCCGCCGGTGACGATCGCGCGGAGCCCCGTCAGCTCACCTGTCTGCCCGGTCATGCGACTTCCTCCTGTCCAGCGAGGTCGGCGGCCCAGAACGTGCCGTCCGGGTAACGGTATTCGGCGATGGACTCCTCGCGCATGGTCGCGGAGAAGCCCGGGGTCAGGGGGGCGGTGTAGTGGCCCTCGCGGATCACCACGGGGGCGGTGAAGTGCTCGTGGAGGTGGTCGACGTACTCGATGACCCGGTTCTCGGTGGTGCCGGACAGAGCGAGGTAGTCGAACATGGACAGGTGCTGGACCAGTTCACACAGGCCCACACCCCCGGCGTGCGGGCAGACCGGGATGCCGAACCTGGCGGCGAGCAGCAGGATCGCCAGGTTCTCGTTGACGCCGCCGACGCGGGCGGCGTCGATCTGCAGGACGTCGATGGCGCCGGCCTGCAGGAGCTGTTTGAAGACGATGCGGTTGTGCACGTGTTCGCCGGTGGCGACCTTCACCGGGGCGACCTTGCGGCGCACGGCGGCGTGGCCGAGGATGTCATCGGGACTGGTGGGCTCCTCGATCCAGTAGGGGTCGAAGCCGGCGAGGGCACGGGTCCACTCCACCGCCTCGCCGACGTTCCAGCGCTGGTTGGCGTCGATGGCGATGCGGATGCCGTCACCGACCGCGGCACGGGCGGTGCGCATCCGGCGCACGTCGTCGGCGAGGTCGGCGCCGACCTTCAGCTTGATCTGGGTGAAGCCGTCGGCGACCGCCTGCTTGGCCAGCCGGGTGAGCTTCTCGTCGCCGTAGCCCAGCCAGCCCGGTGAGGTGGTGTAGCCGGGGTAGCCGCGCTGAAGCAGCACCGCCTCGCGCCCGGCGAGCCCGGCACGGCCCTCACGCAGCAGCCGCAGAGCGTCCTCGGGGCTGAGGGCATCGGCGATGTAACGGAAGTCGACCTGGGAGACCAGCCACTCCGGCTCCGCGTGGGCCAGCAGCCGCCACAACGGCAGGCCGGCGCGCTTGGCCGCCAGGTCCCACACGGCGTTGACGACGGCACCGATCGCCATGTGCATCACACCCTTCTCGGGGCCGAGCCAGCGCAGCTGGCTGTCACCGATCAGGTCACGGCTGACCGAGCCGGGATCCGCGCACACCTCCTGGACCGAGCGGCCGAGGAGATGCGGCCGCAGCGCACCGATGGCGGCGACCTGCACGTCGTTGCCGCGGCCGATGGTGAAGGTGAAGCCGTGGCCTTCCAGACCGTCGCCGGCGTCCGTGCGCAGCACGACGTAGGCGGCGGAGTAGTCGGGGTCGGGGTTCATGGCGTCCGACCCGTCCAGCTCCCGTGAGGTGGGAAACCGGACATCGCAGGTGTCGACCGCGGTGATCCGGGCGGAAGTTGCAGTCACAGGGGTCCTCAAGGGGGTGCCTTTCACGCTCGGCCGAAGATCTGACGCTGGCTCCCGAGCCCGTCGATCTCCAGCTCGACGGTGTCCCCCGGGCGGAGATAAGGAGTGCCGGGCAGACCGTGGGCAACCCCGGCGGGCGTACCGGTGTTGATCACATCACCGGGCTCAAGCACCATGTACCGGCTGAGGTAGGCGACGATCTCGTGCACCGGGAAGATCATGTCGCGGGTGTGCCCGCGCTGACGCTCCACACCATTGACACTCAGCCGCAGCCCCAGGCCCTGCGGATCACCCACCTCATCCGCGGTCACCAGCCACGGCCCCATCGGGTTGAACGTCTCGCACGACTTGCCCAGATCCCACTGCGAGGAGTACTCCAGCTGGAACTCACGCTCGGAGACATCATGACTGACCACATACCCGGCAATCACCCCGGCCGCCTCCACGGGACCCTCCAGATAGCGGGCCCGCCTGCCGATGACAACCCCCAGCTCCACCTCCCAGTCGGTCTTGACCGAACCACGCGGAACCAGCACCTCGTCGTACGGACCCACCACCGTGCCCGGATCCTTCATGAACACCACCGGACGCAACGGGATCGCGGCCCCGGTCTCCGCAGCGTGGTCGCGGTAGTTGAGTCCCACACAGATCACCTTGCCGGGACGGGAGAACGGAACACCCACCCGCAACCCCCCGGCATCGAGCTCAGACAACCCTCCCGCCTCAACCGCCGCCCGAACCCGGCCGAACCCGTCCGACGCGAAGAAGGCCCCATCGACGTCGGATGTCACGGACGACAGATCCAGCAACCTGCCATCGTCCGTACGCACAGCAGGCCGCTCCTCTCCCGGAGCGCCGACGCGTAGCAGTTTCACTGGGACAGCTCCCTTGTCATGGGGTTCGCTCATTCATCGGAGGAATGGTGCACCGCGACTTTAGGTGCAGTTCGACGTCCTGACAACGTATTCCTCGGATGTATATGGTCACAGCCGAGCTTTCACCGCTCACAGATCCGGCATGTACGACTTCGCCGCCACCGGAGCCCGCCGGAGAGCGGACCGCGCCGCCCGGACAGACGATCGAATCGCTGCTGGACAACCTTTCGTCAGCCTCGGCAATGCCGTCGTAGCACCCTCGACGCCCTAGATACATCGGAGGAATCCGAAGAGTCGAACAACCACAGCGTGGCCGAAAACGCGACGCTCACCGCCACTGCGGATCCACCCCCGTCTCGGCGCTGTCCGGCGGCAACCAGCAGAAGGTCGTCGTCGCCCGCGCCCTGGCCACCGACCCCCAGATCCTGGTGGCCATCCGCCCCACCAATGGCGTGGACGTCAAGTCCAAGGAGTTCCTGCTGCGCCGGATCCGGCAGGTCGCCGACGGCGGGAAGGCCGCGCTGATCGTCTCCGACGAACTGGACCACCTGAAGGTGTGCGACCGGCTCGTGGTGATGTTCCAGGGGCGGGCGGTCGCCGAGTTCGACCGCGGCTGGAGACGAGCAGGTGGTCGCTGCCATGGAGGGGGTGGCCGACCGGGCCGAGACCTCCGGCACCGTCGTGCACGGCTCCGCCGACGATCCGCCCGTCGTCCTCGCCGATCCCCCGTCCGGCGCCACCGAAGAGCACGGAAGTCGGATTCATCGTCTCGTCGGCCTTCCTGCATCGTCACCCTCGGCAGGCTGACCGTGCTGCGCGGTCTCAAGGTCGCCCTCTCGGAGGGCCAGTCCATCGTGGAGCTGCAGTCCTCCTTCGCCTACCTCGGCAAGGCGTCGTGGCTGGGGGTGCCGGCCGCCATCTGGATCTGCGTGGTCCTCTTCGCCCTCGGCGGCGGCGCGCCGGCCTGGCTGCGGCACGGACGGGCGCTGTACGCGAGCGGCGGCAACGCGGAAGCGGCCCGCACCGCCGGCATCCGGGTGGACCGGATCGTGTGGGCGGAGCTGATCCTCGGCAGTGTGCCGACCGCGTTCGCCGGCATCCTCTACAGCGGCCACTCCGGTTCGATCTCCGCCGCCCAGGGCAGCGGCTGGATCTTCCAGGTCTTCGCCGCCACCGTCATCGGCGGGGTCAGCCTCAACGGCGGCCGGGGCTCCATCTTCGGCGCGATCACCGGTGTGCTGACCCTGCAACTCGTCGTCGGCGCGGCAGAGGGCTGACCGCGCTACAGGTCCGCGGCGTCCACCAGCTCACCGAGGTCGACGAACTTGAAGCCGGTCGCGGTGCGCGTGCCGCCCTCGCCGTCGGGGACCCCGGGCGTCTCGTGGCCGTCCTGGACGACGAGCAGGCCACGCGGGTAGCGGCTGCCCAACGGGGCGTTGAGGACGGCCGCGCCGTCGCACTCCTGCACCCCGTCGAGGGTGTCCGACGCGGCCCCGACACGGAATCCGCCCTCGTACTCGTTGCCCTCGCCCACCTCACGGTCGTACAGGGCGAAGGTGTCGTCGCCCTGGCTGGAGGCGAGCAAGTAACCGTCCCCGTCACGGTTCTGATAGAGCGTCAGCCCCTCGACGTCGGCCGACAGCCGCTTCCCGCCGTAGCCGGGGTCGGCGCCGGGCACGCACTCCTCGGTCTCCTCGTCGTACGTGCCGCGGACGCCGTACTCCCGGGTCCTGTCGATCAGGACGGGCTTGCCGGTGAGGTCGGCGCGCAGCCGCCAGATGCCGATGTCCTCCTGGCCTGCGTAGAGGGTGCCGGTGGCGGGGTCGACGACCATGCCCTCGACCTGCGGGAGTTCACCGGGTTCGGCGCAGGGGCTCCATCGGGTGCCGTCGGGCAGCCGGAAGGAGGCGGGCAGGTCGAGGGTACGGACCTTGCGGTAGCCGACCCTGCCGTTCGCCGCCGGGAGGAGTTCCAGCAGGGCGAGGCGGGTGCGTTCGCGTTGGCTGACCAGGGCGTAGGACCGGCCGGTGGCCCTGTCCGTCCAGGTGGCGAGGCCGTACGCGGTGCGCTGGTCGTTGATCTCGGCCTGGTCGGCGGAGAAGACGGGGGTGGCGGCCGGGTCGGTGACATCGGTCAGCGGACCGCCTGGACGGGTGGGGTCGATGCGGTAGATCCGCAGCCGGTCGTTGCCACGGTCGCTGACCACGGCCACGTCGGCCCGGCCCGCGGAGGTGCGCAGGCCGGTGACGAGGTCGACGTTGTTGTAGCGGCCCGGGGCGTCGTCCGGTGTCGGCGGCTTGGGCGCGGCGAGGGACTGCACGAGGCGGGCGTCCAGGTCGTAGACGCGCAGGCCGCCCTCCTTCGCGGTGGCGACGACGAGGCTGCGGTCCGGGTCGGCGGGGTCGCGCCAGATCGCCGGGTCGTCGGCGTCGGAGTTGCCGCCGGCCTCGTCGTCGTACAGCGCGGCGGACTCGCTCGTCGCGGTCACCGTCGGAAGCGCTACCGTCCCCGCTCCGGCGGGGGTCGCCGCGAGGAAGGTGGTGAGCGCGGTGACCGAGGCGAGAAGGGCGACTCTCCGAGCAGTGCGGGGCGTTCTCACAGGCGTTCGCTTCCTTACCGTCGTGACTGCCGTCGATGGCCTGACTGCGGTCGATGGTTCCGACTGCCGTCGAGGGGCGGGGCCGGGTCGGTGATCGGGCCAAGTCGATGGTGCGGAGAGAAGCTTGCGCGCAGACGGACGTGAGCTGTCCATGCGGACGCGGTGAAACGGCCGTGGTTCGGCCGAAGTTCGCCCGGATGTCGCTCGATGCGATCACTTCACATGGCGCGCCGGGAGCGTGCTGATGTGCAGCAGGTGTTCCAGCGGTCCACGGCGGAACCACCGGGTCCAGGCGGTGGCGAGCAGCAGGGCGACCGCACTGTAGAGGAAGAGGTCGAGGAGGGCCGGGCCGGTCTCCTCCTCCATGCCGAACTCCCGGATGGCGAGGATGTGCAGGACGTACGCCGTCAGGGCCGTCATGCCGACGGCGCACACGGGCCGGGCGAGGCGCGCGCAGCGGGGCAGTCGGTCCACGGCCGTCACGCACAGCACCACGACGAGCAGCGCGACACCGGTGTTGCCGATGATGGAGAAGGTCGTCTGACTGTGCGGCGCGCCCACCAGGAGCCAGGCCGCCGGGGTGCCGTCGACGAGGTAGCCGACGGTGTCGGACCACCAGGCCGAGGCGGCCCCGTCGCCGTCCGTGGCGGCGGCGACGGTGGCTCGGGCGTGCGGGACGAGGCGCAGGGCCAGCCAGGAGCCTCCGTAGCCGAGGACGGTCAACGCGCCCCCGGCCGCGGCGAGTCGGGTGCGGACGGCGCCGCAGGTGAGGTCGAGCCGGGCCACCGCCATGCCGGCCAGCATGAACGACATCCAGGTGAGCACCGGGTACTCGCCCGTGAACAGCAGCTCCATGAGGCCGTCCGTGTCGCTGACCCGGGCCAGCGGGTCGGCGGCGACGAGCGCGTCCGCCCAGTCGCCGTCCTCGATCGACAGCCGTACCCCGTACAGGACTTGGGGCATGACGAGCGCGCCCGCGGCGGCGAGGAGCGCGAGAGTCCGGACACGCAGGCGGTGGAAGGGCAGGACGGCGAGGAAGGTCAGCCCGTAGAAGGCGAGGATCACGTCGACGTCGGTGTCGAGGGCGGTCAGGGCGAACCCGAGCACGATCAGGACGAGGGAACGGATGACCATCCGGGCGACCGCCTGCCGTCCGGCGCGCCCGGTGCGGGCGTGCGGGCGCCCGGTGATCAGGACCAGGGTGAACCCGGCGAGCAGCGCGAACAGCGCCGAGGAACGGCCCCGCGCCAGTTCCATCACGAAGCCCAGCGGCCCACCGTTCGCCGGGTCCGGACCGACGTGCGCGGCGTACATGCCGAAGACCGCGAGCCCCCGGGCCAGATCGATGCCGACCAGCCGCCCGGTGGACGGCCCTTGGGGGCCTTCTGCCGTTGCGGAGGCCGGGGCGGGAGCCGGGGCCGCGACGGAAGCGAGTGCCGGCGCGGCAGCCGGTGGGGACGACAGGTCCGGTGACGTGTCTGCTGTCATGGCCTTCAGCGTCAGGGACGCGAGGGGCGCGTTCCCATCCGGCGGGTGGCTGGAAGGTCCCCGCCGACCAGCCGGAGTCCTCCCCGCCAGGTGACCGGAAATGGGGAGGAATGGGAACCCGGCGGCGCCTTCGGGCGTCGTAGCGGTTCCAGCAGAAGTCCAGTGGTGGTCCGACGACGAGCGGGGCACGGGTGATCCGGGTACTGGTGGTCGACGACGAAGCCCTGATCCGTACGGGCTTCGAGCACATCCTCAACTCCGCGGACGACATCGACGTGGTCGCGGCGGTCCCCGGCGGCCGGGCCGTGCACGCCGTACGGGAGCTGCGCCCCGAGGTCGTCCTGCTGGACATCCGTATGCCGGACGTGGACGGGCTGACCGTCCTCGCCGAACTCAGGAGACTCCCCCGCCCTCCCGTGGTGGCCATGCTCACCACCTTCGACATGGACGAGTACGTGGCGGCCGCCCTCCGCTCGGGAGCAGCGGGCTTCCTCCTCAAGGACACCGACCCGGAGCAACTTCCGTATCTCGTACGCACCTTGGCGGCCGGTGGGGTGGTGCTGTCGTCCCGGGTGACCCGGACCGTCGTCGACGGCTATCTGGACAACGGGCCCCGGGAGGCCGCCGTCCGGCTCGTGGACCGGCTGACCGAACGTGAGCGGGACGTCCTGGTCCTCATCACGGAGGGGCTGTCCAACACCGACATCGCTGACCGGATGCGTCTGAGCACGGGCACGGTCAAGGACCATGTGAGCGCGCTGCTCACCAAGTTGGAGGTGGGCAGCCGGGTGCAGGCGGCGCTGCTGGCCGAACGCGCGGGTCTGCTCAGGCGGTCGCGCTCCGCCGGCGACGGACCCGGACGGGAGTCCGGATGAGGACCCTCTCCGACGCCCCGCGTCCGTGGCGCCGGATGAGGGCCGTCTCCGGCACCCCAAGTCCCTGGATCACGGACGCCGGGCTCGTCACGGTCTCCTTGGCGGACGTGTGGATCCACGACGTGGGCCCCCATCACCCCCAGGAGCTGGCCGCCGCCCTGCTCGCGGCCTTCGCGCTCGTCGTGCGCCGCCGGCTGCCGCTGCCGACCTTCCTGCTCGCCCTGCCGACCGCCCTGTTCACGGACGCGGTGTTCGCCACGCTGGCGGCGCTGTACACCCTCGCCTCGCGCACCCACCACCGGGTGCCGCTGGCGGTGTGCGCGTTGGGGTTCACGGTCTGCGACCTGACCTGGTGGTCGTGGCCGTCACCGGAGTTCACCGACATCGACGGCCGCCAGGCCCTGATCCCGCTCTCCTACAGCGTGGCGCAGGCGACCGCGCCCCTCTTCCTCGGCCGACTCGTCCAGGCCCGCCGGGAGCTGTCGCTGCGTCTGGTCGAGGTCTCCGAGGCACGTGAGCACGAACGGCTGCTGATCGCGCAGGGCGTTCTGGCGAAGGAACGCGCCCAGCTCGCCCGGGAGATGCACGACGCCGTATCCCACCAGGTCAGTCTGATCGCCGTGCGCGCGGGAGCCCTCCAGGTGGGCGGCCGGGACACGGAGGCGAAGGAGGCGGCCGCCACGATACGGCGGCTGAGCGTGCAGACCCTGGACGAGCTGCGGCACATGGTCGGCATACTGCGGGCCTCCGGCAGCCGCCCCACCGAACTGACCCCGCAGCCCTCGCTCGCGGATCTCGACCGGCTGGTCGCCGGCAGCGGCATCGACACCGACCTGCGGACGGACCTGCCGGGCGACCTGCCCCCGCCCGTCCAGCGCGCCGTCTACCGCACCGTGCAGGAAGCCCTCACCAACATCCGCAAGCACGCCCCCGGTGCCACCGCCACCATCCGGATGCGCCAGGAGGACGGCACGCTGCGGGTGACCGTCACGAACACCGCGCCCAGCCGCCCGGCCCTCTCGCTGCCGGGCGCCCACCACGGCCTGATCGGTCTGCGCCAGCGGGCCGAACTCCTCGGCGGCACGGTCACCTCCAGGCATCTGAGCGACGGTGGCTACGAGCTGCGCCTGGAACTGCCGGTCGACGGCGCGCCCTGAGCCCGCACGGTCCGCCCTGATTGTCTTCTGCTGTCCATCAGAGAAGCACGATCACCGTCACGGCAGCGATCGAAGCCGCCGCCCTGGTTCGGCAACTGACGCACACGCACCCCGGGCCGCGCTAGGGCGTGTTTCGGAAGTCCCTTCCTCGCCCGAAGGGCGGCTCTGCGGCGTCCGGTGCGTGCTCTCGGCGCGCCGGACGAAAGGCCTCGTACTGGGTGTACTTGGCCTTTCGTCCGGTGCGGCGGTGGGGGTACCTCCCGGTCGAGCGCCAGCCGAGACTGGGGGAGCGTGCCGGACGCCGCAGAGCAGAAGGGACTTCCGAAACACGCCCTAGGCTTGTTCTTTATCTACCAAGATCTTCCGGGCTTGCCGATGGCCTTGAGGGTCTCGGGGCGTTTGACGGTCTTGCCGACGTCGTAGCGGGGTGCCCGGTGTCTGTTCTTGGCGCCGGGTGGGCGTCCGGGGCCGGCGCCTTGGGGTTTGGGAACGCGGGCCGGGCAGGCGAGGTGAGCGCGGATGTTCCTGAACCCCCGGCGGACCCGGGCCGGGCTGAGCCGGTCCGGGGTGGTGGGTTTCTCCCAGGGCCGGCGGAGGTCCGTAGCGAGCGGTCGGGCGAGCCGGAGCTGGGTGTGAGCGACGATCAGGATCCAGGTCCAGCGGTCCGCCGCCTCGGGAGTACGGAGCTTCGGGGTGGTCCAGCCGAGGGTCTGTTTTGCGAAGCGGAAGGTGTGCTCCAGATCGAATCGACGGAGAAATGCCTGCCAGAAACGGTCCACATCGTCCGGGGTGGCGCCGGTCTTCGAGGACCATAACCACACCGGCGGCGCGTCTCGTTCCTTTGACAGGTGCTCGACCTTCAGTCGAATCAACGTGCCCTCAACCAGGGGTAGTTCACCGTCGTGGTCGAGCCAGGACGAGCGGTGGGTGAGCCTTGGGTGGACTCGGTCCCATGCCTGAGTCTCGGCCTTGCCGTAGTTGCTGGTGTCGGTGACGGTGGTGATCGCGGGCTCGGGCCAGGTCTCCGGCCTGGTGAAGCGGAACTCCGGGCCGTGCTTGGGCGGTAACCATTCGTCCCCGGCCGGCGGGACGGCTTCGGCAACCGCATGACGCGGTCGGACCGGACCCTGCCGACCAGCTCGACGGGCAGGTCACGCAGGACCCACGCCAGGCGGGTGACGTCATAGCCGGCGTCGCTGACGATCACGATATGCGGGTCCCCGGTCTGCCACTGGCCAGCGGTGACGAGCCGCTCCACGACGCCCCGCAGCTGGGCGGCGGTGATGGCGGTCGCGTCGTCCGCCGGGCCGAGCCGGACCGCGTCCAGGATCGCGGTCCAGGACGTGGCGCCCGGCTCCAGCACGGCCACGAAGGAATAGGGCCAGCCCGGAATGAACTGTGACGCCGTCTTCGCGCGGCCGTATACGTGGCAGAACAGCCGCTCGGCCGAGCACGGCGCGTCCGAGCGAAGCCACGGCGACACGTCGACCGCCAGGACCAGGCGCCCGCCGTCGAAACGCGGCAGCGACAGCCCGGCCAGCACGGTCCGCAGCCGGCCGACATCGATCCGTCCGTGGTTCAGTCCGCCGTACATCGCGCCGTGCCCACGACGATGCTCGGGCAGCAGCGTCAGATCCACCGGGGACTTCACCGCCCCCTCCGCACACAGCACCGCGTCGGTGAGTTCGAACAACTCGTCGCGCCGAGCCGTCAGACACTCGTAGAACTCGCCCCGGAAGCGTGACGCTTCCGCGAACGCTTCACTCCGGACAGCATCACGCAGCAGACTCACCCTCACGGCCTTCGTCGTGGTCACGTGCACCTTGGTCGGAGCACAGGATCAGACGAAGGCCGTCCCCACGTCCGGCGAATCCCCAGGTGAGCGACCCAGTTCGAGACACCGTTCGAGACCGAAAGAAAAAGAACAAGCTAGGGCCGGGGCACTCGATGTGTCCGGTACTCGGAGATGCGACGCTCAGCCACCTGCCACGCGATGCCGACGGGCCGGGCCCGGACTCCGCTCCGGCCAGTCAAGCGGAACGTTTCACCCATGCCGTCCGTCCAGGCCGCCCTGTCCGTGCGGTCCGTCACGTCCGTGCGGTCCGTCCTGTCCGTGCGGTCCGTGCGCAGCGCCAGGATTCCCGCACGCAACGCGGTGACCACCAGATGCGTACGGTTCTTCGCGCACAACTTCTCCCGGATGCTGCGCATATGGGAGGCCACCGTGCGGGGCGAGATCGACAGCTGACGGGACATGTCCGCATCCGACATGCCGTGGGCTGCCAGAAGGAGGATCTCCATTTCCCGGGCGCTGAGTCGGCCGGAGCTGTCCACTGTCATGGGTGCCTGCCTTGTTCAAAGTAGGGGTCGAGGACCCGCTGTCGTTCGTTGGCTGCGCTGTGACTCTTCCGTGACACCCGGGCAACGGCCATCGACCATTCGACCGATACCTGGCGGTAGTCATCGGCCGATCGGCCTCGGCCCCTCGCTCCGGGGCGGAACTTTCGCCGGGAATGCGCCAACCGCCCGATTCGGCAAGGGAGTTCGCCCGCCCGCTTCCCGGAATCGGCGGACCGGGCGGATGATCCATGGCATGCTCGGCCGCGTGAGCACCACCCCCACACGTGTGATGATCGCCGACGACCAGGATCTGATCCGGGCCGGTTTCCGTCTCATCCTCGACGCCCAGGAGGACATCGAGGTGATCGGAGAGGCGGCCGACGGACTCGCGTGCGTGGAGGCGGCGCGCGCCTTGCGGCCGGATGTGTGTCTGGTGGACATCCGGATGCCGAAGCTGGACGGGCTGGAGGTGACCCGGCTGCTGGCCGGACCGGGGGCCACACACCCGACCCAGGTGGTGGTGGTCACCAGCTTCGACCAGGACGACTACCTCAACATCGCTCTGCGCAACGGAGCGTGCGGCTTCCTCCTCAAGGACGCGGCGCCCGCGCTGCTGATCGAGGCGGTGCGGGCGGCGGCCCGCGGTGACGCGCTGGTCTCGCCCGCGGTGACAGTCCGGCTGCTGAAGCATCTGGAGGAGCGGTCGGCGGCCCCGGCGGAGGGCACCGGGGTGCCCGAATCCTCGCTCAGCGCACGGGAGTTGGAGGTGGCCCGTCTGGTCGCGGTGGGCCGAACCAATCAGGAGATCAGCGACGAGCTGTGTCTGTCGCTGTCCACCGTGAAGACACATCTGGGGCACATCCACCACAAGCTCGGCGTACGCAATCGCGTCGAGGTGGCCGCCTGGGCCTGGGCCAACGGGATGGTACGGAGCGGGCGCTGACGGGGATTCCGCGAACGTCCTGTAATGGATCTATGACGCTTCCCACACATCGATCCACCTTCTGCCGGGGAAGCATGTACATGCCTAGCCTCCGGTTCTATGACAACTTCGTCACTCGGGGCACTCTCGGCACGAGCAACCCAGCCGCACCACGACGGCCGCCCCCGGCTACCCGCGCGACGGCTGGACCGCCACGCCCTGTACCCGGCGCTGGGTGTGCTGTGGCTGCTCGACGTCGGCATCATCGTGTCGCACCATCGTGGCCCTCTCGACTGGTTGCCGCTGGTGACGGGCCCCGCCGCCCTGGCCCTGGTGCTCGTGCCCGAATCACGGCTGAGCATCACTTGGCGTACCGGGGCCGCCGCGGCCGTCTCGTCGACGGTGACCCTGAGCATCTCCCTGACGGGCTGGGCCATGCCCCAGTGGGGGCTGCTGGAGACGGCGTGCATGCTGGTCCTGCTCGCCCGCACCTGCCGCCGGGTGGCCCGGCCCCGGGTCGCCTTCGCGCTGGCCGCCGCGATGGGGGCCAGCGTCATCGACGAGCCCCTGCGCACAGGAGGTACGGGGATCACCCTCACGTACCCGTTCCTGCTGACGTTCGCGGTCGGTGGCGCCGTCGGCGCGGGGTGCTACCTGCGCACCCTGGACGCCCGGCGCCGGCGCACGATCGCCGCCGTCAGGCTCGCCGAGCGGATCCAACTCGCCCGGGAACTGCACGACTTCGTCGCCCACCACGTGACGGGCATCATCGCGCAGGCGCACGCCGCCACTGTCGTCCACGAGAGCGAGCCCCACCAGGTCGGCCCCATCCTGGGCAACATCGCCGAGGCCGGGCAGCGGACCATGGACTCCATGCGCCGTCTGATCCGGGTGTTGCGCGAGGACGGCGAACAGGTCTCCCTCGAACGCCCCGAGGAGCCGTACGGCGAACTCACAAAGCTCGTCTCGGAGTTCAGCAGCCAGGGCGACGGTTCGACCGCCCAGCTGGAGATCACCGGAGCCGCCCGCAGAAGCGGTCTGCTGCCCGAGGTGGGTTCGGCGGTCCATCGGGTGGTGCAGGAGGCGCTGACCAACGTACGGCGGCACGCTCCGGGCACCCAGGCCACGGTGCGCGTCCACCGCACCCGCGACGACCTGCTGCGGGTCGACGTCTACAATGAGGGGCCCACGGGGCGGGTCTCCCGTCCCACGGGCGGTCGTGGCGGCTACGGGCTGATCGGGCTGCGGGAGCGGGCGGAGGCGGTCGGCGGCTCCCTGACGGCTGGGCCGGACGACGAGGGTGGCTGGTGGCTCATCGCGCATTTCCCGGTGCTCCCGAAAGCCGAGCTCCAGGAATCCGAGGAGGGCGCCGCGCCGGGTTCCGCATCGGGTCCGGTCTCCCGTCGAACCTCCGGACGCCATGCGAAGCCGCACGCACCCTCCGAGCCCGAACCGGACATGAACTGGGACGCCAGTTAGGCGATCCGGGGGCCGTGAATTAGGCAATTCTGCGAATCGCGCCGGGACGGCCGATCGCTCTATCGTGGGAGAGCCAAAGGCGCCGGGACGGCCTTCCTTCGTCCCGCAGAGTGGTGAATCGGCCCGAACGGGCCCTTCGCGGGGCCCGTTCAATTCTTTTCCGTGCACCACCGCGCACCGTGCACCACCGCGCGCCGGGCAGACCGGCGCGATCGTCGAGCGGACGCGGGAGACGTATGACTACGGCCGTCGTGGTGGGCAGCGGTCCGAACGGTCTCGCCGCGGCCGTGTTCCTCGCCCGGGAGGGCGTCGAGGTCACCGTCCTCGAAGCCGCCGACACCATCGGCGGGGGCACCCGCACCAGCGAACTGACACCGGGTCTCCTGCACGACCACTGCTCCGCCACCCACCCCATGGCCGTCGGCTCGCCGTTCCTGCGGAGCCTGGACCTCGGCCGCCACGGGCTGACCTGGTGCCTGCCGGAGATCGACTGCGTGCATCCGCTGGACTCCGGCGAGGCAGGGGTCCTGCACCGGTCGGTCGAGGAGACGGCGGAGGGTCTCCCTGAGGGCGACGGCCGCAGGTGGCGGCGGACCTTCGGGCCGCTCGTGAACGGCTACGACGCGCTGGCCGAGGACCTCATGCGCCCCCTCGCGCACGTGCCGCGCCATCCCGTGCGGCTCGCGGCCTTCGGGCCGCGGGCCCTGCTGCCGACCGCGGCGGTTGCCCGGCGATGGCGGTCCGAGAGCGCCCGCGCCCTCTTCGCCGGCGTGGCCGCGCACGCCTTCCGCCCGTTCGACCGGCCCGCGAGCGCCGCGATCGGTCTGACGATCATCGCCGCCGGCCACCGGCACGGCTGGCCGGTGGCCGCCGGCGGCTCCCGGGCGATCAGCGACGCGCTGGCCGCCCGGCTCACGGAGTTCGGCGGGCGCGTCGAGACCGGGGCGCGCGTGCGTTCCCGGGCCGACCTGCCCCCGGCCGACCTGGTCCTCTTCGACGTGGCCCCCGGGGCGGTGGCCGACATCCTGGGGGATCTGCTGCCGGGCCGGGTGGCCCGTGCCTACCGGCGCTACCGCCAGGGCCCCGGCGCCTTCAAGGTGGACTTCGCCGTCCAGGACGGTGTGCCCTGGACGAACCCGGCGGCCCGCCGGGCGGGCACCGTCCACCTCGGCGGTCCCTACGCGGAGGTCGCCGCCACCGAGCGGGCCGTGCACGCCGGCCGTATGCCGCAGAGGCCGTTCGTGCTGGTCGGGCAGCAGTATCTGGCCGACCCCCGGCGCTCGAAGGGCGACCTCCATCCCGTGTGGACGTACGCGCACGTGCCGCACGGCTACGACGGCGACGCCACGGAGGCGATCGTCGCGCAGATCGAGCGCTTCGCGCCCGGCTTCCGCGAGCGGGTCCTGGACATGGCCGTCCGCCCGCCGGCCGGGTTCGAGGAGTACAACCCGAACTACGTCGGCGGTGACATCGTCGCCGGGGCGAACACCGCCTTCCAGCTGGTCATGCGCCCCCGCGCCGCGCTCGACCCCTACAGCACCGGCGTGCCGGGCATGTTCATCTGCTCGGCGGCCACGCCGCCGGGCGCCGGCGCCCACGGCATGTGCGGCGCGAACGCCGCCGCGTCGGCTCTGCGTCATCTCGGGCGGCTGCACGCGAGGAGTTGAACCGGGAAGCCGCTGCGGTCGACACGAGTACTACAGCCTCAGATCTTGTGACTGGTGATCGGTGCTGACCGTTGTCTGGTCATGCTGATGGATGTGAGTGCGGAGCACGTTGAGGGGTGGGCGGAGGAACTGGCCGCTCTGACGGGTGGGTTGAGGCATCTGTTCGCCCGGCCGGAGCCGCGGGAGGTGTTCGCCGATCTCGTCGAGGGGCTGCTGTCGGACCTGGGCCGGAAGAACGGCTGGACGATGGCCGGGCGGGCCGGGCATGCCACTCCGCACCGGATCCAGAAGTTTCTGGGCGAGGCGTCCTGGAGCGCGGACGGACTGCTGGCCGAGGTGCAGGCGTACGTGGCACGGGAGTTGGGGGATCCGGGCGCGACGCTGGTGCTGGACGACACCCAGGTGATCAAGAAGGGGGACAAGTCCGTCGGGGTCGCCTACCAGCACTGCGGCACGACCGGCGATGTCCGCAACTGCCAGGTCATGGTGATGCTCACCTACGCCGCTGCGAGCGGCCACACCTTCTATGACCGGCGTCTGTACCTGCCTCAGTGCTGGACGGGAGACCGTGAGCGGTGCCGGGCGGCCGGGGTCCCCGACGAAGTCGCCTTCGCCACCAAGCCGCAGTTGGTATCGCCATGCTGGCCGGCGCGGCGGCCGGCGGGCTGCCGTTTTCCTGGGTGGCCGCCGACGCGGACTACGGCAAGGACCCCGCTCTCAGGTCCTGGCTGCACGAGCGGAAGATCCGCTACGTGCTCGCGGTGCCGGTCACCCTGCCCGGACAGATGCCGGCCGACGGCTTCGCCCACCGGCTGCCGATCCGCCGCAGCACCGAGGAGAAGCAACTGGCCGGCGGCCGGGTGGACTTCGAGTACGCGTACTTCCTCGTCCATGCCCCCGCCGACGACCCGGTCACCAAGGCGATCGTGAGGGCCGGGGTCCGCTGGAAGATCGAGGAGAACAACGAGCTTGCCAAACAGATCACCGGCCTCGGCCAGTACCAGGTCCGCCGCTGGACCTCCTGGCACAGACACGTCACCTGCGCGATGCTCGCCCTGGCCTTCCTGACCGTCCAGCGCGCCCGCCGCCCCGACTCAGAACCCGCGTCCGTGCCCACCGGGCAGCCCACCGGCCCCAATCCGGCAGGCGAGGGAAAAGCGCAGACAACAGCGGGAAGGAGCACCTTCCGCTGATCCGGCTGACCGTCCCGGCCCTCGCCTGTCTCCTCGCGGCCACCGCCCTGACCGCCCACCACAGCGACGCCTACCACCTCCAGCAGCACCACTGGCGAGCCCTGCACCAGACCCGGGCCACCGTCAGCCACTACAACCGGCGCGGCGACTCCCTGCCCGACCGCCTCCGCCCCTGGCGACAACCCGAACAGAACCGATCACAACCTCAAGATCTGAGGCTGTAGTACGAGTCCCGGAAAAGGCCTGGAAGATTCAGTCCAGGCCTTTTCCGTGCCGTCGTACGTGCGGCGGCCGACCATCCGGATTCCGTTCCCCACAGAATGTCCGTTTCGGCGCGAAGACGTCACTCGACAATAGGCATTTTTATCGATGCGAGGGCGACTGGAGAGACTCTATTGTTATCTCCAGAAGGACGCAGGAAGAAAAGAACTTCCGAAGTCCCGAATGCGGAGGACCAAAGAAATGAGCAGCATCGAGAAAGCGCTGAACAACACGGAAATCCCCGTCGAGGGTGTCGTCTACTTCGCCGCTCGCCCGACCCTGGGCACCCCGCGGGTCGCCCGGAACCGGAACCGGAACAACGCGGGCAACGGCAACGGCGGAGCGGCCGGCGCCGCCGAGGCGGCCGGCGCCGCCGTGGAGGCCGGCGCCGCCACGGTGGGTGTCGCCCAGCAGGAGGAAGCCAACAACCTGGCGGCAGAGGCCAACGCCCAGAACGCCGCGGCCGCCGACGCCGCGGCCGCCGACGCCGCGGCCGCCGGCGGTGCGCCGCCGGCCGGCGGTGCGCCGCCGGCCGGCGGTGCGCCGCAGTTCTTCTGACAGCCGGCGGTGAACGCCTAGGGACCCGCTGTCGGACCAGAGGGCTGTTCTGGTCCGACAGCGGGTCCCGCCGCACGCAAGAAAACTTTTCTAAAGTACCAGGAGAAGAGGTCTTATGAAACTCGTCCGAAGGATCACTTCTGCAGTGCCGGGCAGGGTCGCTTCCGCGGTGCTCAGCCCGATACCGGTCGGCCGGGACCGTGCGCTGGGCATGTCGGAGCGGTTGGCCGCCATGACGAGCCTCACCTCGTCCCTCGAATACCTGTCCCAGCGCCACGATATGGGCAAGGGGGGCATGAGCGACTGGGACATCGCCAAGAACAGCATCGCGCATGCGAATCCTCTGCTGCGCCGGCTGGTCGACCTGGCCAGCGGACGTCGGACCACGACAGCCCTTCACGTCACACGGGCCGCGGTCGCCTCAGCCATGCTCCTGCCGGGCAAGTCCAGCTGGCGCGGGGCGGGCAGCCTCTTCCTCGGTGCGACCTCCGCCCTCCTCGGCCCGCGTCAGCACTACGGCGGCGACGGCGCCGACCAGGTGGCGACCCTCGTGCAGCTCGCCACCGGCGGCGCCCGTCTGGTGCCCTCGCCGGCCGCCAAGGACGCCCTGCTGTGGTACGTCGCCCTTCAGTCCAACCTCTCCTACCTGATCTCCGGTTGGGTCAAGCTGCTCGGCCCGGAATGGCGCGACGGCTCCGCACTTCCGGGCGTCATGCGCACCCACACCTACGGTCACGAGGGCATGTACACCTGGCTCCGGAACAATCCCCGGGCCGCCAAGCTGCTCGCTCACAGCGTGCTGGCGCTGGAGTGCCTCTTCCCGCTCGCCTATCTCAAGGGAGGCAGGCTGGCCCGTCCCGTCATCGCGAGCGCCGCCACGTTCCACGTGGCCAACGGCTATCTCATGGGGCTCGGCAGGTTCGCCACCGCGTTCCCCGCGATGCACCCCCTGGTCGCCTACACCTCGGCTCCCCGCACTCACCCCGCCATCGCGGGACGCGACGACCGCTCTGTGGCGGCCGCCCTCGCCGTGCTCGCGGGGGCGACGGCGGCCGCGGCCATCACCGCCGTACAGCGGCGCATGCGCGCCACCGAGGGCTGGCGGACCTCTCGCGTGCTGACGACCCGGCACGGCAACCGGCTCCAGTACGAGGCGATGTCGGTCGGCGACGCCGAGCGGCCGGTCTTCGTGTTCGCCGCCGGCCTGCTGTCCACCAGCGAGCACTATGCCTGGATCAGCGAGCGCCTGTCCTACCAGACCGACTACGGCGTCATCGTCTATGCCCGCGCCGGATACGCCGGAAGCCGCCGCAGGGCGACCACCACCTACCAGTTGTCGGAGTCCGTCGACGACCTCGTCGACTTGGTGAACGGGGCCGTGGCACCGCACCGCAAGGTGATCCTGGTCGGCCACTCGGTCGGCGGAGAACTCGTCCGCCGTGCCGTCAAGCACCTCGGCGACCGGGTACACGGCGTCGTGTACCTCGACTCCTCGCACCCGGACCAGTTCAACCGCTCCGCCCAGCAGAGGGTGAGCGGCGCCGGCCTGGAGAGCAGCTTCGCCTCCATGAGCCGGGCACTGCGCCTCGGCACCGGGGCCCTCCTCACGCGCCCGTGGTGGATCAAGGAACTGCCCGCCCCATACCACGACAAGGTCTTCGCCCATTACTCCGACGCGCGGATGTGGTACGCGGCGCGCCGCGAATGGGCGGCGCTGCAGGAGGACTTCAAGGCCTTCCCCGGGCAGCTCGACCCGATCGAGGGCGTGCCCGGCCTGGTGATCTCCGCCCAAAGGACCGTGGACCGCGACCCCGACCAACTACTGATGCACCGGGAACTCGCCGAGGCCCACCGCGGGGCGCCCCGCGCGACGGTGATCGTCGAGGGCGCGGGACACGACACCCTGCTGGTCAACAGCCGCTACGCCAACCAGGTCACGGACCACGTCCTCACGTTCTTCCGGAGCCTCGACGAGCGCCCCCGGGCAGCCCGGCCCACCCGATCCGTCTCGCTCGAGAAGGAGGCCACGCGATGACCACCCTTCGACGTTCCCCTCTGAAGAACCCGTTCACCGGCGAAGGCGCGGCCTGGCGGATCGCCGGGGCGGCCATGCTGGCCGTCACCCTCGCGGGCCAGCACCCCATCGAACTCTTCTCCCGGTTCCGTTCGAAGGACACCTTGTCCCTGGTGCCGAACTGGAAGTTCTTCGCCCCCAACCCCTGCATGCACGACAGCCACTTCCTGTACCGCACGGTGGACGCGGACGGCGACGCCTCACCGTGGCAGGACTCGTTCGCCGCCGAGACGCGCAAGCCCCAGCACATCGTGTGGTTCCCCACCCGCCGCGCGGACAAGTCGGTCTTCGACGCGTGCTCCGACATCCTCCCGATCCTCGAGTTCGGCGGCTTCGCGGCCGCCTCCCAGGTGCCCGGCTACCGGTTGATCACCGAGCACCTACGCGTCCTCATCAGGTCCCGGGGCCCCGTGGGCGAGGTCCGGGGCTTCCAGTTCGCCCTGGCCCATGCCACCGGCTACGACACGCGCCACCGTCCCAATCTGGTGTTCGTCTCCCCGTTCATCCCCCTCGACCCACAGGCCCCCGGCACCCCGCTGACGCGGTCCCCGGCCAAGACTCTCACAAAGGTATAATCATGGACATTTCAAACCCCTATGCCCTCCTCGCGATCCTGATCTTCACGGCCGGCCTGATCAGCGGAGTCGTGCGGTACGCCAGGGCCCGCGCGCAAGAGAAAGAGGCCGGGAGGGAGCACCAGTGAACCTGGGGCCGGTCGCCGTCGCGGGGCCGGGGGCGCGGGATGAGTGACCCGCCGGCCGGCCGAGGCCGCCACACACGCCCCCAGGACCCGCCGGTGAACCTGGAGAAGGAGCCTGGTGGCGGGCGTGGAGCCACGCACCGGGCGGTTCCCGAGCTCAATCTGCACCTGCTGTGGGGCAAGGGAGCGAACCCCTGGCGGGCCATGGGCCGGCACCGCCGCCTGGTCCTGCTCGGAATCCTCCTCGGCCTGCTGAGCGCCGCGACGTCCCTGGCCCAGCCCGCGGCCATCGGCCTCCTGGTCGACACCGTCGGCAAAGGGCGCTCGTTGACCGGCCCGATCATGGTGGGCGCGGCACTGTTCATCGCCGACGCCACCCTGAACGCGCTCCACTCGTACGCCATCGGGCTGGCCGGGGAAAACATCGTCTACGACATCCGCCGGACACTGACCTCGCGTCTGCTGCGCTCCCGGTTCAGGGCGTACAGCGGCCTGCGACAGGGCGATGTGTTCTCCCGGATGGTCAGCGACACCATTCTCGCCCGCTCCACCATGACACACGCGATCGACAGCATCCTCAACAACAGCTTCCTGGTCATCGGCGGGATCGCCCTGATGGCCTGGATCGACACCGTGCTGCTGGCCGCCACCCTGGCCTGCCTCGGCGCGACCAGCGTCGTCTCGCTCTGGCTGGCGAGCGGGGTGCGGAGGGTGTCAGTGCGCAACCAGGCCGACTTGGGCGCCTTCGGCTCCGCCCTGCTGCGGGTACTGGGAGCGATGCCCACCGTGAAGGCATCCCGGGCCGAGGCCCGGGAGACCGAGGAGATCGCGACCATCGCCCGGCAGGTCCGGAAGTCGGGGATCAGGGTGACGGTGATGTCGTCGCTGCTGGACCCGACCATGAGCATCGGCACCCAGCTCGCCCTGACGGTCGTCATCGCTCTGGGTGCGGCCCGCACCACCACCGGGGCGATGACCACCGCCGCTCTGACGGCGTTCATCCTCTACCTCTTCTACCTGGTGGCGCCGTTGCTGGACTTGTTCGAGTCGATCGCGCAGTTCCAGATCGGCCGAGCGTCGGTGGAGCGGCTCGCGGAGCTCGGCAAGATCGAGGTCGAGACGGATCCGGACAGCAGCCGCCCGGCCGAACGGCCGCGTGCCGCCCGCCCGTTCGGGCTGGGGTACGAACCCGGACTCACCTTGGACGGCGTCCGGTTCTCCTATCCCGGCAGCAACACGTCCGTCCTCGACGGGGTCTCCTTCACCGTGCCGTCCGAGGGACTGACCGCCATCGTCGGCCCCTCCGGCGCTGGCAAGTCCACCGTCTTCCAACTGATCGAGCGGCTCTTCGACCCGGTGTCCGGTGCGATCCGCATCGACGGCACGGACATCATCGACATGCCACTCAACAAGCTGCGGTCCATCGTCGGCTACGTCGACCAGGACCACACACTGTTGCGCGGCACCGTCCGGGAGAACCTCACCTACAGCGCACCGGACGCCGGGGACAAGGACATCGCCGAGGCGCTGCGCATGGCCAACCTGACCGAGGTGATCAACGCGCTGCCCCACGGACTCGACACCAACCTCGGCGATCGCGGCGCCGGCCTGTCGGGCGGTCAGCGGCAACGCCTCGCCATCGCCCGTACGTTGCTGCAGACGCCCCGGTTCCTGCTGCTGGACGAGGCCACCGCCAACCTCGACACCGAATCGGAGAACGCGCTGCGCGACAGCATCACCATGATCTCCGACTTCTGTGCGGTCATCGCCATCGCCCACCGCCTGTCCACCGTCACCGAGGCCCAGCAGATCATCGTGCTCGACCAGGGACGGGTGCACGCCGTCGGCACCCACGACGAACTCCACCGGCGCAGCGACCTCTACCGCCGGCTCGCCCGGCTCCAGGAACTCAGCGACCTGGCGTCCTGATCCACATCCACCGAACGACAGGGCGGCACACCCGCCTTCACCTCCGACAGGAGAAGACGTCCCGATCATCCCGACAGGAGAAGTCCATGAACGACTTTCTGCTCATCCCGTCCGTGGTAGCCCTCGGCCTCGTCGGCTTCCTCATCGCCACCCAGGCCGTCAGCACCCCCGCCGTCATCGGCGTCGCCCTCGTGGTGCTGTGGGGTGCCTGCTCCCAGGCCAGAAGCACCACCCACCCGAGGCACACCCCGTCCAAGAAGCGGAGGCAGCACCCATGAGCACCAGCACGACATCCCCCGCGCCCGGCGCCACGTCGAGCGCCATCATCGAAGACATCGGCTACGGCCGGCAGTTCGGCGACTGGTACCACCGGCTGTTCCCCGACGACGAGTCCGTCGTCGACGAGGTGGAGCGCCTGGTCTCGCTGCATCCCGATCCGGCCCTGGGCACCGTCGAGTTCGGTGTCGGAACGGGTCGGATAGCGCTCCCGTTGTCGCGCCACGTCGGGCCGGTCACCGGGGTGGACTCCTCCCCCGAGATGCTCGACGTGCTGCGCCGCGACCTGGCCGACGACACCCCCGTCGAGCCCGTACACGGCGACATCTGCGTCTACACCGCGGACCGCACCGTGGGGCTGGTGTACTGCATCTGCGCGACCCTGTCGATGCTGCTCAGCCCCGAGAAGCAGCTGCTGGCGGTGCGTCGCGCGGCCGAACTGCTGGCCCCCGGCGGCAGGCTGGTGATCGAGACCCACAACAAGCCGGCCATCCTCGCCCTGCACGAGGGCAGCGCCCGCGCCACGTACTTCTGGCCCTATCCGGAGCCGGGCACCGGCCTGCAGAGCCACTCGGTCCTCCTGCCGGAGGGATCGCTTTGGCATCTCTCGCACGTCTGGTACGAGGCCGACGGCACCACCCGTGTCGGCACCGAGGTCTCCCGACTGACCGACCCGGAGGAGATGGACACCTACGCCCGCGCCGCCGGCCTCGTCCCCGAGAGCCGCTTCGGCGACTGGCCCGCTGACGCGGCCCCGTACTCCCTGGACTCGCCGCTCGCCATCTGCACCTACGTCAAGCCCTGACCCGTCAGAGCATCGCGAGGAGGGCGTACCCATCTCCGTGCCGGTCGGTGGCGATGGTTCCGTGCAGTGCGGTGATCGCCAGGATGGTGAGGATCCCGACCGGCGACGAAGACGGTCAGGCCCGGTCCGTAGCGGGCCGGGTCTCGTCACCTCGGACATCTGCCCCGGCGAGGAACCGCGCCGAGGGGCCGGGACGGGCACGGGCGTCCCGCGGGGTCAGCGGTCCGTGGCCCTTCTCGCAGACGACCACCGCCCGGACGGTGTCGCCGCAGTCCGCGTGACTCACCTCCAGAGGCGGCCCCTCGGGGTCGGCCGTGTACCGGTCGCCCCACTGCTTGAGTGCGATCATCGCGGGCCACAGGTCCCAGCCCTTGCGCGTGAGCCGGTACTCGCGCCGGGTGCGGCTGCCGGGCTCGCGGTAGGCGACGGTCTCCAGGATCCCGGCCGCGACCAGCTTGCGCAGCCGGTCCGCGAGGACGGCCTCGGACAGCCCGACGTGGCGCCGGAAGTCGTCGAAACGCCGTACGCCGTTCATGGCGTCCCGCAGCAGCAGCAACGACCACTTCTCGCCGACCAGATCCAGCGTCCGGTGGACCGTGCAGTTCTCCGCGCTCGTCTCCAGCCACCTCATGTGCTCATCCTAGGCTGACTTCGCGATTGACAGCCAGATGCGTGCCCAGCTAGCTTCATTTGGAGAAGCCAGCTACTTCGGGAGTGGAAATGCGCAGGTCACGTACGTTCGCGTGGGAGGACCCCACCGTCTCCGCCCGAGCCGTCGGTGACCACAACGGACTCGACTTCCTCCGGGAGATGCTCGCCGGGCGGCTGCCCACTCCTCCGGTGGCCGCCACCTTGGGCTTCACCCTGGAGGAGGCCGAGCACGGCCGGGTGGTCTTCGTCCTGGTGCCGGGCGAGGAGCACTACAACCCGATCGGGAGCGTCCACGGCGGGGTGTACGCCACCCTGCTGGACTCGGCGGCCGGCTGCGCGGTGCAGTCCGTGCTGCCGCGGGGCATGGGCTACACCTCGCTCGATCTGACCCTGAAGTTCCTGCGCCCGGTCACCGTCGACACCGGCAAGGTCCGCGCGATCGGCACCGTCCTCAACAGCGGCCGCCGCACCGCCCTGGCCCAGGCCGAGCTCCGCGACTCCGAGGACCGGCTGCTGGCCCACGCCACCAGCAGCTGCATGGTGTTCCCCGTCCCGCCCAGTTCGTAGCCGTGCCGTAGCCCGGCAGGCGTCCGCAGGACCCGACTTTCCCGCCGCGTACGCTCGTTCGCCGGGCCGGACGACGTTGGCCGGGGCTCCGTGCTGTGGTCATGCTCCGGGCCTCGGGGGCAATCTTCAGCACGGGTGCAACAGCTCTGCACCGCACCTGAGTTCATCTTCACGACCCCTGTGGGCTCTTCTCCACGATCCCTGGAGCGGAGTGGGTCGGAGCGGGTTTCGCGAGTGCACCGGATGAGCCGGGGGCGGTCGGCGGTCCAGACGTCCCAGGGGCGAGGTCCATGGGGAGCGCCGCCATCACGCCGGAGAACGACAGCTGTCCGATGTGCACGGCCGGATATCATCCAGCCTCGAACGTCTCCCGCACGACCGATCGGACTGTCTGTGAGCGCTGCTGGACCGGTCGGGCGGATACAGCCCGCTCGCCCGGGTGATCCCTCCCGTGTCGGCCCGTACCGCGTGGTCGGCCGACTCGGTGCGGGCGGCATGGGAACCGTGTACGCCGCGCTCACGGACGACGGCGCCCGGGTGGCGGTGAAGGTGATCCACCCCGTGCAGGCGGGGGATCCGGAGTTCCGGGCTCGGTTCCGCCGTGAGGTACGGCTCTCCGCCCTGGTCCAGGGCCCGTTCCTGCTGCCGCTCCTCGCGGCCGACCCCGATGCCGACGCCCCCTGGCTGGCGACCGCCTACGCCCCGGGCCCCACCCTGGCCCAGCATCTGGCCGCCCACGGACCGCTGAGCGAGGGCACGTTGTACGCCTTCGCCACCGGCACCGCACAGGCCCTCGCGGCGATCCACGCCGCCGGCGTCGTGCACCGGGACGTCAAACCGCAGAACGTGCTGCTGACCCCGGCCGGCCCCCGCGTCCTGGACTTCGGCATCGCGCACGCCGCCGACGGCACCAGCGTCACGAGGACCGGCATCCTGACCGGCACCCCTGGCTGGATCAGCCCCGAGCACTACCGCGGCGGCGTCACCGCGGCCGAGGGCGACCTGTTCGCCTGGGGCGCGCTGGTGGCCCACGCGGCGACCGGCCGGCTCCCGTTCGGCAGCGGCGCTCCCGAGGCGGTGGCCTACCGTGTCCTGTCCGGCGAGCCGGATCTCGACGGTGTCCCCGACGCGCTCAGGCAGATCCTGGAGAAGGCCCTCGCCAAGGAACCCGCCGAGCGGCCGGACGCCGCCGGGGCCGCTGACGCCTGCGCGCGGCTGCTGGCCGCGGAGTCCACTCAGCTGCTCGCCGGCGACAGGGCGGCGGAAGAGGGTGACGCTCTCCTGTCGGTCGGCGAGTTGGTCACCGCGCTGTGGTCCGTACCGGTCCCCGACGACCCGTCCTGGCCCGTACCGGCACCCGGCCCTCCGGCAAAGCCCTCCCGACGCCGGGCCGTTGTCGCTGTCCTGGTCGCGGCGGCCGTCGTCGGCGCGACCGTCGGCGGCGTACTGGCCTTCAGCCGGGACGGGAGCGGCACGGATTCGGCGGACGGTGCCGGAGCGACGGCCTCGACGACCTCCAGGGGCACCGGCGGCTCAGGTGCGGGAGCCGGCCGGTCACCCTCCGCCGTGTCCGACGCGGAGGGGACCGGCCCGGCGGCCACCGACCCACGTGCCGTGCCCGTCCCGGCCGACCCGCTCGCCGGGGTGGCCGATCCCGCCTTCACCCGCGCGGACGACGAGGCCCAGCCCGTCCCCGGCGAGTGGGGCGCGAGCCGGTACGCCACCGGCGCGGAGGAGCGGGAGGCCGCGGCCGACATCGTCGACGAGGTGACCGCCATGCTCACCACGAAGGACATGTCGTTCATGAAACCCACGGTCACCTTCAACCGCCGGGCGCAGACGGTGATGGTCACCGGAGGCCCGATCTCCACCCTCACCGACGACTACAAGGAGGTCTTCCGGCGGGCGAGCGAGATGGCCGCCTGCACCACCCTGGCCCACCGGCTCAAGGACGCGCCGAGCAGCTGGCCGTACGGCAGGTTCTCCGTCTACTGGAAGGACCACGACGGCCAGGACGAGGCCACGATCCTAGGCTTCGGCAGAGCCACCACCGGCTGCTACAGCGAGGAGGCCGGACAGCGCCAGGGCACGGACGAGGGCATCGTCACCGCCGAGCTGCCCAGCGCCGACGCGGACGAGATCCGTGTCGCCGGTGACACGGTCGAAGCGATCACCGCCGCCTGGGACACGCGCGTCGCCGAGGGCCACGGCCTGGAGCCCTTCGACCACGACGACGCGATCACCCTCGGTTTCGATCCCGTCGACAAGATGGTGTACGTGTGGGCCCTGGACGGCTCCGGGGTGCTCTCCGGCCGCGCCCAGCAGTCCCACTTCCAGGACGTCGTCACCAGAATCGCCTGCCCCAGGCTGCTCGCCGAGTACAAGCGCGACAAGCGCTGGAACTACACCCACTGGACCGTCGCCGCGTACCAGGGGAACAGCGCCTGGCCCCAGCTTTTCACCTCCGGGGACTGCCTGCCTGCGGAAAGCCGGCCCTGACCGGCGAATCAAGCGGTCTCGCCGGGAACAGCGCGTCCGGCGAGCCGGTTGCACCGGCAGAGGGGCGGGGAGCGCGGGGATCACCGGTCCGTCTGTCCGCTCCCTCGCGATCCGAACTCCGTGCGCGCGAAGTCCTCACCGCGCGCTGAGACCGACACGTACTTCCGCAGAAGGGCTGTTGCATGACTGACCACCCCTTGACGCTCATGGCCGTTCACGCTCACCCCGACGACGAGGCCACCGGAACCGGAGGAGTCCTCGCGCGGTACGCGGCGGAAGGCATCCGCACGGTTCTCGTGACGTGTACCGACGGCGGTTGCGGTGACGGACCGGGCGGCGTCAAACCGGGTGATCCCGGCCACGATCCCGCGGCGGTCGCCCTGCTGCGCCGCCGAGAACTCGAGGCGAGCTGTGACGTTCTGAAGATCAGCGATCTGGAGACGCTGGACTACGCCGACTCCGGGATGATCGGCTGGCCGAGCAACGACGCCCCCGGATCCTTCTGGCAGACCCCCGTGGAGGAGGGCGCGGCCCGGCTCGCGGAGCTCATGCGGCACTACCGGCCCGATGTGGTCGTCACCTACGACGAGAACGGGTTCTACGGCCACCCCGACCACATCCAGGCCCACCGCATCACGATGGCGGCGCTGGACATGACCGCGCTGACGCCGAAGGTGTACTGGACCACGGCGCCCCGCTCGATGATGCGGCGGTTCGGCGAGATCATGCGCGAGTTCCATCCGGACATGCCCGAACCGGATCCTGCCGAGGCCGCCGCCACGGCCGAGATCGGGCTGCCCGACGACGAGATCACCACGTGGGTTGACACCACCGCGTTCAGTGGTCAGAAGTTCGACGCGCTTGCCGCGCACGCCAGTCAGGGCGAGAACATCTTCTTCCTCAAGATGGGCAAGGAGAGGTTCGGCGAGTTCATGGGCATGGAGACCTTCCTCCGCGTCCGGGACAGCACCGGCACGGCCACACCCGAGGACGACCTCTTCGCCGGACTGCGCTGACCGGAGACAGGTCCCCGCACCCCTCATGAAGGGTGCGGGGACCTGCGCGGCTCGGCACGTTGCGCCGCTGCTTGCCGGGGCAGGCGGATTCGCAACGCCCCGTACGACGTCAGGTGAGAGGATCACAAGGTGCCTCTGCCTCAGCCCGATGATCTGACCTCGCTGGTCCTGCGTACCGACTTCGGTGACGAGGAGGCGTGGGACGCGGTGCGAGCCGCACTCGACGCGGCTGGCGAGTACCCCCATGCCACCTATGTCAGCGAGCATCGCTTTGCCGGCTTGGGCGTCCAGGCCGTGATGGCCGAGGAGGCTGCCGCGGGCGAAGACGAGCAGATCTTCTACCTGTTTCTGGCTGACGCGGCCACGATGAAGGATTCGGGCCACCCGCTCCTGGCCGTGGACCTCTCGGACGAGCCCGGGCGGACGTTCAGGGTCCCCGCTCGGTGGTTTCCTGACATCTCGGCCAACCTCAGCATCGCCAACATGGACTTTGCGGAGTTCGCCGACGCCGCTGATGGATCAGGAACCTTCCGCGGCTTTGACCAGGTCTGATGCTTTCGGGCGCTGTGTACCGCGCCGGATCGGAGTCGGCTCTCACCGCCGGCGGCGGTCAGCGGCCGTCGACGACACCCGCCACTGCCCGGCAGGCGCCACAGGCGTCGGCTCCGCCGCTTCCGTCTCAGACCACCCTCCGATCGGCGAGCGCAGCCGCCTCGGTGAAGTACGCGCGGAACAACGGCTCATCGCCGGGTGGTACCACCCCCGACGCCTCCCGGTTCTCGATCGTCGTCAGGGCCAGGTGCGCCGGGATCGCCGATTCCCGGGCGCACCTCGGCATGTCGGCGAGGTAGCGGATCAGGGCGCAGACCACGAGCAGGCACGCCCCCGCCGATCGTCAGTCGCAGCGTGGGCGGTTCAGGGTGAGGAGGCGAGCGTGCTCTCGGACGCCCTGGTGCGGCCGTGATCCGCCCCGGCACGCTCGTGCGCGCTCAGGCACGTGACCTTGGCCGCTGCTCGGTCGATACTTCCGGCAGATGCGAATGCGCCGATCCCTGTCCGACAACCCCTGGCACCTGACGCCCGTCATCGAAGTCAGTATTGAGTCAGCGTCAGTCGCCGGGAGCCCGCCTACGGCCGCGTCGACCGTCACGATCAATAGTTGAACAAGGCTGCGCAGGCCGGCGAAAACGCAGGTCAGCGGCTTGCCCAAAACGTCTGCAGGAGGTAGCAGTGAAGATGCTGATCAACGTGGCCGAGAGCGTTGTCGCTGATGCGTTGCGAGGCATGGCGGCCGCGCATCCCGAGCTGACCGTGGACGTGGAGAACCGGGTGGTGGTGCGGCGGGACGCGCCGGTGGCCGGGAAGGTGGGGCTGGTCTCCGGGGGTGGCTCGGGCCACGAGCCGTTGCACGGTGGGTTCGTGGGACCCGGGATGCTGTCGGCGGCCTGTCCCGGGGAGGTGTTCACGTCCCCGGTGCCGGACCAGATGGTGCGGGCCGCGGCGGCCGTCGACAGCGGCGCCGGGGTGCTGTTCATCGTGAAGAACTACACCGGGGACGTGCTGAACTTCGACATGGCGGCCGAGCTCGCCGAGGACGAGGGCATCCGGATCGCCAAGGTCCTCGTCGACGACGACGTGGCCGTCACCGACAGCCTCTACACCGCCGGGCGGCGCGGCACGGGCGCGACACTGTTCGTGGAGAAGATCGCCGGGGCAGCCGCCGAGGAGGGGCAGCCGCTGGAGCGTGTGGAGGCGCTGGCCCGGCAGGTCAACGAGAACTCCCGCAGTTTCGGGGTCGCCCTGAGCGCCTGCACCACTCCGGCCAAGGGCAGTCCCACCTTCGAACTCCCCGCCGGAGAGCTGGAGTTGGGCGTCGGTATCCACGGTGAGCCGGGGCGTGAACGACGCGCCATGATGACCTCGCGGGAGATCGCCGACTTCTCGGTGAACGCCGTTCTGGACGACATGAGCCCCCGCAACCCGGTGCTCGTGCTCGTCAACGGCATGGGTGCCACGCCCCTGCTGGAGCTGTACGGCTTCAACGCGGAGGTGCAGCGGGTGCTCACCGAGCGCGGCGTGGCCGTGGCCCGCACCCTCGTCGGCAACTACGTCACCTCGCTGGACATGGCCGGTGCCTCGGTGACGCTGTGCCAGGTCGACGAGGAACTGCTGCGGCTGTACGACGCGCCGGTGCGGACGCCGGGTCTGCGCTGGGGCGTGTGAGCGGGCGCACCGGACGGCCGCGCTCGCACCGCTCCAAGCAGTGGCATCCCTCACTGCCCGTCAGTTCACCCACCACGCAAGGAGATTCCGTGCTCGACGCCGATTTCTTCCGTCGCTGGATGACGGCCACCGCAGCCTCGGTCGAACGCGAGGCCGAGCGGCTCACGGCGCTCGACTCGCCGATCGGGGACGCCGACCACGGCAGCAATCTGCACCGCGGGTTCACCGCCGTGGCGGCCGTGCTGGAGAAGGAGGCCCCGGACACGCCCGGCGCCGTCCTCGTGCTCGCCGGGCGGCAGCTCATCTCGACCGTCGGCGGCGCGTCCGGCCCGCTGTACGGCACCCTGTTGCGCCGGACCGGCAAAGCGCTCGGCGACGCCGCCGAGGTGAGCGAGGCCCAGCTCGCGGACGCCCTGCGCGTCGGGGTCGACGCCGTCATGGCGCTGGGCGGTGCGGCCCCCGGGGACAAGACCATGATCGACGCACTGGTCCCGGCGGTCGACGCGCTCGCGGGGTCGTTCGCCGCCGCGCGGGCAGCGGCCGAGGAGGGTGCCCTCGCGACCACGCCGCTGCAGGCCCGCAAGGGCAGGGCCAGCTATCTGGGTGAGCGGAGCATCGGCCATCAGGACCCCGGTGCCACCTCCGCCGCGCTGCTGATCGCGGCCCTCGCCACCACCGCCGACCCGGAGGCCGCCGATGTCTGAGGAGAAGCGGGTCGGCATCGTGCTGGTGTCGCACAGCGCCTCCGTCGCCGCCTCGGTGGCCGAGCTGGCACAGGGGCTCGCCGGTGCGGGCGCCTCCGTTCCCGTCGCGCCGGCCGGGGGCACCGAGGGCGGAGGTCTGGGCACCAGCGCGGAACTGATCTCGGCGGCGGCCGCCTCCGTGGACCGGGGCGCCGGGGTCGCGGTCCTGACCGATCTCGGCAGCGCGGTCCTCACCGTGAAGGCACTGCTCGCCGAGGGCGACGAACTCCCGGCGGACACGCGTCTGGTGGACGCCCCGTTCGTCGAGGGCGCGGTCGCGGCGGTCGTCACGGCGTCGACGGGCGCGGACCTCGCGACGGTGGCGGCCGCGGCCGCGGAGGCGTACACGTATCGGAAGGAGTGACCCTCCGGTCGACGGGCGGGCGACACCCACGGGGCCCGGGCCCACCAGCGACCGAAGCTCACGTGGCCGAGCCCACCGGCGACCGCACGTCACAGCGCCTGATCCCACCGACGATCGGCACGCACGGCGCCCGGAGCCGCAGGCGACCGGCGGCCGAGCCGGGGAGGTGGGATCCGTCCGTCCGCCCGGCACGGTGATGCGGGCGGACGTCGCGGTGGCGTTGGGGGGATCGACGCGACGGCGCCAGGCGGCCGACGCGGCGCCCTCGCGCGATCGACGCGACGGCGCCAGGCGATCGACGCGGCGCCGCCAGGCGACCGGCACGGTGCCGACAGGCGGCGGGCGGCGGGCGGCGGGCGAGGGCTGTTGGGCGCCTTAGGGCGGCGGAATCAGTGCGTCGCCCGCCCTCATCGCTGCCCCTCGACGAAGTCCCGCGCCCTCCACCCACTTTCGGGCGAGTGCCTCGCCGAGTTCGACCGCCGCTCCGTGGTCCTCGATCGGCGTCACCTCGGAGTCCTCGAAGACGATGTAAGTGACCCCGGAGGCGGTGCCGCCGGTGCGCGGGTCGGGGCGGATGCCGAGCCTCTTGGCCGTGGCGTAGGAGGCCTCGCCGATGATGTTCTGCGGGCCGGTGTCACCCACGACGGCGTACTGGACCCGGTCCCCGTGGACCACAGCCGCGACGGAGCCGCCCTTGATGCCGTGCACCCGGAAGTCCCAGACGCGGCTCGGGGCGGGGACGACGACGAACGGCAGGCTCTCGGAGCGGAGGTAGCGTCCGTCGGACTGCAGGAAGGACGTGGCGGGCTGGAACCACGGGTCGGTCTCGCGGTTGCAGCGCGGACTCGGCCGGCCGTCGCAGTCGATGTCCATGTCCGCCTTCCAGTACACCGCGCCGTCGACACCGCAGACGGGGATCACGGCGGGCTTCCCGGCGTCACTGCTGTACAGCCCCTCGGAGACCCGGACGCAGCCGCGCGCCCTGGCCAGCAGCTCGGCGGCGGTCACACCGCCCTCGTGCTGCGCGGGGCGCTGCGGATGGGCCAGGGCGGGCAGCGCGACGGGGGCCAGCAGGGCGGCGCCGACCGCGGCCAGCGTCAACGAGCGGACTCGCACGATGAGGAACCCTCTCCTGGGGGGACATGACGGACACTCACCCAAAGGTGGTGCGGGTCGGAGAGGACGGCCACCGGGAGGGGGCCGGACGGACCACGGGCGCGGCCGAGGGCCCGGGCCCGCCTCGGCCCCGGCCGCTCGGCCGCTCTCGTCGGCGCGGGTTCGGCGACGACAGCGGCCCGCGCCGTACGGCATGAACAGGCCTGGCACAGAGGCGAGTTCACGCCGTGTCGGAGCACCAGCATACGTAGCCGCCCGCGGAGCCGTGAACCGCGTCCACCTCGGATCCACCTCTTGATGTGACCGCGTCAGTCATGTCATACATGGAGATAGGTACAGACCAATCCCGCATCGATCGAGGGAGCAGATCGTGCGACGCGTTTCCGTTGCGGCACTCGTCCTGGTGCCCACGCTCTGTGGCTCGCTGCTCCTCACGGCCGGCTGCGCGGTCAAGGAGCGCCCCGGCGGCCGCCCGCCGCCCGCCCCACCCGGCGTCACCGCCGACGCGGGCAGCGCCACCAGCGTGCACGTCATGTGGAACCGGGCACCCGGGGACACGGAGATCGCCGCGTACGAGGTGTACCGGGGCGGGACCAAGGTCAAGGACGTGCCGGGCGACGAGCGCATGGTGGACGTCACCCGGCTCAGGCCCTCCACCACGTACGTGTTCACCGTGCGGGCCCGCGGCACCTCCGGGGACCTCGGGCCGCCGAGTGCGGGGGTCCGCGCCACGACACCCGCCGCCGGCCCGGCGGACCGGCGACCCCCGAGTCGGCCGGAGCGCCTCGACGGGAAGGTGCTCGGGAGCCGGACGGTGCGGTTGTCGTGGGAGCCGTCGACGGATGACCGGGACGTGGAGTCGTACGACATCCTGCAAGGCGGCTCGAAGATCCACGGTGTGGGCGGGGAGCGGACGTCGGCCGTGGTCACGGGGTTGCGGCCCGGTACCCGGTACTCCTTCACCGTGCGGGCCCGGGACGCCGCGGACAATGTCTCGCCCGTGAGTGCGGAGGTACGGCTCAGCACCCGTCCGGGAGCGGACGACGGGCGGGGCTCCGCGCCCACCGGGTTCCGTGCGGAAGCACGCCGGCACGACGGGGCGTACTCCGTCGAACTGTCCTGGCTTCCTCCGCCCGTCGACGGGATCGTCATGGAGTACGAGATCCAGCTCGACGGGCGGCCGGCGACCACCCTCGTGTGGGGCGGGGCTCCGCCCCGGGGCCGGGCCTCTTACGACTTCTACGTGGGCGAGAAGGCGGGGGTGACGTACCGCGTGCGGATCCGGGCCAAGCTTCCGGACGGGACCTGGGGCGGGTTCTCGGTGGAGCGGACGGTCACCACCGGCGGGTGAGGGCCCTGGTGTCCCCCACACGGCGGTATCCGTCACCTGCCCGGGCGTCGTCCGCATGCGGGCGGGGCGCGGGGCACGTTGGCTCACCCTGAGGCAGCACGGGTCCCCCGAACCTCGGCGGCGCAAGGGATGTGCCGCGACCGTGCCGCTGGAGGGCAGACCATGCGAACGTCTCAGCTACTCCTCCGCTCCGGCCTGACGGTGGCCGCCGCCGCACTGCCGATCGCCCTGACCGCGCAGTCGGCCTCGGCGGTGCCGACGGGCATCTCGGTGAGCACCACGGGTTCCTCGGTCAGCGTGACCACGAGCGATTGCCCCGACAGCACCAACGGCACGTTCGGAACCGCCTCGCTCCTCTCCGGCGGGCAGGCGAACTTCTCCCAGGGGCGTCAGGTGACCCTGACCGGCACCAGCACCGCCCAGTCCGCGTCGTGGGCGAACGTGGGCCCGGGCACGTACACCGTGATCGTGGTGTGCAAGGACGGGACCACGGCGGGCACCCAGTCCGTCATCGTCACGGCGGCGACCCCCACCATCTCCACGACTGCCTCGCCCGCGCGCGGCGTCATGGGCGGCGTCGGCGGCGCCACCCGGGAGTACGGCACCGTCACCCTCGTGGGCGGCGGGGCGCTGGTGGCCGTGGGCACCGGAGCGGCCGTCTGGTACCTGCGCCGCCGGGCCAAGCCGCACCGTCTGTGACCACCGGGCCCGCTACTCCTCCCTCGCGCGCTCATCCTCAGCGCGGCCGCCCCCCACCTTCCCGCCGTCGTCCGCGCTCATGTCATTCCCGCTCATGTCTTTCTCGCTCGTGTCTTCGTCACCGACCTCTTCCGCCGCGCCCGCCCCACCGCTGTCCTCGCCGCCGCCGGTGTCCCCCGGCAGCGTCGAGAACTCCTCCAGGGCGCTGGTCAGCCACTGCGTCCAAAAGGTCTGCAGATCGATCCCCGCCCGCAGGATCAGATGCTGGAGCCGGTCCTGGGCGGTGTCCCGGCCGGGCCCGAAGTCCCGCTTCTCGATCTGCTCGTACTCCGCCAACTTCTGCCGGTGCAAGGTGAGATGGCGCCGCAGATCGTCCTCCAGGCCGTCGGTGCCGACCACGGCGGCGGCGCGCAGACGGACGAAGAGCGCGTCGCGCCACGGCTTGGGGTCCTGGGGCGCGGAGGTCCAACGGGCCAGTTCCGCCCGGCCGGCCGGCAGCACCTCGTAGCTCTTCTTCTGGCCCCGGGCGGGCCGCTCGGAGGGCAGGGCCCGGATGTAGCCCTCGCCCTCCAGTCTCCCGAGCTCGCGATAGATCTGCTGGTGCGTGGCCGACCAGAAGTAGCCGATCGACCGGTCGAACCGCCGGGTCAGCTCCAGGCCCGACGAGGGCTTCTCGAGCAGGGCGGTGAGGATCGCGTGCGGGAGTGACATGGGCTCATCCTAGGAAGGCCGGAGGCCCGCCACGGCCGCTCGCACCGCCGCGGCCGAACGCCCCCGACCGCCTCCTACAGTGCCGCCGCCAGCTCCGTCCCCTGTTTGATCGCCCGCTTGGCGTCCAGTTCGGCCGCCACGTCGGCCCCGCCGATGAGGTGCGCGGAGCGCCCCGCGGCGATCAGGTCGTCGTAGAGGTCGCGGCGCGGGTCCTGGCCGGTGCACAGGACGACCGTGTCGACCTCCAGCACCTGACGGACGCCGTCGACGGTGACGTGCAGCCCGGCGTCGTCGATCAGGTCGTACTGGGCGCCGGGAACCATGGTGACGCCGCGGTGCTTGAGTTCGGTGCGGTGGATCCAGCCGGTGGTCTTGCCCAGTCCGGCGCCGACCTTGGTGGTCTTGCGCTGGAGCAGGTGGACCGAGCGCGGCGGCGCGGGCCGCTCGGGGGCGGCGAGACCGCCGGGGGCGCGGTAGTCCATGTCGACGCCCCACTGCCGGAAGTACGCGGCCGGATCCTCGCTGGTCTTCTCGCCGCCGTCGGTCAGGAACTCGGCGACGTCGAAGCCGATACCGCCGGCGCCGAGGATGGCGACGCGGTCGCCGACGGGGACGTTGTCGCGCAGGACGTCCAGATAGCCGAGGACCTTGGGGTGGTCGACGCCGGGGAGTTCGGGGTGCGGGGGGTGACACCGGTGGCGACGACGACCTCGTCGTACGCCGTCGCCGTGAGGTCGTCGGCCGTGACCCGGGTGCCCAGGCGTACGTCGACGCCGTGCTCGTCGAGTTGGGTGCGGAAGTAGCGCAGCGTCTCGTCGAACTCCTGCTTGCCGGGGACCCTGCGGGCGACGTTCAGCTGGCCGCCGATCTCGCTCGCCGCGTCGAACAGGGTGACCTCATGGCCGCGTTCGGCCGCGCTCACCGCACAGGCGAGTCCCGCCGGGCCCGCGCCGACGACCGCGACGCGCTTGCGTCGCCGGGTCGGGGAGAGCACGAGTTCCGTCTCGTGGCAGGCGCGCGGATTGACCAGGCAGGAGGTGATCTTGCCGCTGAAGGTGTGGTCCAGGCAGGCCTGGTTGCAGCCGATGCAGGTGTTGATGGCGTCGGAGCGGCCCTCGCGCGCCTTGTTGACGAAGTCCGGGTCGGCGAGCATCGGGCGGGCCATGGACACCATGTCGGCGTGGCCGTTGGCGAGCAACTCCTCGGCCAGTTCCGGGGTGTTGATGCGGTTGGTGGTGACGAGCGGGACGGAGACCTCGCCCATCAGCTTCTTCGTCACCCAGGTGTACGCGCCGCGCGGCACCGAGGTCGCGATGGTGGGGATACGGGCCTCGTGCCAGCCGATACCCGTGTTGATGACGGTCGCCCCGGCCGCCTCGACGGCCTTCGCCAGCGTGACCACCTCGTCGAGAGTCGAGCCGCCGGGGACCAGGTCGAGCATTGACAGCCGGTAGACGACGATGAAGTCCTCGCCGACCGCCTCGCGCACCCGGCGCACGATCTCGACGGGGAAACGCATGCGGTTCTCGTACGAGCCGCCCCAGCGGTCGTCGCGGTGGTTGGTCCCGGCGGCGATGAACTCGTTGATCAGATAGCCCTCGGAGCCCATGATCTCGACGCCGTCGTACCCGGCCCGGCGGGCGAGGCGGGCCGCGTTCGCGTAGTCGTCGATCGTCTGCTCGACCTCGGCGTCGGTGAGCGCGTGCGGGACGAACGGGCTGATCGGGGCCTGCAGCGCGCTCGGCGCGACGAGGTCGCGGTGGTAGGCGTACCGGCCGAAGTGCAGGATCTGCATCGCGATCCGGCCGCCCTCGCGGTGTACGGCGTCGGTGATCTCGCGGTGCCGGTCGGCCTCGGCGTCGGTGGTGAGCTTGGCGCCGCCCTCGTACGGCCGGCCGGCCTCGTTGGGCGCGATGCCGCCGGTGACGATGAGGCCCACTCCCCCGCGCGCCCGGGCGGCGTAGAACTCCGCCATGCGCTCGAATCCGCGCTCGGCCTCCTCCAGGCCCACGTGCATGGAGCCCATGAGCACGCGGTTGGGGAGCGTGGTGAAGCCCAGGTCGAGCGGGCTCAGCAGGTGCGGGTAACGGCTCATGGGGCCCTCCGTGCGTGGCGTCGTCAGCAAGGTTGTAGACGACGCCACGACTATTGTGCAACTAGTTGCACAATGACTGAGGGCAAGGCCACATCAGGTTGCGGGAGGCCCGGAGGGGCCGGCCGGCGTCGGCGCGTGGAACGTGGAACCCGTCGGCGGCGTCGGCGCGCGGGAACCGGCGGGTGAGGTCGGCGCGCGGGAACCGGAGGATTCTCAGGCTCTGGTGCCGATCACCACGTGGGCGTGTGCCTCCTCCGCGACGGCCGTGCGGGCGGTGAGGCCGGAGCTGCGGAAGGCGTCGAGGGCGAGCGGGGCCTGGCGGCGGCTGGTCTCGACGACGAGGCAGCCGCCCGGGGCGAGCCAGTCGGGGGCCTCGGCGGCGACCCTGCGCAGGACGTCGAGGCCGTCCGTGCCGCCGTCGAGGGCGACCAGGGGCTCGTGGTCGCGGGCCTCGCTCGGCAGGAGCGGGACCTCGCTGGTGGGGACGTACGGGACGTTCGCCGCGAGGATGTCGATCCGGCCCCGCAGTCGGTCGGGGAGCGCGGTGTAGAGGTCGCCCACGTGGGCGTGGCCGTCGTAGGGCGCGAGGTTGCGCCGGGCGCAGCGGACCGCCACGGGGTCGATGTCGGCGGCGTGCAGTTCGGCGCCGTCGAGCGACGCGGCCAGGGCGGCGCCCACCGCGCCGGAGCCGCAGCAGAGGTCGACGACGACACGGGCGCGGGGGGCGGTGGCGAGGGCCTGCTCGACGAGGAACTCTGTGCGGCGGCGGGGGACGAAGACGCCGGGTTCCACGGTGATGCGCAGTCCGGCGAACTCCGCCCAGCCGAGGACGAGTTCGAGGGGCAGGCCCGCGACGCGCCGGTCGACCATGGCGGTGGCCTCGTCCGGGGTGCGGGCGGTCGAGAGGATCAACTCCGCCTCGCCCTCGGCGAAGACGCAACCGGCGGCGCGCAGCGCCGTGACGACGGAGGTGAGGGAGAGAGGTGGCATGACAGCCGAGGAGCCTTCCGGTGGGCCGAAGGGCGCTCCGCGGTGACCTATCGGCGACGCACCGCGCCGCGTCGAGGGGAGAGCACCCGACCTGCTACAGCGGTAATGGGTCTCACCTCCCGGGTCCACGTGCTGACTGGCCCGGCAACCCTACCCCATGGTCACGACCGACCGGCGGGGGTCCGAACGGCTCCGCCGGAACCCTCCGGAGGCACGACCCCCGACGCCGAACGCCCGCCCCGCGCACGGCCGAGAGCCCGGCCACCGCCACACCCACGGCAGCGCGGGACGCCGTGCGACCTCGGTGGACCTGCCCGGCCCCTTCGGCGAGCGACGCTCCCCGCACCTCTCCCGCGCTACACCCCCACAGGAAGGGGCCGGGCTGGGTGCGTTCGACGAGGTCCAGCATCTCGGGCACGTCGGCCGGGCCGAGCCGTACGGCCTCCTCGTCCGGGGCGGCCGCGACGCCGTCGTCCACGAGCTGCACCCCCGCCAGGTCGAAGGTCATCTCCCAGCCGGCCGGGAAGCCCCCGCTGCAGGCCGGGACCGGGACCTGGGCGCCGGGGCCGGCCGGCGCCGCGAGGTCGGCCCAGTCGTCGGCGTCCGGCTCGTCGGGGAGACCCAGCCACGGCGAGGCGTCCAGCGGATAGCGCAGCACCCGGCCGCGCCGCTCGGCGATGGGGGCACCTCCCACGCCCTTCAGGCTGTGGGGGAGGGCGTGCGGCCCGGTGAGGGAGGCGCGGGCGGGGTTGTCGAGGACGTGCGGCGCGGTGTCCGTGCCCTTGCGGCCGCCCGTCGCGTACTCGGTCATGCGCTCTCGCACTCCACTCTGCGCCACTCTGTTCAACTCCGCTGCCATCGGGCCCGGCCGCCGGACCGCCCGGCCACCCGCCAGGCCCGCCCGGGCGGCCCGACCGCCCGGCCACGCGCCTGGCCAGCCCGTACGCTCGCCAAGCCCGAACGGCCGTCCGCCGTCGGGGCCGGCCCGCTCGCCCGTCCTGGCGCTGGCGGCAAGGAAGATCGTCGCGGCCCTGTTCCCGGCGCTCCGGAGAGTTCACGCGGCCGCAATGATCGTCGCCCGCCCCCGGGCCGGGGCATGCCTCGGCGGCACGTACGGTTGTATGACTCAGCAACCACCGCCGTCACGTTGGACCCCCATGAACGTCACCCGAGGCTTCACCGGACGCCCCCGCGTCCACCACCCAGGGCTGCCGCCCGGCCAGTACGACGCCGGCGACGACTGGCCCGTCCTGTCGGCCGAGGTCACCCCCGACCTCGCGCCCGCCGACTGGACGTTGCGGATCGACGGTCTGGTGGCGGAGCCCCGCATCTGGGACTGGGACGAGGCGCACGCACTGCCCGCCTCGGGGTACGAGGGCGACATCCACTGCGTGACGAGCTGGTCGAAGTTCGGGGTGCGCTTCGGGGGCGTCTCGCTGGACGCGTTCTGGGACGTGGTCCGGCCCGACGCGTCCGCCACGCACGTGGTCGCGTACTCGCACAGCGGTTACACCACGAACCTCCCGCTCGCCGACCTCACCGGCGGACGTGCCTGGATCGCGTGGGAGTACGACGGCGAGCCGCTGCCCGCCGAGCACGGCGGTCCGGCGCGGCTGCTGGTGCCGCACCTGTACTTCTGGAAGAGCGCCAAGTGGATCGCGGGCCTGCGGCTCCTCGACCACGACGAGCCCGGCTTCTGGGAGCAGAACGGGTACCACGCGCGGGGCAACCCGTGGGAGGAACAGCGGTACTCCGGTGACTGAGACGACGGCGGTGACCGAGACGGCAGCGGTGACGGACACAGCAGCGGTGACTGAGCCGACCGCACCGACCGGGACGACAGCGGCGCGCCCGCCCTTCTCGCCGCCCACCCGGTTCGCCGTGCCCGGCCGCATCGCCGTGAGCAATCGGGAGGCGGCCCGGTGGCAGACGGCCACCCTGACGGAGATCCGGCGGGAGACGCCCGCCGTGTCCACGTTCCGGTTCGCGGTGCCCGGGTGGGCGGGACATCTGCCGGGACAGCACCTCATGCTGCGGCTGACCGCCGGTGACGGTTACACGGCGCAGCGCCACTACTCGCTGGCGTCCCCGCCGGACGACACGGGGCACATCGAGCTGACCCTGGACCACGTCGAGGGCGGTGAGGTCTCCGGCTGGTTCCACACCGAGGCCCGGCCGGGCGACGTGGTGGAGGTGCGCGGCCCGCTCAGCGGTTTCTTCGCCTGGCCCGGGGACCGGCCCGCGCTGCTGATCGGCGCCGGTTCCGGTGTCGTACCGCTGATGTCGATGCTCCGCCACCACCGCGGGCGGGCGCTCGACGTGCCCCTGCGGCTGCTGGTGTCCGCGCGCGGACCGGAGGAGCTGATCTACGCGGCGGAATACGGCGCGGAGACCACGGCCGTGTTCACCCGGCGGGCGCCCAAGGGCGTGCCGGTGGGGCGGCTGTCGGCGGCGCAGGTGGCGCCGGTACTGGCCGAGCGACCACCGGGCGGGTGGGAGGCGTACGTGTGCGGCTCCAACGCGTTCGCCGAGCACGCCTCGCGGCTGCTGGTGGCGGCGGGCCAGCCGGTGGACCGCATCCGCATCGAACGGTTCGGCTGACCCTCACGCATCCCGGACGGCCGGGCTGGGCAGTCCGGCCGGGCAGTCCGACGCGGGTGCTGCACACCCCGGGGATCCGGCCCTTCCACCATGATTCATGGCGCAAACAATGCCATTCCGCCCCCTTTCGGGTACACCGGAAGTGCGGACCAGTCCTAACCGGGGTTCTCGTATCTGAGGGCCGTGCCGGTGAGGGAGGGCGAGATGCGAGGCCAGGTCTTCGGGTGGCGTTGGCGCGCCAACCCGCTGCGGCGACGTTCGGACGTCGTCGAGGCGTGGACGGTGCTGTGCGTCGTGCTGCTGCTCGTCCTCGGCGCCCCGGCCCTCGGGGTCGCGGTGGGCCGGTGGGCCCACGAGGACGCGCGGGCGCACGCCGCCGCCGAGCGCGCCACGCTGGCCCGGGTCAGCGCCGTGGTCGTCGAGAGGGCGCCGGCCTCCGTGCCGTCGGCGCACGGCGACAGGCAGCCCAGGTACTGGGTGGGGGCACGCTGGACCGAGCCCGACGGCGGCTCCCGCACCGGTGAGGCCCGGGTGCCCGCGGGCACCGAACGCGGCGACCGCGCCGACGTGTGGCTGGACGAGGCCGGGCGCAGCGTCCACCCGCCACCGACCGACACCGCCGTCTGGCAGCACGCGCTGGCCATGGGGACCTGCGCCACGGGCGGCGCCGTCGCCGTGGTACTGCTCGGGCACGTCGTGGTCCGCCGGGTCGCCATTCGGCACCGGCTCGCCGAATGGGAGCGGGAGTGGGCGCGGACGGGGCCCGACTGGGGACACCGTTGGGCCTGACCCAGAACCCGATCAATTCTCAGCTAATAGCTGCGCAGCGCATGTCGACCCCCTCGGAATATCCACAAAATCCACTTCTCCAACGCAGTTGATACTTCAATTGCCTTGCTGCCATACTCCGCTTCCTCCCCCCACATGCATAAGGCAGCGAAGAGGGTGCATTGTGTCCAACTACGAGGCACGGTACGGCAGTTCCGCCCCGCCTCCCCCCGCACAGACAAGCCGACAGCCCATCCACACCCATCCTGAATTTCGTTCAATAAGCTCGTCATTTCGCCGATTCGGGATAACGGCGACCGCATTGTCCGTCGGCGCATTCCTGTCGTACGTCCTCCTGTCGAGTTTCGCGCCAGGAGTCATGAATCAGCGATTGATCGGACATCTGACTCTCGGGCTTACCCTGGGCCTCGCGCAGTTCGCCGTCATGGGCCTGACCGCGTTCCTGTACGTCCGGCACATGCGCGCGAACATCGACCCGGTCGTCCGGCGGCTCCGCGCCCAGATGGAGGAGCACGAGGCCGAGCAGCGCCGGGTTCGGGCCGAACGGCGGTTCGGCGCATGGTGACCTTCTCCGCGAGCGTGGCCGACGCGTTCAGCCTGCGGCTGACGTTCGTGCTGTTCCTGACCGTCGTCGTGATCACCCTGTTCACCGCCCTGCTGACAGCGCCGCAGCGGGACGAGATCGGCGAGTTCTACCTCGGCAACCGTGACATGTCGCCCCTGCGCAACGGCCTCGCCATGTGCGGTGACTACCTCTCGGCCGCGACCCTGCTCGGCAGCACCGGCCTCGTCGCCCTCACCGGGTACGACGGTCTGCTCTACCTCGGCGGCACGGTCGTCGCCTGGATGATGGTGCTGCTGCTCATCGCCGAACCCCTGCGCAACGCCGGGAAGTTCACCCTCGGCGACGCCCTGGCCCGGCGGCTCCCGCTGCGGCAGCGGCAGGTCCGGCTGGCGCTCGCCGTCTGCACGCTCTCCGTGTGCACCCTGTACCTCGTGGCCCAACTGGTCGGCAGCATCGCGCTGATGACACAGTTCGTCGGCGAACCCGGCCCGACCACCCGCACGATGATCGTGATCATCATCGGCTCCATCGTCACCATCTACGCGGCCATCGGCGGGATGCCCGGCGCGACGTTCATCCAGGTGGTCAAGGCCGTGATGCTGGTCGCCGGGGTCACGGTGGTCGCGTTCCTGGTGTTGAACCGCTTCGACTGGAACATCGACGGCCTCCTGGCGTCCGCCACCGCGGGCAGCGGACTGGGCGACCAGTACCTGCAGCCCGGTCTGCGCTACGGGGCGGGACCGATCAGCAAGATCGACTTCTTCAGTCTCCAACTGGCCATCGTGCTCGGGCTCGCCGCACTCCCCCACGTCATGATGCGGCTGTTCGCACCGCGCCGGACCAGGGTGCTGCGCGCCTCGGTGGTGTGGGCGGTGGGGCTGGTCGGGTTCGTGTGCCTGATGGCCGGCGTGCTGGGCCTCGGCGCCACGGCCGTCGTCGGCCGTGAGGCCATCGCCGACATCGACCACAAGGGCGACGCGGCCGTCCTGCTCCTCGCCCACGAACTGGGCGGAGAGGTGCTCACGGCGATCGTCTCGGCCCTGGCCTTCGTCACCCTGCTCGCGGTCGCCGCCGGTCTCATGCTCGCCGCGGCCTCGTCCGTCGCCCACGACCTGTACGGCGAGGTGATCCGCAAGGGCAGGGCCAAGGAGACGCAGGAGCTGACCGTGGCCCGGATCGCCGCGGTGATCCTGGGGGCCCTGAGCATGCTGTTCGCCCTCCTCGCCTGGGGCACCAACACCGCCACGCTCGCCTTCCTGGCCTTCGCGATCGCCGCGTCCGCCATCCTGCCGACCCTCGTCTACAGCCTGTTCTGGCGGGGGTTCACGGCGCGCGGCGCCCTGCTCAGCCTGTACGGCGGTCTGGTCACCTCCGTACTGCTCGTGCTGTTCTCGCCGGTGGTCTCCTCCACCCCCGGGTCGGTCTATCCGCAGGCCGACTTCGCGTGGTTCCCGCTGCAGAACCCCGGCATCGTGTCGATCCCCGCGGGCTTCCTGCTGGGATGGCTCGGGTCCCGCCTCGGTGCCCGGGAGCGGGAGAACGTCTACGAGGACTTCGAGGTCCAAGCCCTGGTCGGCCGACCGGAGGTGAGCACCGGCGCCGGTACCGGCCACGGGTGAACCGTGGGGCGTCGCACCCCCGGAAAAGCCCCTTGGCGGGCCGCGACGCCCCACGTACGGTGTGATCATCCGCACCCCAGAACCCAGAAGGTGGTCCTTCATGGCCCTGTTCGACCTGCCGTTGGACGAGCTCCATGGTTATCGAAGCGCTTCGACGGAGCCCGAGGACTTCGACGCCTTCTGGGCGAAGACGCTCCAGGAGGCCCGCGCGCACGACCTGAACGCCCGTTTCGAGCCGGTCGAGACCCATCTGAAGACGGTCGAGGTCCACGACGTCACCTACTCGGGATTCGGCGGCCACCCGGTCAAGGGCTGGCTGGTCCTTCCGGCCGGAGCGACCGAACCGCTGCCCACCGTCGTGGAGTTCATCGGCTACGGCGGCGGGCGCGGCCTGTCCCACACCCACCTCCTGTGGGCCTCGGCGGGCTACGCGCACTTCGTCATGGACACCCGGGGCCAGGGCAGCGCCTGGGGCGGGGGCGGCGACACCCCCGACCCGGTGGCGGGCGCGCCCGCCTTCCCCGGCTTCATGACCCGGGGCATCGACGCCCCCGAGAACTACTACTACCGCCGGGTCTACACCGACGCCGTTCGCGCCGTGGAGGCCGCCCGAGCACATCCGCGGACCGACGCCGCGCGCACCGCCGTGATCGGTTCCAGCCAGGGCGGCGGTATCGCCATCACGGTCGGCGGGCTCGTCCCCGACCTGGTGGCGGTCGCGCCCGACGTGCCGTTCCTGTGCGACTTCCCGCGCTCCACGACGATCACCGACCGGGATCCGTACCGCGAGATCGGCAAGTACCTCAAGACCCACCGCGGTCGCACGGAGCAGGTCGGGCGCACGCTCGCCTACTTCGACGCCGTGCACTTCGCCGCGCGCGGTCGGGCCGCCGCGCTGTTCTCGGCGGCCCTGGAGGACCAGACCTGCCCGCCGTCCACGGTCTTCGCGGCCTTCAATGCCTGGGCCGAGCCCGACAAGCGCATCGAGGTCTACGACTTCAACGACCACGAGGGCGGCGGCCCGTTCCAGGAGGTGGTCAAGCTGCGCTGGCTGGCCGCACAGATCTGAGGGGGACCTGATGGACACGGCCGAGGCCACGGAGCGGTTCGTAGGGGTGTGGCAGCGGGCGTGGGCGGCTCATGACGTCGACGCGATCCTGGAGTCGTACGCGCGGGACTGCGTGCACCGCTCCATGCCCTTCCGGGAGCCGCACCGGGGCCACGGCGAACTCGCCGAGTACCTGCGCCGGTCGTTCACCGACGAGCGGGGGGAGGACGTGCGGTTCTCGGAGCCGAGGGTCGGCCCGGACGGCGTGGCCGTCGCCGAGTTCCGGGTGCTGTCCGAGTTCGACGAGGACCCGCAGACCCTCGCGGGCTGTGTCTTCGTCCGGTTCGACGCGTCCGTGCCCGAGGTGAAGGCGCTGGTGTACGTGGCGGCCTTCATGCCCGACAAGGGCGAGGTGCTCGGCGAACTGGCGAACCGTTTCCCGGGCTCCGAGCTCAACCCGGCATCGGAGGCGCTTCCGGACGGGGCCGGCCACCACGACGTGGCGATCAAGCCGGACAAGTTCCACGACGTGTTCGCGGCCGATCTGCCGCGCTCCACGACGTCGGTGCCGGCGGTGTCCCAACGCCCGGTCAGCGTGGGGCGTTCGAGTCCACGGCGCAGGCCGCGGCGTGGCGCACGATTCCCTCCTGGTTCCTGGTGGCCACCCAGGACAAGACCATCTCCCCCGCGCTGGAGCGCTTCCAGGCGAAGGGGGCGGGCTCGCACACGATCGAGGTCAACTCCTCGCACGTGGCGATGATGTCCCACCCGGACAAGGTGACCGCACTGATCAAGTCGGCGGCGAAGTCCACGCGTTGAGGCTCGGCCCGACGGTCGCGTCAGCCCCCGCGGGTGGCCACCACCATGCGGCAGCGGGGGCTGCCGTCAGGCCGCCGCCCGAACTCGGGCAGCGCGAACAGCTCCACCTCGAAGCCGGCGCGTTCCAGCTCGCTCCGCACGAGCCCGAGCCGGAACGGCCGGTAGTACATGACGAACGGCGGCCGCCAGACCGCGTTGCGCACCCGCATCGCGGTGTCGAAGCCGAGGGCCGCCCAGTACCAGGGGGAGCGGGCCGGGGCGGGCGCCGGCAGCGGGAACGCGAAGCGCCCGCCCGGCCTGAGGACGGAGTGGACCTCGGAGAACAGGCGCGGCAGCTCCTCGGGCAGGAAGTGCCCGAACGCGCCGAAACTGACGACCAGGTCGAAGGCCGAGGCGAAGGGCAGGGCGAGGGCGTCCCCGCGCACCCAGGACAGGCCGGGGCCTTCGCCTCCGGCCAAGGCGCCCACGGGGCCCGATCGGCTGTCGGAGGACTCCCCGGGACTCGGGGAGCGGGTGGGGCCGGAGCCCACCCGCTCCCTGCCCACCGCCAGCATTCCGGCGCTGATGTCCACACCGGTGACGCTCTTCCGGCAGACCTCGCGCAGCACCTCCATCCCGGCCCCGGTCCCGCAGCAGAGGTCGAGGCCGTCCTCGAACGGGCCCATCGACGACAGGGCCGCCTCGACCGCCTCCAGCACGGAGTCCGGGGTGCGGAACGGGGTGTGATCGAACTTGGGCGCGAGCAGGTCGTAGCCGTGTTCGACGGAGGAGAGTGCCTGAACGGCGAGTTCGCGGAGGCTGGGGCCTTGCGGGGTGAACATCACCTCAGCTTAGGCCCTGACTCGGGGCAGCGCCGGGCGCGGACTGTCACCTATGGTCCGGGGCATGACTTCGTTCCGTCCCGCCCCGACCTGGCTGGCCGACGCCGTCTTCTACCAGATCTATCCGCAGTCCTTCGCCGACTCCGACGGGGACGGCATCGGGGATCTCGCCGGGATCACCGACCGCCTCGACCATCTGTCCTGGCTGGGCGTCGACACCGTCTGGCTGAACCCCTGTTTCGTCTCGCCGTTCCGTGACGCCGGGTACGACGTCGCGGACTATCTGAACGTCGCCCCGCGTTACGGGTCCAACGACGACCTGGCGAGGCTCGTCGACGCGGCGGGCCGCCGGGGCATCCGGATCCTGCTGGATCTCGTCGCCGGGCACACGTCGATCGACCACCCGTGGTTCCGGGCCTCCGCGAACGACCCGGACGACCACCGCTACATCTGGACGGCCGAGGGCCGCCCCGAGGGCTTCGTCGCCTCCCCCGGCACCCGGCCGGGCGCGTACCTGCCGAACTTCTTCGACTCCCAGCCCGCCCTCAACTTCGGTTACGCGCGCGGCAATCCGGCCGAGCCGTGGCGGCTGCCGGTCGACGCCGAAGGGCCGCGCGCCAACCGCGAGGCCCTCCGTACGATCATGGACCACTGGCTGGGGCTCGGTCTCTCCGGCTTCCGCGTCGACATGGCCGCCTCGCTCGTGAAGGACGATCCGGACCGGGCCGAGACCGCCCGGGTCTGGACCGAACTGCGGCACTGGCTGGACACCGCCCATCCGGACGCCGTGCTGCTCGCCGAGTGGGGCGAGCCGGAGGTGTCGATCCCGGCCGGTTTCCACGCCGACTTCTTCCTGCACTTCGGCGGCCCCACCGACGGTCTCGCCCTGCGCTCGCTGTGGAACAACGGCACGGGCACGGTCCACGAGGACTGGGACCCCCTCGACTGTTTCTTCGACGCGAGCGGTGAAGGTTCACCGGGCCCGTTCGTGGATGCCTGGCGGCAGGCGACCTCGGCCGTCGGCGACACGGGCTTCATCTCCCTGCCCAGCGCCAACCACGACTTCTCCCGCCTCAACTGCGGCCCCCGTACGCCCGAACAGCTGCCCGCGGCCTTCGCCTTCCAGCTGACCTGGCCGACGCTCCCGGCGATCTACTACGGCGACGAGATCGGCATGCGCTACCTTCCCGGCCTGCCCGACAAGGAGGGCAGCGTCCTCGGCCCCGACTACAACCGCGCGGGCTCCCGCACCCCCATGCAGTGGGACGACACCCCGAACGCGGGCTTCTCCACCGCCCCGCCGACCGTCTCTACCTCCCCATCGACCCCTCCCCGACCGCCCGACCGTCGCCGCCCAGCGCGCCGACACCGCCTCGCTCCTCCACCTCGTCCGCCGCCTGATCGCCCTGCGCCGCCGGACCCCCGAACTGGGCTCCGGCGGCTCGGTGGAGGTGCTGCACACCGGCGGTCCGTTCGTGTACGTCCGGGGCGGGCGCCATCTGGTGGTGATCAACCCCCGGCGCAGCACGGCCGATTGCTCGTACGGGCGCGCCGTCCGCGGCGCCCTGGAGAGGCAGGGCGTGGAGATCGGGGACGGCACGATCACCGCGCAGGGCTTCGGATACGGGATCTTCGAGCTCGACGGCTAGGGCCTGTCGTTCGGATCACGCCTGGGCCGCGGGGCTTGGTACGCACCTACGGCGCGGGCGAGCCGGCCTTCTTCGGCTCCTCGCCGTACGCCGTCAGGAAACGGTCGCGGAAGGTGTCCATGCGCCAGACCGGGGCGTCGTCGCCGGGCCGCAGGCCGTCGGACCAGCCCCAGTCGGCGATCCGGTCGAGGACCTTCGGGTCGTGGGCCACGACGGTGACCGGTACGTCGTGACTCGCGCCGTTGCCGCTGACGCTCGCCATGGGCTGGTGGTCGCCGAGGAAGACCAGGACGGTGTTCTCGTCGCCGTACTTCTCCACGTACTGCAGGAGGCTGTGCAGCGAGTACTGGACGGACTTGCCGTACTCCTCCTTGACCTTGACGGGGTCGGTGAAGACGTCGGCGGGGTCCTTGCCGGCCTTCTCGATGTCCCGGTAGACGGAGCCGTCGCCGACCTCGTCCCAGCCGACCATCTTCGGCAGCGGCGCCCAGGGCTGGTGACTGGAGGTCAGGATGATCTCCGACATCAGCGGCTTGTCGCCCTTCTTGGCGGCCTCCAGGCGCTCGAAGGCGGTGAGGGCGTACTGGTCGGGCATGGTCGACCAGCTGAACTTCGGCCCCTGGTAGCCGAGATCACGGGAGTCGTAGACCTTGTCGAGGCCGTAGAAGTCGCCCTCCGGCCAGTTCTTCTGCACGCCGGGCACGATGCCGACCGTCCGCCAGGCGCCGCTCTTGTGGAACGCGCCGGGCAGTGTGAGGCGTTCGCCGGCGGTGACCGTGCGATAGCGGCTCTGGTTGTCGATCCACAGGCCCGTCAGGAACGTGGAGTGGCCGAGCCAGCTGCTGCCGCCGTACGTCGCCGAGGTCAACCAGCCGCTCTTCGCCGTGAACCCGGCTTCGGTCAGGGCCTTGCCCTCCTCGTCGAGGGCCGCGGTCACGCCCGGTGCGATGGCCGGGTCCTCCAGGGCCGCGCGCCCGTAGCTCTCGATGAAGGTGATCATGACGTCCTTGCCGCGCAGCCCGGTCAGCAGCCGGTCGGCGGGCACATCGGCGAACTCGTCCTTCCTGGCCTCCTTGGCGAACGCGGCCTCGTCCCGCAGGGTCTCCCGCACCCGGTCCAGGCGGTCCTGCACGAAACCGATGGTGTTCCTGGAGGCGACCGCCGTGTTCTGGATCGGCGTCAGACCGAGCGCGGCGCAGGTGATCCACACGGTCCCGGCGACGATGGTGCCCCGGGTCGCCCGGTCCCGGTCGCGGACCAGGACGGCGACGAGCCGCACCACCGCCAGCGCCATGACGGCGAACAGCAGCAGCACCAGCACCACGAGGCCGGCCACGGCGGCCGTCGCGCCCGTCGGGCCGAGCGTGTCCTGGACGTAGGACTCGGCGTCGTCCAGCAGGCCCCAGTCGAGGACGACGTTGAAGCCCCGGCCGAGGAACTGGTTGAAGCCGATGTCGAGTGCCTTCACGACCACCAGCGCGGCCAGGCCGAGCCCGATGACGACCGCCGCGACCAGCCTCGGCCGCCGGGGCAGCACCAGCATCAGGGCGGCGGCGAGGATCGGCTCCACGGGTATCCGCAGGAACTGCCGCGCCTCGAAGTACTCGGGCTTGCCGGGCATCAGCAGCGCGAAGAGCACGAGGGCGGCGGCCAGGCCCGTGACGCCCCACGACACGCTCCGCGCCGCGACGGGGTACTTCGTCCGGAACGCCGTCCGGTAACCGCGCCATCGACGGACGGGGCCGACGGTCTTCGGCGGTGTGTCCTCGGCCGAGGGCTTGCCCGTCTCGTCCGTGTCGGGTGAGGGGCTGGAGCGCGTGAAGAGCGACACGCGACGTTCCTTCCGTGCGAAGACCGCTGGCGGTGCCCCCATCTGTACGGGGACTCCGCGAGATCGGTTCAACGACCACGGGTAAGCCATCGGTAAGGAACTCTCCACAGCCTGCCACCGATGGTGGTACGCTCAAATCGGCACATGTGTATCGCCCTTGCTCGGGCGCCGTTGCCACTCTCTCTTGGATCCCATTGATCCTGAGATCTTTCTCGCCATACCGCCCGTCGATTCCCGACCGGCCGTCGGCTTCACCGCAACCACCCGCGACGCACGGGCCGCTTCTCGCAACGCGGCCGTGCACGGCTCGGCCTCACTCCGGGTGTGCGCCATCCCCCTCCCCTTCCCACGCGTTTTCCTCACGTCCTCGAAAGGACCTCCCTTCATGACCACCACCACACTCGAACGCACTTCCACCGAACCTCGGCAGCCGGTCCGGGTCACCGGCGTCCTGAAGACCACGCAGGGCGGGCAGGGGCAACTGCGCGTCGCCGGCTGCCTGCCGACCCCCTCCGACCCGCAGGTCTCCGCGACGCTCGTCCGCCGGTACGGCCTGCGCAAGGGCGACACCGTCGAGGGCCTGCGCGACGGCCGGCGCGCCCTCATCGAGGTCGAGCGGATCAACGGCCGTACGCCCGGGGAGCTGCGCGCCCGCCCGCACTTCCACGACCTCACCCCGCTGCACCCCCGCGAGCGGCTACGGCTCGAACACCCGGCGAGCGGTCTGACGGGCCGTCTGGTCGACCTCGTCGCCCCCGTCGGCAAGGGACAGCGCGGGCTGATCGTGGCCCCGCCCAAGACCGGCAAGACCGTCCTGCTGCAGCAGGTGGCCGCCGCGATCGCCGCCAACCACCCCGAGGTCCGCCTGATGGTGGTGCTGCTCGACGAACGGCCCGAGGAGGTGACCGACATGCGGCGCTCCGTGCGGGGCGAGGTGTACGCCTCGACGTTCGACCGGTCCCCCAAGGAGCACATCGCGCTCGCCGAACTCGTCGTGGAGCGCGCCAAGCGGCTCGTCGAGCAGGGCGAGGACGTCGTGATCCTCCTGGACTCCCTGACCCGGCTGTGCCGCGCCCACAACAACGCGGCCGCGTCCGGCGGCCGCACCCTCAGCGGCGGAGTGGACGCCGCCGCCCTGCACGGCCCCAAGCGGCTCTTCGGCGCCGCCCGTCTGACCGAGGAGGCCGGCTCCCTCACCATCCTGGCCACCGCCCTGGTGGAGACCGGGTCCCGCGCCGACGGCTTCTTCTTCGAAGAGCTCAAGGGCACCGGCAACATGGAACTCCGCCTGGACCGCGCCCTCGCCGACCGGCGGGTCTTCCCCGCCGTCGACATCACCCCCTCCGGCACCCGCCGCGAGGAACTCCTCCTGACAGCAGGCGAGTTGGCGGCCTTACGCGGTCTGCGGCAGGCGCTGCGGTCGCGCGAGGGGCAGCCGAACCTGGAGACACTGCTGGAGCGTATGCGCGCCACACCGGACAACGCCGCCTTCCTGCGGCAGGTGCGGCCCACGCTGCCGGCGGCATGACATGCGGCATCCGGGTGCTCGATCCGTGCGCTCGGCCCTGGCATCCGGGAGTACGGCACCCCCCTTCCTACGTTTGTGGTATGACCATCGGATTCCCATCCCGCGCTCCCCGCGCTCCCCGTGCCACCCGCACCGCCCGTGGCGCCCGCGCTTCCCGTGCGGCCCGCCTCACCGTGTGCTGCACCGCCGTCTGTGCGCTCGGGGCCCTGGCCGTCGTGACCGACCCGGACGCCACCGGCCCCCGGTCCGTGACGGACGCGCAGGACGCCAAGGCCGCGCAGGGCTCGCCGTCCCTGTACCGGCAGGGGACGCAGGTGCGGCTGCTGGCCGGGGCGCCCGAGGTGCCGGACGTGTCCGCGGTGTCGTGGCTGGTGGCCGACGCCGACAGCGGCGCGGTCCTCGCCTCGCACGACGCGCACCGCAGACTGCCGCCCGCGAGCACCCTGAAGGCCCTGTTCGCGCTCACCGTGCTGCCGGGCCTCCCGGCGGGTCTCAGACACACCGTGAAGAGCGAGGAACTGGCGGGCATCGGCGCCGGGAGCAGCATGGTCGGCGTCAAGGAGGACCACACGTACACCGTCGCCGACCTGTGGCGCGGGGTCTTCCTCAGCTCGGGCAACGACGCCGTACGCGTCCTGGCCCACCTCAACGGCGGCTGGAAGGCGACCGCCCGTCAGATGCGGGACAAGGCCCGCGCCCTGGGCGCCCGCGACACGCACGTCGTCTCCCCCGACGGCTACGACGCGCCCGGCCAGGTGTCGTCCGCCTACGACCTGGCGGTGTTCGGACGGGCGGGGCTGCGCAACGCCGAGTTCGCCGGGTACTGCGCCACGGCCACCGCGAAGTTCCCGGCGGGCGGCTGGTCGTACGGCATCCAGAACACCAACCGGCTGCTCACCGGCGCCGGAGTGGAACGCTATCCGGGGCTGATCGGCGTCAAGAACGGCTACACCACCAACGCGGGCAACACGCTGATCGCCGCCGCGAAACGGGGCGGACGCACCCTCGTGGTGACGGTGATGCGCCCCGAGTCCGGCGGCTTCGCCGTGTACGAGGAGGCGCGCTCCCTGCTCGACTGGGGGTTCGACGCCGCAGGGCAGGTGGACGCCGTGGGCTCGCTCCTGCCGCCGCGCCCGGCGGCGGCGCCTCAAGCCGGTCCCCGATCGCGGCCCGTGACCCGCGCGGAGGCGGCCGAGGTGACCGTTCCCGACTGGCCGGTGGTGGGTGCGATCGCGGGCGCGGCCGGGGTGGGCGCGGCGGCTGTGGCCCTGGCACTGCGGCTCAGGATCGGCCGGTCCACCCGGGGCTGACCGACCGGCAGCCACAGCAGCAGACCGAGCGTGATCCACACATAGGTGTTGCTGCCGACGAAGCCGCCGACGCCGGACGCGTCGTCGAACCACAGCCACACGACGCTGCTGCACAGCACCGCGTACAGGGCCGCCGTGAGCGGCAGCAGCCGACGGTGCCTGAGCAGGACGGCGAAGGCCGGCAGCAGCCAGACCAGATGGTGCACCCAGGTGATCGGGCTGACCAGAGCGCCGGTCAGCCCGGTGAGGGCGAAGGCGGCGGTCCAATCGGCGGCGCGTACCGCCGCACGGGTCCGCCACGCCCACACGCACAGCACCACGAGCACCAGCGCCGCCCACACGGCTCGGCTCGGCTCGTGCGGCGCCACGAGCCGGGCCAGGACACCCTGCAACGACTGGTTGGAGACATAGTCGAGGCGGCCGACGCGGCTGGTGTCCCACAGCGCCTCGGTCCAGTAGAAGCGCGAGGCGGCCGGGGCGATCCAGGCCGCGGTGGCGGTGGCGGCCGCGGCGACGGCCGTCGCGAGCCCGGCGGCCCGCCACCGCCGGGCGAGCAGCAGCAGCCCGATGAAGATCGCGGGCGTCAGCTTGACCGCCGCCGCCAGGCCGATGCCGACGCCCGCCCAACGGCCCCGGCCCGTGGCCAGCAGCCGGGCGTCGGCGAGGACCAGGGCCAGCAGCAGGAGGTTCACCTGCCCGAAGCTGAAGGTGTCTCGCAACGGTTCGAACACCGCGAGCGCGCAGAGAAGCAGCACGACACCGAACCAGCCGTGGCGACTCGGCGCCGGGCCGGCCAGTAGCCGCAGGACGGCCGCGAGTGCTGCCAGGTTCAGCCCCAGGCACAGCACGATCGCGGTGCGCAGCCCGACCAGCGCCATCGGCAGCATGACGACGGCCGCGAACGGCGGATAGGTGAAGCCGTAGGTCGTGCCCGGCACCAGGTAGTCGTACAGGCGGCCGTCGTGGTGGACCCAGTGGTCGATCGTGCCGTGGTAGACGCGCAGGTCGAAGAAGTCGCGCAGCAGCGGGACGGTCGCGGTGAAGGCGGTGACGGCCAGGGCCGACACGAGGACGAGGAGGACGCGGGCCCGCTCGGTGCGTGGCTGAAGCTGAAGCCGCCTCGGGCGCGGTTCGCTCATGCCGTGCGCTCCAGAGCCGGCGCCCGGGAGGCCAGTTCGGCCTGCCAGAGCACGACCACCGCGAGCACTCCCCCACACACCGCGAGGACGAACTGCTCGGTGTCCGCCGGGTTCCCGCTCGGCAGGACGGCGAGCGCGAGCACCCCGCTGGCGGCCGCGACCCGGCGCTGCGTGGTGACGTTCTGGGCGGCCGCGGCGATGAGGAACAGCCCCCACAGGGCGTACCAGGGGCGGATCGCCGGGCCCAGCGCGGCCACGGCCGCCAGGCTGAGGCCGAGCGCGTACACCGGGCCGGGTCGCAGCCGCAGCCATATGTGGAGGACGACGGCGAGGGTCAGCAGCAGTCCGGCGGCGCGCCAGGCCGGGAGGGCGAGGGGGGCCAGGTCGCTGCCGAGGTCGTGCAGCAGGGTGGCGGTGGCGCGGCCCAGGACGGTGGTGGGCGACCAGTTCTGGGCTGACACGGGGGTGCGCAGCGCGGCGGCGATCCAGCCGTACCCCGTGCCGGTCAGGGCGGTCGCGGCGGCCGTGGTGCCGACGGCGACGGCCAGGGTCCCCGCCGCGGTCCGGAACCATCCCGTACGGCCGCGTATCGCCACCACCGCCACCAGCCCGAGCGCGGCGGGTGCCTTCACCAGCGCGGCGAGCGTGACCAGAACGACGCCGACGAGGTACCAGCGGCCCCGCGCGAGCACCAGCCCGACGCCCAGCAGTCCCAGCATCATCGCGTCGTTGTGGGCCCCGGCCACCAGGTGCAGGAGCACGAGCGGGTTGAGCGCGCCGAGCCAGAGCGCGACCGCCGGGTCGGCTCCGCTGTGCCGGGCGAGGCGGGGCAGTGCCACGGCCATCAGCGCCACGCCGAGCAGCGCGATCAGGCGCATCCCGATGAGCCCGGCCGGGATCCGGCCGTCGGTCAGAGCGGACAGCCCGGAGGCCAGGGCGAGGAAGACCGGGCCGTACGGGGTCGCGGTGTGCCGCCACATCGGGGCCACCTCGTCGGCGAGCGGTCCGCCGAGCCGTGCGGGCCCGTGCAGATGGACGTCCATGTGCGCGTCGACCATGGCGCCCTGGGCGAGGTAGCTGTAGACGTCCCGGCTGAACAGCGGGGGCGCGAGCAGCAGCGGTGCCGCCCAGACGGCCAGAACGAGCAGCAGGGCGCGCGGAGTCGGTGGTTCCGGGCCGCGTATCACCTTGCCGAGCAGCGCCCAGGCTGCTGTCAGCAGGACGACGCCGAAGTAGACGCCGACGAGCCCCAGCGCGCCGCGCCCCGAGGTCGGCGACAGCAGCTCCCGCACGGGCAGGGCTCCGGCGGTCTCACCTCCGAGGGCGAGGAAGGCGGTTCCGGCCAGGCCGAGTGCCTGACAGCGGCGCAGATCGACGGGAAAAGCGATGGCCAACACTCGGTCAGGCTGTCAACGCCGGGTGGCGCGGAAGCGACGCCGCGCCTTCCGGGCGGGTACCGGCACGTGACCAGGAGCGAACCCGCCGCCCCGGTCGGCGAGGTACCGGGGCGGCGGGCCCTGGGGGCCCTGGGTGGGGAGGGTCAGAAGATCGACAGCCCCGTCAGGGTGGTGAACCGGTCCAGCGCCGCCACTCCGGCCACCGAGTTGCCGCGCTCGTCCAGCCCGGGGCTCCAGACGCAGAGCGTGCACCGGCCGGGGACGACCGCGATGATGCCGCCGCCCACCCCGCTCTTGCCGGGCAGACCCACGCGGTACGCGAAGTCACCGGCGGCGTCGTACGTGCCACAGGTGAGCATCACCGCGTTGATCTGCTTCGCCTGGCTGCGCGTCAGCAGCCGGGTACCGTCGGCGCGGACGCCGTGCCGGGCCAGGAAGCCGATGGCCAGGGCGAGGTCGGCGCAGGAAGCGGTGAGGGAGCACTGGCGGAAGTACTGGTCGAGGAGGACCGGTACGGGGTTGTCGATGTTGCCGTACGACGCCATGAAGTGGGCGAGGGCGGCATTGCGGTCGCCGTGGGCGGATTCGGAGGCGGCGATCTCCGGGTCGAAGTCGAGGTCGGGGTTGCCGCTCTCCGTGCGGAGGAAGGACAGCAGCGTGCCGGCGGCGTCGCCGGTCCGGGTGTGCAGGCGGTCGGTGACGACGAGGGCGCCCGCGTTGATGAACGGGTTGCGCGGGATGCCGCTCTCGTACTCCAGCTGGACCAGGGAGTTGAACGGGTTGCCGGAGGGCTCGCGGCCCACGTGTTCCCAGAGGGCGTCACCCTCGCGCTCCAGATCGAGCGCGAGAGTGAAGACCTTGGTGATGGACTGCGTGGAGAACGGCTCACGCCAGTCCCCCACGCCGTACACCGTGCCGTCCGGCTCCGCGACGGCCATGCCGAAGCTGCGCGGGTCGCGGGCGGCGAGCGCCGGGATGTAGTCGGCGGGCCGGCCCCGGCCCGGGGTCCGTTCGATCTCCTCGGCGATGCGTTCCAGGATCGGCCCGAAGGCGGACGTCTCCATCAGGCCGACGGGGCGCCGCTGCCCGCGAGGATCTCGGGCCGCAGCAGTTCCCGAAGTCGTTCGGCGGGCAACAGGCCCTTCTCCTGGACGAGTTCGGCCACGCCCCGGCCGGTGGCGAGGGCCTCCTTGGCGATGTCGGTGGCGGCCGTGTACCCGATGTGCGGGTTGAGGGTGGTGACCAGGCCGATGGAGTTCTCCACGGCGGCACGCAGTTCGTCCTCGTTGGCGGTGATGCCGTCGACGCAGCGCTCGGCGAGGGTGAGGCAGGCCGCGCGGAGGTGGGTGAGGGACTCCGAGAGGGAGTGCAGGATGATCGGCTCGAAGGCGTTGAGCTGGAGCTGTCCGGCTTCGGCGGCCATGGTGATGGTGACGTCGTTGCCGATGACCTCGAAGGCGACCTGGTTGACGACCTCGGGGATCACCGGGTTGACCTTGCCGGGCATGATCGACGAACCGGCCTGCACCGGCGGCAGGTTGATCTCGTTGAGGCCGGCGCGCGGCCCGGAGGAGAGCAGCCGCAGGTCGTTGCAGCTCTTGGAGAGCTTGACCGCGATGCGCTTGAGCACGCCCGACATCTGCACGAACGCACCGCAGTCCTGGGTGGCCTCGACCAGGTTGGCCGCGGTGACCAGCGGCAGACCGGTGATCTCGGCGAGGTGGCGGCGCGCCGATTCGGCGTAGCCGGCGGGGGCGTTGAGGCCCGTGCCGATGGCGGTGGCGCCGAGGTTGATCTCGTGGATCAGCTCGACGGCCTCGGCGAGGCGGCTGCGGTCCTCGTCGATCATGACGGCGAACGCGGAGAACTCCTGGCCGAGCGTCATGGGGACCGCGTCCTGGAGCTGGGTGCGGCCCATCTTGAGCACCTCGCGGAACTCGACGGCCTTGGCCGCGAAGGAGTCCTGGAGGACGGCCATCGCCCGGAGCAGCCCGCGCACCGCGAAGACCGTGGCGACCTTGACGGCGGTCGGGTAGACGTCGTTGGTGGACTGGCCGAGGTTGACGTCCTCGTTCGGGTGCAGGTGCTCGTACCGGCCCTTGGGGTGGCCCAGCAGCTCCAGCGCCCGGTTCGCGATCACCTCGTTGGCATTCATGTTCGTCGAGGTGCCGGCGCCGCCCTGGATCACGTCGACGACGAACTGGTCGTGCAGCTTGCCGTCGCGGATCTCCCGGCAGGACTCGATGATCGCGGCGGCCTTCTGGGGGGCGAGCAGGCCGAGTTCCTCGTTCGCGCGGGCGGCGGCCTCCTTGACGGCGGCCAGGGCGTCGACCATGTGGGGGTAGGCGGAGATCGGGGTGCCCGTGATGGGGAAGTTCTCCGTGGCGCGCAGGGTGTGGACGCCCCAGTACGCGTCGGCGGGGACGTCACGGTCTCCGAGCAGATCGTGTTCGCTGCGGGTCGCTGCGGCGGCGGTCATGGCAGGGGGCCTTCTTTCGTGAGCTGCGGGTGAGTTGGTGGTCGGGGTGGGGTGGGTGCGTCGTCGGGTGCGGGTGGGTGGGGGCTGGTCGCGCAGTTCCCCGCGCCCCTGAAGAGCCGGGCTGCGCCCCGTGCTTCGGGCACGAAAGCAGGGCGCAGCCCCGCTTTTCAGGGGCGCGGGAACTGCGAGAGAAGCCCCACCGGGCCCGCACCCGACAACGCAGCCACCCGTCAGGGCAGACGCGGCATCGGATCCAGCGCCCGCACCGCACTGACCCGACCCACTTCCCGCCCGCCCCCGAGCAGCGCCTCACCCGAGAACCCGGCGAGAGTCTCGGGATCGACCCCGGCCCGTACGAGCGCCGCCGCGGTCACCGGCACCCGGGCCCGGTTCGCGCCGTCGGCGATCTTCACGGCGACGGCCCGGCCGTCGGGCAGCACGGCGACCTGGACGCCCTCGAAGCCGTCCTTGGTGAGCAGTCCGGGCACGGCCCGCATCAGCTCGGCGACGTCGCGTCCGGCGCCGGAGGCCATCTCGGCGTGTTCGCGCATGGCGTCGGCGACGGTGCGCTCGGGGGTGCCCTCGGCTGCGGTGGTGATCCGGGCGAGGGCGCGGGCGAGACCGTGCAGGGAGACGGAGAACAGGGGCGCGCCGCAGCCGTCGACGGTCACCCGGGCGACGGCCTGCCCGGTGAGGTCCTCGACGATCTCCGCGATGGCCTGCTGCAGGGGGTGGGCCGGGTCGAGGTAGTCGTCCAGGGACCAGCCGTTGAGCTTGCAGGTGTAGAGCATGGCGGCGTGCTTGCCGGAGCAGTTCTGCGCGAGACGGGAGGGCTGCCTCCCCTCGCGTATCCACACGTCGCGGACGGCCGGGTCGTACGGCATGTCGGTGACGTTGCGCAGGTCGGCCTCGGTGACGCCGGCCAGCTCCAGGATCCGCCGGGCTCCGGCGAGGTGGCGTTCCTCGCCGGAGTGGCTGGCGGCGGTCAGCGACAGCAGTTCGCCGTCCAGGGGGAGTCCGGCGCGCAGCATCGCCACGGCCTGGACCGGCTTGAGCGCCGACCGGGGGTAGAACGCCGCCTCGATGTCGCCGAGTTGGAGTTCCACCTCCCCGTCGGCACCCAGCACCACGACGGAGCCGTGGTGGATGCCCTCGATGACACCTCCGCGTACGAGGTGGGCGACGGGGGCGTGCAGCGGTTCCCGGATCGCGGGGGCCGCGGCCACCGGAGCCGCAGGGATCGCCGAGGCGCCGGTGGTCGTGGGGTCGTACGTCACGGCGTGGATCACTTCTTCACTCCGGCCGACTGCTGGGCGACCCGGCGACGCACGCCGAACCACCCCGCGATCAGCGCCAGCACGATGAGGGGCAGGCACAGCACGGTCGTGCGGCCCGCGCCGCCGTCCGCGTACATCAGGACCAGGACCGACGCCAGGAAGAACAGGGTCACCAGTTCGGTCCACGGGGAGCCGGGCAGCCGGTAGCTCGGCCGGGTCAGCTCGCCCTTCTCGGTCTTCTGCCAGAACACCAGGTGACAGATCATGATCATGCCCCAGGTGCAGATGATGCCGATCGCGGCGAAGTTGAGCACGATCTCGAACGCGTCGGCCGGGACCACGAAGTTCAGCCCGACGCCCAGCACACAGATACCGCTGGTGAGCAGGATGCCGCCGTAGGGGACCTGGTTGCGGCTCATCACGCCGGTGAACTTCGGGGCGGAGCCCGCCATCGCCATGGAGCGCAGGATGCGGCCGGTGGAGTACAGGCCCGAGTTGAGCGAGGACATGGCCGCGGTCATCACGACCAGGTTCATGATGCCGCCGGCCGCCGGGACGCCGATGTTGGAGAGCACCGTGACGAAGGGGCTCTCGCCGGCCTTGTACGAGGACCAGGGCAGCAGCATCGCCAGCAGCAGGACGGAGCCGACGTAGAACAGACCGACGCGCCACATGATCGAGTTGATCGCCTTCGGCATGACCTTCTCGGGGTTCTCCGTCTCGCCCGCCGCGACGCCGACCAGTTCGACGGAGGCGTAGGCGAAGACGACACCCTGGATGATCAGCAGCATGGGCAGTAGACCGTTGGGAAAGATGCCGCCGTTGTCGGTGATCAGGGACGGGCCGGGGGTGTGGCCGTCGACCGGCTGCTGGGTGACCAGCAGGAAGATGCCGATCAGCATGAAGGTGACGAGCGCGCCCACCTTGATGATCGCGAACCAGAACTCCAGTTCGCCGAACATCTTCACCGAGATCAGGTTCACGGCGAGGACGACCCCGAGCGCGATGAGCGCGATGACCCACTGGGGGATGTCGGAGAACATGCCCCAGTAGTGGGTGTAGAGGGCGACCGCGGTGATGTCGGCGATACCGGTGGTGGCCCAGTTCAGGAAGTACATCCAGCCGGCCGTGTACGCGCCCTTCTCCCCCAGGAACTCCCGGGCGTAGGACACGAAGGCGCCGGACGAGGGCCGGTAGAGGACCAGTTCGCCGAGGGCACGGACGACGAGGAAGGCGAAGACTCCGCAGACCGCGTAGGCGATGAACAGGGACGGGCCGGCGTCGACGAGACGGCCGCCGGCGCCGAGGAAGAGGCCGGTGCCGATCGCGCCGCCGATGGCGATCATGTTGACGTGGCGGGACTTGAGGGACTTGCTGTAGCCGGCGTCTCCGGCGTCGACGTGGGCCGTCGGCTGCCCGGCCTGTACGGCGTCTTTCTCGAGGGACTGCTCGCTCACGCCTCGGGTCCGCCTTCCGTGGAGCTGTCCGTGCGCGGGGAACGCACGATGTCGGTGAGGGTGTTCTCGACGCGGTCGAGGTGGTGGGACATGGCCTCCACCGCGTCGTGTTCGGAACCGTCGATCAGCGCCTCGACGATGGCCCGGTGCTCTCGGTTGGACTGCTCGCGCCGGCCGCCGAGTTCGTTGAGGAAGGCCGACTGGCGGGCCAGTGCGTCCCGGATCTCCTCGATCACCCGGCGGAACACCGGGTTCTGGGCGGCTTCGGCCACGGCCAGGTGGAAGAGGGTGTCCATCGCGACCCAGGCAGTGGTGTCGGTCTCCCGCTCCATCCGGTCCAGCAGATGGGCCAGATGGTCCAGGTTCTCCGGGGTGCGGCGCACCGCCGCGTACCCGGCGACCGGGATCTCCACGTGCCGGCGCACCTCCAGCAGGTCGCTGGCCGCGTAGTCGCCGAAGGTGGGGTCCTCGACGGCGTTCGCGATCACGAAGGTGCCCTTGCCGGTGCGGGACTGGGTCAGCCCCATCACCTGGAGGGCGCGCAGCGCCTCGCGCAGGACCGGTCGGCTCACTTCGAGCTGTCGGCAGAGCTCCGCCTCCGAGGGGAGCTTGTCCCCGATGGCGTACTTGCCGCGCTCGATGGCGTCGCGGAGGTGGGTGAGCACCGCTTCCATGGCGCTGACGCGCCGGGGTGCCGAGCCACCTGTCTGGCTGTCTGACAGGTTCACGGGGGTGATCCTGCGGGTGACCGGAGGCGGCTGTCAAGGGGGCCTGTATTCGATCTTCCAGGTCATGGGCGGTGGTGGATCCGCTGCGTGCCGGGCGCCGGCCGCGCCCTGCGGGCCACGTCAGCTGAGGCCACCGGCCGCGAGCAGTCCGAACAGCAGCACGCCGACGACGATCCGGTACGACACGAACACCTGGAAGGAGTGCCTGGTCACGAACTTCAGCAGCCAGGCGACCGAGGCGTACGCGACCGCGAACGACACGGTGGTGCCGGCGATCAGCGGGGCCGCGCCCACCCCCGCGCCGAGGGCGTCCTTCAGCTCGTACAGACCGGCGCCGGTGAGAGCCGGGATACCGAGGAAGAAGGAGAGTCGGGTGGCGGCGACGCGGTCGAGGTCGAGCAGCAGCGCGGTGGACATGGTGGCGCCGGAGCGGGAGAAACCGGGGAACAGCAAAGCGAGGATCTGCGAACCGCCGACGAGCATCGCGTCCCGGAACCGGGTGTCCTCCTCCGCGCGCCTGCGCCGGCCCACCTGCTCGGCGACCCACATCACACCGCTGCCGACGATCAGGGAGCCGGCCACCACCCACAGGGAGGCGAGCGGCCCCTCGATCAGCGACCGGGCGGCCAGCCCCACGACGACGATCGGGATCGTCGCGGCGATTCGGCACAGTCAGTCGTACTACAGCCGGGTAAGACCCCGGCTCACCTCCACAGGGCCTCCGCCGCCGACACCCCCACGAAGGCCGCGCCCAGCCCGGCCACCACGCTCGCCGTCACGTTGACGACGGCGTGCAGGCGCGCGCCGTCCTGGGCCAGGCGCAGGGTCTCGTACGAGAAGGTCGAGTACGTGGTGAGCGCCCCGCAGAGTCCCGTGCCCAGGAGAAGCTGCAGGTGGGAGGAGGCTGCACCGGCCGCCACGGCACCGGTGAGAACTCCGAGGACCAGCGATCCGGCGACGTTCACGATGAAGGTCCCCCAGGGGAAGACCGTGTCGTGGCGGGACTGCACGGCCCGGTCGGTGAGATAGCGCAGGGGCGCGCCCACCATCGCGCCGACGACGACGAGCAGCCAGTTCACGTGGACCTCTTACCTTCCGCCGAGGGCGCGGCCGGGTCGTGCCGACCGACGATCTCGCACTCGTCCAGCACCACCAGCCCCTCCCCCTCGTTGAGCAGTTCCTCCAGTCGGGGCAGGAAGGCCCGGACGCGCTCCTCCGTGTCCACGATGATCACCGCGACCGGCAGGTCCTCGCTGAGCGAGAGCAGCCGCGAGGTGTGGACGACCGAGGAGGCACCGAAACCCTCGATGCCCCGGAAGACACTGGCGCCCGCAAGACCCGCGGCGTGTGCGCGGTGCACGATCTCGCTGTAGAGCGGCTTGTGGTGCCAGGTGTCCTGCTCGCCGATCACCACGGTGAGACGGAGTGCCGGACCGGTGAGCCGCTGCCGTCCAGAGCTTGTCATGGCCGCCTCCGCGCGAGGGCCCGGCGTGCCGTGGCCGCCGCCAGCCAGACGGCGGCCAGGGCGGCGAGAAGGGTGGCGGCGAGATAGGCGAGGGCCGTACGGGGGTGCCCTTCGTCCACCAGCCGCTCGACGTCGACGACGTACGCCGAGAAGGTGGTGAAGCCGCCGAGCACACCGGTGCCGAAGAAGGGCCGCACCAGCCGATGGGCTGCCCACACGTCCGTGATCACGACCATGAAGAGGCCGATCACGAAGCAGCCGACGATGTTCACCCAGAACGTGCTCCACGGGAAGTGACCGGGCTGCGCGGGCCACAGCAGCGACACGCCGTAGCGGGCCGTAGCGCCGGATGCGCCGCCGACGGCGACGCATCCGACAACGAGTCCCTGGCCCCGCCAGGGGACGGTCCGTGGGGACGGGCGGGTGGTCGTGGAGGACCGGACCCTGTCGGTGGGGGCACTGTCATGCGCAGACGTCTCCTACTCGCCGGGGCCCGGGTGTCCGGGCGCGATCCGTCGCAAGCAGGGACCGTTGTCGGCATCGATGCCGCGGTTCGGGTACGGCGGGCCCCACCGCCGCGCCGCGAGGAGTCTCGTGGCCGTTCACCAGCGTAACGCGGGCCCTCACAGCACCGCACGCCCCCGTACCCGGCCTCGGGCTGTCCTCGGCCCGCCTCCCCCGGCAGCTCGCACACCGCGATGCCCCGTTCCCACAGGCTTCCGAGGATCAGCCGCCCCTCCGTCACGCACGCGCTCGTGACCATGCGGAAGCGGGAACGGCGGTCGACGAGGGTGTGGACCGTGTGTGCCTCGTCGTCGACCGCGACGACCCCGGCGAACCCGAGGGGCCGGAACGGCGCCCGGACCGCCATCCGGCTCGCGGCGCCGCGCACGGCCGGACTCGCGCGGTGCAGCCGGTCGAGGGCGCCGATGCGCGGTCCGGCCAGCGCCCCCCACAGCAGTCCGCTCCCGGGGTCGCGCCACATGTTGTCGGGCGTGCCCGGCAGGTCCTCGACGAAGGGCTCGCTCGTGCCGGCCCCGGCCCCCGTGAGGTGGACGCGGGTCAGGCGCCGGGCGCCCGTCTCGGCGACCACGAGGAAGGACTCGTCGGCGGAGGGTGCGAGACCGTTGGCGAACTGGAGCCCCTCCAGGACGACTTCGGGTTCCCCCGCCCCCGGCGCGAGACGCAGCAGCCGCCCGGTCCCGGTGTGCTCGACGATGTCGCCGATCCAGTGGTGGAGGGGGTATCGGCGGCTGGAGACCGTGAAGAAGACCGTCCCGTCGGCAAGCGCCACGGCATTGCTGCAGAACCGCAGCCGCTCACCGCGCACCTCGTCGGCGAGCACCCGCACAGTGCCGTCACCGGTCCCTACCCGCAGCAGCCCCCGCTCGGCGTCGCACACCAACAGGTCCCCGTCCGGGAGGAGTTCGAGGCCGAGGGGCCTGCCGCCGGTCTCGGCGAGCGTCTCGACCCGGGCCCGCCCCGGCTCCGCGAGCCCGTCCACCCGCAGGACCCGGCCGTCCTCGACACCGGTCAGCACCCGGCCACGCCCGTCGGCGACCACGTCCTCGGGCCCGCGCCCGCCGATCCCGACGAACGCCTCCGGTACCAGTGCGGCGCCCCGTGAAACCGTGCTGCCCGTCATGTCCGCCTCCCGAAAGTCCGCCCGATCGCCCGCGCCGCTCCATCCTGGCAGGGGCCGAGCCGCCCCACAGGCCACTCGGGTTAGGTTGGCCGTCACCGACCAGGGAGACCGCCGTGCCCGTCCGCCGCCGCCTGCTGTACGTCACCGACCTCGCCTATCCGGCCCGGGGGCGGCGGTACTGCGACGAGGACATCTTCCTCACCTCCCGGCTGCGCGCGGAGTTCGACATCGCCCTGTGCCGCCCGCTGGACGCGGCGGCCCTGCTGGACGGCTTCGACGCGGTCGTGGTCCGCAACAGCGGGCCCGTCCTGCACCACCAGGAGGCGTACGACGCCTTCCGCGAGCGGGCGACGGCACTCGGCACCCGCGTCTACAACCCACTGACCGGCCGCGCCGACATGGTCGGCAAGCAGTACCTGCTGGACCTCACCGGCGCCGGGTACCCGGTCATCCCCACCGTCGACCGGCCCGAGGACCTCACGCGGCTGCCGAAGTCCGCCTCGTACGCGGTGAAGCCGAAGGCCGGCGCGGACTCCCTCGGCCTGCGCTTCCTGACCGGCCCCGAGCTGACGGGCCTGACCTGGGGCGACGTCCGCCTGGTCGAACTGGAGGACCTCAACCGTTCCTGGGGACTGAGCATGAGTGAGTCCGCCCAGCCGCACGCCCCGAACGGTCTTGGGCGTTCCCCCACTGCCTCAAGGGCGTGGGAGGTACCCCCAGGTCCCCGGCGTACTCAACCCCGGGGCGGCGACACGCATCCTGTACGTGGTCCGTCCCGGGAGGCCGGTTCCCTCACGACCTGGCCAGGTGGGTACGGACAGAGGGCGACGGAGAGGCCCCGGACCCTCTCTCCGGAGGAAAGGCGGCTCCGCACGCCGGCTCCGTTCCCGGTGTCCCGGATCGCCCGCTCACCGTAGCCCGAACAGCCCACACCGTCGCAAACCCGGAAGCCGATCATCACACGATCGAGCTCATCCACCCTCGTACGCACTCCCCGGCAAGCAGTTGGCAACCCCCTAACCTCGCCCTGGACCGCCTCCCCGAGCGGGTCCGGGACACCTTCGTCACAGCCATGGCCACCTCACTGCACGCGTTCCTCGGCGGCTGAGCGGCCGGAGGGGGCCGCACGTCGAAACGTACGGCCCCTCCGGCGCGCCCCTTCAGGGGCGCGGGAAACTGCGCGACCGGCCCCCACCGGCCCGCGCTGTCACCACGGACCCGTCGCCCGTATTCACCGGTGGCTGAACCACGCCGCCGCCGGCAGCAGCCTGTCGTCGTATCCGAACAGCGCCTGGTTCTCCCACCCGTTCCCGGAGGCCGCGTCCGTCGGGTCCCAGCCGTTGCCGTCGACCGCGGTCCACGTCGACTCCCAGTAGAAGATCCCGAGACCACGGCCGTTCGGGACGGCCTCGACGATGCTCGCGATGTCCTTCATCCACCGGGTCTGACCGGCGGTGGTGGCCGGGTAGCCGGACACCAGCTCGCTCGACAGGTCGATGATGTTCTCGTGCGCGTCCTCGCTGTCCAGCCGGAACGGGTACGCCGTCTCGGCGACGAACACCGGCTTGGCGTAGCGGGACGCCGCGTCGTCCAGCGTGGTCTGGAAGTCGGCGAGCGTGCCGTGCCAGTAGCCGTAGTACGACAGGCCGATGACATCGAACTTCACGCCCTGGGAGACGGCGTTGTCGAACCACCAGCGGGTGCCGGACAGGTCCCCGCCCTTGGCGAGGTGCAGCGCCACCTGGGTGGAGGAGTTGACCGCCTTGACCGCGTCGTAGCCGGAGTTGAGCAGTCCGGCGAGCTGCGACCAGTTGGAGGTGGAGCCCGCCGACCACAGCATGCCGCCGTTGATCTCGTTGCCGACCTGGACCATGTCGGCGGTGGTGCCCTGCGCCTTGAGGGCGTTGAGGACGTCGTAGGTGTGGTTGTAGACGTCTGTCCGCAGCTGGCTGTAGGAGTGACCGGTCCACGCGGACGGCACGGTCTGGGCGCCCGGGTCCGCCCAGGTGTCCGAGTAGTGGAAGTCGACCAGGAGCTTCATGCCCTGCGCCTTGACGCGCTTGGCGGCGGCGAGCACGCGGGTCTTGTTGTTGTAGCCGTCGGCGGGGTTCACCCAGACCTTGAGGCGTGCGTAGTTCTGGCCTGCGCCCTTGAGGATGGCGAGGGCGTCGCCGGTGGTGCCGGAGCTGTTCCTGTAGACGCCGCCCTTGGCCTCGCTCTTGACGAGCGAGGACACGTCGGAGCCCTTGATGGGCACGCCCGTCGTCCCGGACGCGAAGGTCAGGTCGTCGACGTTGATCCAGTTCCCGGCACGGGCGTCGGAGTTGACGCTGATGGTGCACTGGTTGTTGGCCACCGCGATCGAGGTGACGATCCGGATCCAGCCACTGGCGGAGACCGGGATGTCGGTGCGCTGCTCGGCGCTGCCGCAGTTCTTCAGCGCGAGGTACGCGGAGTTCTGGCCGCCGCCGGAGCGCACCCACGCGGTGAGCTTGTAGTTCCCGTTGGTCAGGCCGGACAGGTACTGGTACGTCTCCACCTTGTAGGCGGAGGACGACCAGTGGGTGAGGCGGTGACTGCCGCCGTGACCGCCGGACTCGGTGAAGGAGGCGGCGTTCTGCCCGCCCGCCGAGTACGTCGACCAGCCGGCCGGCGTCGCGGTCCCGGTGCCGTCGGACTCGAAGCCCCCGTTGGTGAGCGTGGCGGCGGCGTGTGCCGGGCCGGCGGGCACGGTGGTGAGCGCCAGACCCGCGAACAGCGGTATGAGCAGGGCCCTGAGGGCACGTCTCGCGTGGAACATCGTCGTCCCTTCGACGAAGGTGGGGAGCCGGGTGTTGCGGTGCTGTGGCGGCGCCGCGCCCGAAGGCCGTGGGCGCGGCGCCGCCTGGACCGACCGGATGTCCCCAGAGATCCGGTCGGGGTCGGGGATGACCCGGGGCCGGGAAACGCCCCCGGGCGGGGAGCGGCGGCCGTCACCCGTGCGGCTCGGTGACAGGCCGCCGCCCACATCTGCCGATCAGGGGTCGAGGCGTACGACCCTGACGCCGCCGGCGGCTACGACGAGGCGGCCCACCGCGCGTTCGCCGGTGAGGAGTTCGGTGCCGGCCGTGTCCAGCGGCACCTTCGCGTCGAGCGCGGTGTGGTTGATCGCGAAGAGGAAGTCGCCCGACTCCCCCGCGCGGCGCACCACTTCGACGTCGCGCGGCAGGTCGGCGCGGGGTGCGATGCCCGCGTCGTCGGCGGCCCAGCCGAGGAGCGCGTCGAGGCCGTGTGCGTCGAGGCGGGTGGAGACGTACCAGGCGGAGCCCTCGCCGAGCCGGTGCCGGGTGACGGCGGGCCGGTCGGCGGCGAGTCCGTCGGCGTAGGTCCACACGGGCTCGGCGCCGTGCGGCACCACGAACTCGGTCCACACGTCACCGGTCAGTTCGGAGCCGTCGGGGCCGGTGACGCGGACGCTCTCGCCGCCGAGCAGGGGCGAGAACTCCTCGACGGTCAGGCCGAGTACGTCCCGCAGGGCACCAGGGTAGGGGCCCTCGTGGACGGCGTCGTGCTCGTCGACGATCCCGGAGAAGTAGGAGACGACGAGGGTGCCGCCGTTCTCGACGTACGCCTTGAGGTTGTCCCCCGCCGCTCGCGTCATCAGGTACAACGCGGGAACGACGACAAGGGGATAGGCCGACAAGTCGGCTTCCGGATGGGCGAAGTCGACCGTGAGGTGGCGGTCGTAGAGGGCCTCGTAGAAGGCGTCGACGCGTTCGCGGGCCTCGTGGTCCTCGCTGGGGCGCCAGGCGAGGTTCTGCGCCCACCAGGAGTGCCAGTCCCACACGACGGCCACGTCGGCGACGGTCCGGCTGCCCCTGATCTGGCTCAACGAGTCGAGGGAGGCGCCCAGTTCGACGACCTCGCGCCAGACCCGGGATTCGGTGCCGGCCTGCGGCAGCATCGCCGAGTGGAACTTCTCGGCGCCGCGCCGGGACTGCCGCCACTGGAAGAACATGGCGCCCTCGGAGCCGCGTGCCACGTGGGCGAGGGAGTTGCGGGCCATCTGGCCGCGGGCCTTGGCGGGGTTGCGGGCCTGCCAGTTGACGCCCGAGGTGGAGTGCTCCAGGAGCAGCCAGGGGGCACCGCCGCCGACCGAGCGGGTGAGGTCGGCGGCCATCGCGAGGTTGACATGGGTGCGGCGGCCGTCGGTGATCAGGTAGTGGTCGTTGGTGACGAGGTCGACCTCACGGCCCCAGGCCCAGTAGTCCAGGGAGTCGCACTGGCTGAGCGCGGTCATGAAGTTGGTGGTGACCGGGATGCCGGGGGCGAGGCGGTGCAGGATGTCCCGCTCGGCGACGAAGTTCTCACGGATGGTCTCGTCGGCGAACCGCTTGTAGTCGAGGGCCTGCCCGGGGTTGCCGACCGTGGGGGTCGTGCGCGGCGGGTTGATCTGCGCGAAGTCGGTGTAGTGCTGGCCCCAGAAGGCGGTGCCCCAGGCCTCGTTGACCGCCGCGACGTCACCGTACGTCCGCTCCAGCCAGCGGCGGAAGTGCGCGGCGCAGGAGTCGCAGTAGCAGGCGGAGACGGGGACGCCGTACTCGTTGTGGACGTGCCACAGGGCGAGCGCCGGGTGGTCGGCGTAGCGCTCGGCGAGCTTCGTGGTGATGTTCGCGGCGGCGGCCCGGTAGTCGGCGTTGCTGTGGCAGATGGCGCCGCGCGAGCCGAACTCGTAGCGGGTGCCGTCGGCGGCCACGGGCAGCGCCTCGGGGTGCTCGCGGTAGAACCAGACCGGCGGTACGACCGTGGGGGTGCCGAGGTCGACGCGGATGCCGTTGTCGTGGAGCAGGTCGAGCAGACGGTCGAGCCACGCGAAGTCGTAGGTGCCCCGAGAGGTCTCCAGCAGAGCCCAGGAGAAGATGCCGACGCTGACCATCGTGACGCCGGCCTCGCGCATCAGCCGGACGTCCTCGTGCCAGACGGTTTCCGGCCACTGCTCGGGGTTGTAGTCCCCACCGAAGGCGAGCCCGGTCAGGCCCGTGGGGGTGGTCTCCGGCATGGATCTCTCCCGTTTTATCGATCATTTGGGAACGTGCACACACAGCGACGCAGTGCGGGGCCCAACATAACCGCACAGCAACAACCATTGACAAGCGTCCGGGATGTTTCTCTACTGTGAACGCTCACAGACCCACTGTCTGTGAACGCTCACAGAGCATGGCATGGTCCTCGCAGCAGACGAGGACCCAGGTCAGGGGAGAACGATCCATGCCCAACAGCACGAAGCACCGGCGCTTTGTGGCCACCGCCGTCGCCGTCACGCTCGGCGCCACCACACTCGCCGCCTGCGGCGGGTCCGACGACAGCGAGGCTCAGTCGGGGCCCGCCAAGCTGACGTACTGGACCTGGACGCCGGGCATGGACAAGGTCGTCGACCTCTGGAACAAGGGTCCCGGCAAGGAGCAGCAGATCACCGTCACGGCGAAGAAGCAGGCTTCCGGCGACACCCTCGTCACCAAGATCCTCACCGCGCACAAGGCGGGCAAGGGCCCGGACCTGGTGCAGGCCGAGTACCAGGCGCTGCCGACCCTGGTCAGCAATGACGCGGTCGCCGACATCGCGGGCGAGACGGGCGACGCGAAGGGCAAGTTCGCCGACGGTGTCTGGCAGCAGACCACACTGGGCACGGACGCCGTCTACGCGATACCGCAGGACATCGGGCCGATGATGTTCTACTACCGCGAGGACCTCTTCAAGAAGCACGGCCTGACCGTCCCGAAGACCTGGGACGAGTTCGCCGAGACCGCGCGCAAGCTGAAGAAGGCGGACCCGGACGTCGACCTCACCACCTTCTCCGCGAACGACTCCGGTCTCTTCGCCGGTCTCGCCCAGCAGGCGGGCGCGAAGTGGTGGACCACCGAGGGCCAGAAGTGGAAGGTCGGCATCGACGACGCGGCCACCGGGCGCGTCGCCGACTTCTGGGGCGGGCTGGTCAAGGAGGGCGCCATCGACAACCAGCCGATGTACACCCCGGCCTGGAACAAGGCGCTCAACACCGGCAAGCAGATCGCCTGGGTCAGCGCCGTCTGGGCGCCGGGCACGCTGACCACCGCCGCGCCCGACACCGAGGGCAAGTGGAAGGTGGCGCCGCTGCCGCAGTGGTCGGCCTCCGAGAACACCACCGGCAGCTGGGGCGGCTCCTCGACCGCCGTCACCACGGACTCGAAGAACAAGGGTGCCGCCGCGAAGTTCGCCACCTGGCTGAACACGGACCCCGAGGCGCTGACCGCGCTGGCCAAGGAGGGCGGCATCTACCCGGCCGCCACCACCGCGCAGACCAGTGACGCGTTCGCCCAGCCGCCGGCCTTCTTCTCCAACCAGGCCGACTTCTACACCGTGGCCTCCGAGGTCGCGAAGACCACCGCGCCGTCCGCGTGGGGTCCGAACGTGAACGTCGCGTACACCACCTTCAAGGACGCGTTCGGCGCCGCCGCGAAGAACAAGTCGGACTTCGGTGCCGCCCTGAAGACGATGCAGGACGACACGGTCGCCGACATGAAGAAGCAGGGCTTCGAGGTCGCTCAGTGACGACGGCACGCCGCAGGTCGTACGGGGTCAAGGGGGCCCCGTACGCCTTCCTCCTCCCCGCGACCATCCTGTTCGCCCTGTTCTTCGCGCTCCCGATCGGCTACGCGGTCTGGCTCAGTCTGCGCAAGGTGCAGGTCAAGGGGCTCGGCCTCGGCTCGGGCGCGCGCAGCGAGGTGTGGGCGGGCCTGGAGAACTACACCGACGCGCTGACCGACTCCGAACTGCTGGACGGCGCCCTGCGCGTCCTCGGCTACGGCGCGATCGTCGTCCCGGTCATGCTCGGTCTGGCACTGGTCTTCGCCCTGATGCTGGACAGCGACAAGGTGCGGCTGGCCCCCTTCACCCGGCTGGCGATCTTCCTGCCCTACGCCATCCCCGGTGTCGTGGCGGCTCTGCTGTGGGGCTTCCTCTACCTCCCGGACGTCAGCCCCTTCTCCTTCGTGCTGGAGCGGCTGGGCCTGCCGCAGCCGGACCTGCTGGACGGCGGCGGCCTGTACGCGGCGCTGTCGAACATCGCGATCTGGGGCGGCACCGGCTTCAACATGATCGTCATCTACACCTCGCTGCAGGCGATCCCCGCCGAGGTGTACGAGGCGGCCAAGCTGGACGGCGCGTCGCCGCTGCAGATCGCGCTGCGGATCAAGATCCCGATGGTGGCGCCCTCGCTGGTGCTGACCTTCTTCTTCTCGATCATCGCCACGCTCCAGGTGTTCAGCGAGCCCACCACCCTCAAGCCGCTCACCAACTCGGTCTCCACGACGTGGAGTCCGCTGATGAAGGTGTACCGGGACGCGTTCGGCGAGGGCGACATCCACTCGGCGGCCGCGGGTGCCGTGATCATCGCCGTGGCGACGCTCGTCCTCTCCTTCGGCTTCCTGAAGGCCGCGAACTCCCGTAGCAAGCAGGAGGCAGCACGATGAGCTCTCTTGCCGTACGCAAGGCCGCCCCGGCGGCCGGCACCACCCCCGGTGCCGCCCAGGGCCCGCCGCTGCGCCGCCGGATCGCGCTCGTCCCGACGCTCACCCTGCTGCTGGGCGCGATCTACTGTCTGCTGCCCGTCGCCTGGGTGCTGATCGCGGCCACCAAGTCGGGCAGCGAGCTGTTCAGCACGTTCACCTTCCTGCCGGGCACCGGCTTCGCGGACAACCTGTCCGACCTGAACGCCTACCGCGACGGCGTGTACTGGACGTGGATGGGCAACTCCGCGCTGTACGCGGGCGTCGGCGCCCTGCTGTCCACCGCCGTCTCCGCGATCAGCGGCTACGCGCTGGCGATCTACCGCTTCAAGGGCCGCGAGACCGTCTTCAACGTGCTGATGGCGGGCGTGCTGATGCCGCCGGTGATCCTGGCGATCCCGCAGTACCTGCTGATGGCGAAGGCGGACCTGGCGGACAGCTACTGGTCGGTGCTGCTGCCGCTGATCCTCTCCCCCTACGGCGTCTATCTGTCCCGGATCTACGCCGCGGCCGCCGTCCCCGCCGACGTGGTGGAGGCCGGGCGGATGGACGGGGCGAGCGAGTGGCGGATCTTCACCCGGATCGCGCTGCCGATGATGGTGCCGGGTCTGGTGACGGTCTTCCTGTTCCAGTTCGTGGCCGTCTGGAACAACTTCCTGCTGCCGTACATCATGCTCAGCGACGACGAGAAGTTCCCGATCACCCTGGGCCTGTTCACCCTCCTCGAACAGGGCTCCAACACCCCGGCGCTCTACACCCTGGTGATCACGGGCGCGCTGCTCGCGGTGATCCCATTGATCGCGCTCTTCCTGGTCATCCAGCGGTTCTGGAGCCTCGATCTGCTCTCCGGAGCCGTAAAGTCATGACCATGAGCAACACGGGGGGCAGGCGCAGACCGCCGACCATTCACGACGTGGCGCGCGAGGCGGGAGTCTCCCGGGGAACCGTCTCGCGCGTGCTCAACGGCGGTCACTACGTCAGCCCGACGGCGGCCGAGGCGGTCAACGCCGCGATCCGCAAGACGGGTTACGTGGTGAACCGGCACGCCCGCTCGCTGATCACGGGCCGTTCCGACTCGATCGGCTTCCTGCTGACGGAACCGCAGGAGAAGCTCTTCGAGGACCCCAACTTCAATGTCCTGTTGCGGTGCTGCACCCAGGCACTGGCCGCGCACGACATCCCGCTGCTGCTGATGGTGGCGGGCACGGAGGACGAGCGGCGGCGGATCACGCGGTACATCACGGCGGGCCACGTCGACGGTGTGCTGGTGGTGTCCAGCCACTCCGCGGACCCGGTCGCCCAGGAGCTCCGCGAGGCGGGCATCCCCCTCGTCCAGTGCGGCAAGCCCATGACTCCCGGCTCCAAGGTGAGTTACGTGGCCGCCGACGACCGCGACGGCGCCCGTGACATGGTCCGCCATCTGCTGTCGCTGGGCCGTCGGCGGATCGGGGTCGTGACCGGTCCGCTGGACTCACCCGGCGGTGTCGACCGCCTCGCCGGCTACAAGGAGGTGCTCACCGAGGCGGGCGTCGCGATCGACGAGCGGCTCGTCACCTCCGGCGACTACAGCCGCGCCAGTGGCGAGGCGGGCACCGACCTGCTGCTGGAGCGGGCCCCCGACATGGACGCCGTGTTCGTGGCCTCCGACCTGATGGCGCAGGGCGCCCTCACGGCGCTGCGCCGGGCGGGCCGCCGGGTCCCCGAGGACGTGTCCGTGGGCGGCTTCGACGACTCGGCCGCGGCCACGGAATCCGTCCCCGCCCTCACCACCATCCGCCAGCCCTACGACCGGATCAGCAACGAGATGGTGCGGGTCCTGCTGGCGCAGATCGGCGGTGAGGCCCCGGCCGCCGTGATCCTGCCGACGGAGCTGGTGCGGCGGGAGTCGACGTGAGCTGCGACCCCCGGTAAGAACCTGGGACCCCCAGTCACCACCCGAACGGCCGTCCGAAGATCGCGCTGTCACCGGGGTCGGAAGCCCGTCTCGGGGTACTCGACGCGCACCGGCCCCGGATCCGGTTGGACACTGGAGTGCGGCCGGGTAGCGCCGACGGACGAGACCAGGACACGACTGCCATGAACAGCGACAGCAATCACCGGGACGCGGAGAACATCGTCTCCAGCCATTCCGTCTTCGGCGCGCCCTGCTGGGTGAGCCTCACCAGCCGGGACCTGCCGGCCACGGAGGATTTCTACGCCGCCGTGCTCGGCTGGCAGTGGCGTACGGCCAAGCTCGGCGACCACTTCCGGATCGCGCTCGCCGACGGTGTACCGGTCGCCGGGATCGCCGGGGTGGCCTCCCTGTGGCAGATGGCGGTGGCCTGGACCCCGTACTTCGCCGTGTCGGACGCCGACGCGGCCGCGTCCCGGGCCAGGGAGCGCGGCGGCACGGTCGCGGTCGGCCCCCTCTCCTTCCCGCCCGGACGCGCCGCGCTGCTGGCGGACCGGCACGGCGCCTCCTTCGGGATCTGGGAGGGCGCGCTGTTCACCGACTGGGAGACCTGGCGCAAGGCCGCCCCGGCCTTCATCCGGCTGCACACCCGGGACGCCTTCGACGCGGCGATCTTCTACGGCGAGGTCCTGGAGTGGGCCACCGAGAAGCCCGGCTGCTGCGAGGTGCGCTACGAGGCGAACGAGGTCGTCCTGCGCAGCGAGGGCGAGGTGGTCGCCCGGATCACCTCCGGCGCGCTGGAGGCCGCCCCCGACCCCACGATCCGCCCGCACTGGCAGGTCCACTTCTCCGTCTCCGACGTGGCGGCCCGTGTCGAGGCCGCTCAGCACCACGGCGGCACGATCCTCACCCAGGACGCGCACGAGGCGGTCCTCCGCGACCCGGACGGCGCCCAGTTCACGATCACGTCGCGCGGCGAACGCTGACCGGGACGACCGAGGATCAGCCGGCCCGGGAGGGCCGGGACAGCAGCATCAGCCCCCGCGCCTCCAAGGTGATCTCGGCGCCCGCCTTGTGCTCCGACTCGTCCGGGTCGCCGTCGGGTTCCGCGGTCGTGTCGACGCGGGTCGTCCAGCGCTCTCCGTACGCGGTACCGGGGAGCCGGAAGACCCGTGGTTCCCAGTGGCTGTTGAGCAGCAGCAGGAAGGAAACGTCGACGACGGGGTTGCCGCGGTGGTCGCGTTCGGCGATGGCGTCGCCGTTGAGGAACACGGCCACGGCGTGCGCGTCGGAGCGGTCCCAGTCGGCGTCGGTCATCTCGTGGGCGTCCGGCCGCAGCCACACCAGGTCGGGCAGCGGCCGGCCCGCGCGGGTCGGGGTGTCGCCCCGGAAGAAGCGGCGGCGGCGCAGCACCGGGTGCGCCGCGCGCAGAGCGATCAGTTCGCGGGTGAACGCGAGCAGCGCGCGCCGTTCGTCGTCGAGCCGCCAGTCGAGCCAGGAGACCTCGTTGTCCTGGCAGTAGGCGTTGTTGTTGCCGCGCTGGGTGCGGCCCGACTCGTCGCCGTGGCAGATCATCGGGATGCCCTGGGACAGCAGCAGGGTGGCCAGCAGGTTGCGTTGCTGCCGGGCCCGCAGGGCAAGGACCCGGGGGTCCCTGGTGGGTCCTTCCGCGCCGCAGTTCCAGGAGCGGTTGACGCTCTCGCCGTCCCGGTTGCCCTCGCCGTTGGCCTCGTTGTGCTTGTCGTCGTAGGAGACCAGGTCGCGCAGGGTGAAACCGTCGTGCGCGGTGACGAAGTTGACGCTGGCGCGCGGGCGGCGCCGGCTGTGCTCGTAGAGGTCGGCGGAGCCGGTCAGCCGGGACGCGAACTCGCCGAGCGTATGGGGACGCCCGCGCCAGAAGTCCCGTACGGCGTCACGGTATCGGCCGTTCCACTCGGACCACAGGGGCGGGAAGTTGCCGACCTGGTAGCCGCCCTCGCCGACGTCCCAGGGCTCGGCGATGAGCTTGACCCTGCTGATCACGGGGTCCTGCTGGATCAGGTCGAAGAACGCCGAGAGGCGGTCCACCTCGTGGAACTGCCGGGCCAGCGTGGCGGCGAGGTCGAAACGGAAGCCGTCGACACGCATCTCGGTGACCCAGTACCGCAGCGAGTCCATGATCAGTTGCAGGACGTACGGGTGCCGCATCAGGAGGCTGTTCCCGGTGCCCGTGGTGTCGTAGTAGTGCGCCCAGTCGCCGTCCACGAGGCGGTAGTACGAGCTGTTGTCGATGCCCCGGAAGGAGAGGGTGGGTCCCTTCTCGTTGCCCTCGGCGGTGTGGTTGTAGACCACGTCGAGGATCACTTCGAGGCCCGCCGCGTGCAGGGCCTTGACCATCGACTTGAACTCGGTGACCTGCTGGCCCCGGGTGCCGTGGGCGGCGTAGGCGTTGTGGGGCGCGAAGAAGCCGATGGTGTTGTAGCCCCAGTAGTTGACGAGGCCCCGGTCCTGCAGGACGCCGTCCTGCACGAACTGGTGGACCGGCATCAGCTCGATCGCGGTCACGCCCAGCGAGGTGAGGTGCTCGACGACGGCGGGATGGGCCAACCCGGCGTAGGTGCCGCGCAGTTCGGGGGGAACGTCGGGGTGGGTGCGGGTGAGGCCGCGGACGTGGGCCTCGTAGACGACGGTGTCGGCGTACGGCCGGCGCGGCGGGCGGTCGTCCCCCCAGTCGAAGAACGGGTCGGTGACGACGCCGAGCATGGTGTGCCCGGCGCTGTCGGCGCCGGGTTCGCGGAGGGAGGGGTGGTTGTCGACCTGTCCGTCGACGGCCGTGGTGTACGGGTCGAGCAGCAGCTTCGCCGGATCGCAGCGGTGGCCGGCGGCGGGGTCCCAGGGGCCGTGCACCCGGTAGCCGTAGCGTTGCCCGGGTCCGACGCCGGGGAGCCGGCCGTGCCAGACGAAACCGTCGGCCTCGGTGAGAGGGACGGTGCGATGGCGGCCCACGTCGTCGACGAGCACGAGGTCGACGCCGTCGGCGACCTCGCTGAAGAGGGCGAAGTTGGTGCCGGTGCCGTCGTAGGAGGCGCCCAGCGGGTAGGGGTGCCCGCTCCACACGGGCACCCCTTCGCGGTCCGGACGCACGGTCACCGCGCGTCTTCGAGGATGTCCGGGGCCTCGCCGCCGGGCGCACCGGCGAGCGTCGCGACGGGCATCTCGCGGGGCACCTGGAGCATCGCGCGCAGGGCCGGCTCGGGTGCCGTCGGCACCAGGGGCGCGCTCTGGTCGACGGGGGCCCGCTGGGTGAACCAGATGACCGTGCTGCCGGTGTCCGTGGAGCAGCAGCCCCAGCCGTCGCTGAGCGCGGCGATACGGGTCAGGCAGGGACGCAACTCCCGGTCGGGGCGCAGCTCTCGGTCGTTCTCGGCCACCGCCGAGATGAGGTGCTGGCCGTTCCACCACATCTCGATCGAGGTGTTCTTGTCCGTCGCGTGCTCCTCGATGGTGTGCAGGAGGAGTTCGGCGCTGTGGCAGACGGGCTGGACGAGCGTCTCCAGGTCCCAGAACCGGAGGTGAGCGGCCAGGATGCGGCTGACCTGCCCGACCCGCTCCGGACTGACTTCCACGTCGAGGTGGTAGTAGCGAGGCACTTCGGTCTTCATCGTCGTTGGCTCCTCACCGGCGAAGCTCCCTCCGTGGATGCACGAAGCGTGAGCACCGATTACTTCTGAGTCACCTACAGAGTGGGAGGGCTACGCCATTCGTGCAACACGAGCGACTCCCGAGGTTGTTGAAGAACCAACAAGACGCCTGGTGGTTGCGCGTGCACCATGAGTGAAGGCATCGGCTCCGTGAGCGTTCGATGCCCCTCCGTGCACGACCTCCCCCCGGGAAGCGTGCTCCGCCGAGAGTGCCGGGAGGGACCAGCACATGCTGCTGCCCGCCAAGAATGAGGTGGCCAGACATCTGCGGCGCTACCGCACCTGGGAACGCGTGATGCTCGCGTCCCCGACCGACCGCGCGGCCCGGGACAGTTTCGAGGACTCGGGCTACACGCTGTGTGTCCTCATGGGCAAACGCTGTGCCCGGGAGGCCGTGGCGGCCGCCGAGCGCTATCTGCAGACGAGCCCGCCCTCCCGTCTCCAGGAGCAGGGCGACCGTCCCGAACAGGAGGCCGCCGGCAAGCCCCGTAAGGACCGGGCCCGTAAAGGGGCCGGCAAGACCCGGACCGGCGAGAGCCGTTCCGCCACAGGTGGTCCGCCCTCCGGTCGGCGTTCCAAGGCAGGGCTGTAGGACCCGCAGAGCACCCGTTCGGCCCAGCGCCGATCCCCGAGCACGGCGGAGGTGAGACCCATGAGCCCGACTCCGGCCCCGGCCGTCGGCCGCGTCCCCGTCAGGGATGTCCGCCCGCTCGTCGAGTGCGGCAGGCGTCCCGCGAAGGCAGTCGTCGGCGAGACCTTCGAGGTCACCGCGACGCTGTTTCGCGAGGGGCACAGCGTGGTGGCCGCCAATGTCGTGCTCAAGGATCCCGAGGGCCGTCCGGCCCCGTGGACCCCGATGCGCGAGCTGGCCCCCGGCACCGACCGCTGGGGTGCCTTGGTCACCCCCACCTGTGAGGGCCGCTGGACGTACCGCGTCGAGGCATGGAGCGACCCCGTCGCCACCTGGCGTCACACCGCCCGCGTCAAGGTCCCGGCCGGCATCGACACAGGGCTCGTCCTGGAGGAGGGCGCCGAACTCTTCGTACGGGCGGCCGCCGGGGTGCCGGAGGCGGACCTGCACGCGGTCCTGGTGGCGGTGGTCGGCAGGCTCCGCGACGACACCCTGCCGGCCGCCGACCGGCTGGCTGCGGCGTTGGCGCCTGAGGTGGACGAGGTCCTGGCCCGGCATCCCCTGCGGGAACTGGTCACCTCCTCCGAACCGCTGCCCCTGCTGGTGGAACGCGAACGGGCCCTGTTCGGCTCCTGGTACGAGTTCTTCCCCCGTTCCGAGGGCACCCCCGAGCAGCCCCACGGAACCTTCCGCACCGCCGCACGGCGCCTGCCCGCCATCGCCGCCATGGGCTTCGACGTCGTCTACCTCCCACCCATCCACCCCATCGGCACCACCTTCCGCAAAGGCCGCAACAACACCCTCTCCCCACCCCGACGACGTCGGCGTGCCCTGGGCCATCGGCTCCCCGAAGGCGGCCACGACGCCGTCCACCCGGATCTGGGCACGATCGGGGACTTCGACTTCTTCGTCGCCGAAGCACGGGCCCTGGGCATGGAAGTGGCCCTGGACTTCGCCCTGCAGTGCTCCCCGACCACCCCTGGGTCCACAAACACCCCGAGTGGTTCAACCACCGCCCCGACGGCACCATCGCCTACGCCGAGAACCCGCCCAAGTACCAGGACATCTACCCCATCGCCTTCGACGCCGACATGCCCGGCCTGATCACCGAGACCGTCCGGATCCTGCGCCACTGGATGGACCACGGGGTACGCATCTTCCGCGTCGACAACCCCACACCAAACCGGTCGTCTTCTGGGAACAGGTCATCGCCCGGATCAACGCCACCGATCCGGACGTCATCTTCCTGGCCGAGGCCTTCACCCGCCCCGCGATGATGCACACCCTGGCCGCCACCGGCTTCCAGCAGTCCTACACCTACTTCACCTGGCGCAACACCAAGCAGGAACTCACCGACTACGCCACCGAACTCGCCGGCGAGGCAGCCGCCTACATGCGGCCCAACTTCTTCGTCAACACCCCCGACATCCTCCACGCCTTCCTCCAGGAAGGCGGCCGCCCCGCCTTCGAACTCCGCGCCGTCCTCGCCGCCACCCTCTCCCCCACCTGGGGCGTCTACTCCGGCTACGAACTCTGCGAGAACACCCGCCTCAAACCCGGCAGCGAGGAATACCTCGACTCCGAGAAGTACCAACTCCGCCCCCGCGACTGGGACGCCGCCGAACGCGACGGACGCACCATCGCCCCACTCATCACGGCGCTCAACCACATCCGACGGCGGCACCCCGCACTGCACGGACTGCGGAACCTGCGCTTCCACCACACGGACAACGACGCGGTGATCGCGTACAGCAAGCGCACCGGTTCGGACGCGGTCGTGGTGGTCGTCAACCTCGATCCCCACCGTGCCCAGGAGGCCACGATCACACTCGACATGGCGGAACTCGGCCTGGGCACGGGCGAGACCATGCCGGTGCGCGACGAGTTGACAGGGGAGACCTACCACTGGGGACGGACGAACTACGTGCGCCTGGAGCCCGGGCGGGCGCCCGCGCACATCCTCCATGTCCCGCTCTCCTCCGACAGCTCGTCCTCCTCGTCGCAGATCGGAGGGTCAGGTACGCCATGACCACGAACAAGCCCATCCCGGACACCTTTGAGGACACGCCGCGGAAGGACCGGGACCCGGACTGGTTCAAACGCGCCGTCTTCTACGAGGTCCTCGTCCGCTCCTTCCAGGACAGTGACGGCGACGGCATCGGCGACCTCAAGGGCCTGACCGCGAAACTCGACTACCTGCAGTGGCTCGGCATCGACTGCATCTGGCTCCCGCCGTTCTTCAAGTCACCCCTGCGCGACGGCGGTTACGACGTCTCCGACTACACCGCCGTCCTCCCCGAGTTCGGCGACCTCGCCGACTTCGTGGAATTCGTCGACGCCGCCCACCAACGCGGCATGCGCGTCATCATCGACTTCGTCATGAACCACACCAGCGACCAGCACCCGTGGTTCCAGGAATCGAGAAAAGACCCCGACGGACCCTACGGCGACTACTACGTCTGGGCCGACGACGACAAACAGTTCCCCGGCGCCCGCATCATCTTCGTCGACACCGAAGCCTCCAACTGGACCTTCGACCCCGTCCGCAAACAGTACTGGCACCGCTTCTTCTCCCACCAGCCCGATCTCAACTACGAGAACCCGGCCGTACAGGAGGAGATG
>NZ_JAJKLK010000001.1 GCF_020982545.1 Streptomyces sp. MNU76 | reverse complement strand
AGGGATGCGGGGCCCTCGCCCCGGCCCGTGCCCATGGGACGGCACCGAGCGGACGAGCCCCGCCGTCTGCGCCTGGTTGCGGAGCGGTGGTGCCGACGGCCGCGCCTCGGTCCTGCTCGGCGATGACGGCCCCCGTGCCGGCGCCGGGGCCGATCCCCCGGCCGCCGGACGCTGCGCCCGCTTCCGGGGCGCGGAAGGCTCGGGCCGCCGCACGTTCTCCTCGCCCGGCGAGGTACGTGGCTGCACAGGAGGCGCCAGGGCCGTCGAGGGCGTCGGCCGCGGAGCTGCCGGTGGGCCATGCGTCTCCGCGGCCCGGACACGTGACGGCTCGGCTACCGTCGCAGGCGTCGATCTGGGGCCCGGCTGCGTAGGAGGCACCGTGCTCTGAGACGACCGGGAGCGTGGCCGGGCGGACGGAGAGAGCGGTTCTGCTGATGCGGTGTCAGCCGTGGCCAAGGGTCGCTCCCGAAGCGCGAGGAGGGCCGCCCGTGCGGGGGACACGGGAGGAGATGCGCCGCTTGTGGGGTTCGATCCCGCGGCGAGTTTCCGGACTCTAGCCGCCCGTCACCGCCCGCAGACGGCCCCGCCGGGAAACTTCCCCCTGGCGAGGGAACCTCACGTTCCTGTTACCGGCGCGCCCTGACCGGGCTCACCCACTCACGCCACAGCCGTTGCACGGCGCTGACGCCTCACCAGTCGCCGCGCGACGAGGATCCCGCCGTGAACTTCCTGACGACGTAGATCAGTCCGCCGACCAGCGCCACGAAGACCAGCGCCTTGAAGAGCAGGCCCACCACGACCTGGACGACACTGAGTATCAGCCCTCCGAACACCAGCAGGGCGATGACCGGCACCGCGATCCACTTCACCCACCACGGCATCCCCGCGAAGATCTCCCGCATCGCCCTTGCTCCTTGTGTCTCCACCCGTCGCCCGCCACCGGGACACTGATTCCGGGCCTTCTGCTGTCCTGTCATCGATGCTAGGGCGGTGCGAGGGCGTTCCGGGGGCTTCGCAGCCCTTGTCCGTCCCTGATCGTCCCCCTAGGGAACGCCGAAGCGGACGTCAGCCCTCCGGCGGAGAGAACACCACCACGACCCTCAGGTCCTCGGTGATGTGGTGGAACTTGTGGGCGACCCCGGCCGGCACGTACACGACACTGCCGCGTGCCACCTGGGTCGTCTCCAGCCCCACCGTGAGCGAGGCACGGCCGCTCACGACGAGATACACCTCGTCCTGGCTGTGCGGCCTCTGCGGATCGAGCTCACCGGCATCGAGCGCGTACAGACCGACCGACATGTTCCGCTCGCGCACGAACTGCAGATAGGCACCGTCGTTGGCGGCGCGCTCCGCCTCCAGCTCATCCAATCGGAATGCCTTCATCGACTTAGTCGCCCCTGCCCAGTACTCGTACCGATCGCTTCTGCCACGATCAGACACATGATGAATTTCCTAGTCAAGACCATCGCCAACGCCGGCGCCCTGGCGGTCGCGGTGTGGCTGGTCGACAAGATCACGCTGACCGGGGACAGCACGGGCAGGAAGGTCGGCACGCTGCTGCTGGTCGCCCTCGTCTTCGGCCTGGTGAACGCGCTGGTCAAGCCGCTCGTGCGCCTGTTGACCCTCCCCCTGTTCGTACTCACGCTCGGCCTGTTCACGCTGGTCGTGAACGCCTTGATGCTGCTGCTCACCTCCTGGCTGGCCGACGTCCTCGACCTGAGCTTCCACGTGCAGGGGTTCTGGACCGCCGTGCTCGGCGGCCTGATCATCTCGATCGTCTCGTGGGCGCTCTCCCTCGTCCTGCCCGACGGGGACTGAGGGTCCGCCATGACGTACCGAGTCTGCTTCGTCTGCACCGGCAACATCTGCCGTTCGCCGATGGCCGAGTCCGTCTTCCGCGCCCGTGTCGAAGAAGCGGGGCTCGGCGGGCTGGTGGAGGTCGACAGCGCGGGCACCGGGGGCTGGCACGAGGGCGACGCCGCCGACCCGCGCACGGCATCCGTCCTGGAGTCGAACGGCTACGAGGGCGTCCACACGGCCCGGCAGTTCCAGGTCTCGTGGTTCTCCCGCCTGGACCTCGTCATTGCCCTCGACGAAGGTCACCTCAAGGCCCTGCGCCGCCTCGCGCCGACGGCGGCGGACGCGGACAAGGTCCGCCTCCTGCGCTCCTACGACCCCGCCGCCGGAGACGACCTCGACGTTCCGGACCCCTACTACGGGGGCATGGACGGATTCGAGGAGTGTCTGGAACTCGTGGAGGCCGCGAGCCCAGGTCTGCTGGCCGCCGTACGGGAGAAAGTGGAGGTAGGGGCCGCGTGAGCACCGAGAACCCCGAATCGGGCCCCGGCGAGGGCACCCGCGCGGTGCGCGCCGGCCTGCCCGAGCCCGTCAAGCACGAGCCCACCCTCCCCGGGCCGGTCTTCGCCGCCCATTACCACCTGCCGGGCGAGCCCACGGGCCCGTACGCCTACGGACGCGACCAGAACCCCACCTGGACGCTTCTGGAACGCGCCATCGGCGAACTGGAGGCCCCCCGGCACGACGACGTCGAGACGGTCGCCTTCGCCTCCGGCATGGCCGCCATCTCGTCCGTCCTTTTCTCCCAGGTCCGCTCCGGGGACGTCATCGTCCTGCCGAGCGACGGCTACAACGTCCTGCCACTGGCCGGTGACCAGCTGCGGTCGTACGGCGTCGAGGTGCGCAGCGCGCCGACGGCCGACGACGCCCAGCTCGACGCCCTGGACGGCGCCAGGCTGCTGTGGATCGAGACACCGTCGAACCCCGGGCTGGACGTGTGCGACGTGCGCCGGCTCAGCGAAGCGGCACGCGCGCGAGGGTGTCTCGTGGCCGTCGACAACACGCTGGCGACACCGCTCGGACAGCGCCCGCTGGATCTGGGCGCCGACTTCGCCGTGGCCAGCGGAACGAAGCAGTTGACCGGCCACGGGGACGTCCTGCTCGGGTACGTCGCCGGACGCGACCCGGCGCTGATGGCCGGTGTGAGACGATGGCGCAAGATCGTCGGTGCGATCCCGGGGCCGATGGAGGCCTGGCTCGCGCACCGCTCGCTCGCCACGCTCCAGCTGCGTGCCGAACGGCAGAACGTCAACGCCCTGGCGGTGGCCGAGGCGCTCAGGGGCCGCCCCGAGGTCACCGGGGTGCGCTATCCGGGGCTTCCCGACGACCCCTCGCACAAGATCGCCTCGCAGCAGATGCGGCGCTACGGGTGTGTGGTGTCGTTCGAGGTGTCCACCCGCGCGCGTGCCGACCGTTTCCTCGACGCGCTGCGCCTCGTGGACGACGCCACGAGCTTCGGCGGGGTGCGCTCCACCGCCGAGCGACGCGGCCGTTGGGGAGGTGACGCGGTTCCGGAAGGCTTCATCCGGTTCTCGGCCGGCGCGGAGGACACGGACGATCTCGTGGCGGACGTGCTGCGAGCGCTCGCTGTCGCTGCCGACTAGTACCGCGCTACGTACAACGGACGGTCCGAGCCTCCCCCCTCGTGGCTCGGACCGTCCCCGGTTCCGCGCGCGAAGAACCGCGCGACCAAGGCTAGTTGACTCTGTGTCAGTGTCCAATCACAGTAGCGGCAGAAACCTATCGACTTATTTATAGTTGGGCGCTCCGAAGGCGGCGTGGGAGGCGACCATGGATCTGGCCTTACTGCGGACGTTCGTGACCGTGCACCGGGCCGGTTCCTTCACTCGCGCCGCCGCTCTGCTCGGTCTCTCGCAGCCGGCCGTCACCTCCCAGATACGCACGCTGGAGCGCCAGTTGGGCCGCCCGCTCTTCCTGCGCAGAGCCCGGGGCGTGACACCGACGACCATCGGCGACGAACTCGCACACAAGGCTGCGCCGCATCTCGACGCGCTGGTGGAGATCGCCGAGACCGGCCTCGACGACGACTCGTCCTTACGGACCCTCCATCTCGCCGGCCCTCCGGAGTTCACCGCCGAGCGGGCCCTGCCCGCGCTCACCGAACTGAAGGGCGACGACGGCCGGGGCTTCGCGCTCCGGGTCTCCTTCGGAAACTCGGACGAGGCGCTGGAGGGCCTCGCCGCCGGACATCACGACCTGGCCATCACGACCGCCCAGCCGCGTGGTGCCCTTCTCACCGCGGCCCCCCTCTGCGACGAGGAGCACATCCTGGTCGCCGCCCCGCACTGGGCGGACGTGATCGGTCCGGGCCGGCCGGGGCGCAAGGTGGCGCACGCGCTGGAGGAGCTTCCCCTCGTCGAGGTACACGAGTCACTGCCCTTCATCGCCCGCTACTGGGCCTCGGTCTTCGACGCGCGGCCCGCCGCCTCCGGGACCGTCGTCGTCCCGGACCTGCGCGCGGTCGTCGGCTGTGCCGTCTCGGGCGCCGGACTGGCCGTGGTTCCCCGCTACCTGTGCGCTTCCGCCCTGGAGCGCGGTGACCTCGTCACGCTCCTGGATCCCGCGGTGCCCCCGTTGCGGACCTATTTCCTGGTGGTCCGTACCGGCACCCTGGCCATGCCGCACATCGCGCGGGCGCACGAGTGGCTGCTGGAGACCGCGGCGAACTGGTCCTGAGACCACCTTGGAACCCCTGGGCGGAGGGGAGAGCCGATCACGGACCGACCGTGAGCGCCGGGGTGCCCCTCTTCCTCGCGCCTGTGATGTTTCACGTGGAACATGCGGGGCCACATTTCTCCCATGACCGTACGACCCGTGGTCAAGCGCACCGCCCGCGCCGTTCTGCTCGACGGCGACGACCTGATCCTGATCAAGCGGACCAAGCCGGGCATGGATCCCTACTGGCTCACGCCGGGCGGCGGTGTCGAGCCGGAGGACACCACGGTCGTCGACGCGTTGCACCGCGAAGTGCATGAGGAACTCGGCGCCAAGATCACCGATGTGGTGCCCTGTTTCGTGGACACCGTCGAGCACATCGGTGAGGACGGCGGCGCCACCGGGGTGAAGGTCCAGCACTTCTTCGTCTGTCGCCTGGAGTCCATGGACCCTTCCAAGCGACACGGCCCCGAGGTGGACGAGCCACTCGGGGAGTACGAGATCGTGCGCATCCCCTTCACCCGGGTCGGCATCGCCTCCGTACACCTCGTCCCGTTGTCCCTGCGGCACTACCTGGACGGGAACATCGAGGGCGTACGGGCGATGCACGCGCCCGACCTCGGCTGAGCGTCCGCGGACGACCGCCGAAGACCAGCCGCTCGCTCGGTCTCCGCCGTCAGCCGCTCTGCGTGTCCCAGGTGTCAGTCCCCCGCCGCCACCAGTTCCTCCACCGAGTCGTGGCGTATGCGGTCGGCGGAGATACCGGCGGCCTTCAAGGCGTCCACACCGCTGCGGATCATGCCGGGCGGTCCGGAGAGGTAGGCGTCGTACCCGTTCCAGGGCCCGTGGTCCCGTATAGCGTCGGGTAGTTGCAGCAGTCCGTGCTTGTCCACAACCGGGCGGACCTCGAGCCACGAGTTGCTCTGCTGCAGCCGTAGCAGCGTGTCCAGGTCATAGAGGTCCTGGCCCGTGCGGGCGCCGTAGAAGACCTCGACGGGACGGTGCCGTCCATGTTCGGCCACGTCCTCCACGATGGCCTTGATCGGCGCTATCCCGGTGCCCCCACCCAGACAGAGCAGGCCGCTGTCGCTGCTGTGATCGACGGTCATCGCACCGGCCGGCGGTCCCAGTCGCAGCACGTCACCGGGCCGGGCGCGGTGCACGAGCGAGTTGGAGACCCAGCCCGCGGAGATCGCCTTCACATGGAACGACAGCAACCCGTCCGAGCGGGGCGCCGAGGCGAAGGAGTAGTGCCGCCAGATCCGCGGCCACCAAGGGGTCTCCAGGCTCGTGTACTGCCCGGCGAGGAAAGGGTACGGCTGGTTCGGGCGGACGGTGAGGATCGCTGTGTCCGCCGTTCTCAGATCGTGTGAGACGACCTCGGCGAGCCACCAGGGCGGGGAACGAAGCTCGTCCGCGGCCGCCGCGTCGATCATCACCTGGGAGATCGTCGTGTACGTCCTGACCCAGGCGGCCTCGGTCTCCTCGTCCCAGATCCCCTTGGCGTACCGGCTCAGCGCACCGATCAGACATTCGCCGACCGCCGGGTAGTGCTCGGCCTGGGTCCCGTACTTGCGATGGCCACGGCCGAGGCTCTGCAGGTAGTCGACGAGGACGGGAGTGTTGTCGACGTGCTCGGCAGCGGTCAGCAGTGCCTTGAGCAAGCGGTCGCGCTGGGCGTCCATGGCCGGGGGGAACATCGACCGCAGTTCGGGGTGCTGGACGAAGAGCAGCGCGTAGAAGTACGAGGTGACCTTGTCGGCGACCGGTCCGACCTCGGCCATGGTCCGCCGGATCAGAACGGCATCGGGGGAGGGGGGCGCCGTCTGTCCGGCGGGCTCGTCCGGCACGCGCGGTTCGAAGACGGAGTGCTCGGTGCCGTGGTCCGGGGCGGGTGGAGGGCTGAGTGGGGTGCTGGGAGGAAGGCCCGCGCCGGTCTGTATTCGCTCCCGCGCCGCGCCTTCCCGGTGGTGCCGCACGCCGGTCGGTGGCTCCTGGGAGCGGCCCACGGGCCGCAGGCCTGCGAGGCGGTTGCCGTCTGGTTCCTGGTCCCCACCAGGGAGTGGCGGCGATGTGCGAGGCGTGAACCAACCGCCTCCGTCAGCATCCCCCGAAGTACCGTTGCCGGCCGACGTGGTGGTCGGAGCGTCCATGGTCTGCCTCGCCTCGAGCATCTTTCGGTCGATCTGCGTACGCCCTCCCAGCCGGAAGTCGCACGTTCCCCCCGCGGACGGCCTTGCATTCCCCGTTCGTTCCCCGTCGACCAATGCGGCCACATTCAACCCGGAATCCAGCTCCGTACGGACAAGTAGATGAGAGTGTGACGTGAGCCGCAGCACTCACGGCAGCGTTCCACAACGCGCGAACGCCCCCGCCTCGTAGCGGAAAACGCAGGTTCTCGGTCTCCCTGTCCGGTTAGGCTGCATTGAGCTGCGTTCGTACCCCCACCATGAGACGACTGCATCTCGCTTCGGACACGAACCGGACTCGACCCTACCGGCAGGGCCGTCACACACAAGTCCCCCCTGGCAGTACCGGGAATTCAACTGGCGCGAATCAGTGATTCCTTCAATTACCGGGCGCGCCATACTCATTCATAGGCATCCCACAGATCCTGCCGCCGAGTGCCTACGCAGCCACGCCTGTGCGGGTATGCCCGCAGACGGATGTTTCACGTGAAACATCCGTCCACACGCTGTTCGGTTGTGCACGAGATGGCCAGAACAGCGCACGTCGACAGCAAACCAGTGGACGACGGGGGCGCGTGTCGGACAGCCTGACCTGCGTGCCGACACCTTCCCCCACCCTTGTGCCCATCCGCCGTCTGACGCCTCGCGATCTCACCGCCTGCGCCGACTTGTCCGAGGACCGGGGCTGGCCTCGCGAGGAGCACAAGTGGGGGCTACTGCTGTCGGCCGGCACCGGATATGGCATCGATGACCCCGAGGGCGGGCTGATCACCGCCTGCGTGGTCACCGAGTACGGCCCGGCGGGCCGCCCGGCTCTGGGGGCGATCGGCATGGTGCTGGTCGCCGAGCGGCATTCCCGCCAGGGCATCGGCCGCCGCCTGATGCGCCATGTCCTCGCGGAGATGGGCACGACACCGCTGACGCTGCACGCCACTCCGAACGGACGCCCGCTCTACGAAGAGCTCGGCTTCAAGGTCACCGGACGGGCCGAGATGGTGCGCGGGCACTTCACGGCAGGAGGACCGGACCCTGCGGTCTCCACCCGTCCGGCCACGGCCGGGGATCTCACCACGATCCTTCGGCTCGACGAAGAGGTCTTCGGCACGGACCGGACCCACATCCTCACCCGGCTCCCCGCGTTCTCCGACCAACTGCGCGTCGCGGAGGAGAACGGCAAGATCATCGGATACGCGGCCGCCTGGCCCAACCTCGACAACCAGGTCGTCGGTCCGTTGATCGCCCGTGACACCGAGGTGGCGAAGGCGCTCATCACTTCCCTCGCCGCACACACGGATCTGCAGTTGCGCACCGACATCGACGTTCGCCACGAGGAACTGCTGACGTGGGTGCAGGACCGCGGTCTGGCGGTGATCGCCTTCAACTCCGTGATGACGTACGGGATCCCTGAGCTGCCGGGTGACTGGACTCGGCGCTACGCGCCACTGACCGTGGCAGCGGGCTGAGGCCGGTACTCCGCGGCCTCGTCCCGCCGACCGTCAGTGGCGGGCAGGTGCCGATCGGGCGTCCGCTCCCGCAGATCGGGCGACACCCGTTCCGACGGCGCTCTCCCCGCGCTCCAGCGCCGCCGCGACGAAGGCCAGCACGAGTGCGCTCACGGCGAGAGCGGCTGCGACCCAGTTGGGTGCCGTGTAGCCGAGGCCCGCGTCGATGACCAGGCCGCCGAGCCAGGCGGCGAGCGCGTTGCCGAGGTTGAAGGCACCTATGTTCACAGCCGAGGCCAGGGTGGGTGCGCCATGCGCCTGGTCGAAGACCCTCTTCTGCAGCGGCGGCACGGTCGCGAAGCCGAGTGCGCCGACCAGCGTGAGGGCGACAGCGGCCGCGATCTTGTCGTGAGCGGTGAAGGAGAACAGGGCGAGGACGACAGCCAGGGCGCCCAGCGAGACGTACAGCATGGGCATGAGCGCGCGATCCGCGTACTTGCCGCCCACCAGGTTGCCACCGACCATGCCTAGGCCGAAGAGGACGAGGAGCCAGGTGACGGAGGAGTCGGCGAAGCCGGCGGATACCGAAGGCCCCGATCGCAATAGCCAGAAGCGCGAGAGGCATGAGGGCGTACTCGCTGCTCGATGTGCTCAGTCGCCAGCACGACGGTGAGGGCGGGCACCTGCAGATGAAGCAGGTCGCCGACGCGGTCGTCCTCAGCCAGCGCGCGACCACCCGTCTGGTCACTCGGCTCGAGGATCGCGGACTGCTCTCGCGCTATCTGTGCCCGACCGACCGCCGGGGTATCTACACCGATGTCCCCGAGGCGGGTCTGCGCCTTCTCGCGGCAGCACGCCCCACCAATGACACCGCTCTGCGCGAGTCTCTGGACGCGGCCGCCGAGAACCCCGAACTGGCCCCCCTCGTCCGCGTCGTGGAGTCGCTGAACGTGTCCGCGTAGGGTGCGGGCATGGGAGATCTGGACATTCGCCCGGCGACCGAGGACGACATCCCCGAGATCGTTGCGATGCTGGCCGACGATCCTTTGGGCGCCCAGCGCGAATCACCGGACGACCTGGCCCCCTACCGCACCGCCCTGGAGCGCCTCAGTGACGACCCCCACCAACACGTGATGGTCGCCGTCCGTCAGGGCCGTGTCGTCGGCACACTCCAACTGACGATCGTTCCAGGGCTCTCCAGACGCGGCTCCACCCGCGCGATCATCGAAGGCGTACGGGTGCACGCCGATGAGCGCAGCACCGGACTCGGAACACAGCTCATCGAGTGGGCGATCAACGCATCACGAGCAGAGGGCTGTCAGTTGGTGCAGCTGACGTCCGATGTCACGCGCACCGAAGCCCACCGCTTCTACGAGCGGCTCGGATTCCAGGCCACCCACGTGGGTTTCAAGCTGCCCCTCTGAGACGGCGCCCGTGAACGGCTGTCGGGGCGCGTTTCACGTGAAACATCACAAGACGAGCTCCTCACAGGCGCAGATACGGGCTACGCGATCCCCCGCCACCCCTCGGGATCCACTCCGCCGGGCACCGGAGCCCCCTCGTCGTACGGCTGACGCGTGAACACGAACGATCCGAGGTCCAGGTGGCTCACCGCCCCGTCGGGCCCTCGTACGGCCCGCAGGAGCTCTCCGGCGAAGTAGCCGTTGAGCCCCGTCCAGCTGCCGTCGTCGTTCCGTCGGAATCGAGCACTGCGCAGAGTCGCGGCAAGCGGCTCCAGCGAGAGACCTCCCCCGCCGGTGAGCCGCAACACGAAGCTGTACGTCCCCCAATACCAAGGTCCGGCCAACTCCAGGACCGATCGGTCCACTTCGGTCAGCGGCCGCCACGGCTCGGGGATCCGCGGCTCGGCCTCCGCCACGATGCGTACGAGGTCGGCGGCCACCTCCGACAGCGCCGGCCCGGAGGTGCAGTTGGTCAGCACCACGGCTGCCACATCGTCCTCGACACTGATGGTCAACTGGGCGAGGAAACCCGGCACCGAGCCCCCGTGACCGACGAGGAACCGGCCGTCACGGTGCTGCAACTGCATCCCGAGCCCGTACGCCGCTCCGGCCGCCACATCGGCGGCCTCGCCCGGCGCGGCCGGCGTCCGCATCTCCAGGACCGACTCCGCGCTCAGCACCCGCTCGTCCCCCTTGGCCAGGAAGGCCGCGAACCGCGCCAAGTCACCCGTCGTGGACCAGAGTTGACCGGCCGGTCCCATACGGCCCAGGTCCTCGACCTGCTCCGGCAGCATCACGTCCGCCCAGGGGTGCACGGCCCAGCCACCGGTGTGCGGCGCCTCCGGGTGCCAGGTCGTGCGGCGCAGGCCGAGGGGTTCGAGCACCTCGCGTCGCAGGACCTCTTCCCAGGGAGCACTTCGCAGCTCCTCGACGAGCGCGCCGAGGAGCGTGAACCCGGGGTTGGAGTAGTGGAATCGACGGCCTACGGGATGGCGGTGGGGCTGCTCCCCGAGAACGTCGGCGAGATCTGGGCGCAGGGACCCTGACGTCCGTTCCCACCAGGGCGAAGGAGACTCCGCCGCCAGTCCCCCTGTGTGCGCGAGCAGTTCGGCGATGGTCGCCTCCCCCGCACCTGTCCCGGGCAGGTGCTTCTCCAGCGGATCGCCGAGGTCCAGCACGCCCTCGTCACGCAGCCGCATGACCAGAACAGCGGTGAAGGTCTTGGTGATCGAACCGATCCGGTACTGCACGTTCGCGTCCGGCCCGTGCCCGGTCACCGAAGTCCGCGCCCCGTTCCACACCGTCTCCCCGCCCCGGACCACCGCGGCGACCAGAGACGGAGCCCGCCCCTCGGTCTGGGCGACGGCGATGCGGTGCAGCAGTGCCCGGCGTGTGGCGGGGAGCAGCTCTTGATGAGGTGTTGTCATGCGCTCAGTCCACCGGGCCGGGCACCGGGAGTCGAGCGCATTTCGCCCGGTCAGGTCTGTGCCATGTCCACGAACCGCGAGTAGTGGCCCTGAAAGGCGACCGTGATCGTGGCCGTCGGACCGTTACGGTGCTTGCCCACGATGATGTCGGCCTCGCCGGCGCGCGGCGACTCCTTCTCGTAGGCGTCCTCGCGGTGCAGCAGGATCACCATGTCCGCGTCCTGCTCGATCGATCCCGACTCACGCAGGTCGGAGACCATGGGCTTCTTGTCCGTACGCTGCTCGGGCCCACGGTTGAGCTGTGACAGGGCGATCACCGGCAGCTCCAGCTCCTTGGCCAGTAGCTTCAGGTTTCGCGACATGTCCGAGACTTCCTGCTGACGGCTCTCGGACCGCTTGCCGCCGGACTGCATGAGCTGCAGATAGTCGATGATGACGAGCTTCAGGTCGTTGCGCTGCTTCAAGCGCCGGCACTTGGCGCGGATCTCCATCATCGACAGGTTCGGGGAGTCGTCGATGTAGAGCGGCGCGGCCGACACGTCCGGCATCCGGCGGGCCAGGCGCGTCCAGTCCTCGTCGGTCATCGTGCCGGACCGCATGTGGTGAAGGGCCACGCGCGCCTCCGCCGACAGCAGACGCATCGCGATCTCGTTGCGCCCCATCTCGAGCGAGAAGATCACGCTCGGCATGTTGTGCTTGATCGAGCAGGCTCGCGCGAAGTCCAGCGCCAGCGTGGACTTACCCATGGCGGGACGGGCCGCGATGATGATCATCTGACCCGGGTGCAGACCGTTGGTGAGCTGGTCGAGATCCGTGAAGCCGGTCGGCACACCGGTCATCTCCCCCGACCGCGAACCGATCGCCTCGATCTCGTCGAGCGCGCCCTCCATGATGTCGCCGAGCGGCAGATAGTCCTCGGTCGTGCGCTGCTCGGTGACCGCGAAGATCTCCGCCTGGGCCCTGTTGACGATCTCGTCCACGTCGTCGTCGGCCGCGTATCCCATCTGGGTGATGCGGGTGCCGGCCTCGACCAGGCGGCGCAGGACGGCGCGCTCATGGACGATCTCTGCGTAGTACTCGGCGTTCGCCGCCGTCGGCACCGTCTGGACGAGAGTGTGCAGATAGGAGGCGCCGCCCACCTTGGTGATCTCGCCGCGCTTGGTGAGCTCGGCGGCGATGGTGATGGGGTCGGCGGGCTCGCCCTTGGCATAGACGTCGAGGATCGCCTGGTAGATGGTTTCGTGAGCCGGCTTGTAGAAGTCGGGCCCCTTGAGGATCTCGACCACGTCGGCGATGGCGTCCTTGGACAGCAGCATGCCGCCGAGGACGGACTGCTCGGCGTCGAGGTCCTGCGGCGGTACGCGTTCGAAGGCCGAACCCCCGCCGTCCCACTCCCGGTTGTCCCGGCCCCGGTCGTGCCGCTCGTCCCTGCTCCGGTCACCGTCCGGACGCCGGCGGGAAGGGGGCAGACGATCGCTGGGCCCGCTGTCGGCCCACGGGTCGTCCAGGGGCTCGGAAATGCTCACCGAGCGACCTCCTCCCGTCCGCCGAGCGGACCTCGCCGTGCTTCTCATTTCTACGGCACGACACTGACAAATGAGAGGCCCAACTCCGGTTCTGGCGCGTCGGTTTTGCGAGGTTTCCGCGATCAGCCAGGGAGTGGGCGCCGCACCACCGTAGGCCCGTCGGCACCGTCAGCCAATCTGGTTATCCACAGGCCATGTGGACGACGGCCCAGATGCTGTGGAGAACTCTGCAAAACCTGTGCACGACTCGGTGGACAGGCCTGTGAACAAGAACCGGACCATAGGTTCACCATCGCCCTGACCTGCACCTTTACCATCCACGGGCTGTGCAGAAGAAAAACTTTCTCGACCGGATCAAGATCATCAAGATCGGCGCACGAGAACGTACCCGACCAGGCAGCATGTAATGACTGCAAGTGCTTTGCATCTCTTACCTGTGGAAGATTAGATTGGTGCTCATGACACAGGCTTCCGAGACCACCAAGGCCGCCCGGCGTCGGCACGATCGAGAGATCATCACGCTGGCCGTTCCGGCCTTCGGCGCGCTCGTCGCGGAGCCGCTCTTCCTCATGGTCGACACCGCCATCGTCGGCCACCTCGGCACCGCCCAACTGGCCGGTCTTGGGGTCGCCTCAGCCCTCCTCGTCACCGCGGTGAGCGTCTTCGTCTTCCTCGCCTACGCCACCACGGCCGCCGTCGCCCGCCGCGTGGGAGCGGGAGACCTACGGGCCGCCATCCGTCAGGGCCTGGACGGTATCTGGCTGGCCCTGCTGCTCGGAGCGGCTGTTGTCTCCGTCGTCGTCCCCATGGCCCCCACCCTCGTGTCCCTCTTCGGGGCCTCGGACACTGCGGCTCCCTACGCCACGACCTATCTCCGGATCTCGGCCCTCGGCATCCCGGCCATGCTCGTCGTGCTCGCCGCCACGGGCGTCCTGCGTGGCCTCCAGGACACGAAGACACCGCTGTACGTCGCCGTGGCGGGGTTCGTCGCCAACGGTGTACTGAACGTAGGCCTCGTCTATGGGGCCGACCTCGGTATCGCGGGATCCGCCTGGGGCACGGTCGTCGCCCAACTCGGCATGGCCGCCGCATATCTCTGGGTCGTGATCCGTGGTGCCCACAGACACGGCGCCTCGCTGCGTCCGGACATCGCCGGCATACGAGCCTCGGCCCAGGCGGGGGTGCCCCTGCTGGTCCGTACGCTCTCGCTGCGGGCGATCCTCATGATCGCCACCGCGGTGGCCGCCCGGCTCGGGGACGAGGACATCGCCGCACACCAGATCATCCTCTCGCTCTGGAGCCTGCTTGCCTTCGCCCTGGACGCGATCGCCATCGCCGGACAGGCCATCATCGGCCGCTACCTCGGCGCGGGCGACGCCCAGGGAGCCCGCGATGCCTGCCGCCGGATGGTCCAGTGGGGAGTCGCCACGGGTTCCCTGCTCGGACTCCTGGTGGTCGCCGCCCGTCCCTTGTTCACCCCCATCTTCACGAGCGATCCGACGGTTCAGGAAGCGGCACTGCCCGCTCTGGTCGTGGTGGCGCTCGCCCAGCCGATCTCCGGCGTCGTCTTCGTGCTCGACGGAGTACTGATGGGCGCGGGAGACGGCCCCTACCTGGCCTGGGCCATGCTCCTCACCCTGGCGGTCTTCGTCCCGACCGCGCTGCTCGTCCCCACCTTCGGCGGTGGTCTGACCGCCCTCTGGGGCGCCATGACGCTGATGATGGCGACCCGCATGCTGACCCTGTGGCTGCGGTCCCGGTCCGGGCTCTGGATCGTCACAGGTGCGACGCGCTGAGTTCCGGGCGATACTCCACGCCGAGAACCTGCCGAAGTCCGCTCCGTTTCACGTGAAACATCGCCGCGTCATGCATATGGGGCCGCACCCTGCGAAGGGTGCGGCCCCATACATCACTTCAGCGAGCGCGACCCTTAGGCCGCGATGACCTCGATGTTGACCTTGGCGGCAACCTCGGGGTGCAGACGCACGGACGTCTCGTGAGCGCCCAGCGTCTTGATCGGAGCAGCCAGCTCGATGCGGCGCTTGTCGACCTCGGGGCCACCGGAAGCCTTGATCGCGGAAGCGATGTCGGCCGGGGTGACGGAACCGAAGAGACGACCGGCGTCGCCGGAGCGGACGGCCAGACGAACCTTGACGGCCTCGAGCTGACCCTTGATCTGGTTGGCCTGCTCGATGGTCTGGATCTCGTGGATCTTGCGAGCACGACGGATCTGCTCGACGTCCTTCTCGCCGCCCTTGGTCCAGCGGATAGCGAACTTCCGCGGGATCAGGTAGTTGCGAGCGTAGCCGTCCTTGACGTCGACGACGTCGCCGGCAGCGCCGAGGCCGGAGACCTCGTGGGTGAGGATGATCTTCATGTGTCGGTCACCCTTCCCTTATCGCGCGGTGGACGTGTAGGGCAGCAGCGCCATCTCACGGCTGTTCTTGACGGCCGTGGCGACGTCACGCTGGTGCTGCGTGCAGTTGCCGGTCACGCGACGGGCACGGATCTTGCCACGGTCGGAAATGAACTTCCGCAGCATGTTCGTGTCCTTGTAGTCCACGTACGTGACCTTGTCCTTGCAGAAAGCGCAGACCTTCTTCTTCGGCTTGCGCACAGGCGGCTTCGCCATGGTGTTTCTCCTGTGTGATCAAGAAGTTTGGGGTACGGCCCCGCCCTCGACCTCGAAGACCGGTGATCCCGGCCACGAGGACTTAGAAGGGGGGCTCGTCCGAGTAGCCGCCGCCACCGCCGCCGGAGCTTCCGCCCCAGCCGCCGCCACCGCCCTGGTTGCCACCGGCGGGAGCGCCGCTGGCCCACGGGTCGTCGGCGGGAGCGCCACCGCCCTGCTGACCGCCGCCGGGGCCACTGCCCCAGCCGCCGCCACCCTGGCCGCCACCGCCACCGCCACCGCCACCGTAACCGCCCTGGCCACCGCGGCCGGCACCGCCGGCGGTCTTGGTGACCTTGGCCGTGGCACTGCGCAGGCTGGCGCCGACTTCCTCGACGTCCAGCTCGTAGACCGTGCGCTTGACGCCCTCACGGTCCTCGTAGGACCGCTGCTTCAGCCGGCCCTGCACGATGACGCGCATGCCTCGCTGGAGCGACTCGGCGACGTTCTCCGCCGCCTGACGCCAGACCGAGCAGGTCAGGAACAGGCTCTCGCCGTCCTTCCACTCGTTGGTCTGACGGTCGAAGGTGCGGGGGGTGGACGCGACACGGAACTTCGCGACCGCCGCACCGGAAGGGGTGAAGCGCAGCTCGGGGTCGTCGACAAGATTGCCGACGACCGTGATGACGGTCTCGCCTGCCATGGGGGAACCTCTCGGCGGGTTTGCTGCTGGCTGCTTGTGCTGCTACTCGGATCCCGGGACCCACTGAGCGGGAAGGCTCAGTGGGTCTCGGGGCGGAGGACCTTGGTCCGGAGGACCGACTCGTTCAGGTTCATCTGGCGGTCGAGTTCCTTGACGACCGCAGGCTCGGCCTGCAGGTCGATGACCGAGTAGATGCCCTCAGGCTTCTTCTTGATCTCGTACGAGAGACGACGACGGCCCCAGGTGTCGACCTTCTCGACCTTTCCGTTGCCTTCACGGACGACGGAGAGGAAGTTCTCGATCAGGGGGGCGACAGCGCGCTCCTCCAGATCGGGGTCGAGGATGACCATCACCTCGTAGTGACGCATGTGGAACCCACCTCCTTTGGACTCAGCGGCCACGGTCGTTCCGTGGCAGGAGGGTTGTGATGCGTACGCAACGGTATCGGCAGCCACTGACAATCGGGGGTCCCGTGGGGGATCCCTGTCATGGCCTGGGCAGACACCGGTGCAGACGGTACAGACTACCTGCACACCCGCTTCCGGTTGAAATCAGGTGGCGGTGACCGTCAATCTGTACACATCGGGTGTGTATGGCGCTACGATGCGCCGCCTTCCGCAGGAGGTGCCCCATGGCACAGACATTGCGACCCAACATCGCCGGCTCCCTGTTCGCCACCGACGACAAGCCTCACCCAGTGCAGGACACCCTGCTGGCCGTGACGCTCGTGCTCGGGGCGGTCTCTTTCATCACGGCGATGTTCCACCATCTGCACCTGCTCAGTTCCTGGACGGGCCTGGTGGGAATTCTGACCGGCGCGTACGGGCAGTTCATCTCGGAGACGACCCGTGAGCGCTTCGGCCTGATCGTGGGTCTCGGTGCCTCGGCCGTCGGATTCTTCCTCGGCATGGCCCACGGGGGTCTCTTCGGCGGGGTCATCGGCTGACTCCGCCGCCCCGGTCGAACGGTCGGCGGCCGGTGCGCCATGCTGTCCGTGGTCTCACATCGGACCAAGCGGCCGAATAACACCACCTGACGTCCTGACCACGTGCTGGGCGGGCTTCCAGGTTCCATACAGCCATTCGGGGCGCCCGCAGGGCGCAGTAGGCTTCGGCGCGAGAGCCGGAGCCCCTGTACCCATGGGGACACACCAGCCCGAGGAGCGCCCCGAATGAGCCTGACCCTGAGGACGATCAGCCGTGAGCAGCATCTGGCATACATCCAGAGCCTGCCCTCGGCTAGCCACATGCAGGTCCCGGCCTGGGCCGACGTCAAGGCCGAGTGGCGCTCCGAGAGCCTCGGGTGGTTCGACGACAGGACGGGCGAGATGGTCGGCGCCGGCCTGGTGCTGTATCGCCAGCTGCCCAAGATCAAGCGCTACCTCGCGTATCTGCCCGAAGGTCCGGTCATCAACTGGTTCGCACCGAACCTGACCGACTGGCTGGAGCCGATGCTCGCGCACCTCAAGCACCAGGGCGCCTTCTCGGTGAAGATGGGCCCGCCGGTGATCATCCGGCGCTGGGAGGCCACCTCCATCAAGGCGGGCATCCAGAACCCGGACGTGAAGCGCCTGCGCGACATCGAGGCCGACTTCATCGAACCGCGGGCCTTCGAGGTCGCCGACAAACTGCGCCGCATGGGCTGGCAACAGGGGGAGGACGGCGGGGCCGGCTTCGGTGACGTACAGCCGCGCTACGTCTACCAGGTGCCGCTCGCCAACCGGTCCCTGGAAGAGGTCCACAAGAACTTCAACCAGCTGTGGCGCCGCAACATCAAGAAGGCCGAGAAGGCCGGGGTCGAGGTCGTCCAAGGCGGCTATCACGACCTGGAGGAGTGGCAGCGGCTGTACGAGATCACTGCCGTGCGCGACCGCTTCCGGCCCCGCCCGCTGTCCTACTTCCAGCGCATGTGGACGGCCCTCAACACCGAGGACCCCAACCGCATGCGGCTCTATTTCGCCCGGCACAACGGCGTGAACCTGTCCGCGGCGACCATGCTCGTCGTCGGCGGGCACGTCTGGTACTCCTACGGTGCCTCGGACAACATCGGCCGTGAGGTCCGGCCCTCGAACGCGATGCAGTGGCGCATGCTGCGCGACGCCTACGCCCTCGGCGCGACCGTCTACGACCTGCGAGGCATCTCCGACTCGCTGGACGAGACGGATCACCTCTTCGGCCTGATCCAGTTCAAGGTGGGCACGGGCGGACAGGCCGCCGAGTACCTCGGTGAGTGGGACTTCCCGCTGAACAAGCTGCTCCACAAGGCGCTCGACATCTACATGTCGCGCCGCTGAAGCCCCCGTTTTTGCTTCCATACATCTGATACACCGCAGCCACGAGAAAGGTTCCGGGACCGTCCATGGCGCTCACGCTGTACGTCGACACCGCGCGCTGGCGGGCACACCACAAGCACGTTCAGGAGCAGTTCCCGGGACTCGTCCCCGTCTGCAAGGGCAACGGCTACGGCTTCGGACACGAGAAGCTGGCGGAAGAGGCCACGCGTCTCGGGTCGGACATCCTCGCCGTCGGCACCACGTACGAGGCCGCCCGGATCAAGGACTGGTTCAGCGGCGACCTGCTGGTGCTGACCCCCTATCGGCGCGCCGAAGAGCCCGTCCCCCTGCCCGACCGCGTCATCCGCTCCGTGTCGTCGGTCGACGGCGTGTACGGCCTCGTGGGGGCCCGCGTCGTCATCGAGGTCATGTCCTCGATGAAGCGGCACGGGGTGAGCGAGCAGGAACTGCCCCAGCTCCACGCGGCCATAGAGAACGTGCGCCTGGAGGGCTTCGCCATCCACCTGCCACTGGACCGCACCGACGGCTCGGACGCCGTCGAGGAGGTCATCGGCTGGATGGACCGGCTCCGGGCGGCTCGTCTGCCGCTGCACACCATGTTCGTCAGCCACCTCAAGTCCGAGGACCTCATCCGCCTCCAGCAGCAGTTCCCGCAGACCCGCTTCCGGGCCCGTATCGGCACACGGCTGTGGCTGGGCGACCACGAGGCGACCGAGTACCGCGGCGCGGTGCTGGATGTCACCCGCGTCGCCAAGGGGGACCGTTTCGGCTACCGGCAGCAGAAGGCGGCCTCCGACGGCTTCCTGGTCGTCGTGGCGGGCGGTACGTCGCACGGAGTGGGCCTGGAGGCCCCGAAGGCCCTGCACGGCGTCATGCCGCGCGCCAAGGGCGTCGCCCGGGCCGGCCTCGCCACGGTCAACCGGAACCTTTCTCCGTTCGTCTGGGGCGGCAAGCAGCGCTGGTTCGCCGAGCCTCCGCACATGCAGGTGTCGATCCTCTTCGTGCCGTCGGACGCCCCGGAGCCGAAGGTCGGTGAGGAACTGGTGGCGCATCTGCGGCACACCACCACACAGTTCGACCGGATCGTCGACCGCTGAACCCCCCGCTCCGAAGGGCGGAGGAGGCGAGCGCCGAGCAGATCAGCTCCGCAAGGACGCATACGGAAGGCCGCATGCGGAAGGCCGTACACGCGATGTCGTGTACGGCCTTCTGCGTTTGTCGTTCGTCCCCGTGCCGTCCCAGGGGCGCTTTTCCGCCCTGTTCGCTCAGAGCGAACTGCCGCCTGGGCCGCGACTTCCCCACTCGACCTGAGGCCCTTCGAAGGGCATCGCGTGCCTCGGAGGGCGGGCGGCCGCGCCGAACACGTGGAGATCCTCCGCGCCGTCGAGGACCCCTCCGGAGGGATCGTCGTCACCGGCCCTGCGCACCACGTCCCGCTCGGGCATGAAGATGTCGCACACGACGACGACACACAGGTAGAGCATGCCCAACAGGTGCGCCATGATGGCGAGTTGGTAGCCCTCGGCAGGCAGGCCCTTGTGAGCGTCTCCGCTGGTCGTGTAAGCCAGGTACATCCAGATCCCCAGGAAGTACGCCACCTCACAGGCCTGCCAGATCAGGAAGTCCCGCCAGCGGGGCCGGGCCAGGGCGGCGAGCGGGACCAGCCAGAGCACGTACTGCGGCGAGTAGACCTTGTTGGTCAGGATGAAGGCCGCGACGATCAGGAAGGCGAGCTGCGCGAAGCGGGGACGGCGTGGGGCGGTGAGCGTGAGCGCGACGATGCCGGCGCAGACGATCACCATCGAGACCATCGCGTACGCGTTCGCCGTCTCGGCGGTGATCTGGATGTTGAGCCGTTGCGAGATGACGAGGAAGAAAGAACCGAAGTCCACACCGCGCTCCTGGCTGAAGCGGTAGAACTTCGACCATCCGTCGGGTGCCAGCAGCATCACCGGGAGGTTCACCGCGAGCCAGGCCCCGACGGCACCGAGCAGCGCGGTCGCGAACGCGCGCCACTTGCCCGCTCGCCAGCACAACACGAAGAGCGGTCCGAGCACCAGGAACGGGTAGAACTTGGCGGCCGTGGCGAGCCCGATCAGCACACCGAAGGCGAGGGGGCGCCGACGCGACCACATCAGCATCGCGGCGGCCAGCAGGGCCACCGCGAGGAGATCCCAGTTGATGGTGGCGGTCAGGGCGAAAGCGGGCGCCAGGGCCACCAGAAGGCCGTCCCACGGGCGCCGGCGGTGAATGCGCGCGCAGCAGACCGCGATCACCGCCGCGCACACCATGAGCATTCCGGCGTTGACCATCCAGTACCACTGCTCCTGGTCCTGGATGGTGCCGCTGCCCGGCGTGAGCCAGGCGGCGACCTCCATGAACACGCCGGTCAGTACCGGGTACTCCAGGTACTCCATGTCGCCGGGGATCTTGTCGAAGTACGGCACGAGGCCGTCCGCGAAGCCACGCCCCTGGTACAGATGCGGGATGTCCGAGTAGCAGGCGTGCGTGTACTGGGAGCTGGCCCCGAAGAACCATGCGCCGTCGTAGCAGGGCAGCTTCTGCACCATGCCCAGCGCGAACATGCCGATGGCCACCAGCGCGACGACCCGCACCGGCGTCCACCAGGAGGTGCCGAGCAGCGCCCGGCGCCCGATCGGGCCGCCGATCAGCTCACTGCCGGTCGCAGCGACCTCGTCCTCCTTGGTGGGCCGCACCGGCTCCGGCTCGTCCGTGCTCACTCGCGTCGTCTCTGCACTGGGCATGCCGCACATCCTGCCGTACGTACCTAGGAATACGCCGAGGACCACCGCATCCCGCCGTATCCGGCGGCCTGTGTTTCACGTGAAACACAGGCCGCTTCTTCACCGGGTGCGGGCAGGGAATACGGCATGGGCCACCGCACCTGGCCGGTGCGGTGGCCCATGTTTCACGTGAAACAGATACTGCCGGGTGGGGAGCTACCCGTCGTTGCCTCCGAAGAGACCGCCGTTCTGGTTGCCTCTCGAATCATCCTCCGACTCCGAGGGCGACGCGGTCACCCCGCCGTCGATTCCACCGGTGTCCGTGCCACCCGTGTCGGCACCGCCGGTCTCCTCACAGGTGGGGTTGAACGGGTTGCGGCAGGTCTCGCTGGGGGTCGGCGAGGGCAGAGCCTCGCTCTCGGTGGGCGTCGGGCTCGGCTCGGGCGACTCCTCCTCCGACTCGGTCACCGTCGGGGTCGGCGTCGGCTCCGGGTCCTCGTTGACGATGACACCGATCGGCTCCGGCTCCGGGAAGTCCTCCGCCGGCTGGCCCTTGAGCGCGTCCTCCATGTAGTCGTGCCAGATCTCGGCCGGGAACGAGGCGCCGTGGATCGTTTCCTGGCCACCTGTGCCATACATCTCCAGGAACCTGCGGTTCTTGTTCGACTCGTCGTCGTCCATGCGGTACATGCTGATCGCGGTCGACAGCTGCGGGGTGTACCCGACGAACCAGGCCGACTTGTTGCCGTCGGTGGTGCCGGTCTTGCCCGCCACCTCGCGGCCGGGCAGCTGGGCCGACGTACCGGTTCCCTCGTCGACGACGGTCTTGAGGACGTCGGTCACGTTGTCGGCGACCTTCGAGGTGAAGGCCCGCTTGGTGTCGGCGATGTCGTCGTGGTCGAACCGGGTCAGCCCCTCGTACTCGACGGACTTCACCGAGAACGGCTCGTTCTGCTTGCCACTCGCGGCGAAGGTCGCGTACGAGCCCGCCATACGGATCGCACTCGGGTCGGAGATACCGATCGAGAAGGACGGGAAGCTCGTGCCTGTGAGGCTGCCCTCCTTGAGGCCTGCCTCCATGGCCGCCTCCTTCACCCGCTCCAGGCCGACGTCCATGCCCAGCTGCACGTACGGGGAGTTCGCCGAGACCCGCATCGCCTCACGGAGATCGATCTGGTACTTCGGCGGGCTGCCGTACGACTCGTCGCCGTCGTTGGCCTGCAGCCACTCCTTGCCCTCTTCGTTGGTCCAGATGTCGCCGTTGTAGTCCCTGATCTTGAGGTTGTTCTTACCGTTGTAGAGACTCTTCGGCGAGACGATGGTCCGCTCGTCCTGCGCCTGGTCCGGATCGAGGTCAGGGTCGCGCTTGCCCCAGGTCATGGCCGCCGCCAGGACGTAGGGCTTGAACACCGAGCCGACCTGCGCTCCGGTGACGTCGGCGTTGTTGGTGAAGTGCTTGGTGGCGTCCTCGCCACCGTAGATCGCCTCGATGGCGCCCGACTTCGGGTTCACCGACGCGCCACCGAACTGCACGTGGGTGTCGGTCTTCGGGCGCAGGTCCGGCTTGATGTTCTCCTTGCGGACCTTCGTCACGGCCTTCTCGAGTTCCTTGACCTTCTTCTTGTCGAAGGTCGTGTGGATCTCGTAGCCGCCCTGTTCGAGCTGCTTCTGCGTGATGTCGGTGTTGTTGAGGATGTAGCCCTTGGCCGTGTCGACCAGGTAGCCGATCTGCCCGCCGAGCTGTGCGTTGGAGCGGGGCCGCTGGATCTTGGGGAAGTTGGGGTACTTGGCCGCCTCGGCCGCGGACAGATGCTTGTCCTTGACCATCTCGTTGAGGATCCAGCTCCAGCGTTCCGTGGCCCGCTTGGTGTTGGCATCCGGCGTGGCGGCCGGGTCGATCGACGTCGCACCCGCCGGGTCGTAGTACGTGGCGCCCTTGAGCACCGCGGCGAGGAAGGCACACTCGCTGGGGTTGAGCTTTTCCGCGTCCTTGCCGAAGTAGGTGCGGGCGGCCGCCTGGAGACCATAGGCTCCACGGCCGAAGTAGGCCGTGTTCAGGTAACCGCGCATGATCTCGTTCTTGTCGACTGAGGCGCCCACCTTCACCGAGATGAAGAGTTCCTTCACCTTCCGGGACAGCGTCTGCGACTGGTCGTCGAGCATGGCGTTCTTCACGTACTGCTGGGTGATGGTCGAGCCACCCTGCGTCTGCCCGCCCTTGGCCATGTTGACGACGGCGCGCGCGATTCCCATCGGGTCGACGCCGCTGTCGGTCTCGAACGTCTTGTTCTCGGCCGACATGACGGCGTAGCGCATCGCCTTGGGGATCTTCTCGTACGCGATGATCTGGCGGTTGACCTCACCACCCGTCGCGACCATCTGCGAGCCGTCCGACCAGTAGTAGACGTTGTTCTGCGCTGTCGCGGCCTGAGCCGGGTCGGGTACCGCCACCACCGCGTACCCAATGCCCGCGGCTGCCACGAGGCAGCCGAAGAAACCGATGAACAGCCCTGTCACCTGGCGCCAGGAGGGCACCCACCGCATCGCCCCGTACTTGTCGGCGCGCGGATAGTCGATAAAGCGCTGTTTGCCAGGTGGAGCGGCACGCCCTCGGCCACGACCCGGCCCACGCCCTGCGGGCTCGGCCGCTCTGCGACGGCCACCGCCCGCACCCGCGCCGGTGCTTCTCTGCGCCGCACGTCGCGTAGCCGCGCGGCCCTCGAACGGGGACTCCTCACCTCCCGCACCATAGGTATCGGAAAGTGACCCGGTGGCGCCCCGCGGTGCCGCGCGGCGGCCGGAGGACGCCGACTGGCCGCGTCGGGCCGCGGCACGTCCGCCTCCCTGCGGCTGCGGCGGTTTGCGACGGTGCTCGCTCATCGAACGACTACTCCTCGGGCAGGCGCATCCGTGCGCGCCTGGAAACGGCGGCTGGTTTCCGGTCCCCCCGAAGTACGGATGCGGTCGTGCAGGCATTCATCCGTACCGCACCCAGGACGACGACGTGCTCATACGTCACTCGGTTCCCGGTGGTGTGCATGCCGCACAGACTACGCACCGCCCAAACCCACCTGGCACTTAACTTCATCCCAAATCAGGCAACTTGCTTCCTTCTAATCGGTGATGTGACCCCGTTCACCGGATCCCCACTTGTCGCATCCGTAGGGGCGTTCTATCGTCGTGATGTATCGAGTCGATACATCAGCTCGGCATACATCGTGCCGACAGGGCCAGCGGGAGACGGGAGGCGACGATGAGCCGGCGCTCCGGGATACTCGAGTTCGCCGTCCTCGGCCTGCTCCGCGAAGCCCCGATGCACGGCTATGAGCTGCGCAAACGACTCAACACGTCGTTGGGCGTGTTCCGGGCCTTCAGCTACGGGACGCTCTACCCCTGCCTCAAGACGCTGGTCGCCAACGGCTGGTTGATCGAGGAATCGAGCAGTACCCCGGAGGATGCTGGCGCCGTCCCTCTCACGGGTCGCCGCGCCAAGATCGTCTACCGGTTGACGGCGGAAGGTAAGGAGCACTTCGAGGAGCTGCTCTCGCAGACGGGTCCCGACGCCTACGAGGACGAGCACTTCGCCGCTCGTTTCGCGTTCTTCGGGCAGACCTCCCGGGATGTGCGGATGCGCGTCCTTGAGGGCCGTCGCAGCCGTCTGGAGGAACGGCTGGAGAAGATGCGCGTCTCTCTGACCCGCACCCGCGAGCGCCTCGACGACTACACGCTTGAGCTCCAGCGCCACGGGATGGAGTCCGTGGAGCGCGAAGTGCGCTGGCTGAACGAGCTCATCGAGAGCGAGCGGGCAGGCCGGGACCTGAAAGGTCCCGGCCGCGGAGAGCCCGCTCGCGACACCACAGAGGGAGCGCCGGGCGCCCTGCCCCGGACCGGGGACGCCCCCGGTCCGGATGCGCCCGGCGACACCACCACGTGAGGTCCCTGCCAGGACCTCACTCGTACACACAGGGAGCAACCGGAATGGGTTCGGTTCGCGTAGCCGTCGTCGGCGTGGGCAACTGCGCCGCGTCGCTGGTGCAGGGAGTCGAGTACTACAAGGACGCCGACCCGGCGTCCAAGGTCCCGGGTCTCATGCACGTGCAGTTCGGGGACTACCACGTCAGTGACGTGGAGTTCGTCGCCGCCTTCGACGTCGACGCCAAGAAGGTCGGTCTGGACCTCGCGGACGCCATCGGCGCCTCCGAGAACAACACGATCAAGATCTGCGACGTGCCGAGCACCGGTGTGACCGTGCAGCGCGGCCACACGCTGGACGGCCTCGGGAAGTACTACCGCGAGACCATCGAGGAGTCCACCGAGGCCCCGGTCGACGTGGTCCAGGTCCTCAAGGACAAGCAGGTCGACGTCCTCGTCTGCTACCTGCCCGTGGGTTCCGAGGACGCGGCGAAGTTCTACGCCCAGTGCGCCATCGACGCCAAGGTCGCCTTCGTCAACGCCCTTCCGGTCTTCATCGCCGGCACCAAGGAGTGGGCCGACAAGTTCACCGAGGCGGGCGTCCCGATCGTCGGTGACGACATCAAGTCCCAGGTGGGCGCCACCATCACGCACCGCGTCATGGCGAAGCTGTTCGAGGACCGTGGCGTGATCCTGGACCGCACGATGCAGCTGAACGTCGGCGGCAACATGGACTTCAAGAACATGTTGGAGCGGGACCGCCTGGAGTCGAAGAAGATCTCCAAGACCCAGGCCGTCACTTCCCAGATCCCCGACCGGGAGCTCGGCGAGAAGAACGTCCACATCGGCCCGTCGGACTACGTCGCCTGGCTCGACGACCGCAAGTGGGCGTACGTCCGTCTCGAGGGCCGTGCCTTCGGTGACGTCCCGCTGAACCTGGAGTACAAGCTCGAGGTCTGGGACTCCCCGAACTCCGCCGGCGTCATCATCGACGCGCTGCGCGCCGCGAAGATCGCCATGGACCGTGGCATCGGCGGCCCGATCCTGTCGGCGTCGTCGTACTTCATGAAGTCCCCGCCGGTGCAGTACTTCGACGACCAGGCCCGTGAGAACGTCGAGAAGTTCATCAAGGGCGAGGTCGAGCGCTGATCACGCGCTCGTAGTGGGCCGTTGAGGGTCCCCGGGGCAAGCGCCCGGGGACCCTTCCCGTATGTGAGGCTGTGCCCCATGTCCGTCGTACGCGACCTGCGCGTCCTGCTCCGTTTCCGGGACTTCCGGCGTCTGCTCGCCGTACGGCTGCTGTCCCAGGGAGCCGATGGCGTCTTTCAGGTCGCGCTGGCCACGTACGTCGTCTTCTCACCCGAGAAGCAGACGTCGGCAGCCGCGATCGCTTCCGCGATGGCGGTCCTGCTTCTTCCGTACTCCCTCGTCGGCCCCTTCGCCGGCGTCCTGCTCGACCGTTGGCGACGGCGCCAGGTACTGCTGTACGGAAACCTGCTCCGCGCTCTCCTGGCTTCGGTGACCGCCGTCCTGATCCTGAGCCATGTGCCCGACTGGCTCTTCTACGTCTCCGCGCTCTGCGTCACGGCGGTCAATCGCTTCGTCCTGGCGGGCCTCTCCGCCGCACTGCCCCGAGTGGTGGACGCCGACCGCCTGGTGGTCGCCAACTCGCTCTCACCGACAGCCGGGACGCTCGCCGCGACCGCCGGCGGCGGACTCGCCTTCGTCGTACGCCTGGTGGCGTCGGATTCCGACGCCGCAGTGGTCCTCCTGGGTGCGGGCCTCTACCTGTGTTCGGCTCTGGCCTCCCTGCGTATCGCCCGGGAACTGCTGGGCCCGGATCCCGAGCTGGTGCAGCCACGACTGGGAGCCGCCCTGGCCGGCACCGCGCGAGGTCTGACAGCGGGTGTACGGCATCTCACCGAACCGGGACGGCGGGCGGCTGCCTGGGCGCTGGCCTCGATGACGCTGATGCGGTTCTGCTACGGCGCCCTGACCGTCATGGTGCTCATGCTCTGCCGTTACGCGTGGCCGTCCGACAGCTCTGGGGCGTCCGACTCCGAGGAAGGACTGGCCCTCCTCGGTCTCGCCGTGGGCATCTCGGGAGCGGGCTTCTTCACAGCGGCGGTGATCACGCCCTGGGCCGCTGGACGGTTGGGCCCCGGCCTGTGGATCGTCACCTGCTCCGCGGCTGCAGCCGTGCTGGAACCGGCGCTCGGCCTGCCCTTCACGGAAGTGCCCATACTGATCGCGGCGTTCGTCCTGGGTCTGGTCACACAGGGAGCGAAGATCTCGACGGATACGATCGTCCAGTCGTCCGTCGAGGACGGATACCGGGGCCGGATCTTCTCCCTCTATGACGTCCTGTTCAACATCGCCTTCGTCGGCGCCGCTGCCGTGGCCGCCCTGATACTCCCGCCGGACGGCCGCTCGGCCGCTTTGGTGATCACTGTGGCGGTGATCTATGGATCGATCGCTGCGGCCATGGCCCGATTCGGCGTGACGAAGCAGCGCTGATGCGGAACGAGCGATGTTTCACGTGAAACATCGCGTCGCGTCGATGCCGAACGAAAGCGACGGAGTGGCTGCCGTCAGGAAACCTGCGACGTCTGCGCCCACCACTCCTTGAGTGCTGTCACGGCCTCGTCGTGTTCCATCGGCCCGTTCTCCAGACGCAGTTCCAGCAGGAACTTGTACGCCTGCCCGATCACCGGGCCGGGCCCCACGCCCAGGATCTCCATGATCTGGTTGCCGTCGAGATCCGGGCGGATGGCGTCCAGCTCTTCCTGCTCCTGGAGCTGGGCGATGCGCTCCTCCAGGCCGTCGTACGCGCGGGAGAGAGCGTTCGCCTTGCGCTTGTTCCGGGTGGTGCAGTCGGAGCGAGTCAGTTTGTGGAGGCGGTCGAGGAGCGGGCCCGCGTCGCGCACGTAGCGGCGTACAGCGGAGTCCGTCCACTCGCCGGTGCCGTATCCGTGGAAGCGCAGATGGAGCTCCACCAACCGTGAGACATCCCTCACGAGGTCGTTGGAGTACTTCAGGGCCGTCATGCGCTTCTTGGTCATCTTTGCGCCCACCACCTCATGGTGGTGGAAGGAGACCCGGCCGTCCTTCTCGAAGCGACGGGTACGGGGCTTACCGATGTCGTGCAACAGCGCGGCGAGCCGCAGCGTGAGGTCCGGGCCGCTCTCCTCAAGCGCGATCGCCTGTTCCAGGACGATCAAGGTGTGTTCGTAGACATCCTTGTGCCGATGGTGCTCGTCCCGTTCCAGTCGCAGCGCCGGCAGCTCGGGCAGGACGTGCTCGGCAAGGCCGGTGTCGACCAGCAGGGTCAGGCCCTCACGGGGGTGGGCGGAGAGGATCAGCTTGTTCAGCTCGTCCCTCACCCGCTCCGCCGAGACGATCTCCAGCCGACCGGCCATGTCGCTCATCGCCTGGACGACCTCGGGAGCCACCTCGAAGTCCAGCTGGGCGGCGAAGCGCGCCGCCCTCATCATGCGCAGCGGGTCGTCAGAGAAAGACGCCTCAGGTGTCCCGGGGGTACGCAGAACACGCGCAGAGAGGTCCTCCAGCCCGCCATGCGGATCGATGAACTCCTTCTCGGGCAGGGCCACCGCCATCGCGTTCACGGTGAAGTCACGGCGTACGAGATCATCCTCGATCGAGTCGCCGTACGAGACCTCGGGCTTGCGCGAGGTCCGGTCGTACGCCTCGGAGCGGTAGGTCGTGACCTCGATCTGGTAGCCGTCCTTCTGCGCGCCCACCGTGCCGAACGCGATCCCGACCTCCCAGACGGCGTCCGCCCAGGGCCGCACGATCCTCAGCACGTCCTCGGGGCGGGCGTCCGTCGTGAAGTCCAGATCGTTGCCGAGCCGGCCGAGCAGCGCGTCCCTGACCGACCCACCGACCAGGGCGAGCGAGGACCCGGCCTCCTGGAAACGGCGGGCGAGGTCGTCGGCGACAGGGGACACCCGCAGCAGTTCACTCACCGCGCGGCGCTGCACCTGGCTCAGGGCACTGAGGTCTTCGTTGGCGTTCGGCACAACTGAAAAGGGTACGGGGCGCCGGTGGCCGCGGTCGCCTCCGTTGAACGTGCACAAAGGCTTCGTGCAGGTGACCTCCTCGCCCACCCCTTTGATACGTGCACATACGGGGACAGCCCGGCCTCGTCCCCCGATCTTGTGGAGCGGACCGCGGCACTTCCCCTCAGCGCACATCGTTACCATGCGGGGACGCACATTCCGACGACCACTGACGACGACGAGGGACGGGCGAGCGCGTGGCCGAGGCGGCAGACTTCCAGGGGACGAGTCCCTCACCTGCCCGCCGGTGGCTGCTGCGCACCGGGGCCCTCTTCGCCGGGGTGCCTCTGCTGGCCGGCCTGTTCCAACTGCCCGCGGTCCCGTCGGCGCAGGCGGCCCCGAAGGCCGCCCTGGCCGAGGCCACGGGGTCGAACACCGTCGAGGTCTCCCTCGACTCGCTCAGCCCCAGCGTGCCCACCGAGGGCGACACCGTGACCGTCTCGGGCACGGTCACGAACAAGGGCAAGCAGACCGTCACGGACGCCCATGTGGGCCTGCGTGTGGCCCCGGCTGCCGTGAAGGGCCGCTCCTCCATCGACGACGCGGCCAAACGGACCGGCTTCGACCAGTACGCCGACGGCCCGGAGGTCGGCGGCAAGTACGTGGAGAAGTTCTCCGCGCTCGCCTCCGGCGTGGCCCAGCCCTTCACCATCTCCGTGCCCGTCAAGGAACTGGACCTCGGCTCGGACGGTGTCTATCAGCTGGGAGTCTCCCTCTCGGGCAGGACCGCCGCAGCGCAGTACGACCAGGTCCTCGGCATCCAGCGCACGTTCCTGCCCTGGCAGCCGGACGAGTCGGGCACCAAGACCAAGACCACGTTCCTCTGGCCGCTGATCTCGAGCACCCATCTGACGGCCGAGACCGGTCCCGGCGAACGACAGACGCCTATCTTCCGCAACGACGACCTGGCCAAGGAGATCTCCACGGGCGGACGTCTGGAGCAGCTGCTCACGCTGGGCAAGGACCTGGACATCACGTGGGTGATCGATCCGGACCTGCTGGCATCCGTGGTCGCGATGACGGGCGGCTACCAGGTCCGCAGCGGGGACACCACCGTCGCGGGCAGGAATCAGGCCGTCGCCAAGGATTGGCTGGCGGAGCTGGAGACAGCGGTCCAGGGCGAGGAGGTGATCGCCCTTCCCTTCGCCGACCCCGACCTCGCGGCGCTGGCCCACAACGGCAGGACGATCACCGGCTCGCTGAGCCGCCTGAAGGACGCCACCGATGTGGCATCGGACACGGTCCAGAACATCCTCAGGGTGGAGCCGGAGACCGACTTCGCCTGGCCGGTGAACGGCGCCGTCGACCCGTCGATCGTCAAGGTCGCCATCTCCGCGGGCGCCGACAAGGTGATCGCCCGCAGCGACAGTCTGCAGGAGAGCAGCGGCCTGTCCTACACGCCCAACGCGGCTCGGCCCGTCGGCGGCGGCACCACGGCGGTGGTCGCGGACGCCCGACTGTCGACGGCTTTCCAGGGCGACATGACGAAGGCCGAGAGTTCCACGCTGGCGGTGCAGCGGTTCCTCGCCCAGAGCCTGACCACGGACCTCCAGAACAGCAAGCAGCGCAGCATCGTGATCGCTCCGCAGCGCATGCCGTCAGCCAGCCAGGCACAGACGATGGCGCAGGCTCTCACGGCGCTCCAGGGCGGAACCTGGTCGCAGCCCCAGGAACTCGCGGCTGCCGCCGCCGCGAAGCCCGATCCGAGCGCCAACACCAAGATCCCGTCGGCCTCGGCCTACCCCTCGTCACTGCGGAAGCAGGCACTGCCGAAGTCCGCCTTCGAGGAGATCCGGACCACGCAGGCCGACCTCGACCGCTTCAAGGTGATCCTCTCCGACCAGTCCCGCGTGGTCACACCGTTCGGCAGGACCATGGACCGGGAGATGTCCACCTCCTGGCGAGGCCGTTCCATGGACGCGGCGGTGTACCGCAACAGCGTCCAGTCGTACCTCAACTCCCTCACCGAGCAGGTGCGGTTGATCGAGAAGTCCGAGACGAAGCTCTCGGGCCGCAGCGCGACGATCCCCGTGACCGTGCAGAACAACCTCGTGCAGGGTGTCGACAACCTGACGCTGCGCCTCACGTCCGAAGCGCCGAAGCGTCTGAAGATCGATGACGACGACTTCGACGAGCAGTCCGTCGACATCTCCGGTGGGCACAGCGAGTCGGTGAAGTTCACCACCAACGCCGAGGCCAACGGGCCGGTCACCGTCGTCGCCCAGCTCTACACCGTGGACGGCGAGAAGTATGGTGACGAGGTCACGTTCACGGTGGACGTCACCGAGATCACCCCCACGGTGATGCTGGTCATCGCCGGAGGTGTCCTGCTTCTCGTCCTCGCCGGTTTCCGGATGTACACCCAGCGCAAGCGCGCCGCCGCCCGGCTGGAGGCGGAGGGAGCCCCGGCGGACGACGAGGCGTCGGAGAGCACCCCGAGGGACGACGACGCGAACACCGAGGCCGCCTCAGTCGTACACACTGTCGAGGAGGAGCGCCCGGTGAATTCCGGGACAGACGAGCCGGAGCACCCGAGTGACCCGGCACCGGACACCGCTCCGGAAAGCGCCGACCCGTCCGGCACGGGTGAGAGAGTGGACCGTTGAGCGATTGTCGTGGCCGGTGGGCCCGGGGACGATGAGGTGGGGTAACCATGAACGCGCCGTACGACGGTGACCGCGGCCAGGGCGCGGCCGACTCGGGGTATCCCGACGGCCCGCTGCCCGGGCCGGGCCAGGTGCCGCCGCAGCCCCCCGCGGACATGTACCTCCAGGACGCCTACGACCAGGACCCCTACCGCGCTCGGGATCTCGCCGCCCAGGATCCGGTCGCGGAGGCTCTCTACGACCGTGCCGCCCACCCGCCACCGGCTCCGGGCACCTACCAGCCGCAGCAGCCGCTCTACACGCAGCCGTCGGCTCCGCAGTACACGCCCGACCCTCGTGTGTGGGCCCAGACGCCGGCGCCCGAGCCCGAGGGGCCGACCCGGCATCTGCCGTACGGCGACGACGCCCGTACCACCCAGTTCGTCGGTGTGGACGACCTGGTGACCCAGGCCGGTGAGGAGCGCCACGAGCCGGACGCCTTCGCCCATCTCCTCCGCGACCAGCAGCAGGGCGGCTCCCCGGTGGGACAGCCGTCCGTTCCGGGTCCGACCCCGCCCTCGGGCCCCGGGGCCGGCCGGCCGACGCTCGCGGAGCCCGCACCCGTTCCCACGTCCGCCCCTGCCGCGAAGAAGGGCGGCCGGGCGTCGGGCCTGCTGAAGTCGAGCGCCGTCATGGCGGCGGGCACCATGGTCTCGCGCCTCACGGGCTTCATCCGCTCGGCGATGATCGTCTCGGCGCTCGGCCTCGCTCTGCTGGGTGAGTCCTTCCAGGTCGCCTACCAGCTGCCGACGATGATCTACATTTTGACCGTCGGTGGCGGTCTGAACTCCGTCTTCGTGCCACAGCTCGTTCGGGCTATGAAGGATGACGACGACGGTGGGGAGGCGTATGCCAACAGGCTGCTGACCCTGGTCATGGTGATCCTCGGCCTGCTGACCGCACTCGCCATGTTCGCCGCGCCGCTTCTTGTCCGTGCGCTGTCGACACCCCTCGCCAACGATCCCGCCGCCAACGACGTCGCGGTCACCTTCACCCGGTACTTCCTGCCCTCGATCTTCTTCATGGGCATCCACGTGGTGATGGGCCAGATCCTCAACGCACGTGGCCGCTTCGGCGCGATGATGTGGACCCCGGTCCTCAACAACATCGTCATCATCGTCACGCTCGGAGCGTTCCTGTGGGTCTACGGCAGCGCCGCCGACTCCGGAATGACGGTTGAAAACATCCCGCCGGAGGGCGAGCGGCTCCTCGGTATCGGCATCCTCCTGGGTCTGGTCGTGCAAGCCCTGGCGATGATCCCGTACCTGCGGGAGACCGGGTTCCGGATGCGGCTGCGTTTCGACTGGAAGGGCCACGGTCTCGGCAAGGCCGCGATGCTGGCCAAGTGGACCATCCTGTTCGTGCTCGCCAACCAGGCGGGCGCCCTGGTCGTGACTCAGCTGGCGACCGCGGCGGTCACGGACACGAAAATCGCCGGCACCGGTTTCAGCGCCTACGCCAACGCCCAGCTCATCTGGGGCCTGCCGCAGGCCATCATCACGGTCTCGCTCATGGCCGCCCTCCTGCCTCGCATCTCGCGCTCGGCCGCCGAGGACGACGCCGGTGCCGTGCGTGACGACATCTCACAGGGCCTGCGCACCACGGCCGTCGCCATCGTGCCGATCGCCTTCGGCTTCGTCTCGCTCGGCATCCCGATGTGCACGCTGATCTTCGGTTCGTCCGGCACCGGCGCGGCGACGAACATGGGCTTCATGCTGATGGCCTTCGGGCTCGGCCTGATCCCGTACTCCGTGCAGTACGTCGTCCTCCGCGCCTTCTACGCGTACGAGGACACCCGGACGCCCTTCTACAACACGGTCATGGTGGCGGCCGTCAACGCGAGCGCCTCGGCGGTCTGCTTCTTCGTGATCCCGGCCCGCTGGGCCGTGGTCGGCATGGCGGCCTCGTACGGTCTCGCCTACATGATCGGTGTCGGCGTGGCCTGGCGTCGCCTCAAGAAGCGGCTGGGCGGGGACCTGGACGGCTCCAGGGTCATGCGGACCTACGCGCGACTGTCCATCGCCTCGCTGCCCGCGGCGCTGCTCAGTGGTGCCGCCTGCTACGGCATCAGCCGCGCTCTGGGACAGGGCGTCGGCGGCTCGATGCTCGCACTCTTCGGGGGAGGAATCGTTCTGCTCGGTGTCTTCTACGTCGCCGCGCGACGCATGCGCATCGAAGAGCTCAACTCGATGGTCGGTATGGTCCGTGGACGGCTGGGGCGCTGAGGCTGGGGTACGCGCACAACCATCGTCCGCCGACGCGTGTCGCTCATAGCGGCGGACTGTGGGCACAATTGGCTTTGGCGTCTTGGAACGCTCAACGGATGGGGAGGCAGGGACGACGGTGGCGGAACGGAGCACGGCTGCCGTCGACGTGGCAGACAACAGCGGCGACGAGCCGCTGACCGCACAAGCGGACCAGTCCACGGCCGACGGGGAGGCCCAGAACCGGGAGCGGGACACGGAAAGCTCGGCGAGCGAAGAGGCACAGGGAAGCGGCGGTACCGAGGTCCCTTCGAAGACGACACCGCCCGAACTGCACAGCGGCCACAAGCTCGCCAGGCGTTACCGCCTCGAAGAGTGCGTCACCCGTCTGGACGGTTTCAGCAGTTGGCGTGCCGTGGACGAGAAACTCCGTCGCGCGGTCGGGGTACATGTGCTGCCCGCCGATCACGCACGCGCCCGTTCCGTACTGGCGGCGGCCCGTTCCTCCGCGTTGCTGGGTGATCCTCGCTTCGTCCAGGTGCTGGACGCGGTCGAGGAGAACGACCTCGTGTACGTGGTGCACGAATGGCTGCCCGACGCCACGGAACTGACGACGCTGCTGGCGTCGGGTCCACTGGAACCGCATGACGCCTACCAGATGGTCACGCAGATCTCCCACGCCATGGCCGCCGCGCACCGGGAGGGCCTCTCGCATCTGCGGCTCAACCCGAGTGCGGTGCTGCGTTCCGCCTCCGGCCAGTGGCGCATTCGCGGTCTCGCGGTGAACGCCGCCCTGCGCGGCATCGGCTCGGACACCCCGCAGCGCACGGACACGGAGGCGATCGGCGCGCTGCTGTACGCGGCGCTCACCCAGCGCTGGCCGTACGAGAACGACGCGCACGGCCTCTCCGGGCTCCCCAAGGGCGTCGGTCTCATCGCGCCCGATCAGGTCCGAGCGGGCGTCCACCGAGGGCTGTCGGAGCTGTCCATGCGGGCGCTCGTCAACGACGGTGCCACCGCCTCCCGTCATGAGTCCCCGTGCACGACGCCGGAGGAGCTGGTGAAGGCGATCGGCGAGATGCCCCGCATCCGCCCGCCGGAGCCCGCGTTCACCGCGCCGCCGGACTACCAGCACACGACGTACCAGCAGGGCACGTATGGCCGTCAGTCCCCTCACGCCGGTATCACGCAACCCCTGCCGCCCCCGCCGCCCCCGCTGCAGAGCCGCACCGGCAAGGCCCTCAAGTGGGCCGTCTCGGCCCTGCTGATCGCCGCACTCGGTCTCGGCAGTTGGCAACTGGCCGACGCGCTCATCGGGAAGGGAGGCCAGTCCGGCGAGCCGGACACGAGCCAGACGACCGACGGCAACGACAAGGGCACCGACAAGGCAAAGCCCATCACGGCGCTCAGCATCACGGGCGCCGCGGAGTACTACCCGGACGGGAAGCCCCAGCACGCGGACGACGCGGATCTGACGTACGACAACAGCTCGTCGACGTACTGGAGGACCTACTCCTTCAGGGACGGCCCCACGCTGGCCCCCTTCAAGCAGGGTGTCGGCATCGTCTACGACCTGGGCTCGGCCAAGGACGTGTCAGCGGCCTCGATAGGGCTCTACTACTCCGGGGACCACACCACGGCCACGCTGTACGCGGCGGACTCCCTGTCGTCGTCCGCCCCCCCTCAGCTCCATGACGAAGATCGCTACGAACAGGACGAGCGGCACGGACCTGAAGATCTCCACCAAAAAGCCGGTGAAGACCCGGTACGTTCTCGTCTGGCTCACCGATGTACCCAAGGGCGACGGTGACCAGTTCAGTGGTGCCGGATACAAGCAGGCGATCACCGACGTGAAGTTCATGGGCTGAGAGCTCGTCGAAGAAGGGGGGTCCGGTGGCGCACAGCGCCGATCACAGCGGGGTGAGCGATCAGGATCTCCTGGCCCGCCATGTCGAGGGCGACCCCGACGCCTTCAGCGAACTCGTACGGCGGCACCGGGACCGCCTCTGGGCGGTGGCGCTGCGGACCCTGGGAGACCGCGAGGAAGCCGCCGACGCCGTCCAGGACGCCCTGGTGTCCGCCTACCGGGCCGCCCACACCTTCCGTGGCCAGTCGGCCGTCACGACCTGGCTCCACCGCATCACGGTGAACGCCTGCCTGGATCGTGCCCGCAAGGCGGCGTCCCGCAAGACGTCGCCCGTCGACGACACCGAGCGTCTGGAACAGCTCCTGGAGCCGCACGAATCGGCGTCCGCTCCTGCCGAGCGCAACGATCTGCACCGCCAGCTGCTGGAGGCTCTGGGCACCCTCCCGAAGGATCAGCGGGCGGCACTCGTCCTGGTGGACATGCAGGGCTATCCGGTGGCGGAAGCCGCCCGCATCCTCGATGTGCCGACCGGCACGGTGAAGAGCCGCTGCGCCCGTGGCAGAGCCAGACTTCTGCCGCTCCTGACCCATCTCCGAGCGGAGGGCGAGGGGGAGGGCGGCAAAAAGTCGGGGCGCGGAAGGAACCGGACGCAGGGGACATCCGTCCCACCCGCAGCGGAAGCACATGCCGCGTACAGCAGCGGCGGCAACAGCAGCGGCAGGATGAGGTCCGGCGGGATCTCCACGTTGGGCACGAACCCGGGATGGCCAGCGCGATACCGAGCAAGGTCATCAGCACCGGCGCGGGCAGCTTCAGCCGCTCCCCACCGGCACACTGACCACGGCCCCACCAGCAGGACGAAGAACAGGGCCAACTGATCCATGGGGCGCTCCGCTGGTGCTGGACGATCACGACCGACCGGATGCCCGGGTGCCCCACCCGCACCACGCAACGCTAAGGCCTGCACCGCGTCAAAGCCTGCGCCACATCAAAGCCTGCGCCGCATCGCGCGATGAGGTATGCCCGCGTCCAGGAACTCCGGTCCGTACGCCGCATACCCCAGCCGCTCGTAGAAACCCAGCGCGTGTGTCTGCGCCCCCAGGTCCACCTCGGTCAGCCCGCGCTCCCGGGCCGCCTCCTCGACGGCCCGCACCAGCGCGACCCCGACGCCCAGCCCTCGGCCTCCGGCACGACCGCGAGCCGCCCCAGGGACCCGACCCCGAACCCCCTCCGGTCTTGCAGGCGGCGGCCTCCCCGTACAGCAGCCGCCCGGCCCCGAGGGGCACCCCGTCGTCCCGTACGGCGAGGACGTGCACGGCCCCGGCGTCGTACGCGTCGTACTCCAGGTCCTCCGGCACCCCCTGCTCGACGACGAAGACCTCCTTGCGCACCGCGAAGCACGCCTCGCGATCGCCGGGGCCGTCGGCGACGCGCACCTCGTAGGACACCGGTACGGGGCTCACGCGTACGTCTCCTCCCGGACCTTGTCCAGGGCCTTCTGCAGATCCGCCGGGTAGTCGCACTCGAACTCGACCCAGCTCCCGTCCCCGGGGTGCTCGAAGCCGAGCCGGACGGCCTGCAGCCACTGGCGGGTGATGCCGAGCCGCTTGGCGAGCGTCGGATCGGCGCCGTACGTCAGGTCGCCGACGCAAGGGTGCCGGTGGGCGGACATGTGGACGCGGATCTGGTGGGTGCGCCCGGTCTCCAGCTTGATGTCGAGCAGGGAGGCGGCACGGAACGCCTCGATGAGGTCGTAGTGCGTGACCGACGGCTTGCCCTCGGCGGTGACGGCCCACTTGTAGTCGTGGTTCGGATGCCGTCCGATGGGCGCGTCGATGGTGCCGCTCGTCGGGTCGGGGTGGCCCTGGACCAGCGCGTGGTACCGCTTGTCGACCGTCCGCTCCTTGAACTGGCGCTTCAGGGAGGTGTACGCGTACTCCGACTTGGCGACCACCATGAGGCCCGAGGTGCCCACGTCGAGCCGGTGCACGATGCCCTGGCGCTCGGCGGCACCGGACGTCGAGATCCGGTACCCGGCGGCAGCGAGCCCGCCGATCACGGTGGGCCCGGACCAGCCGGGGCTGGGGTGCGCGGCCACACCGACCGGCTTGACGATCACGACCACGTCGTCGTCGTCGTGCACGATCTCCATGCCCTCGACCGGCTCGGCGACGACCTGCACCGGGGCGGGCGCCTGCGGCATCTCGACCTCCAGCCAGGCCCCGCCGTGCACCCGCTCCGACTTGCCGACCACCGACCCGTCGACCGTGACCTTCCCCGCGGCGGCGAGCTCGGCCGCCTTGGTGCGGGAGAAGCCGAACATGCGGGAGATGGCGGCGTCGACGCGCTCGCCCTCCAGGCCGTCGGGCACGGGCAGGGTACGGATCTCGGGAATCGTGCTCACCCGACGAGTATGCCGGACCGTCACGACACGCCCGACCGCGCCTGTGGAAAACCCGGTCGGCCCCGTCTCGGACCCGCCCGGGCCCCGCCCTCGCCCCCGTGGACTCAGTCCTTGTGGACGGTCCCGTCCGGGTCGAGCCCCCGGAACGACAGCAGCACGATCAGGATGCCGCCGCACACGATGGCCGAATCCGCGAGGTTGAAGACCGCGAAGCCCTTCGGCGCGATGAAGTCGACGACCGCGCCCTCGAAGACACCCGGCGACCGGAAGACCCGGTCGGTGAGGTTGCCCAGCGCGCCGCCGAGCAGCAGACCGAGCGCGATCGCCCAGGGCAGGCTGTAGAGCTTGCGGGCGAGCCGGGCGATCACCACGATCACGATCGCCGCGATCACCGTGAAGATGATCGTGAAGGCCTCGCCGAAGCCGAAGGCCGCGCCCGCGTTGCGGATCGCCTCGAACTTCAGCCAGTCTCCGATGATCTCGATCGGCTCGTGGTGCTCCAGCTTCGCGACCACGATCATCTTGCTGACCAGGTCGAGCGCGTACGCCAGCGCGGCGACCCCGAACAGCACGGCGATCCGGCGCCGCCCGCGCGGCTCGGCCGCCGCCTCGGTCCGCTGCGCCGCGGCGTCGCCGCCGTCGGACTGCTCCGGGTCGGTCCCCGCCGCGTCTGGAATATCCGGCGTACCGATGATGCGCTCCGCCTCTGCCACGTGAGTCCCTCAACCTAGGTTCCTGACTGAGGACAAAGGTACGACACGCCCGCCGCGGACCAGCGGCTCAGTCGGCGATCGCTAGCGGCGTTCCTGCTTCTGCTTGCACTCGACGCACAGTGTGGCCCGGGGGAAAGCCTGCATTCGCGCCTTTCCGATCGGATTGCCGCAGTTCTCGCAGAGACCGTAGGTGCCCGAGGCGAGCCGGTGGAGGGCGCGCTCGGTCTGGTCGAGCATCTCGCGCGCGTTGTGGGCGAGGGACAGCTCGTGCTCGCGCGTGATGTTCTTGGCCCCGGTGTCGGCCTGGTCGTCGCCCGCGCCGTCCCCGGAGTCCCGCATCAGACCCGTCAGGGCCCGCTCGGAGGCCTCCAGCTCGGTCCTCAGCCGCATCGCCTCGGACTGCAGCTCCGTCCGGGCCTCGTCCACCTCGTCGGGGCTCCAGGGATCCTCGCCGGGGCGTACCGCGAGCTCGCCGGCCTCCACCGCGGCGGGCCGTGCCTTGGGGACGGCGGTGGGCTTCTTCTTCGCCGCCGTAGCCGTACCAGGAGTGTTCTTCGCAACCACCGTCGTGGCTCCCGTCGTCTCGGCGGCCTCGGCCGCGCCCGCCTTCTTGACCGTGCTCTTCGTCGCAGAGGTGCTCTTCTTGGCCGTCGTCTTCTTGGCCGCGGTCTTCCCGACGGCCGACTCACCACCGACCGACTTCCTGCCCGCCGACTTCCCGACGCCCGATTTCCCGACACCGGACTTCTCGGCGACCGACTTCCCGGCGACCGCTTCGCCCGCGACCGACTTCGCGGCCGCGTTCTTCCTGGTCACCGCGCGCTTCGCCCCCGCCTTCTTCGCCCCCGCCTTCGTGGCCACCGCCTTCTTCGCCACCCTCTTCTTGCCGGCCGCCTTCACCGCCTCGGCCTTCTGCCCCTCGTCCCCACCGCCGGAGGCCACCGTGGATCTGCCGGACGCCGACTGCTGTACGGCGGTCTTCTTCGCCACCATGGCCGCGCCCCTTCACATATTGTGATCTTGCACGCGTATCGTGCTGGGACGATAAATCGACCCGAGTCCCGCGGCAACGGGGCAGACCACCCATTCCGCCCACCCCACGACCGTCGCGCGACGAGCCTGCAAGCGTTGTGCCCAGCTCCCCGCCGGGTATTCCGCCACGCCGCACGTCCCAGGATCCGGAGGCCCCACCCGCTCCATTCGGGTCATCGCGCAGGTCACCCCGCTCCCGCCCGACAACCCCGGCCGAGGTCCCGCCGAGCCCCTCCCACGGCCGCCGGAAATCCGGTCGGCCGCTGTCCGTACGGCGCCGTACACTGGGCGGAGCGAGAAGCGTGGATGGGGACGAGTAGCGTCGTACGCAGCCCAGAGCGACCCGGGGACGGTGGAAGCCCGGGGGCGAGCGCGATGTGAAGATCACCCCGGAGCCGCCGGAAGAAAGCCGCACCGCATGGCGCAGTCCGTGGGACGTGGCGAGTAGACCCGGCATCGCGACCTCAATGAGGGGGCTCACCGGCGCACACGGCGCGCAGGCGGGCCAAGGAGGGTGGTACCGCGGGAGCGCGCCGCACACGGCGTACGAAGGATCGAAGCTCTCGTCCCTCCGACGGAAGGCAGCAAGTCCGTTGGAGGAAGCCCGCTCATGACAGAGCCGACGTACCGCCAGGTGCCCGCCCAGGTCGATCTGCCCGCGCTCGAGCACGCGGTGCTCGACTTCTGGCGCGAGCAGAAGATCTTCGCCAAGAGCCTGGAGCAGTCCGAGGGCCGCCCCGAGTGGGTGTTCTACGAGGGCCCGCCCACCGCCAACGGCATGCCGGGCGCCCACCACATCGAGGCGCGCGTCTTCAAGGACGTCTTCCCCCGCTTCCGCACGATGCGCGGCTACCACGTGGCCCGCAAGGCCGGCTGGGACTGCCACGGCCTCCCCGTGGAGCTGGCGGTCGAGAAGGAACTCGGCTTCAACGGCAAGAAGGACATCGAGGCGTACGGCATCGCCGAGTTCAACGCCAAGTGCCGGGACTCGGTGACCCGGCACACCGACGCCTTCACCGAGCTCACGACCCGCATGGGCTACTGGGTCGACCTCGACGACGCCTACCGGACCATGGACCCGGAGTACGTCGAGTCCGTCTGGTGGTCGCTCAAGGAGATCTTCAACAAGGGCCTGCTGGTCCAGGACCACCGCGTCGCCCCCTGGTGCCCCCGCTGCGGCACCGGTCTGTCGGACCACGAGCTGGCGCAGGGCTACGAGACGGTCGTCGACCCGTCGGTGTACGTCCGTTTCCCGCTCACCTCCGGTCCGCTCGCCGGTGAGGCGGCGCTCCTGGTGTGGACGACCACGCCGTGGACGCTGGTGTCCAACACCGCGGTCGCCGCCCACCCCGAGGTCACCTACGTGGTCGCCACGGACGGCAGCGAGAAGCTCGTCGTCGCCGAGCCGCTCGTCGCCAAGGCGCTCGGCGAGGGCTGGCAGACCACCGGCCAGACCTTCACCGGCGCCGAGATGGAGCGCTGGACCTATCAACGTCCGTTCGAGCTCGTGGAGTTCCCGGCCGAGGCGCACTACGTCGTCAACGCCGAGTACGTGACGACCGAGGACGGTACGGGTCTGGTCCACCAGTCCCCCGCCTTCGGTGAGGACGACCTCAAGGTCTGCCGCTCGTACGGCCTGCCCGTGGTGAACCCGGTCCGCCCCGACGGCACCTTCGAGGAGGACGTCCCCCTCGTCGGCGGCGTCTTCTTCAAGAAGGCGGACGAACAGCTCACCGAGGACCTCCAGCAGCGTGGCCTGCTCTTCAGGCACATCCCGTACGAGCACAGCTACCCGCACTGCTGGCGCTGCCACACCGCGCTCCTCTACTACGCGCAGCCGTCCTGGTACATCCGCACCACCGCCGTCAAGGACCGCCTCCTCCAGGAGAACGAGAAGACCAACTGGTTCCCGGACTCGGTCAAGCACGGCCGCTTCGGCGACTGGCTGAACAACAACATCGACTGGGCGCTCTCCCGCAGCCGCTACTGGGGCACACCGCTGCCGATCTGGCGCTGTGAGGAGAACCACCTGACCTGCGTCGGCTCCCGCGAGGAGCTGAGCCGGCTCTCCGGCACCGACCAGTCGGAGCTGGACCCGCACCGCCCGTTCATCGACGCGGTCACCTTCCCCTGCCCCGAGGACGGCTGCGGCAGCACGGCCACGCGCGTCCCGGAGGTCATCGACGCCTGGTACGACTCGGGCTCGATGCCGTTCGCTCAGTGGGGCTACCCGTACAAGAACAAGGAACTCTTCGAGTCCCGCTACCCGGCCCAGTTCATCAGCGAGGCCATCGACCAGACCCGCGGCTGGTTCTACACGCTGATGGCCGTCGGCACCCTGGTCTTCGACAAGTCGTCGTACGAGAACGTCGTCTGCCTCGGCCACATCCTCGCCGAGGACGGCCGCAAGATGTCCAAGCACCTGGGCAACATCCTGCAGCCCATCCCGCTCATGGACCAGCACGGCGCCGACGCCGTCCGCTGGTTCATGGCCGCCGGCGGCTCCCCCTGGGCGGCCCGCCGCGTCGGCCACGGCACCATCCAGGAGGTCGTCCGCAAGACGCTCCTCACGTACTGGAACACGGTCGCCTTCCAGGCCCTGTACGCCCGTACGTCGAACTGGGCGCCCAGCGCGGCGGACCCGGCCCCGGCCGACCGCCCGGTCCTGGACCGCTGGCTGCTCTCGGAGCTGCACGCCCTCACCGACCAGGTGACCGGGGCCCTGGAGGCGTACGACACCCAGCGCGCCGGAAAGCTCCTCTCGGCGTTCGTCGACGATCTGTCCAACTGGTACGTGCGCCGGTCGCGCCGCCGCTTCTGGCAGGGCGACAAGGCCGCGCTGCGCACCCTGCACGAGGTCGTCGAGACGGTCACCAAGCTGATGGCCCCGCTGACCCCGTTCATCACCGAGCGGGTCTGGCAGGACCTGATCGTTCCGGTCTCCCCGGTCGCCCCCGAGTCCGTACACCTGGCCTCCTGGCCCGAGGCGGACCTCTCCGCGATCGACCCCGACCTGTCGAAGCAGATGGTCCTGGTCCGCCGCCTGGTGGAGCTGGGCCGGGCCACGCGCGCGGAGTCCGGTGTCAAGACCCGTCAGCCCCTGTCCCGCGCCCTGGTGGCGGCGACGGGCTTCGACGCCCTGAACCCCGAGCTGCACGCGCAGATCACGGAGGAGCTGAACGTCAGCTCGCTGGCCTCGCTCTCCGAGGTCGGCGGCTCGCTGGTGGACACCACCGCCAAGGCCAACTTCCGCGCGCTGGGCAAGCGCTTCGGCAAGCGCGTCCAGGACGTGGCCAAGGCCGTGGCGAACGCCGACGCGGCTGCCCTGTCCCTGGCCCTGCGTGAGGGCACGGCGACGGTCGAGGTCGACGGCGAGACCGTCACCCTCGCCCCTGACGAGGTCATCATCACGGAGACCCCCCGCGAGGGCTGGTCGGTGGCCTCCGACTCCGGTGCGACGGTCGCCCTCGACCTGGAGATCACGGAGGAACTCCGCCGGGCCGGCCTCGCCCGGGACGCCATCCGGCTCATCCAGGAGGCCCGCAAGAACAGCGGCCTCGACGTGGCCGACCGGATCGCGCTCCGCTGGACGGCGACGGACCCGGCGGTGACCGCGGCGCTGACCGAGCACTCGGGCCTGATCGCGGACGAGGTCCTCGCGACGGACTTCGCCTCCGGCGAGGCCGACGACACGTTCGGCAAGCCCTTCACGGACGAGGCACTGACGCTGACCTTCAGCCTGCGCAAGGCGTGACGTCCCGCGCCGGGCCGGGCCACGCCCTGCCCGGCAAGGCCGTCCTCGCGCTGCGGCCGAGATGCGGCTGATCGCGCAGTTCCCCGTGCCCCTGAAGGGGCACGGGCTCAGCTGTCCCCAGCTGCGGGCAATCGTGCCGCTGGGGCGACGGGGCACCTCCCGCTCGAGCGAAGCCGAGAGTGGGGAGGGTGGGCGCAGCGGCGCCCTGTCAGCGCCGGCAAGCGCCCCCGACCCGTCCCGCGACAGCCACCGCGCACCCCGAAGGCCTGGAGCCCGAAAATCTCGGCGACCCAGGCCTTCGGCGTTGCGTACGCAGGACACCTGCCCCCACCACGCCCCGCCCGCGCACAGCAAAAGGGCGGGGCCCCGGATCAAAATCCGGGGCCCCGCCCTGAACGCTGCCGACGCCTACGGCGTACCAGTAGTCGTCAGTTGTCGTCCTCGTCGATGAGGAACCCACGCATCGGCGAGGGAGCCTGCCCCATCGGAGAGGGGCCCTGCGGCCGGACCGGAGCCATCGGCTGGGTCATGGCCGGAGACATCTGCTGCTGACCGCCGTAGGAGGGCGCGGCCGGAGCCGGGGCACCGCCCATGCCTCCACCCATGCCGCCCGGGTTGCCGCCGTACGACGGGGCGCTCGCGCCGGCCGGAGCCATGGAGGGCGCCGGGGACGGCGGCAGCGACGCGGTCGCCGGGGTACGCGGCGGGGCCAGCGAGTCGTCCGCCTGGGTCTCCAGCTGACGCAGCTGCGACTCCAGGTAGGACTTCAGACGCGTGCGGTACTCGCGCTCGAAGCCACGCAGGTCCTCGACCTTGCGCTCCAGCGTGGCGCGGGCGGACTCCAGGGAGCCCATCGCGACGCGGTGCTTCTCCTGCGCGTCCCGCTCCAGCGCGTCGGCCTTGGCACGGGCGTCCCGCTCCAGACCCTCGGCGCGGCTACGGGCCTCACCGACGATCTTGTTGGCCTCGGAACGGGCCTCGGCGATCGCCTGGTCGGCGGTCTGCTGGGCCAGCGAGAGCACGCGCGCGGCGCTGTCGCCGCCGGGACCCTGACCGGGGCCGCCCATCGGACCACCCATGGGGCCGCCCATCGGGCCACCCATCTGCTGCATGGGAGGCTGGCCGCCCATGGGACCCTGGCCCATCTGGCCCTGGCCCATCTGCGGCTGCATCTGGCCCTGACCCATGGGGCCCTGGCCCATCGGTCCCTGACCCATCGGGCCGGGACCCTGCTGCCCACCCTGGCCACCGGGGCCGGCGGGCAGCTGCGGAGCACCGCTCGGCAGCTGGGGCGGGCCACCCATGGGGCCCCCCATCTGCTGCGGCGGGCCCGATATGCCGGCGGGTACGGGTCCACCGGGACCTCGCATACCCTGCTGCTGCATACCGCCCTGTTGCTGCATACCGCCCTGTTGCTGCATGCCGCCCTGCTGCATGCCACCCTGTTGCTGCATGCCGCCCTGCTGGTCCTGCGGCTCCGGCGGCTTGCGCATGTTCTGCTGGTTCTGGGCAGCGGCGCGCGTGGCCGCGGCCAGTTTGGCGCGCAGGTCCTCGTTCTCGCGAAGCAGCCGCGTCAGTTCGGCTTCGACCTCATCGAGGAAGGCATCGACCTCGTCCTCGTCATAGCCTTCTCGGAGGCGGACGGTCGTGAACTGCTTGTTCCGCACGTCCTCGGGGGTCAACGGCATCTCTTCACCTCAACGTAGTCGTCGGCATTCGGCAAGACCGCATCTCTCACACCGCTCCCATCCCGCTGGCTACCACCGCACGCAGGATGAAAACGATGATCATCAGCACGAAGAAGGACAGGTCGAGCGCCACGCCCCCGAGACGCAGCGGCGGAATGAACCGCCGCAGAAGCTTGAGCGGTGGATCGGTGACAGTGTAGGTGGCCTCCAGAACGACCACCATCGCCTTGCCGGGTTGCCATGAGCGGGCGAACTGGAAGACGTAGTCCATGACCAACCGGAAGATCAACACGATGAAGAACACCGTCAGCGCGATGTAGAGGATCGTCAAGACCACGCTCATGTTCGGTGTTTCCCTCTCCCCAATGCCGTGTTGCTCTACCGCTGTTTTCGGTCGTACGTCTCAGCTCTGGTTGAAGAACCCGCCCTCTGCGATGCGGGCCTTGTCCTCCGCCGTGACATCGACGTTAGCAGGCGACAACAGGAACACCTTCTGCGTCACCCGCTCGATGCTGCCGTGAAGACCAAACACCAAACCGGCCGCAAAGTCGACAAGTCGCTTCGCATCTGTGTCGTCCATCTCAGTCAGATTCATGATCACCGGGGTGCCCTCACGGAAGTGTTCCCCGATGGTACGGGCCTCGTTGTAGGTCCGCGGGTGCAACGTGGTGATCCGGTAAGGCTCTCGTTCGGACACGACCTTGGGCATGATCACCGGCGCGTTCTTCTCCAGACTCGAACGTTCTTGTGTGATGGACGCCACGGGCGCGATCCGGGCGGGTCGCACCGATTCCGCGGGGAGCGAAGAGGCGTGCGACACCGGCTCGCGCTGCACCGGGGGCTGCACCACTCGTACCGATTCATCCCTTTGGGACTGATGTGACTGATGTGACTGGTGCACCGGCTCGTGCCGGCGGTGGTCCCGCTCGGGCTCCGGATCGAGCTCGGGCTCGAAGTCGTCATCGGGGTCGAATCCCCTGCCGTCGTACCCATCGTCCTCCACGAGGCCGAGGTAGACCGCCATCTTGCGCATCGCGCCGGCCATGCTCTGAGTCCTCCGCTCTGTGGTGGATCGACTGACGACTTCCCAAGTGCCCGCGATCCACGAGGTCGTTGCGCCCGCCTCTCGACGGAATGACCATATTTTCTGCTGTGGTCCGACTTCTTGGCGACGTTACCCGAGCCCGGGACGGACTCCGAGTACCGCAGTGCCGACGCGCACATGTGTCGCTCCGGCCGCCACGGCATCCTCGAGGTCCGCACTCATCCCTGCGGAGACCATGTTCGCAGCCGGATGGGCTCGGCGCAGGTCGGTCGACAAATCCATCAACCGCTCGAACGCGGCCCGTTGGCGTCCGGCGTACTGCCCGGTGAGCGGCGCGACGGTCATCAGACCATCGACCCGCACTCCCGGCGACCGGGCCAGGAGGTCGGCCAGCTCTTCGATTCCGCCCGGACCGACACCTCCTCGCTCCCCCCGGCCGCTCTCGTCGGCGTCGAGCGCGACCTGGATGAGACATCCCACCTCACGTCCGACCCGAACGGCTTCCTTCGACACAGCCGTGACAAGCCTGGAACGATCGACGGACTGCACGAGATCCGCGTAACGCACCACAGAACGGACCTTGTTGGTCTGCAACTGGCCCACGAAGTGCCATACAAGGGGCAGATCCGAGCATTCGGCCGCCTTGGGCGCCGCGTCCTGGTCCTTGTTCTCGGCGACGTGGCGCACACCGAGTTCCGACAGGATCCGCACATCGCTCGCCGGGTAGGTCTTGGTGACCACGATCAGGGTCACCTCTTCCCGTTTGCGGCCCGCGGCCACGCAGGCCGCGGCGATGCGCTCCTCCACCTTCGCCAGATTTCCGGCGAGTTGCGTCTTACGGTCGGTCATGCCCCTCAGTCCAGCCAGACATATCCCGCGAGTCGCCCTGTGGCGCGGTCGCGACGGTACGAGAAGTGATCGCGCGACTCCAGCGTGCACACGGGCGACTGCTCCCGGTCGCACACCCCGAGGCGCTCCAGCTGTGCGTGCACTCCGGCGCACACATCGACGGAGGGCGTGCCCCAACTGGTCTCGGCGTACGCCGCCGGCTCGACGGAGGCCACCTCGGCGCGCATCGCCTCGGGCACTTCGTAACACCGGCCGCAGACGGCGGGTCCGGTGCGGGCGACGATCCGGGCGGGGTCGGCGCCGAGTTCGGCCATGGCCCGTACGGCCGCGGGGACCACCCCGGCGATCATGCCGGGCCGGCCCGCGTGAGCGGCGGCGACGACCCCGGCTACCGGGTCGGCCAGCAGCACGGGCACACAGTCGGCGGTGAGGACGGCGAGCGCGAGACCGCGCCGGGTGGTGACGATCGCGTCGACGGGCGGAATGTCGCCGGAGGCGGAGCCGGAACCAGTGCCGGAGCCGGACCCCCACGGTCCGTCGACCACGGCGACATCCGCGCCGTGCACCTGGTTCATCCAGACGACCCGGTCGGGTTCCAGACCCAGCGACTTGGCCGCCAGCTCCCGGTTGGTCGTCACGGCGGATGCGTCGTCCCCGACCGCCCCGCCGAGATTGAGCTCCTCATACGGAGCGGCGCTCACCCCGCCCCACCTGTCGGTGAAGGCGAAGTGCGCGCCGCTCACGTTCTCGCGCCGTCCTATCACTTGAGGAAGTCCGGCACGTCCAGCTCCTCCGCGGCGCTGTCCGAGTAGGACCGGGACGGCGGGACCGGCGGGGCGACCGGAACCTCGTTCACCGGTTCCGGGGCGGGCGCCGGCGGCTCCTCCTTCGGCTTGACGCTGCCGAGTGAACCGAAGGACGGGCGGTTCTCGGCGGGCCGCGCCGGAGCGGGCTCCTCGCGCTTGGCCGCGGCCGAGCCGAGGATGTTGTCCCGCTTGGCCGGGGGCTGGCCGCCGTCGAAGCCGGCCGCGATGACCGTGACGCGGACCTCGTCGCCGAGGGCGTCGTCGATGACCGCGCCGAAGATGATGTTGGCCTCGGGGTGGGCGGCCTCGCTGACCAGCTGGGCGGCCTCGTTGATCTCGAACAGACCGAGGTCCGAGCCGCCGGAGATGGAGAGCAGGACGCCGCGGGCGCCGTCGATGGAGGCCTCCAGGAGCGGCGAGGAGATCGCCATCTCGGCGGCGGCCACCGCGCGGTCGTCGCCGCGGGCCGAGCCGATGCCCATGAGGGCCGAACCGGCCTCGGACATGACGGACTTGACGTCGGCGAAGTCGAGGTTGATCAGACCGGGGGTGGTGATCAGGTCGGTGATGCCCTGGACACCGGAGAGCAGGACCTGGTCGGCCGACTTGAACGCGTCCAGCACGGAGACCTGGCGGTCCGAGATGGACAGCAGCCGGTCGTTCGGGATGACGATGAGGGTGTCGACCTCTTCGCGCAGCTCGGCGATGCCGTCCTCGGCCTGGTTGGCGCGGCGGCGGCCCTCGAAGGTGAAGGGGCGGGTGACCACGCCGATGGTGAGGGCGCCGAGGGAGCGGGCGATGTTGGCCACGACGGGCGCGCCGCCGGTGCCGGTGCCGCCGCCCTCGCCGGCCGTCACGAAGACCATGTCGGCCCCCTTGAGGACCTCCTCGATCTCCTCGCGGTGGTCCTCGGCGGCCTTCCGGCCGACGGCCGGGTTGGCGCCGGCGCCGAGTCCGCGGGTGAGTTCACGGCCGACGTCGAGCTTGACGTCGGCGTCGCTCATCAACAGAGCTTGCGCGTCGGTGTTGATGGCGATGAACTCGACGCCCTTGAGACCGACCTCGATCATCCGGTTGATGGCATTGACACCACCGCCGCCGACACCGATGACTTTGATGACTGCGAGGTAGTTCTGCGGTGCTGCCACGTCGAAGGCCTCTCGCCTCGAGTTACGTGTCGCCGCTTCGCGGGGTACCCGCGAGCCGACGACTGATGCCGAAGTGGGACGGTCCGAACGCCGACCCGAACCCTAACGCTGAAGTTTAGGGTTACCAGTGTGACTGTTCCTTGGACTCTTCCGAACAGGACACTAAGTCGACAAGTGGCGCACGTTCAACGAACACGCCGAACCTCCCGTTTTTCTTTTCACCCTATGTGATCAGCCGTAGCGGTGCCCAACCAGGGTGCTGGCCTGCGCGGATGTGCGTCAACTCCCCGATGACGCGGGCGCGGTGGGGACACTCACGTCGAAGTGCCCCGCATCGGGCGCCGCTTTCATCAGCGCGGTGAGCGCGCGGCCCTTCGCGCGCCCCCTCTCCGCACTCCCCCAGGCGACCGTACGGTCTCCGCTCAGCTCCAGCGAGATGGCGTCGTAGGAACGGACCTTGACGACCAGGGTCTGGGGCGCGATCGCGGCCGGAATCGCGTCGGCGACCCGCGCGGCCTCCCGAACGAGCCGGTCCTCGCCGAATCGCCGCAGGCTGGCGGCGGACGAACCGGACCTGGAGACCGTCAATTCCAGGAGGGGGACACCTTCCGGGGCGCGTGAAACCGTGGCAAAACGCACACCTTTCGCGTCCACTTCGACGTAGTTGCCCGAATTTCCGGTCGCTTCGACCATTAGAACCGGAGTACGTTCACTCACTTTCAGCCCGATTCCATGGGGCCAGGAACGGGTTACCTCGACGGAGTCGATTCGGGGCAATTTCGCGAGCAGCCGTGACTCGATCGCGTCGAGGTCGACGGAGATCAGCGGGTCGCCGAGCGGGACGGCGGCCACCTCGCGCACCTGGGCCTCCGTCAGCACCCGGGTGCCCGACACGGAGACCCGCTCGACCCTCAGCCACGAAGAGCCGTACATGACCCAGAGCGAGGCGCCGCCGAGGAGCACCAGCACGACCGCGGCGGCGATCAGCGCCGGGGGGCCGGGAGCCTCCGCCGGGGCGGCGGGCCGGACTCCAGATCCTCGTCTGCGCCACGTTCGGCGGTGGTCGGTCCGGCCACGCTCCCCTGCCTCCTGTCGCGCCCTTAACGGCGCGACGCGATCGCCTCGTACACCATCCCGACGAGCAGGTCGTCGGCGTCCCGGCGGCCGAACTCGCTGGCGGCGCGGGACATCTCGTACAGCCGGTGCGGGTCGGCGAGGACGGGCAGCACGTTCTGCTGGACCCACTGGGGGGTCAGTTCCGCGTCGTCGACCAGCAGTCCGCCGCCGGCCTTGACCACCGGCTGGGCGTTCAGCCGCTGTTCGCCGTTACCGATGGGCAGCGGGACGTAGGCGGCCGGGAGCCCTACGGCGGAGAGTTCGGCGACGGTCATCGCGCCCGCGCGGCAGAGCATCATGTCCGCCGCGGCGTACGCGAGGTCCATCCGGTCCACGTACGGTACCGGGATATAAGGGGGCATTCCCGGCATCTGGTGCACCTGCGGCAGTTCGTTCTTCGGGCCGACCGCGTGCAGGATCTGGATCCCGGCCTGCTGGAGGTAGGGCGCGACCTGCTGGACGACCTCGTTGAGCCGACGCGCGCCCTGGGAGCCGCCGGAGACCAGCAGGGTCGGCAGGTTGGGGTCGAGGCCGAACAGCGCGCGGGCCTCGGGGCGCACGGCGGCGCGGTCGAGCGTGGCGATGGAGCGGCGCAGCGGGATGCCGATGTAGCGGGCGTCGCGGAGCTTGCTGTCCGGGGTGGAGACGGCGACCTGGGCGGCGTAGCGGGAGCCGATCTTGTTGGCGAGGCCGGGGCGGGCGTTGGCCTCGTGGACGATGATCGGCACGCCGAGCCGCTTGGCGGCCAGGTAGCCGGGCAGGGCGACATAGCCGCCGAAGCCGACGACCGCGTCCGCCTTGGTGCGCTCCAGGATCTGCTCGGTCGCCTTGATCGTGCCGCGCAGCCGGCCGGGCACGGTGATCAGCTCGGGGGTGGGCTTGCGCGGCAGGGGTACGGCGGGGATCAGCGCGAGTTCGTAGCCGCGCTCGGGGACGAGGCGTGTCTCGAGGCCGCGCTCCGTGCCCAGGGCCGTGATGCCCACGGTCGGGTCCTGCCTGCGCAGGGCGTCCGCGAGGGCGAGCGCGGGCTCGATGTGACCGGCGGTTCCGCCACCGGCGAGTACGACATGCACCGAAATTCACCGCTCTCCGGACGAACGTGCCGAGACACGCCGTCGCATCGTGTTCCATCTCCCGGGCCCCGAAGGACCACCGCCCCGTTTTCTACCAAAGCGAGGTTGCCGCATCGCAAGCGCCGCCCGCGCAGCGGGTTCGTCGCGCGCGAACGCGATCAGCAACCCGATGGCGAACATGGTCGGCAGCAGGGCGGATCCCCCGTAGGAGAACAGCGGGAGCGGGACTCCGGCGATCGGCAGCAGACCGAGCACCGCACCGATGTTGATCACCGCCTGAGCGGTGATCCAGGTGGTCACGCCTCCCGCGGCATACCTGACGAAGGGGTCCTCCGTGCGTCCGGCCACGCGGATACCCGCATAGCCTAGAGCCGCGAAGAGGGCGAGCACCGACAGCGTCCCCGCGAGGCCCAGTTCCTCACCGGTGACGGCGAAGATGAAGTCGGTGTGCGCTTCCGGGAGTTGGCCCCATTTTTCCACACTGGCACCGAGCCCGGAGCCGAAGATTCCGCCCGAGGCCAGGGCGTAGATGCCGTGCACGGCCTGCCAGCAGTCGGCGCCGGTCCGGGGCTCGGTGGCTCCGATGCAGGCCAGGCGGCCCATCCGGTTCTCGCTGGTGGTGATCAGGACGAGCCCGAGGAGTCCGGCGACCGACAGCACGCCCGCGAAGAGCCGCGTCGGGGCGCCCGCGAGCCACAGCAGGCCGAACAGGATCGCCGTGAGAATGATCGCGGTGCCCATGTCACCCCCGAGCATGATCAGCCCGAGGAGCAGGAACGCCACCGGAACGAGCGGCACCAGCATGTGCTTCCACTGTGTGAGCAGCCGCTTGTCCTCCTTGCGGGCCAGCAGGTCGGCCGCCCACAGCACGAGCGCCAGCTTGCCGAACTCGCTGGGCTGGATCTGGAAGGAGCCGCCGACGGCGATCCAGTTCTGGTTGCCGTTGACCGACTGCCCTATCCCGGGCACTTGAACCAGGGCCATCAGGAACACACAGCCGGCCAGGATCGGATACGCCAGCGCACGGTGCAGCTTGACCGGCATCCGCGAGGCCACGAGCAGCAGCAGAGTGCCGATCGAGGCCGAGAGGAACTGCTTGCGGAAGAAGAAGGACCCGGGCAGCGACTTCTGCAGGGCGGTGATCTGTGAGGCCGAGTAGACCATCACCAGTCCCAGCACGGTGATCAGCAGACTGCCGCCGAGGATCAGGTAGTACGCGGTCAGCGGCCGGTCCCAGGCCTTGCGCGCCCGGGTGTGCAGCCGCCGCAGGGGGTTCTCGCGCGGCGGCCGGGGGACGGGGGGCCGCCGGGTGACACGCTGGAGGGGCGCACGGCTCGTACGGCTACTCGGCATCGGGGGCGCCCTCGCCGCCGACCGACCAGTTCCGTGTCACGCGTCCCTCCCAGTCTCACCCGGCGCCGCCAGGCGAAGCCGGGCCGGGTCAGCCGTCCGTGGAGGCCAGTTCGCGCACAGCCTCCGCGAACGCGTCCCCACGCCTGTTGTAGTTGACGAACATGTCCATCGACGCACAGGCCGGCGCCAGCAGCACCGTGTCGCCCGTCCGCGCCAGCGTCCGCGCCTCGCGGACGGCGGCGAGCATCGCCCCAGTGTCGGTCCGGTCGAGGTCGACGACCGGCACTTCGGGCGCGTGTCGCGCGAGCGCTTCCCGGATCAGCGCGCGATCCGCGCCGATCAGCACGACGCCCCGCAGCCGCCCGGCGGCACCGGCGACGAGTTCGTCGAAGGTGGCTCCCTTGGCGAGTCCGCCGGCGATCCACACGATCGACTCGTACGCCGCCAACGAGGCCCCCGCCGCGTGCGTGTTGGTGGCCTTGGAGTCGTCGATGTACGCCACGCCGTCCACGTCGGCGACGTGCGCGATGCGGTGGGCGTCCGGGGTGAAGGCCCGCAGACCGTCGCGTACGGCCGCGGCGGGCACCCCGTAGGCGCGGGCGAGGGCGGCGGCCGCGAGGGCGTTGGCGATGTTGTGCGGGGCCGGCGGGTTCACGTCCGAGACCTCGGCGAGTTCCTGGGCGTTCTTCTGCCGGTTCTCGACGAAGGCGCGGTCGACCAGGATGCCCTCCACCACGCCGAGTTGGGACGGGCCGGGCGTGCCGAGCGTGAATCCGACGGCCCGGCAGCCCTCCTCGACGTCCGCCTCGCGCACCAGGTCCTCGGTGGCCTTGTCGGCGACGTTGTAGACGCAGGCGATCCGGTTGCCCTCGTAGACACGGCCCTTGTCGGCGGCGTACGCCTCCATGGAGCCGTGCCAGTCGAGGTGGTCGGGGGCGAGGTTGAGGACGGCGGCGGAGTGGGCGCGCAGCGAGGGCGCCCAGTGCAGCTGGTAGCTGGAGAGCTCGACGGCCAGGACGTCGTACTCCTCGTCGCCGAGGACCGCGTCCAGCAGCGAGACCCCGATGTTGCCGACGGCGGCCGTGCGCAGGCCCGCGGCCGTCAGGATCGAGGCGAGCATCTGGACGGTGGTGGTCTTGCCGTTGGTGCCCGTGACGGCCAGCCAGGGGGCGGCGTCGGGGCCCCGCAGCCGCCAGGCGAGTTCGACGTCGCCCCAGATCTCCAGGCCGGCCGCGCGGGCGGCCGTGAAGAGCGGCTTGTCCGGCTTCCAGCCCGGGGCGGTGACGACGAGTTCGGTGCCCTGCGGCAGGGTCGCGCCGTCGCCGAGGCGCACGGTGATGCCGAGCGCCTCCAGTTCGGCGGCCTGCACGCGGGCGCGTTCGTCGTCGCCGTCGTTGACGACCGTGACCACCGCGCCGAGGCCCTGCAGGACCTTGGCCGCCGGGATGCCCGAGACGCCCAGACCGGCGACGGTGACGTGCTTGCCCTGCCAGTCGGTCACTTGTCCGCTGCCCATCCCGCGTAGAAGAGGCCCAGTCCGACGATCACACAGATGCCCTGGATGATCCAGAAGCGGACCACGACCAGGACCTCGGACCAGCCCTTGAGCTCGAAGTGGTGCTGGAGCGGGGCCATCCGGAAGACCCGCTTGCCGGTCAGCTTGAACGAGCCGACCTGGATGACGACCGACATGGTGATGAGGACGAACAGACCGCCGAGGAGCGCGAGGAGCAGCTCGGTGCGGGAGCAGATCGCGAGACCGGCGAGCGCGCCGCCGAGGGCCAGCGAACCCGTGTCGCCCATGAAGATCTTCGCGGGCGAGGTGTTCCACCACAGGAAGCCGAGGCAGGCGCCCATCAGCGCGGAGGCCACGATCGCCAGGTCGAGCGGATCCCGTACCTCGTAGCAGGCGGTCGGGTTGGTCAGCGTCTCCGTGTTGGCGCAGGACTCCTGGAACTGCCAGACGCCGATGAACGTGTACGCGCCGAAGACGAGCACCGAGGCACCGGTGGCGAGGCCGTCCAGACCGTCGGTCAGGTTCACGCCGTTCGACATGGCGAGGATCATGAACAGCGCCCAGATCACGAACAGCACCGGGCCGATGGACCAGCCGAAGTCCTGCACGAACGAGAGCTTGGTGGAGGCCGGCGTCTGGTCGCGGGCGTCCGGGAACTGCAGCGCGAGGACCGCGAAGGCGATACCGACGATCAGCTGGCCGGCCATCTTCGCCTTGGCCCGCAGGCCGAGCGAACGACGCTTGACGATCTTGATGTAGTCGTCGAGGAAGCCGACGAGGCCCATGCCCGCCATCAGGCCGAGCACCAGCAGACCGGAGAAGGTCGGCGGCTGGCCCGAGATCACCTTGGCCAGGAAGTACGCGACGATCGTCGCCAGGATGAAGGCGATACCACCCATGGTCGGCGTACCGCGCTTGCTGGCGTGCTCACGCGGGCCGTCGTCCCGGATGTACTGGCCGTACCCCTTGCGGGCCAGCAGCTTGATCAGCAGCGGGGTACCGACCAGGGTCAGGAAGAGACCGATGACTCCTGCGAACAGGATCTGATTCATCATCGCGCGGCAACCTCACCCTCGTTGCCGCTGTCGAGCAGCGCCTGCGCCACGCTCTCGAGCCCGACCGACCGGGACGCCTTCACGAGTACGACGTCCCCCGGGCGCAACTGACTGCGCAACAGGTCGATCGCCGCCTGTGCGTCGGACACGTGCACCGACTCCTCACCCCACGAACCCTCGTTGTATGCGCCCAGTTGCAGCCAGGACGCTTCCCTGCCCCCGACCGCGACGAGCTTGCCGACATTGAGCCGGACGGCGAGCCGTCCGACCGCGTCGTGCTCGGCGAGCGATTCGTCCCCGAGCTCGGCCATCTTGCCGAGCACCGCCCAGGTCCGCCGCCCCTTGCCCATGGCTGCGAGCGCGCGCAGAGCGGCCCGCATGGACTCGGGGTTCGCGTTGTAGGCGTCGTTGACGACCGTCACGCCGTCCGGGCGCTCGGTGACCTCCATGCGCCAGCGGGAGAGGGAGCCCGCCTCGGAGAGCGCGGTGGCGATCTCACTTGCGGACATGCCCAGCTCATGGGCGACGGCGGCCGCGGCGAGCGCGTTCGACACGTGGTGCTCACCGTACAGGCGCATGGTCACATCACTTGCACCGGAGGGTGTGTGAAGCCTGAACGAGGGCTGTCCGGCCTCGGTGAGCGTCACGTTCTCGGCGCGTACGTCCGCTTCGCCGGACTCTCCGAAGAGGATCACCCGGGCCTTCGTACGGGAGGCCATGGCGCGTACCAGGGGGTCGTCGGCGTTGAGGATCGCGGCGCCGCCGTCCTCGGCGGGGGGCAGGGCCTCCACCAGCTCGCCCTTGGCCTGGGCGATCTGTTCGCGGCCGCCGAACTCGCCGATGTGGGCGGTGCCGACGTTGAGCACGAGACCGACCCTCGGCGGGGTCAGCTCGGTGAGGTACCGGATGTGGCCGATGCCGCGGGCGCCCATCTCCAGGACGAGGAAACGGGTCTCCTCCGTGGCGCTGAGGGCGGTGAGGGGCAGCCCGATCTCGTTGTTGAGGGAGCCGGGGGTGAACACCGTCGGCGCCTTGCGCCGGAGCACCTGGGCGATCAGGTCCTTGGTGCTGGTCTTGCCGGCGGAGCCGGTGAGGGCCACCAGGGTCGTGCCGAGCCTGCGCACGACGTGCCGGGCGAGGGCGCCGAGCGCCGCCTGCACATCGGGGACCACGATCGCTGGCACGCCGACGGGGCGGGACGCCAGCACCGCTGCCGCGCCCGCCTCGACGACAGCGGCCGCGAAGTCGTGTCCGTCCACGCGCTCGCCCGCGAAGGCGACGAAGAGGCTGCCCGGTTCCACCTCACGGGAGTCCCGGACGACCGGTCCGGTGACCAGCGCCGACGGATCCGGTATGTCGTGCGTCTGCCCGCCGACGACTTCTGCGATCTCGGCGAGAGAGAGGGCGATCACAAGTTCATCCCTGGGTCTGCTGGATAGCTTCGCGGAGCACCTGGCGGTCGTCGAAGGGACGGACCACGCCGGCGATGTCCTGGCCCTGCTCATGGCCCTTGCCCGCGACGAGCACGGTGTCGCCCGGCCGTGCGCGGGCCACGGCCGCGGCGATCGCGGCGACCCGGTCCTCGAAGAGGAGGACCTCGCCGCGCTCGTGGGCCGGCACGGACGCCGCGCCTTCGAGCATGGTCGCGAGGATCGCGAGGGGGTCCTCGGAGCGAGGGTTGTCGGAGGTCAGTACGGCGGTGTCGGAGAGCCGGGCCATGGCGGCGCCCATCGGTCCGCGCTTGGTGGTGTCCCGGTCGCCGCCGCAGCCGAGCACGACGTGCAGCCTGCCCTCGGTGACCTTGCGCAGCGCCTTGAGGACCGACTCGACGGCGTCCGTCTTGTGGGCGTAGTCGACGACCGCGAGGTACGGCTGCCCGGCGTCCACCCGCTCCAGCCGGCCCGGTACGCCCGGTACGGCCGCGATGCCGTCGGCGGCGGTCTGCGGGTCGATCCCGGCGACGGCCAGCGTGGCGACGGCGGCCAGGGTGTTGGCGACGTTGAAGGTGCCCGGCAGCGGCGACCTGGCGACGATCCGCTCGCCCTTGGGTCCGACCGCGGTGAACGTCGAGTCCAGCGGGCCGACCCGGACGTCCTCGGCGCGCCAGTCGGCGTCGGGGTGTCCCTCGGCGGAGAAGGTGACGACCGGGACGGTGGCCTCGTCGACGAGCCGACGGCCGTACTCGTCGTCGAGGTTGACGACGCCGAGCCTGCTGCGCTCCGGGGTGAAGAGCTGCGCCTTGGCCTGGAAGTAGTCCTCCATGCCGGAGTGGAACTCCATGTGCTCCGGGCTGAGGTTGTTGAAGACGGCGACGTCGAAGACGCAGCCGTCGACCCGGCCGAGGACCAGGGCGTGGCTGGAGACCTCCATGACGACCGAGTCCACACCGCGTTCGCGCATGACGGCGAACAGGGCCTGGAGGTCGGTGGCCTCGGGGGTGGTCCGCTCGGACTTGATGCGCTCGTCGCCGATGCGCATCTCGACGGTGCCGATGAGTCCGGTGGAGCGGACGGTCCGCAGGCCGCCCTCCACGAGGTAGGCGGTGGTGGTCTTGCCCGAGGTGCCGGTGATGCCGATCTGCAGCAGGTCGCCGCCCGGCCGGCCGTAGATGGTGGCCGCCAGCTCGCCCATCCGCGCGCGCGGGTTGTCGACGACGAGGGCCGGCAGCCCGGCCGCGGCGGCGCGCTCGGCGCCGCCGGGGTCGGTGAGGACGGCGACGGCACCGAGGCCGACGGCCTGGTCCACGAAGTCGGCTCCGTGCAGACGGGCACCGGGCAGGGCGGCGTACAGGTCGCCGGGGCGGACGGCGCGCGAGTCGTGGGTGATGCCCGTGACCTGGGTGGTGTCCGCGCTCGCCGGCTGCTCGGCACCCAGCTGGCCGGCGAGTTCCGCGAGGGGTGTGGCGGAGACGTGGGCCGGCCTGGGCGGTCCCGGATATGTCACGGGAACGTCCTTCTGGGTGGTTTGGGACTGATCAGCGTGTGGCACGGCGGTGAGCGTACCGGGCGCACCCCCAACGGGGCGAAGCGAGGGTTTGTGCGAGCGGGGCTCGGGGGCGTGGTTCCCGGGGTCGGGAGTGATCATGGTCACGAGTCGGTTCCTGGCTGTTGCGCTGATCGGCGGGCGGATCGGGGTGGGACGGGGCGGGTCAGGGGCGAAGGTGACGGGCAGGTTCGCGGGCTTGGCCCCGGTGGGCGGCACCTGGAGGGTCTTCAGGGCGAACTCCATGACTTCCTTGTAGATGGGGCCGCAGATCTGGCCGCCGAAGTAGTTGCCCTTGGTGGCGTTCTGGATCGCGCAGTAGACGGTGATCCGTGGCTTGTCGGCGGGCGCGAACCCGGCGAACGACGAGGTGTAGCCCCGGTATCTGCCGGTGGCGGGATCCACACGGTTGGCCGTACCCGTCTTGCCCGCGACCCGGTAGCCGGGGATGCGGGCCTTGGTGCCCGTGCCCTCCTCGTCGTCCACGACGGACTCCAGCATCCGGGCGAGGGTCTTCGCCGTCTTCTCGCTCACGACCCTGGTCTTCCCGGGCTTCGGGGCGGGGGTGAAGCGGCCGTCGGGCCCCTTGGTGCCCCGCACGAGGGTCGGTTCGACCCGTACGCCGCCGTTGGCGATGGTCGAGTAGACGGAGGTCGCCTGCATGGCGTTCATCGACACGCCCTGACCGAAAGGGATCGTGTACTGCTGCGAGGTCGACCAGTCGCCGGGTGCGGCGAGGATGCCCTTGGTCTCGCCGGGGAAGCCCAGGCCGGTGTACTCGCCGAGGCCGAACTTGCGCAGGTAGTTGTAGAGGATCTTGTTGGACTCCTGCTGGTTGCGGCCGAGTTCTCCGGTGGCGAGGATCGTGCCGATGTTGCTCGACTTGGCGAGGACGCCGTTGAGCGTCAGGTACCAGGTCGGGTGGTCGATGTCGTCCTTGAAGAGCCGGTCGCCCCGGTGCAGCCGGTTGGGCACGGTGACATGCGTGCCCGGGGTGGCGACGTTCTCCTCCAGCACGGCGGCCATCGACATGACCTTGGCGGTGGAGCCGGGTTCGTAGGCGTCCTGGAGGGCCGCGTTGCCGAGCGCGTCCGGGTTCGCCTTGGTGAGGTCGTTGGGGTCGAAGCCGGGCGAGTTGGCCATGGCGAGGATCTCGCCGGTGCGGGTGTCCTGCACCATCACGTAACCGCGGTCCGCCTTGGACTTCTTCACCTGCTCGGTGATGGCGTTCTGCGCGGCCCACTGGATGTCGCGGTCGATGGTCAGCTCGACGTCGGAGCCGGCGACCGCGGGCGTCTCGGTGGAGCCCGCGGTGGGCACGAGACGGCCGCCCGACTGGGCGTAGCGGATCTTGCCGTCCTTGCCCGAGAGACGGTCGTTCCACTGCTGCTCGATGCCGCCGCCGCCCTTGCCCTCGGCGTTGACCCAGCCCAGTATCCCGGCGGCGAGGTCGCCGTTGGGGTACACGCGCTTGCTGCTGGGCTCCTGGAAGACGCCGGCCAGGACGTTGACCGTGTCCTTCTCGTCCGCGGCCCGCTTGACGAGCGCGGTCTTCAGGTCGCTGATCTGGTTCCACACCTGGGGGGTCTGGCGGCGGGCGAGCAGCACATAGCGCGTGTTCTTGGTGCGGAGCCTCTCGGTGAGGGTCTCCTGGTCCGCGCCGAGGATCGGCGCGAGGAGCGCTGCCGCCTGCTCGGGCCCGTCGTCGATCTTCAGCTCTTCGCGCGTGAACATCGTCGGGTCGGCGGTGATGTCGTTGGCGTCGGTGCTCATCGCCAGGGCGACGCCGTTGCGGTCGGTGATGCCGCCGCGCTCGGCGGCCAGCACCCGGCCGACGTAACGGTTCTGGTCGGCCTTGGCGGCGTACTCGCTCGCGTCGACGGCCTGCACCTGGAGCAGCCGTACGACGAAGGCGATCATCACCAGGGTCAGCGCGAGGCTCACCATGCGCAGCCGGGGGCGGGGGCTGCCCAGCCGGATGGTGCGCCCGGGCGGCTGCCGGGGCGCGGCCGGACGGCGCTGTGCGGCGGGCGGGCGCCGGGTCCCGGTCGGCGCTTACCGCCGGGTCGTACGGGCCGGGCTGGTCCGGGTACGCGGCGGCGGGGGCTGCCTGCCTGAATCGGCCACTTCCGTCACCTGCCGGGGGTCGTCGGGAGCTGGGTGGGCTGTGCGGGCGGTGTGGTGGGGTGGCCGGGGGCTGCGGCGTCCGGGCGTGCGACTGCGGCTCGGGCCCGGTCGGCGTCGGCGTGGCGGGCGGTGTCGGGGAGCCGGAGGACGTCGAGCTCCCGGAGGGCGTGGGGCTCCCGGAGGATGTCGGGCTCCCGGAGGGCGTGGGGCTCGCGGGCGGGCCGGGGTCGAGGATCTCGGGTGCGAGGACGAGCGGCATTCGGGCCGCGGTCTGCTGGGCGGCGCTCGGAATGCCCTTGACCGTGCCGTCGGGGTCGAGGAAGGCCGGGTCGCCGCCGGGGACCATGCCCAGCTCGCGGGCACGGCGTTGGAGGGCGTCGGGCGCGGAGTAGGCGTCCACGTCCCGTTGGAGCGCCTGTTCCTCGTCGGTGTAGCTCTTCACGTCGTCCTGGAGGTCGTCGAGCTTGAACGACCCTTCGCTGAGCGCGGAGTTCAGCACGAGGAGGCCGATGAGGCCGCCGCCCAGGAGGAGGACGACCAGGAGGACGAAGGGGGTGCGGGCGGCGCCCTTGGGCCGCGTGGGCAGGAGCCGCGCGAGACGGGCCGCCCGGCCCCTCAGTTCGGGTTTCCTGCTCACGCGCCCTCCCTGTGGGGTCGGGTGCCGGACTCGCCCGGCGTCCCCGCGAGTTCGTTCGTCGGACTCACTCACCGTCCCCTTCACACCGTGTGCGGTCGCCTCGTCCGCCTCGTGCGTCGGACGCGGCCGATGCGCGTCACGCGTCTCATGCGACGTCCTCCCGCACGCGTTCCGCCCCGCGCAGACGCGCGGGGGCGGCGCGCCGGTTCTCGGCGACCTCTTCCTCGGTGGGAAGTTCGGCACCACGGGTGAGGAGCTTGAGTCTCGGCTGATAGCGCTCGGGGACGACGGGCAGTCCGGGCGGGGCGGTGGTGGCGGCTCCGGCCGCGAGGACCTGCTTCACCAGCCGGTCCTCCAGCGAGTGGTACGACAGCACGGCGATCCGGCCGCCGACCGCGAGGGCCTTCACCGCGGCGGGGATCGCCCGTTCCAGGACGGTGAGTTCGCCGTTGACCTCGATGCGCAGGGCCTGGAAGGTGCGCTTGGCGGGGTTGCCGCCGGTGCGCTTGGCGGCCTGCGGCAGGGAGTCGCGGATCAGTTCGACGAGTCGGGCGCTGTTGGCGAACGGCTCCTTGTCGCGCTCGCGCACGATCGCGGACACGATCCGCTTGGCCTGCTTCTCCTCGCCGTACGCCCGGAGGATCCGGACGAGTTCGCCCGCCGGGTAGGTGTTGAGGACCTCGGCGGCGCTGATGCCCGTCGTCTGGTCCATGCGCATGTCGAGGGGCGCGTCCTGGGCGTACGCGAAGCCCCGGTCCGCCTCGTCGAGTTGCATGGAGGAGACGCCCAGGTCGAACAGGACGCCCTGGACGCGCGGGAGGCCCAGGCGGTCGAGCACGTCGGGGAGTTCGTCGTAGACGGCGTGCACGAGGGTGGCGCGGTCGCCGAAGGGGGCGAGGCGCTCGCCGGAGAGGCGCAGGGCCTCCTTGTCCCGGTCGAGGGCGACGAGGCGGGCCTCGGGGAACCGGGTCAGGAGCGCTTCGCTGTGGCCGCCGAGGCCGAGCGTGCAGTCGACCACCACCGCGCCGGGCGCCGTGAGGGCCGGAGCCAGCATGTCCAGACAACGCTGGAGCATGACGGGGACGTGGCGGCTGTTGCTCAAGGGGCCCTCTCAGGTCCGGCGCGAGCCGCACGTACGCGCCGCGCACGCGGGGAGACGCCGGACTCTCGCCGGTTCTCCTTGGGTTTCGGTCCAGCGGGGGACATGGGGCCCGTCGTCACCTTGCCGTCCGGCCGCGCCTCCCGCTCGGCGTCACTTTAGTCCACGGCCCCACGCGGTCAATCAACCGGCCTGCGCGTCGCGGCGCCGGTCCGGACGAAGCCGCGAGTCCGGCCAAATCACCCGTACAGCCGTGATCCCGCCACTCCTGTGGGTTACCTCACAACAAGGCTCAATGACGTTCTTTGTCCTCTCTCACAGAGCGCCCTCGGCGGCCGTGACCAGTACCGTCTTCGCTATGACGACCTCCGCAGCAGTTCCCACCGGCCCCGAAGGCGCCATATCCGACGGCACCGTCACCGACCGCCTCGTCGAGGCGAACCAGCGCTACGCCGCCGCGTTCACCGACCCCGGGATGGACGCCCGCCCCGTCCTGCGTGTCGCGGTCGTGGCGTGCATGGACGCCCGCCTCGACCTGCACGACGCGCTCGGCCTGGAGCTGGGCGACTGTCACACCATCCGCAACGCGGGCGGCGTGGTCACCGACGACGTGATCCGCTCCCTCACCATCAGTCAGCGCAAGCTCGGCACCCGCAGCATCGTCCTCATCCACCACACCGGCTGCGGCCTGGAGGCCCTCACCGAGGACTTCCGCACCGAGCTGGAGGCCGAGGTCGGCCAGCGTCCGGCGTGGGCGGTGGAGTCCTTCCGGGACGTCGACCAGGACGTACGGCAGTCCATGCAGCGGATCCGCACCAACCCGTTCCTGCTGCACTCCGACGACGTGCGCGGCTTCGTCTTCGACGTGAAGACCGGCCTGCTCCGGGAGATCGACGCGGCCTGAGTCCCGTCGAACCGTAGGGTCGGAACCGCCCTCCTATCGCCCGAGGGCGGTTCCGCGCAGCCCCGCTTTGCTGTCAATCTGCTGGCATCTCGCCCGGCAGAACGCCGCAAACCTGACATATCACGGACGGTTATCCACAGGCGAGTGACACGGATTGGTAACGGCAGCAAGAATGCGGGTGTGGCGTCACGCTGAGCAGTTCACGCGTGGTGTCCGTGTTTCGGGGTGGGCCGGTCCGCATCGCAGAGCGACGGCCCGGAGAAAGAACGGGCCGAGGAGGGCCGGGTGACGACCTATGACGATCGAGCGAGCCTCACTGATCTGACCAGCACTGTGGAGCGAGTCCGCAGTTCTGTCGAACAAGTGATCGAGGGCAAGCCTGAGGTCGTACGGCTTTCGCTGACAGTGCTGCTCGCCGAGGGACATCTTCTGATCGAAGACGTACCCGGCGTCGGCAAGACCATGCTGGCCAAGGCACTGGCGCGGTCCATCGACTGCTCGGTGCGGCGTATCCAGTTCACGCCGGACCTGCTGCCGTCGGACATCACGGGTGTGTCCATCTGGGACCAGCAGCGCAAGGAGTTCGAGTTCAAGCCGGGCGCGATCTTCTCGCAGATCGTGATCGGCGACGAGATCAACCGCGCCTCGCCGAAGACGCAGTCCGCGCTCCTGGAGTCCCTGGAGGAGCGCCAGGTCACGATCGACGGCACCACATACGAGCTGCCGAGCCCCTTCATGGTGGTGGCCACGCAGAACCCGGTGGAGATGGAGGGCACCTACCCGCTGCCGGAGGCCCAGCGCGACCGCTTCATGGCCCGCGTCTCCGTCGGCTACCCGAGCCCGGAGGCCGAGCTGCAGATGCTCGACATCCACGGCGGGGTCTCGCCGCTGGAGGACATGCAGCCGGTGGCGCACGCGCACGAGATCGTGAAGCTGATCGAAGCGGTCCGGGGCGTGCACGTCGCGGAAACGGTGCGGCGGTACGCGGTGGATCTGGTCGGCGCCACCCGCAGCCATCCGGACCTCAGACTCGGCGCCTCGCCGCGCGCCACGCTGCATCTGCTGCGTGCGGCGAGGGCGACCGCCGCCCTCAGCGGCCGGGAGTACGCCCTGCCGGACGACATCCAGTCGCTGGCCGTGTCCATCCTCGCCCACCGGCTGCTGCCCACCGCCCAGGCGCAGCTCAACCGGCGTACGCCGGAGCAGGTGGTCCAGGAGATCCTGCAGCGCACCCCCGTGCCGCAGGCCCCCCAGGCGCAGAGCGGGTACGGCTCGGTCCACGCCACGCCCGCGTACCCGCAGCAGCCGCCGCGGAGGCTTGGATGAGCACCGGAGGGCCGGCGCCCGCCCCGGAACAGGACAAGGGCGGGCTGCGCACGGCCCTCGCCGGCCTCACCACGCGCGGACGCTCCTTCCTGGCGGCCGGCGTGGCGGCCGCGGTCTGCGCCTACGTCCTCGGGCAGAGCGATCTGCTCCGGGTCGGCCTGCTGCTCACCGTGCTGCCGCTGGTCTGCGCGACCGTGCTGTACCGCACCCGGTACCGGGTCGCGGGCAGCCGTCGCCTCTCCCCCGGGCGCGTGCCCGCCGGCAGCGAGGCGCGTGTCCATCTGCGGATGGACAACGTCTCGCGGCTGCCCACCGGGCTGCTGATGCTCCAGGACCGGGTGCCGTACGTGCTCGGTCCCCGCCCCCGGTTCGTGCTGGACCGGGTGGAGGCGGGCGGGCGTCGCGAGGTGTCGTACCGGGTCCGCTCCGATCTGCGCGGCCGCTATCCGCTGGGCCCGCTGCAGCTGCGCCTGACCGACCCGTTCGGCATGTGCGAGCTGACCCGGTCCTTCTCGACGTACGACACGCTGACCGTCGTCCCGCGCGTGGAGGCCCTGCCGCCGGTGCGGCTGAGCGGCGAGGCCAAGGGGTACGGCGACGGGCGGCAGCGCTCGCTGGCGCTGGCCGGCGAGGACGACGTGATCCCGCGCGGCTACCGGCACGGCGACGACCTGCGCCGGGTGCACTGGCGTTCGACCGCGCGCTACGGCGAGCTGATGGTGCGCCGCGAGGAACAACCGCAGCGTGCCCGCTGCACGGTGCTGCTGGACACCCGGGCCGAGGCGTTCCTCGGCGCGGGCCCCGACTCCGCCTTCGAGTGGGCCGTCTCCGGCGCCGCCTCCATGCTGGTCCACATGCTCGAACGCGGCTTCTCCGTCAGGCTGTTGACGGACACCGGCAGCTCGGTGCCCGGCGAGGGCGCCGACGGGTTCGCGGGCGCCAGCCAGGAGTCGGCCGACGCGGCCGGACTGATGATGGACACCCTCGCGGTGATCGACCACTCCGCCGGCACGAGCCTGTCGCCCGCGTACGACGTGCTGCGCGGCGGCAACGAGGGGCTGCTGGTCGCCTTCCTCGGCGACCTCGACGACGAGCAGGCGGCGGTACTCGGCAAGATGCGCCGGCGCGGCGGTGGGGCGGTCGCCTTCCTGCTGGACAGCGAGGCGTGGACGACCGAACCGGGCGAGGTGCCCGGTGCCGGGAGCGCGAGCGAGGAGTCGCTGCGGCTGCTGCACGAGGCGGGCTGGACGGCACTGACCGTGCCGCGCGGCGCCTCGCTGACGGACCTGTGGCGACAGGCGGACAGACAGCGCACCGGAGTACTGTCCGGGAGCGGTACGGAGGGGCGGTCATGAGCGGGCGGGCGAGACTGGCGCTGTGCGCCTGGGCCGCCACGATCATGGCGGCGTGCGCACTGCTGCCGCTGGTGGACCCGGCGACGTGGATCATCCAGGCGGCGCTCATGCTGGGCGTGCAGACCGGTGTGGGAGCGCTCACCCGGCGCGTCCCGCTGGCCCGGCCGCTGACCGTGGCCGCCCAGGCCCTGGTCACCCTGATGATGCTGACGCTGGTCTTCGCCCGGGAGCGGGCGGTGGCCGGGATCGTCCCCGGCCCCGAGGCCTTCCAGTACTTCGCGACGCTGCTGCAGAACGGCGCCGAGGACGTCGGCCGGTACGCCATCCCGGCGCCGCTGACCGACGGCATCCGCCTGATGATCATCGGCGGTGTGCTGGTGATAGGCCTGCTGGTGGACGCCCTCGCGGTGACGTTCCGCAGCGCCGCCCCCGCCGGCCTCCCCCTGCTCGCGCTGTACTCGGTCGCGGCGGGACTCTCCGACGGCGCCGCGTGGCTGTGGTTCGTGCTGGCCTCGGCCGGTTATCTGCTGCTGCTCCTGACCGAGAGCCGCGACCGGCTCTCGCAGTGGGGCAGGGTCTTCGGCGGCGCGCCCCAGGGTCCCCAGCGCCCGGAGTCCGCGAGCGGCCCCGTGGCGCCCGTGCGCACCGGGCGGCGCATCGGCGCGGTCGCGCTGGGCATCGCCCTGGTGGTGCCGCTCGGGCTGCCCTCCCTCGACGGGGGCCTCCTGGACGGCACGGGCGCCGGTTTCGGCGGTGGCTCCGGTGGCGGCGGCACGATCGCCGCGGTGAACCCGGTGGTGCAACTGCGCGGCAGCCTGAACGTGGACGAGGACCGCCAGGTCCTGTCGTACCGCACCAACACCGACAACGTGCAGGAGATGTATCTGCGGATCGTCTCCCTGGACAACTTCAACGGGACCTCGTGGACCCCGACCGAGCGCTCCATCACGGGGGTCCCGGACGACTTCGGCACCCCGATCGGTCTCGCCTCCGACGTCAAGCGGACGTCGATCGAGACCCGGATCGTCGCGTCGGAGGACTACGAGCAGAACTGGCTGCCGATGCCGTACCCGGTGACCAACGTGGACATCGACGGCGACTGGCGGTACGAGCCCGTGGGGCGCACCCTCGTCGGTGACCACGGCCAGGACACCAAGGGCGCCCAGTACAAGGTCGAGAGCCTGATCGTGGAGCCCACGGCGGAGCAGCTGGCCTCGGCACCGGAGCCGCCGCCGGCGCTGCGGCGGGAGTACACCAAGGTGCCGGCCTCGCTGCCGCCGGTGGTGGCGCGGACGGCGCTGGATGTCACCGAGGGCGCGAAGAACGACTACGAGCGCGCGGTGAAGCTCCAGGACTGGTTCGCCTTCAGCGGCGAGTTCACCTACGACACGGAGGTGCGGTCGGGCACGGGCGCCCGGGCGATAGCCCGGTTCCTGGAGGACAAGGAGGGCTTCTGCGTCCACTTCTCCTTCGCGATGGCGTCCATGGCCCGCACGCTGGGCATACCGGCCCGGGTGGCGGTGGGCTTCACCCCCGGCACCCCGCAGACGAACGGCACGATGTCGGTGGGTCTGCGCGACGCGCACGCCTGGCCCGAGCTGTACTTCGAGGGCGTGGGCTGGACCCGTTTCGAGCCCACTCCCAACCGGGGTTCGACGCCCGAGTACACGGTGCCCGAGGACACCGGCACCGGTGGGCTGCCCGAGGTGCCCCGTCCCTCGTCGTCGGCGTCCACGGCGCCCTCGGCCGAGCCGTCGGCGAGCGAGAGCTGCACGCCGCAGGAGGCGAAGCTGGGGGCCTGCGGGACCGAGTCGGCGGCGGCCGTACCGGGTTCGGACGACGAGGAGCGCTCGTTCTGGGGGCTGGTGTTCTTCTCGCCCTGGACGCTGCTGATCCTCCCGGGAGCGCTTCTGGTGCTGGCGATCCCGCTGCTGCCGATGCTGTGGCGGCTGCGGGTCCGGTCCGTGCGGCTGGGCGCGCACCAGGGCGCGGTGCCGAAGGGGACCCAGGAGCCCGCCGTCGCGCGGGAGGTGACCCACGAGGGCAGCGAGGCGCCGGGCTCCCCGGCTCCGCCGGACAGGGCCACCTCCTACGGCCGCACGGAGGCCGCGGCGGCTCATGCGCTGGCCGCCTGGCAGGAGGTGGCCGACACGGCGTGGGACTACGGGATCGCGCCCGACGAGTCGCAGACGCCCCGCAAGGCCGCCGCGCGGATCGTGCGGCTCGGGGAGCTGGAACCGGCTGCCGCCGAGGCGGTGCACCGGGTGGCGGCGGCGGTGGAGCAGGTCCTCTTCGCTCCGCGTCCACAGGTTCCGGCGGGTCTCGCCCGGGACGCGCACCAGGTCGGGGCCGGTCTCAGGGCTCACGCGGGCCGCCGCACCAGATTGCGGGCACTGCTGCTGCCGCGTTCGACCGTCCGGGTGGTGTGGGCCCTCGCGGCCCGCTGGGCGGACACCAGGGACGAGCTGCTGTCCCGGCTCCCCACGCCACGCCTGCCGTGGCGACGCCCCACACCGAGTCGGAACGGCTAGCGCCGACGCGTCACGGTCCTGTCCCCGCCGGGCGAACCCGGCGGGGACAGGACCGTTCGTCCGTCCGGGGGTCGCGACAGCAAGGCGGCGGCCGGTGGTCGATCGCCGGTGGGCGTTCGCCGGTTTTCGGTGACCGGCCCGGCTGTGGCCGGTGTGCCCACACGTGCAGCCCCTGAGGGGCGTGCCCTGATGCGCGGGCGTTCGCGTGCGGGCATGCTCGAAGGGTGACCGCCGCCGGGGTGGTCACCCTTCGTCCGTGTTCAGCTGTGGCTGTCGGGTCGGCGTCTCGGCCGGCTCAGTGGCCGCCCTGCTCGTCACGACGGCGCTGCCAGCGCTGTTCGATTCGGTCCATCATGGAGCGGCGCTGTCGCGTCTGCCGACGCGCACCGGCGGAGCCTGCGGCACCGGCGGGCTGTTCACCCGGCTTGGGGGCCTTGCGCCAACCGGTGACGGCGAGCACGGCGCAGCCCAGCATGACGAGGAATCCCACCACGCTGACCCAGATCTGCTGTGCGACCATTCCGGCCATGAGGAGCGCGATACCCACCAGAAAGCCCGCGACCGCCTGGTAGACCCGCCGCCGGGTGTACGTACGCAGCCCGCTTCCCTCAAGCGCTGACGCGAACTTGGGATCTTCGGCGTACAGCGCTCGCTCCATCTGCTCGAGCATGCGCTGCTCGTGCTCTGAGAGCGGCACGGAGTCCTCCTCATCGTGCGGTCGCCGGGGCGACCCGGGGGGTCCTCTTCAGGATAGGCAGGGAATCGCCCCCTTGAAACCCGCCCCTCTACGCCAATTCGCCAACCGGAACCCGCCATGGCACCCCGACTCGCTGAGGTGTGAATTCCCCAGCGAACGGCCCGTCATGCCGGAACGGTCTCCCTCGATCATACGGCTCCGAGCGCCCGATCGGGGGGCCTGTGGCGTACTCCATCCGCCGCCGAGCCCCTGATCAGCGGGGCAGGCTCGTCCGCCGCGGGAGACGGCTCAGGACTCGGCGGCCCCTCGCGTCTCACCCAGCACATGAAGTTGGGTGGCCACGGAGTGGAAGGCGGGCAGCTCGGCGGCCGCCGCCTCCAGCTGGAGCAGGGCGTCCAGGGCGCCGGGCTCGGTGTCGACGAGCACCCCGGGGACGAGATCGGCGAAGACCCGGACGCCGTGCACGGCGGCGACCCGGAGGCCCGCGCCCTCGACGAGCCCGGTGAGCTGTTCGGCGGTGAAGCGATGGGGAACCGGATCACCCTCGCCCCAGCGTCCGTTCGGGTCGGCGAGCGCCTGCCGCGCCTCCTTGAAGTGCCCGGCGAGGGCGCGGGCGAGGACGGCGCCGCCGAGGCCGGCGGCCAGCAGGCTGAGGACGCCCTCGGGGCGCAGCGCGGCCACCGCGTTGCCGATGCCCTCGGCGGGGTCGTCCACGTACTCCAGGACGCCGTGGCAGAGCACGGCGTCGTACCCACCGCGCTCCACGACGTCGAAGAGGCCGTGGGCGTCGCCCTGGACGCCCCGGACACGGTCGGCGACGCCGGCCTCGGCGGCCCTCCGCTCCAGCGCGAACAGCGCGTTCGGGCTGGGGTCGACGACGGTGACCCGGTGGCCCAGGCGGGCGGCGGGCACCGCGAACCTGCCGCTGCCGCCCCCGGTGTCCAGTACGTCGAGCGACTCACGCCCCGTCGCCTTCACCCGGCGGTCGAGGGCGTCCTGGAGGACCTCCCAGACCACGGCGGTACGGAGAGAGGCGCGGGGTCGCATCGGGTCCGACACGGCAGTTGACTCCTCGGCGCGGCACCGCCTGGTGTGCGGCGGAGCGATGGGCTTGCGTCTCCGTCGGGCCGGTGGCCGTGACGGAGGGTGCTGGTGACCCCAACCCTAATGGGCGGCGCCGGGACGGTCGCTCAGCCCGCGTCCGGGACCTCCGGGCCGCTGTCCTGCCGGGGTTGGGGCAGCACCGGCTGGAGCACCAGCATCCGCTCGACCAGGCGCAGGAACATCGCCACGTCGCGTATGAGGTCGTCGGCGTCGCGGACGCTCGCCGCGCCCTGGATGCCCGCCTCCGCGCGGGCACGGCGGGCGGCGCCGGAGGCGAACAGCGCACTCCACTCGGCGAGTTCGGGCGCTATCTCGGGGAGCACTTCCCAGGCGCTCCGGATCTTGGCCCGGCGCTTCGGGGTGGGTTCGGGGCGACCCCGGGCGGCGAGCACCGCGGCGGCGGTGCGCAGGGCCGCGAGGTGAGCGGTGGCGTACCGCTCGTTGGGCGTGCGGAGTCCGGACGCCTCGTCGAGTCCGGAGCGGGCCTGGGCCAGCAGGTCGAGGGCGGCGGGCGGGGCCGTCGCCCGGCGCAGCACGGGGTGCACGTCGCTCGCCGGGCCGGTCAGTGAGGGGGCAGGGCCGGTGGCGCGGCGCCGGTTGGCGGCTGCTGCGTGGTAGCTGGCCATGACGAACCTCCTGTCGTCTGCGGACGGCACGCTCTGTCGCGAGGTGCCGTATGTGCCCATCGTGAGGTATGCCACTGACAATCCGTTCTGACCTGCGCTTTTGCTTCGTTCAAAGGTTCGGAGTAGTTTTTGCACTGACCAGTCAGTTCAAAGCCAGGGCAGAGGGGTTCCGGGGCATGGCAGAGGCAGGGGAAGCGGGCCCCGGGCGGAGGGCGGCCCGCGGTGTCGCCGTCGGCGCGGAGGGGTTCGGGCTCGAGGGGCCGCGCGGTTGGGCCTTCCGGGGCGTCGGGTTCGACGCGGAGGCCGGCTCGCTGGTCGCGCTCGCGGGGCCGTCCGGGTCGGGGCGGACGTGTCTGCTGCTCGCGCTCACCGGCCGGATGAAGCCGAGCGAGGGCCGGGCCACGGTCGGCTCCCTGCACCTGCCGAAGCGCATGGCGGCCGTGCGCCGCGTCAGCGCCCTCGCCCACGTCCCCGGGGTGACGGACCTCGACCCGGCCCTGACCGTCGGAGAGCACCTGCGTGAACGGGCGCTGATGCAGCGGCGCTTCGACGGCACCCTGCGCGGGCTGCTGCGCTCCCGGGCCGATCGCGACGCCGAGCTGAAGGACCGGATCGAGGCCGCCACGACCGCCGCCGGGCTCGACCGCGAGGCGCTCCCCAAGGGTTCCCGGACGGCCGTGCGCGACCTCGACCGGATGGAGGCCCTGCGCCTGTCGGTCGCCCTCGCCCTCGTCGGCCGGCCCCGGCTGCTCGGCGTCGACGACACCGACCTGAAGCTCTCCGACGCCGAACGGACGGAGATGTGGGCCCTGTTGACGTCCCTCACCGATTCCGGACTCACGGTCGTGGCGGTGTGCAGCGAGGCCCCGAAGGGCGCGGTAGTGGTCTCGACGACGCCCGGGGAACCGAGGAGCGACGAGAGTCCCGGAGAAGAGCGCACCGACGACGAAGGCTCCGAGGACGAGCAGGACGAGCGATCCGGCAGCCGGAGCGGCGACCACCGGAACAGCGGTCGCGAGACCGCCGACGACAACACATCCGACAACACATCCGACGACGAGGAGACGGCCGATGCGCTCGCCGAAACTGGCCGCGCTTGAGCTCAGGCGGTTCGGCCGGGGGAAGCTGCCGCGCGCCGCGCTGGTCTCGCTCCTGCTGCTGCCGCTGCTGTACGGCGCCCTGTACCTGTGGTCCTTCTGGGACCCGTACGGCCGCCTGGACCGCATCCCCGTGGCGCTGGTCAACGACGACCGGGGCGCGTCGGTCGGCAAGCAGCGGCTGACCGCGGGCGACGACATCGCCAAGGGGCTGCGGGACAGCGACACCTTCGAGTGGCACCGGGTGAGCGCCGCCGAGGCCCGCGCGGGCGTCGAGGACGGCACGTACTACCTGTCGCTGACCATGCCGAAGGACTTCAGCGAGCGGATCGCGTCCAGTTCGGGGGACGTGCCGGAGACGGGTGCCCTCCAGGTGCGGACGAACGACGCGAACAACTACATCGTCGGCCAGATCTCCCGGACGGTGTTCTCGGAGGTGCGGACGGCGGCGTCGACGAAGGCCTCGCGGTCGTTCCTGGACCGGATCTTCATCTCGTTCTCGGACATCCACGGCAGGACCGAGAAGGCGGCGGACGGCGCCGACGACCTCAAGGGCGGTATCGACAAGGCGGAGCAGGGCTCCAAGGACCTCGCGGACGGGCTGCGGACGGCCAAGGAGGGCAGCGGCAAGCTGTCCGGCGGGCTGAAGGACCTGGACGAGGGCGCGGGCGATCTGGAGGACGGTGCCCAGCAGGTCGCGGACGGCACCGGGAAGCTCGCCGACAAGGTGGGCGCCGCGGCCGACCAGGTGCGGCCCTTCCTGAACGAGAACGGCGACACGATCGCCGACACCGCCACCCTGGTCGCCGACTCGGCGGCCACGATCCGGGGGCACCTCGACGCGTTCGTGAAGACCGCGCCGGCCGCCGCCACCGGCATCCGAACCGCCTCCGACACCCTGGACGACGTCCACGAGCGCCGCTGCGAGAAGGCCGTCCTGCCCGATGCGGCCTGTGCGGACCTGAAGAAGGCGAAGGACGCGGCGGCGGAGGCGGCCACGCTCGCCGAGGACGTCGACACCGTGGTCAAGAACTACGACGGTGACATGAAGGCCTTCGACAAGGACCTGCGGAACCTGGAGAAGCAGGCCCGCGCCCTCGCGAAGGCGGCGCCCACCCTCTCCACCGACCTCGACAACGCCGTCGCCAAGATCGACGCGCTCGACAAGGGCGCCACGAAGGTCGCCAAGGGGGCCAAGACGCTGCACACCGGCCTCGGCACGGCCAGGACCGGCGCGGAGCACCTCGACACCGGCGTCGGCGATCTGAAGACGGGCGCGGTCGACCTCAAGGGCGGCATGTACAAGCTGGCCGACGGCTCCGGCAAGCTCGCGGGCGGTCTGCACGAGGGGGCCGAGCGGATCCCCGACTACGACGAGCGGGACCGCGACCAGCGCACCGAAGTGATGGCCGATCCCGTGCAGTTGGCCACCAGGGACCTGCACAAGGCGCCCAACTACGGCACCGGCTTCGCCCCGTACTTCATCCCGCTCTCCCTGTGGGTGGGCGCGATGGTGGCGTACATGCTGATCCAGCCGCTCAACCGGCGAGCCCTCGCGGCGGGTGCCTCGGCGTGGCGGATCGCGCTGGCGGGCTGGCTGCCGGTGGCGGCGCTGGGTGTGCTGCAGACGGTCGCGCTGATGGCGGTGCTGCACTGGGCGGTCGGCCTGCAAATGGCACGGGCGGCCGGGACGGTGGGCTTCCTGTTCCTGGTGACGGCGTGCTTCGCGGCGATCGTGCAGTGGCTCAACGCGCGCTTCGGGGCGGCGGGCCGGATCCTCGTCCTCGCCTTCCTGATGCTCCAGTTGACGTCCGCGGGCGGCACCTACCCCGTGCAGACCAGCCCCGACTTCTTCAACGCGGTGCACCCCTTCCTGCCGATGAGCCATGTCGTGGACGCCCTCAGGCGGTTGATCACGGGCGGCGGTCTGGGCCCGGTGTGGCAGGCGTGCGCGGTGCTCGTGGCCTTCACCGTCGGCGCCCTCGCGCTGAGCGCGCTGTCGGCCCGCCGCAAGCAGGTGTGGACCCTGGACCGGTTGCACCCGGAGTTGAGTCTGTGACACCGCACCGCGATGTTCCCCGGCACGGCATTGTTCCCGCGCACGGCACGGTTCCTGTGACAATCAGGGCCATGGAAAGCAGCAACGCCCCCGGCGGCGCAGGCGGGGGCCGCCGCGAGGCGACCCGGCAGAAACTCTACGAAGCGGCCGTCACCCTCATAGCGGAGCAGGGGTTCTCCGCCACCACGGTGGACGAGATCGCCGAGCGCGCCGGAGTCGCCAAGGGCACGGTCTACTACAACTTCGCGAGCAAGTCGGTCCTCTTCGAGGAGCTGCTGCGGCACGGCGTGGAACTGCTCACCGCCTCCCTCCGCGAGGCGGCCGAGCGGACCGCGAAGGAGGGCGGCAGCAGGGTCGACGCCCTGGACGCGATGATCCGGGCCGGGCTCGTCTTCATCGACCGCTACCCGTCCTTCACCCAGCTGTACGTGGCCGAGCTGTGGCGCACCAACCGCGCCTGGCAGTCCACGCTGATGGTCGTCCGGCGGGAGGCGGTCGCCGTCGTCGAGGGGGTGCTCCGCGACGGCGTCGAGGGCGGCGAGCTGAGCGACGAGATCGACGTCGGCCTGACGGCGTCGGCCCTGGTCGGCATGGTCCTGGTGGCCGCGCTGGACTGGAAGGCCTTCCAGCCGGAGCGCTCCCTGGACGACGTCCACGCGGCGCTGTCCCGGCTGCTGCAGGGCCGCGTGAGCGGGAACGGCTGACCGGGCCGGGGCGGAAACGAGAGCGCCGGTCCGAACTGGCCGCGTCCCCCGCGGGCCACCTCGAACCGGCGCTTCCCTGTTCCCCCGTACTCCCCCGTGCCTCGCTCCCGCCGACTCGCGTCGACGGAAGGAGCGGTAAGAGCGCGAGAGCCGTTCCGCCGCCCCGTGTCGGCGGTACCGCGGCCGCGCCCCTTCCCGTGCCTCCACTCTCTCGTTCCCGCAGGTGGGAGCCCATCCGTACGGGTACTCATCTCACCGGGTGAGTACGGGTACTCAGCCCTGCGTACTTCCCCAGGCCCGCCCCTGCCCCCCGTCAGGGGCGCGGGGAACCGCGCGACAAGCCACGACGAACCCGTACCCGCCGAACGACCGCACTGCCCGAGCTCGACCGCGAACAAGCGATGTCAGCGGCGGCCGATAAGGTCGCTCACATGGCAAGAATCGCGGTGATCGGCGCCGGTCTCGGCGCGATGGGGGCCGCTGCCCGGCTGGCCGTCGCGGGCCACCGCGTGGTGGTGCACGAGAGCACGACGACCTACGGCGGCGCCGTGGGCCGCTTCGAGCGCGACGGCTTCGCGTTCGACACGGGACCTGGACTGCTGCTGCTCCCCGCCGTGCACCGCGACCTGTTCCTCAAGACCGGCAAGGAGCCGCTGGAGAAGTGCGTCGACCTGGCCCAGGTCGACCCGGCGGCCCGGCACGTCTTCGCGGACGGCACCGACCTCCTGCTGCCGGGCACCTCCCGCGCGGGCGTGGTCGCCGCCCTGAACTCCGCGCTCGGCCCGGGCGTCGGCGACCGCTGGGGCGACTTCCTGGTGCGGGCCCGCGAGGCCTGGGACCGCACCCGGCGGCCCCTCCTGGAGGAACCGCTGTGGTCCGACTGGAAGGTCCTGGCCGAGCGCGAACCGTACCCCTCGGTCCCCCGCAGGCGGCTGCTGCGCACCCGCCGCGCCGCCACCCTCGCCGAGGTCGGCGCCTGGGAACTGCGCGATCCCCGGCTGACGGCGCTGCTGGAGAGCCACGCCCTCGCGTACGGCCTGGACCCGAGGAGCGTCCCGGCGAGCGCGGCGGTCCTGCCCTACCTCGACCACGCCTTCGGGACCTGGTACGTCCGGGGCGGTCTGCGGGAGTTGGCGCGGGCACTGTACGAGCGGTGCCTGGCCCGCCGGGTCGAGTTCGTCTTCGGCGCCGAGGTCACCGGGATCGTCGAGAAGGACGGCCGGGCGGCCGGGGTGGAGTCGGCGGACGGCGCGGTGGCCGAGGCCGACTTCGTGGTCGCCGGGGTCGCGCCCGAGGTGCTGAGCCGCCTGGCGCGGCGGTCGGTCCTGCGGGATGCCGGCGAGGTGCCGGCCCAGCGCGGGGCGACGAGCCGGCTGACCGTGCTGCTGGCGCTGCGCGGCGGACGTCCGGCGGACGCGGCGCACCGGACGGTGGTGCACGCGGAGGATCGTGACGCCGAGCTGGACCTGCTCTTCGGTCCGTCGCACGGGACGGTCGCCCGGCCCACGGTGACGGTGCTGCGCCCCGACGATCCGGCACTGGTCCCGGACGCCGGCCACGAGGCGGTCACGGTCACGTGCGCGGTCCCCGCCGGACCCGAGCGCAACGGCGCGGAGTCGGAGGACTTCGAGGTGTCGGCCGAGCGGCTCGTCGACGCCGCCGAGCGCGCCGTCCCCGATCTGCGCAAGCGTCTGCTGTGGAGCGAGGTGCGCACCCCGGCCGACATCGCGCGGACGACCGGTGCGGAGGGGGGCGCGGTCCCGGCGCCGGCGCTCGCCGCGGCGGACGGGCGATGGCTGCACCCGTCCAACACCACCGCGTTGCCGGGCCTGTTCACCGTGGGTGGCTGGTCCCACCCCGGCGGCGGTCTTGCGCACGCCGGGATGTCGGGCGCGCTGGTGGCGGGACTGATCGTCGAGGGACCGGACTTCCGCGGCTCCCAGTGAGGCTCACCGGGGCCGGAGCGGGGGCCGGACGGATCCTTCAGAAACGGTACTGCTGCTCGTCGTAGCCGTTCTGGCCGTTGCCGTTGCCGTTGCCCTGGTACGGGTACTGCTGGTCCGACGGGAGGTCCGAGCCGAACGGGTCGTCGGTGTTGCGCTGCTGCGGGACCCAGACGCCGCCGGGCGGGGTCTCGCCGCCGTAGCCGCCGCCGTACTGGTCCTGGCCGTAGCCCTGTTGCCCGTACCCCTGCTGCCCGTAGGACTGGTCGTAGGAGGCCGTGGCGTCGTACGTCTGGGTGCCGATGTACGGGTCGGAGTAGGCGGCGTACTGCTGCTGCGACGGGTCGTAGCCGTACTGCTGCTGGTCGTAGCCGTAGTAGGCGAAGGCCTCGTCCTGCGCGGCCTGGTCGGCGGTCGCCTGCCGCTGGCCGGTGGCGCCCGCGTAGGCGTTGTCGTCGCCGTAGATGCCGTAGGTGCTGGTGTCGTCCGGCATGGGTTCCGGGGAGTAGACGGGGGCCGGCCCGGCCGCGGAGGGCGTGGACTGCGGGCGGACGAACACGTCGTCGTCGCGGTCGTCGAGCAGGTCGTCGCTCTGGGCGTAGGTTCCGGCGGCGGTGGTCTCCAGGTCCGTGACCTCCAGGGTCGGGTCCTGGCGGTCCGGTTCGCCGCGCCGGCGCTTCTTGGCCGCCTTGGGCAGCCGGCCGCCGTCCTCGCCCTCGCCGGAGCGCGGGCGGACGGCCCAGCCGGCCTCGAAGCCGCGCCGGAACGACAGCGTCACGTACGTCTGCCCGACCGCGAAGGCGATCGCGCCCAGCCCGATGACGATCACGTTGGGGATGAGGACACCGAGGACGACACCGAGGAAGCCCGCGAAGGCGAGCAGGCGCCAGCGCAGACGCGCCTTGTACTGCAGCAGCACCTCACCCAGCAGCCACAACGCGACGACGCCGAACGCGATGTAGAGGACCGCCCAGCCCATGTACGCCCCTCTCCCTGTAGCCGCTACGCAGTGTGTCGTACGCGAGTGCGACCGGTCTAGGCCCGTGGTGGATGGTGCAGGCCCAGGTTCTCGTGGATTTCCAGAGTCGCGGTGGAGTTGTTCAGGGTGATGAAGTGAAGTCCGGGGACTCCCTCGTCCAGCAGCCTCGCGCAGAACTCCGTGGCGAACTCGATGCCAATGGAGCGTACAGCGGCCGGATCGTCTTTGGCTGTGACGATCCGCTCTTTCAGGGCGTTCGGGATGGCGGCGTTGCTGAGTTTCGGCAACCGTTCCAGCATCTTCACGCTGGTGACGGGCATGACCTCGGGAATCACGGGGGTTTCGCAGCCGGCCCTCGCGACCGCGTCCCTCAGACGCAGATACGAGTCGGGGTGGAAGAACATCTGCGTGATCGCGTAGTCGGCGCCCGCCCGGCACTTGTCGACGAAGCGCGCCACGTCGCTGTCCCAGTCCGGGGAGCGCGGGTGCATCTCCGGGAAGGCCGCCACGCCCACGCAGAAGTCGCCCGACTCCTTGATGAGGCGGACGAGTTCGGCGGCGTAGGTCAGACCCTGCGGGTGCGCGATCCACTCGGCCATCGGGTCACCGGGCGGGTCGCCCCGGACGGCGAGGATGTTGCGGATGCCGGCGTCCGCGTACTGGCCGATGATGTTCCGCAGTTCGGCGACGGAGTGGCTGACCGCGGTGAGGTGGGCCACCGGCGTGAGGGTGGTGTCGGCGGCGATCTGCTCGGTCGCCTTCACCGTGCCGGCCCGGGTGGAGCCGCCCGCGCCGTACGTCACGGAGACGAAGCTGGGCGCGACCGCCTCGATCCTGCGGAGGGCGTTCCAGAGGTTCCGCTCACCCTTCTCCGTCTTGGGTGCCCAGAACTCGAAGGAGTAGGTGGTTTTGCCCGTGGCGAGCATGTCACGCACGGTCCGTGCGCGGTCCGTGCGGGTCGAAGCGGTTCCTAGGGCCATACGGGCAGGTTAGTCAGGTCGGCGCCGTCCCCCAACCAGACCAGGTGCTTTTGTCCCCTTTGCCGACCTGGTGTCCACGCCTTGGACAGACGTGGACACCAGGCCACCGCGGACGCGGCCGGCTAGAGGGTGCGCAGCCGCTTGGTGAACTCCGCCGCGGCGGCTCCCGGGTCGTCGGCCTCGGTGATCGCCCGGACGACCACCACCCGCCGGGCACCCGCCTCGACGACCTCGTCGAGATTGCCGAGGTCGATACCGCCGATGGCGAACCAGGGGCGGTCGGTGGCGAGGGCGGCGGTGTACCGGACGAGGTCCAGGCCGGGGCGTGACGGCCGGGCTTGGTGGGGTGGGCCAGCAGGGGCCCGTGCAGAAGTAGTCCACGCCCTCCTGGGCGGCCGCGGCGGCGGCCTCCTCCTCGGCGTGGGTGGAACGGCCGATGAGCACGTCCGTGCCGAGGACGGCGCGGGCGGCCGGGACCGGGAGGTCGCCCTGGCCGAGGTGCAGCACGTCCGCGCCGATGGCGTGGGCGACGTCCGCGCGGTCGTTGACGGCGAGCAGCTTGCCGTGCCGGCGGCAGGCGTCCGCGAAGACCTGGAGGTGCTCCAGCTCCTCGGCGGCCTCCATGCCCTTGTCGCGGAGCTGCACGATGTCCACGCCGCCCGCGAGGACCGCGTCCAGGAACCGCGGGAGGTCGCCCTGGCGCTTGCGGGCGTCCGTGCAGAGGTAGAGCCGGGCGTCGGCGAGCTGTGCGGCGGCGTCGGGCATGGGTGCGTCCCCCGTTGGCGTGCGTGATCGGTGCGGCGTACGGGACGCGACCCTCTCGGGCCCCGGCTCCCGTACGCCGTACAGGCGGCTCTGCTGCGAACTTCCCGGGGGTGTCCCCGGTGTCTCTGGTCTGTCTGGTGGGTGCGGTGTGTCTGGTGCCTCAGGTGTTTCCGGTCAGACGGCGAGCGCCTGGGCGCGGCGCTTCACCTCCGTGCCGCGATTCTCGCTCAGGGCCTGGGCCGGGGTGCCGGGCAGGCTGGGGTCCGGAGTGAAGAGCCACTCCAGCATCTCTTCGTCGCTGAAGCCGTCGTCCCTCAGCAGGGTCAGGGTGCCGGTCAGGCCCTTGACCACCTTGTCTCCGTCGATGAAGGCGGCGGGGACGTGCAGTGCGCGGTTCTCACCACGGCGTACGGCGATGAGCTGGCCTTCCTTCACCAGCTGCCGCACGCGGGTCACCTCGACGTCCAGCATCTCTGCGATGTCGGGAAGGGTCAGCCACGCGGGGACGAGAGCATCGATCTTTGCGTCAATCTCGGTCACGTCTCCAAGACTGCCATCTGGGACTGACAGTGGGTAGCCGAGCCGCGTCCGGCCTACGCCGTCGCCGCCTTCAGGGGCCTCGCCGGGTCCTCCAGCAGCAGCGGGTCCATCGCTGTGCCCGCTTCGATCAGGCGGCGGCCCTGGGCCAGGTCGCGGGGGCGGCCCACTGCCAGCAGGGCGACCAGCCGGGTCTCGCGGAGCCAGCAGACCGACCAGGCGGCGCCGGTCGGGTCGCCGCGCCGGACCATCGTGTCGGCGGAGGCGTGGTCCCCGGCGTACTGGACGAACCGCCCGAACTGCTCGGACCAGAAGTACGGGACGGGGTCGTAGGGCTCGGGGGTCTCGCCGACGATGTTCGCCGCGACCGTGCGGGGGCCCTGGAGGGCGTTGTCCCAGTGGTGGACGAGCAGGCGCCGGCCGTACCTGCCCGAGGGGAAGGAGGCGCAGTCGCCGACGGCGTAGACGTCCGCTGCGGAGGTGCGCAGATGGTCGTCGGCGACCACCTCGCCGTGGGCGCCGAGTTCGATGCCGGAGCCCTTCAGCCAGGCCGTGGCGGGGCGCGCGCCGATGCCGACGACGACCGCGCCCGCCGGGACCCGGGTGCCGTCGTCCAGGACCACCGTCCCGGGCTCGACGCGCGCCACGCGCGCGTGGGTGCGCAGGGTGGCGCCGCTGTCGGCGTACCAGGCGGTCATCGGGGCGGCCACCTCCGCGGGGAGCGCGCCCGCGAGCGGGCGGTCCGCCGCCTCGACGACCGTCACCGCGCAGCCCGCCTCGCGCGCGGCGGTGGCGAACTCCGCGCCGATCCAGCCCGCGCCCACGACCACGATGTCGTGCTGCCGTGCCAGCACGGGCCGCAGCCGCTCGGCGTCGTCCAGGGTCCGCAGCAGATGCACCCCGGGCACCCCCTCGGCGCCCGGCAGCCGGACCGGTTCGGCGCCGGTCGCGACGACGAGGACGTCGTACGGGACGGGCCCGGCGGCCGTGTCGAGTGCGTGGTCGGCGGGGCTCAGGCCGGTGACCTCGCGGCCGAGCCGGAGGTCGATGCCGAGCGCCTCGAAGTCGACGTCGAAGGCGGAGCCCTCGGCGCTGCCGAGCAGGACGGCCTTGGAGAGCGGCGGCCGGTCGTACGGCTGGTGCGGCTCGGCGCCGAGCAGGACCACGTCGCCGGTGAAGCCCTGTTCCCGCAGGGCGACCGCCGTCTGCACGCCCGCCATGCCCGCGCCCACCACGACCACGCGCCGCGCCGGTGATCCGCCCCTCAGCTGCGTCTGCTCGCTCACCCGATCACCATAGACAACTGACATTCGGTCAGTCAGGGGGTGGGGTCCGCCGGCTCGACCTGCTCCACCACGCTCGTCCCGCTGCCGGGCCGCGACTCCCACTGCCAGGTCTCCTCCAGCCGGACCCGCCCGTCGGGCAGTTCGACGACGAGGGACTCGCAGTGCCCTGAGGCGGTGGTCCCGTCCGTCTTCAACTGCACGTAGCGGAAGTCCAGCCGGTCCCCCGCGCGCGTGCCCACGAGCCGGCCGCGCACGACGTCGCCGCCCGCGTAGTCGGCCCAGATCTCGCCGTCCTCCTCGTGGTACGTGAACCGGGTGCGGGTGCCCACCTGACCTGGGGCTTGGTCGGCGACGGGGGCGAGGACGAGACCGTCGAGCGAGCGGGCCATGGGCACGGGCTCCCTTACTGGGACGAACGGCGGGGGCTAGGGTGGGCCACCGTAGAGCACTCGCGGGAGCCCGGGCGCACCGGGCTGAGAGGGAGGCTGGCGGCCTCCGACCGTACGAACCTGATCCGGGTCATGCCGGCGAAGGGAGGGGCTGGACGCCCATGTCGCGTACGCACACGTCAGACGTCCTCGTCGTGGGGGGCGGAATCATCGGTCTCGTCACGGCGTGGCGGTCCGCGCAGCGCGGGTTCGCCACGGCCGTCGTCGATCCCGAGCCCGGCGGCGGGGCCGCGCGGGTGGCGGCCGGGATGCTCGCCGCCGTGACCGAACTGCACTACGGCGAGCAGACGCTGCTGGGGCTCAACCTGGAGTCCGCGCGCCGCTATCCGGACTTCGCCGCCGAGCTGACCGAGGTCACCGGCCTCGACCTCGGCTACCGCCGCTCGGGCACCCTCGCCGTCGCGCTCGACGCCGACGACCGCGCGCATCTGCGCGAACTGCACGCCCTGCAACGCCGCTCGGGCCTCGACTCGGAGTGGCTGAGCGGACGGGAGTGCCGTCGCCTGGAACCGATGCTCGCGCCGGGCGTGCGTGGCGGACTGCGGGTCGACGGGGACCACCAGGTCGACCCGAGGCGGCTCTCCGCGGCCCTGGTGGCGGCCTGCGAACGCGCCGGGGTGGTGTTCCACCGGACCTGGGCCGAGGAGCTGTCGGTGGCCCGGGAACGGGCCACGGGCGTCCGCACCGGCGCGGGCGACCGGCTGGACGCCGAGCACACCGTCCTCGCCGCGGGCAGCCTCAGCGGGCGGCTCGCCGGGGTCCCGGCCGAAGTGCGGCCGCCGGTGCGGCCGGTGAAGGGGCAGGTGCTGCGGCTGACCGTCCCGAAGCCGTACGCGCCCTTCCTGAGCCGTATCGTGCGGGCCGTGGTGCGCGGCAGCCAGGTCTATCTGGTGCCGCGCGAGAACGGCGAACTCGTCGTCGGCGCGACCAGCGAGGAGCAGGGCTGGGACACGACGGTCACCGCGGGCGGGGTGTACGAACTGCTGCGGGACGCCCACGAACTCGTCCCCGGGATCACCGAACTGCCGCTCACCGAGACCCGCGCGGGACTGCGCCCCGCCTCCCCCGACAATGCCCCGCTCCTCGGCCCGAGCGGGCTGGACGGCCTGCTCCTCGCGACGGGCCACTACCGCAACGGGGTGCTTCTCACTCCGGTCACCGGGGACGTCCTGGCCGAGGTGCTGACCACCGGTGAACTGCCGGCCGAGGCGCGCGACTTCACCCCCCTGCGGTTCCGCGCCGGCGCGGCCCGCGAACTCCTGGAGCAGCCCGTATGAGCACCGCCGGAACCGTGACCGTGTCCGTCAACGGGGAGCGGCGGCAGATCGCTCGCGGCACGGCCCTCGACGCGATCGTGCGGACGCTCACTCCGTCCGTCTCCGGTGTCGCCGCCGCTCTCAACGAAACCGTCGTCCCGCGCGCGCGGTGGACGACCACCGCCCTCGCCGAGGGGGACCGCGTCGAGGTCCTCACCGCCGTCCAAGGAGGCTGATCCCATGGCAGACGACCCCTTCGTCCTCGGCGGTACGACCTACGCGTCCCGCCTGATCATGGGCACCGGCGGAGCGAGCGGCCTGGACGTCCTGGAGCGCGCGCTGGTGGCCTCCGGCACGGAGCTGACCACGGTCGCGATGCGCCGGGTCAACGCCGACGTGCACGGCTCGGTGCTGTCGGTGCTCGACCGGCTCGGCATCCGGGTGCTGCCCAACACGGCCGGCTGCTTCACGGCGGGCGAGGCCGTGCTGACGGCCCGCCTCGCGCGCGAGGCGCTCGGTACGTCCCTGGTCAAGCTGGAGGTCATCGCCGACGAGCGCACCCTGCTGCCCGACCCGATCGAACTGCTCGACGCCGCCGAGACACTCGTCGACGACGGTTTCACGGTGCTGCCGTACACGAACGACGATCCCGTGCTCGCGCGCAAGCTCCAGGACGTGGGCTGTGCCGCGATCATGCCGCTCGGGTCGCCCATCGGCTCCGGGCTCGGCATCCGCAACCCGCACAACTTCCAGCTGATCGTCGAGCACGCGCGCGTGCCGGTGATCCTGGACGCCGGCGCGGGGACGGCGTCGGACGTCGCGCTCGCGATGGAGCTGGGGTGCGCGGGCGTCATGCTCGCCTCCGCCGTGACCCGGGCGCAGGAGCCGGTCCTGATGGCCGAGGGCATGCGGCACGCGGTGGAGGCCGGACGGCTTGCGTACCGGGCAGGCCGCATCCCCCGCCGTCACTTCGCGGAGGCCTCGTCGCCCGGCGAGGGACTGGCGCGGCTGGATCCGGAGCGCCCGGCGTTCTGAGGCGGAGCTCACGCCTCTCCGCCCTCACTCGAACAGTCGAACGAGTTCCGTCGGAGACCCGCTCGTCACAGCCCTCCGGTCTCGGTCACAGCTCTGCTGCAGTACGTCTCCCGGGTCCCGGGGCCCATGGGCCTGTCGGCGGCGGCTCGTACACTCACCTGCGTGGACACGACCCTTCAGGACCCGCTTGTCGGCCAGGTGCTCGACGGCCGGTATCGAGTCGAGGCGCGGATCGCGGTCGGCGGGATGGCCACGGTCTACCGGACCGTGGACACCCGCCTCGACCGCGTGCTCGCACTCAAGGTGATGCATCCGACGCTGGCCGCGGACCGGACGTTCGTCGAGCGGTTCATCCGGGAGGCTAAGTCGGTGGCCCGGCTCTCCCACCCGAACGTGGTGGGGGTCTACGACCAGGGCACCGACGGCTCGTACGTCTACCTCGCGATGGAGTACGTCGCCGGCTGCACCCTGCGGGACGTGCTGCGCGAGCGTGGGGCACTGCAGCCCCGCGCCGCGCTGGACATCCTGGAGCCGGTGCTCGCCGCGCTGGGCGCCGCGCACCGCGCCGGGTTCGTGCACCGGGACATGAAGCCGGAGAACGTGCTGATAGGGGACGACGGCCGGGTCAAGGTCGCCGACTTCGGGCTCGTCCGGGCCGTGGACACCGTCACCAGCACGACCGGCGCCGTCCTCGGCACCGTCTCCTACCTCGCCCCCGAGCAGCTGGAGCACGGCACGACCGACACCCGTGTCGACGTGTACGCGTGCGGCGTGATGCTCTACGAGATGCTGACCGGCGGCAAGCCGCACGCCGGCGAGTCTCCCGCACAGGTGCTCTACCACGCGCTCCACGACGACGTGCCGCCGCCGTCGGCCGCGGTGCCGGGGCTGCCCTACGACCTGGACGCGCTGGTCGCCTCGGCGACCGCCCGCAATCCGGAGCTGCGGCCCTACGACGCCGTGGCGCTGCTCGGGCAGACCCTGGAGGCGCGGGCCGCGCTGAGCGCCGAGCAGCTGGACGCGGTGCCGCCGCAGGCGATAGCCGACGGCCACGACACCGCGGAGGACCGGACGAGCGTGATTCCGCGTTCCCTGTCCGTGTCGCGGTCGGTGGGACTCGATCCCGACGAGCGGTTGCACCGCACCAGCCGGTTCGACGCGCCTCCGCCTCCCCGGCGCACCCGCGCCTCCGCCGCGCCCCGGCGCGGGCTGTGGGCGGTCGTCGTCGCCGTGGTGCTCGTCCTGGGCGTGGGCGGCGGCGTCTGGTACATCAACTCGGGTCAGTTCACGCAGGTCCCGGCCGTGTTGCAGCAGAGCGAGGCGGACGCCACGAAGCGGCTGGAGGGCGCCGGGCTGGGCGTCGACGTCGAGCGGGCGTTCAGTGACACCGTCAAGCGGGGCAGGGTGATCGGCACCGACCCGGCGCCCGGCGAGCGGATCCGGGACAACGACACGGTGACGGTGACGATCTCCAAGGGTCCGCAGACCGTGAAGGTGCCGGATCTCCAGGGTTATCGGCTGGATGTCGCGAAGAGCAAACTGAAGGACGCCGGGCTCGAACCCGGCGTGGTGACACGGGAGTTCAGCGACGAGGTCATCAGGGGGCAGGTGATCAGCACCCAGCCGGGGACGGGCACCGAGATCTCGTCCGGCGCGGCGGTCAGGATCGTGGTCAGCCGGGGCGCCCCGGTGGAGGTGCCCGACGTGTCGGGCGATTCGGTCGCGGACGCCACCGCCGAGCTGGAGCAGGCGGGCCTGAAGGTGAAGATCGCCTCCGGGCGGGTCAACTCCGAGTTCGACAAGGGGCTCGTGGCCGAGCAGGCTCCCGGGGTGGGCAAGCAGGTCGGCCAGGGCGACACCGTCACGCTGACGCTCTCCAAGGGGCCCGTGATGGTCGAGGTCCCCGACGTCGTGGGCGACAGCGTCGACGAGGCGACCCAGCGGCTCAAGGACGCCGGCTTCGAGGTCGAGGAGGACCGGGGGCTCCTCGGGCTCTTCGGCGACGAGGTCAGGAGCCAGTCCGTGGACGGCGGGGACACCGCGCCCAAGGGCTCGACCATCACCATCGAGATCCGCTGACGGACCGGCCCGGCCGTCGCCTCGAACCGGCGGCCGGGCACCTCGGAGCGCATGACACCCTGGTGCGGTGAGCACTCCGCAGTCCCCGGCCTCCCGGCCCCCACCCCGGGCTCCCCGGCACCGCCCCGGTCCCGTCGGCCCTTCCCGCAACCCCGTCGGCGGCCATGTGCCCGTCGCCGGGGGCCTGAACTCCGTCGGGCTGACCTACGCCCGTGATCTGAAGGCCGAGACCGTCCAGGTCTTCGTCGCCAACCCGCGCGGCTGGGCGACCCCGGCCGGCAACCCCCGGCAGGACGAGGAGTTCCGCGCGGCCTGCGCCGAGGAGTCGATCCCCGCCTACGTCCACGCGCCGTACCTGATCAACTTCGGTTCGCACACCGAGGCGACGGCGGAGAAGTCCGTGGAGTCGATGCGGCACTCGCTGCGCCGGGGCCGGGAGATCGGCGCGCTCGGGGTGGTCGTGCACACGGGCAGCGCGACCGGCGGGCGGGACCGTTCGGTGGCGCTCAAGCAGGTACGGGAGTATCTGCTGCCGCTGCTGGACGAGTTGACCCACGACGACGACCCGTATCTGCTGCTGGAGTCGACGGCCGGCCAGGGGGCCTCGCTGTGTTCCCGCACCTGGGACTTCGGGCCGTACTTCGAGGCCCTGGACGCCCACCCGAAGCTGGGGGTCTGTCTGGACACCTGCCACATCTTCGCCGCGGGCCACGACCTGACCGGGCCCGACGGCATGCACCGGACGCTGGACCTGTTGGTGGACACGGTCGGCGAGGGCCGGCTGAAGCTGATCCACGCCAACGACTCCAAGGACGTGGTCGGCGCCCACAAGGACCGCCACGAGAACATCGGCTCCGGACACATCGGCGAGGACCCGTTCCGTGCCCTGATGACCCACCCCGCCACGGAGGGCGTCCCGCTGATCATCGAGACCCCGGGCGGCAAGGAGGGCCACGCGGCGGACGTGGAACGCCTGAAGAAGCTCAGGGACGGCTGACGCCGACCGGGACGGTCCGAGCGGCTCGGGGACGGCCGGGGCGCCTCGTCGACGTCAGAGCTCGGGGCCGTCCCCCGGTTCCTCCTGGTAGGAGTAGCGCTGCTCCTGCCAGGGGTCGCCGATGTTGTGGTAGCCGCGTTCCTCCCAGAAGCCGCGGCGGTCGGCGGTCATGTACTCGATGCCGCGGACCCACTTGGGGCCCTTCCAGGCGTACAGGTGGGGGACGACGAGGCGGAGGGGGAAGCCGTGCTCGGCGGTGAGGAGTTCGCCGTCCTTGTGGGTGGCGAAGATCGTGCGGTCGTCGGCGAAGTCGGCGAGGCGGAGGTTGGAGCTGAAGCCGTACTCCGCCCACACCATCACATGGGTGACCTCGGCGGCGGGCGGCGCGGTGTCCAGGATCGTCCGGGCCGGGATGCCGCCCCATTCGGCGCCGACCATGCTGAACTTCGTCACGCAGTGCAGATCGGCCACGACCGAGGCGTACGGCAGGGCGGTGAACTCGTCGTGGGTCCAGGAGTGCTTCTCGCCGTCGGCGGTGGCGCCGAAGACCCGGAAGTCCCAGCGCTCCGGACGGAACTTGGGGACGGGCCCGTAATGGGTGACCGGCCAGCCGCGTTGGAGCCGCTGTCCCGGCGGAAGCTGCGACGACGCGGCGTTCTCAGATGCGCGATCTCCTGATTCGCGTTCCACCGGCTGACCCATGACTCCATCCTGACAGACCCCGAGTGGTGCACATGACCAGGGCCCACCCGACCCGGACATTTAGAACTAAGGCTGCACTTACTTACTAAGCTTGCACTTACTGGACGATCTTCGACAGCGGTGCAATCATCGCGGCGCAACCTCCCAGTTCCCCGCTTGGAAGGAGCCTCTGCGATGCAGGGCGACCCCGAGGTCATCGAATTCCTCAACGAGCAGCTGACCGCGGAGCTCACCGCGATCAACCAGTACTTCCTGCACGCGAAGATGCAGGAGAACTTCGGCTGGACGAAGCTCGCGAAGTACACGCGTCACGAGTCGTTCGACGAGATGAAGCACGCGGAGGTGCTCACCGACCGGATCCTGTTCCTGGACGGGCTGCCGAACTACCAGCGGCTGTTCCACGTACGGGTGGGCCAGACGGTCAAGGAGATGTTCGAGGCCGACCGGCAGATCGAGGTCGAGGCCATCGACCGCCTCAAGCGCGGCATCGAGGTGATGCGCAACAAGGGCGACATCACCTCGGCGAACATCTTCGAGTCGATCCTCGAGGACGAGGAGCACCACATCGACTACCTGGACACCCAGCTGGAACTGCTGGAGAAGCTCGGCGAGGCGCTCTACATCGCGCAGCTGATCGAACAGCCCGAGAGCTGAGCCGGGCGGCAGCCCGGGAACCGGGTCAGGCCGCTTCCTCGAGCTCGGTGAAGACCGACTCGCCCTGGTCGACCGACTCACGGCGCGGGCACGCGCCCCGGCCGAGGATCGCCTGGATCCGCCGGACGCAGGAGCCGCAGTCCGTGCCCGCCTTGCAGGCGGACGCTATCTGGCGAGGGGTGCAGGCGCCGTCCGCCGCATGCTTCTTGACCTGCTGCTCGGTGACGCCGAAGCAACTGCAGACGAACACGCGGTTCACCTCCCGCCGGGATCGATAGAGGGCGCCGTCCCGATGATCGGTGAGGCTAACCTAACCTTACCCGGCGAGCCGGAAGCGCAACAGTGGAGTGGGGCGCGGATCGTATGTGATCCGCGCCCCACGTCATGCCCTGTCACGCACCCGTAACAGGCGCACCCACTGTTGATCTCCTACTAGTCCCGGTACAGCTCCGCGACCAGGAACGCCAGGTCCAGCGACTGGCTGCGGTTGAGCCGGGGGTCGCACGCGGTCTCGTAGCGCTGGTGCAGGTCGTCGACGAAGATCTCGTCGCCGCCGCCCACGCACTCGGTGACGTCGTCGCCGGTGAGCTCCACGTGGATGCCGCCCGGGTGGGTGCCCAGACCCTTGTGGACCTCGAAGAAGCCCTTGACCTCGTCGAGCACGTCGTCGAAGCGGCGGGTCTTGTGGCCGGAGGCGGCCTCGAAGGTGTTGCCGTGCATCGGGTCGGTCACCCAGGCCACGGTGGCGCCGGACGCGGTGACCTTCTCGACCAGCTCGGGCAGCTTGTCACGGACCTTGTCCGCGCCCATGCGCACGATGAAGGTGAGGCGGCCGGGCTCGCGGTCCGGGTCGAGGCGCTCGATGTACTGCAGCGCCTCCTCGGCCGTGGTCGTCGGGCCGAGCTTGATCCCGATCGGGTTGCGGATCTTCGAGGCGAACTCGATGTGCGCGTGGTCCAGCTGCCGGGTGCGCTCACCGATCCACACCATGTGCGCCGAGACGTCGTAGAGCCGGCCGGTGCGCGAGTCCACGCGGGTCAGCGCCGACTCGTAGTCGAGCAGCAGCGCCTCGTGCGAGGAGAAGAACTCGACGGTGCGGAACTCCTCCGGGTCGGCCCCGCAGGCGTGCATGAAGTTCAGCGCGTTGTCGATCTCCCGGGCGAGCTGCTCGTAGCGCTGGCCGGACGGGGACGACTTCACGAAGTCCTGGTTCCAGGCGTGCACCTGGCGCAGGTCGGCGTAACCGCCGGTGGTGAAGGCGCGCACCAGGTTGAGCGTGGAGGCGGAGGCGTTGTACATCCGCTTCAGGCGCTCGGGGTCCGGGATGCGGGCGGCCTCGTTGAAGTCGAAGCCGTTGACGGAGTCGCCGCGGTAGGTCGGCAGGGTCACGCCGTCGCGGGTCTCGGTGCCCTTGGAGCGGGGCTTGGAGTACTGCCCGGCGATCCGGCCGACCTTCACGACCGGCACGGAGGCCGCGTACGTGAGGACGGCGCCCATCTGGAGCAGCGTCTTCAGCTTGTTGCGGATGTGGTCGGCCGACACGGCGTCGAAGGCCTCGGCACAGTCGCCGCCCTGGAGGAGGAACGCCTCTCCCTTGGCGACGGACGCCATCCGGGCGCGCAGCTGGTCGCACTCGCCCGCGAAGACGAGCGGCGGATACGACTCGAGCTCCGCAACGACTGCGCGCAGAGCCTCGGTGTCGGGGTACTCGGGCTGCTGCGCCGCGGGCAGGTCTCGCCAGGTGTTGCCAGCGCTCGCGCTGGACTTAGCGTTCACGGTCACGACGTCCACATTACGGGGTCATGTCGGGCGTCCATCCCCTTGCTCATCAAGTGAGACGGACCCCGCTCGATCCGAGCGGGGTCCGCGGGCGCCTCAGTGGAGGTCCATGACCGCCGGGTCGTCGAAGCCGACGGCGAAGACCGTACGCAGGGAGAGGCTCGCCTCTCCCCGGTAGCCATCGCAGGCGTTGCGCCGCTCGTCGGCCTCCTCGACGGCCTCGAACTCGTGCGGGAAGCTCGCCCGCAGGGCGGTGCCGGCGCAGATGTGTTCGGTGAGTCCCCACAGCTCGTCCACGCGTGCCGTGCCGAGCCTCGGCCAGTGGCTCAGCGCCTGAGGCGTGCCGACCGCCCAGTTGCCGCTCGCGTGGGGCCGTCCGCCGACCGTGACGTTGCAGGCCGTCGGGGCGCGGGTGTCGCCGACCCAGGTGCGGGAGAACACGGCGGGCTGGAGGGCGCAGCCCTTGTGGAAGGCGAAGTTCAGCAGCCCGGTGTCGTCGGTCCAGGTCATGCCGCCCTGCAGGCCGACGTAGCGGGTCGCGGCGTACGCGTCGTGGATCACCGTTCTGCCGCCGGACATGTTCAGCAGCCCCCGATACGTGGAGGCGCTGGTCGGATTGAGCTGGTAGCGCACGATCCGGGCGCCCGCGACACCGCCGTACCACTCGCCGGCGACCAGCTTGTACGGGCCGCCGCCGGTCTTGTCGAGGGAGAGCCACGAGTAGCAGAGCGAGTCGGGGTCGGGGCCCCGTCGACGGCGTCGTTGTCGCAACCGCCGGAGGGCGGCGGGGAGGCCTGCTTGTAGTAGTGGGTCTGCGGCAGGACGTACGGAAGGCCGCAGGCGCTCGACCGGCCGGAGACGCCGTCGATGCCGTACGTGTTGAGACCGGAGCCGTAGGTGTCGACCTTGCTCAGCTTGTTGACGTCGAAGACGCGGATGCCGCCGGTGGTGTCGGTGACGTAGAGGTGGTTGGCGTACCAGACGATGCCGCCGCCGTGTCCGGTCAGCCCGGCGAGTAAGGCGGCCGTCGCCGTCACGAGGGCCAGGAGTCGCGTTCTCGGTATGTGGGGCACGCGTGATCCTAAGCCGACCACCAGGTGTCGATCGTGTGAGTTTCCGGGGTTTCTCCGGTAGGGTGCGGCGCATGTTCGCGCACTCGACCCAGAACTGGTGGTGGACCGCTCATCCGGCGGCCCACTGACTGCGCGTACGCAAGACTTCGCGAAGGCCGCCCGAGGGGCGGCCTTCGGTGTATCCCGGGCCCGGCCGCTCCTCCCTGATCACGATCACGATCACCGCGACGACGGTGATCCCCAGGGAAGAGGAACCCATGGACCTGACCCGGCTCCTGTCCGACGACCGCCCGTTCGCCCTGCTGCGACGCCGCACCCCCGGTCTGCACGACCGCGACACGGTGGAGCTGCTGATCGGCTCGGTGACGACGTACGAGCGTCTCGCCGACCTCCCCGACGAGGGGCTGGCCCTCGTCCCCTTCCGGCAGATCCGCGAGCGCGGTTTCGACGTCCGCGACGACGGGACGCCGCTGTCGGTGCTGGTGCCGCGGGAGTCGTACGAACTGCCGCTGGAGCAGGCCCTCGCGGAGCTGCCCGCGCATGACGTCCGGGTCGAGGGCGGTGGCTTCGACGTGGACGACGAGGAGTACGCCAAGATCGTCGGCCGGGTGCTGCGCGAGGAGATCGGACGCGGCGAGGGCGCCAACTTCGTGATCCGGCGGACCTACGAGGGCACGGTCCCCGGCTTCGGCCGCGCCGACGCGCTCGCGCTGTTCCGGCGGCTGCTGGAGGGCGAGCGGGGGGCGTACTGGACGTTCGTGGTGCACACCGGGGAGCGCACGCTCGTGGGTGCCAGCCCCGAGGTGCATGTGCGGATGTCCGGCGGGACGGTGGTGATGAACCCGATCAGCGGGACGTACCGCTATCCGGCCGCAGGCCCCACCCCGGAGGATCTGCTGGCCTTCCTCGGCGACGGCAAGGAGATCGAGGAGCTGTCGATGGTCGTCGACGAGGAGCTCAAGATGATGTGCACGGTCGGCGACATGGGCGGGGTCGTGATCGGACCCCGGCTGAAGGAGATGGCGCACCTGGCGCACACCGAGTACGAACTGCGCGGGCGGTCCTCGCTGGACGCGCGGGAGGTGCTGCGGGAGACGATGTTCGCCGCGACGGTCACCGGCTCGCCGGTGCAGAACGCCTGCCGGGTGATCGAGCGGTACGAGCCCCTCGGGCGGGACGGTGTCGGGCGCGGGTACTACGCCGGGGCGCTGGCGCTGCTGGGGCGTGACGCGGGCGGCGCGCAGACCCTGGACTCGCCGATCCTGATCCGTACGGCCGACATCGCGGCGGACGGGCGGCTGAAGGTGCCGGTCGGGGCCACGCTCGTCCGGGGGTCGGACCCCGCGGGCGAGGTCGCCGAGACCCATGCGAAGGCGGCGGGGGTGCTGGCGGCGCTGGGGGTGCGGCCCGGGCGGCCGGAGCGGGAGCGGGTGCTGCCGGGACTGGCCGAGGACCCCCGGGTGCGGGCCGCGCTGGACGGGCGGCGGGCCTCGCTGGCCCCGTTCTGGCTGCGGATGCGGGAGCGGACGGGTGAGCTGACCGGGCACGCTCTCGTCGTCGACGCCGAGGACACCTTCACGGCGATGCTCGCGCATCTGCTGCGGTCGTCGGGGCTGGAGGTGACGGTACGGCGCTACGACGAGCCGGGGCTGCGGGAGGGGGTGCTCGCGCACGAGGGCGTGGTGGTGCTGGGGCCCGGTCCCGGGGACCCGTCGGACGGGGACGACCCCAAGATGCGGTTCCTGCGGTCGCTGACCGCCGAAGTGTTGCGGGGGCACCGGTACGGGGTGCTCGGGGTGTGTCTCGGGCACGAGCTGATCGCGGCGGAGCTGGGCCTGGGGATCGTACGGAAGGAGGTGCCGTACCAGGGGGCCCAGACGGAGATCGATCTGTTCGGGCGGGCCGAGACCGTGGGGTTCTACAACAGCTTCGTGGCCCGGTGCGACGACGAGACCGCCGGGGAGCTGGCGGCGCGGGGGTCGAGGTCAGCCGTGGTGGAGGCGGGGAGGTGCACGCACTGCGGGGGCCGGGTTCGCGGGGGTGCAGTTCCATCCGGAGTCGGTGCTGACGCTGGACGGAGTGCGTGTGGTGCGGGAGCTGGTGGCGGGGGTTCAGTCGCTGCGGGCGGTTTAGGGCCGGGGTGGGTGGGTCTGGGGTGCGTTGTCGGGTGCGGTGGGTGGGGCTGGTCGCGCAGTTCCCCGCGCCCCTGAAAGCACCGGCCTGCGGGTCCGAAAGCACGGGGCGCAGCCCTGCTTTCAGGGGCGCGGGGAACTGCGCGAGAAGCCCACCCACCCGCACCCGCCGACGACACACGCACCCCGACCCATTAGGCGCCCTCCGCCGCCTTCAGCCGAAGAAGACGCCGACCTCCTCGTACAGCTTCGGGTCGACCGTCTTCAGGCGGGCCGTCGCGTCGGCGATCGGGACGCGGACGATGTCGGTGCCACGGAGGGCGACCATCTTGCCGAAGTCACGGTCGCGCACGGCGTCGATCGCGTGGAGGCCGAAGCGCGTGGCGAGCCAGCGGTCGAACGCCGAGGGCGTCCCGCCGCGCTGGACGTGGCCGAGGACGGTCGTGCGGGCCTCCTTGCCCGTCCGCCTCTCGATCTCCTTGGCCAGCCACTCGCCCACACCCGAGAGACGGACGTGGCCGAAGGAGTCGAGCGAGCCGTCCTTGAGGACCATCTCGCCGTCCTTCGGCATGGCCCCCTCCGCGACGACCACGATGGGCGCGTACGAGGCCTTGAAGCGGGACGTCACCCAGGCGCACACCTTGTCGACGTCGAAGCGCTGTTCGGGGATGAGAATGACGTTGGCGCCGCCCGCGAGACCGGAGTGGATGGCGATCCAGCCGGCGTGACGGCCCATCACCTCCACGACCAGGACGCGCATGTGCGACTCGGCGGTGGTGTGGAGGCGGTCGATCGCCTCCGTGGCGATGCCGACCGCCGTGTCGAAGCCGAAGGTGTAGTCCGTGGCGGAGAGGTCGTTGTCGATCGTCTTGGGGACGCCCACGCACGGCACGCCGTACTCGTCCGACAGCCGCGCGGCCACCCCGAGCGTGTCCTCGCCGCCGATCGCGATGAGCGCCTCGACCTCCTGCTTGACGAGGTTCTCCTTGATCCGGCGGATGCCGTTCTCCTCCTTGAGCGGGTTGGTGCGCGAGGAGCCGAGGATCGTGCCGCCGCGGGGCAGGATGCCGCGCACGGCGGGGATGTCGAGGCGGACGGTGTCGTTCTCCAGTGGTCCCCGCCAGCCGTCCCGGAAGCCGACGAAGTCGTAGCCGTACTCCTGCACGCCCTTGCGGACGACGCCCCGGATGACGGCGTTGAGCCCGGGGCAGTCGCCGCCTCCGGTCAGTACTCCGACGCGCATGGAAATGTCCCTTCGCCGCGGTTGCCTGGTGAGGGTCACGCTAATAGTGATCCAGGTCACTTCGACATGTACGGGAAGGCGATTCCGACGAATTACGGCCGATTGAGGGGGAGTTGATCGCAGTTGATCAAATTGCCATCACTCTATGGGGTGATTCGAGGCGTTTACTCGTCGTCGAGACCACGCTCTATGGCATACCGGACCAGCTCCACCCGGTTGTGGAGTTGGAGCTTGCCGAGGGTGTTCTGGACGTGGTTCTGGACCGTGCGGTGCGAGATGACGAGGCGCTCGGCGATCTGCTTGTAGCTCAGCCCCTTGGCGACGAGCCGCAGCACCTCCGTCTCACGGTCGGTGAGTTGCGGGGCCTTCGGCTCGTCGGCGCCCGGCGCAGGAGCGGGTTCGGAGGCGAGGCGGCGGTACTCGCCGAGCACCAGGCCCGCCAGGCCGGGGGTGAAGACGGGGTCGCCGACGGCGGTGCGGCGTACGGCGTCGATCAGCTCCTCCGTGGACGCCGACTTCAGCAGATAGCCGGTCGCGCCGGACTTCACCGCCTCCAGGACGTCCGCGTGCTCCCCGCTCGCGGACAGCACGAGGACACGCAGAGCGGGGTCGGCCCCCACGAGTTCCTTGCAGACCTGCACACCCGGCTTCGCGGGCAGGTTCAGGTCCAGGACGAGGACGTCCGGTGCGGCGGCGTGGGCGCGCCGGACCGCCTGCTCGCCGTCGCCCGCCGTCGCCACCACGTCGAAGCCCGACTCGGACAGGTCACGGGCGACGGCGTCGCGCCACATGGGGTGGTCGTCGACCACCATGACCCTGATCGGGCCACCGCCACCGCCATCGCCTCCGCCGGGTCGCGCCGTTCCGTCGGCCGCCCTGCCGCCGCCCAGGCTCGCCGGGCTCTCCACGCCCGCCGCGCTTTCGAGGTTCTCCGTCACCGCTTCTCCGCCTTCCCCCGCACGCCCTTCGGCCCCTCTGCGGCCTTGGGTACCTTCAGTTCGACTTCCGTGCCCTGGCCCGGGACCGAGATCAGCTCGGCCGTGCCGCCGATGTCGCGCAGCCGCCCCCGGATGGAGAGGGCCACCCCGAGCCGCCCCTCACCCTCGGCCTGGGCGAGCCGCCCCTCGGGGATGCCGGGGCCGTCGTCCCGTACCGTCACGATGATCTCGTCCGGCCAGTCCTCGACCAGGATCCACGCCCGGGCCCCGTCGCCCGCGTGCGCGCGTACATTGTCCAGGGCGGCGCCGACCGCCGCCGCCAGCTCCCGCGCCGCCGCCGGAGCGAGCGGCACCGGGCCGCCGGGCTCGGAGAAGGTGACCTTCGCGCCGGCGTAGGGGGCGAGCAGGGCCCGTAGGTCCACGGGATCCCCGGCGCCGTCGGACGGCTCCGGTGCGTCCAACGCGCGTACGAGGGCTCCCTGGGCCGCGTCCTCCGAGACCCGGGAGACAGGGACCAGACCGCCGGAGACGAGAGTGCGCAGCGCGACCTCCTGCTCGCCCGCCATCCGGCCCAGTTCGGCCGCCCCGCCGCCGAGGGCGGTGCCGCGCCGCTGGACCATGGCGAGCACCTGGAGCACGCTGTCGTGGATGTCCCGGGCCAGACGCTCCCGTTCGCGGGTGGCTGCCTCGATCTCCAGGGCTCGGGCGAGGGTGCGCTCGGAGGCGCGGGCGACCTCGACGACATAGCCGATGGCGATGGAGGCGACCCAGACCAGCAGGACGTTGTGGATGGTGTCGCGGGTGGGGGCGCCCCGGTGGATCAGATTGGCGACGGCGACGAGCGTGGAGGCGAAGGCCGCCCAGCGCCAGCCGCCCTTGATGGCGAAGGCCAGTACGGCGCCGGCGGTCCATATCGACGGCAGCGTGGGGCCGCCGGCCTCGATCCGCGCGGTGGAGTCGGCGAGCCGGGTGAGCAGGATGCCGGTGATCGCGATGGTGAGGTCGGCCGCGAGGAACCGCTTGGTGCAGCTGGCGGCGCCCGCGACCTTGGGCAGGGTCACCAGCGTCCAGCCGGCCAGCACCGCGAAGTAGGCGACGGCCAGCCAGGGGCGCTCGAACCTGTCGTACGCACTGATGAACAGCCCGACGGCATAGATCATCGTCAGGACCCGGTAGCCGGTCAGGGCACGCCACAGCGGCTGCTCCACCGACATCGCCATGACCCGCTCGAGCTTCGGCACGTCCCCACCCCTGCTGACTCGCCCCGGGCGCCCCGATACGCGTCCGGAACGCGACCGTACCCGGGAACCCGGCGGTCACGAAGCCGGGCGGTCCTCTCCCGCGCCGTCCTTGTCCGCGCGGGCCTTCTCGGCCTGTTCCCTCAGCTCCTTGGCGGCCTGTTCCTTCTCGGCCTTGGCGAGGGCGGCCCGGGCGGCCTTGTCGGCCTCCTTCTCGGCCTTGGCCGCGTCCGCGATCTGCCGTTTGGCTGCGGTCGCGTACATGTCGACGTACTCCTGGCCGGAGAGCTTCATGATCTCGTACATGACCTCGTCGGTCAGCGCCCGCAGGACGAAGCGGTCGTGCTCCATGCCCTGGTAGCGGCTGAAGTCGAGGGGCTTGCCGATGCGGATGCCGGGGCGCATGACCTTGGGCAGGACCTTGCCCGGGGGCTGGATCTTCTCCGTGTCGATCATGGCTACGGGGATGACCGGCGCGCCGGTGGCGAGGGCCACGCGGGCCAGTCCGCCGGGCTTGCCCCGGTAGAGCCGGCCGTCGGGCGAGCGGGTGCCCTCGGGGTAGATGCCGAACAGTTCGCCGCTCTCGATGACCTGTATGCCGCTCCTGATCGCGGCCTCACCCGCGCCGCGCGCGCCCGAGCGGTCCACCGGGAGCTGGCCGACGCCCTTGAAGAAGGCGGCCGTCAGCTTGCCCTTGACGCCGGGGGTGGTGAAGTACTCGGCCTTCGCGATGAACGTGACCTTGCGGTCCAGGACAGCGGGGAGGAAGAACGAGTCCGAGAAGGAGAGGTGATTGCTCGCGAGGATCGCGGCGCCCTCGGCCGGAATGTTCTCCAGGCCCTCCACCCAGGGCCTGAAGGTGACCTTGAGCGGTCCCCCGATAGCGACCTTCATCGCGCCGTACAACAACCGAGTGCCTCTCTGTGATCCGTGGATGAGACCTTAACCCGGACGCCCGGGCAGGAGTCCGACAGGTCCGCCCGGTGTCGAGCGAAGCCCCTGGTCGGTGTCAGTGCGGTCGCGTACGGTGAACCACATCCGGACTTTCACACCCTTCTCATGAACAGGAGACCGAACCGTGCCGGTCCTTCCTGGAGCCGAGCCGTACCACCACGAGGGCGGGGAGATCGGAGTCCTCCTCTGCCACGGATTCACCGGGTCACCGCAGTCCATGCGTCCCTGGGCGGAGTATCTCGCCGAGCGGGGGCTGACCGTCGCGCTGCCCCTGCTGCCGGGCCACGGCACTCGCTGGGAGGACCTGCGCCCGACGGGCTGGCAGGACTGGTACGCGGAGGTGGACCGTGAGCTGCGGACCCTGCGTGAGCGCTGTACCCGGGTCTTCGTGGCGGGGCTGTCCATGGGCGGCGCCCTGGCGCTGCGGCTGGCCGCGAAGCACGGGGACGCGGTCGCCGGCGTGATGGTCGTCAACCCGGCGAACAAGGTGCACGGCCCGGCCGCGCACGCCCTCCCCCTGCTCCGGCACTTCGTCCCCACCACGAAGGGGATCACCAGCGACATCGCCAAGGAGGGCGTCGAGGAGCTGGGGTACAGCCATGTGCCGCTGCACGCGGCCCACTCCCTGCGCAATTTCCTGCGCCTCGTCGACGGGGAACTGCCCCAGGTCACCCAGCCGTTGCTGCTGCTGCACAGCCCACGGGACCATGTGGTGCCGCCCGTCGACTCCGAGCGCGTCCTCGGCCGGGTGTCGTCGACGGACGTCACGGAGATCCTGCTGGAACAGAGCCACCACGTCGCGACGTTGGACCACGACGCGGACCGGATCTTCGAGGAGAGCCACGCGTTCGTCACCCGGCTGGTGAAGGGCCCCGACGGACCGGGCGCGACGGAGTCCGAGGCGGCGGACGTGAAGAAGTCCGACGCGGAATCCGTACAGCAGTCTGATTCGGGGTCCGTGGAGCAGATCGGTCCGGGATCCTTGGAGCAGAGGGAAGGGACGGCCACTGGTGGCTGAGCACGACTCCGAGCGTGAGCCGGAGGAGCAGGGAGCGCCCCTGGGCGCCTCCCCCGGTGACTCCCGGGGGGACTCCTCGGGCGGTTCCGCGGGCGGCACGGCCGGAGGCGCCGGGGGCGCCCCGTCCGGCGATGCGCCGAGCGAGGAGCAGCACGCCGGCGAGGAGCAGCACGTGCCGTTCGACGAGGACGCCGCCTGGCGGGCCATCGTCGCCGGGTTCGGCGAGGAGCCGCCGGACCCGCCGGGTGCCAAGCCGTTCCGGTCCGTGGAGGACCTGGCCCTGCTGGAGGCCGAGCCGGAGGACTCCGCGGACAAGGCTCCCGACGGCGCCGCGGGCCCCTCGGCCCCCAGGCCGCTCGGCAGCTCGGTCGCGTTCGCCCCCGGTGTCGGGGCGGGCCCGCGCGACTACAGCGTGCCCGACCCGGTCGGCGAGGACACGGGCGAGGAGGACTCCGAGGACGGCGAGGACGGCGAGGGCCACTTCGTGCCGCCCGAGCCGCCCCCACTGCCGGAGGCCGACGCGACCGCCAAGTTCGCCTGGCTGGGCGTGATCGGCGGTCCGGTCCTGCTGCTGCTCGCGGTGCTGCTCGGCTGGGACATGACCTGGTGGCTCACCACCCTGGGCATCGGCGGCTTCCTCGGCGGCTTCGCCACGCTGGTGATGCGGATGAAGAGCGACGACGAGGACGACGACGATCCGGGCCGGGGCGCGGTCGTCTGACCCCACCATCGCCGACGTCACGTCGCACACGAGGGCCCGCCCGGGAACGTTCCGGGCGGGCCCTCGCCGTCGCCGCGGCGTCGCGGGGCAGGCGGGAATTCGACGACAGGGCCTAGGCCTCGGCGGGGACCCTGAGGGCGGCCAGGACCGGCAGGTGGTCCGTGGCCGCCCTCAGGTCGTCGTCGGTGACGCCGGGGAGGTCGACGGGGACGCCGCAGCCGAGGACCTCGATGCCGGACGTGGCCAGGATCGCGTCGATGCGCTGGTGGGGGTCGGTGGGGGTGGAGGTGTACTCGCCGCCCCACGGGGTGGTGGTCCAGCAGTCCTGGAGTTCGCCGGCGAGGCGGCGGAAGGTGCGGCCGTCCGGGCGTTCGTTGAGGTCGCCACCCGCGACCGCGTGGGTCACGCCCAGACCGGCCAGCCGGTCCAGCAGCATGCCGCCCTGCTCGTACCGCTCGTCCTTGTGCAGGGAGAGGTGGCAGGACAGGACGCCGAGGCGGGCGCGGCCGAAGCGGACCACCGCCGTGGCGAAGCCGCGCCGGTGCAGGCCGGGGGTGAGGGGCAGGAGGACGTCCTCGGTGTGTTCGACCGTGGCGCGCAGGCCGCACAGCAGCGCGGGGCCGGAGGCGGTGGCCCCACCGGAGAGGGTGACCAGGCCGGAGGCGGCGGCGAGCCTGGCGAGCTTCTTGCGCCAGCGGAAGAAGCGGGGGGCTTCCTGGATCAGGACCAGGTCGGGGGCGCAGGCGGTGATCACTCGGGCGAGGGCGTCCGTGTCGTCACGCAGGGAGCGGATGTTGTAGCTGAGGACCCGGATGATTGCCGAACCGTCGGAGTCGGTGCGGGAGTTGGGCAGCGGGGTGGTCGCCATATGGATCAAGATACGCCCAGGAGCTCGGGGCATTTGTCCGTTTGCGACTACAGGTGGGGCGTGGATTTTCGCGCGGTGCCCCGCGCCCCTGAAGGGCGCGGGGTCCGCTGACCGGCGTCTACATGATCGGGTCGGGTTCTCTCGCCAGGTCCGCCGCGCCCACCAGGCCCGCCTCGTTGCCCAGTTGGGCGGCGATGACGTCGGCGACCGGGCGCCAGTTGCCGCCCACGAGCCAGCGCTTGTAGGACTTGCGGATGGGGTCGAGGACCAGTTCGCCCTCGTCCGACAGGCCGCCGCCGACGATGAAGGCGGAGGGGTCGAAGAGGGAGGCGAGGTCGGCGAGGCCGGCGCCGGCCCAGCGGGCGAGTTCGCGGTAGGAGTCGACCGCGACGGGGTCGCCCTGGCGGGCGGCCATGGAGATGTGCTTGCCCTCGATGCCGTCGGGGGTGCCGTCACCGAGGCCGAGGAGGAGCTCCGCGTTCTCCGGGGTGGCGTTGGCGCGCTGCTTGGCGTACCGGACGAGGGCGCGGCCGGAGGCGTACTGCTCCCAGCAGCCCTGGCTGCCGCAGCCGCAGAGCAGACCGTCGGGGACCATCCGGATGTGACCGAACTCGGCGGCCACGCCGTAGTGCCCGCGGCGCAGCTTGTTGCCGATGATGATGCCGCCGCCGAGACCGGTGCCGAGGGTGATGCAGATGACGTTGCGGTGGCCCTTGCCCGCGCCGAACTTGTACTCGCCCCAGGCCGCGGCGTTGGCGTCGTTCTCCACGACGACCGGCAGGCCCACGCGGGCCTCGACCTTCTCCTTGAGCGGCTCGTTGCGCCAGTCGATGTTGGGGGCGAAGTAGACCTGCGACCGCTGCCGGTTGACGTAACCGGCCGCGCCGATGCCGACACCGACGATCTCGTGTCCGGCTCGCGCGCCCTCGACGGCGGCGGCGATGGCGTCCACGATCCCCTCGGGCGTGCCCGGGGTCGGCACCTTGTGGGTCGAGAGGATGTTGCCTTCCTCGTCGACCACACCGGCCGCGATCTTGGTACCGCCGATGTCGACGCCGATGGTGAGTCCCATGAATCCCTCAGTTTCGGTCGAGCCCCGCTACGGCCAACCGTACCCGAGGCCCTGCCCCGGGACTCCTGGCGTCCGCCCGGCGGACGGCCCGCCGTCAGTCCAGGTCGATGCGCTCCCCGGGCCCCGGATCGTCCCCCTGGTCGCGGCCTCCCTGGTGGCCGGTGTCCCGGTTGGTCCAGCGGCGTTCCTGGGCCTCGACGGCGGAGCGGTACGCGGCGAGGAGTTCACCGCCCGCGGCGGCGAGATGGTCGAAGACGTCCGGGTTGCGTTCGATGACGGGTTCGACGGCGGCCTTGGCCTGACGGACGACCTGGTTGACCATCTGCTGCGCCGCGCCGCCGGCGACGGCGCCGAGCAACGGCGACTGCAGTCCGGACAGCTTGTCCGCGACGGTGTCGACCAGCTTGCGCAGTTCCTCGGCGGCCGAGCCCGGGGGCGGCCCGTACTGAGCGCGGCGGCGGGCCTTCTCCGCGTTCAGGTCCTCCTCGCACGCCGTCGCCCAGGCGTCGGCGTCGGTGGCGCGGGCACGGTCGCTCTCGCGCGCCTGCTCGGCCGTCCGCGCCTCGTCGGCCGCGTCCCTGCGTGCGGCCGCGTCCTCGCCGGCGGCGTCGGACGTGGGGCGCTCTTCGCTCATGGCGGGCTCCTGCCTACGGTTCGTACCTTCGACGTTACCCGAACGGGCGTATACGGTTCACCGGGTCCGGGGCCACAACCGCGGGTCCGGCGCGAACCGGATGCTCAGCCGGCCGTCGCGCAGGGCCGCGCCGCCGACCGTGCAGCGACGCAGTGCCGACGGCAGCGGAACGATACGGCGGAACTGGCCCGCCGTGACGACCAGCTCGTCGCCGCGCCGGATGAGATCCAGCTCGTCCCGTATCGCGCCGGGCAGCGGGATGTGCCACACCAGCACGCCCTCGGCCCCCAGGTTGTCGGTGACGGGCCAGGTGACCCGGGCGGGAGCGTCACCCGTACCGGGGACGCCCAGAGCGGCGAGGTCGTCGAGGCCGCGGGGGTCGCGTCCGAGGTGGGCCACTCCCCGTACGGGGCGGGCCCCGCCCTGCTCCTCCCACTCCTCCAACGCCTTGCGCTGCTGCGCGACGAGGCCGGCGAGCCAGGTGTCGTGGGTGCCCTGGGGAAGGACCCGGTTGGCGATCAGCAGGTCGACGGGGAGGGCCCGCAGGGCGAATCCGACGCCCGCGAGGCGCGTGTGGTCGGCGCCCGCCGGACCGGGCTCCGCGACCAGACGCACGCTGGTGCCCGGGTCCTCGACGATCGCGGCGACGGCGGCCAGTTCGACGTCCCAACGGGCGGCCGTCTCGTACAGCCACTCGGCGGGCATCGGCACCCCGGCGAGACGGCCGAGGACCGGCCGCAGCGCCCGGGCCGCCTGCCGTTCCGGCGGGAGCAGCCGGCGCAGATACCGCCGCAGTTCCTCCGGGAGGCCGAGCAGGGCGAGGGCCTGTGGGGCGGGGGGCAGGTCGACGACGAGCAGGTCGTACGCCTCCGACAGCGCGGCGTCGCGCAGCGCCCGGAGCAGGGCGAGCTCCTCGGCGCCGGGCAGGGGCGTGAGTTCCTCGGCGTCCAGGCGTCCCGCGCCCAGCAGGTCGAGGACGGACGCGGCGCGCTCCTGGAACGCGACGAGGTCCTCCCGGAAGCCGGCCGCGGCGTCGGGGCGCCAGGCGGTGAGGTGCGGCGCGACGCGCACGGGCTCCGGGCCCGTGGCCGTGCCGAGGGCCGCGCCCAGCCCGTCCGTGCGGTCGGCGCTCAGGACCAGCGTGCGGGTGCCCGTGCGGGCCGCGTCCAGCGCCGTGGCCGCGGCGACCGTCGTACGGCCGCTGCCGCCTTGCCCGGTGATCAGGATGGTGCGCATGGGGGTGAACGGTAGCCCAGCGGCGGGCTGCCCCTCGCCGCGTCGGCACCCGGCACCCGGGCTGAGCGAGGGCGGGAGGCGCTCACCGGCGCTGACAGGGTGCCGATTGCGCCCGCCCTCCCCCACCTCGGCTTCGCTCGAGCGGGAGGTGCCCCATCGCCCCAGCGGCACGACTGCCCGCAGGTGGGCGGGGGACGGAGCGAGGGGAAGAGGGCGAAGCCCGATTCCCCAGGGCGCGGGAACTGCGCGACCAGCCACGAACGACGCGCGGTCGCGCCCCCAGCCCAGCCCACCGACCCCGTGGGCGCACGACGGCGCCCTCCACCACCAAGGCGGGTCGGGTGGGCGGGTGGGCGAAAAACCTACGCCCCCGACTCCACCCGCTTCTTCAGGCCCGCCAGCGCCCGGTCGATGATGACCTTCTCCGCCTTGCGCTTGATCATCCCGAGCATGGGGATCTTGACGTCCACGGTGAGCTGGTAGGTCACCTCGGTCACCGAGTCGCTCACCGGCTTGAGGATGTAGGACCCGTCGAGGGAGCGGAGCATCTGGGACTTGACCAGCGTCCAGGACACCTCGTTCGCCCCGGTCCAGGTGTACCCCAGCGTCTGGTCGTCCTTGATCGCGCCCGCGTCCATGACCAGCCGGACCTGCTCGGCGCGGCCCTGGTCGTCGGTCTTGAGCACCTCCGCCTCCTTCACCTCACCCGTCCAGTCCGGGTAGCGGGCGAAGTCGGCGATCACTGCCATGACGTCGGCGGCCGAGGCCTCGATCGTGATGCTCGAACTGGTGAATTCCGCCATCGCCGTGGCTCCTCCAGAGACGGTCCGGTGAGGGAGGTGGGTGCGCACGTATGTGCAGCGTGAAGGCTACCGCGCGCCCGCCGAACCCTCGCCACCCCACCCGGCGTTCACCACTCCAGCGCCCACGGCTTCCCGCTGCTCGCGAAATGCCCCACGTTGACGCACTCCGTCGCCCCGATCCGCATCCGCCGGGCCAGCGGCTGGTGGACGTGCCCGAACAGCGCGTACCGGGGGCGGGTCCTGCGGATCGCCTCCAGCAGTGCCCGGCTCCCCCGCTCGAAGCGGCGCGCCACCGTGTCGTAGACCAGTTCGGGCACCTCCGGCGGGATGTGGGTGCAGAGCACGTCCACCTCGCCCACCGCCTCGATCTTGGCCGCGTACTCCTCGTCGCTGATCTCGTACGGCGTCCGCATGGGCGTGCGCAGGCCGCCGCCCACGAAGCCGAAGACCCGGCCGCCGATCTCCACCCGTTCGCCGTCGAGCACGGTCGTCCCCGGTCCCGCGTACTCCGGCCACAGTCGCGGCATGTCGACATTGCCGTAGGTCGCGTACGTCGGGGTGGGGAAGGCCGCGAACAGTTCGGCGTACTGCTTGCGTACGGCCTTCTCGATCACGGCGGAGCGGTCCTCGCCCACGCCCGCCCAGAGCCGGGCCCCCAGTTCGCGCGCCTCCTCGAACCGCCGGGCGGTGCGCAGTTCGACGAGCCGGGACGCGTTCTCGGCGCCGAAGAGGTCGGGGAAGATGCCGCGGGAGTGGTTGGCGTAGTCGAGGAAGAGGACCAGGTCACCCAGGCACACCAAGGCGTCGGCGCCCTCACCCGCTGCGGCCAGGTCGTGCGCGTTGCCGTGCACGTCGCTGACCACGTGAATGCGCGTTCTGCCGTTACCGTCCGGTGTGCGTGCCATGACGATCAAGCGTAGGCGGGTGCGGCATACGTGAACAGAGCCGGTCGCACGTGCGGTTACTGGCCAGTCAGTAAGTGAGGGGATTATTCTTCCCGGGGAGAGCCCCCATGTGTGACGCGGAGAACATCTCACCGGACCCCCCTCGCGGAGAGGCCATACTGACGGGTAACGTCCGGGCAGTCCAGTTGTGCTCAGGTTTTCAACCAGTACGGCCCAAGGAACACGTGGGGCCTGAGCGCTCGCCCAGCCTTGGACCGCACCGTCGCAGCAACACAGAGTCGTGGCGCCGGCGCCCTATGAGGAGCAGCAGTCTTGCGCGAGTTCAGCCTTCCGGCTTTGTACGAGGTCCCGACGGACGGCAATCTGACCGACATCGTCCGTAGAAACGCCGCGCAGCATCCCGATGTCGCCGTCATCGCCCGCAAGGTGGGCGGTACCTGGCAGGACGTGAACGCGGTCCAGTTCCTCGCCGAGGTGCGGACGGCCGCGAAGGGGCTGATCGCCTCCGGCGTCCAGCCCGGCGACCGGGTCGGGCTGATGTCCCGTACCCGGTACGAGTGGACCCTACTCGACTTTGCCATCTGGACGGCCGGCGCGGTCACCGTCCCGGTGTACGAGACCAGTTCGCCGGAACAGGTGCAGTGGATCCTCGCCGACTCGGGCGCGACCGCCATGATCGTGGAGCTGGAGGCGCACACGGCCGCCGTCGAGTCGGTGCGCGACTCGCTGTCGGCACTCAAGCACGTCTGGCAGATCGAGGGCGGCGGGGTGGAGGAGCTGGGCCGCCTCGGCCAGGACGTCACCGACGCGGCCGTCGACGAGCGCAGCTCGCTGGCGAAGGCGGACGACCCGGCGACCATCGTCTACACCTCGGGCACCACGGGCCGCCCGAAGGGGTGCGTGCTCACCCACCGCAGCTTCTTCGCCGAGTGCGGGAACGTGGTGGAGCGGCTGCGGCCCCTGTTCCGTACGGGCGAGTGCTCGGTCCTGCTCTTCCTCCCGCTCGCGCACGTCTTCGGGCGGCTGGTGCAGGTCGCGCCCATGATGGCGCCGATCAAGCTGGGCACCGTACCGGACATCAAGAACCTCACCGACGAGCTGGCCTCCTTCCGGCCGACGCTGATCCTCGGTGTGCCGCGGGTGTTCGAGAAGGTCTACAACTCGGCGCGGGCCAAGGCGCAGGCGGACGGCAAGGGCAAGATCTTCGACAAGGCCGCGGACACGGCGATCGCGTACAGCAGGGCGCTGGACTCGGCGGCGGGCCCGGCCCTCGGTCTGAAGATCAAGCACAAGGTGTTCGACAAGCTCGTCTACAGCAAGCTGCGCGCGGTGCTCGGCGGCAAGGGCGAGTTCGCGATCTCGGGCGGCGCTCCGCTGGGCGAGCGTCTGGGCCACTTCTTCCGGGGCATCGGCTTCACGGTCCTGGAGGGCTACGGCCTCACCGAGTCCTGCGCGGCGACCGCGTTCAACCCCTGGGACCGGCAGAAGATCGGCACGGTCGGGCAGCCGCTGCCGGGCTCCGTCATCCGGATCGCGGACGACGGGGAGGTGCTGCTGCACGGCGAACACCTGTTCAAGGAGTACTGGAACAACCCGGGCGCGACCGAGGAGGCGCTGGCCGACGGCTGGTTCCACACCGGTGACATCGGCACCCTGGACGAGGACGGCTACCTCAGCATCACCGGCCGCAAGAAGGAGATCATCGTCACGGCGGGCGGCAAGAACGTCGCCCCGGCCGTGATCGAGGACCGTATCCGCGCCCACGCGCTGGTCGCGGAGTGCATGGTGGTGGGTGACGGGCGGCCGTTCGTGGGCGCGCTGGTCACCATCGACGAGGAGTTCCTGGGCCGTTGGGCCGCCGAGCACGGCAAGCCGGCGGGCTCCACCGCGGCGTCGCTGGGCGCGGACGCCGATCTGAACGCGGCCGTTCAGGCCGCGATCGACGACGGCAACGCCGCGGTGTCGAAGGCGGAATCGGTGCGGAAGTTCCGCATTCTGTCCTCACAGTTCACGGAGGAGTCGGGCCACCTGACGCCGTCCCTGAAGCTCAAGCGCAACGTGGTGGCGAAGGACTACGCGGACGAGATCGAGGCGATCTACCAGAAGTAGCAACCCATACCGGCCGTACGGGCCGGTCGGCTCATGGCGCGGTGTCCTCCACGAGGACCCGCGCCATCGTGCGTTCGGCGAGCGCGGTGATCGTGACGAACGGGTTCACCCCGATCGAGCCGGGCACCAGCGAGCCGTCTGTGACGTACAGCTTGGAGTAGCCCTTCACCCTCCCGTAGTCGTCGGTCGCCTTCCCCAGCACACAGCCGCCCAGCGGGTGGTACGTGAAGTCGTCGGCGAACACCTTGCTGGGCGAGCCGAACAGGTCGTACCGGTAGATCGTGGAGTTCGCGGAGTTGATCCGGTCGAAGAGCTTCTTGGCCATGGACGAGGAGACCGCGCTCTGGGCGGCGCTCCAACCGAGCTTCGCCGTGTCGCCGGCGGCGTCGTAGGTGAAGGAGGCGCGTTCGGTGTTCTTGGTGATCGCCAGATAGAGGCTGACCCAGTGTTCGAGGCCGGTGGGCAGGGGGGCGATCTCGGCGAAGACGGGGTTGGCGGTGTTGGCCCAGTCGTCGATGCCCATGACCGGCATGGTCGACTGGTTCGCCCCGACCGTGTCCCACAGGTGGTTGGCCCGGCCGAGCATCACATTGCCGTTGGGGCCCCAGCCGGCGCCGACGCTCGCGTCCAGGGCGGGGAGGGTGTTCCTGGCCCGTGCGCGGACGAGGAGTTCGGTGGTGCCGACGCTGCCGGCGCCGAGGAACAGGTAGGTGCAGCCGTACTCCTTGGTCTCGACGACCGTGCCCGTGCCGTCGAGTCGGTCGACGGTGACGACGTACGTGCCGTCGCTCAGCCGGCGGATGCCCCGGGCCCGTTCCAGGGTGTGGATGGTGACGTTGCCGGTGCCGAGGGCGGCGGCCAGGTACGTCTTGTCGAGGCTCTTCTTGCCGTGGTTGTTGCCGTAGATGACCTCCCCCGCGAGAGCCGACCTGGCCGCGGTGCCCGCCGCTTCGCGCTGCATGTAGCCGAAGTCGTAGACGCTGGGCACGAAGGTGGTCTTCAGGCCGGTCCTCGCCGCGTGGGCCCGGGAGATCCGGCTGAAGCGGTACCACTCCGTGGACTCGAACCAGGCGGGGTCGACGGTGTTGACGCCGAGCATGGCGCGGGCGCGCGGGAAGTACGTGCCGTACATCTCGGCGGTGTCGACGGTCGGGAACTGCTCGGCGAAGTACGACTGGAGGGGGGTGACGGCCATGCTGCCGTTGACCAGGGAGCCGCCGCCGACGCCGCGGCCGAGGAAGACCGACATGTTGGCGTAGCGCACCCGGTCCAGCACGCCGGGGTGGAGGCCGATGTCCTTGTTGACGACGTCCAGCCAGAGGAACGTGGCGAGCGGGGCCTCGGTGCGGGTCTTGAACCACATCGACCGCTCGTCCGGCTCCCTGGTGGAACAGAAGATCTTGCCGTCGGAGCCGGGGGTGGTCCAGGCCTTGCCCATCTCCAGGACGAGGGTGCGGATACCGGCCTGGCCGAGGCGGAGGGCGGCCACGGCGGCGCCGTAGCCGGAGCCGATGACGATCGCCGGGGCGTTGTCGACGGCGTCGGGCTCGGCCGCCCGGGCGGACTGGAGGCCGATGCGGGTGAGGCCGAGGGCGGCCGCGCTCTGGAGCGCGGCCATACCGAGGATGTGACGTCTCGTCAGCTGACGTTGCATCAGTTTTGCTGTCATGTGCGCAGCATGTGCGGATTATTCGGCTCCGGCTAGGGGGTCGGCCGGTTTTGGGACGCCATCCGGGGTGCCACCTGTGCATCATGGGCGGCTGCGGGCCTGCTGTGGCTGGTCGCGCAGTTCCCCGCACCCCAGGGGTCGGCTGCCTACAACAATGCCTTCAAGTGTTCCGCCAACAGATCCCAGCGCCATTTCTCCTCGACCCACTCCCGTCCCCGCTGCCCCATGCGGGCCCGGAGTTCCGGGTCGCCGAGGAGGGTGGTGACGCGCTCCGCGGCCTCCGTCGGGGAACCGCCCCGTACGACCCAGCCCGTCTCGCCGTCGAGCACGGCGTCGGGGGCGCCGCCGGAGTCGCCCGCGACGACGGGGAGGCCGGTGGCCGAGGCCTCCAGATAGACGATGCCGAGGCCCTCCACGTCCAGGCCACCCCGGCGGGTGCGACACGGCATGGCGAAGACGTCGCCTGCGCCGTAGTGGGCGGGCAGCTCGGACCAGGGCACGGCGCCGGTGAAGCGCACGGACCCGGCGACCCCGGTCTCCCGGGCGAGCCGGCGCAGCTCCTTCTCGTACGGTCCGCCGCCGACGATCAGCAGCACCGCCTCGGGCTCCGCTGCGAGGATGCCGGGCATCGCGCGGATCAGCGTGTCCTGCCCCTTGCGCGGCACGAGCCGGGAGACACAGACGACGACCGGGCGGTCCGTGAGGCCCAGCCGGGCGCGGACCTCGGCGCCGCCGGAACCCGGGTGGAAGGTCTTCTCGTCGACCCCGGGCGGCAGTTGGACCATCCGGCCGGCCGCCTGCGGGGTGAGGGCCGTGGCGATCCGGGAGCGGGTGTACTCGCCCAGGTAGGTGATCGTGTCCGTGCCCTCGCCGATCCGCCGCAGCAGTTGCCGGGCGGCGGGCAGCTGCGCCCAGCCCGCCTCGTGGCCGTGCGTGGTGGCCACCAGCCGCTCGGCGCCCGCCCTGCGCAGCGCGGGGGCCATCAGGCCGAGGGGGGCCGCCGCGCCGAACCACACCGACGCGCAACCGTGCTCGCGCAGCAGCGAGACCGCCCGGCGGGTGACGGCGGGCGTCGGCAGCAGCATGGTCGTCCGGTCGCGTACGACGGTGAAGGGCTGCTCGGCGTCGAAGGCGGCCGTCGCCTCGGCGCCCTCGCGGCCGCGCTTCCACGTCGACGCGTAGACGACGAGGCGCTCGGGGTCCAGCCGCAGCGCCATGTTGTGCAGGAACGCCTGGATGCCGCCGGGCCGGGGCGGGAAGTCGTTGGTCACGATCAGGGTCTTGTGCATCGCCGCCGACCCTACCGAACGGGCCCGGACGCACCGCCGCCAGGCACATCCCCACACCCCGGGGCGGTTCCCACCCACCAGGGCCCGCCGGGCCCGGCCGGGCCTCACGGCCGTCTCACAGCCCGGCGGGGGATCATGTCCCTCACCGGCGAACCGGTGCGCGGACGGACAGGGACAGGGACACACGTGGTGCGGATGGACATGACGGGCTCTCGACGGCTCCCGTTCGGGCTGCTCACACTCTGGGGCGCGACCCGGCTGCTCCTGCTGCTGTTCGTCTTCAAGGTGTTCGTGTTCCCCGGGCCGGACGTCACCGGCGACGTCTCGGTGATCTACCAGGGCTGGTACGAGACCCTGCGCACGGGCACGTATCCGCACAACGACGTCACCTGGCAGTACCCGCCCGCCGCCGCCCTCGCGATCCTCTCCCCCGCGCTGCTTCCCTTCCTGGACTACGCGTCGGCCTTCTTCGTCCTCGCCTTCCTCGCCGACCTGGCGGTCCTCGCCCTGCTCCTCCACGCGGGCGCGCGTCCCGGCAGGAGCCGGCGCGGCGCCCGGATGTGGGTGGTGGGCCTGCCCCTGCTCGGTCCGACCGTGTACGCCCGGTACGACGTGATGGTGACGGCGGTGGCGGTCGCGGCTCTCCTGGCCGGCAGCCGCCATCCGCGCGCGATGGGGGCGCTGACGGCCTTCGCGGCCCTGCTGAAGGTGTGGCCGGCGCTGCTGCTCCTGGGTGCCCGTCGGCGTGCCGCGTGGGTCTGGGCGGTGGCCACCGGCCTCACGCTGGCGGCCGGCCTGGCCCTGGCCATGCCCGGCGCCTTCGCCTTCCTGACCTTCCAGCGCGACCGGGGCACCGAGGTGGAGTCGTTGGGCGCCCTGGTCTTCCATGTGGCCCGGCAGTTCGGCTGGGACGGGGAGGTCCTGCTCAACTACGGCTCGGTGGAGTTCCTCGGCCCGCACGTCGACGTCGTCAGCGACGCGGCCCTGCTGCTCAGCGGGGTGGCGTTCGCGTGGCTGCTGCTGTGGCGGGTGCGGGCACGGCGGTTCGCGCCGCACACGCTCGCGGACGCGGCGTTCGTGGGGGTGCTGATGTTCACGGCCACGAGTCGGGTGATCAGCCCGCAGTACATGGTGTGGCTGGTGGGGCTGGCCGCCGTCTGTCTCTGCTTCCGGGCGAGCCGTATGGGGCTGCCGGGGGGCATGGTCCTGGTGGCGTCCTTCGTGACCGTGCTGGAGTTCCCGATCTGGTTCGGCCATGTCGTGGCGAGCGACTGGCTGGGGGTGACGCTCCTGTTCGTCCGCAACGGGCTGCTGGTCCTGGCGGCGGTGCGCGCCGCGTGCGTGCTGTGGCAGGACACGGTGCGCGGGGCTGCCCCTGAGCCCCACCCGGGCCGGGCCACTCGTACGAGGGAGCCGCTGGGTTCGTGAGGGGTTGGCCGGGGCGCGGAGGGTTCGTTGTCGGGTGCGGGTGGGTGGGGGCTGGTCGCGCAGTTCCCCGCGCCCCTCAAGGAACAGGCCCCTGCGGGCCTGAAGGACCACAACTCTGCGGGCCTGGAAGAGACGGGGCCGCGGGATGAAAAGCACGGGCGCAGCCCGTGCTTCAGGGGCTCGGGGAACTGCGCGACCAGCCCCCACCGGACCCGCACCCGACAACGCACCCCCAACCACCCTCCCCACCCCTCACCCTCCCCCAGCTGCGCCCGCGCATACCCTCCACTCCCCGTGAACCCCTCCACCGTCGTCCCCAGCACCTCCTCCAGCGCCCCTTCCACCGCACCCTCCCGCTCCCCACGCGCACCCACCGCCCGGTAGAACTCGTCCAACCGCACCTCACCCCACCGGTCGGCGATCAGACGGCACGCCAGCCACCCGCTCTCGTAGGCCTGCGCGAGCTTCCCGGAGTCGTCGGCGAAGCCGAAGTCCTCGTCGGCGGGGAGCGCCGCAGGCAACCGTCCCTCCCCCACCGCCCGCTGCAGCTCGGGCGCGACATCGGACGCCGCGCGCCCCGTGCCCCGGTAGCCGACCCAGTCCGCGTAGCCCTCGGAGAGCCACAGCGGCGTCGCGGCGTTGGTGTGGGCGCGCGTGGCGACATGGGTCGTCTCGTGGGTGAGGACGACCTGCTTGCCGAAGTCACCGAGGACCGCGTAGGCGTCGGGATTGACCACGATCCGGTCCGCCGGCGCCTTCGCCGAACCCCCACCTCCCCTGTCGTGACCGCCGCGATCCCCGGTACCCGGCCGCGGGCGCCCCAACAGCCCCGCCATCTCGTCCAGCGACTCCGGTACGACGACCACGACCCGCCGCGCCCAGTCCTCCCCCACGCCTCCGTCACGGCGGGCACGGCCCGGTCCGCCAGCGCCGCGTACCCCGCAGGGCGTCCGCCGACCGCCCGACCCCCAGCACGAGGCTCCGCTCCCGCGTACCGCGACGATCCGCCCCTGTTCCCAGAGCTGTTCGGTGCCCTTCTTCGAGGGCTCGTCGGCGGCCACCCGCCACGCCCCGTCGTCGTCCCGGACGAGGGTCAGGGTCCGTACGGCGGTGACGGGCGACTCGTCGTAGCCGCGGATCCGGTAGCGCAGGGCCGCCTCGGCGGTGGCCCGGTCGCCGGAGCGGCGGAAGGAGTTGAGGTCGTAGGACCAGGAGGACAGCGGAAGGCGGCGGAGGTTGGCGAACTCGGCCGCCCCGGTGGCCAGTTGACCGGCGACCGGGGAGGTCGGCGCCTCGGTGGCGCGGTAGGCCGCGCCGTCCCGTTCCAGGACCGCCGTGGCCCGCCGGTCGAGCATCCGCTCGACGTCGGCGCGGGCGGCGTCGGGTTCCGCGTCGCCGCCGCAGCCGACGAGGACGGCGAGGGCGAGGGCGACCGCCGAGGGAACACCTCCGCGTCCCGGGAGCCCGTGCCGGACCCCCGACCCGGACCGGGAACGCGTCGCGCGCCTTCGACCAGCCACGTTCCCGATCGTACGGGGACCCAGGCGCCGTCCGGCAGGGTCGGCCGGTCCCAGCCCGGGTACGGCGGCACGGGGGCGACTGCCGCGGCGACGTGCGGCTCCCGGCCGCCGTCGCCCTGTCGCGGCCGGGGACCGGAGCGGCGCTCAGGGGCGCGTGACCGAGGCGATCGGCATCATAGCGACGGGGTCGTAGCGGACCGGGGCGCCCGGGTAGGGGGCGTGGATGACCTGCCCGTTGCCGACGTACATGCCGACATGGCTGGCGTCGGGCCGGTAGGTGACCAGGTCGCCGGGCTGCGCCTGGGAGAGTGGGACCTGCGTGCCGGCGTACCGCTGGGCCTGCGAGGTGCGCGGCAGGCCGACGCCCGCCTGGCCGTACGACCAGACCATGAGACCGGAGCAGTCGAAGCCGTCGGGACCGGTGGACCCCCACACGTACGGCTTGCCGAGGGCGGAGCGGGCCGCGGCGACGGCGGCGGCCGCTCGGCCGTTGGGGGCGACGGCGCCGGCGGGGTCGGGCATGTCCGTGCGGCCCGAGGCGGTGGAGCGGGAGGCGCGTTCGTACTCGGCGCGCTCCTCGTCCGGGAGGGAGTTGAGCAGCTGCCGGGCGGCCGCGAGCTTGCCCTCCACGGTCCGCTTGTGCTGGGCGACGGCCTTGCGGCTCTTCTCCAGCTCGGTCAGCTTGCCGCCGGCCTCCGCGCGGTTCTGGTTGAGGTCGCGCATGGCCTGCTGGAGGTCGTGGAGTTCGCCCGCCTGCTGGGCGCTGATGCGGTCCAGGGCGGACGCCCGGTCGAGGTAGTCGTCGGGGTTCTCGGAGAACAGCAGGGTGATCGACGGGTCGAGGGCGCCGGAGCGGTACTGTGCGCCGGCGAGCGAACCCAGCGACTCCCGCATGGTGTTGATGCGGTCCTGCTGCCGGGCGATCGAGTCCTGTGCGGTGCCGACCTGCTCACGCAGCTCGTCGGCGCGCTCGTCGGCCTTGTTGTACGCCTCGGTGGCTTTCTCGGCCTCCTCGTACAACCGGTCCACTTCGGCGCGGGTGGTGTCGTGCGGCGCGGCGGCGGCCTGCTGGACGGGGATGGCGCCGAGGGCGGCGGCAGCGGCGGACAGCACACCGAGGGCGGCGGCCGCGCCCCGGTCGAACCCGGACGGTACAAGGCGACTGTGGGACACCACGGGAAGCCGCACTCCCTTCGACGGTGGACAGGGCACTCCCCGCGCCGGAAGTCGCCCCGCGGAAGGGGTGCGCTCACGGCGGGTGAGGGAAGCGCGGCCGACAGTAGCCGCGTGACGGTCTCCCAGCCAAAGACCTCCGCGGCAACACAGCGTGACGTCCGGCCTGGGACCCAGGTCACCAGCGGGGGAAGGGGTCAGCACGAGGTGCGGGAATTCGCCCGTTCGGGCGGCTCTGTGTCCTGATCTTGAAGCAGAACAGGGCCGACCGTCACACTGTGTGACGGTCGGCCCTGTTCGAGGCGGAGCAGGTGTCAGCCGACGACGCGGACACCGAACTGGAAGCTGCCGATGGTGCTCATCGACTCGTAGCGCACGACCGTGCCCGGGTAGGGGGAGTGCAGGACCATGCCGTTGCCCGCGTAGAGGCCGACGTGTCCGAGGTCGTTGAAGAACACCAGGTCGCCCGGCTTGAGCTGGTCGCGGCCGATCTTCGTGCCGTCGTTCTGCTGCGTGTACGTGGTCCGGGAGATCGAGACACCGGCCTGGGCGTAGGCCCACTGGGTCAGCCCGGAGCAGTCGTAGGAGTTGGGGCCGCTGCCACCGGAGACGTAGGGCTTGCCGACCTGGGTGTCGGCGGCGGCGAGGGCGGCGGCGCCGTAGCTGGAGGCGGGCGCCTCGTTGCCGAGTTCGACGCGGTCCCCGGCGTCGCGGCTGGCGCGGGTCTCCTGCTCGTCCAGGGCGGCCTTCTCCTCGGCCGTCAGGGTGTTGAGGAGCTTCTGCGCGGCGGCCAGCTTGCTCTGGACTTCCTTCTTCTTGTCCGCCAGGGTCTCGCGGGTGTCCGCGAGGTCCTCCAGCTTCTCCGTGGCCTCCTGGCGCTGCTGCGCGAGCGTGCGCTGCTTCTCCTGGATCTTCTTGAGCGCCTCGACCTGCTGACCGGTCAGCTGGTCGAGCGTGGCGGCCTTGTCCAGGTAGTCGTCCGGGTCGGCGGAGAGGAAGAGCTGGATCGAGGAGTCGATGCCACCGGAGCGGTACTGGGCGCTGGCCGCCAGGCCTATGCCCTCCCGGAGCTCGTTGAGCTCCTCCTGCCCCTTGGCGACGTTGTCCTGGATCGTGGAGATCTCTTTTTCGAGCTTCTCCTGCTTCTCCTCGGCCCCGTTGAGCTTGTCGGTGGCCCGCCCGGCGTCCTCGTAGAGCTTGTGGACCTTGGCCTGGACGTCGTCCTTGCTCGGCTTCTCGCCGGGGGCGGCGTTGGCAGCCTGCGAGGTCAGGGCCACGGCAGCGGCGGCAGCGGTGGTGAGCACGGTCACACGCGTACGGCTCGGCTGCTTGGGTCGACGGTGGGACGCCACGGTAGGTGAACTCCTTCATGTGAGCGACCGACCGGCGGGGACTCCGGCGACGATCACCCGTTCAGAGGTTTGAGCCCAGACCCTAGTGACCCAACGGTGATCACTTCAAATCCCCCACAGGAAAAATCCCGTCCCAGGGCGCACAATTTACACTCAACACACATCCCGTAGCGCTCGGTTGACGCTACGTTGCGCAACAGTTCCGTCAATTCGGTCATAGCGCCTGTACGTTGCACTTGGGATGCAAGGTGTCGAAGTGATCGAAAGGTCAGGAAAGGCGCTTGAGAAGCACCACGGAGGCGACCGGCCGGGCCCCCGCCTTGGCGATCCCGTCGGCCACCTCGCGGTCGGTGGAGACGACGATGACCGGCCGACCGGGGGGTTCGGCGCGCACCAGCTGGCGGATCAACTCGTCGGCGGTGACACCCGGTTTGGAGAACAGCACCCGCACGCCGCGCGGCGGCGCGAGCAGCACCGGCGCGGCCAGCTCCGCTCCGTCGAAGACACAGGTCACCTCGGCTCCGGTCTGCGCGGCGAGCTGGGAGAGCTGGCCGAGGAGCCGCAGCCGCTGCTTCTCCAGCGGCATCTGCGGATAGCCGGTCTTGGTGACGTTGTAGCCGTCGACGACGAGGTGCGCCTGCGGCAGCGCCAGCAACTGGTCCAGGATCGCCGGGTCGTTCTCCGACAGCGCGCGGGCGGCGATGTCCTTCGGGGTCATCCGGCCCGGCTCGACCGCGTCGACGGTCTCGGCGGGCCGTACGGAGACCGGCGGCAGTGCCAGTTCGCGTCTGAGGCCCTGGGCCGCGTCCAGCACGGTGTCCAGCAGCAGCCGTACCCGCATGTCCTCGACGCTGCGGCCCTCGCGGGCGGCCCGCCGGGTGGCCTCCAGAGCGGCCTCCGCCTCGCCGAGCCGGGCCTTGAGCCGCCGGGTCTCGCTCTCGGCTGCCGACACCTGGGCGTGGCTCTCGGCGCGCAGGGTCTCCATCTCGGCGTGCAGCTTGCGCAGGGCGGCCTCGCCGCGCTTGACGTCGCTGAGGGCGGCCCGGAGCTTGCGGTGCAGCGAGTCGGCGTCCTTCTTGGCCGATTCCAGCTCCGCGCGCAGCCGTTCCGTCTCGGTCTTCGTGTGGCCGCGGGCCTCGGCGAGCTGCTCACGCAGCCGCTCCAGCTCGGCCCGGCTCTCCTCGTCGGCGCGCTCGGCGTCGGCCCGCAGCGCCTCCTCACCGGCGGCGGCGACCAGCTTCACCCAGCCCGTGGGGCGCAGCACATAGGCCGCGGCCGCCACGTCCAACGGATCCGCGGCCGGGGGCGGCGCACCCGTGTCGAGGGCGCCGGCCAGCTCCGGATGGGTCTCCCGGAACCGCTCCCCGATCCGCTGTCTGAAGAGCGTGTCGCTCTCCACGGCGGCCGCCATGGCGTTCCCGGCGAACTTGACCCGGCGGTTCGGGGCGAACCGGGCGTACTGTCTGAGCTGGGCGGGCAGTTCGGCGACGGTCAGTCCGCCGAACCCGTCGGAGACGATCTGCACGACGCGCTTGCGGACGCCCTCGGGCAGCGGACGGTCGAGCACCTCAGCGGCGCCGTCGCCCGGCCCCCCGCCTGAGCTCTCCACCATCCGTCACACCCCATCTCTTCGCGGGGCCGTCCCCCGCTTCCGGCGTCGCCGGGGCGGGGGGACCCCCATCCTCAGGAGCCGGCGCCCGGCCTGTCGACGAGTTCCACCTGGTCCACGGCGTTGCACCAGCGGCAACGGACCGACTCGATGGTCTCACTGACCACGTTGCGCTCCTCGACCTCGGGCTTCCCGGCGAGATCGAGGTGAACGTACTCGACGACCTTCGACGAGCGGGTCACGTCGAACCGCGTGAGGTTGCCACAGAGCGTGCAGCGCCAGCGGGTGGTGTCCGTCGGCAGGGGAACCGTCATCGTGGCTGCTCTTCCTTCTTCCGTCTCCGTGTAACACCGGCGTCCCGGTGCGTGTGGCTCGTAACCCTACGGCCTGACCGGTCCTGGACGCCTGTTCGCCTGCGGTGGCGCCGCGGATTGCCCGCGGGGGCGGGGCCGATCGCCGTCGGCGGCGAGGCGGTCTGTGCGGGTGGGTCCCGTTACGTCATGCTCTGCTCATGATCGGCAAGTGGAGCACCTCGGCCGCCCGGACCGTACGAAACGAGTCGGCGCCGGTGACGTACGGGCTGATCGCCGTGTGCTGTGCGCTCTTCCTGATCGGACCGGCGGCGGGCCTCAACCCCGTGTACGGCGCCGGGGACGAGCTGCTCGCCGCGCAGCGGGCGTACTTCCGGCGCTGGGGTGTCGTCCCGGTCGAGCTGTTCCACGGCACCGGGCGCGCGGCGCTCACGCCCCTCACGGCGCTCTTCGTCCACGGCAGCTGGCTGCATCTCCTCGGCAACATGCTCTTCCTCTTCGTCTTCGGGGCGATGGCCGAGGAGCGCATGGGCCATGTGGAGTTCGCCCTCTTCTACGTGGGCTGCGGCTATGTCGCGCTGGTGGCGTACGCGGCGGCGCACGCCGGGTCCCCGCAGTCGCTGGTCGGCGCGTCGGGGGCGATCTCCGCGGTCCTCGGCGCGTTTCTGTTCCTGTTCCCCAGGGCGCGGGTGACGAGCCTCCTGCCCTTCCTCTTCTTTCTTCCGCTGCGTTTCCCGGCGTGGGTCACCCTGCCGTTCTGGGTGAGCCTGCAGTGGCTGGCCGCGGGCCGGCAGACCTCGGGGCCGGGGGTCGCCTATCTGGCACACCTGGTGGGGTTCGGACTGGGGTTCGCCTACGCGTGGGGGCGCTACGGGCGTGGGGCTAGAGTGAAAGCGCCCGTGGATGTTCCGTCGGACGTCCCAGCTCCGGCCCCCGAGGGAGAGAAACAGCCGTGATCACCGCGATCGTGCTCATCAAGACCAGCGTGGACCGGATCCCGGAGATCGCGGAGTCGATCGCCGCCCTCGAGTCCGTGAGCGAGGTGTTCTCGGTGACCGGTACCTACGACCTGGTCGCCATGGTCCGGGTGAAGGCCCACGACGACCTGGCCGATGTGATCCCCGGGTCCATCAGCAAGATCCCGGGTGTGCTGGGCACCGACACGCACGTGGCGTTCCGGACGTATTCGCAGCACGACCTGGAGGCCGCGTTCGCCATCGGTCTGGACGGCTGAGCACCCGCGAGCCGCCCCGAGATGAAGAAGTCCGCATCTCGCCCTCATCCGCGCCGACGGGTCCCTTCCGCAGGATCGTCCCCATGGTCTTCTCCCGCCGGAGCGCGGCTCTCGCCGCCGTCGTGGCGATTCCGCTCGGGATCGCCGCGACCAGTTTCGCCCTGACCGACAGCCCGCAGCCGCCGAAGGTGCCCTCCAAGGTGGAGCTGGAGAGCGGGTCTCCCGGTCCCACCCCGTCACGGCCGGAGGCGACGCCCCGTGACGAGGTCGTTTCGCGGCCCCCGGTGACCGACAGTTCCGCGAGTGACGACGATGACGACGCCGAGCAGGACGGCCGGGACGACGCCGACGACGGCCCCGGTGACGACGGCTGACCGACCGCGCGGGCGGGTCTCGGCCCGGGTCCGGATCCTGCTGTGGCTGCTGCTCGTGATGACCGTGGCGCTCGCCTCGGTGGCGACGACCACGCGGTCGATCCTCCTGCGGGACGTGGACCAGCGGGTCGACGAACTGCTGGTCCAGGAGGCCGGGGAGTTCACCAACCTCCAGGAGGAGGGCGTCGATCCGGAGACCGGACGGCCCTTCACCGAGCCGGCCCGACTGCTGACCGTCTTCCTGCAACGGCAGAACGCCGACGTCCACGAGGAACTGATCGGACTCGTCGGCCGGCCCGGGCAGTCCCCCCGATGGCTCAGACAGCAGCGGGAGATCGCCGTCGCGCTGCCGCTGTACAAGGACACCGTCGCCCAGCGGAAGATCTTCCTGTCGGCCGAGGCCGCCGCCGAAGCCATCGCGGAAGGCGTCCGCCGGGTGGTCCCCGAGGCCGAGGTGGACCTCATCCCCCTGGTGGACGGGGGCGAGGGCACGGCAGCCGCGCTGGCCGCCTCCACCGGAGGCCGCCTGGTCCCCCGGTTCGCCACGGGCCCGGTCGGCGAACCGGTCGACACCCACTTCGCCCTCCTCGGCTCCCCCGCCCCGGGCGTGACGGACACGGCCATGACGGACACGGCCGTGGTGGAGATGGCCGCCGTCGCGGGCCTCTCCCTCGTCCCGACCGCACTGCGCGACCCCGGCGCGACGACCACGTACGGCGTCGGCGAGTTGATCCGTGCCGTGCTCGACACCGGCGTGGGGCGGATCCTGATCGGCTGCGGCGACTCCGGTACGTCGGACGGCGGGGCCGGTGCCCTCCAGGCGCTGGGAGCGCGCCTCCTGGACGCCGACGGCCTCGAACTACCTGCGGGCGGGCGAGAGTTGACCCGTCTGGACCGGATCGACCCGACCCGTCTCGACCCCCGTCTGAAGGACGTGGAGCTGCTGGTGGCCTGCAACCCGTTCAACGTGCTGTGCGGCGAGCGAGGCGTGGCCCGGGTCTTCGGCCCGCAGAAGGGGGCGACACCGGAGCAGGTCGAAGAGCTCTCCACGGCCCTGGAGACCTGGGCGTACGTCCTCACCCGCGACCTCCCCGACGTGCCGGCCGGCGCCGATCTCCGGTACGGCCCCGGCACCGGCGCCTCCGGCGGCCTCGGGGCCGGACTGGCCGCCCTGGGCGCCCGGCCGCTCCCCCGCTTCGAGGTGCTGCTGGGCCACCTGGACCTCGACGCCCGACTCGCCCGCGCCGACCTGGTCATCACCGCCGAGGGCGCCCTCGACCACCAGACACCGCGCGGCAAGGTCCCCGCCGAGGTCGCCCGGCGTGCCAAGCTGCACGGCCGCCCGGTCCTCGCCCTCGCGGGCACCCTCGGCGAGGGCGCGCGCGAGGTGCCCGGCGTGGACGCGTACACCGGCATCCTGCCCGCCCCGATGGCCCTCACGGAGGCCATGCTCCGCGTGAGCGAACTCCTCGCCGACGCCACGGAACGGGCCCTGCGGATGATCGTCCTGGGCGCACGGGTGACGGCGGGCGACCGGACGCCCGACCTTCAGACGGCCGACCTTCAGACGGCCGACCTTCAGACGGCCGACCTTCAGACGGCCGACCTTCAGACGGCCGACCTTCAGACGGCCGACCTTCAGACGCCCGACCTTCAGACGGCCGACCTTCAGACGGCCGGAACGCAACGCCCGTCCTCCGTACGGTAGTTCCACTGCGCGCCGTCCCGTACGAGCTCCTTCACCGCGCCCACGAACCGCTCCACGTGCTCGTCGGGGGTGCCCGCGCCGAAGCTCACCCGGATCGCGTTCAGGGAGCGCTCGCCGGGCGCGGCCTCGGGGGCGCCGCACTCGCCCTGGGTCTGCGGGTCACTGCCGAGGAGGGTGCGGACGAGGGGGTGGGCGCAGAAGAGGCCGTCGCGTACGCCGATGCCGTACTCGGCGGAGAGGGCGGCGGCGAAGTGGGAGCTGTTCCAGCCCTCGACGACGAAGGAGATGACGCCGACGCGCGGGGCGTCGTCCCCGAAGAGGGAGAGGATCCGCACCTCGGGCACGTCGGCGAGCCCGGCGCGCACGGTGTCGATCAGGTGCCGCTCACGGGCGACCAGGGTGTCGAACCCGGCCTCGGTGAGCGCCTTGCAGGCGGAGGCGATGGAGTAGGCGCCGATGACGTTGGGCGAACCGGCCTCGTGCCGGGCGGCGGTCTCGTGCCACTCGACGTCCACACCGCCGTCGGTGCGCCGGGTCACCTTGCGGCTGGCGCCGCCGCCCGCGAGGTAAGGGTCCGCCGCGCGCAACCAGTCGGCGCGGCCGGCGAGGACACCCGAACCGAAGGGCGCGTACAGCTTGTGGCCGGAGAAGGCGACCCAGTCCACGTCCAACTCCTGCACGGAGAGGGGGTGGTGGGGGGCCAGCTGGGCGGCGTCGAGGACGATCCGCGCGCCGTGCGCGTGCGCGGCGGCGGCCAGCTCCCGCACCGGCCAGATCTCACCGGTGACGTTGGAGGCGCCGGTGACGCAGACCAGCGCCGGCCCGTGCGGGTCGCGGTCGGCGAGGGCGGCCTCCAGGGTGGCGACGGCCTCCCTCGGCGTGCGGGGCGCGTCCAGGTAGGTGACCCTCGCGTTCCGCCAGGGCAGCAGCGAGGCGTGGTGCTCGGTCTCGAAGACGAAGACCTGGCAGTCGGCGGGGAGCGCCTGGGCCAGCAGGTTCAGCGAGTCCGTCGTCGAACGGGTGAAGATCAGCTGGTCGTCGGCGCGGCAGTCGAGGAACTCCGCGACGGTCCTGCGGGCGTTCTCGAAGAGGTCGGTCGACAGCTGGGAGAGGTAGCCGGCGCCACGGTGGACGCTGCCGTAGTAGGGCGCGTACGCCGCCACGTCGTCCCAGACGCGCTGCAGGGCCGGGGCGCTGGCCGCGTAGTCGAGCGCGGCGTAGGTGACTTCGCCGCCGGTGACGAGCGGGACGGTGACATCCCGGCCCAGAACGGGCAGCGGGGCACAAACGGACTGGTCGGCGGCAAGGGTGGAGACAGACATGGGGGTACTCCCGTGAGGAGGCATGCCGAAGGAAGGCATACGGAGGAGGAGAAAGAAGAGAAAGGGGTGCGCGGAGGCGGGGCTCGGCGTCCCTATCGCATTCGCTTGCTCACGGGAGACTCCCTCGAAACCGCGCTTGCCGTAGACCTCGCTGCCTACGACCCGGTCTTCACCCGGGGCACCCCGCCACGGACGGAGGGTTGCCGGACAGCCAGCCGGGGCTATGGGCTGTCACTCATGACCTGAACCAGAACGTACGTGAAGTGATCGTCGCGCCGCAACTTGTGTCCGGATGGCGGGATGGGGCGCCTCATAGCTCGGGGGCGCGGATTCGTCGGCGGGTGCGGGTCCGGTGGGCTTCTCGCGCAGTTCCCCGCGCCCCTGAAAAGCAGGGGCTGCGTCCCGTGCTTTTCGGCCCGAAGGGCCGTAGGCCTTAGGGGCGCGGGGAACTGCGCGACCAGCCCCCACCCACCCGTACCCGACCAACCACCTGTTCGTCCTACCGGTTCGTCGCCGCGACCCACCGCTCGAGGACCCGCCGCGCCGACCCGGAATCGATCGACTCCGCCGCCTTCTCCATCCCGCCCCGCAACTGCTCCGCCAGCGACCCGGACGTCGGCTCCAACGCCACCAGCGCCGCAGCCGAGTTCAGCAGCACCGCATCCCGCACGGGCCCCGTCTCCCCGGCCAGCAACCGCCGCGCGACATCCGCGTTGTAGGACGCGTCGGCCCCCCGCAGCGCCTCCACCGGCACCAGCTCCAACCCCACGTCACGCGGGTCGAAGCCCTCCTCGGTCACCTTGCCGTCCCGCACGACCCACACCCGCGACGTCGCCGTGGTCGTCAGCTCGTCCAGCCCGTCGTCCCCGCGGAAGACCAGGGAGGAGTTGCCGCGCTCGGCGAAGACCCCGGCCATGATCGGCGCCATCCGGGGGTCGGCCACACCGACCGCCTGGGCCCGCACCTTCGCAGGGTTGGCCAGCGGACCGAGCGCGTTGAAGACGGTCCTGATGCCCAACTGCCCCCGCGCGGCGGCCACATGGCGCAGCGCCGGATGGAACTTCACCGCGAAGCAGAAGGTGATCCCGGCCTCCTCGGCGACCTCGGCGACCCGCTGCGGCGTCAGCTCCAGATTGACGCCCAGTTTCTCCAGCACGTCGGACGCCCCGGACGCCGACGACGCGGCCCGGTTGCCGTGCTTGACGACCTTCGCGCCCGTACCGGCGACGACGATCGACGACATCGTGGAGATGTTGACCGTCTTGGCGCCGTCCCCGCCCGTACCGACGATGTCGACGGTCCTCCCCGACACCTCGATCACCTTGGCGTGCTCGTACAGCGCCTCGACGAGACCGGTGATCTCCTCGACGGTCTCCCCCTTGGCCCGCAGCGCGACCACGAACCCGGCGATCTGCGCGTCCGTCGCCTCACCGCGCATGATCTGGTCCATCGCCCAGAAGGTGGCACCGGCGTCCTGGTCGTGCCCGGACAGCAGCGCGTTCAGCACGGCGGGCCAGGAACGGCCCGCCGCGGTGTCGCCTCCAGCGGGGGTCACAGCGCTCATAGCCGCTCCTGGGTGTCGTAGCCGCGGGCAGGGGGTGCCACGCGGACCGCGAAATCACTGATACGCCCACCCTATCCAGGTCGGGGCACGGCGAAGGGCCCCCGTCCGAAGATCGGACGGGGGCCCTTCGACCGTGTGTGGCGAAGCGAAGCGATCAGTGGTGGCCGTGGCCGCTCGTGATCTCCTTGTACTCCTCGACGGTGGGCTTGGCGATCTGGCTGTCCTCGCCGTAGTAACCCCGGTTCAGCTTGACGCGGACCTTCTCCAGGCGCGACACCTTGCGGGCGACACCGTTCTCGTCGACCGCGGGGCCGAGCTCGGCCGGCTTGTACTGCTCGTGCGCCGTGAGCGTGTGCAGCTGCTCCTGGCTGAGCGGCTCGTGGACCTCGATGAACTCACCGTGCGGCAGGCGCTTGATGATGCCGGTCTCGCGACCGTGCAGGATCTTGTCCTTGTCGCGGCGCTGCAGGCCGAGGCAGATGCGCTTGGTGATGATGAACGCGAGGACCGGGGCCACGAAGAACGCGATCCGGACGAACCAGGTGATGGCGTTGATCGACAGGTGGAAGTGGGTCGCCCAGAGGTCGTTTCCACCACCGATCAGCAGGACCATGTACCAGGTGATCCAGGCGACACCGAAACCGGTCCGTGTCGGCGCGTTGCGCGGGCGGTCCAGGATGTGGTGCTCGCGCTTGTCGCCGGTGACCCAGGACTCGATGAAGGGGTAGACCGCGATCGCGGCCAGCACCAGCGGGAAGATCACCAGCGGAATGAACACGCCCAGGACGAGCGTGTGACCCCAGAAGTTGATCTCCCAGCCCGGCATGACACGGATCAGCCCCTCGGAGAAGCCCATGTACCAGTCGGGCTGGGCGCCGGTCGACACCTGGTCCGGACGGTAGGGGCCGATGTTCCAGATCGGGTTGATCGTGGCGATCGCCGAGATGGCCGCGATGACACCGAAGACCAGGAAGAAGAAACCGCCGGCCTTCGCCATGTACACGGGGAGCAGCGGCATGCCGACGACGTTGTTGTTCGTCTTTCCGGGACCCGCGAACTGGGTGTGCTTGTGGTAGAAGACCAGGATCAGGTGCGCCACCACGAGGCCGAGCATGATGCCCGGCAGCAGCAGGATGTGGACCGAGTAGAAGCGGGCCACGAAGTCGCCGCCCGGGAACTCCCCGCCGAAGAGGAAGAACGACAGGTACGTGCCGACGATCGGCACGGACAGGACAGCGCCCTCCATGAAGCGGACACCGGTGCCGGAGAGCAGGTCGTCCGGGAGCGAGTAACCGGTGAAGCCGGTGAACATGCCGAGGACGAACAGCAGGAAGCCGAACAGCCAGTTGACCTCACGCGGCTTGCGGAACGCGCCCGTGAAGAACACACGCATCATGTGCACGAACATGCCGGCGAGGAAGATCAGAGCCGCCCAGTGGTGGATCTGCCGGATCAGCAGACCACCGCGCACCTCGAAGGAGATGTGCATGGTCGAGTTGAACGCCTCGGACATCAGCTGGCCCTGCAGCGGGACGTAGCTGCCGTGGTACTCCACCTCGTTCATCGACGGGTGGAAGAACAGGGTCAGGTACACACCCGTGAGGATGATGATGATGAAGCTGTACAGGCAGATCTCGCCCAACATGAACGACCAGTGGTCGGGGAAGATCTTGCGCATGTTGGCCTTGGCCAGGGAGTAGATCCCGAGCCTGCCGTCGGCCCAGTCGGCGACGCGCTCGCCGGCCGGTGCCTTGCCGCGCGGGTCGCGCGCTTCGGTGCTGGTCGTGGTGCTCATCCGCGCTCCCAGAAGGCAGGGCCGACGGGCTCGTCGAAGTCGCTCACGGCTTCGAGGTAGCCGTCTTCACCGACGGTGATGTGCAGCTGCGGCAGGGCGTGCCCCGCAGGACCGAAGATCACTCGGGCGCCATCGGCGAGGTCGAAGGTGGACTGGTGGCAGGGGCAGAGGGCATGGTGCGTCTGCTGCTCGTACAGGGAGATCGGGCACCCCACGTGGGTACAGATCTTCGAGTACGCGAGGATGCCCTCGTGCGACCACTCCAGTGACTGCTTGTCCTTGATGTCGTTCGGCTGGATCCGAACGATCATCAGGGCGTCCTTGGCGATGTTCTTCTGGAAGTCGTGGTCGTGCTCGTCCAGGCCTTCCGGCATGGCGAAGGTCAGCGACCCGACCGCGACGTCGGAGGGACGCAGCGGCTCCATGGTGTTCATGTTGATGAGCTTCTTGCCCTTGGCCCACTGGGTGTGCCGCAGCTTGGTGCCCGGCAGCGGACCGAGGTCGCGCAGCAGGACGACGCCGGAGAGCGGGAACAGGGCCAGCGCGCCGAACATCGTGTTGCGGATCAGCTTGCGCCGGCCGAGCGCGGACTCCTTGGCACCCTGCTTGAAGTCGGCCAACACCTTGGCCTTGACCTCGGGGGCGGCCTCGATCGGGTGACGCTCGTCGGCGATCTCCACGTCCGACATCAGCGTGCGGGCCCAGTGGACCGCGCCCGCGCCGATGCAGAACAGGGCCAGCCCGAGGGTGAGCCCCAGCGCGAAGTTCAGTGCGCTGATGTGCCCGATCGGCCAGACGTAGATCGCCTTGTCGACGGGGATCGCCACGTAGGAGGCGATGAAGCCGACAGTCGACAGCATCGACACCGTGAACAGCAGGGCGACCGTGCGCTCGGACCGCTTGGCGGCCCGCTCGTCGATGTCCTGCACCCGGTGCTCGTGGGGCGGCAGGCCCGGGTCCGCGAAGGGGTTCTCCTCGTCCGCGACCGCGACCGCGCCGTGCGCGTCGTCCTGCTCTACGGGCAGGTTCTCTTCTGGAATCTTTTGGCTACTCATGACTTCTTGGCCTTTGCGGTCCGAGCGGCGACCCACACGGCGACGGCGATCAGCGAGCCGAGCCCGAACACCCAGCCGAAGAGGCCTTCGCTGACCGGGCCGAGCCCGCCGAGGCTGAGGCCACCGGGCTCCACGGTGTCGTCGCTGTTGACCGCGTCGAGGTACGCGATGATGTCCTTCTTGTTCTCCTCCGACAGCGTGGTGTCGGGGAAGGACGGCATGTTCTGCGGGCCCGTCTGCATGGCCTCGTAGATGTGCTTCGGGTCGACACCCTCAAGGGACGGCGCGTACTTGCCCTCGGACAGCGCACCACCCTTGCCGGTGAAGTTGTGGCACTGAGCGCAGTTGGTCCGGAAGAGTTCGCCGCCCTCGGCGATGTCCGCGCCCTCGGGGTCGTACTCGTTCTCGGTCGGGATCTCCGGGCCGGCGCCCAGGGAGGCGATGTACGCCGCGAGCTGGTCGATCTCGGCCTGCGAGTAGACGACCGGCTTCTTCGGGACCTGCGCGCCCGGCTGCTGGGCCGGCATACGGCCGGTGCCGACCTGGAAGTCGACGGCCGCCGCGCCCACACCCACGAGGCTGGGACCGTCGGAGGTGCCCTGACCGCCGGTGCCGTGGCAACTCGCGCAGCCGACGGCGTAGAGCTTCTTGCCCTCCTCGATGGTGAGGGTCTGCGCGGTTTCTTCGGCCACCGCCTTGTCCGCGGGCGCGAAGGCGGTGTACAGCCCCGCGCAGGCCGCCAGCGCGATGGTTAGGACGACGAGCGCCGCCAGCGGATGGCGTCGTCGTGCGGAGAGCTTTTTCACGGATTACCCCGGTGTCAGGATCTTCTGCGTCGGTGCTTCTGGAAGGGTCGTTCTCGGTGCGAGGCGGGCGCGTCAGTCGCCCGGCCCGGCCGCCGATCTACTTGATCATGTAGATCGTGGCGAAGAGGCCGATCCAGACGACATCGACGAAGTGCCAGTAGTAGGACACGACGATGGCCGCGGTCGCCTGCTCGTGGGTGAACCTCTTGGCCGCGTAGGTGCGTCCGAGGACCAGCAGGAAGGCGATGAGACCGCCCGTCACGTGCAGGCCGTGGAAGCCGGTGGTCAGGTAGAAGACCGAGCCGTACGGGTCGGACGAGAGCGACAGGCCCTCGTGCTTGACCAGCTCGGTGTATTCGAAGACCTGACCGCCGATGAAGACCGCACCCATCACGAACGTGACGATGAACCACATCCGGAGCTTCTTCACATCCCCGCGCTCGGCGGCGAACACGCCGAGCTGGCAGGTGAGGGAGGAGAGCACCAGGATCGTGGTGTTCGTCGCCGAGAACGGGAAGTTCAGGGTGTCGGCCTTCTCCGACCAGAACTCCGGACCGGTCACCGATCGCAGGGTGAAGTACATCGCGAAGAGGGCCGCGAAGAACATCAGCTCGGAACTCAACCAGATGATGGTTCCGACGCTGGTGAGGTTCGGCCGGTTGACCGACGGGTGCGCGTGCCCGGTTTCTACTGTCGTTGCTGTCGCCACGACCGACATTATGTCGGTCGCTTATCCCGCCCTCACTCCGGGGGGTGCCGTTCGGAGTGTTGCTCCCTTCCGTACCGGTGCTGACGTGGGGTTCGAGGGAGTAGCATCCGCGCATCGGGCCCTGTCCCTAAGACGCTGACGTCACGGAGGAACAATGCAGCCGACCGCCACGGTGCTGGTCTACAGCGACGACTCCAACACCCGGGAGCAGGTGCGGCTCGCGACCGGGCGCCGCCCCGCTCCGGACGTGCCGGCCGTGGAGTTCATCGAGTGTGCGACCCCCGCCGCCGTCATCAAGGAGCTGGACAGGGGCGGGATCGACGTCTGTGTCCTCGACGGCGAGGCCGTGCCCATGGGGGGCATGGGGGTGTGCCGGCAGATCAAGGACGAGATCTTCGAGTGCCCGCCGGCGCTGGTGCTCATCGGGCGGCCGCAGGACGCGTGGCTCGCCACGTGGAGCCGGGCGGACGCGGCGGTGACCCTGCCGGTGGAGCCGGTGGAGTTCGCGGCGGCGCTGGCCTCCCTGCTCCGCAACCGGCAGGCGCTGAGCGCCTAGGTCTGTCGTTTGGATCACGCCGGCTTCGGGCGACGGCGCCTGACGGCTGCCGGTGAGCGGGGCTTGGTACGTGCAGCTGCAAGGCGGAGGAGGGCGTCAACGCGGAGCGTTGGCAACTGACGACAACGCCGCAGATGTGCGCACCAAGCCCCGCGGCCCAGGCGTGATCCGAACGACAGGCCCTAGATCTCGCCTACACGGACTCGGGCCTCAGGCGAGCCTGCACCTGGGGTCCGGGTACTTCCTTCGTGCCGCCCACCAGGGCGCTGCCCTCGCGCCAGTTCTTCCAGTCGAGGTTCCAGTCGCCGTAGCCGTTGCCGAAGGGGGCCATGGTGTCACCGGCGGAGTTGACGACCTCGACGATGTCGCCCTCGTTGATGGTGTCGTAGAACCACTGGGCGTTGTCCATGCTCATGCCGGTGCAGCCGTGGCTGACGTTGGCGTACCCCTGGGAGCCGGTGGACCAGGGGGCGGCGTGGACGTACTCGCCGCTGTTGGTGACCCTGACGGAGTGGTGCACGGTCAGGTCGTAGAAGTCGGACGCGCCTATGCTGGCGCTGGTCATGCGAACGGTGCCTTCCTTGGCCAGTACCACCTTGACGCCGTTGCGGGTGTCGTAGCCGGGCATGCCGGTGGTGACCGGTATCCGCTTGACGACCTCGTCGTTCTTGTAGACGGTCATCTGGTGCGCGGCGGCGTCCGTGACGGCGACTATCTTGGCGCCGGTGGTCAGCTGGATCGGCTCGGCCTTCCCGCCCCAGAGCCGGTCGCCTATCTTGAGGCCCTCCAGGTTGCTGTGCACCCGGATCGTGGCCTCGGCCGGCCAGTACTCCTTGGGCCGGTAGTGCAGCTTCTTGTCGTCCACCCAGTGCCAGGCGCCCTCCGCGGCGGGCGTGGAGTCCACCTTGAGCGCCCGTTCGACGACGGACCGGGCGGCCTTGTCCTTGACCGGCCGACTGAGCTCGGCGGTGACGGGCTGGCCGACGCCGTACCGGCCCTCCTTCGGTCCGAAGGTGACGTTCAGGCGCTTCTTGGTGAGCGGGCGGCCGGTGTCGAAGGCGACGGTCTCACGGCCGGGGGCGCCGTCCTCGTCCTCGGTGCTCACGTGGACCGTGTAGCGGGCGTTGGCGGCGAGCGGTGACGTGGAGCGCCAGCGACCCCCGTCCTCGGAGAGTTCGCCCGCCACATAGCGTCCAGCGGCGTCCACGGCGGTGACGTCGGTGATGCGTCCGTCGTCCTTGGCGGTGACTTCCAGCGGCTTGTCCGGGTCGGCCTTCTCGCCGTCGCCGGAGGGGGTGTTGAAGGAGACGTGGTCGGCCGCGTCGTACGGCGTGCCCGAGAGGGGGTGGCCACCGGAACCGCAGGCGCTGACGCCCGCTCCCAGGGAGACCACCAGCAGGGCGCCGCTGACGACCGTGCGGTTACGGGGTGAGGTGTTCATGGGTTCAACGTAGGAACGGCCGGCGGGCGTGGCGCGTCGGGTGAGCCGAGTGGGCTACGCGCGGCGTGGCGAAAGGGGGAAGCCCGGACCTCCACTCGGAGTGTCCGGGCTTCCGTGCGCGCGGTGCGTGCTACAGGCGCGTGCTACTGGTTCTGGTTCTCGCCGCGGTAGTACTCGAAGACCCAGCCCCACAGACCGATCAGGATGATCGGGGTGGAGAAGTACAGCAGCCACCAGCCGAAGACGACGCCCATGAAGGCGAGCGCGCCACCCACGCCCAGGGCGAGGGGCTGCCAGCTGTGCGGGCTGAAGAAGCCCAGCTCACCGGCGTCGTCCGCGACGTCGGCCTCCTTGTCGTCCTGCGCGCCCACGTCGACCCGCCGGGCCGTGAAGGCCAGGTAGTAGCCGACCATGATGCACAGGCCGAAGGCCAGGAAGAGCGCCGTGGTGCCGGCCGGCTCCTTCGACCACACGCCATAGACGATCGCCATGGCGAGGACGAAGACGCTCAGCCAGATGAACATCTTGCCTTGGACCTTCACTTGCCGGCCTCCTTGCCGCTGGCAGCGAGCTCGCCTGCCGCCGGGCCGCCGTGCGCGAGCTGTTCGAGCGCGGCGATCTCCGGGTGGTGCAGGTCGAACGCCGGGGATTCACTGCGGATCCGCGGCAGGGTGAGGAAGTTGTGCCGCGGCGGCGGGCAGGAGGTCGCCCACTCCAGGGAGCGGCCGTAGCCCCACGGGTCGTCCACGCCGACGGGCTTGCCGTACTTGGCGGTCTTCCACACGTTGTAGAGGAACGGCAGGATCGACAGACCGAGCACGAACGAGGCGATCGTGGAGATCGTGTTGAGCGCGGTGAAGCCGTCGGCCGCGAGGTAGTCCGCGTACCGGCGCGGCATGCCCTCCGCGCCCAGCCAGTGCTGGACGAGGAAGGTGCCGTGGAAGCCGATGAACAGCGTCCAGAAGGTGATCTTGCCGAGACGCTCGTCGAGCATCTTGCCCGTCATCTTCGGCCACCAGAAGTGGAAGCCGGAGAACATCGCGAACACCACGGTGCCGAAGACGACGTAGTGGAAGTGCGCCACCACGAAGTACGAGTCGGAGACGTGGAAGTCCATCGGAGGCGAGGCCAGGATGACACCGGTCAGACCACCGAAGGTGAAGGTGATCAGGAAGCCGGTCGCCCAGAGCATCGGTGTCTCGAAGGACAGCGAGCCCTTCCACATCGTGCCGATCCAGTTGAAGAACTTCACGCCGGTCGGTACGGCGATGAGGAACGTCATGAAGGAGAAGAACGGCAGCAGCACACCACCGGTGACGTACATGTGGTGCGCCCACACCGTCACCGAGAGGCCGGCGATCGCGATGGTCGCGCCGATCAGGCCCATGTAGCCGAACATCGGCTTGCGGGAGAAGACCGGGATGACCTCGGAGATGATGCCGAAGAACGGCAGGGCGATGATGTACACCTCTGGATGACCGAAGAACCAGAAGAGGTGTTGCCAGAGCAGCGCTCCGCCGTTGGCCGGGTCGAAGATGTGCGCGCCGAACTTGCGGTCCGCCTCCAGGGCGAACAGCGCGGCCGCGAGGACCGGGAAGGCGAGCAGGACCAGGACACCGGTCAGCAGCACGTTCCAGGTGAAGATCGGCATGCGGAACATCGTCATGCCGGGCGCGCGCATGCAGATGATCGTGGTGATGAAGTTGACCGAGCCGAGGATCGTGCCGAAGCCGGAGAAGGCCAGACCCATGATCCACATGTCGGCGCCGATGCCCGGGCTGCGGACCGCGTCCGACAGCGGGCTGTAGGCGAACCAGCCGAAGTCGGCCGCGCCCTGCGGGGTGAGGAAGCCACCGACCGCGATGAGCGAGCCGAAGAGGTACAGCCAGTACGCGAACATGTTCAGCCGCGGGAACGCCACGTCGGGCGCGCCGATCTGCAGCGGCATGATCCAGTTGGCGAATCCGGCGAACAGCGGCGTCGCGAACATCAGCAGCATGATCGTGCCGTGCATCGTGAACGCCTGGTTGAACTGCTCGTTCGACATGATCTGCGTACCCGGGCGGGCGAGCTCGGCGCGCATGAAGAGCGCCATGACGCCGCCGATGCAGAAGAACGCGAACGACGTGACCAGGTACAGGGTGCCGATGGTCTTGTGGTCGGTGGTGGTCAGCCACTTCACCACCACGTTGCCGGGCTGCTTGCGCCGGACGGGCAGCTCGTCCTCGTACGAGCCCTCGTCTGCGGCGGTGCCCTGGGGTTCGTTGACGATGCTCACAGCTGGTTCACCTCCCGGTCCTTCTCGTGCTGCGTCTGCTCGATGCCCGCCGGGACATAACCGGTCTGGCCCTTCTCGGCCAGCTCCTTCAGGTGCTGCTCGTACCGCTCCTGGGAGACGACCTTCACGTTGAAGAGCATCCGGGAGTGGTCGACGCCGCACAGCTCGGCGCACTTGCCGAGGAAGGTGCCCTCCTGATTGGGCGTCACCTGGAACACGTTGGTGTGGCCCGGGATGACGTCCTGCTTCATCAGGAACGGCACGACCCAGAAGGAGTGGATGACGTCACGCGAGGTCAGCACGAAGCGGACCGTCTTGCCCTCGGGCAGCCACAGGGTGGGGCCGGGGTTGCCGGTCTGCGGGTTCTTGTCGCCGGGGATGCCGCAGCTGTAGACGCCGCCCGCGTTGTCCGGGAACTGGTTCTTCCACTTGGTGGGAACCGCTGCCAGGTTCTCGTCGGTCTTCGCGTCGCCGGTGGAGCCTTCGACGTTCTCGATGTAGTTGAAGCACCAGCTCCACTGGAAGCCGACCACGTTGACCGTGAGGTCGGGCTTCTTCGACGTGTCGAGGAGCTTCGACTCGTCGCGGGCGGTGAAGTAGAAGAGCACCGAGACGATGATCAGCGGGACGACCGTGTACAGCGCCTCGATGGGCATGTTGTACCGGGTCTGTGGGGGAACTTCGACCTTGGTGCGGCTGCGCCGGTGGAAGAAAGCACTCCACAGGATCAGGCCCCACACCAGCACGCCCGTGGCGAGCGCGGCCGCCCACGACCCCTGCCACAGGGAGAGGATCCGCGGAGCCTCTTCCGTGGTCGGGGTGGGCATACCCAGGCGGGGGAAGTCCTCCCATGTGCAACCGGTTGCGGTTGCCAGGACCAGGCCTGCGGTCATTGCCTGCAGCAGCTTCCGCCGCATCGGGCGCCGCGGCGAGCGGTCGGAGCCGTTGGGACTCACGTAGCGCCTTCCCGAGAGTCTCGCCCGCGCGGTATGGCTGCGGCCTTCTCGCTGGTCGGTCGCCGCCCTGCGACGGGCAGGGGTTTGGATGTTTATGCGGACCAAACCCTACTGGACGCGTTTTGGGGTCGCGCGGGGAGGGGGGCCCAACACTCCGCGGGTCATGCCGAGCGCCTAATAGCTCGGGGGTTCGGGTGATTTGGCGGGTGCGCGAGCGTTGTGGCCGTTCGCGCGGTTCCCCGCGCCCCTTTGCTGCCGGCCCGAGGCTTTAGCGTTGAGGTGTGGCCTACTTCGACTCCGCTTCCTCCGCTCCCCTTCATCCCGTCGCTCGGCAGGCGCTGATGGCCTCGCTGGACGAAGGGTGGGCCGATCCCGCGCGGTTGTACCGGGAGGGGCGGCGGGCCCGGCTGTTGCTCGACGCCGCCCGGGAGGCCGCGGCCGAGGCGGTCGGATGCCGGGCGGACGAACTGGCCTTCACCTCGTCGGGGACCCGGGCGGTGCACTCGGGGATCGCGGGGGTGCTGGCCGGGCGGCGACGGGTGGGCCGCCACCTGATCGTGTCGTCGGTCGAACACTCTTCGGTGCTGCACACGGCGGAGGCGCACGAGGCCGACGGCGGGACGGTCACCCGGGTGGCGGTGGCCCGCACGGGGTCGGTCGCCGTGTCCTCCTACGCCGAGGCCCTGCGCCCCGACACGGCGCTCGCGTGTCTGCAGTCGGCCAACCACGAGGTGGGAACCGAGCAGCCGGTGGCCGAGGTGGCGGATGCCTGCCGGGCGGCGGGCGTGCCGCTGCTGGTGGACGCGGCGCAGTCGCTCGGATGGGGGCGGGTGAACGGGGACTGGTCGGTGTTGACCGGCAGTGCCCACAAATGGGGCGGACCCTCCGGAGTCGGGCTGCTCGTCGTCCGCAAGGGGGTGCGGTTCGTGGCGCATGGGCCCGCCGACGAGCGGGAGTCGGGGCGGGCGGCGGGCTTCGAGAACATCCCGGCGATCGTGGCGGCCGCCGCGTCGCTGCGGGCCGTACGGGCCGGGGCCGACGAGGAGGCCGTGCGGCTGCGGGAGTTGACGGAGCGGATCCGGGCGCGGGTGCCCTCGCTGGTGCCGGACGTGGAGGTGGTGGGCGACCCGGAGCGCCGGCTGCCGGGGATCGTCACCTTCTCCTGTCTCTATGTCGATGGGGAGACATTGCTGCACGAGCTGGACCGCGAGGGCTTCTCCGTCTCCTCCGGGTCCTCCTGCACGAGCAGCACGCTGACGCCGAGCCATGTGCTGCGCGCCATGGGGGTGCTGAGCGAGGGGAACGTCCGGGTGTCGCTGCCGGCCGGGGCGGCGGCCGAGGACGTCGAGCGGTTCCTGTCCGTGCTGCCGGGGACGGTCGCGACCGTACGGGAGAAGCTGGGGGCGCCGGTGACCGGCACCGTCACGGCCGTCCAGGAGGACACCCTCGTCGTGGACGCCCTCGGCAAGCGGTGCCCGGTCCCCGTCATCGAGCTGGCCAAGGTGATCGGGGACATCCCCGTCGGCGGCACCGTCCGCGTCCTGTCGGACGACGAGGCGGCCCGCCTGGACATCCCGGCGTGGTGCGAGATGCGGGGCCAGGAGTATGTGGGCGAGGAGCCGGTGGAGCGGGGCGCGGCGTACGTGGTGCGCCGGGTGAGCTGACGGGCGCCCCGCGCCCCTGAGATGAGGCCGCAGGCCTCTCTTCAGGGGCGCGGGGCTGTGTCTTCTATGCGGCTCCGCCGCGTGGGCGCGACCAGCCACATCGGACCCGCGGCCGACAACGCGCCGACCACGGCAACCCGGTGGTCGCCCCGGCCCACCTCAGCTCAGGTGCTTCTTCACTTCCGCCGCCGCCTCGTCCCCGTAGGCCTTCTCGAACCGATCCATGAAGTGCGCCCGGCGCAACGCGTACTCCTGCGTACCCACCGTCTCGATGACCAGCGTGGCGAGCATGCAGCCCACCTGCGACGCCCGCTCCAGCGAGACGCCCCAGGCCAGGCCCGAGAGGAACCCCGCGCGGAACGCGTCCCCGACACCCGTGGGATCGGCCTTGCGCTCCTCCTCGGGGCAGCCGACCTCGATGGGGTCCTCGCCGTCCCGCTCGACGCGGACACCGCGCGAGCCGAGCGTGGTCACCCGGTGGCCCACCTTCGCCAGGATCTCCGCGTCCGACCAGCCGGTCTTCGACTCGATGAGGCCCTTCTCGTACTCGTTGGAGAAGAGGTACGTGGCGCCGTCCAGCAGTATCCGGATCTCGTCGCCGTCCATGCGGGCGATCTGCTGGGAGAAGTCCGCGGCGAACGGGATGTTGCGGGAGCGGCACTCCTCGGTGTGGCGGAGCATCGCCTCCGGGTCGTCCGCGCCGATCAGGACAAGGTCGAGGCCGCCGACCCGGTCGGCGACGGTCTTGAGCTCGATGAGGCGGGCCTCGCTCATCGCGCCGGTGTAGAAGGAGCCGATCTGGTTGTGGTCGGCGTCCGTGGTGCACACGAAGCGGGCCGTGTGCAGCGTCTCGGAGATACGCACGGAGGCCGTGTCCACCCCGTGCCGGTCGAGCCACGCGCGGTACTCGTCGAAGTCGGCGCCCGCCGCGCCGACCAGGATCGGCCGCGTGCCGAGCTGCCCCATGCCGAACGCGATGTTCGCGCCGACACCGCCTCGACGTACGTCGAGCTGGTCGACGAGGAAGGAGAGGGAGACCGTGTGCAGCTGGTCCGCGACGAGTTGGTCGGCGAAGCGGCCCGGGAAGGTCATCAGATGGTCGGTGGCGATGGAGCCGGAGACTGCGATACGCACGGCGAGGACACACTCCTGCGAAGGGAGAGGGGATTGACAGTTCACGCTACCGGGTCGTCCAGCCGGCCTGAAGCAGGCAAAACTACCCGATAGTAGGTCTTTCTTCGTGAGGTTTCCGGTGCGTACGGTGCCGTTATGACGAACCCCGAGATCCACGGCACCGTTCCGTTCGACCTCGACGGCGACCTCGCGGCGCTGCGTGGCGACTGCGCCAGGATGGCTCCGCACTGGGCGGCCCCCACGAAGGTCATTACGGCCCCGGTGTCTCCTTCGCTCATTCACGGGGTGAGGGTGCCGGTGACGTCAGCGCGGCTGGTGGACGCGATGCCGGTGTACGGCGACTGAGGGAACCATCGGCTCCTCCGCCGCGTCTCATCGCTGTCCCCCGTATAGGGGAGGCGGTGTACGACCTGCCGAAGGAGCGATGCGGTGAACCCCGAGCGACCCGACAACCCCGAGAACCCGGACGAGGGCCCCGAGCCCGACGCCCCGGAGGAACTCGGGGCTGCGGGCGCGCCCGGGAAGACCGCGAAGCCGGAAAAGCCGGAGAACCCGGAGAAGCCGGAGGGGACCAAGCAGGCCGAAGGGACCGAGAAGGCTGAGGGGACCGGGCAGGCCGAGGGGACCGAGGAGGCTACCGATGCGGTGTCGGCACCCGCTTCGGATGCCAGTCCGGCTTCCACCGCAGCTCCGGCTTCAGCTTCCGCTCCGGCTTCCGCCTCCGATACGGCCTCCGATACGGATGCCAGTCCGGCTTCGGCTCCGCATCCCGCCGCCGCGCACAGTGACCCCGGCACCCGCCCTCGGCCCCCGCGTTCGCGGCTGGTCGTGGCCTCCGTCGCGGCCGCCGTGTTGGTGATCGGTGGTGGCGGGGCGCTCCTCGCCTCGTCCTCCTCCGGCGGGTCCGGCGGCACCGGCGGGCGCTCCGGCTCGCCCGGCGGTGGCGGCACTCCCCCGCCTCTCGCGCTCGACGGGTACACCGGCGACGGTTCGAACGGCATCGCGCCCGGTGAACCCGACCCCAACGGGGTGACCTATCGCGCGGACGGCGACCTGCCCGAGGGGCCCGGCTCCGCCGCCGTCCACGTGGTCAAGGGCGAGGTGACGGCCGCGGAGGTCGCGCGGCTGGCGAAGGCCCTCGGGGTGGCGGGCAAGCCGACCGCCGAGGGTGAGGCCTGGCAGGTGGGGGCGGCCGGGGACGGTTCGGGACCCGTGCTGCGGGTGAACAAGCAGGCGCCGGGGACCTGGACCTTCAACCGGTACACGCCGGGCACCGACAACTGCCGGAAGGTCGACGTCTGCACCTCGGGCACCGTCGAGAGCGGGGACCCGGTGAGCGAGGCGGTCGCCAGGAAGGCGGCGGCACCCGTGCTCAAGGCCGTCGGCCAGGACGACGCCAAGCTCGACGCCGGTCAGCTGATGGGCGCCGTACGGGTCGTGAACGCCGATCCCGAGGTGGGTGGGCTGCCCACGTACGGCTGGTCGACCGGTGTCCAGGTCGGCGCCGACGGTCAGGTGGTCGGCGGCAGCGGCAACCTGAAGTCGCCGGTGAAGAGCGACACGTACCCCGTCGTGGACGCGGAACGGGCGCTGGAGCTGTTGAACGGCTCGGGCCAGGGCGTCGGCACCGAGCGTGGCGGCATCGGCGGCTGCACCGGCCCCGTGCCGCTGGAGGGCGAGAACGGGACGGCCGGGGAGAAGGGCACGGTCGTCGCGGACGAGACGCCGTGCGAGCGGATGACCGCGCTACCGAAGCCGGAGCCGGTCACCGTCGAGAACGCGGTGTTCGGGCTCGCGTCGCATCCGGTGGACGGTCACCCGGCACTGGTGCCGTCGTGGATGTTCGAGGTGCGGCCGACGGGTGCCGGGGACAACTACACCGTGACGCATCCGGCGGTCGATCCGAAGTATCTGGCCTCCCCCGAGCCGCGCTCGGAGCCGACCGAGCGGCCCGGCGAGCCGGGTGACACCCCGCCGACCGGCGCGGACTCGCACGACGTGCAGGTGCAGGGCTACACGGTCGACGGGAACGAGCTGACCGTGTCCTTCTGGGGTGGCGTCTGCAGCGACTACTCGGCCTCGGTGAGCGAGGAGTCGGGCGAGGTGAGGGTCACCGTGACCGACACTCCGTGGGAGGGCAAGGTCTGCATCATGATCGCCAAGGTGGTGGAGCGGACGGTGCCGCTGGAGAAGCCGCTGGGCGACCGGAAGGTGGTCGGGTCGGACGGCAGGGAGATCCCCGAGGGCGGGATCGCGGAGTCGCAGCCCCGATAGGCAGCCCCGGTGGCCCCGTCGGCCGCGGACGACGAAGGCGGCGACCCCCTCGGAGGGGGTCGCCGCCTTCTCGTGCCGACTGGCGCGTGTGGCGCGCCACCGCGCGGGCGGGGTTCAGCTGAAGGAGTCGCCGCAGGCGCAGGAACCCGTCGCGTTCGGGTTGTCGATGGTGAAGCCCTGCTTCTCGATGGTGTCGACGAAGTCGATGGTGGCGCCGCCCAGGTACGGGGCGCTCATGCGGTCGGTGACGACCTTCACACCGTCGAAGTCCTTCTCCACGTCGCCGTCGAGCGAGCGCTCGTCGAAGAAGAGCTGGTAACGCAGGCCGGAGCAGCCGCCGGGCTGAACGGCGACGCGCAGCGCCAGGTCGTCCCGGCCTTCCTGGTCGAGCAGGGCCTTGACCTTGGCCGCGGCGGCGTCGGTCACGATGATGCCGTCGGTGACGGTGCCGGTCTCGTCCGATACGGACATCTACATCTCTCCCGGGTTGTACGGAGACTGCTTGCCGACGATTGCAACCGCCGGGGTCCCGGATTCATTCCGGGGCGCGCGGATTCGTTCGCGTCTCTCTTCATGCTCGCACATGGCCGCCGGAGTGGGCACCGAGCCGCTGATGGGTGTGGACATCGCCACGCCGGGATTCATGTCACATCGACGCTATGGGCATCGTCAAAGTGACGTGAAGCGGTTATGATAGATAGCGTCAATTCGACGAAAAGGATAGCCCGAATGTCCCGCCGACCCTCCCCCGGGCGGCGAGCCGCAGAACAGAAAGGGTGCGTGTCGTGACCACCGCCCAGACCCAGGAGCTCGACGTACAGCCGACGCCCCTCGCCCTGCTGCTGCTCGGCCGCGAGGCCGACCCGAGGAGCGAGCGCGGTGTCGAGTGCCCGGGCGACCTCCCCTCCCCGTCCGACCCCGACCTGGTGGAGCGCGCCCGCGCGGCCAAGGAGAAGCTCGGGGACAAGGTCTTCGTGCTCGGCCACCACTACCAGCGCGACGAGGTCATCCAGTTCGCGGACGTCACGGGCGACTCCTTCAAGCTGGCCCGCGACGCGGCGGCCCGCCCCGAGGCCGAGTACATCGTGTTCTGCGGTGTGCACTTCATGGCCGAGTCCGCGGACATCCTCACCGGCGACGACCAGAAGGTCGTGCTGCCGGACCTGGCCGCCGGGTGCTCGATGGCCGACATGGCCACCGCCGAGCAGGTCGCCGAGTGCTGGGACGTGCTGACCGAGGCCGGCATAGCCGAGCAGGTCGTGCCCGTCTCGTACATGAACTCCTCCGCCGACATCAAGGCCTTCACCGGCAAGCACGGCGGCACGATCTGCACCTCGTCGAACGCGAAGCGGGCCCTGGACTGGGCCTTCGAGCAGGGTGAGAAGGTCCTCTTCCTGCCGGACCAGCACCTGGGGCGCAACACCGCCGTGCGGGACATGGGCATGTCGCTGGACGACTGCGTCCTCTACAACCCGCACAAGCCGAACGGCGGCCTCACGGTCCAGCAGCTGCGCGACGCGAAGATGATCCTGTGGCGGGGGCACTGCTCGGTGCACGGACGCTTCAGCCTGCAGTCCGTGAACGACGTACGGGAGCGGATCCCGGGCGTCAACGTGCTGGTCCACCCCGAGTGCAAGCACGAGGTCGTGGCGGCGGCGGACTACGTCGGGTCGACCGAGTACATCATCAAGGCGCTGGAGGCCGCGCCCGCCGGTTCCAAGTGGGCGATCGGCACCGAGCTGAACCTGGTGCGACGGCTGGCGAACCGTTTCGCGCCCGAGGGCAAGGAGATCGTGTTCCTCGACCGCACGGTCTGCTTCTGCTCGACGATGAACCGCATCGACCTCCCCCACCTGGTGTGGACCCTGGAGTCCCTCGCCGAGGGCACCCTCGTCAACCGCATCGAGGTCGACAAGGAGACGGAGGCGTTCGCGAAGCTGGCGCTGGAGCGGATGCTGGCGCTGCCGTAACCCTTCTCCGGCGCCTGCGTACCGCGCCTTCGGCACCGCCTCGTGGGCCCCGGCCCCGCGCTCACCCCGACACGGGCTCCCGGTCGGGGTGAGCGGGGTCGACGGAGAAGAGGGTGCCGTCCGGGACGGCCACGGCCACCGTTCCCTCGTGGGGCAGTGCCCAGGGCTCGCCCTGGACGGACGAGATGGGCGTGGCGCGGGGCAGCGTCTCCCAGAGCAGGGTGCCCTTGAGCCTGTCGAGCGCCGCGACCCTTCCGGTGGCGCTGGCCAGGTAGAAGGTGTCCGAGGACGCGTCGTACCCGGGCGCGCCCGGTCGTTCCAGGCTGGTCCTGGTCCGCCACAGCACCTCGCCCGTGTGCGGTGACACGCCGGTCACCTGGCCGCCGGACCGGACGAACACCAGCACGCCGCCCACCAGGGCCGCTCGGCCCCGCCCGTCCTCGCCCTGCTTCGTCATCACCCTGGACCCGGTCTCCAGGTCCAGGAGCATGATCGTCTCGTACATCGGGTCGCCGCCGCGGGTCGCGTCGGTGTAGTCGGTGGCGTCCACGACCAGGACCAGATCTCCCTGCTTGACGCCGAGGAGTTCGCTGTCCAGCGGCACCTTCACGGTCCTGGCCGAGCCGTCGGCGCGGTCCACGACCAGGACCCGGGATTCCGAGTTCGCCGCCTTGGCGTCCCGGGCCACCGGCCGGCAGTGCGCGTACGTGCCCGCTCCGGCCGTGGTGAACGTGCAGTGGTGGCCGGCGGGCATCGGCAGGGACCAGAGCTCGGCCCCGGTACGCGGGGACCGCGCCGTGACCGTCACCCCGTCGGGTTCGGGAGTGAGGACGAGGTCCCCGGTCAGGGCCGTGTCGATGTCGGAGATGTCCACCCGCCGGGTCCACAGCTGCTCGCCGGTGTCCGCGTCGAGGGCGATGACATCGACCGGGTCGACCACGGGTTCGCCGCTGAAGACGGTCTGCTGCACGAGGACCGTGCCGTCCCTGACGCCGAGGACCGAGGCGTAGTACCGGTCCTGCTCGGTGGTCGCCGGCGCGATGTCCGCGCGCCAGACCGTCCTGCCCGTACGGCCGTCGACGCGGACCGGGAGGGCTCCCGCGCCGCCGCAGTAGACGTCGCCGCCGTGCACCTGGCAGGAGGGAGCGCCGCCGACGCCGCCGACGCCCGAGGGCAACGGTCGGCGTGCGCCCGCCGCGGCCTTCGCGAACACCGTCGTCTGCCAGGGCTTCCAGCCGCCGGGCGGTGGCGTCCAGCGGGAGGTCGGGGTCGGCGCGGGGGCCGCCGTGTCGGTCGTGTCCGCGCGGCCCGGCCCCAGCAGATAGGCGGTCAGCCCGAGGACCAGCGCGCCGACGGTACCGGTCGCGGCGAGCAGGGGACGGAGACGGCGTCGGCGGGCGGGGGGCGGCTCCGGCTCCGGGCCCGTGCCGATCTCCAGGTGGAACTCCGTGGCGGCGGCCGCGACCTCCTCGCGCCGGGGCACCACCGGCAGGGACCCCGGCTCCGGCTCCGGCAGAGCGGCCTCGAACTCCCGCGCCAGTTCGTCGAGTCCGGGGCGGTCGGCGGCCTCCTTGGCCAGGCTGCGTTCCAGCGCGGCCCGCAGGGGCGGGTCCACCCCGTCCAGCACGGGTTCGTCGTGGATCACCCGGTAGGCCGTCAGATAAGGGCTGTCCGCGTCGAAGGGACCCCGGCCGGTGGCGGCGTAGACCAGCAGGGTGCCCAGCGAGAACACGTCCGAGGCGGGGCCCGCCGTGCGGGCGTCGGTGAGCTGTTCCGGGGACATGAACGGCGGGGTGCCGATCATCTGGCCGGTCTCGGTCAGGGCGAGGTTCTCCGCCGCGCGCGAGATACCGAAGTCGATCACCCGGGGGCCGTCGTCCGCCATCAGCACATTGGCCGGCTTCAGGTCCCGGTGCACCACACCGGCCCGGTGGATCTCCCGCAGCGCCTCCACCAGCCCCAGGGCCAGGACGCGCAGCTCGGTGCCGTCGAGCGGGCCGTGGTCGCGGATGCGCTGGGCGAGCGAGCGGCCGGGCACGTACTGGGTGGCCATCCAGGGGCGCTCCGCCTCCGGGTCGGCGTCGACGACCGCCGCGGTGAAGGCGCCGCTGACCTTGCGGACGGCCTCGATCTCCTGGCGGAACCGGCTGCGGAACACGGCGTCCTGCGCGTACTGGGCGTGCACCACCTTCACGGCGACCTCGCGCCCGGAGCGGGATCTCGCCCGGTAGACGACACCCATTCCGCCGGTGCCGAGCCGGTCGACCACCTTGTACCCGCCGACCGATCCGGGGTCGTCGCTGCGCAGCGGCACGCCCTGGTCCCTCCCCCCGATGCGGACAGGCCCCAGCAGCCCGACCAGCCGTTCGAGGCACAGGATACGTAAGGGCGACGCGCGACGGCCGGGTCGCGGAACCATGTGGTTCCACGACCCGGCCGCCCGGGACCTTCGGGGGTTGCCAACCGCTTGTCGGGAAGTGCGCACGAGGGCGAATTAGCTCGATCGTGTGATGGCCGGCTTCCGGGCTTGCAACAGTGTGGGCTGTCCGGACTACGGTGACCGGGCGATCTGGGACGCCGGGTACGGTGCCAGCGTGCGGGGCCCCCGCTCCACCGGAGTGATGGTCCGGGGCCTCCCCGTCGCCTCTGGCCGTACCCATCTGGCCAGGTCGTGAGGGAACTGGCCTCCCGGGCCCGGACCACGCACAGGATGCGTGTCGCCGCCCCGGGGTTGAGTACGCCGGGGACCAGTGCGCCCAAGACCGTTCGGGGCGTGCGGCTGAGCGGGCTCACTCCTGCTCAGTCCCCAGGAACGGTGTCAGACCCCGGCGGGTTCCGGCTTGCCCGCCTCCGAGTCCGAGTCCGGCTCCGGCTTCGTCGGCTCGGACGGGGTGCCGGACCGCTTCAGGGCCTTCTTCTTCGCCCGGCGCTCCTTGCGGATCTCGATCATCGTGTAGAGGGTCGGGACCAGCAGGAGCGTCAGCAGCGTCGACGTGATCAGACCGCCGATGACGACCACGGCCAGCGGCTGGGCGATGAAGCCGCCCTCACCGGTGATGCCGAGGGCCATGGGCAGCAGCGCGAAGATCGTCGCCAGTGCCGTCATCAGGATCGGGCGCAGGCGGTGGCGGCCGCCCTCGATGACGGCCTCGACCGTGCCGTAGCCCTGGCGGCGGTACTGGTTGATCAGGTCGATCAGGACGATCGCGTTGGTCACCACGATGCCGATCAGCATCAGCATGCCGATCATCGCGGGGACACCCATCGGCGTGCCGGTGACGATCAGCAGGCCGATCGCGCCGGTGGCCGCGAACGGGATCGAGACCAGCAGGATCAGCGGCTGGACCAGGGACCGGAAGGTCGCCACCAGCAGCATGAAGACGATCGCGATGGCCGCGAGCATCGCCAGGCCGAGGGAGGCGAACGCCTCGTCCTGGTCCTCGGAGACGCCGCCGATGGAGGCGGTGGCGCCCTCGGGCAGGTCGAGCGCGTTCAGCTTGGCGGTGAGGTCGGTGCTGACCGCGCCGGTGTTGTCGCCCTTGGGCTTCGCCGTGATCGTCGCGGCCCGCTGGCCGTCGATGCGGGTCATGGAGACCGGGCCGTCCACCAGCTTCACGTCGGCGATGTCGCCGAGCTTCACCGCGCCCAGCGGCAGTTCCCGCAACTCCTTCAGGGTCTCGGCGGGCTTCGCCGACTTGATGACGACGTCCCGCTCGGTGTCGTCGAGGATGGCCCGGCCGCTCGTCGCGCCCCGGACGGCCTGGGTGACGGCGGCGCCGAGGGTCTGGTCGTCGAAGCCCGCGGCGGCGGCCTTGTCGGTGGCCTTCACCGAGATGCGCGGCACGCTCTGCGCCAGGTCACTGGTGACGTCGGTGACGTTGTCCATGGTGGAGACGGCGTCACGGACCTGCTCGGCGGCCTTGCGCAGGACCTCGGCGTCGGCGGCCTTGACGACCACGCTGAGGTCCTGGCTGCCGAAGGCGTCGCCGACCGCGACGGTCGTCGTACCGATGCCGGAGAGCCCGGCGAGGCCCTTCTCGATGGTGTCCTGGACGCCGGCGGCGTCGGCCGAGTCGTCCAGCATGACGCTGTACGAGGCCTGGTTGGTGTCGGTGCCCCCGCCGAACGCGGCCATGAAGCCGGAGGAGCCGACGGTGACCTGGTAGTCCTTGACGCCCTCGGTGTCGGCGAGCAGCTTCTCGACCTTCTTCGTCTGCTCGTCGGTCGCCGCGAGGCTGGTGCCGGGCTTCAACTCCTGCTTGAGGCTGAGGACTTCCTGGTCGCCGGGGTCGAAGAAGTTCGTCTTGAGCAGCGGTGCCATGCCGAACGTGCCGATGAGGACGACGGCCGCGATGGCCAGGCTGGTCAGCCGGCGGCGGGTGGCGAAGCGCAGGACGGGGACGTAGAGGCGCTGGAGGCGGCTCTTCGCCTCCTTCTCCTCGGCCTTGCGGCGTGCCTCGTCGGCGTCCTTGGGTGTGCCCTTCGGCGCGCGCAGGAACCAGTACGACAGCACCGGGACCACGGTCAGCGAGACCAGGAGGGAGGCCAGCAGGGCCGCCGTCACGGTCAGCGAGAAGCTGCCGAACAGCTCGCCGACCATGCCGCCGGTGAGGCCGATGGGGAGGAAGACGGCGACCGTCGTCAGGGTGGAGGAGGTGACCGCGCCGGCGACCTCGCGGACCGCCTTGAGGATGGCCTCCTCGCGCTCCTCGCCGTAGCCGAGGTGCCGCTTGATGTTCTCCAGCACCACGATCGAGTCGTCGACGACGCGGCCGATGGCGATGGTCAGCGCGCCGAGGGTGAGCATGTTCAGAGAGAGGTCACGGGTCCACAGCACGATCAGCGCCAGGACCACCGACAGCGGGATGGAGACCGCGGTGACGAGGGTCGACCGGACCGACGCCAGGAAGACCAGGATGACCAGGACCGCGAAGAGCAGACCGAGGGCGCCCTCGGTGGTCAGCCCGTCGATGGACTTGGAGACCGCCGGGCCCTGGTCGCTGACCACGGTGACGGTGGCGCCGGAGCCCAGGTCACGGCGCATGTCCGGCAGCTTCTCCTCAACGGCCTCGGAGATCGCGACCGCGCTGCCGTTGCGGTCCATGGTGACCATGACCGCGAGGCTCGGCTCACCGTTCGTCCGGGTGATGGAGTCGGCCTTGGCCTGCTCCTCCTCGACGGCGGCGACGTCGGCGAGACGTACGGGCTTCTTGGCGCCCTCGCCGCGCACCATCAGGTTCTCGATCTGCTCCAGCGAGGTGTAGCCTCCGCCGACCTGGACGGTGCGGTTGGCGCCGTCCTCGTCGAAGGAGCCCGCGGGGACGGTGACGCCGCCCGCCTGGAGGGCCTGGGAGAGGGCCATCGTGGTCAGGCCCGCCTTCGCCAGCTTCGCGTCGTCGGGGGTGACGGTGACCTGGAGGTCCCGTACACCGTCGACGGTGACCTGGCCGACGCCGTCGATGCCCTCCAGCGTGGGCACGACGGTCCGGTCCAGCTCGTCGGCGAGGGCCTGCTGGTCCTGGTCCGCGGAGACGGCGAGGACGACGGTCGGGATGTCGTCCGTGGAGCCCGCGATCACCTGCGGGTCCACGGCGTCCGGCAGCTGCGCCCGGACCCGGTTCACGGCCTGCTGGACGTCGGCGACGAGTTGCTCCGTGCCGGGCCCGTAGTCGAAGGACGCCATGATCAGGGCGTTGCCCTCGCTGGCGGTGGAGGTCACGCCCGTGATGCCGTCGACGGCTTCGAGGCTGTCCTCGATGGGCTCGACGACCTGCTTCTCGACGACGTCCGGGGAGGCGCCCTGGTAGGGGGCGAGCACGGACACCACGGGCAGTTCGATGGTGGGCAGCAGCTGCTGTTTGAGCTGGGGTATCGCGATCGCCCCGAAGACGAGCGCGATGATCGACATCAGACCGACGAGGGCCCGTTGTGCGAGGCTGAACCGGGACAGCCAGGACATGGGTCAGGGTCTCTCTTCTGTGGCGTGAGCGGGTGGCGAACGCCCCTGCCACATGCGGCTGTTGCCCCCCATGTGTCGCTCGTGTGAAGCGATGGTGAGCGCTCACCTCATACCCTGGGCCACGGAAGCGCCCGTTCCCTCGCTCCCCAGGGCCATTTCCTTATCCCGCGCATACTCCGAGTGGAGTAGTCCCCGGCGCCCTTCAGTCCACCCTCGGTCGTACCAGGCCCGACTCGTACGCGACGACCACCAGCTGTGCGCGGTCCCGGGCGCCCAGCTTCGCCATGGCCCGGTTGACGTGCGTCTTCACGGTCAGCGGGCTCACTTCCAGCCGCTCGGCGATCTCGTCGTTGGAGAGCCCGGCGGCGACCTGGACGAGCACCTCCCGCTCGCGACCGGTCAGGGTGGCGAGCCGCTCCGAGCGGGCGGTGCCCCCGCCCTCGCCGCCGGCCGAGTCGTCCGGCTGGGCGAGGAAGCGGGCGATCAGGCCCTTGGTGGCGGTGGGCGACAGCAGTGCCTCTCCGCCGGCGGCCACCCGGATCGCGTTCAGCAGCTCGTCGGGCTCGGAGCCCTTGCCGAGGAAGCCGGAGGCGCCGGCGCGCAGCGACTGCACGACGTAGTCGTCGACCTCGAAGGTGGTGAGGATGACGACGCGGACCTGGGCGAGCGCCGGGTCGGCGCTGATCATGCGGGTGGCGGCCAGCCCGTCCGTGCCGGGCATCCGGATGTCCATCAGCACGACGTCCGCCCGCTCCTCCTTCGCGAGCCGCACCGCCTCCGCCCCGTCCGAGGCCTCCCCGACCACCTCCATGTCCGGCTCCGAGTCGACGAGCACCCGGAAGGCACTGCGCAGCAGGGCCTGGTCGTCGGCGAGCAGGACACGGATCGTCATACGGGGTCCCCCGGGGCGCTGGTCACGGTCGTACGGCCGCCGCCTCGACCGTGCGGATCACGGTCGTACGTCTTCCGCGGTGGTCGTTCGGGTCTCGAGCGGCAGGATCGCATGGACCCGGAAGCCGCCGCCGTAGCGGGGGCCGGTGGTGAGGGTGCCGCCGAGCGCGGCGACGCGTTCGCGCATACCGAGCAGGCCGTGCCCGCCGCCCTCGGGGTTCTCGGGACTCGTGTCGCCCGCCGCGGTCCGTCCGGTGCCGTTGTCGAGGACGGTGATCTCCACGTCCGGGCCGACGCGTACGACGCTGACCTCGGCCTTGGCCGCCTCACCGGCGTGCTTGTGCACATTGGTGAGCGCCTCCTGGATGACGCGGTACGCGGCCAGGTCGACGGCGGCCGGGAGGCTCACCCCCTCGTCGGCGCGGACCACCTCCACCGCGAGGCCGGCGCTGTGGAAGGTACCGACGAGTTCGTCGAGCCGGACCAGACCCGGGGCGGGTTCGGTGGGTGCCTCGGGGTCGCCGGACTGGCGCAGCAGCCCGACCGTGGCGCGGAGTTCGCCCAGCGCGGAGCGGCTGGCCTCGCGGACGTGGGCGAGGGCCTCCTTGGCCTGGTCGGGCCGCTTGTCCATGACGTGCGCGGCGACTCCGGCCTGCACGTTGACCAGGGCGATGTGGTGGGCGACGACGTCGTGCAGATCGCGGGCGATCCGCAGCCGCTCCTCGGCGACCCGGCGGCGGGCCTCCTCCTCGCGGGTGCGCTCCGCCCGTTCGGCGCGCTCCCTGATGGCGTGCACGAAGGCGCGGCGGCTGCGGACCGCGTCCCCGGCGGTGGCGGCCATGCCGGTCCAGGCGAAGATGCCGATGTTCTCCTGGGCGTACCAGGGCAGCGGGCCGACGAGCATGGCCGTGCCCGTCAGCACGGTCATCGTGAGCAGGCCGACGCGCCAGGTGGTGGGGCGGTCGGTGGTGGAGGCGACCGTGTAGAGGGCGATGACGGCGGACATCGCCACGGGGGCGCGGGGGTCGCCGGTCACCAGTTCGGCGAGGGTGAGCGCGCAGGTCGCGGCCAGGACGGCCAGGGGGGCGCGGCGGCGGGCGACGAGGACGGCGGCGGCCGGCACCATGAGCGCGAGGCTGAGCGCGTCGGGGGTGCGGGCGCCCCACTTGTCGCCGTGGTCGGCGTTGGGGTCCACGAAGGAGCCGGCGACCATCGCGACGAGGACGCCCGCGGCGAGGGCGGCGTCCAGCGCGAGGGGGTGCGCCGTCAGCCAGGTCCTGGCTCGCTGGAGGGTGCTCACGGTTGATTACGGTACGGGGCGGTTGTGGGGGCGGAACTGGTGGCGGCGGTACCTGTGGGGGCAGGGATTTTCGCCCCCGCCGCCCCTACCCGTCCCATCCCCAGGGGCGCTGCCCCTTCGACCCCGAAAGCGTGCGTTGTCGGGTGCGGGTCCGGTGGGGGCCGGTCGCGCAGTTCCCCGCGCCCCTGAAAAGCGGGGCTGCGCCCCTGCTTTTCAGGCTCCTCACCCCGGGATCAGGCCGTCGTCGCTCAGCATCTGCTTGACCTCCTCCAGCGTCGCGTCCGGCGACGGGAGGATCAGTTCCGAAGGTTCCAGGGAGTCGTCGGGCAGGGGGGTGCCCAGTTCGCGGACCTTGTCCAGGAGGGCGTGGAGGGTGTGGCGGAAGCCCGGGCCGTCGCCGACCTCCATCTCCGCCAACAGGACGTCGTCCAGCTTGTTCAGTTCGGCGAAGTGGACGTCGTCCAACCTCACCTGCCCCTCCCCCATGATCCGTACGATCATGTCGCCCTCCTCCGGGACGGGAGTCGCCCTACTTGTCGAAGCGCGGGGTGTCCTGGCGCTGGGACTGCTGCTGCGGCGCCGACTGGCCGGTGCCGCCCTCGATGGCCTGCTGCTGGGCGGACGGGCCGCCCGCCAGCTCCGCCTTCATGCGCTGGAGCTCCAGCTCGACGTCCGTACCACCGGAGAGGCGGTCCAGCTCGGCCTGGATGTCGTCCTTGTGCATCCCGGACTGGTCGTCGAGCGCGCCGGAGGCCAGCAGTTCGTCGATGGCGCCGGCCCGGGCCTGGAGCTGGGCCGTCTTGTCCTCGGCGCGCTGGATGGCCAGACCGACGTCGCCCATCTCCTCGGAGATGCCGGAGAACGCCTCGCCGATCCTGGTCTGGGCCTGGGCGGCGGTGTACGTGGCCTTGATCGTCTCCTTCTTGGTGCGGAAGGCATCGACCTTGGCCTGCAGGCGCTGCGCGGCCAGGGTGAGCTTCTCCTCCTCGCCCTGGAGCGTGGAGTGCTGCGTCTCCAGGTCCGTCACCTGCTGCTGGAGCGCGGCACGGCGCGAGAGCGCCTCGCGGGCCAGGTCCTCGCGGCCGAGCGCGAGCGCCTTGCGGCCCTGGTCCTCCAGCTTCGAGGACTGGGACTGGAGCTGGTTGAGCTGGAGCTCCAGGCGCTTGCGGGAGGTGGCGACGTCGGCCACGCCCCGGCGCACCTTCTGGAGCAGCTCCAGCTGCTTCTGATACGAGTAATCAAGGGTCTCGCGCGGGTCCTCGGCCCGGTCAAGGGCCTTGTTCGCCTTCGCGCGGAAGATCATCCCCATACGCTTCATGACACCGCTCATGGGCTTCGCGCGCCCCCTTCTGACGGACTCCAGCTCACAGGTCTGCGACAGAACCCACAGTACGGGCCCTGCATCCATTACCGCACTGTTCGGGGACGGATGCGGTCATCCCCAAGGACGACTGTGTGCGGCACCGCTCCGGCGTAGGGAGTAGGTGACTCCCGGGGTTGCGTACGGGCCGCTCCCCGGAACACCTCAGCTCCGCTACGGACGAACCGTCACCGCGCTCCCCCTTTTCCGAACTGTCGCCCCAGCTCTGTCTCCAGTACGGACGCCGGGTGTTGCCGGATCGTTCCCCACTCGACTGGGGTCCATGCCCCGGCACCCCGTACCCTTGGGTTTTGTGTTCCGTAGCCGCGCCAAGAGCGAGAAGGAATCGGTCGCCGACAAGGCGCTGGTGACCGACTCCAAGCAGACCCGTGACCCGCAGGCCCCCAAGGGGCGCCCCACTCCGAAACGGAGTGTGGCCCAGGGGCAGCGCCGAAGCGTCGCCAATACGCCGACGACGCGCAAGGAGGCCGCCAAACGCTCCCGCGACGAGCGCCGTGCCGCGATGGAGAAGCAGCGCCAGGCGCTGGCCACCGGTGACGAGCGCTATCTGCCGGCCCGGGACAAGGGCCCGGTCCGCCGGTTCGCCCGTGACTACGTGGACTCGCGGTTCCACATCGCGGAATTCTTCCTGCCGCTGGCCGTGATCATCCTCGTGCTGAGCATGGTGCAGGTGCCGTCGCTGCAGAACATCGCGCTGCTGCTGTGGCTCTTCGTGATCGTGCTGATCGTGGTCGACTCGATCAGCCTCGGGTTCCGTCTGAAGAAGCAGCTGCGCGAGCGCTTCCCCGACGCGAACACCAAGGGCGCCGTGGCCTACGCCCTCATGCGCACGCTCCAGATGCGTCGCCTCCGGCTGCCCAAGCCGCAGGTCAAGCGCGGAGAGCGGCCCTGAGCACCACCCCTTTCTCACAAGGTGCCGCGCAGGCATGGCTGGACCGACTGGGCACCCTGCGTGAGGTCGTGCGACAGGAGCTGGTCTCGCGCCAGGTCGACGAGCAGATTGCCGGACGTTTCCCGGTCGGGCAGCGGCTCCGGGTGCTCGACGTGGGCATGGGGCAGGGCACGCAGGCGCTGCGGCTGGCCCGGGCCGGACACGCGGTGACCGGCATCGAGCGCGAGTCGAAGCTGATCGCCGTGGCCCGGGAGGCGGTCGCCGCCGAGCCCGAGGGCATCCGAGGGCGGATGCGGATCGTCGAGGGGGACGGCCGGGACACGGGTGTGCACTTCCTGCCGGGCAGCTTCGACGTGGTGCTCTGTCACGGGGTGCTGATGTACGTCGAGGAGCCCGACGCCCTGCTGGCCGGGCTGGCGCGAATGCTGGCGCCGAGTGGGCTGCTGTCGCTGCTCGTCCGCAACGGGGACGCGCTCGCGATGCGGGCGGGGCTCGCCGGGGACTGGGCTGGGGCGCTGGCCGCGTTCGACACCACTGCGTACCGGAACCGGCTCGGGCTGGATGTGCGGGCGGATCGGTTGGAGACCTTGACGGACGCGCTCGCGGGGATCGGGGCGCCGTTGCACGCCTGGTACGGGGTGCGGGTGTTCACGGACCTCGCCGCGGACGACGCGGGGCTGCCCGACGGGCAGGGGGACCTCGATGCGCTCCTCGCGGCGGAGGAGCGGGCCGGGCGGACGGATCCTTATCGCCAGGTGGCGGCGTTGCTGCACCTGTGCGGGGTGCGAGGCTGAGGGCGCCCAGCGGCTCGGGGTGCGGGTCTCGTCGGCGGGTGCGGGTGGGTGGGGCTTCGCGCAGTTCCCCGCGCCCCTGAAGGGCCTCCGGCCCCTTCGGGCCGAAAGCACGGGGCGCAGCCTGCTCCAGGGGCGCGGGGAACTGCGCGAGAAGCCCCCACCCACCCGCACCCGACAACACACCCGTCCGCCCCCACGGGGATCGGGGCGGAGCCCCGCAGGACCCCGCCCCACCCGCGGAGCGCTACGCGTCCTGCGCGTGCAGGCTCATCGGCCCGTAGATCTCCGTCGTGTCCTCGAAGAGACGGACCTGGTCGGCGCCACCCTCCAGCAGCGCTTTCCAGTGCTCGCCGATCCACGACTCGGCATCCCCCTGGGTCGTGAACTCCTCGGGCTGGACCGCGGGCTGGACCTCCGTCCCGTCGGCCTTCTCGAACCGCCACGTCCATGCCGCCATGTGAGCCTCCGTAAGTACCGGCCCGGCACCGCACCCGGCACCGAGCAAGATCCGGTTCCCCCTGAGCCTAGGGCCTGTCCGTCGGATCATGTCCCAGACGCGGGGTCCGGCACGCACGTCTGCCGCGTGTCGTCGGTCTCCGCCACTCTCGGCTTCGCTCGAGCGGGAGGGGCCCCCATCGCTCCGCGTCGACTCCCTCCTCCGCCTTGCAGCCGCACGCACCGGACCCCGCTCACCGGTGCTCATGAGGCGCCGCGGCCCCCCCTGTGACCTGATCCGACGGACAGACCCTAGGTCGGACGCGCAAGATCTGCGAGTACTCATCGGGACGCGGGAAAATCGTCTACGTGGAACTGACATTGCTCGGCACCGGCGCTCCCGCGGGGCTGCCCCGCCCCGACTGTCCGTGTGCGGTGTGCGCGACCGCGCTCGGTGTGGCCGCGCGCGGGGCGACCGCGCTGCTCGTGGACGGCACACTGCTGCTCGACCTCACTCCGGGCGCCGCCCTTGCGGCCGCGCGCGCCGGGCGCACGCTCACCGGAGTACGGCAGGTCCTGCTGTCGCACCCGCACGACGGGCCCGCCGTGGAGGTGCCGACGGGGTTGCCGCAGCCCGTGCGGGTGCCGGACGGGCGGGAGCTGGCGCTGCTGAGCGGACACCGGGTGCGGGCACTGGCCCTGGACTCGCCCGGGACCGGGTACGCGGTGACCGGTCCGGGCGGCCGGCGGCTGCTGTATCTGCCGCCGGGGGCCGCGCCCGCCGGTGTGGAGGGGCCGTCGGAGCCGTACGACATGGTGCTCCTCGACGTGCTGGGGCGGCCGGACGCGCTGGCCCGGCTGCGGGCGGCGGGGGCGGTGGGCCCGACGACCGATGTCGTGGCCGTGCACATCGGCCACGACGTGCCGGCGGACGGCGAGTTGCCGCGCCGGCTCGCGGCGGCGGGCGCGCGCACCGTGCCGGACGGGACGACGCTGGTGGTCGGCGCCTACGAGGACGTCCCCGATGTGCCGCGGCGCACGCTGGTGCTCGGCGGGGCGCGGTCCGGGAAGTCGGTGGAGGCCGAGCGGCGGCTGGAGGCGTTCCCGGACGTCCTGTACGTGGCCACCGGCGGACTGCGGGGCGGTGACGGGGAGTGGGCCGAGCGGGTCACCGCGCACCGCGAGCGGCGGCCCGGTTCCTGGCGCACGGTCGAGACCTGCGACCTCGTCCCGCTGCTGAAGGACGACGACGGGGCGCCGCTGCTGCTCGACTGTCTCTCGCTGTGGCTGACGGACGCCATGGACGCGGTGGGGGCGTGGGACGACGCGGAGTGGGCCGGGGCGGGGAGCGCGCACTCCGGGCGCGTGTCACCGAGCTCACCGAGGCCGTACGGCACACGCGCCGCACACTGGTCGCCGTCTCCAACGAGGTCGGCTCCGGCATCGTCCCCGCCACCGCCTCCGGCCGCCGCTACCGCGATGAACTCGGCCGTCTGAACGCGGCCTTCGCGCAGGAGTGCGAACACGTGCTGCTGGTGGTGGCGGGGCGGGCGCTGTCGCTACGGGGTTGAGGGGTCCGCCCGTTCGACCATCGGCGCCCGGGGGCTGCGGGGCGGCCGGTGGTGTGGCGCGGCGCGCGAGGATGCGGTGCGCGGGGCGGGAGGGGGTGCACGGGCGGGCCGTGAGGACCTCGAAGCCCAGGGAGCGCAGTTCGGCGAGCAGGTTGCGCAGGGGCACGAGGTGCAGGGGGCGGGGCGGTCGCACGGCTTCCAGAGGCGCCGGTTCCTGGCGGGCAGCGGCCCAAAGGGCGGGCCGGGTCCGGGACTTCGAGCAGCAGCAGGCCGCCGGGGCGCAGCACGGCGCGGGCGGCACGGAGCTCCTCGCGGGGATCGGCGGTGTGTTCGAGGTGGTGGAGCATGCTCACCACGTCGTAGCGGGCGCGCAGTAGCGTGGTGATCTCGGGGTCGGTGAGCAGGCCCCGGTACGCCTCCTCCACGCGCCCCGCCTCCCAGGCCCGGTCGACGCGCGGGGTCGGGTCGAGACCGTCGAAGGAGGTGTACGGGTGGATCTCATGCGCGATCTCCGGGAAGTGGCCGTGTCCGGTGCCGACGTCGAGCCAGCTCTCCGGTTCGGGATATCTCAGCAGCGCGCGGGCGGCGCCCCGCAGGTGCCGGCGGCGGCGCCGCCCGAGGGAGTGCGTGCCGAACTCGTCCTCGGCGGCGTGCTGGTGGTACCGCAGCAGCAGCCCGTCCGCCGTGGGCCGGGGGTTCTGGAAGGCGTGCGCGCAGTCCCGGCACTCGTCCACCACGAACGTGCCCGGTGTACGCCGCCGCCCCTCCGGCGCGCGCACCCGCGTACGCAACTGCCGCGAGCCGCACCAGGGGCAGTCCTCCCGGCGCGGTTCGTGGAAGGGGTCGACTCCCGGCGCGAGTGGGCCGGGCTCCGGCCGCGGGGTGGGGGACATGGCGGCTCCTGCGGGCGACGTAGGGACATTCGCCCCAAAAAGGTACGTACGTGAGCCCGGTCCCCGGTGCAATGACGTGCCGTTGGCGCGGTGGGACGTACATGCGTCGCGGGGCCATGGTGTGGCGCGGTCGTGTTCGATCCCTGCCGGTACTGTTCGGCGAATGAGCTCGCTTAATCTCGACGACTTCACCGATCTGATCGAGCGCCCCGACGGTGGGGTGCGCCGCGACGCCGAGGCGCGTCGGGAGAGGCAGATCGTGCCGCCCGGGGCGCTGGGCCGCCTCGACGAACTGGGTGAGTGGCTGGCGGCGGCGCAGTCGGCCGTGCCGGTGCGGCCGATCGAACGGCCCCGGGTGCTGCTGTTCGCGGGCGACCACGGGATCGCCGAACTCGGCGTCTCCGCGCGGGCCGCGGGCACCGCGGTGGAGCTGGTGCGGGGCGTCCTGGACGGCAGCAGCCCGGTGGCGGTGCTGGCCCGGCAACTCGGCGTACCCGTCCGTGTGGTGGACCTCGCGCTGGACTGCGACCCGGAGGCATTGCCCGCCGAGGTCGTACGGCATCGGGTGCGGCGCGGGTCCGGGCGTATCGACGTCGAGGACGCGCTGACGGCTCAGGAGGCGGAGGCCGCCTTCCGGGTGGGCGTCGCCCTCGCGGACGAGGAGGCGGACTCCGGGACCGACCTCGTCGTCCTCGGTGATGTGAGTGTCGGGGGAACCACGGCGGCGGCGGTCCTCGTCGCCGGGCTGTGCGGGACCGATGCGTCGGTCGTGACCGGGCGCGGTGGGCGGGCGATCGACGATCTGGCGTGGATGCGCAAGTGCGCGGCCGTACGGGACTCCCTGCGGCGGGCCCGGCCGGTGCTCGGGGACCAGTTGCAGTTGCTGGCGACCGTGGGTGGGGCGGATCTGGCCGCCATGACCGGGTTCCTGCTGCAGAGCGCGGTGCGCAAGACGCCGGTGATCCTGGACGGGGTGGTGTCGGCGGCGTGCGCGCTGGTCGCCCAGCGGGTCGCGTTCCGGGCGCCGGACTGGTGGCTGGCCGGGCAGGGCAGCGGGGAGCCGGCACAGGCCAAGGCGCTGGACCGGATGGCCGTCGAGCCGCTGCTCGACCACGGGGTGAAGGCCGGCGAGGGCGCGGGCGCGCTGCTGGCGCTGCCGCTGGTGCGGGCCGCGGCGGCGTTGGCGGCGGAACTGCCTGAGCGGGAGGCCGACGGGGTGGTGGGGCCGGGGAAGGCCGAGGAGAAGAACGTCGCGGAGGAGTACGACGCGACGTAGGTGGCCTCGGGGGTTGCGTTGTCGGGTGCGGGTGCGTGGGGCTTCTCGCGCAGTTCCCCGCGCCCCTGAAAGCAGAGGGGTGCGCCCCGTGCTTTTCAGGCCCGCCGCCGGTCGCCCCTCAGGACCGCGGAGGCCTGATCACTTAGGGGCGCGGGGAACTGCGCGAGAAGCCCCGCCGGAGCCGCACCCGACAACGCACCCCACAGGAACCCGACGAGATCAGCATCACTCCGACCCCGCTCAACTTCACACTCCCCCGTCCTGTCTTCTGACGGCGTGAGGATGAAGCAGACGCGTACGGGCAGGGTCGCCCGCTGGGCCCGCGCAGAGTGGGGGCTCCTGTACGCCGCCGTGCGCCCACCCCTGGCCCGCCGTCGGCTGCGCGCGATCTGGATGACGGTCACGGCCGTCTGTCTCGCGGCCGTCGTCCACGTCACGCACCAGCAGTCCTGGGGCTACCGGTTCGTCGAGAACGTCGGCGCCGTCCGGGCGGAGGACCCGCTCTGGACGGCCCTGGCGCGCACCCCGCTCTCCCTGTTCGTACCGGCGCTGGACCTGCCGGTGTGGGGCGCGCTGGCGCAGATCCTGATCGTGTTCGGTATCGCGGAGATCTGTCTGGGACGGCTGCGGACCCTCGCGGTCGCGTACCTGGCCACGCTGGCCGGCACGTTGTACGCGCGCGTGGGCGTCGCGCTCGGTCCGGACGTCCCCCTCCTCGGGCTGCCCGCGTCGGACGCGCAGGTCGTGGACACCGGCCCGTCGGCGGCCGTGGTCGGGCTCGCCGTGTACGCGGGCTGGCGGTACCGGGCGTACGTCACGGCGGGCGCGGTGGTCGTGGCGATGGCCGTCGAGGTGCTGGTGAAGGAGAACCTCGCGGGCAAGGAGCATCTGGCGGCCATCGCGGCGGTGCTGGTGGTGTGCGCGGCGCAGGCCGTCCGTCAGTGGCGCTCGGGGGTCGCGTCCGGGGTGCCGCCGATCCAGTCCTGAAAGCGGCGGCTGGGGCCCGACCAGCGGCGGTCGTGGCGGTAGGCGCGCTTCCAGGCGCGGGCGCGGGCGCGCGGTCTGCGGCGGTAGAAGCGGCGGGCCCAGGCGGAGGTGGGGCGGGCCAGCCGGACGGCTCCGACGACGGCGACGATCGGGATGATCACGCCGAAGATCGCGGTGCGGGCCTTGCCCTTGGCGAGGGCGATCAGGGCGACGAGGAAGTTCGTCCCCATGCTGACCATGACGGCTCCCCGGTCCTGGAGTTCCTCCTCGCTGAGGTCGTTGACGCCGAAGGGCAGGAAGCCGACCAGCATCAGCCCCACCAGGGCGGCCGTCAGCACGACCATCTCGACGCTCTTGCGGCCGGCCTCGCTCCAGTACACGTCGTCGAGATGCAGGATCAGCGCGAACTCGTCCAGCACCAGACCCGCGCCCATGCCGAACAGCACGGCGGAGATCAGCGTTCCGAAACCGTGCCCGTCGCTGGCCACCGCGCCGAATCCGCCGACGACGGTGAGCACGACCCCGGGGACGACGTGGTGGATGTGGACGCCACCGCTGCCGCTGATGTTGCGGAACGGTCCCTTGCCCGCCCGGATGAGACGGGTGACGACCCGGGTGATCAGGAACGTCAGGATGAACGCGGTGAGCGCGAACAGCAGCGGCAGTTTGCCCGGCTCGATGATGTTCCGCTCCCACCAGTAACCCATATGCGAACTTTATCCAGCACTGCTCCCGGGCGCCGCCGAGCCGCTCCACCGCGACGGGTAGCCTGCGCCGGTGTCCACGCCCCCCGAGCCCCCTGTCCCGTCCCGTCCGACGCTCGCCGACGGCCTGCGGTTCGCCTTCGGCACCCTCACCGTGCTGCCGGTGACCGTGCGCCGCTGGGACCGTGAGGCGGCGCGCGCCGGGATGCTGTGCGCGCCCGTCGCCGGGCTGGTCGTCGGCCTGGGCGCGGCCCTGCTCGGCGGCCTCCTGCTGTTCCTGGGGGCCGGGCCGCTGCTCGCCGCCGTGGCCTCCGTCGCCGTGCCGGCCGCCCTCACCCGGGGGCTGCACCTGGACGGGCTCGCCGACACCGCCGACGGCCTCGGCAGCGGCAGGCCCGCCGAGGACGCCCTGCGGATCATGAAGCAGTCGGACATCGGGCCGTTCGGTGTCGTCACCCTCGTCCTCGTCCTGCTGGCCCAGGTCGCCGCGCTCACCGAGGCGTACGGCGAGTCCTGGGCACTGGGCGCGCTCGCGGCGGTGGTCGGCGCGACCACCGCCCGGCTGGCCCTGACCCTGGCCGCGCGGGCCGGGGTGCCCGCCGCCCGGCCGGAGGGGCTGGGGCGGCGGTGGCCGGGTGGTGCCGGTGCGCGGCGCGCTGCTCGTGGCCGCGTTGACCGGGTGCGTGGCGGCGGGCACGGGCGCGCTGTTCGGGCCGTACGACATCGGCCGTACGGTCCTCGCGGTCGTCCTCGCCTGTGCGGCCGCCGAGGTGCTCCTGCGGCACTGCGTCCGGCGGTTCGGGGGCGTCACCGGTGATGTGTTCGGCGGTCTCGCGGAGACGGCGGCGACGGCGGCGCTGGTGGTCCTCACCCTCGGCTGAGCTCCCTGCCCCTCCTGCCAGGGGTCAGCAGGCCTCCCGCCACACCCCCAGCTCCCACTTCTTCAGCAGCGAGCTCAGCTCCAGTCGGCGGGCCTCGGGGCAGAAGTCGCCCGTCTCCATCTCGTACTCGACGTGGAAGACGGCCTTGCCCGCCTCGATGAACGGGGTGAGGTCCTCGCATTCCTCGAACTGGGCGCACTGTTCGTTGACCGCGAAGTCGAAGTCGTCGACGAGTTCGGGTATCTGGTCGAGGTCGTTCTTCAGGCCGACCGCGAGGCCCCGTTCGTGGGCGAGGCGGGCGACGAGGCGGTTGTAGCGGAGCTGGTCGGCGGCCGTGAGGGGGAAGCCGGTGTCGTTGCGGTAGCCGTCCATGTTGTCGGGCTCGACCGCGTCGAAGCCCTTCTCCGCGCACATGTCGATACGGGCGGCCATCAGCGGTTCGAGGACGTCGGTGGCGCGGATGTCGAGCCAGCGTTCGCCCTCCCAGCCGTTGCCCTTGCCTATCACCGCCTTCGGGAAGTCGTCGGCGTCCGGACGCCAGTCCTCCCAGGCCCCGGTGGAGAGGTAGCAGATGACCTTGCGGCCGTCGTCGTGCAGCTCGGCGACGGTGTCGGCCGACTGGTCGAAGCCGTCGATGTCGTACACGGGGACGTCGACGGAGGTGTCCAGGCGCCCGCTGAGCTGCCACTGCCACTCGATGCCCGGCTCCGGTCGCCAGCGGGCGCTCTCGCCCGTCGCCCGTCCGGTGCCGGGCCGGTCGTCGGAGGCGCTCGTGCACCCCACCGTCAGCAGGAGGAGGGGCAGCAGGGCGCTGCGGGCGAGGACGCGACTCATCGTGGGGGCTCCAAGGCGTGCGGCGACGTACTCCAGGGATGATCCCCCACCCCGGGCACCGCGCAGTGCACGGAGGCGCCCCGCGCGTGGGCGACACCCGCGACGTGACGTCGATGCCCGGCGGCACCCCGTGCACCAGATGGCACACCCGCGCCCCGAGCCCCCGCGGTTGAGGGCGAGGGTGTCGGCGCCGGCGCCCCAGACGGCTGCGGCGAGCCGTCGGTAGTGCTCGAACTCGCTTGGCTCGGAGGCCACTTGGTCGATGCTGTGCGCCATGTTCGCCCTTTCCCCGAGAAGTTCCCCCGGGGCCGGACTGAACGGCCGCACCGAGGGGAAGCTGTGGAAACGATGCAGACCGATGAGATGAGTTGATCACTCACCGGCGGGACGGGTCTCACCCAGGTCAGGGCACATGAGCGCACGAAAATGACCATGAAGTCACATAGGGGTGAACGCCCGCAGGGATGATCGAAATCGGTCTCCGACGCTACGCGCGAAGACGGTCGGCACCACGCGCGAGGACCATGGACGCGCGCCCCGCGCAGCCGCGACAAGGGATCCCCCTATCCCTCAGCCATGGGGATCTCCCTGCACGTCCGGGAGGCAAAGTCGGGGAGGCTGGTCGCAGCGGACGCCATACGGACGGCGCGGCGCAACCGGCCGACGCTCCAGGTCCGATGGGCCGAACAAGGGCCTAGGCTCGTTCCCGGCACGTCGACCCATCCGTTCGGCCACCGAAACTCAATCGGAAGCGAGATTTCACCACCGTGACTGCTCTCACTCTCAGCACCGCCGCCGCGTCGGGCCTCCGGGTCGACGCGCTCGTGGTCGGTGTCGCGAAGGGCCCTGCATCCCGGTCCGGGGACCTGGTCGTAGCGCCGGGTGCCGAGGCCGTGGACCAGGCGTACGACGGCAAGCTGGCAGGCCTCCTGGAGACCCTCGGCGCCGCGGGCGCCGAGGGCGAGGTGACCAAGCTGCCCGCGCCGTCCGGCTTCAAGGCTCCGCTCGTGGTGGCGGTGGGCCTGGGCGCGGTGCCCGAGAAGGACGGCTCGTTCGACGCGGAGACGCTGCGCCGCGCGGCCGGTGCCGCGGCCCGCGCCCTGACCGGCACGAAGAAGGCCGCGTTCGCGCTGCCCGTGGTCGACGCCGCCGCCGTGGCCGCCGTCGCCGAGGGTGCGCTGCTCGGCGCGTACTCCTTCGACGCCTACAAGGAGCAGGGCAAGGACGCGAAGGCGAAGAACGGCAAGGCGCCGCTCTCCGATGTCGTCCTGCTCGGCGCGAAGCCTCGCGACAAGGCCCACAAGGCGGCGGTCGAGCGCGCGGTCGCGGTGACCGAGGAGCTGAACCGCGCCCGCGACCTCATCAACACCCCGCCGAACGACCTCGACCCCGAGGCCTTCGCCGCCGTCGCGCAGACCGCGGCCAAGGAGCACGGCATCAAGGTGACCGTCCTCGACGAGAAGGCGCTCGCCAAGGGCGGCTACGGCGGCATCCTCGGCGTCGGCGCGGGCTCGGCTGCCACGCCCCGGCTGGTGCAGCTGTCGTACACCAGCTCCAAGGCGAAGAAGCACCTGGCGTTCGTCGGCAAGGGCATCACGTACGACTCGGGCGGTATCTCGCTCAAGCCCGCCGGGCACAACGAGACGATGAAGTGCGACATGAGCGGTGCCGCCGCCGTGTTCGCCGCGGTCGTCGCCGCCGCCCGGCTCAAGCTGGAGGTCAACGTCACGGGCTGGCTCGCCCTCGCCGAGAACATGCCGTCCGGCTCCGCCACCCGCCCGGGTGATGTGCTGCGCATGTACAGCGGCAAGACGGTGGAGGTGCTGAACACCGACGCCGAGGGCCGCCTGGTCCTGGCCGACGCGCTCGCCAAGGCGTCCGAGGACAAGCCGGACGCGATCGTCGACGTGGCGACGCTGACCGGGGCGATGATGCTGGCGCTGGGCAACAGGACCTTCGGGATCATGGCCAACGACGACGCGTTCCGCTCCGCGGTGCACGAGGCCGCCGAGGAGTCCGGCGAGCCGGCGTGGCCGATGCCGCTGCCGGACCACCTGCGCAAGGGCATGGACTCGCCGACCGCCGACATCGCGAACATGGGCGAGCGGGCCGGCGGCGGACTGGTCGCGGGGCTGTTCCTGAAGGAGTTCGTGGGCGAGGGCATCACCTGGGCGCACCTGGACATCGCGGGGCCGGCGTTCAACGAGGGCGGCCCGTTCGGGTACACGCCGAAGGGCGGGACCGGGACCGCCGTGCGGACGCTGGTGCGACTGGCCGAGCGGGCCGCCTCCGGCGACCTGGGCTGACATTCGCCGAAGAGCTCGACACCTGAGGGACGCGGGCGACTGCGGGCCGGCCGCGGCCGGTCGCGCAGTTCCCCGCGCCCCTGACGGGGCGCCGCCCCTCGGCCCCCTGTCACATCTGAGCGTGTGGTGTCTCACACCCCGGCCCGGCGTCTCGTTCGCCCGCGACAAGTGCGAAGATGGGGCTCGGCAGGACAGGGCCCCCACCATAGGGCCGAAGAAGAGCGGCCGGACACCAGCCGCCGCGCGGGTCTCGGACGACCGGCGTACGGCGCACATGCATGGAGGACGTGACGTGGCGAACGACGCCAGCACCGTTTTCGACCTAGTGATCCTCGGCGGTGGTAGCGGTGGTTACGCCGCAGCCCTGCGCGGGGCTCAGCTGGGCCTGGACGTCGCCCTGATCGAGAAGGACAAGGTCGGCGGCACCTGCCTGCACCGGGGATGCATTCCCACGAAGGCCCTGCTCCACGCGGGCGAGATCGCCGACCAGGCCCGCGAGAGCGAGCAGTTCGGTGTGAAGGCCACCTTCGAGGGCATCGACATCGCCGGTGTGCACAAGTACAAGGACGGCGTGATCTCCGGCCTCTACAAGGGTCTGCAGGGTCTCGTCGCCTCCCGCAAGGTCACCTACATCGAGGGTGAGGGCCGTCTGTCCTCCCCGACCTCCGTCGATGTGAACGGCCGCCGCGTCCAGGGCCGTCACGTCCTGCTGGCGACCGGCTCCGTGCCGAAGTCGCTGCCGGGCCTGGAGATCGACGGCGACCGCATCATCTCCTCGGACCACGCTCTCGTCCTGGACCGTGTCCCGAAGTCGGCGATCGTCCTCGGCGGCGGTGTCATCGGCGTCGAGTTCGCCTCCGCCTGGAAGTCCTTCGGCACCGACATCACGATCATCGAGGGGCTGAAGCACCTCGCCCCGCTCGAGGACGAGAACTCCTCCAAGCTTCTTGAGCGCGCCTTCCGCAAGCGCGGCATCAAGTTCAACCTGGGCACCTTCTTCTCGAAGGCCGAGTACACCCAGGACGGTGTCAAGGTCACCCTCGCCGACGGCAAGGAGTTCGAGGCCGAGGTCCTGCTCGTCGCCGTCGGCCGTGGCCCGGTCTCCGCCGGTCTCGGCTACGAGGAGCAGGGCGTCGCCATGGACCGCGGCTACGTCCTGGTCGACGAGTACATGCGCACGAACGTCCCGACCATCTCCGCCGTCGGTGACCTGGTCCCGACGCTCCAGCTCGCGCACGTCGGCTTCGCCGAGGGCATCCTGGTGGCGGAGCGTCTGGCCGGCCTGAAGACCGTTCCGATCGACTACGACGGTGTCCCCCGGGTGACGTACTGCCACCCAGAGGTCGCCTCCGTGGGCATCACCGAGGCCAAGGCCAAGGAGATCTACGGTGCGGACAAGGTCGTCGCTCTGAAGTACAACCTCGCGGGCAACGGCAAGAGCAAGATCCTGAACACCTCGGGCGAGATCAAGCTCGTCCAGGTCAAGGACGGTGCCGTGGTCGGCGTCCACATGGTCGGCGACCGCATGGGCGAGCAGGTGGGCGAGGCCCAGCTGATCTACAACTGGGAAGCCCTCCCCGCCGAGGTCGCCCAGCTGATCCACGCCCACCCGACGCAGAGCGAGGCGCTCGGCGAGGCCCACCTGGCTCTCGCGGGCAAGCCGCTGCACTCGCACGACTGACCCTCGGTCGACGAAGCGACGATCCAGACTTCCGCAATCGTTAAGGAGCAACAGAAACCATGGCGGTTTCCGTAACCCTTCCGGCGCTCGGCGAGAGCGTCACCGAGGGCACTGTCACCCGCTGGCTGAAGGCCGAGGGTGAGCGCGTAGAGGCCGACGAGCCGCTGCTCGAGGTCTCGACCGACAAGGTCGACACCGAGATCCCCTCCCCCGCCGCAGGCATCCTCGCCTCCATCAAGGTCGCCGAGGACGAGACCGTCGAGGTCGGCGCCGAGCTGGCACTGATCGACGACGGCACGGGCGCGCCCGCCGCCGCCCCGCCCCGGCCGCCGAGGAGGCCCCGGCTCCGGCGCCGGCCCCGAGCCCGCCGCGGCCCAGCCCTCCACCGAGCAGGAGGCCCCGCTCAGGCCCCGACCGCCGAGGCTGCCACCGGCGGCGGCTCCGCCGAGGGCACCGACGTGGTCCTCCCGGCGCTCGGCGAGTCCGTCACCGAGGGCACCGTCACCCGCTGGCTGAAGGAGGTCGGCGACTCCGTCGAGGCCGACGAGCCGCTGCTCGAGGTCTCCACGGACAAGGTCGACACCGAGATCCCGGCGCCCACCTCCGGTGTGCTGCTGGAGATCACGGTCGCCGAGGACGAGACCGCTGAGGTCGGTGCCAAGCTGGCCGTCATCGGCGCCCCTGGTGCCGCTCCGGCGGCTGCCCGGCTCCGGCGCCCGCCGCCGCTGCCCCCCCCTGCCCCGGCGCCCGCCCCCGCCGCTCCGGCTCCGGCTCCGACCCGCAGCCGGCCGCCCCGGCTCCGGCACCCGTCGCCGCTGCTCCGGCCGCTCCGGCTCCCGCCCGGCTGCCCCGGCCCCGGCCGCGCCTCGCGCCGCCACCAAGGCCACCGACAAGGGCGCCTACGTCACCCCGCTGGTGCGCAAGCTCGCCGCCGAGAACGGTGTCGACCTGGGCTCCGTCAAGGGCACCGGCGTCGGCGGTCGTATCCGCAAGCAGGACGTCATCGCCGCCGCCGAGGCCGCGAAGGCCGCCGCTGCCCCGGCTCCGGCCGCCGCAGCCCCGGTCGCCGCCGCGAAGAAGGCGCCCTCCCTGGAGGCGTCCCCCCTCCGGGGCCAGACCGTCAAGATGCCGCGCATCCGCAAGGTCATCGGCGACAACATGGTCAAGGCGCTGCACGAGCAGGCGCAGCTGTCGTCGGTCGTCGAGGTCGACGTCACGCGTCTGATGAGGCTGCGCGCCCGCGCGAAGGACTCCTTCGCGGCGCGCGAGGGCGTCAAGCTCTCCCCGATGCCGTTCTTCGTCAAGGCCGCCGCCCAGGCGCTGAAGGCGCACGCGCCCATCAACGCCAAGATCAACGAGGCCGAGGGCACGATCACCTACTTCGACACCGAGAACATCGGTATCGCGGTGGACTCCGAGAAGGGCCTGATGACCCCGGTCATCAAGCACGCCGGTGACCTCAACATCGCCGGTATCGCCAAGGCCACGGCGGAGCTGGCCGGCAAGGTCCGCGCCAACAAGATCACGCCCGACGAGCTGTCCGGCGCGACCTTCACGATCTCCAACACGGGTTCGCGCGGCGCGCTCTTCGACACGATCATCGTGCCGCCGGGCCAGGTCGCGATCCTCGGCATCGGTGCCACGGTCAAGCGCCCGGCCGTCCTGGAGACGGAGGAGGGCACGGTCATCGCCGTCCGCGACATGACCTACCTGACCCTTTCCTACGACCACCGTCTGGTCGACGGCGCCGACGCGGCCCGTTACCTGACGGCCGTCAAGGCGATCCTGGAGGCGGGCGAGTTCGAGGTCGAGCTCGGTCTGTAGCCCCTGGGTGCACGCGTGACGACGGTGCCCCGCCCGGAGTTCTCCGGGCGGGGCACCGCTGTGTTCGCGCCGCGCCCCTGACGAGGCCCTTGAGCCTGGCCGGTACGGGTCTTTACAAACCGGTCCTCGGTGGGAGCGTGTAAGTCTCGTCTCACCTGCGCGAAAGCACCCCCGTGCGCCTCTCCACCGAACGGCCACGGCTCTATTGTCTAGAGGTCAACGCCCTTGGGGCTCTGTCCCCCGCCGAAGGAGCCCGCATGACCACCGCGCCCGTCGTCCACTCGCTGCGCGAACAGATCCGCGAGCACATCGTGGAGGGGATCGTGAGCGGACGGTGGAAGCCGGGTGAGCGGATCGTGGAGCGGCGGATCGCGACGGAGCTGGAGGTCAGCCAGACTCCCGTGCGGGAGGCACTGCGCGAGCTGGAGTCGCTGCGGTTGATCGAGTCCGCGCCGAACAAGGGCGTACGGGTGCGGAACCTGACGGCGGCCGACCTGGAGGAGAGCTACCCGGTGCGGGCGGGCCTGGAGGCGATCGCGGCGGAGCTGGCGGCGGAGCGGCTGGCGGAGGACTGCTCGGCGCTGGAGCCGCACGTGGCCGCGCTGTACGAGGCCGACCGGAACGCCGACGGTACGTCCCAGGTGCGGCACACGGTGGCGTTCCACCGCGAGCTGGTGCGGGCGGCGGGCAACTCGGTGCTGCTGCACACGTGGGAGGGGCTCGGGATCGAGGTCTTCACGGCGCTGTCGATCCGGTGGCTGGGGACGGTCCAGCAGTCGTACGCCGAGGAGCACGAGGAGTTGGTGGCCGCGTTCCGTCGCCGGGATCCGCGGATCGCGGACCTGGTCAAGGCCCACGTGTTGGGCTGCGCCCCGCACACGGACGACGAGCCGGCGTAGCGGTGGGGTGCGCTTTCGGCCGCGGGTGCGTGAGGGCTGGTCGCGCAGTTCCCCGCGCCCCTTGGTCACCCGGGCTCACCCCATGCTTTCAAGGGGCGCGGGGAACTGCGCGAGAAGCCCCACGCACCCGCACCCGCCAACGCGCCGCAACCCACTCACCCCCTGAGCGAACCCCCGCTCAAACGCCGCCCCACCTGCACAAACCCGGGATCACAATGGTCACCCGGTGCCACCGCCGAAGGCACCCCGTGCCGACTTTCTCGTGATCAAGATATTTTGCTCGCAACCCTTTGATCGATCATCGATCAGCGGGTTACAGTCGCCGACGGGCTTCCACCGAAGCCCCAGCCCTGTCCTGCCAAAGACCAAGGGCACCCCCAAACCCTTACCGATGAGGGAACCCCCTTCGACTGAGGAAGGCGGCGCAATGACCGACTCCCACGCCATCCAGCCGAGCGCGCTCGACCAGCTCCCCGACCGCGACCCGGAGGAGACCGCCGAATGGCAGGCCTCGCTGGACGCCGTCACCAAGGCGGCCGGGCCGCACCGCGCGGCCTACCTGATGCGCCGCACCCTGGAGCGTGCGGAGGGCAACGGCATCGCGCTGCCCAAGCTGCTCGAGACGGACTACGTCAACACCATCCCCACCGCCGCCGAGCCGGGCATCCCCGGTGACGAGGCGATGGAGCGCCGTATCACCGCGTGGAACCGCTGGAACGCGGCCGCGATGGTCACCCGTGGCTCCAAGTACGGCGTCGGCGGCCACATCGCCACCTTCGCCTCCGCCGCCTGGCTCTACGAGACGGGCTTCAACCACTTCTTCAAGGGCAAGGAGGCCGACGGTTCGGGCGACCAGCTCTACATCCAGGGCCACGCCTCCCCCGGTATCTACGCCCGCGCCTTCCTCGACGGGCGGCTGAACGAGTCCCACCTGGACAACTTCCGCCGCGAGTCGGGCGGCGAGGGCCTCCCGTCGTACCCGCACCCGCGTCGGCTGCCCTGGCTGTGGGAGTTCCCGACGGTGAGCATGGGCCTCGGCCCGCTCTCCGCCATCTACCAGGCGCGCTTCAACCGCTATCTCACCAGCCGCGGCGTCAAGGACGTCTCGAACTCCCACGTCTGGGCGTTCCTCGGCGACGGCGAGATGGACGAGCCCGAATCCACGGCGGCACTCGCCCTGGCCTCCCGTGAGGGCCTGGACAACCTCACCTTCGTCATCAACTGCAACCTGCAGCGCCTCGACGGCCCGGTCCGCGCGAACTTCAAGATCGTGCAGGAGCTGGAGGCCCAGTTCCGGGGCGCCGGCTGGAACGTCGTCAAGACGCTCTGGGGCTCGTCCTGGGACGAGCTGTTCCAGCTGGACACCACCGGCGCGCTCGTACGCCGTCTGCGCGAGGTGCCCGACGCCCAGGTGCAGACGTACCAGACCCGTGACGCCGCCTACATCCGCCAGGACTTCTTCGGCAAGGACCCGGCGCTCGTCGAGATGGCGAAGCTGCTGAGCGACGACAAGATCCTGGAGTGCTTCCACCTCTCGCGCGGTGGTCACGAGGCACGCAAGGTGTACGCCGCCTACAAGGCCGCCGTCGAGTTCAAGGGCGCGCCGACCGTCATCCTGGCCCAGACCGTCAAGGGCTTCACCCTCGGCGAGGGCTTCGCGTCGAAGAACGCCAACCACCAGATGAAGAAGCTGTCGACGGACGAGTTCAAGCAGATGCGTGATCTGCTCGAACTCCCCATCAAGGACAGCGACTTCGTCGACGGGGTCGTGCCCTACGGCCACCCGGGCGCCGACTCCCCCGAGGTCCGCTACCTCCAGGAGCGCCGCGCGGCCCTCGGCGGCCCGGCGCCCGCCCGCCGTACGCACGCCCTGGCGCCCCTCCCGGCCGCCGCCGACAAGACCTTCGCCTCCTTCGACAAGGGCTCCGGCTCGCAGAACGTGGCGACGACCATGGCCTTCGTCCGGCTCGTCAAGGACCTGGTCCGCGACAAGCAGACCGGCCGCCGCTGGGTGCCCATCGTCCCCGACGAGGCCCGGACCTTCGGTATGGAGTCACTCTTCCCGTCCCTCGGGATCTACTCCCCCAAGGGCCAGACGTACGAGCCGGTCGACCGTGACCAGCTGATGTACTACAAGGAGGCCAAGGACGGGCAGATCCTCAACGAGGGGATCACCGAGGCCGGCTCCATGGCCGACTTCATCGCCGCTTCGACGTCGTACGCGACGCACGGCGAGGCGATGATCCCGTTCTACATCTTCTACTCGATGTTCGGCTGGCAGCGAACCGCCGACCAGATGTGGCAGCTCGGCGACCAGCTCGGCCGCGGCTTCCTCGTCGGCGCGACGGCCGGCCGTACGACCCTGACGGGCGAGGGTCTGCAGCACGCCGACGGCCACTCCCCGGTGATCGCGGCGACCAACCCGGCGGCGCTGACGTACGACCCGGCGTTCGCCTACGAGGTCGCGGCGATCGTCAAGGACGGTCTGCGGCGGATGTACGGCGAGGCCCGGCCGGGCGAGGACCCGAACGTCTTCTACTACCTGACCGTCTACAACGAGCCGCTGCCGCAGCCCGCGAAGCCGGCCGTGGAGGGCGTGGACGAGGGCATCGTCAAGGGCCTGTACCGCTTCAACACGGCCGAGTCGGCGGGGCTCTCCCCGGTGGCGAACGCGCCGCGCCTGCAGCTGCTCGGCTCCGGTACGGCGATCCACTGGGCCCTTCAGGCGCAGAAACTGCTCGCGGAGGAGTGGGGGGTGGCGGCCGACGTCTGGTCCGCGACGTCCTGGAGCGAGCTGCGGCGGGACGCGCTGGAGGCCGACGCGGCGCTGCTGCGCGGGGAGGAGCGGGTGCCGTTCCTGCGGCAGGCGCTGCAGGGGGCCGAGGGGCCGGTGCTGGCCGTCTCGGACTACATGCGGCAGGTCCCGGACCAGATCGCGCAGTGGGTGGAGCAGGACTACTCGTCGCTCGGGGCGGACGGGTTCGGCATCTCCGACACCCGGGAGGCCGCGCGGCGCCACTTCGGCGTCGACGCCCAGTCCGTCGTCGTCGCGGCGCTCGCGCAACTCGCGCGGCGTGGTGAGGTGAAGGCGACGGCGGTCAAGGAAGCCCGGGAGCGGTACGGGCTGTAGGGGCGGCGCCTCACAGCTCGGGGGCGCGGATTCGTCGGCGAGTGCGGCCCGGTGGGGGCTTCTCGCGCAGTTCCCCGCGCCCCTGAAGGATGAAAAGCACGGGGCGCAGCCCCTGCTTTTCAGGGGCGCGGGGAACTGCGCGAGAAGCCCCCACGCACCCGCACCCGAACAGCGCACCCGACAAGACACCCCCTTTTGTCGCCCCGGCCCGGCATCATGGCCCCATGCGTGCTGCCCGGCTGATCAAGATGGTGTTGCTGCTTCAGTCCCGGCCCTCCATGACCGCCGCCGAACTCGCGCGGGAACTGGAGGTGTCGGAGCGGACGGTGACCAGGGACGCCCAGGCGCTGTCGGAGGCGGGCGTCCCGGTCTACGCGGACCGGGGCCGGGCCGGCGGATACCGGCTGATCGGCGGGTACCGGACGCGGCTGACGGGGCTGGCCCGCACGGAGGCCGAGGCGTTGTTCCTCAGCGGTGTGCCGGGCGCGCTGCGGGAGATGGGACTGGAGGACGCCGCCTCCGCCGCCCGGCTGAAGGTGTCGGCCGCACTCCTCCCCTCCCTGCGCGACGCCTCCCGCACGGCCTCCCAGCGTTTCCACCTCGACGCGCCGAGCTGGTTCAAGGAGCCGAAGACCCCCGAGCTGCTGCCCACCGTGGCGGACGCGGTCTGGGACGACCGCCGGATCGTCGCGCGGTACCGCAAGGGGCACACCGAGGTCGAGCGCGGCCTGGAGCCGTACGGTCTCGTGCTCAAGGCCGGCGTCTGGTACCTGTGCGCCAGGGTCCCCGACGCGGGCGCCCCCTCCGGCCCGGGCACCCGGCCGGGACCGGGGGTCTTCCGTACCTACCGCATCGACCGCTTCACCGGCGTGGACACCGGTGACGACCGCTTCACCCGAGACGAGGAGTTCGATCTGCCGGCCCACTGGGACGAGCAGGCGGAACGATTCGCCCGGTCGATCCTGCGCGCCGAGGTCGTCGTACGGCTGTCGGCGGAGGGGGTGCGGAGGCTGCCGTACGTCGTGGACCCCGTGTCGGCCCGGGACGCCCTGAGTGCCGTGGCCGACGCCCCCGACGAGCACGGCCGGGTGACCGTCGCCCTCCGCGTGGAGTCGGAGGAGGTGGCGCACACCCAGCTCACCGCGCTCGGAGCGGAGGTCGAGGTGCTGGCTCCCGAAGGGCTGCGAGAGCGCTTCGCGGAGGACGCGCGCCGGCTCGCCGGGCTGTACGAGGCGCCGTGAGGCAAGAAAGGGTCGTTCTCCACGTGCGTCCCACCCTCCCAGGCACGATGCTGGACCAGTGATGGACGAGACGGAGTTCTGGGAGTTGGTGGACACGGCCCGGGAGGACGCCGAGGGCGATCCCGAGGACCAGGCCGACCTGCTCGTGGAACGGCTCGGCCTGCTGGACCCGGAGGCGGTGCTGGACTTCGCCCGGCACTTCGAGTCCCGCTACAACCGCGCCTACACCTGGGACCTTTGGGCCGCCGCCACGGTACTGCTGGGCGGTGCCAGTGACGACGCGTTCGACTACTTCCGGTGCTGGCTGATCGGCCAGGGCCGGGAGGTCTTCGAGGGGGCGGTGCACGACCCGGACGCGCTCGCCGATCTGCTGGACGACTTCGACGAGGAGATCGACGGGGACGGCGAGGAGCTGGGGTACGCCGCGGACGAGGCGTACGAGCAGCTCACCGGTGTGGTCGCCCCGGACCTCGGCATCCCGCCCCCGCCCGGCGAACCCGAGGGCACGCCGCTCGACTTCGAGGACGAGTCCGCACTCGCGGAACGCCTCCCCAAGCTCTGGGAGCGTTTCCGGGCGTAGGTCGCGGCACCGGGGAACGGCGGGTTCAGGCGCGCAGGCCGCGGTTCGTCGGGCGCGGCAGGTAGGCGTGCTGTTCGGTGGTGTACGGCCCGCCGTGGTGGCGTCGCTCCTTGCCCGGGGCCGGGTGAGCGGGGGCCGAGGCCCCGTGCAGGGGCGCCGAGTTGGCGCGCTCCAGCGCGGACGCGGTGACGGCGGACGGGCCGAGCACGACGACGGCGGTCGCGCAGGCCACCGTCCACGGGCTCCGCAGGGCCGAGGACCAGGACGTCCTCGGCGCGCGGGACGTGTGCTTCGTACGGCTGCTGATCATTTTCCCCACCTCCGGTCGGCGTGACACGACGAAGGTAGGGCGCGGATCTTGGAGAACTCTGTGAGCCGACGGCGCGCTGTCTGTGAACGGTGAACGGTGAACGGATGAACGGTCGTGCGGGCTAGGGGGTGTTTCGAAAGTCCTGTGCGGTGCCCGCGGTGTCCGGTGCGTGCTCTCGGCGTGCCGGACGAAAGCCCTCGTACTGGACGTACTTGGGGTTTCGGCCGGTGCGGCGAGAGTGCGTGCCGGGCGCCGTGGGTGCTGTGCGGGACTTTCGAAACACCCCCTAGGAGCGGCCCTGGAGGCGGGCCGCCTGTTCGCGGATCGCGGGCAGGCGCTCGGCGAGGGCCGCGCCGGGGCAGCTGGTCATGAAGCCGTCGCTGTGGCCCGCGAGGGTGGGCAGCAGGACGGTGGTGCCGGCGGCGTAGCGGCTGAGGCTGTTGCTGGACGTGAGCCGGACGCTGCCCCGGGGGTCGCTGTCGGAGAGGCCCAGTTTCCAGGCGGCGAGTGCGGCGATCGCGTCGGTCATGGCCTGCGGGACGGGCACCCCGGCGGTGAAGGTGCCGAGGGCGGCGATCCCGGTGGTGCGATGGTTGAAGCCCTGGGTGTGGGCGCCGGTGACGGCCCGGTCGACGCCGCCCGCGCGGCCCTCGTAGATGGTGCCGCAACGGTCGACGAGGAAGTTGTAGCCGATGTCGTCCCAGTGCTTGGCACCGGTCTGGCCGGTGTAGAGGCCGCGGATGATGCGGGGCGCGTCGGCGCAGTCGTAGCCGTTCGGCGAGTCCGTGTGGTGGATGAAGACGGCGGCGACCTCGTCGTCGTAGCGAGCGGGCGGCTGGGTGGGTGCGTCCTTCTCCAGCCAACGGGACCTGGGCACGATGGGGGCCGGGGCGCCTGGTGCGGCAGGGCGGGCTGGGTCGTGGCGGGCCCGTCGGCGCGCTCGTCCGTACGGTCCGCGCCGATCGCGAACAGCACCAGGGCGAGCACGGCCGCGAGCCCCGGCAGGCAGGCCAGTAGGAGAAGGACCGGCCGGGGCAGGTCCACGCGCTCCCGGGCCAGGCGCATACGCTCGCGGGCCGGGCGCCTGCGGCCGTGGGACCGGCGCGGCTGCTGCCGGGCCCGGTCCGGGGCGTGCGGGGTCCGTGTGCGGCGCCACACGCGCGGCAGCCGCCGTATTCGCGCCCCCCGCGACATCCGGAACACACGCATGGCCCCACAGTCACCCGGATGCGCGCCGGCCGCGATGTGGAGTGGGCCACCCGGGGGAAGCGGAAGGAACCAACGCCGTGGTCCGGGACGTTTTTACTGTTCGGGGCGGAGCCGGCGCGCCGATGGCCGGTTCGCGCGGGCCCTCGGGATGCCGCGCGAGCGGAGCTGATCACTGTCCCCGTGCCGCGCGTACTACAGGGTCCCTAGAGAGAGGCGGTCGGAGTGGACGTGCTCGACATCCTGCTGATGCTGGTGATCCTGGTCTACGCGGCGTCCGGTTACCGTCGCGGCCTGGTCGCGGGATGTGTGTCCCTCGCCGGTTTCGTCGGCGGCGCGGCGATAGGCGTCTGGGTGCTGCCCTGGATGATGGAGCTGGTGGAGGCGGGCACCCCGGCGGCGACGATCACCGCGGTGCTGACGGTCCTGGTGCCGGGCGTGATCGGGCACGAACTGGCGGGCCGGCTGGCGCTGCGGTTGCGGCGGGAGATCGACCGCAGTCCGCTGCGGGTGGCCGACGGCGTCGGCGGGGCCGCGGCCAACACGGTCGCCGTGCTGATCGTGGCCTGGGTGGCCGCGAGCGTCCTCGGGGCCTCCTCGTCGGCGGTGGTGACCAACTCGATCCGTAACTCCGCGCTGCTCGGCGCCGTGCAGGACACCATGCCGGAGACCACCCCGGCCTGGTTCTCCAACGCCACCTCCGCGCTCACCGAGGCGGGCTTCCCGCAGGTCTTCAACCCCTTCGAGAACGAGGCGACGGCCGAGGTCGCCAAGCCCTCCGGCGACAGCGTCACCGCGGCCGCGACCGGCGCCGCCAAGCGCAGCACGGTGAAGATCGAGGGCGTCGCCGGCACCCAGGGCCGCGAGGGCAGCGGCTTCGTGTTCGCCACCGAGCGGGTGATGACCAACGCCCACGTGGTGGCCGGCATCGACGAGCCGACCGTGCGGGTGGGGGGCGTGGGCAAGGCGTACGAGGCGAAGGTGGTGCTGTTCGATTCGGACAAGGACGTGGCGGTGCTGTACGTCCCGGGTCTGCAGGCCCCGCTGCTGCGCTTCGACGCCAGTGCCGGGCGCGGTGACGCGGCGGTGGTGGCCGGTTATCCGGAGGACGGCGGTCTGGACCTCCAGGCGGCCACGGTCGCCAGCCGTATCGACGCCACCGGCCGGAACATCTACAACACCGACTCGGTGACCCGCGACATCTACTCCATCCGTTCCACCGTCCGCCCGGGCAACTCCGGCGGCCCCCTCCTCACCACCGACGGCAAGGTCTTCGGCGTCGTCTTCGCCCGCTCCACCTCGGACGCGGAGACGGGTTACGTGCTCACCGTGGACGAGGTCGCCCCCGACGCGGAGCGGGCCGCGAACGCGACGGCCCCGGTGGACACGGGTGACCTCGTGACCTCGTGACGGCGTACGCCTCAGAGGCGACGGCCCATCACCACGTCGTCGACATAGGCCCCGTCGATCAGGAACTCCTCCGGCAGCACGCCCTCCACGACGAAGCCCTCGGACTCGTAGAGCTTCCTGGCGGGCGTGTTGTGGCCGAGGACGCGCAGGGTGAGCCGTCGTGCGCCGCGCCGCCGGGCCTCGTCCTGCGCGGCGCGCAGCAGGGCGCGGGCGACGCCCGAGCCGCGTGCCTCGTCCGCGACGGCGAGACCCTGGATCTGGCGGACGTGCGCGTGACAGGCGAGGTTGGAGGGCAGGGCGAGGCGGACGTAGCCGACGACTGCGCCGCCGATCTCGGCCACCAGGTGGTCGTGGGGGCCGTACCGCTCGTTGAAGAACGGCTCGTACGGCTGCGTGGGCCGTTCCTGGACGGAGTGCAGCGTGGACCAGGTCTCGCGGTCGAGGCGACCGAGCGTGTCCTCGTCGTCCGAGGTCGCCTGGCGTATGTGCGGAACGGGCATGGCGGCCACTGTACGGCGGCGAACCGGCCGTCGGGCGGCAGGTTCGGACTGGTTCGCGTGCCCGGGCCGCCGTTCGCTCCGCCCGCCGGGCAGGATGGTGGGCATGACCCTTGAATCACCCGTTCCGCCCGGTTCTCGTGTCGCGATCGCCGGTGCGTCCGGCCTGATCGGTTCGGCGCTGGCCCGTTCCCTGGCCGAGGACGGCTACGAGGTGCTCCGGCTCGTGCGACGGGAGCCCTGGGCGCGCGGCGAGGTGCGCTGGGACCCGGACGCGGGACGGGTCGACCGGGCGGGGCTCACGGGGTGCGCGGCCGTCGTCAACCTCGCCGGCGCGGGGGTGGCGTCCCGCCGCTGGACGGACGCGTACAAGGCGACGATCCGCGAGAGCCGGGTGCGCGGCACCCGGACGCTCGCCGAGGCCGCCGCCACGCTCGACACCCGCCGAGCGTGTTCGTGAACGGCAGCGCGATCGGGTTCTACGGCTACACCGGTGACCGGGTGGTGGACGAGTCGGCGGAGCCGGGGTCGGAGTTCCTGTCCGCGTTGTGCGTGGAGTGGGAGGGGCGGCCGGGGTCGCGCGGGAGGCCGGGATCCGTACGGCGTTCGCCCGTACGGGGCTGGTGGTGGCTCGGGGCGGGGGTGCGTGGGGTCCGCTGTTCCCGCTGTTCAAGGCCGGGTTGGGCGGGCGGATGGGAGACGGCCGCCAGTACTGGAGCTTCATCTCCCTGCACGACGAGGTCGCGGCGCTGCGGCATCTGCTGTTCACGCCGTCGCTGTCCGGGCCGTTCAACCTGACGGCGCCGACCCCGCGTACCAACCGTGAGATCACGGCGGCGATGGGGCGTGTGCTGCACCGGCCCACCCTGTTCACCGTGCCCGCGCCCGCGCTGCGGCTCGCGCTCGGGGGTGTCGCCGGTGACGTCCTGGGCAGCACGCGGGCGGTTCCCTCGCGGTTGCTGGAGTCGGGGTTCACGTTCAGGTATCCGGAGATCGAGGACGCGATTCGAGCTGCGCTCGGCTGACCGGGGGGTTCGTTGTCGGTATGGAGCGTTATCGGGTGCGCCGACGAACCCGCACCCCCCGAACGCCCGGCGCACACACCCCGCCCATGCCCCCGTGCGAGGTCACACGCTCCTTCCCCGGGACCGGGCCCCGCCTTCACTCTCGTGCCGAACTCAGGTATTTCAGATGGGTGTTGTGGGCATAACGTCCCCGCAGCCGCGCGACCTCGGGAGGGGCACGTGCTTGAGTCGGTGCACCAGTCGGCGTACCAGGCGGACACGGAGGACGTGGACGTCATCGTCGTAGGAGCCGGCGTGGCCGGCCTCGCTGCGGCCGGACATCTGACCAGGGCGGGCCTCAGGACCCTCGTCCTGGAGGCCGCCCCCGCCGTCGGCGGCCGTATGTCCACCGAGAAGATCGACGGCTTCCGCCTCGACCGGACGACGCATCTGCTCTCCACGTCGTACCCGGAACTGCGCCGCACCCCGGGCGTGGACACCCTGGCCCTGCGCCCGTTCGCCCCCGGCGTCCTGCTGCACTCCGACGGACGTCATCAGCGGGCAGGCGCCGCCCCCGTCCTGCGAAGCGCGAGGGGCGCACTCACGGCCGCGCGCGCCCTCGCAAGCGCCCCTAGGCTCCCCCGGAACCAGGGCCGTCCCCAGGGCCGTTCCACGGGCACCCGGCCCGGTCGGCTGGGCGCTCCCGCCGATCAGTCGCGGCTGGCCATGGCCCTGGCCCGGCTCGCCGCGACCGCGCCCGAACGGCTGCTCACCCGGGCGGAGGTCCCGGCCTCCCAGGCGCTGGCGACCCGGGGTTTCCCGCCCAGGACGATCGACGGTTTCGTCCGTCCCCTGCTGACCGCGCTGCTCGCCGACCCGACGCTGGCGACCTCCAGCCGCTGCGCCGACCTGGCCCTGCACACCTACGCGACCGGCCGGCTCTGCGTCCCGGAGGGCGGCGCCGACACCCTGCCGGAACTCCTCGCGGCCGCGCTGCCGCCGGGTTCGGTCCGTACCGGGGTACGGGTGACCGCCATGAGCACGACCTCGGTGACCACGGCGGACCACGGTGAACTCGTCTGCCGGGCCGTGGTGCTGGCCACGGACGCCCGGTCCGCCGCCGCGCTGCTCCCCGGTCTGCGCGTGCCGGGGTTCCACCCGGTGACGGTGCTGCACCACGCCACGGACGAGCCTCCGTTGACCGAACCGGCGCTGCTCCTCGACGCCGACCGCAGCGGGCCCGTCTCGCACACGGCGGTGATCAGCCAGGTCGACCCGAGCCGGGCGCCGGCGGGCCGCGCCCTGATCACCTCGACGGTCCTCGGCACTCCCCCGGACGCCGCGCACCTCGACGCCACGGTCCGCGCCCAACTCGCCCGTCTCTACCGCACGTCCACGACCCGCTGGGAACTGCTGGCCGCCTACCACGTCCCCGAGGCGGTCCCCGCGATGCCCGCGCCGCACGACCTGCGCCGCCCGGTGCGTCTCCTCGCCGGCCTCTACGTCTGCGGCGACCACCGTGACACCAGCACCGTCCAGGGCGCCCTCCACTCCGCCCGCCGGGCCGCCCACGCCGTCCTGACCGACCTGGACGCCCACCCGACGTTCCTGGAGGAGCCGTTGGAAACGGCCGCGTGAACGGCGTAGGGGCGCCCGGAGTTGTTCCGGGCGCCCCTACGGCGTGCCGCGCGCCTACATCAGCGCCGCCACCTTGTCCCGGTAGCCCCGCACGGGGGCCGCGTCGCGGTACGGCTCCAGTCGGCGTTCGAAGTCGCGGACGTACTCCACGGCCCTGACCGACCGCATCTCGGCGGCCTGTCCCGCGGCCTCCGCGCCGAGCTGGCAGGCCTGGTCGAGTTCGCCGAGGCCGAGGCGGGCGGAGGCGAGGACGACTCGGCAGAACAGGCGGCTGCGGGCGTACGCGGGTGCCCGCAACTGCAGGGAGCGTTCCGCGTGTTGGGCGGCCGCCCGGTACTGCTGGAGGTCGCGGTGGCTGTGCCCGAACTCGTCGGCGAGCTGCGCCTCGTCGAAGAACCGCGCCCAGTACGGGACTTCGTCCCCGGGGCGGGCCGTCTCCAGGGCGCGTTCGGCGCGGACCAGGGCGGCCGTGGAGGCCCGCACCTCGCCCAGCACCGCGTGCCCGCGCGCCTCGACGGAGTGCAGCAGCGACTGCACCACCGGCGGCACGGCGGACCCGACGCCCTGCTGGGCGACGCGCGCGAGCTGCACGGCCTCCCGACCGTGCCCCAGGTAGACCGCCTGACGGCTCATCGTGACCAGCACGTACGCCCCGTACGCCCGGTCCCCCGCCGCCTGCGCCAGCCTGAGCGCCTGCACGAAGTACCGCTGGGCGAGCCCGTGCGCGCCGATGTCGTACGAGGTCCAGCCGGCCAGCCGGGTCAGGTCGGCGGCGGCCGCGAACAGCCGTCGGCCGATCTGTTCGCCGTAGGCGCCGCGCAGCATGGGCTCGGCCTCGTGCTCCAGGTAGCGCACGAGGGCCTGGCGGGCGTGGCCGCCGCCGTACGCGTCGTCGAGGGCGCGGAACAGCTCCCCCACCGAGCGGAGGGCGGCGATGTCCCCGCCGGTGACCTTCTGGCCGGGGCCGCGCTCCGTCTGGCTGCGCTGCCGGGGGACGACCGGGCGGCCCTGCGGGGGGACCCGGGTGGCTGCCGGGTCACCGCGTCCCACCCGGTCGTCGGCCCGCCCGATCAGCCAGTCGCGGCTGGGGACGACGAGTCCGGCGGGGGTGAAGGCGATCTTGCGGAGTTCGGCGTGGCTGCCGGAGTCCTTGCGCCACAGACCGCCGACGATGTCGATGGCCTCCTCGGGGGTGGCGGCGAACTCCAGGCCCGCGTAGACGGGGGCGCAGGCGTCCAGGCCGAGGTCCTGGGCGGTGAGCCGGCGGCCGAGGCGGCGGGTGAACACCTCGGCGATGAGTGCGGGAGTCGTCCCCCGGGGCTGCTGACCGCGCAGCCAGCGGGTGACGGACGTCTTGTCGTATCTGAGGTCGAGGCCGTGTTCGAGACCGAGCTGGTCCACACGGCGCGCTAGTCCCGCGTTCGAGAACCCCGCTTCTGCGATGAGGGCGGCGAGCTGGCGGTTGGGGGTGCGCTGCGCGGGTCGTTCCGTCATCTGCGGTGCGGTCTCCTGCCTTCCGGGTGTCGGCGGGGTTTCCCGGATTGCCTGGTGAGAAGCCTTTTGCGGCCTGGTGAACGGCGCGAATGTAGCGGAGAGTAAGCGTCCGATCGCACACTTCCGCGTCCATTCATCCGATCGTGTGAGGATTTGCCGCGCGGCTGACGTGGGTGACCTCCGACACGCGCCGGCTGGGCCCCTCGTACGCCCGGCGGCCGCGCCGTACGACGAGCGTCGGCCCGCACCCCCGCGCCGCGCACGAAGGCCGTCGGTCGCCGACGCGCACGCGTACGACGGCTCCGTCGGTTCCGGAGGCCGCTCGAACAGTGCGCGAGCCCGCGGTCGTACAGTGGCTTGGGCGCGTCACGCGCCTGACAGAGCCACAGGGCTATCGCGGTGCCGCCGCCCGGCGGCACCGCCGAGGGAGGCGCTTGCCGTGAGTGGGTTGCGGTTCGTCCGCATGGGGTTCGGCACGGAGGCCGTCGAGTACCAGGAGGCCTGGGACGAGCAGCGCCGGGTGCACGCGGCGCGGTTCGCGGACGAGGTCCCCGACACCGTGCTCCTCCTGGAGCACCCGCCGGTCTACACGGCCGGGCGGCGCACGGCCGACAACGAGCGCCCCCTCGACGGCACCCCCGTGATCGACGTCGACCGCGGCGGCAAGATCACCTGGCACGGCCCCGGTCAGCTGGTGGGCTACCCGATCCAGAAGCTGCCCCGGCCGGTCGACGTGGTGGCACACGTACGGCGCCTGGAGGAGGCCCTCATCCGTACGTGCGCGGAGTTCGGCGTCGAGACCACCCGGGTCGAGGGCCGCAGCGGTGTGTGGGTGCTCGGCGACCCGGTCGAGCAGCGGCTCGGCGGGCTGTCGCTGGACCTCGACCCCCGGATGACCGACGACGAGTTCGATCCCCGGATGAACGGGCCGGAGTACGCGCCGTCCAACGCGGGCCAGCGGCGTGAGGACCGCAAGATCGCGGCGATCGGGATCCGGGTCGCGAAGGGGGTCACCATGCACGGCTTCGCACTGAACGTGAACCCGGACAACAAGTGGTTCGACCGGATCATCCCGTGCGGGATCCGTGACGCGGGGGTCGCCTCTCTCGCGGCCGAACTGGGCCGCGACATCACGATCGCCGAGGTGTTGCCGGTGGCCGAGCGCCACCTTCGGGATGTGCTGGAGCACGCGGATCTGAAGCCGCGGGTGGTGGAGCGGGCGTCGGCGTAGTCCGCGTCAGGGGCGGGGGTCGGTTCGTTGGCGGGTGCGGGTCCGGTGGGGGCTTCTCGCGCAGTTCCCCGCGCCCCTGAAAAGCAGGGGCTGCGCCCCGTGCTCTTTCGCCCCCGAGTGGCCGCAGGCCCTCAAGGGGCGCGGGGAACTGCGCGACCAGCCCCCACCGGACCCGCAGCCGGGAATGCAACCCATGAGCCCGAAGGTTGACCACCCCGGGGACCGAGAACCGTACGGGCGTACCCTGGTGGACGCCGAAGAATCGAAGCACAGGGAGCCGATGTGTCCGCAGTCGCACCCGACGGACGCAAGATGCTGCGCCTGGAGGTCCGCAACAGCCAGACCCCCATCGAGCGCAAGCCCGAGTGGATCAAGACCCGGGCGAAAATGGGCCCCGAGTACACGAAGATGCAGAGCCTCGTGAAGAGCGAGGGCCTGCACACCGTCTGCCAGGAAGCCGGATGCCCCAACATCTATGAGTGCTGGGAGGACCGCGAGGCCACCTTCCTCATCGGCGGCGACCAGTGCACCCGGCGCTGCGACTTCTGCCAGATCGACACCGGCAAGCCCGAGGCGCTGGACCGCGACGAACCCCGTCGCGTCGGCGAGTCCGTGGTCACCATGGACCTGAACTACGCCACCATCACCGGCGTCGCCCGCGACGACCTGGAGGACGGCGGCGCCTGGCTTTACGCCGAGACCGTGCGCCAGATCCACGAGCAGACCGCGCACCGCGCGGACGGCCGGACCAAGGTCGAGCTGCTGGCGCCCGACTTCAACGCCGTCCCGGAGCTGCTGGAGGAGGTCTTCGCCTCCCGCCCCGAGGTGTTCGCGCACAACGTCGAGACGGTCCCCCGGATCTTCAAGCGCATCCGCCCCGGCTTCCGCTACGAACGCTCCCTGAAGGTCATCACCGAGGCCCGTGACTACGGTCTGGTCACGAAGTCGAACCTGATCCTCGGCATGGGCGAGACCCGCGAGGAGGTCAGCGAGGCGCTCAAGCAGCTGCACGACGCGGGCTGCGAGCTGGTGACCATCACGCAGTACCTGCGCCCGAGCGTCCGGCACCACCCCGTGGAGCGCTGGGTCAAGCCGCAGGAGTTCGTCGAGCTGAAGCAGGAGGCCGACGAGATCGGCTTCTCCGGGGTGATGTCCGGACCGCTGGTCCGTTCCTCGTACCGCGCCGGCCGCCTGTACCAGATGGCCGTCGAGAAGCGGGGTTCCTACGTCGCCTCGCAGGCCGTCTGACCCTTACGCCAAATGGCACGGAGTGCCACTCGATTCGTGTGAATCCGAGCACAAGAGGCTACTGGCCGGTAATGGCCGATTGACCGCGGTCCTGACCGTCCTCGCAGATGAGGGCAGTGTCAGGGCCGCGTCGGGGTTTAAAAGCCGCGTATCAAGGCTTCACTGGCGTTTGACCGGTCGGTCACGCCCTGGTAACACCAATCAGTGACCCTGGTTTCACGCCCGGTACAGGGTCCTAGCCAGAGCAGCCATCCCGAGGGGACCTCCCATGCAGGCCGCACCCGTTCGCGCCACAGCGATCCCGTCGTTCACCGTTGCACTCCGTGCCGTCGAGTCGCTGCTCATGAGCAGCGGCCAGCGCACCGCCCGTCGCAACGCCTGGACCTCCGTCCTGGAGGACCGCCGCCGCGCCAAGGACCGTGTCGAGACCGAGCGTGTCCTCGAAGCGGTCGTAGCCTCGCGCACCTCGTAACACCGCACGACGAAACACCGCTCCGCATGCACGCCGCACCACGCCGCACCACGCCGGCACCGCCGCCGCCCGGCGCCGCTTCCCCAGCGCAGCCGCCGGTCTCCGGTCCCCACCGGCACCGCCGTCGTCCTCGCTTCCCCGGACACGTAGACTTCGTGCCATGGCGAGGAAGGAACCCGCAGCGGACGCTGCGAACCCCGGGCGACTCAAGCAGATCGCTCTCACGTACAAGATGACCCGCAGGGCCGACAAGAAGATCGGTCTTGTACTCGCGGCTGTCGGAATCATCACCTTCGGTGTCTTCCTCGCGATCGGTTTCTTGATCGGTCACCCCATCTATCTCGGCATCCTGGGCCTCCTGCTCGCCTTCCTCGCGACGGCGATCGTGTTCGGACGGCGTGCCGAGCGGGCCGCGTTCGGGCAGATGGAAGGCCAGCCGGGTGCCGCGGCGGCGGTCCTGGACAACGTGGGCCGTGGCTGGACCACGACGCCCGCGGTGGCGATGAACCGCAGCCAGGACGTGGTGCACCGGGCCGTCGGCAAGGCCGGCATCGTCCTGGTCGCCGAGGGCAACCCGAACCGGGTGAAGAGCCTGCTGGCCGCCGAGAAGCGGAAGATGGCCCGCATCGTGGCGGACGTTCCCGTGCACGACCTGGTCGTGGGCACGGGCGAGGGCCAGACCGAGCTGAAGAAGCTCCGCACGACCATGCTCAAGCTGCCGCGCGTCCTCTCCGGCCCCCAGGTGACCGCCACCAACGACCGGCTGCGCGCCATGGGCGACCTGATGAGCAACATGCCGCTCCCCAAGGGCCCGATGCCCAAGGGCATGCGCATGCCGAAGGGCGGCCCGAAGGCCCGCTGACGGCCCGAGTACGTCGGTACGACGATGGGGGCGCCCGGATCACTCCGGGCGCCCCCATCGTCGTACTCGGCTCGGGAGCCTCAGATCCGGACCTCGACCGTGCGCGCCAGCCGGTCGTGCAGGCCGCGGCCGTCGCGGTCCCAGACCAGGGCGGGGATGGCGAGGCAGAGCAGGGCCGAGCGGAGGGCGGCGCGCCAGGGGTTCACCGTGCCGGTCTCCTGGGAGACGACGCGGAGGCCGAAGAGGCGCTTACCGGGGGTGAAGCCGACCGTGCCCAGGGTGAGAACGTGCAGCAGGAAGAAGATGAGCAGGGCCCAGTTGCTGGTGGCCTGGTCGTAGCCGTCGGTGATCAGGCCGTATGCGATCAAGAGACAGAGGCCCCAGTCGACGGCGAGTGCGCCGAGACGGCGGCCCGGGCGGGCGATGGAGCCGGGCCCCTCCTCCGGCAGACCGAGCTGTTGGCCCCTGTATCCGAAGTCGACTCCGGCCGCCTCCGCGGCTTCGCGGGGGCCGGAGAGCCACGATCCGATTGCTTGCCTCTTGTCCACCCGACCACGGTACTGCGACCGTTCTGCCATACGGACAGGTGGGGTGCGGGGCGGGATGTCCGGTTAACTTGTGCGAAACAAATGGGTCACGCACGAGAAATCACCCGTCCCTAGTGTCGAGGACAGCGTGTGCCACCGCACTGGCCGCACGAACGAACTACCACCCCGGCAGGAGACGTCGGGAGTAGGAGGAGCTGGATGTTCCAGAACGCCGACGAGGCCAAGAAGTTCATCGCGGACGAGGACGTCAAGTTCGTCGACGTCCGTTTCTGCGACCTGCCGGGTGTGATGCAGCACTTCACGATCCCGGCCACGGCCTTCGACCCGGCCGAGGAGCTCGCGTTCGACGGCTCCTCGATCCGCGGCTTCCAGGCCATCCACGAGTCCGACATGGCGCTCCGCGCCGACCTGTCCACCGCGCGCGTCGACCCGTTCCGCCGCGACAAGACGGTCAACATCAACTTCTTCATCCACGACCCGATCACGGGCGAGCAGTACTCCCGTGACCCGCGGAACGTGGCGAAGAAGGCCGAGGCGTACCTCGCGTCCACCGGTATCGCCGACACCGCGTACTTCGGCCCCGAGGCCGAGTTCTACGTCTTCGACAGCGTGCGCTTCAAGACCTCGGAGAACGAGTCCTTCTACCACATCGACTCCGAGGCGGGCGCCTGGAACACCGGTGCGCTGGAGGACAACCGCGGGTACAAGGTCCGCTACAAGGGCGGCTACTTCCCGACCCCGCCGGTCGACCACTTCGCCGACCTGCGCGCGGAGATCTCGCTGGAGCTGGCCAAGTCCGGCCTCCAGGTCGAGCGCCAGCACCACGAGGTGGGCACCGCCGGCCAGGCCGAGATCAACTACAAGTTCAACACGCTGCTCGCCGCGGCCGACGACCTCCAGCTCTTCAAGTACATCGTGAAGAACGTGGCCTGGCGCAACGGCAAGACCGCGACCTTCATGCCCAAGCCGATCTTCGGTGACAACGGCTCGGGCATGCACGTCCACCAGTCGCTGTGGTCGGGCGGCTCCCCGCTCTTCTACGACGAGGCCGGTTACGCGGGCCTGTCGGACACCGCCCGCTACTACATCGGCGGCATCCTCAAGCACGCCCCGTCGCTGCTGGCCTTCACCAACCCGACGGTGAACTCGTACCACCGTCTGGTCCCGGGCTTCGAGGCCCCGGTGAACCTGGTGTACTCGCAGCGCAACCGCTCCGCGGCCATGCGTATCCCGATCACGGGTTCGAACCCGAAGGCCAAGCGTGTCGAGTTCCGCGCACCCGACTCCTCCGGCAACCCGTACCTGGCCTTCTCGGCCCTGCTGCTCGCGGGCCTCGACGGCATCAAGAACAAGATCGAGCCGGCCGAGCCGATCGACAAGGACCTCTACGAGCTGGCCCCCGAGGAGCACGCGGGCGTCCCGCAGGTCCCGACCTCCCTCCCGGCCGTCCTCGACTCGCTGGAGCGCGACCACGAGTTCCTCCTCCAGGGCGACGTCTTCACGCCGGACCTGATCGAGACGTGGATCGACTACAAGCGCGCCAACGAGATCGCCCCGCTGCAGCTCCGCCCGCACCCGCACGAGTTCGAGCTGTACTTCGACGTGTGATCGGCGCGTGATCGACGCGTAGTCCGTACGTCTTCACGGCGGCGCCCCCGTTCCCGTTTCCCGGGACGGGGGCGTCGTCGTTTTCGTTTCTCGCCGACGGGGCGTCGTCGTATGGTTCTTGTACGACTGTTCGAGAGGTCGAGAGAGACGACGGGGAGACACGGGGATGCGCGAACAGGACGACGACGAGCGGGAGTTCGACATCAAGTGGGCGGACGGCGCCGAGCACAAGGAGCCCTCCGCGCGGGCCCGGATGCTCGCGGCCCGCTGGAAGGAGAACCCGCCCGCGCCCCAGCCGTTCCGCGCCGACCCGGGGCCGAGGGAGCCGCGCCGGTCGTCCTGGGTGTCGACGCTGATCGTCTTCGGGTGCGTGGCGGGACTGATCGCCCTCATCGGGTACGTCAACTATCGGTCTTCGTACTGAACCTTTGCCCTACTGAGGGCCGATCACGACCACCGCGTGACCGCTTCGTGGGATGCGCGGGCGCACAATGGAAGCGGGACGAGCTGCTGCCTGAGTGTGGGGTGGTACGGATGTCTGAGCGGTTCCGGAGTGATCCTCGGCTGGCCCTGCGGATGACGGTCACGTTGTTCCTGCTCGGGTTGCTGTACGTCGTGTTCGTGGCCGTGCTGATCGCGCTGCTGAAGTCCTGGGTGCTGGTCGTGGTGATCGCCGCCGGGCTGCTGGGGGCGCAGTACTGGTACTCCGACCGGGTCGCCCTGTACGCGATGCGCGGGCGGATCGTGGAGGCGGAGGAGTACCCGCTGCTGCACGGGGTCGTGGACCGGCTGTGCGCGGTGGCGGACGTGCCGAAGCCGCGGGTCGCGGTGGCCGATATGGACATGCCGAACGCCTTCGCGACCGGGCGGAACGCCGATCATGCCGTGGTGTGCGTGACGACCGGGCTGCTGCGGCGGCTGGAGCCGGACGAGCTGGAGGGTGTGCTCGCGCACGAGCTGTCGCATGTGGCCCATCGCGACGTCGCCGTCATGACGGTCGCCTCGTTCCTCGGGGTGATCGCCGGGCTCGTCGTCCGGGCCGCGTTCTACTCGCACATGTTCGGCGGACGGCGGGATCAGAACACCGCCGTGGTCTTCAGTGTGATCATGGGCGTCTCCGCCGCCGTGTACGTCCTGAGCTTCCTGCTGATCCGGGTGCTGTCCCGCTATCGCGAACTGGCCGCCGACCGGGCCGGCGCGCTCCTCACCGGGCGGCCCTCGGCGCTCGCCTCCGCCCTCACCAAGGTCACCGGTGACATCGCGCGCATCCCCACCCGGGACCTGCGCACCTCGCAGGCCTTCAACGCGTTCTACTTCACCCCCGCGCTCGGCGACCACCCTCATCTGGCCCACTTCTTCGCCACCCACCCGCCGCTGGAGCAGCGGCTCGATCAACTGGCCCGGATCTCGGCGGAGTTGGATGCCGCTGCCCGGCCGGGTTCCGGTGGGTCCGTGGAGCCCGGGAAGGCGGGCTGAGCGGGCATGGGGCTGCTGGACATCCTTCTCGGCCGTACGAAGCCAGTCGCACCCGACCTGGACCGGCTCTTCGCCCTCCCCTCGGCCGCCGTCGCGCTGGAGGCCGCCGCCTCCCTCACCCCGACCGGCACGGGCGCGGTGTGCTTCGCGACGGTCGAGGGCGCGGCCTTCGACGGCGTACGCCGGGAGGTGCGGGCCCTGCTCGACGCGGACGCGGGGCGGACCGGGCCACCGGTCGGGATCGAGCGGGACGAGTACGGCTACTCGTGGCTCGTCTCCCGGCGGGATCCGCGGGACCTGCCCGCGCTGGTGAGCGACCTGCACGCGGTCAACAGCGCCTTGGAGGGCGGTGGGTTCGGGCCGCAGCTGCTGTGCTCGGTCGTCGGGTTCCGGCGTCGGGGCGCGGGCGGGGACGCCACTGCGGCCTCCGGTGCGGATGGCAGTGACGGTGACGGTATGCGGCTCGGGATCGTCTATCTCTACAAGCGTGGGACGTTCTATCCGTTCGCGCCGCTGCCAGGTGGCGGGCAGCGGCGGGACAACGCGCTGGAGCTACGGGTCCGGGCCGTGCTCGGGGAGGAGTTGCGGATCGAGCCCGAGCTGAGCCGGTGGTTCCCGATCTGGGGCGCCCCGGGGCTGTGACCCCGACCCCGGGGACGCCGTCACTTGTTGCTCTTGTCGCGCTCCTGCCGACGGGTCTCGAAAGGCCGTTCCCGGCGGTAGCGGCGCTCCCACTTCGCCTGCTGGTCACGGCGATCGCGGTACGCGCGGTAGGAGGAGGGCTGGGCCGCGCCGCCGCCCACCGGGGGGCCCGGCGAGGACGTCGCCGAGCCTCCCCCCGTGCGGCCGTAGCGGACGTACAGGTAGAGCAGGGCGACAGCGGCCAGCCAGAGGACTTGGTTGGAGAAACCCATGACGACCAGGACCACGGTCGCCGACAGGATCAAGGTGCCCATGACGGGCCTCCTCGGGGCGTGGCGTGGGTGATGACTGTGCGGGGAAAAGTGGCCCCGGGGCCGGAAAGTGGTGCCCCTCGTGCACGGGCCCGGTGTTCCGGGGGCCTTCGCTCCGCGGTTCCAGGATGCTCGCGTGACGGGTGCGCGGGCATCCCATTTATCGGGGGTCCTCGGGGAGTCCTGGGGCCTGGGGGCCTGGGGGATCCTCGGGGATGCTGACTCCATGGCATTCGATGATTTCGACGGTCAGGAGTGGGCGGCGACCCGTGCGTGGGTGGCGAAACAGCTCCCCGAGGGCCGCGCCGTACGGAACTGGACCGATCTGCGCGGAGGTTGGACGTCGCGGATGCGTCGGCTGACCCTCGACGACGGGACGGATCTCGTCCTGCGGTCGTTCGTGAAACCGTTCTTCCGACGGCACGCGCCGGGGCTGTTGAGCCGCGAGGCCGAGATACTCACCCTGCTCGCCCCGTACGACGACATCCCCACACCCGTCCTGCACGCCGTCGACCCGACGGCCGAACTCACCGACCACCCCTCGCTGTTGATGTCCCTGCTGCCGGGGTCCGTGCGGGTGGCGGAGGACGCGGACCTGGAGGAGCGGCTGGACCTGCTCGGCGGACAGCTCGCCCGGATCCACGCGGTCGTACCCGACGAACGGCCTCGCACCTACCAGGCCTGGACCTCGCCCGACCGGGTTACCACGCCCGGGGGCTCGCTGTGGGAACGGGCCGTGGACGTGATCCGGCGGGAGGCTCCCGCGTACGAGGGGTGTTTCCTGCACCGGGACTTCCATCCGGGGAACGTGCTGTTCACGGGTGCGGGCGCGGGCGCGGGTGGGCACGGGGAACTGCGGATCGGCGGGGTCGTGGACTGGGTGGAGACCTCGTGGGGGCCGGCGGATCTGGATGTGGCGCACTGCTCGACGACCGTGGCGTTGTTGTACGGCGCCGAGTACGGGCTGGGGTTCCGTACGCGGTACGAGGCGCGCGGTGGGCGCCGGCTGTCCCAGGACCGGGACCACCTGTACTGGCTGCTGCTGGACGCCCTCGGGTACGCGCCCGACGCGGAGAAGCTGGCGGGGCCCTGGCGGGAGCTGGGCCGGACGGATCTGACGCCGGATGTACTGGCGGCGCGGCTGGAGGCGTATGTGAGCGGGGTGCTGGAACGGTACGCGTAGGGAAAGGGCCGGGGAGGGGCCGTGTCACACGGTCGTGCGGGGCCTTCGGTGGGCCCCGATTGTCAGTGGGGTCCGGGAGGATGGCCGGCATGGGTGACGTACGGCGGTACATCGGAGTGGGCGAGCGGCGCGTGCGGTTGGGGCTGCGGCAGCGGTTGGCCGGATCAGTACGGTCGGCGGGTCCCGAGGAGGTCTCCGACACGCTCGTCGCACTGCACGGCTCGGATCCCGCGACCGTGTTCCTGGCCGTGGGCGCACGGCTCGCCGACGCCACGCGGACGGTGACCGAGACCGAGCGGGCGCTCTACACGGACCGGACGCTCGTCCGGATGCACGGCATGCGGCACACCGTCTTCGTGTTCCCCACGGAGCTGACCGCCGTGGTGCACGCCTCGACCGGTCTCACGGTCGCCGCGCGGGAGAGGGCCGCACTGCTGAAGGACATGGCGGCGGCCGGGGCCCCCGACGCGGCCTGGCTGAAGGACGTCCAGGAGTCGGCGCTGACCGCGCTGGCCCGCCGGGGCCAGGCCACGGCGTCCGAACTCGCCGAGGACGAGCCAAGGTTGCGGGAGCGGTTCGTGTACGCGGCGGGCAAGAGCTACGAGGGGACGCACACCGTCTCGACCCGGCTGCTCAGGGTGCTGGGCGTGGAGGGCAGGGTCGTCCGGGGACGGCCGCTCGGCTCCTGGACGTCGAGCCGGTTCCGTTGGGCCGTGGCCCCCGCGCACCCCGAGCTGGACGTGGCCGAGGCCCAGGCGGCCCTGCTGGGCCGGTGGTTGGCGGCCTGCGGCCCGGCGACGGAGGCGGACCTCAAGTGGTGGACGGGGTGGCGTGTCACCGAGGTGCGGCGGGCGCTGGCGGCGATCGGGGCGCGGGCCGTGACCCTGGACGAGGGCACGGGGTTCGTGACCGCCGAGGACGAGGAGCCGGTCACCGACTCCGGCGAGCCGTGGGCCGCGCTGCTCCCGGCGCTCGACCCGACGGCCATGGGGTGGCGCGAACGCGACTGGTACCTCGACCCCGGGATGCGGCCCGCCCTCTTCGACTACAGCGGCAACGTCGGCCCGACGGTGTGGTGGAACGGCCGGGTGGTGGGCGGGTGGGCCCAGCGGGCGGACAGGGAGGTCGTGTGGCGGTTGCTGGACAAGGACGGGGTGGGGCGGGAGGCCGAGGAGAGGATCCGCGAGGAGGCTGCGCGGCTCGCGGGTGGTTGGGTGACACCCGGGTCACGCCTCGGTTCCGGACGCCCTTGGAGAAGGAGCTGGTGGGCGGCGCGTGGGGTGCCGGGCGCCTCATGACTCAGGGGCGCGTGATTCGTCGGCGGGGGCGGGTGATTCGTCGGCGGGGCGGGTGATTCGTGGTTGCTCGCGCAGTTCCCCGCGCCCTTGAAGGCAGGGGCTGCGCCCCGTGCTTTCAGCCCCGCCCCGGCCATCTTCTCTCAGCCGGCCCCGGCCGACGCTTCCAGGCCCGCAGGGCCTGGTCTTTCAGGGGCACGGGGAACTGCGCGAGACGCCCCGTCGGCCCGCGGGCGAAAGACCGACCCGAGCGCCGGGTGCCCCCGGAGAGAGGCGCACCCGGCACCACGGCTCACTTGCCGGGGCACTCCTTCCAGGCCAGGTGATAGATCGTGCTGATGTCCCCGTCCGTCGAGTCCATCGTCATGAAGCTCGTGCTGCCCGCCGGCGACGTCCCCCGGTTGACCCGCAGCTCCGTGTTGATGTTGAAGTTCCGCTCGACACCACAGGGCGCCCACACCAGTTGGGCCCAGTCGGTCTCGTCCGTGGCCTGCCAGTTGTCCTCGTAGGGGCCGTTGAACGTGTGGGTCCGGGACGCCGTGTCGGGGGACCCCTGGAAGTAGTACGAGGCCTTCTCCACCCCGCTCGCGCCGCGCTGGAGCGAGGCGAAGCCGCGGTAGTCGACGCTGGCGATGGCGTAGGTGAAGCCGCCGGGCACATGGACGATCAGGTTGAGCTGGCAGTTCTTGCGGAACGCGGTGGACGGCGCGCCGCCGCCCACCTGGGCCAGGTAGTCGCTGTAGGTCACCGTGAACGCCGTGTTGTCCGGCGCGACGGCGACCGCGGCCGTGCCCTGGGGACAGCCGGAGCCGTTCACCGTGGCGACCTTGATGACGATCTTGTCCGGGGGCGGGTCCTCGAAGGGGGACTCGGCCTGCGCGGGTAGCGCACTGGCGAAGAGAGCGGCTACGGCGCCGCCCAGGAGGAGACCACGAACCATGGGGGGTTCTCCGATCATAGTCATGCACATGCCAAGAGGCATGCGCGAGGACCCCGCGATCCTTGAAGCGGCAACATGTGAAGCAGCTGTGAAGACCGAGGGGCGACCGCATCGTATGGACCCCGGGCGGGCAGGACTAGGGCGATCTCCGGCCAACCCTGGCGGCCGGAGATCGCCCCTTTTTGCTCAGCCTCAGCGGCTGTAGCGCATCAGCGCCCGCACCATGTGGCACGTGATGTCCGACGGCGGGTGCACCCCGATGACCTCCGCCGTGCTCCGGATCGTCTCGTTGCGCGCCTGGTTCGGCATGTAGACACCGGAGTCGAGCAGGGCGATCGCGAGGCGCATGGCCTTCAGCCGCCGGTTGTGGGTGATGTACCAATCGCGCGGCCGGCCCGGCGGCAGCGTGTGCTTCACCACCGGCTCGTAGGGCAGGTCGAGCAGAACGGGGTGCTGGACGGTGGACTGGGTGGGCAGCGGCTTCGACTTCAGTGCGGCAGCGGGCAAGACATCCTCCTGTCGCGGTCTGGGCGCCGCCGGAGATCCCCCGTCGGCAACCCTCGAACACTGCTTCTATTTTACTACCCCCCACTGACAATCGCCCCTGGCCAGAAGGGATCTGACGGGTCCTGTGACAGGGGTGAGACACGGGTTTTCGGGCCCCGTTGGCTACGGTGGTCGGCATGGAGATCTGGATCAACCCGGCCTGTTCCAAGTGCCGCAGCGCGATCAGCCTGCTCGACGCCGAGGGCGCGGACTACACCGTCCGCCGCTATCTGGAGGACGTCCCGAGCGAGGACGAGATCCGTGCCGTGCTCGACCGGCTCGGGCTCGAACCGTGGGACATCACCCGTACCCAGGAGGCCGCCGCCAAGGAACTCGGCCTCAAGGAGTGGGCCCGGGACGCCGGGACGCGCGACCGGTGGGTCAGGGCGCTCGCCGAGCACCCCAAGCTCATCCAGCGGCCGATCATCACCGCGGACGACGGCACCGCGGTGGTGGCCCGCACGGACGACGCGGTACGGGACGCCCTGTCCAGGTAGCGGGCGGTTCCGGCAGCCGGGCCCTCAACCGCCGTGTGACATGCGTTACTTGAGAGTTCGCTGTGACCGTTGAGTAGCTTCGTTCGGGATCTCGTACATAGCGGCGTACTCGTCCGATCCGGTGACTCGACGACGGTCCACCGGGAACAGGAGGCGCGCATGTCGCGTAGGAGAACGCTCAGCACGAAGAAGAAGGTCGCCCTCTTCGTGACCGCGGCGGCGGTGGCGGGAGGCGGGGCCTTCGCCATGGCGGCCACGTCGAACGCGGCACAGTCCGCGGCGGATTCCAGTGTCTGCCAGGGGCTGGCCACCGCCCTCGGCAACAACGAGCGGTTCATCGCGGACCAGAAGGCGAACCCCGACGCCCAGTCGGCGGCCCGGATCGCCAACCGCGAGGCGGTCATCGCCCAGATCAAGGTCCAGCAGGGCGCGTCGGACTGCGTCGTCGGGGAGTCGGCTCAGGGCTCCCAGGCCGCGCAGCCCGCACAGCCGTCCGCGCCGGCCGCGGAGACCGGGGGGTCGGCTCAGGACCCCCAGGGCGACGAGGCCGCGGGCAACGCCGGCGGTGCGGGCGGCGCGGACGCCGGGGACACGGGGAACGCCGGGGCCGGCGAGCAGGTCTGCAACGGCTCCACCGTCACTCTCTCCGGCGAGGGCGGCACCCCGGCCGCGTCCAGCAACGAGTTCCCGGCGGGCACGAAGCTGCGGGTGACCAACCTGGACAACAACAAGTCCACCACCGTGGAGGTCACCTCGGTCTCCGGCAGTTGTGTCCTGCTGAACAACGCGGCCTTCGAACAGGTCCGGGAACCCGGCAAGTTCCTGATCCGCCGCGCGCTGATCGAGAAGGTGGGGTGACCCGGGACCGGACCGGCGGGGCGGACCCGCTCGTTACGGTGAGGTGAAGGGCAGGCGATCGCCGTCCGGGGTGGCCGGGCACCGCGCGCAGCGGCGCCCGGCCACCCGCGCGTGCACGAACAGCGCGTCCACCGGGACCTGCCGGGTCCGGGCCGGCCGGGCGCGCCGGGGCGTGAATCGCGCCACAGAGTCACCAGGTAACACGGGGTTCACATTCGAGCAATGATCGGGAAATCGCAGGTTGACAGGCTGCCCGGCATCAGCGCGGCGTTTCAGTGCCGCAGCGCCGCAGCACCCGCACATGCGCCTAGTGACCCACCCCGAAGGATGTGTCCCGTGACCTTCAAGGCTGAGTACATCTGGATCGACGGCACCGAGCCGACGGCCAAGCTCCGCTCCAAGACCAAGATCATCGCGGGTGAGCCCGCCGGTCTGGACGCGCTGCCGATCTGGGGCTTCGACGGGTCCTCCACCAACCAGGCCGAGGGGCACTCCTCGGACCGTGTGCTGCAGCCGGTCTTCACCTGCCCGGACCCGATCCGCGGCGGCGACGACGTCCTCGTGCTCTGCGAGGTCCTCAACATCGACATGACGCCGCACGAGTCCAACACCCGTGCCGCGCTGCGTGAGGTCGCCGAGAAGTTCGCCTCGCAGGAGCCGATCTTCGGCATCGAGCAGGAGTACACGTTCTTCCAGGACGGCACCCCGCTCGGCTTCCCCAAGGGCGGCTTCCCGGCCCCCCAGGGCGGCTACTACTGCGGTGTCGGCGCCGACGAGATCTTCGGCCGTGACATCGTCGAGGCCCACCTGGAGAACTGCCTGGCCGCCGGTCTCGGCATCTCCGGCATCAACGCCGAGGTCATGCCCGGCCAGTGGGAGTTCCAGGTCGGTCCGCTGGCGCCGCTGGAGGTCGCCGACCAGCTGTGGGTGGCCCGTTGGCTGCTCTACCGCACCGCCGAGGACTTCGACGTCGCGGCCACCCTCGACCCCAAGCCGGCCAAGGGTGACTGGAACGGCGCCGGTGCGCACACCAACTTCTCCACGAAGGCGATGCGCGAGGGCTACGACGCGATCATCACCGCGTGCGAGTCGCTGGGCGAGGGCTCGAAGCCGCTCGACCACGTCAAGAACTACGGCGCCGGCATCGACGACCGTCTGACCGGTCTGCACGAGACCGCCCCGTGGAACGAGTACTCCTACGGCGTCTCCAACCGCGGTGCCTCGGTCCGTATCCCGTGGCAGGTCGAGAAGGACGGCAAGGGCTACATCGAGGACCGCCGTCCGAACGCCAACGTCGACCCGTACGTCGTGACGCGCCTGATCGTCGACACCTGCTGCACCGCGCTCGACAAGGCCGGCCAGGTCTGATCCACCCCGCTGCTCCTGGAGGGCGCCCACCGTCATGGTGGGCGCCCTCCGGCGTTGTCGGTGGGGCGTGCGCCCGTGGGGGCATGAAGCGTCCAAGCAGTGAGAGGAGGCTCCTGCGACGGGCGTGTGTCTGCTTCAATGGGGCCATGGCCAGCTTCCAGAACCGACGGGCGACGGGTCGCCATGACCTCGAGCCCTTCTGGCCTTCCCGTCAGCACCACGACTTCGACCGGGTGTGTTGCCGCGCGATGAACGCGCCGGCTCTCTAAAGCCGTACACCCCGGCCTTCGGTCGGCGCGGAACGACGTACGTCCCTCGGCGGGTCCCCGACCACGAACTCGGTCGCCGAGGTCTCCCGGACGAACTTCTCGCGCGAAAGAGCTGACCTCTCATGGCGAACACCCGTTCTCTGTCGACCGCCACCCCGCTGACCGCCGCGTCGGGCTCCGCCCCGTGGCCGTCCCTCCCCGGGCCCGCGCCACGCCACCGGCTGCGTGCCGTGGGCCGGGACGAGGTCGTGGACATCACCGACTTCCTGCCCCCGGGCGCCACCTGGCTGCCCGCGCCCCAGCACACCCTGCCCACGCTGCCGGGCCGGCCGCCGATGGTCGGCTACCTGGTGCTGCTGCCGGCCGACCAGCAGCCGCCGGTACTGCCGTTCGCGGTCGCGGACGACACCGCCTCCGCCTCCGTCGAGGTCGGGGACGAACTGGTCCACGTCGACACCGCGCAGCGCACCGCGCGTGTCGACGGGCGGCCGCTCGACCTCACCTACCTGGAGTTCGAACTCCTCGCCCATCTGGTCGCGCACCCCAACCGGGTGCACACCCGGGACCAGTTGGTCACCACGGTGTGGGGCTACGGGCATGTGGGCGACGGGCGGACCGTCGACGTGCACATCGCCCGGCTGCGCCGCAAGCTCGGCGCGGAGTTCCGTCAGGCGATCCAGACGGTCCGGCGGGTCGGATACAAGTACACGCCGCCGCTGGGCCGTTGACGGCGGATCCGCGCCTCGGGGCCCGGTGGGGCTCCTGAGCGCGGATCTCCTGACCGCGATCTCCTGAAAGCAGTTCCGTGCCGTGGCGGCCGCCCTGCGGGCAGAGTCGGCGGTATGAGACTTCTGATGCTGGTTGACATCCTCCCCTCTTAGAAGAGGGGGATTCCAACCCATATGGGCTGAGGTTCACGGACGCTCGGCCGCTTGGTGGGCGGTGTCGTCCCTCCGACACCGGCTGTGCGCCGGGGGCGGGGGATCCCGCCCTGCCCTGCCGCGATGTTGATACTGGCGTTGGTGTCGGCCTTGCGGGTGAAGCCGCAGGAGGAACAGACGAACCCGGCTTGGCTCTTGCGCGAGTTCTTGTCGATCCATCCACAGGCACTGCACCGCAGACTCGTGCAGGGGGCGGGAAGCACCGTCCCTCACCCGCCTTGCCCCCCGGCCCGACCGGCCTCCGGTGGTTCTGGACCCGGCGGTGGAGGCGAAGGTGCTGGGTCTCTAGGAGCGGGCGCGGTTCGGCGGCAGAACGGGCAATCGGCTCGCGGGCGGCGGTTCTCACGTATCTTGGCCAGGGCCGCCGAAACGATCCCTTCACGGACCCCGCCAGGGGACTTCACCGCGCACACCGCGTAGGCGGGCGACAACTCCCGGTATTTCGTGGGGTGTTGAAACCACTTTGTCCCACGGATCTCGCAGCAATTTCCGAGTCGTCTGAACACTCCTGGGACGCGCCGCGTATGTGATGGAGCCGCTTCACTCCTGTCGGGCGCCTCGATGCCCCGCAAGGAAGTCAGAGGAGTTCCATGGGACGCAACACACGCAAACGACGTTCGCCGCTGGCCGTCCGGGCCATCGCCGCATCCGCGGCGCTCGCGGTCGCGGGCGGCGGCCTGGTCTGGGCGAACTTCTACGCCTCAGCGGGCGAGTCGAAGTCCGGGCAGAACAGCACGCTGGCCTCCGCGCAGGTGGCCACGATCGACTGCCCGGACGTCGGCCAGAAGCTGACGAACGTGCCCGAGAGGGCACGCAAGGGCGTCGCCAAGGAGCTGGCGCTGCTGGACCAGCAGATCACCGAGGCCTACAAGCGTCTCGCTGACACGCGCCAGGCCCAGGCGGGAGACGCCGGCTTCGTCAACAACGCCATCATCGGCCCGCTCAAGTCCAAGCGAGTAGCCACCCTCGACCGGATCGGCATCAACATCCGGAACGCGGGCGGGCAGGCTCCGCAGGGCATGGACCAGCTCGCCGGCTGCAAGGGCGTCGCCGACCCGAACCAGACCAACGCGGGTGGCGGCCAGGGCGGCAACAACGGCGGCCAGGGCCAGAACCAGGGCGGTGACGGCCAGAACCAGGGCGGTGACGGCCAGGGTCAGAACCAGGGCAACGACGGCCAGGGCCAGGGCCCGGTCGCCAACGGTCCGGTCGCGGCCGACTTCCAGGACATCACCCAGGTCCAGCCGAACGGCGGCCCGAAGGGTGTGAACGGAAACGGTCTCGCCGCGAACGGCAACGGCGGTTCGACGGGCAGCTTCACCACCAGCTGTGGCACCAACTCGAACGACAACCACAACTCGGACAACATCATCGTGGCTCCGGGTGTCGACAACGGCGCGCAGCACACGCACGACTACGTCGGCAACCAGAACAACAACGCCTTCACCAGCGACCAGCAGTTCCTCCAGGCCGACACCAGCTGCCAGAACCAGGGCGACAAGTCGTCGTACTACTGGCCGGTGCTGCGTCTGCAGGACGGTACGCAGGAGTTCGACGCGAACGACCTCGGTGGCGGCGCGGAAGGCAACATCGGCAAGATCCTCGAGGCCAGCCAGGCGGAGCTGAAGTTCGTCGGCAACAAGAAGAGCAATGTCGTCGCGATGCCGCAGGCCCTGCGCATCATCACCGGTGACGCCAAGGCCTTCAACAACGGCCTCGCCAACGCCAACACCAACTGGAGCTGCACCGGCTTCGAGGACCGGCAGCTGACGGACAAGTACCCGATCTGCCCCGAGGGCAGCTCCGTGGTACGGACGTCCTTCTTCCAGAGCTGCTGGGACGGCCAGAACATCGACAGCGCGAACCACCGCACCCACGTGGACTTCGTCGAGGCGGACGGCAGCTGTCCCAACGGTTTCCAGGCCATCCCCCAGCTCCAGGCCCGTCTGGTCTACGACGTTCCGGCCCCGCAGATCCAGAACGGACAGGTCGTGAACCCGTTCGCGGTGGACGGCTTCCCGACCGAGCTGCACAAGGCGATCACCGACCACAACGACTTCATCAACTTCTTCGACGAGAACACGATGAAGCAGATGGTCGACTGCATCAACAACGGCCAGGACTGCCAGTAGTCCTGAACCGGTCACCAGTCACCTGAAGCGGTGATGAGGAAGCCGGCGGTGGATCCACCACCGCCGGCTTTCGTCGTCCCCCCGGGGCCGCGGCCCGCGCGGTCAGCCCTCGTGACCGCCGCTCTTGTTGTGGCTGCCACCGGGGTTCATGTGCTCGGACCCCTCCTGCAGCTCCCCGCCGAGCGTGCCCTGCAGCCCGGAGACCGTCGTCTCCTTCCCAATGGCGACCCACTTGCGGCCGACGAGGTAGTAGCCGCCGTAGTCCTTGGCAGCCGCGAGCCACTCAGCCTGGCCGCGATCGGTGGCGAAGGTCGCGAGGACGAACTTGTCATCGAACTCGCCGTCGCTGTTCTTGCAGACTGCCTGGCGGATCGTGTCCTCGTCCGTCTGCATGTCCGGCTTGCAGCCCACCTCGCCCGCGATGTGCTCCAGCGTCCCGGTCGCCGTCTTCGGCACGGCGGCCTCGGTGTCGTCGCCCGAGCCGCAGCCGGTCAGCAGCAGCAGCGCGGCGACCGTGCCGGCCGCGCCCCCCGCAAGGCTCTTCCTCGTCAAACTCATCCGTACCTCCGCGTCCATTCCGGCGACGTGAACTCGCCAGCTCCGTGCGCACCGTTGTTCACGGACGGTCGCCCCGTTAGCGTGCCGCCACTGTCGACACAGGGGGCACACAGACATGAACAGTCCGTCGCGACGCACGGTGCTGGGCTCGGCCGGTGTCATCGGCCTCGGAACCTACCTGCCGTGGTCGGCCCCGGCCCACGCCGCAGAGAGCCCCGGCGAGGGCCCCGTCTTCGATACGGCTCCCGCGCGCTCCGCGCTCAATCGGCTGCTGCCCGGCCACGCCGGACAGTTCCGGCTCAGTCTGCTCGACCGCAGCGGCACCGTCGACCGCTTCCGGGTCACGGGCACCACCGGAAGCATCCGGGTCCAGGCCACGACGCCCGCCACGCTGCTCATGGGCGTCCACTGGTACCTCAAGTACGTCTGCGGGGCGCACCTCGCCTGGAACGGCAGCCGGCTCGACCTTCCCAAGCGCCTCCCGCACCCGCCCGCCCCTGGAGATCCACCGCGCTCCCCCACCGCTTCGCGCTCAACGACACCAACGACGGCTACACCGCCCCGTACGCGGACTGGTCGTACTGGGAGCACCAGATCGACCTGCTGGCGGCGCACGGTTGCAACGAGGTGCTGGTCATCGCGGGGATGGAGGCCGTCTACCACCGGCTGCTGAAGGACTTCGGCTACTCCGACGAGGAGTCCCGGGCCTGGCTGCCCGCGCCCTCGCACCAGCCCTGGTGGCTGCTGCAGAACCTCTCCGGCTACGGTGGCCCCCTCTCCCCCGAGCTGATCGCCCGCCGGGCGGCCCTCGGCCGGCGGATCACCGACCGGCTGCGCGAACTGGGCATGTCGCCGGTGCTGCCCGGCTACTACGGGCACGTGCCCAAGGAGTTCGTGGCACGCAACGGCGGTGACGCGCACGTCGTCCCGCAGGGCATCTGGCACGGCTTCGAACGCCCCGACTGGCTCGACCCGCGCACGGACACCTTCGCCCGGGTCGCCGCCTCCTTCTACGGGCATCTGGAGGACGTGTACGGGGAGGCGTCCCACTTCAAGATGGACCTCCTGCACGAGGGCGGCACGGCCGGCGACGTGCCGGTGCCGGACGCCGCGCAGGGCGTGGAGAAGGCCCTCCAGAAGGCCCACCCCGGCGCCACCTGGGTGATCCTCGGCTGGCAGGAGAACCCGCTGCCCGAACTCCTGGACGCCATCGACCGGTCGAAGATGCTGATCGTGGACGGCGTCTCCGACCGCTACACCAGCGTCACGAACCGCGAACGCGACTGGGGCGGCACCCCGTACTGCTTCGGCACGATCCCCAACTTCGGCGGCCGTACGACCATCGGGGCCCGCGCCCACCTGTGGAACGACAAGTTCTTCGCCTGGCGGGACAAGGCGGACAGCGCGCTCGTGGGTACGGCGTTCATGCCGGAGGCCACCGACCGTGACCCCGCGGCCTTCGAACTCTTCTCCGAACTGGCCTGGACGCCGAAGAAGATCGACCGGGCGGCCTGGTTCTCCTCGTACGCCGACTTCCGCTACGGCGGCCGCGACGCGAGCGCCCGCAGGGCGTGGCGGGCGCTGCACGACACCGCCTACCAGCAGCGGGCCGTGGAGCGCAGCGACCCGCACGACTCCCTGTTCTGCGCCCGTCCCGACCTGGCCGCGGACCGGGCCGCCGAGTACGCGCCGAGGACGCTGACGTACGACCCGGGCCGCTTCGACGCGGCCCTCGCCGGGCTGCTGGGCGTCGCGGACGGGCTGCGCCGCAACCCGGCGTACCGGTACGACGTGGTGGACGTGGCCCGGCAGGCGCTCGCGCACCGCAGCCGTCAGTACCTGCCGCAGCTGCGGGCGGCCTTCCGACGGGGCGACCTCGCGACCTTCCGTGCGCTGTCCACGCTCTGGCTGCGGCTGATGCGGCTGTCGGACGAGGTCACGGGGACGAACACGGCGTTCCTGCTCGGTCCGTGGGTGAACGACGCGCGGCTGATGGCCACGAACGACGCCGAGCGGGCGGAGTTCGAGCGGACGGCGAAGGTGCTGATCACGGTGTGGGGCGGGCGGGCCACGTCCGACACGGGGAATCTGCACGAGTACGGCAACCGGGAGTGGAACGGTCTCATGGCCGACTTCTACGTGCCGCGCTGGCAGAAGTGGCTGGACTCGCTGGAGGACGCGCTCGTCACGGGGACCGCTCCGGCGACCGTGGACTGGTTCGCGTTCGAGGAGCCGTGGACACGGGAGCGCAAGGACTATCCGGCGCGGCCGGTGGGGGACGCGTACCGGGCGGCGGTGCGGGTGCGGGACGTGCTGGCGCGGGCGCCGTACCAGGGGTCGCTGACCGTCACGGCCGAGCCGCCGGTGCTGGCGCCGGGCGGGAGCGCGCGGATGTCGGCGGTCCTGCGCAACGTCAACGGGCTGCGGGCGACCGGGCGGGTGGACTTCGCCCTCGGCGGCTTCGCCGGGACGGCCGAGCCGGAGGGCCCGACATCGTTGCCGAGCGTCGCGGCGGCGGGCTCGGGGACGGTGCGCTGGCGCGCGGACGCGCCGGACGTCCCGCTCGACCGGCCGTTGCGGCCGCTGCCGTACACGGTCACGGCGAAGTACGGGCCGCGCGGCGAGAAGCGGGTCGAGGGGCGCTTCGACGGAACGCTCTTCGAGGCGGGCGCGCTGGCCGCCGGGTGGCGGACGTACACCAACAACGCGGCCGTCTTCGGGCAGTTGGGGAGCCGCTTCGGGATCGACGGGGCGGGCGGACCTGTGGCGGGGACGACGGAGTTCGGCACCGTCTACCGGGCGGGGCTCTGCGCGACGGTACGTCCGTCACGCTCGGGTCGACTCCCAGGCGGCGACCGGGAACTGGGCGCGGGCGGGGATCGTGGTGCGCAACAGCCTCGGTACGGCGGGGACGGCGGGGTTCCTGAACCTGGCGGTCACCCGCGAACGGGTGGTGCTGTCGTACGACAGCACGGGGACAGGACGCTCGACACGTATCGGCGGATCACAGGGGTGAGGGCGCCGGTGTTGTTGCGGTTGCGGCGGACGGGGGTGGGGGCGTACACGGGGAGTGTTCGGTCGATGACGGGGTGAGCTGGCGGGTGGTGGCTTCGGTGGGGGTGCCGGGGCGGGGGTCGGGGGCAGGATGTGGGGATCTTCATGAGTGCGACGAATGGGGGAGCGGGGTTCGGGGGTTGGTCGAGTTCAGTGGGTGGTCGCTCACCTGACCTTTCTCGCCCCCGCCGCCCCTACCCGTCCCTCCCCAGGGGCTGCGCCCTTTGACCCCCATCCGCGGGCCCGGTGGGGCTGGTCGCGCAGTTCCCCGCGCCCCTGAAAAGCGGGAACTGCGCGAGAAGCCCCACTCACCCGCACCCGCCCACGAGACACGCACCCCCACCCCTGGGCGCCCCGGCCGACCCCGGTGGAACGGCGTGGTGACCATCGGACCATTCCGCTCGTTCTGTTGAACGTGCAGTCACAGGATGTCGCCCCGCGCCCCGCAGCTTCCCGCGCTCAGGAGTCGGTCGTGGACGTCGAGCAGGCGGAGGCCGCGCTCGTCGAGCACTATCCGCGTCTGGTGCGGCTCGCCTATCTGATGTTGCCGTCGAGCCTGGGCCGCAACCGTCGTGTGCTGACGGCGCACGCGCTGACGCAGCGGGCGCTGCCGAGGGGGCGCGCGTCGGCCTCCCTGATCCCGGCCCAGGCGACGGGCACGGGAACCGTGGCGGGGCGGGAGCGCAACCCGGGGTACGCCTATGTCCGGCTCCAGGTGGTCCGCACCGCCCTGGAGGCCGGACTCCCGCTGCGGCGCAGGGCGTGGCCGAAGCGGTCCCAGCTGCCGCCGCTGCTCCCGCGCGTGTGGGGGCTGCGGCTCTTCCCCCGATCGGGCGGCACCGACGAACTGGCCCTGGAGCAGAGGCTGTCGGCGCTCTCCGGACCGGCCCGCGCCGCCTATGTCCTGCGGGGCCTGGAGAGGCTTCCCGACCCGGTCATCAGGACGCTCCTGGACGAAGCCGGGGTGGGTGATCCGGGCGCCGCGCTGCGGGAGGCCGACTCGGTGTCGGCGCAGCAGCAGGCGCTGCTCCTCTCCCCGGAGTACGACCCCTGTTCGCTGCACGCCCGCCCCACCGATCTGGTGCGCCGCCGCCAGCACACCAAGGCCGCGCTGGCCGCGACGGCCGCCGTGGTGGTGTGCGGGGCGCTCCTCGGCCTGCCCGGGGACGCGTGGGGCCCGGACGGCGCGGCGGCACCGTCGTACGCGCGCAACCCGGCGGCCCAGGCGGCCCTGGATCCGGGCAGGTTGACGACGGCGACGGCCACGGCGTGGCGGGCGACGGGGCGGACCGACTTCACCACCTGGCCCGCGCGCGGCGATCTCGTCAAGGACAAGGCCCTGTTGCGGCGGGCGCTCGCCGTGTGGGCCCGGCCCGGTGAGTCCGTGCAGGTCGCGGTCACCCTCGGCACGCAGGCCGGTCCCCCGCCCGGCCCGCCACAGCTGCTGTACGCGGGCGAGGTCGACAACCTCCGGGTCGTCCTGCTCCACGACGGCCTGCGGATCGCCCGGTACGCGGAGCCCCTCGACGACCCGGGCATGGCGGCCCTGGATCTGACCCGGGTGGACGGGGCGACCGGCGCCGGCGCGAGCGCCCTGGTGCTGGGCCGGGTCGACGGCAACGTCCGCTATCTGACGGCGCCTTGGGTGCGCGAGGCTGCCGTACGGGATCTGGCGAAGGCCGACGGCGGTGTGCGGAGGCTGGCGCCGGCGAAGGACGGGACGACGGCTCCGTTCGCGAGTCCGGCGGTGCGTGCCGGGAAGTGCGAGTCGTGGGACGTGCTTCAGCTGACCGATGCCGAGGGGGGTACGCGGCTGCTGAGCGATCTGGCCGAGGTGATTCCCGCGCATCTCACCGTCGGCCGGCCGTCCCGCGCGCCCGCCCGTGACGCGTCCGCCGCTCCCGAGGTCTGGGCGCCTTTCGCCTGTTCCCTCGCCGCCGTGCGGTCGCAGGGGGTGCGGAGCGTCAACGCCTGGCGGTTCGCGCGCCAGCCGTTGCCCGACGGCAGTGGCACGGCCGACTGGGTGTGCACCCGCGCCGAGACCTGGCGGGGCGCGGGCACCCGGGCGATGACGCAGTTCGTCACCCCGGTCGGCGCGTATGTCACGGCCGCCGCCGACGAGGTCCCCGCCTGCGGGCCGGCCGATCCCCATGTCCTCGCCGGCGGCCCGTGGAAGTCCGCGACCGGCGTCTCCTATCTGCTGGCCGCCGGGAGCAAGGACACCGTCTCCGTGGAACTGGGCGGCGGGGCGAGCGGATCGGCGCAGGGCAACCTTCTCGCCGTAGCGGTCGAGGAGGGCGCGCGGGCGGAGTTGACGGGCACGCTGGCGAACGGCCGGGAGATCAGCACGCTTCAGCCCGCCCGGGCCCAGTGAGGCGAGGCCGGTCGGCGACAGACCGGTGACCGGATGGGTCGAACGCCTATACGCTATCCAGCCGATGACCGGCTGGAATCGATCGGTAAGGTGTTCGTATGCGAACCGGTGCGCGCCGCAGGATGGGTGTGGAGGAGCGGCGGCAGCAGTTGATCGGGGTCGCCCTCGAACTGTTCAGCCGGCGCTCGCCCGACGAGGTCTCCATCGACGAGATAGCCTCGGCGGCGGGTATCTCCCGTCCACTCGTCTACCACTACTTCCCCGGCAAACTCAGCCTGTACGAGGCCGCGTTGAAGCGTGCCTCCGACGATCTCGCGAACCGTTTCGTGGAGCCCCGGGAGGGTCCGCTCGGCGCCCGGCTGCTCCGTGTGACGCACCGGTTCTTCGACTTCGTCGACGAGCACGGCCCCGGGTTCTCGGCCCTGATGCGGGGTGGCCCGGCCGTCGGCTCGTCCCGTACCAACGCCCTCGTCGACGGCGTACGGCAGGCCGCCTATGTCCAGATCCTTTCGCACCTGGATGTCGACACTCCGCCGGCCCGGCTCGAACTCGTCATCCGCTCCTGGATCTCGCTGGCCGAGTCCACGGCCCTCATCTGGCTGGACGGCCGCCGTATCCCGAGACAGGAACTGGAGATCCAACTCGTCCACGGCTTCGCGGCCCTGGCGGCCGTGAGCGCGGCGCAGGACGCGGAGATGGCGGACCTGCTCCGCGGCATGCTCGCGAACGAGCCGCACGACGGCCCGTTCAGCGACCTCGCGGGCCGCCTGGTGGCTCTGGCCCGCGGCTGATCCTCGCCTAGACGTCGACCTTCCGGTACGACGGGTCCAGGTCCCGCACCTCCGCCGACGCGTGGAACGCCAGCCCCTCCCCCACCTTCACGTGCTCCCGCAGCAGTTCCAGCACGTTCTCCGTCAGCGTCACCTTGGTCTCGTCGGTCCGGCCCGCGAGCAGCCCGAGCGTGACGTGGACGATCGCGTGACCGTCGGTGTCGGGCCCGACGACCGTGTCCTCGGTGGCCCGGAACTGCGTCTTGCAGGCCGCCGGCTTCGCGGCGGCCGTCCGCACGACCTCGTCGTGCAGGGCCTTGGCGAACGCGGGCCGGTCGAAGCCCTCGGAGAGGACAGCGGAGTAGTCAACAGTGATCTGCGGCATGAGGGTCACCCTAACCGCCGCAGCCGCAACGCCAGCATCGCGATGTCGTCCTCCCGGTCCTGGCCGAAGCAGTGCAGCAGGGTGTCGCACAGCGCGACCGTCCCGGTCGGCGCGTCCGCGGCGGCGGCCCGCAGTTGCTCCAGGGAGAGCGACAGGTCGATGCCCCGGGTCTCGACGAGCCCGTCCGTGACCATGAGCAGCCGGTCCGTCGGCCACAGCACCGTCTCCGTGGGCTCGGGCCGTTCGAGGCCGAGCCCGAGGAGGGGGCCCGCGGCCTTCACGTAGGCGGCCTCGCCGGAGTCACGGACGATCAACGGCGGGATGTGGCCCGCGTTGGCGATCCGCACCCGCCCGCTGCCCGGATCGACGAGGGTCAGACAGACCGTGGCGGTCACATCCGGGTGGTAGTGCTGGAGCATCCGGTCGAGCCGGTGGGCGAGCGCAGCCGGGTCGGACTGCTCCACGCAGTAGGCGCGCAGGGCGTGCCGGATCTCCACCATCACGGTGGCCGCTTCCAGCGAGTGCCCGACGACGTCGCCGACAGCGGTGAGGACGCCGCCGGGAGTGGACAGAGCCGCGTAGAAGTCGCCGCCGATCTCGGTCTGCCGGGAGGCCGGCACATACCGGACGACGACTTCCAGGCCGGGGAACTCGGGCACCCGCTTGGGCAGGAAGCTGTGCTGGAGGGTGAGCGCGACATGGCGCTCGACCTGGTACATGAGCAGGGGTTGCGCGGCCAGCGCGGTGGCCTGGGCGAGGCGGGCGACCAGGCCCGTGGTGTCGTAGGCCGTGCCCCGGGTGCCGTGCACGGGTGTGGCGACGCAGACGGGCGTACCGCTCTCGGTGCAGGCGAGGACGAGACGGGCGTCCTCGGTGACGCCGGGCCGGAAGAACCCGGCGGGCCACAGGGGCGCGGGGACGACCGTGTCGTGCGGGCGGGGGTCGCCGTCGGTGACGCGGCGGATGAGCCGTGCCACGGCGTCGTGCGCGCCGGCGTCGGGGAGGGTGGTGCGGGCGCGGGCCCGGGAGGTGCCTCTGTAGAGGTGGCCGTCCTCGCCGAGCACGAACACGGCGGCGGGCGACCGGGTGAGCCGGGCGGCTCCCTCGGCGGCGGCCCCGGCCAACTCCTCCAGGGTGCGGGCGGCCTGGACGTCGACGATGGTCTCGGAGAGCAGCGTGAGCCGTCGTACGAGGACCTCGGCGCCGGTGCGCATCCGGGCGCCGCGGACGGCGGCGCGGACGACCGCCTGGATCTCCTCCGGTTCGGCGGGGATCGTCAGATAGGCCTCGCCGCCCGCGTCCAGGCCCCGGCAGCGGTCGCTGGGGGCGACGGCCGCGGCGGAGAAGTGCACGACGGGCAGGGCGGCCGTCGGGGACTGTGCCTTGAGCCGACGGCAGAGTTCGAAGCCGCTCATGTCGGGGAGGCCGACGTCGACGAGGGCCACGTCCGGCAGGACGCCCGAGCGCAGCCGCACGTCGAGTTCGGCGAGGGCCTCACCGGCGCTGGCGACGGGGACGACGCTGTGTCCGGCTCTGCGCAGCACCGCGCCCATCGCGTACCGGCTGGCGGCCGCGTCGTCGACCACCAGGACCGTGGTGCTTGCTTCGTCGGCCATCAGGCTCATGAGGCTCTCGTCGTCGCCGGCGCTCGGATGGTGCGGACCGGATCCCCGCTCCGGCCGCACCACCCAAGCTAGCGTCCTACCGGCCGGATCGTGCGAAGACCGCCACGGTCCGTCCCGGAACGACGAAGGTCCCCGATTCCGCTTCGTACGACGCCTCGCGGACGGTAGAGTCCGCGCCCGACGCCTGCACCTGGTGCAGGGCGTACGCCGTCCCGGCCAGGTCGTCCACGGTCTGCTTCCGCTCCTCGGGGGTGGCGTTGAAGACGACGACGAGGTCACCGAGTTCCATGGTGATCACGCCCGGGGTCTCGTCCTTCCCCGACAGCGGGAACGACAGCTTCGACTGGACCTGTCCGGTCGTGTCGAGGGAGAAGGCGTCCTCCGTCGTACGGATCCTCAGCAGGTCGCGGTAGGCGGCCGAGGCGCCCTCGATCTGCTCGCAGCCGACCTTCACCGTGGTCAACAGGGGCTTGGCGTAGGGCCACTTGGACTGGTTGTCGGCCGCGAGGGGCAGGCCCCGGCCGAAGCCGTTGCCGTCCCGGCAGTCCCAGTGGACGGCGTTGAACCAGTCGCCGCTGTCGTAGGAGTTGCGGTCCAGGGACTTGGACCGCAGCAGGTCGGTGCCCGCCTGGGAGAGCGCCGGGCCCTGCGAGAGGACGGCCGTCGCCATCGCGAGGACCTGCATACGGGCCCGGTCGGCGGCGTTCGTCGAGGCCGGCAGCTTGAAGGCGAGCGCGTCGAACAGCGACTCGTTGTCGTGCGCGTCGACGTAGGCGAGGGCGTCGCCGGGGGCGTCCGCGTATCCGGCGGGGGCGCCGTTGTAGTCGACCTCGGAGCCCTTGACCTCCTTGCCGTCGGTGTCGGTGAACCGGTAGTTCGCGAGGTTGCCGCTCAGGCCGACCTTGATGAGGTCCTGGTAGTGCAGCAGCCGGGCCTTCTGCTCGGCCGGGGTGCCGTTGCCGTCCGAGGAGTTGGGCTCGGTGTGCAGTCCGGAGGCGAAGCCCTGGACGCCCGGGTCCTCGTCGAAGGGGCCGCCGCCGCGCACGGCGTCACGGGCCCGGTCGGAGAAGGTGGCGATGCCGGTCCCCGCCATGTTCTTCTGGGTGGCCTGGACGAAGCGGGCGTCGTCGGCGACCTCGCCGAAGTTCCAGCCCTCGCCGTAGAGGATGATCCGCTTCCCGTCGACGCCGTCCTTCTCGATCGTGAGCGCGTCGAGGGCCTTGCGCACCGCCAGGATGTTGGCCTTCGGGTGGTGCCCCATCAGGTCGAAGCGGAACCCGTCGACCTTGTACTCCTTGGCCCAGGTGACCATGGAGTCGACGACCAGCTTGCCCATCATGGTGTTCTCGGGCGCGGTGTTGGCGCAGCAGGTGGAGGTGGCGACCGAACCGTCGGCGAGGAGCCGGTGGTAGTAGCCGGGGACGACCTTGTCGAGGACGCTCTCGTCGGCCTGGCCGCTGGCGGGGGTGTGGTTGTAGACGACGTCCAGCACGACCCCGAGGCCGTCGTCGTTGAGGGCCCGCACCATCTTCCGGAACTCGACCGTGCGCCGTGTCCCGTCCGGGTCGGTGGCGTACGAGCCCTCCGGGACGGTGTAGTGGTACGGGTCGTAGCCCCAGTTGAACGCGTCCTTGGCCGCGACCTTCGCCACGCACTCCTGCTGCTTGTCGGAGTCGGCGGCGTAGGAGCCGAGGTCGCAGTCGACGGTCGCCTGGTCGGCCTTCCTCTCGGGGATGGTGGCGATGTCGGCGACGGGCAGCAGGTGCACGTACGACGTCCCGGCCTTCGCCAGTTCCCGCAGGTGCTGGGAGCCGGTGCTGCCCTTGTCGGTGAAGGCGAGGTAGGTGCCCTTGTCCTTCGCGGGCACGGTGCCGTCGCCGATCGAGAAGTCCCGGACGTGCAGTTCCTGGATCTGCGCGTCCTTCAGCGGTACGGCCTTCGGCTTGGTGTACGACGACCAGCCGCTCGGCGCCAGGGACCTGTCCGCCAGGTCGACGACGAGGCTGCGCTCGGAGTCGGCGGTCAGGGCGACGGAGTACGGGTCGGTGACCTTGTTGGTGACGAGCCCCCGGACGCTGGGCGCCCACACCTTCACGACGTACCGGTAGGGCTTGTTCTTCCAGGACTTCTCACCCGTGACGGACCAGACGCCGGTGGTGTCGTCCCGCTTCATGGGGACGGTCCTCCCGTCGAGTTCGAGCTGCACCGACTGTGCCGTGGGGGCCCAGACGGCGAGCGTCGGCCGGCCCTTGCGGAACGTCGGGCCGAGGTCGGCGGCCGATCCGTCGTAGAGGTCGTCGAGCACACCGGCGATCTGGACGCCCGTCGCCGCGAGCACGGCGCCGTCGGCCGCGCGCTGGGAGGCCACCAGCTGGCCGCGCAGGGCCGCACGGACCCGGTCGCGGTCGCGCGGGTCGACGGTCCACGCGGTGTACGCCTTCAGGTGCGGGAACTTCGCCTTCTGGGTGTCGGTCAGGGCCGACCTGTTCAGCCGCAGCCATCGCTCGTCGGTGCTGGTGAGGGCGCCGTCCTTCGCCGTGATCGAGCCGGAGCGCGAGTACAGCAGCTGGGTGGAGGCGGCGGTGTCGTCGCCGTTCCAGGCGAGGGTGTTCCGGTCGATCCAGACCGCCTTGGAGGTGGTGAGGTCGAGGGCGGCGGCGGAACCGGCCGGCTGCGGGAGCAGGTACTTCTCCTGACCGTTCAGCAGCCACACCTCGTGTCCGTTGGTCTTGAGGTCGAGTGCCTGGTCGGTGGGGAGGTCCTTCTCGTCGCCCTTGTGGATGATGTAACTGAGGCTGGTGGCCCCGTCGGTGAGGGGCACCTCGAAGACGGCGCCGTAGGCGTCGGTCCGCACCGGCTCCAGGGGCTCGGCCCAGTCCGTGGGGTGCGCGGCGCCGGACCAGACGTGCAGGCCCCAGCCGTCGTAGTTGCCGTCGGCGCGGTGGTAGTGGAGGACGGCCTTGGTCCTGTCCTGCTCGGGGTAGTCGCCGGCCGGCTTCTCGGTCCGTACGGCCTCCTCGCCCTGCTCGACCCAGATCTCGCCCGTCCTCGTCACGTCGATCGAGCGGTCGGCGGAGACGTCCTTGGTGCCGTCCTTGTCGATGACGAGGTAGTTGACGCTGGTGGCACCGGGCTTGAGCTTGACGTACGCGAAGGCGCCGTACGCGTCCCGCCCGATGAAGTCATGCCCGTCGGGCCAGGTGGTCCCCTCGCCCTCGGCGATGTCGCCCCAGGCGTACAGCCGCCAGTCGGTGTAGTCGCCGTCGGCGCGCTGGTAGTGGACGATCGCGTGGTCGCGCGAGGAGGCGGTGGGGACCTCGGGGGCGGGCGGGGTGCCCGTGGTGGAGGTCGCGGTGGCGCTCGCGGTACGTCCGGTCCGGTCGATCACCACTGCTTTGTACCGCAATGCGGTGCCGGCCGGAACGTCCTCGCCGATGGTCTGGGTGACCTTGTAGGGGGCGTGGTCGGCGGAGCCCAGCGTCTTCCACGTGCCGTTGCCGACCTGGGCGGCGAAGACGACCCGGTTGAGCTGTCCGCCGTCCACGTCCGCGCCGATCTCGACCGTGCCGGTGGCGCCGGCGGCCGGGGCGTCGAGCGTGAGGGACGGCTTGGTGGCGGGCTTCGCGAGGGAACGGGCGGCCTTGAGGACGATCGCCGAGCGGGCCGGGACGGTGACGGTCACCTTCTTGTCCGCGGCGCTCGTCACCTTGCCGTCGGTGCCGTAGACGCCCTTGAAGGTCATGCGGGCCGACCCCGTGGCGAAGGTGGCCCTCTCTGCGTCGTCCGCGTTGTTGAAGGCGACGACGTACTCGATGCCGGTCCGGGCGTCCGTCCGCGAGAAGGCGTAGACGCCGGCCCCGTCGGCCGCGTAGCGCTCGGTCTGCACGCCGTCGGCGAGGGCCGGGTGGGCCTTGCGGAGCCCCGCGAGCGCGCTGATCTGCCGGTAGAGCGGCGCACCCGTGTCGTACGCGTCCTCGGCGTGCGTGCGGTCCGTGCCGAGCAGGTCGTCGTCCAGGTAGTCGGCCGTCTTCGAGGCGAACATCGTCTGGCGGGCGTCCTTGTCGCCGCCCGCGCCGGTGAAGCCCTGCTCGTCGCCGTAGTAGACGACGGGGTTGCCCCGGCTGAGGAACATCAGCTCATTGGCGAGCCTGTCCTTGGCGAGCAGTTCGGCGTCGGACGCCTTGGGGTCGTCCTGCTTGAGGAAGGTCCCGATGCGGCCCATGTCATGGTTGCCGAGGAAGGTGACCTGCTCGTAGGCATTGGCCTTGTCGGTCGTGTACCGGTAGTCGTCGCCGAAGACCGACGCCAGCTTCTTCGCGCTGCCGCCCTGGGAGGCGTACGAGCGTGCCGCGTCCTGGAAGGGGAAGTCGAGCGTGGAGTCGAGGCGGCCCTGGGTGACGTACGGGGAGGTCACGGCGGTGTCGGCGGAGTAGACCTCGCCGAACATGAAGAAGTCGTCGCGGCCCTTCTTCGCGGCGTACGCGTCGAGCGCGGTGGCCCACTGCGTCCAGAACTCCATGTTCACGTGCTTCACGGTGTCGATCCGGAAGCCGTCGATGCCGAAGTCCCGCACCCACTTCTCGTAGATCTTCTCCATGCCGGAGACGACCTCGGGGCGTTCGGTCCACAGGTCGTCCAGCCCGACGAAGTCGCCGTAGGTGGCGGACTCGCCGGCCCAGGTGGAGTCGCCCCGGTTGTGGTACATCGTCGGGTCGTTCAGCCAGGAGGGGACCTTGGTCCTCTTCTCGGCGGCCGGGACGACGGGGGTGCGGGGGAAGGAGTGCCGGTCGACGGAGGGGAAGTTCTTCCTGCCGTCCGCGTAGTCGGCGTCGTCGAAGGGCTTCCCGTCCTCGGTCAGGTAGGGGAAGGCGCCCTTGGAGAGGTAGTCGTAGGACTTCTCGTCGTAGTCGACGACGTCGGCGGTGTGGTTGGTGATGACGTCGAAGAAGACCTTCATGCCCTTGGCGTGCGCCTTGGAGATCAGGGTCTGAAGGTCCTTGTTGGTGCCGAAGTGCGGGTCGACCTGGGTGAAGTCCGTGATCCAGTAACCGTGGTAGCCGGCGGAGGCGTCGGCCCCCGTCCCCTGCACGGGCCGGTTCTTGAAGATCGGGGCCATCCAGATGGAGGTGGTGCCGAGGCCCTTGATGTAGTCGAGCTTCTTGGTCAGGCCCTTGAGGTCACCGCCCTGGTAGAAACCCTTGTCGGTGGGGTCGTAGCCGGTGGCGAGGCGCGAACCGGTCAGCCCGCCCTTGTCGTTCGCCCTGTCCCCATTGGCGAAACGATCCGGCAGGACGAAGTAGAACTGCTCGCGGGTGAGGTCGTGACGTGCGGCGCTCTTCGCCAGCTTCGCGTCGGACGGCGGTGCGGGCGGTGTGGCGGCCCCGGCGGCCAGGGGCTGGACGAGCGCCGCGGTCAGCGCGGTCACGGTGACCGCGCCGACCACGGCGGTCCGTCCGGCGTGGGTTGTTCGGCGCCTCGACGGCGTCGGCCATCTCGGTATCACAGATGGGCTCCTTGCGATGACGGCTCTGGTGGGTCCGACCGTTCCTGGAGACCGAGCGGGAGTGAGTCCTGTTGCCAGGTCTCATGCTCGGCCGAACGCCCCGGACGGTGTTGGGCGTTCTGGTTGCCCGCGTTCGCTCCGCACCCGGGCGGCACGGATCGTGTCCGTGGTCCGGGGATGCGGGGGCGGGATTCCTCACGCCCGGCAACACCTGATCCGGCCTGGACGGTCCGATGCCCCACCGCATCACTCCGGTGCCGTGGGGGCGGTGGCGTCCGTCGCCGGACCGGGTGTTGCTGGGCGCGCCTTCCGATCGCCACGGCAGCAGCCTCGTGGCGAGTGGTCTTACGTGTTGTGGTGGTGAGGGGCTTCTGCCAGTGCTGGGCTCCCCAGCGGCTGGTGTAGGCCGGGTCGACGGCGATGACCGCGACACCCGTGGCGTCGGCCATCGAGGCCACCCGGGCGCGGAGTCTGCCGGTGGGCATGCCGGAGATCAGCCGGCGGAAGCGTGTGCGGCGGCCGTGTTTCTCGCGGGTCTTCTCGGCGGTGAAGTCCAGGTCCTCCACCGCGATCGTCTTCACCCCGCAGGCGCGGGCCCAGTGCAGAAGGCGGGTCAGGGCGTGGCGGACCTGGGCGTCACGATGGCTGGCGGTGCCGGTCAGGTCGTAGGAGAAGCGGCGCGGGCTGGCGGTGGGGTTGCCGTGGACGTCCAGGCGCCAGGCGGCCAGGTGGTCGGCGTTCATGTCGACGCCGATCACGCCGTGCGCGAGGGCTGCCTCGAGGGGAGGGTGGGGTGGGCGGGATCTGCCAGGACGCGGTCACATACCAGCGCTCCCGGCCCGTATCCAGGTGGATGCGGTAAGCGATCGCCCGGTTCGCCGCGACGCGGTCCGCCCAGTCACCGCCCCGGTGCGCGAACGCGACCCGGCACGCCAGGACGTACCGTCCGTGCGGGGCGTTCGCCAGATACACGAGCGGCGCGGGCAGTTTGATGCTGACCTCGCCCTCGGGGCTGATGCGGATGGTCTCGTTGCCGTAGCGCTTGCCGGACTCCCCGTCCGCCTGGCAGAACCAGCGCTCCGCCTCCCACCGCCCACGCCACGCGGACTCCGTCAGCCCAGCCTCCTCCAGATGGTGCCGGGTACGGGCCAGGCGCTTGCCGCCCCGCACCACGTGCACGATCCCAGCCTCCCGGTCGGCCCGCGCGACAGTCAGCCGGTCCTGCAGCACCCGCAGCCGCCGCGACTTCGCATGCCACTCCCGCCGCGACCGGTAACCCCCCGGCGCCTTTCTCGTCCCCTTCTGCCCGACCGGCAGCGCCAGCCGGGCTTCGATCGTGCGGATCCCCGCTTCCAGATTCTGGATGTGCGCGAGCTGGCAGCGGCGGGCGAGCGCCCACTGGTCGTGCGTGGTCTTGGTGATACTGCCCGCCCAGCGTGACGACGAGGCGGGCGTCAGCTCCCGCTTGCGGACCGCCCACGCCTGCCCGGAATGCTCCAGGCCGTCCCAGCAGCGCGCCTTGAGATCCTTCGAGGCCAGCGACCCCAGATGCCCGCCCACCAGACGCAGCACCTTCTCATCACCCGGCGTCAGCTGCTTCAGACGCGTGCGGACAGCCACACCGGACGGCCCGGACGCGACGAACGGCGCCGCGATGCTCCGCAGCTCACCCACCCCGCCACCCCGCCCGGCCCGACTCGAATACATCGTCGCCCGGGAAACGAGCACCACCCATGAAGGTCACGCATTCGATGAGAGAACGTCAGTTCTCCATCGAAAACCGGCATCACAAGCCAGGTGTGCGGCTCGACACAGGCCATCCACACTCACCCCCGCTCACCCGAACGCTCTTGAACCACTCCAACGTCAGCAGTTCCAAGCCCCGCGTGACCGTATCGCCGCCGAAAGCGTTTCAGCAAGAGACTTGAAAGCAATGGAAAACACTTACAGGACCGTCAGCAGCTGGTCTTGCCCGCGTAGATCGCGAGGGCGGTGTTGGAGCCGAGGGTCGCGGTGAGCCGGCCGGAGCTGTTCACGGTCACGGTCGTGTTGTTCTGCACGTTGCAGTAGGTGCCGGCCGCGAGGGAGGTCTGGTACGTGCGACTGAGGCTGCCCGACTCGTGGTTGATGGCCACGAAGCCCTTGCCGCCGCGGCCGAAGGCGATCGCGTCGCCCCCGTTGTCCCACCAGTCGGTGACGGCCTCGCCGCGGGTGGCGTTGCGGAAGGGGACCATGCGCATGATCTCCGGCCAGGCGTGCTGGCACTTCCAGCCGCTCTGCCAACAGGCGCTGACGGCACCACCGTTGGGCGGTCCGGCGTCGTGGTCGGTGAACTCGTAGCCGGAGTTGACGTCGGGCGCGCCGTACGGATAGGCCAGCATGAAGACGTTGGCCAGGGTGTAGTTGGCGTTGTCCTTGTAGCTGAGGGTGGAGCCGTTGCGCTCGGTGTCGTGGTTGTCGACGAAGACCCCGGCGACCGAGCTGTTCATGTACCCCCAGCCCTCGCCGTAGTTCTTCAGGTAGGCGAGGTTCTCGTTGTTGAAGACCCGCTTGAGGTCGAAGGCGTACCGGAACTCCTGGACGTCCCCGTTGCCGGTGTACTCGCTCGGCTGGACGGCCTCCCCGGAACCGTGGATGGCCTCCTGCTTCCAGTACACGGACGGGTTGTTCAGCCGTGACTTGATGTTGGCCAGGTCGGCGGCGGGGATGTGCTTGGCGGCGTCGATCCGGAAGCCGTCGACGCCGTGGCCGAGCAGGCTGTTCATGTACCCGGCGATGGCCGACCGGACGTACTCCTCACCGGTGTCGAGGTCGGCGAGGCCGACGAGCTCGCAGTTCTGGACGTTGGCGCGGTTGGAGTAGTCGCTGATGGTGGCGGTGCAGTCGTCGAAGTCGAACGACGAGTACAGGCCGGGGTAGGTGTACTTCGAGTACGACGAGCCGCCGGTGCCGGTGCCGCTCCCGGCCGACATGTGGTTGACGACCGTGTCGACGACGACCTTGACGCCGGCCGCGTGACACGTGTCGATCATGTTCTTGAAGGCGGTGGCGTCCCCGAGCCGCCCTGCGATCCGGTAGCTGACGGGCTGGTACGACGTCCACCACTGCGAGCCCTGTATGTGCTCGGCGGGCGGCGAGACCTGGACGTAGCCGTACCCGTTGGGGCCGAGGGTGTTGGTGCACTCCTTGGCGACGGAGGCGAAGTTCCACTCGAACAGGACGGCGGTCACGTCCTTGGTGCCGGGGGGCGAGGCGTACGCGGTCGTCGTGGGCACCGCGAGCGCGATCGACGCGCCGGCCGCGAGAGCGAGCGCGCCGGAGAGGGTTCTGCTGGCCATGTGTGGGGTCCTTCTCCGTTGAAGGGTTCCGAGGGGGTTTCGTGGGCCGGGGAGGGGCCCGCTTGCGGCAGGAACGTTGCGGATTCTTGCTGCAAGATGACTGAAAACTTTCAACCGAGAGGAAAGTACGAGTCACTCGCCCAACGGTCAACCCTCCGGACACACCTTCTTCACACGCGCGAAACCTCTTCACAGGGTGGGGAGTTGGGCGAGGCCACCGGGATGACGCTCAGGGGTGTGAGCGCTAGGTTCCCCGCCATGGGTGACACAGGGGCCGAGCAGCCGGGCAGAAAGAGGCCACGCAGGACTTCGGGGATCGATCTGCCGCCGCCGCTGCCCGGAGGGGCGGACTCCGTGGCCGTTCTGCTGCACTATCTCGACTACTACGAGAAGGAGTTCGCCAAGACCCGTCTGACGGCCAAGAACCGGTTCAAGTACATCACGTTGTGGAATTCGTTCGCCGCGGCCCTCATCGCATTGACGGGGGCGATAGTCGCCGTCTGGAACTCGACCTGGCTGGGCCTGCTCAGCACGGCGCTCGCCGGGTCCATCGGCGTGGTCAACTCGTGGGACGGCATGTTCCGTGAGCGGGAGCTCTGGATACAGCGCAGCGAGATGCTGGGGCAGATCCAGCTGGTGAAGAGGACCCTGCAATTCCGGCTCGCCCGCGGGGACGATCCCCAGGACGCGGCGGCGGACGGGTTCGATGTACTGAATTCGGTGGTGTCGCGAGACCTGGAAGGCTGGCTCGGCCTGCGGCAGGATCAGTCGGACGTGACGACCACGCCTCGCACCCGGACCAACGATGGCTAGGGTCGGCACATGAGAAAGCTCGCCACCCGGTCGACCGGGTGGCGAGCTCACGTCCCGTCGGACGGGACCGCGTCTCCTCGAACGGTCCGTCAGCCGGTCGTCCACCACACCGTCGTGTCGCCCGGCAGCTTCGCCTCGTCGTCGGCCACCGTCACCTCGCCGCTGGCGACCAGGACCCGGCCGTACGCGGGGATCCGGACCGCCTCGCCCGTGGTGTTGGCGACGCACACGAAGTCGCCCCGGCGGAAGGCCAGGACGCCGACGGGGGCCTTCAGCCACTCCACCGAGTCGCCCGCGCCGAGGCCGGGCTGTTCGCGGCGGACGGACAGGGCCGTGCGGTACAGCTCCAGGGTCGACTCCGCGACGCCCGTCTGCGCCTCGACGCTCAGGTCGGCCCATGCGGCGGGCTGCGGCAGCCAGGAGCCGCCGGTGCCGAAGCCGTACGAGGAGCCGGCGCGGGTCCACGGGATCGGCACCCGGCAGCCGTCGCGGAAGCCGTCCTGGCCGGCGCCCCGGAAGTACGCGGGGTCCTGGCGGACCTCGTCCGGCAGGTCGACGACATCGGGGAGGCCGAGTTCCTCACCCTGGTAGACGTAGGCCGAGCCGGGCAGCGCGAGCATCAGGAGCGAGGCGGCGCGGGCGCGGCGCAGGCCCAGCGCGCGGTCGCCCGCGAGGCGGATCTGCGTGCCGAGGCCCGGTTCGTTGGCGAAGCGGGTGGCGTGGCGGGTCACGTCGTGGTTCGACAGCACCCAGGTCGCGGGGGCGTTCACCGGTCGCATCGCGTCCAGCGTGCGGTCGATGACGACCTTCAGCTCGGCCGCGTCCCAGTCGGTGCCCAGGTACTGGAAGTTGAAGGCCTGGTGGAGCTCGTCCGGCCGGACGTAGTTCGCGGTGCGTTCGACCGTCGGGGTCCAGGCCTCCGCGACGAAGATGCGGTCCCCCGCGTACTCGTCCAGGACCAGGCGCCATTCGCGGTAGATCGCGTGGACGCCGTCCTGGTCGAAGAAGGGCATGACATCGTTGCCCAGCAGCTTCAGCTGGTCGTGGGCGCCGAGGTCCGGGAGGCCGTCCGCCTTGACCAGGCCGTGGGCGACGTCGATACGGAAGCCGTCGACGCCCATGTCCAGCCAGAAACGGAGGATGGAGCGGAACTCGTCACCGACCGCCGGGTGGTCCCAGTTGAAGTCGGGCTGCTCCGGGGCGAAGAGGTGCAGGTACCACTCGCCGGGGAAGCCGTCCGGTTCCGTCACCCGCGTCCACGCCGGGCCGCCGAAGATGGACTCCCAGTCGTTGGGCGGGAGTTCACCGTCCGCGCCCTTGCCGGGGCGGAAGTGGTAGCGGTCGCGCAGCGGCGAACCGGGGCCCTCCGCCACCGCTCGCTTGAACCACTCGTGCTGGTCGGAAGAGTGGTTGGGGACCAGGTCGACGATGACGCGCAGGCCGAGCCCGTGGGCGTCGCGGATCAGGGCGTCGGCGTCCAGCAGTGACCCGAACATCGGGTCCACCGCGCGGTAGTCGGCGACGTCGTAGCCGGCGTCGGCCTGCGGGGAGGCGTAGAACGGGCTGAGCCACACGGCGTCGATGCCGAGGTCGCGCAGGTACGGGAGTCGGGAACGTACGCCCTCCAGGTCGCCCATGCCGTCGCCGTTGCTGTCGGCGAAGCTGCGCGGATAGACCTGGTAGATCACCGCGTCGCGCCACCAATCGCTGCGCTGTGCCTCGGCGGGGGTCGCGGTGGGGGTGGTGGTGGAGTGCTGGTGGCTCATGACGTCCTTGATGCGTGACGGGTCATCTGGGCAGAAGGATGAGGACGGGAAGGGGGACGAGGCGGCCGCGGTGACAGCGGGGTCGGATGGTCACCACGACCGCCTCGGGTTCTCGGGAGAGGGGGCCTGCGCGCCCCTTCAGGGGCGCGGGGAACTGCGCGAGAAGCCCCACCGGAGCCGCAGACAACGGACGACCCCGCGCGCCCCTCCCAGCGGAGCGTCACCCCTTCGTGCCGCCTGCGGTCAGTCCTGTCACCAGGTTCTTCTGCACGAGGTAGAAGAACGCGGAGACGGGGATCGCGACCAGCACGGCGGTGGCCGCCATCAGGTTGCGCTGGGCGTCGTGTTCGCTGACGAAGCTCTGCAGACCGACGGCGAAGGTGTACTTCGTGTCGGACAGCATGAACGTCGAGGCGAAGGCGACCTCCCCGAACGCGGTGATGAAGCTGTAGAACGCGGCGACCGCGAGGCCCGGCTTGGCGAGCGGCAGGATCAGCCGTGCGAAGGTGCCGAAGGGGGTGAGCCCGTCGACGCGTCCCGCCTCGTCGATCTCGAAGGGGATCGTGTCGAAGTAGCCCTTGAGCAGCCAGGCGCAGTAGGGCACGGCCGTCGAGCAGTAGACGAGGACGAGGCCGAGGTAGCTGTCGACGAGCCGCAGTTCCGAGAGGATCTCGTACATCGGCACCATCAGGACGGCCACCGGGAACATCTGCGTGACCAGGAGCACCCACATGAACTTCCGGTAGCCCGGGAAGCGCATGCGGGAGACGGCGTAACCGGTGGTCGCCGCGATCAGCACCCCGAGGACGGTGGTGCCGAGCGAGACGACGAGGGTGCTGATCAGCCAGTCGAAGAACGGTGTCTCCTGAAGCACGTGCGAGTAGTTGGCAAAGGTCATTTTGCCGAAGATGCGCCCGGGATGCAGGTAATCGTCCTTGTCCGGTCCGAGGGACAGGAAGACCAGCCAGGCGATCGGGAAGAGCGCGGCCAGGCTCGCGACGATGAGGATCGTGTGGGAGGCGAGGGAGCCGGCGAGGCTGTTCTCGCCGCGTCGGCGGGTCGTCCTGGGCGCCGAGGGGGTCGGCGCGGTCGGCCGGTCCGCGGCGGCCGTGGCCCGGCCGGTCGTCGTGGGCGTCGTGGTGCTCATGGGGGCTCCTGCCTCAGATCGCGAGCTGCTGCTCATCGCGGTTCAGCCAGCGGCGGTAGAAGGAGGTGAAGACGATCAGGATGGCCAGCAGCAGGATGCCGTAGGCCGCCGACTGCGCGAAGTCACGCGGTTGCTGCCCGAAGCCGAGGTAGTAGGCCCAGGTCACGAGGATCTGCGCCTCGGGCGCGGTGTCGCCGAACAACAGGAAGATGACGGCGAACTGGTTGAACGTCCAGATGACGCCGAGGAGTACGACGGTGGAGCTGACCGAGCGCAGGCCCGGCAGGGTGACGTAGCGGAAGCGCTGCCAGGCGCTCGCACCGTCCATCTCCGCCGCCTCGTACAGCGAGGAGTCGATGGACTGCAGGCCGCCGAGCAGCGAGACCATCATGAACGGCACACCGCACCAGGTGTTGACCATGATCGCGGCGAACCGCTGCCAGAAGGTGTCCTCCAGCCACAGCGGTGCCGGCAGGTGCAGCGCTTCGAGGCCGGCGTTGATCACACCGCCGTCGGCGAGCATGAACCGCCAGCCGAAGACGGTGACGAAGGTCGGCACGGCCCACGGCAGGACCAGGATCAGCCGGTAGAAGGTGCGGCCGCGCAGCTTCTGGTTGAGCAGCAGCGCGAGGCCGAGGCCGATGAAGTAGTGCAGGGCGACGCAGAGCGCCGTCCAGACGATCGTCCAGATGAAGTGCGACCAGAAGCGGTCGTACGACGTCGGGCCCCAGAGGATGTCGGCGTAGTTGTCGAAGCCGATGAACTCGTAGGTGGCCTCGATGTGGTTGGCACCGATCGTGCGCGCCGAGTTGAGGCTGTTGGCGTTGGTGAGGGTGAGGTAGAGCCCGCGCGCCAGCGGATACAGCACCAGGACGCCGAGCACGACGACCACCGGGGCGATCATCGCGTACGCGTACCAGTACCGCTGGTACGACTGCTTCAGGCGCGACAGCGGGCCCGGGCGCCCGCCCGGTTCACCTCGGCGTTGGCCGGTCGCTCGGTCGATGGCGACTGTCATCGTTCGACACCTTCTGGAAGATCACTGGAAGATCGGGGGCCGGGCTGCCCGGGGACCGGGCCGGTGGCCGCCGTGTCCCACCCTCCCGGCCGCGGCCGGGAGGGTGGGACACGGCGGCCACCCGGGATCACTTGCTGTAGTCCGGGACCAGCTTGGCGATCGCGGTCTCCGCGTTGCCCAGGCCCTTGTCCAGGGACTTCTTGCCGCCGGCGATCGCGAGCAGCTCGGTCTCCAGCGGACCCCACAGGGAGCTGTACTCGGGCAGCTCGGGGCGCGGCTGGGCGGCGGCGAGCACGGTCTGGTAGCCGGCGATGCCCGGGTCGGCCTTCACCTCGGCGGTGTAGGCGTCGTCGCGCGTGGGCAGCGTGGAGTTCTTCAGGGCGATGGTCTCCTGGGACTTCGCCGAGGTCATGAAGTTGACGAACTTCAGCGACGCCTCCTGGTGCGCCTTGTCCGAGCCGACGTAGACCGAGAGGTTGTGGCCGCCGGTCGGGGCGCCCGCCTTGCCGGTGGATCCGGCCGGGACGGTGGCGATGCCCAGGTTGGCCTTGTCCTTGAAGGCCGAGCCCTTGTAGAAGTTCGTGATCTCCCACGGGCCCTGGATGATCGAGGCGACCTTGCCGTTGACGAAGGCGTCCTGGATGTGGGCGTAGGCGTCGGCGGTGGTGTCCGCCTTGTGCAGGCCCTTGCCGTCGAAGAGGTCCAGCCAGGTGCCGTACGCCTTCTCGGCCTCGGCGGAGTTCACGGTGATCTTCTTCTGCGCGACGTCGACGGTGTCGGTGCCCTCGCCGTAGAGGAAGGACTGGGCGTAGTAGGCCTGGGTGGAGCCCCAGTAACCGTCGACGCCGGTCTTGTCCTTGACGGTGGCGGCGGCCTTCTTCAGGTCGTCCCAGCTCTTCGGGGCCTCGGTGATGCCGGCCTTCTCGAAGAGCTCCTTGTTGTAGACCAGCGCCAGGGTGTCGGTGACGAACGGGACGCCGTAGGTCTTGCCGTCGTACTGGGCCTGCTTGATCAGGCTGGGCTGGAACTCGTCCTGGTCCTTGAGGGCCTCGGTGCCGTCCAGCGGCAGGAAGAAGCCCTTCTTGGCGAAGGCGGGCGTCCAGCCGACCTCGGAGCGCAGGATGTCCGGCGCGCCCGTGGCGCCGGCGGCGGTGTCGAACTTGTTCTGCGCCTGGTCGAAGGGCACGTTGACGTACTTGACCTTGATGTTCTTGTTGGCGGCCTCGAACTCCTTGACCAGGGCCTTGTACGTCGGCGCCTCATTGGTGGCGTTGGAGGTGTCCCACCAGGTGATGGTGACCGGACCGTCGGCCGATTCGCCGCTGTCGCTTCCGCCGCAGGCCGTCGCCGTGAGGGCGATCGACGCCACCAGCGCGGTGGCCGCTATGCCACGCCGCATGAGATCTCCTTGAGGGTGAAAGCCCGTGTACCGGGCAGAGGGCCCCGTCTGCCGCTCCTGCCGGGTTCCGGCCGCGCCGTCGCCGCCGCCGGGCGAGGCCGAACGTAACAGCGTTGTAAGCGCGACGAAAGACCTTGCTGCAAAAAATTGCAACCACAGGGGATGGTTATCGGCCCTTAACCTGCACTCGACTTGGCCGAAACCTGCCATCAGGGCAGCTCAGCTGGGGTTCAGGAGGCTGTGCAAGACTCTGCAAGCTCTTGCCACCCATGGCCTGGGCGGCCATCATCACCCTGTCAGCGCCTTGCGAAGTCCACCCCTTCCGCACACGGGCGCCCCCACGGACACCGACCAGAATCACGAGGGACCGCGATGACCCAGCAGCCCGCGCCGGGCCGCATCCCCGCCCGCCCCCGACGCCGGGCCGGTGGGCAAGCGCAGGTCCGGCCGGTACAGTCCAGTGCTGTGACCACACGGCTTGCCGACATCGCAGCCCAGGCGGGGGTCAGCGAGGCGACTGTCAGCCGCGTCCTGAACGGGAAGCCGGGCGTCGCCGCGACCACTCGCCAGTCCGTTCTGGCCGCCCTCGACGTGCTGGGCTACGAGCGGCCGGTCCGGCTCCGGCAGCGCAGCGCGGGGCTGGTGGGCCTCATAACCCCGGAGCTGGAGAACCCCATATTCCCGGCCCTGGCGCAGGTCATCGGCCAGGCGCTGACCCGGCAGGGATACACCCCGGTGCTCGCCACCCAGACCCCCGGCGGGTCGACGGAGGACGAGCTGACGGAGATGCTGGTCGACCGGGGGGTCGCCGGCATCATCTTCGTCTCCGGTCTGCACGCCGACACCTCCGCCGACATGCAGCGTTACGAGCAACTGCGCGCCCAGGGCGTGCCGTTCGTCCTCGTCGACGGTTTCTCACCGAAGGTGCAGGCCCCCTTCATCTCGCCGGACGACCGGGCGGCGATGTCGCTCGCGGTGACGCACCTGGTCTCGCTCGGTCACACCCGGATAGGTCTGGCGCTGGGTCCGAAGCGGTTCGTGCCGGTGCAGCGCAAGATCGAGGGTTTCGTCCGCACGATGCAGGACCAGCTGGGGCTCCCGGCGGCGACCGTCGAGTCCGAACTCGTCCAGCACTCCCTCTACACGCTGGAGGGCGGCCAGGCGGCGGCCATGGCGCTCATCGACCGGGACTGCACGGCGGTGGTGTGCGCGAGCGACATGATGGCGCTCGGCGCGATCCGGGCGGCCCGGCAGCGGGGGCTGGAGGTCCCGGACGACATCTCGGTCGTCGGCTTCGACGACTCCCCCCTGATCGCCTTCACCGACCCACCGCTGACGACCGTCCGCAAGCCGGTGCCGGCGATGGGACAGGCGGCGGTGCGGACGTTGCTGGAGGAGATCGGGGGGACTCCGGCGCCGCACAGCGAATTCGTGTTCATGCCGGAACTGGTGGTGCGGGGGTCGACCGCCTCGGCGCCTGGGGACCGCTCTCGTACCTGAGGCGGAGATATGGGGGAACGATGCGGTACGTACGGAGGACAAGGCCCTCGGCGCCACCCCGACGAACGTGCGTGACGAACCCGACCAGAGGATGATCGGTGGGGTACCGGATTTCTGGCAGACTCTGTGCCCATGGGTGAAACGACCGTGACGACACTGGAGGAAGGCCGGGAGCAGGCCGCTCCGCGGTCCGTCACGGACGCGCCGGAGCAGAGGGTCCTGCACCGGCTGCGGGTCCCGCGCAGGCCGCGTCTGTGGTTCGAGATCCTGCTGATCGCGGTGAGTTACTGGACGTACTCCCTGATCCGCAACGCGGTCCCGGAGCAGAAGACGCAGGCGCTGAAGAACGCCGACTGGATCTGGAAGGTGGAGCACCACCTCGGGATCGCGGTCGAGGAGACGATCAACCACTCCGTGAACTCGGTGACATGGCTGATCGTCGGCATGAACTACTACTACGCGACCCTGCATTTCATCGTCACGCTCGGTGTCCTCGTGTGGATCTACCGTAGTCATCCGGGCCGTTACGCGGCGACACGTCTGGTCCTCTTCGCGACCACCGCCGTGGCCCTGGTCGGCTACTACTTCTACCCGCTGGCCCCGCCCAGGCTGATGACCGACGAGAACTTCATCGACACGGTCGTCGTCCACCAGACCTGGGGCTCCATGGCCTCGGGCGACCTGAAGAACATGTCCAACCAGTACGCGGCGATGCCGTCCATGCACATCGGCTGGTCGCTGTGGTGCGGGCTGACGATCTTCGCGCTGGCGTCGGTGCCGTGGGTGCGGGTACTGGGCCTGCTCTACCCCACGCTGACACTCGTCGTCATCGTCGCCACCGCCAACCACTTCTGGCTGGACGCGGTCGGCGGCATGCTCTGCCTGGCCTTCGGCTACGGCGTGGCCCGCGCCTGGTACGGCGCCCTGCCGTACGCGCTGCCGCGCCAGGTGACGGGGGGCATCCGGGAACCGGAACTGGAACCGGTCAAGGCGTAGGCCCGGCCGGGGCGCCGGCGGCTTCCCGCAGGGCCTGACAAAGGGGTGCGCGGGCGGGCCGAAGGGTGCGCAGGGCGGGCTGTGCGTTGTCGGGTGCGGCCCGGTGGGGCTTCTCGCGCAGTTCCCCGCGCCCCTGAAAAGCAGGGGCTGCGCCCCGTGCTTTTCGCCCCGAAAGGGCCGTAGGGCACCGACCCGCCCACCCGGCCAGCGGCACCGACCCGCCGACCCGGACTAGGGCCTGTATGGAGTTGTGATCTCGTGAGCCCCCGGCCTGGGAAAGCCGGGGGCCCTGGGGTAAAACGGTGGGGTGTCTCGACCTCAACTTTCGGATGCCGAGTGGGAGTTCGTCTCCCCGTTCCTGCCGGTCGGTGAGTATGGGCCGTACCCGGAGAATCTGCGGGCGCACTTCGAGGGCATCGTGTGGCGGTTCAGGAACGGGGCGAAATGGCGGGAGTTGCCCGAACGGTTCGGGCGCTGGTCCACCGTTTACGGCCGGTTTCGGCAGTGGCGGGATGCCGGGGTGTTCACCGCGGTGTTCCAGGGTGCGATCGCCGAGGCGGCGAAGCGGGGCCTGGTGGACTTGTCGCTGGTCAGCGTGGACTCGACCACGGTCCGGGCCCATCATGATGCTGCCGGGATGATCGTGGAGCCCGAGATCCTGGACGTGCTGGAGAAGGCCGCCGCGGAAAAAAAGGGGCGCCGGCCAGGAACAAGACGGGCAGCTGGACCCGGAGCGGGAAGAACGACGACGTGTGAGGCGTCGCCGCAGGGCCCGGCTCGCCGCTGCTGACCTGGGGCGTTCCCGCGGCGGACTGACCACGAAGACGCACCTGTCCTGTGTGCCGCAGTGCCTGCCCCTCTCACTGAAGATCACTGCGGGGCAAGCCGGGGACAGTCCGCAGTTCATCCCCGTCCTGAACAAGATCCACGTCCCCGGCCCGGTCGGCCGGCCCCGCACCCGGCCGGACGCAGTCGCGGGCGATAAGGCGTACTCGTCCCGCCAGAACCGTTCCCACCTGCGCAAACGCGGGATCAAAGCGGTCATCCCCGAGAAGAAGGATCAGGCCGCCCACCGCAAGAACCGTGGCTCACGCGGCGGACGGCCCGTCACCTGGGACAAGCAGTTGTACAAGCTCCGCAACAGCGTCGAACGCACCATCAACAAGATCAAGGACTGGCGTGGCCTCGCCGTCCGCTACGACAAAAAGCCTGAAAGCTACCAGGCCGGACTCGAATTATGCGCCGGCCTCCTCTGGATCCGACACCTCGGATCACAGCCTTGATCACAACTCCATACAGACCCTAGGGCACGGATCCCCCGGTCCGAATGGTGGCACCGCCCCGGCCCGGACGGCAGGACCCGCCGCCCCGGCCCGACTCGTCCCGTCCCGTCCCACGGCCCCGTTGTCCTCCCTCGAGAACGCCGACACCCGGGCCGCCCCCGGTCGGCCGGCGCTTCTCGCAGGTACTGCGGCTAGGCTCGTGCCCGTACGGTCTTGATCGGCGGAGTCGGGCGATCGGGTGGGCGGACGTGTGGACGAGCGGGCTTGATCCGACGGGAGGCCTGGGATGACGGCGCCGGGGCGCAGGAGCAGTACGTACTCGCGACTGCTGCGGCACGGTTTCACCGATGCCGGCGCCGCCGAGCGGCTGCTGGAGAGCGAGGAGCTGTCGGCCGTACGGAGCGACCCGGTCCTGCTGGACGCGCTCGGGGCGACCGCCGACCCCGATCTCGCCCTGCTGGGCCTCGTACGGCTGCTGGAGGCGCAACCGGACCGTACGGCCCGGCGGGCGGTGCTGGACACGTTGATAGCGGCCAAGCCGCTGCGGGACCGGCTGCTGGGGGTGCTCGGCGCGTCCGCCGCGCTCGGTGACCATCTGGCCCGGCACGCGCAGGACTGGCAGGCGCTCGTGACGTACGAGCCGCGGGATCTGCACCCGGGCGTCGAGGAATTCGAACGGGGGCTCGCGGAGGCCACCGACCCCGTCTCCCTGCGGGTCGCCTACCGCCGCTGCCTGCTCTCCATCGCCGCCCGCGACGTCTGCGGTACGACGGACGTCGCCCAGACCGCCGCCGAGCTGGCCGACCTCGCCACCGCCACGCTGCGCGCCGCCCTCGCGATCGCCCGCGCCGCCGCGCCCGAGGACGCGGAGCAGTGCCGGCTCGCGGTGATCGCGATGGGCAAGTGCGGCGGCCACGAACTCAACTACGTCTCCGACGTCGATGTCATCTTCGTCGGGGAGACGGCGGACGGGGCGGACGAGCAGAAGGCGATCCGGGCCGCCACCCGGCTCGCCTCGCACATGATGCGGGTCTGCTCCGAGACGACCGTCGAGGGCAGCATCTGGCCGGTCGACGCCAACCTGCGGCCGGAGGGGCGCAACGGCCCGCTCGTCAGAACGCTCAGCAGCCATCTGGCCTACTACCAGCGGTGGGCGAAGACCTGGGAGTTCCAGGCGCTGCTCAAGGCACGGCCGGTCGCGGGCGACCTCGAACTGGGCGAGGCGTACGTCGCCGCGCTCGAACCACTCGTCTGGAAGTCGGCCGAACGGGAGAACTTCGTCACCGACGTGCAGCGCATGCGGCGCCGGGTGGTGGAGAACATCCCGGCCGCCGAGGTCGACCGGCAACTCAAGCTCGGGCCGGGCGGGTTGCGGGACGTCGAGTTCGCCGTCCAGATGCTCCAGCTGGTGCACGGACGCGGGGACACGTCCCTGCGCAGCGGGACCACCCTCGACGCGCTGGGCGCGCTGGCCGCCGGCGGCTATGTGGGGCGGGCGGACGCGGCCCAACTCGACGCGGCCTACCGCTTCCTGCGCTCCATGGAGCACCGCATCCAGCTCTACCGGCTGCGCCGCACCCACCTCGTCCCCGAGGGCGACGACGACCTGCGGCGGATCGGCCGTTCCCTCGGCCTGCGCACCGATCCGATCGCCGAGCTGAACCGCGAGTGGCGGCGCCACGCGGCCGTCGTACGTCGGCTGCACGAGAAGCTCTTCTACCGGCCGCTCCTCGACGCCGTCGCCCAACTCGCCCCCGGCGAGATCAGGTTGAGCGCCGACGCGGCCCGCGAACGCCTCGTGGCCCTCGGCTACGCCGACCCGGCCTCGGCCCTGCGCCACCTGGAGGCCCTGGCCTCCGGCGTCTCCCGCAAGGCGGCCATCCAACGCACGCTGCTGCCCGTGCTGTTGGGGTGGTTCGCCGACTCCGCCGACCCGGACGCGGGTCTGCTCAACTTCCGCAAGGTCTCCGACGCGCTCGGCAGAACCCCCTGGTATCTCCGGCTGTTGCGGGACGAGGGCGCGGCGGCGGAGAACCTGGCGCGCGTGCTGTCCGCGGGGCGCCTGGCGCCCGACCTGCTCATGCGCGCCCCCGAGGCGGTCTCGCTCCTCGGTGACGGGGACGGGGTCGCCGGTGGCGCCGGCGGTCTCGAAGCCCGCGAGCGCGCCCCCCTGGAGCAGGAGATCCTCGCCGCCGTGGGCCGGGCCGACGGCGCCCAGCAGGGCGTCACGGCCGCGCGCGGCGTCCGCCGCCGGGAACTGTTCCGTACGGCCGCCATGGACATCGTCGGCTCCTACGGCACCGAGGCGACCCCGGCGACCGCCGACCAGGGCGCCCTCGTGGACCTCGTCGGCGGCGCGGTCTCCGACCTCACGGCCGCGACCCTCGCGGGCACCCTGCGGGCCGTGGTCCGCGAGGGCTGGGGCGACACGCTCCCCACCCGTTTCGCGGTGATCGGCATGGGCCGCTTCGGCGGTCACGAACTGGGCTACGGCTCCGACGCCGACGTCCTGTTCGTCCACGAGCCGCGCGAGGGCTCCGTCGAACAGGAGGCGGCCCGCGCCGCGAACGCGGTCGTCTCCGAGATGCGCCGCCTGCTCCAGCTCCCGAGCGCCGACCCGCCGCTCCTCATCGACGCGGACCTGCGCCCCGAGGGCAAGACCGGCCCGCTCGTACGGACGCTGAAGTCGTACGAGGCCTACTACCGCCGGTGGTCGCTGGTGTGGGAGTCGCAGGCGCTGCTGCGCGCCGAACCGGTCGCCGGGGACGCGGAGCTGGGCCGCCGCTTCATGGATCTCGTCGATCCGCTGCGCTACCCGTCGGACGGACTCGGCGACGACGCCGTGCGCGAGATCCGGCGCATCAAGGCCCGTATGGAGTCGGAGCGGATGCCGCGCGGTGCCGATCCGACCCTCCACACCAAACTCGGCCGCGGCGGCCTCTCCGACGTCGAGTGGACCGTCCAGCTCCTCCAACTCCAGCACGGCCACCGCGAGTCGGGCCTGCGCACGACCCGCACCCGCGCGGCCCTGGCCGCCGCCCGCGAGGCCGGCCTGGTGGGCGTCGAGGACGCGGCCATACTGGACGAGGCCTGGGTCCTGGCCACCCGCGTCCGCAACGCGGTGATGCTCGTACGGGGCCGCGCGGGCGACACATTCCCCTCCCACGGCCGCGAACTCGCCGCCGTGGGCCGGTACTTGGGGTACGGCCCCGGCCACGTGGGCGACATGCTCGACGACTACCGCCGCATCACACGACGGGCTCGGGCGGTGGTGGACGAGCTGTTCTACGGGGGGTGAGCCCCGCCGGAGGAGCACGGGCCTTCGTGGCCGTGGGCGGCACGACGACACCCCGGTTGCGGCGGGCTTTCGGTTCTCGGTGGCGCCCGGCGCGGTTTTCGGCTTCGGTAGGGGGAGCCGTACCTCCGGACGCGATGGCGGTACGGCCAGGCGAAAAGTCGAAGGCGACTTGGAGGACGAGGGATGCAGTACACGCTCGAAGTGATTCCGCTACCGGTGAGCGACATCGACCGGGCCCGGGACTTCTACCGGGACAAGGTCGGTTTCCACGTCGACATCGACCAGGAGGTCATGCCGGGCATGCGGATCGTCCAGCTGACTCCCCCGGGCTCCGGCTGTTCGATCGCCCTCGGCGACGCCATCTGGGACATGGCCCAGGGTGAGACCACGCCGGCCCCCGGCTCCTACCAGGGTCTGCAGCTCTGCGTCGCCGACATCAAGGCCGCCCACACCGAGCTCCGCGAACGCGGCCTCGACGTCTCCGATCCCGTCCAGTACACCCCCGACGACGGCGCCACCTTCATGTACTTCAAGGACCCGGACGGCAACGGCTGGTCGATCCAGGAGTACCGGCGCAGGGCCACGGAGCCGCTGCACCAGGTGCTGGCGGAGCTGGCGGAACGGCAGTAGTCCGGCCGCGGCCGACGGGCGGGGATATTCGCTCGCGGCCGCCGCCCGGCGGCTGGCAGGGTGCCGGGCATGGCTTCCCCGTACGAGATCCGTGCCGACTACGACGCCCGCACGATCGTGGTGTACCAGGCGTACGCACCCGCGATCGCCGACGCGGCGCTGCGGGCGGGCCGGTTCGTCGAGCCGTTCTCGTTCCGTCGGATGACGTGGATCAAGCCGTCGTTCCTGTGGCTGATGCACCGCAGCAACTGGGCCGGCAAGTCCGGCCAGGAGCGGGTGCTCGCGGTCCGGATCACCCGCGAGAGGTGGGAGGAGGCGCTGTCACGGGCGGTGCTGACGACGGCGGACCCGGCGGCGGTGGCCCGGGCCGCCGTCCACGTCCAGTGGGACCCGGAGCGCTCGGCGCGCGGGGCCGCGCTGAACCACTACAGCATCCAGGTCGGCATCGGCCGCCATCTGATCCGGACCTTCACCGACGAGTGGGTCGTCGGCCTCACGGACCTCACCCCGCGGGTCCACAAAGCCGCGGCCCTGGTGCGGTCCGGACAGACCGCGAAGGCCCAGCGTCTGTTCCCCGCCGAGCACGTCTATCCACTGCCCCCGGCACTGGACGGCCTGCGCACTCCGCGCTGAGCCCCCGCGCGGCGCGACCACGGCTTTCGCGGTCGACGGCTTTCGCGGTCGACGGCCGCGCCGGTCGGCAGCCTTCGCGGTTTGCATCGCGGTGGGTCTCCGGTGGCCGTACTGTCGGATCCGTCACCGAGGAGGGCTCCCGATGCGCAGCGTGACCTATTCGATGAACGTCTCCCTGGACGGCTACATCGTCGGGCCGGACGGCGGCTTCGACTGGTCGGAGCCCCAACCGGAGGTCTTCCGCTTCTGGATCGACGAGATCCGGGACGTCGGCGTCCACCTGATGGGACGTCGGCTGTACGAGACGATGCTGTACTGGGAGACCGCCGACCAGGACCCGGCGCTCGGCGACGCGGAGCGCGAATGGATCGCGCTCTGGAATCCGCTCCCGAAGGTGGTGTTCTCCACGACGCTGTCGGCGGTGGAGGGCCATGCCCGTCTGGCCTCCGGCGGTGTGGCGGAGGAGATCGAGCGGCTGCGGGCCGAGCCGGGCGAGGGCGACATCGCGATCGGCGGCGCGACCCTCGCCGCCCAGGCCGCCGAGGCGGGCCTGATCGACGAGTACCGGGCCATCGTCTACCCGGTGCTGGTCGGCGGCGGCATCCCCTTCTTCCCCCGGGACGAACGCCGGGTGGACCTGGAACTCGTCGAGACCCGCCCCCTCGCCGCGAAGGTCGTCTACCTCCGCCACCGCGTGCTCCGCTAGCCGGTGCGTCCCACGGCAAGGGGCCGACGGTCCACGACCGCCGCCCCCATGTGCCGTCCCAGCGGAAAAATCGCCCTGACCTGCACCTACAGCACCGGCAGGTTCTTCCGCAGCTCGAAGGCCGTCACCTCGGAGCGGTACTCCTCCCACTCCTGGCGCTTGTTGCGCAGGAAGAAGTCGAAGACGTGTTCGCCGAGGGTCTCGGCGACGAGGTCGCTGCGTTCCATGAGGGAGAGTGCCTCGCCGAGGTTCTGCGGGAGGGGCTCGATGCCCATGGCGCGGCGCTCGGCGTCCGAGAGGGCCCAGACGTCGTCCTCGGCGCCCGGCGGCAGCTCGTAGCCCTCCTCGATGCCCTTGAGGCCGGCGGCCAGGAGCATGGCGTAGGCCAGGTAGGGGTTCGCGCCGGAGTCCAGGGAACGGACCTCGACCCGGGCCGAGCCCGTCTTGCCGGGCTTGTACATGGGGACGCGGACCAGGGCGGAGCGGTTGTTGTGGCCCCAGCAGATGTACGAGGGGGCCTCGCCGCCGGCCCCGGCGGTGCGCTCGGTGCCGCCCCAGATCCGCTTGTAGGAGTTGACCCACTGGTTGGTCACGGCGGCGATCTCGGCGGCGTGCTTCAGCAGGCCGGCGATGAAGGAGCGGCCGACCTTGGAGAGCTGGTACTCCGCGCCGGACTCGTAGAACGCGTTCCGGTCGCCCTCGAAGAGGGAGAGGTGGGTGTGCATACCCGAGCCCGGGTGCTCGGAGAACGGCTTGGGCATGAAGGTCGCCTGGACGCCCTGCTCCAGCGCCACCTGCTTCATGACCAGGCGGAACGTCATGATGTTGTCGGCCGTGGAGAGCGCGTCCGCGTAGCGCAGGTCGATCTCCTGCTGGCCGGGGGCGCCCTCGTGGTGGGAGAACTCGACCGAGATGCCCATGGACTCCAGCATGGTGATCGCCTGGCGGCGGAAGTCCATGCCGACGTTCTGCGGGGTGTGGTCGAAGTACCCGGAGTTGTCGGCGGGGGTCGGGCGGGAGCCGTCCGTCGGCTTGTCCTTCAGCAGGAAGAACTCGATCTCCGGGTGGGTGTAGAAGGTGAAGCCCAGGTCGGAGGTCTTGGCCAGGGCCCGCTTCAGCACGTACCGGGGGTCCGCGAAGGACGGGGAGCCGTCCGGCATGAGGATGTCGCAGAACATCCGGGCGGTGCCCGGGGCCTCCGCGCGCCACGGCAGGACCTGGAAGGTCGACGGGTCCGGCTTGGCGATCATGTCGGATTCGTATACGCGTGCGAAGCCCTCGATGGCCGAGCCGTCGAAGCCGATGCCCTCGTCAAACGCCTGTTCCAGCTCGGCGGGGGCCACGGCCACGGACTTCAGGAAGCCCAGCACGTCCGTGAACCACAGGCGTACGAAACGGATGTCGCGCTCCTCCAACGTACGGAGCACGAACTCCTGCTGCTTGTCCATCTTCCGCTTCCACCCATTCCTTGCTGGTCAGGCCGCCTTGCTCCCGAGCCACGGGAGGCGGTCGGGCACCTGAGCATCCCACCACAACACCATTTCGTGCGCGTTGCGCACCTTGATCCACCGAGCGGCCTCCGGTCGAACGCCCGGCGTACGGCAGGTGTACCGCTCGCACCGCAGCTCAACCACTCTGCCGCCCATCTTGCCTGCTCGCGCCGACATCCGTAATGCCCGAGTGGGCCGACATCCGCCGGACGCCCGTCACGCGTGCCCCGAAAACCGCGCGGCATCCGTGGCCGGCGGGCAGCATGGGAGACGGGATCCCTCGTTTACGAGAGGGAGCGGATCAAATTACGATCAGTCGATCCGACCGTCCCATCCGACCCATCCCCCACTAAGGACACATCCCATGGCCGCCAAGACCAACAGCAGCGGGGACCGCAAGGCGCGCATCGAGGCGATGCGCCGTGCCGAGCGTTCCCGTGAGCGCCGGAACCGGATCCTCACGATCGGCGCCAGCGTGCTGATAGTCGCCGGCCTCGTCGTAGGCGGGACGGTCCTGATCCGCTCGCAGTCCGACGACAACGGCAGCGACAGCGTGGCCGGTGACTCCAAGTCGACCGGCAAGTGGGAGACCGGCTCGGACGGCGTGAAGACCTGGAGCACCAAGCTCGCCCAGAACCACGTCACCAAGACCGTGAAGTACCCGATGGAGCCCCCGGTGGGCGGCGACCACAACCCGGTCTGGCAGAACTGCAACGGCGACGTCTACGACAAGGCCATCAAGAACGAGAACGCCGTGCACTCGCTGGAGCACGGCGCGGTCTGGGTGACGTACAACAGCAAGGCCTCCGAGGCCGACGTCAAGGCGCTCGCGGAGAAGGTCAAGAAGACCCCGTACACGCTGATGAGCCCGGTTGAGGACCAGAAGGACCCGATCATGCTCAGCGCGTGGGGCCACCAGCGCACGGTGACCGGTGCGAAGGACCCTAACGTCGACAAGTTCTTCGAGAACTACGTCCAGGGCCAGCAGACGCCCGAGCCGGGTGCCGCCTGCACCAACGGCGTCTCCTGACGGCCGGCGACCGGCGAGTGACGAGCGACGACCTACGAGTGAGTGACGACAGCGGGCCTGGCACAGTGGGAAGCATGAAGCACATCGGTTGGATCGCCTCCGGGGCCGCGGCGGTGCTCGTCGCGGCCGGGGCGATCACATACGCGGTCGCCGACGGTGACGACTCCGGGCTGAAGGCCCCCGCCACGGACTCCGCCGACGCGGGGTTCGCCCGGGACATGGCCGTCCATCACCAGCAGGCCGTGGAGATGTCGTACATCGTGCGCGACCGGACGGACGACGAGGAGGTCCGGCGGCTCGCGTACGACATCGCGCAGACGCAGGCCAACCAGCGCGGCATGATGATCGGCTGGCTCGATCTGTGGGGCCTGCCCAAGGTGTCGTCCGAGCAGCCGATGGCCTGGATGGGCATGGGCGGCATGGCCTCCGGCGAGGACGGCGCGCTGATGGCCGGGATGGCGACCGACGCCGAGATGGACAAGCTGGGCAAGCTGAACGGCAAGCAGGCCGAGATCTTCTTCCTCCAGTTGATGACCGACCACCACAAGGGCGGCATCCACATGGCGGAGGGCTGTGTCTCCAAGTGCACCGTCGGTGTCGAGAAGAAGCTCGCCCAGGGCATGGTGAACGCCCAGGAGTCCGAGATCTCCTTGATGACCGGCATGCTCAAGGAGCGGGGCGCCGCGCCGCGCTCCTGACGGCCCATCCGTGAGCGGCGGTGGTGGGGCGCCCGCGAACGTGGGCCGCCCCACACCCCATTGCGTCGCTCTGACGATTACACTGGCCGCGTGCCTCAACTTCGTCTCGCTTTGAATCAGATCGACTCGACCGTCGGCGATCTCGCCGGAAACGCCGAGGCGGTGGTCCGCTGGACCCGGCACTCAGCCGAGCAGGGAGCGCATCTGGTGGCGTTCCCGGAGATGGTGCTGACCGGGTACCCCGTCGAGGACCTGGCGTTGCGCCAGTCCTTCGTGGAGGCGTCCCGTGCCGCGCTGAAGGCGCTGGCCGCGCGGCTCGCCGACGAGGGCTTCGGGGAGCTGCCGGTGATCGTCGGCTACCTCGACCGTTCCGAGTCCGCCGCGCCGAAGTACGGCCAGCCGGCCGGGGCGCCCCGGAACGCGGGCGCGGTGCTGCACCGGGGCGAGGTGGCGCTCACCTACGCCAAGCACCACCTCCCCAACTACGGCGTCTTCGACGAGTTCCGCTACTTCGTGCCCGGCGACACCATGCCGGTGCTGCGGCTGCACGGCGTCGACATCGCCCTCGCCATCTGCGAGGACCTCTGGCAGGACGGCGGCCGCGTCCCGGCCGCCCGGTCCGCCGGGGCCGGGCTGCTGCTCTCCATCAACGCCTCGCCGTACGAGCGCGACAAGGACGACACCCGGCTCGAACTGGTGCGCAAGCGCGCCCAGGAGGCCGGCTGCACGACCGCGTACCTGGCGATGATCGGCGGCCAGGACGAGCTGGTCTTCGACGGTGACTCGATCGTCGTCGACCGGCACGGCGAAGTGGTCGCGCGGGCGCCGCAGTTCGCGGAGGGCTGCGTGGTCCTGGACCTGGACCTCCCGGCGGCCGCCGCCGAACCCGTGACAGCCCGCGGCGAAGCCGCTGATGGGCAGCGTGTCGACGACGGGCTGCGCATCGACCGGCTCGTCCTCTCCGAGGAGCCGCTGCCCGCGTACGAGCCGGAGCTGACCGGCGGGTACGCGGAGCGCCTCGACGACGACGAGGAGGTGTACTCGGCGCTGGTGGTGGGCCTGCGGGCGTACGCCGCGAAGAACGGCTTCTCGTCGGTCCTGATCGGGCTCTCCGGCGGTATCGACTCGGCGCTCGTCGCGGCGATCGCGTGCGACGCGCTGGGCGCACAGAACGTGTACGGCGTGTCCATGCCGTCGAAGTACTCCTCGGACCACTCCCAGGGTGACGCGGCGGAGCTGGCGAGGCGGACGGGTCTGAACTTCCGCACGGTCCCGATCGAGCCGATGTTCGACGCCTACATGGCGTCGACCGAGCTGACGGGCCTGGCCGAGGAGAACCTCCAGTCGCGTCTGCGCGGCACGCTGCTGATGGCGATCTCCAACCAGGAGGGCCACATCGTGCTCGCGCCCGGCAACAAGTCGGAGCTGGCGGTGGGGTACTCGACGCTCTACGGCGACTCGGTGGGCGCGTACGGCCCCATCAAGGACGTGTACAAGACGTCGATCTTCCGCCTCGCCGAGTGGCGCAACCGGGCGGCCGCGGAGCGGGGCCAGACCCCGCCGATCCCGGAGAACTCCATCTCCAAGCCCCCGAGCGCGGAACTGCGCCCCGGGCAGGTCGACACGGACTCCCTCCCGGACTACCCGGTCCTGGACGCGATCCTCGCGCTGTACGTCGACCGCGACCAGGGCGCCGACGCGATCGTCGCCGCCGGTTTCGACCGGGAGCTGGTCACCAAGACGCTCCGCATGGTCGACACCGCCGAGTACAAGCGGCGCCAGTACCCGCCGGGCACGAAGATCTCCCCGAAGGGCTTCGGCAAGGACCGCCGGCTGCCGATCACGAACCGGTGGCGCGAGGGGGCGTAGACACCGGGGCTCCGGGCGCCGAGGCGCCGGGGCGAGGCCTGAGGGCGGGTCCCTCAGGCCTCCGGCTCCGTCAAGAATTCAGCCCCCTCAGGCCTCCGGGTCCCTCAGGCCGACGCAGTCGAAGGCCCAGAAGGGCTCCGAGTAGACGAAGGTGCCCGTCATCCACGGCTCGTGCGCGGACAGACGGGCGACCTGGAACGCGGCTTCGGGGATGCGCAGCGACGGCGGACGGAAGCCCGCCGCGACGGCGCTCTCGAAGCCGCGCGTGCCGTAGTAGTGCGGTGACCCCTCCAGGAAGACCAGCAGCACGCCCCGGCCGTCCGCCGCCGCGAGGGCGTGCGCGACGAGCCGGGCGCTGTCGTGTGCCGTCATGGCCGTGAGGGTAGAACCGGGGGCGACTCGGCGGCGAGGCGTTTACGCACCCACCCGTACGCTTCAGACCCGTACCGTCTCCGACTCCCCCGGCACATGGGACGCCACCACGCGGCCGCGTCCTGGGGCGGGGGTGGGCGTGCGGCGGGTGTCGACGGCGTGGGCCGCCGCCGCTACCGCCAGGCCGATCAGTGCGAGGGCCGCGCCCGCGCTCGCCGGGGCCGTCGTGCCGAGGCCGGCGGTCAGGGTGAGGCCGCCGATCCAGGCGCCGCCGGCGTTGGCGAGGTTGAAGGCGGCCTGGTTGGCGGAGGAGGCGAGGGAGGGGGCGCCGGCGGCCTTCTCCATGACCATCAGCTGGAGGGGCGAGCCGGTGGCGAAGGCGGCGACGCCGAGGAGGACGACGGCCAGGGCGGCGCTCCACTGCGCGGACATGAGCACCGGGAAGAGGGCCAGCACGAGGATCAGGGACGCGAGGCCGCCGAAGAGGGTGCCGCGCAGGGAGTGGTCGGCGAGGCGGCCGCCGGCCAGGTTTCCGATGGTCGCCCCCACACCGAACAGCGCGAGCAGCATGGTCACGCTGGTCCCGGCGTACCCGGCGGAGTCCGTGAGCATCGGCGTGATGTAGCTGTAGGCGGAGAAGAGGGCGCCGAAGCCGGCGACGGTCGTGCCGAGGGCGAGCCAGACGGGCAGGGAGCGCAGGGCGCCCAGTTCGCCGCGCAGGCCGGCGGAGGGGGCCTCCGTGCGGTCGTCCGGCAGCAGGAGCGCGAGGGAGGCGATGGCGGCCAGGCCGATCGCGCTCACGCCGAGGAAGGTGATCCGCCAGCCGAAGTGCTGGCCGACGAGGGTCGCGGCGGGGACGCCGGCGACGTTGGCGATCGTCAGGCCCAGGAACATCAGCGAGACCGAGCGGGCCTTGCGCTCCGGCGCCACGAGGCCGGTCGCGACGACCGCGCCGACGCCGAAGAAGGCACCGTGCGGCAGACCGCTGAGGAAGCGGGCGGCGAGCAGCCAGTGCTCGTCGGGGGCGAGGGCGGAGAGCGCGTTACCGGCGACGAAGAGGAGCATCAGCCCGATCAGGACCTTGCGGCGGGGCAGCCGGGCGGTGGCCGCCGCGAGCAGCGGGGCGCCGATGACGACACCGAGCGCGTACGCCGAGACGAGGTGGCCGGCGGCGGGGATCGAGATGCCGAGGTCGGCGGCGACCTCGGGGAGGAGACCCATGATGACGAACTCGGTCGTGCCGATTCCGAAGGCGCCTACGGCGAGAGCGAGCAGGGCCAAGGGCATGGCGGAGAGACCTTTCAAAGGGTGCGGTAGGACAAGGGGAAGGAAAGGAAGGAATCGGTTCCGTTCCATCGTATGTTCACTGGCGGAACAAACTCCAACCAGACGTGTGTTCCCCTGTCCCGCCCGCTCGCCCCACCTGCGCCGTCAGTCTCCGGGCGTGTCGATCGTCACCCGTGCCGCCACCGGCAGATGGTCGCTGCCGGTCTCCGACAGGGTCCAGGACGCCTTCGGCTCCATGCCCCGGACCATGATCTGGTCGATACGGGCCATCGGGAACGACGCCGGCCAGCTGAAGCCGAAGCCGTTGCCCGCGGCGCCCTGGGTGGAGCGCATCTGGGCGGTGACGGCGTTCAGGGCGCGGTCGTTCATGGTGCCGTTGAGGTCGCCGAGGAGGACGACCTGCTGGATCGGCTCGTCGGCGATGGCCTCGCCCAGGGCGTTGGCGCTCTTGTCGCGCTGGCGGGCGGTGAACCCGGCCTCCAGCTTCACCCGCACCGAGGGGAGATGGGCGACGTAGACGGCGACCGGCCCGTCCGGTGCCGCCACCGTCGAGCGCATCGCGCGCTCCCAACCGAGCTTGATGTCGACGGGCTTGGTGTCGCTCATCCGGTACTTGCTCCACAGCCCGACCGTGCCGACGACCTCGTGGTAGGGGTACGCCGCCGCGAGCGCCTTCTCGTACACCGGCACCGCGTTCTCGGTGAGTTCCTCCAGCGCCACCACGTCCGCGCCGGAGGCGGCCACCTCGCGGGCCGTGCCGGACGGGTCGGCGTTTTCCGCGTTGACGTTGTGGGTGACGACGGCGAGGTCACCGCCGGTGCCGGTCTTGCTGGTGACCAGTCCGCCGAAGGTGTTCAGCCAGACGACCGTGGGCACCAGGAGCGCGACGAGCGCGGTGGCCGATTTGCGGACCAGGGCGAGGATCAGCAGCAGCGGGATCGCGAGACCGAACCAGGGCAGGAACGTCTCGGTCAGACTCCCCAGGTTGCCCACGGCGTTGGGGACCTGGGCGTGCAACACCATCACCAGGGCGACGAGAACGGCGAGGACCGCGAGGACGATGCCGCGCCGCCAGATCCGCCGGTCTCCTCTCCACCCGCCGAAGAGGCGGCCGAACAGGCGCCGGAACCGGGATTGTTCGCGGCCCTGACCCGTGCCGCCGCCGCCCGTCTCCGTCATGTACGCCTGCGCCATACCGTCGCCTCACTGCCTGCCGTGCACTTCTACCCCCCGCGCTCTGAAGACCCTAGGGGATGATTGCCTTCGTTCCCGCCGTCACCGGGCGGCCGTACGGGCACAAGGACGCACAACCCGCTGTTCGGAGTTCCGAACCGGTGGACAGGGCCCGACGTCTGTAACGAAACGCGCACATCGATGTGACTCACTTCGCAGCCGGACGCAGCCCTTCGAGCACCGTGTCGACGATGTCCTCCGCCAGGCTCTCGGGGAGCGGGGCGTCCGGGCGCATGACGGTGCGGACCAGCATGGGGCCGAAGACGAGGTCCCCGACGAGGTCGATGTCGACGTCGGGGCGGAGTTCGCCGTTGTCCCGGCCCCGGCGCAGGACGTCGGCGAGGGCCCGGCGGCGGGGGGCGACGACGTCCGCGTGGTAGGCGTCCCAGATCTTGGGGCTGCTCTTCATCTGGGCGATGACGTTGTGCAGGATCGCCGAGGGCCGGTTGAGCAGGCCTCGCCTGCGTGCCGCCTCCAGGAAGACGACCAGGTCGTCGCGCATCGAGGTGCCGGGCAACACCGGGTCCGGGGGTTCGGCGGCGCGCAGTACGTCGACGAAGAGCGCCTCCTTGCCGCTCCAGCGGCGGTAGATGGTCGCCTTGCCCACGCCGGCGGTGCGGGCCACCCGCTCGATCGACAACTCGGCGAGCGGCACGCCCTCTTCGAGGAGCTTCATCACGCCCTCGACGATGGACCGCTCCACGGCCTCGCTGCGGGGCCGTCCGCGTACGGGGCTCCCGTCCCGGACCCGCCCCTCGTCGGCGTGGCTCTCGGCGAGTCTCAAGGTCGACTCCGTCTCTCGTGTACTGGTCCGGTCCGCTCGTGTACTGGTCCGGTCCGCTCGTGGGCCGGTGCGGCTCACTCGCGCTCCGGTTCGACCCGGTCGCGCGCCGGCCCGATTGTCCGTCAGTGGTCGGCGGCCACCAACTCCGTCTCCTCCTTGCCCTCTTGGCCCCCCCGCGGCCGTCCCGGCAGGAACACCGCCATGGCCACCGCGCCGAGGAGGGCGATACCCGCCCCGCACAGCGCCGTCACGTGCATGGCGTGCAGGAACGCGTCGTGGGCCGGGGTGACCAGGGCCTCGCCCCGTTCGCCGAGCCGGGCGGCGAGAGCGAGGGTGGCCTCGATGGATTCGGCGGCGGCGTGCGGGGCGCCGGCGGGCAGTTCGTCCTCGATGCCGCCGCGGTAGGCGGTGGAGAGCACCGAGCCGAGGACGGCGATGCCGAGGGCGCCGCCGACCTGGCGGAAGGTGTTGCTGAGCGCGGACGCGGAGCCGGCCTTCTCGCGTGGCAGGGCCTGCATGATGACGACGCTGAGCGGGGTCATCACATGGGCCATGCCGGCGCCCATGAGGAAGAAGACGACTTCGAGGATCCAGATCGGGGTGTCCGCGTCCAGCACGGCGAACGCGGCCAGCGTCGCGGCGATCAGCGTCATGCCCGCCGTGCACACCGCGCTGTTGCCGAACCGGTCGACGACGAGGCGTGCGCGGGGCGCGAAGACGAGCTGCGCGACGGCCAGCGGGAGCATCAGCAGACCGGTCTGGAGCGGGGAGTAGCCGCGTACGGTCTGGGTGTAGAAGACGGAGAAGAAGGTCACGCCCATCAGCGCGAAGAAGACCACGCCGATGACGCCGATGGCGGTCGAGAAGACCTTGTTCCTGAAGAACGACATGTCGATGGACGGGTGGTCGCTGCGCTTCTCGAACACCACGAAGGCGGCGAGGACCGCGAGGCCGGTCACGCTGGTCGCGAGGACCGTGGCGTCGGTGAAGTCGGCGAGCTGACCGCCGCGGATGATGCCGTAGACCAGCAGGACGAGACCGACGACGGAGAGCAGGACGCCGACGGGGTCGATCCGGCCGGGGTCCGGGTCGCGCGAGTCGGGGACCAGCCAGAGCATCAGGCCGAGGGCGAGGACGACGATCGGCACGTTGATCAGGAAGACCGAGCCCCACCAGAAGTGGTCCAGGAGGACACCACCGGTGATCGGGCCGATGGCGATGGCGAGGCCCACGCCGCCCGCCCAGATGCCGATGGCCTTCGGCTGCTCGTCGCGCTCGAAGACGTTCATCAGGACGGCGAGGGTGGCGGGCATCACGAAGGCGGCGCCGAGGCCCATCACCGCGCGGAAGGCGATCAGCTCGCCCGGCGAGCCCGACAGGGCGGCCAGCGCCGAGCCGACGCCGAAGACGACGAGTCCGCCGAGCAGCACCTTCTTGCGGCCGAGGCGGTCGCCGAGGAGACCGGCGGAGAACAGCAGCCCCGCGAAGACCAGCGTGTAGGCGTTGATCGCCCACTCCAGCTCGCTCTGGGTGGCGCCCAGCCCGGTGGGAGCCGGGGTGGAGATCGTCTTGATGGCGACGTTGAGGATCGAGTTGTCGAGCACCACGATCAGCAGGCTCAGCATCAGCACACCGAGGATCACCCAGCGGCGCCGGTGCACCGCCGCCGGTATGCGGGAGTCGGGGACTGCGGTAGTCATGTCGTCGACCCTAGACCTATTTCGATACGGGACCGTCTCGTATCGTAAATCCTGTACCCGGCTCCTACCCACCGCCATTCGGCCGCACCGGGTGCCTGGTGCCTGGTGCCTGAACGGTCACATGTACCCGCCCTGGCCCTCCCCTGTCCTAGGTGCCACCATGGATGTGGTCCGGGGACACCGTCAGGGTGCCTCGAGATGACATGAAGGAGCTGGAGCGATGACGCAGCTTTCGGCTGTCCAGACGAAGCCCTCCGACGGCAGCAAGGCGCTGTACGGGGGCAAGGGCACCCGCCGTATCACCGTCCGGGACATCGCCCTCGCCAAGGAGCGCGGCGAGAAGTGGCCCATGCTCACCGCCTACGACGCGATGACCGCGTCCGTCTTCGACGAGGCCGGCATCCCGGTGATGCTCGTCGGCGACTCGGCGGGCAACTGTCACCTGGGGTACGAGTCGACCGTGCCCGTCACCCTCGACGAGATGACCATGCTGTCCGCGGCCGTCGTACGGGGCACCAGCCGCGCCCTGATCGTGGGCGACCTGCCCTTCGGCTCCTACCAGGAGGGCCCGGTGCAGGCGCTGCGCTCGGCGACCCGACTGGTCAAGGAGGCCGGGGTCGGCGCGGTCAAGCTGGAGGGCGGCGAGCGCTCGCACCGCCAGATCGAGCTGCTGGTCGAGTCGGGCATCCCCGTGATGGCCCACATCGGCCTCACCCCGCAGTCCGTCAACGCGATGGGTTACCGCGTGCAGGGGCGCGGCGAGGAGGCCGCGCAGCAGTTGCTGCGCGACGCCAAGGCCGTCCAGGACGCGGGCGCGTTCGCGGTCGTCCTGGAGCTGGTCCCGGCGGAGCTGGCGGCGGAGGTCACTCGGGTGCTCCACATCCCGACGGTGGGCATCGGCGCGGGTGCCGAGACCGACGCGCAGGTGCTCGTGTGGACCGACATGCTCGGGCTGACGGGTGGACGGGTGCCGAAGTTCGTCAAGAAGTACGCGGACCTCCGGACGGTCATGGGCGACGCGGCGAAGGCGTTCGCGGAGGACGTCGTGGGGGGGACGTTCCCGTCCGAGGAGCACTCCGTCCACTAGGCCGGAGATTCCACTGAGCCATAGCGGTACGACTGCGGCCCGCCGATCTTCCCCCGTCGGCGGGCCGCGGCTCTGTTTTGGGCCGGGGCGCCCAGTGGGGTGCGGGTTCGTCGGCGGGTGCGGGTGAGTGGGGGCCGTTCGCGCAGTTCCCCGCGCCCCTGAAAAGCAGGGGCTGCGCCCCGTGCCTTTCCTCCGCAGCCCCGCCGCCTTCCAGGCCCGCGAGGCCGTGGTCTTTCAGGCCCGCAGGGCCTGGTCTTTCAGGGGCGCGGGGAACTGCGCGAGAAGCCCCGCCCACCCGCACCCGACAACGCACCCCTCGCACCCATCCCCCATGTCGGCGACCTGTCGGTGGTTTGTCGGTGCGGGCTGGGACCGTCGTCCTCATGACACGAATCGACAAGAACGCCAGCGGCGCGAAGGGCGCTGTCGCCGTGCGGGGGCTGGTCAAGCACTACGGGGAGACCAGGGCGCTGGACGGTGTCGACCTGGATGTCCGGGAGGGCACGGTGATGGGCGTGCTCGGCCCGAACGGGGCCGGCAAGACCACGCTCGTACGGTGCCTGTCCACGCTGATCACGCCGGACGCGGGACAGGCGACCGTGGCCGGGTACGACGTCGTACGGCAGCCGCGTCAGCTGCGTCGGGTGATCGGCCTGACCGGCCAGTACGCCTCCGTGGACGAGAAGCTGTCCGGCTTCGAGAACCTGTACATGATCGGCCGCCTGCTCGACCTGCCCCGCAAGGAGGCCAAGAGCCGCGCGACGGGTCTGCTGGAGCGGTTCTCGCTGACCGAGGCCGCCGGACGCCCGGCGGGGACGTACTCCGGCGGTATGCGACGGCGGCTCGACCTGGCCGCGTCCATGATCGGCAGCCCCGCCGTGCTGTACCTGGACGAGCCGACGACCGGCCTGGACCCGCACACCCGCAACGAGGTGTGGGCCGAGGTGAAACGGATGGTCGGTGACGGTGTGACCGTGCTGCTGACCACCCAGTACATGGAGGAGGCCGAGCAGCTGGCCTCCGAGCTGACCGTGATCGACCGGGGCAAGGTGATCGCCGGCGGCCGGATCGAGGAGCTGAAGGCGCAGGTCGGCGGGCGTACGCTCCGGGTCCGGACGGCCGACCCGGTGCACCTGCGTCCACTGGCCGCGGAGCTGGACGGCCTGGGGATCACCGGGCTCGCCACCACCACCGTGGACACCGCGACCGGCACCCTCCACGTGCCGATCCTCAGCGACGAGCAGCTGACCGCCGTCGTCGGCGCGATCACCGCGCGCGGCGTCACCATCGCCTCGATCAGCACCGAACTGCCCAGCCTGGACGAGGTGTTCCTGTCGCTCACCGGCCACAAGGCCAGTGCCCCGCAGGACACCACCCCGACCCCCGCGTACGAGGAGGCCGCCGTATGAGCGCCACCACCCTGCCCACCACGGGCGAGGCCGACGGCCGGATCGGGCTGCGGGCCCACGCCCGGCACACCGGGGCGCTCGTCCGCCGCAATCTGCTGTGGATCCGGCAGGACCCGGAGTCGATGTTCGACGCGGTGCTGATGCCGATCGTGTTCACCCTGCTCTTCGTCTACGTCTTCGGCGGCTCCATCGGGCAGGCGCTGGGCGGCGGCCAGGAGCAGTACGTGCAGTACGTGGTGCCGGGCCTGATGGCGATGATGGGCATGAACATCGCCATGGGCGTCGGCACGGGCTTCAACGAGGACTTCCAGAAGGGCGTCATGGACCGGTTCCGGTCCCTGCCGATCGGCCGGTCCTCGGTGCTGCTCGCGAAGATCTCCGTCGAACTGCTGCGCATGCTGGTCGCCACGACGATCCTGCTGACCGTCGGTGTCCTCATCGGTTTCGACATCACCAGCTGGCCGGGGCTGTTCGGCGCGGTCGGGCTGGCCGTCGTCTTCGGCTCGTCCCTGATGTGGATCTTCCTGGTGCTCGGGGTGACGATGAAGAACGCGCAGTCCGTGCAGGCCATGGGCTTCCTGGTGCTGTTCCCGCTGCAGTTCGGCTCGTCGATCTTCGCGCCGACCCGGTCCATGCCGGGCTGGCTGCAGACGTTCACCGACTACAACCCGCTGTCGTCCCTCGCGGACGCCGCGCGCGGGCTGATGACGGGCGGGCCCATCGCCCGCGACCTGCTGGTCACCCTCGGCTGGTCGGTGGCGCTCACGGCGGTGATGGCGCCCATCGCGATCCACAAGTTCAAGACGAAGAGCTGACCACCGGGGCCGTGCGAGTACGGCAGAGGGTCAGACGAGGGCGACGGCCTCCTCCAGGGTGAGGGCGCCGCCCTCGGCGTACGCGGTGTCGTAGACCGCGTCGTCCAGCCGTGCCCGGGTCATCTCCTCGGCCATGGCCCGGGCCTCGGCCTCCATCGGGCTGGAGAAGTGTCCGGACGGCAGCAGCGCGTCGGCCGCGCCGAGGAGCCGGGCCGCCTCACGGGCGCGGTCGCCGCCGTCGACGCCCGCGACGGATATGGCGGCGGTCACCAGATGGACGGCGGGCATATAGGGCGCGACCGTCAGGGACAGCCGGTCCAGGCTCCGCTCCAGCGCCCGGCGCATCAGCCGCAGCGCCTTCTCGTGGTGTCCGGACACCGCCTCCAGCCAGCCCTCGACGCCGATGACGTACCCCGCGAAGAGCACGTAGTCGGCGGCGTGGAAGTCCTGGCGGAGCAGGGTGAGTTGCTCCCTGGCCTCGGTCGTGCGCCCACTGCGGCCGAGGCGGGCGGCGAGGTAGAGGCGGGCGATGGGCACCGCCTCGCGGGCGGCGGCACGGCGCCCCGAATCCAGCACGTCGAACAGCATCTTCTCGCCGCGCTCCGGGTCGCCGCTCTCGATGTACGCACCGCCGAGCCGGACGCCGAGGACACCCAGCTGGGCGTTGGCACCGAGCCGTTCGGCGTACTCGATGGCCCGTTCGTAGTCCGCGGCGGCGAGCGCGAACTCGCCCCGGCGTTCCAGAGACTCACCGCGCGCCGAGAGCGCCTCGGCAGCGCCCCAGGCATCCCCGAGCCGGTCGAAGATCTCCAGCGCGTCGTCGGCGTCCGCGATCGCGTCGCCCGCCCAGTCGGAGCGGTTGGCGAGGATGTTGGCCCGCAGTTGCAGGGTCTGCGCCAGCTCCCAGGTGAAGCCGAGTGAGCGGCAGGTGTCGATGTTGGTGTCGAGGATGGCGCGCAGCCGGTGCATGTCGCCCGTCAGGAGGACCGCGTAGAACCACATGAAGCCGGGGAAGCGGCAGGTCTGCGGCTGGCCCGGCCGGTAGGTGGCGCTGATGACCCGCAGCTTCTCCTGGGCCTCGGAGGTCTGCCAGGCGGGCAACTCCATGTCCATGCAGGCCAGATGGACGAGGTGCACCCCGCGCCGGGCCTCGTCGAGGACCTCCGGACCCATCGGTGGCGGACTGTCGACGGCACGTCCGCGCAGGTCGGGGACGGGGCGCGCGGGCGCGGTGAAGGGGTCCGGGCCGAGTTCCTTGACCTGGGCGGACCAGTGCCGGGCATCGGTCTTCAGGTCGCGCATCTGCCAGTACCAGCACAGCGAGAGGGTCAGACAGAGCGCCTCCTGCTCGTCCCGCTCGGCGACGGCGCGCCTGAGCGCGGTGCGGATGTTCTCGTACTCCAGCTCCAGCAGTTCGATCGCGGCGCGCTGGCCGGAGCCGCGCAGCAACGGGTCGGTGACGCGGGCGAGTTCGCGGTAGTACGTGAGGTGCGCGCGCTCGGCGGCTGGGCGGGTGCCCGTCTCGTCGAGCCGTTCACCGGCGTACTCGACGACGGTCTCCAGGAGGCGGTAACGCATCTCGCCGCCGGAGCCGCCGGAGCTCCCGGAGCCGTCGGTGGTGGCCGAAGGGGCGGCCACGACAAGCGACTTGTCCACGAGGGAGCCGAGTGCCTCCAGTGCGGCGGGGCCGCAGACGGCCTCGGCGGCGGCCAGGTCGCAGCCGCCGGCGAACACCGACAGCCGCCGCAGGACGTCTCGTTCGTCCTCGTCGAGGAGCTCCCAGGACCAGTCGACGACCGCGCGCAGGGTCTGCTGCCGGGGCAGCACGGTACGGCTGCCGGAAGTGAGCAGCCGGAAGCGGTCGTCGAGACGGTCGGCGATCTGGCGGGGCGTCAGCATCCGTAGCCGGGCCGCCGCCAGCTCGATCGCGAGCGGCAGGCCGTCGAGGCGCCGGCAGATCTCGGCGGCGGCCTCCGGGTCGGCGTCGACGGTGAAGCCGGGCCGGGCGGCCGCTCCCCGGTCGGCGAGCAGGCGCAGCGCGTGGGGCTGCGTCAGCGGCTCCACCGGGCGCAGCAACTCCCCCGGTACGCCGAGGGGTTCACGGCTGGTGGCCAGGACGGTCAGCCCCGGACACCGTTGGAGGAGCTGGTCGACGAGGTGGGCGGCGGCGTCCACGACGTGTTCGCAGTTGTCGAGGATCAGCAGCATGCGACGGCCGGCGCAGTGCTCGGCGAGGCGGACCAGGGGGTCGTCCTGGCGGTCCGCCGCGACACGCATCTCCTCGGCGCCGGCGCCCCTCAGGACGGTCTCGCGGGCACCGAGGGCGGTCAGGACGGCCTCCGGGACGTTCGCGGGGTCGTCGACGGGGGCGAGTTCGGCGAGCCAGACGCCGTCCGGCAGGGCGGGGGCGAGCGCCTCGCCGGCCTCCTGGGAGAGGCGGGTCTTACCCGCGCCGCCGGGGCCGAGGAGGGTCACGAGGCGGGTGGTGGTGAGGTCGTCGCGGATCGTGTCTATGTCGGTGTCGCGGCCGACGAAGGAGGTGAGGCGGGCGCGGAGGTTGCCGGGGGCGGGTGGGGTGGGGTGTCGGGGTGCGTTGACGGGTGCGTTGTCGGGTGCGGGTTCGTGGGGTTCTCGCGCAGTTCCCGCGCCCCTGACGGGGCGCTGGTTGGTCGAATCTCAGGAGTTCCGCGTGGAGTGTGCGCAGGGCGGGGCCGGGGGTCGTGCCCAGGCGGTCGGCCAGGAGGCGGCGTACCCGTTCGTACGCGGCCAGGGCCTCCGCCGTGCGGCCGGTGTCGCGGAGGGCGCGCAGGCGCAGGGCCTGCAGGGGTTCGTCGAGGGGTGGGTGTCGCAGAGGGCGGTGAGGTCGGGGAGGGCGGTGTCGGGGCGGCCCAGGGCCAGGGCGGCGGTGAGGCGGGTGCGCTGGGCGTCGAGGCGGCGGGTCTCCCAGCGGCCGCCTCGGCGGCGCGGTCGGGGAGGTCGGCGAGGGCGGGCCCTGCCAGAGGGCGAGCGCGTCGTCGAGGACGTCGGCGGCCTTGGCCGGGTCGCCGTCGGCGAGCGCGCGGGCGCCCTCGTCCGTGAGGCGTCCGAAGCGGTGCAGGTCGACGTCGTCCCGGGTGGCCGTGAGCCGGTAGCCGCCGTTCACCGAGGCGACCGCGTCCGGGCCGAGCGCCCTGCGCAGCCGGCCGACCAGCGCCTGCAGCGCGCCGGGCGCGTCGGCGGGCGGATCGTCGGACCACACCTCGTCGACGAGGACGGCCGCGGGCACCGTACGTCCCGGCCGCAGCGCGAGCACGGTCAGCAGGGCACGCAGACGTGCGCCCCCGACGGGGACGGGGGTGCCGTCGGACTGCAGGGCCTGGGTGGTGCCGAGGATGCGGTAGCGCACGAGGTCCATTGTCTCTGTCGGGATCGACATCGGGTTCGGGTTCGGGTTCCGGGCGGGTCCGGGCGGGGTCCGGGCGGGGTCCGGGTATGCCCCGCCATTCCCCCACCTTGCTAGGAACTCGAAGGCGATCGCGAGACGTTTTCGCCGTGTCCCGGTACCGTCGGGGCGTCCATACGAGTGATCGAGTCGGCATCGACACAGCTAGGAGTCCCATGACCACCGCCGCGACCCGCCGGAGCGACCGGAGGATCAGCCCTGTGTTCGCGGGAATCGTGGCCGTCATGGCGGTCACGGGATGGGCCACGTGGACCGGGTTCGCCGAGCAGCCCGGGCTGGCCGTCTTCCTGTTCGTGACCTCGGCGTGGATCGTCTCCCTCTGCCTGCACGAGTACGCGCACGCCCGCACCGCGCTGCACGGGGGCGACATCACCGTCGGTACGAAAGGCTACTTGAGCCTCAATCCACTCGCCTATACACACGCCCTGCTCAGCATCGTGCTGCCCGTCGTCTTCGTGATCATGGGCGGGATCGGTCTGCCCGGTGGTGCCGTGTTCATCGAGCGGGGCCGGATCCAGGGCCGCTGGAAGCACAGTCTGATCTCGGCGGCGGGACCGCTGACGAACGTGCTGTTCGCGGTCGTCTGCACCGCGCCCTTCTGGCTGGGCGTCACCGACGGTGTGCCGAGGGCCTTCCTCTTCGCCCTCGCCTTCCTGGCGATGCTCCAGGTCACGGCGGCGATCCTGAACTTCCTGCCGATGCCCGGCCTGGACGGCTACGGCGTCATCGAGCCCTGGCTGTCGTACAAGATCCGTCGCCAGGTGGAGCCGCTGGCGCCCTTCGGGCTGCTGCTGGTCTTCGCGGTGCTGTGGATCCCGGCGGTGAACGGCGTGTTCTGGGACGTGATCGACGCGCTCATGCGGAGCCTCGGCATCGAGGACCAGCTCTCCGACTGCGGCTACTGGCTCTACCGCTTCTGGCGGGAGGACAGCGACATCTGCCTCACCGGGATGTGACGGCCTCGCGCCCCTGCCTGGCCTTGCGGACGTAGTACCAGGTCATGTTGGACGACAGGCCGACCATCAGCACCCACACCACACCCAGCCAGCTGCCCCGGCTGAAGGACACAACGGCCGCGGTGATCGCGAGGAGACAGACGACGAGCGCGTAGACGGCGAGGCGCCGGGCCGGGTCGGGAGGGAGCAAGGGGGGCATGGGGGTCGGCTCCTGGGAAAGCGGTCGGACGAGGTGGTGCGCCGTCCAGTGTCCCCCATGCCCCGGGGCCCGCGTACGGCGGCTACACGTCCGTGAGGCGGATGCCCGCGTGGGCCTTGTACCGGCGGTTCACGGAGATCAGGTTGGCGACCAGCGACTCGACCTGGTGGGCGCCTCGCAGCCGGCCGGCGAAGATGCCGCGCATCCCGGGGATGCGGCCGGCCAGCGCCTGCACGATCTCGACGTCGGCGCGCTCCTCGCCGAGCACCATCACATCCGTGTCGATCTCCTCGATCTCCGGATCCTCCAGGAGGACGGCGGAGAGATGGTGGAAGGCGGCGGTGACCCGGGAGTCCGGCAGCAGGGCGGCGGCCTGCTCGGCGGCGCTGCCCTCCTCCGGCTTCAGCGCGTAGGCGCCCTTCTTGTCGAAGCCGAGCGGGTTGACGCAGTCGACGACGAGCTTGCCGGCCAGTTCCTCGCGCAGCGATTCGAGGGTCTTGCCGTGGCCGTCCCAGGGCACGGCGACGATCACGATGTCGCTGCGGCGGGCGGTCTCGGCGTTGTCGGCGCCCTCGACGCCGTGCCCCAGCTCCTCGGCGACGCCCTGGGCACGGTCGGCGGCCCGGGAGCCGATGATCACCTTCTGGCCGGCCTTGGCGAGACGGTAGGCGAGGCCCTTGCCCTGCGGACCGGTGCCGCCGAGCACGCCGACGACGAGCCCCGAGACGTCCGGCAGGTCCCAGGGGTCCTTGGCAGGGGCCTTCACGGGGGTCTGCGCGGCGGACTGCTGTGCACTGTCAGTAGAGGTCATGGGCCGACTTTACGTGCGGGTCCGGCATGGACGACGGTCAGGTGAGCGCGGTCAGGGGGATCCGGCGGAACGTGATCGTCTCGTACGCGCCGAAGTCGCCCGTCTCGTAGAGCAGTCCGACGGTGTCCCGGTCGACGCGTACGAGATCGGAGTACGCGGCGGGCAGTCCGTCGACGGTGTGGACGGGACGCCAGGTGACGCCGCCATCGCCGCTGGCGCGGACGGTCATCAGGGCGCGGAAGCCGGGGTCGGCGGGGCCGGAGTGGAGGAGCAGGTCGGGGTCGCGGAGCTGGAGAACGCTGCCCTCGACGACCGGGCCGACGATGCCCGCCTGCGGCCGGAACGGCTTGACCAGGCTCTCGCCGCCGTCCGTGGAGTGGGCGTCGGCGCGGGTGCCGGGGGACGGGGAGTCGTTGCGGGTGTTGAAGTAGACCCGGCCGTCGGGGAGTTCGGCGGCGGTGGTCTCGTTGGCGTTGATGTAGCCGTCGGTGTTGTCGTCGACGTATCCGATGCGCCAGCCGGCGCCCGCGTCGTCGCTCAGCAGGCAGTGTCCGCCGTTGTACCTGCCCTCCGTGCCGTTGTCCGCGCCGGTGGGCGGGAGGGAGTGGTTGGCGGGGACGACGACACGGCCGGTGGTGAGTTGGAGCGCGTGGCCGGGGGTGGTGGCGTACCACCGCCACTCGGGCTTCTTGGTCTGCCGGGTGATCTCCCTGGGGTCGGACCATGTCCGTCCCTCGTCGTCGCTGTGCTGCACCCAGACGCGGCGGCCGTCCGCCGCGCTCACCTCGCCGCGCCGGATGGCGTCCTCCGTGGCGTGGGCGGCGTTGCGGACGTGGACCAGCAGGATCCGGCCGGTGTCGAGGACGACGGGGGCGGGGTTGCCGGCGAGGGCGTCGCCGTTGCCGGCGGCGACCTGGAGCGGGCCCCAGGTCCGGCCGCCGTCCGTCGACCGCTTCACCACGATGTCGATGTTCCCGAAGTCCTCCCGTCCGCCGACCCGTCCCTCGCAGAAGGCGAGCAGGGCGCCGGAGGGGGTGGCGACGACCGCCGGGATCCGGAAGCCGGCATAGCCTTCGCGGCCGGCCCGGAAGGGGACGCTGGACTGGGGCGTGGGGGTCATGAGGGGCTCCTGGGGTGGGGGCAGCTCGTGGGGTGGGGGCAGCTCGTGGGGTGGTGGCGGCTCGTGGGGTGGTGGTGCGGTGCGCCCGTGGCGGTCGCTGTTCGGCCTGCGTGCCCGGCTCGGGCCAATTCGGGGTGAACACCGGGTCACGAGTGTCCGGTTGCGGCAGGATGCGGGCGCATGGATGCCGTACGGGTCGCGTTGTTGCGTGAGGTGCTCGCCGGGACGGAGTGGCTGGGGGCCACGCGGCGGTTCGCGGGGGCGCTGCGGGGATCCGTGGTGTCGTACGGCGGTGGGCTGCTGCTCGTCGGTACGGCCGACTACGAGCCGTGGCATCTCGCGGCACATCTGGTCGACGAGGCGGCCTGGTCCGGCACGCCGGAACTCGCCCCGACGCTCGTACGGCACTCGGCGCGGCACTCGGACCCCGCGCACCTGGCGGTGGGGCTCGGCCGGGTGTCGGCGGCGCGGCGGGGCGAGACCCTGCTGGTGGTCGCGCCGTCCGCGCCGGGGGCCGCCCTGCTGGAGCGGGTGCACGACGCGCGGCGGGCCGGGGCGACGGTGCTATCGCTGAACACCGGCGACCGGGAGCTCGACGCGCTGGCCCACGAGGCGTTGGCGGCGCCCGCCGAGCCGGTCGTCGACCTGGACACCGTGCAGCACCTGGTGAGCGCGGCCGCCGGGGAGGACGCGGCGCCGGAGCCGAGGGGGCGGCGCCGCTTCCGTGAGCGCCTCTCCCGTCTCACCGACCGGCTCACGTCACCGCCTCCCACCCACTGGTGACGCCGGTCGCCACTCCCGCCTCCCCCGCCTCGGTCATCCCCGTTTCAACGAAACTTCACTTCTGTGTAGGAAGCGTGAGCAGAGTGTGATTGAATCGCGCCATCTCGGCCAGGTGGCTTGTTTCAGTCTCTTGGCTCCTGCGCCCCACCCTCGGCAGAACGGGGGTGTCGTCCGCGCCCTCACGCGCACCGGACCGAGGCGCATCTCATGTACGCCAGGGGAGGGCCCTACATGAACGCCACCGTCTCCAACTTCCATTTCGGCGCCACGACCCCGGTCGCCGCGTACCTGATGGCCTGCCTCGGGGCGGCACTCGGGCTGCGGTGCGCGACGCGGTCGCTCAGACGCCCGCACCGCAGAGCCGGGTGGCTGGCCCTGGGGGCCGTGTCGATCGGCTGCGGCATCTGGACCATGCACTTCATCGCCATGATCGGCTTCAACGTCCAGGGCGCGCTGGTCAACTACGACATGTCGAAGACACTGCTCAGCCTCGCCGTCGCCATCGGCGTCGTCGCGGTCGGCGTGTTCCTCGTCGGCTACCGGGGCGGCTCCGTGCCGACCCTGGCGACGGCCGGCACGATCACCGGGCTCGGTGTCGCGGCCATGCACTACCTCGGCATGGCCGCCGTGCACACCAACGGCACCCTCCACTACGACACCCCGACGGTGATCCTGTCCGTCGTGATCGCCGTCGTGGCGGCCACGGCCGCCCTGTGGGCAGCCGTCTCCATCCACACGCTGTGGGCCAGCATCGGGGCGAGCGCGGTCATGGGTGTGGCCGTGACCGGGATGCACTACACGGGCATGGCCTCGGTCTCCGTCCACCTGACGGGCCGGTCCGACGTCTCGCAGTCCTCCGCCGACCTGCTGTCGTTCCTCCTGGCCATGCTCGCCGGCCCGCTCGTCGTCCTCCTGGTCGCCGCCGTCATCGTGATGTTCGACCCCGACATGGTGCTCGGCGACGCAGAGTGGGAGCACGCGGCTCGCGCGCCGCGCGAGGGCGGCGTCGGCACCCCCGCGCCGCACCAGGTCCCGCACGACGGCAGGACCTCCGCCCCCGCCGAGTGGTGAGGCGAGTGGTGAGCAGGGGGCCGCGGAATCAGGCGTCGGGCCCCGGGGACGGGTTGTCGTGCCAGCGCGGGTCCGTCTCCCACTCCTCGTTGCGCTCCCGGGCCGTCTCCATGGCCCGGGTGGCGTCCTGGCGGGAGGCATAGGGACCCATGCGGTCCTTGCCGGGACAGTCGGGGCCCTCCTCGACCTTCTTGTGCTCCAGGCAGTAGAACCACTCACCGGGCTTGCCGACCGTACGCCGTTTGAACAGGGGCATGAGCTGAGTTCCCTTCGCCAGTCCTCACCGACATGGTCCCCCACCACCGCTGGTTAAACTCGCTGGCATGTCTGGCCAGTCGCTGCTCGCACCGGGGAAGCTCTCCCCCGCCCGCCCCGTACCGGGGAACATCCGCCGTCCCGAGTACGTGGGCAAGCCCGCCCCGACTCCGTACACCGGGCCGGAGGTGCAGACCCCGGAGACGATCGAGGCGATGCGGATCGCCGGCCGGATCGCGGCCCGGGCGATGGCCGAGGCCGCCAAGCACATCGCCCCCGGGGTCACCACGGACGAGTTGGACCGGGTCGCGCACGAGTACATGTGCGACCACGGGGCCTACCCCTCGACGCTCGGCTACCGCGGCTTCCCCAAGTCGCTGTGCACCTCGGTCAACGAGGTGATCTGCCACGGCATCCCCGACTCGACCGTGCTGCACGACGGCGACATCGTGAACCTGGACGTGACGGCGTACATCGGCGGCGTCCACGGCGACAACAACGCCACCTACCTGGTCGGCGAGGTCGACGAGGAGTCGAAGCTGCTCGTCGAGCGGACCCGGGAGTCGCTCGCCCGTGCCATCAAGGCCGTCAAGCCGGGACGGCAGATCAACATCATCGGGCGCGTCATCGAGTCCTACGCGAAGCGGTTCGGCTACGGGGTCGTGCGCGACTTCACCGGGCACGGGATCAACTCGTCGTTCCACTCCGGGCTGATCGTCCCGCACTACGACTCCCCGCACGCCACCACCCTGATCCAGACCGGGATGACCTTCACCATCGAGCCGATGCTGACGCTCGGATCGTACGACTACGACATGTGGGACGACGGCTGGACGGTCGTGACGAAGGACCGCAAGCGGACCGCGCAGTTCGAGCACACGCTGGTGGTCACGGAGACCGGCGCGGAGATCCTCACGCTGCCGTAGAGCCACCGGACCCAGCTCCGCCGCGGTGGTCCCGCCCCCGCTTCGTCCTGCCACAACCCGCCGTCGGCCTCCCGCCGTGCGGCGGGTTCCTTCTTGCGCGGATTCCATGTGGAGGCGGCGGGGATCCAGGGTAGCGTTTTTACCGACAGGGAGTCGGGAACCTGTTGACTTAGGTAAACCTAACCATAGAAACTGGCAACAGGTTCGCGTCCATCCCCATCGGCACCGGAGGCCTCCATGAACGCGTCGGTCACATCGGACACGGCGTTCTCCACGCTCATCCGCACCGCCTCGCACGAGCAGCACACCGAGGCGGAGAGCACGACGTTCATGGCCGACATGCTGGGCGGCAAACTCGGTGTAGAGGCGTACACGCGCTACACCGAGCAGCTGTGGTTCGTGTACGAGGCGCTGGAGAGCGCCGCCCCCGGGCTGGCCCACGACCCGGTCGCGGGACCGTTCGTGCAGCCCGAGCTGATGCGGCTGGGCGCGCTGGAGCGGGACCTGGAGCATCTGCGCGGCCCCGGCTGGCGGTCGACGCTCACGGCGCTGCCGGCGACCGAGGAGTACGCGGCACGGGTCGCGGAGTGCGCGCGCACCTGGGCCGGCGGGTATGTGGCCCACCACTACACGCGGTATCTCGGGGACCTGTCGGGTGGGCAGATCATCCGGGACCGGGCCGAGAAGACCTGGGGCTTCGCCAAGAAGGGCGACGGGGTGCGGTTCTACGTCTTCGAGGAGATCACCAACCCGGCCGCGTTCAAGCGGGGGTACCGGGAACTGCTGGACCAGGTGCCGGCCGATGAGCTGGAGAAGCAACGGATCGTGGGTGAGTGCAAGCGGGCGTTCGCGCTCAACACCGCGGTCTTTCTTGCCTTGGGTGACGAGTTTCCGTTGAGTGCGTAGGCGCTGCGCTCGCTGGGGCGGGGGTGCCGGGGGCCGTGGGATCAGTGCGGGTTAGTGGGGGCTGGTCGCGCCCACGCGGCGGAGCCGCATATCGATACAGCCCCGCGCCCCTCAAAAGCAGGGGGTGCCCCCTAGGGCGGCCCTATCGCTCCAGGAACACCCTGCCCCCGACCTCCACCCAGCCGTGCGGCTGCGGGGCCGTGAGGAGTTGGGAGCCGGTGCCCTGGGTGATGTTCAGGGCTCGGCCGAGGTGGGCGGTGAGTTGGAGGGCCGCGGCGCCGGTGGCCTCGTCCTCGTCGATGCCGTCGTCGCGGCCGGGGAAGGCGCGGGCACGGATGCGGCCGGCGGCCTCGTCCTCCCAGGCCCAGGCGTAGATCCTCCCCCAGACTTCGTCCGGGGGTACCCCCATCTCGCTTCGCTCGCCGGGGGCCGGTACGCGTAGGTCGTCGACCTCGGCGGCGGAGGCGTACTGGCGGAAGGTGCGGGGCGGGGCCCACTCCGGCAGGGCCTCGATCCAGCTGAACTCGCCGTCCAGCCGGGCGCCGACGAGGCCGGCCGGGGTGACCAGTTCGGGCGCGTCGAGCAGCCAGGCCGCGCCCACGCAGGGGTGTCCGGCGAAGGGCAGGCGCTGCGATGGGGTGTAGATGTCGATGACACCGCGCTCGGGGTCGTCCACGAACACGGTCTCGCTGAAGCCGAGTTTGGCGGCGAACTCCTGGCGCTCTGCACGGTCGGGCATGACGGAGCCCTCACGGACGACGCCCAGCTCTTTGCCGTATCCGCCGCGGGGTCCGCAGAACACCCGCAGCACATCGAAGTCGGTCACCCCCGCATTGAAACATCAACCGGGCCCCGGGTCGTACCAGGTCACCGCACCGCCGCCGGCCCGACCGGCAGCCCCGAACCCACCCGTGAGAGGGCCAAGTGACCGTACTGGACAAGCCGGTTGATCCGAAGAGAGCCGACGACACCGACGACATTGACGACTCGGGCGGGGCACAGGGGCGGCGGGGTCGGGCGTCGGCGGGCCCCTCTTCTGCTCACCGTCGGTCTCGTCGTCGCGCTGTTCGTTCTGGTGCCGGTCGCCGGTGGGCTCGGGGCCTATCCCATCCCGACCGGTGACGTGATCTCCTCGGACACGATCCGTGCCGCCCGGACGCGGAGCGAACGCGGGCAACCAAACGCCCAACACCGTCCGGCGCGTTCGGCCGAGCATGAGACCTGGAAACAGGACTCACTCCCGCTCAGCCCCTGGGAACGGTTCATCCGGGTGCAGCGCGATCTGGCCACGGAGGCGCTCGACGAGTACATCCAGCACGTGGGTTCGGCGATCTTCGCGGTGCCGCCGGACAGCTGGTACGGCACCCTCCTGAAGGGTGTGTTCACCTTCCAGCCCGACCCGGCGGTCCGCCAAGTCACGGTCTGGGTCCTCTATCTGGTCCCGACGCTCGCGCTGTTCCTGGCCCCGGTAGGGTTCGCCTCCGGGAAGGGGAAGGTGAAGATTCCTGATGAGCAGGGTGCGCGGGGTTCGGAGCCCACTGAGGCTTCGTGAGGTTCGTCCGGTTCGTACGGTCGGGAGGTTCCTCGGGCTTCGTCTCCGGAGTGGGCTTCGTCTCCGGGGCGGAGTTCGTCGCCGGGGCGGGCTTCGCGCGTACGGGCGTGGCGCGCTGGTGACCACGGCGGTGACCGCACTGTCGTTGACGGCGAGCGGGTGCGTGGTGGTCCGGGGCGACCTGGAGATCCTTCCCGCCGCGACCCAGGCGGAGGCGGAGCGCGCGCTGCAGGACTTCACCACCGCGTACAACACGGCGGACAAGGCCAACGACCAGTCCCAGGACGCCTCCCGGGTCACCGGCGCGCTCGCCGACATCGACGGCGGCAAGCTCCGTTCGGGCGCGAAGCTCAACCCGGGCGGCAACCCGAACCATGTGCCGCTGAAGCTGGCCGACGTCACGTACACGATCCCGGAGAAGGCGGCGTGGCCGCGTTGGTTCGTCGTCGACGCCACCGCCAACAAGGGCAACGCGACGGACCGCTGGGTGTTCGTGTTCACCCGGGACGGGCTGACCGATCTGTGGGAGGTCTCCTTCCTCACGATCGTGCCGGCCGCCGACATGCCCGAGTTCAAGAAGGACAAGGACGGCCACGCCCAGGTGGTGCAGCCCGACGACGCCGAACTCTCCGTGGAGCCCGCGCAGTTGCCCGACCGGTACGTGACATACCTGGAGGAGGACAGCGCGCTCTTCGCGGACGGGCCGTACACCTCCGAGGAGCGCGCGCGGCGTCGGCGGAACGCGGAGAAGCCGGGCCTGGCGCGGCAGTACATCGACGAGGCCCTCACCAACGGTGACTACGCGCCGGTGGGGCTGCGCACCACGGACGGCGGGGCGCTGGTCTTCTTCACCACCCGCACCTACCAGAAGCAGACCGCCGCGCCCGGGGTGAGCATCCCCGTCAACGACGCGGCCGTGCGCGCCCTGATGACGGGCGAGCCGAAGCAGTCCCTGACCCTGGAGTTCGTGTACAACCAGGCAGTGCTCGACCCGGCGAAGACGGAGTCCGATCAGCAGGTGCGGGTCGTGAGCCAGGTGGGCGGACTGACGGGCGCCAAGGGCGAGTGACCGCCGGGGTGCGGTGGCGTGCGGCCGGGGGCGGAGTTCAGCCGTGCGGACCGGGTCAGCCGCGGGAGGGCCAGGCCGCGTTCGTGTGGTCCGGCTGCTCGCCCACATGGCGTGAGCAGGCGTCGGTCAGGATCTCCAGCAGGCTCAGCGGGTCCGGCAACGGGTGCTCGGGGCCGCGTACCCAGTGGACGCCGAGGTCACCGGGGAGTCGGGCCGGCGGGACGAGAACGTAGGACCCGCGGCAGTGCCAGCGCAGGCCCGGGTGCTCGTCCATGGTCTCGGGGTGGCAGTCCAGCTCGCAGGGCCACCACTCGTCCTCGTCCTCGGGCGTACCCCGAGTGAGGGTGAAGAACAGGAGCCGTCCGTCGTCGGACTCGGACTCGAACTCCGCGACGGGGCCCACCTCGATCCCGGCGGCGAGCAGCCGCTCCAGGGCTTCGCGTCCGGCGGCGAGCGGGACGTCCAGCACGTCGTGGACCATGCCCGTCGCGGTGATGAAGTTGGCCTGCGGCTGATGCCGGGCCCAGCGCTCGATCTGGCCGCGGTCGGTGGTGGACTGCGTCTGCCAGGCGAACGACACCGGGTGCCGGGCGGGGGTGGGACAGCCGACGCGGTCGCACGAACACCGGAAGCCCGAGGGGTACGCGGCGGGCGCGAGCGGGAGTCCGGCGGAGGCCGCGGCGAGCAGCAGCTCCTCACGGCCGGTGTCGTCGGCGGCCTGGTCGAGCGGGCGGCCGGTACGCCGGGCACGCAGCCACTCGGAGAACCTGCCCTGCCGACCGGTCCGGCCGCCGAACGTCGCGCTCATCTATCGCCTCGCCTCGCTGTGGTGCGGACAACATGTCCCCATGGTCCCACCATCCTGCGCCGCGGGTGGCCGGAGCCCACATCCGGGGTACGTGGGGCGATGCCGGAGCGCGGACAGGGATGACGGGTTATCCCGTGCTTTGAGGTGATTTACCGGCCACGCTCCGGTCCCGCTCGATCGACACCGGGTCGCCTTGGTCACACCCGCACGGGGTCGCCGGCTCAGCGGGGCGCGAGGCCGTGCAGGGCGTACTCGACGAGGGCGTCCGTGTACGCGTGGGAGATGGGGCCCGTGTGCTGCAGCCAGCGCTGGGCGAGCGGGGAGACGAAGAGCTCCAGGGCGATCCGCGGGTCGATGTCGGGGCGCACCGCGCCCTGCTCCTGGGCCGCGCGCAGGCGCTTCACATACAACTGGAGCTGGGGTTCGAGCAGTTTGCCGACGAACTCGACGCCGAGCTCCCGGTTGACCACCCCCTCGGCGGCCAGGGCGCGGGAGGGGACCTCGAACTTGGGGTCGAGGAGTTCGTCGACGGTCGCGCGCAGGACGGCCTTGAGGTCGGCTTCGAGGTCCCCGGTGTCCGGGATCTCGTACTCGGCGCGCTCACCGATCACCTCGGGCCGGGCGGCCGCCTCCGCCGCCTGGTCACTCAGATCGAGGAACGCCTCCAGCAGGACCTCCGCCTTCGAGGACCACCACCGGTAGATCGTCTGCTTGCCGACGCCGGCGCGGGCGGCGATGCCCTCGATCGTCGTCTTCTGGTATCCGACCTCACCGACGAGGGCGAGGGCGGCGTCGTAGATGGCGCGACGCGACTTCTCGCTGCGCCGGGCGGAATCAGGGGCGGTCTTCTTGGCCATGCCGCGAATTTATCAGGTTGACAAGACGGTGCGTCTCGCCGCATGGTGGTGAACATCGACGAGACGAACCGTCTCGTCACCGGAAGGGAGACCGTCATGACCCGAGGTGGAGCAGGAAACATGCTGGGAGTGGGCGGCGCCCGTCGGCACCTGGGCCGCGAGGCCCTGCGCGGCGGCCCCGCGGGCGGCCGCGTCGGCGGCGGCTTCGACCCTCAGGCCCAGAAGCGGGAACTGCTGCGCAAGCTGCAGGAGAAACGGCAGGAAGGACGGGCGGCCACGGCTACGGACGGTACGGCGGAGGACCGTACGGCCGGCCAGTCGTCGTGAACCGGCCGGGGGGCCGCTGTCTCAGTGGTCCCCGAAGCGGTGGTGGAGCTGGACGGCCCGGAGGGTGAGCCCTTCCGGGCTGGTCAGCCGCGGCGCGGGGCGACCATCGTCCGCCGGCCGTGGGACCTGGTCATGGACGCGGGCCGCGACGGCCTCCAAGTCGCCGACGCCGACCAGGACTTCCCACCGTGCCGCGTCCTCAGCGTCCTCAGCGTTTCCCCGTTATCTTCTTCGCGGTCCTGCAAGAGGGCCGCTGGCCTCCGGGCCCGGCATGACTGTTGCCCCTGTCGAAGGGATGACCTGAGGGGTGGTGTCACCGGGCCCGAGGGGTGCCGTCGGAGACGCTGATCAGAGGTCCGACCACCGCCGATCACATGACCGTTCGCCGTGGTGATCTTCGTGGACCGGCGCCCGTCCTGCTCGTCCACCGCGCAGTGCCAGCCGAGGATGGCGGCGAAGAAGGCGGCGGTGCCGGGCAGGTCACGGGTCTTGAGATCCATCGAGCAGAAACCGCCGGGGAAGCCGGGACGGGCGATCATCCGCTCGACTCGGCTGCCGTCGACTCCGGTCCGGTCGGCTCAGGCGCCGTCGGCAGAGCTGGGGCCGACCCCGATCCGGCCGTCTCCAGCACGCCGACCGTCTGGCCCCCGCTGGTCTCCCCCGTCATGCGGAAGCCGAGGCCGAGGTAGAAGGGCTCCGGGCCGTCGGGGCCGGGGTGCCAGGTGACGTGGACGCGGTCTCCACCTCGGCGGCGGATCTCGGCGGCCGCGGACTCGACGGCGAAGCGACCGTACCCCCTCCCCTGCTCGTCGGCGGCGATGTTGAGCCGCCAGAGCCCGGAGCGGATGTCGGTGCCCGAGCCGTCGCCCTTCCAGTCGATGTCGAGGAAGGCCATCAGGAAGCCGACGGCGCGGTCGCCGTCCATGATGAGCCGGGGCCAGGCGACCCCGGGGCGGACGTACGCCTCGGCCAGCGACTGCACGACCGGCTCGACCAGGTGTTCCTGGTCGGGGCGGACGCGTACGCCGAGCGCGGCGTCGAGGTTGGCGGGGGTTATCTCGACCAGGTGCGGGGTGGTGGACATGATCGAAGACATAGCCGGAGACCGCGTGGGCGGCGCAACTGCTTTTTGGTCGCGGCGCTTCGGTGGCGGGCCTCAGGACACCTGGTCGTCGTCGTCCACGGGCGGTGGCCAGGCGTCGCCCCAGTCCGCGTCGCGGGCCGCACGGTAGAGGAGGCCGTGGCGTTTGGTGACGGTGGTGCGGCTGAGGGACGGCTCGGTCTCGCAGAGGTCGAGGAGGACCTGGCCCTTGCGGATCTGGGGCCTGCGGACGATACGGGAGGGGCCGGGGCCGGGGAAGCGGGTGGCGGCGACGTAGCTGAACTTCTCGTCCTCGTACGGCAGGGAGCCGCCCTTGACCTGACGGTGCAGGGAGGAGCGGCTGACCCGGGCCGAGAAGTGGCACCAGTCCTCGCCGGGGACGATGGGGCAGGCGGCGCTGTGCGGGCAGGGCGCGGCGATGTGGAAACCGGCGGCGATCAGCCGGTCGCGGGCCTCGATGACCCGGGCGTAGCCGTCGGGGGTGCCGGGCTCGATGATCACGACGGCCGGGGCGGCGGCCGCGGCCGCCTCGACGACGGCCGTGCGGTCGGCCGCGGTCAGCTCGCCCAGGACGTAGGAGACGGTGACGAGGTCGGTGTCCTCGATGGTGAGCGCCGAGCCGATGCGGGAGCGCCGCCACTCGGCGGTCTTCAGTTCCGGGTTCGCCGCGGCGATCTCCCGCCCGAGCGCGAGCGCCGGCTCCGCCCAGTCGAGCACGGTGACCGGCCGCGTGCCTTCCCAGGTCGCGTTCACCGCCCAGGTCGCCGCGCCCGTGCCCCCTCCGACGTCCACATGACCGCCGGGCGCCCACCCGGGCACCGCCGCGGCGAACGCCTCCAGCGCCGAGCACACCGCCTCGAACGTCGCCGGCATCCGGTACGCCGCGTACGCGACGACGTCCGAGCGGTCCCGCAGCACGGGCGCGTCCGTCGGCGTGCGCCCCCGGTAGTTCGCGATCAGCCGCTCGACCGCCTGCGTGGCCGACCTCGGCGGCAACCCGTCGAGCAGGCCGGCGAGGGCGGTGCGGAGGGTGTCGGCCGAGGAGGACGGCGAGGAGGGGGCGGAGGCGGGGACGTTCACGGGGTGATTCTACGAGGGGCCGCGAGCCCACCGGGCGCCTCGGCGCCGGCCCGCCTCCTCTGAGCCCCTCTGCCCGCGAGGTCCGCCCCTCACATCCCCCGTACCGCCCGGGCCAGTCGGGTGCCCGCTGTCGCGCGGGCCCTGTTGATCGGGTCGCGGCGGCGGGGGTGGACCGCGTTGGTGAGGAGGATGAGGAAGGTGTCCGTCGCCCGGTCCAGGACCAGGGACGTGCCCGTGAAGCCGGTGTGGCCCGCCGCTCCCCTGCCCGCCAGTTCGCCCATGAACCAGGGCTGGTCGAGGGCGAAGCCGAGGCCCGGTGGGGTCAGCATCAGCTCGACGAAGTCGGGGCCGAGTATGCGGGCGGGGCCGTAGGAGCCGCCGGCGAGCAGGGTGCGGCAGAAGACGGCGAGGTCACGGGCGGTGGAGAAGAGACCCGCGTGACCGGCGACCCCGCCGAGGGACCAGGCGTTCTCGTCGTGGACCCGGCCGCGGATCATGCCCCGCTCCGCCTTCGCCCAGGGCCGACGCTGGTCCTCCGTCGCCGCGGCGGCCGGGCAGGGGCCGAAGGTCGTCGACGCCATGCCCAGGGGGTGGGTGATGCCGTCGCGGATCAGCACGTCGAGGGTCCGGCCGGTGAGGCGTTCCAGGACGTGTTGGAGGAGCAGGAGGTTCAGGTCGGAATAGCGGTGGGTCGTGCCCGGGGTCGCCGTCGGGGCCTCCGCGCGGAGCATCGCCAGGCGGGCGGCCGGCGACGGGCAGTCGTACAGCGGGAGTTCGGGGCGCAGCCCGGACGTGTGGGTGAGGAGGTGGCGGACGGTGAGGCCGTGCGCGGCGGCTGCCGTGAAGTCGGGGAGGTACGCCGCCACCTTCGCGTCGATGCCGAGGGTGCCGCGCTCCAACTGTTGGACGGCGGCCACGGCGGTGAAGAGCTTGGTGAGGGAGGCCAGGTCGAAGGGGGTGTCGGGCCGCGCCGGGACCCGGGAGTCGGGCGGCAGCTCCACTCCGGCCTCGGCGTGCTCGTCGTAGGCCTCGTAGCGGACGGCCCAGCCCGCGGCCTCCTCGACGGCCACGACGGGGCCGCGTCCGGCGAGGACGACGGCGGCGGGGGCACGGGGGTTGTCGCCCTCCGTCAGCGCGCGCACCTCTCGTGTGAGATGGCGCAGTTCCTCCGGGTCGAGTCCGGCCCGTTCCGGGGTGTCCGTGCGCAGTCTCGGCGCGCTCAGCTCTCCGCTCCCTCCACCGTCGAACCCGTCATGCCCTTCGAAGTACCCACCGCCGTACGCCTGTTCCAAGGACGGCACAGTGCCACGAAGCAGACCGCGGCCACCAGTGTCGCGGCCACCTGGACGACGGCCATGGGGACGGCCGTGTCCTCGCCGGCGACGCCGACCAGGGGGGACGCTATCGCGCCGATCAGGAAGGACGAGGTACCCAGCAAGGCCGACGCGGAACCCGCGGCGTGGCGTACCCGCATCAGGGCGAGGGCCTGGGTGTTGGGCAGGGTGACGCCCATCGCGGACATCAGGACGAACAGGGCGGCCGACACGGGGACCAGACCGGCCTCGCCGAAGACGCCCAGGGACATCAGCAGCAGCGCGGTCGCGGAGACGGCGACGACGGTCAGGCCCACCGCGAACACCTTGTCCAGGCTGACCCTGCCGACCAGGATCTTGCCGTTGATCTGGCCGACGACGACGAGGCCGACGGAGTTGACGCCGAAGAGCAGGCTGAAGGTCTGCGGGGAGGCGCCGTAGATCTCCTGGATCACGAACGGGGAGGCGCTGATGTACGCGAAGAGGGCGGCGAAGGCGAAGCCGCCGGCGAGCGTGTAGCCCATGAAGACCCGGTCGGTGAGCAGGCCGCGCATGGCGTGCAGGGTCTCGCCGATGCCGCCGCCGTGGCGTTCGGCGGGGGTGAGCGTCTCGGGGAGCTTCGCCCAGACGATCGCGAGCAGGGCGATGCCGATGGCGGTGAGGACGACGAAGACGCCCCGCCAGTCGGTGACGCGGAGGACCTGACCGCCGATCAGCGGGGCGACGACCGGGGCCACTCCGGAGATGAGCATCAGCGTCGAGAAGAACCGGGCCATCGCGTCGCCGTCGTACAGGTCGCGGACGACCGCCCGCGCGATCACGATCCCGGCGGAGCCGGCGAGGCCCTGCACCAGGCGGAAGGCGATGAGGGTCTCGATGGTGGGGGCGAGGGCGCAGAGCGCGGTGGCGACGATGTAGACGGCGAGGCCGAGCAGGAGGGGGCGTCTGCGGCCCCAGCGGTCACTCATCGGACCGATCAGCAGCTGGCCGAGCGCCATACCGGCGAGGCAGGCGGTGAGGGTGAGTTGGACGGTGGTGGCGGGAGCGTGCAGGGATGTGGTGACCTCCGGCAGGGCCGGGAGGTACATGTCCATCGCGAGGGGCGGGGTGGCGGTGAGCCCGCCGAGGATGAGGGTGACGAGGAGACCGGTGCGGCGGAGGGCGGTGGAGGCCGGGGCGGTGGACGCCGGGGTGGTGGGGCTCGGCTTCGGCTGCGTCTGGGGCTTCGGGTGTGACGGGGGCTGCGACTGCGGCTGTTCCGGTGAGCCGGGCCGTCCTGCCGGTCCGGGCCGTCCCGTCGGTCCCGGTCGTCGTCCTGCCGGTTCCGGGCGTCCCGGCCGCTGTTCCGCCGCCTTGCCCGGCCCCGCGTGCCCGGCCGTCGGCGCCGCCGTGTTCGACTCGGCCGGTGCCGAGCCCGGTATGTGCCCCTCGGGCATGTGCCCCTCCCTCTGCGTTCGCTGCGCCACCTATGCTCTCAGCTCGTACGACGTGGGCGGGGTCACATCCCGTCCCGGGGCCGAGGACAGGGGTGGCGATGTCGAACGACGGACGTGTGCGGTGGGGAATCCTGGCGACGGGAGGGATCGCCGCGGCCTTCACGGCCGACCTCGTCGACCTGCCGGACGCCGAGGTCGTGGCGGTGGCCTCACGCAGCGAGGACTCCGCGAAGGCCTTCGCGGAACGGTTCGGGATACCGAGGGCGTACGGCGACTGGCGCGCGCTCGCCGAGGACACGGACGTGGACGTGGTGTACGTCGCCACACCGCACTCGGCGCACCGCACGGCGGCCGGGATGTGCCTGGAGGCCGGGCGGAACGTGCTGTGCGAGAAGCCGTTCACGCTGAACGTGCGCGAGGCGGAGGAACTGGTCGCGCTGGCGCGGGAGCGCGGGCGGTTCCTGATGGAGGCCATGTGGACGTACTGCAACCCGGTGGTGCGCCGGCTCGCGGCGATGGTGCGGGACGGCGCGATCGGTGAGGTGCGGACCGTGCACGCCGACTTCGGCATCCTCGGGCCCCTCGCGTCGTCGCATCGGCTGCGGGACCCGGCGCAGGGCGGGGGCGCGCTGCTCGACCTGGGTGTGTACCCGGTGTCCTTCGCGCACCTGCTGCTCGGGGAGCCCTCGGAGATCATGGCGAAGGCGGTGCTCTCCGAGGACGGCATCGATCTCCAGACGGGCGCCCTGCTCTCCTGGGAGAACGGCGCCCTCGCCTCGGTGCACTGCTCCATCGTCGGCGGCACCGCCACCAGCGCGTCGGTCACCGGCTCCGAGGGCCGGATCGACGTCCCGGACGGCTTCTTCTTCGCGGACCGTTTCGTCCTGCACCGCGAAGGACGCGACCCGCGGACCTTCGCGGCGGACCCGGCCGACGGGCCCCGCAACAGCTTCCGGCACGAGGCCCGGGAGGTCATGCGGGCCCTGCGGGCCGGCGAGACCGAGTCCCCGCTCGTCCCCCTCGACGGCACCCTCGCCGTGATGCGCACCCTGGACGCGATCCGCGACCGTATCGGGGTGCGCTATCCCGGCGAGGACGACCGTCGGGGCGACACGCTGGTCACCGCACCGGCGTGAGCCCCGCGACTACGCCGGTGTGAGCCCCGGCCGCCCCGCCTCCACCGCGAACGAAGCCACCGTGGAGATCCCGGCCCCCGGCGTCGTCACGTACGGCACGGCCTTGAAGTCGGCGCGGGCGGCCTCGCGGTCGAGGGCGACCGTGAGGTAGCCCCGTCGGCCGTGGTAGAAGCGCATGTGGGGGTTGGCGGTCATGTAGGTGTCCCAGTTCGCGGGCTTGTCGGTGCCGTTGCCGCCGCTGCTGATCGAGGTGGCGACGAGCTCCGTGCCGACGGTCCGGGACGAGCGGTCGTCGAAGTCGCGCTTGATGTCGAAGGCGTAGCCGACGTGGACATCGCCGGTGAGGACCATCAGGTTCTCGATGCCGGCGGCCTCCGCGCCGGCGAGGAGGCGCTCGCGGGAGGCCCGGTAACCGTCCCAGGCGTCCATCGCCACCCGGTAGACGTCGCCCACGGCGTTGCGGCGCTGGGAGAAGGTGACCTGCTGCGGGACGACGTTCCAGACGGCGTCGGACCGGTCCCAGCCGTCCAGGAGCCAGCGCTCCTGCGTGGCGCCGGTCATCGTGCGGGCGGGGTCGGCGGACTCCGGGCCCGGGATCTGCCAGCCGTCGCCCTGCGCCTGGTTGGAGCGGTACTGGCGGGTGTCGAGTATGTCGAACTGGGCGAGGCGGCCCCACCGGAAGCGGCGGTAGAGCCGCATGTCGGGCCCGTCGGGGCGCTGGGGGCGGCGCAGCGGCTGGTTCTCCCAGTACGCGCGGTAGGCGGCGGCGCGGCGCAGCAGGAACTCCTCGGAGGGCTCGCCGCCGTCGGGGTGCTCGCCGGCGTAGTTGTTCTCGGTCTCGTGGTCGTCCCAGGTGACGACGAAGGGGTGCGCGGCGTGGGCGGCCCGCTGGTCGGGGTCGGTCTTGTGGAGGGCGTACCGCAGCCGGTAGTCCTCCAGGGTGACCGTCTCGTGGTTGAAGACGTCGGGCAGGACGCGGTCGGTGTAGTTGCGGGCGCCGCCGACGGAGTTCACGGCGTACTCGTAGAGATAGTCGCCGAGGTGGAGGACGACATCGATGTCCTCCTCCGCGAGGTGCCGGTAGGCGGTGTAGTAGCCCTGGTCGTAGCGCTGGCAGGAGACGGCCGCGAAGGTGAGCCCGGTGGCGCCGGTCAGGTGGCCGCGGCCGGGGGCCGTGCGGGTGCGGCCGGGCTCGCTGATCCAGGTGCCTGCGCGGAAGCGGTAGTGGTAGACGCGCCCGGGGGCGAGGTGGCCGACCTCCACGTGGACGGTGTGGTGGAACTCGGGGTGGGCGGTGACGGTGCCGCGTCTGACGATGCGTCGGAATCTCTCGTCGAGGGCCAACTCCCATCGCACGGGGATGCGTTGATCGGGCAGACCGCCGTCCGGCTGGTACGGGGCCGGGGCGAGCCGGGTCCATAGGAGCACGGAGTCGGCCAGCGGGTCGCCGGAGGCCACGCCGAGGGTGAAGGGGTCCTCGGTGATCTGCGCGGGGTCCAGCGTGGCGGCGGCCGCGGCGCCCGCCGCGGGGAGGTTGGTGGCGAAGGCGAGCGCGGCGGCGGCACCCGTGAGGGTGAGGAAGCGGCGGCGGTCGAAGTGGCGTGCGGCGGCGCGGAGTTCGGCCGCGTGCGACGAACGGGGCCGGGTCGGCCCCTGGGGGTACTGGGCGCTCCGGGCGTTCCGGGTGCTGTTCTGGGCTGTGGGTGTCATCTGGCCCTCGTCTGAAGGTAGTTGTCTTTCCGCATTGGAGTGGCCAGGTTCGACGATCTTCTGTCGCGTACACAACATCCAGATGGCGGACGGGTGAGTTCCGGATGGCGGACTCCGCCTGCGCGGCCGGGCGCACTCGCCTCCCTTACGCTGCGAGGCCATGAACGCTATGCGAACCAAGATCGCGATCGTGACGGGCGCGGGCTCCGGCATCGGCCGCGCCGTGGCCGTGGAACTGCTGCGCACCGGCTGGTCGGTGGCGCTCGCGGGTCGCCGCGAGGACAAGCTCTCCGAGACCGCGGCCGAGGCGGGCGCCACGGCGGGCGCCGGCGCGGGGCAGGCCGGGGGCGCGGGCACCGCCGCGCGTGCCGGCGCCCCGGAGGCGCTGTGCGTCCGTACGGACGTCTCGCGTCCCGGTGACGTGGACGCGCTCCTCGTGGCCGTGCGCGACCGGTTCGGACGGCTGGACCTGCTGTTCAACAACGCGGGCACGTTCGGGCCGGGCGGGGTGCCGGTGGAGGAGCTGGACTACGCGGCCTGGCGGCACGTCGTGGACACCAACCTCAACGGGGCGTTCCTGTGCGCGCAGGCGGCGTACCGGCAGATGAAGGAACAGGACCCGCACGGCGGGCGGATCATCAACAACGGCTCCATCTCCGCGCACACCCCCCGCCCGCACTCCGTCGCCTACACCGCGACCAAGCACGCTCTGACCGGCCTCACCAAGTCGCTCTCGCTGGACGGGCGGCCGTACGGCATCGCGGTCGGCCAGATCGACATCGGCAACGCGGCGACGGACATGACCGAGCGCATGCCGGCCGGCGTCCTCCAGGCGAACGGGCAGCTCACCCCGGAACCGGTGATGGACGTGGCCGACGTGGCCCGGACCGTGCGACACATGGCGGAGCTGCCGCTGGAGGCGAATGTGCAGTTCGCGACGGTGATGGCGACGGCGATGCCGTACGTGGGGCGGGGCTGAGAGAGGCGACGCGGGGCCCGAGACACTCGTCCATGGCTCAACTTACACAAACGGAAGATGATGCTCCGGTCCATAAGGGCACGTGACAGTCATATGCTCAGGACGCGTCTCCACGAGAGCTTCACACTTGGAGGCGGCGGCTTCCGTGGCCAACCCGAGGGGGAGGCGGCAGCCGTTCCGCGGTCCGGAAGGGGGCGGACCTCGCGTGGGACCGCGAGGTGAGCACCGGAGCACGGAGCGGCTGCCCACACGTCCGGGCCGTGGCGCCCGAGGGCGCGGCGGTCATCCTGGACCTGGAGCCGCGCAGGGCGCGGTGCATGGCCGGGCCATTGGCCGCCCGGCGTGCCAGGGCCTCATCCGCCGTGGCACGCGTCGTCGTCAGTCGGCGGCGGTCCGCATCGCCGCCCGCTCGGGGCCGATGCCCGCCGCCCGGCCCTCCCGTACCGCGTGCGGAGCGCCGGGCGGGCCTTGCTCGGCGTGGACGGTGCACCGGGCGAACCGCCCTCGGCGTGAACGGCGCACCGGGCGGACCCTGGTCGGCGTGGACGGCTCCCTGGTCCGCCCGCGCGACCGGCCCGGCGCCGAGCGATGCGGGCACCAGCTCTCACCTCCCCAGGAGCCGGTCGATCTCCGTCACCTGGGCCGCGGTGAGCGGGCCCTTCGCGAGGGCGCCCGCGTTCTCCTCGGCCTGGGCGACCGAACGGAAGCCGGGGATGGGCACGGTCCGGGGGCTGCGGGCCCAGATCCAGGCGAGGGCACCCTGCGCGAGCGTGCGCCCCTCGCTCGTGAGGACCTCGCGCAGCGCCTCGACCCGGCCGAGCCACTCCGGGTCGGCGCCGCCGTCCGCGCTGAAGCCGGGCAGCCAGGCCGGCGGCGCACTGCGGATGTCACCGGCCGCCAAGGCCCGCCCGCCGGTGTGCTTGCCGGTGAGCAGCCCCATGGCCAGGGGGCTGCGGTTGATGCTCGCGAGCTCGAACCGCTCGCACAGGGCCAGGAGTTCGGGCGCGTCCTGGAGGATGTTCAGGCGGTGCTGCACGGCCGCGCAGTGCGGCCCCTCCGCGAACACGGCCGCGCGGTCCGGGTCGTCGGTGCTCCAGGCGTACGCCCGGATCAGACCCTCCCGTACGAACTCCTCGCAGACGTCGCGGAGTTCGGCGGCGCGCTCGGGGTCGGCGTCGGAGAGGTGCAGCTGGTACAGGTCGACGTGGTCGGTGCCGAGGCGGTCGAGGGACGCCGTGAGGGCGCGGCGGGCGTGGGCCGGGGTGTCGTCCTGGCCGGTGCGGGTGCGGGTGGCCTCGTCGAAGAGGTTGCCCCACTTCGTGGCCACGACGACGTCCGCGCGGCGCCTGCCGAGGGCCCGGCCGAGGACGCGCTCGCTGTGGCCCGCGCCGTAGGTGTCGGCCGTGTCGAAGAAGGTGACACCGAGGTCGAGGGCGCGGTGGACCGCCCGTACCGACTCCTCGTCGTCGACCTTGCCCCAGCCCAGCGGCTGCCCGTCGGTGTCCTGCCACTCACCACCGATCGCCCAGCAGCCGAAACCGAGGGCGCTGACCTGGATACCGCTGCGGCCGAGGGAGCGGGTGTGGGGCTGCGGGTGCGAAGTCGTCTCCATGCACACGGACGGTAGAAGTTGGAGTGCCCTCCAACGCAAGCCCTCTCCACGAACACGAGCCCCAACCGTCCCGGCCGTACGGGGTGTTACGCCTGGCCCGTCTCGAACCGGCTGATCCTGCCGTCCTCCGACACCGTGAAGCGCCACGCGGTGCGCATCTCGCCCCAGGTGTCGTTGCGGTAGTTGGCTACCAGCGCCCGGCCGCCCGCGGATTCGCGCTGGACCTCGATGTGGCCGTGGGAGGAGAAGATCTCCCGGTCGGTCCAGTCCGCGAGGTCGCGGTCGGAGCCGTCGTCCGACATCGTCGCGTCCTCCGTGAGGAGCGCGAAGAAGGCGTCCTCGTCATGGGCGTTCACCGCGGCGACGAAGGCTCGGACGGCCGGGTCACTGAGTTTGGCGGGTGCGATCGTCATGGCGGCCAGCCTCACACCGTTCCCGGGGGCGCGCCACCGGAGGCGCACGGCGGATCCGGGGCCACCCGAACGGCGGCCCGCACGGGCCGGGCGGGTGTGATCGGTGCGACGGTGGATACGTGGGAGGGGACCCTACGCACCAGCTGCCCGGGAGTGCTCATGACCTCATTCGACCGACGTGATCTGGGACTGCTGCTCCTGCGGCTGGGCACGGGTGGTGTGCTCGCCGCGCACGGGACGCAGAAGCTGTTCGGCTGGTTCGGCGGACACGGCATCGAGGGCACCGGCGCCTTCATGGAGTCCGTCGGGTACGCGCCCGGCAAGGCGAGCGCCACCGCCGCCGGCCTCGCCGAGACGGGCGGCGGCGCGCTGCTCGCGCTGGGGCTCGCGACGCCCGCGGCCGGTGCCGCCGCGGCGGGCGCGATGGGCGGCGCGGCCGCCATCCACACGCCCAACGGGTTCTTCAACGCCGAGGGCGGTTACGAGTACGCCGCGACCCTGGGCCTGGCCGCCGCGGGCCTCGCCGTCGCCGGGCCCGGCCGGCTCTCCCTGGACCACGCGCTCCGCCATGTCGTCGACCGGGGCTGGATGGTCCCGGTGGCGCTCGCCGGCACGGCCGCGGTCACCGCGGTGGTCGTGGGCCTGCGCAACCAGCGGGTGCGCAAGGAGAAGGAGGGCGAGCAGGAGGCGCTGTTCGAGGAGTGACCTCGGCTGTCAGAGGGGCGTGACAAGCTGCGGCCATGAACGAGCATCCCCGGCCTCCCCACGCCCCCGACGACCTCTGGCGGTCCGTCACCCGTCTGCACGCCTGGCTGGAGGCGGACCAGCCGTACGGTGGTCAAGAGGGCCTGCTGCTGCGGATGTTGAAGCTCCAGGAGGAGGTCGGCGAGGTCGCGCAGGCGGTGATCGGCGCGACCGGGCAGAACCCGCGCAAGGGCACCACCCACACCTGGGACGACGTCCAGTCGGAGCTGTGCGACGTCGTCATCACGGCTCTGGTGGCGCTGCGCACCCTGACCCCGGACGCCCACGCGGTCTTCGACGCCCATCTGGCCGGGGTCACCGCACGCTCGCTGGGCCCCCGCCATGGCTGACAACGCCTTCTGGATCGCCGCGCTCACCGCCGGCACGGCCGTGCTGGCGAGCTGGGTGACGAGCCGGGGGACCGCGCGGGCGGCACGCATCCAGGCGGACACGACGGCCGGCGCGCAGCGGGTGGAGCGGCTGCGGCAGGCGCGGCGGACGGCGTACGCCGGGTTCATCGAGCAGGCGCAGCGGCTGAACGACGTGCACTGGAAGGTGTCCGACGTGGTCCGGGGCGCCGAGGGCGGGCTCGGCCCGGAGCAGGTGGAGGAGCTGCGGCGGTTGCGTGAGCAGCAGCGGGACGAGTACGCCACGCTGCGCAATCTCACCTGGATCGTCTCGCTGGAGGGGCCCGAGGAGGTCGCCGACCTCGCCAACGCCGTCCGGCGGACGACGAACCCCTTTCACAAGGCGATCGAGGCGATGATCGAGGGCGACACCGGTGCCGTGGCGCGCTTCGACGCCTGCTACACGCCGTTCTGGGACGCGCTGAAGGTCTTCATCAGGGCCTCCCGCGACACCCTGCACACCATGTAGGCGCACCCAGTGGGCCGACGGTACGTCCTCCCCCCTGCCGTCCCCCGGTCATACCCCGGGGTGATCCGGAGGCGGGGTCGTACTGCGTTCTGAGTACCCGCGATTGTCGGCAGCCGCACGACGACGGGACAGGGGCCGCGACGGGAGTCTTGGCTGACATCCGAGACCTCTGACGTGGAGACCTGCGACCCATGGCAACCTTCCTTCATCGGCTGGGCCGGCTGGCCTTCCGCAAACGCTGGTACGTCATAGTGATGTGGCTGGCGGTACTGGGCGCCGTCGGTGTCGGCGCCCTCAAGGCCCCGGGAGCCTCCGACGAGGAGTTCTCCATGCCGGGCATCGAGTCCCAGAAGGCGTTCGACCTGATGGAACAGCGCTTCCCCGGGGTCACCGCGGACGGCGCCACCGCCCGGGTCGTGTTCGTCGCCCCGAGCGGCGAGAAGGTCACCGCCGCCGAGAACAAGAAGGCCGTCGAGGAGACGGTGGCGGATCTGGCCGACGGTTCCCAGGTCGCGAGCGCCGTCGACCCCTTCCGGGCGGGGGCGGTCAGCAAGGACGGCACCACGGCGTACGCGACGGTCACCTACAAGGTCACCGCGAACGACCTCACCGACGCGAGCAGGACCCACCTGGAGGACGCGCTGCACGCGGCGCAGGACTCGGGGCTGACCGTCGAGGCCGGCGGGACCGCCATGGCCGAGCAGGGCGGCGCGGGCGGCGCGGCCGAGGTGATCGGTGTCGCCATCGCCTCCGTCGTGCTGCTGGTCACCTTCGGGTCGCTGGCCGCCGCCGGACTGCCGCTGCTGACCGCGCTGGTCGGCGTCGGCCTCAGCATGGCCTCGGTCCTCGCCCTGTCCGAGGCGTTCGGCCTGTCCACCACGACGGGCACCCTCGCGATGATGCTGGGCCTCGCGGTCGGCATCGACTACGCCCTGTTCGTCGTCTCCCGCTACCGCGAGGAGCGCGCCAAGGGCCGTTCGCCCGAGGAGGCGACCGCCCTCGCCACCGGCACCGCCGGGTCGGCGGTCGTGTTCGCCGGACTCACCGTCGTCATCGCGCTGGCCGGACTGTCCGTGGTCGGCATCCCGATGCTGACCAAGATGGGGCTGGCCGCGGCGGGCGCCGTCGTCGTGGCCGTGCTGATCGCGCTGACCCTGGTGCCGGCCGTCCTCGGCTGCTGGCCGAACGCGGTGCTGGCCCGCAAGGCGCGCAAGAGCGGCCGGATCGAGGAGAGCCCCGCGGACAACGGCGGCACCCGCTGGTCGCGGTTCGTGCTGCGCCGTCCGCTCCCCGTGCTGATCCTCGGCGTCGTCGGCCTCGGCGCGCTCGCCGTCCCGATGACCGACCTCCAGCTGGGCATGCCCGGCGACGAGGCCAAGTCGACCTCGACCACCGAACGCCAGGCCTACGACGCGCTCGCCGAGGGTTTCGGGCCCGGCTTCAACGGGCCGCTGACGATCGTCGTGGACGCCAAGGGGACCGACGACGCCAAGGGTGCCGCCGACACGATCGCGAGGGAGATCGGCGCCACCGAGGGGGTCGTGTCCGTCTCCCCCGCGCGCTTCAACGAGGCCGGTGACACGGCCGTCTTCTCGGCGGTGCCGGCCACCGCGCCGACCGACGAGAAGACCAAGAACCTGGTGACCACCATCCGCGACGAGCGGCCCGGCCTGGAGTCCGAGACCGGCGCCACGTTCGAGGTCACCGGCACCACCGCGCTGAACATCGACATCTCGGACAAGGTGCAGTCCGCGCTGGTCCCGTATCTGCTGGTCGTGGTCGGCCTGGCGGTCATCCTGCTGCTGGTCGTCTTCCGCTCCCTGCTGGTCCCGCTCAAGGCGGCCGCCGGCTTCCTGCTGTCGGTGCTCGCCTCGCTCGGTGTGGTCGTCCTGGTCTTCCAGCAGGGCCACGGCGCGGAGCTCCTGGGCGTGGAGCAGACCGGCCCGATCATGAGCCTGATGCCGATCTTCCTGGTGGGCATCGTGTTCGGTCTGGCCATGGACTACGAGGTGTTCCTGGTCTCCCGGATGCGCGAGGCGTACGTCCACGGCGACGGGGCCGACGAGGCGATCACCAGTGGCTTCCGGCACAGTGCCCGGGTGGTCGCGGCCGCCGCCCTGATCATGATCGCGGTGTTCGCCGGGTTCATCGGCGAGAGCGACTCCATGATCAAGATGATCGGGTTCGGGCTGGCCTCCGCGGTCCTGTTCGACGCGTTCGTCGTACGGATGGCGATCGTGCCGGCCGTGCTGGCGCTGCTCGGTGACAAGGCGTGGTGGCTGCCGAAGTGGCTTGACCGTGCGCTGCCGCACGTCGATGTGGAGGGTGAGGCGCTGACCCGCCGTGCCGACGACGCGGATCCGGCACCGGCCGAGACGGCCGAGCTGGAAGTGACCCGCACCTGATCCGACCGTCCCACCCCCACCGGGGGCCGTCCGTGGCGAAGGACACGGACGGCCCCCGGGGGCGTTCCCGCCGAAGTCGACGACCATCGAAGTCGTCGACGGCCATCGAAGTCGACGACCACCGAGGTGGTCCTGCCATGGTCCCCGCCCACCTACCGGAGCCCCGATGACCGCCCTGCGGAGTCCCGACGCGTACCACCCAGCGGAGCCCTCGATGAGCGCCGTCCCGCGGAGTCCCCGATGACCACCGCCCTGGAACGGCACACCACGGACCGTCTGGGGAACCTGTACGGCCGTCACCCCTACCTCGTCGACCTGGTGCTGGTCCTGGCGCTGATGGGCTGCGCCACCCTCGGCAGCGCGCTCACCCTGCCCGGCGCCCAGCCGCCGGACCAGGACAGGGTCGGGGTGGCCCTCATGGGCGTGTCCTGTCTCGCGCTGCTCAAGCACCGCACCCACCCGCGCGCCGCCCTCGTCGTGACCGCGATCTGTACGACGGTCGCCGTCGCCCTCGGCTATCTGCTCACCCCTCTGCTGCTCGCCCCGCTCATGGCGGCGCTCTACTGGCTGGCCACGCTCACCGACCGCAGGACCACCCGCGTCTACGGCTGCACGACCATCGCGGTGATGAACGTCGCGACCGTGTTCTCCGACTCCATGGAGCACCTCTCGCTGGTGCTCAGGACGATCGGCCCCGTCTTCTGGCTGCTGCTGCCGCTCGCCGCCGGCCGGGGGACGCTGGCGCGGCGGGCGTATCTGAAGTCGATGCAGGCCCGCGCGGAACACGCCGAGCGCACCCGGGAGGAGGAGGCACGGCTCAGGGTCACCGAGGAACGGATGCGCATCGCCCGGGATCTGCACGACGTGGTCGCCCACCACCTGGCCCTCGCCAACGCCCAGGCGGGCACCGCCGCGCACCTCACCCGTACCGACCCCGAGCAGGCCCACCGCATCCTCACCGAGCTGACGGCCACCACGTCGGCGGCGCTGCGCGAGCTGAAGGGCACGGTCGGGGTGCTGCGCCGGCCCGACGACCCCGAGGCGCCGCTGGCCCCCACCCCCGGTCTCCACCAGCTCCCCGAGCTGACGGCGGCCTGCGAGTCCGCCGGTCTCACGGTCACCGTCACCACGGACGGCGTCCCTGGGCCGCTGGACCCCGGTGTGGACCTGACGGCGTACAGGATCGTGCAGGAGGCCCTCACCAACGTCAGCAAGCACGCCGCCGTGGACGCGGCGCGGGTCCGCCTCGTGTACGAGGAGGCGCATTTGACGATCACGGTCTCCGACGACGGCACGCCCCGCGCGCGGGGCACGTCACCGCGGGGCACGTCCGAGCCCGGCCGTGGTTTCGGCCTCATCGGCATGCGGGAGCGGGCCCAGTCCGTCGGGGGCTGTCTGAGCGCGGGTCACCGGCCCGAGGGTGGCTTCGAGGTCACCACCGACCTGCCGCTGCGGCCGTACCCCTCCCGCGCCGCCGACCCGGTGCCGGACCTCGCCCCTGACCAGCGGAACTAGCCGCTCACGACCAGTGGAAGAAACGCGACGCCCATGACCATTCGTGTCCTGCTCGCCGACGACCAGGCCCTGCTGCGGGCCACCTTCCGGATCCTCATCGACTCCTGCCCGGACCTGGAGGTGGTCGCCGAGGCCACCGACGGCCGGGAGGCGGTCGACCTGGTCCGGGTGCACCGCCCCGACGTGGTCCTCATGGACATCCGGATGCCCGGCACGGACGGGCTCACCGCGACCGCCGTGATCTGCGCCGACGAGGAGCTGGCCGACACCCGTGTGCTGATCCTCACGACGTTCGAGATCGACGAGTACGTGGCCCAGGCGCTGCGCTCCGGCGCCAGCGGTTTCCTCGGCAAGGACGTCACCGCCGACGCGCTCCTCGACGGCATCCGCACGGTGGCCGCCGGCGACACGCTGCTCTCCCCCGCCGCCACCCGGACCCTCATCACGCGTTTCCTCGCCACCCCCACCCCGGCAACCGGCTCGCCGCCCCCGACCGGCTGACCATCCTGACCACGCGCGAGCGGGAGGTCATGTCCCTGGCGGCCGAGGGCCACTCCAACGACGAGATCGCCGAGAAGCTGTATGTGAGCCCGCTGACGGTACGGACCCATGTCCACCGGGCGATGACGAAACTGGGTGCCCGCGACCGGGCCCAACTGGTCGTGATGGCGTACCAGTCGGGCCTGGTGCGGGTCACCCCGCCGGAGTGAACCTCGTTCTTTCCTCCGCTAGCGCATGTCTGACTACTCCTTCTGCTCCTGCTACTCCTTCTACTCCTTGTAGAACGTGGCGTCCTGACGGTCGAGGGTCGTGCTGACCGGCTGGGTGTGGAGCAGGTTGTTGTAGTGGCGGATGTAGCGGCCGGGGAAGTTGAACGACTCGTAGGAGACCCCGGCCGCGGTGTCGGCGAGGCCGGCCCGCTGGAAGAAGGACGCGTCCGCGTCGAACAGGGCCGTGCCGTCGTCCTTCTCCACCCAGAGCTCGTTGTTCTTGTGGCGGAGGTAGTAGCCGGGGAAGTTCGCCGACTCCAGCGAGACCGTGCCGCTGCCCGTCAGCCCGGTGACGATCCGGAACTGCGAGTCGGCGAGGTTGGTGACGTCGCTCTCCAGCTTGGCGCGGTACTCCCAGTGCCGGATGAACTTGCCCGGGAAGTTGAACGAGGAGAGCCGGACCGGCGTCGCGCCGTCGGCGACGGGGATGCCGAAGTTGGGCGTGCCGTCGGCGTTCCAGTACAGCTTCTGGTAGCGGGTACGGCGGTTGGGGTCGTTGAGCGGGTCGCCGCTGATGTCCTTGTAGTTGCGGTCGTGGTAGACCAGGATGTCGGACTTTCCGTCCTCGGACGTGGTGAAGGTGTTGTGGCCGGGGCCGTACTGGCCGGTCCGGTCGTTGCTCCTGAAGACCGGCGCCGAACTCTTCGCCCAGGAGGCGGGGTTCATCAGATCCGCGGACTCGGAGGCGGTCAGCAGGCCGAGGCAGTAGTTGGCGTCGGTGGCGCTGGCCGAGTAGGCCATGAAGACCTTGCCGTTCCGCTGGATGACGGCCGGGCCCTCGTTCACCCGGTGACCGACGGTCTCCCAGGAGTACTCCGGCTTGGAGATCATCACCGGACTGCCGCTGATGGTCCAGGGGTTGGACATCCTCGCCAGGTACAGGTTGGTGCCACTGCCGACCGCCGGGTCGTTCTGCGCCCAGCTGAGGTAGCGGGTGCCGCCCACCGTGAAGGTGGTGGCGTCGAGCGAGAAGGTGTCCAGCGGCAGGGCGATCCGGCCCTTCTCCGTCCAGGTGCCGGTGATCGGGTTGGCCGCGCTGGTCTCCAGGACGTACGGCCGGATCTTCCAGATGTCGTTGGAGGCACCGGCGGCGAAGTACACGTACCACTTGCCGTCGATGAAGTGGATCTCCGGCGCCCAGATGTGGGCGCCCATCTCACCGCTGGCGTGCTTGGTCCAGATCGTGGTCTCCGTGGCCGTGGCGAGGCCCTGGAGGGTGGTGGACCGGCGCATCACGATCTTGTCGTACGCGGGGACGGTGGCCGTGAAGTAGTAGTAGCCGTCGGTGTGCTTGTAGATGTGCGGGTCGGCCCGCTGCTCGGCTATCGGGTTGGTGAAGGTGACAGCCGGGGACGCCGGGGCGGCGGCCTGGGCGGGGGTGGTCACGGTGGTGAGCACGGCGAGCGCGGCCGCCGCGGCCACCAGAACCCGTCTGACGAGTCGTCTCATGTCTTGTTCGCGGCCCTTCGAGGTCAAGGATGTGGGAATCAGGCGGTCGATGGTGGGAATCAGGCGGTCGTGGGGACGAGCCGCCACTGCTGGCAGTTGTTGTCGAGCCAGGACCACTGGCGTACGTCGGTGCCGTTGGCGGTGCCGCAGTCGGCGACGTCCATGACCTTGCCGGTGGAGGCGTTGACGATCCGGACGTAGTCGCCGCCGAGGTAGACCAGGCGGTACTTCTGGCAGTTGTTGTTCAGCCAGGACCACTGCCGGATGTCGGTGCCGTCGGCGCTCGCGCAGTCGGCGACGTCGGCGACCTTGCCGGTGGCGACGTTCACCAGGCGGCTGGTGTCGTCCGCGCGGTCCTCGATCCGCCACTTCTGGTTGGCCCCGCCGTTGCAGGTCCACTGGAAGATGTTGGTCCCGTCGGCCGTGTTGCCGCCGTTGACGTCCAGGCACTTGCCGCTGTTGCGGTTGACGATGGTGTACGCGGTCGGGGTCGTCGCGGTCTCACCGGAAGGCCCGGCGATCGTGGTCCCGAGGGCGACGGGGGTGCCGAAGTTCGGGGTGCCGTCGGCGTTCCAGGTGAACTTCTGGGCGCGGGTCGTACGGCCGTTGTCGCAGCCGTCGCTCGCGGCGTCGTTGGCGTGGTAGACGATCCAGTTCTCGGCGCCGTCGGGCGAGGTGAAGAACCCGTTGTGGCCCGGCGCGTAGACCCCGGCCGCGTCGTTGCGCTGGAAGACGGGCGTCTGCTTCTTCGTCCAGGAGGAGGCGAGCAGCGGGTCGGAACCGGTCAGCTCCAGCTGCCCGAGCTTGTAGTCGGGGCCCCAGCAGGCGCTGGCGGAGTAGATGAGGAAGGTGCGCCCGTTGCGGTAGAGCGGCTCGGGGCCCTCGTTGACCTCACCGCTCTGCGTCTCCCAGCTCAGGGTCGGGCTGGAGATGACGGTGAAGGTGGAGCTCGCGAGGGTGTACGGGTTGCTGAGCGGCGCGATGACGAGGCTCTGCTTGCTGCCGCCGGCCGAGCCGCTGCCGACCAGGTACAGCTTGTTGTCGTGCTTGAGCACGCTGACGTCGATCAGCCAGCCGTTCGGGTTGAGGTTGGACCCGGCGAGCTGGTTCTTAAAGGTGTACGGCCCCATCGGGTCGGACCCGGCGCTCTCCAGGACATAGGTGCGCTGGTCGTCGCAGCAGGCGGAACCGCGCGGCCCGGCGGAGTAGTAGAGGTACCACTTGCCGTCGAAGAAGTGGATCTCCGGGGCCCACATGTTCCAGTTGCGGGTGGAGGTGCTGTCCGACCACACCTGCACGCTGGGCGCGGTGCTCAGCCCGGCCAGCGTGGGTGACTTGCGCATGGTCAGCTCACCGGTGAAGGAGGTCGTCACCAGGTAGTAGTTGCCGTTGTAGTACTCCAGCCACGGGTCGGCGCCCTTCTGCGACTTGACCGGGTTGGTGTACGGCCTGCCGTCGGCCGCGGCGGCGGGCGAGGCCGGCTGGACGGCGAGGAGTGACGCGAACAGGGCCAGCAGGGCGGCCCCCAGCGTCACCCCGTGACGGACTTGAATGCGGAACACGGCAAGTCCCTTCGGGGGCGGCTCTCGGGGAGGGGATCAAGAGGTTGATCGTTCGATATTGCGAACGCTGTGCGTAACTTCGGCCAGAAGGTAAAGGTGAGGCAGGAGGGGCGTCAATGGATGCGACACGATTTGATGCCGAGGAGGCCGTCGGAATAGATCCCGAAGGCGGCCGGGTTGGCGATGGCATGACGAAACAGAACCTGGGTCGACACGGCATCTGGAGCATCGGACTGCGAACGGAGGATCCCGCTCGACACGATGAAGTCGCAGAAGCGGCGGCCGAGTTGGAGGAACTCGGCTTCGGCGCGATCTGGCTGGGCGGCAGCACGTCGGTCGACCACGCCGCCCCCCTGGTCGAGGCCACGTCCCGAATCACCGTCGCCACCGGCATCCAGAGCATCTGGCAGCACGAGGCCGCCGAAACGGCCGCGCGCTTCCGGGAGTTGGACGCCACCCACCCCGGCCGCTTCCTCCTCGGCCTGGGCGTGAGCCACGCGAAGCTCACGGAGCAGTACCGGCGCCCGTACGCGGCGATGGTCACCTACCTGGACGCCCTGGACGCGGCCGGGGTCCCCGCCGACCGCCGGGTGCTGGCCGCGCTGGGCCCGCGCATGCTCCGCCTCTCCCGGGACCGGGCGGCCGGGTCACACCCGTACCTGGTGACCCCGGAACACACGGCCGAGGCGCGCGAGGCGCTGGGCACGGACGCCCTCCTGGCCCCTGAACTGAAGGTGGTCCTGGAGCCCGACGCGGACCGCGCCCGGTCCGTCGCCCGCGCCCACCTCGCCTTCTACCTAGGGCTGCCGAACTACACGAACACCTTCCTCCGCCTCGGCTTCACCGAGACGGACCTGGCGGACGGCGGCAGTGACCGGCTGATCGACGCGGTGTACGCGTGGGGCGAGGACGAGCGGATCCGGGCACGGGTGGACGAGTTCCACGCGGCCGGCGCGGACCATGTGGCTCTCCAGGTGCTCGACGGGCGGGAAGGCGACGCGCTGCCGCGGAAGGAGTGGGGGCGGTTGGCGGAGGTGGTGGGGTTGGTGGGGTGAGGGGCGCGGGTGCAACGGGGCGGCTCACCCGAGCCGACCGGAAACGCCGTGGGCGGCTCGGCTCAGGCCGAGCCGCCCACGTACGCCTGGAGCGAGCGACGCTCGCCGGTCAGCCCCCGACGTACCAGGTGAAACCGCCATTGGACGCGGCCACGGCGATCAGCACCGCGAAGATGACCAGGTCCACGACGCCGAGGGCGATGCCGGCCTTGGCGACGCCACCGCCGCCCTTCACCCCGCCTGCGGGTCTGTGTAGCGAACGGTGGAACTCAGTCGGTTTTGTTCAGCGGCGTCCGGCGGTGAGCCGGCCGTCGAAGGTGATGTCGAAGGCTTGGAGTGCGGCCTTCCAGCGCATGGTCCAGCGTTTGCGTCCGGTGCCGGTCGGGTCCAGGCTCATGACGGCCAGGTAGACGCACTTGAGAGCGGCCTGGTCGGTGGGGAAGTGCCCTCGGGCCCGGACGGCCTTGCGGATCCGCGCGTTGATGCTCTCGATCGCGTTCGTGGTGCAGACGATCTTGCGGATCTCCACGTCGAACCGGAGGAAGGGCACGAACTCCGCCCAGGCCGCCTCCCAGAGCCGGACGATCGCCGGATACTTCCCGCCCCAGGTGTCAGTGAACTCCACGAACCGCTCCAGCGCGGCCTCCTCGGTCGGCGCGGTATAGACGGGCCTGAGTGCCTTCGCGATCTTCTCCCAGTCCTGCCGGGCCGCGTAACGAAAGCTGTTCCTCAATAGGTGAACGACGCAGGTCTGGACGATCGTCGCAGGCCAGACGGTGTTCACGGCGTCCGGGAGGCCGGTCAGGCCGTCGCAGACCAGCATCAGGACATCGGCCGCGCCGCGGTTCTTGACCTCGGTCAGGACCTGGAGCCAGTACTTCGCGCCCTCCCCGCCGTCGCCGATCCACAGGCCCAGGATGTCCCGGTGTCCTTCGGCGGTGACCGCCACCGCCATGTAGACGGGCCGGTTGGCGACCTGCCCGTCCCTGACCTTCACGTTCACACAGTCGATGAAGACGACCGGGTAGACGCTGTCCAGGGGACGGTTCTGCCATTCCGTCATGCCGGCCATCACGCTGTCGGTGATCGTGGAGATGGTGGACTTGGAGATCTCCGCGCCGTACACCTCGGCGAGATGCGCGGAGATCTCCCCGTGCGTCAGCCCTTTCGCCGACAGCGACACCGACCATCTCGTCCACCCCGCCCAGACGCCGCTGCCGCTTCTTGACCAGCTGCGGCTCGAACGACCCGGCCCGGTCCCGCGGCACCGCGATCTCGACCGGCCCCGACTCCGTGATCACCGTCTTGGGCCGGTGCCCGTTGCGGTAGTTCTCCCGGCCGCCCCCGGCCCGCTCACCGGGCTCGTGCCCCAGATGATCGGTGAGTTCGCCCCAGCGCGGACTCCAGCACCCGCTTCGTCAGCTGCTGCAGCAGGCCGCCCTCCCCGGTGAGCTTCACCCCACCGGCCCGGGCCCGGGCCACCAGCTCGGCGACCAGCCCGTCATCCACGGCGCCCGCCCCACTCACAACGGCCTCCCCGGCCCCGATATCACTCGCCACGTCAGTCATCAACTGTCGCTTCCAGCTCGGGAGTTACACCACTCACCGTACAGACCCGATCCGGGATGCGGCGACTACGCGACCGTGCCCGAACGAACCCACCTTGTCCTACCCGCGTGGGATCATGCCGCGCATGACCGACCGAGCACTGACACTGGAGATCCTCACGGACCGGGGATTCACGGGATTCGTCCCCTTCTCGGAACTGCCGGAGGCCGGGGTGCCCCTGGATGCCGGCATCTACGTCGTCGTGCGCCCCGATGTGTCCGCCCCGGAGTTCCTGCCCCTGAGTCCGGCTGGGCATTTCCAGGGCCGTGATCCCTCCGTTTCTCGCTGAGGCCTGGGTCGGTGGGGCCATGGTGCTGTACGTAGGCAAGGCGACCACCGGCAGAAGCGGTCGGCGCGGACTGCGGAAGCGGCTCGACGAGTACCGGCGTCACGGCGCCGGAGAAGCGGTGGGTCACTGGGGTGGGCGCTATGTCTGGCAGTTGGCGGACTCGGGCTCGTTGCTGGTCGGATGGCTGTCGACGCCGGAGCGGGACCCCGGCGACGCCGAAGCCCAGCTGATCGCCGAATTCATCGGGGTCCACGGCAAGCGGCCCTTCGCCAACCGGAACAGGGGCCGCCTGATCAAGTAGCTCCAGGGGGGACCAGCCAGGCCCGTCAGCGCGTTGCACCCTGTATCGGCACTCCTCGCCCGGCCGCCCCGGCAAGACCGTACGGTCGGAGCTGCGCGTACCGACCGGAGGCCACCCACCCTGCGGCCCCGGCCGGATGCGAGAATGCGGTCCCTGGGTGGGGAAGCGCTCGCTCCGGGCGGGCGCGAGCACCGCGTGAACGGGGGTAGCCATGGCGGTGGTCATGTGTCCACTGTGCAGCGACGACGAGGACATCGAGGTGGTGCGCACGCTCGACGGCGGACGTCGGCTCGTGAAGCACCGCTGCGGCTATGAATGGGAGCACAAGGAGCCCACCGTCCCGCAGAGGAACCTCCTTCGCTCCTTCGACGACCTCAAGGCCCGTTTCCCGAAAGCCGAGGACGTCGATCCCGAGCAGGTGGAGCGGGTGGCCCGGCTGAAAGAGCAGTACCTCGCCGACAAGCCGGACTTCGACCCCGACGTGGCGGCCTACTGGTCGAGGTACCAGCGGATCTTCTCCCCCGAGGGGCTGTGGACGTGCGACCCCAGAGCCCTCAAGGACTTCGCCAACTCCGAGGTGGGGGCACGCCCCGGTAATCAGGCCACGTTCAACTCCGCGTGGAACGACATGGGCGATGCCGCAGCCGGAGAGTCGACCCGCAGGACGATCGAGTACCTCCTGCACGGACCCGACGACGTGCCGCTCGAAGACCGGCTCCAGCGCCTGCTGTCCGGCACCGAGCCGTTCGCCATGACCGGTTTCAAGGAGGCGCTCCTCACGAGGGTTCTCTGTGTGATGTACCCCGACCGGTTCCTGACGATCCTCAAGTACACGACGGAGGCCGGGGGCAAGCGCGAGGTCGCGCGACTGGTCTACGGACTGGAGCTGCCGACACCCGAGTCGGTGAACTGGACCCTCGGCCGGCTCATCCTCTGGAGCAATGATCTCCTGCATGCCCTCGTCGGCGAGGGTTTCGCCAACCAGCAGCACTCCGCGGCGTTTCTGTGGTGGGCCAAGGACCAGGTCGGCGGATTGCGGTAGGGGCGTCGGACTGCCCCCGCCTGTCCTGTGTCCGGCATCTTCGGTGTGACGGCTGTGACGTCTTCGGTCACGTCGGGACTCACTCGCCCCGCTGACGCTCCCGTCACTCGAACGAGTGGCGCCCCAACTTGTGCACGAACGGGCTGGGTTCGGAGGGTTTGGTAATTTCCCCAAAGGCTCTTGAGAACATCGCGCAGGACCGAGTCACGGGGTCCCGCGTCCCGGTGCCGACCTGGGCGAACAGCCGGCCACACGGCCGTACGACGTCCGTCTCGACCACCCGGGGATCCGCACGAAAGCGCACCCCTCCCCACCCGCCACCGGCGAGCGGCTCACGTCCCTCAGGGTCGCTCTTGGCCCTGCCGCGCGCGTGGGACAGACCCCACGGCTCACTACGATCCATCGACCCGAAAGCGGTCCGGTCGGTCGTACAGATGGCTGCTGCTGGGATCAACTCCGCTCTCCGAAAGGCCCCCTGGCCATGTCTCACCCACCCACACCCACACCCGCCCCCGGCCCTCCGCCACCGCCGCGCTTCGGCCCGCCCGCACTGCCTGGTGGCGAACCGGGCGGGCCCGCGTCGGCTTCGTCTTGGCCGTACCGGTGCTCGGCGTCCTCAACGAGTTCCTCGGGATTCTCGCGCTGCTCGTCGCGCTCTTCCTCCTGTGGTGGGGCAACGCCTGGCCGAAGGGGTGGAAGGTGACCGCGACCGTCGTGGCCGTACTCCTGCTCGGGGCGGTCCTGCCCCCGGCACCCCAGGACAGGACGTCGGACACAGTGGCGGAGGCGGACGTGAAGGCCCGGAACGCCGGAAGGCCCGCCACCTCCGCCCACCCAAGGGGTACGGCGGAGCAGGCGCAGGGGTCTGAGCCGACAACCGACCCGGAGATCCCGGACTTCCGAGGCCTGCGGCTCGACAAAGCGAAGAAGAGGGCACAGGTGGAGGGGTTCACCGTCGGCGACCACGACGCGTCCGACCAGGGCGACGGCATCTGGATGCGCTCCAACTGGACCGTCTGCTTCCAGGAGGTCGGCACATCACCGGGCGGCACGAGGACGATCGACTTCGGAGCCGTGCGCACCGGGGCTCCCTGCCCCGCGCGGGACGGCGGCCCCATTCCCTGGCCGAGGTTGCCACATCTGATCGGCGCGACGTGGACGGCAGCTCAGGAGAAGCTCGCCGCTCTCGATCCCTCGCCCGATCACGTGTACGCAGACACGATCTACGGAAACGACAGCCTTCCTGACGAGGGCGAGTACGACGAGTGGAAGGTGTGTGCGCACGATCCGGACCGAAGGGAACGGATCACCGACAGCACGTGGGTGAGGCTGTGGCTGTCCGCACCGGAGAACGACTGTCCTGCCCAGGCAGAGGAGGACAACGGATCCGCCCAGCTACCCGACCGCGATGACGACGGGGACCCGGACTATCACGACCCGTTCCCTGGTGACCAGAACCGCAACAGCACCTTCCCGGACGGCCTGACCGGAAGCTCGGGTGGCTCAGGTGGATCGTCGAGCGGCTCGTCCGGTGGAGGTGGCTGGGGCGGCTGCCGCTCCCGCTGGTGCTGAGCAGAAGGCGCGGCGGGCTGCTGGACCCCGCTCAAGCACCGTCCGCTGCGGACGCGGCTTTGACCACTGTGGTCGCGTAGACCGGGAGGCCTTCGCCTTTCCGTAGTACCGAAGCAGTCACAGGGACGGGGTAGCCTCAACCGTCCGGATCGAAGCAGCCTTGGCGGCTTTCCGATTCAGCCGTCGTACTGAAAGCGCGTCAGCTCGCCGAGCACCGAACGGGCGCTCTCGAAGTCGGCCAGGCGGGCCGCCACCGTGGCAACGGCGAGGCGTTCCGGAAGGGCGGCGGAGAACTTCAAGCCGCGTACGGCCCTGGGGTCCACGTCGGGCAGGACGAGGTTCTCGCCGACGTTCTCACGGGCCGTACGCCAGGCGGCCGGGCTGAGATTCTCGCGAAGGCGCAGCCAGCTGTCGGTGGGCCGTTGCAGGGGGTCGGTGACGGACTGGAGGGTGGCTGCCAGAGTGGCGTTTGCCCGGTAGCCGGCCCAGGTCCACCAACGGACATCGGAACCGACGCGTGTGATCAACGTGCCGCCCGGGTGGACGGTGTCAGGTGCGTCGGTTTCGCGCTGTTCGGCGAGGCACGCCTCCGCCCGCCGGGTAAGGGAGACGGGCGGGCTCGCGCCCAGCAGCACCTCGCGCATGGCACGCGTCAACGCGTACGACAGTCCGGCGACGCCACCGTTCATCCACTTGGCGACTCCGCCGCCGTCGGCCGGCTCGACGAAGGCGCGTTTGCGCAGCCAGTCGATGTAGGTGACCTGCCAGCTGCGTCCACCCAGGAGCAACCTCCGGGGGCCGGGGCGTTCCTCGGTGAGCACGCTCGGGTCGGTGCGACCGATCTCCGTGCGTCCGGACAGGACAGTGAACTGCGGAGGTGCGGTGAAGGAGGCGGTGAGTTCGATGAAGTGCCTTCTACCGAAGCGACGTTCCGCCTCGGGGCCGACGAACAGCATTCCGCCGTCGCTGTCGAGGAAGCCCTCTTCGGTCAGGAAGCGCAGGATCGGGGCGGCCGACTTGTCGAAGGGGGCGAGGCCGTTCCACTGTCGGTCCCACAACCGGTCGCCGAGCTTGTGCTGTTGCAGGGTGACGGCGAGCAGTTGCTGGGCCACCAGGTGACGCGGTACCGGCGGAGGCTCGACCGGTTCGACCCAGCCCCGCGACCACAGCAGCAACAGGCCCGCCGCCTGCAGCAGTGTGTTCTTGTGGGTGGTGAGGAACAGACAGTTCCGCAAGGTCCCGGCACGTCGGCCGGTGCGGCCGATGCGCTGCAGGAACGAGGCTACGGAGGCCGGTGAGTCGATCTGGATCACGCGGTCCAGGTCACCGACGTCGATGCCGAGCTCGAGGGTCGACGTGGAGACGATGACGCAGTCGCGTGCCTCGGCGAACGCTCGCTCGGAACGGGTGCGTTCATCGACGGAGAGCGAGGCGTGGGACAGGAAGACCGTCACCTCGCGGGCGCGGAGCGCCGCGCCCAGCTCCTCGACCTGGCGGCGCGAGTCGCAGAAGACGAGCCGCTTCTCCCCCCTGTGCAGCGCGGCAATGAGTTTGGCCGCGTTGTCGAGGGAGCCGACGTAGTCGAGTTCCACATCGCCCGCCGGCCTGTTGGACGGCTCTGGGCTTGCTTCGGCGCCGTGGCCGCTGCCGTCCGTGGTCGGCAGGTGCACTCCGGGGGCAACCACCTGACCAGTGCGACTGCGGACTCCGGCCCCTTGCAGCCAGTGCAGCAACTCGGCCGGGTTGCCGACAGTCGCCGAGAGCCCGACGCGCTGAATGGGCCGTCCGGTGACCCGCTCCAGCCGTTCCAGCACGGCGAGCAGGTGCCATCCCCGGTCATCGCCTGCGAACGCGTGCACTTCGTCGACGACGACGGCCCGCACGCTCCCCAACAGGCGTGCATGGTCGGTCTTCACGCCGATCAGCATCGCTTCGAGTGACTCGGGCGTGGTCAGCAGGATGTCCGGCGCCTCTGCCCGGATGCGCTGCCGTTGCGACTCCTTGGTGTCACCGTGCCAGAGCGCTGCCCGCCGTCCCATCCACTGGGCATAGGAGTCGACACGGACGACCAGGTTGTTGAGAAGTGCCTTGAGCGGGCACAAGTACAGCACGGACGTACCGGTCCACCCCTGCTCGGCCATCGCCGACAGCAGAGGAAAACAGGCCGCCTCGGTCTTGCCTCCCGCCGTCGGAGCCAGGAGTACGGCGTCCTGTCCCTCCATGAGCGGTGTGATCGCCGCACGCTGCAGAGGGCGCAGGTCGGGCCAGCCGAGTGTGTTGACGATGTGATGCAGGACAACGGGATCGAGCCGCTCCAGCACATCGGCGTCCTCGCCACCCGAGCCTCTCCCCGCCGGAAGTCCCGCGTCCGCCGCCATCACAGCTCCAGGTCGATGTCGTCGGCCGACGCGGAGCCGCCGGCGACCGCGGCGGCGAGGTTTCGCTCCACATCGGTGAGTTCGCTGCCCGCGACCGTCAGCCGGTAGTGCTGCCGGGGATCGAAGTCGTCGAACTGGTCCACGCGGTCGAGCACGTCCCCGACGAGTTTCTTCAGGAACAACCGGGGAGCCACCCCGACCTTCCCGCCCAGCGCTCCGCCGACGGCCACCGCGAGGTCGGCGACGTAGGCGTCGTCGACGACCGTCCGCACGCGTTCAGGCATGGCCGCGGCATCGGCGTACAGGTCACGGATGGTGAGGCCGAGTCCGACCAGGGACTCCTGGTTGAACCCGGGGAGCCTGATCTGCACGGCCCGGGGGTTGTCGAAGCGCGGGTCGGTGGTGAAGTCCGTGGCGAGCCTCTGGGCGAGCGGTGCCAGGCGCTGCACGCCTTGCTGCCCGTCGTAGAAGGCGGGTGTGCCGGTGATGACGAGGTACAGGCCGGGGAAGCGGCCGGAGTGCACCTCGTCGATGAGCTGCCGCAGCGAGTTGAGCGCCTTGTCCCGGGCGTCCGACCGGACCCGCTGGAGCGTCTCCACCTCGTCGAGGACGACGAAGAGCCCGGTGTGCCCGGAGTCGCGCAGCACGGTGAGGAGGCCCTGCAGGAAACCGAGGGCACCGAAATGGTCGAGGTCGCCGCGCACCCCGGCGAACCTGCGGGCGGAGGCCGCCACATGCGGCTGGCCGCCGAGCCACGCCAGGACGGCCGAGGCGGTCGCCTCGTCCCCGTCCGCGAGGGCGGCCCGGTAGCCGCGCAGCGCGGTGGCGAAGGACGGGGCGTGCCGGGACACCTCGGCGAGCCGCGCCACGAGCAGTTTCTCCACCTCGCCGGGCAGTTCCTCCTCGGTCGCGCCGGCCGCGAGGGCGTCTTCCTCCAGGGCGTAGAACCAGGCGTCGACCACGGGCCGCAGGGCGCTGGGCGGGAAGCTGGACGTGGTGAGCCTTTCGGTGAGCCGTCGGTAGACCGTCTCCAGCTTGTGCAGCGGCGTCTCGTTCTCCGAGATCTGGATCTCGGCCACGGCGAAGTTGCGGCGCTTGGCCCGCTCGCCCAGCCAGCGCGTGAAGAACGTCTTGCCGGACCCGTACTCACCCCGTACGGCCTTGAACACGGACCCCCCGGACGACACGGCGTCCAGCTCGGCGTCCAGGGCCGTCTCGAACCGGTCGAGGCCGGTCGCGAGCAGGTCGAGCCCGCTCTCGGGCACGGCTCCACGGCGCAGGGCGTCAATGACGGTACGGCGGCGAGCCGCGCTGACCTGGGCGGGGCGCTTGGATCCGGTGGTGCTCACGGGGACCAGTGTTCCATCTCCCTGTGCACTGTGGCCTCGAGGAAGTCGCGTCATACCCGGTTCGTGACTCTGTGGGCCCACTGTGTGCCTGCTGCGTCACGGACCGCTTCGAAGGGGCGGCACGTCCGTTCTTCATCGTGGGCGACGAGTCCCTGCTGCGCCGCTGCCTGGGCGCGGCTCTGGACACGGAGACCAGACGAGGCAGTCCTTCGCCGAACAGGCCGACCGCAACTGGGAGGCCCCGGGGTCGAGCACCCGGGGTGCCTCAGGGGCAAGGCCCGAGGCACCCCGAGCCATGTCCTCAGCCGCCTCCGAGGGCGAACTGCTCGCGCAGCAGTGCTTCGTGGAGCCGCAGGGTACGGCCGTCCGGCAGGGTCTCCAGGACCTGCACGCCGTCGTAGTTGAGGAGTTGCCGCAGGACGGCGGCGAAACCGTCGCCCCGGGTGACGGGCATGCCGGCGCGCTGGGCGAGCGCGGTCACGGGGAGGGTGCCGCCCGCGTCGAGCAAGGCGGCGAGCGCCTTGTGGACCTGCTCCTGTTGCGGCTTGCGAGCCAGACCGCCGAGCTGTCCCTGGTACGTCTCCGAGTCGAGCAGCGCCTTCACCAGCGCCTCCGTCCGGGAGACGAGGGTCGGGGTGAGCAGGGAGTCGTCTCCCCCGGTGGTCAGCTCCACGTCGAAGAGGGCCTCGTGTGTTCGCGCGAGATCCGCATGCTTCTTCTGGGACTTCCCCGTCGGCTTCTTCGGCACAGCGAGAGCCGCCCCGACGAGCAGCTGCGTGGTGGCCTCACTCGGCAGCGGTGCCCTCCCCACCTCCTCCGGAGCCCACCACAGGGGCCGCTGGTCTCCCAACTCCCGCCACTCCTTCGGCGGTTCCGCCCCGAACGGCAGGAAGGCGAGCACGGGGATGGTGACCTCGGCGAGCGAGGCCCCGCCGTGGTAGCCGGCCTTGAGGGCGGTGTAGCGGGAGTCGGCGTCCCACAGCGCCACGATGGACGCGCCGGGCTCGGGCCACACCACGCGCGGTCCGCTGAGGGCGATCTCCCGGTCGGCGAGGGGACCGCCGACGGGCAGGCGATGTCGGGCGGACGCGGGCTCGACAGCGGTGTCGACCTTCTTTCCGTGCCGGTCGACGACGTGGCCGTGGTCGCTGGTGAGAACGACGGCCATGCCCTGGGCCGCCGCCACCCGCAGCAGGTCCCGCAGGCCGGGCACGTCGTCGACCCGCCAGGCCCCGTCACCGAGCTTCTGTTCCTTGGCGAGACGGTCGTCGATGGCGTTGAGGACGACGGCGACATGCGTCCGACCGTCGGTGAGCGCCTCCGTGAGCGCCGGGCCGAAGGTGTCGCCCGCGGTCTCGCCGCGCAGGTCGTCCTTGTGGAAGACGCCGGCCGGGGCGCCGCCCCACAGCTTCAGCGTGGGGAAGAGCCGCTTCTCGTCGGCCTGGGTGCCCTTCATCAGCGTGCCCGCGAACAGTGAGGTGCGGGACACGGCCGTCAGGGTGGGAAGTGCGGCGGCCATCGCCCGACGCTGTGGAGCGCCCTCGGGCAGCGGATCGAACTCGGCCCAGGAGCGGCGCAGTTCCTCACCGAGTTCGTTCGCTATGGCCGCACTCATGCCGTCGAGCACGAGCAGCAGCAACCGCCGTTCCTCCCCGCGCCGGACGACCGGTCCGACCACCCGGTCGAGGAAGGTCTCGACGGTGAGCATGCTGCCCGGCTGGGTGCCGGCCTGCGTCCAGGCGGCCAAGGAGCGCGCGAAGAACGCGTCGATCTGCCGCCGCCGGTCCCGGACGCGTGCGGCGAGGGTGTCGTAGGCGGCCTTGAGGACGGGGTCCGGGTCGCCGCCGGCCTCGATGTGCTCCAGAGCGAGGTCGGCCCAGCCGGCATCGGCGACGTGCCGCTGTAGGGCGTCGGCCACCGTAGGGCTCTCGGCAGGCGTGTCGGTCAGCAGCCAGCGGGCGAGGCGCTGTCCCATGCGGGCGCGTTCGACGCGGGCGGACTCCTCCGGCTCGGCGGCGAGCCGGTGGTCCGCCAGGCGCCGGACGGCGTCCGCCACCACGGCCCTGTCACCGGCTGCGAGCGCCCGTCCGACGGCCGTGAACCGGGCCTCGAGTCCGCCACGCAGGACGGGGCTCGCCCCGACGGCTGGCTCCGCACCGAACTGGCGCGCCAGCGCGGCCGCCCGGTCGAGCACGGTGCCGGACGTCCGGCGTGCCTCGCGGGCCTGGTCCGCGTCGCCGCCACCGGTCCGGTGTCCGGCTGCCAGCAGCGTGGTCACGTACTCCTCGGCAGCCCGGCCGAAGACGGTCACCAGGGCGTCGAGTTGTTCGCCGACCGCCGGGGGCTGGTCGCCGAAGTAGCGTTCGGCGCGGCCCCGGGCCTGGTACGTCTCGGGGGCGGGCTCGGCGTGCTGCCACAGTGCCGCGCAGACGAGTCCGAAGGCTGCGGCGTCCGCGCCCCGCTCGGCGTCCGCGAGGGCGAGCAGGGCGCGTCCGGCGAGGCCGGCCTGGTCCTCCTCGCCGAGGAAGGCGGTCAGCCCGGCGCGCTCCGGGCCGCGCAGCCCGAGGAGTCGCTCCGGAGCACCGGGGCGGGTCGACCAGTGCAGCAGGGTCTGGGCGTCGAGCCGGTCGTCACCGGGGCGCCGTGCGCCGCCCTCGGTGTCGTAGCGGCCGAGGCGCAGGCGGCGCTGGGTGAGCGCGGTGAGGGCGTACTGGCGGGACAGCCAACCGCCGGGCACGGGTGGCCAGCCGCCGGGCGGCGTGGCGTCGAGCAGGGCTTCGGCTGCCCAGTTGACGTCCTTGAGGCGCGGGTCGATCTGCCGGGCGCCGAACGCCTCCCGGACGACGTCCCAGCTGTCGACGGTGTCGATGCGCAGTTTGTGGACGCGGGCGAGGATCGCCGGGTCGAGTTCGTGCTGCTCCCGGTCGGTGAGGACGACCAGCACGGCGGGGCCGGTCCGGCGGCCCGCGAGGTGGTCGAGGACGAGTTCGTGGACGGCGAGCGGCGAGGGCGCCACCGCGACACCGGCCGTCCGCCCCTCGGCCCAGGCAGGTTCTGCGGGACCGTCCCACTGGGGCGCGGACCTCAGCAGCACGACCCGGCGCCTGCCCCCGCCGTCTCGTGTCAGGGAGGCGGCGAGGGACGACTGCGAGGACAGGTACTGGGTGACGGTCGCGGTGTTCAGGCGGACGGCGCCCGGAGCGACGGTGGCGGTGTCCGTCATTCGACGACCTTCCAGGTGATCTCGATGGTCGCGTCGGGGTGGCGGGCGACCAGTTCGGACAGCTCCGCCTGAAGGTCGGCGGCGGCCCGGGCCACGGTCGTACGGCGGCCACCGGACGTGCGCGCGGTGCCGCTGCCGGAGGAGGCCGGTGTGGGGTTCTCCTGCGGGGCGTACGGGATGCGCGGGTCGCTGGTCGGCGTGTCCAGGGACAGGTCGCCCGCCGTGGGCTGAGGCTGGACGACGGGTGCGGGCGGCTGGGCCGCGGCCTGGCTGCGCTTCACGAGGGCGACGACCTCGCGCTGCGTACGGGCCAGGGCGTCACGCAGGTCCGCGGTGCGCTGGTCGTCTCGGGCGACGTTGCGCAGCGAGTCGAGCAGGGCCGCGCCCTCGGGGCCGAGTCCCTTCGCGAGTTCGAGGGTGCTCCAGGGCGCTGAGGCGACGGCCTCCGCGACACCGCGGGCCTGCTTGATGGAGGTGCCGTACCGGTCGGCGCTGGTCTCGCCCAGGTCGAAGGCGGCGAGGGCCTCCACGGTCTTCTTCGCCCCGGCCGCGCCCTTGCCGGCCTCCGCCGTGAGGGCGTCCAGGAGTTCCAGGGAGCGCCGGGCGAGCGGGAGCCGCCCGGTGTCGGCGGTCTGGTCGAGGCCGAGGAAGGCGGCGTGGGCCTCCAGCTGGTGCACCAGGTCGGCCGTGTGGTCCCGGTGGGCGCGGGCGGCCTCGATGATCTGGCGGGCGAACTGGTTGACCATCCGGCCGCGCCGCAGGGCGGGAGCCTTCTGCCCGAAGACCGTCTCGAAGCGCTGCCGGGCCGTGTCCCAGTCCGACTCGGCGGGCAGCGGCTGGCTGCGCAGCGCGTCATGGTCCTTGATCGCGGACAGCTCGGGCGCGGGGTCGAGGACGGTGCCGACGCGCACCCACACCCGGTCGTCCATCTCGGCGAAGGCGGCGACGACGAGCCGGGCGAGGAAGTCGGGCAGGCCGCGCGGGTCGGGCTTGTCGGTCCAGTCGGTGAGCGTGATCAGGGACAGGTCCCCGGTGACGCCCTGGGAGCTGGCGAGCTGCCGGAAGTGGTCGGCCCAGTAGCGGGACAGCTCGAAGTACGCCTCCTTCTGCTGCCCGAGCCGCAGCGGCCCGGCGATCCGCTGCATGAGCCTGCGGTCGGCGGCCGGGACCTCCACCCGCCCGTCGCGCGCCTCGGCGGCGGCGCGGACGTGGGCGAACACCTTCTTGGTGTCGGCCGGCTTCACGGCGGTGCCGGTGGCGTCGGGATCGAGGTCGGGATGGGCCGGGTACTGGTGGGCGAGCAGCCTGCCCGCGACGTGCCGGATGCCGTCGTGCAGGCTCTGCCCGAAGGACAGGGTGAGACCGTCGACGTCGGGCAGCGCGACGAGGTGGTCGTCGAAGTCGGGGACGACGTCGGCGGCCTGCTTCTGGGCGAGTCCGTACGCCTGCTTGAAGGCGCCCTTGACCTGCTTGAGCAGTGCCTCGCGCTGGGTCTCCAGGAGACCCTTGGCGCGGCTGCGGTTGTCGGCGTTGAGGTGGCCGGCGTACTGGGTGTCGAAGCGGTGCTCGTCGGCGAGGGCCTTGTCGATGACGACGAGGCGCCGGAAGTCGGCGAAGCGCTGCGCCGACAGATGGGCCGGCAGCCAGGCGACGACACGGGACCGCTCGCCCTGCTGCCGCTCACGCAGCCGCCGGATGCGGTTGACGTCCTCGACCGGGCCCCACTCGCCCTCGTCGAAGGGGAGGTCTATGGCGATGCGCCAGCGGCCCTCCTCCTGCGGCATCAGGTCGTGGTCGGGCAGTTCGTCCTCGTCGGCGACGTTCCCGAAGACGATCTCGGCCGTGCGGGCGGTGCCGCGCCAGGTGAAGCTGAGCTGGTCGCTCAACTGGCCGTGTTCGACGCTCAGTTCCTCGGACAGCAGGCGGCGGGCGAGCGCGACCCGGTTGCCGGGGTTGTCGTTGACCTGGGCGTTGGCGATGACGGAGTCCACGTCGACGCCCGACAGCTCCAGCCGTACGCCGGGGTTGGCGTCGGTGCCGGTCTCCTTGATCTCGGGGAACCTGGCCGCCCATTCGGCGACCTTGTTCTTGATGATGCCGACCTCGGCACCCGGGATGGGCGCGAGGACCGACCCGTAGTTGAGCGCGCCGAGCCGCCGGATGGTCAGCTCGGACAGCGCGGGCACGCTGGGCGCGAGTGCGGACAGCAGCAGCGTGCAGACGAGCCGGTTGTCGCCGACGAACATCCGGCAGCCGCCCAGCCGCTTCGGGTCGGTGAGGGACTCGGGCCGGTTGCGGTACTGCTCGACGTCGTCCTCGGTGATGTCGTACGAGCTGAGCAGGTAGGGGCGCAGCTTGGTCTTGTAGAGCTTGTCGGCGGCCTCGAAGACGACCTTCAGGCTGTCGGTGAACGGCTTGTCGCCGCCCTCCGCGATCACCGGGTAGAGGTCGCCGACGGGGACGAGCTGTCCGAGGCGGATCTCGTCGCGGTGGTCGGCGAGAAGCTGCCCCATCAGCTTCAGACCGGTGCGGGAGCGCTGCAGCGCGGACGAGATGTGGACGAGGGTGTCCATGAACGCCGGCGAGAAGGGGTACGTCAGCCGGAACGACTCCGCGTCCGCGCCGGTGGTGCCCTTCTCCGAGCCGAGCAGGGTGTCCCAGACCTGCGGGCCGACCCGCTTGGTCTGCTCGAAGGCCGCGTCGACCTGCTGGGCCGCCTCGTCGTTCTTGGGCTTGAGGAGACGCGCGTGGGCGATCTGCGGGAGGTTGCGGTCCTCCAGGGTGATCTTGTCGAACCGGCCGGAGGCCAGGTTCAGGGTGTCCTGGATGGACGACTCGGCCGCACCCGACACCTCCTCGCCGACCAGCTCGCGCAGGTCGCGCTGGCGGGCGATGAACGACACGACGGGGATGGCGCGGCGGGCGTCGCCGCCCTCCACGAAGTTCGTGATCTTGCTGGCTTCGCGGGCGACGAACTTCTGGTCGTGGATGAGGGTGGCGAGCCACAGGATCAGCTCGTCCATGAACAGGATCAGCCCGTCGTAGCCGAGCGACTTGGCGTGCTCGGCGATGACGGACAGACCGGCATCCAGGGAGATGAAGCCGTGCTCGTCCTCGGCGGCGTTCCTGGTGAAGCCGGGGAGGAGGGTGGTGCCGGCGTCGTTGACGAGCTTGGCCCGCAGCTCGGCCGGTGCGGAGGGGTTGGTGAGGTTGAGCGCGGTGCCCGCCTCGTGGTTCTCCTCGGCGGCGAGCGCGGTGTCGAGAAGCTGCGGGGTCCAGGCGAAGCCCTCGCCCCACTCGTCCTCGTCATCGTCGTCCACGCCGGTGCCGAGACCCCGGATGACGGCCTCGTCGCCCATGTTGGCGCGCATGGCGCGGATGTCCGCGAAGAGGGAGTCGGTCCGGTAGACCTGCGGGGTCGGGGCCTCCGGGTGCAGCTTCTTGACGTGGTGCACGTACCCGCCGAGGACGCGCTGTTCCAGGGCCTTCGCGCCGAGCATGTGGTACGGCACGAGCAGGAACCTCTTGCCGTCCGTGCTCAGCCACTCGTGCTTGGTCAGCACCGGGTCGAACTCGGTGCGGGAACGGGCGGCCGGGTCACCGCTGAGCAGTGCGTACAGCACGGCCATGAAGTGCGACTTACCGGAACCGAACGAGCCGTGCAGATACGCCGCCTTGGAACGGTGCCCGTCCAGCGCGGACTTGATGAGGGCCAGCGCCTCGTCGAAGTTCTCCAGCAGCCGCTCGGTGACGACGTAGTCCTTGAGCGCGTGCCGGGCGCCCTCGGGTGTCGTCGCCTCGGCAAGGGACAGCACGAAGTCCGAGGTGGAGATGGACTCCTTGATGTCGATGACATCGCGGAGGAGGGGCGGCTGCTGGGCCATTACCGGTCACGCTCTCCATCTGGCGGCTTCCGCCGCCGCTTGTACTCGATCGTGCGGGATGTCTGTCGCTGGCTGGCTGCCCGATCAGGCTCTCGGTATGGTCAACGGTATGGCAACCAAGAAGTACACCGTGACGCTTCCCGAGGAGCTCGCCGAGGCCATCCGGGCCGAGGTCGGCCCCGGCGGGTTCAGCCGCTATGTCACGCACGCCATAGAGCGCCAGCGAGAGCGGGAGCGACTGCACGAGGCGGTGCAGTGGTGGGAGTCCGAGTACGGGGAGATCACCGAGGCGGAACTGGCCGAGGTCGAGGCCGAGCATCGCGACCTGGAGCGGCAGCACGCCGAGCGGACCGGTGCCCGCGAGGTACGTGAGCAGCCGCACAAGCACAAGCGAGATGCCGCATGACCGGAAACCGGGTCTACGTACTCGACAGCGAAGGACTTTCGCGGTGGGTGCGCGGGGAGCGTCGCATGGGCGCCTACCTGAGGCACGCCGACGATGCCGGCATCCCGGTCGTCACCACCTCGATGACGCTCATCGAGGCTTACGACCCCACCCGCTCGCACCCCAAGTGGCACTGGGCTCTCTCCAAGATCCGTGTCGATCCGGTGACGGAGGAGATCGCCAAAGAGGCCACCAGCCTCCTCAAGGAGACCGGTCTGCACGGCCACAAGTACGCCATCGACGCGGCCCTCGCCGCCGTCGCCCTGCGGCAGCCCGGCCCGGTCACCGTGTTCACCTCGGACGAGGACGACATGCGCAAGCTGTGCGCCGACCGCGTCGTCGTCGTGAAGCTCTGAGCCGAGCACGGCCGCTCCCCCACCGCAGACCATCACCCTCACCCGCCGAAGCCCTCCGTCCCCTCGCCGAGGTGGACACCCGCCTTCACCACGCCCTCCACCGTACCCCCATGCCCCATATGCCCTACACGCCTTTCACCGACCGCCGGCCACGGGCGGAGGGGGCACTCCACCCCTGTCGACCTGCTCGAGCCCCCACGGGAACGTTGGTCGCGGACGCACGGCGGCAGGTCACGGGGCCGACCGTCGCGAGCGGCTGCACGGGGCTCCGGCCACGGGCCCGAGCACTGCCATCGGAAAGGGCGGCAAGGCGGTCTCCGGCATCGACTACAGCTGAACGGCCTTCTCCGGAAGCCGTTCCGTTGAAGACGGTAACCGCGAGGCTGCCGGAGCATACTCCTGGTGCACGCCATCTCCTGGAGGTACGCCGTCACCCGGGGATGCCGACGGCGAAGACCGCCCCGACCAGGAGGGTGAGGACGACCAGGCCGAGGACGAGCCTCGGCATCCGGCCGAGAGGTGTCCGCCGGCCCGACGACCGTACGGGAGGGATGACCGTCATGTCCCGATCGTAGGCCGCGAGAACCTCCGGACGCCGGGCCTCCGCGCAGCCACCGCTGGGCCGTGGTCACCGGCCTCGCAGGCGACGATCCCGGGGCCCAGGTGACCGAATCCGGCGACGCGCGCGCCACCCGTGGGGCCAAGGCACGGACGGGGATCCAGCGACGGGGACGTGCACATGGTCGCGGCCCACTGCGGGTGGAGAACAGCGGCAACGCCGTCGCGCACGGCAGCGAGGCCGATACCAGCATCATCGAGAGCAACAGCTGATCCCTGAGTGCGTCACGACCGTGAGCGGCTGCTCCGGTCCCCGTCCTCGCCGCCCTCCGCGAGCTTCCGTTACAGCAGATCGTGGCGGAACTGGTAGACAGGGCCGACCTGGCGCAGCACCCCCCGCTCGTGCGCGTCGGCCAGCAGGACCCACGCCCGCCAGGGCAGTCGGCCGGTCAGCGGTAGCCATGAGCGGGCCAAGGTGCAGCCACCGGGACCCGCGGCGTGCTCGGTGGCGAACGGCTCACACGGGGTTCTCCTCGCCCACCGCCTCGACCGCCGACACGTCTCGCACCGCCTGCACGACTGGGGCCACCCATGCGCGACCCCGGTCAACGCGACGCTCACCCTCGCCCGGGCACCGGGGCGCAGTTGCCGGCTCGTGACCGTGAAGGGTCGCTGTCCGAGGTCCGCATCGCTTCGGGCGGTCTCCCAGGCGGAGAGGTAGTCACCGGTCCGGTGCAGGGCGACCGACAGTCGCGTCGCCACGGCCAGGGCGTCGTCCGGAGCCGAAGACGTGCAGCGCGCCGACCGCACCGGGTGCCAGCGACACATCTCTGCAGCAAAGGCTTTGGCGTTGCAGCACGCCACACGCCGATGCGATGATCGCACGCATGTCTGATCACGGGGGTGGCTTCGGAGCGGCGGGCGGTCTACGCCGATCCAGGATCTTCGACTACGTGGAAGGGGCCGAGCCGGCCAAGCCGAACGGTCCCGCTTCCGAACGCCCGTCGGCCCCGCCCGAAGAGCGGACCCCGTCCCCGAAAGGCGGCGACACCCTCTCCCCTGCGGCGGATGACGCCGCACTCGCCCACCGCCGACGCGAAGCCGCCGCCCTGCTCGGCGAGTTCCGGCGTACGGCGGTGCTCGTGCCCCTGTCGGATGACGGCGACCCGCTCACCGGGGAGTTCGGCGGTATCCGCTGGATCTACGCCTTCTCGGACGAGCCCTCCCTGGCCCGATTCGCCTTCGCAAGGGGCGAAGGAACACGGGCGTGGGAGTACGACCGTGTGCTGGGCGCCCGACTGCTGGACGTGGCGATCCCGGCGATGCCGGTGCCGTACGGGGTGGCGCTGGACGTCGGCAGCGAGGGTCAGGGGGCACTGTTCCCGCCGGTCATGGGGATCGTGCCGGACGCGGCGGCGCTGGACGCAGGCGCAGCCACAGACGCAGACACAGACACAGACACAGACACGAACCACTTGAACAGGATCGCCCCGAACGGGAAGTTGACTCGATGAACGACGGCGGCGGTGGCGGGGGCGACGGCGGTGAGGGCAAGGACCTTCAGGTGGAAGGCCTGGCCCTGATCACCGAGGGCATCAACCTGGCCATGTCGGAGCTCCGTGAACTCGGCATGGTCGGCGAGGCGAGTGTGGGCCGCGGCTTCTCGGACCTGGCCCTGTCCGGTCTGGAGTTGGGGCACGGCGGACTGACGTCGGCGCTCGACACCTTCTGCGAGCGCTGGGAGTGGGGAGTCCGTGCGCTGATCCTGGAGGGCAGCAACTTCGCGGACGCGGTGGGTCTGGCTGCGGGGACGTTCCACGAGACCGAGCAGTACATCGACGGCACCTTCAAGATCGCGGCGAACTCCGTGATGGGCAACCCGCACCTCACCGAGGACCAGGTCACCCGGATGTCCTGGGGCGAGATCGGCGACAACCACATGTTCGCCACCTCCGACTGGAGCGCGGAGTCCTGGGAGCGGGCCCAGGAGAACACCGACCAGGCCTGGAACGACGCACAGCGTGACGTGCTGACGTCCCCCGTCCTCCAGAACGGGCCGGTCGACCCGCAGGAGTCGATGGGCATGACCGACCAGCAGTACGAGGCGTGGCTGGACCAGCAGTACGGCCCCTCGCGCGAGGAACGCGAGCAGGCGGCCCAGGCCGAGGGACAGCAGCAGAGCGGCGGCGGCAGCTGATGGGCGGCTGGATCCCGGACGGCGTGGAAGACAAGCTCAAGGGCGCCGCCAACACGGTCGTCGGCAAGGCCGAAGAGGTGTACGACGACGGCAAGAAGCTCCTCGGCGAAGGCATCGACGCGGGCACCGACTACGCCGGTGAGCGTCTGGAGGACATGGGCCTCCGGGGCGTCGCGGACAAGGTGGAGGACTGGGGCGACGGCGCCGCGTCCGCCCTGGGCGCCACCCCCGGCGAGCAGCAACTCGGGGAGACCGAGCAGGCCAACGAACTGGTCCACGGCAATGTCGGCCGTATCCAGGAGAGCGCCAAGCACCTCAAGGACTTCCACACGGCCTTCGACAAGGTCGGCGACGGCATGCGCAAGCTGGACTCCTCCCACTGGAAGGGCCAGGCCGCCGACACCTTCCGCGAGAAGTTCGCCATGCAGCCCAAGAAGTGGATGCGTGCGGCGGACGCCTGCGACCAGGCCGCCAAGGCGCTCGACTCGTACGCGGACACGGTCAAGTGGGCCCAGGGCCAGGCCCAGGACGCCATCGACGCCTACAAGGCGGGCATGAAAGCGTCCCAGGCGGCCGTGGAGGCGTACAACACCAAGGTCGACGCCTACAACGCCAAGGTGAAGGCCGGTGAGGACCCCGGCCCCAAACCGGCCGAGTTCAGCGACCCCGGCAAAGCGGACATCACCCGCGCCCACGAACTCCTCAAGGAGGCCCGCCGCCAGCGCAACGAGGCAGCCCGCACCGCCACCACCTCGGTCAAGGCCGCCCTGGAGCACGCCCCCGCCGAACTACCGCCCGCCCTCAAACTCGCCGCCAACTTCGCCGACCAGGGTGCGTCATCGGCCGTGGAACTCACCCATGTCGTCGGAGGCGTCGTCAAGGGCGGCGCGGGCATCATCACCTTCGGCCGCAGCATGAACGCCCTCGACCCGTACAACATCGCCCACCCCGCCGAGTACTACCAGAACGTCAACATGACGCTCGCGGGGCTCACGTCGACGGTCGCCCACCCCGACCGGGCCCTCAAGGACGCCTGGCAGTCCGCCAAGAAGGACCCGTCCGAATTCGGGGGCCGCGTCGTCCTCGACCTGCTCGGCACCAAGGGCGCGGGGGCCGCGCGCGGGGCGGCGACAGGCGGCATCAAAGGCGCGCTCAAACACGGCCTTGAGGACGCGGCCGAGGCGGGCAGGAAACCGGACTTGCCGGCGCGAGAGAGGGTCAGCGACGCTCCCGGCCGGGACTCGCGTCAGCCCGAAGCGGTGGAGTCGCGGGGCTCCGACCCGATCGACTTCGCCACCGGCCGGATGTACCTCCCCCAAACAGACGTGACGCTGCCCGGTGCCCTGCCCCTGGTGTTCAGACGCCGCGTCGAGTCGGGCTACCACCTGGGCAAGTGGTTCGGCCCGTCCTGGTCCTCCACCGTCGACCAACGCCTGGAGATCGACTCCGAGGGCGTCATCTTCGTCACCGAGGACGGCCTGCTCCCGCCTATCCCCACCCGCGCCGGGCGCCCCGACCCTCCCGAGCCACGGCCCCGCTGGCCCCTGGCCCGCGAGGACGGCGGCTACACGGTCACCGACCCCGGTACGCGCCGCACCTGGCACTTCACCGACCGCCGGGACGATCTGGCCGTCCTCGAACAGATCGACGACCGCAACGGCAACTGGCTCACCTTCGAGTACGACACCGAAGGCACCCCGCTCGGCATCGTCTCCAGCGCCGGATACGACGTACGCGTGACCACGGAGGCCGGCCGGGTCACGGCCCTCCACCTGGCCACGACCAACCAGGAACTGAAGCGCTACGGCTACACGGACGGCAACCTCACCGAGGTCGTCAACTCCTCCGGCCTCCCCCTCCGCTTCACCTACGACGAGGCCGGCCGCGTCACCTCCTGGACCGACACCAACGGCTGCGCCTACTCGTACGAGTACGACGACCAGGACCGCTGTGTCGCCGAGGGCGGCACGGACGGCCACATGACCCTGCGCGTCTCGTACGACGACACGGACCCCGACACGGGCCTGCGCGTGACGACCACCACGACCGGCGAGGGCCACACCCGCCGCTTCCTCATCAACGAGGCGTGGCAGGTGGTCGCCGACATCGACCCCTTGGGCGCGGTCACCAGCTACGAACGGGACCGCTACAACCGCCTGCTGTCCCTGACCGACCCCCTGGGCCACACGACCACGTTCCGCTACGACGAGTCCGGCAACCCCACGGTCGTCACACGCCCGGACGGCCGCGAGGCGAGAGCCGAGTACAACGACCTCGGCCTGCCGACACGGGTGGTCAACCCGGACGGCACGGTGACCCGCCAGACGTACGACGAACGCGGCAACCGCACCTCGGTGACCGCCCCCACAGGCCTCACCACCCGCTTCACCTACGACGACGCGGGCCGCCTGACCGCCGTCACCGACCCCCTCGGCCACACGACGACCGTCCGCTGCGACCCCGCCGGTCTCCCCTTGGAGATCACCGACCCCCTCGGCGCGGTCACCCGCTACGAACGTGACCCCTTCGGCAGACCCGTCACCATCACGGACCCGACAGGTGCGGTGACCCGGCTGGAGTGGACGATCGAGGGCCGCCTCGCCCGCCGCACGGCCGCCGACGGCACCACGGAGTCGTGGACGTACGACGGCGAGGGCAACTGCACCACCCACACCGACCCGATGGGCGGCGTCTCCCGCTTCGAGTACACCCACTTCGACCTGCTCACAGCCCGCACGGGCCCGGACGGGGTACGCCACGAGTTCGCGTACGACCTGGAGCTGCGGCTGACGAAGGTCACCAACCCGCAGGGCCTGACCTGGAGTTACGAGTACGACCCGGCAGGTTCACTGATCGCCGAGACGGACTTCGACGACCGCACGCTCACCTACGAACACGACGCGGCGGGCCGTCTGACGTCCCGCACGAACGCACTCGGCCAGGTGGTGTCCTTCGAGCGCAACGCCCTGGGCCGGCTGCTCCGCAAGAACGCGGCGGGCGACGTCACGACATACGCGTACGACATGACGGACCAGCTCGCCCAGGCGACGGGCCCGGACGGTACGACGCTGACGATCCTGCGCGACCGCTTCGGCCGGGTGCGCTCGGAGAGGGTCGACGGCCGCGAACTGACGCACACGTATGACGATCTGGGCCGCCGAACAGGCCGCACGACACCGACCGGCGTGACGACGACCTGGACGTACGACGCGACCGGCCGCCGCACGGGGATGACAGCCGCGGGCCACACGATCGACTTCACCTACGACGAGGCCGGCCGCGAGCTGACCCGCCGCATCGGTGAGACCGTCACCCTGGCGCACACCTTCGACTCCTTGGGCCGCCTGACCACCCAGTCGGTGACCGGCACGTCGGGCCGCCCGATCCAACACCGCGCGTACACCTACCGCGCCGACGGCAATCTGACCGGCATCGACGACCGACTCTCCGGCTCCCGCCGCTTCGACCTCGACGCGGCAGGCCGCGTGACAGCGGTTCACGCGGCCGACTGGACGGAGAGATACGCCTACGACGAGGCGGGCAACCAGACCTCGGCGTCCTGGCCGTCGAACCACCCCGGGCAGGAGGCCACCGGCCTCCGCGCCTACACGGGCACCCGCATCACCCGCGCGGGAGGCGTCCGCTACGAACACGACGCGTTGGGCCGCATCACCCTCCGCCAGAAGACCCGCCTGTCCCGCAAACCGGACACCTGGCGGTACGAGTGGGATGCCGAGGACCGCCTGACGTCCGTGACGACCCCGGACGGCACGCGCTGGCGGTACACCTATGACCCGCTGGGCCGCCGTACGGCCAAACTCCGCATGGCGGACGACGGCGAAACGGTGGTCGAGCACGTCGTCTTCACCTGGGACGGCACCACCCTCTGCGAACAGACCACCACATCTCCGGCCCTGCCCAACCCGGTCACCCTCACCTGGGACCACCAGGGCCTGCGCCCCATCACCCAGACCGAACGAATAACGGCGGCAGACGCTCCCCAAGAGGAGATCGACTCCCGCTTCTTCGCCATCGTCACGGATTTGGTGGGCACGCCAAGCGAACTCGTCGACGAGGAGGGCGAGATCGCGTGGCGGACCCGCAGCACGCTGTGGGGCACAACGGCCTGGGCTGCCGACAGCACCGCCTACACCCCTCTCCGCTTCCCCGGCCAGTACTACGACCCCGAAACCGGCCTCCACTACAACTACTTCCGCCACTACGACCCCGAGACGGCCCGCTACCTCTCCGCTGACCCCCTTGGCTTGGCGCCTGCACCAAATCCGGCCTCATACGTATCCAACCCGACAGTATGGGTCGATCCCCATGGCTTGTCGCCCTGCCCTCCAGAACAGGATCGGCGGGCGCAACCAAGCCATGGCCTCGGAGAAGGAACAGAATGGGCGAAGAGCGTAACGCAGCAAGGGAGGACAGATAACTCAAAAGTGATATCCGGGCATGGGTACTATGAATTCGGCGCCGGGGACACGACGGTACCACCTGGCACTTGGCTGAAGTTTTACGTGGAAGACGGAAAGCGCCTGAATGACAACTTTGCGCATCAAATTGAAACAGGAGCCAATCATTCACCATTCGAAACATTCGGCCCCGGCAAATCTCTCCCAAACTATACTGTCGACGTTCCCAAAGATCTCACGATCAGCAGTAAATCGATCACTGTGAATGCTCCCACGCGACTTGGCGACATCATCACCGATAGAATGGGAGCCGTCCACGTTCTGATCTGCCGCGAGCACATAAAGCCTTGGTGAATATATGGCATACTATCCCGACCTCAGCCCGTATACATACAACACGACCGACCAGGAAATGCTAAATGTCGGATGGCTTTCCCGAGAGCATCCATATGTCACTGGAGTTGCACCGGATGGCTTGATTGCAGCGCTTGTCCAACTTGCCGCCATGAAGGTCAACGTGCAACGCGGTATGCATTTCTGCGATCTATGTCCAGACTTCAGAACAGCTAGAGAGCACACGTCTCGTGGAAATTTGTTCATCGGCAGCGGCGAGATCCATGTCACAAGTACCCGAGGGACCGTGTACGCATCTCCAGCTATGATCGTCCACTATGTAGAAGACCACTCATACCTGCCACCCGAAGATTTTTGCACCACAGTTCTCAATACGTGGAAATAAATCCAGCAAAGAGATGCACGCTCCTTGAGCTTGAGTTTTCGGGGGAAATCGTCGAGAACCCAAGATATACGAGATGAGTGAAGGAATTTCCCTCCGCATTCAAAACAATGACCGGGAGGAGCAGTGAGGACCTCGACTCCGGTGAGATCATCGTCCAGGGAACACCGCTCACCGACCCCGAGGACGTCGCCCAGCTTCAGCACCTCGGCCCTGGAGATGCCGCAGTGGTCGTGCCGCGTGAACTCCTCGTCCATCACGGGCCCAAGGAGGTCACCCGCGTGCCCAAGCTGATCGGCCTGGAGGAGTTCAGGCGGCTCTTCGAGACTTTCGAGCACTCGGCCTGGCATCTGGAGACACGGCGGGGCTACGCGTCGGACCGGGAGGACCCCGGGTACGCGGAGTTCCTTGCGACCGGCACGGCTCCGTGCGACCTCGACAGCGAGTGGTGCATGAACATCCACCGTCAGACGGCCGACGGCAAGTACGTGGGGCGGGTGCGCGTGGTCGACGACCCGCCGACCGAGGGACAGTTGTTCCTGCTGGACTGTGCGAGGTGCAACGCGGCCACGGGCGAGGACGTGCGAAACCTGTGGCGCGAGGACGCCGACCGGCTCCGGCTGCCCGCCGAGGACTTCTGGATCTTCGACAGTCGGTTGGTGGCCGTGTTGCGCTTCGACGACGAGGACGCCTTCCACGACGTCGAGGTCATCACGGAACCCGCCGAGGTCCTGCGGTACTGCCAGGTCCGCGACGCCGCCGTGCACGGGTCCGCGTCGTACGACGAGTTCGCCGCGCGACTCGGTGCCGACCACTAGCGAGCGGAACCAGTGAGCACAGACTTCCAGCAGGCAAGGGAGGCCCTCGGGCTGCGGCTGAGGGAACTCCGGCTGTCAGCCCCTGGAGGTCGGCTCACCGGCACGCAACTCGCTCGGCGACTCGGCTGGCCACACTCCAAGATCTACAAGCTGGAGAACGGCCGGCAGACCGCCACCGGCGAAGACCTGCGCGCCTGGGCCCAAGGTGTCGGCCGGCCGGACGTCTTCGACGAACTGGACGCCCGGCTCAAGGGCTTCGAGTCCCACATCCGCTCCTGGCGCCGGCAACTGGCCGTCGGCACCGGCCCGTGCAGGACAGGTGGAACCATGAGGTCGAGCGTTCCCAGGTCATCCACGCCTGGGAGGAGGCCGTCGTTCCCGGCATGCTGCAGGCAGCCGACTACGCGCGGCACATCTTCCTGCGGTACGCGGATCTTCAGGGTTCGGTCCGCGACACGGACGCTGCGGTCCGAGCACGCATGCGACGCCAGGACTGGCTGTACGAAACGGGCCGGACGTTCCACGCCCTGGTCTGGGAGGCCGCCCTGCACGCCCTGATAGGTCCTCCGTCCGTCCTCGCCGGCCAACTCGACCGCCTCGCGGGCGTCATCGGCATGGACACAGTGGAACTGGGGATCATTCCGCTCCGCGCCTCGCTCAAGATCCCGACGGCCAACGGCTTCTGGATCCTCGACGACAGGCTCGTCATCGCCGAGGACTGGCATGCGGAGCTGTGGCTGGACGACGCCGACAGCGTCGCCCTGCACAAGAAGGTCTGGAACACGCTCAGCGAATCGGCGGTGTACGGGGCCGAGGCTCATCACGTCATCAACTCGGCCCGCCGGGCTCTGAATCAGCGTTGACGAACGTCATGGGTGCCCGCGACTCCGAGGCGTAGACCTCACGCGGTTGATCGCCGGGTTGCGGGTCATGGCCCGCCGGGGGTACCTCGTTTCGACGACCTGCCGGAACCGCACAGGCAAGACGTCGAAGCCCGCGCCCACCGCATCGCAGAGGCGTCGGCGTCCGCCGTGTCCGTTACCCCTTCGATGGCCTGTTCCGTCTGGCGAAAGGTCCGTTCGGCTGATTGCATGGCAGTTTCGGTTGGCACATGACGACTTGGGGGGCCAAGGCATGACGACAGACGCAAACGCCGGACCGGATCCGGAAGCCGCCGGACGTGGGCAGCGAGTGCTCGAACTCCTGGACAAGGCGATCAACCTCCAGACCCCGCTGGTGCGCAAGAACATCGCACGGGCCCGCCAGCGGAACCCGGAGTCGACACCGGCTCAGGTGATCCGCAGCCTGGAGCGTATGTATGTCAGCGCTCTGACCGGGACGGGTGCCGCGGTGGGAGGAACCGCGGCGGCGCCCGGCGTCGGCACGGGAGTCGCACTGGCACTTTCGGCGGGCGAGACCCTCTCGTCCCTGGAGCTGAGCGCCCTCTTCGCGCTGTCGGTCGCCGAGGTCCACGGAGTCCCCATCGACGAGGTCGAGCGCCGCCGAACGATCGTGATGGGAGTCATGCTCGGCGGGAGCGGCTCCACCACCATCGGCAAGGTCGCCGGGCGTACGGGGCAGCACTGGGGACGCCAGGTCGTCGCCAAGGTGCCGGTCGAGACGTTGCGCCAGATCAACAAAATCCTGGGGCCGCACTTCATCACGAAGTACGGGACCAAGCAGGGGATCATCGTTCTCAGTCGCGTGGCACCGTTCGGTATCGGTGCCGTGATCGGTGGGGGCGCCAACGCTGCCCTCGCCGCTCTGGCGGTGCGGGCCAGTCGTCGCGCGTTCGGCCCGGCGCCTGAGTCTTGGCCGGGGCTGACACCTAGCACACCGCCGACGCCCGAGGACTCGCAAGTCTGATTCCTCGGTGCACTGAAGGGCGTCGAGCACCCCGCCTACGGCACATGCTCGCGGCTCGATACGCGCTCTGCCGGGCCCGAGGGCCTTACGAACCCGCTCCCTGTTGGCGCCCAGCTCCGGAGTTGGAGCAGGGCGCCGACGGGTGACAGAGCTGCTCGGGGGTTCGCCCGTCGTTCACGCCATGGGTGAAGTCGGCCTATCCGTCCGGCCCCCACACAGAGGCGGGCCCGTTCCGACCGCCGAGGGGCCCTGCGCCTGTCAGAGTGCCGCGAACTCGACGAACGCGGTCCACGTCGTGGGGTCTACGGCCAGGGCGGCGCGGGTTGTGTCCTTTGAGTCGCGGACGTGGACGGTGCCGGGGCGGGCGGCAACCTCGACGCATTCGCCGCCCTCCTCGCTGCTGTAGCTGCTCTTGCGCCACGCCAACTCGTCTATGTGCTGCTGATGTACGTGCGCGTTCATGGCTCTCCCAGCAACTTCTCTACGTACGCCAATGATTCACGAGGAGTCAGGGCCTGCGCCCGGATGATTCCATACTTGACCTCCAGCGCCCGGACCCGCTCCCGCTCCGTCTGCAGGCGGCTCACGTTCTGTACCTCGGCGTACGCGATCCTCCGCCCTTCCTTCGTCTCGATCAAGGTGAAGGGACCAGCCATCCCGGCGTTCTCCTCACGGTCGAGCGGCATCACCTGGATCTCGACGTTCCGCCGCTCCCCCATCAGGAGGATGTGCTCAAGCTGGCCGCGCAGGACTCCTCGTCCTCCGATCGGACGCCTCAGCACGGCCTCATCGATGGCAAAGCTGGCGAGCGGCGCGACACGACTGGACAAGATTTCCTGCCGAGCCAGGCGCGCGGACACTCGCTGTTCGATCAGTTCGTCAGCCATGGGCGGTCGCATCATCATGAAGATCGCCCGCGCGTACTCCTCTGTCTGCAACAGCCCGGGGACCGCCTGGTTCGCGTACACATGAAGCTCAACCGCTTCGGCCTCCAACTTGGCCGCGTCCCGGAAGAACGCCGGATACTGAGCCCGAGCCACCTCCTCCTTGCTGGCGCTCAACACCCCACCCGCGCCCAGCACTTCATCAACCCGGTCGATAAACTACGGCGGCGGGATACGTCTCGCCTGCTCGAACGACGCGATCGTCGAGGCCGAGTACCCGGTCAGCGACCCGAGCGCCGCGCGGTCCATCCCCGCCCGCTCCCGGAACAGCTTCAACTGCCTCCCGAACACGCACAGCATGCCCGTCCCGACCTCGTACTCCGGCTGCTGAACCTCGTCGTCCACGCCGCAGCTCCTCTCGTACAACCACCCGGTCGGCCAACTCGGGGCCCGGGAACCGGTCACGCCCACCACCACGTACAAGCGCACCGCCCGCGTGTACAGCCCGTACCCGTCAGCACATCACTCCTGGTCAAAGCTACGCAGAGTCCGCGACCGTCTACCCCATGAAGTCAGCAACTCCCCCGAACGGGCATATGCCACAGCGCCTCACACCCGAACGCGAGTTCACCATGCGCTTCACCTCGACGCCGCGCGGTGCCCGCCTCGCCCGCCGACTCGTCTCACACCGCCTGGACGACTGGGGCCACTCCTACACCACCCACGTCAACGAAACACTCACCCTCATCACGGCGGAACTCGCCGCCAACGCCGTACGCCACGGGCATGTCCCCGGCCGGGACTTCCACCTTCACCTCGTCCTGGGCGAGGGCATCGTCCGTGTCGAGGTGACCGACACCCGCGCCGAGAAGCAGCCTCCGTCCAGCCCTCCGGTGACCGACTCGCTGTCCGAGTCCGGCCGGGGCCTGCTCCTCGTCGCCGCCCTTTCGGACGACTGGGGCATCACCCCTCGCCATGCCGCCCCGGGAAAAACCGTGTGGGCTGAGCTGCACGTGCAGCAACAGGGCCACCCGCGCACGCACCGGGTGGCCCCCGAACCGACCGACGTCGAACTACTCCTGGCTACGGCTTCGCTGCTGCGCGACGACCTCGGGTCGCGGCCGCAGGACGCCAGGCACGGAGGTCGTCGTCGGTGAGGCCGTGCTCGCCCTGCTTCTGCTGGCGGTAACCGGCGAAGAAGTCGGCCGGGGAGCCGCTGTAGAGCATGTCGAACTCGTTGTGCCACTGGGACAGCCACGGCTGGAGTTCCAGCAGGCCGGCGAGGAACGGTGTGATCTCCTCGGTGGACAGTGCGGTGTTGGTGAAATAGGTGGCGAGGGCCTGCGCCTGCTCGCGGTGGTCCCAGCCGGCCCACCCGTACAGCTCGGGGGTGGCGGCGTTGGTCTGCCCGTAGGAGATGAACCGCTCCTTGGGCACGTCGAGCTTGCCGCGCGCCCTCCAGTAGGAGGGGCGGAGGAAGTCGGCCGAGGTGTACTTCGGCGGTACGGGGATGGAGTCCCGAATCTTCCGCTTGGCGGGCTCGTCGGGCGCGGCGTCCTCCTTGCGCTGGAGGTCCCACACATCTTCCCAGTCGGCGCGCTTCTTGAGCCCGGAGAGCTTGTAGCGCAGGGCGGAGAGGAACGGCACGTGCTCGTCGGTGATCAACTCGGCGACGACCTTGGCGAGTTCCTTGCGGGGCGCGTAGAGCTTGGCGACGGAGACGAAGTCCTCGTCACGGGAGAGGGCGTCGGTGAGGCGAGCCAGGGTGAGGATGGCGGGCTGACCGTTCTCGTCGAACCAGTGGTCCCGATTCTCCATACGGTCGAGCAGCCAGGAGCGCAGGGCCTTCTCCTGGAGCGCGTCCCAACCCTCGGTGGCCCAGCGGCGCTTGTACTCGGGGCGCTCGACCATGCCAATGGCGCGGTTCGACTCGATAGCGTCGATGCGCTTCTGGACGATCTCTTGGTATGGGGCGGGCCAGTGGGCGGGGATCTCCGTAATCGGGGTGGAGTTGTGCCGCTTGAACCACTCGTCGCTAGCCTCGCCTGCGGCTACTCGGCGCGCGAGGACGATCTCAAAGGCGCGCTCACCGAGGGCGAGTTTCGGGATGTTGGGGTCCTCGGGGTCCTCGGAGACGCGAAGGTCTTCGGAGTGGAGGTTATAGAGCGAGTAGACCTGCCAGTCCAGCTCCTCTTGGAGAGTGACCATGCGGGCGCAGGTAGTCTCCCAGCCAACGCAGGCTTCGCGGAGGTTGAATGCGCTGGGGGGCGCCTTCGCAGCTACGACTGCGGGACTGGTGGCGGCAAACTGGTGAGCGAGACTGTCAAGGGCAGCGGCAAGCCGGACGGGGTACTCAGCAGGGAGGGGAAACTCTTCGAGCTTTGTGCCCGTGAATTCATAAAATTGCTCCCAGTGCTCCTCAGCAATACCGCCCCCGATACCACCCCCTCCCTTGTTGTGGCACATCATCTTTAGCCAAAAACAAGCAGTGGAGCTATTCAGCAACCCCAGGAGCTTAAGGTACTCCTCCTCGCTTGCCCCCTCTCGCAGCTTTACGACCCGCGCAGTCTGCTTGAATACCTTCCCTCCTCGATCCAAGACGAAATGGTTGTGAGTGGCAACGAATGCGAAGACGATGGAGAGCGGCGTTTTAAGCTTGGCAGGATACAACTCTTGCCATTCGTACCAAGTCAGACCCCGCTGGAGCATGGGAGTGCCAAACCGGCGTCGATGCGAAATTGCTGCCCGATAGGGCCGCAGATACCGCTCCGCGCCTGGAATCTGCTCCAATGACTGCACCTTAAAATCGGAACTATACACCCATACCGAATCAAACGCCGGAGTGAGTTGATAATCACGGATCACATCGCCGGTGACCATAGGTCGCGACTCTTCGATGCGATTTCTCCCGATACTGCCATTCCGAGGCAATAGGTAAAGGTCATCTTCTCCAGTAACCGACGAGATCCCGGACTCAGAGGTGATCTCCCGGACGAAGCCAACCGATAGCGCAGCAAGCTGCTCAACCATCTCAAGGCCACCATCAGTCAGGATCCACGGCTGCCTACCAAAGTAACGATCTCGATCGAGGTCTTCAACCGAGACCCACCGACTTACAGACCCAGGCTTGTCAATTTGGTCGACAATTGCACTCCAGACGAGCCCCTCCTCCGCCCTCTCCGGCTCGCTCGGCTCGCCTTGAACACCTCGTACCGTGCGGATCACCTCTGAACGTCTTCCACGTCCGCGCCTCTTGCCTACCAGGATGACCGTTGGCGTTCCGTGGCCGGGAATGTAAGCTCCCGAAGTGTCGATAACTTCAGTCAACTCCACACTATGCCCGAAGTATGTTTCGATTAGCCTAGTGCCGAACTCTCGTTTCATAAATGAGTTCGCGGTAATTTGACCGACCAATCCACGACCCGATCCATCACTTTCTCCACCCTTGGCCAGCTCGAAGAATCGCTGAGCAAACGGCACCGAAAGTGCATACTTTCCTGCACACGCGCTGTATAGCTCCCGATACAAAGCATTTAGCTTCGCATCCTTCACAGTGATATACGGCGGGTTGCCAACCACGACGTGATAACGTCCCGGCTGCAGAATCTCCGGGTGCTCGTGCACGTCCTCCGTGGCGTATGCGAACGAGGCCAGGGGGTCGTCGAAACCGACCTCATCACTGCCCAGCGTCAGCTCCAACTGGCGAGCCTTAATGAGGGAGTCGCCCGCCGCCAGGTGCACCGGCCACTCAAACTTCGCCGCCTCCCCCAGCGTCCGCACGCCACTAGCCGCCATAGCCGCAACCAACAACCGGAACCGAGCAATAGCCACCGCGAACGGATTGATGTCCACCCCGTGCACCGAGTCCAGCGCAGCCCTCACTCGCTCATGCACGTCACGCCCAGGTTGCCCCTCCCCCCACAGCCGCACCAGCCGCCGAAACGCCCCCAACACAAAGTGCCCCGACCCACACGTAGGGTCGATCATCTTCAGTTCCTCGTACCCGAACTCCCGCACCGCCGGGTTCATCGTCCGGTCGAGGATGAACTCCTCCACGAACTCCGGCGTCTGGAGCAGCGCATACGTCTTCCGCGCGGCCTCGCTCAAGTCCTGGTACAGGTCACCCAGGAACCGCGTGTCCCACCCCTCCGTGCCGTCCTCGTTCAGCGGGTCGGTGAAGTCGTGGACGAGGACGCCCGCCTCGTCCCTCCCCCGCCAGAACTCGACCAGATCTCGCGCGCCGTCATGCGACAGCGGGACCTGGTACAGCGGGTTGTGCCGCTTGTCGAAGAGGAGCCGTCCGGCCTGCCCCTGCCCCAGCTCCTCGAACGCCTTCTCCAGCCAGCCCCGGTACGTCGGGTCCTCGTCCGACTCCACATACGCGTCGTACCGAGACTCCGCCAGCTCCCGGCGGTCACCGTCCGGCCCCGTCAGATACGGCTCCGGGATCAGCCGGTTGTCCTCGCAGAACCGTACGAAGACCGTCCCCAGCACCCACGCCACCGCGACCTGCGTGACCCGCTCGTCCAGCCACGCGTTCCACGTCGCCGCCGTACGCCCCAGCTTGCGTGCCTGGTCGTACTCAGCCCTCAGCCGCGCACCGACGTCCCCCAGCGCCTTCACCTGTCGCCCGAGGTCGGTCTCGACCACCTTGACCTGCTGCTTCAGGTCGTTCAACAGAGCCTTGCGGTCGATCACTTGACGTCTCCCTCGACACCACTGGCACCGGCACTCGCCATGCCCTCGCCCTCGCCGGACCCGCGATGGGCGTTGCCCACCCACGTGTCCGGAAGCTGAATCCACTCCCCCAGGCCGGCCTGGTACGGCACGGCCACCTGCCCGAGCCGGGGCTCACGCGACGGGTCGGCCTGCGGGACCAGGAGCCACAGCCCCCGCCCGCCACGCCGGGCCGCCGACGCCAGCCGGTCCAGGACGCCCATCGCGTCGTACCGCGCGAACACCCCGGCCTCCGTCAGCAGCACAGGACCAGCGCGGTCAACAGGACCGGCCCCGCCACCACCGTCGCCCAGCAGCTCCGCCACCCGGGGCTCCACCGCGCCCCACGCCGTCCGCACGTACTCCGCGAACTTCACGGCACCCTTCGACCCCGGCTCGGCGGCGTCCGCCTTGAGCAGGGTCTCCCAGGTCGGCTTCGTACCCGGCGTGACCTGCGCGTGCAGGGCCTCCAGGAACAGCTCCGTCACCGACACCGCGCCCGCGCCCAGCCGCTCCGCGCCCAGCTCCCGCACCGCGTCCCGTACCAACTGCTGCCGTACGGTCAGCACCCGGAACCCGTCCCGGCGGGCCGACGCGAGCAGCCGTTCCTCCGCGCGGACCGCGCCCGCGAGCTGCGGGTCGTCCGCGTACCGCGTCACCGCACCCGTACGCGTCGACTGCCGCCACGCGCCCGTCGTGAGGTAGCTGGACGCGTCGTCCACCCGCGTCGGCAGGTAGCGCAGCGTGCCCGTGTCCTCGCGTGTGTTCAGCGACAGTTCGAAGCCCGCGTCGCGCAGGGCCTTGGTGAGTGGGCCGCCCGTCGGGAGGTCGTGGGAGGTGCCGCCCCGGCCGTCGACCACGACCAGCTCGGGGAAGCGGGCGCGCACCCGCTCGTGCACGTCCTCGCCCGTCAGGCCGGGCTGCCGCCCCTCCGGTACGCCCGGAATCCAGCGGACGAGCCCGGCCTGGGTGAGCCGCAGGGCCCGGACCAGCGGCAGGTCGCGCGGGTAGATCTCCAGGCGCGGAGTGGCGGCGGCGTTCACGGACGCCGCTGCCGCCAGCTCCACCATGCGCCGCTCGTCCCAGTTGACCGCGCCCGGCGGCACCGTCAGCGCGCCCAGCTCGGCCAGGACCGTCGCGGCCGTCGGCAGGGTGTCCAGCTTGGCCAGCCGGTCCGCCGTACGGCCGAGACGGGTCGCGTACTCCAGCAGGCCCGGCGCGGTCGGGGTGTCCGGGCCGTCGTCCTCCCGTACGTCGAGGGCGAGCAGGCCGGCGCCCAGGGACTCGTCCGTCGCCTTGCGGTTCGGCTGGTGCTGGAACTCGGCCTCCTGGGGCACCAGTTGCTCCACCTCGACCACGGCCCGTACGGCCGCCAGCGCCATCGCGCGCCGCTGCTCGCGCCCCGCGAGATGCGTGCCGCGCCGGACCGCCAGGGCGTCCGCGATCTCGACCGCCGAGGCGACCCGCCCCATGCCGACCAGCAGGTCGATGATCTCCTCGCGCAGCGCCTGGACGGCGGGCTCCGCCTTCCAGCGCTTGCGCTCGTCCTTGAGCAACAGCGAGATACTGCCGTAGCTCAGCCCGAGGGCCTCCGCGACGTCCTTCTGCTTCGGCCAGACGCCGATGTCCGGCAGGACCCCGTGCTCGTCGGGCAGGCGCAGCAACAGCCGTACCATCTCCGCCTTGTTGCGGTTGGAGCCGTTGTTGTTGACGGCGGGCACGAAGACGGTGGCGAGGGTGTCGAGGCTGACCGAGCGCAGCGTGCGGGCGGGCAGCGTCCCCGCCGACTCGCCCGTGGCGAGGTGGCCGACCAGGGCCGACTCGGCGGCCGTGAGCTGCTCCAGCTCCTCCTTGGCCTCCGCGCGGCCCTTCGGCGTGAGCGGCGAGACGGGGATCTCGCGCAGCCGCTCGCCCCACTCCCGCTGCCGCTGCTGGACCTCGTTGCGGGTCTTGGCGCCCAGGCCGGGGGCGTTGACGAGCTTGCGGCGGCTGTAGTCGAGCAGTTCGCCGACGGTCGTCAGGCCCAGGCCGTACAGGAACGACTGGGCCGCGAGCGTCAGGCCGGAGACGGTCAGCGGGGTGTCCCGGGTGACCTCGGCGGCGAGCCGGTCGCGCTGCTGCTCGGCGCTCTCGGGTTCGGCGTCCGCGATCCCCGCCGCGGCGGCGCCCTGGGCGGGCAGGCCCTCCCCGGTCGTCGTGGGCGCCGGGGCCGACGCGCGGGTGCGGTGGCTGGACGGGACCGTCTGCGACGCGTCGAGGAAGACCTTGCGCCAGGCGTCCCGCATCGGCTTCAGCTCGGGGTACCGCTGGGCCGCGTCGCGGTGCAGGGCCTTCTGGAAGAAGGCGACGAGACCGTCCCGTACGGCCGGGTCGAAGGCTTCGGCCGCGATCGTCGGGTACGGCCAGTCCTTCGCCTCGGTCATGCGGGGCAGGACGCTGCCGTCGCCCCACTTGGGCAGCTCGCCGGAGGCCATCTGGTGCAGGGTGACGGCGACGGCGTACCGCTCGGCGTGCGAGTCGTACGAGCCACGGGTGATGACGTCGACGAAGGGGTCGAGGTAGCCGTCGGTGCCCGCGTCGGTGCTCTTCGCCGGGTAGCCGGCGAGGGAGAAGTCGATGAGGACGAGTTCGCGGGTGCGGTTGGGGCGGATGCGGATGGCGATGTTGTCCGGCTTGATGTCGCGGTGCCAGACGCCCTCGCCCTCCAGGAAGTCGACGGCGCCGAACAGGTAGTCGCCGTACGCCTCCAGCTGGTCGACCTGGAGGCGGCCGTTCTCGCGGAGCTGGCGGGCGACGGTCTCCTCCCGTCGGCGCGGGCGGGACCCGGCCTCGCCGCCCTGCCCGGTGTCGTCGCGTTCGTCGCCGACGTACTCCAGGGCCAGGACCGTACGGCCACCGATGTGCAGCGGCTCGGGTTCGACGAGGCGGATGATGCCGGAGTGGGGGCGCAGGCGGCCCATGGCCTCGGCCTCGCGGGCCAGGATCTCGCCCCGGCTGTCGGAGAGGGCGACCTTCAGCACGGCCAGCGGGCGGGTCTTGCGGGCCTCGGCCTGGAGGTCGCGAACGAGGAAGGCGCGGCTGGTGGAGCCGGTGCCGAGGCGGCGGCGGATCTCCCACCGGCCGGCGAACACGTCACCGGCGACGGCCTCCAGCGGGTCCTTGTCGGCGGGGGCCCCGTCCTCCTCGCCGGGCGCCTCCGTATCGGTGGCCGCTGGGGCGGGGGCGGTCAGGGAGTCCTCGACGACCTCCAGCAGCTCCAGGAACTCGTCCACGCTGGACAGGCGCTGGCCCGGCCGGTAGGCGGTGGCGGCCTGCACCAGGTCGTCCACGTCCTCCGACAGGCCGTCCACCAGGGAGCTGGGGCGCAGGCCCTCCCCCGCCTCCAGGCGGGCCAGCAGCTCGGCCTGGCTGGCGGCCGGGGCCTTGCCGGTGACCAGGAGGTAGGTGAGGACGCCGAGCCCGTACACGTCGAGGTGGACCGGGTCGGGGTTGAGGGCGGTCAGCTCGGGGGCGAGGTAGGCGTCGGCGTCGTCGGCCAGGTGCATCGCGGACAGGGCGGTCGGCGCGAAGCGGGTCATGCCCTGGCCCTGCGAGGAGTCGCCGCTGCGCTGGGTGGCGATCTGCCAGTCGGAGATCTGGAGGTCCGGAGTCAGCCAGGCGGCCTCCTCCCCGACGGCCCGGCCCTTGCGGCCGCGCGGCCGGGGGACGACGTGCACGGAGCGGGCGGCGAGCGCCCGGTGGTGGATGCGGCTGGCGTGCGCGGAGCGCATCGTCTCGGCGAGCTGGCGGACCAGCGCCATCCGGCCGAGGATGTCCAGCTTCTCGCCGTACTGGACCAGGTACTCGTCCAGCTTCAACGTGTCCGGGTGGTAGTCGAAGATCAGCGCGGGACCGGCGGTGTGCCCGGAGGGGAAGTACTGCTTGAGCTGGACGGCGCCCGGGTGCTTGAACCGGCCCAGCACCGCGGCCTCGCGGCGGGCGGCGTTCTCGACGGACTGGCGCAGGGAGGCGTCGGAGCCGCGCTCGCTGAGGTAGATGCGGACGCGGGCGGCCTCGGGCAGGTCGCTGTGGCGGGCGAGGTAGTCGGCCCAGGTGGGCCCGGAGTCGAAGGACTTCCGCTGCAGCTCGTACGGGCCGACCTTGTACTGCGCGTCGCTCTTGCGGATGCCGATGTTCTTGAGGGCCGCCTCGATCTCGCGCGAGCCGATCGCCGTGACGCGGCGCCGCTCGTCACGTGGGGGCTGCTTGAGCATCTCGACCAGCTGGGGGACGGTGTAGACGCCGTTCTGGTCGTGGGCGGGCAGCCGTACGCGGAGGCCGTTGTCGGTGAAGCAGACGGCCTCGGCGACCCAGACCCGCTTGTTGCCGGGCAGCGCGAGCAGGCCGGCCAGTTCCTTGGCCTTGCGGTTGACCAGGTGCAGCGGGTTGCCGTGCGTACGGCGGCGGCCGCCGGGCGTGGTCTGCACCCAGGTGCCGTTCTCGGAGGTGACCGAGCCGTGCCAGTCCTTCAGCTCGATCATGCAGACGCCGCCGGGGGCCACGACGAGCAGGTCGACCTCGCGGACGTGGCCGGTGTTCGCGGTGAAGGTGAAGTTCGACCAGGCACGCCAGGGGTCGGAGTCCGGGAGCTTCTCCCTGATCGCTTCCAGGCCGCGGCGTTCATGATCGAACTCGGACTCGGTGACCGTGACCCACCGGCCTTCCCGCATGCCTGTTCCCCGCTCGTCGTGTCCTGCAAGGGCCGCCGTTCCCCATGGCCAGACCCAGGGTCCAAATCCTAGTGGCCAGCCGTGCCGCGAAAAGAGACAGTGAAGGACGGGAGTACGGGACCTTCCACCTTTATCGCCCGAATTCGGCGACTTGCGGCGTGCGGACCACCCGCATTCTGGAGCCTCACCCATCCCCTCGGGTGGACATGCGCAGAATCCGCACAGCCGAGGCCATCGCGATCTACGCTGTCCGCCCGTCCGACGCCATCGCGTCCGGCGCCATCGCGTCCGGTGTCCGGACCGGACGCAGGAGCGTCCGAAATCGATCTGCTTCAACTGGCGCGTGCACTAACGTGGTTACCCGCTGCGCACCTTCCCGGAGGGTACGTCGGCGGTGTTCCAGGTGCCGGTCCTCGGCGATGAGCGACGAGTGGTCTCCATCGCGTGCCTCACGCGGTGTGACTGCGGATGCCCGGTAGGGCGATCCCTGCCATTCCCAGCTCACGCTCTGGAGTGGAACCCGATGAACCCCGTTGAGTACAACCTTGCACGTCGTGACCGGATTCGTCAGATTCTGGTCGACGTCACGGTGGGAGTCATCACCAATCTGCTGGTGACGGCCCTTCTCGTGGTAGCGCGCCTGGTCTTCTGACCGGCAGGTGGCGGGCCCGGGAGCCCGCCACTCCACCTGTCGGGCCGCCGTTTCAGAAAAGACGCAGCTCTCCGGGCGGAGTGTCCTTCTTCCGACGCCGCCTGCGGCGGCGGCTTCCTCGAGCGGGACGGGGCAGATGCGGCTGTCGCGCCTGCTCCGGCAGGTTCTCCCAGGTGGGGCGCAGACCGTGGATCTGGACGTCACCGACCAGCCCCTTCAGGTAGTCCCGGGTCTCCTCGTCCGTGGAGTAGAGCACGGTCGCCCGGCTCGCCCGGGTCATCAGCACGTGGTAGGCGTGCCGGACAAGGCGGGCGAACTCGTCGTCGTCCACGCTCTTCGGCTTCACCTTGGGATCGAACGACCCGGGAACGGCCACTCGCTTGACGCCCGCTTCCTTGTCCGCCCTCTCCTTGCCCCGGCGGAACACCCAACGATCGCCCCGGCGGACCATGTCCTCGCCCATGATCACGCCGCACCAGTCCCACTCCAGGCCCTGCGCGGTGTACACACAGCCGATCTGGCCGAGGCCGTTCTCGTGGACGGACCAGATCTTGGACGGGGGGACGGTCTTGTTCTCGCAGAAGGACTCACTGTCCGCGTTCCACGGCCGGTGCCAGTCACCGATCCGGACGTCGGGTTCGAGCCGCTTCTCCTTGCCCAGGGGTTTCGTCCAGGGCCAGCAGTATCCGGCGACCATGCGCGCGGACGCTCCCGCCGCTGCCTCGGAGCGGATGATCCGTTCGAGTTCCTCCGGGGTGTCGACGACCTCGACGTGCATCAGGCCGTCCGGGGTCCACGGCTCCGGCTCCGCGCCGGACACTCCCAGCGCGCCGCGCACCCAGCGGATGTAGGCGTCGCTGCCGCCGCACCGGAACTGTTCCCGCAGACTGCAGCGGACCAGGTGGGCGTCGTAGCGCCGTGCCGCGTCCTCCACGAGAGCGACGGTGCCGACCTCCTGTGGACGCACGGACTGCCCCTCGTCGAGGAAGAACACGGTCAACCGGGAGGCGTCGAGGAGTTCGTCCACCTGGGGCTTGGTGCCCCAGTCCTCGGGTTTCCAGAAGCGGTTGGTGGAGCGGTCGCGCAGGCGGTGGGCCTCGTCGCAGATCAGCACGTCCAGCGGCGGGTCGGGCGGGGTGACGAAGTTGCTGAAGTAGGTGAACGTCTCCTTGAACTCCCGGTCGCCGAAGCCGACGTGCTCCTGGAGGGCGCCGTTGAAGGCCCTGCTACCGCTCGCGTACTTGACCATATGGCCGTCCGCCTCCAGTTCGGCCTTGAGTTGGAGACCGATGGCGCTCTTGCCCGTACCGGCACCACCGGTGACGAGGAACACCACGCGACGCTCGTCGGGGACGAGGGCGGGCCGCCGGGGATCGGGTAGCACCTTGGCGGCGGTGCCGAGTATCTGGTCGGCGACCTTCTTCTGTCGGCCACGCAGGGTGAAGACCGTGTCCTCGCCGCTGGAGCGGATCATGGCGTCGAGCAACGGGGTGTTGCGCAGGCCCATGCTCCGTAACAGGATCTCGGCCGCCGAGTCGGCACCGTCGGCGGCGAAGCTGCTCCGCAGATCCGACAGCAGTTGGGGGCGGCGGTCGCTGGTGTAGACACGGGCGTAGGAACCGGTCGGCGCGTCCACGCCGACCAGTGGGAGCACTGCGGCGTCGGTGGCGTTGTGCAGATAGGCGAAGCCGCCGCACTCATAGTCCAGCCCGTGCAGCGGTCCTCTGGCGCTCGTGAACGCCTCGTAGTACTCGCGCAGTTGCAGCGCCGGATGCTTCTTCCTCCCCATACCGGGCACATGCACCAGCTCCGCGGTCGCCCGCTCCACCCGGGTGACCGTCGACCAGCGCTTCAGTTCGACGAGTTGGACGGACAGGCCGTTCTCCTCGGGATGGTGGCCCACGAGGACGACGTCGATGAGCCGCGGGTCCCCGGCCCGGTCGGTCTCGTCGAGCGTGGCCGCGCATTCGACGACCATCTCGACGTTCCCACGGTCGGCGGCGACCAGGTCCTCGGCGAGATGCACCAGGCTCTCCGCCCAGGCGGAACGTTCAGTCAACGAGGCGTCGGTGTTGAGGAAGTGCTTCCACCTCGCGGCGAGGTGGGGCACCATACGGCGCCTCGAGTTCAGGTTCAGCAGATCCCGCGCCGCCAGTTTCAGCAGGAGCATGGACACGAGGTGGATCCCCCAGGGCACGAGTGACTCGTGCGGATGGGGGCATGTCCACGTGGGAAGCCCGTCGGGCCGCAATGACGCCTGGGATCTTAGAGAAGTGATCGTCTCCCCCGGCGCATATGACACGTCGGTCGGCTGGAAGCACAGCCTTCATGGCCGGATACAACGTGCTCACCGACGCTGAAGGGGCTCCTCGAACGCCGCAGGTCGTGACTCCGATCGGCCGGACACCAGTTCCCGGAGCTTGTCCCGGGTCTCCGGGTCGGTCGAGTAGACGATCGTGCCGACCATGCCCCGCGTCAGCAGGACCTTGTACGTGTTCCGGATGAGACGGTCCACGTCGGCGTCCGATGTGGACTTCTTGAACACCAGGTCCTTGGACGCGGTGCGGTCGGTGATCCAACGGTCACCCCGCCAGACGAGGTCCGGGCCGATGATGACGCCGGACCAGTCGTACTCGAAGCCCTGGGCCGTGTAGACGCAGCCGATCTGTCCGAAGCCCGCGGGGTCGGTGGCCCACAGCGCGGACGGCGGCGCACCGGAGACCGACCGGTCGCCGCGCAGGTTCCATGGCCGGGCCCAGCCCCCGATGACGACGTCGAGAGGCAGGGGATCGCCGGGCTTGGGCTCGGGGGACCACCGCCAGCAGTAGCCGGCGGACATCCGGGCACCGTACTTCTCGGCGCGGCGGGCGTCGAGGAACGCCTCCAACTCCTCGGGGCTCTCCGCGAGCAGCAGTTGCATACGGTCGTCGGGCTCCCACACGACCGGCCCGCCGGGCTCGAGGCCGAGGAGCCGCACCACCCAGCGCAGGTAGGCGTCACTGCCCCCGCAGCGGAACTGGCTGTCCAGGGGCACGACATGGCAGCGGATGTCCCGTTTGGCCGCGGCCGCACGGATGTCGTCCACGGTACCCATCTCACCGGGCCGCACCACTTGATGTTCGTCGAGGAAGAAGACCGGTACGCGTGCGACGTCGATGAGTTCGTCGATCTGTGCCCGGCCGGTCCGCAGTGCCGCGCGGGTGTAGCGGTTGGCGGAGGTCTCCCGGATGCGGTGCGCCTCGTCACAGATCAGAGCATCCAGGCTGTTCTTCTCGGTGGTCATGAAGCTGTTGAAGTACTTGAAGAGATCCTGGACCTCCCGTTTCCGGGAGCCGGCCACCTTGCGCATGGTCTTGGTGAACGACTGCGAGCCGGTCGCGTGGACCGCGGCCACGCCCCTCCGGTAGAGCTCGCCGAGCAGTTGGAGCGCGATCACGCTCTTCCCGGTACCGGGGCCGCCGGTGACGATGACGACTTCCTTGCGGTCGGCTCGCTTCGCCCGCTCCACCGCGTTGAGCACCATGCGGTAGGCGACCTGCTGCTCGTCGAGAAGCACGAACTGCTGACGCTCGCGTACTTCCTCGGCTGCCACGGCCATCAGCTGCTTCGACGGCACCGTGGCACCCGAGAGCAGTTCGTCCGCGGCCCGTGCGCCCGAACGCTCGTCGCTCAGCCTCGCACGAAGGTGATCGAGGAATTCACCACGGCGTTGCCCCGTGAAGAGCAGCCCGCGGCCGTCGCGCTCGATGTCCCGCAGACCGGCCACGTCGAACTCCGTGGCGTTGTGCAGGAACGCCACTCCGCTGATCCGATGTCCGTGTTCGGCCACCGCTCCGTTGAAGTTGACCAGGTAGTCGCAGTAGCGCCGCACCTGCTCGATGGGGTTGAGTACCGGGTGGCTGTATCGCTCCACGTGACACAGGGTGGGATCGTCCTCGTGGGGCAGGACCTGGCTCCACTGTTTCAGCTCCACCACGACGTACGACGGCTCGCCCGTGACCGGGTGGACTCCCGCGAGGACGACGTCGGCGCGCTTGCTGTTCAGCGGGAGCGCGTACTCCAGCATGACCTCGACGTCGCCCAGGCCGGCGTCGTTGAGCGCGGCGGCCAGGACGGGGATGCTGCGCTCCCAGGAACGCACCTCCGAGGCGCCGGGCCGATAGCCGTGCAGGTGCACGAACTGCTCGGTGAGGTGCAGAAACAGCGAACCGTCGAGTGCCATGACGGCGACCGTTTTCGCGGACGCGCGGAACAGCAAGGACTTCCCCCAGGCAGCACGAAAGACTCGTGCGGGTGGGGGCATGTCCTTCGAGACTCCACCGGGGTGGAGCGGAAGCCCGTCGGGCCGCGTTGACGATGTGGTTCAGGGTACCTGGCGGAACAATCAGGAACCCTGCGCAGGCATCAGGCCGCCCTCCCACCCGATCAAGTGCCCCGCGGCGACCAACTCGTCGATGTCGCCCGTCAGCGCGTCCCGGATATCGGCGCCGAGCCGCGCCCATCCGAAGAAGCGAGCGGTCTCTCGCAGCAGATCCTCACGGTGCACCCCCGGCCCTTCGTCGACCACGTTGCGGAGCACGAGTTGCCGTTCTGCCGCAGGAACTTCCGCCACTCGTCGTGCGCACCGCTCCGTCGGCGTGCGGGCGAACTCCGTCTCGCGGCCGGGCCTGTCATAGGCCGTACCGACGTGGACGATCTTGCCCTGCTTGAGCAGACGGCGCAGCGCTCGGTCGATGCGGTCGCGGACCACCTGGCCGGCTCGTCCTAGGCCCCACGCGAGACGGACGCGGGTGTAGATCACTTCCTTTTCGACGGGCCCTTCCACCTCGACCACGCACTGCGCCACGTCCGCGACCACGTCGAGGGCATCGGGGTCCTGCAACTCCACGCCCCACCTACCCCGCTGGCTGCTCGACCTGTCGCGTACCTCTGCCAACAGGTCAGGGTCGACCTCTTGGTACGGACGGCTCCAAGGCGCAGGGCCGGCGTCGACGGTCACGAACTCCACTCGGGGGCCGCCGGACCATCGGCTGCTTCTACAGCCTCTTCGCCCACGTACCGCTTGAGGTGCTGCATGCTTTTGTCGACGCTGTCCGGCAGATCGCCTCCGTGGAAGGAGGCGATGACTTCCATGCGGCGCCGGGCCCGGGTCACGGCCACGTTGAGGCGTCGCCAGCCGCCCTCGCGGTTGATGGGGCCGAACGTCGACAGCAGCTTGCCGCAGTGGGCGGGGCCGTAGCCGATGGAGAGGATGATGACGTCGCGTTCGTCGCCCTGGACGGTTTCAAGGTTCTTGATGAAGAAACTTGTTCGGCGGTCACAAGATCTCGGAGCCGGCCAACAGCCAGGCGTGGAACAGCGAATGGGATCGGTCCGGACAGTCGCCAGACCCACGACCTCAGCATCCCTGCCAGCTGCAGAACCACAAGTAAGGGCAGACGAGTCGGGCTGTACGCCGGGTTCTGTCGCCCGGCTGCCTCGCGGCGGCCGGGGAGACGGCCATCCATCTAGGGCCGGCGTTGCCGCCGGCCTCGTGCGGTCTACCCGCGGACTCGGGCGGGCAGCCCTCGAACGTCCGCGCAGGACCGCTTTTCACGGCGGCCCCTCTTGACCTTGCTCCGGGTGGGGTTTACCTAGCTGCCCAGGTCACCCTGGGCACTGGTGGTCTCTTACACCACCGTTTCACCCTTACCGAGGACCGAGGTCCCCGGCGGTTTGTTTTCTGTGGCACTGTCCCGCGGGTCACCCCGGGTGGCCGTTAGCCACCACCCTGCCCTGTGGAGCCCGGACGTTCCTCGGGAAGCCCCCTAGGGGGACTCCACGCGGCCGTCCGCCCGGCTCGTCTGCCGTGTGGACCATGCTACCCGGCGGCCGCCACCCCTCGATGCCGGTGACGCCGACGACGCCGTCGCCAGGAACGAGCCCGCCAGGATCAGGGCGAACGACGACAGGATCGCCGGGGTCAGTTGCTCGTCCAGGAACACGGCTCCCGCCGCCACCGCCACCGCCGGGTTGACGTACGTGAAGACCGTCGCCCTCGTCGGGCCCACCTCTCGGATCAGTTCCAGGAAGGCCACGAAGGCCAACGCCGTGCAGATCACTCCCAGAGCCACGAGGGAGGTCAGGGCCGAGGTGGAGGGGAGTACCGACGGGCGGGTGACGGCCGCCGCGGGGGCGTAGACGATCGCCGACAGGAGCAGGACCGGGGCTATCAGTTGGAGTGTGGGGACCTGCTTCAGGTGGCGGGCCATGATCAAGGGGGCCGTCGCGTAGCCGATCACCGTGATCAGGACCTCGGCGAGGGAGAGGACGTTTCCGCCGGTGAGGTGGGGGATCGTGAGGACGCCTACGCCTCCCAGGCCCAGCGCCAGGCCCGTCATGCGGCGGGCTCCCAGGCGTTCCGTGTCGCCGAAGAAGCGGGCCAGGAGCACGCTCACGATCGGGACGCCCGCGATCAGGAGGCCGGCCGTGGAGCTGGAGAGGTGGCGTTCGGCGTCGGTCAGGGTCCACCACGGGCCGATGACCTCGATCACGGCGAACGCGAGCATCGGGCGCCAGTGCTGTCGGACCACGCGGGTCAGGTTCCCCTGGCGGATCGCGAAGGGGAGCAGGAGGGCCGCACCCAGGGCACAGCGTACGAAGACGACCATGGACGGGGAGACCTCGTCCACAGCCACTTTGATCATCAGGTAGGGGATGCCCCAGAGGACTCCCATCAGGGAGAAGAGGAACCAGCCGCGTGCAGTCATGGGGGAAGTTTCGGGCAGGTCAGCGGCGTCGGTCTTGAACGCTGTTGCGGTACGCCGCCGGGGTCACTCCCAGCACCTTCCTGAACCAGCGCGTCATGTGCGCCTGGTCCGCGAAGCCCACCTGGACCGCCGCTTCCGCCGGGCGGGCGCCCGCCTCCAGCAGAGCACGGGCCCGCGCCACCCGGTGCTGGGCCAGCCACGCGTACGGCGGCATGCCCATCGTCGTACGGAAGGCGCGGAGGAGTTGGTAGCGGGAGAGGCCCAGGTCGGTGGCGAGTTCGGCGAGGGAGGGGGGAGCCGCCAGCTCATCGGCGAGGCGGTCGCGTACGGCGAGGGAGATCGTGTCGGCGCCGGGGAGCCTGTCGGAGGTGAGGCGGGAGGTCGAGTGGCGGCGGGCCAGGGCCGTGAGCAGCCAGGGCAGGCGGGACTCGGACTCCAGCGGGTCGGGGCAGGTGCTCAGCTCGGCGTGGGCATTGCTCAGGGCGGCGGCGAGCTCGGGGTCGTGGAGGAGGGGTCGCGGAAGTGCGGGGTGCCGCCGAGGATGCCGTCGGTGAGCAGGGCGGGGCCGGGTAGAGGGCGCGGTAGGCGTAGGTGCCGTAGGCCGACTCTCCGGTGTGGACCTCGCCCGGGGCCAGGACGACGATCGAGCCCTCCCCCACCGTCAGGGCGCCGCCCCGGTAGTCGATGCACGAGGCGCCCCGGACACAGATGCCGATGCTGAATTCCTCGTGGGTGTGCGGGGCGTAGCGGTGGCGGTCGAAGCGGGCGGTCAGGAGGTCCAGGGGGTGGTCGGGACGGCCGAGGGTGGTGCGGGTCCATCGGGTCTCACCACGTGTGCTCACCTCTGCCCCCGCTCCACTCCGCGTCGCCCCGCCGCTCCGGTCCTTCAGGCTACGCCCGGCGGGGCAGGAGGGGCGGGGCAGAGGAGTCAGCGGACGTCAGAGGAAGTCAGAGGAAGTCCGAGGTCTCCAGGTCGAAGGCGAACGGTTCGGGGAGGGTGAGCGGCTTGCCGAAGGGGACGGTGCAGCGTTGGCGGTAGTCGTCGTCTCGGGGGTCGCTGAGGAGTGTCGCCTGGGAGGAGTCCCGGTCGATGAGGAGGTAGAGGGGGATGCGGCCACGGGCGTAGCACCGGCGCTTGACCTCACGGTCGGCCTCGGGCCTGGTGGAGGTCACCTCCAGCACCATGGATACGCCCTGGCTGGGCATCCAGGAGGGCGCGCCGCGGTACAGCCGTAGTGCCTGGGCGGCGAATGTGCCGTCCGGGATCACGTGGTCATGCGGGCATCCGTTCGCCCGCCCCAGTTTCATCCCCTTGTTGCCGGAGAACTGCATGTCGGTGCGCGATCGCTTGATGACCTGGCTCAGGACCAGGCCGACGCAGTCCTCGTGGTCCCCGTCCGACGGTGCGGCCACCATGATCTCTCCCTCGATCAGTTCCGCCCGGAAACCGTCCGGGGTCCCCAGCGCGAAGAAGCCCTCCAGCAGAACGTCCTCATCCACGAACGTCTTGAGCGCCTTCTGCGCCTCGTGCGACTTGGGCGCCTTGAGCGGCTTGCGGGTCACTGCGGTCATGTCATGCCCCTCCGGCTTCGTCGCTCGCCAGAATGGGACCTCGGACGGGCGGCCGGTCGCGAGATCGGGCCCGTTCCCTCGATCGTGGCACATGATCCCGGTCACTGTCCGTCGCCGGGCCCGACGCTTGACCCTGCCGCAGCGTCAACGTTTCTACTGGTCGTATGCGGATCGGAGAACTCGCCGCGGCCGTCGGGGTCACCCCGCGTGCCGTGCGGCACTACCACCATCTCGGGCTGTTGCCGGAGCCGGAGCGGCGGGCCAACGGGTATCGGGACTACACCCTGCGGCACGCGGTCGTGCTCGCGCGGATCCGGCGGCTGACGGAGCTGGGGCTCGGGCTGGCCGAGGTGCGGGACGTGCTCGCGGACGACGCCGGGCGTGAACTCGTCGAGGTGCTCGGCGAGTTGGACGAGGATCTGGCGCGACAGGAGGAGGAGATCCGGGAGCGGCGGGGGCGGTTGCGCGTGCTGATGGAGGACGCGCGTGCCGGGCGGTTGCCGACCGAGGGGCCCGTTTCACCTGAACTCGCCTCTCTCTTCGGGAAGTTCGGGCCCGCGCCACACTCTCCGATGGCCGCCAAGGACCGGGAGGTGTTCGCCCTCCTGGAGACGACCGCCACTCCCGAGGTTCGCGCGGAGCTGCTCGCCTCGCTGGAGAGCATGATGTCGGCCCCGGGCGCGGTGGAGCGGGTGCACGAGGCGTACGCGCTGCTCGACGCGCTCGCCGACGCCGAGCCCGACGACCCCCGGGTCGCTGCGGCCGCGCACGTACTGGCCTACCTCGTCCCGCCGGAGATGGTCCCGCAGGACACCGGTATCGGCCTCGACGACAGCGGGGACAGCGGCGGCAACGGGACCGGCACCGCCACCGGCAGCTTTCTGCGTGCCTTCTACGCCGACTTCGCACCGGCCCAGGCGGAGGCCATCCGCCGCACGCTCCGGATACTGAGGGAGGACCGCCCATGAGGACGATCGAGAGGAAGTTCGAGAGGGCGTACAGGGTCGCGCGCTCTCTCGTGCGTCATGAACTCCTGCTTCTGGCCAGCCTGTTGCGCTGGGTGGCGCGGCGGCCGCACGGGGTCGGAGGAGGGCGCGCGGGCCTTCGGGTACGCGCGGGGGCAGGGGGCCATGATGTTCGGGTTCGGCTTCGTGTGTGTCGTCGAGACCGTGACCGTGTCCGTCCTGCTGCGGGACTTTCCGCTCGTGCACACCGCCTTCCTCGTCCTCGACCTCTATACGATCCTCATCGTCGCCGGGCTGCACGCCGCCTCCGTCACCCGCCCGCACGTCCTCACCGACACGACCCTGCGGCTGCGTCGCTTCGCCACCGTGGATCTGCGTGTCCCGCTGAGCGCCATCGCCTCCGTCCGCCGTGAGTTGCGTACGACGCACGAGAAGCAGGACGGCGAGCTCACCATGGAGGTCGGGTCGCAGACGACCGTCACCATCGAACTGGTCGAACCCGTGGCCTACTTGACGTTCTTCGGCCGCCGGAGGGAAGCGCGTCTGGTGCGCTTCCACGCCGACGATTCCGATCACCTCGTAAGCCGGATCATGGATGCGCGGCTCGCGCCGGACTCTTGGCTTTCCTGAGCCCCGCCCCCCACCCCGTACGCTGTCGCGGAGCCCCGAGAACGTTGCGGAGCCCCGAGAACAAGGAGTACCCGTGCTCGTCCTGCTGCCCCCGTCCGAAGGCAAGGCACCCTCCTCGGGTGGCGCTCCCCTGAAGCTGGAGGGGCTTTCACTGCCCGCGCTCACCGGGGCGCGGGAGGCGGTCGTCGGTGAGCTGGTGGAGTTGTGCTCCAGCGACGAGGACAAGGCACGTGAGGTGCTCGGGCTGAGCGAGGGGCTGCGCGGGGAGGTCGCCAAGAACGCGGAGCTGCTGACGGCGGGGACGCGGCCGGCCGGGCAGATCTACACGGGCGTGCTGTACGACGCCCTCGGCCTGGCCACCCTGGAGACCGCCGCGAAGCAACGGGCGGCGCGTTCGCTGCTGGTCTTCTCGGGGCTGTGGGGCGCGGTCCGGGTGACGGACCGGATCCCCTCCTATCGCTGCTCGATGGGCGTGAAGCTGCCCGGCCTCGGAGCGCTCGGCACGCACTGGCGTACGCCGATGGCGACGGCGCTGCCCGAGGCCGCCGGCGACGGGCTCGTCCTCGACCTGCGGTCCTCGGCGTACACGGCCGCGTGGAAGCCGAAGGGCGACGTGGCCGGGCGGACCGCGACCGTGCGCGTGCTGCACGCACCCACGCGCAAGGTGGTCAGCCACTTCAACAAGGCGACCAAGGGCCGCATCGTACGGAGCCTGCTGTCCGCCGGGATCGCCCCCGAGGGCCCGGCGGAGCTGGTGGAGGCGCTGCGGGACCTCGGGTACGTGGTGGAGGTGGTGCCGCCGGCCGGGGCCGGGAAGGCGTGGATGTTGGATGTGCTGGTGGACGAGGTTCACTGAGGCCTCACCCTCGACATCGTTGCAGTATGCGCAATGGTCGTTGTGCATGCTGTTCCTCACCGGCAGGATGACGGCATGTCCTCATCGCCGTCCCCATCCCCGTTCCCGTTCCCGTCCTCGCGCGTCTCCGTCCTCGACCTGGCGCCCGTCCTGCCCGTGGTCGTAGTCGACGACCCCGCCGACGCGGTGCCGCTCGCGCGGGCGCTGGTCGCGGGCGGGTTGCCCGCGATCGAGGTGACCCTGCGGACGCCGGGCGCGCTGGATGCCGTACGGGCGATCTCGGCGGAGGTTCCGGGGCGGTGGTGGGGGTGGGTACCGTCATCACGCCCACGCAGGTGAGCGAATCCGTCGCCGCGGGCGCGCGTTTCCTGGTCAGCCCGGGGTGGACGGACATGCTGCTGCGGGCGATGCGGGAGTCGGGGGTGCCGTTCCTGCCGGGGGTGTCGACCGCGTCGGAGGTCGTGGCGCTCCTGGAACGCGGGGTGCGGGAGATGAAGTTCTTCCCGGCCGACGCGGCGGGCGGTACGGCCTACCTGAAGTCGCTCGCCGGGCCGCTGCCGCAGGCGCGCTTCTGTCCGACCGGCGGGGTCGGGCCGGTCAACGCGCCGGAGTACCTCGCCCTCCCCAACGTCGGCTGTGTGGGCGGCACTTGGATGCTGCCGGCCGACGCCGTGGCCGCCCGGGACTGGGCGCGGATCGAGGGGCTGGCGCGGGAGGCGGCGGGGCTCCGGGGCCGCTCGCCCGCCGCGAATCCTTCAGCGCAGATGTGACGTGTCGTTGAGGAGGCGGAGGGAGGCGTTGCCGTCGGCGTAGTACGCCAGGGCCGACAGGGACGCCGCCGAGAGTTCCATGCGGAACAGGGACTCCGGGGGTGCGCCGAGAGCCAGACGTACGAGGGTCTTGATCGGGGTGACGTGCGTGACGAGCAGGACCGTACGGCCCCGGTGTGCGGCGACCAGGTCATCCCTGGTGGCGGCCACGCGCTGGGCGACGGCCTCGAAGCTCTCGCCGCCGCCGGTGGGTTCGGCGTCCGGGGAGGCCAGCCAGGCGTTCATGTCGTCCGGGTAGCGCTCGCGCACCTCGCCGAAGCTCAGGCCCTCCCACGCGCCGAAGTCCGTCTCACGCAGCCCGTCCTCGACGGTGATCCGCAGTCCCAGCCGGGCGGCGACGATCGCCGCCGTCTCCCGGCAGCGGGCCAGCGGCGACGACACGACCTCCTGGATGGTGCCGCGGGCGGCGAGGGCCGCGGCGACCCGCTCGGCCTGGTACCGGCCGACCTCGGAGAGGGACGGGTCCGAACCACCGCTCCCCGAGAACCGCTTCTGGGGAGTGAGGGGCGTCTCGCCGTGGCGCAGCAGCACAAAGGTGGCGGGGGTGCCGAGATCAGGGGCGACGGAGGCGACGTTCCTGGCGGCGCGGAGGTCGGCGGCGGTCTTGGCGGCCTCGGCGGCCTGTGGGCCGGCGGCGGTCCGGGCGGCCCTTGGGTCGGCGGGGGTCTGAGCGGCGCGTGGAGCGGCGCCTGAATCGGCGACGGGCTCGGCGGCACGCAGGTCGGCTGCGGGTGCGGATGCGGGCGCGGCAGCGCTGCCGGTAGCGCCACCGCTGCCGCTGGCTGCACTGCCGCCAGCGCCAGTGCCAGCGCCGGAGGCCGCGCGGGTGCCAGCGGCGGCGCTGCTGCGAGCGCCAGTGCCGGAGGCCGCGCTGTTGCCGGCACCGCTGCCGGAAGCGGCGCTGGTGCGAGCGGCGGCGCTGGTGCCGGCACCGCTGCCAGAGACGGCACTGCTGCCGATACCGGCCCTGGCCGCGCCCGCGTTCCTGTCCGCCGCCCCGCCCCGGCTCTCCGCCAGTGCCGCCCTCGCCCTCGCCGCGCCCGCCGTCGCGTCCCCGGGCGGGCCCGATGGCTCAGGGGCGGCTGCCGCGGACCGGGCCGCGCGTGTGTCCAGGTCCGCCGTGGACGCGGCGGCCGACCATTGTTCGCCCCGCTTGCCCGCGTCCATCGCCTCGTTGGCCAGGCGGTCTGCGTGCTTGTTCTGCTCGCGCGGGATCCACTCGTACGTCACGCGGCCGGGCGGGAGGACCCGACCGGCCTCGGCGGCCAGCGGCTTCATGTCAGGGTGCTTGATCTTCCAGCGGCCCGACATCTGCTCGACGACGAGCTTGGAGTCCATCCGGACCCGGACGGCGGCCGCCGGGTCCAGCTCGTACGCCGCCTTCAGGCCTGCGATGAGCCCGCGGTACTCGGCGACGTTGTTCGTGGCCACCCCGATGTACTCGGCGGCCTCCACCAGCGTCTCGCCCGTCACCGCGTCGAGGACGACCGAGCCGTAGCCCGCGGGCCCCGGGTTGCCCCGGGAACCGCCGTCCGCCTCGACGATGAACTCCCGCATGCCGAAAGCCCTTTGCCGCTCCTGTGCCGCTCCCGGTCCTAGAGGCCCGACTCGGACGTACGGACCAGGATGCGCCCGCAGTTCTCGCAGCGGACGACCGTGTCGGCGGCGGCCTTGCGGACGTCGTTGAAGTCGGTGATCGACAGCTCCTGGCGGCAGCCCTGGCAGGTGCGCTGGTACAGCTTGGCCGCGCCGATGCCGCCCTGCTGGTCGCGCAGCTTGTCGTAGAGCTTGAGGAGGTCCGCGGGGACGGACGCCGCGATGACCTCGCGTTCCTTCGTCACCGTCGCCACCTCCCCGTCGATCTCCTCGAACGCGGCGTCCCGACGGGCGGTCGCGTCGTCGACCTTCCCCTGCACGGCACCGACCCGCTCGGTCAGCTCGGCGACCCGCTCCTGCACGGACTCCCGGCGCTCCATGACCTCCAGGACGATGTCCTCCAGGTCACCCTGCCGCTTGGCGAGCGAGGCGATCTCCCGCTGCAGGTTCTCCAGGTCCTTCGGGGAGGTGATCGCGCCCGAGTCCAGGCGCTGCTGGTCGCGGGCGGCGCGCTGGCGCACCTGGTCCACGTCCTGCTCGGCCTTGGTCTGCTCGCGGGCGGTGTCGCTCTCCTCGGTCTGCGCGGCCACGAGCAGGTCGCGCAGCTGGGTGTGGTCCTTCGTCAGCGACTCGATCTCGGCGTGCTCGGGCAGCGACCGGCGCTTGTGCGCGAGCTGCTGGAGGCGTACGTCCAGGGCCTGGACGTCGAGGAGGCGGATCTGGTCGGCGGGCGCGGCGTTCAGTTGGGGGCTCCCAGTGTTTCGGTGGCGGTGGAGGACGCCGCGTGGGCGGTCCAGGGGTCGGTGACCGTCTTGGAGACGTGGACGCGCAGGTCCCATCCCTCCCGGTCGGAGATCTCGTCGAGCTGGGCGGCGGCCAGCTCGCACCAGGGCCATTCGGTGGCCCAGTGCGCGGCATCGAGCAGCGCGAGAGGCGCGTGGGCGGCCTCCGTGGCACGGGCGACGGCCTCGGAGGCCGGGTGGTGGCGCAGGTCCGCGGTGAGGAAGGCGTCGACACCGGCGGCGCGTACGTCGTCGAAGAGGCTGTCGCCGGAGCCGCCGCTGACGGCGACCGTGCGGACGAGCGCCTCGGGGTCGCCGGCCACCCGGATGCCCTGCGCGGTGGCGGGCAGCCGCTCGGCGGCCCGCGCGGCCAGTTCCCGCACGGTCAACGGGTGGTCCAGCTCGCAGACCCGGCCGAGGCCGCGGCGCCCCGCGGGGTCGGCGGGGTCCGGTACGAGAGGGCGTACGACCCTGAGGTCCAGCGCGCCGGCGAGGGCGTCGCTGACGCCCGGGTCGGCGGTGTCGGCGTTGGTGTGGGCGACGTGCAGCGCGATGTCGTGCTTGATGAGGGTGTGCACGACGCGGCCCTTGAACGTGGAGGCCGCGACCGTCGTCGTACCGCGCAGATAGAGGGGGTGGTGGGTCACCAGCAGGTCGGCGCCCAGCTTCACCGCTTCCTCGACGATCTCCTGGACCGGGTCGACGGCGAACAGGACGCGGCCGATCTCCTGGTCGGGGCCGCCGCAGACCGTGCCGACCGCGTCCCACCCCTCGGCCCTCTCGGGCGGCCAGAGGGCGTCGAGCGCGGCGATGACTTCAGACAGACGGGGCACGCACAAAGGCTACCTGCACTCCTCCTCTCCCCGACCGGCCACGGGTCACTTGACCAGCCGCCCCTCGGCGAGCACATCCGTCGCCGTTCCCTCAGGCGAATCACCGGACGAGCACCCTTATGTGTGAAGGGGGCGCGGGTTGTCCCACGTCTGTGCGTACGAAAACTAGCTTCGTCACCGGAGGTGATCGAAAGATGACGGCCTGTACACCCCCCTCCCCCACCACGGGCCACGGTAACGACGTGGCACGGGAGAACGACGCGGCACGGGAGAACGACGCGCGGATCGTCGGCCAGGAGAGCGGAGAGCGGGCAGAGAGCGGCGGCGACAGCAGCGGAGGCCACGGCAGCGGCAGCGGCAGCGGGTACGACACCGGAGGCGGCAGCGGGTACGACACCGGAGGCGGCGGGCCGGGCGGCCACCGGTACGACCGCAGCGGCGGCGGCCCGCGGGGAGGCGGTGGGGGCGTCGAGCCAGCGCCGCCCGGTTGTGTGATCACCGCCGACGGGACGTACGCGGCGCGGCTCGCGCTCGACGGCGAGTCCTGGTTCCCCGAGCGCTGGACCCTCGACGGCCACGAGCCGTACGCCGTCCCCCTGCCGGCCAACCAGCCGGAGGAGCCCGGTACCGAGGTGCTCCCCCTCACCGACGGCCGGGTCCTCATCCACCGGGTGGCCGCCGATCTGCACCTGTTCTCGCTCCTCTATCCCACCGGACCCGGCACGGGGGAACTCCCACTCGGCGCGGTCGAATGCGCCGACCCGGCGACCCGGGTGCGGCTCCTGCCGCCCTCGCCGTGCGGGGAGCGTGCGTACGCCCTCGCCCTGGGCCGGAGTGCGACGGCCGTATGGCTGGTGGCAGGTGGAACGTTCGGCCCGGAGTTGCTGGCGCAGGTGCCGGGCCGGTGCTCGGGCGGCGTCTGGCTGGACGGGGCGGGCCGGTTGCTCGCCCTGGACCAGGAGTCGGGCGGTCGGACGAAGTCGGTGGTCGTCGATCTGGAGCAGGGCGGCGCGATCTCGCCGCTGTTGCAGATCGCGGACGACAGCGACGACCGGGTGCTGCTCGCCGATCCCGACAGCGGACTGCTCCTCATCCGCTCGGACGCGCCCTCCCCGGGTCAGCACCGGCTCGGCTGGGGGGTGTTGGGCAGCACGCTGCCGGTCCGTTTCCCGGAGTGCCTGCGGGTGCCGGAGGGCCATCGGATCACCCCCTTCGCCATCCAGCCGGGGCAGATCCTCACCCCCGAGAGCTGCGCGGTGGCGTTGCGCGTCGACGGCCCGCGCGGCAGCTGGGTCGGCGTCTGGCGCCCGGCCGCCCGCCGGATCCTCCATCTGCCCGCCCCCGAGGGCTGGCTGGCGGGGGCCGGGCTGTGGAGCCGGGAGGGCGTACTCCAACCCCGTACACGACAGGGGTGGTGCGGTGCGGGGTCGCCCGGGTGGGGGTGCCTTGGGGGAGGATCCGAGGAGGCCCGGGACGAGTCCCGGGAGGGGAGGGGTGCCGGCGTCCGGTCGCGGGTCGGCGGGCGCGGGGCCGTCGGGGCCCGGGCGTCGGGGCCGGAGGGACAGGGGCGGAGGGACAGGGGCGGAGAGGCGGGCACCGAAGCGTCGGGCACCGTGCCCCTCGATACGCGGGTCGATACGCGGGCGCGCGGTGAACAGTTGGGCGGCGCGCAGTCGGCCGGTGCGGAGCCGTCCGTGCCTGTCGTCGCCCGGCCCGTGCCGTTGCAGCAGGCGCCGTTGGAGGGGCGAGTGCCCGAGGAGGTGACCGTCGGGTGAAGGTCATGTGGGGGCAGCGCGCCAAGTGGACGCGACGCGGGCGACACGCGCTCGGGCGGCTTCGGGGCGAGCGGGGCCGCCCGTTAAAATCACCCGCCGGTAAGAAGATCATTCGACGGGGAACACTTCCAATGAGCGACGTGCACACAACCCAGCCGCCCACTGCCGACCCCCACGAGGCGGAAGGCCATGGCAGGCACCGGGGCCAGATCTCGGCCCACGAGGCCGAGAAGGCGAGCCCTCGCGGACGCCACCGCAAGCCGGCCGAACACACGGAGACGACGACGTCCGCCTGAACGGCGACGGCTCCCTCCTGGTCACCTCCGGAGAAACGTCAATTCGGCACCGGAACCGACCATCACGATGGCACCGGCCCCGCCCGTCACCCACGGGCGGGGTCAGTCCTTTTGCTTTCCGCGCCTCTACGGGGCCCAGGTGCGTGGCACTACGGGGCCCCCGGTCCGTGCCGCAGCCCCAGCACCTCCGCCGCCGCGAACATCTCGCCCTCCGGCCGGGCCATGTAGTACGGCGTCAGCAGGCCGTCCAGCTCGTCGTACGTGAACGCGTCCTGCTTGGTGTCGAACTTGGCCTGGACGCGCGGGCGTTCGACGATCGCCACCATGCCGCCGTGGACGACGAGCAGTTGGCCGTTCACCTGCGCGGCGGCCGGCGAGGCGAGGTAGCCCACGAGGGGGGCGACGTGTTCGGGGGCGAGTGGGTCGAGGCCGGTGTCGGTGCCGCCGGGCGCCCCCGGCAGGCCCGCGAAGACATCCTCGGTCATCCGGGTGCGGGCGCGCGGGCAGATGACGTTCGCGGTGACGCCGTACTTGGCGAGCGCGAGTGCCGTGGAGGTGGTCAGCCCGACGATGCCGCCCTTCGCGGCGGCGTAGTTGGGCTGCCCGGCCGACCCGGCGAGGAACGCCTCGGAGGAGGTGTTCACCACCCGCCCGTAGACCCGTCCCCCGCCCTCGCCCGACTTCGCCCGTGCCCGCCAGTGGGCGGAGGCGAACCGGATCGTGTTGAAGTGGCCCTTGAGATGCACCCGGACGACCGAGTCCCACTCGTCCTCGGACATCGAGAAGACCATCCGGTCGCGCAGGATGCCCGCGTTGTTGACGAGGATGTCGAGTCTGCCGAACTCGGCGATCGCCAACTCGACCAGCTCTCGGGCCTGTTCGTGGTCGGAGACGTCACCGATGTGCGCCACCGCCTGACCGCCGGCCGCGCGGATCGACGCCGCGACCTCCTCGGCGGGCCCGGTGGACACCTCACCGGAACCGTCCCGTCCCGGGCGGCCGTAGTCGTTGACGACCACGGCCGCGCCCAGGCGGGCCAGTTCCAGCGCCTCGGCCCGGCCGAGTCCACGCCCCGCGCCGGTGACGATCGCGGACAGTCCTTCCAGGGGCAGTGCCACTGCCGAGTCCCTTCCGCCGAAGCCGATTCACTCGCGAGCCGGGGCATGCGCCGGGCCGATCGAAGTCCCGTTGCCCGACTCCGCGACCGACCCGCCACACTCCGGAACCGTCACATCCCTGACTCCGGGACCTTCAGATGCCGGTCTCCGCAACCGTCACATCTCCGTCTCCGGAACCTTCAGATGCCGGTCTCCACAACCGTCAGATCTCGATACAGGTGCGGAGCGCCACGCCCGTCCGCATCTGGTCCAGCGCCTCGTTGATGTCGGAGAGGGGCACCCGGTGGGTGATCAGCCCCGCGAGGTCGATGCGGCCGGCGCGCCAGAGGGCGATGGCCCGCTCGTACGAGCGCAGGACGTCTCCGCCGCCGTACATGGAGGGCAGGATCCGCTTCTCGTCGAAGAACAGCTCGAACATGCTGAGCTGGAGGAAGTCGTCCAGCGCGCCCGCGCCCACCACGACGAGGGTGCCGCCGCGCCGGGTGGCCTCGTACGCCGTGCGGGCGGTGGCCGAACGTCCGACGACCTCGAAGACGTAGTCGAAGCCCTCGCCGCCCGTGACGGACTGCTTGGTGTCGGCCAGCTCGTCCGGCGAGATCGCCTTGGTGGCCCCGAACCTGAGCGCCGCCTCACGTCGTGGGGCCACGGGGTCGACGGCGACGATCTCGGCCGCGCCCTTGAGCCGGGCACCCTGGATCGCCGAGATGCCGACGCCGCCGCAACCGATGACCGCGACCGACGAACCGGCCTCCACGTCAGCGGTGTTGAGGGCGGCACCGAGCCCGGTGGTGACGCCACAGCCGATGAGGGCGGCGATGTCGAAGGGCACGTCGTCCGGTATCGGCACGGCGCAGCCCGCGTCGACCACGACCTCCTCCGCGAACGTGCCGGTGCCCGCGAAGCCGAAGACGTCCCCGGCGGGCCGCTTGAAGTTGGGCGTGCCGGCGTTGAGGAATCCGGCGAGGCAGAGGTGGGTCTGGCCGCGCTTGCAGGCAGGACAGGTGCCGCAGGCCGGGAGCCAGCACACGACGACGCGGTCGCCGGGCTTCAAGTGGCTCACGCCTTCCCCGACTTCGACTATCTCGCCGGCACCCTCGTGCCCGGGGACGAACGGTCCGGGCTGCGGCAGCACCCCGGCCATGGCGGACAGGTCGGAGTGGCACAGCCCGGTGGCCCGCACCCGGATCCTCACCCTGCCCGGCCCGAAACCCACCGCCTCGACGTCGTCGAGCACGTCCAGTTTGTCCTGGCCGATCTCGTGCAGTACGGCTGCGCGCATGGTGCAGCTCCCCTCGGAAATATCAGAAGTACCCGTGATCCGCTGATGCGCCGCTCATGCGTGGTAGGCCGTCTCGACGAGCGTGTCCGCGAGGACCGGGGCGTCGTCCCGCTCGACGGCGGTCACCGTCACCCGCACCGCGTGGTCGTCCGGCTGCCACATCCGGATGCGGAGGGTCTCGCCCGGGAAGACGACGCCCGCGAAACGCGTCCCGTACGAGCGGACCCGGCCGACGTCCCCGCCGAGGACCGTGTCGACCACGGCCTTCAGGGTCATCCCGTAGGTGCACAGCCCGTGCAGGATCGGCCGGTCGAACCCGGCGCGCCCCGCGAACTCCGGGTCGGCGTGCAGCGGGTTCCAGTCCCCGGAGAGACGGTAGAGCAGCGCCTGGTCCTCGCGGACGGTGCGCTCCACCTCCTTGTCGGGTGCGGTCGTGGGCGGTTCCTGGCGGGCGGACGGGCCACGGTCGCCGCCCCAGCCGCCCTCTCCGCGGACGAAGATCTGCGCCTCGTTGACCCACAGCGGGCCCTCGGCGTCGGCGACCTCAGTCCGCATCACGAGGACGGCCGCCTTGCCCTTGTCGTACACCGCCGCCACGCGCGAGGTCGCCGTGGCCCGCCCCTCGACCGGGATCGGCCGTCGGAGTTCGACGCGCTGGCCGCCGTGCAGGACCTTGGCGAGGTCGACGTCGACACCGGGTGCGTTCAGGCCGCCGATCACGTCCGGTGAGCCGGCGCCCGCGACGGTCGCGAAGCTCGGCAGGACGTGCAACCGCGACTCCAGCGTGTAGCGCAGTTCGTCGGGGTCGGTCGCGGGGGTGCCGGCGCCGATCCCGAGGTGGTAGAGCAGGACGTCCTTCCGCTTCCACGCGATCTCGGCGGAACGGGGGGCTGCCGCGAGCGCCTTGGCTGCGTCGATGGGCATGGGGCTCCTGGGCGGTCCGGGGCGGGTGGCGTGGGCTGAGGAACCTCGGTACGACCGTCCGCACCAGCGGCCGCACCGAGGTCGTCACGGCCGACCCGGAACCCGCCCACCTAGGGCGTGTTTCGGAAGTCCCTTGGTCGCCCGAAGGGCGGCTCTGCGGCGTCCGGTGCGTGCTCTCGGCGCGCCGGACGAAAGGCCTCGTACTGGGTGTACTTGGCCTTTCGTCCGGTGCGGCGAGAGTGCGTGCCGGGCGTCGCAGAGCAGAAGGGACTTCCGGAACACGCCCTAGAACGCGTTCCAGTCCGGCGACCCTCTGTATAGCCCAGCCTCGTGCACATGTGAAGCCTCCTGACAGTACGTCAGATCCGGACATCGAGGAGGGAGGGACAGCGGGTCACCGGGCCGGCCGCTCGCTGCGCCACTTCCACCGACTGGCACTCGGCCCCACCGGCGCCCGCGCCACGAACCAGCTCGCCCGCCGCCCGACAATCCACCCCCTACGACCCGCCCTCCCTGACGGCACGTCACTTTCCCATGGGCAGGTCAAGCTTTCGTTAGTCACTCGAAACAACGGAATAGTTGCCCAGGCACACGAGGTTCAGGTGGCGTACACCCTCGCCCGGCCAGGAGGCCCCGCTCCATGACACAGCCGCACACACCGCCGACCCCCGAGGCCCTCACCACACACGCCGGCCGAGCGATCGTCCCGGTGCTGGCCTTCGCGGGAATCGTGGTCGCGGTGATGCAGACCCTGCTGGTCCCGGTGATCAAGGATCTCCCGCAGCTGCTGGACACCTCGCCCGGCAACGCGACCTGGGTCCTGACCTCGACCCTCCTCTCCGGTGCCGTGGCCACGCCGATCATGGGCCGTCTCGGCGACCTCTACGGCAAGCGCCGGATGCTGATCGTCAGCCTGGCCGTGATGGTGGTCGGGGCGCTGCTCAGCGGTTTCACCAGCGCGCTCGTGCCGATGATCGTCGGCCGTGCCTTGCAGGGCTTCGCCATGGGCGCGATCCCGCTGGGCATCGGGCTGATGCGCGACGAGCTCCCCCGCGAACGCCTCGGCTCCGCCATGGCCCTGATGAGCTCGTCCATCGGTGTCGGCGGCGGGCTCGCGCTGCCGCTGGCCGCCGCGGTCGCCCAGAACACCGACTGGCACGTCCTCTTCTTCGGCGCCGCCGGCCTCGGTCTGCTCTCCATCGTCCTCACCCTGATCGCCGTACCGGAGACCAGGACGCGCGCGGCGGGCACCTTCGACCACCTCGGCGCCCTCGGCCTCTCCCTCGGTCTGGTCCTCTTCCTCCTGCCGATCACCAAGGGCAGCGACTGGGGCTGGACCTCCGCGACGACGCTCGGGATGTTCGCCGCGTCGGCCGTGGTCCTGCTGCTCTGGGGTGTCCTGGAGCTGCGTGTCGCCGCGCCGCTGGTGGATCTGCGGACCACCGTCCGCCGTGAGGTCCTGCTCACCAACCTCGCCTCGATCATGGTCGGTGTCTCCTTCTTCGTCGTCTCCCTGGTCCTGCCGCAGCTCCTCCAGCTGCCCTCTGCCACCGGTTACGGGCTCGGGCAGTCGATGATCGTCGCGGGTCTGTGCGTGGCCCCGCTCGGGCTGACGATGATGTTCACGGCGCCGGTCTACGCCCGGATCTCTGCCAGGTACGGACCCAAGAGCACCCTCATCCTGGGCCTGCTGATCATCGCGGTCGGCTACGGGGCCGGGCTCGGCCTGATGAGCGCCGCGTGGCAGACCGTGGTGGTGTCGGTGGTGCTGGGCGCGGGCATCGGGCTCGCCTACTCCTCGCTCCCGGCGCTGATCGTCGGAGCGGTCCATCCGTCCGAGACGGGGGCGGCCAACGGACTCAACACGCTCATGCGCTCCATCGGTACGTCCGTGTCGAGCGCCGTCGTCGGCATGGTGCTGGCGAACACCGCGAACGAGGTGGGTGGGGTCGCGGTCCCCACGATGCACGGCTTCCGCGTGTCCTTCCTCATCGCCACGGCCGCGGTCGGGGTCGGGCTGGTGCTTGCCCTGTTCCTTCCGGGCCGCCGCCCCGCGCTGACGCTTCGGGCGAGCGGGGATGTCGACGAGACCGGGGCGGGCGACGTGGTCGCCGGGGAGGGCCGGGTGGTGGTCGCCTCCCGATAGGCATCCATGGGGCCGGGCATTCGGCTGCGGGTCCGGTGGGGGCTTCTCGCGCAGTTCCCCGCGCCCCTAAAAGACCAGGCCCCTGCGGGCCTGACAAGCACGGGGCGCAGCCCCTGCTTTCAGGGGCGCGGGGAACTGCGCGAGAAGCCCCACCGGGCCCGCAGCCGAACACCCGGCCTCACCCCGCCTCACCCGGAGCGCACCGCATGGCAGCATGGGGCGCCCCCGCTCGTACGACCAGCACACGGAGGACCCATGTCCGCGGCACCGCATCCGCACCCGGCCCCGCCGGCACCCGCGCCCGCGCCCGCGCCGGAGGTTCTCGGCGCCTTCGAGGGGGCGAAGGGGTTCATGCCGGTGGCGGAAGGGCTCGCGCTGTACGCCGCGGCCGTCGAGGCGGGCCGGCTGGGGCTGCCGCTGCTGGAGGTGGGGACGTACTGCGGCCGGTCCACGATCCTGCTGGCCGACGCCGCACGTGAGACCGGGGTCACCGCGGTCACGGTCGACCACCACCGGGGCAGTGAGGAGCAGCAGCCGGGCTGGGAGTACCACGACGAGTCCACCGTCGACCCCGAGGTGGGCCGCATGGACACGCTCCCCACCTTCCGCCGCACCCTCCACCGCGCGGGCCTGGAGGACCACGTCGTCGCGGTCGTCGGCCGTTCCCCGCAGGTCGCCGCGTTCTGGGGCACCCCCCTGGCCTTCGTGTTCATCGACGGCGGCCACACCGACGAGCACGCCACCGCCGACTACGAGGGCTGGGCCCCGCACATCGCCCCGGGCGGCCTCCTCGTCATCCACGACGTCTTCCCCGACCCCGAGGACGAGTTCACCGGCCAGGCCCCGTACCGCGTCTACCTGCGCGCCCTGGCCTCCGGCGCGTTCACCGAGGTCTCGGCCACGGACTCCCTGCGGGTGCTGCGCCGGACGGGCACCGGCATCTGAGCCGCGGTGCCGGGCCCCGCAACGCCACGTCCGTACCGTCCCGGGCCCCGCTACGCCACGTCTATGCCGTAGTCCTGCACCAGTTCCTCCAGACCGCCCCCGTACCCCTTGCCGCCCACGACGAAGTCCCAGTCGCCGTTGGCGCGGCGGCGGAACGAGCCGAGGGTCAGAGCCGTTTCGGCGGCGCGGCCGTCGGAGACGTCCAGGCGGCCCTGTTCGGCGCGGGAGGGGTCCAGGAGGCGGATGCCGGCGTCGGTGAAGCCGGAGAGGTCGGCGTCGGGGTTCGCGGCCGGGTCGATCGCGGCGACCAGGACCAGACGGTCGGCCGTCGCGGGCAGCGCGTCGAAGGAGACCTGGATCGCGGCCTTGTCGGGGGCGGTCGGCGGGACGGCACGGACCGTGCCGTCGGGGGTGCGGAGGTTGTTGTAGAAGACGAAGTGGTCGTCGCTCAGGACGCGGTTGCCGTGGCAGACGAGCGCGCAGACGTCCAACGCGACGCCGCCCGTCCAGTACATGCCGAGCACGCTGTAGTCCCCGGGCGGAGCGTCCGGGGCGGGGCCCGTGTCCGGCGAGGTCCGCTGGGCGGGCAGCCTGGGGTCCGTCGTGGGCAGCACCACCGTCGGATCGGCCGTCGGCAGCACCACGGTGGGGTCGGCCGAGGGCATCACCACCGTGGCGTCGGCCGAGGGCATCACCACGGTGGCGTCGGTCGACGACACCGGCGTGGGGCGCTCACCGGGGCCCAGGCGCCCCCGCAGCCCGTGCCGGTGCAGCAGGTCGACGAGTTCGCGGCCCGAGATCAGCTCCAGCGGCTTGCCGTTGGCGAAGGTGTGGGAGCCGGGGCCGAACTTGGACGTGGTCACCAGGACGCCCTTGTTGGCGCCGGCGTCCTGGACCGTGCCGTAGAGGTCACGGACGGCGCTCGGCGGGACGGTGTTGCGGTAGCGCTTGACCTGGACGACGATCTTGCCGCCGCGGATCGGGGTCGGGTCGAGGGCGTCGACGTCCACCCCGCCGTCGCCCGAGCGCTGGGTGGTGACGGCCTGCATCCCCATGGCCCGGAACAGCTCCGCGACCAGCGCCTCGAAGGCGAGGGGGTCCATCTCCAGGAGGTCCGGCTCGTCCTCGCCGCCGTGGACGACGACGCCGTCGCCCACGTCGTCGGGCCGGCGTCCGGGGCGGACGGCGGTGCGCTGGTCCGGTCGCGCGGACAGCTGGCCCCTGAGGCCGTCCGTCAGACAGTCGACGGCGCTCACCTGTTCCAGGTGCAGGTCGGCGAAGACCGGCCGGGGCACCGTGACGGTCACCAGGAAGAGCTCGGCGCGGCGCCCGGTCGCCGGGTCGTGGTCGTCCACGAACCCGTTCAGGACGACCGACTCCAGCGCGCCGAACTCGTCGGCGGCGAACAGGTCGTGCAGCACCAGGAGGGTGCACTGGGCGAGGACGTCGCGGTAGAGGGCCCGCCGCTGGGTGACCGGGCGCGGGCGCTCCTTGTCCTGGTCGACGCTCGGCATGTAGACGACGCTCTTCGTCTCGGGGACGACGTCGTACCTGGGCAGTTCCCAGTCCAGGACCAGTTGCCGTGCCGCCGGGTCGTAGGCGGCGCGGACTCCGCGGGGAAAGCCCTCGGGCCAGGCGGACGAGGCGTAGAGGGCGGCGGAGAAGTAGTCGACGGCGGCTTCCGGGTCACCGTCGCGCAGTGCGCTCGCCATCTGGGCGAGCCCGGCGTTGTGCCGCCGGATCTCCGTCCGCTGTCCCTCTGCCCACTGCTCGTACTGCCGCTGGTACTGCGCCAGTTGGTGCTGCCTCTGGGCCTCGGCGGCCTGGGCCGCGTGCCAGTCGTGCTCGAACCGGGCACGCGCCTCGGCCTGCGCCTGGGCGCGCCGCTGGGCGGACCAACCGCCCTGTGCCTGGTAGTGGTTGGGGTCCGGCATGGGGACGGGCTGCCCGAGCGGCCCCGGGGAGAACGGCTCCAGGCGTTCGGAACGGGTGAGGGAGGCGGCCCTGAACGCCGGAGCCCGGCAGCCCGCGACCAACAGCCCTTCCAACGCCCTTACCCAGGTGTCCAGTTCCTCCGTACGCCGCCGCGCCTCCGCCTCGCGCTGCTGCCGGTACGCCACCTGCTGCTCGCGCTGGCTGCGGGCCACCTCCCGCTGGTACGCGCGTTGTCGCCGCTCGTACTCGCGCTGCTGCCGGGCCCGCTCCTCCGACTGACGCTGCTGCTGGCGTTGTGCCTCGGCCCAGATGCCGGCCAACCCGTTGGAGCGACGACTCATGCGCTACAGGCCCTCCCACCGGGGCCCCCGACCGCACGACCGGGCCCCGCCCCCACAACCAGACGTAACCGCACGACTTTATCCCGCGACGGGGCGTCCGCCTACCGGTACCGCTACTGCTCTCGCTGGTCAGCCGCTCGTCGGTCATAGGGCCTGCCGGGGGGCCTGCCCGCAGGACGGCTTCCGCCCTCCTAACCCATGTACCGGACCAGCAGATAGACGGCGGCTGCCACGACGACCACCACCGCGGCGACCGCCGCGCGGTACGCCCGGGTGGGGAGGGGCGGGGCGGCGCGGGCGGCGGGTGGCCTGGCGCGGTGCGTGGCGCCGCCGGCAGGGCTGCCGGAGATCAGGGGCGGGTAGGGGCCGACGATCGGTGCCACGGGCGGCTGCCAGTCCGCATCCTCGCCGGTGCCGGACGCCCTTGGCTGGAGCCGGCCCGTGGCCAGACGGCGCCAGCGGTTGCCGGAGGAGTCGGTGAACTCGACGGAGCCGAGCAGGGGCGAGGGCGGTGAACCGGTGGCCGAGGTCATCGGGAGGCCGACGGTGAGCCGGCCGCCGGCCGGAAGGATCTCCCGGCCGTCGAGGCGTACGCCGTCGTAGTGGACGGCGACCTGGACGAACGGCTGGTTGCTGGTGTTGACCGCTTCGAGGTGCCACCGCGCGTACCCGTCCGCGAGCACCGAGCGGCTGCTGCCCATGGCGACGTGCAGCAGCGACGACTGGATCAGCTTCTCCCGCTGGTCCGCCTCGCGTTCCCGGTCCTCGATGCGGCGCTCCCGCTCGGCCAGCCGGGCGGCCTGACGGACGTTGTGACGGTGCCCGGCGATGCTGACGACAAGCGCCGAAGCCCCCACCACGGCCCCGAGGACCGCGATCACCACCTCGATCATCCCCGTACTCTGACCTGCCGACGGCCGACGGGTCCAGCCGGCGCCGCCGAGCCCGGCGCGATGCCGCCAGGGGTGGCCCGCCCGTGCGCCACCCGACCCGTAAGGTGGCAGGCGTGTCGTACGTAGGCCCGGACTTCGATCCGCCCCAGCCCCGCCGTTCCGTCCTTCGCCGTCCGCTGACCGTGGCGGTGGCCGCGGTCGTGGTCGGGGCGGTGGCCGGGTGGGGGTCTGGCAGGTCACCGGGGCTCCGGAGGCGGGGACGGCGGGTCGGACAGCGCGAAGGTGCCGCAGACGCGGTCGGCGACCACTCCCCCGGCGAGCGGCGATCCCACCGCGTCCGCCGACTCCGGCAACGGCGACGGGGGCAAGGAGGGCGACGACGCCGAGAAGGCGAGCCCCTCCGGTTCCGGTTCCGCCTCCGCGCCGGCCGCGACGGGGCCCCTGAAGGGCAAGGTCGTCGTCATCGACCCGGGGCACAACCCCGGCAACTTCCAGCACACCGCCGAGATCAACCGCAAGGTGGACATCGGGACGCACGCGAAGGAGTGCGACACGACGGGGACGACCACCAACGACGGTTACCCGGAGGCCGAGTTCACGCTGGACGTCTCCCGTCGGCTGCGCACGCTCCTCCAGCAGCAGGGCGCCACGGTGAAGTTCACGCAGGACGACGACCGCGCCTGGGGTCCGTGCATCGACGAGCGGGCGCGGATCGGCAACGAGGCGAAGGCGGACGCGGTGGTGTCGATCCACGCGGACGGCTCCGGGTCCGGCAACCGCGGCTTCCACGTCATCCTGCCGGGCTCGGTGGACGAGGGCGCCGCGGACACCCGGCCCATCGTCGCCCCGTCACGCGATCTCGGCGAGCGCGTCGCGGGCCACTTCGTCCGCGCGACCGGCAGCGCCCCCTCCAACTACGTCGGCGACGGCACCGGCCTCGTCACCCGCACCGACCTCGGCGGCCTCAACCTCTCCACGGTCCCGAAGGTGTTCATCGAGTGCGGCAACATGCGCGACAGCAAGGACGCGTCCCTGCTCACCAGCGGCGCCTGGCGACAGAAGGCGGCCCGGGGAATCTCGGACGGCATCACGGGCTTCCTGAAAAATTGAACAACTTTCCTTTTCGGGAAAACAGATGGGACTGCGGACGTCGAGCGGAAGTACCACGGAATGACCTGCGCGCGGTCTCAATCTGTCAACGGTTCCCGCCGAGTTCATCGAGTGCGCGGGGATACGCGATATCCATGACGGGGCGCCGCTGACCAGCGGTGCCTGGCGGACAGGAAGCACGCGGGGGAACCTCTGAGGGAATCGTGAGTTTTCTGCGCGGGTAGGGGGCGGGTCGTGATCGTCGCGGTCATCCCGGCGGACACCCACGTCGGTCGGACGATAAGGTCGTCCCTACGATGAGGGGCCACCCCCGCGCTTCCCACCACGGCCTGACGGCGACATGGTGACGGCGACGCCTCCACCGATGACGAGACGACTGACGAAGGACCTGAAGTGAATATCCGCTCCCTCACCAGAGGCGACGGCGTCGTGATCGGAGCAGCGGTATTGCTGTTCATCGCGTCGTTCCTCGACACGTTCGACGGCTCCGGCGACGACATCCCCAATGCCTGGGACAACCTCGGCTTGGTGATGAGCATGTACGTGGGCGGCATCATCGGCGCGGTGTTGATCGTCATCGCCCGTGCGCTGCCGCAGCCGCCCAAGGTCGTCGGTCTCGACCTGGGCCAGTTCGGGGTGGCCCTGACGATCTTCGCCGCGTGGACCTCGTTCTGGTCGATCATCGACCCGCTGGGCGCGATGGAGGAGTTCTTCGGCAGCTTCGGCGGCTCGGAGCCCGAGTCCGGCGCCGGTCTCATCCTCGGTCTGATCGCCGCGCTGCTCCTGGCCGCCGCCGCCGTCGCCACCCCTCTCGTCCCCGCTCTCAAGGCCGCCCTGGTCGGTGCGCCGCGGCCGGCCGCCCCGCAGCCGTACGGCGCGCAGCCGCCCGGTGGTTACGGGTACCCGGGCGCCGGTGCGCCGGGTCCCTTCGGTGCCGGTCAGCCGCAGCCCGGGCAGCCGGGTCCGGGTGCGCCGTTCGGTGGCGCTCCGCAGCAGCAGGCGGCGGCGCCGCAGCCGCCGGCCAACGACTTCTCGCCGTTCTGGTTCGCGGTGCCGGTGGCCCGTCCGCTGTTCGCGGAGGACGGTTCGCAGTCGACGATCGCCGAACTGGCGCCGGGCACCTGGTACTTGGCGGTCGAGCAGCGCGGCCCCAACCTGGTCGCCCAGACGCAGGACGGCCGTCGCGGTGTCCTGCAGGACACCAGCGGCATCCAGCGCGGCTGACGCCGAGCGCCTCACCGCACAGCCGTACAGCGGCCCCTCGCTCTTCCGGGCGGGGGGCCGTTGCCGTACAGTCGCCTCCCGCTCCGTACAGCTGACGCACCGTCAGGAGGCAGCGTATGCGGCTCGGTCTGGCACTCGGTTACTGGGGGCGCGGCCCCTCGGCGGACCATGTCCCGCTCGCCCAGGAGGCGGAGCGGCTCGGGTACGACTCGGTGTGGACCGCCGAGTCGTGGGGCTCGGACGCCTTCACACCGCTCACCTGGATCGCGGCGCGAACGTCCAGGATCAAGCTGGGCACGGCGGTCGCGCAGATGGCCGCCCGGTCGCCGACCACCACCGCGATGCACGCCCTGACCCTGGACCATCTCTCCGGCGGCCGGGCCATGCTGGGGCTCGGGCTCTCCGGCCCGCAGGTCGTCGAGGGCTGGTACGGGCGGCCCTTCCCGAGATCGCCGCTCACCGCGACCAGGGAGTACGTCGACGTCGTACGCCAAGTACTCAGGCGCGAGGCGCCAGTTGCGCTCGACGGGCGCTATCACCCCCTCCCCTACGACGGGCCGGACGGTACCGGCATCGGCAAGGCGCTGAAGTCCATCACCCACCCGCTGCGGGCCGGTCTCCCCGTCCTGCTCGGCGCGGAGGGGCCGAAGAACATCGCGCAGACGGCCCGGATCGCGGACGGCTGGCTGCCGCTGTACTGGTCGCCGTCACGGACCGAGGTCTACGAGGCCTCGCTGACCGACGTACCCGAGGGCTTCCTCATCGCTCCCATGGCACGGGCGAGGGTCTGCGACGACGTCGCCGAGGGGCTGCTGCCGGTGAAGGCCATGCTCGGCTTCTACATCGGCGGGATGGGGCACGCCCGCCGCAACTTCCATGCCGACCTCATGGCCCGTATGGGGTACGAGGAGGAGGCCCGACGCATCCAGCGGCTCTTCCTCGACGGGCGGCGCGAGGAGGCCGTGCTCGCCGTGCCGGACGCGTTCGCGGACGAGATCTCGCTGGTCGGGCCGCGCGAACGGATCGCGGAACGGCTGGAGTCGTGGCGCAAGGGACCGGTGACGGACCTGCTGGTGCTGGCCCCCGATCCGCTCACGCTGCGGGTGCTGGCGGAGCTCAACTCCTAGGCGGTCGGGGGGCGTCGAGGGGGCTCGCGGCAGCGGGCGAGGTTTGGCCGGGGGATGACGGGCAACCCGTCAGGCATGTCTCGATATAGCGGTTCCCATCAGGCGGGCCGGATCATCGCGGTCGTCGCCGATGTCATGGCGTTCATCCTCGGCCTGTGGATCCTGATGTACCTGCTGGGCGCGAACGGCGCGAACGACTTCGTGCAGTTCGTCCATGACGCGGCCCGCTGGCTCGCCGGCTGGTCGCACGACCTGTTCACGTTCGACGAGCAGTGGGCTCGGGTGGTGGCCGGGTACGGCCTGGCGGCCGTCGTGTACCTGTTCGTGGGGCACGCCATCGCCAATCGCATGCACCGCCATTGAGCGAGTGCGGGTACGCAGGAGGCTGACAAGCAGGGGGCGCGGCCCCGCTTGTCAGCGGCGCGGGGAACTGCGCGAGAAGCCCCACGCACCCGCACCCGCACCCGCACCCGACGACGCGCCCCTCACTTCAGCAGCACTCCGCGTCCAGCCCGGAGGGCAACCGCTCCCCTCCGAACACCGCGCACGTCGCCTCGTCGCCCCCGAGCGCGGCCACGGCCAGCAGCAGTGAACCCGCGGTCCAGGAGGTGAGCTCCTCGGGCCAGACCGCCCGGTCCTCGAAGACGTACCCCGTCCAGTACAGGCCGGAGTCGGGGTCGCGGAGGTGCTGGATGGACTGGAGTATCTCCAGGGCGCGGTCGGACTCGCCCATCGCCCAGAGCGCCAGGGCGAGTTCGGCCGACTCGCCGCCGGTCACCCAGGGGTTGGGGACCACGCAGCGGACACCGAAGCCGGGGACGACGAAACGGTCCCACCCCTCCTCGATGCGGGACTTGGCCTCGGCGCCGGCGAGCGCGCCGCCGAGCACCGGGTAGTACCAGTCCATCGAGTAGCGGTCCTTGTCGAGGAACCGCTCGGGGTGCCGGCGTATCGCGTGCCGGAGGGCACCCACCGCCAACTCCCAGTCGGGCTGCGGCTCCTCGCGCTGCTCGGCGATCGCGAGGGCGCAGCGCAGCGCGTGGTGGATGGACGAACTGCCCGTCAGCAGGGCGTCGTTCACCGGTGTGCCGTCGTCCTCGCGCTTCCAGCCGATCTGCCCGCCGGGCTGCTGGAGCCGCAGGACGCACTCGATCGCCGCGTAGACGGCGGGCCACATGCGGTCGAGGAAGGTGTCGTCGCCGGTGGCCAGGTAGTGGTGCCAGACACCGACGGCGATGTAGGCGACGAAGTTGGTCTCGCGGCCCCGGTCGGTGACGTCGTGGGCGTCACCGTCGGCGTACGCGGCGTACCAGGAGCCGTCCTCGTTCTGGTGCCGGCGCAGCCACTCGTAGGCGCGCTCGGCGGCCTCGTGCTCACCGGCGGCGTCCAGGGCCATGGCCGCCTCGGTGTGGTCCCACGGGTCGAGGTGGTGTCCGCGGAACCAGGGGATGGCGCCGTCCGCGCGCTGCACCGCGAGGACGCCTCGCACGGTGGCGGCGGCCTCCTCCGCGGTGAGGACCCCGGGCAGGACCAGGTGTTCTGTCCGGGGCGTCGTCACTTGGCGGCCGCCCCGGCCTCGGTGCCGGCTTCGGCCCCGGCTTCCCCGGCGATCCGGGGAAGGTGCGGCTTGGTCGCGTAGGCGACGAAGCTCTTGCCGATCAGGGGGTTGAGGGCCTGCTCGGCGACCCGCGTCGCCAGCGGCTTCTTCATGATGTCCCAGACCAGAAGCTTGTGGTACGCCTTCACCGGCAGCGCCTTGTCGTTGTCGACGCCGAACGCGCACTTCAGCCACCAGTAGGGCGAGTGCAGGGCGTGGGCGTGGTGGGTGCCGTACGGCTTGAGGCCCGCCTCGCGGATCTTGGCCAGCAGCTCGTCCGCCTTGTAGATGCGGATGTGGCCGCCCTCGACCTCGTGGTACGCGTCCGAGAGCGCCCAGCAGACCTTCTCGGGGCCGTAGCGCGGCACGGTGACGGCTATGCGGCCGCCGGGCTTGAGCACCCGGACCATCTCGGCGAGGACGCCCTTGTCGTCGGGGATGTGCTCCATCACCTCGGAGATGATGACGACGTCGAAGGACTCGTCGGGGAAGGGCAGCGCGAGGGCGTCGCCCTCCATCGCGGTGGCGGTGGCTCCCTCGGGGGCCTCGCCCGCCTCCTTCATCGCCGCGAACCACTTGGCGACCTCGCGGATCTCCTCGGCGTTCTGGTCCAGGGCCACGACCTGGGCGCCTCGCCGGTAGCACTCGAAGGCGTGCCGGCCCGCTCCACAGCCGAGATCCAGGACCCGGTCCCCCGGGGCGAGCGGGAACCGGGAGAAGTCGACGGTCAGCACGTGGCCCTGCTTTCGCGGTTGGCGCTTTCGCGGTGTGTTTCTGCTGCTTCTTCGACGGCCTCGGCGCCGTCGACGGCTGCGGCTGCTCCGGCGGCCGCGACGCCCCTGCGGGCGATCGCCTCGCGGTAGTGGGCGACCGTGCCCTCGGCGGCCTTGGCCCAGGTGAACCGCCGCAGTACGCGCTCCCGCCCCGCGCGGCCGAGCCGCTGCCGCAGGCCGGGGTCGCCGAGGAGGCGGCCCAGCGCGGTGGCCAGGGCACCCGGATCGCCCGGGGGAACCGCGAGGCAGGTCTCGCCGTCGGGTCCGGCGACCTCCGGTATGGCTCCGCCGGTGGTGGCGACCAGGGGCGTACCGGTGGCCATGGCCTCGGCGGCGGGCAGCGAGAACCCCTCGTACAGCGAGGGCACGCAGGCGATCTCGGCCGAGCGGACCAGGTCGACCAGTTCGGCGTCGGAGATGCCCTTGACGAAGTCGACAGCGCCTTCGAGGCCGTACCGATCGATCGCCTGGGCGACCGGGCCCTCGGTGGGCCGCTTGCCGACGACGACCAGATGGGCGGCGGTGTACTCGGTGCGCACCTTGGCGAGCGCCTCCACGAGGAAGACGAGCCCCTTGAGCGGCACGTCCGCGCTGGAGGTGGTGACGATCCGGCCGGGCACCTGCGGCACTTCGGGATTCGGCGAGAAGAGGTCGGTGTCGGCGCCGATGTGCACGACGTGCATCCGGTCGTCGCGCACGCCGAGGTGGTCGACGATCTCCTGGCGGGAGGTGCCGGAGACGGTGAGCACGGACGGCAGCCGGCGCGCGACCCGCTTCTGCATACGGGTGAACGCGTACCAGCGGCGCACCGACATCCGGCGCTGCCGGCCCTCGGCCGCGTCCAGCTCCAACTGCCGGTCGACGGTGATGGGGTGGTGGATGGTGGTGACGAGCGGGGCCCCCACGTCCCCCAGCAGCCCGTACCCGAGGGTCTGGTTGTCGTGGACGACGTCGAACTCGCCGCGCCGGGCGCGCAGATGGCGGCGGGCGCGGAGCGAGAAGGTCAGGGGCTCGGGGAAACCGCCGGTCCACATCGTCGCCACTTCGAGGGCGTCGATCCAGTCGCGGTACTCGTCCCGCTTCGGGGTGCGGAAGGGGTCGGGCTGGCGGTAGAGGTCGAGGCTGGGCAGCTCGGTGAGGGAGATCCGGCCCGGTCCGTCGTCGGGGACGGCGTCCTCGTCGAGCACGGGGTAGGGCTGGGAGCCGATCACCTCGACGCGGTGGCCGAGCCGGGCCAGCTCGCGTGAGAGGTGCCGTACGTAGACGCCCTGGCCCCCGCAGAACGGGTTCCCTTTATAGGTGAGGAGCGCGATGTCGAGCGGTCGCCCGCCGTCGGCGGCAAGGTCACGTCGGGACCCCGCCCGACTGGCCTCAGCGGTCACTCCTGGCCCCCTTCTCACTGCGATTTCCCGTGAGATTACGACGAGACGGTAATCTAGAACAAGTTTCAGAGTTGATCGTTCAAGAGGCTCTGAATCTACCGGCTGGTAGAACCGCTGTGAGAGATGGATCAGGTGATTCACGCCACGGCACACGCCCTGGCGTGCTCTGTGATCGCATATCCTCACCGCCCGTCACGACCGCCACGGAACGAGAACCATGCCTGCGGAAGCCAAGGTGGAGACCAAGCTGGAGGCCAAGGTGGATGCCGGCACCGCGCGACCGGACTCGCCGCCCCTCACGGAGCGCCAGGAGGCACGCCGGCGCCGCATCCTGCACACGAGCGCCCAGTTGGCCAGCCGGGGCGGCTTCGACGCCGTGCAGATGCGTGAGGTCGCGGAGTCCTCACAGGTCGCCCTGGGGACCCTCTACCGCTACTTCCCCTCCAAGATCCATCTGCTGGTCGCCACCATGCAGGATCAGCTGGAGCACATGCACGGCACGCTCCGCAAGAAGCCCCCGACCGGCGAGACGGCCGCCGAGCGCGTCGCCGAGACCCTGATGCGGGCCTTCCGGGCCCTGCAGCGCGAGCCCCACCTCGCCGACGCGATGGTGCGCGCCCTCACCTTCGCCGACCGCAGCGTCAGCCCTGAGGTCGACCAGGTCTCCCACCAGACCACCGCGATCATCCTCGACGCCATGGGGCTGGACGACCCGACCGCCGAGCAGCTCTCCGCCGTCCGCGTCATCGAGCACACCTGGCACTCGGCCCTCATCACCTGGCTCTCCGGCCGCGCGTCCATCGCCCAGGTGAAGATCGACATCGAAACGGTCTGCCGGCTGATCGACCTGACGGCCCCGAGAACAAGCAGCAAATAGAGCACACAGAAAGACCTACGAGACGGGTTCCCTGCGCCGGCATTACCCGGATCAGGTGCTGGGGTCGCCTTCCGGCCCTGTCCTGCTGCCTTCCGGCCTCTCAGCCCGACCGTCGACGTCGGCATCGGCGGATCTGCTACCTCTCGCCCATGTCGGCTACTCCGGTCGGCTCCCTCACTCGTCTCGTAGGCTGATTTCTACGATAGAACACTCATACGGGAATGCAACCCCTCATATGGGATTTTTTTACCCAGCAGGGCATGATCTTCGTCCCGCCCCTAGCCCGTGATCTCCAGCCCGCTCCAGCTCCGCCCGATCACCTTCTCGCCCGCCCACCGGTCCAGCAGCCGTCTCGCGTCCTCCTCCGGGGCCGCGAGGCGCACGCGCTGGGCGCCGGTGCGGGTCGGGGTCGCCTCCTTGTGGAGCGTGCCCTCGCTGCAGCAGGCGCAGTGCACGGTGACGCTGCCGGCGGTCTCCGCACCGAAGTCGTGGTCACCGAAGAGAGCGAGGAGGGCCGCCAGGTCGGCGCTCTCGCCGACCGCGACCGTCACTTCGAGGGTGGGCAGGTCGGACGCCTCGAAGAGCAGCAACTCGTCGAAGACGGGGAAGGTCGACCCGTCGACGACGCGTTCGCCGTTGGGCCGGCCGTCGTGCAGGACGATCTCCCCGTAGCGGCGGCCGCCCGTCACGGGGACGTTCATCACGCGGCCGCGCGTCGGGCACAGCCGCTCGATCCAGACGACCTCGCGTTCGCCGTCGGTGTCCAGGCGCACGCAGGCATGGCCGAAGCGGCCCTTGATCTCGCCCTCGCCGTCCGGGACGTCGAGGCCGAAACCGGCCCAGGCGTCGCGCGCGACCGCCCAGTCGCGGCGGATCGTCGCCGCGATGCCGAGGTTCCAGAACGCGGGGTCGCCCTCGCCGCGTGACGCGCTGGCGGCGGCCTGGACGCCCAGTTCGAAGGCCTTGTCCCAGTGGCGCAGGAACTTGTGGCCGAGCGCGGCGTCGTACCACCACGCCGCGCTCGGCTTCTCGTCCGGGAAATGGGCGAGCACCTGTTCGTAGAGGTCGGCGGCACGCTGCCACTCCTCGGTGTCCCAGGCCGCGTACGCCTGCTCGATCAGTCTCTTGGCCTCGGACTTCCGCACTTCTTCCCGCCCCGCGTGTGTGTTCGTTCGTGTGCCGACCGCAGAGCGTAGGCCCCTACTCCTCGGGCGGGAACACCGGTTCCCCGCTCCCGAGCAGGGCGATGGAGATCGCCTCCACCGGGCAGCCCTCCGCCGCCTTCAGGACGCGTTCGTGGGCGTCGGTCTCCGATTCGGCGGGGTGGGACTGCATGGCGGAGTCGAGGCGGAAGGAGTCCGGGGCGAGGTGGACGCACTGGGCCGAGCCGATGCAGAGGGACCGGTCGACCTCCACGTGCCAGCGGTCGCCCATCACCCGACGCCCTTGCCCGCCGTGACGCCGGCGGGCGGCTCGTAGCCGGGCGGCAGGTGGATCATCTTGTGCTCCAGGTACTCGCCGTACCCCTCGGGGCCGAACTCGCGCCCCAGGCCGGAGTTCTTGTAGCCGCCGAAGGGGCCGAGCATGTCGAGGCTGAAGGTGTTGACGGAGTAGGTGCCGGTGCGGACCTGCCGGGCGATGTCGATGCCGCGTTCGTCGTCGGCGGTCCAGACGCTGCCGCTGAGCCCGTAGTCGGAGTCGTTGGCGATACGGACGGCCTCGGTCTCGTCGCCGTAGGGCAGGAGGCAGATGACCGGGCCGAAGATCTCCTCCCGGGCGATGCGCATGGAGTTGTCGACGTCGCCGAAGAGGGTCGGTTCGACGTACCAGCCGCGCTCCAGGTCCGCCGGACGGCCGCCGCCGGTGAGGATCTTGGCGCCCTCCTCCTGGCCGATGCGGATGTAGTCGAGGCTGCGGCGCTGCTGACGGGCGGCGACGAGCGGGCCGAGTTCGGTGGCCGGGTCCAGGGGGTCGCCGACCTTCAGCGCGGAGGCGTAGGCGGCGAAGGCCTCGGCGAACTCGTCGTAGCGGGTACGCGGGACGAGGATGCGGGTCTGGGCCACGCAGGCCTGACCGTTGATCATCCAGGCGAAGGGGGCGATGCCGTTCACGGCGGTCTGTGCGTCGGCGTCGGGGAGGATCACGGCCGCCGACTTGCCGCCCAGCTCCAGGGTGACGCGGGTGAGGTTGCGGGCGGCGACCTCCATGACGCGTTTGCCGGCGGCGACCGAGCCGGTGAAGGAGACCTTGTCGACGCCCGGGTGCCCGACCAGGTACTCGCTGACCTCACGGTCGGCGGGAAGGATGGAGAGCACGCCTTCGGGCAGGCCGGCCTCGGTGGCGATCTCCGCCAACAGGTACGCGTCCAGGGGGGTTTCGGGGGACACCTTGAGGATCGCGGGGCAGCCGGCGAGCAGGGCGGGGGCGAGTTTGGCGGCGGCGGTGAACTGCGGCACGTTCCAGGGGACGACCGCCGCGACCACCCCGACCGGCTCACGCCGGACCAGGATCTGACCGAGGACGCCGCCGCGCCGCTCCTCGTACGTGAAGTCTCGGGCCGTGGTGATCGCCGCGTCCCACGCCATCATCGACGCGAGAGCCTGCACCATCACGCTGGAGGTGAACGGGGTGCCGTTCTCGGAGCTGATGATCCGGGCGAACTCCTCGTGGCGCACGGCGAAGGCGTCCTTGATCCGGGTGACGACCTCGATCCGCTCGTCGAGGGTCGTCCGGGGCCAGGGGCCGTGGTCGAAGGCGTGGCGCGCGGCGGCCACGGCGCGGTCGACGTCCGCGCGCGAGGCGTGCGGGACGCGGCCGATGACCTCCTCCGTGTGCGGCGAGACCACCTCGATGACGTCCGTGCCCAGGGGGTCGGTCAGCTCCCCGCCGATGAACAGCTGTCCGTGTTCCACGAGTTCGGTCATGGCCGTTGCCTCCCGGAGCCACTTCTCTGACATACCGTCAGTTTCGAATAGGGAACTGATACCAGTTCCAGGAGAAGGAGTCCATGTCGCGGGCGGGCCGGTGCGGACACCCGCGCGTTCACACGCCCATCCCCGGTGGAACTCGTTCTAGTTATAGTGGGCCCATGACACAGGTGACCGATCACGGCGGAGGCGTACGGTCCATCGAGGTCCCCATCCCGGACAACCCGCTCGGCCACACCCTCGTGTACGTCGTCGACACCGACCGGGGGCCCGTCCTCGTCGACACCGGCTGGGACGACCCGGCGTCCTGGGACACGCTCTCGGCGGGCCTGAGCGCGTGCGGCACATCGGTCGCGGAGATCCACGGGGTCGTGATCACGCACCACCACCCCGACCACCACGGCCTCTCGGGGGCGGTGCGCGAGGCGTCCGGGGCGTGGATCGCGATGCACGCGGCGGACACGGCGATCGTCCGGCGCACGCGCGGGACCGGCCCGGAGCGCTGGTACTCCTACATGACGGACAAGCTCACGGCGGCGGGCGCGCCCGAGGAGCACCTCGCGCCCCTGCGGGCCCCGCGCCGCCCGCGCGCGCTGCCCGGGTTCTCCCCCGCGCTCCCCGACCGCGAGATCGTGCCCGGCGAACTCCTCGACCTCCCCGGCCGCCGGGTCCGCGCGATCTGGACGCCGGGCCACACACCCGGACACGTCTGCCTCCACCTGGAGGAGGCACACCCCGCACAACTCCCGGGCCAGGGGCGCCTGTTCTCCGGCGACCACCTCCTGCCCGAGATCAGCCCGCACATCGGCCTCTACGAGGACCCGGACGACGACACCGTCACCGACCCCCTCGGCGACTACCTCGACTCCCTGGAACGCGTCGGCCGCCTGGGCGCCGCCGAGATCCTGCCCGCGCATCAGTACACGTTCACCGACGCGGCCGCGCGCGTACGGGAGTTGCTGGCCCACCACGAGTTGCGGCTCACCGACCTGCTCGCCCTGCTCTCCACCCCCCTCACCGCGTGGCAGCTCGCCGAACGCATGGAGTGGAACCGCCCCTGGCCCCAGATCCCCTTCGGCTCGCGCAACATCGCGGTCTCCGAGGCGGAGGCCCATGTACGACGGCTGGTGAAGCTGGGCAGGGCGGAGGCGGTGGCGGGGGCGGATCCGGTGCGGTACGTGGCGGTATGACGCCTCCGGCGGTGTGAGGCTTCCGGCGGCATGGGGCTTCCGCTCAGGCCTCCGCCGGATCCGCGAGCCCGCGGATCAACTCCTCCGCCGGTCCCATGAGTTCGTTCTCGTGCACGGACATCGTCGGGTTGGCCGTCCGGCGTCGCCTCGCCTCGGCCAGCCCGTCCTCCGTCAAGCCGGAAGCGCCCTCGGACCGGTTCGCGAGGAGGGAGACGAGGGTGGCGTGGGCCAGGCGGGCGCGCGGGTCGGACGGGGCGACGGCGACCTGGGCCAGGATCATCGCCGAGACGCCCCAGTCGAGGCCGGGCGGCCCCTCCTCGGTGTTGTTCCAGTCGATGACCTGCGGACCGCGCGGCGTGAGAAGGACGTTCTCCGGGTGGAGGTCCAGGTGGAGGACGCTGGAGGCGGGGCGGTGCCGGGGCGGAAGGGCGTGGAGGGTCCGCAGGAGGCGGGCCAGGGTGGCTCCGACCTCCGCCGGGGCGACGCGGCCGCCGGCGCAGGCCTCCAGCAGGGTCGGCCCGGACAGCCGCTCCAGCACCATCTCCGTACGGTTCGCCGAGCGGACGCGCGGGACGGGGTAACCATGGCTCCGCACGTGCTCCATGACCTCGGCCTCGGCCGCCGCGTCACCCGACCCGTCCCGGTAGCGCCGCAGCACCCAGGGACCGTCGCGTCCGGTATGTCTGTCGGCTCCGTCACGGTCGGCTGGGCCGCCGGGGGCGACGGTCCCGGTGTCCTCGGCGAGGCCGTCGGGACCGTGCGGTCCGGACTCGCCCTCGTCGGCGTGGAGTTCGTACACGTCGGCCGTGCGGCCCGCGCCCAGCAGTCTCCCCGTACGCATGGCCCGAACCTATCGCGGCACGAACGGCCCTCAGGAACCTGGCTACCGACAGGTAGAGTGACCGCGTCGTCATCACACCCGTACAGGGGGAAGCCGGTGCAAATCCGGCGCTGACCCGCAACCGTGAGCCGCCCGCGACAGGGTGGCAAGTCGGACTGCCCTGCAGGGAATCGTGACCGGCTCGCGTCACCGGCGGCCCGCCGGTGCACGGCACCGTCGAGGAATACGGAGCCGAGCCGCCCGGCGCTCCGCCGTGCCGCCCGGCTCCCCGTCAGGGAGAGGCAGCCGCCGATCATGAATGTCCGCCGCAGCGCCGCGGTCGTCGCCGTACTGGTCGCCACAGCCGGGCTCGGCACCGGGACCGGTACCGGTTTCGCGTCGGCCGCCTTCGCCGCCGACACGGCGTCCGAGGCGTCCACCGCTCCCTCCGCCTCGCCCTCCCAGGCGATCCCCACCGGACTGTACGGATACACCGACCCCACGTACGACGGCGTATGGCGGCAGTCCCTCGCCCTGCTCGCCCTGGACACCGTGGGTGAGAAGCCCGGTGCCGGGGCCGTGGAGTGGCTGGTCGGGCAGCAGTGCGCGAGCGGGGCGTTCGCGGCGTACCGCGCCGACGCGACCGCGCGGTGCGACGCCGAGACGGCCGTCGACACCAACAGCACGGCCGCCGCGATACAGGCACTCGCCGCGGTCGGCGGGCGGGACGCCGAGGCCGGCCGGGCGGTGCGGTGGCTGAAGGACAACCAGAACGAGGACGGCGGCTGGGGCTACACCCCGGGCGGGCCCAGCGACGCGAACTCGACGTCCGTCGTGATCGGCGCGCTGGCCGCCGCCGGTGACGCCCCGGAGAAGCAGCAGAAGGACGGCAACTCCCCCTACGACGCCCTGCGTTCCCTCGCCCTCCCCTGCGGCGACGGGGAGACGGGCGACAAGAACGGCGCCGAGGACGGCGGCGCCTTCGCCTACCAGCCCGACAAGAAGGGCGGTCTCGCCGCGAACGCCGACGCCACGGCCGCCGCGGTGCTCGGCAGCCTCGGCGAGGGGTTCGTGGTCGAGTCGGGCGGCGGCACGGGGAAGGACAAGGACAACGGCACGGGCACAGGCACGGACAAGGGCAAGGGCAAGGGGTCGTTCGGCGCCTGCGTCCCGGGGGAATCCCCGGAGAAGCTCGCGCACAACGGGGCCGTCCACCTGGCCGGTGCCCTTACCGCCGACGGCTATCTGAAGTCCTCCCTCGCGGGTGCGGAGGACCAGCCCGACCACGGCACCACCGCCGACGCGGTCGTGGCGCTCGCCGCCGCCGGGAACCTGGCCGCCACCGACAAGCCGCTCGCCTGGCTGCGGAAGAACTACGGGGTGTGGGCGGCCAAGGCAGGGCCCGCAGCGTACGCCCAGCTCGTGCTCGCGGCGCACGCCTGTGGTGGTGACCCGCGTGACTTCGGCGGTGCCGATCTCGTCGCCCAGCTCAAGGACTCCGGCCCGGCCGGTGAGGGGAGCGACTACTCCTCGGTGCCGTACGACGACACGACCGCCGGGGACGAGGCCGGCGACGGCCTCGGGGCGGGCGCCTGGTGGGCGATCGGACTCGGGCTGGTCGTGGTCGCCGCCACCGCCGGGTTCGTGCTGGTGAGGGCCGGCCGGAAGCGGCCGCAGGCATGACCGGGCGTCGCAGGGGAGCCGCACGGGGTTCGGCTGCCGTGACGCCGGGCGGCGCGCTGTCGCCGGTGCTCGTGTCGCTCGGCGCTCTGCTGCTCCTGCTGGGGAGTTCGGGGCCCGCCCACGCGGCCGCGTACCGGTACTGGTCCTTCTGGGAGCGGGACGGTTCCGCCTGGGCGTACGCCACGCAGGGGCCGTCGACCGCGCGCCCGGCGGACGGAGAGGTGCAGGGCTTCCGGTTCTCCGTGAGCCGGGACTCGTCGGACGCGGTCCGGCCGCGTGGCTCCGCCGACTTCGCCTCGGTCTGCGGGGACACGGCCGCGCGGGGCGGTCAGAAGCGGGTCGCGCTGGTCATCGACTTCGGTACGGCCGCCGACGCGCCGGAGGGCGAGACACATCCGAAGGCGCGTACGGCCTGTGCGCGGGTGCCGGACGACGCGACCACGGCCGAGGCGTTGGCGTCCGTCGCCAAGCCCCTCCGGTACGACACGAACGCGCTGCTCTGCGCGATCGGGGGATATCCGGTGCGGGGCTGCGGCGAGGCGGTCGACTCCGGTGCCGACACCGGCACCGACTCCGAGTCCGCGTCCGCGTCCGCGTCCCCGTCCGCGTCCGGCTCCGACGGTCGTGCCGATGACCCGAGTTCGTCGGCCGACGGTGCCACCCAGGAGGGCGAGGGGCCGACCGTCGGGCTGTTCGTGGGCGTGGGAGCGGTCGCCGTGCTGGGAGGCGCGGCGGTGTGGCGGGCGCGACGGCGTCGGGGATAGGGCGGCGCGGTGCGAGGGTTCGACACAGGGCGCCCGGAGTCGGGGGCGGCCAGGCGCAGGGTGCGCGAGTCGGCGGTACGAGGCGGCGGGGTCGGGGTGCATCCCCTCGCCTGGTGGGTCTGGGCCCTCGGGCTCGGCACCGCCGCGTCGCGCACCACCAACCCCCTGCTCCTCGCCCTGCTCATCGCGGTGGCCGGATACGTCGTGGCCACGCACCGGACCGACGCCCCCTGGGCCCGCTCGTACACCGCGTTCGTGAAGCTCGGGCTGGTGGTGCTGGGCGTCCGGCTCGGGTTCGCGGTCGTGCTGGGGTCGCCCGTCCCCGGGACGCACACCCTGGTCACGCTCCCCGAAGTGCCGCTTCCCGTCTGGGCGCAGGGGATCCGGCTGGGCGGCCGGGTCACGGCGGAGGGGGTCCTGTTCGCGCTGTACGACGGGTTGCGGCTGGCCACCTTGTTGATCTGCGTCGGTGCCGCCAACGCCCTGGCCAACCCGGCCCGCCTCCTCAAGTCCCTCCCCGGCGCCCTGTACGAGGCCGGGGTGGCCGTGGTGGTGGCGATGACGTTCGCCCCGCATCTGGTGGCGGACGTACAGCGGTTGCGGGCCGCGCGGCGGCTGCGGGGCCGGCCGGACCGTGGCGTACGGGGGCTGCTGCACGTCGGACTCCCGGTGCTGGAGGGCGCGTTGGAGCGGTCGGTGGCGCTGGCTGCCGCGATGGACTCGCGCGGCTACGGCCGGACCGCCGAGGTCCCGGCACCCGTCCGCCGTACGACCGCCGCGCTCACCCTCGGTGGGCTGCTCGGCGTCTGCGCGGGAACGTACGGCGTGCTGACCGCCGAGGGCGGCGGCTACGGCCTCCCCGTGCTGCTCACGGGAGTGGCCGCCGCGCTGGCGGGACTGCGGCTGGGCGGCCGTCGCTCGCCGCGCACCCGCTATCGGCCCGACGCGTGGGGGTGCGGGCGTGGCTGGTGGCCGGGTCCGGGGTGGCCGTCGCCGCGCTGCTGATCGTCTGCGCCGCGTACGACCCCGCCGCGCTGCACCCCACCGTCGTCCCGCTCACCTCCCCGACCTTCCCCTCCTGCCCGCCGCCGCGATCCTGCTGGGCCTGCTGCCCGCGTTCGCCGTCCCCGCGCCGACCGCTGCCCCGTCCGAGGAGGAAACCTCGTGATCCGCTTCCAGGATGTGTCCGTGACGTACGACGGCGCGGCCGAACCCACCGTCCGGGGTGTGGACTTCGAGGTACCGGAGGGTGAACTCGTGCTGCTCGTGGGGCCGTCGGGGGTGGGCAAGTCGACCGTGCTGGGGGCGGTGAGCGGGCTCGTGCCGCACTTCACCGGGGGCACCCTGAGCGGCCGGGTGACGGTGGCGGGGCGGGACACCCGTACCCACAAGCCGCGTGAACTCGCCGACGTGGTCGGCACGGTGGGCCAGGATCCGCTGGCGCACTTCGTGACGGACACGGTCGAGGACGAACTCGCCTACGGGATGGAGTCGTTGGGGCTCGCCCCGGACGTCATGCGGCGGCGGGTGGAGGAGACACTCGACCTGCTGGGTCTCGCCGACCTCCGGGACCGCCCCCTCGCCACGCTCTCCGGCGGCCAGCGTCAGCGCGTCGCGATCGGATCCGTCCTCACCCCGCACCCCCGCGTGCTGGTCCTGGACGAGCCGACCTCCGCCCTGGACCCGGCCGCCGCCGAGGAGGTCCTGGCCGTGCTCCAGCGGCTCGTCCACGACCTGGGCACGACCGTGTTCATGGCCGAGCACCGCCTGGAACGCGTCGTCCAGTACGCCGACCGGGTCACCCTCCTCCCGGCCCCGGGAGCCCCGCCGGTCCTGGGCACGCCGGCCGAGGTGATGGCCGTCTCGCCCGTGTACCCACCGGTGGTGGACCTGGGCCGCCTGGCCGGCTGGTCCCCCTCCCTGACAGTCCGGGACGCCCGCCGCCGCTCGGGCCCCTGCGGGAACCCTCGCCCCGAGGGGCACGGGGTACTGCGCGACCAGCCACAGACCACCCGCACCCGCACACGACACCAACCCCGAGCTCTCCCCGCCCCCACCCCTCCCCCTCCTCCGGCGCCTCCTCGGCAAACGCCCGACCCCCACACCCCCCCCGCACGACACCCCGGCAACGGTCACGGCCCTCGACGTCCACCACGGCCGCGTCCACGCCCTCACCCACGTCTCCCTCACCGTCACCCCCGGCGAGACCATCGCCCTCATGGGCCGCAACGGCGCCGGCAAGTCCACCCTGCTGTCCGCGCTGGTCGGCCTGGTGGAACCGGCGGCCGGTTCAGTCCGGGTGAGCGGCCTGGTCCCCCACCGCACGGCGCCCCCGGACCTCGTACGCCGCGTGGGCCTCATACCGCAGGAACCCCGTGACCTGCTGTACACGGACACGGTCGCGGCGGAGTGCGCGGCGGCGGACCGGGACGCGGGGGCCGCCCCGGGCACATGCCGAGCCCTGGCCTCCGAGCTGCTGACCGGGATCGCCGACGACACGCACCCCCGCGACCTGTCGGAGGGACAGCGGCTGGCCCTCGCGCTGGCGGTGGTCCTCACGGCCCGCCCGCCGCTGCTCCTGCTCGACGAACCGACCCGGGGCCTCGACTACGCGGCCAAGGCACGCCTGATCGCGCTGCTGCGCGGCCTCGCGGCCGACGGGCACGCCATCGTCCTGGCCACGCACGACGTGGAGCTGGCCGCCGAGCTGGCCCGCCGCGTGCTGATCCTCGCCGACGGGGAGGTCGTGGCCGACGGGCCGACCGCCGAGGTGGTCGTCGGCTCCCCCTCCTTCGCCCCGCAGGTCACGAAGATCCTCGCCCCGCAGCCCTGGCTGACCACGGCCCAGGTACGACGCGCCCTGCGAGCAGCGGCCCCGGAACCGGCCACCCGGAGGAGCACTCATGAGCAGCCCCTCGCGCCCCGCCCCGTCCCGCTCTCCCCGTACCGTCGCCGCCCTCCTCCTCGTCAGCCTGGTCGGGGCCGCGGCCTTCGGCTGGCCCTTCTTCGCGGACCCCGGTTCACAGGTGACCGCCCACGCGCAGGACGCGCCCTGGTTGTTCGCCGGGCTGCTGGTGCTGCTGGTCGGGGTCGTCGGCGCGACGCTCTCCGAGGCGGGGCTCGGGGCGAAGGCGGTGGCGATGCTGGGGGTGCTCGCGGCGGTCGGCGCGGCACTGCGCCCCATCGGCGCCGGAACCGCCGGGATCGAGCCGATGTTCTTCCTCATGGTGCTCAGCGGCCGTGTCCTCGGACCGGGCTTCGGCTTCACCCTCGGCGCGGTGACGATGTTCTCGTCCGCGCTGCTCACCGGGGGTGTGGGCCCGTGGATGCCGTTCCAGATGCTGGCGATGGGCTGGTTCGCGATGGGCGCCGGGCTGCTCCCGGGCGCCCACCGCCTGCGTGGCCGCGCCGAACTCGTCCTGCTCGCCGGGTACGGCTTCGTCGCCGCCTTCGCGTACGGCACGGTCATGAACCTCTACGGCTGGCCCTTCATCTCCACCCTGGCCTCGACCATCGCCTACGACGCGGACGCGGCCCCGGCCGCCAACCTCACGCGTTTCCTCGCATACTGCCTGGCCACCTCACTCGGCTGGGACCTGGGCCGCGCGGTCGTCACCGCCGTGCTGACCCTCACCCTCGGCGCCGCCGTCCTCAAGGCGCTGCGCCGGGCCACCCGCAGGGCCGCGTTCGAGAGCGCGGTCACATTCGCCCCGCCCGCCCGGTGACGCTCGGGCGAGGCTCCGTTCACCGTCCGTCTCGCGAGCCGTGAAGCACCCCACAGGACCCAGGTCACATACGAACCGGGCTCGTAGATCGACATGCTTGGCATGCACACGGCCTTATGGGTGCCGACCTGGGCTTTGAGAGCCACGTCACAGCAGGGACCCTCGGCACGGATACGACCACAACTAGCAAAAGGGGTCATTGCGGACGCCCGCTCCGGCTGTTTCTCTGGATGAGTCGCAACGGCGCCGACGTGCCCACCCGGGCCTCGGCGCCGACCTACGCCCCCATCGCACCTCATGTGGTGAAGGCATGCCCGCGACGACCATGACCCCGAAGAAAAGGATCCCCGTGACCCGCTCCGCTCTCCGCCGCGTCGCCTCCCCGAAGAAGGCCCTCGCCGGTGCCACCCTGGCCGTCGCCGCCACCGGTGCCCTGCTCGCCGCCGCGCCCGCCCAGGCCGCGTCGGAGGCCTCCCAGGCCCAGGCTGTCGCGAAGAAGATGATCGGGAACTCGGCCCAGTACAAGTGCTTCTCCAACATCGTCGACCACGAGAGCGACTGGGACGTCAACGCGACCAACGCGTCCTCCGGTGCCTACGGCCTGGTCCAGGCGCTGCCCGGCTCCAAGATGGCCTCCGCCGGCTCCGACTGGAAGACCAACGCCGCCACCCAGATCAAGTGGGGCGTGGACTACATGAAGGACCGCTACGGCAGCCCGTGCGGCGCGTGGAACTTCTGGCAGGCCAACCACTGGTACTGATCCGGCACCACCGGCGCGACTGAGCGCGGCCACAGACCGAAGGCGGCGGCCCCCGATCCCCGGGGCCGCCGTCTTCGTCGCGTTCCGGGGGCCGACCGGCCCGCTCCCCTACCCGCACGCCCCGCCCGGCTCCTGGTCCGGCAGGTACAGCGCCCTCTCCTGCCGGGTGAGGTCACGGTGGACGGCTCGGCAGAGCTGGTCGATCGCCTCGGCGGGCAGGGGCAGGTCGACGTCCCACAGACGGATACGGTCGCGGTAGTCGCCGACCGCGAGGGTGCGGCCGTCGGGGCTGAACGCGAGCCTCGCCGCGCCACCGTCGGGGAAGGTCTCCCGGGCGTACCGGGTGGTGGTGTCCCACAGCCGTACCGTGCCGCCCCCGGCCGTGGCGAGCGTGCGGCCGTCGGGACTGAACGCCAGCGTGACTCTGCTGAGGAATGTGTGATTCGGGCTGTCAGGTCGTGAGTAGGAGGGCTTCGATGTGGGAGGTGCGGGTGCCGCCGAGTGGGGGTGTGGGCGGAACGGGGCCGCGCACGACGGGGAACGGGCGGTTCGACCGGCCGCCACGGGGAGTACGGCGGCACGGGGGACTTGCCGCCACGGGGGAAGGCCCTGCTGGTCGCGGGACGACCAGCGGGGCCCTTTTTCCTGCTCCCCCCTCTTCCTCCTCCCCGCCCGTCAGAGCCGCTGGATGATCGTCCCGGTCGCCAGCCCGCCGCCGGCGCACATCGTCACCAGCGCGAACTCCTTGTCCGTACGCTCCAGCTCATGCAGCGCGGTCGTGATGAGCCGTGCCCCGGTCGCGCCCACCGGGTGGCCGAGGGCGATGGCGCCGCCGTTGACGTTCACCCTCTCCAGGTCCTGGTCGAAGACCCGCGCCCAGCTCAACACCACAGACGCGAAGGCCTCGTTGATCTCCACCAGGTCGATGTCCTTCAGCGACATCCCGGCCTTCCCCAGCACGGCCTTGGTCGCGTCGATCGGCCCGTCGAGGTGGAAGTGGGGGTCGGAGCCGACCAGCGCCTGGGCGACGATCCGTGCCCTCGGCCGGAGCTTCAGCGCCCGCGCCATCCGCTTGGACGCCCACATGATCGCCGCCGCGCCGTCGCTGATCTGGGAGGAGTTGCCGGCCGTGTGGACGGCCGTCGGCATGATCGGCTTCAGCCGGGCCAGCGCCTCCGCCGAGGTGTCGCGCAGCCCCTCGTCGTGGTCGACGAGCCGCCACATCCCCTGCCCGGCGCCCTGTTCCGCCTCGGTCGTCGGCACCTGGACGGCGAACGTCTCCTTCTTGAACCGCTCCTCGGCCCACGCGACGGCGGCCCGCTCCTGGGACCGCAGGCCCAGCGCGTCCACGTCCTCCCGGGTGAGCCCCCGGTGCCGGGCGATCCGTTCGGCGGCCTCGAACTGGTTCGGCAGATCGACGTTCCACTCCTCCGGGAACGGCTTGCCCGGCCCGTGCTTGGACCCCGAGCCGAGCGGCACCCGGGACATGGCCTCGACCCCGCAACTGATCCCGACGTCGATGACGCCGGCCGCGACCATGTTGGCCACCATGTGCGAGGCCTGCTGCGAGGAACCGCACTGACAGTCGACGGTGGTCGCGGCCGTCTCGTACGGCAGGCCCATGGTCAGCCAGGCCGTGCGCGCGGGGTTCATGGACTGTTCGCCGGCGTGGGTCACGGTGCCGCCGACGATCTGCTCGACGCAGTCGGCGGGGATGCCGGTGCGGCCGAGGAGTTCACGGTAGGTCTCGCCCAGCAGATAGGCGGGGTGCAGGTTGGCGAGCGCGCCGCCGCGCCTGCCGATGGGAGTGCGTACGGCTTCGACGATCACGGGTTCCGCGGCCATGGGGAATCCTCTCGACGGTTACCCGCGCGGCGCGGGGCGTCCCGGCCCGACCCGCCACGCAGAACTAGTACGCGTTCTAGTTCTCTTCAGCAGTCTGCGGAGGGCCACTCCGGCACCGCAAGGGTCGTGCGGCAATTGGCCGCCGATTGACGAGCCCGCACCCCTTGCCAGTTCTAGAACCCGTTACTACCGTCACCGCAATTCCTTATATCTGATGCTCCGTCAGGAGTTGCCGATGCCCTGTCCAGCGCTGCCCGACGGGTTCGACCTCACCGACCCCGACCTGCTGCACCACCGTGTCCCCCTCCCGGAGTTCGCCGAACTGCGCCGCACGGAACCGGTCCACTGGATCCCGCAGGCACCCGGCCTCGCGGGCTTCGCGGACGAGGGCTACTGGGCCGTCACCCGGCACGCGGACGTCAAGTACGTCTCCACGCACCCGGAGTTGTTCTCCTCGACCGTCAACACCGCGATCATCCGCTTCAACGAGCACATCGAGCGCGACGCCATCGACGCCCAGCGGCTGATCCTGCTGAACATGGACCCGCCGGAGCACACCCGGGTCCGCCAGATCGTGCAGCGCGTGTTCACTCCGAGGGCGATCCGCGCACTGGAGGACAACCTGCGCCACCGGGCCCTCACCATCGCCCGCGAGGCCGCCGCCCGTCCGGGCCCCTTCGACTTCGTCACCGAGGTCGCCTGCGAACTGCCCCTCCAGGCCATCGCCGAGCTGATCGGCATCCCGCAGGAGGACCGCATCCGGATCTTCGAGTGGTCGAACCGGATGATCTCCTACGACGACCCGGAGTACGCCATCACCGAGGAGGTCGGCCAGCAGTCGGCGATGGAACTCATCGCCTACGCCATGAACATGGCCGCCGACCGCAAGCAGTGCCCGGCGAAGGACATCGTCACCACCCTGGTGGCCGCCGAGGACGAGGGGAACCTCGCCTCCGACGAGTTCGGCTTCTTCGTGCTGATGCTGGCCGTCGCGGGCAACGAGACGACCCGCAACGCCATCACCCACGGCATGCACGCCTTCCTCACCCACCCCGACCAGTGGGAGCTGTACAAGCGCGAGCGCCCCGCGACGGCCGCCGAGGAGATCGTCCGCTGGGCCGCCCCGGTCAACGCCTTCCAGCGCACCGCCACCCAGGACGTGGAACTAGGCGGCAAGCTCATCCGGAAGGGCGACCGCGTCGGCATCTTCTACGCCTCCGCCAACCACGACCCGGACGTCTTCGAGAACCCCGACGCCTTCGACATCACCCGCGACCCCAACCCCCACCTCGGCTTCGGCGGCGGAGGCCCCCACTTCTGCCTGGGCAAGTCCCTCGCGGTCCTGGAGATCGACCTGATCTTCAACGCGATCGCCGACGCGATGCCGGGCCTCCGCCTGGCCGGCGATCCCGACCGCCTGCGCTCCGCCTGGATCAACGGGGTGAAGCACCTTCAGGTGACCACGGTCTGAGCCCTCCCACCCCCACCGCCAACCCGACTCGGGCCGACGGCCTCCCGGCGCCGTCGGCCCGTCCGGCCGGAGGCAGGGGACGCGGGCAGGGGACGCGCCCCTACGCCCGCCCTTGTCTCCGCCGTCCCCGGTCGCTCCTGCACCGTTGGGCCGGACGGCCGTCGCGAGTCGGTCCGTCGTCGGTGGTTGCTCGCGCGACTCCCCGCGCCCCTTGGAGGGCGCGGTGGTGCGCGGCCCCGTGAGGAGGTACGTCAGACCGAAGCCCGCACCCACCACCGCCGCCCCGCCCACCGCGTCCAGCACCCAGTGGTTGCCCGTCGCCACGATCGCCAGGACCGTGAAGAAGGGGTGCATCAGGCCGAGGACCTTCATCCACACCCTGGGGGCGACGATCGCGATCGTGAGGCCGCACCACAGGGACCAGCCGAAGTGCAGGGACGGCATCGCCGCGTACTGGTTGGTGAGTTCGGTCAGCCTGCCGTAGTCCGGGCGGGAGAAGTCCTGGACGCCGTGGATGGTGTCGATGATGCCGAGGCCGGGCATCAGCCGCGGCGGCGCCAGCGGGTAGAGGAAGAAACCGACGAGCGCGAGGACCGTGGTGAAGCCGATGGCCGTGCGGGCCCAGCGGTAGTCGGCGGGGCGGCGCCAGTAGAGGAGGCCGAGGACGGTCAGCGGGACCACGAAGTGGAACGAGGTGTAGTAGAAGTCGAAGAAGACCCGCAGCCAGCCGATCCCGACGACCGCGTGGTTGAACCAGTGCTCGACGTCGAGGAACAGGGCCTCCTCGACGGACAGGATCTGCCGGGCGTGCTCCTCGGCCGAGGCCCTGCTGCCGGTGGCCTCCAGGCGGGTGCGCTGGTAGGCCGCGTACACGACGCGGATCAGCAGCAGTTCGAGCAGCAGGTTCGGCCGGGTGGCCACCCGGCGCAGCAGCGGCGCCCAGCGGAGACGGGTCTCCGCCTTCGGGGCGTACTCCGTGGGCACGGGGGCCCGGTAGTACTCCGAGGTGCGGGACAGGAACGGCACGACGAGCGCGGCGGCGAGCGCGGCCAGCAGCACGACGTTGTCGCGGGCCGGGTGCAGGACGCCCACGTTCGGGATCATCATCTTCGCCGGCAGGGTCATCACCAGGACGACGGCGACCGGCCACACGTAGCGCGAGGACTGCTTGGTGCCGACCCGGCCGACGGCCGCGAGCAGCACCCACAGCAGCTGGTGCTTCCAGGACGTCGGGGAGACGGCGACCACGACACAGCCGGTGATCGCGACCGCGAGCAGCAACTGCCCGTCGCGGGCGTAGTGGATGGCCCGCCGCATGCCGAACACGGCGACGGCGGCGGCCAGCGCGAAGAAGACGACGATCTCCAGCGGGCCCGTGAGGCCCAGCCGGAGCAGCGCGCCGTGCAGGGACTGGTTGGCGAGGTCGTCCGCCCGGCCGCCGAGGCCGACGCCCGCGAGGTGGTGCACCCAGTAGGTGAACGAGTCGTGCGGCAGCGCGGCCCAGGCCAGCGCGGTGGCCCCGGCGAACGTGATCCCGGTGCTCGCGGCGGCCCGCCCGCGGCCGGTGAACCACAGCAGCGGCACGAACAGCAGCACGGTCGGCTGGAAGGCCGCGGCGAGCCCTATGAACGCGCCGCTGGTCCGCTCGCCCCGCACCGCGAAGCAGCCCGCGAGGACGAGCAGCACCGGGATGATGCTGGTCTGGCCCAGGTAGAGGGTGTTGCGCACCGGCAGCGACAGCATCAGCAGGGTGACCGCGACGGGGGCCGCGAGCAGTGCCGTACGGCGGGTGACGGGCTGGGGCAGGGCACGGGCGGCGACCAGGCCGAGGGCGACGACCAGCAGGAGGGTGCCGAAGGTCCAGCCCCAGCCGAGGGCCTGTTCGGCCGTCCGGGTGAGGGGCTTGAGGACCAGGCCGCCGAAGGGGGTGCCGGTGAAGCGCGTCGAGTCGTACAGCGAGCCGTTCACATGGAGGACTCCGCTGGGCCCGACCCAGGTCTCCAGATCCGTCAGCCGCTCGCCCTTGGGGGTGTGGAGCACGACCGCGATCTGACGTACCGCCAGGACGCCGGCGACCAGCCACAGCACGGCCCGCAGGGCCCCCAGGCGCGCCGCCGCCGCACCGGTTCCCACGGCTCCGCCCGGTCTGCTCTGCTCCGTCACCACGCGCTGTCGTCCTCCCGCCCCGTCGGCCGTCCCACCGAAAAGGCTCGCACTGTCCCGATGGTGAGACGCGGGCAACCCCCACTTCACCTGAGAGTCGCCCTCGCTTGTCCGGATGACGATAGTGCGCGCGGCCGTCGCCCCGCTCAGGGGCGCGGCACGGATCACGGATGCGCATCGCGGGCACGGTGGTGACAGACCACTGACAAACACCTGGAACCATGGCCCCGAGCGGTACGGCAGGTCAGCGGGGCAGGGGAAAGGCACGGGGGATGAAGGGTTTCGTACGGGGGCGCGCGCGTCCGGTATTGAGGGCGCGTGAGGGGCGCGGGATACGCGGACGGCTTGTGGTGGTCGTGCTGGCGCTGCTGGGGCTCCAGTTGGCCTCGCTCGTGGCACCGGCGTACGCCTGCGGCTGCGGTGCGATGGTGCCGGACGACCAGCGGAGCGTGTACGTGAGCCGCGAGCGGTCCGTGGTGCGCTGGGACGGCCGCGAGGAACAGATCGTGATGAGTCTGACGGTCTCCGGCGACGCCCGGACGGCCGCGTGGATCATGCCGGTGCCGAACCGGGCGACGGTGGAGCTGGGCGACGCGGCCCTCTTCGACCAGCTCGACGAGGAGACCGCGCCCGTGTACGAGCGGCGCGAGTACTTCTGGCCGCGCTCGGACGACTGGCCCTTCGACATGTTCGAGGGCGACGGCGCGGGCGACGCGGCGGCCGGGGGCCCGCGGTCCCCGGTGGACGTCGTCGGCCGCGAGCGGCTCGGCCCGTTCGACGTGGCGCGGCTGACCGCGACCGACTCCGGAGCGCTCGGCGACTGGCTGGACGAGAACGGCTTCCGGCTCCCGGACCGTCTGGACACGGCGCTGGAGCCGTACGTCCGGCAGAAGTGGGAGTACGTGGCGATCCGGCTGGCGCCGGAGGACTCGGCCGGCGGCACCCCGCTGTCCGGCACCCTCGACCCGCTGCACCTCACCTTCGCCAGCGACGAACTGGTCTATCCGATGCGGCTGTCGCGGCTGGCCGACACACCGCAGGCGCTCGGCCTGTACGTGCTCGCCGAGCACCGGATGGAGCCGAGCTCGGCGATCGGCGGGGACGAGCCGGAGGTGACGTTCGCCGGCCGGCTCGGCGCGCCGGTGGGCGCCCTCGGCGACCTGGCCGCGGGCGGCACGGACTTCCTCACCGCCGTCGAGCAGGACTTCCCGCGGCCGGAGCGGATCTCCGGCGACCACATGCTGCGGCGGGCCGCGGCCGACGACACCTATCGAGAGGTCATCCACGTGGACGAGATGTGGACCGTATGGGGCATCCCCGGCTGGCTGCTGTCCTTCGGCATCGGCATGGCCGTGCTGGCGGTCAAGGCGGTCGCCGTCGCGATCGTGCTCAAGCGCAACGCCAAGCGGCAGCTGCCGCCCGTGCCACCGCCGGGCGCCTTCATGCCGCCGGGAGCGTACCCTCCGGGGGCCTACCCGCCGGGCGCGCACATGCCGCCGAACGCGCCGATGCCGCCCGGCGCACCGGTCCCGCCCGCCGCTCCGGTGCCTCCCGGGGCCGGTCCGGCGCCCGCACCGGAGGCCGCGGCCGACCCGAAGTCCGCGCCGAACGGCTGACACGCCTCCGGGAACCGCTGACAGGGAGGCCACCCCGCGCCTATATTCATTAGCACACCTACTTAGCTGATCTAAGCAAGTACCCTGATGGAAGGCGCGGGAGGCACAGCTTCATGAGCGAGTCACGGACCTGGGACGACGTGGACGCCTACTTCTCCACCCACCTCGCCCCGAACGACGAGGCCCTGGCGGCGGCGCTGCGCGACAACGAGGCGGCCGGGCTCCCGGCCATCGACGTCGCCGCGGGCCAGGGCAAGTTCCTCCACCTCCTCGCCCTGATCCAGGGCGCCCGGCGCATCCTGGAGATCGGCACCCTCGGCGGCTACAGCACCATCTGGCTGGCCCGCGCGCTGCCCGCCGACGGCCGGCTGATCTCCCTGGAGTACAGCGCCCGGCACGCGGAGGTCGCGTGCCGCAACATCGCGCGCGCCGGGCTCGACCACCTCGTCGAGGTCCGGGTGGGCCCCGCCCTGGAGTCGCTGCCCAAGCTGACCGACGAGAACCCCGAACCCTTCGACCTGGTCTTCATCGACGCGGACAAGGCCAACAACCCGCACTACGTGGAGTGGGCCCTGAAGCTCACCCGGGCCGGCAGCGTCATCGTCGTCGACAACGTCGTACGCGGTGGCCGGGTCGCCGACGCCGGCAGCACCGAGCCGGACGTCCGCGGCACCCGCGCCGCCATCGAACTCATCGCCACGCACCCGAAGTTGTCCGGGACCGCGCTGCAGACCGTGGGCAGCAAGGGGTACGACGGCTTCGCGCTGGCCCGGGTGACCGGCTGACGCCGTCGAGGGGAGCGGGTCCCGTCAGCCCTCGTGGTAGAAGCCCACGTTGACGCTGCGGGGGGCCGTGCGGTCGTGGATGACGAGTTCGCCGGAGCTGCCCTGCGGCAGCTTCGCCGTGCCGCCGTACGGCAGGGGCGAGGGCTGATGGCCCTGCAGGGTCAGCCGCACCTCGGAGGACGGGTCGGCGTGCGAGCCGCGCAGCCACGTGACCTGCCAGGTCCCGTCGGGGCCGCACAGGAACTCCAGGTGCACACGGGAGACGAAGAGCCAGTCGTCCGGTGTCGCGAGCCGGCACACCGCCCGATCGCGGCCCACCCGGAGCACGCCGCCCGGCTCGCTGGGCGCGTCGGCCATCTGCATGCCGGCCGTCGCCCCGGCGTCCGCCTCGGAGACCGAGGCCATGGTGAGTTCGAGCACGTACCGCTCCTAACGGGTCAAACTCCAATTGTCGCTGCGCACGGCACGTTTGGCACGCCGCCGCCGCATGATAAATCGCCGGATCGTCCTGTTGTGCGGGCTCCGGCACAATGGACGCATGACCGAGCGAAAGCCCCCCGGTGTCAGCTTCGAGTCGTTCGTCGACAAACAGATCCGCGACGCCGAGGCGCGCGGCGACTTCAAGAGCCTCCCCGGCGTCGGGCGGCCGTTGGAGGGCGACGACACCACGTACGACGAACTGTGGTGGGTCAAACGGAAGATGGCCCGCGAGGGCCTGTCGGTCCTGCCCCCGACGCTGGCCCTGCGCAAGGAGGCCGAGGACGCGCTCGCGACGGCCGCCGAGGCCCCTTCCGAACGCGTCGTCCGCAAGATCGTCACCGAGATCAACGTCAAGATCCGCGACATGATGTTCAAGCCCCCACCGGGACCGCCGCTCGGCCTGAAGCCCTACGACGTGGAAGAGGTCGTACGGCAGTGGCGTGAGCGCCGGGAGGGACGGCAGCGCCAGGAGGGGTGAGCCCGACGCCCGGCCGCCCGGCACCGGTCCGGCCGACCCGGTCCCCTGACGACCCCGGCGTCCCTATGGCGCCCCCGCACAGAAGAACGCGCCCCGGGGCACGACCCGGGGCGCGGTCTCGTCAAGTGTCGCTGTCGCTGTCAGAGGCGCAGCAGCCGTTCGGTCAGCTCGCGGTAGTCGCGCAGGGCGAGGCGGAGCTGTTCGGTGTCGGTGGCGGTGGCGCGGTCGTCGGCGCCGGTCTCCCAGGTGTTGCGGAGGGTGCGGCGCCGCTGGGTCATCGCGTCGGTGAAGCGGGCGGTGACCTCCTCCAGGACGTGGTCGGCCTCCTCGACGGCGGAGCGGGGCTCGTCGACGAACCCGCCGACCGCGTGCTGCAGCCGCAGCGTCAACTTGTCGCTCTCGTCATGGGGCAGCAGGGGGGACCCGGCGGACCTGGAGCCGTTCCCGCCGGGGGCCCTGGTGGGGTCCTCGCCGCGGCCCGGGCCGGGGGTGTCCGCGCCCCGAGCCCCGGCGGGCTCGTCGCGGACGCCCATCGTCCTGTGCTCGGTACGGCCGCCGGTGCGGCCGTCCGCGGTGTCGTGGCCGGCCACCAGCGGAGCCCCGGTGCCGCCCGTCGCCGAGCCGGCCGCGTCCGCCGCCCGGCTGCCCGGAGGGATGCCGCTCGCCCGCGTACCGTCCCGCCTCGCGTCGGCCTCGCGCGTGTCACGCGGACCGCGTTCGCGGATGCCCTCGCCCCTCGTCATGTCGTCGGTCATCCCCCTCAACTCCCTTTCGCGTGGCGCCTGGCCGGCGCCCATGGCAGATGGGACCGGTGACGGCCGTCGGCGGCCGCACCGTCGCGCACGTCGCGTCGCGCGGAGCCGTCGCGGTGGGCTCGGCCCGCGTGTCCGGCCGAGGCGTCGCGGTCCGCCCGCGCGTCCCGGCGGCTCGGCGTCACCAGGTCCTCGAACAGGGCCCGGGCCTCGATCATGGCCTCGCGCAGGTCCTCGGTGCCGGTACCGGGGCCGACGCCGTTGCCGTTGCCGTTGCCGTCGAACGCTCCCGTGCGGCCCTGGGCGGTGTCGCCGGTGGTGTGCGCCGCGAGGTGCACCCGGCGGTAGCCGTGCACATGGTGGGCGTGGTGGACGGAGAGCGCCTCCAGCTGGGTCTCGTAGCGGCTCCCGTCCGGGAAGCCGCGAGCCTCGGCCACCTCGGAGATCAGCCGGTCCGCCTCGGCGACCGCCTCACGGGGCGAGTCGACGAAGCGCTCCTGAGCGGCGGCCCAGCGCGACTCGTACCGTTCGCGCTCGGCGCTCGGCAGCGGCCGCTTCTCCAGCGCGCCGTGCCGCTTGACCCGCTCCGCGAGTTCCCGGGCGGCGGCCCGCTCGTCACCGTCGTGGCGGGCCACGGTCCGGTCGTACTCGGGGCCGAAGCGCCGCTTCAGCGAGCCGCCGCCGCCCGCGCCCCTGCGGGCGCGCAGCGTCAGGACGGCGGCCACGACAACCACGAGCGCCACGATCACGATCAAAGCGATGATCAATCCTGTGGACATGAATGCCTTCCAGAGTCCTCGGCCCGGGCGTCTCGCCCCGTCGGGCCGTTTCGCACCGGGTTGCCCGAACCCGTTCGTTCAAACGGCAAGCGCGTGCGCGCGGGACGATCGTGGGCCGACCGCGTGACACCCGGGGCGGCGGCGTAAATCGTTTGCGAGGCGCCCCGCCCCGCTCCCGACAATGACGGCCATGACCCGTTCGACACCCCGTCGGCTCCGCAGCCCCCACGCCCCGCACGCCCCTCACCTCCGGCACGCCGGCTCCGGAACGCTGGTCCGTGGCCGCCGAGCCCCACGACTCCCCCGTGGCCGCGTCCCTCTGGCGCGCGTACTACACGGAGGTCAGCGACCGCTGGTACCGGCTCCACGAAGGGCGTGCCACGGACCCGGGCGAACTGGAGCGGGAGGTCGCGGCGGACACCGGGGAGTACCTCGCACCGCCGGGCGGACTCCTGCTGGTGGCACGGTACGAGGGCGAGCCCGTCGGCACGGCGGGGGTGCGGTTGGCGGACGCCACGACCGCCGAGCTGAAGCGGGTGTACCTACGGCCGCGGGCCCGGGGCCGGGGCGGCGCCGCGCTGCTCGTGACGGCGGCCGAGGACGCGGCCCGCGCGCTGGGCGCCGAACGGATGGTGCTGGACACCCGGAACGACCTGGTGGAGGCCCGCGCGCTGTACGCCCGGCTCGGCTACGCGGAGAGCGCCCCGCACAACGACCACGCGTACGCGGACCACTGGTTCACGAAGGCACTGACGGCGACGTCGAAGCCGTGGGAGGCGCGGGAGGTGTCGGCGGTGTCCCCGAGCCCCGCCCGCCGGCCGGCCGGCGGGTGATCGCCCCTGGGGAGTGCGGCCGTTCCTCGTCGGAGCCGCACAGCTCGGCGTTGAGTTCCTCGACGAGCCGGACGAGGTCGGTGGGGCGGTCGCGGCCCCACCAGTCGCCGAGGAGCTCGGCGAGGGAGTCCTCGCGCGCCTTGGCGAGCCGGTCTGCGGCTTCATGGCCGGCGTCGGTGAGGACGAGGTCGATGCCGTCGCGCCGGGCGAGACGGCACTCCTCGACCTGCCGGGTCGCGGCCATGATCACATCGAGCGGGACGGTGCTGCGCTCGGCGAGGACGGCGGGTTCGGCCCAGCCGTAGCGCCGGATCCGCAGCAGCAGCCAGCTCGTCGCGGGCAGCAGGTCGTAACCGGCCCGAGCGGTGATCTTCCGGTAGATCTCGCGGCGGCCCTCCCGGGAACCGAGCACCGACAGCGCCCGGCACACCTCGTCGTACGACGACCGCTCGACCGGGTTGCTGGCGAGCGTCTCCGTGGCGTCCGGCGCCGTCACGGACGCCCGCAGCCGGTCCTCGCGCAGGAACCAGGCGAGGACGAAGCCGAGCAGCGCGACCGGGGCCGCGTAGACGAAGACGTCGGTGATGGAGGAGGCGTACGCGTCGAGGACGGGCGGGCGCAGCGCGGCGGGGAGGTCGGCGATCTCGCGGGGGTCGGCCTTCAGTCCCTCCACGGTGACGCCGGCGGGCAGCGCGGCCCCGTCGAGCGCGTCGGTGAGCTTGTCGCCGAGGTGGCCGGCGAAGACCGTACCGAAGACGGCTACGCCGAACGAGGCACCGATGGACCGGAAGAAGGTGGCGCCGGAGGTGGCGACGCCGAGGTCCTCGTAGGAGACGGCGTTCTGCACGATGAGGACGAGGACCTGCATGACGAGGCCGAGCCCGGCCCCGAAGACGAAGAGGTACGCGCTCATCTCGCCGTCGCCGCTGTCGGCGTCCAGTTGGTGCAGGAGCAGCAGGCCCAGCGTGGTGACGGCCGTCCCGGCGAGCGGGAACACCTTCCAGCGGCCCGTACGGCTGACGATCTGCCCGGAGACCGTCGAGGACAGCAGCAGCCCGAACACCATCGGCAGCATGTGCACACCGGACATGGTCGGCGAGACACCGTGCACGACCTGCAGGAACGTCGGCAGATAGGTCATCGCCCCGAACATCGCGAAGCCGACGACGAAGCTGATGACGGCGGACAGGGTGAAGGTGCGGACGCGGAACAGCTTGAGCGGCAGGACGGGTTCGGGGGCCCGCCGCTCGACGGCCACGAAGACGACGACCAGCAGCACGGCCAGCACGGAGAGGCCGATGATCTGCGGCGAGTTCCAGTCCCAGGTGGTGCCGCCGAGGGAGGCGACCAGGACCAGACAGGTGGCCACGGAGGCGATGAGGAAGGTCCCGAGGTAGTCGATGACATGCCGTTCGGAGCGGCGCGGGATACGCAGCACGGCGGCGATGACGACCAACGCGACCGCTCCGACGGGCAGGTTGACGTAGAACACCCAACGCCAGCTCAGATGCTCGGTGAACAGCCCGCCCAGCAGCGGACCGAGCACGCTCGTCGCGCCGAAGACCGCGCCGAACAGCCCCTGGTAGCGCCCGCGTTCGCGCGGTGGGACGAGGTCCCCGACGATCGCCATCGACAGCACCATCAACCCGCCGCCGCCGAGGCCCTGAAGGGCCCGGAACCCGATCAACTGGGACATGTCCTGGGCCGCTCCGCACAGCGCCGACCCGATGAGAAAAATCACGATCGCCGTCTGGAACAGCCGCTTCCTGCCGTACTGGTCGCCCAGCTTCCCCCACAGCGGGGTCGCCGCCGTCGCGGCCAGCATGTACGCCGTGACCACCCACGACAGGTGTTCCAGCCCGCCGAAGTCGCTCACGATCGTCGGCAGCGCCGTCGACACGATCGTCTGGTCCAGCGCGGCCAGCAGCATGCCCAGCAGCAGGGCCCCGATGGAGACCATCACCCCGCCGGGCACCCGCTCCGACGTGGGGACCCCGTGGCCACGGGGTCCGGACGGGAGTGTGCGGCCGGCGGCGGCGCCGGTGCGGGCGGGCCCGCGGGAGGCTCCGTTCGTGGGCCCGTGCGCGGGCTCGCGAGGGCCCGGCCCGTGGCTGGTGTCGTCGGTCATGCAGACCTCCTGAGGACCCGAGGGCCTCGTACAGCGCCCTCAGTCTCCTCTCCTTCTTCCTCTTCCTCCATGTCCGTTCCCATGGTGGTCGGTGTGACCGGTTATGGCCTGTCGAGGCTTTTCCGGAACCCTCGATTCCCTAAATGTTCGGGAGATTCCGTGTCGCCCCTTTGCTTAAACTCTGGAGTCTTCACGGGGAGGAACGACACGTGAGTGAACCGACCAGTCACATATGCCCGGAGTGCTTCACACCCCGGGCCTCGGACGGCACGCCGTCCTGCGCGTGCGCCCGCCGCGCGTCCGAGGCCCTGCTGAAGACCCGTACGGCCGAGGCGGCGGCCGCAGAGGACTTCGACCCCCTCCGGATACGGCCTTACGTGGAGCTGGGTGACGAGACCGACGTCCCCCACGGCGCCGCGCGGCAGTACGAAACCCCCGGAGCCGCCGAAGCCCCCGGGCCGGTCCCCGACCGCACACCGACGACCACGATGCCGCTGACCACGGCGCCGACGACCGTGATGCCCTTGACCACGACGCCGCCGGCCACGACGACGATGAGCACGGCGACGTCGGCCGGGCGCGCCCGGGGCCGGCGCCGCCGCCGTGCGGGGCTGATGGTGGCCATCGCCGGGACGGCCGCCGCCGGAGTGATGGCCGCCGCCGGATTCGCGAGCGGGCTGTTCTCGTACGAGGGACCCGAGCGGGACCGCGCGCTGCCGGACGACTGGCGGGCGAGCGTGCCGGACACGTCGCCCGACGGGGAGGCGTCGCCGGTGGAGCCGTCCGGGGAGCGCGGCGCCGACGCCGACGCCGGGGGCGGGGTGCCCGCGCCCGCACCGTCGAGCGGCGGCGCGGGGTCGCAGGGCCCCTCCAAGAGCCCGTCGCCCTCTCCGTCGCCCTCGAAGCCGTCCGGCTCGCCGTCGCCGTCCGTGTCGCCGAGCCCCGAAGAGAGCGGGCCGAGCGCGGGCGCCTCCACCGGCGCCTCGGCGGCCGACGCGAACGAGGCGGGCGACAGCCGACTGAGGGGCCCGAAGACACTGCGCGTCGGCGACGACGACCCCGAGGTCACCGAACTCCAGCTCCGGCTGCGGCAGTTGGGTCTCTACACCGGTGACATCGACCAGAACTTCGACGACCAGCTCGAACAGGCCGTCATCGTCTACCAGAACACCCGAGGCATCACGAAGGACAAGGAGGAGCCGGGCGTCTACGGCCTGGTGACCCGCAAGCGTCTGGAGTCGGAGACGAAGAAGCCGTGACGCGGCATGGGAACGCGGAACCGCTGTAGCACCGCTACGAGATCAAGGACTGTCGGGGCAGGCTCCGGATCGAAGGGACGTCGACCGGCGCCCCGGTCGCGAAGGCTCTTCTCGGCTACGCCACCCGAGGGCTGATGACGCGTCGGCTCGGTACCGGGCACCTCAGATTTCCCTCAAGCCTCAGAAGCCTCGTGATTCGCTGAACTAGCGTCCCTGTCCGTAAGCACTGGCCCAGTCATTGCTCATGCGGCTGGCCGGCGACCCCCTGGCCCCGAAGAGGCACACCGCAGATGAAGCACCGGATGAAGAGCCGTTCCAGGAAGACCGTGATCATTGCGGCGGCGGGCACCAGTGTGCTGGCCCTGACCGTGCCGATCACGGCCTTGGCGACCACCACCGAGCCCGGTTCGAAGACAGCCGGATCACATTGCACCGTCGATGTGTCCGGCGGTCCCGTGCAATGTTTCCCGACCTATCGGGCGGCCATCGCGGCAGCCACCGACGGCCGGGTCAAGGACGCTCCGCTGGACGTCCGCACAGCCGTCGCCAACCCGGCCTTCCGGAAGAAGATCGACGTTGCGGGCACCGCCGCCGAGTTGCGGGCCGATGAGGAGACGACCGCGGAGTCGTCCGTCGTCATCGGCACCGAGTACCTGGACGCGAACCACACGGGCAAGTCCATGAGTTTCACCGCCGAGAGCAAGTGCACCCCCGACGGGCCGGGCTTTCAGGTCGACCAGGTGCCCGCCGCGTTCAACGACGCCATCAGCTCGTACCAGACCTTCAACGACTGCCAGGCCCGGCACTTCGCCGACCCCGGGCTGAAGGGCGACTCCACCAGCTGGCAGATCGGCGCTCAGCTCTCGGTCGGGGATGGTGTGGACGATCTCACCAGCTCCATCCAGTGGAACTACGCGGAGTCGCCGACCGCCGCCCAGCTCTTCGCGGACTGCGACGAGAAGATCGCCACCTGCAAGTTCGAGCACAAGGGTGACGTCACCTACAGCTACGGCGGGGTCCACGAGGTGGCCCGCGCGTACAACTGCACCAGCATCGAGCAGCAGAAGAAGATGAGCTGGTGGGACACGACCGGCGGCAAGAACTCGCTCAGCGTCGAGCTGGGAGCCAGCTACAAGATCGGAAATGCCCTGGTCGGCGGGGAGTACAGCCTCAGCTTCAAGACCACTTACGGACACGAGTGGACCTGGGAGAGCAGGGTCTCCAACGAGACGGACCTCACCGTCCCGGCCGGGGAGGTCGGCTGGGTCAACCGGAACACCAAGATGCAGACGGCGGGGGGTGAGTACACGGTGACGTACAAGGACCGCAAATGGGGCCACTACATCTGGTACGTCCGTGACTTCGTCGCCACCGGTCCCGTCCCGCAGGAGATGGGTGTCGTCGACTGGGTCTCCCGCCCCATGACGGCGGCGGAGAAAGCCGACCACTGCAAGGACGCCTCCGCCCTGGTCACCGCCACTCCGAAGAAGGCCACGGCCGCATCCACCAAGAGCCTTCCCAGCACCGCTCACGTCCTGTCCGGCCCGCGTTGATCCGACCGTCGGTACCCCCCGATTTCGGAAACCGCCGTTCACCGCGCTGGACCCGCTCCGCCAGGATTCCGAGCCCGACGGGGGTGGACGCAGTTCTGGTTCGCGGACGATGACGTTCGGGGCCCACCCGGACTTCCCGCCTTGCTGTCGTCCTCGCGTTGCTTACTCTGGCGGAGTAGCTGACGGCTCGCACGTCGTCCAGGTCAGGGCGCCACTCGGGCGCCCGCTTACTCAGAGGTGTCATGTGCCTAGCGTGGTAAAAATCAATGTCCTCACGGTTCCGGCCGAGCAGCGCGAGACGCTGGAGAAGCGGTTCGCCTCCCGCGCCGGGGTGGTCGAGAACTCCGACGGCTTCGAGTGGTTCGAGCTGCTGCGCCCCGTCGACGGCACCGACAACTACCTCGTCTACACCCGCTGGCGCGACGAGGCCGCCTTCCAGGCATGGATGGAGGGCCCCATGAAGCAGGCCCACCAGGGCGGCGGCGACCGCCCCAGGCCCGCCGCCTCCGACTCCTCCGTCTGGACCTTCGAGGTCCTCCAGCAGACGGGCCCGAAGACCGAATCCTGACGCCTGCACACGTACGCCCCCGCCCATGCCACCGCACGCGGGCGGGGGCAGCGGCCCCCGCATCGGCGCTCAGGGCGCCTCGAGGTAGAGCAAGGGGATGCCGTTGGCCTTCAGGGCCGTGCCGTAACGGCACCCTCCTGCGTACGCAACCCGCCAAGCGCGTTCGGCGCCCCGAAGTACCCACCTTTTTGTGGGTACTTGGCGGCCCGTCGATGTCCGACGATCCTTGTGGTGAGGGAGCGGCCGACGGGGCGCGCGCCACTTGAGCGGGGACGGAAGACGAGAAGATGACGTGATGGGTGAAGGCCTACGGCGGCGACGTCGCCGACAGTGACGCTCCGGTGAGCGTCTCCAGGCGTCGGTGCCCCCAGTCCGACAAGGGCCCCAGCGCCTCGGAGAGTTCACGGCCGAACGGGGTCAGCGAGTAGACGGTCTTCAGCGGCAGCACATCGTGCACCTCCCGGTGCACGAGCCCGTCCGTCTCCATCTCGCGAAGCGCCTGTGTCAGCACCTTCTCGCTGAGCCCCGGCAGCAGTCGGCGCAGCTCACCCGGTCGGTGCGGGCCGGACTCCAGCAGCCAGAGCAACGACGGCTTCCACTTCCCCTCGATCACGGCGATCGCCGCGGTCACCCCGCACACGTCCGTGTCCTGGGCACGCCTGCGCCTCATTTCCGCTCCCCCGTTCCCCTCAGTCGCGATCCGACCAACTCACTCATTTTCCACAGGAGTTACCGAGTCATGCCCGCACACACCGAACAGCACACGGCGACCACCACCGCCCTCACCACCGCCGTTTCCGGCACGCCCGGCGACAGCACCCCCGCTCCCGCCGTCACCGTACTGGGCCTCGGCCCGATGGGCCGGGCCCTCGCCGGTGCCTTCCTCGACGCCGAGGTGCGGACCACGGTCTGGAACCGTACGCCGGGCCGCGACGGGGAGTTGGTGGCGCGCGGCGCGATCGGCGCCGGCTCGGCCGAGGAGGCGGTGGCCGCGAGCCCGGTGACCGTCGTCTGCGTGGTCAACTACGACGCCTCTGACGCGATCCTGCGCACCCCGGCGGTCACCGAGGCCCTCAAGGGCCGCACGGTGGTCAATCTGTCCGCCGACACCCCGCACCGGGCCCGGGACACCGCCGCGTGGGCCGCCGAGCACGGCATCGACTACCTGGACGGGGCGATCATGACGCCGACGCCGGCCATCGGCACCCCGGACGGCGTGTACATCTACAGCGGCCCCGAGGACCTCCACCGCGCGCACCGGCCCGTGCTGGACACGCTGGGCGGCTCCCACACCCATCTGGGCGAGGACATCGGCCGGGCGGCCACGTACGACGTCGCACTGCTCGATCTCTTCTGGACCTCGATCGCCGGTTACACCCATGCCCTGGCTCTGGCTCGGGCCGAGGGTGTCAGCGCGCGGGAACTGACGCCGTTCGCCCAGGGGATCGCCGCGATCCTGCCGCCGCTCTTCGAGGAGAGCGCGCAGGAGGTCGACAGCGGCCGACACTCCGGCGAGGGCAACCCGCTCACGTCGGCGTTGTCGACCATGACCCACGTCATCGAGGTCTCCGAGTCCCACGGCATCGACGCGAGCGTCATGCGGTCGGCCGAGGGCTTCGTCCGCCGCGCCATCACGCAGGGCCACGGCACGGACGGCCTCACCCGCTTGACTGAGGTACTCGACCTCCAGCACTGACACGACGCCCCTCGACCGGCCCGGAGGCCAGACGCCGATCCCGGGCCGGTCGAGGCCTCGCCCTGCCACGAGCCCCGCCCGACCGCCGGTCTCGACGCACCACGAGCCTCGACCCACCGCGAGACCCGGTACCGATCTCAACCCACCCTGAGCCGGATCGGCCCGCCGTCCCCCGTGACCTCGACCCGTACGGCGGTCAGGTCCGGCACCACGACGTCCGGTCCATGGGGACGAGCCCGCTCGCCGATGCCCACGACCCGCATCCCCGCGGCGCGCCCGGCCCGGATCCCCGCCTCGGAGTCCTCGAACACGACGCAGTCCTCGGGCGCGACGCCCAGTTCGGCGGCGCCCTTCAGAAAGCCCTCGGGGTCCGGCTTGCTCGCCCCGACGGACTCGGCGGTGACGCGCACGTCCGGCAGCGTCAGCCCGGCCGCGCCCATCCGGGCCGTGGACAGCGCGACGTTCGCCGAGGTCACGAGGGCGTGCGGCACACCGCCGGCGACGAGGGAGGCGAGGAACGCGGGCGCGCCGGGTATCGGGACGACGCCGTCCACGTCGGCGGTCTCCTCGGCGAGCATCCGCGCGTTGTCCGCGAGGTTCTCCTCCAGGGGCCGGTCCGGCAGCAGGACGGCCATCGTGGCGTACCCCTGGCGGCCGTGGACGACGTTCATGATGTCGGCGCCGTCCAGCCCGTTCCGCTCGGCCCAGCGACGCCAGACGCGTTCCACGGCGGCGTCCGAGTTGACGAGGGTGCCGTCCATGTCCAGCAGGAGGGCGCGGGCGGTCAGCACGGTCGTGGCCGGCATCAGCAGCTCCAAGGCGCGGGGAAGGGGGCCACGGGCGGGGTCGCACCCGGCGAGGCGGCCCGGAGGGAACAAGGCGGCCCCGCCCACCGGTCAGGGAATGCGGGCGGGAGCCACTTTGTTTCTCTACGGTACAAAACAATCCCGGCGCCCGCCACCCCTTCACCCGTACGGCTCACTCATCCCGCCACGGCCTCCCACAGACTCCACACACCGAGCCCCAGCATCAGCACGGCGGCGATCCGTGTGATCAGTGTCAGCGGCACCCGCTTCATCAGCGCCCTGCCGCCGACGATGCCGAGTCCGGCCACGGCCCACAGCGCGAGGACGGCCCCGAGCCCCACGGAGAGCGGGTCGTCGTACCGGGCCGCGAGGTTCGCCGTCATGATCTGGGTGAGGTCGCCGAACTCGGCGACCAGGATGAGCATGAAGCCGGCGCCCGAGACCTTCCAGAAGCTCTGGTCCTCGGGCCTGCGGATCTCCTCCTCGCCCTCGTCCTTCTTCATCAGCAGCACCGCCGCGCCGCCGAGGAAGAGCACGCCCGTGAGCGCGTGCACGATCTGCTGCGGCAGCAGCGTGAGGACACTGCCGGCGGCCACGGCGAGCGCGACGTGCACGGCGAACGCGGCGGCGACTCCGGCGAAGACGTACGAGGCGCGGTAGCGCGTGCCGAGGACGAGTCCGGCGAGGGCGGTCTTGTCGGGGAGTTCGGCGAGAAAGACGACGCCGAAGACGAGCGCCGTGACACTGAAGCTGATCAAGGTTCCTCAATCGGTCGGGCCGCCCCACCGAGAGAAATCATCCGCTGTCGCGACACCTCGGCACGGCAGCACACGGTCGGCCCGTGCCGGGCGGCACGGACGGTGCACTGCTTGCCGAAGGTCTCGCTGGCGCGGTCCCGGTCATCGGGACCCGCCTCCGGGCGCCGGCTCAGACGAGCTGAGCAGTATGTCGACGGTCCGGCGAAGAGCTACTCCCCTTCTGCGGGGTCCATGGTACGCGGGGCGCGTCACGGCCCGGGGCGGGGGCGGATCGGCGGCTGCGGGCCTGAGAGGCGCCGGGGCCGGGGAGGAAAGCTGGGCTCAGCCCCTGCTCTTCAGGGGCGCGGGGAACTGCGCGAAGCCCACACACCCGCACCCGCACCCGCACCCGCCGACGCACCCGCCGACGCACGCACCCCGAGTCATCAGGCGCCCGGCCACAATCTCGCCCGCACCCCTTGTCGTGTCATGCGCACGTCATTAACTTCTCACCCGACGCACATCCGCCGGTAACACCACGACGCGACCCTTCAAGCGCTCGCATCGCTCGCTCCCCAACACCCCCGGCTCCACAAGGAGTTCACATGCGCAGGTTCTACGCGCGTCGACGAGTCAGCATACTCGCGGCGCTCAGCGGATTGATAGCCTCCGCCGCGCTCTTCAACGCCCCCACCGCCTCCGCCGCCCTCCCCACCCCGTCAGCGCCGCCACCGCCCGCTCCTACCTCGCCACCCTCACCGTGGCGACCGAGGACCGCACCGGCTACAACCGGGACCTGTTCAACCACTGGATCACCATCAGCGGCACCTGCAACACCCGCGAGACGGTCCTCAAGCGCGACGGCACGAACGTCGTCACCAACTCCGCCTGCGCCTCCACCAGCGGCAGCTGGTACTCCCCGTACGACGGCGCCACCTGGACACTCGCCTCCGACCTGGACATCGACCACCTCGTGCCGCTGGCCGAGGCCTGGGACTCCGGTGCCGACAGCTGGAGCAGCTCCACCCGTCAGGCCTTCGCCAACGACCTCACCCGCCCGCAGCTCATCGCGGTCACCGACAACGTGAACCAGTCCAAGGGCGACCAGGACCCCGCCACCTGGATGCCGTCGCGCACGGCCTACCGCTGCACCTACGTCCGCGCCTGGGTCCAGGTGAAGTACTACTACGACCTCTCGGTCGACTCCGCCGAGAAGAGCGCTCTGACCAGCTACCTGGCGAACTGCTGACACCCACTGCACCACTGGGACTCGCGCGAGAAAGTGGTCCGGAACCTCCCCTTTCCCCTCCGTCGTTCCGTACCGTACGGGGCGACGGAGGAGAGTGATCGCTCATGGCGGGGCTGCGTCTGGGACCACTGCTGAGATATGTGGACGGCTCGTCCGCGACCGTCTGGGTCGAGGCGAGCCGTCCCTGCGTCGCCGAGATCCGCTGCGCCGGCGGCGGGGGCGGCGAGGCCCGCACCTTCCAGATCGCCGGCCACCACTACGCGCTGGTCCCGGTGACAGGGCTCGCACCGGGCACGGTCTCGGCGTACGAGGTGCTCCTCGACGGCACGCCCGTGTGGCCCCTGCCGGACTCCCCGCACCCGCCCTCCGAGATCCGCACCCCCGCCGGGGGCGACACCGTCCGGGTCGCCTTCGGCTCCTGCCGCTGGGCCGCCCCGCCCGGCGGGGAGCCGGACCCGGTGGGGCCGGACGCCCTCGACACGCTGGCCGCCCGCCTGGCCGCCGAACCGGGCGCGGAGCGCCCCGACGTCCTGCTGCTCCTCGGCGACCAGGTGTACGCGGACGAGACCTCCGACGCCACCCGCCGCTGGCTCGCCGCCCGCCGTGACCTCGCGGACCCGCCGGGCGACCAGGTGGCGGACTACGAGGAGTACACCCACCTCTACTACGAGTCCTGGCTCGACCCCGAGATCCGCTGGCTGCTCTCCACCGTCCCCAGCTGCATGATCTTCGACGACCACGACGTCATCGACGACTGGAACACCAGCGAGGCGTGGCTCGCCGACATGCGGGCCACGCCCTGGTGGCGCGAGCGCATCCTGAGCGGCCTGATGTCGTACTGGGTCCACCAGCACCTCGGCAACCTCTCCCCCGCCGAACTGGCCACCGACCCGGTCCACGCCGCCGTACGCGCCACCCCGGACGGCACGGACGCGCTGCGCGCCCACGCCGCCGAGGCCGACCGGGACCCGGCCTCGGTCCGCTGGAGCTACCGGCGGGACTTCGGCCGCGTACGGGTGCTGATGCTCGACTCCCGGGGCGCGCGCGTCCTCGACGAGGGCAACCGCTCGATGCTGAACCCCGGCGAGGCGCGATGGCTGCGGGACCAGGCGCTGGACGCGCGCGGCTCGTACGACCATCTCCTCATCGGCACCTCGCTGCCCTGGCTCCTGCCCCACCTCGTGCACGACGCCGAGTCCTGGAGCGCCGCGCTCTGCCGGGGCGAGCGCGGGGACCGCTGGGCCCGGTTCGGGGAGAAGCTGCGCCGGGGTGCCGATCTGGAGCACTGGGCGGCGTTCCCCGCCTCCTTCGAGGCCCTGACCCGGCTGATCGCCGAGACGGGCGGCGGCGCCGACGCCCCGGCGACCGTCCTGGTGCTCTCCGGGGACGTGCACCACGCGTACATCGCCGAACCCGCGTGGCCCGAGGGCGAGTCGGGAGGGGCCCGGGGCCCCGACTCCCGGGTGCTCCAGCTCACCTGCTCCCCCGTGCACAACTCCATCCCGCTCTCCATAAAGCTCGGCTTCCGCTTCGGCTGGAGCGGGACGGGGCGGGCGCTCGGCCGGTGGTTCGGGCGGCACGGGCGGGGCGAGCGGCCCTCCATCGACTGGCGCAAGGCGGGCGGCCCGTGGTTCGGCAACCACCTCATGACGCTGACCCTGCACGGCCGTTCGGCGCGTCTGCGACTGGACCGCGCTCGGGTCCGGCGGGGCGGCAAGGCGCACCTCGAAACGGCGTCCGAGTCAGTACTCACCCCCTAATCCACCTATTGCGCACGGTTGTTGCCCCTGTTGTCCGAGATGCTCGTGAGGCATCCCACACCCGGCGCCCCGATGAGCCGCAAGGCCCTGTTCCCGTCGCGTACGACGGCATGATGAGGCGGACCGTCCGCTTACCGGCGGGCGGTCCGCCGCACCGCGCCCCACGATGCGCCCCACACGCACGGGAGTTACCCCTTTGTCCGAACGGCCAGGGATCAGTGACATCGGCATCGCCCTCGTCGGAGCCGGCCCGCGCGGCACCAGCGTCCTGGAACGCCTCTGCGCCTCCGCCCCCGAACTGCTCCGCCCCGGCACCCGTCTGACCGTCCATGTCGTCGACCCCGCCCCGCCGGGCCCCGGCCAGGTCTGGCGCACCGACCAGTCCCCCACTTGCTGATGAACACCGTGGCGTCCCAGGTCACGCTCTTCACCGACGACAGCGTGGACTGCTCGGGCCCGATACGCCGGGGCCCGAGCCTGTACGAGTGGGCGAGCGGCGGAGCCGAGGCGCCGGGCGGGGCCGGGGAGCCAGGCGGGTCGGGGCCGGACGGGTTGGGGCCGGACGACTATCCGACGCGGGCTCAGTACGGCCGCTACCTGGAGTGGGTCTTCGCCGAGGTGGTGCGCGGCGCGCCGCCCGGTATCCGTGTCGAGGTCCACGGCACCCGTGCGGTCCGCCTCGACGAGGCCCCCGACGGCGGCCAGCGGCTCACGCTCGCCACCGGCCGCGTCCTCACCGGTCTCGCCGCCGTGGTCCTCACCCAGGGCCACCTCCCCACCCGACCGGACCGGGCCGAACGGGACCGGGCCGAGTACGCCGCCCGCCACGGCCTGCGCCACTTCCCGCCCGCCAACCCGGCCGACCTCGACCTCTCCTCGGTCGCCGCCGGCGAACCCGTGCTCCTGCGCGGTCTGGGCCTCAACTTCTTCGACCACATGGCCCTGTTGACGACCGGCCGGGGCGGTCGCTTCGTATACGACCCGGCGACGAACGGCCTGCGGTACGAGCCGTCCGGCCGAGAGCCCCGTCTGTACGCCGGCTCCCGGCGGGGCGTCCCGTACCAGGCGCGCGGCGACAACGCGAAGGGGCCCTACGGCCGCCACACCCCGCTCGTGCTGACGCCCGAGGTCATCGCGGCGTTCCGCAAACGCGCCGACTCCGACGAGGCACCGGACTTCCTGACGGAGATATGGCCCCTGGTCGCGAAGGAGGTGGAAACGGTCTACTACGAGACCTTGCGCGGCACTCCGGCGTACGGGCCGTTCCCCGTACCCTCCCGCGATCTCTTCGGCGGAGCCGCCCCCTTCCGTGACCGTTTCCTCGCCGCGCCCCACCGCTCCCCCCAAGAGGCCGCCGTACTGGACGAGTTCGGGATCGCGGAGGCGGACCGGTGGTCGTGGGAGAGGGTGTCGCGGCCGTACGCGGGGCAGGCGTTCACGAGCCCGGCGGACTGGCGGGGCTGGCTGCTGGAGTACCTGCGGGAGGACGCCGCACAGGCCGCCCTCGGGAACGTCGAGGGCCCGGTGAAGGCCGCGCTGGACGTGCTCCGGGACCTGCGCAACGAACTGCGGCTGATCGTGGACCACGGCGGAGTGGCGGGCGCGTCACGCCGGGAGCACCTGGACCGCTGGTACACGCCCCTGAACGCGTTCCTGTCGATCGGCCCGCCCCGCAGCCGTATCGAGGAGATGTCCGCGCTGATCGAGGCGGGCGTCCTGACCGTGCTGGGCCCACGGCTGGAGGTGCGCCCGGAGGACGGCGCCTGGCGGGCGCACTCGCCCGACGTGCCGGGGTCGGCCGTCCGCGTGACGACGGTCGTCGAGGCGCGCCTCCCGGAGCCGGACCTGCGCAGGACCGCCGACGAGTTGCTCGCCGGCCTGCTGGCGACAGGAGCTTGCCGTCCGCACCGGGTGGACGGCTACGAGACGGGAGGGCTGGACGTCACACCTCGGCCATATCACCTGATAGACCGTCAAAATACGGTGCACACAGGGCGGTTCGCGTTCGGCGTGCCGACGGAAGGCGTGCACTGGGTCACGGCGGCAGGGGCCCGACCAGGGGTGGATTCGGTCACGCTTTCGGATGCGGACGCCGTGGCGCGAGCGGCTCTACGTGCGACGACACCCGCACGAGCCCCCCAAGCGCAGGTAAAGAGCTGGCCAGATGTTGAACTTGCAAGCATCGATTAGGTCTGCCTAACGTTAATGACTCACCGGTAAGAACCGTCCCCACTGGTCCCACGAGGACCGGGTCACTACCGAAGGAGTCCCCCACCATGACCGGACGCCTCAACAGCGCCCAGCCATACGCCCTCGGTCTCTTCCGCATCGTCGTCGGCCTGCTCTTCGCCAGCCACGGAGCCACATCCCTCTTCGGCATCCTGGGCGGCGCGGACGGACAGGGCGGCACCGTCGCCGCCGGCACCTGGCCCGGCTGGTACGCGGCTGTCATCCAACTCGTCGGCGGCACCCTGGTACTTCTCGGTCTCGGCACCCGCGTCGCGGCGTTCGTCGCCTCGGGCTCCATGGCCTACGCGTACTTCAAGGTCCACCAGCCCGAGGCCCTGTGGCCGCTCGAGAACGGAGGCGAGCTCGCGGCCTTCTTCTGCTGGGCCCTGTTCCTGCTGGTCTTCACCGGCTCCGGAGCGCTCGGCCTGGACCAGCTCTTCTCCAAGCGCCAGGCCGCGTCCGCGGACAGGACCGTTACGAACAAGGCCACCGTGACAGCCTGACGGCCTGACACACACCGGCGGCCCGCCGCCGCTCTCCTCCTCCCCCTCCGCCCGGGCCTCTCCAACAGTCCGAATGAACACGGCATGACGGACACATGAGCCCCTGTGAGCCGTCTGTCATACCCGGGGCGTACGCTGTTCGGCTGTCACGGGTCGCCGTGACGCCGGGGGAAAACAGGAGAGTGCTCGGTGCTTGAGAGTCTGGGTTGGCTGGCCGCCGGCCCATGGATCTACGCCGTGGTGGGCGCGTCCATCGTGCTGGACGTGTTCCTCCCGGTCCTCCCGAGCGGTGTCCTCGTCGTCGCGGTGGCCACGGCGGCCGCGGCGGAGACGGCGGCCGGCGCGATGGCCCGCGAGGTCCCCGACATCCTGGTGCTGATGCTCTCGGCGGCGACCGCGTCCGTGCTCGGTGACCTGGTCGCCTACCGGCTGGCCTGGCGGGGCAGCGCACGCCTCGACCGCGCCATCGCCCGCTCCCGCCGTCTGACCACCGCGCAGGAACGTCTCGGCGCCGCGCTCGCCCGTGGTGGCGGGCTCCTGGTCGTCGTCGCCCGCTTCGCCCCCGCCGGCCGCTCGGTCGTCTCCCTCGGCGCCGGCGCCGCGCGCCACCGCGCCCGCGACTTCCTCCCCTGGTCCGCCCTCGCGGGCGTCGCCTGGGCCGCCTACAGCGTCGCCCTCGGCTACCTCGGCGCCCAGTGGCTCGGCCCCACCTGGCTCGCGACGGCGGTGTCCCTGGCCGCACTCTTCGGCGCGGGCGCGGCAGCGGCATACGTCATGCGCCGCCCCGCCCGACCGGCCCCGTAATCAACGCTGGTGCTACAAATGCCCTGCGAGGTTGGTCTTGGATCCGCATCGCTGGTTTGAGGGTGCGGTGTTTGCGTGGCTCACACTCGGTCATTCCTCCACGGCTATGTCGCCGTAGCGCCGCGCGACCTCGTGGAACGCCTCCTTGGGTCTGCATGCGCCGTCGCCGGTCACCGCCACGAGTCCGAAGCCGGCCTTGTCGAGGTCGTGACGAGGATCGTCGTGATGCTCGAAGTCGGGCATGGCGAAGGTGAACACGAAGCAGCCGTGCACGCCCTCCGCGTCGTAGTGGTCGATGAGTTCACCGAGGTAGCGGGCCTGGACGGCCTCGTCGCGGGGGTGGTCGCCGCGGATGCGCGGGGGTACGGCGAACCAGTTGACGATCCAGAAGGAACCGGCTCCTCGTTGATCGGCTCCGGTGAAGGCCCCGCACCCGAACTCGGTGATGACCACGGGCTTGTCGTGGTCGCGAACCAGGCCGCGCAGGCGGTCTGTGTAGGTGGCGTGGTTGCGTCGGGAGCGGTAGAGGCTGACGCCGACCAGGTCGAACAGCGACCAGTCGACGTGTTCCCACCCGGCCGCGGAGTAGGTGACCGGCCCGCCGAAGCGGCGCCGCGCGGTGGTCACGGCGGTGGTGAGCAGCTGGTGGAGCCGCTGGTCGATCCTGCGCCGCAGCAGGCGGTGGAAACGCACGATGAATTTCAGGCGCAGGAACGACCGAGGTCCGGGGACGATTCCGGGCATGGTGTGGGAGAACTCGCTGCCGACCAGGAGCGTCACCCGGTCCGGGTGTTCCCGGCGAAGCCCTTCGGCCGCCTGGGCGACGGCGTCCAGGTGCTCCAGCAGCTTCGGCTGAGGCAGCTCGGGAACGTTGGGCCGGATGTAGACGCCGAGACCGGTCTCGAGGGCGATGCGGGCGGTATCGATCAACCGCCTCCCGTCGGCTCCGATGAGCATCACTGTGGTGCAGTGCAGGTCCCGGGCGATGACCTCCAGGTCCCGCCGTACGTCATCGGTGCTCGCCTCGCCGACCAGGTAGGAGATGCCGCGGACGGTCAGCATGCGCTCGGCTCCTGTCGACACAGACGGTGGGCGGCCATGAGGAGAAGGACGGCGACCGTACACCACTTCCCAGGACGCAACCGCCTGCGGCCACTCAGGGACGAAAAGCACGGGGCGCAGCCCCTGCTTTTCAGGGGCGCGGGGAACCGCGCGACCAGCCCTCACCGGACGGACGTCCGGGGGTGGAGGAGCGCAGCCCCGAAGGACGGGACGGGTGGGGGCGGCGGGGGAAAACTACCCCGCCCGCCGCGCAGCTCCCCGCACCTCCAACCCGGCCAACAACTCAGCCGTGGCCTCCGCGATCACATCCACCGCTCGGTCGAAAACCTCACGATTGTGCGCGGCGGGCGCGCGGAACCCGGAGACCTTCCGGACGTACTGCAGGGCGGCAGCCCTGATGTCGTCCTCGGTGGCCTCTTCGGGAAGGACGGGCGGTCGAAGCGTCTTGATACTGCGGCACATGCCCCCAGTCTCCCGCGTACCGTTCCTGGGGACTGAGCATGAGTGAGTCCGCCCAGCCGCACGCCCCGAACGGTCTGGGGCGTTCCCCCACTGCCTCAAGGGCGTGGGAGGTACCCCCAGGTCCCCGGCGTACTCAACCCCGGGGCGGCGACACGCATCCTGTACGTGGTCCGGTCCCGGGAGGCCGGTTCCCTCACGACCTGGCCAGGTGGGTACGGACAGAGGGCGACGGAGAGGCCCCGGACCTTCTCTCCGGAGGAAAGGGGGCTCCGCACGCCGGCTCCGTTCCCGGTGTCCCGGATCGCCCGCTCACCGTAGCCCGAACAGCCCACACCGTCGCAAACCCGGAAGCCGATCACCACACGATCGAGCTCATCCACCCTCGTACGCACTCCCCGGCAAGCAGCTGGCAACCCCCGCACAACCCCAGCCCGCGAAGACACCAGGTCACCGGGGCCTCCCTCCATACCCAAGCAACCCCTTGGGCATAAGCAAGTTCCCCCGAGGATTGACTGCACCCTCCACCCTTGTGATCATCATCGAAGCCGGCTCGACCCACCCGGCGGAAACGAGGGGACGATGACGAACGAACGGCTCACGGTGGCGGTACTGGGCCCCGGAGGCGTGGGCGGACTGCTGGCCGCCCTGCTGGCCCGCGCCGGCCACCGCGTGATCTGCCTGGCCGGCGAACGGACCGCCGAGACCCTGGAGAAGGACGGCATCCAGGTCAGGAGCGGCCGCTTCGGCGACTTCACCGCCCGCGTCGAGACCGCGCCCGAACTTCGCGAACAGGTCGACGCGGCCCTGATCACGGTCAAGCACACCACCCTGGCGGCCTCCCTGGACCGCCTCCCGGCCGCCTCCCTGGCCCCCGACACCCTGGTCGTACCGTTCCTGAACGGCGTGGAACACCCGGCACACCTCCGCGCCCACTACGGCGACGCCGTGGCCGTCGCCCCCGCCACCATCCGCGTCGAGTCGACCCGCGTCGCCCCGGGCGTCATCGAACACGGCAGCCCGTTCGCGGAGGTCGACCTGACCGGCGACGGCGTCCCGCGCGACCGTCTCAACTCCCTTGCCGGGGCCCTGGAATGGGCGGGCGTAGGCACCCGCGTCCTCCCGGACGAGACGGCCGTACTGTGGGCGAAGATGTCCTTCCTGGCCCCGTTCGCCCTGCTCACGACCCGCCACGCCCTGCCTCTCGGCGAGATCCGCACCCGCCACCGCGAGGAGCTGACCGCCCTGGTCGAGGAGACGGCCGCGGTCGCCACGGCGGCCTGCGCCCCCGTCGACCCGGCCGAGACCCTCCGTCGCTACGACGCCTTCCCGCCCGCCACCAGATCGTCCATGCAACGCGACGCGGAGGCCGGCCGCCCTCTCGAACTGGACGCGATCGGCGGCGCGTTGCTCCGTACGGCCGAACGTCACGGTGTACCTGTGCCGGTGGCCACGGAGGTGGTGGCGGAGCTGCGGGCGACGGAGGAGCGACGCACGGCCGGGGAACCCTGACAGACGAGCCACTGAGCGGGCGAAGCCCTGCGGCGGACCACTGAACAACCGAAGAACCCCGACCGGCGAACCACCGAACGGACGGACCCCAGCCGGTCCCCGGCCGGAACCCACCCGGATCCCAGCCGGAGCCCGGCCGGACCCCCGCCTCACCCCTCGACCGCCCGCACCCCACCCCCACCCGCACCGCGTGCCGCGCCACCGTGTCGGCGAAGGCGCGGGCCGGTGGCGACAGGGCGTCCCAGCGCCGTACGGCCCACCCGACGGTGAGCGGGGCAGGTCGGGGACCGGGACGAAGCGGAGCCCGGGGTGGCCGGGGCCCGTCCAGCCCGGGAGCGCGGGGACCACGGCGTGGCCGACGCCGAGCTCGGCGAGCAGGATGGCGGTGTCCCAGTCGGCGACCCCGGCCCCGGAGGAGCTGACGGAGATGCCCAACTCCCGGTAGGCGGAGCCGAGATGGGCGTAGGAGGTGGAGTTCTCCGGCAGCCCGATCAGCCGCATCCCGTCCAGCTCGCGGCCCTCCACCCGCTCCCGCCCGGCGAGTTCGTCGTCGGCGCGCACGGCGAGCACCCAGGGCAGTTCCGCCACGGCACGCTGTTCGATGCCCCGGACGGCGGGCCCCAGGGTCAGCCAGGAGAGGTCGAGGTCCCGGGACGGGTCGGCCAGCGCGTCACAGCACCCGGCGCTCGACCGCACGGTCTGGAACTCCAGGCCCACGTCCGGGTACGAGCGCCGGAAGTCGACGATGCCCTGCGTCATGAAGTGCCGCACGGTCGTGCCGCCGGTGGCGATCCGTACGACGCCACCGTCACCGCGCACCATCTCGGCCAGCCGGCGCAGCGCCAGGTCGAGACCGGTGATGCCCTCGGCCGCCGCCTCCTGGAGAACCCGGCCGGCCCGGGTGGGCACGACGCCTCGGGCCTGCCGCTCCACCAGACCGACCCCGACCTCCCGCTCCAGTCGCCGCACGTGCTGGCTCACCGCCGACTGGGTGCACCCGAGCTCCCGGGCCACCGCGCTGAGGCTTCCGGCCCGGCAGACGGCGACGAAGACACGGAGATCATCGAGGGTCATGACGAGGACGATACCCAAGGTTGAGCTTGGGCATAGGGGACCCGCCCCTCCTGAATCCCTCCTGAATCTCTCCCTCCGGAAAATGCCCGAAGGAACTCGCATCCCAAATTCGAACAGGCGTACCATTGCCGTGTGGCTAAGACCTATGACTTCCCAGACGACCTTCTCGCCGGTCAGGAGGAGCTGCATCAGGTCCGGGCCGAGCTCCTGGCACTGCTGAAGCGGCTGCCCTGGTCGGTCGAGCCCCTGGACGGTTTCAGCGACGACAACGGCTGGCGCAAGGTCGAACGCCCCGCCTCCCCGGGCTGGACGCCCGACGAGCAGGCCGAGGTCGAGAAGCTCCGCGAGCGCGAGCGGGAACTGGCGGTCTTCGTCAGCTGCCACCGCTTCTGGTCGGAGGTCGCCGCGGAGGAGAGGGTCGAGGCCCGCACCCACCTCAAGCACGCACGGGACTCCTGAGGCACCCGGGCCCCGGAAAACACGAGGACCCCGGCCATGAACGGCCGGGGTCCTCGTCTCGGTGGGCATGGACGGTTTCGAACCGCCGACATCCTGCTTGTAAGGCAGGCGCTCTACCCCTGAGCTACACGCCCGAGTACGAGTCGACAGCCTACATTGCCCGGGGGCGTGCCCAGCAAACCCATATCGGGGCCGTCCCTGGGGCTAGCCCCACCCCTCATCCGGGAGTGACCCGGATCCCCTCGAACTCCCTTGCTCCGTACGGTCGAAGGACAGCCGAGGACCAGCCCAGGGGAGATCGTCATGACACGCACCGCACACACCGCACGCACCGCACGCCCGGCTCGTACGGCCCGCGCGGCCCGCCGGTCCCGTGCGGGCGTGGGGGCGGTCGCCGGTCTCGCCGTCGTGCTCATGGCGTCCGTCGCCGGGTGCGGGGCGGACGCCGGGGAGGACCGGGACCCGGAGCACCGGAGCTTCGCCCTGGCGGGCCGGACGCTGACGGTCGACTCGGACGACTCCGCGCTCGAACTGGTCGCGGCGGACGTGGACGAGGTGGAGGTGACCCGGTGGTTCGAGGGGCGGGTCATGGTCGGCGGCAAGCCCCGGGTGACCTGGGAGATGGAGAACGACCGGCTGGAGCTGCGGCTGAAGTGCGACGGCCTGGTCGCCGACTGTGCGGCCAGGCACCGGATCGAGGTTCCGCGAGGGGTCGCGGTCGCCGTGCGCAGCGACGACGGGAGTGTGACCGCGAAGGGGTTCGCCGAGCCGCTGGAGATCCGGTCGGCCGACGGTGCCGTGCGGGTCGGCGACACCTCCGGGCCGTTGGAGCTGCACACCGACGACGCCTCCGTGCGGGCGCTCGGGGTCGCGTCGCGAAGCGTCAGGGTGAGCACACAGGACGGTTCGGTCAAGCTCGAACTCGGGGTCGTACCGGACCTGGTGGAGTCCCACAGCGACGACGGTTCGATCAGCATCGGGCTGCCGCGGGACACGTCGTACCGGATCGAGACCGGGAGCGACGACGGTTCCGTGGACGTCTCGGTGCCCCGTGACGAGGGCAGCTCCCATGTGGTGACCGCCCACACCCAGGACGGTTCGGTGACGGTCCGCACCGTCGACTGACGGGCGACCGTCAACCTCGAACCGCTCGGCCCGTGTTTTCGTCCTTGACCGGTGGGAGAATGGCACCGGTCAGGGTGGATGACAGCACGGGAGAGGGAAGTGACGGCGACACCGGCAGAGCCGTACACACCGTTTGTGCCGAGCGCACAACAGCCCCGGAGCGGTGCACCACGACCGGCCACGGACCCGGCCGACGATGCGGCCACCGCCCCGCACCCCCACCAGCGGCCACCCGGACACGCTCCGACGACGGGCCCCACCGCGGCCGGTGGCCCCGCCACGCCACGTCCGACGGGCGGCCCTGCGTCGCGCCGGGCGAACAGCGGCGCCGCCCGGCAACCCCAGGGCCCCACACGCCGGCCGTCGGACGAGCCCGCGCCGCGCGCAACGCCCACTTCCCCGCCATCCCCTCCGTCGGCTCCGTGCGACGGCCCTCCGACGACCTCCGTCGCCGGCGGCGGTCCTGGCCGGGCGGGCGCGCTCTCGGCGTGCGCCCCGGCCGACGCAAGCGCCCGCGCCGCCGCACGACCGGTCCGCCGTGCCCGGAGTCCCCGCGTCCCCACGGACCGAGGGCCCTCGCCCCGGCCCCCGAGAGGCGGCGATCGGCCGTCCGCGACGGTGCCGTACTGCCTGCCGTTCCCCTCGTCGCCCTCGTCGTACTGCCCGCGGCGTTCGCCGGAGGCAGGACGCGGCGGTGGTTCGGGGCGGGCCGAGGGACAGCGGGCGGAGGCGCAGGCGGCGAAGGACGCCGCGGCGGCCGCGTTCTACGAGCTGGACACCGCCCAGCGGGACCTGCGGATCTCCATAGAGACGATCACAGCGGTGGACGACTCCCCGGGCGGCCGCCGCGCGGCCGAGGGCTTCGAGGCGCTGGGGCGGCGGATCGACGAAGTCAGCCACCAGTACATCAACGCCGTCGACGCCCATGACCTGGACCGCGACGACCTGGAGGCGTCCGCGGCCTCCCGGGCCCGCACCGAGCTGACGGCCGCGAGGACCGAGCTGGACCGGGTCAAGCAGGAGCTGGACCGGTTCGCCCAGGGGCTCGGGCCGCTGCTCGGCAAGGCCGAGACCCAGCTGGCCCGGCTGGCCCCGGCGGTGGAGCGCGCCCGGCAGGGCCTGCTCGCCGCCTCCAACGCGTTGGACACCGCACGGGGTTCGGGGCTGAAGGCCGACGATCTCGCCGCCCGTCTCGCGGCGCTCGCCCCCGAGCTGACCAAGCTCAACCAGGGGGCCGGGCAGCACGGCGTCCGGGAGACGCTGGAGCGGGCCGACCGGGTCGTGCGCGAAGCGGAGGCGGTGCGCGCGGAGGCCGAGCGGCTGCCGGAGAGGGCCGCCGAGATCGACCACCGGCTCGTGTCGCTGCGTACCCGCGCGGAGGCGCTGGGCACCCGGGCCGAGCAGGTGCCGCAGGTGCTGAGCGAGCTGCGGCGGCGGTTCGTGGCGGCCTGCTGGCAGGACCTCCAGCAGGTGCCGGACCAGGCCGCTCGGGACGTGGAACAGGCCCAGCTGAAGCTGCGCGAGGCGCGGGCCGCGCGGGACGCCCAGCGCTGGCCGGACGCGACCTCGCTGCTGTCGACCGTGAGGGCGCTGCTGAACCACACCGACGAGGCGGTCTCGGCCGCCGGGGACCGGCTGCGGCGGCTGAACGCCGTGCAGAAGGACTCCCAGCAGGAGATCGAACGGACCCGGTTCGCGATCCGGGACGCGCAGCGGCTGGCCATGGCCGGGCGGTCGACGCCCGATCCGCGGCACGCGCGCCCGCTGGACGACTCCGTGGCACGTCTGGACCGGGCGATCGCCACGCTGGAGGGACGGCACCCGGACTACTGGCACTTCCTGACCGAGACCGAGGCCGTGCGGCAGGCGGTGGCGCGGGTCGTGGACCAGATCCGCAAGGAGCGCGGCGCGGGCGCGACCTGAGACGCCCGCCCCGCCCGCCCCGGCCGGGACCGGGACCCGGCCCGGGACCGGGGCACCCGGTTGCCCGGCGGAGCAGCCCGGCGGATGCTGAAGGGGTACGCAGGCCTCCGCGCACGCCCGATGGGAGGCGGACATGGCCACGCACGCCACGCACACACTGCGTCCGGGCAAGGGCCGGCACGCGGGTCCCCGGCGGCGGATCAAGATCGACGAGCACCTGCCCGTCGACCACCGCCTCAGCAGGGTCTACCGGATCGGGGCGGGCCTGATGGGCCTGTTCCTGCTCGTCTTCGGCATCCTGGGGCTCATCGACAAGGTGGGCTGGTTCGACACGGGCGGCGACGAGGTCGTGGGGCTGAGCACCAACGGCACGTTGAGCGTCCTGTCGATCGCCGTGGGGCTGCTGCTGCTCGTCGGCATGGTGATCGGCGGCAACTTCGCCTCCACGCTGAACATGACCCTGGGCGTCCTGTTCATCCTGAGCGGCTTCGTGAACATGGCCCTGCTGGACACCGACTCCAACTTCCTGGCGTTCCGCATCCAGAACGTCCTGTTCAGCTTTGTCGTCGGGATTCTGCTGATGACGTTCGGGATGTACGGCAGGGTCGGCACGGCGCTGCCGCACGACAACCCGTACTGGCGGGCCCGCCACCCGGAGGAGTCGGAGCGCGAGACGCGGCGCAAGGCCGGCGTGGGGATGGCGAAGCTGGAACGCGCCGACGCCCTCCCCGAGTCCGGGACGGACGACGGGAAGGGCGCCGGCTGAGGCACCGTGAGGGCCGGGCTCAGGTGCGGTACGCGTAGTAGTTCGCGGTCGGGTACGAGGCGATGATGCTCGCGACCGAACGGCGGTAGGTGTCCGCGTCGTGGTACGTCAGGTACGGGACACCGCTGGCGCTGCGGTAGGTCGTCATCATGGAGTGGTCCTTGGACCCGTCCCTGTTGAAGTCGATCTGGAGCACGTCGCCGATGTCCATCTGGTAGACGTTCGCGAGCGGCGTGGTCCGCTTGGCGGTCTGGGTGAACCAGGACCACTCGTTCACGCCGATCCAGGCGTCCGCGGTGCCGTTGGAGGCGTAGTACCAGGTGTCGTACTCCTCCGGCGTGACCGTGGAGATCTGCTTCCAGCCGCCCGCCAGGAGGCCCTGGCTGAGGTAGTTGGTGCAGTCGCCGCCGAGCGAGTTGTACTTGCGGTACGCCGGGTTGTAGTTCTTCCAGTACTTCTCGGTGTACGTCGCCATCGCCCGGTAGTCGTAGGCGCCGCCCGTGAGCGTCTTCGGCTTGGGGGCGGGGTTGCGCGTGGTGGCCGCCTTGGGCGCGCTGATGATGGCCATCGGCGTACGGCTGAGCTTGGTGTCCGCGGTCGCGGCGGCGGGCTCGTTGATCCGCGGGGCGCCACCGTCCGTGGAGCGCATCGCGGTGAGCTGCCAGGTGCCGTTCGCCTGGGCGGTGAAGGTGAGCACGTGGTGCGCGTCGAAGCCCGTGGAGGCGGGCTCGTCGCCGCGTATCTTCTTGTACTTCAGGGTCGTGGTCTCGGTGACCTTGACCGTGGCCTTCTTGCCCTTGACCTTGGCGCTGTCGACGGTGACCTTCGTGTCGGCCGAGGTGTAGGCCTCGCCCAGGGACGCCAGGCGGGACCTGGTGTCCTTCAGGGCGGACAGCTTGCCGTCCTCGGCCTTCTTCTGGCCGGCGGACAGCTTGACGCCGCCGGTCGGCTTCAGCGACTTGCGCGCGGCCTTGCTGCCGAGCAGCACGGCCGTACGGTCGGTGAGCACGTTGTCCGCGACGCGCCCGAAGGCGTCCTTGGTCGCCTTCGTGACCTTGGGCGTCGACGCGGCGGCGTTGGCCGCGGCGACGGGCAGCAGCGCGGAGGCCACGACGGCCGCCGCGAGGGTCGAGCCTGCGAGGCTCAACGTCCTTGATCTCACTGGGAATCTCCTTGACCCCGAGTTGGTCGTACCCGGGCTCGAATCTTTACATGACCTCCTCAAGCAAAGTGAGACCGGGGGGTGTAACAAGTGAGCAACATGGGTATCTGTGCGGCTATTTCACGACCGATGCCCAGTCGGCCGGTGCCTGGGCGGGGTCGAGCCCGCGCAGGTTCGCCAGGGTCTCCGGCGACTGGACGTCCATCCAGTCGGCGAGTTCGTCGAAGGACACGCACTTGACGTCCTTCTTCACGCACACGGTCTTGATGACCTCGTCCACGGCGTTCATGTAGATGCCGCCGTTCCACTGCTCGAAGTGGTTGCCGATGAACAGGGGCGCCCGGCTGCCGTAGTACACGCGGTTGAAGCCCGCCATGTAGGTGTCGATGGTCTCCTGCTGCCAGGTCGGGTACATGGCCGGATCACCGTCGGTCTTGCCCTCGGACTGGTTGTAGAGGAAGTTGAAGTCCATCGACAGGGCCTGGTATTCGTCGCTGTACGGGAGCATCTGCAGCGGGAAGTCCCAGACGCCGTTCTTCTTGCCCGGCCACACCTGGAAGGCACCCGGGGAGCTGGCGTCGTAGCGGTAGCCGAAGTCCTTGACGGCCTTCAGGAGGTTGTCCTGGCCCTCCAGGCAGGGCGCGCGGCCGCCCTTGACGGCGTCGACGGTGAAGGGCAGCGGGTCGAGGTCCTTGGCGCCGGTGTTGGTCTTCCAGTTGGCGAGGAAGGAGTTGAACTCCTTGATCTCCTGCTTCCACTCCGCGACGCTCCAGTCGCCGCCGCCCTTCTCCCCGCAGAAGTGGCCGTTGAAGTGGGTGCCTATCTCGTTGCCCTCCTTCCACGCCTCGCCGAGCTCCGTCAGGGTGGTGAGGATGTGCTCGTCGGTGGGGTAGCTGATCGCGGCGGCGCCCTTGTCGTGCTGCGGCGGGTCGTAGAGGTCCCGCTTCTCCTTGGGCAGCAGATAGATGCCGGTGAGGAAGAACGTCATGTGGGCGTCGTACTTCTTCGCCATCTGGCGGTAGTGCTCGAAGAGGTTGTCGTCGCCCGCCAGCGCGCCGTCCCAGGAGAAGACGACGAACTGCGGCGGCTTCTCGCCCTTCTTGAGCGGCACGGCCTTCAACCGGCCCTTCTGCGGGCCGGTGTAGGAGGTGGAGCCGTCACCGATGACCTTGGTCTCGCCGTCCCAGACGGGTTCCTTCTTGGTGGCCCCCTTGTCGCTGCCGCCGCCGGCCGACGAAGCGGTCGGCGCGGTGTCGGCCGACCGGTTCAGCACCAGGTAGCCGCCGACCAGGGAGGCCACCACGAGGAGCGCCGCCACCGTCAGGAACTGCGGACGGGTGGTGCGGCGCTGCGGGCGCGCCTTGCGACGGCGGCCCTTGTGCGGCTTGCTGCCAGACTTCATGTACGGCTCATTCTGCGAGGGTGGCGGGTGCGGGTGCTCATCGGTGGTCAGCCGATCCTCATCGCACTGGACCAGATGTCGTAGGGGACCCCGGCGTTGGGAGTTCCGGCGATCCCGTCGAGCGGCAGCGGCTCCAGGCTCTTGGCCAGGTCGATGCGGTAGACGACGACGGCGGTCGACACCGCGTCGGCCGTTCCGACGTACCAGGCGGCCTTGTCGTCCTGGGTGGTCCCGCCCTTGGCGGCCACCTCGAAGGAGGCGGCACCGGGCGAGGTGGGGTGGGCGAGGCGGTAGGCGTCGGTGAGCGCCGAGGTGACCTCGGCGGCCACCTTGCCGCTCACCGCCCGCTTCGGCTTCGGCTTGTCCAGGGCGACCTTGGACCCGTTGTGGGTCACCTTCCGCACGGAGTACGGCTCGGTGTGTTTGCCCAGCGCGGCGAAGGTGCTGTAGCCGCTGGCCATACGGATCGCGCTGGGCGTGGCGCTGCCCACGGACAGCCCCGGCACCTGCGCGCCGAAGCTGGAGGAGAGCAGTCCGGCCGCCTCGGCGGTGCTTCGCACCTTGGCCAGACCGGTGTCCATGCCGAGCTGCATGAACGGGGTGTTCACCGACCGGGCGAGCGCGTCGTGCAGGGTGATCGGGCCCCAGGACTTCTTGCCGTCGTTGCGGGCGGAGACCTGGTCGCCGCCCCGGTCCCAGTAGGGCCCCTCGGGGGTGGTCACCGGCACGCCGTCGTTGCCGTCGTAGATCGTCTGCGGGGTGACAGGTGTAGCCCCGCCGCCGCGCTCCTTGACGACACCGTGTTCCAGACCCGCCGCGTAGACGAAGGGGAGGAAGGCCGAGCCGGCCGGGACGGTGGTCGCGTTCGACTCGTTGAATCCCTGTCTGCGGTGGTCGGGGCCGCCGTAGACGGCGAGGATCCGGCCGTCGGCGGCGACCGAGGAGGCGCCGAAGTGCGCGGTCCGCGCCTTCTTCGGGTTGTCCTCGCGGACTTCCTTGCGGGCCTTGGTGACGGCGTCGGTCAGCTCGTTCTGCCGGTCCTTGTCGAAGGTCGTGTAGATCTGGTAGCCACCCCGGTCGAACTCCTGATCGCTGAGGTTCGCCGCCTTCTTCGCGTACTGGGAGGCCAGCTGCACCAGGTAGTCGCTCTGCTTGCCGGTGTCGTACTGGCTCGACTGTTCGATCGGCTCGGGGAACTTCGTGTACTTGGCGCGCTCGGCCTTCGACAGCTTGCCGATGTCCACCATCCGGTCCAGGATCCACTCCCAGCGCACGACCGCCCGTTCCCGGTTGGCGTTGCTCAGGGTGGGGTCGTAGAGGCCCGCGCCCTTGAGGAGGGAGGCGAGGACCGCGGCCTCGCTGACGTTCAGCTCGCTGACGTCCTTGCCGTAGTACGCCTGGGAGGCGCGCTGGATGCCGTAGGTGCCGCGGCCGAACCAGCTGGTGTTGAGGTAGCCCTCCAGGATCTCGTCCTTGCTCATCTGGTTGTCGAGCTTGAGGGCGAGCAGCGCCTCGTCGAACTTGCGGCCGAGCGAGCGGTCCTGGGTCAGGTAGACGTTCTTGACGTACTGCTGGGTGATGGTCGAGCCGCCCTGGGTGTCGCCCTCGCCGACGGTGCGCACCAGGGCGCGGGTGATACCGCTCACGGAGATGCCGGGGTCGGAGTAGAAGCTCGCGTTCTCCGCCGCGAGGACCGCCCAGCGCACGTCCTGGGGGACGTCCTTCAGGGGCATCGCCTGCCGTCGCACCCAGCCGGTACGGGCCATCGGGGTGCCGTCGGACCAGAAGTACACGTTGTCCTGCTGGGTGGCGAAGGTGTTGAGGTCCTCCGGTATGTCCGTGGCGGCGTAGGCGACGGACAGGAACATGCCGCTGACGCCCACGGCCAGTCCCGCGGCCCCCAGCGACTGCCGCCAGGACGGCACCCAGCGGCGCCAGTCGGCACGGCCCGGACGGGGGTACTGCGGACGCATCCGGCGGGCCAAGGGGGCGAACGGGGCCAGTCGCGCGCCGGCGACGGCGGTGAATCTGGCCAGAAGCGACGGCCTGGGCGCCTTGCGCCTGCCGCGCTTCCCGGACGCCGGCGGCTCCTGCGGCAGGTCGAACGTACCCGGCTCCAGCACCCGCAGCTGCATGGTCTCGTCCGCCGGGGCCGGCGGGAGCTTCAGCTGCATGGTGAGGTCGGACTCCTCCGGCACCCCTTCCTCCTGCCCCTTCCCTTCCCCTTCCCCGGCTAGCCACGGCGGGACCCCGTACGCGGACGGCCCGAGCGGTGCCCAGCGACGATTCGGCGGTGCGCGGCAACCTTCCGCCCGCGCACGGCGACTATCCGACCGGGACACGTGTCTCCCGATCGACCAAGGACAGCGGTCATGACTGTCCCCCCTCCCCACTTGGCACCGCCGCGCGGCTGGTCACGGCCGCCACATCCGCGGCAGTGAGCCCCCTGTTCCCCCGGCCTCCCGGTCTCCACACGGCGACCACAAATTATCAGTCACTTTCACAAACGCTTCTGTCAGGAGCGTGAAAATTTGGCCAGTGTGACCGACCAGGCAAAACGCGGCCCCCTTGCCGCCCCCCGGACGCCGGTTAGCCTGACCCCATGCCTCGCTATGAGTACCGCTGCCGGACCTGCGGCGACACCTTCGAACTGAGCCGCCCGATGGCCGAGTCCTCCGCCCCCGCGGACTGCCCCGAGGGCCACTCCGACACGGTCAAACTGCTGTCGACGGTCGCCGTCGGAGGGTCGGCCGCCGCGACCGCCCCGGCGCCCCGGGCGGGCGGTGGTGGTGGCGGGTGCTGCGGTGGCGGCTGCTGCGGTTGATCAACACACCTCGATCAACGGACCGCGTCCCTCGAACGTTCACGCACCCCTCAGGCTCCCTTCAGCTTCGTTCGCCTAGCGTGCCCCCATGACAGCCATGCGAGCGGAGTCGATGAGCGGCGCACCCCTGTGGATCATCGGTCTGATGGATCTGCTGGGGGCGCCGGGCGCGGGCCTCGCCGTGGCGCTGGAGAACCTCTTCCCACCGATCCCCAGCGAGGTCGTCCTCCCCCTCGCCGGCTTCGCCGCGAGCACCGGGCAGATGAACCTCTTCGCCGCCCTGCTGTGGACCACCGCGGGCTCCGTGGTCGGCGCCCTCGCCCTCTACGGCGTCGGCGCCCTCCTCGGCCGCGACCGCACGGTCGCCATCGCCGCGAAGCTGCCTCTGGTCAAGGTATCGGACATCGAGAAGACGGAAGCCTGGTTCCTCAAACACGGCGCCAAGGCGATCTTCTTCGGCCGGATGATCCCGGTCTTCCGCAGCCTCATCTCGGTCCCGGCCGGCGTGGAACGCATGCCCCTGCCCGTCTTCACCCTGCTGACCACCCTGGGCAGCGCCCTCTGGAACACGGTCTTCGTCCTGGCCGGCTACTTCCTGGGCGCCAACTGGACCGAGGTCACGGCGATCGTCTCGACGTACTCGAAGATCGTCCTGTCGGGAGCGACCTTGGCCCTGCTGGCCTTCACCCTCCTCCGCTTCCTGAGAAGGCCCCGCTGTTCGGGGGCGCGGGGAACCGCGCGACAAGCCACAGCGGACCGGCAGCCCGCATCGCACCACACCCCCACCCCCTGACCGGCACAGCAACAAGCCTCACCGCTCCTGAGAGGCCCGCAAGAACTCCCGAAGAATCCGCTCCCCGGCCAACACCCCCGCTCGGGCAGCGCACTCACCCCCGGCCCCAAGAACCCCGCCTCGGCCAGCTCCCCGTGCCCCGGCCGCCAGGCCCGATCCGCCGCGAGCAACAGATCCGCGTCGAGCAGGGAGTCCCCCGCGGCCAAGGTCAACTCGACCCCCGTCCGCCGAGCGACCTCCCTCATCGCCGCCGACTTGGTGAGCGGCTTCGGCACGGCGTAGAGCTTGCGCCCCTGCAGCGAGACGGTCCACCCGCGGTTCTCGGCCCAGACCGCGAGATCCTTCACCCACTCCTCGGGGAGCAGCTCACGCTCGACGACGAGATAGACGAACAGCTCCTCGGCGACACGGTGCTTGCGCACCCACGCCGGGTGCGCCGTGGTCTCCAGGTGGTCCCGCACCTCGGCGAGCGGCGCGCACTCGTCCGCGAGCCGGGCGGTGACCCGCGTGTGCCAGTCGAGGTCCGTGACCCCGTCCACCAGCAGGTGTCCGCCGTTGGCGCAGATCGCGTACGTCGGCTCCGGGCCCGGCAGATTGATCCGCTGGTACTGCTTGCGCGTCCGGGTCGTGGTCGGCACGAACACCGCCGCGTCGCCCAGCTCGGCCAGCAGCCCCGCGGCCGTCTCCGTCATGTACGACAGCGGCCTGCTCTCGTGCACCTCGACGGTGAGCAGCCGGGGCGCCCGCGCGTCCGGCATGGTCAGCGCGAGCGCGGCGGACGAGTAGATGAGCGTACGGTCGAGATCGCTCGCGACGAGAACTCTGGGGCCCGGCATCAGACCGCCACCGCCTTGCCGTCGGCGCCGGTGGCGCCCCGCGTGAACTTCGGGTGGATCAACCCCACGCATGTGTACGGCAGTTCGGCCACCTCTTCCACCGGTACCCCTCTCTGTTCGGCGAGCAGACGTACGTGGTCGAGGTCCGCGCCCGCCCCGGCCCGCGCGAGGATCTTCCACGGTACCCGGCGCAGCAGCACCCGAGTGGTCTCGCCGACACCGGGCTTGACCAGGTTGACGTCGTGGATCCCGTACTCCTCGCTGATCCGCTCGACGGCGGCCCAGCCCTCCCAGGTGGGGGTGCGGTCGGCGGCGAGCAGTTCCTTGGTCCGGACGTCGACCGCGTCCTCGACGTCCGGGAAGCGGGCGGCTATGGCGTCCAGGAAGTCCACCGACACATCGACGCCGGCCAGCTCCCGGTAGAACTTGGCACCGTGGAAGTCGTCGGGCCCGACGAGGTCCGCACGCAGCACGGTCCGTGAGATCAGCCCGGAGACGGTGGAGTTGAGGCAGGCGGAGGGGATCAGGAAGTCCTCCCGTGTGCCGTAGGTCCGCACGCACGAGCCCGGGTCGGCGAGGACGGCGATCTCGGGGTCGAACCCGGTGATGCCGTCGGACGCCTCGAACTCCTCGATGGCGGCGGCGAGTTCCCGGGTGATCGCACCCTTGCCGGTCCAGCCGTCGACGAACACGACGTCGGCGGGGTCGTGACGGTCGGCGAGCCAGCGCAGCGCGTTGGCGTCGATACCGCGGCCCCGCACGATGGACACGGCGTAGTGCGGCACCTCGATGTCGTGGCGGTGCCGCGCCCATCGCCGCATCAGCACGCCCACGGGCGTCCCGGCACGGGCCAGCGACACCAGGACGGGCCGCGCCGACCGCTCGGCCAGCACGGTCTCGGTCACCACGCCGACGGCGACGGCGATGCGTTCGGCGGACGTGTCGAGCGCGCTGTGGAAGAGGGCCTGGTACTGCTCGCTCGGCTGGTACTCGACCGGCAGGGACTCGGCGTAGTGCGCGCCCCCGCTCTGGATGGCCTCCTCCCGCTCCTCGGTGGGCGCCTCCAGCGTCACGTCGGAGAGGTCTTGCAGCAGCCAGCCCACCTCGTCGGCGGCGTAGGAGGAGAAGTCGGGGCCGCGGAGGGGCTCGGGGAGCATGGCTGGCCTTTCGGGAAGTGCGGGTCGGGGCGCTTAAGACGGTCGGCGGGACGTACGACGGGACCACGGCGAGGAGTACGCCGGGCACGTGGGCGGCGAGGGTGGCCAGCAGGCCGTCGTCGGCGTGCAGTGCGGCCGTGTCCGCGACCGAGTCGACGACCGCGACCACCGCGTCGAAGCCGCCGCCGGCCACGTTGTAGGCGTACCGCTCCCCCGGCCCGTCCGCCGGGTCGTCGTGGGCCGGGAAGACGAGGCGGCTGCGGATCGCGTAGCCGGGGTCGTCGACGGCGAGGACGGGCGACCGCGTGGTGGTGGAGAACCGTATCTCCAGCCCTTCCGCGGCCGACTTCTCCAGCTCCCGGGCGAGCGCCAGCGGGGCGTACATCAGCTCCTCGAAACCGAGCACGAGCACCCGGCGGGCCCCCGGGGGCAGCGCCTCGGCGAGGCGCGCGGCCATGGCGGGCAACGCGCTCTCCAGCCGTGCGCGGTGCGCGGGGGTGAAGCCGTGCCGTCCCCCGTCGGGCACGCCGACGGGCCAGCCCAGCTCGATCCGCGTGACTCCGGCGGCCGAAGCCCCGGCCGTGGCGACGCCGGTGGCGACCCCCGCGCCCGTGCCCGCCGCGCCGCGTTGTGTCACGACGCTCGTGCCCGCGGCCGCCGCGCCTTCGTGTGCCGCGACGAGCGCCTGCCCCTTCTCCAGCACCCCCTCCGGCAGCCGCACGGTCCCCTTCGCCGCGGTCACCAGGTCGACGCGCGCCCCGATCTCCCGGGCGAACGCGGCCAACCGCCCCTGGTCGGCGGCCGACCGCATGTCGACCAGCGCCACCACGACGTACCTCTCCCGCGGATACCGCTCGTGCAGCGCGCGGATGGTGTTGAGGACCGTGTTCCCGGTGGAGAACTCGTCGTCGACGAGCACCAGCGGCCCCGGCCCCGCGAGCAGCGCGGGGTCCTCCGGCAGCAGCAGGTGCGAGGTCGCGTGGGAGTGGGACTCCTCGAAGCCCCCGGCCTGGGCGACCCCCTCGACGGGACGCCGGGTGGAGTGGAGGTAGGGCGCCTCGCCCACCCCGTCCGCGACGGAGTGCCCGAGCCCGGTGGCGGTCTCGGCGTACCCGAGGACGACCGCGGCCCGCGCCCCGTCCTCCCCCAGCAGCTGCCGCACCCGGCGGCCGAGCGCGAACCCGTGCCCGTGGACGACGGCCGGGGACTGCGGCACATGCTTGCCGAGGACGTTCGACACCAGCAGATGCGCCCGCTTGGGATTGCGCCGCAGAGCGAGCCCCAGGAGCCCGGTCAGCTCCTCGTCCCCGACCAGTTCGACGCCGAGCCGTTCACGGACCCAGGCCCCGGACCAGACTCCGCCACGGGCCCCGGTCGTGTCGTTCGCTGCGTTGTTCATCGATTCCTTAGTCGGTACGGCCATCGGTACGGCGATCGGTACGGTCCCGTGGATGGCCGGGCGAGTGCGGCGGTCAGTCGGGCAGGCCCGCGGCCAGCAGGTCCACGAACCCGATGTCCTCGTTGGAGACACCGAACACCTCGGCGCGCTGCAGAACCCTTTCCGCCCAGGCGCGGTGCGGCTTGACCTCGTTCATCTTGTTCCGGGAGGCCGAGCGCAGGACACCGCCCCCGTGGCGGTCGGGCCGCACGATGTCCTGGGCGTCGCCGTACTCCTCGTGGCTGACCACGGACAGCGCGTGCACCGGCAGCACGTGCGAGGGATGGATGCAGGTCTTGCCGAGCAGCCCGTTGGCCTGGTCCAGGGAGATCTCGCGCAGCAGACCGTCCAGCGCATGCTCGATGAGCGACTCGCGCAGTTCCCCGGCCCGGTTCGCCAGGAAGGGGCTGGTGCGCAGCTGCGGCTTGAACATCCGCTCCTGGACCCGGAAGTACTCCCACACCGGCCCGGTCACCGTGAACCCGGTGCCGTCGGCGCGGCCGAGCACGTTCACCACGTCGGCGATCACGGAGGCGACGATCTGGACGTCGTACGCGGTCATGTCCGGTGCCCGGCGCAGCGCGTAGGAGGAGCAGAAGTCGGTGACGCCCAGACGCAGCGCGAGGACGCGGTCGCGGTACTTGTCGACGGTGTGGGCGATGCCCTGGAGCGCTTCTACGCGCGTCTCCCGGTACATCAGCTCGGGCGATTCGAGGACCGGCATCCCGAACAGCCGCCGTCCGCTCGCGGCCTCGGCGGCGGTGAGCGCCTCCAGGAAGGCCACGCCCCGTTCCTCGGTGAACTTGGGGAACACGAAACCGGACAGCAGCCGCACGGCCGGGCCGAACCGGCTGACCAGGTCGGGTATCTGCTCGGGGAGGCGGACCCTGATGAAGAGCAGCGGAAGCTCGACGTCCGGCCGGTCGGCGAGGTCGGTGAACTGCCGGACGAGGTTCTCCTCGGCGCCCACGACCTCGGCGTCGTCGATGGAGTCCTCCAGGCAGAGCACCATGGAGACCACACCGCGGCCGGCCTGCTTGACGATGTCGTCGGCGAGCCGCTCCCGGGTCGCCGGGCTGTAGAGCGTGGCACCGAGCGCGGCGGCGAGCACCCGGGCCGGGGAGTCGGCGTCGAAGACGCCGGGCTCCCGGTAGAAGAGACGCCGCCGCTCCTCAGGGGCTATGTGCCCGAAATGACGCATGTGCTTCCCCCGCGCTTGCTCGGCATCCGGTCACGATCGTGGCCGGTAATAGTACGTACAAATGTGTGACATCAGTTCCCGGCCGGCGTGAAGTTCTGGTAACCCGGCGGTGTCGGGCGCTGAACGTTCTCATCGGCGGTTCGCCGCCCCCGCGTTGTCGTGATCAGGACCGAGAGGGCAGGATGACCGCATGACGCACGCGATGCTGAAGGGGTCGAACGTCCCCGTAGAAGCCACGGCGGTCCGCGCCGTGCTGCGCTGGGCGCCGGGGCAGGACGCCCCGGACGTCGACGCCTCGGCGCTGCTCCTCGGCCCCGACGGCCGCGTACGGTCCGACGAGGACTTCGTCTTCTACAACCAGCCACGCCACCCCTCGGGCAAGGTGTGGAGACTCGGCAAAAAGCGTGTGGCCGAGGGCCTCACCGACACCATCCAGACCGATCTGGCCGGTGTCGAGTCCGCCGTCGGCCAGATTCTCCTCGTGGCCTCCGCCGACGACGCCTCCGGGCAGCCCGTCCCCTTCGGCCGCGTACGGTCCCTGCGCATCCTGCTGTACGACGCCACCGTCGCGGACGCCGAACCGCTGGCGTATTTCGACATCAAGCCGGAGACCGGCGACGAGACCGCACTGATCTGCGGCGAGCTCTACCGCCGGGGCGGCGGCTGGAAGTTCCGCGCCCTGGGCGAGGGCTACACCAACGGCCTCCAGGGCCTCGCCATGGACTTCGGCATCTCGGTCGACGAGTCGGAGGCGGCGGCCGCGACGGCCGACGAGGACGCCACGACCCAGACCCCGGCCCCGGCCCCGGAGATCTCGGCCCCGCTGCCCCGGAGCAGCCCCCGACGGGCGTTCCGGCCCAGCCCGCGTACGGCTACCCCCGGCGGCCCCGACGCAGCAGTCCGGCTACGGCTACCCCCACCCGCAGCCGACCCCGCCACCACCAACGGCCCGGCCTACGGCTACCCGCAGCCCACGGCGGCGGCCCTGGACCCGAACGTCCGGCTCCCCGCAGGGCCCGCAGTTCATCGGCCGCTGAGGCCACCCACGGACCCGCAGACGCCCAGGTGCCTGCGGGTCCGAGCTCATGGGCGAACCGGCCAGGACCGGCGTCAGCGCTCCGCCTTGGTCTTGTAGCCCCGCCCCCACTGCAGCCCCCACCCGTACAACCGGTCGAGCTCGGCCTGGAAGCCGTAGACGAACTTCACCTCCCGGCGCACGGTGATCTCGCCCTTGACGTTCTCGATCATCACCACCGCACAGGACCGGGCCTGCGGATGCCGCTCGTCCAGGCCTATCTCGATCCGCGGCCCGTTGCTCGGGTACAGCGTCACGATCGCGTGCGTACGGTCGAAGGCCGGCGTCTGGTCGTAGATGTAGACGAACACCAGCATCCGCTTGAACTGGTCCCGGTGGTCCAGGTTGATGTACATCGTCTCGCCGGACCCGGAGCCGAACCGGTCGTCCCCGCTCAGCCGCATGTACGGCGCCTCGTTGATGTCGCCGAGGAAGCCGCCCAGGGGCTGGACGACCCCCTTGGTCCCGTCGGCCAGTTCGTAGAGGCAGCCGAGGTCCAGGTCGACGTTCACCATGCTCTGGCTGTGCGCCTGCACCTCCTCCGGTTTGAGCGCCTTGAAGGGGTGCCGCAGCACGCTCTGCCGCTTGGGCGCGCCGATGTCGGAGGTCCGCATCCGCCAGGACAGGTTGACCCGCAGATGGCCGGCGGCCGCGTTCTGCTTGGAGAGGGACACCTTCTGGTGCCGCTTGGTCAGCTCGATCGCGTTGGTCGCCGCGTTGCCCGCGTCGAACTCCGAGGCCCGCCCGCGCCACAGGTTGTCCAGAAAACTCATACCCGCCCCACACCTGCCGTGTCGTCGCGTCAACCACCGACGGGGCGGCCGACGAGGACGCATCCTCGTCGGCCGCCCCGCTCAGAGCCTGCCCTCACCTCACGGGTGATCACACCCCGGAGGGGACCTCCGCCTTGTCGGTGGCGTCAGCTTTTCCCTCTTCGGCCGCCAGCGCCCTGTTACGGCGGACGGAGGACCAGAAGGACCAGGCGATCAGGATGACACCGATGGAACCGGTGATGAACTCGTTGATCTCGTACTGGATGGTGATGAGGAGGATCGCGGCGAGGGCACCGATCGCGTAGTGCGCGCCGTGCTCCAGGTAGACGTAGTCGTCGAGGGTGCCCTGGCGGACCAGGTACACGGTCAGCGACCGGACGTACATCGCGCCGACACCGAGGCCCAGCGCCATCAGGACGATGTCGTTGGTGATGGCGAAGGCGCCGATGACACCGTCGAAGGAGAAGGACGCGTCAAGGACCTCCAGGTAGAGGAACATGAAGAACGCGGCCTTGCCCGCGAGGGCCACGGCCGAACGCGGCTTGCCCGCGCGCTCCGCCGCTTCCTCCTCCTCGTGCTCGCGCTCCTCGTCCTCCTCCAGCCGGTTCTCGAAGAACCCGGAGAGCCCACCGACGATCAGATAGGTGATGAGACCCGCGAGTCCGGAGAGCAGGACGGTCTGCGCCTTGTCGACATGGGTGCCGCCGTGCTGGTGGGCCTGGGTCGCGAAGGTCATCGAGGTGATCAGCAGGACGATCATCGCGATACAGGCCGACAGCATGTCGATCTTGCCGAGTTTGGCCAGCGGACGCTCCAGCCAGCTCAGCCACTTAATGTCCCGGTCCTCGAAGATGAAGTCCAGGAAGATCATCAGCAGGAACATACCGCCGAACGCCGCGATCGACGGGTGGGCGTCGGTCACGTACTGCTGGTACTGGTCCTTGTCGTTGAGCGCGAGGTCGACGGCCTCGATCGGACCCAGCTGGGCGCTGATCGCCACGATCACGACAGGGAAGACCAGCCGCATACCGAAGACTGCGATCAGGATGCCGATGGTGAGGAAGATCTTCTGCCAGAAGGCATTCATCTTCTTCACGATCCCGGCGTTGACCACCGCGTTGTCGAACGACAGCGAGATCTCCAGGACGCACAGGATCGCGACGAGCCCGAGCGCCGTCCATCCGTCGTAGAGAACCGCTGCTACCAAGCCGAGCGCGGTGACCGCGAACGACCAGCCGAAGGTTTTCAGAACCACTGGCTACCCAATCGTGTGTGTACGGGGTTCCCCCGCGCCGCGCGCGGCTTTACGAAACTTTTGAACCCGAAGTCTAGTCGGGCACCCCACGCACCCCACACGGCCCCGGCTTTTGCGCATATAGCGCTACGAGACGTTCACCCCGAAGTCGAGGGCGATGCCCCGCAGGCCGGACGCGTACCCCTGTCCCACCGCGCGGAACTTCCACTCGCCGCCGTAGCGGTAGACCTCGCCGAAGATCATCGCGGTCTCGGTGGAGGCGTCCTCGGAGAGGTCGTAGCGGGCGAGTTCCTGGCCGTCGGCCTGGTTGACCACACGGATGAAGGCGTTGCTGACCTGCCCGAAGGCCTGGCCGCGGTTCTCGGCGTCATGGATGGAGACCGGAAAGACGATCTTGTCGACGGCGGCCGGCACCCGGGAGAGGTCGATGATCAGCGACTCGTCGTCGCCGTCCCCCTCGCCGGTGAGGTTGTCGCCGGTGTGCTCGACCGAGCCGTCCGGGCTCTTGAGGTTGTTGTAGAAGACGAACCACTCGTCCCCCAGCACCCGGCCGCTCTGGCACAGCAGCGCGCTGGCGTCGAGGTCGAAGGGGGCTCCGGTGGTGGTCCGGACGTCCCAGCCGAGCCCGACCAACACTTGTGTGAGGTTCGGCGCGGCCTTGGAGAGGGAGACATTGCCTCCCTTGGCGAGTGTGACGCCCATGGTGCTGGTCCTCCCCGATTTTCGAGCTGCAGTTGCTCAACTGTTCAGTTGTTCCGTACGCGGGCCCGCCCGGGCCCGTCGTACGAGCGCGTCCGGCGCCGCGGTCGGTGTCGACAGCGGCGCCGGACGCGGTGAGTCTGTGGCGCACGGGGGTCCTCCCCCGTGACTCAGACGTTCACACCGAAGTCCTGGGCGATACCGCGCAGGCCCGAGGCGTAGCCCTGGCCGATGGCGCGGAACTTCCACTCGGCGCCGTGCCGGTAGAGCTCACCGAAGACCATGGCGGTCTCGGTGGAGGCGTCCTCGGAGAGGTCGTAGCGGGCGATCTCCGCCTCGCCCGCCTGGTTCACCACGCGGATGAACGCGTTGCGGACCTGACCGAAGGACTGCTGACGGTTCTCGGCGTCGTAGATCGAGACCGGGAAGACGATCTTCTCGATCTCGGCCGGGACGGTCGCGAGGTTGACCTTGATCTGCTCGTCGTCGCCCTCGCCCTCACCGGTGAGGTTGTCGCCGGTGTGCTCGACCGAGCCGTCCGGGCTCTTCAGGTTGTTGAAGAAGATGAAGTTGGCGTCGCTGCTGACCTTGCCCGACGCGTCCAGCAGCAGGGCACTGGCGTCCAGGTCGAAGTCGGTGCCGGTCGTGGTGCGGATGTCCCACCCCAGCCCGATGATGACCGCGGTCAGGCCCGGCGCCTCCTTGGTCAGCGATACGTTGCCGCCCTTGCTGAGGCTGACTCCCACGAAGTCCTCCGTTTGGTTTCAGGGGCGGGGAGCCCCTGCGTTGCATTGGTGTCGGATCAACGTGTCGATCCTAGTGACGGGTTCCCGTTCCCCGCAGGGTGTGGAACCGAAGAATCACAGGGTGTCGAGGGCCGCGAGGTACTCCTTCAGGTCGCGGGCGTCGGGCAGGGCATTGACGACCGACCAGCGAACGAGGCCCTCCTTGTCGACGATGAACGTGCCGCGCACCGCGCAGCCCTTGTCCGCGTCGAAGACGCCGTACGCCCGGGAGACCTCGCCGTGCGGCCAGAAGTCCGACAGCAGCGGGTACTCCAGGCCCTCCTGCTCGGCGAAGACCCGCAGGGTGTGGATGGAGTCGTTCGACACGGCCAGCAGCTGCACGTCGTCGTTGACGAACTTCGGCAGGTTGTCCCGCAGCTCGCACAGCTCGCCCGTGCACACCCCGGTGAACGCGAAGGGGTAGAAGAGCACCACCACGTTCTTCTCGCCCCGGAAGTCCGAGAGCCGCACGGTGGCGCCGTGATTGTCCTTGAGCTCGAAGTCGGGGGCCTTGTCACCGACCTGGATCGCCATGATCTACCTGAGTCCCTTCATGGACTGTTCGGGTGACCCAGCCTACGCACGGAAAACGACGCGCCCCTGGAGGGGTGGCCCCGAAGGGGCCCGCCTCCAGGGGCGCGGGGAACTGACGCGACAAGCCACGACGAACGCGTCCGCCGTCGAGCAGTTCGCCCCGAGCCCTCAGGCGAACCTGCCGAGCCGAAGCGGCAGCGTTTACCTCTTGCCGGACTTCGCCGCCTTCGGCGTGACGAGCCGACTGCCGCTCCAGTCCTTGCCCACGCTGACACTCTTCGACGCGGACAACCCCGCAGTCGTCGCGGCCTCCGAAATGTCGCTGGGCTCCACATAGCCGTCCCGCCCGGTCTTGGGCGTCAGCAGCAGGATCGAGCCACCTTCCTCGATGTACGTGGTGGCGTCCACCAGCACATCCGTCAGGTCGCCGTCGTCGTCTCGGAACCACAGCACGACGGCATCGGCCACGTCGTCGTAGTCCTCGTCGACGAGCTCACTGCCTACGACTTCCTCGATGGACTCGCGGAGCTCCTGGTCGACATCGTCGTCGTAGCCGATCTCCTGGACCACCTGCTCGGGCTGGAACCCCAGCCTCGCGGCAGGGTTCGTCCGCTCCTCCGCGTGGTCCGCGGTCGCGCTCACGGGTTGCCTCCTGATCATGTTCGGGTGGGGTCGCCCCCTGGGGAATCAGCCACGCGCGTGCGCGAAGCATTGGCCGTAGTCCACACGGGCGGGGCGGATCGCGCAAGTACCCAGCCTTGGAGACCGCCGAAACGGTGACGATCCGGGCCGTGTCACCGCAACTCTCTACGCGGATTCACAGCTTCACGTGACGCACGCCACACCGTTCTGCCCTTTTTGCGCATTCAGCAACCATCCGGGGGTACGAGCATCGAATACCTTTACTACCTTTGTCGAGCCGGTGACCGCCCTGGTTACCTCTCGGTAGAGATGACGTTTGCGTTCCCGAGGTACACGATGGGGGGCGGTGCAGGCACCTAGAGAACCCCCAGAAGAACCCCTGCGGAACCCCCAGAAGAACCATTGAAGAGCGGCCCTCTGACAGCTAAGGAACAGCGTGGCTTCCGGATCCGATCGCAATCCGATCATCATTGGCGGCCTTCCGAGTCAGGTCCCTGACTTCGATCCCGAGGAGACCCAGGAGTGGCTCGACTCGCTCGACGCCGCCGTGGACGAGCGCGGCCGTGAGCGCGCGCGCTACCTGATGCTCCGGCTCATCGAGCGGGCCCGCGAGAAGCGCGTGGCCGTGCCCGAGATGCGCAGCACGGACTACGTCAACACCATCCCGACCAAGGCCGAACCGTTCTTCCCCGGCAACGAGGAGATCGAGCGGAAGATCCTCAACGCGACCCGCTGGAACGCCGCCGTGATGGTCTCGCGCGCCCAGCGGCCCGGGATCGGCGTCGGTGGGCACATCGCGACCTTCGCGTCCTCCGCCTCCCTCTACGACGTGGGCTTCAACCACTTCTTCCGCGGCAAGGACGAGGGCGACGGCGGCGACCAGATCTTCTTCCAGGGCCACGCCTCCCCCGGCATCTACGCCCGCGCATACATGCTGGACCGGCTCGACGACCAGCAGCTCGACGCCTTCCGCCAGGAGAAGTCGAAGGCGCCGTACGGCCTGTCCAGCTATCCGCACCCGCGGCTGATGCCGGACTTCTGGGAGTTCCCGACCGTGTCCATGGGCCTCGGTCCGCTGGGCGCCATCTACCAGGCGCGGATGAACCGGTACATGGAGGCGCGCGGCATCGCCGACACCTCCAAGTCCCATGTCTGGGCGTTTCTCGGCGACGGCGAGATGGACGAGCCGGAGTCACTCGGCCAGCTCACGATCGCCGCCCGAGAGGGCCTCGACAACCTGACCTTCGTGGTGAACTGCAACCTCCAGCGTCTCGACGGCCCGGTGCGCGGCAACGGCAAGGTGATCCAGGAGCTGGAGTCGGTCTTCCGGGGCGCCGGCTGGAACGTGATCAAGCTGGTCTGGGACCGCTCCTGGGACCCGCTGCTCGCGCAGGACCGTGACGGTGTGCTGGTCAACCGGATGAACACCACGCCGGACGGCCAGTACCAGACGTACGCCACGGAGACCGGGGCGTACATCCGCGACCACTTCTTCGGTGACGACCACCGGCTGCGCGCGATGGTCGAGAACATGACCGACGACCAGATCCTGCACCTGGGCCGCGGCGGTCACGACCACCGCAAGATCTACGCGGCGTACAAGGCGGCGTACGAGCACAAGGGCCAGCCGACGGTCATCCTGGCGAAGACGGTCAAGGGCTGGACCCTGGGCCCGAACTTCGAGGGCCGCAACGCCACGCACCAGATGAAGAAGCTGACGGTCGACGACCTCAAGCGCTTCCGCGACCGGCTGCACCTGCCGATCTCCGACAAGGAGTTGGAGAGCGGTGCTCCGCCGTACTACCACCCCGGGCGGGACTCCGAGGAGATCCAGTACATGCACGACCGCCGCAAGGGGCTCGGCGGGTACGTCCCGACGCGTGTCGTGCGGGCGAAGCCGCTGGCACTGCCGGAGGAGAAGACGTACGCGAGTGTGAAGAAGGGCTCCGGTCAGCAGTCGATCGCCACGACCATGGCGTTCGTCCGGCTGCTGAAGGACCTCATGCGGGACAAGGAGATCGGCAAGCGTTTCGTGCTGATCGCGCCCGACGAGTACCGCACCTTCGGTATGGACTCGTTCTTCCCGAGCGCGAAGATCTACAACCCGCTGGGGCAGCAGTACGAGGCGGTCGACCGCGATCTGCTGCTCGCCTACAAGGAGTCGCCGACCGGCCAGATGCTGCACGACGGCATCTCGGAGGCGGGCTGCACGGCCTCGCTGATCGCCGCCGGTTCGGCGTACGCCACGCACGGCGAACCGCTCATCCCGGTCTACGTCTTCTACTCGATGTTCGGTTTCCAGCGCACCGGTGACCAGTTCTGGCAGATGTCCGACCAGCTGGCCCGTGGTTTCGTCCTGGGCGCGACCGCCGGCCGTACGACACTGACCGGTGAGGGCCTCCAGCACGCGGACGGGCACTCTCAGCTGCTGGCGTCCACCAACCCGGGCTGTGTCGCCTACGACCCGGCGTTCGGGTACGAGATCGCGCACATCGTGAAGGACGGTCTGCGCCGGATGTACGGCGAGACCGCCGACGGCAAGCCCGGCGAGGACGTCTTCTACTACCTCACCGTCTACAACGAGCCGATCCAGCACCCGGCCGAGCCGGCGGACGTGGACGTCGAGGGCATCCTCAAGGGCATCCACCGCTACCGGGCCGGCGAGGCGGGCTCGATCCCCGCGCAGATCATCGCCTCCGGTGTCGCGGTGCCGTGGGCGGTCGAGGCACAGGCGATCCTCGCCGCCGACTGGAACGTGAAGGCGGACGTCTGGTCGGCGACCTCCTGGAACGAGCTGCGCCGCGAGGCGGTCGAGGTGGAGCGGCACAACCTGCTGCACCCCGAGGAGGAGCAGCAGGTCCCGTACGTGACGAAGAAGCTGAGCGGCGCCGAGGGGCCGTTCGTGGCCGTCTCCGACTGGATGCGGTCGGTGCCGGACCAGATCGCGCGCTGGGTGCCGGGCACGTACCAGTCGCTGGGCGCGGACGGCTTCGGCTTCGCGGACACCCGGGGTGCGGCCCGGCGCTTCTTCCACATCGACGCGCAGTCGATCGTGGTCGCCGTGCTGACCGAGCTGGCGCGTGAGGGCAAGGTCGACCGCTCGGTGCTGAAGCAGGCCATCGACCGCTACCAGCTGCTCGACGTGGCGGCGGCGGACCCGGGGGCCGCGGGCGGCGACGCGTAGCCCGCGCTCGGCCGAGCCGTTCAGAACGGCCGACGGTGTCAAGGGGTGGTGAACCCGTGGGTTCACCACCCCTTCACGTTTCCTACGATGCGGACATGAAGCAGCGATCGGTACCGGCTCAGGTCCGTTGGGAAAAGCACACACAGCGGCCGCTGTTCTGCCTGGCCGCAGTGTTCGCCGTGGCGTACGCCGTGCCGATCGTGCGGCCGGACGCGAGCGACCAGGTGGAGTGGTGGTGTGAGGCCGTCGAGTGGGGGGTGTGGGGCGCCTTCGCGCTCGACTACCTGATCCGGCTGGCGCTCGCCGAACGCCGCCGGGAGTTCGTCCGGACACGGTGGCTGGACCTGGCGGCCGTGGTGCTGCCCGTCATCCAGCCGCTGCGGCTGCTGCGGCTGGTGGCGACGCTGCTGCTGGTCGGGCAGCGGGCGCGGATGGCGTCGCAGATAAAGCTCACGACGTACGTCGGCGGGGCGGTCCTCGGGCTGCTGATGTTCGGGTCGCTGGCGGTGCTGTCCGTGGAGCGGGACGCGCCGGGCGGGAACATCGACACGCTGGACGACGCGGTGTGGTGGTCGTTCACGACGATGACGACCGTGGGGTACGGGGACCACGCGCCGACGACCGGGCTGGGGCGGGTGCTGGCGGTCGGGCTGATGCTGTCCGGGATCGCGCTGCTGGGTGTGGTGACCGCGAACATCGCGGCGTGGTTCATAGCGCGGTTCGAGAAGGACGACGCGGAGGAGCGGCGGCAGACGGCCGCGATAACGGAACTTGCCGAGGAGGTTCGGCTGTTGCGGGCGGAGGTGGCGTCGTTGAAGGGAGTGCCGGAGGGACGTGGGTGAGGGTGGGGTGGGGTGGGGTGGGGTGCGTTGTCGGGTGCGGCTGGGTGGGGCTTCTCGCGCAGTTCCCCGCGCCTCCAAAAGACACGGCCCTCGCGGGCCGTGAAAAGGCAGGGGCGCAGCCCCGCTTTTTCAGGGGCGCGGGGAACTGCGCGAGAAGCCCCACCGGGCCGCACGCTCAGACGAGACCCGTTCCCGGCCCCGTCACACCCGCGAGCCAGATGATCGCCAGGATCGTGTCGATCGCACCCAGAACGACCGCGATGATCGCGGGGACGGGGCGGGCGCCGGACCAGGTGCGGTTCATGGCCAGCCAGCCGCAGAGGACCGCCACGGGTCCCAGGACGATGCCCAGGACGAAGAATCCGGCGACCGCGCAGATGACTCCGATGATCCCGAGGGTCGCGCGATCCGGCCCGGTCCGTGACCACGTCCGGCCACGTGAGCGGGGGTGCCTGCGCGTACCGTGTCCGAAGCCCGCCATAGTCAACAACTCCCTGAACCTCGCGGTCAGTTCGAGTACGAGATGGCGAGTACCCCGGCGGAGTGGTTGAAACCAGGGAGAGTTGGCGGAGCCGCCTGCGCGCTGCCCCCCTCCGGCAGCGCGCCGCAGACCCCCGGGTCGCTCCGCAGTCGAACGACCATGCAGTGCGGAGGACTTGACCCACTGTGACCTGCGGCGCGCACCGGGTGGAAGCGATCTTCAGCGTTGTCACCCTGATAGGCGAACGCGGGCGGAAACCCGCGCGTGAAGCAGTGGCGGAGCTGTTAGATGTGCGCCGCTCCGGCACCCGCCTCGGCGTTCGCGCCGCGCTTGGTCAGGAACGCCACGAGGACGGCGACCGCGGCCACCCCGGCGGCGACCAGGGACGCCAGGCTCATGCCGGAGATGAACGTGTCGTGCGCGACCGTGGTGATCTTCGCGGCGATCTCCGTCGGGGTGCCCTCGGCGACGGGGGCCGCGCCCTGCTGGACCGCCTGCTTGGCCTGGGCGAGCTGCGCCTCGTCGAGCGGCGGGAGCCCCGCGTCCTTCCAGTTGCCCGCGAAGTCGCTGTCCACCTTGGACGTCATCACGGCGCCCAGTACGGCCGTACCGAGGCTGCCGCCGATCTGCATGGCGGCCTGCTGGAGACCGCCGGCGACGCCGGACAGCTCCAGCGGCGCGTTGCCGACGATGACCTCGGTGGCGCCGACCATCACCGGGGCGAGGCCGAGGCCGAGCAGGGCGAACCAGAGGGACATCACTGCGCTGCCCGTGTCCGTCTCCAGGGTCGACATGCCGTACATGGCGATCGCGGTGCAGGCCATACCGCCGGCCAGCGGGATACGCGGTCCCGCTTTGGTGATCAGCGCGCCGGCCAGGGGCGAGCCGACGATCATCATGCCGGTGAGCGGGAGCAGGTGCAGACCCGCGTCGATGGGGCTCATGCCGTGCACGTTCTGGAGGTAGAACGTCACGAAGAACAGGCCGCCCATGAAGGCGATGGCCATCAGGACCATCAGGACGACACCCGCCGAGAGCGGTACGGAACGGAAGAGGGCCAGCGGGATGAGCGGCTCCTTCACCTTCGTCTCCCAGAGGGCGAAGAGGGCGAAGCCGACGACCGAGACGACCAGGAAGGTCCAGGTCTGCGCGTCGCCCCAGCCCCACTCCGGGGCCTTGATGAGCGCCCAGACCAGGCAGAACATCGCTCCGGACAGCAGAGCGATGCCCAGCACGTCGAAGGAGCGCGGGGCGTTCTCGGCGCGGTGGTCCAGCAGGATCCAGGCGCCCAGGGCCACGGCGAGGACGCCGACCGGGACGTTGATCCAGAACACCGACTGCCAGCTGACGTTCTCCACCAGGAAGCCGCCGAGGATCGGGCCGCCCGCGGTGGAGGCGCCGATGACCATGCCCCAGATGCCGATCGCCATGTTCAGCTTCTCGGCGGGGAACGTGGCGCGCAGCAGGCCGAGCGCGGCGGGCATCAGCAGCGCGCCGAACAGGCCCTGGAAGACACGGAAGGTCACCACGAAGGCGACCGAGTTCGACAGGCCGATGGCCCCGGAGGCGGCGGCGAAGCCGACCACGCCTATGAGGAAGGTCTGGCGGTGGCCGAAGCGGTCGCCCAGCTTGCCCGCGGTGATGAGCGTGACGGCGAGGGCGAGGAAGTACGCGTTGGTGATCCACTGGACATCGGCCCAGGTGGCACCCAGATCCTTCGCGATGGCCGGGTTGGCGATCGCCACGATGGTGCCGTCGAGGGCGACCATCATGACGCCGACGGCCACGGTGAGGAGGGTGAACCAGGGATGGCCGCGCAGGCCCCGGCCCTGGTTCGTCGTCGGGTCCGACGGGACGTCTGGCGTCTTGTCCCCCGGTCCCGTCTTGTCGACAGTGGTCTGACTAGTCATGCGTGCGAGGCTAATGACAGCCACTGACAGTTGACAAACCAATTCACAAGTCGGTAACTGTCACGTCACTCGCCGCAGGGGCGGGTGGAGACGAGGGTTCATGGACACTGCGACGGCGACGGCGGACGAGCGGCCCGGGCTGCGCGAGCGGAAGAAGCAGCGCACCCATGACGCGCTGCTGCGGGCGGCTCTGGAGTTGTTCACCACGCGGGGGTACGAGGCGACGACGGTCGACGAGATCGCCGAGGCCGTCGACGTGTCGCAGCGCACCTTCTTCCGCTACTTCGCGGGCAAGGAGGAGGCCGCGCTCGCGGTCGTGAGCCTCACCCACGAGCACTTCCTGGCGGCCGTGCGCGCCCGGCCCGCGCACGAGGCCCCGCTGGAGGCGATGCGCAACGCCGTCCTGGAGGGCTGGGACGCCTTCGGCGCGGCCGTCGGCCAGGTCGTTCCGCTCGACCTCCACCTGCGCGCGTACGGCATGGTCGAGTCGACGCCCGCGCTGCTGGCCGCGCATCTGCGCAGGGCGGACGAGGTGGGGCGGCAGATCGAGCGGATCATCGCCGAGCGCGAGGGGCTGGACATGGAGACCGACCCCCGGCCGCGCGTGGCGGTGGCGGTGTTCGCCGGTGTCATGCGCGTCACAGAGCGGCTGTGGGCGCTGGGCGGCGACCTCAGCATGGAGGCGATGCGCGAGCTGACCGCCGCACACCTGGACGCCCTGCGCCCCTCGTTGGCCGAAAAGTGGCGCACTGACTGAAATGCGCCAGCACGGGCATCAACGGGACCTTCTCTGCGCACCGTACGGAACGGGCGTGATCGAAACGTGATCCCGCTCACTCGGTTAACGCGAGACCCATCCGTTCTCTTAGTGTGTCCTTTCAGTGACTTCCTTCGACTCCTCCCCGCAACTGAACGTCTGGCGCGCACTCCTGGCGCTGGCCGTGGTTTTCGTGATGCTGGCGACCACCGGCTGGACCGCGATCCGCAGCCACCGAGAGAAGTCGCCGCTCCAGGCGTCGCTCTCCGCGTGGCAGAGCGGACACCTCGACGGCCGTGAACTGCCGGACGCCGAATCGTCCCCGCACCGCCTGGCGGCCTTCTTCGCCTCGCTCACCGCGCCCCAGCGCACCCGGCTCGCCCACCGCTATCCACTCGCCGTCGGCAACATGAACGGCGCGCCCGTGGAACTGCGGTACCGGGCCAACCGCATCGCGCTCAAACAGCAGAGCCGGCACGAACGGGAACGCACGCACGACAAGCGGCTCTCCGAGATCGGCCGGCACGAGGCCGGCCGCCGGATGCACCGCTTCGACATGCTGGCCGTGAAGAAACGGCACATCCTCGCGTTCGACCCCGAGGGCAACGGCCGGGTCGCCGAGGTCTTCGGCGACCTCGACAAGGCCGAGCGCGTCTCCGTCGTCGTCCCCGGCGTCGACACCAACGTGATCAACTTCCAGCGCACCAACCGCCGGTACTCCGCCCCCGTCGGCATGGCCGAGTCGCTCTACGACGCGGAGCGCGCGGCGAGCCGCGGGACGCGTACGGCCGTCATCGCCTGGGCCGACTACACCGCGCCCGACGGCCTGGGCCTGGACTCGGCGACCGCGCTGCGGGCCGAACAGGGCTCGGTCCGGCTGAACGCGCTGGTGCGGAGCCTGCCCGGCGGCTCCACCGTCGCGCTGGTGTGCCACAGCTACGGCTCCGTGGTGTGCGGGGTCGCCGCGCGCTCGCTGCCGTCACGAGTCACCGACATCGCGGTCGCGGGCAGCCCCGGCATGCGCGCCGAGTCGGTCCGGCAACTGCGGACGGCGGCCCGGGTGTGGGCCATGCGGGACGCCGACGACTGGGTCCGGGACGTGCCCTACCTGGAGGTCGGCGGGCTCGGCCACGGCGCCGACCCGGTCTCCACGGAGTTCGGGGCGCGCATCCTGTCGGCAGCCGACGCCCAGGGACACAGCGGCTATTTCGAGCCGGGCACCGAGAGCCTGCACAACTTCGCCGAGATCGGCATCGGCGCGTACGAGTCGGTGCGGTGTGCGCCGGAGAACGAGGCGTGTCTGACAGGTCTGTCCGACAGCGCTGCGGCCTGACGCGCGTAGAGGGGGGTAAAAGTGCGGTTCGCCTCGGTCGGGACTTCCCCGCGTCGCCCGCATACGATGAGCCGCATGGGTGACGTACTGGCCGGATTTCAAGCCGCCTGGGAGTTCGAGTCCGACTCCGTCCTCATCCGCTTCGAACGGGGGATTCGTACGCCGAAGCTCTTCCAGGCGCTCGGTGAACGGCGCATCCCCCTGGAGGCGATCGCGGGGGTCTCACTGACACCCGGGAAGCGGGGCACCGTCGTCCTGCGTGCCGTGCCGCGGCCGGGCGCCGATCCGCTGATGGAGGCGGCGGCGGACCAGCTCAAGGAGGGCTCCGACCCGTACCGGCTGGTGCTGCCGGTCGAGCGGGAGACGCTCGCGGAGTACTACGCCGACGAGCTGCGGTCCCGGTTGACCGAGACCGGGCCGGCGGAACGGTTCCTGGTGGCCGCGCCCGAGGCGCCGTTGCAGTTCAAGGCGTACGACGGGAAGGCGTCGTTCGACGGGCGCTCGGTGTCGTTCCGGTGGTTCTGGACGGGGGCGTCGTCGGCGAAGTGGAAGGCCGGGGACCAGAGTTTTCCGGTGAGTGCGCTCGGTGGGGTCGAGTGGCGGTCGCCGGAGCTCTTCGAGGGGTACCTGCGGTTGCTGCGGCGGGAGGCCGCCGGGGAGCGTCCGGCTCAGCCGGACCATGATCCGGCCTCGGTCGTGTTCGGGCTGGGGTACGGACCGGTGCACGAGTCGTTGCCGTTCGCCGCCGCGGTCCTGGCCGCGGTGCGCTCCGCGGGGGGTGCGGGTGCGGCCACCGCTTCGGTCGAGGCGGGGCCCCGGCGGGATCCGGCCGACATCGCCGACCGGATCCGGCACCTGGGGGAGTTGCACGAGGCGGGGCTGGTGACGGATGAGGAGTTCAGTGTGAAGAAGGCGGAGTTGCTGGCGGAGCTTTAGCGGACCGCGGTTCGGGGGAGCGCCGTTCCGCACTGACGGTGCGTCGTGGCTTGTCGCGCCCACGCGGCGGAGCCGCACATCGACACAGCCCCGCGCCCCTGACCCTGCTGCAGTACCCCCGCCTGAGAAGTCGGCCCTACTCCCTGCCCGCCGACGTGAAGCGCATGTCCGCGTAGCGGTTGCCTGCCACCTTTGCCGCTATCGGTTCCAGGAGGGTCATGTCCTCCTCGCCCAGGACGATCCTCGTCGCCGCCGCGTTCTCCTCCACCCTTGCCGGCTTGCGGGTGCCCGGGATCGGGACGACCGGGAGGCCGTGCACCGCCGACTGCTGGTGGACCCAGGCCAGGGCCGTCTGGCCCAGGGTGGCGCCGTGGGAGGCGGCGACCTCGCGGATCGGGGTCAGGAGGGCCGCGTTGGCCTCGGCGTTCTCGCCGGTGAAGCGGGGCTGCTGGCGGCGGAAGTCGTCGGCGGTGAGGTCCTCCGCCTTGGCGAAGGAACCGGTGAGGAAGCCCCGGCCGAGCGGGGAATAGGCGACCAGGGTGACGCCCAGCTCGCGGGCCGTGGGGACCACGTTCGCCTCGATGTCACGGCTGAACAGCGACCACTCGGACTGGAGCGCGGCGATGGGGTGCACGGCGTGGGCGGTGCGCAGTTCGGCTGCCGTGACCTCGCTCAGGCCCAGCTGCTTGACCTTGCCCTCGCGGACCAGCTCGGCCATCACGCCGACCGTCTCCTCGATGGGCACGCCCACGTCGCGCCGGTGCATGTAGTAGAGGTCGATCACGTCGACGTCGAGACGGCGCAGGCTTCCCTCGACGGACTCCCGGATGTGGGCGGCGTCGTTGCGGATGATCCGTTTCGTCGGGTCGTCGGGGTCGATCGCCAGACCGAACTTGGTGGCGACGACGACCTCGTCACGGTGTGCCTTGAAGAACGGGGAGAGGAACCGCTCGTTCTCCCCGGCGCCGTACGCGTGGGCCGTGTCGTAGAGCGTGACACCCAGTTCCAGCGCGCGCTCCAGGGTGGCCCGGGACTCCGCCGCGTCCGAGGGGCCGTACGCGAAGCTCATGCCCATGCAGCCGAGGCCCTGGACGCCCACCTCGGGGCCGCCCGCACCCAGCCGTGCCGTCGCGATCGTGCCGTTCGTCCCGCCGTCCGTCATGAGGCCCTCTCCGACGCCAGGGCGCGCCCGGCGTCAGCGTAGAAGTTGATCTTGCGGTCGAGCACGTTCAGGGTGTCCTGGAGCTCGGCGATCCGGGACAGGACGTCGTCCCGGGTCGACTTGAGCAGGTCGAAGCGCTCGGTGTAGGTGTGGTCGCCCTCGCGCACCAGCTCGGCGTAGCGGACCATGTCGGCCACCGGCATGCCGGTGAGCCGGAGCTTGCCCACGAGGTCGAGCCAGTCGAGGTCGCGGTTGCGGTAGCGGCGCTGGCCGGTGTGGGAGCGGTCGATGTGCGGCATCAGCCCGATCCGCTCGTACCAGCGCAGGGTGTGCGCCGTCAGCCCGGTGAGGTCGACCACCTCGCTGATCGTGTATCTGTCCTGCCCGTCCGGCCGACGCGGCTTGAGCGGCGGACCGGCGCACCTGTCGGTACCGGCAGCACCGTCGGCACTCTCGACACTCGTCGTACTCGTGGTCTCCATCACCGTCATGACCACCACGCTAAAACCCTGGAGTGCGCTCGAAGCAAGCGAATCCGGAGAGAAAACACCGGGACATGACGTCGACCCGCTGGCTAGCGTGCGGACATGGGTCTCGTACGACGTGCCACGGCCGAGGACGCGGTCGAAGTGCTCCGGCTGCGCCAGGTGATGATCGACTCGATGGCGCCCCCGGGAGCGGGCGGTCCCACCGACTGGCACACGGAGTCCCTGCCGGTCCTGCGCCGCCGACTCGACGGTGCAGACAGGGAGTTCGCGGCCTTCGTCGTCGACCATCCGGAGCGCCCGGACGCGCTGGCGGCGCTGGTGGTGGGGACGGTCGACTACCGGATCGGCAGGCCCGGCAACCCGCGCGGCGCGGTCGGCCACGTCTTCAGCGTGGCCACCGACCCGGACTGCCGACGCCGGGGGTACGCGCGCGCCTGCATGGAGGCCCTCGTCGAGTGGTTCCGCGAGGCCGGCGCCGGATACGTCCATCTGACGGCCTCCGCCGAGGCCGAGCCCCTGTACGCGTCGATGGGCTTCCGGCGCAGGCCCGACCCTCTGATGCAGCTGAACCTATGAGCCGCTTAGGCTCGTGGGCATGTCACTGCAGAGCGTCGCCCTGATCGAGAACTGGCCGGTTCCCACCGCCGCCGCCGCAGTCGTGCGGGCGGACGGCACCGTCCTCGGGACCCATGGGCCCCTCGGCCACCGCTTTCCGCTGGCCTCGGTCACCAAGCCGCTCGCCTCGTACGCCGTGCTGGTCGCGTACGAGGAGGGGGCGGTCGAGCTGGACGAGCCGGCGGGCCCGCCGGGCTCGACCGTGCGGCATCTGCTGGCGCACACCTCCGGGCTGGCCTTCGACGAGCACCGGGTGACGGCCCCGCCCGGGGGGCGGCGGCTGTACTCCAACGCGGGGTTCGAGGTGCTCGGGGACCATGTGGCCAAGGCGGCGGACATCCCGTTCGCGGAGTACGCGCGGCAGGCGGTGCTGGAACCGCTGGGCATGACGTCCACCTCGCTCGACGGTTCCCCGGCGAAGGACGGCGTGTCGACCGTCGAGGACCTGGTGCGGTTCGCCGCCGAGGTGCAGGCGCCCCGGCTGCTGGACCCGCGTACGGTCGCGGCGGCGATGACCGTGCAGTACCCGGGCACGAAGGGCGTCCTGCCGGGCTACGGGCACCAGAACCCCAACGACTGGGGGCTCGGCTTCGAGATCCGGGACTCCAAGGCGCCGCACTGGACGGGCACGTCGTCGTCGCCGGGCACCTTCGGGCACTTCGGCCAGTCGGGGACCTTCCTGTGGATCGACCCCGTCGCCGGGGTGGCGTGCGTCGCGTTGACGGACCGGGCGTTCGGGCCGTGGGCGGTCGAGGCCTGGACCCCGTTCACGGACGCGGTGCTCGCGGAGGTCGGGAACGGGGTCTGATGCGCGAAGGACGCGGCAACGGAGGGACCGCCACCGAGAACTGACGGCCCGTCACCCGCCGAGCTCCCACACCAGCACCTCCGCCGGGGCGGCGACGGTGACCAGCTCCAACCCCTTCTCGTCCTCGGCCCGCACCGCGTCCCCGGGCCCCAGCTCGTGCGGTCCGAGGCGCACCGAGCCCCGGACGACGTGCACGTACGCCCGCGCCGCGTCCGGCACCGCGGTCCGCTCCCCCGCCGTGCCCAGCCGCCGGACATGCAGCATGGCCCCGGCCTCGGGGACCGCGTACGGGGTGGAGTCGGCGATGCCGCGCACGATCTCGTACGCGGGGTCGCCGCCCGGGTCCAGCGGGGCCAGCCACATCTGCACGAAGGTCAGCGGCGCGGAGCCGTCGTTGCGCTCGACGTGCCGTACGCCGCCCGCCGAGCTCAGTCGCTGGACGTCACCGGGGCGCACGACCGTCTCGTGGCCCGTGGTGTCGCGGTGCGTCAGCTCGCCCTCGACGACCCAGGTGACGATCTCGGTGTGGCTGTGCGGATGCTCGTCGAACCCGGCGCCGGGTGCGAGCCGCTCCTCGTTGCAGGCGATGACCGCGCCGAACCGCAGGTTGCCCGGGTCGTAGTGCGCCCCGAAGGAGAAGGCGTGCAGCGAGGCGATCCCGGCCTCCGGGTCCCCGCCGGGGTAGCGCGCGCCGGCGCGCCGTAGGTCCATCACGGTTCCCAAGGTAGCGCCGACCGGCACCACCCGGCCTGGGCCGCACCACCCGGCCGGGCCGCACCACCCAGCCCCGGCCGGCACCACTCAGCCCGTCCGGCGTTTGAGGACGAGGCCGTTCAGGCCGATACGCGGGGGCGCGGGGGCGGCAGCCCCCGACGGGACGCACCCCCCGGTGCAGGCTCCCCCCGGCGCAGGCAAGCGCGGCGATAAGGCAGTCTTGTCCCGTGCCCGAACCCGAAACCAGCAAATCCGCAACCGCGCCGTACGCCCATCCGCACTCCGCGACGCTGAGGCGGCTGGAGAAGTCGTCCGGAAGCCTCGCCGCGCAGGCCATCGCGCGGATGGACGAGACGTTGCCCTGGTACCGGGCGATGCCACCGGAGAACCGGTCGTGGATCGGGCTGGTCGCCCAGGCCGGTATCGCCGCCTTCACGGAGTGGTTCCGGCATCCGGACGCCCCGCAGGCCATCTCGACGGACGTCTTCGGGACCGCGCCGCGTGAACTGACCCGGGCGATCACGCTCCGGCAGACCGTGGAGATGGTGCGCACGACCATCGAGGTCATGGAGTCCGCCATCGACGAGGTCGCCGCCCCCGGCGACGAGAGCGTGCTCCGCGAGGCCCTGCTCGTCTACGCGCGGGAGATCGCCTTCGCCACCGCGCAGGTGTACGCGCAGGCCGCCGAGGCCCGCGGCGCCTGGGACGCCCGGCTGGAGTCCCTGGTGGTGAACGCGGTGCTCAGCGGCGAGGCCGACGAGGGCGCCGTGAGCAGGGCCGCCGCGCTCGGCTGGAACTCCCCCGACCATGTCTGCGTGGTCCTCGGCACCGCCCCGGACGGGGACAGCGAGCTGACCGTGGAGGCCATCCGGCGCGCCGCACGGCACGCCAAGCTCCAGGTGCTCACCGGGGTGCTGGGCGACCGCCTCGTGGTGATCGCCGGCGGGAACAACGACCCGCTGCAGGTGGCGAAGTCGCTGATCGGACCGTACGCGGCGGGGCCGGTGGTGGCCGGGCCGATCGTGCCCGACCTGCTGGCCGCGACCCGGTCCGCGCAGGCCGCCGCCGCCGGACTCAAGGCGTGCTCGGCGTGGCAGGACGCACCGCGACCCGTTCTGGCGGACGATCTGCTTCCGGAGCGCGCGATCGCCGGTGATCCCAGTGCGCGCGAGCAACTGGTGGAGGAGATCTACAGACCGCTTGAGGAAGCCGGCTCGGCTCTCTTGGAAACGCTCAGTGTCTACCTCGAACAAGCCTCGAGCCTCGAGGGCGCGGCCCGGATGCTGTTCGTCCACCCCAACACCGTGCGCTACCGGCTCCGACGTGTGACTGACGTCACCGGTTGGTCGCCCTCCGATGTACGCTCGGCCTTCACCCTGAGGATCGCGCTGATCCTGGGGCGTCTGGTGGATGGGGATTCGCAGCTCTAGGGTTTTGTCGGAGGGCTACAAAACCCCCTCGTGTTCTTCGTCCCTGTCCTCACGGGCGGCCTGAGCCGTCCCCAAGAGAGAGTGTGAGAGTGCTCGTACTCGTCGCTCCCGGCCAGGGCGCCCAGACGCCCGGCTTCCTGACTCCTTGGCTCGACCTCCCCGGTGCCGCCGACCGCCTCGGCGCGTGGTCGGACGCCATCGGGCTGGACCTCGCCCACTACGGCACCCAGGCCGACGCCGACGCGATCCGCGACACCGCCGTGGCCCAGCCGCTGCTCGTGGCGGCCGGACTGCTGTCCGCCGCCGCCCTGGGCGACGTGACGCCCGGCGCGGTCGCCGGCCACAGCGTGGGCGAGATCACCGCCGCCGCGTTCGCCGGTGTCCTCGACGACACGGCCGCGCTGACCCTCGTCCGCAAGCGGGGCCTGGCCATGGCCGAGGCCGCCGCGATCACCGAGACCGGGATGTCGGCGCTGCTCGGCGGCGACCCCGAGGTGACGATCCCGCACCTGGAGAGGCTGGGCCTGACCCCGGCCAACGTGAACGGCGCGGGCCAGATCGTCGCCGCCGGCACCCTGGAGCAGCTCGCCGTACTGACGGCCGAGAAGCCCGAGGGCGTCCGTCGGGTGGTGCCCCTGAAGGTCGCGGGCGCCTTCCACACACACCACATGGCCCCCGCCGTGGACAGCCTCGCCAAGGCCGCCGAGGAGATCGCCCCCGGGGACCCGAAGCTCACCTACGTCTCCAACAAGGACGGGAAGGCCGTCGCCACCGGCGCCGAGGTGCTCTCCCGTCTCGTCGGACAGGTCGCCAACCCGGTCCGCTGGGACCTGTGCATGGAGACCTTCCAGGAGCTGGGCGTGACCGCGCTCGTCGAGGTGTGCCCCGGCGGCACGCTCACCGGACTCGCCAAGCGGGCGCTGCCGGGTGTGGCGACGGTGGCGCTGAAGACACCGGACGACCTCGACGCCGCTCGCGCGCTCATCGCCGAGCACCAGAACTAGGAGCCCCGGAGCTATGTCGAAGATCAGGCCTGGCAAGGGCGCTCCGTACGCGCGCATCCTCGGCGTGGGTGGCTACCGCCCGGTCCGGGTGGTGCCCAACGACGTGATCCTGGAGAAGATCGACTCGTCCGACGAGTGGATCCGCTCCCGCTCCGGCATCGAGACCCGGCACTGGGCGAACGACGAGGAGACCGTCGCCGCCATGTCGGTCGAGGCGTCCGGCAAGGCGATCGCCGACGCCGGGATCTCCGCCGAGCAGATCGGCGCGGTCGTCGTCTCGACCGTCTCGCACTTCAGCCAGACCCCGGCCGTCGCCACCGAGATCGCCGACAAGCTGGGCACGGCCAAGGCCGCCGCCTTCGACATCTCGGCCGGCTGCGCGGGCTTCGGCTACGGCCTCACCCTCGCCAAGGGCATGATCGTCGAGGGTTCGGCCGAGTACGTCCTCGTCATCGGGGTCGAGCGGCTGTCCGACCTGACCGACCTGGAGGACCGGGCCACGGCCTTCCTCTTCGGTGACGGCGCCGGCGCGGTCGTCGTCGGTCCCTCCCAGGAGCCGCACATCGGCCCGACGGTGTGGGGTTCCGAGGGCGACAAGGCCGGAACGATCAAGCAGACGGTCCCGTGGAACGAGTACCGGATCGGTGACCTCGAGAAGCTCCCGCTCGACAGCGAGGGCAACGTCAAGTTCCCCGCGATCACGCAGGAGGGCCAGGCGGTGTTCCGCTGGGCCGTGTTCGAGATGGCGAAGGTCGCCAAGGAGGCGCTGGACGCCGCCGGACTTTCCTCGGACGACCTGGACGTCTTCATTCCGCACCAGGCCAACGAGCGGATCATCGACTCGATGGTGAAGACACTCAAGCTGCCGGAGCACGTCACGGTCGCGCGTGACGTGCGTACCACCGGCAACACCTCGGCCGCCTCGATCCCGCTCGCGATGGAGCGGCTCCTGGCGACCGGCGAGGCGAAGAGCGGCGACACCGCGCTCGTCATCGGCTTCGGGGCGGGTCTCGTGTACGCCGCGACGGTCGTTACCCTCCCCTAGGCACCCGAGCCGGATCTTGTGGTCCGGCGCGGGAACAGCACAACCTGCCGCTGACGCGGCGGGCCGCCAACCCTCTGGAATCAACGAAGGAGCGCCTGACATGGCCGCCACCCAGGAAGAGATCGTCGCCGGTCTCGCCGACATCGTGAACGAGATCGCCGGCATCCCGGTCGAGGACGTCCAGCTGGACAAGTCCTTCACCGACGACCTGGACGTCGACTCGCTGTCCATGGTCGAGGTCGTCGTCGCCGCCGAAGAGCGCTTCGACGTCAAGATCCCGGACGACGACGTCAAGAACCTCAAGACGGTCGGCGACGCGACCGAGTACATCCTCAAGCACCAGGGCTGATCCGGCGGATCGGGTCCGGCCCGATCCTCCGCGGAGCAGTCCGTTTGCCCCGCCACCCGGCGGTGGCGCCGCTGAATCCTCGTAACCGTTGGAGAACATTCCCGTGAGCTCGACCAATCGCACCGTGGTCGTCACCGGTATCGGCGCAACCACACCGCTGGGTGGCGACGCGACTTCCACCTGGGAGGGGCTGGTCGCCGGCAAGTCCGGTGTCGGTCCCCTGGAGCAGGAGTGGGCCGCCGACCAGGCGGTCCGCATCGCCGCGCAGATCGCCGTGGAGCCGACCGAGGTCATCCCCCGGCCGCAGGCCCGCCGACTGGACCGCTCGGCGCAGTTCGCGCTGATCGCGGCCAAGGAGGCGTGGGCCGACGCCGGTTACTCGGAGACCTCGGCCGACGACGGCACCGTCGACGCGGACCGTGTCGGCGCGGTCATCGCCTCCGGCATCGGTGGTGTGACGACCCTGCTGGACCAGTACGACGTGCTGAAGGAGAAGGGCGTACGCCGCGTCTCCCCGCACACCGTGCCGATGCTGATGCCCAACGGCCCGTCGGCCAACGTCGGTCTGTACGTCGGCGCGCGCGCCGGTGTGCACACCCCGGTCTCCGCCTGCGCGTCGGGCGCCGAGGCCATCGGCTACGCCATCGAGATGATCCGCACCGGCCGCGCCGACGTCGTGATCGCCGGTGGTACCGAGGCCGCCATCCACCCGCTGCCGATCGCCGCGTTCGGCAACATGATGGCGATGTCCAAGAACAACGAGGACCCGCAGGGCGCGTCCCGTCCGTACGACACCGGCCGTGACGGCTTCGTCCTCGGCGAGGGCGCCGGTGTCGTCGTCCTGGAGTCGGCGGAACACGCGGCGGCGCGGGGTGCCCGGGTCTACGCCGAGGCCGTGGGCCAGGGCATCTCCGCCGACGGCCACGACATCGTGCAGCCGGAGCCGGAGGGGCGGGGCATCGCCCACGCCCTGCAGAACCTGCTGGACAGCACCGACCTGGACCCGGCGGAGATCGTGCACGTCAACGCGCACGGGACGTCGACGCCGGCCGGTGACATCGCGGAACTGAAGGCGCTGCGGAAGGTGTTCGGCGACGACACCGACCACTTCGCGGTGTCGGCGACGAAGTCGATGACCGGGCATCTGCTGGGCGGCGCCGGTGGTGTCGAGACGGTGGCGACGGTGCTCGCGCTGTACCACCGGGTGGCGCCGCCGACGATCAATGTGAACGACCTGGACCCCGAGGCGGAGGCCAACGCCGACATCGTGCGGGGTGAGGCTCGCAAGCTGCCGGTCGAGGGCCGTATCGCCGCCCTCAACGACTCGTTCGGGTTCGGTGGGCACAACGTGGTGCTGGCGTTCCGGACGGTTTGATTCTTCCGCCGTGAACGGCGAGTGGCCCGCACCCCGGGTTGGGGGGCGGGCCACTCGCCGTTGTGGCGTGCGTTGTCGGCCGGGTGCGGGTTGGTGGGGCTTCTCGCGCCCGCGCGGCGGAGCCGCATATCGACAACAGCCCCGCGCCCCTAAAAGCAAAAGACCCGCGGGCCCCCGGCGCTGGGAAGGGTTACACCACCTGGTGGAGCCAGCGGACCGGGGCACCCTCGCCTGCGTATCTGAACGGCTCCAACTCGTCGTCCCAGGGCTTGCCCAGGAGCTTGGAGAGGTCGGCCTCCAGGTCGGTCTCGCCTCGTTGGCTGCGGAGCAGCGCCGCGCGCAGGCGGTCCTCGGGGATGAGGATGTCGCCGTGGATGCCGGTGACGGCGTGGAAGATGCCGAGGTCGGGGGTGCAGCTGTAGCGCTCGCCCTCGGCGGTGGCGCAGGGCTCGGCGGTGACCTCGAAGCGCAGCAGGTGCCAGCCGCGCAGTGCGGACGCCAGCTTGGAGGCGGTGCCTGCCTGGCCCTGCCAGGAGAACTCCGAGCGCCAGGTGCCCGGGGCGGCCGGCTGGCGGATCCAGTCGAGGTTCACGCGGGTCCCGAGGACACCGGCGACGGCCCACTCGACGTGCGGGCACAGCGCACGCGGCGCGGAGTGCACGTACAGAACTCCACGTGTCGTCACCGGGGCCTCCACAGAGCAGGGCATCTTGTCGTTCTGACGGAACGGCAGTGGCAGGGCGGCCACGTGGCGAGGCTACCGTGCGGCGGGGCAAGGAGTGTGACGTACCGTCGGAGCCGACGCCAGGACGCGGCGCTGTTTCACCCGGGGGGACGCGTGTGCGGTACGGAACAGTTGCACCTTTCGCCGCACCTTTCACCGCGGCGTTCTCGTCGGTCTCCCGTGTCGGGAACTCCCGTGCGTTGTGATGGGTGGGAACTTGCACGTGTAGGACCGACGAGGGGACCAGGGCATGCGGAAGCGACGCCACCGATCGAGGACGGTGTGGGGCGCGGTCTCGGTCGCGGTCCTGCTGGCCGTGACCGGGTGCGACGCCACTGGTGGCGACTCCCCCGGCCCCGAGGGGACGGGCCCGCGTGCCGCCGCGTCGCCCACGCCCACACCCGCCTGGGACGGCACCCCCGAGTCGCTGGTCGCCGTCGGGGATTCCATCACCCGGGGCTTCGACGCGTGCAAGGTCCTCTCCGACTGCCCCGAGGTGTCCTGGGCGACCGGCACCGACGTCTCCGTCGACAGTCTCGCCGTACGGCTGCTGGGGCGCTCCGGCGCGCTGGAGCGGAGCTGGAACTACGCGGTCACCGGGGCCCGGATGGCCGACCTGCCGAACCAGATGGCCCGGGCGGTGACCCGGGAGCCCGAGCTGGTCACGGTGATGGTCGGCGCGAACGACGCGTGCCGCGCGAGCGTCGACGCCATGACGCCGGTGGCCGACTTCCGCGCGGACTTCGAGGACTCGATGGCGACGCTGCGGGACGCCCTGCCCAGGGCCCAGGTGTTCGTGGCGAGCGTGCCGGATCTGAAGCGGCTGTGGTCCGAGGGCCGTACCAGCCAGGTCGGCAAGCAGGTGTGGAAGCTGGGCATCTGCCCGTCGATGCTGGCCGACCCGGACGCCCTCACCACGGCGGCCGGGCAGCGGCGCGACGCCGTCCAGGACCGGGTGGAGGCGTACAACGACGTGCTGCGCGAGGTCTGCGCGAAGGACCGCCACTGCCGGTACGACGGGGACGCCGTCTTCGACTACCGCTTCGGGCGGGCCCAGCTCAGCCAGTGGGACTGGTTCCATCCGAGCGTGGACGGGCAGGCGCGGCTGGCGGAGATCGCGTACCGCATCGTCAGCGCCAAGGAGTCGTGACCTAGGGTTTCGCTCATGAGCGAACCTTTCGGCACACTTCCCGACGGCACGGCCGTGCATCGGTGGACGCTGGAGCGGGGCGGGACGCGGGTGCGCGTCCTGACGTACGGCGGGATCGTGCAGTCCGTGGAGATTCCCGACCGGGACGGGCGGACCGCCGACGTGGTGCTGGGGTTCGCCGGCCTCGACGGGTACCTGCGCCATCAGGGGCCGTTCTTCGGGGCGCTCATCGGCCGGTACGCCAACCGGATCGCCGACGGGCGGTTCACCCTCGACGGGCGGACGTACGAGCTGGTGCGCAACAATCCGCCGAACTCCTTGCACGGCGGTCCGCTCGGCTTCGACAAGCGGGTGTGGGAGGCGGAGGCCGTCGCGGACGGGGCCGGGGTGCGGCTGTCGCGGGTGAGCCCGGACGGTGAGGAGGGGTTCCCCGGGCGGCTGGAGGTCTCCGCCACGTACACGCTGGCGGAGGACGGGCGCGCGCTGCGGATCGCGTACGAGGCGGTCACGGACGCGCCGACCGTGGTGAACCTGACCAATCACTCGTACTGGAACCTGGCCGGGGCGACGTCGGAGCCTGCCGGGGGGCACGAGCTGCGGATCGACGCGTCGCGGGTGACGCCGGTCGACGCGGACCTGATTCCGGCCGGCGAGCCGGCGGACGTCGAGGGGACCCGGTTCGACTTCCGGGTGGCGCGGAAGGTGGGGAGCGGGTACGACCACAACTTCGTGCTCGACAAGGGGGTCACGGAGGGCGCCGAGCCCGTCGCCGAGCTGTGGGAGCCGGGGTCGGGGCGGGTGTTGGGCGTGGCGACGACCGAGCCGGGGATGCAGCTCTACACGGCGGATCATCTGGAGGGGCCGTTCGGGCCCGGGGACGGGATCGCGCTGGAGACCCAGCACTTTCCCGACTCGCCGAACCGGCCGCGGTTCCCGAGTACGGAGTTGCGGCCGGGCGGCGTCTATCGGTCGGAGACGGTTTACGGGTTCGGGGTGCGTTCGTAGGTGGGTCGGGCGCGGGTGAGTGGGGGCCGGTCGCGCCCACGCGGCGGAGCCGCACATCGACACAGCCCCGCGCCCCCAGAAGCAACGGGGTTGCCCTACCCCTCCATCGGGGCCGTAACGCGGCGGTCAGCCAGGGAGCGGCCTGCCGCCAGCTCGTACGAGCCCCTCATGTGCGTCCATGAGTTGGTCGTCTCGTCCCAGATCTCGAAGGCTCGGCGCGGGAGTTCGATGACGGCTTCCGCCGTCTCGCCCGGGGGCGCCTCCACCGTCGCGAAGCCCGCCAGCCAGCGGGTCGGGCGGTTCTCGTCCGGGGTCGTGGGGGCCAGGTAGAGCTGGATGGTCTCCCGGCCCTCGCGGGTGCCCGAGTTGCGTACCCTCACCGTGGCCGTCGTGCCGCTGACGTCGAGGGACTCGTACGTCCAGTCGGTGTAGCCGAGGCCGTGGCCGAAGGGGTACGTGGGGGTCCTGTTCTCCCTGTCCCAGGCCCGGTAGCCGATGAAGACGCCCTCGTCGTAGGTGAGTTCGCCGGACGTGGGGGTGACCCGGGTGACGGGGGCCTCGGACAGGTCGCCCCAGGTGGTGGGGAGGCGGCCGCCGGGCTCGTGGGTGCCGGTGAGGACGTCGGCGAGGGCGGCGCCGCCCTCCTGGCCGGGGAACCAGGTGAGGAGGACGGCGGCCACCTCGTCGCGCCACGGGAGCTGCACCGGGGAGCCCGCGTTGACGACCACGACCGTGGCGGGGTTGGCGGCGGCCACCGCGCGGACCAGGTCGTCCTGGCGGCCGGGCAGGCGGAGGTCCTTGCGGTCGAAGCCCTCGGACTCGACGCGCTCGGTGGTGGCGACCACGACGACGGCCGTGTCGGCGGCGCGGGCGGCCCGGGCGGCCTCGGCGATCAGGTCGTCGGGGTCGCGCTGGGGGTCCTGGTGGCAGAGCGAGAAGGTGAGCATCGTGAGGGGGGCGTCGGGGGCGAGCTCCACGACATGGGTGAGGGAGACCGGCACCGGGGTGCCCTCGGTCAGGTCTACCTGGGCCAGGGGGACGGGGGCGCCGAAGAACGACACGAAGGGGTCGTCGGTGTCGGTGGTCCGGACGCCGTCGAAGTGGGCGGTGCCGTCGACGGTGAGGGTGTAGGCGCCGAGGCCCTTGATGCCGAAGGTGTGCGTGCCGGTCTCGCGCGGGGTGAAGGTACCGGTGACCTCGACGGTGTGCAGGGTGGTGTGGGTGACGCCGTCCGGGAGGTCCGAACCCATCCACTGGATGTGGCCGTTGGGCGCGGAGCGGGTGCCGATGACCGTGCCGGAGGCGTCACGGCAGACGGCCTGGAGGGTGAACCCCTTGTCGGCGACGGCCAGTTCCTCGTTGGGGTCCGCGCCCACGGAGTACGTCAGCGCACCCTCGGGGAGGGCGGCGGTGAGACCGTCGAGCGGGGAGACGACGCGGGAGGGGAAGACGGTGGCCGAGCCGCCGCCGAGGACGCGGGCGTCGCGGGCCGCGGCGCCGCTGAGGGCGACCGTCGAGCCGGGCGCGAGGGGGAGGACCGCCTGAGCGTCCGGTCGGCCGGCCGGTGCGTCGTTGCGGACGAGGACGAAGGAGCGGCGGGCGATCTCGCGGGTGAGGGCCTCGCCGTCGACGGGGGCGGGGAGTTCGGTGATGACCGGGTCGGCGCCTTCCAGGATGCCGACGCGGGCGGCCAGGCGCAGGACGCGGCGGACCGCCTCGTCGAGTGCGGCCTCCGTGACCTCGCCGGCGCGGACGGCGGCGGCCAGGGGCTCGCCGTAGACGGTCCTCGGGCCGGGCATGGCGACGTCGAGGCCGCCGGTGAGGGCGTCGGTCGTCGAGCGTGCGGCCGTCCAGTCGGAGACGTTGAAGCCGTCGAAGCCCCACTCGCCGCGCAGGACCTCGTTCACGAGGTGGCGGTGCTCGGTCATGGTGGTGCCGTTGACCTGGTTGTAGGCGGTCATGATGCCCCAGGGGTGGGCGTTCGCCACGATCGCCTCGAACGGGGCCAGGTACAGCTCGCGCAGGGCGCGTTCGGAGACCAGGTTGTCCACCGTGAAGCGGTCGGTCTCGGCGTCGTTGGCGACGAAGTGCTTGACCGTGGTGCCGACTCCGCCGGACTGCACGCCCGTCACATACCCCGAGCCGATCTCGCCGGTGAGGTACGGGTCCTCGCTGTACGCCTCGAAGTGGCGGCCGCCCAGCGGTGAGCGGTGCAGGTTGACCGTGGGGGCGAGCAGGACGTGGACGCCCTTGCGGCGGGCCTCCTGGGCCAGCAACACCCCGGCGCGGCGGGCGAGTTCGGGGTCCCAGGTGGCGGCCAGGGCGGTCGGGGAGGGCAGCGCGACGGACGGGTCCTCGGCGGTCCAGCGCACTCCCCGGACGCCGACGGGGCCGTCGGACATGACCAGCGAGGGCAGGCCGATCTCGGGGAGCGCGGGCAGCGTCCACATGTCCTGGCCGGAGAGGAGTTTCGCCTTGGCGTCCAGGTCCAGCTTGGCGAGGGCCTTCTCCACGGCCGCTTCGCGGGCCTCGTCGGCCGGGGTGGGGCGGGCGCCCGGGGTTGCCGCCATCGTGGTGCCTCCTCTTCGAGTCACGTTCTCCGTCTCCGCCATCGTGCACACATCACCTGTAGATCGGTAGGTTTCGTTATCTTGACGTTATATTCGCAACGGTCCGGCGGGCTCGGATGCCGTACGGTGACGGCATGAGCGGCACCAGGGGAACCCGGAGCGTCAGGGGTGAGGAGCGGCGCGCGGAGATCGTGCTGGCGACGCTGGAGGTGATCGCCGAGCGCGGTTACCGGGGCGCGAGCATGGCCGCGGTCGCCGAGCGCGTCGGGCTCACCCAGCAGGGGCTGCTGCACTACTTCCCCACCAAGGAGGCGCTGCTCGTCGCCGTCCTGCGGGAGCGGGACCGGTGGGACGCCGTGCCCGACAGCCCGCTGCGCCTCGATCTGCTGGGCTCCCTGGTCGAGTACAACGCCATGCGGCCCGGGATCGTGCAGACCTTCTCCGCGCTGCTCGGCGAGAGCGTCACCGAGGGGCATCCCGCGCGCGAGTTCTTCACCGAGCGGTACGGGCGGGTGCGGGGCTCCATGGCCGAGGTGCTGCGCGCCGAGTACGGCGACCGCCTCCCGAGCGGGCTCACCCCGGAGCGGGCGGCGCCGCTGCTGGTGGCCGTGATGGACGGCCTGCAGTACCAGTGGCTGCTGGACCCGGGCACGGTGGACATGCCGGGGGCGTTCCGGGACTTCCTGGCGCTGCTGGGCGAGGACGCCGACCGAGCCGATTGAGGTGCCCGGCCCGCCGGGCGTGGCGTGCGCCCCTTCCGTCACGCGATACTTCCGCCGTCCGGAGCGACACCCCCACGGCACCGAACAGCGACGGAAGGACCCGAACTCCCTTGACCTCCCTACTGACTTACCGGCGGGCACGCGGAGCGACGACAGTGCTGGCGGCCCTGCTCGCCGGGCTGAGCGCCCCCACCTCCGCCTCCGCCTCGCCCTCGACGCCGGCAGCGGTCTCCGCTGCCGCGTCCCCCACCGTCGAGGAACTGCGGCTCGACCGGGCCGTGCCCCAGGAGATCCTGCGGCGGTCCGGATTCGACACCGTGGCACCGGAGTTCGCGCGGGCCCTGGACGGGGCGCGGTCGTACGCGCAGGCCGAGCGGATCGTCGCACGGCAGGGCGAACGGCTGTGGACCCGGGCCGTGGACCGGGCCCAGGGGCGGGGTCCGGCGGGCGGTGATCTGAGCCGGGACGACGACCGGCCGCTGTACTGGGCGCGGCTCGGCGTGACACGGGAACTACGCGGCTGGGAGCCGTCGTTCGGGCTGAGTGACAGTCGCAGGGCGCGGCTGCTGGACACGTTGGAGAGAACTTCGCGCGGACAGGACTCCCTGCGCTTTCCGCACGGCGGCAAGGGGGTGAAGCGGGTTCTCGTCACCGGATTCGATCCCTTCACGCTGGACCGGGACGTCCGCATCTCCAACCCGTCCGGGGCGACGGCGCTCGCCCTCGACGGGACGGTGATCCGGACCGCCGAAGGGCTCGCCCGCGTCGAGACGGCCGTCTTCCCCGTCCGCTGGCGGGACTTCGCGGACAGCACGGTCGAGCGCGCGCTGCGGGACCGGTTGCCCCGCGTGGATCTCTTCGCGACCGTCAGCCAGGGCCGGGTGGGCCGTTTCGACATCGAGCGGACCAACGGGGCGTGGCGCGGCGGCTTCGGTGACAACGACAACATCGGCGTGACCGGGACCATCCCGGTGACCGACCCCGCCACCCAGCCCCAGTGGACCTCCACGACCCTGCCGTACGCGGACATCGTCGCCGCGCAGACCGGGCGCTTCCCCGTCTACGACAACACGAGCGTGACCGAGATACCGGCCGGCGGCACGGCGGCGGTCGTCCGCCCGAACGGGCCGACGCCGGGCTCGACCGCGCGGGCCGGGGGCGGCGGCGACTACCTCTCCAACGAGATCGCCTACCGGGCGACGCTCCTGCGCGACCGGCTGGGGCTCGGCTCCTCGCTGCCGGGCGGGCATGTGCACACGCCCGTCCTGCAGTTCGGGACCGGCAACACCGACCCGGCGACCGGGGCGGTGACCGATCCCGACTTCGTACGGAACCGGTTGGACATCATCGCCCAGGTGCGGGCGATCGTGACGGTCGCCGTGGACGCGACGGCCACCGGGACCTCCGGGACGGCGGGCGCCGTCATGTGACGGCGAGGCGTCCGTTCACGCGCCGACCTCGGGCTTGCGGAACGCCGGCGGGGCGGGGTGGTGGGCGGTGGGGACGCGGTTGCGCTCGTCCTCGCCGGTCGTCTCCTCGCCCAGCAGGTCACGGGCCATGAGGGTGGCGCCCGCGACCGCGCCCGGCATCAGGAACACGGCGACGAACGGCACCACGAAGGCGAGGCCCAGCGGGGTGCCGAAGCCCCAGATGAGGGTCTTGCGGGAGCGCAGCAGCGTGAGGCGGTCGCGGAGTTCGACGCCGCGGCGCTGGAGGGCGACGGCGGTCAGCTCCTCGGTGAGGAAGAAGCCGGTGACGAAGAAGCCGATCACCGGGACCACCGTCTGGCCGATGAACGGGACGAAGCCGAGGGCGAAGAGCAGGATCGCCCAGACCAGCGCCCGCAGGAGGACCCGGAGGCTGTCCCGGGCCGAGATCCACAGCTCGTGCCAGAGCGGCAGGTCGGACTCCGGGGCGGTGCCGTCCGGTGAGACGTCCCGGTCGACCTTCTCCGAGAGGTTCTCGTAGAAGGGCTGGCCGATGAGGAGGGTCACGGCGGTGAAGGTGATGACCGCGAGAGCCAGGGCCAGGGCGAACAGGACGGCCGTGAGAAAGCCGCGGAAGAGCCCCGGCCAGGGGCTGGACCAGTCGTCCGCGAAGGGCGTGGCCCAGGTGACGAAGTCGGGGCCCCAGACGGCGAGGGCCACCAGGGCGGCTATGTAGAGGACCAGGGTGATGAGGCCCGGGATCAGGCCGACGCCGTACTGCTTCCCGTGCCTGGCCACCCAGCGTTGGCCCTGGACGAGGTACTGGAAACCCACCCCTAGATCGCGCATGGGGCGAACTTTATCGTTCGGTTCGTTTGCGCAGGAGAGCAGGAGAGCTCGGGGGGGGTGGGGTGCGCCGGCGACTGCGGGTTGTGTGTGGTTGCTCGCGCTCACGCGGCGGAGCCGCATATCGACAGAGCCCCGCGCCCCTATGAGGGCCTGCGGCCCGTCAGGGCGCGAATGCACCCTTTGCCGTGAAGGCCAGCTCCGCGAAGCGTTCTCCGATCAGGTGGTGGGTCTCCGCGTCCGGGTGCAGGTCGTCCGGGAGGGGGAGCGTGGTGGCGTCCTGCTCGCCGTAGAGGGTGAGTCCGTCGAGGTAGTGGAGGTGGGGGTCCTCCGGGGTGCGGTGGGCCACGATCGCCGCGAGTTCGTCGCGGATGACGCGGAGGGTGAGCCTGCCGGGGGTGATGTCTCCCGGGTCGCCCATGGGGCGGAAGCGGAGGCGGCCCTCGGCGAGGCCGGTGAGGTCGGGGGCGCTGGGGCCGGGGGTGTCCTCGTGGATGGGGCAGAGGATCGGGGAGACGACGAGGAGCGGGGTGGTGGGGTGGCCGTCGCGGATCGTGTCGAGGAAGCCGTGCACGGCCGGGGTGAAGGCGCGCAGCCGCATCACGTCGTGGTTGACGAGGTTGATGCCGATCTTGACGCTGATGAGGTCGGCCGGGGTGTCCCGGATGGCGCGGGCGACGAAGGGGTCGAGGAGGGCGCTGCCGCCGAGGCCCAGGTTGATGAGTTCGACTCCGGCCAGCCGGGCGGCGTGGGCGGGCCAGATGCCGATGGGGCTCACGGCGTCGGAGCCGTGGCTGATGGAGCTGCCGTGGTGCAGCCAGACCCGGCGGTCCGGGTCGGGGGCGGGTTCGACGGGGGCGTCGGTGCGCAGGGCGACGAGTTCGGTGGTCTCGTTGTGCGGGAGCCAGATCTCGATCGTCTTGAGGCCGTCGGGGAGGTCGGAGAAGGCCACCGTGCCGGGCCGGCCCGGCCGGTGTTCCGCCGCACCGGTGGTCATGTCGATGGTCAGGGTGTTGCCGTCCGGCACACTCCCCCGGGCGGTCGGGCGGCCGTCGACGACCAGGTCGTACAGGCCGTCCGGGCGGGGTGGGGCGCCCACATAGGTCCGCTTGGTGCGCAGGGCGTCGAGTTCGACCGCGGTGGCACGGGTGCGGAAGACCAGGCGTACGCCGGAGGGCTGGGACTCGACCATGGCCAGCTGCGGATCGGCGCACTGGGCGCGGGCCCGGGCGGGCAACCGGTGCGGCAGGACGCCGTGTTCGGTGCGTTCCAGCTCCAGGGCGCCGCGCAGGAGGTCGTCGGTGACGGGGTGGTGATCCAGGGGAGGTCATGGCGCAACCTGACGATCGGCGGGGGAGGGTGGGTTCGGCGGTGGTGGGCGGCGGGCGCCCCAGGTCGACCGGCCGGCCGCGGCAGGCTCCCGGAGGTCAACCGGGCGGCGGTGGCGGCCAGTTGCGCAGCAGGGCGTCGAGGGCGTCCAGGACGCGTTCCCAGCTCTTCTGCGAGTCGGGGGCGCTGTGGCTGAAGCCGCCGGCCGCCTCCAGGCTGACGTAGCCGTGGAAGACGCTGCCGAGGAGCCGGACGGCGTGGGTCTGGTCCGGCTCGGTGAGGTCGTAGCCGCGCAGGATCGCCCTGGTCATCTGTGCGTGCCGGCCGCCGGCGCTCGCCGCGGCCGCCTCGGGGTCCAGTCGGAGTTGTGCCGCCGCGTACCGGCCGGGGTGCGCGCGGGCGTAGTCGCGGTACACGTCGCCCAGGGCCGCCAGCGCGTCCTTCCCGGCCCGGCCGGCGAGTTGCGTGGCGCCCCGGTCGGCCATCTCCTCCAGGGCGAGGAGCGCGATCCGGGTCTTGAGGTCCTGGGAGTTGCGTACGTGCGAGTACAGGCTCGCGACCTTCACGTCGAAGCGGCGGGCCAACTCCGAGACGGTCACCTCGTCGAAGCCGATCTCGTCGGCCAACTCGGCGCCCGCCAGGGCGAGACGTTCCGGGCTGAGCCCCGCGCGTGCCATGCCCCGACCCCGCCCTTCCGTACTTCCGATCCGTTCGGCGGTGACGATTATGCAGTTGCCTAAAGCTTTTAGGCAAGAATCGATGCTTCCAAGGTTCCGCGGGGTTTCCCGGGTTCCCGTGTCGTCTGTGCCCTCTTGTTGCCCGGGAGTCGAACATGTAGACCACCTGTGGTCGACCGGCCCGTGGCCGGCCGTTCGTCGTCACCCGCACCGGCACGTCGTAGGAACCGCTCCAGAAGGAACCCCACTCCAGGAGGTTGCGTGCGTCCGCCGAGACCCGGCCCGAGATCCGCACTGTTCAGCGTCGCCGCCGTCACCGTCACCGCAGGATCCCTGCTCGTCGCCCCACACCCCGCGGGCGCCGACCCCAAGCCGCCGGTCCGCGGGGGCTCGGCCCTGTCGCCGGGCGCCGCCCAGGCCCCGGCGAGCGCGACCCGGCGGGCCCTGACCCAGCCGGTCGCCGACCTCGCCGACACGGCCGGTTCCAGCCGCGGTTACCCCCGTGAGCAGGTCCTCTCCCCCGACCCGGAGAACCCCGCCGACAAGTCCCTCAAGCTGGGGCTCACCCCGTACCACGCCATCGCCCCGAAGCTGAACGCCCTCCAGCGGCTCGGCGACCGGGTGAGCGTGGAGATCGCGGGCCGGTCGGCCGGCGGCCACCGGCTCTACCTCGTCACCGTGACCGCCCCCGAGACCGCGCGGCAGGCCCGCGACCAGGCGCGGATGCGTGAACTCATCGAGTCCGCGCCCCGGTCGGCCGCAAGAAGCCCGGAGATCAGGAAGACGTACAAGGCGCCCGTCTTCTTCAACAACAACATCCACGGCAACGAGTGGGAGGGCACCGACGCGTCCCTGAAGCTCATCGAGCGGCTGGCGACCGCGACCGACGCCGGGACCAAGGACCTGCTCGCCCACTCCCGGCTGTACTTCAACCTCACCGCCAACCCGGACGGCCGGATCGCGGGCACCCGCGCCAACGCGGTCGGCTTCGACATGAACCGGGACTTCGTCACCGCCTCGCAGCCCGAGGTGCGGGCGATGCGGCGGATCCAGATCGACAAGCAGCCCGTCGTCATGCTCGACGTGCACGGGTACGTCAACGGCACGCTCATCGAGCCGACCACTCCCCCGCACGGCGAGAACTACGAGTACGACCTTTTCCTGAAGAACGCCTACGCGAACGCGCTCCGCATGGAGTCCGCCGTCAACGGCCTCGGCTACACGCCCGCCGAGGACGGCGTCGACCCGGCCCAGATCCCGTTCCGCGACTCGGAGGAGGGGTGGGACGACTGGCCGCCGATCTTCACCCCGCAGTACGCGGCCTTCCACGGCGCGGTCGCCGCGCACACCGTGGAGATCCCGCTCCAGGTGAACAACGCGGCCTACGAGTCGCTGCCGGTCGAGGAACTCCGCCGCCGGTCCGCGATCAACGTCGACGTGGCGGGCGCGGCGCTGCGCGCGACCCTCGACTTCGTACGGGAGCGACGGACTTCGCTGATCGCCGACCAGATCGAGGTGTTCCGGCGCGGTGCGGCGGGCGCCGCCCAGGTCCCGGTCTCGGCGGAGACCGTCCCCGGCGTGCCCGGCATCGGCCCCGAGGACGTCTACACGACCGACTTCCCGCGCGCCTATGTCGTCCCCGCGGGCGGCGGGCAGCGCTCCGCCACGGCCGCCGCGCGACTCGTCGACCACCTGCTCGCCAACGACGTCCGGGTGACCCGTGCGACCCGCGCCTTCCGGCTCGACGGCCGGTCGTACGCGAAGGGGTCGTACGTCGTCGACCTGCGTCAGCCCAAGCGCGGCATGGCCAATGTGCTGCTCGCCGACGGCACCGACATCAGCGGCAAGGTCTCGGCGATGTACGACATCTCCGGCTGGAGCCTGGGCCGGCTGTGGGGCGCCACCGTGGTGGCGGCGCACAGCGGTCGTCCGTCCGCCGTGCCGGACCGGCCCGTGACGTCCGCCGCCCACGTGGGCCAGGTCGCGCCGCGCGGCGACCTGCGCCTCCGGCTCGACTCCCCGCAGGAGATCGCCGCCCTCAACTCGCTTCTGCGGGACGGTGTCCCGGTACGCCGGGCGGCCGACGGCAGCGCGCTCGTGCCGTCCTCGGCGCGGCGGAAGGCCCAGGCGCTCGCCCGGTCCCACGACGTGGTCTTCGCGGCGGCCAAGGGCGCGTCGAAGGGCACGCCCCTGCGTCCGGTCCGGGTGGCCGCCGCCGTCACGGCGGGCGAGTTGTTCGCGCTGCGCGAGATGGACTTCGACGTGGTCCCGGTGTCGACGGCCGTCCTCAACGCGGGCTTCGACTGGTCCCGGGCCGACGTGCTGTTCGTGTCGTCGGGGCTGTCGTACGGCGCTCTGAACGAGTCCGCCCGTACGGCCCTCACCGGCTTCCTCTCCACGCACGGGCTGGTCGGCCGGGGCGCGGCCGGCGCGGCGCTCGCCACGGCCACCGGGCGGCTGAAGGCCACGGCGGTCCAGGGCAACGGGGACGCCAACGGCGTGGTGCGCGTGGTGAACACGGGCGGCGCGGTGACCGGCGGGGCGCCGGACCACAGCTTCGTCTACGCGCCCGTGTGGTTCACCGGGCTGGGCGACGGGGTGCGGGTCGAGCAGTCGTACGGCGGCGGGAACCCGCTGGTGTCCGGGCACTGGCGGCCGTCGGAGGACGGATCCGGCGGCCCGGCGGCAGCGGCGGGCCGGGCGTCCGTGGTCAGTGGGCCGCACGCGGTCCTGTTCGGTACCGAACCACTGTTCCGCGCCCACCCGAAGGGGGAATTCCCGCAGGTGGGCCGGGCGTTGCTGACGGTGAGCAAGTAGCGGGCGTCAAGGAAACGGGAGCGTGCATGACCGAGGGAACCCGGACGGCCGCCGTCCACGGCACGGCAGCGGTCCACGGCGCGGCCGAAGTGCACGGCACGGTCGCCGACGGCTTCGAGGCGGTGCGCGAGGCGTTCGCCGCGTTCGTGGCCGGTGAACGGGGCGATTACGAGGGCCAGTTGACCGCGTACGTGCACGGGCGGCGGGTCGTCGACCTGTGGGCGGGTCCCGCGGCGGAGGCGGCGACGGGCGGCGACACGCTGCACGGCGTGTTCTCCTCCACCAAGGGCGCCGCCCATCTGGTCGTCGCGCTCCTCGTCCAGGACGGGGTGCTGGAGCTGGACCGCGAAGTCGCCCACTACTGGCCGGAGTTCGCGGCCGAGGGCAAGGGGGCGGTGACCCTGCGGGAGCTGATCTCGCACCGGGCGGGGCTCGTCGGCACCGATGCCGGGTTCACCCTGGAGGAGCTGGCGGACGACCGTGTGATCGCCGAGCGCCTCGCCGGGCAGCGCCCGTACTGGCGCCCCGGAGCCGCCTTCGGCTACCACGCGCTGGTCATCGGGGCGCTCACCGGCGAGGTCGTACGGCGGGCGACGGGCCGTACGCTCCAGGAGGTGTACGAGGAGCGGGTCCGTGCCCCCTACGGGCTCGATCTCTTCCTGGGGCTGCCGGCCGAGCTCGAGCCCCGCTTCCGGACCGTCCTGCCGATGACGCCGACGCCCGCGCAGCAGGCCGAGCTGGACGCCGTGCCGCAGGGCCCGCACACACTGGCGTCGATCGCGTTCAACAACCAGGTGCCGGAGCCGGGTGAGCTGACGGACTTCCCCAACGCGCGGATCGTGCGGGCGAGCGGGCAGTCGTCGGCGGGCGGTGTCGGCTCGGCTCGCGGGCTCGCCGGGATGTACGCGGCGGCCATCAGCTCGGTGGACGGCCGCCCGCCGCTGCTGAAGCCCGACACGGTCGCCGAGATCGGCCAGGTCCACTCCTTCGGCCACGACCTCGTCGCCCGCGCCCCGAAGGCGTTCGGGCTCGGCTTCCAGGCCACCGCCGAGCTGGTCCACCCGTTCCTCGGCGCGGGCACCTTCGGCCACAGCGGGGCCGGCGGCTCCCAGGCCTTCGCCGACCCCCGCAGCGGCCTCGCCTACGGCTACACCCGCCGCCGCATGGCCTTCCCCGGCGGGGCGGCGCCGGAGAACGCGGGACTGGTACGGGCGGTGCACACGGCGGCCCTGGCGTTCTGATCCCCGCCGAACCGGCGGGGCCGCACACGACGGAGTCCGCACCCCACGTCCAGAGGTGCGGACTCCGCGCTGTACAACGACCGTGGACGGGCGACCGTCACGGGGCGGGGCTCAGAGCTTGACGATCATCTTGCCCGTGTTGTCGCCGCGCAGGACGCCGAGGAAGGCCTCCAGGTTGTTCTCGATGCCCTCGACGACCGTCTCGCGGTACTTGAGCTCGCCCGAGGCGACCCAGGGGCCGACCTCCTGGACGAACTGCGACTGGAGGTCGTAGTGGTCGCCGACGAGGACGCCCTCGACGCGGAGGCGGTTCTGCAGGATCTTGACCATGTTGCGCGGGCCAGGGGTCGGCTCCGTCGCGTTGTACTGGGAGATCATGCCGCAGATCACGGCGCGCCCGCGCAGGTTGAGCGCGCCGATCGCGGCCTCCAGGTGCTCGCCGCCGACGTTGTCGAAGTAGACGTCGATGCCGTCGGGGGCCGCCTCCTTGAGCTGCTCCCACACCGGGCCGTTCTTGTAGTTGAAGGCCGCGTCGAAGCCGTACTCCTCCACCAGCAGCTTGACCTTGTCGTCGGAACCGGCGGAGCCGATGACCCGCGAGGCACCCTTGAGCCGGGCGATCTGGCCGACCTGGCTGCCGACAGCGCCGGCGGCGCCGGAGACGAAGACCGCGTCACCCTCCTTGAAGGCGCCGACCCGCAGCAGACCCGCGTAGGCGGTCAGGCCGGTCATCCCGAGGACGCCGAGGTAGGTGGACAGCGGCGCGGCGTCCGGGTCGACCTTCACGGCCTGCTTGGCGTCGAAGGTGGCGTACTCGCGCCAGCCGCCGAAGTGCAGCACGTGGTCGCCCACCGCGATGCCGTCGGCCGCCGAGGCGACGACCTCTCCGACCGCACCGCCCTGCATGACCTTGCCCAGCTCGAACGGGGCGACGTAGGACTTCGCGTCGCTCATGCGGCCACGCATGTACGGGTCCACGGAGAGGTACGTGTTCCGTACGAGGACCTCACCCGCGCCGGGCTGCCGGATCTCCGCCTCGACCAGGGCGAAGTCCTCGTCCTTCGGCCAGCCGACGGGGCGGCTCAGCAGGTGCCATTCACGGCTGGTGGCGGGGAGGGCGGGGATGTCGGACATGGGGTCGGCCTTTCTGCGCTGCGAGGGGCATGCCGTGGTGCGTACATACCGTGCGGTTACTTCAGTATCTGAAACAACCATGCTCCTGAATATTTCATGTTGTCAAGTAAAGGGGTACCCTCGGAGCCATGCCCACGCAGAGGACGACCCCCCGCATCGACCCGTTGACCATGGAGGTCGTCGAACTCATCGGCGCGGTGGTGGCCCGCTACCACGAGGAGTACGAGGACGCCGCCGCCGAACACAGCCTCACCGGCGCCCAGGCCCGTCTCCTCGGCCTCCTTTCCCTGGAGCCGCTGCCCATGCGTCGCCTCGCCCAGAAACTGCGCTGCGAGCCGTCGAACGTGACCGGCATCGTGGACCGCCTGGAGACGCGGGGCCTGGTGGAGCGTCGCCCCGACCCCCATGACCGCCGGGTGAAACTGGCGGCCGCCACCGCCGAGGGCCGCCGGGTGGCCGGCAGCCTCCGGAACTCCCTGGACTTCGCCCGCGAGCCGCTGGCGGGTCTGAGCGCGACCGAGCGGGAGACGCTGCGGGAGCTGTTGCGGCGGATGCTCGGGGCGTAGGTGCAGCGGTCGGGCGTCCGTCCTACGCTGAGCAGGGGAGTCTTTGCTGGAGGTCGGGATGGCCAACGGGAAAGCCCTGCACGGTGCTGACGGTGCGGACGGCACGAAACGGCCCCGCGACGGCGTCGCCGCAGTCGTTCTGCTGTGGATCGCTTCACACGTACTCAGGCGCGGACCCGCACCGGACCGGGAAACGCCCTCTCATCAACTCCCCCGCTCCTGCGAGGAGATGTTCCGGGGGCACAGAACGGCCTGGCGTGAGCGGGCCGTCGCCCACATCCTCTCCCTCGAACAGCAGGCGGCCCGGGAGAGGTGCCGAGTCGTCCAGGACCCGACCGAGCAGTGTCAGCGGGAGAAGACACTGGACGGGATCGCACGGCAACTCGACGAAGCGCGCCACGCCGTCTCCGCGCGGCGCCGTCTCTTCACCGGAGCCGCGGCCCTGGAGAGGACCTGGGCCAATGTGCGCGCGACCGACGTGACGCTGCTCAACCTGTGTGCGGAGCAGGAGTTGATCGGCCGCAGTGCCGATGTGCTGAGCCACGTCGAGCAGCACCTCCGCCCGAACGACCCGCTGCGGGTGAAGGCGGCCGAGGCCGTCGGACGCGTGGAGGCGGGGGAACGACTGCCGGGCGACCGTGAACTCCTCGTCTCCGCCCTGAGCGCCTCCTACGAGGCGCTGGACGGCGAGTTCAGCAGGGTGCGCAGCCTCAGCATCATCCTGCGGATCGCGACCTTCTTCGTCCTCCTCGGCGCGGGCGGGCTCGCGGTCTGGGGCTGGTACTGCCCCGACTCCCTGAACATGTGCTTTCTCCCGGAGGGCAGGAAGTTCGCCGCGTGCCCTTCCGGGGAAGTGGGCAAGGTGCGGGGCAAGCAGCCGAGCGACTACGCCGAGGAGGTCGACGTCCTCGTCGTGGAGGCCGCGGGGCTCGCCGGCGCGGCGCTCACGGTCATCGCGTCCCTGCGCCGCATCCAGGGGACGAGTTCGCCGTACATGCTGCCGCTCGCGGCGGCCCTGTTGAAGTTCCCCACCGGGGCGCTGACCGCGTTCATCGGGGTGCTGCTCATCAGGGGCGCGTTCGTGCCCGGTCTGAGCGACCTGGACTCCAGCCCGCAGATCGTCGCGTGGGCCGTCATCTTCGGCGCGGCCCAGCATCTGGTGACCCGTTTCGTCGACGCACGCGCGCGAGACGCTGTCGGACGTGGGGCGGCGGCCGACCGACCCGCCCGAGCGACGAGCCCCCGAGGGAGGGCAGAGCCGTGCGTGAGCCGGGTGAGCTGACCATCGCGCTGGAGGAGGGCTTCACCGGCCAGCACGTCGTGGTCGTGGTGGACGGGGACGTCGTCCTGGACGATCCGGAGGTCCGCACCCGGCTGCAGATCGGCCTCGCCCGCTCGGTTCCGGTCCCCCTGTCGGAGGGAGACCACGCGATCGGTGTGCGGGTCGACGGCATTGAGCGGCTGGACATCCGTGTCGACGCGGGTGTCACCCGATGGGTGCGGATCGATCGTGCCGCCGACGGAGGTCTCCACGCCGTCACCGGCAGCGGTCTTCGCGGATACGCGTGAGGCCCTCGCCGCGAAGGGCTCGTGACCGTCCGGTCCCCGCGGTGCGGTTGCGGCTCTCCCCCGCCGGGCTTTGACTGGCCAGTGGGAACAAACCCGCCTGTCGGGCAAATCCGCCTGTCGGGTGAATCACCATATTCCGCGCGCCGTCCGACGTCGCGTTTCCCCGCATGACGCCCCCCGCAGCCGCTTCCGACGGCTCCGGCTCATGGGCCGACGTCGCCCAGGCCACGTTTCCCCGGTCCGGAACGGTCCGGGCTCCCGGCCGTTCACCGTTCACCTTCATCCGCGCGTGCCCGCACGGGCGGAAGCGGGAGGCAGCATGACCACTCAGGAATCCAGCCCGCGCAGTGAGTTCGACCAGCTCGTCACCGCGGTGATGGGCACGATCTCCCGCCGTCTGGGCGGCGAGAAGCAGGCCGCGCGCGAGGCGGCCGCGGAGGCCGGAGCCATCGCGGCGACGGAGCGCAGCGGCGTGTACCTGCGCCTCGATCTCCCCGTGCCGCCCGAGGGCCTCGCACAGGCCGCCGAGGCCGTTCGCCCCGTCGAGGGGGCACCGGTGCCGACGGCGACGGTGGGCTTTCCCCCGATGTCGGCCGTGTCGTCGGGCGACGGCGAACCGGTCTCCGCGCACGCGCTCGTGTCCGGTCAGGCCCCCGCACAGGCCGAGATCGCGGCACCCGAGAGCGCCGTGATCTCCTTCGAGGAACTGCGCGTGGACGTGGACGGCCCCGCCCCCACCATGACGGTCTCCGGCACGGTCTGGCGGCTCACCAGCGGCCGACTCACCTGGCTCGCCAAGGTCCGCAAGGAGCCGAACGGCACGTACGCGGGACCGATCAAGTACCGCGACGGCAACACGGCCCTGCGGCCCGGCACCGCGATCCGCGTCCAGCTCACGGGCACTCCGCCCCTGCAGCCCATGGGCGCGCTCGTGACCTTCGTACGGCCGGACGCCCCGGACGAGGTGGTGCGCTACGCGCAGGTCACGCCGCACTTCCGTGAGGTGGAGATCGAGTACGACCGGGTCTCCGACGCCGAACAGACCGTCGAGTACGCGTTGCACGACCACCCCGTACGGCCGCCCGACCTCCCGAACACCACCCTCACCGTGGAGGACGCGTTCAGCCGGCAGGGCATCCATGTCACGCGGACCCGCGGCAGCAACGAGATTCCGCTCTCCGAGTCGGTGAACGGCTCGTGGTCCGACATCGAGATGCACGACGCCATGCAGCGGCACTGGTCCGCCTGGCAGCCCGGCCCCACGGGGCAGGGGGTCGCCCAGTGGCAGGTGTGGACGCTCTTCGCCGGTCGGCACGACAAGGGTCCCGGCCTGGGCGGCATCATGTTCGACGACATCGGCTCCGCCCAGCGGCAGGGCTGCGCGGTGTTCTCGAAGTCGTTCATCTCCGAGCGCCCGCCGAACGACCCCGACCCCGAGGCGTTCGCGCGTCGGATGGCCTACTGGACGGCGGTGCACGAGATCGGTCACTGCTTCAACCTCGCGCACTCGTGGCAGAAGTCGCTGGAGACGCCCTGGATCCCGCTGCGCGACGAGCCCCGCGCCTTCAGCTTCATGAACTACCCGCACGATTTCCCCGGCGGACCGCAGGCGTTCTTCGCGGGCTTCCGGTACTTCTTCTCCGAGGACGAACTCCGCTTCCTGCGGCACGCCCCCGAGCGGTTCGTGCAGCAGGGCAACATCCCCTGGTTCGACCACCACGGCTTCGAGCAGGCGCGACGCACCGCCGGTGCGGGGCCGTTGCAGCTCACCCTGCGGTTCAACCGCGGCACCGACCGGCAACAGGCCTACCGGTTCGGCATGCTGGAGCCGGTGATCGGGGAGCTGAAGCTGACCAACACCTCCGGCGTCCCCACGATGGTGAACCGGGCGACGCTGCGCAGTGACGAACTCAGCATCCTCGTCCAGCGGGACGGCACGACGGAGGCCCGGGTCGTCCAGCCGTACCTGCGCTACTGCCTGCGCCCCGAGCCCGTCCTGCTGCAGCCGAACGAATCGCTGTACGAGGAGGTCGTTCTCTCCTCGGGTCTCGGCGGCTGGCAGATCTCCGAGCCCGGTGCCTACCGGGTGTACGCGGCGCTGCGGTCCGCCCGCGACGGGGCCTCGGCCGCCGCCGACCCGGGCGGCGGCCAGATCCTGGCGGACCCGATCACCGTCCGGGTGGAGCGCCCGGCCAGCCGCGACCAGGAACGCCTCGCGGACGACGTGTTCACCGACACCGTCGGACGCGTCCTCGCGCTGGGCGGCAGCAGGGTCCTGGACGACGCGAACGACGTGCTGCGCGAGGTGACCGAGCGGATCCCCGACACGGCGGTGGCCAGGCACTCGGCCGCGTGTCTCGCCACCGCGACGGCCGTCCCCGGCAAGGTCCTCACGGCCCGCAACGGCACGGTGAGCGTCGAGGCCGCCGGGACCGACGCCGAGGCGGGCGGACAACTGGGCGAGCACGCCTACGGCGACCTCGGGGCTGCGGCGGACACCTTCGGTCACATCCGTCTGACGAACGACCTGACGCGTTACGCGGCCGGTCTGGACGAACTGGGCCGGCGGGACTCGGCGACCCAGCTGCTGGACGGGCTCGCCCACACCCTGGAGGAGCGCCGGGTGAAGCCCGACGTGGTGCGGAAGGTGCAGTGGGAGCGGCAGCAGATCGCGGAGGGCCACGCCGACCGGTGACTCCGCGCGGCTTCGACCGACGGTCCCTGGCGATGCGTCAGGGACCGTCGCCCGTCAGCCGGTCGCCGTCGGCCGGCCGGCCGCCGCCAGCCGATCGCCCATCAGTCGGTCACGGTCAGTCGGCCGCCGCCAGCCGGTCACCGTCGGTCGGTCGCCGTCGGCCAGTCGCGTCGCCCGTCGCCCATCAGTCGGTCACCGGTCAGTCGGCCGCCGTCGGTCGGCCGCCATCAGCCCGTCGCCCATCAGTCGGTCACCGGCCGGTCGTTCCCGGTCGTGCGGGCGCGCTCGACGTCAGGCGCACCACCACAGGAACTTCTCGCATGTCTCCGACGGCGACGGCTCGGGGTCGGGTCGTCGGGGGTGGGGTCGGCGGTGGGTTCCGTCGTCGGGTCCGGGCTGCCGTGGCGGCCGGGCCGGTGGGGGCGCGGGGCGGGAGCCCCCGGTCGCGGACTGGCTGTCGCGTTCCTTCTCCTGCTCGGCCTCGTCCTTGTCCTTGTCGTCCTTCTCCGACTCGGAGGCGGACGGGGAGGCCGACTCGGAGGGCGATGCGGACGGGGAGGCGTCCTCCGTGGAGCCGTCGGCCGTGTCGTCCCGCTCGGCCGATCCGCCGTCGGGAGAAGCCGAGGAACCGCCCGCGGACGCGTCGTCGGCCGCGCGGGTCGCCTTACCGGAGCCGGGGGCCTCGATACCCAGCTCCGCCAGGCTCAGCGCCCCGACGGCCAGCAGCAGCCCGGAGCCGATCAGCAGGACGCGCTTACGGCGGCGCCGGTGGGCGGCGGCCTTGCGGTCGCGGCGGTTGGAGCGGGTCCCCGGCGCGCGCTCCCGGCCGGCCCGGCGGCGCGAGGCGCGGGGGCCGGGCTCGCCCTCGGGCGCCGGGGAGGTCTCCTCGGCTTCCTCGGCGTGTGCGTCGGCGTCGTCCGCGGACGCGGGTAGCTCTTCGACGGGGGTGCCGCAGCCCGGGCAGGCGAGGGCGCCGTTGAGGTGCCGTCGGCACGGGTGGCAGTAGTCCATGACGCGGGAAGACTAGATTCCGCACGGGGGGCGTTCCTAGAGTCTCTTGTGAAGGTTGTGTGCGGAACTTGCCTTTCCGGTTTGCCCAGTTGAGGTCAAGCCCGACCATTCGCCCCGATGTCGGCGCACGCCGAGCGGTCCGCCGCACGCCGGGTGCGACGGACCACAGGGGCCGACGGGCGGGGAACTGCTCGGTTCAGGTCTGTTTCCGGGCCGTCATGGCCCGCTGGATCAGGATGAACGCGCAGAGCAGCACACCGGTGGCGATCTTCGTCCACCAGGAACTGAGGGTGCCCTCGAACTGGATGATGCTCTTGATCAGGCCCAGCACCAGGACGCCGAAGAGGGTGCCGATGACATAGCCGGAGCCGCCGGTCAGCAGGGTGCCGCCGATGACCACCGCGGCGATGGCGTCGAGTTCCATGCCGACGGCGTGCAGCGGGTCACCGGACTGGATGTACAGCATGAACAGCAGGCCGGCCAGGGCCGAGCAGAAGCCGCTCACCGTGTAGACGGCGATCTTGGTGCCGCCGAGCGGGAGCCCCATCAGCAGCGCCGACTGCTCGTTGCCGCCGATGGCGTACACCCGGCGTCCGAAGCGGGTGTAGTGCAGGACGTAGAAGGCGGCGCCGAGGACGGCCAGGGCCACGAGGGCGCCGATCGACAGGTCCCCGAGTCCCAGCGGCACCCGGGTCTGGGCCAGGCTGCTCACCATGGAGTCGCTGATGGAGATGGACTCCTTGCTGATGACCAGGCACAGGCCCCGGAAGAGGAAGAGCCCGGCGAGGGTCACGATGAACGGCTGGATCTCGAAGTTGTGGATCACATAGCCCATGAGGAAGCCGCCGAACGCGCCCACGCCGAGGGCGAGCGGGACGACCACGATCAGGGGCAGGCCCTGACGCTCCACCAGCCAGGCGGTGAACATGGTGGTGAAGCCGATCAGCGAGCCCACGGACAGGTCGATGCCGCCGGACATGATGACGAAGGTGGCGCCGACGGCGGCGACCAGGAGGTAGCTGTTGTCGATGAACAGGTTGAGGAACACCTGCGGTTCGGCGAACCCGTAGTTCTGGTACCGGCTCAGGCCGGTGATGTACATCACGAGGAACAGGGCGGCCGTGACCAGGACCGGCAGCCGCCGGTCACCGAGCAGGCGGGGGATCGCGGACGTCTGGGACGCCGCCGCGCCCTCCGGGGCCGTACGCGTCTTGGTGGTCGCGCTCATCGCGACACCTCCATCTTCGGGGCGGCGTCGGCCGGGGTGGCGGCTCCGCCGGGCGGCGGGCTTCCCGCGCCCCTTGGCGCCGAAGACCTTGGCCCGGAACTTCGGGGACTGCAGCAGGCAGACGACGATGACGACGGCGGCCTTGAAGACCAGGTTGGTCTGGGTCGGCACGCCGATGGTGTAGATCGTGGTGGTCAGGGTCTGGATGACCAGGGCGCCGATCACGGTGCCGCCGATCGAGAACCGGCCGCCGAGCAGCGAGGTGCCACCGATGACCACCGCGAGGATCGCGTCCAGCTCGATCCACAGGCCGGCGTTGTTGCCGTCCGCGGCCGAGGTGTTGGAGCTGATCATCAGGCCCGCGATGCCCGCGCACAGGGCGCAGAACATATAGACCATGATCTTGATGCGCCGGGACCGGATGCCCACCAGGCGGCTGGCCTCGGCGTTGCCGCCGACCGACTCGACGAGCAGACCGAGCGCGGTCTTGCGGGTCAGCGCGACGGTGACGGCGACGACCGCGGCCACCACGAAGATGGAGAAGGGCAGCGTCAGCCAGTAGCCGCCGCCGATCAGCTGGTACGGCTCGCTGTTGATGGTGATGATCTGGCCGTCGGTGATCAGCTGGGCGACACCGCGTCCGGCGACCATGATGATGAGGGTCGCGATGATCGGCTGGATGCCCATCCGGGCGACCAGGAAGCCGTTCCACAGGCCGCAGAGGACCGCGGCCACCAGGCCGATGCCCATGGCGAGGAAGACCCCGGCCAGCGCGTTCTGGTCGGCCTGGTCACTGATGTACGAGCAGGTCAGGGCGCCGGTGATGGCGACGACCGCGCCGACGGAGAGGTCGATGCCGCCGGTGGCGATGACCAGGGTCATGCCGACCGCGACCAGGATCAGCGGCGAGCCGAACAGCACGATCGAGACGAGGCTGCCGTAGAGGTGGCCGTCCGTCATCCTGATCGCGAAGAAGTCGGGGGTGAAGGGGACGTTGATGAGCAGCAGGGCCACCAGGACCGCGACCGGCCAGAACAGGTGGTGGTGCGTCAGCGCCCGCCAGCGGGAGGTGGTGGCTGCGGATGGGGTGCTCACTGGTGTTCTCCGCTCGCGATGGTCTCCAGGATCTTGCTGGTGGTGATCTCCGGTCCGTTGGTCAGCCGGGCCACCAGCTTGCGGTCGCGCAGGACGCCGATGGTGTGGCTGAGGCGGAGGACCTCCTCCAGTTCGGCCGCGATGTAGAGGACGGACATGCCGTCCTCGGAGAGGGAGACGACCAGTTTCTGGATCTCCGCCTTCGCGCCGATGTCGATGCCGCGCGTGGGCTCGTCCAGGATGAGCAGCTTCGGCTGGGTGATCAGCCAGCGGGCGAGCAGCACCTTCTGCTGGTTGCCGCCGCTGAGCTGGCCGACCCGGGCCTCCGGGTTGGCGGGGCGGATGTCCAGCGCCTTGATGTACTTGGCGACCAGTTCGTCGCGCTGGCCGGCCGGGATGGGCCGGGTCCAGCCGCGGGACGCCTGGAGGGCCAGGATGATGTTCTCCCGGACCGTCAGATCGGGGACCAGGCCCTCGGTCTTGCGGTTCTCCGAGCAGAAGGCGACCCCGGCGCCGATGGCGTCGTTCGGGGCGCTCATCGAGACCTGCCGGCCGTCCACGGTGACCTTGCCGCTGTCGGGCTGGTCGGCGCCGAAGAGCAGCCGGGCGAGTTCGGTGCGGCCCGAGCCGAGCAGGCCGGCGAGGCCGACGACCTCGCCCTTCTTGATCTCCAGGTCGAAGGGGGCGATGCCGCCGGTCCGGCCGAGGCCCTCGGCCGCGACGAGGGTCTCGCCGACGTCGGAGCGCAGCTGGTGCTCGTGGAGCTCCTCCAACTGGTCCAGGGCCTTGCCGATCATCAGCTCGATCAGCCCGACCTGGTCGAGGTCGGCCACCATGTGCTCGCCGACCAGGGTGCCGTTGCGCAGCACCGTCATCCGGTCGCAGATCTCGTAGATCTGGTCCAGGAAGTGCGAGACGAAGAGGATGGCGACGCCCTCGTCCCGCAGCCGCCGCATCAGGCGGAACAGTTCGAGGACCTCGTCGCGGTCGAGGCTGGAGGTGGGCTCGTCCAGGACGAGCACCTTGGTGCCGGAGCCCTGGCCGTCGCTGTCGCCGTGGCCCACCGACCGTACGATCGCGACCAGTTGCTGCACGGCCAGCGGGTACGAGGACAGCGGGGCCGTCACGTCGATGTCGAGGCCGAGGCGGTCGACCATCTCCGCGGCTTCCCTGCGCATCTGCTTCCACTGGATGCGGCCCGCGCGCGTGGGTTCACGTCCGATGAAGATGTTCTCCGCCACCGAGAGGTTGGGGCAGAGGTTGACCTCCTGGTAGACCGTGCTGATGCCGGCCTGCTGCGCCTGCAGCGGGCTGCCGAACAGCACGGACTTCCCGTCGAGGGTGACGGTGCCGCCGTCCAGGGAGTAGACCCCCGTCAGCACCTTGATGAGGGTGGACTTCCCGGCACCGTTCTCGCCCATCAGGGCGTGGATCTCGCCGGGGAAGAGCCGGAAGTCGACGCCCGACAGAGCCCGTACCCCCGGAAACTCCTTGACTATGCCCGTCATCTCCAGGACGGGCCGCGGCTCTGCCATGAGCAGCGCTCCTCTTGACATGGGTTCAGGCCCGCGGGGAGCCTCCCGGACCGGGGCGTGCCCGGTCCCCTGGAGGCTCCCTGCCGGTGGGGCGGGTGGGTCAGTACTTACGGGTGGGGAGCGCGTCCTTGGCCTGGTCCTGCATGAAGTCGCTCTCCTCGGTCTTGATCCAGCGCTCGACCTTCTCGCCGTCCTTGACCTTCTGCACGACCTCCATCAGCTGGGGGCCGAGCAGCGGGTTGCACTCGACGATCGCGTTGATCTTGCCTTCGGACATCGCGATGAAGCCGTCCTTCACGCCGTCGACCGTGACGATGAGGATGTCCTTGCCGGGCTTCTTGCCGGCCGCCTCGATGGCCTGGATGGCGCCGAGACCCATGTCGTCGTTGTGCGCGTAGAGGACGTTGATGTCCGGGTTGGACTGCAGGAAGGCCGCCATGACCTGCTTGCCGCCGGCGCGGGTGAAGTCACCGGTCTGGCTGACGACGATCTCCCAGTCGTCCTTGTGCTCGGCGTCCATGATCTCCTTGAAGCCCTTGGCGCGCTCGATCGCCGGAGCGGCACCGGTGGTGCCCTCCAGCTGGGCGATCTTCACCTTGCCCTTGTGGCCGGCCTTCTCCAGGACCTTCTCCAGGATCTTGGCGGCACGGCGGCCCTCGTCGGTGAAGTCGGAACCGACCAGGGTCACGAACAGGGACTCGTCGCTCTCGACGGAGCGGTCCGTCAGGACGACGGGGATCTTCGCCGCCTGGGCCTCCTTGAGGATGGCGTCCCAGCCGGTGACGACGACCGGCGAGAAGGCGATGACGTCCACCTTCTGCGCGATGTAGCTGCGGATCGCGGAGATCTGGTTCTCCTGCTTCTGCTGCGCGTCGGAGAACTTGAGGTTGTAGCCCGCCTCCTTGGCCGCGGACTTCACGGAGTCGGTGTTGGCGCTGCGCCAGCCGCTCTCGGAGCCGACCTGGGAGAAGCCGAGGGTGATCTTCTTGCCGCCGCCGGAACCGGAGTTGCCGCCGGAGCCCTCGTCCTCCTTGGCACAGGCCGCCAGGGTGCCCGCCGCCGCCACGCCGATCGCCGCGGTCAGGAAGTTCCGTCTGTTGAGCATGTTTCTTCTCCTTTGAAGAGCCGGTCCGAGGAGGGACCGTTGGTACTCAGGGGCCGGCCGCACCGCGTCCAACCTGTCGATCATTGTTCGAAATGTCGGCCATACTGAGGGGTGAATGACGTTCGTTTGTTCGGTGCCGCGTCAGCCCGGAGCGGTCCCCGCCAGGGGGACGTACGGGAAGGTGCTGGCGCGGACGACGAGCTGGGGTTCGATGGCGACCCGGGAGACGGAGGAGGCCCGCCCCTCGATGAGGTCCAGCAGGAGCGCGATGCTCCGCTGCCCCACCGTGGCGAAGTCCTGTCGGACGGTGGTGAGCGGCGGGGCGAAGAACTCCGACTCCGGGATGTCGTCGAAGCCGACCACCGCCACGTCCTGGGGGGTCCGTACGCCCGCCTCGCGCAGGGCTCGCAACACCCCCAGCGCCATCTGGTCGTTGGCGACGAAGACGGCGGTCAGACCGCGGCCCACCCAGCCGGCCAGTTCCTGGCCCGCCCGGTAGCCCGAGAGCGGACTCCAGTCCCCCCGCAGCGGCTGCGGCGGTTCGACGCCGGCCTCCTCCAGGGTGGCCCGCCAGCCGGCGGTCCGGTCGGCGGCCTCCTGCCAGTACTCGGGTCCGGCGAGGTGCCAGACCTTGCGGTGACCGGCGGCGAGCAGGTGGCCGGTGGCCAGCCGCGCGCCCAGGTGCTGGTCGACGTTGACGCTGGGGATCTCCGCGCCGGAGCCGGTGCCCACGGCCACCACCGGGAAGGGGTGGCGCAGTTCGCTGAGGGCGGCGACCGCCGAGCGCTGCGGGGCGAGGGCGATCACTCCCTCCACCCCGCCCTCGCTGAGACGGTCCAGGGCCTCGGACAGTGCCTCAACGGTCAGCTCCCGCAGACTGACCGTCGAGACGAGGTATCCCTCGGCCCGTGCCGCCTCCTCCAGCGCGAACAGGGTGCTGGCCGGACCGTAGAGCGTGGTGTTGGAGGCGACCACGCCCAGGGTCTGGGTGCGCCTGGTCGCCAGGGCCCGTGCGGAGAAGTTGCGGCGGTAGCCCATCTCCTCGATCGCGCGGAGCACCTTGGCCCGGGTCTCGTCCCGCACGTTGGGGTGGTCCCCCAGCACTCGGGAGACGGTCTGGTGGGAGACCCCGGCCTGGCGGGCGACGTCGGCCATGGTGGGCGGTCGCAGCTGCGAGGACGTCACGGCCGCACCTCCTTGGCGGTCGTCTGCCGATAAGACCCGTCGTGCGGGAGCGCGCTCCCGTGCCGCCGGATTCATACCGGAATTCCGGAACGCCCGAAGACATCCGGGGGGAAGACGAGTTGGCGCGAGTCCGACACGACGCTCGTACCTCCTTGGATGTTGCCGGGCGATGAATGGTGCGTTGCGGAGGTCATTGTGAGCGCTAACAATTCCCGGCGGTCAAGAGGGCTGCAGCAGGGAAGGCGGTCACGTTTGAGTAACGCGACGGGCGGCACGGGTCACGGAGAGGGCGTTCGTCCGCGTCGGCCGGCCGCGCAACGGCCTTGTGGCCCGAACCTGTTGACGCGAGCCACCTCACAGCCGCGCACCGGAGTCCCGCCCGGCGCGATCTGCCTGGCAGAGGCCACCTTCGGGCCCGACGGCGGACCCCTGGCGAGCCGGACCCGGCACCCCCAGCAAGGCCGGAATTCGCCGCACGGCGCCCAACCCACCCCGGACGAAACGGACATCACGCCCGCCACCAGGGGACTCTTGGACATCCGCGCCCCCGTCAAGGACACCGCTCACATCCGTGCGCCGCGCGCCGCGTTCACCCGCGCCCGAATCACCCCGTACCGTTCCCGGGGCGCGAGCCGTGCGGATCGCCTTGGACCGTTGTGTGTTCGACCCATTGACACTCCGACCGGGTCGTCCTTACTGTCGCGACCAGCATTTCGAACGAGCGACGAAATTTCGAACAGACTACAGAGGGCAGGGAGTACCGTGCGCATCACGGGAATCAGCACGCACGTGGTCGGGACGCCGTGGCGAAACCTGACCTACGTCCTCGTGCACACCGACGAGGGTCTCACCGGCGTCGGCGAGACCCGCATGCTGGGCCACACCGACGCGCTGCTCGGCTATCTGCACGAGGCGAAGACCAACCACATTCTCGGCTCCGACCCGTTCGCTGTCGAGGATCTGGTCAAGCGGATGAAGTACGGCGACTACGGGCGCGCCGGTGAGATCGTGATGTCCGGCATCGCCGTCATCGAGATGGCCTGCTGGGACATCAAGGGCAAGGCCCTCGGCGTGCCGGTCTGGCAGCTGCTGGGCGGCAAGGTCACCGACAAGGTCAAGGCGTACGCCAACGGCTGGTACACCACCGAGCGCACGCCCGAGGCGTACCACAAGGCGGCGCGGGGGGTGATGGAGCGCGGGTACAAGGCGCTCAAGATCGACCCCTTCGGGACCGGCCACTTCGAGCTGGACCACCAGCAGAGCCTGTACGCCGTCTCGCTGATCGAGGCCGTGCGCGACGCCATCGGGCCGGACGCCGAGCTGATGCTGGAGATGCACGGCCGGTTCTCGCCCTCGACCGCCGTGCGGCTCGCCAAGGACCTGGCGCCCTTCAAGCCCGCGTGGCTGGAGGAGCCGGTGCCGCCGGAGAACCTGAAGGCGCTGGAGAAGGTGGCCGCCAAGGTCGACATGCCGGTGGCCACGGGTGAGCGCATCCACGACCGGATCGAGTTCCGGGAGCTCTTCGAGAGCCAGGCCGTGGACATCATCCAGCCGGACGTCGGCCACATCGGCGGCATCTGGGAGACCCGCAAGCTGGCCGCGACCGCCGAGACCCACTACACGCTGGTCGCGCCGCACAACGTGGGCGGCCCGGTGCTGACGGCGGCCTCCCTCCAGGTCGGCTTCACCTCCCCGAACTTCAAGATCCTCGAGCACTTCAACGACTTCGCGGACGCGGACATCAAGAAGGTCGTCTCGGGCGCCCCGGAGGTCGTGGACGGCTACTTCCACCTCTCCGACAAGCCCGGCCTCGGGGTCGAGCTGGACGTGGACGCGGCGGCGGAGTTCCCGCAGCAGCAGGCCCGCTTCGACCTGTGGGCCGAGGGCTGGGAGCAGCGCAAGCCCAAGGGGACCAAGTGACCCCCTCCCCCGACGCGGCCACCGCCGTCGTCATCGAGGCGCCGGGCGAGCACCGTCTCGTCCCGCACGAGGCCAGGCCGCCGGAGGCCGGCGAGGCCCTGGTCCGGGTGCACGCCTCCGGGATCTGCGGCAGCGACCGCGAGGTCTTCCAGGGCAACCGGCCGGAGGGGTACGTCCGCTACCCGCTCACCCCGGGCCACGAGTGGTCCGGCACGGTCGTCGAGGTCGGCACCGGAGTTCCTTCAACTCTTGTAGGGCGCAAGGTAGTTGGCGAGGGTTTCCGCAACTGCCAGGTGTGCGACCGCTGCCACGCGGGCGAGACCACGCTGTGCTCGGCGGGGTACGAGGAGACCGGGTTCACCCAGCCCGGCGCGATGGCCACGACGCTCACCCTGCCCGCCCGGCTGCTGCACGTCCTGCCGGATGACGCGGATCTGACGGCGGCGGCGCTGCTGGAGCCGGCCGCGTGCATCGCGGCCGCCGCGCTCAAGGCGAACGCCGTTCCTGGTGAGCGGGTCGCCGTGGTGGGGACCGGGACGCTCGGGATGTTCGCCGTTCAGTTCTTGAAGGCTGCCTCGCCCGCCGAGCTGCTCGTCGTGGGCACCCGGCCGGACCGCGCGGAGCTGTCGAAGCGCTTCGGCGCGACCGACTTCCGCACCAAGGACCAGGAGCTGCCGGGCGACTTCGACGTGGTCATCGAGACCGCCGGGTCGGCGGACGCGGCGCGCACGGCCGCCGCTCTGCTGCGGCGCGGCGGCCGGCTGGTCCTGACGGGCATCCCGGCGCCGGGCGCCGACGGGCTCGACCCGACGGATCTCGTCGTACGGCAGCTGGAGGTGCACACGGTGTTCGGCGCGGCGCCGGACGCGTGGGCGCACACGGTGCGGGTCTTCGGAGCCGGGCTGCTGGACCCACTGCCGCTCGTCACGCACGAGCTTCCGCTGGCGGAGTTCCCCCAGGCCATCGAGTTGGTGGGGTCCGGAGACCCGACGGTGGGCAAGGTCCTGCTGCGGCCATGACACACCCCTGAGCCGTACGCCGGTACGGGGTACCTGACGACTGCGTACCGGCGTACACCCAAGAGTTTTGTGCACCAAGAGCCGCGAACCTCGTCCGAAATACCGAACATGAAGGACAGCTTGTGACCGACACCACCACTCCGGCCCCGCGCCGACCCGGCGAGCAGGCCCTCGCCGCGCTCGGGCTCGACGCACCCGCCCTCGACCCGTCCGACGCCTCACCGCACACCTTCCCCGGTGGCGGCCGCTGGCGCACCGAGGTGCCCTCCGTGGAGGGGCCGGAGGCGCTCGCCGTGGTCCTCAAGGAGGCCTCGCGGCTCGACGTCCCGATCCACCGGATCAGCCAGGGCAGCGGTGTGTGGATGCTCACCGACGCCGAGATCACCGAGATGGTGGAGGCGACGGCCGAGCGCGACATCGAGCTCTGCCTGTTCACCGGCCCGCGCGGCACCTGGGACATCGGCGGCTCCACCCGCACCGACTCCAAGGGCGGCGGTCTGCGCGCCCGGGGCCACGACGCGGTCGCCGGCTGCGTGGAGGACGCCGTCCGCGCGACCGAACTGGGCGTGAAGTGCCTGCTCGTCGCCGACGAGGGCGTGCTGTGGACGCTGCACAGGGCGCGGGTGGCGGGGATCCTGCCGGCCGACACGACGTTCAAGGTGTCGGCGCTGATCGGACCGGTGAACCCGACCGCGTACGCCGTGTACGAGAACCTCGGCGGCGACTCGATCAACGTGCCGAGCGACCTCACGCTCGACCACCTCACGGAGATCCGGCGGGCGTCCGCCGCCCCCATGGACATGTACATCGAGGCGCCCGACGACCTCGGCGGCTATGTCCGGATGTACGAGGTCGCCGAGCTGATCCGGCGCGGCGCGCCGATCTATCTGAAGTTCGGCCTGTCGAAGGCCCCCGGGATCTACCCCTACGGGCACCACATGCGGGACCTCACACTGTCCACGGCCAAGGAACGCGTACGGCGCGGCCGACTGGCCCTGGATCTGCTCGCACGGCACGGGGCGGACGGCGACATGGCGCCGCTCGGCTCCCGACTGCCGGGCGAACTGAAGCGGTTCGGAACTCCCTCATAACGAACCGGACAACTGTCTTCACAGAAGAAGACGCGGTCACACAGAATCCCCCACATCTTCTCTGGCAGCGTTCGGCTCATGAAACGCCGGCCTCGCCAGAACGATCCAGGCCTTCAAAACATCAAGGATGATGATCATGCGCACTCGCCGAGCCGCACTCGCCGCCATAGCCTCCGCCGCCTCGCTGGCCCTGACCCTCTCCGCCTGTGGCCAGAGCGGCGAGGGCGGCAGCAAGGACGAGGGCGGCAGCACCGAGGGCGCCACCATCGGCATCTCGATGCCGACCAAGTCCTCCGAGCGCTGGATCGCCGACGGCGACAACGTGGTCAAGGACCTCAAGTCCAAGGGCTACAAGACCCAGCTGGTCTTCGGCGAGGACGACCCCGCCAAGCAGGTCTCCCAGATCGAGAACATGATCACGCAGGGCGTGAAGGCCCTGATCGTCGCGGCGATCGACAACAAGTCGATGAACAACGTGCTCCAGCAGGCCAAGGACGCCAACATCCCGGTCATCTCCTACGACCGGCTGATCCTCGGCACCGAGAACGTCGACTACTACGCCTCCTTCGACAACGAGAAGGTCGGCGAGCTCCAGGGCAACTACATCGTCGAGAAGCTCGGCCTGAAGGACGGCTCCAAGAAGGGCCCGTTCAACATCGAGCTGTTCGCCGGCTCCAACGACGACAACAACACCCGCTACTTCTTCAACGGCGCGATGAACGTCCTCAAGCCGTACATCGACAAGAAGCAGCTGGTCGTGAAGTCCGGCGAGACCGAGATCACCAAGGTCACCACGCTGCGCTGGGACGGCGCCACCGCCCAGCGCCGTATGGACGACATCCTCACCAAGGACTACAAGAGCGGCAAGGTCGACGCCGTCCTCTCGCCGTACGACGGCATCTCCATCGGCATCCTCTCCGCGCTGAAGTCCGACGGCTACGGCTCCAAGGACAAGCCGCTGCCGATCGTCACCGGCCAGGACGCCGAGGTCGGCTCGGTGAAGTCGATCATCGCGGACGAGCAGTCGATGACCGTCTACAAGGACACCCGCGAACTCGCCAAGGTGGCCTCGAACATGGTCGACGCGCTGCTGAACGACAAGAAGCCCGAGACCAACGACACCGAGACCTACGACAACGGCTCCAAGGTCGTCCCGGCCTACCTGCTGGAGCCGGTCGCCGTCGACAAGACCAACTACCAGAAGGTCGTCGTCGACTCCGGCTACATCAAGGCCGGCGACCTCAAGTAACCGCCGGCACCAACGGATTGGAAGGCACGACCATGGCGGGACCCGTCCTGGAAATGCGCTCGATCGTCAAGACCTTTCCCGGCGTCAAAGCGCTGTCGGACGTCACCCTGACCGTCCGCCAGGGCGAGGTCCACGCCATCTGCGGTGAGAACGGCGCCGGAAAGTCCACCTTGATGAAGGTGCTCTCCGGCGTCCATCCGCACGGCAGCTACGAGGGCGAGATCCTCTTCGAGGGAGAGGTCTGCGAGTTCAAGGACATCCGCGCGAGCGAGCAGCGCGGCATCGTCATCATCCACCAGGAGCTGGCGCTGTCGCCGTACCTCTCCCTGGCGGAGAACATCTTCCTCGGCAACGAGCACGCCAAGGGCGGGTTCATCGACTGGCGGGAGACCCTGCGGCACGCGAGCCAACTGCTGCGCAGGGTCGGTCTCGACGACCACCCGGAGACCCGGGTCGCCGACATCGGTGTGGGAAAGCAGCAGCTGGTGGAGATCGCCAAGGCGCTGTCCAAGAAGGTGAAGCTGCTCATCCTGGACGAGCCGACCGCCGCCCTGAACGACGAGGACAGCGGCAAACTCCTCGACCTCATCCTGGAGTTGAAGAAGCAGGGCATCACCTCGATCATCATCTCCCACAAGCTCAACGAGATCCGCAAGGTCGCCGACTCGGTGACGATCATCCGCGACGGGAAGTCGATCGAGACCCTCGACGTCAAGGCCGAGGAGACCACCGAGGACCGGATCATCAGCGGCATGGTGGGCCGCGACCTCGACAACCGCTTCCCCGAGCGCACCCCGCACGAGCCGGAGGTGGGCGCGGCACCCGCCCTGGAGATCCGCGACTGGACCGTGCTCCACCCCATCGACCAGCAGCGCAAGGTCGTCGACGATGTGTCGATCAGCGTGCGGCGCGGGGAGATCGTCGGGATCGCGGGCCTCATGGGCGCCGGTCGCACGGAGCTCGCGATGAGCGTCTTCGGCCGGACCTACGGCCGCTACGCGGGCGGCACGGTCCTCAAGGACGGCACCGAGATCCGTACGAAGTCGGTCGCCGAGGCGGTCAAGCACGGCATCGCGTACGTGACCGAGGACCGCAAGCACTACGGCCTCAACCTGATCGACACGATCAACCGGAACATCTCGCTGACCGCCCTGAACAAGGTCGCCAAGCGGGGCGTCGTCGACGAGCACGAGGAGCGCCAGGTCGCCGAGCGCTACCGCAAGACCATGAACATCAAGGCCCCGACGGTGTTCGAGCCGGTGGGCAAGCTGTCCGGCGGCAACCAGCAGAAGGTCGTCCTCAGCAAGTGGATCTTCGCCGGTCCGGACGTGCTGATCCTGGACGAGCCGACGCGTGGCATCGACGTCGGCGCCAAGTACGAGATCTACACGGTGATCGACAAGCTGGCCGCCGAGGGCAAGGCGGTCGTCTTCATCTCCTCCGAGCTGCCGGAGCTCCTCGGGATGTGCGACCGCATCTACACGATGGCCGCGGGGCGGCTGACAGGCGAGTTCTCGCGTGCCGAGGCCACGCAGGAATCGCTGATGCGCCAGATGACGAAGGACAAAGAGGTAACCCGATGAGCACGGATGTGACCGCCAAGAGCCCGGCCCCGGCGCCGCCGGGCGGCACCGGATCGGCCACGGGCGGCGGCCTGTTGCAGCTGATGCTGGACGGTATGCGCCGCAACATGCGGCAGTACGGCATGCTGATCGCCCTCGGCCTGATCGTCGCCTTCTTCGCGCTCCTGACCGGCGGCGACCTGCTGCTGCCGCGCAACGTCTCCAACCTGGTCCTGCAGAACAGCTACATCCTGATCCTCGCGATCGGCATGATGCTGGTGATCGTCGCGGGCCACATCGACCTGTCGGTCGGTTCGCTCACGGCCTTCGTGGGCGCGTTCGCGGCGGTGCTGACGGTGCAGCACGACATACCGTGGCCGCTCGCCGTGGTGCTCTGCCTGATGGCGGGCGCGGCCGCGGGCGCGGCCCAAGGGTTCTTCATCGCGTATCTGGGCATACCGTCGTTCATCGTCACCCTCGCCGGCATGCTCGTCTTCCGCGGTGTCACGGAGATCCTGCTGGAGGGCCAGACCCTCGGCCCGTTCCCCGACGGCCTGCAGAAGATGGGCAACGGCTTCCTGCCCGAGGTCGGTCCCGCGACCAACTACCACAACATCACCCTGCTGCTGGGCTTCACTCTGATCGCCTTCGTGGTCATCCAGGAGGTGCGTGACCGCAAGCGCCAGCAGGAGTTCGCCCTCGACGTGGCGCCGCGCAACATCTTCCTGCTCAAGCTGGTCGCCATCTCGGCCGCGCTGCTCACCGTCACCATGCTGCTGGCCAGCTACAAGGGCGCGCCGATCATCCTGCTGGTGCTGGGCGCGCTGGTCGTCGGCTACGGCTACCTGATGCGCAACGCGGTCTTCGGCCGGCACATCTACGCGATCGGCGGCAACCTGCCGGCCGCGAAGCTCTCCGGTGTGAAGGACAGGAAGGTCACCTTCCTGGTCTTCGTCAACATGGGCGTGCTCGCGGCCCTGGCGGGTCTGGCGATCGCCGCCCGGCTCAACGCGGCCTCGCCGAAGGCGGGTCTGAGCTACGAGCTGGAGGCCATCGCCTCGGCGTTCATCGGCGGCGCGTCCATGAGCGGCGGTGTCGGCACCGTCCTCGGCGCGATCATCGGCGGTCTCGTCCTCGGCGTGCTGAACAACGGTATGAACCTTCTCAGCGTCGGCACCGACTGGCAGCAGGTCATCAAGGGCCTGGCCCTGCTGGCGGCCGTCGGCTTCGACGTGTGGAACAAGCGCAAGAGCGGTTCCTGACACACCGGAAGGGGGGCCTCGCCGAAAGGCGGGGCCCCTTTTTTCATGAACAGGCATGAACAGGAAAGTGGGGCGTCACCCGTGAAGGAAGTCTTCGGCAAGCTCGCCGACGGGACCGAGATCCACCGCTGGTCGCTCGAGAACGGCGGAACGAGGCTGAAGGTCCTGTCGTACGGCGGGATCGTGCAGTCGCTGGAGGTCCCGGACGCCGAGGGCCGGTATGCGAACGTCTCCCTCGGGTTCGGCACCGTCGAGGAGTACGTCGCCGACTCCCCGTACTTCGGCGCGCTGATCGGCCGGTACGGCAACCGTCTCGGCGAGGGCCGCTTCACGCTGGACGGCACGACGTACGAGCTGTCCGTCAACGACGGCGCCAACAGCCTGCACGGCGGCGCCGGGGGCTTCGACAAGGTCGTGTGGGAGGTCGAGCCGTTCGAGCGGGACTCGGAGGTCGGGCTGTACCTGACCCACACGAGCGCCGACGGGGACATGGGCTACCCGGGCACGCTCGACGTGAAGGTGACGTACACCCTCACCGCGCGGGGCGAGTGGCGCGTCGACTACGCGGCCACCACCGACCGGGCCACCGTCGTCAACCTCACCAACCACGTGTACTGGAACCTCGCGGGCGAGGGCAGCGGCTCGGTCGGCGACCACCGGCTGACCATCGCCGCCGGTCGCTACACGCCCGTCGACCCCGGTCTGATCCCCACCGGTGAGCCGGCGGCGGTCGAGGGCACCCCCTTCGACTTCCGGACGGGCAAGCCGATCGCCGAGGACCTCCGCGCGGCCGACCCCCAACTGCTGTACGCCAAGGGCTTCGACCACAACTGGGTGCTCGACAAGGGCGTCACGGCGGAGCCGGAGTGGGCCGCCACCCTCGCCGACCCGGCGTCCGGCCGCACCCTGACGGTCTCCACGACCGAGCCGGGGCTGCAGTTCTATTCCGGGAACTTCCTCGACGGCACGCTCGTCGGACCCTCCGGGAGGATCTACCGGCAAGGGGACGCACTGTGCCTGGAGACCCAGCACTTCCCCGACTCGCCGAACAAGCCCTCGTACCCGTCGACGGTGCTGCGGCCCGGGGAGACCTACCGGTCGACGACCGTGCACGCGTTTTCGTGACGCGAACATGACGCAGAATCTTCGGTAAGATCTTCACAGCGCGCTCACAATTTCCCACGGGACTCCCAGTGGTTGAACAGCGCCACCCCAGCACGCGTATGTAGGGGCGGCCCGTGCTCCCCCGCGCGGGCCGCCCTTAGTCGTCGGGCCCGGTCGTCCCCAACGGGCCCGCCCCCTACGGAGGTTCCATGGCCGACAACGTCACCTCGTTGTTCCGCAGCACTGCGGCGCACAGCCCCTCGATGGCTGCGCTGACACGTGAGGGCGGCGACGGGGTGGGTCCGGTGGACTTCTGTATCCCCTGCAACCCCTACTTCCCCACCCCGGCCATGTTCGACGACATGGCGAGCAAGCTGCGCGACATCATCACGTACTACCCGAGCAGCGCCGACACCATCACGGCCGAACTGTGCAACCTGCTCCAACTGCCGCCGCAGTGCGTGGCGATGGGCAACGGCTCGACCGAACTCATCACCTGGATCGACCACCTGCTCGTCCGGGAGTCCCTCGCCGTCCCCGTCCCCACCTTCGGCCGCTGGACCGACCAGCCCATGGAGACCGGCAAGCGGGTCGACATGTTCCCGCTCCAGGAGTCCAGCGGTTTCGCCCTCGACCTCGCGCAGTACGCCGAGTTCATCCGGGCCCGCGGCACCAGGGTCGCCGTCATCTGCAACCCCAACAACCCCGACGGCGGCTTCCTCCACCGGCACGCACTGGTGCAGTTCATGGACGCGATGGCCGACCTGGACCTGATCGTCATCGACGAGTCCTTCCTGGAGTTCGCCGACGCCGAGTCCGAGCCGTCCACGGTCCAGGACGCGGTGATGCGGCCCAACGTGGTCGTGCTGCGCAGCCTCGGCAAGAACTTCGGCCTGCACGGCATCCGCTTCGGCTACCTGGTCGCCAACCCGGCGCTCGCCGGGAAGATCCGCTCGATGCTGCCGAAGTGGAACCTCAACTCCTTCGCCGAGCACGTGGTGTTCATGCTGAAGAACCACGGCGCCGAATACATGGAGAGCCTGCACCAGGTCCGCCGGGACCGGCTGGACATGGCCCGCCAGCTCTCCGCCCTCCCCGGGCTGACGGTCTACCCGTCGCAGGGGAACTTCCTCTTCGTGCGTCTGCCCGTGGGCGCCGAGGGCACCGTGGTCCGCGACCGGCTGCTCACCGAGCACCGGATCCTGGTCCGCGAGTGCGGCAACAAGGTCGGCTCGTCCAGTCGCTTCCTGCGACTCGTGGTCCGGCCCCAGGTCGACGTGCGTCGCCTGGTGTCCGGCCTGGAGTCGGTTCTCTACGGGTCCAGGAGGGGAGCCGCCGTACCCGAGCTGAGCACCGGGACCAGCTACAGCTCGGGTACGGCGGCCGTGGACCGGCTGATGGGCGAGACCAGCGGGACCGGCATGCAGAACCTCGCCGCGCAGGCGCTGAGCATGCCGACCCCGGCCCCCGCGTCCTCCATGCAGTTCGCGTCCCCGGTGCCGGTGCCCGCACCCGCACCCGCACCCGCACCCGCACCGATGCCCGCCGCCTCCCCGCAGTTCCCGTCCCCGGCGCCCGCCCCATGCAGTTCCTGGCCCGGTGGTGCGTTACCCCATGCCGACGCCGGTGCCCATGCAGGCCCCGATGCCCGCCGCACCGGCGGCCGCCATGCCGGCCCCCGGGCTCCAGCCCGCCGCCCAGACCGGTATGCCGGGTCTCGCGACCGCCGCTCAGGGCCGGCGCGCCATGGGCGCGGCCCAGGGCCTCACCGCCGCCCAGGTGCGCGGCCGCACCCAGCCGGAGCCCCTGGAGGAGCCGCAGGGGTGGCCGGCGGCGGGAGCGGTGTACAACCAGGTGGGGTGAGGCTCGGCCCTCCCGGACGGACCGATCGATCGCACCGGCAGACGCCCCCGACAGGCCCGCACGGGCTCCTGTCGGGGGCGTCTGCCGGTCTACTGCCCCACCGGGTGAGTGAACGGTGGGACCACCGATTCCGTACTTCCTGGAGCCGGTGGGTCATCTCGGGCACTTCGCCGCTCTCCGTCACACCGTCGGAATCAAAACGCAACGCCCACGGGCCCGTACGCACCGGCACACACCATACGATCAAGCCCGATCACAACTCCTGTACTCGCGCGTCTCGGACACGGCTGGAAGCCGGACGGAAGCTGGAAGTGGGTGGACCGTGCGCCACAACGCCCGGACGATCGTGGCGGTCACGGCCGCACTGGGACTCGCGGCCGGACTGTCCGGCTGCGGCGGCGACGCCGACGCGGAGTCGGAGACGGTGTCCCTGACGGTCGTCGCGACCAACTACGGCGACAGCGTCCGCAAGAACTCCGAGGGCTACTGGGACCGGGTGGCCCTCGCATTCGGCGCCGAGCACCCTGGCATCGAGGTGGACGTCCAGGTCCACGACCCGGACGAGGTCGACGAGAAGGTCGCGGAACTCGTCGAGCGGGGCGAGGCACCGGACATCGTGCAGACGGACAGCTACTCCGAGTACGCCGCGCGCGACCTCCTCTACAGCGCCGACGAGGTGCTGTCGGTCCCGGTCCAGGCGTCCTTCGTACGGAGCCTCGCGAACGCCGGGGAGATGGATCGCGCCCAGTACGGCATGCCCTTCACCGCGAGCACCCGGCTGCTCTACTACAACAAGGACCTGTTCGCGGCGGCGGGCCTGGAGCCGCCGACGACGTGGGACGAACTCGTCGCCGACGCACGGGTGTTGAAGGCGCGGGGTGTGAAGTACCCGATCGCCGTGCCGCTCGGCCCGGAGGAGGCGGAGGCCGAGACGCTGATGTGGCTGCTGGCCGGCGACGGCGGCTACACCGACTCCACCAACCGCTACGACATCGCGTCCGCCGCCAATGTGGCGACGCTGACCTGGCTGAAGGAGAACCTGATCGGCGAGGGCCTCACCGGCCCGGTCCCGCCCGGCGAGCTGAACCGGTCCGAGGCGGTCGACGCGTTCCTCACCGGTGAGGCGGCCATGGTCAACGCGCCGCTGTCGCTGATCCGCCAGATCGACGACTCCTCCGACTCCGTGCCCTACGGTGCCGTACCGCTGCCGAGCCGCGACGGCGACAGCACGCCGACGATGGGCACCGCGGACTGGGTCGTCGCCTTCCGCAACGACGACCACCGGGCCGCCATCGGCGAGTTCCTCGACTTCCTCTACTCCGACAAGTACGTGACCGAGCAGGCCGCCCAGTACGAACTGCTGCCCGTCACCACGTCCGCCGCCGACGCGATGCGCGCCGACAAGGCCCACAAGCCCCTGTGGAACGGCCTGGACACCCTCCAGAACCTCCGCCTCTACCCCGTCGCCGAGACCAACTGGTCCGAGGTGGCCACAGAGATCCGCCGCCGCATCGGCAAGGCGGTGACCCCGGACGGGAACCCCCAAGAGGTGCTGGAGTCGATCGCGAATGCGGCTCGGTAGGAGGGCCGGTACGGCAGTCGCGGTCGTCCTGGCGCGGAGAGGCGGCTCGGAGCCGTGGCACAGTGCGGGGAGCGCGGGGAAGCAGGCGATCCGCGTGCGCGTTGCACTGTCGCATGAGCCTGCGATTCTCGCTGATGGGTCCGGTACGAGCTTGGCGCGACGAGGAGGAGATCGAGCTGGGGCCGCGCCAACAGCGTTCGGTGCTCGCGGCGTTGCTGCTGAACAACGGCGTCCGGCTGAGCAACGACCAGCTGATCGGCATGGTCTGGGACGACCCGACGCCGAGCGCGGTCATGGCGTTGCGGACGTACGTGTACAAGATCCGCAAGGCGCTTCCGGAGTTGGACCTGAAGACCAGGGACGGCGGGTACACGGCCCGCGCGGAGATCGTCGACGGCTGCGACGGCGAACCCCTGGAGGGTCTGCGGAGTGCCTACTTCGACGCGCAGCGGGTGCGGCTCGGCGACCACCGGCTCAAGGCACGCGAGGACTGCCTGGAACGCGAGTTCGACGTGCTTCAGCTACAGGCCCATATCTCCGCCTTCCCTCTCAGGGAGCGTCCCCGCGCCCTCCTGATGCGCGCGCTCTACCTGGAGGGCAGGCAGGGCGAGGCACTCGACCACTTCCACCGGGCACGCGCCCTGCTCCGCGAGGAGCTCGGTCTCGAACCGGGGCCTGAGCTGCGCAGGGTCCACGCGCAGATCCTCAGCGGCGACCTCACCCCGCCGCACAGGCCGGAGCAGCTTCCGCCGGACCTGATCGACTTCACCGGCCGTGCCGAGGAGATCGCGCAGGCACTGCGGACGCTGCCGGGCACCGTGGGCATCACCGGTATGCGGGGCAGCGGCAGGACCGTGCTGGCCACCCGGATCGGCCACCTCGTGAAGGGCCGCTTCCCGGACGGGCAGATCTTCGTCAGGGGCGGGGACGTCGCCGGTGAGCTGTTGCGGGCGGTCGGTGTGGAGCACCCCGTCGGCGACAAGGCCACGCTGTGGCGGGAGAAGGCGCGCGGCAAGCGGTTCCTCGTCGTGGTCGACGACGTGCGGGACGCGGCTTCCGTGCGCGATCTGGCCACGCCCGGCTCGGCGATGATCCTCACGAGCGTCCGCCGGTTGCACGAGCTGCCCGGGGTGAGCTGGGTGCAGATCGCCGGGCTGACCGAGCAGGAGGCGCGGGAGTTCTTCCGCAGGACCATCGGACCGGCGCGCGCGGACGCGGAACCCGAGCACGTCGAGGTACTGCTGGAACACCTCTCGCGACTGCCGGCCCCGATCAGGGTGGCCGGCGGCAAGCTCGGCTCGCGCCCCCACTGGACGATCGAGATGTTTCTGCTGCAGATGCAGCGGGAGGGCAAGTCCGCCGACGCGCTCCCGTCCGACTGCACCGCGATGCTGGCCCCGATGATCGCGGCCGATCAGGATCTCACCGATCCCGAACGGCACCTGCTCCGGTGTTTCGCGCGCCAGGACACCGAGGTCATCGACTGCCACGAGGCGGCGCGGATGTCCGGGTCCGAACCCGGTGAGATCGAGCGGGTGCTGGAGTCGCTCGCGGGCGTCCACCTCATCGAGCCGCTCGTGCTCGGCCGCTACCGGTTGCCGCGGTTCGTGCGCTTCTACTTCGCGTACTTCGCGCTGAGCACACCGGCGCCGGTCGGCTGAGGGGGGGGGAGTGTGGGGCGAGTGAGGAGCAGGTGAGGGACCGGACGAGGCGCAGCGCGTCGGGACCGGGCCGCTTCCTTCCTCACGCCCTGACCAGGTCGTATATACGGAATTTATGCGCCGACCATCCTGCGGGGCCACGTTGGCAGACATGTCGACCAAGGAACTTCAGGGCAAGAAGGCACTCGTCACCGGCGCCACCTCGGGCATCGGCCGCGCGATCGCGGTCAAGCTCGCGGAGGCGGGTGCCACCGTCTACGCGACCGGGCGCAGAGCTGAACTCGGCAAGGAGACCGTCGAGCTGATCGAGCAGGCGGGCGGCACGGGCCACTTCGTCGTCGCGGACGTCGCGAACCTCGACGAGGTCCGCAGGCTCGCCGCGGAGGTCGGCGAGGTGGACGTGCTCGTGAACAACGCGGGCGTCTTCCCGCTCTCGCCGACCCCCGAGCAGTCGCTCCACGAGTACGAGCAGATATTCGACGTCAACGTCCGCGCGACCTATTTCCTGACGGCCGCGCTCGTGCCGGCCATGGTGGCGAGGAAGAAGGGCGCGATCGTCAACGTGTCCTCGATCGCCGGGCAGATCGGCACCGCCGTGGGCTCCGTGTACAACGCCTCCAAGGCCGCGATGGACGCACTGACCCGGTCGTGGGCCGTCGAGTTCGGTGCGGCGGGCGTGCGCGTCAACTCCGTGGCACCCGGTCCGATCCGTACCGACATGGCCGTCGACACGGTGGGCGAGATGTTCGAGGCGTTCAGCCAGAACACGCCGCTCGCCCGCGCCGGCGAGCCCGAGGAGATCGCCGAGGCCGTGGCGTTCCTGGCCTCCGGCAGGGCCGGCTACATCACCGGTGCGGTGCTACTCGCCGACGGCGGCTACGCCGCGACCTGAGGCGTCGACCAGATCGGCTGCGTAGTCGTCGTCGGCCGCGTAGTCATCACCGTCATCGCCGTCATCGTCATCTCGTCGGCCCCCTCCCGGAATGTGCGGGAGGGGGCCGACGAACGTTCGGGGAGGGGGCCGACGCCGCGTCGCTGGCTCCCTCGACCGATCGATGGACGGAAACCGATCAACCGAGGCCGGGCGAGTTCGATCACCATCCGATCGAATTCACACGGTTATGACCAGGCGTGATGTCCTCTCGATCCACTGGGTACTCATCGGGCGAGCACGGCTAGCGTGGGCGATGTGCGGCAGTTCGCCTTTGACTCCCGGCGCCCCGTGCCCGTACCCATCGACACCCATCGAGAGGAGGCGGCCGTGATGCCGGGCGGGGAGAGAAACGGCGGAGCCCTCACGACGGGCGGAGCGGGCGGCGACGCCCCCGCCCTTCCTCGCGCGACGCTGCTGCTGAAACGCCATTTCACCGGAGAGAACCTGCCCCAGGTGCGGGCCCAGGTCGAGGACACGGCCGCGGCGGCGGGCCTGGGCGGCGTGCGGCTCGGCGAGTTCACCCTCGCGGTCAGCGAGATCGCGGCCAACGCGGTCGAGCACGCCGGCGGTCAGGGCCGACTCGAACTGCGCCTGCTCCCGCACGAGTTGGAGTGCCGCATCACCGACGACGGCCCTGGCTTCACCCCCGCCATCCCGGAACTCCTCCCCGGCCTCACCGGCACCTGCCCCGGCCGCGGCCTCTGGCTCGCCCACCTGGTCACCGACCGCCTGACGGTCACGACGGACTCGACGGGGGCGGGGGCCGAGGTGACACTGGCGATGCGGCTGGGATGAGTGGGTCGGTCAAGTGCCCGAGGGTGCACGGACCGAGCGGTTGATGGGCCTGTGCGAACTCGCCGTACGTCCGCCCCGGCAGCCCCAGGGGATCGGCTCCCAACTCCACGCCGAACTCCTCAAGGCCATAGCCCCGGCCTGGTCGTCCCTCCTCGCTCTGCCCACCGACAGTCGCGGTCAGGACCTGTACACCCGACTCGGCTACGAGTACGCGGGGCCGTACCGCAACACCCCCGACGGCCCAGAGTTCGACCTGCTGCTCCTGCACGTGGGGACACGGCTGGACCCATGACACTCGGTTCCGGCTCCAGGGCCGGGGGCAAAATGAGGGTGCAAATACCTTCCTTGGGAGCGAATGTGACGGTGTATCTGGCCGAGGACGACGGGCGATGGGTCACGCATTCCGGGGAAGCGGGGCACTACGGAACGGAGTGGGGGCCTGCGGACCTGGAACGCGCCGCCGTCTTTCTGGGTGAACTGGCGCCGCAGGCTCTGCATGTGTTCGAGTATCTGCTGCGCAACCCCGGCCGAAGGATCCACTGCACAGAACTCGTGCACATGGCTCTGAATGGAGCTGACGATGCCGATCCGGCGCGCCGGATCGCGGGTGTGCTGTCCGGGATGAGCAAGGCGCATGACAACAGCGAACGGCGCTACCCGTTCGTCTGGTGGGAAGCCCCTCAGGGGCGTGCGGGTGCGACCTACGCGGTCAGGCCCTCGGTGGCGGCGGTGTTCCTGGCCGCTCGGCTCGGGCTGTGACACCAGTGGGCTGCCGGCCTTGACCGCGCCGGGGAGCAGCATGTCCCCGCCAACTTGAGACGCAGGGAGGGCGTATGGAGCCATCGGAGCTCCGCCGTGCGGTTGATGTGGGTCGGGCGACCGCTTCGGGTCTGGGCCTTCAGGTCGACGACATGGTCGTCGTCCATGACTCGGACCGTGTCGCGCTGCGCCTGGCTCCTTGCGATGTGCTGGTTCGGATCGCGCCCGTGGGGCATCTGGCCGATTCCGAGTTCGAAGTGGAGGTTGCTCGACGTCTCACCGCCACCGGAGCTCCGGTGGCGGAGCTCGACCCCAGGGTCGAGCCACGGGTCCATGTGCGTGATGCCTTCGCCCTCTCGCTCTGGACCTACTACGAACCGGTGGGACCGGGGATCACTTCGGCCGACTACGCGGACGCGTTCCTGCGGCATCATGCCGCCCTGCGCCGGATCGCGCTGGACGCACCGCATGTCACTGATCGAGTCACCGCGGCTCTCGGAGAGGTGAACGACCGGGAGCGTTCCCCCGAGCTGCCCGATTCCGGCCGCAAGCTCCTCATCGACACACTCGGTGGGCTGAGCACCGCGATCAGCGTCGGGAAGGCCGGCGAACAGCTGCTCCACGGCGAGCCTCATCCGGGCAACCTCCTCAACACGAGGCGAGGCCCCCTTTTCGTGGACCTCGCCACGTGTTGCCGTGGGCCGGTCGAGTTCGACCTCGCCCACGCGCCCGAGGACGTGGCACAGCACTACCCAGGGGCCGACCACAGCCTGATCCACCAGTGCCGCGCCCTGAACTGGGCGATGTTCTCGGCCTGGCGATGGCGCCGAGACGACCAGATGCCCGACCGGGGCCGCTGGAGGATGGAGGGCCTCAGCCGGCTTCGTGCCGCACTCGATCGCTGCGGTTGAGGGTTCTCCCACGCCGACGGCTCGGCCGCCAGGTCCTTCACCGGGCCGGGGAGCGTACCGGCCGCGTTGTCGGCCACGGTGACGCCCTCCAGGATGCGGCGGACGTTGGCCCGCAGCGCGATCCACAGCGGCAGCAGCGGCTCCGCCGACCCGGTGTAGGTCAGACCGGTCGGACGCTCCCCCCCGTACGGACACGATGCGGCCGTCGACGGCCCGGATCACGTCGGCGACGGTGATGGCGGACGCCTCGCGGGCGAGTCGGTACCCGCCGCTGCCGCCCCGTCTGCTGGTGACCAGGCCGCCGGGCCGCAGGTCCCCGAGGACGCCCTCCAGGAACTCGTGCGGGATCTCCTGCACGGTCGCGACGACCTCCGCCGTCACCGGCCCGCCGTCCTGCCGGACCGCGACGTCCAGTACCGCGCCTACGGCGCAGTCCTCCCGTGCCGAGATCCTCATGGGCTCAGCTTGAAATCAAAGGTTCCCCCTCGGCTCTGAGAGCCGAGGGGGAACCTTTGATTTCAAGATCAGGCCTGCCGGTTCAAGGTCCTCTTGAGCGGCCACAGAAGGGAAACAGTCGGCAACGCCCTCTGGGATTCGAGTCGACTGGAGTGCTCGAACTTGTGATCTCTGTCTCTTACTTGTGAGTCGTCCTTTGTGGGCTGTGGGGTTCATGTGACCACTTGTACGGTACTGATCATTCCCGGCCACAGGCCAAACCCTTCCCCACTACGTCGGTTTGTCCTTCCGCCGGCGCACATCACGGAAAGTCCCCCACATGAACGACAACACCGAAGTCGTGATCCCGCCGGCCTTCACGCCGGGCGGTCGCCACGGGCACCGCAGGCCGAAACAGTTCGGCGCGGGCGCCCGCCGCGCCCTGGTCCTGGCCATGGCCGTGCCCGTCGCGTCGGTGGCGCTCGTCGGCCCCTCGGCCTTCGCCGCCGACGGGAACACCACCGCGACGGCCCCCGACACGGCCCCGGACACGAACGAAGGCCTCGACTCCGCCGACCAGGCGATCGCCGCGAACCTCGACACCCGCGTCCTCGACGAGCGCCTGGGCGGCAACGTCAGCGGTGTGGTGCTGGACGCAGAGTCGGACGGCACCGTCTGGGACCACAACGGCGCCACCGCGCTGATGCCGGCGTCCAACACCAAGCTTGCCACCGCGACCGCCGCCCTGACGGTGCTCGGCCCGGACCACCAGTTCAAGACGAGGGTCGTCTACGGCGACGGCACCCTCACCCTCGTCGGCGGCGGCGACCGGACCCTGACCAGCGCGGACCTCGCCGCAATGGCCAAGGACGCGGTGGCCGGGCTGAAGGCCGCGGGCCTCACCGGCGTGAAGGTCGCCGTGGACGACAGCCTCTTCCCCGAACCGACCCTGGCTCACGGCTGGAAGGCCGACTACTTCCCCGGCGACATCGCCCCGGTCCGCGCCCTCGTCGTCGACGGACACGCCGTCAACGACACCTCGATCGACGCCGGACAGGTCTTCGCCAAGCAACTCACCGCCGCCGGCATCACTGTGGACGGCGAGGTCACACGCCGGACGGCGGACATCACCGACGTACCGGTGGCCCGTCACAAGTCTGCCAAGCTGTCGGACATCGTCCACCACATGATCAAGGTCAGCGACAACAACATCGCCGAGACCCTGCTGCGGATGACCGCCCTGCGCGCCGGGCAGCCCGCCACGTTCGAGGGCGGCACAGCGGTCGTACGAGATGTGCTGAGCCGGCGGTACGGAGTGTCGCTGGAGAGCTTCGAGATGTACGACGGGAGCGGCCTCTCCCGTGCCAACCGCATCCCGGCCCGGACCCTGGCGGAGATCCTCGACCTGCTGACGGAGAAGCGCTACGAGCACCGGCTGAGCTCGATCCGTGACGGCCTCCCGGTCGCGGGCGAGGCCGGCGGCACCCTCGGCCCGGAGTGGGGCCGCTTCGACGACGCGAACTCGCAGTGCGCCGTCGGCAAGGTGCACGCGAAGACCGGCACCCTTACCGGTGCCATCGCACTGAGCGGCCTGACCCAGGGCAAGGACGGCCGGTGGAAGGTCTTCTCCTTCGTGGAGAACGGCTCCACGGCCTCCGGCAGCGCCATCAAGGACGCGATGGACGGCCTCGCCGCGACCGTGAACGGCTGCTGGGCCTGACGCGAACGTGCGCCCCGGGTGCGGATGCCCGGGGCGCACGTTCTGTGTGAATGCTGTTTGCACCGTGCTGTGTCCAGCCGTGCTGCTTCCGTCGCCTGCTGTCAGCGCGTCAGAAGGCCGGCTTCCAACTGTTGCTGTTGATGCAGCCCGTAATTCGCGCAATTCCAGGCGCTGTTCGAGGACGTTTGCCCCTGTCAGCTCACCGCATGTCTGTGGGAGGCTCGGCCACGACCGGCGTACGAAGTCGGTGCCGAGAACGAATGACCATGGATCTGTGACTGTCTTGCTGCCGGGTACCACCACCGCGCCTATCTGCGCGACCTCTTATTTGTCGACCACGCCGGACGCCCGGCCGCCCCCTCAGCCGAGCCGGATCACATTCCACGACAGCGGTTCGAGGACGACGCTCAGCACGCCGCCCTCCAGCGACGCCCCCTCCACCACCCGCGGAGCGACCCGCTCGGGCTCCGCCAGCGTGTTCCGCGCGTCCGGATCCGCGTCGGCCAGCACGCTGTGCTCGACGACCCGGGTCAAGTCCAGCCCGTTCAGGGCGACTTCCAGCGGCAGCGCCACCGTGCGGCCCCGGTTGACCGCGAACACGGTCACCGACCCGTCCTCGGCCCGCACCGCCGTCGCATGCAGCAGATCCGCCTCGCCGTACTTCTTCGTCTCGTACGTCGGCGAGTCCACCCGTACGTCGAGCACCTCGCCCCGCCCGTGCTTCGAGGCCTGGGCGAACGGGAAGAACGTCGTCTGCCGCCAGGCCGGTCCACCCGGCTCGGTCATGATCGGGGCGATGACGTTGACGAGTTGGGCGAGGCAGGCGACGGTGACCCGGTCGGCGTGCCGGAGGAGGGCGATGAGGAGGGAGCCGAAGACGACCGCGTCGGTGACGCTGTAGTTGTCCTCCAGCAGGCGGGGGGCCACCGCCCAGTCCCGTGCGCCGGAGTTCTCGATCGCGTGCCACTCCGAGATGTACCAGACGTTCCACTCGTCGAAGGAGAGGTTGATCTTCTTCGTGGACTTGAGCTTCGCACCCACGTGGTCGGCGGTGGCGACCACGTTCTCGATGAAGGACTCCATGTCGACCGCGGAGGCCAGGAAGGAGTCGATGTCGCCGTTCTCGGGCTGGTAGTAGGCGTGCAGGGAGATGTGGTCGACGAGGTCGTACGTCTCCGTCAGGACCGTCGCCTCCCACTCGGCGAACGTCGGCATGGACTGGCTGGAGGAGCCGCAGGCCACGAGTTCGACGTGCGGGTCGATCTGGCGCATGGCGCGGGCCGTCTCGGCGGCGACACGGCCGTACTCCGTCGCCGTCTTGTGGCCGGTCTGCCAGGGGCCGTCCATCTCGTTGCCGAGGCACCAGAGCTTGATGCCGAAGGGATCCTTGTCGCCGTGGGCGGCGCGGAGGTCCGAGAGGGCGGTGCCGGCGGGGTGGTTGGCGTACTCCTGAAGTTCGAGGGCCTCGGCGACACCGCGGGTGCCGAGGTTGAGGGCCATCATCGGCTCCGCCTGGGGCCCGATCTTCTTCAGGAAGGCGATGTACTCGGAGAGGCCGAAGCGGTTGGTCTCCGTGGAGCGCCAGGCGAGGTCGAGGCGGGTGGGGCGGTCCTCGGCGGGGCCGACGGAGTCCTCCCACTTGTAGCCGGAGACGAAGTTGCCGCCGGGGTAGCGGATCGTGGTGACGCCGAGTTCGCGGACCAGGTCCAGGACGTCGGTGCGCAGGCCCGCCTCGTCGGCGGTGGGGTGGTCCGGTTCGAAGATGCCGGTGTAGACGCAGCGGCCGAGGTGTTCGACGAAGGACCCGAAGAGGCGGGGGCTGACCTCGCCGACCTTGAAAGCGGGGTCGAGGGTGAAGCGGGCGGTGCGGGTCATCGAGGGCGGCCCCTTCGGTGTTCGGCGTTCGGTATTACGGATGGTGATCGTTGAGCCGAACGGGACGCTATGGTCGAAGGAGGGGCAAGTCAATGGGGCGGGTGGCTGCGCCGGGCGGGGTGGCGGCGCCGGGGCTGCACTGTCCGACGGCTGAGCCCTGCGCCTCACCGTCCGCCGGGTGGGCATGTCGGGCGGGTGCGGGTGGTTCGTGGTTGCTCGCGCAGTTCCCCGCGCCCCTGACGGGACGTCCCTGCGGACAGTCCAACCATCGTTTCGTCGAAATTCAACGATCGTTGGAAGTTCATGGTGCCGACGGTCGGGGCCACGTAGGGTCGGCGCGTGCCTTCGCTGCCCGATGCCCTTGCCGAGACCCTGACCCGACTCGACGTCCGCATCGCGGAGACCGGTGCCGACCGGGGCCGGCTGCTCGACGCGGCGGCCCTGGCGGAACGTACGGCCCTCGCCGAGGACGAGGTGCGGGTCCTGCTCGACGGGGGCGCGCGGGAGGCGGACCGGGTCGACGACCGGGTGCGCCGGCGGGTGCGGGCGGTGCACGAGGCGTACGTCGCGCGGAGCGGGAAGCGGGCCGGGGAGGTCGGCAGAGAGGTCGCGGAGCGGCTCTCGATCAGTCCCGAGTGGGCCCGACAGCTGCTGCTCGGCAGAAAGATGCCGAACGTGCCCGATCTGACCGAACTCGCGGAGTTCTTCGGTATCGAGGAGGGCGTCCGATTCTTCACCGACCCGGCGGCGACCGTGCTGAACCGGGAACTCGGCCGTGTCCTGGCGGGACTTGAGGAGGACGGGGACGGGGACAGGGCCGGCGACGGGCCGTTGGTCGATTTCGCCACCCGGCACGGGGTCGTCACGCTCGCGCTGCGTGGACAACGGCTCACCCGTCGCCAGCAGGAGGCGCTCGCCGTCATGCTCGAAGGGCTGCTCGGCATCGACGACGAGGAGGCCCGGCGATGAGCCGTGGCGAGCGCACCGGGGCCGGTGGGCTGCGCGGAGTCCTCGGCAGGGTGCGGGGCGCACTGGTGCCGTCGCGGTCCACCGCCGAGATGCGCAAACTGACGGCCGGACTCAGCAAGGCGGTGCGGGGCAGGCTCGACGCACCCGTCGGTGTACGGGAGTTGGGCGCGGCGCTGTGTGCGGAGATGAGCGCGCGGCGCGACGGGCGGCCGGTGAAACTGCGGTTCGAGCGGTTCCCGGACGGGATCGGGGTGACCGGACTGTGGATGGAGTTCCCCGACTTCGACCTGGTGATCGTCGAGGAGCGGGCCGAGACCGTGCAGCAACTGGTCATCCTGGGGCATGAGTTGTGGCACATGCACGCCGGGCACTGCCATCACCATCTGCCGGGGACGGACGCCACGGCACTCGCGTCGGCGGAGCCGGGCAGGCCGGGCAGGCCGGGTGGAACGGGCAGGCCGGGCGGGCCGGGTGGAACGGGCGGGACGGGCGAGCACACGTCCGCCTTGCCGCCGCTCTCCCCCGAGTTGTCGGCCGCCCTCGGGCAGGGCGGCACTCCCATCGCGGCCCGCAACGGCTCGCACGAGTCGGACGAGCAGGAGGCCGAGGACTTCGGCCACCGCCTGGCGACCGCCCTCCGTTCCTGGGTGGACACCCGGCCGAGCGGCTCGGCCGGGGCCGCCGGGCCGGCCGTGGCCGACGACCCCGTCGGGCGGGCCATCCAGGCGTCCCTCGGCTATCGCCGGCACGGGAGATGAGGGGGACGGCCATGCCCGCGACGACGACCGGGGCCCTCCACTCCACCGGCCCCGCCGACTTCTTCGGCGAGCTGTACATCTCGTTCTGGATCCCCACGGCCGTCCTGACCGCCGCCCTGGTGATCAAACTGCCCAGCATCGTCAAGCTCTGGCGGGACTCGCTGCTGCGCGCGGTCGGCGGACTGCTGCTGCTCGCCTGCTGCGTGTTCGTGTTCGCGGTGCCCTCGGTCATCGCGTGGACCAACCGGGTCGTGGGCGTGCCGAACGTCGCCGCGCCCTGGGTGTACTCACTGATCACCGCGTTCTGCGCTTGCTGTCTGCTGATGATCGTCGCCTGGCGCAACGGCCCCGCCGACCGTTCCCCGGCGACCCGTCGGCTCATGCGGTGGGTGGTCGCCGTCTACGCGGCGGTGATCGTCGTCCTGTGGGTGCTGTTCGCGCTGGCGGACGTCCCCCGCGAGCGGCTGCGCGACCTGGACACGTACTACGCCACCACGCCCTTCATGCGCGAGGAGATCCTGCTCTATCTCGTCGCGCACACGGCGGCCTGTCTGATCACCTACCGGCTGATCCGGAACTGGGTCCGCGCGGAGAGCCTCGACGTGTGGCTGCGCGGCGGTCTGCAGGCGCTGGCGCTGGGCTGCGCGCTCAACCTGGTGTTCGACGCCGCGAAGCTCACGGCGGTGGTCGCCCGTTGGACGGGGCACGACCTGGACTGGCTGAGCACGGACGTGGCGCCGCCGGCCGCCGCACTGGCGGCCATCTGCATAGCGGTGGGCTTCATCCTGCCGCACAGCGGTCAGTATCTGCAGGACCGCTGGCGGGTGCGCACGAGCCATCGGCGGCTGCGGCCGCTGTATCTGCTGACCCGGACCGTCGACGACTCCCGTGTCCCCTTCGCGCTGCGCGCCACACCGGAGTTGCGGCTCACCCGCCGGGAGACGTTCATCCGGGACGCCCTGCTCCGGCTCACCCGTCACCTCGACGAGGATCTGCGGCGCCGCGCGTACGACGCCGCGCTGGACCTCGGGCACGAGGCCGGCCGGGCGAAGGCCCTCGCCGCCGCCGTGGCGATCCAGGACGCGGTGGCGACGCGGCGGAGGTCGCCGGAGAGCGGCGTGACGGCCACGCTCGCCACGGGCCCGCTGGTCTTCCCCGGCCTCGGCACAGGCACAGGCACAGGTTGGGGTGCGGATTCGGCCGGGGGTTCAGCCGGGGGCTCGGGTGCGGGCTGCGGTGCGGGCTCAACTGCGGGTTGGGCTGCGGGTGATCCGGCAGGGGCGCCCGGGCGGACGGCCTTCCCCGAGTTCACGGTCTCCTCCGATCCCACCGATCTGCTGAAGGACATCGAGGCCGTGTCGCTGGCACTGCGTGAGCCGGCCGAGATCGAGGCGGTACGGGCACTCGCCGCCGCCTCCCCGGCGAAGAGCGGCGCACCCGCGCGGGAGTGAGTGAGCCACTGGCATTGAGGACCCGGCCCGTGGGCTCAGCCGGCGAACGGGGGCTGGGCGAGGCCCTTGCCCGCTCCCGGGACCACCAGCAGGGAGCCCGAGAGGGGGTGCGGGGTGTCCGTCCCCGTACGGGCCGTGGTGATGTAGAGATCGGTGAGGTCGGGGCCGGCGAAGGCGCAGGCCGTGGGGCGGGGGTGGGCAGGGTGATGACGCGGTCGAGGGTGCCGGCCGGGGTGTAGCGGCGCACCGCGCTCCCTTCCCAGAGGGCGACCCAGACACAGCCCTCGGCGTCGACCGTCAGGCCGTCGGGGAAGCCGCCGCCGTCCTCGATGGTGACGAACGGGCGCCGGTCGACCGGCAGGCGGACGCCGTCCCCGGTCTCCGCGTAGTCGAAGACGTCGATCCGGCGGGTCGGCGAGTCGATGTAGTACATGAGCCGGCCGTCCGGGCTCCAGCCCGTGCCGTTGCTCACGGCGACGTCGTCGAGGACGGTCGTGGTGAGGCCCTCGGCGGTGAAGCGGGCCAGGGTGCCGCCCCCGGGGGCCTCGTCGTAGCGCATGGTGCCGGCGAAGAGGGAGCCGTCGGGGGCGACGGCGGCGTCGTTGGCGCGGCGGCCGGGGACCGGCTCGTGGTGCAGCCACCGGAAGGTGCCGTCGGGGTCGGTCAGGCCGACGCCGTCCCGCAGGTTCAGCACGAGGCCGCCGCCGGCGCGGGGCTTGACCGCGCCGATGTGCTGCTCGGTGACAAGGACCGAGCGGCGGCCGGAGGCCGGGTCGTAGGTGTGGACCCGGGAGCCGAGGATGTCGATCCAGATCAGGCGCTGGGCGGCGGGGTCCCAGGTGGGGCCCTCGCCGAGGGCCGCGTACGCGCGGACCGCGACGTCGTACCCCGAGCGACTCGTGTGACCCGAGTGACCCGTGGGGGCGCTCATGCCACGCTCCGGTGGCCGAGGCGCTCGGACAGTTCCGCGGCCCCCTTGACGGCGAGCTGCTCCAGCTCGATCCGGCGCTCCTCGCTCCAGCGGATCATGGGGACGGAGATGGAGAGCGCGGCGACGACCTTGCCCGCGCGGTCGCGCACCGGCGCGGCGACACAGGAGACGTCCGGGTTGGACTCGCGGTTCTCCACGGCGAGACCCCGCTCACGGATCCGGGCCAGGGCCTCGCGCAGAGCGGCCGGGTCGGTGATGCTGTTGGGGGTCATGGCGACCAGGTCGGCGTCGTCCGGGATCCGGGCGGACAGCTCGACCTCGGGAAGGGAGGCGAGAAGCATCTTGCCGACGGAGGTGCAGTGCGCCGGGAGGCGGCGGCCCGCGGCGGAGACCATGCGGACGGCGTGCGTGGAGTCGACCTTGGCGATGTAGATGACGTCGGTGTACTCCAGGATCGCCACGTGCACCGTCTCGTCGCAGGTCTCGGCGACGGACCGGGCCACCTGCTGGCCCTCGGCGGCGAGGTCCAGCTGCTCGGCGTAGCGGCTGCCGAGCTGGTACGGGCGGACGCCGAGGCGGTAGCGGCCGGGCTGGCCCTGCACCTGGACGATGTAGCCGCGGGCGGCGAGCGTGGTGACCAGCTCGTGCACCGTGGTGCGGGGCAGTTGGAGTCTGCGCACGATGTCGGGGGCGGACAGCGTGCCGTCCCCGTCCAGGAAGAGCTCCAATATGTCGAGCGCCCGGGTCACGGCAGGTACGAGGCGTCCCACGGCCGGCCCCCTTCCTCTGTCAGTCGGTTACGTCTGCGGGTGTTCGAAATTTCAACGGTCGATCGGCATGACGAACACAGGCTAGTCATAGTGCGTTGACCGGGCAATAACCGCGGACGATCGAGCGACGGGGGAGGGCCGGGGTGCGTTGTCGGGTGCGGGTGCGTGGGGCGTGAAAGCACGGGCGCAGCCCCTGCTTTCAGGGGCGCGGGGAACTGCGTGAGAAGCCCCACCGGAGCCGCACCGCCCCCGGAGCCGCACCCGCCCACCGAGCCCGCGCCCCCGAGCTGTCAGGCGCCCCCGGTCACCTCCGCCCGCGCGGATCCCCCAGCTCCCCCCGCAACCGCTGCGCCCGAAGCACCAGCTCCAGCTCGAAGCGGCGATCGGGATCATCGATCTCGTCACCCCAGAGCTCACGTATCTGCCGAAGGCGATACCGCACGGTTTGCGGATGCACACCCAGTCGTGTCGCAATCTCCGGCGCCCCGCCCCGGGTCTCCAGCCACGCCAGCAACGTCTCCGCGAGCCGGCGGCCGTGCGTGGGACCGCAGTGCGCCAGCGGCGCCAGGCACCGCAGCGCGAGGTCGTCGATCAGCTCCTCGGGCTGGAGGAGGACGAGGGCCTCGGTGTGCTCGGTGCAGTGCAGCACCTCCCCGCCGGGCAGCAGCCGGCGTTCCATCAACCGCACCGCCGCCTCCGCCCAGCGCAGCGACTTCGAGGCGTCGGCCAGCGGCACCGGCGGGCCGATCGCGCCGGACCAGCCGGTCAGCGCGCGGTGCAGCAGCTCGGGGCGGCCGGCCGCGTCCGGTTCGGGGACGACCATACGGGGCTGCTCGTACTCCATGTCGAGCAGGACGCTCTGGCCGACGGCGGGCGCCATGGCCTCGCGGGCCGGGCGCAACAGGACCCCGACCGCGACCTTCTCCGGGAGGCTCCAGCCGATCCGGGCCGCGCGTTCGGCGAGCGCGTCGGCCGGGTCGCCCCGGTGGTGCTCGGCGAGCAGCAGCTCCATCAACCGGCGTTGCAGTCGCAGACGCTCGCCCGCCTGCCGGGCCGCCGCCTCCGCGTAACCGCGCACCGACTGGTCCACCAGACCGTCCAGATATTCGTACCCGGCGTCGACGAGCTCGTACATCGCGGGCGGCGGGATCTGTACCCGCTGGCCGATCTCCGCGAAGCGGCGCCAGGCGAGGCGTACGCCGAGGCGGTAGATCGCCTGGAGCGAGTCGAGGCTGCGGCCGTTGAGGCCCTCGCCGCGCCCGAACTCCTGGAAGACACCGGGAGGGACACGCGGGCGGCCCTCGGCGGTCTCCAGGTGCTGTACGAAGACCTCGATCGCGCGGCGGATGCCGATGAGGGCCATCGGTTCGCCGGAGTCGTCGAGGACGACGGGCAGGTGCGGGTACTCGCGGCGGATCTCGCCCAGGATCTCCTCGGCGAGGGCGGGCGCCTCGGCCATGGCGATCGCGGCGAACTCGCGCACCTGGAGCCGCGGCACGTCGTGCCAGGCGGAGCGGACTGTGACGGTTCCCGGGGTTCCGGTCACCCCTCAGCGCTCCCGACCGGCGTTCTCGTAGGTGATGAGCGGGGTGTTCGGCTGGTCCGGTGTCGCGTCGAGCAGCGCGACGACACCGAGCGCGGCCCCCACGGCGAGAGCGGCGGCGGCCGCCATGGTCAGCACGGCGGCGAGCAGTCTGGACATGGCAGGGTGAGCCTCTCGGTCGACAGGTCGTCCCCACCCAGGCACCCCGCCGACTCAGTGTCAGCAATGCATTGACACTGCGTCAAGACTCCGCCTACGGTTCCCGGCCCATACGTCACGCGCACCTTCCCCTGGCGTCGTCTTTGCCGCACGTCTACCCGAGCCGCACCTCCCAACGCCCCCTGGAGTGCCCGGATGCGCCGTACAGCCTCACCGATCTCCCTGGTCCTGCTGGGCCTCGGCACCTTCCTGCTGGTGCTCGCGCCGCTGCTCGCGTGGTACGTGCAGCCACGGGCCGCCGTGAATCCGATCGACATCGACACGACCGCCGTCTACACCGGCACGGGCAGCGTCTTCGATGTGGAGCAGGTGAAGACCGTGCCGGACCAGAAGATCACCGTGACCCAGCGGGTACGCGGCGATGTGGCCGAAAGTGAGCGCAGCGGGGCCGCGGTGTGGGACGTGATCACCTCGGTCGACACCGACAAGTCGCTGCCGGCGGCCGACCCGCACGACGCGCTGGACTTCACCCCGCACCGCTGGGTCAGCGACCGGAAGACCAACCGGCCGGTGCACTGCTGCGACGAGAAGCCGTACATCGAGGGCGAGGCGTACCTGAAGTTCCCCTTCGACGTGCAGGAGCGCTCCTACCGCTGGTGGGACAACACGCTGGGCGCGACGGTGACGCTCCACTACGAGGGCCGGAAGAAGATCCGGGGCTACGAGGGGCTGCGCTTCACCGCGAAGGTTCCGGCCACCCGGACCGGTACCCGCCTCGTCCCCGGCGCCCTCGTCGACGAGCCGAGCCGGCCGCAGGTGCTCGCCGAGGAGTGGTACGCCAACCACGGTCTCGAACTCGTCGTCGACCAGAGCACGGGCCGTGTGCTCTACGCGCAGACCGGACCGCGCCGGACCCTGCGGGCACCCGGCGGCGACGAGGACGCGGCGGTGCTGCTCGACAGCCGGAAGCTCGCGTTCACCCCGGCGACGCAGAAGTTCGCGGTGGACCAGGCGGAGAAGGACAGCGGACTGCTGCGACTGGTGGGGCGGACGGTGCCGATCGGTACCGCTGTGCTCGGTTTCGTCCTCGCTGCGACGGGTGCCGTCTTGGTCGTACGCGGCAGGCAGCGCCCTGATACGCCCGAGTCGTCCCAGGCTCCGATCACGATGTGACAGGGCGTCAGTTCAATAAACCCCGGAAATTGTCACGCCGGTGAGTAGCAGCTTCGTACCGCTGGGCGAAAACTGTCCACCCACCCGAGCACAGCCCACCCACATCCCGCGTACAAGCCCCGCCCGCGTCGTACAAGCGACGTCCGACATCTCCACCGGACAAGAGACCCGCCCGACCCTCCCGACCCATCCGGACCCCCGCCCCACCGGAACATCCCCACAGCGAACGTCCTTCTCCCCGCTGAGTTCCGCACCCCGAGACGAGTTGGAGCACCCATGCCCCAGCACGTGCCGTTCTCGCTGGTCGAGGTGTTTCCGCGCCTGGACCAGCACCGTTCGGCAGGCTCCCCACAGCCGCGCCGGATCGTCTTTCTCGCCCGCCGCGACCTCGGTAATCCGGCGGCGGGGGGCTCCGAGCTCCTCGTCGACCGGCTCGCCGACGGACTGACCCGACTCGGCCACCAGGTCACCCTGTTGTGCGGCGGCCCCGCGGCCTACCGCGACTACCGGGTCGTCTCCGCCGGCGGTGACCTGAGCCACCATCTGCGCGCCAAGTCGACCTTCGCCCGTCAGGTCGGCGACTGCGACCTCCTCGTCGAGGTCTGCAACGGCATGCCCTACCTCGCGCCGCTCTGGCACCAAGGCCCCACGATGTGCCTGGTCAACCATGTGCACACGGATCTGTGGAAGCAGCGGTTCGGCGGCCCGCTGGCGCCCGCCGCCCGGCTCGGCCGAAGACTCGAACACTGGTCGCTGACGGCCGCGCAACGCCGGAACCTCCTGGTCGCCGTCTCCTCGTCCACCGCCACCGCGCTCCGCTCGATCGGGGTGGATCGGGAGCGGATACGGGTCGTGCACAACGGCGTCGAGGAACCGGGGCCGCGTGCCGACCGCTCGCCCGAACCGCTGTTCGTGGCGGTGGGCAGGCTGGTCGAGTACAAGCGGATCGACCTGCTGCTGCGGCTGTGGGAACGGGTGCGGCCGGTCACGGGCGGACGGCTCGTGATCGTCGGCGACGGGCCCGAGCGGGCGCGGCTGGAGGCGATGGCCGGGGCCGGTGTCGAGTTCGCCGGACACGTCACCGAGGAGGAGAAGCACCGGCTGCTGTGCGCGGCCTGGCTGCTGCTGCATCCGTCGTCGGTGGAGGGGTGGGGGCTGGTCGTCACGGAGGCCGCCGTGCGGGAGACCCCCTCGGTCGCCTTCGACGTGCCCGGGCTGCGGGACTCCGTGGTGGACGGGGAGACCGGGGTGCTCGCCCGGGGGGAGTCGTCGTTCGCGGCGGCCTGGTGCGCGTTGGCGCTGTCGACCGATCGGCGAGTGCTGATGGGGAAGGCGGCGCGGGAGCGCGCCGCGCATTTTCGGTGGGATCGCACGGTGCGGCAGTTTCGTGCGGTGGCTTCCGAAGCCGTGCGGGGATTCGCTCGGTGAGCGCCAAAGGGAGTGCCACGAGGACGCGTTGGCGGGTGCGGATACGTCGTGGCGGGTCGCGCCCACGCGGCGGAGCCGCACAGGTCACAGCCCCGCACCCCGATCAGGGTGCGGCAGCCGGCGCGGGCTACAGAGATCCCTCTTCTCGCCGCTCCCTCACCCTCTTCCGGGCCTTCCTGCGGGAGCAGGACGATCCCGAGTACTGCTACTCCCTGCTCGCCCGGGATGCCGTCGATCAGGTGGAGGCGTACGGCGGGAGGGCCGTCGACGGGCTCACCGTGGTCGATGTCGGCGGTGGGAGCGGGTACTTCACCGAGGAGTTCCGGCGGCGCGGCGCGCAGGCGTATCTCTTCGAGCCGGATCTGCGGGAGTTGGGGACGAAGCCGCCCGACGGGGCCGTCGTCGCCGACGGGTATCTGCTGCCGCTGGCCGACGGGGTCGCGGACGTCACCTTCACCTCCAACGTGCTGGAGCACGTCGCCGATCCGCCGACCTTCATCAGCGAGCTCGTCCGGGTCACCCGGCCCGGCGGGCTGATCTACGTGTCGTTCACGAACTGGCTGTCCCCGTGGGGCGGTCACGAGTGGGCGCCCTGGCACTACCTGGGGGCGGAGCGGGCGCGGGCCCGCTATCGGCGCCGTACGGGTAAGGACGCCAAGCACACCCTCGGCGAGAACCTCTTCGCCGTGCACATCGGACGCACTCTGCGGCAGGTGCGCGGCCGGGACGACGTGACGGTCGTGTCGGCGCGCTCCCGCTACTGGCCGTTCCTCGCGGAGACCGTCGTGAAGGCGCCGGGCCTGCGTGAGTTCGCCACCTGGAACCTCCTCCTCATCCTCCGGCGGTGTCCACCATGACGAGCACGGTCCAGGCTCCACCTCCCGCGCCGGTACGGCCGCCGGGCACGACCGAGGGACCCCCTCCCGGGGGACCTCGGTCGCGGCGCTGGCTGCTGGGGTTCTGGGCCGTGGTGTTCGTGCTGCTGGTCGCGGCGCAGCCGGGGCGGCAGACCTTCGACACCAAGCTCGGGGTCACCACCGATCCCTGGCAGTTCGTCTCCGACCTGGGCCAGTTGTGGCACGACCGGGGCGGGTTCGGCGGCATCCAGGACCAGTACGTCGGCTATCTGTGGCCGATGCTGCCGTACTACGGGCTCACCGACCTGGTCGGCCTGCCGGTGTGGCTGGCGGAGCGGCTGTGGCTGTCGCTGATCGTGTCGGTGGCCTTCTGGGGTGCGCTGCGGCTGGCCGAGCGGCTGGGGGTGGGGAGTTCCACGTCCCGGCTGCTCGCCGCCTCCGCCTATGCGCTGTGGCCGGTGTTCACCACGGTCGTGGGGTCGACCTCGGCCGCCGCGCTGCCCGGGGCGTTCCTGCCGTGGGTGCTGCTGCCGCTGACGGACGAGCGGTACAGCGCACGGGTGGCGGCCCTGCGGTCGGCGCTGGTCATCCCCTTCATGGGCGGCGTCAACGCCTCGGCGACCCTGGCCTCGCTGCTGCCCGTCGGGCTGTATCTGCTCACCCGGACACCGGGGCCCAGACAGCGTGGACTCATCGCCTGGTGGGTGCCGGGGGTGATCCTGGCGACCGCGTGGTGGGTGGTGCCGCTGCTGCTGCTCGGCTTCTACGGGGAGAACTTCCTTCCGTACGTGGAGAGTTCGCAGACCACGACGGCCACGATGTCCGCCACCGAGGCGCTGCGGGGCGCCGGGAACTGGGTGGCGTATCTGAACTTCGGTGAGCCCTGGCTGCCGGCCGGCTGGTCCGTCGCCGCCTCCGTGCTCGTGATCCTGTCGTCGGCGCTGGCGGCCGGGCTGGGTCTGGCCGGGCTCGCGCGGCGGGACATGCCGGAGCGGCGGTGGCTGGTGCTGACGGTGCTGGTGGTCGCGCTGGTCACGCTCGCCGGGTACGGCGGTGCCTTCGGGGCGCCGTTCCACGGGGTGGTCCAGGACTGGCTGAACGGGGGCCTCGCGCCGTTCCGGAACATCTACAAGTTCCAGACCGGGCTGGCGCTGGCGCTGGTGCTGGGGCTCGCGCACCTGGTGGGGGTGGCCGCGCAGGCACGCGGGGCCCGCCCGGTGCGGGGGCGCCGGTCCGCACCGCTGATCGCCACCGTGCTCGTCGTGCCCGGGCTGCTGTGGCCGTACCTCAACGGGACTGTGCTGCAACCCGGTTCGTTCCAGGAACTGCCCAAGTACTGGCAGGCGACGGCCGATTGGCTGGAGAAGTACTCGCCGGACTCGCGGGCGCTGGTCGTGCCGGCCACCGCGCACGGCATCCACACCTGGGGCACCACCGTCGACCAGCCCCTGGACGTCCTCGCGGAGTCCCGCTGGGCGCAGCGCGACTACGTGCCGTTCGGCACCCCCGGCAACCGGCGCGCGATGGACGCGGTCGAGCAGGCCCTGCTGACGGGCGCCGAAGTGCCGGGCCTCGCCGACTACTTGAGCCGGGCCGGGCTGTACTACGTCGTCGTCCGCAACGACCTGGACCCCGACCAGATCGGTGCCGTACCGACCACGACCGTGAAGCGGACCCTGGAGCAGTCGGGGTACGAGCGGGTCACCGGGCTCGGGCCGGTCATGACCGGCGGGCGGATCGCCGAGGGCACCCCGCTCCAGGTCGAGGGACTGTACGCGCGGCAGCGGGCCGTGGAGATCTACCGCCCGGCGGCGGATGTGCCGCGTCCCGGGCAGGCCGGGCTGAAGGCGATCGCGGACACGGCTGTCGTCTCCGGTGGCCCCGAGTCGCTGTTGCCGCTGGCCGCCGACCCGGAGCTGCGCGACCGGGCCACCGTGCTGACCGGCGACAACCATCCCGGTCTCGGCACCCCGGCCGTCCAGGTGGTCGGGGACGGGCTGCGCCGGGCGGACACCCGGTTCGGCCTGGTCAACGCCAACACGTCGTACACGTACACGGCGAACGAGCGGAACCCGAGCGGCAGCGTGCAGGACCCCGGTGAGCCGCCGAAGCAGATCCTGCCGGTGTCCGGGCTCGACCATCAGACGGTGGCCGAGCTGCGCGGCGCCAAGGCCGTGACCGCCTCGACCAGCGGCAACTGGCTCTTCCACCTGCCGCAGTACGACCCGGTGAACGCCTTCGACGGCGACCGGGACACCGCCTGGGCGGAGGGCGCGGCCGGTTCGGCGAACGGGCAGTGGCTGCGGATCGACTTCGACGGCGGCCAGGACATCCCGGAGACGTTCGAGGTGACACCGCTGCCGCAGGACGGGGTGCGGTCGGCGCCGACCCGGATCAAGGTGGAGACCGAGCGGGGCTCGCGCTCCACGAACCTCCAGCCGGACGGCTCCACCCAGACCGTCAACGCCCGCCCCGGCGAGACACGTTGGCTGAAGATCACGATTCTCGACTCGGCGGAGCGGCACACCGGTCTGGTCGGCGCGGGCTTCGCCGAGGTCGACATCCCGGGCGTCAAGGTCACCCGCATGCTGCGGCTGCCGACCGACGCCCAGGACCCCGCGGGCACGGCCGCCTCCGCCGAGATGGTCTCGCTCCAGCGGGCCGCCGACCCGACCGGCCTCTCCCCCACGGGCACCGAGCCCGGCCTGCACCGCACCTTCGCCACCGGCACTGCGGGGACGTACGAGCTGAAGGCGACGGCCGTGCCCGTGCCGGGTGACGAGCTGGACAAGCTGCTGTACGAGGTCGCACCCGACCAGCAGACCCGGATGACGGCGACCGCCGACTCCACCGCCTCGCTCGGGGCCGGACTGTCACCCCGCAACCTCACCGACGGCGACCTGACCACGGCGTGGATCGCGGGCGACGAGCCGACGATCCATCTGAGCTGGAAGGACAAGTGGCCGGTCGGCTCGCTCGTCCTGGCCCCGGCGGGCGGGCTGTCGGCCCGGCCCACCCAGGTCGAGATCAGCTCCCCGGACGGCGCGGTCGTCGCCGGGGTCGACGAGAACGGCTGGGTGCGCTTCGACCCGATCAACACCGACCGGCTCGACATCACCGTCACCGAGACGGCCCCGATGACCGTCCACAACCCCGTCGCCGACGACGACCTGCAACTCCCGGTCGGGCTCACGGAGGCGTACGTCCCGGCCCTCGACCAGTACCGCACACCGCAGCCCGCCCCGACCCGGGACTTCGAGCTGCCGTGCGGCGAGGGTCCCACGGTCGAGGTCGACGGGACCCTGTACGAGACGAGCGCGCGGGGGACCGTACGGGACCTGGTGGAGCGCCGGCCGGTCGACCTGACGCTCTGCCAGAACGGGCGCGCGGGCGGCGGGTTGGAGCTGGACGCCGCCGACCGGCACACCTTCGAGTCCGAGGACACGGGCGCGCTGGCCGTCACGACCGCCACGCTCACCCGGGGCACGGTCACCGAACCAGCCGCCTCCGGACGGGAGTTGGGCATACGCGACTGGCTCGGCGACCGCCGCGCGGTCACCGTCGGCGACGGCGCGGCCTCCTACCTGACGACGTACGAGAACTTCAACGACGGCTGGAAGGCCACGCTGAACGGCCACGAGCTGACCCCGGTCAGGCTCGACGGCTGGCAGCAGGGCTGGCGCGTCCCCGGCGGCGCGGGCGGCACGGTCAAGCTGTCGTACGAGCCGTCCGTGACGTACGAGGCGGGGCTGATCGGGGCGGGCGTCGGCCTCGCGGCCCTCATCGGGCTGGCCCTCTGGCGCCGGCGGGAGCCCAACCCCGACGCGCCGCAGCCGACGCCGCCGGGCCCCGGCCTCTGGCTCGGCACGGTCGCGCTCACCCTCGTCGGCATCGTCATCGCCGGCTTCTTCGCCCTCCTCGTCCCGCTGCTGGCCCTCCTCGCCTGGAAACGGCACACCCTGCTCGTGCCGATCGCCTTCCTGGCGCTGGCGGGTGCGGGGACCGTCGCCGCGTTCGGGGCGGGCGAGCCGGTCGCGGCCGACACGGGCGCGTTCGGTCCGGTCGCCCAACTCCTCGCCCTCATCGGCCTGTTCGCGGCGCTGGTGAGTGTGGGCGCGGATGTCGCGACCGCGCCGGAACGGCGCGGCGCCACGCGGGAGTTCGAGCGGCCGCCGGGGCGGATGCGGCGACGGAGCCGTTGCCGCAGCGGCGTCGCGTGGGCAGGACGCTGAACGGCGGGCCGGGCGGCGAAGGGGCGGCGCGGGAAGCGGAGGCGGAGGCGACGGATCGGTCGCGAGCCCGACGATCTCGGCGCGCGGGCCCGGCGCCCGCAAGGAGACCCCGACACCCCGACCCGCCGCATCCCCCTCACCAAGCCGAAGCCCAGGGCGAGTGAGCCGGAGGACGAGGGCGGTACGGGAAGGGGGGAACCGGGATGACGGCGCTGGACCGGCCCGCGCGGGACGAGGCCGCACCGGGGCCCGTGCGGATCCCCTTCCCGGTGGTGGACGAGGTGTCCCGCCACTGCTTGCAGGAGGAGGAGCCCGAGACCGTCCACATCGAGGTACATCTGCCCGGCCGGCTCGACCCCGACCGTCTGCGCACCGCCTTCACGGCGGCGCTCCAGCGGCACCCCCGGATCCTCATGCGCGAGGCCCCGGGGCGCTGGTACCGCCGCCGCTACGAGTGGGAGCTGACGGAGGAGCCGGAGGTGGAGGTGGTGACCTTCCTGCCGGCCGGGCCGCACGCGCTGCGGGACGCGCGGACGAGGGCACTGATCGAAGCGCCCCCGCTGACGCTGTCCCCACCGATCCGCCTGGAGGTGGTGGAGGGCGCGGGCCCGGCAATAGGCAGCGAGGCCTCGGACGCGGTGGGCCTACCGGCGATGAGCCGAACCCCGTCTTCCCCAGCTGCGGGCAGTCGTGCCGCCACCTCCCCTCCCCATCTCCCTCAGCTGCGGGCAATCGTGCCGCTGGGGCGATGGGGGTCCCCCGCTCGAGCGCAGCCGAGGTGGGGAGGGTGGGCAGCGGCACCTCGTACCGCCGAGCGGCGGACCCAACCCCGGCCGACCCCAGCACCGGACGCCGTGAAACCACCGGCGGCACCACCCCCGCCAAAACCCCCGGCACCGTCCTCTTCCTCACCATCAACCACACCGCCCTGGACGGCCCCGCCTGCCTCCGTATCCTCGCCACCGCCGCGCAGCTCTACGGCGGACAGGACAACGCCCCCACCGCCCCACCCGTCCGCCCCACCCCGCCCAGGACGAACCACCCCCGGCCGAGACGACGCCTCCCTCCAACTGGGCCCGCCCGCACGCGTCGCCCCTGGCACCCCGAACCCTCCCCGGCAACGGCCTGCTCGTCACCGAGCTGCCCGTCCCCGCCGCCCGAAGTCCGCCCCTACACCGTGAACGACCAGCTCATGGTCACCACGGCCCTGATGCTCGCCCACTGGAACCGGGAACACGGCGCCCACCCCGCCCCTCCGCATCACCATGCCGGTGGACGACCGCCCCAGGGACACGGACATGCCGATAGGCAACGGCACCCGCCTGGTCGAAGTCCCTTCTCGCCAGAGGAGTTGAGCCAGAACCACACCCCCTCACCACCCTCCTGCGCCGCACGGCGGACCGCACCCGCGCCCTGAAATCGCTCCCCCGCCCCCAACTGGGCCACGGGGCCTCCCTGCTGACGGCCCCGGTGGTCCCCGTGTCCTGGCGCGCCGCCGTCACCAGGGGCCTGCGCCGGGCCGCCGCGCCCTGGACGTCGACCACCCTGCTCAGCAACATCGGCCGCGTCCCGTACGCGCTGGACTTCGGCGAGGAGGCGGGCCGCGCCCACGCCGTCTGGTTCTCCGCCCCCGCCCGTATGCCCCGCGGCCTCACCGTCACGACCGCCTCGACGGCGGGCCGCCTGCACCTGGCCCTGCGCTGGTCCCGGGCCCTGCTCAGCCACGGCGACGGCGCCCACCTCCGCGACCTCTTCGAGCACTACCTGCACGCGACGGAAGAGGACATCGAGTGATGCCGACCACCTCACCCACCTCCACGACAACGCAGCCCCGGATCAAGGGACTTCGCGACTTCTACGAGGACCCGTCCGTCCCGGTCGCCTCCGGCACCCCCCGCAGCCTCGCCCAGGCCCGCATGCTGGCGGCCGCCCTGGGCCCGGCGACCCGTACCGGCCCCCGCACGATCCTCGACATCGGCTGCGGCGACGGCACGGCCGCGGCCACCGCCGCGCCCCTCCTCCCGGGTCACCGCATCATCGGCGTCGACTGGTCCCAGGACGCCCTGCGCCGCGCCCGCACCCGCGTCCCGTACGCGATCCGCGGCGAACTGGCCCACGGCGGGCTGCCGTTGCGGTCGGAGTCCGCCGACGCCGTCCTGTTCAGCGAGGTCATCGAGCACCTCGTCGACCCGGACGCGGCCCTCGACGAGATCCGCCGCGTCCTGCGACCAGGCGGCCATCTGATGCTGTCGACCCCCAACCTGGCCGCCTGGTACAACCGCGCCCTGCTCCTCGCGGGCGTGCAGCCGGTGTTCTCCGAGGTGAGCCTGCGCGGCATCCACGGCCGCCCGGGGACGGAGGTCGTGGGCCATCTGCGGCTCTACACCGCCCGCGCGCTACGGGAATTCGTGGCCGCGTCCGGCTTCGAGGTCGTCCGGCTGCGCGGAGCGCCCTTCCACGGCGTACCGCGTCCGCTGCGTCCACTGGACCGGCTGGCCTGCGCGGCCCCCTCGGCGGCGTCGATCCTGCTGCTGCACGCGCGGAGGACGTAGGCGATGTGGTGGGGAGTGGCCGCGGCCCTGTTGGCGAACGCGCTGTACAGCACGGGATTCGTCCTGGAGAAACGGGCCCTCACCGCGATGCCCCAGGTGACGGTCCGGGAGCCGTTCAAACTGTTGCGTCTGGTCGTCGGCAGCCCGCTGTGGATCGCGGGCTCCCTGTCGCTGGCCGCCGGATTCGCCGCCCAGCTCGTGGTCTACCGGACACTGCCGATCGCCGCCGCCCAGGGCATCTTCGTCTCGGGCCTGGTGCTGCTGGTCCTGCTGTCGACGCGGCTGCTCGGGGAGGAGACGAGCGGCCGGGAGCGGTACGCCCTCGGGGCCATCCTCGCCGCCCTGCTGATGGTCGTGCTGTCCCTGGACGAGGGCACCGACACGGTCAGCCGCGAGGCGCCGTACGCGCTGGTCCTCACGATCTGTCTGCCCGCGCTGGCGGCGGGGGTGGGGCTGTACCGGTCCGCCGAGCGGCGCGCCCGGCACCGGCACCGGCTGCCGACCACGGGCGTCGAGTACGGCGTGGCCGTGGGCCTGCTGTACGGCGTCAGCTCGCTCGCGATCAAGGGTGTGTCGAGCCATCTGACGACCAGTGCTCTCGGCGAGGCGGTCGTCGGCCTGCTGCGCTCCCCGTACCCGTACCTCCTGCTGTTCACCGGCGCGTTCGGTCTGGTGCTGTCGCAGGCGGCGCTCCAGCGCTGCCGGGCCTCGCTGATCGTGCCGGTCTGTACGACGGTGACCTGTCTGTTCACGGCCGTGCTCGGCACGCTGTCGTTCGGCGAGTCGCTGCCCGACGATCCGCTGCGGCTGACGCTGCGGCTCTCGGGCACGGTACTGGCGGTCGGTGTGCTGCTCAGCATGCCCAAGCACGACAGTCCCCGCCGACCTCCCCATCCCCGCACCCGCCAAGGAGTTGACCCCGCCTTGAACCCCGACGACCCGTTGCTCCAGATCCTGGCGTGCCCGCTGGACAAGGGGCCGCTGCATCTGGTGGTCCACGAGGAGGAGCGCCCCGGCGGCCCCGCTGCCGACGCAGACGCCGCCTCCGACGCCTCCCGGGCGCCGGAGTCGCTCTACAACCCCCGGCTGCACCGCCGTTACCCGATCGTCGACGGCATTCCGCAGCTGCTGCCGTCGTCGGGCGAGCAGGTGACGGAGGACGAACACGAGGCACTGCTCCGAAAGTTGGACTCATGACCACACTCGCCGCGCGGCTCGCGCCGCTCCTCCCGGACCCGCTGGTCGCCGCGACCGCCCGGCTCGTCTACCCGCGCTTCGAACCGGAGCTGGCCCGGCTCGACGAGCTGTGCCCGCCGGGGTGCGGCACGGCCGTGGACGTGGGCGGCTGGTACGGCCCCTGGACGCGCCGGCTGGCGGCACGCGCCGGGCGGGTGGTGACCGTCGAGCCGGTGCCCCGGCTGGCTCGGCTGCTCGTCTCGTCGGCCCCCGCCAACGTCCGTGTCGTCCAGGCCGCCGCCTCGGACCGGCCGGGCACGGCCCGGCTCTGGCTGCCGCCGGGCGACGACGGGGGGCGCGGGGTGTCGTCGCTGGTCCGCCGGGACATCCACGGTCGTGCGCTGGACGTCCGCTGTGTGACCCTCGACGGTCTCGGTCTGACCGACGTCGGCTTCGTCAAGATCGACGTGGACGGCAACGAACTGGCCGTCCTGCGCGGCGCGTCCGGCCTCCTCGTCCGCGACCGCCCGGCGCTCTTCGTCGAGCTGGAGTGCCGTATCCAGCCGATCGCCCCGGTCGTCGACCTGCTCGCGGGCCTCGGCTACGCCGGCTGGGTCCTGCCCGCGAAGACCTGGCGGCGGCTGGACCCGGCCACGCTGGAGGCCCACCAGGCGCGTACGTCGCACATGGCGTCCAAGGGGCTGCTCCGTCGGGTCCTGCCGTTCTCCGGGCCCCGCTACGTCAACTCGGTGCTGTTCCTGCCGGACGGGCGCCGCCCGGGTGAGCCGCCCGCCGCGTCCGGTGCCGTACGCGACCATGGAGGGCATGTCCTCCGCGAAGCGCCCCGGGCCGGATAGGCCCTCCGGTCCGTTCACCCCCCTCGACTTCCAGCTCGTGCTGCTGCGCCGGATGGCCGACCACAACCCGGGGCTCGTCGAGGACGCCCGGCGCCAGCTGGGCGTCTCGATCAGCGAGATGCGTGAGGCGAACCGACGGTGGCAGGCCATGGCGCGCTCGCCCCGGGCCCGGGGGTCGGCGTCGCGCTACCGGTCGGTGCTGGGCACGCCCGAGTCCGTGACCGGGCGCCGCATCGGGGACCTGGAGTGCGAGGCGTGGCTGTGGCCGGTGCCGCTGTGGGACGACCTCCGGTTCGAGGTGCTGCTGGCGCCGAACGGGGCGGTGTGGAACGAGTGGCTGGTGCGCGCGCCCGGGGCGGCCGGGCCCGAGCCGCGCGCTCTGGAGGATCTGGTGCCGTGGTCCTGCACGGTGGACGAGGTGGCACGGGCCTTCGCGCCGGCCCGGCCGATGGAGGGGACGGCGCCCACGCGGTGGGGGTTGCGGTTCGTCGCGCCGGACGGGGCCGGGGTGCGGCGGGAGTGTGTCGCGGAGTTCACGTGGGGGTTGTTGCAGAGGGTGGCCTAAGCAGAAAACACCCGGTCACCGCCGGTCGGGTGGCGCCCACTCTCGATCGAACTTCACTCCGACCCGCCCCGAAATCCCTCCCAAGCAGAAGATTGGCGATCATCCGGCCGTCGGGGGCGCCGACGGGCCTACTGTCCGTGCAGAGTCCTGATCCTCACGGGAAAGATCCTCAAGGGAAGGCGCCCCCATGACGAGCCAGCACCCCGCGGAGCGAACCGTGCCCGTCGAGCGGCTGCGGCTGGGGGATCACGCCTGTATGGGGCCGAGGGACCCCGAGGGGGCCGACGAGTCGCCGTGGAAGGTCTTCACCGCGTACACCCGGACGAGTCTGGCGCGCGGCGAGAAGGTCCTGCTGGTCATGGACCCCGACGATCTGAGCGACGACGAGGTGGTCGCGCTGCTGGACCGGGGCAGCGGGCAGGTGGCGTCGGCGCGGGACGGCGGCCAGCTGTCGCTCAGGCGCAACACGGAGATCTATGTGCCCGACGGCCGTTTCCAGGAGCGGCGCACGATCGACACCTACGCCGCCGAGGTCGACCGCGCCTGCGACGAGGGCTGGGCGGGGCTGCGGGTCACCGCCGACATGAGCTGGGCTCCCCGGGTCAACCTCGGCCACGACCGGCTGCTCGACTACGAGGCCTCGGTGGCGCCGCTCTTCGCGGACCCGCTGTTCACGGCGATCTGCTGGTACGACCGCCGGCGCTTCGACGACGAGCTGACCTCCCGCGTCGGCAAGGTCCATCCGCTGCGGGTCATGGAACGCCTGGACTCCCTGGACGTCACCGGCACAGCGGACGGCGGTCGGATGGCCGGCACCGCCGAGCTGAGCACCCGCAGCGAGTTCGTCGAGGCGCTGCGCGAGGCGCTGGAACACCGTGACGACTCGGGGCCCAGCCACTTCGTCCTCGACCTCCGCGACCTCTGCTTCATGGAGGCCCACTGCGCCTGGCAACTGATCAGTCTCGCCGCCTCGCTCCCGGCCGGCAGCGAGGTCACCGTGCGCTGCGGGGAACTGCTGGGGCTGGTGCTGGAGCAACTGGGCGCCGACGAGGTGCCCCAGCTGCTGGTCCGTGTGGAGGGCGAAGGGGACGAGGAGGACGCCGGGTGAGCGAGGGGCTGCGACTGCGGATGGAGTTCCGTGGTCCCGAACTCGCCCTGGTGCGCGCCCTGGTGGAGGAGGCGTCCCTGCGCGCCCGTCTCCCGGCCTCCGTCAGAGGTGCCTTCGGGCAGGCCGCGGTGGAGTTCGCCACGGACGCCGCCGCCCGGGGCGCCGACCCGGGAGTCGTCGAACTCCGCGCAGGCGATGGCGAGTTGCTCTGCGAGGTGACGTACGGCGGTGCCGTCCCCCCGCCGGGACGGCCCGAGGGGCACGGCCCGGGCCTCGCGGAGTCGCTGATCGCCGGTATCGGCGCTCCCGCCCGGATCGGCGTCCGCGACACGCCCCACGGCACCACGGTCACCCTGTCCGCCCCGCTCGCCGGCCCGCTGTCGGAACCGCCGCCCGGCCCGCTGCCCGCTCCGACGCCCGACCTCGTGCGTACGCCGCCCGCTACAGCCCCGCCCGCGCGCTGAACCAGGCCGCCACCTGGCTGCGGTTGTGGAACCCCAGCTTCACCAGGATCCGTTCGACATGACCCTCGGCGGTACGGCGGGCGATGACGAGGTGGTCGGCGATCTGCTTGTTGGTGCGGCCCTGGGCGACGAGCGCCGCGACCTGCAGTTCACGGCGGGTCAGCGGGACCGGGTCGACGACGGGGGCGGTGACGGGGGCCGAGGCCTTCGTCGACGCCAGGGCGCGGGCCGGGCCCCCGGCCGTGAGGGTGCCCTCCCGGGGGTCCGAGGAGGAGCCCCGGGCGTTCCGGCGTACGGCGGACGCCTCCCCCGTACGCGGACCGGGACCCGAGCCGTCCCGCCCGTCGTCCGCGCTCGGCCCGAAGCCCGCGCCGTCACGCCGTCCGCCCGCGCGGGAGGCCGGGACCGAGCCGTCCCTCCGTCCGCCCCTCCGCGCGGCGGCCGGGCTCTCCCCCGGCTCGCCCAAGGCGTAGGCGACCGCCTGCTCGGGTGTGAGACGGCTGCCCCGGCGGTGGGCCAGGGCGTAGGCGTGGTCGCCGAGGGCGCGGCGGGCGTGGTGTTCGGCGGCGCGGGTGCGGCCGGGCTGGAGGGCCTCCACGGGGTTGCCGCCGATGTCGTGCCAGATCCGGTCGACGGCACCGCGCAGCACACCGGCCCGCTCGGCATCCCCCGCCAGCGCCTCGGCGGCGGCGAGCAGATCGAGGGTGCGGGCGAGGCTCTGGTGCTGGCTCACGGTGTACGGCAGCCGCAGACAGGCGCGGGCGTGTTCGGCGGCCCGGTCGTACTGCCCGGCCGACCAGTGCGCGAGGGCGAGGGTGCGCAGCGCCCAGGAGCGGGCCCACTGTTCCCCGTGCGCCTCGCAGAGGGCGACGGCCTCGGCGCACAGCGGGATCGCCTCGCCGGCGCGGCCCCGGCTGACGAGGGTGCAGGCCAGTTCGACGCGGGTGAGGACGACGAAGGCCGTGGAGGCACGGGCCCGGCCCGGGGCGAGGGCGCCGGCCGGCACGGGCGGGGGCGCGGGCACCGGGAGTTCCGCGTCGGCCTCGGCCGCGGCCCGCACCGGATCGAGGCCGGCCAGGACGGCGGCGGAGCGGCTGTGCACCAGGGACGTCAGGGCGCCCGCCCACATGGCGCGGGTCAGGGCCACATCGGGCCGGGCACCGGCGCGCAGGGCCCCGTCCATCCAGTGCCGTCCCTCGCCCCAGATGCCGCCCGCGACCCAGTGGAACCACAGCCGGGCGGCGAGCCGCAGCCCGTGCTGCGCCTCGCCGGGGGTGGTGAGGCAGAAGTCCAGGGCGGCCCGGAAGTTGTCCTGGTCGATCCGGATGCGTTCGGTGATCTCCGTCTGGTCAGGGCCGAACCACGCCTGCTCGTACTCGGCTCCGAGACGCGCGAAGTGGTCCCTGTGCCGTCGCCGGGTCTCGGTCGCCTCGCCCAGGCCGTGCAGTTTCTCCAGCCCGTAGTCGCGCAGCGACACCAGCAGCCGGTAGCGGACCTGACCGGCGTGCTCCTCCCGGACGAGGACCGACTTGTCGACGAGCCCGGCGACGGCGTCCAGCACCGCGCACGGGGCGATCTTCTCCCCGGTCCCGGTGTCCTTCCCGGCGCAGACGGCCTCGGCGGCCGCCAGGTCGAAGCCGCCGACGAACACCGACAGCCACGCCCACACCAACTGCTCCTGCGGGGTGCACAGTTCGTGGCTCCAGTCGACGGCGGAGCGCAGGGTGCGATGGCGGGGCGCGGAGGTCGGGCTGCCACAGGTCAGGAGCTGGTAGCGGTCGTCGAGGCGTTCGACGAGCTGGTCCACGCCGAGGGCGCGCACCCGGACCGCCGCCAGTTCGATGGCGAGCGGCAACCCGTCGAGGCGGCGGCAGAGCCGGGCCACGGCCTGCTGGTTCGCCTCGCCGACGGTGAAGCCGGGGACCACGGCCGCCGCCCGGTCGGCGAACAGCCGCAGCGCGGGGAAGGACTCCACCGCCGACGAACTCGTGGACGGGCTCAGCTCCTCCGGCGCGGGCGCGGGCAGCGGCGGCACATCGAACAGCTGCTCCCCGGCCAGCCCGAGCCGGTGCCTGCTGGTGGCCAGGATCCGTACGCCCTCGGTGCCCGCCAGTACCGTCCCCGCGAGGACCGCGCAACTGCGCAGCAGGTGCTCGCAGTTGTCGAGGACGATCAATAACCGTCGCTCGCGCAGATGGTCGACGAGGATCTCCAGCGGGTGCCGCACGGTCTCGTTGCGGACGCCGAGCGCGTCGTTGACGGCGTGCGGGACGAACGCCTCGTCGCTGAGCGCGGCCAGCGGCACGAGCCACACGCCGTCCGGGAAGGCCCGTGCGACCTGCCCCGCCACATGCCCGGCGAGCCGGGTCTTGCCCACCCCGCCGGGTCCCGTCAGCGTCAGCAGTCTGCCCGCCGACAACAGCCGCCTGACATCGGCCGCCTCGTCCCGTCGCCCCACGAAGCTCGTCAGCTCCGCCGGGAAACCGGAAGTGCGCCGCGACTCCGATCCGCCCACGATGCTGGTCACGCCCTCAGTTGTGGTTCCCGTACGCGCTGTTGTAACCCCGAAGGGTAGGCAGCGGGCACGGGCGGGACGCCCGCTTCATGGATTTCCCGCCTCTTCGGGTGAGGGGGCACGCGGGTGGACGGGCCGCGGGTCAGGCGGTGGCGGTAGCGGCGGCGGCCAGGATCGCGTCCACGGTCCGGGGCAGCGAGTCCGGGTGCAGCCACAGGAAGAGGTTGGGCTCGACGAGCTCCAACTCCATCACACACGGCTGCCCGTCGGCCCCGGTGACCAGGTCGACCCGCGCGTACAGCAGCTCGGGCCGGCCCGGTACGGCGGCCAACGCCCGCTCGGCGACGGCGAGTTCGGCACCGGTCGGGGTCCAGGGCACCAGGTCGGGGTGGGCGGTCTTCTCGGCGTCGTACGCCATGTCGGGCGCGAGCACCGCGCCCTTGCGGCTGGCGTGCAGGAGCCGGCCGCCGAAGAACTGCAGGGCCCGCTCGCCCTCGGTGTCGATGCCGGCCACGAACGGCTGCACCATCGCGGTGAGCCCCTCGCCGTGCATCCGCTCGACATGCGCCGCCGCGGTCTCCCGCTGGTCGGGGGTGTAGCGGGCGGCGTACCGGGCGCCCGCGCCGGAGGTGGGCTTCACGACGTACGGGTGCGCCTCGGGCAACCACAGGGGGTCGCCGGGTGCAAGGTAGTCCGTGGGCACGACCGGCACCCCGGCCCGCGCGAGATCGCCGATGTACCGCTTGTCGGTGTTCCAGCGCACGACCTCGGCCGGATTGGCGAGCCTGGTGGCCTCGCCGGTCTTCTCCGCCCAGGCCACGAACTCGGCCGCGCGCCAGCTGTAGTCCCAGGTGGACCGGATGACGACCAGGTCGTGTGCGGCCCAGTCGACCGCCGGATCGTCCCAGTGCACGGCCACCGCGTCGGCCCCGGCCTCCCGCAGCGCCTCCACCAGCACCGGCAGATCCCGGTCGTGGTTGATCCTGGGCCCGGGATCGTAGGTGGCGAGGGCTATACGGGGAGCGGCTGTGCGGGCCACGGGAACTCCGATCTCGTACGTCTACGGCGCCTCCCGGGGACCGCGACGCGGAGGGCACTCCGGTGACGGCGGAGCACCGGCCGGGAGGCCGCGCCCCGACGAGGGGCCCGGAAGACGGATGTCCGCCGAGGCTAACAACCTCGGGCGCCGTGAAGGGAACGGGTTTCCGCGGCCCCGTCCGCACCCCGACCACAAGACCTGCTGGTCGTGCTCCCGGGGGCCCGCGGAGCCCTACGGCGGCTCACCGCGCCGCGGGGCGGGTCACGGCACCGCCGGGCCCGTGATGAGGCGGCCGTCGCGGTCGTACGGCCAGACGTTGGGGAGGCAGCCCTTCATGCCCTTGATCTGCTGCATCATCGCCGGAGCGGGCTTGCCCTTGCCGGGGCACGTGACGTGGCCGTGGTCGAGGAAGTGGCCGACCTCGTGGTTGATGATCAGGGCGCGGTAGGCCTTGACGTCCTCGGCGTAGACGGGGGTCGCCAGCTCCCAGCGCTCCAGGTTGACCATGACGTCGTCACCGGCCCGGCAGTTGTACTCGCCCCGGGTGTTCAGCCCGGCCCGGCCGCAGACGTCGTCGACAGTGCCCGGGGTCGCGACCTTGACGACGAAGTCGGCGGGACCGTCGGAGACCCGCTTGAAGGCCGATTTTCCGTCGGCGGTCCAGCCGCGCGGGTCGGCGAGGACGGCCTCCACCTCCTCGGCGACGGCGGCGGCCGACAGCGACAACCCCTTCTCTATGTCGACCCGGTAGCGCAGCGGCGTCCCCTTCCCCACCTTGCCGCTGCCCCCGGACGCCGTGGTGAACGTGCCGGGCCCGGTCCTGGGGACGGTGATCGACCCCGAGCCGCTGGGGGACGGCGATCCAGACGCGCTCGGTGAGGAACTCGGGGACGAACTGGGCGAGGAGCTGGGCGAGGAAGGGCTTCCGGAAGGGCTTCCGGAAGGAGGGCCGTCCGCCTGGGCGCTCGGCCCGGACGAGCGCCCAGGCCGCTCGGCCGAGGACTCGGCGGACGCGCTGCCGCCGCGCTCGCCCGCCGACTCGCCCGTCCCGCCGTTCATCCACCCCACCGCGGCGAACCCGGCGACACCGACGACCGCCACCGCCCCGAGGCCGCTCCACAGAGGCGCCCTCGCTCGCGACGCGGGAGCCTTCCGCCGCCGGCGGCTACGGGTCCGACTGTGGCTGCGGCCGCGAGAACGTGGTGCCTTGTGCGCGCTCATATTCCTTCAGAGTGTGATCGGTATGTGATCGGATGTGGCCGACTCAGTCACGAAAAGATAACGGATGATCGACTGGGCTCCGTACCACCGCTTGACCTTCACCTTCGGTGAAGCCCCAGCATCGATAGCGGAACGAGGAACGCCAGGACCGACAGGACCGACAGGACCGACAGGACCGACAGGAGGAAGCATGCGGATGCTGACGATCGGTGCCTTCGCCAAGGCGTGCCGGCTGTCACCGAAGGCACTGCGGCTCTACGACGAACTGGAGCTGCTGCGGCCCGCCCGGGTCGACCCCGACACCGGCTACCGCTACTACGCCGCCGAGCAGTTGGAGCAGGCCCGGCTGGTGGCCTGGCTCCGTCGGCTCGGGATGCCGCTGGCCCGTATCCGTATGGTGTGCGCGCTGGAGCCGGGCTCCGCGGCCCGGGAGATCCGGGCGTACTGGGCCGGGGTCGAGGCCGAGACGGCGACCCGACGCGACCTGGCGGCCTTCCTCGTGGACCACCTCACCCACACGTCCGAGGAGGACACCGCGATGCTCGAACTCCGTTACGCCGCCCTTTCCGACACCGGCCTCGTCCGCGCCGCCAACCAGGACACCGCCTACGCCGGCACCCGCGTCCTCGCCGTCGCCGACGGTTTCGGCCCCGCCGGGGCGCCCGCGAGCACGGCCGCCGTGGAGGCACTGAAGACCCTGGACCGCGAGACCCTCCCGGCGGGCAGTGTGCTGAACCTGCTGGAGGACGCGGTACGGGGCGCGAGCGACGCCGTACGGGACGTCGCGGGGACCGGGGAGGACGGTACGACCCTGACGGCGATGCTCTGGACCGGCTCGCAGCTCGCCCTCGTGCACATCGGCGACTCACGCGCGTATCTGCTGCGCGACGGCGAACTGTTCCGGATCACCCATGACCACACGGTCGTCCAGTCGATGATCGACGAAGGTCGCCTCACCCCGGAGGAGGCCACCGCGCACCCCCAACCCGCCCTGCTCCTCAAGGCGTTGACCAACGGCGCGGCCACCGCCACACCCGACCTGCGCCTCCACGACGCCCACCCCGGCGACCGCTACCTCCTGTGCTCCGACGGCCTCTCCTCGGTCGTCCCCGACCCGGCCGTCCGGCACACCCTGTCCTCGGCCGCCGACCCCGACACCGCCGTCCGCGCCCTCGTCACCGAGGCGAACGAGGCGGGCGGCCCCGACAACGTGAGCTGCGTCGTGGCGGACGTGGTGGGCCGACACACCGGGCAGCGGTAGAGGGCCGGGAGGGCGAAGGTGGACGACCCGGCCCGCCTCAGGAAGGCGATTCTCCCGGGTCCCAGTCCAGCAGGCGGACCTTCGCGACCGTGCGGACATGGCGGCGCATCGCGGCGGCCACCTGCTGGGGCTGCCGGGCGGCGATGGCGTCGAGGATCACCTGGTGCTGGGCGAGGGAACGGTCGGGGCGGCCGGGCTGGCGCAGCGACTCGGTACGGCTCTCGGCGATCTGGTCGGCGATGGAGCGCAAGCAGACCGCGGAGACAGCCGGAGCGGGCTCGGCGACCAGCCACGTCCCGGACGGCGCTTGGGTGACGGGAACGGGCATCTTGCCGTCCTTCACCCATCGCCAGGCGGTCTGGTAACTCACGCCCTGCTGCCGCGCCCACTCCGAAAGCTTCACAAGATCAAGATATCCGGGACGTACGACTAGAAGTGACCACGAATGACCAGAAAACCCGTAGCAGCTTTCACCCCCTTCTCCACCAACGGCGCCCTGGTCTCCTGGCCGCCGCACCGGGCATCGACCGCGAGCGCTATCTTCCGACAGCTGATGATCTACGGAGGGATCGTGGTGGCCGTGGTACCCGCCGTGGTGTGGCTGGTGCTGGTGGTCCCGGGATTCGGGTAAGGCCATCGGGGAGCCCCGTCGATCGGGGCGCCCAAGGGCGGTGCGGTACCTCGAACGGCGAGGACCGAGACGACGACCCCGCCCACGAGCAAGGCGACGACCAAGGAGTGCAGAACGTGTCCTCTCTCTTCCCGGCCCTCACCGGCGAAGCCCGAACCCCCGACCACCCCGCCCTGCGCTTCGGTGACCGCTCCCTGACGTACGCGGAACTCTCGGCGGTGACCGACGCGCTCGCCGCCCGGATCCGCGACGCGGGCCGCGTGGCCGTCTGGGCGACACCGACGCTGGAGACGGCGGTGGGCGTCGTGGCCGCGCTACGGGCCGGCGTCCCCGCCGTACCGCTCAACCCGAAGTCGGGCCAGAGCGAGCTGGGACACATCCTGAAGGACAGCGCTCCCGCCCTGATCCTCACCGCCCCCGGCGCCGAACTACCGTCCGTACTGGCTGACTTGGCGCGAGTGGACGTCGACGTGCAGGACCGCTCGCCCTCGCACGCGGCGGTCACGGACGAAGCGGCTCCCACGGCCCCCGCCCTCATCGTCTACACCTCCGGAACCACCGGCCCACCGAAGGGCGCCGTCATCCCCCGCCGCGCCATCGCGACCACCCTGGACGCGCTGGCCGACGCCTGGCGGTGGACCGCCGACGACGTACTGGTCCACGCCCTGCCCCTCTTCCACGTGCACGGTCTGATCCTGGGCATCCTGGGCCCGCTGCGGCGCGGCGGCGCGGTCCACCACCTCGGCAGGTTCGACACGGGTGCCGTCGCCCGGGAGCTGTCGTCGGGCGCGACGATGCTGTTCGGCGTTCCGACGATGTACCACCGCATCGCCGAGACCCTCCCCACCGACCCGGACCTCGCCGAGGCGCTCGGCCGCGCCCGCCTCCTCGTCTCCGGCTCGGCCGCGCTGCCGGTGCACGACCACGAGCGGATCGCGGCGGCGACCGGCCGCCGGGTCGTCGAGCGGTACGGCATGACGGAGACGCTCATGAACACCAGCGTCCGCGCCGACGGCGAACCCCGCGCCGGCACCGTCGGAGTCCCGCTCCCCGGAGTGGAGTTGAGGCTGGTCGAGGAGGACGGCACGCCCCTCACCGCGTACGACGGCGAGTCGGTCGGCGAGATCCAGGTGCGCGGTCCGAACCTCTTCACCGAGTACCTCAACCGCCCCGACGCCACCGCCGCCGCGTTCACCGCCGACGGCTGGTTCCGCACCGGCGACATGGCCGTCCGCGACCCCGACGGCTACGTCCGCATCGTCGGCCGGAAGGCCACCGACCTCATCAAGAGCGGCGGCTACAAGATCGGCGCGGGCGAGATCGAGAACGCGCTCCTGGAACACCCGGGCGTCCGGGAGGCGGCCGTCACCGGCGCACCGGACCCCGACCTCGGCGAACGCGTGGTCGCCTGGATCGTCCCACAGGACCCTCAATCCCTCCCCGGCAGTGGGTTGGCGACCCACGTAGCCACCCTCCTCTCCCCCACAAGCGCCCCGCACCGTTCACTACCTCGCCTCCCTCCCCGCAACGACATGGGCAAGATCATGAAGCGCGCGCTGAAGACGGACGAGCGAACCCCGAGTAGAGACGGATGAGTGAACAGTTGAACAGCAGAAGCCACTCGGCCCGGGACGCCATCGCCCTCCTGACGGACGACTTCGCTCAACTCCCCACCCGCACGGGCCGCCGCCCCGACGGCCCTCTCCTGGCCCGGTTACGACGCCTCCCGCGCCCGCGCCGCCGAGCGCACCGGGGAGGAGGAGTCGGTGGTGTGGGGGCGGGCGATCGTCGGAACCGCACAAGCGGTCCTGATCTCCTTCGAGTTCGGCTTCCTCGGCGGCTCCCTCGGCGAACGCACCGGCGACCGCCTGGAAGCGGCCCACGTGTATGCCCGTGAGCACCGTCTCCCGGTCGTCTCCCTGATCGCGACCGGTGGCAGCCGTATGCAGGAGGGCATGCGCGCTCTCACCCAACTCCAGCGTGTGGCACGCCAGTCGGCGCTGACGGGCGAGGCGGGGCTGCCGCAGATCGCGGTCCTCCGCGACCCCACGACGGGCGGCGGGTGGGCCGCCCTCGGCGCCGCCGCCGACATCATCCTGGCCCTCCCGGACGCCCAGGTGGGCTTCGCCGGTTCCCGCGTCCGTCCCCCGGACGCGGACCCGACGGCGTACACGGCGGAGTCCCAGCTCGCGGCGGGCTCGATCGACGCGGTGGTCCCCCCGGCCGACCTGCGCGACACACTGTCCCTCTGGCTGACCCTCCTGACCACCCCGTCCACAGAACCGGCACCCCCACCCCACGCCCTCCCACCCGACGCCACCCCTCACGAGGGCCGGGGCCCTCAAGGGGCGCGGGGAACTGCGCGCCCAGCCCCCACGAGCCGACAGCCGCCAGGCAACCAGACCCGCCACCCCAACAGGCGCCTCTCCCCGCCCTCCCCACCACAGGCTGGGACGCCGTACAACGCGCCCGCTCCCCACCGCCCCCGAGCCGAGGCCTATCTGGACGCCTACTTCACCCGCCGAGCCCCTGCGAGGGGACCGCGTCGGCGGCACCGACCCCGGCATGCTGTGCGGCTTCGGCGAACACGAGGGCCGGACCGTCGCCTACGCGGCCCAGTGCGGCACCCGACCCGCCCGGCGGGCTACCGCACCGCCGCCCGCCTCATCCGCCTCGCCGACCGCCTCGGCATCCCCGTCCTGACCTTGATCGACACCCCGGCGCCGCGAACGACGCCGACGCCGAACGCGAGGGCGCGGGCCCCGCCATCGCCGCCCTCTTCACCACCGTCGCCACCGCCCGCACCCCCGTCACCACCCTCCTCATCGGCGGGGCGGCTCCGGCGGCGCGCCCTCGCCCTCGCCGCCCCCACCGACACCTGGGCCACCCCGACTCCTACTTCTCGGTGATCGCCCCGGAACTGGCGGCCGCGATCCTCAAACGCCCGGGGCCAGGTGCGGGCGACGGCCGACGACCTCCGCCTACGACCGCAGGACCTGGTCGAGCTGGGCGTCGTACGCGGAATCGTCACCCCCACGACGACCCCGCCACGCCCGCCGTGAAGCCCCCGCCACAACACCCACACCCGACTGACGCGAAGAGGCGCGGCCGTCCCGGCCCACCGAACCACCCGTCCAGCCGCACCCCACCCGGCCCACCCCAACAGGCACCCCACCCCCGCCCCCGCACGATGCAAAGGGAACCCGGAACCGCCGACCGGCGGCGGTCCGTACGGTCCGTGCTCGGGAGGATCCGCAATGACCGCGATGACCGCCAGTCTGGAGCAGCTGCGCCGCTGCCACTTCGGCGTCGACCTCGGGGCCGCGCGGACCCGGGTGTATGTGAAGGGGGCGGGCCTGGTCGTGGACCAGCCGAGCGTCGCCGCCGTGAACACCCGGACGGGCGCGCTGATCGCGGTCGGGGAGTTCGCGGAGAAGATGACGGGCCGTACGCCCGACTACATCCGGGTCGTCCGGCCCGTCTCCGGCGGCACGGTCGTCGACATCGAGATGGCCCAGCGGATGCTGCGCCAGCTGCTGGGTGACCGGGTCCGCCGCAATCTGCGCCGCAAGCCCGTGCTGCGAGCCGCCGCCTGCACCCCGCACGGCGCGGACCCGCTCGCCCAACGCGCCACGATCGAGACCCTGGTGGGCCTCGGCGCCCGCCGGGTGGAACTGGTGGACACCCTCATCGCGGCGGCGATCGGCTGCGGTCTGCCGGTGGAGCAGCCCGAGGCCACCATGATCATGGTGTGTGGTGCGGGTGCCACCGAACTCGCCGTCCTCTCCCTCGGCTCGGTCGTCAGCGCGGTACGCATCCCCGTCGGCGGCGAGACCATCGACCACGCGATCGTGCAGCACCTGCGCCTGCGCCACGAACTGACGCTGCCGAGCCAGTCCGTACGGCCGCTCCAGCTGGCCCTCTCCGGCAACGGCCTCACCCCGCACGGCCCCACATCCACCGAGATCCACGGCCTGGACGTGGCGACGGGGCTGGCCCGTTCCGTCCAGGTGGACACCGCGGCCGTACGGGATGCCATCCAGACCCCCCTCACCGCCGTGGTCGACGGCATCGGCAAGGTGCTCCGCGACTGCCCGCCCGACCTGGTGGCCGACCTCGCCGACCGGGGCATCATGATGGTCGGCGGCAGCGCCCTGCTCCCCGGCTTCGACCAGATGCTGCGCCACGCCACCGGCATGCCGGTCCACATCGCCGAACGCCCCGACGTCTGCGCAGCGCTCGGTGTCGGCGCCATGCTCGACGGCCGGATCGAACCCATCAGCCTGGACCCGGTGGGCGACTGACCGACGCGCCCCGGCCGCCGCACCCCCACCGAACCGGACCGGACCGCATCACACCGCACCCGCACCGCATCACATCGCACCGGACCGCACCGGACCGCCCCGCGCCGGAGGCCGCCCCGCACATCCCCAGCCCTCCCTCGCCCCTCCTCCTACGAACAGTTCTCCGAACATGCCCACGAGCGGCAGCACCCGGGGCACACGAGGGCGGTCGGCACCACGTCGGTCACCCGATCGTCGCCCCCGTGAGCCCGTGACGCCCCACCGAACGCCCGTACGTGTCGTTCTCGTCGAAGTCCCCCGCCGCTAGGGTTACTTGGAGGAACACGGCCAGGGAGGTGAGCGCGCGGATGCCAGGGCCAGTGACCCGGATCGGTATCACCGGACACCGGGAGATCCCGGAGGCCGCCCTGTCCGCCGTCCGCTCGGGCATCCGGGCGGAGTTACGCGGCCGCCCCTCCACCACCCGGGCCCTCAGCAGTCTCGCCGCCGGCGCCGATCAGCTCTTCGCGGAGATCGCCCTGGAGAGCGGACTCCAGGTCACGGCCGTGATCCCCGGCATGGACTACGAGACCCACCTCGGCGACGACCAGGTCCGCGGCGCCTACCGCCGCCTCCTCAAATGCTGCACCGAACGCGAGCAACTGCCGTACGAGCGCACCCACGAGGAGGCGTACTACGCGGCCGGCCGCTACATCGTCGACCACACCGACCGCATGATCGCCGTCTGGGACGGCGCCCCGGCCCGCGGCCTGGGGGGCACGGCCGACATCGTCGACTACGCACGCCACACGGGCGTCCCGGTGACGGTCCTGTGGAGCCCGGGCGTGCGCCGCGTCTGAACCCTCCATCGTGAGGGGCCGCCACCCCCGTCAGGACCCGAACCGCACCAGCCAGTCGGTGTGCTGCGGTGACACCAGCCGCTCCGCCTCCGCGACCGCGTCGGCCCACCCGTCCTCGCCGACGGTCGTGATCATGGTGACGCGGTGCGTGCCCAGATCCTGTTCCACCAGCTTGTGGGCGTACGTGAGCGGGCGGTGCCGTCGCATCTCCTGCCAGGCGACGCCGGCCGCGGCGGCGGCACTGAGGACACCGGTTGGGTCCAACCGGCTGCCGATCACCCCGGTGGCCCGCGCGACGGCGGTGGCCAGGGCCAGCGCCGTCAGGGTGGTGGTGACGCCCGACCAGCGCACGGACGCCTGGTGCGCCTCTCCGGCCCTGCCGCGATACCAGGCCAGCTGTTGCAGGACCCGGTCACGGAGATAGATGTCACGCCGGGTGGCGTACGCCTTGGCGCGCACCGCACGCATCATCGGCGTGATCTGCCCGAGTCCGAGTTCGGTGACGGTCTCGCGCGGGTCCTCCCACCCCACTTTGCGCAGCTCGCTGAGCCGTAGCTCCAGCCGTTCGGCGAACAGCGCCTCGGGGTTGACGAGCCGTGAGTGGAAGGGACCGCCGTGCACCATGAACTGCCAGGCCAGCGACTTGACCACCTCGGCCGCCGCCCTGTGCGCCTGCCACTGTGCCCGCGCCCGCCGACGGGACACATAGAAGCCGATCACGATCGTCAGGGCGTACAGCACGGCCGCGACGGCCGAGGGCACCCGGCTCCCGACCCGCTCGGCCAGCGAGGCGGTCGCGGTCGCGAGCAGCAGGACGACCAGTTGCATCCGGACGACCTTGAAGCTTTCACCCTGATGGGTCACCGCCTTCTCATCGCACACCTGGAACAACGGGGACAGATCACGATCACTCACCGTAGTGCTGGGGCCGGGCGTCACAGCCATGCAGACCTCATACGGATACCGGGAAGCCGACGGAATGGTCATGCTCTCGTCAATCTTGAATTCGCGCCAGGCCGCATGTCGGAGAACACGGTCGGGCGCAGGCACCCTTTACCGTCGGAGGCGTGCGTGGTAAAGGGCGTGCATGATAGAACCATGCCCTACAGTGTCGTCCGAACCTCAATGACCAGGCCCTTGCCACGGGATCTCGTCGGCCAGGGGCTGATGACGCATTGGTCTCCTGAGGAGGACGAGAAATTCATGAACGTTCCGGGCACGAAGCCGATCCGCCGACCGGGCGCGACTCGACCGGCTACCAAGCGGACGGCCACACTCGCGACGATCGACACGCGTGAGCCCCGCGTCCAGCGGTTCACCGGTCGTGTGACCGAGCCTCGCGAGTCGCGCCCCGCAGGAGCGGGCGAGTTCAACTCGTCCATCTGACTCCGAGCACGACATCCGAGACCCCAACCTTCTTGATCAACAAGGGTGTTGGGGTCTCGCGCCGCCTCCACGGGGACGCGTCGGCGCGTACACTTCCGGAAAGTGACGGACTTCCGCGGCCAGCGACCGATCCAGCAACTGGTCCTCAAGGTGCACAGCCGCTGCGACCTGGCATGCGACCACTGCTATGTGTACGAGCACGCCGACCAGAGCTGGCGTGGGCGGCCGGTGGTGATCGCCGAGGAGACCCTCGGCCAAGTGGCTCGCCGCCTCGCCGAATACGCGGTCGAGAGCGAACTGGAATCCGTCGCCGTGATTCTGCACGGTGGAGAACCGCTTCTCGCCGGGCCTGCCCGGCTGCGACACATGTGCGCGGAACTCACCCGCGTATTGGCACCGGTCACGACATTGGACCTGCGCATTCATACGAATGGCGTACAGCTGAACAAGCGGCACCTGGAAGTGTTCCGGGAATTCGGTGTGAAGATCGGAATTTCACTCGACGGTGACCGGGTGGCCAACGATCGGCATCGACTGGACCGCCGAGGTCGCAGCAGCTACGACCGGGTGCTGCGGGCGATCGGGCTCCTCCGCCTGCCGGAGTACCGGGACCTGTTCCAGGGCCTGCTGTGCACGGTGGACGTGGCCAACGACCCGGTCGCGGTGCACGACGCCCTGACCGCCCTGGAACCGCCCCGCGTCGACTACCTCCTCCCCCATTCGACGTGGGACAGCCCTCCCCCCGGACACGGCAGGGGAACGCCTTACGCCGACTGGCTGCTGAAGGTCTTCGACCGCTGGGAGGAACAGGGGCGCCCCATGCCGGTCAGAACCTTCGACTCGGTGCTCAGCACCCTGCGCGGCGGCCCCAGCCTCACCGAGGCGCTGGGCCTCGCCCCGTCCGACCTGGCGGTGATCGAGACCGACGGCACCTTCGAGCAGGCCGACAGCCTCAAGACCGCCTACGAGGGCGCACCCGCCACCGGCTACGACGTCTTCCGGCACGGCTTCGCGGAGTTCGCCGAGCACCCCGGTGTCCGGGCCCGGCAGCTCGGCATCGCGGGCGTCAGCGAGACCTGCCGCCGCTGCCCGGTCGTCACGTCCTGCGGCGGCGGCCTCTACGCCCACCGGTACAGCGGCGAGCGAGGCTTCGACAACCCCTCCGTGTTCTGCTCCGACCTGCGGGGCCTGGTCGAGGGCGTCGCCGAGCGGATCACCGAGCGCGCACTGCACCCGGCGGTCACGGACACCGACAGCCTCCGGCTGGCCCAACTGGAACTGAACCGGGCCCTGTTGGCCCGGGTGAACACCGAGCTGTCCGGTCACCCCGACTGGGCCGCGACCTGGGACCTGCTGGTCGAGCTGGACTCCGACGCCGTCACCGCGCCCCACCTCGACACCGTTCTCGCCCACCCGTATCTGCGTACCGTGCTGCTGCGCGCCCTGGAGGGTCACGCCGACCTCGCGCGGCTGGCGGCGGCCGCCTCGGCGGCGGCCGTGCTCGCGGAGAGGGAAGCCGCCCTCACCTGGTGGCAGCAGGACCGGGACCTGTACCTCCCGACCCTCGGGACCCTGCGCCTCTCGGCACCCGGACGGGTCGAGTGCGCGATCACGGCGGACGGCCTCCAGGTGACCGGAAGGGACCAGCACGGCGGCGAACTGCACGTCGAATGGCGCCCGTTGAAGTCGCTGAAGCCCACGGCCGGTCCGGCGCTCCTCATCGACGACGCCGACCCTTACCGCGACTGCTACCCGGCACCGGTCGCGGCCCCGCTGAACCCCAGCGACCTGGAGCTCTTCGCCAAACGGCTGCGCGCCGCGTTCGACGCGCCGGACGCACACGATCCGAGCCCACGGCCGGGCCCGGACGCCTCCCTCTGCACCACGATCACCCCCCTCGCGGCAGGCACGGGCCTGCTGCCGGGAACGGGCACCCCGGGCGCCCTGGGGGTGGCCGTCGACTTCGAGCCCGAGGAACTGGCCCGCGAACTTCCCCTGTTGCTGCGGCGGTCCAGGCTCGCCGCCCTGCGGCAGGTCGCGGACCTGAACGTGCCCGGCACCGGCGCCGGACGGCTCCTCGACGAGGCGAGCGAGGCCATCGGCCGGGCCACCGTGTCGACCGACCGGGCCGCCCGCACCGAGGAACTGCTCCACGCCCGACACACCCTGGACCGGCTCGGCGCCCTGTCCGATGCCCAACTCACCGAGAGTGGAGTTCACTTGGCAGAGGAACTACGAAGAGAATGGGTGACGCTGCATGGCTGACGCCACTCGACCGCAGGGCCTGGCGGCCCGTCTCCACGACGACCTGGCCGAGTGGGGCGTCCGCCCCGGAGGCGTCCTGATGGTGCACTCCTCACTGAGCGGCACCGGCCTCGCCCCCGTCGCCGTACGCGACGCGCTGCTGAGCGCCCTGGGCCCCGACGGCACCCTGGTCGTCCCCGCCTTCACCCCGGAGAACTCCGACACCTCCCGCGAGTACCAGGCGTTCACGGAGGGCATGTCCGAGCGGGAGAAGGCCGAGTTCCGGGCGGGGATGCTGCCGTTCGAGAAGGACGCCACGCCATGTCCGTCCATGGGCGCACTCGCCGAGTGCGTGCGGAGCACAGCGGGGGCCGTGCGCAGCGCCCACCCCCAGACCTCCTTCGCCGCCCTCGGCCCGCGCGCGGCGGAACTGCTCGCCGACCACGATCCGACCTGCCATCTCGGTGAACGGTCCCCGATGGCCACGCTCTACGCGGCCGACGCCCAGATCCTCCTGCTGCGCGTGGGGTTCGAGGTGTGCACCGCGTTCCACCTCGCCGAGTACCGAACCAGCCCGCCCCCGTCGACGCGGACGTACCGCTGTGTGCTGGAGGAGAAGGGCAACTGGTTCGCGTACGAGGATCTCGCCCTGTTCGACGGGGACTTCGGGGAGATCGGGGCGCAGCTGCCGCATGAGCTGTTCAGGGTGCGGGAATGGGCGGGGAAGCCCGTCCTCCTCCTCGACATGCGGGCCGCTGTCGACACCGCGGCTCTGCTCATGTCCGGATATCGCTGACAAATGACGTGAAACAAGCCATGCGGTCGCGGGGGTGGTCGGGCACATTGTTGGTTCCGGCCAGATGACTCTCCGGCGGGGGAACAGAGGGCATCGACAGGCGGGGGGCGCGTGAACAGACATGTACGAGGGCGAGGCGCACCGGACAACCGGCCCTACTTCTTTCTGAGCTATGCCCACACTCCGTCCGGCCCCGACAGCGGGGACCCGGACCACTGGGTGTACACGCTCTACAAGGATCTGTGCGCCGACATCCTGGCCATCACCGATCTGCCGGCGGGCACGCCCCCGGGCTTCATGGACCGGGAGATGCGCTCGGGGGAGGGCTGGCCCGTCCGGCTCAGCGACAACCTGGCGCACTGCCGGGTGTTCGTGCCGCTGTACTCCCCGAGGTACTTCAGCAGCGAGGCCTGCGGTCGGGAGTGGTTCGCCTTCAGCGACCGCATACGTCAGGCCAGGGACGCCGGGGCCGGCGACATCCCGGCGATCGTGCCGGCGCTGTGGAGTCGCGTCGGCATGGACCGGCTGCCCGAGTCCGTGCGCCACCTCCAGGTGGAGCGGAACGTGTTCGGGGAGCGCTATCTGGACCACGGGATCTACGGGTTGATCAAACTCAAGCGGCTGCGCGACGAGTACGACGAGACGGTGTTCACGCTCGCCCAGCGCATCGTGCAGGTCGCCGAGGAGTCGCCGCTGCCGTCGAGCACCCCGAGGCCCTTCGAGTCCACGCCGAGTGCCTTCGCTCCCCCGGGGGACGGGCCCCGCCGTATCCATCTGACCGTGGCGGCACCCGCCCGTCATCTGGTGCCGGAGTCCCGGAAGAACGGCCGCTACGGCGAGAGCTCCCTGCAGTGGAACCCCTACGGCGACGAGACTCCCCGGCCCATCGCCACACTGGCGGAGGAACTGATCCGGTCGCTGGACTACCGGATCACCGTGTCCGACTTCGACAACGAGGACCCGACCACCGACGACCTGGCGGCCGGCGGATCCGCCGAACACCCCGCGGCCGAGGAACCCGAGCCCGGCCACCCGGCGATCCTGCTGGTCGACTGCTGGGCGGTCCTCGACGAGGACCGGCGGCGCAGGCTCAAGGCGTTCGACGCCAACGCCCGCCCCTGGGTCGGCGCGATCGTCCCCTGGAACCACAACGACGAGGAGTGTCACGGCGCGGAAGGACGACAGGTCAAGGCGAAGCTGGAACGCACCCTCCCCCTGATCCTGGAGCGGGGGCGCCGGACCGACTGCCGGATCGCGGCCAACGGCGTGCCCTCGCTCCAGGTGTTCGCCGACGTGCTGCCGGCTCTGGCGGCGCACACGACCCGGCAGTACCTCAGGCACGCGCAGGCGCATCCGCCCGAGGGCCCACAGTTGCCACAGCCCCGTCTCATGGGCCCCACCTACCCGCAGCAGCCCGCCGCGGGTTCCGATCACGGAGGAGAAGCATGACGGCCGGGGAGCGTGGACGGATCATCACCTTCTATTCGTACAAGGGCGGTACGGGCCGCACGATGGCCCTGGCCAACACGGCGTGGATCCTCGCCGCGAACGGCAAACGGGTCCTGACGGTCGACTGGGACCTGGAGGCCCCGGGTCTGCACCGCTTCTTCGAGCCGTTCCTCGACCTCAACGTGCTCGCCGCCACCTCGGGCGTGATCGACATCATCACCGAGTACTGCTGGGCCGCGACCACCGGCGGGCCCCGCTCCGGGCCCTGGCACCGGGAGTACGCCCGCGTCGAGGACCACGCCATCTCGCTCGCGCCCGAGCGCCTCAACCTGGCCTTCCCGAAGGGCGGTTCGCTCGACTTCCTGTCGGCCGGGCGGCAGAACCGCGAGTACTCGGCGACCGTGTCGTCCTTCGAGTGGGACAACTTCTACGAGCGGCTGGGCGGGGGCCTGTTCCTGGACACGCTCCGCGAGGACATGAAGGCGTCCTACGACTACGTCCTCATCGACAGCCGGACGGGACTGTCCGACAACGCGGACATCTGCACCATCCAGATGCCCGACGTGCTGGTCGACTGCTTCACCCTCAGCGGCCAGGCGCTGGACGGCGCGGCCGCCGTGGCACACAGCGCCGAGAAGGGGTACGGCAAGCGGTGGATCCGGGTGCTGCCCGTCCCGATGCGGGTCGACGAGGCCGAGAAGGAGAAGGCCGACGCCGGACGGGCCCTGGCCCGGCTGAAGTTCGAGGGGTTACCCAAAGGGGCCGACCGCCAGGATCTGGCGCCCGAGGAACTGAACGCGTACTGGGGCAAGGTCGAGATCCCCTACCGCCCTTACTACGCCTACGAGGAGACCCTCGCGACCGTCGGCGACAAGAGCGGCAACGCGAACTCCCTGCTGTCCGCCTTCGAACGGCTGACCTCGGTGCTCTCCGACGACGAGGTCACCACACTGCCGCCCGTACCGGAACAGGCGCGGCTGCGCTGCCTGGAGGCGTTCACCCGGCAGTTGCCGCAGACGCAGGCCGTGGAGGTCCTGGTGGTCCACGCGGCGGAGAACCGTATGTGGGCCGAGTGGGTGGAGGGCGTGCTCAAGCGGTCCGGCTGCCGCGTCACCCTGCACGACGTGGCCCTCGGCCCTCCGGAGCCCCCGGACCCGGACACCCGCGTCCTGCTGCTGCTGTCGCACGCCTTCGACAAGTCCCGGCACGCGGGCAGAGTTCGTCAGGCCCTCACCGCCGCCGCGCCGAACGCCTCGACCGCCCTGCCGGCTCTGGCCCGCGTCGAGGAGGTCCGGCCGACCGGCGCCTACACCGAGGTGGTGGACCTGCACCGGCTCGGTGAGGCGGACGGCGCCGACGGACTCCACGAGATCCTGCGGCTGCGGGCCGAGCCCGGGGCCCCCGCCGGGGCGGACCCGAGGTTCCCGGGCCGGGCACCCGACATCTGGGACGCGCCCCAGCGCAACACCACCTTCACCGGCCGGAGCGTGATCCTCGACCAGCTCCGTGAACAGCTCCGCGGCGGCATCTCCGTCGTGCTGCCGCGTCCCCAGGCGCTCTTCGGGCTCGGCGGTGTCGGCAAGACCCAGGTGGCGCTGGAGTACGTGCACCGCTTCATGGCCGACTACGACCTGGTGTGGTGGATCTCCGCCGAGCACATCGACAACGTGGTGGCCTCGCTCGCCGAACTCGGTTCCCGGATCGGCGCCCCCGGTGGCGAGGACATGGCGCTGGCCTGCCAGGAGGCCGTACGCATGCTGGGCCGGGGGGTGCCCACCCGGCGCTGGCTGCTGGTCTTCGACAACGCGGACACCCCCGAGGAGCTCACCCGCTTCTTCCCCACGGGCGGCGGCGGGCACATCCTCGTCACCTCCCGGAACCAGGCCTGGGCGCAGCAGGGCGCGTCACTGCCCGTCGACGTGTTCCTCCGCCAGGAGAGCGTGGAGCACCTCTCCCTGCGGGCACCCGGCCTCAGCCCCGAGGAGGCCGACCGGGTGGCGGAGGCCGTGGGCGATCTCCCGCTCGCCGTGGAACAGGCGGCGGCCTGGCTCGCCGAGACGGCCACGCCGGTCGAGGAGTACCTCAGCGAGCTCGCCGAACAGACCACCCATGTGCTCGACCTCAACCAGCCCACCACCTACCCCACCACGGTGGCCGCGACCTGGAACATCTCCATCGCCCGGCTGAAGGAACGTTCTCCTGCCTCGGTGCGGCTGCTGCAGCTGTGCGCGTTCATGGCCCCCGAGCCGATATCGTCCCGCCTGCTCTACAGCAAGGAGATGCGGGACGAGCTGCGCAAGGTGGACCCCGCCTTCCAGGAGAGCCTGATGGTGGGCCGGGCCATCAGCGAGATCGCCCGGCTCGCCCTCGCGAAGGTCGACCAGGTCAGCAACAGCGTCCAGATCCACCGGCTGGTGCAGGCCGTCATCCGTTCCCAGCTCACCGAGGAGGAGCAGCGCCACGCCCGGCACGTCGTCCACACCGTGCTCGCGGGAGCGCGGCCCGACGACGACGAACCCACGGACAACCCCGAGGACTGGCCGCGGTTCGAGGTGATATGGCCCCATCTGCGCGCCTCGGACATCCGTAACTGCGTGGAGTCGGAGCCCCGTCGGCTCCTCATCGACCGTGTCCGGTACATGTGGAAGCGCGGGGACTTCCCCGGCGCCCAGCGCCTCGCCGACGATCTGCTGACGCACTGGAAGCCCGAACTGGGCGAGAACCACCGGCAGTACCTGTATCTGCGCTGCCAGCTCGCCAACGTGCTCCGCTCGCAGGGGCGTTATGTCGAGGCCGAGAAGATCGACCGGGATCTGCTGGACCGTCAGCGCCGGGTGCTGGGGCCCTCGGACGCCCACACCTACATCACCACGTCGTCCCTCGCCAGCGACTACGCGGCCCTGGGCGAGTACAGCAAGGCGGAGAAGCTGGCCCGCGAGGCACGGGAGGGCTTCAGCCGTACCTTCTACCCCTCGCACCCCCGGACACTGAGCGCGGCGAACAACCTGGCGCTGGCCCTGCGCATGGTCGGGCGCTACGACGACGCTCGGGACATCGACCAGGACACCTACTTCCGCCGCAAGGACGTGCTCGGCCCCGACCACCCCTACACCCTGTCGTCGGCCTCCAGTCTCGGCCGGGACCTGCGCGAGGTGGGCCACTACACCGAGTCGGTCACCCTGCTGTCGGGGGCGTACGAGGCGCACAAGCGGGTGCTCGGCAAGGACTTCCCCGGCACGCTCAGCTGCGCGAAGTCGCTGGCCGTGTCGCTGAGGCGGGCGGGCGAGTTCAAGGACGCGCACCGCCTGACGCAGGCGACCCGGGACCAGTACCACGCGCAGTACGACGCGCACACCCCCGACTCGCTCGCCTGCGACCTGAACCTGGCGGCCGACCTGTACGCCGCCGACAAGCGGGAGGAGGCGCGCCGGATCGCGCTGGAGGCGCTGGCCGAGTACCGCAAGGTGCCGGGTGAGGAGCATCCGTACACCCAGGCCGCGCTGAACAACCTGGGCGTCTACCACTGGGGCTGCGGCGACGCGGAAGAGGCGGAGAAGGTCTTCCTGCGGGTGATGCTCCGCATGGTCGCGGTGCTGGGCGACCAGCATCCCCACACGCTCTTCTGCCGCACCAACTACGCCAACGTGCTGGCCGAGCAGGGCCGCGCGGAGGAGGCGTGGGTGCTGGAGGAGCCCTCCCGTGAGGCCCTGACGGAGGTGCTCGGTGAACACCATCCGGAGGCCCTGGCCGTGGTCGCCAACTCCACGCTGACGCTGCGCGCGCTGGGGCGGGTGACGGAGGCGGACCGGCTGCGCGAGCAGGTCGTAGCCGAACTGGCCAAGCTCAGGAGGCAGTTGGGCGAAGGCAGCGGTGTCGCCCAGCTGGTGGCGCAGGGCCGGCGGGTCTACCGCGACCTGGAACCACTGGCGGTGTGACGGCCCGTGCACGGGCCCGCGCGCAGGTCAGACCGGCGGGGCCAGGGACAGCAGCGTGCCCCGCAGGAGCCAGCTGAGGACCTCCGGCAGGGCGCGGAGCGAGGCGAAATGGGCGGCGGCGGGTTCGAGGACGGCGGTGGCGCGGGGGATGCGGTCGGCCAGCCAGGAGGAGTGGGCGGCCGGGGAGAAGACGTCCTTCGCTCCGTACCAGAACAGCACCGGCACCCGTATCTCGCCGGGCTCGAACCCCCAGGGGGAGGTCAGCGCGAGGGCGTCGTCGATCCATCCGTAGGGTGAAGTCCGCACCGCCTCCTGGTAGTTGCGCAGCAGCATCGACCGGATGCCGTTGTCGGAGACGATCAGCCGGTCCTCGTCGGTGAGGTCGTCGCGCAGTTGATCCAGCAGCCGCGCGGGATCGGAGCGGATCGCCGCGGAGCGCGGGATCAGCCGGGCGGTGAAGCCCTGGGGGTCGGTGTGCGCGGAATGGAACTCGTGGACGTTGGAGGGGGCCATGCCGGCGTACCAGTCGAGTCCGGCGGCGTCCTGCGGCGCCAACGTCACCAGCGCCGCCGCCCGCGTCACCCGGTGCGGCAGCAGTGCCGCGCAGGCCAGTGCGTGCGGGGCGCCGCCGGAGCGACCCACCACGGCGAAGCGGTCCACGCCCAGCGCGTCGGCGACGACGGTCACGTCCTCGACGGCGTCGACGACCCGGCGGCCGGGTCTGCGGTCGGATCCCCCGTACCCCGGCCGGTCGTAGCTGATGAGCCGGGTCCCCCGCTGGTAGAGGAACATCGGCCGGGGCCGGGGGCCGACCCGGCTGCCGGGCATGCCGTGGAACAGGAAGACGGGCCGCCCGGCCGGATCCCCCGAAGTCTCGACCCTCAGCAACCGCCCGTCGGGCGCCCGGACATGGGTCGGTGCCCGTGCCAGGTCATACACAGCGCTCCCCCTCCCTCGGCCCGCGGGCCGAGAACACGCTGCCGGAAGATTTCCCGGCCGCCCACCCCACGAAACGAACCGCGCCGGCGCTCCTCTCCCCCGGGGACGGGCACGCGTACGTGCGGCTCGCACCCCACAAGCACCATGCCCGACGCGTGTCTTGACTTCACCATGCCTTCACGTCAGATTCGAGGCTCCGCACACAGCCCGGGGCATACGGAGCGTTGCCGCCGGGGATCAGCACCGCCACCCGTCCCTTCGCGAGGCTGGAGCGTCCCGCATGTCCATGAGCGCGGATCCTGAGAGACGAACGGGGCCGAGGGGGCCCGAGTCGGCGGCGGGTGCTGGGGACGGCCGCGGGCGCGGGGCCGCGTTCGCCGCGGGCGGTGGGCTCGTGGGGACCGCCGTCGCCGCCGCACCGCCCCTGCTCGGCACCTACGACGTGGTCGTCGTCGGTTCCGGCGCGGCCGGGATGACCGCCGCGCTCACGGCGGCGAGGCAGGGGCTGAGTTGTGTCGTCGTGGAGAAGGCGCCGACGTTCGGCGGCTCGGCGGCGCGCTCGGGCGCCGGGATCTGGCTGCCGAACAACAGCGTGATCAAGGCGGCGGGGGTGCCGGACACTCCGGCCAAGGCGGCGCAGTACCTCGCGGCCGTCGTCGGGGACGACGTGCCCGCCGACCGGCAGAAGGCGTTCCTCGACCACGGGCCCGCGATGCTGTCGTTCGTCATGGCGAACAGCCCGCTGAGGTTCCGCTGGATGGAGGGGTACAGCGACTACTACCCCGAGCTGCCGGGCGGGCTGCCGAACGGGCGGTCCATCGAACCGGACCAGTTCGACGGCAATCTGCTGGGGGCCGAGCTGGCGCGGCTGAATCCCGCCTATCTGGCCACCCCCGCCGGGATGGTGGTGTTCAGCGCCGACTACAAGTGGCTCGCGCTGACCGCCGTGAGCGTGAAAGGGCTGGCCGTCGCCACCGAGTGCCTCGCCCGGGGCACGAAGGCCGCCCTGCTCGGGCAGAAGCCGCTCACCATGGGGCAGGCGCTGGCGGGAGGGCTGCGGGCCGGGCTGCTCGGCGCCGACGTCCCCGTGTGGCTCAACACCCCGCTGACCGACCTGTACACGGAGAGCGGGGCCGTGAAGGGAGTGGTCGTCAGCAGGAACGGCTCCCCCGGGCTCGTCCGCGCCCGCCGCGGCGTCATCGTCGGCTCCGGCGGCTTCGAGCACAACGCGGCCATGCGGGCGCAGTACCAGGAGCAGCCCGTCGGGACCCGGTGGACGGTGGGGGCCAAGGAGAACACCGGCGACGGGATACGGGCCGGTCAGCGCGCCGGTGCCGAGGTCGCGCTGATGGACGACGCCTGGTGGGGACCGGCCGTCGACACCCCGGGCCAGGCCTGGTTCTGTCTCGCCGAACGCACGCTGCCCGGTGGGCTGTTGGTCAACGGGTCCGGTGCGCGGTTCGTCAACGAGGCGGGCCCGTACAGCGACGTCGTCCACACGATGTACGAGAAGGACACCTCGTCCGCCTCCCACATCCCGGCCTGGCTGATCGTCGACCAGAACTACCGGAACCGGTACCTGTTCAAGGACATCGCGCCGACCTTCCCGTTCCCCGACGAGTGGTACGACGCCGGGGCCGTCCACAAGGCGTGGACGCTCGACGCGCTGGCCGGCGCGATCGGCGTACCGGCCGCCGCCCTCCGCTCCACCGTCGACCGCTTCAACTCCCTTGCCCGGCAAGGGGACGACACGGACTTCGGGCGCGGCGACAGCGTGTACGACCACTACTACACGGACCCGTCCGTGCGCCCCAACTCCTGCCTGGCACCCCTGTGGTTGCCGCCCTACTACGCCCTGCGCATCGTCCCGGGCGACCTCGGCACCAAGGGCGGACTGCTCACCGACGCCCGCGCCCGTGTCCTGCGCCCGGACGGCACGGTGATCGCCGGCCTCTACGCGGCGGGCAACGCCAGCGCGGCCGTGATGGGCCGCAGTTACGCGGGCGCCGGGTCGACGATCGGACCGGCGATGACCTTCGGCTACGTGGCCGCGCTGGACCTCGCGGGGAAGCTGTAGCGCCGCGTCAGCCCTCCTCCTCGTCGAGCAGCGCGTACGCCCGTACCGGGAAGGTGCCCATGCCCTCGACGGCGGGGGGCGCGGCGTGGAAGCGGAAACCCTGCGGGGGCAGTTGTTCCAGGTTCCGCAGGTGTTCCACGACGGGGATGCCGGCGGCGAGCAGGCCGGTGTGGGCGGGGCGGGTGCCGTCGTCGGTGTCGTCGATGTTGAGGGAGTCGATGCCGACGAGGGCGGCGCCCTGCTCGACGAGCCAGGCGACGGCGTCGGTGGTGACATAGGGGTGGCCGTGTCCGTACTGGTCGGTGCCCCAGTGGCGGTCCCAGCCGGTGTGGATCAGTACGGCCCGGCCGGTGACGTCGTGCGGCAGCAGCGCCGCCCGGTCCACGGCCCGGCGGCCTGCGTCGTGGACGCGTACGACCACGCCGTCGAGATCGACGAGCCCGGTGAGCGGTAGTCCGGCGAGGTCGTGGCCGCCGCTGAAGCGGTGGAAGGGGCTGTCGAGATAGGTGCCGGTGTTGGAGACCATCGTGATCCGACCGATGGCGAACTCGGTGCCGGGCGCGTAGATCTCCCGCGAGGCGTCCCGGGAGAGGTGGTCGCCGATCTCGGGCCCGGGAAGACCGGGGTAGGTGGTCATGCCGTGCCGGATGGTGTGGCTGAGGTCGACGGCCCGGCGGCCGCCCGTCCCCCGTACGGTCTTCCGGGACCCGGCGGCGGTGTCCGTCGTGCCCCGCGACCCCTTGTGCCGCTCCCGCACTGCTTCCCGGCCGCTGATGTGCACCTTGTCGACCATGAGCAGCCCGAGATGCCGGACGAACAGCTCGGCCAGCTCGCCGTCACCGATCTCCGCGTCCGGCACGTCCAGCATGAAGCCCTGGGCCTGGAGACCGCCGCCGTTGCCAAAGGTCACCTCGGCGTCGAACCGGACCCGCCACTGCCCGCCGTCCCCGATCTGCCGACCCGTCTGCCGACCGGCCCGCTGATCGCCCTGCTCATCGCTGTGCTCATTCATGCTCCGATCCTCCATGCAGTACCACTGCACCACAAGCAAGATTTACTGAAGCGGCACTACAGTGAGGCTTATGGAACTGGACCCCCGGCGGCTGCGTGTCCTGCGCGCGGTGGCGATGCGCGGCGGTGTGGTGGACGCGGCGAAGGTGCTGCATCTGACGCCGTCGGCCGTGTCGCAGCATCTGGCGCAGCTGGAGCGGGAGGTGGGGCAGCCCCTGGTGGACCGGTCGCGGCGCCGGGCGGGGCTGACCCCGGCGGGGCGGTTGCTGGCGGCGCGGGCCGAGCGGATCGAGCGGGAGCTGGCGGAGGCCCGCCGTGAACTCAGCGAACTGACCGGGCGTTCGGCGGGGCCGGTGACGGTCGCCGCGTTCTCGTCGGCGGTGTGCCATCTGCTCGTCCCGGCCCTCGCCGCCCTCGCCCGGACCCACCCGGAGCTGGCGCCGAGAGTGGTGGAGGCGGAGGGCCCGGACGCCCTGCGCGAGCTGCGCACCGGCGGCCTGGACCTGCTGGTCGTCGAGTACGACGGCGACGACCCCGACCCGCACGAGCAGTGGCCCGACCTCGCGTCCGCGGCGGTCGCCGACGACGAGTACCGCGTGGTCACCCCGGCCGACTGGTCGCCGCCGCCCCACTCGGTCAGGGACCTGGCCGAGCGGCCCTGGGTCACCGCCCCGCCCGGCACGGCGTGCGGCAGGGCGCTCGCGCGCATCTCCGCGCAGTACGCCTTCACGCCGCGCCACGCCCACACCGCCCTGGAGTTCCCGACCTCGCTGGCCCTGGTGCGGGCGGGCCTCGGCGCGGCCGTGGTCCCCACCCTCGCCCTCACCGACGCCCCTCCCGAGACCGTGGCCCTGCCCATGGTCCCGGTTGCGGGCCACCGCCGCATCGCCGCCGTCTGGCCCGCGTCCCCTCCGGCCCGCAGCCCCGGACCTCGGCCGTGGTCGAGGCCCTCCGCCGGTCGGCCGGGAACTTGGGGCTCACACCTGCGCCGTGACGGGGTGTGGGGTCGGGAGGGGCGCGGCTTTCGCAAGGGCGCGCGGGGCCGACCGGGGCAGCTTCGGGTACCGCCCGCCCGGTCAGCTCAACAACGCTCGTGATCAATACACCTAGCGGGTCGACCCGGCGCGCTCCCGTACGCCCGCCGCGCTCGCCCTCCCGGCCTCGCGCTCGGCCGGCTCGGCGTCCTTCTTGGCGAACCCCCACCGGCCCGGCAGGACCGCGAGGACGATCAGCGTTCCGGCGGCCATGATGATGCCGCCGACGAGACTTGTCTGGGCGACGCCGTGGGCGAACGCCTGGTGGACGGCGTCCACGACGGCCTGGGCCTGCTGAGGACCGACGGACGGTTCCTGGGCGATGCGCTCGGCGACGGCCAGGCCACCACCCACCGAGTCCTTGGCCGTCTCCATCGCCTCGGCCGGGAGCCGGTTGCCGACCAGGTCGGTCAGCTCGTCCCGGTAGGCCGTGCCCAGCAGCGAGCCCAGCACCGCGATACCGAGCGCACCGCCCAGCTCCAGCGCGGTGTCGTTGGCACCGCCGCCGACACCCAGCTCGGACTCGGGGAAGGAGTCCATGATCGTGTCGGTCGCCGGGGAGACGCTCAGCCCGATCGCGAAGCCCAGCATCATCATCGGCGCCAGGAAGTCGCCGTACGTCGAACCCTTGTCGATCTGGGTCAGCAGGAACACCCCCGCCGTGCCGATGACCATGCCGGTCACGACCATCGCCTTCACGCCCAGCCGCGGGGTCAGCTTCCCAGTCACCACGGCCCCGAGGAACACCGCTCCGGCCAGCGGCAGCAGCCGTACACCCGTGTCGAGCGCGTCGTAGCCGAGGACGAACTGCAGGAACTGGGTCGAGTAGTAGATCGCGCCGAACGTACCGAAGAAGAAGAACAGCACCGCGAGCATCGAGCCGCTGAAGGGCCGCAGCGTGAACTTGCGGACGTCCAGCATCGGGTGCGGGTGCCGCAGCTCCCAGGCGACGAACGCGACCAGGCCGACACCGGCGACCACGGCCGCGGTGACGGGGCCGGCACCCCAGCCGAAGTGCGGGCCCTCGATGGCCGCGTAGACCAGGGAACCGACGGAGACGATCGACAGGAGACCACCGACGTAGTCGATCCGGCCCATGCCCTCCGCCTTCGACGGCGGCACCAGGGCGAGCGCGCCGACGACGGCGACGACGGCGATCGGCACGTTGATCAGGAAGGTCGAGCCCCAGGCGTGGTCCTCCAGCAGCCAGCCGGCGACCAGCGGTCCGACGGCTATCGCCAGGCCGGAGGTCGCGGTCCAGGCGGTGATGGCCTTGACGCGCTCGCTCCGGGGGAAGGTCGCGACCAGCAGGGACAGCGTGGCCGGCATCACGACCGCGGCGCCTACGCCCATGATCGCGCGGGCCGCGATGACCAGCGAGGTCTCGTCGACCATGCTCCCCATCACCGAACCACCCGCGAAGACCAGCAGCCCCAGGACCAGCGCGCCGCGCCGGCTGTACTTGTCGCCGATCGAACCCAGCACCAGCATCAGCGCCGCATACGGGACGGTGTAGCCGTCGACGACCCACTGCAGATCGCTGCTGCTCAGGCCCAGGTCGGTGGTCATGTCGGGGGCGGCGACGATCAGCGACGTGTTCGCCATGACCACGATCAGCAGGCTCAGGCACAGCACGAGCAGTGCCCACCAGCGCCGTGTGTACGGACCGGTCATCTTCTCCACGGGGGTGTTCGCGAGGAAGGGCATCGGAAGCTCCTAAGAGGACGGGACGACGAGCGGAAGCACCTTAATTGCACATCGATGTGCAGACTAGTTTGCTGCCCGCTGCCGTGCAACTATGGTGTCGACCCCCTCCTCCCACCCGCTCCCGAGGTACCGCTGTGACCACCCGCCCAGCACCGCCGCCACCGGTACCGGCATCGGTACCGATACGCCCCCGTGCTCACGCCCCGGCCCGGGCTCCCGCCGCACAGCGCCGTGACGCGCGCGCCACCCGCGCCCGGATCCTTGAGGCCGCCCGGCGTGAACTGGCCCGCGACCCCGACAGCTGCCTGGAGGACATCGCCGCTGCCGCCGGTGTGGCCCGGCGCACCGTGTACGTCCACTTCGCCGGCCGCGCCGCGCTCGTGGAGGGCCTGGCCTCCGAGGCCGCGGAGGCGATCCGGCTCGCGGTCACGGGCACCCCCGCGGCGACCGCCGACGCCGCCGCCGACCTCGCGCGATGCGTCCTCACGATGTGGCCCGTCGGCGACCGCTACCGCACCCTCATCCGGCTGGCCCGCGGCCACGACCTCCTCCCGCCCGCGCCGACGAACTGCTGGCCCCGCCCGCGACTTGATCACGGCGGTCCTCGCCCACGGCGGTCGACAGAGCGTGTTCCAGACGACCGTCCCGCCCGCCCCGCTCGGCCGAGCCGTGGAGTCCCAGCTGCTGACCCTGCTCGACTGCGTGAGCCGCGGCATCTGGTCCGACGACGGAACCGGCGCCGCCACCGCGGCCCTGATCGCCGCCGGAGTCGCCCCCGACACCGCCGCCGCGAAGGTCGCCCACGTACGCGGGACCGGGTCGCCCCGAGCCCCTTCTGAAGCCCCGGGCCCGCGCCCCACTCGCACACGTCGGGTCGACCGGGCCGTTGCGCGCGGAACCCCGCCCGGGTCCACCGCGACGCCGTCATCACGGACTGAACATCCTCCACCCCCACGCCGCAAGCACCCCCGGCCAGAGGGCATTTCGTGAGATCTACGGGCGAGCGGGACCAGGCTATGGCAGGCACCCCCCACCGCCCACTGAGGCCACCGCTACAACGGGTCACAACATGGCCACACAGGGGTTGCCTCATCCCCGCCACGCGCATGATGCTGCCTCATAACCGCATCACAGGGAGCCCCATGCGCCGCACCGCAACCGTCCTGATCGCCGCCAGCCTGCTCCTCGTCGCCTGCGGCACCAGCGACGACACGACCGCCTCGAGCCCCAGCAGCACCGCTCCCACGGGGGCCGAGGCGCGCTACGACGAGATCTGGAACGCCCGGAGCCCCGGGATGCAGGCAACGGTGTGCAAGCTGCTGGTGGCGGACGACCCGAAGGGCGCCGGCGATCTGCTGCGCGAAGCCCTCGACGACTCGTCGGTGGACCTGGACGCGCTGACCGCGTACATAGACGACAAGAAGTGCTGAGAGGAGACGGCCGCGCGCTTCGGCGCCCGCGCCCCCGGCATGGGTGGCGGCCCGTCGGCCGGCCGACGGGCCGCCACCCGTGACTCGGCGGTCCTCTAGGGCGTGTTTCGGAAGTCCCTTCGTCGCCCGAAGGGCGGCTCTGCGGCGTCCGGTGCGTGCTCTCGGCGCGCCGGACGAAAGGCCTCGTACTGGGTGTACTTGGCCTTTCGTCCGGTGCGGCGGTGGGGGTACCTCCCGGTCGAGCGCCAGCCGAGACCGGGGCAGGGCCGCGAACGCGATCGACGGCGACATCAACACCAAATGGAGCCTCGGGCACGGGACGACGAGCGGCGACTGGTTCCAGATCGACCTGGGGAGCCCCACGAGCTTCAACAAGATCGTCTTCGACACCGGCGTGAACAACTCGTTCGACTACGTCACGAAGTATCAGATCTACGTGTCGGACGACGGAGCCGAGTGGGGCAGCGCGATCGCGAGCGGCAGCGGGGGGAATCGGGAAAATAACCGTCGCACTGCCGACCCGCACGGCACAGTACCTTCGCATCGTCAGCACCGCGGCCTCCGGCTTCTGGTGGGCCATCGGCGACATCGAGGTGTACGGGGCCGCGCGCGGAACCGGCTCCATCGCGGCTCCGACAGCGGTGGCGAACGGCCTCCAGTCGAAGAGCTGGACCAGCAAGCAAGGGGACCAGGTCACCGTGGTCTTCAACGGGACCGCTGACAGCAAGAGTTTCAAGATGTCCACCGACGGCTCGTACGCCTATGAACTCCCGGGTGGCACTCCGGCGATGTTCACGACCAAGAAGCTCTCGAGCTTCCCGTCGCCGGCCTTCAGCGAGCTGAAGCCGGAACGGGGCGTACCACGCTCCAAGTTCACGATTCACGGTTCCGGCTTCGGTGCCTCGCAGGGACTGGGCACGGTGTACTTCGGATCGAGCTATGCCGAGATAGACACCTGGTCGGACACGAGCATCAGCGCCTACGTCCCGAAGGGACTCCCAGCGGGGAAGGTCACGGTCTCCGTGAAGGGCGCCACCGGAGCGGACGCGGGCGGCTCATCGTTCGACGTCATGGACCTGGGCCCCGCGCTGCCGCGCACGGGCTGGACCGCGACGGCTTCGGACGCCAGTCAGTGGGACGCGCCCGGCAACATGCTGGACGGTGATTCCGGTAACCGCTACAGCTCCGGAACCGGGCAGTACGACGGCCCTCTGGATCCACGTGGACATGGGGCAGGCGCAGACCTTCAGCAAGGTCGTCCTGGACGTCGGCGGAAGCATCGACGACTACGCGCGAAGCGCGGACGTGTACGTCTCGGAGGACGGAACCGGCTGGAGCAAGGTCTCCTCCGTGACGGACGGCCAGCGCGTCCAGGTGGTCTCCTTCCCCACGCGGACGGCTCGCCACATCAAGGTCGTCAACACCGCTGATGTCGCGAGTAACTGGTGGTCCATCGCGGAATTCAACGTCTACAACCGACCGAGCCCACGGCTGACGGCGTCGACACCGGGCGCCCCTCGCCCCTGTTGCTGAGCGGAGAGCGTGCGGCACGCGGAGTACGCGAGGAAGGGCCGGCTCGAGAGAGACCTTCTCTCGAGCCGGCCCTCCCGGTGATGGGGCTCCTTGAAGCTTCCCCATCCCTGCTCGGGGTGCCATCAGACCTGCTCGACGGATCTCCCCACCCATTCCGGTCCTGTCCTGGGACGGGGCTCCAATGGCGAGGGAGGGCCCGATAGCCCGTCAGGGCCCGGGGGGTGGGTAGTTGCACATGCCGTAGCGGCATGTGGTGTCGTCGAGGGCACCACAGCACGAAAGGCCCTGTCTGCGATGTACCCCTCCGTCACACCTCCCCGTGAGGTCAAGATCGGCGATGCCGCCGCCTTCGCCGGAACCACCCCGCGTGCCATTCGTCACTATCACCAGATCGGTCTGCTGCCGGAGCCCGGGCGAGGCGGAGACGGACGCCGCCGCTACGGCTACGACGACATGATCCGCCTGCTGTGGATCCGCAAGATGTCCGAGGCCGGCATCAGCCTGGACGACATGCGGGCCGCCTTCGACGAAGCCCGGGACGTTGAGGACGTCCTGGGCCGACTGGAGGAGACCCTGGCCGCCCAGGAGGCCGACATCAAGCGTCAGCGCGCGGCAGTCCAGCGCCTGCGAGCCGTGGGCAGCCCCCTGGGCCTGCTCTCCCCGTTGGTCACGGACCGGCTCAGCCACCTGCCCTCTGGCGCACTGCGCCCCTCCGACCTGGACACCCTGCTGGTCACGGAACGGATCTTCGGGCCGCTGGGCGCCGCGATTCAGGCCAGTGTGTTCATCACCCTGGCGACCCATCCCGGCCTACGGGCCGAGGCAGACCGCCTCGACGCGGCCGACGCCGCCCTCGATGACACCGTCGACCCCCACGACCCGCGGGTCGAGGAACTCGCCGCGCGGCACTGCGCCCACCACAAGGCCCTGGAACAGGCCATGGAAGCGGCCGGACTGGACGAGGCCGAGGAGAAGCTCTTCGAGATCTACGACGCCGAGGCGAGCGGCGAGGAGGACACCCGGATGAGTGCCTTCGAAGCGGTCACCAAGATGCCCCATAGCTTCTCCGCAGCCCGGGCGCGGTGCATTGAACTCACGGGCCGGCTCCTTTACGGGGACCTCTCCGCAGGCAGCTGATCGCTGGTGTGGCCGTGCGTGAGGATCCCGGATCGGCCACGACGATCTCAGCTGCCGCAGCGTCCGTCCTTGCAGTTGAGAGACAGGCTCACAATCCGAGAGCAGCGGATTTCCATTCCAGCGCGCAGAGGCTCCGCCCTGATAGTCGGGGCGGAGCACGGCTGCATGGCCGAGCCACTTCCCCGGGAGACCTCTACCGGCTCGATCGAGGTTCGCGTGCTTGGTCAGGCTGAACCGCTGGCAGCGCCGGGAAGTGTGGGCAGGCGTGCTCGCACTCCGCGTACGGTCGAACCCGTTACCGGAAGGACTGCCGATGCGCCCCGTAGACATCGATCACCGAGGCCAGAAACAACACACGTGCTCCTGCTTCCGGAGATCAGGCTCGTACGTCTCGCTGCTGGACCTCTTTGAGGACTCCGGCCACCGTCACGAAGTCATTGTCCACATGAAGGACGGTGTGCCCATGGTGCACAGCTGTCGCACACACCAACAGGTCGATCGCTCCCGCCGCCCGATGCCGGCCCCTCTGGGTCAGTTTGTACTGGGCAGCGTCGACCCACCGCCAGGCGTTCTTCGGAACCGGAGAGAGCAGACAGAGCGCGTCCAGCTCCTCGGCCAGCTCATCTCGGTGCGACGGGCTTGTCGCCGAGCAGAGGAATTCGGCTCGTGTCGGCTCGCAGACCTGGAACACCCCGGCGGCGATGTGTCCCTCCCAGGGGCGCAGCGCACCTGGAGTACGGAACAGGTGCCACAGAGCCGAGGTATCCACCAGATACGTGATCACTCGAAGGCCTCGCGCCGCGCACGTTTCTCGGCTTCATGAGCCGCTGCGGCCTGCTCGAACTCGCCGCGCTCACCTCGCGCGGCCAGCTTCTCCGCGGCCTCCAGCCTCTTGATCCGCGCCACGTAGTCCCGAAGAGCCGCGTTGACGGTCTCCTTCTTCGCCGTGGCACCCATGAGCCGCATGGCCTCGGCCAGCGCCTCGTCGTCGAGATCGATCTGCGTGACGGACACCGGACACCTCCACCATCCACGATGTATGCACTTAGGACACATCACCAACATTGAGCGCAGCACGGGGGGAGGCGCAGTGGTGCCACATTGTCCGACGCCGACACGAAATACCCCATATGCGACTTAACCGGAATCGGCGTCCGGATTTCGTCCGGACGATCATGAAATGATGATCACCGCAGGGTCACCTGGACCCTCACACACACCATCGTCCCGACCAGGAAAGTGCCTGGTCAGAAGGTTTCTCCTCGCGTAGCGAGTGGTGGGGCGGGTGGGACTCGAACCCACGGCCGACGGATGATGAGTCCTTTGAGGATCTTGGCTGCCCTTGCGCTTCTACGCTGATCCATGGCGTTTTTGCAGGTCAGCCGCGGTGAACTGTGTCAGCTCGCCCTTGCCTTTGTCGGTCTGTTCCTATCCTTGCGTCCCCAACGCGTCCGTCGGCGAAGCCGAGGGTGTTGGACCCGGTTGAGTGCGAACCGGCGAAGACCCGCGCACCGTCGCGGTGGGTCACCGCGGTGACCCGGTCGGCGGACCTGCTGCGTGAGGGTCGTGGGCTCCTGCTCGACCTCGTCCGACCGCGCGGAGGTCCGCGACGCCGCGGCCGCGTGGACCGGACGGGTCGACACCGTCACCGCCCGCACGGGCCGGGTGGACGTCGACGCGTTGCTCATCCGGCCCGACGGCTGTGCCGCCTGGGCCTTGCCTAGCGGGCGGGACCTCGACGCCACCACGCTGGTGCGTGCGCTCGGCACATGGTTCGGCCAACCGGCCTGAGCACCGCATTAACAGTCGTCTCAGGTTCGCTCCGTAGGAAGCAGGCATCCAGATAAGCGATGCAACCCGTATGTAGGAGGCTAGTGATGGCAGTCAACGCAGCGCCGTCCGGGGAAGCGCCGGCCGGTCGGTTGGCAGGCCGGTGGGTGCCGTGGTTGGTGATTGGCTTGTGGCTGGTGCTGGCGGCGGGCATGGTGCCGCTGAGCGGAAAGTTGAGCTCGGTCACCACCGACAGCGCCGTGGACACCCTGCCGGCCGGTGCCGAGTCCACCAAGGTGGCGGTGCTGGACGACAGTCTCCCCGGCGGTGAGGACAGCACGTTCGTCTTCGTGTACCACCGGGCCGGCGGCATGACCGCCGCCGACCGCGCGACGGTCGAGCGCCACTACGACACCCTTGCCAAGCGGTACCCGCCGAAGACGACGGCGGCGGCCGGCGAGGACGACGAGGGCTCACCGACGAGCCTCTCCACCGACCGCAAAGCAATGACGTTCACCCTCGATGTGAGCACGGCCTACGGCCCACCGGAGGAGATCGTCGGCCCGTTGCGTGACGCCGCGAAGGACCGCCCCTCCGGTCTGGAACTGGACGTGACCGGCCCGGGCGCGATCGACGGCGACATGGACGCCGTCTTCGACGGCATCGACGTGCAGGTTCTCCTCACCACCATCGTCGTCGTCACGCTCCTGCTCATCCTCACCTACCGCAGCCCGGTGTTGTGGATCATCCCGCTGGTGGCCGTGGGCGCGGCCGCACTGACCGCGATGGGGACCGTCTATCTACTCGTCAAGGGCTTCGGCATCGTGGTCAACGACCAGAACTCGGCGCTGCTGACGATCCTGGTGTTCGGCGTCGGCACGGACTACGCCCTGTTGCTCATCGCTCGATATCGGGAGGCACTGCACCACCATGAGAACGTCCGGGTGGCGATGGTCCACGCGCTGCGCGGCGCGGCGCCGGCCATCGTCGCGTCCGCGGCCACCGTGGTCGCCGGCCTGCTCTGCCTGCTCGCCGCGGACTTGAACAGCACCAGCGGCTTGGGTCCGATCGGTGCGGCCGGCATCCTGTGCGCGCTGGTGGCCATGCTGACGCTGTTCCCGGCGGTGCTGGTGGTGCTCGGCAGGCGGATCTTCTGGCCGGCCATCCCGCGGTTCAGCACGGCCGTGGAGGAGAAGCCGGGGCTGTGGGGACGGCTCGGCACCGCCATCAGTCGCCGCCGGTGGGTGGCGACGCTCGGCTCGCTCGGAGTCCTCGGCGTGCTCGCCATCGGGCTGGCGGGCAACACCGGCGCCCTGCGGGAGCAGGACCAGTTCCTGTCGGCGCCGGAGTCGGTCACCGGCTTCACCGTTCTCCGCCAGCACTTCCCGGAGCTCGGCGGCCAGCCGATGACGATCTTCACGCGGCCGGCGCACCAGGAGCGGGTGCTCGACATCGTCAAGGACACTCGCGGTGTGGCCCTGGCCATCCCGGAGCAGACCAGCGGTGGCTGGGCCAACATCTCCGTGTTCCCGAGGGACGCGCCGGACACTGTCGCAGAGTACGACACGATCAAGCGGGTGCGCACCGCCGTGCACGCGGTGAGCGGGGCGGAGGCGATCGTCGGCGGGCCGAGTGCGGAGAACCTCGACACCGAGGTGACCACCAGCCGCGACGAGAAGCTGGTGATCCCGCTGGTGCTCGCCGTCGTCCTGATCGTCCTCGGGCTGCTGCTGCGCGCGATCCTGGCCCCGCTGGTCCTGATGGCCACCGTGGTCGTCTCGTTCGCCGCAGCCTTCGGCGGCAGCGTGTTCGTCTTCGACACGATCCTCGGGTTCGAGGGTGTCGACTATTCGGTGCCGCTGCTGGCATTCCTGTTCCTGGTGGCGCTCGGCGTCGACTACAACATCTTCCTGGCCAGCCGGGCCCGGGAGGAGACCGTGCGTCTCGGCACCAGACAGGGCATGCTCAAAGCCCTCTCGGCCACCGGTGGCGTCATCACCTCGGCAGGCCTGGTCCTGGCGGCCACGTTCGCGGTCCTCGTCACACTTCCGCTGGTGATGCTGATCGAGGTCGGGTTCCTGGTCGCCTTCGGCGTGCTGCTCGACGCCCTGCTGGTGCGGTCGGTCCTGGTGCCCGCCCTCACCTTGCTGATCGGCCGGCGGATGTGGTGGCCGAGCCGGCTGTCCCGTCCAGCGGCGGAGCTGCCGGACGGTCAACAGCCGCTCGCCGACGAGGAGGAGCCCGCGCTGCAACGGTGAGCGCGGCGGCACGGACGAGATCCGGGACGGGGACCCAGGCCCGTCCCGGATCTCTTTCATGGGGCTCGACGGCCGCCGCCCTTTGGTCCTACGCCGTGCGGCCGGGGCTGGGGTCGGCGCACCGCGGTGTCCTGCCCCGACGGTGAGCCGCGCGGGGCCATGCCCGAGGGCCGCCGTCCCTTGTCCCGCGCCGCGCCGCCGGAGCGGGTCAGCACGCCGCGGTGTCCTCCCCGGTGGTGAGCCGCGCGGGCGGGGGCGGGCGGGCCGCGGCCGGAAGGTCGATGCGAAGCAGCGCGCCACCGCGTGCGGAACGGGCGACGCTGGCCCGGCCGCCGTGGGCGTCGACGACCCGCTGCACGATCGACAGCCCCAGACCGGATCCCGGCAACGCCCGGGCGCTGTCGGCACGGTAGAACCGGTCGAACACCCGCGGTACGTCGGCGGCGTCGATGCCCGGCCCGGCGTCGTCGACCTCGAGCACCGCCGACGCGTCCTCGGCACGGAGCCGGACCTGGACCGGCTGGTCCGCGGGGGACCACTTGCCGGCGTTGTCGATGAGGTTGAGCACCGCCCGCTCGAGCGCAGCGGGACGCCCGCTCACCCACACGGAGGTCACGTCGAGCGCGACCTCGATGTCGGGCACGCGGGAACGTGCCCGGGTCGCGGCGGCCGCCACCACGTCGGCGAGGTCGAGCAGCTCGGTGTTCTCGTCACTGACGTCACCGCGCGCCAGGTCCGTCAGCTCGGCGACAAGGGTGCTCAACTCGGCCACCTGGGCGCCGAGATCGTTGAGCAGCCGGGTCCGGCTCTCCGCGGGCAGTGCGCTGTCCAGGGTGCCGCGCCGATCGAGCCGGATCAGCAGCTCGACGTTGAGGCGCAGGCTGGTGAGCGGGGTCTTGAGCTCGTGGGCGGCGTCCTCGGCGAGCAGTCGCTGGGCCCGCCGGGAGTCCCGGAGTGCGGCGAGCATGTCGTTGATCGACTGGATCAGCCGCCGGATCTCCCCGCCGCCCTCATCCGGGACGTCGGCGTCGAGATCCCGGGTGTGCGCGACACGTACCGCGGCGGCGGTGAGCCGGTCGATCGGTGCCAGCCCGGTCCGCGCCACGGTCCGCCCGACAAGGGTGCCGCCGACCACGCAGAGCAGCCCGATCAGCAGCATGCCGAACCCGAACTGGTTGATCGGGCTGTCGTCGGCGACCTGGGCCACCTGGACCGCGCCGTCGCCTGCCCGCAGCGTGTAGACGAGGTAGCCGTCCTCGTCGCTGTCGCCCGACTCCATCAGGTCGGCCGACGCGCCCTGCGCCACGCGCCCCGCGTGCTCGCTGACGGGGGGCAGCGCGGGTTGGCCGGCCGGCGTCCGAGTCGAGCCGTCGGGCAGGACGACCCGCACCAGCCGACCGGTTCCGGGATACGGCGGTAGCTGGACCTGCGCCAGACCGGCGCGCTGCGCGTTCGTCGCCAGGACTCGGGAGTCGGCGCGTAGCTGATTCTCGGCGGTGTCCCGCAGCTCCCAGTCCAGTAGTTCGCTGGCCACCTGGAAGGCCACGAACACGCTGACCGCGATGGCCGTCGCCGCGATCATCGTCAGCCTGGTCCGCAGGGACCGCCGGCGCCACCATCGGGTCAGCCGGCGCGGTTCCCGGCCGGCGGGCCTGCTCACGGAGGAGTCTCCCGCAGCACGTAACCCAGGCCGCGCAGCGTGTAGATCAATCGCGGCTCACCCTCGGCCTCCATCTTGCGGCGCAGGTAGCTCACGTATACCTGGAGGTTGTTGGCGGTGGCGCTCATGTCGAAGCCCCAGATCGCCTCGAACAGCGCGTCGCGGGTCAGGACCCGGGTCGCGTTGCTCATGAGGACCTGCAGGAGGGAGAACTCGGTCCGGGTCAGGCGCAGCGGCCGCCCGCCCCGCCACGCCTCGAATCTGTCGGGATCGAGCCGGACGTCGGCGAACGACAGGATCTGCGACTCCCCGTCGGTCGGCGTGCGCCGGCGCAGCAGGGCCCGCACCCGGGCCAGTAACTCCTCGGTGGCAAACGGCTTGGGCAGGTAGTCGTCGGCGCCCGCGTCCAGCCCCGTGACCCGGTCGGAGACCTGGTCACGGGCGGTCAGCATCAGCACCGGCAGATCCCGACCCGCGGCCCGCAACCGCCGGCAGGTCTCCAGCCCGCCGAGGCGGGGCATCATCACGTCGAGGATCAGCAGATCCAGCGTGTCGCCGTCGGCCCCACCGACCCCGTCGAGCACGGCGAGACCGTTGGCGACGGTGCTGGTGTCGTAACCCTCGACCTGGAGCACCCGCTCCAGCGACTCACGGATGGCCGCCTCGTCATCCGCGATCATGATCCGCACGCCGGCCCGCCCCCCCTTCCAGTCGATGTTTTTGCCGCTCATTGTCCCCGATCAACCTGAGGCCAGGATTAGAGCGTCGCTGGGGACCGCGCACTTACGGATACCCAAGAGGGCGGTTTGTGAGTCTTTGAGTGGTTCTGCTGTCGCCTGATGGTGTGGCGGCGGGGCGGAATCTGCCGGTCCGGTTGTTGATCTGGTGATGTGATCGGGTGAGTGAACGCAAGCCGTATCCAAGTGACTTATCGGACGAGCAGTGGTCGTTGATCGAGCCGGTGATCACCGCGTGGAAGGACCGGCACCGCTCGGTCAGCGGCCACCAGGGCGCCTACGACATGCGGGAGATCGTCAACGCGATCCTCTACCAGGGGCGGACCGGCTGCCAGTGGGCCTGTCTCCCGCACGACCTGCCGCCCAAGAGCGCCACCTACCACTACTTCGCCGCGTGGCGGGACGACGGGACCGACCAGGTCATCCATGAACTGCTGCGCTGCCAGGTCCGGGAGCGCGCCCGCCGATCAGAGGACCCGACCCTGGTGGTCCTGGACACCCAGAGTGTCCACGTGGCCGCCGGGGTCCCCGCCTCGACGACCGGCCACGATCCGGCCAAGCGGGTGCCGGGCCGCAAGCGGGGCCTGGCCGTGGACGTCCTCGGCCTGGTCATCGCGGTCGTCGTCCTCGCGGCGAACACCCACGACAACGCCGCGGGCATCATCCTGCTGGACCAGGTCGCCGAGCACGCCGGCGGAACCGTCCGCAAAGCCCTGGTCGACCAAGGCTTCAAGAACCAGGTCGTCGCGCACGGCGCCGGCCTGGGCATCGACGTCGAGATCGTCCAACGCAACCCGCAGGACAAGGGGTTCGTGCCGCAGCCGAAGCGATGGAGGGCCGAGCAGACCTACGGGATCCTGATACCGCACCGGCGTCTGGTCCGTGACTACGAGCACCGCCCCTCCTCCTCCGCCTCCCGCGGTGATCGGCGTCCCGTCGGCGCACGTGGTGTCGGCGCGCAGGGTGAACGTCGCCGAGGTCGGCGTGTTCCTCCACTTGGTGGCCAGCCCGCCGACGAGCCCGCCGACGTCCTTCTTTCGCACGAGGGTGTCGTAACTGTTCCGGGCGAGCACGCAGTCCGGCAGGGACAGAGCCTTGGCCGGGTCGAAGCCGGCCGGCACGTCGATCGTCGTCCGGATCCTCGTCGCGGTCGCGGCACCGCCGCCGCTCGGGTCTCCGGACGTCGATCCCGTGGTGGCGCAGCCGGCGGGCACAGCCGTCATGGCCACGGCGCGGTCACGGGGACCGCGGATCTCGGTCGAGGTGGGCCCCACGGTGAAGTAACCACCCTCCGCGGGGAGAAGGCGCGGTTGCCGGCCGCAACCTCGCAGCAGGTTGCGGCCGACGCTCGTTGTGGCCTTGACGTGCGGGGAACGCGATCAGGCCCAGGGGCCGACCACCGTGAAGGAACTGTCGGCGCGGAAGGTGGCGTTGTCCTGGAAGGGGTCGACGCGCAGCTCGTAGTTGTAGTGGCGGAGGTAGCGGCCGGGGTAGTTGTACGACTCCAGGCTGACCGAGCCGGTGGCCGAACCCGGCCGGGCGCAGTAGGTGGCGTCCTTGTTGAAGAGCGCCGTGCCGTTGCTCGCGTCGAAGCGGATGCGGAGGTCCTTGTGGCGCAGGTAGCGGCCGGAGGAGTCACGGAACGAGTAGCAGCTTCCGTCGACCAGGCCGGGGACGACGGTGAAGGTGGCGCTCTGCTTGACCGCCGTGGTGCTGGAGGACGTCACCGGATCGAGGTAGCCGAGGTTGTCGGAGCGTACGGCGGCGTAGCGGCCCGGGAAGTTGACCGACCGGAGCGAGCGGCTGGTGTCGGTCGGCAGGGTGGTGCCGCCGGAGACCGGGTCGATGCTGCCCAGGGTGGGGACGACCTTCTTGATCAGGCCGTCGGCGTCGAACTCCATCCTGTCGATGGTGGTTTCGCGGTGGGTGCCGTCACCGCCGGGGATGGCGAAGCGGTGGTAGGCGATGTACCAGTCGTCGGTGCCCGGCACCTGCACCACGGAGTGGTGGCCGGGGCCCTTGATGCCGAGCGAGAGGTCCTTCTCCAGGATCACGCCCCGCTTGGTCCAGGGACCGGTGGGCGAGGATCCGGTGGCGTAGGCCACGCGGTAGTTCTCGTCGCGGGTGTCGTTCTCCGACCACATGAAGTAGTAGGTGCCCTTGCGCTTGATGACGAAGGAGCCCTCTCTGTAGCCGCTGGGGGTGATGTTGGTGACCTTCGAGGCGTCGAAGGAGACCATGTCGTCGTTCAGGGGGACGACGTACGCCTGGCCGTTGGCCCAGTAGAGGTACGACTGGCCGTTGTCGTCGGTGAAGACCGCCGGGTCGATCATCTGGCCCGAGTAGGCGCCGCGGGCAATCAGCGGCTTGCCCAGGGGGTCCGTGAACGAGCCGGTGGGCGAGTCGGAGACCGCGACACCGATGTTCCCGTCGGCGGAGTAGTAGAAGTAGTACTTCCCGTTCTTCGCGGTCATCGTCGGGGCCCAGGCCCGGCTGTCGGTCCAGCTGATGTCAGGACCGAGGTCGAGGATGACGCCGTGGTCCTGCCAGTGGACCAGGTCCTTGGAGGAGTACGCCTTGAACTGCGTACCGCTCCAGTTCGCGAAGCCGTCGGTGGTCGGGTAGATGTAGTAGGTGTCGCCGAAACGGACGATGTTCGGGTCGGCGGTGAGCCCGGGGAGGACCGGACTCTTCATGATCAGCGCCGCGACCGTCCAGGGGCGCTGGGCGCCGTCGGAGCCGGTCACCTCGTACGTCACGGGCCTGGTGAAGTCGCGCGGGGTGCCGGAGGCGGGGCTGATGGACGCGCCCTGGACGAGGGTGAACTGCGGGGCGAGCGCGGTGAGGTCCGTGCCCTCCTTGACGGGCAGCGTGATCCTGCTGTTGGCGTCGTCGATGATGGCGCCGATCTTCAGCGCGGGGTGGGTGGCCGCGGAGATGCCCGTGGTGTTCCCGCTCAGTTCGAGGACCTCGCCGGGCGCCAGCGCGCGGTTGTAGACCCGGACGTCACGCATCCTGCCCTTGAAGAGCTTGTCACCGCTGTAGAGCGACTTGCCGATGTAGTTGGCCGTGGTGATACCGGACCCGATGGAACCGGGGGTGACGGTGACCGACGTGTTGCGGGCCACCTCCACGCCGTCCTGGTAGAGGACGCCCGTGGTGCCGGTCTGGGTGTAGGTGACGTGTTTCCAGACTGAGCGCGGCAGCGCGGCGGAGGTCCGGGTGTTCTGCTCGGTGGAGAAGCTCCCGGACGCGATGGCGGTCCGGAACGAGTCGCCGGTGGTGAACAGGTATCCGTTGCCACTTCCGTTGCTGGTGTTGCCGAAGCCGTAGAGGAAGTACGGCGTGGCCTGGGCGGAGTCGATCCGCACGTCCATCGAGACGGTGATCGAGTTCATGCCGCTCATGATGTTGTCCGGCACCTTGATGTAGGTGTCGGAGCCGTTGAAGGTCAGCCCTTCCCCGGAACCCGACCAGCCCGCGGCGCCGTTGACGGTTCCGTTGCGGCCGTTGCCCGAGGCGTCCACCGCCACAGTGCCCGAGGTGGCGTCGAGTTTGTACCAGAGGGCCAGACCGTCGGTGATCTCCGCCGCCTGGGCCGGGGCCGCCGGGCCGGCAACGCCGACCAGAAGCGAGACGGCGGCGGCCACGGCTGCCAGAGCGGCGGGCCGGAATCTCCGGCGTCTCAGAGGTCTCACGCTGCGCATGGGTTCACATCCCGTGATGAAGACATGCCTGAGGAGGGGGCCCCGAGACCTCGGCCGAGGTGCTGACGTGCCGCCCGTATGACATCGCGTTGCGTGAGTTTGAAGTGAACCGCGAGTCAACGTCAATACTTTCGAACGATGTCCGACGAGTCGAACAACCGCCTTACCCTGAAGGGAGTTGTCCGATTTGTCGAACAACTCCCTTCAAGGCAAGGCCGATCAACGTCAGGTCCAGGGCGCCACGAGGACGAAGGACCGGCTGGCCCGGTACGAGGCCGTGTTCCGCGAAGGGTCGAGCCACAGCTGGAGGTTGTCCCGGTGACGGAGGTAGCGGCCGGGGTAGTTGTACGACTCCAGGGAGACCGAACCGGCCGTGGAACCGGAACGGGGGCAGAAGGTGGCGTCCTTCCGAAAGATGGCGGATCGGTCGTCGGGGTCCAGCCGGATACGGAAGGCGTAGTGCCGCAGGTACCTGCCCGTGGCGTCCCTGAGTGAGTAGCAGCGGGGGTCGGCCAGGCCGGGGACGAAGGTGAAGACGGCCGCCTGCCGGGTGGCCGCGGAACTGGTGGCGCCGACCGGGGCCAGGATGCCGAGTCGGCCGGACTGACTCACGTAGTCGCCGGGGTTGTCGACCGACCGCAGGGCATGCGGCCCTGAGATCCGCCGCGCCTCCGCCGTCGTGGCCCGGGTCGGCGTCGTGGTCGGCGTCGTGGTCGGTGCTGTGGTCGGCGTTGTGGTCGGTGCTGTGGTCGGTGTCGGTTTCTGTGAGGCGGACGTTCTCGGGGAGGATGGCGGCACGGACGAGGCGGAGGGCGACAGCGGGGCCGCGACGGCGGGCCGCGGGGCCGTCTCCTGTGATCCCGTGGCGGTGTACCAGGCCACTGCGGCAGCCGCGAGCGTGACGGCGCCTGCGACCGCCGTGGCCGCGGGCTTGGCGGCCAGCCTCCCGATCGTCCGCGCCGTACGGCTCGCACCGCTCGCCGTACGCGTGCCCGCGCTTGCGCTTGCGCTTGCGCTTGCGCTTGCGCTTGCGCCGACGGTCGCCCCGGCCGAGCCCTCCCCCAGCGCCCTGGCCAGTACCAGGCCGGCCAGGCCGACCGGCACCGGCACCAGCGCGAGGCCGGCCAGCAGCCTCTCCGCCGGTATCAGGTCGGACGAGTTCAGCAGGCACTGCGGACAGTCGCGGACATGGCGTGCCAGCCGCTTGCGCCACAGCGCGGACGGCCGCCCGTCCCACGAGGCGAGCACGACGGCCAGGACCGGACAGCGCGGCGAGGCCGTCACGGCCCGTACGACGGTGCGCGCCGTCTCCAGCCGTTCCTTGACCCGCTGGATTCGGACCGCCGCGTGCTGCGGTGTGAGGCCACAGGCCGCCGAGAGCTCGCCGCGGGTCAGCTCACCCGCGCTCTCCATCCACCACAGCGAGAGCACCTCACGTTCCTCGTCCTCCAGCCAGCGGGTCGCCTCCACCGCTTCACGCCGCTGGCCCGACAGTGCGAGCCGAAGAATCGTCAGGTCGGAGAAGTCGGCCTGCGGGTCTGCTTCGTGGGCGTTCTCCTCCAGGGATTCCGCAGCGAGCCAGGTGCGCCCTCTGCGCCACCGGTCACGGATCTGCCGCACGGTGATGGCGACGAGCCAGGACCGGAAACGATCCGGTTGCTCCAGTCCGGGCAACCCGTCCAGGACCCGCACCATCGTCTCCTGGACCACGTCGTCGACGTCGCTGTGCCCGTCCAGCGCCCGCCCGACGATGTTGTATACCAACGGCAGACAGTCCCGTACCAGCTGTTCCGAGGCCTGCCGGTCCCCGGCCCGCGCCGCCATGACGACGTCGACGTCCGGCCGTTCCTGCCTGTTCTGGGAGCGCACCTCAGCCCACCGTCCCGTCGTCCTGCCGATGTGTCGAGTGCGACAGTGTGCCAGGAGCGAATCCCGAGGACGGGCGTCGGGTCGCCGCTCAGGTACCGCCCCCGCCTTCGCCCGTTCAGAGTTTTCCGTTATGCGCGACGTGCTGGTGCGTCTCCTGATGCGTAGGACCCCGTTCCGAGCGCAGAGGGAGGCAACGCTGTTCCTGCTGTCTTCACACCTCTTGACACCCGCTTTTACCTCCCTCTAACTTTTGGCCGAATTCACGAACGATGTCCGTCATATCGAACAAAGTCTGGTACGTCGGACCCTTTTGGCTCGCTCCGCGACGTGAAACAAGGATGTCTCTGTCATGAGCGTTGCTCCCCCCTCCGCCGGCGTGGAACCGATCGTCCGCCGGGCGCTCGCCTACGGCGCGACGGCCGGGACGGGTGCGACCGATCCCCTCGCACAGGCAGCCACCACCACCCTCCCGAACCCGCTCGCCAGTTCCGCCGCTGCCACAGACATCAACCCAGTACCCCTTCCCCTCCGTCACGACCAGCGGTTCGCATGGGTCGAGAGCGACGACTGCCACCAGTTCGGAGCCCGCCACGGCGGCAAGTGCGTCAACGACGTCGGCGCCTCGACCACTGACCTGGCCCTGCCCGGACAACGCACCAGCGGCACAGCCACCGGCTTCCAGTGGTCACGCGTCCGGAAGCCCGTTTCCACCCCGTCCCGGCACCCGTAGAAAGACAGGGCACGCACATGCCAAGGCTGCTCACCCGGCTCGCGGCGATATTCTTCGCCGTCGGCCTCTTCTTCACCTCGCAATCCCTGGCCGCACCTCAGCGGGCGGCCGCCGCCGATCCGGGCTACCTGATGCTGCACTTCACCGGGGAGGGGTCGACCGGTCAGCAGATGTACCTCTCGCACAGCGCGGACGGCCTGCACTGGAACGACCTCAACGACGGAGCGCCGATCCTGCGCTCCAACATCGGCACGAAGGGGGTGCGTGACCCCGCACTGGTCCGCTCCCCGGCCGGTGACAAGTACTGGATCATCGCGACCGACCTGTGCTGGGGCTGCGGGTCGACCGTGGACGGCTCCATCAACAACGGCAGCCGCAGCATCGTCGTCTGGGAGTCGACGGACCTGGTCAACTGGTCGCAGCCGTGGCTGCTGAACGTCGCCGGCGCGATCCCCGACGGGCGCAACGCCTGGGCACCGGAGGCGATCTGGAACCCCGCCACCAACGACTACGTCCTGTACTGGGCGACGAACGTGCCCCTCGACGGCAAGACCAAGCACCGCATCTTCTACGCCCGCACCAGCGACTTCCGCACCATCACCACCCCGCAGACCTACATCGACCGCCCCGGCACCCAGGAACTCATCGACACCCAGATCGTCGAAGTCCCGGCCGGCGTCGGCAACTACCGCTACGTACGCGCCTCGGGCGACGGCCAGATCACCATCGAAGGCAGCAACTCGATCCTGGGGACGTGGACCAACCTCGGCAACCTCTCCGGCATCGGCCTGACCGGCGCCCAGGTCGAGGGCCCGATGTGGATGAAGTTCCGCGACCGCAACGAGTGGACCCTCTACCTCGACCAGTACGCCTCCCGCGGCGGATACATGCCGGTCACGACGGCCAACCCCTCCGCCGTCGGCACCTACCAGCTCCCGGCATCGGGCAGCTTCAACCTGGGCGTCAACAAGAAGCGCCACGGCTCGATCCTGAACCTCACGGCCGCCGAGGAGAGCCGCGTGCTCGCCCGCTGGCCCAGCACCCCGGCCAAGCGGCTCCAGTCGTACAACTTCCAGGACCGGTACGTGCGCCACGCCAACTACGACGTCCGCATCGACCAGAACGTCAGCACCAGCCCGGACTCCCAGTTCAGGATCAGGCCCGGCCTGGCGGGCTCCGGCACCGTCTCCTTCGAGTCGGTGAACTTCCCCGGCTACTTCCTGCGGCACGCCAACTACGACTTCCAGCTGGTCCGCAACGACGGCACCGCCCAGTTCGCCGCCGACGCCACCTTCAACCAGGTCGCCGGCCTCGCCGACGCCACCTGGTCCTCATTCCAGTCCTACAACCACCCCGACCGCTACATCCGCCACTACGCCTACCAACTCCGCCTCGACCCCACCACCACCGCGACAGCACGCGGCGACGCCACCTTCCGCGTGACGAACTGATCCTGGAACCAACAGGGATGCCGCATCCCGCGGTGCGGCATCGCCCTGGCGCAGGCCGAGTCGGTGGCGACCGCCAGGGCGAGCCCCGCACACGGCCGCCACCCGAGCACGAAGCGGGGCTCTGCCAGGCGACGGGCCGACGATCCGGCCCAACCGCGGCCAGAGCACCCGAGCACCCGAGCACCAGCGACAACCTCAAGCTCTCAAGAACGAGACGCATCAGCCCTCGACACGCAAATCGAGGCACCCGCAGAAGGACAGGTTTCGTACATGCGCATACTTCTCTCCCGGCTGGCGGCGATACTGGTCGCCGCCTGCCTCCTCTTCACCTCACAGGCGCTGGCCGCACCCGAGCGGGCGGCCGCCGCCGACCCGGGCTACCTGATGACGCACTTCATCGGGGAAGGCTCCAACGGCCAGCAGATCTACTTCTCATACAGCACGGACGGCCTGAACTGGACCGATCTCAACGGCGGCGGCATAGCCCTTCGCTCCACGGTCGGCACGAAGGGGGTGCGCGACCCCGCACTGGTGCGGTCCCCGAACGGTGACAAGTACTGGATCATCGCGACCGACCTGTGCATCAGCTGCGGGCAGAACTGGGAGGCCGCCGTGTACAACGGCAGCCGCAACCTCGTGGTGTGGGAGTCCACGGACCTGATCAACTGGTCGGAGCCGTGGCTGCTCAACGTCGCCGGCGCGATCCCGGACGGGCGCAACGCCTGGGCCGCGGAGGCGCAGTGGGACCCGGCCACCAACAACTACGTCCTGTACTGGGCGACGAACAAGCCCGTCGACGGCGTGAAGAAGCATCGCATCTACTACGCCCACACCAGCGACTTCCGCACCATCACCACCCCGCAGACCTACATCGAGCGCCCCGGCATGCAGGAGATCATCGACACCCAGATCGTCGAGATGCCGGCCGGCGTCGGCAACTACCGCTACGTGCGGGCCTCCGGCGACGGCCAGATCACCATCGAAGGCAGCAACTCGATCCTGGGGACGTGGACCAACCTCGGCAACCTCTCCGGCATCGGCCTGACCGGCGCCCAGGTCGAGGGCCCGATGTGGATGAAGTTCCGCGACCGCAACGAGTGGGCGCTCTACCTCGACCAGTACTCCTCCGGACGCGGTTACATGCCGGTCACGACGACCAACCCCTCCGCCCCCAGCACCTACCAGATTCCGGCGTCGGGAACCTACAACCTGGGCGTCAACAAGAAGCGCCACGGCTCGATCCTGAACCTCACGGCCGCCGAGGAGTCCCGGGTGCTCGCCCGCTGGACCGACATCCCGGCCAAGCGGCTCCAGTCGTTCAACTTCCAGGACCGCTACGTGCGGCACGCCGCCTTCGACGTGCGCATCGACCAGAACATCACCGGCCCCGACGCACAGTTCCGGCTGCGGCCCGGCCTCGCGGGCACCGGCACCGTCTCCTTCGAGTCGGTGAACTACCGCGGCTACTTCCTGCGCCACGCCAACAACGACTTCCAACTGGTCCGCAACGACGGCACCGCCCAGTTCGCCGCGGACGCCACCTTCCGCCAGGTCGCCGGCCTCGCCGACTCCACCTGGTCCTCATTCCAGTCCTACAACCACCCCGACCGCTACATCCGCCACTACGCCTACCAACTGAAGCTCGACCCGATCACCACCGCGACAGGACGCGCCGACGCCACCTTCCGCGTGACGAACTGACCCGACCTCGACAGGGATGCCGGCGCTCTCCTTGAGGCGCCGGCATCCCCTTCCTTTGCTCCCGTGCCCTCCGCGTGAAACCCGGAAAGGAAGTACCGTGATCCTCCGCCATCTCAGGTTGTGGTTGACCGGCGCCGTGGCCCTGCTCACGGCGCTGGCCTGCGCACAGGGCCCCGCCTCCGCGGTGGACGGCCGCCCCGACACGAACCCGCTCAAGTCGGTGAAGGGCGCCGATCCCTGGCTGGAGTACTACGACGGCAACTACTACCTCGTCACGACGACGTTCACCGGCGTCCTGGGCATGCGCGCGAGTCGCCCACCCTCGCCGGCCTCGCCACCGCTCCCAGCGTGCAGATCTGGTCGGACACCACCCCCACCCGCAACTCCAACATCTGGGCCCCGGAGATCCACTTCTCCGACGGCCACTGGTACCTGTACTACAGCGCCGGGCAGAGCGGCACTTCGTGCTGCGGGGCGAACGGCACCCAGCGCACGCACGTCCTGGAGAGCGCCGGCACGGACCCCATGGGCCCCTACACGTACAAGTCCATGATCACCGGCCCCAACCTCTACCCGCCCAACTGGCTGATCGACGCGAGCGTCCTGAAGGTGAACGGCCAGACGTTGGGTCGTGACCTCATCGACGCCGTGTTCGGCGAACAGTTCACTGGCGGCAGCGACGATGCGGTCGAGTTTCTCCTGCTTGTTCCGCTCGCGCCGTCCGACCGACTGGGAGGCGACACACATGGGTGGTGTCCTCGTGCGTTCTGTGTCGCCCGTCGCGGTTGCGGCGGGTCAGCTGCTGCCGATGACGGCCTTGCCGCGGATGCCACCCTGGGACAGGGACTGCAGCGCCTGCGGAGTCTGGTCGAAACCGACCACCTTTCCCACGACCGGACGCACCACGCCCTGGTCGATGAGGGTGGTGATCTGGCGGAGCTGGTCGCCGCTGGCGCGCATGAGCATGAACTCATACGTCACGCCGAGCTTCTTCGCCTGCCTGCGGATCTTGCGGCTCAGGGCGGCGACCCCCAGGCGCAGCAGCGGGTTGAGGCCGGCCTCGCGCGCGAAAGTGGGCTCCGGGGGACCAGCGATCTCGATGGCTTTGCCGCCGGGCTTGAGCACCCGCAGGGACTTCTCGAGAGTCTCCCCACCGAGGCTGTCCAGCACCAGGTCGTAGCCGGTCAGGAGCTGCTCGAAGTCCTGGCTGCGGTAATCGATCACCGTGTCCGCGCCGAGCGCGCGCACGAAGTCCGCGTTGGAACCGCTGGCGGTCGTGGCGACGCTCGCACCGAGGTGCGCGGCGAGCTGGATCGCGATCGAACCGACCCCGCCGGCCCCGGCGTGGATGAGAACCTTCTGCCCGGGCCGCACCTTCCCGCGCTCCACCAGCGCCTGCCACGCCGTGAGCGCCACCAGCGGCAGCGAGCCGGCCTCATTCATGCTGATCGAAGCGGGCTTGAGCGCCAGGTCGCCCTCCGCGACGGCGATGCGCTCGGCGAACGTGCCGATGCGGTCCTGGTCGGGCCGACCGTAGACCTCGTCTCCGGGCTTGAAGCCGCGCACCGCCTTCCCGACGCTGATGACAGTGCCCGCGACGTCGTTGCCCAGGATCAGCGGCAACTTGTAGGGCAGGACCTGCTTCAACTCACCGGCGCGGATCTTCTCATCCAGCTGATTCAGTCCGGCGGCCTCCACCCGGACGAGCACGTCGCGCTCCCCCACGGTGGGCTCGGGGACGTCCGCCTCCTGCAGCGGCTCCTTGTACTTGGTGACGACGAACGCTCGCATGGGGCACTACTCCTTGTCTTCATCCTATTTATCCAGGCGTGAGGCCAGATCAGGACCGGTCGGTCCCGGGGCTCCAATCCCGCTCCACCTGCCCGCAGCCGACCCGGCCGGGGCGGCCGGCGTCAGGCGACGCTCAGGACGATCTTCCCGGTGGTGCGGCCCTGCTCGCCGATCTCGTGCGCCTTCGCGGCCTCGGCCAGCGGGACGACGGTCTCGACCACGGGCGTGAGCGCGCCCCGCTCGGCCAGGGCGGCGATCTCGCGCAGACCCAGGTGGTCGGGCTCGACCAGCATCCACACCGCCCGCACGTGGCCGGGGACGTCGGCGGGGACGTCGGCGGGGCCGGGCAGGGTGATCAGCCGGCCGCCCGGGCGCAGCACCGTCAGGGACCGCTCGGCGTTCTGGCCGCCGAGCCCGTCCAGCACCACGTCCACGTCCCCGACGGCGTCCTCGAAGCGGACCGTGCGGTAGTCGATCACCTCGTCCGCGCCCAGCTGCCGCAGCAGGTCGTGCTTGCCGGCGCTGGCCGTGCCGATGACGTACGCGCCGCGGGCCTTGGCGATCTGCACGGCCAGGTGGCCGACCCCGCCGGCCGCCGCGTGCACCAGCACCCGCTCACCGGCGCGCACCCCGGCGGTGTCCACCAGGGCCTGCCAGGCGGTCAGCGCGGCCAGCGGCAGCGCCGCCGCCTGCACGTGGGTGAGGTTCGCTGGCTTGGGCGCGAGGTGGCGGGCCGGGGCGACGACGTACTCGGCGTAGGCGCCGGCCTGCCGCGGGAACAGCGGCATGCCGTACACCTCGTCCCCGGGGTGGAACATCCCCACGCCCGGTCCGACGGCCTCCACGGTGCCGGAGACGTCCCAGCCGACCGCCGGGACCTCTCCCCACTCGATCAGGGCACCGCTGGCCCGGGTCTTGAAGTCCACCGGGTTCACACCGGCCGCGTGGACCCGCACCAGGACCTCGTTCAGTCCCGGCTCGGGCCGGGCGACCTCACGCTCCACGAGCACTTCCGGTCCGCCCCACTGCTCCACGACCACCGCACGCATGCTGTCCGCCTCACTCTCTTCCGTCTTGATCGGATACCGGCCGTCCGGGCCCTTCCCGGCGCGACGCAGTCCACGATCCGGCATCCGCCCTCACCATGGTGTTGGCTGTCTGGCCACTATGTGACAGGATCTGGCCATGAGTGAGATGCAGTGGCCGTGCACCGACCCCCTCCCCGACCCGAGCGCCGACGCGGCCGGGCGGCACCGCATCGCCGTCCTCGCCCTGCCCGGCGTCCCGCCCTTCGAACTCGGCATCCCCTCCCGCGTCTTCGGCAGCGTCCTGGACGCCGGCTCACGCCCGCTGTACGAGGTCACCGTCTGCACCGCCGACGGCGCCCCGGTCCTCAGCGACGCCGGGTTCACCGTGCAGCCCGCGGCCGGTCCCGAGGCCCTGGCCGCCGCGGACACCGTGATCGTCCCGCCCACGCACGCCATGCCCGAGCTGGGCCGCGGCGGCCCGCTGCCGCCCGAGGTCACCGCGGCCATCGCCGGCATCCGGCCCGGCACCCGCCTGGTGTCCATCTGCGCCGGCTCCTACGTCCTGGCCGCTGCGGGCCTCCTCGACGGCCGGCCCGCCACCACCCACTGGGGCCTCGCTCCCGAGTTCCGCCGCGCCTACCCCCGCGTCAAGGTCGACGAGGAGGTCCTCTTCGTCGACGACGGCGACGTCCTGACCTCCGCGGGCGTCGCCGCCGGCGTCGACCTGTGCCTGCACATGATCCGCCGCGACCACGGCGCCGCCGCCGCCAACCGCGCCGCCCGCATGTGCGTCGTCCCGCCCTGGCGGGACGGCGGCCAGGCCCAGTACATCGACCGCCCGGTGCCCGAACCCACCGTCGGCACCACCACCGCCACCCGCGCCTGGGCCCTGGAACACCTCGGCGAACCCCTCTCCCTGAACCGCCTGGCCGAACACGCCCGGATGAGCCTGCGCTCCTTCACCCGCCGCTTCCGCGACGAGGTCGGCATGACCCCCGTGCAGTGGCTCACCGCGCAACGCCTGGAACTGGCCAAGCAGTTGCTGGAGACCACCGACCTGTCCATCGACCTGGTCGCCCACCGCTGCGGCTTCGGCTCCGCCAACTCCCTGCGCGCCCACATGCGCACCGCCTTCGGCGTCTCACCCGCCTCCTACCGCCGCACCTTCCATACCGACGACCTGGTGGAAGCGGGCGTCTGAGGACACATCAGCGCCGCACATACCCGCTCCGCGGGCCGGCCGGGATCCGCCTGATCGTCCGCTGCCGGTGCCCCCTCCAACGGAGGCCAGCAGCATCATCGCCCGCCGGTAGCGCACCGAACTCGTGCCGCCCCGGCGCACGATCTGCTGCAGCTTCTGCCCCTCGTGGTCGGTCAGTCTGCGCACACGGACGGGCTCGGCCACCGCGCCTCCAGCGGTCGGATCGGATGTCACCGCACATGCAACCGCCACGACCGCCGACCCGGCGAACCTATGCGGGACTTTCGAAACACCCCCTAGCCAGGTCTCGGGCACAGGACCGTCCATGGACGGCGTGTCCCAGCACCGGATGCACCCGCGCCTGGCGGCACACGGCCGGCCCTTGCCGATCAACGTCCGTTCACGACGTTTTCGCTGGTCAGACAGGGTGTGCTATGTCTCCGCCCCTCAGTCTTCGTCAGTCTGTTCCTGTCCTTGCGTCCCAACTGCGTCCCGACACCGCCTGCGGACGGCCGGGGACACTGGGCTGTCGGACGATCACGCCAGCTCGGAGGTGGGTTTCGATCCCGTCGGCAGCGGATTGCCATTCCAATGCACGGAAGCTCCGCCTCGACGATCGAGGCGGAGCCTCTGCGCCCCCTGTCGAAGGGCAGGGGCAGACCCGGCCTACGGCCTGTGAGGCACCGTCGGGGATGTCGGCGACCGCCTCGGCGGCGGTGTCGCGGACTTTGTTCAGTGCAGCCTTTGCAGGTGGTGGCGGGCAATGCGCGTTTCGTGAGGTAGGCCGACGCCGGTCAGACCTGGGTGTGCAGGGGGCCTGAGTTGTAGGTGATCGCGTCGGTGAATGCCTGGGGCAGGTCGAAGGGGTGGCCGGTGGTGTCGGCGTAGGCGCGGTGCAGGTTGAGGACGACGCGTTCCGCGTCGGGCAGGTCGGCGAAGGGGCCGAGGCGGCAGGTGCGCGCCGCTTGCAGGGGTGTGAGGCCGTCGCGCAGGCCGGCCTGGGCTGTGGTGTGTACGAGTCGGTAGTACGCGCGGTGCTGGTCGAGCACCGCCGGCAGGGCGTGTGCGTCGATGACGGGGCCGTGGCCCGGCACCACGTGCTCGGGTGCGAAGGAGGCGATCCAGTCCAGGGATTGCAGGGCGCCGTCCAGGGAGCCCATGAACACCAGCGGGGTGACGCGGTGGAAGAGCAGGTCTCCGGCGAACAGCACGCGTTGTTCGGGGAGCCAGGCGATCAGGTCGCCGCTGGTGTGCGCGGGGTGGCCGGGGTGGAGCAATTCGATCGGGTGGCTGTCGCTGTGCAGGGTGAGTGCGGTGCGGATGGTGAGATCCGGGGCGCGCCGGGTGACCGCGCCCCAGTCGGGTACGGGCTGCCAGATCGGTGGGCAGCCGTCGATGACGGTGTCGGTCAGGATGCCTTCGCGGGTGGCTTCGTGTGCGATGACGACCGTGGTGCGGGGCAGCAGGCTGTTGCCGTGGGTGTGGTCGCCGTGCAGGTGGGTGTTGACCAGGTAGCGGATCGGTGTGCCCGGCGCCGCCCGGCCGACGGCGCCCAGCAGGTCCCGGGTGCGGTTCTCGGTGGCGCAGGTGTCGATGAGGACGGTGTGGTCGTCGGTGGTGACGAACCCGGCGTTGTTGATCCACCAGGAGCCGTCGTGCTGTATCCAGGCGTACACGCCGGGGGCCACGGCGTGGGCGGTGCCTGCCGCGTCCGGTGCCGGGCTCTGGGCGGAGATCATCGGTGGCCTCCGTGGGGTGCGAGGGCGTTCGGGTGCGAGGTGGCCCGCAGATCGCCGACGGGGCGCTCGTCACGCTCGGTCACGCGACAGGTCTGGGTGCCCAGGTGCTCGACGCTGAGGGTGACGGTGTCCCCCGGGGCCAGGGGAGGGTGGACGTCGAACCCGTGGCGTCCCCACAGTTCGGCCAGGCAGCCGCCGCCGCAGGTCCCGGAACCGAGGATGTCGCCGGTGCGGACCTCGGTGCCCCGCGAGGCGTAGGCGACCATCTGGGCGTAGCTGAAGGCCATGTTGCTCCATACGTCCTGGCCGACGACGATGCCGTTGACGGCGGCCGTCATCCGCAGGTTGTAGGCGTTGCCCGCTCGGTAGGGCTCCAGTTCGTCGGGGGTGACGAACACCGGGCCGAGCGTGGTGGCGCTGTCCTTGCCCTTGGCGGGGCCGAGGCGAACCTGCATTTCCGTGAATTGCAGGTCGCGCGCGGACCAGTCGTTCATGAGGACGTATCCGGCGATGTGGGACTCGGCCTCGTCGATGGTCAGGTCTCGGCCGCCTTGCCCGATCACGGCGGCGACCTCGAGTTCGAAGTCGAAGCGTGTGCAGCCCGGCGGGATGCGCACATCGTCCTGCGGGCCGTGGATGGCGTAGGGGTTGGTGAAGTAGAAGGCCGGCGCCTCGTACCACTGCTCGGGCGATCCTGCCTCTGGTCCGCCCAGTTTGGCCACGCCCTCGATGTGGCTCTCGAAGGTCATGAAGTCCCGCACGGTCGGCGGCTGGGGGAATCGGCGCCCGCAGCCTGAGCGAGGCGTAGGGGTGCACGGCACGGGGATCGCGCAGCGCGTTGTCCGCGGCGTCGTGCAATCGCTGCGGGTCGTCGAGCAGGTCGATGAGACGGATACCGGGTGGGAGGGCGTGGACAAGATCGTCGGCGTCGAGTACACCGACGCGGTCGCCCTCGCTTTCGGTGTAGGTGACGAAGCGCATGATCACTTTCCGGTCTGCTGGTGTTCCGGAGCCGCCTGGAGCTCTGACGACATGCGGGCAATGAGGCCCCAGCCTTCCGGCGGGGTGCCGGGCAGGGGGCGCCCGGCGTCGGCGAGCCGGCCGAGGACTGTTTCGGCTGAGGCGTCCGCTCGTGCGAGCAGGGCCGGAAGGTCAGTGCCGGTGAGTCGGCCGTCGCGCTTGGCGAAGCAGCCGGCGACCAGGACGTGGAGGACGTCGGCGGGGGTGGTCTGGAAGACGAGGGTGCCGGCCGGGTCGAGGTGCGGGTGCTGGGACATGCCGGACCCGCCGGTCACGATGATGTCGGCCTGCTTGCCGGGGGTGAGGCTGCCGATGCGGTGATCGAGTCCTATCGCCTCGGCCGCGTTGACGGTGGTCCAGGCCAGTGCCTCCTGCGCGGTGATGGTCACCGTGGTGGGGTCCCCGCCGGTGAGGTTGAGGTCTTCGGTGTCGGCCCAACGTTGGAAGGCCAGGCCCATGCGGGTCTGGGTGAACAGGTCGCCGGTGTTGAGGGAGACGATGTCGCAGGACAGGGTCGGTTTGATGCCGTGCCGGCGGGCGGCTGCGAAGGCGGGGCGGCCCATGCCCATGTTGAGTTCGGTCTCCACCGAGATCGACAGCTTGGCGCCGTGGTCGGCCAGCAGGCGCCACTCCTCGTCGGTGAGGGTGTTGCAGTGCACGTGGACCTGGTCCGGTCCGAGCAGGCCCGCCGCGGCGAGTTCGCGCACGCCGCTCGGCAGTGACCACACGCAGCCGGTGTGCGTGACGATCAGCGCGTCGCGTTCGCGGGCGGCGGCGATCTCGGCGCGGGTGGTGTCGAACGGCAGCGTGCCGTACTCGGTGAGCGCCACCCCGAGGGTCAGCAGCGCGTCCCGGCTCGGGAAGTGGGTGTCGGCGACGCGCCGGAAGTCCGCGAGGCGCAAGGCGTGGTCGGTGAAGTGCGGCGGCTGGAGCGGGTTCGACTCGAAGAAGCCGTAGCCGAACACCGCGCGGATTCCCGCGTCCCGCAGTCCGGTGATCGCGGCATCGGCGTGCTCGGGCGTGTTGTTGCAGTGCGAGAAGTCCAGGATCGTGGTGACGCCGGAGTTCAGGGCGTCCAGGGCGCCGAGGTGATTGCCCAGGTGGACGTCCTCGGCGAGGTAGGCCGGTGAGGCGCCGAGCCGGATGCCGAACAGGTAGTCCGCCAGGGTCCAGTCGGCGCACAGGGCGCGCAGTTGCGTCTGCCAGGTGTGCCGGTGGGTGTCGATCATGCCGGGCGCCACGATGTGCCCCGTGACGTCCACCGTCTCCGCCTCGTCGACGGAGAGGTCCGGTGCCACCGCGGCGATCGCACCGTCCTCGATCAACACGTCACCTCGGGGCAGGTTCCCCAGCTGCGGATCCATGGTGAGGACGGTGCCGCCGCGCAGCACAACGCGATGCCGAGCCATGATGATGACTCCTTCGTCATCCGAGCCACAGAGGCAGTGCCTCCCGTGGACTCACCTCACCAGAGGAGGAGGCCGGGGATCATCAGCCGAAATGGTTGCGAACCGGCCGTGACCGAGGGGTTGACGGCTCGACCTCCGCTGACGTAGACGGAAGCACCGGCCTGCACGGGCGGTACGGAGCGGGAGGCACGGAGGCACAGGGATGGACATCCGGGCGCTCCGCTACGCGGTGACACTGGCGGAGGAACTGCACTTCGGCAGGGCCGCGCAGCGGCACTACATCAGCCCCCAGCCCTTCGGCCGCCACATCCAGCGGCTGGAACGGGAACTGGGCACCCAGCTCTTCGAACGCACCAGCCGCCGCGTGGCGCTCACCCCGGAGGGAGAGCGGCTGATCGCCGAAGCCCGGACTCTGCTCGACACCGTGGACTCCCTCACCGAACAAAACCGCCACCGCATCGCCGACGAAAAGCTCCTCACGCTGGGCGTCTTGGGATTCGGACTCGCCGAACGCTGGACGGACCTGACTGCGGCGGTGCACGGACACGATCCCAAAATCGCCTTCTCCTACGCCGAACTGGACCTGACCGACCAGTACGAAGCGGTCCGCAGCCATCGGGTCGACGTGGGCATCGTCCAGTACGTCGGCCCCGTCGACGGGCTCGTCTTCGAACACGCCCTGACCATGCCCCGGGTCGTGGTCGTCCCCGCCCGCTCCCCTCTCGCCGACGCCGACCGTCTGACCGAGGCCGACCTCAGTGACAGCCCATGGCTGCCCACCGCCCTCGCCCATCCCGCGCTCGAAGCCTGGTCCGGCCCCGCCGCCGACGGGTCCCACAGCCGTGGCGCCCTGCGCAACCCCGCCGCGATACCGGGAGCCGTGGCGACAACCGGCCGCATAGCCCTGCACGCCGAGGCCGCCGGCCGCTTCTACCCACACCCGGACGTCCGGTTCGTCCCGCTCGACGGACCGCCCGTGGAGATCGCCGTCGCCACCCGCGCCACCGACGACCGGCACGCCATCGCCGCCGTCCGCCACGCCACGCGCCTTCTCGACAGAGTTCCGTGAGTCAGCCAGGGAAATCCGCAGGGTTGTTCCGTCGGCGCATCCCGGCGCGGGCTTTCGGCGCTGCCGCTCGCCTCTCTGACGCCACAGGCGAAGAACCAGGCGGTTCGCGCCTTCCATGGTCTGCCTGCCGCCCGCTCAGAGATTCCAGCGATGTCCACCGGCGGATCGGCGAGGTTCCTGCGGAGCGTCTGCAGCCCTGCGCGAGCTGAGTCGAGCGATGCGGTCGAGGCCCCGGTGGCCCGATGGTGATCGCTTGTGTCGGGGCTCCCGTCGCCATGACCAGCAGGCCGGCTTCGCGGTTCAGATCCCACGCGAGCGGGCCTATTCGTCACTGGGCCCAGCACCGGCCGTCGCGAAGCGTTCAGCGGCCCGTGGGGGCGCCTCGTGGTGCCGCGTACGAACGACGACTTGTCGGTAACTCCCGCGGCAGCCACGGAGTGATCGACCTTCCGCTGTCCGTTCCTGATCCCTGTGTCCCATCAGCGTCCCAACTCGGGAGCTCACCAGCCGGACAAACAGCCCGCCAAGGCATGCACGAGCCCACGGACCCATCCATCGGTGCAGGTCAAAGGGGTGTCAACCATCGCGCAGCGAACCGTCATTGAAGTCGCGAGCAGCGGATTCAGTCCGTTGGCCCAAAGTCCTGAATCCGCACGCCCGCTGAGACGTTTCCGCAGGTCACAGACCTGAATGGTGGGGCGGGTGGGACTCGAACCCACGGCCGACGGATTATGAGTCCTTTGGGGATCTTGGCGGTCCTTGCCGATCAACGCTCATCTTTGACGCTTTCCGTGGTCAGACGCGCTGATCAGTGTCAGGCCTGTGCTCCGACCAGCCCATCCCGCTCACCTATGCCTGTGGCCCCCTCCTCGCAGCAACGCGGCTGGACAAGGACGAGCTGCTGCCGCCGGACACCACGGTCTGGCTGCACCGCGACTGACGGACCCGTGACAGGGTTCGGCGCCCGACGTCCGCCCGCGCCCCAGACCCCCAGTGTCCACCAGGGCCTGTCCGGTGTTCCTCCCCGCCCACCGGGTGGGCCCTGGTCCAACCGCGCAAGGCGAAACTCACAGCTCCGCCGCCGCGACGGTGCTCCGGCACGAGCACCAAGTCAATCGTCCGCACCGGCTCGTCCGGACAAAGCAGCACATCGCACAACTCGAGCAAGGCGCGACCGAGCCTGCAGCGGAGATGATGCGGTCGTGCCCTCCGGGGAGTTCGACGAACCTCCAGTCGGCTCGGCTTCGCGCATAGGCGGCGTACGGTTCGACACCGGGGAACGCGGCATGGCGTACGGCGTTGCCGACGAGTTCGCTGACCAGGAGTTCGGTGTGGTGACGAGGTCGTCCGAGCCCCACGACGCCAGTTTCTCGCGGACGTATTCGCGTGCCTGCCCTGCCGCCCGGGGATCGCTGGGAAGACTGCATGTCGCCACGTCATCGGGAGCGGTGGGCCGGGTATGGGCGATGAGCAGGACCGCCTCGTCGTCGGTCTGCCCTACGCCGCCGGATCTTCCCGCTGTGCGCGGCCAGAGCGGTGGACTCGGCGAAGTCCGGCTCTCCCTACGTTGCTTGCGGGCGCGCGGGCGACAGGGACGCCCGAGGCAGCATCCGTGTTCCTGTGTCGGGTCACCCGGTGAGGCGCGCCCCAGACGACCATACGTGGCGGGATACTTCCCCCATGAGCCCTTCCCCTGCCTCGCCGATGCCGGGACGCAGGGGCGCGCACTTTCGCGTGCTCGTCGTCTGCACGGGAAATCTGCACCGCTCCCCACTGGCCGAGCGCCTGCTGACGGCCCGGCTCGCCGCGTCTCCAGAAACATCGGAGAGTTTCCGGGTGAGCAGCGCCGGCACCGCAGCCATGGCGGGAACGCCCATGGACCCGGCGGCGGCAACCCTCCTCGTCGAGTTGGGCGGGGATCCCTGCGGCGCGCTCGCTCGCCGACTGACCGCAGCACTGGTGGAGGACGCCGACCTGGTGCTGGGGGCTGCCACGGAGCACCGCGAGGCGGCCGTGCGGCTGTCTCCGCTGTGGGCCTTGCAGCGGGCTTTCACCTTGCGTGAGTTCGGCCGGTTGCTGAGTCCGGAGGACGCCGCGGGTGCGACGGACCCTGCCGAGCGAGCCACAGCGCTGGTCAGGGGCGCCGCGGCACGGCGTGGAACTGACGGCAACGGTGCGGACGACGATGACGTGGCTGATCCCTACGGTGCCCCCATGCGGGTGGCCCGGGAGACCGCGGCACGCATCGCCGAGCCGGTGGAGCGGATCGCCGCAGCTGTACTGGGCCTGCCCCTTGACGGTGAGCACCTCACGCTCGAATCCCGAGCCTGAGGGATCCCCGGGGCGGCAGGGCGGCAGGAAGCCAAGAGCGAGGAACAAGCCGAGCAGTCAGTCACCACACGCCGGGTACGGCCGCACCGTGGCCCGCAAGGGCCGCACCATCGGCTGGCGCAGCAGCAACGGAGGACGGCTTGAGGGGCTCTCCAGCAGGCGCAATTCCAGGGTGCGGGTGGAACCTGCGGGCAGCTCCAGGTCAAGGGTGTAGACCGGGTGACCGCGCTCGGCAGCTTGGTTCACCATAGCCGGTCGCCCGTCCAGAGCCGCCTTGGCCAGCCTCGCCCCCTTACTCGCGTAGTACGAAACCAGCAGACGGTTGTCGCCGGGCCGGGTCCGGTAAGAAGGGGCGTCCACTCGCTGGGTGACATACAGGGGGAGTCCCGAGGCCGGTGCTCTGTTGGTGAGGTCCACGGTCACGGTGACCTCACGACCGGCTGCGACGCACCGGCCAGGAGCCCACTCCAGACGCCGGTCCAGGTAGTAGTCCAGCTTGGTGCCGGCCGCGTTGTTGACGACCAGTCCGGCGAACGGGTCGGCGGAGTCGGGCAAGGTGCCGCCGAACGGGCGTCGCCGGAGTTCACGCTGCTCGGACGGGTGAGCACTCCACATCTTGACCCGTCCCGACCTCAGCTGCCCGCTCAGGGCGGCGAACAACGCGGTCCGTCGCGGCGGATCGTTCGCAACCCCCAGCAGCCTCCCCGCGACGGCGCGAGCCACGTTGAGGAAGAATGCCTTGCGCTCCCGAGTGTCCGCGTAGGCCGCGTAGCTGCTGCGCTCGGTGAGATCCACGACATTGGCAGCGGTGACCGCGGTACCGTCGGGCAGACGGGCGGGACCGGATGCGGTGAGCAGCCCTGCCAGGGCACTGGGATCGAGGGCGAAGGCGCCGTCCACCTTCTGACCTGTGTGATTCTCCCATGCGGCCGTCCAGATGCGGGCGGCGTACGGGAAGTGCGGACTGAGGTTGGAGTTGACCCAGGTAGTAGTGGGGGCGTTGTGCCCGTGCAACGCGGCGTACTCGTCGCCCAGGTCGACTGACGCGACGGCGTCCGCCATCTCCGTGTCGTTGCCGAAGTATTCGAACGCCAGACGGCCCCGGTCCGCGGTGAGGACCGCGAACGCTCCGGGCAGCCCGCCGGTGCCACGCACCTCGGCCGTGTTCTCGAACACCACCACATACCGCCGTGGGCTCCGCTCTCCCAGCATCGACGGCAGCACACGCGCCGCCGCGGCGGCGTCGCCCGTGGCAGGGACGATCCGGTCGAGTTTCTGGGCAAGCTGGGCTCGGGCCCCGTCGACGGCGGGCAGCCAGGTATCGCTAGGCAACTCGTGGACCTCGCGACGCACATCGGAGGCGCTGCGCGAGGCCTGATCGAGGGCCGGAGCGGCGCGGCGGAGCGCGGGGAGACTCAGGTGACCACCGTCTTTTGCCGTGTCGGCTGTGAGTTGGGCGGCGGTGTCCGCCAGCGGGGAGAGCACCTCGCGGGTCAACCGCTCAGCAGCCTCCGCGGCCCCGCGCACGGTGCGGACGGGACCACCGAGGATAGGCACGTGCGCGGCGGAGTACCAGGCCGGACCGGTGGTGAGACTGTGTGCTCGCGCAGCATGTGCGGCGGCTGCGCGCACGGCGGCGTCGGGCTTCTGCTTCACCGGCACGCCACCTCCCGCGGACACTTCCGCGAGGGAACCTGCTGCAATCTGTTGCCGCAGCGAGTTCAAGGCCTGTTGAGAGGCCAGCAGCTCGTCATGGGCGAGCAGGCCGGTGACGACGATCCACCCGGCGCCGGCCAGAGGCAGGCCCGCGAGGGCGGCCACGAGCAGCCCGGCACGACGGTGACGGAGCCATCGGACCAGGCTGTCGGCATTGTACGGCTCGGTGGTTTTCCTGAGGCGCGGCATTCGCATGCTGCAGGCCGGCTCAGCCCTGTTCGGTGCGAGTGTGACGGCGCCGTACGACCGTGACCGCCTTGACGGCGATGGCGGCCAGCCCGGCAGCCCCGCCCGCCAGCGCCCAGTTCGTACCCGAGCCGGTCTCCGCCGGCACCGTGCTGCCACTCACCTGACTGGCCGCGTCGTAGCCGGCCGGAGCAAGGTCTCCCTGCTGACTCGCCGTCCCGACGGAGCCGGGCTGCTCCTCGGCGGCACCGGTTCTCAGGGCGAGGGTCTTTCCGTTGCCGGCGACCTTGACGGTGCCGGGTCGACCTTCGGCGCCATCTTCCAGGGGGAGGCTCGCCCCGTCCGCGCTTCGCTCCCCGGGGCCGTGCCCGTTCCCGTACTCATTCCCGGGCCCGTTCCCGTACTCATTCCCGGGCCCGTTCTTTGCCGTCACCGTCACGGGTGCGGAGACGCTTCCCGACTCCTCGCCGGTGAGCGTGAACAGGTAGGGTCCTGGAGGAGTCTTTTTGGGCACCTGGAAGCACCCGGACACCGTGCCCCTCGCGTCGGCCCGGTAGGTCGCGTCCCGCTCCTTGCACTTGTCCCCGCCGCCTTCACCGTCCCCGCTGCGGGGCGATCCGCTGAGGGTGGTCGAGGACTGCGGGACGAGCGCTGCGGTGACCACCTCGCCGGGCTCGAACCCCTCTGCGACGAAGTAAATCACTCCACCCGCGGGCACCGTGGCAGTGTTCAGCTCCGGTGGGTAGGGCTGGTAGACACTCGCGGGCGCATCGGCATACGCGGCCTGCGCGTTCGCCAGCGGTACGGCGGCAACGAAAGTGGCGGCTGTGGCAGCCAGGGCGGCCCGCCACTGCGAGGACTTGATCATCTTGCACCAATCTCCCAGCTGATCTCGTGTCCGGATGGCGGCGCCGCCGACAAATACCAACATCCTTCTATATGTCTACATCCACTCCGAGGCTAACGCGACACGCCTCAAGTTCCCCCCGATGGCGCACTCCCAAGATCCGCGCGACCACACCGACTGTTGCGGCGGCGGCTCGGCACCGGCGGTGTCAGTACGCGCCGTCGCCGCGCAGTACGACCGGTAGCGTCCTCGCGAGGATGACCAGGTCCTTCCGGATCGACCAGGTGTCGACGTATTCCAGGTCCAGGCGCAGGGCGTCCTCCCATGCGAGGTCGGACCGGCCGCTGATCTGCCACAAGCCGGTGAGCCCCGGCCGGACCAGCAGGCGGCGCCGGGCCTCCCCGGCGAACACCGAGTCCTCGACCGGCAACGGCCGAGGACCGACCAACGACATATGCCCCATCAGCACGTTGAGCAGCTGCGGCAACTCGTCCAGGGAGTAGCGACGCAGCCAACGCCCCACAGGGGTGACACGGGGGTCCTCACGAATCTTGAACAGCTGCCCGCCGGCTTCGTTTCGGTCGGCCAGCGCCACCCGCAATCCCTCGGAGCCGACCTGCATGGTGCGCAGCTTGAGAAGCTTGAACTCCTTGCCGCGCCAACCCGTGCGCCACTGACGGAACAGTGCGGGCCCCGGAGTGTCGGCCCTCACGGCGATGACGGCCGCCAGAAGCACCGGCGCCGCCAGCACGAGCAGCGCTACGGCCCCCACCATGTCGATGGTCCGCTTGGCCGCCCGCCCCGCCCATCGCCGCCAACGGCACGCGTTTGACCAGCGGCGAGCCGTCTCCGCAGCGGGTGCCGACATTCCGCGCCCCCTTCTCTTAGTGCGACGGACGAGTGAAAGGTGCGCCACCGCGAGGTGTTTCCACTCACTTATCGTCTTATTTAACTCACATCTGGCTAATAGATAGAAACACGACATGTGCCTGATTTTCGACAATGACACTGCGACTTGCCCCGTCCACCAGCTTGGGCGGGGCCTACCGAGAGGACCCTCATGCGAGCGGTAGTGACGGGTGGGGCCGGGTTCGTCGGCTCCCACCTGTGTGAGCGACTGCTCCACGCGGGCCACGACGTGGTCTGCGTGGACAACTTCATGACATCCAGCGTCGACAACATCGAACATCTCATGGGCGAGCGACACTTCCGGTTCTGCCGCTGGGACGTCACCCAAGGGCTGGACGTGCCGGGGCCGGTGGACGCTGTCCTCCACCTGGCCTCCCCCGCCTCACCCGTGGACTACCTGAGACTGCCCCTGGAGACACTCCGTGTGGGCTCGGCCGGAACCTGGCACGCCCTGGACCTGGCCGCCGCGAAGCATGCTCGATTCCTGCTGACCTCCACCTCCGAGTCGTACGGCGACCCCCTGATCCACCCTCAACCAGAGAGCTACTGGGGCCATGTCAACCCGGTCGGTCCACGGTCGGTGTACGACGAAGCGAAACGCTTCGGCGAGGCACTGACCATGGCGTACCGCAGGAGCCGCGGCGTCGACGCCAAGATCGTGCGCATCTTCAACACCTTCGGCCCGCGGATGCGCCTGGACGACGGTCGGGCCATCCCCACCTTCATTCGCCAGGCACTGCGCGGAGAGCCGATCACCGTCACCGGCGACGGGAGTCAGACCCGGTCCCTGTGCTATGTCGATGATGTGGTCGACGGGTTGATGCGGATGCTCGCCAGCAGCCATGGAGGGCCGGTCAACCTGGGCAATCCACACGAGGTCTCCATGCTCGAACTGGCCCAGTGGATCAGCAAACTCACCCAGTCCAGCTCCGACGTCACGCTGGTCCCCCGTCCTGAGGACGATCCAAAAAAGCGGCGCCCGGACATCACCTTGGCCCGCGACCTCCTGGGATGGGAGCCCACGACCCCGGTGGAGCGCGGCCTGTGCGACACCATCACCGACTTCCGACGCCGTCTGCCCTTCTCCGAGTTCGCCGAGCGCGACAACCGACCCACCGCACTCCCGCTGAGCACCGAAGCCGCTTCCTCATGACCGCCCCACCAAGCTCACGAACGACAGGACCGACGTCGCCCGCTCCCGTGGTCGAGTGCCTGGGGGTGCCCATCACCGCGCACACCCGCGAGAGCGCGGCCCGCCACGTCGTGCGCCTCGCCCATCGGATCCACGCGGCACGCCATGGGGACACCGGCGGACCGGACGCCCTCGGTGTCCCTCTCGGCAGTGATGTCCATCTGTCCAACGCGTACACGCTCGCCCTCGCGGACCGGGACCCCGAGCTGCACGGCATTCTGCGCTCGGCCTCTCTCAACCTCCCCGACGGACAGCCTGTCGTATGGGCCAACCAACTGCTCCACCGTGGTGCCACCCTGCCGAGCACCCGCGTCTACGGCCCCGACCTCCTGCTGGACGTCTTCGCCCTGACCCAGCACACCGAACTGAACCACTACCTACTGGGCTCCACGCCCCAGGTGCTGGACGCGCTGCACCGGGAACTGCGAAAGCGTTGTCCGGGGACGCGGATCGTCGGCACCAGTTCCCCGCCCTTCCGGCCGTTGTCCCACGAGGAACTGCGGCAACAGCTGGAGGACATCCGTTGCGTCGCAGCGGACATCGTCTGGGTGGGCCTCGGCACCCCCAAGCAGGATCGCTGGGCCGCCGACCTGTGTGCCGCACTTCCCGTGGTGGCCGTGGCCGTGGGCGCCGCCTTCGACTTCATCGCCGGCGCCAAGCGGCAGGCACCGCCATGGATACAGCGCAGCGGGCTGGAATGGCTGTTCCGACTGGGCAGCGAGCCGCGTCGGTTGTGGCGGCGCTATGTGTTCGGCAACGCGCGTTTCGTGCGCGGCGTGGTACGCCAGGCGAGCCGTCCACTGCGAACCGGCGGCGCTGCGGTGCACCCGGCGGCCGATTGCCTGAATTCGGGCCAACTCATCGGCCAGGAACGCGAGATTCCTGATGAGGTTCCTGGGGTACGGCCATGACGATCACTCCGGCGAAACCGTCTATGCGGGAGCTGCGAGAGCGTGAGCTCCGAATCCGGCAAGAGTACGCAAAGGGCTCCCCGCATATCCGCCACCACACGATGCGTGACCGGCTGATCGGAAACCTGCGTGCCCTGGTGCAAGGGGTCATCGACCGGAATGGGCAATGCCGAGTGCTCGAACCGGGAGACAGGCACAGCAACTTCACCGATCATCTTGTGGCTGCACGAGCTCAGGTCATGTTGGCCGAGATGAGCGAACCGAGCGTCCGCTCTCTCCAGAGCCGATTCCGGCGCAATCCGAATGTCACCGTGCCGTACGACAAGGACGGCACCTCGCTCTGCCGAGCCGGGCCCGTCGACGCCGTCGTGCGCGTCTCCGTCCTGCGCCACCCGGACCGCCTGGGCACTGTCGAGCAGCTCATCGACCAAGTCGTTCCCGGCGGCGCGTTCCTGAGCGCCCAGGTTCCCCTGGCGTATCCCTGCCGCTCCCGGCTGTCCATGAGTCCGGACCGCAACGCGTACCTCCTCGGGCGAGGCTACGGCCGTGCCGCCCGCCTGCGCCGGCGGCGCGGCATCTACGACGAGGCCGGCGAGGCCGACACGGTCGAGTACCACGTCGTCCGCGACGGCGCGGACGAGGAGGCCCTGCGCGACCTGCTCGACCCGGCCTTCCAGGACGTGGAGGTCAAGCTTCACCACCGGTCCGCCCGATCGGGACTGCTGCAGGCCGCCGGAGAACGGTTCTTCCCGACGACGGCCTTCGCACTCGTCGCCGGGAACCGCCGGTGACACGGTCATCACGCTTGTTCAACGACACGGATGCCGAGGAAGGCCGAGTGAACGAGACAGCTCACCTCCGGGCCGAGGGTCCGCCCGGGCGTCCCGCAACCTACCGAGTGGCGCTGGTGCACAGCTTCTACTCCTCGCTCCAGCCCAGCGGCGAGAACACCGTCGTGCTCGACCAGGCGGAGGCGCTGCGCGTCGCCGGGCACGAGGTGACCATCGTCGCCGCGCACACCGACGCGTTGCAGGCTGAGCCGGGGTACACCCTGCGGGCTGCGATCCGAGTCACGACCGGCCACGGTCGGTCGCCCCTGGCGGAACTGGAGCGACTGGCCCCTGATGTCGTTCACGTACATAACCTCTTCCCCAACTTCGGCACCAGCTGGCTGGAGCGCTGGCCTGGCGCCCTCGTCGCCACGGTGCACAACTACCGTCCGGCCTGCGCGGCCGGGACGCTCTTCCGTGACGGGAGGATGTGCACCGCATGTCCCGACGGAGAGCGGTGGGCGGGACTGCGGCACAGTTGCTACCGGAGCGCGCGCAGAGCGACGTTCCCCCTTGCGTGGGCCGGTAGAAGAGGTCCGGCAGCCCATCCCGTACTGCGTCGGGCCAACCGGCTGGTGGTGCTCTCCGAGTACAGCCGCGCCTTCTACCTTCGCTTCGGGCTGCCGACGGAGAAATTCGCTCTGGTACCGAATTTCGTCGACGCCGCACGAGCCGTGCGCTCCCGGGACGCCTTGGAAGAACCGGGAGCGGGCAGCCGCTGGGTCTTTGCGGGCCGGCTGAGCGAGGAGAAGGGCATCATCCCGCTACTGGAACACTGGCCGGCGAGCGAACGGCTGGACGTGATCGGGTCCGGACCGTTGGAGTGGGCTTGCAGGGAAGCCCTGCCCAAGGGCGGTCGAATCCTTGGCGCGCTCCCCCGTGAGCAGCTCCTGGGCCGACTGCCCCACTACACGGGACTGATCTTCCCAAGTGTCTGCCCCGAAATGGCACCTGTCATCTATCAGGAGGCCATGGCCGCGGGGGTGCCGGTGCTTGCCCTGAGCGGGTCAGCCGCGGCAGACAGTGTGCTTCGTGACGGTACGGGCGCGGTCTACCGGGGCGCCGGCGATTTGCCGCACGCGCTCACAGCGGCTCGCGACCTCTTTCCCGCACTGCGTGAGCACTGCCGGGAAGTACACGCCGAGCGGTACGCCGCAGCGTCGTGGACAGCCGCCATGGCTGCCGTCTACGAGAGCGCGGTGCAGCAGGCCGCGCATCGCCGGTCCCGAGGTGCCGGCACACCCTCGTCGCACTGACGCGGCGGCCTGGGCCCCACTCCGGCTCTCTTGACCGGCACTCGCCATCCGAGCGTGTCTCAGCGTGTCAATGTGCGGACGACAGGCTCGTCAAAAATAGGGTGGGCGCGGGCTCATCTCCGGTTATCGAGCCGCTTTGCGAGCGGGCATGGACAGGGAGAACCCATTGACAATCGGACGACCCACGATCGACATTCTCACGCCGAGTATGAACTATCGCCAATATATCGAGGACGCGGTGGTCTCGGTCGCACGTCAGTGCTACCCCGGTCTCAGACACATCGTGCAGGACGGGGCGTCCACTGACGGATCGGCGCAACTGCTGGAGGATCTTTCGCGACGGCACCCCCAGCTGGATCACAGGAGCATTCCCGATCGCGGGCAATCCGACGCGATGAACCGGGCTGCGGCCCGTGCCACGTCGGACTGGCTCGGCTGGCTCAACGCCGACGAATTCTACCTCCCGGACGCCGTCGCGGTGGTAGCCGACGTGATCGCCGCCGAACCGGAAACCGATGTGGTCTTCGGGGACTGCGTATTCGTGGATGCGCATGGCAGGTACCTGAGGCTCCTCCCCGCGCACCGCTTCTCGCACTTCACCTTGAGTAAGTACGGTTGCTTCATTCCGTCCTGCGCCACTTTCGTGCGCCGTCGCCGCTTGACGCAGACGTCTTGGGACCCACGGCTGCGCAGGGTCATGGACTGGAATCTGTGGCTCTCGCTGGCGGCCGACGGAGCACGTTTTCGCTACCTGCCCCGCCCGTTGGCGGCATATCGGGTGCATGACGCTCAAGTCACGCAACAACCCGCCGAGAGGTACCAGGCCGAGTTCGATCTCATGTCGTCGGTACACGGCCTGCCCAGAACAAAGCTAGCGCGACGCACCTCCCGTCTTGTGGGCATGTCGGTGCACGCCGCCCAGAAGGTGGCGAGCCATGGATACACCAGGCAGTTGCGGGCCAATCGATTGGCCCGGAGCGAAGATCTTCGCTGGTGGTTGAACGAAAGTGCCCTACGTCGCGCCAAACAGCTGGTGGACGTACGGGTTTCCTCTTGAGAGGAAACCGAAATTCCCACTGTGACCGACAAGAAGAGGGTCCTGCATGATGCGTTCAGGCTGGAGCGGCTATGAAACCAAGTTCGTCGACGAGGAACGGGTGGAACGTTACAATCGCCAGTACGACGAGGGTAGCTACGACGACCATGTGTGGCGTCTTGAAAGGCCTGTCCTCCTGGACGTGCTTCGGAGTGAGCGGGCACGTCGCGGATGCCTCAGGGTTCTCGACTTCGCCTGTGGAACCGGCCGCATTCTGCGAGGACTGGCAGGCGTGGCGGACGAGCTGACGGGCGTTGACATCTCGGCGGAGATGGCCAAGCACGCGGCCGAGGCCAGCCCCGAAGCACTCATCAGGACCGGTTGCGTACTCACCGAGAACCTGCTGGCAGGCCCGTACGATGCCGTCACTGTCTTTCGATTTCTTCTGAATGCGCCTGAAGAGGTCAGGGTGCCTGTTCTCCGCAAGATCAGGCAGCACATGGAGCCAGGTGCTCTCCTCATCCTGAACAACCATGGGCACTGTCCCAGTCTGCGGTCCATCGCCGTACGCGTGCCCAAGAGCAGGCCGGAGCGCCCGAACGAGCTGCGGCACAGGGACATCATCGAACTTCTGCACGCATCCGGATTCCGGGTCGAATCCCGCCGCGGCTTCTCGGCCTTCCCTCCCGTCCTGCACCGGAATCTGCCTGCTGCGGCTCTGAGAAGGGCCGATGCGGTCGCATGCAGGCCGCCTCTGCAGAGGATCACCGGAGGACTGATGGTCGAGCAGCTCTACATGGCGAGGGCTGTGAGATGACGAAGGTGGACGTTTCGCAGTTCACCTGGCAGCGCGGGCTGTTGCGCGCCGGCCCACTGGGCCGGCGTATCGAGTTGCGGAGCACGGGCGGACGACACGGCACGGCAGCCGCGCGCGTCATCGATCGGCCCTTGCGACCTGTCGGCCGTGCGGCCGCCCTCTTCGACCAGCTCATGATGCGCATGCAGATCGGGCCCAAGGTCGAAAATCCGCTGGCCTTCGCGGACACCTTCCTCCACGCGTTGCCCAAGGACGTCGACGGCATGGCCTTCATGCACTCGTCCACGCCGGGAAGATGCGTTGCCGCCCTCTCTGCTTCTGGCCGCCCTCGCTATGTGCTCAAGGTTGGCAACGGCGATGACCGGCGTCTCCAGAACGAAGGGGAAGTCCTCACAGAACTCCCCTCGATGGGGCTTCCGTTCAAGATCCCCGAACTCCTCTTCGCGGACTTCGTGGGGGACCACTTCGTGGTGATGAGTCGGGCCTGGTCGAACTGCCGCCAGGCGGGACTGCTCTCCCGCGACGAGCTGCTGGACATCACGGCGGCACTCGGCAGACCGGGCAACGGCACGTGCTCGTTGAGGCACGGCGACTTGGCGCCCTGGAACATCCTCAGAACTCCCCAAGGGCTGGGCATCGTCGATTGGGAGTGCGCGTCACTGGCCCAGCGTCCCTTGCGGGACGTCATTCACTACCTCGTCCAGGCGGGTGGGCACCTCCGATGGATCAAGGCGAGGGCTGTGGTCCGTGAACTGACCGAACCGCAGGGGACCTTGGCGCAGCTTGCCACGCGTATCGGCTGCCCTCAGCCAGAGGTCGACCAAGCACTCCGGTCCTACTTCGCTTCGGCCCCCGCGGCGAGCATCCGACGGGTAGGCGAATTCCGCGACCACGTCGCCTCGAAGCTGGGCCTCAAGGTCACCTGACTCCACGCGCCCGCGGGACACCCGTGTGGACGCCCGAGGAATCCGTCAACGGCTCCGCCGAGGCATCGGGACGGCGTTTCGATGCCGGCACTACGCTGCCCTGCCACGACGACTGAAGACCCTGCGATGACAGGGGACGGTCACACACAGAAAGTGGGCACCGGCGGAGGCGAGCACAGGTCCTGCGGGTCCCATGAAGTAGGCCAGCGGAATCGACACCGCCAGGTTGACGACGGCCATGAGGACGGCACGCACAGCCTGGAAGCGGAGACCTGCCGGATCCGAGAACCACATCGCCACGGGGTAGTTCACCGCGTGGGTGAGGAGCAAGGCGGAAAAGGCAGCCATCAGCCCCGGCCCGACGGCAGCACGGTCGTGCAGCATCCAACTCGCCACAGTCGGGCCGGCGGTCACCAGCAGGACACTGATCACTAAGCCGCCCGCGGTGAAATACGCCGTGAGTTGCAGCAGTTGGCGACGCGGTGCCTGCGGGGAGGTACGACGATGCCTACTGAACATTCGCCACAGCGGCAGCGCCGCCGCTGCAACGAGCGCGGAGGCAGGAGCGTAGAGCTGGGCTCCCGCCGAATAGACGGCCACGGCGACAGGGGGCGCGACACTGCTGAGGACAAGGCGATCCGCACCATAGGCGACGGCGGAGGTCACCTTGATCACAGCCATAGGTCCTGCCAGTTGCATGATTCGGGTGCCTGGTGAGCGACGAAGCGGAAAGAGCACGACACGGAGCAAGCGCAGCCTCAGCATGCGGCCGGCCAGCAACAGGCTGGCCGCTCCGGCGGCACACTGTCCGACGAGCACAGATGCGACGAAGACCGCCGGAGGCGCGTCATACGCGGCACCGAGCAGTACGACGGTCAATGCGAGCAGCGTGCCGGCCCCTTGCAGCAGCACGGCGAAGTGATAGCGGCCCAGGCCCGCGAGCACCGATCCGCCCAGGCTGAGAGGCAGGCTGCAGCCGAACAGCACGGCAACGACGGCGATGCAGGGGGCGACATCCGCTCCGGACGCGCTGTCGAGCAGTGAGTCGGTCGCTCCCGAGGCGGCCGTCAGGACTCCGCACACGGCAATGGCTGAGCCTGCACACAGAAGTGTCCGGGCGCCCGCGGTGATGGTGCGGAGCATGTGCTCGCGGTCACGGCTGGAGAAGGCGTCGATCACGGCGGCTCCGACCCCGAGGTCGCAGACCGCGAGCAGGGTCGGCAACGTACTGACCAGGGCGACGAGCGCATAGCCGGCAATTCCGAGAGTCTCGACCACACTGCGCGCCGACAGCAGGGTGGCGGCTCCCCCCAGAACGAGCACAACGGCCTTTGCGGCTAACGATCTCAGGACGGCCTGTAGAGAGGGCCTGGATCCGACTGCGGACACGTCGGGGGCCTCGGTCTCCGAGCTTTCACGGGGCGATGAGCTCATCGATGTCACTTCCTGTGGCCGGTCACCGCTGATGTACAGCCCGTGCAGTCGGCTCCATGGGGAGGGGAGGAGCCGACTCGGCCACCACTGCCAGGGATCCGGCGCCCTCCGGAGGGGCTTCGATGAGGCGCCGCCCTCGGTATGGGACTGACGGGGCCACGTGAGCTGTTCTCGCCAAAGAGCGTCGCCGCCGATGGCTGCGAGCCAGGAGTACTCCCCCGGCCCAGAAGAAGGGGACTGCGCCGAACGGAGACTCCAACACAACGCCCAGCATCGCGATGACGAACAAGGACATCACCACGAGCACACACATGAACGTGAGTTCGTCCGGCTGATGTCGTGCCCACAGCTCCCTGATCGCGGCGGCGAGGACTGTGGCCAGAAGCGCGACGATCACGGTCAGTCCGAGGAGACCGAGCCGCGCAAAAACGGTCAGGAGGTAGTTGTGCGGGGAACGTACTCCCTGGTAGGTCTGCGAACCCAGCGCCACATCTGCATCCGCGTCCTTCAGAAAGTCGGGTCCGAAGCCGACACCGATCATTACCCGGGCCGGGTCGGCGAGCGTGAATCTGATGACCCTTTCCCACGCCACCTTCCTTGCGTTCGAGGTCCCTTCGGCACTGACGGCGAGCGTCTGAGAGGCTGCTGTCCGGTCCACAGTCGCGATCAGGCGCTGAGCGGCCGGGCTGCTCGGAAGCAGCACCATCAGCAGGATCACCGCCGACACACCGAGAGCCACCGTGCGAACCGAAGCCCTGGCGTTCCTGTTGGCACCGCCAGCCATAGCGGCCACGACGCAGATGCCGCAGGCAAGCAGACCTGCTCTGGAGTGCATGGTGAGAGCCAGAGCGACTGAGGCTCCGGCCAGCGATGCACTCATCCAGGTCCCCTCCTTGCGGCGGAACCGAAGGATCGACACTCCCGCCAGGATGCCGAGCAACGCTGTGTCGAGATCCGATCTCACTTCCGGGGTCGGACCGCTCCAGGACTCGCTGAGCGCCGATGAGAGGTCGGGCACCAGAACTACGCACGCCACCCAGCACAAGTGGATCACCAGTGCACCGTGGACAAGCCGGGCCGTCCGCCGCCGGTCGGGCTCACTCGCAAGGAGATATCCCCTTGCCGAGAGGTAGGCGACGGCCACATAGACGAAAGGCGCCGCGTCGCGTGCGATCAGTAGCGCCTCCCCCTCGGACGAGATGACGCGAACCAGCGTGGCGAGAACCACCAGTCCGACCAGGACACCGGGCCCCTGGTTGCTACCCGAGTGGTGCTTGACCAGGAGGCGGGAACACACCGTGTGCAGAACGGCGGCAGCCAGCAGTACGTCGGCGATGTAGACGGGACCAATCGCGATATGGGATACCCAGCGTCCCCCGGCCAGGAGCAAAATGACGGCCATAGTGCCTGCGATCGCGTGACGTGTACGCCGGGAAGCCGATGAGAATGGCCGACTCGCAGGAAGGGTGTGGGCCGCTGAGGCATTCGCCTCCTCGGCGTCGACGGGAGCCGCCCTGACAGTCACGCTCACTCCCTACCGGTTGCGGCTCTGCCGGGTGCTCTGCTCAGCCATGCGAGCCGACACCGCAAGCCAGCATGACCGGTACCCCTGGTGCCGTCGGCGGCCCGGTGTGCAGCGACTGCGCTCACCGGCTGCCCGCACGGCACAGTGGCACACCGTCGTCCATGCTCCGCACGGCATCCAGCGCTGCCATCCTGTCGGCGAGGGTCGGAGCCGCCAGCAGTACGCAGCCGCGACGTGCGCCGGTTTCCTCGCCCGATGGACAGTTCGGCCAGAAGACCTTGTACTCCCCGACCGCATTGCCCAGGTACTCGACCGACAGCTGTGTCTCCGCGTATGTGTCGAACCCATAGCCGGGGTCATCGGGAACCTTGAAGTCGTCGATCAGGATCAACGAGTCCGTCCAACTGTCGGTGATGACGGCCACCTCTTCGCGGAGGGGCAGATCATCTTCCCAGTGGGCGTCGAGATAGAAGAGAACGCGGGACTTCGGGAACGAGGAGTTCTCGCGAAGTCCCTGGAGCGCCTTCCTGGAGTCCGACTTGATCACTCTGATGTCCGAGACGTTCCGGAAGCGTCGAGCTGCCAGACGAGCGAAGGCAGGCTCTTTCTCCACCGTGTACACGGGACGTCCGGAAACGTGCCACAGGAATTGCGTGGTGGCACCGCGGTAGGTTCCGGATTCGAAGACGGCCTGTGGCTGGAGCTCCTGAAGCAGGGAGCGGAACATCTCCTGACGGAAGCGCTGCCCGTTCAGGGCCGGCCATGCCGGGTAGAGCCATGGGTGCATCCTGCGAATTCCCGCAATCGGCTTGCGGATGAATCCCAGCAGAGGGACGGTGGCCGTTCGGGTCGTCTGCTCGCTTTGGTGGATTGTCATGGGATGCGCTACTCCCTCGCTCATTCTCTGCGTCATGGGCTGCGGACCGATTGGTTTGGGGTGTGGGACTCACCTGGGTTCGGAGAAGGGCTGGCACCGTCGCTTCCTCGCAACCAGCGATTTGGGAAGCCCGGCGAAGCGTTCGATCCAGATGCGGGAGGCGGGGAAGTAGGACCGCATCTCAGTCACCGACAGAAGCTCGACTTCCTGAACATGACGGAGCGCTTGCGCGCGTCCGGTGCGGGGGACGTGTCCGAACGGCCAGTGCTGGGAGACAGCGATACGAGCCCGGACCGGAAACCACTGGAGGCCGGGGAACAGCCAGTGCGGTTCGACAGGGAAGTACCGGTAGGGAGTCTGTACCCAGTGGTGGGTCCCGTGGCGGTGCACCGCTTCGGCGAACCGCTGCCGCCGGTAGTGGCCGCCGACGTGTTCAAGGACGGAGTTCGAGTAAACGAGGTCGAATCGCTCGGCCGACAAGTGGGCCGGCAGGAAGAGATCGCACGCGTCTCCCACGACCGGGATGACGCCGGGCTCTGCCTGCCGGGCGGTGTGCGGGTCGAGATTCACCGTCACCACATGCGCCAGCCGGACGGGTGCGCTGCGCCATGAAGCTGGGGTCCCGCCGAGATCCAGAACGCGCATCTCGGCCAGGTCGGGAAAGCAACGCAGCAGTTCGTGCCAGCGTTTGGCGCGAGCCGAGTGGGCGAGGGATCCGGGCCTTGAGGGGTCGGCGATCCTCGTCCGCATGCTGCTTCCTCGCTGCCCGCGTCTCCATGTGGCGATGCCGGTCACACGGGGTTCCTCTCTCCGGCAGTACCGGGGGCGGGCGCATCGTGGCAGAGCCTTTCCATCCGCAGCATCGGGGCGGGCGCGGGCAGGCTGTCCAGCGCGGAAGGCGCAGGTTCATGCGCCGCGATTTCGGCATCGACCATGAGACGGGCCAGCTCAGGGGCGCGGACTGTCGGGCGCCATCCGAGGACCCGCTCGGCTTTCGTGGCATCACCGACCAGGTCGTCGACCTCGGTGGGCCTCAGATAACGCTCGTCGAACCGCACGTGGTCCTGCCAGTCAAGACCGACATGGGCGAAACAGTGTTCAACGAAGTCGCGCACGCTGTGGCTGGCGCCGGTGGCGACCACATAGTCATCCGGTTCCGCCTGTTGCAGCATCAGCCACATCGCCTCGACGTACTCGGCCGCGTACCCCCAGTCCCGTCGGGCGTCGAGATTGCCGAGGTAGACGACGTCCTGCAGGCCCGCCTTGATGCGTGCGGCGGCCATGGCCACCTTGCGTGTGACGAAGGTGGGGCCACGGCGAGGGGACTCGTGGTTGAACAGAATGCCGTTGACCGCGTACATCCCGTACGCCTCGCGGTAGTTGCGGGTCGCCCAGTAGGCGTAGACCTTGGCGACACCGTAGGGAGAGCGAGGGTGGAAGGGCGTGTCCTCGTGTTGAGGCGGCGGGGAGGCTCCGAACATCTCCGAGCTGGAGGCCTGGTAGAAGCGGCAGGGAAGGCCCGTCGTCCTGATGGCCTCCAGCAGCCGCGTCGTTCCGAGCGCAGTGCTGTCACCCGTGAACTCCGGTTCGTCGAAGGAGACCCGGACGTGGGACTGGGCCGCCAGGTGGTAGACCTCGTCCGGCTGGACCTGCTCCAGGAGGCCGGCGATCCGGGTGCCGTCGGTGAGATCGCCGTAATGGAGGAACATGCGCGCCTCGGGATCGTGCGGATCCCGGTAGAGATGGTCGATGCGCTGCGTGTTGAAGGTCGAGGCGCGACGGACCATTCCGTGCACCACATAGCCCTTCTGCAGCAGCAGCTCCGCGAGGTAGGAGCCGTCCTGGCCGGTGATGCCGGTGATGAGCGCCTTCTTGACAGTCACATGCACTCCTTGCTGCAGGGTGACGCAGATGAGCGGAACACGCCTCGTACGGTAGCCAAACCGGTTAATTCGCCTATATAGCGACCACAGCCATCTTTACTTGACTTAATGCATATGCCTCTCATTTCACCATTGGTGTCGTACGGTGAGGGCGGCACTCTCACTTGATCCGATCAGGGACGGATGTCTTGGACCTGCGCGACTACCTACGAGTTCTCTCTCGCCGCTGGCGTGCCATCACCGTGCTGGCCCTGCTCGGAACGGCGGTCGGTGCGCTCATCACCTACACGGCGAACCCCGAGTACCGGGCCACTGCGAAGCTCTTCGTGTCCGTGCGGGAGGGGTCCGACACCCTCCAGCTCGCGCAGGGAAATGTCTTCACCCAGGCTCGGGTCCGGTCGTACGCGGAGGTGGCGGCGAGTCCTCTGGTGTCCCGGCACGTCGTGGAGACCCTGGGTCTCGACATGACGCCGGATCAACTGAGCCGTCGCATCAGCGCGACCACGCAGCCCGACACGGTGCTGCTCCGGCTCACCGTCACGGACACCCGGCCGGAGCGGGCTGCGCGCATCAGCAACGCTGTGGCCGAGCGCTTCGCCGAGGTGGTCCGCGGCCTTGAGCGCCCGGACGACGCGAGGACGTCCCCGGTGCGGCTGAGCATCACCCAACCGGCCTCCGTGCCCTCCGTGCCCTTTTCCCCGCGCCCGGCGGTGAACCTCACCATCGGGCTGATGGCCGGGCTGGCCCTCGGGGCCGGTTTCGCCGTGGCCAGGGAGTCGATGGATCGCTCGGTACGCAGTCTTCAGAGTCTCACCGAGCTCCTGGCCGGGTTCGGCGGCCCTCCCGTGCTCGGGAGCGTCGCGCACGACCCGCGGACCACCCGCCATCCCCTGGCGTTGCTCGACGACTTGCACGGACTGCGCGCCGAGGGCTTCCGGCGGCTGCGCACCAGTCTGCGGTTCGTGGACGTGGACCAGCCGCCGAAGGTGATCGCGGTAACCAGCCCGCTGCCTCGTGAGGGGAAGACCAGTGTCGCGATCAACCTGGCCGCGGCGCTGGCCGAGACCGGTGCCTCGGTGTGCCTGGTCGACGCCGACCTGCGTCGGCCTTCCACTGCCCGCGTCCTGGGGCTGGTGCGGGACGCCGGGTTGACCACCGTGCTGATCGGCCAAGCCGAGGTGCACCAAGTGCTGCAGTCCGTGGGCTCCTTCTCGGTGCTGACCAGCGGCTCGGTGCCGCCCAATCCCACCGAGCTGCTGGGCAGCGACCAGTTGAGGAGCGTGCTGCGCAGCCTCGCCGACAAGTTCGACCATGTCGTGGTGGACACCCCGCCGGTGCTGCCGGTGGCGGACGCGTCCGTGATCGCCACCGTCGTGGACGGCTACCTGGTGGTGGTGCGGGCTTCACGCACCAGCCGCGACCAGGTCGGCGCAGCCCTTCGCACACTGCAGCAGGTCGGTGCTTCCGTGCTCGGTACGGTCCTGAACATGACGTCGTCGAAGGAGGAGGGCAGCACGTATGGCTATGCGTACGAATACCGGCCGCAGCACCGGACAGCCGGCCTATTCTCCAAACGACGCGGCAGCGGGCACATGCCGCCCGCCGGTGGCGCTCCGGCCCTGCCGACTCCAGGCGGAGAGCAGGATGCCCGGGCCACGGGCACGCAGGAGGCACTCGACGGCGAGCCTCACTCCATGACCGCCGACCGGAGCGCTCAGCGGTGAGCTCCCCAGCCTCAGCACCGTGCGGGTACATTCACCGCCCCCTCGACCGCTCCGCGCGCGTATTCGTGGCCGGAAGCCGTGGACTCGTCGGTTCCGCGGTGTGCCGGCATCTGGAGCGGGAGGGCTTCACCGACGTGGTCGGACCCGGCTCCGCCCAACTGGACCTGCGCGAGCGCCGTGCCGTCCTCGACTGGTTCGCGGCCACCCGGCCGGATGTGGTGGTGCTGGCCGCCGCACGGGTGGGCGGGATCAAAGCAAATGCCACCCGTCCCACGGAGTTCCTCTCCGACAACCTGCGTATCCAGGTCAACGTGCTGGACGCGGCCCTGGAACAGGGGGTGGAGCAGCTGCTGTTCCTGGGCTCCAGCTGCGTCTATCCGAAATTCGCCGACCAGCCCATTCGAGAGGAGGCGCTGCTGACCGGTGCATTGGAGCCGACCAACGACGCCTACGCCATCGCCAAGATCGCCGGGCTCCTGCACGTGCAGGCGGTGCGGCGGCAGCACGGTCTCCCCTGGATTTCCGCCATGCCGACCAACCTTTACGGCCCCGGCGACAACTTTCATCCCGAGCACTCCCATGTCCTGGCATCGCTGATCCGGCGCTTCCACGAGGCCCGAACGGCAGGGGCACAGCGAGTGGTGAACTGGGGTACCGGAACACCTCGCCGGGAGTTCCTGCACGTGGATGATCTGGCTCGGGCATGCCTGTACCTGCTGGAGCACTACGACGCGGACGGATCGGTGAATGTCGGCACCGGCACGGACCTGACGATCCGGGAGGCCGCCGAGCTGGTGGCAGAGGTCGTCGGCTACCAGGGGGCCATCGAGTGGGACGCGGCCCAGCCGGACGGCACTCCACGCAAGGTCCTTGACGTCTCCCGGATCACCACTCTGGGATGGGCCCCGTGTATCGGCCTGCGGGAGGGAATCGCCGAAGCGTACGCCTGGTACGTGGAACACCGAGGGTCCGCTGCCCTGTGACACCCCGCGCCGCTCCGCGCGCGAACTCGGCACCGCACTGGCATCGGGAGGACTTTCGTGATGCGGTGCTGATCCACCAGTGCGAGCGCACACTCGACGTAGTCGGACCGCGGTGAGCACACCGTCGCCCAGTTCCTACAAGTGGACCGCGAGCGGGAGGTCGGCAGCCAGCCGGAAGGGACACAACCGGCTGAGGAAGACCCGATCCGACATGAACCGGCTCCACGCCGAATTGACCGCGACGAAGATCGCCGCACAGACACCGTTGTCGCTGACGCCCTCCCCTATGAAGGATCCAGAGCCAGTACGCCGCAGACGGCACCTCGCGCTCTACATAGGCGGGACGGTGGCCGCCTTCTTCGCGGGCGTCGGCGACCGCCTCCGTAGCTTCGTGCGCGGGCGCCGGGCCGTCCTCGCCGTCGCCGCGACGTCCGTCCTCGTCGCGGAGCGCTGCGGCCTACTACGCCAACAGCAGCCAGGCAGCGCCACCACTCCTCGCCGAGCCTGGCACATCGTTGACGCTCCCCGGCACTGACGGCAACGCCCAGGACCCAGAGCCGAGCACACCCGCCGACCACCGCACAGACGCCACGCCCGACACAGCGGCCCGAGGGAATGACGGCGCCCCCTCCGGCGCCCATCTCGCGCTTCCCCGCCCGGCCGACGTCACGAAGATGGCCACAAGGGCGACAGCGGACACGGCGGCCAGGACCAGCACCCCAGGCGAACCGCCCGCGCCGACGCCCACACCTCCGGGCGCGACGAAGCCGCCCGCACCGCCCGCACCGGCGCCGCCCGCGCCCAGCGAGCCGCCGCACACCGCGCCGCCCCTCAGCGACGACAGGGAAATCTGCCCCCTCCCCGACCTGATCAACCTCTGCGCCAGCATGGTGGGCGCACGCCCCTGACACGGGGCTCCTGACGGCCCGCTGCCGAAATGATTCGTCACGGCGACCCGACAGGCGACCCGCGGCCTCCGGAGTCCTCGATGTGCACTGCCCAGCTGGCCGGCGACCGGTCGTAGCTCCGGACCCTGGTGGGGGACAGCAGGGCGTTCGGGTTCACCCGAGTGCCGCAGCTAGGGCGGTCAGGTAGTCGACGTCGATACGCCGGACGTTCTTCGGCGGCTCAGCGCCGACCAGTCGCCATCACCGCGACAGTAACTGCCATACGCGAGAGGGCCCCTGGCACACAGCCGGAGGCCCTCTCGCCTTCTGCGCCCGCCGGGCCGCGCCCGAACTGGGCGGCTGGACCGTGGACGTGGCGGGTTCCCACTTCGGGCGAGCATCGGGCGAGCTAGTGCCGCATCAGGCAACGTTCGCCCTGTTCGGCTGCGGCTTTTGCTCGAAGGGGCGCGACCGCAGCACCGGCGGCGGTTGAGGACGTCGGTCAACACGGCCCGCGCTAAGTTGAGAATCCTTGGACCGGCGGGCTGCTCTTCCGCCTAGGGTCTCGATCATGTTCAAGTCAGGGGTGGGGTTCCTCGCGTTGTTCGGGCTCGGCTGGTGGCTGCTGGGCTCGAGTGCATTCGACGGGTTGATGCAGCAGGTCCTGGCCGTAGTCGGCTGTGCCGTCATGGTGGGGCTGATGCTCGCCGCACGCCGTTTCCTTCCATCGTCGGCAGGGGGACCGTTTCCCGTTGACCGACGTCGGCGGTTCAACCAGATCAACGGGCTCCAGTGGCTGCTGATCATCGCCATCGCCGCAGTCTGCCGTCACGTCGGGGTGCCGGTGCTCATTCCCCCGCTGATCGCGGTTGTCGTCGGGCTCCACTTCCTGCCGTTGGCGGCGGTGTTCGAGCAGCCCCGACTGCGAATACCGGCGGCCCTGTTGATCGCTTCCGGGGCGACGGGCATGACCGTCTGGCTCACGAACGGCCCGGACGAGAGCGTTCGCCTCGTGGTGGGCCTTATTTCTGCGCTCTCCCTATGGGGCATGGCGATATGGACAGTCGCAGGGGCGGCATCCGCTGCCGATCAAGGGGCAGGAAATGAGGGTTCTGGCGGCGCGTGACTGGCACCCTGTCTTGGTGGCAGAGCGAGTACGCGTGCGTGAGATCGACGATGACGAGGGGCGGCGGCTGCTGCGGATCATCCGCAGGGGCACCGGGTCGGTGGTGACCTGGCGGCGGGCCCAGGTGGTCCTGCTGGCCGCTCAGGGTATGCCGGTGGCGAAGATCGCCGAGGTCACGTTCACCAGCGCCGACCGGGTCCGCGATGTGATCCACAACTTCAACACTGACGGCTTCAACTCGCTCTACCCGAAGTACAAGGGCGGGCGCCCGAAGACGTTCACGCTGCCCGAGCGCCGCGAGATCAAGAAGATCGCCAAGTCCAAGCCGACCGAGCACGACCTGCCGTTTTCCGCCTGGAGTCTGACGAAGCTGGCGGACTTCCTGGTCGCCGAGGGGGTGGTCGACGACATCAGCCACGAGGGCCTGCGCATCCTGCTCCGCGAGGAAGGCGTCTCCTTTCAACGCCTGAAGACCTGGAAGACCTCCCGCGATCCCGACTACTGAGGTTGAACTCGCAGTGGCGGGTGGGGAGCTGACGTTTCGTGATCGTTGCGGTATGCCGGAGGGATGAGGTATGCGCAGGGTGGTGGGCTGACGCCCAGGCGGCAGGCAGCTCGCGAGCAGCTGAGGCTGGAGGCCGCGGAGCGGTTCGCGGGCGGCGAGAAGACCGCGGACATCGCGCGTGAGCTTCGGGTCGGGGAGCGCCAGGTGGAGAAGTGGCGCAGAGCGTGGCGCGAGGGCGGGGCGGAGGCGCTGCGCTCGAAGGGGCCGATGTGCGTGGAGCTGCTGAGTCCTGCGCAATGGGAGCGTCTGGTGCGGGTGAAGTTTCCCCGTGATCTCGGACACGTGATCGTTATGCCGCGAGGGCGTGTTGATGCCGCTGTCTGGTCTCGGCCGGGGTGAGGTAGCCGAAGATCTTGTGCTTGCGCAGGCGGCGGCGGTTGTAGAAGGTCTCGATGAAGGTGAAGACCTCGGCGCGGGCGGTGGCCCGGTCGGGCCAGGTCCGGGCGCCGATCTCCTCCTTGAGCAGGGCCCAGAAACTCTCGGCTGCGGCGTTGTCGAAGCATGATCCGGTGCGTCCGCAGCTCTGCCGCATCCCCAACTCTCGTATTCGGGCCCGGAATTGGGCGGAGGTGTACTCGCTGCCGCGGTCACTGTGGATCACGCAGCCGGGCTCCAGACCGCCCCGGCCGTGGGCCATGTCGAGAGCGTCGACGACGAGCTCGGCGCGGTGGTGGTCGGCCATGGCGTAGCCGACGACCTCGCGGGTGGCCAGGTCGAGCCAGCAAGCGAGGTAGAGCCAGCCCTCGGCGGTGGGCAGGTAGGTGATGTCGCCGACCAGCTTGATCCCGGGACGTTCGGCGTGGAAGTCACGGCCGATCAGGTCCGGGGCCGGCTTCGCCTTCGCATCGGGCCGGGTCAGCGAGTGCTGCTTGCGGCGGGTGACGCCGCGGATGTCGCGCTCGCGCATGACGCGGGCGATGCGCTTGCGGTTCACCCACCGCCCCAGACGCCGCAGCTCGGCATGGATGCGCGGGACGCCGTAGGTGCGACGGGAGGCGATGTGCAGCACGGTGATCTCGTGGGCGAGCGTGTCGTCGGCGGCCAGTCGGGCTTGGCGGGCCGCCTCGCCCTCGCGCCACGCGTAGTAGGAGGAGCGAGCGACCTTCAGTACCCGGCACAGCAACGTGATCGGGTAGTTTGCCTTCTCCGTGTGGAGGAACCGGTAGAGCTCGCTCACCGGTCGTTCTCCTTCACGAAGAAGGCGGTCGCTTTTTTCAGGATCTCGATCGTCTGCTGCTGTTCGCGGTTCTCCCGCCGCAGCCGCCGCAGTTCCTCACGCTCGGCGCTGGTCAGCTCGCCGCCCTGGCCCTCGCCACGGTCAGCCTTGGCCTTGCGGTACCAACCGCGCAGGGACTCCGAGCTGATGCCGAGTTCCCGGGCCACGGCAGTGACCGTCTTGCCCGAGGAGTCGACGAGCGCGATCGCGTCCCGCTTGAACTCCTCGGTGTACCGCTTCGTGTACTTACTTCCCACCTGGTGCTACTTCCTCTGGAACCTCAAGATCCCAGTCTCCAGGTGTCCACGATCAAGGGGAAGCTTCAGGGAGTTGGAGCGCGGGACGCTGGCGCACGGCTGGGATGAGGATCAGGGCTGGACGCTGGTGCGGATCCGTGCGCTGATCATCCGGTTGTTCCTGGTGGAGTACACGGTGCAGGGGGTGTGGAAGTTGATGCGGCGGCACGGCTGGTCTGCGCAGGTGCCGGCGAGGCGGGCGCTGGAGCGGGACGACGCGAGTGTCGAGCGGTGGCGGAGTGAGGTGTGGGAGACCGTAAAGCCACCGCGGCGGCCCGGGACGCCTACATCTGCTTCGGGGACGAGGCCGGGCAGGGGCTGAGGCCGCCGAAGGGGCACACGTGGGCGCCGCGCGGCCGGACACCGGTGGTACGGGTGCGCGGCTCGAACCGGGGACGGGTCTCCGTGGCGGGCGTGGTCTGCTTCAAGAGCGGTGAACGATCGCGTCTGATCTACCGGTTGCGCGTGTACCGGGGACGGAAGGGTGAGGCGAAGAGCTTCGGATGGCAGGACTACCGCGACCTGATCGTCGTAGCGCACAACCAGCTCAAGGCCCCCGTGGTCTGGGTCTGGGACAATCTCAACGTCCATCTGGTCGACGAGCTCGCGCTGTTCTTCGTGGAGAACGAGGAGTGGCTGACGGTGTTCCAGTTGCCGTCGTACGCTCCTGAGCTCAATCCGCAGGAGGGCATCTGGTCGCTGGTCAAGCGCGGCCTGGCCGATTTCGCCGCCGCCAACCTCGACCACCTGGCCCGCGTCATGAAGCGCAAGCTCAAGAAGATCCAGTACCGCCCGGAACTGATCGACGGCTGCCTCACCGAGACCGGACTGATCATGAGTGCCGGATGATCGACCGGCCCGCCACTGCGAGTTCAACCTCAGTACTCGGCCAAGAAGGCCCGCGTCGAACACCTCTACGCTATCGCCGACGGCGAGGTCATACCCGAAGAGGGAGAGCCCGAAGCCGTCTTCTGCATGGACGAGTTCGGGCCGCTCAACCTGATGCCCCACCCCGGACGGCAATGGGCCGAACGCGGAGGCAAGCACAAAAACCCCGCTCGCGAGCCACGCCGGCGGCGCCGGGCGACCTACAACCGCTACGGCGGAATACGTCACCTGTTCGCGGCCCTGGACCTGACGAAGAACAGGCTCTACGGGCACATCAAGCCCATCAAGAAACGCACGCAGTTCCTGGAGTTCTGCCGCTACCTGCGCAGCCTCTACCCGCCCGACGTCCGTATCGCGATCGTCTGTGACAACTTCTCCCCGCACCTGACAACGAAGAAGTGTCAGCGCGTCGGCACCTGGGCAGCGGCGAACAACGTCGAGATCGCCTACACCCCCACCAACAGCTCCTGGCTGAACCGGATCGAGGCCCAGTTCACCGCCCTGCGGTATTTCACCCTCGACGGCACCGACCACGCCGACCACAAGGAACAGGGCAGCATGATCCGCCGCTACATCATCTGGCGAAACCGGCATGCCAACGACCAGCACCTCCGCGCCGTCGTCGACAGGGCAAACGTTGCCTGACGCGGCACTAGGGCGTGTTTCGGAAGTCCCTTCTGCTCTGCGACGCCCGGCACGCTCCCCCGGTCTCGGCTGGCGCTCGACCGGGAGGTACCCCCACCGCCGCACCGGACGAAAGGCCAAGTACACCCAGTACGAGGCCTTTCGTCCGGCGCGCCGAGAGCACGCACCGGACGCCGCAGAGCCGCCCTTCGGGCGACGAAGGGACTTCCGAAACACGCCCTAGTAGTGCGTCGCTGCTTAGTTGTGGCGTGTCTGGTTGGGAGGCTGGTGTCTGGTGGGTTCCTCCTTCCCTTTTGCCGGACAGGACTGTCGTCATGGGTTCACAGAAGAAGCGGCCGGTCAGGTTGACACCGCAGGATCGTGAGGAGTTGGTCCGGGTGACCACCACGGGTGTTCGTGGGGCCTCGATGATCATGCGTGCGCGTGTACTGCTAGCACTGGACACCTCGGTGGGAGACGTGGATCCCAAGGCGGTGATCGCGGCCCGGCTCGGCGTCTCCGGTGAGACGTTACGGCTGGTCGCCAAGCGTTTCGCCGAGACCGGTGGCGATGTGCACGCCACGATCGCGCGGAAGAAGCGCGACCTCCCACCGGTGCCCTCGCCGGTGACCGGCGAGGTCGAAGCCCGGCTGATCGCGATGGCGTGCTCACAGCCACCCCAGGGCCATACCCGGTGGTCGCTGCGGCTGCTGGAGAAACATGTCGCGCTGGCCGAGGACATCCCCGATCTGGACCACTCCACCATCGGGCGGGTCTTAAAAAAAAACGGAACTGCGCCCTCACCTGAGAAAGTGCTGGACCATCCCACCCCGGGCGAACGCGGAGTTCGCGGCCCGGATGGAAGACGTGCTGGCCGTCTATGCCCGGCCCTACGACCCGGCACGTCCGGTGGTGTGCATGGACGAGAAGCCCTACCAGCTCCTCGGCGATGCCCGCGACCCACTCCCGGCCCGCCCTGGTCACGACGCCCGCCAGGACAGCGAGTACATCCGCTGCGGCACGTCCTCGATCTTCGTGTGGGTCGAACCCCTGCGCGGGTGGCGTCGCGTTCAGGCACTGTCCCGGCGGACCCGGATCGACTGGGCCGGCCAGGTCAAACAGTTACTGAGCGTGGACTACCCCGACGCCGAGACCGTGGTGCTGGTGATGGACAACCTCAACACCCACAACATCGCCTCGTTGTACGAGGCGTTCGAACCCGAAGAGGCATTCGCCCTGGCCCAACGCCTCGAGATCCACCACACGCCCAAGCACGGGTCATGGCTCAACATCGCCGAGATCGAACTCTCCGCACTGACCCGGCAATGCCTCGACCGCCGGATCAGCGACCTCGACACCCTCAACACCGAACTCTCAGCCTGGCAGAACGCCACCAACACCGACCAGCGTCAGGTGAACTGGCAGTTCACCACCCACGACGCACGCATCAAACTGCGCCACCTCTATCCCAAAAACTAGCCGCGACAGTCTACTAGTAGGGCTCCGTTAGGTTGCTCTGGCTCTTGTGCTTGGGCTGGTGGTGGATGTTCTGGGCAGGGGGCGGTGGCAGGTGGTGCAGGTGCCGGTCCAGCAGTTCAGCAGGTCCTGGATGGCGTCGAGGATCTGGTAGAGGGTGAGTCCGCTGTATCGGCTTTTGGGGACAGGCGCTGTTCGGTGAGGAAGGCGTGGGCGGCGGTGACCAGGGTGACGTGGTGGTGCCAGCCGTTCCAGGAGCGGCCCTCGAAGTGGTCCAGGCCGAGGCCGTGCTTGAGTTCCCGGTAATCGTGCTCGATGCGCCAGCGGATCTTGGACAGGCGGACCAGTTCGGTGATCGGTGTGTCGGCGGGCAGGTTGGACAGCCAGTAGTCGGTGGGTGCTTCGGCGTCCTGGGGCCATTCGACCAGCAGCGTCACCTCGGGCAGGACACCGTCCCAGTGGCCGTGCTCGGCAGTGGCGGCGGCTTGGGCCAGACGGCGGGCCCTCACCCCGGTACCGCACCCGCAGCGCCAGAAAGCGTGAGTGCATCGGCCCGCGGGAGCCTTCACGCCAGGTCACCTCGGTGAACGCCTGCCGTCCGTGCTCCTGAGCCAGCGCTGCCACCGAGGACGGCTTGTCCCGGTAGCGGGGCTGCGGCCTGCGACCGTTCCCGGACCAGGCCGGGGCGGTGGGCCGCACGTCGTGCGGGTGGACCGTCACGTCCGAACGGACCGCCACGACATAGCCGATGCCCCGCTCGCTCAGACCGTCGCGGAAGTCGGCGTTCTGCCCGTAGCCGGCGTCGGCGACCAGCACCGGCGGCACCAGACCCCACCCGGCCAGCTCGTCGAGGATGTCCAGGGCCAGACGCCACTTCTCCCGGTGCCCGACCTCCTGCGGTATCCCGGTCTTCTGCCGCCGCACCGCATCGTCCGCCCACTCCTCGGGCACGAACAGCCGCCACTGCAGCGGACAGGACGCGGTGTCGGAGACCGCGTGCACACTCACCGCGACCTGGCAGTTGGCCCGCTTGCCCAGCGCCCCGCAGTACTGGCGCGCGACCGCCACCGACATCTTCCCGTCCTTGGGGAACGACACGTCATCGACCGCCCACGCCTCCGGGCCGATTCTCGGCACCATCCGCTGGGCGATCCGCCGCCGCACCGGCACCGGATCCCACGTCGACTGGTTCACGAACTGCTGCAGGTTCTGCTCGTTGCCGTCGGGCAGCCGTTCCGCCATCGGCTGGATCGACTTCCGCCGTCCGTCCAGCATCAGTCCCCGCAGGTAGCAGTCGCCCTTCGCCCGCTGATCCTTGCGCGGCACCGACGCGAACACGTCAGCGACGAATAACGCCAACGTCGCCCGAGCCCGGTTCACTTCATGTGCGTCCACACCTTCAGCGTTCCCCCAAACAGGACCGACAGACAGACGTAACGGAGCCCTACTAGTTGCGGGAATGGCGCTCGTAACGTGGGCTGAGTCTGCGATAGCCGGACAGCCAGGAGGTTGGGTCGGCCGCGCGGCGAGGTGCCTGCCCGTGGCAGGTCCTTTTCCGCGCGGCCTCCCGCCGAACCGGACATGACGGTTTCCCTGTCATCCGGCTCTCCAGTGATCACGGCGTGGGTGATCTGGCCGTTCGTGCCTCGTGGATACGGTCATGGCAGGCAGCGCAGGCCACAAGGGTCTTGCGCCGCCGGTCGAGCATGACGCGCGCCCAGTCGGACGGCGGCCATCCGGCACGGGCGAGATCGGCAAGGGCTCGGACGTGATGCACCTGGACATCACCGGTGGCCCCGCAGACCTCGCACGTGTCCGCCAGGAGCCGGGTGATCAGCTCCTTCTGCGGATAGTCCACCCAGACAGGCCGACGGTCGACGACCTTCGCCGACCGCTGCTGCTGGAGAGGGATGCCACCGAACCGCGCCACCAGCGGCTTCCTGTTCTCCCGCTCGATGCGGGCCTCGAAGCAGACTCGGGGCCCGTTGGGCGTGTCGATTCTGGCCTTGTGCCTGGCGGCCATCTTCGTCACGGTCGAACGGTGCTTGCCCGCAAGGGTCTTGAGCATGGAGGTCTCCATCACCCATTGCAGCCGGTGCAGCCGGAAGACGTCTCCGGCAAGCAGGTAGTACTGGACGATGCCCCGGTAGACGGCTCCGAACGTGGCGACGATCGCGTGATCGCTGCCGTTGGTCAGTTCCGTTCGCTTCGCGGGCTTTCCGCGGGCGAGGTAGGGATCGCATTTGGCTTTGATCACGTCCCTGGGGACACGAAGGGCGATCTGGCCATTCACCCTGCGGTAGCGGCCGGTCTTCTTCGTGTCGTTGTGCTGGGTCGTGATCTCGTAACCGAGAAACCGTGCCGCCCGGGTACGGGCGTGGGTTACCAGCGTCTTCTCCTGGGAGAGTTCCAGCTTGAGTTCGTCACGCAGGAACTCGGCCAGGCGATGCTTGATCTGCTCGGCCTCGGCTTTCGGTCCGGTAAATCCGAGGAGGTGGTCGTCTGCGTAGCGGACATAGCGAAGCCTGCGATATGACGGATCGTTGGGATCCGCGCTCGGCAGGCTCACCATCCGCTGACGCAATGTCCGGGCCTCAGGCCGGTCACCGCGCCGGCGGGCTTTCGCCAGCAGATTTTGCAACTCCAAATACGCCGGGTTACGAGCCCGGCGCTCTCCACGGGTGCACTCCGGGATCAGAACCTTCTCGACGAACTCGTCCAACTTGTGCAGATAGATGTTGGACAGGATCGGGGAGGCCACTCCGCCTTGCGGCGCTCCGGAGAGCGTGGCTCCCCATTTCCAGTCCTCCAGGTATCCGGCTGTCAGCATGTTGCGCACCAGCCGCAGGAACCGCTGGTCATGGATCTTCTCGCCGAGGATCGACAGCAGGACCTGGTGATCCAGGCTGCCGAAGCAGTCGGCGATGTCCCCTTCGATGAACCAGGACGTCCCGGTCCAGGTGTGGGCCACCTCCCGCAGCGCGGTGTGGCAGCCCCTTCGGGGACGAAATCCATGCGATCGGTCGGAGAACGTCGGCTCGTAGTACGCCTCCAAGAGCAAGCGGACCACCTCCCCGACGAGCTTGTCCGACCAGGTCGGCAGCCCAAGAGGGCGCGTGCTTCCGTTCTTCTTCGGGATGTGCACGCGTCGAACCGGCCGGAAGCGGTAGCGCTCATGGCGCATCGCCTCGATGATCCGGTCGATCTTCCGCTGGGACATGCCGTCCACGGATTCCGGCGTGGCCCCGGGCGTCATCGCGCCGTGGTTGGCATAGATACGACCGTAGGCCAGCAGATACAACTGCGGGTTGAACAACTGTCGATACAGCTCATTGCACGGCAGATGGCGCCTGCCGCGCTCACGCAGGACACCCAGCACCGTTGCGGCGCTCTGCATTTCGCATACCTCCCCATATCCGGGTGTCCGAATCACCTGGCCCCCTTCGCCCTGCGGGCGGCTTTCCCGTCCTCCCCGGCCGGGCGTCACTCCGGCGACTACTACGGGGCCTCCGTCGCCATAGGACTCGCGTCCCGTAGGCGATCCCACGTTCGTCCCTGTCTGTACGTGCTAGCGCGACACAGGCGTCCCACTCATCTCCTTGAATGTCCTCGCTGGACATCGCTCCACCGCCCGGAAGTTGCACCGGCCAACAATAGAAGCCAGTGCAGGCGTGGCGTCGGTTTCAACTGTCTTTCCGACGGATGGGAACTTGCATCTTCTGGAGATTGGGCTTCAAACAATGCAGTCTTCGCCATATCGCGCGGGCCGCCCGGCACACCGTCCCTGACAATTGGGCCCAGTCACCGGTTTGCTGACATGCTCTTGTCCCCTTCGCCTTTCGGATCCAGGTGAGTCATTCGGCCCAGGAACCTCCTTCCGAGTTCCTCCCGGCTGAGCCGGGGATACAAACAGGGCGCCTCGTGGCGCACATACTGGAGAGTCGGCCCGGGACGCGGTGGTCGGATTTCTCCGACTCCGTTTCCCCGGGCCGCTCACCGAACCGGACGTGCGACTCTCACCGCATCCGGCTCTCCACAGGTTCCTGCCGTTGGCTCGATGATCTATGCGGTCCACGGTGTCGGGATGTTCAAGCCGCGCCAGCGGTAGCGGGTGACCGTCACCGCGGCGATGTTGAACAACATGACTCCGTCCAGGGCAATCTGCCGCCAGCCCGAGGGGCCCTTGAACTGTCGGCGCAGGGCCGACCACGTCATGCGCCGCCGATACGTGATCATGTTGACCACCCGCCACCACACGAACGACCGCAAGGTGTTGAACGTGTGCTTGGCGACGGCGTGCTTGAAGTAGTTGGCCCAGCCGCGAAGGATCTGGTTGATCCTCGACAGCACGGCGGCGAAGGGGACCTGTGACCTCCGGTGGGTCAGCGCCCGGATCTTCCGCCTCAGTTCACGGACTGGCTTGTCCGCGATGAAGGTGTAGACGTAGTGCTTGTCCGTTCCCCGTTTGCGCATCCACTTGATGTGGAAGCCGAGGAAGTCGAACCCGTCGGCCATGTGCACCACGCGCGTCTTGGACTTCGACAGGTGCAGTCCGAGCGGGGCCAGGACCTCGCCGATCTCCGTTCTCAGCGCCTCGACGTGGTGGCGTTCGCCCCTGACGAGCACGACGAAGTCGTCCGCGTAGCGCACGATCCGCCAGTTCGGCAGGTTCTTGGCCACCCGCGTGAAGCGTCGCGAGTCGCTGGACATCGTCCCGCCTGGCTTCCACGGCCCCATCACGTGCTCATCGAGCGCGGACAGCGCGATGTTGGCCAGCAGCGGAGAGAGGATCCCGCCTTGCGGGGTGCCGGTCTCGGATGGCTCCATTGTCCCGGTCTCCCGCAGGATTCCGGCCTTCAGGAACGCCTTGACCAGGGCGAGCACGCGCTTGTCCTTGACTCGGGAACGCACCCGGTCCATGAGGGCCGTGTGGTCGATCGAGTCGAAGCACGCCTCGATGTCCGCGTCCAGGACCTGGCGGTAGCCTTGGGTGCCCCAGAAGTGGATCTCGGCGATCGCGTCGTGCGCCCTCCGGTTGGGGCGGAACCCGTAGGAGACCGGCGTGAAGTCAGCCTCAAAGATGGGTTCCAGCACCAGTTTCAGCGTCGCCTGGACTACGCGGTCGGCCACGGTCGGGATGCCGAGACTCCTCAGTTTCCCGCCGTGCTTGGGGATCATCCGCTCGCGTACCGGCAGCGGGCGGAACGTCCGCTGCCGAAGCTGCTCGCGCAGCTGGTCCAGGAACACCTCCACGCCCACCTGCTCGGCGATGGTGCGGGCCGTGGCCCGGTCCACGCCGGCGGTGCGGGCACCGGTGTTGCCGGCGACCCGGTCCCACGCACGTGCGAGGAACCTGCGGTCGCATACCAGGTGGTACAGATCATCGAAGCGGCAGCCGGGATCGGCCGCCGCCCAGCGGTGCAGCTTGGTCTGCATCTCCCGTACCTGCAGCGGCCGCACCACCGGCACGTCGCGCTGCACGGCCGGAGTCTCCACTCCGGCGTCTTCGGGCATTGCAGTCCCCTTCCACTCGTTACCTGCTGCCGCCCTTCGCCATGTACGCGGCTTTCCCGCGCTCGGACTACTACGGCGGCTCCGCCCCATCCCGGACCGTTCGGCCGACGGTGGACCCAGCCCGGATGTCCGCGCCGGATGCGCGGCCCGCGGCGGGACCGGGACGGTTCCCGTGTTCACTTGTGATCGCTTGTCGGAGGAGGCGCCCGGCTATACCCCGGCGGCATCGCCACGGCTACGCCGCAGTCCTTCACCGTGGCCTTGCGCGGCGGCGAACGAGACCTCCGCGCAAGTCGCCTGCCCGAGCAGATGGCAGACGCGCACCGCACCCAGCCCAGATCCGTCAGGTTCGAGCTGGTGGGAATTCGTTACGAGGCTTCACACACCGGTTCCTCTCGTACACCTCTCCGTCATGCTCGCCGGGCACACGGCCATCTGACGGTCCTGGCCCCGCCCCGGCTTTGTCAGGGCTGCTTCCCGCCCTCCCCGGCACCTCCCGGATCAGGCTGCCCTCAGCTTCAACCCCACTGCTGCGACAGCAGGTTGGTGCAGGTCTTTCACCTCCACTCGATCAACAAGCGCCTCACGGCGCACTCGTTCCACTACCCAGCGCCTTTTCAGGACGTGAAAGCCGCGGGTCCCAGGGTTCTTGTCGACGACTTCGACGTCGATTCCGAGGTTCGCGCCGTGCTCCACGACGGCCTTCTTGAAGCCGGTGTCGACCCAGCTCTTGGCGATGGTGGGGTAGGCGCTTTTGGCTTGGTCGAGGAGGCGTATTCCCAGGACGTTCTCGGAGAGGCTGGCGGCGGTGACGGTCACGGCGAGGATCAGGCCGATCGTGTCGGTGAGGATCCCTCGTTTCCGGCCCACGATCTTCTTCGCCGCATCGGTTCCCTGGCTGGTCACGGGCACGTTGGTGGAGGTCTTGATGCTCTGGGTGTCGATGACGGAGGCCGTCGGTTCGGGCTTGCGTCCTTCCTTTACTCGGGCCAGGGCGGGTGAGGTCGTAATTGAGCTGGACAAAGATTCCCTCATCGCGCCAGGCGGCGTAGTAGAAGTAGACGGTGCCGTGGCCGGGGAAGTCGTGCGGGAGGTATTTCCAGGGGATTCCGGTGCGGTTCAGATAGAGAATTGCGTTGAACACGTCGCGGAGTTCGACTTTCACCGGCTGGCCGGTGGGTCGGCGGTCGAGCCGGGCTTTCCGCCAGGCCGTCAACGTCGGCTCGATCAGGGCCCATCGGGCGTCGGACAGGTCGCTGGGGTACGGCTTGCGCTGGCTCACGCCGTACCGTTGCCATGGATAGTGCGGAAGGGGTTGTTCCGATGAACATCGGGCGGTTCTCCCGCATCTTCAAACCAGACGGACTTCCGGCAGCAGAAGTGCGTGAAACGGACCGCAGGGTTCGTGTGCCAAGGGAAGACGAACTGCACATACGGCTGCAACCAGCATGAACCAGGGCAGCGACGAAAGCCGTTTTTCGGAATAGAACTACGTAAACGCCCTCTGAGTCCTTTGAGGATCTTGGCGGTCCTTGACGATCAGTGCCTGTTCGTGACGTTTTTACTGGTCAGACGGGGTGCACTATGTCTCCGCTACTCAGCCTTTGCCGTTCTGTTCCTATCCTTGCGTCCCAACTGCGTCCCGACACCGTCCCGGACGGGCCAAGCACACCACCCTGTCGGGCGATTACGCCAGCTCGGAGGTGGGTTTCGAACCCGTCCGCAGCGGATTTCCATTCCAGTGCGAAGAGGCTCACGCCCCTGGCGCCGGGAACAGAGTTTCACCGGCTGTTTTCGCAGGTCACACATCATTCCGTCGCTCTATCAAGCCAAGCCTCCTCATCGCAGGATCAGTTGGAGGGCTGGGGCTCCGGCAGCTCAGGCTTCGGCCAACAACTTGGCTTCCGTTCCTCCTTGAAGGAGGTCGCGGCGCGAGGTGCAGGCTGTGGCCGCGCTCCTTGGCCACCTCAGCCTCGCTGCTATGACAACCTCACTCGTCGTCATGAGTCTTCTCCTCACGTAGTCGTAGCCCTTGTCCGCGTGCAGCTTGGCGGGCCGTCATCTGCGTGGGCCGCGCCGCGATCGGATCGGCGGGATGCCGCGTACGAGCGACTCAAGTGCCTGGCTGTCGTGCAGGTTCGCGCCGGAGATCCCGATCGAGAGGGGTAAACCGGTCCGCTCGGTGATCAAGTGGATCTTCGAGCCCTTCTTGCCCCGGTCGACAGGATTCGGACCTGTCAGGCCCCCCCTTTCAGGGCCCGCATGTTCACGGAGTCGATCGCGCAGCGCGGCCAGTCCAGATCTCCGCGCGAACCCAGCTCGTCGAGGACGAGGCGGTGCAGCTTCGCCCAGACACGGGCGGCGGTCCACTCACATCGGTCGCCCCGGGACCCAGCCGACGACATCCTCGGCGACGACGCGTTCTGCTCCTCCCGCCGCGCAAGCTTCTCGTCGGCCGAGGAAACGGGCGAGACCTTGGCCTCGCGGGATGAGGTCATATCAGCGTCCCAGGGGGCTTCACGGTCACGCGCCGCGCAGGAGGATGTATGACGGCAGAGGCAGCCACAGGGCGTCCTGCGCTTTTCCAAGATCACCCCGAAGGGACACCAGCCCCTTCGTCGCCCGTGCGGTGCTTTCTTCCGAAATCGCCCTCAGGAGCGCTCACCTGCATAAATGATCAAAGGAGTGCGGCCGCTGGGCCTGGCCGGATGGCCCATCTGTCCGTATGTGGGTTGCAGCCCTGACGGTCCGTCGGTTTCCTCATGAGCGGAGCACAACAAGACGCCGCGCACTCCGGCCGGCCACTGCTTCTCGGAGGAACTTCATGCGTATCAAGTGGGCAGGCGCCGGCATCGGCATCGGTTTCGTTCTCGGTATTGTCGGCCTCTCGAGCCCGGCCGCGGCAGCCGCGAACGGCCCCACCGGTGATCCGAATATGCACATCAGCCCGCGCCACGCCGCCCCAGGCTCCACCGTCACAGTCAGCACCAGAGCCTGTGGCTCGGAGACCTATGGGAAGGGCGAGTCTGAGGCAGGAGGCAAGTTTCACCTCCTTCCAGGCGACCGGGAGGGTGTACTGACCGGCGAATTCAAGGTCCCGGGCGGCACCGAGGCCGGCGGTTACACCGTCACCCTGAAGTGCCCGCCGCGCGTCAAGATCACGGGCACATACTGGGTCGGCGCCGGCAACCCCAGCGGCGCGATCGACGCTGGTTTCGGGGCGGCGAACGACAAGGGCACGCAACTTGCCCTCGGCGCGGTGCTGCTCGCCGGAGCCGCCGCCGGCGGCGTGATCAAGATGCGCCGCTCCCCGACCGGTGCCCGCGTTTGACGCTCTGCCCTGCCGGCCCAGCTCCCATGCCCGTGTCCGGGGGCTGGGGGGATCATCGCGAAGCGGAGGCTCCACAGCGATGGAATCGAGGTACGAGCCCTGCGGCCCTTCCCCCTCGTCCACCCCGTCCGCCAAACTTCTCGCCTACGCTCTACTGGCGGGCATGGTGCTGGTGATCACGGCGCTCCGAGGCGAACGGCCTCCGCAACCTTCGGCCGCGCAGTCCTTCTCCTCCTCCGCGCCCCCCGGGAACAGCAGCACCGCCTCGACCCGGTATCCCTCTGTGCCGCCCCTGCCCCCGTCGGCTCCAGTCCGGCTGCGAATTCCCGCCATCGGCGTGAATGCCCCAATGACGGAACTGAGCCTCAACGACACAGGAGCACTGCGCCCACCATCGGCCAATATGCCCGGCTTTGCCGGGTGGTATGGAGCCGGTACACCTCCTGGCTCAGTCGGCACAGCCGTCACTGCGGGACACGTGGACACGCCGCAAGGCCCCGGAGTCTTCCACCGCCTCGGAGAACTAGCCAAGGGCGACACCATCGAGATCATCAGGTCAGACCGGCGGACAGCCGTCTTCTCGGTCGACGCTGTGGAGCTCTACGACAAGAAGGCGTTTCCGGACGAGAAGGTCTACGGCAGTTCCCACCGGCCCGAACTGCGCGTCATCACCTGTGGGGGTCCATACGCCGAAGAAACCGGCTACCAGGGAAATGTCGTGGTCTTTGCGACGCTGACCGCGGCGTAGAACGATGGCAGTGCCGCTGAGCAGGCCGAGGTTCGTCCTCGCCTGCCTCCGACTCCGTTCCTCCTCGCGCTCACGCACGGGCAGCCGCTCAAGGCGGACCCGGTCCGGTACATGCCGGTCGAGGGTGCGTGCGTCGATGACCGCGCGGCCGCCGTCGGGCATGTCCAGGGTCAGCCGGTCGCCCATGGCCGGGAAGCGGCCGAGACGGTCCACGATCAGGCCGGCCATCGTGTCGTAGTCGTCGTCCCCGGGCAGCTCGATGCCGGTGGCTTCGGCCACCTCGTCCAGGCGGCGCCCGGCGCCCGGCGTCCACCAGCCAGCCGCCACCGTCAGCGACGGCGATCTCGGTCACGGTGTCGGTTTCATCGGCGATGTCGCCCACCAGTTCCTCGGCGATGTCCTCGTAGGTCACAATTCCCGCGACGCCGCTGTGCTCGTCGAGGACGACCCCGAACTCGTCGTCCCGCTCGCGCATCCGGTCGACCGCGTCGGGCAGGGGCAGAGTGTCCGGCAGCAGCAGTGGGCGCCGGGCGAGCGCACCCGCCGTGGCGGCGGCGAAGCCGTCGGCGGGCAGATGGGTCAGCTCGCGCACGCCCAGGACGCCCGCGACGTCGTCGGGGTGGTCACCGAGGACCGGGTCGTTGGAGTGGCCGTGCTTGGCGATCAGCTCGACCGCCTCGGCGGCCGAGGCGTCCCTACGGACGAAGACGGCGTCCGCACGCGGGACCATCACCTCGTCCAGCGTCCGATCGGAGAACTCCAGGACGTGGTCGAGCAGGTCGGCCGTGTCCTTGGGTACTGCCCCTGCTCGTGCGACTCACCGATCAGGTGCCCGAGCTCCTCCAGGGTGGCGCCGTGGTGCAACTCCTCGACGGGCTCGATGCCCACCTTGCGCAGAAGCTTGTTGGCCGCGCCGCCGAAGACCACCGCACCGGCGGCGGCCGGCAGATGAAGGCCACATCGGCGAACCCGCCACCGGCCGCACCTTCCAGGACCTGCTGCCGTCCATCTCCACCCGCCTGTAGACCAGGGCATCCCGCCACCCGGCAGCCCCACCCGGCAGCCCCAGGCTCGGGCCGTACCGGTCCGGGTCGTACGCAGAAGACAGGGATCCGCATGTTCGGACTGAGCGAAGTCGCCGTCATCCTCATCGTCGTCATAGCCGTCCTCGCCGCCAAGGAGCTCCCCGACCTCGCCCGCTCCGCAGGCAAGTCCGCCCGCATCCTCAAAGCCGAGGCCCGTGCCGTGAAGAACGACGAGACCCAGGCAGACGCGGCATCCCAGGTCGTCCAGGGCGAGACCACCAACGCAGCCGGCGGCACTGCCTCCGGCACGGACCAACGGACCACCAGGGCTTCCGAACGCCCCGGTGGCACGGCGGGAACACCCGAGCAAGGCAGCAGGCCGGAGACCGACGGCGGGCTGCTCTGGTCGCGCGCAGCATCCGGGCGAGACCAGCGAGGCCACCGCGGAGAACCCGGGCTCGGCCTGACCGGGCGGGCCGGGGAACCTGCCGCGACCGTCCGTGATCGCGGTGTGGAAGAAGTAGAACCGCCGGCAACCGCGCCGGTCCGGCCCGCAGGCTCCTGACGGCCTCGGTCCGGACCGGCCCGGGTCGCGGAAGGCCACTCGGCGCATTCTTCTTGCCGCTCCGGCACCAGAAAACCAGCTGACCAAAGGGCCTGCCGTCCGAAGACACAACGATCGCGAGGCCACCGGAGGGAAGCGTGGCTGACGTCTGGTTCCTGAGGCAGGGCGAGAAGGTACGCAAAGGCGAGAGGACAGCCAGGCTGATCCGTGCGGACGCCATCACATGTGTCACCACAACCATCGGTACCCAGGTCGTGGTGACGGACATGGTGTCGCGGGAAACCGTGGTGGTGGCCGACTGACAGGACGGTGTACACCGCGGCGGGCTTCCCCTGCCACCCAACTTCCACATCGCGCTGATGGCCAGGCTCGGTGAACTACGCAAGCAGACAGCGACCACCTCTCAGCACAGAGGAGGCCCCCTCTCTGTCAGCCTTGGTCGACATTGGCCAGCGTTTGCAGGACAGGTACAAGGCAGCTACTTCCGATTCCCTGCGTCCCATCAGCGTCCCGACATCCGCCCTCGCCCACCGATCAGACCGTCGGCTCCAGTCCTCGAGAGCAAGCGCACGGGGCATACCCGCAGGTCAATGAAGCACCCAAGTGCGGACACCACATCGCCGTTGAGCTCGCGAGCAGCGGATTCAGTCCGTTCGCCCAAAGTCCTGAATCCGCCAGCCCGCTGAGACGTTTCCGCAGGTCAGGGACCTGCACGGTGGGGCGGGTGGGACTCGAACCCACGGCCGACGGATTATGAGTCCTTTGAGGATCTTGGCGGTCCTTGCCGATCAACGCTCATCTTTGACGTTTTCGCAGGTCAGATGTGGTAATCCGTGTTGAGGCTAGTCAGCCCTTGTCAGTCTGTTCCTGTCCTTGCGGCCTCAACTCGGCCTCAATGAGGCCCGACAGGAACGCGCTGAAGACACAGGAGACGATCGCGCCAGCTCAAGGACGGGGATCGAACCCGCGCGCAGCGGATTCTCCTTCCAACACGGAGAGGCTCCGCCCTCTGCTCGGGGCAGAGCCTCTGTGGCTGTTTTCATAGGCCAGACGTCGCCTCGTGAGCTTATCCGGCTCAGTTACCTTCTTCCAGAGCGGGTTGATGGGAACGGGCAGGCTGCGGCTGACTGGTACAACGTCGCCCACCGGCACTCCGGAATAGCCATGCATACCCCCTTCGACGTGCACTTCGGCCTCGCCGACCAGCTCCGCGAGATGCACGCCGACGTCCTCACGAGCGTCTACCGCCAGCACCCCGAACGATTCGTCCGCGGGGCACCCGAACCACCGAAACCCCCCGGGGCCGCCTGGATCAACAAGCCCCCCGACCTCCGACACAACGGTCAAACGATCCCGGCACAGAGATAGAACGATCTACCTGCCTTGATCGCACTGACAGCGGCACCCCCCTTTTGCGGGGCCGCGGCGGGTGATGTCTGGCGTACGCCCAACGTCGCTTCTTTAACGCCCTCTGAGCTTGGCGTTTAGCGTCGTAGGTCACTCGACCTGCTGATCTGTGGTTCTTTCCGGGACAGCGGAGACGGCCGTTCTCCCACGCTTCGAGATGTCGAGTCACAAAGCACGAGAGAACGGCCGCTGTGTATGAGTCTGTCTGTCGACGCACCCGCGGGCCCGGCATTGGACGTGTCGTCCCGCTTTCGGGTCGATTTCTACCAATGCCTCTACGCTCGCGCGGATGCGCTCTTCGAGCTCACTGACGAGGTGCTGTGCGCGGACGGGTCGGTGAAGACCCTGGTCGAGCTGTCGCTGGCAGTCGAGCACCGGCGCGGGCACGGTGCGCTGTAGGCGGCTTTGGACAGCGGAATGCGGTGTGCATCGTGAGGTCGCCTTGCGGTGGGCCTACCTCGCCGCGGGACGCAACTCGGACGACAGGAAGGAGACGATGGTCTGCCACGACGGTGTCACGGGAACAGGCGGCGTGGTGTGACCGTGCCGTGCGTATTCCTCGTAGGCGTCCCGGCGGGTGTCGGGGTCGCCCAGCATGCTGGAAATCGGACCGTGGCCGGCGTGCGGGAGGGAGATCATGCGCACATCGGTGTTGGCGGAGGCCAGGGCGTCGCGCAGCAGGCGGCCCTGGTGGTAAGGCACCAAGGGGTCCTGCTCGCCGTGGAAGATCAGCGTCGGAGGCAGGGGCCGGTCGGTGACGTAGGTGAGAGGGTTCGCGGCCGCGACCTTGTCCGGGCAGTCCTTGATGGGACAGCCGAGCAGCCGCGACTCGGGCGAGCGTGCGTCCGAGTGGCAGTCGGTCGTCCCCAGGAGCTGGTTGAACACCTTGCAGTTGTCCAGCATGTGCGCATCCATCTGGGAAAAATCAGTCGGCGGGTAGAACGGTACCGCTGCCTGCACCGCGCTGGACGGACCGCGCACACCCACGTCTCCCTCCAGTCGCGGGATGTCTCCGGTGACCGCGGCCATCGCCGAGGTCCAGCCCCCCGAGGAGTCACCCATGATCGCGAAGCGTCGAGGGTCGAGGTGGTAGACCTCGGCATGCGCCCGGAGCCAGCGTATGGCGCCCTTGATGTCGTGGAGCTGGGCCGGGAACTGGGCCTGTGAGCTGGACCGGACCGACACACCCGCCACCGCGAACCCGCGCGGGTTGAGCTGGGCGGCGACCTGGTCAGCGCCCTGTCGGCCATTGTCGGCCAGCCACGCCGAGCCTCCCGTGAAGATCACCAACGGCACCGGCCGCTGCGACCGGGGGATGTACAGGTCCAACAGGTGGCCCTGGCTGTCGGCCGGCTGGGCCGGCGCGTAGGCGATGTCCCTGGTCACTCTCACCTCGTCGGGTCCCGGGGCGGGGGCCGCGTAACCGGGGGCCATGGCGACCCCCAAGGCGATGGCAGATGCCGCCAGCGCCGTGAGAACGCGACCGATACGCAACCGCGTAGGTCGTCGATGCCGGATCCTCATGCTCACTCCTCTTCGAGTGGGAAGCGGTCGGTGGTTCGGGTGCCGAACCGCCGGGATGGCCGGATTACTTGGAGCAGATAAACCGCGTTCGCCTGACGAAATTAAGTTCGTTGGACGGCTGGCATGAGTCTGGGTCCGACACCGAGCGGGTGTCAATGGTGGTGAAGATGCATGGGCTCACGACCCACCGGCTGCGAGTCGGCGACAGCGCCACGGCGAGGGCTTCGGCTGCCCTCGCCCGGCCAGTGACGGGCGCACGCCGCGGGCGAGGGTGCGCCCCGGCGCTCACGCGATCCCGCGCCGAACACCCCGGCCGTCGCGCGGTGGTGGCGCCGTCAGGTCTTGATCGAGGAAAGCGGCCCCAGGTCACGTTCGATACCCGCCGCCGCGGCGCGGAGCGCGGGCAGGACCTCCTCGAGGCATTCGGTGACCGAACGCCGACTGGAGTGCATGGCGACGTTGATCGCGGCGCGCACCTTGCCGTCCCGGCTGCGGACCGGCACGGCCATCGAGCGCAGACCGACTTCGAGTTCCCCGTCGACCAGGGCGTATCCGTCGTCGTCGGCCTGTGCGACAAGCCGGATCAGTTCATCGACATCCGTCACCGTCTGCGCGGTGAGGGACGTCGGAGCTGAGGAGGCGAGGATCGCGGCGCATTCGTTCCTGGGCAGGCCGGCGAGCAGTACGCGGCCCATCGCGGTGGCGTACGCGGGCAGTCGTGTGCCCACTGTGGCGTGGACCGTCATCAGGCGGGCGGGGGCAGCGCGGGCGACGTAAAGAATCTCCGAACCGGAGAGCACCGTCATGGACGCGGAGTCGGAGAGCCGGTGGGACAGGGCCGTGAGATGAGGTTGGGCCAATTGCGCCGGCGACAGACGCGACAACGGGGCGTAGCCCAGCGAGAGGATCGCGGCGCTGGGCCGGTACAGCCCGTCCTGACCAGTGACATACCCGAGGTGGTCCAGCGTGATCAGCGCGCGCCGTACGGTTGCCCGTGGCAGGCCGGTGAGACGGGCTATCTCGGCATTTCTGAGGGCGTCGCGGCCCGGGCCGAAGGCGGTCAGCACGCTCAGGCCGCGGGCGAGGGACTCGATGATTCCGCGCCCGGGCTTGGAGACTTCGGTATCGAGCGGTCGTCTGACCGCCGCGGCCGGTGGTTCCGGCGGTGGTGTGCGCAGTTGTTGTTCCATGTCTGCCACGGCGCTCCGCACTGCGGGCAGCGCGGCCCGTGCCAGCGCTTCCGCGCTCGGGTAGCGTCCGATGAGGCTGACCACGTTCACCACGCACACCAGGTCCCCGTCCGGGGCATGGACGGGGTGGCCGAGGGCGATCAGGCCGGCTTCCAGCCACTGGTCGTCGAGGGACCAGCCGTTGGCTTTCGCGGCGGCGGCGCGTTCGCGGAGATCGTCCGTACACGCCTCGATGAGGTTCGCGCCGCGCACGCAGGGGTGGTGCGCCCGGTGGTGTTCCCATTCGGCGGGGCTCCAGGTGGCGGCCAGCAGCGCACCCGGCGCCGAGGCGTCGAGTGGCAGCCTGTCGCCGATGCTGCAGACGATTCCCATCCGCCGGTCGCGGACCGCCGAGTGGACGAAATGGGCGCCGTGCTGGTCCGGCACGGTCAGGGTGACCCCCTCGTCCAGTTCCTCGGCCAGCGCGTCGGCCCGTGGTCCCAGGAGTTCGGGAATCCTGACGGCAGTCAGGTAAGCGTTGCCCAGCTCCATCAGTGGCGGGGCCAGCACGGCTCTACGTCCCTCGATGTGGACGTAGCCCATGGCGCCGAGGGTGACGGTGATGCGGTCGAGGGTGGCCCGTGCGAGGCTTGTGCGGTTCGCGAGCTCTTGCAGGTCCTCCTGCCCGCCGGCGTCCGCAAGAGCCTTGAGGACGGCGATCCCACGTATCACAGGGCCGACCGCCTCGGTGGGCACCTGCTCCGTTGCGGCGCCGTCCACCTCACTGGCCGCGACCTCGGCCGTCATGCCGTCACTCCTTGCTTCGGTGCAGGCAACAGTAGCCGATCAGTCCTCCAGCGGGCCTGGGAAGTCCGCGCCGCTCCGCCAGGAACGGGTGACGGAGCGCGGTTGTCTAGATCGGAAACCGGCGAAGCAGGAATCCCTGATACGAGTGTGTGTTCCGGGAGGTGATCCACCGGTTCGACGAGATCGACCTGGCCTGGACCGTCGACGGGCGGGAGCCCGTCCCCGCCCGCTCATCCCTGAATGCGCCGCCGACCGGAGCGCCGGTGTCAGTCGTCGAGTGCGGTGCGCAAGGTGGTGGCCATCAGATCGATGGCCTGTTTCGCCGCCGGTACCGGGCCGGTGTGGGTGAAGTAGTGGTCGACCCCCTCGAAGACACGGTGGGTGACCGGGACGCCGGCGGCCTCCAGAGCCTTGGCGTAGGCGTCGCCCTCGTCGCGCAGGCGGTCGTTCTCCGCGGTGATGACCAGGGCGGGAGGAAGTCCGGCGAGGTCGTCGGAGAGTGCGGGAGAGACGAGAGGATGCGCACGGTCGGCGGGATCCGGGACGTAGGCGGCGGTGAAGATCCGCATGAGCTGAGGGCTGAGCAGCGGCTTGGCTGCGAGGGACTGCTTGGTGGCCGGGTCGGCGAGCTGGTCGAGCGGTGCGGAGTCGATGATCTGGAGGCGTGGCGAGAAGGTTCCGCGGTCCCGGGCCAGGCGGCAGACCGCGGCGGTCAGGTTGGCTCCGGCACTGTGCCCGCCCACGGCAAGGCGTGAGCCGTCCCAGCCGCCCTCGGGGCCGTTCTCGGCGACCCACGCGGTGGCGTCGTATGCCTGGGTGACGGGGACGGGGAACTGCCGTTGCGGGGCGACGGCATAGTCCACGTTGATCACTACACAGCCGGCCGTGGCGGCGATGTAGCGGCAGATGTGGTCGTCCTGTTCCGGGCGGCCGACCACGAAACCACCGCCGTGGAAGTTGACGTACACGGGAGCGGAGGCTCCGGTCGTGGCCGGCGGGCGGTAGACGGTGCAGGTCACCGGTCCGGCCCCGGTCTCCACCCGGAGGGTTTCGGTGCGCTTCGGGACATCGGTGAAGCGCAGGTCCTTGTGCACGCGGGACATCATGCGGCCGAGCAGCAGTTGGATGCCTCTGGCCTGGACTCTTGAACTGAACGCCATGGCGTTGCCCACTTCTTCACGGCTTGAATGACAGGTTGGAGGGGTGGAGAGCACCGAGCCGACCACCGCGTGCGCCGCCGTACCTCATGGCGCGTCACGAGGGGTGCGTGCAGTATCACGGGCCCCGTGTCGTGTGGTGTGTCAGGCCTCGGCCTCCTGTGAGGCGAAGTCCTTGCTGCGGTCGGGCGCCTGTGTGTCCGTGTCGCCGCTGAGGTGCTTCGCGCGTTGGATCTGTTCGTAGACGTGAGCGCGCAGTTCGGCGAATCGCGTGCTGGAGCGGGTGTGCAACTGGTCGCGCTCGTCGGGAAGATCGATGGTCAGATCCTCCTGCACGACGGTCGGCGACTTGGACAGGATGATGGTGCGCTGGCCGAGGTAGACCGCTTCGTCGATGTCATGGGTGACGAACAGGACGGTGACGCCCAGCTCGTGCCACAGGTGCCTGATGAGGTCCTCCAGCTCCGCGCGCGTCTGTGCGTCGACGGCCGCGAACGGCTCGTCCATCAGCAGCACCTTCGGTTCGAACGCGACGGCGCGGGCGATCGCGACGCGCTGCTGCATTCCTCCCGAGAGTTGCCAGGGGTAGGCATGGTGGGCATCGGCGAGACCGACCACCTCCAGCGCGTGGTCGACCAGTTCCTTCTCCCTGGCCTTGCCCAGCTTCTTGCGGCGAAGCGGCAGGGCCACGTTGTCGCGCACGTTCATCCAGGCGAACAGGGACCGGCCGTACTCCTGGAACACGACGGCCATGGCGGGTGGCGGTCCCGCGATGGGACGACCTTCCAGACGGACTTCGCCGCTGGTGGGGTCGAGCAGCCCCGCCATGCATTTCAGCAGAGTCGTCTTGCCGCACCCCGACGGTCCGACCAGACACACCAGTTCTCCGGCAGCGATATGAAAGGTCAGGTTCCGCAGAGCTTCGACGCTGCGGTTGCGTCCGGTGTAGATCTTCTGCAGATTGCGTACGTCGAGCATCGACGTCTCCTTGTCAGGGATTGCGCTGAGCCCGGCGCAAGCCGTGGTACCAGGCCAGGACCCGGTTCTCCGTGAACCGGAAGAGCAGCGACAGGACGAAACCGAGCAGGCCGAGCAGCAGGACGCCGCTCCACATCTCGGGGATGGCGAAGGACCGCTGGAACTGCACGACGGCGAACCCGAGGCCGTTGCTGGCGGCGAACATCTCGCTGATGACCATGAGGATGATGCCGATCGACAGGGACTGACGCATGCCGGTGACGATCTGCGGGCTCGCCGAGCGCAGTACCAGGTGCCACAGGCGTCGAGTGCCGGTGATGCCGTACGAGCGGCAGGTGTCGCTGAGCACCTCGTCGACGGCACGGACACCCTCGACCGTGTTGAGCAGAATCGGCCACATGCACCCGCTGACGATGACGAGCACCTTCATGGTGTCGCCGATGCCCGCGAAGAGCATGATGATCGGTACCAGCACCGGGGGCGGTATGGCCCTGAAGAGTTCCATGACCGGCTCCAGGAAGTCGCGCACGAGGCGGCTCATGCCGATCACCAGCCCCAGCCCGACTCCGGCGACGATGGCCAGCAGATAGCCGGCGGTCAGCCGAATCACGCTGGGCACCACGTCGGATGTCAGCCGCTCGCCCGTCCAGACGTCCGCGAACTTCCCCAGGATGGTGGAGAGCGGAGGGCTGTAGAAGTCGGTGCTGCCGGCGCTGAGGGACCACCACACTCCGAACAGGACCAGGGGCAGGCCCAGGACCAGCGAGGCACCACGGGCCACGTTGAGGACAGTCGTCCGGATCATCCGGCTACCCTTCCCTGCGGATGGACTGATGCCAGTGCAGTGCCCGCCGCTCGACGGTCCGGGCCACCAGGTTGATCGCGATGCCCAGCAGCCCGGTGACCAGGACCAGGGCGTAGACGTCGGGTACCGCGCCGGAGGTCTGGGCGACGGCGATCTGGTTGCCCAGCCCCGGCGAGCCGATGACGAGTTCGGCGGTGATCGCCAGGACCAGCGCCACGGTGGCGGCCAGCCGTACGCCCGTCATCACATACGGCAGCGCGGTGGGCCACATGACGTGGCGCACCCGTCCCCACGTGCCCAGCTGGTAGCTGCGGGCGGTGTCGTCGGCGACCGGGTCGACGTCCTGCATCCCGGCCAGCACCTGGACGAGGACCTGCCAGAAGGAGGCGTACACCACCAGCAGCAGTTTCGATCTCAGGTCCGTGCCGTAGAGCAGGACGGCCACCGGGATCAGAGCCACCGACGGGATGGGCCGCAGGAACTCGATGGTCGAGGCGGTGGCCGCCCGCAGCAGGGGCACCGATCCGATCACGATGCCCGCCGTCACGCCCGCCACGACGGCGATGGCCAGTCCGATACCCCACCCGGTCAGGGTGTCGCCGAGCGCGGTCCAGAACGCGTCCTCGGCGAGCACCTGCCACAGGGCCCGGCCCATCTCCGACGCGGGCGGAAGGTAGTCGGCGGAGACCAGACCGGTGTGGGGCAGCACTTGAAGCAGGACCACCAGGCCCCCCAGGCCCGCTGCCCCACGCAACAACGTGGTGGCCTTCCCCGGGAAGCGCCGGGCACGCCACGTCTCCGGCCTGTCGGGACCGCTGACGGTCCCGACGGCGCCGACGCTCTTCGTCAGCACAGAGGTGCTCTCAGAACCGCTCATGAGAACAGGGCGTCCAGGTCGGGCTTCTTGCCGCCGAAGATGCCGTCCTTCTCGCCGAGGGAGGCGAGCTTCTCCAGGGACTTCATGTCGTACTCCGCGGTCCAGCTCGGCAGCGTCAGGTTCTTCAGCACCTCACCGCTGATCTTGGTGTAGGTGGTGAGGATCTGGCGCGCTTCGTCGGGGTGTCCGGCGGCGTACTCCAGGGACTCGGTCATCGCCTCGGTGAACTTCTTCACCAGCCCGGGGTTCTCCTGCGCCAGCTTGGTGGAGGCGAAGTACGTCGCGACGGTGAGCTTCGGGTCGGTGTCCGCGAACGGGGACGCCACGACGCGGGCGCCCTGGCCCTTGGCGATGGTCAGCGCCGGCTCGGCCATCCAGGCGGCGTCGACCCGTCCGCTGTCCAGCGCGGCCGGCATCTGGTCGAACGGCAACTCGACGAACTTGACCTTCGAGGGGTCTCCTCCGTCCTTGCGCACCGACTCGTGGACGGTGGTGTCCCCGATGTTCTTGAGGGTGTTGACAGCCACGGTCTTCCCGGCGAGGTCCTTCGCGGACTTGACCTTGCTGTCCTTCTTGACCGCGACTCCCGTGACGTCCTTCCCGGTGACGCCGGTGGAGGCGACACCGTTGACCACGGACTTGACCGGCACGCCCCTGGACTGCGCGATCATCAGCGAGGTGACATTGCTGAACCCGAACTGGAACTCGCCGCTGACGACACCGGGGATGATCGCGGCACCCCCCTGGGCGGTCACCAACTCCAGCTCGATGCCGCGACTGCTGAAGAAGCCCTTCTTCTCTCCCAGATACAGCGGCGCCACATCGACGATGGGAATGACCCCTACCTTGACCTGCGTCGTCTTGCCCCCGTCCGAGGGCGAGGAACCGCCTGTCGCAGAAGACGAGGATCCGCATCCGGTCGCGGCCGTGAACGTGACCGCTGCTATGGCAAGCCCGATGATGCCTCTTCGCATGGGCCTCTCCTGACGAGTGTGTGCGCTGTGCGAAATATTGTCCGTATCCCGAACGATAGCGGGAGGCTATGGCCGGGTTCGCGGTGCGTCAATAGGTGGGGTGACACCGGTAGTGCTCGGTCAGGCAGGCGCGCGGCGGGCCGGAGCCCCGCCACCGCCCGAAGTGCACTCCTCTGCCGGTGCGTTGCTGATGTGCCGAGATCATCGCTCGGTCCGTTGCATGCCTGTGCCGTTGGCCGTTCCGTCAGCGGCCTGACCCGAGCGGCGGGCGACCGTGCCGGACGTCTCGTCCAGCCGCGAGGTGCCACCGAGCGGCACCTTTCACCTTTCGACCTCTACGGAGGTGCGAGCAGTGCGGGTGACGGCCAGGCGCAGGTCCGTGCGGAGATCGAGCGGGACCGCATCGCTGGTGCCGTGCCCGCTGATCCGCCGACTCGGCCACGTCTGTCGGTTCCCGTACCCTCCCCCGCCGTTCGCCGGGTCTCGGGGAGGCCGCACCGCCCCTCCGGACGGTTACGGAAGGTCAGGCGGGCGCCGAGCAGGCGGGTCTGGCCTGTCGCGATGGTCAGGCCGAGGCCGGTGCCGTGGTCGCGGACCCGGACCGCGGGGCCATCGACGCCGACCAGGCGCGCATCGACGTCGAGGTCGAGGCGATGTCCCTCGCGCCGGTCCCGCCCCCGGAGGTCCTGTGGCACAAGCCGCACGTGCTCGCGGTCGCCGCACTCCCGGGGACGACGCTTGGGCGCCTCGGCGGACCGTCGACCGGGTCGCCGGCGGCGTGGGGGTACGGCGGGCGCCGCCATCCGGAAGCCGCACGACGCGCCGCTACCGCCCCGGCCGGTACAGGCCGGCCGGAGCATCGCCGCGCTGGCGACGGAACTCGACGACGTCACCGCCGGCTATGGCACCGACACCGACCTCGACGTGATCCGCGCATGGTGGTCGTTGCGAAGCCTGCTGATAGTTCGCTGGCTGAGCGAGCACGGCTTCGATCCCTTCGCGCCGGGCTGTGAGGTCGACATGCTGCGATCCCGGATGTGAGGCTGCGCGGGCCCTACTGCTACGACATTTTGTTATGAGCCGTAAGAGACGTAAAACGCCGGTTCCTCGCGTACTCCTCTCCATCACGCTCGCCGGACCCGCACCATCTGCCAGTACTGGCACGTCCCGGCTTTGTCAGGGCCGCTTTCCGTCCTCCCCGGCACCACCCGGATCAGACTGCCCTCAGCTTCAACAGCCCTGCTGCGACAGGGCGTTGGTGCAGGTCTTTCACCTCCACTCGAACCAACAGCGCCTCACGGCGCAAACAAGATCGTCGACAGAGCCGAACTGCGCGACCGCTCACAGTTCCTGCTGCCCCGCGCCGAACAGCAGGTCGGCGATGTGCGCGTTCGCCACCTGGTCCATGTGCGCGAAGAGGCAGTCCACCTTGTCGTCCTGGTAGTGGTTGAGGGTGTTGTTCTGCGCCATGTTGCCCACAGGGATCTGCCACAGGACCACCGGCTTGCCCACGGACTCGGCCATCGTCTTCCAGACCCCCAGCTCGGCGGCGGCCTTCTGGTCCGTCCAGAACATGTCGCGGCTCCCGTGCGCCGGCTCGGCGTACCAGCCCGCGTCGCGGTCCGACACGTCGGCGACCAGGAAGTCGGCGTTCTGCGCCCCGAGGATCGCGTAATCCTTGGCGCACGCCTGCGTGTTGCCCTGCCAGTCCCAGCAGGTGAGGTGCATACCGACGGTCGCGTGAGGAGCGTACTTGCGGGTCATTGCGATCAGGCAGTGGGCCAGACCCGCCACACTGTTCGCCTGATTTGCGCAGTCGTTCGGGGCCGCAGCAGTCACCTGCGCCGGGACCTTGTTCACATTGCCCACGGTCGAGTAGCCGGGGCACAGCAATGTGCTCCGGCTACCCGACATCATCGACGGCAGCAGCTCGCGGACGTCACCGACGTCCCGCAGGCGGCCAGGATCACGCCGCGCAGGACCGGGCCGATCGTGCTGAACGACGTGCCGACCGCGAAGGCAGCAGCCTTCTCACGCTATTTGAGCGGCGTGCCACCCGAGTTTCGGTAGGCGATCGTCTTCCGGAACAGGTTGCCGCCGTCGGTTTCAATCGTGGTCGACTTGTCCGTTCCTTGGCCGAACATCAGAGCCGCGACATGGGCGTTCGCGACCCGGTCCATGTTCGAGAACAGCCAGTCCACCTTGTCGTCCTTGTAGTGGTACGGGGTGTTGTTCTGTCGCATGTTGCCGACCGGGATCTGCCAGACCACGATCGGCTTGCCGGATGCCTCCGCCATCGTCTTCCAATACCCGAGCTGCGCGGACCACTTCTTTTCGCTCCAGAATGAGTTGTGTCCGCCATTCTCCGGCAAGGCATTGAGGCCGGCGTCCGCGGCTTCGACCTCCCCGACCAGGAAGTCCGCACCCTTTGCCCCGAGGGCCACGTAATCCCTGGCGCACTTCTTCTCGTTGCCCGGCCAGTCCCAGCAGGTGAGGTGCAGGCCGACGGTCGCGTTAGGAGCGTACTTGCGGGTCATCGAGATCAGGCAGCGGGCCAGACCCGCCACAGTGTTCGCCTGGTTTCCGCAGTCGTTCGGAGCCGCAGCAGTCACCTGCGCCGGGACCTTGTTCACATCGCCCGTCCCTCGGGCGAATCCCCAAAAATCAGCTTCGAGATCGATCATGTCGCGCGAGGTGCCGATCTTCTGGAGGAAGAAACGGTAGTCGTTCAGGTACCTGGTGAGGAGGTCGACCCGGTTGACCGCCTTCACCTCGTCCTGCCACGTCGCATTGGGGGTGAGGTGGGGGAGTACAAACCACGACCACATCATCGTCTGCGGATGCGGTTGACCCTTATAGGTGGCCTGCGCAGCGCGGGCTTGCATATGGGGGACGAGCCCCCCGCGCCCACCCCACACGCATCCCCACCAGTTCGTCCCATTCGGGCAGGACTTCGCCGTGTACACGTTGCTCGACGGTGCAGGCGGACTGACGACGTATTGGTACTGAGCGTCGAATGGTGCGGCAATCGAAGGTTTATCGTTCGATATTCTTCCGATCATCACCGTGCTCTTGCCCATGAAACGTATCGTCGAGCTGGCGCCATCGGCCGCAGGAGACGACGCCGACGGCGCTGCTGCCTTGGCGCTCGCCGACGCCGACGCACTCACCGAGGCTGAGGCGCTCACCGAGGCTGAGGCCGAAGCGCTAGCCACGGCCGCCGCGACATCCGCAGCGCCCGGCGCCCCCGCCGTGGCGGAAGGGGAACCCTGTGGCTGGTGGCTGGTGGCCACGTAGACGACGCCCGCGCCGACGGCTACGGCGGCAGCTACCGCGGCCGCGACGAGTTTCGCGGACACGTGCGCGGCCAGCCCGCCCGATCTGCTGCCGTGGCTGCCGTGGCTGCCGTGGCGCAACCGCTTCGCGGCCTTGCCTTTCCCCGCGACCCCTTTCGCCGCGGCGGCCTGCGCGCTCGGCGCGGACGGGGGCAGGGCGTGCCGCAGCCATGTGGCCGCGAGCAGTGCGGGTACCGGTACCAGGGCCGAGCCCGCCAGCAGCCGCTCGGCGGGCACCAGGTCCTGCCAGGACGCGACGCAGGCTACGCATTCGCGTACGTGCCGCGCGAACTGCTTGCGCCACGACGGGGCCGCCCACCCGTCCCACCGGGTCGCTATCTGGGAGAGCTCAGCGCACCGGGGCGCGGCGTCCAGCGCCCGCACCACCGTGCGGGCGGCGTCCAGCCGGGCCTTGAGCCGCTGCACCCGCACCGCCGCGTGTCCCGGCTCGATGCCCAGCGCCCCGGCCAGCTCCGCCCGGTCCAGCTCGCCCGCCGCCTCCAGCCACCACAGCGCCAGCAGTTCGCGGTCACCCTCCTCCAGCCAGCGCGTCGCCAGAGCCGTCTCGCGCCTCTGGCCCGACAGCTCCAGTTGAAGGATCGTCAGGTCCACGAAGTCCGCGCCGGGATCGGCCGCGTCCGGCGCGAGCTCGAAGCCCCAGCCGTGCGCCGCCGAGGGCTGAGTCTGGTGGCGCCGCCACCGGTCGCGCACCTGGCGCACCGCGATCGCCACCACCCAGGCTCGGAACGCCGTAGGGTCGCGCAAATCCCCGATCCGGTCCACCGCGCGCATCAGCGTCTCCTGGACCACGTCGTCCACATCGACGTGTCCGTCCAGCGCCCGCCCGACGATGTTGTAGACCAGCGGCAGATACGCGGCCATCAACTCGTCCAGGGCTTGGCGGTCCCCGCCCTGCGCCGCCACCACCAAGTCCTGATCTGCACGCCCGTCCCGCTCTGTAACCCGCATCCGCACTCCTTCGCTCACCGGCCGGGCGCCCGCGCGCGCCCGGTCCGCCTCGATGTATAGGTGACGGCTGCGCGGCGGCCGGGTAACACTTCCGGCCGCATTGTTTCGCCGGACCGCGCACTACCCGCGGGCGGCGGCGACCCAACACCAAGTAAACCAACCAGTAGACGAAACACCATGCGTCAGCTGGCTGCCCGGCAGAACCACCGAATGGAGAAACGCACAGGTCATCGATCAGCAGCGCGGTTCACCACAACGCTCTCAGTCTTTCCGATCCTTGTGTCCAACCTGCGTCCAGAACGCGTCCTGGAGGACAAGCCCAACCGGATTCCGAGACGATCGCCCCAGCTCAGAAGTGCGCCTCGAACTCGCCCGCAGCGGATTCCCCTTCCAACGCATAAAGGCTTCACCCCGGTGGTTGCGGGGGAGCCTCTATGACCGGTGTCGTTGGCCAAGGCGTCTGAACTGAGCACAGCCAGCCTTCGAGCTGACCGTTCTTCAGGGGTACACCGTGCTGCTGGGAGGTCGCTCTCGACAGTGAGCTCTCCTGCCGGCTCGCGGAACAGTTGCCGCCGTGCAATTCACCTCCGCTCGCGTGGCCAGTCGGGCACCCACAAGCTGACCACCATGTACAACGGTTCACCTTCGCTTGCGCGGAGAGGTGCGTTCCTTTCGGGGGGTTATCGTGCCTGGCCGCGCCGCGACGCCCGCAAGGCCTTGTGGGACACCGGGAAGAGTGCGAAGCCGGTGCGGTGGGCCAGGGTTCCCCACAGGCCGCGCGGTAGGTAGAGGGAGACGGCGATGGCGGCGGCTCCGATGACGACGAGGTACCAGACGCCGCTCTGGGCGAAGTACTTGTCGAGCAGGAAGTAGATGAGGGCGCCGATGACGGGACCTTCGACCGTGCCGATGCCGCCGATGACGACCATGAAGATCATCAGGGCTGTGTACTGCACGCCGAAGATCTGCGAAGGGGAGGCCACCCCCAGGCTGCTGACGCAGATCACGGCTCCGGCGGCCGCGCATCCGGCCGCCGCCGCGATGTAGATGAGCCGCTTGCCACGTGTGACGTTCACTCCCAGTGCCCCGGCCGCCGTCTCGTCGTCGCGGATGGCCTGGAGGTCCAGGCCGAGGCGGCTGCGCAGTACCAGGTACGTGCCGAGGACCGCGGCTGCCATGACGGCGAGGGCCAGCCAGTAGGTGTAGGCCCGCCGCAGGATCGGGTCGGCGGTGATGGTGGTCAGGTTGCGTCCGCTCGCGGCACCGAGGGAGTCGAAGCGGACCACGATCAGGCGTACGACTTCTGCGATGACCCAGGTGCCGACGGCGAAGTAGCCGCCCCGCAGCCGGAAGGCGACGTAGGAGACCGGCCAGGCGATCAGCGCGACGACCGCCGAGACGACGAGCGTGCCCGCGTAGACGTTGATCCCGTGGTCGTTGACGACGAACAGCGTGTACGCGCCCAGGCCGATGAAGGCCTGCTGCCCCATGGAGACCATGCCCGCGTATCCGGCGAGCAGGTTCCACATCGAGGCCAGGGCGACGAGGTAGCAGAGCTTCACCAGCTGAGCGGTGACGCCGGTGTCGACGACGTACGGCAGGCTCGCCATGACCAGAAGGACGAGGGCCGTCCCGGCCAGGCCGAGGACGGCGGCGCGGCCACCGCGTCTGATGACGGGGCGTACGGACGGGGCCGACGGGGACTCGACGGCGGAGGTGGTTGTCCGGGTGGTCATGCGAGCACACTCCTGCCGAACAGGCCCTGCGGCCGGAACACCAGAATCACGAGGAAGACCACGTGCCCGGCGAGCAGCGGCAGGTCGGGGGACATCTGGGCGCCGACGGACTGCGCGACGCCGAGCACCATGCCGCCCGCGACACCGTCAGGGCCATTGAGGGCGGCCTCGATATCGCGATGCCGGGACCGAGAACGGTCTACGGCGAGGCGCTCGCCACCGCCGTACGCGAGGGCCGGGTCGCGGAGGAGACCGTCGACGAGGCCGTGCGGCGCGTGCTGCGGCTCGCCGCTCGCGTGGGTGCGCTGGACGGTGCTCCGCCGGCCGTCTGTGAACCGCCCGTCGAAGCCGACGGCAGGGCCCTGGCCCGCGAGATCGCCCGCCGTTCCTTCGTACTGCTCAGAAACGAGGGCGCGGTGCTTCCGCTGCGGCCGCGGGAGCTGCGCAGGGTCGCCCTCATCGGCGACACCGCCCGGCATGCACGGGTCATGGGCGGCGGCAGTGCCACCGTGTTCCCCGAGCGGGTGGTCACCCCGCTGGCCGGACTGCGCCGCGCGCTGTCGCCGCCGTCGAACTGGTGCACGCCCAGGGCGCCGACCCGCGCACCCGGCTCGCTCCAGCGGCCGAGGGCTTCACTCTGCGCTCGGTCTACCGGGACGCGGACGGCACCGTGGTGGCCGACCTGCCGCAGCCTGACGGCCGGGTGATGACCGTCGGCAGCCTGCCGGCCGGAGTGGACGCCGCGCGGCTCCACTCGGTGGAGATCACCGGAACCCTCACCCCCGACCGCACCGGTGCCCACACCTTCGGTGTCACCGGATACGGGGAGGCCACACTGCTCGTCGCGGGCCGCACCATCTGTTCCCTGACCAGGATTCCCGACTCCGAGGACCCGTTCCTCGCCTTCACCGACCCGGCGGAACAGCGCCACACCCTCGATCTGACCGCAGGCGTGACGGTGACCGTCAGCCTGCTGTACGTGCCCTTCGCCAAGGGCTTCGACGACAACATCGCCGCTCTCTCCTTCGGCCTGGGACACCGCCCGCCGACCGCGAGCGGTGCCGAACTCATCGAGGAGGCCGCCGCCCTCGCCGCTGCGGCCGATGTCGCGATCGTCGTGGTGGCCACCACCGAGGAGGTCGAGAGCGAAGGTTTCGACCGTACCGACCTGAAGCTGCCGGGCCACCAGGACGAACTGGTCTCCCGCGTGGCCGCGGCCAATCCGCGTACCGTCGTGATCGTCAACGCCGGATCCCCGGTCGAGATGCCGTGGCGCGACGAGGTCGCCGCCGTCATGCTCTGCTGGTTCCCGGGCCAGGAGGCCGGGCACGCCCTCGCCGACGTGCTGCTCGGCGCGGAGGAGCCCGGCGGGCGGTTGCCCACAACCTGGCCCGCAGCCACCGCGGACTGCCCCGTCCTGGACACCAAGCCGGTCGACGGAGTGCTCTCCTACGACGAGGGTGTCTTCATCGGCTACCGGGCCTGGGCCCGCCAGGAGACCCCGCCCGCATACTGGTTCGGCCACGGCCTCGGCTACACGTCGTGGTCGTACGAGCAAGCCGAGTTCACCCCCGGCGACGGCGACATCCTGGGCATCCTCCGCGTCCATGTGCGGAACACGAGGGAGCGGGCGGGCCGTGAGGTGGTCCAGGTGTACCTGGAAGCGCGGGCCTGCCCCGAAGGAGGAGAAGCGGTCGCGGTAGCCGAGCGGCCGGGCCCGGCCCGCCGCCTCGTCGGCCTTGCCACCGTCGAGGCCGGCCCCGGCCGCGCGGTGACGGCCGAGATCCCCGTGCCCCGGAGGGCTACGCGGATCTGGGACACCGACCTCGGAGACTGGTGCACCCTCGCGGGCCGTTACCGGCTGCGCGCCGGACGCTCGTTCGCGGATCTGCGGTTGGAAGCGGAAGTCGACCTGACCGGAAAACCCGACGGTCAGGTGGGTATCGCGAAGTAGCCCCTACAGCCTGGCCATCCTCGGCACGACATTCACCGACCCGCTGCCGTTGCCTTCCGGCCGCGCAAGCCGTGGGCCAGATGCGGCAGCCCTGAGCAAAGAGCCCGACCGGCCCCGACGCTGAGCGGCCCGCGTGTGCCGTCGCGGCCAGGTCGGCGGCACTACAACCGAGAGGCTCGGGCAGCCCATCGGGGCCGTTTCCTCTTGGGGCAGTTTCCCTGCGCTCACACCCCTCGCCGGACGCGCTCACCACAAGGCCCAGATCCGGAAAATCATCACATCGCAGTCTCGAACTCGGCGAGACGGCTGGCGGGATACAGGGGAGGCTCCACTGACGCTTTTTCGATACCCGTCGGCCTCAGGACGGCCTCAACTCACGGTTCTGTCGCCGCGCAACCGCCCAGAACAGAGCTCACCAGAGGCGCGTTGGCGCACATCTATGCAGGTCAGGGAAGCAACGGTCGACGGAGGCCACACCGGCTCGCGAAGTCACGAGCAGCGGATTGAGTCCGTTCAAACAAAGTTGACGATCCGACAGGACAAAATGAACGTTTCCGCAGTTCAGAGGCTTGCGCAGGTGGGGCGGGTGGGACTCGAACCCACGGCCGACGGATTATGAGTCCGCTGCTCTAACCGGCTGAGCTACCGCCCCGTACGGCGTGTCGCGTACATGTGTGCGCGCCGTCTGCCGCAGCATAGCCGCTCATACGATCTCCTGCTTCGGATGGTCGGCCTTCGCATGCGCTTCTTGACCTTGAAGACCTCGGCGCGGCGCACGCGGTTCCCCCGAACATGAAAAAGGACCCCCAAGGGGTCCTTCCTCAGCGCTCTCCCGACTGGACTCGAACCAGTAACCTGCCGGTTAACAGCCGGCTGCTCTGCCAATTGAGCTACGGAAGATCGAAGCTCCCCCGACTGGACTCGAACCAGTAACCTGCCGGTTAACAGCCGGCTGCTCTGCCAATTGAGCTACGGAGGATCGCCTCGCTGCATCGAACGTACCTCCCTGGGTATTCGCCAGAGGGCGTGCGCTCGCTGCGACACATACATTAGCGCAAGCAGGGGGGTGCTCCGCCAATCGGTATCCCCCGCGCCCGTCGCCCGCGCAGGGCACGCAAGGGACCGACGCAGACGTAAGGGAAGGGTGGTCGCCATGCGCTATCGGCTCACGTTCTTTGCCGGACTGGCCCTGGGGTACGTGCTCGGCACGAAGGCCGGTCGCGAACGCTACGAACAGTTGAAGAAGTCCGCCCGGCAGGTCGCACAGAACCCCGCCGTGCGGAACACCGCCGAGTCGGCCGCCCAGCAGGGGCGGGTCTACGCGGGCAAGGCGTACCACGTGGTCAGCGAGAAGGTCGGCGACCGCATGCCCGATCTGGTCGCCGAGCGGGTCCGCTCCCTGCGGGAGCGCAACGCCAACGGCTCGGCCGGAGACGACTGGGGCACCAGCAATACCTAGGGACCACATCGCGCCGCCCGGAGCAACGTGCGGCGCCCCCACCCCTTCCCGTGCGGCAGAATTTCTGCCATGGGGATAGTCGCCGGGCTGGACAGTTCGCCCGATTTTACGCGCATTGTCGTCTGTGACTCGGACACAGGGGCCGTGCTCAGGCAGGGGTATGCCCCGCACCCGTTGGAGCCGGCGGAGAGCGGGGGGCGCCCCGCCGACGTCGATCCGCAGGCCTGGCTGCTGTCCCTGGGAGAGGCGGCCGGCGGCGGGCTGCTGGAGGGCGTGCAGGCGATCGGGGTCTCGTCCCAGCAGAACGGGCTGATCGCGCTGGACGCACAGGGCAACACCGTGCGTCCGGCGATGGTCGGCGGCGACAGGCGGACCCAGGTCGCGGCGGCCGACCTCGTCGACGCGCTCGGCGGGCGAGGCGCGTGGGCGGAGGCCGTCGGCTGTGTGCCGGGGGCCGCGCAGCCGGTGACCAAGCTGCGCTGGATGAGCCGTACGGAACCGGACGCCGCGATGCGGACGGCCGTACTGCTCCAGGCGCACGACTGGCTGGTCTGGCAGTTGCTCGGGCGGCCGGTCAGGAGGACCACGGACCGGGGCGGGGCGTCCGGGACCGGGTACTGGAACGCGGCGACCGGGCAGTACCGCACGGACCTCGTGGAGATGGCGCTCGGGCATCAGGTGATGCTTCCCGAGGTGCTGGGCCCTTCGGACGCCGCCGGTACGACGCCGGAGGGACTCCTCATCTCCGCCGGCACCGGCGAGACCATGGCCGCCGCGTTCGGGCTGGGTATCGGCCTCGGTGACGCGGTGGTGTCGCTGGGGGCCTCCGGGTCCGTCATGGCCGTACACACCCAGGCGCTCGTCGACTCCTCCGGGATGATCACCTCGCTGGCCGACGCCACCGGGATGCATCTGCCGGTCGTCACCACGCTCAACGCCGTACGGACCCTGCGCGGGGCCACCGAGCTGCTGGGCGTGGCCGATCTGGAGGCGCTGTCCGACCTGGCGATGAAGTCCACCCCCGGGTCGCACGGGCTGGTCATGCTGCCCTACCTGGAGGGCGAGCGGACGCCCAACCTGCCGCACACTGCGGGGACGCTGGCCGGGCTGCGGCGGGAGTCGATGAAGCCGGAGCACTTCGCGCGGGCCGCGTTCGAGGGCATGCTGTGCGGGCTCGCGGACGCGCTGGACGTGCTGCGGGGACGGGGCGTGGACGTACGGCGGATCTTCCTGCTGGGTGCGGCGGCGGAGCTGTCGGCCGTGCAGACGGCGGCGCCGGCGCTCTTCGGGGTGCCGGTGGTGGTGCCGCAGCCGGCGGACTACGCGGCGGTGGGCGCGGCCCGGCAGGCCGCGTGGGCGCTCGGGGTCTCGCAGGGGACGCTCGATCCGCGTACGCCTCCGATGTGGCCGGGGGCGGCGGCGCAGGTGCTGGAGCCGGGCGACGAGTTGGCGGTGGGGCAGGCGGTTCGGCAGCAGTACGTGGCGGTTCGGGAGCAGACCCATCCGGGGGCATTTCGCGCCTGAGGGTGCACGGGGCCCACGCACCGTCGGGTTAATTCGGTTGAGGTAACGCGGGTGGAGTGTTCGACGATGGGGGGTGGTGCGTCCCGAACCCCGTCTTCGACTCCGAGAGATCTCGCGTGCTCATACGATTGCTGAGAAGTCAGCTCCGTCCCTACCGGACACCGATCACCCTGCTGGTGCTGCTGCAGTTCGTGCAGACGTGCGCCACGCTCTACCTGCCCACTCTGAACGCGGACATCATCGACGAGGGCGTGGTGAAGGGGGACACGGGTTACATCCTGTCCTTCGGCGCGCTGATGGTCGGTATCTCGCTGGTGCAGGTCGTCTGCAACATCGGGGCCGTGTACTACGGCGCCCGCACCGCGTCGGCGGTCGGCCGGGACATCCGGGCCGCCGTGTTCGACCGGGTGCAGTCGTTCTCGGCGCGTGAGGTCGGTCACTTCGGGGCCCCGTCGCTGATCACGCGGACGACGAACGACGTCCAGCAGGTGCAGATGCTGGTGCTCATGACGTTCACGCTGGTGGTGTCGGCGCCGATCATGTGTGTCGGCGGCATCGTGCTGGCGCTCGGGCTGGACGTGCCGTTGTCGGGGGTGCTCCTGGCGGTCGTACCGGTGCTCGGGATCTCCGTCAGCCTGATCGTGCGCCGACTGCGCCCCCTGTTCCGCACCATGCAGGAGCGGTTGGACACCGTGAACCGGGTGCTGCGGGAGCAGATCACCGGCAACCGGGTGATCCGGGCCTTCGTGCGGGACGACTACGAGAAGGAGCGGTTCCGGAAGGCGAACGTCGAGCTGACGGACGTGTCGCTGGGCACCGGGCGGATGCTCGCGCTGATGTTCCCCATCGTCATGACGGTCATCAACTTCTCGTCGATCGCGGTGGTGTGGTTCGGAGCCCACCGGATCGACAGCGGGGGCATGGAGATCGGCGCGCTCACGGCCTTCCTCGCCTACCTGATGCAGATCGTCATGGCTGTGATGATGGCCACCTTCATGTTCATGATGATGCCGCGCGCCGAGGTGTGCGCCGAGCGCATCCAGGAGGTGCTGGAGACCGACACGAGCGTGGTGCCGCCGGTCGAGCCCGTTCGGGAGCTGCGGCGTCACGGGTTCCTGGAGGTCCGGGGTGCGGGGTTCCGCTATCCGGGTGCCGAGGAGCCGGTGCTCAGGTCGATCGAGGTCGTGGCCCGGCCGGGGGAGACGACCGCGGTCATCGGGTCCACCGGCAGCGGCAAGTCCACGCTGCTCGGGCTGGTGCCCCGGCTGTTCGACGTCACCGAGGGCGAGGTCCTGGTGGATGGCGTCGACGTACGGGCGCTCGACCCGAAACTGCTGGCCAGGACGGTGAGTCTGGTGCCGCAGAAGCCGTATCTGTTCTCCGGGACCGTGGCGACGAATCTGCGGTACGGCAATCCGGACGCCACCGACGAGGAGTTGTGGCACGCGCTGGAGGTGGCGCAGGCCAAGGAGTTCGTCGAGGGGCTGGAGAACGGGCTGGACTCCCCCATCGCGCAGGGCGGGACCAATGTGTCCGGCGGTCAGCGGCAGCGGCTCGCGATCGCGCGGACGCTGGTGCAGCGGCCGGAGATCTATCTGTTCGACGACTCCTTCTCCGCGCTCGACTACGCGACCGACGCCGCGCTGCGGGCCGCGCTGGCGCGGGAGACCGCCGACGCGACCGTGGTGATCGTGGCCCAGCGGGTGGCGACCATCCGGGACGCCGACCGGATCGTCGTCCTCGACGAGGGCCGCGTGGTCGGAGCCGGACGCCACCACGAGCTGATGGCGGAGAACGAGACCTACCGGGAGATCGTCCTCTCCCAGCTCACGGAAGCGGAGGCAGCCTGATGGCCGGGCCGTTGGCACGGATGGCGGGGGCCGGGGCCCCCGATCAGCACTCCATGGACTTCAAGGGGTCCGGGAAACGGCTGCTCGCGCAGTTCAGGCCCGAGCGGTTCACGATGTACGCGATGGTCCTGTGCGCGGTGATCAGCGTCGGGCTGTCCGTGCTGGGGCCGTGGATCCTCGGCAAGGCGACCGACCTGGTGTTCGCGGGTGTCGTCGGGCGGGAGATGCCGGCGGGCGCGACCAAGGCCGAGGTGCTGGAGTCCATGCGGGAGCGCGGGGACGGCGCGATCGCCGACATGCTGTCGGGCACGGACTTCACCCCGGGCAAGGGCATCGATTTCGAGGCCGTCGGCACGGTTCTTCTGGTTGCCCTCGGCATCTTCCTGGTCGCGGGGCTGCTGATGGCGGTGGCCACGCGGCTCTCCAACCGGGCCATCAACCGGACCGTCTACCACATGCGCGAACAGCTCCAGGCGAAGCTGTCGCGGCTGCCGCTGTCCTACTTCGACAAGCGGCAGCGCGGTGAGGTGCTGAGCCGGGCGACCAACGACATCGACAACATCGGGCAGACGCTGCAGCAGTCGATGGGTCAGCTGATCAACTCGCTGCTCACCATCATCGGCGTGCTGGCGATGATGTTCTGGGTGTCGCCGCTGCTGGCGCTGGTCGCGCTGGTGACCGTGCCGGTGTCGTTCCTGGTGGCCACGCGGGTCGGCAAGCGGTCGCAGCCGCACTTCGTCGCGCAGTGGCGGGTGACGGGCAGGCTCAACGCCCACATCGAGGAGATGTACACCGGGCACACGCTGGTGAAGGTGTTCGGGCGTCAGGAGGAGTCGGCGCAGCAGTTCGCCGAGGAGAACGAGCGGCTGTACGAGGCCGGGTTCAAGGCCCAGTTCAACAGCGGCATCATGCAGCCGCTGATGTTGTTCGTGTCGAACATCAACTATGTGCTCGTCGCCGTGGTGGGCGGGCTGCGCGTCGCGACCGGTGCGCTGTCGATCGGTGACGTGCAGGCCTTCATCCAGTACTCGCGGCAGTTCTCGATGCCGCTGACGCAGGTGGCGTCCATGGCCAACCTCGTGCAGTCGGGGGTCGCCTCCGCCGAGCGGATCTTCGAACTGCTCGACGCGGAGGAGCAGGAGGCCGACGCGGTACCCGGGGTGCGGCCCGAGGAGCTGCGGGGCGGGTGGCGCTGGAGGGGGTGTCCTTCCGGTACGAGGCCGACAAGCCGCTGATCGAGGATCTGTCGCTGGTCGTCGAGCCGGGGCACACGGTGGCGATCGTGGGGCCGACGGGCGCGGGCAAGACCACGCTGGTGAACCTGTTGATGCGGTTCTACGAGGTCACGGGCGGGCGGATCACGCTCGACGGGGTCGATGTCGCGTCCATGTCGCGGGACGAACTGCGCGACGGGATAGGAATGGTGCTCCAGGACACCTGGCTGTTCGGCGGGACCATCGCGGAGAACATCGCGTACGGGGCGTCCGCGTCGCGGAAGGTGACGCGGGGTGAGGTCGAGGAGGCGGCTCGGGCGGCGCACGCGGATCGGTTCATCCGGACGCTGCCGGACGGGTACGACACCGTGATCGACGACGAGGGGACCGGGGTGAGCACGGGTGAGAAGCAGCTCATCACGATCGCTCGGGCGTTCCTGTCGGATCCGGTGATCCTGGTGCTGGACGAGGCGACGTCCTCGGTGGACACGCGGACCGAGGTGTTGATCCAGAAGGCGATGGCGAAGCTGGCGCACGGGCGGACGTCGTTCGTGATCGCGCATCGGCTGTCGACGATTCGGGACGCGGACACGATTCTGGTGATGGAGAACGGTTCCATCGTGGAGCAGGGGGCGCACGAGGAGTTGTTGGCCGCGGACGGGGCTTATGCGCGGTTGTACAAGGCGCAGTTCGCGGAGGCGGTGGCCGAGGTGGACTGAGGGGTGGGTTGAGGGGTGCGTTGTCGGGTGCGGGTGGGTGGGGCTTCTCGCGCAGTTCCCGCGCCCCTGAAAAGCAGGGGCTGCGCCCCCTGCTTTTCATCACCACCTCCCCCTCAGTCCAAGTACCCCCGCAGCTGGTCCGCGAAGGCGTGGTCCCTCAGTTTGTTGAGGGTCTTGGACTCGATCTGCCGTATGCGTTCCCGGGTCACCCCGAAGATGCGGCCTATCTCCTCCAGCGTGCGAGGGCGGCCGTCGGCGAGGCCGTAGCGGAGTTGGACCACCTTGCGTTCGCGTTCGCCGAGGGTGGAGAGGACCGCCTCCAGGTGTTCGCGCAGCAACAGGAACGCGGCCGACTCCACGGGGCTCGCCGCGTCGCCGTCCTCGATGAGGTCGCCCAGGGCCACGTCGTCCTCCTCGCCGACCGGGGCGTGGAGAGAGACCGGTTCCTGGGCGAGCCGGAGGACCTCGCTGACGCGTTCGGGGGCGAGGTCGAGGTGTGCGGCCACCTCCTCCGGCGTGGGCTCGTAGCCCCGCTCCTGCAGCATGCGGCGCTGGACTCGGACGACCCGGTTGATCAGCTCGACCACGTGGACCGGGACCCGGATGGTGCGGGCCTGGTCGGCCAGCGCGCGGGACATGGCCTGGCGGATCCACCAGGTCGCGTAGGTCGAGAACTTGTAGCCGCGCGCGTAGTCGAACTTCTCGACGGCCCGGATGAGGCCCAGGTTTCCTTCCTGCACCAGGTCCAGCATGGTCAGGCCGCGGCCGACGTACCGCTTCGCCACGGAGACGACGAGCCGCAGGTTCGCCTCGATCAGGCGACGCTTGGCCATGCGGCCCATGACGACCAGTTTGTCGAGGTCGAGGGCCAGCTCGGTGTCGAGGTCGCGGGCGTTGCCGAGCCGCTCCTCGGCGAAGAGGCCGGCCTCGACGCGGCGGGCCAGCTCCACTTCCTCCGCTGCCGTCAGGAGGGGGATGCGACCGATCTCGCGCAGGTACTGGCGGAAGAGGTCGGAGGACGGGCCGCTGGTGTCCGCGCGGGCGCGCGGCAGTTCCACGGGCTCGGCCTCCGGGGTGTCGGCCCTCTCCAGGGCCTCGACCGCGGCGGCGGGCGGTTCGTCCAGGTCGGGCGGGCCGTCCGGGACCGCCTCGGGGTGGTGCGCGGCGCGGCTCTGGGCGGGCACCGCGGTGATGACATCGGTCTCCGCGGCCGGCTCCGAGCCGTCGGTTCCGATGGTCGTACTGGCCGTACTGGTGTCGTTCTGTATGAGGGTCTGGGTCTGCACGGGGGCGGCCTCCAGGAATGTCGCTGCCAGGGCGTACGGCAGCGGTACGTCTGGGATGGCGCGGGCGGCCTCGCCGCCGTCCATCCCGTACTCATCGAGCGGAACCGCGGGGATCTCGGACCCATGGGGGACGGGTCGGCCGCGCTCCGAGGACTCAGGCACCGCAACCCAGTGTGGAGTACGACACACAGCCGCCACGAGGGGCGTGCGGTGACTTTTTGCGTCCGGCCCGTGACCGCACGGTTACCGTGCTGCACGAGTGCGCTGCTGGGCGGGCCGCAAACAGCTTGAAGGCCGTACGGAGCGGGGTGGCTCCGGCGCGGATTGGCATGTGCTGCGGGGACGTGCGCGGCCGGGGGCGCGAACCGTCACGAGGTCAGAGCGCCTCCGCGCCCCGCTCCCGCAATGCCTGGTCGTACTGCTGGAGGACCCACAACTCGTTCTGGACGGCGGCCAGCTGGGCCGGGTCGCCCTGGGCGGCCGCCCTCGCCAGGCTGCCCTGGACCTCGCGCACCCGGCGTTCGACGGCCCGGCGGCGCACGGTGACCAGTTGTGCGCCCGCGTAGACGTCGTCGACCGTCTTGCGCATGATCGCCTCGACCGCCAGCTCCGTCACCATGGCCCGCACCGTGTCGTCGGGTGCCGCCTCGCGGACGCGGACCAGGTACTCCTGCGGGTCCTCTACGCCGTACTCCACACCGCCCGCCTCGATGATCGCCTCACGGACGGCCGCGTAGGGGGCGGCGGTGAACTCGTCCACGCCGTACGCGTCGAACGCGGGGGCAACCAACTCGGGGCGCTGGAGGGCGAGTTTGAGGAGTTCGCGCTCGGTGGCGAAGACCGGGTTGCGGAGGGTGAGGGCGGGGCCGGACGGGGGCCGGGAAGTGGACTCGTACGGCTGCGCGGTGCGCTGGGCGGCCGGGGCCGGGCCCTGGCCGCCCCGGTCGCGGGCCCAGCGGGCCAGCTGGGCGACGCGCTTGACGACGAACTGGGTGTCGAGGATGCCGAGCATGCCGGCGAGTTCCACGGCGACCTCGTGCTGGGCACCGCTGTTCTTGATGCGGGCCACGATCGGCGCGGCCTCGTCGAGGGCGGCGGCCCGCCCGGCGGGGGTCTCCAGGTCGTAGCGGGCGACGATCTGGCGGAGGGCGAACTCGAAGAGCGGGGTACGGGGTTCGGTCAGCTCGACCACCGCGTCATCGCCCTTCGCGAGGCGCAGTTCGCAGGGGTCCATGCCGTCGGGGGCGATCGCGATGTAGGTCTCGGCGGCGAACTTCTGGTCGTCCTCGAAGGCGCGCAGGGCCGCCTTCTGGCCGGCCGCGTCGCCGTCGAACGTGAAGATCACACGGGCCGAGCCGTTGTCCATCAGCAGCCGACGGAGGATCTTGATGTGGTCACCGCCGAAGGCCGTGCCGCAGGTGGCGATGGCCGTGGTGACCCCGGCGAGGTGGCAGGCCATGACGTCGGTGTAGCCCTCGACGACGACGGCCCGGCTGGCCTTGGCGATGTCCTTCTTGGCGAGGTCGATGCCGTAGAGGACCTGGGACTTGCGGTAGATCGCGGTGTCGGGGGTGTTGAGGTACTTCGGCCCGTTGTCCGCCTCGTAGAGCTTGCGGGCGCCGAAGCCGACCACGTCTCCGCCGATGTCGCGGATGGGCCACATCAGGCGGCCCCGGAAGCGGTCGATCGGGCCCCGGCGGCCCTCCTGGGAAAGGCCGGACAGGAACAGTTCCTTGTCGGTGAAGCCCTTGCCGCGCAGGAAGCGGGTGAGGTGGTCCCAGCCCTGGGGGCTGTAGCCGACGCCGAAGTGGAGGGCGGCGGCCTGGTCGAAGCCGCGCTCGGCGAGGAAGATCCGGCCGGTGTCGGCCTCGGGGCTGGTGGCGAGCTGTTCCGCGTACCACTCGGCGGCGATCTTGTGGGCCTCGACCAGGCGGATCCGCTCGCCGCGCTGGTGGGAGGGGTTGTACCCGCCCTCCTCGTACCTGAGGGTGATGCCGGCCTGGCCGGCCAGGCGCTCGACGGCCTCCGAGAAGGACAGGTGGTCGACCTTCATCACGAAGGTGATGGTGTCGCCGCCCTCCTGGCAGCCGAAGCAGTGGAAGAGGCCCTTGCTCGGGCTGACCTGGAAGGACGGCGACTTCTCGTCGTGGAACGGGCAGAGGCCCTTGAGGTTCCCGCCGCCCGCGTTGCGCAGCTGGAGGTACTCGGACACCACGGCGTCGATCGGGACCGCGTCCCGTACCGCCTTCACGTCCTCGTCGTTGATCCGTCCTGCCACGCGGAGATTCTACGGTCACCCACTGACATGGCTGCGCTGCGGAAGGGGCGCGGGGCGATTTCGACATGCGGCTCCGCCGCGTGGGCGCGAGCAACCACGAACCACCCGCGGTCGCCCGCGCGCCCCACCCCGCGAACGGCTAGGCGGGCAAACTCTCCAACGGCACCTGGGGATTCGACAGCGCGTCCACATCCACCCGCGCCCGGGACCGGATCAGCTTCTGGATCGGCTCAGTGACATCCCACACGTTCACGTTCATCCCGGCCAGCACCCGCCCCTCCTTCACCCAGAACGCGATGAACTCCCGCTTGCCCGCGTCCCCCCGGATCAGCACCTGGTCGTACGATCCGGGCGGCGCCCACCCCGAGTACTCCATGCCCAGGTCGTACTGGTCGGAGAAGAAATAGGGCACCCGGTCGTAGGTGACGTCCTTGCCGAGCATCGAGCGGGCTGCGGCCGGCCCGCCGTTGAGCGCGTTGGCCCAGTGCTCCACCCGCAGCCGGGTGTCGAACAGGGCATGTGGGAAGGAGACGACGTCACCGGCGGCGTAGATGGAGGGGTCGGAGGTACGCAGCCCCGCGTCGACGGCGATGCCCCCGCCGTGCGCGCGGTCGGCGATCTCCAGCCCCGCCGCCTCGGCGAGACCCACGCGCGGACCCGCGCCGATGGCCGCGAGGACGTCGTGCGCCGGGTGCTCCTCCCCCGTGTCCGTGCGGGCCGCCAGGACCATGCCGTCCTGGCCGACGATCTCCGTGAGCCTCGCGCCGAAGTGGAAGCGGACGCCGTGCTCGCGGTGCAGCTCGGCGAAGAGGTTGCCCAGCTCGGGGCCGAGGACGCCGTGCAGGGGCGTCGGTTCCGGCTCGACGACGGTGACCTCCGCGCCGTACTCGCGGGCCGCCGCCGCCACCTCCAGGCCGATCCAGCCGGCGCCCGCGACCACGAGGTGGCCGTTGTCCCGGCCGAGGGCGGCGAGGACGCCCTTGAGGCGCTCGGCGTGGGCGAGACGGCGCAGATGGTGGACACCCGCGAGATCGGTGCCCGGGATGTCCAGGCGGCGGGGCTCGGCGCCGGTCGCGAGCAGCAGTTTGTCGTAGTGGACAAGGGTGCCGTCGTCACCGAAGCGAACGGTCCTCGCCGTACGGTCGATCGCGTCGACGGTCTGGCCGAGGTGGAGTTCGATGTCGTTGCGCGCGTACCAGGACGGCTCGTGGACGAAGACGCTGTCGCGCTCCTCCTTGCCGAGCAGATAGCCCTTGGACAGCGGCGGACGCTCGTAGGGGTGGTCGCGTTCGTCGCAGATCAGTATCACGCGGCCGGTGAAGCCCTCCGCTCGGAGCGTCTCGGCCGCTTTCGCGCCGGCGAGACCGCCTCCGACGATGACGAATGTCTGATCCGCGTCGACCACTTGATGCCTCCTCTTAAGGGTGCGTCCACATGCGAGCGTCCCGCACGGAGCGTGATGCGGGAAGGGGTAGTGACCCGATCAGGCCACGCAGGGTCACGTTTTCGTCACTTCCGCCCCGTCAGTCTCGCGTGCAGCGCGCGGGCGGAGGTGTCGGTGAGGGAAGCGATCTGGTCGACGATCACCCGCTTGCGGGCGCGGTCGTCCGGGGCCGAGTCGAACAGCGCGCGGAACTGCGGTTCGAGCCCCTCCGGCGCCCGGGCGGTGAGCGCCTCGGCGAGTTCGGCCACGACGATCCGCTGGTCGGCGCGGAGCCGTTCCTGCTCGGCCCGCTGCATCACATAGCGGTCGGCGACCGCCTTCAGCACGGCGCACTCCAGCCGCGTCTCGCGCGGGACGACCAGTTCGGCGGCGTACCGGGTGAGAGGGCCGCCTCCGTACGCCCGCCGGGTGGCGCCCTCGGCGGCGAGGCAGAACCGGCCGATGAGCTGGCTGGTGGCGTCCTTCAACCGGGCCTGGGCGACGGCCGTCCCGTCGTAGCCGTGGGGCCACCACTCCTGGTCGAGGAGGCGGTCGAGGGCGGCGGCGAGTTCGGCCGGGTCGGTGTCCGCGGGGACGTACCGGCCGCGGGCGACCTCGAAGACCGCTCGGCGTTCGGGCTCCGCGTGCAGACAGGCCGGATCGATGTGGCCCGCGTGCAGGCCGTCCTCGACGTCGTGCACGGAATACGCCACGTCGTCGGACCAGTCCATGACCTGGGCCTCGAAGGTCGTGCTCGTGCCGGGGGCGTCCTTGCGGACCCAGTCGAAGACGGGCCGGTCGTCGTCGTACACGCCGAACTTGGGCGACCTGGGGTCGGTGGGGTGACCGCCGCGCGGCCAGGGGTACTTGGTGGCGGCGTCCAGGGCGGCGCGGGTGAGGTTGAGGCCGACACTGACGAGGTCACCGGAGTCGGAGGACCCTACGAAGCGCTTGGGCTCGATGCGGGTCAGCAGGCGCAGGGACTGGGCGTTGCCCTCGAAACCGCCGCAGTCCTCGGCGAATTCGTTGAGTGCCTGTTCTCCGTTGTGACCGAAGGGGGGGTGGCCGAGGTCGTGCGAGAGGCAGGCGGCCTCCACGAGGTCGGGGTCGCAGCCGAGGGCGGCGCCCAGCTCGCGACCCACCTGGGCGCACTCCAGGGAGTGGGTGAGGCGGGTGCGGGGGCTGGCGTCCCAGACGTGGGTGCGGGTGCCGGGGGTGACGACCTGGGTCTTGCCGGCGAGTCTGCGCAGGGCCGCGGAGTGCAGCACGCGGGCGCGGTCGCGCTGGAAGGCGGTGCGGCCGGGGCGTTTGTCGGGCTCCGGGGCGTAGCGCTCCACGGAGGGCGGGTCGTAGTCGGCCGGGGTGTCGTGGCTCGCGGGGGTGTCGTGGGTGGGGGTGTTGTGCCTTCCATGATTCGACAGTACGGGGCGGGTGTGACAAAAGGGTGCCTACTCGTCTGCCGGGTCCTGCCGTTTGGCGGGTACGGGTCGGTCGTGGCTGGTCGCGCCCACGCGGCGGAGCCGCACATTCGACACAGCCCCGCGCCCCTGGAGGGGCGCTGTCGCGGGTCGGGAGTTTCGCGAGGCCCCTATGCCGACGCCAGGGCTCGTTCCACCGTTGTGCCGGGGGTGCTCAGTGCCTCGTCGTAGCGGTGCAGGACCAGGGTGGCCATGGACGGGTGGACTCCCAGGGGGGCCGCGGCGATCCACGGGGCCGCCGCCGCGCATTCCGTCGCGAAGCGGCCCGGGGCCGTGAAGTAGGACGCCACCGCCACGTGGGTGTGGCCCGCGGCGGTGAGGGTGCGGACGGCCTCGGGGACGGTGGGGGACGCCGCGGAGGCGTAGGCGGGGAGGACCGGGACGCCCAGGCGGTCGGCGAGGAGGCGGGCCGTGCGGCCGGCGTCCAGGGCGGCCTCGGGGTCGCGGGAGCCGGCGGCGGCGAGGACGACCGCGCTTCCCCGGCTCCGGGCCGCGCTCATACGGGTGCGCCAGCCGGCCTCGACGAGGCGGGCGTGCAGGGCGTCGACGAGGGGGTGCGGGCCGAGGGGGTGGCCAGGCGGGTGCGGGCCTCGGCGGCCGCGGCCATCTCCGGGATGTCCTGCTTGACGTGGTAGCCGCGGCTGAGGAGGAGGGGGACGAGGACGGCTTCCCGGTCGCCGAGGGCGGCGAGGGTGTCGGGGAGCAGGGGCTCGTTCAGCTCGATGTGGCCGAGGTGCACGGCGAGGCCGGGGCGCTGCTCGCGGACGCGCTCCATGAGGGTGCGAACGGTCGCCAGGGCGCGCGGGTCACGGCTGCCGTGCGCGACCAGGACGAGCGCCGGTGGGGCGGGGCGCCGGGTGCCGTCGCGGGAGACGCGGCTGAGCTGGGTGGCCAACTGGTCACTGATCAGGTTCATGATGTGCGCCGTACTGTCGAGGTCCGCGTTCGACTTGCTCGTCGTCGCCGTCATGCACCGATGGTGTCGGGAGGACGTTGCCTCCCCGTTGCGCGGTGGTGACGGGTGTTTTCCGGCACTTCACCGCGCGCGGCACGGGCGTGTGAACCTCCGCGACCTGCCCTTTTCACACGTCCGGGTGAAGCTTGTCACGCTGAGCGGTGAACCGGATCTCCGTGACTGACGTCTTCGTTGGTCGAGTGGGGCGGGATCGGACGGGCCCGGACGGGCTCGCCGGAAACAAGCAGGACACATGAGCGGGTCCGAGGGGACGGGGGCGCAGTGAGGCGTATCGGGCGGATCGTGCGCGCCGTTCGGCTGCCGCGTACGCGGGCGGGGCGGCGGCGGGCCGTGCAGGCGGTGATGCTGCTGTGCGTGCTGGCACTGCTGCCCTCGACCTGGATGTACACGGCGGCCGCCGACCGGCTGCGGACCACGGCCGACGCGCCGCGCACCGAGGTCGCGGTGGTCTTCGGCGCCGGGCTCTGGCAGGGCGAGCCGTCCCCGTACCTCGCGCGCCGGCTGGACGCGGCGGCCGAGCTGTACCGGTCGGGCCGGATCAAGGTGGTCCTGGTCACCGGGGACAACAGCCGCGTGGAGTACGACGAGCCGGACGCGATGCGCGGCTATCTCACCGAGCACGGCGTGCCGGACGACCGGATCGTCAGCGACTACGCCGGGTTCGACACCTGGGACTCCTGCGTCCGCGCCAAGAAGATCTTCGGTGTGGACCGGGCGGTGCTCGTCAGCCAGGGCTTCCACATACGCCGGGCGGTCGCGCTGTGCGAGGAGGCGGGCGTCGAGTCGTACGGCGTCGGCGTGCAGGACCGGCACGACGGAACCTGGTACTACGGGGCCACCCGGGAGCTGTTCGCGGCGGGCAAGGCCTCCCTGGACGCCCTGTTCGAGCCGGACCCCCGCTTCCTCGGACCGGAGGAAACGGGGGTCGAGAAGGCGCTCGCGTCGGCGGGGCGGGGGCCCTCGGCGGGGCAGTAGAGGGTGCGAAGAGGGCCGTGTGCGGGCCGTCGAAGCCTCCCCTGGCGCACCCTCAGTGCTTGATACTGCCCCACCAGCCCTGATCCACCGCGCAGCCCCACTGCTTGCCGGCGGCGGTCTTGCCGCGAACGGTGAAGCGAACCTCGTAGGGCTTCTTGCTGTTGGTCATGTAGGCGCTGATGCGCAGACCGGTGGTGTCCTTCTTCTTCAGTGTCCTGGTGTGGACGGTGGCGACCTTCGAGGTGCGCTTGGTGATCTTGCTGCCCTTGGTGGGCGTGGCGTAGGTGAAGGTCAGGTTGACGGGCTTGCTGACGGTCAGGCTGACGTCCTTGAAGCTCGCGGTCTTGCTCTTGTTCCTGAGAGCGAAGTAGAGGCCGCCCTGCACCCGGTTCTTCGCGTCCAGGGTGAAGCTCTTGGGCGAACGGAGTTCGATCGGGCAGCCGGCGGCCCGGGGCGCGGCGGAGGCGGCTCCGGCGAGGCCGAGCTGAGTGGCGGTCAGGGCACCGACGGTACCCAGGACGGCGGCGGTGGTGCGCATACGGTTCACGTGGTTGTCCTCTTCCCCCTGTGGCCCGCGCGCGGGCCGGGTGACAGGTCGTGCGCCACACGGGGCTCGCGGCACGACCCCCGTGTCTGTGGCGCCCGTAGTTCTTAGCACGCGGGGCCCGAACAGATGGACGGAAAGCGGCGAGGCGACCACATACAGTGACGGAATCGCGGCATCCGGCGGCGCCCTTCCTCACGCCGGGCCCGATGCCGCCGGGAGGTCCCCGTGCCGGTCGCGTAACGAGGGGCGTCCCGGCGCGTAACACGTGCGACGCACGCTGAGCGGTATGCCGAACTCCGCGACGCCCACCCACTGCCCGTACTGCGCCCTGCAGTGCGGGATGAACCTGACGCCCGGTGCGGACGGGACCGAAGGGGTCGTAGTGGTCACGGAGCGCGCGGACTTCCCGGTGAACCGGGGAGCACTGTGCGGCAAGGGTCGTACGGCCCCGGCTGTGCTCTCGTCCCGGGTCAGGCTGACCAGTCCCTTGGTCAGAAGGGCGGGCAACCTGGAACCCGCCTCCTGGGACGAGGCACTCGACCGGATCGCCGAGGGACTCACCCGCACGCGTGCGGAACATGGCCCGGACGCGTGCGGAGTGTTCGGCGGCGGCGGGCTGACGAACGAGAAGGCTTATCTGCTCGGCAAGTTCGCGCGGATCGTCCTCGGCACCTCGCAGATCGACTACAACGGCCGCTTCTGCATGTCCTCGGCCGCGGCCGCCGGGACGAAGGCTTTCGGCCTGGACCGGGGGCTGCCGTTCCCGCTGGAGGACATCCCGAGGACGGGGTGTGTCGTCCTCGTCGGGTCCAACCTCGCGGAGACCATGCCGCCGGCGCTGCGCTATCTCACCGAGCTGAGGGAGAACGGCGGCAAGCTGATCGTCATCGATCCGCGCCGCACGCGTACGGCCGAGCAGGCCGATCTGCACCTGTCACCGCGCCCCGGCACCGATCTCGCCCTCGCGCTCGGGCTGCTGCATCTGATCGTGGCCGAGGGGCGGGTGGACGAGGAGTACATCCGCGAGCGGACCAGCGGCTGGGAGGAGGCGCGGGCCGCCGCCATGGCGCACTGGCCAGAGTACGTGGAGCGGATCACGGGGGTGTCCGTTCCCCAACTCCGCGAAGCGGTACGGCTGTTCTGCGAGCCCGAGCATGCGATGGTGCTCACCGCGCGCGGGCCCGAGCAGCAGTCCAAGGGCACGGACACGGTCGGCGCGTGGATCAACCTCACGCTGGCCACGGGGCGGGCCGGGCGGCCGCTGTCCGGCTACGGCTGCCTCACCGGGCAGGGCAACGGGCAGGGCGGGCGCGAGCACGGTCAGAAGGCCGACCAGCTCCCGGGCTACCGCAAGCTGGTCGACCCCGAGGCGCGGCGGCACGTCGCCGAGGTCTGGGGCGTGGACCCCGACAGCCTGCCCGGGCCGGGACGCAGCGCGTACGAGCTGCTGGACGCGCTCGGCGGTGACATCAAGTCGCTGCTGCTGATGGGCTCCAACCCGGTGGTGTCGGCGCCGCGCGCCGCGCACATCGAGGAGCGAATCAGGTCGCTGGACTTCCTCGCGGTGTGCGATGTCGTGCTGTCGGAGACGGCGGCGCTGGCGGACGTGGTGCTGCCGGTGACGCAGTGGGCCGAGGAGACCGGCACGACGACCAATCTGGAGGGCCGGGTGCTGCTGCGGCGGCGCGCGATCACGCCGCCCGAGGGGGTCCGCAGCGACCTGGAGGTCATGCACGAGCTGGCCGACCGGCTGGGTGTCGAGAAGGGGTTCTCGACCGACGCCGAGGAGGTCTTCGAGGAGCTGCGCCGGGCGAGCGCGGGCGGGCTCGCCGACTACTCGGGCATCACCTACCGCCGACTGGCCGAGGAGAACGGGGTGTTCTGGCCCTGCCCGGCGCCGGTGACGGTGGTGGAGGCGGCGTCGAGTGCCGAGGCGCGCCCTGCGGCGGGCGCCGGGACGGACTCGGCGACGGGCGCCGGGGCCGGCGCGGTGGCGGGCGCCGGGGCGGAGCAGGTGACGGGCAGTGGAGCAAGCCCGACCGCGGGCGCCGGGGCGGAGCAGGTGACGGGCGCCGGGGCAGGCCCGGCCGCGGGGCCGGGGCGGAGCGGGTTGCGGGCGGGGTGGAAGTCCCGTGGAGTCCGCCGAGGTGCATCCCGGGACGCCGCGGCTCTTTCTCGACCGGTTCGCCACCGAGGACGGCCGGGCCCGGTTCGTGCCCGTCTCACACCGGGCGTCGGCCGAGGAACCGGACGCCGAGTACCCGGTGCTGCTCACCACCGGACGCGTGGTCGCCCAGTACCAGTCGGGCGCCCAGACCCGGCGGGTCGACGAGCTCAACTCCGCCGCGCCCGGGCCCTTCGTGGAACTGCACCCCCGGCTGGCCGAGCGGCTCGGCGCGGCGGAGGGCGACCTGGTGGCCGTGGTCTCCCGCCGGGGCCGGGCCGTAGCTCCGGCGCGCATCACGACCACCATCCGCCCGGACACGGTCTTCATGCCGTTCCACTGGCCGGGCGAGGGCCGCGCCAACACCCTCACCAACCCCGCCCTCGACCCCACCTCTCGCATGCCGGAGTTCAAGACGTGCGCGGTGCGGTTGGAGACGGTGAGGAAGTAGGGGTGGCGGGCGGCGGGGCCGGGGCCCGCTCCCGAGATGGACCGGCGCGCGGACAGCCCGCCCCGACTCGCGGAGCAGCTCATACGTCGGGCTGCGGGTGCATGCGGCCGGGGGCAGGCCATTGGGGCGACCGTGAGTCGGCCCGCGCGGCTGTGCGGCTGTACCGGCCCGTGAGTCTGTCGCGGGCCGGCCCCGTGAACCGGCCGCGAGATGGGGCAGGGTCAGCCGCGAGTCAGCCCGTGGAGTTGACGGTCGGCCGGTCCTCGGGGCAGGGCGTGGTCGGTACGGTTTTCGCGTCCTCCGCGTCCTCCGCGTACTTCGCTATCTCCTCGGCCGTGAACTCCTTGGGCTCCGCGAAGCCCAGGCCGACGACGGCGACCAGCTTCGTGTGGTCGTCCGGGGCGAAGACGGGCAGCGTGACCGACCCCCGTTCACCACGGCAGCAGGCAGGCTGCGCGCGGCGACGAGCACGATCTCCCCCTCCTCGGCGGGCTCGGACAGCTGGACGGAGCCGACGAGGCCACCGTGCCGATCGACGAACTCGGCCAGCTACAGCCCGACTTCGGGACAGGCGTGCTTCAGGACGGTCTCGCTCAGCGCCACGGCATTCATGTGGGGTCTCCTCCTGCTCGCCTTATCGGTGCTGATGTCGCTGTGATGATCTGCATTGACACCTCGCCTGCTTGAACGTTCATGCTTTCGGATACGTAGATCCTGTGTGGTTGACCCGCCGCTTCGCACACGATGGGGACAGCGGACGCACAGCTCGCCGTGAACACTTGGGAGCCCAGCCGACCCGGGGGGATCACATGTCGCAGCACGACCGTCACCAGTGGACCGACGCGTTCCCGTGGAGCCTCTCCTACCGTTGGGGCCACTCCGCGCTGACCGCCGACTTCGACCTCAGCGGAGACACTCCCCGGCTGCTGCGCGTCCGTCGCCCCGACGACCCCGCGCCCGGCCCCGAGGAGACCAAGGCGACCCCCTCGCCGCCCCTGGTCGACCTGGTCCTGCTCGGCGACGGCACCGGCTGGGCCAGACCCCGCTTCACCGGCACGGCGATCGGCGCCCGTCTGAAGTACCGTGCCCATCACTCCACTTGCGATCCCGGGCCCGACAACGCGGCTGCGGAGCAGGGTGATTCGGCTGGTGGTTCGGCTGGTGGTTCGGGTGACCGCGTGCGGTGGCATCGGCTGACCTTCGAACTCCACGACCCGGCGACCGGGTTGACCACTTTCGTGGAGTACGCCTCACCGGACGGCATCTCCGTACTGCGCTCCCGCGTCCGGCTACGCAACGACGGCTCCGGGTCGGTCACCGTACGCTCCCTCGGCAGCCTGCTCCTCGGCGGACTTCCCTCCCCCGACGACCTGTCCGTCCTCCGCGCGCGCAACGACTGGCTCGCGGAGTGCCGTTGGTACACCGAGCCGCTGCGGAACTCCGTCCCCGACGTCAACCACCAGGTGCACGGCGCCACCGGGCACGCGGCGGCCCGGCTCGCCGGACGCGGCAGCTGGCCCACGGACGGGCATCTCGCGATGGGCGCGCTCCAGCACCGTACGGACGACCGTTGCTGGCTGTGGCAGATCGAGTCGGCGTCCAGCTGGGTCTGGGAGGCCGGCGAGTCGGCGGGGCAGACGTATCTGGCCCTCGGCGGCCCCACCCACGACGAACACCAGTGGCGCCAAGTCCTGGCGCCCGGTGCCGAGTTCACCACCGAGTGGGCCGCCCTCGCCCTCGGCGACCGCTTCGACGGCGCCCTGGCCGCGCTGACCTCCTACCGCCGCGTCGTACGCCGCCCTCACCCGGACCACACCCGACTGCCGGTGATCTTCAACGACTACATGAACACCCTCATGGGCGAGCCGACCACCGAGAAACTGCTCCCGCTGATCGACGCGGCGGCGGAGGTGGGCGCGGCGTACTTCTGCGTGGACGCCGGGTGGTACGACGACGGAGAGAGGGGAGAGGCCGGGGGGAGCGGACAGAGCGGAGAGGGTGATGGTTCGCCCGGGGCTGGTGGGACAGTGTGGGGGCCTGGTTGCCGTCGGTCCGACGGTTCCCCGGCGACCGTGGTATCCGGGGTGTGCTCGACCGGATCCGGGAGCGCGGCATGGTGCCGGGGCTGTGGCTGGAGCCCGAGGTCGTCGGGGTCCGCAGTCCACTCGCCGCCGGTCTGCCCGCCGAGGCCTTCCTCCGGCACGAGGACGGCACCCGGGTCACCGAACAGGGCCGGCACCAGCTGGACCTGACCCACCCGGCGGCCCGCGCCCATCTGGACGGGACGGTCGACCGTCTCGTCGACGAGTGGGGCGTCGGCTACCTCAAACTCGACTACAACATCACCACCTCCGCACCGGCCCACCTCGCCCACTCCCGGGCCTGGCTCGCCTGGCTGTCCTCGGTCCTGGACCGTCACCCCGGCCTGGTCATCGAGAACTGCGCCTCGGGCGGTATGCGCATGGACGGCGCCTCCCTCGCGGTGGCCCAGCTCCAGTCCACCTCCGACCAGCAGGATCCCCTGCGCTGTCCGCCGATCGCCGCCTCCGCCCCCACCGCCGTGCCGCCGGAGCAGGGCGCGGTCTGGGCGTACCCGCAACCGTCCTGCACGGACGAGGAGATCGCCTTCACGCTCGGTTCCGCGCTCCTCGGCCGGGTCCATCTCTCCGGCCACCTGGACCACATGACAGATCGTCAACTCGATCTGGTGCGTGACGCCTTGGACACGTACAAGGCGATCCGCGGCGATCTGCGCACCGCCCTGCCGTTCTGGCCCCTGGGCCTGCCGGGCTGGTCGGACGACTGGGTCGCGCTGGGTCTGAGACCGCCGGTGCCGGACGCGGGTCCGGTGTACGTGACGGTCTGGCGCCGGGGAGGGGACACCGCACGGTGCTTCACGCCACCTGGCGGGGGCGCGGGGGACGTACGGGTGGAGGTCCTGCATCCGAGGGCGACGACGGCCACGGCTCGGTGGCACGGCGCCGAGCTGCGGGTGAGCCTGCCGGAGGCGCCCTCGGTCGTGTTGCTGAGGCTGACCCCGGTGAGGAGCTAGGGGGTGTTTCGAAAGTCCTGTGCGGTGCCCGCGGTGTCCGGTGCGTGCTCTCGGCGTGCCGGACGAAAGCCCTCGTACTGGACGTACTTGGGGTCTCGGCCGGTGCGGCGAGAGTGCGTGCCGGGCGCCGCGGGTGCTGTGCGGGACTTTCGAAACACCCCCTAGTAGGGCTCCGTTAGGTTGCTCTGGCTCTTGGGTTCTGGCTGGTGGTGGATGTTCTGGGCAGCGGGCGGTGGCAGGTGGTGCAGGTGCCGGTCCAGCAGTTCAGCAGGTCCTGGATGGCGTCGAGGATCTGGTAGAGGGTGAGTCCGCTGTATCGGCTTTTGGGGACAGGCGCTGTTCGGTGAGGAAGGCGTGGGCGGCGGTGACCAGGGTGACGTGGTGGTGCCAGCCGTTCCAGGAGCGGCCCTCGAAGTGGTCCAGGCCGAGGCCGTGCTTGAGTTCCCGGTAATCGTGCTCGATGCGCCAGCGGATCTTGGACAGGCGGACCAGTTCGGTGATCGGTGTGTCGGCGGGCAGGTTGGACAGCCAGTAGTCGGTGGGTGCTTCGGCGTCCTGGGGCCATTCGACCAGCAGCGTCACCTCGGGCAGGACACCGTCCCAGTGGCCGTGCTCGGCAGTGGCGGCGGCTTGGGCCAGACGGCGGGCCCTCACCCCGGGCCGCACCCGCAGCGCCAGAAAGCGTGAGTGCATCGGCCCGCGGGAGCCTTCACGCCAGGTCACCTCGGTGAACGCCTGCCGTCCGTGCTCCTGAGCCAGCGCTGCCACCGAGGACGGCTTGTCCCGGTAGCGGGGCTGCGGCCTGCGACCGTTCCCGGACCAGGCCGGGGCGGTGGGCCGCACGTCGTGCGGGTGGACCGTCACGTCCGAACGGACCGCCACGACATAGCCGATGCCCCGCTCGCTCAGACCGTCGCGGAAGTCGGCGTTCTGCCCGTAGCCGGCGTCGGCGACCAGCACCGGCGGCACCAGACCCCACCCGGCCAGCTCGTCGAGGATGTCCAGGGCCAGACGCCACTTCTCCCGGTGCCCGACCTCCTGCGGTATCCCGGTCTTCTGCCGCCGCACCGCATCGTCCGCCCACTCCTCGGGCACGAACATCCGCCACTGCAGCGGACAGGACGCGGTGTCGGAGACCGCGTGCACACTCACCGCGACCTGGCAGTTGGCCCGCTTGCCCAGCGCCCCGCAGTACTGGCGCGCGACCGCCACCGACATCTTCCCGTCCTTGGGGAACGACACGTCATCGACCGCCCACGCCTCCGGGCCGATTCTCGGCACCATCCGCTGGGCGATCCGCCGCCGCACCGGCACCGGATCCCACGTCGACTGGTTCACGAACTGCTGCAGGTTCTGCTCGTTGCCGTCGGGCAGCCGTTCCGCCATCGGCTGGATCGACTTCCGCCGTCCGTCCAGCATCAATCCCCGCAGGTAGCAGTCGCCCTTCGCCCGCTGATCCTTGCGCGGCACCGACGCGAACACGTCAGCGACGAATAACGCCAACGTCGCCCGAGCACGGTTCACTTCATGTGCGTCCACACCTTCAGCGTTCCCCCAAACAGGACCGACAGACAGACGTAACGGAGCCCTACTAGGGCCCTTCTGATGGATCTCCCACGGAGATCCATCAGAAGGGCCCTAACCCCGCAGACGCCAGTCCCCGCTCTCGATCAGCTTTCCCCTGGCCCTGAGTCGGGCCGCGACGGTCGGGGCGGCGACGTAGACCCAGGCCCGTACGACCGTGCCGTCGGCGAGGACGGCCGGGCGCTCCACCCGCTCGTAGAGGTTCGTGGGGTCGCCCGGAGCGTACTCCTCCAACTGGTCTAGGACGCGGAGCAGTTCGGCGTAGTCCTCGGGGAGCGCCGTGACGACCTCACCGCTCACCTCGCCCACTCCCCCGTGACGTTCCCCGATCCCGGTCGCGTTCTCGGTTTCGGTCCCGGTCGCGTTCTTGGTTTCGGTCGCGCTCCCGGCTCCGGCTCCGGTTCCGGTTCCGTGCGCGGCCCCGTCGCCGAGGCGCTCGACCGCGTACGGGTAGCCGGGGCCGTCGTAGAGCGCCATGCCGCGCATCCGGGCCGGTTCCTCCGCGGCGGTGCGGCCGCGCAGGAAGAGGTCGTGGTTGGGCTCGCCGGGGCGGAGGGTGCCGTAGACGAATACGGGGAGCACCGTTGTCGTCTCTCCTCTCCAATCCAAGGGGATCGGGACTTTGTGTGAGGTGCCTGGGGCCGCGGGGCGCGGGCGGATGTGTCGTCGGCCGGTGCAGGCTTCAGCGTCGCTCGCGCCACCACCGGGTGAGGATCTCGGCCTTCAGGTCGAACTCCCGGTCCAGGAAGCACGTCGGGGTGCGCAGCGTGGCGCGGCGGCCGTCGGTGGTGTGGACGGTGATCTGCCGTACGCCGAGGACGCGACGGACCTCCAGGCTCCGGATGCCGGTCCAGGGGATCCGGCGCGTTCGCAGGCCGCGCACCACGAGGGCGTCCTCGGCGAGGGCCACCTCGTCGCCCCGGCGCAGGACCGCGACGACCACGGTGGCGGTGAACACCGCCGAGACGCACTGCCGCAGCGTGTCGCCGTCCATGGGGTGGGACGTCAGAGCGAGGGCGGCATACAGCAGTGCCGTCCCGCCCAGGAGCCCCAGCGCGACGGGCAGTACGGACTGGAGCAGGCCCGATCTGTACGTGATCGTTTCCACGCGTCTCCGCGTCTCCGAGTCTCCGGGGTGGGTCGATGGGCCAGGTCAGCGCGTGGGGGTGAGGGCGTCGGCGTATGCGTTGGGTGGGCGGGGGACCTCCTTGACTGTGTCGGCGTCGACAGCCGCCTCGGCGGAGCTCGTGCCGAGGGTGCCGGAGGAGTGCCAGGTGCCGGTGAGGGTGACCCAGGTGTCGGCGGGCGGGGGCGGGGTGCCGTGGACGCGCACCTTCACGAACTGGGCGTCGGCTGCGCAGCAGCTGAAGATGGCGCGGGTCAGGTACCAGGTGGTCGTCGTCCCGTCGTCCCCGCTGTCCCCGCCGCCCCCGGCCGACGTGCCCTTGTCAGGGGTGACGAAGCCCGTCATCTCGACGGTCCGGCCGTCGATGGCCCGGTCTTGGTCCTGCTGCACCCGGCGGGTGAAGTCGGTGAGGGTGATCGGGAGCGGTGAGGTCTTCGGCAGCGGGTCGAAGTCGTCCTGGTCCGTGACCGTCACCGCCTTGGGTGTCTCCCGGGACGCGGTGTACGCGCCGATGGCCGGCGGGGCGTAGAAGAGCAGGCTCAGCGCGGGGAGGAGCAGGAGCCAGGCGACGCGGGGCGGGGTGGAGTGGTCGTGGCCGGGACCGTGACCGTGACCATCGGGGGCGGTGCCTGCGCCGGTGTCGGCGTCGGTGTCGGCGGTGTCGGCGTCGGCTTGCCGTGCGTCTTGTGCTCGCGGTCTCCACAGCGACCATGCCTCCGCCGTGCCCAGGACGAGGAGCAGTGCGCCCGAGGCCACGAGGAGGGGGTGCATGCCCTGCTTGACGTATCTCAGGTAGTCGTCGGTGACGAGGGTCGCGTGCAGGAGGCCGAGGCCACTGAGGAGGAGCAGGAGCGCCTGGAGGGGTCGTTTCACAGGAGTACGGCTCCGATCAGCGCGCTGCACAGGATCGCGACGACGACCGTCGCGGCGGAGAAGCGGACCGCGAAGGCCCGGCCGAAGGTGCCCGTCTGCAGGGCGATCAGCTTCAGGTCGACCATGGGGCCGACCACCATGAAGGTCAGCCGCGCGGTGGGCGAGAAGCCGGTGAGCGACGCGGCGACGAAGGCGTCCGCCTCGGAGCACACCGAGAGGAGGATGGCGAGCGCTGCGAGGAACAGCACCGACAGCCACGGCGAGTCGGCGAAGGTGTCGAGCACGGTGCGCGGGACGAGCACATTGAACGTGGCCGCCGCCATCGCGCCGACGACGAGGAAGCCGCCCGCGTGCAGGAAGTCGTGCTGGAAGCCGGTGCGGAACTCGTTCCAGCGGCTCTGCCCGGGCCGGTGCCCGGTGTGCCGCGCGACCGGCTTGAGCCACTCCGCGCGCCCCAGCCAGAGCCACAGCCAGCCCATCGCGGCGGCGGTGACGAGGGAGGCGAGCAGCCGGGCCAGCACCATCGCGGGGCTGCCGGGGAAGGCGATGGCCGTGGCGGTCAGGACGATCGGGTTGATGGCCGGGGCGGAGAGGAGGAACGCGAAGGCCGCGGCCGGGTCGACGCCCCGGCGGATCAGGCTCTGCGCGACCGGCACCGAGGCGCACTCGCAGCCCGGCAGCACGACCCCGGCGGCGCCGGCGACCGGGACCGCGAGCGTCGGCCTTTTCGGCAGCACCCGGGTGAACACGCGCGCCGGGACGAAGGCGTTGATGGCTCCGGACAGGGCCGTCCCGAGCAGCAGGAACGGCAGCGCCTGCACGGTGATGGAGAGGCACACGGTCCGCCACGCCTGAACCGCCGGCTCCTCCATCCACCGCCCCACCACGAACAGCACGACACCGGGGACGAGGGCCGCGCCGAGGAGCAGCAGGGGCCAGTAACGAGGCCAGGGGTTCTCGGGGTTCTCGGGGTTCTCGGGGTTCTCGGGACGCTCGGGGTGTTCGGGGCCCTCGGGGTTTTGGGAGGTGGCGGCGCTCAGGTGTGCGCCGGTGTCGGTGTCATCGGCCTCCGCCCCAGCGATGGCCGCCTCCGCGGTGGTGCTGTTCGAGGTCCTGCTCGCGGCCTCGGTCACGGTCTTTCCCCCCGCCCTGTCCGGCCGGCCGGTTCTGCTGTCGTCTGCATGTGCCCACTCCGAATATCCGGACGATCGGATCGAACATAGCGGGCGCTCCGGACCGACGCGTCAGACCCCACCCAGCAGAGACGTCAGACCGTCGTCGAGCGCCGGTTCCAGGTCCTCTCCGCCGAGCGCGACGACGGCGTACGAGCGGTGCAGGAAGCGGCGGAGCGAGGAGGTGTCGAAACGGATCATGGCCATGCCGTGCGGGGAGTGGAGTTCCACGACGGTGTGCGCCGGGCCGCAGGGCCAGAGGTGCACGTCGCCGATACCGGCCGGGCCGGTCAGCCCCTCCGCGAGGAGCGTGCGGGCGAACGCCCACGTCACGTCGGCGCCGTCGGCGGAGGAGCCGGACGGGAAGTCGATGTGCACGGCGAAGGGGTCGTCGGGGGTGTAGCGCAGGGTGGTGCGTACCGGGATCTCGTCGTAGTCCGGGGTGATCAGGCGGGCGCGGGCGCACTGTTCGAGGGCGGGGGCGTCGGGCGGGCGGGCCGGGCGGGGGGCATGGGCGGTCTCCAGTTCGGGCGCTTCAGGTAGGTCGTCAGGTATGGCGACAGGTATGGCGGCACTGCGGAAGCCGCGGATGCTTCAGCGGCTGCGGATACTTCGGATGCTCGGATGTTGCGGGTTCATGCGTTCGTCAGATGCTTCTTCGGGCCACACGCCCGGTCGACCGCGCCGAGCCCCCATGTATTACGCCGCTTTCGAAGTTACCCACTGTGATACATGTCACTTTGGGTGATTACTTGAGTTTTTTGTCATCTCCACATACAAAATCGTCGTCATTCCATCTACAGGCGACTGGAGAGCGTTTCCCGCCATGACCGACGGCCTGTCCGGGTCCGCGACCGCCGCGTACACCCGCATCTACGAGGAACAGCATCCGCGCCTGGTCGCGTACGCGCGCTCCCTCACCCGGAACTCCTGGACCGCCGAGGACCTCGTCGCCGAGGCGCACTTCCGCGTGTGGCGGCGGCTCTCCGGAGGGCACGAGATCGACAACGTGCCCGCGTATCTGATGACGACGGTGCGGCATCTCGCGGCGGCCGTGGGCTCCACCGCGACGCGGGAGACACCGCTGGATCCGACGGCTCCCGAGCGGGCCGAGGCCGACGTCCGGGTGGCCGACGCCACCGACCCCGCCGAACAGGTCTCCTCCGTCGATCTGTTGGTGCGGGTCCTGGGCCAGCTGCCGGAGCGGTGGGTGCAGGCGTTGTGGCTGGCCGAGGCGGAGGGCCAGCCGCTGGAGACGGTCGGGCAGCGCATCGGCGCGAAGCAGGGCGCGACGGCGGTGCTGCTGCACCGGGCGCGCGAGGGGATGCGCCAGGCGTTCCTGCGCGAGCAGCCCGGTGCGCCGATCGATCCGGCGTGCCAGGTGCGTTGGGGGCGCATGCCGGCGTATGTGCGCGGTACGGCGACCGCGCGGCAGTCCGAGCAACTGCTCAGCCATGTGGACGCGTGCGACGACTGCCGGGCGCGGCTCGCCGTGCTGATGCGCACGAACGACCGGCTGCCCGCGTTCGTCGGTCCCGCCCTGCTGGTGTTCGTCGTGGGAGGAGGTGGGGGCAAGCTGCTGATGGCCCTCACGGGTGGCTCCGCCGGTACGGCCGCGGTGCTCGGCTCCGCGGGTGGGCACGGGGGTGGCCAGGTGCTGCACGCCGTGCGGCAGGCGGCGAGTGGCGCGGGTGGGGTGAAGGTGCCCACCGTCGCGGCGGTCGGTGCGGCCGCGGCCGCCGCCGCGGTTGTGGCCGGCATCGTGCTCGGGCCCCTCGACTCGGGGGCAGGGCCCGAGCGGCGGGTGCCGGTCGCGCAGGCGCCCGCGCCGCATCGGCCCGAGGTGGCGTCTCCCGATGTCGTCGAGCACCGGGGAGCGGTGACGGATGTGGTGGTCTCGCCTCGTGGGGAGGGTGCGGGTGGCGGCCGTGGGGGCGTGGGCTCCGGCGAGGAGGGGGCGGGCTGGAGGTACGGGCGCCTGAATCGCCGGGGGCGAGGGATCTGAGGGCCAGGAGCCGGGGGTTGGCGGACCTGAGGGCGAGGCCGGGAGTTGACGGACCTGAGGGCGAGGCCGGGGAGTTGACGGACCTGAGGGCGAGGAGCCGGGAGTTGACGGACCTGAGGGCGAGGAGCCGGGAGTTGACGGACCTGAGGGCGAGGAGCCGGGAGTTGACGGACCTGAGGGCGAGGAGCCGGCTGGGTCTGGGGTGGAGCCGCCCGTAGAGGAGGCCCGCCTGTGGTGGAACCGCCTGCGGAGGAAGCCCGCCCGTAGTGGAACCGCCTGCCGAGGAGACCCCACCCGTCGTCGAACCCCCGCCGAAGAGACCCCACCCGTCGTCGAACCCCCGCCGAAGAAGCCCCACCCGTCGTCGAACCCCCGCCGAAGAAGCCCCACCCGTCGTCGAACCCCCGCCGAAGAGACCCCACCCGTCGTCGAACCCCCGCCGAAGAGACCCCACCCGTCGTCGACCCCCGCCGAAGAAGCCCCACCCGTCCAGGAGCCCGTCGAGCCGTCGCCGGAGGAGCCGGAAGGTGGGGGTGGGGGGCCTGGAGGCGGTTGTTGATGGTGAGGGGTGGCGGTGGGGCACGTGGATTTCTCGCCCCCGCCGCCCCTACCCGTCCCATCCCCAGGGGGCTGCGCCCCTTCCACCCCCGGGCGCCTATCGTTCGTCCGCGGGTCGACTGGAGTCCTCGCGCAGTTCCCCGCGCTCCTCAACCCCCGTACGGTCGCCTCTCCTTCGCCTCGCGTAGTGCGTGGCCCCACCAGGAGAGGTGGTCCAGCATCGTCCGGGCCGCCGCGTTCGGGGTGGTCGGCTCGTGGAGGTCGCCTGTGTCGTCGAAGGCGGCGTGGGCGTTGTGGAAGGAGACCGTGTCCCGGATCGTGGTCGCGTGGAGTTCCGCGAAGACCTGACGCAGGTGCTCCGCCGCGCGCAGACCTCCTGAGACACCGCCGTAGGAGACCAGGGCCACCGGCTTGGCCCGCCATTCCTCGTAGTGCCAGTCGATGAGGTTCTTCAGGGCCGCCGGGTACGAGTGGTTGTACTCGGGCGTCACGACGATGAACGCCTCCGCCTCCGCCAGCTTCGGGGTGATCTCGGCCAGTCGTGCCGTCGCCTCGGCGGTCGGCGCGAACGTCGTCGGCAGATCGGCCTCGGCTACGTCCACCACGTCGACCTCGAAGCCACCGTGCTCCCGGACCCGGCTCAGCAGCCAGTCGGCGATCACCGACCCGAAGCGGCCGGTGCGGTTGCTGCCGATGACCAGCGTCACCCTCACCGGCGTGGCGGAGAAGGGAACAGGTGCCGCAGCGGGAGTGGGAGTAGGAGCGGGCGCGCGTGCGGAGGTGGGAGCCGGGGCGGAATCTGGGTGGGTGGCGTGCGTCGCGGTCTTCATGGGGCTCAGCGTGATACCTCAACTTTACTTGAGGTCAAGCGGTGCCGGATCGCGCGGGATCGCGCGGGTTTCCCGTCCCGGCGGACGGCTCCGCGTCCCCGCCCCAATCACCCGTTCACACCCCACCGGCCGCCCGGCGCGTTCCTCTTCTCCGCGCCCGCCGCGCACCCCATGACCTGCCCAAACATCCGCCGGTCCGTCTTTCCCCGCCCGCCCCTGACACCCATTCACCTCATTTCTGACGGTCCATCAGCAAGCGCGCGGAGCGGAGAGCCACTTACCTCGGAAGGGAACGGAGGACTCTCGGAGGAGGCAGCACGATGCGACGTACCGCCCGGCCGCTGGCCACGACCGCGCTCGCCCTCGCCTTCGCGGCCCTCACCGGCACACCCGCGTACGGCGATCCGGGCACCGGGCGGCTCGAACTGTCCCCCACCGGTGTCGTCCCCGGCGACGAGGTCACCGTCCGCACGGCGGTCTGCGGTGCGGACGGTACCGCCACGGGGGACGCCAGCGCGGTCGGCGCCGGCTCCTTCTCGCTCACCCCGGGCGCGGGGCAGGGGCGGCTCGACGGCCGGTTCGAGGTGCCGCCGAGCGCGCAGCCGGGGACGTACGAGATCGTCGCGACCTGCGCGGAAGGGGTCTCCCGGGTCACCGGCGACCTGGTCGTCTCGCTCACCGGCACGCGGACCGGACAGCCGGCGTATCCGAGGGGAAGTGTGAAGACGGGGGTCGGTGGCGCACTCGGTCCCGACCCCGTGCAGACCGCGGCGGGTGTGGCGGCCCTGGCCGTCGCCGCCGCGGGCGGTACCTGGCTCCTGCATCGCCGGGCGAGAAGCGACGGGATCTGACGGACGCCCTCCGCCGTCCGTCCGCCGGTACCGCCGTCCCCTCCTCCCCTCCGGGTCCGACGCCCCTCGACCCGGAGGGGAGGAACAAGGGGCACCAGCTTGTGACGCGCCCGAGGGGGTGCCCGTCCGCCCATGAGGAGGTTGAGGAGGTTTCTGTGCGTCGGCTCGCCAATGCCGTCATAGCCGGGGTCACCGTGGTGGCCCTCTGTTCGGGCGCGTGGTTGCTGCGCAGCGGGACCGCGTCGCACGCGCCGCCGCAGCCGTCGGCCGCGCAGGCCCACAGCCGGTCGAGCGGTGCGCCGGGCACGTCGAGCGGGCGCGGGGACGACGGGTCCGCGGCCGCCGCGCTGCCGGCCTCCCCGCCTGTCCGGATCCGCGTCCCTTCCCTCCGCGTCGACGCGCCGCTCATGGGACTCGGCCTGACACCCACCGGCAGCCTCGACGTCCCGCCCGCCGAGAAGAAGAACCTGGCGGGCTGGTACGAGGCCGGTACGACACCGGGTGAGCGAGGCACGGCGATCGTCGCCGGGCACGTGGACAACGCCGACGGGGCCGCCGTGTTCTACCGCCTCGGCGCGCTGCGGCGGGGCGCCACCATCGAGGTGGACCGGCGGGACGGCGGGACCGCCTTGTTCACGGTGGACGCCGTGGAGGTGTACGACGCGCGCGGCTTCCCCGACGAGAAGGTGTACGGGGCCGCGCCGAGGCCCGAGCTGCGGGTCATCACCTGCGGCGGCGGATACTCACGGGCGACCGGCTACCGGGGGAACGTGGTCGTCTTCGCCCACCTCACCGGCAGCCGCGTCGCCTCCCTCACCGGCAGCCGCGACAGCAGCCGGGCCGACTGATGACCGGCGCCCGCCCCCACCCCACACCCCGGCCGGTCACGCCACCCACTGCTCGTACCCCATCTTCGCCACCAGGGTGAACACGACCGTCAGCAGGACGACACGGACGAAGCCGCTGCCCTTCTTGAGGGCGGTGTGGGCGCCCACGGTCCCGCCGACGAGGTTGAAGACCGCCATCAGGGCCGCCAGTTGCCAGTACACAGTGCCCTTCCAGGCGAAGGTGGCGAGGGCACCCGCGTTGGTGCAGCAGTTGACGATCTTGGCGGTGGCGGAGGCGCTGACCAGGTCGAGGTGGAGGATGGCGGTCAGGGCGAGGACCAGGAACGTGCCGGTGCCGGGGCCGACGAGGCCGTCGTAGAAGCCGATGCCGACGCCCGCGAGGCCGATCGCGGCGAGGACGCGGCGCGCGGAGACCGGGCCGGTGCCGGGGGCCGTGCCGAAGGAGGGGCGCAGGATCACGAAGGCGCCCACGGCGAGCAGGACCACCATGACGACGGGCTTCAGGACCTCGGTGCTCATGCCGACGGCCACGAAGGCGCCGGCCGTCGAGCCCGCGAGCGCCGCGAGGCCGATGCGTACGGCGGTCTTCACGTCGACGGGGGTGCGCCGGGCGTACGTCACCGCGGCACCCGTCGTGCCGACGATGGCGACGGCCTTGTTGGTGCCCAGCGCGTACTGGGCGGCCGATGTGCCGTTCGGCAGGCCGAGGAGGAGGGCGGGGAGAAGCAGGAGCCCGCCGCCGCCCACCACGGCGTCGATCCAGCCGGCCGCGAGGGCGGCGACGCACAGAACGACGACCATGGTCAGCGATATGTCAGGCATGGTCGGGACCCTATGCGCCGGGATGGGTGTGTCGTCCATCGACCTGAGGATCTTCTGAGGTCGGGTTCCCTGGATTGTTTCGCCGCGCCCCCGACCCCGCGCCCCCTCGACCCCGCGCCACGTGACCTACGACACCGCCCGACGTGACCTACGGCACCGCGGCCCGGGGCGTCCGCGCCGGCCCGCGCCCCGGCCCGTCCTCCCGTATACGCCCGCACGACCCTCGTATCACCAGGTCAGCGCGGTGATCCCGGGTGTCCTCACACCCCACCCGGGCCTTTCGGAAACCCCTCACACACCGCTCGAGGCCATGGGGAGGGCAGCGTTCCTCGTGGGAAACAGATGCGATGCGGTCGGGTAACACCGGCACCGCACGCTCAAGGACATGACCTCGAACGAGCGTGTGGTGGTGATCGGCTCCGGCCTCGCGGGTGTACGTCTAGCCCGGCGGCTGGGAGAGCTCGGCATGCCCGCCACGCTGGTGGGCGAGGAGGAGCACACACCCTACAACCGGGTGCTGCTCGCCGAGGTGCTGGCCGGACGGTACGCGCCCGAGGTCATCGCGTTGCCCGCCCCCGCCGAGCTGACGCGCGGGCGGGTGGTCCGTATCGACCGCGAGATGCGAGCCGTGCATCTCGCGGACGGTGCGGAGATCGCGTACGACAGGCTGGTCCTCGCGACCGGTTCCAACCCGGTGCTGCCGCCGCTGCGCGGCCTCTGGGACCCGGAGCGGCACGAGTTCCCCGACGGGGTGCACGCCTTCCGGACCATGGACGACTGTCTGGGGCTGTCGAAGGCGGTCCGGCCGGGTGTGCGCGCCGTCGTCATCGGGGGCGGGCTCCTCGGGGTCTCCGCCTCCCGCGCGCTCGCCCTGCGCGGCGCCCAGGTCGTTCTCGCCCAGCAGGGCGAGCGCCTGATGGAACGTCAGCTCGACCCGTCCGCCTCGAAGTTGGTCCGCCGACACCTCACCGACCTCGGTGTCGAGGTGCACACCGAGACGCGCGTACGCGCCGTGCGCAGCGTCGGCGGGACCGTACGGTCGGTCTCGATGGCCGACGGATACACCCTCGACGCGGACCTCGTGGTCATCGCCTGCGGGGTCCACCCCCGGGTGGGTCTCGCCCAGGAGGCGGGGCTCGCGGTGCACAAGGGCGTCATCGTCGACGAGGAGCTGCGCAGCTCCGACCCTCGCATCCATGCCATCGGCGACTGCGCCCAGTTCGAGGGCACGGTGTACGGGCTCGCCACCCCGGCGCTCGAACAGGCCGATGTCCTGGCCGAGTTGCTCGCGGGGAACGCCGGTTCCCCGGCCGCCCGGTACACCGGCACCCGCGCCCTGACCCGGCTGACGCTCGCCGGAGCGGACTTCCTCGACCTCGCCGCGTTCGGCGAGCCCGAGCCCCTGCCCGGTGACGACGTGATCCAGCTGGCCGACGCCACACGCGGCACGTACCGCAAGGTCGTCGTCCGCGACGACCGCCTGGTCGGCGGAGTGCTCGTCGGCGAACTCGGCACCGTGGGCGCGCTCGCCCGCGCCTGGGAGGGAGCGGAGCCGCTCCCCGGAGACGGCGCTCCCCTGCTCCACCTGCTCACCAACGATGGAGGCTCCTGAATGTCCGCCACCCTGGGGGCCACCCCCACGATCGTGCTCGTCGGCCACGGCATGGTCGGCCAGCGCTTCCTCGAAGCGCTCGCCGAGCGCGGCCTGGCCGCCACGCACCGCGTGGTCGTGCTCTGCGAGGAGCCGCGCCCGGCGTACGACCGGGTGGCGCTCACCTCGTACTTCGCGGGCAAGACGCCCGAGGACCTGTCGATGACCGACATGGAGTTCATCGAGACGCACGGCATCGAGCTGCTCGTCGGCGACCCGGCCGAGACGATCGACCGTGAGGCGAAGAAGGTCACCGCACGCTCCGGGCAGGTCTTCGAGTACGACATCCTGGTCCTCGCCACCGGTTCGTTCCCGTTCGTGCCGCCGGTCCCGGGCAAGGACGCCACGGGCTGCTTCGTCTACCGCACGATCGAGGACCTGCTCGCGATCGAGGAGTACGCGAAGACGGCCGAGACCGGTGCCGTGGTCGGCGGTGGTCTGCTCGGGCTGGAGGCGGCCGGTGCGCTGAAGGGTCTCGGACTCACCTCGCACATCGTGGAGTTCGCGCCCCGGCTGATGCCGGTGCAGGTGGACGACGGCGGTGGCGCCGCGCTGCTGCGCACCATCCAGGACATGGGTCTGTCGGTCCACACCGGTGTGGGCACGCAGGAGATCGTCGTCGACGAGTCCGGCGCGGTCACGGGCATGAAGCTGTCCGACGGCTCCGAACTCGCCACCGACCTGGTGGTGTTCTCCGCCGGTGTCCGCCCCCGCGACCAGCTGGCCCGGGACTGCGGTCTGACGGTCGGCGAGCGCGGCGGCATCACCGTCGACGAGCAGTGCCGGACGGTCGACGACCCGCATGTGTTCGCGATCGGCGAGTGCGCGCTGGCCTCCGACGGGCGGGTGTACGGCCTGGTGGCCCCCGGTTACGAGCAGGCCGAGACGGCCGCCGCGACCATCGCCGCCGACGAGGCCGCCTTCACCGGCGCCGACCTGTCCACCAAGCTGAAGCTCCTGGGCGTGGACGTGGCCTCCTTCGGTGACGCGCACGGCGCGACCGCCGACTGCCTGGACGTCGTGTACTCCGACTCCCGCTCCGGCATCTACAAGAAGCTGGTCATCGGCCGGGACGGCGAGCTGCTCGGCGGCATCCTGGTCGGTGACGCGGACGCGTACGGCACGCTGAAGGCCTTCACCGGATCGGTCCCGCCGGTCTCGCCCGAGTCGCTGGTCCTCCCGGCGGGCTCCGGCGGCGGCGCCCAACTCGGCCCGTCCGCGCTGCCGGACGACGCGATCATCTGCTCCTGCCACAACGTGTCCAAGGGCACGATCCGGGGCGCGGTCACCGACCACCGGTGCACGACCGTCCCCGAGGTCAAGAAGTGCACCAAGGCCGGTACGGGCTGCGGCAGTTGCGTCAAGGTCCTCGGCCAGCTCGTCACCGCCGAGCTGGAGGCCAGTGGCGTCGTCGTCGACAAGGGCCTGTGCGGCTGCTTCTCGCAGACCCGCGAGGAGCTGTACGAGATCGTCCTCGCCCTGCGCATCAACACCTACCAGGATCTGCTGGACCGGTACGGCCGCGACGAGGCCAGGGGCGGCGACGGCTGCGAGATCTGCAAGCCGGCCGTCGGCTCGATCATCGCCTCACTCGCCCCGACCATCGGCGCCAGCGGCTACGTCCTGGACGGTGAGCAGGCCGCGCTCCAGGACAGCAACGACCACTTCCTGGCCAACCTGCAGAAGAACGGCTCGTACTCGGTCGTCCCGCGCATCCCCGGCGGTGAGATCACCCCCGAGGGCCTGATCGTGATCGGTGAGATCGCCCGCGACTTCGGTCTCTACACGAAGATCACGGGAGGTCAGCGGATCGACATGTTCGGCGCCCGCGTCGAGCAACTGCCCGTCATCTGGACCCGGTTGGTGGACGCCGGCTTCGAGTCGGGCCACGCCTACGGCAAGTCGCTGCGCACGGTGAAGTCCTGCGTCGGCCAGACCTGGTGCCGCTACGGCGTCCAGGACTCGGTCCGCATGGCGATCGACCTGGAGCTGCGCTACCGGGGACTCAGGTCCCCCCACAAGCTGAAGTCGGCGGTCTCGGGCTGTGCCCGCGAGTGCGCGGAGGCCCAGTCGAAGGACTTCGGCGTCATCGCGACGTCGAACGGCTGGAACCTCTACGTCGGCGGCAACGGCGGCGCCACCCCGCGCCACGCGGACCTGCTGGCCCAGGATCTCTCCGACGCCGAACTGATCAGGCTGATCGACCGGTTCCTGATGTTCTACATCCGCACCGCCGACCGCCTGGAGCGCACCTCGACATGGCTGGAGCGGATCCCCGGCGGCCTGGACCACGTCCGGGACGTGGTCGTGGAGGACTCCCTCGGCATCTGCGAGGAGCTGGAGTCCCTGATGGCGGACCATGTCTCGCACTACGCCGACGAGTGGGCCTCCACCATCAACGACCCCGAGAAGCTCGCCCGGTTCGTGTCCTTCGTGAACGCCCCCGACACCCCGGACCCGGTCGTCGGCTTCGTCCCCGAGCGCGACCAGATCAAGCCCGACCTGCCCCTGCTGTCCATCGGCCTGCGGCCCGCCGATGTCCTGGAAGGAAGCGCCCGATGACCCTCGCCCCCGAGAAGATCGACGTCAAGGTCCAACTGCGGCTGGCGGACGGCTGGTTCACGGTCTGCGACCTGGCCCTGCTGATCCCGGGCCGCGGTGTGGCCGCCCTGCTCCCCGACGGCAACCAGGCCGCGCTGTTCCTCGACCGCGCGGGCAAGCTGTACGCCATCGACAACCGCGACCCCTTCGGCGGCGCCGCCGTCCTCTCCCGGGGCCTCACCGGCAGCCACCGGGGCCGCCCCTTCGTGGCCTCCCCGCTCCTGAAGCAGCGCTTCGACCTGGAGACCGGGCAGTGCCTGGACGACGAGGCCGTACGGATCACGGTGTACGAGGTGCGGGCCGCGTAGCGCCCCACGGGCGGGTCCCCCGTCCGACCTGGCATCCGCGCGTGGCGCGCGGACGTACGCGCGCCACGCGCGTCGTCGCACGGAACGCCGGCCCCACCTGGCGGGCACCCTCGGCGCGGCCCTGTGCGCCGCCCCGCTGGACCGGGGCTGGGTACGGCGGGTGGCGGCCGCGGCTGCAGTCAGGCCTTCAGCTCGTCGTACGCGACGTCGGTGAGGTGTTCGGAGGCGGTCCAGAGGCGTTCGCTCACCCGGTCGTCCACGGTCCAGGGGGCTCGCGGGGACGGGGACGGGGCGCCGCGCCACATCGCGAACGACGGGCCGATGAAGGAGTCGGGGCGCACGGCGGGGGCGGTCGCCGCGTAGAGGGTGGGCAGGGCACCGTCCTCGGCCGACTGGGCGAAGAAGCGGTTGCCGACCCGCATGAAGCGTTCGACACCCTTGCGGCCCTCGGCGCTGGGTCCGGCCGTCTGGAGGTTGGTCGACGCGTAACCGGGGTGCGCGGCCGCGGCGACGACCTCCGAGCCGCCGGCCGCCAGGCGCCGGGCCAGCTCGTGGGTGAACAGCAGGTTGGCGGTCTTGGAGCGGCCGTAGGCGAGCCAACGCCCGTACTTCCGCTCGCTGTTGAGGTCGTCGATGTCGATGTTCGCCCGGAGGTGCATCATGCTGGAGACGGTCACGACACGGGCACCCGGCGTGGCGAGCAGGGCAGGTAGGAGCAGGCCGGTGAGGGCGAAGTGGCCGAGGTGGTTGGTTCCGAACTGCGTCTCGAAGCCGTCGGCCGTACGGCCACGCGCCACGGCCATCACACCCGCGTTGTTGACGAGCAGACCCAGCCGGTCGCTCACCTGCGCGTAGGCTTCCGCGAACTCCCGCACGGAGCCGAGGTCGCCGAGGTCGAGCCGCATCAACTCGACGCTTCCGTCCGGCACTTCGGAACTCATCCGCTCCAGAGCCGCGGCGCCGCGCTCCGCGCTCCGACAGGCGAGGACGACATGCGCGCCACGGCGGGCGAGCTCCCTGGCGGCGGCGTATCCGATACCGCTGTTGGCACCGGTGACGACGGCGGAACGGCCACGCTGATCGGGAATGTCACGCACACTCCAGCCGGTCATGACGCCACCTTCCCGAAGGCTCCTGGGCGGTTTCCAGCGTAGACCGGGTGGGGGTGTTGCGGGAGGTGTGGCGACCGCGGTCCGGTGAGGCGGGGCACGCAGTTCCCCGCGCCCCTGAAAGCCCGGGCCCTGCGGGCCAGGGAGCCCACCGCCCTGAGGGCCAGGGCCGGGACGAAAAGCGAAGCCGGGCGCAGCCCCGGCTTCGCCAGGCGCGGGGAACTGCGCGGCCCGCCCCCACCGGACCCGCACCCGCACCCGCACCCAGGCGCCCTCTCCCCTCACTCTCCCCACCGCGCCCCCGGCGCAACAACGAGGCCGCTCCTCCGACACCCCGGCATCGGCCGGGTGTCGAGATAGAACCACTCGGCGTCGGGCCCCGGCCCACCCCGGCCCGGGCGCGCACCGGCCCCGGTCGGCATCGGCCGCCCGGTACCACCCACCGCCGCCGTACCGACCGTCGCGTAGTCCCACACCTCCGTCGGCACCGGCTCCGGCTCCCGCTCCGGCTCCGCCGTCCCCGTGAACGCCGGCTCCTCCGCCACCGCCCCCTTCGGCTCGGCCGCCGCGGGCGACTTCGTGAGGTCCGGCATCAGCAGTTCCACCCGCAGCCCCGCCCCCCGCTGCTGCGCCACGAACTCCTCGATCTGGCTGCGGCAGGCATGGTCGAGGTGGGTCACCCCGAGCAGGTCCAGCCGGATGCGCGGCTTGCCAGAGGCGGCCGCGCCCTCCAGCGCGTCGATCAGCTTCGGCAGCCGCAGGAACGTCGCGTTGCCCGCCATGACGACCTTCGCCGTGTCGTCCTCGATGTGCTGCCGGATGACGGTCTGCGACATCCGCAGCGCGGCCAGCACCACCCCCGCGGCAAGCCCGAAGAGCACCCCTTCGAGCAGCGCGGTCGCCGTGATGACCAGCGTGGTCAGCGTCATCACCGCGAACTCGCCCCGGTCCTGCCGCCACATCTTCGGGAACTGCTCCGGCGCGAACAGCTTCCACCCGCTGTGCACGAGGACACCCGCCAGCACCGAGATCGGGATCAGCGCCAGCACCTGCGGCAGCAGCAGCGCGAAGGCGAGCAGCCAGAGGCCGTGCAGCGTACGGGAGAGACGGGTCTTGGCGCCGGCCTGCACGTTCGCCGAGCTGCGCGCGACGACCGCCGTGATGGGCAGCGCGCCGAGGATGCCGGCGACGGTGTTGCCCGCGCCCTGGGCGATGAGCTCGGTGTTGTACCGGGTGCGCGGACCGTCGTGCATCCGGTCCACGGCGGCGGCGGTGAACAGACTCTCCGCCGACGCGATCACGGTGAAGGTGAGGATCGCCGTGATGACCCCGGCACTGGTCAGCCCGGACAACTGTTCCGGCCCCGGCACGTCCACGGACGCCAGCAGATTGCCGACCTGGAGCGTCTTCACCTCGACGCCCGGCAACGAGGCGACCGCGATACCGATCCCGACGGCCACGAGCGCGGCCGGGATCTTCCTGACCGGCCCCGGCACCTGCTTCCACACGAAGCTCAGCACGATCGTGACGATCCCGAGTCCGGCCGCGATCAGCGCCTGCGGGTTCGTCACGGTGTCGGCGATCAGTCCGGGGACGCCCGCCATGTTGTCCAAGGGGGTGCCCGGCGCCTTGGAGTCGGACATCGGGTACAGCTGGCTGAACATCAGCGGCAGTCCGATGCCGGCGAGCATGCCCTGCACGACGGCGATGGAGATCGCCTGGAACATCCGGTCCAGTTTCACCAGGCCCAGCACGATCTGGAGGATGCCGGAGAAGAGGACGATCACGCCGAGCATCGCGACGCCGAACTCCATGACCGTCTCCGCGACGAGCGCCGCGAGCCCGGCCGCCGGGCCGCTGACCTGGAGGGTGCTGCCCCTCACCGCGCCGACCACCAGACCGCCGATCACCCCCGAGATGATGCCCAGTTCGGCCGGTACGCCGGAGGCCACGGCCACGCCGATGCAGAGCGGCAGCGCGACCAGGAAGACGACGAGGGACGCGGTGATCTCCGTACCGAAGTCGATGCGCCCGGCGGAGGCTTCGGCGCGGGAGCGCTTGGACCCGGAGGGCGGACCGTCCGGATCCGGATCGTCCCGGCCCGCATCGACCCGACGACCCGCATCCTCCCGGCCCGGATGCTCCCGGCCCGGATGCTCCCGGCCCAGGGTCTCGGTGACGGTCCACTCCGGGAAGTCCGGGGCGTACGGGGGCGGGTCGGGTACGTATCCGGGTAACCCGGGTCCACCGTTTCGGCCGTTCCGGTGGGACCGGTGGGACCGGTGAGCGCCGCCGCCCGCCGCGTGCCGGCGTCCGTGCGCCCCGCTCATGACCCGTGCACCTGGAAGTCGCCGTCCGCGTCGAGTTCGTGCACCTTGCCGGTGTCGATCTCGTAGTACCAGCCGTGCAACCGCAAGCGTCCGGCGTCGAGTTGCTGCCGGGCGACCGGGTAGTCCCGCAGGACGGCCAACTGGTTGCGGATGTTGAGCTGGACGACCTCACGCAGGGCGGGATCCTCGGACGAGGCACTGTCCCTGCCGGTGCTGTCACGGCTGGTGTTGTCACTGCCGGTGGCATCCCCCAGGACCGGTTCGAGCGCGGGCCTGGCGTAGTCGAGCCAGGCGTCCACCCGGGGCAGCCCGGTCAGGTCCGCGCCGTACTTCAGTGCGCCCATCGCACCGCAGTGGGAATGACCACACACCACGATGTCCTGAACGCCGAGCACCTCCAGCGCGTACTCGATGGTGGCGGCCTCGCCGGAGGCGGCCCCGTACGCGTCGTGCGGCGGCACGATGTTGCCCGCATTTCGCAGCTCGAATATCTCGCCGGGCCGCGCCCCGGTGATCAGCGCGGGAATCACCCGCGAATCCGAGCAGGTAATGAACAGCGCCTCGGGAAATTGCCCGACGGCGAGTTTTCGGTATTCGTCGCTCTCGAAGTCGACCCGCCGTTTGAACGACCGGGCGCGATCCAGCAACGCCTTCATCGTGCCTCCCTGTACTGGTTCCGAGCTGTTCCAGCCTGCTTTGACCTGCCCTTACCTGCCTTGACGACCGTAGAGGGGCGATGACCAGAGGAAGGTTAAGCGAACACTAAAACGACGCCAGATTTTCCACATATTTCAGCCAGGCAGCCCTCCGCCGCAGGTCGGGCGACCGAATACAAGCGGTTTCTGAGGGTCATTTCACAATGCTCTGGATTCCCTGCACAGAGCTGTTCGCTCTCTTGTAGCGTGGCGCCCCACAGCACGGCTCTCGTGTTGTCCCGACTTTCTGGAGAGACAGGCGGCCATGGGCGTACGAGTGCTGCTCATCGAGGACGACGAGACGATCGCCGAACCGCTCGCCGACGGGCTGCGGCACTTCGGCCTGACGGTCCACCACGTGGCCACCGGAGCGGACGGGTTGAGAGGTCCGCACGGCGATGTCGTCCTGCTGGACCTCGGCCTGCCCGACATGGACGGCATCGACGTCTGCCGCGGGATCCGCCGGACCTCCGACGTCCCCATCATCATCCTCAGCGCGCGCGGCGAGGAGGCCGACCGTGTGCTGGGCCTGGAACTCGGCGCCGACGACTACCTGGCGAAACCATTCAGCATCCGGGAACTGGTCGCCCGGATACGGGCGGTGTCGCGCCGCCACCAGCGCCCGGGCGGCGGAGCGACGGGCGGGGCGCGGGCGCGGGCGGGACCATGGGCGGCGAGGTGGTGGCCGGGGTCGTGGTGGCCGAGGCGGGCGTCGGGAGGCCGGCCGGGGCCGAGGACTTGGCCGAGCCCGATGGAGCGGCCGAGTTCGAGTCCGTGGCCGGGAGTTCGGCGTACGGCGGCTGGTCGGCGCCCGCACCGGAGCCCGCGGCGCACGGGAAGTCGGCGGCCGGGGCCGGCTTCGGGGACAGGCGCCGGGCCGGGAGCCGATTCGGGGCCGACAACGACTTCGCGTCGGTCGGGAACTTCGAAGCCGAGGACCCGTATCGGGCAGGAGCAGGAGCAACAGGCGCGGTCCGAGCCCCAGGTGGAGCCGGAGACCCAGGTGGAGCCGGAGGAGCCGGCGGGACCAGAGGGGTGAGCGGAATCGGAACCGGTGGAGCGTACGGCATCCGAGGAGCTGGTGGCTTCGAAGGAACGGGGGGCGTCGGTGAAGGCCGTGGCGCCGAGTACGACTGGTCGGCCGCGTACGAGACGCCGGCGCACGGGACGCCCACGTACGCCGACCCGGCGCAGAACGCGCCCACCGTCGGGAGCCCCGCGCCCGGCGCTTCCGGTTCGGCGTACCGCACTCCGGCCTACGGCAGCCCGGTCCACGAGCCCCCGGTCTTCGAGCCCTACGAGCCCCTCATGTACGAGCAGGCACCGCCCGCACCCCGCGCCCCTTCCGGCGGCCCGGCGGCCGACGTCGGTTCGACCCCGTCGCCCGGTCCGCTCGTGGTGGACCGGCGGACCCGGCAGGTGTGGGTGGGCGAGGTCCCGGTCGCGCTGACGCCCAAGGAGTTCGAGCTGCTGGCGCTGCTCACCGAGGACCCCGGCGCGGTCTACTCCCGGCAGCAGATCCTCAACCGCGTCTGGGACGACCACTACCAGGGTCCGACCAAGACACTGGACGTCCATGTCGCCACCCTGCGGCGCAAGTTGGGCGACCCGGCCTGGATCCAGACCCTGCGCGGCGTGGGCTTCCGGCTCGCCGTACGCGCCCCGGGGCCGGGCCAGGCGCACGGCGGCGGGCGCGGACCGGGGACGAGGTCCGCGGCGGAGTCGAGGGTGGGCAAGGGGAGGCATCGCACGCCCGAGGCCAGGGCGTCATGACCCGACGCCTGCTGCTGAGTTACCTCAGTCTGGCCGCCCTGGTCCTCCTCGGCCTGGAGATCCCGCTGGGCATCGTCTACTCCCGGGCCGAGCGCGCGCGGATCGTCAACTCGGCCAATGACGAGGCCGAGTCGGTGGCCGCGTTCGCCGCGCTGTCGCTCGCCGCCCACCGCCCGGACGAACTCGCCGAACGGGCCAGGCACTGCGCCCAGCGCATCGGCGGGAGGGTCGTCATCGTCGACGCGGACGGTGAACTGCTGGCCTCCTCCCACTCCTTGTCCGCCGAGGAGAAGCGGTCCCTCGCCTCCCTCCCCGAGATCTCCGCCGCGCTGCGGGGCCGCGCCACCACGGACGTACGGACCACGACGACGGGCGGTGTCCACTACCTGTCCGTGGCGGCCCCGGTGGGCCACGCGACCGCGGACACCGACTCCGACAGGGACACGGACTCCGACACGACCCCCGACCTCGGCCCCGACTCCGGCTCGGGAGACGACGCCGGCCCGGAGAGCGACTCGGGTATCGCCTCGGTGTCGTACGCGCGGCCCGTCTCGGAGCCCGGTCGGGAAACGGGCGCGTCGGCGCAGGGGGCCGTGCGCATCACGCTCCCGACCACCATGGTGCACGCCCGCGTGTTCGCGGTCTGGCTGCTGCTGGCGCTCGCCGGACTCGCCGTGCTCACCGGCGTCGCCGCCGTGGCGTTCGCGTTCGCGCGCTGGACGGGGCGCCCCATCCGGCAGTTGGAGGAGGCCACGCACCGGCTGGCCGAGGGCGGTACGGCGACCAGCGTGGTGGTCACCTCGGGCCCGCCGGAGGTACGGAGTCTGGCGGCGGCCTTCAACACGACCGCGGCCCGCCTCGAACATCTGCTGGCCTCGCAGCGGGCGTTCGCCGGTGAGGCCTCGCACCAGCTGAAGACCCCGCTCGCGGCCCTGCGGCTACGGCTGGAGAACCTGGAGCCGGACATAGCCCGGCGCGCCCGGCCGAGCCTCGACGCCGCCGTCACCGAGACCGACCGGCTGGCCAGGATGGTCGAGGGGCTGCTGGCGATGGCCCGTCTGGAGGAGTCGGCGGCCATTCCGGCCCCGGTCGACCTGGGGGCGATCTGCGCGGAACGGCACCGTACGTGGGGGCCGTTGTTCGAACGCGAGAGGGTCTCCCTGGTCCTCTTCGCGGGTGCGGTGGGGCCGGTGACGGCCGTTCCCGGAGCCGTGGAGCAGATCCTCGACAACCTCCTCTCCAACGCCCTGCGCGCCTCCCCGGCGGGCAGTACGGTCACCATGGAGCTACGGCTCCTCGTCCCGGCCCGCAGGGCACTGCGCGACGCCCGGCCCCACTGGGTCGACCTGCACGTCACCGACGAGGGCCCCGGTATGACGGCGGAGCAGCGCGCCCGCGCGTTCGACCGCTTCTGGCGCGCCCCCGGCGCGCCCAAGGGCGGCACCGGGCTCGGCCTCTCCCTGGTCCAGCGGCTCGCCCACGCCAGTGGTGGTGAGGTGACGCTGCGGGAGGCGGCCACGGGCGGCCTGGACGCGGTCGTCCGCCTGCCGTCGACCGAGCCGCCGGGACCGGTCCACAGCCACGGCCACGGGTTCGGAGGACGTCCCGGGCAACGACGTCGCGAGGCACCGCCGCTACCGGCCTGAGCGAAGGCCACGCAGCGGCCGGGGCCCCGTCCACGGACACCCGGCCGCACGAACTCGCGGACGGCGGACGGCGGACGGCGGACGGCGGACGGCGGACGGCGGACGGCGGAGTCTCGTACGCGTACTCGCGGACCCGCGACGTCCACCCGTTGTCCATGTACCGTCAATTCCGCTCCTCTAGGTTCCATCAGCGCGCGACCCCGCCGCCGACCGTGCGGCGGGCCGGTCAAGGCATCCCTTGGAGCGACTGTGGAACGTCGTACTCTCCTGCGCACGGCCGTACTCGGCGGCACGTCGACCGTCCTCGGCGGCGCCCTGTGGCGCGGCGCCGCGTACGCCGCGCCCGCCCAGCCCGGTCCCGGCCCCTACGGGGCGCTCGGCTCGCCGGACGCCAACGGCATCCGGTTGCCGAGCGGGTTCACGAGCCGGGTGATCGCCCGCTCCGGCCGGACGGTCCCCGGGACGTCGTACACCTGGCACAACGCCCCCGACGGCGGAGCTTGTTACGCGGACGGCAGCGGGTGGATCTACGTCTCCAACTCGGAGATCAATCCGTCCGGCGGCGCGAGCGCGGTGCGCTTCTCGTCGACGGGCGCGGTGACGTCGGCGTACCGGATCCTGTCCGGCACGCGCCAGAACTGCGCCGGCGGGCGGACACCCTGGAACACCTGGCTGTCCTGCGAGGAGGTGGACCGGGGATACGTCTACGAGACGGACCCGTGGGGCACGAAAGCGGCGGTCCGCCGGGACGCGATGGGCCGTTTCAAGCACGAGGCGGCGGCCGCCGACCCCACCCGAGGTGTCGTCTACCTGACCGAGGACGTCTCCGACGGCTGCTTCTACCGCTTCCGGCCCACGACCTGGGGCGACCTGTCGTCGGGCACGCTGGAGGTGCTGGTGGCCGGTACCGCCACCAGCGGGCCGGTGACCTGGTCCCGGGTCCCGGACCCCACCGGCGCCACCGCCACCCGTCACCAGGTGTCCGGCGCCAAGCGCTTCAACGGCGGCGAGGGATGTCACTACGCCGACGGCACCTGCTGGTTCACGACCAAGGGCGACAACCGCGTCTGGCAGTACGACGCCGCCGCGCAGACCATCGAACTCGCCTACGACGACTCGCTGGTCACCGGCGGAACGGCACCGCTCACCGGCGTCGACAACATCACGAGCACCGGCTCGGGGGACCTCTACGTCGCCGAGGACGGCGGCAGCATGGAGATCTGCCTCATCACCCCGAACGACACCATCGCCCCCTTCCTCCGCGTCGACGGCCAGTCCGCCTCCGAGATCACCGGCCCCGCCTTCTCCCCCGACGGCCGCCGTCTGTACTTCTCCAGCCAGCGCGGGACCAGCGGCAGTTCATCGGGCGGGATCACCTACGAGGTGACGGGGCCTTTCCGGTCCGCGTAATCGGAAATCGGCGCCACCGGAAATATCGAACTCATTACCACGCCGGACTAGTTCGATTTTCCTTCTGCTAGGTTCAGCGCGTGGTCATGCCCAATGAATGGGGGCCGGAGAGCCTCGTGGCCGGCGCCCGCCCCCGCAAGGTACTTCTGGCGGCATGCGGTACCCGCGGGGATGTACAGCCTTTTCTCGCATTGGCCGTGGCGCTGCGTCGCCACGGCCAACAGCCGTTATTGGCGGCCCCTTCCTCTTATGCGCCCGAAGCAGCCGCGTACGGCGTCGATTTCGCCGCGATCGACGACGGGCCGGCCCGGATCCTCGACGAGACGGCGACCCGGAGCATCATCGACGGCGGCCTCATGGGTGTGCGGGGAAAGATCGCGGCCGCGCGGACCGTGGCCCGGCTGAGACGGCTGATGGTCGCCCCGCTGCGCGACGTGGCGGCCATCGCGCACGACCACGGGGACGTGGCGGCGGTGGTGCACTCGGCGGCGTTCCCCTTCCAGCACGTCGCCGACATGCTGGACGTACCCGCCGTCGTCGTGGCGCTCCAGCCTGGCTGGATCCCCACCGACGCGTTCCCCTGCCCGCTGCTGCCGCTCCCCCGGGTGCCCCGCTTCCTGAACCGGAGCACGTACGCCCTGGTCACGGCGGCCCAGCGGTCCCGTGAGGTGGAGCGCTGGCGGACGTGCGAACTGGGGCTGGCCCCCCGTCGGCACGGTGCCCGACGGTGGCTACGGGACCCCGAGGGCCGTCGGCGCCCGGTGCTCCAGCCGTTCAGTCGGCACATCACCCCGGTCGACCCGGCGTGGGGCGACGCCGTACGCACCACCGGTTTCTGGTACCTGCCCGCGCGCCCCGGCTGGACGCCGCCGAGGCAGTTGAGCCGATTCCTGGACGAGGGCCCGCCCCCCGTCTACATCGGCTTCGGCAGCATGGCCGGCACCCGGGCCCGCCGGAACCACGCCCTGGTCACCGAGGCGATCCGCCGTACCGGCGTACGGGCCGTCGTCGCGACCGGCTGGGGCGGCATCGGCGCGCCGGGCAGGAGCTCCGCCCCCCTGCCACCGAACATGCTGATGATCGAACAGGCCCCGCACGACTGGCTCTTCCCGCGCACGGCCGCGATCGTCCACCACGGCGGCCAGGGCACGGTCGGAGCCGCCCTCGCCGCGGGCCGCCCCCAGGTCCTCTGCCCCCACATGGGCGACCAGACCCACTGGTCCGCCCGTATGCGCGCACTGGGCGTCGCCCCCGCCCCCCTCACCGCCCGCGCTCTCACCGCGCCCGGGCTCGCGGAGGCGATCACGACGGCGATGACGGACCGCCACCTGGCACACCGGGCGACCGAGATCGCCCGCCTCGTCCGGGCCGAGGACGGTGTGGACGCGGCGGTGAATTCCCTACTGACACACGTCATCTGATCCCGACCACCATTGACGACGGATTCCGACGACCAACGCTCACCCCCTCATGTGACTCACCCCACCTGATTCACCCCCGCCTGATTCACCCCTACCTGATTCCCTCCCCTGATTCACCGCTCGAATACTCCCTCGACTTCCCCCCACAAGTCATGAACAGAAAGCCCCCGAGTGCTGCAGATTCCCTTCTCCGACGCCACCATCGAGCCCGGAACCGTCATCTCCTGGTCCCTCCATACGAAGCGCGCCGCATCGATTCCCTTCACATCGGCCTCGTTCAACCAGGACAAGCACCACTCGTCGTCCGAGGCGACCCGGAGCACGAGCGACGGAATCGCCAGCTCGATCACGGTCACCTTCGAGATCACGGGCGAGCTGGACACCAAGGCCCTCGAAGCGGCACTCCTGCTGCTCGTACGACGCCACGAGGTGCTCCGCTGCGAGTTCCAGCGGCTCGCCGGCGACCTGAACTGCGCGGCGCTGGCGCCCGATTCCATCACCCTGGAGGCGGAAGAGGTCGGCCACTTCCACAGCGGGGACGATCTGCACACCCACCTCGACAAGACGTTCAAGAGCATCGACACGCTCTCCTGGCCGCTCTTCCTCATGGGCGCGGTGGTCCGGGAGAACGGCGCGACGGTCTACCTCTGCTTCGACCACATCGTGTGCGACGGCCTGTCCATGCCCGTCGTCGTGAACGAACTCCAGACCTCGTACGCCGCCCTGTCGGCCGACCGAACCCCCGAACTCCCGGCGGCCGCGAGCTATTTGACCTTCGGTGACGACCAGCGACGCCGCTACGCCGCACTCCGACCCGACGACGGCCGCCTGCGGTACTGGAAGGACTTCATCCGCGGCAACGGCGGGTTCTTCCCCAAGTTCCCCTTCGACCTGGGCGTACCGGAGGGCCACCTGTACCCCCTGGTGAACCGGGCTCTCCCCCTGCTCGACCCGCACCGCACCGACGCCCTGGCGGCGGGCGCCCGCGCCTCGGGCGGCAGCGTCTTCACCGCCGTGCTGGCGGCCGCGGCGACGGCCCAGCACCGCTTCGGAGGACCGGGGGTCTACCGGGGCCTGCTCCCCATCAGCGAACGAACGGACGAGGGCCGGGGCGAGCACGGCGGAGTGGACGCGGGGGCGGCCGGAGCGGCGGTCGGCGGGGCTCCGAACCCCTGGCAGCACTCGGTCGGCTGGTTCGTGAACACGATGCCGATCGAGTTCCGGGTGGGCGAGGGCGGCGCGGACCACGCCACCACGATCGCGCGGGCGCGCACGGCGTACGGCGAGTTGCAGCGGCACACGGACATCCCCTTCGTACGGGCGTGGGAGCTGCTGGCCCCGGAGACCTTCACGCTGCACCACTGGCCGTTCCCGGTGAACTTCTTCTCCTACATCGACTTCCGCAGGACTCCTGGCGGCCTCCAACACCCGCGCTGGCAGCCGAAGTTGCATGTGTGGGCCGCCCGGGGCAACGGCATCAGCCACTGGTTCCACCGCACCGCCACCGGCCTCCACGTCAACATGCTGCACGTGGACACACCCCGGGCACACGAGATCGGCGACGCCCTCCACGAGGAACTCGTACGCGTCCTGCGGGAGATCGCGGGCGAGCGGGACAGCACGCCGGTCCCCATCCCCCGCCCCTCACGGGCAAGGCCGGCCGTACGGAGCTGACCGACATCGAGGGACTGATCGGCGTCGAGGGACTGATCGGCGTCGAGGGGCGACGGGGCGCCGCTGGGCCCGCCCGCCGCCCCTCGACGGCGGGTCACCATGCCTGCCGGGCCACCGCGCGCGGACCTCGCGGCTTGCCGCTCTCAGTGGAACTCGTGCACGACCTCGATCTCGCCCACGAGGCGGGCGTTGAACTCCTCCAGCTCCTCAGCCGGCACCCAGAGTTCGAGGATCGTCTCCCCGCCCGCCTGCCGCACCGGGTACCGCCGCAGGAAGTCGGTCTCGACCTCGAACCTGGTGACGTACCCCGCCCCGTCGTGCTTGACGTTCCAGTCCCGAGCGATCTTGACGGCGTACTCCTCGTCGAGCACCGGGTAGAAGATCGGCTGCTCCGGAAGCCGGGGTGGCCAGGCCCGCCATCCCGCTTCCCGCACCAGTCCCAGCTCCACGGGGCCGGTCGGCCGCCACAGGGTCGTCGTCTCTCGCTGCCCGCTCACGGAACGCATCACTCTCCGAACACGGCGACCGCGGTTCGGTCCACCGGGCGGCGACACTACCGACCCCGGGCGGGAGAGGCACGGGAAATAGGCCCCGCGCCGAGCTCCCCGGAGGCTCACCGACGCACCGCGCTCGCGTGACCCACGTCACACCCCACTCCTGTCAGGAATCGTGACGCCATCCCGTTCAGGAGGCACGCGAACGAGACAGGAGCATCGCCATGAAGCACCGCATCGTCGTCCTCGGCGCCGGATACGCCGGGGCCTTCGCCGCCGGGAACCTCGCCCGTCGGCTCTCCCCCGCCGACACCGAGATCACCGTGGTCGACGCCGCGCCCGACTTCGTCGAGCGGATGCGGCTCCACCAGCTCGCGAGCGGCCAGGAACTCACGCCCCGCCCGCTCGCCGACGTGTTCGCCGGCACCGGGGTGAGGCTCCGCGTGGCGCGCGTCACCGGCATCGATCCCGAGCGGCGGACAGTCACCGTGACGGAGGAGACCGGCGCGGCGGGGGCGATCGCGGCAGACCGGGCGCGCAGGGAGGCGGAGGCGGCCGACGAGGCCGGGGACGCCGGGGAGGCCGGGGACCGCGAGCTCCCGTACGACACCCTCCTCTACGCGCTCGGCAGTTCCGTGGCCCACCATGGCGTGAGCGGTGTGGCCGAGCACGCCTACGACGTGACCGGCAGGTCCTCGGCGTTGCGGCTGCGTGAGCGCCTGGCCGGGCTGGGCGAGGGCGGCACGGTGCTGGTCGTCGGCGAGGGGCTGACCGGCATCGAGACCGCCACCGAGTTCGCCGAGTCCCGGCCCGACCTCTCGGTCGCGCTCGTCGCCCGCGGGGAGCTGGGCGCCTGGCTCTCCCCGAAGGCCCGCAGGCATCTGCGCCGGGCCTTCGACCGGCTCGGCGTCACCGTCCACGAGCACACCACGGTCGAAGCCGTCGAGCCGACACGGGCGATCACCGCCGACGGTACGGCCATCCCGGCCGACGTGACGGTCTGGTCGGCGGGGTTCACCGTGCACCCGCTCGCGGCCGCGGCCGGCCTCCGGGTGGCCGAGACCGGCCAGATACTCGTCGATCGCACCATGCGCTCGGTGTCGCACCCGGACGTCTATGCCGCTGGTGACTGCGCCTACGCGATCGGGGACAACGGCCGCCCGCTGCCGATGTCCTGCGCCTCGGCCGGCTACACCAACATGCAGGCGACTGCCGCGATCATCGCGCGTCTGACGGGCCGCGAGATCCCGACGGTCGGGCTGAAGTACCACGGCAACCACATCAGCCTCGGGCGGCGGGACGCGATCTTCCAGATGGTGGACGAGGAGGCCAGGTCGAAGTCCTGGTACCTGGGCGGCCGAACCGCCGCGCGCCTCAAGGCGGGCGTGCTCAAGGGGGCGGCGCTGGGCATCGCCCACCCGACCTTCGGAGTACCGAAGCGACGGCAGCGGCTGGCCGCCGGGGCCGAACGGGGTGGAGTGAGGGCGGCGGGGGTGGAGGCCGCGGGTGCGAACTCCGCGGCGTGAGGGTCTTGGTACAACGGCCCTGCTGCAAAACCCTGTCGTGGAGGCCCTGTCCTGAAGGTCCTGTTGTGGACACCCTGTCGTGGAGGCCCCGTTGTGAAGGCCCTGTTGTGATACCGCCGCATAGGCTCCCGTGCATGGACACCGCAGCCATCGACCGATTCGAGGCCGGCCGGGGACGGCTGGCCTCGCTCGCGTACCGTCTGCTCGGCTCGGCGGCCGACGCCGAGGACGCCGTGCAGGACGCGTTCCTGCGCTGGCAGGCCGCGGACCGGGACCACATCGAGGTCCCGGAGGCATGGCTGACGAAGGTCGTCACCCATCTCTGCCTCGACCGGCTCCGCTCGGCGCAGGCCCGCCACGAGCGGGCGGCCGGGGACCGGCTGCCCGAGCCGCTCCTCGAAGGCGACCCGATGCTCGGCCCCGCCGAGACCGTGGAGCAGCGCGAATCGGTGTCGCTGGCCGTACTGACCCTCATGGAGCGCCTCTCACCGGTCGAGCGGGCCGCCTACGTCCTGCGCGAGGCCTTCGCGTATCCCCACGCCGAGATCGCCGGAATCCTCGACATCACCGAGTCCGCGAGCCAGCAGCATGTGCACCGGGCCCGGCGCCGGGTCGCCGCCGAGCGCCGCGGCGACCCGGTGGATCCGGCGACCGCGCGCAAGGTCGTGGAGGAGTTCCTCGCCGCGGCCACGTCGGGGCGCACCGAACGTCTGGTGGAGCTGCTCACCGCCGACGCGATCGCGGTCTCGGACGGGGCCGGGCTGGCCAGGCGGCTGCTGCGCTACCGGACGCCCGAGCGCATCGCGTCCCTCGTGCGGGCCGGCTTCAGGCCGACTGCGGCGAAGCGGCGGATGGCGGGCGGCAACCCCACGATGCACCTCACGCTGCTCAACGGGTCCCCGGCCGTCGTCGCCGTGGTCGAGGGACGGGTGGTGGGGGCGGTGGCGTTCGAAGTCGCAGGCGGCAAGGTCGCGTACATGTGCGGGGTCGCCGCCGCGCACCGGCTGGGTCGCCTGAACGAGGCGTGGCGGCGGTATGAGCCGGGGGCGCCGATCGCGAGCGCGTGGTGATCGGGGGCGCGGCGCGCCGGGGGCCGGTGACTTGGGCTGCGGCGGGACGACGACAGGCGGCACCCCGTCGGCGGCGCCGCCTGCCCGCTGTGTCCCTGTCGCTTCGCTCAGTCCCGCCGGATCAGCTCCGGGTCGATCCGACGGCCGACGAGGGGCAGCGCACCGACCGCTGCCACGGCGACCGCGCCGAGGGCGCAGGCCAGCAGCAGGGGGATGCCGGCACCGTCCCAGTAGACGGCACCGCCGCCGGTCACGAGGTAGCTGGACTCGGCGAGTTTGCCCAGCACCACGGCGAGGGCGAGCCCGACGGCCAACGGCACGACCACCTGGGCGACCTGCACGGCCCGGAGCGTACGGGGCCGGGCCCCGAGCAGCGACAGCGCGGTGACCTGGGGCTTGCGCTCCACGGCACGGTCGGTGGCGGCTACGAGGTATGCGGCGACTCCGATGACGAGCCCCAACACCATGCCGATGCCCAACAGGCTCTTCACCACGGTGATCTGCTGCAACGACGTCACCACCACCCCTGGCGTGTCGACCTCCGTCGTGGGGTCCACACCACCGATGCCATCGAGAACCTGCCGCACCGTTTCGGGGGCGGAGCTGCTGAGGAGGGTGAGGGTGGCGGAGTCGGGGCGATGTCCGGCGGGAACCGCCGAGGGGGGCAACAGCACGGAACCGCTCTGAAAGACCGGGAGACCGGCGTCGTCGCTGTACCGGAGAACCGCTCGCGGAACGGTCACCTGCACGACACGGCGTTGCCCGTCGTGCCACAGGTCGAAGGGGAAGCGTGCACCGGGCTTGTTGTCATCCACAGCAACGTGTTTCGGGTCCCACAACCGCATGGGCCGACCGTCCACACAGCCGTCGATCTTCTGCACCATGCTGCGCAGTTGCTCGCACGTGGCGACCACGGCTTCCAGACTCGGAACCCAGCGATCGACCTCGGGACGCGACCGCGATCGCATGACGACCGCATGCCCCCGGACACCCTTCACCTTCTCCCAGGCCCGCTGCCGGTCGGCCGTGGTCCCCGCGAGAGAGATGTTGTACGTCTGGACCGACGACGTGTTCCTGGAGACTTGATCCAGCTCGATCAGCACCCCCTGCACCAGCGACGCCGCGAAGACCAGGATCACCAACCCGGTCGCCACCCGTAGCGCGCCGCCGGGTTCCGCCTCGTTGCGCCGCATGGCCAGGCCGAGGGAAATCGACTGGGTGGAGTGAGCCGCCCTCTGGGCGAGTTTTCGGGAGAAAATCGGCAGCATCGCAACCAGTCCGATGCCGAGCAGAACGACCGCAAGGGGCATGAGGATCGACGAGAGTCCGGTGTCCCGGGGCGGATGACCGGTCGCACCGGCCACGCAGTACGCGGCGACGATACTCAGTCCCGGTACGAACAGGAACATGCCCCACTTTCCTGGTGACTTCTCCGCAGCGCTGCGCCGTACGGCCAGCGGCTGGGCCGCCGTCCTCCTCGCGGCCACCCGGCCCACGAACCATGCGAGCGCAGGGCAGCCCATGACACAAACGAGGACGGTGGAAACGGACAACGCACCATCGGGGGGATACCACTTGAGGCCGGGCAGCCCCACACGACTTGAATACTTACAGAAACGATCGATCAACCTCATCACCACCGAATCAGGTGATCTTGAAGCACAAGAGGCACCGAAGGATGCACAACCCGCCCAAAACCCAGAAGGCGGCACCCCCCGCACGGGGTGCCGCCTTCTGTTTCGTGGGCCGGAACCGCCGCCCATCGGTGAGGGTCGGTCGGGGACAAGCGGCGGTTCCGGGGTCGGGACGCGGCGTGGCCGCCGGAGGCTACCGGTGGTCACTCCCCGTCGACTGCGACGCCGCCCGCCCCGCCTCCAGGCGAGCCACGGGGATGCGGAACGGGGAGCAGGAGACGTAGTCGAGTCCGACCTCGTGGAAGAAGTGGACGGACTCCGGGTCACCGCCGTGCTCACCGCAGACGCCGAGCTTGAGGTCGGGGCGGGTCGCACGGCCCGCCTCCGCCGCCAGCTTCACCAGGGAGCCCACGCCGTCCTTGTCGATCGTCTCGAACGGCGACACCCCGAAGATGCCCTTCTCCAGGTACGCCGTGAAGAAGGACGCCTCCACGTCGTCGCGACTGAAGCCCCATACCGTCTGCGTCAGGTCGTTCGTGCCGAAGGAGAAGAACTCCGCCGCCTCCGCGATCTGACCGGCGGTCAGCGCGGCCCGCGGCAGTTCGATCATCGTGCCGATCGACAGCTTCAGCGTCACGCCCGTCGCCGCCTCGACCTCCGCGATCACCGCGTCCGCCTCCTCGCGGACGATCTCCAGCTCCTGGACCGTGCCCACGAGCGGGATCATGATCTCGGCACGCGGGTCGCCCTTCGCGTTCTTGCGCTCGGCGGCCGCCTCCGCGATGGCACGGACCTGCATCGTGAACAGGCCGGGGATGACCAGGCCGAGGCGTACACCCCGCAGGCCCAGCATCGGGTTCTGCTCGTGCAGGCGATGGACGGCCTGCAACAACCGCAACTCGTTCTCGTGCGGCTCCTGGCGGGACTCCGCGAGGGCCACGCGGACCGACAGTTCCGTGATGTCGGGGAGGAACTCGTGCAGCGGCGGGTCCAGCAGACGGATCGTGACCGGGAGGCCGTCCATCGCGGAGAAGAGTTCGACGAAGTCCTGCTTCTGCAGCGGGAGCAGGGCCTTCAGGGACTCCTCGCGCTCCGCCTCCGTGTCGGCCAGGATCAGGCGCTCGACCAGCTCGCGGCGGTCGCCGAGGAACATGTGCTCCGTACGGCACAGGCCGATGCCCTGGGCGCCGAAGCGGCGGGCGCGCAGCGCGTCCTCGGCGTTGTCGGCGTTGGCGCGGACGCGGAGCCGGCGCTTGCGGTCGGCGAAGGCCATGATCCGGTGGACGGCCTCGACCAGTTCGTCGGCGTCGTTGGCGCCGGCGTGCATCCGGCCCTCGAAGTACTCCACGACCGGGGAGGGGACCACGGGCACCTCGCCCAGGTACACCTTGCCGCTCGAACCGTCGATGGAGATGAGGTCACCCTCCTCCACCACATGACCGCCGGGGATCGTCATGCGGCGGCGCTTGGTGTCGACCTCCAGTTCCTCCGCGCCGCAGACGCAGGTCTTGCCCATGCCGCGCGCGACCACGGCCGCGTGGGAGGTCTTGCCGCCGCGCGAGGTCAGGATGCCCTCGGCCGCGATCATGCCGTCGAGGTCGTCGGGGTTGGTCTCGCGGCGGACCAGGATGACCTTCTCGCCCGAGCGCGACCACTTCACGGCCGTGTACGAGTCGAAGACCGCCTTGCCGACCGCCGCGCCCGGGGAGGCGGCGATCCCGCGGCCGACCTGGGCGACCTTCGCGTCCTCGTCGAAGCGGGGGAACATCAGCTGCGCGAGCTGGGCGCCGGTGACCCGCTGGAGGGCCTCCGCCTCGTCGATGAGGCCCTGGTCCACCAGCTGGGTCGCGATGCGGAAGGCCGCGCCCGCGGTGCGCTTGCCGACGCGGGTCTGCAGCATCCACAGCTGGCCGCGCTCGATGGTGAACTCGATGTCGCAGAGATCCTTGTAGTGGTTCTCCAGGGTCTCCATGATCTGCATCAGCTGGTCGTACGACTTCTTGTCGATCGACTCCAGCTCGGCCAGGGGGACGGTGTTGCGGATGCCCGCGACGACGTCCTCGCCCTGGGCGTTCTGCAGGTAGTCGCCGTAGACGCCCTGGTGGCCGGAGGCGGGGTCGCGGGTGAAGGCGACGCCGGTTCCGGAGTCGGGGCCCAGGTTGCCGAAGACCATGGAACAGACGTTGACCGCCGTGCCGAGGTCGCCGGGGATGCGCTCCTGGCGGCGGTAGAGCTTGGCGCGGTCGCCGTTCCAGGAGTCGAAGACGGCCTTGATGGCGAGGTCCATCTGCTCGCGCGGGTCCTGGGGGAAGTCCCGGCCGGCCTCGGTCTTGACGATCTTCTTGAACTTGGTGACGAGCTTCTTGAGGTCGGCCGCCTCCAGCTCGGTGTCGACGACGACCTTCTTGGCCGCCTTGGCCGCCTCCAGCGCCTCCTCGAAGAGGTCGCCGTCGACGCCGAGGACCGTCTTGCCGAACATCTGGATGAGGCGGCGGTAGGAGTCCCAGGCGAAGCGGTCGTCGCCGGCCTGCTTGGCCAGGCCCTGGACCGACTTGTCCGACAATCCAATGTTCAGAACGGTGTCCATCATGCCCGGCATCGAGAACTTCGCGCCGGAGCGGACGGAGACGAGGAGCGGGTCGTCGGCCTGGCCGAGCTTTTTGCCCATCTTCTCTTCGAGGGCGACGAGATGGGCGGTGACCTCGTCACGGAGTGCCGCGGGTTCGTCGCCGCTGTCGAGGTAGACCTTGCAGGCCTCGGTGGTGATGGTGAAGCCGGGAGGCACGGGGAGCCCGAGGTTGGTCATCTCGGCGAGGTTCGCGCCCTTGCCGCCGAGGAGGTCCTTGAGGTCCTTGTTGCCTTCGGTGAAGTCATAAACAAACTTCACGCCCTCAACGCTCTGAGCTACGTGGCCTACGTGGGGATCTTTGTTTTCCGACACAGGTCCCAACTCCTTGAGGACGCGGTGGCTGCCCTGACGGCCAGGAACATACCCAGATCGAAGGCACCTGGGTACGTCCACTTGCGCGTCATGCGCCTGTAACCACCCGTCCGCCAAGAGATCGAAAGTCAAAGCTTGGCAAGGAAGACGGCCGGAATGTGTTCACCTCTTGAAGGGGGCAAGCCCCACTCGCCCCTCATGTCGCCCACATGAGCGGCTATCGACACGCCTGAGTTCGCTCGATGAACGATCAAAGGGTGGCACCCAGTGCCACCCTTTGAAGTCGCAGAGCCGCCCACGATTCGCTCATCTGAGCGGAACCCCTATCAGGGGTGGCGAGAATCACGCAGTTCGAGGGAGCCCGATTTCACCATGCGGACCGCTCCACGGGACGGAAACGCCCCCGTCACACCCCGAGCGCCACCAACCGCTGCTCGGCCCGCTCCGGCGCGTAGAGGTGCTCGACGACCAGTGCACCCGCCCCCACCAGCCCCGCCCGCTCCCCGAGCTTCGAGGTCACCACGTCCAGGTGGGCCGTGGAGCGGGGCAGTGCGCGCTGGTAGAGCAGTTCGCGGACGCCCGTGAGGAAGGGGGTTCCGGCCAAATCGCCGGCGATCATCAGGACGCCGGGGTTCAGCAGGGTCACGACCGTCGCCAGGACGTCCCCGACGGCCCGGCCCGCCTCCCGCGCGAGGGCCGTCGCCCCCGGGTGGCCGGCGACCAGCAGATCCCGCACATCTGAGCCGGAGGCCGCCGGAACCCCCGCCTCCGCAAGCCGTCGGGCCACGGCGCCGCCGCTCGCGACCGCCGCCAGACAGCCGTACGAGCCGCACTTGCACAGCGCCTCCGCGCCCTGCGGGACCCGGATGTGGCCGATGTCCCCGGCACCGCCGTCCACGCCCCGGAATATCGAGCCGCCCACCACGACCCCGGCGCCGATACCCGTGGAGACCTTGACCAGCGCGAACGCCGCGCAGTCGGCGTAGCCCGCGCGCTGTTCCCCGTACGCCATGAGGTTGGCGTCGTTGTCGACGAGGACCGGTGTCCCGGCGGGGCCGCTCGCGTGGTCGGTGAAGGCGCGGGCCAGGCGGCCTCGTATGTCGTAGCCGTCCCAGCCGGGCATGATCGGCGGCTGCACCACACGACCGGTGTCGATGTCGACCGGGCCGGGGACCGCGAGGCCGATCCCGCAGACGGCGTCGGCGGGGTGGCCTGCCTTCTCCAGCAACTCGGCGAACCAGCGCCCGAGTTCGTCCAGGACGGCGTCGGGGCCCTCCTCGATGAGCAGGACGCCGGCGTGCTCGGCCTGGATCTCGCCGGTCAGGGAGAGCACGGCGGCGCGGGCATGGCGGGTGTCGAGGTCGGCGGCGAGGACGACCGCGTGCTCGTCGTCGAACTCCAGGGTGATGGAGGGGCGGCCGCCGAGCGGCGAGCCGACGGGGCCGCCGGCGCCCTCGCGCAGCCAGCCCGCACGGAAGAGCCGGTCCAGGCGCTGGCCGACGGTCGCCCGGGAGAGGCCCGTGGCCTGCTGGAGCGCGCCCCGGGTGGTGGCCCGGCCGCTGCGGACCAGCTCCAGCAGATCTCCTGCCCCCGCGTGACTGCCCACCTTCACGGCCCTTCGCTCATGTCGTCCTCGATGCCGCCATTGTCGCGGCCCCATGGGAATTCGTTCCCCCGCACCCTCTTGCGCTCACCAACTCTGCATTACATATTGAGTTTTGCGTGTTAAGTAGACGTAACCCTACGGTAGCTACTGCCGAACCGGTCGGCACCTTGTCCTCAGGGAGCCCTGCGTGGACCGCACTACCCAGCTCACCGCCCGTCGACCAGGCACGACAACCCGTGTCCGGGACTACGTATACGATCCGCCCGGTTCGCCGCACCGCGCGGCGGCCGAGGTGCTGGCGGCCAACTGGACCGGGCGGTCCACCGTGCCGTCGCGCACGCTGTATCCGCACCAGTGGTCCTGGGACTCGGCGTTCATCGCGATCGGCCTGCGGCATGTCTCGCCCCTGCGGGCGCAGACCGAGTTGGAGACGCTGCTCGCCGCGCGGTGGGGGGACGGGCGGATCCCGCACATCGTCTTCAACCCCTCGGTGCCGCTGGACGCGTACTTCCCGAGCCCCGACTTCTGGCGCTCCTCGACCGCGGGACGCGCCGCCGACGCCCCACGCACCACCGAGACCTCGGGCATCGTGCAGCCGCCGGTGCACGCGCTGGCGGCATGGCTGGTGCACCGGGCCGACCCGGAGCTGTCCAGGGCGCGCGGCTTCCTGGAGCGGGTCTATCCGGGGCTTGCCGCCTGGCACCGCTATCTGCTGGACCGCCGTGACCTGGGCGGCGGCGGGCTGGCCTCGGTCGTCCACCCCTGGGAGCAGGGCATGGACAACAGCCCCGCCTGGGACGCGCCGCTCGCCCGGATCACCCCGGCCCCCGCCCGCTCCTTCCGCCGCGCCGACCTCGACCACGGCGCGGCCGAGGACCGGCCGACGGATCTGGACTACGGGCGGTACGTGCGACTGGCGGCGGACTACCGCGACGCGGGGTACCGGGACCGGGTGGGTGAGCGGGCGGGTGAGCGGCTCACGGGGAGGAGCGGGGCCGGGGAGGCGGAGTTCGCCGTCGAGGACCCGGCGTTCAACGCGCTGCTCATCGCCTCCGAGCACGCCCTCGCCCGGATCGCGAAGGAGTTGGGCGCGTCGGGGACGGCCCGGCACACGCGCGCCGAACGGCTGACGGCGGCCCTGGTGGAGCGGCTGTGGGCCCCGGCGGAGGGCATGTTCCTCTGCCGCGACGTCACCACCGGCGCGCTCATCCCCGAGCGCGGCGTCTCCGGCCTCGTCCCGCTGCTGCTCCCGGGTCTCCCCCGGGACATCGCCGCCGCCCTCGTCCGCACGATGCACGGCCCGCACTTCGGGCTCGGCGACACCACCCTGCTGGTGCCGTCGTACGACCTGACCGGCGAGGCCTTCGATCCGCACCGCTACTGGCGCGGGCCCGCCTGGTTCAACACCAACTGGATGCTGGAACGGGGACTCAGGCTGCACGGGGAGAGAGGGCGGGCCGACGCGCTGCGGACGGCGCTGCTGGAGACGGCGGTGGCGTCCGGGTTCGCCGAGTACGTCGACCCGTACACCGGCGAGGCGTGCGGAGCGGCCGGCTTCGGCTGGACGGCCGCGCTCACCCTCGACCTGCTGCACCGGGACGACCACGGCCGGCCGCCCGCCCGCGAGCGGCAGCGCGCCCGGGAACGGCACCACGCACGGCACCACGCCACCGACGAAGCCGGGTTCGGCAGGAACGGGATGGAGTCCGGCAGAGACGAGGTGGAGTCCGGCACGGGCGGGGCCGGGTTCGGCAGGGACGAGACCAAGTTCGGTATGAGTGACCAGGGAGGGGAACGGGGATGACGGACCGGCATCACCTGCTCGTGCGCGGCGGGACGTTCGCCGCCGTGGGCGACGGCGGCGACATCAGCGGTGTGCGGGGCGGCAGTTCACCGGACGGGCTGTTCGTCCGGGACGCCCGGCATCTCAGCAGGTGGCAGCTGACCGTCGACGGCGCGGTTCCCGAGACGCTCACACCCGTCGCGGACGGTGACGTCGCCCGCTGTGTGCTCGTGCCCCGGGGCGGGCGCCGGGAGCCGCCGGCGTACACGCTCTTCCGTGAACAGGCCGTCTCCGACAGCGCGTTCGTGGAGACGCTGCGCGTCACCAGCAACCGGCCGGTGGCGACGACCGTCCGGATCGCGATCACCGTCGACGCCGACTTCACCGACCAGTTCGAGCTGCGCTCCGACTTCCGTACGTACGCCAAGATCGGTGTCGTCCGCAGGCGCGAAGTCCTGGACGACGGGGTGGAGTTCAGCTACCGGCGTGGCGAGTGGCGGTCCTGCACGACGGTGACGACCGAGCCCGCACCGGACGCTGTGGAGGAGACCGGGACGGGGGCGCGGCGCCTGGTCTGGGCCCTCGATGTCGCGCCGCACGGCTCGGCGGAGCTGACCTGCCGGGTGATGGCGCGGACCCACGGTGACCGCCGGGCCCTGCGGGTGCCGAGCTCCCCTTCCGCCGTGCACGAACAACTCCGCGGTCTGGAGGACGAGTTCGTGGAGGGCGTGGCCTTCCCCACGGGTTGGCCGGAGCTGGCCGCCGCGTGCGAGCGCGGTCTCGCCGATCTCGCCGCGCTGCAGATCCCGGCGACCGGCCCGGACGGGGAGACCCTGCGGGTGCCCGCCGCCGGGGCGCCCTGGTTCCTCACCCTCCTCGGCCGGGACGCCCTGCTGACCTCCCTCTTCACGCTCCCCTACCGACCGGAGCCGGCGGCCGCCACCCTGCTCGCGCTCGCCGCCGCCCAGGCGACCGAGGTCGGCGTCGACTCGGTGGCCCAGCCCGGCAAGATCGTGCACGAGGTGCGGCACGGGGAGCTGGCACACTTCGGGCAGGTCCCGTACGGCCGTTACTACGGCTCGGTGGACGCGACCCCGCTCTTCCTCGTGCTGCTCGGCACGTATGTCGAGCAGACCGGGGACGTCACCCTGGCCCGCCGTCTCGAACGCCACGCGCGGGCCGCGATCGGCTGGATGCTCGACCACGGCGGCCTCACCTCGCGCGGCTACCTCGTCTACCGCGCCGACCAGGGCGGCCTCGCCAACCAGAACTGGAAGGACTCCCCCGGCGCGATCTGCTCCGCCGACGGCGGCCGGCCCGCCGGCGGGCCGGTGATGGCCGCGGGCGCGCAGGGCTACGCGTACGACGCGCTGCGCCGCACCGCCGTGCTGGCCCGCACGGTCTGGGAGGACGAGGTGTACGCGGCGCTGCTGGAACAGGCCGCGGGTGACCTGCGCGACCGGTTCCAGCGGGACTTCTGGATGCCCGGGCACGAGTTCCCCGCGCTGGCGCTGGACGGCGAGGGCGCGCAGGTCGACGCCCTCGCCTCGGACGCGGGGCATCTGCTCTGGTCGGGGCTGCTGGACAAGGAGTACGGGAAGGTGGTCGGGCGGCGGTTGCTGGAGCCGGACTTCTTCTCCGGGTGGGGCGTGCGGACGCTGGCCGCCGGGCAGCCGGCGTACCACCCGCTGTCGTACCACCGGGGGTCGGTCTGGCCGCACGACAACGCGCTGATCACCTTGGGTCTGGCGCGGTACGGGCTGCATGACGAGGCGCGGGCGGTGGCCTCCGGCATGGTGGACGCGGCGTCGGCCGGGGGGCATCGGCTGCCGGAGGTACTGGCCGGGTACGGGAGGGAGACGCATCCGGTGCCGGTGCCGTATCCGCACGCCTGCGTGCGGGAGGCGCGGTCGGCGGCGGCTCCGTTGGCGTTGTTGACTGCGGTGGGGGGTGCCTAGGGCGTGGGTTGCCAGCTGCTTGCCGGGGAGTGCGTACGAGGGTGGATGAGCTCGATCGTGCGATGATCGGCTTCCGGGTTTGCGACGGTGTGGGCTGTTCGGGCTACGGTGAGCGGGCGATCCGGGACACCGGGAACGGAGCCGGCGTGCGGAGCCCCCCTTTCCTCCGGAGAGAAGGTCCGGGGCCTCTCCGTCGCCCTCTGTCCGTACCCACCTGGCCAGGTCGTGAGGGAACCGGCCTCCCGGGACCGGACCACGTACAGGATGCGTGTCGCCGCCCCGGGGTTGAGTACGCCGGGGACCTGGGGGTACCTCCCACGCCCTTGAGGCAGTGGGGGAACGCCCCAGACCGTTCGGGGCGTGCGGCTGGGCGGACTCACTCATGCTCAGTCCCCAGGAACGGTTCCTGTGCGATGGCGGGTGCGGGTCCGGTGGGGCTTCTCGCGCAGTTCCCCCCGCCTTTCAGGCCGGAGGCCCGCCAGCAGGGCTCCCGCCCGCTGCCTTGCCTCCGCCTCCGTCCACGCCCACTCCGTGGTCGGGGGGCGGTGGGTCGGCCAGGTGTCCCAGTAGCTGCGGGCCTTGCCGTAGCGGTCGGCGAGCAGGACGTGGGGAAGGCCCAGGAGGAGGGCGAGGACGTGGCCGTGGAGGCGGTCGGTGACCGTGACCCGGCCGGCAGCCAACAGGCGGCAGCCGCACGCGAGTTGGAGGCGGGCGAGGCCGTCGTAGGCGGCGAGGAGCGCGGGGACGGCGCCGGGCGGGTCGCCCGAGGCGGCGCGGCACAGGGCGCGGGCCCGGCTCCGCCACAGCGCCTCCTTGGCCCGTCGCCAGTCGGTGTCCTCGCCCTCCCGGGTCCAGTCGAAGACGTACGGGCCGCCGCGCTCCTTGCGTGCCGTGCCGCGCCCGGCCGGTGGGCCCTTCGCCGACTCCTTGTCCTCCCTGGCCAGCCAGATCACGTCATGGGCGATCGTGCCGCCGGTGAGCGCGTCCGGCGGCACGGCGAACGCCAGGTCGGGGGCGAGCAGCGAGGGGGCCTCGAAGACGGCGCGGCAGCGGTGCAGGCTGTGCCGGTCGCGCAGCAGCAGCGTCAGGTCGGGGTGGGCGTCGAAGACACGGCGGGCGCGGGTGAGGTTGGCGTGGTCCGTGAAGTGCACGGACTGGGGCAGCTGGACGATCCGGCGGTCCGGGAAGTCACGCAGGACCTGTTCGCGCAGGAGCTGGCTGTCCTCCCACAGGTCGCCGAGGGTGCCGCCGCCCGTCAGCATGATCGGACCGTCCGGGAGGCAGGCGGCCAACTGCCCGGCGTCGTACGACATCAGGTCGCAGGCGTAGCGCACGTCGGCGCCGAGCGCGTCCAGCAGGGCGCGCTGGCCGAGCCAGATCGCGCTGTCGCCGACGTTGGAGTTGAGCGGCGCGCCGATGAGCGCGCACCGGGTGCCGGCCGGGACCAGCCGGTCCAGCACGGTCAGGACGTACGAGACGTAGTGGGCGCAGTGGGGGACGTAGGACGGGGGCGCCGAGGGTTTCCGCATCGGCCGCTTCCGGGGCGTCTTCGTCGGCTTCTTCGGTGTCTCGTTCGCTCCGCACACCAAAAGGCGCTACCCGGACATTTCCGCACTCATTCCGAGATGACGGAAACCGGCCGCACAACGACCGGAACACCCGCAGAAGCGGGCAACTACCCCCCGGACGTGTCCAGTTCGGCTTCCTCGCCCACGCCCGCACAGTCGTAGGGGTCCTTGAGCCAGCCGTCGGGCAGGACGACGCGGTTGTTGCCGGAGGTGCGGCCGCGCGGCCCGTCGGCGCCGGTGGGCCAGGGCTGGTCGAGGTCCAACTCGTCGAGTCCGGCGCGGAGTTCGGCGAGGGAGGAGGTGATGGCGAGCCGCTTGCGCATCTCGGAGCCGACGGCGAATCCCTTGAGATACCAGGCGACGTGCTTGCGGAAGTCGACGACCCCCTTCGACTCGCCCACCCGTCTCCCCCCACCACCCTCAACGGTGACCCTTCGGGCCGCCTCACCATTTTCGATCCACTCGCCGAGCAGGGTGGCGTGCCGGACCATGACGTCGGCCACCTCGCGCAGCGACGGACGCGCGATGTCCTCGGTACGCCCCTCGAAGGCCGCGACCAGGTCGGCGAACAGCCACGGCCGGCCCAGGCAGCCGCGCCCCACGACCACTCCGTCGCAGCCGGTCTCGCGGACCATGCGCAGCGCGTCCTGGGCGGACCAGATGTCGCCGTTGCCGAGGACGGGGATCTCGGGGACGTGCTCCTTGAGGCGGGCGATGGCGTCCCAGTCGGCGGTGCCGCCGTAGTGCTGGGCGGCGGTGCGGCCGTGCAGGGCGATCGCGGTGACGCCCTCCTCGACGGCGATCCGGCCGGCGTCGAGGTAGGTGATGTGGTCGTCGTCGATGCCCTTGCGCATCTTCATGGTGACCGGGAGGTCGCCCGCGCCGCTCACGGCCTCGCGGAGGATGGCACGCAGCAGGTTCCGCTTGTACGGGAGGGCCGAGCCGCCTCCCTTGCGGGTCACCTTGGGGACCGGGCAGCCGAAGTTGAGGTCGATGTGGTCGGCGAGGCCCTCCTCCGCGATCATGCGGACGGCCTTGCCGACGGTCGCCGGGTCCACGCCGTACAGCTGGATCGAGCGCGGCTTCTCGGTCGCGTCGAAGTGGATCAGCTGCATGGTCTTCTCGTTGCGCTCGACCAGCGCCCGCGTGGTGATCATCTCGCTGACGAACAGCCCCTTGCCGCCGCTGAACTCCCGGCACAGGGTGCGGAAGGGCGCGTTGGTGATCCCGGCCATCGGAGCCAGGACGACGGGCGGGGTGACGGTGTGCGGGCCGATCCGCAGGAGGGCCGGGGCGAGGGACACGGGCGTGGACATTCCCCCATTGTCACGCACACGGACGCATGCTCGCCATTCATTAGTTAGGCGCACTATCGAGTCGGGCGTACGATGGGGCGCATGCCCGAGCTCAGTCGCCGTCACCGTCTGCTGGTGCTCGCGATCTGCTGCATCAGCCTCCTGATCGTGAGCCTGGACAACACCGTCCTGAACGTCGCCCTGCCCTCCATGCAGCGCGACCTGAACGCGAGCCTCGCGGGGCTCCAGTGGACCGTCGACGCCTACACCCTGGTACTGGCCGCACTGCTGATGCTGGCCGGCTCCACCGCGGACCGGATCGGCCGCAAACGGGTCTTCATGGCCGGGCTGGTCGTCTTCGCCGTCGGCTCCCTGCTGTGCTCGCTCGCCCCGAACCTCGAATCGCTGGTCGCCTTCCGGATGGTGCAGGCGGTCGGCGGCTCGATGCTCAACCCGGTCGCGATGTCGATCATCACCAACACGTTCACGGACCCGCGCGAGCGGGCCCGGGCGATCGGTATCTGGGGTGCGGTGGTGGGCATCTCGATGGCCGCCGGGCCGATCATCGGCGGACTGCTCGTGGAGTCGGTCGGCTGGCGCTCGATCTTCTGGATCAACCTGCCGGTCGGTCTGGCCGCACTCCTGCTGACCCGGCGGTACGTCCCCGAGTCCCGCGCCCCCAAGGCCCGCCGCCCCGACCCCGTCGGCCAGCTGCTCGTCATCGCGCTGCTCGGCTCCCTCACCTACGCGATCATCGAGGCGCCGACCGCGCCGGTCGCCGAGACCCTCGCCCTCGGCGGTGTCGCGCTCGCCGCGTTCCTCGGCCTCCTGCGCTACGAGCCCCGCCGCGCGGAACCCCTCATCGACCTGCGCTTCTTCCGTTCGGCACCGTTCAGCGGAGCGACGGTGACCGCGATCAGCGCGTTCGCCGCGCTCGGCGGCTTCTTGTTCCTGTCGACGCTGTACCTGCAGAACGTCCGGGGCCTCGACGCGCTGCACGCCGGCCTGTGGATGCTCCCGATGGCGCTGCTGTGCTTCGTCTGCGCGCCGATCTCCGGGCGGCTGATCGGCAGCCGGGGCCCGCGTCTGCCGCTCCTGATCGCCGGGGTCGCGATGACCGCGAGCGGGGTGCTCTTCGCCGCGTTCGAGGCCGAGACCGGCGACGTCACCCTCGTCATCGGCTACGTCCTCTTCGGCCTCGGCTTCGGCTTCGTCAACGCGCCCATCACCAACACGGCCGTCTCGGGCATGCCGCGCGCCCAGGCCGGTGTCGCCGCCGCGATCGCCTCCACCAGCCGCCAGATCGGCCAGACGCTGGGCGTCGCGGTGATAGGAGCGGTGCTGGCGGCGGGCATCGGCTCCTCCTCGTACGCCGACTCCTTCGTCGCGGCGGCCCGCCCCGCCTGGTGGATCGTCGCGGTGTGCGGCTTCGCCGTCCTCGTCCTGGGCGCGGTCACCACGGGCCCGTGGGCACGGGAGACCGCGGCGCGGACGGCGAAGCGGCTGGAGTCACCCGAGGTGAGGGATGCAGCGGGAGTGAGGTCGTAGGGGCGGCGGGGTCTTGGGGCGCGTCGGCGGGTACCAGTGCGTCGTGGTTGCTCTCGCAGTTCCCCACGCCCCCAAAGACTCTGGGCGCGCCCCGTGCTTTTCATGGGCGCGGGGAACTGCGCGAGAAGCCCCACCGGGTCGCACCCTTCTCCAGTGGCCCGAGGTAACGCCTGGGACAACTCCTCGGTCGATCCCCCCTGTTGATGTTGGTCTTGCCGCACACTCCTCACGGGCCTCACGAGCCTCGCGGACCGTACGGCTGGAGACGTCATGCAGCAGATCAACACGAGCAAGGTGACCCGCTGGGACCAGCACGGCCGGGAACACACCGTGCGGGTACAGCGCTCGGGGGTGCAGCGCACGATCAGATGCGACACCTGCGGCTGGCGCCGGGGCGCGCAGTTCCTGCCGTGGCTGAAGGCCGAGGAACACCTCGCCGAGGCCCACCAGGCGACGGTGGACCCGACGGACTCGGACTCGTGACCGCCGTAGGTCCACGGGCCCCTGCCGTCACGCCAGTTGGTCGAGCTCCTCGGCGACTCGGTCCATCACGTGCTGCCAGTGGGCCCGTTGACGTTCCCGTTCCTCCGGGCCCGCCATGCGCTCCTGGTGGAAGACGAGCACCGATCTGCCGCCACCGGCCGCCGAGACGGCGACCTGGACGGTCGTGTCGCCGTAGGTGACGCGAATACGGTCACCGGGGCGGTAGCCGCGCACCTCGCCCGTGGCGCCCGCGTCGGTCTCGTACCCGGCGCCGCGCTCGGGAGTGAGCCGCGCCCCGGCCCCGAGCCACAGCTCCAGCCCACGCGGCCCGCTGACGAACTCCCATACGGTGGCGGGCGATTGGGGCAGGGTGCGGGAGACACCGACCTGCCATCCGGCGTCCTTGGTGAGTCCGGTGGATCGAGCGGACATGGGGATCACCCTCTCTGGGACTTCTGCCGTTCTCCAGGGCTTCTGCCGTTCGCTAGGACTTCTGCCGTACGCGGTGGGCGCGGACCTTGTGGCGGTTGCCGCAGTGCTCCATCGAGCACCAGCGGCGGCGGCCGGGGCGTGAGGTGTCGACGTAGAGGAGATAGCAGCGGTCCCCGGCGCACATTCGGATCCGTTCCGCGTACGGACTGGTGAGGAGGTCGACCGCGTCGCGCGCGACGGTGGACAGGAGGTGCGCGCCGGTCGCCGTGCCGGCGGCCCAGCCCCGGGTGCCGTCCGCACGGATCGCCGGGGCCAGCGGGGGGCGGGCCGCGGCCTCGTTGACGAGGTCCAGGTCGGCGGTGTCCGCCGGGGCGATGCCCAGCTCGGGAAGTCCGGCGCCGCCCACGACATGGGAGACGACCGTTCGGGTCAGCGCGTCGCGCAGCCGCCGGGCGTACGTCACGTCGTCCGCCGTCACGTGGAGGGTGGGGGGCGTGGGGGTGAGCCGGGACTGTTCGACCCATTCGAGCAGGTCACCGGGGGCGTGCAGCACCTCGTGGCGGGTCAGGGCGCCGGGGCCGCCGGTGACGAGCAGCTCCAGGCACAGGGCGCCCGGATCGAACCGGTAGACGTGCCCGGAGTAGGAGCGGAGCCGGATGCCACCCGGTGCCGAATCTCCCGACACTCCCGACACCCCCTGCGCGACCGATGCCCTGGACGTCGTACCCATGTAACCAATATAACCGGTTACATGGCTTCGACCACCGCACTGAACTGGAAACTGGTCATCGACACCCGGGACGCCCAGCCCCTGGCCGACTTCTGGGCCGCGGCGCTCGGGTACGAGGTGGAGGACCCGAGCACCCTGATCACCCATCTCCTCTCGACGGGCGACCTCCCCGAGGCGGCGGTGGCCGAGCACCACGGCCACCGCGTCTTCCGCGGCTACGCCGCCGTGCGCCACCCCGACGACCCGTACGACCCCTTCACCGGCATCGGCAAGGGCCGCCGCCTGCTCTTCCAGGACGTCCCCGAGGGTAGTCGTAGCGAAGACGTAACCGCTGCCACGGCAGAGCGCCCCCGACTACGGCCCTTGCTCACGTAGTCGGGGGCGCTGTACCCGTCCCGTCGGGGGAGGCAGGACGGGGGTCATGCGTTGCTGCCCTTGCGCCTCGCAGCGCCCCGGAAGCGGCAGCCATCGGGGGTGGTGCTACGCGCCCTGTATGGCGCCCTGGGCGTCACTCTCGCCGTACGGGTTGCCCTCTGCCGGAGTCACACGCCAGAAGGTTTCCGTAGTCGCCTTGAACTGACGATGCGTCGGATTCAGACCCGTGTGCTTCAACGTCCAGACCTCAACTGGCAAGCGCTCATTGTCAGTTGGCTGCGCCTGCGCCCCACACGTGATGCACTCGGCGGAGTAGATGCCCTGCGTTGCGCCCTGGGCGGTTTCCGGCCCTAGCGTCCACTCGGCGGCCCTGATGATTGAGCGCGTCACGCTTCCCCCCTGCTACGGCGGTTTGCTTCGGCCACAAGGGAATGCAGCCTGCCTCTGCTGCCCTTGCCCTTGCAGTTCGGGCAGGCGCACGGTGGATATGAGCTGGAGTAATCCGGCACCTTCGCAGGTTTCACGGTGTGCTCAGCGCGTACGAGGGTCCGGGCGCCTGTCTGCGGATCGATCCGGTACACAGCGATGGTCATCACTGGACGCGTCGCCCCCAAGGGTCGCCCTGGGCGCCTGTGCGCGCATTCCTGGGCGTCTCGCTCAGCGCTGCCACATAGGGGCGGACGAGAGCCCCTGTGTCCTCCCAGGGGCTCTCTGTGCGGTGCCTGCGCGCTGCTACCAGGCGAGCGCCCAGCACGCCGGGGGCGAGTCGCACCGGGGGCGCTGGAGGCGCTACGGGGGGCGTAGCGGAGCGGCGGTGCCGGGCGGGCGTGCGGCGCCGGAATGCGGCTCTCACTCGTTCGAGCGTTCGTGATAGGACGGACATTGTTGGCGCTCCTTCGTAGCGTCGACCATGCCCCCGGCCGTTCCAGCGGTGCGGGGGTCTTTGCTGCTCTAGGCAACTGCACCGCTACGCACAGCGGTACCGTTGAAGCGGCACCAGGACTTAAGAGCTTTAAGTGCCACGCCAGCACGAGGAGTTGAAGGCCCAGTGAGCATGCCGGAACCGAACGCTGATCTTGAGCGGCTGTACCGCGAGACAGGGTGGACGCTGCGCCAGTTCGCCCAGGGCGTGAATCGCGTAGGCACGGAACACGGAACTCCGCTCAACTACCGGGAGCCGTCTGTTCACCAGTGGCTAAAGGGGCACATGCCGAAAGTGGCAGCGCGGCCGTTGGTCTTGGAAGCACTGTCCCGGCAACTGAATCGTCCTGTCACCCATGCCCAAGCTGGATTTCCTACGCCCCAGGATCAGCCGAACGCGCTTCCTAGCACGGTGGAAGGGCTCATTGATCTTGGGCGAAACGATATGGACCCGTCCCGCCGCAGCGTGCTAGGCGCAGGTTTGTTCTCTGTTGCCCTTACCGTGCCCAACTGGCCGGATGTTGTTGGTCGAATGGAAGCCGTCGAGAAAGGCCAGACGCAGCGGGTAGGAATGCCCGAGGTAGACATGGTCATTGCCATGACCGAACGGGTGTCTGACCTTGACGACCAATTCGGCGGGCGCCATGCGCGCCCGATGGCAGCCGCATTTCTCGTGAATACGGTTTCCCCGTACCTTCGGGCAGATGCCCCGGACCATGTCCGTAAAGCGATGATGGCGGCGGCTTCTGATCTCTGCTATCTCACTGGCTATATGGCCACAGACGAGGGAGTCCACGGGCTGGCTCAACAGTATTACCTGAAGGCGTTGGAACTTGCCGGAGCGTCAGAGGATCACCTGACGTATTGCACAACGCTGCGAGGCATGAGCGTTCAAGCCGTAGAACTAGGGCACGGACAAGAGGCAATGCGCCTAGCCGATGCTGCCGCTGCGGCCTCTCCGAATGCTGGTCCTCGTATGCGTGCTTTCCTTGCTGGGCAACAGGCGCACGCTGCCGCTCAAACCGGCGAACGCAATAAAGCTCTTACGCACCTTCGGGAAGCCGAAGTTGCAATGGATAAGGCAGAATCCCGAGCCAAAATCTTTGGTTCGTACGATCCCGCCGCTCTCAATTACCACACAAGTCAAGTGCGGTACGAATTGGGAGACATGGCGGGCGCCGTTGAGGCAATGCAGCAAGCCGATAAGTTGCGGTACAGCGTCTACCGGCGCACGCGCGTCCATCATCGCACCATCCTTGCTGAGCGCCAACTAGCCGTTGGACACCTGGAAGCTGCATGCGCCACGTGGAATCACGCGTTGGATGATTACCCTCTCGTCCAATCCGGGCGGGCAGATCATCGAATGCAGAACATGTTCAAAATGATTCGCCCTCACCTGGGTAACCCGACAGCACGGGAACTCTACGAACGCGCACGGCTAGTCACTCCGCCGTCCCTGCTGCCCGCTCAATAGTCCGAACATAGAAAAGGTCCCGGTATTCGCCCCGCAGACGCGAGGGGATACCGGGACCTTTTCGTCAGAAGGTCGGTGCGATCAGGCCCGTGCCGCCCACCTTTGCCATAGCGCCGGACGCGTAGCGCTGGAAGGTGTACCCGAAGTACGAGTAGGCCACCAGGAGCACGCCCAGGGAAGCGGCGGCAGGCTGTTCCGCCCGAATAAACATCGGGGCCGCAGGGTCCTCCCAAAGGTGACACTCATTTCGCGGAACTACGTAGATCTCGTCTTCCGTGCCGCCGCCGAGATTGGTCGCAATGTTGTTGTCCACGACGACCAAGAGGCCAGACGACAGCTTTGCCCGAACGGCAGGGCCGTACTCATTGGTGAGCGTCAGACCACCCGCATTGACCGGCATTCCGCTGGTCGACACGAACGGCCAGGAAGAACCCACCTGAGAGGCAAGCCAGTTCCAGCGACGGGAATGCATTACCGCATGCGTGGCGTAGCCCATGTTCAAGAGCGTGGCCTCAACAGTGGAAGCGGCACCCTGAATCTTCGGCCAGAGTTCAGCCGCAGTCGGCGAAGCGTCGGTGTAGGCCGTGGCCGAAGCAACATTCGTCAGTCCAGTAGTGGCCTGGTTCAGTAGCGTACTGTCCAGCGTTGTTGCGACACGGTCGAAAAGGTCCTGCATGGTGACGTCGTCAATTCCAGTCCCGCGCTCGATAGCCTGACGAGAAACAGTCTGCTGCCCTGCCGCCGTTTGCACAGGAACGGTCAACAGGGTGTCATCCATGTTCGTCTCAGAGACTGCGGCATTTTCCGCCGACTGGAGAGCCGCACTCGATGCCGTCGTAATCCGAGAGATGTTGATGGACATACCCTGCGCGGGCAACGGGTGCCGGTTGCAGGCAGCATCCGCGAACGGGCGCAGAGCGGCCGTAGCGGGGGCGAACAGTTCGGTCATGTACTGCGGCACCGTAAGGCCGGTGAACGCGCCCGTACCGACCGCACGCGACAGATACTCGCCCCGCTCCGTCTGTTCTTCCCGCATGTGCCGGGCAAGGCGCTCTTGCGCCCCAGGGTCCCCGAAAAGGAACTGACGGGAAACATCAGTCAGGAAGTTCCGGCCGTTCGGGTCCTGGTCGGGCCGGTAAGTGCGCTCCTCCATACCGATCCGCGCGACACGGTCATAAGCAGGCTTGCGCACGTTCGTGGGCGTGATCTGATTCACCCTCTTGCCGTACTCGATTTCTTCGAGCTGCACGGCGCGCAACTGCTCAAGGTCGCGCCCAGCATTCCTCGCCTCAATGACCGAAGCGTCTTTCGCTTCGATCAAGCGCGTTACTTCCCGGTCCTCCTCTTGTGTGAGGTTGGAACGGCCGGCTCGCTGCGCGGCGTCAAGAATGGCATTGATTTGCTGTTGTGCGATTTCCTTGCTGTGGCGCGCATTATCGCGCACCGTTTCGACCTGGCGAATACGGTCGGTAAGTATGTACGAGGTCATGATGAACCCCCAGGGTCAACACGCGAGAAAAGGACGCGTGCCCGCTGCAAAAGGGTTGACCATCGGGGGCATCTGCCCGACAAGCCAGGACACCTAGCCCGCTCGGAGGGGGCTGCCGTGGCACATAGAATCCGGCCGGACTGCGCTCCACACGGGACATCTGCCGGGGAGCGCTATCCATACCCGGAAGTCTCTGGAGTGTATATCACCGCCCAGACATTTGTCTCTGAACCTCTGCTAGTGCCGTATCCCAAATCACAGGTGAATCATTCTTTGTAGAGATCCCGTATGCATTCGCCCATGCCGCCAACGCGAATATCAGCTCTATCGGGTCTGAGTTGTCCACGATCACCGCAGCGCCTGTCTCGTCTCCGGCGAGACAGGCCCGGAGGAAAGCCGGGATGGCTGCGGGCTCAACGGTCTTACTGTCCACGTCGACTCCTTCAAGATCACCGATGCATCGGCTATCGGGGAGAAAATTCCGAGTTGGCACAGGGGCAGGGAAAGACGCGCGGCCCTAAAAACCGGGGTGCTCTGACCTGCATGGCTACGTGCCTGCTCTGTCTCTGTCCCACCAATGCCCCGAGTCCCACCCCTATAGGGGGGTGGGACGGGACGGGAATTCCCATGGGACAGCGTGGGACTACGTGGGACAAAGTCAGGTCAAGGTGTCCTGCACCCCCCTTGGCATTGCCCAGAGAGGGCGTTTCTCTGTACCTATGTTCTGCACTGCACCCCTTGTGTGCAGGTCTTTTATCGCTCGGTAGGCCGTCGACTTGGGTAGGCCCGTGATCTCGATGAGTTGCGGCCCTGTCGCGCTGGTTGTCCCGAAGTTGTCTCGCAGGGCGTCGAGAATGACCCTTTCACTGGTCACCATTCCTGTCATGTTCACGCACGTAGGATCGAATGCGTGGGACGAATACAGAACGGCTGACGCTCCGATGGGACGCAGGCGCAATGAGATCTTGGGGAAGTCCTCGACGTCCTTTTGTTTCCCGCTATGGACGTCTACCCGATCCCCATCCTTGACGACTTTGATTATGCTGGTTGCCGCACCTTCGATTGCGGACGCACCACGCAGGTCTAGCCCATTCTTGCCGGAATGGTGGACCATGAGGACGCAGGCCCCGCATGCCTGCCTGATCTTGTCAGCAGCGTGAACCACCTTTCCCATTTCGCTGTTGCTGTTCTCGTCGGCTCCAACGGTGACGCGTGCCTGTGTGTCGATAACTACCAGGATTGGCCGCAGTTCCTTGATTAGCTCGATAAGGGCCGACAGGTCTTCGAGCCTGAGAAGCTGCACAGCAACAGGCAGGAAGATAACGTCACCCATTGAGATCCTAAAGGCTTCCTCCCAGGCTCTTACTCGCTTGCGAATGCCGGATACGCCTTCGGCCACGATATAGAGCACTCGCCCTTTAGTGGAGGTGTGGTCGTGCCATGGCATTCCGTTCGCTATGCATCCCGCCCAGTCGAGCGCGACGAATGATTTAGCGCTCCCAGGCTTGCCGTACAGCCACGCAAGGGAATCCCGGTACAGAATTCCGTCAAGGATGGGAATAGGGTCATTAATAGTGTCCAGTGCATGACTGCTGACCAATGTCGCCCGTAGTTGATCTAGCCGTGCCTGCGTGGGATTCTCTGACTGGTTGGCAATCACCCCGACGCTAGCGGCTATCTGATGCGCCTCGGTCATCTGTCTACCGCCCTAAAGGCGCTGCGAATGGTGGCCATGGCTTCATTGGCGAGTATCCCAATGCGCCCCGCCGCGTCGACTAGCGCTCTCTCGACTTGTTCTCTGGTTACTTCCTTTGCTGCCACCATTTCAGCCGCGCGACAGGCAGCCCAGTAAATCGCGTGATTTCTGCTACCTTCTTTCGCTTCCAATACCGTCCGAATGAGGCCAACGAATCGACCTCCAGCGTTGGCGGCTGACCCTGGCTGGCTAAAGATGGGACCGCTCTCATCCTGTGGCGGGGGGCCTAGGCCGTTATCAACCGCATAGAAATAGGCGCGTCGGCTGACGGCCATGGCTTTGAGCGCCAGCGCATTAAAGTCCTTATTGAGGTCCCACCTAGTCCACTCTTCGTCGTTGAGGAGGCCCCCGTCATGTTCTATACAGAGTTGGATAGCCCGAAGTGGCCCAACCAATTTCAACAGGGGCACGAACAGGTCATTCACTCGACCCCCCGCCAAATGGACCAGTTACGACCCCTGTGACTCCACTTGCGGCTACGGCCGCCCGGACGGCGTCATGCATGTCTGTGAGGGTGCCTCTCAATACGGGACAGCTCGAATCATGGCAGATCGTCATGCGCCAAATCCCGGACGCGTCCTTGACGATGCCGTGGACGCGTGAGCGGCAATGTGAACAACGGTATTGCCGGGCAAACTCTTTGACCGATTTCGGGGGTCCACTCGGCGCCGGCTTCGGCTTTCTGGATTTCTTGTTTCCTGGCATGTTTCATCACATCCAAAATCGGTTTGGTCACAGTTATCCCCTTGCTTGTACTCCCCGTGGAATGGCTACCTGCCAAGGGACCGGGGGCGCCCCTCCAAGGTCCAAGGACCATGACTGCTTTGGGGATTTTCAGGCGTAGCGAATTACCGCCCAGTGCGCGGGAAAGTGCGCAGGCGTGATATTTGCCTATGCGGCATCGAGGGAATCCCCGTCCGGGCGCTGGGCCGGAGGCGGGGGCAAGACAGCGAGGGCGAGACGCTTGCGTTCGAGGGCCGCGCGCACAATGCGGGCAGCCTGGGCAAGCTGTACGGGGTCGTCGATCGCGAGTTGAACATGTGCGGCCTGAGTGGCAGCTTTCAGTTCGCGTTCGAGGGCGGAAGTGTCCGCGTCGGGGTGGTGCCGTTTCTGCGCGGCAATGCGTGCGCGGATTCGTGCGGCCTCTGGGGAAATGGGCATGAGGCGTCCCGGATATGCTCCGTCTCGGAGCGCGGGGCCGCTTACCGTCGCGGCCCGGTTGCCAATCAGACTAAGCACAGATTCTTGCCACCGGTAGGGGGGTTGTGACCGGCCTCACACCAGTGCGTCGGGGTGCCCGCAACACGAAACAGCGGCCCTCCGGGGAGAGCCGCTGTCAGTGCGTGGATGGCGCGTTCAGATCATGCCTAGTGAAATTCGATCAAGACGCGGTTCTGATCAAACCCCTTGGTCCCCGGCTTGGCGCGCTTGACCGTCACACGCTCAATGAACACTCGCAGGAGCGCGCGCCTCTCGTCCAGCGTCATGGCCTCCCACGACCCCCGTGCCTCCCTGTAGTCGACAGTCGCGACCGGGGCCGGTATGGCGGTCAGTTCGGCCCGTAGGCGCTGTTCCCGCTCGTTCAGACCGGCCCGCATGTTCTTCCACTCGGCGAGTGTCAGTTCACCGCGTCCCCGCTCGGCAGCGATTTCGTTGCGCTCCGCCTCAACTGCCGTGAGTTCGACGGTCAGTTCATCCCGGCGGGTGGCATTGTCGTCAGACGTGAGGGAATCGAGAAATCCCGGCATGTCCAGCAAGTTGAACAGTTCATCCGCAACGTACTGTTCGGTGGCTTCCAGCATGATTCCCGTGCAGCCCTTACCTCCCCGATTCGGGTGACACAACAGGTACGGCGTCCGCTTTCCATTCTTCAGTTTCTTCATCGAGCCGACCATGGGCGCGTCACATACGCCGCACACTGCCAGGCCACCGGTCAGGGTGTATTTGCGCCCGGCGCGGTTGCCCTTGTGCGCGTCAGTAATCGGGTAGGTGAAGCCGTCAGAAGTGCGGACCGTGCGCGGCGCCGACAGTTTCGCCCGGCATGCCTGCCACGTTGCCTCATCGAGAATGGGCGCCCAGTTTCCACGGCCCACAATCACGCCCTGATGGACTCGGAACCCCGCAATGGTCGGCTTGGTCACCATGGACCGCACAGAGCTTGCCGTGAGCGTAGAGGGCCGCGTGACGGGCTTCCCCGCCGCATCGGTCACGATCTCCCCGTTGGCATCCTTGACTTTCACCTTGTGCGCCCCGACCAGTCCGCGCGCCCGCAACTCCGCAGCGATGTTGGCGAGCGACCAACCGTCCAGCACCTTTTCGGCGGCCCACCGGATCGCCTCTGCCTGCTCCGGGATGATCACGTACGTCTTGTTGCCGGATTCGTCGACAGCGTGGCCGTACCCGAACGGCTTGGAGCCCGCAGGGCGCCCCTGGGCGGCATTCTCGGCAAGACGATCGTTGACCCGCTTTTTCATCTTGCGCACCTCCCCAGCGTTGAGTACCGCGCGGATTCCGGCGACCTCATCATGTACGCGTACAACGCCGTCCCTGTTCGTGTGCAGCTCACTGATACCGGCTGAGTCCATCTCTGCGGCCAGAGTGAACCACTCGACCTCACGCCGTTCCAACCGGGACTGTTCAACGGCCCAGACGTGGGCGACTTCCCCGCGTGCGAGAGCCGCGCGGAACTCTTCGAAGCGGGGTCTGTGGTCGCCGTTCGCGGCGGATATACCAGCGTCGGCGAACACCTTCACGGGCATGCCCGGCCACATGCTCGCGGCGTAGGAGCGGCCCCACCCCTCTTGGAGGTCGACACCCTCATAGCTGCCGTCGGGGCGGGGGGACAGTCGGCAGTACAAAGCAACACATTGAGTCATAACCCCAGCGTGCGCCCGGTTACGTCTTCCGAACAAGTCCCCGAGCCCAAGACGGCCAAGAACCGCCTCCACATCGACGTGCACGCGGGCCCCGACGGCCTGGAGGCCCTGGCCACCCGCCTGGAGACCCTGGGCGCCACCCGCGTCGAGGAGTTCGACCGGGGCCCGGCGGGCCACTGGTGGGTCATGCGCGACCCGGAGGGCAACGAGTTCTGCGTGGCTTGACTCGCACCTCGGGCTGAAACCCGAGGATTCTGGCTTTCTCGACTGGCTGCCGTGCCGCTACGCGGTATGTCGAGTGCGGCGTTGTGGTCCCGGTCGTGGAGCGTGCCGCAGGCGCCACACGTCCACTCCCGCGCGTGCAGTGCGGGAGTGGACGTGTGGCGCTCACGTCCGGGCGTCCGTCAGCCCTGTCGCAGGGGTATCGCCAGATCCACCACCTGGCGGCTCTTCGGGAAGACCCCCGCCGAACTCGCCTTCCCCGTCAGCAGGTTGACGGCGAACAGTCGCGTCCCCGTCACCGCGTACCCGGCGTTCACCCCGCTTCCCGCCGAGCTGTAGATGTCGAACCCGGCGGTCAGCGGGGCGTCGACGCCGAGCTTGCCCGTGGGAGCGAGGTTGCCCGCGTTGGCCGGGGACTGGACGGAGACCTGGTCCTGCGCGGTGTCGAGGTCGAAGAGGGTGGTCGCGGTGGCCGCGTCGAGGTCGTTGTTCGTGTACGCGGCCCCGGTCACCCCCCGGGCGGTGACGCCGGTCGTGGCGGGCGGCACCGGCGGGTTGACGAGGGTGCCGTCGACGGCCGTGGTGCCGGCGGCCGGGGCGCCCTGGGGGTCGTCGAGGTTGTGGCGGAGGTTCTGACCGGTGTCGCTGATCACCCGGAGGCGGTTCGCGGCGGGGTTGAAGTCGACGCCGTAGGCCGTGCCCTGGAGGGCGACGGTGAGCTGTGAGACCTTGGTGGCCTTGGCTCCCACCTCACGCAGGGTGTAGACGCCGCCCTTGTCGCCGACGCCGTACAGCTTGTTGTTCTGGACGCGGTAGTCGATGCCGACGAGCCGGGTGTCCCCCTTGAGGCCGCGGACCTTGCCGAGCGGGACGGCGGCGGCGGGCTTGTCGACGCGGAAGACGACGAGCCGCTGGTCGGTGGTGAGACCGACGGCCTTCAGTGCGCCGGGCACCTGCACCCCGGCGCCGAGACCGCCGCCCTTGGACTCGATACCGGTTCCGGCACCCGTGCCGGAACCGGAGGAGTCGCTGCCCGCGACCCCGGTCGACGCCGACGATCCGCCCAGCGCCCCGGATTTGACCGCGCCGACCGTCCCGATCGCCACCGCCATGGTCAGTACGCCGATGACTGCTTGCTTGCGCATGTGCGCCCCCGTGAGATGCGCGGCCCGCCCTCTGCGGGCCGTATGCCCCCTTCTTCGGACCGGGGGAACGTCCGGATTGGTGGGTCGTACGAGATTTTTCCGGGCACTTCGGAAGCTTCCGTGGTGTTCCAGAGGTTCCATGGCATTCCGTTGGACACCGTTCGCCCGCTCTCGGACGATTCGAGGTGCCTGTCAGCCCGTCAAGCCCGTCACCGGCCGCGTGGCCCCAGGAGGCGGACAAGGAACGGATCACCACGCTGATCGTGAAGCACGGCGCGCACGACTCGGACCCGGGCAGCCGCCGACCGTTCTTCGCCAACCAGCCCCGTGGCGGTGCCAAGCTCTACACGGTGTCCACCTTGCTCGCTGGGCAGGGCGCCTGGCCCTTCAGGTCCGGGGTGAATGCCCGTTCCCACGTAGCGGGGCAGGGGAGGCCGAATCGACGCCGGGGCGATTCGGCGTCTCGGGAGGGACGGCGGTGAGGTCGGCGTGGAGCCGTTGGTGGTGGCGGGTTTAGGGCCCGGTGGTCGGGGGTTGCTCTGGAAGGCGAGAGCGTGCTGGTCACTCTCAGGGGTGATGTTGGTCGAAGTCGTGGGCGGTAGGGGAACGAAATGCCTAGGTTCGGGGCATGTCTCGTTTCCGGATGTATCCGTCGCGCGCACAGGCCGAGCAGATGCTCACGCACTGCGCGCACGCGAGATACGTGTGGAACCTTGCCGTCGAGCAGCACGCCCACTGGCGGCGGTGGCGCAGGTCCGCGCCGGGTTTCGCGGAGCAGTGCCGTCAGCTGACCGAGGCGCGGCGGGAGAACGCGTGGCTGGGTGCGGGGAACGCGGATGTGCAGCAGCAGGCGCTGAAGGACTTCGCCCGGGCCAAGAGTGCCCGGTTCACGTCCGGGTTCGGTGAGCCGACGTGGCGCAGGAAGCATGTGCATGAGGGTTTTAGGGGGTGTTTCGACAGTCCTGTGCGGTGCCCGCGGTGTCCGGTGCGTGCTCTCGGCGTGCCGGACGAAAGCCCTCGTACTGAACGTACTTGGGGTTTCGGCCGGTGCGGCGAGAGTGCGTGCCGGGCGCCGTGGGTGCTGTGCGGGACTTTCGAAACACCCCCTAGGGTCATCGGTACCGACCGCGTGCCGGAATACGAGGCGGACGGGTCGCCGAAGGTGAACGTGAGGACCGGCAGGCAGGTCATGGGCCGGTCGGTGGTCGTGCAGAAACTCAACCGGCGGTGGGCGCAGGTGAAGGTGCCCGGCTGCGGCTGGGTCCGCTTCCGCCTCAGCGCCCAGGGCAAGGGCGCGAAACTGCCCGCCGCCAAGACGTTCAGGGTCACCTTCCGCAACGGGCAGTGGCACATCGCCTTCGCCGTCACCCCCGACCCGGTCCCGGCGCCCGGCACGGACACGGTGATCGGCATCGACCGGGGCGTCACCGTCACCGCCGCCCTCTCCGACGGCCGGACACTGAACTGCCCCCAGCTCACGGTCAAGGAACGCGCCCGGATCCGCAAACACCAGCGGCCCGCAGCACGAGCACCGAAAGACAGCCCCGCCAAAGCGACCGAGCATGCGAAGGTGGCCGGGCTCAGGGCGCGGGAGGCGAACCGGCGCAAGGACTGGTGCGAGAAGACCAGCACCCTGCTCGCCCGCTCCTACGGCCTCATCCGGTTCGAGAAACTGAACATCAGAAACATGACCCGCTCCGCGAAGGGAACCGTGGAGCGGCCCGGCAGGCACGTGGCGCAGAAGTCCGGCCTGAACCGGTCCATCCTCGCCCAGGGCTGGGGCCTGCTGCGGCAGCGCACCGGGCACAAGGCCCCCGGCCGGGTCGAGGACGTTCCCGCCCCCTACACGTCTCTGCGGTGCAGTGCCTGTGGGTGGATCGACAAGAACTCGCGCAAGAGCCAAGCCGGGTTCGTCTGTTCCTCCTGCGGCTTCACCTGCAACGCCGACACCAACGCCAGTATCAACATCGCGGCAGGACAGGGCGGGATCCCCCGCCCCCGGCGAGCAGCCGGTGCCGGAGGGACGGCACCGCCCAACCAGCGGTCGAGCGTCCGTGAACCTCAACCCACCCGGGTTGGAATCCCCCTTCAAGGAGGGGGAGGATGTCAATTCAAGAGCAAGGGCTTCGGAAAGGCCTCCGAGAACGACAAGCGCCGCAAGGCCCAGGGGAAGCGGGTCAGGGAGATCCATGAGGCCACCCTCGAACGCTCCTCACGGGTCGTCGTGGCCGGCGACCTCAACGACACACTGACCAGGCCCCCATCAAGCTCCTCCTCGACGCGGGCCTGCGCAAGGCCATGACCCACGAGAGCTATGGCACCCCCGGGCACCCACGGCACCGGCAAACGCGACGAACAGAAGCTCGGCTACCTCATGTTCAGCCCGGACCTGTGGGACCGCGTGGCACACGTCGGCGTGGAACGCCGGGGCATCTGGGCCCCGAGAACCTTCGAGCCCTTCACCACAGTCACCTCAAAACGCAACCAGGCCTCCGACCACGCGGCCCCCTTCGCCGACCTGGACCTGTAGAACGCCGAGTTCCCCGCGCCCGTAAGGGGCGCGGGGAACTGCGCGACCAACAACGAACGACCCGCGGCCGGTCAATCACTCGAGCCAGGCAGAGGCGAACCCGGCCCTGGCATCACGCGCCCACGAGCCGAGCGGCGAGGTACCCCTCGATCTGGTCGAGAGACACCCGCTCCTGCTTCATCGAGTCCCGCTCGCGCACGGTCACAGCGTTGTCGTCGAGCGTGTCGAAGTCGACGGTCACGCAGTACGGCGTACCGATCTCGTCCTGGCGGCGGTAACGCCGACCGATCGCACCCGCGTCGTCGAACTCGATGTTCCAGTTCTGCCGCAGCGCCGACGCGAGCCCCTTCGCCTTCGGGGACAGCTCGGGGTTGCGGGACAGCGGCAGGACGGCCACCTTCACCGGGGCGATCCGGTGGTCCAGGCGCAGCACCGTGCGCTTCTCCAGCTTGCCCTTGGCGTTGGGCGCCTCGTCCTCGGTGTAGGCGTCGAGGAGGAACGCCAGCATCGTGCGGCCGACACCGGCCGCCGGCTCGATGACGTACGGCGTGTAGCGCTCGCCCGCCTCCTGGTCGTAGTACGACAGGTCCTGGCCGGAGGCCTTGGAGTGCGCGCCGAGGTCGTAGTCGGTGCGGTTGGCGACGCCCTCCAGCTCGCCCCACTCGCTGCCGCCGAACTGGAAGCGGTACTCGATGTCGGCGGTGCGCTTGGAGTAGTGGGAGAGCTTCTCCTGCGGGTGCTCGTACCAGCGCATGTTCTCTTCCCGCAGACCCAGGCCGGTGTACCAGTTCCACCGCTCCTGCATCCAGTACTCCTGCCACTTCTCGTCCTCGCCCGGCTTGACGAAGAACTCCATCTCCATCTGCTCGAACTCGCGGGTGCGGAAGATGAAGTTGCCGGGCGTGATCTCGTTGCGGAAGGACTTGCCCATCTGGGCGATGCCGAAGGGCGGCTTGCGGCGCGAAGTGGTCTGCACCTGGGCGAAGTTGGTGAAGATGCCCTGGGCGGTCTCGGGACGCAGGTAGGCGATGGAGCCGGTGTCCTGGGTGGGGCCGAGGTGGGTGGAGAGCAGACCCGAGAACTGCTTGGGCTCGGTGAACTGGCCCTTGTTGCCACAGTTGGGGCAGTTGATGTCGGCCAGGCCGTTCGCCGGGGCGTAGCCCTTCTTCTCCTCGTAACCCTCTTCCAGGTGGTCCGCGCGGTACCGCTTGTGGCACGCGGTGCACTCGGTGAGCGGGTCGGAGAAGGTGGCGACGTGGCCGGATGCCACCCAGACCTCGGAGGCCAGGATGACGGACGAGTCGATACCGACCACGTCCTCGCGCGACGTCACCATGTAGCGCCACCACTGACGCTTGAGGTTCTCCTTGAGCTCGACACCCAGCGGTCCGTAGTCCCAGGCGGCACGCTGGCCGCCGTAGATCTCGCTGCACGGGAATACGAAGCCACGGCGCTTGCTCAGGCTGACGATGGTGTCGATCTTGTCGGCGGCCACGGTGCTCTCTTCATTACGACGACGGGCGACGAAGCGATGCGCTCCTGGAGGAAGCGGACGCGCTTCAGAGCGAATGCTTCAGGTTACCGGCGCGGCCTGCCCTCGGATCAAATCGGTTCGAAGAAGGAGACGGCCGATGCGGGACAAACGCCTTACCAAGGGCTTACCACCCGGCTTGTTGACAATCGTTTCCAGACAAGATGAAAATGACTGTCATGAACGTAGTACGACGACGCCTTCTGATACCCGCGGCGGCGACCGCGGCCGCCGCTCTCGGCCTCACCACTCTCACCGCGTGCGGCGGCGACACCGCCGCCGCGGGCAACACCGACAAGTTCGACGTCGTCGCGTCGTTCTATCCGATGGCCTTCCTCGCCGAGCAGATCGGCGGGAAGCACGTGAACGTCACCAGTCTGACCCAGCCCGGCCAGGAGCCGCACGACCTGGAGATCAGCGCCAAGCAGACGGCCGCGCTCCAGGAGTCGGACGCCGTGCTCTACCTCAAGGGCCTGCAGCCCTCCGTCGACGAGGCGGTCGCGCAGTCCGGCCACGAGACGAAGATCGACGCCGCCACGCTGACTGACCTGGAGCACCACGGCAACGAGGTCGGCGGCCACTCGGAAGAGCACGACGACCACGAGAACGAGGAACTGGAGGGCAAGGACCCCCACGTCTGGCTCGACCCCGTGAAGTACGCCGAGGTCGCCAAGGGTGTCGGCGCCGCCTTCGAGAAGGCCGACCCGGACCACGCGGACACCTACAAGACCAACACCGAGGCCCTGGTCGAGAAGCTGGGCGCGCTGAACGACCAGTTCGCAGGCGGGCTGAGGGACACGAAGACCAAGGTCTTCATCACCACCCACGCCGCCTTCGGCTACCTCGCCGAGCGCTACGGCCTCACCGAGGAGTCCATCACCGGTCTCGACCCCGAGTCCGAGCCGAGTGCCGCCCGGGTCAAGGACCTTGAGAAGATGGCGAAGGCCGACGGTGTGACCACGGTGTTCTACGAGACACTGGTCAGCGACAAGACCGCGAAGACCATCGCCGCCGACGCGAACCTGAAGACCGACGTCCTCGACCCGATCGAGGGCATCACCGAGAAGTCGCGCGGCAAGGACTACTTCGCGGTCCAGGAAGCCAACCTCAAGGCCCTCCAGACGGCCCTGGGAGCCAAGTGACCTTGTTGATCATCCGGAGGCAGCAGGCATGACCGAGCCCGTCATCACGTTGCGCGGCGTCCGCGCCGACCTGGGCTCGCGCACCGTCCTGCGCGGCATCGACCTCACCGTGCGCCGCGGTGAGGTCGTCGCGCTGCTCGGCGCCAACGGCTCCGGGAAGTCCACCGCCGTCCGCACGGTGATCGGGCAGGTGCCGGTCAGCGCCGGCGAGATCGAGCTGTTCGGCACCCCCCGGCGCCGCTTCCGCGACTGGCGGCGCGTCGGGTACGTGCCGCAGCGCACCACGGCCGCCGGCGGTGTCCCGGCGACGGTCACGGAGGTCGTGACCTCCGGCCGGCTCTCCCGCACCCGCCTCGGCATCCTGCGCAAGGCCGACCGCGAGGCGATCCGGCACGCCCTGGACATGGTCGGCATGGCGGACCGCGCCAAGGACTCGGTGAACGCCCTCTCCGGCGGCCAGCACCAGCGCGTCCTCATCGCCCGTGCCCTCGCCTCCGAACCCGAGCTGCTGATCATGGACGAGCCCATGGCGGGCGTCGACCTGGCCAGCCAGGAGGTGCTGGCCGCGACCCTGCGCGAGCAGGTCGCCCACGGCACGACCGTGCTGCTGGTCCTGCACGAACTCGGCCCGCTGGAGCCGCTGATCGACCGCGCGGTCGTCCTGCGCGACGGCTGTGTCACCCACGACGGCCCGCCCCCGAAGGCGGTCGGCCAGCACGCGCTGCCCGGCCACGACCACGTCCACCCGCACGCGGCACCGGGCGCCGAGCCCGTCCGTACGGGTCTGCTGAGCTGAGAAGGCACCCACGATGGAATTCCTCGACTACGCCTTCATGCAGCGGGCCCTGCTCGCCGCCGTCCTCGTCGGCATCACCGCGCCCGCCATCGGCATCTACCTCGTCCAGCGCCGTCAGGCCCTGATGGGCGACGGCATCGGCCATGTCGCGATGACCGGCGTCGGCCTCGGCTTCATGCTCTCCTGGTCGCCGGTCTGGATGGCGACGCTGGTGTCCGTGGTGGGCGCGGTACTCATGGAGCTGATCCGCTGGTACGGCAGGACGCGCGGCGACATCGCGCTCGCCATGCTCTTCTACGGCGGCATGGCCGGCGGTGTGATGCTCATCAACCTCGCGCCCGGCGGCACCAACGCCAACCTGATGTCGTTCCTCTTCGGCTCGCTGTCGACCGTGTCACAGGAGGACATCACCGCGATCTGCGTGCTCGCCGCGTTCGTGATCGTGATGACGCTGGGGCTGCGCCGGCAGCTGTTCGCGGTCAGCCAGGACGAGGAGTTCGCCCGGGTGACCGGTCTGCCGGTGCGGGCGCTGAACCTGCTGACGGCGGTCACGGCGGCGGTGACCGTGACGGTCGCCATGCGCGTCGTCGGACTGCTGCTGGTGTCCGCGCTGATGGTCGTGCCCGTCGCCGCCGCACAGCAGCTCACCCGCAGTTTCGCGGCGACGTTCGCGATCGCCGTGGCCCTCGGGGTGACCGTGACGATCGGCGGCACGGTCACCTCGTACTACCAGGACGTGCCGCCCGGCGCGACGATCGTGCTGCTCGCCATCGCCGCGTTCATGGTGCTGACCGCGCTGGCGACACCGCTGGCCAGGCGCCGCGCGCGGGCCCTGGAGACGGCGCCCGGGGACCCGGCGGAGTGCGGGGTCCCGCAGGCCCGGGAGGCCGCCGGGACGGGTGTGGCGAAGGACACGGTTCCGGCCGCCCGGGGCTCCGCCGAGGGGTCCGCGGGCTGACCGGCGGCTGAACGGGGTCGACGGGGGCTGGCACAATGGCCCCGCAAGACCGCTACGTGAGGAGGCAACGGTGACGACCGCCGGACCTGTACGAGGTCGTTCCACCCGGCAGCGGGCGGCCGTGGCCGCGGCACTGGACGAGGTCGACGAGTTCCGCAGCGCGCAGGAACTCCACGACATGCTCAAGCACAAGGGCGACTCGGTCGGGCTCACCACCGTGTACCGCACGTTGCAGTCCCTCGCCGACGCGGGCGAGGTCGATGTCCTGCGCACCTCCGACGGCGAGTCCGTGTACCGCCGCTGCTCGACCGGCGAGCACCATCACCACCTGGTCTGCCGGATCTGCGGCGCGGCCGTGGAGGTGGAGGGCCCCGCGGTCGAGAAGTGGGCCGACGCGATCGCCGCCGAGCACGGCTTCGTGAACGTCGCCCACACGGTGGAGATCTTCGGCACCTGCGCGGACTGCGCGGCCAAGACGTCGTAGGGCGCGCGTCGGCGGGTGCGGGTGCGTGGGACTTCTCGCGCAGTTCCCCGCGCCCCTCAAAGGCCGGGGCTCCGCCCCGGCCTTTCCCTCTACAGCCGGGTCAGGCCCTCGCGGTTCAGGACGGCGCGGAGTCGGTCGGCGTCGGCGGGGGTTGCCAGGCCGCGCTTCGGGAGCACGGTGAGACGGGGCGCGTGGGCGCCGCTGAGCAGTACGAAGGTGTGCGGGGTCTCCGCGTACCGGGAGACCTGGGACCAGCGGGCCGGACGCTCGGTGCCCCGGTCGTGCGCGACCGTCACGCCCCACGGGTCCAGCACGGCGCGGTGCAGCCCGAGGGCCGCCGCCCGCCGGTGCAGGAGGCGGGCCTGGAGCCGCGGCAGCAGGACGAGGCCGCCCGCCGCCGCCACCGGCGTCACCAGGGCCCGTGCGTCGGGCAGGGCGCCCAGGGCGAGCGTCACGACCGTGACGAACAGGCCCGCCCCGGCGGCGAACAGCAGCAGGCCCTGGCCCCACCGGCCGGCGGCCGAGGCGCGCGCGGACACGCGTACCGCCTCGCGGAAGTCCCCGACCGCCGCCCGGTACACCAGCTCCACGTTCTCCCCGCCGGCCCGCGTCACGGTCAGCCCTCCGTCCGGCCCTCCGTCCGGCCCTCCATCGCGGCTTCCATCGCGAGGAGTTCCTCGTTCGGGACGGCGCCGCCGAAGCGGCGGTCGCGGGAGGCGAACTCCACGCACGCCCGCCATAGGTCACGGCGGTCGAAGTCGGGCCACAGCACGTCCTGGAAGACCATCTCGGCGTAGGCGCTCTGCCAGAGCAGGTAGTTGGAGGTGCGCTGCTCACCGCTGGGGCGCAGGAAGAGGTCGACGTCCGGCATGTCCGGGTAGTAGAGGTACTTCGCGAAGGTCTTCTCGGTGACCTTGGAGGGGTCGAGGCGGCCCGCGCGGATGTCCTCGGCGAGGGCCTGGGCCGCGTCGGCGATCTCGGCCCGGCCGCCGTAGTTCATGCAGAAGTACAGCGTCAGCAGGTCGTTGTCCTTGGTCTGCTCCTGCGCGACCTGGAGTTCCTTGGCGACCGACTTCCACAGCTTCGGCATCCGGCCCACCCAGCGGACCCGGATGCCGAGTTCGTCGAGCTGGTCGCGGGTCTTGCGGATGAAGTCGCGGTTGAAGTTCATCAGGAAGCGGACCTCGTCGGGCGAGCGCTTCCAGTTCTCGGTGGAGAAGGCGTAGAGGGAGATGTTGCGGACGCCGACCTCGATCGAGCCCTGGAGGACGTCGAGCACGCGCTCGGCGCCGACCTTGTGGCCCTCGGTGCGCGGCAGCCCGCGCTCCTTGGCCCAACGGCCGTTGCCGTCCATGACGATCGCCACGTGCTCGGGGACCAGCTCGCCGGGGAGCTTGGGCGCGCGGGCGCCGGACGGGTGCGGCGTCGGCGCCTTGTACTCGCGGCGCTGACGCCCGAGGAACCCGCGTACCACCATGTGCTTCTCGTCTCCTTAGGGGTGCCGGTGGGTCGGTCGTGCCTACGACTTCTCCACGTACCGAAGGGAGCGCAGGCCGCGCTCCAGATGCCAGTGCAGATAGGCGGACACCAGCCCGCTGCCCTCCCTGACGTGCCGCGGCTCGCTCGCGTCCGCGGTCTCCCAGTCTCCCGTAAGGAGCGCGGCAAGCAGTTCCAGCGTCTGTGGCGAGGGTACGACGCTGCCGGGCACCCGGCAGTCCACGCAGACGGAGCCTCCGGAGGCGACGGAGAAGAAACGGTTCGGGCCGGGCATGCCGCACTTGGCGCAGTCGCTGAAGGTGGGGGCGTAGCCGTTGACGGCGAGGGAGCGCAGCAGGAAGGCGTCGAGGACCAGGTGCGGGGCGTGTTCGCCGCGGGCGAGGGTGCGCAGCCCACCGACGAGCAGCAGGTACTGCTGCACGGCGGGCTCGCCCTCGTGGTCCGTGAACCGCTCGGCGGTCTCCAGCATGGCCGTCCCGGCGGTGTAGCGGGCGTAGTCGCTCACGATGCCGCCGCCGTAGGGAGCGATGGTCTCGCTCTGGGTGCACAGGGGCAGCCCGCGTCCGACCAGCTCGCTGCCGCGCGCGAAGAACTGCACGTCCACGTGGGAGAAGGGTTCGAGCCGCGCGCCGAACTTGGACTTGGTCCGCCGTACCCCGCGCGCCACGGCCCGCACCCGCCCGTGCCCACGGGTGAGCAACGTGATGATCCGGTCCGCTTCACCCAGCTTCTGGGTGCGCAGCACGACACCGTCGTCCCGGAAAAGGCTCATGCCGCCCATTCTCGCCTACGGCCGGTGCGCGGCGGGACCTCGTCCGGCGGTCATCCCTTCAAGGGACCTCGCCCCGGCTGCGTGCGTTCTCGTAGGCCGTCGCGGCCCGCAGCCGTTCTATGGTCGTCGCGGCCCGTACGACCTCGGGGGCGCAGTCCCACTCCCTTCCGCCGCCGACCGGCCGGAGCTGTACGTAGGGCCCCTCGTGGCCCATGACGCGGCCGACCTGCCCGGTGCGGGTGTCCACCGCATAGGTGCCGATCGCAGGTTTCCTCCCGTTGCCGTTCACCGCAGGGCCGCCGCCGAGAGGCCCGGTGACGACAGAACAATTCCCGCCTTTTCTGCCGTCCGCCGCAATTCCTCCACCGATTCCTCCGCCTCTTCGACGCGCCCGCCGAGTACCGTCCCCCGAGCCTTCTCCACCTGCCTTCACGGTGCTCCCCCGCACCATCGAATTTCACTCTTCGCATCTCCTCAATGACCCGCTGTGTCTAAACTCGGCTGGAGTCTGTCCCGCACAACTCCGGGTCCGCGCGGATGCGTCGAATTCGCCCGACGGCCCCCGCGGACCGGTAGACACATCCCGTGAATTCGTCGCGCCCCACCGATCCGCTGACCGCCGTCACCGACCCGCCACTGCGCCCCCTGCCCGAGCGAGCCGTGACGCTGCTGCGAAGCCTCGGCGCCCCGCCCCGGCTCACGGCACACCTACGGCTCGTCCACGACGTGGCACACGAACTGACCGCCTGGTTGGAACAGCGGCACCCCCGGCTGCCGTTCGACCGCGCGGCCGCGCTCTTCGGGGCGGCCACGCACGACATCGGGAAGATCACGCACCCCGGGGAGCTGTCGGGCCCCGGCTCCGCGCACGAGGAGGCCGGGCGCCGGCTGCTGCTGGAGCACGGGGTCGAGCCGGAGTCGGCCAGGTTCGCGGCCACGCACGCGGCATGGGCGGGGCCCGGCGTCGGGGTGGAGGACCTGCTGGTCTCCCTGGCCGACAAGGTGTGGAAGAACAAGCGGGTGCGGGAGCTGGAGGACCTCTTCGTCGGCCGGCTGGCGGAGGTGAGCGGCCGGCCCGTCCGGGAGGAGTTCCTCGCCCTCGACGACCTCCTCGACCCGCTCGGGGCCGGCGCGGACCGTCGGCTGGCCTTCCAGGCGTCGTACCCCGTACACCGGTAGCCCGGCGGTCCTCGTAGCCCGGTGGCCCTCACAGCATCGTCACAGATGGTCCTCACACACGGGGGGAATCTCCGCGTCGTCCACCTAAGATTCCCTTCGGTTGCCCCGTTTTCCGACAACTCCGCGGCGCATCACGCGGCATGGGAAACCACTCGCCGTACACGAGCGTCGAACGGTGCGTGAGAAACCGCTGTCCCGGCGGTCCGACAGCACGGAAGATGGGGACCCGTGGAGCTGGAATTCCGACTGCTCGGCCCGGTCGAGGCATGGCACGGTGACAGACCCCTGCGGCTGGGCGGCCCGAAACCGCGCGCGCTGCTGGCCGTGCTGCTGCTGCGGGCCGGACAGGTGGTGCCCGCCGACGCGCTCGTGGACGTGATCTGGGGGGACGACCCCCCGGACACGGCACGGGCGCTGGTGCAGACGTACGTGTCGGCCCTGCGCCGGGCGCTGCCCCCTCAGACGGCGGAGGCGATCGAGACCCGGCCGCCGGGATACGTGATGCGGCCCGGCGTCGGCCGGGTCGATCTGGCGGAGTTCGAGGCCCGCACCGCCGACGGGCGGCGGGCCGCCGCCGAGGGCGACCCCACGGAGGCCGCGCGGCTGCTGCGCCAGGCGCTGGAGCTGTGGCGGGGCCCGGCGCTCGGCGGGGTCGGGGAGGCGCTGCGGGGTGAGGCCGGGCGGTTGGAGGAGGCACGGCAGGCGGCCCTGGAGGAACGGATCGCCGCCGAGCTGGAGACCGGCGGGCACGAGGCGGAACTGGTCACCGAACTGACCGCGCTGGTCGGCGCGCATCCGGCCCGGGAACGGCCGCGCGGGCAGCTGATGCTGGGCCTCTACCGGCTCGGCCGACAGGCCGACGCGCTGGCCGTCTACGCGGAGGGCCGGGCCGTGCTCGCCGAGGAGCTGGGCCTCGACCCGGGCCCGGAGCTGAACCGCCTGTACGAGGCCATCCTGCGGGCCGACCCGGCCCTGCTCGCCGCGACGGCGGCGCCCGCGGCTCCGGGGCCCGTCGGCACGGCCCCGCCCCGGGCGGTGTCGCTCCTGCCGCCCGCCATCGGCGACTTCACCGGTCGGCAGGAGGAGCTGGCCCGGGTCGTCGAGAAGCTGACCGCCGCCCGGGAGGCGATGCCCGTCGTCGTGGTCTCGGGGGCCGCCGGGGTCGGCAAGTCCACGCTCGCCGTGCAGGCCGCGCACCGGGTCGCCGGTGCGTACCCCGACGGGCAGCTCTACGCCGAACTGCACGGCTTCAGCGAGCCCGTGCCGCCCGCCGAGGTTCTGGGCCGACTGCTGCGGGCGCTCGGCGCCGACCCGCCGGAGGACACGGCCGAACGCGGCGACCTGTTCCGCAGCCTGGTCGCCGGACGCCGGATCCTGCTGGTCCTCGACGACGCGAACGGCGAGGCCCAGGTACGGCCCCTGCTTCCGGGCAGCGCCAGCTGCGGGGTCCTGGTGACCTCACGGGCCCGGCTCGGCGGGCTCGTCGGGGCGCGCCGCACCGACCTGGACGTCCTGGACGACGCCCGCGGACTCGAACTGCTCACCAGGGTCACCGGCCCGGAACGCACCCCGGACGACCCGCGCGAACAGGCCGCGGCCCGCCGGATCGTCGAGCTGTGCGGCGGGCTGCCGCTGGCCCTGCGGATCGCCGGCGCCCGCCTCGCGACCCGGCGGCACTGGACGCCCAGCGTCCTCGCCGAGCGGCTCGCCGACGAACACCGCCGCCTGGACGAGCTGTCCGTGGGCGACCTGGAGGTCCGGGCCGGGCTCGGCCTCAGCTACCAGGCGCTGGACGAGTGCGCCCGCCGCGTCCTGCGCCGTATCGCGACGCTCGGTTCGGCCGACGTCGCCGTGTGGGCGGTCGCCGCGCTCTCCGGCATGACCGAGGACGGGGCGGAGGAGGTCCTCGAACGACTCCTGGACGCCCAGCTGATCACCTGCCCCGGCACCGACCAGATCGGCCAGCCCCGCTACCGCCTGCACGACCTGGTCCGCGTCTACGCCGCCGAACGCGCGGAGGCCGAGGACCCCGCGGAGGACCGCACTGCGGCGGTGGGCAGGGCACTGTCGGCCGGCCTGTGGCTGATGGACAGGGTGACGGAGGAGGCACCTTCGGGTGCGGTGATCCTGAGACAGGGGTTCCGCCTCAAGGGGCGCGGGGAACTGCGCGAGCAACCACACACGATCGACAGCCGCGAACCGACCGAAGCCCCCTCCCCGGTAGGCGCACAGACCACCCGCCGCGCTCTGACAGACCCTTTCGCCTGGTTCGACGCCGAAGCCGACACCCTCACCACAGCCGTCGAACGGGCGGCAGCCCTCGGCCTGCACACCCTCGCCTGCGAAGCGGCAGCGGCCCTGTGCTCCTCCTCGTTCGCCATCAAGAACCGCTTCGACGCCTGGTGGCGCAGCCACGACGCCGCCCTCGCCGCGGCACGCCGGGCCGAGGACCGCTCGGGCGAGGCCCTGCTGATCATCGGCCTCGGACAGCTCCGCTACGAACAGGACCGCATCGCCGAGTCCCAGGAGTACTTCCGCACCGCCGAGCGCATCTGCACCGAACTGGGCGACGTCCGCGGCCGCTCCGCCGCCCTCGCGGGCCTCGGCAGCGCCTGCCGCGAGGTCGGCGAACTCCGCGACGCGGAACGGGCGTTGACCGACGCCGCCGAGGGCTTCCGACGGGTCGGCGACGACACGGGCGTCGGGGTCGCCTGCCGGTACGGCGGTTCCGTACGCCTCGAACTGGGCGACCAGAAGGGCGCGTTCCCGCTGCTCGACGAGTCGCTGCGGGCCTATCGGCGGCTCGGCAGCCGACGCGGCGAGGCGCTGGCGCTGCGCACGCTCAGCCTGGTGCACCGCTCGCTGGACGCGTACGAGGAGGCCGCGCGCGTGGCGGAGCAGGCGCTGGAGATCCTGCGCGACCTCGGCGACCCGCACATGGCGGCGTACGCGCTGCGGGCCCGGGTCAAGGCGCGGCTGCGGCTCGGGCACGTGCGGGAGGCGGAGACGGAGCTGCACGAGATCCTGGAGGTCTGCCGGACCCACGAGGACCGTTTCGGCGAGGCCCTGACGCTGCGCACGCTCGGCGAGTGCGCGCTGGCCGACGGGCGGCTGACGGACGCGGAGGGGCTGCTGACGGCCTCCGCCGCGCTCTGGGGCGTCCTCGCCCTGCCGCTGCCCCGGGCCCGCGCCCTGCGCAATCTGTCGGTGGTCCGGGCCGCGCTCGGGGACCGGACCGGCGCGGAGGAGCTGCGGGCCGAGGCCATGGGGGTGTTCAACGCCTGCGAGGCCCGCGAACGGCACGAGCCGTGGCCGTGGGTGTGATCCCCCGGGCACGTGACCTGGGTGACGCAGGCGCGTTCCGGACGGTCGGGCAGGCCGAAACCCGTTTGCGGCGGACTTGCAGAGAACTTCCAGCGGAGTCCGCCATTCTCGTTGTTCTCGGGGGAACAACGGATCGGCCGGGCGACCACCGCCCGGCCGGTCGGCCCACCGGAGCGCACAGGGGACGGACCGGTGGGAACGTGACAACAGTGGAATCGCACGAGCAGGACGGGCTGGGGGGACGCCCGGAGCCAGGCCACGAACCACCACTCAAGGGGGGAGGCCCCCGGGGAGGGACATCAGGGGATCAAGTCCCTCCCCGGGGTGCTGCCGCACACCCCGACGCATCGCACCTCCCGCCCGGTGGAAGACGACGCATGCCTTCGATCATCCTCATGAGCGACCCCGAGGTCGCCGGTGTCCCGGTCCAGGAGTGCGGTGAGCCCCTCGTCGATCTGAGGGAGCTGCCCTTCGTGGTGGTCGACTCCCGTCAGGCCGACCCCGAGGGGGCGTACGCGCACCTGCGTGAGGGCGTCGCCTGGCGTCTCGCGCGGGCCGCCCGGCTGCTGCCCGACGGGCTGCGGCTGCTGGTCACCGAGGGATACCGGCCGCTGGCCCTGCAGATCCATTACTTCGAGCGGTACGCCGCCGAGCTGCGGCAGGCCAACCCCGACTGGACGGAGGAGTTCCTCCACGTCCAGACCAGCCGTTCGCTCTCCCCGCCGGAGATCGGGCCGCATGTCGCCGGCGCCGCGGTCGACCTCACCCTGTGCACGGCCGCCGGGGAGGAACTCGACATGGGCACACGCCTGGACGCCAGCCCCGAGGAGAGCGACGACGCCTGCTACACCGACGCGCCCAACATCTCCGACACGGCCCGCCGCAACCGGCGCACCCTCTCGGCGGCGCTCACCACGGCCGGGCTGGTCAACTACCCCACCGAGTGGTGGCACTGGTCGTACGGGGACAGGTACTGGGCGCTGATGACGGGCGCGCCGAACGCGCTGTACGGGCCCGCGAGCACCGGCCCCTAGCCGGACCGGGCCCTGGGCCCTCCGTCCCCGCCGCCCCTACCCGTCCCATCCCCGAGGGCTGCACCCTGCCCCCGTTGTCGCCTCGGCGGCAAACCCCGTAGCGGGGCCAGGGGCAGCACCCTGCGGATGGGACGGGCAGGGTGGCGGGAGGAGGGGCCGCCGTCCTCAACGGACCTTCGCCAGAACGGCGTTCACCGACTGCTGGGAGCCGTCGACCTTGGCGCCCGTGTAGGCGAAGTCCAGCGTGCCGTCCGACAGCCGGGTGAGGGTGGCCCGTTCCTCGGCTCCCCCTCCCCCGAGCCTCCCCCGACGCTCAGCCGAATCTCCGCACGTACCTCCGCTGCCACGGCGTCTCCACCGCGTGCCGGTCGTAGTGCCGGCGCACGTACGCCACGGCCTCCCCGGGCGGGACGCCGTCGAGGACGGCGAGACAGGCCAGCGCCGTACCCGTGCGGCCCTTGCCGCCACCGCACGCGAGCTCGACCCGGTCGACGGCGGCCCGTTCCCAGGCGTCCCGCAGCACCCGGTGCGCCTCCGCCCGGTCGCCGGGCAGCCGGAAGTCGGGCCAGCGCAACCAGCGGGACTCCCAGGGGACTTCGGGCGGCTCCTTGCCGAGGAGGTACACGGCGTAGGTGGGGACCGTGCCGTCGGGCAGCGGTCGACGCAGCCCCCGGCCGCGCACCAGCCGCCCGGAGGGCAGCCGCAGCACACCGGCGTCGGCGGGGTCCCACGGCTCGGTCGGGGTCTTTCCCATGGCCTAGCCCACCCCCCGCGAGGCCTGCGCCGCCCTCGCCTCGATGCCTCTGAAGTGGTCGGACATCGCCCGCTGGGCGCCCTCGACGTCGCGGGCGCGCAGGGCGGCCACGATGTCCCGGTGGCGGCGGACCGTCAGCTCGGGGGTGGGGTCGTCGGTCCAGCCGCGGGCGCCCGCGACCCGCAGGAAGACGGTCCAGAAGGCGCCGAGGAGCTGCGGGATGAGCGCGTTGCCGAGGGAGGCGTAGAGGAGTTCGTGGAAGTCGCGGTCGAGTTCGGCGACGGGTTCGCCCGCCTGCCCGGCCGCCTCCATCCGGTCGACGACGGCCGCGAGCGCGTCCAGTTCGTCGTCCGTGAGGGTGCCCGCGACCCGTCGTACGAGGCCGTCCTCCAGCACCTCGCGGACCTGGAGGATCTCGGCGAGCGCGGCGGTGTCGCCGTCGGGCCGGGCCAGGGTGCGGAAGGTCAGGCCGTCGACGAGGGGGGTGAGGGAGGCCTCGCCGACATAGGTGCCGTAGCCGTGCCGGATGTCGACTATGTCGAGGGCCTGGAGGGCCTTGAGGGCCTCGCGGACGGAGTTGCGGCTGACGCCGAGGTCCTCCATCAGCTCCGTCTCGGTGGGCAGGGGCGCGCCCGCCCGGAGCCCGCGGTCGAGGATCAGCTGCACGATCTCGCGCTGGATCTGGCTGCCCACCCGCCGCTCGGGCCGGCGCCTGCTCCCGCTCTCCTGAGACATGCGCCGCATCGTACGCTCGCCGGACATCCGACGTCCCACCTCCGGACGGGAACCACGTGAAAGGGCCAGGGGAACGCCAGGTTAACGTCCCGTGATCACCCCGGGAAACCCTCTCCCAACGGACCCTCAACTGTCGTCATGTCACACCGGCGTTGATCCGTCATTGGTCGCACCTCTGGCGCGTACGCCATTCGTGTGCGATCTCTTGACCGCCCCCACGGGCGCTCCTAAGGTCACGCTGCTCCCTGTAGGACGTAGGACGTCGTATCTCCTCTCCCTCCCTGGAGGAACCGTGCGCGACGTGATCCGTGACGCCCCGGCACCGAGCCGCCGGTCGCTCCTGAAGTACTCCGGCGCGCTGGGCGCGGCCGCCGCCGTCTCCCCGTCGCTGGCCGCGTGTTCGGCGGGCCCGGAGTCCACCAACGACACCGGCGACCGAGGCGGCGGGAACGGCACGCTGACGGCCGTCATCGGCTACGGCAACGACGGCAGCTGGGACCCGACCCAGACCGCGTCCGCCTTCTGCATGGCGGCCAACAACCACATCTACGAGGGCCTCCTCGACACCGACCCCATCTCGCGCGAGCCGTACGCGGCGCTCGCGACGGCCGTGCCGGGCGACGTCGACGGCACGTCCTGGACCTTCGAGCTGCGGCCCGGCGCCACCTTCCACGACGGCCGGCCGGTCACCGCCGACGACGTCGTCTTCGTGTACGAGCGCATCCTCGACCCCGGCACGCAGACCCTCGCCAAGGGCTTCTTCGTGAGCTGGCTGAAGGAGGTCAGGAAGATCGACGCGCGGACCGTCGAGCTGGTGCTCAGGTTCCCGTTCCCGGACGGCATCGCGCGGCTGACGCTGGCGAAGATCATGCCGAAGCACGTCTTCTCCCGGCCGGGTGCCTGGGAGGAGGCCATCAAGGGCAGGGCGATCGGTTCGGGGCCGTACCGGCAGACCGCGCACCACCCGAAGTCCAACACCACCTTCGAGGCGTACGCCGACTACAACGGGCCCCGCCCGGCCGCCTTCAAGAAGATGAACTGGCTGACCATCGTGGACGCCGCCCCGCGCGTGGCGAAGATCTCCGGGGCGAGCGCGGGCGCGCAGATCGCCGACAACATCCCCTACGCCAACATCGGGCAGCTGGAGAAGGGCGGCATGTCCGTCCAGGGCGGCTCCGGGATGAACAACCTCTTCCTGATGTTCAACACCCGGCGCGAGCCCTTCGACGACGTGCGGGTGCGGCAGGCGCTGCACCACGCGATCGACCGCGACAAGATGATCGAGGTGGCGCTCAAGGGGCACGGGAAACCGGCGAGTTCGTTCCTCGATGAGGGGAACCCGAGCTACCGACCGGCCAAGAGCGTGTACACGTACGACCCCGACAGGGCGAAGGCCCTGCTGGCGGAGGCCGGGGTGAAGGGGCTGCGGATCGAGATCCTGGCGGTGAACGTCAGCTGGATCGTGGACTGTCTGCCGACGATCAAGGCGTCCTGGGACGCGATCGGGGTCGAGACGACGCTCTCGCCGCAGGAGACCACCGCCGTCTTCACGAAGATGGACCAGAAGCAGGACTACCAGGTGGTCGCCGCCGCGTCGAACCCCAACCAGTTCGGGCTCGACGCGGATCTGATCATGCGTTACAACTACGGCCCGCAGAACCTGTGGATGCAGTACGCGCGGTGGGCCGACGATCCGGTGGCCAAGGCACTCTTCAAGGACATGGACCGGGCGACGCGGGAACCGGACGCCGACCGCAAGAGGACGATGGTCCAGGACTACATCGACGTCGTCGCCGAACAGGCCGTGCTCTACCCGGTGGTGCACAACGAGCTGATGACCGCGTGGAACCCGAAGCGGCTGTCGGGGATAAGGGCACAGCCGTATCCGGGGATCAATCTGCTCCAGGCCAAGTGGGTCTAGCGTGGTCGCCGTCCTGCGCATCCTGCTGCGGCGGATCGCCCTGCTCGTTCCGCTGCTGCTCGGGATCATCCTGTTCGTCTTCGTGGTCATGCGGTTCTCGGACGTCGACCCGGCCTCCGCGTTCTTCCAGGGCGCCAATCCCACACCGGAGCAGCTGCACGAGTTCCGGGAGGAGAACGGGCTGCTGGATCCGCTGCCGGTCCGCTACGCCGGCTTCGTCGGCGATCTGCTGCACGGGGACCTGGGGATCAGCGCGCTCACCCGGGCACCCGTGGTCGACCAGGTGACGACCGCGCTGCCGCTCACGCTCCAGCTGACCTTCCTCGGGCTGGGGATCGCGGTCGTGCTGGCGCTGCTCGGCGGGGTGACGGCGGCGATCCACCGGGACCGGCTGCCGGACCAGTTCATCCGGGTGGTGTCGCTGACCGGGGTGGCCGCGCCCGGGTTCTGGCTGGCGCTGCTGATGATCCAGTACCTGGCGGTGGACCTGGGCTGGTTCCCGACGGGCGGGTACGTCAACCCGGCGGACTCCTTCACGGGGTGGCTGCGGACGATGACCCTGCCGGCGCTCGCGCTGTCGCTGCCGGTGGCGGCGCAGCTGACCCGGATCGTGCGGACGGCGGTCGTCGAGGAGCTGGACAAGGACTATGTGCGGACGGCGATCGGCAGCGGGCTGCCGCCCCGGGTGGTGGTGGGCCGGAACGTGCTGCGGAACGCGCTGATCAACCCGCTGACCGTGCTGGGGCTGCGCGTGGGCTATCTGCTCGGCGGCGCGGTCGTCATCGAGACGATCTTCTCGCTGCCCGGCATGGGCAAGCTGATGATCGACGCCGTGAAGAACGGCGATCCGGCGGTCGTCCAGGGGGTCGTCCTGACCACGGCGGTCGGCTTCGTGGTCGTGAACCTCGTGATCGACGTCCTCTACCTGCTGGTGAACCCCCGTATCAGGGAGGCGAGTTGACACCCTCCGAGGGACGTGGACCGTGGGCCGCAACCCGTGTACGGGCGCTCGGGCGGGAGCTGATGCCCTGATGTTCGGTCTGATCGTGACCACGCGCAGGCGCCTGACCGAGGCCCTGTCCCGGCCCGGTGTCCGGCCGCGCCCCTGGCGCGGGCTGCCGCCGCTGTCCCGGATCGCGGTGTGCTTCCTGGCGGTCGTGGTCCTCACCGCGCTCCTCGCCCCGTGGCTCGCCCCGCACGACCCGCTCGACCAGCAGAGCCTGGTCGACGGTACCGGCGCGCCCTCCGCCGACCACTGGATGGGCCAGGACAGCCTCGGCCGGGACATCCTGAGCCGGCTGATGTACGGGGCCCGCTGGTCGCTGGCGATCGGACTCGGCGCGACCGCGCTGGCCCTCGTCGTGGGCGCGGTCGTCGGCGCCGTCGCGGCGACCTCGCGCAAGGCGGTCGACGAGACGCTGATGCGCTGCCTGGACGTGGTCATGGCGTTCCCCGGCATCGCGCTCGCCGCCGTGCTGGTCGCCGTCTTCGGCGGCGGGATCACCGTGCTGATCTGCGCGATCGCGTTCCTGTTCACCCCGCCGGTCGCCCGGGTCGTCCGGGCCAACGTCCTCGACCAGTACGGCGAGGACTATGTGACCGCCGAGCGGGTGATAGGGGCCCGCACCCCGCACATCGTGCTCCGGCACGTGGCGATCAACTGCGCGGCCCCGGTGCTCGTGTTCTGCACCGTCCAGGTCGCCGAGGCGATCGTCTTCGAGGCGTCGCTGTCCTTCATCGGCGCGGGCGTACGGCCGCCGGACCCGTCCTGGGGCAGTGTCATCGCGGACGGCAAGAACATGGTGCTCACCGGCGGCTGGTGGGCGACCGTCTTCCCCGGCCTGCTGATGCTGGTCACGGTCCTCTGCCTGAACATCCTCTCCGAGGGCGTCTCCGACGCGTGGGCCGCACCGGCCGCGCGGGCCACGGGGCCGGGAGGGCCGGAGCCCCTGGAGGGGACGGACCGACCGCAGCCACGGGAGCGGGCCGACCGGCTGGCGCCACCTGAGCGGGACGGCCAGCTGGCGCCACCGGAGCAGGGCGACCGACCGGAGCCACAGGAGCGGGACAGCCGGCTGGAGGTCACCGGGAGCGGTGGTGGCGCGGAGGCGGTGGGCGGCGGCGAGGGTGCGGAGCTGCCCGGTCTGGTCGAGGCGGCTGCGCGGCTGCGCTCCCGGGCCCGTCCTCTCCCCGAGGGCCGGCCCGTGCTGTCCGTGCGGGACCTGGCGATCGGCTTCGACGAACGGCACCGGGGCATGGACATCGTCGACGGCATCAGCTTCGAGGTCCGCCCCGGTGAAGTGCTGGGCCTGGTCGGCGAGTCGGGCTGCGGCAAGTCGCTGACCGCGCTGACGGTGATGGGCCTGCAACCGAGGGGTGCCCGCGTACGCGGACAGGTCCTCTTCGGCGAGCGGCAGTTGGTGGGCGAGCCGATGCGGGCCCGGCGCCGGCTGCTCGGCCACGAGATGGCGATGGTCCACCAGGACGCCCTGTCCTCGCTGAACCCGGCGATGACCGTCCGCGCCCAGCTGAAGCAGGTGGTGCGCAGGGGCGGCAGACGCCCCGCGCCCGAACTGCTGCGCCTGGTCGGCCTGGACCCCGACCGCACCCTGCGCAGCTATCCGCACGAACTCTCCGGCGGCCAGCGCCAACGCGTCCTCATCGCGATGGCCCTGTCCCGCGATCCCCGGCTGATCGTGGCCGACGAGCCGACGACCGCGCTCGACGTCACCGTGCAGGCCCAGATCATCGAACTGCTGCTGCGGCTGCGCGCGGAACTCGGCTTCGCGCTGATCCTCGTCTCCCACGACCTGGCCCTGGTCGCGGACGTGACCGACCGGGTGGTGGTGATGTACGGCGGACAGATCGTCGAGACGGGCGTGACGGCGGACCTGGTGGAGCGGCCCTCCCACCCCTACACGCGCGGGCTGCTGGGCAGCGTCCTCTCCCTGGAGTCGGCGGCCGAGCGGATGACCCAGATCAGGGGTGTCGTCCCCGCCCCCGCCGACTTCCCGGCGGGCTGCCGCTTCGCCGACCGCTGTCCCCGGGCGAGCGAGGTCTGCCGTACGACGGCCCCCGCCCTGCTGGGCGGCCGTACGCACACGGCGGCCTGCCACCACCCGGTGGTGGACCTCACGGACGGGAGGAAGACGGTCGGATGAACGCGCTCGTGGAGGTCTCCGGCGCCCATGTCGTCCACCGGGCGCGCGGTGGCGGGTTGTTCACCCGGGACCGGGTGTACGCCCTGACCGACGCCGACCTGGTGATCGCGCCCGGTGAGACGGTGGGCGTGGTGGGCGAGTCGGGGTGCGGCAAGTCGACGCTGGCGAAGCTGCTGGTGGGGGTGGACCGGCCGACGTCCGGGACGGTGGCGTTCCGGGGCCGGGACCTGTGGTCGATGTCTCCGGGCGAGCGCCGGGCGACCGTCGGCGGCGGCGCGGGCATGATCTTCCAGGACCCTTCGACGGCCCTGAACCGCCGGCTGACGGTCCACCGCATCCTCCGGGACCCGCTGGACGTGCACCGGCGCGGCACCCCGGCCGAACGGGAGGATCGGGTGCGGGAGTTGATGTCACTGGTCGGCCTGCCCCCGGCGCTCGCGGACGCTCTGCCCGGACAGCTCTCCGGCGGCCAGCGGCAACGCGTGGCGATCGCGCGGGCGTTGGCGCTGGAACCGGAGCTGGTGGTCGCGGACGAGCCGACGAGCGCGCTGGACGTCTCGGTCCGCGCCCAGATCCTCAACCTGCTCCTGGACCTCGGGGAACGCCTCGGTCTGGCGCTGGTCTTCGTCTCGCACGACATCCAGACGGTTCGGCGGATGAGCGACCGGGTGGTCACCATGTATCTGGGCCGGATCGTGGAGGAGACCCCGGCGGCCCTGGTCACCGGCCGCGCCCGGCACCCGTACACCCGCGCGCTGTTCTCGGCGACGCCGGGCCTGCTGGACCCGATCGACCCGATCCCCCTGGTGGGCCCGGTCCCGTCGGCGACCCGGCCGCCGAGCGGCTGCCCGTTCCGTACCCGCTGCTGGAAGGCGGACGACGTCTGCGCGGAGATCATGCCGGGCTTCGCGGCCGCGTCGGCCCCCGGACACCGCTTCCGCTGCCACCATCCTGTGCAGGAGACGGACTCGACGCGGGACCTGGTCGCCCAGGCGGTGGCCGCGCCCGCGCCGGACTCCGTCCGCGATGCCCAGCGACGTCCAGCCAAGTCCAGCACCAGGGAGCCGCCATGCCCTTCCCCGCCCCGCTGACCGGTGTCATCCCGCCCGTCTGCACGCCTCTGACACCGGATCGCGAGGTGGACGTCCCCTCGCTGGTCCGGCTGGTCGACCATCTCGTGGCGGGCGGGGTGGACGCGCTGTTCGTGCTCGGTTCGTCGTCGGAGGCGGCCTTCCTGACGGACGCGCAGCGGCGGCGGGTCGTGGAGACCGTGGTCGGCCACGTCGGCGGCCAACTCCCCATCCTCGCCGGGGCGATCGACATGACCACGCCGCGTGTCCTGGACCACGTCCGCGCCGTGACCGCCGCCGGGGCGGAGGCCGTCGTGGCGACCGCCCCCTTCTACGCGCGCACCCACCCGGCGGAGATCTCCCGCCACTACCGGCTGCTCGCCGCCGGCTCCCCCGTCCCCGTCTTCGCCTACGACATCCCGGTCGCCGTCCACTGCACGCTGCCCGCCGAGGTGGTCCTGGAGCTGGCGGCGGACGGGGTCCTCGCCGGCCTGAAGGACTCCAGCGGCGACCTGGCCGCGTTCCGCAGGATCGTCACGGGTGCGCGCACCGATCCCGCCGTCACCGGTCTCAGCGTCCTCACCGGTTCCGAACTCCTCGTGGACTCCGCGCTGGCCCTGGGCGCCGACGGCGCGGTGCCGGGGCTGGCGAACGTCGATCCCGCCGGGTACGTCCGCCTCCACCGCCTCTTCCGGGCCGGCGACCTGGACCGGGCGCGCGCCGAGCAGGAGCGCCTGTGCGCCCTCTTCGGCATGGCCGGCGCCGGCGACCCGGCCCGCATGGGCGGCTCGTCCTCCGCCCTCGGCGCCTTCAAGGCCGCCCTGCACCTGCGTGGCGTCATCGCCTGCCCGGCCACGGCGGAACCCCAGGTCCCGCTGTCGGAGGCGGAGACCGAGCGAGTCGGCAAGTACCTGGCGGCGGCGGGCCTGCTCTGAGGCCCCAGGAGCCGGGGGTCCTCAGATCGCTCCCGGGGCACCCTCGCCGACTGGCATAGGCGGTGTCCTGCTGGAACGGGGTCCCGCTGAGACGGGGTCCGGGTCCGGTCAGGACGGGGTCCGGGCCGCCGTGAGGAGGCGGGTCACGTCGTCGGCGCAGATCGTGAGCGCCGCTCCCACCGTGGCCAGCGCGTCCCGTTCCGCCGGGGTGTACGGCCCGTCCGCCAGGGCGATCCGCGCGCCCTGGAGCAGGATCGCCTCGCGCCCGGTCGGGGCGAGGTGGGGTGCCAGCGGGTCCAGGGCCTCGTGGAGCTCTATGGCGAGACCGGGGCCGCAGGGTTCGCCGTGGATTCGGCCGGTGTCGGCGGCCAGGGCCTCGACCAGGGCGCCGAGTTGGTCCTCCGTGCAGTCGTCGAACCCGGCGGAGCGGACGGCGCCGGCAGCGACGGTCAGCGAGGTCCGCGAGCAGGTGCCGCCGGCCGCGAGCACGGCGAGGGCGACGGTGTGGACGGCGTCGCGGAGCATCGCGGAGAAGCGGGTGGTGGTGGGGTGGTCGAGGACGTCGAGGGTGTAGTGGTGGCGGCAGGCCGCGCATTCGACGACGGGCCCGGTCTCGCCGCGGGGCAGCACGGGGACGCCGAGGAGGGTGAAGCGGCGGCGGCCGGTGAGGCGCTGGTAGTTGCGGTCGCCTCCGCAGCCGGGGCAGAAGAACTCGCCGTCACCGACGCCCGTCCACGCGATCCGGGTCCCCAGCACACGCGAGAAGCCGGTGGCACGGCTGGTCCGCCCGTCGCGGGCGAGCGCGGCGGCACGGCCGATCGGGTCCCGTCCTGGCAGCACGTCGCACCTCCGTAACTCCCCCACACACGGCCCCTTGGGCGCGGGAAGTGCCTCCTCGGCAACATTGCCGCGCTTGCGTGATGTTAGCCACATCGGTGAGGCGCAGTCAGTACTCCGGACGAGGCCTTCCCGCGACCTGCACACGGTTTGGCCGGTTAACGACGGGTCCCGTTCGCCGGAATCCGGTGAACGGGACCTTCAAACCGCCGGTCAGGCTGGTCAGCGGGCCGCTCGGTTGACGGCGGAGACGACCGCCTTCAGCGAGGCACGCGTCGTGTTCGCGTCGATCCCGATGCCCCACAGGACCTTGTCCTCGATGGCGACCTCGATGTACGAGGCGGCCTGCGCGGAGGCGCCCTCGCTCATCGTGTGCTCCTGGTAGTCCAGCAGACGCGCGTCGATCCCGATGCCCTGCAGCGCGTCGAAGAACGCCGAGATCGGGCCGTTGCCGGTGCCGACCAGAGTGGCCCCGACGCCGTCGACCTCGGCCTCCACGGTCAGCGTGTCCACGCCGTCCTTGTCGGTGGTCGACTGGTTGTTGCGGACCTGGACGCGGCCCCACGGGTTGTCGGGGTTGGGCAGGTACTCGTCCTGGAAGACCGCCCAGATGTCGGAGCCGGTGACCTCGCCGCCCTCGGCGTCCGTCTTCGCCTGGATCAGCTTGGAGAACTCGATCTGCATCCGGCGCGGCAGGTCCAGCTTGTGGTCGTTCTTCAGGACGTACGCGATACCGCCCTTGCCGGACTGCGAGTTGACCCGGATGACGGCCTCGTAGGACCGGCCGACGTCCTTGGGGTCGATCGGCAGGTACGGGACGGCCCACTCGATGTCGTCGACCGTCTTGCCCTGCTCCTTCGCGGACGCCTCCATGGCGTCGAAGCCCTTCTTGATGGCGTCCTGGTGGGAGCCGGAGAAGGACGTGTAGACCAGGTCGCCCACGTACGGGTGGCGTGGGTGGACCTCCATCTGGTTGCAGTACTCCCACGTGCGACGGATCTCGTCGATGTCGGAGAAGTCGATCTGCGGGTCGACGCCCTGCGAGAACAGGTTCATGCCCAGGGTGACCAGGTCGACGTTGCCGGTGCGCTCGCCCTGCCCGAACAGACAGCCCTCGACACGGTCGGCGCCGGCCATCAGCGCCAGCTCGGCCGCCGCGACGGCGGTGCCGCGGTCGTTGTGCGGGTGGACGGAGATGCAGACGTGCTCGCGGCGGGAGATGTTGCGGCCCATCCACTCGAAGCGGTCCGCGTGCGTCGACGGCGTCGAACGCTCCACCGTGGCGGGCAGGTTGAGGATGATCTCGCGGCCCGGACCGGGCTGCCAGACGTCCATGACCGCCTCGCAGACCTCCAGGGCGAAGTCCAGCTCGGTGTCGGTGAAGATCTCCGGGCTGTACTGGTACCCGAACTCCGTCTCCGGGCCCAGCAGCTTCTCCGCGTACTCCATCACCAGCCGCGTACCGTCCACGGCGATCTGCTTGATGTCGTCCTTGGAGCCCCGGAAGACGACCCGGCGGAAGACGGGCGCGGTGGCGTTGTACAGGTGGACGGTGGCCCGCTTGGCGCCCTTCAGGGACTCCACGGTCCGCTCGATCAGGTCCTCACGGGCCTGGGTCAGTACGGAGATGGTGACGTCGTCCGGGATGACGCCCGGCTCCTCGATGATCGACCGTACGAAGTCGAAGTCCGTCTGTCCGGACGCGGGGAAGCCGACCTCGATCTCCTTGTAGCCCATCTTGACCAGCTGGTCGAACATCCGGCGCTTGCGCTCGGGCGACATCGGGTCGATCAGGGACTGGTTGCCGTCGCGCAGGTCGGTGGAGAGCCAGCGGGGGGCGACGGTGATCCGGTTGTTCGGCCACGTGCGGTCGGGGATGTCGACCTGCTCGTACTGCCCGTACTTGTGGATCGGCATGGACGTGGGCTGCTGGCGGTTCGCCATGGTGCGTGGGCTCCTCGATGGTCCGGAAAGGACGGCCGACGACGCAACGCCAAAGCACCGCGGGGAGGGGGTCGGCCTCGACTACAGGCCCTCGCCGCGGCAGCTAAGGAGAAGCAGCCCGAAACGCATGATGCGGAGCAGCCTAGCCGAGTCCGGCGCGGTGCGGGGGGCCGTATCAGTATGCGGGACCGAGGAAGATCAAGGGACAAAAGGTGCGCAATGCCACACCGCCCACGACAGCGCGCCCGGCCGCGACGGCACGGAAAGCCGAAGTCAACCCTCAGTAACACGGCACAGACGATACGCAACCCATACAGCGACATTTCACCAATCATGGTTGCCCCCAGTGACAGCCCCCGAACGGAGTGCAATCGTGCGGGACATGACCACCAACGGGGGCCACGAGCCCGTCTTCTGCACAGTCGTCCCACCCCACGTCCTCGACAAGCTCTCCCAGGCCGAGGACCCGGTGCTCGCCGGCGCCGCGCGCAAGACCCTGGAGCGCGACGCCCTCGAACGCACCCACCGCCGCCTGACCACGGTCGTCGGCGCCCCGTCCGTCACCGCGCCCCTCGGCGCCGAGGCGGGCACCCCGCACCGCACGATCCACGACGCCCGCCACGGCACGGACCTGCCCGGCAGGAAGGTGCGCGGCGAGGGCGACGCACCCGGCAAGGACGCCACGGTCAACCGCGCGTACGCGGGCCTGGGGGCCACGTACGAACTGTTCTGGAAGTCCTTCGCCCGCGACTCCATCGACGGCAACGGGCTGCCGCTGGACGCGACCGTGCACTACGAGCGCGACTACAACAACGCCTTCTGGAACGGCGAACAGATGGTGTTCGGCGACGGGGACGGCGAGATCTTCCTCGACTTCACCATCCCGATCGACGTCATCGGCCACGAACTCAGCCACGGCGTCACCCAGTACACGGCGAACCTCACGTACTTCGGCCAGCCGGGCGCGCTCAACGAGTCGATGTCGGACGTCTTCGGCGCCCTCATCAAGCAGTACACGCTCGGCCAGACCGCCGCCGAGGCGGACTGGCTGATCGGCGCCGGCCTGCTGGCGCCCCGCGTCACCGGGGTCGCGCTCCGCTCGATGAAGGCCCCGGGCACGGCGTACGACGACGACGTCCTCGGCAAGGACCCGCAGCCGGCGACCATGGACGACTTCGTCCGCACGGGCCGCGACAACGGCGGTGTGCACATCAACTCCGGTATCCCCAACCACGCGTTCTACCTCGTGGCCACCGCGCTCGGCGGCCACGCCTGGGAGCGGGCCGGACAGATCTGGTACGACGTCCTCACCGGCGGCCAACTGGACAAGCAGGCCCTCTTCGTCGACTTCGCCACACTCACGGTCAGGGCGGCGAAGGACCGCTACGGACAGGGTGACGAACTGACGGCGGTGCTGAAAGCCTGGGAGCAGGTGGGTGTGCGGACCCTGTAGGGCGCGGCGGGCGGCGGCGGTGCTGCGCCGCGGCCCCGATCCGTACTAGACAGGACCCATGCGGATTGAAGTGCGGCGCACGGGCGGTTTCGCGGGCATCGAGCGGCACGCGGTGGTGGACACCGCCGGGCGGCCCGATGCCCCCGACTGGCACGCCCTGGCCGAACGGGCCCTCACCACCGGCCGGGGTTCGCCGGGGCTCGGGGTGCCGGACGGTTTCTCGTACGAGATCACGGTGGACGGCAGGGTCGTGCGCTGCGCGGACCCCACGCTGTCGGAGGAGCAGCGGGAGCTGATCAGAAGGGTGCTCAAGGAGGGTGCGTGAGCGCGCCGACGGCGGTGCTCCGGGTGCGTAACGGGCACTTCACCCTCGGGCGTTGACTTCCGTTACCCGTGGTACGGATGATCCGCCCATGGCGACGAACGCGACCAACCCGATACCCCGGTTCCCCGCAGGCTTCCTGTGGGGCGTCTCGACCTCCGCGCATCAGATCGAGGGGGCCGCGGACGAGCGCGAGCCGTCCGTGTGGGACACCTTCTCGGCCGAGCCGGGCCGGATCAAGGACGGCTCGACGGCGGCGGTGGCCTGCGACCACTTCCACCGCTACCCGCAGGACGTGGCCCTCCTGCGCGACCTGGGGGTCGGCGCGTACCGCTTCTCGGTCTCCTGGCCCCGGGTGAACACCCCGAACGGCCTGGACTTCTACGACCGGTTGGTGGACGAGCTGGTGGGCGCCGGCGTACGCCCCGTGCCGACCCTCTTCCACTGGGACCTGCCGGCGTCGCTGGCGGAGACCGGCGGCTGGCTCAACCGGGACACGGCCGAGCGGTTCGCCGAGTACGCCGCCGTCGTGGCCGCCCGGCTCGGCGACCGCGTGGGCAAGTGGATCACCCTCAACGAGCCCGCCGAGCACACGCTGCTGGGCCACGCCCTCGGCACCCACGCGCCCGGCAAGCAGCTGATGTTCGACGCGCTCCCGGCCGCCCACCACCAGCTGCTGGGCCACGGCCTGGCCGTACGGGCGCTGCGCGCGGCCGGTGCCACGGACATCGGCATCGCCAACTCGCACGGGCCGACCTGGGCCGCGTCTCAGGAGCAGGCGGACGTCGAGGCCGCCGGCTTCTACGACCTGCTTCTCAACCGCCTGTTCGCGGAACCGGTCCTGTTGGGCGAATACCCCGAGGGGATAGGCGAGTTGATGCCGGGCACGGACATCGACTCCGACCTGAAGACCATCTCCGAGCCGATCGACTGGTACGGCGTCAACTACTACGCGCCGACCCGGGTGGGCGCCCCCGAGGGCGAGGACATCGAGTTCGGCGGCGTCTCCATCCCGGCCGAGCTGCCCTTCACCGTCAAGCAGATCGAGAACGTCCCCACCACCGACTTCGGCTGGCCGGTCGTCCCCGAGGGCCTCACCGAACTCCTCACCGGCTTCCGCGACCGCTACGGCGACCGGCTGCCGCCCGTCGTCGTCACCGAGAACGGCTGCTCCTACGAGGGCGTCGACGACCAGGAGCGCATCGCCTACCTCGACGGCCATGTGCGCGCGCTGCGCGAGGCGGTGGCGGCGGGCGTCGACGTCCGCGGCTACTTCGTGTGGTCCCTGCTCGACAACTTCGAGTGGGCCGAGGGGTATGCGCGGCGGTTCGGCCTGGTCCACGTGGACTTCGAGACGCAGGAGCGGACCCCGAAGGCGTCGTACGCCTGGTACCGGGACCTGCTGCGGGCCCAGAGCAGAGCATGACGACCACACGGCCGACGGACGCCCTCGCCGAGCCCGTCGAGCGGGTCGGCGGGGGCTGGACCTCTGCCCTGGCGCTGGCCAACGCGGCGATCTGGGTGGGCTGGTACGGCCCGCTGCAGATTCTGCTGGCCTCCCAGGCGGAGGACTTCGCCCCCGGCGCGAGCATGTCGAAGGAGTCGGTGCTGGCGTGGGTGACCGGTGCCGGGGCGGTCGTCTCGCTGCTGGCCACGCCGCTGTTCGGGGCGCTGTCGGACCGTACGACGTCCCGCCGGGGCCGCCGTACACCGTGGATCGTGGCGGGGTCCGCCGGCGGGGCGGTGTCGCTGCTGCTGCTCGCGGGCGCGGGCGGGCTGTGGGCCATGGTGGCCGGCTGGTGTCTGGTGCAGCTCACGCTGAACGCGTCCTGGGCGGCGGTCACCGCGGCGGTCCCGGATCAGGTGCCGCGGCTCCAACGGGGCGCCGTGGGCGGCTGGTTGGGGGCGGCGCAGATCCTGGGCGTGGTCGGCGGCACCGGGCTGGCGACCCTGGGCGGGGGCATCGGCGCGGGGTACGCGGCGTGTGCGGTGTTCACGCTGGTGGGCGTGTTGCCGTACGTGCTGGCACACCGGGATCCCCCGCTGCCGGTGGGAGCCCGCCCGGAGTGGTCGTGGCGGGGGTTCCTGGCGGGCTTCTGGCTGAGCCCGCGGCGCCATCCGGACTTCGCGTGGGCCTGGCTGACGCGCTTCCTCATCAATCTGAGCAACGCCGTCGGCCTGCTCTACCTGCTGTTCTACCTGCGGGACCGGGTCGGCTACCCGGATCCGCAGGAGGGCGTGCTGATCCTCACGGTGGTGAACGCCGCAACGCTGCTGGCGACGGTGGTGGTCTCCGGGGTGTGGTCGGACCGGGTGGGGCGGCGCAAGCCGTTCGTGTACTGGTCGGGCCTGCTGATGGCGGCCGCGACCGGGCTCATCGCCCTCTGGCCGACCTGGCCCGGCGCGCTCGTCGCCTCGGCCCTGCTCGGCCTGGGTTTCGGTGTGTTCACCTCGGTCGACTTCGCCCTCATGACCGATGTCCTGCCGAAGGCCCTCGACCGGGGCAAGGACCTGGGTGTCATCAACGTGGCCAACTCGCTGCCCCAGGTGGCCGCTCCGGTGCTGGCGGCGCCGATCGTGACACATCTCGGCGGCTACCGGACGCTGTATCTGGTGGCGGCGGTGATCGGACTGGCGGGGGCGGTGCTCGTGGGACGGATTCGCGGCGTGGAGTAGGTGGGGGCGCGATCTGCGCGGGACGCGCCCGGCCGTCGCGGTTCACAGCCGACGTGTGGCAGATCACTGTTTGACAGGCGCCGCACAGACAACGGATTCGCGCTCTCGGCCGTCTTCAGTGCTGACCACGCTCGCCGCCGAAGGGACGCTCTGTGCCTACGCGTTCAACCAGACCACTCCGAACCCGCCCCGCACTGCAGGCGATTGCCGTGCTCGCGGTGTCCGGCACGCTCCTCGCGACGCCCTCGCTGGCGGTGCCCTCGGCGTTCGCCGCCGGGGCGCCCCCGACCGATCTGCGCGTGGACACCAACCGCGACGGCACGGTCGATGTCACCGGCACCACCGACACCTCCGGCGAGAACGGCTGGACCGTCGCCCGCGGCGCCCTGATGCTGCCCAACATCGACGACGACACCCGCCGTTGCCCGGCCACCGGCCCCAAGGGCAAGCCCCTGACGGACGCCAAGCTGGCCGCCTGCAACGACGCCTCCGACACCAAGGTGAACGGCACCGCCGACGCCGCCGACCTGGCCCGCGTCCGGTCCGTGCCGATGCGCGGCGTGCCGGCCGGGGCGCAGGGCACCGTGAAGGTGACGGCGGGCGCCGCGCAGACCCGGGTGTTCGTCAAGCGGGGCAAGAAGTGGGAGCCGGTCACCACCAAGACCCGGCTGTCGCGCGCCGAGCTGAAGGCCGGTGTGGAGTTCGGCGTCGAGGCCAAGGACGTCATCCGGGACACCGCCAAGTGGGACGGCCTCGCCCGGATCCGGCTGACGGTGAAGTCCTCGGCCGGCACCTCCGCCGACTCGGTCACCCTGCGCGTGGCCCCGCTCCTCACCCACCACCATCTGCAGAACGCCCAGCAGCTGCTGGTCACCAAGATCTCCGGCGGCAACTACGGCAAGCTCAACGCCGCGTTCCGCAAGGGCCTGGACAAGGCGGCCAAGGACGCCGGCATCACCCGGCCGACGGTGAACTTCACCAAGTACGGGGACATCTGGGCGCAGGACTTCGTCGAGCCCGCGTACGTCAGCATGACCGGCGCGGACGGCAAGCGGCAGTCGATGCGCGTGATGCTGCGCTCCGCCCAGCTGGACCGCGAGTCCGGCCGGGAGCTGTTCGAGAAGCTGCGCGGCCCGAACATCGGTGCCGTGCAGGTGACGGGCGCCAAGGACTCGGAGGAGTGGACGCTCAACTCCATGGGCAACCTGGAGACCATTCCGCCGTACGCCCACGGCGAGCGTTCCTTCCCGGCGGGCCGGATCATCATGGGGCAGCGCCCGGACGTCGGCTCCAAGCCGGCGAAGGTGATGCGGACGTTCCTGAAGTCCCAGGGCATGCAGGACCCGCTGTTCCTCGACACGTCGTGGCTGCACGTGGGCCATGTCGACGAGTTCGTGCAGTTCCTGCCCGCCGACACCCCGCGCGGCTGGAAGATCGCGGTCGCCGACCCCGAGGCGGGGCTGAAGCTGCTGCGCGACGCGAAGGCCACCGGTCACGGCTCGACGAAGATGTTCTCCCTGAAGCTCGGCCCCACGGAGACCATCGCCAAGGCCCTCGCCTCGAAGAACCTGGTCTCCGACAACAACCTCGCCACCCGCAAGATCGAGGCCAACCTCGCGGTGCTCAAGCGCGAGACGGGCGTCACGGACGCCGAGGTCGTCCGTGTCCCGGCCCTCTACACCCAGGGCACGGAGATGGTGGGCGAGACGCAGTCGGGCGACGCCAAGACCCGTCTGCCCCGGCTCAGCCGCCTCGGCGCCGGCGCCGAACTCCCGGACGTGGCACGGGACTACGGCCAGCAGCGTCGTCTCGACGAGACGACGGCGGACCAGGGCGCGAAGGGCCGGGAGGGCTTCGGGGCCGCCTCCCCCGCGGCGCCCGCGCCGTCGGTGATGACCAGCGCGTACGTTCCCGGCGCGGTCAACGGCATCGTCCTCAGCCGCACGAACTACCTGGCGCCGCGCCAGTGGGGCCCGGTCATCGGCGGCAAGGACATCTTCACCGAGGCGGTGACGGCCGCGTACACGAGCGCCGGCATGAAGGTGTCGTACCTGGACGACTGGGAGACGTACCACCTCGGCATGGGTGAGATCCACTGCGGCACGAACACCCTGCGGAGCACCTCCGCCGCCTGGTGGACGCGCTGACACCGGCCACCGCCGGACCCCGCGCGACCTGACGGCCGCCGCCCCGGAGAACCGGGGCGGCGGCTCTTTTCACGTCTGCTCCCGGCCCCGCAGGTCCTCCAGCCGCATCAGGGCGTCGTGCGTGGTGTGCCGTTCCTCGTCGGTGAGTTCGACGGCCGCCGCCCGCGCCAGCGCGCCCGTCGCCGTCTCCTCGTCCCCGAGCCGGAGGGCCACGTCCGCACGCAGCACGAGGAGGTGCAGCAGCTCCGCCCCGGACGGCCGTTCGGCGTCCTCCCGCAGCGCCCGGTCGACGACCCTGGCCGCGCCCGCCGGATCGTTCTTCGAGTCCGCCAGCAGGGAGGCGAGGTGCAGCGCCCGCGCGACGGGCTCCTCCGGGGCGGGCCGGTGGCTCTGGTCCTCGCTGGTCGCCTGCCCGATCCGGACACAGTTGCCGCCCGGGTCGGTCATCAGGAACTGCCGCATGCCGTACGACATGTCCTTCAGCGGTCCCAGACGCGGCAGCCCCCGCGTCGGTATCCGCCCGTACGTCTTCTTCAGGCCCGCCCGGAACGCCGTGTACAGGCCGTCGACATCGTCCGTGCGCACGTAGCACGTGCTGTGGGACTGGGCCGGCTCGTACCGCTTCAGGCCGAAGAACTGGAGTTCGATGCCGCCGCGCACCACCACGGCGTACGGATTGGGGCTGCGCTGCCGGAAAGCGACGTCGAAGCCGAGGGCCTCGTAGAAGTCCAGGAGGGGCTGGAGGGTCTGACACGGAAGGATCGGAATCGTCTTCTCGCCCATGACACCCACCCTAGTCAAACTTGACCAGAGTGCGCGACCGAATAGACACCACCCTCAGGGGTCTCGCCGCCCCTCAGAACCCCAGCTTCCGCAACTGTCGGGGATCGCGCTGCCAGTCCTTGGCCACCTTCACATGGAGGTCGAGGAAGACCGGGGTGCCCAGCAGCGCCTCGATCTGCTTGCGCGACTTGATGCCGACCTCCTTCAGGCGCTTGCCCTTGGGGCCGATGATGATGCCCTTCTGGCTGGGGCGCTCGATGTAGACGAAGGCGTGGATGTCGAGGAGGGGCTTGTCGGCGGGGCGGTCCTCGCGGGGGAGCATCTCCTCCACGACGACGGCGATGGAGTGCGGGAGCTCGTCCCGGACGCCCTCCAGGGCCGCCTCACGGATCAACTCGGCGATCATGACCTGCTCGGGCTCGTCGGTGAGATCGCCCTCGGGGTACAGGGCGGGGCCCTCCGGGAGGAGGGGGACGAGCAGGTCGGCGAGGAGGTCCACCTGCTTGTCGGCGACCGCCGAGACGGGCACGATCTCGGCCCACTCGAAGCCCAGCTCCTTGCCCAGCTGGTCGATGGCGATGAGCTGCTCGGCGAGCGCCTTGCTGTCCACCAGGTCGGTCTTGGTGACGATCGCGATCTTCGGCGTCTTCTTGATGGACGCCAGTTCCTTCGCGATGAACCGGTCGCCCGGACCGAGCTTCTCGTTCGCGGGCAGACAGAAGCCGATCACGTCGACCTCGGCCCAGGTCGTGCGGACCACGTCGTTGAGGCGCTCCCCCAGCAGGGTGCGCGGCTTGTGCAGCCCCGGGGTGTCGACCAGGATCAGCTGCGCGTCCGGCCGGTGCACGATGCCCCGGACCGTGTGCCGCGTGGTCTGCGGCTGGTTCGCCGTGATCGCCACCTTCTGGCCGACCAGAGCGTTCGTGAGGGTGGACTTGCCCGCGTTGGGGCGGCCCACGAAGCAGGCGAAGCCGGCGCGGTGGGCGGCCTCGGCCGGCTGCTCGGATGACTGGGTACGGACGCTCATGGCGCCCATTCTCCCTGATCCCCGGAGCACCGCCGCACCCACCACGGACCGTGAGCTCTCCGAAACCCTGGGCGGGCTCGCCCGGCTCGGCACGAGCACACCGGTCTCGACCTTACGGTGCACGCCGAGGCGGCATACGATCACGGCGTCCCGGGCCACGGCGCCCCGGTCACCTCGTCCGCTCCCTCCCCAGAAGGCCAGGGCATGAGACTCATCACCGCGATCGTCAAGCCGTACCGCCTCGACGCGGTCAAGACCGCACTCCAGGAGATGGGCGTGCACGGTCTGACCGTCAGCGAGGCCAGCGGGTACGGCCGGCAGCGGGGCCACACCGAGGTGTACCGGGGCGCCGAGTACCAGGTGGACCTCGTCCCCAAGGTCCGGATCGAGGTCGTCGTCGAGGACGCCGTGTCCGACGACGTCATCGACGCGATCGTGAAGGCGGCCCAGACCGGGAAGATCGGCGACGGCAAGGTGTGGGCGCTGCCGGTCGAGACGGTCGTACGGGTGCGGACGGGCGAGCGGGGTCCCGACGCGCTGTAGACGGGAGCGGGGTGAGGGGTGGTACCGCCGGGTGCGGTACCACCCCTCACCCGTTCACTCAGGTACGGCGAGGGATCAGTCGAAGACGAACGGGCCCGGCGACTGCGGTCCGCTCGCCGTGCAGGTCACGGGGAAGCCGAAGACCACCATCTGCAGGGAGCCGCCGAACGCCTCCAGGCTGTCGCCGGGGGCGACGGTGCCGGTGAGCGGGCCCACCACCATGCCGTCGCCGGCGGCCAGGGCCGGGTTCTCGGTGCCGGTGAAGGCCGTCGTGCCGCCGCTCGCCTTGACGAAGGTGAGCGTGGACTGGATGGAGTCCTCGGCGAGGGCGATCGGTGCGGTGATCCCCTCGGAGGAGAGGGTGACCGTGGCGGTCGTACCACTCTGGGTGGCCGTGAGCGTGGCCTCGCCGGAGCCGCCGATCGTGCAGCTGGCGTTGATGGTCGCGGTCTGCGGGGTGACCGCGAGGGCGGTCGGCGCGAACGCGAGGCCGGTGACGGCCAGCGTCCCTGCCGCGAGCGCCGAGCCGACTCCGAGTCGTATGCGTCTCATCGTGCGAATTCCCTTCCCTGGTACGGGAGGCGCACGGGGCCTGGGGAAGCCCCGTCCGTCCCGGTACGGGCGTTGCCATGTGGGGGCGGTGCAATGCGCGGCCGCGCGGCGGAATATGACGGTCCGCCAAGAGAACGGCTCCATTGAGACGTGCGCGGGCGGAGATTGCAAGAGATGCTCTGGCGGTTGGGGCAAGGGTCGGCGAAAGTGGCCGAAGCCGTTCGCCGACCCCGTCGGCGAACTCCCCGGCACGGCCGGGGCGATGAGCCGATCTGTCCCGTGCCGCACGGTTTCGCCGGTGGCACGGCCCGGGTGTCCACTCGCCCGCGCAAGATTTTCACGCAGCTCGGAGGACTGTTACCAGCCGTAACACTACGCCGTGAGCGTGGCGTGGAAACGCCGCAGCCCGGGTTGCAGTCTGGCTCCTCGCCGTGATCCTGCTGATCCACTCGCACCCCGCGGAAGAACCAGGGCTCGACACCGGAGGGGGCCGGACGGACGCGCGTCCGTCGCGCCCTCGGCCTGCCCGGACCGCCGTGCGGGACCTCGGCCGCCCGAACCGCCGGGCCCTCAGCCCGCCGTCACCGTCGCGCGCACCGACCCGTCCGGCCCGGCCAGCAGGACCGGGGTCTCCGGTCCGCCGAGGTCCCGCACGGCGGTCCGGTCCTCGTCGGAGACGGTCTCGGCGGCGGTCACCACGGCCGCCGCCTCCAGGGACTTCGCGCCGGAGGCCACCGCCATGGCGACGGCCGTGCGCAGCGCGCTGAGCCGCAGGGACTCCAGGGCCACGGTCCCGGCGACATACGTACGGCCCGTCTCGTCCCGTACGGCCGCCCCCTCGGGCACGCCGTTGCGGGCCCGCGCGGAACGGGCGAGGGTGACGATCTTCCGGTCCTCGGGGTCGAGGTCGAGCGCGCTGCTGTCGGTCATGGGCCGAGCATACGTTTCACGCCCGGTCGAGCCGGAGCCGGTCCCCGCGGGGCAGCCCCGCCACCACCAGGTCGTACGAGTCCTCGATCAGCTCCTCGACCAGCCGGTCCGGAAGACCGGCGTCGAGGGTCACCGTGTTCCAGTGGCGCTTGTTCATGTGATAGCCGGGGGCGATGAGACCGGGGTGTTCGGTGCGCAGCCGGACCGCGTCCTCGGGGTCGCACTTGAGGTTGACCTTCAGGGGCTGCCGCTCCGCCCAGCTCAGGGCGAACATCTTGCCGAGGACCTTGTAGACGGAGATCTCGGGACTGAAGGGGAAGTCCTCGACGGCCTCGTCGAACGAGAGGCAGAAGGCACGCAACTCCTGTGGCGTCACTCGGACTTCTTCTCCTCCTCCGGCACCTCGGCGGGGCCGATCGGCTCCACCAGCACGGTGACGATCTTGTTCCGGCGGCCGGCTGCGGCCTCCGCCGTGAGCCGCAGTTCGCGCTCGTCCGGCAGGGCGACGACCGACGAGGCACCGGCGATGGGGACGCGCCCGAGCGCCTTGGCGAGGAGGCCGCCCACGGTCTCCACGTCCTCGTCGTCGTAGGCGTCGAGCCCGTACAGCTCGCCGAGGTCGGTGATGTCGAGGCGGGCGGTGACGCGGTAGCGGTCGTCGCCCAGCTCCTCCACCGGCGGCAGCTCCCGGTCGTACTCGTCGGTGATCTCGCCGACGATCTCCTCCAGGATGTCCTCGATGGTGACGATCCCGGCGGTGCCGCCGTACTCGTCGATGACGACGGCGACGTGGTTGCGCTCCTGCTGCATCTCGCGCAGCAGGTCACCGGCGTTCTTGGTGTCGGGGACGAAGACGGCCGGGCGCATGGCCGTGGACACCAGTTCGCTCTCGGCGTCCCGGTTGATGTGCGTCTTGCGGGCCAGGTCCTTCAGGTACACGATCCCGACGATGTCGTCCTCGTTCTCCCCCGTGACCGGTATGCGTGAGAAACCGGAGCGCAGGGCGAGGGTGAGAGCCTGCCGGATGGTCTTGTACCGCTCGATGGCGACCAGGTCGGTGCGCGGGACCATCACCTCGCGGACGAGGGTGTCGCCCAGCTCGAAGACCGAGTGCACCATCCGGCGCTCCTCGGCCTCGATCAGCGACTCCTTCTCCGCGAGGTCGACCAGCGCCCGAAGCTCCGCCTCGGAGGCGAACGGGCCCCGGCGGAAGCCCTTGCCGGGGGTCAGCGCGTTGCCGATGAGGATCAGGAGGTTCGGGATCGGGCCCATGATCCGGGCCAGCGGCAGCAGGACGTACGCCGCCGCCGTGGCCGTGTTCAGGGGGTGCTGACGGCCGATGGTGCGCGGGGAGACACCGACGGCCACGTACGACACGAGGACCATCACGCCGATCGCGACGACCAGGGCCTCCCAGGTCGCGTCGAACTCCTGCAGGCAGGCGTAGGTGACGAGCGCCGCGGCGGCCATCTCGCAGACCACGCGCACCAGGAGTGCGACGTTCAGATAGCGGGTCGGGTCGGCCGCGATCTGGGCGAGCCCCGCGCTACCGCGCCGCCCGGCCCGTACGGCCTCCTCGGCACGGAAGCTGGAGACGCGCGCGAGGCCCGCCTCCGCGCAGGCGGCGAGCCAGGCGACGACGACCAGGGCGACGGCGCCGCCGATGAGAGTCGCGCTCATGACACGGTCGGTGCCGGGGAGGGGCCGGTGAGGCCCTTCTCCGCACGCCAGCCGTCCACGATGGCGGCCTGCAGGCCGAACATCTCGGCCTTCTCGTCCGGCTCCTCGTGGTCGTAGCCCAGCAGGTGCAGCACCCCGTGGACGGTGAGGAGCTGGAGCTCCTCGTCCATGGAGTGCTGCGTGTCCGCTTCCTTGCCCTGTTTCTCGGCGACCTCGGGGCACAGCACGATGTCGCCGAGCAGACCCTGCGGCGGCTCGCCGTCGTCCTTCGACGGCGGACGCAGCTCGTCCATCGGGAAGGACATGACATCCGTCGGACCGGGGAGGTCCATCCACTGGATGTGCAGCTGCTCCATGGCGTCGGCGTCCACCACGATCACCGAGAGCTCGGAGAGGGGGTGGATGCGCATCCGTGTCAGCGCGTAGCGGGCGATGTCGAGGATCGCCTGCTCGTCGACCTCGGTTCCGGACTCGTTGTTGACGTCGATCGACATGGTGCTGTGTCTGTCTACTTCCCCTTGGGCCCGGACTGCCTGCCCCGGCCGCCCTTGTGGGAGCCGTTCTCGGTGCCGTGCTCGCTGTCGTACTTCTCGTACGCGTCGACGATACGGCCGACGAGCTTGTGCCGGACGACATCCTGCGACGACAGCCGGGAGAAGTGCACGTCGTCCAGGCCCTCCAGGATGTCCTGCACCTGGCGCAGACCGGACTTCGTGCCGTTCGGCAGGTCGACCTGGGTCACGTCACCCGTGATCACGATCTTCGAGTCGAAGCCGAGGCGGGTGAGGAACATCTTCATCTGCTCGGGCGAGGTGTTCTGGGCCTCGTCGAGGATGATGAAGGCGTCGTTGAGCGTGTTGTGCGTCAGCAGGTAGTCCTGGGTGACGTAGAGGGAGTCCTCGGCGGCCACCTGGATGCAGACGGTCTCCTCCCTGCCCGCGGGCTCAATGCTGTCGATGAAGCGCATCGGGCGTCCGCCGCCTCCGGCCGCGTGGTACTTGTCGCGCTTGCGGTCGAGACGGAAGGGTTCGATGCCTTCGGGGAGGCGGATGTCGACGATGTGGGCGTCGTATCGGTGGCCGACCTCCCGACCCTTCGCCAGGCCGGGCCTGCGCCCCTCGGCCACCCGTCGGCGGGTGTACGCGACTCCGCCCAGTGACTGCACGAGCGAAATCACGTCGTCCCGCAACAGGATCGACGTCGTCGTGTACTGGATTCGGCAGGTGCGATCCTTCTGCGTGACCGGACCACCGTCGGAGTCGAGCAGACCCTGCAGGACAGCCAGGCGCACCTCGGCCGAATTGCGCAGGTAGTCGTCCGGGACGAACTTGCTGTGTGAGCGAGTGCGCAGCAGATCCAGCTCACGTAGGACCCGAGTCACCGGGTTCTCCAAGGTGACCACGTCGCCGGGTGACTTGACTCGGTTGAGGACGTAGTCAGGCCCACCTCTGTGCCGGGCGGTGACGCCGGGCAGGACGGCCACCAGTGCTTCCGCTAGTTCCGGGTCCTCCGTGGCGAAGGACGGTGTGGTGGAACCCGTGAGGCAGCCGTCGCCCAGGAGCAGCCCCAGGGCGTACGGATCCATGGGGACCTGGCGCTCCGGGAAGCAGACCGGCGCCGTGAGGAGCGGCAGCTCGTACCGGCGCGCATGGGCCGCACGCAGGTTGCCGATCATCTCCTGGGTCTCCAGGACACGCCACGGTTTGTTCCGTCGCCTGTCTGAAGCCGTCCGGACCGTCCACAGGTGCTCGCCACAGCACAGCGTCCAGGAACCGTCCTGGGCTGTGACGCGGTAGATGTCCCGCTCGCCCTGCGGGTAGACGCCGAGAACCGGTGTCGGCTCGCCGTTGGAGCCGATGACCAGGTCACCGACCTGGAGATCGCCGATGGGGCGCCAACCTTCTGGCGTCAGCACATTGGTGAAGAGCGGCTGTGACCGGCCCCGCATATACGCCAGGGGCGCGACCTCGATCGTCCCGGCGGCCATCAGCCTCGGGATGGAGTCGGGGTCCAGCATGTCGTGCAGCGCGTCGTAGAGCGGGCGCAGATAGGGGTCGATCTTCTCGTAGAGGGTGCCGGGCAGGAAGCCCAGGCGCTCTCCGGCCTCGACCGCCGGACGGGTCAGGATGATGCGGTTGACCTGCTTGGACTGCAGGGCCTGGACGGCCTTGGCCATGGCGAGATAGGTCTTGCCGGTGCCTGCCGGGCCGATGCCGAAGACGATCGTGTGCTTGTCGATGGCGTCGACGTACCGCTTCTGGTTGAGCGTCTTGGGGCGGATCGTGCGGCCACGCGAGGACAGGATGTTCTGTGTGAGTACCTCGGCCGGGGTCTCCTGGCCTTCGCTCTTCCCGTTCTCGCTCGCCCTCAGCATGGCGATCGAGCGTTCCACCGCGTCCTCCGTCATCGGCTGTCCGGTGCGGAGCACCAGCATCATCTCGTCGAACAGGCGCTGGACGAGAGCGACTTCGGGGGCGTCGCCGACCGCGCTGATCTCATTGCCCCGGACATGGATGTCGACCGCCGGGAAGGCCTTCTCGATCACGCGCAGGAGGGAGTCGCCGGAACCCAGCACGGTCACCATGGGGTGCGCCGCGGGGACGGTGAACTGCGCTCTCGCCTTGCCCTGCGCGGGGGTGTGAGCTGTGCGTGTCTGAGTCATGGGCCGGCTCTGTAGGCCGCGGTTCCTCCTCTTGGCCGTGGGGCTCGTGTTGCCCTTTTCCAGAGTACGACGCGGCGGTGACAGTGCCGTAGGGCTTTTACCGGGGGAGCTCGGGGCCGCTTGCGCGGCGTCATTGACCCTAGAAGTTCACCTATCTAACCTTTATCTCCATATAGGGATGACGTCTACATGGGAAGACAGGGAGCCGCCCCGTGAGCGCGACCCGTGACCTGACCGTCGCCGAGGTCCGGCTGACCCCGACTCTGGTCGCCGACCCACCGCTGCTGAACACGCAGGGGGTGCACCAGCCGTACACGCCCCGGCTGATCGTGGAGGTGGTGACCGCCGACGGGACGACGGGGGTGGGCGAGACGTACGGCGACACCAAGTACCTGGAGCTGGCCAGGCCGTTCGCGGCGAAGCTGGTGGGCCGCCGGGTCAGCGATCTGAACGGGCTGTTCGTGCTCGCCGACGAGGTGGACGTCGACGGGCCACGGGTCTCCGGGAAGGTCGACGTGGGCGGGCTGCGCGGTGTCCAGACCGCCGACAAGCTGCGGCTGTCGGTCGTGTCCGCATTCGAGGTCGCCTGTCTCGACGCGCTCGGCAAGGCGCTGGGACTGCCCGTGCACGCGCTGCTCGGCGAGAAGGTGCGGGACACCGTGGAGTACAGCGCGTACCTCTTCTACAAGTGGGCCGATCACCCCGAGGGCGTCGTGGGCGAGCGGGACGACTGGGAGGCTGCCGTGGACCCGGCCGGGGTCGTGGAGCAGGCCCGGCGGTTCAAGGAGCGGTACGGGTTCACGTCGTTCAAGCTCAAGGGGGGTGTCTTCCCGCCGGACGAGGAGATCGCGGCGATCCGCACGCTGGCCGAGGCGTTCCCCGGGCATCCGCTGCGGCTGGACCCGAACGGCGCCTGGTCCGTGGAGACCTCGCTGAAGGTCGCGGACGCGCTCGGGGACGTGCTCGAATACCTGGAGGACCCGGCGCTCGGGACGCCCGCGATGGCCGAGGTGGCGTCACGGACGTCCGTACCGCTGGCCACCAACATGTGCGTGACGACCTTCGCGGAGATCGAGGAGGCGTTCACGAAGGGGGCCGTGCAGGTCGTCCTCTCCGACCACCACTACTGGGGCGGGCTGCGCAACACGCGTGAACTGGCCGCGATCTGCCGGACGTTCGGGGTCGGGGTGTCCATGCACTCCAACACCCACCTGGGGATCAGCCTCGCCGCGATGACGCACGTGGCGGCCACGGTGCCCGGCCTCCACCACGCCTGCGACTCCCACTACCCCTGGCAGACCGAGGACGTCCTCACCTCGCGGCTCACCTTCGAGAACGGGGCGATACGGGTGTCGGACGCGCCGGGCCTCGGGGTCGAACTGGACCGGGACAGGCTGGAGTTCCTGCACCAGCGGTGGCTGTCGGACGACGGTTCCCTGCGGGAGCGGGACGACGCGGCGGCGATGCGCGCGGCCGACCCCGGCTGGGTGACGCCGCGGATGCCTCGCTGGTAGTCGTCGGGTGCGGGTGCGTGGGGGCTGGTCGCGCAGTTCCCCGCGCCCCGTGCTTTTCAGGGGCGCGGGGAACTGCGCGAGAAGCCCACCGGACCGGCACCCGACAACACACCCGAGCCCCCACCCCGACCCGCACCCCGAGCGGAGCGGCGTGGTGCAGACTGGCTGGATCCGCACCACGCCAGGGAGCACATCGTGACCGCGTTCAAGGGAGAGCGACCGCACCGGCCCCAGGTAGATCCGCTGAGGGCCCTGCGCACACCGAATGACCCGCCCTGGGACGTCTATCTGACCGGCACCGTCTTCCTCGACATCATCTTCACCGGCCTGGGCTCCGCCCCGGTGCGCGGGACGGAGTCCTGGGCACGCGGCATGGGGTCCAGCCCCGGCGGCGTGGCGAACATGGCCACGGCCCTGGCCCGGCTCGGCCTGAAGACCTCCCTCGCGGCGGCCTTCGGCGACGACCACTACGGCGAGTACTGCTGGGACGCCCTGGAACAGGGCGAGGGCATCGACCTCTCCCACTCCCGCACGGTCCTCGGCTGGCACTCCCCGGTCACGGTCTCCATGGCGTACGAGGGCGAGCGCACGATGGTCTCCCACGGCCACGAAGCGCCCCCGGAGGAGTCCGCGCCGGAGTGCCCGCCCCACGCGCGTGCCGCCGTCGCCTCCCTCACGCCCGGCGTACGCGCCCCCTGGATCGCGCAGGCCGCGAGCAAGGGCACCCGGATCTTCGCGGACGTCGGCTGGGACGAGACCGGCGCGTGGGACCTGGCGGGGCTGGCCGATCTGGCCCACTGCGAGGCGTTCCTGCCCAACGCGGCCGAAGCGATGCGGTACACCGGCGCCGAGTGCCCCCGGGCGGCCGCCCGCGCCCTCACCGAGCATGTCCCGGTGGCCGTGGTGACGCTGGGTGCGAAGGGCGCGTACGCCGTGGACGGGCGGACCGGTGAGACGGCGGAGGTGCCGGCCATCGCGGTGGAGGCGTTGGACCCCACGGGTGCGGGCGACGTCTTCGTCGCCGGGTTCGTCACCGGCACGCTGGCGGGCTGGCCGCTGGCGGACCGGCTGGCCTTCGCGGGGCTGACGGCGGCGCTGTCGGTGCAGGAGTTCGGCGGGTCGCTGTCCGCGCCCGGGTGGTCGGAGATCGCGGCGTGGTGGCGGCGGGTGCAGTCGGTGGACCGCCAGGAGCCTGCGGCGCTGCGGCGGTACGCGTTCCTGGAGGAGTTCCTGCCGAAGGACCAGGTCAGCCCGTGGCCGCTGCGGCGGGCGGTCCCGACGATCGGCTTCCGCCGGTCGGCTTGAGGCGGTTGGCTTGAGGCGGGGCGCCTGATAGCTCGGGAGTGCGGGTTCGTCGGCGGGTGGGGCTCCGGTGGGCTTCTCGCGCAGTTCCCCGCGCCCCTGAAAAGCAGGGGCGAAGCGCGCTCCCGGCTCATCCGAAGTCGTACGCGTCCACCTCGGCGAGATATCGGGCCCGTCGCTCCTCGTCGTGCTCCAGGAAGGACGCCGTGAAGGAGTTGCGGGCCAGCTCCCGCAGCCGGTCCTCGCTCAGGCCGAGCGTCCGGCGTACGGCGTCGAAGTTGTCGCCGGCGTACCCGCCGAAGTAGGCGGGGTCGTCGGAGTTGACCGTGCAGAGCAGGCCGGCGTCGAGCATGGCGGGCAGCGGATGGTCGGCGAGGGTGTCGACGGTGCGCAGCCGGACGTTGGAGAGCGGGCAGAGCGTCAGCGGGATCCGCTCGCGCACCAGCCGTTCGACGAGGGCCGGGTCCTCCATGCAGCGCAGCCCGTGGTCGACGCGCTCGACCCCGAGGATGTCGAGGGCCTCGGTGATGTACTCCGGCGGGCCCTCCTCCCCCGCGTGCGCGACGCGCCGCAGCCCGAGCGCGGCGGCCGCCTCGTACACCTCACGGAAGTTGACCGGCGGGTGCCCGACCTCGGCGGAGTCCAGCCCGATCCCGACGATCCGGTCAACGTACGGCTTCGCGGCCTCCAGGGTGGAGAGGGCCGACTCGGCGGACTCGTCCCGCAGGAAACACATGATCAGCTGGGTGGAGATGCCGTGCGTCTGCTCGCTCCTGCCCAGCGCCCGCCACAGCCCCTCGACGACCGTCCCCATTCCGACGCCCCGCGCGATGTGGGCCTGCGGGTCGAAGAAGATCTCGGCGTGGCGCACGCCCTGGGCGGCGGCGCGGGCGAGATAGGCGTCGGCGAGGTCGGCGAAGTCCTGCTCGGTGCGCAGGACCGCCATCAGCTCGTAGTACAGGTTCAGGAAGGACTGGAGGTCCTCGAACTCGTAGGCCTTGCGGAGCGCTTCCGTGTCCGCGTACGGCAGCGCGACGCCGTTCCGGGCGGCCAGTGCGAAGGCCAGCTCCGGCTCCAGGGTGCCTTCGATGTGCAGGTGCAGTTCAGCTTTGGGGAGGGACATCGAAGCATCGTACGGCCGCTCTAGCGCCGTTTCGGAAGCGCCACCCGCAGCAGGTCGTGCGCCACCGTCAGCTCTCCCTCGAACCCGGCGGCCCGCGCCTGCCGCTCGAACTCCTCGGGTTCGGTGTAGCGCTGACTGAAGTGGGTGAGGACGAGATGCCGTACCCCGCAGTCGCGGGCGACGGAGGCGGCCTGACCTGCCGTCAGATGACCGTGGTCGACGGCGAGTTCGATGTCCTCGTTGAGGAAGGTGGACTCGATGACGAGCATGTCGGCCGCGTCGGCGAGGGAGTAGACACCGTCGCACAACCGGGTGTCCATGACGAACGCGAACCGCTGTCCGCGCCGCAGTTCGCTGACGTCCTCCAGGCGGACGCCGCCGATCGCGCCCTCGCGCTGGATCCGTCCGATGTCCGGTCCCTTGATGCCGTGCGCGGCGAGCCGCTCGGGCAGCATCCGGCGTCCGTCGGGTTCGACGAGGCGGTACCCGTAGGACTCGACGGGGTGCGAGAGCCTGTGCGCGTCGAGGGTGTAGCCGGGGGTGACGGCCAGCGCTCCGCCCTCGCCCTCGACCGGCGCCTCGATCAGCTGGACCGTCTCGCGGTACGCGGTGGCGTACCGCAGCCGGTCGAAGAACCGCTGCCCGGAGCGCGGGTAGTGGGCGGTGATGTCGTGCGGGACCCGGTCGAGGTTGATCCGCTGGATCACCCCGGCCAGCCCCAGCGAGTGGTCGCCGTGGAAGTGGGTGACGCAGATGCGGTTGAGGTCGTGGGCGGCGACCCCGGCGCGCAGCATCTGCCGCTGGGTGCCCTCGCCGGGGTCGAAGAGAAGCCCCTCGGCGTCCCAGCGGAGCAGATAGCCGTTGTGGTTGCGGTGCCGGGTCGGGACCTGGCTGGCGGTGCCGAGGACCACCAGTTCACGTACGGACACGGCTCGTCACCCGGGGGGCCACTGCAGGCCGCGACCGCCGACGACGTGGGCGTGCGCGTGGAAGACGGTCTGGCCGGCGCCTGGGCCGGTGTTGAAGACGATGCGGTAGCTCTCCAGCTTGTCCTCGTCCGCGACGGCCTGTGTCTCGCGGAGGACGTCCGCGGCGAGGCCGGGGTCGGCGGCGGCGAGTGTCGAGGCGTCCGTGTAGTGCGCCTTCGGGATGACCAGGACGTGGGTCGGTGCCTGGGGGTTGATGTCCCTGAACGCGACCGTCGTGTCCGTCTCCCTCACGATCGTCGCGGGGACGTGGCCCGCGATGATCTTGCAGAACAGACAGTCGTCCTGCGGCTCCCCAGCCATACGTTGCCTCCCAGCCACCGGTGATCTTCTTCTACCCGGGCATGCTATCGAGCGAATTCCGCCCCCGCCGCCCTTACCCGTTCCCGTCCCCAGGGGCTGCGCCCCTTCGACCCCGCTCGCTTGTCAGTCGTCCGCAGGCCTGGTGGGGCTTCTCGCGCAGTTCCCCGCGCCCCTGAAAGGGGGCGCGGGGAACTGCGCGAACGGGGTCCGGGGCGGAGCCCCGAGTCTTGACGGCCGGTCACGACTCCGGCAGCGCGGGCGGCGTCTTGGCCGGCGTCGACTCCAGCCCCTCCAGCGCGATCCGGATCGCCTCGTCGAGCTGGGGGTCACGCCCGGCCGCGTAGTCCTGAGGAGCCTGCACGACCTCGACGTCAGGATCGACCCCGTGGTTCTCGACCCCCCACCCGTACCCCTCCAACCAGAACGCGTACTTCGGCTGCGTCACCAACGTCCCGTCGACCAGCCGGTACCGACTGTCGATCCCGACGACCCCGCCCCACGTCCGCGTACCGACCACCGGCCCGATCCCGAGCGCCTTGATCGCCGCGTTGACGATGTCCCCGTCCGACCCGGAGAACTCGTTGGCGACGGCGACGACGGGCCCCCGGGGCGCGTCGTCGGGATAGCTGCTCGCCCGCATCCCGCGTGGCAGGTCCCAGCCGACGATCCGCCGGGCCAGCTTCTCCACCACGAGCTGGGAGGTGTGCCCGCCCCGGTTCTCCCGGACGTCCACGACCAGCCCCTCCCGCGCGACCTCGATCCGCAGGTCGCGGTGGAGCTGGGCCCAGCCGGAGCCGACCATGTCGGGGACGTGCAGATACCCGAGGCGGCCGCCGGACTTCTCGTGGACGTAGGCCCGTCGGTCCGCGACCCACGCGTGGTACCGCAACGGCTCCTCGTCGGAGATCGGCACCACCACGGGATGCCGGAGGTCGCCGCCCCCGGCCGGCAGCACGGTCAGCTCGACCGCCTTGCCCGCCGTGCCGACGAGCAGCGGCCCGGGCCCGGTCAGCGGGTCGACCGGCTGCCCGCCGACCGCGATGATCGCGTCCCCGGCCCGTACGGCGACGCCGGGCGCGGCGAGCGGCGAGTGCGCGTCCGGGTCGGAGGTCTCCGACGGCAGCACCCGGTCGATGCGCCACAGCGGCGCCCCCTGGGGCCCGTCCTCGTGCCGGGAGATGTCCGCCCCGAGCAGCCCCTGGCGCCGGTCGCCGGAGCCGCCCCGGCCACGCGGGGTGACGTACGCGTGGGAGGTGCCCAACTCGCCCTGTACTTCCCAGAGCAGGTCCACCAGGTCGTCGTGGGTGGCCACCCGTTCCAGCACGGGGCGGTACCGGTCGAGGACGCCGGGCCAGTCGACGCCGCCCAGGTCGGGCCGCCAGAAGTTGTCCCGCATCAGCCGACCGGTCTCGTCGAACATCTGGCGCCACTCGGCGGCCGGGTCGACGGTCCGCCGGACCCGGGAGAGGTCGACCGTGATGTTGCTGTCGCTGTCGTCGTCGCCCGAGGCGCGCCGGTCGCTCGGGACGACCTTGAGCTTGCCGTCGGTCCACAGCAGGGCCCGCTTGCCGTCGCCGCTGACGGCGAAGTGCTCGGCGTCGGACGCCAGGTACTCCAGGCGCCGCTGGGCGAGGTCGTACCGCTCCAGGGAGGTCTTCGGGTCCGGGTCGTCGGGGGTGGCCCGCAGATGGCCGAGGACACCGGTGACGGGGTGGCGCAGCCACAACACGCCGTCCTTGGCGGCGCGCAGCGTGGAGTAGCGGGCGGCCTCGACCGGGAAGGGGACGATCCGGTCGGCGAGCCCTTCGAGGTCGATCCGGGTGGCCGGGGCGCCCTCGCTGTCCGGTGTCTCGTCCTTGTCGGGCGCCTCGAACGGCCGGCCGTGGCGCTGCGGTCCGAAGGGGGACGGGGTGGTCGCCGCGAGCGTGATGAGGTGCGGGCGGGCGCCGCTGACGAAGTGCAGGTCGAAGACGTGCTCGTCGTAGACCGGGTCGAAGGCGCGCGCGGAGAGGAAGGCGAGGTGCTTGCCGTCGAGCGTGAACGTCGGCGAGAAGTCCTGGAAGCGCAGCGGGGTCGCCTCGGTGACGGACAGGTCGGCGGTGTTGGCGAGCTTGAGCTGGCGCAGCGGGCGCGGGCCCGGGTGCGACCAGGCCAGCCATGCCGAGTCGGGTGAGAAGACGAGCCCGGTCACCTCGCCGTCCTCACTGCGGTCGACCTCGCGTACCTCGCCGGTCTCCCGTTCGACGAGCAGCACCCGGCCGTCGTCCGCGGAGACGGCGACCCGGCTGCCGTCGGGGGCCACGGCGAGCCCGAGGACGCGGCCCAGCTGTCCGGCGGCGAGCCTGCGCGGGGTGGCGCCGGGGCCGACGCCGGTCGACGGGGCGAACTCCAGGGCGTCGTCGCCCTCCGCGTCCGTCACCCACACCACCCATTCCTCGCCCTCCACACGGAAGGTGCGGGGCAGCCGGGCCCGTACGCCGTCCTCGGCGGCGAGCGCGCGGGCGGGGCCGGAGCGGTGGGTGATCCAGTGGATCGAGCCGCGCACGGAGACGGCGCTGCCGCGGGCGGTGTGGTCGGGCGAGGCGGAGCCGAACCAGCGGGAGGCGTTCACCGGGAACGGCTGGAGGTCGACGCGCTGCCCGCCCAGCCGGATGTCGAGCCTGCGCGGCTCGGCGCCGTCCAGGTCGTCCAGCAGCCACAGTTCACCGGCGGACGCGTACACGACGCGGGTGCCGTCGGTGGCCGCGTGCCGGGCGTAGAACCCGTCGACGGGGGTGTGGCGGCGCAGGTCGGAGCCGTCGGCGAGGGAGGAGTAGAGCGCTCCGACGCCCTCGTGGTCGGAGAGGAACGCGATCCGGTCCCCGACCCACATCGGGTATTCGAGGTTGCCGTCCAGCTCGGTGTGCAGGCGTACGAACTCCCCGGCCGCCCCGGCGCCGTCACCGCCGTCACCGCCGTCTTCGGACCGGTCGATCCACAGCTTGCCCGCGGTGCCGCCCCGGTACCGCTTCCACCAGGCGGCCTCGCGGCCCATCGGCGCGGACAGCAGCACGGTGGCGGGCCCGTGGGCGACATCGCCGACGGGCCCGTAGGGGAGGGTGGCGGCCGGTCCGCCGTCGAGCGGCACGGCACGCGCCCAGCTCCGCCGGAGGCTGGCCTGACCGTGGGTGCTGAGCGCGAGGACCCGACCGTCGGATGTCCAGCCGCGCACCTGGGTGCGCCAACTCCCCCAGTACGTCAGGCGCTTGGCGGATCCTCCGTCGACGGGCGCGATGTGCACCTCGGGCGCGCCGTCCCGGGTGGAGGTCCACGCGACGGTGGTGCCGTCCGGAGAGATCCGCGGATGGTTGACGGGTACGTTGTCCGCGCTGACCCGCCAGGCACGGCCGCCGTCCAGAGGCGCGACCCACACGTCGTCCTCGGCGGTGAAGGCGACCAGGTCGCCGTGCAGGTGCGGATACCGGAAATACGCGAGCTGAGTCACCCAGTCACTTTAAGCAGCGTTCGGTCCGATGGGGAGGGGTTTGGATCATGTCCCTCGCACCGGGCCCGAGTTGCCGACGGGCAGGTCGGTCCGCTCCGGGCCGGGCCTCACTTGCCCTCGGGCACGCACGCCGGGTCCTTCTGGCACCAGATGGTCTGGGTGACGGTGACCGTCACGGTCGGTCCCGGCTGACCGGGCCGGCCGGGCTGGTCGGACTCCGGGGCGTCGCAGTTGCCGAGCCCCTCCACGTGGAACCACTCCTTGCCGCCGACCTTCGCGGTCAGATCGCCGCGCACGCACCTGCCGTTGACCTCTTTGGTCACCTTCCCGGTGACGGTGATCTCCCGGCCTTCCTTGTCCTCGCCGGTGCAGTCGACCTTCGCGACGGTGGCGACCGAGGAGGACGGCGACGCGGTCTTCCCGCCGCCCTTGCCGTCCTTGCCGTCGCTGTCGTAGGACGCCGTGCAGGTGAGCCACCGGACGTCGAGGCCCTCCCGCTCCAGCTCCTCGGTGGCGAGCTGGTCCGTGGTGAACGCGACCGCGCCGGTGTTGAGCCCGCCGCCCTCGCAGGCCACCAGACCCACGACCGCGCAGACACCGAGCCCGGCTCCCAGCAGGAGCCGACGCCCGCCCGACCGGTACGCCCTGACACGCCTCCATGCCCGCATGTCCGGCAGCCTGCCACCGCCCGCGGCGGTGGGGAAGACCGCATGCGGACAAGCCGCCGGGACCGGGGGACGCGGGCGAGGGGTGTCAGCCGCTCATCAGCAGCCATTCCTGCAGCTCGACCAAGTTCCCCTCGGGGTCCTTGAGATGGGCCACCCGCATACGGTCGGTCATACGTGCGGGACCGGGCAGGAGCCGTACGCCGAACGAGGTGATCCGTTCGCAGTAGGCGTCGAGGTCGTCGACCCGTAGGACGACCAGCGACCGGTGGCCGTTCGCCTCGTCGGCCAGTTCCCCGAGCACCTCGGCCATCATCGCCCGGTCCTGCAGGGCGATCCCCGCGGACCCGACGGCCGGGCTGAACTTCTCGTACGGCCCGTCGACCGCACCGGACTGTGGCTTCAGCCCGAGCACATCGGCGTAGAAGCGGTAGCACACGGCGAAGTCGGTGACGAGCAGTCTTACTTGGGCGAGTTCCACGATGCTCCCAGAGGGTTGGGGGACACCGGTCGGGACCGGGTGGCGGTCAGGACCAGCGTCCGGTTCGGCCCAGCAGCAACGCCCCGGCCGCCGTCCCGGCGGTCGACGTGCGCAGCACACTGGGCCCGAGTCGGTACGCCCCCGCGCCCGCCTCGCCGAAGAGCGCCAGCTCCTCCGGCGACACGCCCCCCTCGGGCCCCACGACGAGCACGATCTCCCCGGCCGCCGGCAGCTCGGCCGTGGCCAGTGTCTCGTCGCCGCTCTCGTGCAGGACCGCGGCGAAGTCGGCCTTCGCCAGCAGCTCCGCGACCTGCTTGCCCGTGGCCGCGTCCGCGACCTCGGGGAACCGTGTCCGGCGGGACTGCTTGCCCGCCTCCCGGGCGGTGGCCCGCCACTTGGCGAGGGCCTTCAGCCCCCGGTCGCCCCTCCACTGGGTGATGCAGCGGGAGGCCGCCCAGGGCACGATCGCGTCGATCCCGACCTCGGTCATGGTCTCGACGGCCAGTTCGCCCCGGTCGCCCTTGGGCAGCGCCTGGACGACGGTGATCCGCGGCTGTGCCGGGGGCTCCTCGTGCACGGTCTCCAGGTCCATGACCACGAGCCGGTCCTTGCCCTCGGCGGCCTTGACGATCCCCTCCGCCCAGCGTCCGCGCCCGTCCGTGAGGACGACGTCCTCACCGGCCCGCAGCCGCTTCACGGAGACGGCGTGCCGCCCCTCGGGGCCGTCCAGGACGAGCTCGCCGCCACTGCCGCCCGGCAGGTACAGCGAGTCGACCACGAACACCGGTGCGGTCATCGTCCCTCGCTCCCGACCTGGGCGGAAGCCTGCGCCGCCTGCGCGGCGGCGATCTCGGCGGCCAGCACCTCGACCAGTTCCCCGGCCGGCAGTTCCCGTGCCATCCGGTGCCCCTGCCCGGCCCAGAGCGCCATGCCCTGCGCGTCCCCGGCCTTGGCGGCGGCCTTGCGCAGCGGCGAGGTCAGGTGGTGGACCTCCGGGTAGGCGGCGGGAGCGTACGGGCCGTGCTCGCGCAGGAAGCGGTTGACCAGGCCCCGGGCCGGACGGCCGGAGAAGGCCCGGGTCAGCTCGGTGCGGACGAAGAGGGGGTCGGTCAGGGCCCGCTTGTGCACGGCGTGCGCGCCGGACTCGGCGGTCGCGAGGAAGGCCGTGCCGAGCTGGGCCGCGCTCACGCCCACCGTGAGGAGGGCGGCGATCTGACTGCCACGCATGATGCCGCCGGCCGCGACCATCGGCAGCGCCACGGCCTCGCGGACCTGGGCGACCAGGGAGAGCAGGCCGATGCCGGCGCAGTCCCGCTCGGGGTCGTCGCGGTGGGTGCCCTGGTGGCCACCCGCCTCGACGCCCTGCACGATCACGGCGTGGGCCCCGGACCGCTCCACGGCCTGGGCTTCCTCCGCCGAGGTCGCGGTGACCAGGGTGAGCGTGCCCTTGCGGGCGAGGGACTCCATGACCTCGGGGGTCGGGCAGCCGAAGTGGAACGACACCACCGGCACGGGGTTGTCCAGCAGCACGGCGAGCTTGGCCTCGTAGCCGTCGTCGCGTCCGCTGTCCGGGTCGCCCAGCTCGGCGTCGTACCAGGTGGCCTCACCGGCGAGCTGCTCCGCGTAGACCTCGACGGCGGCGGGCTCGGCGTACTCCGGCTGCGGCAAGAAGAGGTTCACGCCGAAGGGGCGGGAGGTGAGCGCCCGGAGCGCCTTGATCTCCTGGTACATCCCGTCGGCCGTCTTGTACCCGGCGGCGAGGAACCCCAGCCCGCCGGCCTCGGACACGGCGGCGGCCAACCGCGGCACGGACACACCGCCCGCCATCGGGGCCTGCACGATCGGGAGCGGGACGAGATCGGTCAGTGCGGAGGACATGACGGCATGGTGCCATGCCCTCCGGGGGGAGCCGAATCGGGGACGGACGGTTGTTCGTCGGGTGCGGGTGCGTGGGGGCGGGCCGCGCGGTTCCCCGCGCCCCTGAAGACACAGGCCCTGCGGGCCTGTGTCGATATGCGGCTCCGCCGCGTGGGCGCGAGAAGCCCCGCCCACCCGCACCCGGCGACGAACTCGCTCAGCGCCCGTTGAACGCGTCCTTCAGCCGGGAGAACAGACCCTGCTGCCCGGGCTGGAACTGCCCCGTCGGCCGCTCCTCACCCCGCAGCGCGGCCAGCTGCCGCAGCAACGCCTCCTGCTCGGGGTCCAGCTTCGTCGGCGTCTGCACCTCGACGTGGACGATCAGATCCCCACGCCCACCACCGCGCAGATGCGTGACACCACGCCCGTGCAGCGGGATCGACTGCCCGGACTGCGTGCCGGGGCGGATGTCGACCTCCTCCAGCCCGTCCAGCGTCTCCAGCGGCACCTTCGTACCGAGGGACGCCGCCGTCATCGGGATCGTCACCGTGCAGTGCAGATCATCGCCGCGCCGCTGGAACATCGGGTGCGGCAACTCGTGGATCTCGACGTAGAGGTCACCGGCGGGACCACCACCGGGTCCGACCTCGCCCTCACCGGCCAGCTGGATGCGCGTGCCGTTGTCGACACCGGCCGGGATCTTGACCGTGAGCGTCCGCCGCGACCGCACCCGCCCGTCGCCCGCGCACTCGGGACACGGGTTCGGGACGATCGTGCCGAAGCCCTGGCACTGCGGGCAGGGCCGGGAGGTCATGACCTGGCCGAGGAAGGACCGCGTGACCTGCGAGACCTCACCACGACCACGGCACATGTCACAGGTCTGGGCGGTCGTGCCCGGAGCCGCGCCCTCGCCGCTGCACGTCGTGCAGATGATGGCGGTGTCGACCTGGATGTCCTTCGTCGTGCCGAAGGCCGCCTCGTCGAGGTCGATCTCCAGCCGGATCATCGCGTCCTGGCCCCGGCGCGTACGCGACCGCGGACCCCGCTGGGACGCCGTTCCGAAGAACGCGTCCATGATGTCCGAGAAGTTCCCGAAGCCACCGGCGCCGAAGCCGCCCGCGCCTCCGCCGCCCGCCTGGGACAGCGGGTCGCCGCCGAGGTCGTAGACCTGCTTCTTCTGCGGGTCCGACAACACCTCGTAGGCGGCGTTGATCTCCTTGAACCGCTCCTGGGTCTTCGGATCGGGATTGACGTCCGGGTGCAGCTCGCGAGCGAGCCTCCGGAACGCCTTCTTGATCTCGTCCTGGGACGCGTCGCGGCGCACGCCGAGCACGGCGTAGTAGTCCGTGGCCACTTAAGACTCCGCCAGGATCTGTCCGACGTACCGTGCCACCGCTCGTACCGCTCCCATCGTTCCCGGATAGTCCATGCGCGTAGGTCCGACCACGCCCAGCTTCGCTACTGCCTCGCCGCCCGAACCGTAGCCGACGGAGACGACGGACGTGGAGTTGAGTCCCTCATACGCGTTCTCATGACCGATGCGTACGGTCATGCCCGAATCCCCGGCCTCGCCAAGCAACTTGAGGAGGACGACCTGCTCCTCCAAGGCTTCCAGAACGGGCCGGATCGTGAGGGGGAAGTCATGTCCGAAGCGGGTGAGATTGGCGGTTCCGCCGATCATCAGCCGCTCCTCGCTCTCCTCCACGAGTGCTTCGAGGAGGGTGGAGAGCACGGTCGCGACCGTCCCCCGGTCCTCGACGTCGAACGCCTCCGGCAGGTCCTCGACCAGCCGGGGCACGTCCGTGAACCGGCGGCCCGCGACCTTGCTGTTCAGCCGGGCGCGAAGATCCGCGAGTGACGTTTCTCCGAACGGCGCCGGGCAGTCCACCAGCCGCTGTTCCACCCGTCCGGTGTCCGTGATCAGCACGAGCATCAGCCTGGCGGGGGCCAGCGACAGCAGTTCCACATGCCGGACCGTCGACCGTGTCAGCGACGGATACTGCACGACGGCGACCTGCCGCGTCAGCTGCGCGAGCAGCCGTACGGTCCGTGCCACGACGTCGTCCAGATCGACCGCGCCGTCCAGGAAGTTCTGGATGGCGCGCCGCTCCGGCGGGGTCATCGGCTTGACGCCCGCCAGCTTGTCGACGAAGAGCCGGTACCCCTTGTCGGTGGGGATGCGGCCCGCGCTCGTGTGGGGCTGGGCGATGAAGCCCTCGTCCTCCAACGCAGCCATGTCGTTACGGACGGTCGCCGGGGAGACCCCCAGGTTGTGCCGCTCCGTGAGCGCCTTGGAACCGACCGGCTCCTCGGTGCCCACGTAGTCCTGGACGATGGCGCGCAGCACTTGCAGCCTGCGTTCACTGAGCATTCGCGCACACCTCCAGCTCGACTCTCTCGTGCGACTCCCCCTTGGCACTCACCCCGGGCGAGTGCCAACACTCCCCGCCCAGTGTACGGCGGTGGGGTACGCCCCCGGCAAGGCCGGTCCACCCACGTCATGCCGACGTGTACCGACCTGTCCGGCGATGTCGGGCCCCGGTCCGACCACCACCGGGGCGCGTGTCGGCGCCCTTTCTACCGACGGGTACGCCCGCGCGTGGGCGTACCCGAGCCGCCCACGGCGATCACCTCGGTGGCCCTCACCACAACCCGCCGCCCCGCGTGCTCAGCGGCTCCCGGCGGCCGTCGACCGGGTTCTCGGGGCTTCCCGACCACTGCTCGGCGACCTCCCCGACACCTCCCCCACACCCTCCTTCACCCGCCCGTGCGGTGCTACAGCTAGCGTCGGCGCATGACGGTGACTTGGGAAGAGTGCGGGTGGCAGGGATTGACGCCCCGGGTCGGACGGTGCCGCCTTCCCGGCTGGGACTGCACGGTCGGACTGGTGGCCGGGGACGGTGCGGCCCTCATGATCGACGCGGGTTCCAGCGTGCGGGAGGGCGCGCGGTTGCGTACCGAGGCGGGCCGGCTGCTCGGTGGCGCCCGTGTGACACATCTCGCGCTCACCCACCCCCACTTCGACCATGTCTTCGGTGCGGCCGCGTTCGCCGGGGTGGAGGTCCTCGGTGCGGTGGGCGTCGACAACGTCCTGACCCGTGACCGCGACGCCCTCCGCGCGGACGCGGTGCACCACGGTCTGCCCCCGGCGGACGCCACCGAGGCCGCCGACCTCCTCGTCCTCCCCCGCCACCTGGTCTCCGGCGAGTGGACGCTCGACCTGGGCGGCGGCGTCCGGGTGCTGCTGGCGAACGTGGGTCCCGGCCACACCGGCCACGACCTCGCGGTCCTGGTGTCGGAGGGCGCTTCGGAGGTGGTGTTCTGCGGGGACCTGGTCGAGGAGTCCGGCGAACCGCAGGCGGGCCCGGACGCGATCCCGTCCCGCTGGCCGGCCGCCCTGGACCGGCTCCTGGCCCTCGGCGGCGAGGACGCGCTGTACGTCCCCGGGCACGGGGCGGTGGTGGACGCGGCGTTCGTCCGGGCCCAACGCGACACGCTGGCACGTCGCTTCGGCGTGTCGGACTGAGTGCGGGGGCATCCGGGCGCGGCTTCTCCTATCGTCACTCGAATGCGCCAGTACTCACCCGACCTGACCCCTCCCTGGAAGAAGCCGAAGCCGGCCCCCGAGGTCCCGGCCGATCCGGGTCTGGTCGTCGAGGAGCCCACCACCGGTTTCTGCGGCGCGGTCATCCGCTGCGAGGCGGGCACGGTGACGCTGGAGGACCGCTTCGGCAAGCACCGGGTGTTCCCGTTGGAGCCGCGGGGGTTCCTGCTGGAGGGCCGCGTGGTGACCCTGGTCCGCCCCACCCCCTCGGCCCCGGCACGGCCGAGTCGTACGGCATCCGGCTCGGTGGCCGTCCCGGGCGCCCGCGCGCGTGTCGCCCGCGCCGGGCGCATCTACGTCGAGGGCCGCCACGACGCCGAGCTCGTCGAGAAGGTGTGGGGCGACGATCTGCGCATCGAGGGCGTGGTGGTGGAGTACCTGGAGGGCGTGGACGACCTGCCCGCGATCGTCGCCGACTTCGCGCCGGGCCCGGACGCGCGGCTCGGCGTCCTGGTCGACCACCTCGTCCCCGGCAGCAAGGAGTCCCGCATCGCCGCGTCGGTCACGAGCGAGCACGCGCTCGTCGTCGGCCACCCGTACATCGACATCTGGGAGGCCGTGAAGCCGTCCTCGGTGGGCATCGAGGCGTGGCCGCGCGTACCGCGGGGGCAGGACTGGAAGACGGGGGTGTGCCGGGCGCTGGGGTGGCCTGCGGAGAACACGGGGGCGGTGTGGCAGGCGATTCTGGGGCGGGTCGGTTCCTACAAGGACCTTGAGCCGGAACTGCTGGGCCGGGTGGAGGAGCTGATCGACTTCGTCACGGATAGCGGTGGGGCCTGACGTTGGGGAACGTACTGAATCCACTGGTGTCGATGTCCAGTCGCAGAGTCGACAGGGGCACTGATTCCCCGAACTTCCAGATCTTCTGCCCCTTGTAGTCGGCCTTCTCTCCAACGCCTTCGGGCTCCGTCAGCACGACGCACTGCGCCATGACCGGGTCGACGATCAGGTAGACAGGCACTCCACCTGCGGCGTAAATCGACCGCTTCACACCGTAGTCGCGGTCGATGCTGGTCTTGGAGACGACCTCGACGACCATGGTGATCAGCGTGGACGGGAGCAGTCGCCCCGAGGCGGGCAGAATCTCGGGGGCTACGACAACCAAGTCGGGAATAGGCTCGCTCGCCTCGCTGACGATGTCGACGTCCTGTGTCTGAAGGGCGTACCAGTGATCAACCGGAATCTGCCTGCCCAGCAACATCACAATGATGTTGTGCACCAGGTCAGGGCTGGCCATCATCACGATTTCACCCCGGAGAAGTTCGGCCTTGACACCCTCGGGCGGCTCGAACTCCTCGAAGAACCTGGTCATCCCGCGCTCGTCCACAGCGGTCATCTCCGCAGCCTCCGGTTTCCGCCACCGTCAGACACGGCAGCAGCCTACGAACCAGGCTAAGTACCGAACCCCCGTTCCGCACCGATTCACCCACCCGAGTGATCAGTCCACCAAGTCCCGCACCACCGCGTCCGCCAGCAACCGCCCCCGCAGCGTGAGCACCGCGCGCCCCTCCTCGTACGGCCCCGCCTCCAGCAAGCCGTCGGCGAGTGCCCGACCCGCCGCGGCAAGCCCTTCCTCCCGGAGCAGGGACAGCGGGCAGCCCTCCCGCAGCCGCAGTTCCAGCAGGATGCGCTCGACCCGGCGGTCCTCGGCCGACAGCAGCTCACGCCCCGCGCCAGGGGAGCGCCCGGCCGCCAGCGCGCCCGCGTACGCGCCGGGGTGCTTGACGTTCCACCAGCGCACGCCGCCGACGTGGCTGTGGGCGCCCGGTCCCGCGCCCCACCAGTCGGCGCCGCGCCAGTACAGCTCGTTGTGGAGGCACCGCCCGGCGTCGGACGTGGCCCAGTTGGAGACCTCGTACCAGTCGAACCCGGCGGCCGAGAGCGTCTCATCGGCGATCAGATATCGGTCCGCGTGCACGTCGTCGTCCGTCATCGGGACCTCGCCCCGGCGGATGCGCCGTGCGAGCTGCGTGCCCTCCTCCACGATCAGCGCGTACGCCGAGATGTGGTCCGGCCCGGCACCGAGCGCCGCGTCCAGGGAGGCCCGCCAGTCGTCGTCGGACTCGCCGGGCGTGCCGTAGATCAGGTCGAGGTTGACATGGTCGAAGCCGGCGGCGCGCGCCTCCGCCACGCACGCCTCGGGGCGCCCCGGCGTGTGCGTACGGTCGAGGATCTTCAGCACATGCTGCCGCGCGCTCTGCATCCCGAACGAGAGCCGGTTGAAGCCGCCCGCGCGCAGCGTCTCCAGATACGGGGGGTCGACCGACTCCGGGTTCGCCTCCGTCGTCACCTCCGCGTCGTCCGCGAGCCCGAACTCCTCCCGGATCGCCCCCAGCATCCGTACGAGGTCGTCGGCGGCCAGCAGCGTGGGCGTGCCGCCGCCGACGAAGACCGTCCGGACGGGGCGCGGATCGTCGCCGAGGACCTTGCGGGCGAGGCGGATCTCGTCGACGACCGTGTCCGCGTAGTTGTCGCGGGAGGCAAGGACGCCGCCGGTGCCGCGCAGCTCGGTGGCGGTGTAGGTGTTGAAGTCGCAGTAGCCGCAGCGGGTCGCGCAGTACGGGACGTGGAGATAGAACCCGAGGGGCCGCTCGGCCGCGTCGGCCAGGGCGTGCGCGGGCAGCGCCCCGTCGTCGGGGACGGGCTCACCGTCGGGGAGTGCGGAAGGCATGTCCTCCATTGTCCAGCACGGCCCGGCCGACGGTTCCCGTCGCCGGCTGCGGCGGTCGTCACTCCGCCCGCAGCACCAGCAGCGCCAGGTCGTCGTCCGGTGGCCGTTCCCCGAACTCGTGCACGAGGCGGCGGATGCGTTCGGCGATCAGCTGGGCGTCGAGGCCGGCGCAGTCGGAGAGCGCGGCGGCGAGGCCGTCCCCGTCGTCGAACATGCGCGGGCCGCTGCGGCGCTCGGTGACCCCGTCGGTCACGCAGAGCAGCGTGTCGCCGCAGCGCAGTTCGAACGTCTCGGAGACGTACTCGGTGTCCTCGATCACGCCCAGCAGCGTCTGGGGCTCGGCCACGGTCCGGACGTCGCCGTCGGGGCCGAGGAGCAGGGGCAGCGGGTGCCCGGCGGAGGCGAGGGTGCAGCGGACACCGCCGGGGACGGGGACCAGCTCGCCGTAGAGGAGGGAGAGGAAGCGGGTCTGGGAGGCGTCGGGGTCGACCAGGCCGGGGTCGCCGGCGGTGACCAGGGCGCGGGCGGCGGCGTCGGCGGCCTCGGTCGCGTCGTCGAGGAGGAGATGGTTGAGGCGGTCGAGCACGTCGGCCACGCCGTAGCCCTCGCGGGCGAGCAGCCGCAGCCAGGGCCGGGCGAGACCGATGACCACGGCGGCCTCGGGGCCCTTGCCCTGGACGTCGCCGATGGCGAAGCACCAGCGGCCCCGGCCGGCGGGGAACAGGTCGTAGAAGTCGCCGCTGGGTCCGCCCTTGTCGCACGGCTCGTACACCAGGGCGCTCGACACCCCGGGGATCTCGGCGACCGCGCCCGGCAGCAGGCCGCGCTGGAGCACCCGGCTGATGGTCACCTGGCGGGCGTACCGGCGGGCCGCGCCGATGGACAGCGCGATGCGTCGGCTGAGGTCCTCGACCAGCCCGGTCACCTCGTCCGGGAACCGAAGCAGCCCGGCCCGCCCGATGACGAGCGTCCCGAGCGGCCGCCCCCCGGCGATCAGCCGATAGGCAAGCGCGGCCCCACCTTCACACTCCTGCGCGGGCGCACCTTCACACTCCCGCACGGGACCACCACCACGCCCGCGCTCGAAGTCGCCGCCACGTTCCCGCAAGGGGCCGCCGCCGTCAGGCTCTCGCTCCAGCCTGCCCCCAGGCTCCTGCACCGGCCCGTCGGCACTCGCCCCCGACGGCCCTTCGGCACTCGCTCCCAACGCCTCTTCGGCACTCGCCCCCACCGGCCGGCCCTCCTCGCCCGGCTCCGGCCACGGGACGGGAACCGCCCTCGACCGGACGGAATCGGGCAGTCTCGGTGGGTTCCTCTCCAGGGCCCGGCGCAGTTCCTCGAGGCGGTCCTCGCTGCCGTGCCAGACGCGGGCGAGCCGGGGCGCGGGGCCCAGCGAACCGTCGCCGCCGCGCCAGCCCAGCCCCTCGTCCTCCAGCCACACCGCGCACCAGTCGGCCAGCCTCGGCACCAGCAGCTGCCCGGCGAGCGCGGCGACCAGATCCTCGTCGAGCTGCCCGGCGAGCAGGTCGGACGCCTCGGCCAGGAAGGAGAGCGCGCCCCGGTTCAACCACTCCCGGTCGCGCTCCCCATGTTGCCGGGGCTCGGGCGCGACCAGATCGAGCGGGTCCGGGCCCTGTTCACGGACGCCCTCGCCGCCGTCTCCGACGCGACCGGCGTACGCCCGCGCACCGCCGGACTCCCCCGCGTCCTCCACACCGGCGTACGTCGGCGCATCGTCGAGCCCCCGCACTTCCTCGTCGCCGGCGTACGCCCGCGCGGCCTCGGCCCCCACCCCGGACACGTCACCGCCGTACGCCCCGAACGCGTCCTCCACCGCCATCGCCCCGTCGACCGACAGCCGGGCCCAGACGGTCTTCATGCCGGTCCGGTAGGTGATCCCCCAGGCTTCGGAGAGTGCCGCGACGAGCCGCAGGCCGCGTCCGTACTCGGCGGCCCCGTAAGGCCGTTCGACGAGGTAGGGGCGTTCGGCGCCCTCGTCCCGTACCGCCCGGGAGGGATGGTGGTCCGAGACCTCGACGAGCAGCCACCCGGCGGAGGCCGGGTCGTCGCGCCCCAGACGGCAGAGCAGCTCGACATCCGTGCCCGCGTGGACGACCGCGTTGGTGACCAGCTCGCTGACCACGACGAGGGCGTCCTCGACGAGGCGGGCGGAGAGGGCCGCGGTGCCCGGCAGGTCGAGCTCGGCCCACTCCGCGAGCGCGCTGCCGACGAAGCGCCGGGCGGCTCCCGGCGCGAGCGGCCCGCCGGGCAGGGACACATGCACCACCGTGCGCCGGTCCGCGCCCGCGTACGCGGATCCGGCAGACAGCGCCTCCGCCCCGACGCGCGCGGGCGCATCGGGCGCGCAGGACGCGGTCTCCCGTTGCGTCGGAATGGCCCCCACTGAGCGGCTCCCTGAGAAAGTTCGGACGAATAGGCCTCAGGCGGCACGGACAGAGTGACAGACTGACCACGCCCATAAGCGCCGAGTTACCGAAGTGGGCCACCATGAGTGAGAACAGTGCTACGCGGGTGCTCCGAGACGGTCAAAAAGACAGCCAAACGGACGTTCTGATCCGGGCATCCGATCTCCGCGCGCTGACCGCGGCCATGACCGCCGCCCGCGACGGCAGCTTCACGAAAGTCCCGGAGGCGGGCCCCGCCCCGGTGGCGGAGCTGTGTGCCCTCTTCAACCAGATCATCGACCGTAGCACCCACTTCGGCTCCGAAGTGCAGCGTGTAAGGCGGGAGTTGGTCCGGCACGGGCGTCTGGACGAGCGACTGTCGGCCAGCCCGGGCCAGGGCGCCTGGGCGACGCGCGTCGACGACGTGAACCAGACGCTCGACGCCCTGGTCGCCCCCGCCGCCAACGCCACCCGGGTCCTGGACGCGGTGGCCGGCGGCGACCTCACCCAGCGGGTCGACCTGCACGACGGCAACCGTCAACTCCGGGGTGATCTGAGGCGGTTGGGCCGCGCCGTGAACAAGATGGTCGACCAGCTGTCCCTGTTCACCGGCGAGGTGACCCGGGTGGCCCGCGAGGTCGGCACGGAGGGCCGGCTCGGCGGCCGGGCCAAGGTCCGGGGTCTGTCCGGGAGTTGGCGGGACGTGACCGAGGCGGTCAACACCATGGCCGCACGGCTGACCGCGCAGGTGCGGGACATCGCCCTGGTGACCACCTCGGTGGCGCGCGGGGACCTCACCCGTACGGTGACGGTCGAGGCGACCGGCGAGTTGCTCGAACTGAAGCTCACCGTGAACACGATGGTCGATCAGCTGTCCGCCTTCGCCGACGAGGTCACCCGCGTCGCCCGCGAGGTCGGCACCGAGGGGCAGCTCGGCGGCCGCGCGCAGGTCCGGGGCGTCTCGGGCGTCTGGAAGGACCTCACCGACAACGTCAACTTCATGGCGTCGAACCTGACCTCCCAGGTCCGCAACATCGCCCAGGTCACGACCGCCGTCGCCAACGGCGACCTCAGCCAGAAGATCACGGTCGACGCGCAGGGCGAGATCCTGGAGCTGAAGTCGACGATCAACACCATGGTCGACCAGCTCTCCGCCTTCGCCGACGAGGTCACCCGCGTCGCCCGCGAGGTCGGCACCGAGGGCAACCTCGGCGGCCGCGCCCAGGTCCGGGGCGTGTCCGGCGTCTGGAAGGACCTCACCGACAACGTCAACTTCATGGCGGACAACCTGACCTCCCAGGTCCGCAACATCGCCCTCGTCTCCACGGCCGTCGCGCAGGGCGACCTCGGCAAGAAGATCACCGTCGAGGCCAAGGGCGAGATCCTGGAGCTGAAGTCGACGATCAACACCATGGTCGACCAGCTCTCCGCCTTCGCCGACGAGGTCACCCGCGTCGCCCGCGAGGTCGGCACCGAGGGCAACCTCGGCGGCCAGGCGCAGGTGCGGGGCGTGTCCGGCGTCTGGAAGGACCTCACCGACAACGTCAACTTCATGGCGCTGAACCTGACTTCGCAGGTCCGCAACATCGCCCAGGTCACCACGGCCGTCGCCAACGGCGACCTCTCCAAGAAGATCACCGTCGACGCGCGCGGCGAGATCCTGGAACTGAAGGACACCGTCAACACGATGGTGGAACAGCTGCGGGCCTTCGCCGACGAGGTGACGAGGGTGGCCCGTGAGGTCGGAACCGACGGCGCGCTCGGCGGCCGGGCCCAGGTGCTGGGTGTGTCCGGTGTCTGGCGGGACCTCACCGACAACGTCAACTACATGGCGGACAACCTGACTTCGCAGGTCCGCAACATCGCCCAGGTCACCACGGCGGTCGCGAACGGCGACCTCTCCAAGAAGATCGACGTGGACGCGCGCGGCGAGATCCTTGAGCTGAAGACCGCCATCAACACCATGGTGGACACCCTCTCCTCCTTCTCCTCCGAGGTCACCCGGGTCGCCCGCGAAGTCGGCTCGGAGGGTCAACTCGGCGGCCAGGCACGGGTGGAGGGCGTCTACGGCACCTGGAAGCGGCTGACGACGAACGTCAACGAGCTCGCCCTGAACCTGACCACGCAGGTCCGCGCGATCGCCGAGGTCGCCTCGGCCGTGGCCCAGGGAGACATGTCCCGCTCCATCACGGTGGAGGCGCGCGGCGAGGTCGCCGAGCTGAAGGACAACATCAACCTGATGGTGGCGAACCTCCGTGAGACGACCCGCGCGAAGGACTGGCTGGAGTCGAACCTCGCCCGGCTCGCCGCCCTGATGCAGGGCCACCGCGACCTGATGGAGGTCGCCGACCTGATCCTGCGCGAGCTGACCCCGCTGGTGAACGCCCAGTACGGCGCGTTCTACCTGGCCGACCCCGACGAGGACGGCGCGGCCCCGCCCCCGGTGGTGCCCACCAAGGGCCTGGCCTTCATCGCGGGCTACGGTGCGGCGCAGGGCGCGACCGTCGAGACCGGTGGTCTGCCGGTGCACGGTCTGGTCGCGCAGGCGGCCCGCGAGAAGAAGCGGATCCTGGTGGACGAGGCCCCGCCCGGCTACATCAAGATCAACAGCGGCCTCGGCGAGGCCTCGCCGTCCAGCGTCGTCATCATCCCGATCCTGTTCGAGGACAAACTCCTCGGGGTGATCGAGCTGGCGTCCTTCTCCCGCTTCTCCGATGTCCACCTGGCGTTCTTCGACCAGTTCGTGAACACCATCGGTGTCGCCATCAACACCATCATCGCCAACTCCCGTACGGAGTCCCTCCTCGGCGAGTCCCAGCGTCTGGCCATGCAGCTCCAGGAGCGCTCGGACGAACTGCAGATGCAGCAGGCGGAGTTGCAGCGCTCCAACGCCGAACTGGAGGAGAAGGCAGCGCTGTTGGCTACGTCCTCGCAGTACAAGTCGGAGTTCCTGGCGAACATGTCCCACGAGCTGCGCACCCCGCTGAACTCCCTGCTGATCCTGGCGCGGCTGCTCTCCGACAACCCGGACGGCCATCTCACCGACCAGGAGGTCCAGTTCGCCACCACGATCCACCGCTCCGGCTCCGACCTCCTCCAGCTGATCAACGACATCCTCGACCTGTCGAAGATCGAGGCGGGCCGGATGGACGTACGCCCGAAGCGCCTGCCGCTGATCAAGCTCCTGGACTACGTCCACGCGACGTTCCGGCCGCTCACCCTCGACCGGGGCCTGGCCTTCGAGGTGACGGTCGGCGAGGACGTCCCCCGCGAGATGTACTCGGACGAGCAGCGCCTCCAGCAGATCCTGCGCAACCTCCTCTCCAACGCGATCAAGTTCACCGCGTCCGGCCGGGTCGAGCTGACCGTCAGCCGCGTCAAGGACCCGGAGCACCGCTACACCCGCGAGGACCACGACGAGGTGATCGCCTTCGCCGTCTCGGACACCGGCATCGGCATCGCGGCCGAGAAACTCCCGGTGATCTTCGAGGCGTTCCAGCAGGCCGACGGCACCACCAACCGCAAGTACGGCGGCACCGGCCTCGGGCTGTCCATCAGCCGCGAGATCGCCGGCCTGCTCGGCGGCCGCATCATCGCGGAGAGCGTCCCCGGCAGGGGCTCGACCTTCACCCTGTACGTCCCGGTCTTCAGCCCGGGCCACGGGGTGACGGGCCCGGTGATCGAGGAGCACGGCAGCCTCGTCCCCGAGCAGCTGACCACGGAGCCGTACCCGGCCGCGCACGACGACGAGGTGCACGACGGCGACGACTCCTGGCCGGCGCCCACCAAGCTGGAGGCGTGGAAGGTGGGGCGCGCGGGCGAGGTGCTGCCCGGCCGCCGGGTGCTGATCGTCGACGACGACATCCGCAACGTCTTCGCGCTCACCCATGTCCTGGGCCGGGTCGGCATGCCCGTCCTGTACGCGGAGAATGGGCGCGAGGGCATCGAGACCCTGGAGCGCAACCCGGACGTCGAACTCGTTTTGATGGACATCATGATGCCGGAGATGGACGGCTACGAGACGATCTCCGCCATCCGCCGCACCCCGCGCTGGGCGGGTCTGCCCATCGTCGCCCTCACCGCCAAGGCGATGCCCGGCGACCGCGAGAAGTCCATCGCCCGCGGCGCCAACGACTACGTACCGAAGCCGGTGGACGTCGACCAGTTGCTCACGGTCGTCTGCGCGGTCCTCGATCCGGAAACCCCCCAGGGTCCGCAGAGCGCCGAGCCGTCCCCCGGACAACGCACAGAAGAGAACGAGGCACCCTCACCATGACCCCTCAGGACCGGACCGACCAAAGCGCGGGCATCCTCCTCGTCGACGACATGGAGGACAACCTGCTCGCCCTGGAGGCCGTCCTGGCATCCCTCAACGAGCCGCTCGTCCGCGCCCGTTCGGGCGAGGAGGCGATGAAGGCCCTCCTGCGGCACCGGTTCGCCGTCGTCCTCCTCGACATCCGGATGCCCGGCATGGACGGCTTCGAGACCGCCGCCCACATCAAGCGCCTCGACCAGACGAAGGACGTCCCGATCATCTTCCTCACCGGCACGGACGCCGACACCGGCTACGCCTTCCGCGGCTACGCCACCGGCGCCGCCGACTACCTCACCAAGCCCTTCGACCCCTGGGTGTTACGGGCGAAGGTCAGCGTCTTCCTGGACCTGCACCGCAAGACCCGGGAGCTGGAAACCCTGCGGGCGGTCCAACGGGAGCACGCGGAACAGGTCGACACCCGCTTGGCGGCGCTGGAAAAACAACTGGCCACACCCACACCGGACTTGACCGAGCTGCGCATACAGATACGCGACTTCCGAACCCTGATGGAGACCAACCGCGCCCCGTAAGGGGCGCGGGGAACTGCGCGACCAGCCACCACGAACCCGCAGCTGAAGACGGCCCGCAGTTCCCCGGCTTTCACGCGGAGCGCTACGCCTCGCGCGCACCGGCGTACATGTCCTCGATCAGGTGCAGGTACTCCTTCTCCACCACCGGCCGCTTCAGCTTCAGGCTCGGCGTGAGCTCACCGTGCTCCACATCGAGGTCCCGCGGCAGCAACCGGAACTTCTTGATCGTCTGCCACCGCTGCAAGCCCTCGTTGAGCTGCTTGACGTACCCGTCGACCATCTCGACCGTCGCCGGCGCCGCGATGATCTCCTCGTACGACTTCCCGGCCAGCCCGTTCTCCGCGGCCCAGCCCTGGAGGGACAGCTCGTCGAGGGCGATGAGGGCCGTGCAGAAGTTCCGGTCCGCGCCGATCACCATGACGTTGGAGGTGAAGGGGCACAGTGACTTGAACTGCCCCTCGATCTCGGTCGGCGCGATGTACTTGCCGCCGGACGTCTTGAACAGGTCCTTCTTCCGGTCGGTGATCCGCAGGTAGCCGTCGGGCGAGAGCTCCCCGATGTCACCGGTGTGGAACCACCCGTCGGCCTCCAGCACCTCCGCCGTCTTCTCCGGCAGCCCGTGGTAGCCCTCCATCACACCGGGCCCGCGCAGCAGGATCTCGCCGTCGTCCGCGATCCGCACCTCGCAGCCGGGCAGCGGCTTGCCGACCGTGCCGGTGCGGTACGCCTCGCCGGGGTTCACGAAGGACGCCGCCGAGGTCTCGGTCAGGCCGTAGCCCTCCAGGATGTGGATGCCGGCACCGGCGAAGAAGAAGCCGATGTCGGGCGCGAGCGCGACCGAACCGGAGACACAGGCCCGCAGCCGGCCGCCGAACGCCTCGCGGAGCTTGGCGTACACCAGCGTGTCGGCGATCTTGTGCTTCGCACCGAGCGCGAACGGCACCGAGGCGGTGCCGGTACGGCGGAAGTTGTCCTGGCTGACCTTGGCGTACTCACGGGAGACCCCGGCCGCCCACTGGAAGATCTTGTACTTGGCCGGGCCGCCCGCGCGGGCCTTGGCGACGACGCCGTTGTAGACCTTCTCGAAGATGCGGGGCACGGCCGCCATGTACGTCGGCCGCACCACCGGAAGGTTCTCGATGATCTTGTCGATCCGGCCGTCGACGGCGGTGACGTGCCCGACCTCGATCTGACCGCTGGTGAGCACCTTGCCGAACACGTGCGCGAGCGGCAGCCACAGGTACTGCACGTCCTCGGCGCTGACCAGCCCGGTCGCGGCGATCGCCTTCGCCATGTACGACCAGTTGTCGTGCGGCAGCCGGACACCCTTGGGGCGCCCGGTGGTGCCGGAGGTGTAGATGAGTGTGGCGAGTTGGTCCTTGGTGATCGCGCCGACCTTCTCCTTGATCAGGTCGGGCGTCTTCTCCAGGTACGCGGCGCCGCGCTTCTCCAGTTCGGCCAGGGAGAGAACCCAGTCCTCGGAGAGGTCCGCGCCCTCGGTGTCGATGACGACGACATGCGTCAGGTCGGGGAGCTCGGCCTTCTTCTCCCGGGCCTTGGCGAGCTGGGCCGCGTCCTCGGCGATGAGGACCCGACTGGCGGAGTCCGCGAGGATGTACGCCGACTCCTCGGCGTTGGTCTGCGGATAGACGGTCGTGGTCGCGGCGCCCGCGCACATGATGCCGAGGTCGGCAAGGATCCACTCGATGCGCGTCGACGAGGCGAGGGCGACGCGCTGCTCCGGCTGCACGCCGAGCTCGATCAGCCCGGCCGCGACGGCGTACACCCGTTCGGCCGACTGCGCCCAGCTCAGCGACTTCCAGTCGGAGGGCCCCTCCCCGGAGGCCGGTGGCACCGGGTAGCGGTAGGCCTCGCCGTCGGGCGTGGCCGCCACGCGCTCGAGGAAGAGGGCCGCCACCGAGGGCGGACGGTTCTCGATCAGGGTCTGTGTGTCGCTCACGACATCCTCCGGGGCACGCGACAGTACAGCTGGCTCACGGACTGTGCGGCTGGCTCAAAGCGGCTGTTGTTTAACTCGCGAGTAACCATCGAGTGGTGATCAGGGTAGAGCGCGGTCGGCCGGTTGGTAAGGGGCGGCGGGCAGTCACTTTCCACCGAGAACTACCGTACGGACACGCCCCGACGCCTCTGGGAAGACCTGCGGGCCCGCCGCGCCGAAACGCGACGGGCCCGCATTGTGCCTGAGTTACCGGGGGTAACAGTGGCTGCCCCGCAGTCGGCGACCACCGGTCGCCGTTGGCTACTTCTTGCCCTTGCCGCCGCCGGCGCTGTCGTCGCTGGACAGAACGGCGATGAAGGCCTCCTGCGGAACCTCCACGGAGCCCACCATCTTCATCCGCTTCTTGCCTTCCTTCTGCTTCTCCAGCAGCTTCCGCTTCCGGGAGATGTCACCGCCGTAGCACTTGGCGAGGACGTCCTTGCGGATGGCACGGATGGTCTCGCGCGCGATGACACGCGAGCCGATGGCCGCCTGGATGGGCACCTCGAAGGCCTGCCGCGGGATGAGCTCGCGCAGCTTGGCCACGAGCCGCACCCCGTAGGCGTACGCCGCGTCCTTGTGCGTGATCGCGGAGAAGGCGTCGACCTTGTCGCCGTGCAGCAGGATGTCGACCTTGACGAGGCTGGAGGTCTGCTCGCCCGTGGGCTCGTAGTCCAGCGACGCGTACCCGCGCGTCTTCGACTTCAGCTGGTCGAAGAAGTCGAAGACGATCTCCGCGAGCGGCAGCGTGTACCGGATCTCGACCCGGTCCTCCGACAGGTAGTCCATGCCGAGCAGGGTGCCGCGCCGGGTCTGGCACAGCTCCATGATCGAGCCGATGAACTCGGTCGGCGCGAGGATCGTGGCCCGCACGACGGGCTCGTACACCTCGTTGATCTTGCCTTCGGGGAACTCGCTCGGGTTGGTGACCGTGTGCTCGGTGCCGTCCTCCATGACGACGCGGTACACGACGTTCGGCGCCGTGGCGATGAGGTCGAGCCCGAACTCGCGCTCCAGCCGCTCCCGGATCACGTCGAGGTGCAGCAGCCCGAGGAAACCGACGCGGAAACCGAAGCCCAGCGCGGCGGACGTCTCCGGCTCGTACACGAGCGCGGCGTCGTTGAGCTGGAGCTTGTCGAGCGCGTCACGCAGCTCGGGGTAGTCGGACCCGTCCAGCGGATACAGACCGGAGAAGACCATCGGCTTGGGGTCCTTGTACCCCCCGAGCGCCTCGGTCGCCCCCTTCGCCTGGCTGGTGATCGTGTCACCGACCTTGGACTGCCGGACGTCCTTCACGCCGGTGATGAGGTAGCCCACCTCACCGACGGCCAGCCCGTCGGCGGGCAGCATCTCGGGCGAGTTGGTCCCGATCTCCAGCAGCTCGTGCGTGGCGCCGGTGGACATCATCCGGATCCGCTCGCGCTTGTTGAGCTGCCCGTCGATCACACGGACGTACGTGACCACGCCCCGGTACGAGTCGTACACCGAGTCGAAGATCATCGCGCGCGCGGGCGCGTCCTTGACGCCGACCGGCGCCGGAACCTCGGCCACGACCCGGTCGAGCAGCGCGTCGACCCCCACGCCCGTCTTGGCGGAGACCTTCAGCACGTCCTCAGGATCGCAGCCGATGAGGTTCGCCAGTTCCTCGGAGAACTTCTCCGGCTGGGCGGCCGGCAGGTCGATCTTGTTCAGTACGGGGATGATCTTGAGGTCGTTCTCCATCGCCAGGTACAGGTTGGCGAGGGTCTGGGCCTCGATCCCCTGGGCCGCGTCGACGAGGAGGACGGTCCCCTCACAGGCCGCCAGCGACCGCGACACCTCGTACGTGAAGTCGACGTGCCCGGGGGTGTCGATCATGTTGAGAATGTGCGTGTTGCCCGGATCAGTGGTCGGCGCCCAGGGCAGACGCACCGCCTGGGACTTGATCGTGATGCCGCGCTCACGCTCGATGTCCATGCGGTCGAGGTACTGAGCACGCATCTGTCGCTGCTCGACCACACCGGTCAGCTGGAGCATCCGGTCGGCGAGCGTGGACTTGCCGTGGTCGATGTGCGCGATGATGCAGAAATTGCGGATCAGAGCCGGGTCGGTACGGCTCGGCTCGGGCACATGGCTAGGGATCGCGGGCACGCAGGGTCCTGATTCTTGAGGCGTCCGCAGCCGTCTGCGGTCTCGGGTCGGATCGGGTCTGGCGGGGCTGTACGTAGGCACCATGGTCCCACGGGCGGAGGGCTGGGACCGGTTTGGGCCGACGCGAGAGCTGCTGGTAACGTGGGCGGCTGTGTCTCATGCCCTCTCTGCAGGAGGCACATCCCAAGGAAAACCAAGCTGAAAAGGCTCATTCGTGGCGAACATCAAGTCCCAGATCAAGCGGAACAAGACCAACGAGAAGGCGCGCCTTCGCAACAAGGCCGTCAAGTCGTCGCTCAAGACCGCGGTCCGCAAGGCCCGTGAGGCCGCTGCCGCGGGTGACGTCGAGAAGGCCACCGAGTACCAGCGCGCTGCCGCGCGTCAGCTCGACAAGGCCGTCTCGAAGGGCGTCATCCACAAGAACCAGGCCGCCAACAAGAAGTCGGCGCTTGCTTCCAAGGTCGCTTCCCTCCAGGGCTGAGCTTCACCTCTGATCTGATCGTCGGCTGGACCCAGGGCGGGCCCTCTCTCATCCGCTCCCACTCGACACCCCGGATCCGCACGCGGCCTGCGTTCGCCACGCGGGTGCGGATCCACCGTCTTGAACCGAAGGCCCCGCCGCCCGCCCCTTCCCCGGGGCAGCCGACGGGGCCTTCGGCTTGCCGTAGGGCAGCCGGGTCGGAGGTGACTGCAAGTCTTTCAGGGGCGCGGGGAACTGCGCGACAAGCCCCCACGCACCCGCACGTACCTACTCACCGCCGCTCCCCCCTCGGCCCTGGGTCGAAGGGGCAGCGCCCCTGGGACGGGTAGGGGCGGCGGGGGCTAAAAGTCACCCCCGACGCGACCGCGCCGCCCGCGCGATCACCACAACCGCCTTCTCCAACGCGTACTCGGGATCATCTCCGCCACCCTTGACGCCCGCATCCGCCTCCGCCACCGCCCGCAAGGCGACGGCCACCCCGTCGGGTGTCCACCCCCGCATCTGCTGCCGCACCCGATCGATCTTCCACGGCGGCATCCCCAACTCCCGCGCGAGATCCGCCGGCCGCCCGCCCCGCGCCGACGACAGCTTCCCGATCGCCCGCACCCCCTGGGCCAGCGCACTGGTGATCAACACCGGCGCCACCCCCGTCGCCAGCGACCACCGCAGCGCCTCCAACGCCTCCGCCGCCCGCCCCTCGACGGCCCGATCGGCCACCTCGAAGCTCGACGCCTCGGCCCGCCCCGTGTAGTACCGCCCGACCACCGCCTCGTCGATGGTCCCCTCGACGTCCGCCACCAACTGCGACGCCGCGGACGCCAACTCCCGCAGATCGCTCCCGATCGCGTCGACGAGCGCCTGGCACGCCTCGGGCGTCGCGGACCGCCCGAGCGTCCGGAACTCCCCCCGCACGAACGCCAGCCGATCGCCCGGCTTCGTCATCTTGGGGCACGCCACCTCCCGCGCCCCCGCCTTGCGCGCCGCGTCCAGCAGCCCCTTGCCCTTGGCGCCGCCCGCGTGCAGCAGCACCAGGGTGATCTCCTCGGCGGGAGCCCCCAGGTACGCCTTCACGTCCTTGACCGTGTCGGCCGACAGGTCCTGCGCGTTGCGCACGACCACGACCTTGCGCTCCGCGAAGAGCGACGGACTGGTCAGCTCGGCGAGGGTGCCGGGCTGCAGTTGGTCCGAGGTCAGATCCCGCACGTCCGTGTCGGCGTCCGAGGCCTTCGCGGCGGCCACCACCACCTGCACAGCCCGGTCGAGCAGCAGCTCCTCCTGCCCCACGGCCAACGTCACGGGGGCGAGAGGATCATCGTTCACAGTCTTCTTGGCCATCCCGGACAGCATCCCACGGCCCACTGACAACCCGACCGCCCCAGACGACCGGGCCCTCCCCCTCAGCGCACGGAACCGCGGCGCGGGACCACTACGGCTCCTCCCGCCATCCCTCCCACTCCCCCGCGAACTCGTCCAGCGCCACCGGGTCGAGCCGCTCCCGCTCGTCCCGCAGCACCACCAGCCACTGCGCGTCCTCGGCGTCGTCCTCCCCGGCCAACGCGTCCCGCACCAACTGCGGCTCCTCATCCAGCCCGAACCGCTCCCGCAGCGCCTCGACCACTTCCTCCGCGGCATCCCGATCCGGCAACACCAACACATGCCTCACATCACTCACACCCCCATCTTCCGCCACCCCCACCCCTGCCCCCTGCCCCTCCCCTCCCTCCTCCCAGAGGGTCTACGACCTGGCGATCTCCTGCCGGAGCCGGTGGATGAAGCGGCGCAGGAGGTCCAAGGTCTCCCGGAACTCGGCCCGGCGGTCGTCCCTGCCGTCGGTGGGCCGCGTGCTCCAGCCCCTGACGGCGAGGGCATCGGCGAGGTCGACGGTGTCGCTGGAGCAGAGCAGGTAGAGGGCGGAGCGTGCCTCCTGCATCCGGTTCACCAACTCGTCGGCCCCGGGGCCGTCGTCACGCAGCCGTGTCTCCTTCAGGTGGTCCAGGAGCTGAACGACGGCCGTGTTGAAGCCGATCCCGGCTTTGAGCTTCTGCTCGCGGAGTCACATGCGGTCCTGCCGGCGCGCGGTGAACCACGAACCGAACACCTACCCCCATGAGACCGATGGCGGCCCCTATGGCCACGGGCAGGACGTTCTCCACGGTCAGCTCCCCCGTCGTACGGCGCCGTCAGGCTACAGGCCCTCGGAACCCCCCTCGACGAGCGCGCCCGCACGCGCCTCACGCCCCTTCCCCACCTCCGGCACCCGGTCCAACTCCAGCCCGAAGCGGTCCCGGTACGTCGCCAGCACCTCCGCGTCCGAGCCCAGCTCGGTCACCTCACGGGCGCCCTCCGCCGAGGTGACGGTGAACGTACGGCCGCTGAGGGTGATGCGGCCGCCGTCCTCCGTGAGCAGGGAGCAGACGAGCGAGCGGGTGAAGTGGGAGGCCGGCGAGGTGCTGTGCCACCACGCCCCCGCCACGAAGTCCCCGAGCGCCCTCGGCCGCGTCTCCAGCCGGTACTGCGGCTTGCCGTTGCGGAACACGTCCAGGTCCCCGAACTCCCGGCCCCCGCTCTCCCGGTCCACCTCGGCCACCCGGAACATGCCGCCCGGATCCTCCTGCTCCGTCCGGTTCCCGAACTCCAGCGGATGGTGGCTGTTCGCCCCGAACCCGACATCGGCCAGCCAGTCGCCCCCGTCCACCGTCCGCACCCTCAGCGCGAGATGGTCGTACGGGATGCCGACCTGCCCCTCCTCCCCGTACACCCGCGCCGCGAGCAGCGTCACATCGAACCCGAGCTTCGAGAGCAACGCCCCGAACGAGCCGTTCAGTTCGTAGCAGAACCCGCCCCTGCGCCGCCCGACGACCTTGTCCAGCAGCCGCTTCTCCTCCAGGACGATCTCCTCCCCGAGGTGGATCGACAGATTCTCGAACGGCACCGCCCGCAGATGGCGCAGGTGCAGTTCGCGCAGTACGTCGACGGTGGGCCAGGCCTGCTGCTCGGCCCCGAGGCGGCGAAGGTAGGCGTCAAGCTCTGCGGTGTCCATGCCCTCAGTCTCTCGCCACGAGCAACTCCTTCGCCGTACCCGCGACGGCGACCGCGCCGTCCTCGTCCGTACGCAGCACCGTGGCACCCCCGGCCCTCAGCGCCGCGACCGTACTGGACGCGGGATGGCCGTACGGGTTGTCCGCGCCCACGGAGATGAGCGCCAGCCTGGGGGCCATGGCCCGTATCAGTCCCGGATCCTGGTAGGCCGACCCATGGTGGGCGACCTTCACCACATCCACGGCTCCCAGCGCGGCTGCCTCCGGGGACCTCGCCAGCTCACGTTGGCCGGGCGGTTCCAGGTCGCCGAGGAGCAGCAGGGTCAGCGCTCCCGAGCGGACGAGCATGGTCACACTGGCGTCGTTCGGGCCGTCCGGCGTGACCGCGTCACCCGGCGGCCACAGCACCCGCCAGGCGAGACCGCCCGTGCGCCGCTCCTCCCCGGCCACGGCCCGTGTCAGCGGGATCCCCCGGGCCGCCGCCTTCCCGCGCACGAACGCGGCCTGCTCCGCGGGCTCCTCGAACCCCGTCGTCGCGATCGCCCCCACCGAGCGCCCCCGCAGCACACCCGGCAGCCCCACCACATGGTCGGCGTGGAAGTGGGTGAGGACCACGAGCGGGACCTCGGTGATGCCCAGCGAGGTCAGACAGCGGTCGACCAGCACCGGATCGGGACCCGCGTCCACGACCACCCCGGCCCCGTCTCCCGCCGCGAGGACGGTCGCGTCCCCCTGGCCCACGTCGCACATCACGAAGCGCCAGCCCGGTGGCGGCCACCCCGTGATCACCCTGGTCAGCGGCGGTGGCTGCACCACGACCAGCAGGAACGCCATCAGGCAGGCGCCCACCAGCCACGGATGGCTCGCCAGCCGCCGGGCGACAAGGACGACGACCACGGTGGCCAGGGCGAGCAGCAGCGCGCCGGTCCAGCTGCCCGGCCAGTCCACGCCCGCGCCCGGCATCGAGGCCCCGGTGCGGGCGATGTCCGCGATCCAACCGGCCGGCCAACTCGCGCACCAGGCAAGGCCCTCGGCCACGGGCATCGCCACCGGAGCGGTCGCCAGGGTGGCGAACCCGAGCACCGTCGCCGGGGCCACCGCGAACTCCGCCAGCAGATTGCACGGCACCGCCACCAGGCTCACCTTCGCCGACAGCACGGCCACGACCGGCGCGCACACCGCCTGCGCGGCCCCCGCCGCCGCCAGCGCCTCAGCCGGACGCGGTGGCACCCGGCGCCGCTGGAGCGCCGCACTCCAGCGCGGGGCGAGGGTGAGCAGGGCACCGGTCGCGAGGACGGAGAGCAGGAAGCCGTAACTGCGGGCCAGCCACGGGTCGTACAGCACCAGCAGCAGCACCGCCGTCGCCAGGGCCGGGATCAGGGACCTGCGGCGCCCGGTCGCGATGGCCAGCAGCGCGATCGAGCCGCAGGCCGCCGCCCGTACCACGCTCGGGTCCGGTCGGCACACGATCACGAAGCCCAGAGTCAGCGCCCCACCGGCCAGCGCGGTCACCCGCAACGGGATCCCGAGCCGGGGTGCCAGCCCCTTCCGCTCGGCCCGTAGCGCCAGCCCCGGCGGGCCGATGAACAGGGCCAACAGGATCGTGAAGTTCGCACCGCTGACAGCCAGGAGATGGGTGAGATCGGTCGCCTTGAACGCCTCGTCCAGCTCCGCCGGAACCCGTGAGGTGTCCCCGACGACGAACCCGGGCAGCAAAGCCCGCGCGTCCGGGTCCAGCCCGTCGGTCGCCTCCCGCAGCCCCGCGCGCAACCGCCCCGCGACCCGCTGCACGGCGCTCGCCTCCTCCACCACGACCGGCGCCCCACCGCCCCGCACTCGCAGCACGCCCGCCACCCGGTCTCCCCGGCCATGGCACGGCCTGCGCCACCGCCCGCACCCGCGTGGACGGCAACAGCGAGAGCCAGGCCGCCCGACCGGCCCCCGCCTCCACGTCGACGACGACCAGCACCGGGGTCCGCGTGTCGGCGACCGACCCGTCCGGGCTCCGTACACGCCGCGCCTCGGCCTGGAGGAGCACCGCGGCCGGGGCCGCGCGGTTGCCCTGGATCCGGGGGCGGGTGAGGCGCGGGTCGGAGGTGAGCTCCACCTCCGCCGTCACACGGGCGTATTCCTCGGCCAGGCCAGGCACCGGCCCTCGCCGCAGATCCGCCCGTGCAGCCCGGCGGAGGCGGCAGCCGCGCCCGCACAGAGCAGCACGGCGGCGACGGACGCCTTCGTCCACGCGACGCCCCCACGCCCCTGACGGCACCCCCCCCCCCCGCCCTGCGCCTGCGCCCACCCTTGCCCATGCCCATGCCCATGCCCATGCCCATGCCAGGCGAGCAGAGCCACGCCCACCACCGCACAGAGCACGGCCACTCCCGTGACCCACCCCGGCGAGGCGTGCACCGTCACCGCCGCCGTCGCCCACGCGGCCAGCGCCGGTGGCACGAGGCGCAGGTCCGTGGGCCCTTCCTGCCTGGGATGTGGGTCACCGAGCCGACTGCCGGAGGCCACGTGCACGGCGGGGCGCGGCGGACCACCCGCGCCCCGGCCCCCGCCACCCTCTCCTCCTCTCCCATCGCCCTCATGGCCGTACGAGATTCCGTAGGTCGGCGAAGCGGCGGTCGCCGATGCCGTTCACCTCGCGGAGCTCGTCCACCGAGCGGAAGCCGCCGTGCTGAGCGCGGTAGTCGATGATGTGCTGGGCGAGGACCGGGCCCACGCCGGGCAGGGTGTCCAGTTGGTCGGCGGTGGCCGTGTTGAGCGACACGGGGTCGTGGGCGCCGATCCGGCGACGGCTCCGCCTGCCCCGCCCGCACCACCGCCACCCGCCCCGCGCCCACTCCTGTCCCTGGCGGCGCACCCGGTCCGGCCATCGGCGCCGGAGTGCCCACCAGGACCTGTTCGCCGTCCACGAGGAGCCGGGCGCGGTTGAGCCCGTCGGTGTTGGCCCCGGCCGCACCCGCCCGCCGCCCGCAGCGCGTCGGCGACCCGCGAACCGGCCGGCAACTGTTGGACGCCCGGTCTGCGCACCTTGCCACTGACGTCGACCACGATCGTGGGTACGGCCGAGGGAGCCCCCAGCCCTGGCGAGGCGCCCGGCACCGCCGCACCGCCGTGCCCGGGCTCACCGAACGGTGCCTGCCCGCCCCCTGGCATCGGTGAGGCACCCGGAGCTCCCGCCCGCACCACCTCGGGCGCGCTCACCGGCTGGGGCCGGCCCGCCCAGAAGTGCTGTGCCGCGAACACCGCCGCGACGACCAGCACCACGCTCAGCGCGACCACACTCTTCCGCTCGATGCCGCACCGTGCCTGCAACCACAGCGGCAGCCGCTCCCGGACGGCGGGCCCCACCCGCTCGCGCCACGCAGGACTCGCGTCACGACCGCGGGACCCGTCCTCGTTCTCGTCCTCGGAAGACTCCGGCGGCGGCCCATGCCCCAACTCACGGGGCTCCTTGGTCCTTTCGGGAAACAGCGTCTCCGCGCGCAGGCGGAGCGTCTCCGCCGACGCCTGGTGGCGGCGGCCGGCCCTGCCCCTCGGCCGCCGAGGGTGGGGGTGACGGGCGCGCCCGTCGGAGGAAGGGCCCCTGCCGGGGCCGCTGGTGACCGTCGCCGTGCGTGAACGTGATCGAAGTGCCATGCGACGAGGATCGGGCAGAGGCACCCGCCCGCGATGATCTTGCTCAATTCCCGTGGATTACTACCCGGTTGTGGACAACTCCGTCACCCGCACGAGCGGACAGACCGAGCCGAGCACAGCCGAGCCGAGCCGAGCCAAGCCGCCGAGCCCGGCCGGGCCGAGCCAGGACAAACCCGCCTCGCCACCTCACCGGGGCGACGCACGCCTCATCGAGGCGACACGATCACGCCCAGCAACCCGGGCCCCGTGTGCGCCCCGATCACCGCCCCGACCTCGCTCACATGCAGATCGGCCAGCCCGGACACCCTGCCCCGCAGCCGCTCCGCGAGCGCGGAAGCCCGCTCGGGCGCCGCGAGGTGGTGGACGGCGATGTCGACCGGCGCCCCGCCCGCTCGCTCGGCGACGATCTCCTCCAGGCGGGCGATCGCCCTGGACGCCGTGCGGACCTTCTCCAGCATCTCGATACGGCCGCCGTCCAGCCGCAGCAGCGGCTTGACCGCCAGCGCGGATCCGAACAGCGCCTGTGCCGCACCGATCCGTCCGCCCCGGCGGAGGTAGTCCAGAGTGTCGACGTAGAAGAACGCGGACGTCCCGGCGGCCCGCTTCTCGGCGGCTGTGACTGCCTCGTCCACCGTGCCGCCCGCCTCCGCGGACTCGGCGGCGGCCAGCGCGCAGAACCCGAGCGCCATCGCGACCATCCCGGTGTCCACGACGCGCACCGGCACGGGTGCCTCGCGGGCCGCGAGTACGGCCGCGTCGTACGTGCCCGAGAACTCGGCGGAGAGGTGGAGCGAGACGATGCCGGTGGCGCCCGACTCCGCGACCCTGCGGTAGGTCTCGGCGAACAGCTCGGGACTGGGGCGGGAAGTGGTGACGGACCGTCGTTTCTGCAACGCCTGGGCCAGGGAGCGGGCCGAGATCTCGGTCCCTTCCTCGAGCGCCTGGTCGCCGAGGACCACGGTCAACGGCACCGCGGTGATGTGGTGACGCTCCATCGCCGTCGGCGGCAGGTAGGCCGTGGAATCGGTGACGATCGCGACATGGCGGGACATGAGCTGGAGGTTACCCGCCGAGCCGCGTGGACGGCAGCCCGGCCCCTGTCACCCGCGACCGTGTGGAGCGGTCCGACCGGGCCGAGTGGCTCAAGTGGTGCTCTCCGGACGGTGCTTCTTCTGCCACGGGTAGGTCGGCCGCGCGCTCGGCGGCGTGATCGCGGGCCTGGGCGGCTCCTGACCACCACGGGACTCCCCGTTCCGGGACGTACCCGCACCGGATTCGACACCGCGCGACGCGCCCCCACCCGCCTCGGGAGTATCCTGCCAGGTCTGCCCCGTGGAGGCGGTCGGCTCGGGTTTGGGCGCCTCGGGCCACACCGCGGCGGGTTCCGTCGTCCAGTGCCGCAGCGCGCCCGCCTCGACGTCGATCTGCGCGCTGAGCGTGTCCAGGTCGTCCTCGGCGAACTTGCGGGCCCGGTCGTGCGCCGCCCAGCGCAGCGAGTCGGAGGACTCGATGATCCGCTCCGCGCGCTCGCGCAGCGCGGGCAGCCGCTGGGCCAGCTTGGCGCGGTCGGGCTCGGGCTCCAGGCGCCGCAGCTCGTCGTCCAGCTCCCGGCCGTGCTTGCTGAGCTGCTCGAAGAGGGCCAGGGACTCCTTGAGCGACTCGTCCTCGCCCACGCCGGCGCGCAACGCCTCCTGGGTGGACCGCATGGAGGTGCGCAACTTCAGCCGCAGGTCGGCCAGTTGCCCGGCCGGGCCCGGCTGGGCCAGGCTTCTGGCGCGCAGGGTGGTGTCCTCGACGGTCCGTTTGGCCTGCGTGATCGTACGGTCCACGCCGCGCTTGGCCGCGCCGACCGCCTTCACCGTGGCGTACGCGCCCAGCACCACGAACAGCACGAAGAACAAGGCGACGACTGCGATGACGGCTTCCACGACGCGCTCCTTCTCCGACCGGCACGGGCATGTGCAGCGGCGCTCTTCCACGGTAAACGCAACAGGCAGGTCCCAGGTTCCATGGGAACCCGGAACCTGCCCGTAGGGGACGCCCCCGAACCGCCACCGGCGACAGCGGTGCGCCTACCGGCGGCTACCCCGGGTCACCACAGACCCCACCGGCACGCCGCCACACCCACGGCGCGGCGCGCCGCCGCACTCACGTGACGATGTTCACCAGCTTCGGCGCCCGCACGATCACCTTCCGGATCGGTGCCCCGGCCAGCGCCGCGACCACCTTCTCGTCGCCCAGGGCCACCTTCTCCAGCTCCTCCTCGGAGATGGTCGGCGGCACCTCCAGCCGGGCCTTGACCTTGCCCTTGATCTGGACGACGCAGGTCACGGCCTCGTCGACGACGTACGCGGGGTCGGCGACGGGGAAGTCCTGGTGCACGACCGAGTCGCCGTGCCCCAGCTTGCGCCACAGTTCCTCGGCGATGTGCGGGGCCAGCGGCGCGACCAGCAGGACCAGGGCCTCGGCGACGGAGCGGGACACCGGGCCGCCCACCTTGGTCAGGTGGTTGTTCAGCTCGGTGACCTTGGCGATCGCGGTGTTGAACCGCAGGCCCTCCAGGTCCTGGCGGACACCGTCGATGGCCTTGTGCAGCACCCGCAGGGTGTCCTCGCCGGGCTCCGTGTCGACGACCGTCACCTCGCCGGTGGCCTCGTCGACGACGTTGCGCCACAGCCGCTGCAGCAGCCGGAACTGGCCCACCACCGCGCGCGTGTCCCACGGCCGGGAGACGTCCAGCGGGCCCATCGCCATCTCGTACAGGCGCAGGGTGTCGGCGCCGTACTCCGCGCAGATGGACTCGGGAGTGACCGCGTTCTTCAGGGACTTGCCCATCTTGCCCAGCAAACGGCTGACCTTCTCGCCCTGGTAGTAGTAGGCGCCGTCGCGCTCCTCCACCTCGGCGGCCGGCACCGCGAAGCCACGGCTGTCGCGGTAGACGAAGGCCTGGATCATGCCCTGGTTGAACAGCTTGTGAAACGGCTCGGCCGACGAGACGTGCCCCAGGTCGAACAGGACCTTGGACCAGAAGCGCGCGTACAGCAGGTGCAGCACGGCGTGCTCGGCGCCGCCGACGTACAGGTCGACGCCGCCGTGCGGCTGGCCCTCGCACGGGCCCATCCAGTACCGCTCGATCTCGGGGTCGACCAGCTTCTCGGAGTTGTGCGGGTCCAGGTAGCGCAGCTCGTACCAGCAGGAACCGGCCCAGTTGGGCATGGTGTTGGTCTCACGGCGGTACGGGCGCGGGCCGCGGCCGTCACCCAGGTCCAGCGTGACGTTCACCCAGTCGGCGTTGCGCGACAGCGGTGTCTCGGGCTGGGTGTCGGCGTCGTCCGGATCGAAGGTGCGGGGGCTGTAGTCCTCGACCTCGGGCAGTTCCAGCGGCAGCATCGACTCGGGCAGCGAGTGGGCGACGCCGTCCTCGTCGTAGACGATCGGGAAGGGCTCGCCCCAGTACCGCTGGCGGCTGAACAGCCAGTCGCGCAGCCGGAAGTTGACGGTGCCCTGCCCGATGCCGGTCCGCTCCAGCCACTCGGTGATGCGCGCCTTCGCCTCGACGACACCCAGGCCGTCCAGGGACACGCCCTCGCCGCTGGAGTTGATGATCTTCGCGTCGTACGAGGCGAAGGCGTCCTCCCAGGTGGAGGTGTCGGTGCCGCGGCCGTCGGTGGGCTCGACGATGCAGACGATCGGCAGTTCGAAGGCGCGCGCGAACTCGAAGTCCCGCTGGTCGCCCGCCGGAACGGCCATGATCGCGCCGGTGCCGTAGCCCATCAGGACGTAGTCGGCGATGAAGACCGGGATCCGCTCCCCGTTGACCGGGTTGGTGGCGAACGAGCCGGTGAAGACGCCGGTCTTGTCCTTCGCCTCGGCCTGCCGCTCGACGTCGGACTTGGAGGCGGCCTGCGCGCGGTAGGCGGCGACGGCCTCTGCGGGGGTCGCGTGCCCGCCGGTCCACACCTCGTGGGTGCCCTCGGGCCAGGCGTCCGGGGTGAACTTGTCGACCAGCGGGTGCTCGGGGGCCAGCACCATGTAGGTCGCGCCGAACAGGGTGTCGGGGCGGGTGGTGAAGACGGTGATGCGCTCCCCGTCGATCGGGAAGTCGACGCGGGCGCCCTCGGAGCGGCCGATCCAGTTGCGCTGCTGCAGCTTGATGGCCTCGGGCCAGTCCAGCTCGTTCAAGTCGTCCAGCAGACGGTCGGCGTACGCCGTGATCCGCATGTTCCACTGGCGCAGCTTGGCCTTGAAGACGGGGAAGTTGCCCCGCTCGGAACGGCCGTCGGCGGTGACCTCCTCGTTGGCCAGCACGGTGCCCAGGCCGGGGCACCAGTTGACCGGCGCGTCGGAGGCGTACGCCAGGCGGTACTCGCCCAGGACGTCGGCGCGTTCGCCGGCGCTCAGCGCGCTCCAGGAGCCGCCGCCGGGCAGCGCGCGCTCACCGGACTCGAACTGGGCGACCAGCTCGGCGATCGGGCGGGCCTTCCTCGCCTCGTCGTCGTACCAGGAGTTGAAGATCTGCAGGAAGATCCACTGGGTCCACTTGTAGTAGTCCGGGTCGATCGTGGCGAACGACCGGCGCTTGTCGTGCCCCAGGCCCAGCCTGCGCAGCTGGGACTTCATGTTGTTGATGGCGGCCTCGGTGGTGACCCGGGGGTGCTCGCCGGTGGCGACGGCATGCTGCTCGGCGGGCAGGCCGAAGGCGTCGAAGCCCAGGGTGTGCAGGACGTTGTGGCCGGTCATCCGCTGGTAGCGGGCGAAGACGTCGGTGGCGATGTAGCCCAGGGGGTGACCGACGTGCAGGCCCGCACCGGACGGGTACGGGAACATGTCCATGATGAACTTCTTGGGCCGGGCGGCCAGTTCCGCGTCGCCCGCCAGGTCGCCCGTGGGGTTGGGCGCCGCGTACGTGCCGTCGGCGTCCCAGAAGTCCTGCCAGCGTGCCTCGATCTCGGCCGCGACGGCTGCCGTGTAGCGGTGCGCGGCCACTTCGGCGGCAGCGGGGTTCGTCTCGCTCATGATCCTCAAAGCTCCATCGATCGTCTCTGCCAGCGGGCTGTTCGTCCAGGAAACGAAAAATCCCCTCACACAGGAGGGGACGCCGCGCTGATGCCGACCACGCCGTCAACGGCGGTCGGGACTGATCAGCGCGGCTCGCTAAGCAGAAGGCGTACGGCACGCATGCGATCAGGGTACCGCAGCCCCGATGGACAGGGACCCGCTGCGTGTCGGCCACAAGATCCGGCCAGAAAAGTTGAACCTTATTCAAATCTTACTTCGCGTAACAGCTGCTAAGGGACATCCCTGATGTGAGATTGGCCCTTGATAACAGCGCAATAACTCAAACCTCGTACCGCCCGGTATTGGCACCACTTACAGTTCGACGACGGGACCGCTTTCCCGAACTGTTCGGAGTTGCCCCATGAACCCTCGTCGCAGCACCAGCTCGATACCTCGGCCGGGCCGTTCGGCCCACGGGGTGGCGACGGCTGCCGTGCCCCCGACCGCATCCTTCTTTCTGACGGCGGGGGGTCTGTCATGACGGCGGACGACAACACCTTTGTCGACTCCCTCGCGGAGTTCCTCGACTTCGGTGCGGGCGTCCTCTCGCTCGTCTCCCTGACCTGCTCGGTGATCTGGGGACTCATCGCCCAGGACCGGATGCTCCTCAATACCCGCGAGCGGATCATGGCGCAGGGCATTCACCGGGTGTCCGCGGTGGCCTCTCTCGCGTTCCTCCTCGTACACATCGGGATCAAGCTCGCGCTGGACCACGTCGACTTCCTCGCCGCGCTGATCCCCTTCTGGCTCGTACTCGCCGGCGACGACTTCGCCGGCGACGAGGGCCAGGGCACCGCCTTCCTCATCGGCTGCGGTTCGTTGGCAGCCCTACTCATGATCTTCGTGGGCATCACCGGCATGCTGCGCAACCGGTTCGCGTCCCCGGCCCCCGTCGCGGCCCGCTGGCGGGCGATGCACATGCTGGCCTACCCGGCCTGGTGTTTCGCCCTTGTCCACGGACTCTACGCGGGTCGAGAGGCCAAGCCCTTCTTCGTGATCCTTTACTCACTGGGCCTGCTCGCCGTGGCCGGCGCGCTGCTGCTGCGCGCCGCCCCCCGCCCGTTCAAGCGCCAGGTGGTCGAGCGCGTCACCGCGATTCTGGGTCCCTCCGGCCAGCGCCCCCCCGAGGTCGACGAACTGGTGAAGTCCCGCTCCGCCCTGCAGGGCACGGACGAGACCGGCGGACAGCGCGAGGGCAGCCGGCGCGAGGGCGGACGCCGTGAGGGCGGCCGGCGCGAGGGCGGACAGCGCGACCAGATGCGGGACACCGGCCAGTTCCCGCTCCCCGGCTTCGGCGGCGGTCAGGGCAACCCCCCGCTCGGCGACCCGCTGGTGCCCCCGCAGCGCGGTGCGGCCGCTTCCGCCGACAGCGGCCCCGGTTTCGCGGCCGCGTACCGCGCGGTGTCGATGACCCCGCGCGCCCAGGAGCCCACGGCCCCCTATCTCACCCAGCAGCAGCCGCCGCTGGACATGCAGCCCACGCAAGCCATGCCCCGCATGGACGACGGTTCGACCACGGGCAGCACCCGCTGGCCGGCCCCGTCCCCGCCGCCGGTCGGCGAGGCACCCCCGTCCTCGTACGACCCGATGCAGGACACCTTCGCCGGACAGCCGCTGGGCGGGCAGTCGTTCCAGGGCCAGGCGTATTCGGGCCAGACCTACCAAGGCGAGACGTACGACACCGGGGCCAACCCCGTGGTCTCCGAAACTTCCTACGGAACGGCTGAGTCGAACGCCCCCTACGGCACGTACAACCCGAACGACACGTACAACAGCGGTCCCGCCACTGATGCGCTGTCCGGCTACGACGACTACAACCAGCCGGGCTCAGGCGAACCCTGGAACGCGCCTTCCGGAGGATTTAAGTGAACGAGGCCCTTCCCGACGTCCCCGAAGTCCGCGTGGTGGGTCTTCCCCAGCTCACCTCGGGCTTCGACCTCGTCGAGAGACTCGACCTGCCCATGCACCTGAAGGTGCACGGTCCGCTCGAACCGATGGGCGGCGAAGATCTCGCCCAACTGTCCGAGCGGATCAACCTCAAGGGCAGGGGCGGCGCGGGCTTCCCGTTCCACAAGAAACTGCGCTCGGTCGCCGAGTCGGCGATCAAGCGTGGCATCCGGCCCGTCGTGGTCGTCAACGGCAGCGAGGACGAACCCGCCTGCCGCAAGGACACGGTGCTGATCAACCGTGCCCCGCACCTCATCCTCGACGGCGCCCTGCTGGTCGCGGAGGCCCTCGGCGCCCGCCAGCTCGTCATCGGGGTGACACGTGAATCCACCCAGCGTTCGATGGAGGCAGCCCTCTCCGAGCGCGGGCTGAGCAACCGCCGCGGCGCCGCCATCCGCGCGAGCGTGCAGCGCAACCCGGTCCGCATGGTCACCGGTGCCGCCGGCTCGCTGATCCGCTCCATCGACGGCGGGCCGCCCATCCCGCCCGGCCGCAAGACCAGCGCGTCCAAGAGCGGTGTCGGCGGCGCGCCGACGCTGCTCTCCAACGCCGAGACGTTCGCCCAGCTCGCCATCGGCGCCCGCATCGGCTCCGAGCGGTACGGCAACACCGGCCTGTACGACGAGCCGGGCACCGTCATGCTCACCGTGTCCGGCGCGGTCGCCCGCCCCATGGTGATCGAGGCGCCCACCGGTGTGCCGCTGCGCTACATCCTCCAGCTCGCCGGCGCGCCGCCCGTCCCGCAGGGCGTGCTGACCGGGGGCTACCACGGCAAGTGGATCGACGCGGCGACGGTCAACGAGACGGTCGTCTCGCGCAACTCGCTGGACGCGGTGGGCGGCGCGCTCGGCGCCGGCGCGATCCTGCCCATCAGCCAGGAGACCTGCCCGCTCGGCGAGTCGCTGCAGGTCGCCAAGTGGCTCGCCGAGGAGAGCGCGGGCCAGTGCGGCCCCTGCTACCTCGGGCTGCCGGCCGCGGCGCGCGGCCTGGAGGACATCCTCAACGGCGGCGGTCCGGCCGCCCTGGAGGCCCTCAAGCAGGTCGCGAAGAACGTCAAGCGGCGTGGCGCGTGCTCGCACCCGGACGGCTCCGCGATGTTCCTGGAATCGACCATCAAGGCGTTCACGGACGACCTCGCCGCACACGTCCTGGGCAACGGCTGCGGCAGGCCCGTGCAGGGCGTGCTGCCGCTGTTCGAGGGCGGCCGTATGCCGACCGGCATCCCGGGCGGCGCGGGCGCGGAGGAGAGCGGGGCAAGCCGCCAGAAGATCTTCGTCGACTGGACGCTCTGCCGGGGCCACGGCCTGTGCGCCGACATCCTCCCGGAGGTCTTCCAGCTCGGTGCCGACGGCTTCCCCACCGTCGCCCAGGCCAAGGTCCCGCAGTACGCCGAGGCGAAGGCGATGCGCGCGGTACGCCGCTGCCCCGCGCTCGCCCTGCGCATCGAGGAGGACAACCGTCCCTCCGCCCCTCCCGCAACCTCCCGGTCCTCTCGCAGGGCCGCGGCCGCCGGGCCCTGGGCAGCGGTCGCTGACGCACGGACGTACATGAGGAAGGGCGGGCCACCCCGAGTGGGGTGGCCCGCCCTTCCTCATGTACGTCTTCCTCATGTACGTCGTCGCCAACAACGCGAAGACCCCGTCCACTTGGACGGGGTCTTTTCTGTGGAGCTAAGGAGAATTGAACTCCTGACCTCCTGCATGCCATGCAGGCGCTCTACCAACTGAGCTATAGCCCCTTGCGGTGCGCTCCGCCGGGTTCCCCTGGCGACGACGCCAACATTACCGGTCTCCCACGCACACCACCAAATCGTTTCCGTCGGCCGCGAACTATGGATGGATCGGTACCCTTTTGCCGGATTTTCAAGAGGTAGCCGCTCAGCCGCCGTTCACGCTCCCTCCCCGACGGCCGGCACGAGGCCGCTGGGGCGCCCGTGGCGGCCCGGGGACGGGCGATGGCCAGAGAGGGGCGCCGAGTTGACGCTCAGGCCGTCACGAACGAGTAGAAGCGTTTGAGTGTGCAGTGCTCTTCGAGGAGCCGGCCGTAGATCGGCTCGCCCTCCAGCTCGCGGTACGTCTCGATCGGATCGCCTTTTATGATCAGCGCCCGGGCGCATTCCTCGCACCAGTACTGGTAGTCGGCGTTGACGGGCTCCATGTCGCGGACGATGGGGGTGCCGCTGCCGCACCAGTCGCACTTCCTCCTGTGTGCACCCATCGATCAGCTCCAGCTGTGGCCGCAGGCCGTGCACACGTAGGAGATCCCTCCGTTGTCACCGAGGACTTGGGCAACGTGGAGCGAGCCGCAGGAAGGGCAGAGGAGGGTGGTCTTGCTCCGCATCACCACCGCTGCGGGAAGGTCGTGGACCCTCCCGCGGATGCTCGCAGGCATCGCTTCTCCCTCCCGTCGGGCCGCGCCCCCTTCCGGCCGTTTGATTCTGCCACGGCCGGACCAATACGGTCAGCGACGCCTTCGTACCAGTCCCAGCACGGAGCAGGAAAGAAGGCCGTCCGCAGAGGTATACGCCTCCGGGGCCGCACCTGCTCAAGAAGGGACGCAGGTCACACACGAAAAATCCCGCTCCCTCGCGGGAACGGGATCTTCTGTGCCGATCTGTGGAGCTAAGGAGAATTGAACTCCTGACCTCCTGCATGCCATGCAGGCGCTCTACCAACTGAGCTATAGCCCCTCGCACCACACGGACGGTGGTCGCTCGGTGCTTCGCCCCGCTCGGCGGGGCGAACAAGAAGAACTCTAGCCTGCGACCAGCCGGAAAGTGAAATCCGGGTCCCGAGCCGTGTGACCAGGCCTCTTACGGGGCTCAGTCGTCGTCGCCGAGCACCGGCTCGGGGAGCGTGCCGGCGTTGTGCTCCAGCAGTCGCCAGCCGCGGGCGCCCTCGCCGAGGACGGACCAGCAGCAGTTCGAGAGGCCGCCGAGGCTCTCCCAGTGGCGGGGCTCCAGACCGAGCAGGCGTCCGATGGTGGTGCGGATGGTGCCGCCGTGGCTGACCACCACCAGGGTGCCGCTCTCCGGGAGCTTGTCGGCGTGCCGGAGCACCACGGGGGCCGCGCGGTCGGCGACCTCGGTCTCCAGCTCGCCGCCGCCCCTGCGGACCGGCTCGCCCCGCTTCCACGCGGCGTACTCCTCGCCGTGCCGGGCGATGATCTCGTCGTGCGTGAGGCCCTGCCAGACACCGGCGTAGGTCTCGCGCAGGCCCTCGTCGTGGCTGACCTCCAGCCCGGTGAGCGCGGCCAGCTCGGCGGCCGTGTTCGCGGCGCGCATGAGATCGGAGGCGACGATCGCGTCGGGCTTGAGGGAGGCCAGCAACCGGGCGGCGCGACGGGCCTGGCCGAGGCCGGTCTCGGTCAGCTCGACGTCCGTGGTGCCCTGGAAGCGGCGCTCCACGTTCCACGAGGTCTGGCCGTGCCGCCACAGGATGATGCGGCGGCCCCGGCCCTTGCGCTCCGCGGAGTCGATGCCGGCCGTCACCGCAGCTCCCCGCCCAGCTCGGCCTCCTCCTCGGCGGCCCGCAGCTTGGCGTGCTCCTCGCCCTTGCCGCGGGTGGCCTTGGCGTCGGCGGGCAGCTCCAGCTCGGGACAGTCCTTCCAGAGCCGCTCCAGGGCGTAGAAGACCCGCTCCTCGCTGTGCTGGACGTGCACGACGATGTCGACGTAGTCGAGCAGCACCCAGCGGGCCTCGCGGTCGCCCTCACGGCGGACCGGCTTGGCGCCGAGCTCCTTGTTCAGCCGCTCCTCGATCTCGTCGACGATGGACTTGACCTGGCGGTCGTTGGGCGCGGAGGCGAGCAGGAAGGCGTCCGTGATGGACAGCACGTCGCTGACGTCGTACGCGATGACATCGTGCGCGAGCTTGTCGGCGGCCGCCTGCGCGGCGGTGTGGAGGAGCTCCAGGGAACGGTCGGTGGCGGTCACTGCACGGCTTTCGGTCGTCGGTCAGGAACCCTCGCGGGCTACTGCAAGGATCTCACGCCCCACCGACACCGCCCCACGGGTTAACGGATCAGACCCCGGAGCAGCGCCGATACGGCGGCCCCGGGACCTGCTGACGGCCGGGCGGTCCGGTCAGCCGGTGGTGCCGGTCGCGCCCGTCGTGCCGGTCGTCCCCGTCGTGCCTGTGGTCTCGTAGTCCTGGCCGAGGACGACGGAGACGTCGGCGTTGGACGTGGTCTCGCCCTTCTTGACGGCGCCGGTCGGCAGGCCGAGGGTCTTGGCGACCTCGATGGCGTCCTGCTTGCGGGCCGCGTCGGAGTAGGTGACCCGGGAGGTCGTCTGGGCGGTGGCGGTGGCGCCGGCGTCGAGGAACGTGAAGCCACCGTTGAGGACGACCACGCGGGCCTGCTCGGTGGCGTCCTTCTCGCCGGTGGCGTTGCGGATGCCGACCCGGACGGCGTCCCCGGCGTCGGGGCTCTTCGCGGCGCCGCCGAGCAGGTTCTTGACCACGCTGTCGGAGTCCTCGGCGCTGAGCGTGCCGTCCTGCTGGACGGGCAGCAGCTCGGTCTCGTAGTCGCCGCCCTTGGCGTGATCGGCGAGCTTGGCCAGGAAGGTGCCGAGGTCCTTGTCGCTGAGCGAGGGGTCGAGGATCTGGGCCAGCGTCTGCACGGTGACGGTGGCGGCCTGGGCGTCGGAGGACAGCTTACGCAGCACGCCCTGCATCACCTGGCCGAACCGCTTCAGCTGCGCGTCCTGCGACTCGCCGGAGGCGCGGTAGGTGGCGTAGGCGACGGCCATCTTGCCGCTGAGGGTCTGTGCCTTGCCCTTGGTGACGAGGGGAACGGTGCCCTTCTTCTTCGCCTCGGGGTCGGGCACGTCGGTGTTCGTGTCGACGTCGATGTTGCCGACGAGGCCGACGAGGTTGTTCAGATAGGGGGTGTCGAGTCGCCAGGTGCCCTCGATGTCGGTGCCGAGGACGGTGTCGAGGGCGTCGCGGGTGCCGGAGGAGCCGTCGTCGTCGACGGACTTGGCGAGGGTGGTCGTGGTGCCGTCGTCGCCGGTGAGCGCGAGGGCGTTGGGGATCAGGACGGTGGCGCCCCGCTCGGTGGTGGTGTTGTTCACGAGCAGCGCCGTGGAGGTCCCGCCGCCCTTGGTGTCGTGCAGGTGGACGACGATCACGTCGCGTTTCTGGGCGGCCGCCGAGGTGGTGGTGCCGGTCCGCTCGTCCGAGGACGCCCCGGGCAGCATGCCCGCCCACCACAGGTAGCCGACGCCGCCGACCGCGACCAGGGCGAGCACCACCACCAGGGCGACCATCCGGCTCTTGGCCCGCCGCTTGGCCTCCTCGCGGCGTTCGGTGCGGTTCTCGGTGAAGTTCAGCCAGTCGATGACGTCCTCGGAGTCACCGTCGGGTTCCTCGACGAAGGCGAACTGCTCGGTGCGGTACTCCCGTTCCCCGGAGCCGCTCTCCGGGGGGCCGTCGTCGGCGAGGTGCCCGCTCTCCCCGGCGGTCGTCGGCGGTGCCGACTGCTGAGGGATGTAGGCGGTCTGCTCCGGGACGGGGGTCTGCAGGCCGGTGGCGGCCGTCTGCCCGTAGGGGTCGTACGGGTCGTAGCCGGGCCCCGGCGCCTGGTGGCCCGGGTCGTAGCCCGCGCCGCCCGTGCCGTACCCCTGCGGGTACTGCTGCTGGGTCTGGCCGGTCGCGTACGGGTCGTAGCCGTAGCCCTGGCCGTACCCCTGCCCCTGGGGCTGCTGTGTCCCGTAGGGGTCGTACGCCTGTTGCTGAGGCACCTGCTGGGCGGGCGCCTGTCGGTACACCGGCTGCCCGTACTCGTCGTAGCCGACGAGTACGTAACTCTGGTCGCCGCCCCCGTAGCCGACGTCGTATCGGTCGTTCACCGGTGCCCCTCTCGGCTCACTCGCCGCGGTACAGCTGCCGCTTGTCGATGTAGCGCACGACGCCGTCCGGCACCAGGTACCAGACGGGATCGCCCTTGGCGACTCTCGCACGACAGTCCGTGGAGGAGATGGCGAGCGCCGGGACCTCGACCAGGGAGACCCCGCCCGCGGGCAGGCCCGGGTCGGCCAGGGTGTGCCCCGGACGGGTGACCCCGATGAAGTGCGCGAGGGAGAACAGCTCCTCCGCGTCGCGCCAGGTGAGGATCTGGCCGAGCGCGTCGGCGCCGGTGATGAAGAACAGGTCCGACTCGGGGTTGAGCTCGTGCAGTTCGCGCAGGGTGTCGATCGTGTAGGTGAGGCCCTTGCGATCGATGTCGATGCGGCTCACCGAGAAGTGGGGGTTCTCGGCCGTGGCGATGACCGTCATCAGATAGCGGTCCTCGGCCGCCGAGACCGAGCGGTGGGACTTCTGCCAGGGCTGGCCGGTCGGCACGAAGACGACCTCGTCGAGACCGAACTGGGCGGCGACCTCCTGGGCCGCCACGAGGTGCCCGTGGTGGATCGGGTCGAACGTGCCGCCCATCACGCCGAGGCGGCGCCTACCGGGCTCCGACGGGCGGTTTCCCGGTGCGCCGGAGGCGCTGTCGGCCCGGCCGTCCGTGGTGTCGTTCGCCTGGTCCGCCGCCTTGTCGGGCTCCGGACCGGTAGGCATTTCCTGCTCTCCCATGCGTGGAGAGCCTACCGGCCCGGCAGGCGCACACCGTTCGAACGTCCTTTTGCGCGGATTAGCGATCGCGGTTGAAGCGGGTGGTGATCCACAGCAGCAGCATCAGGGCGACGAAGGCTCCGCCGCCGGTCAGGTAGGGGCTCAGGCTCTCGTGGTTGCCGCCGTGCTCCCCGCCGCCCTCGGCGGCGAGAGTGACCAAGTCGGCAGCGGTGCTGTGGAAGCTCATCGTCGGCGTGACCTATCCGGGTGTGGGATCGGGATGAAGACCCGCCCATCGTAAGCGGGGGGTCCGTCGGCGATCACGCCGACTCCGCCCAGGAGTGAACGGGGGCGCCGCCCGGCGCGTACTTCACGAGCGAGCAACCGTTCACGCGCGCCGCACGTCCTTCCCGTCGGCGGGCGTCAGTCGTCCCGCTTGTAGCCACGCAGCAGGAACCACGCCATGAGGACGGAGCCCAGGACCATCACGATCAGCACCACACGCAGCAGATTGCCCGCTCCCTGTTCCTTCGCGGCGACGTCCGCGGCCTCGGTGAGCCAAGCGGACGCGGCCGGGTGCGGGAGATGTCCCATGGAGATCGCTCCTTACGGTTGATGCCCTGCCACGGTAACTCCGCCTAGGCTGGACCCCGCTTCGGGGGCAACATGGGCAAACAGAGCATGGGGGAAACATGCCGGACGACAGCCACGAGCAGAACGGGCACGAGAACGTGCCGAGCAGGCAGCGCAGGCGCTTCGAGGGGATCTCCTCCCGGGCGTACGAACACCCCGCGGACCGCTCGGCGCTGGTGGCGCTGCGCAAGCTCAGCGGCTTCGACACGGTGTTCAAGGCGCTCAGCGGTCTGCTGCCGGAGCGCAGCCTCAGGCTGCTGTTCCTGTCCGACTCCGTACGGGTCTCGGACCAGCAGTTCGCCCACCTCAACGACATGCTGCGGGACGCGTGTTACATCCTGGACCTGGAGAAGGTCCCGCCGATGTACGTGAACCAGGACCCGCAGCCGAACGCGATGTGCATCGGTCTGGACGAGCCGATCATCGTCGTGACCACCGGGCTCGTCGAGCTGCTCGACGAGGAGGAGATGCGGGCCGTCGTCGGTCACGAGGTGGGCCACGCGCTCTCCGGCCACTCGGTGTACCGGACGATACTGCTGTTCCTGACGAGCCTCGCCCTGAAGGTCGCGTGGATCCCGCTGGGGAACCTCGCGATCATGGCGATCGTGACCGCGCTGCGCGAGTGGTTCCGCAAGTCGGAGCTGTCCGCCGACCGCGCGGGCCTCCTGGTCGGCCAGGACGTCCAGGCCTCGATGCGCGGCCTGATGAAGATCGCGGGCGGCAACCACCTGCACGAGATGAACGTGGACGCGTTCCTCGCGCAGGCCGAGGAGTACGAGGCCGGGGGCGACCTGCGCGACTCCGTCCTCAAGATCCTCAACGTGCTGCCGCGCTCGCACCCCTTCACCACGGTCCGTGCGGCCGAGCTGAAGAAGTGGGCCGAGTCCCGTGACTTCCAGCGGATCATGGACGGGCACTACCCGCGGCGCAGCGAGGACAAGGACGCCTCGGTGACCGATTCCTTCCGCGAGTCCGCCTCGCACTACACGAGCAACGTGAAGAACTCCAAGGACCCGCTGATGAAGCTGGTCACCGACATCGCGGGCGGCGCGGGCGACCTCGGCAGCCGGGTCCGCCGCGGCTTCGGCGGCGGCGGTGCGGCCACCGCGCAGGAGGACCGGCCGCGCGACGACGAGTAGGTGGTCGGGTGCGGGTGGGTGGGTGCAAGCCGAAGAGCTTGGGGCGCAGCCCCTGCTTTGAGGGGCGCGGGAACTGCGCGAGAACCCACCCGCACCGCACCCGCCAACACACCCCGCGCACCCCGGCCTCACACCTTCGGTTGCGCACTCTCCGCCAGGGTCCCGCACAGCGCGGTGGCGGCGCCCGTGTTGTACGGGTCGGTGCCGGCGGACGGACCGCCCGCCTTGGCGGTCTGCCCGGCCAGCAGCGGCCGTAGATGATTCGTGACGTCGTCGGCGCAGGCCAGCGGTCCGGCCTGGACGTAGGAGACGACGACCTCGACCTGGTGGGTGCGCAGGTCGTCCTGGTCGAAGCGGAAGTGCAGCTCCCGCCGGACGGTGAACAGCGAGGCCTCGGCGTCGGCCTCGCCGCCGGCGGGCCTCAGCGCGTACACGAGGGTGTGGGCGGCGACGACCTCCAGCGTGCCGGAGTCGAATTCGGCGGCCTGGAGAGTGCCCTGGACGCGGATCCGGCGGTCGGCGAGTTCCGCCCGGGAGGGGTCGAAGCGGACCAGCCAGCCCGTGGGGGCGTGCCGCCCGTCCGCCGCCGGCTGATCGAAACTCTGCTCGAACTGGTCGAGCTGCTCGGAGTCGAGCAGCCGCCGCACGGGCTGGACGGTGCCGCCGCCGAGGACCTCCGGGTCGAGCGCGGAGGCGACCAGGTATTCCTTGGCGATGGCCAGCGCGGACACGACCTGACTGTCGGTGAAGTGCGCGGTGCGCCGCGTGGCCGGCATCGTGATGCCCTCGGCGCCGATCCGGAACTGGGCGGCGGGACTCTGCGCGTACAGCGCCTCCGCGTTCTCCGCGCCGGGCACCGCGGACTGCGGGGACAGCGGAATCACGGTCATTCTGAGCGGTTCGGTGGGCTTGGCGGCCGGGGTGCGGGACGGGTGGCGCACACCCATGTAGATCGCGGTGCCGAAGGCGAGGGCGATCAGCAGGACGAGGACCAGCGCCTGCCGGGAGAGGCCGCGGCGCACGGGCGGGCGGCGGCGTACGGCCGGGGCGTGGTCGGAGAGGCGCTCCTGGGCGGAGAACTCCTGGAGGCGGGCAGCGCGGACGAACGATTCGTCGAAGACGACGGATCGGTATTCGTCCTCTCCACCGCCGGGGGCGCCCTCGGGAGTCCCCTCAGGTGGGTTTCCTGGCCCGCCCATACTTGGAGAGTAGGTCTTCCGGAGCCTCGGTAAACGCCGTGGTACACGACAAGTTCTGACAGGTCCTCATCAGGTTCGCGCAGCGCCGCCCGACGGCCGGGCCGGGGTTGCACGGGGCCCGGTCAGGGCATGCGGGGGTCGGCGGAGACCGCCGGCTGGGAATAGTCGGCGGAGGCGGAGGGCCCGGTCGGGGGATTCTGTTCGACGCCGCTGGTGGCGGGCGGCGGGGTCTCGCCCCGGCCGGCGGAGGCGCCCCGGTAGACCGCGGTGAAGGCCAGCGCGACCATGCCGATCCCCATCACGAGGGCGAGGATCCAGGCGACGGGCCGGTGCCAGCGGGTCTGCTTGTCGTACGGCCTGCCGTAGGGCCCGTCGGGGCCGTAGCGGCCCTCCAGGATCTCGGTGTCGTCGTAGTCGCCCCGGTCGTCGTCGCGGCCGTGGCCGATCCTGGGGCCGTCCGGGCCGAAGCCGTCGTCGTGACGGTCGTCGTCGCCGCGTACGCCTCTGCGGTGGGCCCGGCGGGCCTCGGCCTCCTGGGCGGCGGCCCGGGCCTCCGCCGCTGCGAGCAGACGTTCGACCGCGGTCGGCTCGTGGACCACGGCCGCCCGGACGAAGTCCTCGTCGAAGACCACGGAGGCGAACTCTTCGTCCATACCCCCGCGGTCGCGGTCGTCGTCGGGCTCCCAGCCGTCAGGGAACGGCGTGCCCCCCACGTCCTCCGGCACGGGATCCAGAGTAGACCGGGGTGGTCAATTTGGGCAGACGGTAAGGAAATTCATCCGTTGGGAGGGTCGGGCGCCAGGCTGTTCACAGGAACGGACCGGCGCCTACGGGCCCGCCCGCGCCTAGCGTCGGACGTGTCCGTCACCGGTGACGATGTACTTCGTGCTGGTCAGCTCGGGCAGGCCCATCGGGCCGCGGGCGTGCAGCTTCTGCGTGGAGATGCCGATCTCGGCGCCGAATCCGAACTGACCGCCGTCGGTGAAGCGGGTCGAGGCGTTGACGGCGACCGTCGTGGAGTCGACCAGCTGGGTGAAGCGGCGGGCGGCCTGCTGGGAGGTCGTCACGATGGCCTCGGTGTGGCCGGAGCTCCACAGCCGGATGTGCTCCACGGCCCGGTCGAGCGAGTCGACCACGGCGGCGGCGATGTCGTACGACAGGTACTCGGTCTCCCAGTCCTCCGTGGTGGCCTCGACGACCGTGGCCCGGGAGTCCTTGGCGTAGGCCATGACCCGGTCGTCGGCGTGGACGATGACCCCGGCGTCGGCGAGCGCGTCGAGGGCGCGGGGCAGGAACTCGGGGGCGATGTCCTGGTGGACGAGGAGGGTCTCGGCGGCGTTGCAGACGCTGACGCGGTGGGCCTTGGAGTTGATCAGGATCTCGACGGCCGTGTCGAGGTCGGCGTTCGCGTCGACGTAGACGTGGCAGTTGCCGGTGCCGGTCTCGATCACCGGGACGGTGGACTCCTCGACGATCGTGCGGATCAGGGAGGCGCCGCCGCGCGGGATGAGCACGTCGACCAGGCCGCGGGCGCGCATCAGCTCCCGTACCGAATCGCGGCTCTCGCCGGGGACGAGCTGGACGGCGTCGGCGGGCAGACCCGCGCCGCCGACGGCGTCCCGCAGGACCCGTACGAGGGCGGTGTTGGACTCGTAGGCGGAGGAGGAGCCGCGCAGCAGGACCGCGTTGCCGGACTTCAGGCACAGGGCCGCCGCGTCCACGGTCACGTTCGGGCGGGCCTCGTAGATGATGCCGACGACGCCGAGCGGGACGCGGACCTGGCGCAGGTCGATGCCGTTGGGAAGGGTGGAGCCGCGCACGACCTCGCCGACCGGGTCGGGCAGCGCTGCGACGTCACGTACGTCGGCGGCGATGGCGCGGATCCGCTCCGGGGTGAGCGTCAGCCGGTCGATGATCGCCTCGCTGGTGCCGGCCTCCCGGGCCTTGTCGATGTCCTTGGCGTTGGCCTCGACGATTTCACTCGTACGGACTTCCAGGGCGTCGGCGATGGCGAGCAGCGCGTCGTCCTTGTCGGCGCGCGGGAGCGGCGCGAGGTCGGCGGCGGCGGCCTTGGCACGGTAGGCGGCCCGGGTGACCGGCGTCATGGAGTCGTACGGCGAGAGCGAGGTCATACAGGAAGGGTAGTCCGCCCGGCTCAGGCGCCCCTCGCGTGTTCCACAGCGCGAGACACCCGCGCGAAGGGCGCGTTTCCGGCGAGCCGGACGCGCGGGAGGTCAGTACGGGTGGACCCCTACGGGTGTGGCGGGGGCGGGTCCGTAACCCTCGGCGATGCGCTGGTGGTACGTCTGGCGGTCGATGACCTCCAGGCCGACGATCTCCCAGGGCGGCAGCCCGGCCGTCCGGCGGTGTTCACCCCACAGGCGCAGGGCGACGGCGGCCGCGTCGTGGAGGTCGCGGGCCTCCTCCCAGTAGCGGATCTCGGCGTGGTCGTGGGCGTAGCGGCTGGTCAGCAGGAAGGGGTGGTCGTGGGCGAGCTGTTCGAGTCCGCGCCGCACCTCCTTGAGGGGGGCCTCGGGTCCGGAGAGGCTCAGCGTGATGTGCCACAGCCGGGGCAGGTCCTGCGGCGTCTCGACGCTGTCGCCCTCGTACGCGTCCGAGGCGGCGACGCTGGTCAGCGTCCGCTCCTCGCCGACCGCACGGGAGGAACCACCACCACGGGACGCCGCGGCCCCGGGGCGCACTCGTCTCACGACGGCCTCCTTTGCAACGATGTCGTGCCTCGTCAATAGGTCGTGCAAGGGGTCCTGCGGAATCTCCCTGAGACAAAGTTGAGCAGGCTCAGGGGCTTCGCGTGGCGGTTTTACGGAACGCGCACCGCCGGGGCGCGTGCTCCGGCCCTCCCGGGGGGCCGCTGGTCAGGGACGCAGGAGGACGAGGTCGTCCCTGTGTACGACCTCTCGTTCGTACGCGGGACCCAGCTCGCGCGCCAGTTCCCGGGTCGAGCGGCCGATCAGCTGGGGGATCTCCTTGGCGTCGAAGTTCACCAGTCCGCGCGCGACCGCCCGGCCCGTGCCGTCGCGCAGTTCGACGGGGTCGCCGGCGGTGAAGTCGCCCTCGACGGCCGCGATGCCGGCCGGCAGCAGTGACGTACGCCGCTCGACGACCGCGCGGACGGCGCCCTCGTCGAGGACGAGCGCGCCCTGCGGGGTGGAGGCGTGCTGGAGCCACAGCAGCCGGTCGGCGGACCGCTTGCCGGTGGGGTGGAAGTACGTGCCGGTGTCGCCGCCGGAGAGGGCGTCCGCCGCGTGGACGGCGCTGGTCAGGACCACGGGGACGCCCGCGCCGGTGGCGATCCCGGCCGCCTCTACCTTGGTGACCATGCCGCCGGTGCCGACGCCCGCCTTGCCGGCGCTGCCGATCTCCACGTGCGCGAGGTCCTCGGGGCCCCGTACCTCCGCTATCCGCGACGTGCCGGGCTTGCCGGGGTCGCCGTCGTACACGCCGTCCACGTCCGACAGCAGGACCAGCAGGTCCGCCCGGACGAGGTGGGCGACGAGGGCGGCGAGGCGGTCGTTGTCGCCGAAGCGGATCTCGTCCGTGGCGACGGTGTCGTTCTCGTTGACGACGGGCAGCGCGCCCATCGCGAGGAGCTTGTCGAGGGTGCGGGAGGCGTTGCGGTGGTGGGCCCGGCGGCTCATGTCGTCGGAGGTCAGGAGCACCTGGCCGACCCGGATGCCGTAGCGGGCGCAGGAGGCCGTGTAGCGGGCCACCAGCAGGCCCTGGCCGACGCTGGCGGCGGCCTGCTGCCGGGCGAGGTCCTTGGGGCGGCGGCGCAGGCCCAGGGGCGCGAGCGCGGCGGCGATGGCACCGGACGAGACGAGCACGATCTCCCGCTCGCCGCCGCTGCGGGCCTTGGCGAGGACGTCCACGAGGGCGTCCACCCGGTCCGCGTCGAGGCCCCCGGAGGCCGTCGTCAGCGACGAGGAGCCCACCTTGACCACGATCCGGTGCGCGTCCCGCACGCCCTGCCTTGCCGCTGACACCTGTATCCCCAATGTTCCGAACCAGCCCGGTGTGTGCACTGCGCAATCTACGGGAGCGGGCGGTCCGGACGCGTTCTCATTTCGAGGGGCGGACGGGCGGGCCCCGGGCGGAAGGGGCGGTCGGGCTCGGAGCCCTTTATGAGGAGATGGTGTGACGTCACTCAAGGTTCCAAGCGTTTTGCCCGACTAGCGGCTATTGCCCTCGCGGGAGATTGCTCCTCGGCCTCCCTAGGTCATACGGTCAGGGATCGGCCTCCTCAGGCCACCCCCAAGACTCACCTTCCCCCCTTCGTCCGTCGCACCCTCCGCAGGAGCCCAGCCCGTGCCCTCCGCAGGCCTCGCACCCCGCCGCATCGCGCAGCTGTCAGCGCTGTTCGCGATGTTCGCGCTCTTCACGGCCCAGATCGTCTCCGCGCTACTGCCGAACATCCCGGTGTTCGTCGCCGCCGGCGCGGCGGGCCTCCTCCTGGACACGTTCCTCCAGTACCGGGATCCCGGACTGCTCGCACTGCTGAGCAAGGTCCGCTTCGACGCGCTGGTGCGCCAGCTGCTGCGCGACATGCTGATCCTGGTGGGTCTGCTGCGCATCGACGGCATCGATCCGCTGCGCGAGCAGGCGCCCCTCCTGGTCGCCCTGATCGCCTTCTACGCGCTGCACTTCGCCTGCCAGGCCGTCTCGGTGCTGGTCCGCCGCACCCGGACCCTGCCGATCGTCACCCGCAACATCGACGCATCCGAGCTGCGTCTGACGGCCGCCCCGCCGCGCATCCTGGCCCGCCGCCAGGCCCACCGGCTGCTGACCTTCTCGCTGCCCGTCACGGCCGGCCTGATGCTCACCGCGGCCACGCAGGACGCCCTCTGGGGCTTCGCCGGCGTCGGCACCGGGCTCGCCCTGCTCGTCCTGGGCACCGCCCACCTCGCGACCTGGCTGCTGCCGAAGAAGCGCGCGAAGAGCGAGCAGCAGGTCATGGAGTGGCTGGACCGGTGGCTCGCCGACTACCGGCCGACCACCGCGATGTACTTCTCCGGCGGTACGACGTCGGCCTACCAGGCGAACATGTGGCTCTCCACGCTCTCCCAGCTGGAGAAGCCGCTGATCGTGCTGCGTGAACGCTTCATGGTGCAGAAGATCGACGCGACGAACGTCCCGGTCGTCTGCTTCCCGAAGGTCTCGACGATGTTCTCCCTGGAGAACTCGACGCTGAAGATGATGCTGCACCCGGCCAACGCCGCGAAGACCTCCCAGGTGCTGCGCATCCCCACGATCAAGCACGCCTTCATCAACCACGGCGAGAGCGACAAGCTCTCCTCCTGCAACCCGTACGCCAAGGCGTACGACGAGGTGTGGGTCGCCGGTCCCGCGGCGCGCGAGCGGTACGCGCTCGCCGAGGTCGGCGTGGAGGACAAGGACATCGTCGAGGTCGGCCGCCCGCAGCTGGCGCCGATCCGCCCGTACGCGGGCCCGCCGACCGGCACGTACACCACCGTCCTCTACGCCCCCACCTGGGAAGGCTGGGACGGCAACCCCGGCAACACGTCCGTGGTCCTGGCCGGCGAGAACATCGTCCGGCAGCTCCTCGCCGACGACAAGGTCCGGCTGCTGTACAAGCCGCACCCGATGACCGGCTCGGTCGACCCGCGCGCGGGTGCCGCGAACGAGCGGATCATGGCGATGATCCGGGAGGCCAACAGCAAGCGGTCCGGGGCTCGCCCCGGCACCGAGGCCGCCACCGAACTCGCTCGCCGTACGGCCGAGTTGGACAAGCTGACCTCGACGTCGTTCCGGTCCAGCGCGGACGAGATGGAGCGGATGCTGCTGCAGGGCACGCCGAGCGGGGACCGTGAGGCGGCCATCGCCGAGGCGACGCTGGCCTGGGAGAAGGCGTACTGGGCGTCCTTCCCGGAGTGGGAGCACCGGATCATCACCGAGGCGCGGCCCGCGATCTTCGCCTGCTTCAACGCGTCGGACCTGCTGATCAGCGATGTCTCGTCGGTGGTCTCCGACTGGCTGTCGAGCGAGAAGCCGTACTCGGTCGCCAACACGTCCGGGCTGCCTGAGGTGGCGTTCCGGGCGGCGTTCCCGACGGTCTCGGCGGGTGTCGTGCTGACGCCCAAGGCGGGCGGGGTGCCGGCGCTGCTGGAGTCGGTGCGCAACCCTGAGAAGGACCGTTTCGCGCAGGCCCGCGCCGAGCTCAAGGAGCAGTTGCTCGGCCCGTCGGACCCGCCCTCGCTGGTCCGCTTCGACCTCGCGGTGAAGGCGCTCTGCGCCAAGGCCGACGACCGTCGCGCCCGCATGGACTCCCGTCTCGCCGACGAGGTTCCGGCGCCCCGGAAGGCGCAGGAGTCGAGCGACGAACTGTCGGAGGGCGAACCGACGGAGGCGCTTGCCTGACGGCCAGCAGCGACGAAGGGCCCCTGTCCGGTTCATCACCGGACAGGGGCCCTTCGTCATGTGCACGTCGGCCAGGGCCGCCCCATGGGCCGGGCGCTGAGCTTGTGCGGCGACTGCGGCAGGTATGTGGTTGCTCGCGCAGTTCCCCGCGCCCCTTACGGGGCTGCTCGCCGTTGTCCTCGTCCTGGCCGCGGGCAGTCGTGCCGCTGGGGCGATGGGGGCACCTCCCGCTCGAGCGAAGCCGAGAGTGGGGGAGGGTGGGCGCCGAGGGCACCCCGGGCGCCGCAGCGCCCGACGACAGCCCTAGAACGGCTCGAAGTCGTCGTACTCCTTCTGGAGCTCGTCCCGCTCCGCCTGCCGGTCACGGCGGCGCTGGACCGCCGGCCGGGGCGCCTCGAAGCGGTGGTCCTCACCACGCCGCCCCAGCATCTCCGCACCGGCCATGACGGTCGGCTCCCAGTCGAAGACGACCGCGTTGTCCTCGGGTCCGATGGCGACGCCGTCGCCGGAGCGGGCGCCCGCCTTCATCAGCTCCTCCTCGACACCGAGGCGGTTGAGCCGGTCGGCGAGATAGCCGACCGCCTCGTCGTTGTTGAAGTCGGTCTGCCGCACCCAGCGCTCCGGCTTCTCGCCCCGTACGCGGTAGAGACCGTCCTCCTCGCGCACGACCGTGAAGCCCGCGTCGTCGACGGCCTTGGGCCGGATGACGATCCGCGTCGCCTCTTCCTTGGGCCTCGCGGCACGCGCCCGGCCGACGAGGTCGGCGAGCGCGAAGGACAGCTCCCGCAGCCCGGTATGGGCGACGGCGGACACCTCGAAGACCCGGTAACCGCGGGCCTCCAGGTCAGGCCGCACCATCTCGGCGAGATCCTTGCCGTCGGGCACGTCGATCTTGTTGAGGACCACGATCCGGGGCCGGTCGCCGAGCCCGCCGTACTGCGTCAGCTCCTCCTCGATGATGTCGAGGTCGGAGACGGGGTCACGGTCCGACTCGAGCGTCGCGGTGTCGAGCACGTGCACGAGGACGCTGCACCGCTCGACGTGGCGGAGGAATTCGAGCCCGAGGCCCTTGCCCTGACTGGCGCCGGGGATCAGGCCCGGCACGTCGGCGATCGTGTAGACCGTCTCGCCGGCGGTGACCACGCCCAGGTTCGGGACGAGGGTCGTGAAGGGGTAGTCAGCGATCTTCGGCTTGGCGGCGGACAGGACCGAGATCAGCGAGGACTTGCCGGCACTGGGATAGCCGACCAGCGCCACGTCGGCGACGGTCTTGAGCTCCAGGACGATGTCGCCCGCGTCGCCGGGCACGCCGAGCAGCGCGAAGCCGGGCGCCTTGCGGCGGGCGGAGGCGAGGGCCGCGTTGCCGAGGCCGCCCCGGCCGCCCTGCGCGGCGACGAAGGAGGTGCCGTGGCCGACGAGGTCGGCCAGGACGTTCCCCTGCCGGTCGAGCACGACGGTGCCGTCCGGGACCGGCAGGACCAGGTCCTGTCCGTCCTTGCCGGAGCGGTTGCCGCCCTCGCCGGGCTTGCCGTTGGTGGCCTTGCGGTGCGGGGAGTGGTGGTACTCCAGGAGGGTCGTCACCGACTGGTCGACGGTCAGGATGACGTCGCCGCCCCGGCCGCCGTTGCCGCCGTCGGGGCCGCCGAGCGGCTTGAACTTCTCCCGGTGGACGGAGGCACAGCCGTGGCCTCCGTTACCCGCGGCGACGTGCAGTTCGACGCGGTCCACGAAGGTGGTCATGGTGGGGTGCCTCCTGGGGGTCCCCCCGGCCGACGGCCGGGGGTGGTACGGGTTCAGTTATTGGGTAACACGCGAAAGGCGGACCCGCCTTCCCGCACGGGAAGTGAGGTCCGCCTCGCGAAAGACTGTCCGAAGACTTTTCCGATCAGCCGACCGGAACGATGTTCACGACCTTGCGGCCACGGGCGGTGCCGAACTCGACCGCACCGGCGTTCAGCGCGAACAGCGTGTCGTCCTTGCCGCGGCCGACACCCGAGCCCGGGTGGAAGTGCGTGCCACGCTGGCGGACCAGGATCTCACCGGCGTTGACGACCTGACCGCCGAAGCGCTTCACGCCGAGCCGCTGAGCGTTGGAGTCGCGACCGTTCCGGGTGGACGATGCGCCCTTCTTGTGTGCCATCTCTCCTCAGTCCCTTACTTCGCAGCCGCGGGGATCTCAGTGACCTTGATCGCCGTGTACTGCTGGCGGTGGCCCTGACGACGGCGGTAGCCGGTCTTGTTCTTGTAGCGCAGAATGTCGATCTTCTGCCCCTTGTGGTGGTCCACGACCTCGGCCTGGACCTTGATGCCGGCAAGGACCCACGGGTCACTGGTCACGGCGTCGCCGTCGACGACGAGCAGGGTCGAGAGCTCGACCGTGTCGCCGACATTGGCGGTGGAAATCTTGTCAACCTCAACGATGTCGCCGACAGCAACCTTGTGCTGGCGACCACCGCTGCGCACGATGGCGTACACGCGGATCTCACTCTCTCGCTCCGGAACGGCACCCCCGCAGTCCAGCCGCCCGACACGCGGACGGCCTCTCCCACGGCGCCGGGCGCGCGGAAGGAATGAGGTTTACGGGGATGTGACGCGTCGCTACCTACGGACACGCCGACAGTCAAGGTTACGGGGCCGCGCCCGAAGGGGTCAAACCGAGCCCCTCCCCCGCTACCCGGCGGGCTTCTCGCCGTCCGCCGGCAGCGGCTTCACGCCCTTGCACAGGTCGGTGGTGTCGGCCTTGCCCGGATAGGCGACGCCGATCACCTTGTCGAAGTGCTTCCGGTACATGTCGTGCACGGCGTCGTCGTCGACCTTGACGATCGCCTCGTCGTTCTCGCGCAGCGCGGGCCCGGTGTAGTTACCCGACCCGGTGAAGCTGATCTTGTTGCGCACGCCGTCGTACTGGCCGTCCACGAGGATGTACTTGGTGTGGATGATGTACGGCGTGGTCAGCTTCTTCCCGGGGTTCAGCGGGTCCCGGTCGTCGTTGTAGCACCGCACCGTCGGCCCGCCGGACGTGTGCATCTTCTCCCACGTCCCCTTGGTCCCGCCGCTGCTCTTGGCGCTGTCGGACTCGGCGTACACGATGCTCACGTTGCAGCCGGCCTTCTTCAGGGCGACCAGTTTCTCGGCGATCGCCAGCCGGGTGATCTTGAAGATCGCGACCCGCACCCAGGTCTTCCGCGCCACCCCGGCGCTGTCCTTGTACGAGCACTGCACGTTGTTCAGCACCGAGTACACGGTGTCGGTGGCCCGGGTGTTGCCGGCCCGGGGGAAGAAGTACGCCTTGTAGAGGCCGTTGCTGACGGTCCGGTACTCCCAGGCCGCCCAGTCCCGGCCCACCATCGTGTCGAAGTAGTCCGCGTACGCGTCGTACATCGTCGGGTTGTCCGGCAGCAGCAGCGCGTCGTTGAAGAACTTGGTGTGCGCGGAGGGGGTCGAGTTCGACGTGGTCTGCACGACCACGTTGGTGGCGCCCTCGACCGCCGAGAACAGCCAGAACTTGTTGTGCATGATCGACTGCCCGTACTTCGGATCGCCGAGGCAGGACCTGTCGACGGCGCAGGTCGCTATGTACGACCCCTTCGTCCGGTCGGTGCCGAGCGCCGCGACCAGGCTGCCGTACGCGGTGTTCGTGGGGCGGTCGCTGACGCTCGACTCGTCCAGCAGGACCTGGACGCGCACGCCCCGGTCCTTGGCGGCCACGAGCGCGTTGACGACGGTCGCCTCCCACACGTGGTAGACGGCGACCTTGATGGTGGAGCCGGGGAGCGCGGCCTCCGTCAGCTCGATGAGCCGGGTGCGTATCGCGAGTTGCTCGGCCTCACCGCCCAACGGGTCGTTGAAGAGCGGGCCTTCGGTCCAGGTCGGCGCGGCACGCGCGACGTCCGCGGCCGTCACCTGCACACCGGCCGCCGCCAGCACGGTGGCCAGCGCCACCGCCCCCCGCACACGCACGCGCGCCATGCGATCCCTCCCCGTTCCCGCCCTGCCCGTATGACCACGACAGCGCTCACGCCATCGCTCACGACTGCGTATACGACTGCGAATTCGACTACGTGAGTGTTACAGGCGCCCGAGGGTGCTCAAGGGGGGGAGGGGGTACCGGTGAGACCGCGGAGAGGAGCAAAACTCCGCAAATCTCCCCACCCGCTGTGAAGTTGCTCTCCCGGAACGGACCGGTGCCCCCACCGGATGGTCAAACCACCCGGCGGGGGCACCAGTTGGAGCGGATCGACGTCCGCCCCGTGGGGCTCAGCTCTCGTCGGTCGAGGCCGTCACCGTGGCCGAGGACTGCTCGGCGGCCACCGTGGTCTTCTTCGCGGCCGACTTCTTCGTGGCCGCCTTCTTGGCCGTGGCCTTCTTCGCGACCGTCTTCTTGGCGGCCGCCGTCTTCTTCGTGGCGGCCTTCTTCGCCGTGGCCTTCTTGGCCGTCTTGCGCGCCGCCGTCTTCTTGGCGGGCGCCTCGGCCTCGGTCTCGGTCTCCTCGACCGGGGCCGCGGCCGCGTCCTCGGCCGGAGCCGACGGGACCACGACCACGGCCGCCTCCTCGGACGCGGTGGGCGCGGTCGCCTTGCGCACGGCACGACGACGCGGACGGGCCGGAGCCACGCTCTCGGCGACGGCCTCCGCCTCGGGCCGCGCGGCCTCCTCGGCCACGGGCTCGGCGACCGGCTCGGCCACGGGCTCCGGCCCCGGCTCGGCGGCCGCCACCGTGACCACGGTCTCCTCCGCCGCCGCGCCTGCCGGAGCGCCCGCCGGAGCGGACACCTTCCGGGTCGCCCGACGACGCGTACGGCCCTTGGGAGCGGCCTCCTCTGCGCTCGGCTCGGCCGCCGGCGCCTCGACGACCGGGTCCTCCACCGCGACCGGCTCCGCCTCGGCGGCCTCCCGCGACTTCGGGGCACGGTCCTCGGAGACGGTGGTGACGGCCACGGCCTCACGGGACTCACGCGAATCACGGGTCTCGCGGGACTTCGGGGCACCGGAGGGCGCGGACGCCCGACGGGTGGCCCGACGACGCGAACGGCCGCGCCCGACCGCCGCCTCGGCCTCGGCGACGCTGCTGTACAGCTCCTCGTCCGGCTCGAACTCGGGGGACGGCAGCGCCACGGGCTCGGCCACCTCGGCGGCGACCTCGGCGGCCGCCTCGGTCTCGACCGGCTCGGCCGACTCCGCGGGCTCGACGGCCTCGGGAGCGGACGCGTGCTCGTGGTCGTGCTCGGCACCGCCACGCCCGCGCTTACGCCGCTTGCCGCCACCGCCGGGAGCGGTCGGCTGGTCCATGTGCACGATCACGCCGCGCCCGTTGCAGTGGACACAGGTCTCGGAGAAGGACTCCAGCAGGCCCTGGCCGACCCGCTTCCGGGTCATCTGCACCAGGCCCAGCGAGGTGACCTCGGCGACCTGGTGCTTCGTACGGTCACGCCCCAGGCACTCCAACAGGCGCCGCAGCACCAGGTCCCGGTTGGACTCCAGGACCATGTCGATGAAGTCGATGACGACGATGCCGCCGAGGTCGCGCAGCCGCAGCTGACGCACGATCTCCTCGGCCGCCTCCAGGTTGTTCCTGGTGACCGTCTCCTCCAGGTTGCCGCCCTGGCCGGTGAACTTACCGGTGTTGACGTCGACCACGATCATGGCCTCGGTCTTGTCGATCACCAGCGAACCACCGCTGGGCAGCCAGACCTTGCGGTCCAGCGCCTTCATCAGCTGCTCGTCGATGCGGTACGTCGCGAAGACGTCGACCTCGGAGGTCCACTTCTGCAGCCGGTCCGCCAGGTCGGGCGCGACGTGCGAGACGTACCCGTGGATGGTCTCCCAGGCGTCCTCGCCGCTCACGATGACCTTGGAGAAGTCCTCGTTGAAGATGTCGCGGACGACCCGGACGGTCATGTCCGGCTCGCCGTACAGCAGCGTCGGCGCGTTGCCGTTCTTGGCCTTCTTCTGGATGTCCTCCCACTGCGCCTGCAGTCGCTCGACGTCGCGGCGCAGCTCGTCCTCGCTCGCGCCCTCGGCGGCGGTGCGCACGATGACGCCCGCGTCCTCGGGGACGATCTTCTTGAGGATGGTCTTCAGCCGGGCCCGCTCGGTGTCGGGCAGCTTGCGGCTGATACCGGTCATCGACCCCTCGGGGACGTAGACCAGGTAGCGACCCGGCAGGGAGACCTGGCTGGTCAGACGCGCGCCCTTGTGCCCGATCGGATCCTTGGTGACCTGGACGAGCACGGACTGGCCGGACTTCAGGGCGGACTCGATCCGGCGCGGCCCGTTGGCCATGCCGAGCGCCTCGAAGTTGACCTCACCGGCGTACAGGACCGCGTTGCGGCCCTTACCGATGTCGATGAAGGCGGCCTCCATCGACGGCAGCACGTTCTGCACCTTGCCGAGGTAGACGTTGCCGACGTACGAGGTCGACTGCTCCTTGTTGACGTAGTGCTCGACGAGCACGTTGTCTTCCAGGACGCCGATCTGGGTGCGCTCGCCGCTCTGGCGGACGACCATGACGCGCTCGACGGCCTCGCGGCGGGCGAGGAACTCGGCCTCGGTGATGATCGGGACGCGACGGCGCCCCTGCTCACGGCCTTCCCGGCGACGCTGCTTCTTGGCCTCCAGCCGGGTGGAGCCCTTGATGGACTGCACCTCGTCGGACGGCTCGGTCTCCTTGGCGCGCCGCTCGCGCGGCTCGCGGACCTTGACGACCGTCCGCTCGGGGTCGTCGGAGGCCGCCTCGGCCTCGGTGCCGGAGTCCCCGGCACGGCGACGACGGCGACGGCGACGACGGCTGCTGCTGGAGCCCGAACCGGACTCCTCGCGCTCGTCGCCCTCGTCCTCGGCGTCCTCGTCCAGCTGCTCGGCGGTGTCCTCGGCGTCCTGCTCGGCCTGCTCGGCGGCGAGCTCGTCGCCCTCGGCGGCGTCCTCGGCCTCGGCCGACTCGCCCCGGCGACGACGACGGCCACCCCGGCGACGGCGGCGCCGCGACCCGGTGGACTCCTCCTCGCCGTACTCGTCCCCCTCGGCGGCGTCCTCGGCGCTCTCCTCGGACTCCTCCGGCTCGTCGGCCACCACGGTGGCGGCCGCGGGCTGCTCGGCCTCGGCCGACTCGCCCCGGCGACGACGGCGACGCCTCGACCCACCGGTGGACTCCTCCTCGGCGAACCCGCCCAGGCCGGTGGTCCCGGCGCTCTCGGCAACCTCGGCCGGCTCGGCCGTGACGGCCGTCACGGTCTCGGCCTCCGCCTCGGCGGCGGCCTGCGCGGCGGCCCGCTCCGGCGTCTGGAACATCGGCTCGGTGAACACCGGCGCCTGGAACACGGCCACGGCGGGCCGGGACGGACGCGAGGGCGCGTCCTCCGCGACCGGCGCCGCCGGCGCGGAGAAGCCGACGGCCGCCTTACGGGTGGCCCGACGACGGGCCCGACGCGGACCCGCGTCCTCGGCCTCCGCCTCGGCGGCCGCACGCGGCGCCTTGACCGGCTCGGGCTCGGCCACCGCGGTCGCGGGGGCAGCCTCGGCGGCGGGCACCTGCTCGGCCGGGGCCTGCACGGTCTCGGCGGCCACGGCCTCGCTCACGCGGTCGTCGGCGGACTCGCCCTCGGGCGCACCGACGGGCGCGGCGGCCCGGCGCGTGGCACGCCGACGGGTACGCCGGGGCGCGGCCTCCTCGGCCGCCGCCTCCACCGGCGCACTCTCCTGAACAGCGGCGGGCGCGGTCTCCGCGGTCTCCGCCGGAGTCTCGACGATCTCGGCGGCCTTCGGCTCACCGGCGGGCGCGGACGCCCGGCGCGTGGCACGACGGCGCGGGCGCGGCGCGGCCTCCTCGACGACGGGCGCCTCGGCGACGACGGCGGGCTCGGAGGCGGCCTCGGGCTCGGCGGGGGTCTCCTCGGCGGCCTGGGGGGCGCTCGTGGGCGCGGAGGCGCGCCGGGTGGCGCGACGGCGCGTACGCCCGGCGGGCGCGGCCTCCTCGACGACGGCGGGCGCCTCGGCGACGACGGCGGGCTCGGCTGTCGCCTCGGCGGAGGCGGCCGGCGCCACGGTCTCGACGACTTCGACGACCTCGGCGTCCTTGGGCGCACCGGCGGGCGCGGAGGCGCGGCGGGTCGCACGACGGCGCGTACGCCCGGCGGGCGCGGCCTCCTCGACGGCGGCGGGCGCCTCGGCGACGACGGCGGACTCGGCCTCTTCCGTCTCCTCGGCCTCGGTGACCTGCGTGTCCTCGCCGGTCACGCCGTCCTCGACGGCCTCGGTGGTCTCGTCCGCCTCGGTCGGCTCGACGGCCGCGAGGTCCTCGGACTCGGCGGCCGGTATGGCCGGCGCGGTGGTCTCCGCGGCCGCTTCGGCGGCGGACGGCGGTCCTGCGGGGCGGGACGCGGCACGGCGGCGACGGCGCGGCGGCAGGGTGTCGCTCGGCGTGTTGTGGTCGGAGCCCTGCGCGGGCTCGGCGGGTTCGATCGTTTCGGGCATGCGGGCGTTTCTCCCGTCAGGCTCCCGGGCGCCGCACCCGGTCCGGTATGGCCGGTGACGTCCGCGGCTCGCGTCGTACGCGACTGCCGCCGTCCGGGGCGCGGGCGCCGCACGGGAGCTCTCTGTGTCCTGTCTCGCCGGTTCCGTACGCCATGTTGCGTACGGCCTGGCGAAAGTCTTGTGGTCGGTGCGCTGCCCGACCCAGGTGGCTCCCGGATCAGAGGGCGGCGCTACGACGTCCGTCCTACGCGGGGCCTACCGGCGCCGACGCCTTCGCGGCGGCAGCGGGTTCGGCCGTTGAGGGGGCCGGCGCTGCCTCGCGGTCGGGCGCGAGCGGGTCGGTCACCGTGCCGGTCTCATCATCGAAAAGCCCCTGCGCCAGCCTGGTCACCGCTGCGGGGACCGGCGGCGCCAGGTCGGCCACGGCGCGGAGACCGGACAGGACGTCGTCGGGTCGTACGGCAGGCGTCACGTGCCGAACAACCAGCCGCAGTATCGCACAGGGCTGGTCCGTCGGCCCAGCAAGGGGCGCGGCGCCGGCCGCTCCGGTGGAGCCGACGCTTGCGGCGGGCTGTGGACCGGCCGTCTCAGAACCGTTCGCTCCGGCGCTTGCGTCACGTCCATCACGTGCGTCATGGCCGTCGCGGCTGTCGAGGTCGACGACGGCGGCACGGGCGTCGAAGGTCCGTACGCCGTTCTTGGTCCTGCGCTGGACCTCGACGAGGTCCGACGCCTTGAAGGCCTCGACCGCGCGCGCGGCGTCCTCGGGGTCCACGCCGTCCAGGCGCAGCTCCCATTCGGAGGCCGTGAGCCGGTCGGCGAGCCCGGAGGTGCGGGCCTCGACCGCGTCGACGATGTCGAGGCCCGGGGGCAGCGACTCGTCGAGCAGGATCCTGAGCTTCTCCGGATCACGCGCCGCGGTGAGCGCGATCTCCAGATACTCCGCTTCACTGCCCGTGCCGGTGGGTGCGGCATTGGCGTACGACACCTTCGGATGCGGCGTGAACCCCGCCGAGTACGCCATCGGCACCTCGGCACGGCGCAGCGCACGCTCGAAGGCGCGCTGGAAGTCACGGTGGCTGGTGAACCGGAGGCGGCCGCGCTTGGTGTAGCGCAGTCGGATGCGCTGCACCGCGGGTGCGGGCGGCGGGCCTTCGGGCTGTCGCTTGCCCAGTGTCGTTCAGTCCTTCGTGAGAGCGGTCGTACTGCTACCAAGAGTACGTGTCTCGGCGGCCCTCGGTTCCCGCCTGTGGACGGGCTTCGGTGCCGCCTGTTGTCCGAAGAGGGCCGAGCGCACGCTCGCGCGGGCCTGGCGGACGGTCTCGCGGGCGGTGCTCAGGGCCTGCCGGGTGGTGCGGCCCACGGCCCGGCCGGCCGCCGCGACCGGCTTCCACACCGCGTCCCGCACGAAGTGCCCGGCCGGTGTGAGGACGGTCCGGTACACCCACCGGGTCGGCTCGACCAGGAGCCACCGGAACAGGTTCGCCAGGAACCGCCCGACGGCGAGCGAGATCCGCCCGGCCACCCGCCACGCGTGCCCGAGAGCCTCCCCGATCTCCCGGCCGACGACGGCGAGGAACCGTCCGACGGGCGCGAGCACCCAGCGCCACACGGCGAGCGCGGGCAGCACCAGCAGCACACGCAGCGTCCAGTACACGCCGAGCCAGAGTCCGTTGAAGATCATCCGTACGAGCCACACGGCCCCCATGGCCACCCGTGCGATCGCGTGCCCCACGGGCGTCAGCACGTACCGGTACAGCCACCCGGCCGGCACGACGAGGAGGTGGACGCCCAGCCAGGCCATGCTCCGCCCGACCGGCACCACGGTCCACCGGTACAGCCACCGGAGCCCGGCCAGGACACCGCGGGCGACCCAGCCGCATCCGGCCCCGACACCGGCCACCAGCCAGGAGATCGCGTGCCCCACGGGCGTCAGGACGTACCGGTACGTCCACACCGCCGGGACGACCAGCAGCCGGTACCCCAGCCATCCGAGCCCCTGGGCGAGCGGCACGACGACGTACCGCCACAGCGCCACACAGGGCCACACGAGGACGACCCGGCCGAGCCGGAGCGCCGCACGGCCCGCAGGCCGCAGCACGGTGTCCGTCACCAGCCGCCCGCCCGCCACCAGCGCGTCCCACACCATGCGCACGGGCACGACCAGCACGAGCACCACGATCCGCACCGGAATCCGGATCGCGACGACGAGACACCCCTCGGGCGCCGACTGTGCCTGCTGGGCGGGCCTCTTCTCCAGGTCCATGACGACGTAGACGCATCAGCGTGTCGCCCGGATCCAGCCATCACCAACGAGTTCCCACCGCTGCGGATTCGGTGGCCGCCCGCGCCCGCTACCGCTTGCGCCCGGAGGCCCTCGCGGACTTCGCGGCCGGCTTGCCGGCCCGGGCGACCTTGGGGCGGCGCACCACCGCGGACAGGTCCGACGGTGCGGCGTGCGGCGCGGAGAACTCCCGGTTGATCTCGACCTGGCGGCGGACGCGTTCGGGCAGGTCCCGCATGGCCAGCAGACGGTCGCACGCCCCCAGCGCGGCTGCATGGTCACCCACCCAGTGGGCGGTGATGGAGAACTCGAACAGCAGGCCCCACCGGTAGACCCAGGGCTTGGTGAAGAGCAGGTCGTCCGGCGCGGGCCGGTCGACGACGTCGACGAGAAGGGCGTGCGCGGTGTGGTGGCGCCGCCGGAGCCGGAGGCGGGAGGCCAGCTCGTAGCAGGCTTCGAGCCTTGTGGGGCGTGACTCCCAGGCGCGGGAGAACGTGTCCATGGCTCCCGGCCAGTCCCCTTCCTCGTCCGCCCGGAGGATTCCCGCCTCCAGGAGCGAGCAGTAGACCTCCTCGCCCCAGCCGCCCATCGCCGCACGTCGCTGGTACAGGTCGATCGCCTGCCGGGCGTGGCCGAGGTCACGTTCGGTGTTGGCCAGGTAGAAGACGGTGCGGGGGTTGGTCGGGTCGCGTTCCAGTTCACGTCTGAGCAGACCCGCGTCGCGTTCGAACTTGTCGCTGCGGCAGCCGCCGTCCGCGTGGTCCTCGATGACGAGGGCGTCCAGGTTCTCCTGGACATCGGGCCCGTCGGTGCACGGGTACTCGTGGGTGACCCCTTCGTAGCGCCAGAGCCGGTCCCCGTGCATCAGGTGCTTGAAGCGGTGCTGGGTACCCGGTGTGTCGTAGCGCAGCATGTACGAGGTCGCCGTGAGCCGGGGCAGCGGCGCGTCCTGACGCAGTACATGGTCGGCGTCGACGGTGAGCAGGAAGTCGGCCTTTCCCCGGGCGTGTTGAATGTTCCGCGTCCGGTTGTGACCGAAGTCGACCCAGGGCTCCTCGCGCAGTTCGCCCGGGATGCCGTCCAGCGCCGCGCGGATCAGGTCCTGTGTGCGGTCCGTGGAGCCGGTGTCGGTGATGACCCAGGTGTCGATCAGCGGCCGGACGGCGGCGAGGCAACGCTCGATCACCCGCGCCTCGTTCTTGACGATCATGCAGAGGCAGATGGTCTGGGGCTTCACGGCTCACCGGTCCAGGGGTGTGGGAACGCCGCCCCGACGGCCGCGTGACGTATCACCTCATATCGCACAAATACCTTTCACCGACGCCGGATTAGCCCACCCGTGAGACCTGTTTAGGCTGATTTGATGATCTCCCTCCCCGTCCGGTCCCGCTCGCTGGTCGAGTCGGTTGACAGGGGCGAGGCTCACGATCGAGTACGGGGAAAAGCCCCGAACCGGTCGAAACGAGGAGCCCATCGATGAGTCCTGAGCGCAGGACGATCTCGCTGATAGGCCCGCTGGCACGCCACAGGATCACCAAGGTCAGCACGTATGCCTCGCTCGCACTGGCGGTGACCGCCGGACTGGCCGGCCCCGCCGCGGCGGCAACGCTGAGCGTGTCCGAGCACTCCACCGTGACGAGGGGCGGCAACGACGGGTGCCCGCCCGCCGACGATCACGGTGATCAGCACCACACCGACAACGGACAACATCAGGACCACTACGACGGATCGTCACCCGACTGGTACAACGATCAGGACCAGAACCGCACGGCGGCACTCGGTGGCTACGACGACCACTGCGAGGTGGGCCCCGCCGGCCCGACCGGACCCCAGGGCCCGACCGGCCCCAGGGGCGACACCGGTCCGCAGGGCGAAGTCGGCCCCGAGGGCCCCCCAGGTGACACCGGCGAGACGGGCCCCGCAGGTCCCACCGGAGCCACTGGCGCGACCGGCGCGGACGGTCCCGCCGGCCTCACTGGTGCAACAGGTCCCACCGGACCCACGGGAGCGGACGGCTCCGTCGGGCCCGAGGGTCCCACCGGACCCACTGGAGCGGACGGGCTGACGGGAGCCACCGGTGCCACGGGGCCCGCCGGTCCCTGCGCCGACATCGACGCGGTACAGGACTCCAAGAAGCGCGAGTTCCGGGTCGTGCTGAGCGACGGACGGGTCTTCGCCGGCATCCGCGACCTCCAGGGCGAGGTCGCCCACCCGTTCCTGTGGACCGACCTCAGCACCCACCCCAACTTCCCGGCAGGCGGCCGTGATTCGCGGGACCGCTACGTCGGCTTCGCCTGCGGTGTCTCCGTCAACACGAGCGGCCACGGCGAGGGCCACGGGCACGGGCACGGGCAGAAGGAAACCGGCGAGGAGACGGGCAAGGAGCACGGCCAGAGCCAGGGCCACGCCCAGCAGACCGGCCAGAGCCAGGGGCACGCCCAACAGGCCGGCCAGAGCCAGAGCCAGGGACACAGCCAGAACACGGGGCAGAGCCACGGCCAGGGCACGAGCAGCGGACACACCCAGCAGACCGGGCAGAGCCACAGCCAGGGGTCGGGCAGCGGTCACACCCAGGACACCGGCAAGGACCATGGCGGCAGCTCCGGCACGGACCACGGCGAGGACAAGGGCCAGCCCAAGGGTGAGCAGGCCGGCGCCTCGAAGGGGCTCGTCAAGTTCAATGTCGTCACCACCGTGGGCCAGATTTGGGAGACCACCTGCGTGCCGGTGGACACGCAGCCCCACGCCACCCTGAACTGCGACGACGAACAGGGCAACCCGCGGCCGTGGTACCGGGTCGAACTCCAGACGGCGAACAACATCGTCAACGGCGGCTCGACCGTCACGCCCCGCGCGACCGGCCGGTAGTACGTGAGAAGGGGTGCCCGGAGACCGACGAACGGCCCTCCGGACACCCCTCTACGACCTGCCGCCTCGGCCGGGTCAGTGACCGTGACTGTGCGGCGCACTCCCCACCGGCTGCTTGACCGACAACGGCAGCAGCTTCTTGCCCGTCGGGCCGATCTGGATGTGGGTGTCCATCTGCGGGCACACGCCGCAGTCGAAGCACGGTGTCCAGCGGCAGTCCTCGACCTCGGTCTCGTCGAGGGCGTCCTGCCAGTCCTCCCAGAGCCAGTCCTTGTCGAGGCCGGAGTCCAGGTGGTCCCAGGGCAGGACCTCCTCGTAGGTGCGCTCGCGGGTCGTGTACCAGTCGACGTCGAGGCCGAAGTCCGCGAGGGCCTTGTCCGCGCAGCTCATCCAGCGGTCGTAGGAGAAGTGCTCGCGCCAGCCGTCGAAGCGGCCGCCGTCCTCGTAGACCGCGCGGATGACGGCGCCGATGCGGCGGTCGCCGCGCGACAGCAGGCCCTCGACGATGCCCGGCTTGCCGTCGTGGTAGCGGAAGCCGATGGAACGGCCGTACTTCTTGTCGCCGCGGATCTTGTCGCGAAGCTTTTCGAGCCGGGCGTCGGTCTCCTCGGCGGAGAGCTGCGGCGCCCACTGGAACGGCGTGTGCGGCTTGGGGACGAACCCGCCGATCGAGACCGTGCAGCGAATGTCGTTCTGGCCGGAGACCTTGCGGCCCTCGGCGATCACGTTCATCGCCATGTCGGCGATCTGGAGGACGTCCTCGTCGGTCTCCGTCGGCAGGCCGCACATGAAGTACAGCTTCACCTGGCGCCAGCCGTTGCCGTACGCCGTGGAGACCGTCCGGATCAGGTCCTCCTCCGAGACCATCTTGTTGATGACCTTGCGCATGCGCTCGGAGCCGCCCTCGGGCGCGAAGGTCAGACCCGAGCGCCGGCCGTTGCGGGTCAGTTCGTTCGCGAGGTCGACGTTGAAGGCGTCCACGCGGGTCGAGGGGAGGGACAGACCGATCTTGTCCTCCTCGTACCGGTCCGCCAGGCCCTTGGCGATGTCGCCGATCTCGCTGTGGTCGGCGGAGGAGAGGGAGAGCAGGCCGACCTCCTCGAAGCCGGTCGCCTTGAGGCCCTTCTCGACCATCTCGCCGATGCCCGTGATGGAACGCTCCCGCACCGGGCGGGTGATCATGCCCGCCTGGCAGAAGCGGCAGCCGCGGGTGCAGCCGCGGAAGATCTCCACCGACATCCGCTCATGGACCGTCTCGGCGAGCGGGACGAGGGGCTGCTTGGGGTACGGCCACTCGTCGAGGTCCATGACGGTGTGCTTGGACACCCGCCACGGGACACCGGACTTGTTGGGCACGACGCGGCCGATACGGCCGTCGGGCAGGTACTCGACGTCGTAGAACGCGGGGATGTACACCGAGCCCGTCTTCGCGAGGCGGAAGAGGACCTCCTCGCGGCCGCCGGGCCTGCCCTCCGCCTTCCAGGCGCGGATGATCTCGGTCATGTCCAGCACGGCCTGCTCGCCGTCGCCGATGATCGCCGCGTCGATGAAGTCGGCGATCGGCTCAGGGTTGAAGGCCGCGTGGCCGCCGGCCAGCACGATCGGGTCCTCGAGCGTGCGGTCCTTGGACTCCAGGGGGATCCCGGCGAGGTCCAGGGCGGTCAGCATGTTGGTGTAGCCCAGCTCCGTGGAGAAGGACAGACCGAACACGTCGAACGCCTGCACCGGGCGGTGGCTGTCGACGGTGAACTGCGGGACGCCGTGCTCCCGCATCAGCGCCTCCAGGTCCGGCCACACGCTGTACGTGCGCTCGGCGAGGACGCCCTCGCGCTCGTTCAGCACCTCGTAGAGGATCATGACGCCCTGGTTGGGCAGACCGACCTCGTACGCGTCCGGGTACATGAGCGCCCAGCGGACGTCCGCGGACTCCCAGGGCTTGACGGTGGAGTTGAGCTCACCGCCGACGTACTGGATCGGCTTCTGCACATGCGGGAGCAGGGCCTCTAGCTGTGGGAAGACCGACTCGACAGACATCGCGGGGGTTACCTTCGTGAGCTGACAGGGGGTGACCATCTAGCCTAACGCCCCCGGAGACACCCCTCGCACGCCCGTTTAGCGGCGGGGCTCACCTGCGCAGCTCAGAAGGGCATGTCCGCGCTGATCCTCTTCCACTTCCCGGGCAGCTCCGCCTCCGCCAGCTCCGCCCGGCGCTCCTCCCTGCCGTACAGCAGCCCGTATGTGAAGGCGCTCTCCCCCGGTGCCGCGTGGGCCTGGTGGGCGAGGTCGCGCAGGGCCTCGCGGGCCATCACGCTGTCCTGGTGGTCGCCGAGGAGGGTCTGCAGGGACTTCATGTCCTTGACGAGTGCCTTGGCCGGTTTACCCAGGAGGGGACGGGCCGCCTCGGCCGCGTACCGGGTCCGCTTGGTCTTCTTGCGGGCCTCGTGCATGGCGAGGTCGCGGTCGGCGCCGGGCGGCTGGGCCAGGGCCTCCTCGACGAGGGCCGCCACCTTGCCGAAGTCCTTCTCGACCGCCTTGGTGATCACTTTCTCGGGATCGCCGTGGGCGGCCTTGAGCAGCGGCGGGTCCGCGATCACGGCGTCGAGGGTTTCCAGCAGCTCCAGATAGCGCGGTCCGTCCAGGGCCTCGATCAGTTCGGTCCGGGGGCCGGTACCTCCGTCCTTCCGCGACCAGGCGCGCAGCCGTGCGTGGACCGGGCCCGTCACCAGGCTCTCGGGGAGGCCGTCCAGTGCCTCGGTGAGGCGCTCCGTCAGAACCTCCTGGTCACGGTCGACGCCCAGCTCCCCCGCGAGCCACTTCAGCTCCTCGCCGATCGGGTCCGTGACCGCCCGGTCCAGGACCTTGCCGAACGACTTGAAGGTGCTGCGCAGGCGACGCGTGGCGACCCGCATGCTGTGGACGGAGTCGAACACGTCGCGGCGGACGGCGGGGTCCAGCTCGACGATCGCGTCCCGCTGGGCCCGGATGTACACGAGGACATGGTCCCCGGGCGTGAGCGGCTCACCGGCTCCCTTCCCCTTCGCGCCCTTGCCGCCTTTCTCGCTCTTCCCGTCCTTCCCGTCCTTCTTGGCCTTCTTCCCCTTCGCGGGGGCCGTCTCCTGGAGGGCCCTGGCGAGCTTGGACGGCGAGTCCGACGGCCGTACGCCCGCCTTGCGCAGCTTCTTCTCGACCTTGTCGAGGAACGCGGGGTCGCCGTCGTCGGCGAGTTCGACCTCGATCTCGGACCACTGTGCGGTCCGGCCCTTGTCGGTGAGCCGTTCGGCGACCACGGCGTCCACGCTGGCCTCGGCGAGGAGCCTGCCGTCGGCGTCGAGCAGCTCGCTGACGGCCCGGGTGGAGAGGAGACGGACCAGCGGGACCAGCTCCGCCGCCCGCACCCGGGAGCGGACCAGCCCGGCGAGTTCGTCGGGCAGCGTGTCGGACAGCGGAGCCCGGATCTCGTCCCGTACGCCCGAGGAGACGGGGAACTTCAGATGCCAGCCCGCGTCACTGCCGCCCGTACGGCGACGCAGGGTGATGGAGGCCGCGGCGAGGCGTTCGTCGGGGGTGTCGTAGTAGACGGCGTCCAGCTCCGCCACACCCTTGTCTATGACGGTCGCGACCCCGGCCACACCGGTGAGGTCCGGCAGGCCGCTCTCGTCGGACTCGTACTTCCGCTCGATCTCGCGCTTTGTGTCCGCCATGAAATGAATCTAGTCGCATATTCGGCGAAGGGGCAGACCATCGCCCCCATGGAGGGAGCGGAGGTCTGCCCCTGAGGAGCACCGGGACCTTACGCCGACATCGGGCGCTGCACTCTGATGGACTGCAGCAACCCCACCGCCACCCACACCGCGAACATCGACGAACCGCCGTACGACACGAACGGCAGCGGCAGGCCCGCCACAGGCATGATGCCGAGGGTCATGCCGATGTTCTCGAAGGACTGGAAGGCGAACCAGGCGATGATGCCGCCGGCGACGATCGTGCCGTACAGCTCGGTGGTCTCGCGGGCGATCCGGCAGGCCCGCCACAGGACGACACCGAGCAGCACGATGATCAGCCCGGCGCCCACGAAGCCGAGCTCCTCCCCCGCCACCGTGAACACGAAGTCGGTCTGCTGCTCGGGCACGAACTGTCCCGTGGTCTGCGAGCCCTTGAACAGCCCGGTGCCGAGCAGCCCGCCGGAGCCGATGGCGATCCGGGCCTGGTTGGTGTTGTAACCCACGCCGGCCGGGTCGAGTTCGGGGTTGGCGAAGGCCGCGAAGCGGTTGATCTGGTACTCGTCGAGCACCCCGAGCTGCCAGACGGCGATCGCGCCCACCGCGCCCGTGCCGATGAGGCCGAGGACCCACCGGTTGGAGGCGCCGGAGGTGAGCAGGACGCCGAGCACGATGACCACCATGACCATGACCGAGCCGAGGTCGGGCATGAGCAGCACGATCAGTATCGGGACGGCTGCGAGCCCGAGGGCCTGGACGACCGTGCGGTGGTCGGGGTGGGGTTTGTCGCCCGCGTCCACCCGGGCCGCCAGCAGCATCGCCATCCCCAGGATGATCGTGACCTTCACGAACTCCGAGGGCTGGAGCGAGAAGCCGCCGCCGACGACGATCCATGCGTGCGCGCCGTTGATGGTCGCGCCCATCGGGGTGAGCACCAGCAGGATCAGCAGCACCGAGATGCCGTACAGGATGGGCACGGCCGTGCGCAGGGTGCGGTGGCCGAGCCAGACCGTGCCGATCATCAGGGCGAAGCCGATGCCGGTGTTGAGCAGGTGCCGGAGCAGGAAGTAGTACGGGTCGCCCTGGTTGAGCTCGGTGCGGTTGCGGGTCGCCGAGTAGACGAGGGCCGCGCCGATCAGGGAGAGCGCGATGGCCGAGAACAGTATCGGCCAGTCGAGCCGGCGGGCGAGCGAGTCACGGGCGAACAGCCGGGTCCAGCCGGTGCGTTCGGGCCCGTACCCGGAGACGGAGAAGCTGTTGCCGGTCATCCGGACCTCCTCCGTCCCCGACCACCGCGACAGCCACCGCCGCCGCTGCCGCAACGGCCTCCGCCGCCGCCCCCGCGCCGTCGACCTCGATCGTCGCGTCGGCGGGCGGCGCGGTTGGTGCCGCCGCCCCGCGTGTCGAGGATCGCCGCCGGGACGTCGAAGGAGACCGGTCGGGCGCCGGGCCCCGCGGCGACCACCTGGGCACCGTCCTCTGCGGCTTCCTTCTTCGACTTCTTCGGCGGGTAGGACTCCAGCTTCGGGGAGTCGATCGAACCGTCGGACTCGATCTTCGGCAGACCCTTCTGCGGGGTGGGCAGCAGTGCCTTCTTCCTGTCGATCTTTCCGTCCTCGGAGACGCCGTAGAGCGCGTTGTAGAGCTTGCGCACGGCGGGTGCCGAGGCGCCGGAGCCCGTACCACCCTGGGAGATCGTCATGACGATCGAGTAGTCCTTGGTGTACGTGGTGAACCAGGAGGTCGTCTGCTTGCCGTAGACCTCGGCCGTACCCGTCTTGGCGTGGATCGGGATCTCGTCCTGCGGCCAGCCCTGGAAGCGCCAGGCTGCCGTACCTCGGGTCGCGACTCCCTCAAGGGCTTCGTCTATCTCGCTGAGGGTCTTCTTCGTCATCGGCAGTTTGCCGTGCGACTTGGGTGCGATCTCCTGCACGTTCTTGCCGTCGGCGCTGATGATCGCCTTGCCGACGGTGGGGTCGTAGAGGGTGCCGCCGTTGGAGATGGCCGCGTAGATGGTGGCCATCTGGATGGGGGTGACGAGGGTGTCGCCCTGGCCGATGGAGTAGTTGACGGAGTCACCGGCACGCAGGCGGTTGCCTTCGAGGCAGTTCTCGTACGCGATCTGCTCGGCGTACGAGCCGCCCTTCTTGCCGTACTTGCACCAGGCGTCCTTGTTGTCCTCCCAGTACTTCTGCTTCCACTGGCGGTCCGGGATGCGGCCGGTGACCTCGTTCGGCAGGTCGATGCCGGTCTCGGCGCCGAGGCCGAACTGGTGGGCGGTCTTGTAGAACCAGTCGTTGGCGCCCTTCTTGGGCTTGATACCTCCGTCGCGCTTCCACTCCTCGTGGGAGAGGCGGTAGAAGACGGTGTCGCAGGAGACCTCCAGCGCCTTGCCGAGGCTGATCGCGCCATGGCTCTGGGACTCGAAGTTCTTGAAGACCTGGCCGCCGATCGAGTACGAACTGGAGCATTGGTACGGGCCGTTGAAGGAGTAGCCGGCGTTCACCGCGGCGGCCGTCGGGATCACCTTGAAGACGGAGCCGGGGGCCGACTGGCCCTGGATCGCGCGGTTCAGCAGCGGGTAGTTGGACTTCTTGCCGGTGAGCTTGGCGTAGTCCTTGGCGGAGATGCCGCCGACCCAGGCGTTGGGGTCGTAGTCCGGGTTGGAGGCCATGGCCACCACACGGCCGGTCTTGGCCTCCATCACGACGACCGCGCCGGAGTCCGCCTTGTAGTTGGTCCCGGTGTTGCGGTCGTTCTGCTTGCGGGCTTCCTTCATCGCCTCGTTGAGTTCGTACTCGGCGATGCGCTGCACTCGGGCGTCGATGCTGGTGACTAGGTTGGCGCCGGGCTGGGCGGGGTCGGCCTCGGCCTCGCCGATGACCCGGCCGAGGTTGTCGACCTCGTACCGGGTGACGCCGGCCTTGCCGCGCAGCTCCTTGTCGTACTGGCGCTCCAGGCCGGAGCGGCCGACCTGGTCGGAGCGCAGATACGGCGAGTCGGTGTCCTGGGCCTTGGTGATCTCCTCGTCGGTGACCGGGGAGAGGTACCCGAGGACCTGGGAGGTCTTGGAGCCGCCGGGGCTGGCGTAGCGGCGGACGGCCTGGGGTTCGGCGGTGATGCCGGGGAAGTCCTCGGAGCGCTCGCGGATCTGGAGGGCCTGCTTGGCGGTGGCCTCGTCGGTGATGGGGATCGGCTGGTAGGGCGAGCCGTTCCAGCAGGGTTGGGGGGTCTCCGAGTCGCAGAGCCGGACCTTGTCCATGACGTCCTTGGGCTTCATGTCCAGGACGCCGGCGAGCTTGGTGAGGACGGCCTTGCCGTCGTCGTCCATCTTGAGCAGGTCGGTGCGGGAGGCGGAGACGACGAGGCGGGTCTCGTTGTCCGCGATCGGCACTCCGCGCGCGTCCAGGATCGAGCCGCGCACGGCGGGCTGGACGACCTGCTGGACGTGGTTGCCGGAGGCTTCCTTGGCGTAGGCGTCGCCCTCGCGGATCTGGAGGTACCAGAGGCGGCCGCCGAGGGTGCCGAGGAGGGAGAAGACGAGGATCTGGATGATGACGAGCCGGATCTGGACCCGTGGGGTCCGCCCGGTCTCCGGGATGTTGGTCACTGCCTGTCTCCCCCTCTCAGTGCGTGTGCGGGTGGTGCGCGTGGTGCCGGTACATGGGGTACACCGCTCGGCGGTGATCGGTTCCGCTGTCCGATTGCCGTGCCGTCACAGCCGCTTGACCCCCTTGATGCGTCCCGCCCTGGCCATCCGTGAGCGCGCGGCCTTGATGCGGAGTCCGCCGCGCTGGTTGCCGATGCGCAGGCCGGTGCCGGAGGAGAGCCAGCCGGAGGCGACGTCGGTCGCCTTGGCGGCGCTGCCGGTCTCGGCGAGCGGGTCGTTCTCGGCGCGCCGGGCGAGCGCGATGACGCCGGGGACGACGAAGGGCGCGAGCAGCAGGTCGTAGAGCGCGGCGGTGAACAGCAGGCTGGGCAGGCCGACGTGGCGGGCCGCGTCGTCGCCGACGAGGGCGCCGACACCGGCGTACAGGAGGGTGGAGCCGAGGGCGGCGACGACGACCACGACCATCGGTCCGGTCGCCGACTTCAGGCGGCCCGTCTCGGGCTTCGCCAGTCCCGCGAGGTAGCCGATGACGCAGAGGACCAGGGCGTACCGTCCTGCCGCGTGGTCGGCGGGTGGCGCGAGGTCGGACAGCAGCCCGGCGCCGAAGCCGATCAGGGCGCCGCCGACATGGCCGTAGACCAGGGCGAGGCCGAGCACGGTGAGGAGCACCAGGTCCGGTACGGCGCCCGGGAGATGGAGTCTGGCGAGGACGCTCACCTGGATCACCAGGGCGACGATCACCAGGGTGGTGGAGAGCAGCATCCGGTTGAAGCGCATCAGGGGGTCAGCTCCTACTGTCCTACGTCTACTGCTCTTGCGACTGTCCGTCGGCGCCGTCGCCCGGTTCGTCCGCGCCCGGTGTGACCGTGACCGTCACGGTGGGCGTGGGGGTGGCCTTCGGCTTGGCCGGCAGGACGGTGTCGCGCGGGTCCTTGCGGGGCGGCTGGACGACGACGCCGACGATGTCCAACTGGGTGAAGGCCACGAACGGCTTGACGTAGATCGTGCGGGTGAGGTCGCCGCCGGAGGGGTCGACTCGGGAGACGACACCGACCGGGACACCCGGGACGAACGGCTTGTCGGCCTGGGAGCCGAAGGTGACGAGACGATCGCCTTCCTTCACCTTGGCCTTGCCGTTGAGCAGTTCGACGCGCAGCGGCCGGTCGCCCTGGCCGGAGGCGAAGCCGAGTTCGTCGGTGGCCTCCATCCGGGTGCCGACGGTGAAGTCGGGGTCGTTGGCGAGGAGGACGGTCGCGGTGTTCGGCCCGACGGTGGTGACGCGGCCGACCAGCCCGTTGCCGTTGAGGACGGTCATGTCGCGGGTGATGCCGTCCTCGGTGCCGATGTCGATGGTGACGGTCCAGGAGAAGCCCTGGGCCGCTCCTATGGCGATGACCTCGGCGCCCTTGATGCCGTACCGGCCGTTCGCGGCGGTCTTCAGCATCTTGTCGAGCTGTTCGACCCTGCTGCTGTTGCGGTCGTCGCTGCCGAGGGCCGCCTTGAGTTCGGCGTTCTCCTTCTCCAGCGCGGCGAGGCGGTCGTGGCGGGAGCCGGAGTCGCGGACGGCGCTTATGGCGTTGCCGATGGGGTCGACGGCGGTCGACACACCGTCCTCGATCGGGCCGAAGACGGTGGCGGCGGCACGTCGGGCACCGTCGACCGGTGAATCCTTCCCGCCGCGGATGTCCACCGTGATCAGCGCGAACGCGACGGCGATCAGCAGCACCAGGAGCAGCCGGCTCTCTCGTGTGTCCCTCACGTGCGGCGGCCGTGCCTTCCTCATAGGAATTCGACAGGAATTGGGGAATTCGGGTAGCCCCTGGGAATCCCGGCACGGGAACGACAGGGGCGCTTTGTGGAGCTTATGCCTCAATATCAACGATCCGCCGCACGAGAGGAGAACGTCCCGTACGGCGGAATCGAAGCGTTACGTCATCTGCGGGGCTGGGCGTCGAGCACCTGCTGCAACGCCTCGAACTCCTCGACACACTTGCCGGAGCCGAGCGCCACGCTGTCGAGCGGGTCCTCGGCGATATGGATCGGCATTCCGGTCTCCCGGCGCAGCCGTTCGTCGAGACCGCGCAGGAGGGCGCCGCCGCCGGTGAGGACGATGCCCCGGTCCATGATGTCGCCGGAGAGTTCCGGGGGGCACTTGTCGAGGGTCGTCTTGACGGCATCGACGATGGCGTTGACGGGTTCCTCGATCGCCTTCCGTACTTCCCCGGCGGAGATGACGACGGTCTTGGGCAGCCCGGACACCAGGTCCCGGCCGCGGATTTCGGTGTGCTCGTCAGCGTCGAGGTCGTACGCCGAACCGATCGTGATCTTGATCTGTTCGGCCGTCCGCTCACCGAGGAGGAGTGAGTACTCCTTCTTGATGTGCTGGATGATCGCGTTGTCCAACTCGTCGCCCGCGACGCGGATGGACTGGGCGGTGACGATGCCGCCGAGGGAGATGACCGCGACCTCCGTGGTGCCGCCGCCGATGTCCACCACCATGTTGCCCGTGGCCTCGTGGACCGGCAGGCCGGAGCCGATGGCCGCGGCCATGGGCTCCTCGATGATGTGCACCTGACGGGCGCCTGCCTGGGAGGACGCCTCGATGACGGCACGACGCTCGACACCGGTGATGCCGGACGGCACGCAGACGACGACCCGAGGACGGGCGAGATACCGCCGCTTGTGGATCTTCAGGATGAAGTAGCGGAGCATCCGCTCGGTGATCTCGAAGTCGGCGATGACACCGTCCTTCAGCGGACGTACGGCAACGATGTTGCCGGGGGTCCGCCCGATCATCTTCTTCGCCTCCGCGCCGACCGCGAGAATGCCACCGGTGTTGGTGTTGATCGCGACGACGGACGGCTCGTTCAGTACGATCCCGCGACCCCTGACGTACACCAGCGTGTTGGCGGTCCCGAGGTCGACAGCCATGTCACGGCCGATGAACGACATTGAGTTCCCCATCAGGATTCGTGTGGCCTTCCCAAGCGGAGCACTGACGGCTTTTGAGGGCTTTTCAGGGCTTTTTCGGGTCGGCGAAGTGGGTGCTGTGACGTGAAGGCTTACATCGTAGTCTCGCCCGCACGAACACTGCGCGAGGGTCTTCGCCATTGTGGGCATGCGATGCGCCGCCTCGCCTCTGGAGACGGTCCATCGGGGATGCGCGTTCCCCCGATCGCCGCGCATATGCCGTTGTACGGCCCAATTCTAGGCGGGGTTGGCTGGTCAGCCGGGGTGTAGGCCGTGTGGGTGGTGGCCGGGTGTGGTGGAAGTGTCCCGGGGGTCCCGGAGGCTTTCCCGGTCCGCCAGGGGTCGTTCGGGTCTTCCAGAGGTGGTGGCCGGAGTCCGGCGGTGGTGGCCGGAGTCCAGCGGTGTTCGCGCGGCGGGAGCGAGCGACTCGCCGACCCCCGCCGTCGCGAACGCTACTACGCGCGCCCGGGGAAGAAGATCTTGACCTCGCGCTCGGCCGACTCCTCCGAGTCCGACGCGTGGATGAGGTTCTCGCGCACGATCACTCCGTAGTCACCACGGATGGAGCCGGGCGCGGCGGCGATCGGGTCGGTCGGTCCGGCCAGCGCGCGGACACCCTCGATGACCCGCTCGCCCTCGACGATCAGGGCGACGACCGGACCGGAGGCCATGAACGCGACGAGCGGCTCGTAGAACGGCTTGCCCTTGTGCTCGCCGTAGTGCTGCTCCAGCGTCTCCTGGTCCAGGGTCCGCAGCTCCAGCGCGGTGATCTGCCAGCCGGCCTTGCGCTCGATGCGGCTGATGATCTCGCCGGTCAGGCCCCGCCGGACGGCGTCGGGCTTGAGCAGGACGAGGGTGCGCTGGCTCACTGTGGTGACTCCTTCGTTTCACGCGGGTGCGGAGCTCAGAGGCTACAGGGCGCGCCCGGCACCGTATTACGCAGCGTCATGATGCTCCGGAGGACGCACCGGCCTCGGTGGCGGCCTGCGCGGCGAACCGGGCCTTGGCCTCGTCGATCTTCCGTCCGTAGTGGATCGAGGCCCACCACAGGGCGGCGAAGACCGCGCCCAGGAAGAACATCGTCGGGACGAAGAACCCGGAGAGGATCAGCGCGATCTGGAGCGCCCAGCCGAGCTGGGTCCCACCGGGCCTGGTGACGAGACCGCACAGCAGGACGCAGAGGAACATGGCGATGCCGCTGACCGTCCAGACCGTGGTCATGGCCAGATCCGGGTCCTTCATGGCGACCAGCCCGGCGAAGCCGATGACGAAGAACTCGCCGATCAGCGTCGAAGCACAGAGAGTACGCATGTCGTGGAACTCAGCCCTTCCCCAGCAGCAGCCGGGCCTCGCCGACGGTGATGACGGAACCGGTGACGAGGACGCCACCGCCCGCGAACTCGCCCTCCTCCTCGGCGAGCGTGATCGCCGCCTCCAGGGCGTCGGGCAGCCGGGGCTCGACCTGCACCCGCTCCTCGCCGAACACCTCCACCGCGATACCGGCCAGCTCGTCGGCGTCCATCGCCCGGTGGCTGGAGTTCTGCGTGATCACGACCTCGGCGAAGATCGGTTCGAAGGCCTCCAGGACACCCCGCACGTTCTTGTCGCCGCTCGCGCCGACCACACCGATCAGCCGGCTGAAGTCGAACGCCTCACCGACGGCCTCGGCCGTGGCCCGGGCGCCCCCCGGATTGTGCGCGGCGTCCAGCACGACGGTCGGGGACCGCCGTACGACCTCCAGCCGGCCCGGCGAGGAGACGGTCGCGAAGGCCTTGCGAACCGTGTCGATGTCGAGCGGCTCGGGCCGCTGCGAACCGACGCCGAAGAACGCCTCCACGGCGGCGAGCGCGACGGCCGCGTTGTGCGCCTGGTACGGGCCGTGCAGCGGGAGGTAGACCTCGGGGTACTCGCCGCCCAGGCCGCGCAGGGTCAGCATCTGTCCGCCGACGGCGACCTGACGCGAGACGACACCGAACTCCAGACCCTCGCGGGCCACGGTCGCGTCGACCTCCACGGCCTTCTTCAGCAGCACCTGCGCCGCGTCGACCGGCTGCTGCGCCAGGATCACCGTCGCGTCCTGCTTGACGATGCCGGACTTCTCCACGGCGATCTCGGCGGGCGTCTCGCCCAGCCGGTCGGTGTGGTCGAGGTCGATGGGGGTGACGACGGCGACGTCCCCGTCGATGACGTTGGTGGCGTCCCAGGTGCCGCCCATGCCGACCTCGACCACCGCCACGTCCACGGGCGCGTCGGCGAAGGCGGCGTACGCCATCCCCGTGAGCACCTCGAAGAAGGAGAGCCGGTACTCCTGGGCCGCGTCCACCATCTCGATGTACGGCTTGATGTCCTCGTACGTCTCGATGAACCGCTCGGCGGAGATGGGGGCGCCGTCGAGGCTGATGCGCTCGGTGATCGACTGGACGTGCGGGGAGGTGTACCGGCCGGTGCGCAGTTCGAAGGCGCCGAGGAGGGCCTCGATCATGCGGGCGGTGGAGGTCTTGCCGTTGGTACCGGTGATGTGGAGGGAGGGATACGAGCGCTGGGGCTCGCCCAGGACGTCCATCAGCGCGGCGATCCTCGTGACCGAGGGCTCCAGTTTGGTCTCGCCCCAGCGGGTCGCGAGGTCGGCCTCGACGTCGCGCAGGGCCTTGTCGAGGGCCGGGTCGGCGGGCCTGGTCGGCACGTCGGCCTGCGGTGCGCCGCCCTGGGCACGCAGGGTGCGGCTGCCGGCCTCGATCACCGCGAGGTCCGGATCCCGGTCGGTCTCCGCGGCGATGATCTCCTCGAACGGGTCGGTCGGGTCGACCGGGTCGGGCTGCTGGTCACTGCGTTCGCTCACGGGGCCCAGTCTACGGGTGGGGCTTCGCCGGGCCGGGGCGCCTCATGACTCGGGGGTACGGGTTGTGTGGCGGTCGCGGGTGGGTCGTGGTTGCTCGCGCAGTTCCCCGCGCCCCTGAGAGGGCTGCGCCCTCTCAGGCCCTCCTCGACTGCGGGCAGTCGTGCCGCTGGGGCGGCACGGGTGGGCGCAGGCGACGCCCGGCGAGCGCCGGTGAGCGGACCCAGGCCTGCCAAGCCGAAGACCCCCGGTGCCCATGCAGCACCGGGGGCCTTCGCCCATGGAGACGTCCGAAGAGCTACGCCTTCGGGAGGCGTTCCAGTTGGGCGGTGATGCGGGTGATGTCCTCGTCCGCCTTGGCGAGGCGGCCCCGGATCTTGTCGACGACCTGGTCCGGCGCCTTCGCGAGGAACGCCTCGTTGCCAAGCTTGGCCGTGGCCTGGGCCTTCTCCTTCTCCGCGACCGCGAGGTCCTTCGCGAGGCGCTTGCGCTCGGCGGCGACGTCGATGACACCGGAGAGGTCGAGGGCCACCTCGGCCCCCGCCACCGGCAGGGTCGCGGTGGCCGCGAAGCCCTCGCCCTCCGGCTGCAGGCGCAGCAGTTGACGGATCGCGGCCTCGTGCGGGGCCAGGACCGTGCCGTCGAGGGTCAGCCGGGCCGGGACGCGCTGGCCGGGCTGGAGGCCCTGGTCGGCACGGAATCGGCGGACCTCGGTGACGACCTGCTGGACCAGTTCGATCTCGCGCTCGGCGGCGTCGTCGCGGAAGCCACTGTCCTTGGGCCAGTCGGCGATGACGAGGGACTCGCCGCCGGTCAGCGTCGTCCACAGGGTGTCCGTGACGAACGGGATGACCGGGTGGAGGAGGCGCAGGGTGACGTCCAGGACCTCGCCCAGGACGCGCTTGCTGACCTCGGCCGGCGCGCCGCCCGCCTGGAACGTGGTCTTGGACAGCTCGACGTACCAGTCGAAGACCTCGTCCCACGCGAAGTGGAACAGGGCGTCGCTGAGCTTGGCGAACTGGAAGTCCTCGTAGTACGCGTCGACCTGCTCGACCGTCTCGCCCAGGCGGGCGAGGATCCAGCGGTCGGTCGCGGAGAGCTGCGAGGCGTCCGGCAGCGGGCCCTCGACCGTCGCGCCGTTCATCAGCGCGAAGCGGGTCGCGTTCCAGATCTTGTTGGCGAAGTTACGGGAGGCCTGGACCCAGTCCTCGCCGATCGGGACGTCGGTGCCCGGGTTGGCGCCGCGCGCGAGGGTGAAGCGGAGCGCGTCGGAGCCGTACGTGTCCATCCAGTCGAGCGGGTCGACGACGTTGCCGAAGGACTTCGACATCTTCTTGCCGCGCTCGTCGCGGACCAGGCCGGTCAGCGCGATGGTCTTGAACGGGACCTCGCCGTCCATCGCGTACAGGCCGAACATCATCATCCGGGCGACCCAGAAGAAGATGATGTCGTGGCCGGTGAGCAGGACGTCGGTGGAGTAGAACTTCCGCAGGTCCTCGGTCTGTTCGGGCCAGCCGAGCGTGGAGAACGGCCACAGGCCGGAGGAGAACCAGGTGTCCAGGACGTCGGTGTCCTGGGTCCAGCCCTCGCCGGTGGGCGGCTGCTCGTCGGGGCCGACGCAGACCGTCTCGCCGTTCGGGCCGTACCAGACGGGGATGCGGTGGCCCCACCAGAGCTGGCGCGAGATGCACCAGTCGAACATGTTGTCCACCCAGTCGAAGTAGCGCTTCGACATGTCCTCGGGGTGGATCTTGACCCGGCCGTCGCGGACCGCGTCGCCTGCGGCCTTGGCCAGGGGCGCGACCTTGACCCACCACTGCATCGACAGCCGCGGCTCGACGGTCGTCTTGCAGCGGGAGCAGTGGCCGACGGAGTGGGTGTACGGGCGCTTCTCGGCGACGATCCGGCCCTGCGAGCGCAGCGCGCCGACGATGGCGTCACGGGCCTCGAAGCGGTCCTGGCCGAGGAAGGGGCCGTGAACGGTGATGACGCCGTGCTCGTCCATGATCGTCATGGACGGCAGGTCGTGGCGCTGGCCGATCGCGAAGTCGTTCGGGTCGTGGGCCGGCGTCACCTTGACGGCGCCCGTGCCGAACTCCGGGTCGACGTGGGTGTCGGCGACGACCGGGATGGAGCGGTCGGTCAGCGGCAGCTTGATCTGCTTGCCGATGAGGTGCTGGTACCGCTCGTCGTCGGGGTGGACGGCGACGGCGGTGTCGCCGAGCATCGTCTCCGCGCGGGTGGTGGCGACGACGAGAGAGTCGTCTCCTTCCCCATAACGGATGGAGACCAGCTCGCCGGCGTCCTCCTGGTGCTCGACCTCGATGTCCGAGATGGCCGTCAGACACCGCGGACACCAGTTGATGATGCGCTCGGCGCGGTAGATCAGCTCGTCGTCGTAGAGCCGCTTGAAGATGGTCTGGACGGCCTTGGACAGGCCCTCGTCCATGGTGAACCGCTCGCGGTCCCAGTCGACGCCGTCCCCGAGCCGGCGCATCTGGCCGAGGATCTTGCCGCCGTACTCCTCTTTCCACTGCCAGACGCGCTCGACGAACTCCTCGCGCCCCAAGTCATGGCGGGACTTGCCCTCTTCGGCGAGCTGCTGCTCGACCTTGTTCTGGGTGGCGATGCCGGCGTGGTCCATGCCGGGGAGCCACAGGGACTCGTAACCCTGCATGCGCTTACGGCGGGTGAGGGCGTCCATGAGGGTGTGCTGGAAGGCATGCCCGAGGTGCAGGCTGCCGGTGACGTTCGGCGGCGGGATGACGATCGTGTACGCGGGCTTGTCGCTCTTGGCGTCGGCCGCGAAGTAACCGCGCTCTACCCAGCGCTCGTACAGCGTCCCCTCTACATCGGCCGGCGCGTACTGGGTCGGCAGATCGGTGGCGGGCGCTGGAGGCTGCTGCTGAGCGTTCTCGGTCACGGGCTCAGTTTAGGGGTGTTACGGGGCCGTCCCGAAACCGGATTCTTCGGTAACGGTGTGACCGTTCCTAAAGACTGAGGGAATGAGTCCTGTTCCCGGAGCTCATGCTCAGCCGGACGCCCCGAACGGTGTTGGGCGTTCTGGTCTCCCGCGTTCGCTCCGCGTCCGGCGCGCACGGATCGTGTCCGTGGTCCGGGAATGCGGGGGCGGGTTCCCTCACGCCCCGGGGCCACCGGTGCGGCCTGGACGGTCCGATGCCCCTGCTCATCACTCCGGTGAGCAGGGGGCGGTGCCGTCCGTCGCCGGATCGGGTGCCCCAGGGCGCGCCTGCCGATCGCCACCGCTGCCGCATGGTGACGAGTGGGTTTCCTGGTCTTGTGGGTGAGGGGCCTTTGCCAGTGCTGGGCGCCCCACCGGCTCGTGTAGGCGGGGTCGACGGCGATGACAGGGATGCCGAGTTCGGCCGCCATGCTGAGGAGTCTGGCTCGCAGCCTGGAAGTGGGCAGGCCGGAGATCAGCTCGCGGAACCGCTTCCGGCGGCCGTGCTTCTCCCGGGTCTTCTCCGTGGCGAAGTCGAGGTCTTCGACCGCGATGGCGAGGTGGTGGCGCTGGGCCCAGTGCAGCAGGCGGATCAGTGCGTGGCGGAGTTGGGCATCGCGGTGGTGGGCAGTGCCGGTGAGGTCGTAGTCGAAGCGCAGTGGTGCGCCGACGGGGTTGCCGTGGGCATCGAGGCGCCAGGCGGCGAGGTGGTCGGCGTTGGTGTCCACCCCGACCAGGCCGCCCGCACGGGCAGCCTCCAGCGGCACCGTCTGGGCCGGGGGGATCGTCCACGAGGCGGTCGCATACCAGCGGCCCCGGCCCACGTCTTCGTGGATGCGGTAGGCGACAGCCCGGTTCGTGGTGATGCGGTCGGCCCACTGCTCGCCCCGGTGCGCGAACCCCACACGACAGGGGAGCACGTACCGGCCGTGCGGGGCATTGGCCAGGTGCGCCAGCGGCGCGGGCAGCTTGATGGACACCTCGCCGCCGGGAGTGACCCGGATGGTCTCGTTGCCGAACCGCTTGCCGGACTCCCCGTCCGCGGCGAGGAACCGGCGCCCGGCCTGCCACCGCGCACGCCACTGCTCCTCGGTGAGCTGCGCCTGCTGAAGGTGGTGGCGGGTGTTCAGCAGCCGCTTCCCGCCCCGCACCACACGCACCATCCCCGCCTCCCGGTCGGCCCGCACCGCCTGTAGCCGGCCTTCCAGCACGTGCAGGCGGCGGGACTTGGCGAACCACTCCTGCTTGCTGTGATAGCCGCCCGGAGCCTTCTTGCTGCCCTTCTGCCCGACCGGCAGGGACAGCCGCTGAGTGACGGTCCGCACACCCGCCTCCAGGCTCTGGATGTGTGCGAGCTGGCCACGCCGGGCCAGCGCCCACTGGTCGTGGGTGGCCTTCGTGATCGACCCCGCCCAGCGCGAGGACGACTCGGCCGTCAGGACCCGCTTGCGTTCCGCCCACGCCTCACCATCATGCTCCAGCCCGGCCACGCACCGCGTCTTCAGATCTCGGGAGGCCAGCGAGCCCAGATGGTCACCGATCAGCCGGAGAACCGTCTCGTCTGCGGCGGTCAGGCCCTTGAGCCGGGTACGGACCGCGACCCCCGAGGGGCCGGGCACCACGAACGGCACCGCCAACTCCCGCAGCCCACCCAACCCCTCCCCACCCCTGACTGCCGCAGAAACCCGTCACCACACCCAACGACCACCACCGGCGAAGGTCACGCATTCGATGCAAGAACTTCCGTTCCCTTCCCCCGGGAGCGCTCCTGCCGCTGGCCGGAGACTCACTCCTGCACGCCAGAACACACTCGCGTGTCCCTGACGGCCACCTGCTCACCACCCCCGATGCGTTGTGCACCTCAGGTCTGCGCCAGGATGTCTGAAACACATAAGCATCTGGAGGGGAACCCAGACCATGAGTTACAACCAGCCGGGCCCGTACGGCGGGCAGCCCCAGCAGCCCGGACCGTACGGTCAGCCGGGCGGCCAGCCGGGCCCCTACGGCCAGCAGCCGCCGCAGGCCGCCCCCCAGCCCGGCTACGGCTACCCGCAGCAGGCGCCTCCGCAGCAGGGCTACGGGTACCCGCAGCAGACCCCCAGGGCGTCCCGCCCCAGACCCCGCCGTACGGCCAGCAGCAGGCCTACGGTCAGCAGGCCCCGTACGGCCAGCAGCAGCCGGGCTACCCGACGGTGCCCCAGCCGCCCACCTCCGGCGGTGGCGGCGGCAAGAAGGTCGGCATCATCCTGGGCGCGGTGGCCGTCGTGGCGGCGGTCGCGGTGGGCGCGTACTTCGTGATCGGCGGGGCTGACGTCGCGGACGACGGGCCGCACAAGCTGACTACACCGGCATCGGTGCTCAACGACGAGTTCAAGAAGTCCAGCAGCGCCGACAGCGGCGGCTTCAATGAGGACGACATCAAGGAAGCCGAAGAGCACGGCGTGAAGAACGCCAAGGATGTGAGCGCCGGGTACCAGGCCGGAGACGAGGGCAACCCGCTGTCCGCCCAGATGATCAACTTCATGGGCCTCTACGGCGAGATCGAGGATCCGGAAGCGGTCGTCGACGCCATGTTCGCCGACATGAAGAAGGAGGCGACCAAGGACTCCTCGGAGACCGGTGAACTCGTGGGCAGCCCCGAGGCCTTCACGCCCGACGCTCTGGACGGCGCGGTCCTCAAGTGCCAGGAGACCAAGCTCGAGGGCGACTCCTCGTCGGGCGGCCCCAGCAAGATGAGCGTGCCGGTGTGCATTTGGGGTGACCACAGCACCCTCGGCGTCGTGGTCTACGCCGACATCGCGTCCGCCATGGCGGGCAAGGGTGCCGATCTGAGCGGCGCCGCTGACAAGGCGGCCAACTTCCGCAAGGACGTGCGTGTCAAGGCGTAGCGTTTCCCCCTGACGGAGCCTCGGTCGATCGCGACCGAGGCTCCGCTGTTGCCCCCGAACAAATGCACTTACGAGTCTCCCGATATATCCGACACCAGCGGCAATTCCTATGCCGGAGGCATCCGCTTAACCCTTGACGCGATGAGCATGACCATGACAATCAGGCTGTTAGGTGCAAGCGAATAGCCGGGCTCACGGCGACCCGCGGCCGTTTCAAGATCCGGAGCTCTGTCCTGCTCAACCCACCGACACGCCGCGCGCCACCCACCCACCGTCGATCTTGAAGCGGCCGTGGCATAGCCACACTCGCCGACGCCCTGGAGTGGCTGGGCTGGGATGTGGAGTCCGTGATGGGAGACCTGAACGACCAGCACCGTGAGGCGGTCGGCGTATCTCTGGACCCCGACCGCCTGTGCAAGTGCGAGCGAGGCAAGGCGTACCGCCAGGCCCTGGAGCTGCTGGAGCTCAGCGAGCGAGCGAGGCCATCCCGAGCTTCGTCATCGGGGAAGAGGACTACTGAGTCCGCCCCGTGGACGACTACAAGTGCCCCTGCAACTGCGACGAACCGTGCAACGGCAGCGACCATCACGAGGCCGTGGGACCGGTCGTCGTGCCGACCGCGTGGCCCCGTGATGTGAACAGCCCCCGCCGGCGGGGGTTTTGCAGGAAAACCCCAGATGTCCCTCAGATCCCTGGCTGAACGTTCACACGGGCCCCTAGGTTCTCCCGTGGCGCGACACTTGTTCGATTCTCGGAGGGTTTTTGATGCATATACGTTTACGTTCGACGCTGGTCACGGCCGTGGTCATGGCCGTCGGGGCCAGTCTGACGGCAGCTGCCGCCCCGGCTGACTCGGAGACTCCGGAACAGGCGTATCGCCGTAACCTCGACGCCCACGAGCCGACTCCCCTCACACGTGAGGAGGCGGCTCAGCACAAGGAATCGAGCATCTTCCTGGCGGCGGCGAAGAACGATCAGCTCAGTGAGCACGACACGGACGAGCTGCTGTCGTCGGGTTACTGGATCGGGTACCCGGTGGGGTCCACAACCGAGGAGACGACCGTCGACGCGGAGGCGGAGACGATGACGACCACCACGACGGTCGAGAATTTCGCTTCCGCCGGACCGGCGAAGTCGACGTCGGCGACGACGGCTCTGGCGGCTACAGGGTGCAAGAGCCGGGGAACGACGCACTGGCTGTGGGCCGCCGACAAAAGGAAGTTCGCGTACTTCCAGGTCAACCAGCGGTTCTGTTTCAACGGCAAGCGGGTCACGTCCTACGGGACACCGAACGTCAACCACAAGGTCTACGACTGGGCGGCGGTGCTGGGCTGGTCGTGGGAGGGGCTGGACCGGAGCGGGTCGAAGGGTCCGGAGTATTACAGGTGGAACGGGGACAGTCACGGGGGCTTGCGGACCTGGCGCAGGGGCGACTTCCAGTACTCTCCGATCCACGTCGACCTGGGGGCGGTCCACCGGTACCCGTGGGTCCGCATCTACGAACGTGGTGACGGAAGCGCGAAGGTGAAAACGGGTATGTAAGCAGAAGGTTTGGGGCCGGGGCATCTGCGGGTGTCCCGGCCCATTCGATGTGGGAGGCATTGTGAAGAGATGGACGGTGCGGGTGGCGCGGCTGATGAGTGGGTCGCGGTGTGGCTGGTGGTGTACTCGCCGCTGATGTGGGTGGTGATGGAGCTGGCCCGGTGGCGTGATCCCAGCTGGTACGTGACCGGTCCGTCGTGGGTGTATCTGCTGGGGCTGGGTGTGCCTGCGGTGGGCGGTGCTGCGGGTGACCCGGCGCGGGCTTGACCGCTCGGAGCCGGGTGCAAGGGATGACGTGCTCTCCACCATCAAGGGCAACGTCCTGCGCAGGCATCGGGACGAAGCCGTCGCGCTGGCCCACGTGTGGCGTGAGGGGGCCCCAGCGGTTGAGGGGCGGCAAGTAGCACCACGACGAAGGGCGCGGGGGCTTCTTACATGGCCGCACCATGTCGGACTCCGAAGCCCCGCCCCTCTGCCACGAGGCAGCAGACGAGCGGGGCCGGTTCGGCGGCTACACCGGTCAGAGATCGGCCGGCTCGTCCAGCCACGCGGAAGTGGGTTATAAGGACCTGCATTAACTAATGGTTGAGCATCTGACCATGCCATAGGCTGATAGTGGAAGGGGCCCCGGTCGGTTGACCGGGGCCCCTTCGATGTCTGTGCACCGCTGAGGAGTTACGCCGTCTTCTGCTCCCCCGGCCCCCGGCCCCGCGCGTCGCGCGGAATGAGCGTCGGGTTCACGTTCGAGTGGACGACGTCCGCTGTGATGACGACCCGGGCCACGTCCTTGCGGGACGGGACCTCGTACATGACCGACATCAGGACTTCCTCCATGATGGCGCGCAGGCCGCGTGCTCCGGTCTGGCGGAGGATGGCCTGGTCGGCGATGGCTTCGAGGGCCTCGCGCTCGAAGTCCAGCTCCACGCCGTCGAGTTCGAAGAGGCGCTGGTACTGCTTCACCAGGGCGTTGCGGGGCTCGATCAGGATCTGGAGGAGGGCTTCGCGGTCCAGGTTGTGGACCGAGGTGATGACGGGCAGGCGGCCGATGAACTCCGGGATCATGCCGAACTTGACCAGGTCCTCCGGCATGACGGCCTCGAACTGGTCCTTGGACTCCAGCTCCCGCTTCGAGCGGATCGTCGCGCCGAAGCCGATGCCCTTCGCGCCGGCCCGGGACTCGATGATCTTCTCCAGGCCCGAGAAGGCGCCGCCCACGATGAACAGGACGTTCGTCGTGTCGATCTGGATGAACTCCTGATGCGGGTGCTTGCGGCCGCCCTGGGGCGGGACCGACGCCGTGGTGCCTTCCAGGATCTTCAGCAGGGCCTGCTGGACGCCCTCACCCGATACGTCGCGGGTGATGGACGGGTTCTCGCTCTTTCGGGCCACCTTGTCGATCTCGTCGATGTAGATGATCCCGGTCTCGGCCTTCTTGACGTCGTAGTCGGCGGCCTGGATGAGCTTCAGCAGGATGTTCTCGACATCCTCGCCGACGTAGCCGGCCTCCGTCAGCGCGGTCGCGTCCGCGATCGCGAACGGGACGTTCAGCATGCGCGCGAGAGTCTGGGCGAGGAGGGTCTTGCCGGAGCCCGTGGGGCCCAGCAGGAGGATGTTGGACTTCGCCAACTCGATGGCGTCCTCGCGGCTTTGACCGCCGCCGTTCTCACCGGCCTGGACCCGCTTGTAGTGGTTGTACACCGCGACGGAGAGGGCCTTCTTGGCCGCCTCCTGGCCGACCACATAGCCCTCGAGGAACTCGTAGATCTCGCGGGGCTTCGGGAGTTCCTCCCAGCGGACCTCGCTCGTCTCGGCGAGCTCCTCCTCGATGATCTCGTTGCAGAGGTCGATGCACTCGTCGCAGATGTACACACCGGGCCCTGCGATGAGCTTCTTGACCTGCTTCTGGCTCTTGCCGCAGAACGAGCACTTGAGCAGATCGCCGCCGTCACCGATGCGTGCCACGGTGTGCTTCCCCTTCGCCATGGGAGACGCCTGGATTATGGAAACCCAGCGGCTCCTGGTGCTGCCTTATGTCGACGGTACCTTGCCGGGCCCCCCGTTCGGGCCCCCCTTGGCACGGTTCGCTTTGTCGTGCACCTTGTCGTGCACTGGGTCAAACGGTGCCAACCATGCCAAGGGGCGGCAGACATTACAGCCTTTTCGCGGTCAGCGGACGCTGTTGTTGTTCATCTTCCGCGTGGAGATGATCTGGTCGATCAGGCCGTACGACAGCGCGTCCTCGGCCGTGAGGATCTTGTCGCGCTCGATGTCCTCGCGGATCTTCTCGATCGGCGTGGTCGAGTGCTTGGCCAGCATCTCCTCCAGCTGCGCACGCATCCGGAGGATCTCGTTGGCGGCGATCTCCAGGTCGGAGACCTGACCGCGGCCCGTCTCGCTGTACGGCTGGTGGATCAGGACGCGGGCGTTCGGCAGCGCCATGCGCTTGCCCGGCGTACCGGCGGCCAGCAGGATCGCGGCGGCGGAGGCCGCCTGGCCCATGCAGACCGTCTGGATGTCGGGCTTCACGAACTGCATCGTGTCGTAGATCGCGGTGAGCGCCGTGAAGGAGCCGCCGGGGCTGTTGATGTAGACCGAGATGTCCCGGTCGGGGTCCATCGACTCCAGGCACAGCAGCTGCGCCATGACGTCGTTGGCGGAGGCGTCGTCGATCTGCACGCCGAGGAAGATCACCCGCTCCTCGAAGAGCTTCGCGTACGGGTCGTACTCGCGGATGCCCTGGGATGTGCGCTCGACGAAGCGCGGGATGACGTAACGGGACTCGGCCGTCGGACCCGAGTACTGGGAGCGTGCGCTGTCGTGGAGGCCGCTGCCGGGGAAGTCGTTCACTTGTGTCTCCTGGGAGCCTGAGAGGGGCTGAGGCGCTCGGCTGGGGGCGTTGCGGGGGCAGGCGTGCCGGCGGGTGCCGTCACGCCTGCCCGGCCCCGGTGCCGCCGCCGCCCGGCATGCCCGCGGCGGTGGCGATGACGTCGTCGATGAGCCCGTAGGTCTTGGCCTCGAAGGCGTCGAACCAGCGGTCGCGGTCCGAGTCACGGGTGATCTGCTCGACCGACTGGCCCGTGTGCTGGGAGGTGAGCTCGGCCATGCGCTTCTTGGTGTGCAGCAGCCGCTCGGCGTGGATCTTGATGTCCGAGGCGGAGCCCGCCAGGCCCGCGGAGGGCTGGTGGATCAGGATCTCGGCGTTCGGCAGCGCGAAGCGCTTGCCCGGGGTGCCCGCGCTGAGCAGGAACTGCCCCATCGAGGCCGCCAGACCCATGGCGATGGTCACCACGTCGTTCTTGATGTACTGCATCGTGTCGTAGATCGCCATGCCGGCCGTGATCGAGCCGCCCGGGCTGTTGATGTACAGGTAAATGTCCTTGTCCGGGTCGGCGGCAAGGAGCAGCAGCTGTGCGGTGATCTTGTTCGCGATGTCGTCGTCGACCGGCTGGCCGAGGAAGATGATCCGCTCGTTGAGCAGCCGGTTGTAGACATGGTCGCCGAGGCCACCGCCGATGGAAGGCTCGCCGGCGGCGGAGGGCATCAGATTCGTCACGTATCCACCTGCTCGTCTTACGACGGCGCCGGGCCGTCTTCACGTTTCCCTTCCGGGGGCCGAGCCGTTTTCCCGACGGCTCCGCCCTCGTATTCATGGACCCTAACGCGGTGGCTCCGCCGGTGAATCCCGCAGAGGGAACTGTTCGCTGTCAGCGCATGCGTGTGCGCTCCGCTGGTGGGGCGGGCACTGGTGGCCCCCGGCCGCCGAAGGGGCGCGGGGAACTGCGCGACCGGCCCTCCACGAGCCGCAGGCGCGTCTGCCACGTCAGGTGTATCGGCGGGTGCGGCTCGTACGGGGCCGGTCGCGCAGTTCCCCGCGCCCCTGGGTAGGCCGACGGGCCCCCGGGTCATGAGTGACCCGGGGGCCCGTCTTCGAGCCTGCTGTTCGCGGAGTGATCAGGCCTCGGGGGCCTTCTCCTCGGCCTCGGCGGCGGCCGGGGCTTCCTCGGTGCTCTCAGCGGAAGCGTCCTCGTCCTCGTCGTCCAGGTCGACGATCTCGCCGTTGGTGTCCTTCACCGTGGAGGACTCGACGACCAGGGCCAGGGCCTTGCCGCGGGCGACCTCGCCGACGAGGAGCTGGACCTGGTTGTTCTGGACGACGGCCTGGGCGAACTGGTCCGGGGACATGCCGGAGGAGGCCGCGCGGCGCATGAGGTGCTCGGTGAGCTCCTCCTGGTTGACGTTCAGCTTCTCCTTGGCGACCAGCTCGTCGAGGACGAACTGGGTCTTGATGCCCTTGACGGCCGCTTCCTTGGTCTCGGCGTCGAACTCCTCGACCGTCTTGCCCTGGATCTCGAGGTACTTCTCAAGGTCGAGACCCATCTGGCCGAGCTGGTGGTGCTCCAGGTTGTGCTTGCGGGTGTTGATCTCGTCCTCGAGCAGCTTCTCGGGGACGGGCACCTCGACGAGCTCCAGCAGCTTCTCCAGGACGCGCTCCTGGGCCTGCGTGGCCTGGTCGTACTGCTTCATGTTCTCCAGGCGCTTGCGGCTGTCGGCGCGCAGCTCCTCGAGGGTGTCGAACTCGGAGGCGAGCTGGGCGAACTCGTCGTCCAGGGCCGGGAGTTCACGGGCGGCGACCTGGGAGACCTTGACGGTCACCTCGGCCTCCTTGCCGGCCGCCGAGCCGCCCTTGAGCTCGGAGGTGAAGGTGGCCTCGCCACCGGCCTCCAGGCCCTTCACGGCGTCGTCGATGCCGTCCAGCAGCTCGCCGGAGCCGATGGTGTAGGAGACGCCCTCGGCGACGCCGTCCTCGAGGACCTCGCCGTCGACCTTGGCCTCCAGGTCGAGCGTCACGACGTCGCCGTCCTCGGCGGCGCGCTCGACCGGGGAGGTGGAGGCGAAGCGCTCGCGGAGCTGCTCCACCGCCTTCTCGACGTCCTCCTCGGTGACCTCGACGGCGTCGACCTCGACCTCGATGCCGGAGTAGTCCGGGATCTCGATGGTCGGGCGGACGTCGACCTCGGCGGTGAAGTTCAGCGTCTCGCCGTCCTTCAGCTCCGTGATGTCGACCTCGGGCTGGCCCAGGACGTTGAGCTCGGCCTCGTTGACCGCGTCGGTGTAGAACTTCGGAAGCGCGTCGTTGACCGCCTCCTCCAGGACCGCACCGCGGCCGAACCGCTGGTCGATGACGCGGGCCGGGATCTTGCCCTTGCGGAAGCCCTTCACCGTGACCTGCTGGTTGATCTTCTTGTACGCCGCGTCGAGGCTGTCCTTGAGCTCCTCGAAGGGCACCTCGATGCTGAGCCGAACCCGGGTCGGGTTCAGGGTCTCCACGGCGCTCTTCACGGTTCGGTCTCCTTGGGGGCTGACTTCTTGGGGGTTCTGCTGACGTCCCACGCCGGTGCGGCGGGGTTTCAGCGGATTAGCGGCCCTTGAGAGACGTGAGAGTGCAGACACACGGGCGCGCAGCTTGCATAGTAACCGCAGGCGGTACACGCCCCAAAAGGTGATCTTGCCGGTGGCGGGCGGCGCCGTACCGGCGCGGTGGTCGGGGTGGCGGGATTTGAACCCACGGCCTTCCGCTCCCAAAGCGGACGCGCTACCAAGCTGCGCCACACCCCGTCTGGTGCGACACGTAGGGTACATGCCCGCAGGCCATACGGTTGCCGGATTTACCGAGTGCGCGGGCGCGTGCGACGGCGGGCGCGGGGCGCGGCCCGGAAGCGGTGTGCGGCGGAGCCGCCCGACCCGCTACGATGCCTTCAGTGCCGCGGTCCTCCGACCTGCGGCGCGCGCCGTGCGGGCGTAGCTCAATGGTAGAGCCCTAGTCTTCCAAACTAGCTACGCGGGTTCGATTCCCGTCGCCCGCTCCATATCGCTCAGGGTCAGGCCGGAGGATCTTCTCTCCACCTGGCCCTGATCGTTTTTCATCACGGTCGGAGTGAGCCTTGAGGAGGTTCCCTGCCATGCACCGCTCGGTCGCCGTGGCGGTCGGTGTCGCGACCGCCGCCCTGCTTGTCGGCTGTGGCTCCGGGAGTGCCGGGGAGGCACCCGCGCCGACGTCGAAGAGCGGTATGTCCGCCTCGCCGGGGGCCGACGGCTCGTTCGACGTCGAGGCGGCGCTCGAGAACGCGGATCCGGCGCCCTACTCGGCCGAGGTGCGGACGGAGACCTATGCGGGCTCCACGCCGACGGTGGTCATGACCGGGCGGATGAACTTCAACGCGTCGAGCCCTACGGGCAGGTTGACCGTGACGACCTCCGACAGCGTCCCGAAGGACCAGGCGTTCGAGGCGGAAACGATCCTGCTGGAGGACGCGACCTACACGCGCACCGTGGGGGGCGACGGAGCGGCCGGCGAGTGGCGCCGTACGGGACGGGGCTCCTCGGGTGCGGAGGTGGCCGACTACGGCGCTTACGCACAACTCCTCCTGGACCTCGGGCCGAAGGCTCGCAAAGGCCCGGAAGAGGTGGACGGGGTCCGTACGTATCGACTCTCCGGCGAGGTCACCCAGGACCGGCTCCGGACCGTGGACCGTCGGCTGTACGACAGGATGCGCGCCACGGGCACCAAGGAGTTCGCCTGCGAGGTGTGGGTCGACGAGGCCGGCCGGGTCGTGCGGTTCGAGCAGCGGCTCGAGGTGTCCGGCGACGCGGCGCGCAACGTCGTGACCCTCAAGGGTTTCAGGGGCCCCGTGACCGTGAGCGCGCCCGAGTAGCTTCGGGCGGTCACCTCGCCCTTCCGAGGCGACACTTGGCGCCCGAGGCGGCCCATGGTGGCTGACGACATCGCGCGAAAAGGCCGAATCGCGACCTATTGGGATTCGGCCGGATTCGCTCACACTCGGCTTTATGGGGGCGAGTCGGGATGGCGACCGGTCGGCATGCGATGAATGCGGGGAGACCGGTGTCAGTGTGGGCGAGCGCGGGCGGTTCCGGCTTCTGGCGTGGCTCTGCGAGAGGTGCTGGAACACCTTCGCCAACGAGATGGCCGCGACCGACGGAGCCACGGCTGCACCTAGACCGGACCCCGGCCCCGATGACGTGACGTGGATCGAACCGCCGGTCTGCCCTGAATGCGGCGCCTTGGTCCGCGTATACCCGACGAACTACGACCGTTGGGTCAGTCTCGCCACGGTGGAGCTGCCCGCCAAGGACGTGCCGGAGGCCTTCCGATGGCGTCTGACGAGGGTTCCGGACCTCTCCCCCGTCCCCACGGACGTCGTGGCCGTACGAGTGCGCGGGATCGATCCGCTGCCGGGTGAACCCGTCGTGCCGGCCCACCGCATGATGTGCGTCGGGGGCCCGGGTTCACCGTCTCGCGGTGAACGGTCGGGCCGGCACTAGAACTGGATCGAGTTGATGGTGTCCGCTATCGAGTACAGGAAGCGTTGGATGTCGTCGGCCATGCCCGTCGAGGCGAGGAAGAACCCGAAGAGGATGGCGACGACGGCCGGGCCGGCCTTGATCGTCCCCCCTCGCATCAGAACCACCAGGATGATCCCCAGCAAGAGGACCACTGACAGCGAAATGGCCACACAGATCACACCCTCGGTCGGTCCGCACTCCCGGCCCGGGGCGCCGACCCCACGCGCACCCCGCCAGAACCATCGTGCCACCAACCAGGCCGTCATATGCAGTGGCTGAGGCAACGTCGACCACGGCACCGCACCCGCGCCACCCCGGTCCCCGGTCAACGGGAGGACCTCGGAGGTGAATTCGACGTGATCGTTTCCGTGCACACACAACCCGAGCGCAGGGAATTCGAATTGTTGCCACAGACACACCAAGGGGCCCACCCAGGACGGTAATTAACCGGACATTTCACCGGAGTCGCCTGCGCTCGCTATGCGCCATTTAGTCGGGATGAATGCGGACAGACAGGTGCAGTCCACGCGCCTTGGGGTGTACGGACGGTGATGCTCCGCGTGAGGCACACTTCACCGAATCCCGGGTACCCGTGAGTGACACGTACTCCTCAATACAGGATTCACGTCGGTGGTTTTACGAAATCGCACAGACAACGCTAGGGTGCCTCAGATGTTCACCGCTGCCTCGTCCCCCGCTTGCGCAGCGAGTGCTCGGACCGTCCCCCGGAGTTCCCGGCGGGAGGGTCCGTGACGAACTCGCTGCGACCGCACGACCGGTCCAGGGCGCCGCTCCCGCCGGCACAGTCACCACAGTCGCCGGCCGACGGAGTGCCGAGTCCGCGCTCGCTGAAGTCCTCGTCCCCTCACCCGACGCCGGGTGGCGCCTCCCCGGAGGCCAGACCGGCCAAACAGCGTGACGCGTTCTTCGACAACGCGAAGTACCTCGCCATCGTGTTCGTCGCGATGGGGCACGCGTGGGAGCCGCTGACCGATCACAGCCGCGCCGCCGAGGCGCTGTACATGGTCGTGTACACGTTCCACATGCCGGCCTTCATCATCATCTCCGGCTACTTCTCGCGCAGTTTCGACATGCGCCCCGACCGGCTCCGCCGGCTGATCACCGGCATCGCCGTGCCGTACGTCCTCTTCGAGATCGCGTACTCCTTCTTCAAGCGGTACGGCAACGACGACCCCTCGCATCCGATCAGCCTGCTCGACCCGTGGTACCTCACCTGGTTCCTGATCGCGCTGTTCGTGTGGCGGCTGACGACCCCGCTGTGGAAGGTGGTGCGCTGGCCGATCCCGGTGGCGCTCGGCATCGCGGCGCTCGCCTCCGTCTCGCCCGACATCGGCGACGACCTGGACCTGCAACGCGTCCTTCAGTTCCTGCCCTTCTTCGTCGTCGGTCTCTTCATGAAGCCCGCGCACTTCCAGTTCATGCGGCGCCGTGAGGTGCGGATGCTGTCCGTGCCGGTGGCGGCCGTCGCGCTGGCGATGGCGTACTGGGTGGGGCCGCACATGAACTCGGCGTGGTTCTACCACCGGGACAGCGCCCAGGAGCTGGGTGCGCCGTGGTGGGCCGGGGTCGTCATGACCTTCGCGCTCTTCGGCTGCTCCATGGTGCTCACCACCTGCTTCTTCGCCTGGGTGCCCCGGCGGAAGATGTGGTTCACCGTGCTGGGCGCGGGCACGCTCTACGGCTACCTGCTGCACGGGTTCCTCGCGAAGGGCTCGCGCTTCTGGGACTGGTACGACGCCAACGCGTGGGTGTACCAGCCGCTGGGCGAGCTGGTCGTCACGGTCTTCGCCGCGGCCGTCATCACCGTGCTGTGCACGCCGCCGGTGCAGCGGATGTTCCGGTTCGCCATGGAGCCGAAGATGGAGTGGGCGTTCAAGAGGGACGCCGCCGAGTTGGCTCGGGAGCGGGGGAAGGCCGGGGCCAAGGTCTAGCTCCCCCGGGCCGTTTCCCCTTCATCCCCGCTCTCGGCGGGTGCGTCACGTCGCCTCCTCGGCCGTCGGTTCGTCCGGCAGGCCGAGGAGGTTTCGCATGTGGGCGTACTTGGCGGTGAGGCGGGTGCGGGTGGGAGCGTCCAGGACGGCCAGGCGGGCGGGGTTCGCGTTGTGGGCCAGGTCGGACTGTTTGACCAGGAGGGCGCCGGGGGTGGTGAGGATGCGGGCGGCGTAGGCCTCCGGGGGTTCGCCGGGGTGTTTGGTGAGGGCCCGGACGATGGCCTTCGTGCGGGGCCAGGGGCGGTGGTCAGCCATTCCTCGGTGAGGGCGTGGTCCTCGATGGCGTCGTGCAGCCAGGCTGCGGCGATCTGGTCGGGGTCGCCGCCGCGGGTGGCTACGCCGTGGGCGACCGCCTGGAGGTGGTCGGTGTAGGGGTGGCCGGCCTTGTCTGTCTGGGTGGCGTGGGCGGTGCGGGCAAGGGTCTCCACTTCGGGGAGGGTGAGGTGGGTCGGGGCATCGTGGGGCTCCTTTGTGGGTTTGCGGGTTCGTGGGTCCGTGGGTCCGTTGGGTTTGTGATGGTTTGTCGGCTCGCGAGTTCGTTGGTTGCGGGCTTGGGGTCGCCCCGCCGCCCCTGCCCGTCCCGTCCTCCAGGGGCTGTGCCCCTTCGACCCCTGGGTGTGTGTGAGGGTTTGGGGTTCGGGGACGGGGTGGGGCGGGTGGGTGAGATTGGGGTGGGTATGGGTGGGGTGTTGGGTGCGGGTTCGTCGTGGTTGCTCGCGCAGTTCCCCGCGCCCGGAAGGGCGCGCGCAGGTCCCCTGCGGGCCGATACACGACGCTCGAACTCCACGGGCCGATCTGCGATGGGTCAAGCCCCGCTCCCGAGCCGATCGACGACGCTCAAACCCCCGTCCCCGCCTCCGGCCGATCGACGACGCTCAAACCCCGCCCCCGGGCCGATCGGCGACGGTCGCACCCTGCGGGTCGATCGGCGACGGCCGCACCCCTGCGGGTCGATCTGCTTCGGTCGAGTCCTCGCGCTGCTCGGCGGGCTGCGGCTTTCGTGTGGCGGCGTGGTTTGCGGGTCGGGGTGGGGCGGTGGGGCTCTCTACCTCGTCGGGGTGGGGCCTTCTCGGCAGATCAGCAGGAGGGCTCGGTCGTCGTTGACGTCCTTGGCCACCGCTTCGATCAGGTGCCAGGCCGCGCCGTGGAAGCCACCGGCGACGTAGCGGTCGGCCTCGCCCGTGAGGCGGTCGATGCCTTCGACGATGTCACGGTCGGACGTCTCGACGAGGCCGTCGGTGAAGAGCATCAGGACGTCGCCGGGGCGCAGGGAGCCCTTGACCGGGTCGAACTGGGCGCCGTCGTAGACGCCGAGGAGGGGGCCCTCGGCGGCCTTCTCCTCCCAGCGGCCGGTGCCGGCACTGAGTTGGAGGCCCGGCGGGTGGCCGGCGGAGAAGAGTTCGTAGTCGCCGGAGTCGAGGTCGAGGACGAGGTGGATGGATGTCGCGAAGCCCTCGTCCCAGTCCTGGCGCAGGAGGTAGCCGTTGGCCGCCGGGAGGAACGCGTGCGGGGGGAGCGAACCCAGCAGGCCGCCGAAGGCGCCGGAGAGCAGCAGGGCTCGGGAGCCCGCGTCCATGCCCTTGCCGGAGACGTCGGTGAGCACGACTTCCAGGGTGCGGCCGCCGTTCGTCCGGGCGGCCACGACGAAGTCGCCCGAGAACGACTGGCCGCCCGCCGGGCGCAGCGCCATCTCCCGGTGCCAACCGGTCGGCAGCTGCGGCAGCTTGCTCTGCACCCGGATGCGTTCGCGCAGGTCGAAGAGCATGGTGCCGCCGCGCCGCCAGGGGACGCCGACGCGGCTGCGGAACTGGGCGATGAGCAGACCGAAGAAACCGCAGGCGGCGACCACGAGCACGGTGCCGGGCGTCACGCGGGCCGGACCGTCGGTGTACGGGCCGAGCTTGACGGACTCCACGATGAGGGCCGTCGCGGCGGCGGCGTAGAGGCCGAGGAGGCTGGCGGGCCGGAGCAGCAGACCGCCGGCGACGATGGGGAGGACGAGGACGGCGGGTGAGAACCACACCTCGTTGATCATCGTGAGACAGGCGATCAGCGGGATCGTCAGCAGCAGACCGGCCAGGGCGATCCAGTCGGAGCCGTCCCCGCGGAAGTAGTCGACGGCGGATTTGCGCAGGCCGGTGCGGGCCCGGTGAACCAACTTCTTCATCCGGGCCGTGAGCGTATCGGCCGCCGCGCGCCGCTCTCGTCCTGCTGCCATTGTTCGGGACCTTATCCATCGGACCAGCCCCTGTGCACAGGAGGTCCTACTTGTCCCCCTTCCGAGGGCCGGTTCACGACGAATCTCACACAGATCTCACACCGGAACGCGTACTTCGGCCCCCGTGCGCCCTCCGTGCGGCACCTGGGAAGGATCCCACGTCGAACGGCGACGCGCGGGGCAAATTCGTTCGCTCGTACGGGATTGCCCTGCTAGGCATGGCGTATGACGACTGAGCTGCGGGCGCTGCGCAAAGAAGACTGGAACGTCTGGTACGACAACCTCGTCCGCGCCTTCGGCGGCACCCCCGAACCCCCCGAGGAACGGGAGTTGTGGAAGGCGCTCACCCCGTACGACCGCTCGATCGGTGTGTGGGACGGCGATCAATGCGTCGGCACGGCCGGGGCGTTCGACTTCCGGATGACGATGCCCGGGGGCGCGGTCGTCCCGACGGCGGGCGTCACGATGGTCGGCGTCGCGGCCACGCACCGGCGGCGCGGGGTGCTGACGGCCATGATGCGGCGGCAGTTGGACGACATCCGCTCCTGGGGCGAGCCGCTGGCCGTGCTGACGGCGTCCGAGCCGGTGATCTACGGCCGCTTCGGGTACGGCCAGGCCACGCATCGGCTCACCGCCGACATCGACACCACCCGGGTACGGCTGTCCGTGCCGCCCGGCACCGATGACGTACGGCTGCGGTACGCGGATCCGGTCGAGGTGCTCGACGTGTGCGAGGAGGTGTACGCCCGTCTGGTGCCGGAGCGGCCGGGGATGATGGAGCGGCGGCCCGGCTGGGAGCGGGTGGACCTGCTCGACACGGAGCGCCACCGGGAGGGGGCCTCGCCGTTGCAGTGCGTGGTGGCCGAGCGGGCGGGTGAGGGGACGGTTCCGGGGTCGTGGGGTACGCCCGTTTCCGGATCAAGTCCGACTGGGGGCACGCCGGGCCGGAGGGGGTCGTCCAGGTGAGTTCGCTGGAGGCCGTGGACCCCGCCGCGCGGGCCGCGTTGTGGCGGTTCCTCTTCGACATCGACCTGACGCGGTGCGTGGTGGCCCACCGGCTGCCGGTGGACGAGCCGGTGCTGCACCTGGTGTCGGACGTCCGCCGGTGCGGACTGCGGGTCAAGGACGATCTGTACGTGCGGCTCGTGGACGTCGGTGCCGCGCTGCGGGCGCGGACCTATCAGGCGCCGCTGGACGTCGTGTTCGAGGTCGAGGACGCCTTCTGCCCCTGGAACGAGGGACGTTGGCGGCTCACCGGCGACGTCAAGGGCGCGACCTGCGAGCGGACCGCCGACGCCGCCGATCTCTCCCTCTCCGTAAGGGAGTTGGGGGCGGCCTATCTGGGCGGGGTGAGCCTGGCCTCGCTGGGCGCGGCCGGGCTGGTGCGGGAACTGCGGGAGGGGTCGCTGGCGGAGGCGTCCACCGGCTTGCTGTCCTCGGGGCTCGCGCCCTGGCTGCCGCACGGGTTCTAGGGCGCCAGGGCAACAGCGCGCGGTATCAGCGGTGTTGGCAGGACGGGCACCAGAAGAGGTTGCGGGCGGCGAGATCGGCGGTGCGGATCTCGCCGCCACAGATGTGACAGGGCAGGCTCGCCCTGCGGTACACGTACACCTCACCCCCGTGGTCGTCGACGCGCGGCGGACGGCCCATCGCCTCCGGGAGGTGGTCGGGGCGGACCGTGTCGATGCGGTTGTGGCGTACGCCCTCGCGCATCAGGGCGACGAGGTCGGCCCAGATCGCGTCCCACTCCGCCGGGGTGATGTCCCTGCCCGCGCGGTAGGGGTCGATGCCGTGCCGGAAGAGGACCTCCGCGCGGTAGACGTTGCCGACGCCCGCGATGGCCTTCTGGTCCAGGAGGAGCGCGGCGATGGTCGTACGGCTGCGGGAGATCCGGGCGTACGCGCGGGCCGGGTCGGCGTCGGGGCGGAGCGGGTCCGGGCCGAGGCGGGCGTGTACGGCCTGTTTCTCGGCGTCCGTGATGAGGGCGCAGGTCGTGGGGCCCCGTAGGTCCATGTACGACGTGTCGTTGCGCAGCCGGAGGCGGACGGTGTCCGTGGGCGGGGGCGCGGGGGCCGGACCGAAGGTGACCTTGCCGAAGAGGCCGAGGTGGATGTGGACGCGTTCCTCGGCGGCCGCGTCGCCGAAGTGCAGGAAGAGGTGCTTGCCGTGGGCCTCGGCCGCGTGGAGGGGGGTGCCGGTGAGGAGGGCGGCGGCGTCGGCGAACTTGCCCTGGGGGCTGGTGACGTGGACGTTCCGGCCGACGCCGTGGCCTTCGGGGCCGTCGCCCTCCGGGCCGAAGTGGGTGCGGCAGTCTTCGGCGAGGCGGTGGATGGTGTGCCCCTCCGGCACGGGGTCCTCCGGGGGTTCGGCAGGGGTGGGGGTGGTTGGGGGTGCGTCGTCGGGTGCGGGTGCGTGGGGGTTGCTCGCGCAGTTCCCCGCGCCCCTGAAAAGCAGGGGCTGCGCCCCCTGCTTTTCAGCCCACAGCCCCGTCGGCTGCGCAGCCGACGGGGTCTGCTTGCCCGGTGACTACGGCTGCGGGTGGTGCGGCGGGATCGGCGGCAGGTCGCCCGTCGTCTCGTAGGACGCCAGCATGTCGATGCGGCGGATGTGACGCTCGTCACCGGAGAACGGCGTGTCGAGGAAGGTCTCGACGAACTTGGTCGCGTCCTCCTCGGAGTGCATCCGGGCGCCGACAGCGACGACGTTCGCGTTGTTGTGCTCACGGCCCAGCGCGGCCGTCTCGGCGCTCCACGCGAGGGCCGCGCGGACGCCGGCCACCTTGTTCGCGGCGATCTGCTCGCCGTTGCCCGAGCCGCCGATGACGACGCCGAGGGACCCGGGGTCCGCGGCCGTACGCTCCGCCGCGCGGAGGCAGAACGGCGGGTAGTCGTCCTGGGCGTCGTAGATGTGGGGCCCGCAGTCGACGGGCTCGTGGCCGGCGGCCTTCAGCCACTCGACGAGGTGGTTCTTGAGTTCGTATCCGGCGTGATCCGAGCCGAGGTAGACGCGCATGGTCCGAGTGTGACACGCGTGTTTCGGCGCGGCACGACGGGGTGCAGGACCAGGAAACGTGAGCTGAACCACGGAACCTTAAGTAAATCTCAAGTAAAGTTCTGAATTCAAAGGTTCAGGATTCCTTTCACCTTCGATTCGCCGGATCGATCTTTACAGCGGTCCATCCGGCCCCAGCTGTGCACTCCCGTCTCCCGCTCTGACGGGAGTCGATCGGGTGGACCTCGGGCAGACGCACGGAAGCCCCCACAACGGCGCAAAGGAAACCTCCCCCCATGCCCTCCCAGCCGACTCTGTCGGACCAGGCAGACACCCCAGGCTCGGCCTCTCCCCCTCCCCCGGTCTGCACGCCGGCCTCAAGAGCCGTCATCTGTGGATGATCGCCATCGGTGGTGTCATCGGCGCCGGTCTCTTCGTCGGGTCCAGTTCCGGCATCGCCACGGCCGACCCCGGCATCCTGCTGTCGTACGCGCTCGTGGGCACGATGGTGGTGCTGGTGATGCGGATGCTCGGTGAGATGTCCGCCGCCAACCCGACCTCGGGTTCGTTCTCCGCCCACCCGCAGAAGGCGGTGACAAAGTCCACCAACAGCATCATCTGGCGGATCGGCGTCTTCTACCTCGGCTCGATCTTCGTCGTGGTGACCCTGCTCCCGTGGAACGACCCGTCGATCAAGGAGAAGGGCTCCTACGTGGCCGCCCTGGACTCCCTCGGCATCGCGCACGCCGGGCAGATCATGAACTTCATCGTGCTGACCTCGGTGCTGTCCTGTCTCAACTCCGGTCTCTACACCGCGTCGCGGATGGCGTTCTCGCTCGGGACGCGCGGGGACGCGCCGCGCTCGTTCGGCCGTACGAACGCGCGGGGTGTGCCGATGGCGGCCATCCTGTCCTCGGTGGTGTTCGGGTTCGTCGCGGTCATCTTCAACTACCTCTTCCCCGAGGGTGTCTTCCTCTTCCTGGTCAACTCCTCCGGTGCGGTCTCCCTGTTCGTGTGGCTCGTCATCTGCTTCTCCCAGCTGCGGATGCGGCGGATCATCGAGCGGGAGACGCCGGAGAAGCTCGTCGTGAAGATGTGGCTGTACCCGCATCTGACGTGGGCCACCATCGGGCTGATCCTCTTCGTCCTCGGCTACATGCTCACCGACACCGAACACGGCAACCGCGAGATCCTGTTGCTGTCGCTGCTGGTCGCGGCGGTCGTGGTCGGCATCGCGCTCGTGAAGGAGAAGGTCGGTGGCGGGAAGTCCGCCGCCGGGTCCGCCGAGAAGGTGTCCGACACGGTGAGTTGACAGTGACCGGCTCGTAGGTCCGGACAAGGGTCCGGTGGTGGTTCTTCCGCCGCCGGGCCCTCTTTTTCGTGCCCACGGTGGGATCTACAGCGGAGTGAAGCTCTCCTCGACCTTCTCGTAGATCGGGAGGGCGCGGTCCTCGATGTCGGGGTGGTACCAGGTGGTCAGCTGGTACGACTTGCCGCCGGTGTTGAAGCCCAGGGAGCGGACGTGCCAGGGCAGTTCCTGGGCGGTGACGGTGTACTCCCACACGACGGCGGGCCTGCCACGGAACTCCGTCTCCTCCAGGCGGATCCGCTGGTATCCCGGCCCCTCGCTGGTGCTCTTCTCCTTCTTCCGCCACTGCTCCAGCAGGTCACCGCGCGCGAGCGAGGCCTTGCCGACGATCTCCTGCCGGGCGTCCGGCGCGGTGTAGTGCACCTCCGCGCCGGCGTGCACCTCCCGGGAGAAGCCGTCGGGCGGGACCCAGGCGAACACACCGGCCTCCGTGCGGGCGCCCGGCGGCAGCTTCGGTGGCCGGGACGTGCCGGCGACGGTGGGGGACGGGGAGGAGGCGGAGGGCGAGGCCGTCGTCGACGACGACGCCTTGTCGTCTTTGCCTCCCTTGTCGTCGGGCGAGCCGTTCACCGCCGGTACGACGACCGCGGCCACGGCGGCGGTCACGGCCACGGCGGCGGCAGCGACGAGGCCGATACGGCGGTTGCGCCGGCGGCGGCCTCGGGGCTCGTGGGACCGTCCGGCTCCGTATGCCGGGACGGCACGGGCGGGCCGGGCAGTTCGCCGGGCGGCATGGGGGTGGGAGTGGGCGGGGGTGTCGTGTGGGGTGGGAGTCGAGGTGCGCCGGGGCCTGGTCGGTAGGTCGCTGTGGGTGGAGTGCTCGGGCGCCGGATCGGGGTCGGGCACGGGGAGACGGGGGTCTGCCGGGGGCTGAGATACGGGAGGGAGGGAGGGGTGGAGGGAGGGGTGCGGCGGAGGACGGGCGTGGTGGCTCGGTCGGGTTCCGGGGTGGAACGGGCTGTGGGGGTGCGGTGTGCTGGTGGAGTCGGGTGGGGTGCGGGCGGGGGTGTCGTGCGGGGAAGGGGGCGTCGCTTCCGCCTCCCGCTTCGGGGCGGGGCCGGTCGGCGGTCGCCCGTTTCCGTCCGGCGGCCCCGGCCTCTCCTCGGGCGTCGGCATCGGCATCGGCATCAGAGGGCTCGCCGTCGGCTGGTCGGGGCCGGCGGCGACGGATGCCGCGCTGCCGGACACGGCGTCGGCCGACGCCGCGATGCCTGGTGCGGGGGCGTCCGGTGTGGTGGTGCCTGGTGCTGCGATGCCCGACTCCGCGTCATCGCGGCCCGCTTGGGCGTGGTCGGCTCCAGGGTCCCCCTGGGCCGGTTCCCTCGGCTCGCCGGTGGGCCGGGGTTCCTCCGACTCCGGCGGTGCCGGTTCCGTCGGCCCCCTGGCCGCCTGTGGGGAGGCCGCCGGGGGTGTGGTGACGGCACGCAGCGCCTCGATGAGACGGGGCAGGCCCGGTCGGGCCTCGGGGTCCTTGTCGAGGAGGGCGGCCAGGAGGTGCTGGAGGGGGCCCGCGGCGGCGGGGAGTTCGGGCTCCTCGTAGAGGACGGCGTGGAGGGTGGCGAGAGTGGTGGAGCGCGAGAAGGGGAACGTCCGCCGAGGGCCGCGCAGAGCGTGGCGCCGAGGACCAGAGGTCGGAGGGCGGGCCCTGGGGGCGGCCGGAGACCCGCTCGGGGGCCATGTAGTCGGGGGAGCCGACGAGCATGCCGGCCATGGTGAGGGCCTCGGCGTTCTGGATGGCGGCGATACCGAAGTCGGTGAGGACGGCCCGGTGGATGCCCGTACGCCTGATCAGGACGTTGGCCGGTTTGATGTCGCGGTGCAGGACGCCCTGGGCGTGCACCTGGCCCAGCGCGTCGACCAGTTCGAGGCCGATCCGGGCCGTGTCGTGCGCGTCCAGGGGACCGTCCTCCGCCACCAGCCGTTCCAGGGAGCGGCCGTCGACCAGTTCCATGACGATCCAGAGCCGCTCACCCGCGTCGACGACGTCGTAGACGCGTACGACGTTGGGATGGTCGATCCGGGCCGTGGCCCTGGCCTCGCGCAGGGTCCGCTCGCGCCGGGTGCGGCTGTCCTCCGGGTCCTGACCGTCGATACGCATTTCCTTGACGGCGACCTGCCGGTCGAGTATTTCGTCGGTGGCCCGCCAGACCCGCCCCATTCCGCCTTGACCGATGCATTCGACCAGCCGATAACGGTCGGCCACGACAAGACCAGGAACACCGCCCCGCGTCATTTCCGGCACCCCCATGCCCCCCTTCGACAACCCTTTCACAAATGACCGCACGCGCCTCAGAAGAACCACATCGTCGCGTATTGGTCACACTTCGTGCCGCACCAGCATAGTGCTGGGAAATCTTGTGGTACCTCTTCATAGGCCGTGAATTCAGGCACGGCCAGGGGGACGCAAGGGGGATGGAACATGAGTTCTCATCGTAAGACCGCCATCGCCGGATCGCTGCTCACCGCGTTGTTCACGTCGGTGATGATCCTCGGCTTCACGGCCTCGGCGGACGACGAGGGGGGATTGAGCAGTCATGGCGGAAAGACCGTGGACGCGGCACCGGCGGACGTGAAGCTCTCGACGCTGCTGTCCAAGGAGATCAAAGTCGACAACAAGTCCGGGGAAACCGATATCACCGGCGTCGTGAAGAACGAGGGAAGCAAGGCGAGTGGCGAAATCCGATTGCTCGTGGTCGGTTTCGACGGCATGACGGTCAAGAATGTCAAGGGTTGTTCGGCAATTCCGGAGGGGGATCTTCCCGACGGCTCGAACAGCGGTTTCGCGTGCGCGATCGACGATCTGGCGGCCGGAAAGTCGAAGACCTATGCGATCGACGCCACGTACGACCTGAGCAAGCAGGGCAAGATCTGTCTGCCGGTGCAGAACGCCGACGGGTCGAAGACGTACTGGCAGCAGGGGCCGGTCCCGTTCGGTACGACCAACCAGGCACCGAACGAGCCCGCGACCCCGCTGCTCCTCGGCACCGACAACGGTCCGGTCACCCCCGGCGGCGGAGACGATGACGGGGGCAGCGGCGGTGGCGGCGGGAAGGACGACATGCCGGACGAGCTGCCGCAGACCGGTCCGGCCGACCGGGTGCTGCCGCTGGGCCTGGCGGGCGCCGCGCTCGTCTCCGCCGGTGCGGCGGGCCTGCGGTGGAACCAGCGGCGGGCCCGGCAGGAGTCCTGACCCGGGAGGCCCGAACACGGGAAGCGCGTACGTCCGAACACAGGTGCCGCGCACGCAAGAACACAGTTGGCGCGCACGCATGAATGCCGAAGAGGCTCGCCGTGGTGCGGTCGGTGGACGGCGACCCGGCGAGCCTCTTCGGGGGCGGCGCCCGCTCAGTGGCGGGGCGTCACCTGTGTCACTTCTTCAGCTCTTCAGCAGTTTCCACGCCGTCGGCAGCAGCCCCATGGCCAGTACGACCTTGAGGGCGTCGCCGATCAGGAAGGGGGTGAGGCCGAGCGCGACGGCGGAGGAGAGGCTGATGTCGGCGGTGGCCGCGAGGTACGGGACGCCGACGGCGTAGATGATCGCCTCGCCGACGAGCATCGTGCCGGCCGTCCGCAGCGTGGAGCGGTCGCCGCCGCGACGGGCCAGGGCGCCCACGGCGGCGACCGCCAGGACCATCCCGAGGATGTAGCCGAAGGAGACGCCGACGCCGGACGTGCCGTTGGCGAACCACGGCACACCGGCGAGGCCGGCCAGCGCGTACAGGGCGAGGGCGGCGACACCGCGGCCCGCGCCGAGGGTGGTGCCGACGAGCAGGGCCGCGAAGGTCTGGCCGGTGACCGGGACCGGCGAACCCGGCACGGGCACCGCGATCTGGGCGGCGAGCCCGGTGAGCGCGGCACCGCCCACCACGAGCGCGATGTCGCGGGCGCGGGCGCCGGTGAAGGGCAGACGGTCGGCGAGGACCTCGCCGGGGCGGGCTGACGTGGCGACGGCGGTGCTCATGTTGGGGCTCACTCCGGCGGGTGACGGGGGCGGGGACACGGTGACGCTATCCCAGCCGACTCGGGCCGGACATCATCAGCGCTCGACAAAGGCATGAACGACGGCTTGGTTGACTTCGAACAAAGGGTGCTGGTTACACCCGGTACGGCGTGACACCGGTCACTGAGGTGAAGCCGCTTGGTGCCTGACGGGGCGTCGACTCGAATCTGTAGGGTTTCACCAATCGGGTCGACGGGGTGCACAGGTGCCGCCTCGCCCGTCGTTCGCCGTCCGGGCAGCGGTGGGCTCCGTCTTGCCGACTTCGGACGCATGGTTGCCCAGGCCCGGTACGTAGCCGCGCAGCCACCTGCCGTATCGGTCGCGTCCGGATAGCGGACAGTCCCTCCGTGCGCGTGGAGGGGCTGTTCAGACTGTCGGCGTTTTTGCCGTCTCACGCATTGGACGAACCCCGCCCATGCCCAGCACCTCCGTCAAGGCTCCACAAGAGTCCGACGCGTCCCTGTCCCACGGCCTCAAGCAGCGTCACCTGTCGATGATCGCCCTCGGCGGTGTGATCGGCGCGGGCCTCTTCGTCGGGTCGGGGGCGGGCATCGCCGCCGCCGGTCCCTCGATCGTCCTCGCGTACGCGCTCTCCGGGCTCCTCGTCATGCTGGTGATGCGGATGCTCGGCGAGATGTCCGCCGCGTATCCCTCCTCGGGTTCCTTCTCCGCGCACGCCGAACGCGCCATCGGTCCGTGGGCGGGCTTCACGGCCGGCTGGTCGTTCTGGGTGCTGCTCTGCACGGCCGTCGGCCTGGAGGGCATCGGCGCCGCGAAGATCGTGACGGGGTGGCTGCCGGGGACGCCCGAGTGGGCCTGGGTGGCGCTGTTCATGCTGGTGTTCCTGGGCACCAATCTGGCCGCCGTGAAGAACTTCGGCGAGTTCGAGTTCTGGTTCGCCGCGTTGAAGGTCGGCGCGATCTCCCTGTTCCTGGTGCTGGGCGTGTTGGCCGTCGCCGGTGTCCTGCCCGGCACCGAAGCGCCCGGCCTCGCCAACCTGACCGGCGAGGACGGTCTGCTGCCGGGCGGCTCGGACGGCCTGGTCATCGGCCTGCTGGCGTCGATCTTCGCGTACGGCGGTCTGGAGACCGTGACGATCGCGGCGGCCGAGTCCGAGGACCCGGTGAAGGGCGTGGCCACGGCGGTCCGTACGGCGATGTGGCGCATCGCCCTCTTCTACATCGGCTCCATGGCGGTCATCGTCACCCTCGTCCCGTGGGACTCCAAGGAGGTCGTGGAGAAGGGCCCGTACGTCGCCGCCCTCGACCACCTGGGGATCCCCGGCGCCGGTCAGGTGATGAACGTGGTCGTACTGGTGGCCCTGCTGAGCGCGATGAACGCCAACATCTACGGCTCCTCCCGGATCGCGTACTCCCTGGTGGCGCGCGGGCAGGGCCCGCAGGCGATCGGCCGGGTGTCGGGCGGGGTCCCGCGGATCGCGGTCCTGGCCTCCAGCGTCTTCGGCTTCCTCTGCGTCCTGCTCAGCTACTGGCGCCCCGACGACGTATTCCCCTGGCTGCTGAACATGATCGGGGCGGTCGTCCTCGTCGTCTGGATCCTCATCGCCGTCTCCCAGTTGCTCCTGCGCCGCCGTATCGAGCGGGAGGCCCCGGAGCGGCTGGTCGTGCGGATGTGGGCGTTCCCGTGGCTGACCTGGGTGGCGCTCGCGGGGATGGCCGCCGTGTTCGTCCTCATGGCCCGGGAGCCGGGGACGCGGACGCAGTTGTACTGGACCGGCGGGATGACGCTGATCCTGGCGGCGGTCGGGTACGCCCGGCAGCGGGCGCGCGCCGCGCGCTGATCCGGCTCGCACTTCAGGGCCCTCGCGCGGAGGACGGACGGTCGGTTCGCGCGAGGGCCCTTTGGCGCGCCCGGGCAGGCCCCTACAGTCTCTTGCTGCTAGCGTGCACTTGCAAGTACTTTGCAATAAGAGGTCGGAGGGGACCCCCATGCCCGTCTACACGCTTCCCGAACTGCCGTACGACTACGCGGCGCTGGCACCCGTGATCAGCCCCGAGATCATCGAGCTGCACCACGACAAGCACCACGCGGCCTACGTCAAGGGAGCCAACGACACCCTGGAGCAGCTGGCCGAGGCGCGGGACAAGGAGACCTGGGGGGCGATCAACGGCCTGGAGAAGAACCTGGCTTTCCACCTCTCCGGCCACATCCTGCACTCGATCTACTGGCAGAACATGACCGGCGACGGCGGCGGGGAGCCCCTGGAGAAGGACGGCGTCGGCGAGCTGGCGGACGCCATCGCCGAGTCCTTCGGCTCCTTCGCGGGCTTCAAGGCCCAGTTGACCAAGGCCGCCGCGACCACCCAGGGCTCGGGCTGGGGCGTGCTGGCCTACGAGCCGCTGAGCGGGCGGCTGGTCGTCGAGCAGGTCTACGACCACCAGGGCAACGTCGGCCAGGGATCGACCCCGATCCTGGTCTTCGACGCCTGGGAGCACGCCTTCTACCTTCAGTACAAGAACCAGAAGGTCGACTTCATCGACGCCATGTGGGCCGTCGTGAACTGGCAGGACGTGGCCCGCCGTTACACGGCGGCCCGGTCCCGCGCGGATGTGCTGCTGCTGACCCCCTGAGCCGGCGGCCGAGACGCCCTGCTCGTGATCGTCTTCTCAACCTTCACCGGGCAGGCGGGAAAAGGGAGAACCCCCGCGAGGACGTGACTCGCGGGGGTTCTCGCCCTCCGGGCCGCCGGAACACGCCACGGCGGGACGCATTCCGGTCTGACCGCTTCCTCGGCTTTCGCCCTATGCTCCCGTTTCCGGCCGGATTACCGATCCGGCGGACCGGACCGGGAGGTCGCGTGGACACGAGCTACAAGCACTGCCCGCCGTGCGGTGGCGGCAAGCCCCTGCCGTTCTACAAGGCGGACAAGGAAGTACGGCAGTACCTGGAGTCGCTGGGCAAGAACCCGGCCGGCTGGTGGCGCTGCGGCAACCGCGGCGAGAAGGGCCGCTGCCTCTTCGTCCAGCCGTACGGCAACCAGAGCGAGGGCCTGACCCTGCCCGAGTCCTTCCGGTGAGCTTCTCCCGGTACTACGGCACCACCAGTCACCGAAGGGCGACTGAGCCGACGGCCACCTACGGCGAGTGAGCCGAAGGGGCGCGCCTGTGTCGAGACGGCGAACGCGCGCAGGCCCCGACGAAGGAGGGGTCGAGCACGATCGTCGTCTCGACACAGGCACGAGCGCCCCGGAGGCGAACCGAGCCCTAAGAAAGCAGGTTGCTGAAGTCCGGGCCCTTGGTGCGGGTGCGCTTGATCTCGTAGAAGCCGGGGACCGACGCGACGAGGAGGGTGCCGTCCCAGAGCCGGGCGGCCTCCTCCCCCTTCGGCGCGGGGGTGACGACCGGCCCGAAGAAGGCGATCTGCTCGCCGTCGGCGCCGGGGACGGCGATGACGGGGGTGCCGACGTCCTGGCCGACCTTGTCGATGCCCTCCTTGTGGGAGGCGCGCAACTCGGCCTCGTACGGGGTGTCGTCCCAGTGGTCCATGAGGGACTCGGGCAGGCCGACGTCCTTCAGCGCGGCGGCGACCGTCTCCTTCTCGGGGCCCTCCCCCTGGTTGTGGATCCGGGTGCCGAGCGCGGTGTAGAGGTCGCCGAGCACCTCGGGACCGTGCTCCTGCTGGGCGGCTATCACGATCCGCACCGGGCCCCAGGCCTTGGTGGCCAGCAGCTCGCGGTACTCCTCGGGCAGCTCGTCGATCTTGGGCTCGTTGAGGACCGCGAGGCTCATCACATGCCAGCGGACCTCGATGTCCCGCACCTTCTCCACCTCCAGGACCCAGCGCGAGGTCATCCAGGCCCAGGGGCACAGCGGGTCGAACCAGAAGTCGACAGGGGTCTTGCCGGAGGTCTGCTCGGACATGGTTCTCCTCGAAAGGGCTTGAAGGGGCTTGAAAGGGCTACGAAGGCGGAGTCGTGCGGGCTCGGTCCACCGGGCAACAAACCCGGCAACACCGAGGACCGCCCCGGCCATTCCCGCGGTGCATGGCAGGATCAGGCTGTCCGCATACTGAACACCACCCCGAGGGAGTGCCGCCCGTGCCCGGTGAGAATCTGACCCGTGACGAGGCCCAGGAGCGGGCCGCGCTGTTGTCCGTCGACGGTTACGAGGTCTCCCTCGACCTGCGGTCCGCCATCGGGGAGTCCGGTGACCTCGCCGGCGAACCGCGTACGTTCCGGTCGGTGACGACCATCCGCTTCCGGTGCGCCGACCCGGGCGCCACGAGCTTCGCCGATCTGGTCGCGCCGCGTGTGACGGCCGTCTCCCTCAACGGCAAGGACCTCGACCCGAGCGAGGTCTTCGACGGCTCCCGGATCACCCTCGACGACCTGGCCGCCGAGAACGAGCTGGTGGTCGACGCCCAGTGCGCCTACTCCCGCACCGGCGAGGGCATGCACCGCTTCGTCGACCCCGAGGACGGCGAGGTCTACCTCTACACGCAGTACGAGCCGGCCGACTCACGCCGCGTCTTCGCCAATTTCGAGCAGCCGGACCTCAAGGCCCCGTACCGCTTCGAGGTGCGCGCGCCCGAGGGCTGGGTCGTGTGGAGCAACGGGGTCGGCGAACGCACGGACGGGGTGTGGCGGTTCGCGGAGACCAAGCCGATCTCGACGTACATCACGGCGGTCGTCGCGGGCCCGTACCACTATGTGACGGACACCTACGAGCGGGTCTTCGAGGACGGTACGCGGCTGGAGATCCCTCTCGGCGCGATGTGCCGCAAGGGTCTCGCGCCCTACTTCGACTCCGACGACGTCTTCGAGATCACCAAGCAGGGGCTGGACTTCTTCCACGACCACTTCGACTACCCGTACCCGTTCGGGAAGTACGACCAGGCGTTCGTGCCCGAGTACAACCTCGGCGCGATGGAGAATCCCGGACTGGTCACCTTCCGGGAGGAGTTCATCTTCCGCGGCAAGGTCACCCGGGCGTCGTACGAGCGGCGGGCCAACGTCGTCCTGCACGAGATGGCGCACATGTGGTTCGGCGACCTGGTGACCATGGTGTGGTGGGACGACCTGTGGCTGAAGGAGTCCTTCGCGGACTTCATGGGCTCCTTCTCGATGGTGGAGGCCACCCGTTTCACCAACGGCTGGGTCACGTTCGCCAACAACCGCAAGTCCTGGGCGTACCGAGCCGACCAGCTGCCCTCCACCCACCCGATCACGGCCGACATCCGTGACCTGGAGGACGCCAAGCTCAACTTCGACGGGATCACCTACGCCAAGGGCGCGTCCGTGCTGAAGCAGCTGGTGGCGTACGTGGGGCGCGAGGCGTTCCTGGAGGGCGCCCGGCGCTACTTCAAGCGGAACGCGTACGGCAACACGAAGCTGGGCGACCTGCTGTCGGTGCTGGAGGAGACCAGCGGCCGGGACATGGCGTCCTGGTCGCGGGCCTGGCTGCAGACGGCGGGGGTCAACTCCCTCACTCCGCAGGTGCTCCTGGACGCCGAGGGCCGGATCGACGAGCTGGCGGTGGTGCAGGAGGCGGCGGAGTCGCATCCGGAGCTGCGGCCGCACCGGGTGGCGATCGGTCTGTATCGGCGTACGGACGCGAACGGCGAGGGCGGCTCCGGCGCGCTGGAGCGGTACGCGCGCGCCGAGGTGGATGTCAACGGGCCGCGTACGGTCGTGGCCGAGCTGGCGGGGGCCGAGGCGCCCGCGCTGGTGCTGGTCAACGACGACGACCTGACGTACTGCAAGATCCGGTTCGACGCGGCGTCGCTGGACACGCTGCGGGCCGGGCTCGGGGACATCACCGATCCGCTGGCGCGGGCGCTGTGCTGGTCGGCGCTGTGGAACCTGACGCGGGACGCGCTGCTGCCGGCGCGGGACTTCGTGGACCTCGTGCTGCGTTTCGCCGGGCGGGAGTCCGACATCGGGGTGCTGCAGATGCTGCACGCGTGGGCGGGCTCGGCGCTGACGCACTACGCGGCGCCCCAGTGGCGGGAGACCGGGGGCCGGCTGCTCGCGGAGGGTGCGCTGCGGGAGCTGCGGGCCGCCGAGGCGGGGAGCCAGCACCAGCTGACGTGGACCCGGTTCTTCGCGTCGGTGGCGTCGGACGAAGCCGAACTTACGGTGCTGCAGGGGCTGTTGAACGGCAGCGAGAAGGTCGACGGGCTGGAGGTCGACCAGGAGCTGCGGTGGGCCTTCCTGGAGCCGCTGGCGACGCACGGGGTCGCCGACGAGGGCGCCCTGGCCGCCGAGTTGGCGCGGGACGACACGGCCTCCGGGAAGCGGCATCAGGTGCGGTGCCTGGCGGCGCGGCCGTCCGCCGCGGTCAAGGCGCAGGCGTGGGCGTCGGTCGTGCAGTCGGACAAGTTGTCCAACGCGTTGGTCGAGGCGACGATCGCGGGGTTCGCGCGGCCGTCGCAGCGGGAGTTGACGGCTCCGTACGCGGTGAAGTATTTCGAGGTGATCGAGCGGGTGTGGGCCGAGCGGTCCATCCAGATCGGGATGGACGTGGTGCGAGGGCTGTTCCCCTCGCTCCAGGACTCGCCGGGGACGCTGGAGGCGACGGACGCGTGGCTCGCCTCGCACGAGTCGGCGCCGCCGGCGCTGCGGAGGCTGGTGATCGAGGCCCGGGACGACCTGGCCCGAGCGCTGCGGGGTCAGGAGTGTGACGCGGCGGCGGGATAACTGCCACGAGGGCGTGACCCTTTGAGGGGCGCGGGGAACTGCGCGAGCAGCCCCCGCGGCCCCGCGGCCCCGCGGCCGCCCGAGTGCACGCGCCCCGCGCTCATGGGCGCCGGGCCCGGTTCAAGGTTACGAAATTCGGGTAATCAGAGCCGTAACCTTTTTCGGCCCCCGTCCGGACCAGCGGATATCGGCACTCGAACGCACGTACTTTAGTGCGGTCTTGTCCGGATTTGTCGACGGACGTGTAACAGAGGTTCATGGGCGGGCCCGAAGCGGGAACCTCCGGGTCATGACGCACAACACCCCGCTCTCCCCCCGCCCCCTCCGTCGCCTCTCGGACGTCACGCGCCGGGTGCTGACGGCCGCGCAGCTGCGCGCGCAGGGTGTCACCGCCGCCGAGACGAACGAGCGGTGCCGGCCCGGTGGCTCCTGGCAGCAGATCCTGCCGAGTGTGTTCCTGCTGCACCCGGGCCCGCCCACCTCGGAGGAGCGCCTGCACGCGGTGCTCTCGTACGCGGCCCGCTCCCCGTTCCGCGACACCTCCACCGGGGCCGGCGGCGTCGCCGGGGTCCCCGCGCAGCCGAACGCCGACGAGCCCCGCCCGGCGGCGACACCCCGCTACGCGGACGCGGTGATCACCGGGCTCGCCGCCCTGACGCTGCACGGCTTCGCGTCCGCTCCCCCCATCCCGTCCCTCGACACGATCGACGTCCTGGTCCCGCGGCTGCGCCGGCTGCGGACCGTGGGCTGCGCGCGGATCGTGCATACCTCGGCCGTGCCGACCCCGTCGTACGTGACCGGCCTGCCCGTCGCCCCCGTGCCGCGCGCCCTGGCGGACGCGGTCGGGGAACTCTCCGACGCGGCCACCGTGCGCAGGCTGCTGACGGAGGCGGTGCGCGGCGGGCACACCGAACCCGCCGCCGTGATCCGGGAGTTGACGGAGGCGCGGCTGCTGAACCGGCCGCAGGTGGCGGACGCGGTGGAGTCGCTGGTCGCGGAGGGGAGGGCCGTCGCGGAGGACCACCTGTACCGGATGGTCCGCGAACACGCCCTCCCCGACCCCGTCTGGAACGTGGACCTCCGCCTCCCCGGTGGTCCGCACCTCGGCGGCCTCGACGCGTACTGGCCGGAGCAGGCCGTCGCGGTCGAGCTGGACACCCGGGCCCCGCGCCAGGAGGACGACGCGCTGTGGTCCGAGTACGCCCGCAAGCGCGAGATGCTGGAGCGGCTCGGCATCACCGTCGTGCACGTCACGCCCCGCAAACTGCGTGACTCGCTGGAACAGCAGGCGGCCGTCGTCCGCACCGCGTTGATGGCGTCGTGCGACCGGGATCCGGCGGCGTACGTCGTGGTGCTTCCCCGGTAACCGGGAACTCGGACCACCAGGAGGGGAGAGGAAGGGCCGCCGATCGCTTCGGCGGCCCTTCCTCATGCCACGCATCGTGTGGTGGCGACGTGGAGCGTCGCAGAGTCGGGAGTTCGGGCGCGGAGCGCCCGCAGGACTGTCTGGCGAAGCCGGGGCGCTGTCGAACGTACGGCCGACGGGTCGCTGAATGGGGGGCGTTCATCGCGTACAAGGCCAAGAAGGCCGGGGTGCCGGTGGTGTACGTCGATCCAGCGCACACCTCCCGCACCTGCGCCGAGTGCGGCCGCATCGACAAGGCGAACCGGGTCTCCCAGGCGTGGTTCGCGTGCCGGTCCTGCGGATTCGTTGATCACGCGGACCGCAACAGCTCCCGCAACATCCGCGCCCGCGCGGAAGAGTTGTGGCGACGCGGGGCGCAGTCAACCGCCCCAGCCCCACCCCCGACATCCGAGGGCGGGACAGGACGCAAGCGCAGCACCACAACCAGTGGCGCCCGCTCTGCAAGCCCGGGACTTCAGCCCCGGGTCGTTGACCCCTTGCGGAGGACCAGCTCCGTGTTGCGGTCACCGGCCTTGCCGGTGAGGGTGTCACGGCGGCCGGGGGCGTTGTAGGACAGCTCGCGGTAGAGGGCGGCGAGGCCGGTCTGCGAGAGGTCCGTGAAGTCGGTGGTGTGCGGGGCGGCTGATTCGATCAGCGTGGTGAAGACGGAGAGCGTGCCGTCCTTGTTGTCCACCAGCTCGATGACGCGGGCGAGTTGGGGGAAGTCGATGTGGGAGGCCGTGGAGATCTCCCAGAACGAGCCGCCGCCCGATGCCGAGTGCGGGGTGATGCGGTTGCGGTGGCTGTGGCCGTTCACCCAGGCCAGTACGTTGCGGTGGCGGCCGAGCAGCGCGAGCACCTCGTCACCGCCGTGGCGGGCCTCGGTGGGGCGGGCGGGGTCCTTGCGCAGGTTGCGCATCGACGTGCTGGTGTGGTGGCTGAAGACGACGGCGTACGAGCCGTCCTTGGCCGCCTCCTTCAACGTACGGTCCAGCCACTTGAGTTGGGCCGTGCCGAGCGATCCCTCGTAGTGCCCGCCGGGGTCGGTGGAGTCGAGGCTGACGCCGATGACGTCGTCGGCGACGCGGAAGGCGTAGTACTGGGTGCGGGCGTCGAGGTTGGCCTGCGAGTAGCCGTGGCCGACCGGGCCGGGGCCGGCGTGGGCCGGGTCCAGGTGGGCCCGGAGGTACTCCTGCGGGGTGAAGGGGGCGCGGTTCTCGTCCGGGGTGACCGAACGCATCTTCTTCGCCTGGGCCTTGAGGACGGCCTTCCAGTCGGCACCCTTGGGGTCGCCGCCGCTCTTGACGTTGTCCCAGAGGGCCTTGCCGACCTGCTCGTCCAGCGTCATCAACTTCCTGCCGCCGACCGCGAAGTCCGCGAAGAAGGAGTCGCCGGGGGCGTAGCAGCCGCCCGGGAGGGAGTCGTGGTTGCCGACCGTGGAGTACCAGGGGACGTTCAGGCCGGGGCTGTTGACCTCACGGATCGCGGCGGCCAGGAAACCGTCCAGGCGGGGGAAGCCGAGCTGCTTGTCTGCGTCGCGGAGAGCCGCGTCCGGCTGCCAGTAGAGCTTCAGGCCGCTGTTCTGGACGCCCTCGTAGCGGCGCGGGTCCCCGGAGTTGGGGGTGACCCGGCCGCCGCTCATCACCTTCAGGAACCAGTCCAGTTCCGTCCGGGAGTTGTTGTCGGTGTTGTCGCCGGTCGTCATCACGAAGTGGAGCGGGGAACCGGTCACCGGGGCCCCGCGCAGCGCGTTCACCCGTTCGACGAGCGAGACGGCGCCGGCCACGGACAGCGCCTCCTGGGGCCGCCACGCGCTGGCGGTCTGGGCGCGCAGGTACTCGTAGCGCAGCGGGTGCTGGACGTCGACCACGTGCAGGTCGGTGAACTGCACGAAGGACGCCAGGGTCGTACGGCGCTTCTCGCGGCCGGCCTTGGGGGTGGCGAGGTCGCCGCGCACGACCCGCGCCCAGGCCGGGCCGGAGCCGAGGCGGCGGTAGCCGGAGGAGGTGCGGGGCGCGGCGACCGAGGCGAGGGTGGTGCCCCGGGTGTACGGCGCGAGGGGTGCGGCCGGGGCCTCTCTGTTCGAGAGGTTGGCCAAGGGGACCTCGGTGGCCGTGGCGCGGTCGGCGGCGGAGGCGGCGGCGTGGGCTTCGGTCTCCGGCCGCAGGGCGAAGCCGACGCCCGCGGCGAGGCCGACCGCGCCGGTGGCGGCGAGGAAGGCCCGGCGGTCAGGGTTGGTGGCGGCGGCAGCGACTGAGCGTATGCGCGACATGGCGCGGTCTCCCCGAATGCGAACGCGTCGGAAGTGGTCGCGGGGCCGCTCCGCGGTGGGGGCCGGAGTGGGGTTCCCGCTCTTCCTCGATGCTTGGCAGCGGGGGTGGCCTGGACGTTAACGACGTCGCAACGGGCGGCGCCGATCACCGTACGTCGATCTTCGGGGACGGGGTGCGTTCACTGGGGGTTCCCGAATGTGAGGGGAGGGACGGGAAGGGGTCACTCCTTGTTCATCTGACGGGGTACGGCACCTATTCGCCGCAGCGGCTTCGGTGATTCGGTGGGTGCGGGTGCGTCGTGGTTGTTCGCGCCCCGCGGCGGTAGCCGCATGTTCAGTACTGCCCCGCGCCCCTAAGGGGTCGCCGGTGGTTCCAGGTGGCCGTTGGCCGGGCGTTCTCGCCACAGGCGTAGGCCCACGTCCACCAGGCCCACCCGCTCCAGGGTCGGGATCTCGCCCAGGGGGTGCCAGGCGGCCATGTCCGTGGAGCCGTTGGTCTCGTGGCGGAGGTCGCCGCCTGTGACGCGGGCCTCGTAGACGATGCGGAGGGCCTGGTGGTCGGCGCGGGTGCCGAGGTGGCGGGGGTAGGTGCGCCGGCCGGTGTCGATGCCGAGGAGGACCGTGGGCTCGACGGTGTAGCCGGTCTCCTCGGCGGCCTCCCGGACGACCGTGGCGTAGGGGTCCTCGCCGTGGTCCATGCCGCCGCCGGGCAGGGTCCACTTCTTCTCGCCGCCGTCCCGGGAGACCCAGCGGGCCAGCAGCAGCTGTCCGTCGCGCACACAGACGGCGTAGGCCGCCACCCTCAACTCCTCGCGCATGCACAGACGTTAGCCAAAATGTCCACTCATGGACGGTCATCACCCTCATGCCGGGTGGCGGGTTTACGCCATGACACAATCCCGCCTCGGTCAACCCTCCCCAAACATGTGTCACTTCGGTAAGGCTGAGCGATCATCCGGCACCGCATAACGGACCGGACCGATCCGAACCCGCCGCTCGGATCATCAATGTTCGTTCTCACCTGAATTCCTTACCTACAGGGATGCTGATGACCCTCACCCCCCACCCCGGCTCTGGCCCGGGTGCGAGACGCGTGGCCCGGATTGCCGTGGCCGCGGGACTGGTCGCCGCGCTCTCCGCGGCCGGGCCGATACCCCTGGCCTTCTCGGCGGACGACCCGTCCGCCGCCGTCCCGGCGGACGGCGGCGTCAAGTCCGCGCACGACAAGCTCGGTTCGACCGACGCCGATCTGCTCGCCGAGGCCAAGGCCGACGGCGACAAGAACGTCACGATGATGATCGCCACCACGCCCGGCAAGACCGAGCAGGTCGCCGAGCAGCTGGACGCGGTCAAGGGCGGCTCCGTGGGCCGCACCTACGACAAGCTCGGCTACGTCCGCGCCACGGTCCCGACCAAGAGCGCCGACTCGGCCATCTCGGCCGCCGCGAAGCTCTCCTCCGTCCAGGGCATCGACCTGCGCCAGGAGATCGTCCTCGACGACCCCTCGCCGGTCTCGGCCAAGGACGCGAAGTCGGGGGCCAAGGCGGCCAAGACATACCCGGGGCCCAGCAAGAAGACCCCCGCCGAGAACCCGTACAACCCGTCCTTCGAGACGGGCGCCGTCGACTTCGTGAAGCAGAACCCGAAGGCGGACGGCCGGGGTATCACCATCGGCGTCCTGGACTCCGGCGTCGACCTCGCGCACCCCGCGCTGCAGAAGACCACCACCGGCAAGCGCAAGATCGTCGACTGGGTGACGTCCACCGACCCGATCGTCGACGGCGACGGCAGCTGGCGCCCGATGACGAACTCGGTCGCCGGTCCCACCTTCACCTACGGCGGCCAGACCTGGACCGCGCCCACGGGCTCGTACTCCGTCAACCTCTTCCGTGAGTCGATCACGGCGGCCGGTGACGCGGCGGGCGACGTGAACCGCGACGGCGACACCACCGACGCATGGGGCGTGCTCTACGACGCGGCGGCCGGCACGGTCACCGTCGACGTCAACCAGAACTTCGACTTCACCGACGACAAGCCGATGAAGCCGTACAAGGACGGCTACCAGATCGGCTACTTCGGCACCGACGACCCGTCGACCGACGTCGCCGAGCGCCAGCCGTTCGTCGTGGAGTACCGCAAGGACGTCCCGATGGACCCCTTCGGGGGCGACTGGGTCGGCAAGAAGGCCGACTTCGTCAACATCGGTCTCATCTCCAGCGAGCACGGCACCCACGTCGCCGGCATCACCGCCGCGAAGGGCCTGTTCGGCGGCAAGATGAACGGCGCCGCTCCCGGTGCGCAGATCGTCTCCTCCCGCGCCTGCGAGTTCGGCCCCGGCTGCACCAACGTGGCGCTCACCGAGGGCATGATCGACCTCGTCGTCAACCGCGGTGTCGACATCGTCAACATGTCGATCGGCGGCCTCCCGGCGCTGAACGACGGCAACAACGCGCGCGCCGAGCTCTACACGCGCCTCATCGACACCTACGGCGTCCAGCTGGTCATCTCGGCCGGCAACTCGGGCCCGGGTGCCAACACGATCGGCGACCCCGGCCTGGCCGACAAGGTCATCTCGGTCGGCGCGTCCGTCTCCAAGGAGACCTGGGCGGCCAACTACGGCTCGAAGGTCACCAAGAAGAACCAGCTGTTCAACTTCTCCTCGCGCGGCCCGCGTGAGGACGGCGGCTTCACGCCCACCCTGGTCGCGCCCGGCGCCTCGATCAACACCACGCAGACCTGGCTGCCGGGCGGCCCGGTCCCCGAGGCGGGCTACCCGCTCCCGGCCGGCTACCAGATGCTCAACGGCACCTCGATGTCCTCCCCGCAGGCGGCCGGCTCCTCCGCGCTGCTGCTGAGCGCCGCGAAGCAGAAGGGCATCGACCTGACGCCCGCGAAGCTGCGCACCGCGCTGACCTCGACCGCCGACCACATCAGCGGTGTCCAGGCGTACGCCGAGGGCGCAGGTCTGATGAACATCGTCGACGCATGGAAGTCGATCAAGAAGGGCGCGACCGCGCACGAGTACTCGGTCAAGGCCCCCGTCGACACGGCGATCGACTTCGCGCTGAAGACGCCGGGCTTCGGCACCGGCCTCTACGACCGTGAGGGCGGCCTGAAGGTCGGGCAGAAGAAGACGTACGAGGTGACCGTCACCCGTACCACGGGCGCCGCCAAGGCGATCCGCCACGAGCTGCACCTGGAAAACAACCGGGACAGGACGTTCCGGATCGTCGGCGACGACGTGGTCTCCCTGCCGCTGAACAAGCCGGTCACCGTGAAGATCGCCGCCAAGCCGAAGAACTCCGGCATCAGCAGCGCGATCCTGGAGATCGACGACCCGAAGACCGTCGGCATCGACCGGCAGGTCCTCAACACGGTGGTCGCGTCCACGCCGCTGAAGTACACCCACTCGGCGTCCGGCAAGGTCCAGCGCAACTCCTCCAAGTCGTACTTCGTCACCGTTCCCGAGGGTGCCAAGACCCTCGAGGTCGCGATCAGCGGGCTGAAGGGCAAGAGCCAGACCCGGTTCATCGCCAACCACCCGTACGGCCTGGCGGTCGAGAGCACCAGCTCGCTGACCTGCTACAGCAACTTCCAGGACGGCGGGGGCTGCAAGCCGGACGTGCGCTCGTACGCCAACCCGCAGCCCGGTGTCTGGGAGATCGAGGTCGAGTCGCGCCGTACGTCGCCGCTGCTCGACAACCCCTACAAGCTGAACTTCGCGGTCTACGGCGCGAACTTCGACCCGGAGGTCGTCACCGTCCCCGAGGCCAAGGTCGGCACCCCGACCGCCGCCACCTGGAAGGTGACCAACGCTCTCGCCCCGGTCGACGGCAAGCTGGCGGGCGGCCCGCTGGGCTCGGCCAAGACCGACCGGCCGACCATCGCGACCGGTGACACCCAGACGACCACGGTCGAGGTGCCCGCGGGCGCCGAGTCCCTGGACGTCGCCATCGGCAACACCGCGGACACGGGCGCCGACCTGGACCTGTACGTCTACGACGCCGCGGGCACCCAGATCGCGAGCTCCGCGGACGGCGACTCCGAGGAGTCCGTCTCCGTCCCGAAGCCGGCCGCCGGTACGTACACCATCGAGGTCGTCGGCTACGCGGTTCCGGCCGGGTCGACCGCGTACGACTACCGCGACGTGTTCTTCTCCTCCGCCCTGGGCGAGGTGAAGGTCGCGGACACCGCCGTCAAGCTCGGTACGGGCGCGTCGGTCACCGTCTCCGGTGACGTCGTCGCGGCCGCCGAGGGCCCGGCCGGCCGGGAGTTCTTCGGCCAGGTCCAGCTGGTGAACGCGCGCGGCACCGCCGCGGGCACCGGCAGCGTGCGGATCGAGAAGGTCACGCCGTAGTGCGCCGGTAGTGCGTGAGCCGTACTGAGGCGAACGGAGGGGCGGGTGTCCGGCTGGACACCCGCCCCTTCGCGCTGCTCCCCTTCCGGTCCCCTTCCGGCTCCCGGTCGTTCAGCGGGTCAGTCGCACTTGATCCGCTTCGAGTCCGGCAGCGCCGCCTCGATCCAGGCCCGCTCGCGGGCGATCTCCGCCTCCTTCGTGGTCCAGATGTCCGGCTGCGCGCTGTCCCGGGGGATGCCGAGGAGGACGTGGTCGCCCTCCTTCAGACGGGGGTCGACGTCCTGGCTCATCGGGAAGACGATCCGGTCCTCGCCCTTGTCGGGCTTGATCCAGTGGTCCACCTCCACCGTGATCCGGTCCTGCTCGGCCCCCGGCACGGGTTCGACCTCGGTGACGGTGCCCTCCACGATCGTGCGGGCACAGGCCACGTACCCCTCCCGGCTGAGCGAGGCGGACGCGTCCCCCCGGTCGCCGTAGTCCGTGTTCCCGGTGTCCCCGCTCGACTGCTCGGAGACGCCGGCGTCGCGCGCCTTCGTGCTGCTCGCCCCGTCACCGGTCTGCATGACCCCCCAGCCGATGGCGAGGACCACGGAGGCGGCGGCCGCGGCGGCGAGGGTGCCGCCGGTGATCCGCAGGGCGCGCCGGGCGCGGGACGGCCGCGACGGCAGGGGGGTCACCGACGCGGTGGGGGCCGACGCGGTCCCGGACACCGGCCCGGGGTCCGTCTCGGCACCGGCCGTGTCCCCCGGCCGCGCGGCCCCCACTCGCCCCGGCGCGACCCCGGTCACGGCGTCCTCGTCCGGCGCCGCCAGGGCCTCGCCGATCAGCCCCAGCTGCTCCCGCAGCAGCGCGAGGTCGGCGACGGCCGCCTCGTGGGACGCCACGTACTCGGCGTCCCGCAGGGCGTCCTCGGGCAACGGTTCGTCGAGAAGGGCCGCCATCAGCGCGTCCATACCGGCGTAGGCGGTGCCGTCGTACGTGGGCTCGTCGTGCGCGGCGCCGTCGCGAGCGGCGGAGCCGTCGTGCGTGGGGCCGTCCTCGGGCGGAGGGCCCTCGTGGGCGCGGAGCGCCTCCTGCTCGGTGTCGCGTCGGCTGTCGTCCCGGGCGGTCATGTCACACCACCTCGTCCTCGTGCAGGCGGGTGCGCAGGGCGCGGACCGCCGAGTGGAGCCTGCTCTTGACCGTGCCCTCGGGGATGCCGAGCTCGTCGGCGATCCCGCGTACCGGCAGGTCGGCGTAGAAGCGCAGGACGAGGACCTGACGCAGGGCGTCGGGCAGCTCGTCCAGGCCTCGGGCGACGGCGAGCGAGAGCACGCTGGAGTCCTCGCCCGAGGGGTGCTCGTGCTGGCGCAGCGAGGCGAGCCGCTCCCCCAGGCGCTCCTGGCGGCGCTTGGCGCGGTGCCAGTCCATCGCCAGGTTGGAGGCGACCACCGCCGCCCACGCGGACACGTCCCGCGGCGCCTCCCGGCCGCTCGCGGCCCGCTCCAGCAGCCGCAGCCGTACCTGCTGTACCCCGTCCAGCAGGTCCGACTGCGGCACGCCGCCGAGCGCGAGCACGGCACGCACCCGCCGCTCCTGGGCCGCGTCCAGTGGGTCGTCCGGCTCCTGGACCCCCTGGACGTGGCGCGCCTTTCTGCGCAGCACAGCCACCCCTCCCCTCCCGCGTTTCCCCTACGACGCCGCCGCGGGCCGAAACGTTCGGCGGGTTCGGCACGACTTTCACGGTTCGGCGCAGAGGCGTACGTCACACCTTCGCGTGCACCCGGTCGGCGTGGGCAGGGTCGAGGCAGCACAGCTTGCGGCACGGAGCCGCCGTAGGGCGAATTTCTCCAGCTCAGCAGGGGTGCCACCCGAAGAAGCGGCTCCCCTGCCGGGAGCGGGGCCGTCCCGTCCCTCGGGCGTTCCGGTCAAAGGATTGGACAGGCGGACCCGGGCTGACCGCATGATGGAAAGGCCTCGGCCATGCCGCAGACACACACAAGCCACGTCAAAGGAGTCGCCGTGAGGGTCGGAATCGTCGGAGCCACCGGTCAGGTCGGCACGGTCATGCGCAAGATCCTCAAGGACCGCGACTTCCCGACGCGCGAGCTGCGCCTGTTCGCGTCCGCCCGCTCGGCCGGTTCGGTCATCGACGGCGTGACGGTCGAGGACGCGGCGACCGCCGACTACTCCGGCCTCGACATCGTCCTGTTCTCCGCGGGCGGCGCGACCTCGAAGGCGCTGGCCGAGAAGGTGGCCTCGCAGGGCGCGGTCGTGATCGACAACTCCTCCGCCTGGCGCCGCGACCCCGAGGTGCCCCTCGTGGTCTCCGAGGTGAACCCGCACGCGATCGCGGACCGCCCCAAGGGCATCATCGCCAACCCGAACTGCACGACGATGGCCGCGATGCCGGTCCTGCGTCCGCTGCACGAGGAGGCGGGCCTCGAAGCGCTGGTCGTCGCCACCTATCAGGCGGTCTCCGGTTCCGGTCTGGCCGGCGTCGCGGAGCTGCACGGCCAGGTCCAGAAGGTCGCGGCCGACGCGGACAAGCTGACCCACGACGGCTCGGCGGTGGACTTCCCCGAGCCCGGCGTCTACAAGCGGCCCATCGCCTTCAACGTGCTCCCGCTCGCGGGGTCGATCGTCGACGACGGTCTGCACGAGACGGACGAGGAGCAGAAGCTCCGCCACGAGTCCCGCAAGATCCTGGAGATCCCCGGTCTCAAGGTCTCCGGCACCTGCGTCCGCGTCCCGGTCTTCTCCGGGCACTCCCTCCAGGTCAACGCCCGCTTCGCCCGCCCGATCAGCGTGGAGCGCGCGACGGAGCTGCTGGCCGGCGCCCCGGGCGTGGCCCTCTCCGACATCCCGACCCCTCTCCAGGCCGCCGGCCAGGACCCCTCCTTCGTCGGCCGCATCCGCGCCGACGAGACCGTGGACAACGGCCTCGCCCTGTTCGTCTCCAACGACAACCTCCGCAAGGGCGCCGCGCTGAACGCGGTCCAGATCGCGGAGCTGGTGGCGGCGGAGCTGAACGAGAAGTAGGCGGACGACACGCGGAAGGGGCGCCCACCGGATGCCGGGGGCGCCCCTTTTTTTCGCCTGTTCAGAGGGCCAGTTGCTGCCGCAGGGCCCGATCGATCTCCTTGAGCAGGTGCGGCGGTACGGCACCGATCCGCAGGACGTCGTGCCCCGCTCGGCCGGCCATGCGGTGGGCGGCGGTGTCGGTCACGGGGACCGGCGGGCGCTGCTTGTTCGGGTCACGCCGACGCTCGGCTCAAGGTCGACCGGGTAAGTGTCACCGCGATTCATCAGAAAGGCTGTCCCCCGCCATGCGGCGCCACAAGTCCGCGTCCTCACTCGCGTGCCACTCGTCCCAGGCCTCCAGGTAGTCCTCCTCCAGAGTGGACTCGCGCAGCAACTGCACGGCGACATGTATCGCGGCGGATCCGGACAGCCCTTTCCGAGCCGCGTACTCATCGACGAATGCGACATCCTCCTGGGGCAGGCTCACGCTGATCCTCATACCGAGAACGCTACCGATGAGGCCGCCCGGTGGTGCATACCCGCACACCCCCACCCCATGGAAGGATGGCGCAACCCACACATACCGAGGAGATGACCGCGTGCCTGGCACAAACCTGACCCGCGACGAGGCTCAGCAGCGGGCGGCGCTGCTCAGCGTCGACTCGTACGAGATCGATCTCGACCTCTCCGGCGCGCAGGAGGGCGGCACCTACAGGTCCGTCACCACGGTGCGCTTCGACGTCGCGGAGAACGGCGCGACGTCCTTCATCGACCTGGTGGCCCCGACCGTCCACGAGGTGACCCTCAACGGCGACGCGCTGGACCCGGCGGAGGTCTTCGAGGACTCCCGGATCGCGCTGCCCGGCCTGCTGGAGGGCCGCAACATCCTGCGGGTCGTGGCCGACTGCGCCTACACCAACACGGGTGAGGGCCTGCACCGGTTCGTCGACCCGGTCGACCAACAGGCCTACCTGTACACCCAGTTCGAGGTCCCGGACGCGCGCCGGGTCTTCGCGTCGTTCGAACAGCCGGACCTCAAAGCCACCTTCCAGTTCACCGTGAAGGCCCCGTCCGGCTGGACCGTCATCTCCAACTCGCCGACACCGGAGCCCAAGGACGACATCTGGGTCTTCGAGCCGACGCCCCGGATCTCGACGTACATCACGGCGCTCATCGTCGGCCCGTACCACTCGGTGCACAGCGTGTACGAGAAGGACGGGCAGAGCGTGCCGCTCGGCATCTACTGCCGCCCGTCGCTCGCCGAGTACCTGGACTCCGACGCGATCTTCGAAGTCACCCGGCAGGGCTTCGACTGGTTCCAGGAGAAGTTCGACTACGCCTACCCGTTCGAGAAGTACGACCAGCTGTTCGTACCGGAGTTCAACGCGGGCGCGATGGAGAACGCGGGCGCGGTGACCATCCGCGACCAGTACGTCTTCCGGTCGAAGGTGACGGACGCCGCGTACGAGGTCCGCGCCGAGACCATCCTCCACGAGCTGGCCCACATGTGGTTCGGCGACCTGGTGACGATGGAGTGGTGGAACGACCTGTGGCTGAACGAGTCGTTCGCCACCTACACGTCGATCGCCTGCCAGGCGGACGCCCCCGGCTCGCGCTGGCCGCACTCCTGGACCACGTTCGCCAACTCCATGAAGACCTGGGCGTACCGGCAGGACCAGCTGCCGTCCACGCACCCGATCATGGCGGAGATCAACGACCTGGACGACGTCCTCGTCAACTTCGACGGCATCACCTACGCGAAGGGGGCTTCCGTCCTGAAGCAGCTCGTCGCGTACGTCGGCCAGGACGAGTTCTTCCGCGGCGTGCAGGCGTACTTCAAGGCGCACGCGTTCGGCAACACGCGCCTGTCCGATCTGCTGGGCGCCCTGGAGGAGACCTCCGGCCGCGATCTGAAGGCCTGGTCGAAGGCGTGGCTGGAGACGGCCGGTATCAACGTCCTGCGCCCGGAGATCGAGACCGACGAGCACGGCGTCATCACCTCCTTCGCGATCCGTCAGGAGGCCCCGGCGCTGCCGACGGGCGCGAAGGGCGAGCCGACGCTGCGCCCGCACCGCATCGCGGTCGGCCTGTACGAACTGGACGACGACAGCGGCAAGCTGGTCCGGGACGAGCGTGTCGAGCTGGACGTCGACGGCGAACTGACCGCCGTGCCGCAGCTGGTGGGCAGGCGCCGCCCGGCCGTGGTCCTCCTCAACGACGACGACCTGTCGTACGCGAAGGTCCGCCTCGACGAGCAGTCCCTCGCCTTCGTCACCGAGCACCTCGGCGACTTCGAGTCCTCCCTGCCCCGCGCCCTGTGCTGGGCCTCGGCCTGGGACATGACCCGCGACGCCGAGCTCGCGACCCGCGACTACCTGTCCCTGGTGCTCTCCGGCATCGGCAAGGAGTCCGACATCGGTGTCGTGCAGTCGCTGCACCGTCAGGTGAAGCTGGCGATCGAGCTGTACGCCGACCCGACGGCCCGCGAGGCGCTGCTGACGCGCTGGACGGACGCCACGCTCGCGCACCTGCGCGCGGCCGAGGCCGCCTCCGACCACCAGCTGGCGTGGGCGCGCGCGTTCGCCGCGACCGCCCGCACGCCTGAGCAGCTGGACCTGCTGGAGGCCCTGCTGGAGGGGACGCAGACGATCGAGGGACTGGCCGTCGACACCGAGCTGCGCTGGTCGTTCGTCCAGCGGCTCGCGGCGGTGGGCCGCTACGACGAGGCGGAGATCGCCGGCGAGTACGAGCGCGACAGGACGGCCGCCGGTGAGCGTCACGCGGCCACCGCCCGCGCCTCCCGCCCGACGCCCGAGGCCAAGGCCGAGGCCTGGTCGCAGGTCGTCGAGTCGGACAAGCTGCCCAACGCTCTCCAGGAAGCGGTCATCGGCGGCTTCGTCCAGACCGACCAGCGTGACCTCCTCGCCCCGTACACCGACAAGTACTTCGAGGTCGTCAAGTCCATCTGGGACGCCCGCTCCCACGAGATCGCCCAGCAGATCGCGGTCGGCCTCTACCCGACCGTCCAGGTCTCGGCCGACACCCTGCACAAGACGGACGCCTGGCTCGCCTCGGCCGAGCCGAACGCGGCCCTGCGCCGCCTGGTCTCGGAGTCCCGTTCGGGTGTCGAGCGCGCCCTGAGGGCCCAGGCCGCGGACGCGGCGGCGCCCTCGGAGTGACGAGGGCCGCCGCCATGACGGCGGGGCGCCCGGTGAGGTCACCGGGCGCCCCCGCCGATGTCGTCGGTCGGGGTGAGCGGTGGTCCGTGGCGGTCGCCGTCGGTCGGGGTGAGCCGTGGTCCCTGGTCGGCCCGGTCCTGGGCGCGGTCGGGCGGGGGCGGAGCTGGCCCAGGACGGTCGCGCCGAAGGCGATGGCCATGCCCAGGAGCTGGAGGGGCGTGAGGGCCTGACCGAGCGCCGCCCAGCCGACCACGGCCGCCGTCAGGGGGGAGAGGGGGCCGAGGAAGGTGACCTGGGTGGCGGAGAGGCGGCCGATGCCCCGGAACCAGAGCCAGTAGGAGACGGCGGTGTTGGCGAGGGCGAGGTAGAGGTAACCGCCGATCGCCCGGCCGTCCAGGGCCGGGGGTGCGCCCTCGACGAGCAGGGCGAGCGGGGCGATCAGCAGGCCGCCCGCGGTCAGCTGCCACCCGGTGAGGGCGAGGGGGCCGACACCGGCCGGACGTCCCCACCGCTTGGTGAGGACCGTGCCGGTGGACATGGAGGCCGTGGAGGCCAGCGCCGCGAGCACGCCGACCGGGTCCAGCGCGCCCGCCGCCTTCAGGACGACCAGGCTGACACCGAGGGCGGCGGCGATCCCGGTGAGCAGGGTGCGCAGGGTCGGCCGCTCCCCCAGGAGCACGGTCGCCAGGCCCGCGACGAACAGCGGGCCGACCGAGCCGACGACCGCCGCCATTCCGCCGGGCAGCCGGTAGGCGGAGAGGAAGAGCAGCGGGAAGAAGGCGCCGATGTTCAGCGCGCCCAGCACGGCGGCCTTCCCCCACCAGATCCCGCGCGGCAGCGTGCGGGAGATCGCCAGAAGCAGCAGACCCGCCGGGAGCGCCCGCACCAGGCCCGTGAACAGGGGACGGTCGGCCGGCAGGAACTCCGTCGTCACGGCGTAGGTGGTGCCCCAGGAGATGGGGGCGAGCGCGGTCAGGGCGATGAGGGGGAGCCGGCTCTCGGCGGGTGCGGCGTACGCGGTGTGCCCGGTGTGCGCGGTGCGCGCGGTCATGGGACGCGTCCTTCCCGAGGATTTAGCTTGCTTCCCATTAGCTTAACGCTAAGCTACTTTTCGTCAAGCCACTTTCTTGCGGCCGACCCATCGGCGTCCGATACTCACCTCATGAACCCGCGTTCCGAGCCCGACCAGCCGCTCCGCGACCCCGTCGACGCGATCATCGACCAGTGGGCGGCCGCCCGGCCCGACCTCGACACCACCGCGATGGCGGTCTTCGGCCGCGTCAACCGGCTCTCCCGGACCCTCGGCGACCTGATGGAGAAGACGTACGGGCGGTTCGGGATCTCGCGCGGCGAGTTCGACGTGCTCGCGACCCTGCGGCGCTCCGGCGAGCCGTTCACGCTCTCGCCGCGCCAACTCTCCGCCACGCTCATGCTCACCACCGGCGGCATGACCGGCCGCCTCGACAAACTCGAACGCGCGGGTCTCCTGCGCCGCTCCCCCGACCCGCACGACCGCCGCGCCCTCCAGGTCACCCTCACCGAGGAGGGCCTGAGCCTGATCGACGAAGCCGTCGGGGCGGGCGTCGCCGTCCAGGCCGAGGCGCTCGCCCACCTGAACGACGAACAGGCCGGCCAACTGGCCGACCTGTTGAGACTGCTGGTGGTGGGGACGGGGTCCTGAGCGGTCGTGGGGACGGGGTGCTGAGCGGGTCCTGAGGCTCCGCCCGAGCCGCCCGCTCGAGCCACCACCCGCGCCCGCTAAGCGGCCGCCCCCACCCACTGCGCGAGCGCCCCTCGACCGCCGCGTCGTCCGCGTCCTCCGCCGCCCAGGCCACGTAGCCGTCCGGACGGACGAGGACGGTGGTGCGGCGGTCGCTCGTCCAGGTCGCCGAGGTGAGGCGGTCCTTGCGTGCGCCGAGGACGAGGGGCTCGTTCGCACCCTGTGGGCCGTCGAGGGCGGCGGGCCGGGCGGCGGGCCGGGTCGCGCCGCGGGGGCCGACGAGGACGAAGCGGCCACCGCGCAGGGCCTCGTAGAGGCGGCCGGTGGACAGGGCGACGTCCGGCACACGGGTGCCGACCAGGCGGTGGGCGCCGCGCGGGGCGGGGTACTCGTAGCCGATCCCGGTGATCTGGCCGATCGCTCGGGTGCGGGCCGGGGGAACATGGTTGACGAAGGTGGTCAGGGCGGTGCGGAGCGCCAGCATCCAGGGGGACTTGGCCATGGCGAGACGGACGATGCCGCCGCTGCTGCGGAGCACGGCCCGGCCGACGGGGTGGCGTTCGGCCTGGTAGCTGTCGAGAAGGGCGGGGTCCGCGTGGCCGCCCAGGACCGCGGCCAGCTTCCAGCCCAGGTTGGCGGCGTCCTGGAGCCCGGTGTTCATGCCCTGCCCGCCGGCCGGGGTGTGCACATGGGCGGCGTCACCGGCGAGGAAGACCCGGCCGACCCGGTACGCGGGGGCCTGGCGCTCGTCGCAGTGGAAGCGGGACATCCAGCGGGCGTCCCGCATGCCGTAGTCGCGGCCGAGCGCGAGCCGGGTGATCTCCCTGACCTCGTCGAGGTCGAGCGGCTCGCTGTCGGGGACGTCACGGCCCCGGTGCCAGCCGATGACCCGGTGGTAGCCGTCGCCGAAGGGCGCGATGAAGGCGAAGGCGTCGCCGACGGCGTTCGCGGTCAGCACCTCCTCCGGCTGTTCGTCGAGCCGTACGTCCGCGAGGACCACGGAACGGATGACGGACTTCCCCGGGAACGGCAGCCCCACCGCCTCGCGGACCGCGCTGCGGTGCCCGTCCGTCCCGACGACGTACGCGGCGGTCAGCCGGTCGGTGCCACCGTCCGCCGTCCGTACGTCGACCGCGACACCGTCCGTGCTCCCGGCACCGTGCGCGCCCCCGGGGCCGTGCGCGCCCCCGGGGCCGCTCGCGATCTCGCCCGCGACCTCACCCTCGCCCTGCACGACCGCCGTCACCTCCGTCTCGTACCGGAACCGCACCCCGGCCTCCACCGCCCGCCGCTCCAGGACCTCCTCGACCTCGTACTGCGGGATCACCAGGAGGTGGTTGAAACGGGAGGGGAGGGTGTCGAGGCGGACGGAGAGGCGCCCGAAGAGGGCGATGCGGTCGAGGCGCCGGCCCCTGGCCTCCAGCTCGTCGGCGAGGCCCCGGGCGTCGAGCTGCTCCAGGGTGCGGGCGTGTGCGACGAAGGCCCGGGAGAGGTTGCTGATCCGGTGCTCGCGCTTCTCGACGAGGGTGACGGGGACGCCGGCGGCGGCGAGGTCGCCGGCGAGCAGCAGTCCGGTGGGACCGGCGCCCACCACGACGACGCCGCGCGGGTCGTGAGCGTCCTGGGCACCCTGGGCGTTCTGGGGGCGAAGGGTGCGGGTGGTGGTGTCGTCGTCGCGCTTGCCGTTCATGGCGGCCTCCTGCCAACACGTGTTGGTCAACGGTTGTTGGCCAACGCCTGTTGTCAAACGTAGGGACGCGACCCTGGACTGTCAACAGCTGTTGGCCTACGTTTGTTGGCATGAACGACACGGCACGACCCGCACCCCGCCGGTCCGACGCGACCAGGCACGCGATCCTCCGGGCGGCGCGCGAGCGGTTCGCGGCCGACGGGTACGACGGGGCCACCATCCGGGCGATCGCCAAGGACGCCCGGATCGATCCGTCGATGGTCATGCGGTACTACGGCTCGAAGGAGGGGCTGTACGCCGCGGCGCTCGACGTCGACCTGCGGCTGCCGGATCCCGGCGCGTTCGACGCGCGGGAGGTGGGCCGGGTGCTGGTGAGCCATTTCCTCGACCTCTGGGAGGAGAACGAGATGCTCACCGCGATGCTCCGGGTCGGCACCACGAACCAGGCGGGCGCCGAACGGATGCAGGGAGTCTTCCGGGACCAGTTGCTGCCGCTCGCCCGGCATGTGTGCCCGCGCCCCGAGGAGGCGGGGACCCGGGCCGCGCTCTGCGCGTCACAGGTGCTGGGGCTGGCTCTGACGCGTTACGTCCTGCGGTTCCCGCCGACCGTGGCGCTGAGCCGCGAGGAGATCGTGGAGTGGATGGGGCCGACCGTGCAGCGGTATCTCACGGCTCACCGGGCGTAGAACGCGCCGAGGGCACCCTCCGCACTGGTGTGCGGAGGGTGCCCTCGGCGATACGTGTTGAGGAAGGTGGGGCGGAGGCGGTCAGGCCTTCGCCTTGGCCTTCGGCTGACGGTCCGTGGACCCGTCCAGGACCATGACGAGGCCGGTGATCACCGCGAACAGGGCGAGCGGCGCGACGACGAAGAGGCCGAGCGTCTCGATCACGCTGAGGCCCGGGCCCGGGTCGTCGCCGTCGTCGGGCACCAGCGCGAGGGCGGGGGACGACATGAGCAGCATCATCAGCGTCGTACCGGCAGCCAGGGCGCCGGCGCGCAGGGCGTTCTTCTTGTCCACGCGCTAAAGGTAACGAACGCGGGTGGGGCGCGCGCGCGGGCGGGGGCGCCTTCTGGCTCGGGCAGGGGGCGCCTGGTAGCTCGGGGTACCGGTCTCGTATGCGGGTGCGGGTGCCTCGTGGTTGCTCGCGCAGTTCCCGCGCCCCTGGAAAGCAGGGGCTGCGCCCCGTGCTTTTCCCACGGCCCCGTCGCCTTCCAGGCCCGCAGGGCCTGGTCGCTTTAGGAGGGGAACTGCGCGAAGCCCACCGGGCCGCACCCGCCGACGAACCCGGCCCCCGAGCTATGAGGCGCCCCCACCCCCCCGCAGCACATCCACCAACGCGTGCAACCGGGGCGACGCCGCCAGTTCCTCCAGCGTCACCGCCCGCCCCGCCGCGTCAGCGATCGGCAGACGCCAGTTCGGATACTGATCCCACGTCCCCGGCAGATTCTGCGGGCGCCGGTCGCCGAGCGCGTCGGGGAGCCAGAGACCGATCATGCGCGCGGGGGTCCGGAGCAGAAAGCGGTGGAGGGCCTGGATCTGCGCTTCCTCGGAGGTCGTGGAGATACCCCCGCCGGCCCCGTCCAGCAGCCCCAGCCGGGCGAGGAGGGCCAGCCACTCCCCCGCGTCGGCGGCCGCCTCCGCCCGTTCCTCGTCCAGGGAGCGGGTCAGCAGACCCAGACCGTGGCGGAGGTCGACGTGGTCGCAGGTCAGCCGGGAGGCGGTCGGCGGCAGGTCGTGCGTGGTGGCGGTGGCGAGACAGTTCGCGCGCCAGTGTTCGGGCGGGAGCGGGCGGCCCGTGCCCTCCCAGTCGCGTTCGAACCAGAGCACGGACGTGCCCAGCACCCCGCGGGCGTCGAGGGCCTCGCGGACGCCGGGTTCGACCGTGCCCAGGTCCTCGCCGATCACCAGGGCGCCGGCCCGCTCCGCCTCCAGGACCAGGATCGCGAGCATGGCGTCGGCGTCGTAGCGGACGTACGTGCCCTCGGTCGGGGCCTCGCCCTGCGGGACCCACCAGAGCCGGAACAGGCCCATGACGTGGTCGATGCGGAGGGCGCCCGCATGGCGCAGCAGGGCGCGCAGGAGGCGCCGGTAGGGGGCGTACCCGGACTCGGCGAGGCGGTCGGGGCGCCAGGGCGGCAGGCCCCAGTCCTGGCCCCGCGAGTTGAAGGCGTCGGGGGGCGCGCCGACGGACATGCCGGCCGCGAAGTACTCCTGCTGGGCCCAGGCGTCGGCGCCGCCGGGGTGGACCCCGACCGCCAGGTCGTGCACCAGGCCGATGGGCATGCCGGCGTCGCGCGCGGAGCGCTGCGCGGAGCCGAGCTGCGCGTCGGTGAGCCAGGCGAGGCGGGTGTGGAAGTCGACGCGGTCCATCAACTCGCCGCGCGCGCGGGCGGTTTCGGCGGAGCGCGGGTCGCGCAGGGCATCGGGCCAGCGCGACCAGTCGGAGCCGTGGACCTCGGCGAGCGCGCACCAGGTGGCGTGGTCCTCCAGCGCCTGGCCCTCCTCGGCGAGGAAGTCCCAGTACGCGGCTCTGCGCCCGGGGCCGAGCGGGACGGCCCGCACCAGCTCCAGGGCCTCCCGTTTGAGGTCCCACACCGCGTCCCGGTCGATCAGCTCACCCTTGGCGAGCACGGAGTCCCGCAGGCGCGCGGCCCGCTCCGACAGCGCGCCGAGGCAGTCGTGGCCGTCGGGGGACGGGGCGGCGGCCTCCGCGAGGGCGTAGGGGTACTCGGGGACGTCCTCGACGCGCAGGTGGACGGGGTCCGGGTAGCGGCGGGAGGAGGGGCGGTACGGGGAGGGTCGGTGGGGGCGCCGGGTACGGCCGCGTGCAGCGGGTTGACCTGGACGAATCCGGCGCCGAGGGCGCGGCCTACCCAGGCGGACAGCTCGGCGAGGTCACCGAGGTCGCCCATGCCCCAGCTGCGCCGCGAGAGCAGGGAGTAGAGCTGGACGAGGAGGCCGTAGGTGCGGTCGGGCGGGCGGGCAGCCGGGCCGGGGCCACGACCAGGTGGGCCTCGGCGGTGCGGCCGTCGGGGCGGTGGCGCGCAGGGCGTGCACGCCCGGGGGCAGCTGCTCCGTCGTCGAGTGGAGTTCACCTTGTTCGGTCTCGACGCGCAGCCGGGTGCCCTCGGGGAGGGCGGTCAGCGCGGCCGGGGGTCCGCCGTCGGCCCACTGGACCAGGGTCGGCGGCAACAGCCGTGCGGACAGCTGCCGTTCGCGGGCGGCGAGGGCGGTGCGCACGGCCTCGGGGGTGCTCGCGTCGACGTCGAGCGCGGCGAGGACGGCCACGACCGCGCCGTCCGAGGCCGCGACCGTACGGTCCGGTGAGGAGCTGTAGGAGGTGGCCACGCCGTGCAGGGCGGCGAGCCGGGCCAGCGGGGTCTCGGGCGCCAGGCCCGAACCCCCTGGGTCTTCTGTCATCTAGACCCCCGATGCGGCGCCGTGGGACGTGGGTTCACTGGTGAGGGGAGCCGCGTCGGCGAGGGGCGGCTCGCTGGTGAGGGGGGCCGCGTCCGGGAGCGGCGGTTCACTGGTGAGCGGGACGTCGGCGCAGGGCCCCTCGGCGCTGAACACACAGACGTGCGGCTCGTGGAGCTCGTAGGGCTCCGCCTCGCGTTTGGAGCGGGCCTGGGTCGGCAGGGGGGTGGTCGTGGCCACGGGGGCCTCCTAGTCGTCGTACGGCGATGGGGTGCGGGTCCGGGGTACTCCAGCCCTACCCAGCGCGCGCCGCCGCAGACGTGGGCGGGCGGACATCGTGGGGTTGTTCACTTCCTCGCAGGATCCGGAACATACTCCGGGGCCGCTCCGAAGCCGGCTATTCACTCAGTACATATACTCAGTGCATACTGGGGGCATGAGCACCCGTCACATCCTGTTGGGGCTGCTCGCCGGTGGGCCGAGCCATGGCTACGACCTCAAGCGACGGCACGACGAACGCTTCCCGCAGGCCCGTCCGCTGGCGTACGGGCAGGTCTACACGACCCTGCAGCGGCTGGTCCGCGACGGGCTCGCCGAGGTCGACGGCACCGAGGCGGACAGCGGCCCGGAACGGACGATGTACCGCTCGACGGACGAGGGGGCGCGCGAGCTGGCCAGGTGGGCCGGGGAGATCACCGCGCCGGCGCCGTTCGTGACGAACGAGATCTTCGCCAAGCTCGTCGTCTCGATCCTCACCGACGGCGACCCGGCCGCCTACCTACGGGGGCAGCGCACCGCGCACATGGCGCGCATGCGGGAGCTGACCGCCGTGAAGACCGCGCCGGGCGCCGACCTCTCGACCGTGCTCGCGGCGGACTACGCCCTCAACCACCTTGACGCCGACCTCCGCTGGATGAGCACCACGGCGGCCCGGCTGACCACCCTGACCGCGGAGGTCGACGCAGCATGACCGAGAAGAACACCCGTCCCTCGCCGGTGCTCACGGCCCGCGGACTGGTCAAGGAGCACGGCAGGACACGGGCGCTGCGGGGTGCCTCGCTGGAGCTCCGGGAGGCCGAGATCCTCGCCGTCACGGGGGCCAGCGGCAGCGGGAAGTCCACTCTGCTGCACTGTCTGGCGGGGATCGTCCGGCCGGACGAGGGCTCGGTGGCATACGCCGGGAAGCGGCTCGACCAGCTCCCCGAGAAGGACCTGAGCGAGCTGCGCCGGACGGACTTCGGGGTCGTCTTCCAGTTCGGCCAGCTGATACCCGAGCTGACGGCCGTCGACAACGTCGCACTGCCGCTGCTGCTGGCCGGCACGGATCGCCGGGCCGCGCGGGAGCGGGCCGGCGAGTGGCTGGAGCGGTTCGGGGTGCGGGGGCAGGAGGACCAGCGGCCCGGAGAGATGAGTGGCGGCCAGGCGCAGCGGGTGTCGCTGGCGCGGGCGCTGGTGACCGGGCCGAGGGTGGTGTTCGCGGACGAGCCGACCGGGGCGTTGGACTCGCTGGCGAGCGAGCAGGTGATGGCGGCGCTGACACACGCGGCCCGGGAGTCCCGCACGGCGGTGCTGCTGATCACGCACGACGCGCAGACCGCGGCGTACGCGGACCGCGAGGTCACGCTGCGGGACGGGGTCGTGGTGTCGGAGGCGGACGCGGGCACGAGCGCGGGCACGGACACGGAGCTGGAGGTGTCCCCGTGAAGGGGCTGGTGAACGATCTGCGGCTGGCCCTGCTGCTGACGCGGGGTTCGGACCGGAGGGAGTGGTGGCGGATGGCGCTCACGGCGGCCGGGGCGGCGCTCGCGACGGCCTTCGGTCTGGCGGCGGGAGCGCTCGCCTCCTTGGCCGGTCACCATCGGTTGGGCCTGGCCGCCGGGCTGATGGACAACCCCGGTGAACGCGCCGGGGTGATCACCACCCTGCTGCTCCTGCTGGTGCCGGTCCTCGGGTTCCTCGGTCAGTGCGCCCGCGTGGGGGCCGTCCACCGGGACCGGCGGCTCGCCGGGCTGCGGCTGGCCGGCGCCTCGGGGGGCCAGGTGCGGCGGATCGCGGCGCTGGAGACGGGGGTGGCCTGTCTGGCGGGTTCGCTGGCCGCGACCCTCGCCTTCGTGGTGTTCCTGGTGAGCCGGTGGCACAGCCCCGGCCCGGTGACGTGGCTCGTGATCGTGCTGGTGGCGCTCGGCGTGCCCGCGTCCGGCGCTCTCGTGAGCGTGCTGGCGCCGCGCCGGGTCGTGGCCTCGCCGCTGGGCTGGGTACGACGGGTGCGGCCGGGCTCCGGCCGGGGGCCGATGTGGGTGTTCCTGGGTGCGATCGGAGTGCTGGTGCTCGCGGCCCTCCTCGCCGTCGCCGGCACCACCCGGAACATGCCCGACCAGAAGGCCGGGCAGGCCCCGCTGACCCTGTGCGGCGCGCTGCTCGCGGTGGGCGCGGGCGCGGTACTGCTGTCCGGCGCCGTCTCCAGGGTCACCGGCCGGCTGCTCGCCTCGCGCACCGGGAACCCGGCGGTACTGATCGCCGCCGAGCGGCTGCGCGACGACCCCTGGGCGGCGGCCCGCACCCATGCGGCCGTCCTCATGGGGGTCGTGGTCGGCAGCGGGTACCTCGGCGTACGGCAGGCGCTGCTCGCGCACATCGAGGGACCGACCCGGCTGGCCGGGAGAGACGACTTCTACCTCGCCGGTCTGAACTTCACCGCCGCGGCCATCGTCGTCGGCTTCGCCATCACCCTCTTCGGTCTGGCCGTCGGCACCGCCGAGTCCCTCGCCACCCGCCGCCGGGGCCTGGCCGCGCAGGTCGCCGCCGGGGTGCCGTACGAGGTGCTGCGCCGGGCCCTGCTGCTGGAGACGGCCCTGCCCCTGGCGCCGTCGATACTGGTCGCCGGCCTGGGCGGCACGGCGATCGCCGTCACGTACGCCAGCTACGTGGGCGGTGCCCTGTCCCTCCCCTACGGCGCACCCCTGGTCCCTCTCGCGGTGTACGGCGCCTGTCTGCTCGCCGCGGCCACCACCCTGCCTCTGCTCCACCGCACGATCCGGCCGACGGAACTGCGGTACGTCTAAGGCCGAAGGGACGGCGTCCCAGGAGACACGGGGGTGCTCCTGGGCAGCCGGAGGAGGCGGGAAGAACATGGGGGCGTCCGGAGAGATCCGGGCGCCCCCACAGTCACGCACGCCCCCCTGCGCGCCCTCGCTCTACTTGGGCACGGCCGAGGGCGCGATCGGTGTCGCCCGTTCCGACTGGGGCGAGGTCGAGTTGGCGTACACGGACGGGGCCGACACACCGGCCGTCGGGTCGGCGTCCTCGTCGGCCGCGGGGGCCGGGCCGCCGCCCACGATGCGGATGTCGGCGGCGTCGAAGGCCTTCTTGATGCGCCAGCGCAGCTCCCGCTCGACCGTGAGGGCCTTGCCCGGCATGGTCTTGGCGGAGACGCGGACGACCATCGAGTCCAGGAGCACGTCGTCGAGGCCGAGGACCTCGATGGGGCCCCACAGGAGCTCGTTCCAGGGCTCCTCCTTGCTCATCGCCTCGCCGACCTCGGCGAGGGTGCGGCGGACCTTGTCGAGGTCCTCGTCGTAGCGCACGGTGACGTCGACGCCGGCCGTGGCCCAGCCCTGCGACAGGTTGCCGATGCGCTTGACCTCGCCGTTGCGGACGTACCAGATCTCGCCGTTGTCGCCGCGCAGCTTGGTGACGCGCAGGCCGACCTCGATGACCTCGCCGGACGCGACGCCCGCGTCGACGGTGTCGCCGACGCCGTACTGGTCCTCCAGGATCATGAAGACACCGGAGAGGAAGTCCGTGACCAGGTTCCGGGCGCCGAAACCGATGGCGACGCCCGCGACACCGGCGGAGGCCAGCAGTGGTGCCAGATTGATCTCGAAGGTGGCGAGGACCATCAGGGCGGCCGTGCCCAGGATCAGGAACGACGCGACCGAGCGCAGCACCGAGCCGATGGCCTGGGAGCGCTGGCGGCGGCGCTCGACGTTGACCAGCAGACCGCCGAGGGTGCCCCCCTCGACGCCCGGCACGGAGCGGTTCATCCGGTCGATGAGCTTGGTGATGGCCCGCCGGACCACCACTCTCAGCACCACCGCTATCGCCACGATCAGCAGGACGCGGAGACCGATGGCCAGCCATGTGGACCAGTTCTCCTCCACCCAGCTGGCGGCGTTGGTCGCGCTCTCCTGTGCGTCCTCCAGCGACGGCACGGCCGGTGTCGTCGCCGTCTCCGAGGGCGACGGCGACGGCGCGGCGGCGGCCAGGAGGAGGGACAGGGAAGAAACGGACGGCACGGCGGGAACCTCCAAGGTGCGATATCTGCCCTCCGGCACGGCGGTCAAGATCCATCGGGTCACGGAAAGGTCACCGGACGGGCAGGCCCACCACACTATCGGGGCATTGTGTGGAGGACGCCGCCTTGTTCGAGGGAGACAGGGCGCTCACCAGGGAGTGAAGGGCGCACACGACGGGGGATGAATGAGGTGTGGTCGAAAACACTCCCAGCCCGTTACCGGGACATGGTGGCGCTTCCACCAGGCCTGAGGGGAGACTGACTACGGATCGTCCACGGCGCGAGCCACGCGCCGCCGGCGTACAAGGAGGCATCCGTGCCGCACGTCCTGGTCCTCAACGCGTCGTACGAGCCGCTCGGCGTCGTACCGCTCCGCCGCGCGCTCGTCCTCGTCCTGGAGAACAAGGCCGTCTCCCTGGAAGAATCCGGCGCCTATCTGCACAGCGCGACCGTCACAGTCCCCGCACCCAGCGTGGTCCGGCTCAAGCGATTCGTCCGGGTTCCCTATCGGGGGCCCGTTCCTCTGACCCGTCGGGCGCTGTTCGCCCGCGACGGGGGCCGGTGCATGTACTGCGGTGGCGTCGCAACCAGCGTCGACCACGTCATCCCGCGCAGTCGCGGGGGCAAGCACGTCTGGGACAACGTCGTCGCGTCGTGCCGCCGCTGCAACCACGTCAAGGCCGACCGCCATCTCGTCGAGATCGGCTGGCGGCTCCGCCACAAACCCGCACCGCCCACCGGGCTGGCCTGGCGCATCATCGGCACGGGGCACAGGGACCCGCGCTGGCTGCCCTACCTGCAGCCGTTCGGCGCGGACGACGCGTTGGCCCGGATCGACGGCATCTCCGCCTGACGGTCCGGGTTTTTGCATGGCCGGGTGCCCTCGCCGCAGGGGCACCCGGTACGCGTCGCAGGGCACCTGATCCGCACCTCCGGGGCGCCTGGAACGCGCGCATCCTCTTGACCTGCGCCTTCGGGACCGTCTTCACAGGTACCCCGCATTCCCTTCGCACACATGATCGCCTAGTGTCAGTCCCACAGCGGGCCCTTGTTCTGGAGCGCAACGCCCAGGGGCCCGCCACGAATGTGGGGACTCATGCGCAAGCTCGCCATAGGCGCCGCCATGTCCGGCACCCTGGCTCTCACCGGCCTCGCCGCGCCCGCCGCGCTGGCCGACTCGCCGGCTCTGACCTTCGGCACCATCACGGTCAACAACGGCAAGCCGATCGCGGTCGGCACCAAGGCCGCGGTGACCGTGCCGGTGACGTACAGCTTCACCCGGCCGGCCGATCTGGTCATCGACTACCAGAACAACTTCCTGATCGCCGCCCTCTACCGGGGTTCGCTGGCGGAGACCGACAACGCCGTCGAAGCGAACTCGATGCCCGTCTGCACCACGACCGCGACGACCGACACCACGGTGACCGAGTCCTGCGCGGCGAAGCTCACCATCGACCCGCGGGACAACCTCTACACCGCCGCGGACGCCACCACCTGGAAGGCCGCCGCCCTCTACAGCGAAACGGCGATCGACCTCGACGAATCCGACGACCACATCAGCGCGCACACCGGCCTCGACATCTGGGGCAACCTCGGCACCGCCAAGCTCCAGCGGGTCTCCAAGGTCACCGTGAACGCCACCCCCGAGCCGGTCGTCAAGGGCAAGACCCTGACCGTCAAGGGCGCGCTCACCCGCGCCGACTGGAACACCGGCAGGTACGCCGGGTACAAGGGCCAGAAGGTAACCCTCCAGTTCAAGGCGAAGGGCGCCGCCGCCTACACCGACGTGAAGACGGTGACCTCTGGCACGGGCGGGGCTCTCGCCACCACCGTGAAGGCGTCGAAGGACGGCTCGTACCGCTACAAGTTCGCCGGTACGTCCACCACTGCAGCGAAGACGTCCGCGGCGGACTTCGTCGACGTGAGGTAACGGCACCGCACCCCGGCCCCCGGACGGCGATTCCGCCGCCCGGGGGCTTTTTTCATGGCCGGTCATTGACGCTCGCCTGGTCTAGTCCTATCGTCCTGGCATCCGATAGGAAACTTTCCTAACAGTTGGGCAGGTGGCGGACCCATGGCAGGAACCCCTCGCGTACTGCGCGCCATGAACGACCGCGCCGCACTCGATCTGCTGCTGGAGCACGGCCCGCTCTCCCGGACCCGGCTCGGCAGGCTGACGGGGCTGTCCAAGCCGACCGCCTCCCAGCTCCTGGCGCGCCTCGAAGCCGCCGGCCTCGTGGTCGCCACCGGCACCGGCGCGGACGGACCCCGCGACGGCGGCCCCGACACCGGCGGGTCCGGCGCCGGCGGGTCCGGCGCCGGCGGGTCCGGTACGGGCCGACCCGGCCCCAACGCCCAGCTCTACGCGGTCGACCCGACCGCCGCGTACGCCGCCGGCCTCGACGTCACCCCCGAACGCGTCCTGGCCGCCGTCGCCGACATCACCGGCCGCACGATCGGCGAGCACGCCGTCCCCACCCCCGGACGCCGTGCCGCCCAGCCGGTCGTACGGCAGGTCACCGCCGCCCTCGACGGGGCGGTCAAGGCCGCCGGACTCACCCGGTCCGACGTGCACCGGCTGGTCATCGGCACACCGGGCGCCTTCGACCCCACCACCGGACGGCTGCGGTACGCCTCGCACCTGCCCGGCTGGCACTCCCCCGCCCTCCTCGACGAACTCGCCGCCGCGCTGCCGATGCCGGTGGAGTACGAGAACGACGTGAACCTCGCCGCGCTGGCCGAACAGCGGCTGGGCGCGGCCAAGGGCCACGACGACTTCGTGCTGCTGTGGAACGAGGGCGGTCTCGGCGCCGCGGTCGTCCTCGGCGGACGGCTGCACCGGGGGTTCACCGGGGGCGCCGGCGAGGTCGGCTTCCTGCCGGTCCCGGGCGTGCCCCTGGTCCGCCATGTCACCAAGGCGAACAGCGGCGGCTTCCAGGAGCTCGCCGGCTCGCAGATCATTCCCCGGCTCGCCCGCGAGCTGGGGATCTCTCCGGTGCCGGAGGGGCCGTACGCCGAGGTCGCGGCGGCGCTCGTGGCCCGGGCGGCCGAGGTCGACTCCGGGGCCCACCGGCAACTTCTGGCCACGTACGCCACGGGGCTCGCGACAGGTATCGCGTCACTCGTGGCCGTGCTCGATCCCGAACTCGTCGTCCTCAGCGGTACGGCACTGACCGCCGGCGATGAGCCGCTGCGGGCGCTCGTCGAGGCCGAGTTGGCCGAGCTGGCGGCTTCCCGGCCGCGGCTCGTGCTCGGTGACGTGCGTGAACACCCCGTGCTGCGGGGCGCGTTGGAGAGTGCGCTCGCGGCGACGCGTGACGAAGTCTTCAACACGTTGACGCTCCGCTGAGTTCGGCCGTCTTTCAGGTCGTTTGAACACTGCCGGCCTGTCGTGGCTGGTCGCGCAGTTCCCCGCGCCCCTGGGGTTTCCCGGGCGCGCCCCATTCCTCACAGATCCCCCTTCCTTCCTCAGGAGACTCCGCCATGTCCGGAATATCCAAGAACGCGGCGGTCGCTCTCGCCGCCACCGCCTCCCTCGCCCTGTTCGCCACCGCCTGTACGGGGCAGTCCGGGGCCACCGCCTCCGACGACCCCAACGCCAAGACGACGATCACCTTCTGGCACGGGTGGAGCGCCCCCGGCGAGGTGAAGGCGATCCAGGCGAATGTGGACCAGTTCGAGAAGGAGCACCCGAACATCACGGTGAAGGTCGTCGGGAACATCAACGACGACAAGCTCAACCAGGCGCTGCGGGCTGGCGGTTCGAAGGGGCCGGACGTGGTGTCCTCGTTCACCACGTCCAACATCGGCAAGTTCTGTTCCTCCGGGGCCTTCGCCGATCTGAAGCCCTTCGTCGAGAAGTCGAAGCTCGACCTCGACAAGATCATCCCGAAGCCGATGCTCGACTACACGCAGTTCGAGGGCACCCGGTGCGCGCTGCCGCTGCTGGGGGACGCGTACGGGCTGTACTACAACAAGGACGCGTATCGGAAGGCCGGCATCGAGGCGCCGCCGAAGACGTGGTCCCAGTTCGCCGAGGTCGCGGAGAAGCTGACCAAGTCGAAGGGCGACAGCTACTCCCAGCTGGGCTTCATGCCGAACTACCACGGCTACGAGACGGTCGTGGACCACTACATGTCGCAGTGGGACCACGCCTACTTCGACGCGAACGGCAAGTCGAACATCGCCAAGGACCCGGCGTTCGCGGAGATGTTCACGTACCAGAAGAAGCTGGTGGACTCCCTCGGCGGCTTCGCGAAGCTGGAGAAGTACCGCAACACCTTCGGCGACGAGTGGGGGGCCGAGCACCCGTTCCAGACGGGTCAGGTGGCCATGCAGCTGGACGGCGAGTGGCGGCTCGGGATGGCGAAGGCCGCCGGCACCGACTTCGAGATCGGCACCGCGCCGATGCCCGTGGCCGACGACGAGGTGGACGAGTACGGCAAGGGCTTCCTCTCCGGCACGATCATCGGCATCGCCCCGCAGAGCAAGAAGCAGAACGCGGCCTGGGAGCTGGTGAAGTACCTGACGACCGACACCGAGGCCGTCGTGTCCTTCGCCAACGCCATCCACAACGTGCCGTCCACGTTCGCGGCCCTGAAGTCGCCCGACCTGAAGGTGGACGAGGGCTTCCAGACCTTCCTGGACATCGCGCAGAACGAGCACTCGAACACCCCGCCGGCCTCGGTCAACGGCTCCACGTACCAGACGACGCTGCAGGACTTCGGCTACCAGTACGAGTCCGGCAAGGTGACGGACCTGCGGAAGGGGCTGGAGAAGACCGCCCAGCAGATCGACACCGACATCGCGCAGGCGAAGTAGCGGCAGCGGTATCCGTCGGATGTCCACGCATTCGCTGCGCGTGTCCTCGCACACGCTCCGTTCGAAGCGCCGCCGGTCGGCGCTTCGGACGGTGGCCTTCCTGTCCCCCTGGCTGATCGGGTTCGGCGTCTTCTTCGCCTATCCGCTGGTGTCCACCGTGTACTTCTCGCTGATGAAGTACGACGGATTCGGCACCCCGGTCTTCCGCGGCCTGGGCAACTGGTCCTATGTCTTCGACGACTACCCGATGTTCTGGCCGGCGCTGCGCAACACCCTCTGGCTGGTGCTGGTCATGGTCACCTGCCGGGTGCTCTTCGGGCTCGGCGTCGGTCTGCTGATCACCAGGATCAAGACCGGGGCGGGGGTCTTCCGCACCCTCTTCTATCTGCCGTACCTCGCCCCGCCGGTCGCCGCGACCCTGGCCTTCGTCTTTCTCCTCAACCCCGGCACAGGCCCGGTCAACGCGATCCTGGGCGACCTGGGTCTGCCGACGCCCGGCTGGTTCACCGACCCCACGTGGTCCAAGCCGGCGCTCACCGCGCTGGCGCTGTGGGGCGTGGGCGACCTGATGGTGATCTTCATGGCCGCCCTGCTCGACGTCCCGAAGGAGCAGTACGAGGCCGCCGAGCTGGACGGGGCGTCGGCCTGGCAGCGGTTCCGGTACGTGACCCTGCCGAGCATCTCGCCGATCGTGATGTTCGCCGTGGTCACGGGCGTGATCCAGACCATGCAGTACTACACGCAGCCCCTGGTGGCCGGGAAGGTCGCCTCCGGCATCATCGGCGGCTCCGGGCAGCAGTTCGAGCCGGGCTACCCGGACAAGTCGACCCTGACGCTGCCCCAGCTCGTCTACAACCTGGGCTTCCAGCGCTTCGACTACGGCTCCGCCTGTGTGGTCGCCCTCGTGCTGTTCGCCCTGTCGATGCTGTTCACGGCGCTGCTGATGCGGCGCCGGGGCGGACTGATCGGAGCGGGTGAGTGATGACCCAGGTACTGGACGTGCGCGAGGAACCCCTCGCGACGGTGGCCGCACCGGACAGTGAGCGGACCGCCCGCCGCCGGGCCCTGCTGGAGTGGATCGCCGTCCACTCGCTCGGGGTCGCCGCCGCGCTGTTCTTCACGCTGCCGTTCGTCTTCGTCGTGCTGACCTCGCTGATGAGCGATCAGCAGGCGCTCACCCGCGATCTGCTCCCGGACACCTGGGAGTGGGGCAACTACCGCCAGGTCCTCGACACCCCCGGCTTTCTGACCTGGTGGCGCAACACCCTGGTCTACGCGGGGCTCGGCACGGTCCTCACCGTCGTCTCGTCCGTCCCCGTGGCGTACGCGCTCGCCAAGTTCCGCTTCCGCGGCCGCAATCTGGCGCTGATGCTGGTCATCTCGATGATGATGCTGCCGCCGCAGGTCGTGGTGATCCCGATGTACCTGTTCTGGGCCAAGCAGATGGACCTGTCCGGTTCGCTGTGGCCGCTGATCATCCCGATGGCGTTCGGGGACGCGTTCTCCGTCTTCCTGCTGCGGCAGTTCCTGATGACCATCCCCAACGAGTACCTGGACGCGGCCCGGGTCGACGGCTGCGGCGAACTGCGCACCCTGCTGCGGGTCGTCCTGCCGATGGCGAAGCCCGGCATCGCGGCCGTCGCGCTCTTCCAGTTCTTCTACGCCTGGAACGACTACTTCGGACCGCAGATCTACGCCTCCGAGAACCCGGCCGCCTGGACGCTCAGTTACGGCCTGGAGTCCTTCAAGGGCGCGCACCACACCGACTGGAACCTGACCATGGCCGCGACCGTGCTGGTCATGGCCCCGGTGATCCTCGTGTTCTTCTTCGCCCAGAAGGCGTTCGTCGAAGGCGTCACCCTGACCGGAGTAAAGGGTTGATACGGCTATGAAGCTCACCGTGGTCGGCGGAGGCTCGACCTACACACCCGAACTCGTCGACGGGTTCGCCCGTCTCAGGGACACGCTGCCGATCGAGGAGCTGGTGCTCGTCGACCCGGCCGCCGACCGGCTGGAGCTGGTCGGCGGGCTGTCCCGGCGGATCTTCGCCCGCCAGGGGCACCCCGGACGGATCGTCACCACCGGTGACCTGGACCGGGGTGTCGAGGGCGCGGACGCCGTGCTCCTCCAGCTCCGCGTCGGCGGCCAGGCCGCCCGTGAGCGGGACGAGACCTGGCCGCTGGAGTGCGGCTGCGTCGGACAGGAGACCACCGGCGCGGGCGGCCTGGCCAAGGCGCTGCGCACGGTCCCGGTCGTCCTGGACATCGCCGAGCGGGTGCGCCGGACCAACCCGGACGCCTGGATCATCGACTTCACCAACCCGGTGGGGATCGTGACCCGTGCCCTGCTCCGGGCCGGTCACAGGGCGGTCGGTCTGTGCAACGTGGCGATCGGCCTCCAGCGGAGGTTCGCCGCGCATCTCGGCGTGGCCCCGGCCGAGGTCCACCTGGACCACGTGGGCCTCAACCACCTCACCTGGGAGACCGGGGTCCGCCTCGGCGGCCCCTCCGGCGAGGACGTCCTGTCGAAGCTGCTGGCCGACCACGGCGACACCATCGCCGCCGACCTGCGGCTGCCCCGCCCGGTCCTGGACCGGCTCGGCGTGGTCCCGTCCTACTATCTGCGCTACTACTACGCCCACGACGAGGTCGTACGCGAGCTGGGCGCCAAGCCCTCCCGGGCCGCCGAAGTGGCCGCGATGGAGCGGGAGTTGCTGGAGATGTACGCCGACCCGGCGCTCGACGAGAAGCCCGCGCTGCTCGCCAGGCGGGGCGGGGCCTTCTACTCGGAGGCGGCCGTCGACCTCGCCGCGTCGCTGCTGGGCGACGGGGGCAGCCCGTACCAGGTGGTGAACACCCTCAACGGCGGCACGCTGCCGTTCCTGCCCTCCGACGCCGTGATCGAGGTGCCGGCGGCCGTGGGCCCGGACGGCGCGGCCCCCCTGCCGGTACCGACCGTGGACCCGCTGTACGCGGGCCTGATGGCGAACGTGACCGCGTACGAGGACCTGGCCCTCGACGCGGCCCTGCGCGGCGGCCGGGACCGGGTGTTCCGGGCCCTGCTCGCCCATCCCCTCATCGGCCAGTACGAGTACGCCGAGGCCCTGACCGACCGGCTCCTCGCCCACAATCGGGAGCACCTCGCGTGGGTATGAGCGACGGCGTGCGCGAGGGGTCGACCGCGGGTGCCCAGGCCGATTCGGGCGCGGGCGTGCGCGGGCATGGCGCCGGATCCGGCAGTGTGCTCGCCGTCGACGCGGGCAACAGCAAGACCGATGTCGCCGTCATCGCGGCCGACGGAGAGGTGCTGGGCGCGGCGCGCGGCGGGGGATTCCAGCCGCCGACGGTCGGGGTGACCACAGCGGTCGACGGCCTCGCGGAGGTCGTACGGCGGGCCTTCGCCGAGGCCGGGGTGGCCTCGGTCGACCATGTCTCGGCCTGCCTCGCGAACGCCGACTTCCCCGTGGAGGAGGAGGGCCTGGCGGCGGAGTTGCGCACGCGCGCGTGGGGCACGACCGTCGAGGTCCGCAACGACACGTTCGCGATCCTGCGGGCCGGTGTGGCCGAGCCCCGGGGCGTGGCGGTGGTGTGCGGTGCCGGCGTGAACTGCGTCGGCATGCGCCCCGACGGCCGCACCGCCCGCTTCCCGGCGCTGGGGCGCGTCTCCGGTGACTGGGGCGGCGGTTGGGGTCTCGCCGAGGAGGCGATGTGGCACGCGGCGCGCGCCGAGGACGGCCGGGGCGGCCCCACGGCACTCGCCGGCACGCTGCCCGCGCACTTCGGCCTGGACTCCATGTACGCCCTGATCGAGGCCCTGCACCTGGGGCACATCCCGGCCGTCCGCCGGCACGAGCTGACCCCGGTCCTCTTCGCCACGGCGACCGGCGGCGACCCGGTGGCCCGCGCGCTGGTGGACCGGATGGCCGAGGAGGTGGTGGCCATGGCGACGGTCGCCCTGACCCGCCTGCACCTCCTCGGTGAGGAGACCCCCGTCCTCCTCGGCGGCGGGGTCCTCGCCGCCCGGCATCCCCTCCTCGACGCCCGGATCCGCGAGGCGCTGGCCGCCGCCGCGCCCAAGGCCGTCCCCCGGGTGGTCACGGCCGCCCCGGTGCTGGGCGCGGCGCTGCTCGGCCTCGACCACGTGGGCGCGCCGCGCGCCGCGCACGCGCGCGTGCGGGCGCACTACGAAAGAGGCTGACCCCGCCCCCGCGCCACCCAGGATCTCCCCTCGAACGCGTTCGAATCCCCAGGGAACCGAACCCGAACCAACCGCGTATTCATGGGCAGGGGTGGTGCGGGAAGCCTTGTGCTGCGCCGGAATTCGACCCGCACGGTGCCTACGGACACGATCGGGGAACAAGATCGAGTCAAGGTCTGTGCGTCGTCAGTCCCGACGGCGATACTTGCGGCCGTGCACCTCTGCCCGCGCGAGCGGGCGGAAGCGATGGACGGATGACCAGGGGGAGGTCAGGTGACATTCACGCCGGAGGGCAGCGCGGCACCGACGGCACCACCCACGGGCCCGGGCCCCGCCGTGCCGTCGCAGGCCGCACCCGTACCGAGGTCCCCCGCGCCGTCCCCGGCCCCGGACGGCGGGCCGCCGCGCCGGACGGCGTTCGCCGAGGGCGTCGACCAACTGCGCGCGGCCGCGACGACCGAGCCCGGCCGGCTGCGCATCATCGGCGCCGTCCTCGCCCTCCTGGTCGTCGCGTTCGGCTCGGTCACCGCCTGGCAGATGAACGACCGCGCGGCCGCCGCCGACGACGTCCTCCACGGCAGCCAGCCGCTCAGCTCGGCGGCGGCGGAGATCTACAGTTCCCTGGCCGCCGCCAACACGGCGGCGTCCAGCGGGTTTCTCGCGGGTGGGCAGGAGACCGCGGAGTCGCGCGAGGTGTACGAGCGGGAGATGGGGAACGCCGCGAGGAACCTGGCCTTCGCCGCGACCGCGTCGGAGTCCGGCTCCGACTCCGAGCAGCGCATCGCCAAGCTCAACGCCCTGCTGCCCGAGTACAAGGGCCTGGTGGAGCGGGCCCGCGCCAACAACCGGCTGGGCTACCCGCTGGGCGGCGCCTATCTGCGCTACGCGAACGACAAGATGCAGAACATGCTCGGCGAGGCACAGAGCATCTACGACAACGAGAACGAGCGGCTCCGCGACGACTACGCGGACGCCACGGCGTATCCGTGGGCCGCGCTCGGCCTCGGCGCCCTCGCCATCGGCGGCCTCGTCTGGGCCCAGCGGCGCAACTACCGGCGTACCAACCGGGTGTTGAACCACGGCCTGGTCGCGGCGACTGCCGCCTCCACCGTGGTCCTGCTGTGGCTGGCCGGGGGCCACACCCTCGCCCGTGCGGGGCTGAACGACTCCTACGAACACGGCGTACGGTCGCTGACCGTCCTCAACGACGCCCGCATCGCCTCCCTCACCGCCCGGGGCAACGAGAACCTGACGCTGATCAGCCGGGGTGCTCAGTCGATCAAGATCACGGTCGACGGCGAGGAGACGAGCGTGGACGAGTTCGACCACAACTTCAAGAAGGAAATGCGCAACCTGGAGGACCGGTTGGCCGCCGCCGAGCGGCTGGCCGACGACAGCGGCGGTGCGAAGCCCGTGCGGGCCGCGGGCCTCGCCATGGAGGAGTGGAAGGCGCGGCACGGCAAGGCCCGCGACGCCGACGACAGGGGCGACTACCAGTGCGCTCGGGACCAGGTGATCGGCGGCAAGGCCACGGACGACTGCCCGGACGGTGACAGGCCGACAGGACAGTGCTTCGACCAGGTCGACACGAATCTGGGCCTCGCGAGCGCCTACGAGAAGGACGAGTTCGAGACCGCTGCCCGAAGTGGCCGTGCCGCCATGCTCGGGCTCCCGGTGGGCGCAGCCGTACTGGCCGTGCTGGGAGCGGCGGGCGCGGTGCTGGGCATCGGACGCAGGCTTTCGGAGTACCGGTGACGGCGGCGGGAGGAGGCACGGTGGAAGGGCTCGCGACACGTGCGGTACGGCGCCTGCGGGCCGGCCTCAGTGGTTGGGGCGGCGTGGGCGCGATGGCGGTCCTCTGCGCCCTGACCCTGGTCTTCGCCCTGGTGCTGCCGGTGAAGAGCACCCGCAGCGACGGCGGGACGGGCACCGGGGGTCAGGGCATGGCCCGGGGTACACAGGTGCGGGCCGACGACTGCAAGACCATGAAGGATCCGGAGAACAAGAGCCTGCGGCCCTCCTCCGACGCGTCCGACAAGGCGATCGAGCGCATCGAGAAGAACGACTACATCACGGTCGGCGTCGACCAGAACAGCTATCGCTGGGGCTACCGCGACCCGAACAGCACGAACGACGACGCCCGACTGGAGGGCTTCGACATCGACATCGCCCACCGCATCGCCGAGGAGATACTCGGCGACCGGGAGAAGGTGCGGTTCAAGGCGATTCCCACCAGCCGACGCATCCCCGCGCTCCAGGAGGGGGAGGTCGACATGGTGGTCCGCACGATGACGATCAGCTGTGACCGCATGCGGGATGTCGCCTTCTCCCAGCCGTACTTCAAGACCGGGCAGCAGATCCTGGCCCCCAAGTCCTCGACGATCAAGGGCTACGGCGAGACGCTGGCGGACAAGAAGATCTGCACGGCGGACACTTCCACCGCCTGGTCCACCCTGAAGGCGGGGAAGGGATCGGGGAAGCTGCCCGACTCCACCGACATCTCCCTGACCGTTCCCAATCAACTCGACTGCCTGGTAAGGCTCCAGCTCGGCCAGGTCGACGCCGTGGTCACCGACGGCGCCCTCGCCGCGAGCCAGGCGGCGCAGGATCCGACCGTGAAGCTGGTGGGCGAGCCGTTCACCACCGAGTACTACGGCGTGGCGATGAACCAGGAGGACACGGATCTGGTACGCCGGGTCAATCAGGTGCTGGTGGACTACCTCAAGGACGGCTGGCAGGACTCCTACGACAAGTGGTTGTCCGAGACCCTCGGGCCGGACCTGGCGCGGTCCAAGCCACCCGCACCCCAGCAGTACAGAGACTGACGTACCGGGACCGACGTACGAGGACCGCATTCAACTGACGGACACCGACAGCAGCGAGAGGTGATCGATGGGCGTCGCGGGATCCACCGGGCCGGTGATGGACCGGGACGAGGTGGACCGTGCGCTCGCGCGGCTCGGCGCGGAGCACGAGGCCATCGAGACCTCGCTGCTCGCCCTCCAGGACCACGCGGGCCGCAGACTGCTCGAAGGCGCCGAGCTGACCGGCGTCACCAAGGAGCGCTGGACCGCCGCGGACGCGTCGATCACGCTGCTGTGGGCGTACTTCGACGCGTACACGGACGCGTTGCACAACGCCCGGCAGATCCGTTCGCGGCGCCGCTGGTCCAGCCGTGAGGACCTGGTGGAGCTGACCGAACTGCTGCGCGGCGAGGCGGTCACGGTCGCCGGCTCCGCGACGGCGATGGCGAACGCGCCGACACTGCAGGGCACGAACCGGCTCAGCGAACAGTTCTCGCTGGTCACGCTCGTGGACCGGATGAACGACCTGTACGCGTCCTCGCTGGACATGGTCGTGGCCGCCGACGCGGTGTGGTCCGCGCTGCCCGCCAGAATCGATCTACTGGCCGCCGAGCTCCAGCGCACCCGTCAGCTCGCGCACTCCGTGGGCGTACGCCCCGGCGAGCATCCGGCCGGGGACGACCTGGAGCGGATCACCCGCACCCTGACCCGGCTCCGTGAGCAGGTCGTCTCGGACCCGCTGGCCTTCTGGGTGCCCGCGCCGGGCAGTTCGGCGCCCGGTGGCGGCCGCCCGGACACCTCCACGTACGACCGTGAGGCACGGGCCCTGGAGGACGTGCGGCGGGAGATCGAGGCCGTGCTGACGGTCCGGCAGGACGCGGAGGCCCGGCTGGTGAAGCTGCGGGACGTCCTCAGCCGTGCGGACCGCACGCTGGCCGAGGCGCGCAGCGCGCGCGGTGAGGTGCTGGCGAAGATCGCCGCGACGGAGGTGCCCGTGGTGAGCGGCCCGCCGACGGTGCTGCAGGAGCAGTTGGCGATGGCGGCCGAGTACCGCAGACACGCGCAGTGGCACCGGCTCTCCCCGCTCCTGGAGTCGTTGGAGCAGAAGGCGGACGACGAACTGCTGCGGGCCCGCGAGTCGTTGACGGCGGTCACCGCGCCGCTGGCGGTCCGCGCGGAGCTGCGCGGCCGCCTCGACGCGTACAGGGCGAAGGTCGCGCGGCACGGCTTCGCGGAGGACTCGCTGCTGGTGGAGCGGTACGACGCGGCGCGCCGCATGCTGTGGAGCGCCCCGTGCGACCTGCGGGTCGCCGAGATGGCGGTGCTGCGCTACCAGCAGGCGGCCACCGAACTGCTGGGCCAGTCGGTGCCGGTCCCACGTGCGCCGCAGGACCGGAGGGAGGAGCAGTCGTGAGTCAGACGCAGGAGACCCCGGCGGGTGAGGAGACGCCGCGGCAGTCGTGCCAGCGGCCCGGGTGCTCGGGTGCGTACGAGGACGTGGGCGGCGGCGAGCTGTACTGCGACGAGTGCGGTCTCGCGCCGGTCGTCTCGGCGAGCGGCATGGTCAACTCCCCGCCCACCGGCATCACCGGGGGCGGGCGGGGCTCGCGCGGCTCCGGTTCCGGCAGCTCGCGCTCCTCGCGCACGTCCGGGCGCTCCTCGCAGTCCCGGCGCTCGGTCTCCGGGCGGCTCTCCCGTGCCCTGTCGGGGCGGTCGACGGGCCGTTCGGTGTCGGTGCGCAGCTCCGGCAAGACCTCCGGCACCTCGGGGCGGGCGCGGCTCGGCGTGGGTCTCGTCCAGGTCCCGGACGTGCCGCGTCCCGACCCGCGTTCGATGGTGCTGGAGACCGCCGAGGTGCCCGAGCGGAAGCGGTTCTGCTCGCGCTCCGACTGCGGGGCCCCGGTCGGCCGGTCGCGCGGTGACCGGCCCGGGCGCACGGAGGGCTTCTGCACCAAGTGCGGCCACCCGTACTCCTTCGTGCCGAAACTGCACGCGGGCGACATCGTGCGCGGCCAGTACGAGGTGGTCGGCTGTCTCGCGCACGGCGGTCTGGGCTGGATCTATCTGGCCATAGACCGGGCGGTGTCGGACCGCTGGGTCGTGCTGAAGGGCCTGCTGGACACGGGCGACCAGGACGCGATGGCCGCAGCGATCTCCGAGCGCCGCTTCCTCGCCGAGATCGAGCACTCCAACATCGTCCGCATCTACAACTTCGTCGAGCACCTCGACCAGCGCACCGGTTCGCTGGACGGGTACATCGTCATGGAGTACGTCGGCGGCAAGTCGCTCAAGGAGATCGCCAACGGCCGCCGCACGGCGGACGGGCGTCGCGACCCCCTCCCGGTGGAGCAGGCGTGCGCGTACGGCATCGAGGCCCTGGAGGCATTCGGGCACCTGCACAGCCGGAACCTGCTGTACTGCGACTTCAAGGTCGACAACGCGATCCAGACCGAGGACCAGCTCAAGCTGATCGACATGGGCGCGGTGCGCCGGATGGACGACGACGAGTCGGCCATCTACGGCACGGTCGGCTACCAGGCTCCCGAGGTCGCCGACGTGGGCCCGTCGGTCGCCTCCGACCTGTACACGGTCGCCCGCACGCTGGCGGTCCTCACCTTCGACTTCCAGGGCTACACGAACGTGTTCGTGGACTCCCTGCCCGACCCCGACAACATCGAGGTCTTCCGTCAGTACGAGTCCTTCTACCGGCTGCTGGTACGTGCCACCGACCCCGACCCGGCCCGCCGGTTCGCCTCCGCGCAGGAGATGTCGGAGCAGCTGACGGGTGTGCTGCGGGAGGTCGTCTCCCTCCAGACGGGCCGGGCCCGGCCCGCCCTGTCGACGATCTTCGGGCCTGAGGTACGGGTCACGGACACGGAGTTGTTCACGAAGCTCGACGGGGACGTGTCCAGGCTGGGGGTGCGGCGCGACAAGGTCACCAGGAAGAACGGCGGTTCGCCTTCCGGTTCCCTTGCCGGGAACGGCGGTTCGCCTTCCGGTACGCCCGCCCTGCTGACCGGCGGCGCGGCCGTCCCCGCCCGGCTCACCCGGCAGCTCGACACCGCCGCCGCGGCCCTCGCGCTGCCCGTGCCGCGCGTGGACCCGGGGGACCCGAACGCCGGGTTCCTGGCGGGACTGATGACCTCCGCCCCGACCGAGCTGATCACGGCGCTGCACGCGGCCCCCAGCGGCTCGCTGGAGCTGCGGCTGCGCGAGCTGCGGGCCCGGCTGGAGATGGCCGAGTTCACGATCGCCCTGGCCACCCTGGACGCCTTGGAGCGGGACCACCCCGACGACTGGCGGGTCGTCTGGTACCGGGGCGTGGCCGCGCTCGCCACCGGCGACCACGAGAACGCCGCGCTGTCCTTCGACGCGATCTACGACGCCTTCCCGGGCGAGCCGGCCCCCAAGCTGGCCCTCGGCCTGTGCGCCGAGGTACTGGGGCAGTTGGACAACGCCGCCGAGTACTACCGCCTGGTGTGGACGACCGACCCCAGCTTCGTGAGCGCCGCGTTCGGGCTCGCCCGGGTACGGCTGACCGCCGGGGACCGGCAGAACGCCGTGCGGACCCTGGAGTCCGTACCGGAGGCGTCGATCCACTACACCGCCGCCCGGGTCGCCGCCGTACGGGCCCGCCTCAGACACCGCGCCGAGGCGACGCTCGGAGCGGGAGCCGGGGCGGGCGGAACCGGATCGGGCGACATCGGGACGGGCGGAACCGGGACGGCGGGGGCCGCCACCCCGGGGACCGCGACGGCCGGGACCACGTCTCCCGGGGCCGACCCGTCCGGAACCGTCCCGACTGCGGCCGGAGCGTCCGGAGCCGTCCCGACCGGGGCCGGACCGTCCGGAACCGTCCCTTCCGCGGCCGCGCCGACCGGAGCCTCGCCCGAGACGGCCTTCCTGGACGACCTGACCGCGGCCGCCGGGCAGGTCGAGGCGCTCGGCGGGTACGGTCTGGACGCCGTGCGCCGCGAGCAGTTGTCCACAGAGGTCCTCGGCTGCGCCCTGGACTGGGTACTCTCCGGAGGCCAGGGCGCCCGCCCCCCGGCCGGCGAGCGGGTGCTGCTGGGCAGCACGCTGGACGAGCGCGGCCTCCGCTTCGGACTGGAGCGGTCGTACCGCACACTGGCCCGGCTCGCCCAAGGCGGCGAGGAGAGGATCGACCTGGTGGAACGTGCCAACCGTTACCGCCCCCGGACGTGGGTGTAGTTGATGTCGCAGATGCCCCAGCCGACCGCGCTGACGAAGTGCCCGATCTGCGAGTGGCCCCTCGCATCGGACGACCGCTTCTGCGGTGCGTGCGGCCATGACCTCTCGGCGGCCCCCGCACGGCCGCAGGACCAGCCGACCCTCACCATGAACGGGACGTCGGGCGCCGCGCCCGACGAGGCGGCGCCCGTGGACTGGCCCGTCGCCTCCGAACCCAGCACCGACACACCCCCGCCGGTGGTCCGCCCCACCGACATCCAGGGCACCGACTCCGGCGGCGGTGAACTGCCCGGACCGGGACGGGGCGTACGGTTCGACCGGCCCCGCGAGCCCGACGAGTACCCGCTGGCCGCGCCCCAGCCGCCGGACCCGCGCACCACCGACCTCGCCACCCCGCCGGCCGGTATGAAGGTGTGCGTGGCCTGCCGCGCGGGCCACGTCGACCGGGACGGCTACTGCGAGAACTGCGGCCACGCCCAGCCCCGCGAACGCGACCACATGGAACTGGAGTTGGGCGCGGTCGCCGCGGTCAGCGACCGGGGCCTGCGCCACCACCGCAACGAGGACGCGTTCGCGATCTCCTCGACCGCGCTGCCCGACGGCTCCCCCGCGGTCGTCGCGATCGTCTGCGACGGCGTGTCCTCCGCGACCCGCCCCGACGACGCCTCGCTCGCCGCGGCCCGCGCCGCGGGCGAGACGGTCCTGGAGTCGCTGCCGCGCGGCACCCACCCGCAGCAGGCCATGCACGACGCGATCGTCGCCGCCGCGAGCGCCGTCAACGCGCTGGCGGAGGAGCCGGAGACGGCCCAGGAGCATGCCCCGCACCAGAACGCGCCGGCCTGCACCATCGTCGGCTCGATCGTCACCCCGAGCCTGCTCGTCGTCGGCTGGGTCGGCGACAGCCGCGCCTACTGGGTGCCGGTGGACCGCAGCGCGCCCCCGGCCCGGCTCACCGAGGACGACTCATGGGCGGCGCAAATGGTGTCCGCGGGACTGATGAACGAGGCCGAGGCGTACGCCGACGAGCGCGCCCACGCGATCACCGGCTGGCTCGGCGCGGACGCGTACGAACTGGAGCCGCACACCGCTTCCTTCAAACCGGACCGGCCGGGTGTAGTGGTGGTGTGCACCGACGGGCTGTGGAACTACGCCGAGGCCGCCGAGGAGATGGCCGAGGCCGTGCCGCTGGACGCGGCCGAGCGGCCGTTGCGCTGTGCGCAGGTCCTGGTGGGCCGCGCTCTCGACGGGGGTGGCCACGACAACGTAACAGTGGCGATCCTGCCGTTCCCGGCCCCTCCTCAGGGGGCAGGATCGGCCTGAGGGTGCTCGCGGGCCGGATGTTCGCGGGCGCCCCGGCGGCCGGACGGGAAGGGCCGACGGACCGGAGGGGACCGGTCCGGGTACGGGCACGCACAGTCATCACCCCACGTGCTGTGGGGCCGCTAGGGGGATCAGAGTAGGCATGGCCAATTTCTCGAAGTCGAACGTGCCGCAGTTCTCGGTCGAGGTGTACCAGAACGAGTACCTGCCCGAGGGCGGCCGCGAGGTGAACGCCATCGTGACGGTCAGCGCGACCGGCGGCGGCACCATCGGCAGCGCGGTCGCCGCGCCGCACCTGTACTCGCCCGGGCAGGGGCCCTCCGCCGCCGTGGCGCTCATGGTCGACTGCTCGGGGTCGATGGACTACCCGCCGACCAAGATGCGCAACGCCCGGGACGCCACGGCCGCCGCGATCGACACCCTGCGCGACGGCGTCCACTTCGCGGTGATCGACGGCACGCACGTGGCCCGGGAGGTCTACCCCGGCGGCGGCCGACTCGCGGTGGCCGACTCCGCCACCCGGGACCAGGCCAAGCAGGCTCTGCGCAGGCTCAGCGCGGGCGGCGGCACCGCCATCGGCACCTGGCTGAAGCTCGCCGACCGGCTGCTCGCCTCGGCGGACGTCGCCATCCGTCACGGCATCCTGCTCACCGACGGCCGCAACGAGCACGAGTCGCCCGAGGATCTGAAGGCCGCGTTGGACGCCTGTGCCGGACGGTTCACGTGTGACGCGCGTGGAGTGGGCACCGACTGGGAAGTGAAAGAGGTCACGGCCATCGCCTCCGCACTGCTCGGCACCGCTGACATCGTGGCCGACCCGGCCGCCCTGTCCGCGGACTTCACACAGATGATGGAGGCGGCCATGGGCAAGGAGGTCGCCGACGTCGCCCTCCGGGTCTGGACCCCGGTCGGGACGAAGATCAAGTTCGTGAAGCAAGTGGCACCCACGGTCGAGGAGTTGACCGACCGTCGCACCGAGGCGGGACCGCGCGCCGGGGACTACCCGACCGGCTCATGGGGGGACGAGTCCCGCGACTACCACGTGTGCGTCGAGGTCCCGGCCGCCGACCTGGGCCAGGAGATGCTGGCCGCCCGGGTCTCCCTCGTCATCCCGCAGTCGGACGGCAGCGCACAGAACCTCGGCGCCCAGGGCCTGGTGAAGGCCGTGTGGACCGACGACATGGTCGCGTCCACGTCGATCAACCCCCAGGTCGCGCACTACACGGGTCAGGCCGAACTGGCACAAGTCATCCAGCAAGGTCTGGATGCCCGTAAATCCGGCGATTTCGACGGAGCAACGGCCAAGCTGGGGCGGGCCGTTCAGCTCGCCAGCGCCTCGGGGAACGCGGATACTGCCAAACTGCTTGCGAAGGTGGTGGACGTGGTCGACGCGGCGACAGGTACTGTGCGACTGAAGGCGAAGGTCACGGAGGCCGACGAGATGACTCTCGAGACACGGTCGACAAAGACTGTTCGTGTAAAGAAGTAGCTGCAAGCAAACAGGAAACACCCGGAAACACCGCTGCACAGAGCCTGGCTCCCCCACCGGGGATCCGGACGGAAGCGGCCACACCGGCCCGTCGTGGCCACAGGAACCGGCCGTGAGGCCGGAAAGGAGAGGGGGAAGCGCCGACATGCCGACCTGCCCGAACGGACACCAGTCGGGTTCCGACGACTGGTGCGAGGTCTGCGGTCACCGTATGGCCGGTGCCGTACCCCCGCCGCCTCCACCGCCGCCCCCGGGCGCCGGTTACGGTTACCCGCCGCCCGGCTCCTCCCCGCCTCCCGGCGCGGGCGGCCCGGGGGTCCCGGCGGCCCGGGACCTGGCGGTCCAGGGGGCCCAGGGGGTCCCGGTGGACGCCCGCACCTCGCCGCCGAGCCGGAACTCTGCCCGCAGTGCCGCACGCCCCGCGAGGGCGGCGCGCCCTTCTGCGAGGAGTGCCGGTGGAACTTCCTGACCAACACGGCGACGACGTACACGCCTGCCGCCCCGAGGCCCCCGGGTCCTGGTGGCCCCGGTCCCGGCGCCGGCGGGAATCCGGCGCTCCGCTTCCAGCAGCCGCCTCCGCCCTCCTACGGCGGCGGTGACGGGTACGACTACCAGAGCTCCCGCCCCTCCCAGGTGAACCGTCCCGCCGAGCCGATCCCGCCGGGACCGCCGTTCGGCGGCGAGCCGTCGGGCCAGGGCGGACACGGCGGGCACGCCGGTCAGGGTCCCGGTGGCCCCGGACGCCCGGGTGGTCCCGGTGGTCCTGGCGGCCCCGGTGGCCCGTCGGGGCCGGGAGGTCCCTCCGGGTTCGGCGGCGGACCTTCGGGCCAGCCGGGTCCCGGCCAGGGCGGTCCGGGGCAGGGCGGTCCGTCCGCGTTCGGCGGGGACCCGTCACGCCCCGGGGCCTCGGCCTTCGGTGGTGACCTCCCGGCCCGGCCCCTCGGGCTTCGGCGGCGATCCCTCCCGTCCCGGGCCCTCCGGCTTCGGCGGCGCCCCTCACGACCGGTTCCGCCGCCGCCCGGGCCCACGCCGGGTGGCCCCGGCGGCCCCGGTGGACCTGGCGGACCTGGCGCCTCCGGTTTCCCTGGCGGCCCGGGTGGTCAGGGTCCCGGTGGCGGTCAGGGCCCCGGTGATGGTCCCGGCGGCGGCGCGCCGCAGGCGTTCCAGCAGGCAGGAGCCACCACTCCGCCCGCCTTCCCGCAGGAGACCCGGCGCCCTCAGCCCGGCGGCCCGGGTTCCGGCGGCGGCCCCTCGTTCGGCGGTGACGACGACTGGGTGATCTCCCCGCCGTCGACCGGCCCGGGCGGATCCGGCGGCCCCGGCGGTGCGGGTGGGCCTGGCGGTCCCGGTGGCGCAGGTGCCCGTCCGGGTGGCTACGGCTATCCGCAGCCCGGTGCCACCCAGGCCCCGCCCGGCCCCGCGTATCAGCAGGCGCCGGCGACCTGGAGCGCGACCATCGGCCCCGACCGCGACTACTTCATGGCGATGATGCAGCGCTCGGGCCCGGAGGCCGCGGGCCTGAACCTGCCCGCGTACTCCCCGGAGCAGCGGCGCGCCCTCACCGGCAACCAGATCACCATCGGACGGCGCCGCCACTCCACCGGCGACACCCCCGACATCGATCTCTCGGTGCCGCCGGAGGACCCGGGCGTCTCCCACCAGCACGCGGTACTGGTGCAGCAGTCCGACGGCAGCTGGGCGGTCGTCGACCAGAACTCCACGAACGGCACCACGGTCAACGGTTCCGAGGACCCCATCCAGCCCTTCGTCCCGGTCCCCCTCCAGGACGGGGACCGGGTCCACGTGGGCGCGTGGACGACGATCACGATCCGCCGGGGCTGACCCGCCCCACCGGCAGTGCGACACCGCCCAGGGCCGACCGGACACTTCGGTCGGCCCTGAGCCGTCTGCGCCGGGCCGGCGCAGACGGCTCAGGGCAGCGGCCAGGCGTACGGACCCTCCGGGTCGTCCAGCCAGGCCCAGGCACGGTCGCCGCGCACCGTGATGCCGTACCGCTCGCGGGACGGCATCCCCTCGCGCTGCCACAGGGCGAGTGCCTCGTGCGGGTCGAGGCTGGCCGCCGTGAGAGCCAGCAGGAACCGGAAGAGCTCGTGGTCCCTGGCCCGGTGCGGCAGGCCGCCCAGATGCGGATGGACCGCTTCCGGCTCACTGCTGCCGCGCAGGGGCACGAAGTACGCGGAGGTGTGCAGGAAACGCCCCTCCGCGGTCTCGGCGTCCTCGACCCGAAGCCGCACCAGCCCCGTGGCCAGCGGCGTCAGGATGCGCGCGCCGGGGGTGCACTGGGCGAGCCAGGCGCGCGGGATCGAGTGCAGCGTGCAAGTCGCGATGATCCGGTCGTACGGCGCCCGCTCGGGCACTCCGCGCGCGCCGTCCCCGGTGACGACGGTCGGGTGGTAACCGGCGGCGTCCAGGTGCCTGCGCGCCGCCTCGGTGATGTCGGCGTCCAGATCGACGGTCGTGACCCGGTCGTCCCCGAGCCGGTGCGCGAGCAGGGCGGCGTTGTATCCGGTGCCGGCGCCGATCTCCAGCACCCGGTCACCGTCCTCCACCTCCAGCTCGGCCAGCATCTTCGCCATCAGCGACGGCTGGCTGCTGGAGGAGATCAGCTCCCCGTCCCGCACCCGCGTGGCGAGCGGCGTGTCCGCGTACGCGCCCCGCACCCAGCGCTCCCGCCGCCTGGGGTCGCGTTCCTCGCCCCACAGCCGCTCGAAGCCGCCCAGGGCACCCACGAAGTAGTACGGGACGAAGAGATGCCTGGGGACGCTCTCGAACGCCTTCCGCCACTGAGGGTCGGCGTCCCACGCCCCGCTCGCCTCGATCTCCCGCACCAGCGCCGATCGGGCCTCGGCGGCGAGGCGTTCCACATCGTGGTCCACAGTGTGCGTGCCCATACCTCCACTGTGCGGCCGGACGCCCCCGGAGGCGAGCACCCCGGCACTTCGGACCGGAATCAGCCGGTCCGCGCCCTTTCGGGATGGTCCTAAGCCTCAAGACCTCCGCCGCCACGTCTGAGACCATGGGGAGCGTGAATGAGATTCGGCGCGGCACGCTTCAGGAGCAGACCTTCTACGAGCAGGTCGGTGGCGAGGAGACCTTCCGGCGCCTCGTGCGCCGTTTCTACGAGGGTGTCGCCGAGGACCCGATCCTGCGGCCCATGTATCCCGAGGAGGACCTGGGCCCCGCCGAGGACCGCCTCACCCTGTTCCTGATCCAGTACTGGGGTGGTCCCACCACGTACAGCGAGAACCGGGGCCACCCCCGGCTCCGCATGCGGCACGCCCCCTTCACCGTCGACCGCGCCGCCCACGACGCCTGGCTGAAGCACATGCGCGACGCCGTCGACGACCTCGACCTCTCCGAGGAACACGAGCGCACCCTGTGGAACTACCTCACCTACGCCGCCGCCTCGATGGTGAACGCCCCGGGCTGAGCGGGTTCAGCGGACGCTGACGCCCAGCGTTCCCAGTCCCGCCCTGCGCACGGCGATCGACCCGTACGGTGTGCGCAGGCGGAGCCACGCGCCCGACGAGAACAGTCCCGGTGTCGCCGTCCCGGTCGTGCCGGACGCGCGCGGGGGGCGGAGGAAGCCGAGGGACTGTGCCGCGTGCACGGCCCGCACCGGCAGCGGCGTGTCCCCGACCGTCCGGGACCAGATCTCCCGCCCGATGCCGTCCAGCTCGGCCCGTGTACGGCGCTCGGGCGGCAACTCCTCGGTGCGGGACCGGAATTCACGTACCGCCGCGGAGACCATCGCCGCCAGCACGTCCGGTGCGGGCAGTCCCGCCTCCGGCCGCCAGCCGCCGCGCGGGGGGAGCACCCCGGCCCACGGCGGCCCGGTCACCGCTGCCGGGACGACCGCCGTGGCGCCCGGCTCGTCGAGGGACTCCAGGAGTTCACCGGCCGACACGGTCACGTCGAGGGTGACGTCGAGCCCGCTCTCGTAGGGCTTGGCGAGGCGCACGGCCCGGATCGCCAGGACCTCGAAGGACGGCGGCCGACCGAAGACGGCGAGCGCGGTGCCGGCCGCCTGAAGACGTACCGCGGCTCCACGGTCGTAGTGGAGCAGCCGGGAGAGGAAGGCCGCGAGATCCGCCGCCTCCCCCTCGTCGGCGAGGTGGAGCACCGTCATGCGGCGACGGCCTCCTCCTCGTCATCCCTGTACCCCTCCAGGAACTTGCGTTCCTCGGAGGTGATCCGGCGGGGCCGCTGTGTCGCGAAGTCGAACGGCACGATCACCGTGGAGGCCCGGACGTAGACCTGGTCCGGGTCCTTGACCTCGTAGGTGATCGTGAACGACGCCGCTCTTATCTCCGTGACCCACAGCTCGATGTCCACGGGCTGGTGCCGGTGGACCAACTGCCGCTTGTAGTCGATCTCATGGCGTGCCACCACGGACCCCTGCTTGAAGTCCTTCTCCGGGCGGAACAGGAAGTCGATACGGGCTTCCTCCAGGTAGCGGAGGAAGACCACGTTGTTGACGTGGCCGTACGCGTCCATGTCCGCCCAGCGCAGTGGGCAGCGGTAGATGTGCCGCAAGATCGATCAGCCCCGGGTCAGCTTCTTGTAGGTGGCGCGGTGCGGACGGGCGGCGTCCGGACCGAGACGCTCGATCTTGTTCTTCTCGTACGACTCGAAGTTGCCCTCGAACCAGAACCACTTGGACTCGCCCTCGTAGGCGAGGATGTGCGTGGCCACCCGGTCCAGGAACCAGCGGTCGTGGGAGACGACCACGGCGCAGCCGGGGAACTCCAGGAGCGCGTTCTCCAGCGACGACAGGGTCTCGACGTCGAGGTCGTTGGTCGGCTCGTCGAGCAGCAGCAGGTTGCCGCCGAGCTTGAGGGTGAGCGCCAGGTTGAGGCGGTTGCGCTCACCGCCGGAGAGCACCCCGGCCGGCTTCTGCTGGTCCGGGCCCTTGAAGCCGAACGCGGAGACGTAGGCGCGGGAGGGCATCTCGACCTGGCCGACGTTGATGTAGTCCAGTTCGTCGGAGACGACGGCCCACAGCGTCTTCTTGGGGTCGATGTTCTCGCGGCTCTGGTCGACGTAGGAGATCTTGACGGTCTCGCCGACCTTGATCGAACCGGAGTCGGGCGTCTCCAGACCCTGGATCATCTTGAACAGGGTCGTCTTGCCGGCGCCGTTCGGGCCGATGATGCCCACGATGCCGTTGCGCGGCAGCGTGAAGGAGAGGTCGTCGATGAGGACCTTCTCGCCGAAGGCCTTGCTGAGGTTGTTGACCTCGACGACCACGCTGCCCAGGCGGGGGCCCGGCGGGATCTGGATCTCCTCGAAGTCCAGCTTCCGCATCTTGTCGGCCTCGGCCGCCATCTCCTCGTAGCGGGCCAGACGCGCCTTGGACTTGGCCTGGCGGCCCTTGGCGTTGGAGCGGACCCACTCCAGCTCTTCCTTGAGGCGCTTGGCGCGCTTGGCGTCCTTCTGGCCCTCGACCTTGAGACGGGTCTGCTTGGTCTCCAGGTACGTGGAGTAGTTGCCCTCGTAGCCGATCGCGCGGCCGCGGTCGAGCTCCAGGATCCAGCCCGCGACGTTGTCGAGGAAGTACCGGTCGTGGGTGACGGCGACGACGGTGCCGGGGTACTTCGCGAGGTGCTGCTCCAGCCACTGCACGGACTCGGCGTCCAGGTGGTTGGTGGGCTCGTCGAGCAGCAGCAGGTCGGGGGCCTCCAGCAGCAGCTTGCACAGGGCGACGCGGCGGCGCTCACCACCGGACAGGTTGGTGACGGGCCAGTCGCCGGGCGGGCAGCCCAGGGCGTCCATGGCCTGCTCCAGCTGGGTGTCCAGGTCCCAGGCGTTCGCGTGGTCCAGGTCCTCCTGGAGCTTGCCCATCTCGTCGAGGAGCGCGTCCGAGTAGTCGGTCGCCATGAGCTCCGCGACCTCGTTGAAGCGCTTTAGCTTGCCCATGATCTCGGCGGCGCCGTCCTGCACGTTCTGCAGGACCGTCTTGGACTCGTCGAGCGGGGGCTCCTGCAGGAGCATGCCGACGGTGTAGCCGGGCGACAGGAACGCGTCACCGTTGGACGGCTGCTCCAGGCCCGCCATGATCTTGAGGACGGTGGACTTACCGGCACCGTTCGGGCCGACCACACCGATCTTCGCGCCGGGCAGGAAGCTCAGCGTGACGTCGTCAAGGATCACCTTGTCGCCGTGCGCCTTGCGTGTCTTGCGCATCGTGTAGATGTACTCAGCCAAGAGAAACCGTCCGGCAACTTGAGATCTGGCAGTGGGCAGTACCACCCATCTTGCCGCACGGCCAGCCCTCGACGGAAACCGGATGGTGAGCCCCCCTCACGAGCGACGCGGCCCCGGCGCCTGGGAGGCGTACCGGGGCCGCGTAGAACGCACGTGTCACCGCGCGGTCACTCACTGTCGAGTTGTCAAGGAGCTCTCTTTCTCCGACGGACCGGTCGCCGTTCCGCGACGGGCCTGCCGCCGTTCCGCGTCCGGCGATCCCTCAGGGGTTCCGCTTGCGGATGAGGATCATCACCGCGCCGCCGATCACGACCAGCCCGATCGCGATGCCGCCGATCACCGGCGTCGCGCCGGAGCTGCCGGTCTCGGCGAGGTCGTTCCCGGTGTCGGTCACCGTGCCTCCCCCGACCGTCGCCGGGCTCGGCTCGCTCAACGTCTGGACCGAGTCGCCGCCCACCCCGGCCTCGGTCTCGGTCTCGGTCTCGGTCTCGGTGCGGCAGTCGAGCACACCCCGGAACTGTTTCGCGTAGCCGTTGGGGCCCTCGATCGTGAAGTCGTACGCCTGGTCCTCCTGCAACGGGATCGTCACCGTCCGGGTGCCGCCCGCCTCGATGGTGTACGTGATTCCCATCAGGTCGAAGGTGAAGGGCTTGTCGCCCTCGTTGGCGGCCGTGATGTCCAGGCCGCCCTCGGCGCAGTTCTTCTCGGCGGACAGTGCGGGTATCGCGCCCTTCTCGGCCCAGTGCGCGGTCGCCGTCGCGGAGACCGTGGACTCGCTGGAGCCCGCGAGGATCTGGGTCTGGCTGCGGGTCTCGGAGGCGAAGGCACGGCCGACCGGGACGGTCGTGGAGGCCTCCACGGTCAGCTCGGCCGTGCCGTCCGCGGTGTCCTCGGGAACCTCGAAGTACAGCTCGCTGCCGTCCCCGGCCGAGGTCACGGCCTCGCCCTCGGCATCGACGACCTTCACACCGTCCGCCGTCGCGTCCGAGGGCGGGGTCACGGTCACGCCGTCGGCGTTGGTGTGCACCGTGACCGGGCCGAGCCGCTCGCCGGCCCGACCGGAGACCGCCGGCGGGTCGAGGGTGAGGGAGGCGGTCGGCTCCGCCAGGTTCCGCGCGTTCTTCTGCAGATAGTCCGCGAGCTTCTCCGCCTCCGGGTCCAGGGCCGTCACATCGGCTCCGTCGGAGTACCGCCAGATCGCCACCTGGGTACCGGTCGCGGCGTCCTGTTCCGTGAGGCCCTCGGCCCCCGCCTTGTCGGCGAGCGCCGCGAGGTCGTTCACCTGCGGGTAGGAGTTCTGCAGGATCCAGCGGATTCTGCCCGCGTCCTTGTTGGCCCCCAGCGAGGTGCCGCTCCAGGGGGTCTCCTGGTACTTGGCGTCCTTCTGCGTCGGGTTCTGGACGTCGACGCAGTAGGTCTGCAGGGTGCCGCCGCCGTCGACGAACATCTCGAACAGCCCTGCGGGGAGCTGCTGTTCCTGGCCTTCGTCGGTACGGAGCACGGCCGTCCCGTACGTCTTGAGGCCGCCTATGGTCGCGGTCGCCCCACCGGAACTCTGCGATGTCCCGTCGGCGGCGGCCGGGCTCGCGGTGGCGATCGCGCCCGCGACGACGAGGCCGGACACGAGCGACACGGCGGCGAGTCGGCCGGCCTTTCGCCTGCGTGCGGTCCGCCCGGACCCACCGGAGATCGACGCCGAGAACCAAGAAACCACAGAAATTCCCTTCGAGCAGGACCCGTTGACGTGGGGGGTGTGGTCCCACCAGCAGAATCAGAAGCCCCGTGAGCTATGCCCGGCATCCTAGGGATGCGGCGCACCACTCTTCCCAGTCGCATCGTCGGACAACCGATCCGAATCGGAATCGTTATCGGTCGCACAGCTCGCGAACAGCACTTATCGACAAGTCGACGAGAGGTGCACACAGGCTCTTCACAGCGTGTCCGTCGATGGACCATGGGACCGATGTACCGACCTGCCACGCCTGTTCCGTGAGTCCGATCCGACGTCACGTCACCCCCGCGGGTTCCGGGCGCAGTTCGGTGGTCGCGTCGAGCACGCTGCCGGGCGGCGGGGCCTCCCAGGCCGGCTCCGGCCGGGACGGGGACTTGGCCGCGATCGCCACCTCGCCCCTGGCCGTCCGCCGGAACGCGGACGTCCCCCGCGACAGATCGTGGCCGACCGCGATCGCGTCGACATCCGCCGAGACCCGGCTCTGCCCGTCGCGCTGTTCGGTGCGCACCTTCAACCGGCCGTGCACCACGACCGGATCACCCAGTGCGACGGACGACGCCACGTTCGCGGCGAGCGCCCGCCGGGCCCACACCGTGAAGAAGTTGGTGTGCCCGTCGGTCCACTCGTTCTTCTCCCGGTCCCAGTAGCGCGAGGTCACCGCGAGCCGGAAGCGGGCCGACGAACCCGTCGCCAACTCCTTGCAGACCGGCTGGGTCGCCACGTTCCCCACCACGCACACCATCGTCTCGTTCATCTCGCGAACCCCTCCTTCACGCCGGCGTCGGACGCCGCCGGCATCGGACACGCGTACGGGCCCGTCCCGTACGGCTGCTGCGTCCGTCGTGCGGCGGTCCTGCGATCGCCGCGAATCCAGACTGCCGCCGCCGGGCCGAGCCCGCTGAGCCCTGTGTGCTACTCGCCGGTTGTGGAAAACTCCGTCACCCGAGGGGGTGAAACGCCGAGCTCGTCTCACCTCACCTCACAGGCGCCGCCCCCAACACCCGCCCGTACTGCTCCCGCACCTCCCGGTACCGCAGCAGTTCGGCGGCCACCGGATCCAGCACCCGGGCCCGGCCGCACCCGGCGGCGGCCTCCCGCAGCCGCCGTTCCGCCTCATGGCCGTAACGCCGTGCCGGACCGCGTGCCGCCAGCCGGCATCCCCACTCGACGGCCGGACCACCGACGATGCCGATCACCATCAGCAGCACCGGCACCCCGAGATTCGGTGCCATGAACCCGATGATCTGCCCCAACAACCACAGCCCTCCCACGACTTGGACCAACGTCATGCAGGCCTGCGCGAGCACCGCCGCCGGCCACCAGCTCGGCCGCGGCGGCCGCCCCGTCGGAGCCCCGGCCCGCACCGCCAGCTCGTCCAGCGCCTCGGGCAGCCCCTGCGCCCCCCGTACGGCCGCCTCGCGCACCGCCTGGGCCCAGGGCTGGGGCAACCCCCTCGCCGCGCGCTCGGACAACGTACGTACGGCCTGTTCGACGCGCTGCCGGGCGGTGGCCTCCTCGTCCACGGGCGTCTTCAGGGCGAGCCGCCCCGTCGGGGGTTCGCTCCGGTCCTGGTACCAGCGCCACAGCCGCAGCCAGGGCGTCCCGCATGCGCGGTTGGCGTTGCGCAGCCAGGCACGCTCGGCGGCCTCGCCCGCAGCGGTGGCGCCGACAGCGTCCGCGAGGCGCGCGGCGAACTCGTCGCGCGCCCTCTCGCTGAGCCCTGCGCGCCGCTGATTGGCGTACACCGGCCACAGCCGCGCCGCCGCCGCGTCCAGATCGGCGCGGACCCGGCGGGCAGGGGCGCCCCGCTCGGCCACGAACTGCTCCAGCGCGTCCCGCAGTTCGCCCACGCCGTCCCCGGTGAGCGCGGACAGCGCGAGCACGGTGGCCCCGGGTTCGCCGTGTTCCCCCAGTGCGACGCCGTCCTCGTCGAGCAGGCGCCGCAGATCGTCGAGCACCTGGTGGGAGGCCTCCCTCGGGAGCCGGTCCACCTGGTTGAGGACGACGAACATGACCTCCGCGTGCCCGGCCAGGGGCCGCAGATAGCGCTCGTGGAGGACGGCGTCGGCGTACTTCTCCGGGTCGACGACCCAGATGACGGCGTCCACCAGCGCCAGGATCCGGTCGACCTGTTCGCGATGCTGCACGGCCGCCGAGTCGTGGTCGGGCAGATCCACGAGGACGAGGCCGCGCAACTGCGCCTCCGCCTCGGCGCTCTGCAACGGCCGCCGGCGCAGCCGTCCCGGAATCCCCAGCCGGTCGATGAGGCTCGCCGCTCCGTCGCTCCAACTGCACGCGATGGGCGCGGCCGTGGTGGGCCGCCGGACGCCCGTCTCCGAGATCGCCACCCCCGCGAGCGCGTTGAACAGCGTCGACTTGCCGCTGCCGGTGGCGCCCGCGATGGCGACGACCGTGTGCTGCCCGGAGAGCCTGCGCCGCGCCGCCGCCTCGTCCAACACCCGCCCCGCCTCCGCGAGGGTGGCGCTGTCCAGCCGGGTGCGGGACTGTCCCACCAGCTCACGCAGCGCGTCGAGCCGCGACCGCAGTTGCCCGTCGTAGGCGAGCGGGACGACCGACTGCGCGACCGGGGCCCTGGTCTCCACTGCAGTCATCCGCTCGGCGGGCCCCGCCTCGGTCGCACGCCGGGCGATGAGCCCGTCGTCCCAGGGGTCACCGGACTCCGCAGGCACGGCGCCCGATTCCGCACGCGCGGACGCGCCCCGGAACCCGTCACCGGGCGTTGCGGGGAGTTCACGGCGGGACGCGCCGCCACCGGAACGGTCGTCCACGCGCGCGTGGAGGTCGTTCTCGCCGGCCCCCGCACGCGGCTCACGGTGCGGGCGCACCGACGGAGCGGCGGTGGTCCTGTCCCGCCCTCCGATCGCGCCCCGTTCTCCGGACCCCTCAGGACGCTCGGCCCCGGCGGCAAGGCCGTTGGCCCGGTCCTCGCCCTTCTCATCGACCATCTTGCCGACCTTCTTGCCGAACTCCGCGCCGACGTCGTAGCCGAAGTCCTTGCCGAACTTCCCGTCGATCTCCTTGCCGAACGCCCTGCCGAATTCCTTGCCAAGCTCCCTGCCGGGCTCCTGACGGGCCGGTCTGTCGTCACCCTTCTCGGGGAGGTCGTCCCCGGTCTGATCCGTGTGATCAGTGACGGCGGTCACGACGGTCACCTCTCCTTCTGCAGTACGGACAGGGTGGCGATGAGTTCGGCCTGCGGGTCGGGGTGCACCTCGAGGGCGTCGAGCGGAGCGAGCCGGCGGTCGCGCTCGGCGTCGAGCGCCCGTTCGAGGTAGTCGGTGAGCAGCCGTCCACCGCGGTCGCGCAGCCGCAGCGCGCCGTGCGCCCCGATCCGTTGTGCGAGCCCCTCCCCGGCGGACCGGGCCCGTCGGCCGCCCAGCAGGGCCGTGGCGCCCAGGGCGGCCACCACCTCCGTGTCCGGGGCGACGCTCCGGTCGAGGTCGCGCACCTCTTCCTCGGCGTACTCCTCCAGGACACGCCGCCAACGCCGTACGGTCATCCCGATGCGGTGCTCGACGCTCTCCCCCGTCGTGTCACGCTCCGTCAGTCCAGCTGCCACGGCCGCCGGTTCGCGACTCCAGGCCTCGGCGATGCGTTCGTCGGCGGCGGTGACCGCGCACAGCAGCAGGGTGCCGAGGCTCTCGACCAGGGCGTCGAGCAGTTCGCCGGCGGTGCAGTCGAGGGGGTAACTGCGCCATCGTTTGAGGGCGTCACCCGCGAGCACGGCCCCCGCCTGCAAACGGCCCTTCACGCGCGCTTGCTCGCTGTCGTACGCCGAGTCGACGGCGGCGGTGAGCCGGAGGGCGGCGGAGTACTGCTGGGCCGCCGCGCTCGCCAGCTCGGGCATCCGGGACCGCAGCGAGTCGAGGACCCCGTGCGCGGTGCGGGCCATGGCCTGGTGACGGGCCGCCGGATCGGTCGCCTGCTGGATGAGCCAGGTCCGCAGCGACGCGACGGCGGTGCCCGGCAGCAACCCGCCGCCCCAGGCGGACTCGGGGAGTTCGGGGACGGTGAAGCGGGGTACGTCGCCGAGGCCGGCCTTGGTCAGCAGCGCCCCGTACTGGCGGGAGACCTCGGAGACGACCTGGTGGGGCACCCGGTCGAGCACGGTGACCAGGGTCGCCCGGTGTTCCTTCGCGGACCGCAGCAGATGCCACGGCACGGCGTCGGCGTAGCGGGAAGCCGTGGTGACCATCACCCAGATGTCGGCGGCGCAGATGAGTTCGGCGGCGAGGACCCGGTTGTCGGCGTCCAGGGAGTCGATGTCGGGTGCGTCGAGGAGGGCGAGACCGGGCGGCAGGCTGTCGGCGGTCTCGATGCGCAGGAAGCGCTCGCCTCTCTTGCCGCCGCCACCGTCGCCGTCCGGCGGGAACGCGTCGTCGTCCGGGTCCTGACCGGGGTCCCGCGGCGGCGCCCAGGCGCGCGTGAGGTTCGGCAGGACCCGCATGCCGCTGAACCAGTGATGGTCCTCGGGATGGCAGATCAGGACGGGCGTGCGGGTCGTCGGCCGCAGTACGCCGGCCTCGCTCACCTTCCGTCCCACCAGGGAGTTCACCAGCGTGGACTTGCCGGCTCCGGTGGACCCGCCGACCACCGCCAGCAACGGTGCTTCGGGTTGTCGCAACCGGGGCACCAAGTAGTCGTCGAGTTGCGCGAGCAGTTCGTCGCGGTTGGCACGCGCGCGCGGGGCCCCTGCCAGGGGCAGCGGGAAGCGCGCGGCGGCGACACGGTCGCGCAGGGCGGAGAGCGCGTCGAGCAGCTGAGGCCGTACGTCCAAGGTCACCACATGCGAAGAATGCCCAATTTTGTGGACTTTCTGAAGCATATAAGTACGTCTGCGCGCCGACAGGACACACGGGACGGACGGGACGAGAGGGGCGCAGGCATAACGAGTGCACAACACCCGGGGTCCGAGGCGGCAAAAGAGGTGCACGATTCGTACCTGCCTGCGATTATCAGGACCGCTTCACCGAACCTCCACATTGAGCCACGGAGGCGAAGCAACAGGGACAAGGACTCGGGAGCCCTATCCTTGTCCCCGGCAACGTCACGGATCAGCCCACACCCGGGCACCAAGACAGAGGCCACCACACCCGGCCCCCGTAGCTCAGTGGATAGAGCAGGCGCCTTCTAAGCGCTTGGCCGCAGGTTCGAGTCCTGCCGGGGGCGCCCACACCCCGCCCTCCTCCGGGAGGGCATTTTTGCTGTTCAGAGCAAGGCTGCGAGCCCACCGGTCACCCATGTGGGCTCTCGATCGCCTGCGGCGACCGACCCAACAGGATCAAGCCACAGCGGCCGAGCGCGGCGGCCCGCCTTCGCACCTTCGCATGGACCTCTGGCGGGTGGTGTCAGGCCACGGGGGTGGCGTCGGGGACCCGGTAGGAGCCGTGGCGGCGGTGGAGGTGGTCCAGATCCACCAGGTAGCGGCGGAGGGTCACATGATCCACCGGGGCGTCCTCGCACCAGGCGCGCAGTCTTTCGTTGACGGTGCGCTCGGGGTACTCGATCCCCGGCTCGAAGGTCCGCTCCGCCACGTACCGCAGCACGACCAGCTTCCGCTGCCACCGGGCCGGCAACCGGACGAGGCGCCCGTCGCGCACGAAGGTCCGCAGCACCGGATCGGCCTGTTCCGGCTCTCCGGCCCGCACGGACGCGGGCGTCCGTCCAGTCGCCCCGGTCCCCTCCACCCTCGCGGCACTCAAGTCCCTTGTCGCCGCCTGCTCCTCCACGCCGTTCACTCCTCTGCCCCGCTGTCCGGCTGCTGCCCCGTCGCCCGGAGGCTAGCCGCCCGACTCCCGCGTGCGCACCGGAATTCCTGCCGGCGCAGGGCGCCCGAAGGGGCCGCCCCCACACTCGCGTTCGGAAAGGGTGATCCCCCGATGAACGCCGTGACCCTCGGTGCGCGGGCGCGTTGAAGGGGCGTGCGGCCACGAAGAAGCGGTCGCGCTCACCGAATCAAGAAGGAGAACGTGATGTCTCGCATCGCGAAGGCAGCCGTCGTCACGCTCGGCACGTCCGCCGTCGTGCTCAGCGGCGCCGGCCTGGCCTCGGCGGACGCGGGCGCCGAGGCCAAGGCCGTCGGCTCCCCGGGTGTCCTGTCGGGCAACGTCGTCCAGGTCCCCGTCAACGTGCCGATCAACCTGTGCGGGAACACGATCGACGTCATCGGCCTGCTGAACCCGGCCTTCGGCAACGTCTGCGTCAACAAGAGCGACGACAACCACAAGGGCAACCCCGGCAGCCCCGGCCCGTCCGGCTACGGCCACTGACGGGGCCGACACCCCGAGCGGCACGGCAGTACCGGCAGGACCAGGAAGTGCACGGCAGTACCAGGAAGCCCTCGACGGTGTCCGACCGTCGGGGGCTTCTCGCCACTCCAGAAGCCCATTTCCGAGCCCGCCCCGAGCCCTTTCCCGCAGCCGGTCACGCAGCCCGTCACGCGGCCCGGTCACGCGGCCCCCACCGGTCACGCGTACCGGTACACGCTCCCGATCTCCTCCATCTGCCCCGGCGTCACGTTCCACGGCGGCATCCGCTCGTCGCGGGCGAGGATCCGCCCCCGCTGGGCGTCGCCCCGGGCCGGCGGCTTGGCCGGGAGGTAGCGCGCACCCTTGTGCCGGCTCTGCCAGCGCGTCCATTGGAGGTCGATGAAGGCGTGGTGCAGCCAGAAGACGGGGTCGTTGACGGAGGCGCCGCCGACCATGTGCCCGCCGACCCACCGGTGCACCCGGTTGTGGTTGAGCCATGAGCCGTTGCCGGTCCCCTGCCCCCACCCTTCGAGCCGGTTGCGGAACCCCCCGCGGGTGACCGAGTTCCAGGGGGCCTTGTCGTAGACCGGCTCGGCGAGGGCCGCGTCCAGGTCACGGGCCGTGGGCAGACCGACGGGGTTGCGGGGGTAGCCGAAGTCCCGGGTGAGGTACTCGATGTCCGTGAGCCCCTCCGTGATGGTCCACCTGCCCGTCCCGTACGCGAAGGGGCCGGTCATCACCCGCTTGTCGGAGCGTCGGCCGTTGCCGCCGAGCAGATCCGCCGTCCAGGGCACCGAGGTCGTCGTACGGTCCCGGGTCCAGTCCCAGTAGGGCACCGTCACCGAGTCGTCGATCCGGCGCAGCGCCTTCTCCAGCTCCAGCACGAACCGGCGGTGCCACGGGAGGAAGGAGGGCGCCATGTGGGCCGTCCGCAGACCGCCGTCGCCGTCGGAGACGTAGTGGTCGATGTGCATGCGCACGAACTCGTCGTACTCACCGCGCTGTTTGAGCTGCAGCAGGGCTCCGACGAACCGCCGCCGCTCGCTGCGGGTGAGGGTGCTGACGTCCTTACGCGTGTAGGCCATGGCCGACCGCCCTCTCCACCATCTCCGACAGGCGCAGGCGCTGGGCCGTGCCCAACTCGTCGACCGCCGCGCGGGTCGCGTCCAGGGCCGTCGGGTACGAGCGGTAGTGGTCGATCATGCTCAGGTACGTGCCGTCGGCGCGCCGCATCAGGTGGAGCGGACGTCCGTCGACGGTGATGTCCCAGGCGTCACCGCCGGGTGTCCGGGCGGCCAGATAGGCGGCCTGGCCCGTGTCGGCCCTGGCGCCGCGGATGCGGTGGCCCCGGTACGTCTCGTCGAAGTCGGCCTCCTCGGGGCGCGCCGACCGGCGTGGCCACGCGGCGGCGACCACGGGGGCCGCGGCCAGGGCGAGGGCGGAGACACCCAGGGCGCGCAGCGCGTTGCGGCGCGTTCTGCTCCGGCCGGCGTCGGGGTCCGCCGTCACTCTGCTCGTCACTCTGCCGACGAACAACACTCTCTCCTCGTCGTGTTCGGTAGCGGTGACCCCCGGGTGGCCGGCCCGGGCGCGTGCGGCCCGGGCCTCGTCCTCCGTGTCGCCGCGGGCTCAGATGAGCCCGAGGTTCGCGGTCGGCGCCGTCCGCAGCACCGGGGTGAGGACGGCCGCCTGGGGGTCCTTGAGGCTGGGCAGGCCCAGCGCGTCGGGGTTGGGCGCGGTCAGCGGGGTGTCCACGTTCAGCCCGGGGGTGAGGGTCCGCAGATCGGCGGCGGGGGCGTCGACGCCGACGCGCTCGAAGCCCTCCCCGACGATCCGGGGCAGCGGGGTCTCGGCCCGCAGCCCCGGCAGCGCGGCGCCGAACGGCACCTGCGGCAGGGCACTGGCCGGCAGCAGCCGGCCCTCGACGTACTTCGGTCCCTCGGGAGCGCCCGGCGACAGCAGCGGCAGCTCCCCGCCCAGCCTGGGCATCTTCACGTTCAGGGAGTGCTCCACCCCTTCGAGCGGTACGGGGACGGGCACCGTCTCGGCCGCGACGGCGGGGGCTGCGGAGGCGCCCACCGAGGCCGCCACACCGGTGACGACGGTGGCAAGGGTTCCTCGTGTGGTCGGCTTCATCTCGGTACGGTCGCTTTCAGGAATGGGCGGATCCGGGGCTCGGCGTCCGTATCTGGTGAACGATCCGGAGATCTCCCTCAGCGGAAGATTCGCCCGACTGCCGCAATAGTCCGAGAGGCCTATCGGCCCACTGGTCGTCTGCTCGGTTCGTCGTCTGCTCGTTTGGTTGTTTGATCGGCCGGTCAGGTGGTCCGGTGGTCAGCTGGTCCAGAAATCCCACCAGCGGGTCAGGACGAGCATCCCGATCACTCCGAGGTGCACCACCGGGAACACCCAGGTGAACTCGCCCAGGAAGCTCCGCAGCCCGGCGGGCGCGGGCAGGAAACCCTCGCGGACGACGAACGAGGTCAGGTACCAGAAGAGGACGACCGTGGCGATCCAGGCCAGGCAGCACCACAGACAGAGCGAGTTGATCCGGTACAGCGACTCGAACTGGAGCCAGGTCACGAAGCCGACCCCGAACAGCGCGCCCGCCTCGAAGGTCAGCCAGTACCAGCGCGGGAAGGCCGCCCCGGCCAGCAGGCTCATGCCGACGCAGATGACGATGCCGTAGGCCACCAGGCCGATCATCGGGTTGGGGAACCCGAAGGCGGATGCCTGGTCGCTCTTCATGATGTTGCCGCAGGAGACGACCGGGTTGAGGCTGCACCCGGGGGTGAAGTTCGGGTCCTCCAGCAGCTTGAACTTGTCGAGCGTGATGACCCAGGAGGCGAGCAGCCCGGCCGCACCGGTGATCAGCAGCAGGACCGCGAAGGCATGACTGCCGCCCGCCGCACGGTGCGTGCCCCGCATGCCCTCGCCCGCCACGCCCGCCGCACCAGGTGAACCCGGGTCACCCGCGGCTCCCGCGGCCCCCGCCGTACCGGCCCGACTCTCCGACCACCCTGCCGGGGCGGCCATCAGCCGCGCAGGCTGCGGGCCGGCAGGAGGACGTGTGCCGCGCTGGTCAGCGTCTCGGTGTCACCGGCGAAGGCGGCGAGGGCCTCGGGCTCGACGGGCGTGCCGGGCCGGGCCTCGGGCCAGGGGCGGGTCGCGAAGAGCAGGTAGGCGAAGCCCCGCCGGTCGACGGCGGCGAGCCACTCCGGCGGCGCGGGGCACTGGGCGTTGAGCTGCGGCATCGTGACGACGGCCTGGCCCGCCTCGACGAGCAGGGTGACCGGCAGACTGGGGTGGGCGGCGCCGTCGACGACCTTCTCGCCGATGGACAGACCGAGGCTCGTCAGCAGATCCGCGACGGCGGCCGTGGAGCCCTCCGGACCGCTCTGCCCGTCGCCCAGGGTGTAGGCGAGCAGGTAGGGCATGTCCCCGTCGGGGGCTTCACCGCTCCATGCCATGACGACGAGCGTGCCGAGGTCTGCGGGGCGGAAAGGGCGGGTTTCAGCGGAAGTTGAAGTCACTGCGGAACCCTATCCACGCCCGCCAAACGACCCTGCCGCCTTTTCACCCGACCGGGCGACAGCCGACGACCGACCACACGAACGAGGGACACGCCTCGAACAGCGCGGACATCCGGCACCGCGGACCTCCGGCATGACGGACGTCTGTCGTGCCGGACGTCTGTCGTGCCGGACGTCTGTCGTGCCGGACGTCTGTCATGGCGGGCGTCCCTCTCCGGGGCGGGAGAACGAACGGGGCCGCGAGGGGAACGGTCAGCGCTGGAGGGGCAGACCACCGAGGAGCTGGCCGGGGCCTCCGGAGGAGTTGAGGGTCTTGGTCGCGCCGCTCACCGTGTGGAGCACGGAGTCCTTGTTCTCGGTGTCGAGCGCGTTCGACTGCTGCTGCAGGGGTGCGGGTGAGATGGGCTCCTTGAAGAGCGTGTTCACCGCGCCGTTGAGGCTGGTGGGCGTGACGTCCGTGGCGTCGTAGGCAAAGGCCGGCGCGGCGGCGCCAGCGATGGCCATGGACCCGGCAACGACAGCGGCGGCCTTCAGGGACTTCATCGTGTTCCTCTCCTCGGAATACTGGAAGCACTGCGCCGTGTCCAACGAGCCCTCGCGCCGGCGGAAACCCCACACCGGACAGGTCATATCTGACGCCGAACGACAGTTCATACGAACCAGTCGGTCCAGCAGGTCTAGCGCACGGGCAGCGTGCCCGTGGGCGGCGTCGCGGGCAGCTCCGCCGGCGGCTGGACCGGCGGCAGGTCGGCGGGGACGGGCAGGCCGCTGCCGACCAGGATGGCCGCGATGAGCTTGACCAGACCGGTCACCACACCGGTGACGGCGGGCACCACCTGGGCGAGGTCGCCGGAAGTGACCGCCTTGAGCAGGGCGTCGACGGCGGCCTGGAGGGCGGTGAGCGCGTCGGTCACCGGGTCCGCCGCGGTTCTGCCGACCGGCTGCGCGAGGCCCGGTCGAACGCCGGCAGCGTGACGGCCTGCTGCGGCACGGCACCGACGGCGCCGCGGGGACGACGGGCGGCGCCGGAGGCACGGCGGGCGACGGCGGCACGGCGGGCGACGGCGGCACGGCGGGCGACGGCGGCACGGCGGGCGCGGGCGGCGTGACGGGCGTCGCGGGACGGCGGGCGCGGGCGGAGTCACCGGGACGGCGGGGCGGCCGGGTCGACCGGCAGGGCGGCGGGCGGGGTCGCCGGTGCCGCCGCCTTGGCCTTGTCGATGGCCTCCTGCACGGCCTTGCCCAGCGAGGCCGCCTGTTCGGCGGAGAGCTGACCGTTGTCCGCCTTGAGCACGGCGTCGAGCAGATCGGTCACCGGCTTCAGTACGCCACCGAGGTCGCCCAGGCCCTTGAGCTGGGTGAGGAGCGCGTCCGCGCCGGGGACGGGGGCGGCCGCCGACCGGGCGCGGTCACGCGTCGTCCGGCGTCGGCCGCCAGGGCGGCGGGGCGGTGACGCCGAGCAGGAGCGTGGCGCAGAGGGCGGGGACCGCGAGACGCCGTGCGGGCAGAGCACGCATGAATGTTCCTTTCAACGGTGCGACGGATTGGCTTTTCACCTTGTCTTTTCACCGTGAAATCGGTGTTCTCCGTCTGCAACCGAGGGACCCCATTCGGGGCAACATGAACCGGCCGCCCTCCCTGCGGGGAGGACGGCCGGTTCGTGTGTGAACGTGCGAACGTCAGTCCGGGGACGTCAGTTTTCGAACGTCAGTCGTTGAAGCACTTGTTGCCGAACGCCGGGTTCAGCAGACCCGCGCCGTCGGTGGTGTTCCCGCACACGTTGACCGGCTCGTGGACCGGAAGCTGCAGGACGTTGCCCGACAGCACGCCCGGGGAGTGGGCGGCGAAGCCCTTCGCCTCGCTGTCGGCGGTGGCGACGCCGGCGGTGCCCGCCACGGCCGCGGCAGCAACGGAGGTCAGGGCCAGGCCCTTCGCGATACGCGACATGGAGAGGTGCTCCTTGGAGTTGATGCATAAACACTCGGGCGGGGTTGCCCGGCTCTGAAGTCAACGCGCGGCATACACCGGGGGTTGTGCCTCCAAAGGAGTGATCTCCCGAATCACTTGCTTCACCATTCCGACACAGTTGGCATGTTCCGCGAATACATACGAACAGCGGGCTAGAGTTGCGCACCTCCCCAGGCCGCCGCGACCTCTATCAGATCCGCAGATATTCGACACCTCGACGGTCGGCGGAATTACCCCGACAAGCAAGCACCCGAACGAGCTCCCGAAAGGGCACCGACGGTCATGCGAATTCAACCGGGTCCACTTCTGCGCCGCGCATGGGTGGGCTGCTGCGCCCTCGTCGCCCTCTGGGCGCCCGGCGCTGCCGCTACGGCCGCCCCACCCGCTCCCTCGCCCGAGGCCGAGCGTCTGGCCTTCACCCAGCGCTACCGCGCACTGCAGCACGGCGGCATCGTCCGCGCGGCCAACTCCTCCATCACCTGCCGTACGCGTGTGGCCGCGCCCCAGACCTCCGCGTCCCCCTCGGCCGCCGCGTCCCCGACGGCCACGCCGTCGTGCGCCGACGCACGCGAGGGGCGCACCGCCGTGAACGACGACTTCGACATGTTCTACATCGACGTCGACCGCGACCCGAACACCTACAACTCCAGCCGGGGCGAGGTGCGGCTGCCGCCGGGCGCGCGGGTGTCGTACGCGCGGCTGTACTGGGGCGGGAACCTGCGGGTCGGCGAGCAGAAGCCGCCGAAGGACAACGGGCGGGTGCTGATCGCGGAGCCGGGTGGCGCGTACAAGGAGGTGCTCGCGGACTCGGTGGTGGGTCACCGGGTGACGCGGGACGCGGACGCGTTCCAGGCCTCGGCGGACGTCACGGAGCTGGTGCGGTCGAGCGGTTCGGGGCTGTACACGGTGGCGCAGGTCAATGTGGCCATGGGCCGTTCTACTGCCGGGGCGTGGGGCGGCTGGACGCTGATGGTGGCCTACGAGAACCCGGCGGAGCCGCTGCGGCATCTGGCGATGTGGGACGGGTTCGACACGCTGTCGACGGGCCTGGACACACTCCTGACGGGCGGTGAGCAGCGGATCCGGCTGACCGGAGCGGCGCTGCCGGAGCGGGCGCGCGGGACCGTGGGGCTGGTCGCCTACGACGGGGATCGCGGGCGCGCGGGCGACTCGCTCACTGTTTCGACCGGGCGGGGTCCGGCCGTGGCGCTCGGGGACGCGGCCAACCCGCGTGACGACGTCCTGAATTCCACGATCAGCCAGCCGGGAGCGGTCGTCGCGGGGCGTACGCCGGCGTACACGAACACTCTCGGATACGACTCGGACGTTCTCGAACTGGACGACGAAATCAGGCGCGGCGGTGACCAGTTGACCTTCCGGCTCGTTTCGCAGCGGGACGCGGCTTGGGTCGGGGCGCTCTTCGTCGCCGTCGACGCCAAGCCGTGACGCGCGCCGCCCGGCGCCGCCCTTGAGCGAGGAACCCGCATGCAACTGTCACCATCCGACCCTCCGTCGCGGGTCCTGCACCTCACCCAGCCGGTCGACGGCGGCGTGGCACGTGTCGTGACGGACCTGGTGCGCGCCCAGCTCGCCGAAGGCCTGTGCGTCACGGTGGCCTGCCCCGACGGACCACTCGCCCCCGAGCTGCGCGCGCTCGGCGCCGACGTACGGCACTGGGCGGCCACCCGGTCGCCGGGGCCCGCGCTCCTGTCCGAGGTGCGCGGGGTGCGGCGGATCCTCGACGACGTACGGCCCGACCTGGTGCACGCGCACAGCGCGAAGGCCGGGCTGGCGGGCCGGCTCGCCGTACGGGGGCGCGTGCCGACGGTGTTCCAGCCGCACGCCTGGTCGTTCGAGGCGGTCGACGGCGCGATGGCGGCGCTGGCGCTCGGATGGGAGCGAACGGGGGCGCGTTGGGCCTCGCGGGTGGTGTGCGTCAGCGAGGCGGAGCGGGCCACCGGGGAGCGGGCCGGGGTGCGGGCGCGCTGGACGGTGATCCCGAACGGGGTCGACGCCGGACGCTTCCACCCCGCCGCCGTCGACGCGGTGCGCGCCCAGCTGCCGCTGCTCTCCGGGATCGATCCGGCCGCGCCCCTGGTGGTGTGCGTGGGGCGGCTGTGCCGGCAGAAGGGGCAGGACGTGCTCCTCGCGGCGTGGGACGAGGTGCTGCGGCGGGTGCCGGGGGCGCGTCTGGTGCTGGTCGGGGACGGACCGGACGACGAGCGGCTGCGGGCCCTTGCGACCGGAGGCGTGCTGTTCGCCGGGGCGGTCGCGAACGCGGTGCCCTGGTACCAGGCGGCCGATCTGGTCGTCCTGCCGTCGCGGTGGGAGGGCATGGCGCTGGCGCCGCTGGAGGCCATGGCCTGTGGACGGCCGGTCGTGCTCACCGAGGTGGACGGGGCCCGCGAGAGTCTGCCGCCCGGCCAGGAGCCGGTGCCCGTCGAGGACCCCGCGGCGCTCGCCGGAGCAGTCGCCGGTCTGCTGCTCGACCCGCTGCTGCGGGAGTCGCTCGGCCACCAGGGGCGCCATCACGTACTGACCACGCACGACGTAGGGCACACCAACGAGGCCGTCGCGGGCGTGTACCGCGAACTGCTCGGCGGTGCGGACGGTCGGCGCGGAAAAGCCACCGAGTGCAGGGAGTCCATCCACACGTGACTGCGGAACGTACGGAAAGCACCGTCCCCTCCTCCGGTGGGCGGCAACGCGAATTCGGCGGCGCGTCCGTCTCGGTGGCCCCGCCGCGCGAGACCGTCGGCGGCCTGACCTTCCCGGCCGGCCGGCGGCCCGTCGCGCGGCCTCCCTCAGGGCTGCCGCTGCTCGCCGTGGACGGCGGCGCGGCCCTGCTCGCGGTGCTGGCGCTCACCGGCGACACGACTCCCGGGCGCCCCCTGATGGCGGCCGCCCTGGCTCTCGCCGTGGCGTGGCTGAACACCCGGGCCCGCCTCTACCGGCCGCCCGCCGTGCCCACCGTGCTCGACGAACTGCCCGCCGTGTGCGGGCGGATCGTGCTGGGCTGGTGCGTGCTCGGCGCCGGTGCGGCCGCGCACTCCCCCGATCACGCGTTCACCGCCCATGAGCTGGCCCTCGGCTGCGCGCTGCAGTCGGCGGCGGCCTGTCTCGGCCGGGGCACGGTGCACCTGTACCGCCGCCGAACGCTGGTGCGGCGTCCCGGGACGGCCCTGGTGGTGGGCCCGGCGGCGACCGCGCAGCGCGTGGCCGCCGCGTTCCTGCGCCACCCGGGGTGCGGCATCCGGCCCGTCGGAGTCGTCGCCGACCAGGCCGACGGGACCGAGGGCCTGCCCGTGCTGACCACCGCCGAGGAGGTGCGGCGGGCCGCCCTGCAGAACGGTGTGCAGACCGTGCTCGTCGTCGGCTCGCGCACCGATCGCGCCCCGTTGCTGCGGACCTTGCAGGACGGCGGCTGCGCGCTGTGGGAGGTGGACGCCGAGTCCCCCTCGTACGACCGGGACGGCTCGACCGAACTGCTCGCCGGGTTCGCCTGCCGCCGGTTGGAGCTGACGGGCGGTCATGAGCCGGTCGGCAAGCGACTGGTGGACGTGCTGGTGTCCGGGATGTTGTTGCTGCTGGTGAGTCCCGTGCTGCTGGTGTGCGCGGTGGTACTGCGGTTGAGCGACGGACCCGGCGTGGTGTTCCGGCAGGAGCGGATCGGGCGGGACGGACTGCCGTTCACGCTGCTGAAGTTCCGCACCCACCGGCCGGCCGACGCGCATGAGGCGGCGACCCGGTGGAGCGTGGCGAACGAGCAGGAGATGGGCTGGTTCTGCCGCTTCCTGCGCCGCACCTCGCTGGACGAGCTGCTCCAGCTGTGGAACGTGCTGCGCGGCGACATGAGCCTGGTCGGCCCGCGCCCCGAACGGCCCTACTTCGTGGCCAAGTTCGGGCAGACCTACCCGGGCTACGCGGCCCGGCACCGGATGCGGACCGGCATCACCGGACTGGCCCAGGTCACCGGCCTGCGCGGGGACACCTCCATCGAGGACCGGGCCCGCTTCGACAACGCGTACATCGACAACTGGTCGCTGTGGCAGGACGTCTGCATCCTGGTCCGCACGGCCGCCGCGCTCGTCCGTCCGACGGGGAGCTGACCGTGACCTCTGCGCGCGCTGCGGCGCCCGTCCTGCCCGTCGTCGCCGTGGTCGCCGCGCTCGCGCTGCCGATCACGCCGGACGCCGAGGGCGGCGCGACCCCGGCCGACGCCGTCTCCGGCCTCCTCGTGCTGTGGTGCGCCGTACGGCTGCTGCGGGACCGGCGGCGCCCCCTGACCCGTACGGCCGCGGTGGTCCTCGGCCTGCCGGTGGCCGGTCTCGCGCTGGCCGCGGCCGGGGCGGGCGACCCGGGGGCCGGGCTCGCCGGGCTGGGCCGGTACCTCCAGGTGTTCGTGCTGGTCCCGACGGCGGTCCTGCTCTGTGTCCGGAGCCGGTCCGACTTCCGGGTGCTGGCCTGGTCGTTCGTGGGGCTCGCGCTGTGGCAGGGCGCGGTCGGGCTGCACCAGTTCGCCACCGGGACCGGGGCCAGTTACGCCGGTGAGGACATCCGGGCCGTGGGGACCTTCGGGGCCGGCGACGTCATGGGGATGGCGACCGTGGTGTCGTTCGGGCTGGTGTGCGCGGTGGGGCTCGCGCTGGCGCCCGCCACGGCGAAGCAGCGGGCCTGGGCGCTGGTCTGCTCGGCGCTGCTGGTGCTGCCGCTCGCGGTGTCGTTCAGCCGGGGCGCGTGGATCGCCACGGCCGTGGCGTGCGGGCTCCAGGTGGTGCTGGCCGGGCTGCGGCGGGCGGTGGTGGTCTTCGCCGCCGTGGCCGCCGTGGGTGTCGTCCTCGTCGGCGGGCTCGGCATCGGGTCGGCGATGCTGCAGGAGCGGATCAGCAGCATCACCCGGGTCGCCGACGCGCCGGACCAGTCCGTCACCGACCGGTACACCATGTGGGCCGCGGCCATCGACATGTGGCGCGAACAGCCGCTGACCGGTGTCGGGTTGAAGGGCTTCCCCGAGCACCGCGACAGCCACGCCTCGCTGGCGCTCTCCTCCGGCAGCGACATCGCCGGCGCCGGCACCGCCTACCAGAAGCAGCCGCTGCTCTCCCCGCACAACATGTACCTCCTGGTCCTGAGCGAGCAGGGGCTCATCGGCCTGCTCACGCTCGGGGGGAGCTGGCTGGCCCTCGGGGTGTGCGGGGCCCGGGGTCTGGCCCGGGCCCGCCGCGAACCGGGGCCGGGCCGACACGCGCAGGGTGCCGGCGGGCGCGAACGCGGCCTCGGTGGTGTCGACTGCGGGCTCGTCGCCTGTGGGCTGGTCGCCTGGGTGCTGGTCGACTTCGTGTACGCGGACATCGGCGGGCCGACGACCGTGCTGACCTCCGTGTGCTTCGGACTGGTGGCGTGGTGGGCCCTGGTGGACCGGACGGCCACGGACGCCGCTCCGGTCGGGGCCGCCTCGGTCCGCGTCCCGGAGGAGGCCGGCGCACGATGACCTCGACGCCTCCTCGCGCACCGCGCGGGACACCGCCGCAGCCACCGCAGCCGCCGCACCGGGCGCCCGGGGCGCACGCCTCCACGGGCCAGGGGTCGACGACTTCCGCCCCTACCGACCCTGCGCCGACGACTTCGGGCCCAGCCGGGCCTGTGCCGCCGACTGCGGGCTCCACCGCCCCCGGGCCGTCGCCTGCCGGTGCCTCCGGCCTCGTGTCACCGGCGGCCGGCCCCTCCGACCTCGTGTCGACGGCTTCCGTCGCTTCCGACCCCGCTCGCACCACCGTGCCGTCCGTCTCCGACCCCGCTCGCACCACCGTGCCGTCCGTCTCCGACCCGCCCGCGCCACCGTGCCGTCCGTCTCCGACCCCGCCCGCACCGCCGTGCCGTCGGTCTCCGGCCCCGTCACACCCGTGTCGTCGGTCTCCTCGTCCGTCGGTTCCTCGGTGCCAGGGGCCCGTGCTGCCGATCTCTCGGAGGTCGCGCCCCCCACCGGCCGGTTCCTCGCCAAGGCCACGCTCGTCACGGCTGCGCTCACCGCGGCGGCGGCCCTGCTGGGGCTGGGCCGTGACCAGGCGCTGTCGTATCTGTTCGGGGCCGGCAGCGAGACGGACGCCTTCCTGGTCGCCTGGACGGTGCCGGAGTTCGCGGCGACGCTGCTGATCGAGGACGGCATGGCGTTCGTGCTGGTGCCGGCGTTCAGCGTGGCCGTGGCCCGCCGTGCCCGGGGCGGCGTGGGCGACCCCGTCCGCGCCCTGGTCGCCTCGACGCTGCCCCGGCTGACGCTGGCCTTCGTCGCCGCGGCCCTGCTTCTGATCGTCGGCGCGCCCTACCTGGTCGAGGCGCTCGCCCCCGGTCTCCCCAACCCCCGACTAGCCGTCGACTGCACCCGGCTGACCGGCACCTGCGCCCTCTCCTTCGGCCTCGCCGGCTACTGCAGCGCGGCGCTGCGCGCCCACCGCCGGTTCGTGGCCCCCGCGGCGATCTACGTGGCCTACAACGTCGGGATCATCACGGCGATGTTCGTGCTCGGCGGCCGCTGGGGGGTGCGGGCGGCGGCCGTCGGCGTCGCGGTGGGCGGCGTACTGATGATCCTCACCCAGCTGCCCTCACTGTTGCGCCAGGTGCGGCGCAAGGAGTGGGCGCCGCAGGAGCCGGGCGCCCTGGCGGAGGCCGACGGCGACGGCGCCCGGCCCGTCGAGTTCGCCCTCATCAGCACCGTCCTGCTCTTCGCGCTCTGCCGTCAGTCCCAGGTCCTCATCGAGCGCTTCCTCGGTTCGACGCTGCCCTCCGGAGCCATCTCGCACCTGAACTACGCGCAGAAAGTGGCCCAGATCCCGATGACGTTCTCGCTGATGCTCTGCACCGTCACCCTCCCGGTGGTGGCGCAGGCGATGGCGGAGGGCGACACCGAGCGGGCCCGCAGCCGGGTGGAGAAGGACCTCGCGCTGGTGTCGTACATCGTGCTGCTCGGCGCGGCGGCGATCTTCGCGTGCGGCCCGCAGATCATCGAGCTGCTCTTCCAGCGAGGTGCGTTCACCGCCCAGGACACGGCGGCCACCGCCTCGGTGATGCGCGTGTACGCCCTCGGGCTGCTCGGGCACGCCCTGGTGAGCGCGCTGGTCCGCTCCTACTTCTCGGCCGGTCGGCCGACCTGGTACCCCCTGGTCGCCATGGCCGCCGGGATCGTCGCGACCTCCTGGATCGGCGCGGCCACCGTCGGTTCCTGGGGCGTCCTCGGCATCGCCGCCGCCAACGCCGTCGGCATCACCCTGACCGCCCTGCTCCTGCTGTACGGGATGGGCGGCCGGGCGGTGCCGATCCGCACCCGGCAGGTGGTGACCGAGATGAGCCGGCCGGTACGGGCGGCGGTGGCCGCGGGCGCGGTGGGGATGTACTGCGCCGACCGGATCGACTCGCCCGTCCTCGGCCTCGCCGCCGGCGGCGCCGTCGTCGCCTTCGTCTTCGTCCTGCTGGCCTGGGCCATGGGCGCCTCCGGCGTCACGCCCGCACTCCGTTCCGTCACACGAAGGCTCGCCCATGTCCGTATCCGCTGATCGTCCGTCCGTGCCCGCCGATCGCGCGCCCGTCCCCGCGGGACGCTCGTCCACGTCCGCCGGTCGCCCGTCCGCGTCCGATCACCCGGCCGTCCCCGCCGTCCGTCCGCGCGTCTCCGTCGGCCGTGGACAGGCGGGGGCCGCCGCCGCGCCCCTCTGGGTGGCCATGTACCACTCCGTGGGCGACTGCTCCGACGACCCGTACCGCATCACGGTCTCGCCCGACCGCCTCGACGCGCAGCTCGGCTGGCTGCGGCGGCGAGGGCTGCGCGGGGTCGGCATGGCCGAGCTGCTCGCCGCCCGGGCCCGGGGCGAGGGCCGGGATCTGGTGGGGCTCACCTTCGACGACGGGTACGCCGACTTCGTCGACAGCGCGCTGCCGCGCCTGCGGGCGCACGGCTGCGGGGCCACCCTCTTCGTGCTGCCAGGACGGCTCGGCGGTGAGAACGCCTGGGATCCGCTGGGCCCGCGCAAGCCGCTCCTCGACGCACAGGGCATCCGGGTGGCCGCCGCCACCGAGGGCATCGAGATCGGCTCGCACGGCCTGACCCATGTCGACCTCACGCGGGCGGACGACGAGACCCTGCGCGCCGAGACCGCCGACAGCAGAACCCAGCTTGCGGAGTTGATCGGTGCTCCGGTCCAGGGGTTCTGCTATCCGTACGGCACCCTCGACCGGCGCGCCGCCGACGCCGTACGGGACGCCGGGTACGCCTACGCCTGCGCCATCGACCCCGGCCCGCTGAACGGCCCGTACGCGCTGCCACGGGTGCACATCGGCGAGGAGGACACGGCCCTGCGGCTGCTGCTGAAGCGGAAGCTGCACCGGCTGCGCCGGCGTCCCGTCGAGGGGGTCTGAGGCCGACGTGAAGGCGCTGCACATCATCACCGGTCTCGGCGTCGGCGGCGCGGAACAGCAGCTGCGGCTGCTGCTGCGTCACCTCCCGGTCGACTGCGACGTGGTGACGCTGACGAACCCGGGCCCGGTCGCCGACGGTCTCACCGCCGACGGCGTCCGCGTCACCCACCTCGGCATGGCCGGCAACCGCGATCTCGCCGCGCTCCCCCGGCTGGTGCGGGTGATCCGCGCGGGCGGCTACGACCTCGTCCACACCCATCTCTACCGGGCCTGCGTCTACGGCCGGATCGCCGCCCGGCTGGCGGGGGTCCGCGCGGTCGTCGCCACCGAGCACTCCCTCGGCGACTCGCAGATGGAGGGCAGAAGGCTCTCCGCGGGGGTCCGCGCCCTGTACCTCGCCAGTGAGCGGCTCGGCCGGTCCACGGTCGCCGTCTCGCCGAGCGTCGCCGACCGGCTGAAGCGCTGGGGCGTGCCGGCGCCCCGGATCGAGGTCGTGCCCAACGGCATCGACCTCGCGGGCTTCCGCTTCGACGCGGACCTGCGGGAGCTGACCCGGCGGCGGCTCGGGCTGCCGGAGGACGCCTACGTCGTCGGGGGCGTCGGACGGCTCGCGGCGAGCAAACGGTTCGACGTGCTGATCCGTGCTCTCGGCGGGCTGCCGGACGACTGCTGGCTGCTGGTGGTCGGCGGCGGCGCCGAGGAGAGCGTGCTGCGGCGGGCCGCCCAGCGGGCCGGGGTCGCCGACCGGGTGCTGCTCACCGGGGAGCGCCCGGCCGCCGGGGCACCCGGAGCCGATCTGCCCTCCCTGATGAACGCCATGGACGTGCTCGCCTCCCCCAGCGCCGAGGAGGCCTTCGGGCTCGCGGTGGTGGAGGCGATGGCGTCCGGGCTGCCCGTGCTCTATGTCTCCTGCCCGGCGATCGAGGACCTGCCACCGGACGCGACCGCCGGCGCCCGACGTGTCCAGGGGGGCGCGGAGTCGTTCGTGCGCGCCCTGCTGGACGTCCGCGCGCAGGGCGCGCGCTCCCGTGCCGTCCCCGCCGCCGCCCAGCACTACTGCATCACCCGCAGCGCCGCCCAGCTCATGGACGTGTACGCGGCCGCCGTCTCCACCACGCCCTCGCCTACCCCGCCCCTGGGAGTGAGTTCCGTATGACCGACCGTACGCCCGAACGCCCGTCCGACAGCCCGGCCCGTGGGTCGGCACCCCTCTCCCGCGTCAGGTCCCTGCCCCCTTGGTCCCTGCTCGCCACCGGCGCGCTGCTCGGGGGCCTGGCCGGGGGCGCGTACGGCGTGGTGAAGGCTCCCGTGTACACCGCCACCAGCTATGTCGTCGCCGTGCCCGCCGAGGGGTCGGACCCCCAGTCGGCGCTCGGTTTCGCGCAGGCGTACGGACGGGTCGCCACCCAGGTCGCGGTGCTCGGGGACGCCCAGGTGTGGGCGGGGGTGCCGGTCGGGACGCTGCGGAAGAACGTGCGGACGGCGACGTCCCCGGACGCGCCGATGGTCGCCGTGTCGGCCACCTCCGCACGGCCGGACCTCGCCGCCGACATGGCCAACGCCGTCTCCCGGGCACTGACCCGGCACGCGAACGACTCCGAGCGGTCGACGCGCGTCGAACTGCAGGAGTTCGCCCGCGCGACCAGGCCGACCGAGGCGTCCTCCGCGTCGTCGACGGTGACCGGTCTGGTGGGGACCGCCGCCGGCGGGCTGCTCGGCGGGCTCGCCCTGCTGGTCAGGCCCCGGCGCATCCCAGGGACCCCACCCGCCGCGTCCGTACCGGGCCCCGCTCTCGCCGCCGACACCCACGGTCAGCTGTGACCAGCACCCTGCACATGGGGGCGCGCACCACCCTGCGCGCCGAACTCTGCACCGACGAGGGCGAGTTCGGCGAGCTGACCGAGGCCTGGGATCGGCTGTACCGGCGCTGCGGCGCGGCCACACCGTTCCAGAACCACGCCTGGCTGCACTCCTGGTGGCTGTCGTACGGCACCCCCGGCCGACTCCGGCTGGTGCTGGTCCGCGACGGGGCCGAGCTGCGCGCGGTCGCCCCGCTGATGCTCATGCGGCGTCCGCTGCCGACCCTCGTCCCTCTCGGCTGCCCCATCTCCGACTTCGCGGACGTGCTCCTCGACGACGAGTACGCCGAGCAGGCATCGGCCGCGCTCGCCGAGGGGTTGTCGGCCGCGGCCCGGACGGCGTTGATCGACTTCCGCGAGGTACGACCGGGCGCCGCCGTCGAACGGGTCTACGACCACTGGCGGGGTCCGCGCCGCAAGGTGGCCGACTCGGTCTGCCTGGAGCTGCCCGCCCAGCCCATGGCCGAGCTGCTCAAGCGGCTGCCCAACTCCCGGGCCCAGCGGGTGCGCGCCAAGCTCCGCAAGCTCGGAGACCTCGGCATCCAGCCGCGTGCCGTGCGCCCCGACGAGGTGGACACGGCGCTGCGGACGATGCTGGACCTGCACCGGCTCCAGTGGCAGGACCGCAAGGTGACGACAGAGCACATGCGGCCCCGTTTCTCCGAGCATCTCATCCGCTCGGTCGGGCCGATGGTGCGCTCGGGGGACGCGGTGGTGACCGAGTTCCGGCTGGGCGGCGACGTCCTGGCCGTCGACGTCACCCTGCTGTCGCGACGGCTGGCGGGCGGCTACCTCTACGGCGCCCACCCGCGGCTGCGCGAACGCAAGGCGGACGTCGCCACGATACTGCTCGACGCCTGCGCCGGGCATGTCGGCTCCGGCGCCCAGCAGGTGCTGAGCCTGCTGCGGGGCGCCGAGCCGTACAAGCTGCGCTGGTGCCCGGAGACCGTCGTCAACCAGCGGCTGCTGCTCGCCCGCCGCCGCACCGCACCGCTGCTGTCCGCGGCGGCCTGCGACGCGGCGGCCCGCGACCAGGGCAGGGAACTGGTCCGCCGCTGGCGCGCGCGGAAGGAGGCGAAGGGGCCGGAGGGTGCCAAGGAACCGGGCCGGAAGGATCGTGGTGGTGGCGGGCGGTGAGCCGCCCGCCGCCGGCCGCGGGTCACCGGTAGCGCGCCCACCAGTCCGTGCGGATGCAGAGCTTCCCGCCGATCCAGTACTCCACCCAGTCGCCCAGCTCCAGCGGCGAGCAGTTCGGCGGGCGTACGGGCGTGGTGGGAGCCGCTTCGGCGTGGGGTCGGCGTCGGGGTGGGCGTGGAGTCGGCTTCGGGGTGGCGGTCGCGGGCGTGTCACGGCCGAAGAGCATCGACCGGTACACCTGGGCCGCCTTCGGGTTGCTCGCGCACTGCCAGACACCGTGCGGGCAGTAGTCCGTGAGCGTGTTGTAGAGCGGCTTGTGCTCGTCCATCCAGGCGAGCATGCGCCGCATGTACTCCGGGTTGTCGCCGTTGCGGAAGAGTCCCCATTCCGCGTAGGAGATGGGCTTCTTGTGCGCCTTCGCGAAATCGACGTGAGCCTGCAGACCGTACGGTTCGCTGATCTGTTCGTCGAAGGTGATGCCGCGCGGCTGGTCGTAGGAGTCCATGCCGATGATGTCGACCGTGTCGTCACCCGGATAGCACTGCGTCCAGGGAATGGCGTCCCGGCCGCGGTTCGGGGTCCAGTCGAATGTGAATTTCTGGCCCGGCACCGCGCGCATCGTGGTGACGATCCTGTTCCAGTACTTCTTCCAGCTCTCCGGGTCGGGCCCGCAGCGATGGGTGTACGTGATGCCGTTCATCTCCCAGCCGAGCACGATCACCGTGTCCGGGATCTTCAACTCGACCAGCCGCTCCGCGAGTCGGCGGTAGTGGTGGTCGAACGCACCGGCGGCGGCGCGGCGCAGCAGCGCGCGGACCTCCCAGTCGGGGACGCCCTCCTCGTTGCGCTCCATCATGGGCACGTTGAGGACGAACATCCGGTCCTCCTCGTCGCGCCGCCACTGGGCCCAGGAGTCCAGGAAGCCGGGCAGTCCCTCGATGTTGGACCAGCGGTCGCCCGGCAGGTAGGTGTGCGCCACCCGCAGGTCGGAGCCGCCCAGCCAGTCGCTCAGCTCGGCGATCCGGGTCACGCCGCGGGGCCCGTAGTGCAGATAGGCGCCGATGGCCGGCAGCTGCTCGGGAGGCTTCGGGGTCTCGGAGGGAGTGGCCGGCAGGGGCGAGGTGCCCGGCGGCGCGACGGACGCGCTCGGGACGAGGGGTGGCGTCGTCGGTGCGGCCGGAGCCGTGGGCGTGGTCGGAGCCGCTGGGGTGGCCGAAGCCTCCGGTGCCGGTGGGTCGGTCACCCGGACCACCGTCTGCGTGCCTCCGGCGTACACCGGGACCGACGCGAGGGCGAACGACGCGACCACGCCGGCCGCGACGAGCGCCAGCCGTCTGCCGCGCGGACTCCTGTGCCGACGCCGCCGCTGTTGTGGAGCCATGTCCGCTCCCCTCTCCGCTTTCTTCACTTCACTGCTTTCCGCCGCCGATTTCCACCTACTGACAATCAGTCATACAAATATGAATTCCGCCAACTGAGGCTCCGGCCTTCGGGTGCCCGAATCGCCCGCACGGGTGACCCGACGTCAAAGAAATGTGCGAGGACCCCGACGAAATGAATGTGTCGCCGTTCGACACCCGCGTTCCGGCCGTACTGCTGCGGACGGACCGCAATCCCTTCCACCACGGAACCCTGGGAGCCGTACGGTCCTTGGGCCGGGCCGGGGTGGATGTGCATCTGGTCGCCGACTGCGCGGCGAGCCCCGTGCGCAGCTCACGGTTCCTCCGCGCGATCCACGCCCCGCCCCGTCCGGGGGCCCGTCTCGACGCGTTCGCGGACGTCCTGCGCCGGGTGGCGGACCGGGTGGGCCGCCCGGCCGTCCTGGTCGCCCTGGACGACGCGAGCGCGGTGGCCACCGCCGGGCTGCACGCGGAGCTGACGGACCGCTTCCTGATGCCGGCCTCGCCTCCCGCTCTCGCCGAGCAGGTGGCCGACAAGGCCGAACTCGCCGCGCTGTGCGGGCGTCTGGGCCTCCCCCACCCCGCGACCGCGGTCCCCGACAGCGCGGCGGAGGCGGAGGCCGCCGCCCGCGAGCTGGGCCTGCCGGTGGTGGCCAAGTGGAGCCGTCCGTGGCTGTTGCCCGCCGGCACGGGACTGCGCAGCACGGTGGTGGTGCGCTCGGCCGGGGAGGCGGCGGCCCTGTACCGGCGTTCGGAGCGGGCGGGCAGCCGGCTGCTGCTCCAGGCATTCCTGCCGCCGGGGCTGGACCGCGACTGGTTCTTCCACGGCTACGTGGACCGGGCGGGTGTCGTGCGCTGCGGCGGGCCCGGCCGGAAGCTGGGCGCCTGGCCGCCCGGCGCGGGCCTGACCACCGTCGGCCGCTGGACCCCGAACCCGCAGGTCCAGGCCCTGGCCGAGCGGGTGACCGGCACGCTCGGCTACCGGGGCGTGTTCGACCTCGACTTCCGCCGCGAAGGCCGGACCGACACCTACCACCTGCTCGACTTCAACCCTCGTCCCGGCGCGCAGTTCCGGCTCTTCACGGACACCGCCGGAGTCGACGTCGTACGGGCCCTGCATCTGGACCTGACCGGGCGCCGGGTGCCGGACGGGGCGCCGGTGCCGGGCCGGACGTTCGTCGTGGAGAACTACGCGCCGCTGACCGCGCTGCGCCCCCGCCAGCCGTCCCGGCCGGGGGCGCGGGAGCTGGCCTGGTACGCGCGGGACGACCGCGCCCCCGGCCTCGCGCTGTGGTCGCTGTGGCCCCGCCACGCGCTCGGCCGACTGCTGGCGCCCCGTCCATCCGCTCCTCCGGCACGAGCCCGCCCCCGACGAGCGCGTCCCCGACCACCGAGCAGACAACCGCCCCGAGAACCGGGGCGAGAACCGCGTCGAGAACGAGAAAGCGAGCACCGCCTGATGTACGACCTGCTGGTGGTGGGCGCCGGCCCGTACGGCCTGTCCATCGCGTCCCACGCCGCGGCAGCCGGGCTGAGCCTGCGTGTCCACGGCCGTCCCATGGCGTCCTGGCGGGACCACATGCCGCCCGGCATGTTCCTCAAGTCCGAGCCGTGGGCCTCCAACCTCTCCGACCCCGAGGGGCGTTGGCGCCTGGACGTGTACTGCGCGCAGCGGGGCGTCGAGGCCCGCCACGGACTGCCGATCCCGGTCGGCACCTTCGCCTCGTACGGCCTGTGGTTCGCCCGGAACGCCGTTCCGCCCGTCGACGAGAGAGTGGTGGCGCGCGTGCAGCGCCGCTGTGGCGGCTTCGAGGCGGTCCTGGCCGACGGCGAGGTGGTCCGCGCCCGCACGGTGGTCCTCGCCGTCGGTGTGCTGCCCTTCGTCGAAGTCCCGCCCGTGCTGCGGCAGTTGCCCGACTACCGGGTCTCCCACAGCAGCCACCACCACGACCTCGGCCGTTTCCGGGGCATGGACGTCACGGTGATCGGCGGCGGTCAGGCGGCCCTGGAAACGGCCGCGCTGCTCGCCGAACAAGGCACCCGGGCACGGGTGTTGGCCCGCTCCCCACCTCCGCTGGAACGACGTCCCACCCCGCTGGTGCGCCCCTTGCGGCACTCGGTCCGCTCCCCGCACAGCGGCCTCGGCTGCGGCTGGCGCAACTGGTTCTACGCGGAGCGGCCCGGCTGGTACCGCCGCCTGCCGGAGGCGAGACGCGTGCGGGTCGCCTCCGAGGCGCTGGGACCCGCGGGTGCCTGGTGGGTACGCGACCGCGTCGAGCGCACTGTCGAGGTACTGCTCGGGCAGGAGGTCGCGGTGGCGCACGAGACGGGCGACGTCGTACGGCTGGAGACGGTGGGCCGGGGCGGTGAGCTGACCTCGCTGGACACCGAACACGTCATCGCGGCCACGGGATTCCGGGCCGGCTGCGACCGGCTGGACCTGCTGGCGCCGGAGGTGCGCGCGGACCTCGTGCCCCTGTCCGACGGCTCGCCCGCCGTCGGGCGGGACTTCGAGTCGACGGTCCCCGGTCTGTTCCTCGCGGGCCTGACCACCGCCGCCGGTTTCGGCCCCGCGATGCGCTTCGTGCACGGCGCGTCGTTCACGGCGCCCACCCTCGTACGAGGGGTACGGCGGCGGCTGCGCTCAGGGGTGCCCGGCGGCCGGATCCCGGTGCCGGGGGCCTGGGCCGACCTGGCCTCCACCGCCGGGTCGTGACGGGCTCGGGTGCCGGGCGGCGCGGCGCGCCTCCGGCACCCGGAGCGACTCACCGTCAGGTCATCGGCCGGATGCGGCCCGGCCCCGCCGGTAGACGATGGCCCCACCCGCGATCAGCGCGACGCTGGCGGCCCCGGCGGCGAGCAGCGCCTCACGGTCGCTGCCGGTCTCGGGGAGCGTGGGCGGCTTGGTGGGCGGCGTCGTCGGCGGGTGCGTCGAGTGCGGGGCTTCGTGGGATGCGGCGACTGTGCGGGCGGGCTCATCGGCGGCTTGGTCGGCGGGTGCGTCGAGTGCGGGGCTTCGTCGGCGGATTCGTCGGCGGCTTCGTGGGCTGCGGAGGCTTCGTCGGCGGGCTCGTCGGCGGCTTGGTCGGGTGCGGGGCTTGGTGGGCGGGTTGGTCGGCGGATGGTCGCCGTAACCGCCCTCGCTCTCCTCGTCGTCCGGCACGTCGCCGTAGCCGCTCGGGGAGTCGTCGTGGTGTCCGTAACCGCCGTCGTCCCAGTCCTGCGTGTACTCCTCGTACGCCGTGCCCTGGTCGTAGGCCGTGCCCTGGTCGTACATCCCGTGATCGGCGGGCCCCTGGTACGCGTTGGGCTCCGTGTACTCCTCGGGCGACGCCGGTGCCCAGGAGTCCTCGGGTTCCGCCGCCGGGGAGACCGACTCCTCGGGCCCGGACGCGGGGGCCGGTGTGTACACGGGCTCCGCGACCGGGGCGGTGTGCCGCTCCGGGGCGCTCTTGGGGCTCTGCGGGGCGTGGTCGCCGGCGTTGCCGCACGCGTTGCCGACGGACGGGTTGCCGAGGGCCGCGGGATCGACGGTGTTGCCGCAGACGTTCACCGGAACCGTGACCGGCACCTCGACCGCGTTGCCCGAGGCTAGGCCGGGCGAGTTCCCGGCGGCCCCGTGCGCGCCCGTGTCCGCGAGGACCGGCGTGCCGTAGAGGGACAGCAGGCCCGTCGTCGCCGCGGCCACGACCATTCTCTTGCGCAGGGTGTGGCGCATCTTGTGTTCTTCCTGCTCGAAGAAGTGGGAAAAGCCGGCCTTGGTGCCGTTGAGGACACTCCAAGACCGGCTGAGGCACAGCCGAGCGGCTGGTGCGAGGCGTTACGACGTCAGCCGTTGACGCACACGTTGCCGAATGCCGGGCTGAGCAGCCCGATGGCGTTGGCGGTGTTACCGCACACGTTGACCGGAATGTGGGTGGGGGCCTGCAGCACGTTCCCCGAGAGGACACCCGGGGACCCGATGGCGGCACCCTTGGCCTCGGCGTCGGCGAAGGCCGGAGTGGCCATGCTCGCGGCCATGATCGCGCCGGCGACGACGGCAGCGCTCTTCTTGAGCTTCACGTCATTTCCCTTCTCTGCGGTCATGCCCTGATTGACGGTCGAAACCGAGCGAGCACAGCATGGACGGCTCGCATCATGACCTGCAGCCTGCAAACGAGGAATAGACATCGGAAGAAACTTCCGAACGCGGAGCGCGGAGTAATTCACCCGATCGCCCCGCGAGATCGTCGGAAAGACATATCGGCGCCACCCGAATGGCACACCCGGGAACGGACGACCGACTCAGGTCGAACGCGCCGTGCGCGACCCGAGTCGTTTGATGATTTTCCGATCAGTTCTTTCCGTTGGGGCCGCTGTTGCCGTTGTCCGAGAGGATCGGGATGTCGGACAGGATGTGCGACAGCGGCTCGTCACCCTTGGCCTGGGTGGAGTTCTCGGTGCACTGCTGGTTCTGCGGGGCCGACAGGATCGGGACGTCCTGCAGGACGGCAGTCCCCGCCGTGGCGGTGTTGAGCTTGAGGGGCAGGCCGATGCAGGGCTTGTTGAGCGAGCCCTGGACCAGCGAGAGCTGCGGGCTCATGTCGCCCTTGGTCACCGAGTTGCCGAACGCCTGGTGGGCACCGTTACCGCTGAACGACGTGGTCCCGGCGTCGTCGGCGAGCGCCTGGGGCGCGGTCGCGGCACCGAGGCCGGTGATGGAAGCCGCGACCGCGACCACGGCCATTGCCTTCTTGAGCATTTCGCGTTCCTTTCCTGGCGGACCCGCAGGTCCCTGCCCTGGCAGCGACGACGACGCACTCGCACCGGTTTCGACGCATCACCCGTTCAGCCCGCTCGCATCGGAGAATTCCGGAGCATCGGCAAAACTTCGCACGCCCCACTTTCACTCCCCCTCATGGGCCGACGGAGTGAATCGAAGCAACCGGGAGGTCCCGGAGGAGTTGTCCATGGCACTCCGGTTGGAACGGGGTTTTCCAGAAGGGAATGCAAGTGCTCAAGAAGATCATGGCCGTAGCATCGATCGCCGCCTCCGTCGTTGGAGCCTCGGCCGCAGTCGCGCCCCAGGCGCTCGCCGACGACGGCGGCACCACAAGCTTCAGCGGAAACGGCGCCCAGCAGGTGTACGGAAACTCGGCCACCTACGGCAACATGAGCCCGCAGATGGCACTGATTCAGGGCTCGTTCAACAAGCCCTGCATCGCTCTGCCCGCCAAGATCAACACCGCTACGGCGTTGACTGCCGCCCTGCAGGACGTCCCGATCCTGTCGGCCCCGCAGAACCAGCAGTGCACCGAGAACTCCACCCAGGCCAAGGGTGACGAGCCGCTGTCGCACATCCTGTCCGACATTCCGATCCTCTCGGACAACGGCAACAGCAACCGCAAGAACTGACCCACCACGACAGCCTGTCGTCACGATAAGCCGCCTATTGCGCCAAAAGGTGCAATCATCGCAACCGTTGGCCGGATGTCCTGTTGATCAGGGCGCAACTCCGCAACGGAGTCCGCTTTCCGAAGGGATCCAACATGAAGAAGCTGTGGGCCACCGCGGCTGTTGCCGCCTCCATCGCCAGCCTCGGTGCCGCGACCGCGCCCCAGGCGCTCGCCGACGACGCCGGGACCACGTCGTTCAGCGGTAACGGTGCCCACCAGGCGTTCGGCAACTCGGTGACCAAGGGCGACATGAGCCCGCAGCTCTCGCTGGTCCAGGGCTCGCTCAACAAGCCCTGCATCGGCCTGCCCCTCAAGCTCAACACCGCCACGGCGGGGACTGCCGTCCTGCAGGACGTCCCGATCCTGTCGGCCCCGCAGAACCAGCAGTGCACCGAGAACTCCACCCAGGCCAAGGGTGACGAGCCGCTGTCGCACATCCTGTCCGACATCCCGATCCTCTCGGACAACGGCAACGTCGGCGGCAAGTAGCACCGACGCCACCACCGGACAGCAGGAAGCGGGTCGCCGAGTCGTCGGCGGCCCGCTTTCCCGTGTGCGGTCACGCGTCCAGCCCGTCGCTCACCTCTTCGCGTACAGCGACTCGATCGCCGCCGCGTACGCCGCCGTGACCGCGTGGCGTTTGACCTTCATGGACGGGGTGAGCAGGCCGTTCTCCTCAGTGAACTCGCCTTCCACCAGCTTGAACTCGCGGATGGACTCGGCGCGGGAGACGGCCTGGTTGGCGTAGTCGACGGCCTGCTGGACATCGGCGCGCATCCGGGGGTCGGCGACGACCTCGGAGAGCGGGGTGTCCGGGGACATGCCGCGGACGTGCAGCCAGTGGGTGACATCCTCGGGGTCGAGGGTGATGAGGGCGGCGACGAAGGGGCGGTTGTCGCCGACGACGATGCACTGCCCGACCGGGGGGCGGCTGCGCAGCCGGTCCTCCAGGACGGCCGGGGAGACGTTCTTGCCGCCGGAGGTGACGAGGATGTCCTTCTTGCGGCCGGTGATGGTGAGGTAGCCGTCCTCGTCGAGCGCGCCGAGGTCCCCCGTGGCGAACCAGTCGTCGGTGAGGGCGGCGTCGGTGGCGACCGGGTTGTTCCAGTAGGTGCCGAAGACGATGGGTCCCTTGATGAGGACCTCCCCGTCGTCGGCGATGCGGATCGCGGTGCCGGGGACGGGCTGGCCGACCGTGCCCGGGCGGGGCTTCAGCGGCGGGACGATGGTGGCGGCGGCGGTGGTCTCGGTGAGGCCGTAGCCCTCGTAGACGATGATCCCGGCGGCGTAGAAGAAGAGGTTGAGGTCGCGGTCGAGGGGGGAGCCGCCGCTGATGGCGTAGCGCATCCGGCCGCCGAGCTCCTTGCGCACGCGGCGGTAGACCAGCAGGTCGTACAGGGCCCAGGCCGCGTACAGACCGGGCGTCGGGCCGGGGCCCCGGTCCAGGAACTTGTCCAGGTAGGCGCGGGCGAAGCGGACGCCGAGGCGGTGGGCGCGGTCGAAGGAGGCGCCCCGGCCGAGGCGTTCGGCGGTGGCGCGGCCGGTGGCGTGGATCCGCTCGAAGAGGTACGGGACGCCGACCAGGAAGGTGGGGCGGAACTTCTTCAGGGCGGGACGGAGCTCGTCGGGCTTGATGCTCGGGCAGTGGCCGATCTCGATACGAGCCGTCAGGCAGGCGATCTGGATCGTGCGGCCGAGGATGTGGGCGAGCGGGAGGAAGAGGAGGGTGGAGGCGGCCTGGCCGGTGACCGCCTCGAAGACCGGGTGGAGCAGTTGGACCGTGTTGGCGGCCTCCGCGTGGAGGTTGGCGTGGGTGAGGACGCAGCCCTTGGGGCGGCCGGTGGTGCCGGAGGTGTAGCAGATGGTCGCGGCCGTGTCGGCGGTGAGGGCGGCGCGGCGCTTGGTGACCTCCTCGTCGGGGACGCCCCGCCCCAGGTCGGCGAGGTGGGCGAGGGCCTCCCGGTCGATCTGCCAGACGTGCGGGGGCTGGGAGTGCCCGGCGGTGGCGGTGGCGACGGCCTCCGCGTTGTCGGGGGTCTCCACCACGACGAAACGGCAGCCGGAGTCGCGGACGATCCACTCGATCTGGTCGGGCGAGGAGGTGGCGTAGACGGGGACGGACTGGCCGCCGGCGGCCCAGACGGCGAAGTCGAGGACCGTCCACTCGTAGCGGGTGCGGGACATCACCGCGACGCGGCCGCCGGGTTCGAGCCCGGCGGCGATCAACCCCTTGGCGGTGGCGGTGACTTCGCGGGCGAAGGCGGAGGCGGTGACCGGGTGGAAGGTGCCGTGGCGGTCGGCGCGGCGCAGGACCACCGTGTCGGGGGCCTCGGTCGCGTTGACGTACGGGAGGTCGGCGATGCTGCCGCCGCCCAGCGGGGGCGCGAGGGCGGGGGTGCGTGCCTCACGCACGACGCCATGCGCGTCCCTGACGACCTCGACCTTGACGCGGTCGGTGAGGCCGCCGCGCGCTTTCGCCTGGTTCAAGTCCTTGCGTACGCCCATCACGACTCCCCGGGGCCCCACGACCGCTTCATTACCGACGAGTCAACTTACTAGTGCGTAAGAAATTTTCAATGGTTTCGGACGACTCCGGGCGACCGGGCGGGCGGCGGCCTGCGGGACTTTCGAAACACCCCCTAGCCGAGCAGGGTGTCGGCCGTCCTGATCGACCCGGCCAGGTCGTACAGGTCCCTGTCCTCGCGATCCCGGGCCAAGTCGTCGGCGTGGCGGCCCAGTTGACGGAGGGTGGGGCGGGCGGGGAGGTCGGGTCGGCTGGTGCCCTCGCGGCGGAGAGCGTCGGCGAAGTAGGCGGCCACGGCGGCGACCCGCAGTCCGTACGGTGAAGATGCCCACAGGTCGCCGTGGAGGTCCGTGGCCTCCAGCTCGGCGGATTCCTCGTGCGGGGTGCGGGTGTCGGGGTCGAGCCAGCGGACGGTGGCGGTGGCGAGGTGCCCGCCACCGGAGCCTTCCTCGGTGCGGACGGCGTAGAGGGCGGTGACGGTGTGGCCGGGGCCGACCTCGCCGCCGTCGACACGGTCGTCGCGGAAGTCCTCGTCGGCGACCTGCCGGTTGTCGTAGCCGATCAGGCGGAACTCCTCCACCGTCGCCGGGTCGAAGGAGACCTGGACCTTGGCGTCGCGGGCGGTGAGGTCGACGTGGCGCGGGAGTTCCTCGCAGAAGACCTTCTCGGCCTCCTCCTCGGTGGAGACGTAGGTGGTGTGGCCGTCGCCCCGGTCGGCGAGCTGTTCCATGAGCTCGTCGCCGTAGTCGCTGCCGACACCGACGCCGAAGAGGGTGATGCCGTGTTCGCGGCGTTCGCCGGCGATGCGTTCGAGGATGGTGTCGGCGTCGGTGGCGCCGGTGTTGGCGAGGGCGTCGGACAGCAGTACGACCCGGTTGGTGGCGCCCTCGCGCAGTCCGTCGACGGCGGTCTCGTAGCCGGTCTCGACGCCCGCCGCGAGGTTGGTGGAGTCGGTGGGCTCCAGACGGTCGACGGCGTCCAGGACCTCGTCCCGGTCGTCGTCGAGGCGGGTCATCGGCAGGACGGTCTCGGCCTCGTCGCTGAAGGTGACGATGGCGACCGAGTCGTCGTCGCGCAGCCGGTTCGTCATCGTGCGCAGGGCGTCCTGGGCGAGGTCGAGGCGGCCCGGTTCGGCCATGGAGCCGGAGACGTCGATGACGAAGGTGAGGGCGGCGGGCGGGCGTTCGCTGTCGCCGCCCGCGGCCCGGGTGGCGAGTCCGACGCGGACCAGGGACCAGGCGTCGTCGCCGGTGCGGGCGCCGTCGACGGACACCGAGAAGCCGTCGCCGTCCGGGCGTTCGTAGTCCTGGCGGAAGCTGTTGACGAATTCCTCAGGGCGGACGGTCGACGGGTCGGGCAGGCTGCCGTCGTCCAGGGTGCGGCGGGCGTAGCCGTAGGAGGCGGTGTCGACGTCGAGGGCGAAGGTCGACAGGAAGTCCTCGGGCGTCGGGGCGATGTCCCGGGACTCCTCGTCCGTCCGCCCCTCGCGCTGCTCGCGGGGGCCGGTGCCCTCGGGTGCGGGAGCCGGGAAGCCGTCCTCGGGGCGGCTCTCGCCCTTGCCCCGGTCGTACGAGGAGGAGGAGTCGCCCTGCCCGTCGGCGCCGCCGCTGCATCCGGTGAGGAGGAGTGCGCCGGCCGTGCCCAGGGCGAGGAGTGCGGTGCCGAGTCGCCGCCGGTGTCGTGGTGTCGTCGGCCGCGGCCTCGTCGTCGGACTGGTCCTGCGATACGTGTGCATCCGGGCCCCCTAGCCACGTCATCTGTCGCCTTTCCGTGGGCGACTGTTGTGACTGTGACGGCGATGGGGGCCCGGATGTGCGTCACGGGGTGTTGCGGATCCGTCTCGAAGCGGCCACGGCGGGGGCCCGTCGAGACCGGTGGGTGATCTTCCGTTGACCTAGGAGACGACGTCCTTGCGGCCGAAACCCCGGAAGGCCAGCGCGAACAGGATGAGGGCGTACGTTATGGAAATCGAGACGCCCTGGATCATGTCGGTGTACTCGGGCTGCGGGCGGACGACGTCCAGCCAGGCGTACTGCCAGTGCGTGGGCAGGAAGTGGCGCCAGTCGCCGAGGGCGGTCACCTCGTCGAGGACGCTGCCGACGATGGTGAGGCCGACGGCGCCGCCGACCGCGCCGAGCGGCGCGTCGGTCCTCGTGGACAGCCAGAACGCCATGCCGGCGGTGACCAGTTGGGACACGAAGATGTACGCCACGGTGATCACCAGGGCCTGCGCGGCGGCACCGGCGGCGAGTTCGCCGCCGGTCGGCAGCTTCAGCGGGCCCCAGCCGTAGGCGGCCGTGCCGACGGCGAGGGCGACGACCGGCAGCAGCACCAGCGCGGCGAGGCTGAGGGTGAGGCCGACGACGAGCTTGGACCACAGCAGCCGGGCGCGGGGCACGGGCGCGGCGAGGAGATAGCGCAGGGAGGACCAGCTGGCCTCCGAGGCGACCGTGTCGCCGCAGAACAGCGCGATGGGGATGACCAGGAGGAAGCCCGCCGCGGCGAAGAGGTTCACCGCGGCGAAGTTCGCGCCGGACGCCGTCGCCGTGTCCATCAGGTTGACCCGAGTGTTGCCCTCGCCCGGTGTGCCGCCGACCTGGAAGGCGATCAGCAGCACCAGCGGCAGGGCGAACAGGATGCCGAACATGACCATCGTGCGGCGGCGCTTCAGCTGGCGGACCAGCTCGACCCTCACGGGGAGGGTGCGGCCGGCGCGGTATCCCTCGGCGACCTCGACGGGCCGCGTGGTCCCGGGTTCCGCGTGCTCGGCACGCTCGGTCAGCGTGCTCATGCGTGCTCTCCGATCAGGGTGAGGAAGGCGTCTTCGAGACGGCGGTGGGGGCCGACCGACGACACGGGGACCTCCAGCCGTACGAGTTCGGCGACCAGGCGCTGGGCACTGCCGTCGGCGTCGAGGCGGACCACCAGGCCGTCGTCGGTGCGGACGGCCGAGTCGACGCCCGGCAGGGCGGCGATCTTCTCGACGACCGGCTCGTCCACCGGCTCGTCCGTGCCGACCAGCAGCGTGTCGCCGGAGCCGACGATCTCGCTCACGGGGCCCGCCTGGACGAGCTGTCCGTGGTCCATGACGACCAGATGCGTACAGGTCTGCTCGACCTCCGCCAGCAGGTGGCTGGAGACGATGACCGTGCGGCCGGCGGCCGCGTACCGGATCATGACCTCGCGCATCTCGCGGATCTGTGGCGGGTCGAGTCCGTTCGTCGGCTCGTCGAGGATCAGCAGGTCGGGCAGGCCCAGCATGGCCTGGGCGATGGCCAGGCGCTGGCGCATGCCCTGGGAGTAGGTGCGGACCGCGCGGGCCAGCGCGTCGCCGAGACCGGCGATCTCCAGGGCCTCGTCGAGGTGCGCGTCCTCGGCGGGACGGCCGGTGGCGGCCCAGTACAGCTCCAGGTTCTCGCGGCCGGACAGGTGCGGGAGGAAGCCCGCGCCCTCGACGAAGGCGCCGACCCGGGAGAGGACCGGGGCGCCCGGCACGATCGCGTGGCCGAAGACCCGGATCCGGCCGCCGTCCGGCTGGATGAGGCCCATCAGCATGCGCAGGGTCGTCGTCTTGCCCGCGCCGTTCGGTCCGAGCAGACCGAGAACCTGGCCCTTCTCCACCTGGAAGGAGAGGTCGCGGACGCTGTAGCGGTCGCCGTTCTTGTACTTCTTGCTCAGGTCGGTGATCTGGAGGGGGACCTCGGCGAGCGCCGGGTCGGGGGCCGGGGTGACGATCCGGCGTCGGCCGGTGACCAGCAGGGTCGCCGCGATCGCGGCACCGGCGATCGGCAGGTACCAGACCCAGGCGGGCAGCACGTCGCCGCGGTCGGCCCGGCCGAGCGGCGTGGGCACCGCCAGGTCGCTCTTGAGGGAGACGGTGTACGTCGCCGGGGTGGTCGGGGAGGCGTAGCCGAGGTCGGTGGAGGCGAGGACCAGCCGGAGGCTGTGACCGTCGTCGAGTTCGTGGTCGATGGCGGGGAGGGTGAGCGTCACGTCCTTGCCGGACGCGGCGCCCTCGACGCGCAGCGGCTCGACCAGCTGGGACGGGAGGACCTGGGACCTGCCGTCCGGACCGACGTCGTACACCTTGGCGAAGAGGACGGCGTCCTCGCTGGTCGACTTCACATGGACCGTCGCCGTGGGCGAGCCGGTGATCTGGAGGTCGTCGGTGACGGGCTTCGACTGGAACGCGGCGAACTGGCCGGGGAAGTCCAGGGAGATGCTGACGCCGAGGGAGGAGAGCTGGGCGAGGCCGCCGGCCGCACCGAGGCCCGGCAGGGCCGAGATGCCGGGCGGGTTGGCGCCGGCCGGGTTCTCGAAGCTCTGCTCACGGCCGGCGAGGGCGATCTTCGTGGGGTCGTCCTCCAGGCCCGGGTAGGTGTCGCCGGTGGTGCCGGCGAGACGGGGTTCGCCGTCGCCGGAGCCGGTGCCGAGGGTGCGGGTGACGCGGAACGCGGAGCCGGTGTCGGCGCCCTTGTCGTCCTTGAGGTAGCGGTCGAACCAGGCCTCCGTCCGGGCCTGGACCCGGCTCGTCTCCATGTCGCCGCCGTCGTGGCCGCCGGCGATCCAGTCGACGTCCACGGGCGCGCCGTTGGCCTTGATCGCCTTCGCGGCGGCGTCGGCCTGGCCGAGCGGGAAGAGGGAGTCGGTCTGGCCCTGGCTCAGCAGGGTGGGCACCTTGATGCGGTCGCCGACGGCCTCGGGGCTGCGGGCGTCCAGCAGCTTCACGGCCTCCGCGTCGGGCTCACCGGACTCGGCGACCCGCTGGTACATCTCGCACAGCTGGGTCTCGAACTTCTCGCAGCCGCCGCCGGTGTTGACGAAGAGCCCGGCCCACAGCTTCTTGAAGACGCCGTTCGGGAAGAGGGCGTCCGCCAGGTTCCAGTACGTGATCGCGGGCGCGATGGCGTCGACGCGGTCGTCGTACCCGGCGGTCAGCAGCGCGATCGCCCCGCCGTAGGAGGCGCCGGCCATGCCCAGGCGGGGGTCGCCCTTCTTGTCGAGCTGTACCTCGGGGCGGGTCGCGAGCCAGTCGATCAGCTTCGAGACGTCGGCGACCTCGCCCCGGGGGTCGTTCAGACCGATCTTGCCTGTCGACCTGCCGAAGCCGCGGGCGGACCAGGTCAGCACCGCGTAGCCGTCGCGGGCGAGGTCCTCGGCCTGTGCGCGGACGTCGTTCTTGCTGCCGCCGAACCCGTGACCGAGCAGGACGGCCGGGCGACGGCCGTCACCGCCGGAGGTGAAGTACGAGGTGTCGATGCGCACTCCCTCGGCCGTCCCTATGGCCCGGTCGGTGCGTTTCACCGGCGCCGCTTCGTCCGAGGCGGTGGCCGTCCAGGTGCCGGCCCCGGCGAGCACGACGACGGCGGCCGCGGCCGCGACGGTCCGCCGCGGCCTCCGCCGCAGCGCTCCGCGCAGGCGCGGGCCGGTCAGTCGAAGATCCATGCGTCAACGGTACGGGGCCCTGCCGGTGCCCCGAGGCCCTCTCAGGGGGGAAGAGCGGGGCATCCCACGGTCGTACGGGAGGAATTCGGCATACAGCGGGTGCGGTACGTCGTTGGCTGACAGCAACCTGATAAGTCGCCCCTGCCGCCCCTACCCGTCCCTTCCCCAGGGGCTGCGCCCCTTCGACCCCTTTGCGCTCCGCGCGGGGTGGGTGGGGACGTGCGGGTTCGGTGGGGGCCTGTCGCGCCCACGCGGCGGAGCCGCACGTCGACAACAGCCCCGCGCCCCTGAAAAGCGGGGGCTGCGCCCCTCGCTTTTCAAGGACCGGTGTGCGGCTCAGTGGTTGCGCGGGAAGCCCAGGTCCACGGCCGACGGGCCGTCGGCCGGGTCGGGCCAGCGGGTGGTGACGACCTTGCCGCGGGTGTAGAAGTGGGTGCCGTCGTTGCCGTAGATGTGGTGGTCCCCGAAGAGGGAGTCCTTCCAGCCGCCGAAGGAGTGGTAGCCGACGGGGACCGGGATCGGGACGTTGACGCCGACCATGCCCGCCTCGACCTCCAGCTGGAAGCGCCGGGCGGCGCCGCCGTCGCGGGTGAAGATCGCGGTGCCGTTGCCGAACGGGGAGGCGTTGATGAGGGCGATGCCCTCGTCGTAGGTGTCGACGCGCAGGACGGTCAGCACCGGGCCGAAGATCTCGTCCTGGTACGCCTTCGCCGTCGTCGGGACCTTGTCCAGCAGCGAGATGCCGATCCAGTGGCCGTCCTCGTAGCCGTCGACCGTGAAGCCGGTGCCGTCGAGGACGACCTCGCAGCCCTCGGCCGCCGCGCCCGTGACGTACGACGCCACCTTGTCGCGGTGGACGGCCGTGATCAGCGGGCCCATCTCGGAGGTCGGGTCGTTGCCGGGGCCGATCTTGATCTTCTCGGCGCGCTCGCGGATCTTCTCGACGAGTTCGTCGCCGATCGCGCCGACGGCGACCACGGCGGAGATCGCCATGCAGCGCTCGCCCGCCGAGCCGTACGCCGCCGAGACCGCGGCGTCCGCCGCCGCGTCGAGGTCGGCGTCCGGGAGGACCAGCATGTGGTTCTTGGCGCCGCCGAGGGCCTGGACGCGCTTGCCGTTCGCCGAGGCCGTGGTGTGGATGTAGCGGGCGATCGGCGTCGAGCCGACGAAGGAGACCGCCTTGACGTCCGGGTGCTCCAGGAGGCGGTCGACGGCCACCTTGTCGCCGTGGACGACGTTGAAGACACCGTCCGGCAGACCCGCTTCCGCGAGCAGCTCGGCGATCTTGATGGAGGCCGACGGGTCCTTCTCGGACGGCTTGAGGACGAAGGTGTTGCCGGTCGCGATGGCCATCGGGAACATCCACATGGGGACCATCGCCGGGAAGTTGAACGGCGTGATGCCGGCGACGACGCCCAGCGGCTGGCGGATGGAGGAGACGTCCACGCGGCTCGCGACCTGCGTGGACAGCTCGCCCTTCAGCTGCACGTTGATGCCGCAGGCCAGCTCGACGATCTCCAGGCCGCGCGCGACCTCGCCGAGTGCGTCCGAGTGCACCTTGCCGTGCTCGGCGGTGATCAGCTCCGCGATCGCGTCCCGGTTGGCGTCGAGCAGCGCGCGGAACTTGAAGAGGATCGAGGTGCGCTGGGCCAGCGAGGACTGGCCCCAGGTCACGAAGGCCTCCTTGGCGGTGCGGACCGCCGCGTCGACCTCGTCGACGGTCGCGAAGGCGACCTTGGTGGTGACCGCGCCGGTCGCCGGGTCCGTGACCGGCCCGAACGTACCCGACGCGCCCTCGACGGTCTTGCCGCCGATCCAGTGGTTGACGATCTTCGTCATTCCAGAAACTCCTTGCTTACAGATGGCGGCGTCGGGTTGAGACGTGCCGGTCGTACTCCTCGCGTGCCTTGACCGCCGACGCGCGGGTCGCGGTCTCGGCCACAGGTACATCCCACCAGGCCTGCGCGGGAGGCGGGCCCGACACTGTGTCTGCCGTTTCGGTCTCCACGTAGACACAAGTGGGAGTGTCGGCCGCCCGTGCCTCGGCGAGGGCGGCGCGCAGGTCACGGACGGTCTTGGCGCGCAGGACGCGCATGCCGAGACTGGCCGCGTTGGCGGCGAGGTCCACGGGCAGCGGGGTGCCCGTGAACGTGCCGTCGGCGGGGTTGCGGTGCCGGTAGGCGGTGCCGAAGCGCTCGCCGCCGACCGACTCCGAGAGGCCGCCGATGGAGGCGTACCCGTGGTTCTGCACCAGCAGCACCTTGATCGGGACGTTCTCCTGGACCGCCGTGACGATCTCGGTCGGCATCATCAGATACGTGCCGTCGCCGACCAGCGCCCACACCGGGCGTCCCGGGGCGGCCAGCCGGACACCGATGGCGGCCGGGATCTCGTACCCCATGCAGGAGTAGCCGTACTCCAGGTGGTACTGGTCCCGCGACCGGGTCCGCCACAGTTTGTGCAGGTCACCGGGGAGGGAACCGGCCGCGTTGATGAGAATGTCGGACTCGTCGGCGATCTCGTCGAGGAGGCCGAGGACCTGCGCCTGGGTGGGCCGGGTGTCCGGCTCGTCGGCCTCGTAGCAGGCGTCGACGCGGTGCTCCCAGCGCTGCTTGTCCTCCGCGTACTCGGCGACGTACGCGTCCGCGACCCGGTGGCCGTGCACCTCCAGCGCCTCGGCGAGCGCCTCCAGACCCGACCGCGCGTCCGCGATCAGCGGCAGACCGGAGAGCTTGTGGCCGTCGTAGGGCGCGATGTTGAGGTTGAGGAAGCGGACACCGTCGGCGGCGAAGAGGGTGTTCGAGGCCGTGGTGAAGTCCGTGTAGCGGGTGCCGACGCCGATCACCAGGTCGGCGGTGCGGGCCAGTTCGTTGGCGGTCGCCGTGCCGGTGTGGCCGATGCCGCCCACGTCCTGCGGGTGGTCGAAGCGCAGCGAGCCCTTGCCGGCCTGGGTGGAGGCGACGGGAATGCCGGTGGCGTCGGCCAGTTCGGCGAGCGCCTCCTCCGCGCGGGCGTGGTGGACTCCGCCGCCGGCGACGATCAGCGGGCGGCGGGCCGCGCGGATCGCGTCGAGCGCGCCGGCCAGTTCGGCGACGTCGGCCGCCGGGCGGCGAACGTTCCAGGTCCGCTCGGCGAAGAACTCCTCCGGCCAGTCGTACGCCTCCGCCTGCACGTCCTGCGGGAGAGCGAGGGTCACGGCACCCGTCTCGACAGGGTCGGTGAGCACGCGCATCGCCTGGAGCGCGGCCGGGATCAGCGCCTCGGGGCGGGTGATCCGGTCGAAGTACCTCGACACCGGCCGCAGGGTGTCGTTGACGCTGATGTCGCCCGCGTACGGCACTTCGAGCTGCTGCAGGACCGGGTCGGCCGGCCGGGTGGCGAAGATGTCGCCGGGCAGGAGCAGCACCGGCAGGTGGTTGATGGTGGCGAGGGCGGCGCCCGTGACCAGGTTGGTCGCGCCGGGGCCGATGGACGTCGTCACGGCGTGCGTGGAGAGCCGGTTCGACTGCCGGGCGTAGCCGACGGCCGCGTGCACCATCGACTGCTCGTTGCGGCCCTGGAGGTAGGGCATGTCGTCGGCGTACTCGACCAGCGCCTGACCGAGGCCCGCGACGTTGCCGTGGCCGAAGATGCCCCAGGTGGCGCCGATCAGCCGCCGCCGCTCGCCGTCGCGCTCTGTGTACTGGGCGGAGAGGAAGCGGACCAGCGCCTGGGCGACCGTGAGCCGGGTCGTGGCCGGGGTCCTGTTCGAGGCCGGGGCCTTGTTCGTGGCCGGGGCCTTGTTCGTGGCCGGGGTCGTGTTCGAGGTCGGGCTCATCGGTACCCCCCTGTGCTTTCGACGTGGGCGGGGTGGAAGCAGATCTGCCACTTCCGCTCGGGGCCGGGGCCCGCCATCACGTTCAGGTAGTACATGCTGTGGCCGGGCTGCGCGATGGACGGGCCGTGCCAGCCGTCCGGTACGAGCACCGTGTCACCGGAACGGACCTCGGCGAGCACCTCGGAGCCGCCCTCGCGGGAGGGCGACACGCGCTGGTAGCCGAAGCCGTTCGGGCCGTCGATCTCGAAGTAGTAGATCTCCTCCAACTCGGTCTCCTCCCCCGGCCGGTTCTCGTCGTGCTTGTGCGGCGGGTAGGAGGACCAGTTGCCACCGGGGGTGATGACCTCGACGGTGATCAGCTTGTCGCACTCGAAGGCGTCGGCGGAGGCGAAGTTGCGCACCTGGCGGGCGCAGGTGCCGCTGCCCCGGTCCTCGACGGGGACCTCCGGCGCGGGGCCGTAACGAGCGGGGAGTCGTCGCTCGCACTTCGCTCCTGCCAAAGCGAAGCGGCCTCCCGCGCCGGAGGCGATCTGTACCCGGGCGTCGCGGGGCGCGTACACGAAGTCGGAGACTCCGGCGAACACGCTCTCCCTGCCCAGGATCTGAAACTCCGTGATGCCGCCACCGTCCGAATTGCCCGGTTCCTCCGACACCTGAACCGTACAACCGCCGCCCAGGGACAGCACGATCCACTCACTGTCCCCGGTCGTGAACGTGTGCGAGCCGCCCGGCTCCAACTCCACGATCCTGAGGCTGCTGTGGGTCCATCCGGCCCGCTTCGGGTCGATGTCCACGGCGTAACGGGCGTTCGCGGTGGCGCCCTTGGGTACGTACAGCTCGGTCTTCTGTGTCATGCGGCCCTCACAGCAGTCCTACGGCGGTGTCCACGGCGGCGGTCACGTCGTCGTCCGCCGGGTAGAGCAACGAGCGGCCGACCACCAGGCCCTGCACGGTGGGCAGTTGCAGCGCGCCGCGCCACTTCTCGTACGCGCCCTCCTGGTCCTCGCCGACATCTCCGCCGAGCAGCACGGCGGGCAGCGTCGAGGTCTCCATCACCTGTGCCATGTCGTCGGGGTTGTCGGTGACGGGCACCTTCAGCCAGGTGTACGCCGAACTGCCGCCCAGCCCGGCGGCTATGGCGATCGACTTGGTGACCGCCTCGGCGCTCAGGTCGTTCTTGACCTTGCCGGTGGCCGGGTCGCGGCGGCTGATGAACGGCTCGACGAACACGGGGAGTCGGCGCTCGGCCATGGCGTCCACGGCGCGGGCGGTGGACTCCAGGGTGGTGAGGGAGCCCGGGTCGTCGTAGTCGACGCGGAGCAGGAGCTTGCCGGCGTCGAAGCCGAGGCGCTCCATGTCCTCGGGGCGGTGGCCGGTGAAGCGGTCGTCCAGTTCGAAGCTGGCGCCCGCGAGGCCGCCCCGGTTCATCGAGCCCATGACGACCTTGCCGTCGAGCGCGCCGAGGAGCAGCAGGTCGTCCAGGATGTCGGCGGTCGCGAGGACGCCGTCCACACCGGGACGGGACAACGCAAGGCACAGCCGTTCGAGGAGGTCGACGCGGTTCGCCATGGCGAGTTTGCGGTCGCCGACGGAGAGGGCGCCACGGGCCGGGTGGTCGGCGGCGACGATCATCAGCCGGCCGGAGTCACCGATCAGGGGGCGCCGGGTACGACGGGCGGCGGCCTCGGCGATCGCCTCCGGGTGGTGGACCCGGGTGCGGACGAGGGCGGAGACGTCGATGGGGCCGAGGGGCCCACGGGGCGGGCGGGGGTCACAGGACCGCTCCCGCCGCGACCGCGGTCTCGATCTCGTCGACGGTCGGCATCGCGGAGGAGCACTCCAGGCGGGAGGCGACGATCGCGCCGGCCGCGTTGGCGTACCGCATGATCTTCTCCAGGTCCCAGCCTTCGAGCAGGCCGTGGCAGAGGGAGCCGCCGAAGGCGTCACCGGCGCCGAGGCCGTTGAGGACGTCGACGGGCAGGGGCGGGACCTCGGCGGACTCACCCTTGGCGTTGACCGCGAGGACGCCCTTGGGGCCCTGCTTCACGACCGCCAGTTCGACGCCTGCGTCGAGCAGCGCGCGGGCCGCGGCCTGCGGTTCGCGGACGCCGGTGGCGACCTCGACCTCGTCCAGGTTGCCGACGGCGACGGTGGTGTGCCGCAGGGCCTCCTCGTAGAACGGGCGGGCCTCGGCCGGGTCGTTCCAGAACATGGGGCGCCAGTCGAGGTCGAAGACCGTCGTGCCGGCCTTGGCCCGGTGGGCGAGCGCCGCGAGCGTCGCCGTACGGCTGGGCTCCTCGCTCAGGCCCGTGCCGGTCACCCAGAAGATCCGGGTCCCGGCGATGGCGTCGAGGTCCAGCTCATGGGCGTCGATCTCCAGATCGGGCGCCTTGGGCCTGCGGTAGAAGTACAGCGGGAAGTCGTCCGGCGGGAAGACCTCGCAGAACGTGATCGGGGTCGCGAGGCCCGGGACCGGGGTCACCCAGCGGTCGTCCACCCCGAAGTCGCGCAGCGCCTGGTGCAGGTAGTCGCCGAAGGGGTCCTCGCCGGTGCGGGTGATGACGGCGGTGGAGCGGCCGAGTCGGGACGCGGCCACCGCGACGTTCGTCGCCGATCCGCCGAGGAACTTGCCGAAGGACGTCACCTGCGGCAGCGGGACCCCCGTCTGCAACGGGTAGAGGTCCACACCGATCCGCCCCATGGTGATCAGGTCGTACGCCATCGAGTTCCCTTCACGCGCCGGTTCCCGTCAAGGTCTAGCCCCGTCGGAGCGACCCTGTCAATACTTTGTCCAGACATTCGGACTACCTATTGACACCCTCCACTTCGAGGCTGAAGCTGACTCCCATGACGTCGTTGTCACCTCAGTCTCAAGTTTCCGGGGTCTCGCGCATCCGGGTCGGCTCGGCGCCCGACTCCTGGGGCGTCTGGTTCCCCGACGACCCCCAGCAGGTCCCCTGGCAGCGCTTCCTCGACGAGGTCGCAGCTTCCGGCTACGAGTGGATCGAGCTGGGCCCGTACGGCTATCTGCCGACCGACCCGGCGGTCCTCGCCGAGGAGACGGCCAAACGTGGCCTGAAAGTGTCGGCCGGCACCGTCTTCACCGGCTTGCACCACGGTCCGGACGTCTGGGAGAAGACCTGGGCGCACGTCGCCGACAACGCGGTCCTCGCGCAGGCCATGGGCGCCAAGCACCTCGTCGTCATCCCGTCGTTCTGGCGGGACGACAAGACGGGCAAGGTGCTGGAGCCCAGCGAACTGACCGTCGAGCAGTGGCGTCACCTCACACAGCTGACCGAGCGGCTCGGGCGGGAGGTGCGGGAGAAGTACGGCCTCCAGATCGTCGTCCACCCGCACGCCGACACCCACATCGACAGCGAGGAGAACGTCGTCCGCTTCCTGGACGGGACCGACTCCTCGGTGGTCTCGCTCTGCCTCGACACCGGGCACTACGCCTACTGCGGCGGCGACAGCGTCAAGCTGATCGAGACCTACGGCGAGCGCATCGGCTATCTGCACCTCAAGCAGGTCGACCCCGAGATCCTGGCCGACGTCCGCGCGAACGAGATCCCGTTCGGGCCGGCCGTGGCCAAGGGCGTCATGTGCGAGCCGCCGAAGGGCGTGCCCGAGCTGGGGCCGGTGCTGGCCGCTGCCGCGAAGCTGGACGTGGATCTGTTCGCGATCGTCGAGCAGGACATGTATCCCTGCGAGCCGGACGCTCCGCTGCCGATCGCTCGGCGGACGCGGGCGTTCCTCAGGTCCTGCGGGGCGTAGCCGCTCCGCCGAGAACCGCACCGGGAAGCGTCGGGGAACTGCGAGTCGTCGGCGGGCCACAGGTGGTTCGTGGCTGGTCGCGCAGTTCCCCGCGCCCCTTTCGGGGCGCGGCTGCCCGACCCCGGTCGCGAGGCGCTCCAATTCATCATCGGTGTCACAAAAGTCACCTTTCTGTCACGTGCGTCACGCGTACGCGGGCCTTCCGTCACACGTGATCCACGGGGCCTCGCGGCGATCGCTGAGGGTCGTTGACCGGTCACAGCTTTGTGATCGCCAGCGCAGTGCCCGGCTCCCCCTGCGGTCTTCCCGGCCGCCGCCGTGGTGCGCGCGCAGGGAGGTGCCACAGATGACGACCGACCGGCTTCTCTGGTCGTACAAGGACATCGCGGCGCACATCCGTGTGCAGCCCGACACCGTCCGCTCGTACCGCAAACACGGGCTGCTGCCGCCGCCCGACCACGTCGAGAGCGGCAAGCCCTACTGGTACGCCGACACCATCCGCACCTGGGTCGCCTCCAGACCGGGCAACCGGGGGCGCAAGGTGGAGTGATCCGCCGCTCATCGCGCTAATTCGTTTGTCCCCGGGGCCATGCCTTGTCCAGGATCCGGGGATGAGCCTTTTCGAGAACCCCGTACTCACCGGTGAGAGGGCTGCATTGCGGCCATTCACCGAGAACGACGCGCCCGTGATGGCGGGGATCCTGGCCGACCCGGAAGTCGTCCGGCTCACCGGCAGCCCGACCGAGAGCTTCGCGCTGGACCAGCTGCGGTCCTGGTACGGCAGCCGCAACGACCAGACCGACCGCCTCGACCTCGGCATCGTGGACCGTGCAAGCGGTGACCTGGTGGGTGAGGCCGTCCTCAACGAGGTCGACGAGGCCAACCGTGGCTGTTGCTTCCGGATCCTGATCGGCCCTGGCGGGCAGGGCCGGGGGCTGGGCACGGAGGCCGTGCGGCTGACCGTCGGTCATGCCTTCGAGCACATCGGACTGCACCGCGTCTCGCTGTACGTCTTCACCCACAACCCCAGGGCGCGGCGCACCTACGAGAAGGTCGGTTTCGTGGCCGAGGGGATCGAGCGACAGACGCTGTGGCAGGGCGGGGAGTGGATCGATGCCCTACGGATGTCGATTCTCGCCCCGGAGTGGGCCGCCCATCGGGGACGGCCCGAGGGGGAGCGGGTCAGCTCCACGGCTCGATGACCGTCACCCCGCCGCCCGGGGTCGTGCCCAGCGCCGTGAGTGCTGACGGGGCCGCGTCCAGGCCGATCGTCGAGGTCACCAGGAGGTCGGGGCGGAGGACGCCCACCTCGACCAGCTTCAGCATCGTGGGGTAGGCGTGGGCCGCCATGCCGTGGCTGCCCAGGAGTTCCAGTTCGAGGGCGATCGCCCGGGCCATGGGGACGGGAGTGGTGCCCGCCTCGGAGGGGAGCAGGCCCACCTGGATGTGGCGGCCCCGGCGGCGGAGGCCGTTGACGGAGGCCGCGCACGTGGCCGGTGAGCCGAGCGCGTCCAGGGAGAGGTGGGCACCGCCGCCGGTGAGGTCGCGGACCGCTTCGGCCGTGTCCTCGACCGCCGAGGCGTCCACGCACTCCACCGCCCCGAACTTCCGGGCCAGGTCCAGGGCCCGGGCCGACACGTCGACAGCGATCACCCGGGCCCCGGAGGCCGCCGCCACCATCACCGCGGACAGGCCCACACCCCGCAGCCGTGGACGGCGACCCACTCCCCCGCCGCCACCCGGCCCTGCGCGACCACCGCGCGGAACGCCGTGGCGAAGCGGCAGCCGAGCGAGGCCGCCGTGCCGTACGACAGCTCGTCGGGCAGCGCCACCAGGTTCACGTCGGCGTGGTCCAGCGCGACGTACTCGGCGAACGAGCCCCAGTGCGTGAAGCCCGGCTGAGTCTGCCGCTCGCACACCTGCTGGTCGCCGGCCGCGCAGGCGGCACAGGTGCCGCAGGCACAGACGAACGGGACGGTGACCCGGTCGCCGGGGCGCCAGCCCGTCACTGCCGCGCCGGTGGCCTCCACGACCCCGGCCAGTTCATGGCCGGGGACGTGCGGGAGCGTGATGTCCGGGTCGTGGCCCTGCCAGCCGTGCCAGTCGCTGCGGCACAGGCCGGTCGCCTCGACGCGGACGACGACACCGTGGGGGGCGGGCGTGGGTGAGGGAAGCTCCTTCACCGTGGCCGGCTCTCCGAACCGCTCGAACACCACCGCGCGCATGTGTCGCCCTCCGCTCCACTCATCGGCCTACGGCCTACCGACCGTCTGCTTCGAAGTGAACGCTAGCCAGAGATCTCCACCTTGTCGTCGTCGCGCTGCTTGCCCGGGGCGGGAACGTCGGGTGTGGCGGTCTCGACGTCCGTCGTCCCCGTCCCCGTCCCTGTCGCCTTCGCCGCCGGCGCCGACTCCCCCTCGCTCAGGCCGAACCTCTCGTGGAACCTCCTCAGCGGAGCCGGGGCCCACCACGTCGCGCGGCCCGTCAGGCGCATGACCGCCGGGACCAGGAGACTGCGGATCACCATGGCGTCCATGAGGACGGCGAGGGCTATGCCGAGGCCGAGCATCTTCGTGTTGGTGACCCGGGAGGTGCCTATGGCGATCATGACGACGGCGAGGATGACGGCGGCGGCGGTGATCAGGCCACCCGTGCGCTGGAGCCCGAAGCGGACCGAGGCCATGTGGTCGCCGGTGTGGTCGTACTCCTCCTTGATGCGGGAGAGCAGGAACACGCCGTAGTCCATGGAGAGCCCGAAGGCCACGCAGAACATCAGGACCGGGAGTGTCGTCTCGATGGAGCCGGGGCTGGTGAAGGCGAGCAGGCCCGAGAGATGGCCGTCCTGGAAGACCCAGACCAGCGCGCCGAACATCGCCGTCAGACTGAGGGCGTTCAGCAGGACCGCCTGGAGCGGGATCAGCACACTGCCGGTGAGGAGGAAGACCAGGATCAGGGTGACGATCGCGATGAACGCGAGGGCCCAGGGAAGGCCGTCCCCTATCGCCGCCTTGGTGTCCACCAGGACCGCCGCCGTGCCCGTCACCGAGGTGTCGAAGGGGGCGTCCGTCGCCCGGATCTCCTCCACCAGGCGTTGCGCGCCCTCGTCGACCGCCTCGCCCTTCGGCTGCACCGTGAAGTAGGCCCAGTCGCCCTCGACCAGGGGCCCCTCCACCCGGAGCACCTCGGGGAGGTCCGCCAGCCGCTCCTTGTAGGCGGCGTACTCCGCCTTCGTCGCCTCGCCCTCCGCCAGGACCTCAAGGCCGCCTCCGGGAGTGCCCGGGAAGCCCTCGCGCAGGTGCTGTTGCACGACGTGGGACTCGGCACTGGCCGGGAGTTGGCGGTCGTCGGCCGTGCCGAACTTCACCCCCAGGAAGGGGAGCCCGAGCAGGAGCAGACCGGCGGTCGTGGCGACGGCGAAGAAGGGGGCTCGGCGCATGACGAGGGCCGCCATACGGCCCCAGGCCGCGCCCTCCTCCACGGCCGGCGAGCCGTCGCCCGTGGTCTTCGCCTTGCGACGCTTGAACAGTCTGCGCAGGTCCAGGGCGTTGACGCGGTCGCCCAGGAGGACGAGCGCGGCCGGGAGGAGGATCAGGGCGGCTGCCGCCGCCAGGAGGACCACGGCGATGCCCGCGTAGGCGAAGGACTTCAGGAAGTACTGCGGGAAGACCATCATCGCGGCCAGGGAGACGGCGACCGTGAGGGCGGAGAAAAGGACCGTGCGGCCGGCCGTGCGCAGGGTGGTGGCGACGGCCGTCAGGGAGTCGGCGCCGGTGGACAGCTCCTCGCGGAAGCGGCGGACGATGAACAGGGCGTAGTCGATCGCGAGACCCAGACCCATGGCCGTGGTGAGGTTCAGGGCGAAGACCGAGACGTCGGTGACCTCGGTGAGGCCGCGCAGGATCGCGTTGGTGCCGAGGATCGCGACGACGCCCACGCCGAGCGGCAGCAGGGCGGCGACCGCGCTGCCGAAGACCATGACCAGCAGCACGAGGGTCACCGGCAGGGCGATCATCTCGGCCCGCAGCAGGTCCTCCTGGATGATCGTCTGCATCTCGTGGCGCACGGCGAGGATGCCGCCGACCTTGACCTCGACCGGACCGTGCGTGCCGCGCAGTTCGGGGGCGATGCGGTCCAGGGTCTTGTTCACGGCCGTGTCGTCGCCGGTGAGGCGGGCCGCTATCAGCGCCTCGCTCCCGTCCTCCGAGCGCAGGGTCGGTGCTCCGGTCCGCCAGTAGGAGCCGACGCCCGTGACGCCTTTCTCGGCGGCCAGCCGCTCGGTCAGCTTCTTCGCCTCGGCGGCGACGGCCGGGTCGTCGACCGAGGCCTCGCCCGCGTCGACCAGCAGCAGGAAGTTGGGCTGGGAGTCGGCAAACTCGCGCTCCAGGGCCTTGGTCGCGTAGGTGGACTGGGCGGCCGGATCCTCCCAGCCGCCGCTGCCGAGACGGTCGGCGACATCGCTGCCCGCGACGACCGCCAGGGCGGTGAGCACCAGGGCGACGAGCAGGGTGAGCCGGGGGCGGGCGGTCACGAACCGGGTCCAGCCTCCCCGGCGGGGCGGCTGGTTGACTTCGGTCATGGTGCGGTGTCCCCTTCACTCTGATCACTGTGGTCCGTGCTGTGCGCAGCCGGGCAGCATGGAAGCGCCAAGCCATACACTGGCAAACACGAGAGATCGCTCGCGTTTCTCCAGAATGCGAGCGACCACTCGTGTTTGTCAATCACGTCCGGAGAGCTGGGGATAACCGCGTGCCCACCCACCAGGAGAAGGAACAGCCCCAGGCCGCAGAGCAGTCCCGGGCCACAGAGCAGCCCCCGGCCGGTGAGCGACCCCAGACCAAGGAGCAACCGCGCCGTCGCCAGGCCCGCGGTGAGCGCCGTATCACCCAGCTTCTCGAAGCGGCGGCCTCCGTGTTCTGCTCGACCGGGTACACCGCGGCCAGCACCAACGCCATCGCCCGCGAGGCAGGGGTCTCACCGGGCACGCTCTACCAGTTCTTCCCGAACAAGGAAGCGATCGCGATCGAGCTGAGCGAGCGGCTCATGCTGGAGATGCGCGAGACGTACGGCGAGGCGCTCGCCCCGGTGGACCCGGCGACCCCGCTGGAGGCGGCCGTGGCCACCGCCGTCGACCGCTTCATCGACTTCAACTGCCGCCACCCCGTGGTCTACACGCTGATGCACGGCCCGGACGCCCCCGGCCGGATCGCCGAGCAGCACGACGCCCTGCACACGGCGCTGGTCACCCGGATCGAGGAGCTGCTCACCCTGCTCCTGCCCGGCACACCGGCCGCCGACATCACCCGCACCGCGCACGTCTGCATGGCCATGTACAAGGCCGGCCTGGAGCTGGTGCTCGGCCGCGAGGGCGAGGAGCGCGAGGCCTACGTCCAGGAGCTGAAGAACGTCCTGTTCCGCTACCTGGAACCCTTGGTGGGCGAACGCCCGCCGGTGGACCTAGCGCCCCGGTGCCCCACCTCCCCGCGCGGACCCCTCTTGGATTCATACCCCTAGGGGGTATAAGGTGGATACCGTTAAGGGATACCCGACCCCGACGCAGTCCCCACACGCCCCGATGAGGAGTACGACATGACCACCGACACCGACACCCAGGGCTCCGTCACCGCCGTCTACAAGGTGAGCGGCATGAGCTGCGGGCACTGCGAGGGCTCCGTCTCGGGCGAGATCAACCAGCTCGACGGCGTGTCCTCGGTGAAGGCCGTCGCCTCCACCGGCGAGGTCACCGTGGTCTCGGCCGCCCCGCTCGACGAGGAGGCCGTCCGCGCCGCCGTCGACGAGGCCGGCTTCGAGCTGGTCGGCAAGGCCTGAGACCGGGCACGGCCACGGACGTACGGGCACGGACATGACGAGCACCACCGCGGCAGCCGCCACGAGCGACACCGTCCACGAGGTCGAGCTGACCATCGGCGGGATGACCTGCGCCTCCTGCGCGGCCCGCGTGGAGAAGAAGCTCAACCGCATGGACGGGGTCACCGCCTCGGTGAACTACGCGACGGAGAAGGCGAAGGTCACCTACCCCTCGGGGACGAAGGTCGCCGACCTCATCGCCACCGTGGTGAGGACCGGCTACACGGCCGAGGAGCCACCGCCCCCGGCCCCGCCGCGGTCCGAGCGGGCGGCAGCCGTCGCCGCGGAGGAGGCGGACGCCGAACTCGCCTCGCTGCGGCAACGGCTCACCGTCTCGGGGCTGCTCGCGGTGCCCGTCGTCCTCATGGCCATGATCCCCGCCCTCCAGTTCGACAACTGGCAGTGGCTCTCGCTGACGCTGGCCGCGCCGGTCGTCGTCTGGGGCGGGTTGCCCTTCCACCGGGCCGCGTTCACCAACCTCCGGCACGGCGCGGCCACGATGGACACCCTCGTCTCCATCGGCACGCTCGCCGCCTTCGGCTGGTCCCTGTGGGCTCTGTTCTTCGGGCACGCGGGCATGCCGGGCATGCGGCACGGCTTCGAGTTCACCGTCTCCCGCACAGCGGGCTCGTCGACGATCTATCTCGAAGTGGCCGCAGGGGTGGTCGCGTTCATCCTGCTCGGCCGCTATCTGGAGGCCCGCTCCAAGCGCCGCGCGGGCGCCGCGCTCAAGGCGCTGCTGAGGCTGGGCGCCAAGGACGTCTCGGTGCTCCGGCAGGGGCGGGAGGTGCGCGTCCCGGTCGGGCGGCTGGCCGTGGGCGACCGTTTCGTCGTACGCCCCGGTGAGAAGTTCGCCACCGACGGCACCGTCGTGGAGGGCGCCTCCGCCGTCGACGCGTCGATGCTGACCGGCGAGTCGGTACCGGTGGACGTGACCGTCGGCGACGCCGTCACGGGCGCGACCGTGAACGCCGGCGGACGCCTGGTCGTCGAGGCGACCCGGATCGGCGCGGACACCCAGCTGGCGCGGATGGCGCGGCTGGTGGAGGACGCGCAGAACGGCAAGGCGGAGGTGCAGCGGCTCGCCGACCGCATCTCGGCGGTGTTCGTGCCGGTCGTCATCCTGATCGCGGTGGCCACCTTCGGCACCTGGCTCGGCGCCACGGGCGACGCCACCGCCGCGTTCACGGCGGCCGTCGCGGTGCTGATCATCGCCTGCCCGTGCGCGCTCGGCCTCGCCACCCCGACCGCCCTGCTGGTCGGCACCGGTCGCGGTGCCCAGCTCGGCATCCTCATCAAGGGCCCCGAGGTCCTGGAGTCCACCCGCCGCGTCGACACCGTCGTCCTCGACAAGACCGGCACCGTCACCACCGGCCGGATGACACTCCAGCGGGTGCACGTCGCCGGGGCCGCCCTCGGCATCGACACCGAGGCCGACCTCCTGCGTCTCGCCGGCGCCGTCGAACACGCCTCCGAACACCCGGTGGGCCGGGCGATCGCCGCGGGCGCCGAGGAGCGCGTGGGCGCCCTGCCGCCCGTGGAGCACTTCGAGAACATGCCCGGGAGGGGCGTACGCGGCCTGGTGAAGGGCTACGACGTCCGGGTGGGCCGATTCCACGACGAGCCGCTCCCCGAGGCCCTGCGGCACGCCAAGGAGGCCGCCGAGAACGAGGGGCACACGGCGGTCGTCGTCCTCCGCGACGGTGTGGCACTCGGTGTCGTCACGGTCGCCGACGCGATCAAGGAGACCAGCGCCGAGGCGGTACGGCGGCTGCGGGCGCTCGGGCTCACCCCGATGCTGCTGACCGGGGACAACGAGCGCGTGGCCCGGTCCGTGGCCGCGGCGGTCGGCGTCGCCCCCGAGCACGTGATCGCCGAGGTGCTGCCCGAGGACAAGGTCGACGTCGTACGCCGCCTCCAGGGCGAGGGCCGTACGGTCGCGATGGTCGGCGACGGCGTCAACGACGCCGCCGCGCTGGCCGTGGCCGACCTGGGGCTCGCCCTGGGCACGGGGACGGACGCGGCGATCGAGGCGGGCGACCTGACGCTGGTGCGCGGGGACCTGCGGGTGGCCGCCGACGCCATCCGGCTGTCGCGGCGGACCCTGTCCACGATCAAGGGCAATCTGGCCTGGGCGTTCGGATACAACGTGGCCGCGCTGCCGCTGGCCGCCGCCGGATTGCTCAACCCGATGATCGCGGGGGCTGCTATGGCCTTTTCGTCCGTTTTCGTGGTAACGAACAGCTTGCGACTCAGGACATTTTCGTGACCGCCGGGCAAAAGTCCCTCTAGAGTCCGGAAGTAGCCTCACATAAGCTCTTCACAAGGCTCGCGCATCATCCTTACGCTGGGGCCTCGATCGCTGAATCAGGTCTCTTGCGCATCTTCAGGACATGTCGCGAGAGACGCAGATCACAGTGATGTGAACGTAACCACTGAAGGGGTTCGTGAGTCTAAGTTGGCGATGTCAGAAGCGTCTTGGGGGGCGTGACTGGCATCTGGGGATGTCTTGGGGGACGTTCCCGGAATTGCGTTGCCGGGGCACGTGCACCGGGGAGCTTTGAGCGGCCCTCCCGTACGTACGCGTCCCGGCAGACCGCACACCGCCGCTCTTCAACCGCATACAGGTAGGACGACGAGTTCTGCTCGTCGAGCTCAGCGATTCAGGCGCTGTGCCCACCAGACGCCCGGCCGGATCCCGTGGGGGGAATCCGCACCGGGACATGGGAAGGCGCCCTGCTCGCCGGCCCGTGGGGGGACCAGCGGCGCAGGGCGCCTTCTCGCTATTTTCTTGGGGCTCGGTTCGCCTCCGGGGCGCTTGTGCCTGTGTCGAGAGGCCGATCGTGCTCGACCCTTCGGGCCTCCGCGCGTTCGGCCTCTCGACACAGGCGCGCCCCTTCGGCCCACTCGCCGTAGGGCGCCCTCTGCTGCCGTGAAGCAGTGAGGGGGGCCAAGGGGCAAAAGCAGTGGGCCCGTGCGGACGGCTCTCCGTACGGGCCCTTGCTACGCGTACTCGGTCAGCGTGCCTCGACCGGGACGAAGTCGCGCTCGACGACGCCCGTGTAGATCTGGCGGGGGCGGCCGATGCGGGAGCCCGGCTCCTTGATCATCTCGTGCCACTGGGCGATCCAGCCCGGCAGGCGGCCGAGGGCGAAGAGGACCGTGAACATCTCGGTCGGGAAGCCCATGGCGCGGTAGATCAGACCCGTGTAGAAGTCCACGTTCGGGTAGAGGTTGCGCGAGACGAAGTAGTCGTCGGAGAGCGCGTGCTCCTCCAGCTTCAGCGCGATGTCCAGCAGCTCGTCGGACTTGCCGAGGGCCGAGAGGACGTCGTGCGCGGCGGCCTTGATGATCTTGGCACGCGGGTCGAAGGACTTGTAGACCCGGTGGCCGAAGCCCATCAGGCGGACGCCGTCCTCCTTGTTCTTCACCTTGCGGATGAAGGAGTCGACATCGCCGCCGTTGGCCTGAATGCCCTCCAGCATCTCCAGCACGGACTGGTTGGCGCCGCCGTGCAGCGGGCCCCAGAGCGCGGAGATACCGGCGGAGATCGACGCGAACATGTTCGCCTGGGACGAGCCGACCAGGCGGACCGTCGACGTCGAACAGTTCTGCTCGTGGTCGGCGTGCAGGATGAGGAGCTTGTCGAGCGCCGAGACGACGACCGGGTCGAGGTCGTACTCCTGGGCCGGGACCGAGAAGGTCATGCGCAGGAAGTTCTCGACGTAACCGAGGTCGTTGCGCGGGTAGACGAACGGGTGACCGATCGACTTCTTGTACGCGTACGCCGCGATGGTCGGCAGCTTGGCGAGCAGGCGGATCGTGGAGAGGTTGCGCTGCCGCTCGTCGAACGGGTTGTGGCTGTCCTGGTAGAACGTCGACAGGGCGCTGACCACGGAGGAGAGCATCGCCATCGGGTGGGCGTCCCGGGGGAAGCCCCGGTAGAAGTTCTTGACGTCCTCGTGCAGCAGGGTGTGCTGCGTGATCTCGTTCTGGAACGTGGAGAGCTCGTCGACGGTCGGAAGCTCACCGTTGATCAGCAGGTACGCCACCTCGAGGAAGGTGGAGCGCTCGGCCAGCTGCTCGATCGGGTAGCCGCGGTACCGAAGGATGCCCTGCTCACCATCGAGATAGGTGATGGCGGATTTATAGGCAGCGGTGTTCCCGTAGCCGCTGTCCAGGGTGACCAGACCGGTCTGGGCCCGGAGCTTCCCGATGTCGAAGCCCGTGTCGCCGACGGTGCTGTCGATCACCGGGTAGGTGTACTCGCCGTCGCCGTACCGCAGTACTACAGAGTTGTCGCTCACGTCATCCCTCACCGACGTAGTGCCTCTTCTTCGAGGTGCCCTGACTGTCTCTACCATCCCCCAATTGGCTCTGGAGAGTGCACTCGGGGTCGACCATCGGGCCCATCGGCGGCACTCAGTGCCGCCAACTTGCTCATCCTGCCCCCTCCGTCCGACATCTGGAAGGGCTGTGTGACCTTTACGACTCATTTGATCGATCAAATTTCACTCACGAGCCGCCGGAACGGCACGAGAGGTTCCCCCGAAGTGGGCTCTGGACCTACAAAACCCGTGGTGCGAGCCGGAAGTCGAGGGCCGTGCACCGGCGGCCGGCGGAGACCGTGCGGACCGCCTGGCCGATCGCCTTGCGGGAGCCGACCAGGACCACCAGTTTCTTCGCCCTGGTCACGGCCGTGTAGAGGAGATTGCGCTGGAGCATCATCCAGGCGCCGGTGGTGACCGGGATCACCACGGCCGGGTACTCGCTGCCCTGGGACCGGTGGATCGTCACCGCGTAGGCGTGCGCCAGCTCGTCCAGTTCGTCGAACTCGTACGGCACCTCCTCGTCCTCGTCGGTGAGGACCGTCAGCCGCTGGTCGACCGGGTCGAGCGCGGTGACCACGCCGACGGTGCCGTTGAAGACGCCGTTCTCGCCCTTCTCGTAGTTGTTGCGAATCTGGGTGACCTTGTCGCCGACGCGGAAGACCCGGCCGCCGAACCGCTTCTCGGCCAGGTCGGGGCGGGCGGGGGTGATGGCCTGCTGGAGCAGACCGTTGAGGGTGCCCGCGCCGGCCGGGCCCCGGTGCATGGGCGCCAGCACCTGGACGTCCCGGCGCGGGTCGAGCCCGAACTTGGCCGGAATACGACGGGCCGCGACGTCGACCGTGAGCCGCCCCGCCTCCTCCGTGTCGTCCTCGACGAAGAGGAAGAAGTCCTTCATGCCGTCGGTGACCGGGTGTTGCCCGGAGTTGATCCGGTGCGCGTTGGTCACCACACCGGACTGCTGGGCCTGGCGGAACACCTTGGTGAGACGGACGGCGGGGATCGGGCTGCCGTCGGCCAGGAGATCGCGGAGGACCTCGCCGGCGCCGACACTGGGGAGCTGGTCGACGTCCCCGACGAAGAGGAGGTGCGCGCCCGGCGGCACCGCCTTCACCAGTTTGTTGGCGAGCAGGAGGTCCAGCATGGAAGCCTCGTCGACGACCACCAGATCGGCGTCCAGCGGGCGGTCCTTGTCGTAGGCCGCGTCGCCGCCGGGCTTCAGCTCCAGGAGGCGGTGGACGGTGGAGGCCTCGGCGCCGGTCAGCTCGGCGAGACGCTTGGCGGCCCGGCCGGTGGGGGCGGCGAGCACGACCTTCGCCTTCTTGGCGCGGGCCAGCTCCACGATCGAGCGGACCGTGAAGGACTTGCCGCACCCCGGGCCACCGGTCAGCACGGCCACCTTCTCGGTCAGCGCGAGGCGTACGGCCGCCTCCTGCTCCGGGGCCAACTCCGCGCCCGTGCGCCCTCGCAGCCATGCCAGCGCCTTGTCCCAGGCCACGTCGTGGAAGCCGGGCATGCGGTCGCCGTCGGTGCGCAGGAGGCGCAACAGCTGGGCGGAGAGGGAGAGTTCGGCGCGGTGGAAGGGGACGAGGTAGATGGCGGTGACCGGGTCTCCCCCGTCCTGGCCCGGCACCTTCTCGCGCACGACGCCGGGTTCGCCGGAGTCCTCGTCGGGCAGGGCGAGTTCGGCCAGGCATTCGATGACCAGGCCCGTGTCGACCTGGAGGAGCTTGACCGCGTCGGCGATCAGGCGCTCCTCGGGGAGGTAGCAGTTGCCCTGGTCGGTGGCCTGCGAAAGGGCGTACTGCAGGCCCGCCTTGACGCGCTCCGGGCTGTCGTGGGGGATGCCGACGGACTGGGCGATCTTGTCGGCGGTGAGGAAGCCGATGCCCCAGACGTCGGCGGCGAGCCGATACGGCTGGTTCTTCACGACGCCGATCGAGGCGTCGCCGTACTTCTTGTAGATGCGGACGGCGATGGACGTGGAGACCTCGACCGTCTGGAGGAAGAGCATGACCTCCTTGATCGCCTTCTGCTCCTCCCAGGCGTCGGCGATCTTCTTGGTGCGCTTGGGGCCGAGGCCGGGGACCTCGATGAGGCGCTTCGGCTCCTCCTCGATGATCTGGAGGGTGTCCAGGCCGAAGTGCTGGGTGATGCGGTCGGCGAAGATCGGGCCGATGCCCTTGACGAGGCCGGAGCCGAGGTAACGGCGGATGCCCTGGACGGTGGCCGGGAGGACGGTGGTGTAGTTCTCCACCGTGAACTGCTTGCCGTACTGGGGGTGCGAGCCCCAACGGCCCTCCATCCGGAGGGATTCGCCGACCTGGGCGCCGAGGAGCGCGCCGACGACGGTGAGGAGGTCGCCGCCGCCCCGGCCGGTGTCCACGCGCGCGACCGTGTAGCCGTTGTCCTCGTTGGCGTACGTGATCCGTTCCAGGACGCCTTCGAGTACGGCGAGTCGCCGTTCACCGGGGGGACTGCCCGCCTGTTGAGCCATGATCCGACGGTACCGGGGAGGTATGACAGGCCACCGCCTGCCGAAGAGATGCTAATGTCACTGATCGCATATCTCTGGTCTCAGGCAGTGAAGTCGGCTGCCGCGGCACGTCGATGACAGGAGCCGACTTGACGCCTCGTAAGCGAACCGGCCGGTGCGCCACCTTTGTGTTGACGGCCGCGCTGGTGACCGGAGCGCTCACCGGATGCCAGTCTCTCGCGGATGCCGCCTCCGCCTCGTGCGAGGACACCGGGAGCCGCGTCGACGCGCTGAAGTCGTACGACGTTCTCGATTCCCGGCCCCCGGGGACGATCGTGCCCCAGGGCTTCGAGGACCTCCAGGCCGGCTGCTGGGAGGACAGCGGCGAAGCCTGGCTGTACGCCGACCGGACCTACGTCTTCCCCGGCGACAAGGCCGAAGTGATCCAGCACTACGAGGCCGCGGCGGAGCGCGAGGGGTGGAAGCCGTCCAAGGCCACGCGACAGGCGCTGAAGGAGAACCGCTCCGCGAGCCTGTGCTTCACCCGTGGCAAGACGGACGACGCCACGACGCTGGACGTCTACTTCCTGACCAAGGAGATCCTGGACGCGGAGGAGACGAAGACCGGGCCCGACTTCGACGCCGGGTTCGGCTACCGCGTGGCTGTCAACTCGACGGCCGACGGCTCCGCGGCCAGTTGCTCGGACTGAGGCCGCCCGGACCGAGTGGCGATGGCTGGTAGCTGGTAGCTGGTAGTCAGCCCACTTACTTTCCGTCAACTTTGGCTGGAAACAAGCGCTTTGCATGCAACGGATTGACTTCCGTGAGGACCTCATGAAGATCTTCAGGTTCTTGCGGGAAGATCCCGCACCGTTGCAAGGAGTGAGCTTGATAGCCACGTTCCTCAGACAAGGGTGGAGATCGGACAGACCGTCCGTCCAGCCCTTCCTCCCTCCGGCCCGGCGAAGACGCCTGCGCTCGGTGGCGGCGACCGTCGTCCTGGCGATGGCGTTCGAGACCGCCGTGATCGTGGGAACCACCAACGTGGCAGTGGCCTCGGGCCGCGAAGCCCCGGCTGCCGACCGGAACAAGCCGGCGAAGGACCTCGGGTCCGCGACCGCCGGATCGGTGGCCGCCGCCCGACTGAAGGCGAAGATCCAGAACCGTCGGATCGAGGCGCTGGACGCCCGAACCGAGACGTCCACGACCTACGTCGACCCGGACGGTTCGGTCACCCAGACCGCGTATGCGGGACCGATCCGGTTCCAGGACGACCAGGACCGGTGGCAGGACGTCGACGTCTCCCTGCGGAAGCTGTCGGACGGCTCGGTCGGCGCCCGGCGGCATCCCCACGGACTGCGCCTGGCCGGAAAGAGCAAGGCCCCCAAGGGGCTGAAGAGCGTCGGGGAGAGCACCGGTTCGGCCGGTGTCCCCCTCGTGACCCTGGAGGGCCGGACCGGGCAGCGGATGGAGCTGGGCTGGTACGGGACCCTGCCCACGCCGGAGATCGAGGGCGCGGAGAAGAACATCGCCCGCTACCGGAGCGCTCTGCCCTCGACGGACCTCCTGATCGAGTCGACGCGTACCGGCTACGAGCAGTTCCTGGAGCTGAAGGATCGTTCCGCCGTCGACGCGAGCGGGGCGATCGCCTACAGCCTGACCGCCAAGGGGCTGACCGCGAAGGAGAAGGCGGACGGCTCGGTCTCCTTCTCCGACGCCAAGGGCAAGGCCGTGGGGGTCCTGCCCGCGCCGGTGATGTGGGACGCGCAGGTGGACGCCAGGTCCGGTGAGCACAAGCGCACCGCGCCCGTCGCGGTGAAGGTGGCCCAGGACGGCGACACGGTCACCCTGACCCTGACACCGGACGCGAAGTTCCTGGCCGACGACGCGACGCGGTTCCCGGTGACGATCGACCCCGCGATCAACGTGGGGGCCAGCTTCGACGCCTTCGTGCAGGAGGGGCACACCACCGACGAGTCCGCCTCCACCGACCTCAAGATCGGCAACAACGGTTCCTCCCAGGTGGCGCGGTCGTTCCTGTCGTTCCCGATGAAGAACATCACGGGCAAGCAGGTCTCCGCGGCGAAGCTCAATCTGTTCGCCTACCACTCGTGGTCCTGCACCCCGAAGAGCTGGGAGGTGTGGTCCACCGGAGCCGCGAGCACCGCCTCGCGCTGGACCTCGCAGCCGGCCTGGCAGACGAAGCACGCCACCAGCACCCAGACCAAGGGCTTCTCCAGCGCCTGCAACGACGGGTGGGTGTCCGCCGACGTGACCTCCCTGGCGAAGGCCTGGGCAAGCGGCGGCAACGGCACCAACCACCTGGGCCTGCGGGCCACGGACGAGACGGACCCGTACGGCTGGAAGCGCTTCAACTCCGGCAACGCGGCCTCCAACACCCCCTATCTGTCGGTCACCTACAACTCGGTTCCCGAGCGGCCGACTCTGCTGGCCCCGCTGAGCGCGGCGGCCACCAACGACACCACGCCGACCCTGTCGGCGAAGGCCCTGGACGGTGACGGCTCGCAGGTCACCCTCGACTACGAGGTGTGGACGTCCACCGGGACCTCCGCCCTGCGCACCGGTTCCAGTGCGGCGGTCGCCTCCGGAGCCCAGGCCAACTGGACCCCGGCCGCGCTCGCGGCGGGCTCCTACAAGTGGCGGGTCCGCGCGGGAGACGGCTCCGCCACCAGTGCCTGGTCGGCTTTCCGCACCCTGACGGTGGACACCACGTCCCCCGCCGCGACCTCGATCGCCTCCGGCGACTTCCCCGCCGGGCAGTGGTCCGGCGCTCCGAACGGCAGCGGCGACTTCACCGGAAGCTTCACCCTCACCCCGCCGTCGGCGGACGTGAAGGAGGTCCAGTGGCAACTGGACGGCGGAGCCTGGCAGACGATCGCCACCACCGGCGCGGCGGTGACGGCCAAGCCGGTGTTCCGCGCGGGCAAGCACATCCTGACCGCCCGCACGAAGGACGCCGCCGGCAACGCCTCCGCCCAGACCACCTTCACCTTCTACGCGGGCTCGGGCGCCGCGCTGCTCTCCCCGGCCCAGGGGGACCGCCCCGCGCGGCGGACCGTCCTGTCCGGCCAGGGCAAGACCGCCGACACGGGGGTCCGTTACCAGTACCGGCGCGGTGAGACCGACACCTGGAAGGACGTTCCCGTCGCCGATGTGCGACGCAAGTCGGACAACACGGCCGTCGCCGCCTGGCCGGTGAAGGTGACCGGTGGCGTGCCGGACGAACTCGTCTGGAACATCGCCGACACCCTCGGCGAGGACGGTCCGCTGGACCTCCGCGCGGTCTTCACCGACGGCTCCAGCACCGACTCCTCCCCGGCCACCTCCATCACCGTCGACCGCGACGCGGGCGCCGCGCCGACCCAGGCCGCCGGCCCGGGCGACGTGAACATGCTCACCGGTGACTACACGGTGTCCGCGACGGACAGTTCGTCCTTCGGGCTGACCGCGAGCCGCACCGCCTCCTCACGCCGTCCCACTGCCGGTGGGCAGCAGGAGGGGCAGGTCGCCATCTTCGGTCCGCAGTGGACCGCGGGTACCGCCGCGGAACTCACCGACTCCCAAATGCTGTACATCCGCAAGACGTCGAGCACCTCGGTCGCGTTGGTGGACGTCGAAGGGGAGGAAACCGGGTTCACCGCGACGAGCGGCGGCGGGTGGAAGCCCGAGGAGGGGGCCGAGTCCCTGACCCTCACCGGCAGCCTGACGGGCTCCTTCACCCTGAAGGACACCGAGGGGACCACCTCGCAGTTCACCAAGATCGACACGGCCGCGACGACCTGGCAGCTCTCCAAGAGCTCGCTGTCGACGGAGAACTCCACCACCTCGCTGATCTCGGAGAAGGTCACCGTGGGCGGAGCCGTGCTGGCCCGGCCGAAGTACGCGATCGCCCCCTCGTCCGCCGTGAGCAACGAGACCTGCGCGAACGCCCCTTCCACCAAGGGCTGCCGGATCCTGGAGTACCAGTACGCCACCACGACCACGGCGACCGGCAGCACGCTGGGCGACTACGCCGGGCAGGTCTACCGCATCCGCCAGTGGTCCACCAACCCGGGCGCGGCGAACGCCACCGCCACCGTGGTGTCCAGTTACGCGTACGACGCCTCGGGCCGCCTGCGTGAGCAGTGGGATCCCCGGATCTCCCCGGCGCTGAAGACGACCTACACCTACGACAGTGCGGGCCGGGTGGTCACCCAGACCCCGCCGGGCGAGTTGCCGTGGACGTTCGAGTACGGCAAGGCGGGCGCCAGTTCGGTGGCCGGTGACGGCATGGTGCTGTCCGTGTCGCGGCCCACGCTGAAGCCGGGCAGCAAGGACGAGCCGGACGGCGGCAGGGCGGCGCTCTCCCTCGTCTACGACGTTCCGCTCTCCGGCACCAAGGCGCCGAACCAGGTGGCCCCGGTGGACACCAGGACCTGGGCGCAGACGGACGCGCCCACGGACGCCACCGCCATCTTCCCCGCCGATCAGGTGCCCGCCTCGCACAGCGGGAACGATCTCGCCGCGGGGGACTACGACAAGGCGACCACCACCTACACCAACGCCTCGGGGCTCCAGGTCAACACCGGTCTGCCCGGTCGGCACCTGACCACCACGCAGTACGACGCGTTCGGCAACATCGTCTTCGAACTGGGGGCCACCAACCGCGAACTCGCTCTCGGCAGCGAGGAATACCAGGTCAACACCCAGAGCGAACTCGGCATCCGCTCCGATTCGACGGCCGAGCGTGCCCAGAAGCTGGCCACCGTCGCGAAGTACTCCAGCGACGGCAGGCGGATGGTGGACCAGCTCGGACCGCTGCACCTGGTCACCCTGACCAAGCAGCTCCAGGGCGACGCCGACAGCCCCGACATCCCGGCCCGCACCCTGGTGCCCGCGCGGGAACACACCGTCACGCGGTACGACGAGGGCCGCCCCACCGACGGGTCCGCTCTGGTCATGGACCAGCCGACCACGACGTCGACGGGTGCTTTCGTCGAGGACTACCCGGCCGACGGCGACGTGCGTACCAGCACGACCGCCTACGACTGGGCCAAGGGCCTGCCGGTCAGCAGCGTCACGGACCCGACCGGGCTCAAGCTGACCCGGGCCTCCGTCTACGACGCCCAGGGGCGCATCACCAAGAACAGCCAGCCCAAGTCCAACGGGTCCGACGCCGGAACGGTGGTGTCCCAGTACTGGTCCGCCGACGGGACCGGCGCGTGCGCGGGGCGCCCCGAATGGGCCGACCTGCTGTGCTCCAGTGGCCCGGCAGGAAAGATCACCGGGGGCGGCTCGAACCCCGACGAGCTGCCCACCAAGACCCTCGAGTACGACCGCTGGGGCAACGCCACCAAGGTCACCGAGACCGCCAACGGGGTGACACGCACCACCGTCACCACGTACGACGCGGCCGGCCGGGGCAAGCAGATCCAGATCAGCGGGGGCGTCGGTACGGCCGTACCCACGCAGACGATCACCTTCGATCCCGCCAACGGCCAAGTGGCCACCATGTCCGACGGCGCCACCACGATCCGCCACGGCACCGACAAGCTCGGCCGCGAGATCTCGTACGACGACGGCGCGGGCAACGTCACGCGCACCGAGTACGACGCCCGCGACCGTGTCACCAGGCGATCCGACTCGGCTCCCTCGGAGACCACGTACGACTACGACGGTCTGACGGGCCTGCCGACCCGGATGCACGACTCCGTCATGGGCGGCATCGGCGACGTCACCGGTTCCTACGACTCCGACGGGCGCCTCTACAAGCAGAAGCTGCCCTGGAACATGGACGTCGAGTTCAACCTGGACCCGACGGGCAGTGAGACCTCGCGCTACTGGCACTGGGAGTCCGGCTGGACGGTCCAGGGCGAGTCGATCAGTGAGAACATCCACGGTCAGGTCGTCTCCCGCACCACGTACACGGGCGGTGGGGCGTACCAGGAGTACTCCTACGACGCGGCCGGTCGCCTGACCAAGGCCGACGACACCCAGACGGGTGTCACGACCCACCGCGGGTACGGGTTCGACGACAACACCAACCGCACGTCCCTGGTGACCACCGTCGACGACGTGGACGGGGGTGCCCCGACCACCAAGACGGTCAACTCCACCTACGACAGCGCCGACCGGCTGATCGGGACCGGCACCGCCTACGACGCCTTCGGCCGCACGACCACCCAGTCGAGCGGCGCCCAGTACTCCTACTACGCCAACGATCTGGTCCGCCAGATCACGGCGCGTGGCGAGCGCACCACCTGGAGCCTCGACGCGGCCGGGAGGCTCGCCTCGTCCACGACCGAGAGTCAGGACGAGGGCGGGACCTGGGCCACCACGGCGACCGTCCGCAACCACTACGGGGCCGACGGGGACAATCCCACGTGGTCCGGCGAGAGCAACAACAAGATCACCCGCAACCTGTCGGACCTGACGGGGAGCCTGATCGCCACCACCGGCGCCGCAGGTGACGTGGTTCTCCAACTCACCAATCTCCACGGTGACATAGCCACACAGATCCCCCTGACGGACGCCACCACTCCCGTGGTCAACGCCTACGACGAGTACGGCAAGCTCCTGCCGGGAACGGACGCGTCCCGCTACGGCTGGCTCGGCGGGGAGCAGCGCTCGTCCGAGACGCCCAGCAGCGTCACGCTCATGGGGGTCCGCCTCTACGACTCGGACACGGGGCGGTTCCTCTCCGTCGACCGGATCGTCGGAGGCAACGCCAGTTCGTACGACTACTGCTTCGCCGACCCGGTGAACTGCTACGACATCAGCGGGAACTACAGCATCAACGGCCTCGTCCCGGAGGCCGCGATCTGCGCCCTGTTCCTGCTGTGGTGCGCGGACATGGCCTACATCACCTACTGGGCCCTGGGAGAGGCGAAGAAGCGGTACTCGCACGGGGCGAAGCAGAACGCCTACCGCCACTGCATCTGGCAGGCGATGCTGACCTGGGCCGTCGGTTCCAGCCTGGCCAAGGCGCTCGGCAACGCCCACGAGAAGAACGCGGGGAGCTCCAAGGCGGCGAAGCGTGACTCCAAGGCCGACCAGTACAACAACAAGATCGGAAGAAGCCTGGGAGGGAAGATCACGGCCTGGACGTACAAGAAGGCGAAGGAGACCGCCTGTCGCTTCTGCAAGGACAAGGTCAAGAAGCACAAGCTGAAGTCCAACGCGGCGGGCAAGACCTGGGTCTAGGCCGTCTCTGACGGCTCTTGGACCCCTGCCCGGGCGGACCGGGGTCGAGCGGGGTGGTGCGGAGGTCGCGCACCACCCCGCTCGGCGCGTCTCGGGTCGGCCCCTCGGTCACGATTGAATTTCGGCCACTGCCGCCTCCTTGCCCGGGCGGCGATGGCGAGCATCAAGGATGTCGCGGCCGAGGCGGGAGCGTCCGTCGCCACCGAGGTTCCTCGACCTGGCCGAGCCGCCCGAGGTCGTCTTCGCGGCGGACAACCTGATGGCGCTGGGCGCGCTCGACGCCATCCGCGCGAGAGGGATGCGGGCTCCGCAGGACGGTGCGACGACGCGAAGCGGGCAGCGTCGGGGGACGCGCATAACTGGGGGCTCGTCCCCCATGTCCCTTCACCGCCCGGCGCGGACGCTGAACCCATGCGCCGCCGCTTCGACCAGCGGTCGGCACGAGCGTTCCAACGACAGGAGCAGCATGGCTATGTCAACCCGCAGGGGATTACAGGCGGCAGCGGCGGCAGCGGGTGCCGCGCTGCTGGTGTCCACCGGCCCGGCGTCTGCCGCGACGGGGGCGGTGCAGGCAAGCGCGACGGTGGTGCAGGCCAACGACGCGTTCATCTTCGTCAACGCGGCGGCCGGGGAGAGGAACAGGATCTTCATCAACCCGTCCGGCAGCACCGTCACCGTCATCGACACCGGGGCGTCCACTTCCGCGGGGGTGGGGTGCACGCCCAACAGTGACGGTTCCGTCTCCTGCCCGGCCGGCACCCGGACGATCCTCGTCGTGGCCGGCGACCAGCAGGACACCATCGCCCAGAGAACCGGCCTGCGTGCCTCGATCGACGCCGGACCGGGCAACGACACGGTGTACGCCCAGGACGCCACCGGCCGTCAGTCCATCGCGGGCGGAGAAGGACGGGACACCCTGTTGAGCGGCAGCGGCGCCGATGTCCTCGTCGGGGGACCGGGCGTCGACCTTCTGAGCGGCGGGGCGGGCAACGACATCCTGGACAACGTCGATCAGGCTCCGGGCGACTCCGCCCAGGGAGGGGACGGCAGCGACAGCTGCACGTCGGACTCCGGAGACCAGGAGATCGGCTGCGAGTCCTGACCTGGGGCCTTCGGCCGGTCCGAGCCCGCGCATGTGACAGCGCCTGACGGCATTCGCTGAGCCCGCCGTCAGGCCTCATGCCCTGCCCGATGGGCCGTCCGCTCCGGCTGGCGGCCCATCTCGCCTGGGCGCCTGCGGGGCGCCGCGCCGCGCTACGACGGCCCGCGTGGTGGCGGACCGCACCGGTGGATCCCCGAAGGTGTCGGCGGCGAAGCTGCCGTCCGCGAGGACTTGAGGGCACTGATGAACGCGGTGAAGGAGGGGGCGAGGAAGGTGAGGGTGCGGGTGGTGGGGGTCTTTGAATCGCGGACGGCTATGTGGGTGGGGCTCGTCGCGATCTCCACGCACTCGTTGCCGTCTCCGGGGCCCGAGTAGGACGACTTCCGCCAGTTGTCCATGGGGTTCTTCACAGCTCCTTCGCCAGTCTGTGAATGAACTCACGCGACCGTCCAGGGTCGAGTGACGCGTCCTCCACCTTACGAAAACTCGTTCGGTAGATGTTGAGCTGGGCGTCGGAATCGATGAAGGCCGAGCCGTGAAGCGCATCGCGGACCACCGTGTCCAGCTTGGGCAGGGGTCCGCCCACGTACGTCATCGTGCCCGCGGCACTGGCAAAGCCGTCCAGATCGAAGGGGATGACGCGCATGGTGACGTGATCCGCTTCGGAGAGCTCGACGCGCCGGGCCGGCTGGGCCCGCGATGTGCCGCGGTCGCCGACTCCGATCTGCGCACTGGGTCAACATCTGGCATGACCCGGCAGGGGCCGCCGTGGTGAGGGCGGCCAATGACGGCAACGAGACCGTGCCGACCGTCGTCGTGGCGGGCCGACCGCACACCAACCCCGATCCCGGATGGGTGCGGGAACAGCTGTCCCCGTCCGCTTGATCAGAAACCGCGCCCCACGGAGCGGCGCCAGCCCACGACGCAGGCGATGAGCTGATCGCGTCCGCCCAGGGGCGTCGGCGAGCGATCACCGGTGCCTCCCTGGTCGAACGCGAGACGGCCGCATGGCTGGGTCGGCCGATCAGCCCGCGAAGCCACGTGGGCGATGAAACCGGAGCCGACCCAGGTGGATCTGTGCCGGGGGACCGAGTCGGAGCCGGGTGAAGGCCGGGCTTCGCGGTGTCACACCTTGATCACGCGTACGTCGGGGCCGCACAGCATGCGGAGGTCCTCGGGATCCGGGGTCAGGATGGTGACCGGGGCGGGTGAGGCGAGTGCGGTGGCGGCGACGATGGCATCCAGGGCGTACTTGTGGCCATGGAGTCCGGCGGCGGCCAGCAGCTTGCTCGCGTGGCGGGCGATCGCTTCGGTGGGCGGGGCGATGTTCACGCGGGAGGCCGCGTGGTCGAAGCGGGCCTGGTTGGTTCTGGGGTCGCGGGCTTCGACGAGGGTGACTGAGCTGGCGACGACCCGGATGTCCTCGGCCTCCGCGGCGGCGAGCCATTCGGTGAGCTCGGGTGTGCGGCGTACGAGCTTGGACAGACCTTCGCCGTCCAGAACGAGCGTGCCACTCACGCGGCGTCCGCCGAGTCGGCCGCGTCACCGCGCAGGAGCGCCCTCTTGGCCTCGACCGCCGCCTGGTCCACCGGCCCGTGCTCGGCCTCCGCGTCTTCGATGAGTTCGCGCAGCCGCTCCCGTTCGAGTTGGCGTTGGATGAGGGCTTCGACGTAGGCGGACATGCCTCGCCTGCCGGTGCGCGCCTTGAGAGCGGCGATCGTGCCTTCATGAAGGGAGACGGAGATCGGACGGACCGGGCCCTCTCCGGGAACGGGGTCGAGAGTGGCAGCCATGGGACTACATTAACAAAAGTCTTGTTATTGACGGGAGGCATTCGACGCCCCCTCCGCCACCGAGCCCAGTTGGTCGCGGCGCCCGCACCCTGGTCACACCTCTCGGTCACGATTGAATTTCGGCCACTGTCGGACTCTTGCCCCACCCTCGTGTAATCGATTCCAATCCTCCCGTACACATCGATGTAATCGATTCCACGAGGAGGTGGGCCGGCGATGGCGAGCATCAAGGATGTCGCGGCCGAGGCGGGGGTGTCCGTCGCCACCGTGTCCCGGGTGCTCAACGACCATCCGTCGGTCAGTGCGGAGGCGCGGGCGCGGGTGCTGGCCGCCGTCGAGACGCTGGGGTACCGGCCGAACGCCGTCGCGCGGTCGTTGCGTACGGATCAGACCCACACCCTCGGGCTGGTCATCAGTGACGTGATGAATCCGTACTTCACCGAGCTGGCGCGGTCCGTCGAGGAAGAGGCGCGGGCGCTCGGGTACAGCGTGATCATCGGGAACGCCGACGAGCGGCCCGAGCTTCAGGATCACCATGTGCGGAATCTGCTCGACCGGCGGATCGACGGGCTGCTCGTGTCGCCGACCGACGGTGGTTCGCCGTTGATGCTGGACGCCGTGCGGGCCGGGACGCCGATGGTGTTCGTGGACCGGTGGATCCCGGGCGTGGACGTGCCGGTGGTGCGGGCGGACGGGCGCGCGGCCGTACGGGATCTCGTCGCTCATCTGTACGGGCTCGGGCACCGGCGGCTCGCGATCATCGCCGGGCCGGCCGCGACCACGACCGGCCGGGAGCGGGTCGAGGTCTTCCGGGAGGCGCTCGCCGAGCACGGGCTGCCACTGCCGGACGCCTACATAGGGCAGGGCGACTTCCAGGCCGAGAGCGGGCGGCGGGTGATGGAGGGGTTCCTCGATCTGGCCGAGCCGCCGCAGGTCGTCTTCGCCGCCGACAACCTGATGGCGCTCGGTGCGCTGGACGCCGTCCGCGCGCGCGGGATGCGGGTTCCGGAGGACGTCGGGCTGGCCGCCTTCGACGACATCCCGTGGTTCGTGCACACCGATCCGCCGATCACGGCGGTGGCCCAGCCGACGGGCGAGCTGGGGCGGGCCGCCGTGCGCGCGCTGGTCGACCGTATCGAGGGGCGGCTCCCGCAGTCCGTCACCCTCCCCGCCCATCTCGTCGTACGCCTCTCGTGCGGCGAGGAACACGCACAGAACAGGAGCACGTCGTGAGCGACCCGGACGAGTTGCTGCGCATCGAAGGCATCCGCAAGACCTTCCCCGGTGTCGTCGCGCTGGACGGCGTCGACTTCGATCTGCGCCGGGGCGAGGTGCACGTTCTGCTCGGTGAGAACGGCGCGGGCAAGAGCACGCTCATCAAGATGCTCTCCGGCGCCCACACGCCCGACGCGGGGCGGATCCTGGCAGCCGGCGAGGAGGTGCGCATCCATGGTGCGCAGGACTCCGAGCGGCTCGGGATCGCCACCATCTACCAGGAGTTCAACCTGGTGCCCGATCTGACCGTCGCCGAGAACATCTTCCTGGGACGGCAGCCGCGCCGCTTCGGGATGATCGACCGGAAGCGGATGGAGGCCGACGCCGCCGAGCTGCTGGAGCGGGTGGGGGTCAACGTCTCGCCACGCGCGCGCGTGCGTGAACTCGGGATCGCCCGGCTGCAGATGGTCGAGATCGCCAAGGCGTTGAGCCTCGACGCACGTGTGCTGATCATGGACGAGCCGACCGCCGTGCTGACGACCGAGGAGGTCGAGAGGCTCTTCGCCATCGTGCGACGGCTCCGCGAGGACGGGGTCGGGATCGTCTTCATCACCCATCACCTGGAGGAGATCGCCGCCCTGGGGGATCGCGTGACCGTCATCCGGGACGGGAAGAGCGTCGGGCAGGTGTCCGCCACCACCCCGCAGGACGAGCTCGTACGCCTCATGGTCGGGCGGTCGATCGAGCAGCAGTACCCGAGGGAGCGGGCGGACTCCGGCGAGGCGTTGCTCGTCGTCGAGGGACTCACGCGGGACGGCGTCTTCCACGACGTCAGCTTCGAGGTGCGGGCCGGTGAGGTCGTCGGCATCGCGGGGCTCGTCGGGGCCGGGCGTACGGAGGTCGTGCGGGCCGTGTTCGGCGCCGATCCGTACGACGACGGGGCCGTGCGGGTCGGTGGCTCCGCGGTGCCCAAGGACGACGTGGTCGCCGCCATGGCCGCCGGGATCGGGCTCGTGCCCGAGGACCGCAAGGGCCAGGGGCTGGTGCTGGACGCGTCCGTGGAGGAGAACCTCGGCCTGGTGACGCTGCGGGGCGCGACCCGGGGCGGGTTCGTCGACCTCAAGGGGCAGCGGGCGAACGCGGCCGGGGTCGCCGAGCGGCTCGGGGTGCGGATGGCCGGGCTGCACCAGCACGTCCGCACCCTCTCGGGCGGCAACCAGCAGAAGGTCGTCATCGGCAAGTGGCTGCTGGCTAACACCAAGGTGCTGATCCTCGACGAGCCGACGCGTGGGATCGACGTCGGCGCGAAGGTCGAGATCTACGAACTGATCAACGAGCTGACGGCCGCCGGTGCCGCCGTGCTGATGATCTCCAGTGACCTGCCCGAGGTGCTCGGTATGAGCGATCGGGTGCTGGTCATGGCCCAGGGGCGGATCGCGGGTGAACTGCCCGCCGCCGAGGCCACCCAGGACGCGGTGATGGCACTCGCCGTCTCCCACCCCACCACCCCTGCGACGGAAACGGAGGCCCCCGATGGCCGCTGACACGCTCAAGAGCACGACGGGCGCGAGTGGCGCCTCGGGAGCATCGGGGCTGCGCCGGCTCCTGCTCGACAACGGCGCGCTGACCGCGCTGATCGTCCTCGTCGTCGGGATGTCGGTGCTGTCCGGCGACTTCCTGACGGCCGACAACCTGCTCAACATCGGTGTCCAGGCCGCCGTCACCGCGATCCTCGCGTTCGGTGTGACCTTCGTGATCGTCTCGGCGGGCATCGACCTGTCGGTCGGTTCGGTGGCGGCGCTGTCGGCCACCGTCCTGGCCTGGAGCGCGACCTCGGAGGGCGTGCCGGTCCCGATAGCCGTGACCCTCGCGATCGTCACCGGCATCGCGTGCGGTCTCGTCAACGGCTTCCTCATCTCGTACGGGAAGCTGCCGCCGTTCATCGCGACGCTCGCCATGCTGTCGGTGGGGCGCGGTCTGTCGCTGGTGATCTCACAGGGCAGCCCGATCGCGTTCCCGGAGTCGGTGTCGCACCTCGGTGACAACCTGGGCGGCTGGCTCCCGGTGCCGGTCCTGGTGATGCTGGTCCTCGGGGTCGTCACGGCCGTGATCCTCGGGCGTACGTACATCGGGCGTGCCATGTACGCGATCGGTGGCAACGAGGAGGCCGCCCGCCTCTCCGGGCTGCGGGTGAAGCGGCAGAAGCTCGTCATCTACGCGCTGTCCGGCCTGTTCGCCGCCGCCGCGGGCATCGTGCTCGCCTCCCGGCTCTCCTCCGCGCAGCCGCAGGCCGCGCAGGGCTACGAGCTGGACGCGATCGCGGCGGTCGTCATCGGCGGTGCCTCGCTGGCCGGCGGTACGGGCAAGGCGTCGGGGACGCTGATCGGCGCGCTGATCCTGGCGGTGCTCAGGAACGGCCTCAACCTGCTGTCCGTGTCCGCCTTCTGGCAGCAGGTCGTCATCGGTGTGGTGATCGCGCTGGCGGTGCTGCTGGACACGGTGCGGCGGAAGGCGGGGGCGACCCCGGTGGCGGCCGGTGCGGGCGGCTCCGGGGACCGGAAGAAGCAGGCGGTGACGTACGTGCTGGCCGCGGTGGTCGCGGCGGCGGTCGTGGGAGCGACCTCGTTCCTGCACACCGGGTCCTCGGCGGCGAAGAGCGAGAAGATCGGGCTGTCGCTGTCGACGCTCAACAACCCCTTCTTCGTGCAGATCCGGGCGGGCGCCCAGGACGAGGCGAAGAAGCTGGGTGTGGACCTGTCGGTCACGGACGCGCAGAACGACGCCTCGCAGCAGGCCAACCAGCTGCAGAACTTCACCAGTGAGGGCCTCGGCACGATCATCGTGAACCCGGTGGACTCCGACGCGGTGACCCCGGCGGCCAAGGCCGTCAACAAGGCGGACATCCCGCTGGTGGCCGTCGACCGCGCTGTGAACGGCGCGAACACGGCCGCGCTCGTGGCCTCCGACAACGTCGGCGGCGGGAAGCTGGCTGCCAAGTCGCTCGCCGAGAAGCTGGGCGGCAAGGGCGAGATCGTCATCCTCCAGGGTCAGGCGGGCACCTCCGCCAGCCGGGAGCGCGGCGCCGGCTTCGCCGAGGGGCTGAAGGCCTACCCGGGCATCAAGGTCCTCGCCAAGCAGCCCGCCGACTGGGACCGCACCAAGGGCCTCGACGTGATGACGAACCTGCTCCAGGCCAACCCCGACGTCGACGGTGTCTTCGCGGAGAACGACGAGATGGCGCTCGGCGCGATCAAGGCGCTCGGTGCCAAGGCCGGGAAGTCGGTCCAGGTCATCGGTTTCGACGGCACCGCCGACGGGCTGAAGGCCGTCGAGGCGGGCACGCTGTACGCGTCGGTGGCGCAGCAGCCCGCGGAACTCGGCAGGATCGCGGTGCGCAACGCCGTCGAGGCCGCCAAGGGCGAGAAGGTCGAGAAGTCGGTGATGGTGCCGGTGAAGGTGGTCACGTCGGAGAACGTGGCCGAGTTCAGCGGCTGACGGCGAAGGGCTGGTTCAGCGGTTGACGGCGAGGGCCGGTTCGGCGGCCGACGGCCGGGGCCGCGTTCGGCGGCTGACGGCGGCGGTCGGTTCAGCGGTTGACCACGAGGACGCACGAAGGAGCACGCATGTACGACTACGACCTGCTGGTCGTGGGATCGGCCAACGCCGACCTGGTGATCGGTGTCGAGCGGCGGCCGGGGGCCGGGGAGACCGTGCTCGGCTCCGACCTGGCCGTCCACCCCGGCGGCAAGGGCGCCAACCAGGCGGTGGCGGCGGCCCGGCTCGGGGCGCGTACGGCGCTGCTGGCGCGGGTCGGCGACGACGGCAACGGACGCCTGCTGCTGGACTCGCAGCGGGCGGCCGGGGTCGACACGGCCGGGGTGCTGGTCGGCGGGGCGCCCACCGGGGTCGCGCTGATCACGGTGGATCCGTCGGGCGACAACAGCATCGTGGTGTCGCCCGGCGCCAACGGGAAGCTGACCCCCGGGGACGTGCGCGCGGCGGAGGGCCTGCTGCGCGCGTCCCGGGTCGTCTCCGCGCAGTTGGAGATCCCGTTGGAGACGGTCGTGGAGGTCGTCCGGCGGCTTCCGGAGGGGACCCGTTTCGTCCTGAACCCGTCGCCGCCGCGGGAGTTGCCCGCGGAGGTGCTGGCCGCCTGTGATCCGCTGATCGTCAACGAGCACGAGGCCCGGGTCATCGTCGGGGGCGAGCTCGCGGGGTCACCGTCGCCGGAGGACTGGGCGCGGGCGCTGCTGGCGCTCGGGCCGCGTTCGGTGGTCGTGACGCTGGGCGCGGAGGGGGCTCTGGTCGCGACCACCGAGGGGAGTGCGCGGGTGGCGGCTGTGAAGGTGGACGCCGTGGACACCACGGGTGCCGGGGACGCGTTCACGGCGGCGCTGGCGTGGCGGCTGGGGGCGGGCGCGGAATCTGCCGAGGCCGCCGCGTACGCGGCCCGGGTGGGGGCCGCCGCCGTCACGAAAGCCGGGGCGCAGGTCTCGTTCCCGACCGCCGAGGAGGTCGCGGCGCTGTGAAGCGGGCCGGGATACTCAACCGTCATCTGGCGGGCGCCGTCGCCGAGTTGGGGCACGGGCACGGGGTGCTGGTGTGCGACGCGGGGATGCCGGTGCCCGAGGGGCCGCGCGTGGTCGACCTGGCGTTCCGCGCCGGGGTGCCGTCCTTCGCGGAGGTGCTGGACGGGCTGCTCGACGAGATCGTGGTCGAGGGGGCGACGGCCGCGTACGAGGTGCGTGAGGCGAATCTGGAGGCGACGGCGCTGCTGGAGGACCGCTTCCCCGAGCTGGAGCTGGTCCCCCACGAGGAGTTGAAGGAGCTGTCGGCGGGCGCGCGGCTGGTCGTACGGACCGGGGAGGCGCGGCCGTACGCGAATGTGCTGCTGCGGTGCGGGGTGTTCTTCTAGCGACCCTGTCGGCAAGGTCTAGCGGCCCTGTCGGCGAGCACGCAGGAATGTTTCGAGGGGCCCGGTCCAGTGGACCGGGCCCCTCGGCTTTTCCCCTCCGTATCAGCACCCCGCGATCCCCAGATCCCCCTCCGAGAAGTCCTGATGCCAAGTACGACCCGCGAGGTGGGGGGAGGGTTGTACGGCGGTTCAGAGATCTTTCTCGGCAGCGGTGCGCCGCCACAAGGGTGTTCGAATTGTGTTCCGATGGTGTCACCGGAACGGGAAGCGCGTTGCGGGTGCAACTCGTTGTGGGAGAGCATGTTCGAGACGTAGGTGACCCAGACACACGGGGGTGGACACGACGTGAAGTTCGACATGGGGGCGACGACCCTGGCGGAGCTCGGGAAGAGCACGCTCGGTTCGAGCGACGACCTCGGGACGCTGATCCAGTTGCTGATCAGCGCGGCGGAGCCGCTGGAGGGCAAGTTCAACGGCGCGGGCAAGGTGGCGTTCGACTCGTTCAAGAACCGCGCGGACGAGATCACCGCCGACCTGAACGGCTCGCTCGCCGCGATCCTGGGCGGCCAGTCGGGCATGGACAACGCGTTCGGCACCGGTGACGTGGAGTCCCAGGACAACGCCAACCAGAACATGGGCCTGGCCAACTTCGACGCGGCCCGTTTCGGCGCCCGATAAGCAGCGACGAGCAGGAACGAGGGGGAAGTACTCATGGCTCAGAACCAGGACCGCCGTTCGTACGACACCGGGGCCTCCGGCGAAGTGCAGACCGCGCTCGGCACGATCGTGGGGCAGCTGGAGCGGGTGCTCGGCGACCGTGACGCCGCCGTCAAGGCCGCGATGACCGAGTTCCAGGCGGACGGTGTCTCGGACGACTACCACGGCAAGGAAGAGCGCTGGAAGAAGGCGGCGGGCGAGGTCCGGGAGATCATCCGCCTGGTGCGCACCACGCTCGAACAGAACGACGGCACGGCCCAGTCGACGCTGGCCAAGGCCCGCGCGGCGGTCGACCAGATCGGCTGACGGGCCGGCTCCGAGAGACGAAGTGAACGGGGTTCCGTAGCCATGGCAGCGCAGGATTACGACAGCCAGTTGCTGGAGTCGGTGTCGGTGCGGCGTCGACGGCTGCGGGACGCCCTGCTGTTCGGGGCGCAGCGGCAGCGGCGCTCGGTGGACGAACGGGTCGGGAAGGTCTTCGCCGGGATCGTCATCGCGGCGGTGTTGTGCGCGGGATGTGTGGGGTGGTCGTTCGTGTCGAACCGCATCATCGGCAAGAGCCCGTACGGGGGTTCGGTGCAGCCGTCGGTCACCCCGTCCTCCACGTTTTCCACAGGGTTTTCCACAGCCCCGACCGGCGATTCCGCCCGGTGATAGGTTCGATCGCGTGATGGCTACGGGGACGTTGGGGCAGGTCACGGGTGGTGCGCGGACGGCGCTCAGCCGGGTCACGCTGGTCGGTGAGCGGCGGCGGGTGGACCTCGTGCTGCCGTCACGGGAACCGGTCGGGCTGCTGCTGCCGGAGATCATGCGGCTGCTCGACGACCGGGTGGGCGAGCGGCCCGAGTTGCGGCATCTCGTCACGGCGGACGGATCGGCGCTGGCGCACGACAGCACCCTGGAGACGGCCGGGATACCGGACGGCGCGGTACTGCGGCTCGTCCGGGCCGAGGACGCGCCGTCGGCGCCCGTCGTGCACGACGTCACGGACGAGGCCGCCGAGGATCTCGACGCCCGGGGCCTGCGCTGGGGGCCGGCCACACGCCGGATCACCGCCGGGCTCGCCACGGTCGGCTGGGCCGTCGCCGCCGGACTGTTCGCACGGGACGCGTACGAGCCCGGGGTCGTCGCCGGCACGCTCCTCGCTGTCGCGCTGGTGGCGGCGCTCGCGGGCGCGCTGCTGGGGCGGGCGGGGAAGCGAGGGCTCGCCACGACGCTGATCGTGACGGCCGGTGCGCTGGGGCTGCTGGGCGCGTCGACGTGGGCGGAGGCGGAGCGGTGGACCGGGATGCCGCAGGTCGCGGCCATGGCCGCCACCGGGGTCGGCACGCTCGCGCTGCTCGGGCTGTTCACGCCGCTCGGGCGGGCGGGCTGGTCGGGGCGGGGGCGCTGGCCGGGGTCTCGGTGTGCTGGCTGGGGTCGCCGTCGCGGTGTCGGGGACGGTGTCGTCGTCGGTGCCGGAGCAGGCCGAGGTGGGGGCCGTGCTGGCCGTGGTCTCCGTGGTCGTGCTCGGGCTGCTGCCCAGAATGGCGCTGATGGCGTCGGGGCTCTCCGGGCTCGACGACCGGCGCTCCGGGGGTGCGTCCGTGAGCCGCTTCCAGGTGTCGGCGGCCCTCACCGCCACGCACCGGGGGCTGGCGCTGGCGACGGTCACGATGGCCGTGTCGGCGACCGCCGCCGGGGTGTTCGCGCTGCGGGCGCCCACCAAGTGGACCGTGCTGCTGGCCGTCGTCACCATGGTCGTCCTCGCGTTGCGCGCGCGGGCGTTCCCGCTGGTCGTCGAGGTCGTGGTGCTGCTCGGTGCGGCGGCCGTGCTCGCCGTGCGGCTGGTGTCGGCGTGGCTGGACCACTCCGGCGGGGCGGCCGGTCCGCTCGCCGTCCTCGTCCTGCTCGCCGCCCTGCCGCTGCTGGTGCTCGCCGTGCAGCCCGCCGAGCACGTCCGCGTACGGCTCCGGCGCTTCGGCGACACCCTCGAATCGATCGGCGTCATCGCCCTGTTCCCGCTGCTCATCGGGGTGTTCGGCGTGTACGGACGACTGCTCGACACGTTCGCTTAGGAGCTGGGGGGCCGCACATGGCGCAGGCAGGGGACTGGCAGCGGGATGTGCTGCGCGAGCTGGGCCGAGAGGAAGCGGTCGGCGGGGGCGACCAGGCAACCCCCGAGCCACCACACCCACCGACCCGCCGGGCCGAGCCGACGCTGAGGTTGGTGCGCTCGGTGCCGTCGGAGCCGGCGGGACCTCCGGAGCCTCCGGAACGGCCGAGCGCAGCGGGCACGCCGGGCACGCCGGAGGGTGGCATGCCTGTGGGCAGGCCTGAGGGGCCCGAGGCGCCCGCCCAGGGCATGCCGGCCGCGCAACCGCCGGTGCAGGCCGTGCCCGGAGCGCAGCCGCCGGTGCAGGCAGCGCCCTTCGGGCGACCGCCGGTGGAGCTCACGTCCGGCGAGCAACCGCCCGGCGCAGGGCCGGCGGTGCCGCACGCCCTCACGGTGGATCCTCGGACCGGGCTCCCCCTGGCGACTGCCCCGCCGTCGGCAGGCGCGCCCGGTGGGTGGGCCGGTGACGCGGCTGGACCAGGGCTGCCCGGTGGAGTGGCCGGTCCGGGCCATCCCGGTGTACCGGCCGGGCCCGGACAACCCGGCAGTCAGCCCCACAGCACAGCCGGCCCCACCGAGGCCGGAGAACCCGGCAGTCAGCCTCGCTTCGCAGCCGAACCCGCCGGGGTCCGGCGCCCCGCCGAACCCTACCCGGTCCCCGGGGCCTCCCCGCGCCCGGAGAGCACACCGCACCCGGGGCTCCCCTGCCCCAGCCCTCCCCGGCTCCCCGCCCCCGGACCCCCACACCCCGCAGACCCCCTGCACGCCCCCGATTCCGTGCCCACCATCGATCCTCGGCTGGCGCATGCGCTCGGGCGGCCTCAGCACGGGGAGTCCGTGGCTCGGCGGACGGGGCGGTCCCTTCGGAAGCTGGCCGGGTCGGCCGCGCAGGACGTCGCCGAGGAGACGCGGATCGCGCGGGAGTTGCAGCAACCGGTGACCACCGGACGGGTCATCGCGGTGACGTCCATCCGGGGCGGCGTCGGGAAGTCGACGATGGCCGCGCTGCTGGGCCGGACGTTCAACCACTACCGGCACGACCCGGTGCTGACGCTGGAGGCCGACGCCGCGCTGGGCACGCTGCCGGTGCGGATGGGCGCCGACTCGGTGCGCTGGGCGGCGGCCGACCTCGCGCGGATCCTCAACCCGGCCATGCAGCTCACCGATGTCACCGGTTACCTCGTGCCCGTGTCGGACGGCGGCTGGCTGCTGCCCGCCAGCCAGGGCCGGGTCGGGGCCCCGCTGGACATCCGTACGTACCGCACGGTGACCCTCGCGCTGCGGCGCTACTTCGCGGTGACCGTGGTGGACTGCGAGACCCTGCCGGGCGAGGTGGCCCGTACGGCGATGGACACCGCCCATGCGCGCGTGGTCGTCGCGCCGATGACCGCCGAGGGTGTCAACGGCACCCGCCAGGTCCTGGACTGGCTGGGCCAGTTGCCGCACTCCGCGCTCTCCTCGACCGTCGTCGCGCTGACCGCCAACTCACCCGACGTCACGCTGGACCGCGCCACGGCCGTCGCCCACCTCAAGGAGTCCGGCGTCCATGTCGTCACCGTCCCCTACGACCGTCACCTCGCCCAGGGCGGCCCCATCCGCACGGCGCTGCTGGGCCAGGAGACCCGTGCGGCGGCGATCACCCTGGCGGCGGAGGCGATGACCCGCGCGGTGAGGATGCGATGAACGACCAGTCGTGTGCGGAAGGGGTCCGTCCGTGACCCAGGAGTTGATTCACCGGCCCGCTCGCAGCACCCGGCCGCTCGGTGCCGCCGGTGCCCGCACCATCGAGCCACCGCCGAACCTCCCGGAGGGCAAGGCGGGGACGGCCGCCACGGCGCTGCTGCCGATGGCGGGGGTGATGGGCTCCGTCGTGATGATGACCGTGATCCGCAACAGCCAGTTCGCGGCCATCGGCGCGATGGTGCTGGTCATCGCGCTGCTCGGCGCGGTCGCCCTGTTCCTCTCCCAGCGCGGCAAGGCCCAGCGCACCCGGCGCACCCAGCGCGAGCGGTACCTGGAGTATCTGGAGGAGCTGCGCGAGGAGTTCGGCGCCGAGGAACGGGAGCGGCGGGCGCTCGCGCGGGTGCTGAATCCGCCTCCGGAGGCGCTGTACGACCTGGTGCGCGACCCCGCCCGGCTCTGGGAGAGGCGGCGGCAGGACGTGGACTTCCTGCGGGTGCGTGTCGGCACCGGTGACGTACCCGTGGCGGGTGTGGCCATCGGGCAGAACCAGGGTGGGGTGATGACCCCGCCGGACCCGTTCATGCTGAACGAGGCGCGGGCACTGCTGGCTCGCTACTCCGTGGCGGGCGGCTGCCCGATCACCGTGCCGTTGGACCGCGCGGGCAACGTCAGCGTGGTCGGCGACCGGGAGGGCGTGCTGCGGGTGGCCCGCGCGCTCCTCGTCCAGGTCGCCGTCGCGCACGCGCCCGACGACGTGGCGGTGGCCCTCGGTGTGCCGGGGGAGCGGCTGGCGGACTGGGAGTGGGCCAAGTGGCTGCCCCATGTGCTGGACGGACAGGAGCACGACGGCCCGGTGGCGGCCCGCCGGATCGCGCCGAGCCTGCCGCAGCTGGCCCGGCACTTCCGGCACGAGCTGGGCCGGCGCGCGTCGTACGCGGCGGAGGTGCGCCGGGGGCTCGCCGACCGCAAGGCACTCGGGCTGGCGTCCCGGATGCTCGTCGTGAGCGACGAGTACGGGGAGACGGCCGTCGAACTGCCGCGCCCGGACACGGCGGTGGGGCTCGCGGACATGGGCGTGACCGTGCTGCACCTGCTTCAGGAGCAGGTCCACGAGCCCGACCAGGTGTCGGTGCGGATCACCGTGCGGGGCGACCGCGTCGTGGTCGAGGACCTGCGTGATCCCGACCCCTTGGCCATCGCGGCCCCCGCCACCGTCCCGGCCGCGCACGGTACCTCCGACCAGGTCACCGCCGCCGGTGCCGAGGGGATCGCCCGGCTGCTCGCGCCGCTGCGGCTGTCCGCCGAGTCGGCCGCCGAGGGCACCCCGGTCACCGGGCCCGTCGACTTCCCGGGCCTGCTCGGCATCGACGACCCGGCCCTGCTGAACCTGCACGACCTGTGGGCGCCGCGCGGCGAGCGGGAGTTCCTGCGGGTGCCCATCGGGGTGACGGACCGTCATGAGCCGGTGCTGCTGGACCTCAAGGAGTCCTCGGAGCTGGGCATGGGCCCGCACGGCCTGTGCGTCGGCGCGACCGGTTCCGGCAAGAGCGAGCTGCTGCGCACCCTCGTACTGGCGCTGGCCGCCACCCACTCCCCCGAGGACCTGGCCCTGGTCCTGGTCGACTACAAGGGCGGCGCGACCTTCGCCCCGTTCACCGAACTCCCGCACGTGGCCGGTGTGATCACCAACCTGGAGAACCAGGCGGGGCTCGTCGAGCGCGTGCACTCCAGCCTCGCGGGCGAGGTCAAGCGGCGGCAGCAGGTGCTCAAGGACGCGGGGAACGTGGCCGACGTCGGGCACTACGCCGCCCTGCGCGCCACCCGGCGGCCCGACCTCGAACCGCTGCCCCACCTCTTCGTCGTGATCGACGAGTTCGGTGAACTCCTCACCGCCAAGCCGGACTTCATCGACCTGTTCCTCTCCATCGGGCGCATCGGCCGGTCCATCGGCGTGCACCTGCTGCTGTCCAGCCAGCGCATCGAGGGCGGCAAGCTGAAGGGGCTCGACACCTATCTCTCGTACCGGCTGGGGCTGCGCACCTTCTCCGCCGACGAGTCGCGGACCGTTCTCGACACCACCGACGCCTTCCATCTGCCGCCGCTGCCGGGCTTCGGCTATCTGAAGGTGGACACCTCGACGTACGAGCGGTTCAAGGCGGGGTACGTGTCGGGCGCCTACCGGGGTCCGGCGCTGGTGGCGCAGGAGGAGGACACGCCGCTCGCCTGGCCCTATCCGACGTACAACACGCTGGAGAGCGCGCCCCCCGCCGGCGAGGTCGCCGACGAGCCGAAGGCGACGAAGCGGGAGACCGGGCCGACCGTGATGTCGGTGATGGTGGACCAACTGGCCGCCGCCGCCCGCCCGGTGCGGCGGATCTGGCTGCCGCCGCTGCCGGACGCGATCACGCTGGACGCGGCGGCGGGCCCCGTACGGGTGGACGAGCGGGGGCTGCGGCTGGCCACCACCACCGGCCCGATGCGGGTGCCGCTCGGTGTGCTGGACGACCCGGCGAAGCAGTGGCAGGGGCACTGGGTGCTCGATCTGACGGTCGCGGGCGGGCACGCGGCGGTGATCGGCGGCCCGCAGTCCGGCAAGACGACCCTGCTGCGGACGCTCGCGCTGTCGCTGGCCTCGACGCACACCCCCGCCGAGGTCGGCATCTACGGCCTCGACCTGGTCGGCGGCGGGCTCTCGGCCCTCTCCGGGCTGCCGCACGTCGGCGGGATCGCGGGGCGGGCGGACCGGGAGCGGGCCGCGCGGACGGTCGCCGAGGTGCGGACGATGCTGATCGAGCGGGAGGAACTGTTCCGCGAGCACGGCATCGACTCCGTCGACCAGCTGCGGCAGCTGCGCCGGCAGGGCCGGCTGCGGGAGCTGGGTTCGACGGACATCGTCCTGCTCATCGACGGGTTCGGCGCGCTGCGCGACGAGTTCGCGGAGCTGGACGACACGGTCGTGGAGCTGCTCAAGCGCGGCGGCGGGTACGGCATCCATGTCGTCGGCGGCATGCTGCGCTGGAACGACGTGCGGATCGCGACGCAGTCGATGTTCGGGACACGGGTGGAGCTGCGGCTCAACGACCCGAGCGATTCGAGTGTGGACCGCAAGCTCTCCGAGACGCTGTCGCCGGACACCCCCGGGCGCGTGCTGACCGACGGCAAGCTGTTCGCGCAGGCGGCCCTCCCCCGCCTCGACGGGCGGCCGTCGACGGGTGATCTCGCCCCGGCGCTGGAGGACGCGGCCCGCACGATCCGCTCGACCTGGCACGGTGAACTCGCCGCCCCCGTACGGGTGTTGCCGACCAGGCTGCCCTCGAACCGGCTGCCGTCGGTGGTCGCCGAGCCACACCGGGTGCCGATCGGGGTGGACCAGGACGCGCTCGCGCCCGCGCTGCTCGACCTGTTCGGCTCGGACCAGCACCTGCTGATCCTCGGCGACAACGAGTGCGGCAAGACGAACCTGCTGAAGCTGGTCGCGGCGCGACTCGTCGAGCGGTACTCGGACGAGGAGCTGGTCTTCGGGGTGTTCGACCCGAGGCGCGGACTGCGGGGCGTGATCCCGGAGCCGTACCGGGGCGGGTACGCGCACAACGCGAAGCTCGCGGCGGGGCTGTCGAACGGGATCGCGAGCGAGCTGGAGAAGCGGATGCCGGAGAGCGCCGACCCGGACGCGCTGACCGACGAACCCGCGTTCCAGGGCCCGCGGATCGTGATCCTGGTCGACGACTACGACATCCTGACCACCGCCGGGCAGCAGCCGCTGGCCCCGTTCCTGCCGTATGTGTCGTCGGCGCAGGACATCGGGCTGCACTTCGTGATCACGCGCCGGGTGGCGGGCGCCTCCCGGGCGATGTACGAGCCGCTGCTGCAGACCCTGCGCGAGACCGGTACGGCCGCGCTGCTGATGACCGGCGAGCGGAGCGAGGGCCAGCTCTTCCCCGGCCTGTACGCCTCGGCGCAGCCGGCCGGGCGGGGCACGCTGATCCGCCGGGGCCGGCCGCACCAGCTCATCCAGACCGCGCTCGACAGCGCATCCGACAGCGAGGAGGGCCACCGCCCGTGACCAGGGACGTCATCGCCCTCACCCCGAAGATGCCCGACGTCTGGGCCCTCATGGCGAGCCTGTACGCCGGCGGCTCCGACCTGGACCTGTCGGCGGCGGCCGAGGGCGCGGTCGTCCAGTTGCACGGGCCCGGTGGCCGCCCGCTGGTGTCCGTGGAGTCGCCGGTGCTGGTCCAGGTCCCCGGTGAGGCGGAGCGGCTGCTCGGGCAGAGCGCGGCGCCCCCGTACTGGTGGACGGAGGCGCGGGCCTCCACGGCCGTCCCGGAGGCGGAGCGGCTCGCGGGAGTGGTGTGCGGGCGGCTCAACGCCCTGCTGGGCGGCTCGACCTGGCCGCCCCGGGCGGCGAGCACGAAGGTGGTCGACGTGTCCGCCGTGCCGTCGGCGGGGTCGGGGCAGCCCGCCGTGGACGTGGTGACGGAGAACGCGGCCGTCGTCCTCATCGACCGGCCGGTGGTGGCGCTGACCAGCTGGCTCGCCGAGATCATGCGGACGGCGGTGGTGTCCCGGAGGTCCCTGCAGATCGTCACGCCGGGCGGCGTACGGCTGACCCCCGCCGCCCGTACGACGCTGGCGCGCGTCCCCAACCGCTGGGTGGTCCAGGACCCGGAGTGCGGATACTACGACGGGCTGTCGGGGGCGGTGCTGCGCTGGCGGGACGGCGCGTTCTCACCCGCGTTCGCGGAGGACGGGACGGCGGCGGTGGCGGCGGCGTTCACGCGCGGCGCGCGGGGCGCGGCGGACGGCCCCCACGGCGGCCCGGCGGACGGGACGGCGGACGACCGGACGGGAGGCCCGACGGGACACGCGGCCGACGGGACGGCGAACGACTCCCACGGCAGCCCGGCCGACGGGACGGCGAACGGCCCCCACGACGCCCCGGCGGACCAGGACGCTCCCGGCCGGCAGCTGATCGTCGCCCTCCGCACCGTGCACCGGGCCGACGAGCACCTCCTGCTGGGCGGCGCCCTGGAGGCGGCCTGGAAGGCGTTGGCGGGCACGGCACCGGCGGGCTGGGGCACGGCCGAACCGGTCAACCTCCCCTGGTCGCCACGGCAGCTGACCGGTCTGGCCCGGGAGCGGGCACCCGAGCCCTCGCAACTGCTCGTGGTCGGCACCCCGGACCGGCCGGCGATGGCGACGGTCCGGGTGACACGGACGACGAAGGGCGTGGAGGAGGACACGGTCCTCACGATCGGATACGCCGCCGACGAGGACCCGCCGCTGGACCGGATCGAGGCGCTGGCCGACACCCTGGTCCGGGAGCACGGGCTGCGGACCATGCTGACGTCGGTGCGCGCGGCCCGCGCCGACCTGACGACCGCGCCCCGGCTGGAGGGCCCGCCGATCCCGCACGCCTTCACCCTCGGCCCGGACGATGTCCACACCATCGGCCTCGACCGTGCGCGCCGGCCACCGGTCGAGGTGCGCCCGAAGCACCTCGGCCCGACGACCCGTCCGGCGCTGCACTACCCCCTCGGGGACGGGACGGACCCCGGGGCCTGGGAGCGGCTCCAGCAGCTCACGGCACATCTCAAGGGTGATCGTTCTCGGCCAGCCACCCCTGCTCAGCGAGGGTGACTCGCGTCACTAACTCAACGACCAATACGAGCAGTAAGAGCTCTGACGGGTGAAGGATTTACCGGCCTGACCTGGTTCCCTAACCTCCCGGCAACAGCTGCCACACGGCACGCGCCAGGAGGAGAACCATGGCCAGATCCAGCCAGACCAGCACCCGACGCATCGTCGTCACCGCGTGCGCCGCGACGCTCGCCCTCGGCACCCTGGCCGCCTGCGGCGGTGGTGAGACCGACGCGCCGAAGGTGGCGGAGAACAAGATCTCCGCGGGCAAGGTGCCGGACTACTACCCGGCGGACTACGCCGACCTGATCGCGGCCGCGGAGAAGGAGGGCGGCAAGCTCACCGTCTACTCCAACCTCGGCGACGAGAACATGGCGCCGATCGTCCGGGACTTCAAGAAGAAGTACGACTTCATCAAGACCGTCTCCGTCAACGAGCTGGACAGCGACGAGCTGTTCCAGAAGACCCTGTCGGAGAACGCGGCCGGTTCCTCCCCGGCGGACGTGCTGATCTCCAGCGCGGCGACCGCGTGGTCGGACTTCTCGGCCCGCAAGGACACGGTCCTGGAGTACAAGTCGCCCGAGCTGGAGGAGCTGGGCGAGAGCGCCGAGCTGCTGCCGAGCGTGTACTCGCTCTCGCAGGACCCGATGACCATCGCGTACAACACGTCGCTGATGGAGACCCCGCCGACCACCCTGACGGACCTCGCGAAGATCGTGACGGGGGACGAGGCCGAGTACAAGAACAAGGTGACGGTCCGCGACCCGGAGGGCTCGTTCGGCTTCACCGTCACGCGGGCGCTCACCGAGGGCAACCCGGAGGCATGGAACGACCTGGAGAAGATTCTTCCGCTGACCCGCCCGGAGACCTCCTCCGGCACCCAGCTGGAGAAGATCGTCGCCGGTGAGTACACGGCCGGCTTCCTGATCAGCGCCTCCCCCGCCTACCCGGTCGTCGAGGACAGCGCGGGCCTGGTGAAGATCGTCTTCCCGAAGGACGGCACGGTCGTCCTGCCGCGCGGCATGGGCATCTCCGCCGAGGCGCCGCACCCGGCCACCTCGAAGCTCTTCATGGACTTCGCCCTCTCCGAGGAGGGTCAGCGCGCGGTCGCCGAGGGCGGTCTGGCCTCGTACCGCGACGGTGTGAAGGGCGAGGGCCTGCACACCTACCAGGAGGTCGTGGACGCCGTCGGCGAGGAGAACATCATCCACGTCAAGTACGAGCCGGTCTCCAAGGACGACGCCGCGGCCTGGCTGGAGCGCTTCGACGGACTCCGTAAGTAGCCGGACTCCGTAGGCAGGCAGCTTTCAAGGACTGATCGGAGTCAGCTCAGATGTCAACCCTCACCCAGCCACCCCGCACCCCGGCGGACGAGACACCCGCGGAGACGTTCCCGCCACCGCGCTACCGCCGCCCCTTCGGCATCGGACGGGACACGGCCGTCCAGTACGCGGTCCTGGCGTTCCTCGCCGTGCTGGTGCTGGCCCCGATCGTCCCGACCCTCTACCAGAGCATCCGCAACCGCCCGCTCTACGAGGCGGGCGGGGCGTTCACCCTCAGCGGCTACACCGACCTCTTCACCAAGGCCGGCTTCGGTGAAGTCGCCCTGAACACCCTGCTGTTCGCGTCGCTGACCACCATCCTCAGCCTGGCGATCGCCATCCCGATGGCGATCGTGGTGGTCCGCACGAAGCTGCCGGGCGGGCGGCTGATCGCCCTCGCCATGCAGTGGCCGTTCTTCATCTCGTCGCTGATCCTCGGCTTCGGCTGGATCATCATGTACGGCCCGGCCGGGTTCGTCAGCGTCAAGGTGCAGCAGCTCTTCGGCTCCGTGCCGTGGAACCTGTACTCCATCCCCGGCATGGCGCTCACCGAGGCCGTGGCGCTCGCCCCGATCGCGTACGTCTTCTGCGCCAACGCGCTCAGGCAGTCCGACGCCTCCCTCGAATCGGCGGCCCAGGTCTGCGGGGCGGGCCCCTTCCGGATCCTCGCCCAGGTGATCGTGCCGCTGCTGCGGCCGCCGATCGTGTACTCGGCGATCCTCGTCTTCTCCGTCTCCATCGAGACACTGAGCGTGCCGCTGCTCTACGGCCAGCCGGTCAGCATCGACGTCTTCTCAACCTTCCTGTACCACAACGGACTTCAGTCCGTGGACCCCGACTACACCATGCTGGGCGCCGCCTCGACCGTGATCCTCGTGGTCACCCTGAGCCTGGTCGCCGTGCAGGCGAAGCTGCTGAAGGACGCGGCCCGGTTCGTGTCCGTGCGCGGCAAGGTCACCCGGCCGCGCAAGCTGGACCTGGGCTGGCTGAAGTGGGTCAGCATCGCGTGCATCTGGTTCTACGTGATCGTGGGCGCGCTGGTCCCGATCGCCGGCCTGGTGATGCGGTCCTTCACGCTCGTCTTCACCCCGCTCCAGTCCCCGTTCCGGACGGTGACGACGAAGAACTACGAGATCGTCTTCGACTCCGACAACTACGTGCAGTCGCTCTACAACAGCATGATCGTGGCCGGTGTCGGCTCGGTCGTCGTCTCCGCCCTGGCCGTGTTCGCGGTGATGGTGGCCCGGCGGTCGACGTTCCGCTTCGGCCGCGCGGTGGAGTACCTGGCCCTGATCCCGCAGTCCCTGCCCGGCATCATCATCGGTATCGGCTTCTTCTGGGCCTTCGCGCTGGCGCCCTTCGGGATGGGATCGGTCCTCCAGGGCACGATCTACGCCGTCATCATCGCCTTCGGCATGCGGGCGCTGCCCAGCGCGTTCGGCTCGGTCGCCCCGGCGATCATGCAGATCGGCGGTGAGCTGGACAACGCGGCCCGCGTCTCCGGCGCCGACTGGCTGATGACGTTCTTCCGCGTCCTGCGGGCCCTGATCACACCGGCGTTCGCGGGCGCGCTGATCCTCACCTTCGTGATCATGCTCAAGGAGTACTCCCCGGCCGTCTTCCTCTCCTCGGCCGACAACAACATTCTCGGCACCACCATGCTCAGTCTCTGGACGCAGGGCAGGGCCGGATCCGTCGCCGCGCTGGCCACCCTCCAGATCGGCATCACCGCGGTCTTCGTCGCACTCGCTGGACTGCTCATGAAGGGAAAGCACCATGCCTGAGGTGACCGTCAAGAACCTCGCCAAGACGTTCGGCGACAACTCCGTCCTGCGGGACGTCACCTTCACCATCAAGGACGGCGAGTTCTTCACGCTGCTCGGCGCGAGCGGCTGCGGCAAGTCGACGACGCTGAACTGCATAGCGGGCCTGGAGCAGCCGACGGAGGGCTCGATCGCGGTCGGCGGCCGGCCGTTCGTGGACGCCGCCGCCGGGGTCTTCCTTCCGCCCGAGGAGCGCAACCTCGGCATGGTCTTCCAGTCGTACGCGCTGTGGCCGCACATGACCATCGCGAAGAACCTGGCGCTGCCGCTCAACATCCGCAAGGTCCCGAAGGAGAAGCAGAGGACGCTGATCCACGACGCCCTGGACAAGGTGGGCCTCGCCGCGCTCAGCGGCCGCTACCCCCACCAGCTCTCCGGCGGCCAGCAGCAACGCGTCGCCCTGGCACGGGCGTTGGTGTACTCCCCGACCGTTCTGCTCCTCGACGAGCCCCTCTCCAACCTGGACGCCAAGCTGCGCGAGCAGGCCCGTGCCTGGCTGAAGCGGCTCCAGGAGGAGCTGGGCATCACCACCGTCTACGTCACCCACGACCAGGACGAGGCGCTCGCCCTCAGCGACCGGATCGCCGTGATGGAGGGCGGCAACATGATCCAGATCGGCACGCCGCACGAGATCTACGAGAAGCCCGCCGCGCCCGCCGTGGCCGCGTTCGTCGGCCGCTGCAACTTCCTCACCGGCAAGGTGGTGAGCGTGGACGGCACCCGGCACACCGTGCTCCTCGACGCCAGCGGGGAGGTCGTACGGGTCGACAGCGACCGGCGCGTCCCGACGGGCGACTCGGTCACGGTCGCGGTCCGCCCCGAGCGCCTGGAGGTCGTGGCCTCGGCGGAGACCCCGGCGGGCATGAACCGCCTCGACACCCAGGTCATCACCAGCTCCTACGTCGGATCCCGCTACGAGTACGACGTCCGCCTCGGCGACCAGGTCGTCCAGGTGCTCAGCGCGAACGGCGGCCTGGCGGGCGAGGTGGCCCTGGTCTTCGACCCCGGGCACGCGCTGCTGTACGCGGACAAGGTCGAACTGCCGGAGGACCAGCGGGACTTGCTGACGGTGACGTCGTAGCCCCCTGTTCCGTGCTTGCGTGTGGGGCTGCCGTCCGTGTGGCTCGGCCTCCCGTGGTGGCTCGTGTCCGCCGTCGTCGTGCCCGTCATGGTGTACACGTCCCGGCAGCTCCACCGGTACCGCGTCGCTTCGGCGGTCGGCGCTCCGGAAGGCGCTTGACCAGCGCCAGCCAGCGCGGCAGGTCGATCTCCACCAGCACCGTCTTGCCGGGCGGCACACGGTCCTGGACCTCCCAGCGGTCGGCGAGGGCGTCGACGAGGATCAGGCCGCGGCCCGATTCGGCGAGGGGCTGCGGCGGCGGTACGGCGCCGGGGCCAGGCGGCGGGCGTTCCGCCCGGGTGTCGGTGACCTCGATGCGGAGGGAGCCGGTGGGCAGGGACAAGCGGAGTTCGAAGTCTCGGCCGGGGACGCGGCCGTGCGTCACCGCGTTCGCCGCCAGCTCGGCCACGACCGCCGCCGCCCGCTCCGACGCCTCAGAGCCGTAGCGGATGCCCCAGGCGTGCAGCTGGTTCAGGGCCAGATGTCTCGCGAGGCGCGCGCCCAGCGGGGTCGAGCTGAAGCGTTGCGTGAACGTCGGTGCCGTCAGCGGGAGTCGCGCGGCGGGCGGTGCGGTCATGTCGCCAATGTGACCTGCGACGACGCCCGTTCGCCAGCTCCGCGCCGCGTACGCTGCGCGAGCGTACGCGGTTACGCACTGGACGGTACTGGTTACGTGCCGTAATCATGAGCGTTGAACGGTGTGGTCCGGTGGGCGGGTGCGCGGGAGGTGGCCGATGGTGGCCGACAGCGGCGGCGTGGTGGGGATCGGCGGAGTTGCCGGGGGCGGCGAGCCGGAGTCGTCCGACAGTCTGCGGACCTTCGGGGCGATGGTCCAGGCGTTGCGGGAGCACGCGGGGCTGAGCCGGGAGGAGTTGGCCGAGGTCATCGGCTACTCCAAGCACATGGTGGCGTCGGTGGAGCTGGGGAGGAGGATGCCGGACGCGGCGTTCGTGGAGGGGGTCGATCGGGCGCTGGGGAACACGGGTGCGCTGATCCGCGCGGCTCGGCATCTGGGGCGTCAGCCGGGGTTGGCGGCTTGGTTCAGGAAGTGGGCCGGGCTGGAGGCCACGGCGATCACCCTCTACACGTATGAGTGCCGGTTGATTCCGGGGCTGTTGCAGACAGAGGCGTACGCGAGGGCGCTGTTCAGCGATCGGCTGCCACTGTTGGACGACGCTCAGATCGAGGAGCACTGGGCCGCTCGGGCGGAACGCCAACGCCTGCTTCGGGAACGGCCCAATACGGCGTACAGCTTCATCCTGGAGGAGCAGCTGTTCCTACGGCACACAGGCGGCACGGGGGTCACGCGTGAACTCCTCGACCACCTGCTGGAGATCGTCCAGTTGCGCAACGTCGAAATCCAGATCATGCCCCTGGTGCAGGAGTCGCACGCCGGGCTGGCGGGGCCCATCCAACTGCTCGAAACCCCGGAAAACCGCTGGTTCGCCTACTGCGAGGGACAGCGTGGCGGCCTGCTCGTTTCCGACGCGAAAGAGATCAGCGTCCTCCAGAGCCGATATGCCAGGATGCGTTCACAGGCTTTCACCATCCCGGACTCTGTGGGCCTGTTGCAGCGGATGCGAGGGGATCTATGAGCGCCGACGACCTGGGTTGGTTCAAGTCCAGCTACAGCAGCAGCGGGGACGGCGACTGTGTAGAAGTCGCCGCCGCCCCCTCCGCCGTCCACGTCCGTGATTCCAAGAACGTGGCCGGCCCTCAGCTCACCCTCTCTCCCGGGGCCTGGGCCGACTTCATCCCGTACGCCTCCCGGGGCTGATCCCGCGCCGGCGCATCCACCACACCAGCCCACCGCCCACGGCGGCCAGCGCTGCCGCGAGCGCCGCGAAGAGGCCCACCGGGGTGTCCGAGCCGGTGTCGGCGAGGTCGCCGCCCGGGGGCTTCGGCTCGTCGCCGGGCGTGCCCGGGGTCGGCTTGTCCGCTCCGTCCGTGGGGCTGTCGCTCGGCGTCGGGTCGGGCTTGCCCGTACCGTCCGACGGCGTCGGCGTCGGCGTCGGCGTGGGCGTCGGCGGCTCGGGGGTGTCACCGCCGCCACCGGAGTCGGTCACCTTGCCGCCGCCGAAGTAGAGCGTGTCGGTGTCCCGGTAGGACGTGTCGTCGGACTTCCGGGAGTTGACGGTGGTGTTGTCGAGGTCCCGGTTCTCGACGTTGAACTGCGTGCGGGTGATGTTCCGCTTGGGCTGCTTGGAGAAGTCCACGCCGCCGACGATGTAGACCCGGACGCCCTGCGCGGTGTCCACGTCGTATGTGAACTCGCCCTCGGTGTAGATCTTCCGGTATTTGCGGAACAGCTCGTCCTTGTCCCAGTTCTGGTGGGGCTCGCGCAGCGGCCACGCCTTGACGTCGTCGCTGTTGATGATCGACCGGAAGTCGGTCGGGTTCTTCGCGTCCTGCTGCCGGATGTACTCGGCGGCGACCCGTGAGGTGTAGACGCGGCGCAGGTCGGCGTACTGCGGGGCCGTGTTGATCTGCTTCTCGACCTCGGGGACGATCATCGAGTCGATGACCGCCTGGGCGGCGGCGATCTCGGCGTCGTTCGGGTCGCAGATCGGCTCGCCCGGCCCCTCGGTGACGGTCTCCTGCGCGGTCGACTTCAGGGCGAGGGGGCGTCGAGGATGTAGATGCCGCCGTCCTGCTCGCGCACCTGCGCGGGCTTGGGCTCGATCCAGTTGCGCAGGCCCGGCATGCACGGGTTGCCGTTCTGCTTGGGCAGGGCCGCCCAGTACCGCCTGCCGAGGTCGGTCTCGGGGTCCATGGCCTTGTAGAAGTCGTGCTTCATCTGGAGGTCGGCTTCGAGCAGGATGCGCCCGGCGTCGGTGGAGGCGAACTTGGAGTCCATGACGCGGTCGGGCTCGTCCGGGTTGAGGTTCACCCAGAACTTGTCCGGCGTGAGCGCGAGCCAGGTGAACATGGCGTCGGAGGCGAGCTGCATCTTGGCCTCGCCGCCCCATTGAGTGGTGTGCATCGTGAAGTCGCAGGTCGTGGGCCTGGTGTGAATGACGACTGGGGTACTCGCGCCGGTCGGCGGCAGATGACCTTGGTGTAGATCATCGGGCGAGTCTGGTTCCGGCGGGATGCCGGGTTCGGCTGCGCCCACGACCTGCCCCCGCCTACGATCCGTCGGCAGGTCGGCACGCCATGAGATCGCGGGAGGGCCCGGGATGCAGGAGCGGCAGTGGATCACCGCTCGCCGGAACGAACCGTACGCTCTCGCCGAGGAGTTGACCAAGCAGCTTCAGGAGGTCTAGGTCGAGCGGGACGAACTGGCGATCGCGGAGCGGGTGTTGAACCGCCTGGCCGAGCAGGCTCAGGCCGACGCCGAGGCTGTCGCTCCGGTATCGGCGAAGGTAGCCGGGCGGGCAGTCCTGCTCATCCCGCACCGCAGCGACGCGGCCGATGAGGGCGCGCTGCCCGGCGACTACCGAAAGATCCTGGCGATCGTGCGGGAGGCCGACGGCCCGGTGCAGGTCAGGGCGGTCGGCGAGCGGCTGGGCCTGGACGCCTCGGTGCGCGGCAAGCTGGAGCCGTTGCGGGCGAAGATGACCAAGCTCGCCGACCGCGGCTGGCTGCACAAGCGTCCCGACGGGCGGTTCACCGCACGTTCGTAGCCGCGCGGGGCTGGCCGTAACTGGCGGGCCTTCGGCGGCAGTTGAGTTTGGTGTGAAGAAAAACAACAGTCTCGCCGAGAGTCCTGACGGCCTTGTTTACACCGCCCGCCTGCCGTTGTCGAGCGCGACCTTGAACTGGCTCGCCGACCTGATACGCGGTCATCTGAAGAAGATCGGCTCGCGGTGGCGGGCGCTGCCCGCCGGGAAGATCGCCGGCATCGTGCTGGCGGTCCTGCGTTGTGACCAGCGGCCCGGCGACCTGGCCGGTGGCAACGGCATCCACCGCACCACCGTCACCCGGTGGGTGCGGGAAGTCGTCGGCCTGCTGGCCACCCGTGCCCCGCGCCTGGACCGCGCGCTGAAGAAGATCGCCCGAAAGGGTGGCGGAGTCGTACTGCTGGACGGCTCCCTGATACGCACCCGGCGCCGTACCGGCATGGCGAACCGGAAGAACTATTCCGGCAAGCACAAATGCCACGGCCTGCTCGTGATCGCGCTCACCGATGACAAGGGCCGGCTGATCTGGGTCTCCGCCGCACGTCCCGGACGCACCTCGGAGATCACCGCCTGCCGTCACGGCAAGCTCACCGCCCACCTGCGGGCTGCCGGCCTCGGTGCGATCGCCGACCTGGGGTTCGTCGGCCTCGACGACAGCGGTCCGGACGCCGACCCGGCGGTGATCACCGGCTACAAGGCCGCCCGGAACCGGCCTCTGACCCGAGGTCAGAAGCTGTCCAACAAGGCGCTGGCCGCGGTCCGTGCCCCGGTCGAGCACGGCTTCGCCCACCTGAAGAACTGGAGGGTCCTGGGCAAGGTCCGCACCGACCCGAAGTGGGCGACCACGCTGGTCAGGGCTTTGTTGGTACTGACGAACCGTGAAGTTGCCCGCTGACCGGTGATCTACACCGAAGTCATCCGCCCGCGACCAGCACGAGCCTCCCGAGCACAGTGCTCAATGGTCGGCAATGGCCCCGGAAGGCGGAACAGGCTGCCCAGCAAGTCCGCTGGTGCGGGCTGCGGCGCGGGCCCGGTGACCTGCACACGGGCGGGCCAACCGGGTTGCATAGGCGCCTGCGCTCCCGGTTGCAGCGTACTCCACAAACAGGGCTGGGCCTTGGCGGCCGTCCACGGCCACAGGCCCTGTCAGCGACGGGCGCGGTCGAGGCCGTCCAGGAGCAGGTCGAGCGTGAACTCGAACTCCGCCTGACTGTCACACCAGCCGAGCGTCGGGTCGTCGGCATCGTGCAACTCGGCCGACACCATGGCCGTGAGGTGCGGAAATGCGTCGGCCATCACGGCGAGGTCCTCCTCGGCGGCGTCGGTGTCGACGTCGCCGTCAGCCGTGGCAGGGCTGAACAGCTCCTGAGCGAACCCGAGCACCATGCTGCCGAGGGCGTGCAGCGCCCGGTGGCCGAGGTGGTAGGAGAACCCGCCACAGATCAGGGTCGCCAGAACCTCCTCGAAGTAGCCGTACAGACTGACCGGGATGACCCGTCGCGAGCCTATGAGCCCCGGAGCCCACGGGTGACGGAGCATCACCTCGCGCGCGGTCAGGCACCGGCTCCGCAGCTCCGAGCGCCAGCCGCCTCCCTCCTGCCCGGCCCGTACGGTCTCGGCCCGGACCTCCGCGACCACTGCCTCCACCAGCCCGTCGAGCAGCCCTTCCTTGCCGGGCAGGTGATGGTAGAGCGACATCGCCTCCACTCCGAGTGAGGACGCGAGGCGGCGCATGGTCACCGCGCTCAGGCCCTCGCTGTCCGCCAGCCGCATAGCCGCCGCCAGCACACGCTCGCGGCTCAGGGACTTCCGCGCCGGTCTCGGGGTCACGCCGTCGTACTCCTCACTCAAGCCTCTTGCCGTCACCTTACAACGTATGGTGTCCTTACACGGTAAGGCTTCTCTCACCTGGAGATACGATGGCTCTTACCGCCACCCCGGATACGAGTACGGCAGCACAGCCCGACCCTGCCACGGCTCGCGTCACCGGCCTGCTCTACCTCGGTCTCGGCATCAGCGGCATGCTTGGCTTCCTGGTCATCCGCCCACAGCTCTTCGACCAGGACGACCCTGCGGGCACACTCACCCAGCTCCTCGAACACGAGACCCTCGCCCGGACCGGCATCGCCCTGGAGCTGGCGATTGTGGTGACCCAGGTGCTGGCCGCGCTGTGGTTCTACCGGCTCTTCCGGCCGGTCGACCCGTTCGCCGCCGGGGCAACCGCCGTCTTCGGCACCGTCAACGCCGTGGCCATACTCGGCAGCGCCGCGTTCCTCGCCACTGCGCTCGACGCGGCACTCGACCCGGTCGGCGAGGACACCAGCCAGCTCATGTACCTCATCAGCGAGAACATATGGGGCGTCGGCAACGTCTTCTTCGGACTCTGGCTCATCCCCATGGGCCTCGCGGCTCTACGCTCCGGCTGGACACCGCGACCGCTGGGCTGGATCCTCGTCGCCGGCGGAGTCGGCTACCTGCTGAGCGTGTTCGTCACCTACCTCGCCCCGTCCGCCGGTCCGATTGCGGAACTCCTCGTTGTGCCCGCCACGGTCGGCGAGTTCTGGATGATCGGCTGGCTCCTGCTCCGCGGTCTACGCCGCCTCACCTGACAGCGCGTACGAACCGTTCCGGTGCGCTGCGTGGTTGCTGGCCGCCGCCTTACTTGACGGCTGTGATGACACGCAGCCCCCGCGGGTCGGTGGTGTCCTGCCCGACACACAGTCGGCCGAGGACAACATCGTCCTCGTGCTCTGCCGCGAACCCTGCTGGTCCTGACGAACCGCGAGGTCGCCCGCTGACGGACGATCTTGTCGGTGGACTGCCGCCCCGGACCTGCCCGAGCCTCCCGATGCCTACGCACACCAGGCCGATTGACGTGCAGTTTTCACGATGCACAGGGCTCATTGGAGTTCGACTTGAACTCGTTGAACTCCTTGGTGCGCTTGTTGTAGGAGTCATAGCGGCGTTCGCCGACCTTGTTGCCCTCGGCGTCGAAGAGCTCGACGTAGACCTCGCAGAACCAGTCGGGGCCGACGAGCTTGTAGTCCCGCACGAGCTGGCGCTCGAACCCGGCGCCCTTGTTCACGTTGGTCTGGTTGCGGATGTAGACCTTGTCGAAGACCCGGGCGGCGAGCCGGGAGTCACGGCCTTCGGCTCGCCGCCCGGGTGTCAGGCCGCGTGCTCCACGAACCGCTGCGCCGTCTGCGCGAGCAGCGCGCGGCCGTCGCCCGCCCACAGCTCGTCGTTGAACAGCTCCACCTCGATGGGGCCCGTGTAGCCCGCCGCCTCGACGTAGGACTTCCACTCGCGCATGTCGATCGCGCCGTCGCCGATCTGACCCCGGCCGGTCAGGACGCCCTGGGGCAACGGGGTGATCCAGTCGGCGAGTTGGAAGGTGTGGATGCGGCCGGAGGCGCCCGCGCGGGCGATCGCCGCCGGGGCCGTGTCGTCCCACCAGATGTGGTAGGTGTCCACGGTCACGCCCACCTGCTCCGCCGGGAAGCGTTCCGCGATGTCCAGCGCCTGGGAGAGCGTCGACACCACGCAGCGGTCCGCTGCGAACATGGGGTGGAGGGGTTCGATGGCGAGGCGGACGCCGTTCGCGGCCGCGTACGGGCCCAGTTCGGCCAGTGCGTCCGCGATGCGCTCCCGCGCGCCGGGCAGGTCCTTCGAGCCCGCCGGGAGGCCGCCCGAGACCAGGACGAGGGTGTCCGTCCCGAGCGTCGCCGCCTCGTCGATGGCCTTGCGGTTGTCGGCCAGGGCCGCCGCCCGCTCGGTCGGGTCGATCGCCGTGAAGAAGCCGCCCCGGCAGAGGGTGGTGACCGACAGACCCGCGTCGCGGACCAGCTTGGCCGTCGCCTCCAGGCCGTGCTCGGCCACCGGCTCGCGCCAGAGTCCCACGCCCGGGATACCCAACTCCCGACAGCCGTCGACCAGTTCGGGGATCGACAGCTGCTTGACCGTCATCTGGTTGATGGAGAAGCGCTCAAGTCCGGTACCGGTGCTCACTGGGCCACTCCGTACAGCGAGAGCAGGTTCTTCATCCGGGCCTCGGCCAACGCCGGGTCCGGGAACAGGCCCAGGCCGTCGGCCAGTTCGTACGCCCGCGCGAAGTGCGGCAGGGAGCGGGCCGACTGCAGGCCGCCGACCATCGTGAAGTGCGACTGGTGACCGGCCAGCCACGCCAGGAAGACCACACCCGTCTTGTAGAAGCGGGTGGGGGTCTGGAACAGGTGGCGGGACAGCTCGACGGTCGGGTCCAGGAGGCCCCGGAAACCCTTCACGTCGCCCGTGTCCAACACCCGTACGGCTTCCGCCGCCAGGGGGCCCAGCGGGTCGAAGATGCCGAGCAGCGCGTGGCTGAAGCCCTTCTCGTCGCCCGCGATCAGCTCGGGGTAGTTGAAGTCGTCGCCCGTGTAGCAGCGGACGCCCTGCGGGAGCCGGCGCCGGATGTCGATCTCCCGCTGGGCGTCCAGCAGGGAGACCTTGATGCCGTCGACCTTGTCGGGGTGCGCGGCGATCACGGCGAGGAAGGTCTCCGTCGCCGCGTCCAGGTCCGACGAGCCCCAGTAGCCGTCGAGGGCCGGGTCGAACATGGGGCCGAGCCAGTGCAGCACGACCGGCTCGGCGGCCTGGCGCAGCAGGTGGCCGTAGACCTCCAGGTAGTCCTCCGGGCCCCGCGCGGCGGCGGCCAGCGCGCGCGAGGCCATCAGGATCGCCTGGGCGCCCGACTCCTCGACGAGCGCCAGCTGCTCCTCGTACGCCTTGCGGATGTCCGGCAGGGAGGCGGGGCCCGTGAGCTGGTCGGTGCCGACGCCGCACGCGATGCGGCCGCCCACGCTCCGCGCCTCCGCCGCGCTGCGGCGGATCAGCTCCGCCGCGCCCGCCCAGTCGAGGCCCATGCCGCGCTGCGCGGTGTCCATCGCCTCCGCCACGCCCAGCCCGTGCGACCACAGGTGGCGGCGGAAGGCGAGGGTGGCGTCCCAGTCGACGGCGGCGGGCGAGTCCGGGGACACGTCCGCGAACGGGTCGGCGACGACGTGCGCCGCCGAGAAGACCGTACGGGAGGTCAGGGGGGTGCCCGGGGACACCACCAGCGGCGCGGTGCGCGGGGCGTACGCCTTCAACACCCCATCGGTACCCGGGAGTTGGATCGTCACAGCTGGATCTCCGGTACGTCGAGACGGAGGCCCTCGGCGGAGGACTTCAGGCCCAGTTCGGCGAGCTGGACGCCGCGCGCGCCGGCCAGCAGGTCCCAGTGGTAGGGCGCGTCGGCGTAGACGTGCTTGAAGAACAGCTCCCACTGCGCCTTGAAGCCGTTGTCGAACTCGGCGTTGTCCGGCACCTCCTGCCACTGGTCGCGGAAGGAGTAGGTGGCGGGGATGTCGGGGTTCCACACCGGCTTGGGGGTGGCGGAGCGGTGCTGGACGCGGCAGTTGCGCAGACCGGCCACCGCCGAGCCCTCGGTGCCGTCGACCTGGAACTCCACCAGCTCGTCGCGGTTGACGCGGACGGCCCAGGAGGAGTTGATCTGGGCGATCGCGCCGCCGTCCAGCTCGAAGATGCCGTACGCGGCGTCGTCGGCCGTGGCGTCGTAGGGCTTGTCCTGCTCGTCCCAGCGCTGCGGGATGTGCGTGGCGGTGAGCGCCTGCACGGACTTCACGCGGCCGAACAGCTCGTGCAGGACGTACTCCCAGTGCGGGAACATGTCGACGACGATGCCGCCGCCGTCCTCCGCGCGGTAGTTCCAGGAGGGGCGCTGGGCCTCCTGCCAGTCGCCCTCGAAGACCCAGTAGCCGAACTCGCCCCGGACGGAGAGGATGCGGCCGAAGAAACCGCCGTCGATGAGGCGCTTGAGCTTCAGCAGGCCCGGCAGGAACAGCTTGTCCTGGACGACGCCGTGCTTGACGCCGGCGGCGTTCGCGAGCCGGGCCAGCTCCAGGGCGCCGTCGAGGCCGGTGGCGGTCGGCTTCTCGGTGTAGATGTGCTTGCCGGCGGCGATGGCCTTCTTGATCGCCTCCTCGCGGGCCGAGGTGACCTGGGCGTCGAAGTAGATCTCGACGGTCGGGTCCGCGAGGACCGCGTCGACGTCGGTGGAGACGTTCGCCGGGTCCAGGCCGTGCTGCTCGGCGAGCGCCTTGAGCGCGTGCTCGCGGCGGCCGACGAGGATCGGCTCCGGCCACAGCACGGTGCCGTCGCCGAGGTCGAGACCGCCCTGCTCGCGGATGGCGAGGATCGAGCGGACGAGGTGCTGGCGGTAGCCCATGCGCCCCGTCACGCCGTTCATGGCGATCCGAACGGTTTTGCGTGTCACGGCCGGTCCCTTCGTTGGTGTGCGTTCGTTTGTGCGTACGCGTCGGGCGCCGCGTACGCCCGACGAAAGGGTGAGCGTCACAGCAAGCGCTTTCTATTCGATAAGAAGCTAGCCTCTGAGCAGCGGTCCGGACAAGACCGCGAGGGGGTCGAGTTGTTCGAGGGGGCGAACGGCGATCGCGGTCGTATGGTTCCCCGACAGCCCGAACGAGACGCGCACCGGAGGACGAGAAAACGATGACTGTGACCCTGGCGGACGTGGCGGCCCGTGCGCAGGTGTCGCCGGCGACCGTCTCCCGGGTGCTCAACGGGAACTATCCGGTGGCCGCGTCCACGCGCGAGCGGGTGCTGAAGGCCGTCGACGAGCTGGACTACGTCCTCAACGGTCCCGCGAGCGCGCTCGCCGCCGCCACCTCCGACCTGGTCGGCATCCTGGTGAACGACATCGCCGACCCCTTCTTCGGGATCATGGCCGCGGCCATCCAGTCCGAGATCGGCGGGCCGGGCGGGCGCGCGGGCGGGGAGCGCCTGGGTGTGGTGTGCAACACGGGCGGCTCCCCGGAGCGCGAGCTGACCTACCTCACGCTGTTGCAGCGGCAGCGGGCCGCGGCCGTGGTGCTGACCGGCGGGGCCATCGAGGACCCGGCGCATCTGGCCGCCGTCGGCAACAAGCTGCGGAAGCTGGCGGAGGCCGGGACGCGGGTGGTGCTGTGCGGGCGGCCGCCGACGCCGGAGGCCATCGCGATCACCTTCGACAACCGGGGCGGCGGTCAGCTGCTGACCGAGCACCTGATCGGGCTGGGGCACCGCCGGCTCGGGTACATCGCCGGGCCGGAGGAGCGGACGACGACGCGGCACCGGCTGGAGGGGCACCGGGCGGCGCTGGCCGCCGCCGGGATCGAGGACGATCCCCGGTGGACCGTGTACGGCCGCTACGACCGGCTCTCCGGGTACGAGGCGACGATGGAGCTGTTGCGCCGGGATCCCTCGCTGACGGCCGTGGTCGCCGCCAACGACACGGTGGCGCTGGGGGCGTGCGCGGCGCTGCGGGACTCCGGGCTGCGGATCCCGGACGACGTGTCCGTGGCCGGGTTCGACGACCTGCCGTTCAGCATCGACGCGGTGCCGGCGCTGACGACGGTGCGGTTGCCGCTGTCGGACGCGGGGGCTCGGGCCGGACGGATCGCGATGGGGCGCGAGGAGCCGCCGCCGGGTGGGATCGCCACGGTTCGGGGGAGTTGATGGTGCGGGGGTCGAGTGGGGTGCCTCGGGAGGGGTGAGGGGCGGGGGCTGTCGGGCTGGTCGGTCGGGCCGGGCTGGGACCGGGCAGGCAGGTCGGGGCCAGGCGACCGCGTGGCCAGAACCTTACGGTGCGCGAGCGCGGATCTTCGCAACTCCGGTGTGGAAAAGTCGAGTTGACCTACGTTGGTGCCTGATCATCAGCAACGAGACATCGGAACACCGGAGGCCCTGCCGTGTTGGACGACGCCCCCTCGACCCAAACCGGAACAGGTACGGGTGCCCGACCCCGCGCCCGTATCGACACCAGCAAGCCGCACTCGGCCCGCTTCTGGAACTACTTCGTCGGCGGCAAGGACTACTACGAGGTCGACCGGGAGATCGGGGACCACATCAAGGAGATCTTCCCCGGTCTCGTCGACGTGGCGGTCACGAGCCGGCACTTCTTGGGACGCGCGGTCCGCTACCTCGCCGACGAGCAGGGCGTACGTCAGTTCCTGGACGTCGGCACCGGACTGCCGACCGCCGACAACACACACGAGGTCGCCCAGCGCGCCGCCCGGGACGCCCGCATCGTGTACGTCGACAACGACCCGATCGTGCTGGCCCACGCGGACGCGCTGCTCACCGGCACCCCCGAGGGCCGGACCGTCTATCTGAACGCCGACCTGTACGCCCCCGAGACCATTCTGGAAGCGGCGGCCGACACCCTCGACCTCTCCCGGCCGGTCGCCCTGATGATCCTCAACACGCTCGGCCATGTCGCCGACCACGACCAGGCACGCGACCTGGTGAGCCGCCTGATGGCGGGCCTGCCGTCGGGCAGCCATCTGGTGATCAGCGACAGCACCGCCACCAGCGAGGGCATGATCGCCGCGTCGGAGGCGTACAACGCGAGCGGCGCGGTGCCGTACCACGTACGCGGCATCGGGGAGATCGCCGGGTTCTTCGACGGCCTCGACCTGGTGGAGCCGGGCGTGGTCCGGGTGCCCGAGTGGCGCCCCGACCCCCGGGACCCGGCCGGCCCCGCCGCAGGCTCCGTCGACGCCTACTGCGGGGTGGGCCGCAAGCCCTGAGACGGGCCGTTCACGGGCCTACGGGCTCGGACGGCACGGGCACGGGCTGGCTGCCGCGTTCCTCTGCGGTGAGGTCGCTGCCGCCGAGGACCCGGCAGAGGGCTTCGGCCCAGTTGTCGGGGCGCAGGAACAGGGGGCGGATGCGGTGTCCGGCCAGCGGGCCCAGGGAGGGAGTGGCGAGCGCCGGGTCCAGGAAGTCGGCGCGCAGGGTGATGAGGACCCGTACCGCGTCGGGCAGGCTCCCGACGGCGAGGAGGTCGGCGAGCTCGGCGACCTCCTGGTCCGGGGCGGCGAGCGCCTCCTCGCACTGGTCGACCACCAGCAGCAGACTCCGGGCGCCCGTCCAGTTCAGGACGGTGGTCACGGTCGAGTGGAGCCCGGATCTCCCGTCGCCCCGCAGGACGGCGGCCAGTTTCTGGGTCTTCTCCAGGCTGTCCACCTCGGACAGGCCCGGTTCGAGCAACGGGAGCAGGGCGGCGGCGAGCGCGGTCAGCGGGCTGCCGTGGGAGGAGGTCGGGGCGCAGGACGACAGCCTCGTAACCGTCCCCGCGCAGCCGGGGGACGACACCCGCCATCGCCAGCGAGGACTTGCCCGAGCCGGACGGGCCGACCAGGGTCACCGCCTTGTTCCCACGCACCAGTTCGGCCACCTCGGAGGTCCCCCGCTGCCGGCCGAAGAATAGATCGAGCGCATCGCGTTCGGCTGAGCTCGGGGTTTCACGGAACGTGACGCTTCGACGCGCGAGGGTCACCGGCGCGCCGTACGTTGGGCGGGAAAGTCACCCCCCAACAAGGAGGACACCATGGCTGCCAAGGACAAGGGCAACATGGACAAGATCAAGGGCAAGGCCAAGGAGATGACCGGGAAGGTCACCGGCGACCGCACGCAGCAGGCCGAGGGCAAGATGCAGCAGGCGCGCGGCGAGGCGAAGAAGATGAAGGGCAAGGCGCAGGAGCGAGTGCAGGAGCGCACGCGCGAGCCGCAGCGCCCGGGGCGACGCGACGGCATCTGACGCCACCGACCAGTGGCCTACGGCCAGTGGCTGTGGTCAGTGCCTGGTTCTGCCGCTGCTGGGCGGCGCCCCGAGGGCTCCGGTCCCTGGGCCGCCGGCCTTGGTCGCGGGGCAGGTGTGGAAGGGGGCTCCCCTCCGAGGGGAGCCCCCTTCGCTTGGGCGGCCGGTGAGTAGCTCGTGGTTCACGGGTACTCGGCGCGCATGGAGACCCAGGTGGCAGGGCCGGTGCTGCCGGAGAGCAGGGGGGCCGTTTCGGCTGCCGTCACGCGGTCTCTGCGGGGCGCGGGGCCCCCGCCCACGAGCCGGGAGATCGCCGGGGCCGACCCCTTCGGCGACGACCTCCAGCTCGCCCTCTACCTCTGCTACGAACTGCACTACCGAGGCTTCGCCGACGTCGACGCCGACCTCGAATGGGACCCGGAGCTGCTGCGCTGCCGGGCGGCCCTGGAGTGGCCGTTCCTCGAAAGCCTGCGCGACCGGGCCACCCGGCACGTGAGTGCCCGGGAAGCCCTGGACGACCTCCTCGTGGAACCGGCCGGCGGCGACGGCGGCGGGGTCGGCGACTTCCTCCAGGACGAGGGCGAACTGTGGCAGGTGCGCGAGTACGCGGCGCAGCGGTCTCTGTACCACCTCAAGGAGGCCGACCCGCACGCCTGGGTGCTGCCCCGGCTGTGGGGGCGGGCCAAGGCAGGAATGGCCGCCGTCGAGTTCGACGAGTTCGGCGGGGGCCGCGCCGAACGCGTGCACGCACGCCTCTTCGCCGGCCTCATGACCGATCTCGGGCTCGACCCGACGTACGGCCGCTATGTGGACGCCGCCGGGGCCGAGGCGCTCGCCCTCGTGAACCTGATGTCCCTCTTCGGCCTGCACCGGGCCCTGCGCGGCGCCCTGGTGGGCCACTTCGCGACGGTCGAGATCACCTCCTCCCCCGGCTCCCGCCGGCTCGCCCGCGCCATGCGGCGGACCGGGGCAGGCGCCGCCGCCGAGCACTTCTACGACGAGCATGTCGAGGCCGACGCCGTGCACGAGCAGGTCGTACGGCGGGAGGTCGTCGCCGGGCTGCTGGAGGAGGAGCCTCAGCTGGACGCCGACGTCGCCTTCGGCGTCGACGCCACCAATCACCTGGAGGACGCCCTGGCCCACCGTCTCCTCGGAGCGTGGCGAGCGGGCCGGTCGTCACTTCGTACACCGGTCTGAGGAGGACGGATCATGCCCCCCGGGGGGCGGAGGGCCGCGTCGATGGCACGACGGTCGACGGTACGGCGGTCGACGGTACGGCGGTCGACGGTACGGCGGTCGACGGTACGGCGGTCGACGGTACGGCGGTCGACGGTACGGCGGTCGACGGTACGGCGGTCGGCGGGCGGGCCTCCGGGAGTCGTCCGCGAGAAGGAAGAAGTTGGTGATCATCCGTGTCGAACGTTCCCGCCGGACGCCGCCGCGTCACCCTGCAGCGTCGCCCCGGTCCGCTTCTCGTCGAAGGGCCGGTCGAGGTCACGCTGGAGGACGGGACGACCGTGTCGTCCGACCGCTTCTGCGTGGCCCTGTGCACCTGCCGCCGCAGCCGTATCTACCCGTGGTGCGACACCAGCCACCGGCGCCGGACCACCGCCGCTGAACGCGGGCCCACCAAGGGCGCCGCCCTCAGCGGCACCACCGGGCCCACCGGCACCGACCCCACCGCAGCCGCAGCCGCCGCCGACCAGCGCCGTACCCAGCCGCCGTCCGACTGAAGGGACCCCCGAGCCATGCAGCACAAGCAGCCGGAGCAGAAGTCGTACTGGATCGAGAGCGCCCCGCAGGAGGGCGCGTACCCGGCGTTGGACGGGGAGCTGGTCGTCGACGTGGCGGTGGTGGGGGCGGGGATCGCGGGATCAGTACGGCGTGGGAGCTGGCGCGGCGGGGGCGGCGCGTGGCCTGCTGGAGGCGGACCGGGTCGCCGCCGGCGTCACCGGGCACACGACCGCCAAGGTGACCGCCCAGCACACGCTGATCTACGACCGGCTGCGGCGGACCCGGGGCGCGGAGGCCGCCGCGCTGTACGCGCGGTCGCAGACCGAGGCGATCCGGCACGCCGCCGAGGTGGTGGAGGAGCTGGGGATCGCCTGCGACTGGGAGGACGCGGCGTCCTACACGTACGCCGAGGACGAGGGGGGCGTCGCGGAGCTGCGGGCCGAGGCGGAGGCGGCGCGGGAGGCCGGGCTGCCGGCCGAGTTCGTGACGGAGACAGGGCTGCCGTTCCCGGTCGCGGGGGCGGTGCGGGTCGCGGAGCAGGCGCAGTTCCATCCCCGTAGGTATCTCCTCGCCCTGGTCGACGATCTGGTGCGGCAGGGCGCGGCCGTGCACGAGGGGACGCGGGTGGTGCGGCTCAAGGAGGGGTCGCCGTGCCGGCTGACGACCGAGGCCGGGTTCACGGTGACCGCCGGGGACGTCGTCGTCGCCACGCACTACCCCGTCTTCGACCGGGCGCTGCTCTTCACCCGGCTCTCCTCGCGCCGCGAACTCGTCCTGGCCGCGCCGGTCCCGGCCGAGGCCGACCCGCACGGCATGTACATCACGCAGGAGCAGCGCACCCGTTCGGTGCGGACCGCCCCGTACGACGACCCGTACGACGAGGGGCGGCGGCTGCTGATCGTCACCGGGGAGCACTTCACGCCGGGCACCGCCGATGTCGACGAACGGTTCGGGCTGCTGGCGGACTGGGCCACCGAGCGCTTCGGCCCTCTCGACTTCACGCACCGCTGGGCCACCCAGGACAACGACTCCACCGACTCCGTCCCCCTCGTCGGTCCCTTCCACGCGGGCAGCCGGCACAGCTGGGTGGCGACCGGGTTCGGCGGCTGGGGCATGAGCGGCGGCATCATGGCCGGGCGGCTGCTGGCCGAGCAGATCACCGGGCACAAGTCGCCGTGGAGCGACCTGTACGACCCGCGCCGGGTGCTCAGCGCGATGCGGGAGGCGCCGAGTTTCCTCAAGCACCAGGCGCAGGTGGCCCGGCACTTCGTCGGCGACCGGATCGGCGCGGCCGGGGGCAACTCCGTGGAGGCCATCGCCCCCGGGGACGGCGCGGTCGTCCGGGTCGGCGGCCATCCGTGCGCGGTCCACCGCGACGAGGCCGGCTCGCTCCACGCCGTCTCCGCCCGCTGTACGCACATGGGCTGCCTGGTCGGCTTCAACCGCGCCGAACGCGCCTGGGAGTGCCCCTGCCACGGCTCCCGCTTCGACACCGAGGGCCGCATCGTCCAGGGCCCGGCGACGAAGCCGCTGGAGCGGCGGGACATCTGAGGCGGCCGGGCATGCGGGCCACACTGCGTGGGTGCGTGCCGGGGGGCCTCTCGCGCAGTTCCCCCGCGCCCCTGAATGCCTCGGGCCCGGCTGCAGTTCGGCCGGCGTCGAACACCTGCGCGCCCACCACCCGCGCGACCGCGGTGTCCGCCGTACGGCGCCCTCGGCCCGCCCACCCCGGCGGGTGCCGCGCCGTACCGGCCGGCGTGTACGGTGCGAAGGCATGAAACTCGCGTTCTCCACCCTCGGTGTTCCCGGTCTTCCCATCGCCGACGTCGTGCGGCTCGCCGCGACGCACGGCTATCACGGTGTCGAACTGCGCGCCCATCCCGAGGAGCCGGTGCATCCGGGCATCGGGGCCGGTGAACGGGCCGAGGTGGTGGCCGAGTTCAAGGCGGCGGGCGTGGAGATCCTCGGGGTCGCCGGTTACGCGCGGGTCGCCGCGCCCGGCGAGGACGGTCCTGTGCTGGACGAGATCCGCGCCCTCCTCGACCTGGCCCGGGACCTGGGCGCCCCGTTCGTCCGTGTCTTCCCCGGCGCCGACCTGGCCGGCGGCCAGAGCGTGGAGGAGGCCGACGCGATCGCCGCACGGCGGCTCGGCACGGCGGCCGAGGACGCCGCCGACCGGGGCGTACGCGTCCTGCTGGAGACCCACGACTCGCACCGGACCGGCGCCGACGCCATCCGGGTGCTCGGTCCGGTCGGCCACGGCAGCGTCGGTGCGCTCTGGGACGTGATGCACACCTGGCTCGGCGGCGAACAGCCCGCCGAGTCCTACGCCGCCCTCTCCCCCTTCCTCGGCTACGTCCAGGTCAAGGACATCGCCTCCGCCGAGGACACCACCCCGCTCGCGCTCGGCGCGGGCGTGCTCCCGCTCGGCGAGTGCGTCGAACTCCTCTCCCGCAAGGAGTGGGACGGCTGGCTCTGCTGGGAGTACGAGAAGCGGTGGTACGAGGCGGCCGCGCCGCTGCCGGAGCTGCTCGCGGCGGGACGGGAGCACCTCGGGCGGCTCCTCAACGACGCGGCGTAACACCGACCACCTGCCGTCAACCCATGGCCTGAGCTTGAAAACTCAAGCTCAGGCCATGTGCGTCGCGGAATTTGACCGCGAATCAGTATCGAGTCACCCAAAGCCGATCACTCGCCGAGCAGATACCGACAGTAACTCTTGGAAAACGGAGCGCTCCGGTACGCGCTTGCAGCAGACTTGCCTCCCGCAACCAGCCACTGCGCAACTGGCCATGTATCGGGGGGATTTGGTATATGCAAGGCACGGTCGACGGTTTCAGCTACGGTGCGGTCACCCCGGTGGCCGCCTATGTCATGGCCTGCCTGGGCGCCGCGCTCGGACTGCGCTGTGTGGTCAGGTCGGTCTACAACGAGCGCTCCTGGAAGCCCGGTTGGCTGGCCCTGGGGGCCGCGAGCATCGGCTGCGGCATCTGGACGATGCACTTCATCGCGATGGTCGGCTTCCGGGTGAAGGAAAGCCCCATCCACTACGACGTCGGACTGACGGTGCTCAGCCTCGCCGTCGCCATCACCGTCGTCGGCATCGGGGTGTTCGCCGTGGGCTACCGCGGCGTCAGCAGGTCCACCCTCTGCACGGCGGGATCCGTCACGGGCCTCGGCGTGGCCGCCATGCACTACCTGGGCATGGCGGCCATCCAGTTGAACGGCTACATCCAGTACGACATCGCCGTCGTCGCCCTCTCCGTGGGCATCGCCATCGTCGCCGCGACCGCCGCGCTCTGGGCGGCCGTGTCGATCCGGGGCTTCCTGACCAGCCTGGGGGCCAGCCTGGTGATGGGGGTGGCCGTGTCCGGCATGCACTACACGGGCATGGCCGCGGTCGGTGTGCACCTGCACGGCACCACCGGCGGCACGTTCACCGGCGAATCGCCCACGACGATCCTCCTGCCCATGCTCATCGGCCCCGTCATCTTCCTGCTCCTGGCGGGCGTCGTCGTGATGTTCGACCCGCTGCTCGTGCTGGGCGAGGGCGAGTGGGACCGCACGGCCACCCGGCAGCGGGAACGGGAGCGCGAGCGGCAAGAGCCCCGGCAATCCCGCCAGCCCTGGCGGGCCGACCGCCCGGACGTTCCGCTCCAGCACCCCGACGACTCCGCCCCCGCGTCCCTCTTCGAACCCCAGCGTCGCCGCCCCCGAGAGCAGCCGCAGGGCGCGGGGCGCCGGGTGCGGGAGTGGTGAGTCGGTTCATGACCGGGTGGTGAGGTCCTCGTCCGTGATGGCGCGAACCACCCGGCACGGCGTGCCCAGCGCGACGGTCATCGGCGGGATGTCGCGGCTGACGACGCTGCCGGCGCCGATGACCGAGCCGTAGCCGATCCGGACGCCGGGCAGGACGACCACGTTGCTGCCGATCCAGACCTTGTCCTCGATCACGATCGGCTCCGAGAAGCGTCCGAAGTCGGCGCGGCGCGAGGGGTGCACGGGATGCCCCGTCGTGGCCAGCGTCACGCTGGGCGCGATCATGACATCGTTGCCTATGCGGATGTCCACGTCGTCGACGCGGGCACCGTCGCGGTCGGGGTCAGTAACTCCTTGAGGCGATGGATGAGTTCGGCCCGTCCGGCGAAGCTCGGCGCGGCCAGTGGCAGTTGGCACTGGACGGCCCAGGCCACCTCAGCCGGCCGCCGGTCGGTGGTTTGGGCCGTCGGCGCGCTCAGCTCCGCGTCCCCGCTGAGGATTGCCTGGTGCAGGCTCTGCAGCTCTTGCCCTGGGTCGATGCCGAGTTCCTCGGCGAACACTTCGCGCAGCTGCCGGTAGTGGGCGAGGGCGTCGGCCTGCCGGCCGCAGCGGTACAGGGCGAGAATGTACTGGGCGGCCAGCCGTTCATCCAGCGGATGGGCGGCACTTCGCTCGGAACCGGCCTGGTCCGGCTGCCCGGCGCTCAATTACCCAGCCCACCAGCGGATTCTAGGTTCTTGCAAGTTCGCGCTGGATCCGTCTCGCACGGTGGATCGCAACAGTGCAGCAACGGGGGCGAGCAGCAGGGTGTTCTTAGTGGGCGTTTAGGGATGCTTTGCGGTGCCAAGTCGCTTCTGCGGCCAACAATCTTTGGGTCGATTCGCACCTTGCATGCGCTTTTACAGCCTTTCGGGTTCCGGCCCGTGCGCCCGTTTGATCCACCTCTCGGTGCTGGATTCCGTCTGGTTTAAGAATGGGGCGGAAGCTCCCTACCGGCAGGGAGCTTCCAGGCATTTCAGGCCACACACGTTGGCGATAAATGCGGCAAAGTGCATTGAAACGGTCAGAGCGAATCAACATCAAACGCCCACTGAAAAGCGATTTCTACGCCGCGGTCCGCCAGAAGGCCCAACCTGCCGAAGCTGAAGTACGACTGCGCAAACAAGTCGTGAAACTCAAGGAACTCCGCGCAGCAGATCGGCAGGAGCTCACCGAACTCCGCGCTGACCGCGAAGCCCTCGTCCGCGCCGTCCACCAGCTGACCCTGGACAACCGGCAGCTTCGCCAAGAGCTCGCGGCCCCCACCTCCGTCGTACGAGTGCTGCCCACCCAGCCACAGCCGCCCGCTGGCACAGACATCAACCGGTGACCCCGTGCCCGACGCGGCTCTGGTCGCGATGTTTGGCAGACATACGCTGTGCTGCCTACGTCGAGTTGCGGCTGAGGGAGCGAAGTGGGGTACGCACCCCGACGGCGCCAGCGCTGACTGCTTACCGCGCGGACATCCCGCTTCCGCTGTCGGGCCAGTACTTCGCCCGCGAAGCAAGACCGACAAGTGCCGGATGCCGGAGGGCTCGCCCGCAAGGGCGTGGCCCCCCACCCGGCGGGTGAGCTGAGTTGTCCGCCCCATGGGCCGTATGGCCGGATGTGGTGGCCCATCGGCTCCTGGCACGGGAGTGCTGCCGGGGTGACGCTGAGGGAGAGGCGTCGACACATGCCGAGGATGTGAGAGCCGTAATGAGCGGTTTGGTGGTCGTGGGCGTGGATGGCTCGGCGTCGAGTCTCGCCGCGGTGGAGACGGCGGCGCGAGAGGCTCGGTGGCGTAGGGCCAGGCTGCGGGTGGTGCACGCGTTCTTGTGGCCTGCGATGCACGTGCCGCTCGGGCCGTCGCCGCTGGGCCCACCCGAGGGCGGGATCCGGAACGTGGTCGAGCACCTGGTGGGTGAGGCGGTGGCGCGTGCCAGGTCGGTGGCACCGGAGGTGGATGTCTCGCACGCGGTGGTGACAGGGGAGCCGCTGACGGTGCTGGAGGCGCAGTCGCGTGCCGCGCAGCTCGTGGTCGTCGGGTCGCGGGGCATGGGCGGGTTCGTCGGGCTGCTGGTGGGATCGACAGCGGTACATCTGTCCGCGCACGGCAAGTGTCCCGTGCTGGTTGTGCGAGAGGCGGGTGACGAGGCGGGGCCGGTGGTTGTGGGCGTCGATGGTTCCGTCATGGGGGAGCAGGCGGTTGACTTCGCATTCGCCGAGGCTGCTCTGCGGAAGGCGCCGGTGAGGGCGCTGCATGCCTGGACTACGTGGAATGCGCCTTTGCCCGCACCGCAGGATGCGGCGGTGCCGTATGCGAACCCGCCGGGCGCACTGGCCGGGGAAGAGGAGCGGTTGGTGTCCGAGGCACTCGCCGGGCACCGGGAGCGGTACCCGGAGGTGGCCGTGGAGCACAAGGTGGTGCACGGCCGGACGCGCGAGGCGCTGATCGAGGCGAGTCATTCGGCACAGCTGCTGGTGGTGGGCGCCCGGGGGCGTGGGGGTTCGCGGGGCTGCTGCTGGGGTCGGTCAGCCAGGCCGTCCTGCATCATGCGCACTGCCCCGTCGCCGTCGTGCGGGGCTCTGGTGGGCGGCACTGATTTCGCTGGGGTGCCCGGTCGCCGGGATCGCCCCTGCTCGCCGTCGCTGCCGACAAACCCCTACGCCACCAGACGATTGCGCCACCGAACGATGTAGCAGGCTCCCTGCCCGGCCACTGCTGTGCCGGGCAGGGAGCGCTCACTGCGGCGTCGCCTCGTGGCGCGGCCTGCGGGTTACGGACGGCAGGCGTGCACTGGAGAAGCGGGTGATCACGGGTCCGGCCACGGCGAGCAGGAGGACATAGGCGGCCACGAGGGCGCCGAGCCGGTCATGACGTACTCCCACCAGGCCGACGATGACGATGGAGAACTCGCCCCGGGCGATGAGCGCGGTCCCTGCCCGCAGCCGACCCCGGCGCCCCGCACCGTCTCGCCGCGCGGCATACCAGCCGGAGGCCACTTTCGTCACGGCGGTGACCAGGGCCAGCAGCAGGGCGGCGGGCAGCACCGGAAGCAACGTGCCCGGGCTCACGGACAGACCGATGGCGAGGAAGAACACCGCGGCGAACAGATCCCGCAGCGGGCTCAGCACCTCCCGCGCCCGCTGTGCCGTCTCCCCCGTCAGTGACAGCCCGACGAGGAAGGCCCCGACCGCGGCGGAGACGTGGACGGCTTCGGCGAGAGCCGCGACGATCAGTGTCACGCCGAGGACCCGCAAGAGCAGCTGCTCAGCCTCCGGATGCGCCAGCAGTCGTCCCAGACGATGCCCCCACCAGTACGACACGGTGAACGCGGCCAGCACCGCCCCGAGGGCCAGCAGCACGCCCAGCAATGCCTGCCGCCAGGTGCCGCCGGCGGCGACGACGGCGAGCAGCGGAAGGTAGGCGGCCATCGCGAAGTCCTCCAGCACCAGCACGGACAGCACCGCAGGGGTCTCCCGGTTGCCCATCCGCCGCAGGTCGGTCAGGAGCCGGGCGATGATTCCCGAGGAGGAAATGTAGGTCACGTCGGCGAGCGCGAGGATCCCGGCGGCGTCGAGCCCGAGCAGCCATCCCGCCACCGCGCCGGGAGCCGCGTTCAGCACCAGGTCGACCACCGCGGAGGGCAGGTGGCGGCGCAGACTGACCGTGAACTCGGGAACTGTGAACTCAAGCCCGAGCACCAGCAGCAACAACACCACCCCGATACCCGCGCCGGTCTCCACGAACGCGCCGGCCGCCGGAACGGGGGCGATGCCTCCCTCGCCCAGGGCCAGTCCGGCCAGAAGGTACAGCGGAATGGGGGACAGGGCGAAACGCCGCGCCAGTGCCCCGAGCAGGCTCAGCGCGGCCAGGATAATCCCCAGCTCCAGCAGCAGGGGGATGGAGATCTGCACCGGTTCAGCCCCGGACGATCTGTTCCACTGCGGCAATGCCGTCGTGGGTTCCGATCACCACCAGCACGTCCCCGGCGTGCAGGACCTGCCCCGGCCCTGGGGAGGGGGTCACCTCCTCGCCCCGGACGACCGCCACGATCGACGCGCCGGTCCGGGTCCGCGCCCGGGTCTCCCCCAACGGCCGGCCGACGTACGGTGTACCCGCCGCCACCTCGACCTGCCCGGCGCTGAGGCCGGGTACTTCCCTGGTGAGATCGGCGAACCGTTCGGCGATGCGCGGGGCGCCGAGGATCTCGGCGACGGTGTCGGCCTCCTCTCCGGTCAGCCGGAGCACGGCCCGTGCTTCGTCGGGATCCTCACCCTCGTAGACGACCACTTCGAAGTCGCCCGACCGCCGGGCGACGACCCCGATCCGGTCGCCGTCGCGGTTGACGAACTCATACCGCAGCCCCACCCCGGGCAGCAGTACCTCGTTGACGTCCACGCACCTCACCCCGTCAGTCATGAATCCGGAACCTGTGCGACCCGCGTACCGGCGGACCCGCTCTACACAGATACTCGGCAGGCGCCGACGGGTACTCGAGCACCGGACGCCAAAGCCCGGCCGGATCCGTACAGATTTGATGCCAGTGTCCTGGCCCGTGAGAGCCGTCGGCAGGGCCAGGCGGCCCCTCCGGCGGCCTGATGGCCCCTTGGCCGCGGTGTGTGGCGTCGCCGAGGCTGGGAGCTGAAGCGGCGGCTCGCCGGTGGCGTTCCGGGACGGGAGTGCGCGATGAGTGATCCGGTGGTCGTTGGGGTGGACGGTTCTGCCTCCAGCCTTGACGCGGTCGATCTCGCGGCCAGTGAGGCACGCCTGCGCGGGGTTGTGTTGCGGCTCGTGCACGCCTTCGGCCACCCTCCCGCACACCTGCCGTCCGGTACGGCACCGTGGAACCCGGCCGACCACGGCCTGGAGCCGATGGTGCACGGGGCGCTGGCCCGTGCCGAGGAACGGGCACATGCCCATGCGCCAGGCATCGACATCGCCCGGTCCGTGGTGGCGGGTGAGGCGCTGGAGGTGCTGGAGGTCGAGTCACGCTCGGCGGCGCTGGCGGTGGTCGGCAGCCGGGGTCTCTCCAGCTTTACCGGGTTGCTGCTGGGCTCCACCGCGGTGCATCTGGCCGCCCATGGCCACTGCCCGCTGATGGTGATGCGCGGCCGCCCCGAGTGCGTGATGTCGATCGGACGTTCCAGCGGGCGGGGTACCACCTGCCGCTGTGGAGCACGGGCACCACGCAGACCGTGACGTTGAACGATCCGCTGGAGGAAGAGACAGCAGCCAACCACGCGGTCCGCTTCTATCTGACCGGTCTGTACGCCCGGGCCCGGAACCTGGAGCGCATGTACTTCTACGCATGGGGCAACGGCAGACTTCCCCTTGTGCTTCAGGCGGAGGGCCAACCACCCCACCGAGGCCGGCCTGTTCGTCGCCCGCCTCCAGCAGTGGCTGGTCGGCGCGGAACTCCGCTCCTGCGGCCGCGGCCCCCAGATCGCACTGCCCGAGAACGTCTGGCAGTGCGAATTCCTCATCCCCGATGAACGGGGCGTGCTCCGCACGGCTCGCATCCGATGGACCCACGCAGGCACGGCCGAAACTCGCGTCAGTGCCGGTGCCCGCGCTGTCGAGCACCTGGACAGCGCCGCGCGGCAGGTTGGCCACCGTGACACGGTGCGTGTCACGGAACGAACAGTGCTGATCCGGTACAGCTGACTGTCAAGCCCTGGGTTTCGTGGAGACTGCGGACTGCCCCGAGTTGGGTGGAGTCAAGATGCTTGGTGGCGTCAGCGCCAGGCAGACCGGTGCCGGCGGGGCACGGGGCACAGCCCCTGCTCTGCAGGGGCGCGGGGAACTGCGCGCAAAGCCCTACCGGAGCCGCACCCGCCGACGCACACGCCCCAGCTCCCCGGCGCAACACCCGCCCCACCCGCACCACCTTCCGAAAACGCCCCCTCCCGGGAACCCGAACCCACCCGCCCCGTCCAACCCCCATGCCGCCGGATGAGTCTCCGCAGTGCGGTGTCGGCCTCGCTGCTGGCTGCGAACGCTGACCAACCCTCTCCGCCGCCTGCGGCCGGCCGCACGCCGTCACCGGCGCGCCCCCCTCCACAGCGCCGGTGACGGCCCCTCAGTCCCGCCACCCGCCCGCGTCGCGTTCCCTTGACCGGAAGAAACTTCCCGGATAATCGTGACACCTTGGAAGTTTCCTTCAATCCTCCGGATCTCCGGAAGGAGCGACGCACGTGCCCTCCAGACGTACCGTTCTCGCCGCCACCGCAGGCGTCACCTCGGCACTGGCCCTCGGCACCGACGCACAGGCCGCCCCCCACCGCCACGACAAGAGACTCCGCGCCCTCATCGCGCGCATGAGCCTGGAGGAGAAGGTCGGCCAGCTCTTCGTGATGCGGGTCTACGGGCACTCGGCGACCGCACCGGACCAGGCCGACATCGATGCCAACCTCCAGGAACTGGGCGTCCGCACGGCCGCCGAGTTGCTGGAGAGGTACCGGGTCGGCGGGATCATCTACTTCTCCTGGGCGCACAACACCCGCGACCCGCACCAGATCGCCGCCCTCTCCAACGGCATCCAGCGGTCCTCCCTCGCCCTCCCCCGGGGCCTCCCCGTCCTCGTCTCCACCGACCAGGAACACGGCATCGTGGCCCGCGTCGGCAGGCCCGCCACCCTGCTGCCGGGTGCGATGGCCCTCGGCGCGGGCGGCTCCCGCTCGGACGCCCGTGAGGCCGGACGCGTCGGCGGGGCCGAGCTGCGGGCGCTCGGCATCCGGCAGGACTACGCCCCGGTCGCCGACGTGAACGTCAACCCGGCCAACCCCGTCATCGGCGTCCGCTCCTTCGGCGCCGACCCGGACGCGGTCGCGGGGCTGGTCGCCGCGCAGGTGCAGGGGTACCAGGGGGCGGGGGTCGCGGCCACCGCCAAGCACTTCCCCGGCCACGGGGACACGGCCGTCGACAGCCACTACGGCTTCCCGGTCATCGAGCACACCCGGGAGCAGTGGACGGCCCTGGACGCCCCGCCGTTCCGGGCCGCGATCCGCGCCGGCATCGACTCGATCATGACCGCGCACATCATGGTCCCCGCGCTGGACCCCTCCGGCGACCCGGCCACCCTCTCCCGCCCGATCCTCACCGGCATCCTGCGCGAACAGCTGGGCTACGACGGGGTCGTGGTCACCGACTCGCTCGGCATGCAGGGCGTACGGGAGAAGTACGGGGACGACCAGGTGCCGGTGCTGGCGCTGAAGGCGGGCGTGGACCAGCTTCTCAACCCGCCCTCGATCGACGTGGCGTGGAACGCGGTCCTGGCCGCCGTACGCTCCGGCGAGCTGACCGAGGCTCGGCTCGACGAGTCGATCCTGCGGATCCTGCGGCTCAAGGCGAAGCTCGGGCTGTTCGAGCGGCCGTACGTGAGTGAGGCCGGGGTCGACCGGGTCGTGGGGATCCGGCGGCATCTCGACGCCGCCGACCGGATCGCGGAACGGACCACCACGCTCCTGGTCAACGAGGGCTCGCTGCTGCCGCTGTCCCGGCGTACGCACCGCAATGTGCTGGTGGTGGGCGCCGACCCGGCCTCCCCGTCGGGCACCACGGGGCCGCCCACGGCCGTCCTCGCCGCCGAACTCACCTCGCTGGGCTTCTCGGCCACCAGCCTGTCCACCGGTACGGCCCCCGCCCCGGACCTCGTCGACCAGGCCGTGGCGGCGGCCCGGGGCAAGGACGCCGTGGTCGTGGGGACGTACAACGTGACGGCGGACAGCACCCAGCGGACCCTGGTCGCGCGGCTGCTGGCCACCGGGGTGCCGATGGTGGCGGTCGCGCTCCGCAACCCGTACGACGTGGCCCAACTGCGGCAGGTGAAGGGCTACCTGGCCTCGTACTCCTGGACGGACGTCGAGGTCCGGGCGGCCGCGCGCGTGCTGGCCGGGCGGGTGGCGCCGCGCGGGAAGCTGCCGGTACCGGTGCGGCGGGCCGACAAGCCGGCGCAGGTGCTGTACCCGATCGGACACGGCCTGACGTACGGACCGGCCTGACGTACGGATCCGGCCACGGACCCTGGTGTAAAGCTCCTGGCGTACGGGGCCTACGTCGCACTCCTCGCGCATCACCCCCAAGTGGCGCAAAGCGCACGGTATGTCTGGCGTGGCCCTCGGCACGGGGCCACGCTGGACGGGGGTTCATCGGGGGGTGCTCATGTGGCGTGTGTGTCTCGTTCGACAGGTGTGCACAGGGGTGCTCGCGGCCGCCGTCCTGCTCGCCGTGGCGGCGCTCGCCGGCTGTCAGGCCTGGTCGGGCGGGGTCGGCGAGGAGTCCGGGGAGCGGGCGGCCGCGACCGCGACGGCCGCGCCGACCCGGCCGGCCGGGTACGGGACGGTGTTCCTCGGGGTGGACGAGTGCAGTTCGTTCGGGACGACCAGCTTCAGCGAGGTGCCCTGTGCGAGCGAGCGGGCCGCCGCCCGGGTCGTGGCCCGGCACGACGGCCGGGTCGGGCAGGGGCCGTTGTGCCCGCCGACCACCGACTTCGTCCTCCACATCAGCGAGTCCGCCGACGACCGCAACGGCTACGACGAGGACGGCGACGGTTCCGTCCCGCAGGGCTACGCCTGTATGCGCAAGCTCCAGCCGCCGCATCCGGGCGATCCCGGCGGCGGGGGCGGCCCCCGCACCATCGTCGGCGACTGCGTCTACGGCGCCGGCCGGGGCGAGGTCCGGGAGACCGCCTGCGACGGCGGGGGCAAGCACGCTCCGGAGTACGAGGTGACGACGGCCGTCGACAGCGAGGCACGGTGTCCTGCCACGACCGACCTGTACGTGCGGCTGGGCGGCAGCCGACCGGTGGGGTGCGCGGTGCCGGTGTGACAGGGGTCGTCGCAGACAGGGGTCGAGCCCCGGGTGCCGCTGTTCGGCGGCCCCGGGGCTCGACTCGCTGTGACGCTTCTGCGCCTGGCGCGCTACGGCCTCAGCGTGGGCTCCCGCTCGACGTCACGCTTGTCGAGCTTGGAGTCGAACTTCGCCAGCGGCTTGGCCTTGCTCGGGTCCGCCTGGACGGCGGCCGGGGCGACACCCGCCCACTTCAGGATCCGGGCCGTGGCCAGGTCCTTCTGCGCCTCGACGAGACCGGTGACGTTGGCACCGTGGTTGGCGCCGGGGGCCGTGAACACGTACGAGTCACGGGCCTTCTTGCCCAGGTGGAACGGCTCGGCGCCCCACGGGTCGTTCTGCCCGTACACGAAGAGCATCTGCTTGGCGTTGTCGCGGACCCAGGTGTCGACGTCCCGCATCGCCTTCGGCTGGAACTTCATCTTGATGTCCCGGGGGACGAAGTTCCGGGGCGGCTGGTAGCCGTAGCGGATGTACTTCTTCTCGATGTGCGGGAACTTGATCGTGGGCGCGCCCAGCTGCGTACCGGCCTGGTAGAAGTACGGCGTGTACGGCTCCAGACCCTGGTCGGTGTAGAAGGAGAAGCCGGAGATCGTGTCGATCGACGTCCAGATCTCGTCGTCCGTGGCCTTCCTGGCGTCCTTCGGGATGACGTCGCTGTCGCAGTCGGCGAGCGTGCTGTACTGCCAGAAGCCCCAGACGTAGTCGAGGACGACCGCCTCGTACGCCTTGTCGAGGCTGCCGACCGTCTTGAAGGTGAAGCCCTCGGCGGCGGCGACCTCCGCGTACTTCTTCTCCAGCGGCTCACGACGGACGAGGGCCTCGCGCTGCACGGCGTTCAGCCGGTCGCGGCACTCCTTGGTGCCGACCTTGGCGAAGAACCGGTCGTACGCCGAGTCCTCCTTGTTGACGACGTCGTTGGGGGCGACGTACGCGACGACGCCGTCCATGTCCTTCGGGTAGAAGCGCTCGTAGTAGGTGGCCGTCATACCGCCCTTGGAGCCACCGGTGGAGATCCACTTCTTGCCGTAGATCTTCTTCAGCGCCTTGAAGATCCGGTGCTGATCGCTGGCCGCCTGCCAGATGTCGAGCTTGGACCAGTCGGCCGGGTCGGGCCGGGACGGGTTGAAGAAGCGGTACTCCATGGAGATCTGGTTGCCGTCCACGATCTGCGTGGGCTCACGGCGGCCGGGGTTGGTGGAGACGTTGTAGCCGCCGGTGTAGAAGACCGTCGGTCGGGCCGTGTCCTTGTGCAGCACGGTGATCCGCTGCTTGAACGTCCCCTTCTTCGGGTTCCTGTGGTCCACCGGCTGGGTGAAGCCCAGGACGAAGAAGCGGTAACCCGGGTACGGCTTCTCCTCGATCAGGCTCACCCCCGGTATCGCGAGCAGCCGGTTCTTGATGTCACCGGCGTCCGACCCCGCGGCGTGGGCCGTCCCCGCCGTGCTCAACGTGCCTATGAGCACGACGAACGACAGCACCCATCCGAGTGCTTTGCGCATGCGTTCTCTCCCCTATGCAGCGGCTGTGCGCCGGAAGCTATCGGAGCGAGTGCCGGGGCACCAGGGAAGAAAGGGGCCAACTGGACTGCTCTCGACCGCAGATGGGAGCGATAGGGAAAACCCTGTGCCCCCGGGGGGGTTCACCGCAGGATCCAGCCCGAGTCGAAGGTCTCGCCGCCGGCGCGGGCCTTGATCCGTACGGCGCGGCGGCCGGCGTGGACCGTCACGGGGCCGGCGGGGCGCTTCTTGTTGAGGACCCACCGGCCGCCCCGGGCCCGGATGCGGATGGTGCCCTTGCCGGCCTGCTTCCTGGGCACGAGGACGGCGCAGACGTAGCGGCTGCCCCTGCGGTAGACCCGCACGGTGCCGGCGTCGGAGGTCAGTGTCCGCACCTTGCGCCCGGGGCACGACGCGGCGGCGGCCTCGGCGCTCGCCGCCGGGCCCGCCAGGGTCAGCAGACCGGCGATCGTCAGTACGGCCAGCACGAGCGCCGTCGGCCGACACGTCCCCCGCCTGCTCACTCGCTGCCCCTCCCGTCACATGGCCGTACTGATGTACGGACGCACGCCCCCCGTCGAACGGTTGCGCGCGCGGGGCGAAACGCCCCGAAGGTCCCCTGTGGCCGCAGTTATGACCGCAGCGCCGGCTCGCCCACGAAGGTCCGCCAGAGGGCGGCGTACCGGCCGTCGCGGGCCAGCAGTTCGTCGTGGGTGCCGTCCTCGACGACCCGGCCGTGGTCCATCACGACGACGCGGTCGGCGCGGGCGGCCGTGGTGAGGCGGTGGGCCACGACCAGGGTCGTACGGCGGCCGGCGAGGCGGTCGGTGGCCTGGTTGACCTGCGCCTCGGTGGCCAGGTCCAGGGCCGCCGTCGCCTCGTCGAGGAGCAGGATGTCGGGGTTCACCAGCTCCGCGCGGGCCAGCGCGATCAGCTGGCGCTGTCCGGCGGAGAGGTTGCGGCCGCGTTCGGCGACCTCGTGCAGATAGCCGCCGTCGAGCGTGGCGATCATGTCGTGGGCGCCGACGGCACGGGCGGCGGCCTCCACCTCGGCGTCGGTGGCCTCGGGGCGGCCGTAGGCGATGGCGTCCCGGATCGTGCCCTGGAAGAGGTACGCCTCCTGCGGGACGACGCCGAGCCGGTGCCGGTACGAGGTGAGGTCGAGGTCGCGCAGGTCGGTGCCGTCGACCGTGACCCGGCCACCGGTGGGGTCGTAGAAGCGGGCGACCAGTTTGACCAGCGTGGACTTGCCGGCGCCGGTCTCGCCGACGAAGGCGACGGTCTGTCCGGCGGGGACGGTGAGCCTCACACCGCTGAGGGCCGCTTCCCCGTCGATGGCGGCCCCGTACGCGAAGTCCACGTCCTCGAAGGCGATCTCACCGCGCAGGGAGAGCACCTCCAGGGGTGCGGGGGCCGCCTTCGTCGAGGTCGGCTCCTGGAGGAGTTCCTGGATGCGGCCCAGGGAGACGGTGGCCTGCTGGTAGCCGTCGAAGACCTGGGAGAGCTGCTGGACGGGGGCGAAGAAGAGGTCGATGTAGAGGAGGTAGGCGACCAGGGCGCCGGTGGTGAGGGTGCCCGCGTCGACCCGGTGGGCGCCGACGACCAGGACGGCGGCCGCCGCGGCCGAGGACAGGAACTGCACGAACGGGAAGTAGACCGAGATCAGCCACTGGCCGTGGACACGGGCCCGGCGGTAGCTGTCGCTGTCGGCCGCGAAGCGCTCGCCGCCCGCGCGCTCGCCGCGGAACGCCTGCACGATCCGCAGCCCGGCCACCGACTCCTGGAGGTCCGCGTTGACCACGGACACCCGCTCACGGGCCAGCTCGTACGCCTTCACGCTCGCCCGGCGGAAGAAGACCGTGCCGACGATCAGCGGCGGAAGCGTGGCGAAGACGACGAGGGCGAGCTGTACGTCGATCACGACCAGGGCGACCATGATCCCGAAGAAGGTGACGACGGAGACGAACGCGGTGACCAGTCCGGTCTGCAGGAAGGTCGAGAGCGCGTCGACGTCGGTCGTCATCCGCGTCATGATCCGGCCGGTCAACTCCCGCTCGTAGTAGTCGAGTCCGAGGCGCTGGAGCTGGGCGAAGATCTTCAGACGGAGGGAATAGAGGACGCGTTCGCCGGTACGGCCGGTCATCCGCATCTCGCCGATCTGCGCCACCCACTGCGCGAGGACCGCGACCAGCCCGAGCAGCGACGCGGCCCAGACCGCGCCGAGGGCCGCCTGCGAGACACCGTCGTCGATCCCGTGCCGGATCAGCACCGGCAGCAGCAGACCCATGCCCGCGTCGACGGCGACCAGGGCGAGGCTGAGGGCGAGGGCCGTGCCGAAGCCGCGCAGCAACCGCTTCAGGCCGTACGACTCCTCCGGTGCGACCGCGCGGGCCTCGTCGATGCCGGGGGTGTCGGTCGCCGGGGGCAGCGCCTCCACCTGGGCGAGGAGTTCGGGGGTGGGGGGTGCCGTCGAAGGCGGTGTCCCGGGCTCCCGGTCGCCCGTCCACAGCCGGGGGGTGATGCCGCGCTCGGCGTCGAACTCGGCGTCCAGCTCGTCCCGTATCGAGTCGCGGACGGTGATGTCCTCGGCCTCGGTGAGCGAGGTCGGCGGGGTGTGGCCGGGCGAGACGCCGCCCAGTTCGTCGGGGTCGGTGAGCAGCCTGCGGTAGAGGGCGGAGCGGCGCTCCAGCTCCTCGTGGGTGCCCAGGTCGGCGAGGCGGCCGTCGTCGAGGACGGCGATGCGGTCGGCGAGACCGAGGGTGGAGCGGCGGTGGGCGATGAGGAGGGTCGTGCGGCCCTCCATGACGTGCTTGAGCGCCTCGTGGATCTCGTGCTCCACGCGGGCGTCGACCGCCGAGGTCGCGTCGTCGAGGACGAGCAGGCGCGGGTCGGTGAGGATCGCGCGGGCGAGGGCGACCCGCTGGCGCTGGCCGCCGGAGAGGGTGAGGCCGTGCTCGCCGACCTTGGTGGCGTAGCCGTCGGGCAGCTCGGCGATGAAACGGTCCGCCTGGGCGGCGCGGGCGGCCGTCCGGATCTGCTCGTCGGTGGCGTCCGGGCGGCCGTACGCGATGTTGGCGCGGACCGTGTCGGAGAAGAGGAAGGAGTCCTCGGGGACCAGGCCGATCGCGGCGCGCAGCGAGTCGAGGGTGAGTTCGCGGACGTCGTGGCCGCCGATGAGGACGGCGCCGCGCGTCACGTCGTAGAAGCGCGGCAGCAGGAGCGAGACGGTCGACTTGCCGGAGCCGGAGGAGCCGACGACGGCTAGGGTCTCGCCGGGCCGGATCTCGAAGCTGAGGCCGTCGAGGACGGGGCGGATCTTGCCGGAGGCGTCCTCATAGCCGAAGGACACGTCGTCGAACTCGACGGTCGCGGGCGCGTCGGCGGGGAGGGTCTTCGTGCCGTCCGCGAGCGTCGGCTCGGTGTCGATCAGCTCCAGGACGCGTTCCGTGCCGGCGCGGGCCTGCTGGCCGACGGTGAGGACCATGGCGAGCATGCGGACCGGGCCGACCAACTGGGCCAGGTACGTGGAGAAGGCGACGAACGTACCGAGCGTGATGTGGCCCCGGACGGCCAGCCAGCCGCCGAGCGCCAGCATGGCGACCTGGCCGAGGGCGGGGACGGCCTGGAGGGCGGGGGTGTACCGGGAATTGAACCGGATGGTGCGCAGCCGCCCGGCGAACAGCCGCCGCCCGACCTCCCGGAGCTTGCCGGTCTCCTGCTCCTCCTGCCCGAACCCCTTCACCACGCGTACGCCGCTGACGGCGCCGTCGACCACGCCCGCGACGGCGGCGGCCTGGGCCTGGGCGTACCAGGTGGCGGGGTGCAGCTTGGTGCGGCTGCGCCGGGCGATCCACCACAGGGCGGGGGCGACGGCGATCGCGACCAGGGTGAGCGGAACGGACAGCCAGGCCATGATCACGAGGGAGATCAGGAACAGCAGGAGGTTGCCGATGGTCATCGGCAGCATGAAGAGCAGGCTCTGGATCAGCTGGAGGTCGCTGGTGGCGCGGCCGACGACCTGGCCGGTGGACAGCTCGTCCTGGCGGCGGCCGTCGAGGGCGGTGATCGTGCCGAACATCTCGGTCCGCAGGTCGTGCTGGACGTCGAGGGCGAGGCGGCCGCCGTAGTAGCGCCGGATGTAGGTGAAGACGTACACGAGGAAGGCGGCGCCGATCAGGGCCGCCGCCCAGGGGGTCATGTCCCGGGTCTTGTCCCCGATCACGTCATCGATGATCACCTTGGTGATCAGGGGGACCAGCGCCATCACGGCCATACCGGCCAGGGACGAGCCGAGAGCGAGGACCACGTCCTTGGGGTACCGCCAGGCGTATCCGGCCAGTCTGCGCGCCCAACCTCGGTCGCCCCCCTGTTGCGCTGCCACGCCGGTGCCCTCCGTTCGTCCTGGTCTCCGCAAGTGACCAACACGGCGGGAGTGGGATTTCATCCCACCGCGATATTTGGGGCCGGGGCGCCTGGTGGGTGGGGGCCGACTGTTTCGTTGGCGGGTGCGGCCCGGTGCGGCTTCTCGCGCAGTTCCCCGCGCCCCTGAAAAGCCGGGGCTGCGCCCCGTGCATTTCAGGCCCGCAGGGGCCTGGTCTTTTAGGGGCGCGGGGAACTGCGCGAGAAGCCCCACGCGCCCGCAGCCGCCAACGAAGCAGGCACCCCCGAGCTATGCGGCGCCCCTACGCCGCAGCCCCCTCCCGCTCCTCCTCCGCGGCCTCGACGGCGGCAGCCGTACCCTCATCCCCGCTGAACAGACAGATCGCGGCGCACCCGGCGGCGATCAGCGCGGCGATGTACCAGTTCGCGCCCGGGACGTCCCAGGACAGGGCCAGGTCGAAGAGGATGCCCGCCAGCAGGGAGCCGATCATGTTGCCGGCGCTACGGAAGAAGTGCATCGCGCCCATGGCCTTGGCGAGGCGGTCCGCCGGGACCTTGCGGGCGACCCAGATGTCGAAGGAGGGGACGAAGAGGATCTCGCCCAGCACCACGGTGAGGCAGCCCACGACCACCCAGGGGACCGTTCGGCCCGCGCCGAACGCGGTGAAGGCGACCGTCATGCCCGCCAGACCGAGCGCCATCACGGCCCCCGGGCGCAGGTGCTTGATCAGGAACTTGAACAGGGGGTACTGGAGCACCAGCACCGTCAGCCCCGTGATCCAGAAGGGGGCCGACGGCGCCCACCCGGACGCGTACTCCTCCATGTGCAGCGGGATGCCGACCATGAAGCCGATGGAGAGGAACCAGAAGACGGCCGAGAGGAGGAAGTAGCGGGTGGCACCGCGCACCTCGATGGCCTTGAAGACGGCCGTGCTCAGCAACGGAGGCTTGGCCTGGTCCGTCGCGGGGGCCGCACCGAACCCGTCCCTCGGGATGAACGCCGAGGACGCCAGGCAGAAGCCGATGAAGATGGCGAAGACGACGGAGAAGAGGGTGCGCAGGTCGACGTCCGCCAGCAGACCACCGACCAGCGCGCCGCCGAAGAGGCCCACCTGCGCGGACATCTGGAAGGTCGAGAAGGCCTTCGGGCGCTCGTCGTCGGGGTACGAGACGAGGATGTTCTTCAGGCCGGGGAAGGCCGTGCCGGAGCCGAGGCCGATGAGGAAGGCGAGCACCGAGTAGACGACGACGCCGTCGCCGAAGCCCATCAGGAACAGGGCCACCGCCTCCGTCGCGGTGCCCGCGAACACCGCGCCCCGGATGCCGATCCGGGCCGCGACCCCCTCGTAGAAGAACGTCGCGGCGAGGCGGCCCACGTAGGTCATGCACATCACGACGCCGGCCCAGAAGCCGCTGTCGGTGCCGCCGAGGGAGGCGACGAGGACGGGGAACCAGATGAAGTTCCCGATGTGGGCGAGGAAGATGCCGGCGTTCACGCCGATCAGCGCCCGCCTGCGTTCGATGGTCACGCGGCCGTTCCCTTCAGGTCGGTGGTGGCGGTGCCCGCCCGGAGGTCCGCGATCTCGCGGGCCAGCGCCGGGCGGTCGATCTCCGTGCCCCGGACGACCGTGCGGACGGGCAGGGCCGAGAGCGGGCGGTCGGGGCCGAGGGGTGGAGGAGGTTGTACGTGGCGGGGGCGCCCACGCTCAGGGGGTGCTCGCCCGTCGTGTCGCCGCTCAGCTCGGCGAAGTAGCGGCGGCCGCCGACCGTGGCCTGGTGGCGCAGCATCCCGTCCAGGGAGGCGTCGTCGCCGCGCAGCAGGTCCAGCTCGCTGAGCAGGGAGTAGCCGTGGTAGGCGCCGGTGTTGCCGGAGTCGGTGCCGACCAGCAGATCGCCCCGGCCGAGGGCGGCGAGGGCGTTGCGGCGCATGTCGGCGAGGGCGGCGGTGCGGGTCTCCTGGACGCCGTACTCGATGCCGTACGGCTTCTCGATGCCCTGGACGAAGTCGAGGTTGCGGACGTCCTGGGTCTCGGCGAAGCCCTCGCGGGAGTATTCGGTCAGGAACTCCTCGCCCGTCATGATCATCGGGCGGAGGCCGGCCAGGGTGGACACGAACCGCGCCCCCTCGAACTCCTTCCAGTCGATCTCGTCGAGGGTGCGGTCGCGCACGGTGTGGGCGAAGAGGCGGAAGCCGCACCCGTACGCCCAGCGGGTCTCCTGGAGGGTGTTGCAGTCGATGACCGCCGTGACGCCGCGTTCCCGCGCCATGCGGGCGGTGAAGCTGAGGACCCGCTCCGAGAGGCGGGAGAAGCGGACCGGGCTGCCGGGCTGTTCGGTACCGTCGGTGAACATCACCTTCAGGAAGGTGCCGCCACGTTCGGCGTTGGCGCGCAGGGCGTGGTCGAGGTCGGACTCGACGGCCAGCATGTACACCGGGGCCGGGAACTCGACGCCGTGGCCGGTGCGGCCGGCCGCGTCGGTCGTCGCCGTCACCGCGTAGCCGCAGTGCACCATCTCCGGGTACGGCCACGGGGAGGCCTCCCGGCCGGTCGCCCAGGCGTCGGCGACCAGCGGGAAACCGAACATGTCCACGACGTGGGTGACCCCGTGGTAGAGGTACTGGAGGGCCACGATCCGGGGGTCCTCGACCGTGTCGTCCCAGTTCGCGGGGAGCGAGACATGGGCGTGGGTCTCGGTGTAGCCGGGCCAGAGCTCGCGCTCACCGCCCTGCCGGGGGCCGGTCCTGGTGAAGGCCGCGAAGACGCCGTTCTCCGTGGTGACGTCGTACAGCGCCTCGGGGTCGAGGGCCGGGACGGCCACCCCGCGCAGGGTGACCGGTCCCTCCTTGCCGCGTGCGGCCTCGCCGCGTACGGCCCGGCCGCGTACGGCCTCGCTCATCGGGCCACCTCGACCTTCAGGCGCAGGTCGATGGCGTCCAGGGCCTCCTCGTTGCGCTTGTTGACCTCGTCGCGGTCGGCGCCGGTGAAGATGACGTGGCCGATCCAGTCGAAGTTGCTCTTGGAGAGACGGCTGACCTCGACGCCGGGCTTCTTGTAGGCGAGGGCGCTGTGGAAGCCGGGCAGGTCCTTCAGGCCGTCGAAGCCGATGGACTCGACCGTGCCGGCGACCGGGGAGCCGAACCAGTGGCCGCCCGCGATGGTCTCGCCGGGGAAGGGCAGTTCGGGGCGCTCGCCGAGGGCCTGGCGGATGACCTCCAGGTAGGCGTCGACACCGGAGCTGATCCGCATCAGGCTCGGCACGATGCCGCCGATGAGCCGGCCGTTGACCTCGCACAGCACCGGGCCGTCGGGGCCCAGCAGGAACTCGGTGTGGATGAAGCCGAAGTCGACGCCCAGCTCGTTCAGGACCTTGGTGGTCATCTCGAACAGCTCGTCCTGGAGCGGGTGTCCGGTGAAGTAGGTGGCGCCCATCTCGATGAAGTGCGGGAAGCCGCTCAGCGGGCGGTCGGTCAGACCGAGGTTGACGACCTCGCCCTTGCCGAGCACGCACGACTCGACGGAGATCAGCTCACCGGTGACGAACTCCTCGATCAGGATGTCGGGGATACGGACGACGCCGCGTCCGTAGTCGACGACCTCAGCCAGCTCGGCGAGGTAGGCGGTCAGGTCGTCCTCGTCCTTCAGGTGCAGGACGTGCAGGCTGGCGGTGCCGTCGGACGGCTTGACCACGCAGGGGAAGCCGATCTCGCGGACGGCCGCCTCGACCTTCGTCGGGTCCGAGACGTGCGCGAAGCGCGGCTGCCGGATGCCCTTGCCGTCGAGGGTGAGACGGGTGAGGTGCTTGTGGCGGGCGTTGCGGGCACCGTCGACGCTCATCCCGGGCAGGCCCAGCGCCTCGGCGACGGCGGCGGTGTGGACGGTGTGGTACTCGCTGTACGTGGTCACGCCGTGCACCGGACGCTCGGCGTGCACCTCGCGGGCCAGGGAGGTCAGCTCCTCGATGGAGAAAGCCTTCTCGCTCTTGACGACCCGGCAGTTGGGGTGCGCGTAGGCGGCCTCGGTGAGCGGGGAGACGGCGAGGTAGAAGTCGGGGTCGACCGAGACGAGGGTGACGTCGTGGCCGAGGTCGAGAGCGTTCGCGATACCGGCCATGCCGTTCGGGTTGCATTCGATCATGAGGATGTGCATGTCAGGACTCCTTGAAGAGGTGTGTGGGGGCGATCAGTTCGTGGGGACCAGTGCGTCCAGTACGGCGGGCAGGTCCAGGCCCAGCGCGGCCATGACCTCGTCGTGGTCGCCGCCCTGGGAGGGCCAGCTCCGGTTCGCGCTGACGGACGTGACCCGGCACTCCGGCAGCAGCAGCGCGAGCGCCTCCGCGACGCCGCCCTGACCGCGGTGCTCCTCGACGACCACGAACCGGGAGTGACGGCGGGCGAGTTCGGCGGCTGCGCGCGTCAGGTTCTCGTGGTCCAGGTGGACGAGGTGCGCGTGGGAGGTGCCGGGCACGGTCCGCCGGGCGTCGAGGGCGAGACGGGTGCCCTCCTCGCCGACGGAGACGAGGCAGACGGGGTCGTGGGCGGTGGCGGTGCCGGTGCCGGTGCCGGTGCCGGTGGCGGTGGCGGTGGCGGTGGCGGTGGCGTCGAACTCCCAGTTGACGAGCGGGAGTTCGTCTCCGGCGACCGGCAGGGACTCGTACCGCGCGTTGCGTCCCGTACGGATGTAGTGCGGGCGGCCGGAGCGGACCGCCTCCCGGACCACCGCGCGCATCTCGGCGTCGCCGTAGGGGGCCGCGATGGTCACGCCCGGCACGCTGCGCAGGATCGCCAGGTCCTCCAGGCAGTGGTGGGTGGTCCCGAACCAGGCGCCGGAGACACCGGCGTAGGGCGCGACGACCGTGACCCCGGCGGCCAGGTAGCCGAGCGTCAGCTTCAGGCTCTCGGCGGCGCGCAGGGCGGCGAACGGGGCGAAGGTGCTGACGAACGGCTTGTGGCCGCCGGCCGCGAGGCCCGCCGCCATGTCGACCATGGCCCCCTCGGCGATCCCGAGGTTGAAGAAACGCTCCGGGTGGGCGGCCTGGAAGGGGTGTCCCTTGCCGCCCAGGTCCGCCTCCAGGCAGACGATCGTGTCGTCGGAGGCGGCGAGCCGGGTCAGCTCGTCCCGGTAGGCGTCGCGGCCGGAGAGTGTCACCGGCCGCTCGTCGGTGGAGGTCGAAGGGGGCGCGGGGGCCACCGTTGCCGTGCGGGTCGAGGCGGTCGCGGCGGCCGCGGTTGCCGAGGGGTTCATCGGATCGCTCGCTTCCACTTGGCGGCGCGCGCCTGGTCGATGGTCACGTAGTGGCAGCCGGCCCTGCCCTCGACGGCCCGTACGCCCTTGCCCTTGACGGTGTCGGCGACGACCGCGAGGGGGCGGCGGGCGGCCGTGCGGTCCTCGGCCAGGAGGGCGGTCAGGGCGCCGAGGTCGTGGCCGTCCACCTCCGTGACGTCGAACCCGAACGCGGCGAACCGTTCGGCGAGCCGGGGCAGCGGGGAGATGTCGGCGACCATGCCGTCGTTCTGGCCGCCGTTGCGGTCGACGACGAGGACGAGGTTGCCGAGCTCCTGCGCGGCGGCGACCTGGCAAGTCTCCCAGACCAGGCCCTCCTGCAGTTCGCCGTCCCCGGCGACCGCGATACCGAGCCCGTCGCGGCCCCGCAGCCGCTGCGAGAGCGCCCAGCCTGCGGCGTACGGGACGCCGTGGCCGAGGCTGCCGGTGGGGAAACGGACACCGGGCACCTTGGGGCCGGGGTGGCCGGTGTAGGGGTGGCCGGCGAGGCCGTACAGCGGGGCCGGGTTCTCCGGCAGGATCCCGCTGACGTGCAGGGCCGCGTAGAGCCCGGCGGCCGCGTGGCCCTTGCTGAGGACGACCTCGGTGCCGTCGTCGGCGGAGGCCCGGTGCAGGGCGGCGATCAGGATGTCGAGGACGGAGAGACTGCCGCCGAGGTGGCACCCGCGCGGGCTCGCCGCCATGTCGACCACCAACCGCCTTGCCTGGACGGCACGTTCGGCGAGGGTGGCCGTCACGTCGCCGCCGACCTGGAGGTCTTCGCGTACGGCCGTGGTCATCGTCGGCTCCCCTCGGGTCCGGCGGGCAGGGTGAACCAGCGGTGGACCGCGTCGGCGAGCAGGCTGCGGGCGGTGCGGTACTCCATGGGGTCGATGCGTTCCTCGTCGGTGTGGTCCAGGGCGGAGTCGCCGGGGCCGTACGCCACCATCGGGACGTCGTGCCAGGTGGTGGCCAGCGTGTTCATGTCGGACGTGCCCTTCTTCACCACGAAGCGGGGCCTGATCCCGGCCTGTGCGAAGGCCCGGGTGAAGACCTTGACCAGGGCGCTCGACCGGCCGCCGGCGTGCCCGGGGGTGGCCCGCAGCACGTCGACGCGCACGTCGTCGGCGGCGTGCCCCAGCGCGGCGGCCGTGAGCGCCGCCACGTCGACCTTGGGCGGCACCCGGAAGTTGAGGATCCCGACGGCGGTCGAGCGCTCGCGCCCGTTCTCCACACGGGCGTCGATGACCGCGCTGAGCGCCTCCGGCGCCTCGGCGAGCACCGACGCCCGGATCCGGCCGAGGACGTCGATCAGGTGGTCCGGCGCGGACACGGCGTCCATCCCGGCGGAGTGGCCGCTGGCCACGGACGCCGTGATCCGGAGCTTGAACAGCCCGAAGTAGCCGAGGGTCAGGGTCTCCGAGCCGCTGGGCTCGCCGATGACGACGGCGTCGGCCGGGTACCGGTCGCGGACGTGGAAGGCGCCCTTGGAGGAGGAGATCTCCTCCTCGACCGCGCCGACCACGCGCAGCTGGGCGTCCTCGGGGAGGTCCGCGTGGGCGAGCACCTCCAGGAAGTTCGCCAGGCTGCCCTTGGCGTCGACGCTGCCCCGCGCCCACAGTTCGCCCTCGCGCCACTCGGCCGGCCAGTGGTGCGGAACCGTGTCGAGGTGACCGAGGAGCAGCAGTCGCCGGGGGCCGTCGCCCCGGGTCGCGACGAGGTTGCCGACCTCGTCCACATGGGCGTCGATGCCGCGCTCCCGGCACCACTCGGCCAGGTAGGCGGCGAGTTCGGCCTCGTCCCGCGACACCGACGGCACACAGGCGACCCGGGTGAGCAGCCCGAGGTCGGCCGCCGGTTCCTTCGTGCGCCAGAACCGGGTCCAGCCGGACGGTACGCCCATCGTGTGCGGGCCGGTGATGGCGACGTCGGCGCCGCTGTCCTTCATGGCGATCTCGGCGGCCCGCACCTTCTGCCGCATCCTGCCGCCCGCGTACTTCGCGCCCTCGCCCGGATAGGCGTCGTACAGCGTGGAGTCGGGGACGGACGGGTCGGTCAGCAGTCCGGCGGTGCCGGTGACCAGCCGCAGATGGTCGGCGCCGAGCGCGCCGGTCAGCACGGCGGCGAGCACGTCGGCGTCCACGTTCAGCGGGGCGCCGCCCGCCGGGTCGGCGACCGGCGGCGCCAGACAGACCACGTCGTACGCCTCCAGCAGCGCGGTCAGGCCGTCGACGTCGACGCCCGTCGGCACACCGGCCCGGTGGTCGCGGACGACCAGGGTCCGGCCCTCGCCGGACACCGCCTTCAGCGGCCGGTTGGCCCTGCCGCTGACCAGCCCGCCGCGCGCGGCGACGGAGGTGAACACACTGAGCCCGAGCGCGCGCAGCTCCCGCTCCACGGCGGGCAGCGTCACCCGCTCGTAGGCGTCGACCAGGTGGGGCATCTCCTCCGGCGGGCAGTACCGCACGGAGTCCCCGCCTGCCAGCCGCAGGTGCGGCATGGGCCGGTCGATCGCGGCGTAGTGCCGCTCGATCCCGGTGGCCCCGCCGGCCACGAGCAGCACCCGGGCGCCCCGGGCCACCAGATCGGCGAGCTCCTTGTGGATGGTGCCGCGATCGAGTGTGGCGCTGCCAGCCTGACCACGTAGAGGGGGCGGGTGGAACGGAGGGCGGGGCGGGGGCCGAGAGGGACGCGGCCCGCGCGTCGGGGGCTGCGGCCCCGGCCGCAGCCGCAGCCGCGGGGATCGGTGGGGTCATGACCGGTCGTTCCATCTGCGTCGTCATGGGGACACCGCCGTGGTCGGCAGGCCGGCGGTCTCGTCGAAGCCGTGGATCAGGTTCATCGCCTGGACTGCCTGGCCCGCCGCGCCCTTGATCAGGTTGTCCAGGGCGGCGACGGCGACGACCTGCCCGCCCTGGACGGCGATGGCGACCTCGGCGACGTTCGAGCCCACGACCGCCTTCAGCATCGGGAAGTCCTGCGGGGCCTTCGGCGCCGGGCGGACCCGGACGAACGGCTTGCCGACATACGCCTTGGCATAGGCTCGCTTGACGTCCAACGACGTGACGCCGCCTTGGAGTTCGGCGTACGCGGTGACGAGGATGCCCCGGGCCACGTCCAGGCTGTGCGTGGAGAAGCGCAGGTCCACGGCCGCACCGGTGAAGTCGGCGATGGCCTGCCGGACCTCGGGCGCGTGCCGGTGCCCGTACAGCTTGTGCACCCGGAAGTTCCCGCTGCGCTCGGCGGGCGGCTCGCCGCCGTTGCGGCCGCCGCCGGTCGAACCGGTCTTGGCGTCGACGACGACCCGGTCGGTGGCCAGCGGCTCGGCGCCGGCGAACAGCGGGTACAGGGCGTAGATCGTGGTGACGGCCATGCAGCCGGGCAGGTTCACGAACCGCCCCTCGGGCACGTCGCCGCTCAACTCCGGTACGTAGTAGGCGAAGTCCTCCAGCGGCGGGTGCTCGGCCGTCCTCGGGTAGTGCGCCCGCACCTCGTCCTCGGCCCGCAGCCGGAAGTCGCCGCCCAGGTTCAGCACCCGCTTGGCGTGGGCCGCGATCAGCGGCAGCCGCTCGGGCAGCGCCCCGGTGGGCAGACAGCCGAAGGCGACGTCCACGGGGTCGGTCTCCGCCAGTTCGGCCAGCGGCCGGAACTTCAGCCCGCCCGCCTTCGGGTGGTTGCGCAGCCACGGGTGCACGCTGCCGATGGAGGCACCGGCGGCCCGCTCGGCGGACAGGAAGGCCAGCTCGACGTGGGGGTGTTCGAGGAGCAGCCGGATGACCTCGCCCCCGGTGTAGCCACTGGCCCCGACGACGGCTACCCGGATCCGCTCGGGATTCTGGATGTCAGCCAAGGCGGGCCGCCTTCTCGTACGGCCGGACGTAGTCGCGGTCCTGGACGAGCTTGCGGATGGCGTCCGGGCGGCGGGCGACCTTCCGGAAGGCGTCGGCGTACCTCAGGATCCGCTCGTACTCGACCGGGGAGCGCAGCTCGCGGCAGAGGACGAGGGTGGAGTCGAGCATGCCGAGGGTGACGGGGAAGTCCTCCGGCCGGTGGTCGCGCACGGCGCCCGGGTTGAGGCTGAAGGGGTAGCCGTTGCCGAACCCGTCCCGGTGCCGGAAGGGCAGGTGGCACGGGATCGGCGTGTTCTGCCACTCGCGGGCCGGCACGCCCTCCGCGAGCAGCAGCTCGTGCACGGCCTCCTTGACGGCGTACACGGGCAGGTCGTCGAGGCCGACGGCCTCGGGGTGCAGCGTGACCCGGTACATGTTGTACGCGTGGACGTGCCCGTCCGGCACGTGCGGCGGCGTGAACAGCCCGGTCTCGCGCAGGGCGTCCCCGAGCAGCGCGGCGTTGCGGGCGCGGATCTCGTCGTAGTACGGCAGTCGCTTGAGCTGGCTGCTGCCGAAGGCGGCGGCGACCCAGGACATCCCGTAGTCGATGCCGTGCTCGGCGAGATAGGCGACGGCCCGCTCGTACGAGGCCTCCCCGGCGAAGAAGGCGATGCCGCCCTCGCCGCCCAGGGGGAAGTTCTTGTCGGCCATCAGGCTCTGCCCGGCAGCGTCCCCGAAGGAGCCGGCGACCCGGTCGCCGATCTTCGCGGAGTGGGCGTGGGAGGCGTCCTCGACGAGGGCGATGCCGTGCCGGTCGGCGAGCGCGCGCAGCGCGGGGACGTCGGCGGGCAGCCCGTGGACGTGCACGGGCATGAGCGCGCGGGTCCGCTCGGTGATCGCGGCAGCGGCGGCGGCCGGGTCCATGCAGTACGTGACCGGGTCGACGTCGACGAAGACGGGGACGGCGTGGGCCGCGACGACCGCCTGCGCGGTGGCGATGAACGTGAACGCCGGCACGATGACCTCGTCACCGGGCCGCACCCCGGCGCCGACGAGCGCCATGTGCAGGCTGGATGTGCCGCTGGCGGTGGGCAGCGCGAACCCGGCGCCCACGTACGCCCGGTAGGCCTCGGCGAAGTCGGCGACGACCTTCTCGGGCGCCTGCCGCTGGGCGAGCATCAGGTTGAACACGTCCTCCTTGGTGATGACCGGGAAGAGCGTGCGGCGGAGCGCCTTGGGGATGATCTCGGCGCCGCCCAGGGCGGCGAGCTCGTCGTCGAGGTCCGCCGGATTCGGCAGCGGCAGCGGAGAGTTGGGGAAATCAGTGATCATGACTGGTTCGCTCCGGAGATCGCGGCGGGGCGGTTCTGTACGGCCTGGGTCAGGGCCATCCGCACACAGGCGGCGACCAGCGGGCTGAGCCGGTAGTTGAACTGCACGCCGGGGACGAGGTCGGCGTCCGCCTCCTCCTGCGTCCACATCGTGCGCAGGTCGTAGGCGCCGAAGATCTTCAGCCGCTCGGCGCGGGCCCAGAGCTTCGGGTCGTCGGTGAGCACGGCGGCGGCCGGACCGAAGCCGAGGCCGGTCAGGTCGACGACCAGCGCCGGCGCGGTGGCCCCCGCGGCCAACTCGCCGAGCCGGTCGGCGTTGGCCGGGTCCAGCGCGAGGTAGTCGTACGCGACGGGCTCGTCGTACGACGTCACGCGCACGCCGAGCCAGGCCAGGAACGCGGCGGTCTCCGCGTCCGGCTCCGCGAGGGCGACGCTGTCGCCGTGGCCGATCCCCTGACCGGCCAGCGCGGCGTGTATCGCCCCTGTCCGGCTGTTGAGCAGCACGGCTTTGCTGCGCCGCGTCTTCTTCGTCAACAGCCGTTCGAGACCGGGCAGTTCCCGGTCGCTCTTCTCGATGCTCATCACCACACCCGAGGTCAGAACCCGGGTGAGCACGGTGGCGGTGTCGAACAGTTCCATAGGACGTAGGCCTCTCTGATGCGATTGCGTGAAGAGGGGTGGGGTGCGGCCCGGTAGGGCGGGCCGCGCAGTTCCCCGCCGCCCTGAAAAGCCGGGGCTGCACCCCGTGCTTTCGCCCCTGAGTGGCCGCAGGCCCTCAAGGGGCGCGGGGAACTGCGCGAGAAGCCCCACCGGGCGGTCAGACGGAGGTCGAAGGGGTGCAGCCCCCGGGGAGGGACGGGTAGGGGCGGCGGGGGCGAAGAAGACCCCGCTAGACGGCGGCCGCGGTCAGCGACACCTGCTCGGCCACATACGCCGCGTACAACCCCGCCACATCCACCCCATGCTCCGCGGACGACTTGGCGAACTCCGGATTCGCGTTGACCTCAAGGACCAACAGCTCCCCCGCCGCCCGGTCCTCCACCAGGTCGACCCCGTAGAGCCCGGGCCCCAGCACATCCACCACCTGCTGACACAGCTTGTCGATCTCGGCGGTCACCTCGACCCGCTGAACCCGTGCCCCCAGATGCGTGTTCGTCCGCCAGTCCTCCGACACCCGCTGGATCGCCACCACGGGCGTCCGCCCCACCACGACGACCCGCAGATCGTGCCCCGGCTTGTCGACGTACTCCTGGACGACCACGGGAAACAGCTTCCCGCCCGCGTCGGCGGACTCCCGCCCCGGCCCACGCCTCGACACACTCCGCGTTGGCCATCCTGGTGACCCCCCGCCCCCACGAGCCGCTCACCGGCTTGACGACGGCCGGTATCCCCAACTCGTCGACGGCGGAGCGCACTTGGTCGTAGCTGAAGGCATGCCGGGTGACCGGGTGCGGAATGCCGTGGCGGGTGAACAGCAGTGACTGCAGCCCCTTGTCGTTGCAGGCCTCGATGACGGAGGACCGGTTGAGGGTGGTCACCCCGGCGTACTCCAGCCGCCGGGAGACGCTGATGGCGTCCCGGTGGGACAGGTTGCGGATCACGGCGAGAGCGGGCGGGCCGCCGGTGCGGCCCGCCACGACCTCCGCCAGATCCTCCATCAGCAACGGCCGGGCCGTCAGCCCCTCGGCCCGCAGCGCCCCGAGGAGCAGTTTCTCCTCGGGCCGCAGCATCGTCACCGAGAGCAGGACCTGATCGGCGGTCGTCACTCGCCCCAGTCCTCTTCCACCTCGGGGGCGAGGTCGAGCCGGGCGCCGGCGGCGGACCGCTCGACCACCTCGTGCTCCTGGCCGCAGGCCGTGCACTCGGTGATCTCCCCCTTTTCCCAGTCCTCCTGGACCTCGAATTCGGTGTCGCACACCAAGCACTTCGGTGCGGCAATGGCGGTGGTCATTTCCTTGGACTCCCTCGTTCGTTCACTGTAAAACCAGCTGCCGGAACCCGTGAACCGGCAGCAGGAATTCACCGGACATGGAATGGATCTCGACGGCCCCCCGAATGGGATCCCGCCCCGGCCGGACGGCTCTCCCGTGAACCGCTTTCTTTGCTAACTCGCACGGTCAGCAAGTCACTTGACGTTCCGTCAAGTACAGCGCGACGCCCCTACGCCATACGAACGCAGCGTGAGCGCAGGATGAGCGCTGTGCGATCGCCACGCGCGCTTCGCGGGCCCACTACGCGCGTCATGCATACGCTTTACCCGCGTTGAGCAGGTCGGCGTCTTCGACTCAGGGCCAGCCGGGGTCGCCCGGCGCGTTGGACGCCTGGGCGCTCGCGACCGTGGTGCGTTCGGCCGTCTCGGCGGCGACAGAAAGGGTCAGCACCGCGGCGGCTACAAACGCGAGCGCCCCGGCCATTCTGCGCATGTACTTCATTTCCCGTTCCCCCCAGAAGAATTCTCGGACTCTCGGCTCTTCGCCGGTGTCCACACGAAGAGCATGCCGTGGTCGGCCGGTTGCCGGAAGTGATTGAAGGGGTCATGATCGTGCACTGCAGGATTCTGAAGGGGGATGGCATGTGCGGTGAGTCGGACATACCCGGGGGCGACGGCTCCCTCGTGGAGGTGTGCGGTGCGGGCATCGAGTTCTATCGCACCGCGCTGCGGGCGGGAAGGGCCACGGCCGCGGAGGCGCCCGGCTGTGTGCGCGCGTTCGGGCTCGTGGCCCCGGCGGTGGACGACCCGGAGGCGCTGGTGCCGATCCCGCCCTCGGTGGCGACGGCGGCGCTGGCCCACCCGAGGGAGCGGCTGATCCTGGAGCAGCAGCAGGCCCTGGCCGCCGTACGGGCCTCGATGTCACAGGCGGAGAGCGTCTACCGCACCGCCCGCCGCAAGGAGAGCGAGTCCTCCCAGCGGCTCACCCCCGCGCCGGCGATCACCGCCGCGCTGGACGAGGCGATCCGGGGCACGCGGATCGAGCTGCTGACCGCGCACCCGGGCGGCAGGCGCCCCGAGGAGGTCCTGGTCAAGGCCCTGCCGCGCACCCTGGAGGCCCACCGCAAGGGCGTCAAGCAGCGCACGCTCTACCAGCACACCGTCCGCGCCCACGGACCGACCCTCGACTACATCAAGCAGGTCACCGACCTGGGCGTCGAAGTACGCACGGTGGACGAGGTGTTCGACCGGATGATCATCTGCGACCGGTCCGTGGCGTTCATCCCCGACATGGGCAAGGACCACGGCACCCACGCCCTCAAGGTCACCGACCCCGGCGTCGTGCACTTCCTGGTCTCCGCCTTCGAGTACGCCTGGGAACGGGCGAGGCCGGTCGTCTACGAGCAGGACCAGCAACGCCCCGCGCTCCTGACCGACGAGACCCGGCTGCATGTGCTGCGCCTGATGGTCGACGGCTACACCGACGCCGCCATCGCCAGCCGGCTGGGCATCAGCCCCCGTACCGTCGCCAGCCACCTCAAGAAGGTCGGCGACCTGCTCGGCAGCAACAGCCGTGCCCAGCTCGCCTATCTCACGGCCAAGAGCGGGCTGTTGGAGGACGGCGCGACGACCGACTGCGGCTGCGAACAGCGGAGTTGACGGCCCGACGCCGGTGGCGGAGGCGGGAGGCGTGCCTCAGGCGGTCCGGATCCGGAGGGGGAGCGAGAGGGAGAGGGAGTAGAAGCGGGTGGTCTGGACGGTGTTCTGGTTGTCGTCGCTGACCAGCAGCACGTCCAGCCGCCCGCCGGGCCGTGCGGCCCCGGTGACGGTCATGCCCTCGATGTTGTCGAGCAGCGGGTTCGGCTGGGGCTGCTTGGCCGTGGCGCCGAGGCTGGGGCAGTCCACGAGATCGGCGAGCAACGTCTTGCGGACGAGCCGCACGCCGTCGGTGTCGGTCACGCGAGGGGTGCTGCTCGTCCGACCGGTGGCGGTCGTGCGGCGAAGATCGGTCGCGCGGCGCGTGTCGGCGGCGTAGAGGCGGACCGTGTTGCCGACCCCGGCGGTGAATCCGCGCTCCAGCACGAGCAGCCGCCCACCCGGGAGGCCGGCCACCTCGACGACCCCGAGGCCGGTGTCCACGCGGTAGCCGTACTGCGCCGAGAGCCTGAACTCCCCTGCGCCGCCGTGCCGTTGCCAGGTCTGCAGGCGGACCACGCCGGCGGGGTCCCCGGTGAGGGTGCCCTCCATCGAGGCGAGCAGGGTGCGTCCGCCGGGCAGGAGGGTGAGCCCCTCGAAGGTCTGGTTGGCGACCGCCCGGCCGGCCGGGGCGACCGCCAGTTCGTCGGGCACGGGCAGGCTGCCCAGGATCCGCCCCCGCCGGTCGTAGCGCCGTACGGTCGGCTCGGTCTCGGAGGCGACGAGGAGGGTGCCGTCCCGGTCGACGGCGACCGCCTCGGAGTCGAGCGCGGCACCGCTCTGCGTGGCGAGCGGCAGGACGCCCTTCGGCGCCAGGGTGCGACGGTCGAGCGTGAAGAGGGCCGACCGGTCGGAGACCGCGAGGAGCGAGCCGTCGCGGTCGACGGCGAGGCCGGAGAGGTTCCCGACGAAGGTGCCCGCGTACGTGGTCTTGTCGAGGGCGTCGGAGTGCTTCTCGATCGACACGGTCGGCGAACAGGCGTGGCCGCGCGCCGAGTCGGCGTGGACGGGTCCGGCGGCGGCGAGCGTGGTGGCCGCCGCCGCCAGACCGGCGGTGAGGGTCGCGACGAGGCTTCTCAGAGGCATTGCGTCACGGTAGGGCGACGCCGGTGAGCCGCGGATGGCCTCGCGGTGAACGTCCGGATGTCATCGGGCGCTGCCCTCTGGAAAGGCAGCGGGCGCAGCCCCTGCCTTTCCAGAGGCGCGGGGAACTGCGCGAGAAGCCCCACCGGGCCCGCAGCCGCCGACGCGCCCGCAACCCCGAGCTATGAGGCGCCCTCCGGCACCGGCACCGTCGCTTCCTGCGGCCGATCCGTGGGCTCGTACCGCTGCACGCTCGCCGTGCCCGAGGAGCTCTTCGGGACGGGCACGAGATCCTTGTGGATGGCCTTGGAGACGGCCTGGATCGTGTTCACGCCGTACTGCATGTCGGGGTTGCCGTGGGTGAGGACGGTGATCGTGTAGTCCCGTCCGCCGCCGTTGAACGTGCCGACGCTGTGCACCCGCCAGCCGTGCGTGGCGCGGGACAGCCACCCGTTCTTGACGTGCACCTTCACGGTCGAGGGCGCCCCGGCCGGGGTGCCCCAGCGCTGCGAGGGGACGACCTTGTTCATCAGCTTGAGGACATACGCGCGCGCGTTGTCGCTCAGGACCGTGTTCTTCGCGGTGAGCAGGGCGAGCAGCCGCTGCTCGTCGCGGACGGTGATCTGGGTGAGGCCCCAGTAGTTGTTCGCGCCGGGCTTGGTCTGCGTCATCTTGGCGGCCGTGAGGAACGCCTTGATCTTCTTGACGCCGAGCTGCTTCCACAGGGTGCTGGTGGAGGCGTTGTCCGACTTGGTGATCATGGCGGTGGCGAGCTTGGTCTCACGGTCGGTGAGATACCGGTTCGTCCTCTTGGCGTCGTGCAGCAGCGCGGCGAGCACGGTCACCTTCACGACGCTGGCCGAGTCGAAGGCGGTGTCCCCGCGCAGTGTGCAGGTGGTGGCGGTCGCCCGGTCGTACAGGCCGACCGCCACCGTGCCCTTGCGCTTCGCGAGCGCCGCCGTGATGTCCTTCCGCAGTTTCTCGGCCAGTCCGGCCTGCTTTGACGTACACGTGACCTGCGGTGCGGCGACCGCGGCCGGCGCGAACGCCGCCGCCGCCGATGTGAGGACCATGCCGGCCCCGAGCCCCGCCGCGACCACACGCGTCCACCTGGACGCCGGCGACACCCGGGATACCCCCGATATCCGGTGAGTCATCAAACCTGTCCCATCCCCCTGTGCGACTGGAACCCGCTTCTGACGGATTCACCACAGTCGACTCGCGACGACGATCGATAGTTGTACATCAGTTCCCTTGCCTCCCGTTCCCCTGCCCCCAGTTCCGTTGTCCCCGGGTCGGGGTAGGGAGGGAGGCAGAAGCCCGTCGGGCCCGATGGAGAAGGAGAGCCGGATTGGCCGACACACAGCCCTCCCCCGCCTACCTGTGCGGTCAGCTCTACGCGACGCTGCACACACTGCAGGCCATCGGCAAGCGCGACCGGCGGCTGGGGAACGACAGCTTCCTGAGCCAGGCCAAGCAGCGTCCCGGCCCCGCGTTGCGTGAACAGCTGAAGAAGGCGGGTGAGCAGTTGCTCGCCGCGCACACCCGTGGTCCCAAGCACGGGAAGGCCGCCGGCGGGGTGTTCCGCGCGATAGCGGACTTCGTTCCGCCCGGCGGCAGGTTCCCCGACTATCTGGACACGAGTTCCCAGCTCGATTTCCTCTCGGGGTACCACACCCAGTCCGCCGCGTACGCCGCCCACGACACGCTGATGAAGTGACAGTAGCCTCGCCCCATGACCACCACCCTGCAGACGATCCACGACGTGCCCGTGCTGATGTGTGACGCCGAGGGTGGGGTGATCGGGGGTGAGGGTGACGCCCTGGACCTCATCGGTGATGCCGGGTACCAGGGCGCCGCGTGGGTCGCCGTCCCCGTCGAGCGGTTCGACGAGCGGTTCTTCCGATTGAGCACCCGCGTCGCGGGCGACATCATCCAGAAGTTCGTGCAGTACCGCGTCGGTCTCGCCGTCGTCGGCGACATCTCCCGGCACACGGAGGCCAGTTCGGCCCTGCGCGACTTCGTCCGGGAGTGCAACCGGAACCGTCAGACATGGTTCCTCACCGATGTCGACGAGCTGCGGGAGCGGCTCAAGGGCTGAGCCCTCGCCGGGCCCGCCGCTCCCTCCGCCCGTTGTTCCCGCCCGCTCACACCAGCTCGGGATGCCGTTCCGCCCGCCGCTCCGGCTGTCGCGGCGACGCGGCTTCCGGCGTCCAGCGTCGGTCGACACGAACGTAGCCGTATACGACCGAGCCCATCACCATAAGGAGAAGCGGCCCGTACACCCACGGGTGTCGGGCCATTTCCACCGGCAGATAGCGATACGCCAGCAGAAGCCCCGCGAATACGGCCGCACCGTGGACGACGAGCACGATTCCCGCCCGGTCCCAGCCGAGGTCGTACGTCCGCAGCGCCGCCTCGATCGTGAGGGTGAAGACGACACCGGCGATGAGATCCACGCCGTAGTGATATCCGAATCCCAGCGTCGCGGAAAGCGTGGCGATCAGCCAGAAGGTTCCCGCGTATCGCAGAGCGCGCGGGCCCCGGCGCGAGTGGATGAATATCGCGGTGGCCCACGCCGTGTGGAGGCTGGGCATGCAATTGCGCGGGGTGATCTCGTCGTACACCATCGGATGCGGCGTGGTGAGTGACGGTGGCCTGTCGGGCCAGATGTTGGCCAGCGCCCAGTGCTCGCCCCCGGTGCCGAACGCGCCCGTGCCGTAGGCGAAGACCGGTCCGACCACCGGGAAGATCATGTAGATGCTCGGCCCGAGGAGGCCGATCACCAGAAAGGTGCGCACCAGGTGGTGGCGCGGGAAGCGGCGTTCGGCCGCCACGTGCCGCAGCTGGTAGAGCGTCACGATGACCGCCGCCACCGCGAGCTGGATGTAGACCCAGTCGAGCAGATGGGTGCCGACGGGTCCGGTGGCCCTGACCAGCCGGCCCACCAGCCACGAGGGATTGCCCAGCGCGTGGTCGGCGGTGGCGAGGTACTGGTCGAGCACCATGGGCCGCGTCTTGGACGTGATCAGCAGCCAGGCGTCGCCCGTCTTGCGGCCGGCGACCAGGAGCAGGCCGAGCCCGACGCCTTTCAGCAGGAGCGCCCGTTCACGGCCGGTGCGGCGGGTGACGGCGACGACCGCGCAGCCCAGGATCACCCACAGCGCGCCGTTGCCGAACATCATTTTGGCGTCGAGAAGCCATCGGACCAGAAAGAAGACGATATCGATTCCGGCGGCGACACCCGTCGCGATGAACCGTTCGCGCCAGGTGAGCACCACCATCGTCAACGCCATACTGGCGTAGAGCAACGGCCCTGATTTCGGGGCGAATATCACCTCGCTCGCCTGATTGGTGATCGGCCCCGGCACACCGTATCCCCGTGCGGCGACCTCCAGCGCGAGCATGAATCCGATGCCCACGACCACCGCCGCGGTCCACAGAATCACCTTCGGTCGGCGCCACTTGTCGGACGCGACCGTGCTGCGTATTCGCGGGAGCACCCGCGAGAACATGGATATCAATTATCCGGCCGTCGTCTCGTGCGAGCGGTCGGGTCTCTTCTTGGTGGGCAACATGGCTTTCCGGTGTGGGCGCCGACGGGTGGACGACGGGCGGGACGGGCGGGACGGAATGGACCCGCAAACGGACGGGCGGACGAACGATCGGACGGACGGACGGACGGACAAGTCGACGGGCAGGTGGGCGTGCAGGTGGGGGCGTGCAGGTGGGCGGGCCGGTCGGCAGACCGGGATCACGCCAGACGTCACCCCCCTGAAGAAGACCGTTCATCCCCCGTTGAGGTTGCTCTGCACCCGACAACTACGCAAGACCGCTCACCGGCCCAGCACGCCGAAATTCGCACGTCAATGAGGGTCTCCCCTTGAATCGAGGCAGGTGAAGGGGAGTTGAGGCACGAGGGTTGCCCCGTTGGCCGAATCGTCATCGGATCGCCTTCCACTTGTAACACCTCGACTGACCCGTCCATGCCAATCTCTCGGTTACCCACACAGTCAACCCGCGTAGAACGAGGCTCCCCGAAGCAACTCCTCTTCCTGCGCGGCCCTCTGGGAAGGGACACCCCTCATGCCCGCTGCGCGGATACGCAGTTGGAAGTCGGTCGCTCTCGCGACGTCGGCCGTGCTCGTCGGTATCGTCCTCCCGGCAGCCACCGCCACCCCCGCCTCGGCGACGACGACCGCGTACGACGACACGTACTACGCAAGCGCGATCGGCAAGTCCGGTACGGCCCTGAAGTCCTCGCTGCACTCGATCATCGACGGTCACACGACCATCTCGTACTCGGCGGTCTGGAACGCGCTGAAGGTCACCGACCAGGACCCCAACAACAGCAACAACGTGAAGCTGCTCTACAGCGGCATCTCGCGCAGCAAGTCCCTCAACGGCGGCAGCTCCGGCAACTGGAACCGCGAGCACGTGTGGGCCCAGTCGCACGGCGACTTCGGCACCTCCGCCGGCCCCGGCACCGACCTGCACCACCTGCGCCCCGAGGACGTGGCGGTCAACGCCCGACGCGGCAACCTCGACTTCGACAACGGCGGCAGCAGCTTCACCAACAGCGGTGGCAGTCTCGTCGACTCGAACTCCTTCGAGCCCCGGGACGCGGTCAAGGGCGACGTGGCCCGCATGATCCTCTACATGGCCGTCCGGTACGAGGGCGACGACGGCTGGCCCAACCTGGAGCCCAACGACTCCGTCAACAACGGCGGCACCCGCTTCCACGGCCGCCTGTCCGTCCTGAAGGCCTGGAACGAGGAGGACCCGCCGGACTCCTTCGAGGAGCGCCGCAACGACCTCATCCACAGCAACTACCAGGGCAACCGGAACCCGTTCATCGACCACCCGGAGTGGGTCGAGGCGATCTGGTAGCCGCACGCCGAGCGCGGTGAGCACGGTGAGCCCCCGGACCGCACGGGCCGGGGGTCCGCCGTTCAGTTACGTACTCATGACATTCGGACGCACAACCGACGAACTCCTTGTCGAGTCGGACTACATGGACGCGGCGGTTCCGCCCGCCGCCCGCCGGAGCAGGATCTCCACCGACCCGAAAGGCACGTGCATGTCACGAGCACGAGCAGCAGCACGACGCACCCGTACGGCACGCGTGAGCGCCCCCTTGGCAGCGGTGGTACTGCTGGCCGGAGGCCTGACCGCGCTGTCGCTGGGCACGGCCTCGGCCGCCCCCGCGGAGGTGGGCGTGGCGGACGACTTCAACGGTGACGGGTACGCCGACCTGGTCGTCGGCGCCCCGAACGCCACAGTGTCCTCGAAGGCCAAGGCGGGCTACGTGGCCGTCCTGTACGGCTCGAAGAGCGGCATCTCCCCCACCAAGAAGAAGCTGATCAGCCGCTCGACGAGCGGTGTGCCCGGCTCCGCCACCGCCAACCAGCGCTTCGGCTCGACCTTCACCAAGGGCGACCTGGACGGGGACGGCTACGGCGACCTGGTGATCGCGGGCGGCACGGCGGGCTCGGTGATCCTCTGGGGTTCGGCGACCGGGCTGACCGGCGGGACGAGCATCGCCCAGTACGGGGCGGCCCCGCAGGCGGGCGACTTCGACGGCGACGGCAAGACCGACCTCGCGCTGTTCTCCGCGCAGTCCGTCGGCGGCGACGACCCCGAGGGCGCGCCGGCGGCCCTGTGGAAGGGCCCGATCTCCCGCGCGGGCAAGCCCGCCGCCGTACTGAACCTCCTCGACAAGTCCCTGTGGTGGGGCTGGGAGGAGGACGACGCGTCCTGCGCGACCGGCGGGGGCTGTGAGAACGGCCCGTCCTCCATCACCGGCCCGGTCGTCTCCGGCCAGGTCGGCGACGTCAACGGCGACGGCCGGGACGACATCGTCCAGTGGCACTACACGGGCGACGGCACGTGGGGCAACCGCCTGCTCCTGGGCGGCGCTTCGGGCTTCACCCGCGGCTTCACACCCGGGGACGACACGAGCCGCGACCCGGCGGGCACGGGCATCGGCGACGTGAACGGTGACGGCTACGACGACGTGGTCGTGGGCGCGGACGGCTGGTCCGACCAGGTCCGCGTGGCCTACGGCTCGCCCACCGGCACGTCCGAGTCGAACGTCCAGACCTTCGACCAGAGCCTGCCCGGCTTCCCCGGCGCGCAGGAGGACGGCGACCTGGTGGGCTCGGCGGTCTCGGTCGCCGACGTCACCGGCGACGGGTACGCCGACATCGCCCTCGGCATCGCCTACGAGGACGTCACGGACATCACCAACGCGGGCTCGGTCGCCCTCGTCCCCGGCACCGCCTCCGGTGTCACGGGCGCCGGCACCAAGGTCTTCCACCAGAACACCGCCGGGGTCCCCGGGGTCGCCGAGGCGGAGGACAAGTTCGGCACCACGACGGCCCTGCTGGACTTCAACGGCAACGGTCACCCCGACCTGGCCGTGGGCGCCCCCGCCGAGAACAGCGACAACGGCGCCGTCTGGGTCCTCCCCGGCACCACCACCGGCCTGACCACCACGTCGGCCCTGGCCTTCGGCCCCGGCGACGTGGCGGGCCCGGTCACGGACGCGATGTTCGGAGCGGCTCTGCGCTGAGCGTGCAGCTCCGTGCTGAGGCGGTAGCGGCGCGCGCCCGGAGGTGCCGGGTGCGCGCGCCGCATCACGTCGGCGAGCGGCCGTCAGGCCGTGTGCCGGGCCACGTGCCAGGCCCTGCGCCGGGCCCTGTGCCAGCTGTGTCAGCCCGTGTGCCGCAGGATCTCCTCGGCCAGCCGGGCGTCCATCGCCCTCGGCAGGCTGTGCCCCAGCCCCTCGATCATGACCAGCCGGGCCCCCGGCACGGCGGCGGCCGTCGCCTCCGCGTGCGCCGGCGGGAACATCGGGTCCTCGGTGCCGTGCAGGACGAGCGTCGGCGCGGCGACCGAGGCCAGGGCCGCCGTGTCATCCCCGCCGGCGGCCCCGGCGAGCGTGTGATTGAACCCGGCCGCCAGATCACTCGCCCGCTCGAACACGCGCCGCTCCAAGGCCCGGTACTCCTCCTCGTCGAACGGCAGCACCGACCCGTGCAGCACCCGCCACAGCGGCAGCCGCAGGGCGAGGTGCTCCTCCAGGCCGGCGCTCGGATCGGGGAAGGTGGTAGCGAGCGCGGCCAGCAACTCGGCGCTGGGCGGGGGTAGTTCACCGGGCGCCGGGGGCTCCCCCGCCATGACCCGGCTCACCGCGGCCGCCGTGTCCGTGCCCAGGGGCTGTGACGACAGGCTCGTCAGGGTCAGCACCCGTTCCGGATCGGTGACGGCGATCCGCTGCGCGATGATCCCGCCCAGCGACACCCCGACGACATGCGTCTTCTCGACACCGAACGCGTCCAGCACGGCGAGCGCGTCCGAGGCCAGATCGGCGACGGTGTACGGCCGTTCGGCGAAGTCGACGACGGAGGACCGCCCGGTGTCGCGGTGGTCGTAGCGGATGACTCGGCGCCCGCCCTCGACGAGCCGCCGCACGATCCCGTCGTTCCACTGGACACCCTGCGCCTGCGCGCCCATCACCAACAGCACGACCGGATGCTCGGGAGCGCCGAACTGCTCGGCCCACAACTCGATGCCGTCCACGGGAACGATCCGCTCACGACCGACCAGGACGACGTCGTCCCTCTCTCTATTTTCCTGCATGGTCGTTCAAGATAATGATCGGACCCGGATCCCGCACGCCCTTTTCGAAGTGGACGCCCCGCCACCCCACCCGGCACCCTGATGACCATGGCCGGAGTCAAGGGACAAGTGCAGAGGCGGGGCGTGGAACGCCGCCGCGCGATGGTGGACGCAGCGATCACACTCTTCTCCCAGCAGGGCGTACGCGGCACGGGCGTCGCCGCGATCGCCGAACGGGCAGGCGTCACCCCGTCCGCCCTCATCCACCACTTCGGCAGCAAGGAGGGCCTGGTCCAGGCGGTCCTGGAGGAGGCCGACCGCCGCGCGCTGGCCCGCCTGTCGGCCACTCCGACCTCGGAACCGACCCTCGCCGAGGCGTTCGCGTGGTTCGTCCGCGACGCCGAACACACGGCAGCCACCGAACGCGAACTCGCGGCCCTGCACATCACCTTGACGGCCGAGAACCTGGAACCAGGCACCACCCTCCACACCTGGTTCCGCGACCGGGGCCGCGCCCTACGCGCCCACCTGGCGGCCCTCTTCACCCGCGCGACGAAGGACGGCACCGCCCGCCCGGACGTGAACCCGACGGCACTGGCCACGGAGGTCGCCGCCTTCCTGGAGGGCGCCCACCTCCTCTGGCTCCTGGACCCGGACGAGGTGGACCTACCGGCCATACACCGCGGCTACTTCGAGGGCCTGACGGCCCGCCTCCGCCCCTGACACACACCTGACCCGCTCCATCCATCAGCGAGCGCTTCCCCCTTCCGTGCCGACACTCCGCTCTCGAGCCGAACAAGAACGAGAAGGGCGCCAGCACGGCCGACGGCTGTGTGTCATGGCCGCCGTCAGTCCGCGTGAGTCATCACCCAGGAAAGCCTGCCGTCTCGCTCGCGCGGCACCGCCGGCAGATCCTTTGGACCCTCACGCCACAGGAAGCCGCAGCGGGTCGAAACGATTCCATTCAAGTCCCCGCAGCGCGTCGAAACCCTTCGCATACACGAAGTCCCGCTCAGAGGCATACACGGGCCGAAGGCGGACGAGTACCCGGGGATGGTGGTCGACTTCGCCCGTCGCGCGGTAGAGCTGCCGGAGGGCACACAGCGTTGCGGGCGACGGGCCGACGGCCGAGCGGCAGCGTACGGAGGTGCGCGGGCGGGTGGGCGTGACGTACCACCGGGCGCGGGCCCGCCGGATCGCCGAGGAGTCGGTCCGCAAGGAGGCCGCGACGAAGAACCGCCCGGCCGATCTGATCAACATCGCGCTGGAGAAGGCGGTGGGGACCGGGCCGGAACTGCCGCCGTTCTCCACCTGATGCCCAGCCCGGCCGGAGTGAGCGGCGAGACCCACGAACACCCCCGTACGCGCAGGCCGGTGCCTGTACCGCGCCGAGCGCGCCTACGTCGACGACGCGGGCATTGGCCACGAGGTCGAGTGACGCAGCGCACGAGCTGCTGGAAGATCTCCGGCGCCGGATCGCGTCCCGCAGGGCCACGCCGTACAGGGGCAGGCCGCCTCCCGGGTCACGGGTGGATAGACATATGGGCATGGCTCAAAATCATTCTTTTGGCGTAATTTAGATCTCAGGATTCCCGTATGCCCTTCAAGCGGGGCGGCCGGGTGGAGCGAATCGCACAGAAATGGCCGATATGAGATCTTAAAACTTCAAGGAACCCCTGGAACTTCGGCTTCCCTTGTGCAACTCTGAATTCCAGGGAAGCCCTCCTCTCGAATTCCGACAAGAAGAGATGAGGTGATTGACCATGGGATCGTTCTGGAGCTTGTGGCTGCGGCTGACGGTGACGCGGTCGAGCGGCTCACTCGCCGAACGGGTCAAACAAACCATTGGAGAACCGGACCGCTCAACGAGTTCCTGAACCGATCGCTGGCATATACCTTTCCGGGCACAGACAGAAGGAGGCCACCATGATCACAGATGAAACTGAGATGGAGAGTTGGCTCCGGGAATTCATCGGAACGTACGGCGGCGTGGCCGGCTCTGTTCATGTGCGCCAAGGCGAAGGCGTTGCGCTGGCTGCCGCCGTCAACCTGCCGCCGAAGGTACGGGAGGTTACGGCGTTTGTGCCTCGGGGCAAGGGCATGGCAGGGCTGGCCTTGGAGCGGGGGGTGGCGGTGCAGTCCTGCAATATCCAGACGGATGACAGCGGTGTTGTCCGACCGGGGGCGCGGGCGGTGAATGCGCAGGCCGCCGTGGCACTACCGGTACACGACGAGAACGGGGACGTCGTGGCCATCGTCGGTATAGCATTCGCGGGCGAACGCGCAGAGTTCCTGGGTGCGGAATTGCAATGGATGGAAAACCATGCCCGAGCACTTCTCGACAGGGTCCAAGACATCTGTCAGCGACGATGGACGGGGCGGTAGAGCCTCGCCAAATTCGGCTCGTCACCTAGTACGGCCCGACCGGGGATGCTCTACACGGTTTGGGCGAAAAAGTCGCGATCTGGTTCAGGACCCGCCCGGCAAGCCATGCGACGACGCGGCACCTTCACCGCCGTCACCCGCCTCACCAGCGCGATCAACAACTACGTCACCGCTGGGAACACCGGCGCGAAACCGTTCGCCTGGACCGCTGGGTTCACACCGAGGTCCGCCAACCTCACCGACAACGACAAGACAAAGGAATCGATTAGTGACACTAGATGTGGTGAGTTCAGTGGGTTCCGCGTCCATCCGGGAGATGAGGAAAAGGGCCGGCGACTGGCTGCTGAGGCATCAAGGCTCATCCGGAGCGTGGGGGTTGCGCCTTAAAGCCGGCGGGCCGGATCCGAGCGTTTTCGTCACCGCGTTGTCCGGATTGGCACTATTGAACATTGATCGGGCGGCCACCGAACGGGCCGCCGAGTGGCTGGCGGGCGAGCAGCTGGAGGATGGGGCATTCGGTGAGGGAGCCAGCCGGCACCTGTACCGTCCTGCGGCCACCGGTATGGGGACGTGGCTACTGTGCGCCGTAGACAGGGAGCGATACGCCGCCCAGATCGCCAAGGCGGTCGATTACTTCAGGGGGTGCCAGGAGAAGGAGGGAATGCACCGCGGTGGTTTCGGCGCGGGGAGAACAGGGGTGTTCAGTACCCCTAGCCACCCGAACCGAGAAGTCACCATGGGTGGGCCCTCGATAACCGATACCATGTTTGCTGCGGCGGCTCTGCGGTACGCGGGGGTCGCACCCAGCGACCCCCTCTGGAGGGAGATGGTGGACTACGTCCATTGCTGTCACAACACTCCCTTGATCAACAATCGTCCAGACGTCCAGGAGTATCTCGCCGACAACAGGTTCTGCCTTTCCGGCGATGGAGGAATGCTTCTAACCCTGGACCGCTTTCGGCGGCACTCCGAGGCGCGGGAAGCGGTGGGCCAGAACCTGACCCCAATCATATCCACCGGACTCGCCACACTGCAGGGAATGTTTATCTATCTCGGGGCGGGACTATCCCATTCATCACCGGAGGTGACGATCACTCTCGACTGGCTCCGTCAATACTACACCGTCAGCGAACACGCGCGATACGCCGACGCACTCAACTTTGATTTTGACCAGTCACCGCGCTGGCCTGAGGGGCATCCCAGCATGACGGTCACCGATGATCCCGACACGCAGGGTTCTAGCGTGCCCGCGACCCGACTAAAGTCCTCCAGAGGTTTTCATTTCGCCGATCGCGGCGATACGGTGGAAATCGTTCCCGACCGACATGGTGACCCGAGTCAGGCGGGCCTGTACCTATACCTGTGGCTCATGGCGGAATGCCTACATGAATTGGAGGTCAAGACGCTGCTCACCGCCGACGACCGCGAGCATTCCTGGGCCAACGAGATGGCTTCCCACTTGCGCTCACTGCAACGTCCCGACGGATCCTGGAGTAACAGGAACCCCCAGTTCATGGACAATGAACCCGCCCTCGGTACCTCGCTCGTTCTCAACACTCTCAATGTCCTGGTGCCTCGTTTTTGAAGTTACCCTCGATCGTTCATGAGTCCTCGGCGGTGTGCACGGGGACTCTGCGTCTGTGAGGTGCAGTCTTTTCCCGGCTGGGGCAGGTTGGCCCGCCCGAGTGTCGCGTCAGGTGGGCGCCGGGTTCCACGTTCCCGGTGTGGTGGTGCAGGTCGGTGGCTGGTCAGCCGGGGCTCGGCAAGGCATTGAGCTGGTCGATTGCCCGGGTGATCTCGTCGGTCCAGGCCCATCGTGTGGTGAAGCGGAGCCAGCGTCGGCGGCCGGTGTTCACGAGTTGGGCGGCGGCGGAGAACAGGCGCAGGCGGAGCTTCTTGGGTTCCCAGGGGCGGGTGTCGCCGGTGAGAGCGAGCATCGGCATCCAGGCGAGGAGGTCGAGTGCGAGGGAGACGATCTCCAGCCAGATCTGGTTCTGTGCGGTGTCGTGCAGAGGGAGGTTGCGCAGGCCGGTGTCGCGGGCGTTTCGGATGCGGTCCTCGCAGCGGGCCCGGCGGCGGTGGCGCATTTCGAGGTCGGCGAGCTGGCCGCCCGTGGTGTTGGTCGCGAGGCAGGTCAGCCGCAGTCCGTCGAGGTCGGTGAAGCGCAACTGGGCGCCGGGGTGCGGGCGTTCCTTGCGGACGATCAGCCGCATCCCCTTTGGCCAGATGCTCAGGTCGGGCATGTCGGTGATCTCCGCGACCCAGGCGCCGGGCCGCTCGGTGCCGCCCGCGTCGTAGGCCGGCGTCCATGCATTCTTCGGGATCTTCAGCACGGCCTGGTGGAGGGTGTCGGTGATGGTCATTCCGACGGAGTACGACAGCCACCGGCCCGGTTCGGAGAGCCAGTCGAGGAAGGCGTGGGTGCCGCCGGCGGAGTCGGTGCGGATCAGCGTCTGCCAGCCCTGCCGCAGGTGCCTGGGCAGTTGCGCCAGGGCGAGCCTCGCGGTTTCGATGTGGTCGGCGGCGGTGTTGGAGCCTGCGTTGCCGGGCCGCAGCAGGGCGGCCACTGGTTCTCCGGACCCAGCCTGCCCGTGGTCGACGAACGCGACGAGCGGGTGATGGCCGAAAGTCTTCTTCCAGGTCACGGTGGCGTCCTGCTTCTCGGAGTGTGCGAGGATCAGCACGCCATCGATGTCCACGGTCACCTGGCTGTCGGCGGCCGGACTGTACGTCCCAGCCTGACCGCCCCGAGCCCGGACACCCGACGGCCTCCACAGCCACCGGGCACCCAGCCCTGCCCACACCCCTCCTGACCTGCTCCTATTTACGCGTCAGAGGCACTTTCCGCTTTCCTGATCGTCAGCCGGGCAGCCTACCTCGCGAAAGCGCGCGGCTAAAGCGGCGCCTGCGAATCCGGGAAGGAGGATCAAGCCGGACACATGGGCGATTCCCTGAGGGAATCACCACCTCTCACTCAGTGATGTGCGTCACATGTGCGTGTGCGTCAGAGATGCGTCGGCGCGAACATCCTCAGGACCGTCGGCAGGACGACTACCGAAGGGCCCGGCGTGGCAAGGGACTTGGTCAGGTCCGTGGCGAGGGTCTCGGGGGTCGTCCGGGTGCCCGGGACGCCGAAGGACTCCGCCAGGGCCACATAGTCCGGCCGGGTCAGTTCCGTGCCGGTGGTCTCCCCGAACGTGTCCGTCATGTACTCGCGCAGGATCCCGTACCCGCCGTCGTCGACGATCAGCCAGGTGACGTCGAGGTCGTACTGCCGGGCCGTGGCCAGTTCCGCGATCGAGTACAGCGCGCCACCGTCGCCGGAGACGGCCAGCACCGGCTCGGTCGGGTCGGCCGCCGCCGCACCGAGGGCCGCCGGGAACGCGTAGCCGAGGCCGCCCGAACCCTGCGCCGAGTGCATGGTGTTGGGGCCCTTCGGGTCGAACGCCGACCAGGCCCAGTACGCCAGGATCGTCATGTCCCAGAAGGAGGGCGCGCGGGACGGAAGAGCCCGCCGGATGGACGCCAACAGGTCCTGTTCGAGGGTGAGTTGCTGGCCGTCGATGCGTTCCCGCACCCGTGCGAGCACCTCCCGCACCCGCTCCGACGCGGACTCGTCCTCCCGCGTCCCCTCGATCGTCTCCAGCAGCGCCGTCAGCGCCAGGCGCGCGTCCGCGTGGATGCCGAGCGCGGGGTGGTTGGACTCCAGCTTCCCGAGGTCCGCCTCGATCTGGATCACCCGGCCCCGGGGCTTGAACGTGTGGTAGTTGGAGGAGAGTTCGCCGAGGCCCGAGCCGACGACCAGCAGGACGTCCGCGTCCTCCAGGAAGTCCGTCGTGTGGCGGTCCTCGATCCAGGACTGGAGGGACAGCGGGTGCGTCCAGGGGAACGCGCCCTTGCCGCCGGGCGTGCAGACCACCGGCGCCTGAAGCACCTCCGCCAGCTGCCGCAGCTTGCCGGAGGCGTCCGCCCGGACGACCCCACCACCCGCGATGATCGCGGGGCGCGCGGCGGACGACAGCAAGTGGGCGGCCACGGCGGTCAGTTCGGGGCGCGGCGGCAGCTCCTCCGGGAAGGCGTCGCCGACCGTCACCACCGGGATCGACGTCTCGGCGAGCAGCACGTCCTGCGGGATCTCCACCCACACCGGGCCGTGGGGGGCCGACAGCGCCGACTTCCAGGCCGCCTCGATCGCGGACGGGATCTGGGACTGGGTGCGGACGGTGTGGACGGACTTCACCACACCCCGGAACGACGCCGACTGGTCGGTGAGTTCGTGGAGATAGCCGTGGCGGCCGCCGCCCAGGCCCGCCGTCGGGACCTGGCTGCTGATCGCCAGGACGGGGGCCGAGGCCGCCGCGGCCTCCTGGAGCGCGGCCAGTGAGGTCAGCGCGCCCGGCCCGGTCGACAGCAGCAGCGGCGCCGCCTCCCCGGTGATCCGGCCGTACGCGTCCGCCGCGAACCCGGCGTTGTTCTCCACCCGCAGGCCGATGTAGCGCAGATCCGAGCGCCGCAGCGCGTCGAACATGCCGAGCGCGTGCTGGCCGGGCAGCCCGAAGACCGTCGTCGCGCCGAGCCCGGCCAGCGTCTCCACGACCAGGTCCCCGCCGTTGCGGCCGGGGGGAGGGTTCAGCGCGGCCTCCGTCTGGGCGGCCGACGGGCGGAGTACCAGGTCGTGGTCGTGGGTCACTGCGCTGCCTTCTCCTTCTTCTCCTTGTCGCGGATCACTCGCCCGCGTTCCCCGTACGGGCCGCGGCGATCTGCCGGGACATGATCGTGGTGAGTTCGTACGCCGTGTGCGAGGCGGCCACCGCGGTGATCTCGGCGTGATCGTACGCGGGCGCCACCTCGACGACGTCGGCGGAGACCAGGTGGCAGGAGGCGAGGCCCCGCAGGATCTCAAGGAGTTCGCGGGAGGTCATGCCGCCCGCCTCCGGGGTCCCCGTGCCCGGCGCGTGGGCCGGGTCGAGGCAGTCGATGTCGATGGAGATGTAGAGGGGGCGGTCCCCGATCCGCTGGCGCAGCTGGTCGGCGATCTCGTCCACCCCGCGCCGCATCACGTCCGCCGACGTGACGATGCCGAAGCCCATCTTCTCGTCGTCGGTGAGGTCCTGCTTGCCGTACAGCGGTCCGCGCGTGCCCACGTGGGAGAGGGCGGACGTGTCCAGGATCCCCTCCTCGACCGCCCGCCGGAACGGGGTGCCGTGCGTGTACTCGGCGCCGAAGTACGTGTCCCAGGTGTCGAGGTGCGCGTCGAAGTGGAGCAGCGCCACCGGGCCGTGCTTCTTGGCGACCGACCGCAGCAGCGGCAGGGCGATGGTGTGGTCGCCGCCGAGGGTCATCAGCCGGGCCCCGGTCCCGAGCAGCTCGTCCGCGGCCGCCTCGACCGTCTCCACCGCCTCGTTGATGTTGAACGGGTTGGCGGCGATGTCACCGGCGTCCGCGACCTGCGCCAGGGCGAAGGGGGAGGCGTCCTGGGCCGGGTTGTAGGGGCGCAGCAGCCGGGACGCCTCACGGATCGCGTTGCCGCCGAAGCGGGCGCCCGGCCGGTAGGAGACACCCGAGTCGAAGGGCACGCCCACGACCGCGACGTCGGCCCGGCCCACCTCGTCCAGGCGCGGCAGCCGGGCGTAGGTCGCGGGCCCGGCGTACCGGGGGACACGGGAGGAGTCGACGGGGCCGCGGGGCGTCTGGGCACTGCTCATGGGGTGAAGCCTTCTTTCCTACGCTTCGTCGCGTATGTGCTGCTTGCTGACGACTCTACTGGTGAGTCGGTACGGGTTCGGTCACGAGTTCGGGGGTCCGCCCGGCCAGACGCTCGCGCCAGGCGTCGAGCACGGCGGCGTCGGTCGCCGGGGTCGCCAGGGAGACGGCGACGTACGTGACCAGGGAGGAGAGCAGGCCGTAGTAGACGGGCTCGTTGGCGAGGATGCCGTAGGACGCCATCAGGCCGACGACCGCGAGGCCGCCGACGGCCACCGAGGCGAGGGCACCCTGAGCGGTGCCGCGCCGCCACAGCAGCCCGCCGAGGATCGGCACGAGGAGTCCGCCGACGAGGAGGTTGTACGCCACCGTCAGCGCCTCGACGACGTTGTTGAGGGCGATCGCCGTACCGATGACGGCGAGCCCCATGACGAGGATGAAGGCACGGTTGCCCCGCACCTCGTCGTGGTCGCCGTCGGCGGTCCGCCCCCGCAGCCGCGACCAGATGTCGTTGTTGGCGACGGTGGCGCAGGCGATGAGCGCGCCGGAGGAGGTCGACATCACGGCGGCCAGGGCGGCGGCGAGCACCAGCCCCCTTACGCCGAGCGGGAGTTCCTCCTTCACGACGGTCGCGAAGGCGTCGTCGGCGTTGGCCAGGTCGGGGAACAGCACCTTGGCCGCCGTGCCGATGACGGCGCCGGCGAGGGCGTACGCCAGGCAGTAGGTGCCCGCGACCGTGCCGCCCCACTCGGCGGTCCGGTCGCTGCGGGCGGTGAACACGCGCTGCCAGATGTCCTGTCCGATGAGCATGCCGAACGTGTAGATCAGGACGTAGGTGAAGATCGTCTCGCCGCCGATGCCCAGCGGGTCGAAGTACGAGGTGGGGAGCGCGTCCCGCATCTCACCGAACCCACCGGCCTTGACGACCGCGATGGGGAGCAGGAGCAGCAGCACGCCGACCGTCTTCACCACGAACTGGACCATGTCCGTCAGCGTGATCGACCACATGCCGCCGAGCGTCGAGTAGGCGACGACGATGGAGCCGCCGAGGACGATCGCGAGCGTGCGGTTCATGTCGAACAGGACGTCGAAGATCGTGGCGTAGGCGATGGTGGAGGTGACGGCCAGCATGAGGGTGTACGCCCACATGACGAGCCCGGAGATCACGCCCGCCCGGCCGCCGTAGCGCAGGTCGAGCATCTCGGAGACCGTGTAGACCTTCAGCCGGGCGATCCGGGCCGAGAAGAAGACGGAGAGGGCGAGCAGCCCCAGCCCGATGGTGAACACCATCCACGCGCCGGACAGCCCGTACCGGTAGCCCAGCCCGACCCCGCCGATGGTGGAGGCGCCGCCGAGGACGATGGCCGCCATGGTGCCGGAGTACATCGTGGGGCCGAGCCGGCGCCCGGCGACCAGGAACTCGCTCTTCGACCTGGCGCGGCGCATGCCCCACCAGCCCATGGCCAGCATTCCGGCCAGATAGAGGACGATCACGGTGTAGTCGACGGCCATGGTGAGAGGCCTCCTTCGCGCACGCTCGGTGGCGGGTGACGGGCACTGACACTAGGTGGCCGGAAAGCGACTGCGAAGTGTACGTTTCATCCATTCGAGCCGTGCCGGATGGAAGGAACGCACACCATGCCGGACCCGTCCGTCCCACCGGCCCCGGCGGTCCCTCCCACCCGCCCGTCCTCCTCTCCGCGCTGCTGGCCCGCGACGACCTGGGCCTGCGGCAGATCGCCGGGCCGGTGGACTCGGGCACGGCGATCCACTGGGCGCACACCTCGGAGATGTCGGACCCGTACCCGTATCTGCTCGGCGGCGAGCTGCTGCTCACGGCCGGCGTCCACATCCCGGAGGCGGCCGGGTCGGGCATCTACTTCGACGACTACGTCTCACGCATCGTCGCGGCGGGCGGCGCGGCCCTCGGCTTCGGCGTCGCCCCCGTCCACGACAGCGTCCCCAGAGCCCTGGTCGCGTCCTGCGACTCCTACGACCTGCCCCTGATCGAGGTCCCGCCCCGGACGACCTTCTCGGGCGTGGCCCGCGCGGTCTGGCAGCTGATCGCCCTCGGCCGCCACGCCGAGCTCCGCCGCGTGACGGAGGCCCAGCAGGCCCTGGCGGCAGCCGCGTCCCGCCCGGACCCGGTCCACGCGGTCCTGCGCCAGTTGGCCCGCCGGGTCTCGGGCCGAGTCGTGCTGTACGGCCCGGACGGCACGGAACTGGCGTCGGCGGGACGCGAGCCCGGGGAAGCGGTCCACCAAGGCCTGACAGCCCTGGCGACCGTGGTCCGCCCAGGCCCCGACAGGGGCGCGGGGCCGCGTCATATGCGGCTCCGCCGCGTGGGCGCGACCAGCCCCACGCACCCCAATCCCCCACCCCTCCCCGCGCACACCACCCCCACTTCCGCCACAGACACAGTCAACGGCACCCACCTCGCCGCCTACGCCCTCACCACCGGAGGCAACGGCTTCACCCTCGGCGTGGCCACCGCGCACCGGGCCCCCGGCGACCACACCATCGCCTCGGTCGCCGCAGTCCTCCTCTCCCTCCTCACCGGCGAACGCCAGATCGGCACCGGCGCGGCCCGCACCTCGGCCCTGGTCCGACTCCTGCTCGGCGCCGAACCGCAGGAGGCCGCGCCCCTCCTGGGCCCAGGCACCCACTGGCACGTCGTCCACGCCCGCCTCACCGACGGCACCCCCCGGCCGGAGGCCCTCGCCGCGGCCTCGCTCGGAGCCGCTCTCGGCTCGCCCCTGGTCGACGCCCACGGCGACGTCGTACGCGTCCTCGTCCCCGCCGACCGCGAGATCTCCGAGCAGCCGGGCTGGATCTGCGGCGTCAGCGCCCCCGCCGAACCTCACGCGTGGCCCGTCGCCGACGTGCAGGCGGCCCGCGCGCTGGCCCGCGCCAGGGCCACCCGGACGGCGCTGGCCCGTCACGGGCTCCCGACGACGCTGGCCCAACTCGTGCCGCCGGACGAGGCGACCGCCCACGCCGAGGCCCTGCTGGCCCCGGTCACCGCCGCCCCCGGCGCAGCCGCGCTCACCGAGACCCTGCGCACCTGGCTGTCCCTGCACGGCAGTTGGGACCGCACGGCCGTCGCCCTGTCCGTCCACCGCAACACGGTCCGCCAACGCATCGCCCGCTGCGCCACGTTGCTGGCGGCGGACCTCGACGACCCGGACGTCCGCATGGAGTTGTGGTTCGCGCTGCGGGACGGGTGAGACGAGAGCCGCGTGCGGCGAGCAGGCGCGGCCGAGGGGAACCTAGCCTGGGCGGCATGCGCAGATACGTACTCACCGGCACTCCCGGCGCGGGCAAGACGACCCTCCTGCGGGGCCTGGCCGCACGCGGTCACACGGTCGTCGAGGAGGCCGCCACCGATGTCATCGCATGGGCGCAGGCGCGCGGCGAGGACGAGCCGTGGACCCGGGAATCGTTCGTCGACGGGATCGTCGCGCTGCAGAAGCGGCGGCAGTTGACGGCCCCGACGGCCGACGCCGTGCAGTTGTACGACCGTTCGCCGCTGTGCACCCTCGCGCTCGCCACCTACCAGGGCCGCGTGCCGTCGTCGGCGCTGACCGCCGAGGTCGAACGGGTCACCACCCAGGGCGTCTACGAACGGCAGGTGTTCTTCGTCCGCAACCTGGGGTTCTGCGAACCCACCGCCGCACGCCGCATCAACTTCCGGCAGTCGCTGGAGTTCGAGCGGGTCCACGAGGACACGTACCGCGCCTACGGCCACGAGCTGGTCGACGTTCCCGCCGGTGACCTCGTCCTACGGATCGCCACGGTCGAGGCGGTGCTCGCCGAACGCCGTGCGGAGTGACGCGGGTCGCAGCGGGCGGGACGCCCGCGACTCCCGCTGTCGTCTGCCTCACAATGGACGCATGCCGATACCCGGGACCCCCAGCCGCGCCGAGCTCGTCGAGCACCTCGTACGGACGCGTATCGCGGGCGACGTCGCCACGCCGCGCGAGAACAACCTCTCCCACTACCGCGAACTGGCCAACGGCAACCGCCACTACTGGCTCGGCCTGGAGCTCGGGGACCGCTGGAGCGACGAGCAGGACGTGCTGGCCGTGATGGCGGAGCGCGTCGGCGTGAACGACGACCCGGGGTACCGCTACGGCCAGGACACCATCGACCCGGATCTGACGGTCGACGCGCTGGATCGCATGGCGGCGCGGCTGCGCAAGGCGGCGGAGGGCGGGCAGCGCGTGCTGCTGGCCACCGGGCACCCCGGCGGCCTGCTGCAGGTGCACAACGAGACCGCGCGGGCACTGCGCGCGGCCGGTTGCGAGATCGTCGTCATCCCGGACGGCCTGCAGACGGAGGAGGGGTACGTCATGCAGTTCGCGGACGTGGCCGTCCTCGAACACGGCGCCACCCTGTGGCACACCCACTCCCCCGAGCCGATGCGCGCCATCCTGCGGGGCCTGGAGGGCGCCGGGCTGCCGCTGCCCGACCTGGTCGTCGCCGACCACGGGTGGGCGGGCTGCGCCGGCCAGCTCGGCATCGACTCCGTCGGGTACGCGGACTCCAACGACCCGGCCCTCTTCCTCGGCGAGTCCGAGGGCACCCTCCAGGTCGTGGTGCCCCTGGACGACCACGTGGTCAGCCCGCGCCACTACGACCCGATGTCGGCGTACCTGCTGGAGCAGGCGGGGCTCAGCGGGGAGTAGCCCCGGGCTCCCCCGGCTGCGCCGGCTCCCTCGGCTCCGCCGGCTCTTTCGGCCGCCCCCTCGGGACGCGGACGACACCCTCCTGGATCACGGAGATCGCGAGCCGGCCGTCCTGGGTGTAGATCCGGCCCTGGCCGAGGCCCCGGCCGGCCGCCGCCGACGGTGACTCCTGGTCGTACAGGAGCCATTCGTCGGCGCGGAAGGGCCGGTGGAACCACATGGCGTGGTCGAGCGAGGCGCCGACGACGTCCCCGACGGCCCAGCCGCCGCGTCCGTGCGCGAGCAGGATCGAGTCGAGCAGCGTCATGTCGGAGACGTAGGTGGCGAGCACGACGTGCAGCAGGGGGTCGTCATCGAGCTTGCCGTTGGCGCGGAACCAGACCTGGGAGTGGGGTTCGCGGGGCTCGCCGTAGCGGCCGTAGGGCGGGTCGTCGACGTACCGCAGGTCGACGGCGGCGCGGGCTTCGAGCGTCTTCTCCACGACGGCCGGGTCGAGGCCGTACGCCGGGAGCAGCTGCTCGGCGGTCGGCAGGGTCTCCGGGTCGGGCGCGGCGGGCATCGGGGCCTGGTGGTCGAGGCCGTCCTCGTACCGCTGGAAGGACGCGGAGAGGGCGAAGATCGGCTGGCCGTGCTGGACGGCGACGACGCGGCGCGCGGTGAAGGAGCGGCCGTCGTTCATCCGCTCCACGGTGTAGACGATGGGCGCGCCGGCGTCGCCGATGCGCAGGAAGTAGGCGTGGAGGGAGTGCGGCAGCCGGTCGGCGGGGACCGTCCGGCCGGCGGCGACCAGCGCCTGGGCCGCGACCTGGCCGCCGAAGACCCGGGGGACGATGGCGGGCCGGGACTGGCCGCGGAAGATGTTCTCCTCGATCTGCTCCAGGTCGAGCAGATCGAGGAGAGACTGAAGTGCGGGCTGACTCATGGGGTCAGTTGTACTGTGCAGCGGTTTCCGGTGCTTTACAGACCCGGTCCCTACAGACCCATGTCCTTGGCGATGATCGTCTTCATGATCTCGCTGGTGCCGCCGTAGATACGGTTGACGCGGTTGTCCGCGTACAGGCGGGCGATCGGGTACTCGTTCATGAAGCCGTAGCCGCCGTGCAGCTGGAGGCAGCGGTCGATGACGCGGTGGGCGACCTCGGTGCAGAACAGCTTGGCGCTGGCGGCCTCGGCGGGCGTCAGCTCACCGGCGTCGAGGGCCTCCGTGGCGCGGTCGGCGACGGCCTCGGCCGCGTCGACCTCGGCCTGGCAGGCGGCCAGCTCGAACTTGGTGTTCTGGAAGGCGGCGACGGGCTGGCCGAAGACGACGCGCTCCTGCACGTACTGCTTGGCGAACCGTATGGCGGCCTTGGCCTGCGCGTAGGCGCCGTAGGCGATGCCCCAGCGCTCGGAGGCGAGGTTGTGGCCGAGGTAGTAGAAGCCCTTGTTCTCCTCGCCGAGGAGGTCCTCGACGGGCACCTTGACGTCGACGAACGCCAGCTCGGCGGTGTCGGAGGTCTTCAGGCCGAGCTTGTCGAGCTTGCGGCCGACCGAGTAGCCCTCGGCCTTGGTGTCCACGACGAAGAGGGAGATGCCGTGGCGGCGGTCCTCCTTGGTCGGGGCGGACGTACGGGCGCACACGATCATGCGGTCGGCGTGGACGCCGCCGGTGATGAAGGTCTTGGCGCCGTTGAGGACGTAGTGCGTGCCGTCCTCGGAGAGCTTGGCGGTGGTGCGCATGCCCGCGAGGTCGGAGCCGGTGCCCGGCTCGGTCATCGCGATGGCCCACATCTCCTCGCCGGAGCAGAACTTCGGCAGGAAGCGCTTCTTCTGCTCGTCGGTGGCGAGCAGCTTGATGTAGGGCAGGCCGAGCAGCACGTGCACGCCGGAGCCGCCGAAGGTGATGCCCGCGCGGGCGGTCTCCTCGTACAGGACGGCCTCGAACTTGTAGGAGTCGATGCCGGCGCCGCCGTACTCCTCGTCGACGCGGATGCCGAAGACGCCGAGCTCGGCGAGCTTGTAGTAGAACTCGCGCGGCGCCTGGCCCGCGGCGAGCCACTCGTCGTAGACGGGCACGACCTCGGCCTCGATGAAGGCACGGAGGGTCTCCCGGAACGCCTCGTGATCCTCGTTGAACACCGTACGGCGCACGCCGTCACCTCCACCTGAGTGCTTTCGGATGTGCCCAGCGCCCCACCGGACGCATCCGAGTCGGCTAAGCGCTTGCTCAGGCAACCGTACCGGCGGGTAGGGAACCCCGTCCAGACCCTTCCCCCCGTAACGCTCGTCACTCCTGCGCAGCAGCGGCCCCGAACGCCCCCCGTGCCATCCGGTGCAGCAGCTCCGCGGTGGCCGTGCGGCCCGGCAGGGAACCGGGGCGGCCCAGGTGCGGCGTGGAGTTCAGCAGGCCGAAGACCGAGTGCACGGCGGAGCGGGCGGCGGGCTCCGCGAGGCCCGGGTGAACCTCGCGCAGCACCTGCACCCAGAGCTCGACGTACTGGCGCTGGAGCTGGCGGACCAGCTTGCGGTCGCTGTCGCGCAGGCGGTCCAGCTCACGGTCGTGCAGGGTGATCAGGGGGCGGTCGTCCAGGGCGAAGTCGATGTGCCCCTCGATGAGCGAGTCGAGGACCGCCTCGGCCGGCCCCCCGTCGGCCTCCGCCAGCCGCCGCTTCGCACCCGTCAGGAGCTGCCCGCTGATGCCGACCAGCAGCTCGGCGAGCATCGCGTCCTTGCCGGCGAAGTGCCGGTAGAGACCGGGACCGCTGATCCCCACGGCGGCGCCTATCTCGTCGACGCCGACGCCGTGGAAGCCGCGCTCGGCGAAGAGCCGCGCGGCCTCCTTGAGGATCTGCTCGCGACGGGTGGGGGCTTCGGTTCTGGTGGTCATGGGAGCAATTCTAGACAGGGAGGTTAGCGGTCGTTAACCTGAAGGAAATGCGTTAACGCTCATTAACAAGGTGAGGGGTTCGCAGGATGCACGAGGCACCGGAGCTTCACAGCGCGGCCGATCCCGCGTCGGAAGCCTGGCGGGCCAACGAGGAGGCCCACCGCGCGCTGGTGGACGAGCTGCGCGGCAAGCTCGCCGCCGCCCGGCTCGGCGGCGGCGAGAAGGCGCGCGCCCGGCACACCGCGCGCGGCAAGCTGCTGCCGCGCGACCGGGTCGACACCCTCCTCGACCCCGGCTCCCCGTTCCTGGAGCTGGCGCCCCTGGCCGCCGACGGGATGTACGAGGGGCAGGCACCGGCGGCGGGGGTGATCGCCGGGATCGGCCGGGTCGCCGGCCGCGAGTGCGTGGTCGTCGCCAACGACGCCACCGTCAAGGGCGGCACCTACTACCCGATGACGGTGAAGAAGCACCTGCGCGCGCAGGAGGTGGCCCTGGAGAACCGGCTGCCCTGCCTCTACCTGGTCGACTCCGGCGGCGCCTTCCTGCCCATGCAGGACGAGGTCTTCCCCGACCGGGAGCACTTCGGCCGGATCTTCTACAACCAGGCGCGGATGTCGGGCGCGGGCATCCCGCAGATCGCCGCCGTGCTGGGGTCGTGCACGGCGGGCGGCGCGTACGTCCCCGCCATGAGCGACGAGGCCGTGATCGTCCGGGGGCAGGGGACCATCTTTCTCGGCGGCCCGCCCCTGGTGAAGGCCGCCACCGGTGAGGTCGTCACCGCCGAGGAGCTGGGCGGCGGCGAGGTGCACTCGCGGATCTCCGGGGTCACCGACCACCTCGCGGAGAGCGACGCCCACGCCCTGCGCATCGTGCGGACCATCGTCTCCACCCTGCCCGCCCGGGGCCCGCTGCCCTGGTCGGTCGAGCCGGCCGTCGAGCCGAAGGTCGACCCGTACACGCTGTACGGCGCCGTGCCGGTCGACTCCCGCACCCCGTACGACGTCCGCGAGGTCATCGCGCGCGTCGTCGACGGCTCGCGGTTCGCGGAGTTCAAGGCGGAGTTCGGGCAGACCCTGGTCACCGGTTTCGCCCGGATCCACGGGCACCCGGTCGGGATCGTCGCCAACAACGGCATCCTCTTCTCCGAGTCCGCGCAGAAGGGCGCCCACTTCATCGAGCTGTGCGACCAGCGCGGCATCCCGCTGGTCTTCCTGCAGAACATCTCCGGCTTCATGGTCGGCCGGGACTACGAGGCCGGGGGCATCGCCAAGCACGGCGCCAAGATGGTGACGGCGGTGGCCTGCACCCGCGTCCCCAAGCTGACGGTCGTCGTCGGCGGCTCGTACGGCGCGGGCAACTACTCGATGTGCGGCCGGGCCTATTCGCCGCGCTTCCTGTGGATGTGGCCGAACGCCAAGATCTCCGTGATGGGCGGCGAGCAGGCCGCGTCCGTCCTGGCGACCGTGAAGCGGGACCAGTTGGAGGCACGCGGCGAGGAGTGGGCGGCCGAGGACGAGGAGTCCTTCAAGGACCCGATCCGCGCCCAGTACGAGCGCCAGGGCAACGCCTACTACGCCACCGCCCGGCTCTGGGACGACGGGGTCATCGACCCCCTCGACACCCGCCAGGTCCTGGGCCTCGCCCTGACCGCCTGTGCCAACGCGCCCCTGGGTGACCCCCAGTTCGGCGTCTTCCGGATGTGAGGGGACGGACGAAGATGTTCGAGACAGTACTGGTGGCGAACCGCGGCGAGATCGCCGTCCGCGTCATCCGCACCCTCCGCGCGCTCGGCGTCCGCTCCGTCGCCGTGTACTCCGACGCGGACGCCGACGCCCGGCACGTCCGCGAGGCCGACACGGCGGTACGGATCGGCCCGCCGCCGGCCGCCGAGAGCTACCTGTCGGCGGAGCGGCTGCTGGAGGCCGCCGCCCGCACCGGCGCGCAGGCCGTCCACCCCGGGTACGGCTTCCTCGCCGAGAACGCCGCCTTCGCGCGGGCGTGCGCCGACGCCGGCCTGGTCTTCATCGGTCCGCCCGCCGACGCCATCTCCCTCATGGGCGACAAGATCCGCGCCAAGGAGACGGTCCGGGCGGCCGGCGTGCCGGTGGTGCCGGGCTCCAGCGGCAGCGGTCTGACCGACGGGCAACTCGCCGACGCCGCACGGGAGATCGGCATGCCGGTGCTGCTGAAGCCCAGCGCGGGCGGCGGCGGCAAGGGCATGCGGCTGGTCCGGGACACGGCCGTGCTGGCCGACGAGATCGCCGCGGCCCGGCGCGAGGCCCGCGCCTCCTTCGGCGACGACACCCTGCTGGTGGAGCGGTGGATCGACCGCCCCCGGCACATCGAGATCCAGGTCCTCGCCGACGGCCACGGGGGCGTGGTCCACCTCGGCGAGCGCGAGTGCTCCCTCCAGCGCCGCCACCAGAAGATCATCGAGGAGGCGCCCAGCGTCCTGCTCGACGAGGCGACCCGTGCGGCGATGGGCGAGGCGGCCGTCCAGGCGGCCCGCTCCTGCGGCTACTCGGGCGCGGGCACGGTCGAGTTCATCGTCCCCGGCGGCGACCCGTCCTCGTACTACTTCATGGAGATGAACACCCGCCTCCAGGTCGAGCACCCGGTGACCGAGCTGATCACCAGTGTCGACCTGGTGGAGTGGCAGCTGCGGGTCGCGGCGGGCGAGCGGCTCGCCTTCGCGCAGGAGGACGTGACGCTGACGGGGCACGCGGTCGAGGCCCGCCTCTGCGCCGAGGACCCGGCGCGCGGCTTCCTCCCCTCGGGCGGCACGATCCTGCGGCTGCGCGAGCCCCAGGGCGACGGCGTCCGCACGGACTCCGGCCTCAGCGAGGGCACGGAGGTCGGCTCGCTGTACGACCCGATGCTCTCCAAGGTCATCGCGTACGGCCCCGACCGCGCCACCGCCCTGCGCCGGCTCCGGGCGGCCCTCGCGGAGACGGTCACCCTCGGCGTCCAGACGAACGCGGGGTTCCTGCGGCGGCTGCTGGCCCACCCGGCGGTGGTGGCGGGCGAGTTGGACACGGGACTGGTGGAGCGTGAGGTCGAGGGGCTGGTCTCCGCGGAGGTCCCGGAGGCGGTGTACGAGGCGGCGGCGGCCGTACGGCTCGACGAGCTGCGGCCTCGCGTGAGCGGCTGGACCGACCCCTTCTCCGTCCCGAACGGGTGGCGTCTCGGCGGTGAACCCCTGCCGCCGGCCTTCGACCTGCGCGTGACGGGACTCGAACCCGTCACCCACCGCCCGCGCGGCACCCACACCGTCACCGACGACCGGGTCGCCGTGACGCTGGACGGTGTCCGCCACACCTTCCACCGCGCCGCCGACTGGATCGGCCGGGACGGCCACGCCTGGCACGTGCGCGACCACGACCCCGTGGCGGCGTCCCTGAGCCGGTCCGCGCACGCCGGCGCCGACTCGCTCACCGCCCCCATGCCCGGCACCGTCACCGTCGTGAAGGTGGCCGTCGGGGACGAGGTGACCGCCGGTCAGAGCCTGCTGGTGGTGGAGGCGATGAAGATGGAGCACGTCGTCTCCGCGCCGCACGCCGGGACGGTCGCCGAGCTGGACGTCGCACCGGGCACGACCGTCGCCATGGACCAGGTGCTGGCGGTCGTCGCGCCCCACGAAGAGAACGAGGAGCACGAGGAGCGCGAGGAGGTGGCGCGGTGACCCTGCCCATGACGGTCCCCGAGGCCGGCCTGCCGGCCCGCGTCCGCATCCACGAGGTGGGCGCCCGGGACGGCCTGCAGAACGAGAAGTCGACCGTGCCCACCGAGGTCAAGGCGGAGTTCGTCCGCCGCCTGGCCGACGCGGGGCTCACCACGATCGAGGCCACCAGCTTCGTCCACCCCAAGTGGGTGCCCCAACTGGCGGACGCGGAGGCCCTTTTCCCGCTCGTGAGCGACCTGCGGGTGGCCCTGCCCGTCCTCGTCCCCAACGAGCGCGGCCTCGACCGCGCCCTCGCGCTCGGCGCCCGCCGCGTCGCCGTCTTCGCGAGCGCCACCGAGTCCTTCGCCAAGGCCAACCTCAACCGCACGGTCGACGAGGCACTGGCGATGTTCGCACCGGTGGTGGCACGGGCGAAGGCCGAGGGCGTCCACGTCCGCGGCTACCTCTCCATGTGCTTCGGTGACCCCTGGGAGGGCGCGGTCCCGGTCCCCCAGGTCACCCGGGTCTGCCGCGCCCTGCTCGACATGGGCTGCGACGAGCTCAGTCTCGGCGACACGATCGGGGTGGCGACCCCGGGCCATGTCCGGGCCCTGCTGACCGAACTCACCGCGGGCGTCCCCGTCGAGAAGCTCGGCGTGCACTTCCACGACACGTACGGCCAGGCCCTCGCCAACACCTACGCGGCGCTCCAGCACGGCGTCACCACCGTGGACGCCTCCGCGGGCGGCCTCGGCGGCTGCCCGTACGCGAAGTCCGCCACCGGAAACCTCGCCACCGAAGACCTCGTGTGGATGCTGCGCGGACTCGGCATCGACACCGGCGTCGACCTCGGCCGTCTCGTCGCCACCAGCGCGTGGATGGCCGAACACCTGGGCCGACCCAGCCCGTCCCGCACCGTACGCGCCCTGTCCCACGAGGACGACAAGGGCCACGAGGACCCAAGGAGCACTGACGTCTCATGAACCACCGCCTCTCCCCCGAGCTGGAAGAACTCCGCCGCACGGTCGAGGAGTTCGCGCACGAGGTCGTCGCGCCCAAGATCGGCGACTTCTACGAGCGGCACGAGTTCCCCTACGAGATCGTGCGCGAGATGGGCCGCATGGGGCTGTTCGGACTGCCGTTCCCCGAGGAGTACGGCGGCATGGGCGGCGACTACCTGGCGCTCGGCATCGCGCTGGAGGAACTGGCCCGGGTGGACTCGTCCGTGGCGATCACCCTCGAAGCCGGGGTCTCCCTGGGCGCGATGCCGATCCACCTCTTCGGCACACCGGCGCAGAAGGAGGAGTGGCTGCCGCGGCTCTGCTCCGGCGAGATGCTGGGCGCGTTCGGCCTGACCGAGCCGGACGGCGGCTCGGACGCGGGGGCGACCCGGACGACGGCCCGCCTGGACGAGTCGACGAACGAATGGGTCATCAACGGCAGCAAGTGCTTCATCACCAACTCGGGCACGGACATCACGGGGCTGGTCACGGTCACGGCGGTCACCGGCCGCACCCCGGACGGCAAGCCGCTGATCTCCTCGATCATCGTCCCGTCCGGCACCCCCGGGTTCACGGTGGCCGCCCCCTACTCCAAGGTCGGCTGGAACGCCTCGGACACACGTGAACTGTCCTTCTCCGAGGTCCGGGTCCCGGCGGAGAACCTCCTCGGCGAACAGGGCCGCGGCTACGCCCAGTTCCTGCGCATCCTCGACGAGGGCCGGATCGCCATCTCGGCGCTCGCCACCGGCCTCGCCCAGGGCTGTGTGGACGAGTCGGTGAAGTACGCGAAGGAGCGGCACGCCTTCGGCCGGCCGATCGGCGCCAACCAGGCGATCCAGTTCAAGATCGCCGACATGGAGATGAAGGCCCACACGGCCCGCCTCTCCTGGCGCGACGCGGCCTACCGCCTCGTCGCCGGTGAACCCTTCAAGAAGGAGGCGGCCCTCGCCAAGCTGTACTCCTCCACCGTCGCCGTCGACAACGCCCGTGACGCCACGCAGATCCACGGCGGCTACGGCTTCATGAACGAGTACCCCGTCGCCCGTATGTGGCGCGACTCCAAGATCCTGGAGATCGGCGAGGGCACGAGCGAGGTGCAACGGATGCTGATCGCACGGGAGTTGGGGCTGACAGGGTGATATCTCCCGCGTTCACCCGCGAGGTCAGCCGAACCAGCTCACCTGCACCAGCACGACCCGCTCGCCCCGCACGTCCGTCAGGTAGGTGAGCATGAGCAGACCTCGGCTCTCGGTGCGCACGCCAGGCCCCGGTCCGGTGTAGGCGGCCCCTTACAGAAAGACCATGGATTCGCGTACGGCGATTTCGTTGGCCAGCCGCTCGGTCTCGGCACGGGCGGCTTCGGGAAGACCGTCCAGCAGATCGTCGCAGAACGGCTCCCAGTGCCAGTCAGCCACCGGCAACCTCACGATGCGCGGCGCGCACGATGTCACCGGCTTCACGGATCGCGCGCTCCCGCCCGACGGGATCCGGACTGCTGATGGCCTGTTCGGCGGCGTGCAGGCGGCGGGCGGTCCCGGGGTGCCGCTCGATCTCGACGACGACGGCCCACTGCCGGTAGAACATCCGGATCGGCACGACGCTGTCCTCGTCCCCGGCTCTGACGAAGGCCGTCTGAAGGTCCTCGAAGAACTCGGGAAGCCGGGAGGGGACAACCGTGGCGACGGCCTGTCGCAGGTTCGGCAGAGTGAGCTCGGGTCGAGGAATGAGCGGACCGTACAGACCCCCTCCTGGTCCGCAATGGTGACCTGCTGTGGCTCTACTTCGGAGCGCCCGACAACCGACTCGACAGCGACCGGGAACCCCTGCTGATCGGCACCGAGGGCTGGGCGAAGTCCACGCTCATCGCCCCCGGCAATGTGTGGGGGGACGAGCGGGTCGACCTGATCTCCCGCAACACCGAGACCGGCGACCTCTACATCCACACCGGCACCGGCGACAACGGTGACGGTCTCGCGGACCAGTCGACCAAGATCAAGACTGGATACGGGTTCACCACCGGGAGGGCCCCACTGGTGACCTCTCCCGGAGACGCCGACCACGACGGAGTACCAGACCTGTGGACCGTTCTTGAGACGGGCCACCTGTGGTTCGTTCCCCGCATCTCCAAGGGCGACCTGCCCCTCAGGGATCTGGGTGGCGGTTGGAGCGGCTACCAAGCCCTCAGCTGAACCACCGGCGCCGAGCGGCCGGGTTCCGGGGTCGGTTCCTCCTGCGGCTCCGGCCCACGGACGCCGGTGACATACACAACGTTTGAGCCGACGCCAGGTGGGTGACTCCCACTTGGCGTTCGGCCGAACCGCCGGGCGAGCATGCACGCAAGATGAGTTATTTTCGGCCACTGACGGACGGGGATGTTCGATTGCCCGAACACCAGGGGGCCCCAAAGGCCCATCGACCGAGGGAAGTTGGGGCCGCAACCGAGCCCGGGACCGTTCGAGGCAGACCTTCCCTTTCGCGAGGCGAGTGACCGATTCAGGGGGTCTCGCCATCCCGCGCGCCCACCCAACCTTCGATTCACAGGAAACACAAAGGCCGCAACGGCAGTGGACCCCGGCGTTCCATCACCCGGAACCACCCCCTGGACAACTGATGAGGTTAGGCTAACCTACCTTCGAACTCGCCCTCGGGCGGCACTCCGCCCCGTTCGAAAGTAGCCATACACATGTCCAACGCCAGAGCCGCTCACCTCACCCGCCGTGGCATCCTCGCCGCCGGTGGCGCACTCGGTCTCGGCGCCGTGCTCGCCGCCTGCGGGGACGAGAGCTCGACGAGCAGCGGCACTGGCTCCGACAAGGAGACGGCCGCCGCGAAGGGCCCCTGGTCGTTCAAGGACGACCGCGGCGAGACCGTCAAGACCGACAAGGCGCCGTCGAACATCGTCGCGTTCGTGGGTGTCGCCGCCGCACTCCACGACTACGGCATCGGCGTCAAGGGCGTCTTCGGCCCGACGAAGACGACGGACGGCAAGGCCGACGTCCAGGCCGGCGACCTCGACATCAGCAAGGTGGAGATCCTCGGCAACGTCTGGGACGAGTTCAACGTCGAGAAGTACGCCGCCCTCGCCCCCGACGTCCTCATCACGACGCTGTTCGACGACGCCGGCACCCTCTGGTACGTGCCCGAGGCATCCAAGGACAAGATCGCCAAGCTCGCGCCGAGCGTCGGCATCTCCGTGTACGACCGTCAGCTGACCGAGCCGCTGCAGCGCATGCTGGAGCTGGCCAAGTCGCTCGGCGCGGACACGGGGTCCGAGAAGATCACCGCCGCGAAGAAGCGGTTCGAGGACGCGGCCGCCCGGCTGCGCGCGGCTACCAAGGCCAAGCCCGACGTCAAGGTGCTCGCCGGCTCCGCCAGCCAGGACATCTTCTACGTCTCCGGTTCGAACCTCTCCATCGACCTGGAGTACTTCAAGGCCCTCGGCGTGAACTTCGTCGAGCCGAGCGCCGCCGCGCTGAAGGCCAGCGGGGGCTGGTTCGAGAACCTCAGCTGGGAGAACGTCGACAAGTACGACGCGGACGTCATCATCATGGACAACCGCACGTCGGCGATCCAGCCGGACGCGATCGAGGAGGCGACGTGGAAGAAGCTTCCCGCGGTGAAGGCCGGGCAGGTCATCGGGCGCAACCCCGAGCCGATCCTGTCCTACGACAAGTGCGCGCCGCTTCTCGAGGAGCTGGCCGAGGCGATCGAGAAGGCGAAGAAGGTCAGCCAGGGCTGAGGCCCGGGGGGTGACTGCGGGTCCGGTGGGGCTTCTCGCGCAGTTCCCCGCGCCCCTCAAAGCAACGGCCCCTGCGGGCCGTTGAAGAAGCACGGGGCGCAGCCCCTGCTTTTTCAGGGGCGCGGGGAACTGCGCGACCAGCCCCCACCGGACCCGCACCCGCCCACGAACCCCCACACGCTCCCGCCCCCTACCCAGGAGCCCCCATGACGACGGCCGTAGCCGCCCCCTTCCGTTTCTTCTCTCTTCAGGTCGTGCGGACGGAGCGGCTGGGGCCGTCTCTCGTGCGTGTCTCGTTCGCGGGGGACGATCTGCGGTTCTTCCACTCCGACGGCCACGACCAGTCACTGTCGCTGTTCCTGCCGCACCCGGGGCAGGAAGTCCCGGCCGTCCCCCACGAGTTGGGCGACGGCTGGTGGCAGGCGTGGCGGGAACTGCCGGACGACGTAAGGGCGGTGATGCGCTCGTACACCCTGCGGGGGCTCCGCGCGGACGCCCACGGGGACACCGTCGAGATCGACATCGACTTCGTGCTGCACGGGGTCGAGCCGAGCGCGGCCGTGCCCGCCGGGCCAGCCTCGCGGTGGGCTTCCCAAGCCGCTCCCGGCCACCGGGTCGTCCTGCTCGGGCCCGCGATCGCCGACAACCGGGCGATCCGGTTCCGTCCGCCGGTCGACACCGATCTGGTGCTGATCTGGGGTGACGACACGGCACTGCCCGCCGCCTCCGCGATCCTGGAGTCGCTGCCGGCCGGCACCCCGGCCCGGGTCTGGCTGGAGGTCCACCACGCGGGGGACATCCAGGACCTGACCACCGCGGCCGACGCCGAGATCACCTGGCTCGTGCGGAGCGAGGGCGCGCCCACCGCCCTCGACGCCATCCGCGCCGCCCGACTGCCCTCCAGCGAGGTGCCGTACGCCTGGATCGCCGGCGAGTCCGGCCGGGTGAAGGAGTTGCGCCGTCATCTCGTGCGGGAGCGCGGGATCGACAAGCGACGCGTCACCTTCGTCGGGTACTGGCGCGAGGGTCTGACGGAGGAGCAGCTGCGGGAGCGCGGCGAGTAGTTCGCGGCAGCGGAGACGCCGGAGGACCGGAGTCGGCCCCACTGGCGTGTTCAGAGTCAGTGAAGTGACCACGGTCACGGACGAGCCCGGAGTCCCCTCATGTTAATTAGGTTAGGCTTACCTAAGTTGGACGAGGTGATGTCACCCCCACTCACTTCTCCGTCCCACCCGGACCGCCCCGCTCGGAGGACCTCCCCATGCGCTCGCACCTGCTCAATGACACGACCGCGGAGCGGTACCGCCGCACCGTGACCGAAGGCGTGGAGCGGGTGGCGGCCAAACTCGCCACCACCGAACGACCGTTCACCGGTGTCACCGTCGATGCCCTCTCTCCCCGCATCGAGAAGATCGACCTCGACAAGCCGCTGCACGACACGGCCGCCGTCCTCGACGAGTTGGAGGACGTGTACCTGCGCGACGCGGTCTACTTCCACCACCCGCGCTACCTCGCCCACCTCAACTGCCCGGTCGTCATCCCGGCCGTGCTCGGCGAGGCCGTCCTCTCCGCCGTCAACTCCTCCCTGGACACCTGGGACCAGTCGGCCGGCGGCACCCTGATCGAGCGCAAACTGATCGACTGGACCAACGAACGCATCGGCTTCGGTCCCGCCGCCGACGGCGTCTTCACCTCCGGCGGCTCGCAGTCCAACCTCCAGGCCCTGCTCCTCGCCCGGGAGGAGGCCAAGACCGACAGCACCGCCACACTGCGGATCTTCGCCTCCGAGGTCAGCCACTTCAGCGTGAAGAAGTCCGCGAAACTGCTGGGCCTGGACCAGGACGCGGTCGTCTCCATCCCGGTCGACGGCGACAAGCGCATGCAGACCCTGGCACTCGCCCGGGAGCTGGAGCGCTGCAGGCACGACGGCCTCGTCCCCATGGCCGTCGTCGCCACCTCCGGCACCACCGACTTCGGCTCCATAGACCCGCTGCCCGAGATTGCCGAGCTGTGCGACCGGTACGACACCTGGATGCACGTCGACGCGGCCTACGGCTGCGGCCTGCTCGTCTCCCGCAAGCGCCGCGACCTGCTGAACGGCATCGAGCGCGCCGACTCCGTCACCGTGGACTACCACAAGTCCTTCTTCCAGCCGGTGAGTTCGTCCGCCGTCCTGGTCCGCGACGGGAGCACCCTGCGCCACGCCACCTACCACGCGGAGTACCTCAACCCGCGCCGTATGGTCACCGAGCGCATCCCCAACCAGGTCGACAAGTCCCTGCAGACCACCCGCCGCTTCGACGCGCTCAAACTGTGGATGACGCTGCGCACCATGGGCGCCGACGGCATCGGCCAGCTCTTCGACGAGGTCTGCGACCTGGCGGAGGAGGGCTGGAAACTGCTCGCCGCCGACCCGCGCTACGACGTCGTCGTCGAGCCCCGGCTCTCCACGCTGGTCTACCGCTACATCCCCGAGGCCGTCACCGACCCGGCGGAGATCGACCGCGCCAACCTGTACGCCCGCAAGGCCCTGTTCGCCTCCGGCGACGCCGTGGTCGCGGGCACCAAGGTCGGCGGTCGCCACTACCTGAAGTTCACCCTGCTCAACCCCGAGACCACGGCCGAGGACATCGCCACCGTGCTCGATCTGATCGCCGGCCATGCCGAGCAGTACCTGGGAGAATCCCTTGACCGCGTCGCTTCCTGAACCCGCCGTGAAAACAGCTGTGAAAACCTACGACTTCATCGGCATCGGACTGGGACCCTTCAACCTCGGCCTCGCCTGCCTCACCGAGCCCATCGCCGAACTCGACGGGCTCTTCCTGGACTCGAAGCCGAACTTCGAGTGGCACTCGGGGATGTTCCTCGACGGTGCCCACCTCCAGACCCCGTTCATGTCGGACCTGGTCACCCTCGCCGACCCGACGTCCCCGTACTCCTTCCTGAACTACCTGAAGGACTCGGGCCGTCTGTACTCGTTCTACATCCGCGAGAACTTCTACCCCCTGCGGGTCGAGTACGACGACTACTGCCGCTGGGCCGCCGGCCGGCTGAACAACGTCCGCTTCAGCACCACGGTGACCGAGGTGACGTACGAGGACGACGTGTACGCCGTGCGCACGGCCGACGGGGACGTCCTGCGCGCCCGCCGGCTGGTCCTCGGCACCGGTACCGTCCCGTACATCCCGGAGGCCTGCCAGGACCTGGGCGGCGACTTCTTCCACAACGCGCAGTACATGCACCGCAAGGCGGAGCTGCGGTCGAAGAAGTCGATCACGATCGTCGGCAGCGGCCAGAGCGCCGCGGAGATCTACCACGAACTCCTCTCCGAGATCGACGCCCACGGCTACCAGCTCAACTGGGTCACCCGATCCCCGCGGTTCTTCCCCCTCGAATACACCAAGCTGACGCTGGAGATGACGTCCCCGGACTACATCGACTACTTCCGCGCGCTGCCCGAGGAGACCCGCTACCGGCTGGAGAAGCAGCAGAAGGGCCTGTTCAAGGGCATCAACGGGGATCTGATCGACTCGATCTTCGACCTGCTCTACCAGAAGAACGTCACCGCCGGCGGCCGTCCGGTCCCGACCCGGCTGCTCACCAACTCGTCCCTCAACAGCGCCACCTACGAGGACGGCCGGTACACCCTCGGTCTGCGCCAGGACGAGCAGGGCAAGGACTTCGAGATCGAGACCGAGGGCCTGATCCTGGCCACCGGCTACCACTACCGGCCGCCGGCCTTCCTCTCCCCGATCAACGACCGGCTCGTCTTCGACGGCCACGGCCGCTTCGACGTGGCCCGCAACTACGCGATCGACACCACCGGCCGCGGGGTCTTCCTGCAGAACGCGGGCGTCCACACCCACAGCATCACCTCGCCCGACCTGGGCATGGGCGCGTACCGCAACGCGTCCATCATCCGCGAGCTGCTCGGCTCCGAGTACTACCCGGTCGAGAAGACCATCGCGTTCCAGGAGTTCGCCGTATGAGCCCCGTCAGCGACACCGGTGGTGAGCACTTCACCTTCCGCCCTCTGGACCCGCTGAGCGACGCCGAGCTGCTGCACCGCTGGGTCACGCACCCCAAGGCGGCGTACTGGATGATGCAGGACGCCCGGCTGGAGGAGGTCGAGCGGGCGTACATGGAGATCGCGGCCGACCCGTACCACCACGCCCTGCTGGGGTTGCTGGACGGCGAACCCGCGTTCCTCATGGAGCAGTACGACCCCGCCCACCGTGAACTCGTCGGCCTGTACGAGCCCGAGCCGGGCGATGTCGGCATGCACTTCCTGGTGCCGCCGACGGACACCCCGGTGCACGGCTTCACCCGGTCCGTCATCACCGCCGTGATGGCGCACCTCTTCGAGGACCCGGCCACCCACCGGGTCGTCGTCGAGCCGGACGTGTCCAACAAGGCGGTCCACGCCCTCAACGAAGTCGTCGGTTTCGTCCCCGACCGCGAGATCGACAAGCCGGAGAAGCGCGCACTGCTGAGCTTCTGCACGCGAGAGCAGTTCTTTCGCAGCCAGAGCCTGGCTGCCCGAGGAGTAGCCGTATGACCCTGTCCGACGCCGTAGCGCATCTGTCCCCCCACCGCTGGGCACGGGCCAACCGCCTGCTCATCCGCAAGGCCCTCGCCGAGTTCGCCCACGAGCGGCTCATCACGCCGGAGGCCACCGCCGACGGCCGCTTCGAGGTCCGCAGCGACGACGGCGCGACCCGCTACGGGTTCACCGCCGTCCGACGCGCCCTCGACCACTGGCAGGTCGACGCCGACTCGATCACCCGTCGACGGGACGGCGTCGACCTCCCTCTGGCCGCCCTGGACTTCTTCATCGAGCTGAAGCGGTCCCTCGGCCTGAGCGACGAGATCCTCCCGGTCTACCTGGAGGAGATCTCCTCCACCCTGGCCGGCACCTGCTACAAGCTCACCAAGCCGCAGACGCCGGTCGCCGAGCTGGTGGACGCCGGGTTCCAGGCCATCGAGACCGGGATGACCGAGGGCCACCCCTGCTTCGTCGCCAACAACGGCCGCCTCGGCTTCGGCGTCCACGAGTACCTGTCGTACGCCCCCGAGACGGCGAGCCCCGTCCGCCTGGTCTGGCTGGCCGCGCACCGCTCACGGGCGGCGTTCACGGCGGGCGTCGGCATCGAGTACGAGGCGTTCCTCCGGGACGAGCTGGGCGCGGAGACCGTCGACCGCTTTCACTCCGTCCTCACGGAGCTGGAGCTGGACCCCGCCGGCTACCTCTTCATCCCCGTCCACCCCTGGCAGTGGTGGAACAAGCTCAGTGTCGCCTTCGCCGCCGAGGTCGCCCAGCGGAACCTGGTGTGCCTCGGCGAGGGCGACGACGAGTACGTGGCCCAGCAGTCGATCCGCACCTTCTTCAACAGCTCGGCCCCCGAGAAGCACTACGTCAAGACGGCGCTCTCCGTCCTCAACATGGGCTTCATGCGCGGCCTGTCGGCGGCGTACATGGAGGCCACCCCGGCGATCAACGACTGGCTGGCCGGCCTCATCGACAACGACCCGGTCCTGAAGTCCACCGGCCTGTCGATCATCCGCGAGCGGGCGGCCGTCGGCTACCGGCACCTGGAGTACGAGGCCGCCACCGACAAGTTCTCCCCGTACCGCAAGATGCTGGCCGCGCTGTGGCGCGAGAGCCCGGTGTCGTCCCTCCAGGAGGGCGAGTCCCTGGCGACGATGGCCTCCCTGGTCCACGTCGACCACGAGGGAAGGGGCTTCGCGGCGGCGCTGATCGCCCGCTCGGGCCTGACCCCCACGGAATGGCTCCGCCGCTACCTTCGGGCCTACTTCACCCCCCTCCTCCACAGCTTCTACGCCTACGACCTCGTCTTCATGCCGCACGGCGAGAACGTCATCCTCGTCCTGAAGGACGGTGTCGTCGAGCGGGCGATCTACAAGGACATCGCCGAGGAGATCGCGGTCATGGACCCGGACGCGGTGCTCCCGCCGACGGTCGAACGCCTCCGCGTGGACGTCCCCGAGGACAAGAAGCTCCTGTCGATCTTCACGGACGTCTTCGACTGCTTCTTCCGCTTCCTGGCCGCGAACCTCGCCGAGGAGGGCGTCCTGGACGAGGAGGACTTCTGGCGCACGGTCGCCGAGACCGTCCGCGACTACCAGCACGCGATGCCCGAACTCGCCGACAAGTTCGCCCAGTACGACATGTTCGCCCCGGAGTTCGCGCTGTCCTGCCTCAACCGCCTGCAGCTGCGCAACAACAAGCAGATGGTCGACCTGGCCGACCCGGCGGGCGCGCTGCAGCTCATCGGCACCCTGCGGAACCCCATCGCGGGCCTGTAGCCCCCGGCACGGCCCCACCCGGACAGACGGGCACCTCGGAGTACGGTCCTCCGAGGTGCCCGTCGCTGTCCCGCCGATCGCTCAGCTGCGGCCCGGTGGGGACTGGTCGCGCAGTTCCCCGCGCCCCTCAAAGCAACGGCCCCTGCGGGCCGAAAAGCACGGGGCGCAGCCCCGGCTTTTCAGGGGTGCGGGAACTGCGCGAGAAGCCCCACGCACCCGCACCCGCCGACACACAGGCACCCCCACCCCTACCGCGCCGCAGGCCACGGCACCCGGGCGCCCGGAAGTACCCCATCCCCAACGCCTCCCATCGCGGCCCCTGCGCAGCAAGCCTCCCCGATACCCGTCCCACCCATGCGTGGAGACCGGCGACCACCCCAACTCCGCAACCCCCGGCAACCGCGGAAACACCATGTACTCAACATCCGCCGAGGAATCGATCGTCTCCGTCCACAACGGCGCCTCGACCCCGCGCACCGCGGAACCCGGCACCCCCTCCAGATAGCTCCCCGGATCCCAGTCGTACGACCGCCGCACATCCACATAGCCGGCCCAGTCGAGCCCGAGCGGCGTGTCCTTGTCGTACTTCATGTCGAGGTAGATCCGGTCCGCGGGCGACAGCACGACCCCCGTCCCGTTGCGCGCGGCAGCAGCCACCCGCTCCTTCTCCTCCGCGCCCGTGCTGTCGAGTCCCCAGTACTGCGCGAGAGCGCCCCGCGTCGGCGTCGCCCCGGTCAACTGGTGCCAGCCGACCACGGTCTTCCCGTACCGCTCGACGACCGGCTGCACGCGGTCCATGAACTTCACATAGTCCTCGTGGCTGGTGGAGTGCGCCTCGTCGCCGCCGATGTGCAGATACCGCCCCGGTGTCAGCGCGGCCAGTTCCCGTACGACGTCGTCCACGAAGTCGTACGTCACGTCCTTGTCGACGCACAGGGAGCTGAAGCCGACCTCGGTGCCGGTGTAGAGCGGGGGCGCGACGCCGTCGCAGTTCAGCTCGGCGTAGGAGGCGAGCGCCGCGTTGGTGTGGCCCGGCATGTCGATCTCGGGGACGACTTCGAGGTGGCGCGAGGCCGCGTAGCGGACGATCTCGCGGTAGTCGGCCTTGCTGTAGTGGCCGCCGGGGCCGCCGCCGACCTGGGTGGAGCCACCGTACGAGGCGAGACGCGGCCAGGAGTCGATCGCGATGCGCCAGCCCTGGTCGTCGGAGAGGTGCAGATGCAGCTTGTTGAACTTGTAGAGCGCCAACTGGTCGATGTAGCGCTTGACCTGGCTCACGGTGAAGAAGTGGCGGGAGACGTCCAGCATCGCGCCGCGCCAGCCGTAGCGCGGGGTGTCCTCGATCGTGCCGCCCGCGATCAGCCAGGGGCCCGGCCGCACGGAGTCCTCCTCGACGGCGGCGGGCAGCAGTTGGCGCAGGGTCTGGACGGCGTGGAAGAGCCCGGCGGGCGCGCGGGCGGTGAGGGTGACGCCGGACCTCCCGCTCCGCAGCCGGTAGCCCTCCTGGCCGAGACCCGTCTCCCCCGCGGCCAACCGGAGGTGGATTCCGGCCTCCTGACGTTCGGTGACCGGCAGCCGGTACCCCGTCGAGGGCCGCAGGATCCCGGCGAGGTACTCCCCCACCCGACGGGCCTCGGGCCCGCCGTCCACGACGATGCGTGTACCGCTCGTCAGCCGGTACGGCGATCCGTCGGCCCGGACCGAGGCGGGGGCCGGGATCACCTGCCCGAGCGGGACGGGGGCGGCGTCGGCAGGGGCGTTCTCGGACACGGGTGCGGCTCCCACGGCGAAGATCCCGGCCGCCACCACCAGCAGCGAGCCGAGAAGGCGGGTCGACCTGTGGTGCGATCTCACGACGAGCTCCCTCCACGTATCGAACGGTGCGCTCCCCACCATCGCCTCTCCACCCCCTCCAGGTCTAGACCACCTCTTCCCGCGGCCGGTGAAAGAATCCCCGCATGGCGGAAATCCTCCAACAGGACGGCACGTGGACCTTCGACGGCGACACACTGCGGCTGACCCCCGGCCGCGACAAGAGCGTGAGCCTGCTCCGCAAGACCCTGGGTGAACTGGCCGTCCCGCTGGGCGCGTTGGCGGGCATCTCCTTCGAGCAGGGCAGGAGGTCCGGGCGGCTGCGGCTCCGGCTGCGCGACGGCTCCGACCCGCTCCTCCAGGCCACCGGCGGACTACTCACCGACACCAACGACCCGTACCAGCTGAGCGTCGACGCCGACCGGTACGGCGTCGCCGAGTACTTTGTGGAGGAGATCCGCAACGCGCTGCTCCTGGACCAGGTCCCGACCGACGCGGTCGACTCCTACCTCCTCGCCGGTCCGGCCGTCCCGCTCTCCGTCTCCGCCGGGGACGGCACCGCGAGCTTCGACGGCGACCACGTACGGCTGGAGTGGAACTGGAAGACGGAGGACGCGAAGGCCGCCGCCGGGGCGCGCACGCTCTCCCTGGCGGACATAGCGGGCGTCGAGTGGCACCCCTCGGTCGGCCTGGAGAACGGCTACCTCCGCTTCACCGTGCGGAACGCGCCGACCAAGGCCCCGCCCAAGTACGACCCCAACTCCGTGGAGCTGTGGGGCTTCAAGAAGGACCCGCTGATGGCCCTGGTCGCGGCGGCCGTGCAGGCGCGGCTCCCACACCCGGCGACCCCGGCGCCGAAGCAGCCGCCCGCGCCGGCCGCGGACCGGCCCGCCCCGGAGGAGGACCACGACGCCCTGCTGCGCCGCCTGCGCGAACTGGGCGACCTCCACCGGTCCGGAGTGCTCACGGACGAGGAGTTCGCCCTGGCCAAGCAGGCGGTCCTCAAACGCCTCTGACGTGCGCGAGGACCGCCCGCCCGGTCACCGGGGTCACCTGGCGCGGCATACCGCCGCCGGGGTCCGAGAAATGTCCATGGTGTCCAAAAGTCGTCGCCTCAGGCGACGAGACACGAGCCTCCCGGTGGACGGCGCACGAGCAGCCCCTCATAACACGTTCAGCGTACCCTCAGGGTCGGTAACAGTATCCTGCCCGATATCGGGCAGGATTCTTGCGAAACGCCCTCCGGTACCCCAGGATCTACCGAGTGCACGACGAACTCGTTGATCACCTGACGCGATCCTCGCCCCTCAGCCGGGGCGAGGCGCTGCGTGTGATCCAGGACGTGCTCGCCTACTTCGACGAGACGACCGAGGAGTTCGTCCGTCGCCGCCACCGCGAGCTCCAGGCCCAGGGTCTGGTCAACGCGACGATCTTCGAACAGATCGAGGCGGACCTGAAATACCGGGCGGTCGCACCACCGGAGCTCACGCTCAGGCAGCTGCGCCGCATCGTCTACGGCTGAACATCCACAGCTAGGGGATACGTATATATGTGCGGGATTGTCGGTTACATCGGCAAGCGCGACGTGGCGCCGCTGCTCCTGGAGGGCCTGCAGCGCCTGGAGTACCGGGGCTACGACTCGGCGGGCATAGTCGTCACCTCGCCCAAGACGGCCGGCCTGAAGATGGTCAAGGCCAAGGGCCGGGTCCGGGACCTGGAGGCCAAGGTCCCCGCGCGCTTCAAGGGCACCACCGGCATCGCCCACACCCGCTGGGCCACCCACGGCGCCCCGTCCGACGTGAACGCCCACCCGCACATGTCGGCCGACAACAAGGTCGCCGTCGTCCACAACGGCATCATCGACAACGCCTCCGAGCTGCGGAAGAAGCTCGAAGCGGACGGCGTCGAGTTCCTCTCCGAGACCGACACCGAGGTCCTCACCCACCTCATCGCCCGCTCCCAGGCCACCACCCTGGAGGAGAAGGTCCGCCAGGCGGTGCGGATCGTCGAGGGCACCTACGGCATCGCCGTGATGCACGCCGACTTCAACGACCGGATCGTCGTCGCCCGCAACGGCTCCCCCGTCGTGCTCGGCATCGGCGAGAAGGAGATGTTCGTCGCCTCGGACATAGCCGCTCTGGTCGCCCACACCCGCCAGATCGTCACCCTCGACGACGGCGAGATGGCCACCCTCAAGGCCGACGACTTCCGCACCTACACCACGGAGGGCACCCGCACCACGGCCGAGCCCACCACCGTGGAGTGGGAGGCCGCCTCGTACGACATGGGCGGCCACGACACCTACATGCACAAGGAGATCCACGAGCAGGCCGACGCCGTGGACCGCGTGCTGCGCGGCCGGATCGACGACCGCTTCTCCACCGTGCACCTCGGCGGCCTCAACCTGGACGCCCGTGAGGCGCGCCAGATCCGCCGCGTCAAGATCCTCGGCTGCGGCACCTCGTACCACGCGGGCATGATCGGCGCCCAGATGATCGAGGAGCTGGCCCGGATCCCCGCGGACGCCGAGCCGGCCTCCGAGTTCCGCTACCGCAACGCGGTCGTCGACCCCGACACCCTCTACATCGCCGTCTCCCAGTCCGGCGAGACCTACGACGTGCTGGCGGCCGTCCAGGAGCTGAAGCGCAAGGGCGCGCGGGTGCTGGGGGTGGTGAACGTGGTCGGCTCGGCGATCGCCCGCGAGGCGGACGGCGGCATCTACGTCCACGCGGGCCCCGAGGTCTGCGTCGTCTCCACCAAGTGCTTCACCAACACCACCGTCGCCTTCGCCCTGCTGGCGCTGCACCTGGGCCGCACCCGCGACCTCTCCGTCCGCGACGGCAAGCGGATCATCGAGGGCCTGCGCAAGCTCCCCGCCCAGATCTCCGAGATGCTGGAGCAGGAGGAGGAGATCAAGAAGCTGGCCGAGCAGTACGCCGAGGCCCGCTCGATGCTCTTCATCGGCCGCGTCCGGGGCTACCCGGTCGCCCGTGAGGCCTCCCTGAAGCTCAAGGAGGTCTCCTACATCCACGCGGAGGCCTACCCCGCCTCCGAGCTCAAGCACGGCCCGCTGGCACTCATCGAGCCCGCCCTCCCGACGGTCGCCATCGTCCCCGACGACGACCTGCTGGAGAAGAACCGCGCCGCCCTGGAGGAGATCAAGGCCCGCAGCGGCCAGATCCTCGCCGTCGCCCACCAGGAGCAGGAGAAGGCCGACCAGACGATCGTCGTCCCCAAGAACGAGGACGAGCTCGACCCGATCCTGATGGGCATCCCCCTCCAACTCCTCGCCTATCACACGGCGTTGGCCCTGGGCCGCGACATCGACAAGCCGCGCAACCTCGCCAAGTCGGTCACCGTCGAGTAAAGAGGCCGTACGACGAAGACGGACCCCCACGTGATGCCACCGCTCACAAGGGGGTCCGTTCCATGACGCCGGGGTCGCCCAACATCCCGGCGCCGCTGCCAACTACCGTGGCCGTCACACCACTCCGTGCGGCATCACGCGGGTTATGCCCTTCACAAGGCCACAAACACCCCTACGCGCCAGTAGACTTGCGCGTTCTCGAACTCGAACTCGAACTGGTCAGGGAATGACGATGACCGGGCGCTGCGCCCGCTTGGCGAGCCGCCCGGCGACGGACCCGAAGATCCGCCCGACGATCCCGTGCGTCGACCCGACGACGATCGCGTCGGCCTCGTACTCCCGCCCCACCTCTTCGAGTTCGTGGCAGATGTCGCCACCGCGCTCGACGAGGATCCAGGGCACTTCGACGAGGTAGTCGGCGCAGGCGAGCTCCAGCCCGAGGACCTCGGTCCGGTGATCGGGTACGTCGACGAAGACGGGCGGCTCGCAACCGGCCCACACGGTCGTGGGCAGCCGGTTGGCGACGTGCACGATGATCAGGCCCGAACCGGAGCGGCGGGCCATGCCCACGGCGTACGCGAGGGCACGCTCACTGGACGTCGAACCGTCGAAGCCGACGACGACGCCGTGCTTGAAGGCAGGGTCGCAGGAAGGACGCGCCTCTTCCGCCGCAAGGGGCTCTGCCGCCGTGGGATCGGCGACGGGCCGACGCTTGCGGTCCGCGGAGTCGAAGAATTCGTGACCGGCCATGGGTGTCTCGGCGTTCGGATCCTCGTGGATGGGACGACGTGGATGGGACGTCGGTGCGCGGCGGAGCCGTGTCCGGGAAACATCTTCCCAACCCCATACCCCCAAGGGTACGACCGCACGCCTCCTCCGCCCAGACCCCGCACCGGCTGCGCGGGGTTCCAGGGAGCATGCACGAGCACAGCCCCGTAACGCAATGGTTGCTGCCACGTACAGCCGGTTTGGACAGGAAGGCGGCTGCCGGGCGCGGGCGGCACCGACGGGGCCCGATGGGGCAGCGCCGACGGCAATCCGATCAGGCAGCATCGACGACAACCCGATCAGGCAGCACCAGTGACCGACGGGTCGAACACGCGTTGAACCCCCGTAAGCCGACCCCGAGGGAGCCAGGAGGGAGCCCGCAGTGCCCGCCCACCGCACAGCACACCGGACCGCACCCCGCACCACCGCGCCCCAGTCCGTCCGCCCCCTGTCCCCGCCCCCGAGGCCGAAGCCGGACCCGACGGCACCGCCGGGGCTCGATCCCGGCGCCGCCCCGCCCCCGCGCCCGTCCCCGCCGACACCGCCACGGACGTGGTCCGCTGGGCGGCGTTCAGCTGCGTTCTCGTCCCGGTCGTCCTCGTCTGGTACGGCACCTCGCTCGCCGGCGCGACGGGCGCGGCCCTCGGCCTCGCCGCGGTCACCGGCGTATGCCGCGCCCTGCTCCGCCAGTCCGAGCGCGGAGCGGCCCACGCTTCCCGCGCCGCCGCCGCCCGTTCGATGGCCGAAGATCGCACCTCCGCGCGCGGCCGACGCGGGCACTCGACCTCAGGGGCGCACGGGGGCGGACGGAACTCCGGCATGAGTACGCCGGTCGACTGACCGGTTTCCGCGCACACCCCCGTATCTTTTCAGCCAACTTCGGCCACCTGCGCGTTCCTTGGTCGAGCACCCCTCCACCCCCCGTTCGACCTGCACTGAAAGGGGTCCTGGGGCCTCGCGCACCCTACGTGGACCGGCCACTGGGACAAGGCGCACTTCCCTGCGCGGCCCGCGAGTGCAACGCTTCGTGATCGAATGCTTTACGCCAAGTTGCCATGTCGACAATGTGCCGGTTGGCGATCTGGTCACGCCGGCACCACGGGACACAGTAGATTCGATCATGACTGTCTTACGGCGGGGGACTCGTGCAGGACCAAGGGGAAACGTGCAGGAGCGACACAACCGAGGAGCCGCGACCACCGAGGGGGGCTTAGCAGTATGAGCCACGACTCCACCGCCGCGCCGGAAGCCGCGGCCCGGAAACTGTCCGGGCGACGCCGCAAGGAGATCGTCGCGGTGCTGCTGTTCAGCGGCGGTCCCATCTTCGAGAGTTCCATACCACTGTCGGTGTTCGGGATCGACCGCCAGGACGCCGGCGTACCGCGCTACCGCCTGCTGGTGTGCGCGGGCGAGGAAGGCCCGCTGCGGACCACAGGGGGCCTGGAACTCACCGCACCGAACGGCCTGGAGGCGATCTCGCGGGCGGGCACGGTGGTCGTGCCCGCATGGCGTTCGATCACCTCACCGCCGCCGGAGGAGGCGCTCGACGCACTGCGCCGAGCGCACGAAGAGGGTGCCCGCATCGTCGGCCTGTGTACCGGCGCATTCGTGCTGGCCGCCGCCGGCCTGCTGGACGGCAGGCCCGCGACGACGCACTGGATGTACGCGCCGACGCTGGCCAAGCGCTATCCGTCCGTCCACGTCGACCCACGAGAGCTCTTCGTGGACGACGGGGACGTACTCACCTCGGCCGGTACCGCGGCCGGAATCGATCTCTGTCTGCACATCGTGCGGACAGATCACGGCAACGAGGCGGCAGGGGCCCTGGCCCGGCGTCTCGTCGTACCACCCCGTCGATCGGGCGGCCAGGAGCGCTACCTCGATCGATCTTTACCCGAGGAGATCGGCGCCGACCCGCTCGCCGAGGTCGTCGCCTGGGCGCTGGAGCACCTCCACGAGCAGTTCGACGTGGAGACGCTCGCGGCACGGGCGTACATGAGCCGTCGTACGTTCGACCGCCGGTTCCGCTCGCTCACCGGGAGCGCTCCCCTGCAGTGGCTGATCACTCAGCGCGTGCTGCAGGCGCAGCGTCTGCTGGAGACGTCGGACTACTCGGTGGACGAGGTCGCGGGCCGCTGCGGCTTCCGTTCGCCGGTGGCGCTGCGCGGGCACTTCCGGCGGCAGCTGGGTTCGTCCCCGGCGGCGTACCGGGCGGCGTACCGGGCCCGGCGGCCGCAGAACGACAAGCCCGGCGACCACCACGACGGACCGCACGGCGTCCCGGGGCCGTCCCCGATGGCGCCGGAGCACGCGCCGGTACCGCTGCAGGCGCGGCGCACGGCCGCGGCGAGCGCCCTGGCACCGTCGGCGTCCATGTCCACGGAGGGCGCCAAGCCGGAGCTGTACGCGACGGGCCGCCTGCCGGGCCAGCGCAGCGCGCCGTAGCGTGGCAGCCGTGTGCCGCGTAGTGGTGTAGTTCACGTACCGGCCGTACGGCCCGGTCCCGCACCCGATCACGCCGTGATCACCCTGGTGCAGGACCGGGCCGTACGGCTGTCACGGGCCGTAAGGTGAGACACATGAACGATCGCATGGTGTGGATCGACTGCGAGATGACCGGCCTCTCGCTGTCGGACGACGCGCTCATCGAGGTGGCCGCCCTCGTCACCGACTCCGAGCTGAACGTGCTCGGCGAAGGAGTCGACATCGTCGTCCGCCCGCCGGACTCGGCGCTGGAGACGATGCCGCAGGTGGTGCGCGAGATGCACACCGCGTCCGGCCTGCTGGACGTCCTGGCCGGCGGCACGACGCTCGCCGACGCCGAGGAGCAGGTCCTGGCGTACGTACGGGAGCACGTGAAGGAACCGCGCAAGGCACCGCTGTGCGGCAACTCGGTGGGCACGGACCGGGGCTTCCTCCTGCGGGACATGCCGACGCTGGAGGAGTACCTGCACTACCGCATCGTCGACGTCTCCTCGATCAAGGAGCTGGCCCGGCGCTGGTACCCGAGGGCGTACTTCAACAGCCCGGAGAAGAACGGCAACCACCGGGCCCTCGCCGACATCCGCGAATCCATCGCCGAGCTCCGCTACTACCGCGAGGCGATCTTCGTCCCACAGCCCGGCCCCGACTCGGACACGGCCCGCACGATCGCCGCGAAGCACGTCCTGCCCGGTCGGTAGCCCCGCCACCGGGGCCCGGTCGGCTCCGGAACCGCCCCCACCGAAACGCGTGCGCGGGCACCCCTTCGGACCCTGTACACTTTTTCTCGGCCGGTCGGTGAAACCTTCGGATGAACCGCCGGTCATGGTGGGTGTAGCTCAGCTGGTAGAGCACCTGGTTGTGGTCCAGGATGCCGCGGGTTCGAGTCCCGTCACTCACCCTGAACAACGAGCCCTTCGACCTGGCAACAGGCCGGAGGGCTCGTTCGTGTGCGCTGCACCACCATCGATGAGCAGAGTCGGCGGTTTCCAGCGGTCGTTGCAACACGCTGGTAGTGGTGTGGCGCCGGCTGCGGAGTTCTTGCTTCACTTCCCGTCGGTGTCGGTGGGAAGTGAAGCACCTTCGTGTGTCGGGTCTTCGGTGGGGGTGCGAAAGCGGCCCATGCTCGCCATGATCAGAACGGCTCCGGCCGGGGCCGCGAGGCCGTAGGCCAGGGGGAAGCTGTCTTTCACCAGGTTGAACAGAATGAGCAGGCCGGCGAGGCCGGTGATCAGCACGGGACGTCGGATGATGTGTCGCACGATGATCTTCAGGCGCCGGGTTCCGCGGGCGCGGGTGAGTCGTTCCCATTCTGACGCTGCCATGCCATCAGCTTAGGTCCGGCATGCGCGGCAGGTGCCTGATCTACCGCTCCGCCGGACGTTCAGAGGAGTTGACGCAGACGCTCGGCCGGGGTTTCCCAGCCGAGCGTTTTGCGTGGGCGGCCGTTGAGTTCGGAGGCGACTGCGGCCAGGTGTTCGCGGCTGTGGACCGCGAGGTCGGCGCCCTTGGGAAAGTACTGCCACGAAACCGCCTATCGGCTGAACCGGTTCGTGGCGGACCCCGCGCGTGTTGGACCGCGAGCACTCTGACCATTGATCTTGTGGCGGGTCGAGGCGAGTTGCCGGAAGGACCTCAGCTACGCAGCCAGGCTTCCCTGAACTCCTTCACGCCCGCGAAGCGTTCACCGGGATCGGGGTGCGTGGCCTGCTCCAGTACGCCCAGTTGAGCCGCCGTGCCCCGCCAGGCGCGCTCCTCGTCGCCGGCGTCGAGCAGCAGGCGTGCGGTGCGGCCGAGCGCGTGGACCGTGGTACGGATGTCGATCGTCGCGCCGCGCTCGTACTCCTCCGGCGCCATGAAGCGAGTCGACCCCGGCAGCCTCTCGGCATCCAGTACGAAGGGCCCCGGCCGGTACTCGTCGAGGTCGATCAGACGCATCTCCCCCACCGCGAAGTCGTACAGCAGGGCCCCGTCGTAGAGATCCACGGCGACGTACCCGGCGGCCTCGACTGCGAGGTGGGCGTCGAGGACGCGGGCGAAGGCCGCCTCGATCCGGTCGACGGACAGGGAGCGGAAGCGCGCCATCGGACTGTCTGGGTTCGTGCGGTCTCCTCTGCCGCGCTCGGCGGGGTCGTACAGCACCTCGCCGTCCCGCCAAGGCATGACCACGGCCGACCCGTCCCGCAACGCGATCCGGTGCACCTGCGGAACGATCACCGGGTGCCGTACGGCCTGGTGGAAACCCCACGCCCGCTCCAGCGACCGTCGGCCCACGGCAGTGACCGCCGTCTTCACGAACCACCGCTCATCGCGGACCCGCAGCCGAACGCCGTAGGCCATGCACCCCGAGTCCTGTTTCCCGAACACCCGGAAGACGTCGCCGACCCGGGACAGGTAGGCCCCGAGAGGGCCCTCGACCCGGTCGACGTCCAACAGCGGATGGTTTCCCGTGCTTTCCCCGTCGCCGCCAAGCTTCTCCATGAGAGCCAGGCTGCCAGCAGCACGGGGCAGCTTCGCCGCCGTCTCGTGGGCCGGCGGGCACGAGCCCACGCGGTCCCAAAGGCGGGCGTCCGCAGTGACCTCCCGTCAGGACGAAGCCCGCGCCACCAACTCCGTAGGCAGCACCACCTGCCGCCGTTCCAACCCCCGGGACACCGCCGGGCGGCGGTCCGCGATCTCGTCGAGGAGGAGGTCGATCATGGCGCGGCCCATCTCCTCGATGGGCTGACGGACGCTCGTCAGCGGAGGATCCATGTGGCGGGCGATCGCCGAGTCGTCGTAGCCGACCAACGCCACGTCGTCGGGTATGCGGCGGCCCGCCTCGCGCAGCACCTGGCGGGCGCCCGACGCCATCACGTCCGACTCGACGAAGACCGCGTCGAGGTCGGGGCGGCGGGCCAGCAGTTCCTTCATCGCCCTGCGGCCGCCCTCCTCCGTGAAGTCACCGGGGACGATCAGCCGCTCGTCGGCCTCGCGGCCGGCGTCGACGAGGGCCTCGCGGTAGCCGACGACCCGGCGCTGGGCACCGTAGACGTCGAGCCGGCCGGTGATCGTGGCGATCCGGGTGCGGCCCCGCGCGATCAGGTGCTCCACCGCCGAGCGGCCGCCACCGTAGTTGTCGGAGTCGACGGACGGGAGCGTCTCGTGCTCCGAGCGGGGGCCACTGATCACCGCCGGGATCTCCAGTTGCGACAGCAGGTCGGGGAGCGGGTCGTCCGCGTGCACGGAGACCAGGAGGACCCCGTCGACGCGGTGCGCGGCCAGGTACTGGGCCAGCCGGCGGCGCTCCCGGTCGCTGCCCGCGAAGATCAGCAGAAGCTGCATCTCCGTGTCGGAGAGCTGGGCGCCGACGCCCTTGAGGATGTCGGAGAAGTACGGTTCCGCGAAGAAGCGGGTCTCCGGCTCGGGCACGACCATCGCGATCGCGTCCGTACGGTTCGCCGCGAGCGCGCGGGCCGCCGTGTTGGGGACGTAGCCGAGCTCCGCGACGGCCGCCTCGACCGCCGCGCGGGTCGCGTCACTGACCCGGGGCGAGCCGTTGATCACCCGGGACACCGTCCCCCGCCCCACACCGGCCCGTGCGGCGACCTCTTCCAACGTCGGCCGCCCACCGCTCCGGCCCCGTGCTCCGCGGCCTGCCACCATGGTCGCCTCCCGTTCACACCGCGCTGGCGTGGAATCTAACAGTCCTGATCCTCGTACGACGTCCGGAAGGTGGTCCTTCGGCTTTCGGCGAGACCGGCGCGACCGGCGCGACAACTGGTTACGAGACGACTGGTTACACGAGTCCAACGGTCCCACAGGTCCTTCACGCCAACCCCGCCCCGCTCTCGTCGGCCCCGCCCCACTCCCATCGGCCCTCAGGTTAGTTAACAGCCCGATAACCGAAGACATCTCTCCGCGCTCGCTCCCTTGACACCCCCGCATGAACCGACGACTCTTCAACACATCACTTGTGGGAGCGCTCCCACAGTACCTGGCACTTACACATCCCGCACGTTCCCCGCCCGAGCCGCAGCAGTGAAAAGGGCCCAACAACGCAGTTGGCCGGGGGGTCGGCACGTCAGGGCATCAGGAGGACGCAATGCGAGCACGTACCCTCCCCCACTCCCGGCTCCGGTCGGGCGGGGGCACCCCTATCGCCCGCAGGACGCGCAGGACGGTGGCCATCGCGGCCGTCGCCGCGCTGGGCGCCGGGCTGCTGGCCGGCTGTGCCGACGACGGCAAGGACGAGGACGGCTCGTCGTCGGACGGCGGCGGTGGCAAGACCAAGATCACCCTGGGGCTCTTCGGCACTGCGGGCTTCGAGGAGTCCGGCCTGTACAAGGAGTACGAGAAGCTCCACCCGGACATCGACATCCAGCAGACCGTGACGGAGCGGAACGAGAACTACTACCCCGCCCTCCTCAACCACCTGACCACCGGCAGCGGTCTGCAGGACATCCAGATGATCGAGGTCGGCAACATCGCCGAGATCGTCGAGACCCAGTCCGACAAGCTGCTCGACCTGTCGAAGTACGGCAAGAAGAGCGACTACCTGGAGTGGAAGTGGCAGCAGGCCACCACCTCCGGCGGGCAGACGATCGCGGTCGGCACCGATGTCGGCCCGATGGCCATCTGCTACCGCAAGGACCTCTTCGAGGCGGCCGGTCTGCCGACCGACCGCGAGGAGGTGGGCAAGCTGTGGGCCGGCGACTGGAACAAGTTCGTCGAGACCGGCAAGAAGTTCAAGGCGAAGGCGCCCAAGGGCACCACCTTCCTGGACTCCCCCGGCGGTCTGCTGCAGGCGATCCTCAGCAGTGAGAAGGACCGGTTCTACGACGCCTCCGGCGAGGTCATCTACAAGACGAACCCGGCCGTCAAGGACGCCTTCGACCTCACGTCGCAGGCCGCGAAGGACGGGCTGATCGGCAACCAGACGCAGTTCCAGCCCGCCTGGGACACGACGATCGCCAACAGCAAGTTCGCCGCGATGTCCTGCCCGCCGTGGATGCTCGGCTACATCAAGGGCAAGTCGAAGCCCGAGTCGGCCGGCAAGTGGGACATCGCCCAGGCGCCGAAGTCCGGCAACTGGGGCGGCTCCTTCCTGTCCGTGCCCAAGAACGGCAAGAACGCCGAGGAGGCCGCGAAGCTGGCCGCCTGGTTGACCGCGCCGGAGCAGCAGGCCAAGCTCTTCGCCGTGCAGGGCAGCTTCCCGAGCACCCCTGCCGCGTACGACTCGACCGCGGTGAAGGACGCGAAGAACGACATGACCGGTGACGCGCCGATCGGCCCGATCTTCGCGCAGGCCGCCGAGAACATCCCGGTCCAGACGATCGGTCCGAAGGACCAGATCATCCAGCAGGGCCTGACCGACAACGGCGTGATCCTCGTGACCCAGGGCAAGTCGGCCGAGGAAGCGTGGAAGAACGCCGTGAAGACCATCGACAACGCACTGGACAAGTGACCGGCATGGCCACACGGCACGACACCGCCGCGCCCCCCGCGAAGGGGGGCGCGGCCCCGCCCGCCCGCGGAGTCTCCGTCCGAGGAACGACGCCGGGCCCGGCTGTCCCGCCGCTGGCAGCGGGACGTGCGCTGGAGCCCGTACGCGTTCGTCTCCCCCTTCTTCCTGCTCTTCCTCGCGTTCGGCCTGTTCCCGCTGCTCTACACCGGCTGGGCATCGCTGCACGCGGTGGAACTGACCGCCCCCACCGATATGAGCTGGGTGGGGCTGCGCAACTACACCCGGATCTTCGACGACGATTTCTTCTGGAACGCGGCGAAGAACACGCTGATCATCGGGATCATCTCCACCGTCCCGCAGTTGATGATGGCGCTGGGCATCGCGCACATCCTCAACTACAAGCTCCGCGCCTCGACCTTCTACCGGGTCGTGATGCTCGCCCCGTACGCCACGTCGATCGCGGCGGCCACGCTGGTCTTCGTGCTGCTCTTCGGCCGCGACTACGGAATGATCAACTGGTTCCTCGGTCTGGTCGGGTTCGACGCCGTCGACTGGCAGAACGACACATGGTTCTCGAAGATCGCCGTGTCGACCATCGTCATCTGGCGCTGGACCGGCTACAACGCGCTGATCTACCTCGCCGCGATGCAGGCGATCCCGCAGGACCTGTACGAGTCGGCGGCCCTCGACGGCGCCAGCCGCTGGAAGCAGTTCATCCATGTGACACTGCCGTCGCTGCGCCCGACGATCCTGTTCACCGTCGTGGTGTCGACCATCGGTGCCTCGCAGCTCTTCGCCGAGCCGCTGCTGTTCGACGCCAACAAGGGCGCGTCCGGCGGTCCTCAGCACCAGTTCCAGACGCTGGGCCTGTACCTGTACGAGCAGGGGTGGGTGTTCCACCACCTGGGCCGCGCCTCAGCGATCGCCTGGACGATGTTCCTGATCCTCATCGTGGTCGGAATCGTCAACTACGTCATCTCGCGCCGGCTGCGCGCCAGTAGTTAGGAGACCGGCCGTGACGACGACACTCAACAAACCCCCGGCCGACGCGGCTGCGGAGCCGCCGGAGAAGGGCAAACGCAAGCGCGGGCTGAAGGCGGCGCGCGCGGGCGGGCAGCACCACGCGGGCCCCCTCGCCTACCTCATCCTCATCGCGTTCACCCTGGTCTCGGTGTTCCCGCTGTTCTGGACGGCGGTCGCCGCCTCCCGGGACAACGCGCGGCTGGCGGAGACCCCACCGCCGTTCTGGTTCGGCGCGAACCTCTTCGACAAGATCGAAGTGGCCTGGGAGGACGCCAACCTGGGCGAGGCGTTCCTCAACACGACGATCGTGGCCGGTGTTTCGTCGCTGACCATCGTCTTCCTGTCGACGCTGGCCGGCTTCGCCTTCGCCAAGCTGCGTTTCCGGGGCCGGGGCGCGCTGATGCTGATCGTGGTCGGCACGATGATGGTGCCGCCGCAGCTCCAGGTGATCCCGCTCTACATGATGGTCGCCGAGCTCGGCTGGACCGACCAGCTCCAGGCGGTGATTCTGCCGTCGCTGGTCAGCGCGTTCGGCGTGTTCTTCATGCGGCAGTACCTGCTCCAGGCCCTCCCCGACGAGATCATCGAGGCGGCGAGGGTGGACGGCGCGAGCAGCTGGCGCGTCATCTGGCACGTGGTGTTCCCGGCCGCGCGGCCCGCGATGGCCGTCCTGGGCATGCTCATGTTCGTCCAGGCATGGAACGACTTCCTGTGGCCGTTCCTCGTGCTGACCCAGCTGGGCAGCCCGACCGTGCAGGTCGCGGTGGCCGGTCTGGGCCGCGGCTACACCCCCGACCAGGCCCTCATCATGGCAGGCGCGCTGCTGAGCACGCTGCCCCTGCTCCTGGTCTTCGCGATCTTCGGCAAGCAGATCGTCGGGGGCATCATGCAGGGCGCGGTCAAGGGCTGACAGCCCACGCCAGTCCGTACGTTCTCCAAGGGGCCGGGTCACCGCCGCCTCGGCCCCTTTCTCTCCGTTTCCTCCCTCTCTCCTTCCCCCCACTCATCTCCGTCGGTCTGCGACGACCACCTATGGGAGCGCTTCCATGCCTGAGCCCACCACCCCGGTGACCTTTCCTCCCGCCTTCCTCTGGGGCGCGGCCACCTCCGCCTACCAGATCGAGGGAGCGGTGCGGGAGGACGGCCGTACGCCCTCCATCTGGGACACCTTCAGCCACACCCCGGGCAAGACCGCCGGTGGCGAGACCGGTGACATCGCTGTCGACCACTACCACCGCTACCGCGACGACGTGGCGATGATGGCCGACCTGGGCCTCAACTCGTACCGCTTCTCCGTCTCCTGGTCGCGGGTGCAGCCGACGGGCCGGGGCCCGGCGATCCAGCGCGGCCTGGACTTCTACCGGCGGCTGGTCGACGAGCTGCTGGAGAAGGGCATCAAGCCGGCCGTGACCCTCTACCACTGGGACCTGCCCCAGGAGTTGGAGGACGCGGGCGGCTGGCCCGAGCGGGACATCGTGCACCGGTTCGCCGAGTACGCGCGGATCGTGGGCGCGGCGCTGGGCGACCGCGTCGAGCAGTGGATCACGCTCAACGAGCCGTGGTGCACCGCGTTCCTGGGCTACGGCTCCGGGGTGCACGCGCCGGGCCGTACGGATCCGGTGGCGTCGCTGCGCGCGGCCCACCACCTGAACGTGGCGCACGGGCTGGGTGTCGCGGCCCTCCGCTCGGTGATGCCGTCCCGCAACGCGATCGCGGTGAGCCTGAACTCGTCGGTGGTACGGCCGATCACGAACTCCCCCGAGGACGTGGCGGCGGCGCGGAAGATCGACGACCTGGCCAACGGTGTCTTCCACGGTCCGATGCTGCACGGCGCGTACCCGGAGACCCTGTTCGCCGCGACCTCGTCGCTGACGGACTGGTCGTTCGTGCAGGACGGTGACGTGGCGACGGCCAACCAGCCGTTGGACGCGCTGGGGTTGAACTACTACACGCCCACGCTGGTGGGCGCGGCGGACGCGGACCTGAAGGGCCCGCGTGCGGACGGCCACGGGGCGAGCGCGCACTCGCCGTGGCCGGGCGCGGACGACGTCCTGTTCCACCAGACCCCGGGCGAGCGCACGGAGATGGGCTGGACCATCGACCCGACGGGCCTGCACGAGCTGATCATGCGGTATGCGCGGGAGGCTCCGGGGCTGCCGATGTACGTGACGGAGAACGGGGCCGCGTACGACGACAAGATGGACTCCGACGGCCGCGTCCACGACCCCGAGCGCATCGCCTACCTCCACGGCCACCTGCGCGCGGTCCGCCGCGCGATCGCCGAGGGGGCGGACGTCCGCGGCTACTACCTCTGGTCCCTCATGGACAACTTCGAGTGGGCGTACGGGTACGGCAAGCGGTTCGGTGCCGTGTACGTCGACTACGCGACCCTCACCCGTACGCCGAAGTCGAGCGCGTACTGGTACAGCCAGGCGGCGAAGACGGGCGCCCTGCCGCCACTGGTGCCGACCTCGGCGTAACGGGCCACAGGGGTGGTGACGCGGCGGGAACCCTCCACGGGGTGCCCGCCGCGTTCATGGCCGAGGGAGCGAAGCGCTCAGCTCTCGCAGCTGTCCTCGCGGTCGTTGATGTCCCCGATGCAGGTGTCGTTGCCGGAGTCCCCGAAGGAGCGGTCGTTGCCCTGTGAGGAGTCGAGGGCGTCCAGGCGGTCGTTGCCGTTCCTGCCGAACATGACGTCGTCTCCGAAGCCACCGGTGATTCGGTCGGCCCCGCCACCGCCGAAGATGGTGTCGTGCCCGCCCTGACCGTCCACGGTGGTCCCCGCGGTGGCGGCGGGGTCGAGCGTGATGACGTCGTCGCCCGCGCCGGCGGTGATGTTGGCGGGCACGCTGCCCGTGATGGTGACTATGTCAGCGCGGTCCCCCGAGTCGAGGGTCAGGGTGCGACCGTCGAACGGGCACCGGACCGTGTCGACATCGACCTGGGTGCAGCCGGATCCCGCGGTGACGGTGTCGGCGTCGTCGCTGATGAAGACGGAGTTGTTGGAGCGGGTGATGGAGAGCGTGTTCGCCTTCCCCGCTGCGGCGTTGACGTAGATGCGAACCGTGTCCGACCTCACGCCGGTCGCCGCGTGCGCCTGTCCGGCCGACAGCACCGTCGCCACACCCAGCACCATGGTCGTCACGCCCGCTTGTACCGCTCTGCGCATGGACGTCTTCAATGCTCCTCCTCTTCTCCCTGATGGACACTGGCTGGTCTTGCCGTGATCCACCCTGGGGCCTGGGTGGTGACAGGACATGGGGAGCGAACCCCCAATTACCTTCTGCGTCGCGGGAGTTCGGGGTGATGGTGGCGCCCCGGGGGACATGAAGGGCGGGACGCGGGGCGGCAGCGCGTCGCCGCGGTGGCGTTCGTCCACGGCGAGCAGGGTGATCTCGCCGTGGTGGCGGGAGGGGTCGGCCTGCCAGGCGACGTGGCCGGCGATCAGCCCGTCGGTCTCGGCGACCGCGACGTACGTGTGCCGGTCGGGGTCGTGCAGGGTGGGGACGAGCGCGCGGTAGTCGCCACGCCGGTCGGCGTGCAGCGTGCCGAGGACGAGCCCGTCGAGCACGGGTCCGACGGAGTCCTCGAAGAACTGCCGGAACGTGTCGATGGAGTGGACCTCTCGGAACCTGAGGGAGACCAGGGGGAAAAGGACACCTCTGGCCCGCCGCTCGTCCATGACGCGCCGGCGGGCCGACCCTCAGTGGCGAGTACGCCAGGAAGCGAAGCACTCCATGCACGGCATGCTAGGGCGTGTTTCGGAAGTCCCTTCCGCTCTGCGACGCCCGGCACGCACTCTCGCCGCACCGGACGCCGCAGAGCCGCCCTTCGGGCGACGAAGGGACTTCCGAAACACGCCCTAGCGGCCTACGAAAGGACAGGTCATATGACTTTGCTGGTCGCCGCCGTCATCGTCCACGACCGGGACGCGGGGCGGGTCGCGCTCCTCCAGCGGGGCGAGAACGCCAGGTTCGCGCGGGGGAGATGGCATCTGCCGGTCGGCAAGAGCGAGCCCGGGGAGCCGATCACCCGGACCGCCGTGCGCGAGCTGTACGAGGAGACCGGACTGACCGTGACACCCGAGGCGCTGGAGGTCGTGCACCTCGTCCACGCGGCCCGGGGCGTCGACGCACCGGACGGCTTCCTCACCGTCGTCTTCGCCACCCACGAGTGGAGCGGAGAGCTGGAGAACCGGGAACCCCACAAACACGCCCAGGTCCGCTGGACCGACACCGGCGCGCTCCCCGATGACTTCGTGGAGGGCGACGCGGCCGCACTGCACGGCTATCTCGCCGGCGGACCACGGCTGTCCCTGCACGACTGGGAGTAAGGCACGCGCAGGGCCGTGGCCCCCTGGAAGGGGCCACGGCCCTGCGCGTCTGTGCACGCCCGGTTGCGAGGGGTCGGGCGTGCCGGGTCGGCCCGGCGTCAGCGTGGTTCGCGGACGACCGCCACGTCCCCGGGCTCCACCCGTACCGTCGTCGAGTCGGCGTTCGTGGTGATGCCCCTGCCCGTCAGCAGTTCGGACGCGTCCGTGGAGATCGCGACCTCGGCCGCCGTCCCGCCGTGGTTGATCAGGAAGAGGTAGTCCGCGTCGGGGCCCCGGCGCACCGCCGCCTCCACACCTTCCGGGGTCGTCCGGACCGGCTCCACGCCCGCCTCGGCGCGGATCCGGTCGAGCAGGGACGTCAGGGTCGTCGGGTCCGGGCGGGTGGCCAGGTACCAGGTCGTGCCCGAGCCGTGGGTGTGGCGGGTGACCGCCGGGACTCCGGTCAGGGGGCCGGAGGTGTACGAGGTCACCGCCTCGGCGCCCGCCAGGGCGACCCGTTCCGACCAGAGGGAAGCCGTACCGCCGTCGCTCAGGTCCACCGACTCCCCCGGCAGCAGCGGGAAGAGTTCGTCCGTGCGGACGCCCAGGGCTTCGCGGAACGCGCCCGGGTAACCGCCCAGCCGGACATGGCAGTTCTCGTCCACCGCGCCGCTGTGGAAGCCGACGGCCAGCGTGCCGCCGGCCTCCGCGAAGCCGGTCAGGTTGGCGGCGCCCGCGTCGTCCACCAGGTACAGGCTCGGCGCCAGCACCACCTTGTACGAGGTGAGGTCCGCGTCGGGACGGACGAAGTCCACCGCCACGCCCGAGCGCCACAACGGCTCGTACCAGGCGCGGATCAGGTCCTGGAAGCGGAGTTCGCCGCTCGGCTGGGACGGCAGCTCCACCGCCCACCACGCGTTCCAGTCCCACACGATCGCCACCTCGGCGACGCCCGTGCTGCCCCGCACCTCCGCCAACGACCGCAGATCCGCACCCAGTCGGACGACGTCCCGCCAGATCTGGCTGTCCGTGCCCGCGTGCGGCAGCATCGCCGAGTGCCACTGCTCGGCACCTGCCTTGGCGGCCCGCCACTGGAAGTACGCGATGCCGTCGGCACCCCGGGCCACATGGGAGAGCGCGTTGCGGCGCAACTCCCCCGCCGTCTTGGCCCGGTTGACCGGCTGCCAGTTGACCGCGCCGGTGGAGTGTTCCATCAGCAGCCACGGGCTGCCGCCCGCCAGGGAGCGCACCAGGTCGCCGCTGAGCGCGATGTCGATCTGCGACTCGGGGTCCGTCGACTGGAGGTAGTGGTCGTTGGAGACGATGTCCAACTCCGGCGCCCAGCGCCAGTAGTCGAGCTTGTCGAAGTTGAACATCACCATGAAGTTGGTGGTGGCGGGGGTGGCCGGGGCCGCCTCCAGCAGCACCTCACGCTCCGCCTTGCACAGCGACAGCAGCGCGTCGCTGCAGAAGCGGCGCCAGTCCAGTTGGTGGGTCGGGTTCGGGACCGCGCCCGTCGCACGGGGCGGGATGATCTCGTCCCAGTCGTAGTACCACTGGCTCCAGAACGTCGTGCCCCAGGCGTGGTTGAGCGCCGCCAGGTCGTCGCCGTACTTCTCCCGCAGCCAGACCCGGAACGCCGCCGCGCTCGTGTCGCAGTGGCACTCGCCGTTGTGGCAGCCGTACTCGTTGTGGACGTGCCACATGACGACGGCCGGGTGGTCGGCGTACCGCTCGCCCAGGACGCGGGCGATCCGCAGCGCGGCCTCCCGGTAGGCGGGGCTCGACGGGCAGAAGGTCTGCCGGCTGCCGTACGAGAGGGTGCGGCCGTCCCGGTCGACGGGCAGCGCCTCCGGGTGCTTGACGAAGAACCAGGCCGGCGGGGCGGCCGTCGGGGTCGCCAGGTCGGCGGCGATGCCGTTCTCGTGGAGCAGGGCGAGGATCCTGTCGAGGCGGGTGAAGTCGTACTCGCCCTCGCGGGGCTCCAGGAGCGCCCACGCGAAGATGTTGACGCTCACCATGTTCACGCCCGCCTCGCGCATGAGGCGTACGTCCTCGGCCCAGACCTCCTCGGGCCACTGCTCGGGGTTGTAGTCACCGCCGTAGGCGATGCCGGGGACCTTCAGTTCGCGCTTCATTCAGCGGCCTCCAGGCCCTTGGTCAGCAGTCGGCGGGTCGTCTCCACGCCCCAGGTGTCGAGCGACAGCAGTCGGTCGCTGGACGCCATCAGGCCGCCCGTCGCCTCGACATGGGCCGCCCAGCGCTCGCGGGTCTCGACGGCGGGGCGGGCCATCAGGCAGTCGGGGTCGTTCACCCAGAGGCGGCCGTGCTGCCACTGGCGGCCCGCGCCCGTGAACTCGGCGGCGTCCTGGCCGGGCTGGCTGTGGTCGTCGGCCTCCGAGCGGCGGTGCGGGGCCGTGTCGGGGCTGACCCGCATCGCGTCGAACAGGCCGATGGAGGGGAGGATCGGCGCGCCACAGCCCAGGAGGTAGGCGTCGGGGCCGATGGCGGCGCGGATCAGTTCGATCCCGGAACGGTACGCGGTGAGCGCGTCCACACCGGCGTGGCGTACGCCGTCCAGCGCGCCCGCGTACAGGAAGTCGACCTTGAAGTAGTCGTAGCCCTCGGCGCGCAGGGTGGTGAAGACCTCGGTGAGGTAGGCCGCCGCCTCGGGGTGGGTGGTGTCGAGGACGTACAGGTCGTGGCCCCAGTTGCGGCCGGCGTGGGTGAAGCCGCCGTTGTCGTCGCGCACCAGCCACTCGGGGTGCTCGGCGGCCAGGGTGCTCGCCGGGTCCACGAGGAAGGGGGCCGTCCAGATGCCCGCGCGGCGGCCCCTCGCCCGGATGACCTCCGCGATGCCCGCGCGGGAGCGGAAGCGGCCGGAGAGGCTGAGCCAGTCGCCCAGGGCCTTCTGGTAGCCGTCGTCGATCTGGACGACGTCGATGGGCAGGTCGAGGGTGTCCATCGCACGGAGGTTCTCGTGGATGTCGTCCTCGGTGACGGAGGTGAAGTACTCGTACCAGGAGCACCAGACGGTGGGGGCCGGGCGGGGGGCCGCGAGGCCGAGGCCCGCCGCCCACTCGCCCAGCACCGCCTGGATGTCCGTGCCGGTCCACTCCTTCACCGGGCCGTCGGCGCTGACCTCGGCGATCCCGTCCCGGACCACCAGGCGGACGGACGGGACCTCGCGCACGGGGTCGGGGGCGGCCCACAGCCGGACCGGTGAGCCGTCGCCCGGGTCGAGGGCCAGCAGGCCCTCGCCCTGGAAGGTGCCGGCGGGGGCGGTGACCCCGGGGCGGTAGCAGACGGTCGCCCAGTTGTCGTTGGTCGGACGGTACGGGGTCGCGTCGAGGGCGTAGGAGCCGCTGGGACTCCAGGACTGCCAGCCCTCCTCGTGGACCCGTGCCGTACTGGTGTCCACGGGCACGCAGACCACGGGGGTGAAGGGGTGGGGCACGGTGGTTCTCTCTCGGAAGGATGCGGGAACGGGTGGCGCCGGGCCCGCTCGGACCCGGCGCCGAACCTGTACGAGGTCTGCTGTCAGCCCTTGTTGGCGCCCAGGGTCAGACCGCCCACGAACTGCCGCTGGAGCAGGAAGTAGACGATCAGGGTCGGGATCGCGGTGAGCAGGGCCCCGGCGGCGACGAGGTTGTTGTCGGTGAAGAACTGGCCGGAGAGGTTGTTCAGCGCCGAGGTGATCGGCATGTTCTCGCCGGTGGAGATCAGGACGAGCGCCCAGAAGAAGTCGTTGTAGATCCAGATGGACAGCAACGTGGCGAGGGCGGCCATCGCGGGCTTGCACAGCGGCAGCACGATCTGCCAGTACATCCGCCACACCGAGGCGCCGTCGACGAGCGCGGCCTCGGTCAGTTCGTGCGGCAGCGAGCGCATGTAGTTGCTGAGCACGAAGGCACAGAACCCGGACTGGAACGCGATGTGGATGAGGACCAGACCGAGCGCCGAGTCGTACAGCTTGCCGCTCATCGTGATGCCGGGCAGGTCGATGAGCAGGTACAGGCGGTACAGCGGAGTGATGATGACCTGCTGCGGGAGCAGGTTGCCGGCCGTGAAGACCAGCAGCAGTGCCAGGTTGAGGCGGAAGTCGAAGCGGCTGACGTAGAACGCGACCATCGACGACAGGAACAGCGTGAGGAGTACCGCCGGGACGGCGATGAGCAGCGTGTTCACGAAGTAGTGCGTCATGTCCGACTGCGTGAACGCGTTCGTGAAGTTCTCGAAGGTCAGCTTGTCGGGCCAGGAGACATAGCCCTTCTCGCTGGTCTCCGAGTACGGCCGCAGCGCCGCGTAGATCGCCCAGAGCAGCGGGGCGAGCCAGGCCAGCGCGGCGCCGGCCAGGAACACGTGCAGCAGGATCCGGGCGGGGCGGACGGGTGTGCGCTTCTTCTGCGGGCCCGTCACGATGCCGTCGGCGACGGTGGGGACGGTGGAGGCGCTCATGCGCGGCGCTCCTTCCGGAAGGTGCTGATCAGATACGGAATGATCACGACGAGGGAGATCAGCAGGAGGACGACCGCGATCGCCGACCCGTATCCGATCCGGCTGGACTCACCGATGATGTTGCTGGTCACGAGGATCGACAGCAGCTCGGTGCCCTGGGCTCCGCCGTTGAAGACGAAGACCAGGTCGAAGGCGCGCAGTGCCTCGATGATGGTGACGACCAGGACGACGGTGTTGGTGGGGCGCAGCGTCGGGAAGATGACGTTCTTGAAGGTCTGCCACTCGTTGGCGCCGTCGAGCGCGGAGGCCTCGCGCAGCGAGGGGTCGACGCCCTTCAGGCCGGCGAGGTAGAGGATCATCATGTAGCCGGTGTGGCGCCAGGACGCGGCGATGAGGACGGCCCAGAGGTTGAGGTCCGGGTCGCCGATCCAGTCGATGTACTTGCCCGGTTCGTTGGCGCCGATCAGGCTGTTGATCAGGCCGGTGTCGGGGTTGTAGACGAGCTGCCACACGAAGCCGATGACGGCCATGGACAGCACGACGGGCAGGAAGAACGCCGTCTGGTAGACCCGGCTGAACCGGATCTTCTTGTCCAGCTGCACGGCCAGGAACAGGCCCATGGGCGTCGGGATCAGGATCAGGACGACGAACCAGACCACGTTGTGCTCGACGGCCGGCCAGAACTGCGGGTTGTTGGTGAAGAGTTCCTTGAAGTTCTCCAGGCCGACCCACTTGATGGCGTCGAAGCCGATGCCGTCCCAGGTGGTGAAGGCGAGGAGGATCGAGGCGAGGGCCGTCACCCACACGAGCAGCACGTGCAGGATCGTCGGCAGGCCCGCCATCACACCGAGAACCAGCCGGTCGCGCCTGGTCAGCAGGCGCTTGTGGCCGGTCTCGGGCTTCTTGGCGGGGACATGGGCAGAGCCCGGAAGCGGCGCCTTGGCCGCTTCCGGGTCGCCCGACTTCTCGGGGGTGTCGGTCGTCGTCATGAGGAAGCGAAGATCGTCTTCTTCTGGCGCTCGATCGACGAGAGCAGACTGTCGATGCCCTTGGGGTCACGGATGAACTTCTGCAGCGAGGGCTGCATCACCGTGGACGTGAAGTCCGGGCGGCTGTCGCGGTCCATGAACTGGGTGAGGCTCTTGGCACCCGAGATCATGTCGTACGCCTTCTTCTGCAGCGGCGTGTACGACGAGGTGTCGGCGCCGGAGGCGGCGTGGACGACGCTCGGGTCGGCCTTGAGGTAGATGTCCTCGGCCTCCGTGGTGCCCAGGAACTCCAGGAGCTTGACGGCCTCGGCCTTGTTCTTGGGGCTCTTGCTCATCATGAAGCCGTCGGTGGGCGCCTCGACGGTGTCCTGGCCGTACGCCGGGTCGATCTCCGGGAAGGCGAAGAAGTCGAGGTCGTCGAGGTCGTCCTTGTTGGTGAACTGCTGCGCCACGAAGGTGCCCAGCAGGTACATGCCGGCCTTCTTCGACACCAGGGTCTGCGCCGCGTCCTGCCAGGTACGGCCGACGGCGCCCTCCTGGTGGTACGGGAGGAGCTCGGCCCACAGGTCGAAGGCGGACTTGACCTTGGCGTCGGTCCAGGACGCCTTGCCCGCCATCAACTCGACGTGGAAGTCGTAGCCGTTCTTGCGGAAGTTGATCTGGTCGAAGGTGCCGAGCGCGGGCCAGGCGTCCTTGTCACCGAACGCGATCGGGGTGAGCCCGTCCTTCTTCATCTGCTTGCACAGGGCGATCAGCTGGTCCCACGTGGTGGGGACCTCGTAGCCCTTCTCCGCGAAAACGCTCTTGCGGTAGAAGAGCGCCCAGGGGTACGTGTACAGCGGCACGAAGTAGTACTTGCCGTCCTCGCCCTTGCTGAGCTTCTGCATCGCCTCGGGGAAGTTGCCCTGGATGGTCTTCCACACGTCGTCGATCGGCGAGGCCAGGCCCTTGGCCGCGAAGAACTGCATCCGGTAGCCGGCGAACCAGGTGAACACGTCGTCCGGCGTACCCTGCAGGTAGGAGTTGATCTGCTCCTGGAAGGTGTTGGAGTCCTTGGTGTTCACGTCGACCGCGATGCCGGACTGCTTCTTGTACGCCGCGTAGATCTCGGCGAACGCCTTCTTCGGGACCGGGTCGGACGCCTTGGAGCCGAGGGTGACGGTCTTCGGGTCGGCGGCCGTGCCGCTGCCACCGCAGGCGCTCAGCAGGGGGATGCCGGCGCCGAGTGCGGCAGCGCCGCCTATGCCACGCAGCAGGGTACGGCGGCTCGGACCGGGCACGGCGAGACCGGAAGGTGTGAGTTGCATGTACGGCTCCCTGGGGGACAGGTCGTTCGGTCTCAATGGCCCTCGCCGGTGACTGATCGAAAACAATCAGAAACCAACTCGACCGAACACGTTGGCCGCCATAACAGCTCTATGTCATGTCATGCGTCAAGACCTCTTGTCCCCCTTTGTTGAAACGTAATCCCTGGTTGTCGAAACGTGACCGTCACACACGTGAGCCACGTCACCCACGGACATGTATCCACATACGGGACACAGCGCCCGAACAGGCGATCGCACAGGCCCGATCACGACGAGACACGCGACTGCCCGGGGGCGAACAGGGCCCTGGTGTGTTTGCGCCGGCGTATGGACGCGCCCCGGTGTCCCCGGCGAGCCGACGGCCCGCCGTCCCGGCCCGCGCCCCCGTTCAGCTGGATCCAGATCCGCACCTCGGTCCCGCCCAGCACCGACGACCCGATCCGTACATCGCCGCCGGTCGACTCGGCGAGGCGGCGCACGATGTCGAGGCCCAGACCGGTCGAGCCGGCGCTGCCGGAGCCCCTTCCCCGGGCCATCGCGGCCTCCGGATCAGCGATCCCCGGACCGGCGTCGGAGACCAGAACGATCACCGCATCCTCGCCGTTGTGAACGTCGACAGCGAACGCCGTGCCTTCCCCCGTGTGCCGGAAGACATTGCCGAGCAGGGCGTCCAGGGCGGCGGCCAGGTCCGCCCGGGACACGGGTATGCGCACCGGGCGCTCGACCCCGGCCACCCGCCACTTGCGGCCCTCGTCCTCGGCGAGCGCCGACCAGAACGCCATCCGCTCCCGGACCACCTCGGCCGCGTCGCACCCGGCGCCCGGCCCCGCCACCGCCGTCTGCGGCTTGGCCTCCCGTGCCGTGCGGATGATCGTGTCGACCTCCCGCTCCAGCTGCTCGACCGCCGCCCGGGTCTGCTCGGCGGCCGGCCCGTCGCCGAGGGAGGCCGCGTTGAGCCGGAGCACCGTCAGCGGGGTGCGCAGCCGGTGCGACAGGTCCGCCGCCAGCTCCCGCTCGTTCGCCAGCAGCTGGACCACCTGGTCCGCCATCGCGTTGAACGCCACCGCCGCCAGCCGCAGCTCCTTCGGCCCCGTCTCCGGCACCCGCGCCCCCAGCTGCCCCTCCCCAGCTCGTGCGCGCTCTCGACCAGCCGCCGCGCGGGCCGGACCATCCGTACCCCGAGCCGGTCGGCCACCGCGACCGAACCGACGATCAGCAGCACGCCCACCCCGGCGAGCACCGCCCACGCCGTGGCGACCCCGTTGGTCACCTCCGACTCGGGCACATACACCTCGACGACCGCTATCGCGCCGGAGCTGAGCGCGGTGGGCTGCAGCAGCGTGGACCCGCCCCGCACCTCGGTGGTGGAGGCACGGCCCAGCTTCCGCACGGTCGCGATGTCCTCGTCGGAGGCCCGCTGCCGGCCCAGGTCGAGCGCGGCGGCCCCCGCGCCGTCCGCCGGTAGGTGCACCGCCATCCCGTCGTCCGACCCGGCCGAGGCGACGACCCGCTCCAACTGCTCGCGGTCGGTGGTGATGGAGAGCGCCGGGGCGATCGCGGCGGCCTCCCGCTCGGCGCCCGAGAAGGCCCGGTCCCGCGCCATCTCCTTGACGACCAGCCCCAGCGGCACCGCGAAGGCCACCACGACCATCGCCGTCACCGCCAGGCACACCTTGACCAGCGCCCACCTCATGGCCGCACCACCCCGCACGGCCCGACCGGCGCCCGCCTCATGACCGCGCCCCCGGCGGCTCCAGCTTCACGCCGACGCCCCGCAGCGTGTGCAGATAGCGGGGCCGCGCCGCCGTCTCCCCCAGCTTCCGGCGCAGCCAGGAAAGATGCACGTCGATGGTCTGGTCGTCGCCGTAGGACTGCTGCCACACCTCCGCGAGCAGCTCCTTGCGCGCGACGACGACACCGGGGCGGCCGGCGAGGAACGCGAGCAGGTCGAACTCGCGCCGGGTGAGGTCGAGCCGTACGCCGTCCAACTCGGCCTGGCGGCGCAGCGGATCGATCGCGAGGCCGCCGACCCGGATCACCGTGGACGGCGGCACCTCGCCGGCCAGGGCCCGGGAGCGGCGCAGCACGGCCGCCATCCGGGCCGACAGGTGCTCGACCGAGAACGGCTTGGTCACGTAGTCGTCCGCGCCCGCGTTCAGCAGGCGGACGATCTCCGACTCGTCGTCCCGCGCGGTCGCGATGATCACGGGGACGTCCGTGATGCCGCGCAGCATCTTCAGTGCCTCCGAGCCGTCGAGGTCGGGCAGCCCGAGGTCGAGGATCACCACGTCGAAGCGGACGTGCGCGACCTCGCGCAGCGCCTCCAGTGCCGTACCGACGCTGCGCACGGTGTGGGCGGCGTCCGTCAGATGCCTGATCAGCGCCGAGCGTACGAACTGGTCGTCCTCGACCACGAGCACACTTGCCATGCGCCGCACCGTACGCCAAACGGGCCGGGCCGGTCGGGGCCTGTGGACAACTCACGCGACCCCGGCTCGGCCACGACACCACCGGGGCCGGTGGGGCAGTATGGCCGCGATGCGCAGAGGACTCCTACACGCACTGGCCTGGCTGCTCGCCACGGGCGCGGCGGTCACGCTGACGTGGTGGGCTGTCCACACGGTGATGACCGGCACCGCCTACGACCCGCCCCGCGCCCTGCCCATCACGGCCGCCGACACCCAGGGCCGGGGCGCGCCCGCGTCGATCACACCGACCGCGCTCCCGGAACCGTCGCGCAAGGCCGACGAGCAGCGGCAGGACGACGGCGACGAGCCGTCCGCGACCCCGTCCGAACCGTCGAAGTCCGCGAAGCCCGGCCCTCGTCCGGGCACCGGAGCCCCGACCGGGCCGGGCGGCCCGGCCGACTCGGGTGAGGTCAGGTCCTACGACACCGAGGGCGGCCGGGTGGTGTTCTCGCTGGGCGAGGAGTACGCGACCCTCGTGTCGGCGACGCCCGGCTCGGGTTGGTCGATGCAGGTGTGGAAGACCGAGACGTGGATCCGGGTCGACTTCGCCGCCGGCGCGGACCGGGTGTCGGTGTTCTGCACCTGGCACGACAGCGCGCCCCGGGTGGACGTCCAGAACTTCTGAGGACCGTCGGGGCGGGTGGCTCAGCGGAACACCGAGGACGGCGGCGCCGGTGAGGCGGTCGCCACCGCGTCCGTCACCGGCACCGCCCCGCCCGTGAAGTCGGTGAGCGCGCGGCCGTGTTCGACACGGCCGGGGTGCGGGTCGGAGGCGGCGCGGCGGGTCAGTTCGGCGATCGGGAGCGGTTGGTCGGAGGCGACGAGAACCGCGTTGCCGAATCGTTTGCCCCGCAGCACGGTCGGGTCGGCGACCAGCGCCAGTTCGGGGAAGACGACGGCCGCGGTGGCGATCTGCGCACGCAGATGGGCCAGCGGCGGGCCGTCGGCGAGGTTGGCGGCGTAGCAGCCGCCGGGCTTCACCACCCGCCGTACGTCCGTGAGGAACTCCGTCGACGTCAGGTGCGCCGGGGTGCGCGCCGCGCTGAACACGTCCGCGATCACCAGGTCCGCCCACCCGTCGGGCACCTTCGCGAGCCCTTCGCGCGCGTCCGTCGACCGCACCCGCACCCGTGCGTTGGGGTCCAACGGCAGCGCCCGCCTGACGAGTCGGACGAGAGCCGCGTCGCGCTCGACGACCTGCTGGGTGGAGCGAGGCCGGGTGGCGGCGACGTACCGGGCGAGGGTGAAGGCGCCTCCGCCGAGGTGCACGGCGTGCACGGGCCGTCCGGCCGGGGCGACCAGGTCGATCACATGCCCGAGCCGCCGCTGGTACTCGAAGGACAGATGGGCGGGATCGTCGAGATCGACGTGCGACTGCGGCGCCCCGTCCACCAGCAACGTCCAGGCCCGGGCACGCTCCCGATCGGGAAGCAGCTCGGCGAGCCCCCCGTCGACCTCCTCGACCACGGCGTCGGCATCCTGCCCCGCCGCCCGCGCCCCTTCTTCGACCTGCCCACCAGTCCATTATCGGGCGTGGGCGGACGTGGGCGCGCCGGGCCCCAGGAGCGCCCCGACAGGGGCGCGGGGAACTGCGCGACACACCACGACGAACCCGCGGCCGCCGACGCACGGAACCCCGATGGCGACCGGGCACCACCTCACCGACAGTTGTCCGCGGCCTGGATCAACCGCGCCGCCTCACCCAGCGCGGCGCGCAGCACCGCCGGGTCCGTCGCGAGGTCCACCTCACCCGGCGGCAACAACCACCCCCCCCTCCGGAGGAGCCAGCACGGCCCCCCGCCCGTCGCTCTGCGTGCACGTGCTCCCCGGCACGTCCCACGCGTCCGCCGTACCGGGCGGCACCAGGAACCCGAGGGTGTCGCACGTGTCGTCGTGCAGCACGGGCCCGACGGTCATGACGGGCCCCACCGCGTCGAGGGCGCCGCGGCGGAGGATGTCGACCGCCTCCAGTCCCTGCCGCGCGGGCACGGTCACCAGGTCGCAATCGGAACGGGGTTCGAGGTTCTTCATCCGGGCCTCCCACGCCTACCAGCGCCCTGCCCAACGTGCCGCCCTGTCAACGGCTACGGCGAAACTGCGCCGCAAAGGATGGCAGTTCATGGCAGATCCAGGATGAGATATCCGGTTTGTAGCCAAACCTCGCGTGGGGGCCCCGATGGGGCGGGTACGTTCTTGCCCCGCCGGACACAGCGGAACCAACCGTGCACCACGCACACAAGTCCTACTGAATCCGGCATGGTTCGACGGTTCGCGAGAGAGGGCCCGGCCATGACGTCGTCATCGGTGACCTCGTCCCAGTCCCCCCGTCCGCAACGACCGAATCTCGTCTTCAGGCAGCTGCGCGGGCAGCGTTCGCCGGGCGAGTTCGCCGCTGCGGTACGACGGGCCGCGCGTGAGATCGGCGAGCGGGTGAGCTGTGACGCTCGGTACGTCGGACGGGTCGAGGCGGGCGAGATCCGCTGCCCCAACTACGCGTACGAACGGGTGTTCCTGCATATGTTTCCCGGCCGAACGCTCACCGACCTGGGTTTCGCGCCCCGCGCGGAGGTACGCGGTCGGGGGGCGCGCCCCACCGACGAGGCGCCCTCCCCTCGCAACAAGAGCCGCTCGCACTCCTCATACGGAACGGGGGGTGAGACGGAAGGTGCGTACGAGCCGTATGACACGCAAGAGATGTACGACATGCAGGACCCGCGGGGCGACACGGGCTACGTGCGCGGCCGGCGGGGCACGCAGCAGGCGTACCAGAACGACGAGGAGAGCGACGTGCAGCGTCGCGCGTTCATGACCGGAGGTACCGCCGCGGTGGCGGCCGCCTCCTTCGGCCCCTTCCCCCTCGGCGGCGCGGCCAGGGCCCCCGCCTCCCCCGTGCACCGGGCGGGCACGGGGGAGGCGGGGGCCCTCGAAGCGGCCGTGCGCAAGATCCGGCTGCTCGACGACCGGCACGGGGCGGACGGGCTGTACCGCAGGGCCTCGGCGCCACTGCGGGCCGCGTACGCGCTGCTCGACGCGGGCACCACCCGGCAGACCACCGCCGACCGGCTCTACGCGGGGGCGGGCGAGCTCGCCATCTCCGTGGGCTGGCTGGCGCATGACTCGGGGCGGTTCGACGACGCCCGCTCGCACTACGCGGAGGCACTCGCCACGGCCCGGATGGCCGGGGACCCGGGTCTCGAGGCGCACGCGTTCTGCAACACGGCGTTCCTGGCGCGGGACGCGGGCCGCCCGCGTGAGGCGGTGCGGGCGGCGCAGGCCGCGCAGCGGGTGGCCCGGCCGCTGGGGTCTCCGCGGCTGATGTCCCTGCTGGCGCTGCGGGAGGCGGGCGGCTGGGCGGGGCTCGCCGACCGCACCGGGTGCGAGCAGGCGCTGGCCCGGGCGCACGCCCTGTTCGGGCGAGGGACCGCCGAGGCGGACCCGGAGTGGATGAGCTTCTACGGGGAGGCAGAGCTGGAGGGCCTGGAGGCGCAGTGCTGGTCCACGCTGGGCGACTGGCCCCGGGCGGCCCGGCACGCGCGCCGGGCGGCCGGTCTGCAGAACCCGCACTTCACACGGAACATCGCGCTCTACACCGCCGAGCTCGCGGACGACCTCGCGCGCGGGGGGCGTCCCGACGAGGCCGCGGCCGCCGGTATGCGGGTCCTCGACCTCCTCGACGAGGTCCAGTCCTCCCGCGTCCAGCAGATGCTGGCCGGCACGGCACGGGTGCTGCTGCCGCACCGGCGGGCATCGGGGGTGTCGGCGTTCCTGGAACGTCACGCGGGGGTCGCGCGCACGGCCTAGTAGGGCTCCGTTAGGTTGCTCTGGCTCTTGGGTTCTGGCTGGTGGTGGATGTTCTGGGCAGCGGGCGGTGGCAGGTGGTGCAGGTGCCGGTCCAGCAGTTCAGCAGGTCCTGGATGGCGTCGAGGATCTGGTAGAGGGTGAGTCCGCTGTATCGGCTTTTGGGGACAGGCGCTGTTCGGTGAGGAAGGCGTGGGCGGCGGTGACCAGGGTGACGTGGTGGTGCCAGCCGTTCCAGGAGCGGCCCTCGAAGTGGTCCAGGCCGAGGCCGTGCTTGAGTTCCCGGTAATCGTGCTCGATGCGCCAGCGGATCTTGGACAGGCGGACCAGTTCGGTGATCGGTGTGTCGGCGGGCAGGTTGGACAGCCAGTAGTCGGTGGGTGCTTCGGCGTCCTGGGGCCATTCGACCAGCAGCGTCACCTCGGGCAGGACACCGTCCCAGTGGCCGTGCTCGGCAGTGGCGGCGGCTTGGGCCAGACGGCGGGCCCTCACCCCGGCCGCCGCACCCGCAGCGCCAGAAAGCGTGAGTGCATCGGCCCGCGGGAGCCTTCACGCCAGGTCACCTCGGTGAACGCCTGCCGTCCGTGCTCCTGAGCCAGCGCTGCCACCGAGGACGGCTTGTCCCGGTAGCGGGGCTGCGGCCTGCGACCGTTCCCGGACCAGGCCGGGGCGGTGGGCCGCACGTCGTGCGGGTGGACCGTCACGTCCGAACGGACCGCCACGACATAGCCGATGCCCCGCTCGCTCAGACCGTCGCGGAAGTCGGCGTTCTGCCCGTAGCCGGCGTCGGCCACCACCACCGGCGGCACCAGACCCCACCCGGCCAGCTCGTCGAGGATGTCCAGGGCCAGACGCCACTTCTCCCGGTGCCCGACCTCCTGCGGTATCCCGGTCTTCTGCCGCCGCACCGCATCGTCCGCCCACTCCTCGGGCACGAACAGCCGCCACTGCAGCGGACAGGACGCCGTGTCGGAGACCGCGTGCACACTCACCGCGACCTGGCAGTTGGCCCGCTTGCCCAGCGCCCCGCAGTACTGGCGCGCGACCGCCACCGACATCTTCCCGTCCTTGGGGAACGACACGTCATCGACCGCCCACGCCTCCGGGCCGATTCTCGGCACCATCCGCTGGGCGATCCGCCGCCGCACCGGCACCGGATCCCACGTCGACTGGTTCACGAACTGCTGCAGGTTCTGCTCGTTGCCGTCCGGCAGCCGTTCCGCCATCGGCTGGATCGACTTCCGCCGTCCGTCCAGCATCAGTCCCCGCAGGTAGCAGTCGCCCTTCGCCCGCTGATCCTTGCGCGGCACCGACGCGAACACGTCAGCGACGAATAACGCCAACGTCGCCCGAGCACGGTTCACTTCATGTGCGTCCACACCTTCAGCGTTCCCCCAAACAGGACCGACAGACAGACGTAACGGAGCCCTACTAGGCCCTGTCGTCACATTCCCGTCGTCGCCCGAAGGGCGGCCCCGCGGCGTCGTGGGGGTACCTCCCGGTCGAGCGCAGCCGAGACTGGGGGAGCGTGCTCTCGGCGTGCCGGGCACTGACTCGCGTACTGGACGTACTCGGGTCAGTGCCCGGTGCGTCGAGAGCGCGTGCATGGCGTCGCGGGGCAGGCGGGAATGTGACGACAGGGCCTAGGGCGGGGAGGGCTCCCAGGGCTATCGATGATCAGCCCGCCAGGTGCCCCGTGTCGTTCCAGGACTCGATCGCCGGGTCGCCGTAGGCCCAGCCGAGGACCGACAGGGATGTCGGGTTGAGGCGGACGCGGGCGGCGAAGTCGAGGTCCAGGCCCAGCCATCGGGCGGCTATGGAGCGCAGCATATGGCCGTGGGCGAAGACGAGCACGTCACGCTCGGCGGACCGCGCCCACGCGACCACATCGTCCGCGCGCGCGGAGAGCTGCTGAAGTGTCTCCCCGTCGGGGACGCCGTCGCGCCACATCAGCCAGCCCGGCCGGAAAGCCTGGATCTCGGCGGGGGTGAGCCCCTCGTACGCCCCGTAGTCCACCTCCATGAGCGTGTCCCACTCGGTGGCGCGGTCGCCGAAGCCGGCCAGTTCGCAGGTCTCACGCGCGCGAGAGAGGGGACTCGTACGGACGTCGACACCGGGCAACCCGTCCAGGGGCGCCCGGTGCAGACGCTCCCCGAGGAGCTTGGCGCCGCGCCGGCCCTCTTCGAGGAGCGGGATGTCCGTCCTGCCGGTGTGCTTGCCGAGCAGGGACCATTCCGTCTGTCCGTGCCGGGCCAGCAGGATGCGCGGTGCCATGAGCGACCTTTCCGGGGACCTTCTGCGAGAAGGGAGAAATGGGAGGCGGATGCTTCCATCATCGCTCACGCTGTCGTGGGGCAACCCGACAGGCGATCCCAGCGTCTTGGACATCGTCTTGCTCAAAGGCCACACCAGCACCACACACAGATGAACATCGACGCGTCGACGCGCACAGACGGGGGAGGACGTTCGGATGCCGCAGACCGAGGCGACCGAGGCGCCGGTTACCAGAAGGACCGGTGCACCGGTTACCGAGGCGACGCCGGGCACGCGGCTCCGCTGGTGGACCGAGCTACCGCTGATCCTGCTGGTGTACGGGGCGTACTCGGCCGGCCGGCTGCTCGCCCGCGGCGACACCTCCGACGCCGTCGACAACGGTCTGGCGATCCTGCGGATCGAGAAGGCGTTCCGGCTCAACGCCGAGCATCCGCTGAACCGGCTGTTCACCCGTGAACCCTGGATCGGGATACCCGCCGACTTCTGGTACGCCTCGCTGCACTACCTGGTCACCCCCGCGCTCCTGGTGTGGCTCTTCCGGTCGCACGCCGTGCGCTACCGCGCGGCCCGCACCTGGCTGCTGACCTCCACCTTCATCGGCCTCATCGGCTTCACCCTGCTGCCCACCTGCCCGCCCCGGCTGCTGAACCCGGCCCACGGCTTCGTCGACACCATGGCGTACTACAGCTCGTGGGGCTGGTGGGGCGGCGAGGCCAGCGCGCCCCGGGGCCTGGGCGGCATGACGAACCAGTACGCGGCCATGCCGAGCCTGCACGTCGGCTGGGCCCTGTGGTGCGGGGTGATCCTGTGGCGCTTCGCGGGCGACTCCCGGCTCGTGCGGACCGCGGCCGTCGCGTATCCGCTGATCACCACGATCGTCGTGATGGGCACCGCGAACCACTACTTCCTCGACGCGGTGGCGGGCGCCGCCGTGATGGGGGCGGGCCTGCTGCTGACCCCGCTGGTGCTTCGACTCGCGGACCAGTGGCGGGACTCGCTCGGCCTCTCCACCGCGGCCGCGAGCCGGTTCGACGGCGGCGGCTCACGGCCCGTGACGGAGCCCGCCGGTGCGGCCACCGCCGTCTCTCGGGCCTCGGTTTCCCCAATTGTCAGTGGTGAGTGCCAGACTTCCCCGGGTGAGCGAATTCCACGGCAGCGGATCACCGACCCCGAGCCGGGTGCCGCCCCCTCGCAGACAGGGGACGGCGCTGCGGCAGCGGCTCGCTGAGCTGCGCGGACCCGAGGTCCCCCCGAAGTCGCTGGACGCGCGCGCCCTCGCCGCGCTCGCGGCCAACCCCGGCTGTGAGCGCCGCGCGCTACTGGACGGCGCGGGGGTGAACAAGGCGGTGCTTGCGGGCGCGCTCGGCTCGCCCTCCGCCTTCGGCCAGTCCCAGTTCGCCTTCATGCGGGGCAACGCCTTCGAGGCCCGGGTCAAGGCCGACGGCGGCGCCGAACTGCTGCGGTTGGTGCACGAGAGGCTGGACCCCGGTGCCGAGCCGCCGGTCTCGGCCTCGGTCCCCGACCTCGCCGCCGTCGGCCCCGAGGGCCGCGCCGCCCGTACGGCACTGGCGTTGCGCGACGCCACGGACGCCGGCGGCTGGACGCTGCTGGACCACCCCATGCTCGCGCTCGACGTCGCGGGCTCCCCCGCGTTCCTGGAACCGGACGCGGTGGTGGTCCACCCGGACGGCACCTGGTCGGTCGTCGAGATCAAGTCCTTCCCGATGCTGGACGGTTCGGCGGACCCGGCGAAGGTGGGCGCCGCCGCCCGCCAGTCCGCGGTGTACGTGCTGGCGCTGGAGGAGGTCGCCGCCCGGCTCGGCGGCGAGGCGCGCGGCGGCGCCCCCGCGCCCGAGGTGCGCCACCGGGTCCTGCTGGTCTGCCCCAAGGACTTCACCAACCTCCCTACGGCCGCGGCGGTGGACATCCGCAAGCAACGCGCGGTCACCCGCCGACAGTTGACCCGGCTGACCCGGATCGAGGAGATCGCGGACGACCTCCCCGAGGGCACCTGTTTCGCCCCCGACCTGCCCCGGGAGCAGCTGGCCACGGCCGTCGAGGCGCTGTCCGCGACCTACGCGCCCGAGTGCCTCGCCGCCTGTGAGCTGGCCTTCCACTGCCGGACCCGTTCCCGTTCCGAGGGCGCGGTGACGTCCCTGGGCCGGGCCGCGCGCGCGGAGTTGGGCGGCCTCACCACCGTCGACGACGTCCTGGCGGCGGCCCACGGCCTCGCCGGCGACCCGGACGACCCGGCCGTGGCCGCGCTGCGCAGAGCGGCGGAGCTACGGGCGGAGGCGCTGGGGGCCGCCGGACTCGGCGCCGCCGCGCTGCCCGGCTCAGCGCTGCGCGGCTCGGCGCCGGAGGGCGTTCCGTGTCGCTGATCGCCACCCTCGCCCGTCTGGAAGCCGTCAGCTCGGGCCGCGCCCAGCCCGCCGCCACCGTCCTGCACCGGCATCTCTCCTCCCGCCCCCTCGTCCTCGTGCCGCTGACCACCGCCGGTGAGGCCGGGGCCCCGCTCGGCGCACTCGTCGGCACCGACCGGGACACGCCCCGGCTGCTGGTGGTGCCCCAGCCCCGCGACCGTGACCTGCGCTTCGCGTTCCTCGCCGAACTGGCTGACATCGTCCTGCCGTACGTGGACTCCTACGCGGACGTGGTGGAGGCCGCCGAGCGCAACGAGACCGACCCGGAGACCGGCAAACGCGTCAAGGTCGAGGTCGAACTGTGCGCGGATGCCCCGCAGTTGATCCTGCCGAGCCGGACGGGCATCGACTTCGTACGACTCCTCGGGCGTTCCATGCGGTTCAGGCGCACCGCGGAGCAGGACCCGGAGGCACCCCATCCGGCGCCGCCGCGCGTGCCGTTGCTCGGGCGGTGGCTCACGCACTTCGGGGAGCGGGCGCGGGTGCCGGGCTCCTCGCTGCTGCTCGCGCTCACCGATCTGCTGTCGCGGCACTGGGCCACCGGCCAGTCCGGTGTGGAGGACCAGCACCTGGCCTCGCTGCTCGCCTGGATCGACCCGCCGGAAGGGGAGTCGGGCGAGGCTGCGGCGCGGCGGGCCGAGCTGGCGCGGGACGCCGAGGGCCAGTTGCTGTGCCCGCCCGCCGGGCCCGCGACCGACCCGGCGTTCGACAACAAGCTGCTGGCCCCGGCCATCGAGCGGTACGACCGGGCGCGGCTCGCGCTGGCCGCCGCCGAGGACGGCCTGGAGGCCGACGACCGGCTGGGGGCGCTGACGGCCGCCGAGCGGGAGATCCGCGCCCTGGTCGAGAGCCGCACCCGGCCCACCTGGGACGCGGTCTGGCACGGCCTGGACCTGCTGCGCGCCCTGCCGGAGGGCGCCCACGCGGCCGACCGGTGGACCCGCGACCGCTGGTCCTTCACCGGCCACCGCGACCGGATCGTCGCCGGGGAGCCCCCGCAGCCGCGCGTCGACGACGCGGTCACGGCCGCGAACAAGCTGGCCGCGCGCGAGCGCGAACAGGCCCGCCTCGACGCCCAGGAGGCCCTGGACGACCCCCTCGTGATGGCCGGGCGACGGCTGTCCGGGGAGGCGTTCGCCGGTGAGGTCGTGGACGTCGTGATGGCGTACAGCGAGGGCAAGCGCCCGAGCCCGCGGCCGCTGGTGACCCTACGGACACGCGACCGGCCGCATCTCGGGGAGCGGGCGAAGGTGTACCGCTCGCTGGGCGGGAAGCCACAGACGGCGGAGTTCGTCGGACACGAGCCGGGCGGGCCCGACGAGCCTGGCGAGGCGGCCGACGCGGGCGAGACCCTGCTGGTGCTGCGGATCATGGACAAGATGGGCCGGGGCAAGGAGCCGGAGGTGGGGTCCGTCCCCGAGAAGGGGGACCGGCTCTGCTTCACCCTCTTCGAACACGACCAGCGGGGCGGGCCGAAGCTGCCGGACCCGGAGGAGACACCGTGGACGCACGGCGGGCCGCCGGGTGAACCGGACGCCGTACCGCTGCCGGACCCGGTGACCGAGGAGGACGTCCTGTGACCCCCACCGAGGCCGTGCTCGATCCCGGGGCGGCGGCCGGCCGCGCGACCGACGCGATCCTGCGCGACACGCTGCACGGTCAGGCGCGCGGTGTCGTCGTCGACTCGCCGCCCGGTGCCGGGAAGTCGACGCTCGTCGTCCGCGCCGCGCTCGAACTCGCCACGGCCGGGCGCCCCCTGATGGTCATCGCGCAGACGAACGCGCAGGTCGACGACCTGGTGCTCCGGCTCGCCGAGAAGGACCCGGAGCTCCCGGTCGGCCGACTGCACAGCAGCGACAGCGACCCGTACGACAAGGCGCTGGACGCCCTGCCGAACGTACGGAAGTCGACGAAGGCCGCCGAGCTGGCCGGGCTGGACGTGGTGATCTCCACGGCCGCGAAGTGGGCACACGTCAAGGGCGTCGAGCCCTGGCGGCACGCGATCGTCGACGAGGCGTACCAGATGCGGTCGGACGCGCTGCTGGCGGTGGCCGGGCTCTTCGAGCGGGCGCTGTTCGTGGGTGACCCGGGGCAGTTGGACCCGTTCGCGATCGTGGGCAGCGAGCAGTGGGCGGGGCTGTCGTACGACCCGTCGGCCTCGGCTGTGACGACGCTGCTGGCCCACAACCCCGACCTGCCGCAGCACCGGCTGCCGGTGTCGTGGCGGCTCCCGGCGTCGGCGGCACCCCTGGTCTCCGACGCGTTCTACCCCTTCACGCCCTTCCGCAGCGGCACGGACCACGGGGACCGGCGGCTCGGGTTCGCGGTGCCCGCGGACGGCTCCGGCCCGGACCGGGTCATCGACGAGGCCGCCGAGTCGGGGTGGGGGCTGCTGGAGCTGCCGGCCCGGCACACCCCACGGACCGACCCCGAGGCGGTACGGGCCGTCGCGCGGGTCGTCCGGCGGCTCCTCGACCGGGGCGGGGCGGCGACCTCGGAGCGGTCCGAGGAGCCCGTGCCGCTGACCGCCGACCGGATCGCCGTCGGCACGGCCCACCGTGACCAGGCGGCTGCCGTGCGCTCCGCGCTGGCCGAGCTGGGGGTCGCGGACGTGGTCGTGGACACGGCGAATCGGCTCCAGGGGAGGGAGTACGACGTCACGGTCGTCCTCCATCCGCTCTCCGGGCGCCCCGACGCGACGGCGTTCCACCTGGAGACCGGGCGCCTGTGCGTCCTCGCCTCCCGGCACCGGCACGCGTGCATCGTGGTGTGCCGGGCGGGCGTGACCGACCTGCTCGACGACCACCCGTCCACCGAGCCGGTCCAGCTGGGGGTGACCGTGAAGTTCCCGGACGGCTGGGAGGCGAACCACGCGGTGCTGGCGACGCTGGCGGAGCATCGGGTGAGCTGGGAGCCCTAGGGAGCGGGGCCGGCCGGGGTGTCGCGGGGGCGCGGGTGTGCGAGGGCCGGCGTGTGGGGCGCCGGTCGGGCTCGATGCCCACTTGCGCGGTCACGAGAGAATGGACGGTGGCCCTCCACCCGGGACGCCCGGGGGCCGGCCGACTGAACCGTCGTACGAGGAGGAGAAGACATGGCGGAGCCCACGTCGCGTCGGAACGAACCGCGGCTGCGGCCCGCACCGCTGCTCTTCGAGCCGGCGGAGGCGGCCGGCGACCCCGAGCACTTCTTCGATCTGGAGTCGATCGACGATCCGCGGGCGTTGCTGTCGCGGGCGACGGAGTTGGCGCAGGCGTTCCGGGCGGCGGCGGACCGGGCCGTGGAGTTCCAGGCGATCGCCGCGGCCCAGCTCGCCGATCCTCGGCGGTTCGATCGGCTGACCTCGGCGGACATCGCGGAGCGGGCGGAGTGGACCGAGGACTACGCCAAGAAGATGGTGGAGTTCGGGCGGGATCTGTTGCGGGGCGGGATGTGAGTGGGCCGGAGTCCATCTGAGGGGCTGGGCGGGACCGGGGCGCTCGGTGGCTCGGGGTTGCGGCTGAGCTGAGGTGGCGCGGCGGGGTGGTTGGCGCGTCGCCCGGTGGCGCAGCTGGGCGGGGGGGCGATATCGCTCACCGGCGCTTGCCGGGCGCCGCCTGCGCCCACCCGAAACACCCCCTAGCGGCACGACTGCCTGCAGGTAGGACGGCCCCGACTCCCCGCGGCCAGCACGGCTTGGCGGGTACACGAAACACCGTCTGGCATATGCCGGGTGGGCAAGATACCCCACTTGCTTATCTCGTGTACCAGTTTCCGGTAACTGCTCGGGGGCGCGTGGTCACGGGCGGTAGACCTGGACGCATGAGCGGTGGAGTGGGGACGGGCAGGTATCCGGAGGACGGGGTCGATGTCGCCGGCGTCACGGCGGAGGGGGCCGCTTGGCTCGCCTCGGCAGGAACGTATCCGCGGAGCACGCTGACGCTGTGGGAGGAGAGGCCGACCGCCCCCGTGGTGCTGCCGTGCGGCTCCGTCTTCGATGTCGTCAGCGTGCCGGCGCTCTTCGGGCGGCGCATGCTCGACCGGTTATGGGCCGAGGGCCCCGGCTCCGGACCGGTCGCCGTCTACCGCGGGCGCGTGCTCCTGTTCGGCGCCCCCGGCACCGCCCAGCGGCTGCCCACCCTCCTGGAGTGGGAGGAGTGGGGCTCCCCCGGCCGCACCGGCGCGGTCCCGCCCCTGCTCTGTCATGGCACCGGTGACGCGGTCACCGTCCCGCCCGTGCTGGCCCCCGAGGGCTCCCGCGGCACCGACGGTTCCCGGGCCGCCGGGACCTCCGGCACCCCCGGTGTCACCCGCCTCGGCTCCCGTTGGCTCGTCGCCCCGGACACCCGGCGACCTTGGCTTCCGGGGCCCGAGGTACTGCTCTGGGCGGCGGTGCGGGCGGCACGGTCGAGGGCCTCCGCGACCGTGCGTGTATCGATTTTTCCTCCCGCCGATCAGGGTGCTAAGGTCTACGACGTCAGCAGGCGCCGCTAGCTCAGTTGGTTAGAGCAGCTGACTCTTAATCAGCGGGTCCGGGGTTCGAGTCCCTGGCGGCGCACGACACGAAGAAGCCCCTCGCGGAAGCGAGGGGCTTCCTTCGTATGCCTCCACGCGGGCCCTCCGCCCCCCATGCACAGCACCTCACCGCCCCGTCGTGATCCGCACGGTCCACGCGCCGGACGTCGTACGCCCCTCCACGTCCACCCGCACGGCCTCCCCCGGCACCGTGAAGCTCTCGCCCACGCCGACCGGCGCGTCCGCGAGGGGCGGGTAGACGGACTCCTCCCAGCAGGCTTCGGTGCGCGGGTGGGCGTCGAGGACCTCCATGGGGCCGCCGCCGGACTCGGCCCCGCTGCGGATGCGGTAGACGAGGACGCCCTGCGTGCAGACGGAGGCGTCGTTCCCGACCGCGCCCCGCGCCTCGATACCGAGCGCGCTGTCGGGACCCGTACGGACGACCGCCAGCTTCGTACCCCGGCCGGCGCCGAACCCTCGCGCCCCGGCCGCCACGCCGGTGACACCTCCACCACTGGTGCCGACACCGGGACCGGGAGCCGCCTCACCGACCTCGGCACGGGCACGGATGTCGGCACCAGCACCAGCACCACGCCGCCCCCTCCGCCCGCGTACCCCACCTCGCCGGCACCGGTCTCCGCGCCCTCCTCCGTCTCCCCTCGTACGCCCCCGCGGGCCCGCCCCCACCGCCTCCAGCGTCAACCGGGTCGTCCCGGCGCCGTGCACACACGTCACCTGGTGGGGTTCCAGCCAGCCCAGCTTCCACTTGTGCCAGGCGAACAGGTCCGGGGCCAGGGCGAACTGGCTGCCCATGAGGTCCCAGTCGCCGACGTGGGTGTCCCAGTCGCCCTTGCCGTCGGCGGGGCGGCGGTAGAGGTCGGGGAGGTCGAAGACATGGCCGGTCTCATGGGCGAGGACGAGGCGGTCCGGCGGATGCCGTTCGAACACGGTGACCACCCGGCGCAGACCCGTGCCGTCGACCTTCAGCGGGGTCTGGAGGTTCACCACCTTCGTCGCGTCCGAGTCGACACCGGGCGCGTGCGGGTCGGCCACGAAGTACACGATGTCGTAGCGGGAGAAGTCGACGTGCGGGTCGGCCGTGGCGAGGGCGTCCCTGAGGTAGGCGGCCCGGTGCGTCGCATTCCAGTCACGGCGTATGGCGTACGCCGTCGACGGCTGGGGCATCTCCAGCCACTCGCGGCGCGGGTGGGAACGGAGGGCGAACTTGCCGTACGACGCGCGTTCGAAGAACTCGCTGGTGGCCGGAAAGTGATCCGCGGTCAGCTCGGCCGGTGTGGTGAGAGGGGCCGCGTCCGGGAATGACAAGAATACGAGTACGGCGTCGAGGTCGCGGGTGGGGCGTGGATACGCGGAATTCCAGGTGTCGAGGCCCTCCGAGTGGTGCGCCTGGGTGCGCCGCAGGGTGCACGACTCCGACAGCGGTACGGCGGAAGGAGCCGCGATCAGGGAGGTCGCGGCGAGTGCGGTGAGGGAGGTGAGCATGGCCGTTGTGCTGCGCAGCACGGGCGCCCGGTCGCCGAGGAGTTCCTTCCAGGGGAGCGGACGCTGCACGGGGACCTCCGGATGCGGATCTTGGGGACGCCGCGTCCAGATTTTCGGAATTTGTAGTACTACGCCCTGTTTGCCTGCACCAGAAGAGTGAGGAGCGGTCTCTCGACCCCGCCCGCCCGCACCTCGGGGCACGGCCGTCGACACCCCGGATGCTCACGGAACGTCACAAGCGATCCACGGAACGGGGAAGCCGTTCGGCTCGGGGCAGAAACGATCTGTCAGATCAGGTCGTTGTTCAGGGAGACTGGAGAGTGGCTAGAAGGCCCTGGGGTCAGCCTCTATGATCGGCACACTTTCCTGCACGGACACGGCTTGAGCGCCCCTACGTACCAGGTTCGGCCGCTCCGACGAGACATATGAGATCCGTACGAAAACGAGTGCACTGCGGGAGCGAACGGTGAGCGGAACGTCCCAAGGGCCGGCGCCCGCGGCAGATCTCGTCCGGCCGGCGATTACAGAGCGTCACGCCAATGCCTCAGTTCAGTCGTCTGAGCCGCCCCAGCCGCCTCAGTCGCCCCAGCAATCTCAGCCGCCTCGGTCGTCGGAGGAGAGTCCCACGACACCCGCCGCCTTCTCCCTCGCGCCGCTCGCCATGGCCGTCGTCGACCGGGACGGGCTGGTCGTCACCGCCAACGGGGCGATGGAGACCCTGCTCGGGACGGCCTCCGAACCGCTCGTCGGGCGGGTCGCCGCCGACCTGGTGGACCTGGCCTCGGACACCCGCACCTGGCACGCGTACCGCGAGGTGCTGCGCGGACGGCAGGCCCGGCTGCGCTGTACCCGACGGCTGAAACAGCCGGACGGGACCTGGTTGTGGGTACAGGTCTCGGTGGCGCCGCTGCCCGAGGAGGAGCGGGCGGTCCTGCTCTCGGTCGCCGACATCAGCGCGAACCGTCAGCTTCAGGCCAGGCTCCGCCACTTGCAGATGCACGACCCGGTGACCCGCCTCCCCAACCGCACCCTGTTCTTCGAACAGCTCTCCGCCGCCCTCGAACGGGAGGCGTACGACGAGGCCGGCACCGGCCGAATCGGTCTGGTCTACCTGGACCTGGACGGGTTCAAGGCGGTCAACGACACCCTCGGCCACCGCGTCGGCGACCGGCTCCTCACGGCCGTCGCCGAGCGGCTCACCCGCTGCGCCGACGAGGCCGCGCTCCTGCGCACGGCCGGAACGGCGGCCGGGGCACCGCTGGTGGCCCGGCTCGGCGGTGACGAGTTCGCGCTGCTCGTGGAGGACTCCACCGGCACCGAGCAACTCGCCGATCTGGCCGACTCGGTCCTCAAGGCGCTGCAGGCGCCCTTCGACCTGGCCGGTCAACGGCTGTCCGTCTCCGCCTCGATCGGAGTCGTCGAACGGCAGTCGGCGAGCACCACGGCGACGGGGCTGATGCAGGCCGCCGACACGACGCTGTACTGGGCGAAGGCCGACGGCAAGGCCCGCTGGACGCTGTTCGACCCGGAGCGCAACGCCCACCGGATGACCCGTCAGGCCCTGTCGTCCACGCTGCGGGCGGCCGTCGGGCGGGGCGAGTTCGTCCTGGAGTACCAGCCGTTGGTGGGCATGGCGCAGGGCGAGGTGCGCGGGGTCGAGGCGCTGGTGCGCTGGCATCACCCGACGTTCGGCCTGTTGACGCCGAATCGGTTCATCTCACTGGCCGAGGAGGACGGTTCGATCGTCCAGCTCGGACGGTGGATTCTGGCCACCGCCTGTCGGCAGGCGCGCCGCTGGCAGACGGACCATCCCGACCGGGCCCCGATCTTCGTCAGTGTGAACGTGGCCGTCCGCCAGGTCTGGGACTCCGATCTGGTCGCCGACGTCGCCGAGATCCTCGCGGAGACCGGCCTCGCCCCGCACCTGCTCCAGCTGGAGCTCACCGAGTCCGCGCTCATGGGCTCGGCCGGACGCCCCCTCCAGGCGCTCAAGGCCCTCAGCGACATGGGCGTCCGCATCGCCATCGACGACTTCGGCACCGGGTACTCCAACCTCGCCTACCTCAGCCGCCTGCCCGTGTCGGTGCTGAAGCTGGACGGCGCGTTCGTCCGGGGGTTCCAGTACGAGGACGGCGAGGAGGGCGGGGTCCCGGCGGGGCCGGGGCTCCCGCCACCGCCGGGGACGTCGGGGACGCCGGACAGCCCAACCCCGCCGACGAGATCATCGTCGAGGCGCTGGTCCAACTCGCCCACCGGCTCGGGCTGTCCGTCACGGCGGAGGGCGTGGAGACCGACGCGCAGGCCTCACGGCTGCGCCGGCTCGGCTGCGACACCGGGCAGGGATGGTTGTACTCCCGCGCGGTGCCGCCGGAACGGATCGCGGAACTGCTGGGGGCGGCGGCCTGCCCTCAGGCCTGACCCCCGGTGCGCGGCAGGTCGTAGGCGTCCGCGATCAGGTCGTACGAGCGCAGGCGGATGTCGGCGCTGTGGGCGTGGGTGGTGAGCATCAACTCGTCGGCGCCCGTGCGCTTGTGGAGGTCGTCGAGGCGGGTGCGCACCTCGTCGACGGTGCCGTGCACGACGTCCGCGTTCCAGGAGTCGATGAAGTCCTGTTCGACCAGGCTGAACTCGTACACCTCCGCCTCCTCCGGCGTCGGGACGAGACCCGGGCGGCCGGTGCGCAGCCGGACCATGTTGAGCGCGGCGGCCCTGACCTGGCGGCGGGCCTCCCTCTCCTCGTCCGCGGCGAGGGCGGAGACACCGATCAGCGCGTACGGGGCGTCCAGGACCGGTGAGGGGCGGAACGACTCGCGGTACAGGTCGAGCGCCGGGATCGTGTTGCGTGCGGAGAAGTGGTGCGCGAAGGCGAAGGGGAGGCCGAGGGAACCGGCGAGACGGGCACTGAAGCCGGAGGAGCCCAGCAGCCAGACCGGGGGCCGGTGCGGGGACTGGACTCCGCCCGGTGAGGTGCTCTGGATCGGGCCCGGGACCGCGTGGATACGGCGGTAGGGGTGGCCGTCGGGGAAATCGTCGTCCAGGAAGCGGGTGAGCTCCGCGAGCTGCTCGGGGAAGTCGTCGGCGCCCTCGTTCAGGAGAGCCGAGCGGCGCAGGGCGGCGGCGGTGGCGCCGTCCGTGCCGGGGGCGCGGCCGAGGCCGAGGTCGATACGGCCGGGGGCCATGGCTTCCAGCGTGCCGAACTGCTCCGCGATCACCAGAGGGGCGTGGTTGGGGAGCATCACGCCGCCCGATCCGAGGCGGATGCGGGTGGTGTGGGCGGCGAGGTGGGCGAGGATCACGGCCGGGGAGGAGGATGCGACGCCCGGCATGGAGTGGTGTTCGGCGACCCAGTAGCGGTGGAAGCCGCGGGACTCCGTCTGGCGGGCGAGGGTGACGCTGGTGCGGAGGGCGTCCGTGGCGGTGCGGCCGGCGCCGACGGTGACCAGGTCCAGGACGGAGAGGGGGAACTGGGCGGTGCCCTTGGTTTCGCCTCGTATCTCGTCTGTGGTCACGGTGGGGCCTCCTGGGGGCGGGCGGGGTCGCGGGGTGCGTCGGGCGCGTACGGGGTGGGTAACAGGAGGGTGGCTCCGGTTATTCCTCGCCCCCGCCGCCCCTACCCGTCCCGTCCTCAAGGGGTTGCGCCCCTTCGACCCCCTTTCGCGCTCCGCGCGGGTGGGGGACGCGCGGGTTCGGTGGGGGCTGGTCGCGCAGTTCCCGCGCCCTGAGGAATCGGCCCTGCGGGCCTCTTCCTCAGGGGCGCTCGCCCGGGTGCTACGCCTGCACGATCGGTTCGCGGGTGAACAAGGTGCCCAGTTCGGGGGCGTTGACCCTTCTGTCGGCCAGCCTCAGGGCCTCCCAGACCGTGACCTGGTTGGCGGTGAGGACCGGTTTGCCGAGTTCCTTCTCCAGGGTGGGGATGTGGGAGGCGGTGTGCAGGGCCGTGTCCGGCAGGAGCAGGGCGTCCGCGTCGGGGTGGTCGGCCGCGCGGGCGAGGGTGAGGACGTCGTCCAGGGTCCACGTCCCCACCTCCGCCGCCGTGACGATGCCGGCGCCCCGGACGGAGAGGACCTCGATGCCGGCCGCCGCGAGGAAGTCGACGAAGAGACGGGCCACGTCGTCGGGGTAGGTCGCCGCGACCGCGACCCTGGTGGCACCCACCTCCCGGGCCGCGTGGGCGAAGGCGAAGGACGTGGAGGAGGCGGGGAGGCCGGCCGTGCGGGCGAGGGAGCGGATCTGCTCGTGCGCGCCCTCGTAGCCGTGGACGAAGCTGCCGCTGGTGCAGGCCCAGACGACGGCCTCCGCGCCGGACAGGCGGAGGGCCTCGCAGCCGGCGGCGAGCCGTTCGGGGGCACCCATCTCCCGCAGGGCGTCGACGCGGTGGGCGTCCTCGCCGATGTCGGTGTGCACCACGTCCACCCGGATGTCACTGCCGAGCAGTTGCTCCATACGCGGATAGTCGTCCTCGGCGGAGTGGCCCGGATAGAGGAAACCGAGTGCGGTCATGCCCAACCTTCCTGTTCTTCCGGCAGTACCGGCGGTGGCGGAACAGGTCCCGCACCGAACGTCTGCCTGGCCGACTCGTCGAGCAGAGCCTGGTACGGACCCACCGCCCGAGTACCCAGCTGACGCAGTGCCGCCCATATCGTCACCTGGTTGGCCGAGATCACCGGCATCCGCAGTTCCGCTTCCAGCTGGGGGATGACGTCGTAGGTGGGGAGGTTGGTGCAGGAGATGAAGAGGGCGTCCGGTGCGGTCGCCCGTACCGCGCGGTGGGCCATGGCCACCACGTCGTGGTACGGGACCTTCCAGATGTGCCGGACCAGGCCGAGCGAGGCGCGGCCGGTGACCAGGATGCCCGCCTCGGCGAGGTACTCCTCCAGGGACTGGGTGACGGAGACGGTGTACGGGGTGACCAGGGCGATACGGTACGCGTTCAGCTCGGCCAGGGCTGCGAGCAGCGCGCCGGAGGTGGTGACGGCGTGCGCGGCGCCCGCGCGGATCATCGCCTCGCCCATCGCGCGCTCCCCCGCCACCCCGCCGACGAAGCTGCCGCTGGTGCAGGCGTAGGCCACGACCTCGGGCGCGACCTCGTTCAGGGCCATGACCGCCTCGTGCAGCGTCTCGTGCTCGGAGACCAGCCGGGCCAGGTCGAGGCTCACCTCGACGGGGACGTACGGGGTGCGGGTGAGGTGCAGGGAGACGTCGTCCGGGACCCAGCGCCAGAGCTCGCGGTCGAGGGCGAAGTCGAACGGGGCGATGACACCGACGCCGCGCTGCGGACGGGGTCCACCGAGGAAGGAGACGTTCATGACAGCCACCGGCCTCACGGAGAGAGATGTGCGGACGACAGAACGTGCGCAAGTCCGTGTTGACGAAGGTAGGTTCGGGTGCGAGCGTGGTCAATCAGTGCATGTCACACGCCTCTCCACCGGCCACGTCTCGCCCCGGGGGCCTCGCCCATGACCTCGTCCCAGCGTCCGCGTCTCCTCGTCCTCGACGCCGAACCGCGTCCCCGGCTCGGGCGGCTCACCGGGCGGGCGACGGTCGAGTACGCCGACGCCTCGACGCTGGCCGAGCGGCTGCCGTACGCCGATGTGCTGCTGGTGTGGGACTTCACCTCCCGTGCGGTGCGCGGCGCCTGGCCGGGGGGCGGGCCCCGGCCGCGCTGGGTGCACACGGCCAGCGCGGGTGTCGACCATCTGCTCTGTCCCGAACTGGCCGCCGCCGAGGACACGGTGGTGACCAACGCGCGCGGCGTGTTCGAGGCGCCGATCGCCGAGTACGTGGCCGCGCTCGTGCTCGCCATGGCCAAGGATCTGCCGCGCAGCTGGGAGTTGCAGGGGCGGCGGGAGTGGCGGCACCGGGAGGCACTGCGGGTGGCGGGCAGCCGGGCGTGTGTGGTGGGGTCCGGGCCGATCGGGCGGGCGATCGCGCGTCACCTGGGGCTCCTCGGTCTGCACACGGCCCTGGTCGGGCGGGTCGCGCGGCCCGGTGTCCACGGTCCGGAGGAGCTGGACCGGTTGCTGGCCCGCGCCGACTGGGTGATCGCGGCCGCGCCGCTGACGGAGGCGACGTACGGCATGTTCGATGCCCGGCGGTTCGGGGTCATGCAGCCGTCCGCGCGGTTCGTCAACGTGGGGCGCGGGCAGCTCGTGGTGGAGGACGCGCTCGTGGAGGCGCTGCGCAAGCGGTGGATCGCGGGGGCGGCGCTGGATGTCTTCGAGCGCGAGCCGCTGGGCCCGGACGACCCGCTGTGGGACGTCCCCGGGCTGATCGTCTCGCCCCACATGAGCGGGGACACGGTGGGGTGGCGGGACGAACTCGGCGCCCAGTTCGTGGAGTTGTTCGAGCTGTGGGAGGCGGGAAAGCCGCTGCCCAACGTGGTCGACAAGCAGCGCGGGTACGTGCCCGGGCATTGAACTCCCCTGGGAGGGGCCGGATGTCGGAGCTCACGGAACTGTCCGCCGTACGACTGGTCGAGGGGTACCGCAAGGGCGAGTTCAGTCCCGTTGAGGTGACCCGGGCGGTGCTGGAACGGGCCGAGCGGGTGCAGCCGGACGTGAACGTGTTCGTCCGGATCGACACCGGGTCGGCGCTCGCGCAGGCGCGGGAGTCGGAGGGGCGTTGGCGGCGCGGGGAGCCGGCCGGGGCGGTGGACGGGGTGCCGGTCACGGTGAAGGACATCCTGCTGATGCGGGGCGGGCCGACCCTGAAGGGCTCCAGGACCATCGCGGAGAAGGGGAGTTGGGACGAGGACGCGCCCTCCGTGGCCCGGCTGCGGGAGCAGGGGGCGGTCTTCCTGGGGAAGACCACGACGCCTGAGTTCGGCTGGAAGGGCGTCACGGACTCGCCGCTCAGCGGGGTGACCAGGAACCCGTACGACCTCTCGCGTACGGCCGGGGTTCGAGCGGGGCGCGGCGGCGGCCGTCGCGCTCGGGGCGGGCCGCTGGCGCTGGGCACGGACGGGGGTGGCAGCGTGCGGATTCCGGCCGCCTTCTGCGGGGTGTTCGGGCTGAAGCCGACGTACGGGCGGGTGCCGCTGTATCCGGCGAGCGCGTTCGGCACGCTGTCGCACGTGGGGCCGTTGACCCGGGACGCGGCCGACGCGGCGCTGATGCTGGACGTGATCTCCGGTCCCGACGCGCGGGACTGGTCGGGGCTGGGGCCGGTCTCCGGATCGTTCGTCGACGCGCTCGCGGGTGGGGTGCGGGGTTGCGGGTCGCGTACTCGGCGACGCTGGGCGGGCAGGTCGCCGTGCGGCCGGGGGTCGCCGGCGTGGTGCGGCGGGCGGTGGAGGGGCTCGCCGGGCTCGGGGCGTACGTGAGCGAGGCCGACCCCGACTTCTGTGATCCGGTGGAGGCGTTCCACACGCTGTGGTTCAGCGGGGCGGCGCGGGTGACGCAGCGGATGGGGGCGGGGCAGCGGGCGCTGCTGGATCCCGGGTTGCGGGAGATCCGGGACACCGGGGCGCGGCTGTCGGCGCTGGAGTATCTGGCCGCGGTGGATGTGCGGATGGATCTGGGGCGGCGGATGGGGGCGTTCCATGAGCGGTACGACGTGCTGGTGACGCCCACGTTGCCGGTGACGGCGTTCGAGGCGGGGTGGAGGCGCCGGGAGGTTCGGGGCATCGGCGGTGGACGGGGTGGACGCCGTTCACGTATCCCTTCAACCTGACGCAGCAGCGGCGGCGTGTGCCGGTGGGGGTGGACGGGGGTGGGTTGCCGGTGGGGCTTCAGGTGGTGGCGGCCCGGCATCGGGATGACCTGGTGCTGCGGGTGGGGCATGCGTTGTACGAGGCGAGGGTGGCGGGGGTTGGCAACTGCTGGCCTAGGAGCGCGCATAAGGCCGCTTTGACTCGATCGTGTGATGGTCGGCTTCCTGGCTTGCGGCGTCCTGGGCCGTCCGGGTTGACGTGATCGCGCGATCATGGGACGCCGGACATGGCGCCAGCGTGCGGGGCCCCTGCTTCACCGGAGAGATGGTTCGGGGCCTGCCCGTCGCCGCTGGCCGTATCCACTTGGCCAGGTCGCACACCGGCCTCCCGGGATCGGACCACGCACAGGATGCGTGTCGCTGCCTCGGGGTTGAGTACGCCAGGGACCAGTGCGCTCAAGACCGTTCGGGGCGTGCGGCTGAGTCAGGTTCACTCCTGCTCAGTTTTCAGGAACGGTGCCTGCGCCTGCCGTCGGTGGCTCCCGCGTTTGATTCGCCCCGCCGCCCCTACCCGTCCCTCCCCACCCAGGGGCGCTGCCCCTTCGACCCCGAGGGGTGGGTGGGTTGTCGGAGGGGTGGGGGCTGGGGTGGTCGGGGCGTGTGCGGGTGGGTGGGGTTGCTCGCGCAGTTCCCCGCGCCCCTGAAAGCAGGGGCTGCGCCCCGCGCTTTTCATCCCTCGGCCCCACCGGGCCGACAGCCGCCCACGCACCCGGACCCCCGAGCTATGAGGCGCCCCTACGCCCTGCTGAACCGCAGCGTCTCCCCCGCCGCCCCTGTTCTCCACAGGTCGTTGCACGCGGCCGCCATCTCCTCCAGGCCCTCGACCACCTGGCCCCAGACGATTCCCGGTACCCAGCCGACGTCGCCGTTGAGGAGCAGGTTGTTGCGTTCGTAGAAGAGGGCCAGGTCCACCAGGGTGGTGTCGGGGCGGACCTGCGCGTCGTAGCCGTACGCCTGCGTGGCGAGTTCCGTGCCGGCGAAGGAGAAATAGCAGAGGTCGCCGGGGATGGGGTGACGGTGGGGTTTTCCAGGGGTGGCTCCTGGGGGCGAAGGGCGGGAAGAGGGCGTAGATCTCGTTGCGGGCGTACTTGGCGTGGTAGACGTCCCCGGACAGCGGCAGGGCGTCCCAGACGGCGGCGCACGTGCGCGGCGCGCGGTCGTCTAGGAGTTTCGCCCGGCACACGACCTGACGCTTGAGCAGGGAGATCTCCAGATAGCGGTCGGTGGTGTCCGTCATGTCTTCCATATGTCTTCCATGGTGCCGTCGGGGTCAAGGGCGCCTCCGAGGGGCGGCAGGGGCCCGGCCCGCGTGTGTGCGGGGGTCGTGAAGGGCGCCGCGGTGGCGTGAATACATCGCATCGGGTCGGGTAGCCGCGCGCCCATGGCTCCAGCAACGAAGACCTCCGGGAGAACCGGGAAGACACGCGGCCCCAGCCGCCGGTCCCTGCTCGTCGGCGCCTCCGCGCTCGCCACGGCGGGCGCGCTGGGCGCCGCCGGGTGCAGCAGGGTGGCCACGGCCTCCGGTACGGAGGGGGGTGAGCTGCTGGACCGGCTGCGGGCGCAGGGCGTCGTCAGGCTCGGTATCGCGGGCGAGATCCCGTTCGGCTACATCGACACCGACGGAGAGCTGACCGGCGAGGGGCCGGAAGTGGCCAGGGTCATCTTCAAGCGGCTCGGCGTGGAGCGGGTCCAGCCCGTGCCCACCGAGTTCGGGTCGCTCATACCCGGGCTGAACTCCCAGCAGTTCGATGTCGTGTCGGCCGGGATGTACATCAACCCCGAGCGCTGCGCGGAGGTCATCTTCTCCGAGCCCGACCACCAGATGCTGGACGCGTTCGTGGTGCGGAAGGGCAATCCGAAGGGGCTCAACGACTACGCGGACGTGATCCGGGCCAAGGCGAAGTTCGCCACGGGGTCGGGGTACGCGCAGATCGCGCACGCCGTCGAGGCCGGGTACCCCGAGAGCGACATCGTCATCGTGCCCGACCAGGTGGCCGGGCTGAACGCCGTGGAGGCGGGCCGGGTCGACGTGTTCGCGGGGACCTCGCTGACCACCCGTGAGGTGGTCAAGAAGTCCCGCACGACGGAGGCCACGAAGCCCTTCGCCGCGCTCGTCGACGGCAAGCCGCGGGTGGACGGCGCGGGCTTCGCGTTCCGGCCGGCCGAGACCCGGCTGCGGGACGCCTTCAACGTCGAGCTGCGGAAGATGAAGGAGAGCGGCGAACTGCTGCGGGTGCTGCGGCCCTTCGGGTTCACCAAGGTCGAGATGACCGACCTGACCACGAAGGAGCTCTGTCGCGCATGACACCGGGACTCTGGGAACTGGTACTGCGCGGTGTCTGGGTCACCCTCCAGCTGCTGGTGTTCGGCGCGCTGCTGGCCACGGCCGTCTCCTTCGTGGTCGGGGTCGCCCGCACCCACCGGCGCTGGATCGTCCGCTTCGTCGCGGGCCTCTACACCGAGGTGTTCCGCGGTACCTCCGCGCTGATCATGATCTTCTGGGTGTACTTCGTGCTGCCGCTGGCCTTCGGCTGGCAGCTCGTCCCGATGTGGGCGGGCGTCCTCGCCCTCGGACTGACGTACGGGGCGTACGGCGCCGAGATCGTGCGCGGCGCCCTGACCGCGGTGGATCCGGCGCAGCGCGAGGGCGGTATCGCGCTGAGCTTCACCCCGTGGCAGCGGATGCGGCTGATCCTGCTGCCGCAGGCGGTGCCCGAGATGATCCCGCCCTTCGCCAACCTGGTGGTCGAACTCCTCAAGGGCACGGCGCTGGTGTCGGTCATGGGCATGGGCGACCTGGCGTTCAGCGGCAGCCTGGTGCGGCTGGCGCTCCAGGAGAGCGTGGAGATCTACGCGTATCTGCTGCTCATCTACTTCGTGATCGCCTTCCTGCTGACCCGGGCCATGCGGGTGCTGGAGCGGCGGTTGAAGGCCGGGGTGGGCAAGGCCCCGGTGAGGAAGGCGGCTGTGCCGTCGGCGCGTGTCCCCGAGGGCGCGGGCGCGGGAGGTGCTGCCTGATGAACTGGGACTGGAACGCGGTCACCGACTTCCTGCCGCACTTCTGGGACGGACTGCTGGTCACGCTGCAGGCGCTGGCCCTGGGTTCGGTCGTCTCCTTCCTGCTCGGCCTGGTGTGGGCGCTGCTGGTGCGGACGCCGACCCGCTGGGTGAGCTGGCCGGTGGGCGTGGTCACGGAGTTCATCCGGAACACTCCCCTGCTGGTCCAGCTGTTCTTCCTCTTCTATGTGCTGCCGGAGTGGGGTCTGACCTTCTCGGCGCTGACCACGGGCGTCTTCGCGATCGGGCTGCACTACTCGACGTACACGATGCAGGTCTACCGGGCCGGTATCGAGGCGGTGCCGACGGGCCAGTGGGAGGCGGCCACGGCGTTGAACCTGCCGCTGCGACGCACCTGGACGGTGGTGATCCTGCCGCAGGCGGTCCGCCGGGTGGTGCCCGCGCTGGGCAACTACGTGATCTCGATGCTCAAGGACACTCCGATCCTGATGGTGATCACGGTCCCGGAGATGCTGAGCGAGGCACGGCTCTACGCCCAGGAGACCTTCCGTTTCACCGAGCCCCTGACCGTCATCGGGGTGGCCTTCATCCTCATCTCCTATTCGGCCTCCCTGCTTCTGCGAACCCTGGAGCGACGCCTTGTCCGCTGACACCCCGCTGATGAAAGAACCCGAGTCGCCCGGCGAGCGCGTGGCGGACACGAGCGAGCTGATCCGCTTCGAGAACGTGACCAAACGATTCGGCAGCAACACCGTCCTCGACCGGCTGGACTTCTCCGTCGACGCGGGCAAGCACGTCACGCTGATCGGCCCGTCCGGCTCCGGCAAGACGACGATCCTGCGCCTGCTGATGACCCTGACCAAGCCCGACGAGGGCACGATCACCGTCGGCGGGCAGCGGCTGTTCCCGGCGAGCGAGAAGCAGCGCCGTGAGGTCCGCAAGAACATCGGGATGGTGTTCCAGCAGTTCAACCTCTTCCCCAACATGAAGGTGCTGCGGAACATCACCGAGGCGCCCGTCACCGTCCTCGGGCTCTCCAAGGACGAGGCCGAGGCGCGGGCCCGGGAACTGCTCGACATGGTCGGGCTCGCCGACAAGTGCGACGCGTACCCGACCCAGCTCTCCGGCGGGCAGCAGCAGCGGGTGGCCATCGCGCGGGCCCTGGCGATGCGCCCGCAGGTGCTGCTCCTCGACGAGGTGACGTCCGCGCTCGACCCCGAGCTGGTCGCGGACGTGCTCGACCTGCTCAGGGACATCGCCCGCACCACCGACATCACGATGCTCTGCGTGACCCACGAGATGAACTTCGCCCGGGACATCTCGGATCAAGTTCTGATGTTCGATTCTGGCCAGGTGATCGAGTCGGGCAGCCCCGAGAAGATCTTCGGCGATCCGTCGCACGAACGTACGCGGGAATTCCTCGGCGCCGTCCTCTGACTACGGCACGTGAACGACTGATCACGCGGGAACACCCGAGGTCCATCCGCCGGGCCATACCTCTGGCATATGCCAGAGTGCTGGTCCGGCAGATGGGAGGCCCGGCGATACCGGCATTTTCTCGCGAACAACCCCTCCACGTACGCTTCTTGGCCCGTATCGTGGGAGACGGCAAGCTGTCCGAAAAACGGCCCGAGAAGCGCAGGGGGAAACCGTGGCGCTCAAGCACGAGCCGACCGCGCCGTACCACTCGGCCCAGGACGCGCTGCGCGTCCTGGAGACGGTGGCGCGGCACGCAGGTGGCGTCACCGACGCCGAGATCGCCCGTCGCACCGGCGTCGACAGTGAGCGGTTGACCGCGCTCCTGCGAATGCTGCGTCGCGAAGGGTACGTGGAACAGACCACCGACGGCGCCTATGTCACCGGTGCCGCACTCGCCCGGCTGGGCTCCACGCAGGGTCATGACCAGGCCCTGCGCGAGCAGCTCCAGCACACCCTCGACCGGCTGCGCGACTCCGTGGGCGCGGCCGTCTACGTCACCCGCTATCTGGACGGGGAGATCCAGGTCACCGGCTGGGCCGACAGCCCGGCCATGCCCGCCGTCCACGAGTGGGTCGACTTCCGTTCCTCCGCCCATGCCACCGCGTTCGGCAAGGGCCTGCTGGGCCAGCTCGACCTCAACGGCCGCCGCGACCACCTCTCGCGGCACCGCCCGGCCCGGCTCACCGCCCGCACGATCACCAGCGAGAAGGTGCTGCTGAGCAAACTCGACGCCCAGACCCCCACGGTCCCCGTCCTCGACCTCCAGGAGTACGCGCCGGGCACGGTCTGCGCGGCCGTCCCCCTCACCGCGGGCTCCGCCGTCGGCTGCCTCGCCCTGTCCCTGCCACTGCGGCAGGCGCACCGGCTGCGGGCGGCGGCGAACTCGCTGAACCGGGGAGCGGCGCCGGTGCTGCTGTCGTTGGCGATCTAGAAACGCAGGAGACTCCCGACATCCGGCACCCGACATCCCGCAGAGATCCAGCTCACGTTTAAGTGGTCGAGGGCACCCGTGCGGACCAGGTAGTATTTTCTCTGTCGCCAGCCGCGAAAGCGGAAGAGCGACGGAGTCTGCGCCGCTAGCTCAGTTGGTTAGAGCAGCTGACTCTTAATCAGCGGGTCCGGGGTTCGAGTCCCTGGCGGCGCACAGAAGGAAGGCCCCTCGCTTCGGCGAGGGGCCTTCCGCGTTACGCGCGCAGGTAGGCGAGGACGGCCAGCACCCGCCGATGCGTGTCCTCCGCCGGCGGCAGGTCCAGCTTGCCCAGGATGTTGCCGATGTGCTTGCCGACGGCCGCCTCGGTGACGACCAGGTCGCGGGCGATCGCCCCGTTCGACTTCCCCTCGGCGACCAGCGCCAGCACCTCCCGCTCGCGCGGGGTGAGCGCCGCCAGCGGATCACGCCGACGCCGCAGCAGCTGCCGTACGACCTCGGGGTCGACGACCGTGCCGCCGGCCGCGACCCGCTCCACCGCCTCCGCGAACTGTTCGACCTGGCCGATGCGGTCCTTGAGCAGATAGCCGACGCCGGTGCCGTCCCCGGTGTCCAACAGGTCTGCGGCGTAGGCCCGTTGGACGTACTGGCTGAGGACGAGGACCGGCAGGGCGGGGTTCGCCGTGCGGAGTGCGAGCGCGGCGCGCAGGCCCTCGTCGGTGAGGCCGGGCGGCATGCGTACGTCGGTGACGACCAGGTCGGGGGCGTACGACCGCACGGCCGCGACCAGCGACTCCGCGTCCCCGACCGCCGCGACGACCTCGTGGCCGAAGCGGGTCAGGACGCCGACCAGCCCTTCCCGCAGCAGCACGCTGTCCTCGGCGAGCACGATCTTCAGCGCTGCGGGCACGGGATCTCCAGGGACAGGACGGTCGGGCCGCCGGCCGGGCTGCGGACGGTCAGTGTCCCATCGAGCACGGCGAGCCGGTCGGCGAGCCCGGTGAGCCCCGTGCCGCGTGCGGGGTCGGCGCCGCCCGTGCCGTCGTCGCGCACCTCCACCCGCAGCCGTCCGTCGGTGTGCCGCCCGGTGATCCACGCGCGCTCCGCCCCGCTGTGGCGGCCGATGTTGGCGAGCGCCTCGCGGACGGCGAAGTAGGCGGCCGATTCCACGGACTCGGCGAAGCGGGGCAGGTCCACGTCCAGTTCCACCGGGACGGCGGACCGGTCGGCCGCGTCGGCGAGGGCGTCCGGGAGGCCGTAGTCGGCCAGCACCTGGGGATGGATGCCGTGGATCAACTCCCGTAGTTCGCCGAGGACCCGGTCGGCCTCCCGGTGGGCGGCGGCGAGCCGGTCGGCCAGGGCGGGCGGGGCGTCGAGCCGGGCCAGGCCCAGGGTCATGCTCAGGGACACGAGCCGCTGCTGGGCCCCGTCGTGCAGGTCCCGCTCGATGCGGCGCCGTTCCGCCTCGAAGGCGGCCACCAGTCGCGCCCGCGACCGGATCACCTCGCCCAGGCGGCGTTCCGCCTCCGCCTCGCTCGGCGCGAGCAGCAGCCGGGCGAGCGCGGCGCGCAGTCGGGCGTAGCGGACCAGGGGCCACAGCAGCGCGAGGAGGAGGACGACTCCGGCGGCCGTGCACAGCAGGGCCTGGCCGTAGGAGTCGATCAGCCAGAGCTTGGCGATGCGCGCGTCACCGCTGACGCTGCTGGTCGTCGCCAGTTGCACGGGTGCCGCGACCATCGCCGCGGGCACGGCCGGCGCGACGAACAGCACGACCACGTCCAGCGGCCACAGCACGAACGCGAGCAGGGCGGTGTACGCCAGCTCACGCCAGGTGGACCGCTCGGTCAGCCGCAGCCGGGCCCAGGCCGCGAGACCGGGCTCGGCCGGGGTGGCGTGCGGGTCGGGCGGCGGCGGGGTGCGGGTGAGGGCGAGCCGTCGTCGTTCGAGGGCGCCGACGGGGATGCCCGACAGGACGGCCACGGCGAGCAGCGGCAGGCCCACGAGGACGGGGGCCAGGGCGAGGCCGAGGGTGCCCAGGACCAGGAGCACCACCAGCAGCGTGGTGCCGACGAGGACACCGCTCAGCAGGTAGGCCACCGCGCGCGGCGCATCCCGTACGACCGTTCGGATCATGGGGTCACGGTAGGCGGGGGCTGCCGGCGGCGGCCATACGCCCAGGTGGTGTTCCGGAGGTAGGGCCGGCCCTACCTCGTCAGCAGGTCCTCCCGTCCGCGCGCCCGGTACTCCGTCACCAGTCGCGCGAGGTCCACCGCCGAGAACTTGCGGTACGCCCACTTCCCGGGCGGGCGCCACCAGACCGGGTCGGGGCAGCGGAAGCCCTCGCGGCGGAGGGTGGCGCGCTGGATCTTGTTGGTGGCGGTGACCGGCATGGACCGGACGACCCGGACGAAGCGCGGGGTCATCTTCGTGCCCAGGTCGGGCTGGGACAGCAGGAACTCGGCGAAGCGGCAGGGGTCGAAGGTGCCGGCGACGGTGGCCATGACCTGGTCCCCGGCGACCGGGTCGGGGACCGCGTACACGGCGACGGCCTCGGCGCCCTCGTAGCGGGCGAGGATGTTCTCGATGACGGCGGCGGCGAGGTTCTCGCTGTCGACGCGGAGGCGGTCGTCGGTGCGGCCTGCGAAGTAGAGGAAGCCGTCGGTGTCGCGGTAGAAGAGGTCGCCGGTCCAGTACCAGCCGTCGTGGCAGCGGGCGGCGTCCGCCTCCGGGTTGCGCCAGTAGCCCTCGAAGGGGTTGGGGCCCCGGTTGACCAACTCCCCTATCGCGTCGGTGCCGTTGAGCAGTCGGCCGTCGTCGCCGAAGAGAGCCGGCGGGCACTCCTTCCGGGTCTCGGGGTCCACCACCGCGAGGTCGTCGCCGGGTGCCGCCCGTCCGATCGCGCCCGGCGGCGCCCCGGGCGTGCGCTGGATCGCCGCCCCGCCCTCGGACGACCCGTACCCCTCCACCAGCCGTACCCCGAACCGTTCCTCGAACGCCGCCGCGTCCACCGCGCCCGCCTCCGTGCCGAAGCCCATGCGCAGCGGGGTGTCCCGGTCGTCGGGGCGGGGCTCGGTGGCGAGGAGGTACTGCACGGCCCGGCCGACGTAGGTGAAGTATGTGGCCCGGTAGGCCCGTACGTCGTCCAGGAAGCCGGAGGCGGAGAACCGGCGGCGCAGGGCGACACCGGCCCCGGCGACCAGGGCGGGGGCCCAGTCGGCGATGACCGCGTTGCCGTGGAACATCGGCATGCAGACGTAGTGCACGTCGTCCCGCCGTACCCCGAAGCGGTCCACCAGTGCCCGTCCGGCCGCCGCGAGCCGCCCCTGGGAGCAGATCGCGGCCTTGGGCGCGCCGGTGGAACCGGAGGTGAAGTAGAGGAGGAGACGGTCGGCGGGGTGGCCCGGGTGGGGTCGGGCTCGGCGCCCGCGTACGGGGCGAGGAGGTCGGCGTAGGGCTCGGTGTCCGTCACCAGGACGCGTACGCCGGGGAGTTCGAGGCCGTCGAGGAGCGGGAGGTGGGCCCGTTCGGTGATCAGCAGGCGGCACTCGGTGTGCAGGATGTCGCGGGCCAGTTCGGGGCCCCGCCGGGTGGGGTTGACACCGGCGACTGCGGCGCCCGCCAGGGCCGCCGCGCTCAACCAGAGCGCGAACTCAGGGGTGTTGTCGAGGAGGACGCCGATGTGCGGATGGGCGTTCGGTGGCAGGAGGTCGGCGAGCAGGGCCGCGCGGGCGGCGGCCGCGGCGGTGACCTCGTGGTGGGTCAGGACCTGTTCCTCGAACCACAGCCCGGGCCGGTGGTCGCCCCACCGGTCGGCGACGAGCTGTGCGACCGTGCGCCTCGTGGACTCCATGTCGGCGCACGGTAGTTGACATGCCGTCAGTTGAGGAGGGTCACGGCGTCGGGAACGAGGGGTCCGTCGAGAACTGGTGGTAGGTGACCATGAAGAAGACACAGAACGCGAAGGCGACCCCGAGGAAGGCCAGGATGCCGAGGCCGGCCGCGGCGTGCTTGACCCGCTCGCCGGGGGCGTGGGCGGTGGCCACCACGTTCGGGCCGTCGGTGTAGTGGACGGTGACGAAGTCGCCCTCGACCGTCGTCAGGGGCCCACCCTCCTCCTCGAACCGGATCGAGCGGCCGTCATGGGTGCTGAACTCGTACACGTGGTGGATCGTGGTGTGCACCGAGCTGTGATCCCCCGCGCCCTTGCTGACCGTCGTGAACGCCTTCAGACAGCGCGCCTCGGCCGTCAGTCCGCTGTTCCAGGCGCGGCGGATCCGCAGCCAGCGGCGCAGCACGCCGTACGCCATGAAGGCGATGACGCTCATGATGACCACGGGAATGAGGTAGAAGAAGACGTCCATGGTGGTTCCCCCGGGGTTCGGCGGCCGCCCTGGTCGGCGGCACGTGGGGAACGTACCCAGGCGGGGGCCCCGCGCAGCTCAAGGGATCCTCAGAACTGGCGGGGCCGGTGGGGAAGCCGCTCAGAAGGTGACGTCCGAGCAGGCGTAGAACGCGTTGGTGGTGTCGGCGATCGTCCAGACGGCGACGATCACATGGCGGCCGCTCAGCCCGGACGGCAGGCGTCCCGTGTGGGAGAGCGTGGACGGGGGGCGCTGACCGTTGTAGGGGACGGTGAAGAACGGGGTCAGGTTGAGGTCGGAGCGGGCCAGGGCGTGGTTCTGGTTCCAGCCCGCCTTGGTGACGTAGTACTTGAAGTCGGTGGTGGCGTGCATGGCCGTGAACTGCCAGCGAAACGTGTAGTTCTGACCTCCCGTCACCCTGGTGGTGGGCCAGGCGCCGCCGCCCGGCTTCGTGGACGCGTTGAGCTGGTTGAACCTGCTGTTGCCGCCGGAGCAGATCTGGCCGTCAGCCGGCCCTGAGCCCGGGAAGCCCTTCGGCCCCTCGACGCTCTGCGGCTCCCACTGGATGTCGCCGCAGTTGGTCACGGTGCCGTTCTGACAGAGCTTCTGCCGGCTGACGGGAAGGTCGGTGTAGCCGTGGCCGGTGGCGCCACCACTGGAGAGGACGAGCGCTCCGGTGGTGGCGAGGCCGACCCCGACGGCATACCACTTGGTCCTGCTGTGCGTGCGTGTGCGCATGCTGCCGCTCCCTGGAGTACGTGGGGGTGTTTCCAGGTCTAGACCAAGTCCCAGATTATGGGTGCGGATTGAACATGTCCATACCAATTCCGGGGTTCACGGGGACACTTCGCGGCGCCCTGTATAGAACGCCACCGTCAGGTCCTTCACCAGCGCCTTGCGCTCGTAGTCGTCGAGTTCGACCAGACCGCGCACGGTCAGCCGGGTCACCGTGTCCTCGACGGAGTCGACGACGGAGGTGAGCACGGTGTCCCGGTGCTGGGCGTCGAGCGCGGCGATCCGGCGGCGCTGCATCACGGCGGCCACCTCGGGCGCGTACTCGATCCGGACCGGCTGGACCGAGAACACCTCCATCCCGACCGGCGCCGTGTCCGCCGCCACCAGCCGGGTCAGCGCCTCCCCCACCGCCTCCGTGTTGCGCAGCGTCGAGTCCCGCACCAGCGCGCCCGGCGCCACGTCCGCCGGCAACTGCGACAGCACCCGGGAGACCGCCGCCTCCACGCACTCGCGCAGATACCGCTCGTGGTCCTCGATCCCGAGCAGGGCCCGCGCGGTGTCCCTGACCCGCCATGCCACGAGAACGACGACCCGCAGCGCCACCCCGTTCGCGTCGACGGCCGCCATCGGCTCGCTCCGCCAGTGCCGCAGCCGTACGTCGACGCGACGGCGCAGCACGAGCGGGTTCACCCAGAGCAGTCCGGTGCGGCGGACCGTCCCCCGGTACCGGCCGAACAGCCCCAGCACCCAGGCCCGTCCGGTCCGTCCCCGGGCCAGCCCGCCGAAGCCGAACATCGTCAGCGCCCCGGCCCCCGCGTACGCGGCCCACTGCGCCGGCCCGAGCCCGGCGCCCGCGTACGCGGCAGGCAGCCCGAGCGCCCGTACCGCGAGGCCCGGCAGCACCCCGGCCCACCAGGAGGTGAGCACACACCCGGCCATCCCGCACGCCCCGCCCAGCACTCCGACCGTCCCGGGCACCACCCGCGCCGGGCGCTCGGCCAGTTCGGGGTCGACCTCGACGGTGGGACGCGGCTTCATGGACGCGGGTCCCTGCCGCACCCTCGGCTGCTCACCGGTGCCGCGCCGACGGCCCACGACGGCGGGGGTGACCGGTACGCAGACCGGGGCGGGGTCGTCACGGAACAGCAGGTGGACGGGGATCTCGGTGGTCGTCTCGTTCTGGATGAGCCGGGCGGGCCGCGCGGCCCCCTCGGGCTCCGGGGTGTGTGAGGTGGTCGTACTCATACGTGCCTCCATGCCTCCGCGCAGGAAGAACCGTGGTGAGAGTCGGTGAGGGGAAAGGGCGAGGGGTGAGGGGTGAGGGGCGAGAGGGCTGGAACGAGGGTCAGGAGATCAGGAGAACAGGCGGCGCCAGGTCTCCGGACCCGGGTAGCCGTCCGCCGCGCCGCCCCGCCACCCCTGGGCGCGCTGGAACGCCTCCACGTTCCGACGGTCCGACTCGCCCCAACGCGGCCCCGGACCCGAGGTGTAGAACTTGCCGAACCCCTTCTCGACCAGCCGCTTCCCCAGCCGCGTGACGAACGCGTTGTCCGCGCCCGGCCGGAACATGCCGCGCCCCGGATAGCCGCGGACACCGTGCGAGGCGGGTGTCAGGGGGGCGCCCACGGTGTCCGGGGCACCGGACACGACGGGCCCCCCGGACGAGCCGGGCATGGTGGACGAGCCGGGCCCGAGGCTCGACCCGGGCCTCACGGACGACCCGGGCTTGAGAGGTGAGACGGGTCGGAGGGGTGAGCCGGGATCGTGGGGGGAACCGGGCTTGTGGGATGAGCCGGGCATGGCGGACGGGCCCGGCCTGTCCGGTGCTCCCGCACTCCCCGTCGGGCGGTGCACCACGGGCGGCCTGGGCCGACCGGCCGGTGCGCCCTGGGGGCCGGGGCTTCCGGCCGGCGCCGGCGGGATGTCCCTGCCCCTCCCGGTGACCAGGTACGACCAGGTCAGCGTCCCCGGAATCCCGTCGGCGTGCCGGCCGGACCAGCCCTGCGCCCGCTGGAACGCCCGGGTGGCCCTGCGGTCGCTGTCCGACCAGATCGGTCCCGGGCCACCGGTGTAGAAACGGGCCCCGCCGCGTGCCACCAGCATCTGCCCCAGCCGGGCGACGTGCTTGTTCCGCGCGCCGGGCCCGAAGGCGGCGGCGCCGGGGAAGCGATGCCCGGCGGACGGCCCGGCGGCGCCCTTCGCGCCGGGCTCGTCCCCCGGGGCGGCGGGTGCGCCGGCGCCCACGCCCTCGACGCCGCCAGAGCCGCTGGCGGAACCGCCGCCGGTGGAGCCGCCGGAGCCGCCGGAGCCGTTCAGGCCGTCCGTCTCGTCGTCCGGAGAACCCGCGCCGTCGGACACCAACCCCTTGTAGCGGTACGGCACATAGCGGGTCGCGTTGTTCCAGTACCCGTACGGCGTGGCCTGCCTGCGGGCGTACGGGCGGGCCGACTCGTAGGCGATGTAGTGGGTCCGCGCACGGTCCGTCCAGCCGCCGAAGATCACGACGTGCGAGCCCTGCTGCGGGTCCTTCGGATTGTGGAAGAGCAGAATGTCGCCGGGTTCCAGCCGGTTCTTGGAAATCCGCTGCGCGAACTTGTCGAGGCTGCCCGTCCATTCGTTTCCGGGGAGGTTCCAGGCCATGGAAACGAACCCCGAGCAGTCCTGGCGATAACCGTCGGACCAGTACTCACGCATGCTGTACGGCACCTCGTCCGCGATCCACTTCTTGGCCCGTTCGATGATCTCGGCGCGTGTGATGGGTGGTGTCCTCACTCCCTTCAGCGGCTTGTCCCCGCCCGTCGGACGCCCGCCGGGGCCGTGCAGCGGCGCCTTCTTCCCCTGCGGGGTCTTCGGGTCCTCACCTGCGGGAACGGCAGCGGGGACGGTCGGGCCGTGGACCGCCGCGACCGCCGGCACAGCATGCCCCGCGCCGAGTGCGGCACCGGCGGCGGTGGCCACGACGAGGGCGCTCCGGGCGGTCCTGGCCGCCGGATGACTCAGATGGGCGTACCGGGTCGAGTACGGCATGACCCGCCGCCAGTGGACACAACCGGGGCATTCACAATCGGCTCCCGGATCGACCTCCTCGAATACCGGAGTCCCCATACGATTCCCCTCGCGAACCGACCGAAGAATTCCACGCTTCTGCACGCCCGTCAGTTTCGCAACTGTCCTCCCGTGTCGCATGTTGACGGTCCAAACGATGTACCCGGCCGCCTCGCGCCCGCGTCCAGGCCGTTCAGCCGGAGCGCGCGTGGTCGGGAGCACCCCCGCCCCTCCGGTAAAGTTCTTCTCGCGCGCCGCTAGCTCAGTTGGTTAGAGCAGCTGACTCTTAATCAGCGGGTCCGGGGTTCGAGTCCCTGGCGGCGCACCCACCGGAGAGGCCCTTCGCGAATGAATCGCGAGGGGCCTCTCCGCATGTGCGCATCACCCCCGGCGCTCGCCCACGACCCCCGCGCACTCCTCACCCACTCCCCGCCCACTCCCCACGGTTCCTCCACCCATGCCCCAATAACCGCGTATGACCGGTAAACGCCGTGTTTCGCATCTTGCGATCAAGATGAACACCATAGAACCCTGGGCCGTAAGAGACTGCGGATACATGGCGGTTGGGGAGCCTTGGGCGGTTTGCGCCCTGGGGTGGGGATCTGGGGCCCTCGACGAGGTGCGCACCGTACACGCTCAGGCACAAAAGATGCCGAGGGGGCATCAATGCAACCGGATGGTCTTCGTCCCGCGCCTCCATGGTGTAGATCACATGGTGACGATGACCCACTGATGCGTCCGTAACGGTCGAGGGGGACCGATTCGGACGAAAGACCGACGAACACACACTCGACGTGTGTGCGGGGGGATGACTCATGACGTCGACGCCGACGGGCGCCCGGCACAACCACGACCCATCCGATACGACCCGGCTCAAGGTGCCGTCACACCGCACCGGAGCCCTGCGCAAGCTCAGGAAGACACTTCCGAGATACGACTACGAGCACTACAGCCGGCTCGCCGGCCCGCTCACCCAACCCGACCCGACCAAGCCCTACAGGGTGCAGTACCGGTCGCTGATCTCCCAGGAGCCGCACCGCCTCAGGGTCGCCCTGATGCTGGCCGCCGCGCCGCTGCTCTCCCTGGTCCTGCTGGCCTGGCTGCTGCAACAGGAGCACTGGACCAAGCGCGACTACGTCGAGTACGAGTTCCTGCCCGCCCTCGACCTGGTCATGCTGATCTCGATCGGCCTGATCGAGTTCTTCCGCTGCATGAACGTGCTGTCGAACGCGCACGCCACCCTGGTCGCCCGCGACCCGATCCCGGTGGTGCCCGAGACCGGCACCCGAGTCGCCTTCCTCACCTCCTTCGTGCCCGGCAAGGAGCCGCTGGAGATGGTGACGAAGACCCTGGAGGCCGCGGTGCGGCTGCGCCACCGCGGACTGCTGCACGTGTGGCTGCTCGACGAGGGCGACGACCCGGACGTGAAGGCGGTCTGCGCGCGCCTGGGCGTGCGCCACTTCTCCCGCAAGGGCATCGCGAAGTGGAACCAGCCCAAGGGACCGCACCGCGCCAAGACCAAGCACGGCAACTACAACGCCTGGCTCGACGCGCACGGCGACGACTACGACTTCTTCGCCTCGGTCGACACCGACCACATCCCGCTGCCCAACTACCTGGAGCGGATGCTCGGTTTCTTCCGGGACCCGGACATCGGCTTCGTCATCGGCCCCCAGGTGTACGGCAACTACGACAACTTCGTCACCAAGGCCGCCGAGTCCCAGCAGTTCCTGTTCCACGCGCTGATCCAGCGCGCCGGCAACAAGTACGGGGCCCCCATGTTCGTCGGCACCTCCAACGCCGTACGGATCAAGGCGCTCAAGCAGATCGGCGGGCTGTACGACTCGATCACCGAGGACATGGCCACCGGTTTCGAGATCCACCGGCACAAGAACCCGGCGACGGGCCGCAAGTGGCGTTCCGTATACACCCCGGACGTCCTCGCGGTCGGTGAGGGGCCCAGCGCCTGGACGGACTTCTTCACCCAGCAGATGCGCTGGTCGCGCGGGACGTACGAGACGATCCTCAAGCAGTACTGGAAAGGCTGGTACTCACTGCCGCCGACCAAGCTCTTCAACTACACGATGATGATCATCTTCTACCCGATGTCGGCGCTCAACTGGATCCTGGCGGCGCTGAGTTGTGCCCTGTTCCTGGGCCTCGGCGCCTCGGGCGTGAACATCGACCCGGTGGTGTGGCTGATGCTCTACGGCAACGCCTCCGCGCTCCAGATAGGCCTGTACGTCTGGAACCGCCGGCACAACGTCTCCCCGCACGAGCCGGAGGGCTCCGGCGGTGTGGCGGGCATGGTGATGTCCGCGCTGTCGGCGCCGCTCTACGCGAAGGCGCTGATCGACTCGGCGCTGCGCCGCAAGAGCAAGTTCGTGGTCACGCCCAAGGGGGACTCGGCGAGCCCTGACCGCTGGTTCGGCACCTTCCGGTACCACTGGTACTTCATCGTCATCTTCGGTGCCTCGATCGCCGCCGGGTTCGTCCTCGGCAACGCGCACCCCGCGATGATCATCTGGGCCACCTTCGCCATGATGATCACCGCCCTGCCCATCTTCGCCTGGCGCTACATGCTGCGCCAGGACCGGAAGAAGGCCGCCGCCGCGGCCGAACTGCAGGGGTCCATGGTGGCGCCGCCCGAGGCGGCTCCCGCACCGTTCGCGCCACCCCGCGCACCGCACGCTCCACACGCGCCGCACGCTCCCCAGCACAAGCCGAGCTGGGCGGCGTCCGGGTCGGGCGGCGGGGGTAGCGACCAGACCATGCAGATCGCCCTGGGCGGACTTGGGGGACGTAAGGAATGAAGGACCGTGCAGGCCGCCGCCGTGCCCGTCGCCTCGCGATCGGCGCGGCGGTGGTCCTCGCGCTCGCCGGGATGAACGGGCCGTGGGTGTACCGCTTCAGTACCGAGAAGTACCACGAGTACAAGATCAACAGACCCGAGTACAAGGCCGACAACGGGCACTGGCAGATCGTGGAGTTCCCGGAGAAGTACCGTCAGAACACCATCCACGCCGCCCTGTTGCACACCGGCAAGATCCTGCTGATCGCCGGCTCGGGCAACGACGCGGAGAACTTCGACAAGAAGAAGTTCGACACCCGTGTCTGGGACCCGGTCAAGCAGACGATCAAGCGGGTGCCGACCCCGGCCGACCTGTTCTGCACGGGTCACACCCAGCTGTCCAACGGCAATCTGCTGATCGCGGGCGGCACCAAGCGCTACGAGAAGCTGAAGGGCGATGTCACCAAGGCCGGCGGCCTGATGATCATCCACAACGAGAATCCCGACAAGGGGATGAGGCTGAGGGCGGGGACCCGGTTCGTCGGCAAGGCGAACGGCAAGACCTTCGTCCTCAAGGACACCGTCGAGCTGAAGAAGGCCGTCAAGACCTTCGATCCGGACACCGGCAAGTTCACCGGCAACGAACCGGGGATCGCCCGCGCCTACGTCGAGGCCGAGCGCAGCGGCAAGCGGTACGAGACGGGGACGGAGGACAACTACAAGGTCGTCGGTCTGAAGGGCGAGGACGCGCGGAACACGTACGGCATCGCGCAGAAACTCGCCCTCGACAAGAAGGACTTCCAGGGGATCAAGGACGCCTACGAGTTCGATCCGGTCGCCGAGAAGTACATCAAGGTCGACCCGATGAACGAGGCGCGCTGGTACCCCACGCTGACGACCCTGTCGGACGGCACCGTGCTGTCGCTGTCCGGCCTCGACGAGATCGGACAGCTGGTCCCGGGCAAGAACGAGATCTACGACCCCGGGACGAAGAAGTGGACGTACACGAGGGACGAACAGCAGTTCCCGACCTACCCGGCGATCTCCCTGATGCAGAACGGCAAGCTGTTCTACTCGGGCGCCAACGCGGGGTACGGGCCGGACGACATCGGGCGCGACCCCGGGATCTGGGATCTGAAGACCAACAAGTTCACCAAGGTCCCCGGGATGAGCGACAGCAAGCTGCTGGAGACCGCCGGGACCGTGCTGCTGCCCCCGGCGCAGGACGAGAGGTACATGGTCATCGGCGGGGGCGGGGTCGGTGAGTCGGAGCGGTCCAGCAAGCGGACCCGGGTGATCGATCTGCTGGCCGACCGGCCGCGGTTCGTGGACGGGCCGCGGCTGGCGAAGGGCACGCGGTACCCGCAGGCCTCGATCCTGCCCGACGACACCGTCCTCATCTCCGGCGGCTCGGAGGACTACCGGGGGCGCGGCGACTCCAACATCCTCGAAGCGCGGCTGTACGACGCGCGGACGGGCCGGATGCGACGGGTCGCCGACCCGCTGGTGGGCCGGAACTACCACTCCGGGTCGATCCTGCTGCCGGACGGACGTGTCGTCTTCTTCGGATCCGACTCCCTGTACGCCGACAAGGCCAACACCAAGCCGGGTGAGTTCGAACAGCGGATAGAGATCTACACGCCGCCGTACCTCTTCCAGGACGCCCGGCCGACATTGACGGGTGGGCCGAAGACGGCGGCGCGCGGCGGGAAGGCGACGTTCGGGACGCGGCACGGGTCGTCGATCGAGTCGGCGCGGTTGATCCGGCCCAGCGCGTCGACGCATGTGACCGACGTGGACCAGAAGTCGATCGAGGTGGACTTCGAGGTGACCGGGGACGAGATCACGGTGACCGTGCCGAAGAACCGGAATCTGGTGCAGTCGGGCTGGTACATGCTGTTCGTCACGGATGACGCGGGGGTGCCGAGCAAGGCTCGGTGGGTGAAGGTGCCGTAGCGCTCCGCTGGGTTTCGCCGTTTTCGGGTGCGGGTGCGTGGGGGCTGGTCGCGCAGTTCCCCGCGCTCCTGAAAAGCACGGGCTGCGCCCCGTGCTTTTCGCTTTCAGGGGCGCGGGGAGCCGCGCGAGGTCAGTCGGAGGCCTTCGCCAGATCCAGCGCGTACTCCGGCCACCACTCGCCCGCCTTGGGCCCGCCCTTGCACTCCCCGTCCGACTCCCCCGGGCGCTTGACCCAGAGGTACGCGTCCACGAGAGGGTCCGCGGTCTTCGTAGTCGGGGTCTCCCCGAGGGCCCGCCCCGGCGGATTGCACCAGCGCTCGTCCTCGTCGCCCTCGTTCCAAGGGCCGTTGCCGTTGCGGCTGGTGTCGATGACGAAGGGCTTGTCCCCGATCTTCGCGGAGAGTTGCCTGCCGTACTCGATGGAGTCCTCGGTGGTGTAGAAGTTCGAGACGTTGACGGCGAAGCCGTCGGCCTGTTCGACACCGGCCCACTTGAGGGGGTCGTAGATCTGCTCGGGGTCGCCCCAGCCCGCGTTGCCCGCGTCCAGGTACACCTTCGTGTTCTTCAGCCCGCCCAGCGTCTCGATCGCACCCTTCAGCAGGTCGTACCGCTCCTCGTGGAACTCCTCCGGCGTACAGCCGTCCACCACGTGCAGCACCGCGTCCGGCTCCAGCACGATCGTGGCCGGGCGGTCACCGATGCCCCGGGCCACGCCGTCGATCCACGCCCGGTACGCGTCGCCGTCGGCGGCGCCCCCGCCGGAGTACTGGCCGCAGTCTCGGTGCGGGATGTTGTAGAGGACGAGCACGGCGTCCCGGTCGGCCTCCTCCGCGGCGACGGTGAAGCCCTTGGCCTCCCGCTCCGGGTTCTCCGGGCCGATCCACTCGCCGGTCGGCTGCTCGGCGATCCTGCGGATCAGCTTGGCGTCCTTGTCCTTGCCGGCCTTCTCGTAGGCGGCGACCTGCGCCGCCGCGTTCCCCTCCGGGTTGACCCAGAACGGGTCCGTGCCGTTGGGCTGTTGGGTGATGCCGGAACCGGAGGCCCGGTCCTTCCCGCCGTCGCCGTCGTCCCCGTCGTCTCCCCCGGAACAGCCGGCGAGCAGTAACGCCACCCCATCACCGCCCCGCACGCCCGAACCCCGGCCCCCTACCGCCGTACATCCAACTCCCCCTTGGGTGCACCGTGTCGTAAGCCCCAATCCTGACATAAGTCCCGCCTCGGCCACGAGGTCATCACCATTCGCCCGACGGCACCGCCGGGAGCACACACACCGGAACGCGCCCGCACGGCCGCCACCTGCCCCCATGACAGAGAGCCACGATCCGTCGACTTGGCGTCAAACAGCCTCTGGATGCCTCTGGCCGGTGCCGCCCCCACGCCATGGAGTCGCGGTCGAACAGCCCCCGGTCGGCGGCGCCGGGGGGAGCGGGTCGCCGACCGGGCCGGGAGCACGGTGTCTTCGCAGGTGCCGGGGTTCCGTACCACCGGGGGCTGTGCACTGATCGCTTTCCGGTCAAAGTCCCGCCCGCCACAGTGGCGTGACGGACCCATATCCGTGTCGGTCACGGCCCCGTGCCGCTGAGGTACGCGTTGACGACGACGTTCGCCGTGTAGGTGCGGCTCGCCTTGTCGAACGTGCCGCCGCAGGTGACGAGTCGGAGTTCAGCGCGCCCGGACTGCCGTACGCCGTAGGCCTGTCGGGCGTCGAACTCGTCCCGGCCGATGACCCGCACGTCGTCCACGGTGAACTCGGCCATCCGCCCGTCGCTGCGGGCCACCCGGATCTTCTCGCCGACGCGCAGCGCGCTCAGCTTGTAGAAGACGGCCGGCCGGGTCTCGGTGTCGACGTGCCCGACGAACAGCGCGGCCCCCGTCGCGCCGGGCCGCGCGCCGCCCGCGTACCAGCCGACGACGCCCGGCTGACCGTACGACGGCGGCTCGACCGCCCCGTCCCGGTCGAGGCCGCGCGCCACGACCGGCGCCTGCACCCCCATCGAGGGGATGTCCAGCCGCTGCGGCCGCGCGCCTTTCAACGGCTCTGCGGCGGGCGGCAGTTCGGCCTGGGCGGGCCGTCCCACGGCGGCCACGTCCCCGGTGGTCGGCGCGGAGCCGCCCTGCCGTACGTCGGTGACCTCGCGGCCCCACAGCCACAGCCCGAGCAGCAGTACGGCCCACGCGACACCGGTGACGACCCGGCCGGTCCCGCCGCCGGACCCTCCGCCGAGACCGCGTTCGCCGACGCCGCCGTAGTCGTAGCCGTTGTCGGAATAGTCCCGTCCGGACACGACGGCCCCCTATTCCGTACGGCGGTCGCGGCCCCGGCGCGCACCACGCGCCACGACCGCCACCGCCGCGACGCCGGCGAGGACCAGGCCGACCACCGCGTGGCGGGCGCCGGGGCCGGTGTGCCGGGCGTCGTCCAAGGAGTTGGCCGGGTCGGCCGAGCCGCGCGCGTCCACCGGGTCGGCAGCCGCGAGGTGGGCGGCCGCTCCGCCACCGCCCGCACGGACGGGGGCGATCGGGGAGGAGGGCGCCGAGGGCTGCCGGTCGGCGGGGCGCTCACCGGCGGGCCGCTCGGCCACCGGCGGAGCTTCGGTCGCGGTCGGCCCGGTCACGGGCGGCTTGATCGCGGGCGGCCTCGTCGACGGGAGTGTGGTGCCGGTCGGGGGTCTGAGACCTGTCGGGGGTCTGAGGCCGGTCGTGGGCTTTCCTTCGCCGACCTTGATCGTCCCCGTGACCTTGTCCTCCCTGCCGTCGCACGTGATCCGTACCGCGTAGGTGCCGGGGTCGAGCGAGGAGCGGACGCGGGTCTCCCCGGCGAGCGTGCCGGGGCTCCTGCCGGTGAGCTGGGTGAGCCGCGCGTCCGCGACGAACGCGGCCGAGACGGCCGTTCCGGTCTGCCCGCCGCAGCCCCCGGCCCGTACCTGGATGTCGGTGCCCGGGACCGGCGAGGCCGGCACCACCGAGACGTTCTCCGAGACATTTCCCGAGGTGTTTCCCGGTTCGGTCGCGTGGGCCGAGGGTGCCGACGCGGCGAGCGCCGCCGCGACCACCGTCCCGGCACAGAGAGTGACTCGCACTGAGCCCATGGTGAACCTCCAGACACCCCAGAGACTCCCCCGCCGGGCGCCGGGACGCATCCGGGAAGGCACCTCCACTGCTCCGTACGGGTGTCAGGGGGTTTATTCCAAGGGCCGGGCACTCGGCGGTCTCGCGGGGCGGTCGGCCGGCCGACCGGCCGACCCGGGCTCAGAGACGGTCCACGAGGTCCGCGATCGAGTTCACGACCTTCGAGGGGCGGTAGGGAAACTTCTCGATCTGCTCGGGCGTGGTCAGACCGGTGAGGACGAGGAAGGTCTCCATCCCGGCCTCGATGCCCGCGAGGACGTCGGTGTCCATACGGTCGCCGATCATCGCGCTGGTCTCGGAGTGCGCGCCGATCGCGTTGAGCCCGGTGCGCATCATCAGCGGGTTCGGCTTGCCGGCGAAGTACGGCTTCTGCCCGGTCGCCTGGGTGATCAGCGCGGCCACGGCCCCGGTCGCGGGCAGCGGGCCCTCGGTGGAGGGGCCGGTCTCGTCCGGGTTGGTGGCGATGAAACGGGCGCCGCCGTTGATCAGCCGGACCGCCTTCGTCATGGCCTCGAAGGAGTAGGTGCGGGTCTCGCCCAGGACGACGTAGTCGGGCTCGTGGTCGGTGAGGACGTACCCGATGTCGTGCAGCGCGGTCGTCAGCCCCGCCTCGCCGATGACGTACGCGGTGCCGCCGGGCCGCTGGTCGTCCAGGAACTGGGCGGTCGCCAGGGCGGAGGTCCAGATGTTCTCCACGGGCACGTCCAGGCCCATGCGGGAGAGGCGGGCGTGCAGGTCGCGTGGGGTGTAGATCGAGTTGTTGGTGAGCACCAGGAAGGGGCGGCCGGAGTCGCGGAGCTTCTTTACGAAGGCGTCGGCGCCGGGGATCGGCACGCCCTCATGGATGAGCACCCCGTCCATGTCGGTGAGCCACGACTCGATGGGCTTGCGCTCTGCCATGTGCGATCTCCTGCCGGCGTCTGTCGATACCTGCCATACGTCCGTACCTCCGTACGTCCGCACCTCCGTACGCACGTGCTTCTGTCGCCCGTACGTCCGGGTCGCCCCAACCCTAGTGAGCCCTGGCCGAAAAGAGGAGGCCGATCTTGGCCGCTGAGACCGGGGTCGCTTCAGGTCAGCGGGGGTGTGGGGGCCGTGGCCGCCATGCACGGGTGGACGTCGGGGGCGGGTGTCGGTCTCGTGTCGTCAGCGGGCCCGTCTGCGGACCGTGGCCGTCAGTAGGCCGCCGGCGGCCAGGAGCAGGAGGCCGGTGACGTACGGGAGGGCCTCGCGCATGCCCGAGGCGGCCAGTTCGTCGGGGTACGGCCGCCGCTCGTCCGGTACGGCCGTCGTGCCGCCCCTCTCCTTCGCCGCCCCGCCGCTGTCCTGGCCGGCCTCCGTCCCGTCCTCGTCCTCCTCCTCGTCCTCCTTCTCGTCGGTGATCCGGAAGCGGTAGTCGTTCGACTCCCCCACCCACGTGCCGTCGTCGCCGCGCCGCTCGACGACGGCCGCGTTCGCCACGACCTCGTTCGGCGCGGTCGCGTCGGAGGTGAGGGAGAGGCGGACCTTGACGGCGAGGGTGCGGCCGGGCAGCACGGTGAAGCCGGTTCCGCCGCCGTGCCCGTCCCCGCCGAGAACGCCGACCAGTTCGTCCGCGTCGGTCCGTTCGAAGGTCACCGGCCGGGGGGTGGTGTCGTCGGCGTCGTCGTAGAACTCCAGCTGCGGCTGGCTCCGCTTCAGTGTGCGCGCGCTGTCGGCCAGCACGACGACCGGGTGGATGTTGCCGCAGGTCCGGGAGGTGGTGTTGGTGAGCTCCACGGCCCAGGTGTGGAAGCCGCCGCCGGCGACGTAGGTGGTGGGGCCGCCGCGGATACGGGTCCGGATGGGGAAGGCGCCGCTGTCGTCACCGACGCAGCCGGTCCGCAGGGCGTCCGACGCGGGCGCGGGCACGGTGGCCGCCGCCGCGGGACCACTGACGAGCGCGTCTGCGGCGGCGAGGGCAAGGGTCAGGCACGTACACAGTCGCATGAACACATGACCATGCCACCCACCCGCCCCGACAAGCCCCGCCACGCCCCGAGGCCCCGGGATCAGACCCGAATATCCGCTCGATCAGCGGAGCCACCGGCTCACTCGAGAGCCGGAGGCACGAGAAACCGCGGGCCATCGAGAGGGCACGAGAAGCCGCCGGCCACTTTCCAACGCCGGCTGCGCACACCCCCGGTCGTTTTTCAGGGGCGCGGGGAACTGCGCGAGCAACCCCACACAACCCGCAACCGCCCGCCAACCGCACCCCCACGGCGCCCCGGCGCATCCCCGTCACCCCTCACCGGCCCTCTCACCGGCTCCCACGTCACCCATCCTCCCGCCCGAACAACGGCGCGAGCAGCAACTGAGCCGCCCCTCCGCAACGGCCGACACCCCACCCCGGCAACCCGCACCGGCACGGCCGGATCCTCCCCTGCAACCGAGCCCACTCGTCGAGCACGAACCCGACCCCCGCACGAACTCCTCCGGCCGGGCCTCGACCGTACGCCCGCCCAACAGCACGACCTCGATGTCGAGGAGCCCCACGAGGTTGGCGGCCCCGTCCCGAGCACCCGCGCCGCCGCCGCCACGTCCCCGCGCCATCGCCGCGAGGCACAGCACCTCGATGCACCCCCGGTTCCCGCACTCGCACCTCGGCCCGTCCAGCTGAACGACCTGGTGCCCGAACTCCCCGGCCCGGGTCCGGGCCCCCCGGTGGACGGACCCGTTGATCACGAGTCCGGCACCCAGCCCCGTACCGAGGTGGAGGTAGGCGAAGGACCCGTGCGCCCCCGCGGCCGCCGCGAGCCCCAGGGCCGCCGCGTTGGTGTCCTTGTCCACCACCACCGGCATCCCCAGCCGCCGCGCCAGCACCGCCCGCAACGGAAACCCGTCCCACTCCGGAAACCCGGTGACCCGGTGCAAGACACCGTGCAGATGATCGAGAGGCCCGGGCAGAGCGACTCCGACACCGAGCACGGGGAGGAGAGGGGGACCGTGAGGATCGGAGCCGGAAGCCACGGCGGCCACAGACGCGGCACCGGTGTCGGTGTCTCTGTCTCTGTCTCTGTCTCTGTCTCTGTCTGTGTCGACGCCGCCATCGGAACCGAACCCGAAACCGGAACCGGCGTCGGCATCGCCCCCGTCGTCACCGCCCCGACAACCCCAGCCCCCACCCCCGCTCCTCACTCGCCTCCGCCAGCAACGCCTCCACCTCACGCGCCGCGCCCTCGACCACGTTGTCCGCCCCGGCGCCCAGATCCAGCGGCGCCTGTCGCAGCGCGACCACCGCCCCGGTCAGATCGCAGAGCACGGCCGTCAGCTCGTCGCGGTCGAGGTGGAGGCCGACCGCGTGCCCGGCGTCTGGCACGAGCCGCAGTACGGTGCGCGGCTTGCCACCGGTGGACGCCCGGTACCCCGCCTCCGTCGCCAGCCCGTCCGCCCGCAACCGTGCGGTGATCTTGCTGACGGCCTGCGGAGTGAGCCCGGTCCGCTCCGCCAGCTCCAGCCGACTTATCCCGGCCGCCCCCGCCCTGCGCAACAGATCCAGCACCAGCGCCCCGTTGTGACTACGCAACGCGAGCAGGTTCACTCCCGCGACACCACCGGTCCGTCCGAGACCGCCCCCGTTGCCGCCGCCGATACCGCCGCCATTGCCGTTCTGGCGCCCTCGACCGATCCCGTCGCCGAACCTGTCGCCGAACCCGTCACCGATCCCGTTGCCGTCCACACCCCCATTGTCCCTCGCGCTTGCACTTCGGCAACAGCGTTGCTTAAGTGGACGGTATGACAGGTACCAGCACCGACAGGCCCCGGCGCGTCGCCCTCGTCGGCTACGGCCTCGCCGGCTCCGTCTTCCACGCCCCGCTGATCGCCGCGACGGAGGGCCTGACCCTCGACACGGTCGTCACGTCGAACGCGGAGCGCCGGGCGCAGGCCCGCGCCGAGTTCCCGGACGTACGGTTCGCGGCCACGGCGGACGAGCTCTGGTCCCGGGCGGACGAGCTGGACCTGGTCGTCGTGGCCTCCCCCAACAAGACGCACGTCCCGATCGCCACCGCCGCTCTGGAGGCGGGCCTCGCGGTCGTCGTCGACAAGCCGGTGGCCGGTACGGCGGCCGAGGCGCGCGAGCTGGCCGCCCTCGCGGACGCGCGCGGTCTGTTGCTCTCCGTCTTCCAGAACCGCCGCTGGGACAACGACTTCCTGACCCTCCGCCGCCTCCTCGCCGACGGCGAACTGGGCGAGATCCGCCGCTTCGAGTCCCGCTTCGAACGCTGGCGCCCCCAACTGAAGGGCGGCTGGCGCGAGTCCGGCGACCCCGCGGAGATCGGCGGTCTCCTCTACGACCTGGGCAGCCATGTCGTGGACCAGGCCCTCACCCTCTTCGGCCCCGCCACCCTGGTGTACGCGGAGTCCGACCTGCGCCGCCCAGGCGCCGAGACGGACGACGACACCTTCATCGCCGTGACGCACGCCAACGGCGTCCGCTCCCACTTCTACGCCTCCGCCGTCACTCCCCAACTCGGCCCGCGCTTCCGCGTGCTGGGCTCCGAGGCGGGTTACGTCAAGTACGGCCTCGACCCCCAGGAGGCGGCCCTCCGCGAGGGCGAGCGCCCCACCCCCGGCGCCGCCTGGGGCCAGGAGCCCGAGGACCTCTGGGGCCGCGTCGGCGCCGGCGACTCCCCGCTGACCGACGGCGGCCGCCCCGTCCCGACCGTCCCCGGCGACTACCCCGCGTACTACGCGGCCGTCGCCGCCGCGCTGCAGGGCACCGGCGACAACCCGGTCACGGCGTACGAGGCCGCCGCCGCGCTCGACGTACTGGAGGCGGCCCGCAAGTCCGCGAGCGAGGGCGTGGCGGTGAAGCTGTGACGACCCACGAGACCCCGACCATCGAGGAACTGGAGGCGCAGGAGCGCCAGTTGGTTCTCCCCCGCTTCACCCACGAGGACGCCTGGACCCTGGGCTCCCTGCTGGTGGAACTGGCCCGCGAGCGGAGCGCCCCCGTCGCCATCGACATCCGTCGCGGCCCCCAGCAGCTCTTCCACGCCGCCCTGCCCGGTTCGGCCGCGGACAACGACGCCTGGATCGACCGCAAACGCCGGGTCGTGGAGCGCTACGCGAGCTCCTCCTACCTCGTCGGCGCCCGCTTCCGCGCCAAGGGCACGACCTTCGAGGAGTCCTCCCGCCTGGACCCGGACCAGTACGCCGCCCACGGCGGTTCCTTCCCCCTGACGGTGGAGGGAACAGGAGTGATCGGCACGGTAACGGTCTCGGGCCTCCCCCAACTGGACGACCACGCCATGGTGGTGGAGGCCCTGCAACGCTTCAAGAGCACCTGACAACTGCCGGGTCCACCCGCGCCCTCAGGGGCGCGGGGAACTGCGCGACAAGCCACGACGTACCCGCAGCCGCCAACGAACAGCAGCCCCCACCAGGCACCCGGCCCCAAGCGGAGCGCCTACGCGTTGTCGAACTCCTGCCGCTGCCGCCCCAGCCCGTCGATCTCCAGCTCCACGACATCCCCGGCCCGCAGGAACGGCTTCGGCTCGGGCTCCCCAGAGCCACCCGCCGGCGTCCCCGTATTGATGACGTCCCCGGGATACAGCGTCATGAACTGACTGACGTACCGGACGACTTCACTCACCGCGAAGATCTGCTCCCCGGTCGTGCCGTCCTGCTTCAGCTCCCCGTTGACCCACAGCCGGAGTCCCAGCTTCTGCGGGTCCGGCACCTCGTCGGCGGTGACCAGCCACGGGCCCAGCGGGTTGAACGTCTCGCAGTTCTTGCCCTTGTCCCACGTCCCGCCGCGTTCCAGCTGGAACTCCCGCTCGGACACGTCGTGCGAGACGGCGTACCCGGCGACATGCTCCAGCGCGGCCTCGCGCGACTCGACGTACCGGGCGGTCCGCCCGATGACGACGGCGAGCTCGACCTCCCAGTCGGTCTTCGTCGACCCGCGCGGCACGAGCACCGTGTCGTGCGGCCCGACGACCGTGTCCGCCGCCTTGAAGAAGATCACCGGCTCGGCGGGCGGCTCGGCCCCCGTCTCGCGCGCGTGGTCGTGGTAGTTCAGCCCGATGCAGACGATCTTGCCGATCCGGGCGACCGGCGGTCCGATGCGCAGCCCCGCCGCGTCCAGCACGGGCAGCGAACCGCTCTCGGCCGCCTCGCGGACCCGCCCGAGCGCCGCCTCGTCCGCGAGCAGCGCGCCGTCGATGTCCGGCACGACCTCCGAGAGGTCCCGCAGGACCCCCTCGGCGTCGAGCAGCGCGGGCCGCTCCGCGCCCGCCGTACCGACTCGCAGCAGCTTCATGGTCGCCAACTCCCTCGATCGTCCGCCGCCCGACCGATGGGTGCGGCCATCGGAGGACTGGTCGATCGTCCAAGGTCATGGTCCACTCCGCAAGACCCGGTTCACGGACTGGACCGCCCGCCCCGCGCCTCGAATCGGCTACCGCTTGGTAGCAGCCGCCGACCTACCCGGCCTCCCTGATGTCTTGGCAGCCCCAACCTTGGCCGTCTTGGCGGCCCCGTCAGTCTTGGCCGTCTTGGCGGCCGCCACCTCGGCCCCGGCCTCGGCCCCGGCGGCCCCGTCGGTCTCGCCCTCCGGCAGCGGATAGAGCACCGCCCGCTCCACCGCCGTCCACGTCGTGCTGGTCACCACGTACAACGCGGCCGCCAGCGGCACCACCGCCACGGTGACCAGCGTGAAGAAGGACAGGAACGGCATGAACTTGCTGACGGCCCCCATGCTCGCCGCCATCCCGGGCAGCTGCTCGTCCGACACGGCCGGCACCCCGGCCGTACCGGCGGCCACCATCCGCTTCGTACGCCGGAAGTTGAAGGCCGCGACCCCCGTGACGGTCACGAACAGCCCGACGTAGACGAGCCCCTGCGCCCCGAAGACGCCGCCGTGGGCGAGCGCGTCGACCCAGCGGTCGCCGAGCGGGGCGGCGAAGAGCCGGTGGGTGAGGAGGGCGTTGGCCTCGCCGCCGATCGTGGTGTTGGAGAACAGGTGGTAGAGGAGGAAGAAGGCCGGCAGCTGGCAGAGGCTCGGCAGGCAGCCGGACAGCGGCGACACCTTCTCCTTCGTGTGCAGCTCCAGCAGTGCCTTCTGCAGCTTCTCGGGATTCTTCGCGTGCTTCTTCCGCAGCTCCGCGATCTGCGGCTGCAACGCGATCCGCGCCCGCTGCCCCCGCGCCGCCGCCCGCGACAGGGGGTGCACGAGCAGTCGTACGAGCGCGGTGAACAGGACGATCGCGACGGCGGTCGCGGAGGCGTGGAACAGCGGCTGGAGCAGATCGGCGAGGTGCGCGACAAGGTCGGCGAATACGGACATGGGTGTGAGCCCTCCAGGGGTCTCGTCGTGCCGGTGAGAAGTGGTCGGACGACCGGACTCGGCGCGACGGCCCACGTGCGGAGCACAGACCTCAGCCAGGACAGCGGGGAGCTGAGGCGAGGTGAGGGGGGTGGAGCGGGTGCGGTGTGCCCTACGCGGTGGCCGTCAGGAGGGCATGTCCGGGCGCGCGGGGGCGCGTACGCCCGCGTGCGTCGGGATCGCGTTGGGGCAGGAACGCCGTACGGCGTTCACGGTCCCGGATGGCCGTACGGACGCGCGTACGGGGTACGACGGGCGCGCAGCGCGCGGTGATCAGCGCGCAGGCGGCGAACGCGGAGCCGGCCGCGGCGGTCGCGGCGAAAGCGACGGCGGCGGAGAGCGTGCCGCTGTCGAGGACGGCGACCTCGAAGAGGAGCAGCAGCAACATCGCGGCGGGGCGAAGACTGGCCCAGCTACGGATCACGGCTCCCCCTCTCCAACAGCTCTCACAACTCCCGAACGACTCTCGCACACATGCTCTCATCTGAGGTGCACGGAGCGCAGCTTCCCCCAGACAACGAGCCGGTACGTGGAGGTGTACGCGGGCGTGCAGGTGGTGAGCGTGAGGTAGTGGCCGGGCTCGCGATACCCGTACGACGGCCGCACGTCGCTGCGCGGGACGGGTCGCAGGACCCCGCCGTCGCCGGGCGCGGTCTGCGGGAGGGTGCTGTCGACGACGTACGTGTGGACGGCATCCCGCGTCTCGACGCGCACCTCGTCACCGGTTTCGAGCCGGTCGAGGTGGCGGAAGGGCTCGCCGTGGGTGGTGCGGTGCCCGGCGAGGGCGAGGTTCCCGGGCCGCCCCGGCAGCGCGGTCCCCGGGTAGTGCCCGACGAACCCCTTGTCGAGGACCTCCGCCTTCCCGACCCCTTCGGCGACGGGTGCCCGCAGATGGAGCCGGGGGATCACGAGCACGGCGTACGCCTGACCGGCCCCCGGCCGCACGCTCCCCGCCACCCCCACCCCTGCCCTCTCCCCATGCCCGCTCCAGCGCGGCCACCTCCCGGGCCGCCCCTTCCTGGGCCTGCCGATTGGTCCACCACAGCTGATGGGCGACGAAGAGAAGCAGCACAAGCCCGAGGGTGACGGCACACTCCGCGGCGACCCAGAGCGAGCGGGCCCGGCCCGACAGCGACCCAGGGACTTTCATCTCCCCTTCTCACAACCCTTGGAAGAAATCGGAGAAAGCGCTGTCACACCTCTCGACAACCTCACCACTCACCCCTGACTCTTCCGATGTCCCCACTCAGCAGTCCGGAAGGCGACGGATCCCTGTCCGCTTTCCTTCCCTCTCCTCGGCACCCGCACCCCCGGAGCTGACATGACCGCATCCCCCGACCCCACGAACGACCGGCAGAGACCGACGGCGGAGTCCCCGACCCCCGACAGGGCCGCGGGGAACTCACCCTCCTTCGGCCGCAGAGCGCTCCTGGCGGCGGCCGGCGGCGCGGTCGTCGGCACCGCACTCGGCACGGGCACGGCGAGCGCGGACGCGACGATCGCCGTCAACCCGGCCACGAAGTACGGCACTTGGGAGGGCTGGGGCACATCCCTCGCCTGGTGGGCCAATGTGTTCGGCGCCCGGGACGACTTCGCCGACCTGTGGTTCACCACGAAGACGACGACGTACAACGGCACGGCGCTGCCCGGCCTGGGCATGAACATCGCCCGCTACAACCTCGGCGCGTGCAGCTGGAACACGGTGGAGGGCTCGACCATGGTCAAGTCCCCGAACATCCCCGCCTTCAAGCAGATCGAGGGCTTCTGGCAGAACTGGACCAACGAGGACCCGGCGTCCTCGGCCTGGAACTGGAACGCGGACGGCAACCAGCGCGCGGCCCTGACGAAGGCGGTGGCGCGTGGTGCGACCACCGAACTCTTCGCGAACTCCCCGATGTGGTGGATGTGCCTGAACCACAACCCCTCGGGTGCCTCCGGCGGTGGCAACAACCTCCAGTCCTGGAACTACCGCCAGCACGCCTCCCACCTGGCGGCGACGGCCCTGCGCGCCAAGAACAACTGGGGCGTGAACTTCGCGACGGTCGACCCCTTCAACGAGCCGGCGTCGACGTGGTGGACGGCGACCGGCACCCAGGAGGGCTGCCACATGGACCCGGCGGTCCAGGCCGCCGTGCTCCCCCACATGCGCAGCGAGCTGGACAAGCGGGGCCTGACGAACATCCGTATCGCCGCCTCCGACGAGACGAACTACGACACGGCCCGCTCGACGTGGGGCTCCTTCAACGCCTCCACGAAGTCCCTGGTCAGCCAGGTGAACGTGCACGGCTACCAGGGCGCGGGCGGCCGCCGGGACCTCCTCTACACGGACGTGGTGACGACGTCCGGCAAGAAGCTGTGGAACTCGGAGACGGGCGACAGCGACGGCTCGGGCTGGACCCTCGCCCGCAACCTCTGTTACGACTTCCGCTGGCTGCACCCCACCGCCTGGGTCTACTGGCAGGTGATGGACCCGACGGCGGGCTGGGGCATGATCAAGTACGACGCGAACACGCTCCAGCCGGGCGCGATCGAGACGAAGTACTACGTGATGGCCCAGTTCAGCCGCCACATCCGCCCGGGCATGACGATCCTGGACGCGGGCTCCAGCTACACGGCGGCGGCCTACGACGCGGTGGCGCGGCGCCTGGTGATCGTGGCGATCAACACCGCGACCTCGGCCCAGACCTTCACCTTCAACCTGTCGGGCTTCACGACGGTGACGGGCGGCTCCGGCGGCCTGGTCCCCCGTTGGAACACCCACACCTCGGGCGGCTCCGACCGCTACCGCGCGTACTCGGACACGTTCCTGAACGGCAAGTCGGTGGCGGTCCCGTTCGCGGCGGGCGCGGTACAGACGCTGCAGATCGACGGGGTGACGATCTAGCGGGGGTGGAGGTGGGAGCGTGCGCGCCCCGGCGGTGGCACCCTCCCACCTCCCTCCCCTCCCCTGCCGCCACCCGCACCTCGCCTCCGCCCCCCCATCGGCAGTACGGTGTCGTCCATGCGCCCCGACACGCCTGCCGAGAACGTCGACCACACCGCCGAAGCGGCACGCCTGGAGCGGACCGCCGACCTCTACCCGGAGGACGCCGAGCACCTGCTCCTGCAGGCCGCGGCCCACCGGGAACTGGCCGGCGACCGCCCCACCGCGACAGCCCTCTACGACCGCCTGCTGTCGTCGTCCGCCCCTCTCGACAACCCCCACCTGGTACGCGCCCTCAAGGCCTCCAACCTCTGGGAGTACGGCCACGAGGCCGAGGCCCGCGCGATCATCGACGGAGTCCGCGCGGCCGCCCCGCGCGACCCGGCGCCGTGGGTGATCGTCGCCGAGGCCCTGGAGGCCCACGACGAGCTGGAGGCGGCCCAGGACACCTTCACCGCGGCCGTGACCCTCCTCCTGACGGACGTGGCGGAGCCCCGTACTCCACCCGCCCCCTCCTCTTCGGCCGCCACCGGGTCCGCCGCATGCTGGGCGCGACGCACGACAACTGGGACGCCGTGGCGGACACCCTCCACTCGTCCTCGATCTCCCTGGACGAACTCCACGACCCGAAACGCGTCTGGTCCCTGGGCTCGGACAACCCGGCGGAACTCCAGGCCGAGATCTCCCGCCTACGAGCGGAACTGGGCGCGTACCGCGAAGCCCTGTCCCGCCCCTTCCCGGTGGCGGTCCTGCACTGGCCGGCCCCGGAACTGGCGGAACTGGTGGGCGCGTACCCGGGCCTGACCGCGGAGTACCCCTCGCACAAGGAGCACCTGGCGACGATAGAGGCCTCGCTGAGGGAGCTGGCGACCTCCGGCACGCCGAACCTGGGCATCGTGACGGGCACGGTCCCGTCGTACGAGGCGTTCGCAGCGTCGGAGGGCACGTCCCCGGACGACACGACGCTGCTGCCGCAGTACGCGACGACGCTGGCGGCGCGAGGGCTGGCGGTCTCCTGGCCCCCTCAGCGGGGGAACTCGTGCTGGTGCGGTTCGGGGCGGGCGTATGAGGGGTGCCACGGGGCGTAGCCATAACCTGTCGGGGTCGCCCCACCCACTCCCTGCAAGCCGCTAAGCAAACCCGGCGTGCTTGCGAGCCGCGAACGTGCCCCGAACCTCGCTCAGCAGCCCAGCCGCCCCTCACCTGAACTCGGCCGGGCCACCCACCCTCCCGGGCCGCTCGCTCGCTTCTCTCCCAGTGATTCCGCGGCCCGGGTCAAGGGTGGCCCGCAGGGCCATCGCCGAAGGCGACGCAAAGCGCCCTTGAGGCGGGCCGCGGAATCACGACACTGCCAAAGAAGCGAGTGGCCCTATGGCGCCTCTAGACCTTCTCCTCCAGGAGCTTGGAGGCCTGTCGTGCCTCAATCCGGACTCTGACCAGCTGAAGTACCCCGAACTACTGCACCGGAGCTAGTCTCTGTGGTGTGTCCGAAGATCCCAAGTGGGAAGCGCCAGAAGGCTCCTGGGCTTCATCCGCCGCTCGCCGTCGCAACATGCAGGCGATTCGCAATCGCGACACCAAACCCGAGCAGCTGATCCGGCGCTTGGTGCATGCGCAGGGGCTGCGTTACCGGGTGTGCGCGCGTCCGCTGCCTGACCTTCGCCGTACTGCGGACTTGGTTTTCCGCCCAGTGAAGGTGGCGGTCTTCATAGACGGCTGCTACTGGCATGGATGCCCCGAGCACTATGTTCCACCGAAAACGAACTCGGGCTACTGGTCCGAAAAGGTTTTGCGCAATATGACACGTGACCGCGACACCGACGAGCGACTCAAGGAAGCCGGATGGCTTGTGCTCCGATTCTGGGAACACGAGCCATCCGACGCCTGCGCGAACACGATCACCGCAACTGTTATTGCACGCCGGGCAACTGACTCACGAAACACCTGACAACGAGATGGACATCTGCTCCAACCGAGGTGCAGCGAGCTCGGAACCGCCGTCGTCCATTTCATATCCATGAAGCAACTCGTCGCGCTGCTCGGGACGCAGAACCGCCGCGATAGCCCGCCCTACGGCCTCTGCCACAGGAGGCGGAAAAGCGTTTCCTACCTGACGGTACTTCGCCGTCTTCTTCCCCGGGAATTTCCAAACCTCGGGGAATCCCTGAATCACAGCAGCCTGTTCAACGGTCAGCATAGGTCCGGCCTTCCGGAATAGGTCACGCTCCGGGTCGCATTCACTGGGATCATTCGCCAGACCCATCGCATCCACCCCTAGGGCTTCCCAGGCGCGCTTAGCCCTGGTGGGACCAAGGTCGGCCCCACCGTGCTTCCTTGACCCACCCACCAAGGTCGGAGCAATTCCCTTGCCTGCCTCAGCGGCATCAGTGGCCTTGCGCAGCCAATCTTGGTACACATGCTTGCCGGAGCGTTCGCCGGGCCTTGCACGCTCCCCGTCCTTGTTCTTGTTCCAGAACTTACGACAACGGGCTTCCATACTCGCAGCCAGTTCGTCTACTACGGTCGCCCGCTTCCCCTCAAGCTGAAGCGGCCAGAGGAAATCCACTCCAGAGGACGCCAGAACATCCTTGCGAATCGCCACAAGGATAGCGCGGGGACGGAGTTGAGGGACGCCAAATCTATTCGCATCCATTCTGCGCCAAACCTGACGCATCTCCCTGTCCTGCTTTTCAGCTGGCCAGCTTTCGCTGATTTCAGGAATCACATAGCCAAGCTCGCCAAGCTCATTCAGGATGTCTCTGCGGTAGTCAATGAAGACCTCTGGGGGCTCCAAAATCCCTCGCACGTTCTCAATCATCACAGCCTTGGGCCGCAGAGCCCTGACGATCCTGAGCGCATCGGGAAAGAGGTCGCGCTCATCGTCCTTGCCTAGCCTCTTCCCCGCGAGGGAAAAGGGAGGGCACGGAACTCCGCCGGCCAGCAGATCAAGATCACCTTTTTCAAGGTCAAGGCTCGTGTGAACTTTGGATCCAAGGAATTCCCTGACATCCATGGGTTCCAGTGCGTCAATGCGCGACTTGTCCCACCCTGGCCAGTCGTGCACATTCGCCCTGAGTGTCCGTACAGCGTGCTGGTCCCACTCCACCAGCGCCAAGTGATCAAATCCGGCGTTGTGCAGCCCAACGGCCTGCCCGCCTGCTCCAGCACAGATCTCCAACGAGGTTAGCGGCTGGGTGAACTGCGGACGCTGGCGACCGCGGGGGTGCATAGCGCTCCTTCCGGAAAGTGACTCAAAACCGATCTCAAGTGTCCCAGAGATCATGATCATGCACTGACTCTTGGACACTTGACCCCACGAGTCTCCCACCGCCCCGCTCTTCCCTGTCTATCCAGGGAGAGCCCCTCCCCTTCCGTTCAGATGGAGCACCGAGAGCTGGTCACTCAGCGCTACGCTCCTCCCATATGACGCAGCAGAGCCTCTATGTCACTCGGAGCGAGACCGGCGGCTACCGCCGGTTCTTCTTGCAGGTCAGCGAGCTGCTGAACAGTGGGATCATCGAGGATCTTGCCCATGAACTCCAGCTTCTGGTCCAGCCGAATCTCCACCACCTCGTCGATGGTGTTACGCGCCGCGATGACTGTGACGTGTGTGTCAGTACCAGGGGCGAGCCCGAGGCGGTGGATCCGGTCGAGGCTCTGCAGGAAACGGCCGGCCATGAAGTCACGGTCCACGTAGACGGCGTCGTGACAGACGTGGTGCAGGCTGATGCCCTCACCCAGGGTCGCGGGATTGGAGATCAGCACCATGCAGCTGGGATCCTCGCGGAAGCGCCGCAACTGCTCGTCCCGGTCTGGTGTACCGCCGTACACGACAGCCGGGCCGAACTTCTCAAGCATCTGCGCCAACGTCGTCAGACTCCGCACGAACGTCGTCCAGACCAGGGTTTTGCGCCCCTGCTCCGCGTTCTTGGCGACGATCGCAACCGCTTCCTTGTACTTCGGGGAGAGTTCGTAGTCAGGAAGATCCTGCATCAGCGAGTACAGCGAAGTGCCCACTGGGATCTCCAGCGGAGGCAACTGATACACGAGTGGTTCATGTCGGCTGGCTCCCTCCAGGAGGAGAGCGGGGCTCGTCGCCGCCATCAGGAGGCGCAGTGCCGTTTTGCCAAGAGAGCTCAGGTCTTCGCGAGCGGCGCCGTTCCCCATCCCCCCCACCAGTGAGCGGTAGATCTCGGCGTGCAGGTCCGGCATGTCGACGTACCGCATCCGAAGTCGCATAGGCGGCAGGCCGAGTTCGTGTTTTGTCGTCCTGGTGAACAGGGGCCGGAGGACCGTGCTCGCGTAGGCCAGGTCACCGCCGGCCACAGCCTGCACTACCGTGCGCTGCCCATGGCCTGGCCAGACGAATCCCAGGAGATTCTCCAAGTCCTTGGAGCCATTCGGAGCCGGGGTTCCGGTGAGGATCAGCCTGCGTTCCGCAAGAGGGCCAAGGGCCATACATGCGGCACCGTAGGTACCGCGCGCACCGAGTTTCATCCTGTGCGCCTCATCCAGAATGATCATTGAGGGGCCCGACTTGATCCAGCTCGCCAGCATCGAGAGCGATCGGTCCAGCCTCTCGTAGTTGACGATCAGGACCTCTGCCCACTGGTCCATAGAACCGTCGAGCACATGGGTGCGCAGTGGGTAGTTGAAGCAGACCGCAGTCTCGTAACGCCAGGACTCGTAGGCCGATTTGGGACAGACAACCAGGAGGCGGCTCACTTTCTGCTGAGCCTTCTGCGCGGCGTAGACAGCTAGGGCGACGCGTGTCTTGCCCGCCCCAGGCACACTGAAATTGGCCCCGTGCCCCAGCGAGAGCAATTTCGCGATGTCCCTGCGCTGGAACGCGTTGAGCTCGCCCTTCCATGTGTCGCCGAGCAGATCCGGAACATCCACGGAGGCGACTTCTGATGACGCTACGGAGCCGGCCAGTCGTTCCTTGACCGTGTTGGCATCGTTGATGACGCCAGCCACGAGACTGCGCAGCTCCGGCGCCCACTCCACTCCTACGTGGTGCGGCCAACTGCCGAGAACACCCAGATCCGCGAGGAGTTCGTCAAGGGCAACCGAGGCGGAGAGCGGGCCGAGCTGGCCGCCGGTACGGAACCGAGCGGCCAACTGCACCAGATCCTGGCGGTACTGATCGGTGGTCTTCAGCACTACGCGTGTACGGGTGGCGTCGAAGCCCAGGTGCAGGGACGTTTCCGTCGCACTCTCCGTCACTGGAGACCCTCCGCAGCGGCGGCCGCGAGGAGCCAGGACACGCCATCACCCGGATTCGGAATGCCGCGGCCAGCCTGCTGGGCAAGCTTCCGGAAGCTGCTCCGGAGCTTGAGCACGGCCTCGTCGAAAGCCTCTTCGTCGAGACTGTTCGACGTACGGGCCTGGACCAGATCCGTGACGCACTGGTCGATGTTGGCGGAGGCATCAGCGAGACGAGCAGGAGCCAGCTGCTTGCGCTTCCGAACGCGGGCGTCACGGCCATGGAATTCAATGGCCTGATCGAACGCGGTCTTCGCCACGTCAAGCAGCGCCTGTGCTTTGGACTTCTCGGTATCCGAGAGTTCGGTCTTCGTGGTGCGGACTGCGGCAGCCGCACGGAGGATGCGGTCGTTCAGGGCACGGGCCGCAGAGACGGCCGACGATGCCGCCGGCACCTCCAGGCCCAGGCCTGGGATGGACACGGCTTTCGGCTGGGCCGCCTCTCCGCCCTCTGCCAAGTCCGCAGGCAGCACCTTGCTCAGGTACCCCTGCTTCAAAAACTCCTCATCGATGTGCCGGACATCAGTCTTCGAGAAGTCCAGGAGGATCGCGGCCAGCCGCCACTCCTTCAAGATCTCCGCCTGGTCGCGGTCCAAGGTCTCCAGCTTCAGATACAACCGCTGAAGCTCCTTGAGACGTTCTTGGGCTCCCTCCCAGTCGACCAGCCGAAGCTCCACACCCCCACCACTCTGGCTACGACCGTTCAGCTCCTTGATCGTGCTGAGGATCCATCGCTCCTGGTGGTAGGTCGACGTCCGGATCCGGAATTCCTTGGCGATCTGCTCCGGGGTCCGCCCCAAAGTGGCCTGCTCCTCCATAGCAAGCAGGCGGTTGATGTACGTGTAATCGCGCTTCTGGTCGAGACGAAGCTGGAGAGCAAGCTCCACCGCGTCGATGTCCGGCTGCGTGAACGATGACGGCAACACACCCACCCGCATCGACTGTGCGCCGAGCTTCCTCAGCGCCACAGCTCGCGTATTGCCATTCACCAGCACGCCGTGATGGGTGACCAAGCCAGGATCGTTCTGCCCGAACTTCTGCAGATCTTCCATCAGTTTGTCGAAGTCGGGGTCGCGCAGATCCGGGTTGTCGGGGCGAGCCATCAACAGATCGCGCAGGTAGAGCTGCCCCTCTTCACCGAACGGCTCCCGCTCCAGGGCCTCATCACGCACCGGGTCGAAGGTGCGCTGCGCCCTGATGCGGTGAGTGCCCGGATTCAGGTAGAGACCGCTCAGGGGAAGATCGATCACATCGACATGCGTCTGCTGTCCGTTCCAGTCGACCGTGACGGTCTCCCGGGTACCCCCCGCCCCTCGTACCTCCTCCAGCCTCTTCTTGATCAGCTCGCTGAACGCTGCCGCACGCGGCGGCGGCGGAAATTCCCGCAGCATGGCTACCCCGTCCTCTGTTGTATCTGCGTATTGTCGTTCCTGCGGTTGGTGATCAGCCGAGCATCTCGGTGATGGCCTCTGCCACAGCGGCACGGGACTCCTGCGGCAAGGTCCGGTAGATGCCCCAAACCCTCTCGATCGGGCTGAACGTGCGCTGGTCAGCCGCCACCCACTTGAGGAAGACCTCCTGTTCGATGGGAGCGAGATCCTCCACGAGGTCCAGAATCATGCCGAGGTCGACCTCCCGATCGGAGCCTCCGCCGACACCGCACCTCTTGCACTCGGTGATGAGCTGGTACTCCTCGGTCCCATCACTGTGGAGCACCTTGCGGCGGGACACGTTCAGTTTCGCAAGGTCGATTCCGCCGCCGTCCTCGTAGGCTTCACCGGCTCCCACGCCGCAGGACCGGCACAGGTTGTTGTCGTCATGCATGACCTTTGCGCGCTGTGTGGCGGTGAGGCTGTTCTTGTGCGCCGGCGCCTTAGCCCTGCCCGGAATCCAGACGTCAGCGCCCCTGGTCACAAACCGCTGTTCCTGCTGGAGCAGCGAGGGGTCCTCACGACTGGTATCGAATCTCCAGCCATGGTCGCGAAGCTCCCTCAGCCGCCTGTCGATCTGCGCCGCTTCCGGGAAGGCTTCACGCAGCTGGACCTTGGTGAAGGTGTTCCCCTCCCCTACTTCGGTGATCAGCCACAGCGCTACCTGCGACTTGCCCCCTTTGACGTCCTGGTAGGACGGCAACTCCATGAGCTCCTCCGGTCAAGTCGTGTCCAACATGCCGCTTCGCACCACAAACAACTGGCAGCGCTCACGCGGTTTCGCGTCCCCCGCTTCCCGGGCGGCTCAACCAGTGTTGCACTTCCGACCGAATGAAAGTCCACTCAGAAAACACTTGCTCGCAAAAGAGCAAGCGCCCCGATCGATCCTGCCGTGATCATGCACAATTACCTGCACACGACCGGGACTTGAGACCGGGTGGACTGAAGCGGGGAGACAGGTTCGCATGACGCCAGAAGACCGCAGCCCGGCCGGGCATAGCTGGATAAAGAAGCAGTTCAGCAGCGATGTTTCCCCTGGCCGACGAGCACTCGCAATGACACTCGGCGACCTCTGCCGACACCTGAAACCAGATTTTTCAGGTCAATTTGGGAATAAGAGACTTAACCAATCAGAAGCAGCTGGAAGGCTGAGCAGCAATCCCAGTTCGCTGTCCCGATTCCTGAGCGGCAAGACGGTCCCCGGGCCGGAGTTCATTGAGACTCTCTACAAAGAAGCCTGCACAGACGCTGGCGGCGAGCGAGCCGTTGGCATCAGCCTCGACGACGTGATGAGTCTTCGCCTCAGGGCCGTGGACGAACGGCGTTGCGTCAGATGCGCCGACCTGAGCGAGCAGGCCGAACAACTGGCCTCGCTGAAAAACGAATCCGCGACACTGCGTGCCGCCGTCACGGAACTGAACGCGGCCAAAGCCGGCCTGCAAGCACGTCTGGCCGCCCTCGCTCATCCGGCTCCGCCGCCGGTCCCCCGTCGAAGGGGGGACCGGCGGCGGAGCCGGAACGATGTGGCGGCGGCACGCCGAGTGGCGGCACAAGCGGAAGAGCTAGGCAGAGGCGACAGACAGGACGTTGCACTGGCCATGCTCCGCCAGACCACAACTGAGGTCCTCAGTCCCGTCGAAACGGCCGTGGTACTACTGACGCTTCGCCAGCGGCACCAGAACCGGCTGGCCGACAACTTGATCCATGTCTACGGCCGAGATCAAGGGGATCGAGAGGTCATGCAGGCAGCCCTAGAGCTTCACGAGCAGGGCGCTCACGGCGATGCCGGCGCGCTGCTGCGGGCTGCAATGAGGTAGTCGCCGGCGTGGTCCGGAGCAGGAAGGGATCACGCCGCCTCCGCCTCGTAGTGCATCTGCGCCCGGTCGAGGATGTCATCCGGGTCCAAACCGCGGGCCGATGTCCAGTGGAGCAGATCGGCAATCAACTCGATCGCCGACTCCTCCAGCACAACTTGCCGACGACGCCCCTGATCAACCGCAGCACTGTCACCGCCGTGGTAGGCCTCCAAGGCCTCAGCGGCCCGCTCGACGCGGCGGCACCCCTTTCCGGAGTCGATCTCGACCTCGCACCAGACAGCCTTGCCCACCGCCGTAAGAACCGTCCCCCAATCGGCCGTCAGGGCAGCGAGCAGATGCAATCCGCGTCCGCACTCCTCGTCACAGAGCGTCGGCCGAATAATCGGCACCGTGCGGCTCTTGTCGTGGACCTCAACTCGTAGCCGCTCGCCTCTCCTCTCAAGGACCAAGGCTGCCGAAGCCCCCTCGCCAACGTGCCTGACGACGTTCGTCGCCAGCTCTGTCACAACCAACTCGGCTTCCTCCGCAGCGGCCAGCAAGCCCCACTGCCCCAACTGCGAGGCGGTCGCTCTGCGAAGTAGTCGTACCTCCGCCGGCCCCGCCTCGAAGGGCAGGACACAGCGAAGTCGAGGCTTGGTGATGTCGTAGCCGGGCACGGCTACTCCTCCCTCCCATGCCACGCGCTGCCTGCGCCTGCCGTATCCGTACGACTGCATTGCGTAGCGATCCATGAGCGAGCATGACACAGAGAACTCTTACTGTGTAACTTCTCACGACAATCCATCGAGTGAATCTGGTAGTGACGCGGCTGCGGTGCTGCCTAGCCTGAAGGGCCTCCAGGCAGCCGCCCCATGCTCAGGTGAAGGAGCTCCATGTCCGTACGGACCACCACTCGCCGCCGTCAGTTGGGCGTGATGATGCGAAAGTTGCGCGCCCAGAAAGGGCTGACCCTTGAGGAGGCCGGGCAGTTGGTGGGCGTATCCAAGGCCACGGTCAGCCGGTACGAGACCCAAGCCGGACCCGTAAAATGGCTGGTGATCGACGCCCTGTGTCGCGAGTACGGAGCAACTGACGCCGAACGCCGAGCAGTTGTGAACCTTGCCAAGAACGCCAAGGAACAGGGCTGGTGGAGTTCTTTCGCCGACTCCATCCCCGAGAGCATGAACCTCCTGCTCACGCTAGAGGACGAAGCAGTGCGCGAGAGTCATTTCTGCTGCGTCTACGTGCCCGGCCTTCTGCAAACCCGCGAGTACAGCACGGCCCTCCAGAAGGCCAACGAGGTACCTCTAGAGCCTGCGGAGATCGAACGGCTCGTCGACATCCGCATGAGGAGACAGGAGATCCTCTTCCGGCCGACGCCGCCGAGCTTGTGGGCGATCCTCGACGAGTCCGTGATCCGCCGCGTCGTCGGGTCACCGCGGGTAATGAGGAATCAACTCGACCGACTGCTGGAGGCCAACGAGTCCCCACACATCACACTCCAGATACTGCCGTTCTCCAAAGGAGCGCACGCCGCAGCCCTGGGCAGCTTCGTCGTCATCGGCGGCCAGGAACCGGCACTCGACGTCGTATACGTCGATTTCCATACGGGCTCCCTCTTCCTGGAGCAGGACGAGGAACTGGACAAGTACAGGCTTGCGTTCGAGTACCTGCGCGCACAAGCGTTGGATATGGAGGCTTCCTCCGACATGATCCACAACGCCCGCAAGGAGCTTTGAATGCTTGTCGATCCCCAGGCTGCCCCTGAGCCCACCTGGTTCAAGTCGTCGTACAGCGGCGCCAACACCACAGAGTGCCTGGAAGCCGCCTTCCTCCCTTCCCAAGTCCTCATACGGGACTCGAAACGGCCGGCAGCCGCCCGCCTCTCGGTTTCAGCGGAGGCATGGACAAGTTTCGTGGCCCAGACTCCGCACCTCGTTCAGGCCAGCGCCGTGCAGGTTGCTTGACCGGTCCGCCCTTACGCGCCTGCCGCAGCGGCCGGCAGATCAGGGATCTGACCGTCCGCGGCAGGCGCGCGCCCGCCAACCTACGCTGTCATCGACGAGGCTCGATGCGCTCCCGGTCGCCTACCTCCGCCTGCCGCTCGTGCCGCTCCGCGCCCTCACCACCGCGCCAGGCGGACCGAAGGCGACGGAGCGAGGCGATCGCCCTCTCGGCCTTGGCCGACAGGCCAGGGACCTGGTCAAGGGTGTAGCCCACCACGAAGACGATCAACCAGATCCCAGCCACCGCTGCGGCGGCCCAAGCACCCATGTCCATCTGTACCGCTCAACCTCCCTGATCAGCGAGAAACGTTTTTGCCGGACGTTGCCGAACGCCGTAGGCCTTTCAATCATACGCGCCGTCCGTACGATCCACGTTCGCCGAAGGTACACTAGTTCGGGCCGTCCCCGCTGGGGGAGGGACCACGGCGTGCTGACAGCTAGGTCAACGGGAGAGAGCAGTGACAGACGAACGCCCTGTGCGACGGTCATCGAAGGTCAAAGTCGCCGAGTTCTTGGCGGCCGTGGGTGAAGGCGAGGTCTTCACCAAGCTCCAGCTCATCGAGGGGGTGCCTGGAGTAGCCCAGGTGGATCGCCGTATGCGGGATCTGCGCGAACTGGGGTGGCGGATCGACAACTACAAAACCAATCCACGGCTTAGGCCCGACGAATATCTGCTCGCAAAGATCGGGGTCCGTATCGACCTGGGAGAACAGCGCCAGGAACCCGCCAAGCCACGCATCCCCGCTGCCCGCCGCCGAGAAGCCATAGAGAAGGCTGGCTCCCTCTGCCAGACGTGCGGAATCCGTGCTGGCGAGGCGTACCCCGAGGACGAGACTCAGCGAGCGGTGCTCAGCGTCCACCTAGTTGACCCGGCTCCGCCCATAAACACCGAGTTGTCGAACCTCCGCGTCGAGTGCCAGCGCTGCAACGCCGGACTTCGGGGAGCAGGCAAGGCCCTGCCGTCGATGAAGGACGTGCTGGCGCGCGCATCAAGGCTCGAAAACCGCGATGACAAACGTCGGCTGTACCGGCTCATGCAGTCCGGACGGCTAGAGCGAGACGAGGTCGAGCTGATCTTCGCAGAGTGGCTACGGCTTGAACGAAACGACAGGGTGGACGTCATGCTGAAGCTGGCGGGAGCCCTGATCGAGGAAGGTGCGTGACTCCTCCTTGGAGTCGAGACGGCTCGGGACGGCTCCGGAGGTGCCTGCGGCGCATGGGCGAGTGACATCGTGCAGCACATCCGACGCGAACAAGCCATTTAGTTACCGACGCGGCCTTGCGCCCTTGACCCAGCACAACCGCCCGGGAACCGTCGCACCGCAACAACCCGCAACCGCCTTGATACGGGAGGGCACCATGGCTCTAGAGTTCGTTGGAATCGACCCGGAGACCACAGGAGGCGGTTCGCCGACCGTGTGGGTGGAGGAAGAGACAGCCGACCTCATCCTCCAGGGCGAGGAGGCCGACAAGCTGCTGAAGGCCCAGGTGGGCGAGACGGAATGGGTCGCCGGACACGACACGGGAATCCCCGCACATGAGACGGTGATCCGCATCCCCGCCCGCATGGTGCCGATTCTGAGGGAGGCGTGTGATGTCGCAGAACGGCGTGCCGGACTTCGCTGAACTGCTGGGTTCCGCCGAGCACACAGCCGTCCACCTGGAGATGCGCGACGTCTACAGTGTCGGCAACGAGGCGGACAGTTTCGAGGAGTTCCTGCGAACCGGTCGGACCGACCTGGACCCCGATTCACCGTTCTGGCTGGGCTGGACCCCGTTGGTGCGCGAAACCGTCGCCAGGGGCGTCCGAATGCGTCGAGCCCGGATCGTCTCCGAGCCCGTGACCGATTACATCCGGTGGGAACATGCCCTGACCTCGGTCAACATCGCTGTCGGTGAAGAGGTTCGCTGGCTCCCCCGCCGTCTCGCCTCGGATATCGCTCTGCCCGGCAACGACCTGTGGCTCATCGACGATCGGCTAGTGATGTTCCACTGGTTCACTGGCGACGGTGACTGGGCAGGGCATGAGTTCACCGAAAACCAAGACGTGGTGCAGATGGTCGTCGCCGCGTTCGAGAACGTGTGGGAGCGAGCCATCGACCACGAGAAGTTCTCCGTCTGATCCCACGTACGATTCGATGCCCGCCTCCCCTTCCTCCAGCGCCCAGGCGGCGCGTGAAGCCCTCGCGAAGCGCTTGCAGCACCTTCGTCAGGACGCCGGCCTCACCGGGAAAGAGCTTTCCGCCCGGTGCGGCTGGCATCCGGCAAAGACGACCCGTATCCAGAAAGCCGAGGCCGCGCCCTCCGACGCAGACATCAGAGCATGGTGCTCCGCCTGCGGAGCAGAGAGCCAGACGGAGGACCTGATCGCCACGGCGCGGGCGGTCGACTCCATGTATGTGGAGTGGCGGCGCATCCACAAGAACGGCATGCGCAAGGTCCAGGAGGATTTCTACACCCTCCACGAGCAAGCGGCCGTGTGCCGTGTGTACTGCTCGAATGCTGTTCCAGGCTTCTTCCAGACCGCCGACTTCGCCACCGCCCTCATGCAGTCGATCACCGACTTTCAGGGAACGCCCAACGACGTCGCCGATGCCGTTGCCGCCCGCCTCGCCCGTAGCCGGTTCCTGTACGAGGGAGGCCACCGCTTCGTCGTGCTGCTCGAAGAGTGGGTTCTACGCTCTCGGATCGGCAACCGGAGGACGACGGCCGACCAGCTCCGTCACCTGCTTGACGTCCTGCCACTGCCATCGGTCTCGCTCGGTGTCATCCCGTTCACTGCCCCCCGCGTCATCTGGCCCCTTGAGGCGTTCTACATCTTCGACGACAACCACGCCGTGGTGGAGACCCTGACCGCTGAGATCAACATCAGGCAGCCTCGCGAAATCGCCGACTACCGCAAGGCGTTCGCCGAACTCGCAAAGATGGCCGTCTACGGCGACCGCGCCCGCACCCTCATCAACTCGGCTATCAGTGCCCTCGGTTGACGTTCCGCAATAACCCGCAATTTCGTTGAGCCCGGTATCGCTGGCTTCGTACGGTCGTTGACGTCGCCGAAGGACCGAGCGCCACGCTCCGGCGACAGTGGAGGAGAGGCCCAGCAGCCGCCGCGCCCTGTAGCCGAGCTGGGCCGTTCCATCGGAGGGATGACCCCGTGACGACGACCGCCGCCAGACCCGCCTCGATTGGCGCGCCCCGCTACAGCGAAACGATGCCATGCGAGCCGGAATCCGCACGCCGTGCACGCCTGCTCATCAGCGCCGCCCTCAATGCCTGGGCCATAGGAGACCTGGCGGACACGGCCACGCTGATCGTGTCCGAACTCGTGGGCAACTCCGTCCAGCACACATCGTGCCGTCTGCTCCGGGTCATCGTCAGTCGACCCTCACCGCACCGCGTGAAGATCGCGGTCATCGACAAAGCACGCACCATCCCTGCCATGACCAGCCCCGCCGATGACGCCGAGCAAGGACGCGGCCTGTTCCTCATCGACGTGTTGAGCGACCGGTGGGGGTGCGACCGCCACCCCTGGGGGAAGACGCTTTGGGCGGAACTGGAGGCCCCACGTGCTGTCACTGCGCCTGCTTCCAGAAGCTGAAGGCGGACGACGGACCGAGCCTCCGACCTCACCCGTCTGCGAATCGCGGCTCGTCTGACTCTGCTTCATCCTTACGCGGCAGCACTCCGCGTAAGGGGAGCGCGATGTCAATGCCTCGGCCGCTGGTTCGAGGGGGCGGGACTGCCGTCGGCTCTCGAACCTTTGGCGTAGCCCTTCTCCCCCGCCTTTTGGAGGGCCTGCGCACCTCCCTCCAACGCACAGACTCCCGGTCGAGGACCGAAGGCCGGGAACGGCGGTGCCTTCCGGCGCCATGCACAGCGCAGCTCCACCAGCGCCCCAACCCGGCCAGACATGGCCGGGAGACCCGAAGAGGAAGGAGCACGAAGTGGCAGACAACGCGACGCCGCCGGGCCCGAGTGGCCTGTTGGTGACGGTAGAGGAACTGACCGCCGTCCACGACCGGTACGACAGCCTCCGGTCGGACAACGCCGGGAGTTCCGGCGACGCGCCGTGGCCGGGCGGCGACGGCAACCTGCACGACAGCGAGTAGGCACCAAGCGGTGGGGGCGGCACGGTCGGCCGTGTCGCCCCCGCTGTGTCCGAATCACGTGATCGAACTCATGGAGGACGCAGCGATGGAACATCGGTTGATCAGCGCCGTCGAGGCAGCGCTTGGATGGAGCGGGGTCGAGGGACTGGGCAGGGGATTCGCACGCGGGAGCATGGACGACCCCGCCCTTGTCTCCCGGATCATGACTCCGAACCGCCTGCTCGACATCGCGATGCGCAGGAGCCTGAACCGCCCGCAGTTCCGGTGCTTCCAAAAGGGCGAGGAGGTCCACCCGGCCATCTACTACACCGACAGTGTCAGCCCTCGGGGCCAGAGCATCTCCATGGTCAACATGCGCAGCCTTGGCAGGCTCCTGCAGGACGGCGCGACGGTGATCATGGACCAGGCCAACGTCTTCGATCCCACGATGGAGGTCGCCTGCCGGGCCTTGCAGTGGTGGTCCCGCGAGCGAGTCCAGGTCAACGCATACCTGACGACGAACGACGCCGCAGGCTTCCCTCTGCACTGGGACGACCACGATGTCGTGATCGTCCAACTCGCTGGTGAGAAGGAGTGGGAGGTGCGCACGGCCTCCCGAAGCGCCCCCCTGTACCGGGACTCCGACCCCAACAACACGCCGAGCAACGAGATCATCTGGTCCGGCGTCATGCGGACTGGTGACGTCATGCACATCCCCCGAGGCCACTGGCACCAGGCGACCCGGGTCGGCAGCGGCTCGGGCAAGAGCCTTCACGTCACCTTCGGCATCACCAAGCGCACTGGAGCAAGCTGGCTCGCATGGCTGGGCGACTGGTGCCGTGAGCGCGAAATCTTTCGCCAGGACCTCGACCGCTGGCACGGATCCGGCAGCGAAGCTCTGACTGCGGCCGTCGCCCGACTCGTCGCCGAACGCTCCCCGGCCGACTTCCTGGCCGCATACGAGCGTGGGACGGCCCTGTCTCGGCACGTGCCGTTCCTCGACATACTCGGGCCGCTCGACGCCGTGGTGTGCACCACCCACTTTTCTCCCCGTATCCAGGAAAGTGGAGAAGCCGTCCACGTCGTGGCCTCAGGGAAGAAGCTCACCCTCACGGCCAAGGCCCTGCCGGCGCTGCGTCTGCTGCTCAGCGGCAGGCCGGTCGCGCTGGAACGGGCCGCAGCGGTCGTCGGAGCCGAAGTGATGGAGGTCGCCGAGATCCTGGTGAAGGAGGAGCTGTGCGCGGTGCTGACCCCCGAGTTGTCCTCGGGCTACACCGGTCTCGTCACGAACGCCGTCTCCTGACCGGGGCCCTGGACCTCGGCGTCACCGCACTCGACACCAGCGCCAACTACCTCGGCTTCCGCTCGCATCAGGTCCTGGCGCGGACAGCCGGCGACCTGCTGCCGAAGTTCACGGTCTCCACCAAGGTCGGTTGCTTCCCAGGGCCGGACGGGGTGGAGCACTCCCTGGACTCCGTACGGCTGCACGCTGCTGTGAAACAGGCTGCCGAGAACCTTGGGCGAGAGCCGGACTTGGTGTTCCTGCACAACCCGGAGCATTCGCTCCGTGAAGCCGCCCCTCACAACCAGGACGTGTTGGTACAGGCGTGTGCCGCCCTCGACGCCGCTGTGGCGACGGGGCTGTGCGCAGCTTGGGGCGTCGCGTCCTGCGACCCGTTGCCCTTGCTGAGCCTGGTCGACACGACCGTACCGAGGCCAGCGGTCCTCATGGTCCGCGCCGGTTTGCTCGTCGGAGCCAGAACACTGGATGCCTCGGATGCCCTCACCAGGGCGTGGGGTTTGGGCAGCGGCGATGTATGGGGGATGTGCCCTTTCGGAGGCAGCACCAGCGCTCCGGTGTGGGCCAGGATCGACCCCCGCCTCTTTCTCCGTGACAGCAGCCAACTCTCCCGTGCACAGGCGGCTTTCAGAGCCGCTTATCACCTCCCGCAGGTCGACTCCGTCGCCGTGGGCACTGATGAGCCCGCCCATCTGGGCGAACTCGTCGGCGCACTGGCGGGCGAGGTCGAGGAGCGGACCGTCCAGGAGTACCGGCGTCTCCTTCGAGATCACTCTCGAGTGGTCAACCCGCTTGAATCTCCTTGATGATCTGGTCGGCCGTGCGCCGGGCGGGCTCCAGACGAGGGTCCCCGGGGTGCGCGTAGGGCCCGAGGATCTTCGAGCAGGCGAACAACGTCATCACCTTGCCGTCCCGGCTCTCGAAGTCGGACCGGCGCTCGTGCCGTACGCGATCGGCCAGAGCCGGGACAGCGAGGGAACTCGCCCACAGGGAGGCAGAATCCAGCCCCAACGGTGCGTTTCCCCAGTCTTCCCAGTCGAAGAGGCTGAAGGTCGGTGCGGTCATGTTCGCCCAGTTCAGGTCCGCGTGGGCCGGGACCCACCGCTCCACAGTCGTATCGAAGTCGCTGGGGAAGACACCGTGGATGGACTCGGTCACGGAGGCCTGGGTGATGGTGGCGGTGTCCGGTGTGGCGATCCGCCTCGTGTCCTGAGCCGCCAGCGCACCCAACGAAGCGTTCAGGGTCTCCCACCACTGATCCGACAGTTCCGGGACGACACTCAACACGGCGGTACCGACAGGCGCTCCCGGCAGCAGCGCGGTTTCGTCCGCTCGCCACATCACGGGCCCGTTCACATCCCGCCAGACCACACATCCGTGCCATTCGGGTTGAGCGATGCCTTCCAGACGCGCGGCGCACTCAGTACCGTTCCAGCCCTGATCGGGGATCTTGTCGAGCAAGCGCCGCTCGATCCGCACCCAGGTATCGCGGTCTGTCCTGGCCCCCACCGATCGCCGCTTCCGCACCAACGTCTCCGGGAGCAAGTGCACTCGCAGAGACCGCTCGACGCGATCAAGGACCTCGTCAACCGGCTGCACCCGTAGATCAACAGCCTGGGCCATGGAGACGGAGAACGCCATGCACGCGACCGTAGCAGTGACCACACTGGGAGGCTGCCCTTCCTCCATCGAGGCCACGGCAGCTTCTGTTCAGACGACAAGGAGAACCGTGGCACAACACGAGTACGAGGCGAAGTTCCTGGAGATCGACGTGCAGGCCACCATCGGCGCGCTACGGGCCGCCGGGGCCGAACAGGTCTTCCCCAGGACCATGTTCACCCGCCTGATCTTCGAGAACGACGCCGTGCGGGGCGAACAGTGGCTGCGGCTGCGCGACGAGGGCGGCAGGACCACGCTCACCTTGAAGCAGGTCACCGATGCCACGCACATCAACGGAACCACCGAGATCGAGATCGAGGTCGGCGACCTGGACAAGACCGCGGAGCTGCTCACGGCGCTCGGTCTGCGGCAGGTCCGCTACCAGCAGAACTACCGCAAGGAATGGCAGCTGGACGGCGTCACCTACGACTTCGACACCTGGCCGGAGCTGGACACCTTTCTGGAGATCGAGAGTTCTTCCGAGGCGGCGGTGCGGGACGCCGTAGAGGCTCTGGGCCTGGACTACGGCCACGCCCGCTTCGGCAGCATCGACCTGATCTACAAGAGCGAACTGGGGCGGGACATTCTCGCCGAGCCGACCCTCCTCTTCAGGTGATGTCCAGTCCGTCCGTGTCGTGAGTAGCGGGCAGACGCCACCGCCGAGGCCCGGGTGTCAGTGGTGCGCATCATGCTCTGCCGCATGGATGAGAAAACCTTCTGGCAGTTCATCGACGAGTGCCGGCCCGGTGGGCCCGACCCTGATGCCGAGGGCCTCGCGGACGCGTTGGTGGGGCAGCTTGAGGGTGAGCCTGGGAGGGTTGGGGTCGGGAGGGATGAGGGTGGGCGGGCTGGCTGGGCGCCGTCCGGGTCAGCGTCGGTCCGTGGCTCTCGGGTGCCCGGTGCCGGCGAAGGTGATCCAGCATGTGTCGTTCGCTGTGTCCAGGAGGTACCAGACGCGGCCTCCGCCGGTCACCTCGATCTGCCACTGCTCGCAGGTCTGTCCTCGATGGGTGCCGTGTGCCAGGGCGCCCTTGAGTCGATGGTGCCGGGGTGTCTCGATGGTGGGCCTCGGGGTGGTGCGCATGGTGATCCAGGCGCGGTAGGTGTTCTCGCGGGCCTGCTGGGCGAGGCTCTCCCAGCCCTTGGCCACCCCCGCGTCCGCGAGCGGACTACCCAGTGCCCGTGGGGCGCCGGTGGGGCGGCGCGGTCTCCGCGGCGCCCGGTCATGCGATGTTCCTGGGGTCGGGTACCAGGCCGTAGTCCTCGGAGTGGTGCCGGGTCAGCGCGGCCAGGAGTTCCGGGTCGGAGTAGACCTCCGCGGTGTGCTGCCAGGCGATGAGCAGCTGGGCGACGGAGGCGCTGTTGCCGACCGAGTCGGCGGCCCGCATGGTGTCGACCAGTTCGACGGCGAAGGCGTGGAGATCGGGCTCGGGCAGGAAACGGACCCAGGGGAAGGCCTCCGGCAGTATGTCGAGGAGCAGTTCCATGCTGCCGGGCTCCCGGCGAGCCATCGCGACCAGCATCCGAGTGGCTGCGGACACCACCGTCTGGTCCTGCTCGGCCCGCGCCGCGGTCGTGAGAACCAGATCTTCTCCGTCCCGGCGGTGCAGGAGCAGTCTCGGTGATTCCTGGAGCCGGGCGAGTGTCTGCTTGTTCTTGTTCACCAGCTCGGAGAAGTTCACGGCGGCGCTCTCGGTACCCATGACTTTGAAAGTACTTCGAAGTTCGCGCGATCGCCATCACTCGGAGGAGTGGTGGAGCGAGATACTGCGGGGAGCAGGTCCCCGTCAAGCGGCGGGGAGTACGCGTGTCTCCGCCGTGGGCGGGAGCGGCTTCGTCCACCAGTGGTCGTGGCGGCGGTACGGGGTGGGGTCCGAGCGGGCGGTGAGGAAGGCGTGCAGGGCGGTGGCCTCCTCCGTGAGGGCGTCCCAGACAGCGGTGGGGAGCGGGTGGAAGGCCGTGGCCTCGATGGAGTCGGGCAGGGGGCGCCAGATGCCGGCCACCTTGCCGTCCACCAGGAGGGTCGGGAGTACGTCTCCGTTCATGCGGGTCACGTACGGGCGGTACTCGGGTGGGAGGAGGCGGCCCCGGTCCGCGTAGGCCAGGAGCGTGCTGTCCCACATGGCCAGCAGGCGGGGTGGGGCGGGGTGTCCTCCGGGGGCGTGGGGCGCCCGGGATGTCGTACAGGGTGTGGCCGGTGTCGGTGGCGTGCAGGGTTTCGAGTTCCTCCGGCATGGCGGACAAGGCCGTTTTGATGCGGCGCTGTTGGATCAGTGCGAACTGGGCCATGTCCGCGACCGTCGCCGGGCCGAAGCCCTGGAGATAGCGGCGGATGAGGGCGCGGAGGCCCTCGGCGGCCGCTTCCGGGTCCGTGAGGGACGGTCGCGGGGAGGCCGCCACGTAGGACTGGCGGGTGTCGAAGGACCAAGGGCCGCCGGTCGGGGCGTGCCACAGGGGCACGTAGTGACGGAGCATGCGGTGGGCGGCGGTGTCCGGGGCGTCGGCGTCCGGGGCGGCGGCGCCGAGGTGGTCCTCCAGCCAGGTGCGGAGTTCGGCGGCCGTGCGCACGGTGCGGTCGGCGTGGTCGAGGAGGTGCGGGAGGAAGGCGTCGGCGTCGGCGGCTGTCAGGCCGGAGGCGCGGTAGCGGGGGTCGCCCAGGCGGGAGCCTCGCAGGGTGGGTTCCATCGCCTCGCGGAACGGGGTGTAGTCGTCCGCGTGGACCGTGTGGACCGTGACGCGCATCAAGGTCGCCCGGACGAGGCGGTGGTCGGCGAGCGCCGCGTCCAGGGTGGTGGGGTCGAAGGGGGACAGGCGGTTCCACAGGGCGATGTACGGGGACGCCGGGTGTTGGGCTTGGAGGGCCACGATGCGTCGCATCGCCGACGGCACGTCCAACTCCACGCGGGAGAGGAGCAGTTGGCGGGCGAGGGTCGCGCGGTTGAGGGCGCGGGCGGTGAGTTTCGTGGTCCCCATGGGGGGATTCTCTCCCGTTGCCCCCGCTATTCCTTCGCCCTCTTCGGCCTGTGCCGTAGGCCCTGCCCTTCCCGGCGGGAGGAGAGCAGGGCCTGCGGTCACAGGGAAGCGGGCGCGCCCTACGGCGTCTTCGCCTCGCCCTTCGTCAGGAGCCACTCCTCGTGCAGTGCGCCGAGGGGGATCTTCGTCTGGAAGATCGGTGTGCCGAAGATGGAGAGTTGGAGGTTCAGGGATCCGGTGAGGTCGATGCCGCCGTACAGGGCCCAGGAGCCCTTCGCCGAACCTGTGCCGTTCGCCGAGCCCTCGGCGGTCGCGTCGGCCTCGGCGCGGAGGTACGGGGCGATGTCGGCGGTGACGCCGACCGTGCCGTAGAGGCCGACCGTCGCCTCCGCGCCCATCGCGGCCTTGACGTCGCCGACGGCCGTGACCGTCGTCTTCAGGGGCTCTCCGGTCATGTTCGACTCGCTCACGCCCTGCCAGCCCTTGGCCCAGGTGAAGTTGCCGCCGAGGCGGAAGTCGCCCTTGAGGTCCTGCTCGACGTCGACCGTGACGCGGCCGTCGGCGTCGACCTGGAAGTAGCAGACGAGGTCCAGGTTGACGACGATCGGGACGGGGCCGACCTGGATGACGGGATCGGCGTGCAGTTCGGCGAAGGGGATACGGATCGGCTTGCCGTCGGTCGAGCCGGCCGCGCGGCCCTTCAGCGACCACTGCGAGGCCCAGTCGCCGGTCAGGCCCAGGAACGCGCCGCCCGGCGACGAGCCCGTGCCGGCGCCGGAGCCGTCGTACGAGAAGGCGACCTCGGGGGCGAGTTGGACGAAGCCCTCGACCGAGGCCGCCGCCGAGGCGGGGGCGCCCGGCGCGGTCTCCACCGCCGCGCCCACGTCGATGCGCAGGCTGCCGAGCGGGAGCTTCGCGCCCTCGGGGCCGAAGGTGAGGTCGCCGGTCTTCGCCCAGGAGACCTTCACGCCCTGGACGAGCGGGTCGACGTCCAGGGTGGAGGGGTCGACAGGGACCTGGCCGTCCGCCTTGCCCTCACCCAGGACGGAGTTGAGCTCGGCCGGCTCCGTCTCGACGGTCGTGCCGCCGTCCGCCGCCGTGCCGACGATCTCCGTCACCTCGGCCAGCACGCCGTCGGGGGCGCCGGGGGCGGGGGCGCTGGCTATGACGTCGCCGACGGCCACGGCGGGCTTCGGCTTCGGGTTCGGCTTCGCACCTGCTCCGGTGCCGGGGTCGGTTCCAGGGTCGGTTCCGGGGTCGGTGGCGGTTCCAGGGTCGGTGCCGGTGTCGCCCTCGTCGGAGTCCTGGGAGGCGGAGGCGGTCGTCGACGGAGTCGCGGACGGTTCGGCGTCCGGCTCGGACGCCGGTGCCGTGATCACCGCCCGGCCGCTCTTTCTGTCGTACGACGCGACCTTGAGCGCGGATTTCTCGGCCTTGCCCAGCCGGTCGGCCGCGTTCGCGTCGGCCACGGCGGTGGGGGTGGCGTCACCGGTCGGGGCGGACACGACGGCGAGTTGTTCCTCGGCCGCGCCGGACGCGGGAGACTCGGCCGTCGTGGCGGCCGCCTTGTCGGCGGTGGCGGGGGAGTCGGTGGAGCAGCCGGTGATCAGCAGGGTCGCGACGGTGATCGCCGACAGTACCGACAGTTGGGTGTGTCTTCTGAGCTTGTGCACGCGTGAGTCCTCGGGAGCGGTGACAGGGGGGTGCGCTTCAGGAGGGAGAGAGAACGAGGCGGCGCAGGGAGGGCATGGCGGCGCACATGCCCTCACGGCAGTGCGCACGCGGCGGTTACCCCCCAGTAGCCACGCATGAGCATGCCAGGCTCAGGGGATGCCGTGGACCACTTCCCCCGCAGCCGGCCTGTGACCTGACTCACGCCACTCGCCCTTTTCGCGCGCCCCAACTTCCTTTTCGGTGAGGAGAGTTGAGGTATCGGGGCACTGCCGCACGCAGCCGGCGCGGCCGGTCCAGATGTGCGTCGTGAGCCTCAGGATCAGGGAGTCCGGGCCGGAGCGAACTGTTCCGGTTACCCGTGGTTTCGTTCGCGAAACGGGTGCGTGGTGTGCACATCCGCTGAAGGCGGGCTGGAGGCGGGCGTGTTGGGCGCCACCCGGGGTAGCGGACCAGCAACGCATGATCACGAGAGGGGGCCGGGTCGGCGTCGCCGTCGCCACGGGTCCGGGCTGTGGGCGTGCGAAGGGGACCCGTACTGGAGATGGATGAGACGCATGCTCGATGTCTTTGGGATTGACGCCCGCACCGAATCCGTCTACCGGGGGATGCTGGCCCACCCCGAAGCCGGAGTCACAGGCCTGAGCGACGCATTAGGTCTCTCCCGGGACGAGATACGTACCGCTCTCGACAGACTCAGCGAAATGGCGCTCATACGACCGTCTGCCGAGGATCCGCAGCGTATGCACGCCCTCAATCCCCAACTGGGGATGGAAATGCTGATCGCCCGGCAGCAGGCCGAACTCGCCGTTCAGCAGCAGCGGGTGGAGGAGGGCCGCGCGGCGGCCGCGCGCATTCTCTCGGAATTCGCGCTCGACGATTCCGCGACCGTGAAGGGCGACGCGGAACACGTCGAGGGCCTCGACAATATCCGGGACCATCTGGCGGCGATGAACAACGAGGTCGAGGACGAGTTCCTGACCTTCGCGCCCGGCGGCGCCCAGACCGAGGCGAACATGCGCAACTCGCGGCCGTTGAACCGTCGGCTGCTGGACCGGGGTGTGCGGATGCGGACCGTCTATCTCGACAGCATCCGCAACGACTCGGCCAGCGTGGCGCACGCGGAGTGGCTCACCTCCCACGGGGCGCAGGTACGGACGGCGCCCTCGCTGCCCAACCGCATGATCATCTGGGACCGGCGGGTCGCGTTGATCGCCGCGAACAGCGACGACACGGGGGCAGGGGTCACGATCCATCGGGCGCAGGGCACGGTGACCGCGCTGTCGGCGCTGTTCGAGAACGTGTGGCGGACGGCCGAACCGTTCGGGGTGGACGGGCAGCAGCGGGAGCCGGCCGGGTTGAGCGCCCAACATCTGGAGGCACTGCGGCTGCTGGCGCTGGGGCACACGGACGAGATGGTCGCCAAGCGGCTCGGGGTCTCGGCGCGCACGGCCCGCCGCATCGCCACCGCCCTGATGGAGCACTTCGACTCCCGCAGCCGTTTCCAGGCGGGCGTGCGGGCGGCCCAGCAGGGGTTCATCCAGGGCTGAGGCCGACGCGACGCGACGGGTGCCTGACGTCTGTTCGGACGGGTGCCTGACGACTGCCGACAGCAGGCCGGTGGGCGCGATCGCGCGAGTGCGTGAGGTGTGGCCGGTCCCGGCCATGGCCCGAACCGTCCAGCGACCGTCGGCAGGGCATATGCGGCGAGCGCCCCAAGCTAGGGGGATGTATCTCATTCACCTTGCCCTGGAACCGTCCGGTCGGGGGGCCGGCGGTGGTTCCCTGCCCGCGGACACCGGGCCGGCGCTCGCCGCGAGCGCCGGTGAGTCCGAGGGGCTCGAACATGTCACCGTGCACCGGGACGACCCCACGCGACCGGTGGTGGGGTTCTTCCTGCGCGCGGCCTGCCTCGAAGAAGCGGAGGGCAGGGCGGTACGGCTCTGGCGGCGGACGGTCGCGTGTCGGCCCGACCTGCGGAGCTGGCAGGTGCGGTGTGCCGAATCGCCCCTCTTCGTGCCGGACGAGGGCTGGCCCTGGTGGCCCAGGACTGAATAGGCCACGGCCAGTTTGGGCCATCGCTTTCGACTTCCCACGGCATCTCCGAGCCGCAAAACTCTTGCTTGTCGGAAGCACCCCATCAGCCGCACAGGAATGGGCACGGAGTTCATGGAATTCATGGAGTTCATGGCACGCGAGGCGGTCATGGCGTTCGCGACATCCCAGGGACCTGTTCGTCATACACAGGACGACGACTCCGGCTGGCAGTGAACCGCACCAGCGGGGGCCGGAAAACCCAGGAAGGGAATTTCGTGAGTGCAGTGAGTGCACAGCGCGTCCAGGTACAGGGAAAATCGTTCGGAGAGCTGGCCGAGGAATTCGGTACGCCGTTGTTCGTCTACGACGCGGACGTACTGGAGGGGACCTTTCGCGAACTGCGCGGTCTCCTGCCCGAGTCCGTCGACATCTTCTTCTCGCTCAAGGCCAACCCGAACATCAGCGTGTGCGCCTTCCTCGGCGCGCGGGGAGCGGGCGCCGAGGTCTCCTCGTACGCCGAACTCGTCACCGCGCTACGGGCCGGCGTTGCCCCGGAGGACATCATCTTCCTCGGGCCGGGGAAGGACCTGCGGGAGCTGACGGCCTGTGTCGAGACCGGGATCCACGCGGTGGTGTGTGAATCGCTGGAGGAGCTGAGGCAGTTGGATCGGCTCGCGGCCGAAGTCGACGCCGAGGCTGACGTCAAGGCCGAAGCAGAACCCGACGCCGACGCCGACGCTGTCGCCGAAGCCCGAGCTGTCGCCGACCGCAGGGTTCCCGTGGTGCTGCGGGTGAATCCCGCCTTCAGTACCAAGGGGTCCGGGCTCGCCATGGGTGGCAAACCCCGGCAGTTCGGTATCGACGAGGAGGAACTGCGGGACGCCAAGAGCGAGTTGGCGGAGTTGCGCAACATCCGGGTACGGGGCGTCCACGCGTACATGGGGACGCGGTTCCTGCACCACGAGGACGTGGTCCGCAACACCCGCGAGGTGCTGGCCGCCGCCGAGGATCTGGCGGGGCGGCTCGGATTCCCGCTGGAGACCGTGGACTTCGGCGGTGGTCTGGGGGTCGCCTACTTCGACAACGAGGACGACCTCGACCTGACCGCCCTGGGCGCGGGCATGCGTGCCGCGATCGCGCCGTTCGCCACGCGCAATCCCGGGTGCCGGCTGATCATCGAGCTGGGCCGCTTCCTCACGGCGACGGCCGGTACGTATGTCGTACGCGCCCGGTACGTGAAGGAGTCCAGGGGTGAGACGTTCGTCGTCGCGGACGGCGGGACGAATCACCACATGGCGGCCGTCGGGGTCGGGAGCTTCGTCAAACGGAACTTTCCCGTCGTCCATCTGGGACCGGGACAGGCACAGGGACAGGCGCAGGAACAGGTATCGGGTTCGGCGTCCGAGGCGCCTCTGCGGCGCTACACCCTCACCGGCCCCCTCTGTACGCCGAACGACGTGGTCGCCAAGAAGGTGGAGCTGCCCGAGGTGCGGCCGGGGGACCTGTTGGGGGTCCAGCGTTCGGGGGCGTACGGGCCGACCGCGTCGCCGGGGCTCTTCCTGAGCCACGGCTATCCGGCCGAGGTGCTCGTCCACCGTGGCCGCGCGCATCTGGTGCGGGAGCGGGACACCACCGAGGACCTGCTCGCCAAGCAGCGGCTCGTCGACTTCGACGGGATGCCTTGAGCCTGCGGATCGGCGTCGACGTCCTCGACCGTGAGGAACTCCGCGCCTTGCTCGGCCGACCGTGGTTCCTGCGGTTCGCCTACGCCCCCGAGGAGACCGCGCTCGCCGACGCGATGGGGGCCGAGCGGCGGCTGGAGTTCCTGGCCGGGCGGTTCGCCGCCAAGGAGGCGGTGCTCAAGGTGCTGGGCACCGGGATGCTCCAGGGCGTCGCGCCGTACGAGATCTGCGTGGACCGGGACACCGACGGGGCGCCCGTCGTCCGGTTCCGGGGGCGGGCGGCACGGAGGCCGCCGGAGATCTCCCTGTCCATCACGCACAAGCAGAACATCGTCGCGGCGGTCGCCATCGCCCTGCCCGGCGCGGCCTGCGGATGCGACGACAGCCTCACCGAAAGTGCCATCGACAGAAAGGAGTTCGCCATCATGTCGTCCGCGGCGGACAGCGACGAGGACCACCACCACAGCACGGAGCGGCACTCGGAGCAGCACACCACGGCCTTCCTGCGCGTACGGATCGGACAGGAGGAGGCCCACTACGGCGGCGGGCTGGTCGACGGTGCCCGGATCCTGCGGCTCTTCGGGGATCTGGTCACCGAGATCACCGTACGGACGGACAGCGACGAGGGGCTGCTCTCCGAGTACTCCGACGTCCGCTTCACCGCGCCCGTGCACCCCGGCGACTACATCGAGGCGAGCGGCCGTCTCGTGCGCAGCACCCGGTTGCGTCGGATCGTCGAGCTACGGGCCCACAAGGTGATCGCCGCGAAACCCGGCGCCGGTGCCGGTCCCGGTGGCGGTGCCGGTGACAGCTCGGCCGAGGTTCTCGACGAACCCCAGCTCGTCTGCGCGGCCACGGCCACGACGGTGGTGCCGATGAGAAGGGCCGCGAGGAGGCGTGAGAGGGGCGTGGTCGTGGCCGCGAGCGCCCCCGGCACAGAGACCGGCCCCGCCACCGCGGCCACGGCCGACACCTCCGCCGCCGGCTCCACCACCACAGCCACCGCGGCCACCACGACGAGGGAGCAGTGATGACCGCAGAGTCCCAGCAGATCCCGGCCCCGCCGACGCACATCCACCACCCCTCCCCCACCACCTCCACCAGCTCCTCGACCTGGCCGCCGAGCGGGACCCCCGGGCCACCGCCCTGAGCACGAGCGGAGGTGGTGTTCTCTCCTACGGCGAACTGGCCGAGGCCAGTACGCGGTTGGCCGGACGGCTTCGGCGGGAGGGTGTGCGCCGGGGTGACCGCCTGGTCGTGAAGGCGGCGGACGGGCTCGGCGTGGCGATGCTGGTGTACGCGGCGTCCCGCATCGGGGCGGTGTTCAGCGTGCTGCACGAGGAGGTGCGCGGCGGCCCGTTGGAGCACGTGCTCGGCGACTGCGAGCCTCGTGTCCTCGTCTCCGACGACCCGAAGGCCCTCCGTACCGCGGCCGGGGCCGGCGTGACGGCCGTACGGATCGAGGATCTCCTACGGTCCACCACCGACGGCCCTCTTCCCCTCACCGCCGACGGCCCCGCGCCCCTCACGACCGACCCCGTGAGCCTCATCTACACCTCAGGCACCACCGCGCTGCCGAAGGCCGTCGTGAGCACCCACCAGCAGGTGTTGTTCGCGGTGTCGGCGATCCAGTCGTGCCTCGGATACCGGGCCGAAGACGTCGTGTACTGCCCGCTGCCCCTCTCCTTCGACTACGGCCTCTACCAGCTCTACCTCTGCGCGCTGAGCGGCGCCCGGCTGCGCCTCGGCACCGTCGCGGAGTCGGGCCCGCCGCTGCTGCGGAGTCTGGAGGAGAGCGGGGCCACCGTGCTGCCGGGGGTGCCGTCCGTGGCCGACCGGCTGGCGTGGCTGGTGCGGCGTGGCTCCGGCGGGGCGGCGGGCGGTCGGCTGCCGAGGCTACGGCTGCTCACCAACACCGGCGCGGCACTGTCGGACACCACCATGGCCGCACTGCGCGGCGCCCTGCCGGGGCTGCGGATCCAGGTGATGTACGGCCTCACGGAGTGCAAGCGCACCGCGATCATGCCACCCGACGGCGACCTCGCCCGGCCCGGCTCCTGCGGTCTGCCGCTGCCCGGCACCGAGGTGTTCGTCGTCGGGGACGACGGCGAGCGACTGCCGCCCGGGGAGATCGGGCAGTTCGTGGTGCGCGGACCGCATGTGATGGCCGGCTACTGGCGGCGCCCCGACCTGACCGCCGAGCGCTTCCCGCGCGCGGAGGGGCTCTTCCCCGAACTGCGCACCGGCGACTACGGCAGGCAGGACGATGACGGCTACCTGTACTTCTCCGGGCGGCGCGACGACCTCTACAAGGAGCGTGGCTTCCGGCTCAGCGCCACCGAGGTCGAGGCCGCTGCGTCCCGTGTCGAGGGCGTCGTGTCGGCCGCCGTCCTGCCTCCCGACGGGCAGCGGTCCGCCGTGCTCGCCGTGGTCGCGGACCTGCCGGCCGAAGCCGTGCGCGAGCGCATGCGCGACCTGATCGAACCCTTCAAGATTCCCCGTCGCTGCGTACGCCTCGACGCGATCCCCGTGAACGGCAACGGAAAGGTCGACCGGAAGGCCCTGGCCACCCTGGTCGCCTCGCCCGACCCGCTCACCACCCCGGCAGCCGGCTCCGGCCCCGCCACGCCCACGGCCCCGGTTCCCTGAGCGCCCTCTACCCCGCCCACGCCCTCGACCCCAGCAACCGACCAACCCCACTAACCCCACCATCCCCGCCATCCCCACCCCGAAGGACTCGCAATGGATCGTCAGAACGTCGTCACCGCGCTGGAAAACGCCCTCACCCACGTCCTCGAACGCCCCGTCACCGGTCTCCACGGCGACATCCGGCTCTTCGACGACCTGCACCTCGACTCCACGACGATGCTGGAGATGCTGATGGCCCTGGAGGACTCCCTAGGGCTGGTCGTCGACCCGGAGGAGCTGGACGCGGACGACTTCGTCTCCGTGGACACCTTCACCGACTTCGTCCTCGCCTCAGGCGTCACGTCGGGCATCCCCGAGCAGGCCGCCGTATGACCATCGCCCCGCCCGACCTGAGCGTCTTCGAGACCCTGGAGTCGGAGGTCCGGAGCTACTGCCGGGGCTGGCCCACCGTCTTCGACCGGGCCCGGGGCAGCCGGCTGTACGACGAGGACGGCCACCCGTACCTGGACTTCTTCGCGGGCGCCGGCTCCCTCAACTACGGGCACAACAACCCCGTACTGAAGCGGGCGTTGCTCGACCACCTGGAGCGGGACGGGGTCACCCAGGGCCTCGACATGGCGACCACCGCCAAGCGGACGTTCCTGGAGACGTTCCAGCACCTCGTACTCCGGCCGCGCGACCTGCCGTACAAGGTCATGTTCCCGGGGCCGACCGGCGCCAACGCGGTGGAGGCCGCGCTGAAGCTGGCGCGGAAGGTGAAGGGCCGTGAGTCCGTCGTCTCCTTCACCAACGCCTTCCACGGCATGTCGCTCGGCGCGCTCGCCGTCACCGGTAACGCCTTCAAGCGGGCGGGAGCGGGAGTGCCCCTGGCGCACGCCGTCCGGCTGCCGTACGACGGTTACCTCGGCGAGCGCCGGACCCGTGTCACCGACCACCTCACCGACCGACTCGACGGCCTCTCCGAACTCCGCTGGTTCGAGCGGCTGTTGGAGGACCGGGGCTCGGGGCTGGACACGCCGGCCGCCGTGATCGTCGAGACCGTGCAGGGCGAGGGCGGGGTCAACGTCGCCCGTCCCGAGTGGTTGCGCGCGCTGGCCGCGCTGTGCGAACGGCACGACATGCTGCTCGTCGTCGACGACATCCAGATGGGCTGCGGACGGACCGGTGCCTTCTTCTCGTTCGAGGAGGCGGGCATCACGCCGGACATCGTCACCCTCTCCAAGTCCATCAGCGGGTACGGCCTGCCGATGTCGCTGACGCTGTGCAGGCCGGAGCTGGACGTCTGGGAGCCCGGCGAGCACAACGGCACCTTCCGGGGCAACAACCCCGCGTTCGTCACCGCGTCCGCCGCGCTCGCCGCGTACTGGGCCGACGACCAGACCGAGAAGCAGACCCTCGCCCGGGGCGAACAGGTCGAGCGGGCGTTGCTCGCCCTCGTCGACGAACACCCGGACGCCGTCCACCGGGGGCGCGGTCTGGTCTGGGGCGTCGAGTTCACCGACCGGGGCCGGGCCTCGGCCGTCTGCCGTCGCGCCTTCGAGCTGGGTCTGCTCCTGGAGACCTCGGGCCCCGAGGACGAGGTCGTGAAGCTGCTGCCGCCCCTGACCGTCACCCCCGACGACCTGGACGAGGGCCTGCGCGTCCTGTCCCGAGCCGTCCGCGAGACCGCCTGACCACGGCGACGGACCGTCCACACCGACCACCAACCGCCTGACCACCAACCCGCCTGGCCACCGAAAGGGCTGAACTTACCGTGATCGTCCGATCGTTCAAGGACATCGAGAACACCGACCGTCATGTGAAGGCGAAGTCGGGCACCTGGGAGAGCAAGCGCATCGTGCTCGCCAAGGAGCGGGTCGGCTTCTCCCTGCACGAGACCACCGTCTACGCCGGCACCGAGACGACCATGTGGTACGCCCACCACATCGAGGCCGTGCTGTGCGTGGCGGGCGAGTCGGAGCTCACCAACGAGGAGACCGGCGAGAAGCACTGGATCACTCCGGGCACGATGTACCTCCTCGACGGCCATGAGCGGCACACGCTCCGGCCGAGGACGGACTCCCGATACGTCTGCGTCTTCAACCCGCCGGTGACCGGCGCCGAGGACCACGACGCGACCGGCGCGTACCCTCTGCCGACCGAGGCGCCCGGCCTGACCGCCGAGGGGGTGGGCCGGCCGTGACCAGCCCCACCGCCACCCGGACCGACGCGGAGAACACCGACCGGGCTCCCGCCGAGAAGGCCGCCCCGGCCGCCGCCACCCCCGAACCGACCCGCCGGGCAGTCTTCCGCGAGCCCCGTCCCGAAGACGGCTTCGCCGTCTGGGAGTTGGTGAAGAACACTCCCGGCCTGGACACCAACAGCCCCTACTCCTACGTCCTGTGGTTCCGGGACTACGCCGACTGCTCGCTGCTCGCCACCGTGAACGGTGAGATCGTCGGCTTCCTCACCGGCTACCGGCGCCCCGACGAGCCCGAGACGTACTTCGTCTGGCAGACGGCCGTCAGCCCCCGGCACGGCATCCCGTTCCTCGGTGTACGGCTCTTCGAGGCGGCGGCCGAGCGACAGCGCGAGCGCGGTGCCCGCCATGTCGAGGCCACCGTGTCCGCCGACAACAAGGCCATCCACATGGTCCTCAAGCAGTACGCGCGCAAGCGGTCGGCCGAGGTCACCGAACGTGTGCTGTTCCCGGCCGCGTGGCTCGGCGAGGGCCACCACGACGAGGTCCTGCACCGCATCGGCCCCCTCACCCCCTCACCACCGACACCACCGCCACCACCCCCACCCCTCGCACCCCTCGGAGGAGCAGGCATGACCACCGCCCCCACCGCCCCCACCCGCACCGACCGCTACCCGACCCGTGTCACCGGCAAGGCCGTCACCCAGCCGCGGGTCGACCCGACCGTGTGGGGCACCCGGGAGGGGCCGCTGACCCGGCACGAACTGGAGCGCTACGAGGCCGACGGCTTCCACGTCTTCGACAACCTGCTGAGCGAGCAGGAGGTCCAGCTCTACCGTGCGGAACTCCGGCGGCTGAGCGAGGACCCGGCGATCCTGGCGGGCGACCGCGTGGTGCTGGAGCCGGACTCCGACCGCCTCCGTTCCGTGTTCGAGGTGGAGAAGGTCAGCGAGGTCTTCGCCGATCTGCTCGCCTCGCCCCGGCTGACGGACGTGGCCCGGCAGGTGCTGGGCTCGGAGGTGTACGTCCACCAGAGCCGCGTCAACTACAAGCCGGGCTTCGGCGGCGCCCAGTTCGACTGGCACTCGGACTTCGAGACCTGGCACGCCGAGGACGGTATGCCGAGGCCGCGCGCGTTCAGCGTGTCCATCGCGCTGAGCGAGAACTACGAGTTCAACGGGCCGCTCATGGTGATGCCGGGGACGCACCGCACGTTCGTCCCCTCGGTCGGCGAGACGCCCCTCGACTTCCACAAGGAGTCGCTGCGGGTGCACAAGATCACCGTGGGCTCCCCCGGACCGGAGCATCTGACGCGGATGGCCCAGGAGCACGGGATCCGACAGATCGCCGGGCCCGCCGGATCCGCGGTGATGTTCGACTCCAACCTGATGCACGGCTCGAACGGCAACATCACCCCGTTCGCGCGGTCCAACATCTTCATCGTCTACAACAGCGTGGAGAACCTCCTGGAGGAGCCGTACGCGGCCCCCGTGCCCCGGCCGCAGCACCTGGGCAACCGGGAGTTCCCGCGAGGCATGTGACCGACGGCGCGACCGTACGACGCCGGCATGACCGTACGACCATGGGGCGGCCCCTCCTCGAAGGGGCCGCCCCCTCGGCGTCACGTCGCCCGGAACGTAGTCCGGTACGCGCTCGGGGACGTGCCCAGCGCCTCCTGGAAGTGCCGGCGCAGGTTGGCAGCCGTGCCGAGGCCCGTGCGGGCCGCGATCTGGTCGACCGGCAGGTCGGACTCCTCCAGCAGCTCCCGTGCCCGCTCGACGCGTTGCTGGGTCAGCCAGTTCATGGGGGTCGTGCCCACCTCGTCCCGGAACCGGCGGTTGAAGTTGCGCACGCTCATCGCCTCCCGCGCCGCCAACTGCCCCAGGGTGACCGGCTCGTGGAGGTGGCGCAGCGCCCATTCGCGGGCGGCGGAGGTGGCGGGCGCCGCGAGGGCGGGAACGGGGCGGCGTACGTACTGGACCTGGCCGCCCTCGCGGTGCGGCGGCACGACCGTACGGCGGGCCACGTCGCCCGCGACGGCCGTGCCGTGGTCGCGGCGGATCATGTGCAGGCACAGGTCGATGCCGGAGGCGCAGCCGGCGGAGGTCAGGACGTCACCGCCGTCGGTGTAGAGGACGTCCGGGTCCAGCTCGACCCGGGGGAACAGGCGGGCGAACAGGTCGGTGTACCGCCAGTGCGTGGTGGCCGTGTGGCCGTCGAGCAGCCCGGCGGAGGCGAGCACGAAGGCGCCGGTGCAGATGGAGGCGATCCGGGTGCCGGGGCGGATCCGGGCGAGGGCGTCCGCGAGCGGGGCGGTGAGGTCGGGGGTGTCCTGGACGTAGTCGTCGTGGGAGGACAGGACGATGACGGTGTCCGCCTCGGCCAACGCCTCCGGGCCGTACGGGACGTTGACCGTGAAGTCGCCGTCCGTACGGGTGACACCGGCTCGCAGCCCGCAGGTGACGACCTCGTACAGCGGCTCCCCCTCCGCCGTGGCCCCCTCTCTCGCCTGCCCGAACAGCTGGTGCACGATTCCCAGTTCGATGGGCAGGAGCATCTGACGGGCGAGCACGGCGACGCGGTGGCGTCCGGGACGGGCGAAGACAGGCATGGCCACATTCTTGCGCACCTGGTCCATCTGGCCACTCGTAGGGGCGGGGCACGGCCGACAGGCTGGACGTATGGCTGAGCTGACGACCCCCCGGAACCGCCAGGACGACAACGGCACCACGCCCCGCGACCATGACGACGGCAACACCCCCCGCGACCATGACGGCAGCACCCCCCGCCTCCACCGCGCCTGGGCCGTGGCCCTCGCCGCCGGGGCGGCCATCGTCACCGCCGGGGCCTTCACCACCGTTCCCGGGCTGCTGGTGACGCCGCTGCACGAGAACTACGGCTGGGACCGGGGCCAGATCGCCCTCGCCGCCTCGGTGAACATGGTGCTCTTCGGTCTCACGGCCCCCTTCGCCGCCGCGCTGATGGACCGGGTCGGCATCCGGCGCGTGGTCGTCGGCGCCCTGCTGCTCGTCACGGCGGGCGCGCTGCTCACCAGCGTGATGGCCCAGCCCTGGCAACTGACCGCGTACTGGGGCGTGTTGATCGGCCTCGGCAGTGGATGTCTCACCATGACGTTCGCGGCGAGCATCACGAGCAGCTGGTTCGAGCGGCGGCGCGGACTGGTCACCGGAGTGCTCAGTTCCTCCAGCCACCTGGGCCAGCTCCTCTTCCTGCCGCTGCTCGCCTGGGGCGTCGACCGGCACGGCTGGCGCCCGCCGGTGGTGACGCTCGCGTTCGTCGCCCTCGCGGTGGCCGCCCTCGTCCTCCTGCTGCTGCGCGACCACCCGGCGGACGTGCGCGCGAAGCCGTACGGGGCGACGGAGTTCGTACCGAAGCCGCCGCCTGCGTCGGGGGCGGCGCAGCGTGCCCTGAAGGTGCTGTTCGACGCCGCGCGGACCGGGCCGTTCTGGGTCCTGGCCGGGATGTTCGTCATCTGCGGCGCCTCCACCAACGGGATCATGTGGAGCAACTGGGCCCCGGCCGCCCACGACCACGGCATGCGCGCCACGGCCGCCGCCTCGCTGCTCTCCCTGATCGGCGTGTTCTCCGCGCTGGGCGCGGTCTTCTCCGGCTGGCTCACCGACCGCTTCGACCCGAGCCGCCTGCTGTCCGCGTACTTCGCGGTCCGCGCACTGACCCTGCTGGCGCTGCCGATGGTGTTCTCGTCCACCGTCACCCCCACGATGGTCGCCTTCGTCGTCGTCTACGGCCTCGTCGACGTCGCCACCGTCCCGCCGGTCATCGCCCTCAGTGACCGCGTGTACGGCGAGGACGGCCCGATCGTCTTCGGCTGGGTCAACTCCGCCCACCAACTCGGCGCGGGCGCCTCCGCGTTCCTCGGCGCCACCGCCCGTGATCTCTTCGGCGCGTACGACGTCGTCTGGACCGTCCTCAGCGCGGTCTGTCTGGCCGCGTCCCTGCTGGCCGTGGCCGTACGGGGGCCTCGGGGCGCCCGGCGGGTGGCGGCGCAGTAGCCTCGGGCGGGGCGGTCCTCGCGGTGGCGTGTGCGGCGGCGGCCCAGCAGTGGCAGAAGGGGTTGCCGGGCCCTGGGTAGCCGCCGCCGGTAGGGGCCGCCGGTCGGGGGCTGCGGGTTGTCCGTGGTTGCTCGCACAGTTCCCCGCGCCCCTTACGGGGCACGGCCGTGGAGGGGCACGGCCCGAGGCGAAGCGGCCGTGAAGGACTCCGCCCTCTAACGCCTCCGCGCCCCACGCCCCTCTCCCCGGAACGCCCTCCGGTACGCGTACGGGCTCGCTCCCACCACCCTCTTGAAGCGGTCGCGGAAGGCCGTGGGGGAGCCGAAGCCCGCCTGGGTCGCGATGCGGTCGACGGTGTGGTCGGTGGACTCCAGCAGGTACTGGGCCCGACGGACCCTCGCCCGGTGCAGCCACTGCAAGGGCGTCGTGCCCGTCTGTTCGCGGAAGCGGCGGTTCAGCGTACGGGTGCTGGTGCCGGCGTGGAGAGCGATGTCGTCCAGGGTCAGATCCCGCTCCACGTTCTGCTCCAGCCAGCGCAGCAGGGGCTCCATGGTGGTGCCGGCGGGTGCCGGGGGCAGGTCCTGCACGATGAACTGCGCCTGTCCGCCCTCCCGTTCGAGGGGCATCACACACATCCGCGCGGTGAACGCGGCGACCGCCGAGCCGTGGTCCTTGCGGATCATGTGCAGGCACATGTCCATGGCCGCGGCGGCGCCCGCCGAGGTCAGGAACTGGCCGTTGTCGACGTAGAGGACGTTCGGGTCGACGGTGACCTTCGGGTGACGGGCCGCCAGATCGGAGGCCGCGATCCAGTGCGTGGTGGCGCGCAGCCCGTCCAGCAGCCCCGTCGCCGCGAAGAGGAACGCGCCCACACAGATCGACGCGATCCGCGTCCCGCTCGCCGCCGCGGCGTGCAGCGCCTCCGTGACCCCCGGCGGCAGGGGCCGGGTCGGGTCGGCCGTCCCCGGCAGGATGATGGTGTCCGCCTCGGCCAGCGCCTCCAGCCCGTACGGCGCGCGGACGCTGAACGGCCCCGCCCGCACCACCCCGTCCCCGCCGCCGAGCAGACCCGCACCCGGTACGCCTCCCGCCCGTCCGGCAGCCGCGCCCAGCCGAAGGTGTCGACGGGAGCCGACATGTCGAAGGGGATCACGTCGTCGAGCGCCAGTACGGCCACGGTGTGCATGGCGGGAGCGTAGGCCCGCACCGGGATCCGGCCAACGGGAGGCGGGCTTCTCCCACCCTGTCGTGGCGGCGCTGGCGAAAATCCGTTGGGGCATGGCAATCAAGCCACTCCTCTGTGATCCTTCCCCGCCCTACCGTCCCCCTGTGACCAAGTTCCTTCTCTCCCTCCACGTGCTCGCCGCGATCATCGCCGTCGGGCCCGTCACCGTCGCGGCCAGCATGTTCCCGCCGAGCGCCCGCAAGGCGCTGGCCGAACCCGACAGCGAGCGGGCGGTGTCGGCCGTACGGCTGCTGCACCGGATCTGCCGGGTGTACGGCGGCGTGGGCATCGCGGTGCCCGTGCTCGGGTTCGCCACGGCGCTGAGCATGGGGGTGCTGAAGGACGCCTGGCTGATCGTGTCGATGCTGCTGACCGCCCTCGCGGCGATGGTCCTGCTGGCACTGGTGCTGCCCCGGCAGGAGGAGATCCTGGAGGGACTCGGCGGCACCGCCGTCGGCACCGGAGCCGCGGCCGGAACCGGCACCGGCACCGACGCCGGACCCGCGGCCACCGCCCGACTCGCCATGTTCACCGGCGTGTTCAACCTCCTGTGGGCGACCGTCACGGTCCTCATGATCGTGCGACCCGGTTCGACCACCGGAGCCTGACGTCCGTGTGAAGCCGCCCCGGCTTCACACGCGCCCACCGGCGGGTGCATGATCCGGCCATGCATCCTCAGCAGACGCCCTCCCAGACCTACCTCGCCTCCGTGGCCGCCCGTCTCGCCGCCGACGGATGTCGTACCTGGTGGGAGGAGTGGGCCGGGGTGCCCGTGCTCGTCGGGCGCCGGGCCGACTTCCGGTGGAGCTGGATGGGGACGAAGCTGCACCTGTTCACGGTCGCGGCGGCGGTCCAGGAGATAACCATCCCGACCATCGAGACCTTCACCGACCAGGTGCTGACGTACGCGAAGAAGACCAAGGGCGGTCTGCCGGCCGGGATCCAGAACGGCATCGGCGCGTTCCCGGTGCTGGTCAGCGACCGGGTGGACCCGGCGGCCGTCCGCTGGGCGGAGGCCCAGCAGCGCAACAAGTGGGCGTGCATGGCCCGCCCCGTGGTGGTCGACAGCACCCAGCAGTACGTGGGCTCGTACCGCGGCACCCCGGCCATCGGCCTCGCCTACTCGTCGTTCTTCGAGCAGAAGGCCCGGCAGTACTTCTACGGCTGACGGTTCTACGGCTGACGGGCGCCCGCACGGCGGCCCGGCGGCGGCTGCTCGGCGAACCGGGCGGTGACCGAACCGTCCTGGGGCCGGCTGTGGATCAGCCACCGCTCGTCCACCGGATCCGTCCGGAACCGGCGCGCCACCGAGGACGCGACCAGCACCCACGCGCCGAGCACCAGCGTGAAGAAGGCCCACGACAGCGGCCATACGTCCGCGTCCGGAGGCTCCGGGGGCGCGTGGAAGGACACGTACATCAGGGCGGACGGCGGCACGGCGACCAGGAGCAGGGGCCAGGCCAGGGCGTCCCGGTGGCCGAAGTAGGCCGCGAGGAGCAGCAGGACGAGGGCGAGGACGACGACGCCCGTGACGGTCACGGGCGTCGTCTCCGTGAGGGAGCCCTCCAACTCGGGGCGGTCGCGAAGATCCCACGGCAGGCACAGGCGGTACGCGGCCGCGGCGAGCGCGGCGCCGAGCAGGCGGGTCAGCCAGCGTTCCGGCCAGGGGCACGTGCGCAGGGGGCGGAGCAGCTTCTCGGTCATGCGTACGAGGTTTCCGCCCCGGGAGCCAACCGGACAGAGTACGGATACTCAGACCGCCCTACTTCCCGGACCCAGAAGACGCCGACCGGAGCCGCGCCCCAAACGGGCGCGGGGAACTGCGCGCCCGGCCCCCACGCAGCCGCAGCCAACGAACAACCCCACCCCACACACAACCCCACCTGACGCTGGGCGGAGCCCGAGGACCCACACGGTGCCGAGGCCGATCACGATCGTCCAGTGCCGGCGCGACCAGGGCAGCCGGTCCAGGCGCGCCGGAACGGCGGTGGTGATCACTCCCGGTGATCCCGGTGATCCCGGTGATCCCGGCGGCTTCGGGGCGATGAGGACATGGGTGCGGGCTCCCTCCACATCGAGCGAACTCGCCCCGAGTGCCCTGCCGGACAGCGGTTACGCCCCCAGCGCCCGCGACACCGTGTAGATCAGCAGCCCGGCCAGCGAACCCACCACCGTGCCGTTGATCCGGATGAACTGCAGGTCACGGCCGATGTTGGCCTCGATCTTCTTCGTGGTGTGCTCGGCGTCCCAGCTCGCGACGGTCTCGGTGATCAGGGAGGTGATCTCGGCGCGATAGGTGGTGACGACGTGCACGGCCGCGCCCTCGACCCACTTGTCCACCTTGGCCTGCGCGCTCGGCTCGGTGGCCATCCGCGTCCCCAGCGACAGCAGGGACGCGCGCACCCGCAGCCGCAACTCGCTGCGCTCGTCCTCGGCGGCGGACACGATCATCGCCCGTACGGCCGTCCACGCTGAGGCGATCAGGTCCTGGACCTCGCTCCGGCCCAGCACCTCGCCCTTCAGCCGCTCCACCCGCGCCCGGGTCTCCGTGTCGGACTGCAGGTCGGTGGCGAAGTCGGTGAGGAAGCGGTCCAGGGCGCCGCGCGCCGGGTGGGTGGGCGAGTCGCGCATCTCGGTGGCGAAGCGCAGCAGTTCCTTGTAGACGCGCTCGCCGACCTTGCGGTCCACGAACCGGGGGGTCCAGCCCGGGGCGCCGCCCTCGACGGCGTTCATGACCTGCGTGTCGTGCAGGACCAGCCAGTCGTGGGCGCGGGTGCAGATCAGGTCGACGACCCGCCGGTGGCCGCCGTCGGTGACGACCTTCTCCAGCATCTTGCCGATACCGGGCGCGATCTCCTGCGCGTTCGCCCGCCGGGTGATCGCCTCCCCCACCACGGCCTGCACGTCCGAGTCGCGCAGCACGGTCAGCGCGCCCCGCAGCGCGGTCGCCAGTTCGGCCGTCACCCGGTCGGCGTTCTGCGGCTCGGCGAGCCACGCGCCGAGCCGGCTGCCGATGCCGACGGCCCGCAGCCGCTGTCGTACGACGTCCTGGGAGAGGAAGTTCTCGCCGACGAACTCACCCAGCGAGACGCCCAGTTGGTCCTTCTTGGTGGGGATGATCGCGGTGTGCGGGATGGGCAGCCCGAGTGGATGCCGGAACAGCGCGGTCACGGCGAACCAGTCGGCCAGCGCGCCCACCATGCCCGCCTCGGCCGCCGCCGCGACATAGCCGGCCCAGGCGCCCGCGCCCTCGTGCGCGGCCCACTTGGCCAGCACGTAGACCAGCGCCACGAAGAGCAGCAGTCCGGCCGCGATGAGCTTCATCTGCCGAACGCCGCGCTGCTTCTCCTCGTCGGCGGCGCTGAAGGTGGTCATGGTGCGGTGCGAGGCGCGCGGCCCGGCGCCCGCCGCCGCCCCGGGCTGCGCTTCTTCCGCTTTCGTACGGTCCATTCACTCCACCCGTTCCCTGTCCCCCGTACACATTGTCCCGTTTCCCGTCTCTTCACCGCTCGGTGACGTGATGTGGACTACTCCATGACCGACTCCCGGAACGGAACAGGAGTTCCCCGCGTCTGTCCGGGCGGGGGAACCGATGGGGGTTCTCGCAAGCAACCCCCATCCCATGACGCATCATGGGGTGATCACATCGGAGCCTCGGGGCTCCACAGCCCGAGGAGTCACACACCGCATGACCAAGCAGCACGGTTATGCACTTCTGGCGGCCATGGCCGCCCTGATCGTGGCCGTCTCGGCCGCGATATACGTCGGCGTCGGCATCGACGACGGCACCCCGCGGCAGGAGACCTTCGCCCGCGCGCCCCACAACAGCGCCGCCCCCGCCTCCACCGGCGTCTGGGTCGGAGCCTGGGCCGCGTCGCCGAGCGGGTCGGAGCCGGGCACCGAGCGGGACGGACTCGCCGGCCGCTCGGTGCGCAACGTGGTGCACACGACCGCCGCCGGTACGAGTGCCCGCGTCACCCTGTCCAATCTCTACGGCCAGCAGCCGCTGACCATCACTCACGCCTCGCTCGCCGTCGCCGCTTCGAGCGACACCCCGGCCGCGGCGGCCGAGACCATGCGCCGTCTCACCTTCGCCGGCAACCCGACGGTCGTCATCGCGGCCGGCCGGCAGGTGGTGAGCGACGCCGTACGGGTGCCGATCCCGCACGACAGCGACGTACTGATCACCACCTACTCCCCGACCCCCTCCGGCCCGGCGACCTACCACGCGCACGCGCGGCAGATCTCCTACACCGCCGAGGGCGACCAGGTCGCGGACGTCACCGGTGAGCCGTACACCACACAGACACTGCACTGGCGGTACGTCACCGCCCTGGACGTGCTGAGCAACGAGTCCGAGGGCACGGTCGTGGTCCTCGGCGACTCGCTCACCGACGGCGTCAGCTCCACCGTCAACGAGAACCGGCGCTGGACGGACGTCCTCTCCGGACGGATCCGGGCGGCCGCCGGCTCCTCCGACGCGCCCCGCTACAGCGTCGTCAACGAGGGGATCAGCGGCAACCGCGTCCTGACCGACGGCAACGGGCGGCCCGCCGAGAACCCCAGCGGCCTCTCCCGCTTCCAGCGCGACGTGCTCGGCCGTACGGGTGTCAAGGCCGTCGTCATCGACCTCGGTGTCAACGACATCCTGAAGAACCCCGGCCGGGCCGACCCCGTGGCCATCACCGACGGCCTCCGCCGGCTCGTCGAGCAGGCGCACGCGCGGGGCCTGCGCGTCGTCGGCGCCACCCTCATGCCGTTCCACGGCCACCGCGGCTACTCCGACCAGCGCGAGTCCGTCCGCCAGGCCGTCAACGCCATCATCCGCTCCGGCGACGTGTACGACGCCTACGTGGACTTCGACAAGGCCCTGCGCGACCCGTACGACCCCCGCAGCCTGCGCCCCGACTACGACTCGGGCGACCACCTGCACCCCAGCGACAAGGGCTACGAGCGCATGGCGGAGGTCTTCGACCTGGAGCAACTGAAGGGATCGGCACCGGCGAAGCTGTGACGGTCACTGCGACACGGGAGGGAGCGCCCCGTCAGGGGCGCAGCCCGTAAGGGGGCGCGGGGAACTGCGCGAGCGACCACGACGTGCCCGCACCCGGCAGACGGCCTAGGGGGTGTTTCGAAAGTCCTGTGCGGTGCCCGCGGTGTCCGGTGCGTGCTCTCGGCGTGCCGGACGAAAGCCCTCGTACTGGACGTACTTGGGGTTTCGGCCGGTGCGGCGAGAGTGCGTGCCGGGCGCCGTGGGTGCTGTGCGGGACTTTCGAAACACCCCCTAGTTGCCTCTCCCCCGCCGTCGCTCCCGCTCCGCGTCCCGCCGGTCGCGCAGAGCGTCCCGCACCTGGCCCATCGCCTCCCGATGCGCCTCGCGCATCTCATGCGTGTGATCGCGATGCGACGCGTGCAACTCCCGCCGAGCCTCACGCCGTTCCAACCGCTCCTGCCGGCGCGCCTCCTTCAACCGCTGGCGCTCGGCCTTGGGCACCTTCCGCTCTACCCCGACCCCGCCCCAGAACGCGAACCCGGTGAGAACGACCCGCGGAGCACCCGGCTCCCCGGGCACCCCCTCCTCGCTATGGTCGAAGCCGCCCATGATGCCGATGCCCCGGACCACGACCTCGACGCCGGGCGGCACGATCACGTTGATCCCGCCCATGATCGCCACACAGTTGATGACGACCTCACGCTCCGCGAAGTACGCGTCCCGCAGGTCCAGTTCCCCGCCGCCCCAGAACGCGAAGCAGTCGAACCGCGCGGGCACGGTCCACCGCCCCTTGCGCTCGAACCCGGACATGATCGCCACACCCCAGGTGGACGAGCCGTCGCCCCCGACGATCCGCTCCGGCCAACTCGCGTCCGCCGCGGACCCCTTGACCAGGGACACGGGCGGCTGCGGCACGACGGCCGGCGGCGCCACCGCGCCCGCGCCGGGCAGATCCCGGGTGATCGGCGCCAACTCGCCGTAGGTCCGCGCCTTGTACGTCGCGTCCAGCCGCTCCTCGAACTCCTCCATGTCGAGCCGCCCCTCCGCGAGGGCGTCCCGCAGCTGCTCGGAGACTCGTTCACGATCGGCGTCGGAGGCACGAAGGTCCGCGGCGGCCGGAAGATCCGGCAGGTCGTCCGTCATGCGAATCAGCCTACGAGGAACCCCGTACGGGGGGCTACGACACAGCCGCACCGGGCTCCCCACCCCTCCCTCCTTCCCCACCCGCTCCGCCTGCTGCGCGTACATCTGGGCGATCACGGCCTCGATGTCCGGCTCCCGCACGGAGAGATCCACCAGCGGATACGCGGACGCGATCCGGGCCACCAGCGGGGCCGCCGACTCCGACGCGGGGAACGCCAGCCACTGCCGGGGCCCCTCCACCCGGACGACCCGGGCGGGCGCGGCCTCGATCGGCGGCAGCTCCCGCTCCAGGTCCACGACGAGCGTCCGCTCGCTCTCGCCCACCTCGTGCAGCCCGGTCAGCGGGCCGTCGTACATCAGACGCCCGTGGTCGATGACCATCACCCGGCCGCACAGCTGCTCGATGTCCTGGAGGTCGTGCGTGGTGAGCAGCACGGTCGTGCCCCGCTCGGTGTTGAGGTCCTTGAGGAACTCGCGGACCTTGGCCTTGCTGATGACGTCGAGCCCGATCGTCGGCTCGTCCAGGTACAGCACCTCCGGGTCGTGCAGCAGGGCCGCCGCGATGTCCCCGCGCATCCGCTGCCCGAGCGAGAGCTGCCGTACGGGCACGTCCAGCAGCTCGCCCAGTTCGAGAAGTTCGACGCACCGGTCGAGGTTCTCGCGGTAACGGGCGTCCGGGATGCGGTACATGCGGTGCATCAGCGCGTACGAGTCGATGAGGGGGAGGTCCCACCACAGGGTCGTCCGCTGGCCGAACACCACCCCGATCCGCCGGGCCAGCCGCGTCCGTTCCCTGGACGGGTCGATCCCGGCGACCCGCAGCCGCCCCCCGCTCGGCGTCAGGATCCCCGTCAGCATCTTGATGGTGGTGGACTTCCCGGCGCCGTTCGGCCCGATGTAGCCGACCATCTCGCCGCGCGCCACCCTGAACGAGATCGAGTCGACCGCCCGCACCTCACGCCGCTCCCGGCGCAGGAACCCGGTCTTCCTGCGGACGTCGAAGACCTTCTCGACACGGTCGAGTTCGATGAACGCGCTGTCGGCCACGAACGCGCCGTCTGTCGCAAACGCGCTGTCTGTCACGCTCAGCTCCCTGTACTTCGATACGAACGCAGCCCCGCCCGCCAGGCGACCCCCGCCAGGGCGCAGCAGGCCACGCCGACCAGCGGGGGCGCGAAGGCCAGCCAGGCCGGCAGGTCGAGGGGGTAGGGGCGGCCCAGGACGTACAGTCCGGGCACCCAGTTGACGAAGGCGAGCGGCAGGACGAAGGTCACCCCGCGCACCAGGTCCTTGGCGAAGAGCGCCGGCGGGTACTGCAGGAGGGTCACGCCGCCGTAGGTGAAGGCGTTCTGCACCTCGGAGGCGTCCTGCGCGACGAACTGGAAGGCCGCACCCGCGACGAACACCGCGCCGAAGATCAGCCCGCCGCTCCCCACCATCAGCGGGATCATCAGCACCTTGGCCGGGGTCCACGCGATGTCGAGGGAAACCAGGGCGTAGCCGAGGACGAACAGCCCCTGGGTGATCCGGCCGAGGCGGCGCAGCGCGAACTTGTCGGCGGCGACCTGGGCGAGCACCGGCACGGGGCGTACGAGGAGGGTGTCCAGCGTGCCGTCGCGGACCCGGCGCCCGAGCCGGTCCATCGAGCCGATCATCAGATCCGCGAGGCCGAAGGCGACGGCGGAGGTGCCGTAGAGCAGGGCGATCTCGGGCAGGGTGAATCCGCCCAACTCGTCGACCTGCGAGAACATCAGCAGGATCGCGACGAAGTCGAAAGAGGTCGCCGCGAAGTTCCCGAACGTCGTCATCGCGAAGGACGCGCGGTAGGCCATCGTGGAGCGGATCCACATGGCGGCGATCATGCGGTAGGCGCGCAGCCCGTCGCGGACGCGGCTGTACGTGCCGTACTCGGCGAACGGGTGCTCCCGCTCGGTGCCCGTGGCGGGGCGCTCGTCCACGTCAGCCACCCTGGACCACCACCTTCCGGGTCGCCGCCGACTGGATCAGCCGTCCGACCGCGAGCAGGGCCGCCGCCCAGGCGAGCTGGAAGGCGTACGTCCGCAGCGGGTCGGCCTCGCCGAGCAGGACGTCCGCCGGGGCCTGGAGCAGCGCGGACCAGGGCAGGACGCGGGCGAGGTCGCCGAGCGCGCCGGGGAAGACGTTCAGCGGCAGGAGCATCCCGGAGAAGAAGACTCCGGTGAGCCAGGTGATCTGCATCGCTCCGGCGCCGTCGAGGAGCCAGAAGGCCCACAGCGCGACGATGTAACGGATCGCGAAGCTGACGAGAGCGCCGAGGGCCACCGCGACGAGACAGGCCAGCCACGGCAGCGGGCCGGAGGGCAGGGCCAGGTCGAAGAAGAGGGCGCCGCACAGCATGGGCACGACACCGCGTCCCAGCAGCTGGAACAGGGCGCGGCCCATGTCGGCGGCGAGCCACCACAGCTGGAGGTCGACGGGCCGGTACAGGTCGACCGCGATGTCACCCGTCCGGATCCGCTCGATCAACTCCTCCTCGAAGCCGACGCTTCCCAGCACCATGACCGCGAACATCGCCTGGCCGACCCATACATAGGTGAGGGCCTGTGCTTGGTCGTAGCCGCCGAGGTCGGGCTTCTCCTGCCAGAGGGCCAGGTAGGTGTATGCGAGGATGAAGCCGAAGACGGTGTTGGTGAACACCCCCGCGGCGGTGGCCACCCGATATGTCGCGTACCGCCTGAAACCACCGGCGGCGACGGCGGCGTACAACCGCCCTGTGCCCACGAGGAAACCCCCATCCGCTGCGAAGAGTTAGGCGAAAGGCCGAGGCCTGGACCGATTCGGGCCGAAGCGAAGAAGCCTAGTCCGCGGCCGGAGGGGCCTGCCACGCGTTTTCGGGGCGGACAGCGGGGCGGACGGTGGCACTCATGAGGCGTGCGGGGCACGTGCCGTGATCCGGGAACGGATCGCACGGTACGAGAGTCTTCACTCAGGGGCGCAGAACCGGCCCGGAGTGGGCGCAAAGCGTACGAGTCCGTACGGAAATGAACGTACGACGCGGAATCAGGAGCACGGCAGCACGATGAGCGACGAGCCGCAGCCGAAGCGGAACGGCCCGGGCTGGGCACCGAGAGACCCGGAGCCACGCACTCCGGGCACACCTCAGGGACCCGGTGCCGACGCCGACGCCGCCAGGAAGACGCCCACCGGCGACGCCGGCCCGGCCTCCGGCAAGGGAGCCGCGTCCGACGGACAGCCGAACGGCCGACCTCCGGCGACCTCCGGCGCCCGCCCGGACCCTCCTCCGAGGGCAACCCCACCCGCCTTCCGGCCCGCGCTCCGGCACGGCTTCGGGCGCGTCCGGCGGCCCTGGCACTTCCGGCGCTTCCGGCGGCGGGAGGCCAGCTCGGCACCCGGCGGACAGCCCGACCCGACTTCCGGCGCACGCTCAGGCGAGGCAGCCGGTGCTTCCGGTGCCTCCGGTGCCGGCGGGAGGCCCGGCGGCAAGCCCGGCCCCGCGTCCGGCACACGGCCGGACGGACGGCCCGGCACGGCGTCCGACGGCCAGTCGGCGACAGCACCCGGCGGGAGGCCCGGCGCGGCGCCCGGCGGCAAGCCCGGCTCCGCCCTCCCGCCTCGGCATCCGGCGGGCAGACCGGTGCAACGGCCGGGCAGGCGCCGCGGACCGAGTCGGCGTCACCCGCCGACGGCGGGTCCACCGGCGCGCGCGACGGCCGGCAGACCGGCGGTCGCGGCGGCCGCCCGCAGGCGCTCGGGACGGTCAGCCCACCGGTGCTCGCGACGGCCAGACCGGTGGCGTGCGCGGTGGCGACTCCGCAGGCGGCCGTGACGCCGGGCGCGACGGCAAGGCGGCCGGGGTGCCGGACGCCCGGGCCGCGAGGGCCGCCCGCGCGGCCCGCGCCGCCAAGGCCGCCGGGCTCGCCGGGGCCTCAGGGGCCTCAGGGGCCTCAGGGGCCGCAGCTTCCGCCGGGTCCGCAGCTTCCGCCGGCGTGGCGGCGGAGGCACCCCGCCCCCTCGCGACGGCGACACCGCCGCGACCTCCGCCACCAAGTCCACCGGCGCTCAGACCCCTCGTGCCCCCGGTGCGGCGCCGGGCGGGCGCGCTGACGACACCCCCACCACCACCCTGGGGATCACCCCGGCCGCCCGGAAGTCGCCCCCGCCGCCGCCCGGCCGGGCGCCGACACGCCCACGCAGGCGCTCGGCGTCGTCTCCGCCGAGAAGGCGGCCCCCGGGACCGGCCCCACGGTCGCCACCGCTGCCGCCACCGCGACCGCCGCCGTGCCCGACATCACCCCGGCCCCCGCGGGCGGCGGCAAGGGCAAGAAGCCCAAGCGGCCCAAGCGCACCGGCTTCAGGCGCCTGATCCCCACCTGGCGCATGGTGCTCGGCGCCTTCGTGGTCGGCATCATGCTGATCGTCGGCGCCTTCGTGCTGGGCTACAACATGGTCCACATCCCCAAGCCGCAGGACGCCGCGACCAAGCAGAGCAACGTCTACCTCTACGCGGACGGCACCCAGATCGCCCGCGACGGCGAGGTCAACCGCGAGAACGTCCCGCTGTCGAAGGTCTCCAAGGCCGCCCAGCACGCCGTACTGGCCGCCGAGGACCGCGACTTCTACTCCGAGCCGGCCATCGACCTCAAGGCGATGGTCCGCGCCGGCTGGAACACCGCGACCGGCAAGGGCAAGCAGTCCGGCTCCACCATCACCCAGCAGTACGTGAAGAACTACTACCTGGCCCAGGACCAGACCGTCACCCGCAAGGTGAAGGAGTTCTTCATCGCGATCAAGCTGGACCGCGAGGTCACCAAGGACGAGATCCTGGAGGGCTACCTCAACACCAGCTTCTTCGGCCGCAACGCCTACGGCATCCAGGCCGCCGCCCAGGCCTACTACGGCGTCGACGCCGACGAACTCACCGCCGAGCAGGGCGCGTACCTCGCCGCGCTCGTCAACGCGCCGAGCGTGTACGACGTCGTCGCCCACCCGGAGAACAAGGACGCGGCGGTCGCCCGCTGGAACTACGTCCTCGACGGCATGGTGAAGGAGGGCTGGCTCAAGCAGTCCGAGCGCACCGGCGCGAAGTTCCCGATGCCGAAGCAGGCCATCACGCCCAGCGCCTTCTCCGGCCAGCGCGGCTACCTCGTCGAGGCCATCAAGTCGTACCTCTACGACCACAAGATCATCGACGAGGAGGCGCTGGAGAACGGCGGTGGCTACCGCATCACCACCACCATCCAGCCCAAGATGCAGAACGCCTTCATCAAGGCCGTCGACGACCAGCTGATGGACAAGCTCGACAAGAAGAACCGCAAGGTCGACAACTACGTACGCGCCGGCGGTGTCTCCATCGACCCGAAGACCGGCAAGGTCATCGCGATGTACGGCGGCATCGACTACACCAAGCAGTACGTCAACAACGCGACCCGCCGTGACTTCCAGGTCGGCTCCACCTTCAAGCCGTTCGTGTTCACCGCCGCCGTGGAGAACGCCTCCAACACCCAGAGCGGCCAGGCGATCACCCCGAACACCGTCTACGACGGCACCAACAAGCGCCCCGTGACGGGCTGGCCCGGCCCGGCGTACGCCCCCGAGAACGAGGACTACGTCAACTACGGCAACATCTCCGTCCGCCAGGCCACCGAGAGTTCCGTGAACTCGGTGTACGCGCAGATGGCCGTGGACGTCGGCCCCGAGAAGATCGAGAAGACCGCGATCGACCTCGGGCTGCCCAAGAACACGCCGGACATGAACCCGTACCCGTCCATCGCCCTGGGCACCGCCACCGCGAGCGTCCTCGACATGACGGAGGCGTACGCGACGCTCGCCAACCACGGCAAGCACGGCACGTACACGATGATCGAGAAGATCAGCAAGGACGGCGAGGTGATCAAGCTCCCGAGCACGGAGTCCACCCAGGCCGTCAGCCGCAAGGCCGCCGACACCACCACCTCCGTCCTGCGGAGCGTCGTCCAGAACGGCACCGCCACCGCCGCGCAGGCCTCCGGTCACCCGGTCGCCGGCAAGACGGGCACCGCCGAGGAGGACAAGGCGGCCTGGTTCGCGGGCTACACCCCCGACCTCGCCACCGTCGTCTCCGTGATGGGCCAAGACCCCAAGACGGGCATCCACAAGCCGCTCTACGGCGCGATGGGTCTGCCCCGCATCAACGGCGGTGGGGCGCCCACCCAGATCTGGGCGCAGTTCACCAAGGCCGCCCTGAAGGGCAAGAAGGTCAAGGAGTTCGACCTCGACCTCCAGGTCGGCGCGGACGTCGTGATCACCCCGCCCAGCACCCCGGCCGAGGAGCCCAGCGCCACCGGCGACGAGGAGACCGGCGGCCCCACGGGCGACGAGGAGCCCGGCGGCCCGACGGACGACAGCACCGACAACGGCACCACCACCGGCGGCGGCACACCCACCACCGACGGCGGCACGAGTTCCACGGGCGGGGCGACGACGGACGGCGGAACGGCCTCCACCGGCGGCACCTCGACCGACGGCGGAGCGACCTCCACCGGCGGAGGGACAGCCGACGGAGGAGCCTCCTCCACCGGCGGAGCCACAGCCGACGGAGGAACCGGCGACGGCGGAGCGAACTCGGGAGGCGACACCTCGGTGGGACCGTTCGGGTAGCCCCGGCACAAGCAGAAGGCGGTGGGGGCTGGTGACCATGCTCACCAGCCCCCACCGCCTGTCACAGCCTGCGAATCAGAGACGCATCGCAGAGATACATCTCGGAGTCATAGATACATCTCAGAGACGCATCTCAGAGATACAGGCCCGTGGAGTCCTCCGACCCCTCGAACCGGTCCGCGGCCACGGCGTGCAGATCGCGCTCCCGCATCAGGACGTACGCCACGCCCCGCACCTCCACCTCGGCACGGTCCTCGGGGTCGTAGAGGACCCGGTCGCCGGGCTCGACGGTCCGGACGTTCTGGCCGACCGCGACGACCTCGGCCCAGGCGAGACGCCGGCCGACGGCCGCCGTCGCGGGGATCAGGATGCCGCCGCCGGAACGCCGCTCGCCCTCGGCGGTGTCCTGCCGCACGAGCACACGGTCGTGCAGCATCCGAATGGGCAACTTGTCGTCGTGCTGGGTCTTCTCGCTCACACCCCGAACCTACCTGTCCCCGTCAGACCCGACGACGCCGAGTGCCGAGGGCGAGGAGCCCCACCACCGCGACGACCACGAGGGCGACGGGCACGATGCGCTCGACCCGGGGCGCGCCGTCCTCGTCGACGAACTGGCCCCTGACGTCACTGACCACACGGTTGACCGAGACGTACGCCGCGCCGAGGGTGTGGTCGATGTTGGAGGCGACCTTGGCCTTGGCGTCGCCCACGATGGTCCTGGGATGCACCCGGACGCCGATCTCGTCGAGCGTCTCGGCGAGGTTCTCACGGCGGCGCTTGATGTCCGCCTCGATCTCGGCCGGGGTCCTGATGTCCGAGCTCTCCGCCACCGCGCGGCCTCCCGTAGTCGGTTGTCCCTGAAATCCCTTGGTTCCGCACAGTCTGTCAGCTCCACCCGGCACGGGACCGCCAGGGCCCGCCATTACGCTGGACCGATGAGCGAGCGACTCCAACCCGGGGACGTGGCCCCCGCCTTCACCCTCCCGGACGCCGACGGCAACGAGGTGTCCCTGTCCGACCACAAGGGCCGCAAGGTCATCGTCTACTTCTACCCGGCCGCCCTGACCCCGGGCTGCACCAAGCAGGCCTGTGACTTCACCGACAACCTGGAGCTCCTCGCGGACGCCGGGTACGACGTGATCGGCATCTCCCCCGACAAGCCCGAGAAACTCGCCAAGTTCCGCGAGAAGGAGTCCCTGAAGGTCACCCTTCTCGGCGACCCGGACAAGACGGTGCTGGACGCGTACGCGGCCTTCGGCGAGAAGAAGAACTACGGCAAGACGTACCTGGGCGTCATCCGCTCCACGATCATCGTCGACGAGGAGGGCAAGGTGGCACACGCCCTCTACAACGTCCGCGCGACGGGCCACGTAGCGAAGATCATCAAGGACCTGGGCATCTGACCCCCACTACCGCCCCACCTCCGTTCCACACCTCCGCCCCACAGAACGGCCCGCACCGGATCACCCGGCACGGGCCGTTCCGACACCCGGCCTGTGCTCCTCGGTCAAGCACCCCGGGGCCAGTCCTCGGCCACACGCCGCCCGAAAGCCCTGAGGGCTTGCCTGGTGACCCACACCACATCAGCACCGCCGTGACCGTCCGACGAATAGTTCGTTTCTCCGTACGAGCCACGAACATGCGGCCGGAACGGAGAAGGTTCCATGGGGGACAGCGTGTACAGCGAGGGGCGGCTCTCACCAGCCGTCGCCGAAGCTCGCAACTGGAACGACTTGATGCGCAGACTCGGACTCAAGACAAGCGGGGGGCAACGACGCGTACTCCAGGAGAAGGTGGCACGCCACGGACTCGACACGAGCCACTTCGTCAAGCGCAGCCCGTGGCGCAAATATCCGGACGCCGCCATCGTCGAAGCCACCGCCACGTCCTCCTCACTGCGCGAGGTAGCGCTGAAGCTGGGCGCCACTCCGGCCACCGGCACGCTTTCCCACATCCGACGCCGCATCGACGCGGCAGGAATCGACATCAGCCACTTCCCCGGCATCGACCGTGTTGAGCTGGACCTGCCCTTCACCACCGAGGAGTTGAAGGCGGCCACGGTCTCAGCGGACAGCGTGCGCGGAGTGGCGCGAGCACTGGGCGTTCCGGACGACAGCCGCTCGCGCGCCACGCTGCTACGCATGCTGCGTGAGCGGCACATCGACACCGAGCACTTCACTCACACCCGGGTATCCCTTGACGAGGAAGCACTTCGCACCCTGGTCCCCCAGGCATCCAGCTATGCCGACGTGATGCGTGGACTCGGTCTGGTTGTCAGTTACACCAACCATCGACGCGTGCAGCGAGCTGCGGCGCGCCTCGGCCTCGACACCAGCCACTTCAAGCGCCGCACCTGGGGCAAAGTGGATAGGCGGGCCCCCACACCGACGGCTCATCGCGTGCTTGTCGTTCTGCCCCCGGACGCCGGGCGGACCAACAGGGCCCAACTGCACCGGGCCCTGACCGAAATCGGAGTGCCGTACACATGCATGAGTTGCGGCAACACCGGTGAATGGCTGGGCCGTAGCATCACCTTGCAGATCGACCACATCAACGGGGACTGGCACGACAACCGTCGGGAGAACCTGCGGTACCTGTGCCCGAACTGCCACGCGCTGACAGATACATGGTGCCGACAGAAAGAGCGAACGTCGCTCGCCGGATAGGCATCGATCACCGTACACTTGCAGCCGCCCGTCATGCTCGACGACGGGCGGCAGGGCGGCCTTGGCGGAACTGGCAGACGCCTCGCGTTTAGGGCGCGATGGGAGCAATCCCGTGAGGGTTCGAGTCCCTCAGGCCGCACTCACCTTCATTTCCAAGGTCCGGCTTGCGGCTTCCGCAAGCCGGACCTTCCTCGTGCACGCGCCTCAGCCCAACAGCTCCCGCAGCACCGGCACCAACCCCCGGAACGCCTGCCCCCGGTGGCTGATCGCGTTCTTCTCTTCCGCCGTCAGCTGGGCGCAGCTCCTCGTGTCGCCGTCCGGCCGGAGGATCGGGTCGTAGCCGAAGCCGTTCGTGCCGATCGGGGAGTGCAGCAGTACGCCCCTCAGCCGGCCCTCGACCACCCGCTCCGCGCCGTCCGGCAGGGCCAGGGCGGCCGCGCAGGCGAAGTGGGCGCCGCGGTGTTCGTCGGCGATGTCGCCGAGCTGGGCGAGGAGCAGTTCCAGGTTGGCCTTGTCGTCGCCGTGGCGGCCGGCCCAGCGGGCGGAGAGGATGCCGGGGGCGCCGCCGAGGACGTCGACGCAGAGGCCGGAGTCGTCGGCGATGGCGGGGAGGCCTGTGGCCTGCGCGAGGGCGTGGGCCTTCAGCAGGGCGTTCTCGGCGAAGGTGACGCCGGTCTCCTTGACGTCGGGGACGTCCGGGTAGGCGTCGGCGCCGACGAGGTCGTGGGTCAGACCGGCGTCGGCGAGGATGGCCTTCAGTTCGGTGAGCTTGCCGGCGTTGCGGGTGGCGAGGATCAGGCGGGTCATGCCCACCAGTATCGCGATCCCCGCCGCCCGGCTCCGCCGAGTCTCACCGGGTCCAGCCGAGTTCCGCCTCGGCCGGGTTCCGCGGGGTTACGACGTGCAGACCTTCGTCAGTTCGCCCGCCGCGTCGGTGATGCCGCTGATGTCGGGGGTGGCGTCCCCGTTCTCCACGGCGGTCTGGGTGTCGGTGACGGCCTTCTGGAGCGAGTCGACGGCCTTGTTGACGTCGGCGTTGTCGGTCTTGTCGCCGATCTCGTCGAGGTTCTTGTCGATGGAGGCGAGGGACTCCTCCAGCTGCGTGGGGTCGTCCGCCGCGTTCTGGACGGCCTGCTGGAGGTCGTTCACGCTCTGGGCGATGGCGTCGGCGGTCTGGACGCAGTCCAGGGCCTTGTTCACGGCGTCGCAGCCGGTGGTGAGCCCGACCGTCAGGGCGACGGCGGCTACGGCTCCGGCGATGGTGGTCGTACGACGTCGGCGACTCGCGGCCATGGAACGGTCCTCCTGGGGAACTGGGTGCAGGCCTGACGGCCCCCTGTGTGGCGCATGAACGGCTACTGCGGTGTGGCCGGGTGCACGGTGGTGTGCCGTGCACCCGTATGTGCAAGGACGCGGGCGGGGCCGCGGTGGTTGCCACCGGCGGCCGTCGCCCTTGGCGCGCCCTTTACCCTTCTTTACCTTTCGAGGACCGTATCAAGCGCCTTGCGCTGGAGGGCAGCCAGTTCGTCACAGCCGGAAACGGCAAGGTCCAGCAGGGAGTTGAGCTCCTCGCGGGCGAACGGCTCGGCCTCGGCGGTCCCCTGGACCTCGACGAAGCGACCGTCGCCGGTGCAGACGACGTTCATGTCCGTGTCGGCCTTCACGTCCTCCTCGTAGCGGAGATCGAGGAGGGGGACGCCGCCGACGATGCCGACGGAGACGGCCGAGACGGTGCCGGTGAGGGGCTGGCGGTTGGCCTTGATCAGTTTCTTGCCCTGGGCCCAGGACACGGCGTCGGCCAGCGCGACGTACGCGCCGGTGATGGCCGCCGTGCGGGTGCCGCCGTCGGCCTGGAGGACGTCGCAGTCGAGGACGATGGTGTTCTCGCCGAGCGCCTTGTAGTCGATGACGGCGCGCAGGGAGCGTCCGATGAGGCGGGAGATCTCGTGGGTGCGGCCGCCGATCCTGCCGCGTACGGACTCCCGGTCGCCGCGGGTGTTGGTGGCGCGGGGGAGCATGGAGTACTCGGCGGTCACCCAGCCCTCGCCGCTGCCCTTGCGCCAGCGGGGGACGCCTTCGGTGACGGAGGCGGTGCAGAAGACCTTCGTGTCGCCGAAGGAGATGAGGACGGAGCCCTCGGCGTGCTTGCTCCACCCGCGTTCGATGGTGACCGGGCGGAGCTGTTCGGGCGTGCGGCCGTCGATTCGAGACATGCCGCTGAGCTTAGGGGGTGTCGTGCGACACCCCCTCATCGCGTTCGGGGCCTACATCATGTCCTCGATCTCCGCGGCGATGGGGTCGGCGTCGGTGCCGATGACGACCTGGATGGCGGTGCCCATCTTGACGACGCCGTGCGCGCCGGCGGCCTTGAGGGCGGCCTCGTCGACGAGGGAGGCGTCATGGACCTCGGTGCGCAGGCGGGTGATGCAGCCCTCGACCTCGTCGATGTTGTCGAGGCCGCCGAGCCCGGCGACGATCTTCTCAGCCTTGGTGGCCATGGCGTCTCTCCCTGATGACCGTTGCGAATCGTTCGCGACTGGTCTACACCACGCGGGGCATGCCCGCCAAGCGGGCCCGGGGACAAGGGGTGAAGTCCCGGCGACATCACGAAGGCATAAAACGGGAATCGCGGGTTCCTTGGCCGCCCCCCACCGTGCTACAACAGGTCTACACCACTGAATGGTGTAGACCTCTCCGTGCTGCCCCTCCCCCACTCTCCCGTCCCCGGGCGGCGCCCTGCTCTCATGGAGGAAGTTGTGACCACGGCCAGCGCCGCTCCCCCGGCCGCAGACAACAAGGGCCCCAGCTGGGGCTCCCGCACGATGGCTGTCATGCAGCGTATCGGCCGCAGCCTGATGCTGCCGGTCGCCGTCCTGCCGGCCGCAGCCCTGCTCGTCCGGCTCGGCACCACGGACATGCTGGGCAGTGACTCGTTCCCCGGGTTCATCACCAAGTTCGCGAGCTTCATGGCGGCCGGCGGCGGTGCCATCCTCGACAACATGCCGCTGCTGTTCGCGGTCGGCATCGCGATCGGCTTCGCGAAGAAGTCGGACGGCTCGACCGCCCTCGCCGCGGTCGTCGGTTACCTCGTCTTCCAGAAGGTGCTGGGCACCTTCACCGACTCCAACCTCCCCCAGAAGGCCACGGTCGTCGACGGCAAGGTCGTGATGGTGGACGCGTCGGTCAACGCCGGTGTCCTCGGCGGCGTCGTGATGGGCCTGGTCGTCGCCCTGCTCTACCAGCGCTTCTACCGCACCAAGCTGCCCGACTGGGCCGGCTTCTTCGGCGGCCGCCGCCTGGTGCCGATCCTGGCCGCCCTGGCGGGCCTGCTCATCGGCATCGTCTTCGGCTACATCTGGCCGGTCCTCGGCGCGGGTCTGCACCACTTCGGCGAGTGGCTGGTCGGCTCCGGCGCGGTCGGCGCGGGCGTCTTCGGTGTGGCCAACCGTGCGCTGATCCCGGTCGGCATGCACCACCTGCTGAACTCCTTCCCGTGGTTCCAGGCCGGTTCGTACGAGGGCAAGAGCGGTGACATCGCGCGCTTCCTGGCCGGTGACCCGACCGCCGGACAGTTCATGACCGGCTTCTTCCCGATCATGATGTTCGGCCTGCCGGCCGTCTGTCTCGCGATCTACCACGCCGCCCGCCCGGAGCGCCGTGCGGTGGTCGGCGGCATGATGTTCTCCATGGCGCTGACCTCGTTCGTCACCGGTGTCACCGAGCCGATCGAGTTCACGTTCATGTTCATCGCCCCGGTCCTGTACGCCATCCACGCCGTGCTCACCGGTGTCTCCATGGCCCTGACCTGGGCGCTCGGCATGAAGGACGGCTTCGGCTTCTCGGCCGGCGTGATCGACTTCGGCCTCAACCTGGGCATCGCCACCAAGCCCTGGGCCCTGCTCCTGGTGGGCCTGTGCTTCGGCGCCCTGTACTACGTGATCTTCCGGTTCGCGATCGTCCGCTTCAACCTGCCGACCCCCGGCCGGGAGACGGACGAGGAGCTCGCCGAGCTCCAGAAGGCGGAGGCGAAGTAGCCGCCACGGCTCCCCCGAGCACGACGTACGTGAAAGGCCCCCGGAGTCCGCTCCGGGGGCCTTTCACGTACGTCGTGCTCGGCTTCTCGCGTACGTCGTGCTCGGCTTCTCGCGTACGTCGTGCCCGGATACCGCGTATCGCCTGCGGCGTCCTCAGATCTCGTACGACACCCTGGGCACCGCCAGCTCCACCGGGCCGTCGTACACCGCGCGGGCGTCGACGAGGTTGACCTGGGGGTCCGTCCACGGCGGGACGTGGGTGAGGACGAGACGGCGGGCGCCCGCCCGGGCGGCCGTCTCACCGGCCTCGCGGCCGTTGAGATGGAGGTCCGGGATGTTCTCCTTGCCGTGTGTGAAGGCGGCCTCGCACAGGAACAGGTCGGCGTCGCGCGCCAGTTCGTCCAGGGTGTCGGTGACGCCGGTGTCCCCGGAGTACGTCAGGACCCGGCCGCCGTGTTCGATGCGGATGCCGTACGCCTCGACGGGGTGGGCGACCCGTTCCGTGTGGACGGTGAACGGGCCGATCTCGAACGTGCTCGGCTTGACCGTGTGGAAGTCGAAGACCTCGCTCATGGAGGAGGCGGACGGGGTGTCGGCGTAGGCCGTGGTCAGGCGCTGCTCGGTGCCTTCGGGTCCGTAGACCGGGATGGGGTCGCAGCGGCCGCCGTCGTGGCGGTAGTACCGTGCGACGAAATACGCGCACATGTCGATGCAGTGGTCGGCGTGCAGATGGCTGAGGAAGATCGCGTCGAGGTCGTAGAGACCGCAGTGGCGCTGCAGCTCGCCCAGGGCACCGTTGCCCATGTCGAGGAGCAGCCGGAAGCCGTCGGCCTCTACGAGGTAGCTCGAACAGGCCGATTCCGCGGAAGGGAACGACCCCGAGCAGCCGACGACGGTGAGCTTCATGAGAGCTGGAACCTCCGCGCTGGCGTGAAGTCGTGACAGTCGTGTCAGTCGTGACGTGCAGACGGGTTGCGTATTGCGGGTGGCGGGGTTGCGAAGGACGGACATGGGTGCAGCACGAGTGGTGCGGTCCGTTGAGCGTAAGGCGCAAAAGGGTGGGTCGCTCCTCCGCCAGGGGCCGTTGTGGGCGAACTCACCTGTGCTGTCACCGGTTCGGCTGGTGGTGGGCCGTCCCGGGGAGCGGAAGGGGTGCGTTGTCGGGTGCGGCTCGGGTGGGGCTTCGCGCAGTTCTCGCGCCCCTGAAAGCAGGGGCTTCGCCCCATGCTTTCAGGCCCGCCGCCGGTCGCCTTCCAGGCCGCAGGGGCCTGGTCTTTAGGGGCGCGGGGAACTGCGCGAGCAACCCCACCCACCCGCACCCGACGACGCACCCCGGCCCACCCCGCCACGCACCCCTACGCCCAGAGCTGGCCCTGCAGTGTCTCGATGGCCTCTTCCGTCGTCGCGGCGGTGTAGACGCCCGTCGACAGGTACTTCCAGCCGCCGTCGGCGACCACGAAGACGATGTCGGCCGGCTCGCCGGACTTGACCGCCTTGTTGCCGACTCCGATCGCGGCGTGCAGCGCGGCCCCCGTGGAGACGCCCGCGAAGATGCCCTCCTGCTGCAGCAGCTCCCGTGTGCGGGTCACCGCGTCGGCGGAGCCTACGGAGAAGCGGGTGGTGAGGACCGACGCGTCGTAGAGCTCCGGCACGAACCCCTCGTCGAGGTTGCGCAGCCCGTAGACGAGGTCGTCGTAGCGCGGCTCGGCGGCGACGATCCGCACATCCGGCTTGTGCTCGCGCAGGAAACGGCCCACGCCCATCAGCGTCCCCGTCGTACCGAGACCGGCGACGAAATGGGTGATGGAGGGGAGGTCCGCCAGGATCTCCGGGCCCGTCGTCGCGTAGTGGGCGCCCGCGTTGTCGGGGTTGCCGTACTGGTAGAGCATCACCCAGTCGGGGTGCTCGGCGGAGAGCTCCTTGGCGACGCGTACGGCCGTGTTGGAGCCGCCGGCGGCCGGGGACGGGATGATCTCGGCGCCCCACATGGCGAGCAGCTCACGCCGCTCCTGCGAGGTGTTCTCGGGCATGACGCAGACCATGCGGTAGCCCTTGAGCTTGGCCGCCATGGCGAGGGAGATGCCCGTGTTGCCCGAGGTGGGCTCCAGGATCGTGCAGCCGGGGGTCAGCCGCCCCTCCTTCTCCGCCTGCTCGATCATGTGCAGGGCGGGCCGGTCCTTGACCGAACCCGTCGGGTTGCGGTCCTCCAGCTTCGCCCAGATCCGGACGTCGGCGGACGGCGACAGCCGCGGCAGGCACACCAGAGGGGTGTTGCCCACCGCGGCCAGCGGGGAGTCGTAGCGCATGGGTGATCAGGCCATGCCGCCGGCCACGGCCGGCAGGATCGTCACGTTGTCGCCGTCGGACAGCTTGGTGTTGATGCCCTCCAGGAAGCGGACGTCCTCGTCGTTGAGGTAGACGTTGACGAAGCGGCGCAGTTCACCGCCGTCCACGATGCGCGCCTGGATGCCCGCGTGACGGCTCTCGAGGTCGGTGAACAGGTCGGCGAGGGTGTCACCGGCTCCCTCCACCGCCTTCTGACCGTCGGTGTACTGGCGGAGGATGGTGGGGATGCGGACCTCGATGGCCATGGTGTGCGGCTCCTGTCGGGAGTGGTGGGTCGGTGGCGCGCGGCAGCGCGGAGTGCGTGGTCACACAGGTGTCGGCGCCGCGGCTCACGGCCGTACGGCGGCAGGGGTCGGCGTCAACAGATGGCGCTGGCAAGCCTGCACAGGTCGACGTGCAGCCGCGCCACGAGCAGTGCGCCCGGCGTCTTCTCGCTCACGTCGTCAAAAACCATGCGCTCATCGTATCGATTCCCGGTCCGGGTCCCGGAATGTGATCCCACATGCCGGACGGTTTCGGGCCGGGGAGTGAGACCACGCACCTCAGCGGCGCTTCGGTCACCCGGTCGAACGCCGCTCAGCCACTGCTCGAACGCCGGCTCGGCCGCCGCCCGTACGCCTGTCAGGCGGACTGCCGTACGACGAGTCGCGTCGGGGTGACCACCGACGACTGGGGGCCGGGCGCCGTCGCCCCGCCGTCCGTGGGGCCGTCGTCGCCGTGGCTGAACAGCAGCCGGGCCATCAGCCGGCCCATGCCCTCGATGTCCTGGTGGACGGTGGTCAGCGGCGGATCGGTGTGCTCGGCGATGGGCGCGAGGTCGTCGAAGCCGACGACGGCCACGTCGTCCGGCACCCGGCGGCCCCGCTCGCGCAGCACCTGGAGCGCGCCGGAGGCCATGAGGTCGGAGGCGACGAAGACGGCGTCCAGGTCGGGGCGGCGGTCGAGGAGCGCGGTCATGGCGTCGACCCCGCCCTGCCGGGTGTAGTCGGAGTGTTCGATCAGGAGGGGCGAAGCGTCCGGCAGGACGTCCCGGTAGCCGTCCAGGCGGTCGAGCGCCGAGGCCTCCTGGCCGACGGGGCCGGTGATCGTGGCGACGCGTTCCCGGCCGAGGGCGACCAGGTGGCGGACGGCCTCGCGGGCCCCGCCCCGGTTGTCGGCGTCGACGTACACGCGGTCGTGCGCGGGCTCGCCGTCGCGGACCAGCGGCCGGCCGCCGAAGACGGCGGGCAGCCCGAGCCGGTCGATCATGCCGGGCAGCGGGTCGTCGGCGCGCAGGGAGAACAGCAGGGCACCGTCGACGTGGCCGCCGCCGAGGAAGTCACCGACCCGGGGGTACTCCTCGGGCTCCTCCAGGAAGAGCAGGACGGGCTGGGCGCCGTGGGCCACCAGTTCCTTGCGGATGCCCCGGATGTGGAGGTCGAAGAAGGGGTCGATGAAGAGCCGGTTCTGCGGCTGGCTGGCGACGACGGCGATGGCGTTGTTGCGGCGGGTGACCAGTTGGCGGGCGGCGGAGTTCGGGACGTAACCGAGTTCGGCGATGACCTCCCGGACCCGTTCGACCACCTCCGCGCGCACCTTGTCCTCGCCGTTGATCACCCGTGACACGGTGGACTTCGAGACACCCGAGCCGCGTGCCACGTCGTCGAGGGTGGGGCGCCGGCCGGGCAGTCGTCGCGTCTGCTGTGTCAACGCCGTCTCCGTCACGGGCAGTTGGGTGCGTGCGCGTGCGTACGCCTGGGCAGGACCACCGTAGCCGCGAACGTGGTCCGTCGACGGATCAGTACACCTCGACGATCCGCACGTCCTCCTCGGTGACCTCGCCCTCGACGATGCGGTACGAGCGGAACTGGAAGTCGCCGAGGCCGTCGGTGTCGGCGGTGGAGACGAGGACGTAGTGGGCGCCGGGCTCGTTCGCGTAGGAGATGTCGGTGCGCGAGGGGTACGCCTCGGTGGCGGTGTGGGAGTGGTAGATGACCACGGGCTCCTCGTCGCGGTCGTCCATCTCGCGGTAGAGCTTGAGCAGGTCGCCGGAGTCGAACTCGTAGAACGTGGGCGACATGGCCGCGTTCAGCATCGGGATGAAGCGCTCGGGGCGGTCCGAGCCCGCCGGTCCGGCGACGACGCCGCACGCCTCGTCGGGGTGGTCCTTGCGCGCGTGGGCGACGATCTGGTCGACGAGGGCCTGGGTGATGGTCAGCATGTTCGTCAGGATAAGCAGAGGGCCGTCCCGTACCGAAGAGTGGTACGGGACGGCCCACATGCTGGGCGGGGAGGCTCAGTCGAGCGCCTTGACGGCTGCCTGGGTCTCGTCGGCTTCCGGCAGGCCGGCCTTGCGGCGCTTGACGAACCCCAGGAAGGAGTTCAGCTCGCGCTTGACGACCGGGGCCAGCAGGTAGAGGCCGATGATGTTGAAGACCGAGAGCAGGAACAGGGCCGAGTCGGCGAGGCTGATCAGCGAGCCGAGGGACATCAGGGCGCCGAGGACGACGAACGCGCTCCACAGGGCCTTGAAGGTGACCTCGCTGGCCTTGCTCCGGCCGAAGAGGTACGACCACGCCTTGAGGCCGTAGTAGCCCCAGGTCAGGATCGTGGAGAAGGCGAACAGCAGCACCGCGACGGTCAGCAGGTGCGGGAACCAGGGCAGCGCGGTCGCGAAGGCGTCGGAGGTGATGGTGACACCGCCGATTTCCCCGTTGCCCGCGGCGCGCTCGGCCCAGCTGTCCGGCTTGGCGATGATGATGGTCAGCGCGGTCATGGTGCAGATGACGACGGTGTCGATGAACGGCTCCAGCAGAGCGACCAGGCCCTCGCTCGCGGGGTGCTTGGTCTTGACCGCGGAGTGGGCGATCGGGGCGGAGCCGAGGCCGGCCTCGTTGGAGAAGGCGGCCCGCTGGAAGCCGACGATCAGGGCGCCGATCACACCACCGACGACACCCTGGGGCTCGAACGCACGCCGGAAGATCTCCATGACGGCGTCCGGCACCGCGGTGACGTTGCCGATGATGACGACCAGGCAGGCCACGATGTACATGGCGGCCATCGCCGGGACCAGCTTGCTGGTGACCGAGGCGATGGAGCGGATGCCGCCGAGCAGCACCAGGCCGACCAGCGCCGCGACGACCAGACCGAAGAGGACGGCACCGGCGGACGAGGCCAGGAATCCGTCCTCGCCGCCGAAGGTCGAGGAGACCTGGGCGTAGCTCTGGTTGGTCTGGAAGAGGTTGCCGCCGAACAGGCCGAAGAAGAGGATCATGACGGCGGCGGGGACGGCGAGCACCTTGCCGAACTTCGCGCCACGGCTGCCGAAGCGCTCGGCGAGGCCCTTGGGCAGGTAGTGCATGGGACCGCCGGAGACGGTGCCGTCCGCGTGCTGCTCACGGTACTTCACACCGAGGGTGACCTCGACGAACTTGGTCGCCATGCCGAGCAGACCGCACAGGATCATCCAGAAGGTGGCGCCGGCCCCACCGATGGAGACGGCGATGGCGACACCGGCGATGTTGCCGAGACCGACGGTGCCGGAGACCGCGGCGGTCAGGGCCTGGAAGTGGTTGACCTCACCGGGCGAGTCGTCCTCGTCGTACTTGCCGCGCACGACTTCCAGGGCGAGTTTGAACTTGCGTACCTGGATGAGCCCGAACCAGCCGGTGAAGACCAGGCCGGCGATGACGAGCCAGGCGACGATGAGCGGAAGCTCGGTGTCGCCGACACCTACGGTGTAGAAGACGACCTCACCAACGCTTTCGGCCACGGGTTCGAAGAACCCGCTGACGGCGTCGTCGATGGAGTTGGTGATGGATTCGAGTGACATCGAGTTACCTCGGTGGCGCGGGGACGTTGCTGGCGGGGTGCAGCAGCGGTGCGGGCTGTGGTCGTGGCGCGGACGCCTTGTCCGGTCGGCGACCGGGTGGTGGCCTGCGGCCCCGGCCCGGTTCACTTTCGGTCTTGCACGCCGACGATGGCCGACGTTCTCTCTCACGGCGAGGGGAGTCGCCGCAAATGGATTTGGGAAGTCCTACCACACGCTTTACTGCCACTTGGGTGACCCGCCTCACACAGATCCGGCCCTGGGCACAGAAGCCCAGGACCGGTGACGGGATCGTTATCCGGATTTGAGTGTTCCCTGAGCGAACGGGCAGCGAATCCGGAGAGACGGAAAGATGAAAAGGCCACGTCGAAGCGCTTCACCAGCACCTCGGCGACGAAGGGTCCCGGTCGCGTTCCCGGGTCTCAGGGGGTCAACGTCTCGACGAGCGAGTCCTGGAGGCCGCCCAGCCACAGGTACGCCATCACCATCGGCTTGCGCGGGTCCTCGTCCGGCAGGTGGTAGAGGAGGTCGGTGTCCTCCTCGTCGACGACGTCGAGGCGGGAGCCGATGGCCAGCCGCAGGTCGTTGAGACAGCCGAGCCACTGCCGGGACTCCTGGGTCGACAGCTTGAGCACGGCCCCGCCCTCACCGGCCGCGGCCAGCGCGTCCAGGGAGTGGATCACCGCGAGGGCGTTGTCGCGCTTGCCGGCCCGCAGGTCGTTCTCGGTGAAGCGGCGGAACTCCGAGGAGTACGCCCGCTGCTCCTCGGCCTCCCGGGCCGTCGGGGTGCCCTCGGGGTCGCTGTAGGCGTCCGGGAACAGCCGGAGCAGGACGGGGTCCTTGGGCGGTTCGCTCGGGCCATCGGCGAAGAGTTCGGCGAGCGGGTCGTCGGGGGCGTCCTCGGCGGGCCCCGGCCCGATCAGCTCCAGGAGTTGCACCGCCAGCGAGCGGATGATGGAGATCTCGACCTCGTCGAGCGCGACGGCCGCGCCGCCGCCGGGGAGCGATTCGAATTGTCCTGGCATCAGGTGCGTCGCTACTTCCGGTCCTGCTGGAGGGTGGCCCACAGACCGTAGCCGTGCATGGCCTGCACGTCGCGTTCCATCTCCTCGCGTGTTCCGCTGGAGACGACCGCGCGGCCCTTGTGGTGGACGTCGAGCATGAGCTTGGTGGCCTTGTCCTTCGGGTACCCGAAGTACGTCTGGAAGACATACGTCACGTAGCTCATGAGGTTCACGGGGTCGTTGTGGACGATCGTCACCCACGGCACGTCGGGTTCGGGTACGGCGAAGACCTCCTCCGCCGACTCGGTCTTCTCGATCTCCATGGGTACGGCTGCCGTCACACCGCCCATGCTGCCACCACAGGGGGGTGCCCGCACAAATGCGGGCCTCCGACCTGGGGCTACGAGAATCGATCCGGCGCGGATCGGCCAGCGATCGACCGGAGACCGACCGGAGATCGACCGGAGATCGACCTGAAATCGTCAGACTGACGAAATGGGAGTACGATCCCTTGCCATGAACACAGCGGACCTTGGTTTGCCGGTCGACGTTCCCTCGACCGCGCTCTTCACGGACCACTACGAACTCACGATGCTGCAGGCCGCCTTGAAGGCGGGCACGGCCGAGCGGCGATCGGTGTTCGAGGTCTTCACCAGGCGGCTTCCGGAGGGACGCCGGTACGGCGTGGTCGCCGGCACCGGACGGGTGCTGGACGCCGTGGAGAACTTCCGTTTCGACCCGGGCGTCCTCGGCTTCCTGCGCGAGCGCTCCATCGTCAACGCCGAGACCCTCGACTGGCTCGCCGGCTACCGCTTCGGCGGGGACGTGTGGGGCTACCAGGAGGGCGAGGTGTACTTCCCGGGCTCGCCGATCATGCGGGTCGAGGGCACCTTCGCGGAGTGCGTGCTCCTGGAGACCGTGATCCTGTCCATCCTCAACCACGACTCGGCGATCGCGGCCGCCGCCTCCCGGATGTCCAGCGCCGCCGGGGGGCGCCCGCTGATCGAGATGGGCGCCCGGCGCACGCACGAGCTGGCCGCCGTGGCCGCCTCGCGCGCCGCGTACGTCGGCGGCTTCACCTCCACCTCGGACCTGGCCGCCGGCTTCCGCTACGACATCCCGACGGTGGGCACCAGCGCCCACGCCTTCACCCTGCTGCACGACCGCGAGCGGGACGCCTTCCAGGCCCAGGTGGACTCGCTGGGCCGCGGCACCACGCTGCTCGTCGACACCTACGACGTCACCGAGGCCGTACGGACCGCCGTGGAGATCGCCGGGCCCGAGCTCGGCGCCGTGCGCATCGACTCCGGCGACCTGCTCCTCGTCGCCCACCGGGTGCGGCAGCAGCTGGACGAGCTGGGCGCGACGGACACCCGGATCATCGTGACCTCGGACCTCGACGAGTACGCCATCGCCTCGCTCGCGGCGGCGCCCGTGGACGCGTACGGCGTCGGGACGCAGCTGGTGACCGGCTCGGGGCACCCCACCTGTTCGATGGTCTACAAGCTCGTCGCCCGGGCGGAGTCGGCGGACCCCACGGACCCGCTGGTGCCGGTGGCGAAGAAGTCCAGCGGCGGGAAGACGTCCGTCGGGGGCCGCAAGTGGGCGGCCCGGCGGCTGGACGAGCACGGGGTGGCGGAGGCCGAGGTGATCGGCACCGGGCCGGTGCCGGACGACCTCCGGGACCGTCAGCTGCTGGTCCCGCTGGTCAAGGACGGGCGGGTGCTCTCCCGGGAGCCCCTGGACGTCGTCCGCGAACGGCACGCGACCGCGCGGGGCGGTCTGCCGCTGTCGGCGACGCAGCTGTCGCGCGGCGAGGCGGTCATTCCGACGGAGTACGTCTGAGCCGCTCGGGTATGTGAGGGGCGGCGGGCGGGCGCACGCTGGGGTGGGCCGGAGTGAATGTGTCCGGTGCGCTCTCTTTGCGAGCCCCCTGGCGCCCGCGTGGTGGGCCCGTGCTCCGGCCCGCGCATCGGGCGAGCGCCGGATGCCCCCTCCCGAACAGCTCTCGAAGTCTCTAGGCTCGGAAGTTCGCAGTTTCCCATCGCACCCGTGACCCGCACTCACCCCACACCCGAGAACCGAAGAGTCGTAAGGACACCGACACCATGCGCCGCGCCTTGATCGTCGTCGACGTGCAGAACGACTTCTGCGAGGGGGGCAGCCTCGCGGTGGCCGGCGGTGCCGATGTGGCCGCCGCCATCACCGAGCTGATCGGCCAGGCGGCCGGCCCCGGCTACCAGCATGTGGTGGCCACCCGTGACCACCACATCGCCCCCGGTGGCCACTTCTCCGACAACCCCGACTACGCGCACTCCTGGCCGGCGCACTGTGTCGCCGGTACGGAGGGGGTGGGTTTCCACCCGAACTTCGCCCCGGCGATCGCCTCCGGCGCGGTGGACGCCGTGTTCGACAAGGGGGCGTACGCGGCGGCGTACAGCGGTTTCGAGGGCGCCGACGAGAACGGCGCGTCCCTCGCCGACTGGCTCCGGGCCCGTGACATCACCGAGGTCGACGTCGTCGGCATCGCCACGGACCACTGCGTGCGCGCCACCGCCCTGGACGCCGCCCGCGAGGGCTTCCGCACCCAGGTCCTCCTGGACCTGACGGCCGGAGTGGCCGAGGAGACGACCGAGCGCGCCCTGGAGGAGCTGCGCGAGGCGGGCGTGGAGCTGTCGGGCAAGCCGGTGGTGTAGCGGTCGGTCCGCTCCCGGGCCCGGCCGTCGACGGGTGCCGCTCCCTCGCCGGGTGACGTCGCGGCCACCGGCCGGCCCGGCACCGCCGAGATCCACCGTCGTGGCTGATCACCGCTGCGGCGGACAGGAGTGGCCGAGGAACCCCAGGGGACGACCGTGGCCGTGGTGCCCCGCCGGCGGAGCGTGGCCGTGAGATGCCGTCGGCCTCACTGCGGTCGGCGGCGGCGGTCACACCCGTACCGTCGGCCTCCTCAGGAGCGCTCTGATCGGGTGCCACAGCTCCGGGGTCGTGGAGGCCGGGCACACCGGGGACGTGCGCCATATGAGGCCGTCCGGGTGGTGCAGGACGGCCGTGATCTCGTCCAGGGTCGGAGGCGCCGCGTTGCCGCGGAGGTAGACCGCTCGCATGCCCAGATTGCGGAGCCGGGTCAGGGCCCGGGCCCGGTTCGCGGCGAGGACCAGGACCCGTACGGAGCCGTCGTCCACCGGGGCCCAGCTGGTGCCCGGCGTGCCCGGCGCCTGCGCCCCCGGCAGGTTCAGGGCGACGACGACATTGCCGTCCGGCAGTTTGCAGAAACCTCCTGCGGCCATGCAGGTCACACCCCCGTGAGCGTCAGAGTCGATGTCGGTGTCAATAAGAAGACCACACCCCGCACCTAAACACGTCCGGCCGCGACCCGCCAAGAGGGCCACGGCCGGACATGCTCTGACCTGCGCAAATGCTGTTTACTTCACCGCGGGGCCCACCTGGACCGAGATCGTGGAGCCGTCCTTGGCCTCCTTGACGATCTTGATCTTGGTGTTGGTGTCAGTGATCTTGACACCGGCGAGCGGGGTCGCCTCGTCGTAGTAGGTGTGGGTCCGGTCGTTGAACGTGGACACACCCTTCGACGACGGGATCCTCGTCAGCACGTCCGCCTTGTGCAGCTTCAGACCGTCCGTGCGGTAGAGGCTGAAGGGCGAGTCGTAGGACTGGATCCGGCTGCGCATCACCGTGCCGTCGGCCCACTTCAGCGCCGCCGGGTGCGAGTCGACCGGCAGGAGCAGACCCGTACCGGGGTGCACGCTGGTGTTGTTGTCCGCCTGCGAGGTGTCCCACTTCCAGATCAACAGACCGTTCTGGTACGGGAAGTGCTCCACCCAGGACGGACGCGTGGTCGAGAAGCCGAAGTTGTACGGGCCGACCTTCAGCGTCTTGTCGTACGACACGTACTGACGGTTCTCGGCGATGTAGTACTGCGCGTAGTCGTCCGTGATCGACGCGCCGATGCGGGAGAAGCCCTTGGCGGTCCAGGCCGCGTCCGCGCTCTCCGCGTCGTCCGAGAAGACGGCGGAACCGTCGGCGGTCACCGTGATCGAGTCGGCCGCGAAGCCCTTCGGCGCCACACCGCCGTCGGTCTGGTAGCGGAAGCGGAGGTCGAACTTCTGGCCCGCGTAGGCGTCCAGGGAGTACGACAGCTTCTTGTACGCGGCGGAGGAGCCGGTCAGCGCGGGCTTGCCGCTGGCGTCGCGCGGGATCGCCGTGCCGTCCACCGTGCCGTCGACGGCGGTCCAGTTGGCGCCGCCGTCGGTCGACACCTCGGTGTAGAGGTAGTCGTACTCGGCCTCGATGTCGTACCAGCCGTCCAGGGTCAGCGCGGCCGAGGACTTGCCCGTGAGGTCCACCGAACGGGTGAGCGTGTTGGCGAGGTTGTCACCGCTGCCGCTCCACCACTGGGCCGACCCCTGCGCGGGCTCGACGATCTCGGTGGTGACCTTCTTCTTCGGCAGCTCGACCACGAGGGCCTGCTTGTCCTTGGTGTTGTACTCCGCCACACCCAGCTTGTGCTTCGACTTCGTCGCGGCCTTCGCCGTGTCGTAGTTGAGCCAGCCGAGCTGGAGCTTGTCCCAGGCGGTCATGTCGCCGGGGAGGTCGCCGATGGCCTCCTTGCCGGTGCCGAGCCAGGAACCGGAGGACATCAGGGTCCAGAAGCCGGTGGAGTTGTCGCCGCCCTGGGTGTCGTAGTGGTCCGGCAGACCGAGGTCGTGGCCGTACTCGTGGGCGAAGACACCGAGTCCGCCGTTCTCCGGCTGGATGGTGTAGTCGCCGACCCAGATGCCGGTGTCACCGATCTTGGCGCCGCCGAGCTTGTTGCCCTCGGGGCCCGTCGCGCCGGCGTCCGAGCCGAACGCGTACCAGCGGTGCGCCCAGATGGCGTCCTCGCCCTGCGCGCCGCCGCCCGCGGACTCGTCCTCACCGGCGTGCACGATCTGGAAGTGGTCGATGTAGCCGTCGGACTCGTTGAAGTCGCCGTCGCCGTCGAAGTCGTAACGGTCCCACTGGTCGAACTCGGCGACGTCCGCCTTGATCTCCGCGTCGGTGCGCCCCGCTGCCTTCTGCTGGGCGACCCAGGACGTGAGACCGTCGCTGACCACGTTCCACACGCTGGAGCAGGTGCTCTGGCCGCAGGCGTTGTTGCCGTAGCGGGCCTCGTTGTAGGGGACCTTGACCCAGTCCGAGACCTCGCCCTCGATCGAGTAGCGGCCCGAGGACTGCTTCTCGTAGTACTTCTTCATCGACTCGGTCTTCTTGCCGGTGCCGAAGTACAGGTCCTGGAAGTGCTTCTGGTCGTAGTCCGCCTGCCAGGCCGTGGAGTTGTCCTGGGTGCGGTCCGGCTTCGCTATCTGGTTGTGCAGCGGGCCGGGGGTGCCGCCGTAGCGGCTGTCGATCTCGTCGCCGAACTCGACCAGGATCGTGAAGATCTTGTCGGTCTTCTCGCGGCCGAGCTCGACGTACTTGCTCTTGCCCTTCTTGCTCTTCAGCTGCACGACCTGCGAGCCGTCGCGGTCCTTGACCGTGGCGTCGCCGGATATGACCTGCTGCAGGGCCTCCTCGCGCTGGGCCTCCTGGGTCTTGCTCAGGGGGCCTTCGAGGTCGTGGTCGTCGGCGTGCTCGTGGTCCGCCGGGTCGTGCCGGTCGGCGGACGCCGCCGGAGCGGTGTCCGCGGCCTGCGCCACGGTGAACGCGGACATGGTCGCCGCCGCCGTGGCGACCGCGACACCGATCGCCGCCGCTCTGTACGTCCAGGGTCTACTGGTCACTTGAGTTCCTCCCCCGCGTACCGTTCGCGCGGAAGGGGGATGGCCCCGATCGTGGAGGAGTCCGCGCGCGGTATACGCGTGTAGTCAAGTGGCGCCATTCGACCGGAGTTTCGACTGAAAAAACAGATCTTGACTTGGTCAGGTCAAGTGGATTATCGGCGTCCAGGGGAAGCGCTTGTTCGTTATCCGGTCGTTACGCGTGCGGCCGTCCGCCGCTCGTCCACCGCTCGCCCGCCCTCTCGTCCGCCTCTCGAACCGGCGCGCATATGCGTCCACTTGCCGGACCCCATGAATCCGTGCGCCCCCTGTGCACCCGGCACCGTGTGTCAGGTCACGCTTACCCGTCGTTCCACTCGGGCACCCTGGCGAATAGAGTCGATTGGCGGAACGCCGGAGGTCGGTAGAAGCCAAGCCGACTGCACTGCTTCACCTTTGATTCCCACCCGAGGACACGATTGCCATGCCTCGTCCGACGACCGCACAGCTCGCCTACGGCTCCTGCACCGTGATCTTGTCCACCCTCGCCATGCTGCTGCTGTCACAGACGAGTTCCGGCGCGGGCATCGCGGTGATCGCGCTGTCCGCCCTGGCCCTGGGCCTGCTCGTCGCGCTGACGGTGCCGCTGCCCAAGTCCGCGCCAGGCGCCTCCGCCCGCCCCGCGGCACGCTCCAGGATCTCCGCCGCCACCCCGGCCCGAAGCCGGGTGACCGCGCGGTCCGAGTCCGTACGGGAGCCCGTGCACGAGCGAATGGGTTCCTGAACCGGCATTCGGTGACAAGCTTGATGAAACGCTTCGGCGGGCCCGTGGTCCACGGACCCGCCGTCGTCGTGCGCCCCCCGTGCCCGCTCGCGCCGCTCAACCGGTGCTGACCACCACCGTCTTGGCCGCCTTGTCGTGCAGGCCCTGCTTGTAGGGCTTGTCGAAGAAGCTCCAGCCGCCCGCGATCGCCGTCCAGATGCAGGCGCAGCAGAATGCGAAGGGGATCCACAGCACGGCCGCGCGCGTCAGCGCGGTCTGCACGGAGGGCGTGGAGCCGTCGTTGAGGTTCGCCACCCGCAGGCGCAGCAGCTTCTTGCCGAGGGTCTGGCCGTTCCGGACGGTGAAGTACGTGTCGTAGGCGATGTAGAGGACCGCCGCCAGCGCCTCCTGGACCAGGGACTTGCCGAACTCGAAGTCGTCCGAGTCCACGGTGTACTGGCTGATCCGGAACGCCCAGGCGAGCAGCCCCACCACGATCCCCACCAGGATCATGTCGAGGATCCGCGCGAGCACCCGCTTCCCGCTGTCGGCGAGCGGCGGCATGCCGGACAGCGGGTCGTTGGAGTACGGCCCGCCGCCGTAGGGGTCACCGCCGTAGGGACCGCCGCCGTAGGGGCCGCCGCCGGGGGGAGGCGGCTGGTCGCCGTAGGGCGGCGGCTGACTGCCGTAGGGCGGTTGCCCGGCGCCTCCCCCGGACGGCGGCTGCTGGGGCGGCGGGTCGTACGGGGAGCCGCCGCCCTGCCGCGGCGGGGGCTGCTGCTTCCTGAACGGGTCGTCGTCCGGGGACTGACCGGAGCCGAAGGGCGGCGGTTCGGTACTCATGGCCCGAGTCGACCGCGAACCCCCCGCCTCCGCATCCGGCACGGGGCCGTCCGGAGTACGGCTCCGGCGGGGAGGCCAGGGCCTGGGGTGGCCCCCGGCTAGGGCGTGTTTCGGAAGTCCCTTCGTCGCCCGAAGGGCGGCTCTGCGGCGTCCGGTGCGGCGGTGGGGGTACCTCCCGGTCGAGCGCCAGCCGAGACCGGGGGAGCGTGCCGGGCGTCGCAGAGCAGAAGGTACTTCCGAAACACGCCCTAGTAGTGCGTCGCTGCTTAGTTGTGGCGTGTCTGGTTGGGAGGCTGGTGTCTGGTGGGTTCCTCCTTCCCTTTTGCCGGACAGGACTGTCGTCATGGGTTCACAGAAGAAGCGGCCGGTCAGGTTGACACCGCAGGATCGTGAGGAGTTGGTCCGGGTGACCACCACGGGTGTTCGTGGGGCCTCGATGATCATGCGTGCGCGTGTACTGCTAGCACTGGACACCTCGGTGGGAGACGTGGATCCCAAGGCGGTGATCGCGGCCCGGCTCGGCGTCTCCGGTGAGACGTTACGGCTGGTCGCCAAGCGTTTCGCCGAGACCGGTGGCGATGTGCACGCCACGATCGCGCGGAAGAAGCGCGACCTCCCACCGGTGCCCTCGCCGGTGACCGGCGAGGTCGAAGCCCGGCTGATCGCGATGGCGTGCTCACAGCCACCCCAGGGCCATACCCGGTGGTCGCTGCGGCTGCTGGAGAAACATGTCGCGCTGGCCGAGGACATCCCCGATCTGGACCACTCCACCATCGGGCGGGTCTTAAAAAAACGGAACTGCGCCCTCACCTGAGAAAGTGCTGGACCATCCCACCCCGGGCGAACGCGGAGTTCGCGGCCCGGATGGAAGACGTGCTGGCCGTCTATGCCCGGCCCTACGACCCGGCACGTCCGGTGGTGTGCATGGACGAGAAGCCCTACCAGCTCCTCGGCGATGCCCGCGACCCACTCCCGGCCCGCCCTGGTCACGACGCCCGCCAGGACAGCGAGTACATCCGCTGCGGCACGTCCTCGATCTTCGTGTGGGTCGAACCCCTGCGCGGGTGGCGTCGCGTTCAGGCACTGTCCCGGCGGACCCGGATCGACTGGGCCTACCAGGTCAAACAGTTACTGAGCGTGGACTACCCCGACGCCGAGACCGTGGTGCTGGTGATGGACAACCTCAACACCCACAACATCGCCTCGTTGTACGAGGCGTTCGAACCCGAAGAGGCATTCGCCCTGGCCCAACGCCTCGAGATCCACCACACGCCCAAGCACGGGTCATGGCTCAACATCGCCGAGATCGAACTCTCCGCACTGACCCGGCAATGCCTCGACCGCCGGATCAGCGACCTCGACACCCTCAACACCGAACTCTCAGCCTGGCAGAACGCCACCAACACCGACCAGCGTCAGGTGAACTGGCAGTTCACCACCCACGACGCACGCATCAAACTGCGCCACCTCTATCCCAAAAACTAGCCGCGACAGTCTACTAGTCGCCCGCCACGAACGTGTGGGCCGCCTTGTCGTGCCAGCACTGGCGCCACGGCTTGTCCCACACGCACCACAGCACGCCGATCACACCGATGCCCAGCAGCCCGGAGACGGTGTGGACGAGCCAGCGCCGCAGTGAGCCCATGAAGGACGGTGGCTCGTGGCCCTCGATGTCCCTGACCTCGATGCCGAACACCCTCTTGCCGAGGGTGCGGCCCCACTTGGCGGTGGGCAGCACCTCGTAGAGGGCGCTGACCAGGAACAGGACGCCCAGGATGATGCCCAGGTAGACGGAGGTCGTGCCGTCGACCAGCCAGACGGTGACCCGCTCGCCGGAGAGCCTGGCCTCGTCGATCTTCTCTTCGACGTGGTCGACCGCCTTGGTGCCGAACGGCACGGCGGCCACGGCCGTGACCCCGCCGACGACCAGGCTGTCCACCAGCCGGGCCGCCAGCCGTCTGCCGAGCCCCGCCGGTCTGGCCTCGGCCTGCCGCCGCGCGGCCGCCTGGAAGGGGTCCTCGACGACCGGCTTCCACGGCGCGACCGGCTGCTCCCCGTCGCCCCCGGCAAGCTGATGCACCTGCTGGGCCCAGGAGGGCTGCCCGCCGCCGAGGCCCACGGCCATCGGGGTGTCGGCGGACTGCGGGGTGGTGGACTGCGGGGCGCACCCGGCGCGAGGTTCGGGGACGGGGCCGCCTGCGGGACTGCGGGGCCGGTGGGAATGCGCCACCGAACGGGGCTGCTGCGGGCTCGGGACGGCAGGGGCGGCCGGGGCCGCCGGAGCAGTGGCCGAGGGAGCCGAGGCCTGGGCGGATGCCGCCGCCGGGACCGCTGGGCCAGGCCGCGGACCCTGCTGCGGCACCGACGGGTCCTGCGCGGCGGGCGGCGTCTGCGGGCCCTGCTGAGGACCGGACGGCGCCGATGAGGGCGACGAGGACTGGGGGCGAGCCCCAGGGCCTGCTGGGCGGCGACCTGGGCCGGGGTCAGGGGCGCGCCGAAGGCGGCGGGGCCACGGGGCGGCCCCGTCCTGCTGCCCCGCGGGCGAGGACGGACGGAACGTCATGGTGCCGTCCGACGGAGCGGGTTCCGCGCTCTCGGCCGCCTCCGGGCGCCCGGAGGCGGCCGGGCGCCGGAAGACCACCGTGCCGGGTGTGGCCCCGTCCTCGTCCTCGGCGTCCGCCGGCGGGATGGTCGCCGTGCCGTCCGTGCTCGCCGTCCGCCCGGGGTCGCCGTAGCCCGGGGAGCCGACGGGCGCGGCCGGGACGGCGGAGCCGTCGGCGGCGCCGCCCGTGTCCCCCGGGCCGGCCGTGAGGGAGAGGCGGGGGTCGGCGCCGCGGGCGGAACCCCAGGACACCCGACGGTCGTTGTCGCCGCCGAAGCCGGTCTGCCGGGAGCGGTCGGCGCCCCATGCGGAGGCGGGCTCGGGGCGGGAGCCGTGCAGGGCGCTGTCGGCGGCCGACCGCGCCGCGCCGCCGTCGCCCACGGGGTCCTCGTCGAAGAAGTGCGGGCCCGTCTCCTCCACGGCGCCGGACGAGCCGGAGCCGGGCGGCGGGGCGAGCGGGTCACCGTCCGAGGGCGCCGGACGGCTCGTACCCGGCACCCAGGCCGCGCCGTTCCAGTACCGGACATATCCAGGAATGGACGGGTCCGGGTAATACCCTTCGCGGGGCCTGTCGTCGCCGGGGGCCGGGGTTGGGGCGCTCATGTCCGTCGTCCCGTATCTGCTCGTGGGTCGGGTGGAGGCATCCAGATCTACCAGACGTCGGCCCGGTCCATGACCGCTGCCTCCGGACCCGCCCCATTCGCGCACGGATCTGCTACGGCGGAGCGGGCGGCATGGGCGTCCGCGGGCGGTCGGTGGACTCGTCGGAAAAGAGTTTCGCGAACCCGCGTAATGCTTCGGGGGCCACGCCCCTCTCACTCGTACGGGCCCGCTCACGGAGCCCTCTACGAGAGAGGAACGATCACCATGCGGCACACCGTCGTGGAGCGCGAACTGGAGCTCAGACTCGTCCTGTCGCCCGAGCGCAGCATCCCCGTGCCGGCCAAGCTGGTCTACCGCGGCGACGACCCGTACGCCGTCCACATCACCTTCCACGTCAACTCCGACCGGCCGGTGCACTGGACGTTCGCGCGGGAGCTGCTGGTCGAGGGGGTGTTCCGGCCGTGCGGGCACGGGGACGTGCGGGTGTGGCCGACGAAGGTGTCGGGCCGCGGCGTCGTCCTGATGGCGCTCAGCTCGCCGGACGGGGACGCCCTGCTCGAAGCACCGGTGGCCGCGGTGTCGGCCTGGCTGGAGCGGACCCTGCGGATGGTCCCGCCGGGCTCGGAGTTCGACAGGCTGGGCATCGACGACGGCCTGGCCGAACTCCTCGCCCAGTGAGGCGCGTGCCTCGGGAACACGGACGTCAGAACAGCTTGCCCGGGTTGAGGATGTTCAGCGGGTCGAAGACGGACTTCACCGCCCGCTGCATCTCCATGCCCACCGGGCCGATCTCCCGGGCCAGCCATTCCTTCTTGAGGATGCCCACTCCGTGCTCGCCGGTGATCGTGCCGCCGAGTTCCAGACCGAGGGCCATGATCTCGTCGAAGGACTCGCGGGCGCGCCGGGACTCGTCGGGGTCTGCCGCGTCGAAGCAGACGGTGGGGTGCGTGTTGCCGTCGCCGGCGTGTGCGCAGACCCCGATGGTCAGGTCGTACTTCTCGGCGATGCGGTCGACGCCGTCGAGCAGTTCGCCGAGCCTGGAGCGCGGCACGCACACGTCGTCGATCATCGTCGTGCCCTTCACCGCCTCCAGCGCGGTGAGCGACAACCGCCTTGCCTGGAGCAGCAGTTCGGACTCCGCCGCGTCGTCCGCCGGGACGACCTGGGTGGCGCCCGCGGCCTCGCACAGCGCGCCGACGGCGGCGAGGTCGGCGGCCGGGTCCGGGGTGTCGAAGGCGGCGAGCAGCAGCGCCTCGGTGGTCTCCGGCAGTCCCATGTGCGCCAGGTCGTTGACGGCCTTCACCGTCGTACGGTCCATGAGTTCGAGCAGTGAGGGGACGTGTCCGCCGGCCATGATCCGGCACACCGCGTCGCAGGCGGCGGCCGCCGACGCGAACTCCGCCGCCAGCACCAGCTGCTGGGGCGGCCGCGGCTTGAGGGCGAGGGTCGCGCGGACGACGATGCCGAGCGAGCCCTCGGAGCCGACGAAGAGCCGCGTGAGGTCGTAACCGGCGACGCCCTTCGCGGTGCGCCTGCCGGTGGACATCAGCCGGCCGTCGGCGAGCACGACGTCCAGGCCGAGGACGTACTCGGCGGTCACCCCGTACTTCACACAGCACAGGCCGCCGGAGGCCGTGCCGATGTTGCCGCCGATGGTGCACGTCTCCCAGCTGGAGGGGTCCGGCGGGTAGGAGAGGCCGTGCTCGTCGACCGCGCGGGAGAGGGCGGCGTTGACGACACCGGGTTCGACGACGGCGATGCGGTCGACCGGGTTGATCTCCAGGATGCGGTCCATCTTCGTCAGGGACAGCACGATGCAGCCCTCGGCGGCGTTGGCGCCGCCGGACAGGCCGGTGCGGGCGCCCTGCGGGACCACCGGGACGCGCAGTTCGGTGGCGGTGCGCATGACGTGCTGCACCTGTTCGACGGTCCGGGGCAGGACGACGACCGCCGGGACACCGGCCTCGCAGAAGCTCGCCATGTCGTTCGCGTAGGAGGTGGTGACGTCCGGGTCGACGAGGACCGCCTCCGGCGGCAGGCCGCTGAGCAGTCGGTCGACGAGGTTGCCGGTCGTCTCGTCGGGCGGGGCTTGGATACGGCTCATGATCACAGGTTCGCACTCGCGGCCATCGGTGTGAACCCGTCGGCGCGAGCGTTCGGGTGCCGAATGTGGTCGTCGTATTGACGCACAGTGACGGCATGTCTGAGGAGAACGAGGAGCGGGCGGGTCGGGCTGCTGGTGCGGGCGGGCGGTGCGTTCGGTGCCGTGGCCGGGGTGGATGGCCGACCGGGGGCAGGCGTGGGGACGGGTCCGGCGGCGCGGTGGAGGCGTGGTGGCGGCCGTCGTCGGGCGTTTCGTGCCCGGGGTGTGCTGATGGTGGTGCCGCCGGGCGGGGTGACGCGGGTGAAGTGGGCGGCGGTCGGGAGGCGCGGGTCGTGGGGCGGCCGGGGCCGAGGGCCGGCGGGCCGGGGCCGTCGCGGCTGCCGGGGTGCCCGCCCGCTTGTCCGCCGGGTGCCACCGCGCTGCCCGACGTGGTGGCGACCGTGCGGGAGCGGGAGGCCCGGGTGCGGGCCCGTCCGGGGACCACGTCTCCTGGGCGGTGCTCGGCGTGGCGTACGTCGAGCGGGCCCGCCGGACCGGTGGCGTCACCGACTACCCCCGGGCCGAACGCGCCCTGCGCACCTCGCTGCGGCTCCGGCCGGGCGGCAACGCGGACGCCCTCGAAGGCCTCACCGCCCTCGCGGTGGCCCGCCGTGACTTCCGGGCGGCGGAGCGGTGGGGCGAGGAGGCCGTCCGGGTGGCGCCGGGGCGCTGGACCTCGTACGCCCTGCTCATCGACGCGTACGACGGGCTCGGCCGGTACAAGGCCGCCCGCGCGACCCGGGACAGGATGCTCGCCGTCGACTCCGGGCCGGCGGCCAGGGCGCGGGCCGCGCGGGTCTCCTGGGACCAGGGGCGCGTGAGGACGCGGCGGCGGCGCTCTCGGACGCGGCGGCAGCCGAGACCTCGGCGGCGGGCCCGTCGGCCGCGGGGGCGGCGTGGTGGGTACGGGCCGGGGAACTGGCCTGGGAGCGGGGACGCGGAGCAGTCGTTGCGGTACTGCGAGGCCGGCGGGTCCGCCTCCGCCGCGGGTGAACCCGAGGCCGGGGCGTGCCGGGCGCGGGCGCTGGTCGCGCTGGGGCGTACGGCGGAGGGGGTACGGGCGTACCGGGCGGCACTGGCGCGGCGGCCGTCCGCCGAAGTCGCCCTGCGTCTGGGGGAGTTGTACGAGTCGCTGGGGCGGCCGAGGGAGACTCGGAAGCAGTGGGGCGTGGTGCGGGCGTTGGTGGCGCGGTCCGCCGCGGCCGGGGTGGACGAGTCGCTCGTCCTCGGGACGCTGGAGGCGGACCACGGGGATCCGGCGGAGGCGGTGCGGGTGCTGCGGGCGGAGTGGGAGCGGCAACCGGGGCTACGGGTGGCCGACGCGCTGGGGTGGGCGTTGCACCGGGCCGGGCGGGACGGGGAGGCACTGCGGTTCGCACGGCGGGCGACGGATCGGGCGCGGGGTGGGGAGGTACGGAGTGGCCTACGCGTATCACCGGGGGTGATCGAGCGGGCGGTGGGGTTGGAGGCGGCGGGGCGGCGGCATCTGGAGGAGCGCGGCGGTTGAATCCGTATGTCGGGGAGGGTGGGCGGTTCGCGTAACGGGGGGGGTTCGGGTGCGTGGGCGAGTGCGTGGGCGGGTGCGGCTCCGGTGGGCTTCTCGCGCAGTTTCCCGCGCCCCTGAAAAGCAGGGGCTGCGCCCCGTGCTTTTCATCCCGCGGCCCCGCCGCGCTTCAGGCCCGCAGGGGCCTGGTCTTCTAGGGCGTGTTTCGGAAGTCCCTTCGTCGCCCGAAGGGCGGCTCTGCGGCGTCCGGTGCGTGCTCTCGGCGCGCCGGACGAAAGGCCTCGTACTGGGTGTACTTGGCCTTTCGTCCGGTGCGGCGGTGGGGGTACCTCCCGGTCGAGCGCCAGCCGAGACCGGGGGAGCGTGCCGGGCGTCGCAGAGCAGAAGGGACTTCCGAAACACGCCCTAGGGGCGCGGGGTACTGCGCGAGAAGCCCCACCGAGCCGCACCCGCCCACGCACCGCACCCCCCGAGCTATCAAGCGCCCGACCTACAAGTTGCCCCTTCTCTCCTGCTCCCTCTCGATCGCCTCGAACAGCGCCTTGAAGTTGCCCTTGCCGAACCCCATCGACCCATGCCGCTCGATGATCTCGAAGAAGACCGTCGGCCGGTCCTGGACCGGCTTGGTGAAGATCTGCAGCAGGTACCCGTCCTCGTCCCGGTCCGCCAGGATCCTGAGTTCACGCAGGGTGTCGACAGGCACTCTGGTCTCCCCGACCCACTCCCCCAGCGTGTCGTAGTACGAGTCGGGCGTGGCGAGGAACTCGACCCCCGCCGCCCGCATCGTCCGTACCGTCCGCACGATGTCGTTCGTGTTGAGCGCGATGTGCTGGACCCCCGCGCCGCCGTAGAACTCCAGGTACTCGTCGATCTGGGACTTCTTCTTGGCGATGGCGGGCTCGTTGATGGGGAACTTGACCTTGAGCGTGCCGTCCGCCACGACCTTCGACATCAGCGCGCTGTACTCGGTGGCGATGTCGTCCCCCACGAACTCCTTCATGTTGGTGAAGCCCATGACCCGGTTGTAGAACTCCACCCACTCGTCCATGCGCCCGAGCTCGACGTTGCCCACGCAGTGGTCGATGGCCTGGAACGTGCGCTGGGCGGGCGGCTCGACGAGGGGCTCGGCGGCGACGTACCCGGGGAGGTACGGCCCGTCGTAGCCGGTGCGCTCGACGAGGGTGTGCCGGGTCGTGCCGTACGTGGCGATCGCGGCCAGCACGACCGTGCCGTGCTCGTCCTTCACCTCGTACGGCTCGGCTACGGAACGCGCGCCGTGTTCGACGGCGTAGGCGTACGCGCGGCGGGCGTCCGGGACCTCGATGGCGAGGTCGACCACGCCGTCGCCGTGCTCGGCGACGTGCTCGGCGAGGAAGTGGCCCCAGGTGGTGGCGGGTTTGACGACCGAGGTGAGGACGAACCGGGCCGAGCCGTTCTCCAGGACGTAGCTCGCCGTCTCGCGGCTGCCGGTCTCGGGGCCGGCGTAGGCGACGAGGCGCATGCCGAAGGCCGTGGAGTAGTAGTGGGCGGCCTGCTTGGCGTTGCCCACCGCGAAGACGACCGCGTCCATTCCCTTGACCGGGAAGGGATCAGCCTGCCGTGCGGTGCGCGGGACGTCGTGCGAGCCGTGGGTGTGCGCGGAGGTGGCTGCCATGACCGCAGCGTCCTCCGCGCCCACAAGGTGTGCAACAGTTGGCGGGTCCGTTGGACAATCTGCTCAGCGGCAGGCGCGTCGGGCGGCGCGTTCCGCACAGCATGCCCACCCCGGGAGGTCTGGTGGCGATCGATCATCTGGACGGGCGGCTGATCGTCCTGCTCGCGCGCGAGCCCCGGATCGGGGTGCTGGAGATGTCGCGGCGGCTGGGGGTCGCGCGGGGCACGGTGCAGGCCCGGCTCGACCGGCTCCAGTCGAACGGCGTCATCCGCGGCTTCGGCCCCGAGGTGGACCCGGCGGCGCTCGGCTACCCGGTCACGGCGTTCGCGACCCTGCAGATCCGGCAGGGGCAGGGCGCGGACGTACGGGCGCACCTGGCGACCGTGCCGGAGGTGCTGGAACTGCACACGACGACGGGCAGCGGGGACATGCTGTGCCGGCTGGTGGCCCGTTCGAACGCCGATCTCCAGCGGGTGATCGACCGGGTCGTCGGTATCGACGGCATCGTCCGGGCCGCCACGGCGATCGTGATGGAGAACCCCGTTCCGCTGCGGATCATCCCGTTGGTGGAGCAGGAGGCGCTCCGCGAACGCACCGACGGACGGACCTCGGGAGACGACGACCTGAGGGCCTGACCGGCATGACTGACATGGCCGGCATGAACGGCCTGAGGGCTTGAAAGGGCCGCCGTCAGCAGCTGGGTACGGACCCCTTGCCCGTCTCCAGCGCGACGAGGGAGCCCACCGCGCCCTTCAGGGTCGTCACCGGGATGAGCCGCAGCCCCTTGGGCAGTTCGGCTTTCGCGTCGGCGCACTCGGCCTTGGGGACCAGGAACACGGTGGCGCCGTCACGCCGGGCGGCCTGGGTCTTGAGGGCGACCCCGCCGACCGCGCCCACCTTGCCGGCGGTGTCGATGGTCCCCGTACCGGCGATGACCCGGCCGCCCGTGAGGTCGCCGCCGCTGCCGTCGCCGTCGAGCTTGTCGACGATGCCGAGGGAGAAGAGCAGGCCCGCGCTGGGGCCGCCGACGTCGGCGAGCCGCAGGGTGACCTCGATGTCACCGGAGTCCTCGCCGAGGTAGGCGAGCGCGGCCTCGGTGGCGGTGTCCTGGGACTCCTTCATCTCGGCCGCGTTGTGCTCCTGGATCTCCTCGGTGGTGTCACCACTGGGGTAGACCGCTTCGCGGGGCATGACGGCCTGGTCGCTGCGGAACCAGCCGTCGAGCACGTCACCGAGGCCGACCCGGGCGTCCGGTCCCGTCGCCTCGATCGTCGTCATCCGCAGCTGGCCGCTGGTCTTCCGGGCCTGGGCGCCGCTGATCGTGATCACCGGCTCGCCCTTGTTCTCACCGAGCACGTTCGCCGTCATCCCCGGCTGCGCCACGGAGAACGGCAACGGTGCGAACGCCACCGTGACGAGCAGCCCCACCACCGGCAGGGAGCTCACGGCTACGGCGACGGGACGCGAAAGACTGGAGAGACGAGAGAGCACGGAGCCAATCTAACGCGAGGGGTACTTCCGGCCAGGGGGCGGTGGTCCCCCTCGGGCCCGCGACGGGCGGCCAACGTGGTTCCGGGCGAGTGGGCGAGCCCAGCCATCAGTTGACGTCCACGTCCTCGAAGAGTTCGAGGAGCTGCGTCAGCACCCGTACGCAGGAGTCGACGTCGGCCGCCGTCAGATCGCCTCCGGCCTGTTTCAGCAGCGCGCTCTCCCGGGCGACCAGCGCGTCGATGGCCGTACGGCCGGTGTCGGTCAGCCGGATCAGGGAGGAGCGCTGGTGGGCCGGGTTGGGGATGGCCTCGACGAGTTCCCGCCCGGCCGCCTCGTTGACCATCCGCTGCACGAACTGCCTGCTCAGCGCCAGTGTGCGCCCCATCTGCGGCACGGTCATCGGCCGCTCGGCCATGCGCAACAGCTCCAGGACCGCGCGTACGCCGACGGGGAACCCCTCCTTCCGTTCCTTCAGCTCCAGCGCGCGGGTCGTCCTCCGGTAGAGGGGCCCCAGGACGGCGAACACCTCGGACAGCCGCCCGGCGAGCGCGTCGGGCGGCAGCGGCTCATTGGTCCCTGTCACGGGCTCATTGTCTTCCACGCCCCCACCACTCCGCAGAATGACAACTGGGTTGTCATCCTCTCGCCAACATGACACCTTGGTTGTCATGACTGATGCCTCGCAGGTCCGCCCGCACACGTTCCCGTCCGACGACGGTCCCCTCGCCTACCTGGACACCGGCTCCGGCACCCCGCTCGTCCTGCTGCACGGCGGCTTCACGGACCACACCATGTGGCGGGACCTGGTACCCGCGCTGACGGCGGCCGGTCACCGGGTCGTCGCCCCGGACGCGCGAGGGCACGGCGCCTCCGCCAACGCGAGCAAGCCGTTCCGCTTCGCCGACGACCTCGCCGCGCTGCTGCGCCACCTGGACACGGGCCCGGCGATCCTGGTCGGCATGTCGATGGGCGGCGGCACGGCGGTCGACACGGCACTGGAACATCCCGACCTGGTACGCGCCCTCGTCGTCAGCGGCGTGGGCACCAGCGAGCCCGAGTACACCGATCCCTGGACCAAGGACAGCGTCGCCCGGTACTACGGCACGCTGATGTCAGGCGACCTGGAGGGCTGGCTCGAAGTGGTCGCCGAGGCGGTCGCCGGTCCACACCGCGAGGTCGACGACGTGGACCCCGACATCGTCCGGCGAGTACGGGAGATGAGCCGCGCCACCGCCCTCAAGCACACCGTCGGCGAGCGGGACTGGCACGTGCCGGTCACGGACACCTGGGCCCGCGCCGCCACGATCACGGTCCCCACCCTCGCCGTCAACGGCGCCCTGGACGCTCCCGACCTCATCGCCATGGCCGAACGCCTGGTCACCACGGTCGCCGCGAAGGGCCACGCCGTCACCGTCGAGGGCGCCGGACACTACGTGAACATGGAGCAGCCGGACACCTTCACCGCACACGTGCTGAACTGGCTGAACCGACTGCCCTAGGGACCGCCGAAGGGCGTGCGCGTCACCGGAGGACGTGCCAGTCACCGAAAGGGCGTCACGTCACCGAAGCGCGTCGGCCACTTCCCGGGCCGCGTCCATCACCCGCGGGCCGACCCGCTCCGGCACCGCGTCGGCCAGCATCACCACGCCCACGCTGCCCTCGACGCCCGTCACCCCGAGCAGCGGGGCGGCGGCCCCGCTCGCCCCGGCCTCCAGCTCGCCGTGCGTGAGCGCGTACCCCGGCCAGTCCCCGGCTGCTGCCGCCCCGACAGGATGGCCCGCCCCGCGGCCCCCGGTCCAGCGAGTGCCGGGCCGGCCCGGTACGCCACGTGGTAGTCCGTCCACGTCGGCTCGACGACGGCGACGGCCAGCGCCTCGGTGCCGTCGACGAGTGTGAGGTGGGCGGTCGCCCCTATGTCCTCGGCCAGCGACCGCAGCGCGGGCAGCGCGGCCTCCCGCACCAACGGGTGCACCTGCCGCCCGAGCCGCAGCACCCCCAGCCCCACCCGGGCACGTCCGCCCAGGTCACGGCGGACGAGGGAGTGCTGCTCCAGGGTGGCGAGCAGGCGGTAGACGACGGTCCGGTTGACCCCGAGCTTGTTGGACAGTTCGGTGACGGTCAGCCCGTGGTCGGTGTCGGCGAGCAGCTTGAGGACGCGCAGTCCCCGATCAAGCGTCTGAGAGGTCTCCGCGGTCACGACGCCCACTCCTTCTTGGGTGAGGGCGGCGACCCCTGTCACGGCTGATGCGTCACCGGTCCCGTTCGGCGACGCGCTACAGAGGCCGCCGATCGGCTGAACCCGGATGATCCGGGCGGAGTCGCTTCACGGCTGCGCTCCGCGGCGGCGCTGCCACGGGGCGTGTGCGTAGCGGGACAGTAGACGAGCCGGTTCGCTGAGCGGAAGACTCCGTCCAGAATCCGGTCAGTGACCGGTACGGACTACTTCGCTTTGTCGCGAAATGTACGGGCGCACGAAGCACGTCACACACCCCGCAGGACAGGCGCACGCCCCCCGGGAGCGCCGCTCAGTGCGCAAGCCGGGGCGCCCACTCGGTGCGCGCCCGGGCGGCACCCTCCCGACTCCTCCCCCGGAGCGCGCTCGCCGCGTCACTTCATCCGGGTCGCCCACTCCTGCACCTTGGCGATCCGCTGGCGCAGCTGCCCCGCCGTGGCCTCGGCGCTCGGCGGTCCGCCGCACACCCGCCGTACCTCGGTGTGGATGACCCCGTGCGGCTTGCCGCTCTGGTGGGAGTACGCGCCGACCATGCCGTTGAGCTGTTTCCGCAGTTCGAGGAGTTCCTTGTGGGTGACCACGGGCCGCCGGTCGGCCGGCAGCTCCACCAGGTCGGCCTCGGCGTCCGGCTTCTTGCGGCTGTGCGCGATCTGCCGCGCCTGCCGCTTCTGGAGCAGCAGCTGCACCTGGTCGGGTTCGAGGAGCCCCGGGATCCCGAGGTAGTCCTGCTCCTCCTCGCTCCCCGGGTGGGCCTGCATACCGAACTCGGCCCCGTTGTACATGACCCGGTCGAACACGGCGTCGGATTCCAGCGCCTCGAAGGGCAGCATGTCCTGCTCGCCGGTGTCCTCGTCCTGCTGCTTCTCCGCCTCCGCGAGGAGCTTGTCCTCCTCGGCGTACGGGTCCTCCTCGCCCCCCTTCTTCGGCTTGTCGAGGGCGTGGTCCCGCTCGACCTCCATCTCGTTGGCGAAGGTGAGCAGGTCGGGCACGGTCGGCAGGAACACGGACGCGGTCTCGCCGCGCCGCCGGGACCGTACGAACCGGCCCACGGCCTGGGCGAAGAACAGCGGGGTGGAGATGGTGGTGGCGTAGACCCCGACGGCCAGCCGGGGCACGTCGACGCCCTCGGACACCATGCGCACGGCGACCATCCACCGGTCGGTGTTGCGACTGAACTCGTCGATACGGTCCGAGGCACCGGAATCGTCGGACAGGACGACCGTCGCGCTCGTCCCCGTGATCTCCCGGATCAGCTTGGCGTAGGCGCGGGCGGAGTCCTGGTCGGTGGCGATGACGAGGGCGCCGGCGTCCGGGATGGCCTTCCTGACCTCGGTGAGCCGCTGGTCGGCGGCGCGCAGCACGCTCGGCATCCACTCGCCGCGCGGATCGAGCGCCGTACGCCAGGCCTGGCTGACCGCGTCCTTGGTCATGGGTTCGCCGAGGCGCGCGGCGATCTCGTCGCCCGCCTTGGTGCGCCAGCGCATGTTGCCGCTGTAGGAGAGGAAGATGACGGGCCGCACGACGTTGTCGGCGAGGGCGTTGCCGTAGCCGTAGGTGTAGTCGGCGGAGGAGCGCCGGATGCCGTCCGTCCCCTCCTCGTACGTGACGAAGGGGATGGGGTTGGTGTCGGACCGGAAGGGCGTACCGGTGAGCGCGAGCCGGCGGGTGGCCGGCTCGAACGCCTCCAGGCAGGCCTCGCCCCAGGACTTGCTGTCACCGGCGTGGTGGATCTCGTCGAGGATCACCAGGGTCTTGCGCTGCTCGCTGCGGTTGCGGTGCAGCATGGGCCGTACGCCCACACCCGCGTAGGTGACCGCGACCCCGTCGTACTCCTTGCTGAGCGGCCCCGCGCTGTACTCGGGGTCGAGCTTGATCCCTATCCGCGCCGCTGCCTCGGCCCACTGCTTCTTCAGGTGCTCGGTGGGGGCCACGACCGTCACCTGCTGGACGACGTGGTGGTGCAGCAGCCAGGACGCGAGCGTCAGCGCGAAGGTCGTCTTACCGGCGCCCGGGGTCGCGACCGCGAGGAAGTCCCGCGGCTGCTCCTGGATGTACTTCTCCATCGCCCCCTGCTGCCAGGCACGCAGCTTGCTGGCGGTACCCCAGGGGGCACGGCCGGGGAAGGCGGGCGAGAGGTGGTGGTTCGAGGAGGAGGTGGCGGTGGTAGTCACGGTCTCCGGTGGGGGTCGAGCGGCTCGGCGGGCAGCCCGGGTGGCTCGCGCAGCGACGCGGACACCTCGGCTACGTATGACAACCGGGCCACCCTACCGGCGGGGCGGTCGCGCCAACGCGCTCATTCCGCCGGGCCGCCCAAGGATGGGACCGAGGTCACATCGCTACTCGGCCAGGTCTCGCAGCGCCTCGGAAATGACCTTGACCTCGTCGAGAGCGCCGTACCACCGGGTGGGGTCACATCGGTACCAGATCCAGCTAGCGGGCCCGCAACCGCGTGGTCACCCAAGCCCCCACCAGCGCCACCCCCGCCATCGGCAGGAACACCACGACGAAGGCGGCCGGGTGGGACGCGGCGGCGGTCGTGGTGGCCCCCTGCCCGACCGCGCCACCGCCCAGCGCGGCGAACGCGGCACCGCCCGCCGCGAGGAGGAGCGCGTTGGACAGACCGTCGGAGATCTGGAGGGACGCGGAGTTGGTGCCGGCCTCCTCCGGGGCGGAGAGCTGGAGCAACAGCACGCTGGTCGAGGCGATCACGAGCCCCATCCCGAAGCACCCGAACGCCCAGGCGACGGCCACGGTCCACACCGGGACGGAGTCGACCAGCACACCCGGCAGCGTGGTGATCGCCGCCGCCACCAGCACCATCCCCACCGTCATCAGCCGCTCCCGGTACGGCTCCACCCGCGCCCGCGCCTGCACCCACGACCCCAGCGCCCAGGTCGCCCCGCCGGCCGCCAGCGAGAACCCGGCGAGCGTCGGCGACAGCCCCCGCTGGGTCACCAGCATCAACGGCACGAACGACTCGGCCGCCACGAACGAGCCCGCCGCCACCCCGCGCAGCAGCACCACCGCCGGCAGCCCCGCACCGCCCGGTACGTCCCCCTCGGCAGCAGCCCCGACACGGCCGGCACGAGGAGCGCGACCCCCACGACAGCCGGCACCAGCGACCACCACCGCGGATCCTGAGCCGCGTACTGCAACAGCCCGGCCCCGAGCGAGATCCCGAAGGCGAGCCGGATCCGACGGCGGTCGAAGGAGGGGGCGGAGGCGGAAGCAGACGCAGAAGCCGGGGCGGAAGGAGGAGCGACCGGCCCGGAAGCCGAAGCATCCGGCCCGGAAGCCGAAGCGACCGGCCCGGAAGCGCGCCGTCGTATCTGCGGCAGTGCGAGCCCCAGCGGCAGGACCACCAGCGCGGGGATCCCCAGGAACACCCACCGCCAGCCCAGTTGTTCCGTCACCGCGCCCGACGCGAGGGGGCCGACCACGGAGGGGATGACCCAACCGGCCGCGAACGCCGCCATGATCGAGGGCCGGAGCCGCTCCGGGTACGCGCGCCCGACCACGACGTACAGCGCGACGATCACCAGCCCGCCGCCGAGGCCCTGCACGGCCCGTCCGAGGATGAAGAGCCACATCGCGCCGGCCGTCCCCGACAGCACGAGCCCGGCCGCTAAGGCACCGATCCCCGCCGTCAGCGCCCCCAACGGCCCCCGCCGGTCGGCCCACTGACCCGCCAGCACCATCCCGAACAGGCTGGTCGTGAAGTACGCCGAGAACGCGAAGCCGTACACCGGGATCCCGTCCAGCTCACGCGCCGCGACCGGCATCGCCGTACCGACCGCCATGGCCTCGAACGCGATCAGCAGCACGACCGAGACGATCCCGATACTGAGCCCCCGATAGGAGCGGCTCAGCACGCTCTCCCCACCGTCGGCGACCGGCGTCGGGGCAGGGCTCTGCGTGACACCGGCGTCACGCGGTTCGGAAGCGGCCATGCGAGCCAGCGTAAGGGGCACAGCAGACTTTCGCCCCTGTCCGAAGCCCCCACACCCCCATTCATGAACGGCTTATGGCGGTCGGTGGAGCGGCGGGGATCTTCACTTTGCCCGGCGGGGGTTACCCCTTCGGTAGGATACCCAAGGGGGTATCTCGAAGGAGTGTGGGTTGTGGAACTGGCGATGGCGGCTGAGGAGCTGAGGACGGTGGTCAACCGGCTGCGCCGGGCGCAGGGTCAGATCGCCGGTGTGATCAAGATGATCGAGGAGGGGCGGGACTGCGAGGACGTCGTCACCCAGCTCGCCGCAGCGTCCAGGGCTCTGGACAAGGCCGGTTTCGCGATCATCGCCACGGGGCTGCAGCACTGTCTGGCCGATGCGGACATGGCTGCTTCCGGCGACCGGGAGCAGATGCGTACTCGACTGGAGAAGCTGTTTCTTTCTCTGGCCTGAGCTGTGGTGCCGCGGTGCCGGATCACCCGCCCGGTTCGGGGCGGGTGACCACATGGCCGGGCATGCGAAGGGGAGGGACCCGGCTCCGGGTCCCTCCCCTTCGTGGTGATGTTCAGCGGTTGCGCAGTGCGGCCAGCGTGTTGTCGAGGTCGGCGGCGCGAGGGCGGTTGTGGGGGAGCTTGGCGAGCATGGCGGCCATGCCGCAGGTGTCGGTCAGGGCGGAGAAGACCAGACCGCCCGCGATGCCGGCGGAGATGAGCTGGAAGGCGGGGTGGACGACAAGCCCGAGCAGCAGGCCGAGCAGCACGATCACTCCTGCGGTGAGCCTTACCTGCCGCTCCATTCCCCAGGTGGCACGGGATGCGCCCTGGGGGCGGTGGAGCTCGTGGCCGTCGGCCGCCCAGGCGCCGGTGCCTCCCGACAGGGTGACGGCGGTGATGCCGTTCTCCGCGAGGATCTTGCAGGCGTTCTCGGAGCGGGCGCCCGAGGCGCAGACGACCAGGACGTCGCCGCGGTCGGTGGCGTGACGGATGTCGGGCAGCGCGCGCCGGATCTGGTCGAGGGGGATGTTGAGCGCGCCGGGGAGATGGCCGCCGGCGTATTCGCCCGGGGTGCGCACGTCGATGATGGTCAGTTCGTGCAGGCGGGTGCGCGCCTCGTCGGTGGCGAGGGCCGTGGGGGTGGTCATGGCAGAGTCATCCTTGTGTGTCGGGGTGTGCTGGAGCTGATCTGGCGGGAGCCGGACTGAAGGCAGTCCTGTCCTGGGATGCGCGGCTGGCTGGAGAGGCTCTCCTGGTCCTGGCCCGAGCCGTTGGCGGCCCTCGTGTTCAGACAATCACGTCAGCAAGCATGAAGGCCGCTACTGCCAGCAGGACGCCGGCGAAGACCTTCTGCAGCGTGGTGCCGGGGATCTTCGCCGCGAGGCGTTTGCCGTCCCAGGCGCCGAGGATCGCGGCTCCGGTGAAGGGGCCGATGATCTCCCAGTGGAGCCCGCCGGTGGTGCCGGTGCGAGCGGCGAGGGCGGCGAGTGAGTTCACCGTGATGACGAGCAGGCTGGTGCCCACCGCCCGGCGCATGGCCAGTCCCAGGACGCTCACCAGGGCAGGCACGACGAGGAAGCCGCCGCCGACGCCGAGAAAGCCCGTGACGGAACCGAGTCCGGCACCCGCGCCGACCGCCTTGCCGGGACGGATCCGCTCCGGCGGCTTTGACGCGGACGGCCGCAGCATGCGCAGGGCGGCCAGCGCGGCGATGACCGCGAACGCCGCCGTCAGTACTGCTTCGGGCAGGCGTCCGGCGACAGCGCCGGCGAGGAAGGCGGGGACGACGCCCGCCGCGGCGAACAGCGCCCCTGTCTTCCATGCCACGTTCCCCTCGCGGGTGTGGGCGTACAGGGCGGTGGCGGAGGTGGCGGTAACGATGATCAGGCTGGCGGTGGTGGCGGCGGCCGCGGTGAAGCCGAGCAGGTAGATCAGTGCCGGTACGGCAAGGACGCTGCCGCCGCCACCGAGGGCTCCCAGGGCGAGACCGGTGACGGCCCCGGCGATGAGGGCGAGAACGAGTACGGTCACGCTATCCGACCGCTGTTCCCGCGTTCGTCGACGACCGGGTGCCCGGCGGCGGCCCACGCGTTCATGCCGCCCTCGACGTCCACCGCCTGCGCTCCGCGTCCGGTGAGGAGCTTCGCGGCCTGCTGGGAGCGGTGACCACTGCGGCAGATCACCACCAGCGGACGGCCCTGCGCCTCGGCGGGCAGGGTGGCGCCGGCGACCAGTCTCGTCAGCGGTACGTGGACAGCGACCGGGGCGTGGCCCGCGGTCCACTCGGGCTTCTCACGGACGTCCAGCAGGACCGCGTCGGGCCGGTCGCCGCTGGTACGGCTGCGCGCCTCGTCGACCGTGACGCGGGGCCCGTTTCGGCGAAAGAGGAACATCACACGCTTCCTTCCTTGCGAGGGGGAACGGCTGAGATCAGCAGTCGGACGTCAGGGACAGCCCGGCATCCGTCGCGGCGTCGAAGCCGTCGTCGACGGCGACCACATCGCGGCCGGCGGCGTCGAGCAGGGAGGCGGCGATCGCCGCGCGCATCCCGCCCGCGCAGTGCACCCACACCGTCCCGTCCGGTACTTCGCCGAGGCGGCCGTGCAGCTCGTGGATCGGGATGTGGACCGAGCCGTCGATGTAGCCGCCCATGCGCTCCGAGTCCCGGCGCACATCCAGGACCACCACCTCGTCGCCACGCTCGCGCACCTGGGCGAGGTCGGCGAAGCGGGCCCGCGGGAAGGTGGCGAGCTGTTCGTCGGCGCGGACCCAGGTGGCTGGGTCGCCGGTGGCGGCGGCGGCCGGGCGGTCGATGCCCACCCGGGCCAGCTCCCGCTGTGCGTCGGCGATCTGCGCGGGGGTGTCGGCGAGGAGGGTGACGGGCTTGCCCCACGGGATCAGCCAGGCCAGGTAGGTGGCGAGTTTGCCCTCGCCCTCGAAGTTGAACGATCCGGCCACGTGTCCCTCGGCGAAGGCCATGCGGCTGCGCAGGTCCACCACCCACTCCCCCGCGGCCAGCCGGGAGGCGATCTCGCCTGCTTCCGCACGCCGCGGCGGGGTGAGGTCGATGGGGGCGGGGCCGGCGGCGTTGGCCGGGCCCATGTGCGCGTAGTAGGCGGGCACGTCCTCCAGCCCGGCCAGCATCTGCGTGACGAAGGTGTCCACGTCCAGGGTGAGCGCGTCGTTGGTCTTGCGCTCCTGGCCGATCGTGCTCGCGTCCCCCTCGGACTGGGCGGAGGAGCAGAAGCTGCCGAACCCGTGGGTGGGCAGCACCGGCACCTCGTCGTCCAGCTCGGCGGCCAGCCGGTGGGCGGAGGCGTGCTGGGCCCGGGCCAGCTGCTCGGTCAGCCGCGGCTCGACCAGGTCGGGGCGGCCCACCGTGCCGATCAGCAGCGACCCGCCGGTGAACGCCGCCACACCGCGCCCGTCCTCCTCCAGGACGTAGGAGGTGTGGTGCGGGGTGTGCCCGGGGGTCGCGATCGCCCGCAGGACCAGACCCTCGTCCACGTCCACGGTGTCGCCATCGGCGACCGGGGTGCGGGCGAAGGACACATGCGCCGCGGCCGGAACCAGGTAGGAGGCGCCGGTGACGCGGGCCAGCTCCAGGCCGCCGGTGACGTAGTCGTTGTGCACGTGGGTCTCCGCCACGTAGGCGATGCGCACCCCGCGCCGGGCGGCGACGGCGATCACCTGGTCGATGTCGCGCGGCGGATCGACAGCCACCGCAGCCGCGGGCCCGCCGACCAGGTAGCTGCGGTTGCCCAGCCCCTCGAACTCCAAGGTGTCTACGAAGAACACGACTGCGGCTCCTCCACAAGAAAACGGTGTACCCCTGGGGGTATTCGACACTTACCCTAACAGGAATACCTGGGGGGGTATTCCTGTCAGGTGGAGGCCCCCTGGTCCGGCAACGCGCTCACTGCGGGAATACCCGGTGGGGTATCAAGAAACCTGATCGACTTCGACGCCGCCACTGCCGCCGTTCGCCAGGCACTGAACGATCAAGGGTTCGGCCTGGATGCCCTCAAGCCCGTCGCCGACGAGGCCACCGGCCGGCTCGGCGCCACGCTGCCCGCCCTGGCCGCCGCCTGACCTTCCCTGGTCCGGTGCCCGCCGGCCGTTGCACGCGGTGCCGCATCCAGCAGCCGACCGTGGCCCGTGCGGTGCCCACCGCACCAAGAGCCGATCGGGAGCGTCAGCGCTCGGCCGGCGCCCCGGCCGCCACGCCGACATCGCCCCCCGCCCCTCATGAACGCCTACGGCAGATGAGCCAGCTGAACACGATGAGGTCCGTCAACCGGCAACGCCGCGGCCAGGCCGGGCTGCCTCCGTCTCGGGCTCGGTGCGAGGGCTGGGCACCATGGCCACTGGCCCGGCGAGGTCGAGAGGGGAGCTCATGGCCGCCCTGGCATCACAGCAGGCTGGTTGCCTCGCGATGTCCGTCCGCACGGCATCCCCGTGTGCTGATAGCGGGCGCCCATGCGGCCCCGTGGGTCAGAGCTCCGCGCACGCCTCGTTGCGGAGGCGGTCCACCCAGCAGCCCGTTGCCGATTTCTCGTGCTTCTCGCGGTGGAGGAGCCAGAGGGTGAAGGCGAGGGTGGAGAGGTCGGCGTCGAGGGGGCAGAGGGTCGACTCGGGTTCGCTCCAGTTGAGGACCGCGCCGGTGGTGCCGTCCACCACGACGCTGTTGCCCTCGACGAAGTGACCGAGGCGGATCAAGTGGGCCGCTCTGGAAGGGAGTCGGCCGGGGGTGAGGGCGTCGGCGCGCTCATGCGCGTAGTACTCGGCGAGGGTCGGCAGCGGGATGTCCGTGTCGAGGTGGAAGAAGCCGTGGTCCTCGGGCAGACCCATGTCCCGCAGGAAGCGGCGGGTCGGCTCGTGGGTGAGCGTGGCCGGGAAGTCGAAGTCCTCGAAGCGCCACACCCTGCTCCGGCCGAACTCCTCGTCCAGCAGCCGGGCCGGCAGGTCCAGCGCCAGTCCGGAGCGGGTGACCGGGCCTCCGGTCAGCACCGCCAGGTCGTTCGAAAGGTTCGGATCGCGCAGGTCGTTCAGGTCCGTCAGGCCCATTGTCCCCATCGTCATTGTGCTCATGGCTCCCCCCGGCACGTGCTTCTCGGCGTGCGTCCCCCAGCGGCGGGGACCACGGCACCGCCGAACAGCCGCCGAGCGGTCGTCGTCCCCACTTCCAAGAACCTTACGCCGCCCCACTGACAACACCTGCCGTACGCGCGAACACGCACCTCAAGGGCGGTGCCGGAGGCGGCTCGCGGCCTCCTCCCCCGGCCCTACGCCCCCGTCACCACCGCCGCCTGCGGGCGGATCGGCAGCCGGTTCACGGGGCGTCCCGTGGCCGCCCGTACCGCCGCCGCGATGGCCGCCGGCGAGGTCACCACCGGCACCGCGCTGGCCGCCTTCGCGCCGAAGGGGGCGACGACGTCGCGTTCCTCCACCAGCTTGACGAGCCGGATGTCGGGGACGTCGAGGGCGGTGGGCAGGGCGTAGCCGGTCAGGTCGGGGTGGCGGACCAGGCCCCGGGGGGTGCGCAGGTTCTCGGTCAGCGCGATGCCCACGCCCTGGGTGACGCCCGCCTCGATGCGCGCGGCGAGCTGGTCCGGGTTGAGGATGCGGCCGACGTCCTGGGCGACGGCCAGCTCCACGACCCGTACGGAACCGAGTTCGATGTCGACGTCGACGACCGCGCGGATCGCGCAGAACGCGAGGCCCACGAACGCGTCGCCCTGTCCGGCCTCGTCCAGCGGTTCGGTGGGGTGCGGGCGGCACTGGGCGGTGGCCCAGAGCTCCTTGCCGTCCATCGCCTCCGCGACCGTGGTGGACAACACACCGTCGTACGACGTGATCTTGCCGTCGGTGATCTGCAGCAGCTCCGTGGACATGCCGAATTTATGGGCGAGGGGCTGCAGCAGTTGCGTGCGGACCATCTTCGCCGCCCGCTCCACCGCGCCGCCCGAGACCCACGTGTGGCGGCCCCGGCAGCTCGGGCCGGCCGGCGGCTGGTCGGTGTCGACCTGGGCGATGTGCACCTCGTCGATGCCGAGGGTCTCCTGGACGATCTGCCGGGCGAGGGTGGAGAAGCCCTGGCCGGTGTCGACGGCCGCGCACAGCACGGTCGCGATGCCGTCGTGGACCTTCACGGTGGCCGTGGAGACCTCGTCCGCGCCCTCGGCGCCGAGCATGTGGACCATGCCGAGGCCGTAGCCGACGCCGCGCCGGACGGCTCCCGGCTCGCCCGCGCCCTCCGGGCCTCCCGGAAGCAGCCACTCCTCCTCGGGGGTGTCCTTGGGCAGGGCCGGCAGCGGGAACTCCTGGACGGCCTGGAGGAGTTCGGCGACCGGCGCCGGGCAGGTCACCGACTGGCCCGTCGGCAGCATGTCGCCCGTGGACATCACGTTGCGCATGCGCAGGTCCGCCGGGTCGATGCCCAGCTTCTTCGCCAGCTTGTCCATCTGCGCCTCGTACGCGGCGCAGACCTGCATCGCGCCCTCGCCGCGCACATGGCCGGAGGGCGGGTTGTTGGTGCGGACCGCCCAGCCCTCGATGAAGGCGTTGGGGACGACGTACGGGCCGCAGGCGAAGGAGACGGCGGCGGCCAGCGCCTCCGAGGAGGTGTCCGCGTACGCGCCGGCGTCGAGCAGGATCTGTGCCTCGACCTTGACGAGCCTGCCCTCGGCGTCGGCGTGGTGGCGGTAGCGCAGCAGGGTGGGGTGGCGGTGGGCGTGGCCGAGGAAGGACTCCTCGCGGGTGGCCGTCAGCTTGACCGGGCACCCGGTCTTCAGGGCGAGCAGTCCGAGCGGCAGCTGGAAGCCCTGGTCCTCGCGGTCGGCGGTGGCGCCGGGGACGCCGGTGACGACGATCTTGACGCGGTCGGGCGGCAGGCCGTAGCAGGCGGCGGCCGCGTCGCGGTCGGTGTGCGGGTCGGTGGAGGCCACGTACAGCTCGACGCCGCCGTCGGGGCGGGGCACGGCCAGGCCGGCCTCGGCGCCGATGGGGGCCGGGTCCGCGCGGCCGATGCGGTACTGCCCCTCGACGACGATCTCGCCCGCCGCGTTCGGGTCGCCGTGGCGCAGCGGGATGTGGCGGATGAGGTTGCCGTCGGGGTGCAGGGGCTCGGCCTCGAAGGCCTGCTCCGGGTCGATCACCGGGTCGAGGACCTCGTACTCGACGATGACGGCGGCGGCGGCCATCCGCGCGGTGTCGGGGTGGTCGGCGGCGACGGCCGCGATGGGCTCGCCGTGGTGGCGTACGACCTCGGAGGCGAACAGGGGCCGGTCGGCCTTGCCCCGGCCGTGCAGGGCGACGCCCGGCACGTCCTCGTGGGTGACGACGGCCCTGACGCCGGGCATCTCGCGGGCGTGGGTCGTGTCGATGGACACGATGCGCGCGTGCGGGTGCGGCGAGCGGAGCACGGCGGCCCACAGCAGGCCCTCGGCCCACAGGTCGGCCGCGTACGGGAAGGTGCCCTCCGACTTGGCCCGGGAGTCGGCGGACGGCAGGGACGCGCCGAGGCCGTGCGGCAACTGCTCGGGTGCGGGCGCGGTCTCGCCGGGGCCCGCGGGCGTCGCGATGACGGTTTCGTTGCTCACGCCTGGCCTCCGTCCTGGCCGAACGACCGGCCCTGACCGCCGTACGAGTCGTCCTGACCGACGAAGGACTGCCCTTGGCCGCCGTAGGTGTCGCCCTGCCCGGCGAAGGACTGCCCCTGACCGCCGTAGGTGTCGCCGGGACCGCCGAACGACTGGTCCTGACCGAAGGACTGGTCCTGGCCGCCGAACGACTGGCCCTGACCGCCGTAGGTGTCGCCGCTGGCGCCGAACGACTGGCCCTGGCCGCCGTACGAGTCGTCCGGGCCGGTGAACGACAGTCCCTGGCCGCCGTAGGACCGGTCGGCGTCGTGCGGGGCCGGCGAGGGTGTCCGCTGGGCGTCGTACGCCGCCGGGTTGACGCCGCCCGCGCCGGGGCCGGCCTGGTGCGGGATGCGGGCCTCGTCGGTGTCGGCGGCGGCCTCGTTCTCGGCGGCCGTGTGCGCCTCGCGCTCGGCGACGACGTCACGGACGGCCGCGAGGACGCCCCGGTAGCCGGAGCAGCGGCAGAGGTTGCCGCAGAGGGCCTGGCGGGTCTCCAGGTCGGTGGGGGCGGGGTTGCCCTCCAGGAGGTCGTGCACGGTCATCGCCATGCCGGGCACGCAGAAACCGCACTGCACGGCACCGCACTTGGCGAGGGCCCGCTGCACGTCCGAGGGCCGGCCGTCGGCGGCGAGGCCCTCGACGGTGCGCACCTCGCTGCCGGCGGAGGTGACCGCGGGCACCAGGCAGGAGGCCACGAGACGGCCGTCGACCTGCACGTTGCAGGCGCCGCACTCGCCCTGCGAGCAGCCGTCCTTGGCGCCGGCCAGGCCGAGCCGCTCGCGCAGCACGTAGAGCAGCGACTCGCCGATCCAGGCGTCGCTGACGGGCCGCTCGGTGCCGTTGACGCGCAGGACGTAGGAGGCGAGGGGTGGTCGTCGTGCGGGGGCGGGGTCGGGGCGGCTTCCTCGGCCGCGGCCGGGTCGCCCTCGGCCCCGGAAGGCTCGACGGACTGGACGGAGTCGGCGGACTCGGCGCGGTCGGCGGACTCGGCAGGCCCGGTGGCCCCGGCGCGTCGGCGCCCGTCTCCGGCTGCTCGGTCCGCTCGGGGCCCGAGGTCTCCGCGTCGGCCCGCCGGCCGGCCCAGCGGGCTCCTGGGCGCCTTCCGGGGCCTCCTCGGCGCCCTCCGACCCCTGACCGGCGTACGCGCCCCCAGAGCCCCGGAGGCCGCGGCGGTCGCCGCGGTCGCCGCGGTCGCGGAGGGCTCACCGGACGCGTCCGGCGCCGCACCCGGCGCGCTCCCGTCCGCCGCCGGACCCTCGGCCGGACGTTCCCCTCCAGGGTGCTCGTCGGCCGGGGGCTCCTCGGTCCGGGCGGGGGCGGCGGCGCGGTCCACGCCGTGCCGATCTCCTCCGTCGCCCAGGGCGCGGCGGCTCCGCCGGGGAGCGTGGCGGGCGGGGTGCCGCCCCACTGCTCGACCAGGGCCGAGGTGCTGAACTCACCGGATTCGTCCGGAAGATCACCACCGGCGACCGGAATCGACCACTCGCCGGTCACATCGTGACCGGGAGCGGCGCCTTCCGGGGCGGCCGGCTCCTCGAACATCCACTGCCCGGTCGAGCCGGGGTTGTACGTGAACCCGTGCTGCGTCAGCGGCGAGGGCTGCCCGGCGTTCGGGTCGTGCCACTCGGCGCCCCCGGCCGGCATCGTCCAGGTGCCTGGGACGGACGGGTCGGTACCGGCGGTGTGGGCCGTGTCACCGACCTGCCCCGGGACCGGGTTGGCCGCGTTGATGGAGTTCGTCGCTATCTGCGGCGGCACGTAGCCGTGGCCTGGCGCGGCCAGCGGGCTGTCGGCGGCGAGCAGCGCGTCGATGCCCCCCTCGGGGAGCTGGACGAACGTGGTGGCGCCGTCGTCGTAGTCGCCCTGCGGCAGCCGCTCCCAGCCGCCCTGGCCCCCCTGCTGCGGGGTGCCCTCCCCGTGCTGGTCGTCGGTCACGACAGCGCCCTCCCCAGTGCTCGTCGGGCCAGCGCGGCGACGGTGCGCCGCAGGTGCAGTACGGCGGGCGGAAGCGGTGCCACGGAGCCGTCCACCTCGGGGGCCGGGTCCGGGATGCAGGCGGCGGCCACGTACTCGCCGAAGGCCTGGAGCGCCTCGGGCACCAGGGTGCGCTCGCCGTCCCAGTCGATCAGTTGGCCGACCCACGCCTCGGCGTCCAGCGGGCGCAGCGGCATCGGCGCTATGGCTCCGACGGCGCACCGCACCCCGCGCCGGGCGGGGTCGAGGACGAGGGCGACGGAGGCGACCGCGCGGCCGGGGCCGGTGCGCCCGGTGGCCTTCAGGAAGACCTGGGGGGCGTGCAGCAGCGGCACGCGCACGAAGCCGATGAGTTCACCGGGTCGCAACATTTCCATGCCGGCCAGCAGGTGCGAAACGGGCATCTCGCGGCGGGCCCCGCCCGGGCCCGCGATGATCAGCGTGGCCTCCAGGGCGGCGAGCACGGGCAGCGCGTCCCCGGTGGGGGCGGCCGTCGCGATGTTGCCGCCGAGGGTGCCGGCGTTGCGGATCTGCGGTGGTCCGGCGGCGCGCGCGGCGGCGGCGAGCGCCGGAATGAGCGCCGCGAAGTCCGGGCGCCCCATCCGGGCGTGCGTCAGTCCCGCCCCCAGGAGGGCATGCCCGTCCTGGTACTGCCAGCCGCGGATCTCGCTGATCCGGCCGAGGCCGACCAGTGCCGCGGGCCTGAGCTGCCCGGAGTTGACCGCGGCCATGAGGTCCGTGCCTCCCGCCACCGGAACCGCCCAGGGCATGGCGGCGAGGGCCGCCACGGCCTCGTCCAGCGAGCCGGGCAGGGTCACGGCCTGCGCCGCCTGCGGTGCGTGCGTGGTCAAACCGGCTACCCCTTCCCGCTGCCCCACCTGGTCCGCCTGTGTTGCCGTACGGTACGTGCTGACAGGGCGGACGTGGCAACTCTGGCACATTCTCGCGAGGCCCGAACGCGGGGGTCCGCTAGGAGGCATTCGCCCGCCTCACCCGAGAGATGGTCCGATTTGATACGTCATTGCCCATAGGTGAATATCGGCACCTTCCGTTGACTCAAGCACCTCTTGTCCCGCTCGTTCCCCGAGCGGCCACGGTCGCAGGGCACGCGCTTTCGGTCCTACGTCTTCGCACCCGCCTCACACGTTCGGGGGCGCCCCCTCGATCGGACGTCCGAGCACCCCGGGTCGCCGCTGCCACGGGCGCGGGCCCGAAGGCGGCCGATAACCGACCCCCAGGGCGTCAAGTCGCGCGTAGTGGGCCGTCATCCGCCGCTCGAAGTCGCCGAAGTCACGCTCGGCGGGGGCCGGCAGCCGGCTCCAGACCACCTCGGCGAAGGCCGCCAGGCGCGGGAACGTCTGGTAGTCCACGCGGGCGCGGTCCTCCATCACCTCGGTCCACACGTTGGCCTGGGCGCCCAGCACGTGCCGGGCCTCGTCGGCCGTCAACTCCGGTGGTACCGGCTCGAACCGGAAGACGTCCTCCAGGGTGCGGACCCAGCCGATGGGCACCGGCTCGTCGGGGCCGCCGTCCTGACGGTGGTCCAGATACACCTGCTGCTCGGGGCACATGACCACGTCGTGGCCCATGCGGGCCGCCGTGACCCCGCCCGCGTACCCCGCCAGGAGGACACGGCGGCCCCCCGCGCAAGGCCGCCCTCCAGGATCTCGTCCCATCCGATCAGGCGACGCCCGCGCGCGGCCAGCCAGTTGTCGAAGTGCCGGACGAACCAGGACTGCAGCGCGTCCTCGTCCGCGAGCCCCAGCTCCCGCATCCGGGCCCGCGCGGCGGCGGATTCCCGCCACTGGTCCTTGGGGCACTCGTCGCCGCCGATGTGCACGAACGCCGAAAACCCCGAGGACCCGACGGCGTCGGCCGGAAACAGCTCCAGGAGTTCCTCGAACACCCCCTCGTAGAAGCGCAGGGTGTGGTCGGTGGGGGCGAGGACGTTCTTGTTGACGCCCCAGGTGTCCCACACGCCGAGGGAGGCCGTGTCGACGACATCGGTGTTGCCGAGTTCCGGATACGCGGCGATGGCGGCCTGGCTGTGCCCCGGGACGTCGATCTCGGGGACCACGGTGATGTGCCGCTCCGCCGCGTACGCGACGATCTCCCGGAGGTCGTCCTGGGTGTAATAGCCCCCGTGCGGTTTCTCCTCCCACAGCGGTGACGCCCGGTGGCCGATTTTCGTACGCGCCCGCCAGGCGCCGACCTCGGTCAGCCGGGGGTACCTCTTGATCTCCACCCGCCAGCCCTGGTCGTCCGTCAGGTGCAGATGGAGGACGTTGAGTTTGTGCGCGGCCATCAGGTCGACATAGCGCAGCACCTGGTCCTTGGGCAGGAAGTGCCGGGCCACGTCGAGCATGAGGCCGCGCCAGCGGAAGCGGGGGCTGTCGTGGATGATCTGGTGCGGGATGCCGTACGTGGTGGCCGACCGGACCGGGGCCCTCCGGAAGGCCTCGGGCCCGAGCAGCTGACGCAGGGTCTGGGCCCCCCAGAAGACGCCTGCCGGGCCGCCGCCGCGGATCTCGATGCCCCGGTCGGTGACGACGCTGAGCCGGTACGCCTCGGGCTCCAGGCTCTCGTCCAGGCACAGCCGCACCGCGTCGCGCGCGCCCTCGGGGCCGGGCGGCAGCGACAGCCCGAGGGCCGCGCCGAGGGTCGAGCGCAGCCACCGCTGCGTGCCCTCCGTGCCCGGCGCCGCCCACAGGGGGGTGTTCTCGCCGAGCGCCACGCGGCACCGCAGGGGCCCCTCGACAGAGACGGGCGCAGGAATCAGGTCCGTGTGCATCGTGTCAGTCCTTCACCGCGCCGCCCAGTCCGGAGACCAGGCGCCGCTGTACGAGTACGAAGAAGATCAGCACCGGCACAGTCATCACCGTGGAGGCGGCCATCACACCGCCCCAGTCCGGCTCCTCCGGCTTGTAGAAGACCAGCAGGGCCATCGGCAGGGTCGACTGGGAGGTGTCGCTGATGATGAACGACTTGGCGAACAGGAAGTCGTTCCAGGTCGAGATGAAGGAGAAGACGCTGGTGGCCACCAGGCCCGGAAAGACGAGCGGGAAAAGGATCTGCCAGAGGAACCGGGAACGGCTCGCCCCGTCGAGATGGGCCGCCTCCTCCAGCGCCTCCGGTACGGCCTTCACGAAACCCCTCAGCATCCAGATCGCGAACGGCAGCGAGAAGGCGATGTGCGGCAGGATCAGCGCGCCCAGGGTGTTGAGTTGACCGAGGTCCCGCATCTGGAAGAAGAGGGGAATGGTCAGCGCCTCCACCGGAACCATCTGGGCCACCAGGAACATGATCAGCAACGTGGTCCGGAATCGGAAGCGGAATCGGGTGACCGCCGTCGCGGCGAGAAACGCGATGAGCGCGGAGGCGACGACCACCGCGCAGGCGACGATCAGGCTGTTGGCGAAGTACCGGCCGAATTCCTGCTGCCCGAAGACACGCCGGAAGGAATCCAGGGTCGGCGCGAGGGTCCACGGCCGGGGCTCGGACGACTCGATCTCACCCGCCGGCTTGAAGGCGCTCAACACCATCCAGTACAGCGGGAACGCCACCACGACCGCGATGACCAGGGCGGACGCCTCCGCGGCGAGCCGCCAGGGCCGCCGCACGAAACCCGGTGAATTCACAGCTCCTCCCCTTGCCTGCGCAGCAGTCGCAAATACACCAGGGTGATCGCCAGCAGAATCACCAGCATCACCACGCCGATCGCCGAACCGAGGCTGTACTGGGAGGACGCGAAGGCCTTCTGGTAGGCGTACACGTTCAGCACGAGGTTCTGGCCCGCGATTCCGCCGCCGCCCGTCATCACATAGATCTGGGTGAAGACCTTGAAGTCCCAGATGATCGACTGAATGGTGACGACGACCAGGATCGGGCGGAGCATCGGCGCGAGAACCGACCGCCAGATCCGCCACTGCGAGGCGCCGTCCAGGGCCGCGGCCTCCAGCACTTCCGACGGTACGGAGCGGATGCCCGCGTAGACGGTCACCATCACGAACGGGAAGGAGCACCAGACCACTTCGAGCAGGACGAGGAGGAAGGCGCTGTACCGCCCGTAGGTCCAGGAGTGGTCGCCGAGGCCCAGGACGCGGTTGACCGGCCCGAAGTCCGGGTCGAACAGCAGCAGCCACACCGTGGACCCCGTGATGGCCGGGGTCGCCCACGCGCCGAGCGCCGCCAGCATCAGCGCGAGCCGCGGCACGGCCCGTACTCGTGTCAGCAGCACGGCGAGCGCGCACCCGACGGCGAGCGTGGACACCACGCACGCCGCCGCGAACACGACGGTGGCCAGCAGCACCTGCCAGAACTGCCCGTCCCCGAACAACTCGGCGTAGTTCCCGAGCCCTCGGAAGGACGCCGGTTCACCACCACTGACCTGCGCCTGCGTGTACTCGAAGAACGAAATCAGCCCGAGCTGATAGACGGGATAGACAAGCAGCCCACCCAGGACGACAAGGGCCGGGGCTAGATAGATCCACGGGGTGACCGCGGCGCCCCCATAGGGGCGCGGGGAACTGCGCGACAAGCCACGACGAACCCGCACCCGCCCACGCACAGCACCCCCACCCCTGGGCGCCCCGCTCACCCGGCGGAGCCGAACGCATCGTTCATCCGCTTCGCCGCGTCCTCCGACGCCTCCGCCACGTCCTTCTTGCCGCTGACGACCTCCTGGAACATCGTCGGCAGCACCAGCGACGCGTCGATCTGCGCCCATGCCGGGGAGGCGGGCACGAACTTCGTGCCGGAGGCCAGCGTCTTCACGAACGGCTCGATGAAGGGCTCCTCCTTCGCCGCCTCCGCCCGCACGTCCGTGTAGGTGGGCAGGAAGCCCATCGCGTCGAAGAGTTCGCCCTGGGTCTCCTTGGACGCCAGTCGCTTCATCAGGTCGACGGCGAGCGTGCGGTGCGTGGTGCTCTTCAGGACGCCGACGTTGTTGCCGCCCGCGAACGCCGGGGCCACCGAGCCGGACTTCACCCCCGGCAGCGGTACGACCGCGTACTTGCCCTTGACCTTGCCGGCCTCCACGGCCGCGTGGCTGAAGTCACCGCCGATCGCCATGCCCGCCTTGCCGGCGGCGAACGCGGTGACCGTGTCGTTGCCGCCCATGCTCGCGCACTTGGCGGCGGGGCAGTTGTCGTCGCCGAAGAGCGAGGTGTACGCCTCGATGCCCTTCCGGGCGGCCGCGCTGTCGATGGTCGAGGCGTACGAGCCGCCCCTGCCCTCGGCTATCTCCCCGCCGTTGGCCCAGACGAAGGGCATGGCCCCGTAGGTGTAGGCGCCGCCGACGACGAGGCCGTACAGGTCCGGCTTGGCAGCGCGGATCTGCTTGGCGGTGGTGGCCAGTTCGTCCAGGGTCTTCGGGGGTTCGAGGCCGAGCTCGTCGAAGATGTCGGTGCGGTAGTAGAGGGCGCGCACGCCCACGAAGAAGGGCGCCCCGTAGACCTTCCCTTCGACCGTCACGGAGGTCTTGGCGGTCGGATCGGAGTCCTTGGCCTCGGACCAGCCGTTGAACTCCGTGGTGACGTCGGCGAGTCCGCCGTCCTTCACATAGCCGGCGGTGTCCGTGTTGCCGTACTCGATGACGTCGGGGGCGCTCTTGGGGTCGTTGAAGGCGGCCTTGATGCGCTGGGCGCGGGTCTCGACGGGGATGTACTCGACCTTGACCTTCGCGCCGTCGTGCGCCTTCTCGAAGGCGGCGACGACCTTGTCGACGACCTTCTGCTTCGGCTCGTTGCTCACCTCCTGGAAGAGCCACACCCGCAGGGTGCCGGTCTTCTCGTCCTCCCCGGTGGAGGAGTTGTCGGAGGTCTGGGGGGCACAGGCGGTCAGCCCGGCGAGGGCCAGTGCCGCTACGGGCGCGGCGAGTCGGGCGGCGAGCTTCATCGAGCGAATCCTCCGGAGGGGGGAGCGGAGCGTTGCATTCTCTGCAACGGGCGTTCTGCTCTACACAACACACCGGAGGCTATGGAGTACATGAACATGACCACAAGAGGTCTCAACCACCTTGTGATCCAGAAAAACGCGCGCGGTTCGACGGGGCCGAGGTGAGACGGGCGCGACAAAGCTCGGGAGCGCGGGTTCGTCGGCGGGTGCGGCCGAGCGGGGGCTGGTCGCGCAGTTCCCCGCCCCCCTGACAAGCATGGGTCGCGCCCGGAGCTTTCAAGGGGCGCGGGGAACTGCGCGAGCAACCACACACCACCCGCACCCGCCGACGAACCGATGACCCCCGAGCAGATCGCGCCCGGCTACTTCTTGCCGTCGCCCTGGTCGTCACCGCCCGCGCCGAGGGACTCGAAGATCTCCTTGCACATGGGGCACACGGGGTACTTCTTCGGGTCGCGGCCCGGGACCCACACCTTGCCGCACAACGCCACGACGGGCGTGCCGTCGAGGGCGCTCGCCATGATCTTGTCCTTCTGGACATAGTGGGCGAAGCGCTCGTGGTCACCATCGCCGTGCGACGTCTGCGGCGTCGGCTCGACGAGGGTCCCCGTACCAGTACCGCGCTCGGGCTCAAGAGTGCTCATGAGCTCCAGGGTACTGAAGCGCACGCGCGTCAGTTGAGCGAAGGGTCGTCCGGATACGTGGCCACCATCGCGAGTTCGTTGCGCTGGCGGCGCAGGACCTCGCGCCAGAGCCGTTCCGGGCAGGGCGAGGAGACGTCGCCGGGTTCCGACTCGACGACGTACCAGGCACCCTCCGCCAGTTCGTCCTCCAGCTGGCCGGGGCCCCAGCCCGCGTACCCGGCGAAGATGCGCAGCGAGCCGAGCGCCGAGGCCAGCAGCTCCGGCGGGGCCTCCAGATCGACCAGGCCGATCGCCCCGTGCACGCGCCGCCAGCCGAGTGGCGCCCGGTCCACGGAGCCCCCGCCGGGGATCACCGCGACCCCCAGCGCCGAGTCCAGCTGCACCGGGCCGCCCTGGAAGACCACCCCGGGTTCGCCGGCGAGGTCTGCCCAGCCCTCCAGGATGTCGCCGACGTCCACCGGGGTGGGCCGGTTGAGGACCACGCCGAGCGAGCCCTTCTCGTCGTGGTCGAGGAGCAGCACGACAGCGCGGTCGAAGTTCGGGTCCGCCAGGGCGGGCGTGGCCACGAGCAGCCGCCCTGTGAGCGAGGACACCTCGGTCATGCCAGACATGATCCCGCATCCCGCCCGGGTACGGGGAGCCAATCCCGCCAGCGGTGTGCGCGCAGCCATGAATCCAGGCCAGCGGCCCGCTGGGTCTCCGGCAGGGTGGTGGTGGGAGACGGGCGGGCCCACCGGCGCGCACCCCGCGCACGGACGTCACGGTGACCCCCCGTGGCCGGTGGTGAACGGTTCGTGTTGTGGCCAATCCATGACGTGACTGAGAGGCCCTTGGGCTTACGGAAGGGGGGTGGGCGGCGATTACGCTAGCTCTCCGGCTCGCGCCGCGCCGACCCCCGTACAACGGGTCCGTCGGCCGTCCGCACACGCCGCACACACCTCTGCCCAACTCCACGGAACGCGAGATCCATGACCGTCAACGGCTCTGACGACGTACTGCTTGTACACGGCGGCACCCCGCTCAGTGGCGAGATCCGTGTCCGCGGTGCGAAGAACCTCGTACCCAAGGCCATGGTCGCCGCGCTGCTCGGCAGCGGTCCGAGCCGGCTCCGCAACGTGCCCGACATCCGCGACGTACGGGTCGTGCGCGGGCTGCTGCAGCTGCATGGCGTAACGGTCCGCCCGGGCGACGAGCCGGGCGAGCTGGTGATGGACCCGACGAACGTGGAGAGCGCGAACGTCGCCGACATCGACGCCCACGCGGGCTCGTCCCGCATCCCGATCCTCTTCTGCGGCCCCCTGCTGCACCGCCTCGGCCACGCCTTCATCCCCGGTCTCGGCGGCTGCGACATCGGCGGCCGGCCGATCGACTTCCACTTCGAGGTGCTGCGGCAGTTCGGCGCGAAGATCGAGAAGCGGGAGGACGGCCAGTACCTGGAGGCGCCGCGACGGCTGCGGGGCACGAAGATCCAGCTGCCGTACCCGTCGGTGGGCGCGACCGAGCAGGTGCTGCTCACGGCCGTCCTCGCGGAGGGCGTGACGGAACTCGCGAACGCGGCCATCGAGCCGGAGATCGAGGACCTCATCTGCGTCCTGCAGAAGATGGGCGCCATCATCGCGATGGACACCGACCGCACGATCCGCATCACCGGTGTGGACTCGCTCGGCGGCTACAACCACAAGGCGCTCCCGGACCGCCTGGAGGCCGCCTCCTGGGCGTCCGCCGCGCTGGCGACCGAGGGCGACATCTACGTCCGGGGCGCCCAGCAGCGCTCGATGATGACGTTCCTGAACACCTACCGGAAGGTGGGGGGTGCCTTCGAGATCGACGACGAGGGCATCCGCTTCTGGCACCCGGGCGGCCAGCTGAAGTCGATCGCGCTGGAGACGGACGTCCACCCGGGCTTCCAGACCGACTGGCAGCAGCCCCTGGTCGTCGCGCTGACACAGGCCACCGGCCTCTCGATCGTCCACGAGACGGTCTACGAGTCCCGGCTGGGCTTCACCTCCGCGCTGAACCAGATGGGTGCGCACATCCAGCTCTACCGCGAGTGCCTCGGCGGCTCCGACTGCCGCTTCGGCCAGCGCAACTTCCTGCACTCGGCGGTCGTCTCCGGCCCCACCCGGCTGCAGGGCGCCGACCTGGTCATCCCCGACCTGCGCGGCGGCTTCTCGTACCTCATCGCCGCCCTCGCGGCGCAGGGGACCTCCCGGGTCCACGGCATCGAGCTGATCAACCGCGGCTACGAGAACTTCATGGAGAAGCTCATGGAGCTCGGCGCGAAGGTGGAACTGCCGGGCAAGGCGCTGGGCTAGAACCGCGCCTTGGAGAAGCAGGGGCGCAGCCCCGCTTCTCCAGGGGCGCGGGGAACGGCGCGACCAGCCCCCGCGGACCCGCAGCCGACATCCCTACGACGATGGGGGCGGCACCCGGAACACCAGGTGCCGCCCCCATCAGGCGTCTATGTGCGCCCCACCGTCCCGTGAGAGACAGATGGCAAGGTCACTTGCCCTTGGCGGCTTCCTTGAGCTTGCTGCCCGCGGAGACCTTCACGCTGTAGCCGGCGGGGATCTGGATCGGGTCGCCGGTCTGCGGGTTGCGAGCGGTGCGAGCGGCACGGTGGGTGCGCTCGAAGGTCAGGAAGCCGGGGATGGTGACCTTCTCGTCGCCCTTGGAGACGATGTCGCCGACAGTCTCAGCGAACGCGGCCAGCACGGCGTCGGCGTCCTTGCGGGTCACCTCGGCGCGGTCGGCCAGCGCGGCCACCAGCTCACTGCGGTTCATGTTGTTACTCCCGTGTTCTTCTTGCCGTTGAGGCGGACCCGGGTCCGTCGTCAGACCCTCGCGCCCAGAAACGCATCCTGCACTCACCTGCGGCGGGAAAGCCAATCCAGCACCCCTGGGAGTCACACGAACACCCCTGGGAGTCATATGAACACCCCTGGGAGTCGTGGCAGGCCTGAGCTTGGCCGCCACACTAAAGGGCGGCGCAAGCCCTCCGGCCCCGCGACGCGCCGATGGGGCGGGCCGTGGCCACCGTCACAGCGGGCCTCAGGCCGACGCCCCCGCCTTCGCGGCCTCGCGCACCGCCCCGGCGACCGCGCCCGCGACCTTGTCGTTGAAGACGCTCGGGATGATGTAGTTCGGGTTCAGCTCGTCCTCGGTGACGACGTTCGCGAGCGCGGTGGCCGCGGCGAGCATCATCTCCGTGTTGACGGTCCGGGACTGGGCGTCGAGGAGACCTCGGAAGACACCCGGGAAGACCAGCACGTTGTTGATCTGGTTCGGGAAGTCGGAGCGGCCGGTGGCCACCACGGCCGCCGTCTGCCGGGCCACAGCGGGGTCGACCTCGGGGTCGGGGTTCGCGAGCGCGAACACAATCGCGTCGTCGGCCATGGCGGCCACGTCGTCGCCGTCGAGGACGTTCGGGGCCGAGACGCCGATGAACACGTCGGCGCCGCGCACGGCCTCCTTGAGGGTGCCCGTGAGGCCCTCGGGGTTGGTGTTGTCGGCGATCCAGCGCAGCGGCGAGTCTGTGGCGGCGTCGACCAGGTCGGCGCGGTCGCAGTGCACGACACCGTGGATGTCGGCCACGACGGCGTTCTTCACACCGGCGGCGATCAGCAGCTTGAGGATGGCCGTACCGGCCGCGCCGGCGCCCGACATGACCACGCGGATGTCCCCGATCGCCTTGCCCGCCACGCGAAGTGCGTTGGTGAGGGCGGCGAGGACGACGATCGCGGTGCCGTGCTGGTCGTCGTGGAAGACGGGGATGTCGAGAGCCTCGCGCAGGCGGGCCTCGATCTCGAAGCAGCGGGGCGCGGAGATGTCCTCCAGGTTGATGCCCGCGAAGCCGGGGGCGATGGCCTTGACGATCTCGACGATCGCGTCGGTGTCCTGGGTGTCCAGGCAGAGCGGCCAGGCGTCGATGCCGGCGAACCGCTTGAAGAGGGCCGCCTTGCCCTCCATGACGGGCAGCGCGGCCTTGGGGCCGATGTTGCCGAGGCCCAGCACGGCGGAGCCGTCCGTCACGACCGCAACGGAGTTGCGCTTGATGGTGAGGCGGCGGGCGTCCTCGGGGTTCTCGGCGATCGCCATGCAGACGCGGGCCACGCCGGGGGTGTAGATCATCGAGAGGTCGTCACGGTTGCGGATGGGGTGCTTGGACGCCATCTCGATCTTGCCGCCGAGGTGCATCAGGAACGTACGGTCGGACACCTTGCCGAGCGTCACGCCCTCGATGTGGCGCAGCTGCTCGACGATCTCGTCGGCGTGCGCCGTGGAGGTGGCGGCGATGGTGACGTCGATGCGGAGCTTCTCGTGGCCGGACGCGGTCACGTCGAGGCCGGTCACCGAGCCTCCGTGGGACTCGACGGCTCCGGTGAGCTGGGAGACCGCGGTTCCGCTCGCGGGCACCTCCAGCCGGACCGTCATCGAGTAGGAGACGCTGGGCGCCGTTGCCATGGCCGACTTCCTCTGCTTTCGCGTACTGCTGCTACTGCGTTTGCTGCGTTTTGCCGTCCGATCGTCGCACCTACCGTCGAGTAGGCGTTAGCCGTCCGGGGTTGAGAACGTTTTGTTCTCAACGAGAAGAGGTCCACGTCACATTCGACGTGGACCTCTTCGTACGGTCAGTGGCACCGACCCGCCATGCTCGCCTCGCGGCAAGTGGTCGCTCGTAGCGACGAAGGTTGGGCCCGGGGGCTTGGATCGAGCCGGTGCCATCGTCAAGGCTAACAGGCGCCTCGGAGTTCGGGGAGTTGATGGTGCGTCGGCGGGTGCGGGTGGTGTGTGGTTGCTCGCGCCCACGCGGCGGAGCCGCATATCGGCACAGCCCCGCGCCCCTTGAAAGCAGGGGGTCTCGCCCGGTGCTTTTCAGGGGCGCGGGGAACTGCGCGAGAAGCCCCACGCGCCCGCGGACGACCGACTACCCACTCAGTCGCGCAACAGGTCCGGGACCCCCATCGCGTCCGGGTCGTCCCGTTCCGCCGAGACGACCGTCAGCTGCTGTGTCGCCCGGGTGAGTGCGACGTACAACACACGCAGCCCCGCAGGGGACTCGTCCGCGATCTCCGCCGGGGAGACGACCACCGTGGCGTCGTACTCCAGGCCCTTCGCCTCCAGGCTGCCGAGGGCCACCACCCGGTCGCCGAGGCCGGCCAGCCAGCGGGCGGCCTCGTCCCTGCGGTTCATGGCGACCACGACGCCCACCGTGCCGTCCACGAGGTCCAGCAGGCGGGCCGCCTCCGCGCGGACCGTGCGGGCCAGGGTGTCGCGGGCGGCCGTGACGAAGCGGGGCCGCACTCCGGTGGAGCGAACCGCCGACGGGGACTCGGAGCCGGGCATGGCCAGGGCCAGCACCTTCGCCGCCAGCTCGGCGATCTCGGCCGGGTTGCGGTAGTTGACGGTGAGGGTGAAGCGGCGGCGCGGGCGGGTGCCCAGTGCCTCGTCGCGGGCCTCGGCCGCCTCGTCCGGGTCGGACCAGGACGACTGGGCGGGGTCGCCCACGACCGTCCAGGTGGCGTGGCGGCCGCGGCGGCCCACCATCCGCCACTGCATCGGCGTCAGGTCCTGCGCCTCGTCGACGATGACGTGCGCGTACTCGGTCCGCTCCTGCGCCAGCCGCTCGGCCCGCTCCCGCTGGGTCTCCTCGCGTACCGGCATCAGCTCCTCCAGGCCCGTGAGCTGGTCCAGCGGGTCGAGGTCGCGCCTCTTCCTGGGGCGGGCCGGGAGGCCGAGGATCGCCTGGAGTTCGTCGAGCACGGCGACGTCGTGCACGGACAGCCCGTCCCGTTTCAGGGAGCGGGCGACGCGGCGGACCTCACCCGGGTTGAGGATGCGGCGCGCCCAGCGGCCGAGGCGGCGCTCGTCGGCCATGGCGGTGAGCACCCCACGCGGGGTCAGCTCGGGCCACCAGGCGTCGAGGAAGGCGATGAACTCGTCCTCGGTCGTGATGTCCTCGTCGAAGGAGGAGCGCAGTTCGGCGGCCAGCTCGGGGTCGCTGTGGCGGCCCGCCGCGCCCGAGCGGTCCCAGAGCGCGTCCAGCAGCAGCTTGCGCGCGCGGGGGCGCAGCAGGTTGACCGGGGCCGTGCCGCTGAGCGCGGTGCGGCGGACGCGGTCCAGGTCGGGGGCCTCCAGCTCCAGGCGGCGGCCGAAGGCGACGACCCGGAGGCGGGTGGGCGCGTCGCTCGACTCCAGGGCGCCCCGGGCGGCCTTCCGCAGCACCTTGAGCATGCGGTACGAGCCCTTGGCGCGGGCCACGGCCGGGGAGTCGTACAGCGTGGCCTCGGCGCCGTCGACGAGCGAGCCGATGGCGCGGATGGCGACCTGGCCCTCCTCGCCGAGGGAGGGCAGGACGCCCTCGGTGTAGGCGACGAGCAGCGGGGTCGGGGAGACGATGAGGATGCCGCCCGCGTACCGGCGCCGGTCCTGGTAGAGGAGGTAGGCGGCGCGGTGCAGGGCGACGGCCGTCTTGCCGGTGCCGGGGCCGCCCTCGACGTAGGTCACGGAGGCGGCGGGGGCGCGGATCACCAGATCCTGTTCGGCCTGGATGGAGGCGACGATGTCACGCATGGTGTGGCTGCGGGCCTGGCCGAGGGCGGCCATGAGGGCTCCGTCGCCGATGACGGGCAGTTCGCCGCCGTCGAGGTGGGCCGTCAGCTCGGGGCGCATCAGGTCGTCCTCGACGCCGAGCACCTTGCGGCCCTTGGAGCGGATGACCCGGCGGCGGACGACGCGGCCGGGGTCGACCGGCGTCGAACGGTAGAAGGGGGCGGCCGCCGGGGCCCGCCAGTCGATGACCAGCGGGGCGTACTCCGAGTCCAGGACGCCGATCCGGCCGATGTGCAGGGTCTCGGCGATGTCGGCGGTGTTGTCGGGGCGCACCGCGCCCTCGGCGGGTTCGACGGCGGTGTACGCGCCGTCCGGGCCCTTCTTGCCGTCCTTGCCCTGCAGCAGGTCGATCCGGCCGAAGAGGAAGTCCTCGAACTCGTTGTTCAGACGGTTCAGGTGGACGCCCGCCCGGAAGACCTGGGCGTCCCGCTCGGCGAGCGCGCCGGGGGTGCCGACCTGACCGCGCTTGGCCGCGTCGTTCATCAGGAACTCGGCCTCGTGGATCTTCTCCTCGAGACGCCGGTAGACCCGGTCCAGATGTGCCTGTTCGACGCCGATCTCCTTCTCACGCACCGAGTCGTGAGCGGAGTCGAGCGTTTCCTGCTGAACCTGAGCGGCCACCCGGGCCCCCTTCTGACGTGCTGGGCAGCCGTCCACCGTACGCGAAAAGGACCCCGACAGGCTATGTGCCCGACCGAGGTCCGTCCGCTGTTCGCCGCGAGCGTGTCCGTTTCGCCTGGACGCGTTACGCCTTGACCGAGACGAGCTTCTTGCCGCTGAAGGTCAGGACCTCGAAGTGGTCGATCTCGTCGGGGGTGAAGGCCGCGCCGCCGTGGACGTAGAGCGGGTTCTTGGCCTGCTCGGTCGTGGCGTTCTTGATGCCGTAGCCCCACTTCGGGACGGACCAGGAGGTGACCGTCTCACGCTCGCCGTTCTTGCCGACGGCGATGAGCGAGCACTTCTCCGGACCCTTGACGTTCTTCAGCTCCAGCACCGCGTGCGTGCCCCAGGCCTTGGTCTCCATGCCGACCGTGGCGGTGACCTGGGTGGAGGCGTCGGTGGACGAGACCTTGTCCGACGCGGGCATGTTGTCGAAGGAGTCCTTGGCCGGGGTCGCGATGACCGTCCGGCCCGTCTTCGCCTCGTCCCCGCCGCCCGTCGTCGCGAACACCGCCGTCGGGCCGCCGACGATCAGGGCCACGCCGGCCGCCAGCATGAAGAAGTTCCGTCGGCTCTTCTTCGCCCGGTGCTGGACCACCTCGCCGACGAGCCGGTCCGCGAGACCGGTGGTCGGTTTCACGGACAGCGACTCGCCGATCGCGGGCGTTCCCTGGGCCGCGGGCAGGTCCGCGAGCGCGGCCAGCATCGGTTCCATGCCGGCCAGCTCGTCGAGCTGTTGTCCGCACCACTCGCACGTGGCGAGGTGCATCTCGAACTGTGTGGCCTCGGCGTCGTCCAGTATCCCGAGGGCGTACGCGCCGACGGTCTCGTGGATGTTGTCGCCGGAACCTTGGGCTCCTTGCACAGATCCGGGCATTCCCGGTCCATACCCCCCGTAGATGTTGCTCATGCCGTCACCCCGCGCTCCTCTAGAGCCAGCTTCATCGACCGCAGGGCGTAGAACACCCGGGAGCGGACGGTGCCACTGGGGATGCCAAGCGTCTCGGCCGCCTCATTGACCGTACGCCCTTTGAAATAGGTCTCGACCAGGACCTCCCTGTGGGCAGGGGTCAGGTCGTCCAGCGCGTCCGACAGTGTCATCAGCCACAACGCCTTGTCGATCTCGTCCTCCGCGGGGATGACCTCCAGCGGCGACGGGTCGACCTCCTGCGGCCGGGCCTGCCGGCTGCGGTGGCCGTCGATGACGATGCGGCGTGCGACCGTCACCAGCCAGGGGCGTACCGATCCGGTCGCTCGATTGAGCTGACCGGCGTTCTTCCAGGCCCTGATGAGAGTTTCCTGCACAACGTCCTCGGCACGCTGGCGGTCGCCCGCGACCAGACGCAGCACGTACGCGAGCAAGGGTCCAGCGTGCTCGCGGTACAGCGCGCGCATCAGCTCCTCGTCCGGCTCTGAGGGCTGTGATGCGCGATGTCGTGCCCTGTGCGGGCGTTCATCGGCCACAGCGGAATCCTTGCGCACGGCTACCTCCGGTGTCCGGGGGTTCCCCCAGTCGGTCGCTCACATCGGGATACGTAGGTAACCAGTTGTGTGTTCAGAGTTGAGCCACAACTTTCTCGATTAAACGTGGGAAGGATGAGGCAGGTGGGGGACAAGTGTGACCATATCCGTGCTTAAACCGGCACGCAGGGACGGGAATTGTGAAGACACCCGCATGGCGATGTGAAAAACAGCACTGCTGCTTCTTTACGGCTACCCGGGGTTTGCCCAACCATCGGGCAGGGTAAGGCGGATGGGCATTTCGGTCCCAACTACGCGCGGGCGCGGGCCAGATCGGCTCGGCGGCGGTGCCGGGCCACGCGTTCGCGGTTGCCGCAGATCTCGCTGGAGCACCAGCGGCGGCGCCGACCGCGGGAGGTGTCGACGTACACCACGGGGCAGTTGTCGCCGGCGCACTGGCGCAGGCTCGCGCAGGCGACCGGGTCCGTGAGCAGCTCCACGGTGTCGCGGGCCAGCACGGCGAGCAGGGCGGCGCACTCGGGGACGCGGTCCAGCGCGCGGGTGAGAGTGCCGTCGGGGGCGCGGACGGCGCGGAGGGCCGGAGTCGCCGCGCGGGCCAGGTCGTTGACCCTGGCGAGGGAGATGTCGACGGCGCGGGGTCCGGGGCGCGGTCGGGGGTGGGGCGCACCAACTGGTCGATGTGGCCGCGGAGTTCTCTGAAGCCGACCAGCCAGTGGGGGTGATGTGGTCGAGGGGGTGGTCTCGGGGACCAGGTGGGCGGCGGTGATCCAGGTGCGCAGGCCGGTGGGGGTGTCGAGTTGTTCCTCGGGGTGGGTGGTGGTGAGGAAGTCCAGGCAGAGGTGGCCGCAGTCGAAGCGAGGGGCTGGGGTGTGCCATGTGCCTGTCACCGCCCTGGGGTTGTCGGTAAGCAGAGGTGCGTTTGAGGGGTACGTACCCCTTACAGTGCCTGGGCGCACGTGATGGGGAAGCCTCCGGTTCTTGGCCGGTTCCTCCGCCCCCGCCGCCCCTACCCGTCCCATCCCAGGGGCTGCGCCCCTTCGACCCCCAGACGTCCGCCCGGTGGGGGTTCTCGCGCAGTTCCCGCGCCCCTGAAGGGGCGCGGGGAACTGCGCGAGAACCCCCACGTACCCGCAGTCGAAGTCCCTGCCGCGCCGTTCCCGCCTACGCGTCGTACTTCGCGTCCGCCGCCGGGTCCAGAGCCAGGCGGTAGCCGCGTTTGACCACCGTCTGGATCAGTTTGGGCGTGCCGAGGGCCGTGCGGAGGCGGGCCATCGCCGTCTCCACGGCGTGTTCGTCGCGGCCGGCGCCCGGGAGGGCGCGGAGCAGGTCGGAGCGGGGGACGACCCAGCCGGGCCTGCGGCAGAGCGCGCGGAGCAGGGACATGCCGGCCGGGGGGACGGGGCGCAGGGCGCCGTCGACGAGGACCGCGTGGCCGCGGATCTCCACCCGGTGGCCGGCGATGGGCAGCGTACGGGCGCGGCCGGGGAGTTCCTGGCAGAGGAGTTGGACGAGGGGCCCGAGACGGAAGCGTTCGGGCTGGACCGTGTCCACACCGTGGGCCTGGAGGGGAAGCGCCGTCACCGGGCCCACGCAGGCGGGCACGACGTCGTGGTTCAGCGCGTTGAGCAACTCCGGGAGCAAGCCCCGGTCCTCGGCGCGGGAGAGCAGGGACGCCGCCGCCGGGGCGCTGGTGAACGTCAGCGCGTCGAGGCCGCGGCTGACCGCCGAGTCGAGGAGACGGTCCACCGGAGTGATGTCCTCCGGCGGCATCCAGCGGTAGACGGGGACGCCCACGACCTCCGCTCCCGCGGCGCGCAGTGACTCCACGAAGCCGGGGAGCGGTTCGCCGTGGAGCTGAATGGCGACCCGTCGGCCTTCCACACCGTGCTCCAGCAGACGGTCCAGTACTTCGGCCATCGATTCGGAGGAAGGGGACCACTCCTCCGTAAGACCCGCGGCCCGGATCGCACCCTTCACCTTCGGTCCGCGCGCCAGGACTTCGACGCCCCGCAGTCGGTCGAGCAGGGCTTCGCCCAGGCCCCAGCCGTCCGCCGCCTCGACCCAGCCGCGGAAGCCGATAGCCGTCGTCGCCACCACGATGTCGGGGGCCTGGTCGAGCAGGTCCTTCGTCGCGGCGAGCAGTTCGCTGTCGTCCGCGAGCTGCACGATGCGCAGGGCGGGGGCGTGCAGGACCGCGGCTCCGCGGCGCTGGAGCAGTGCCCCGAGTTCGTCGGCCCTGCGGGCGGCGGTGACGCCCACGGTGAACCCCGCGAGCGGCCCGTGTTCGGTCCGCGCCTCCCGGTCCGTGCGGTCCGTCCGGTCCATCCGATCCATCAGAACCGTCCTGTCTGGTCGATCGGCTCGATCTGATCGCTCGGGTCGCTGCTGTTCGTCGTACATGGCTCTCGTCCCGCAGTCGAGTCGTTGCACTCAGTCGAAGCTCTGTGCGTGCGGGTGCACCGACTGGTGGACCCACATGCCGAACGAGCCTGTCAACGGCGCGTGACAGGCTCGGTTCGGCTTGATGTCGCTGGTGTTACGTCGCCCGTGTCACGGCATGGGTGATGTCACACCTCGGCGTAGCTGAGCTGCGGCTTCGATTCCGTCGTGGCGGTGGTCGCAGCCGTGTTCGAGACCGTTCGGCGAAGGTATACGGCCCAAGTCACCGCGAAGCAGAGCCCGTAGAAGGCGAGGAAGGCGATGAAGGCGCCGGTGCCGGAGCCCACGGAGAGGAAGGACTGCCGGAAGGCCAGGTTGATGCCGAGGCCGCCGAGGGCGCCCACCGCGCCGATGAGCCCCATGGATGCACCGGACAGGCGTCGACCGTACGAGGCGGCGGCCTCGCCCGTCAGACCCATGGCGACGGCCTTGGTCTGGAAGATGCCCGGGATCATCTTGTACGTCGAGCCGTTGCCGAGCCCGGTGAGCACGAACAGCGCGATGAACGCCACGCTGAACAGCGGCAGCGACTCCCGCATGGAAGCCACGACGATCACGCCGGTGGCCGCCATCATGGCGGCGAAGTTCCAGAGGGTGATCTTCGCGCCGCCGAAGCGGTCGGCGAGCCAGCCGCCCACGGGACGGATCAGCGAGCCCAGCAGCGGGCCGATGAAGGTGATCGAGGCCGCCTGCAGGGGTGTACGACCGAACTGCGTCTGCAGCACGAGGCCGAAGGCGAAGCTGTAGCCGATGAAGGATCCGAAGGTGCCGATGTAGAGGAAGGACATGATCCAGGTGTGCCCGTCCTTCACCGCCTCCAGGGCAGCTCCGGTGTCGTTCTTCACCGACGAGATGTTGTCCATGAAGAGGGCGGCGAAGAGGGCGGAGATGAGGATGAGCGGGATGTAGATGCCCAGCAGCAGCCGCGGGCCGCCGCTCGCCCCGATGACCGCGAGCCCGATCAGCTGCACCACCGGCACGCCGATGTTTCCGCCACCCGCGTTGAGACCGAGCGCCCAGCCCTTCTTCCGCAGCGGGAAGAAGCTGTTGATGTTGGTCATGGAGGAGGCGAAGTTACCGCCACCGATGCCCGCCAGCACCGCACAGAGCATGAACGTGGAGTACGAGGTGCCCGGCTCCATCACGATGTACGCGGCGATGGTCGGGATGAGCAGCCCACTCGCCGTGATGATCGTCCAGTTGCGGCCGCCGAAGCGGGCGACGGCGAAGGTGTACGGCACGCGCACGATCGCGCCGACCAGGGTGCCCATGGCCACGAGGAAGAACTTGTCGGCGGGAGTGAGCCCGTACTCGGGGCCCATGAAGAGGACCATCACCGACCAGAGGGTCCAGATGGAGAACCCGATGTGCTCGGAGAGCACAGAGAACCAGAGGTTCCGCCGGGCGACCTTCGCGCCTGTCTCGTTCCAGAAGGCCTCGTTCTCCGGATCCCAGTGTTCGATCCAGCGGCCTCCCCTGCTTGCGGCGGGGGCTGTGCTCGGGGCTGTCATGACGCCTCCACGTTCTCCGGGCTCCGGTGTCGCGATGCGGTGATGAGGGGTGATGAGTCCCGAAGGTAGGGAGAGCGCGTTTCCTGGCTGTGGCACCGGGTGACCGGAAAGGAACTTTGCTCTCACGAGCGGGCGGACCGGCCGGTGAGGAATCGGTGAGCGGGGCGTCATACCGGGTCGGCACCTGGCGGATACCCGGTGGTCACGCCACCTTCGGCGCCGCCCTCATGCCAATGTAGGCGCACCGCGTGCCGTCGCTCAGCGTGGCGAAGACCACAGGCATCCAGTCCTCCGCGAACGAGGCACCGCCGCCCGCACCGGCGAACACCGTCTCCGACAGGGGCACGAGGTCCATCTCCAGGTCCGGCGAGTATCCGACCATGCCGTCCACGAAGGCGTACGTGAGGTGCGGTGTGCCGTTCCTCTCGCCGATCGTGATGACGACTCCCTCCCTCTTGTACGTACCGGTCCAGGGCGTGATGTCGACGGTGGGCGGTTCGGCGGGCGGGGCGAACGGGGCGGGCAGGGTGATTCCGGCCAGCTCCGCCAGCAGCTCGCGCAGCAGGTCGGCGTAGAGGAGGCGGGAGGAACCGCCGTTGGTGAGCAGCGCGACGGCGACGCCCCGGGTGGGCACCACGCGCAGGAAGGCGTACTGGCCGGTCGCGGCGCCGTCGTGGCCGTAGCCCGGGACGCCGTCCCAGTCGTAGAGCGTCCAGCCGAGGCCCCAGCCGTCGGCGCTGACCGTCCACTTGTCGGGGACGTCGGTCTCGCGGGTCTGCATGGCCGTCACCGTCTCGGGGCTGAGGACGCCGGCGCCGCCGTCGAGGTGGGCCTTGGCGGAGGTCCCAGACCGGGGCCGGGATCTGCGTCCCGTCCTCCCCCGGTGCGCGGCCGTCGCCGCGTCCGTCCTGCGCGGCGACACGGAACACTGTACGCACTGCGAACAGTGTGCGCAACAGAGAACGGCGTACCCCGGTGGGCGAGCAGAAGGCCGCGCACGGCGACTGCCGGGCGCGGCCTCGGGGGTGGGGGGAGCCAACGGCTCCGGGCGGCGGCTGTCAGTCCCCCGCCCGGCCGTTCGCGTCCGGCTCCGTGCCGTGTCTGAGTTGCTCGGTGATCCGGACGAACGCCGCCCGGAGGTGTTCCGGGATGCCCAGGGCGGTCGCCGCCTGCTCGGCGGAGAGGGCGTGGCCGCCGGCGTGCCGGGCCCGGGCGGGGCCGGGGGCTGGGGCAGGTCCTGTTCGGTCAGCCTGCCCGAGCGGATCAGGACGTCGCGCACCGGGACGCCGAGCGCCCGGGACAGACCGCGCATCGTCTCCAGATCGGGCATGCTCTGCCGCTGCAACAGCCGGGTGATGGCCGCCCGGTGCACCCCCGCGTCCTCGGCGAGCCTGGTCTTCCCACCGCCGCGCGGGCTGTCGATGTCGTACCCGCGCGCCCGCATCACGCCTTCCATCCAGGCCGCGAACGCGTCGATGTGTCCGGCATCGCTCTTCATGGTCGACGCTCCTCCTCCGACCGGAACCGGCCCCGAGCCGGCCCTCCGGTCGATGTAGTCGTCACCGCTCCGCCGCTTGGTTGCCCCGGGACACAGCGGTGGGGGTGGGCCCCCGACCGCGGCCCACCCCCACCGACGTACCCGGGCGCGTCAGCTCGACGACTCGCCCACGTAGCTGAGCCGGTCCGTGCCGCCCTTCTCCCAGGTGATGATCACGTCGTCGCCGGAGCGGCGGACCGTGGCGAAGGTGACGTCCTCGTCGGCGACGTCCTTCGAGGCCATGGGCGTCAGTGCCATACGGAAGTTGTTCTCGTCGCGGTACTTGCCGACGCCGGTCATGATGCCCTTGCCGCCGACCATGTCGATGTAGGAGAGGATGTGCTGCCCCTTGTTCTCCCCGATGGTCTGCTCCGCGCGGATCGTCAGGGTCCTGAGTTCGTCGTCCTGCCACTGGCCCTCGACACCCTTGGCGGGCGCGGTGCTCGAACCGCCGTCGTCCAGACCGCCGTCGGGCGTTCCGAGGCCGTCGTCGGTGGCGTCGTCGGTGGCCTCCTCCGTCGGGGTCGCCGCGTCGGTCTCCGAGGCCGAGACGCTCTGCCGGGGCTTGGCCGTGGTGTCGTCGTCCCCGTCGCCGGTGAGGAGGAAGATGCCCCCGCCGATCACGGCGAGCGCCGCCACGGCGGCCACGACGATCATCGCGACTTTGCCTCCGCTACCGCCGGAGGGCGGAGGCGGAGGCGGATAACCCCCGTACTGCGGGCCGTAGTTCGGCGCCCCCGGTGCCCCGTACGGCGGCTGCCCGCCGACCCCGAACGGCTGTTGCGGAGCCGGCGCGTACGGGTTCGGCGGCTGGCCGGGCACCTGGCCCGGGGGCGGGTAGGCCCCCGGGTACGGCTGCTGCGGCGGCTGGGCTCCGTAACCGTCGTACGGTGGCTGGCCGGGAGGCTGGGTCATCGGCGGGTGTCACTCCTTGAGTCGCTTCGGCGAGGCGAGCAGTGCGCGGAACACCTGCCTCAAGCGAGCCCAACATCCAACACCCGGTCAGTCGTACGCAAGTGCGTATCCCGGTTGGTTACCGGGTCAGTACACGGCGGCTCGGCCACCATCGGGGTCTGCGCCGGGCCGCCAGGTCCTCCGCCCAGCCGAAGGCGACGACGCAGACGGCGATCAGCAGCCAGGTCACGACCAGCACGGGCCAGACGCTCTCCAGCAGCCAGGGCACGTGTCGTTCGAGGAACACCACGCTCCACAGCCGGTCCCACTGGGTCGCGGCGATCAGGATGCAGGTGTTGTGCCAGAGATAGATCGTCACCGCACGGGCGTTGAGCAGGGTGATCAGTCCGTCCCAGCGGCGCAGTCGGTCCGGCCACTCCCGCCACGACGGGCTGATGTGCAGCAGCAGCGCCACCGTGCCGACGGACCAGAGCGCCTGGGCGAACGGCATGCTGTCCAGGTCGTTGCCGGTGCCGAAGTCGTGGTTCAGGGCGTACCAGAGGCCGGCCAGGGCGACCGCCGGGGCCACGGAGGGGACGAGGTAGCGTGGCAGGCGCGCGAGGATGCCCTCCTGGTGGGCCATGCCGAGGATCCAGCAGGCGCCGAAGGTGCTGAAGTCCGTCAGCCCCGACGCGAACCGCTCGCCCGGCAGTGGGAGCAGGCCCAGCTCGAAGACCCCGGCCAGCGCGATCGGCGCGAGGACCGTGACCGCCGGCACCGCCCGCAGCGCGCGGAGCAGCAGCGGGGAGAGGACCACGTACCAGACGTAGGCGCGGACGTACCAGAGCGGTCCGGCGAGTTCCGCAGCCCAGTCCGCGCCGATGAGGCCGTGCACTGCGGGCAGGCCCTCGGCGTACGGCGGGTCGCTGATCGGGAGGATCCAGAACGTGAGGTGGAACCACCACCAGGCGGGGTGCCCGTCCGCGTCCGGCCCCCATCCCTGGAGCACCATCGCCGTCACGCCGACGACGCCGAGCAGCCACACGGGCGGCAGCAGTCGGCGCAGGCGGCCGCGGACGACGCCCGGGGCCGGGCGCTTCAGCGAGCGCGCCATGAGGTTGCCGGCGAGGGCGAACATCACGCCCATGGAGGGGAAGAGGAGCGGCAGCCAGGCCCAGCCGGTGAGGTGGTAGAGCACCACCCGGAAGAGGGCGAGGGCCCGCAGGAGGTCGAAGTACCGGTCCCGGCCGGGGCGCGGGCGGGCGGGTCCTGCGATCCGGCGCCGGCCTGCGGGGCACGCCCGGCGCGGTGGAACCGGACTGCGCGGAGTCGGGCGGCGTGGAGTCCGGGGGCGTGGAGTCCGGTGGCGTGGAGCCGTGTGCGAGGGTACTCATCCGACCGGCCTCCGCTCGCCCGACTGCTGCGGGGGCACGGCCGCCCCGTCCGCAGGCGCGCCAGGCAGCCCCACGGCCCCCGTCCGCCGCAGCTTCTGCCAGCGCAGCCGGCCGCCGGTCAGCGCCGTGATCCATGACTGGAGCAGGACGACGTACATCAGCTGGCGGTAGAGGAGTTGCTGCAGCGGGAGCGAGATCAGATGGGTCATGCGCTCCTTGTCGAGGTGGAACGCGAGGGCCGCGCAGACCACTTGGACGGCCAGGACGCCCAGCCAGGCGCCGATGGTCTTCTCCGTGGGCCCGAAGATCAGCCCGTAGAGCAGGAAGACGTCGATGAGCGGGGCCAGCAGGGGCGCCACGACCATGAAGAGGGACACCAGCGGCAGGCCCACGCGCCCGAAGCGGCCGGAGGGGCCCCGGTCGAAGAGCGAGCCCCGGTGCTTCCAGATCGCCTGCATGGTGCCGTACGACCAGCGGTAGCGCTGGGACCACAGCTGCTGGACGGATTCCGGTGCCTCGGTCCAGGCGCGCGCGTTCTCGGCGTAGACGACGTGCCAGCCGTCGCGGTGCATGGCCATGGTGATGTCGGTGTCCTCGGCGAGGGTGTCCTCGCTCATCCCGCCGACGCGTTCGAGGGCCGTGCGGCGGAACGCCCCGACCGCGCCGGGGATGGTCGGCATGCAGCGCAGGATGTCGTACATCCGGCGGTCGAGGTTGAAGCCCATCACGTACTCGATGTGCTGCCAGGCCCCGATGAGGGTGTCCCGGTTGCCGACCTTGGCGTTGCCCGCCACCGCGCCGACGCGGGGGTCGGCGAAGGGCTGGACCAGTTCGCGGACGGTGGACGGTTCGAAGACCGTGTCGCCGTCCATCATGACGATGATCTCGTGCCGGGCGTTGGCGATGCCCCGGTTGAGGGCGGCCGGCTTGCCCGCGTTGAGCTGCCGTACGACGCGGACGCCCGGCAGGTCCTTGCCCAGTTCCTCGACGATGCCGGCCGTGCCGTCGCTGGAGCCGTCGTCGATGACCAGCACCTCGATGGGGTGGTCGCTCGCCACCAGGGAACGGACCGTCTTCTCGATGCACTTGGCCTCGTTGTACGCGGGGACGAGCACCGAGACGGGTTCCGTGACCGGCCCGTCCGGGCCCCAGCGGAAGTTCCGGCGGCGGACCCGGCGGGCGTGCACGAGGGACAGGACCAGCATCAGGCCGAAGCGGGCGAGGACGAGGACGCCGACGACCGCGAGGGCGACGACGAGGACACTGGTCGTCTTCTCCGAGACCTGCACCAGGGTGACCCAGACCTTGCCCTTCACCAGGCCGAGGCCGGTGACCGGGGTGTGCGCGCTCGGAGCCTTCAGGGCGCCGGTCAGGGTGTCGAACTTGTAGCCCTTGACCTGGAGTTGCGGGATGTAGCGGTCCAGCGCGGCGACGGTCTGCGAGCGGTCGCCGCCGGAGTCGTGCATCAGCACGACCGCGCCCTCGCCGCGCTCGGGCGTGGACCGGCGGATGATCTCGGCGACGCCCGGCCGCTTCCAGTCCTGGCTGTCGGTGTCGCTGACGACGGTGATGTAACCGCGGCTGCCGATGTACCGCGTCACCGGCCAGGTCCGGTTGTCCATGCGCTGCGAGAACGACGAGTACGGCGGCCGGAACAGCGAGGTACGGATGCCGGCGGCGCCCGCGAGCGCCAGCTGGTTCTGGGAGAGCTCCCAGTCGATGCGGTCCTTGGTCTGGAGCGAGAGGTCCGGGTGGTTGAAGGTGTGCAGACCGATCTCGTGGCCCTCGTCGACCATCCGCTGGACCAGGTCCGGGTAGCGGGAGGCCATGGTGCCGGTGATGAAGAAGACGGCCTTGGCGTCGTGCTTCTTCAGCATGTCGAGCACCTTGGGGGTCCACCGGGGGTCCGGCCCGTCGTCGAACGTCAGGACCAGCTCGTAGTCGGGGACCTCCAGGCTGCGCCGGTTCTCCGAGCGGGTGTCGATCACGGGCCCGCCCTTCAGTATGTCCTTCGGCACCCGGTCGTTCGAGATGGGCGGCCCGACCCGGTGGTCCGCGAGGATCTCGCTGTGCACGTATCCGCGCAGCATGAGCATGGCCATCAGGGCGAGGAGCAGCACACTGGGCAGCAGGTAGCGCAGCGGCAGGCGCCGCCCGGAGCGCTTCTTCGGGCTCTTGCGCGACCGCTTGGCCTTCGCTGAGCCGTTCCCCGGGCTGCCGGCGGCGCGGCCCGTACTTGTGTTCGAGGAGTGCGGTGGGCGGGAGGGGCGCTTGGCGGCACGCGAAGGCGTGCCGCCGCGCTGGGAGCGGGTCATCAGGCGGGTGTCTCCGGGTTCTGCGGGTCCTGCGGGCCCGCCGGCTCCTGCGGGCTCTGCGAGCTGTCCGAGGTCGCCGGGGCCGGCTCGACGGGTGCCGGGGAGGCGGGACCGCCGGCGACGGTGTCCGTGCCGCCGCCGTCCGGAGCGGGTCCGGGGTCGGTGGTGTCCGAGGGCGCCGGCGAGGGCGAGTCCGAGGGGCTGGGGTCGGCCTTCGGCGGCTCGGACGCGGAGGCGGACGGCTCGGGGTCCTTGGCGCTGGTGCTCGGCTTCGGCTTCGGCACCACTCCGGCGCTGGGCGCGGCCGAGGGTTCGGCACCGGCGGACTTCTCCGGTTGCCTGGCCCGGCCCGACGCACCGGTGGGCGACTTGCCGCCGGGCGAGGCCGTGGCGCCCGCGCGGCCGCCGCCCGGACCGGAGTCCGGGACGAAACCGTCCGCCGTGTCGGACCGGTCGTCCGACTCGGCCGGCTCCGGAGGCGTGTCCACCTTGCCCGCCGGCTTGTCGTCCTTCTGCATCGGCACCGGCAGCCAGGGCGCGTCGGAGTTGCCCGACACCAGGGTGCCGACGATGACCACGGCGTACGCCGCGCAGGCGGTGCCGACGGCGATGCCGAGCCGCCGGTAGAGGTTGCGGCGCCGTCCCGACTCGTCGACGAAGACCGGCCCGTCGGAGTCCTGACCGGCGCCCGCCGCGTCCCCGTTCCGGCCGGCGTGCCTGCCGGTCCCTTCCTCCACCTCACGCCCGACGCCGTCGAGCTGCACGGTCACCTCGTGCGGATCGTGGTTGCGCCCGGGCTGGTCGGGCTGCTCCCAGGGCCTCGCCTCCACCTGGGAGACGGCTCCCGTTCTGCCGGCGGCGTCGGGCCAGACCACCCCGTCCGACGCACCACTGCCACTACCACTACGGCCCGGACCCGGGCCCTCGCCCTCGGTCCGCTTCGGCTGAATGCCCTTGGGCCAGTTGTCGACGTGCACGTACTTCCCCCCACGGGATCGTTCCGAGCGCGTGGTCGATGCCGGACGGTCGCACTTTCCTGTACCGGACCGGGCCCCCACCCGATCCGGGGCGCCCCACCCATCACACGCACCCGGGCCAACGAATGTATGGGCGGGAAAGATGTGCATGTGTGTGACGTCAGGTGAAGGTCATCATGATGAGTGCATCTGTGGGCGGAATCCACCCGTCCTCCGGATGTGACAGCCATAATTCCGCCCGCCCGAGTTCGGCCGCGGCCCTCCGCAGCGCGTCGAGCCCCGGATGACGGAACCCCTTGCGCCACACCAGCGAGACCGGGGACAGCGGCACGGGGTCGACGAGCGGCCGCGTCACCGTGCCCGGCATGGGCGGGAAGTCCACCACCGCCAGCACCGGTGACCTCGCCTTGGCCATGATCCGCTGGAACTCCTCCTCCCCCACGGCCAACGGGGCGGGCGCCGCGAGCTCGATGCCCCGCCCCTCGAAGAGCCGCGCCGCCAGATCCGTCCACTCCGGCGTACGGGGGTTCCCTGCGCCCGCGTACACGCGCTCGCCCGCGAGTTCCGCCAGCGGTACGGCGTCCAGCGCGGCCAGCCGGTGGTCGGCGGGCAGGATCACCGTCATCGGCGCGTACCGCACCGGCTGCTGCGCGAGCCGTGCCCGCACCGCCGGTTCGAGCCCGGCGAACCTCCCGAACGACACGTCCAGCCGCCCGGCGAGGATCTCGGCGGCCGCGTAGGTCAAGCCGCTCTCGTAGCGGGCCATCAACTCCAGCTCCGGCGCGAGTTCCCGGGCCCGCCGCAGCACGCGTGCCCCGGTGTCCAGTCCCGGCGAGTTCAGGTCCACCAGCAGGGGCCGCACCTGCCGGAACGCGGCCATCAGCTCCTCGTGCGCGTCCAGCACCCGCCGCGCGTGGGGCACCAGCCGCTCCCCGTCCCCCGTCAACACCACCTGCCGGGTGCTCCGCACGAACAGCTCCACCCCCAACTCCCGCTCCAGCCGCCGCACATCCCGGCTGAGCGCCTGCTGGGCGACGTAGAGCCGGGCGGCGGCCCGGGTGAAGTGCAGCTCTTCGGCGACGGCGAGAAATCCCCGGAGAAGCCGAGGATCGACGGCGTACGGGACAGCGGGCATCCGGCGAATCTACAAGCGAGGCGCGTGAATGGCGACGGAGTAAGTGTTGGACGATGGATCTTGAGCGGGGCAAGGGTGGACCGCATGCCGCACTCCCAACCCGACAAGCAGCACATGCCCCTGCTCACCGTCACCGCCGACACGTTGGTGGCAGCCGACTTCACCCCTCGCCACCGGCCCGGTAAGGGGCGCGGGGAACTGCGCGACCAGCCACAACGCACCCGCACCCGCCGACGCACCCCACCCCCACCCCCTACCGCGCCCTGTTCCGCACCGAAGGTTCCCTCCGCTTCACCGCCGGAAGCATCCTCGCCCGCCTCCCCATGGGCATGTTCAGCATCAGCGCGATCCTCATGATCGCCGGCTCCCGCGGCTCCTACGCCCTCGCCGGCGCCGTCGTCGCCACCGGCCTCGCCGCCACCGCCCTGGTCGCCCCCTGGACCGCCCGGCTGGTCGACCGCCACGGCCAGGCCAGGATCGCCGTCCCCGCCACCGCCGTCGCCCTCCTCGGCAGCCTCGGCCTGATCGCCTGTGTCCACTGGAACGCCCCCGACTGGACCCTGTTCGCCTCCTACGCGGCCACCGCCACGGCCCCCAACACCGGCGGCATGGCCCGCGCCCGCTGGGCCCACCTGCTGAAGGACGACCCGGCCGCCCTGCACACCGCCAACTCCTTCGAACAGGCGACGGACGAGCTCTGCTTCATGCTCGGCCCGGTCCTGGCCGCGTTCCTCTGCACCACCCTGTTCCCCGAGGCCGGCACCCTGATCGGCGGCCTGCTCTTCATGGCGGGCGTCCTGCTGCTCTCCGCCCAGCGCGCCACGGAACCGCCGCCCACGGGCCGTACGACCGCGAAGTCCCCCCTCAGGACCCCCGGGATCCCCCCGCTGCTCGCCGTCTTCCTCGCCACCGGCGCCGTCTTCGGCTCCCTGGAGGTCGTCACCATCGCCTACGCGGACGCCCGGGGCCACGCCTCCTCGGCGGGGGTGATCCTCGGCCTCCAGGCGGCCGGCTCCTGCGCGGCGGGCCTGGCGTACGGCACGCTGCGGGTGACGGGCCCGGCGGAACGCCGCTTCCGCAGGTGCCTGGCCGCGATGACCGCCCTGATGGCGCTGCCCTGGCTCACCGTCGCCACCACCGGCTCCCTGCTGTTCCTCGCCCCGGCTCTCCTCCTCGCCGGCATGGCCACCGCCCCCACGATGGTCACCGCCATGGCGCTGGTCCAGCACCGCACCCCGCAGGGCCGGTTGAACGAGGGCATGACCCTCGCCGTCACCGGTCTGCTCGGCGGGATAGCGGGCGGCTCGGCCCTCGGCGGCTGGATCGCGGAACACGACCCGGCGGCGGGCACCGGCCTCGCCCCCGGCACCACCGGCTTCGCGGTACCGGTGGCAGCGGCGGCCCTGGCCCTGCTGATCGCGGCGATCCGGACGAATTCCCGCCCGCCCATTGACGCGCTCTGAGGCCACCCCTACCTTCCATCGAAGCGCTTCGACTCCCTTCGTCGAAGCGATTCGACCACACCGTTCGACGATCGGGGCCCCGCAGGGGCTTCGATTCCTCCCTCGGCTTGCGGCGGGGGCATCCACAGAGGAGGGCCCCATGAAGTTCACCGACGGCTACTGGCTGCTGCGCGAGGGTGTCACCGCCGCACACCCGGTCGAGGTGCTCGACGTCACCGCGACGGACGGCGGCGCCCTGGAGGTGCACGCCCCGACCCAGCCCGTCCGCCACCGCGGCGACCTGCTGAAGGGACCGGTCGTGACGATCAGCGCCCACGCACCGATGCCCGACGTCATCGGTGTCACGTTCACCCACTTCGAGGGCGAGCGACCACGCGGCCCGCACTTCGAGCTGACGAGCGAGGAGTTCACCCCGCACACCTCCTACGACGACGAGCACGCCACCCTCACCGCCGGAGAGCTGTCGGTCCGGGTCTCCCGCACCGGCCCCTGGCACGTCGACTTCCTCGCCCACGGCCGCACGCTCACCTCCAGCGGCCCCAAGTCGATGGGCATCATGCGCGAGGCGTCCGGCGCCCACTACCTGCGCGAACAGCTCAACCTGGGAGTCGGCACCTCCGTCTACGGCCTCGGCGAACGCTTCGGCCCGCTGGTCAAGAACGGCCAGGTGGTGGACATCTGGAACGCCGACGGCGGCACGGCCACCGAACAGGCCTACAAGAACGTGCCGTTCTATCTCACCGACGCCGGCTACGGCGTCTTCGTCGACCACCCCGGCAAGGTGTCCTTCGAGGTCGCCTCGGAGGTCGTGTCCAGGGTCCAGTTCAGCGCGGAGACCCAGCAGCTCACGTACTACGTCATCTACGGCCCCACCCCGAAGGACATCCTCCGCAAGTACACGGCCCTCACCGGCCGCCCGGCCCTCCCGCCCGCCTGGTCGTTCGGCCTGTGGCTGTCGACGTCGTTCACCACCTCCTACGACGAGGAGACGGTGACCTCCTTCATCGAGGGCATGCGGGAGCGCCGGCTGCCCCTGTCCGTCTTCCACTTCGACTGCTTCTGGATGCGCGAGTTCCAGTGGTGCGACTTCGCGTGGGATCCCCGGGTCTTCCCCGACCCGGAGGGCATGCTGGCCCGCCTGAAACGCCGGGGCCTGAGGATCAGCGTCTGGATCAACCCGTACATCGCCCAGCGCTCCCCGCTCTTCGCGGAGGGCAAGGCCCTCGGCCATCTCCTGCGCCGACCGGACGGCAGCGTCTGGCAGTGGGACCTCTGGCAGCCCGGTATGGCGCTGGTCGACTTCACCAGCCCGGCGGCCCGCGAGTGGTACGCGTCGAAGCTGGAGGCGCTGCTCGCCCAGGGCGTCGACTGCTTCAAGACCGACTTCGGCGAGCGGGTGCCCCTGGACGTGGCCTGGTCCGACGGCACGGACCCGGAGCGGATGCACAACTACTACACCTACCTGTACAACCGCACCGTCTTCGACGTCCTGCGCAAACACCGGGGCGAGGGCGATGCGGTCCTCTTCGCCCGCTCGGCGACGGTCGGCGGCCAGCGCTTCCCCGTCCACTGGGGCGGCGACTGCGAGTCCACGTACGAGTCGATGGCCGAGTCCCTGCGGGGCGGCCTGTCGCTGGGCCTGTCGGGCTTCGGCTACTGGAGCCACGACATCGGCGGCTTCGAGGGCACCCCCTCACCCGCCCTCTTCAAGCGCTGGATCGCCTTCGGCCTGCTCTCCTCCCACAGCAGGCTGCACGGCTCGTCGTCGTACCGGGTCCCCTGGCTCTTCGACGACGAATCGGTCGACGTGCTGCGGAAGTTCACCCACCTCAAGCTCAGCCTCATGCCCTACCTCTACGAGGCCGCGCGCACCGCCCACACCGAGGGGGTGCCGATGATGCGGGCGATGGTGCTGGAGTTCCCGGACGACCCGGGCTGCGCGCACCTCGAACGCCAGTACATGCTGGGCCCCGACCTCCTCGTGGCGCCCGTCTTCGACGACGAGGGGGACGTCACGTACTACGTCCCGGAGGGCACCTGGACCCGCTTCCCGGACGGCGGCACGGTCACCGGCCCCCGCTGGGTCCGCGAACGGCACGACTTCCTGAGCGTGCCGCTGCTGGTCCGGCCAGGGGCGGTCGTCCCGGTCGGCGCGAGGGTCGACCGCCCGGACCACGACCACGCCGACGGGGTCACCCTGCACGCGTACGGCCTCGCACACGGCGCCCAGGTGACGGTCCCGGTGGGCGGGGTGACGTTCACCGTCGTACGGGAGGGGAACGTGCTGCGGGCCTCCTGCGGCGACCCGGCGGCGCCCTGGGGGCTGGCGGCGGACGGGCGTGAGGTCCGGGCGCAGGCGGGCACGGGATTCCTGACGCTGGGCCTGGACGGGGAGTCCGCTCCCGCGGAAACGAGGTCGAAGTGACGGTGAAGATCACGGACGTGGCCCGGCACGCGGGCGTCTCCCCGAGCACCGTCTCGTACGCGCTGAGCGGCAAGCGCCCGATCTCGGCGGAGACGCGGGCGCGGGTCGAGGCGTCCATCCGCGAGCTGGGGTACCGCCCGCACGCGGGTGCCCGCGCCCTGGCCGGCCGCAAGTCGAACGTGCTGGCGATGGTGGTGCCGTTACGGGCCGGGATCCATGTGCCGGTGGTCATGCGGTTCGCGGTCTCGGCGGTCACGACGGCCCGCGCGCACGACCACGACGTCCTGCTGCTGACGCAGGAGGAGGGTGACGAGGGCCTGCGGCGGGTGGCGGACTCGGCCCTGGTGGACGCGTTGATCGTGATGGACGTCCAACTCCACGACCCGAGGCTGCCGTTGCTGCGCACGCTGGAGCGCCCCTCGGTCCTGATCGGCTTTCCCGCCGACCCCTCCGGCCTGACCTGCATCGACCTGGACTTCAGGACGGCGGGCGAGCTGTGTGTGGAGCATCTGGCCGACCTGGGCCACCGGGTGGTGGGGCTGATCGGCTCGCCGCCCGAGGTCTACGTCCGCCAGACGTCCTTCGCCCAGCGTGTCGTCCAGGGATTCACCTCCGCCGCCACCCGCAACGGCATGGCCTCCACCGTCCACCCCTGCGAGGCCACCCCGGCGGCGGCCCGCGCGGTCGCGGAACGGCTCCTTCGCGAACAACCGGCCCTCACGGGTGTGGTGATCCACAACGAGGCCGTCCTGGAGCCCCTGGTCGACGCCTTCGAGCACCTGGGCCTGCGCGTCCCCGCCGACCTCTCGATCACGGCCCTGTGCCCGGACGACCTCGCCACCGCCTTCCCCGTCCCCGTCACCTCGATCGGTATCCCGGCGGCGGAGGTGGGCGAACAGGCGGTGGCCCTGCTGATGAAGAAGCTCTCCGGCACGCCCGTCCCGGAGGCCACTCTGCTCGCGCCCCGGCTGACCGTGCGCGCCAGCACGGCCCGCCGGGTGACGGGATGACCGGGTGTCGGTGCCCGCTGAGAAATGACGAGAGCCCCGCTGCCGTCATGGCAGCGGGGCTCTCGCCCACATGGGAATTGTGGAGATGGCGGGAATCGAACCCGCGTCCAACGGTGTAGAACCAGGGCTTCTCCGTGTGCAGTTCGCTGTGAATTTCTCGGCCCCGGCGATCACGCGAACAAGTCGCCGACGGGCCCAGTCACTGTTTGATTTCCCATGGAACCCCGTGACCGGGCTCAATGGTTTAGTTCCCTAGATTATGCCAGGATCCGGGCCGGGAACGCTCCCGGGCTGACACCCATCAGGGCCTTCGATCACTGCTTATCAGGCAGCGAGAGCGAAGGTCTGGGAATCGCGCTTGGTGTTGGCGATTATTTGGTGCGACATATGGTTAACGAGATCATTGCCGCTTCCTCGACACGCTTCCCCTGCCTCAACATCCGCTGTCGAAACCGATCATCCCCATGTTGTTTTTTCAACGCCCCCCGAAGGGGGCCGGCGCACCCGCTGTGAGGTGCAGAGCCATCGTACGTGACCAACGCGAGCGCGTGCCACCGTATTCCCGGCGGCCTCGCCCTACTGGCCCCGCTGCCTTCGCTTGGCCGCCGCGATCGCCCGGTCCGACTCCCGCCGGTCCTGCTTCTCCCGCAGCGTCTGCCGCTTGTCGTACTCCTTCTTGCCTCGCGCGAGCGCGATCTCGGCCTTGGCCCGGCCGTCCTTGAAGTACAGGGCGAGGGGCACGATCGTGTGACCCGTCTCCTGCGCCTTGGACTCCAGCTTGTCGATCTCCTCGCGGTGCAGCAGCAGCTTCCGCTTGCGGCGCGCGGAGTGGTTGGTCCAGCTGCCCTGGTGATACTCGGGGATGTGGGCGTTGTGCAGCCACGCCTCGCCCCGGTCGATCTGGACGAAGCCGTCGGTCAGCGAGGTCCGTCCCTCGCGCAGCGACTTGACCTCGGTCCCCATGAGGACGAGCCCGGCCTCGTAGGTGTCGATGATCGCGTAGTCGTGCCGGGCCTTCTTGTTCTGGGCGACGATCTTCTTCTTGCCGCCCTTCTCGCCGTCCCTGGCCTTGGCGGCCGTCCCGCCCTGCTTGGGCTGGGACTCCTTCGGTACGTACATTCCCTTGCTCATAGTGCCGTCCATTTTGGCACCACGGAGGGGGTGCGGGGGAAGCCGATTAACGGGCGTGATCAGCGTGCACGGTCAACGAGCACGATCACCGGGCGTCGCTCACTGCCCGAGGCCGCTCAGCACCGTCTCGGCCCGCTGCAGGGCGTCCTCGTCCGCTTCGAGGTCGGGGGTGATGCCCCGGCCGTCGACGCCCCGGCCGGAGGGGGTGCGGTAGTGGCCGACGGTCAGTTCGGCGACGGAGCCGTCGGGGAGGCGGCTCGGCATCTGCACCGAGCCCTTGCCGAAGGTCCGGGAGCCCACGACCACCGCGCGGCCCCGGTCCTGGAGGGCTCCGGTGAGCAGCTCGGCCGCGCTCATCGTGCCGCCGTCGACCAGGGTGACCAGGGGTCTGGTGGTGTCGCCGCCGGGTTCGGCGTGCAGGGCCCGCTGCCTGCCCTTGACGTCGTACGTGGCGACGAGGCCCCCGTCGAGGAAGGCGGAGGCGGCGGTGACGGCCTCGGAGACCAGACCGCCGGCGTTGCCACGGAGGTCGAGGACGAGGCCGGCGGCGTCGGCGGACTGCTCGACGGCGGCTCGTACGACGTCGCCGGAGCCCTTGGTGAACGCGTCGACCGTGATGACGCTGACCCCGCCCGCGGTACGGCTCACGGTCACGTCCTCGGTGGAGAGGCGGGCCCGGCGCAGGGTCGCGGACCAGGTCCGGCCGTCGCGCTCCAGCTCCAGCCGCACCTTCGTACCGGCGGCCGCGCTCTTCGGGGTCCCGGTGCCCCCGGTGCCCTCGTCGATCGCGTCGCCGCGGAGTAAGGAGACGACCTCGGTGACCGGGCGGCCGTCGACCTTCTCGCCGTCGACGCGGACGAGGCGGTCGCCGGCGCGGATCCCGGCGCGGGCGGCGGGCGAGCCGTCCTGCACCCGGGTCACCTCGATCCGGCCGTCGCGCTCCAGACGGGTCCAGAGGCCGACGCCGGTGTACTCGCCGTCGAGGGCCTCCTCGAACTGCTCGTACTCGCCCTCGGAGTAGACCGCGCCCCACCGGTCGCCGCTGCGGCTTACGGCCCGCTCGGCGGCCTCCACGGGGGACTTGCCCTCGGCCATGGCCTCGGCCGCGGCGTCGGCGACGTCCTGCTCCCTGTCGGCCGGGGTGGAGGCCGGGTTGGAGCGGGAGGGGTTCGCGACGACTGTGGCCTCCCGGCGCGGGTCGTCGAAGGAGCCGGTCGCGGCGCCGGTGGCGAGCACGCTCGCGAAGACCAATGTCAGGGCCGCCCCGCGGCTGATGCGGCGGGTTGAATTCAGAGGGGTCGCGCGCAGCGCGCCGAACAGGGTGGTGGCGGGTGACGGGCGGGAGAACAGGTCGCGGCCTGACATGTCGGCGAGTCTAGGACAACGCGAAGGGCCGTACCGGCCCTTGCCCGGTACGGCCCCAGGGGCATGCGTCACACCTTCAGGTACTTGCGCAGCGCGACGAACGCGGCCAACGCCGGCATCAGGAAGCTCACCGTGAGGATGAGCGGCAGCTTGATGAGGACCGCGTCCCAGCCGACGAAATTGATCAACGGCAGGTTCTGGGACAGTGACACACCGTTGTCGATCACGAAGTACTGGCCGAGCGCGAGGAAGGCGCAGGCGATCACACCGCCGATCACGCCGGCGACCGCCGCCTCCATGATGAACGGCGCCTGGATGTAGAAGCCCGAGGCGCCCACCAGCCGCATGATCCCGATCTCACGACGACGGCTGAACGCCGAGACCCGCACCGTGTTGACGATCAGCAGCAGCGCCACGATCAGCATGACCGCCATCACACCGCGCGCCGCCCAGCTCAGATAGCCGAGGAGCCTGAAGAGGTTGTCCAGGATGCCCTTCTGGTCCTGCACCGACTGCACACCGTCACGGCCGTTGAAGGCGCTCGCGATGACCTGGTACTTCTCCGGGTCCTTCAGCTTGATGCGGTACGACTCCTGCATCTGGTCCGGGGTGAGGCTGCTGGCCAGCGGGGAGTCGCCGAACTGCTCCTTGTAGTGCTTGTAGGCCTCGTCCTGGGACTCGTGGGCGACGTTCTCGACGACCGCCATCTTGCCCAGGTCGGACTTGATCTGGTTCTTCTGCTCGGTCGTGACGGCGCCCTTGGCGCAGTTGGGGTCGGACTCCGCGTCGCTCTTGTTGCAGAGGAAGATCGACACGTTGACCTTGTCGTACCAGTAGCCCTTCATCTGGCTGACCTGGTCGCTCATCAGCAGCGAGCCGCCGAACAGGGCGAGGGAGAGGGCGACGGAGACGATGACCGCGAAGGTCATCGTGAGGTTGCGGCGGAGACCGACACCGATCTCCGACAGGACGAACTGGGCCTGCATGGCGTCTCGATGAGCCTTTCGTGGACGGGGGCGGGGGCGGTCAGTGCTGGTAGCCGTAGACGCCGCGTGCCTGGTCGCGGACGAGGCGGCCCTTCTCCAGCTCGATGACGCGCTTGCGCATCTGGTCCACGATGTTCTGGTCGTGGGTCGCCATCACCACGGTGGTGCCCGTCCGGTTGATCCGGTCGAGCAGCTTCATGATGCCGACGGAGGTCTGCGGGTCGAGGTTGCCGGTGGGCTCGTCCGCGATGAGGAGCTTGGGCCGGTTCACGAAGGCCCGCGCGATGGCCACCCGCTGCTGCTCACCACCCGACAGCTCGCCCGGCATTCGCTCCTCCTTGCCGCCGAGGCCGACCAGTTCCAGCACCTGCGGCACGGACTTGCGGATCTCGCCGCGCGACTTGCCGATGACCTCCTGCGCGAAGGCGACGTTCTCGCCGACCGTCTTGTTGGGCAGCAGCCGGAAGTCCTGGAAGACCGTCCCCAACTGGCGCCGCATCTGCGGCACCTTCCAGTTGGACAGCCGCGCGAGATCCTTGCCCAGGACGTGCACCTGTCCCTGGCTGCACCGCTCCTCCCGGAGGATCAGCCGCAGGAACGTGGACTTTCCGGAGCCGGAGGAGCCGACCAGGAAGACGAACTCGCCCTTCTCCACCTCCAGGGAGACATCCCTGAGTGCGGGGCGGGTCTGCTTGGGGTAGACCTTGGACACGTTGTCGAATCGGATCACGGATGCACCACAAGCCGTCGGGGATGGATGGACGAGACTGTACCGCGCCGTGTTCCCGGTGAGGGCGCAGCCCGGTGCGGGGCCGCGCCCCGGTGAGGGCGCAGCCCGAACAAAGGGGCGCGGGGAACTGCGCGACCAGCCCCCACCGACCAGCCCCCACCGACCCGCAGCCCTCCGACAACCGCACCCACCCCTTTCCGAGGCCCCCGCGCAACCTCCGGCGGAACCTGGCACAGTGGTGTAGAGGAACGGTCCGGCTGCGCGAAGCGTTGAGGTATGTGTGAGGCCATTGCAAGGAGGGCGAGGCGCATGACGTACGACCGGTTGGTGTGCGCGAACTGCGCGTCCCCCGTCGCCGAGGGCCGCTGCCATGTGTGCCGGGCCAGCCGCGAGCGACTCCAGCAGGAGAACCCCTTCGCGAGCCTGAGCCCCATGACACTGATCGCCCTGCTGGCGATCCTCATAGCGGCTGTGGCCCTGCTGGCGCACCAGACGGCATAGGGGCGCCTCGCCGACACGCGGCGTACGCGGGACGGACGGGACGGACGACGAGAACGACGAGGGCCCGGGGCTGGCTGCCCCGGGCCCTCGTCGTACGTGTGCGGTGCTGTGCCCGATCCTCTGGGATCAGGCGGCCGCGCCGCGGCCGGCCATCAGGCGCGGCAGCAGACGGAAGCCGATACCGCCGACGATCATCGTGGCGGCGCCGACCAGCAGGAACGTGGTCTCGGCGGCACCCGTCTCGGCCAGCTCGCCGGTGCCGACGCCCTGGGCCTCGGCCTCCGAGCCGGTGTCGGTGAGGGCCGAGGAGCCCTCCTGCTGCACGGACTCGTCGTTGCCGCCGTCGGTGTCGGTCCCACCGGAGGTGGAGCCGCCGTCGGAGGAACCGCCGGTGGTGGAGGAACCGCCGTCGGTGCCACCGTCGGAGGAACCGCCGGAGGTGGAGCCGCCGTCGGTGGAGCCGCCGGTGGTTCCGTTGGAGGTGGAACCGCCCGAGGTGCCGTTGGACGTTCCGTTGGAGGTTCCGTTGGAGGTGGAACCGCCGGAGGTGCCGTTGGACGTCCCGTTCGAGCTGGAGCCGGTGGTACCGGTCGTGCCGGTGGTGCCCGTGGTGCCGGTGTCGCCGCCCGTGGTACCCGTCGTACCGACCGTGCCCGTCGTGCTGACGCTGCCGGTGCTGGTGGTCTCGCCGGTGGTCTCACCGGTCGTGGTCTCACCGGTGGTCTCACCGGTCGTGGTCTCACCGGTGGTCTCACCGGTGGTCGCGCCCACGTTGGTGTTGCCCTCGGTGTCGTTGCCGGTCTGGACCGAGACGCCGGCCCCGATGGAACCGCCGTCGTCGGTGCTGACACCGACGCCGACTCCGAGGTCCAGCGCGGAAGCGGCGCCCGCGGCGGTCAGCGACGCACCGGCGGCGATCACGGCACCCGCGGCTATGCGCGCCACGCGGATCCGCGTCTTCTTCGTCATATGGCTGCTACCCCCAGTAGCTATCAGTAAATGGAGCAGCGCCCGGGGCCGCGATCAACGGGAGCAGTCGGTTGGGTCGAAGTCCCCCGGTTCACATGCGCCCCAGTAATGCGCATGCCATACGCCAACCTTCCCAGTTTTCCCAGTAACGTCAAGGTCGTTGCGTACGCGATGTCCCGTTCACCGCTTTTGACCTCGCCACCAACATGTGAGTGTGACGTAAGACCCAGACATCCCCACACAGACAAGGCAACTACCCTCCGGCGGAGGGCAGTTGCCTTGTCGACAAAGCGCTGAATTCCGGGGCCCTACTTCTCCTGCTGCTTGCGCCAGCGAATTCCGGCCTCCAGGAACCCCTCGATCTCGCCGTTGAACACGGCCTCGGGGTTACCGACTTCGTACTCGGTGCGGAGGTCCTTGACCATCTGGTACGGGTGCAGGACGTACGAACGCATCTGGTTGCCCCAGGAACTGCCGCCGTCCTTGAGGGCGTCCATCTTGGCCCGCTCCTCCTGGCGCTGCCGCTCCAGCAGCTTCGCCTGGAGCACGTTCATGGCGGTGGCCTTGTTCTGGATCTGCGACCGCTCGTTCTGGCAGGAGACGACGATGCCGGTGGGGAGGTGGGTCAACCGCACCGCCGAGTCTGTGGTGTTGACGCCCTGGCCGCCGGGCCCGGAGGACCGGTAGACGTCGACGCGCAGCTCGGACTCGTCGATCTCGATGTGGTCGGTCTGCTCGACCACGGGCAGCACCTCGACACCGGCGAAGGAGGTCTGACGCCGGCCCTGGTTGTCGAAGGGCGAGATGCGGACGAGCCGGTGGGTGCCCTGCTCGACGGAGAGCGTGCCGTAGGCGTACGGCACCTGCACGGCGAAGGTGGTGGACTTGATGCCCGCCTCCTCCGCGTACGAGGTCTCGTACACCTCGGTCTTGTAGCCCTTCTGCTCCGCCCAGCGCAGGTACATCCGCTGCAGCTTCTCGGCGAAGTCGGCGGCGTCGACGCCACCGGCCTCGGCGCGGATGTTGACGAGGGCCTCACGCGAGTCGTACTCGCCGGACAGGAGGGTACGGACCTCCATCTCGTCCAGCGCCTTGCGGACGAGAACCAGCTCCGACTCGGCCTCGGCGCGGGTGTCCGGGTCGTCCTCCTCCTCGGCCATCTCGAAGAGGACGGCGAGGTCGTCGATGCGACCGCGCAGCGTCTCAGCCTTCCTGACCTCGGCCTGGAGGTGGGAGAGCTTGCTGGTGATCTTCTGCGCCTCGTCCGGGTTGTCCCACAGGGACGGCGCGGCCGCCTGCTCCTCGAGCACGGCGATGTCTGCCCTCAGCTTGTCGAGGTCCAACACGGCCTCGATCGACTCCATGGTCGAGGAGAGGGACTTCAGCTCTTCGGATACATCGACGACTGCCACGCCCCCAGCCTAACGGCTCCGCCGGGCGACCATGGTGGGGCGCCCTCGGCCCGGGGCGGCAGCCGGCGGTGACCTCGTCCCTCACCCCCCGACCACGGCCCCCTCGTCCTCGGTTCCGGTCGGGTTGACGGCGTCGAAGAGGATCTTGTTGGAAGCGCGGTCGAACCAGAACGTCGCTGTGTACAGGCCGGCCGTGATCTCCTCGTTCACCTCGGGGCTGGTCAGCCACTCGGTTTCCTCGGACGTCGAAGCGCCGAGGGCATCAGGGATGTCCTCGGGCCCGGCCTTCTCGAAGGTCCTGTCAGGGGCGTCGAGGACGGCCTTCATGTCCTCGGCCGTGGTCTCGAAGTAGCCGACCATTCTGATGTCGCTCGGGCCGGGGACGCGGGACGAGCCGCCCGCGAGGTCCATCGCGCACCACTCGGTGGTGACGACCTTGCCCAGCGCGGAGAAGCGGTCGGTGACCTGCTGGGTGGTGTCACGGATCTCGCAGCCCGCCGAGGTGCTGTCCGTCCCGGGGGCGGACCCCCGCGGTTCCGCGGAACCGCAGGAGCCCACCGAGACGATCGCGGCGAGGACCAGTGCGCCCTTGAGCGCGGCCCCGGCTCGTGCGCCTCGGGCGATGAGGGGATCGGCCCGGCCGAGGGTATGGAATCTGCCGCCGACCTCGTCGGGGGTTTCGCTCGCGATGTCGTTCATTTCCTTGCTGCGAGTCGCAGGGCGCCGGTGTTCCTGTCACCCGGGGGATGCGCGATGTGCACGTCACATCACGGCGATGTCGGCGTGGAGTTGTTGGTGTCCTTGGACCCGCCGCCCGAGTCGCCTCCCGATGTCGCCGCCCAGGTGCCCACACCTGCTGCGACCACCAGCGCGACCGCCGCGGCCCCGAGCGTGATCCGTCGGCGACGGGCCATCGCCCGACGGCGGGCCGAGCCCGGCCGGGGCGCCCCCGAGGCCCTGGGCACCCGGGCCGTCCCCCGGGCCCCGCCCGCCAGCTCGTCCGGCCCGGGCACCCTCATCGACGTGTGCGTGTCCCGATTGGAGTCCGGCTTCGCCCCGGGCACCAGCGGTACGGCCCCTCGACGCGCCCGCTCCCCGGGCACCACCGGCACGGTCTGCTCCTCGGCCGCCTCCTCCGTCTCCGCCCCGGGCTCGTCGACGTCCAGTGGCGGCATCCCGGCGAGCAGCGGCAGCTGCTCGCGCAGTCGCGTCGCCAGTTCCGAGGCGCGCAGGCGGGAGGCCGGGGCCTTCGCCAGGCACTGGACGAGGAGCTGCCACAGTTCCTCGGGGATGCCGGGGAGGGGGACCACGGTCTCGGTGACATGGCGGCGCAGGACGGCGCCGGGGTGGCCGCCGCCGAACGGGGTGAAACCGGCCAGCAGCTCGTACAGCACGGTCGCCAGGGCGTAGATGTCCACGGCCGCGCGGGGCGGCAGGCCCTCGACGATCTCGGGGGCGAGATAGTCCGGTGTTCCGATGATCTTCGTGGCGCGGGTGCGCCGGGGGGAATCGATCAGCTTGGCGACGCCGAAGTCGGTGAGGAGGGCCGGGTGCGCGCCGCCGGGGCCCAGCGGGCCCTGCATGTCCAGCAGCACGTTCTCCGGTTTCACGTCCCGGTGGACGACCCCGGCCGCGTGCGCCGCCGCCAGACCGTCGGCGATGTCGGCCACTATCGCGACCGCCGCCTCGGGGGCCATGCGGCGCTCCCGGTCGAGGCGGGTGCGCAGGTCCGTGCCCCGGACGAGGTCCATGACGAGGGCGAGGTCGTTGCCGTCGACGACGAGGTCGCGTACGGAGACCACGTTCGGGTGGTCGAGGCCCAGCAGGGCGGTGCGCTCCTGGACGAAGCGTCCGACCAGTTCCTCGTCGGACGAGAGGTCCTCGCGCAGCAGCTTGATGGCGACGGGGCCCTCCGGGCCCTCACCCAGCCACACCGTGCCGGCGCTGCCCCGCCCCAGAATCTGGTTCGCGGTGTACCGGCTTCCGATCTTCCGTCCCAAGACTGCTCCTACAGGCCGCGTGTTGGCGACAAAGCTACGCGCCCGGGGACCCAAGGTTCACCGCCGAGGCGGAAATCACCCCTCGGATGTCGACAAGTCCCCAACGTGGGACTCCGTCTTGGGGCGGGGTGCGCGGAAGGGTGGGGTGGATCGGTGCGTCGGCGGGTGCGGGTGGGTGGGGCTTCTCGCGCAGTTCCCGCGCCCCTGAAAGCAGGGGCTGCGCCCCGTGCCTTTCATCCCGCCGCGCCCCCGTCGCCTTTCAGGCCCGCAGGGCCTGGTCTTTGTCTGTTAGGGGCGCGGGGAACTGCGCGAGACGCCCCACCGCAGCCGCACTCGCCAACCGGACCCGAACCCCCGAGCCATCAGGCGCTCTACTGCCCCGAGCCCCCCGAACCGGAGCCGTCGGCCAGTTCGCCGATCCACTTGCCCACGTCGCCGACCCAGTCGGACAGCTGGCCCCACCAGCTCTTCCCCGTGCCGACCCACTCCTGCAGCGGCGTGAACTCCCAGATCAGCCAGCCGCCGACGACGAGCAGGACGATCATGAACAGGCACCCCTTGAGGCACCCGAGCCCGGGGATCCGCATCGGATTGGCGCTGCGCTGACGCGGCGGCCGGGGCTCCCGCTGCGGCCGCGGCGCCGGCTGCTGCGGCTGCGGCGCGGGCGCGTACCGCTCCGGCTGCCGCCGCTGCGGCTGCGGCTGCCGCGCGGGCGCCGGGGCGTACGGCTGTTGCTGCTGCGGGTGGCCGTACCCGGGGCCGGGCCCGCCCTGCTGCGGCCGCTGCTGCCGACGCGGCGGCTGCTGGGGCTGCTGCGGCTGCTGCCCACGGCCCGCCTGCCGCTGGGGCCGGCGCCGCAGCGGGTCCTCGCTGGGGTCGAGGTACTGGACCTGGGTCTGTTCGTTGCGGTCGCGGGCCGCGCGGAGCTGGTTCTGCCAGGGGTGCGGCTGTTCGGGCGGCTGCCCGCCGGGGTCGTGCGACGGCACCGGCGGCATGACGGACGTCGGGTCGGCGCCGGAGGTGTGCGGGAGCACGGTCGTGGGGTCGCCCGAGCCCGCAGGCCCGGAAGTGTGCGGGAGGACGCTCGTCGCGGCGTTCGGGCCGTACGCGCCCGCGCCGTGCGGCAGCACCTGCGTCGGGTCGGCCGAGCCGAACGGCTCCGGGGAGCCCGGCACCTGCGCGGGCGCCGGGTCGGGGGCGAGGATGTGGCCCACGCCCTCGGCGGCGGCGATCTGCATGGAGTTCGCGTGCACGCCCACGCCCTCGGCGACGATGCGCAGCGCCCGGGCGAGGTTGACGGCGCTGGGCCGCTCGCGCGGGTTCTTGCGCAGACAACGCTCGATGACCGTCCACAGCGGGTCGGGGACGGTGGAGGGGCGGCGCGGTTCGGCGCTGAGGTGCTGGTGCAGGACTTCGAGCGCGGACTGGCCGTTGAACGGCGGGCGGCCGGTGACCAGTTCGTACATCAGGATGCCGGCGCCGTAGATGTCGACGGCGGAGGTCTGCGGCTGGCCCTCGGCGGACTCGGGGGCGACGTACGCGGGCGTGCCGACGAACTCGCTGGTCCGGGTCAGCCCCGGGGAGTCGGCGAGGCGGGCGATGCCGAAGTCCGTCAGCATCGGGTGCATCTCGCCGCCGCCCTGCTTGAGCAGGACGTTCGCGGGCTTCAGATCGCGGTGGACGACGCCGTCGGCGTGGCTGGCGGCGAGCGCGTCGGCGATCTGGGCGGTCATCAGGGCCGCGCCGACCGGCGAGAGCGGGCCGCTCTCCCGGAGGTAGCGATGCAGGTCGGGGCCCTCGACCAGGTCCATGACCAGGGCGAGCAGATCGCCCTCGACGACGAGGTCCCGGACGCGCACGATGTTCGGGTGGGTGAGCCGGAGCAGGACGGAGCGCTCCCGCAGGAACCGCATCACGATGTCCGCGTCGCTCGCGAGCTCCTCCTTCAGGACCTTGATCGCGACGGTCTCGCCGGGGTGGCCCGGCACGGCCGCCTCGGCGCCGGCGGTCTCCCGCTGGCGGGCGCGCCAGACAGTGCCTGTGGCGCCGCGTCCAATCGGCTCCTCAAGGAGGTACTTACTGCCTACCGGCCGCACGTCATGCGCTCCCTGTTGCTTGCTTGCCTGGTCACGCCCTGGACTCACGCGGACGTTCCGACCACTGTAGTGCGGCCGTCCCCGGGACCGGGCTGTTCACTTCCCGACTCTTCCTGCCCACTCTGTCCGTTCCCTGTGGGTCGAGTACGTACGGGTACCCGTGTGCGTTCGGTGGAAAGACGCTCCCTCGTGGGCCTTGGTTGCCGTGCGGGGGTATGTCGGGTTCCGGATGCGGACGTGACCGATCCCGAATGCGGCCGCGTTGCGGACGTGACCGATCTCAAGTGATCAACTGGCGAGCACTGGTCAGGCATTTTTGCGGGCAGAGCCGACCAATCAAGATCACTTGATGCCGGGCGGCGGGCGAGTTGTCAGTGGCAGGTGCGAGGATGCCTCCAGAACTGGCCGACGTGCCCGTGAAGCGGTGGGGGAAGTCTGCGGTGGGGACCGCGCAGTCTCGTCCTCGTCGTCGCGGGTGCCCGCGCGGAAGGGACCGCTGACGGCGATGCAGATCCGGCTGACCGTCGTAGACCCGCTGGGACCGCCCTCCGAGCCGCGAGGACGTGCCACGGCCTGCGACGTGCTGGTCACGGCGCCCGCCGGGACGGCTCTCGCCGCCGTGGCCTCGGGCCTCGCCTCCGCCGTCGGGGAGGGCGGTGCGGAGCGTCTGGAACGCAGCCGGGAGGTCGGCGGCGGACAGGTCGTGCTGTACGCCGGTGCCGAGCGCCTCGACGTCCAGCGGTGCACCCTCGGCGAGCCGCCTCTCATCGACGGCGCCGTGCTCTCCCTGGGCGCCCCCTCCGAGCCGGGCCCCGAGGTCGACGAGGCCGCCGCGCAGCTGCACGTGGTGGCCGGCCCCGACGCGGGCGGCGTCCATCTGCTGCACGGCGGCAAGATCCACATCGGCCGCTCCGCCGACGCCGACGTCCCGCTCGACGACCCGGACGTCTCCCGCCTGCACTGCGCGGTCACCCTCTCCACCGACGGCCGTGTCTCCGTCGTCGACCTCGGCTCCACCAACGGCACCACCCTCGACGGCACCCGCGTCGGCGACCGCCCGGTCCGCCTGGCCCCGGGCGCGTTGCTGCGCATCGGCGAGTCCGCGCTCCGGCTGGCCTCGTCGTCGGGAGCGCGCGGGGTCGGCACGACACCCGACGGCGAGGGACACGTCCGGGTCGCGGCGGGGCCGGGGCGGCGACGGCAGGTGACAGCGGCTCCGACGGCGGCTCCGGGGCCGGCGGCGTGGCTCGTGGGAGTACGGGAGCGGCGGGGGCCGGAGTTCCGGGCACGGGCGTGCCGAGCGGCGGACGGTGCCGGGGCAGGGCGGGTGCCCGGCATCGAGCGGACGACGGGGAGCACCGGGCCCGGCACGACCGGGGCACCGGCCGGGGCCGCGCCGAGCGTCGGCCAAGGGCCGGTGCCGCCGGTGCCGCCGGTGCGCGAGGGTGCCGGTGAGGGCGGCGGAGCGGGATCGGGGCGCAGAGCCACGTCCGTCCCCGCGACGGCCACGAGCCCCTCGGCAGTGCCGCGGGCTCCCGCGCCGCCGACGCCCCGCACGGCTACGACGACCCGCGCGCCGGTGAGGCCCGGAGCCACGGCGCCTCCCGCCGGTCCCACGACTCCCGCGCCACCGGTGAGCCCGGCGGGCCGGGTGCCGGGGCCGACGGACCCGGTGAGGGCGGACCCGGTGAGGGCGGTCTCGGGCACGGCGGTGAGACCCCCGGGTCCGGTACCCGCAAAGGCACGCCCCTCCGGGGCACGGACGTGCCGCGTGGGGTGCGCAGACGGGGTGGGCTCGGTGCCTGGGCCCGGCGGCTGACCGGCGGGCGGGCACAGTCAGGGGCCGAGTACGACCCGTACGAGTACGACGCGGAGTACGACGAGGACGAGCGCGGGGCGCTGGCCTCGGTGCTCCCGGCGGCCGGGGAGCGGCTGCCGGAGACCTGGCCGGACCTCGCCGCGCTGCTGCTCACCGCGCTCGGGCCCGGCGCCCGGCTGTGGGAGCGCGGGCCGGGGCACCCGGAGGCGCTGTCGGTACGGCTGGGCACGACGGACCGTCCCGCGCCGGACGGATCGGGTCTGCTGCCCGCCGTGCCGGTGACCACCGGGCTGCGGGAGGTCGGCGCGCTGGGGCTCGCCGGACCACGCCCCCGGCTGATGGGGCTGACCCGCGCGGTCGTGGCCCAGCTCGCCGCGCTGCACTCCCCCGACATCCTGGAACTGGTGCTGATCAGCGCGGACCGCGCCCGGCCCGCCGAGGAGCGCACCACCGACTGGTCCTGGCTCGGCTGGCTCCCCCACCTGCGCCCCGCGCACGGCCAGGACTGCCGTCTTCTCCTGGCCTACGACCGTGAGCAGACGACGGCCCGGCTGGACGAACTGCTGCGGCGCGTGGAGGACCACGCGGCGGACACGGCGGGCCACGCGCCCGGGAGCACGCCGGGCGCCGACGGCGGACGTACGACGACAGGCTGGGCCACGGTCTCGGTCGACCCGGCCGATGGGGGTACCGGGGCGGCCGACGGCGGCTCGGCCCGGCGGAGCGCGCGGCGGCCGTCGTGGGCCCGGGAGGACGAACCGGCGGGCGGTGACTTCGCGGGGCCGTACACGGTGGTGATCGTCGACGGGGATCCCGGGGGCGCGGATGTGCGTGAGGCCGTGGTGCGGCTGGCGCAGGAGGGGCCCGTCGCCGGGATCCATGTCATCTGCCTCGCCGAGACGGAGTCCGCGTCGCCCGCCTCACCGGTGACCGAGACGTACACGGCGGCCTGCGAGGTCTCCCCCGCGTTCCGCGCGTGCGGGGCCGTCGCCCTGCTCAGCGGTGACGTCGCCACGGCGCTGCGGCTGCTGCGTGTCACCTCCGCCGGGTACGCCGGGGGGAAGGGTTCCGGGGCGACGGGCGCGACAGGCGCGACAGGCGCGACGAATACGGCCGGTACGGCGTACGCGGCGGGTGGGGCCGGACGGGCGGGGTCGGCCGGTCTCCCGTCGCGGGAGCCCGCGGACCACGCGCGCGGTACGGCCTCCCACGCCTCACCGGGCCCCCGCCCCGACCACACGGAGCCCGTACGGCCCGACCGGGCCCGTGGCTCCGCACAGGCGGACCCCGCCGTGGTGAGTCGCACGCACACCGCCCTCGACCTCTCGGAGAGCGCGCTCACGGGTGCCGACGAGCGGACGCGCCCCGGCACCCGGGACATCCCCTCGCTCGACGCGCGGGAAGCGCCCGGCCTGCTGAACCACGGCACGGTGGCCACGCTGGACGCGGTCTCGGCGGCGTGGGCGGAGCGGTTCGCGCGGGCGCTGGCGCCGTTGCGGACGGACGGGGCGGTCGGCGACCGGCAGGCGCGGGTGTCGGCGCCGTTGCCGCAGTCGGCGCGGCTGCTGGACGAGTTGGGGCTCGCGCGGGCCACACCGGCGTCGCTGATGGCCCGCTGGGCCGACGCGGGCGACGACACGACGGCGCTCGGGGGGCGCGCCTGGGCCGTGCTCGGCGCCGGGCCGCGCGGGCCCGTCTCCGTGGACCTCGTCGCCGAGGGTCCACACCTGTTCATCGAGGGGCCGGCCGGCAGCGGCCGTACGGAGCTGTTGCGGGCCGTCGCCGCGTCGCTGGCCGCCGCCGAGCGGCCCGACCGGCTGGGCATCGTCCTCGTCGACGGGCGGGACGGCGGCGCGGGTGGCGCCACCGGTGGCGGCGCGGGCCGCGTCGGGGAAGGGCTCGGCGTCTGTACCGACCTGCCCCATGTGGGGACCCATCTGACCGCCAACGACCCCGTCCGTATGCGGGAGTTCGCCCAGTCACTGATCGCCGAGCTGAAGCGTCGGTACGAACTGCTCGACGGGCTCGGGTTCGTGGAGTGGCACACGCGGCGCGAGCTGTCGGGCCGTATCGTCCCGCAGCGCTCCGCGACCTCGACGACCTCGGCGACGTCGGGGTCCGGGGCGGCGAAGTCGGCCGCTCCGGGGTCGGGGTCCTCCGGGCCGGGCGGGTCGGGGGCGGGGCCGGGCAGGCCGGGGCCGCCGATCTCGACTCGTCGTCCAGCTCCACGCTACGGCTGCGGCCGAGTCGACGGAACACCGAGCAGGACGGCAGGGGTGGGGCCGGTAGGGCCTCGCCTCGGAGCTGCCCAGGCTCGTCGTGATCGTCGACGACCTCGACGCGCTGCTGTCACCGCCCCTGGGCTCCACGGGGCGGCCGGCTGCGGGTCGGTCGTCCGGGCCCTGGAGGCGGTGGCCCGGGAGGGCGAGCGGCTCGGGGTGCATCTCGTGGCCACGACGGGCGGGGGCGGACGGAAGAGCGAGAGCGAGCTGGGGCGGGCGGCCGGCGGGCGGGTCGTCCTGAGCGCGCCGGTGCCGGGTCCCGACGAACCGGCGCCGGGGCGCGGCGAGTTGCTGGGCGAGGGGGGTCGTACGACCGCGTTCCAGGCGGGACGGGTGACGGGCCGCATTCCGCGCACGGCCACCCTCCGGCCGACGGTCGTCCCGCTCGACTGGACGCGGATGGGCGACCCGCCCAGGCGGCGCCCCGTACGGGAGTTGGGCAACGGCCCCACGGACCTGGCCCTCCTGGCCAGCGCCCTGGACCGAGCGGCCCGCGAGGTCTCGGCGACGATCGCCCCGTCCCTGCTCTGAGGGACAGGTGGGCCGCAGGCCCCTCCCAGGGGCGCGGGGAACTGCGCGAGCAACCACAACGAACCGGCCACCCGCCCACGACAAAGCCCCTGACGACCCATAGGCACCCGACACCGGCCCTCGGCGAGTCATGGCTCTGTGGGACGGGGCCGCAGGCCCCTCCCAGGGGCGCGGGGAACTGCGCGAGCAACCACAACGAACCGGCCACCCGCCAAGGAAGAGGTCCCCCACGGCGCATAGGCACCCGCACCCGCCAGCGCAGCACCCCGTCGCCGAGTCATGGTCACGACGCGGTCACGATCAAGACGTTGACACGGCAGGCGCTCTTGCCGCTCCCGAGCACCCGGCGTAGACCAGAGCCCACGGGACAGCGCTCTACGTTCGACGACGCACGGAGAACGGGGTCAGAGATGCGCAACATCCACCGCATGGGTCGCATGCTTCGCACACGCAAGCCCACTTCCCTTGGCAAGCCCACCCATCCCCCCACAGTCAGGGCCACCACGCACAACGCTCCCGCCGCCAGGGCCGTCGCGGCCCTCGCCGCCGGCGTCCTCGCCCTCTCCCTCACCGCGTGCGGCGGTGACGACGACAAGGGCGACGGCGCCGACAACGGCAACGACGGCGGCAACAAGGCCACCGTCCAACTCCCCAAGCTGGACGGCCAGAAGCTGGAGGTCGCGGCCGTCTTCACCGGCCCGGAGCTGGACAACTTCCAGAAAGTGCTGGACGAGTTCGAGAAACGCACCGGCGCCTCGGTGACGTTCGTGCCGACCGGCAACAACACGTCCACCTTCCTCGGTACGAAGATCGAGGGCGGCAAACCGCCGGACGTGGCGTTCCTGCCGCAGGTAGGCGTGTTGCACCAGTTCGCCGAGAAGGGCTGGGTGAAACCGCTCGGCAGCGAGGCCCTGGCCCAGCTGGACAAGAACTTCTCGGACGGCTGGAAGGACCTCGGCGCGTACGAGGGCAAGCGGTACGGCGTCTACGCGAAGGCCGCCAACAAGTCCCTGGTCTGGTACAACACCGCCGCCTTCGAGACGGCCGGGATCACCGAGGAGCCGGGTACCTGGGACGAGTTCCTGCAGACCGCGCAGACGCTCTCCGACGCCGGCTCACCCGCCGTCTCCATCGGCGGCGCCGACGGCTGGACGCTCACCGACTGGTTCGAGAACGTCTACCTCTCGCAGGCGGGCCCGGAGAAGTACGACCAGCTCGCCCAGCACGAGATCAAGTGGACCGATCCGTCCGTGAAGGACGCCCTCACGACACTCGGTGAACTGTGGGGCAAGGACGAGCTGATCGCGGGCGGGGCCTCCGGCGCGCTGCAGACCGAGTACCCGAAGTCGATCACGCAGACCTTCACCGGGGACGCCCCGGCCGGCATGGTCTTCGAGGGCGACTTCGTGGCCGTCACCATCAACGGGGACACGGATGCCGAGATCGGCACGGACGCCAAGGTCTTCCCGTTCCCGGCGGTCGGCGACGACTCCCCCGTGGTCACCGGCGGCGACGCGGCCGTGGCGCTGAAGGACGGCAAGGGCGCGCAGGCGCTGCTCACCTTCCTCGCCTCGACCGACGCGGCGGAGATCTGGGCGGCCCAGGGCGGCTTCCTCTCCCCCAACAAGGAGATGGACCCGGGCAGTTACAAGGACGATGTGACCCGGGAGATCGCCAAGGCACTGCTCGCGGCGGGTGACGACTTCCGCTTCGACATGTCCGACCAGGCCCCGGCGGCGTTCGGCGGCACCCAGGGCGTCGGTGAGTGGAAGGACCTCCAGGACTTCCTGAAGAACCCCGACGACGTGGCCGGCGCCCAGAAGCAGCTGGAGACCGACGCGGCCAAGGCCTACGGGAACGGCTGACGGCGACTCATGTCGTCCGCCGTGACGAAGACGGCGGGAGGCGCCGGCGCGCTGCCGACGCCCCCCGCCGCACCGCGCAAGAGCGTGACGGGCACCCGGCTGTGGGTGGCGGTGCTGTTTCTGCTGCCCGCGCTGGTGCTGCTCGGCGCGCTCGTGGTCTACCCCATCGGGTACTCGGTCTGGCGGAGCCTGTTCGACGCGGACGGCTCGGGCTTCGTCGGCCTCGACAACTACGCGGAGATCTTCACCGACGACGCGACCCTCGTCGCCGTACGCAACACCGCGATCTGGGTCGCGGTGGCCCCGGCGGTCGTCACCGCGCTCGGGCTGATCTTCGCGGTGCTGACCGAACGGGTGCGCTGGGGAACGGCGTTCAAGCTGATCGTCTTCATGCCGATGGCGATCTCGATGCTGGCCGCGGGCATCATCTTCCGGCTGGTGTACGAACAGGATCCGGACCAGGGTGTGGCGAACGCGGTCGTGACGTCCGTGCACGACATCTTCGTGGACGAGTCCGTGTATCCGAAGGCCCGGCCCAACGCGCAGGTGAGCGATCTGAAGGCGTCCGGCGGCGGGTCGTTCACCACGGAGGGGACCGTCCGGGCGGGCACCCCGGCGCTCCTCCCGCTCGTCGGGATCGCGCCGGGCAGCCTGCCCGGTGACGCGCGGGACGCGAAGGCCCCCGGCGCCGACACCGGGGACGATGTCACCGGCACCGTCTGGCTGGACTTCCGGCTCGGTGGCGGCGGTGAGAAGGGCGTCGTCGACCCGGGTGAGAAGGCGCTGGAGGGCGTCGAGGTCGAGGCGGTGAAGGACGGCACGGTCGTCGCCACCGCGACCAGCGGCTCCGACGGCACCTTCCGCCTGCCGGAGTCCGCCGACGGGTCCCGGCTCCGGCTGCCCGGCTCGAACTTCGCCGCGCCCTACAACGGCATCGACTGGCTCGGCCCGACCCTGGTCACCCCGGCCGTCATCGGCTCGTACGTCTGGATGTGGGCCGGCTTCGCGATGGTGCTGATCGCGGCCGGGCTGGCCGGGGTGGACCGCAATCTGCTCGAAGCGGCCCGCGTCGACGGCGCGAACGAGTGGCAGGTGTTCCGGAAGGTCACCGTGCCGCTGCTCGCACCGGTCCTGGTCGTCGTCCTCGTCACGCTGATGATCAATGTGATGAAGGTGTTCGACCTCGTCTACATCATCGCGCCCCAGCCCACCCAGGACGAGGCCAACGTCCTCGCCCTGCAGCTCTATCTGGTGTCGTACGGCGGTGGCGGCGACTTCGGTCTCGGCAGCGCGATCGGTGTGGTTCTGCTGCTGCTCGTGCTGCCGGTGATGTGGGTCAACATCCGTCGCCTCAGGAAGGAGCGCCAGCGGTGACGACTGTCGAGGAACGCTCCACACCTGTCGAGAAACGCTCCGTCGCCGCCCGGCTCGCGAGCGGCGCGGCAGGGGGCGCGTTGCGTGTGTTCCTGCTGCTGGTGGCGCTGTTCTGGCTGGTGCCGACCTTCGGGCTGCTGGTCTCGTCGTTCCGCGACCCGACCGACATCTCCACCTCCGGGTGGTGGAAGGTGTTCTCGGCCCCGGCCCAACTCACCACGCGGAGCTACGAGTCGCTGCTGGAGAACGACGGCATCACGGACGCCCTCTTCAACACGATGTGGATCACCGTGCCGGCGACGCTGCTGGTCGTCCTGATCGGCGCGATGGCCGGATACGCCTTCGCCTGGCTGGACTTCAAGGGCCGTGACTGGTGGTTCATGGGCGTGGTAGGGCTGCTCGTGGTGCCGGTGCAGGTGGCGCTGATCCCGCTGTCCGGGCTCTTCCGGGACCTCGGGATCTTCGGCGACATCATCGGCGTGGTGCTCTTCCACGTCGGCTTCGGACTCCCGTTCGCGATCTTCCTGTTGCGGAACTTCTTCGCCGAGATCCCGAGGGAGTTGCTGGAGGCGGCGCGGCTGGACGGGGCGGGTGAGGTACGGCTGTTCGCGACGGTCGTCCTGCCGCTGGCCGCACCGGCGCTCGCGTCCCTCGGGATCTTCCAGTTCCTGTGGGTGTGGAACGACATGCTGGTCGCGCTGGTCTTCTCCAGCTCCGACTCCCAGCCGCTGACGGTGGCACTCCAGCAGCAGGTACGGCAGTTCGGCAGCAACATCGAGGTCCTGGCGCCGGGCGCGTTCATCTCGATGGTGATCCCGCTGGCCGTGTTCTTCGCGTTCCAACGGCAGTTCGTGTCGGGGGTGATGGCCGGGGCGGTGAAGTAGCGGCCGCCAACTGGGGGCGCGCGCACCGCGGAACACACCCGTGCGCCCCCAACTCCCCTGAGAATCCCCCGTATGGAACACGCACCGTAACCAAATCATCCCATCGGCCGTTTCCGGGCAGTATGCCCGCGCCGACCCATGGATGTCCCCCTTGCCCAGGTTCAGTGTCATCGTTCCCGCGTACAAGGTTCAGGCGTACCTGCACGAATGCCTGGATTCTGTGCTGTCCCAGTCCTTCTCCGACCTCGAACTGATCGTCGTCGACGACGCCTCGCCCGACAACTGCGGTGCGGTCGCCGACGAGTTCGCCGCCCGCGACCCCCGTGTGCGCCGCACCGTGCGCCTGCGGGAGAACGCGGGGCCCGGCGCCGCCCGCAACACGGGGATGGAGCACGCCAGGGGCGACTACCTCCTCTTCCTCGACGGCGACGACACGTTCACGCCGGGCGCGCTCCAGGCGATCGCCGACCGCGTCAAGAAGACCGGCGAACCGGACGTCCTCGTCCATGACTTCGCGCGTGTCGCGTGGACGGGCGAGCCGGTCCACGACGCGCGTGACCGCCGACTCACCGAGCAGGGCCCGGCCCCGTTCCGGCTCGACGACCGCCCCGGCCTGCTCACCATCCGCCCGGCGGCATGGAACAAGGCCTACAAACGGGAGTTCGTCGAGGACCACGGCTTCCGGTTCCCGTCCGGCATCTACGAGGACACGGCCTGGACGTACCCCGTCCTGATGACGGCCGAGTCCGTCGCCACCCTCGACCGGGTCTGCGTCCACCACCGCCTGCGCCGCCACGGCAGCCTCCTCGGGGCGACTACGTACGGTCACTTCGACGTGTTCGGGCAGTACGACCGGGTGTTCACGTACGTCGACGAGCGGCCGGAGCTCGCGCAGTGGCGACCGGTGCTGTTCCGGCGCATGCTCGACCACCTCACCTCCGTGTTCTCCCGGCGCCACCGGCTGCCGCGCGAGGCGCGCGCCGAGTTCCTGCGGGCGGTCCGCGCGCACTGCGCCCGCTACCGCACCCCCGGCGTGCCCCTCCGCGCCCGCGCCCGGCTCCGGCACGCGCTCCTGCGGCTGGGCAACCCGCGCCTCTACCGCGCCCTGTGGGCCGGAGCGCGGCTGGGCCGGGCGGCCGGGCGCCTGGTGCGGGGCGTGGCCGGTCTGTTCCGCTCCGCCGGTCTGCGCCTCCACTACCGCGTCCAGCGGCTGCTCCCGCTGCGTGCGGACCGGGCGGTGTTCGCCGCGTACGGGGGCCGGGGCTACGAGTGCAGCCCGGCCGCGCTGGAGAACGCGTTCCGGACGTACGTCCCCACGATGCGCACCTCCTGGGTCGCGCGCCCGGAGCACCACCACACGCTGCCGGTGGCGACCCGGCGCGTGCTGCCCGGCTCGATGGCGTACTGGACGGCGCTCGCCCGCTCCAAGTACCTGGTGAACAACGTCGACTTCGACAGGCGGCTGGTCAAACGGCGCGGTCAGGTGCTGCTGCAGACCCAGCACGGCACCCCGCTCAAGCACATGGGGCTCGACCTGCGGGACCGGCCGGCGGTGGCGCGCGGCACGGACTTCGAGGACGTCCTGCGCGGCAGCGACCAGTGGGACTACGTCCTGTCCGGCAACCGCCACTCCACGCTCGTCTGGGAGCGGGTCTACCCCTCCCCCTTCACCACCCTCGAATACGGCTCGCCGCGCAACGACGTGTTGCTGAGGGCGAACTCGACGGACGTGGCCCGGGTGCGCGAGCACCTCGGGGTGCCCGAGGGCGCGGTCGCCGTCCTGTACGCCCCCACGCACCGCGACTACCGGCACTCGCAGCGCGCCCATCTGGATCTGGAGCGGGTGCTGCGCAAGCTCGGGCCGCGCTTCGTCGTCCTGGCCCGGGCGCACCACGCGTACGACTCCCCGCTGACCGACCTGGCGCACGGCCGACTGCTGGACGTCACCGGCTATCCGAGCGTGGAGAACCTCTGCCTGGCCTCGGACGCCCTGATCACGGACTACTCCTCCCTGATGTTCGACTACGCCAACCTCGACCGGCCCATCGTGATCCACGCGGAGGACTGGGAGGCGTACGAGGCGGCGCGCGGCACGTACTTCGATCTGCGGGCGTGTGCGCCGGGCGCGGTCGCGCGCAGCGAGGACGAGCTGATCGACATCTTCGCGACGGGGCACTGGCGGGGGTCGCGGTCGGCGCAGTTGCGGGCGGCGTTCCGGGAGCGGTTCTGTCCGTATGACGACGGGCGGGCGGCGGAGCGGGTGGTGCGGCGGGTGGTGCTGGGTGAGTGTGTGCCGCCGGGGATGTGGTGCCGTTGGGGAGCGGCGGCCGGTTCCGTCGGCGTCGGCCGTCCGTCCGGGTGCGGACGACTTGCTGGGCACGTAGACGGTTTCCTCGCCCCGCCGCCCCTACCCGTCCCGTCCCCAGGGGCTGCGCCCCTTAGACCCCCAGACGTCCGCCCGGTGGGGGCTGGTCGCGCAGTTCCCCGCGCCCCTGAAAGGAAAGAATGCCCCGCTTCAGCATCATCGTCCCCACCTACGGCGTGGAAGGGCGGCTGCCACTCGCTCTGGAGTCGGTGCTCGGTCAGCCGTTCGGTGATTTCGAGCTGATTCCGGTGCACGAGGCGGCGGCGGACTCACCGGCCGGGGCGATCAGCGCCGCGTACGCCGTCAGGGACACCCGCGTCGCCCCGGTCGAGTCGCCGCCGACGGGCGGCCTGAGCGCCGCCCGCAACGCGGGACTGGCCGCGGCGCACGGGACGTACGTCCTCTTCCTCGACGGGGACGACACGCTCTCGCCCGGCGCGCTGCGGGCGATCGCGGACCGGCTGGACGAGACCGACGAACCGGACGTCCTGCGCTTCGCGCACGAGCGGGCGCACTGGTGGGAGGGCGGCACGACGATCGTGCGCCCGGTCGGCCCGGACGCCCCGGCGTGGAGCGCGACCTACCGCCGGGACTTCCTCACCACGCGCCAACTCACCTTCCCCATCGGCCACTTCACCGATGTCGGCTGGAACGGCCTGGTCGCCCTCGCCGCCGACCGCACGGCCGAACTGCCGGGCACGGCCTGCGTACGCCATCTGCTGCGCCGGCAGGGCAGTCGGCTGTACGCGCCCGGCGCCCACCACCTCGAACTCCTCGACCAGGTGGAGCTGGTGCTCGCCCGGGCCGCGGCCGGGCAGGCGCTGACGGAGGCGCTGTTCGGGCGGCTCTTCTCGATCGTGCTGCGGAGTCTCGCGCACCCGGAGCGGCTGCCCGCCCACCACCCCCGGGACTTCTTCCGCCGCGCGATGCACCTCTACGGCCTCCACCGCCCGACCGGCTTCCAGGTGCCCGCCGGCCACCTCGGACTCCAGCACCGGCTGCTCGCGAGCGGCTCGTACGGAGGATTCCGGGTCCTGCACGCCGCCCGTCGCGTCGCTGTCGGCGCCCTGGCGGCGCTCCCCGCCCCCGCACGCCCCTGGCCCGCGCCGTCTGCGCCGTGCGGCGCCGTCTGCCGCTGGACCCGAACCTCGCCGTGTACCGCGCGCACCGGGTGCGCGGTGTCGGCGGCGACCTCGCCGCGCTCCACGCGAAGGCCCGTGAACTCGCCCCCCGGGTCCGTTCGGTGTTCCTCGTCGCGGCGGACGCGGTGGACCGGGTCCCGCACGGCGCGGAGCACGCCGTGCTCGGCAGTCCGCGCGCGGGGCGGATGCTGGCCCGCGCCAAGTACCTCGTCGACGACGCCGATCTCGACGACCTCACCGACCTCACCTGTCTCGGCGATCCCGGCGACACCGTCGTCGAGCGTCCCGGAGGTGTCCACATCCGGACCTCGCCCGGCACCCCGCTGAAGGCGACGGGCCTGGACCGGTCCGCGTATCCGGCGGTGGCCGCCGGGCCCGCCGCTTCGGCCGCTCTCCTCGGGCGCGTGGACCGCTGGGACTTCGGCCTCTCCGCCAACCGGCACTCCACCGAGACCTGGGAGCGGGCCTTCCCCGGGAGGTACGAACAGCTGGAGTACGGCTGTCCGCGCAACGACGTCCTCTACACGGCGACGGCCGAGGACGTGGCGCGCGCCCGGCGCGCGCTGGGCGTGCCCGAGGGCAGGAAGGCCCTCCTCTACGCCCCGACCCACCGCGACCACTCCCCCGGCCACGAGCCCCGGTTCGACCTGGAGGCGTTCCGCGAGGCGGTGGGCGAGCAGTTCGTGGTGCTGCTGCGGGCACACCACCGCTCGGCCCCCGGTACCCCGCGCGCGAGCGGCGGACGGATCATCGACGTCACCGCGCACCCCCGCGTCGAGGAGGTGTGTCTCGCCGCCGACGCGCTGATCACCGACTACTCGTCGCTGATGTTCGACTACGCCCACCTCGACCGGCCCGTCGTGATCCTCGCGGAGGACTGGGAGGTGTTCCGGGAGACCCGGGGCGTCTGCCTCGATCTGCCGACCACGCCGCCCGGTCATGTGGCGCGCACCGGGCGGGAGTTGGCGGAGCTGTTGCGGAACGGCTCGTACGCGGACATGGAGGCCGACGCGCTGCGGGCCGTCTTCCGGGAGCGGTTCTGCCAGTTCGACGACGGTCGGGCGGCCGAACGGGTCGTACGGCGGGTGTTCCTCGGCGAGCGGCCGGAGGCGCTGCCGCCGGTCCCGCCGCTCGCCGAGCGCACCCCGCCCCACCGTTCGCCGTTCCGGCACCCACGGCCCCGACTCCCGCAGCCCCGGCACCCGCCGTCCCGACACCCGCCGCCGCGACCCTCGTGAGGAGCTGAGGACATGCCCCGTTTCAGTGTCGTCGTGCCCGTCTTCGAGGTCCGGGTGTATGTGCGCGAGTGCCTGGACTCGGTCCTGGAGCAGTCGTACGGAGACGTCGAGGTGATCGCCGTCGACGACTGCTCGCCGGACGGAAGCGGCGAGGTCCTCGACGCGTACGCCGCCCGCGAGCCCCGGGTGCGGGTGCTGCACCTGCCCGCGAACGTGGGCCCGGGCCGGGCCCGCAACGCCGGACTGCCGTACGCCACCGGCGACTTCGTCCTCTTCCTCGACGGCGACGACACGCTGGTCCCGGGTGCCCTGCGCGCGCTGGCGGACCGGCTGGAGGAGGCCGGGGACCCCGATGTGCTGGTCTTCGACCACGCCCGGACGTACTGGTGGGGCGAGACGCGGCGCGACGCCCACGCGCACCTCCTGGGCGCGGCGGGCGAGGGCACGTTCACGGTGGCCGAGCGCCCGGGGTTCCTCGGTCTGCCGAGGGTCGTGTGGAACAAGGCGTACCGGCGGGAGTTCCTGGAGGCGCACGGCTTCCGGTTCCCGCCGGGGCACTACGAGGACACGCCGTGGACGTTGCCGGTGCTGCTCGGCGCCGGGCGGATCGCCACGCTGGACCGGATCTGTGTGTCCCACCGGCAGCGGCCGCGAGGCACCCTGCTGTCCACCACCGGCCGGGGGCACTTCGATGTGCACGACCAGTACGAGCGGGTCTTCGCCCATCTGAACTCCCGTCCGGAGCTGACGGGTTGGCGTGGTCGGGTGCGGGAGGCGATGGCGGACCACTGTCTGGAGATCCTCGCCGCACCGGACCGGGTGCCGTCCGGGGACCGGGCCGAGTTCTTCCGGCGGACGGCGGGGCTGTACCGCAGGCACCGGTCGGGCGACGACTCCCCGGCCCCCGCCCGCCAGGTGCTGGAAGGCGGTTGGGCCGCCTACCGGGTCCGGCGGTGCGCGGCCCGCACCCGTAGCGCGCTCGGCGTACGCGGGGAGCGCCTGCGAGCCGTCGGCGCCGAGTGGATCGGGCGGGGCTGGTCGCTGGCCCACGAGCGGCTGCCGCTGGACCCGCAGCTGGCCCTGTACTCGGCGTTCTCCCATCGCGGGGTGTTGGGGGACCCGGCGGCCGTGTACCAGGCCGCCCGTGAGTTCGCGCCGCACATCCGGGGAGTGTGGGTGGTGCGCCCGGAGCGGGTGCCGGCGCTGCCGCCGGGCGTGGAGTACGTGACGCCGGGCTCGGCCGAGTACCGTCGGCTGGCCGCGCGGGCGACGTACTTCGTCGGCAACGCCGACTGGCCCGGCGCCCTCACCAAGCGGCCGGGCAGCGTGCATGTGCACACCCACCAGGGGACGCCGCTGAAGTTCATGGGCGCCGACCTACTGCACAAGCCGGGTGCCCGGCTCGGCGTGGACGTGCCGAGCGTGCTGCGGGGGGCCGACCGCTGGGACCACAGCCTCGTCGCCAACCGTCACTCCGAGCTGGTGTGGAGCAGGGCGTACCCGTGCGGTTTCACCTCGCTGCGGACCGGCAGCCCGCGCAACGACGTCCTGGTGAACGCCGGGCCGGAAGGCGGCGCGGCGGTCCGTGAGCGGCTGGGCGTCCCGCCCGGGCACACGGTCGTGCTGTACGCGCCCACGCCCCGCGACCATCGGCGCGGCGGCCACGCCGAGCGCTTCGACCTCGCCCGGTTCGCCGCCGACCTGCGGCGCAGCCTGGGCGAGGCGCTCACCCTCGTCGTACGGCTGCATCCGGCGCTCGCGGACGGGCCGGCGCGCGGGTTCGGGCTCGCCGAGCTGCACCGGCGGGGTGTCGTGGTGGACGCGACCGACGAACCGCATGGGGAGGAGCTGATGCTCGCCTCCGACGTCCTGGTCACGGACTACTCGGCCCTGATGGTCGACTACGCCAACCTGGACCGGCCGATCGTCGTCCACGCCGACGACCTCGACGCCTTCACCGCGAGCCGGGGCATGTACCTCGACATCACCGCCGACCCGCCCGGCCATGTCTCCCGGTCCTACCGGGAGCTGGCCTGGCTGTTCGACTCCGGGCAGTGGCGGGACAGGGAGTCGGCGCGGCTGCGGGCGGGGTTCCGGGAGCGGTACTGCGAGTTCGACGACGGGCGGGCGTCGGAGCGGGTGGTGCGGACGCTGATGCTGGGTGAGGCGGCGGGGGCGGTGCCCGCGCCCCGGCCGGCCCCGTCCCCGGCGGCCGCCAACGCTTTCCCGTCGTCGTCTGCCGCTTTCCCATCGTCGTCATGAGGGCGCCCACGGCCGACGGGTGGGCGCGGGTCCTCGCGCCGCGCGCGCGGGTGTGGGTGCTGCTGTTCGCCACCGTCTTCGCGCTGCTCCAGCTGGCGAGCGTCACCGGTCGCGCCACTCCCGACACCAAGAACTACGTCTCGTACGCCCTCACGCTGGGCGGTGCGAGCGTGCGGGAGTCGGCGGCCGGCACCATCGACCACTACTGCGGGAGCCGGGCGGCGACGGCCGAGCGGAAGCGGAGCGTGGACGTGGTGCGGTTCCGGGCGCCGTCCCCGGCCGCGCGGGTCGCCGAGGAGTGCCGGCGGGAGCTGTGGCGGAAGGTGGACCGGCGGCTGGCGGCCGGGCAGTCGGGCGTCCCTGTCGCGCCGTTCGCCTCGGAGCGGTTCCTGCGGATCTTCGAGGTGCGGCCCGGCTACCCGGTGCTGCTGGCCCCGTTCGTCGCGGTGTTCGGGGTCCTGTGGGGGGTGTGGCTGGCGAGCGTGCTGATCGCGGCGGCGGGGGGCGTCCTGGCCTTCCTCGTCCTGCGGGCCGTCCACGCCCCGGTCCCCGTCGCCCTCACCGGCCAGGCCCTCTACTACGTGCTGCCGTGCGGCGCGACCGCCATGCGGCCCATGACCGAGGGGGTGCTGCTGGCCCTGACGCTGACGGCGCTCTGGGGGTGCGCCCTGGCGCGGGAGGGCCGCGTACGGGCGGGGGCACTGCTGGTCGGCGGTTCCCTGGCAGCGCTCTTCACGGTGAAGCACTCGCAGGCGCTGTTCCTGGGGGTGTGTCTGGTGGGGGCGTGCGCGGTGGTCGGCGCACGGCGCGCACGCGGTGGTGAACGAACGGGGCGCGGGCTCGGGCCGCTCGGGGCCTGGGTGCGGGCGGTCGAGCCGGGGGTCCTGGCGGTCGGAGCCGTGTCCGCGGGCGCGGCGGTGTGCACGCCGGCGCTCGCCTCGCTCCTGCACTACCCGGCGGCCTCGGAGAGCCTCCAGGATCTGCTGACCGATCACTTCACGCGCCCCGACCGGGCCCGACCCTGGGCGGAGTTCCTGCGTCTGGAGGTGAACTTCTGGGCGGAGTGGGGGCGTCGGCAGCTGACCGAGCCGCTGTTCCTCGCCGCGCTGGCGGCGGGCGCGTGGGGCGCGCTGCGGCAGCGGCCGGTGTTCGGCTGGTTCGTGCTGGCCGCCGCGTGCACAGGGATCCTGAACCAGGCCGGGCATCCGGACATCACCATCTGGGGTGACCGGCTGATCGTCGTGGCGTGGCTGCTGCCCGTGCTGGGGCTACCGCTGCTGCTGGAGCGGATCACCACCACCCGCGACTCACTCGATGTGGTGACCGCGAGCTGAGCCGTTGACCGGTCCCGCCATACCGGGAATACACGACAAATGCCCCGTGCAGCCCAGAATTTTCCCGGTTCCGGCCCGGATCCGCGCGTTCGGCCCCACGCCGGTCCCGATCCGCGCGCCCGGCGCCGTCGGCGTGGCGCGCTCGGGGTCACCGCGCTGCGCGGCGGCCGTACCCGGCTGTCCCGGCGGCCGACGCCGTACCTCGTCATGGGCGCGCTGTTCTGGCTGGTCATCACGTTGGCGTACTGGCGGGTGCCGCTGTGCTGCGACGCCGGTCAGCACGCGGCGGTCGTCGAACGGCTGCGCTGGGACCTGCTGCACCCGGCCCACCCGACCGCCGCCCTACCGGGCGCGGGCAGCCCGTACTACTCCCCCTACGCCGTCGCGCAAGGCGTGCTCGCACGGCTGACCGGGCTGAGCGGCTGGTCCCTGGTGAAGCTGGCCGGACCGGTGAACCTGCTGGTGCTGCTCACCGGGATCGGCCGCTTCGTGCGCGTACTGACGCCCCGGCCGTGGGCGCCGGTCCTCGCGGTGCTGTTCATGACGTTGCTGTGGGGCACCGAGCGGAGCCTGTGGAGCGGCTTCCTCGGGCTGATGTCGCTGACCCTGAACCTCGGCTATCCGTCGGCGTTCGCCACCGGGCTGACGTTCTGGGCCTGGGCGTGGACGGGGGCACGCGCGCGCGGCGGCGGTCCTGCCGGGCGGGTGCGGTACGTCGGACCGAGCGGCCTCGGCACCGTCTGGGCGTACGCCGGACTCGGGGCGCTGTACGGGCTGATCACGCTGGTGCACCCGATCACGGCGGTGGCCTCGCTGGCCGGGGCCGTGGCGATCGTGGCCGCCTGGCAACGGGGATGGTCGCGCCCGGTGGTGGCCCGGTGGGCGGCGGCGGGCGGGACCGCCCTCGCGGTGGCGGTGTCCTGGCCGTACTACGCCGTCCTGGCACTGGCGGGGCACACGGGCGTGGACGGGATGCACCGTCTGCTGTACGAGAGCGCGGCGGGGAACCTCTGGCTGGCGCTGCTCGGGCTGCCGGCGCTGTGGGCGCGGGGTCGCCGGTCGCGCAGGGACCCGCTGGTGCTGATGTGCGCGGCTCAGTGCCTGGTGGTGGCGTACGGCTGGATCAGCGGGCACTACACGTACGGGCGGGTGCTGGCGCTCGCGGCGGTGCCGGCGCAGTTCGCGCTGGCGGTGGAGCTGGCGGCGCCCCGGCCGTGGGGTGGGCCCGGCGGGTGCTGGGCGGGGCCGCCGCGGCCGGGGTCTGCGTGGGTTTCCTGACCGCCCAGGCGGGGGCTGTCGTGCCCCGGGCGCTGGACCCCGTCGGCTTCGGACAGCCGCCGCGCTGGCCTTCGTACGACTGGGCCGCGCGGCATGTGCGGGCGGGTGAGGTGCTGATCAGCGACGGGTACTTCGCGATGCGCGCGCTCGCCGGGTACGGGGTGAACATGGCCGCGCCGCCCTGGCCCGATCCCGCGCTGGAGGAGGGAGAGCGGGTCGAGCGGCACGCCGAGGTGCGGGCGTACCTGGATCCGGCGTCGACGCGGGACCGGCGTGCGGCCGTCGCGCGGCGCTACCGGGTGCGCTGGCTGCTGCTGACGCGGTGGCAGAAGGTGCCGGAGGAGGCGGTGGTCGTGGACTGGAGTCCGCGGACCGGGGAGGTGCTGGCGCGGATCGCTCCGTAGGGGGTGGTGCGGAGCGATCCGCGGGACGGCCCGGGGCCTGGGGGCCTGTCACGTCCCATGGGCGGGGACGCGCGGAGGTGTTACTCGACGACCAGCTCGACCGGCATGTTGCCGCGGGTGGCGTTGGAGTAGGGGCAGACCTGGTGGGCCTGCTCGACGAGCTTGCGGCCGGTGGCCTCGTCGACGGTGTCGGGGAGTTCGACGCGGAGGGTGGCCTTCAGGGCGAAGCCCTCGCCCTCCTTGCCTATGCCGACCTCGGCGGTCACGGCGGCGTCGCTGACGTCGACCTTGGCGGCGCGGCCGACCAGGCCGAGCGCGCTGGCGAAACAGGCGGCGTAGCCGGCGGCGAAGAGCTGCTCCGGGTTGGTGCCCTGGCCGTTGCCGCCGAGCTCCACCGGGAGGGCCAGGTCGAGGTCGAGCTTTCCGTCGTTGCTGACGGCGCGACCGTCGCGGCCGTGGGTGGCGGTGGCGACAGCGGTGTAGAGCGCGTCCATGGAAGAACCATCCCTTTCACAGGTCAAGTCAGGTCGAGTCGAGTCAAGTCGGTTCGAGCCGTGTCCGGCGGTCCGGTCCGGCCGCCGTTCACGGGCCCCAGTAGAGCACACAATTCAATTGCCCACAACTAAATGGCGGACAGGGGTTACCCTGGAAACATGAGCACGAGTGCCGTCCCTACGCCCGAGGGGATCTCCCAGGAGATCTCCGGGCAGGTCGCCGGACAGGTCTCGGAGGAGGACTTCCTCCGTCTCGACCGGCAGATCTGCTTCTCCCTGCACGCCGCCTCGCGCGCCTTCAACGGTGTCTACCGCGTGGTCCTCAAGGACCTCGGCATCACCTATCCGCAGTACCTGGTGATGCTGGTTCTCTGGGAGCACGGCGAACTGCCCGTGAAGACGCTGGGCGAGCACCTCCGACTCGACTCCGGGACCCTCTCGCCGCTGCTCAAGCGCCTGGAGACGGCCGGCCTCGTCCGACGCGAGCGCAGCGCGCGCGACGAGCGCTCGGTGGTGGCGCGACCGACCGAGGAGGGCGCGGCCCTGCGGGAACGCGCGCTGGCGGTGCCGCGCCGGATCGTCTCCGCGACCACCTTCGACCTCGACGAGATCCGCGATCTGCGCGACCGCCTGGACCGTCTGACGGCCGCGCTGGACGACGCGGCGCTCACGGAGCCGGCCGGGTAGCCGCCGGCACCCGCACAGAATCCGACAACTCCATACGGAACCTGGGCCTCCCGCCCGCCATCTTCCCCACGGGGCCGCGAAGCCGCCCGTAAGGGAAGATTTGCACACATACCTCTCACAGGTGCGGGGCAACCATGGCTCTTCAGCAGGCGCAGGTCTCCGTCGTCGTCATCGGGTACGACGACGCGGCCCATGTGACGGACGCCGTGCGCTCGGCGCTCGCGCAGGGGCCGGCCGTCCGTGAGGTGATCGCCGTCGACGACTGCTCGACCGACGGCAGCGCGGACCTGCTGGAGCGCCTCGCCGGGGACGAACCCCGGCTGCGGGTGGTCCGGCGCCCGGTCAACAGCGGCGGCTGCGGCACCCCGCGCAACACCGGGCTGGACGTCGTGACCTCGCCGTACGTCATGTTCCTGGACAGCGACGACGTGCTCCCGCCCGGCGCCGTGGACGCGCTGCTGGGGGCGGCTCTGGAGCACGACGCGCCGGTCGCGTCCGGGCTGTGCGTGCGCAAGGAGCTGCCGTCCGGCCGCGAGACCCCCTGGCAGCCCGAGCTGTACGCCCGGCGCACGCTGCTGGAGCACTCCTCCCAGCGCGCACGCCTGGTGCACGACACCCTCTGCGTCAACAAGCTGTACCGGACCTCCTTCCTGCGCGAGCGCGCCATCCGTTTCCCCGAGGGCCGCTTCCCGTACGAGGACTTCGTCTTCGGCGCGCGCGTCCTGGCCGCCGCACCGCGCGTCGCGCTCGTCCCCGACCCGGTGTACGTCTGGCACGTGCGCCGTTCGGCGGCCCGGCTGTCCATCTCCCTGGACCGCTCCGACATCACCAACTGGCGGGCCCGCCTGGACGCCGACCGGCTGTCGTACGACATCCTGCTGGGCGCCGGCGAGAAGGGCCCGGCACGGGCCACACGGACGCGCTTCCTCGACCACTCGCTGCGGATGTACGCCCGCGAGCTGGGCCTGCGCGGCACCGAGTACCGGCGCGAGTGGTGGAGGCTGACGCGCGCGTACCTGGCCACCTTCGACGAGGGCGACTTCGCGCCGGCGCCCGCGCCCGGCCGGGTCGTCGCCCGGGTGATCCTCGCCGCCGAGGAGCCTCGCGACCTGCCCCGCCTCAGGGAGATGTCGGCCCGCCCGGCCCGGCTGACCCCGCCGTACGCGCGCGGGGCCGACGGCTCGCCCGTCTGGTCGGCCGATCTGCCGCAGGTGGAGCTGGACCATCTCCTCGTCCGCCCCGTGGAGCTGCTGCCCGCCGCCGTCGACGCGGAACTGCGGCCCCGCCCGCGGGGGACGGTGCTCCGACTGCGGCTCCACGAGCTGTACGGGCGGATGGCGGAGGCGGGGCCGGTGACCGTGCAGGCGGAGTTCACAGAACGGAACGACGGGCGGGTGGGCTTCGCCGGCACGGCGCCCCTCCTGGCCGAGGCGGAGGGCGACAGCGGCGCGGACACGCCGGACGTCGACAGCTGGACGGCGGACGTACCGCTGGACCTGGCCGCGTTGGGCAGCGGCACGTGGGACCTCCGGCTACGGCTGCGGTTCGCGGACGGCAGCCGTCGGGAGACCACCGCGCACGCCGCCGCGGGCGCCGGGCTCCTCCGCCGGAGCGCACTGTTCAGCGCGCGCCACGGAGTGCTCCTGGTGCAGCCGTACGCAACTCACGCGGGGGCGCTCGCGGTGCGACTCGCGCCCGGTTGGCGAGGATTGACCGAAGTCGTCCGCCGACGCCTCAAACGCCTGCTTCACTGAGACCCGACGCGGGCACGGCCCCGCGCCTACGCCTACGCCTACGCCTACGCCTACGACTACGCCTACGACTACGACTACGACTACGACTACGACTACGACGGGACGGTCGTCCATGACCTGGCTGATCACCGGTGGCGCCGGTTACATCGGGGCGCATGTGGTGCGCGCGATGCTCGACGCGGGCGAGGAGGCCGTCGTCTACGACGACCTGTCCACCGGTATCGCCGAACGGGTGCCCGACGGCGTCCCGTTGGAGGTCGGCTCCACCCTCGACGGGGAGCGGCTGGCCCGGGTGATCCGGGACCGGCACGTCACCGGCGTCGTGCACCTCGCGGCGAAGAAGCAGGTCGGCGAGTCCGTCGAACTGCCGCTGCACTACTACCGGGAGAACGTCGAGGGCCTGCGCACCCTGCTGTCCGCCGTCACGGACGCCGGTGTCTCGTCCTTCGTCCTCTCGTCCTCCGCCGCCGTGTACGGCATGCCCGACGTGGACCTCGTCACCGAGGAGACGCCGTGCCTGCCGATGAGCCCGTACGGCGAGACCAAGCTGGTCGGCGAGTGGCTGGTCCGGGCCACGGGCCGGGCCACCGGGCTGTCGACGGCGTCCCTGCGCTACTTCAACGTGGCCGGCGCGGCGGCCCCCGAACTGGCCGACACCGGCGTCTTCAACCTCGTCCCCATGGTCTTCGAGAAGCTCTCCGAGGGAGCCCCGCCACACATCTTCGGCGCCGACTACCCGACCCCCGACGGCACCTGCGTCCGGGACTACATCCATGTCGTCGACCTCGCGGAGGCCCATGTGGCGACCGCGCGGCGGCTGCGCGAGGCGCCGGGCACGGACCTCACCCTCAACATCGGGCGCGGGGAGGGCGTGTCGGTGCGCGAGATGGTCGACCGGATCACCGCGCTCACCGGTCACGACCTGCCGCCCGTGGTCGTCGACCGGCGGCCCGGGGACCCCGCGCGCGTGGTCGCCTCGGCGGACCGGATCGCCGCCGAACTGGGCTGGAAGGCGCGGTACGGCGTCGAGGACATGATCGCGTCGGCATGGGCGGGGTGGACGGAGCGGCCGCAGCACCTGTGACGGAATCGACGAGCAGTGGGAACTGTTCGGTGCCGTTTGCTCGTGTGTACTAGGGGAAGCGAAGGACGAGCAGACCACGCGTACGCGTACGGGTACGGGTACGACAGGGCGTTACGGGGGTAGCGACGGTGCCGGCTTGGGACATCGATCCGATCAACGTGCAGACCACGCTGAAGTCGACCGGTGAGGCGGCCGGCGGCCTGGAGAAGGCCGCCAACTCGCTGGTGTCGAACATGGCGAGCGCGGCCGAGTCGGCCGGTACGGCCGTGCCGGGCGGGCAGTTCAACGGACCGATGATCGGGCCGGTGGCCGCGGGCACGCCACGGGTGCCGGTCGGACCGGTCGCGGCGGCGCTGAGCACGTACCTCCAGGAGCGGCAGCAGAAGCTGGCGTACATGGCGCAGCGGACCATCGACTCCGTGCAGGGCGCGGCCGATGCCACCAACGCCTACGTCACCGGCGACCTGGACATGGCCGCCACGCACCAGGCCAACGCGCTCAAGGCGACGGTCGTACCGCCACCGCCGGGTGTCGACGGGAACGGCGGGCAGGGGCCGAAGTGAGCGACGACATCCCCGTCATCCCGGAGGAGGTCCCCGAGTTCACCGGCAACCTGGAGCTGCTCGACCAGCACATCGCGGGCGTCCGTTCGGCCGGTACCTCCCTGAAGGACTCGGGCTCGGCGATCCACACCCGCTTCGGGGGCCTCTCCGCGTACTACAAGGCGCCCGAGGCGGAGGCGCTGTTCGCGACGACCGCGCCGGTGGCGGCCAAGGGCGGTGAGTTCGCGACCGAGTTGGAGACCGTGGCCTCGGCGCTGGACACGTACGCCGCCGCCGTCGGCCCGCTCAAGCAGAAGTTCGACCAGCTCCGCCGGGACGCGATCGCCTTCCGCGCGAAGATCGAGGGCGACGACGAGTGGCGCGCCGACGGCGACCTCGTCGAGGAGAACAACAACCGCCGCTCCGACATCAACGCCGCGTACGCCGCGTTCCAGGCCGCCGAACGCGACTGCTACAACAAGATCGTCGGGCTGGTCGGCGGCGAGGCGCTCGTCGTCAACGACGGTTCGAACAAAGAGAACATGTACGGCTACCGGGGCGAGGACCTCGACAACGCCGGTGGTCTGCCCTGGGGCGACCCGGTGGAGGAGTCCAACCCCTGGTACTACATCCACGAGCACGCCTGGGACTTCGCGGTCGGCTTCGTCGTGGACGGCGTATGGGGCACGATCAAGGGCCTGGGCACGCTGGTCGGCTTCAACGGCTGGGACGCGGCGGGCCAGGCGTGGGTCGGCCTCGGCAAGCTCGCCACCGGCATCGTCATCACGGCCGTACCGGTGGTGGGCGCCGCGTACTGGCTGGCGCCCGACGACAAGCTGCCCTCCTGGCTGCGCGACTCCCGCACCGCCGTCGTCGAGACCGGCAAGGCGCTGATCGCCTACGACGAGTGGGGCAAGAACCCCTCCCGGGCCGCCGGGGCGGTCACCTTCAACGTCCTGACCACGATCTTCACGGGCGGCGCGGGCGGGGCGGTCTCCGGCGCGGGCAAGGCGGGTGCCATCGCCAAGGCGATCTCCTTCGCGGGCAAGGCCGGCAAGATCGTCGACCCGATGACCTACCTCACCAAGGGCGTCGGCGCGACGGCGGTGAAGATCAGCGACGTCATGGCGAGCCTGCGCGGCATCACCGACGGCACACACATCCGGCTCGGCGAGGGCACGTACCAGATCGCCGACCCGCCGAACATCGCCGACGAGCTGCCGGCCGGCCTCACCCCCGAGAACAGCGTCCGGATGGAGACGCCGCAGGGCGAGGTCGTCTACCTCGACACCCAGACCCTCGTCGTCCACAACGCGGACGGCACGGTACGGGAGTCCCTGGACGCCATCCGGCACGAGGGCACGGCGGCCGAGCGGGGCGTCGACGCCACGCGACCCGAGACCGAGCTGGTGGGTGCGGGGGCGAAGGTGGGCGACGGCGGCACGGCTGTGGGGCGCGTCGGCGACGACCGCCTGCCGTCCGCGAACCACGAGACGCCGGGCGGCAACGGCGGGCCCGGCGGTGACGGCCGGACCGGTGGCACCGGAGGCGGCCGTACGGAGACCCCGTCCGGCGGCCGTACCGACACGCCGACCGGCGGCCACACCGAGACCTCGGGCGGCGGCCACACCGGGCCTCCCTCCGGCGGTGGTCACGGCGGGACACCGGGCGGCGGCCACACCGAGCCCCCCACCGGCGGGCACGGCGGCACCCCGGGCGACGACGGCACGGGGGCCCCGCACGAGCCCTCGGAGGGAACGACGGCCCCCGAGCGCGGCAACGAGCCGCCGCCCGAGCTCACCCCGCAGCAGAAGGCGGACCACTGGGACCATCTCGACGAGGTCGAGTCCCGCAGTCCCGAGGAGTTCGACCAGCTCCAGCGCGACCCCGACAAGAACGGCGGTATCTCCGAACCCTCCAAGGACGAGGCAAGGGTCGGCCTGGACCTCGCCGAGCAGGGGCGTCTCCCGGACGACATCCAGCGCCCCACGGAGGCGGACCGCGGGGAGTTCTACTCACCGAGCACCGGACGCTACTACGACATCAAGGGCGTCCATTCCGACTGGCCCCCCTTCAACAATGTCCGGGACAAGTCCCTGCCGTTCAAGGGAGCTTATGACCCCGCCAGGAACGAACGCTGGGTCAAGAAGCTGGCGGAACAGATCGTCGAGAAGCAGCGCGTCGTTATCCTGGACATGCGCAATGCGAACCAGGCGGCGATCGACGACATCAAGTCCATCGTCGAGAAGAATGGCTGGGAAGACGATGTCATCTGGTACCCGTAGGAATTGGGCGCCCCGCGTGTTCCCGACGGATCCGCAGGCGAAGGCCCGTCTGGAGGAGTGGCTGAGTGCGGGGGGCGAGGGCGCCCTCGACGTCATCGGGCTCGATCTGCGTGACGCGGACCTCTCCGAGGCGAACCTCCAGGAGTCCTGGCTCACGGACGCGAAACTGGCCGGAGTCAAGCTGGTGGGGGCGGACCTCTACCGTTCCGACGCCGAAGGGGCCGACTTCACGGAAGCCGATCTGACGCGGGCCTCGCTGGTCCGTGTCAACCTCGACGACGCCGTGCTCCGGGGCGCGGTCCTGGACGGCGCGGATCTGGTCAAGGCCTCGCTCTACGACGTCGACGCGACGAATGCCTCCTTGCGCGGCACACGCGTCCTGGGCGCTTCCCTCCTGAATGTGGATTTCCGCGGTGCGGACCTCTCCGATGCCGTTCTGCGGGAGAATTCCTTCAAGGTGACCGTCGATGACCGCACCAAGGTCGAGGGCCTTTCGGGAACCGTCTTCGGCCCTGTCCGGGTGATCGACGATCAGGGTGGCGAGCACGAGATCGCGGGAGCGGCACTGGAACGTTGGGTGAGCGAACGCGGCGGATCCGTCGAGGTGCTTCCCGTCCCTGAGGCGAAGCGCAGCCTGTGACCGGGTTTCACCGGCGGCCCCAGGCACTCCCGGACGTGGTCGATCCGCGGCGCGCCCTCGGGGCGGTGCTCGGCTCCGCCGTCGGGGACGCGCTCGGCGCGCCCTTCGAGTTCGGTCCTGAAGGCGCCTTCTCCACGCGCTTTCCGAAGGCCGGACACGGCGGAGAGATGTGCGGGGGTGGCGGATGGGACCCCGGTGAGGCGACCGACGACACCCAGATGGCCGTCCTCGTCGGGGAGTCCCTCGTCAAACACGGAGGACTCGAACTGCCCGACGTCTTCCGGCGGTTCCAGCGCTGGGCGGCCTCCGGCCCCAAGGACATCGGCATCCAGACCGAGGACGTCCTCACCGGCGGCGACCCCTGGGACCTCGCCGCCGCCCGCCACTTCCAGGTGAACCTACGGGCCGCGGGCAACGGCGCGCTGATGCGGGCCGCCACCTCGGCCGTGTTCTTCGCGCCGTACGGGCGCGACCCCAGCATGGACGCGGCCCGGCGCCTGTCCGCCCTCACGCACGGCGACCCGGCCGCCTGGGAAGGCACCGCCGTCCTCCACGAACTGGTCCGGATCGCCCTGGCCGGCGACGACCCGCTCATCGCGCTCCCCGACACCCTGGCCGCGCTCCACCCCGACCACCGCCCCCGGTACGAGGTCGTCCTCGCCCCCGACTGGCACCCCGACCGCGCCACGGAGTTCAACGGCGCCGTCTGGCCCTGCCTGGGCTCCGCCGTCTGGGCCGTACGGACGACCGACTCCTACGAGGACGCCGTACGCGCGGCCGTGGACCTCGGCGGCGACACCGACACGGTCGCGGCGGTGACCGGCGCGCTCGCGGGCGCGGTGCACGGGGTCGAGGCCATCCCGGAGCGCTGGCTGGAGCCGCTGCACGTGCCCCTGCCGGGGTTCGGGGAGCGCGTCCTGCGCACCCCGGCACTCGTCCACCTGGCAACGGAGTTGGCGACTCGGCACGACGCCCGCTGACCCTCGCTCTCAGCCCGCACCCGGCTGGTAGCCACTGATGACGTACTCCGCCTCGTCGTCGATGGCGTTCTCGTCCACGTCCAGGGTGATCCGTGCGGGATGCCCACCGGCGGCGTACTGGATCTCCGCCGTGTCCGCCTGCTCCTGCCAGGCCTTCTCCAGTATGTCCAACAGGTCGCCGATCTTCGGTATGCGGTCGGGCCCCCGCTCCACCACCGACCGGCTGCCCTCGTCGAGGCCGACCGCCTCGGTCACCTTGCCGTCCCGGACCGTCACCCGGAACGTCCCCGCCAGGACCATCGAGGTCGACGTGAGGGTGTAGACGTACGAGGGGGGCTCCTCCCAGGTGATGGGGGTTCCCGGGGTGGTGCTGCTCTGCTTCGGCGAGGCTCGTCCCTTCGGTTCCGAGGACGTCCCGCCGTCGCACGCGACGGTCGTCCCCGCCGTCCCCGCGATCAGCGCGGCGGCGAGGAGCACGGAACGAGCACGGGGGCATAAGAGAGTCACGGCGACCCCATTCCTGAGCGGCTGTGACTAAGACGCGATCCGCCGCTGGAACGTTCGGTCCGCGGCGCGTTCGATCTCCGGCGCGTCCGGTCCCCGGCGCGGTCTGGCTTCGGCGCGACCGGTCCCCGGCGCGTTCGGACTTCGGCGCGTCGGACTTCGGCGCGTTCGAATCGTGCCGCCTCGCCCCGGCGCCCCGGGCCTCCGCCCCTACAGCGCCCGCAACGCCCCCGCCGTGGCCCGCGTCAGGCTCTCCAGATAGCCCTTCGGCAGCTTCGGCGCGCGGACGACCACCGAGCGCCAGTACAGCGGGCCCGAGATCACGTCCAGGGCCAGGTCCTCGTCCACGCCCGCGCGGACCTCGCCCCGGGCGACCGCCGCCGCGACGATCCCCGTGGCCACACTCTGCTGCCCCTCCCTCAGCGCCTTCTGCATCGCCTCGGCGATCTCCGGATTGCGGGCGGCCTCGGCCTGGAGGTCGGGGATGATCTGGCCGGCCACCGGGTGCCGCAGCGCGCGGGACGTGACCTCGTAGAGCAGCCGGAGATCGCCCTCCAGCGAGCCCGTGTCCGGCATGGGCAGGCCCTGGACCGCCACCGCCGAGACCAGGTCCAGCACCAGATGCAGCTTGGAGCGCCAGCGGCGGTACACCGCCGTCTTGCCGACGCCCGCGCGGCGCGCGATGCCCTCAATGGACATCCGGGCGTATCCGACGGCCGCCAGTTCCTCGAAGACAGCCGCCCGGATCGCCTCCGTCACGTCCTCACGGAGCACGGCCGCCCCGGCGGGGGCCCGGCGGCGCGGCCGTGGTGGCGGCTGCCCCTCGGAGGGGTCGGCGTTCGTCGTCATGGTGCACAGCATAGGCCGCGACGACGAAACGGTTGCGTTCCGACGTCGAATCGGCTTACGCTCACGTTGCGACGATACGGTCCCGTCCCGACGTAAGAGCGGGGCAAGGACACCGTAAGAGCCCGACCAGCGCGGCCAAGACACGGGACTCCCCCACCAGCGACCTCACTAGCGAAAGCAGCGGATGTGAGCCAGGTCCTCCACGCACCGCCCCCGACCAGGGCAAACACCCCCGAAGCACCCCCGCCGCCGAGACCCCGGCCCAGCTTGCCGAGCGGTACGGCCTCAGCGTCAGCGGGGCCCGCCCCTCGCTCGGCGCGTACGTACGGCAGCTGTGGGCGCGGCGGCACTTCATCACCGCGTTCGCCACGGCGAAGCTGACCGCGCAGTACAGCCAGGCGAAGCTCGGCCAGGTCTGGCAGATCGCGAACCCCCTGCTGAACGCGGCGGTCTACTACCTGATCTTCGGCCTGCTCATGGGCACCAAGAAGGGCGTGCCGGACTACGTCCCGTTCCTCGTGACCGGCGTGTTCGTGTGGACCTTCACCCAGAGCTCGATCATGGCGGGCACCCGCGCCATATCCGGCAGCCTCGGCCTGGTCCGGGCCCTGCACTTCCCCCGGGCCTCGCTCCCCCTGTCGTACTGCCTCCAGCAGCTCCAGCAACTGCTGTTCTCCATGGCCGCGCTGGTCGTGATCCTGCTGGCCTTCGGGGTACCGGTCGCCGCGTCCTGGCTGCTGATCGTCCCCGCGCTGGCGCTGCAGTTCGTGTTCAACGCCGGCGTGGCGACGGTGATGGCGCGGATCGGCGCCAAGACGCCCGACATCTCGCAGCTGATGCCGTTCGTGCTGCGCACCTGGATGTACACCTCGGGCGTGATGTTCAGCATCGACCACATGCTCGCCGAGCGGGACATCCCGGCGTTCGTGCACCTGCTGCTGGAGTGCAACCCGGCCGCCGTCTACATCGACCTCATGCGGTTCGCGCTGATCGACAGCTTCCACGGGGGCCAGCTGCCGCCGCACGTCTGGGCGATCGCGGCGGGCTGGGCGCTCCTCGCGGGCGTCGGCGGGTTCATCTACTTCTGGAAGGCTGAGGAGACGTACGGCCGTGGCTGACACCGTCATCAACCCCACCGTTCCCGGCACCCGGCGGACGGCCGACCAGGCCACCGACACCGGCACCGACACGGGCACCGGCACCGCCGCCCCCGAGCCCGTCCCGACCGTCGTCGTCGACGGCGTCGACATCGTCTATCGCGTCAACGGCACGGGGGCCGGTCGTGGCACCGCCACCGCCGCGCTCAACCGCATCCTGCGGCGCAAGAAGGCGGAGAAGGCGGCCGGCGTCCGCAAGGTGCACGCCGTGCGGAACGTGTCGTTCACCGCGTACCGGGGCGAGGCCATCGGGCTGATCGGGACGAACGGCTCCGGGAAGTCGACCCTCCTCAAAGCCGTCGCCGGGCTCCTCCCCGTGGAGAACGGGCGTATCTACACCGACGGCCAGCCGTCCCTGCTCGGTGTCAACGCGGCCCTGATGAACGACCTCACGGGTGAACGGAACGTCCACCTCGGCGGGCTCGCCATGGGCATGTCCCGGGAGCAGGTCAGGGAGCGGTACCAGGAGATCGTCGACTTCTCGGGCATCAACGAGAAGGGGGACTTCATCACGCTCCCCATGCGGACGTACTCCTCCGGGATGGCGGCCCGGCTGCGGTTCTCCATCGCCGCCGCCAAGGACCACGACGTGCTGTTGATCGACGAGGCGCTGGCGACCGGGGACCGCTCGTTCCAGAAGCGCTCCGAGGCGCGGATCCGTGAGTTGCGGAAGCACGCGGGGACGGTGTTCCTCGTCAGCCACAACAACAAGTCGATCCGGGACACGTGCGATCGGGTGCTGTGGCTGGAGCGCGGCGAACTCCGTCTGGACGGGCCGACGGACGAGGTGTTGAAGGAGTACGAGAGGTTCACCGGCGGGAAGAAGTAGGGCGCCTGAGAACTCGGGGGGAACTGTGGTTCGGCGGGTGCGGGTTCGTCGTGGTTGTTCGCGCGGTTCCCCGCGCCCCTGGGGGATGCGGCTCACCTCTCCAGGAACGTGAACAAGGCCTCCCACCGGTCCACGATCTCCTCCGTGCCGTAGCGGCGGATGTTCTGTCGCGCTTTGTCGCCCATGCGGTCGCGCAGGGTCTTGTCGGTCATCAACCGGTCCAGTTTGCGAGCCAGTTCACCCGTGTTGCCGGGGCGGACGAGAAGGCCGTCCTCGCCGTCGCGCACGATCTCGTGGACGCCGGGCGCGCAGTCGAAGGCGACACAGGGGACGCCCATGGCCATGGCTTCCATCAGGGCGAGGGGGAAGCCCTCGCCCCGGGAGGACAGCGCGAAGACCGAGCCGCCGCGCAGGGCGCCCGGCACGTCGTGCGTGCGGCCCATCCAGGACACCGAGCCGTCGAGACCGAGGGCCGTGCACTGCTTCCTGAGGAGTTCCTCGTCCTCGCCGGAGCCGTAGACGAGCAGCGTCCAGTCCGGGTGCCGGGGCGCCACCTCGGCCCAGGTGTCGAGGAGCATGTCGACACCCTTCTCGTCACTGAGCCGGCCGATGCTGACGACGGCCTTCGCGGTGCGCGGCGAGGGCTCCTCCGGAATCCAGGGCACGGCGTTGGGCAGGTACGAGGCGTTGTTGAGGCCCTCCCCGATCCACAGGTCGGCGTCCTCGCGGGTGAGGACGAGCATGCGGTCGACGTCCCGGTAGTACGTGAGCACCCGCCGGAAGCGGGAGGAGCGGCGGGAGGTCTCGAAGGACTCGTGGCTCATCCCGATGACGGTCAGACCGCCGGTGTCGGCGAGCCGCACCCACTCCATCGCCCACACCTGGGTCACGATCACGACCCCGCCGGGGCGCGCGGCCCGGAACAGGCCGGTCAGCACGGTCGCCCGGTCCCGCATGCTCGCGTCCCGCGCCCGGCCGGGGGGCGGCGGCTGGCCGTCGTACAACCGGGTGGTGGGGTACGGGAGTTCGCCGAGGGGTGCGGGTCCTCGGGGTGGTGATCCCGATGACGTGGACGCGGTGGCCGCGTTCGGTGAGGAGCCGGGCCAGGTGATGGGACCAGCTGGTCACACCGCCCGTCTCGTCCACGCTGTTGGACACCAGGAAGACGTCCCGCGCCCCGGACACCCGTGCGCCGTCCCGCCCGCCGTCCCTGGCCTCGTCCCGCCCGGAGGCCCTGGCCTCGTCCCGCACGACAGCCCTGTCCCGGCCGATCACTTGCGCCTCCACTCGGAGAAGAACTGGTCGACGACGCTCCGTGCCGCCGTCCCCTTGTCGTACTCGCCGAAGGCGGCCGTGAACCGCTCCCGCGCGGCGGCGTACTTGAGCGTCTGCTCGTCCAGCGAGGAGTCGCGCAGGACGGCGTGCAGCTCGTCCTCCGTGCGCACGATCGGTCCCGGCGCGCGCTCGATGAGGTCGAAGTAGGTGCCGCGGCCCTCGTGGACGTACTCCTCGTAGTCGTAGGTGAAGAAGAACATCGGGCGGTCGAGCAGCGCGTAGTCGAACATCACCGACGAGTAGTCCGTGATCAGCGCGTCCGCGAGGGCGAGGACGGGCGTCACGTCGTGGTGGTCGGACACGTCGACGACGCGGCCCCGCACCGACGGCGGGAGCACGACGTGGTTGAGGTAGTGGGCGCGGACGAGCAGCACGTACTCGTCGCCGAAGGCCTCCGCGAAGCGCTCCACGTCGAAGGGGAGGGTGAAGCGGCGCTGCCCCTGGTGGCGGAAGGTGGGGGCGTAGAGCAGGATTTTCTTGTCCGCCGGGATCGCGGAGATCTCCGGGATGCCCAACTCGGCGGCGAGCCGCGCGCGCTGGTCCGCCCGATCCGCCCGGTCCGTCTCCCGGGCCCGGACGAGCTCGTCGTTGCGCGGATAGCCCACCCGCAGCAGCACCTTCTCCCGCAGCCGGAAGGCCTTCGCCAGGGTGCGCACGTCGTGCTCCGAGCGGATCAGGAAGTGGTCGAAGCGGTCGAGGGTGCGCTGCTGCTCGGCCTGCTCGGCGCGGGACTTGAGCTTCCAGCCGGGCTCGTCGAAGCCCATGCGCTTGAGTGCGGAGCCGTGCCAGGTCTGGAGGTAGGTCGTGCCGGGACGCTTGGTCAGCTTGAGCGGGAAGCTCTGGTTGTCGATCCAGAACTCGGCGCGGGCCAGCGCCCGCAGATACGGCAGCGACCAGCGCCGGACGAGGGTGGCGTCGGCCGGAAACCCCTCGGGGCGGCCCGTGTACGACCACACCGCCTCGAAGTCGAGACCCTGGCGGCGCATCTCCTCGTAGATCGCCCGGGGGCTGTCGCTGTACTGCCGTCCGAGGTGGCTCTCGAACACCACCAGTCGCCGCTGCTTCGGCATGCGTAGGAAAACCTCGCGGTAGAGGCGGATTTTGGCGTCTCCGGAGGTGGCCTTCTTGCGCAGCGCCTTCGCCTTGCGGTAGCCGGACTTGGCGAGCCTGCCGGGCGCCCCCTGGAGGCCCCGGGTGACGAGGACGGTGGCCTTCTTGTCGGGGACCAGCCGGAACGCGAGGTGACCGCGGGCGGAGATCTGCGGCTCGACCCGGTCGGCGACCAGCCGCGTGAGCCGCGGCCGGACCGGCAGTTCGCCGCCCGCCAGCCCCGGTTCGGCGGCCGTCAGCCGGCTCGTGGTGCGCTCGCCGTCGACGTCGAGGTGGAGGCGTACGTCCCATACGGCGTCCACGACGCCCAGCGGTCGGAGCGTCCGGGAGATGTCGGCGTCGGCCCGCCACGTGATGTACGGACCGTCGTGCCGAACGGTGGCCACCGGCACCCGGAAGGTCTGGAACCGCACGCCGGGGCGGCGGGCGTAGAACTCCAGAGAGGCGGAGAGCCGGGCGTCGGCCGGAATGACCCCGAGCGGGTTGGTGACCCGCCCGGCGAGACGCACACGACCGCCCCGGCCGGTGCCGGTGCCTCGTCCCCGGCCCGCCTCCGCCGCGTCTGGCGCGTGCCCCTCGTACTCCTCGTACTCCTCGTACTCCGTCAGCTCGTTGCGCAGGAACAGCTTCCGGACCGGTCGGGCGTGGTAGCCGAGTTCGGTGACGTCCAGGATCCGGCGCGCGAACTCCCCTTCCTCCCCAGGGGCGTCCAGGTGCTCGGCACACCAGTAGATCCGCCCGTCGCGCTCGACGAGGGGCGCGGAGACCTTGTCGCGGTTGGTGAGCGTGTCCACGGCCGGCAGCAGGTTGTCCCAGTCGCCCATCCGCAACAGATAGGCGCAGACGGCGTGGATGGGTTCGACCTCGTCGTAGGCGGCCGGGTCGATCGACGCCAGATAGGCGCGGGCCAGTCCGGCGAACTCCCGGCGGTAGGCCGCGTCCCGGAACGGCAGGTCACGCAGGTGCAGCACCAGGTCGTGCTTGAGGAACTTGACGTCCTTGTGGAACTTCAGCTCCGCCATGCCCTGGCCGGCGAGGAGCCGGTCCACCCGGCGGTGGATCTCCATCCGGTGCGCGAAGTTGGCGATCTCGGCCCGCCGGTTGCTGATCGACTTGGCCCGCGCCTTCTCGGCCACGTTCCAGTCGTAGACCCGGTTGGGGATCAGGGTGATACGGCGGGCGGCCGCGTACGCCTGGGCGGAGAAGAAGAGGTCCTCGTAGTGGATGCCGACGGGGAACAGCAGCCCGCCCTCGACCAGAAAGTCCCGGCGGTAGCACTTGTTGGTGGACAGGGTGTCGTAGACCAGCAGGTCGGGGAGCTCGGAGACGGAGTCGAGGGTACGGGTGCGGGTGTACAGCCACGGGTACCACGGGACCTCCTTCCGATTGCGGGTGTCCACGTGGACGCGGACGCAGAGACCGGAGACGAGATCGGCCCCGGTGCTCTCGGCGGCCTCCAGCAGGTTGCGGCAGGCGTTGCGCTCCAGGACGTCGTCGCTGTCGAGGAAGACGACGTACTCGCCCCGGGTCTCCCGGATGCCCGCGTTGCGGGGCGCGCCGCAACCGCCGCTGTTCTCGGGCAGCCGGTACGCGCGCACGCGGTCCGGGTGCTCGGCGGCGAGGCGGGCGGCCACCTCGTAGGAGCCGTCCGTGCTGTGGTCGTCGACGATCACGACCTCGACGCTCCGCAGCGTCTGCTCCAGCACCGAGCGGACGGCCGTGGGCAGCCTGGCCTCGTCGTTGTAGACGATCACGACGACGGATACGGCGGGTCGCTGGTCCACGTCCGCGTTCACCCCATCAATCCCGTTCGTTCCGTTCGTTCCGTACATCCCTGACATCCCTGCTTCTACCCTCTATAGACCGTGGTGCGGTTGAGGGCCACTCGGATAGATGTCCTCGGCGGTACGCGGGTTGCCTCACCGGCCTCTGCCGGCTCCCTGCCGCGATACCCTCCGAGGACGTGCTGAGCGGAGGGGGCGGTCGATGCGTGGGGTGGTACCTGAGCCGCTGCGGACGGAGGATCCGCGGGAGATCGCCGGGTATCCCCTGTACGCCCGGATCGGTGAGGGCGGCATGGGCACCGTCTATCTCTCCCGCAGCCGGGGCGGCCAGCCGGTCGCGCTGAAGCTGGTCCGCCCGGAGTACGCGGGCAGCCCCGCCTTCCGTGAACGGTTCGCCCGCGAGGTGGCCGCCGGGCGCCGCGTCTCCGGCTACCACCTGGTGCCGATCGTCGACCACGACGCCGGTGCCGAGCGGCCCTGGCTGGCCACGCACTACGTCCCGGGTGTCCCCCTCGACCAGGCACTGGAGACCCACGGCCCGCTCCCGGTCGCCACGGTCCTGCAACTGCTGGCGTGCGCCGCGTACGCCCTGGACGCCGTGCACACCGCCGGGGTGATCCACCGTGACGTCAAGCCCGCCAACCTGCTGCTGGCCGCGGACGGGCCCTGGCTGCTCGACTTCGGCATCGCCCGGGCGGCGGGCGCGGCGACCCTCACCACCGCCGGACGCCTGATCGGCACCCCGCACTACATGTCCCCCGAACACGCGCTCGGCCGCCGGGTCACCTCCGCGTCCGACGTGTTCGCGCTGGGCCTGATCGCGGCGGTCGCCGCGACCGGCAGTCACCCGTACGGGCGCGGCAACCCGCTGGCCATCGCCACGCGCATCGCCGCCACGGACGTTTCCCCACCCGCGCTGGACGGCATCGGGCGCCCCCTGGTGGACGTCATCCGCCGCTGTCTCACCGCCGACCCGGTGTCCCGGCCCTCCGCGGCCGCCGTCGCCGAGCACTGCGCGGGGGCGGCGCGGCGGGACGTCCGGGACTTCGCGGGCTGGCTGCCGGGGCCGGTGGCCACGTCGGTGGCCCTCATCGAGACGGCCTTCCGCACGCTGTCCCTGACGGAGGCGCCGACGGCGCCGACGCCGCACATCTCGGAGGCGCCGACGGCACGGCGCCTCCCGCCGACGGCGCCGATCACTGTGCGGGACGAGGAGTGGCGGCGCCGGGTCCGCCGTGAGCCGTGACTTCGGGTGCGTTGTCGGGTGCGGGTGAGTGGGGCTTCTCGCGCAGTTCCCCGCGCCCCTGAAAAACCGGGGCTGTGCCCCGTGCTTTTCCCCCCGCGGCCCCGCTGCTTTTCAGGCCCGCAGGGCCTGGTCTTCTGGGGGCGCGGGGAACTGCGCGAGAAGCCCCACCGGACCGGCACCCGCCGACGAAACAGGCGCCCCCGAGTTATGAGGCGCCCCCAGTCCCGGGAACCGCAACACCCACCCCAAGTGTCATAAGTGCCGTATAAGCTTCGGACCGCTCCAAGTGCCCACACCGGCACCAGAGTTCGGCACCGCACCGGGGGAGGCTCCCATCAGCACCAGCACCGGCGACATCCTGAGCCCTCTGGGACCGCAGGACCCACGAGAGACGGCCGGCTACCACCTGCAGGCCCGCATCGGCGAGGGCGGCATGGGCACGGTCTACCTGTCGCACACCCGCGGCGGCCAGCCCGTCGCCCTGAAGGTCATCCGGCGCGAGTACGGCCAGGACGCCGACTTCCGCCGCCGTTTCGAGCAGGAGGTCCAGGCCGCCCGCCGCGTGCAGGGCTACCACATCGTCCCGGTCGTCGACCATGACACCACCGGCGAACTCCCCTGGCTGGCCTCGGCGTTCATCGCCGGCATCCCCCTGCACGACGCCCTCGTCGCCTTCGGCCCGCTCCCCCTGCCCGCCGTCTTCCAGCTCGTCGGCTGCGCGGCCCGCGCCCTCACCTCAATCCACGCGGCCGGAGTCATCCACCGCGACCTCAAGCCCAGCAACATCCTGCTGGGCTCCCAGGGCCCGTACGTCATCGACTTCGGCATCGCCCGCGCCGCCGACGCCACCCATCTCACCCAGTCCGGCGGCCTGATCGGCACCCCGCAGTACATGTCGCCGGAACACGCCCTCGGCGAGCAGGTCACCCCGGCCACCGACGTCTTCTCGCTCGGCCTGATCGCGGCGGTCGCCGCCACCGGACGCCACCCGTACGGCGACGGCGGCGCCATCACCATCGCCGCGCAGATCGCCAACACCTCCCAGCGCCCGCCGAAGCTCGACGGCTACGACGAGCGGCTGCGCCCCCTGCTGGAGCGCTGTCTGACCGCCGACCCGGCCGAGCGCATCGGCACCGAGGAACTGGCCGCGCTCTGCCAGGAGTCGGCGGGCCGCGGCATCGGCGACTTCACCGGCTGGCTCCCGGCCCCGCTCACCGCCGAGATCGCCCGTCGCGAGCAGTCCGCCCAGACCCCGCCCCAGCCGACGGCACCCCAGATGCCGGCCGCGCCCCGACCACCGCCCGTCGGCTCCCGCGCCCCGCCCCACGACCCGGCGGCCCAGGGCCACGCGTACGCCCAGGGCACCACCCAGGGCGTACCCCAGGCGCCCCGACACCGCCGCCGACCGGCTTCGGCCCGCCCCAGGGCCAGGCCCCGACCCCCGGCTACGGCTACCCACCCCGGCCACCGACACCTACAACCTCAGCCCGCAGGCCCCGCCCCCGCCCCGGCCCCTCCCAAGAAGAGCCGCCGCGGCCTGAAGGCGGCCCTGGTCGCCCTCGCCCTGGTCCTCGTGGCCGGCTCCGGCGCGGCCGCCGCCGTGTACGTGATGGGCGAGGACGACGACGGCAAGAGCTCGGCGAGCAACGGCACCAAGGACAGCGGCAAGAAGGACGGCGCCGACGGCGACAAGGGCGCCTCCACACCGAGCCCGTCCCCGACGAAGGCCGACACCGGCTCCGACACCGGCTCCGGCGACCAGGGCGGCGAAGGGGACGGAACAGACCCGAGCACCTCCCCTTCCATCCCCGCGAACGCCCAGTACTCGGCGATCTTCGAGGGCAAGTCCTTCACGCTCCGCACACCCGCGGGCTCGGCCTACGTCAACGTCGACTTCGACAAGCCGGAGGTCGACACCGAGGACGAGATGGTCGACACCCTGAAGGACATGTACCTCGACAGCAGTTACTGGTACTTCGACACGACGATGGGCAAGAGCGCGGGCACCACACCGCAGGAGTGCGCCGAGGGCACGGGGACCGATGTGCTGCCCTCCAGCCTGGACTCCGGTGCCTTCGGCGAGGAAGCCGAGATCGACAAGGGCGTCAGGCTCTGCACGATCACCAAGCAGGGCAACCTCGCCATGTACGAGATCACCGGGCTGACCCCGGGCAAGTACAGCTGGGAAGTCCCCACGGTGCAGGGCAAGCTGACCCTCTGGGAGATCACCGAGTAACCCGGCGACCCGCACGCGGAAGGGGGCGCCCCACAGCCGTGGAGCGCCCCCTTCGCCGTGCCCGGCGTACCCGTACCCCTACGAGTGCGCGCGCAGCAGTGTCCGCATGGTCCGCATCGCCACCGACAGGTTGGCGAGGTCGAACGCGTCGGAGCCCTGGATCTCCTCCAGGGTCGTCCGCGCCCGGCCCAGCAGCGCCGCGTTCTTCTGCTCCCACACCTTGAAGCGCTGCTCCGGCGTGGAGGAGCCGTTGCCCGCCGAGAGGACCTCGGCGGTGAGGGAGGCGTGGGCCGCGTACAGGTCCTCGCGGATCGCCGCGCGGGCCATGGACTGCCAGCGGTCCGCGCGCGGCAGTTCGATGATGCGGTCCATGAGCTGGGTGATGCGCAGCCGGTCGGCGAGGTCGTAGTACACCTCGGCGACCTCCATCGGCGTCCGCCCGACCCGGTCGGCGACCGCGACGATGTCGAGCGTCGGGAAGGCGGAGGAGAAGCCCGCGACGCGCGTGGCCAGCTCATCCGGGACTCCGGCGCCCGTCAGCTCGTCGTAGATCTTCTGGTACCACTCCAGGTCGGCGCCACGCAGCAGCTTGGGCAGTTCGCCCCAGACCAGGTGCACGCCCTCGGAGAAGAACGCGATGGTCTCGCTGAGCTGCAGCGGCTGCGGCCGGTTGTTGAGCAGCCAGCGCGTGCCGCGCTCGACCAGGCGACGGGAGTGCAGCCGGATCCGGGTCTGCACGGCCGCGTCGACCTTGTTGTCCAGGCCCTCGACCGCGTCCCACACGGCACCCGATCCGAAGATCGCGCGGGACGCGGTCTGCGCCCGGACGATCTCCTCCAGCGAGGCCCCGGTCTCCTCGCGCAGCCGGTGCAGGAAGCTCGTACCGCCCGTGTTGACCGTGTCGTTGACCAGCAGGGTCGTGACGATCTCCCGGCTCAGCGGGTGGCTGTCCACATGCTCGGGGAACCGTTCGTGCAGCGCGGCAGGGAAGTACGCGTGCAGCAGCTTGCGCAGGTAGGGGTCGTCCGGCAGTGAGGTGTGCAGCAGCTCCTCGGCGACCGTGATCTTCGTGTACGCCAGCAGGACGGCCGTCTCGGGGCCGGTGAGGCCGTGCCCGGTGCCCAGGCGTTCGCGGATCTGCCGGTCGGTGGGCAGGAATTCGAGCGCCCGGTCGAGGTGGCCCTCCCTGACCAGGTGGCGCATGAAGCGCTGCTGGGCGTGGAGCATGTCCGAGGACTGGGCGAGGGCGTTGGCGATCGCCGTGTTCTGCGCGTAGTTGTTGCGCAGGACGAGCCGGCCGACCTCGTCGGTCATCTCGGCGAGCAGCTTGTTGCGCTGCTTGACGGTCATGTCCCCGTCGGTGACCAGGCCGTTGAGCAGGATCTTGATGTTCACCTCGTGGTCGGAGGTGTCCACGCCCGCGCTGTTGTCGATGGCGTCGGTGTTGACCCGGCCGCCGTTCTGCGCGAACTCGATCCGGCCCAGCTGGGTGAGGCCCAGGTTGCCGCCCTCGCCGACGACCTGGACGCGCAGGTCGGCGCCGTCGACCCGGATGGCGTCGTTGGCCTTGTCGCCGACGTCGGCGTGCGACTCGGACGCGGCCTTCACGTACGTACCGATGCCGCCGTTCCACAGCAGGTCGACCGGGGCCTTGAGGATGGCCTTCATCAGGTCGGCCGGGGTCATCTTGGCGACCTTGTCCTCGATGCCGAGGGCGTCGCGGATGTGGGCGTTGATCGGGATCGCCTTGGCGGTGCGCGGGAAGACGCCGCCGCCGGTGGAGATCAGATCGGTGTCGTAGTCGGCCCAGCTGGAGCGGGGCAGCTCGAAGACGCGGCGGCGCTCGGCGTAGGAGGTGGCCGCGTCGGGGCTGGGGTCGATGAAGATGTGCCGGTGGTCGAAGGCGGCGACCAGCCGGATGTGCTCGCTGAGCAGCATGCCGTTGCCGAACACGTCACCGGACATGTCACCGATGCCGACGACCGTGAAGTCCTCGGACTGGGTGTCGACGCCCACCTCCCGGAAGTGCCGCTTGACCGACTCCCAGGCACCGCGGGCGGTGATGCCCATGCCCTTGTGGTCGTACCCGGCGCTGCCGCCGGAGGCGAAGGCGTCCCCGAGCCAGAAGTTGTAGCTCTCGGCGACCTCGTTGGCGATGTCGGAGAAGGTCGCGGTGCCCTTGTCGGCGGCGACGACGAGATATGTGTCGTCCTCGTCGTGCCGTACGACGTCGGCCGGCGGTACGACCTCGCCCGCGACCATGTTGTCGGTGATGTCGAGCAGGGCGGAGATGAAGGTCTTGTAGCTGCGGATGCCCTCGGCGAGCCAGGCGTCCCGGTCCACGGAGGGGTCGGGCAACTGCTTGGCGACGAAGCCGCCCTTGGCGCCGACGGGCACGATGACGGTGTTCTTCACCATCTGCGCCTTGACCAGGCCGAGGATCTCGGTCCGGAAGTCCTCGCGCCGGTCCGACCAGCGCAGCCCGCCTCGGGCGACCTTCCCGAACCGCAGGTGCACGCCCTCGACACGCGGGGAGTACACCCAGATCTCGAACGCCGGCCGCGGCGCCGGCAGGTCGGGGATGGCCTGCGGGTCGAACTTCATGGAGACGTAGTCGTGCGGCTTGCCGCCGGCCGCCTCCTGGAAGAAGTTCGTGCGCAGCGTCGCCTTGATGACGGTGAGGAAGGACCGCAGGATCCGGTCCTCGTCCAGGGAGGCCACCTGGTCGAGCGCGGCGTCGACCTCTTCGAGGAGCGCGTCGACGATCTCCCGGCCCGCCCGCTGCCGGTCCGGCGACATCCGCGCCTCGAACAGCGACACGAGCAACCGGGTGGTGTGGACGTTGTTGCGGAGGGTGTCCTCCATGTAGTCCTGGCTGAAGGTGGAACCGGCCTGCCGCAGGTACTTGGCGTAAGCGCGCAGCACCATGGCCTGCCGCCAGGTGAGGCCGGCGCTCAGCACCAGCGCGTTGAACCCGTCGTTCTCGGCCTGCCCGGTCCAGGTGGCGGCGAAGGCCTCCTGCACCCGCTCCCGGGCGTCGTCCCCGGCGTAGTCCACGCTCCCGGCCTGGGCCCTCGGCATGCGCAGCCCGAAGTCGTAGATCCACGCGGTCGTCCGGTCCGAGCAGCGCAGCTCGTACGGCCGTTCGTCGATGACCTCGACGCCGATGCGGTTGAGGACGGGCAGCACCGCGGAGAGCGAGACGGAGCCGCCCTTGCGGTAGATCTTGAAGCGGCGCTCGTCGGGCGCGGCGCCCACCGGCTCGTACAGGCTGAGCTCGAAGTCCTCGTCCTGGTCGAGGGCTTCGAGGCGGCAGAGGTCCGCGACGGCGGAGCGGGGGTTGTGGTCGGCCTTGTACCCCTCGGGGATGGCGTTGCCGTACTTGCGCAGCATCTCGGCGGCGCGCTCCTCGCCGACCTCGGCGTTCAGCGCCTCGGCGAACCCGTCGGACCAGGACCGGGCGGCCTCGACGAGCTTGGCCTCCAGCCGGTCCTTGTCCGCGTCGCTCAGGTGCGGCAGTTCGGTGCCCGGCTGGACGCGGACCACGAAGTGCAGCCGGGAGAGGATCGATTCGGTGTTCCAGGCGGTGAAGTCGACGCTGATGCCGCCCAGTTCCTCCTTCAGGATGTCGATGATCCTGAGGCGTACGCCGGTGGTGTAGCGGTCGCGCGGGAGGTAGACGAGGGCGGAGTAGTAGCGCCCGTACTCGTCCTGGCGCAGGTAGAGCCGCAGCCGCCGGCGCTCCTGGAGGTAGAGCACGGAGGTGACGATGGACCGCAGTTCGTCGGCCGACGTCTGGAACAGCTCGTCGCGCGGGTAGGTCTCCAGGATCTGGAGCAGGTCGCGTCCGTCGTGGCTGTTGGGCGAGAACCCGGCGCCGACGAGGACCTCGTCGACCTTGCGGCGGATGACGGGCACCCGGCGCACGGACTCGGTGTAGGCGGCGGAGGAGAACAGTCCGAGGAAGCGCCGCTCGCCGATCACGTTGCCCTCGGCGTCGAACTTCTTCACGCCCACGTAGTCGAGGTAGGACGGCCGGTGGACGGTGGCCCGGCTGTTGGCCTTCGTCAGGACGAGGATCTTGTGCTCACGGGCCTTGGCGCGGGCGTCGGCGGGCAGCCGTTCGAAGGAGGAGCTGACGGGGTGGTGGTCGTGCCCGGCGTGGTGCGGGTCGGAGCGCAGGATGCCGAGCCCGGTACCGGGGACCGCGGCGAGCGAGTCGTCCTCGCGCAGCTCGTACTCCCGGTAGCCGAGGAAGGTGAAGTGGTCGTCGGCGAGCCAGCGCAGCAGCTCGCGGGCCTCCTCCACGTCCTGTTCGCGCAGGTCGTCGGCGGTGTGCTCGGCGCGCAGCCCGTCGGCGATCCGCACGGCCGCGTCCCGCATCTTCTCCCAGTCCTCGACGGCCTCGCGGACGTCGGACAGGACGCGCAGCAGGTCGTTGTTGATCTGCTTGAGGTCGGCGCGGTCGGTCTCGCGGTCGAACTCGACGTGGATCCAGGACTCGATGTGCGCGTCGTGCGGCAGCGTCTCCCCGGCGGCCACGGCGGCGGACGCCGCGGCGACTGCGGCGGGGTCGATGATCAGCTCGACGAGCTTGCCGGTGACGTCCCGCCGGACGACGACCTGGGGGTGGATGACGACGTGGATCCCGCGTCCCTGCCGTGACAGCTCGTTGGTCACGGAGTCGACGAGGAAGGGCATGTCGTCGGTGACGACCTCGACGACGGAGTGGCTGCACGTCCAGCCGTTCTCCTCGACGGTCGGGGTGTGCACCCGCACGTTGGCCGTGCCCTGGGGGCGGTTCTCGGCCAGCCGGTAGTGGGAGTGGGCGGCTCCGAAGACGTCGACCGGGTCGCGGCCGCTGAGGTCCTCCGGGGCGGTGTGCAGGTAGTAGCGCTGGAGGAACGCGAGCACGGTCTCCCGGTCCGGGATGTCGGACGTACTCTCGCTCGTCGTCCCAGTCGGTAGATACCCCCCGACCGGGCTGTTCTCAGCTACCCGGGCGGCCCGTTCGAGCAGCTCGGCCTTGGCTTCGTCCAGCTTGGTCTGCATTGTCCTCTGGCTCCTGTCGCGCGCCGTTGCGTGACGTAGAAGGAAGTACGAACTCGTCCCCTCCGAAGCGCCACCACGACACGGGGTGTCCGGTCTGTCTCGACGCTATGCCGCAGGGGGAGATGAGCGGGGGGTAATCAGCCATTCTCGGCGCCCGGCAGGCGTGTGACGCTGCTCTCGGCACCGTCCGTCCCGTGGGTGCGCCCGGCCTCCCGGGAGCCTCGGTGGCTCCCTCCCGCCCGCGAGGACCAGCGACCGCCGCCCGGACACGGATGTCGTCCGTGCTCACCGGGCGCAGGGCAGGGACGACGACGTCCCCGCGAGCTATCGCGCTGATCACGCCACAAGGCTATCCCTCCGGACGGGGGGCACGTCATGAGCCGTATGTGTACAAATCCGAGGGTCGAACTTTGACGTTCTGCACAGTACCCACCGCGCACTTTTGAGCTTACCTCCGCGCAGGCGAGCCTATACGCGCCGCGGGGGAAGCCATAGCCTGACGAGAAGAACCCTGCTGCAGCGAGGGGAGCCCACCATGACGGCCAAGATCCTGATCGTGACCGGCGACGCGGCGGAGTCGCTGGAGGTCCTCTACCCCTACCAACGCCTCCGCGAGGAGGGGTACGAGGTCGACATCGCGGCCCCCAGCCGCAAGACGCTCCGCTTCGTGGTCCACGACTTCGAACCGGGCTACGACACCTACACCGAGAAACCCGGCTACACCTGGCCCGCCGACCTGGCCTTCTCCGAGGTCGACCCCGGTCAGTACGTCGCCGTGGTCGTCCCCGGCGGCCGGGCCCCGGAGTACCTGCGCAACGACCCCGAGCTGCGCAAGATCCTCAAGTCGTTCTTCGACACCGACAAGCCGGTCGCCCAGATCTGCCACGGCCCGCTGCTCACGGCCGCCGTGGACGCGTTGTCGGGACGCCGCGTCACCGCGTACCCCGCCCTCGAACTCGACATGCAGACCGCCGGTGCCACCTTCCAGGACGCCGAGACCGTCGTCGACGGCACCCTCGTCTCCGCCCGCGCATGGCCGGACCACTCCGCCTGGATGCGGGAGTTCCTCACGGTGCTGCGGGCGAAGGCGCCGGTGACGTGAAGGGTGGGGGGCGAGGCGGGCCGGGGGTCACGCGGCGAGCCGCTCGGCCTCCTCGACGGCCTCCTCCAGGGTGTCCACGACGGGCACGCCGACCCCCTCCAGGCTGGCGCGGCTGTGGGAGCCCCCGGTGTAGAGCACGGCCTGTGCGCCCACGTGCCGGGCGGCGACCGCGTCGTCGGCGGCGTCCCCGATCACCACGGTCCGTCTCGGCTCGACCCCCACGAGCCGACGCAGATGCCGCACCATGTGCTCGGTCTTGCTGCCGCCGGAGGGCCCGGTGCGCCCGTCGACCCGTACGAAGTGGGGCTCGATCCCGAAACCCCGCACCAGCGGAACCAGCTCCTCGTGCACATACATGCTGAGGATCGACTGGCTGCGCCCGCCGGAGACCCACTCGGTGAGCAGCCCCGGCACCCCCTCGGTCAGCCCGCAGGCGACACGATGCTCGGCGTAGTACCGATGAAAGACCACGTCCATGGCCTCCCACTCCTCGTCCGTGGGCAGCCGCCCGATCAGCCGCTCGTAGAACTTCGGCACCGGCACGCAGTACAGCTCCCGGTACCGCTTCAGCGTGATCGGCTCGATCCCCAGCTCCGCGAAGGCCGCGTTCGTCGCCCCGATGATCGCCTCGTTGTCATGGAACAGCGTCCCGTTCCAGTCCCAGACGATATGAGCCCCGACTCCGTTCATCCCCATACCCGAAACGTACCCCGCCCCACTGACAGGCCAGTCCTGCCGCGGACGCGCTGTCCGGTCTACTCCTTGCTGCGGGCAATCGTGCCGCTGGGGCGATGGGGTCACCTCCCGCTCGAGCGAAGCCGAGAGTGGGGAGGGTGGGCGCAGGCGGCACCCTGCAAGCGCCGGCGAGCGAACCCCACCCCGCTCAGCCCAGCAGAGGGCACCGCACACCCCGCCCGCCCCGAGGTCAGCCCCCAACCCCACCAGGTTCGCAATCTCCTGCGTCGCGTACCAGAGCAACTCATGATCATCAGCCCCGTCCACGATGAACTGCGCGTCATCGTCCCCTGATCCGCCGCCCCCAACGCATCCGCGGCCTCCCCCACCTCCCCCTCGGCCTCCTCCGAGTCGACATGCACGGCCGCGGCCTTGCTCAGCGGCACCGGCCCAGCCACTCGCACCTCCCCGAGCGCCACCGGATCGAGCCCCCGATCGGGATCGGCCACCGCATCCCGGTCGGCCACATCCACGGCCACCACGACCCGCCGCCGAGCCGCCCCCGGATCCACGGCCACCAGCCGCAACGACGCGAGCGCCGCCCGGTTCAGCGCCGCGTACTCCAACTCCTCGATGTCGTCGGACAGATACCACTCCCGCAGAGCGGGCGTCACGGCGTACGCGACGAACGCCTCCTCCCCCAGCTCACCCGTCTTGTACGCCTCGGCGAGCCCGGGAAGGGTCAGGGGGACGTAGACGCGCATGGCAGTCCGCTTTCGTAGTCGTTGTTCTCGGGTCACGCTTCTCGGATCACGTCTGAGGACGTCGGAGCACTCTCCGCGCGACGCACAGCATGTCGACGGTCCTCGCGAAGCCTCTTCCAAAGGACCTTCAGGATACGTGCGGGCGTCCCCTTTCGAGCCCCGCCCAGCCCTCCGGAGGCGTCCACCCCACGCCCTCCGACTCACCCGGTACACCCCAGCCCTGCCGGGCCCGCCCCCTCACGGTCACTCTGATGGGTGAACATTTCGCGACCCCCACCGCCCCGTCGCGCTCTCTTGCGAGCGCCCCTCCCCCTCGTAACAAGATCCCCAACGCCAAGTTACCGACTGGTACCCGGCGGCCTCACCGACGAACGGGGATCCCCGATGAACAAGGTCATGACCAGGACCAAGCGCCACCCCGGCACCCGCCCGCCCGTCCGCCACGACCCCGCCGCCCCGGCCGCACCCCGGCCCGCACAGCCGGCAGGCGGCCGCCTCGCAACGCCCCAGCACCAAGCACCCGCCGCGCCCCCGCGCCCACGACACCCCGCCCCTCACCGCCCCCGTCCCCAGCCCCGCCCCACCGACCGCTTCGCCGACCTCCTCCTCGCCGTACTCAGCGGCCGCCGCCCCGTCCACAGCATGCTGCGCCACACCGCGGGCAGGGCCTACGACGAACTGGCCTGGCTCGCCGAACGCGGCCCTCTGCGCAACCCCCACGGCACCCACCCCGTCGTCCGGGACATCGGCTACTACGTGGCGGCCCCGGGCGCCCTGGAGGTCTTCGCCCGTATCGGCGCGGGCGACCGCGTCCGCGCCATGGCCTTCCGCCTGGAACACGGCCCCGACCACCGCTGGCGCTGCACAGCGCTGGAACTCGACGGCCCGAGGCTCCCCCTCCCGCACGACGACTGAGCCGAACGACGACTGAACCGCGCGATACCCCGGGCCGAGACAGCGAAAGGGCCGGGCACCCGAAGAGACGCTGTTGGTTAATCCCGGCCTTCGCGTGACGTCGGCTCCCAAGACCTTGTTGTGGTCTTGGGAGCCGACGTTGTCGTATGGGGAGGGTGTCGATGTCGATGCAGCCGCGGGAGCCGGGGGAGATCCCGGTGGAGACGGTGCGGGTGGCCCGGGCGGCTTTCCCGAAGGGCAGCCTGGCGATCCGGGTGCGTGATGAGCTGGGTGTTCTGTTTGCCGACGAGCAGTTCGCGGACTTGTTCCCGGTGCGGGGTAAGCCTGCTTGGTCGCCGGGGCGTCTGGCGATGGTGCTGGTGTTGCAGTTCGTCGAGGGATCGACCGACCGGCAGGCCGCTGAGGCAGTGCGGGCCCGGATCGACTGGAAGTTCGCGTTGGGGCTGGAGCTGGCCGATCCCGGTTTCGACTTCTCAGTGCTCTCGGAGTTCAGGGACCGTCTGGTCGGCGGGGATGCCGGGCGGACTGTGCTGGACGCGGTCTTGGTCGCGGCTCAGGAACGGGGGCTGGTCGCCGCTGGTGGGAAGGCACGGACCGACTCCACGCGTGTGCTCTCCTCGGCACGTGAGCTGAACTGGCTGGAGCTGGTCGGAGAGACCTTACGGGCGGCGCTCAACGCGGTGGCCCGCGCGGAGCCGGAGTGGCTGAGGGAACGTGCTGTGCCGGACTGGTTCAAGCACTATGCGACCCGGATCGAGGACTCCCGCTTCCCCAAAGCTCATGCCAAGCGTGTCGAGGTGGGTCGCCGGATCGGAGCGGACGGCATGCGTCTGCTGCGCATGGTCTGGGCGGACGACGCGCCGCCGGCGCTTCGGGAACTGCCGGAAGCCGGCATTCTGCGGCAGGTGTGGGTCCAGCACTTCCACCTGGTGACCAGGCGCTTCGCGCCCGGCGGGACCCAAAAGACCGCCCGCCGGGCGCGAAGCGCCTGGTCACCCCGTATGACATCGAGGCCCGTGGCAGCGTCGAACGCGACACGATGTGGGACGGCTACAAGGTCCATCTCACCGAGACGTGCGAGCCGGATGCGGTGCATCTGATCACGAATGTGACCACCACCGTTGCCACCGTCCCCGACGACCGGATGGCCGCCGTCGTCCACACCGGCCTCGTGAGACGGGGCTTGCTGCCGGACGAACACTGGGTCGACGCCGGTTATACCAACTCCAGCGCCCTGGCCGCCGCCCGCATCGATCACGAGATCGACCTGCACGGCCCGCTGCCGCCGGTGACTGTCGCCCAGGCCCGCGGCGAGGGCACCCACGGACAGAACGCCTTCACCATCGACTGGGACAACCAGCACGTGACCTGCCCGAACGGCATCACCAGCACCCAGTGGCACCACCGCCGCTCCGAAGAACAACTGCCCGTGATCCGGGTCCGGTTCTCGCCTGCCGACTGCCGCACCTGCCCCAGTCTCCGGGACTGCGTCAGCTCGCCGAAAGCCCAACGCAGGGAGATCACCCTGAGGCCCCGGCACGAGTACGAAGCTCTCCACCAGGCCCGGCAGCTACAGACGACCGACGAGTGGAAGGACCGCTACAAGATCCGTGCCGGGGTCGAAGGAACCATCTCCCAAGGAGTGCAAGCCTGCGGCCTGCGCAGATCCCGCTACCGCGGACTCGGCAAGACCAGCCTCCAGCACCAGCTCACCGGCGCCGCGATCAACCTCATCCGCATCAACGCCTGGCTCAGCGACAAGCCCCACGCCCGGACCCGCACCAGCCCACTGGCAGCACTTCGCCCCGCCGCATAACGACGGGGCGAAGCATCAGGGCTGGGCATTAAGCCAACAGCGTCCCCGAAGATGCCCGGCCCTCCACAGCCTCACGACGTGCCGCTCACCGCGCGCCCCGCACGAAACGTTCACGCATGAAACGTCCCGCCCGGAGCGCCCAGCGCGGCGCGCGCTCGCCCCTCCCGGAGCGAACCCTCACTTCTTGCGGCGGCGGCTCGCCTTGCCCTGCTGCTTGCGGCGCTCCGCGCGGGTGAGACCGTCGGCCTCGGAGCGGATCGGCTCGTCCTCGGGCAGGTCGCCCTCGACGATGCCGCCCTCGCCGTCGACCGTGGGAGCGGAGAAGTGCAGACGGTCACGCCGCTGCGGCGCCTCCAGACCCTTCGCCCGGATCTCCGGCCGCGAGGCACCCGCCTGCGCCGGCACCGCGTCGCTCTTGTCCAGGGACGGCTTCGCGTCCTCGACCGGCACCTCCTCGACCTGCTGCTCGACCTGGACCTCCAGGTTGAACAGATAGCCGACGGACTCCTCCTTGATGCCCTCCATCATGGCGGTGAACATGTCGAAGCCCTCACGCTGGTACTCGACCAGCGGGTCCTTCTGGGCCATCGCGCGCAGGCCGATGCCCTCCTGGAGGTAGTCCATCTCGTAGAGGTGCTCACGCCACTTGCGGTCCAGCACCGACAGCACCACACGGCGCTCCAGCTCACGCATGATCTCGGAGCCGAGCTGCGCCTCACGCGCCTGGTACTGCTCGGTGATGTCGTCCTTGATGGACTCGGCGATGAACTCGGCGGTCAGCCCGGCCCGGTCCCCGGCGGCCTCCTCCAGCTCCTCGACGGTGACCTTCACCGGGTAGAGCTGCTTGAAGGCGCCCCACAGCCGGTCGAGGTCCCACTCCTCGGCGAAGCCCTCGGCCGTCTCGGCCTGGATGTAGGCGTCGATGGTGTCGTCCATGAAGTGCTGGATCTGCTCCTGCAGGTCCTCGCCCTCCAGGACGCGGCGACGCTCGCCGTAGATGACCTCGCGCTGCCGGTTGAGGACCTCGTCGTACTTGAGGACGTTCTTCCGGGTCTCGAAGTTCTGCTGCTCGACCTGCGACTGGGCGGAGGCGATCGCGCGCGTGACCATCTTGTTCTCGATCGGCACGTCGTCCGGCACGTTCGCCATGGACATCACGCGCTCGACCATCTGGGCCTTGAACAGCCGCATCAGGTCGTCGCCGAGCGACAGGTAGAAGCGGGACTCGCCGGGGTCGCCCTGACGGCCGGAACGACCGCGCAGCTGGTTGTCGATCCGGCGGGACTCGTGCCGCTCGGTGCCCAGGACGTACAGACCGCCGAGGGACTCGACCTCGTCCTTCTCAGCCTTCACCGCCGCCTCGGCCTTGGTGAGCGCCTCGGGCAGGGCGTGCGCCCACTCCTCGATGTGCTCCTCGGGGTCGAGTCCGCGCTGGCGCAGCTCCGCCTCCGCGAGGTCCTCGGGGTTGCCGCCGAGCTTGATGTCCGTACCACGGCCGGCCATGTTCGTCGCGACGGTGACAGCGCCCTTGCGGCCGGCCTGGGCGACGATCGTCGCCTCCCGGTCGTGCTGCTTGGCGTTGAGCACCTCGTGCTGCACACCGCGCTTGCTGAGCTGCTGCGACAGGTACTCGGACTTCTCGACCGACGTCGTGCCGACGAGGATCGGCTGGCCCTTCTCGTGCTTCTCGACGATGTCGTCGACGACCGCCTCGAACTTCGCGACCTCGGTGCGGTAGATCAGGTCGGACTGGTCCTTGCGGACCATCGGCCGGTTGGTCGGGATCGGCACCACACCGAGCTTGTAGATCTGGTGGAACTCCGCGGCCTCGGTCATCGCCGTACCGGTCATGCCGCACAGACCGGGCTGTTCCTTGCCGTTGTGGTCGTGGCGCTTGTAGAGGCGGAAGAAGTTCTGCAGGGTGATCGTGGCGAGCGTCTGGTTCTCGTCCTTGATGTCCACCCCTTCCTTCGCCTCGATCGCCTGGTGCATGCCCTCGTTGTAGCGGCGGCCGGCGAGGATACGGCCGGTGTGCTCGTCGACGATCATGACTTCGCCGTCCATGACGACGTAGTCCTTGTCCTTCTTGAAGAGCTCCTTGGCCTTGATGGCGTTGTTCAGGTAGCCCACCAGCGGGGTGTTCACCGACTCGTAGAGGTTGTCGATGCCCAGCCAGTCCTCGACCTTGGAGACACCGGCCTCGTGGATGGCGACGGTGCGCTTCTTCTCGTCGACCTCGTAGTCGCCGGTCTCCTCGATGCCCTTGAGCTGGTTGCCGGGCTCGCCCTTCTTCAGGCGCGTGACCAGCTTGGCGAAGTCGCCGTACCACTTGGTCGCCTGGTCGGCCGGGCCGGAGATGATCAGCGGCGTACGGGCCTCGTCGACGAGGATGGAGTCGACCTCGTCGACGATCGCGAAGTTGTGGCCGCGCTGGACGAGCTCGTCCTTGGACCACGCCATGTTGTCGCGGAGGTAGTCGAAGCCGAACTCGTTGTTCGTGCCGTAGGTGATGTCGCAGTTGTACTGCTCGCGGCGCTGGGCCGGCGTCATGTTGGCGAGGATGCAGCCGACGCTCAGACCCAGGAACTTGTGGACGCGGCCCATCATCTCGGAGTCGCGCTCGGCCAGGTAGTCGTTGACCGTGATCAGGTGCACGCCCTTGCCCGCCAGCGCGTTCAGGTACGCGGGCAGCGTGCCGACGAGGGTCTTGCCCTCACCGGTCTTCATCTCGGCGACGTAGCCGAGGTGGAGGGCGGCGCCGCCCATGATCTGCACATCGTAGTGGCGCTGGCCGAGAGCGCGCTTGGCGCCCTCGCGGACGGTGGCGAACGCCTCGGGGAGCAGGTCGTCGAGGGTCTCACCGTCGGCGTACCGCTGCTTGTACTCCTCGGTGAGGGCTCGCAGCTCGGCGTCGGAGAGGTCGACGAAGTCCTCTTCGATGGAGTTGACCTGGTCCGCGATGCGGTGCAGCTTGCGCAGGATTTTGCCTTCGCCTGCACGCATGATCTTCGAGAGGACGGACACGGGGGTTTGTCTCCTTGCCGGTCGGGCCTGGGACGGTCGGTTTCAATGACAGTTGGCAGTTTTCAATCACAGCTTGAGCAACGGCCATCGTAAGCGAGGACCCCGCCGTGCCGGGAGGTCTGGCAGTGACAGCTACCAGGACAACGGGTGGGCGTCGTGGATGGTGCCGCGTTCCAGTCACGATATGCGCGAATTGTGACCGCCCCTTCACGGCACGTGCCGCCGCGCCCGCCCTCCACAACGTCATGGCGCCCTTCCGCTCCGGCGAGCAGAATCGCCCGATGGACCCCGTCACCCTGACCACCGAGCGCCTGCTGCTGCGCACCGTGGACCGGCGCGACACCGACAGGGTGTGCGCCGCCGCGCAGGACCCGGACATCCAGCGCTGGACCACGATCCCCTCCCCCTACCGGCGGGAGCACGCGGTGGGTTTCGTGGAGCAGGCCGTTCCCGAGGGCTGGGCCACCGACTCGATGTTCACCTTCGGCCTCTTCCCGGCCTCGGGCGAACTGGCGGGCATGCTCGGCATCACCATGCGCTCCCCCGGCACCGGCGAGATCGGCTTCTGGGCCACCAGGGAGCACCGTCGCCGCGGCTACATCGCGGAGGCCACCCGCGCCGCCGCCCACTGGTCCTTCACGGCCCTCGCCCTGGACCGCCTCGAATGGCGCGCCGAGGTGGGCAACACCGCCTCCCGCGCGGTCGCCGAACACACCGGCTTCACCCTCGAAGGCACCCTCCGCTCCGCCCTCGACAACAACGGAGTCCGCCGCGACTGCTGGATAGCCTCCCTACTCCCCTCAGACCTGGGCCTCCCTTCGCCGACGCCCTACCTACCGGCCCGCCTCTGAGGTGCGGTGGCGAACGGCCGCCCCGTCCACCTGCGGGCCATCGTCGTGGCCGCCGAGCAGCGGAACCCCACCCAGCTCAACCCGCCTGTCAGTCCCTCCCCTACCCTGCGGAGCATGACCTCCCTCCCGCGCCCCACCACAGAACTCACCGCAGACGAGGCCCGCCGCATCGCCCTCCGGGCACAGGGCTTCCTCGGCGCCCCGGACCGCAGATCCGGCGTCCGCGGCGTCCTGCGACACCTGGGCGCGGTCCAACTCGACACCATCTCGGTCCTCGCCCGCTCCCACGAACTCATCCCGTACGCCCGCCTCGGCGCGGTGGGCCGCGCCACGGTCGACAAGGCCTACTGGTCGACGGCCGCCACCAACACCTCACCGGCCCGCCCGCACGCCTTCGAGTACTGGTCCCACGCCGCCTGCATCCTCCCCATCGAGGAGTGGCCCCACTTCGCCTTCCGCCGCCGCGCCTACCGGGCGCGCCCCCAGTGGGGCCACCAACTCCCGGACGGCGCCTACGACCGCGTCATCAAACAGCTCCGCGCGGAGGGCCCCCTGACCGCCACGGAACTGGGCGGAGCAAAACGCACCAGCGAGTGGTGGGACTGGTCGGGCGAGAAGGTCGCCGTCGAACGCGCCCTGATGTACGGCGAGGTGGTCTGCGTGGAGCGCCGCGGCTGGAAGCGGGTGTACGACCTCGCCGAGCGGGCGATCCCGGCGGACCTCCTCCACGACGAGTTGGACGACACCGAGTGCGTACGCCGTCTGGTCCGCCTGGCCGGCGAGGCTCTGGGCGTCGGCACCCGCGCGGACATCGCCGACTACCACCGGCTCAGGGGCGAGCAGTTCGACGCGGTGGTCGCCGACTCGGGTCTGGTCCCGGTGACGGTGGAGGGCTGGGCCAAGCCCGCCTGGGCCGACCCCGCGGCCCTGGCCGCACCCCCGCGCGGCCGCCACCGCACCACGCTCCTGTCCCCGTTCGACTCCCTCATCTGGGAACGGGCCCGCACGGAACGCATCTTCGGCTTCACCCACCGCCTGGAGGCCTACGTCCCCAAACAGAAGCGGATCCACGGCTACTTCGCGATGCCGGTTCTGTCCGGCGGCCGTCTGGTGGGCCGCGTCGACCCCGCCCGCGACGGTCGCACCCTGGTCGCCAAGCAGGTCACTCTCGACGGCCCCAAGGCGATCCCTGCGGTCGCCCAAGCCCTACTGGAGGCCGCGACCTGGGTCGACTGCACCGACGTACGCGTGGAACGCGTGGACGCCCCGGAACTGCGCGAGCCCCTGCAGCGAGCACTCGCCTAGGGTCTAGCGGATCTCCAGGATCTTCTCCCGCATCGCGTACACCACGGCCTCCATCCTGGAGTGCAGCTGCAGCTTCTCCAGGATGTTGCGCACATGGTTCTTCACGGTGTTCTCGGAGATGAACAACTCCTTGGCGATGTCCCGGTTGTTCATCCCGGTCGCCACGAGCTTGAGCACTTCCAGTTCCCGGTCGGTCAGCCTCGGCGCCGGCACCAGTCGCCGCTCGTCCGTCCGCTGGATCATGGACTTGAACTCGGTGAGCAGCTTCGACGCCATCGAGGGGCTGATCTGCGACTGCCCGTCGGCCACCGCGCGAATGGCGGTGGCCACCTCGTCCGTGGAGATCTCCTTGAGGAGATAACCGGTCGCCCCCGCCTTGATCGCGTCGTAGAGGTCGGCCTCCTCGTCGCTGATCGTCAGCATGATGATCTTCGCACTGGGGGCCACCTCCTTGATGGAGGTGCACGCCTCGATACCGCCGCGCTTGGGCATCCGTACGTCCATCAGCACGATGTCGGGCAGCAGATCCGCGGCCTTGTCGACCGCCTCCGCCCCGTCACCGGCCTCGCCGACGACCTGGATGTCCTCCTCGGCGGCGAGCACGATCTCCAGACCGCGGCGGAAAAGCGCGTGGTCGTCCACCACGAGAACGCGGATCGGTTCCTTGCGCGGGGAGCCCGCGGCGGATCCCACGCCGACGGAACCTTCGTCGGCATCCTGGTCACGCATCGGTCCGAAACTGCTGTCCGCCATCGTTCCTCCCCCTGAAGGCCGTGGCCTGTCTTTCTGTGCCATCGCCAACCCAAGGCAACGGCCCGCCGGTTGGGGCCGGTTCGGCCATGATTTCATGCCCCGCCGACACCGCGGTGACAGAGCGGGCCACAAGGGGTCGCACACCGGTGCCCCTGGGGGCGCACAAGCGCTCCAGGGGCACCAGCTCAGCTGTTACCCGGCGCGGTCAGCCGCCGAGCACGCCGCCCGCTGCGTCCGCGTGCGCCTGGGCGACCATCGGGTCCGTGCTGAGGTGGATGACGCCGTAGTCGTAGGCGTGCCGCCGGTAGACGACACTCGGTTCCTTGGTCTCGGAGTCGACGAAGAGGTAGAAGTCGTGTCCGACCAGCTCCATCTCGTAGAGAGCCTGGTCGAGGGTCATCGGGGAAGCGACGTGGGTCTTCTCGCGGACGATGAGGGGGCCTTCGCCCTTCACCTCGAGCGAGCCGATCTTCTTGGTGGGTACGCCGTCCGGCTGCTCCTCGTCGGCGACGTATCCGTTGCCGTTGAGGGTGGCCACGCCGGGGACGTGGTCGGCGACCTCCGCGGCCGTGAGCCTGCGCGCGCCTCGGCGCGTGTAACGCTTGTCGTGCTGCTTGCGCAGCCGGGCCTCGAGCTTGTCCGCCGCCAGGTCGAGCGCCGCATACGGATCGCTGGCCGCTGCCTCCGCCCGAATCACCGGTCCGCGTGAGTGGAGCGTGATCTCCACCCGGTCACTGCGGTCGGCCTGTCGGGGGTTGGGCTCCTTGGACACCTCGACGTCGAGGCTGATCACCTTGCCGTCGAGCTTCTGGATCTTCTCCAGCTTCAGCTTCTCGGCCACGTGCTTGCGGAACCGCTCGGGCACCTCGGTCTTGCGGCCCTTGACGACGATGTCCACGCAGAACTCCGTTCCCGGATCGCTCCGCTCCACTGGCGGAGCATCTCCCTTGTGCACCAGGTTCCGGCGACTCCCGGAACCGCGGACTCGGTGACTTCCACCTCCTCCTCCCCCGTGGGCAAGATCTCCACCCCACCGGCGCGGGGTGATTCAGAAAACCCGCAGCACAGCATTCGGATATGTGGTGAACGGCCGGGGCCATTCCCTCACAACCGAACATATCTCGCTCGGACGGATGTCGTCACCCTCTACCGAGACGTACCTCCGTTCAGGTGAATTGACCCTCTCATTACCTGCAACGATGCAAGTCAGCGGTCAGTTCCGGTTTATTTGGAAAGAGTCGGGAGGCGCGGCGACCACCGCCGCCCGGAGCCCGTCCTCGGCGTCTTCCGGCCGGGCCCTTCCCGTCACCCCTCGTGTTCGCGCCGCCTCCTTTCTGTTCGCTCCCGCTCCGTGCTCCCCCGACACCGCCACCGCCACCGCCACCCGCGGGTCCCTCGCCGCCCGCACCGCCCGGGCCGCCTCCGCGAGCGAGGCACCGGTCGTCATCAGATCGTCCACGAGCACGACCGCGCCACCGTCCAGCAACCGGGCACCCCCGGCGGCCACCTCCAGGGCGCCCGCGAGGTTGTCCAGCCGCTGCCGGGAGTCCAGCCCCGACTGGTCGGCCACGGCTCGCCGCTGCCGCAGCACCCCGGCCACCCGGGCCGGTGTCCCGGTGCGCCGCAGCACCCCGGCCGCCGCGAGCGCGATCCGCCGCGCCGGGTCGTGCCCTCGCGCCCGCACCGCCCGTCGCGCGGACGGCACCGGAACCAGCAGCACCGGCCCCGCACCGCCGCCCGCACGCACGGCCCCCGCCAAGGCCGTGCCGAGTGGTCCGGCGAGCGCCAGCGCACCTCGTTCCTTGTGCGCGATCAGCGCGGCCCGCACCGCGTCCTCGTACGGCGCCACGGCGTGCACCACCGGCAGCCCGGACGGCTCCGGCTCCGGTCGCACCCGACACGGCACGGCCCCGGTCAGCGCCGCGCGGCACTCCGGGCAGAGCACCGCGCGAGGCCTCCCGCAGCCTCCGCACTCGGCCGGCAGCACCAGATCCGTGAGGTCCTGCCACCACCCCCGCATGCCCACCACTGTGCCAACGCATGCGGCCCCCTGCCACCCCTGTGGACAACCACCTGTGGACAACTCACCGCAACGACAGAGGGGTTGTCACCCACACGAACGACGGGTGCCCAAAGAAGACCGAACGCCACCCCAAAATGACCAACCACCCCAAAAAACCGGTCACAGCCGAACCCACCCCGAGGCACCCGGCGCAACTCCATGAACCACCCCAGCCAAGCCCTCCGTTCGCCCCACCGGCCTCAGCCTCGGTCGGCCCCCGGCCCCGGCACAAAGTCGACCCACCGGCGTCGAGACTCCGGCGAGCCCACGAACCGGTGCCGGCTCCGACGAGACGAGGCACCGTCACCCGGCCTCACCCCGGATAGACCGGCGCCGACCCCTCCTTGACCACCGTCTGCCACTGCTGGCCCGGCGACAGCCGTACGATCCCGTCGGCCGAGTGCACGACCAGCGGCTGGCTCTCGTCCTCGGACGCGGCGATCTCCTCCACGCCGGTGAGCGCGGAGGGCCCGGAACCCGGTATCGGGGAGCCGTCGACCCGGACGTACCGCATCTGCTGCACCCCACCGGGTTCGCGCCCCACGACCACGAGCTGGCTGTCGCCGGCCCACGACATGGCGGTGACGTCCTCCAGGTCCGGCGTCACGGACCGCAGTTCGACGATCGAGACGGTGGTGCCCTCCGCGTCGGCGTCCCGCTCGATGCGCCCGATGTAGAGCGCCCGCTTACCCTTGGTCTCCAGGATCAGCGCGATGCGCACCCCGTCGGCGGCCACCCGCACCGCCTCGATGCGCCCGTCGAGGTTGGGCGTCCGGACCTCCAGCGGCTCACCCATACCGTCCGCCAGGACCAGCAGCCGCGGCTTCTCGGGATCGCGGTCGGCCACCCACAGGTCGCCCCGCCCGTCCCAACTGGGCGTCGTCAGCCGGTCCTTCGCGGTGGCACCACCGCTGCGCAGCACGGGATCGCCGAGCGTGCCCCCGGCCGTCAGCGGTGTCACATACAGCTCGCTGCCGTCGGCCGACACCCCCGCCGCCCGGTCCTCACCACGCGACACGGCCGCGGCCCTCAGCTGCTTCTCGCCTTCACCGAGCGCCCCGGGAACGGGCGACGGCGTCGTCACCGGATCCCGATCGGACAGCCGCACGAGCTTGTGGTCGCCGTCGATGAGGTACTCGTACCCCGCGCCCCCGTCGGCGCCGTGCGAGGCGACCGTACTGGCGTCGTTCTCTCCGAGCGCACACAGCAGGGCTCCGTTCGACCCCTGCAGCTCCACCTCGTCCACACCCGTGGGCATGTAGTCCTGAAGCGTGAACAGGAGTTGGGCCGCCATCTCCCGGCACCTGCTGTCCGAGACGCGGTCGGCCTTCTTGTTCAGGGGCACGACCAGCCTGTTCTGGTCGTCGGGCGTCAGGGCCTTCGTGCCCTTCAGCAGGGCCGTACCGGACGGGAAACTCGTCCTCGCGACCGGGTTGAGCCAGCTGGTGGGGCCCTTCAGCAGATCCCGGACCACCTGGGTCACCGGGTCGACCTGGCTGCGCACGTAGACGGGGTCGGCGACCGTCCCCGGCTCACCGGACTGCGCGGCGGAGGTGAAGTAGTACTTGTTGATGGACTCGTAGTTGCGCTCGAAGTCCGAGCGGCCGAGCACCACACCCTGCGGCAACTCGTCGATGCGCCACTGCCCGGTCTCCTTCACGCGTGTGAGGTGCACGGGCTCGCGGTACTGACCGCCGGTGGGCGTGTACGCGTGCTGCCCGTCGACCCGGGCGACGTTCTTCCCGGACAGCTCGAACCCGTACTCGTCGGCCTCCGGCCGCTCCCCCGTGACCCGGGTGAAAGCGGTGGGCGCCTCGTCGAGGACGGTGGTCGACCGCGCCGGGTCCCAGGTCTTCCGCGCGTCACCCGTGAGGTACTTACGGGCCGTCTCGTAGTTCAGATCGTCGCTGGTCAGGGCCTCCAGGAAACCCCGCACGATCTCCTGCGGCTCGGCGTCCGGTGCGGGCGGCAGCGCGAAGACCCGCACCTTGGCGTCCTGCCTTGGCGTGGACTCGACATCGCCCATGTTCCCGCTGTCCGGCATCGAGGCGCACCCCGCCAGCAGTACGGCACCGATGCCGACGTACGCCGTCGCCCGCACCGGACGCCTGCGGCCGCGTTTCGCGCGGTCAGCGTCCACGGAATGCCTCCCCCTGATCGTGCTGCCGCTCGACGGCGCTCTCGGTCGGCTGCTCCTCGGCGCGGCCCTCGCGTCCTTCGCCGTCCCCGGTCCGCCGCGCGGGCACCGCCGGGGACGGGGTCGCGGACGGTGTACCGGGCCGGGGCACCACACGCGCGCCGCTGCCCGGCAGTGCCGTCGGGTCCGCCGTGGGGGCCTGTCCGGCGCCCGGCCGGGGCCCTATGGCCGTCCGCGCGCCGGCGTGCTCACCGGCCTGGACCGGCACTGTGGCGAGCTTGCCGCCACCGCCGAGCGGCAGACCGGCGTCGCTGAGTCCGCGGTTGCGCCGGGAGTCCTTCGGTTCCAGCGGTATCGGGGACCCGCGCAGCGGCTCGTCCGCCGTCCTCGGCAGCGTGAGCCGGAACTGGGAACCGCCGCCCGGCTCACCCCACGCCTGCAGCCAGCCCCCGTGCAGCCGGGCGTCCTCCAGGGCGATCGACAGCCCCAGACCCGTACCACCGGTGGTACGCGCGCGTGCCGGGTCCGCCCGCCAGAAGCGGCTGAACACCCGCGTCGCCTCGCCCGGCTTGAGTCCCACTCCGTAGTCCCGCACCGCGACCGCCACCGCGCCGCCGGCCGCCGCGAGCTTGACCACGACGTCCTTGCCCTCGCCGTGCTCCACGGCATTGACCACGAGGTTGCGCAGCACCCGCTCCACCCGTCGGGCGTCGGCCTCGGCCACGACGGGCTGCTGGTCCCCCAGCACCCGTATCCGGGTCCCCTTGCGCTCGGCGAGCGGCTCGGCCCCGCTGACGACCTTCCGCACGACCTCGCGCAGATCTATCGGCTCGGCCTCCAGGGCCGCCGCACCCGCGTCGAACCGGCTGATCTCCAGCAGGTCCGCCAGCAGTGACTCGAACCGGTCCAACTGATCGGCCAGCAGCTCGGCCGACCGGGCGGTCACGGGGTCGAAGTCCACGCGCGCGTCATGGATGACGTCCGCCGCCATCCGCACCGTCGTCAGCGGCGTCCGCAGCTCGTGCGACACGTCGGAGACGAACCGCCGCTGCATCCGCGACAGGTCCTCCAACTGCTGGATCTTCAGCTGGAGGTTCTGCGCCATCTTGTTGAAGGCCTCGCCGAGCCGCGCGATGTCGTCCTCGCCGCTGACCTTCATCCGCTCCTGAAGACGCCCGGCGGACAGCCGTTCGGCGATCCCCGCCGCCATCCGCACGGGCGTGACCACCTGCCGCACCACCAGCCAGGCGATCGCCCCGAGCAGCACGACCACGAACAGCCCGGCCGTCGCCAGCGTCCCCTTGACCAGACTCAGGGACTTCTCCTCCTGAGTGAGCGGGAAGAGGTAGTACAGCTGATACTGGTTTCTCTTGGGGTCGCTGACCTGCTTGCCGATGATCAGCCCCGGCTGGGACTCCTGACCGTTGTCGTAGTGGATCCGCGTATAGCTCTGGACGGCACTGGTGCCGTCGTCGACCCGCTCACGCAGCTCCACGGGCACACTGAGGTCCCATTGCACACCCCCGGAGGCGCGCGGTGCGAGCCCCCCGGTGCCGCCGTCGGCGGAGGCGGGACTGAGGGTCACGACGTCGAACGCGCCCTGGCCACCACTGGAGAGCGAGTCCACCAGGGTGGTCATCCACTCGACGACGTTCTGCGACCGGTCGCCGCCCGGCTCCGTGCTGTCGTTCCCCGTCCCGTCCGCGTCGCTGACCGCCTTCTGCTCGGCGACGGTGAAGCCACCGGTGGCCTGGCTCTGCGAGGCCTTGACCTTGGCATCCAGCAGCCCGTTGCGGACCTGCCCGATGACGACGAAGCCCAGCAGCAGCACGACGCTGAGCGACATCAGCAGGGTCGTCACCACGATCCTGAGCTGGATGTTGCGTCGCCACAGCCGCATCACGGGCAGCACCGGTCGACGCACCCAGCGCATGAACAGCCTCAGGACCGGGCTGCCCTGGACCCCGCCCTGCAGCAACCCGCCGTCGAGGAGGCGCCCCCAGCGGGAACCCGACTTCCGGCCGACAGGCCGCTCCGCGCGGGTCCCCGGCTGGCCGGGCGCCGAAGCGGCACTGTCACCGGACATGTCAGCTGGGCCCTGCCTTGTATCCGACGCCACGGACGGTCACCACGATCTCCGGCCGCTCCGGGTCCTTCTCGACCTTGGAACGCAGCCGCTGCACGTGAACGTTCACCAGACGGGTGTCCGCCGCGTGGCGGTACCCCCAGACCTGCTCCAGCAGGACCTCCCGGGTGAACACCTGCCACGGCTTGCGCGCCAGCGCGACCAGCAGATCGAACTCCAGCGGCGTCAGCGCGATGGACTGCCCCTCGCGCTTCACGGAGTGCCCGGCCACATCGATGACCAGATCACCGATGGCGAGCTGCTCCGGCGCCGGCTCCTCCGACCTCCGCAGCCGCGCCCGGATCCGGGCGACCAGCTCCTTCGGCTTGAAGGGCTTCACGATGTAGTCGTCCGCGCCCGACTCCAGGCCCACGACCACATCGACGGTGTCGCTCTTGGCCGTGAGCATCACGATCGGCACCCCGGACTCCGCCCTGATCAGACGGCACACCTCGATCCCGTCCCGGCCCGGCAGCATCAGATCCAGCAGCACCAGGTCCGGTTTGGCCTCACGGAACGCGGCCAGCGCCTTGTCGCCGTCGGCTACGAAAGACGGCTCAAAACCTTCACCACGCAACACAATGCCGAGCATCTCGGCCAGTGCGGTGTCGTCGTCGACGACAAGGACTCGTCCCTTCATGAATGCCATCATCCCATTAACTAAATCGTTACCTGGCGTGACCTGTCACACAGCCCTGCCAGCGCCTCACCGGTCACTGGCGAAACAACCCCTTCCTCGGTGACGATCGCCGTCACCAACTCGGGCGGCGTCACATCGAACGCCGGGTTGTACGCCTGGGTCCCCAGGGGTGCCACCGCGATCCCACCTCCCGCTTCCGCTCCCGCCACCGGCACCTGCGGTGCCGTGATCTCCGTCACTTCATGACCCGCGCGCTGCTCCACCTCGATGGACGCCCCGTCCGGGGTGCCCGGATCCACCGTCGTCACCGGCGCCACCACGATGAACGGCACATGGTGGTACCGGGCGAGCACCGCGAGCGGATAGGTCCCGACCTTGTTCGCCACCGAACCGTCGGCGGCGATCCGGTCGGCACCCACCAGCACGGCGTCCACCTCACCCGCGGCGAACAAGGAGCCCGCGGCATTGTCCGTCAGCAAGGTGTACGCCATTCCGCTGCGCGCCGCCTCATAAGCGGTCAGCCGGGCGCCCTGCAGCAACGGCCGCGTCTCGTCCACCCACAGCCGCCGCAGCCGCCCCACCCGGTGCGCCGCGAGCGCCACCGCGAACGCCGTGCCCTCACCACCCGAGACCAGCGCCCCGGTGTTGCAGTGCGTGAGCACCCGGTGCCCACCGCCCGGCAGCAGCTCGTCGAGCAGCGCCAGCCCGTGCGCGGCCATACGGGTACTGGCCTCGGCGTCCTCCCGGTGCAGCGCCCGCGACGCGGCGAGAGCCGCCTCCGCGGCCTGCTTCTGGTCCCCCGTGCGACCGAGCTCGGCCCGGTGCGCGGCCCGAGCCCGTCGCACCCCGACCGCGAGGTTCACCGCGGTGGGCCGGGCACCCTCCAGCGCGTCGGCGGCGTCCTCCACGTCGAAGCCCCGCGCGGCGGCGAGCGCGACGCCGTACGCCCCGGCGATCCCCAGGAGCGGCGCCCCGCGCACGGCGAGCGAACGGATCGCCTCCACCAGCGCGGGCGCGTCCGTGCAGACCAGCTCGACCTCCTCGGCCGGCAGTCTCGTCTGGTCGAGAAGGACCAGGACGGGGCCTTCGGGTGGCTCGTCCCAACGGATCGCCGGTATCTCGGTCGGCCGGATGTCGTCGCCGGATCGCGCGTACTGAGCAGCCATGCGGTCAGTCTGCCCCGTATCCATCGGACAATTGAAGGTGCGCAGCGGATACGGCCCCCGGTCACGTCCCGGACACCGCGTGGCACGATGGGCGCCAACCTGCCGCCGCGACCGCGGACGAGCACCGTGAAGGAGCGACGATGAAGGACACTCCGGGCTGGGCCTCGCCCGGATCCGCCCCCTCGGGCGGCGAGCAGCCGGACCAGCAGGACGCCGCACAGCCGACGGACCCGACCGGCACCGGCCAGGCGCAGCCGGCGGACCGGCCCGGCACGGACCAGGCGCAGCCGCCGTCCAAGTGGTCCAAGGCCCAGCCGCCGCCCGCCCAGTGGTCCGCTCCGAACCCGCAGGCCCCCGGCCAGACCTCGCCACCACCGCCCGTCCCGGGCTGGGGCGGCCACCCCGGCCCTCAGCCCCCGGCCCCGGCGGCTACGGCCCGCCCGGCGGCCCCGGAGCCCCCGGCGGCCACCCCGGATACGGCGCCCCCGGCCCCGGCTACGGCGCTCCCGGCTGGGGCGGCGGCTGGGGAGGCCCGCCACCCGCCGCGAAGCCCGGTGTGATCCCGCTGCGCCCGCTCGGCATCGGCGAGATCCTCGACGGCGCCGTCTCCACCATGCGCACGCACTGGCGCACGGTCCTCGGCATCTCCCTGGCCGTCGCGGTCGTCACCCAGATCGGGGTCATCCTGCTCCAGGGCCTCGTCCTCAACGACACCGCGAGCACGGACGCCCTCGACGACCCGACCGCCACCCCCGGCGAACTGGGCCGCGCCCTGGGCGACACCCTGCTGAGCACCTCCGTCGTCATGGTGATCTCCCTGCTGGGCACCATCATCGCGACGGCCCTGCTCACGACCGTGACCAGCCGCGCCGTCCTCGGCAAGTCGGTCACCACCGCCGAGGCCTGGCGGGACGCCCGCCCGCAGCTCCTCCGACTGGGCGGCCTGACCGTCCTGCTCCTCGTGATCGCCGGCCTGATCATGACCGTGGGCATCACCCCCGGCGTCCTGGTCGCCGCGGGCGGCTCCACCGGAGCCGGTGTACTCCTCGCCCTCCTCGGCGGCCTCGGTGCCTTCGTGCTCACCGTGTGGCTGATGATCCGCTTCTCCCTCGCCTCTCCCGCCCTGATGCTGGAGAAGCAGGGGGTCCGCAAGTCGATGAGCCGCTCGGTCAAGCTCGTGCGCGGCTCGTGGTGGCGCGTCCTCGGCATCCAGCTGCTCGCCGCGATCATCGCCTACGTCGTCGCGTCGATCGTCGTGATCCCCTTCTCCTTCGCGGGCGCTGCCCTCGACGGCGACGGCATCTCCGGCCTCCTCGCCACCGGCGGAACCGCGCTGGGCTGGACCTACCTCGTCATCAGCGGCGTCGGCGCGGTGATCGGCTCCACCCTCACCTTCCCGATCAGCGCCGGCGTCACCGTGCTCCTCTACATCGACCAGCGCATCCGCCGCGAGGCCCTCGACCTCGAACTGGGCCGCGCCGCCGGCCTCCAGGGCTACGGTGACGCCCCGGGCGTCACCCCGGGGAGCTGATGGGGTGACACGGTCGGGGGGAGCACTGACAGCCGTACCGATGTCGTGGCTCACGGCGGACGAGCCGCCCATCACCCTCCCGCGCGATCCCGCGCGGGAGGCGGCCCGACGCGAGCTGTCCAAGGGCATGTACCACCAGAACGACCCCAGCTGGTACGAGCGCGCCCTGGACGCCTTCTGGGAGTGGCTCGACAAGGTGTTCGGCGCCGCCTCCACCGCCACACCCGGCGGCACACTCGGCCTCGTCGTCATCGTCCTGGCCGTGCTCGCCCTCCTCGGAGCACTGTGGTGGCGCCTCGGCACCCCTCGCCGCGCCCCCACCTCCTCCGCCGTGCTCTTCGACGACCGGCCCCGCAGCGCCGCGGAACACCGCGCCGCCGCCGAGGCCCAGGCCGCCCAGGGCCACTGGAACCAGGCCGTCCAGGAACGCATGCGCGCCGTCGTCCGCTCGCTGGAGGAACGCGCCCTGCTCGACGTGCGCCCCGGCCGCACCGCCGACGAGGCGGCCTCCGAGGCGGGCTCGGTGCTCCCCGCCCACACGGACCGACTGCACACCGCCGCCCGGGACTTCGACGACGTCACGTACGGCGGCCGCTCAGCCGCCGAAGGAACGTACCGCCGCCTCGCCGACCTCGACACCGACCTGAGCGCACCCGGCCCGCCCGGCGAGCAGCACCCCAGCACCGCGAGCACGGCCCGGAACACCCACCCGGGAGCCGCCGAATGACCACCGGGACCACGCCCCCTCCACCTCGGTCTCGCCCACGGCCCGTCAGGTGTGGACCCGCGCGCGGTGTCGTCCTCGCGGCGGTCGTCCTCCTGGCGGCCGCAGCCGTGATCGCCGTGATCCGCTCCGGCGCGGAACACGGCCGCCTGGACCCCCGCTCCGCCGACACCGACGGCAGCCGCGCCGTCGCCGAACTCCTCGACGACCGGGGCGTGTCCACCCGGCTGGTCACCACCCTCGACGAGGCACGCGCCGCCGCCGGCCCCGACACCACCCTCCTGATCGCCGTCCCCGACCTGCTCACCGACTCGCAGCAGCGCAGCCTTCGCGAGGCGACCGAGGCCTCCGGCGGCCGCACGGTCCTCGTCGCCCCCGGCCCGCCGTCCGTGCACACCCTCGCCCCCGGAGTCACCGCCGACGCGGCACTCAGCCTCGACTCCACCCTCAGGCCCCGCTGCGAACTGCCCGCCGCCCGCCGAGCGGGCAGCGCCGACACCGGCGGGCTCCGCTACCACGTCACCGCGCGCGCGGCCGACGCCTGCTACCCCGAGGACGGCCTGCCCACCCTGGTGCGCGTCCCGGCGGCCGAGGGAGACGGCGACACCGTCGTCCTCGGCGCCCCCGACATCCTCCTCAACAGCAGCCTCGACGAGCAGGGCAACGCCTCCCTCGCCCTCCAACTCCTCGGCTCGCGCCCCCATGTGGTCTGGTACCTCCCCTCGCTCTCCGACGACTCGGCCCCCGACGCGGGCAACCGCAGCTTCTTCGACCTGCTCCCCTCGGGCTGGTTCTGGGGCACCCTGCAACTCTTCGTCGCCGGAGCCCTCGCCGCCCTCTGGCGGGCACGCCGACTGGGCCCCCTGGTGCCCGAGAAACTCCCCGTCGCGATCCGCGCCTCCGAGACCGTCGAAGGCCGCGCCCGCCTCTACCGCAAGGCCAACGCCCGCGACCGCGCGGCCGCCGCTCTTCGCTCCACCACCCGCACGCGCCTCGCCCCCCTCGTAGGTGTCCCCGTCTCCCGAGCTCACACGCCCGAGGCCCTGCTCCCCGCCCTGTCCACGCACCTCCACGGCGACGGACAGCCCCTGCACGCCCTCCTCTTCGGCCCGCCGCCCGGCGACGACAAGGCCCTCATCGCCCTGACCGACCAACTCGACGCCCTCGAAAGAGAGGTACGCCGTTCATGATGGACCCGACCACTGACAACGCCGGGACCACCGGGGACCCGGGCACCGCCCGTGCCTCCCTGGAGGCACTGCGTGCCGAGATCGCCAAAGCCGTGGTCGGCCAGGACCCCGCCGTGACCGGTCTCGTCGTCGCCCTCCTCTGCCGCGGACACGTCCTGCTGGAAGGAGTCCCCGGGGTGGCCAAAACGTTGCTCGTGCGGGCTCTCGCATCAGCGCTCGATCTCGACACCAAGCGCGTCCAGTTCACCCCGGACCTGATGCCGAGCGACGTCACCGGCTCACTCGTCTACGACACCCGCACCGCCGAGTTCTCCTTCCAGCCCGGCCCGGTCTTCACCAACCTCCTCCTCGCGGACGAGATCAACCGCACCCCGCCGAAGACCCAGTCCTCCCTGCTGGAGGCCATGGAGGAACGCCAGGTCACGGTCGACGGCACCCCCCGCCCGCTCCCGGACCCGTTCCTGGTCGCCGCGACCCAGAACCCCGTCGAGTACGAGGGCACCTATCCCCTCCCCGAAGCCCAACTGGACCGTTTCCTCCTCAAACTGACGGTCCCCCTCCCGTCCCGGCAGGACGAGATCGACGTCCTCACCCGGCACGCCGAGGGCTTCAACCCCCGCGACCTGCGCGCCGCCGGCGTACGCCCCGTCGCGAACGCCGCCGACCTCGAAGCCGCCCGCACCGCCGTGGCCAAGACGACGATCTCCCCCGAGATCACTGCCTATGTGGTGGACATCTGCCGCGCCACCCGCGAATCCCCGTCCCTCACCCTCGGCGTGTCCCCCCGAGGGGCCACGGCCCTCCTCGCGGCATCCCGCGCCTGGGCCTGGCTGACGGGCCGCGACTACGTCATCCCCGACGACGTGAAGGCACTCGCACTCCCGACCCTGCGCCACCGCGTCCAACTCCGCCCCGAGGCCGAGATGGAGGGTGTGACGGCCGACTCGGTCATCAACGCGATCCTTACCCACGTCCCCGTGCCCCGCTGATGGCCCCCACCGGACGCGCCGCACTCCTCGCGGCTCTCGGCACCCTCCCCGTCGGCATCTGGGAACCCAGCTGGACGGGCATCCTGGCCGTGAACGCCCCGCTGGCCCTGGCCTGCGCCTGTGACTACGCCCTCGCCGCACCCGTGCGCCGCCTGGGCCTCCTACGCTCCGGCGACACCTCCGCACGCCTGGGCGAGACCGCGGACGTCACCCTCACGGTCACCAACCCCTCCGGCCGGCCCCTGCGCGCCCACGTCCGTGACGCCTGGCCCCCCAGCAGCTGGCTCCCCGGCACCGAAGTGACCGCGTCCCGCCACCGGCTCACGATCCCCCCGGGCGAGCGCCGTCGCATCACCACCCGCCTGCGCCCCACCCGCCGGGGCGACCGCCAGGCGGACAGGGTCACGATCCGCTCGTACGGCCCTCTCGGGCTCTTCGCCCGCCAGGGCAGCCACCGGGCGCCCTGGACCGTACGGGTGCTCCCCCCGTTCACCAGCCGCAAGCACCTGCCGTCCAAACTGGCCCGCCTGCGTGAACTGGACGGCCGCACCAGCGTCCTGACCCGGGGCGAGGGCACGGAGTTCGACAGCCTCCGCGAGTACATCCCCGGCGACGACACCCGCTCCATCGACTGGCGCGCCACAGCCCGACAGTCCTCGGTGGCCGTACGCACCTGGCGTCCCGAACGCGACCGCCACATCCTCCTCGTCCTGGACACCGGCCGAACCTCGGCGGCCCGTGTGGGCGACGCCCCCCGCCTCGATGCCTCCCTGGACGCGGCTCTGCTCCTGGCGGCCCTGGCCTCCCGCGCCGGCGACCGCGTGGACCTGCTGGCCTACGACCGTCGCGTACGCGCCCTGGTCCAGGGCCGCACAGCGGGAGACGTCCTCCCGTCCCTGGTCAACGCCATGGCTCTGCTGGAACCCGAGCTCGTCGAAACGGACGCCCGGGGCCTCACCGCCACCGCGCTCCGTACGGCGCCTCGCCGAGCCCTGATCGTCCTCCTCACCACCCTCGACGCGGCCCCCGTCGAACAGGGCCTCCTCCCCGTCCTCTCCCGCCTCACCCAACGCCATACGGTCGTGGTGGCCTCCGTGGCAGATCCGCACATCGCCCGCATGGCGAACTCCCGAGGCACCACGGATGCGGTCTACGAGGCCGCCGCGGCCGCCCAGGCACAAGCGGACCGCCACCGCACTGCCGATCAACTGCGTCGCCACGGCGTCACGGTCGTCGACGCGACACCCGACAACCTGCCGCCGGCTCTGGCAGACGCCTACCTGTCACTGAAGGCTGCCGGACGCCTCTAATTCCCATTCCCATTCCCATTCCCATTCCCATTCCCATTTCATTCCCGTGGAGGGGGACGGCCGGCAAAATCAGCCGTAAATGCAGAAAGCCCCCGCCGGTAACCCGGCAGGGGCTTTCTCAAAAATTGTTCGGCGGCGTCCTACTCTCCCACAGGGTCCCCCCTGCAGTACCATCGGCGCTGTAAGGCTTAGCTTCCGGGTTCGGAATGTAACCGGGCGTTTCCCTCACGCTATGACCACCGAAACACTATGAAACTATGAATACCGCACCATCCCTCGTGACCATGAGAAATGGGGTTGTTCGTGGTTTCAGAACCAACACAGTGGACGCGAGCAACTGAGGACAAGCCCTCGGCCTATTAGTACCAGTCAACTCCACCCGTTACCAGGCTTCCATATCTGGCCTATCAACCCAGTCGTCTACTGGGAGCCTTAACCCCTCATGGGGGTGGGAGTCCTCATCTCGAAGCAGGCTTCCCGCTTAGATGCTTTCAGCGGTTATCCCTCCCGAACGTAGCCAACCAGCCATGCCCTTGGCAGAACAACTGGCACACCAGAGGTTCGTCCGTCCCGGTCCTCTCGTACTAGGGACAGCCCTTCTCAAGACTCCTACGCGCACAGCGGATAGGGACCGAACTGTCTCACGACGTTCTAAACCCAGCTCGCGTACCGCTTTAATGGGCGAACAGCCCAACCCTTGGGACCGACTCCAGCCCCAGGATGCGACGAGCCGACATCGAGGTGCCAAACCATCCCGTCGATATGGACTCTTGGGGAAGATCAGCCTGTTATCCCCGGGGTACCTTTTATCCGTTGAGCGACGGCGCTTCCACAAGCCACCGCCGGATCACTAGTCCCGACTTTCGTCCCTGCTCGACCCGTCGGTCTCACAGTCAAGCTCCCTTGTGCACTTACACTCACCACCTGATTGCCAACCAGGCTGAGGGAACCTTTGGGCGCCTCCGTTACCCTTTGGGAGGCAACCGCCCCAGTTAAACTACCCATCAGACACTGTCCCCGATCCGGATCACGGACCCGGGTTAGACATCCAGCACGACCAGACTGGTATTTCAACGACGACTCCACCCGAACTGGCGTCCGAGCTTCACAGTCTCCCAGCTATCCTACACAAGCCGAACCGAACACCAATATCAAACTGTAGTAAAGGTCCCGGGGTCTTTCCGTCCTGCTGCGCGAAACGAGCATCTTTACTCGTAGTGCAATTTCACCGGGCCTATGGTTGAGACAGTCGAGAAGTCGTTACGCCATTCGTGCAGGTCGGAACTTACCCGACAAGGAATTTCGCTACCTTAGGATGGTTATAGTTACCACCGCCGTTTACTGGCGCTTAAGTTCTCAGCTTCGCCACCCCGAAGAATGACTAACCGGTCCCCTTAACGTTCCAGCACCGGGCAGGCGTCAGTCCGTATACATCGCCTTACGGCTTCGCACGGACCTGTGTTTTTAGTAAACAGTCGCTTCTCGCTGGTCTCTGCGGCCACCCCCAGCTCACCGAGTAAATCGGATCACCAGGCGTGGCCCCCCTTCTCCCGAAGTTACGGGGGCATTTTGCCGAGTTCCTTAACCATAGTTCACCCGAACGCCTCGGTATTCTCTACCAGACCACCTGAGTCGGTTTAGGGTACGGGCCGCCATGAAACTCGCTAGAGGCTTTTCTCGACAGCATAGGATCATCCACTTCACCACAATCGGCTCGGCATCAGGTCTCAGACTTAATGATGTGCGGATTTACCTGCACACCGTCCTACACCCTTACCCCGGGACAACCACCGCCCGGGATGGACTACCTTCCTGCGTCACCCCATCACTCACCTACTGCAAGTCTGGTTCGTCGGCTCCACCACTCCCCTTCACCCGAAGGATCCGGGACGGCTTCACGGACTTAGCATCGCCTGGTTCAATGTTTGACGCTTCACAGCGGGTACCGGAATATCAACCGGTTATCCATCGACTACGCCTGTCGGCCTCGCCTTAGGTCCCGACTTACCCTGGGCAGATCAGCTTGACCCAGGAACCCTTGGTCAATCGGCGCAAACGTTTCTCACGTTTGTATCGCTACTCATGCCTGCATTCTCACTCGTGAACCGTCCACAACTCGCTTCCGCGGCTGCTTCACCCGGCACACGACGCTCCCCTACCCATCCCAGCGGGCGTTGGCCCTCATGCTGGAATGACACGACTTCGGCGGTACGCTTGAGCCCCGCTACATTGTCGGCGCGGAATCACTAGACCAGTGAGCTATTACGCACTCTTTCAAGGGTGGCTGCTTCTAAGCCAACCTCCTGGTTGTCTCTGCGACTCCACATCCTTTCCCACTTAGCGTACGCTTAGGGGCCTTAGTCGATGCTCTGGGCTGTTTCCCTCTCGACCATGGAGCTTATCCCCCACAGTCTCACTGCCGCGCTCTCACTTACCGGCATTCGGAGTTTGGCTAAGGTCAGTAACCCGGTAGGGCCCATCGCCTATCCAGTGCTCTACCTCCGGCAAGAAACACACGACGCTGCACCTAAATGCATTTCGGGGAGAACCAGCTATCACGGAGTTTGATTGGCCTTTCACCCCTAACCACAGGTCATCCCCCCAGGTTTTCAACCCTGGTGGGTTCGGTCCTCCACGAAGTCTTACCTCCGCTTCAACCTGCCCATGGCTAGATCACTCCGCTTCGGGTCTTGAGCGTGCTACTGAATCGCCCTGTTCGGACTCGCTTTCGCTACGGCTACCCCACCCGGGTTAACCTCGCAACACACCGCAAACTCGCAGGCTCATTCTTCAAAAGGCACGCAGTCACGAGAACAAGGCAAACCTCGTTCCGACGCTCCCACGGCTTGTAGGCACACGGTTTCAGGTACTATTTCACTCCGCTCCCGCGGTACTTTTCACCATTCCCTCACGGTACTATCCGCTATCGGTCACCAGGGAATATTTAGGCTTAGCGGGTGGTCCCGCCAGATTCACACGGGATTTCTCGGGCCCCGTGCTACTTGGGTGTCTCTCAAACGAGCCGTACAGATTTCAGCTACGGGGGTCTTACCCTCTACGCCGGACCTTTCGCATGTCCTTCGCCTACATCAACGGTTTCTGACTCGTCTCACAGCCGGCAGACTGTGAAAAAGAGATCCCACAACCCCGTATACGCAACCCCTGCCGGGTCTCACACGCATACGGTTTGGCCTCATCCAGTTTCGCTCGCCACTACTCCCGGAATCACGGTTGTTTTCTCTTCCTGCGGGTACTGAGATGTTTCACTTCCCCGCGTTCCCTCCACACTGCCTATGTGTTCAGCAGCGGGTGACAGCCCATGACGACTGCCGGGTTTCCCCATTCGGAAACCCCCGGATCAAAGCCTGGTTGACGACTCCCCGGGGACTATCGTGGCCTCCCACGTCCTTCATCGGTTCCTGGTGCCAAGGCATCCACCGTGCGCCCTTAAAAACTTGGCCACAGATGCTCGCGTCCACTGTGCAGTTCTCAAACAACGACCAACCACCCATCACCCCGAACCAGTAGATTCGAGTGCACTGGGGCCGGCACTGAAGGCAGCCATACGGCCGTGCCCTCAGACACCCAACAGCGTGCCCGACCAGATTCCGTCCGGAGATCATGTTTTCCACGCTCTTGCGAGCAGTACTAACAGCCTCCGGCCCGTGAAACCGGCCGAATAATCAACGTTCCACCCATGAGCAACCACCGTCGGACGTTCGCCGACGTTGTGGCCCTGGCTGCCTTGCGGCAGCTAGATGCTCCTTAGAAAGGAGGTGATCCAGCCGCACCTTCCGGTACGGCTACCTTGTTACGACTTCGTCCCAATCGCCAGTCCCACCTTCGACAGCTCCCTCCCTTACGGGTTGGGCCACCGGCTTCGGGTGTTACCGACTTTCGTGACGTGACGGGCGGTGTGTACAAGGCCCGGGAACGTATTCACCGCAGCACTGCTGATCTGCGATTACTAGCAACTCCGACTTCATGGGGTCGAGTTGCAGACCCCAATCCGAACTGAGACAGGCTTTTTGAGATTCGCTCCGCCTCACGGCTTCGCAGCTCATTGTACCTGCCATTGTAGCACGTGTGCAGCCCAAGACATAAGGGGCATGATGACTTGACGTCGTCCCCACCTTCCTCCGAGTTGACCCCGGCAGTCTCCTGTGAGTCCCCATCACCCCGAAGGGCATGCTGGCAACACAGAACAAGGGTTGCGCTCGTTGCGGGACTTAACCCAACATCTCACGACACGAGCTGACGACAGCCATGCACCACCTGTACACCGACCACAAGGGGGCGACCATCTCTGGCCGTTTCCGGTGTATGTCAAGCCTTGGTAAGGTTCTTCGCGTTGCGTCGAATTAAGCCACATGCTCCGCTGCTTGTGCGGGCCCCCGTCAATTCCTTTGAGTTTTAGCCTTGCGGCCGTACTCCCCAGGCGGGGAACTTAATGCGTTAGCTGCGGCACCGACGACGTGGAATGTCGCCAACACCTAGTTCCCACCGTTTACGGCGTGGACTACCAGGGTATCTAATCCTGTTCGCTCCCCACGCTTTCGCTCCTCAGCGTCAGTAATGGCCCAGAGATCCGCCTTCGCCACCGGTGTTCCTCCTGATATCTGCGCATTTCACCGCTACACCAGGAATTCCGATCTCCCCTACCACACTCTAGTCTGCCCGTATCGAATGCAGACCCGGGGTTAAGCCCCGGGCTTTCACATCCGACGCGACAGACCGCCTACGAGCTCTTTACGCCCAATAATTCCGGACAACGCTCGCGCCCTACGTATTACCGCGGCTGCTGGCACGTAGTTAGCCGGCGCTTCTTCTGCAGGTACCGTCACTTTCGCTTCTTCCCTGCTGAAAGAGGTTTACAACCCGAAGGCCGTCATCCCTCACGCGGCGTCGCTGCATCAGGCTTTCGCCCATTGTGCAATATTCCCCACTGCTGCCTCCCGTAGGAGTCTGGGCCGTGTCTCAGTCCCAGTGTGGCCGGTCGCCCTCTCAGGCCGGCTACCCGTCGTCGCCTTGGTGAGCCGTTACCTCACCAACAAGCTGATAGGCCGCGGGCTCATCCTTCACCGCCGGAGCTTTCCACCACCAAGAGATGCCCCTAGTGGTTGTATCCGGTATTAGACCCCGTTTCCAGGGCTTGTCCCAGAGTGAAGGGCAGATTGCCCACGTGTTACTCACCCGTTCGCCACTAATCCCCACCGAAGTGGTTCATCGTTCGACTTGCATGTGTTAAGCACGCCGCCAGCGTTCGTCCTGAGCCAGGATCAAACTCTCCGTGAATGTTTACCGGTAATCCGGTACACACACACGAGAGCGGAACCACCGGAGGAATAGTCCGATGGTTCACAGCATCCTCGCTGTGTTTGTTTCAAAGGAACCTCGCCCCAACCGGAATCGGCTGGGAACGGGGTGTCAACATATCTGGCGTTGATTTTTGGCACGCTGTTGAGTTCTCAAGGAACGGACGCTTCCTTTGTACTCACCCAAGCTGTTCTCGGGCTTTCCTCCGGGCAGTTTCCCTTCGGTCTTGCTGTCTTGCGTTTCCAACCCTACCAGATCCGTTTTCCGATCCGTTTCTGGTCGGAATTCTTTTCCGGTGGCCGTTGGAGGGCCTTACCTAATTGATTGCCTTGCGGCTTTCTTTCGGCGAGTCCGACTTTATCAGAAGTTTTTGACCGGACTAACCGGGCGTTCATTCCTGATTCATCGGGTGGACTCGCTCGGAAATGTTGCATTCACGAGGAGTCGGTAGATTTTTACCGCTGCCCTGGGGTATGACCACCTCTAGGCAACTGTTCGAATCTACCTCCCCACATCGGCCGTGTCAACGGCTCCTGCGGGAACGAAGAGGAGACTAACAGCCCGACGGGGGTGGACGCACATCAGGCGGCGGTGGGGACCGCGGCGCTGCGTTCGTGCTCCTCGACATCGCCCGTGTCACCGGCCCGGACGGCGCGTCCGCCCAGGACGTAGACGTACGCGAGGAAGGCGAGTTCGGCGAGGACTCCGATGGTGATGCGGGCCCAGGTGGGGAGGCCGGACGGGGTGACGAAGCCTTCGATGGCGCCGGACACGAAGAGGACCAGCGCCAGGCCTATCGCCATCCCGAGGGCGGCTCGCCCCTCCTCGGCCAGGGCGGACCGGCGGGTGCGGAGCCCTGGGTCGATGACGGTCCAGCCGAGCCGCAGCCCGGTGCCGGCGGCCACGAAGACGGCCGTCAGTTCCAGCAGGCCGTGCGGGAGGATCAGGCCGAGGAAGACGTCGAGGCGGCCGGCCGAGGTCATCAGGCCGATGCCGACGCCCAGGTTGAGCATGTTCAGGAGCAGGATCCAGAGGACCGGTAGGCCGAGGAAGATCCCCAGGACCAGGCACA